>NZ_CP087197.1:125000-5935759 GCF_024749305.1 Pseudomonas sp. B21-012 | reverse complement strand
GGATATCCCCTGAGTTGAAAGCCGGTGAGGCAAAAACAAGCGCCCATTGTACCCAGCGCCAGCGCAGTTATCCACATGCAGCTGCGTTGAGGATGGCGATAAATCAGCAGTTTAGTGACCAAAATGTCGTTTTGAGCTTGTGAATAAGCCCTGTGGATAACCGCCCCTGAGGTCTTTGCACAACTGGGGGTCGAAATCGGTGGATAACCCGCCTGTGGATAACAGGCCATTTGATCCACAGCTTTTCCGAGGCTACAGCACAGTCAGAGCACCTCTTCTCGACAGAGTTTCTTTTCTCTGTACATACTATATTTAAAGGGCTGTAGCGTGTTATCCACAGAAATCTTCCACATAAGCTTTATAAGATTCACTAAAAAGCTTTAAATAAGTCCTCTCTTTTTTTCTATGTTTAAGTGATCCGTTACTCGCAACCTGTCAGCACACCCCGAGCGGTGCCTGGAACGAAGCCGATTTTCCGTCCATAAGGAAAAGCTGGTTGGAAATTGACCTACGGCCCTGCTTTCTCTAGAATCGCCGGTCTCTTAAAACGGGGGCCATTCCGGCCCGTTGTCGACGAACCAGGTAACACGCCATGAAACGTACTTTCCAACCAAGCACCATCAAGCGCGCTCGCACTCACGGTTTCCGTGCCCGTATGGCCACCAAGAACGGTCGTGCCGTTCTGTCGCGTCGCCGTGCCAAAGGCCGTAAGCGCCTGGCAGTTTGATTTTTCGGCACTGGTGGTGAGTCAGGACTTCAGTCGGGAAAAGCGTCTGCTTGTTCCCCGACACTTCAAAGCGGTCTTCGACTCCCCAACCGGCAAGGTTCCAGGGAAATGCCTGCTGATCCTTGCTCGCGAGAACGGTCTTGATCATCCCCGCCTGGGGCTTGTGATCGGGAAAAAGAGCGTCAAGCTCTCCGTTCAACGCAATCGCCTGAAACGCCTGATGCGCGATTCGTTTCGCCTGAACCAGCATTCGCTTGTTGGTTGGGATATCGTGATCGTCGCGCGCAAAGGGTTGGGCGAGATTGAAAACCCAGAATTGCACCAACATTTTGGCAAGCTCTGGAAGCGCCTTGCACGCAGTCGGCCCGCTCCAGTGGTTAACACCGACTCTGTGGGGGTAGACAGTCAAGATGCGTAAACTGGCGCTCGTTCCGATCCAGTTTTACCGCTATGCCATTAGTCCACTGATGGCCAGTCACTGTCGTTTCTACCCCAGTTGCTCCTGCTATGCGTACGAAGCCATCGAAACACATGGCCTTTTACGCGGCGGGTGGCTTACCGTTCGTCGCCTGGGGCGTTGTCATCCGTGGAATGCCGGTGGTTTTGACCCGGTTCCACCTGCCTCCTCTTCCCGTACTTCTTCGATAGCCGAGTAATCATGGATATTAAACGCACGATCCTGATCGTCGCCCTGGCAATCGTGTCCTACGTCATGGTCCTTAACTGGAACCAGGACTATGGCCAGGCTGCCCTGCCGACTCAGAATACTGCTGCCAGCAACGTTGCCCCGGCCCTGCCGGACACCGCGCAGGCCGGTAACACTGGCGCCAGCGCCGATGTACCGAGCGCCAACGCTGAATCCAGCCCAGCAGAACTTGCCCCGGTAGTGGTCAGCAAGGACCTGATTCGGGTCAAGACTGATGTCCTCGATCTGGCTATCGATCCAAACGGTGGTGATATCGCCCAGCTGACGCTGCCGAAATACCCACGCCGCCAGGATCATCCGGACATTCCGTTCCAGTTGTTCGACAACGGTGGCGAGCGTACTTACCTGGCACAGAGCGGTCTGACTGGCGCCAACGGCCCGGATGCGCGTTCGTCCGGCCGTCCGCTGTATGCCGCTGATCAGAAAAGTTTCCAACTGGCCGATGGTCAGGACCAACTGGTCGTCGACCTGAAGTTCAGCGATGCCGGCGTCAACTACATCAAGCGCTTCAGCTTCAAGCGCGGTGAGTACGACCTGACCGTCACCTACCTGATCGACAACCAGAGCGCCCAGCCCTGGACCGGTAACCTGTTCGCGCAACTCAAGCGCGACGCGAGCTCGGATCCTTCCTCGAGCACCGCAACCGGTACCGCGACTTATCTCGGTGCGGCCCTGTGGACAAGTTCGGAGCCCTACAAAAAGGTGTCGATGAAAGACATCGACAAGGGAAATCTGAAAGAAAATGTTACCGGCGGCTGGGTTGCCTGGCTGCAGCACTACTTTGTAACTGCCTGGATTCCAAACAAGTCTGACAACAACATCGTTCAGACCCGTAAAGACAGCCAGGGCAACTACATCATCGGTTTCACCGGCCCGGCACTGAACGTTGCCGCTGGTGGCAAAGGCGAAACCAGCACCATGCTGTATGCCGGTCCCAAGATCCAGGAGAAGCTCAAAGAGTTGTCCCCAGGTCTGGAACTGACCGTCGACTACGGCATCCTGTGGTTCATTGCCCAGCCAATCTTCTGGCTGCTGCAACATATCCACAGCCTGCTCGGCAACTGGGGCTGGTCGATCATCGTCCTGACCATGCTGATCAAAGGTCTGTTCTTCCCGCTGTCGGCTGCCAGCTACCGTTCGATGGCGCGCATGCGTGCCGTTGCGCCGAAACTGGCAATCCTCAAAGAGCAGCATGGCGATGACCGGCAGAAAATGTCGCAAGCCATGATGGAGCTGTACAAGAAAGAGAAGATCAACCCGCTGGGCGGCTGCCTGCCGATCCTGGTGCAGATGCCGGTCTTCCTCTCGCTGTACTGGGTTCTGCTGGAAAGCGTCGAGATGCGTCAGGCGCCGTGGATGTTCTGGATCACTGACCTGTCGATCAAGGATCCGTTCTTCATCCTGCCGATCATCATGGGCGCAACCATGTTCATCCAGCAGCAGCTGAACCCGACTCCGCCGGATCCGATGCAGGCCAAGGTGATGAAGCTGATGCCAATCATCTTCACCTTCTTCTTCCTGTGGTTCCCTGCAGGTCTGGTGCTGTACTGGGTTGTGAACAACTGCCTGTCGATCGCACAGCAGTGGTACATCACCCGCAGCATCGAAAAGGCTACCAAGAAAGCCGCTGCTTGACGGGTTAGCCAGCTAACCTGTGGATAAACGCCCCCTCGTGGGGCGTTTTGCTATCTGTCGTTTTTGTCGTGAGGCCTTCGAGCATGAACACTGTGCGTGAAACCATTGCCGCCATCGCTACCGCCCAGGGACGTGGGGGTGTGGGGATCGTGCGGCTATCCGGGCCTCTGGCCAAACAAGCCGGGCTGGCCATCTGTGGAAAACCGCTAACACCGCGGCACGCCCATTACGGCCCGTTCCGCGCGGAAGATGGCCTGGTGCTGGATGAAGGCATCGCGCTGTTTTTCCCCGGGCCCAACTCTTTCACCGGTGAAGACGTGCTGGAGCTGCAGGGCCACGGCGGCCCGGTGGTGCTCGATATGCTCCTGCAGCGCTGTGTACAACTGGGTTGCCGCCTGGCGCGCCCGGGTGAATTCAGCGAGCGTGCGTTCCTCAATGACAAACTCGACCTGGCCCAGGCCGAGGCAATCGCCGACCTGATCGAAGCCAGTTCTACACAGGCGGCGCGTAATGCCTTGCGCTCGCTGCAGGGCGAATTTTCCCGTCGTGTGGATAACCTTACGGAGAAATTGATCAGCCTGCGCATCTACGTGGAAGCTGCGATCGACTTCCCCGAGGAAGAAATCGACTTTCTTGCCGACGGTCATGTGCTGAGCATGCTTGATGACGTACGCAATAATTTATCCACAGTGCAGCGTGAAGCCGGGCAGGGCGCCTTGCTGCGTGACGGCATGACAGTGGTGATTGCCGGCCGGCCGAATGCCGGCAAGTCGAGCCTGCTTAACGTATTGGCGGGTCGCGAGGCAGCGATCGTCACCGATATCGCCGGTACCACCCGCGACATCCTGCGCGAACATATCCACATCGACGGTATGCCGCTGCACGTGGTCGACACCGCCGGGTTGCGCGACACCGACGATCATGTGGAAAAGATCGGTGTGCAGCGCGCCCTCAAGGCCATCAATGAAGCCGACCGGGTGTTGCTGGTGGTGGATTCCACAGCGCCGGAAGCCAGTGATCCGTTTGCCCTGTGGCCGGAATTCCTCGATCTGCGTCCGGATCCGGCCAAGGTCACGCTGATTCGCAACAAGGCTGACCTGAGCGGCGAAGCCATTGCCATGGAGCAGAGCGAAGATGGCCACGTCACCATTACCCTCAGTGCCAAGGACAGCGACATGGGCCTGGAGCTGCTGCGCGAGCACCTGAAGGCCTGCATGGGTTATGAACAGACTGCCGAAAGCAGCTTCAGCGCCCGCAGGCGCCATCTGGAGGCATTGCGCCAGGCTAGCGCGCACCTGGAGCACGGTCGTGCGCAGTTGACCCTGGCCGGTGCGGGTGAGCTGCTGGCAGAGGATCTACGCCAGGCACAACAGGCCCTGGGTGAAATTACCGGGGCTTTCAGCTCCGATGACTTGCTCGGGCGAATCTTCTCCAGCTTCTGCATCGGCAAGTAAAGGTCGTTATCCACAGCCGGGTCTGCAACGGACCCGGCTGCAGCATCAAATTTTCACCAATCCTCTCTCCTGGTCAGTACAGCCACAGTGCTCGTGCTGTACTCACTCCTGCGTGTCTATCCACAATTCTCTGAAATAAGCCCTGTGGAAAACCCACCTTCAGCTCCGTTGATAACTGGCCTTCAAAGCTGGAGATAACTGCGCTTGTGGGTAACTGGCCATTTCATCCACAGGCTTAAAGCGCTTATCCAGAACGCTCATGCCCGGTAGACCACAGGGTTTTGAATCTCTGTACATAAGGTAAATAAAGGCCTGTAGAGCCTTATCCACAGAAAGGTGGCTGACTAAGAATAAACATAAAAACAAAGCTTTAATAAATTTCTCTCTTTTAATTTCTATTGCACGCCATTCATCCACAGCCTGGTTAAATTTTGTGCAAAAGGTTCCTTTAGAGGGGGGTAAGTCCCTATACTTGTGCGTTATCCCTATCTATTCCCGAAACAGGCACGAGGTGCGTGGTGGATTTCCCTTCCCGTTTTGAAGTGATCGTCATCGGCGGCGGCCATGCCGGTACCGAGGCTGCGCTTGCGTCTGCACGCATGGGTGTAAAAACCCTGCTGCTGACCCACAACGTGGAAACCCTCGGTCATATGAGTTGCAACCCGGCCATCGGTGGCATCGGCAAGAGCCACCTGGTCAAGGAAATCGATGCGCTCGGCGGTGCCATGGCACTGGCCACTGACAAGAGCGGTATCCAGTTCCGTGTGTTGAACAACCGCAAAGGCCCGGCCGTGCGCGCTACTCGCGCCCAGGCCGACCGCGCCATCTACAAATCGGTGGTGCGCGAGATTCTCGAGAACCAGCCCAACCTGTGGATATTCCAGCAGTCGTGCGACGACCTGATCGTCGAGCAGGACCAGGTACGCGGCGTGGTGACACAAATGGGTCTGCGTTTTCTCGCCGACTCCGTGGTATTGACCACCGGCACCTTCCTCGGTGGACTTATCCACATCGGTTTGCAGAATTACTCCGGTGGCCGTGCCGGCGATCCACCCTCGATTGCCCTGGCGCGCCGTCTGCGTGAACTGCCGCTGCGTGTCGGCCGGCTGAAAACCGGTACGCCGCCACGCATCGATGGTCGCTCGGTGGATTTCTCGGTCATGACCGAGCAACCGGGGGATACGCCTATTCCGGTAATGTCGTTCATGGGCTCCAAGGAACAGCACCCGCGTCAGGTCAGCTGCTGGATTACCCATACCAACGCCCGTACCCACGAGATCATTGCCTCGAACCTCGATCGTTCGCCGATGTACTCCGGCGTCATCGAAGGCATCGGCCCGCGCTACTGCCCGTCTATCGAAGACAAGATCCACCGCTTCGCCGACAAGGAAAGCCACCAGGTTTTCATCGAACCAGAAGGCCTGAACACCCACGAGCTGTACCCGAACGGGATATCCACATCCTTGCCGTTCGATGTGCAGTTGCAGATCGTGCGTTCGATCCGCGGCATGGAAAACGCCCACATCGTGCGTCCTGGCTACGCCATCGAGTACGACTACTTCGATCCGCGCGACCTCAAGTACAGCCTGGAAACCAAGGTAATTGGCGGCCTGTTCTTTTCCGGCCAGATCAACGGCACCACCGGCTACGAAGAAGCCGGCGCGCAGGGTTTGCTCGCCGGGACCAACGCCGCGTTGCGCGCCCAGGGTCGTGAAAGCTGGTGCCCGCGTCGCGACGAGGCGTACATCGGTGTGCTGGTTGACGACCTGATTACCCTGGGTACCCAGGAGCCGTACCGCATGTTCACTTCGCGGGCCGAGTACCGGCTGATCCTGCGCGAAGACAACGCCGACCTGCGCCTGACCGAAAAAGGCCGCGAGCTGGGTCTGGTCGATGACGCGCGCTGGGCCGCATTCAGCGCCAAGCGCGAAGGCATTGCCCTGGAAGAGCAGCGCCTGAAGTCCACCTGGGTACGCCCGGACACCGCGCAAGGCCAGGCCATTGCCGAAAAATTCGGCACGCCCTTGAGCCATGAATACAACCTGCTCAACCTGCTGACCCGTCCGGAAATCGATTACGCCGGGCTGATGGAAGTCACCGGCGGCTCGGATATCGACCCACAAGTGGCCGAACAGGTCGAGATCAAAACCAAATACGCCGGCTACATCGACCGGCAACAGGAAGAAATCGCCCGGCTGCGCGCCAGCGAAGACACCCGCCTGCCCGACGATATCGACTACAGCGGTATTTCCGGGTTGTCCAAGGAAATCCAGGGCAAGCTCGGCCAGACCCGGCCCGAGACCCTGGGCCAGGCTTCGCGTATCCCCGGCGTGACCCCGGCGGCGATTTCCCTGTTGCTGATTCATCTGAAAAAACGCGGCGCAGGCCGCGAGTTGGAGCAAAGCGCTTGAGTTCTCAGGTCACCCCTCAACACGCCGAAGAGTTGTCCACAGGCGCCCGCCAGCTCGGTGTCGAGCTGAGCGAGGCCCAGCATGCACAACTGCTGGCCTACCTGGCCTTGCTGATCAAGTGGAACAAGGCCTACAACCTGACCGCCGTGCGCAATCCGGACGAAATGGTGTCCCGCCATCTGCTCGACAGCCTCAGCGTCATGCCGTTTATCCACAGCGAGCGCTGGCTGGATGTCGGCAGCGGCGGTGGCATGCCGGGCATTCCATTGGCTATCCTGCATCCGCACAAGCAAGTCACGGTGCTCGACAGCAATGGCAAGAAAACCCGCTTCCTGACCCAGGTAAAGCTGGAGCTCAAACTGGATAACCTCACAGTTATCCACAAGCGGGTCGAGGAGTTCCAACCGGAGCTGCCTTTCACCGGAATTGTTTCCCGTGCTTTCAGCAGCATGGAGAACTTCACCAACTGGACGCGCCACCTCGGCGACGCCCAGACGCAGTGGCTGGCAATGAAAGGGCTGCATCCTGCCGATGAGCTGGTAGCATTGCCGGCAGATTTCAGAGTGGATAGCGAGCAGGCCTTGACCGTTCCGGGTTGCCAAGGCCAACGCCATCTGCTGATACTGCGCCGCACGGCATGATTGGGAACACAAGCAAGAATGGCTAAGGTATTCGCTATCGCGAACCAGAAAGGTGGTGTGGGCAAAACCACCACCTGTATCAATCTCGCAGCATCGCTGGTGGCAACCAAGCGCCGCGTGCTGCTGATCGATCTCGATCCACAGGGCAACGCCACCATGGGTAGCGGTGTGGATAAACACGTCCTGGAACATTCGGTCTATGACCTGTTGATCGGCGAATGCGACCTGGCCCAGGCCATGCACTTCTCCGAGCACGGCGGCTATCAACTGCTGCCGGCCAACCGCGACCTGACCGCTGCCGAAGTGGTTCTGCTGGAAATGCAGATGAAGGAGAGCCGCCTGCGCACCGCGCTGGCGCCGATCCGCGAGAATTACGACTACATCCTGATCGACTGCCCGCCGTCGCTGTCGATGCTGACCCTCAACGCCCTGGTCGCCGCCGATGGCGTGATCATTCCGATGCAATGTGAATACTTTGCCCTGGAAGGCTTGAGCGACCTTGTGGATAACATCAAGCGGATCGGCGAGCGCCTGAACCCGCAGCTCAAGGTCGAAGGCCTGCTGCGGACCATGTACGACCCGCGCCTGAGCCTGATCAACGATGTGTCCGCGCAGCTCAAGGAACACTTCGGCGACCAGCTGTACGACACCGTGATTCCACGCAACATCCGCCTGGCCGAGGCTCCGAGCTTCGGCATGCCGGCCCTGGCCTACGACAAGCAATCGCGTGGCGCCCTGGCGTACCTGGCCCTGGCCGGGGAACTGGTTCGTCGCCAACGTCGTCAAACCCGCACTGCACAGACAACTTAAGGAATCCGCATGGCCGTTAAGAAACGGGGTCTCGGACGTGGGTTGGATGCACTGCTCAGTGGTCCGACCGTCAGCGCGCTCGAAGAGCAGGCTGTCCAGGTCGACCAAAAGGAACTGCAACACCTGCCGCTCGACCTGATCCAGCGCGGCAAGTACCAGCCGCGCCGGGACATGGACCCGCAGGCACTGGAAGAACTCGCCCACTCGATCAAGAGCCAGGGCGTGATGCAGCCGATCGTGGTGCGCCCGATCGCCGACAACAAATTCGAGATCATCGCCGGTGAACGCCGCTGGCGCGCGAGCCAGCAGGCCGGCATGGACACCATCCCGGCCATGGTCCGCGATGTGCCCGATGAAGCGGCCATCGCCATGGCCCTGATCGAGAACATTCAGCGCGAAGACCTCAACCCGGTGGAAGAGGCCATTGCCCTGCAGCGCCTGCAGCAGGAGTTCCAGCTGACCCAGCAACAGGTCGCCGATGCCGTGGGCAAGTCGCGGGTTACTGTGGCCAACTTGCTGCGCCTGATCTCGTTGCCGGAAGTGATCAAGACCATGCTGTCCCACGGCGATCTGGAGATGGGTCACGCCCGGGCATTGCTCGGATTGCCGGATGAACAGCAGGTCGACGGGGCGCGTCACGTTGTCGCACGCGGCCTGACCGTACGCCAGACCGAAGCACTGGTTCGCCAGTGGCTCAACGGCAAGCCAGAGGCTGCAGAACCTGCCAAGCCGGACCCGGACATCACCCGCCTTGAACAGCGTCTGGCAGAGCGCCTGGGCTCGGCCGTACAGATTCGCCACGGCAACAAGGGCAAGGGTCAGTTAGTTATCCGTTACAACTCACTAGATGAGTTGCAAGGTGTGCTTGCTCACATCCGCTGAAACAATTCCTTTTGTAGCGCGCAGTCGGAAATCACTACCCGGCAGTTGAATAGGGGTTAAACCGCCCCTATACTCTGCGCGCATTTTGTCGGCACAAATTATGCCAAGTCATAGCTGACTGGTTGGTCGACTTTCGAGGAGCAGTTGTGATGGAAACCCGCACGCCAAACCGCTTGCCTTTCCATCGCTGGGCGGTTTTTCCGGTACTGTTGGCTCAATGTGTCGTGTTTCTGCTGGCAACTTTGGCGTTGTGGCAGTGGCACGGGGCGGTCAGTGGATATTCGGCACTCTGCGGAGGGCTGATTGCCTGGCTGCCGAATGTGTATTTCGCCTGGAAGGCTTTTCGGTATACCGGAGCCAGGGCAGCGCAGGCCATCGTCAAGTCGTTCTACGCTGGCGAGGCAGGCAAATTGATTTTGACGGCAGTGCTTTTTGCACTGACGTTTGCAGGAGTGAAGCCATTGGCGCCGTTAGCAGTCTTCGGTGTCTTTCTGCTGACCCAGTTGGTCAGCTGGTTCGCGCCCCTGCTGATGAATATAAGACTTTCGAGACCTTAGGGCGTTTGAGGCAACCATGGCAGCAGAAACCGCTTCGGGCTATATCCAGCACCACTTGCAGAACCTGACCTTCGGTCAACTACCAGACGGCGGTTGGGGCTTTGCCCATTCCGCAGCAGAAGCCAAGGCAATGGGCTTCTGGGCTTTCCACCTGGACACCCTGGGTTGGTCGGTCGCACTGGGTCTGCTGTTCGTATTCCTGTTCCGCATGGCAGCCAAGAAGGCGACTTCCGGCCAGCCTGGCGGCCTGCAGAACTTCGTAGAAGTGCTGGTTGAGTTCGTCGACGGCAGCGTCAAGGACAGCTTCCACGGCCGCAGCCCGGTGATCGCCCCACTGGCGCTGACCATTTTCGTCTGGGTCTTCCTGATGAACGCCGTCGACCTGATCCCGGTCGACTGGATTCCACAGCTGGCCATCCTGATCTCCGGTGATCCGCACATTCCGTTCCGTGCCGTTTCGACCACCGACCCGAACGCGACCCTGGCCATGGCCTTCAGCGTGTTCGCCCTGATCATTTTCTACAGCATCAAGGTCAAGGGCATCGGCGGCTTCCTCGGCGAACTGACCCTGCACCCGTTCGGCAGCAAGAACATCTTCGTTCAGATCCTGCTGATTCCGGTCAACTTCCTGCTCGAATTCGTCACCCTGATTGCCAAGCCAATCTCGCTGGCCCTGCGTCTGTTCGGCAACATGTATGCCGGCGAGCTGGTGTTCATCCTGATTGCCGTGATGTTCGGCAGCGGCCTGCTCTGGCTCAGCGGCCTGGGCGTGGTGCTGCAGTGGGCGTGGGCTGTGTTCCACATCCTGATCATCACCCTGCAAGCGTTCATCTTCATGATGCTTACCATCGTCTACCTGTCGATGGCTCACGAAGATAACCATTAAGACCGCCTGGCGTGTCTGATGACCCTTCCGCCAGCACGGGGGAGGGTCGAAAAAGTCCGCAAGGGCAGCTGTACCAAACGATTTTGTTTTACCGCTTCAAACTAAAAAACCTAACCAATACGACGTAAAAGTCGGGAGGAAAGATGGAAACTGTAGTTGGTCTTACCGCTATCGCTGTTGCTCTGCTGATCGGCCTGGGTGCTCTGGGTACCGCCATTGGTTTCGGCCTGCTGGGCGGCAAGTTCCTGGAAGGCGCTGCTCGTCAGCCAGAGATGGTTCCAATGCTGCAAGTTAAAATGTTCATCGTTGCCGGTCTGCTCGACGCCGTAACCATGATCGGTGTTGGTATCGCTCTGTTCTTCACCTTCGCTAATCCCTTCGTTGGTCAAATCGCCGGCTAATCACTCGAATTCTCGAGTGGTTTGGTGTGATGGACAAAGAACGAGCGAGGTGTTGGCGTGAACATTAATGCAACCCTGATTGGTCAGTCCGTTGCGTTCTTCATTTTTGTGCTGTTCTGCATGAAGTTCGTGTGGCCTCCGGTCATCGCGGCATTGCAAGAACGTCAGAAGAAGATCGCGGATGGACTGGACGCTGCCAACCGAGCAGCTCGCGACCTGGAGTTGGCCCAAGACAAAGCGGGTCAGCAACTGCGCGAAGCGAAAGCTCAGGCAGCCGAAATCATTGAGCAAGCCAAGAAGCGCGGTGCTCAGATCGTCGAGGAAGCCCGTGATCAGGCCCGCGTCGAAGCTGACCGTGTGAAGGCTCAGGCTCAGGCCGAGATCGAACAGGAAATTAACGGTGTCAAAGACGCCCTGCGTGCCCAAGTGGGTCTGCTGGCTGTCGGCGGTGCTGAAAAGATCCTTGGCGCCACAATCGATCAAAACGCGCATGCGGAGCTGGTTAATAAACTGGCCGCTGAAATTTAAGCGAGGGCGATCATGGCAGAACTGACCACGTTGGCCCGACCTTACGCTAAGGCGGCCTTTGAGCACGCCCAGGCCCATCAGCAACTGGCCAATTGGTCAGCCATGCTCGGCCTGGCTGCTGCAGTGTCGGAAGACGACACGATGCAGCGCCTGCTCAAGGCCCCGCGACTGACGAGCGCAGAAAAGGCCGCCACGTTTATTGACGTGTGCGGTGACAAGTTCGATGCACAGGCACAGAATTTCATTCATGTTGCCGCGGAAAACGACCGTCTCCTGCTGTTGCCGGAGATTTCGGCTTTGTTCGACCTGTACAAGGCTGAACAAGAGAAATCCGTGGACGTGGAAGTCACTAGTGCTTTTGCGTTGGACCAAGAACAGCAAGACAAACTCGCCAAGGTTCTCAGTGCACGGCTCAGCCGGGAAGTGCGCCTGCATGCGACGGAGGACGCCTCCCTTATCGGTGGTGTCGTGATCCGCGCCGGCGACCTGGTAATCGATGGCTCGGTTCGCGGCAAAATCGCGAAACTGGCCGAAGCATTGAAATCTTGAGTTTGAAGGGGCAGCAGAGCAATGCAGCAACTCAATCCTTCCGAAATTAGTGAAATCATCAAGGGTCGCATCGAGAAACTCGACGTGACCTCCCAAGCCCGCAACGAGGGTACCGTCGTCAGCGTTTCTGACGGTATCGTGCGGATTCACGGTCTGGCCGACGTCATGTACGGCGAAATGATCGAGTTTCCAGGTGGCGTGTTCGGTATGGCCCTCAACCTGGAGCAAGACTCCGTTGGTGCGGTAATCCTGGGCGCCTACGACACCCTCGCTGAAGGCATGAGCGCCAAGTGCACCGGCCGCATCCTCGAAGTTCCAGTTGGTAAGGAACTGCTGGGTCGCGTTGTTGACGCACTGGGCAACCCAATCGACGGCAAAGGCCCA
Organism: Pseudomonas sp. B21-012; assembly: GCF_024749305.1. Taxonomy (NCBI): domain Bacteria; kingdom Pseudomonadati; phylum Pseudomonadota; class Gammaproteobacteria; order Pseudomonadales; family Pseudomonadaceae; genus Pseudomonas; species Pseudomonas sp. B21-012. Next base: position 5,923,188 of record NZ_CP087197.1, on the reverse strand, counting down.
CTGGGCAACACCGAGACCGACGCGGTCGAGAAAGTTGCTCCGGGCGTGATCTGGCGTAAGTCGGTAGACCAGCCTGTACAGACTGGCTACAAATCCGTCGACGCCATGATCCCGGTCGGCCGTGGCCAGCGCGAGCTGATCATCGGTGACCGTCAGATCGGTAAGACCGCCATGGCGATCGACGCCATCATCAACCAGAAAGACTCCGGTATTTTCTGTGTTTATGTTGCTGTCGGCCAGAAGCGTTCCACCGTTGCCAACATCGTTCGCAAGCTGGAAGAAAACGGCGCCCTGGCCAACACCATCGTGGTGGTTGCCAGTGCTTCGGAATCCGCCGCACTGCAATTCCTGGCGCCATACGCCGGTTGCACCATGGGCGAGTTCTTCCGTGACCGCGGTGAAGACGCACTGATCGTATACGATGACCTGTCCAAGCAGGCCGTTGCCTACCGTCAGATCTCCCTGCTGCTGCGCCGTCCACCAGGACGTGAAGCGTACCCAGGTGACGTGTTCTATCTCCACTCCCGTCTGCTGGAGCGTGCATCGCGCGTTTCCGAAGAGTACGTCGAGAAGTTCACCAACGGTGCTGTAACTGGCAAGACCGGTTCCCTGACCGCACTGCCGATCATCGAAACCCAGGCTGGCGACGTTTCCGCGTTCGTTCCGACCAACGTGATTTCCATCACCGACGGTCAGATCTTCCTGGAATCGGCCATGTTCAACTCGGGCATCCGCCCTGCAGTGAACGCCGGTGTTTCGGTATCCCGTGTGGGTGGTGCCGCTCAGACCAAGATCATCAAGAAGCTCTCCGGTGGTATCCGTACCGCTCTGGCTCAGTACCGTGAACTGGCGGCATTCGCCCAGTTCGCTTCTGACCTGGACGAAGCCACCCGTAAGCAACTCGAACACGGTCAACGTGTTACCGAGCTGATGAAGCAGAAGCAATACGCTCCAATGTCCATCGCGGACATGGCGCTGTCGCTGTATGCCGCTGAGCGTGGGTTCCTGACCGACGTTGAAATCGCCAAGATCGGTAGCTTCGAACAAGCACTGATCGCTTACTTCAACCGTGATCACGCCGAACTGATGGCGAAGATCAACGTGAAGGGTGACTTCAACGACGAAATCGACGCTGGCATCAAAGCCGGTATCGAGAAGTTCAAGGCCACCCAAACCTGGTAAGCCGCAGCGGGGGCTTTGCGGCCCCCGCTTGCTAACCTGATAGGTGTTACATGGCAGGCGCAAAAGAGATTCGCAGTAAGATTGCGAGCATCAAAAGCACGCAAAAAATTACCAGCGCCATGGAAAAAGTGGCGGTCAGTAAAATGCGCAAGGCACAAATGCGCATGGCTGCTAGCCGTCCTTACGCGGAGCGTATCCGCCAGGTTATCGGTCATCTGGCCAACGCCAACCCGGAATACCGCCACCCCTTCATGATCGAACGCGAAGTAAAGCGCGTCGGTTATGTCGTCGTGAGCAGTGACCGTGGTCTGTGCGGTGGCTTGAACACCAACCTGTTCAAGGCCCTGGTCAAGGACATGGCGGTCAACCGCGAGCAAGGTATCGAGATCGATCTTTGCGTGGTTGGCAGCAAGGGTGCGGCGTTTTTCCGCAGCTTCGGCGGTAACGTCGTTGCAGCGATCAGCCACCTGGGCGAAGAGCCGTCGATCAATGATCTGATCGGCAGCGTCAAGGTCATGCTGGACGCTTACCTGGATGGTCGTATCGATCGTCTGTCCGTGGTATCGAACAAGTTCGTCAATACCATGACGCAAACCCCAACGGTCGAGCAGTTGATTCCGTTGGTTGCAACCCCGGATCAAGAACTCAAGCACCACTGGGACTACCTCTACGAACCTGACGCCAAAGAGCTGCTGGACGGCCTGATGGTGCGTTACGTGGAGTCGCAGGTCTACCAGGCGGTGGTCGAGAACAACGCAGCTGAACAAGCTGCCCGGATGATCGCGATGAAGAACGCCACCGACAACGCCGGTGACCTGATCAGCGAATTGCAGCTGATCTACAACAAGGCGCGTCAGGCTGCGATCACCCAAGAGATCTCGGAAATCGTCGGCGGCGCTGCCGCGGTTTAACGGTTCAAATATTCAGAGGATCCAGCTATGAGTAGCGGACGTATCGTTCAAATCATCGGCGCCGTCATCGACGTGGAATTCCCACGTGACGCCGTGCCGAGTGTTTACAACGCGCTGAAAGTAGTAGGCGCGGAAACCACCCTGGAAGTTCAGCAGCAGCTGGGCGACGGCGTGGTTCGTACCATTGCGATGGGCTCGACCGAAGGCTTGAAGCGCGGTCTGGACGTTACAGACACCGGCGCAGCCATCTCCGTACCAGTCGGTAAAGCGACCCTGGGCCGGATCATGGACGTACTGGGTAACCCGATCGACGAAGCTGGCCCGATTGGTGAAGAAGAGCGCTGGGGTATCCACCGCGACGCTCCTTCGTTCGCTGACCAGGCAGGCGGCAACGACCTGCTGGAAACCGGCATCAAGGTTATCGACCTGGTTTGCCCGTTCGCCAAGGGTGGTAAAGTCGGTCTGTTCGGTGGTGCCGGTGTAGGCAAAACCGTAAACATGATGGAACTGATCCGTAACATCGCCATCGAGCACAGCGGTTATTCCGTGTTCGCCGGTGTGGGTGAGCGTACTCGTGAGGGTAACGACTTCTACCACGAGATGAAGGACTCCAACGTTCTCGACAAGGTAGCGCTGGTCTACGGTCAGATGAACGAGCCACCAGGAAACCGTCTGCGCGTAGCGCTGACCGGCCTGACCATGGCTGAGAAGTTCCGTGACGAAGGTAACGACGTTCTGCTGTTCGTCGACAACATCTATCGTTACACCCTGGCCGGTACCGAAGTATCCGCACTGCTGGGCCGTATGCCTTCGGCAGTAGGTTACCAGCCGACCCTGGCTGAAGAGATGGGCGTTCTGCAAGAGCGTATCACTTCGACCAAGGAAGGTTCGATCACCTCGATCCAGGCCGTATACGTACCTGCGGACGACCTGACCGACCCGTCGCCAGCGACCACCTTCGCCCACTTGGACGCTACCGTCGTACTGTCCCGTGACATCGCCTCCCTGGGTATCTACCCAGCGGTCGATCCACTGGACTCGACTTCGCGCCAGCTGGACCCGAACGTGATCGGCAACGAGCACTACGACACCGCTCGTGGCGTTCAGTATGTTCTGCAGCGCTACAAAGAGCTGAAGGACATCATCGCCATCCTCGGTATGGACGAACTGTCCGAAGCCGACAAGCAGCTGGTATCGCGCGCTCGTAAGATCCAGCGCTTCCTGTCCCAGCCGTTCTTCGTGGCCGAAGTCTTCACCGGTTCTCCAGGCAAATACGTTTCCCTGAAAGACACCATTGCAGGCTTCAGCGGCATCCTCAAAGGTGACTACGACCACCTGCCAGAACAAGCGTTCTACATGGTCGGCAGCATCGAAGAAGCCGTCGAGAAAGCCAAGAAACTGTAATCCCGGCGCCCCGCAAGGGGCGCTAATCAGGTTGAGGCAAGCAGATGGCTATGACAGTCCATTGCGATATCGTCAGCGCGGAAGGAGAAATTTTCTCCGGTCTGGTCGAGATGGTGATTGCGCACGGCAACCTGGGTGATCTTGGTATCGCTCCAGGCCACGCCCCGCTGATCACTAATCTGAAGCCAGGTCCGATCACGCTGACCAAGCAGGGTGGCGCCCAAGAGGTGTTCTACATCTCTGGTGGTTTCCTCGAGGTTCAGCCGAACATGGTCAAGGTGCTTGCCGATACCGTGCAACGTGCCAGCGACCTGGATGAAGCTCAGGCTCAGGAAGCCCTCAAGGCTGCCGAGAACGCCCTGAACGAAAAAGGCGCGGAGTTCGACTACGGCGCCGCTGCCGCACGTCTGGCCGAGGCCGCAGCCCAGCTGCGTACCGTCCAGCAAATTCGCAAAATGAAGTAACCGGCACTCGCTGATCACTTTCTGTTGCGATTGAGTTAAAGGGTAGCCTCGGCTACCCTTTTTCTTTTTCCGAATTTCTTCTTCTGGTCACAGCGCTGACCTTCCAGGATTGGTAGCCAGTCAATGTCTCTCGATATCGTAATTCTCGCCGCCGGCCAAGGTACCCGCATGCGCTCGGCGCTGCCCAAGGTACTGCATCCGGTCGCCGGCGACTCCATGCTCGGTCATGTTATCCACAGCGCCCGCCAGTTGCAGCCGCAGGGCATTCATGTGGTGATCGGGCACGGTGCGGAGCTGGTACGTGAGCGTCTGGCCGCCGATGACCTTAATTTCGTCCTCCAGGACAAGCAACTGGGTACCGGCCACGCCGTCGCCCAGGCCCTCCCGGCGCTGAGTGCCGAAACCGTACTGATCCTTTACGGCGATGTGCCGCTGATCGAAGTCGATACCCTCAAGCGCCTGCTTGCCAAGGTCACCCCACGGCAGCTCGGCCTGCTGACCGTGACCCTGGATGATCCGACCGGTTATGGCCGTATTGTCCGTGATGCGCAGGGCCAGGTGGCAGCGATCGTCGAGCACAAAGATGCCAGCGACGCACAGAAAGCCATCAAGGAAGGCAACACCGGTATTCTCGCCGTCCCGGGCGCGCGCCTGGCTGACTGGCTGGGCCGTCTGTCGAACAACAACGCCCAGGGCGAGTACTACCTCACTGACGTCATCGCCATGGCTGTAGCCGATGGCCTGGTGGTCGCGACCGAGCAGCCGCTGGACCCGATGGAAGTGCAGGGCGCCAATGACCGTCATCAGCTTGCCGAGCTGGAGCGTCACTACCAGTTGCGCGCAGGCCGCCGTCTGATGGCCCAGGGTGTGACCCTGCGTGACCCGGCGCGCTTCGATGTGCGCGGTGAGGTGACCGTTGGTCGCGATGTGCTGATCGACATCAACGTGATCCTCGAAGGTCGCGTGGTGATCGAAGACGACGTGGTCATCGGCCCGAACTGCGTGATCAAGAACAGCACCCTGCGCAAAGGCGTGGTGGTCAAAGCCAACAGCCATCTGGAAGGCGCGATCATGGGCGAGGGCAGCGACGCCGGCCCATTTGCCCGCCTGCGCCCTGGCAGCGTGCTCGACGCTCGCGCCCATGTGGGTAACTTTGTTGAACTGAAGAACGCCCACCTCGGTGAAGGCGCCAAGGCCGGTCACCTGACTTATCTGGGCGATGCCGAGGTCGGCGCACGCACCAACATCGGTGCCGGTACCATCACCTGCAACTACGATGGCGCCAACAAGTTCAAGACAGTACTTGGCGCAGACGTGTTCATCGGTTCGAACAACTCATTGGTCGCGCCTGTGGATATCCTCGACGGCGCTACCACTGCCGCCGGTTCGACGATCACTCAGAATGTCGAGGCGGCGCAGCTGGCAGTCGGTCGTGCGCGTCAGCGCAACATCGATGGCTGGAAGCGGCCGGAGAAGCTCAAAAAGAGCTGAGTTACTCACAGCTAACAGAAAGGGCCGACTGCATTGTGCATAAGTCGGCCTTTTTCGTTCTGTGGATAAAATTTTGCTGCTATGCAAGTTATTCACAGGAAGATTTTTTCTCCGCTGTTCTTGACGCATCAGCCACTATAGGTTTTGATTGGCATCATTATCTTTCGAATCGAAACTTAAGCGCGCCATGTCGAAACGTAACACCCCCCAACGACGTCATAACATCCTGGCTTTGCTCAATGAGCAGGGCGAGGTGAGCGTCGACGCCCTGGCCAAGCGTTTCGAAACCTCCGAAGTGACCATTCGCAAGGACCTCGCAGCCCTCGAAGCCAATGGCCTGCTGTTGCGCCGCTACGGTGGGGCAGTGACCTTGCCGCAGGAACTGTTTACCGAACAGGGCCAGCCGGTTTCGCTTTATAAACAAGCGATCGCCAAGGCTGCCGTAGGCCGTATCCGCGAACATGCCCGCATCATCATCGACAGCGGCAGCACCACCGCCGCGATGATCCCGCAGCTGGGTCATCAACCGGGCCTGGTGGTCATGACCAACTCGTTGAATGTGGCCCGCGCCCTTAGCGAGCTGGAGCATGAGCCGGTACTGTTGATGACCGGCGGTACCTGGGACCCGCATTCCGAATCGTTCCAAGGCCAGGTGGCCGAGCAGGTACTACGCTCATACGACTTCGACCAACTGTTCATTGGCGCCGACGGCATTGACCTGGCGCGCGGCACCACCACGTTCAACGAACTGCTGGGCCTGAGCCGGGTGATGGCTGAAGTCGCCCGGGAAGTGATCGTCATGGTCGAGTCCGACAAGGTCGGGCGCAAGATTCCCAACCTTGAGCTGCCCTGGAGCAGCGTCAACACCCTGATTACCGATGAGCGCCTGCCCCATGAGGCACGCGTACAGATTGAAGCCCGCGGCATCAACGTGATTTGCGCCGCTATCACCCAGGAGCATGAATAATGTGTGGAATCGTTGGTGCCGTCGCCGAACGTAACATCACAACCATTCTGATCGAAGGTCTCAAGCGCCTCGAGTACCGCGGCTATGACAGCGCAGGTCTGGCCGTCTTCACCCAGCAGGGCAACCTTGAGCGCCGTCGCCGTATCGGCAAGGTCAGCGAGCTGGAAGCCGCCGTTGCCGCCGAACCGCTGGCTGGCAACCTGGGTATCGCCCACACCCGTTGGGCGACTCACGGCGCGCCAACCGAACACAATGCCCACCCGCATTTCTCTGGTCATGAACTGGCAGTGGTGCACAACGGCATCATCGAGAACCACGAAGAACTGCGTGAACAGCTCAAGGGCCTGGGTTACGTTTTCAGCTCCGAGACCGACACCGAGGTGATCGTTCACTTGCTGGCGCACACCCTCAAAACCTTGCCGGACCTGGCCGATGCCCTCAAGGCTACAGTCAAGCAACTGCATGGCGCCTACGGCCTGGCCGTGATCAGTGCCAAGCAGCCTGACCGTTTGCTGGCCGCTCGCAGCGGCAGCCCGCTGGTAATCGGCCTGGGCCACGGTGAGAACTTCCTGGCTTCCGACCAGTTGGCCCTGCGCCAGGTTACCGACCGCTTCATGTACCTGGAAGAGGGCGACATCGCCGAAATTCGCCGCGACCAGGTCACCATCTGGGACGTCGCCGGCACTGCAGTGCAGCGCGAGACCGTGCAGTACCACGAAGGTGCCGAAGCTGCCGACAAGGGCGCCTACCGTCACTTCATGCTCAAGGAAATCCACGAGCAACCAACCGTGGTGCAACGCACCCTGGAAGGCCGCCTGGGCAAGGACCACGTCATGGTCCAGGCCTTCGGCCCGCAAGCTGCCGAGCTGTTCGCCAAGGTGCGCAATGTACAGATCGTTGCCTGCGGCACCAGCTACCACGCCGGCATGGTTGCCCGTTACTGGCTGGAAAGCCTGGCCGGTATCCCTTGCCAGGTCGAAGTCGCCAGCGAGTTCCGCTACCGCAAGGTGGTGGTGCAGCCGGACACCCTGTTCGTCTCGATCTCGCAGTCGGGTGAAACCGCCGACACCCTCGCGGCCCTGCGCAACGCCAAGGAGCTGGGCTTCCTCGGCAGCCTGGCGATCTGCAACGTCGGCATCAGCTCGCTGGTGCGCGAGTCGGACCTGACCCTGCTGACCCAGGCCGGCCCGGAAATCGGCGTGGCCTCGACCAAGGCCTTCACCACCCAGCTGGTCTCGCTGATGCTGCTGACCCTGTCCCTGGGCCAGGTGCGCGGTACCTTGGCCGCCGGTGTCGAGGCCGAGCTGGTGGAAGAACTGCGTCGCCTGCCAACTCGCCTGGGTGAAGCCCTGGCCATGGATGCGATCGTCGAGAAGACCGCCGAACTGTTCGCCGACAAGCACCACACTCTGTTCCTGGGCCGCGGCGCGCAATTCCCGGTAGCCATGGAAGGTGCGCTCAAACTCAAAGAGATCTCCTACATCCACGCCGAAGCCTACCCGGCCGGCGAGCTCAAGCATGGCCCGCTGGCGCTGGTCGACAGCGACATGCCAGTAGTGACCGTGGCGCCGAATAACGAGCTGCTGGAAAAGCTCAAGTCCAACCTGCAGGAAGTCCGTGCCCGTGGCGGCGAGCTGATCGTCTTCGCCGACGAACAGGCAGGCATGAGCAATGGCGAAGGCACCCACGTGATCGCCGTGCCGCACATCATCGACGCCCTGGCGCCGATCCTCTACACCATTCCGCTGCAGTTGCTGTCTTACTACGTCGCTGTGCTCAAGGGCACCGACGTTGACCAGCCGCGTAACCTGGCGAAATCGGTAACTGTCGAGTAACCGTTGCTGCGGTGATGTCCGGATGGTTCTAGAGAATTAAAACTGTCGCGGATGAAGGGAGCCGCCGCTGGCTCCCTTCTTCGACGTGCCCTTCCTATCTCCTGTTGCGCTTGCCGCAACCCTGGTTCGACTCTTGCCGGCCATGTTTTAGCCCGTGTGCTATTTCAGTTTTCGACTCACGATCGCTTCACGAACATAGCGAGCTGGTGATTTTCCAAGCGTTTTGCGAAACATGCTGATGAACGAACTGACTGATTCATAACCCAACGCTTCGGCGGTGCTCTGCACCGATGCGCCCTCGACCAAGTGCTGCAAAGCAACGATTATCTGCCATTGTTTACGCCAATGTCCGAAGCTAAGGCCCGTCTCGTTTTTGATCAACCGTGCAAGGGTCCGCTCACTCATGGCAACCCTGTCTGCCCATTCGGCCACTGTCACACGACTGGCAGGGGCCTCAGCCAAGGCGCTAGCAATCTGCCGCACTTGCGGGCTCTTCGGTAGCGGTAGATAAAACCGCTCAGCAGGTGCCTGTTCCAGAAGCTCAAGTAGCACCCCAGCAAGCCGCGCAATCTGGCCATCGGCAGGATAATCGTTAGGGCCACCTGCCAGATATAAAACCAACTCCAGGATGAGTGGGCTCAATGCCAGAGTGCAGCAATGCTCCGGAAGCTGAGCGATGCCTGGCTCTATGAACAGCAAGCAGATCTTGCCGTTGGCCGTTACGCGGTTGCTATGAACCGTTCCACTTGGAACCCATACGCCAAAGCCTGGCGGCACCATCCATAAGCCATCTTCGATGGTGCAGACGTTTCCCCCTTTCAAGGCCACGATCAGTTGACCCTTGCGGTGGTAGTGGACAGGTACCTCAGTGTCGTTTTGTTGAGACTCGATCAGCAAGGCCACAGCCGGCTGCACAAGTGAATCAGGATCATGAAGATCCAGAGGGAAAGCGGTCGTAGCCATCCAGTGCCACCACTGTCTGAATTTGATTATTTATTGTCTTAATAGTCCATATCGGATTCAAGCTGCATTTTCTACGATGCGCTGACTTGGCCAGCAACAGGTGCGATCCATGCTCAGCGAGTTCTCCTTTGCCAACGTGTACTTCCCGCCACTGTTCATCTACCTGCTGGTAGCAACGGTGCTCTATCTCATTTTGGAAAGGATGACGCGACGTTGGTTGGACCTGATGTGGCATCCCAACCTGCTCCGATTCTTCCTGTCGGTGTCCTTGCTTTCTCTGCTGGTCATCAAATTCTGAAGAGGCGTCGATGAATCACGTAGTGAGATTGTTCAAGTTCCTGGCCACCCTGGTTGTTGGTGCCTTTTCACTCTATTTCGGCCTGTCACTTTGGAATGCTTATGTACTGGCACCATGGACCCGGGATGGCCGCATTAGTGCTCAGGTTATCCGGATCGCTCCCGAGGTATCGGGCAGCATCGAGCGGGTTTGGGTCGGTGATAACCAGTGGGTGCAGAAGGGCGAACTGATGTACAGCATCGATGCTCGAAGCTATGCCCTGGCAGTCGATCAAAAAGCCGCCGAACTGGCCGAGGTCAAGGAGGTGTTCCAGCAGCGCAACGAAGAGCTACGCCGCCGGAAGCTGCTGGTAGGTGTAGTGCCCAAGGAAGAGATCGATAACGCTGTACGCACCCGTGCAATCGCCAACGCTCGGCTGAACATTGCACAGGCCCAGTTGGCACAGGCTCAACTGGAACTACAACGCACCAAGATCTTTGCACCCGTAGATGGCTATGTCACCCAACTGCGTCTGCAACCCGGTGATTATGCCGTTGCAGGTGGCACCAACATGTTCGTTGTCGACAGCAAGAGTTTCTGGGTCACCGGCTATTTCGAGGAAACCAAACTCACAAATATTCCTCTTGGGGCCCATGCCAAGGTCAAGCTCATGGGGTTCTCGCCGCTGCTATCCGGTCATGTGTCGAGCATAGGACGGGGAGTCTCCGATACCAATGAAGTGCGGGCGCAGAACGGTTTACCTCAGGTAAGCCCGACGTTCAGCTGGATTCGACTGGCCCAGAGATTGCCGGTGCGCATTGAAATTGACCACATCCCGGAGGGCGTGGAGCTTGCAGCAGGCATGACCGCAAGTATTGAGGTGGACCAGGCTGGTGCACCAAACCATCGGCGTCTGACTCATTGGCTCCAGGAGTTTCTGTAATGGGCGCCGTAGCTATAGGTAAACGGTTTGGCGCATTGCCCTTGCCCTTTACTTCTTCTACAAGCCTGTATGTCTTGCGCAGTTGCATGGCAGCAGCGCTGGCATTGTGCGTAGGTCTCTACCTGCATCTGGACTCGCCATTCTCCGCGGCCTCTACCGTGCTCCTGCTGGTCAATCCCGTTCAGGGAGCTGTGGTTGGCAAAGGTCTGCATCGTATCGCCGGCACGCTGGTAGGTGCCGTTGCCGCATTCGTTCTGGTGGCGTGTTTCGCCCAGCAAATGATCCTCATGATAGTGGGCGTTGGGATATGGCTTGGGCTATGTGTAGCCGCTATGTCGGTAGTTCGGCATTACTACGCAACTACCGCCGTCGTGGCCGGCTACACCGTTTGCCTGGCGTTAGGGCCAGCCATTACCGAACCTCAGATCAGCTTTGAACACATCGTCTCCCGTGCCACTGCGGTGGTGGTCGGGGCTATTAGTCTGACTCTGGTTACCGTCCTTTTCAGTCGCAAGACAGTCGAGGCTCGCATACGCGACACCGTGGTCAGCTTGTGCGTCAAGGCTGCAGCGTTGATTGCAGAGAAATACGCACAACCTGCAGATGAGCAGGCGCATCGCAAACGCCTTGTCCTCGCGGCAGAGATCAACAAGGTGGACGATCTCCTTGGCCTGGGTCGAGGTGAATCCTGGGTCATCAGTGACAATTTGAAAGCTATCAGGTCTGGCTCGGCTTACCTGCAATCTGCACTGCTGGAACATGAGTTGCCTGCCGACTTGTCAGTACTGGAATCAACAAATGCAGTTTCGGCAACGGGCCTTCAGCTTGCTTCGGTAAGCAGGGCATTAAGCGAACACTCTTTGAGCCTGGCAGAGGCCAAGGTCCGGGTTCGAACCATTCGCGACGAGCTAGCAAGCAAAACAGCTTCGGCTGCCCAAGCGAGTCATCCAGAGCAACGTACCCTCCTTGCGTTCAGGCGCTTGGACGAGCAGTTGGAAGAGTTCGCTTTGGCCCTGGAAGGCTTTTCTTCCCTAGAGCAAGAAACTGCTCATGTTCATCGCCCATTTCGCTTTCATCGCCATTACGCCGACGGCCTGCGTAACGGGATCAGAGCCCTTCTGGCAACTTTGCTGGCAGCCGCTGTCTGGTACATAAGTGGTTGGGACCAAGGCCCGACCCTGCTGGCAGTTCTGGGGCCCTACTGCACACTGATCGCTGCAATGCCCACCCCCGAAAAAGGCACCGAAAGCTTTCTACGGGGGACGCTGTATGCGATTCCCGCAGCGCTCGCTTGCAAGTTCCTCATCCTGCCGCAGATCAATGGTCTGCCACTGCTGCTGGTCAGCCTGAGCCTTTTCTGGTCGTTCGGCATTCACGCCACTACCTTGCCTTCCCGCGCTTTTCAAGGGGTAGCTTTTCTGATCGCCTTCAACACACTGGTATCTACCACTCTCGTACCCGCCTATGACTTCAATGACTTCGCGAATCAGTCTGTTTCATGGATCATCGCTTTGGGTATTTGTCTGCTTGCGTACCAGCTGCTGCCAAAACGAAATGACAGGAATTTCAATGGGCTAGTTGACGCCCTTCATCGCGAGACCCTGGTATTGCTTCGACAGGGTGCCACCGGTAGTGATCACTCATGGCAGGTGCGCCAGCAGCACCGGCTCGCCTCGTTGGCTGCACTGGCACCAGCAACAGTCGATAGCCAGCATCAACACGAGTACCTGGGCAGGTTGTCGCTGCAACTAGCGCGTGAACTGAGGCGGGTGCATGCCGACCTGAAGCATCTTGACCCTCAAGACCCGATCGCGCAGCTCATCGGCGCCGGTTTGAGCCGCCTCGCTCGCTCCCCACAAAGCTACCCCCGGATGATCCTTCAATCACACCGAACCGCAAATTCATTGCGTCGGCTTGGCGCGATGCATTTCGCTGCGATCTTCGATGATCTGGCCTGGTTGTTGGGGCAGTACAGACACGTTCAAAGTAAAAAAGTGAGGTCCTCATGAAACTGCTTAGCTCAATCCTGCTTGCTCTCTTGCTCCTCAGCCCGCTTAGCCAGGCATCAGATGGTGCAGAGGCATTGGAGCGATGGCACCAAAAATTCAAAGAGGAGCGTGGTCAGGACAAAGGTCAGACCGAAAAGAAGCCAATTGCGCCAACGACTTCGAACACCAGTAAAAAAACAGACTGACCTGCGCCACTTCCGGTATTCCAGAACGATCACGTGAATACTCTGCTACAGAAGTTAATCGCGGTTCGAACAGAGATAACGAGCTCCTCCCTTGTGCATTCAAATCGGGCCACCGATTTGAATGCACTTTTTTCTAGAATCGCCCGTTGAGAAACATCGCCCGGATGAGCACGGGCCATCTGCTCTGTTTTGTCGGTTTGTCCGGCAAGCAGACCCATTAGCTGGCCTGGATCAATAGTCCTGACGCGCGCTTGGCTTAGTGTGCGCAGTCCATGTTTCTTTTTCACGGACGAAAAGCTATGCAGACTCTGGAGCGAAAGCTAGATATCCAGCCCCTGTCGCGGGCGGACATGACCATCGAACTCAACGGCCAGGCGGTGGCGGTCGCTGCCGGTGAAACCGTGCTCAGCGTGCTTAACGCCGTGGGCCTGCGCCAGGTGGCGCTTAACGATCACCAACAATTGACCGGCGCTTTCTGCGGCATGGGCGTGTGCCATTGCTGCCTGGTGTCGATCAACGGCCGGCCCAAGCGCCGCGCCTGCCAAACCGAGGTACAGCCGGGCATGCGGGTCGAAACCGGGACCAACCGTTTTGCCGGGCAGGAGGCACCATGAGCTTGCGTCCAGTTATTGTCGGTGGTGGTTCGGCAGGTATGGCAGCGGCGATCGAGCTGGCCAGGCACGGTGTCTCGAGCCTGTTGTTTGATGAAGCCTCACGCCCGGGTGGCGTGGTGTTTCGCGGACCGCTGCGCAGCGGCGTCGACCTGGGCTACCTGGGTGCCCGCTACAGCAAGGCACTGAAAAAACTGCACAAGGACTTCGCCGCCTGCGCCGATCGCATCGACCTGCGCCTGAACAGCCGTGTGGTCGGTGGGGACGAGCAGCGCCTGATGGTACTCGATGGCGAAGAAACCCTGCACGAAATCGATTTTTCCCATCTGTTGCTGTCGGCCGGTTGCCACGAGCGCAACGTCCCGTTTGCCGGCTGGACCTTGCCGGGTGTTATGTTGCTCGGCGGGCTTCAGTTGCAGATCAAAAGCGGTGTGGTCAAACCCCTGGGCAGTACCGTGATCGCTGGCACCGGACCGTTGTTGCCGTTGGTGGCCTGCCAGTTGCACGCGGCCGGGGCGAAGGTTGCCGGCGTCTATGAAGCCTGCCCGTTCAGCAAGATTGCCCGTGAAAGTCTGGCGCTGATGAACAAGCCGCAGCTGTTCCTCGATGGCCTGAGCATGCTTGGCTACATGAAGCTCAACGGCATCCCCATGTACTACGGCTGGGGGATTGTCGAAGCCAAGGGTGAGGGTGAGCTGGCTGAAGTGACTGTGGCGCCCTACGGTGACGATTGGCAGCCGGACCTTTCCCGCGCTCAGCGCGAGCCGGCGCAAACCCTGGCGGTGGGCTACGGCTTTATCCCGCGCACCCAGCTCAGCCAGCAACTGGGCCTGGACCATGGCTTCAACGAAGACGGCTACCTGCGCCCGGAAAGCAACGTCTGGCAGCAAAGCAGCCAGCCGCACATCCACCTGGCCGGTGACATGGGCGGCATCCGTGGTGGTGAGGCGGCAATGCTCACCGGGCGCATCGCGGCTGTTTCGATCCTGCTGCAGCAGGAGGTACTCAACGCAGAAGAGGCGATCGAACTGCGCGAGAAATACCTCGGCCAGCTGGCAGCGATCAAACGCTTTCGCGCCGGGGTAGAGCGCTACACCCACCGCGGCACCAAGCAGATCGAGCTGCCGCAGGCGGACACGGTGATCTGTCGTTGCGAGCATGTCACCCGCAGCGACATCGATCGCGCCCTGGAGCAGGGCGTCGAAGACATGGCCGGGTTGAAGATGCGCACCCGGGTGAGCATGGGCGACTGCCAGGGGCGCATGTGCGTCGGCTATTGCAGCGATCGCCTGCGCGAAGCAACCGGACGCGCCGATGTCGGCTGGCTGCGGCCGCGTTTCCCGATCGACCCGATTCCATTCTCTGCATTCCAGCAACTCGGCACGGAAGCCTGAAGCATGAACAGAACCTATGATGTGGTCATCGCCGGTGGCGGTGTGATCGGTGCGTCCTGCGCCTACCAGCTGTCCAAACGCAAGAACCTGAAGATCGCCCTGATCGATGCCAAGCGCCCGGGCAATGCCACCCGCGCGTCTGCCGGCGGCCTGTGGGCCATTGGTGAGTCCGTGGGCCTGGGCTGCGGAGTAATCTTCTTTCGCATGATGTCGGCCAAGCACAAGCGTGAAGCCCATGGCGCGGCAGTGGCGGTGGATTCGAGCACGCCGCACATCCTGCCGCAGTCGTTCTTCGACTTTGCCTTGCAGTCCAACGCACTTTATCCACAGCTGCACCGCGAGCTGATCGAGCGCCACGGCATGGACTTCAAGTTCGAGCGCACGGGCCTCAAGTACGTGATCTACGACGATGAAGACCGCCTCTACGCCGAGCACATCGTTGCGCAGATCCCGCACCTGGCCGACCAGGTGCGCTGGCTCGACCGCGATGCCCTGCGCCAGGCCGAACCTGCGGTGAGCCATGAGGCCCATGGTGCCCTGGAGTTTCTCTGCGATCACCAGGTCAGCCCGTTCCGCCTGGCCGATTCCTATATGGAGGCGGCGCGCCAGAACGGTGTCGACCTGTTCCACAACACCAACATTACGGGTGTGCTGCATCAGGGTTCGCGGGTCAGCGGCGTGCAAACCGCCGAAGAGGGCACCTTTCACTGCGATACCCTGATCAACGCCGCCGGCGCCTGGGCCGCAGACTTGAGCGAGTGGGCCACGGGCCTGCGGATTCCGGTCAAGCCGGTCAAAGGCCAGATCATCCTCACCGAGCGCATGCCCAAGCTGCTGCAAGGCTGCCTGACCACCAGCGATTGCTACATGGCGCAGAAGGACAACGGTGAGATCCTGATCGGCAGCACCACCGAAGACAAAGGCTTCGACGTCAGCAACACCTTCCCGGAGATCAACGGCCTGGTTCAGGGCGCGGTGCGCTGCGTGCCGGAGCTGGCGCAGATCAACCTCAAGCGCACCTGGGCCGGCTTGCGCCCGGGCTCGCCGGACGAGCTGCCGATCCTGGGGCCGGTCAGCGAAGTCAGTGGCTACGTGAATGCCTGTGGACACTTTCGCACCGGCATCCTTACCTCGGCCATCACTGGCGTGCTGATCGACAAGGTCGTGAACCAGGAAACCCTGCCGCTGGATATCACCCCGTTCCTGGCCTCGCGTTTTGACCTGCTGGCTGTGGAAAACCAACAGGCTGCCCTGGCCTGATTGTGGATAAGCCGGCCTTCAGCCTTGAAGGCCGGCTTCATCCGTTCGACCGGCCTGACTGATCAGACCTGCATCGCCTTGCCGTCGACGTTCATTGCCGCCTGGCGCAGGGCTTCGGAGCGCGTCGGGTGCGGGTGGCAGGTGAGGGCGATGTCTTCAGCCGAGGCGCTGAACTCCATGGCCACGCAATACTCACCGATCATCTCACTGACGCTTGGGCCAACCAGGTGCACGCCCAATACTTCATCGGTACGGGCATCTGCGAGGACCTTGGCGAAGCCTTCGGTCTCGTGGTTGATCTTGGCCCGGCTGTTGGCGCTGAAGGGGAACTTGCCGACCTTGTACTCGCGGCCTTCGGCCTTGAGCTGCTCTTCGGTCTTGCCGACGCTGGCCAGTTCCGGACGGGTGTAGATGACCGCCGGAATCAGGTTGTAGTTGACCTCGTGGGCCTTGCCGGCAATCTGTTCGATGCAGGAGATAGCCTCGTCCTCGGCCTTGTGCGCGAGCATCGCTCCGGAGGTGACATCGCCAATTACCCACACGCCCGGGACGCTGGTGCGGTGGTGCCGGTTGGCGAGCATGCCGCGCTTGTCGGTTTCCAGGCCGACGCTTTCCAGGCCAAGGCCCTGGGTATAGGGGCGCCGGCCGATGGCAACCAGTACGTAGTCGGCCTCGAGGGTTTCGGCGCTGCCGCCTGCGGCAGGCTCCAGGCTCAGGTTCACCCCTTGCGCTGAAGCGCTGGCCTGGGTGACCTTGCTGCCGAGCTTGAACTTCATGCCTTGCTTGGCCAGGGCGCGTTGCAGGGTTTTTGCCGCTTCTTCATCAGTACCGGGGCAGATGCGATCGAGGTACTCGACCACGGTCACCTGGCTGCCCAGCCGGCGCCACACCGAACCCAGCTCCAGGCCGATGACCCCGGCGCCGATTACCACCAGGTGCTTGGGCACTTCACTCAGGGCCAGGGCGCCGGTGGAGTCGATGATGCGCTGGTTGTCGATGGTCACGCCAGGCAGCGGCGTCGGTTCGGAGCCAGTGGCAATGACGATGTCCTTGGCCTCCAGCTCAGTTACCGCGCCCTGGTCGTCGGTCACCTTGACCCGACCAACTCCATCGAGCTTGCCCCAGCCCTTGATCCAGTCGACCTTGTTCTTGCGGAACAGGAACTCGATACCCTTGGTCAGGCCGCTGACGCTCTCATCCTTCTGCTTCATCATCTGCGCAAGGTTGAGGGTCGGTTTGACCTCGATGCCGAGGTTGGCGAACTCGCTGCCAACCGCCGCCTCATACAACTCGGAGGCATGTAGCAGGGCTTTGGACGGCATGCAACCGACGTTCAGGCAGGTGCCGCCGAGGGTCGAGCGACCTTCCACGCACGCCACGCTCAAGCCCAGTTGACCGGCACGAATAGCCGCGTTGTACCCACCAGGCCCGCCGCCAATGATTACTACATCATAGGTTTTCATTGTTGTACTCCAGGATGAAGAATCGACGATGGCGCCAAGACTAATCTGCAAATCGCTCGATTGTATACAATAAATCGTAGGTTCCAGCCCCCGGCGCAAGGTCTGCAACGGGCTAGATAGGCTCAGACTATGGTCGGCATAAGCTGAAAGTTCCGGCAGATGAACTACCCTTTTGGGCAGACGTCCGATGAAAAAAGGAGGCTCATTTCATGCTTGCGCAACTTCCACCTGTTCTGCAAAGCCTGCGACTGCCACTGCGACTCAAACTTTGGGATGGCAATGCGTTCGATCTGGGGCCCAAGCCGCAGGTGACCATCCTGGTCAAGGACCCGCAGCTGATTACTCAGTTGACCCATCCAAGCCTGGATGAGTTGGGGGCAGCGTTCGTCGAAGGCAAGCTGGAACTGGAGGGCTCCATCAGTGAGGTGATCCGCGTCTGTGACGAACTTAGCGTGGCTTTGCTCAAGGATGAAGAAGACGATCAGCCGGTGCGCACCGAGCATGACAAGGCTACCGATGCGGCAGCAATTTCCTACCACTACGACCTGTCCAACGCGTTCTACCAGCTGTGGCTGGACAGCGACATGGCCTACTCCTGCGCCTATTTCAAATCGCCCACCAACACCCTGGAGCAAGCCCAGCAGAACAAGTTCGAGCACTTGTGCCGCAAGCTGCGCTTGAAGAAGGGCGACTACCTGCTGGATGTCGGTTGTGGTTGGGGCGGGCTGGCGCGCTATGCGGCCAGGGAGTTCGGTGCCAAGGTGTTCGGCATCACTCTGAGCAAAGAGCAGCTCAAACTCGGCCGTGAGCGGGTCAAGGCCGATGGCCTGGAAGGGCAGGTTGAGCTGCAGATACTCGATTATCGCGACCTGCCCCAGGACGGTCGCTTCGACAAGGTGGTGAGTGTCGGCATGTTTGAACACGTGGGTCATGCCAACCTGGCGCTGTATTGCCAGCGCTTGTTTGGCGCCGTGCGCGAAGGTGGCCTGGTGATGAACCATGGCATCACCGCCAGGCACACCGACGGGCGACCGGTCGGGCGCGGCGCGGGCAGCTTCATCGAGCGCTACGTGTTCCCCCATGGCGAGCTGCCGCACCTGTCGATGATCAGTGCACGCATCAGTGAAGCGGGGCTGGAGATTGTCGACGTCGAAAGCCTGCGCCTGCATTACGCGCGCACCCTCGAGCACTGGAGCAACCGCCTCGAAGCACAGCTGGACAAGGCTGGCGCGCTGGTGCCAGAGAAAGCCCTGCGCATCTGGCGCCTGTACCTGGCTGGTTGCTCCTATGCCTTTGCCAGGGGCTGGATCAATTTGCACCAGATCCTTGCGGTCAAACCCTTTGCCGATGGCAGCCACGATTTGCCGCTGACCCGCGAAGACTTCTACCGTTAAAGCACCTTACAGAATCGGCGAAATCAGCCGCGCGATACGCATCCCCAGCTGCTGCAGGCGATGTGTATCGCGGCTGTCTTCGGCGGTGATTTCCCGGGATTGGTCGAAGTCATGGCTGAGCATCGCTTCGACCTGATCGGCAAATGCGCGGTCTACGGTCAGCAACATGATCTCGAAGTTGAGGCGAAACGATCGGTTGTCGAGGTTGGCGCTGCCGATGGCGCTGATCTCGTTGTCGATCAGCACCACCTTCTGATGCAGGAATCCAGGTTCGAAACGAAACATCCGCACCCCGGCGCGCACCGCCTCAAAGGCGAACAGGCTGGAGGCGGCGTAGACGATACGGTGGTCTGCACGCGAAGGAATCAGGATGCGCACATCTACCCCGCGCAACACTGCAAGGCGCAGGGCTGCGAACACCGCTTCGTCAGGGATGAAGTAGGGGCTGGTGATCCACAGGCGTTCGCGCGCCGAGTGGATGGCTTCGACGAAGAATAGCGAGCAAGTTTCTTGCGGATCGGCCGGCCCGCTGGCCAATACCTGGCAGAGCACGCCATCTTCCGGGTAGGTGTCCGGCAGGATCAAGGGCGGCAGTTGGCGCGACGCCCAGAACCAGTCCTCGGCGAACGATTCCTGCAGGCAGGCCAGCACTGGCCCGCTGACCTGGACGTGAGTATCACGCCAAGGGGAGAGCTTGGGATTGCCACCCAGGTACTCATCGCCAACGTTGTGGCCACCCAGAAAACCCTGCAGGCCATCGACCACGACGATTTTGCGGTGGTTGCGAAAGTTGACCTGGAAGCGGTTGAACCAGCCGCGGCGGGTGGCGAAAGCGCGGATATTGACGCCGCCTGCACGCAGCTTGTGGCTGTAGGCAGAGGGTAGGGCATGGCTGCCGACGCTGTCGTAGAGCACGTAGACCTTGACGCCTTCGGTGGCCTTTTTCAGCAGCAGGGCCTGTAGCTGCCGCCCCAGTTCATCGTCGTGAATAATGAAAAACTGCACCAGCACCGTGTCGCGTGCGCCGGCAATGGCGTGAAAGATGGCGTCGAAAGTAGCCTTGCCGTCGATCAGCAAACGCACCTGATTGTTGGCCAGGCACGGCATGCGTCCCAGCTTGGGCATCGCCCGCAGCGCGCCATAAGATTCTGAATTGCGGGCTGCCAAGGCCTCTTCGACCCAGGGTCGCCAGTTGAGATCGGCCATGGCCACATGCATTTCACGGTTGGCCTGGCGCCGGGCCTGGATGTAGGCGTCGAAGGTACGGCTGCCAAACACCAGGTAGGGAATAAGGGTGAAGTAGGGAATGAACAGCAGCGATAAGGCCCAGGCAATTGCCCCCTGGGCGGTGCGTACGGTGAACACCGCGTGCAAGGCGGCGATTGCCCCGAGCAAGTGAATCACGCCAATGAGGTAACCGAAGAAGTACGGGCTGTGGTAATCCATACGCATCCTGCTGTCCGAAGGCTCTACCCCTAACAGAGCATGTTCATGGCAGCACTTGCAACCGAAAGCACAAATTGACGTCTAAGCTGTGTTCCAGCTTGGGGCTGGAGTTTCGAGGAGTCACTACATGAAAAATCGTCTGCCGCTGCTGGCACTGATGTTCGGTCTGGCAAGCCCGTTGGTGCATGCGCAGATGTTGCAACCTGGCCTTTGGGAGCTGACCACCAGCAACATGCAGGTTGATGGCAAGCCGCTTCCAGACATGGGCTTCATGCTCGGTCAGTTGAAGAACCTGCCGCCGGAGCAACGGGCGATGATCGAAGGTGGCCTGGCCAAGCAAGGGATCAGCGTCGCCGGTCAAGGTGTGCGCTCTTGCCTGACGCCGGAGCAGGTAAAAACCAATGACATCCCGCTGCAGGATCCCAAGTCTGGCTGTACCCAGAAGATCACCGAGCGCACCGGCAATGTCTGGAAGTTCACCTTCAGCTGCCCGAAAGCCCAAGGCAATGGGGAAGCCACGTTCGTCAGCGATCGTGAGTTCACAACCCAGGTCAACGGTACCTTCAACGCGTCCGGTGTGCAGCAGCAGGGCAGTATGAACACCCGGGCAGTGTGGCTCGGTAATGACTGCGGTACGGTTAAACCGCGTAGCTGAAGCGCCTCACCATCGCCATTGGCTGTGAGCGACTGCGTCGTGGGCATGCAAGCTTTCGGCATGCTCCACACGCAGGTTGAAGCCGCTGAGCCACGGCAGGGTTTTCAGCGCCACATTCAAGCGCCGGGCGGCATCTTCACAGAACATTAAATTCTGCCCGTTGGCCAAGGCAAAGGCTTGTTCGTCGGCGCGCTTTACCGCAGTTTGAACAGCGGTGCCCAAGGCGCTCTCGGCCTGGTTGATCAGCGTTTCTATCGGCAGTTCGTTAACCCCTGGGCGCAGACGAACCTGCAGCTTTGCCGCACTGCGTTGGCTATGGGGCGTGGCCACAATACCCTCGGCACTACCCAGCCAACTCAAGATCGCTTCATGGCTCAAGCTGCGATTGCCAAAGTCGCTGATGAATTGCTGTTGAATCAGCTGCCGAGCCAAGGCGGCTGAGCAGGGGCAGGTGGAGGAATACGCCACATCGACAAATAGTTCCACGTGGAACACTCCGTCTTTAATCTGCGCATCCAGAGTAACCGGATAGGCTTTCCAACCTGCCAAGGGGCTGATTAGCGCAGGGCGTTTGAGCATCAGTTCGAATCGCAGGGTCAGGAACGCACTGGCGGAAAGGCCTATGTGGCTGTCGAGAAAACCCTGCAGAACTTCATTGATCAGCGCCGGACTCAAGGGTTGATGTTCCAGGGCTTCCAGCGCCAGGTACAAGCGTGACATGTGAATGCCCCGGGAGGCGCCATCATCAAGGCTGACGCCCGCGTCGGCTGTTGCTGGCAATATCTGCCCATCGATCTGCAGCGGCAGGGCAATGCCACACATGCCGACCCAATCCAATGGCAACTGGGAAGTGGTGGCTTGGGCAGCGATGTCAGGAAGGGTGAAAGCGCTCATCAGGGGTTCACTTTTCAAGAAGGCTATTGGCAGCCGCTCAGACGATTGCAGCGCAGATTGAAACGCTGCCCGCTGGAACTGGAGACCTTGTTCAAGGTGGTCCAGCCCACACGCTGGCTGTATCCGACCCAGGTTTCGCCATTGCTCGCCACGCCTGTGAAGAAAGTCAGCTGGCCATAGCGGCTATTGGTTTGTGCCCACAGCCGGCGGCCCTCCATTTCGAAGCCGCGCAGGTAGGTGGTGCTGCCCTGGGTTTGCACGCTGTAGTAATTGCCCTGGGCATCGCTGCAGGCAAGCAAGGTTGCACTGCGGGTACAAAGTGCCAGGCCGTTGCTGAGGGGCGCGCCGTTTGCAACGGCGGATTCGCACAGCAGCAATGCAGCGAAGGCAAAAAGGCAACGTGATTTCATCTTCCAGGTCGGCCTTTGGTCATGTTCTGAGCGAAGTGGGTTGGCGAGATTGTATTGTTATAATATAACATTGCGCAATGCATCGTTCGAATGCACTCGCCCCGATGAGGATAGCCCCCCATGCCCAACCGTCTTCCCGTCACTGTGCTTTCCGGCTTTCTGGGTGCCGGCAAAAGTACTCTGCTCAATCACGTGCTGAAAAACCGCGACAACCTGCGGGTCGCGGTGATCGTCAACGACATGAGCGAAATCAACATCGATGCCAGCGAGGTGCAGCGCAACGTCAGTCTCAACCGCGCCGAAGAAAAGCTGGTGGAGATGAGCAACGGCTGCATCTGCTGCACCCTGCGCGAAGACCTGCTTGAAGAGGTCGCACGCCTGGCCCGCGAGGGGCGTTTTGATTATCTGTTGATCGAGTCCACCGGCATCTCCGAGCCGTTGCCGGTCGCCGAAACCTTTACCTTTCGTGACGAGCAAGGCCGCAGCCTGGCCGATCAGGCGCGCCTGGACACCATGGTCACGGTGGTCGATGGCTTGAACTTCCTGCGTGATTATCAGGCGGCCGAGAGCCTGGCCAGCCGCGGCGAAACCCTTGGTGACGAAGACGAGCGCTCGATCAGTGACCTCTTGATTGAGCAGGTGGAGTTCGCTGACGTGATTCTGTTGAGCAAGATCGATCTGATCAGCAGCGCCGAGCGCGAAGAGCTCAGCGCGATCTTGCGCAGCCTTAACGCCCAGGCGCAGATCGTGCCGATGGTCATGGGTCAGGTAGCGCTGCAGCAGATCCTCAACACCGGTCTGTTCGACTTCGACCGCGCCGCCCAGGCGCCTGGCTGGCTGCAGGAACTGCGCGGCGAACACGTGCCGGAAACCGAGGAATACGGAATTGCCGCGACCACCTGGCAAGCGCGCCGGCCGCTGCATCCACAGCGCTTTTACGATTTTATCCACAGGCCCTGGGACAACGGCCGGTTGCTGCGCTCCAAGGGCTTCTTCTGGCTCGCCAGCAAGCACCAGGATGCCGGCAGTTGGTCGCAGGCCGGCGGCATGATGCGCCACGGTTTTGCCGGGCGCTGGTGGCGCTTCGTACCCCGTGAGCAGTGGCCGCAGGATGAGCAGAGCGGCGCGCAGATCTTCAAGAACTGGACTGCAGAGTGTGGTGATTGCCGCCAGGAGCTGGTATTCATCGGTCAGAATATCGACTTCGCTCGGCTCGATGCCGAGCTCTCGAGCTGCCTGCTCGACGATGCAGAAATGGCCGCAGGCGTGAACAGTTGGCGGCAACTGCCCGACCCGTTCGGCCCGTGGTTTGACGAGGACGCGGCGTGATGCGCCAGGCCTTCGGCGACACGCCTCAAGTGCTCACCGAGGCGTTGCAGGATGGCGTCAATCTCGCGGTATGGCAGCGCCGCTTGCCGGTGCAGATCGAAGACTATGCCCGCTTGCTGCTGTCGCTGAACCAGCCACTGGGTGAAAGCCGGGTCATCGAGCTGGATGAGCAACAACAGTTGCCGGACCTCAGTGGCTTGCTGGGCGGGTATGCGGACCTGGAAGGCCATGTGGCGTTTGTTACCGACGTTGCCTGGCTGGTGGCTGCCTACGCCTGCTTGCTCGACGCCCGACGAGTCGGCTTGCGCCTGCAGGCGCTGGGCAACGCCATGTGCCCGCGGTTTCATGTCGATCACGTCCCTCTGCGTTTGCTGAGCACCTACGCCGGGCCGGGTAGTGAATGGCTGGGAGAAGGTGCAATCGACCGTACGCAGCTGGCTCGGGAGCAACCGCATGCCGAGGCAATCCGCCAATTGGCCGAGGGTGAGGTGGCCTTGCTCAAGGGCGAGAAATGGCTTGGTAATCAGGGAGGCGGGCTGGTCCATCGTTCGCCGGCCTTGGCCAATGGTGAGCGGCGTTTGATCCTCAGCCTTGACTGGATGGCCTGATATAACGGCATAGTGACGAAAATTTCAGGCACTCTCCGTCCCATGCTGCAGAACATTCCTACCCACGTGATTGCCGGCCCGCTCGGCGCCGGCAAGACCAGCCTGATTCGCCAGTTGCTGGCGCAGCGGCCCGCCGATGAGCGCTGGGCGGTGCTGATCAACGAGTTCGGCCAGATCGGCCTGGACGCAGCGCTGCTGGCAACCGATGACGATGGGATTGCCCTGGGAGAGGTGGCCGGCGGTTGCTTGTGCTGCGTCAACGGCATGCCATTCCAGGTCGGCCTGGGTCGCCTGTTGCGCAAGGCCAAGCCGCATAGGCTGTTTATCGAACCATCCGGGTTGGGCCATCCGTTGCAGTTGTTGCAGCAACTGCGCTTACCGCCCTGGCAGGGGGTGCTGGCGGTACAACCGGCGGTACTGGTGCTCGATGCCGAGCAGCTGGCTGCGGGTGTTGCCTTGCCGCAAGCTCAGCACTCGACCCTGGCCAGCGCCGGGCTGCTGGTGCTGAACAAATCCGCTGGTCTGGACGAACAACAGCGCTTGTGGATAACTTCCCGGCTGGCGGATACTCGCCTGTACTGGACCGATTTCGGCCATCTGCCGTTGTCCGAAGTGCCGATGGCAAGTGCTCCGCCAAGCCATTCCCTGGCTGTGGATAAACTGGCATCAGCCAGTGTTTCTGCAGTCATAGGCAGCCTGTGGACAAATCCGCAGGAGCCAATTTGCAGCATCCAGGAGGCGGCGGAGGGCTGGAGCATTGGTTGGCGCTGGCACCCGGCTCAGGTGTTTGATCGTGCCCGCATCGAGCAATTTCTGCGGGAGTTGGACTGGCGCCGGGCCAAGGCAGTTATCCACAGCCTGGACGGCTGGCAAGCGCTCAATGCCCTGGGCGGACAGCCGTCCTTGCTGTGGAGCCGCAGCGAATGGCGGCGTGACTCGCGGCTGGAGCTGATTTTCGCCGAGCCGCAAGCTCCTGAAGCGCTAAAACAGGCCATGCTGGCCTGCCGCGTCTAGTTACGCCAGCGGTTATGGTCCTGACGCCACTGGTTCATCTCGACCACGTTATCGTGGTGTTGCGGCGTCTTGATCTCGAACGGGTAGGGCGCCAGTTCGATCTGCATGGTGTGCGCCCCGAACTGGGTGACGGTACCGGGGTGGCGCTGTTCGCCGGTCACGGTGAATTCGAAGTTGTACACCCGGGCCAGGCGTTTGCGGCCGTTGGCATCGCGAACAAAGCCGATGCGCTTGAGCGCGACATTGCCATCGAGCAGCTCCAGGTCGAGCTTGGCGCAGTGCTGCTTGACCCGCTCCAGAGCCTTTTCACGCAAGCCGTGGTTATGCCACAACCAAGCGCCTGCCGTGGCCAGCAGCATCAGCACGAAGAGATTTCCCAGGGTCAACATTTACATATGCTCCAACGAGGTATGCCCAGCTTAACTGCCTCCCCGGTCTGTCGTACAGGTGGCATTTAGCGCCATACTGCGCGCCTTGTTTTTCATTCCTACGCTTTCGGAAGACCTGCATGAAACGTACACCGCATCTGCTCGCCATCCAGTCCCACGTGGTTTTCGGCCATGCTGGCAACAGCGCCGCAGTGTTTCCCATGCAGCGGGTCGGGGTGAAGGTCTGGCCGCTCAATACCGTGCAGTTCTCCAACCATACTCAGTATGGCCAGTGGACCGGAGAAGTGCTTGCTCCAGCGCAAATACCTGCACTGGTAGAAGGGATTGCGACGATCGGTGAGCTGGGCAACTGCGATGCGGTGTTGTCCGGCTACCTGGGCAGTGCCGAGCAGGGGCGGGCGATCCTCAGCGGCGTGGCCCGGATCAAGGCGGCCAACCCGCGCGCCTTGTACCTCTGCGACCCGGTGATGGGCCATCCCGAGAAGGGCTGTATCGTTCCGGCCGAGGTCAGCGAGTTTCTGCTCGAAGAAGCGCTGGCCCGTGCTGATGTGCTGTGCCCGAACCAGCTGGAACTGGACAGCTTCTGCGGGCGCCGTGCCGAGTCGTTGCAAGACTGTGTCGACATGGCCCGCAGCCTGCTGGAGCGCGGCCCGAAAGCGGTGCTGGTCAAGCACCTGGCGTACCCAGGGCGTGGCGCGGAAGATTTCGAGATGCTGCTGGTGACCGGCGAAGGGAGCTGGCACATCCGCCGCCCGCTGCTGGCATTCGCCCGCCAGCCGGTAGGCGTTGGTGACCTGACATCAGGCTTGTTCCTGGCGCGCTTGCTGCTCGGCGATGACTGGCTAGCGGCGTTTGAATTCACCGCCGCCGCGGTGCACGAAGTGCTGCTGGAAACCCAGGCCTGTGCCAGCTACGAGCTGGAACTGGTGCGGGCGCAAGATCGCATCGTGCACCCGCGGCTGCGCTTTGCGGCGCAGCCTCTGGCCTTTTAACGGGCGGTCTTAAAGGGCGTCGCCCTTGAGTTCCTGGTAGCGCTTTTCCAGCTCCTGACGGATCAGCCGGCGCTGTTTACCCTGGAGGAAACGGCGCTTCTCTTCGCTGCTTTCAGGCTGGCGCGGCGGCACCGCAACCGGCTTGCGGTCGTCGTCGACGGCGACCATGGTGAAGAAGCAGCTGTTGCTGTGGCGCACCGAACGCTCGCGAATATTCTCAGTGACCACCTTGATGCCGACTTCCATCGAGGTGTTGCCGGTGTAGTTGACCGAAGCGAGGAAGGTCACCAGCTCGCCGACATGCACCGGCTCGCGAAAGACCACCTGGTCGACCGACAGGGTCACCACATAACGACCGGCGTAGCGGCTGGCGCAGGCATAGGCCACTTCGTCGAGGTATTTGAGCAGCGTGCCGCCGTGGACGTTGCCAGAAAAGTTGGCCATGTCCGGGGTCATCAGGACGGTCATCGACAGCTGGGCGTTTCCAGGTTCCATAGTGTGCTCACGGTAAGGTTGCGCTGAGGCGGGGTGGCGATTGCTGTTCACGCTTCTTTCCCCCAATACGATTCCCATCTAAGTAGACGGGACGCTGACAGCGGCCTTGCCGTCACGCTATTTGTGCCATTTGCGGCGATGCTTTGGTCGATCTGTTTCTTCATATTGCACCGGCTTTTCGCGACAAGCGGCGGTGTTAACCTGAAGAAGCCCATGCAAGGTGGGCATTCCTACATTTAAAACGCTATGTACCCGCAACTCAATCAGACAATTCATCGGGTGAGTTGCGGCTTGTCTCTGGATACCAGGTAAGGAGTCCCACGCCGTGCATGCCATCAGCTTTATCCAGGATTTGGCAGTGATCATGCTGGTTGCCGGGGTGGTGACTATCCTGTTCCACCGTTTCAAACAGCCGGTAGTGCTTGGCTACATTGTTGCCGGCTTCATCATCGGCCCGCACACCCCGCCGTTCGGCCTGATTCACGACGAAGAGACGATCAAGACCCTGGCCGAGCTCGGCGTGATCTTCCTGATGTTCTGCCTGGGCCTGGAGTTCAGCCTGCGCAAGTTGTTCAAGGTCGGGGCCACGGCGTTCATCGCCGCGTTCCTGGAAATCGTGCTGATGATCTGGATCGGCTTCGAGATCGGCCGCTGGTTCGGCTGGAACACCATGGATTCACTGTTCCTCGGCGCCATCCTGGCGATTTCCTCGACCACCATCATCGTCAAGGCGCTCAACGACCTGAAGATGAAGAACGAGCGTTTTGCCCAACTGATCTTCGGCGTGCTGATCGTCGAAGACATCCTTGGCATCGGCATCATCGCCTTGCTCTCGGGTATTGCCGTGAGTGGCACGGTGAGCTCGGGTGAGGTGTTTTCCACGGTCGGCAAGTTGTCGCTGTTCATGATCGTTGCCTTGGTCATCGGCATTTTGCTGGTGCCGCGCCTGCTGGCTTACGTGGCCCGCTTCGAAAGCAACGAGATGCTGCTGATTACCGTTTTGGGCCTGTGTTTCGGCTTCTGCCTGCTGGTGGTCAAGCTTGAATACAGCATGGTCCTGGGCGCCTTTCTGATTGGCGCGATCATGGCCGAGTCGCGCCAATTGCTGAAGATCGAGCGCCTGATCGAACCGGTACGCGACCTGTTCAGCGCCATCTTCTTTGTCGCCATCGGCTTGATGATCGATCCGTCGATCCTGGTCGAGTACGCCTGGCCGATCGTGGTCATCACCATTGCCGTGGTGCTGGGCAAGATGCTGTCCTGCGGCATGGGCGCCTTTATCGCCGGCAACGACGGACGTACCTCTCTGCGGGTCGGGATGGGGCTTTCACAAATTGGCGAGTTCTCGTTCATCATCGCCGCACTGGGCATGACCCTGCAGGTCACCAGCGACTTCCTGTACCCGGTGGCGGTAGCCGTTTCGGCCATCACCACGCTGCTTACCCCGTATCTGATTCGCGCCGCCGACCCGCTGTCGTTGAAGCTCGCCAAGGTCGTGCCGGGGCGCCTGTCGCGGGTGCTGTCGCTGTACGGCGAATGGCTGCGCAGCATCCAGCCCCATGGCCAAGGGGCATTGCTGGCGTCGATGATCCGGCGGATTCTGCTGCAGGTGGGGGTGAACCTGGCGCTGGTGGTGGCGATCTTCTTCAGCGGTGGTTATTTTGCCGCGCGCATCGGTGACTACCTGAGCGAATGGGTCAGCGATGTCGGCCAGCAGAAGGCCTTGATCTGGGGCGCGGCGCTGATGCTGTCGCTGCCTTTCCTGATCGCTGCGTACCGCAAGCTCAAGGCGCTGTCGATGCTGCTGGCGGAGATGGGGGTCAAGCCGGAGATGGCCGGGCGCCACACCCAGCGGGTTCGACGGGTGATTGCCGAGGTCATTCCGTTGCTGTCGCTGTTGGTGATCTTTTTGCTGCTGTCGGCGCTGTCGGCCAGCATTCTGCCCACCAACGAGCTGCTGTTGCTGATCGTGGTAGTCGCGGCAGTGGTGGTGGCGGTGCTGTGGCGCTGGTTCATCCGTGTGCATACACGCATGCAGATCGCCTTGCTGGAGACCCTGGAAAACAACCAGGAAAACCACCACTAAGAGGCGCTTCCTGCGCGGGGCGGTTCGAATGTCCGAGGGGATGGAGCGGTAGCGAAGCGCCACGCGCGGGAAGGCGTGGCGATTCTACGAGCATTAATAGCCAAGAGCCATTATTTTATGCGGGTCTTTCTCATTCAGCTTTCCAGCCAGACATCCCGCGCCCAGTGCCAGACCGATTCCCAGCTGTCTTCGGTAACGATCTCTTCTTCGCCCGACCACAGCACCACGGTGCCGTCTTCTTCGACGCAGTAAAAGTCGTCGCCGTCCTGGCAGATCGGGATCAGGTCGCGCGGCACGCCGGCGTCCCAGGCATTGGCTGCCACGTCCGGCAAGTAGGTATGCGACTGCGGGTCGGTGACGGTGACCGGCTCCAGGCTGCCGTAGACCACGTCGCTGACCGTCAGCAGGAATTCCTTGAAGACGAACGGAATGTTGATGAACAACTCTTCTTCGATTTCGACCAGTTGGTCTTCGTCCGGCAACTCCAGCGGCACCGGTACCGGTTCATTGGCTTCTCGGAGCTGTTCGATGACTTCTTCCACGGTTCTATCCTCTAACCTTTACGACACGCTGCGCGTTATACCCTAGTAGCCTGCTGCGCTAAAAGCAAAACCCCGGGACAAGCCCGGGGTTTTTTGTGCAATGCCTCAAGATCAGCCGTTCTGACGGATCCCGGCAACCAGCCAAGGCTGGTTCTCGCCCGGCGCGCGTTCCATGTTCCAGCTTTCGCTGAACGGTTCGCCCTGGTCGAAGCGCGAAGTCTTCGATACACCGCTGAAGGTCAGGGTGGCGATGGTCTTGTCGGCGCGGTCGTCGACACCTTCAAGCTGCACATTTAGGTCGTCGATGTAAGTGGACTGGAAGGCATCACCCAGGTCAGCACGCTCCTGCTTGAGGAACTGCAGCATCTGCGGGGTGACGAACTCGGCGATCTTGTCCATTTCGTTGGCGTCCCAGTGCTGCTGCAGCGACTGGAAGTGGTTGCGGGCAGCCGCCAGGAAGCTCTGCTCGTTGAACCAGGCCGGGGCGTTGATTACCGGACGGGCGGCGGCAGGTGCAGCCGAACCACCGAAGATCGACGGCTGCGCAGGCTGGTGCGCTTCACGCTGGAAAGGCGCGTGGCCGGCGGCGGCCATTTGTGGCTGCTGCTTGCGGCGACGGGCGGCGATGAAGCGGAACGCCAGGAAGGCAATCAGCGCCATGATCAGGATGTCGAAGATCTGCATG
The DNA here is from genome assembly GCF_024749305.1 of Pseudomonas sp. B21-012. NCBI lineage: Bacteria > Pseudomonadati > Pseudomonadota > Gammaproteobacteria > Pseudomonadales > Pseudomonadaceae > Pseudomonas > Pseudomonas sp. B21-012. Next base: position 5,892,890 of record NZ_CP087197.1, on the reverse strand, counting down.
CCCTGGAAGCCGTCGCCCATGAACATGGAGGCCAGCAGGCCACCGGCGGCGAGGCCGGCCAGCGGGCCGAGCCAGCGCGAAGCACCGCTGGCGGCGGCAGGTGCGCGACCTGGCGCGGTTGGCGAGGCAGCCGGGGTAGCCGGGGCTGCCTGGCGGGTCTGGTGGGTCGGCGCGGCGCCCGAGCTCTTGCCGCCGCCGAAGCGTTTGGCGTTGGCGTCGAGACTCATCGTCAGGCCGATGCACAGCGCCAAAGCGATGCTAAGAAAACGTTGCATAGAAGGGTATTCCCGTTTTGTGGATTGCACGCGCGTCATGGTGCACAGGTTGTAGGACACATGACCAGCGCCATAATGTTTCCAGCTTTTGCCTGAATGATCTGAATACGCTGTAGGAGCGGGCTTGCCCCGCGATTGCGGCGTGCAAGTCACATTGCATCGCGGGGCAAGCCCGCTCCTACAGGATTTTCTGCTTTACAGCGCTTCGAGCTTGGCGTAACCGAGCATCAGCCACTTGCTGCCTTCGGCAAAGTTGACCTGGACCCGGGCCTGGGCGCCGGAGCCTTCGAAGTTGAGGATCACACCTTCGCCAAATACCGCATGCTGCACCCGCTGGCCAAGGTTGAAGGCGGTCTGCGGGATGTTGGCGTTGGCGAACAGGCTGCTCGAGTTCTGCTGCTGACCGGAGCCGAACGGGCGGCTGACGCTGTTGGACAAGCGCACTTCCTGCACCAGGCCGGCCGGAATTTCGCGTACGAAGCGCGAGACCTTGTTGTAGGTCTCGCTGCCGTACAGCCTGCGGGTTTCGGCGTAGGTCATCACCAGCTGCTGCATGGCGCGGGTGATGCCGACATAGGCCAGGCGGCGTTCTTCTTCAAGACGGCCGGGCTCTTCCAGGCTCATCTTGTGTGGGAACAGGCCTTCTTCCATGCCGACCAGGAAGACGTGAGGGAATTCCAGGCCCTTGGCACTGTGCAGGGTCATCAGCTGGATGCTGTCTTCGTGCTCGTCGGCCTGGGCGTCGCCGGCTTCCAGCGAGGCATGGCCGAGGAAGGCCGCCAGTGGCGACAATTCGGCGTCTTCTTCGCTGTTTTCGAAGTTGCGCGCGGCGCTGACCAGTTCCTCAAGGTTTTCTACCCGGGCCTGGCCTTTTTCGCCTTTCTCTTCCTGGTGATAGACGATCAGCCCGGACTGCTCGATAACCGTCTGGGTCATCAGGTGCAGGGGCATCTCCAGGACTTTGGCGGCAAGGTTCTCGATCATTTCCATGAACGCGCCCAAGGCACTGGCGGCACGGCCTTTGAGCGCCTTGTTGGCGATCAGCAGGCTCATCGACTCCCACATCGAAACCTGGGCGTGGCGCGCGTGCTCGCGAATCGCTTCGACGGTTTTCTCGCCGATACCGCGCGGCGGCACGTTGATGACCCGCTCAAGGGCGGCATCGTTGCCGCGGCCTTCGAGCAGGCGCAGGTAGGCCATGGCGTTCTTGATCTCGGCGCGTTCGAAGAAGCGCTGGCCGCCATAGATGCGATAAGGAATGCGTTCGCGCAGCAGTGCTTCTTCAAGCACCCGCGACTGGGCGTTGGAGCGATAGAGGATGGCGATGTCGCTGCGTGCCAGGCCGGTCTTGAGTGCGCTTTCGATGCTCTCGACCACGTAGCGGGCTTCGTCGTGTTCGTTGAAGGCGGCGTACAGGCTCAGCGGTTCGCCATCGCCGCCATCGGTCCACAGCTCTTTGCCCAGGCGCCCGCTGTTGTTGGCGATCAGGGCGTTGGCCGCCTTGAGGATGCCGGCGGTGGAACGGTAGTTCTGCTCCAGGCGGATCAGCTCGGCGTCAGGGAAGTCGGCGGTGTACTGGTGGATGTTCTCGATCTTGGCACCGCGCCAGCCGTAAATCGACTGGTCGTCATCGCCGACCACCATCAGGCTGTCGCCGCCCTTGGCCAGCAGCCGCAGCCAGGCGTACTGCACGGCGTTGGTATCCTGGAATTCGTCGACCAGCACATGGCGGAAGCGCCGCTGGTAGTGCTCGAGCAGGCCGGGGTGGTCGCGCCACAGGTCCAGGGCGCGCAGCAGCAGCTCGGAGAAGTCGATGACGCCGGCGCGCTGGCAGGCTGCCTCGTAGGCTTCATAAATGCTGCGCATGGTGCCCAGGAACAGGTCGCCGCTGGCTTGGATATGTTGCGGGCGCAGGCCTTCGTCTTTCTGGCCGTTGATGAACCACTGTGCCTGGCGCGCCGGCCAGCGCTGTTCATCCAGGCCCAGCTCGCGGATTACGCGTTTGACCAGACGCTGCTGGTCGTCGCTGTCGAGGATCTGGAAGTTCTGGTTCAGCCCTGCCTCTTGCCAGTGCGCGCGCAACAGGCGGTGCGCCAGGCCGTGGAAGGTGCCGACCCACATGCCGGCCGGGTTGATGCCCATCAGCTGTTCGATACGCTGGCGCATCTCGGCAGCGGCCTTGTTGGTGAAGGTCACCGACAGGATCGAGTGCGGCGAGGCCTGCACCACCTGGATCAACCAGGCGATGCGGTGCACCAGCACACGGGTCTTGCCGGAGCCGGCACCGGCCAGGACCAACTGACGACCGACCGGCGCAGCTACAGCCTGGCGTTGGGCGTCGTTGAGAGAGTTCAACAGGAGAGAGAGATCATCGCGCATCCGGCCATTTTAGGGGCGCAGGCGACCCTTGGGCAAATATACAGTAGAAAAACTTGGCGCTGACGACCGGCCGGTCACCGGCTGCAGCCCAAGGCCTGCGTGCTTGAGCACCTGCCGTCGGGAAATGCGATGAAATAATTATGATCCAGAGCAGTTTGGCCCAGGGGCTTGCTTGTGTATGCTCCGTGCACGTTTAAGGCTAACCATTACAAGAACACCGCCTATGACACTCGGTTCCGACTCCCTGAGCGCCCCAGCCCAAGCGCGCCGGAGTATTCGCAAACACTTCGCACCGCAACTGGCTGTCGAGCGCACCCGCCTGCTGTATCAAGGCTCGTTGCTGCCGACCCTGTTCATGCTGCTCAACGGCCTTGTCTGTGCCTGGCTGCTATGGAACCCGGCGCGTTACCTGCTGGTCAGCGTCTGGGTGGTCTGGCTGATGGCGCTGGTGGCGTTGCGGGTGATCCAGGTGGCCGCTTTCGATGCTGCCATGCCCGACCGGCAAGCCCAGCCGACCTGGTGGCGGATGTTTTTGCTCGGTTCGGCCTTCAGCGGCCTGACCCTGGCCAGCGCGGCGATTGCCCTGGTGCCGGTGGACAACTTCGTCCAGCAGGCCTGGGTGTTTGGCCTGCTGGGGGCGGCGACGCTTTCGGCCAGCGTTGCCTATGCCGTCAGCCTGCCAGCGTTTCTCAGTTTTACCTTGCCCTGCCTGCTGCCGCCGATTGCTTTCCTGTTCTGGAGTGGCGACGAACAGCAGCGCGGCTGGGGCTGGCTTGGGCTGATTCTGTTGATTGCGCTGTCGGTGGTGGCCTGGCAGGTCAACCGGCTGATCGAACGCGGATTGCTGCGACGCTTTCAGAATCAGGAGCTGATCGAACACCTGCAAGCGGCGCAAAGCCGCAGCGAGAGCCTCAACCAGGCATTGGCCGAGGAGGTCGAACAGCGCCGGTTGATCGAGGAACAGCTGCGTGAGGCGCAGGTTGGGCTGGAGTCGCGGGTGGCCCAGCGCAGCCAGGAACTCGATGTCGCCAACCAGGCCCTGAGCAAAAGCGAGCAGCGCCTGGCCCTGGCGCTAGAGGCCAGCGAGCTGGGGCTTTGGGACTGGAACCTGGACACCGACGAGATCCACCACACGCAATTGCGCGAGCTGTTTGGCCTGGAGCCTGAACAAGTCCAGGAAATGCTCGCGCACCTCAAGCCACGTTTGCATCCCGATGACGTGCCGCTGCTCAAGCGTACCCTGGTCGAACACCTCAAGGGCCGCAGCGAGGACTACCGCATCGACTACCGGGTGCGCCACCGCCAGGGCCATTGGTGCTGGATTGAGGACCGTGGCCGGGCGGTGGAACGTGATGCCAGCGGGCGGGTGCTGCGCATGCTCGGCACCCGCCGGGAAATCAGCGCGCAAAAAGCCCAGGAGGAACAGCAGCGTCTGGCCGCCACGGTGTTTGAAGCCGCCAGTGAAGGCATTGTGATTCTTGACCCTGACTACGTACTGCTGGCCGTCAATCAGGCCTTCTGCCGGGTTACCGGCTACAGCCGCGAAGAACTATTGCAAGGGCGGTTGCTGGAGCTGGCGTGCAGCCTTGATGCTCGTCGACATTCACAGGCTATCGAACTGGCCCTGGAGCAACAGGGCAGCTGGCAAGGCGAACTGGTCGAGGCGCGCAAGAACGGTGAGCTTTATCCTCAGTGGCTGCAGCTTAACGGTGTACGTGATGCCCGCGGCAACCTGACCAGCATCGTCGGCTTCTTTACCGACCTGTCGGCGCGCCGTGAGTCTGAAGAGCGCCTGCGCTACCTGGCCCACTATGATGAACTGACGGGCCTGGCCAACCGCGCCTTGTTCCGCCTGCGCCTGCACGAGGCCGGCGAGCGCCTGCGTCAGAGCGGTCGCGGCCTGGCCCTGCTGCACATCGACCTGGACCGCTTCAAGCTGCTCAACGACAGCCTTGGCCATGAAGTTGCCGACCATTTGCTCAAGCAGATGGCCCAGCGCATCAGCAATGCCATGCCCGAGGCCGACACCGTGGCGCGGCTTTCCGGCGACGAGTTTGCCGTGCTGTTCGATGCCTACAGCAACCTGTCGAGCTTGGTGCGAGTGGCTAGCCGCCTGCTCGACAAGCTACGCGTGCCCCTGCGGGTCGATGGTCACGAGCTGGTGATCAGCGCTTCGGTGGGCATTAGCCTGCTGGCCGACACCTCGCGGGATGTCACGGTGCTGGTCAGCCAGGCCAATACCGCCATGCAGCACGCCAAGCACCTGGGTGGCGACAACTTCCAGTTCTACACCGAGAGCCTGCAGGCCAGCACCCTGCAGCGCCTGCAGCTGGAAAACCACCTGCGCAAGGCCATCGAAGAGCGGCAACTGCAGGTCTACTACCAACCCAAGCTGTGCCTGGCCACCGGCCGCCTGCATGCGGCCGAGGCGCTGGTGCGCTGGCAGCATCCGCAGTGGGGCATGGTGCCGCCGTCGGACTTCATCGGCCTGGCCGAAGAAACCGGGCTGATTGCACCGATGGGCGAGTTCGTCCTGCGCCAGGCCTGCTGGCAGGCTTGCGAGTGGCAGCGCATGGGCCTTGCGCCGATTCGCGTGTCGGTGAACCTGTCGGTGTATCAGTTGCGCCAGGGCAAGCTGGTCAGCCTGGTGCGCCAGGTTTTGGAAGAAAGCGGCCTGGCCCCGCACTTGCTGGAACTGGAACTGACCGAGAGCCAGTTGCTCGACAGCGTCGAGCACATCATCGCTACCTTCCGCCAATTGCATGAGCTGGGGGTGAAGCTTGCGATCGACGACTTTGGCACCGGCTATTCATCGCTCAGCTACCTGAAGCGTTTCCCGGTGGACTACGTGAAGATCGATCAGGCCTTTATCCGGGGGCTGCGCGAGGGCAGCGAGGACGCGGCGATCACCCGGGCAATCATCGCCATGGCCCAGAGCCTGGACCTGCAGGTGGTTGCCGAGGGCGTCGAGACCGCTGAACAGCTGGACTTCCTGCGCAAGCAAGGCTGCAACGAAGTGCAGGGCTACCTGATCAGCCGGCCGGTGCCGGCGCAGGAACTGGCCGGTTTACTGGCCAGCCGCTACAGCTTTTAAAGGTGCCAGGCGCGGCCCTGGTGGGCCAGCAGGCTGTGGGCCTGGTCCGGGCCGTTACTACCGGCGTGGTAGGGGCGCGGGGCCTGGAAGTGTTCCTGCCAGCCGTTAAGGATCGGGTCGATCCAGGCCCACGCCGCCTCGACCTCGTCACGGCGCATGAACAGCGTCGAGTCGCCTTCGAGCACATCCAGCAACAGCCGCTCATAGGCGTCCCAGCGACGGGTCTGGCCGAATACCTGGGCCAGGTTGAGGTTCAGTTCCACCGGCTCCAGGCGCATGCCCTTGCCGGGGGTCTTGGTCATCATCTGCAGGCTGATGCGCTCGTCGGGTTGTAGCTGGATCAGCAGCTGGTTGGCCTGATCGCCGTCGAACAGGCGGTGGGGTACCGGCTTGAACTGAATGACGATCTGCGACGAGCGCTTGGCCAGGCGTTTGCCGGTGCGCAAGTAGAAGGGCACGCCGGCCCAGCGCCAGTTGTTGATGTGGGCTTCTACGGCGACAAAGGTCTCGGTATCGCTGTCGTTGTCGACATCTTTTTCGAAGTAGTAAGCCGGTACTTCCTGGCCGCCGATCTTGCCGGCGCTGTACTGGCCGCGCACGGTCTTGTCCTGCACGTCCTGGCCGGTGATCGGTTGCAGGGCCTTGAGGATCTTCACCTTTTCGTCACGAACCGCTTCAGCCTCGAATTGTGCCGGCGGCTCCATGGCCACCAGGCACAGCAGCTGCAGCAGGTGGTTCTGCAGCATGTCGCGGGTGGCGCCGGCGCGGTCGTAGTAGGCGCCACGGTTTTCGACGCCGAGGGTTTCACAGACGCTGATCTGCACATGATCGACCTGGTTGTTGCGCCACACCGGCTCGAGCAAGGCATTGGCAAAGCGCAGGGCCATGAGGTTCTGCACCGTTTCCTTGCCCAGGTAGTGATCGATACGAAACACCTGCGACTCGGCGAACACCGCGCCGAAGGCCTCGTTGATCGCCGTGGCTGACTCCAGCGAGTGGCCGATGGGTTTTTCCAGGACGATGCGCGCATCGTGATCGGCAAGCCCGGCGATTTTCAGGTGGTTGGCAATCGGCACGAACAGGTTCGGTGCGGTGGCCAGGTAGTAGATCCGGGTCAGGCCGCCGGCTTCACCGAGAAAGCGCGCCAGGCGGACGAAATCGGCGCTTTGCGAGGCGTCCATGGGGAAGTAGTCCAGGCGCGCCGAGAAACGCGCCCAGACATCCTCGTCGAAGTCGGCACGGGCAATCTGTGCCCGGCAACGGCGTTCGGCGAGTTTGAGGAATTGATTACGTGGCAGATTGCTGCGGGCCAGGGCGATGATGCGCACGGCGGGGTGCAGGCGAGCCTCGCGATACAGGTGGTAGAGCGCCGGAAGCAGTTTATGCAGGGCCAGGTCACCGGTGCCGCCGAACACCATGATGTCGCAAGGGATAGTCAATACCACCACTCTCCTAGTTCGTTTAGCTGGGCGGGTCGCCGGTCATGTAGTATAACTACAAGAAAGCTACAACCCGGTCAGTCGATCATAACCGAGTCCTGCCCTTGAATCTGTTGCAACACATCGCCCAGTCGCGCCATCTGCTACGCAAATCGGAACTCAAGGTTGCCGATCACGTGCTGCTTGATCCAGCGGCCGTCATGCATAGCTCCATGGCCGACCTTGCCCACAGCGTCGGCATCAGCGAGCCGACCATCGTGCGTTTTTGCCGTGCGATCGGTTGTTCCGGTTTCCAGGACCTCAAGCTCAAGCTGGCCCAGAGCCTGGCGGCGGGCGCGAGTTTCGGCCAGTTCGCCATTCATGAAGACGACTCGGTTGCCGACTACAGCCTGAAGATCTTCGACACCACCCTGCATACCCTGATGGAAGTGCGCGAGCACCTCGATCCACAGGCTTTGCAGCGTGCGGTATCCGCCATGGCCCAGGCCCAGCGTGTCGAGTTCTACGGTTTTGGTGCCTCCGGCGCGGTAGCGGCCGATGCCCAGCACAAGTTCTTTCGCCTGCTGCTGACGGCGGCGGCGTATTCCGACCCGCACATGCAGGCGATGTCTGCGGTCACCCTCAAGCCTGGCGATGTGGCCATCTGCATTTCCCAGTCGGGGCGCTCCAAAGACCTGCTGATCACCGCCAACCTGGTGCGTGAAAGCGGCGCTACGCTGATCACCCTGTGCCCGAGCCAGACGCCGTTGGCGGAGCTGTCGACCGTCAACTTGGCCATCGATGTGCACGAAGACACCGAAATCTACACCCCGCTGACCTCGCGCATTGCCCACCTGGTGGTGATCGACGTGCTGGCCATGGGCGTGGCCATGGCCCGCGGGCCGAGCCTGGTCAACCACCTCAAGAGCGTCAAGCGCAGCTTGCGCAGCCTGCGCCTGTCGCCCAAGTCGATCAAGGCGATGGACGACTGAGACCTGTAGGCGCGGGTTCATTGATTTGTCATTGGCCCGCCGCCAAACCGTAATGCCACGACGTCAGGCTGAAGCTCCCGCACTCGATAAGGGAGATATGCAATGGCTCGTGAATTCGATGGCTCGTACCAACCCAACGCCAAATCCCGCAAACAGCAGGAAAAAGACCAGCGCCGCATGGAGTTTCGCCGCGCGATCGAAAGCTACTCCGAGCAGCGCCGTCTGCTGCAGGACATCACCGACTACCCCGACTTGCAGGCCGTCAGCGTGTGGCAGGTATCGGCGGCAGAATCCCCGAGAAACGCTCAACAAGCCCGCTGATCTGTGCACGTTCGCTGCGAATGAACGCTAGAAAGGCCAGGGCCACCGGCGATTGCCGCTTGGCCTTGGACTGCACCACACACCAGCTGCGGTACAGCGGCAGCTCTTCGACCGGCAGCTCGCGCAGCACGCCGGTGGCCAGTTCCAGGTTCAATGCATGGCGGGTCAGCAGGGCGATGCCCAGGCCGGCAATCACGCACTCGCGCTGGGCATCGGCCGAGGCCACTTCCAGCGTCTGAGTGAAGTGCACGCGCTTTTCCTTGAAGTACTCTTCGCAAGCCTTGCGTGTGCCCGAGCCCTGTTCGCGTACCAATAGCGTGTGCGGCTCAAGGTCTTGCAAACGCAGGCTGTCGAGCTTGCACAGCGGATGATCGGGCGGCGCCACGGCAACGATCGGATTGTTGAGGAACGGCAGGAACTCCAGGCCCATGTCCTGGGGCACCATGGACATAATGATCAGGTCATCACGGTTGTCCGAGAGGCGACGTATGGCCTGGGCGCGGTTGACCACCGTGAGGGTAAGATTGACCTCGGGGTGCAAACGCTTGAAGGCCGCGAACAGATGCGGGACGAAGTACTTGGCGCTGGATTCGACCGCCAGCTTCAATTGCCCCTGCAGCGAGCCCTGCATGTCGGAGAGCTGCATGTCGAGGCTCTCCAGGCGCCCGAAGATATCGCGGCTGGCGCGTTGCAGCGCTTCAGCGGCTTCGGTCAGGTAGAGCTTCTTGCCGACATACTCGAACAGCGGCTGGCCGACCAGTTCTTCCAATTGGCGGATCTGTAGACTAACGGCGGGTTGCGTCAGGTTCATCTCCTCGGCTGCCCGGCTGTAGGAACGCAAATCACAGACCTCATTGAAGATCTGAAGTTGACGCAATGTCATACGCATCAATGACTTACGCATTTCTCTCAAGCCCCGGCAAAACCTTGTAACAGCACTATAAGCTTTTGCTTATGCACACCCTAATAAATATTGATTTTTGTTTATCCAGAGACAGCGCTAGGGTAAAGATGCGACTGGCCAGCGACGATTGGTCACGCGCCGACCGGCGTTGCCGGCTCGTTTGTTCTAGCGGCCTTGGGAATACTCCAGTGATAAAAAAGATCCTGATCGCCAACCGCGGTGAAATTGCTGTTCGAATCGTGCGTGCCTGCGCCGAGATGGGCATCCGTTCCGTGGCGATCTACTCCGACGCCGACCGCCATGCCTTGCACGTCAAACGTGCCGACGAGGCCCACAGCATTGGTGCCGAGCCCCTGGCCGGCTACCTCAACCCGCGCAAGCTGGTGAACCTGGCCGTGGAAACCGGTTGTGATGCGCTGCATCCCGGTTATGGTTTTCTGTCTGAGAACGCTGAACTTGCGGACATCTGTGCCGAACGCGGTATCAAATTCATAGGCCCGGCGGCTGAAGTCATTCGCCGCATGGGTGACAAGACCGAAGCCCGCCGCAGCATGATCAAGGCCGGTGTGCCGGTGACCCCGGGCACTGAAGGCAACGTCGCCGATATCCACGAAGCGCTGCTCGAAGGCGACCGCATCGGTTACCCGGTGATGCTCAAGGCCACTTCCGGCGGTGGCGGCCGCGGTATTCGCCGCTGCAACAGCCGTGAAGAGCTGGAGCAAGCCTTCCCGCGGGTAATCTCCGAAGCGACCAAGGCCTTCGGTTCTGCGGAAGTGTTCCTGGAAAAATGCATCGTCAACCCGAAACACATCGAGGCGCAAATCCTCGGTGACAGCTTCGGTAACGTCGTCCACCTGTTCGAGCGCGACTGCTCGATCCAGCGCCGCAACCAGAAGCTCATTGAAATTGCCCCAAGCCCGCAACTGACCCCTGAACAGCGTGCCTATATCGGCGACCTGTCGGTGCGCGCGGCCAAGGCCGTGGGCTACGAGAACGCCGGTACCGTGGAGTTCCTGCTCGCCGATGGCGAAGTGTACTTCATGGAGATGAACACCCGGGTGCAGGTGGAACACACCATCACCGAAGAAATCACCGGTATCGACATTGTTCGCGAGCAGATCCGTATTGCCTCCGGCCTGCCGCTGTCGGTCAAGCAGGAAGACATCCAGCACCGCGGCTTTGCCCTGCAGTTCCGGATCAACGCCGAAGACCCGAAGAACAACTTCCTGCCCAGCTTCGGCAAGATCACCCGTTACTACGCCCCCGGCGGCCCCGGCGTGCGCACCGACACGGCGATCTATACCGGCTACACCATTCCACCGTTCTACGACTCGATGTGCCTGAAACTGGTGGTCTGGGCGCTGACCTGGGAAGAAGCCATGGACCGCGGTCTGCGGGCCCTGGACGACATGCGTGTGCAGGGGGTGAAGACCACGGCTGCCTATTACCAGGAAATCCTGCGCAATCCGGAATTTCGCAGTGGTCAGTTCAATACCAGCTTCGTTGAAAGCCATCCGGAACTGACCAACTACTCGATCAAGCGCAAACCCGAAGAGCTGGCCCTGGCCATCGCCGCCGCCATCGCCGCACATGCGGGCTTATGAATAAGCCAGCTGCAAGTTGTTAGCTGCAAGCGACAAGTCAGAGCCGATCGGCTTTTTCTTGCGGCTTGTAGCTTGAAGCTTGCCGCTATGAGGAGATAAGAATGTCCAAGAAGATCTTTGTCACTGACACAATCCTGCGCGACGCCCACCAGTCCCTGCTGGCCACCCGCATGCGTACCGAAGACATGCTGCCGATCTGCGACAAGCTCGACAAGGTCGGCTACTGGTCGCTGGAAGTCTGGGGCGGCGCGACCTTCGACGCCTGCGTGCGCTTCCTCAAGGAAGACCCGTGGGAGCGTCTGCGCAAACTGCGTGCGGCACTGCCCAACACCCGCCTGCAGATGCTCCTGCGCGGGCAGAACCTGCTGGGCTACCGCCACTACAGCGATGACGTGGTCAAAGCCTTCGTCGCCAAGGCGGCGGTCAACGGCATTGACGTGTTCCGCATCTTCGACGCCATGAACGATGTGCGTAACCTGCGCGTGGCCATCGAAGCGGTCAAGGCCGCTGGCAAGCACGCCCAGGGCACTATTGCCTACACCACCAGCCCGGTACACACCATCGACGCCTTCGTCGCCCAGGCCAAGCAGATGGAAGCCATGGGTTGCGACTCGGTGGCCATCAAGGACATGGCAGGCCTGCTGACTCCCTTCGCCACCGGCGAGCTGGTCAAGGCGCTGAAGGCCGAGCAGTCGCTGCCGGTGTTCGTCCATTCCCACGACACCGCCGGCCTGGCTGCCATGTGCCAGCTCAAGGCGATCGAGAACGGCGCCGACCATATCGACACCGCCATCTCCAGCTTCGCCTGGGGCACTAGCCACCCGGGCACCGAGTCGATGGTCGCGGCCCTCAAGGGCAGCGAGTTCGACACCGGCCTGAGCCTGGAATTGCTGCAGGAAATCGGCCTGTACTTCTATGCCGTGCGCAAGAAGTACCACCAGTTCGAAAGTGAATTCACTGCCGTCGACACCCGTGTGCAAGTCAACCAGGTACCGGGCGGGATGATTTCCAACCTGGCCAACCAGCTCAAGGAGCAGGGCGCGCTCAACCGCATGAACGAAGTGCTGGCGGAAATCCCGCGGGTGCGCGAAGACCTCGGCTTCCCGCCACTGGTGACCCCGACCTCGCAGATTGTCGGTACCCAGGCGTTCTTCAACGTGCTTGCCGGCGAGCGCTACAAGACCATCACCAACGAGGTGAAGCTGTACCTGCAAGGCGGTTACGGCAAGGCTCCGGGTGTGGTCGACGAAAATCTGCGGCGCCAGGCCATCGGTAGCGAAGAAGTCATCGACGTGCGCCCGGCCGATTTGCTCAAGCCGGAAATGGCCAAGCTGCGCAACGACATCGGCGCCCTGGCCAAGTCGGAAGAAGACGTACTGACCTACGCCATGTTCCCCGACATCGGGCGCAAGTTCCTCGAAGAGCGTGAGGCCGGCACCCTGACCCCTGAAGTGCTGCTGCCGATTCCGGAAGCCGGCGCCGTGGCCTCGGCCGGCGGCGAAGGCGTGCCGACCGAATTCGTCATCGACGTGCACGGCGAGACCTACCGGGTGGATATCACCGGTGTTGGCGTCAAGGCCGAAGGCAAGCGCCACTTCTACCTGTCCATCGACGGCATGCCGGAAGAAGTAGTGTTCGAGCCGCTCAACGAGTTTGTCGGCGGTGGTAGCAGCAAACGCAAGCAGGCCAGCGCACCGGGCCATGTCAGCACCACCATGCCAGGCAACATCGTCGATGTGCTGGTCAAGGAAGGCGACATGGTCAAGGCCGGCCAGCCGGTGCTGATCACCGAGGCCATGAAGATGGAGACCGAGGTGCAGGCGGCAATCGCCGGCAAGGTCACCGCCATTCACGTGGCCAAGGGCGACCGGGTCAACCCGGGCGAGATCCTGATCGAGATCGAGGGCTGATTTTCAGGCCCTCATCTACAAGCGGTTAACCTCTGGGGGGCGTATGCCTCCCTTTTTTTGCCTGCTCCTACCGGCACGCCTCCAAGGTCTGTACCTGTCCCTCGGGCCGCTGGTTATCTGCCGCCAACCAACGTTCGAACCCCGCCGCAATCGCCGGCCATTCATCATCGGTAATCGAGAACCAGGCGGTGTCGCGGTTTCGGTCCTTGATCACCATATGCTTGCGAAACACGCCTTCGAAGGTGAAGCCAAAGCGCAGCGCGGCGCGCTTGGAGCGGGCGTTGTCGTTGTTGCATTTCCATTCCAGGCGGCGGTTGCCCAGCTCGAACGCCAGTTTGCCAAGCAGGTACACCGCTTCGGTGCCTTTAGGTGTGCGCTGCATGGCAGCACCAAAGGCGATATGACCAATCTCGATGCGGCCCTGTTCGGGCACGATCGACATCAGGCTGAGGATGCCCTGGGTCTGGCCGCTGGCCAGGTCAATGACGCTGTAGAACAGCGGATCGCTGCTGGCGGCATTGGTGTCGAGCCAGTGATCGAAGTCTTCGCGCTCGGTGAACGGACCGTAGGCCAGGTAGTCCCACAGTGTGCGGTCGGCCTGGGAGCCCTGGAACACTTCCCAGAGGTCTTCGGTGTCGCGCTTGGGGTCGAGTTTTTCCAGGCGCACGAAGCGCCCGGTCAATGTTGCAGGTTGCGGGCGCTTGGCCGGATGCCAGTGCAATGGGCTGCTCATGGGGTGGCTCCTCTGGCTTACAGCGGTTTGCGAAACTGGATGAAGCCGGGCCGCTCGGCGACCTGCTCGTACAGGCTGATGGCCGTGGCGTTGGTTTCGTGGGTCAACCAGTGCACCTTGGCGCAACCTGCCGCCTTTGCCGTAGCGTAGACGTATTCGATCAGCTGGCGGCCGATACCCAGGCCGCGTTGCTCACTTTGCACGTAGAGGTCCTGCAGGTAGCAGGAGTTCTCGATGCTCCAGTTGGAGCGGTGATAGATCCAGTGGACCATGCCCAGTGCCTTGCCGTCGACCCAGGCCAGGGCGGCGTTGGTCGGCTCGGCCGGGTCGAGCATGCGCGCCCAGGCCACGGCGCTGACCTCGTCATCGATACGGGTTTCGTAGAATTGCTGATAGGCCTGCCACAGCGGTAGCCAGGCGCTGTGATCGGCGGCGGTGACAGGGCGGATGGTGACGTTAGGCATAGGTGTGTTCCTTCAAGGTTGGCCCATCAGGGCGGCCAATTGGTTGTCCAGAGGGTCGTTGCTGTTGGCCAGGCCGGTGCGCACGCCTTCGATGTCGATGGCCGAACGGTTCTGGCTGAGTTTGCGTGTGCCTTGCAGGCGCTCGATGGGCAGGGCGAAGCCGACGATTGCCTTGAGCATGCCGGCCATGTAGTCGGCAGGCGCTTCGTCCACCGACCAGGGTTTGGCCTGGCGTTGTTCGTGGTGATCACTCAGGCGGCGGACGATCTCCAGCAGACGCTCGGCGTCATGGAAAACCTCGGCCTTGCCCCAGGCGTGCACAGCCACGTAGTTCCAGGTCGGAACCGTGCGCGGGTCGTCGACCTTGCTGGGGTAGTAGCCAGCGCTGACATACGCATCGGGCCCGGCGAATACCAGCAGCGCCTCGGCGCCGTTGGCCAGATCCTGCCATTGCTTGTTGGCGCGGGCGAAGTGGCCGTACAGGGTGCCGTTGCTGCCCTGTTTGCGATCCAGCAGCAGCGGCAGGTGACTGGCCTGCAAGCCCTGTTCACCGTGGGTGACCAATACGGCCAGGCGCGTTTGCTCGATCTGCTGGTGCAGACGCTCGAGGTCGGTTTCCTTGTAGCTCGAAGGTGTGAACATGTGGATTGTCCTTGGCGAATGGCTCAATCCTAGGCAGGCTATTGGACTAAGGTAAGAGCCATTTCCAGCTAATTTCATAGGTCCATTGTCATGAGCGAGCGCCCCTTCACCTTGCCGTTCGACCCGACTGGTATCGTCCTTGATCGCCGCCAGGGGCTCAGCCGCCAGCTTTACCAGGCGCTTCGCATGCGCGTGCTGGACGGTCGCCTGAGCAGTGGCACGCGCTTGCCGGCCAGCCGTGATATGGCTGCGGCGCTGTCGTTGTCGCGCAACAGCGTGGTGCGTGCCTACGACCAGTTGTACGCCGAAGGCTATATCGAAAGCCGGGTCGGCGATGGCACCTATGTCAGCCAGCTGCCAAAACTATCCACAAAAGTATCCACAGGGTTATCCCTGGGTTTTTCCACAGGGTTATCCACAAAAACAGCAAATAGCACTGTGGATTCATCCAGCAAACTTATCCACAATGGTCCTTGCAACCGCCTGGAAAGCCACCATTTACCGCCACCGAAAAGTGGTCCGCCACGGGCTTTTCGCGTCGGTTTGCCGGCGTTCGATTTGTTCCCGTTCGACGTCTGGGCCAAGCTGCAGGCGGGTTTCTGGCGCAATCCCGATCCGGCCGCGCTGGGGTATGGCGATCCTGCCGGCGAACCGCAGCTTCGTGAGCTGATCGCGACCTATTTGCGTCGATCTCGTGGACTTTCCTGCACGGCTGAACAAATTGTGATCACCAGTGGCGCACAGCAGGCCATCAGCCTTTGTGCACAGCTGTTATTGGAGCCTGGCGAAGTAGTGGCTGTGGAAAACCCCGGTTACCGCGCTGCTGGAAACGCCTTCGCCTTGACCGGGGCAAAAGTGCAAGGCGTGGCGGTCGACGATGAGGGCCTGGACTGCGCTGCGCTCAATGCCGTGGAACATTGTCGCCTCAGCTATGTGACGCCATCGCACCAGTATCCGACCGGCGTCACCATGAGCCTGGCCCGTCGTCTGCAGTTGCTGGCCTGGGCCGAGCGCAAGGACGGCTGGATCATCGAAGATGACTACGACGGTGAGTACCGCTACAGCGGCGACCCGCTAGCGCCTCTGGCGGCGCTGGATCGCAGTGGGCGGGTGTTGTATGTCGGCACCTTCGGCAAGATAGCCTTTCCGGCGCTGCGCCTGGGTTACCTGGTGCTGCCCAGGCAGTTGGTGCAGGTGTTTTCCCGCTGCCGGGCGCTGGCCGTGCGCCACTCTGAAATAGGCACTCAGGCAGTGATGGCCCAGTTCATGGCCCAGGGGCATTTTCAACGGCATATCCGGCGCATGCGCCGAGCTGCCTTGAGCCGGCGTAATGCGTTGAAAGCGGGCTGGCCAATGGACGTTAGCGGCGTCGGCTCGATGCCAGAGGTTGCGGCTGGATTGCATGTGAAAGTCGAGGTCGACAGTTATGCCCGTGAGCAGGATTTGATCGCCCGAGCCGAAGCGGTGGGTGTTGAACTCAATGCCCTCAGCGATTTCTGGCTGCCTGACTCGACCGTCCCTGTGGATAAACGTGCCGGCCTGGTACTGGGTTTCGCCGCTGTCGACGAAGCCGCTACTGCCGACGCGCTGACCCGCTTGCGGCGGGCCTGGCGTCGGTGATGGTCAGGTCCCGGCCTTGATCTTGGTCCAGGCACGGGTGCGCGCTCGCTCGGCATCGCGCGGTAGTGGCTTGAGGGTATAAAGCTTGGCCATGGCTTCTTCGGGGGGGTACAGGTTGGGGTTATTGCGGATGGCCGGGGCAACCCGTTCGGTGGCGTCCTTGTTCGGGTTGGGGTAACCGACAAAGTCGCTGATGGGCGCGATCACCTTTGGCTGCAGCAGGTAGTTGATGAAGGTGTAGGCATCTTCCGGGTTGGCCGCGCCTTTGGGGATTGCCAGCATGTCGAACCAGATTGGCGCACCTTCCTTGGGCAGACGCATGTCGACGACCACGCCGTTCTTCGCCTCGCTGGCGCGGTTGGCGGCCTGGGAGAAGCTGCCGGAGTAGCCGACCGCTACGCAGATGTCGCCATTGGCAATATCCGCCATGTATTTGGAGGAATGGAAGTAGGTGACGTGCGGGCGGATTTTCAGCAGTAGCGCTTCGGCCTTTTTGTAATCAGCAGGTTTCGTGCTGTTCGGTGGCAGGCCGAGGTACTGCAGGGCCAGTGGCAGGATTTCAGAGGGTGAATCAAGTAAGGCTACGCCGCACTGCTTGAGCTTGGCGATGTTCTCCTCCTTGAAGATCAGGTCCCAGCTGTCGACCGGGGCGTTGTCGCCTAGCGCCGCCTTGACCTTGGCCGGGTTGAAGCCGATCAGCACGGTGCCGTACATGTAGGGCACGGCGAACTGGTTGCCGGGGTCGTTGGCCTCGATCAGCTTCATCAGCTTCGGGTCCAGGTGCTGCCAGTTCGGCAACTTGCTGCGGTCCAGGGGGTGGAATACCCCGGCTTCGATCTGCTTGGCCAGGAACACGTTGGACGGCACCACCACGTCGTAGCCGGAGTTGCCGGTCAACAGCTTGGCTTCCAGGGCTTCGTTGGTGTCGAAGATGTCGTAGATGAGTTTGACCTGGCTGTCTTTCTGGAAGTCCACCAGGGTTTGCGGGGTGATGTAGTCGAACCAGTTGTAGACCCGCAGGGTGCGTTGTTCGGCAGCTTGCAGGCTACCGGCGAGCAGGGTGCTGCACAGCAGCGGGGCGAGCAGGCGCTGGAGTCGGGTCATGCTTGAGCTTCCTGTTGGGCGCGTTCGAAACCTTCGAGTACGTTCACCGCGTTGATGCCGATTTCCTCGACCGCATAACCGCCTTCCATGACGAACAGCGTCGGCTTGCCGAGGCGGGCAATGCGTTCGCCCATCTGCAGGTAGTCGGGGCTGTCGAGCTTGAACTGGGAAATCGGATCGTCCTTGAAGGTATCCACGCCCAAGGAAATTACCAGCACGTCCGGGCCGTAGGCGGCGATGCGCTCACAGGCCTCGTCCAGGGCCTTGCTCCAAGTCGGCCAGTCACTGCCGGCTGGCAGCGGGTAGTTGACGTTGTAGCCCAGACCCTCGCCTTCGCCGCGCTCGTCGGCATAGCCGAGAAAGAACGGGAATTCGGCCTGCGGATCACCATGGATCGAGGCGAAGAACACATCGCTGCGCTGGTAGAAGATTTCCTGGGTGCCGTTGCCGTGGTGGTAGTCGACATCGAGGATAGCCACCTTGCGCCGGCCCTGGTCGAGGAACGCCTGGGCGGCGATGGCGGCGTTGTTCAGGTAGCAATAACCCCCCATGACGTCGCTGGCGGCGTGGTGCCCGGGTGGCCGGCAGAGGGCGAAGGCGCTGTGGGCGCCGGTCTGGATTGCCGCCTGGGCGGTAAGGGCTACTTGTGCGGCGCTGTAGGCCGCTTGCCAGGTACCCGCGGTGATGGGCGCGCCAGCGTCGAAGCTGTAGTAGCCAAGCTCGCCATGCAGGCCGCTGGGTTTGACGCTGCGCAGGGTGCGCGCCGGCCAGGTGAAGGGCAGCAGGTCGCCTTCGTGGCCCAGTTGGGTCCAGCGCAGCCAGGCGCCTTCGAAGAAGTTCAGGTAATCGGCGCTGTGCACCCGCAGCAAGGGCGCGCGGCCAAAATCGGCAGGGCCCTTGATGGCCCCCAGTTCACGGGTCTTTACCCGGTCCAGGACATGGTCGGCGCGCGAGGGCATTTCGAAGCAGGGCATCAGTTGCCCGTCGATCAGCTCGCAGCGGCCGTGGTGCAGGCGGTGGTCATCGGAATAGATCGTCAGCATGTTGTTGTTCTCCGGGTCACTGGCGTCGCTCCATTGTTGGTGGCACGGGCCTGCTGCAGAACGACGGAAACGGCCAAAAGGGGATCGATATGGCCAACCTGACTGTCCGGATTTCGCCCCCCGGCGGTGCAAGCGCGATGTTCAGGCGCGGAAGTGACTCGGCGCCACCCCGCTCCAGCGCATGAAGGCGTGGCGAAAGCTGGCGGTCTCGCTGAAGCCGAGTAGTTCGGCGATGCGGTAGATGGGCAACTGATCTTCGGCCAACAGTTGCTTGGCGCGCTCGAAACGCAGTTCATCGAGCAGCTGTTGATAACTGCTGCCCAGCTCCTGCAGGTGCCGGCGCAAGGTGCGCGACGAGCAGTTCATTTGCCGCGCCAGGCCCTCGAGGCCGGGCGCCGCATCGAGTTGTTCGAGCAGCAGTTGGCGGATCCGCCCGAGCCAGGCCTGGCGGCCGGTGAACTCCAGGTTAAGCCGCCGGCAGCGCTCGCTCATGGCCTGGTGAGTGATCTGGTCGGCCAGCGGCAGGGGCTGGTCCAGCCATGTGCGGGCGAAGGCGAAGGCATTGTCGGTGGCCTCGAATCGCAATGGGCAGGCAAAGCTGTCGCCGTACAGTGCATGGTAATCCGGCATTGGGTGGGCGAAGCGTGCAGCCGTCAGCGGCAATGGCTGGCCAAGCAGGTCGTCGCAGATGACTTTCAGCGAGGTCAGACAGAACTCGGCGTTGAATGCAGCCAATTGCGGGTCTTCGCGATAATCGCTGGCGCTGAACCAGACCCGCTCGCCATCCTCGACCAGACGCAGCTGAAAAAGTGTTCCCAGTAGCGCCGGGTACTGCATCGCCAGGCGCAAAGCGTCACCTAAGGTGGCACTGGAGAGCAGGGCGTAACCGAGCATGCCGTAGCAGGAAACATGCATGCGCCGGCCCAGCTCCAGGCCTACTTCGCGGCGTCGGGCCACCGCATTGGCACACACCAGCATCTCTTGGCGGGTGGTGATGCGCGAGTCGGCGCGGCCCAGGTCTGCCGGGCTGATGCCGCTGCCGGCCAGCAGCGCTTCAGCGCCGGGGCCCTGGCCTTGAAAGGCTTGCAGAACCAGCGACACAGCGTTGAGGGTGGTGAGGTGTGAATGGAGCATGCTCGGCTTCTTTCGACAGGTTGGCCGAGCAAATCGAGCAATTTGTATGCCTTGAGCCGCTTACAGCAATTCCCCGCAAAGGTCCTGCTCCACCAGGTGCCTTACCTCGCCAACCGGCAAGCCGCTGCCCAGCAGCAACTGCAACTTGCCAAGCAACGCTTCGCGGGTCATGCCGCCACCCGACAGCACGCCGGCCTGACGCAAGCGGCTGCCGGCCTCATAGACATCCAGTTCGACCCCGCCTTCATGGCACTGGGTGATGGCGACCACGACCACACCGCTTGCCTGAGCCTCGCCCAGAGCGGCGAGAAAGTCGGGGTTGTCGGAGGGGCCGGTGCCACTGCCAAAGCATTCCAGGATCAAGCCCTGGGCACCGCTGGCGAGCGCGGCCTGCACCATTGGCGCGCCGATCCCCGGCACCAGAGGCAGCACGGCGACATTGGCGACTTGCTTGGGCTGGCGATAATCGAGCGCTGCAGGCCCGGGCATCGTTGCGTCAGCGCCGGCAAAGCGCTTGAGGGTAACGAACGGATGCCGGCCAAAGCTGCGGACCTTGGCGGTACGGTGCGGGGCTAGCAACTCTCCGTGAAAATACAGCTGCACACCCGGCGCGACGCCGGTGGCCAGGGCTTGTAATGCGCCGGTGAGGTTCTCCCAGGCATCGCTGTCGGCGACCCCGGCCGGCAGCATCGAGCCGGTGAACAGCACTGGGGCCTGCAAGCCCAGCAGCTGGAAGCTCATGGCGGCGGCGCTGTAGGCCAGGGTATCGGTGCCATGCAATACCAGCACGGCATCGCAACCTTGGCTGTCGACGGCGTCGATGATCGCCGCACGCAGGCGCTGCCAGTACTGCGGGGTCATGTTGGCGCTGTCGATCAGCGGCAGCAGTTCACGGAACTGCCAGGTGGGAATGCCGGCCTGGCCGGCCAGTTGCGCGCGCATCCGCTGTTCGAAGCCGGACGCCGGAGCCAGGCCGTTGGCGCTGGCTTGCATGCCGATGGTGCCGCCGGTGTACAGCACCATGATGTTGCGGGCCGGTTGCGCAATTGCCATTCGCCTGTCTCCGTGGTCGGCTTGGGTTAAGCCGACCACAGTACGCGAACACCGGGCTGGCTGTCAGCGCTTGGTGTCTTCGACCTTGGCAGGCCAGGCGTTGGTGTCCAGGTCGAGGTCGGCGAACTTGGCCGAATCGAACACCGGCGTTTTTATCCCGGCTGCGCGCTGGTCGTCGTAATCGCGCAGTACGCGCATGGCCACCTTGAACAGCAGGGCCAGGGCGATCAGGTTGACGAAGGCCAGGCAGGTCATGGTGATGTCGGCGAACGCGAACACCGTGCCCAGGTTCTGCACCGCGCCCCAGAAGATCAGCAGCAACACCAGGGCGCGGTAGCCGATCAGGGCTTTGCGGTTGTCGCCGACCAGAAAGCGCAGGTTGCTCTCGCCCAGGTAGTAGTTGTAGAGGATCGAGGTGAACACAAACAGCGCCAGGGCGACGCTGATGAAGATCCGCCCCCAGTCACCGACCACCGCCGCCAGCGAGTTCTGGGTCAGGGCAATGCCGTCGCCTTCGAAGCCCGGGGTGTAGAAGCCCGACAGCAGGATCAGCAAGGCGGTGCAGGTGCAGATAATGAAGGTGTCGAGGAACACCGAGAACGCCTGGACCACGCCCTGGGCAATCGGGTGGTCGACTTCGGCCACGGCGGCGACGTTGGGTGCGCTGCCAAGGCCGGCTTCGTTGGCGAACACGCCACGTTTGACGCCCATGATGATGGCGCTGCCAACCAGGCCACCGAAGGCCTGATCGAGGCCGAAGGCGCTCTTGACGATGGTCATCAGCATGTCCGGCACCTGGTCGAACTGCAGCACGATCACGTACAGGGTCACGGCGATGTAGGCCAGGGTCTTGACCGGTACCAGCAGGTCGGCGACGGCGGCGATGCGCTTGATACCGCCGATGAACACCAGGCCCAGCAGCACCGCCAGGGCGATGCCGGTGTAGGTGGTGTCGAACTGGAAGGCGTTGTTCAGCGAGTGGGTCACGGCGTGGGCTTGCAGGCCGTTGAAGGCGAAACCGAAGGTCACCAGCAGCAGGAAGGCCATGACCATGCCCAGCCAGCGTTTGCCCAGGCCGTGCTCGATGTAATACGACGGGCCGCCGCGGTACTGGCCTTCGCTGTCGCAACGCTTGTACAGCTGGCCGGGGGTGCATTCGATGAAGCTGCTGGACATGCCGACCAGCGCGGTCACCCACATCCAGAACACCGCACCGGGGCCGCCAAGGGTCACGGCGATACCGACCCCGGCAATGTTACCGGCACCGACCCGGCCGGCCAGGCTGAGCATCAGCGCCTGGAACGAGCTCAGTTGCTCGCTGCTGCTGCGCAGGCTGTCGCGAAACACCGCGAACATGTGGGTGAAGTACCGCAACTGAACGAAACGCGAGCGGATCGTGAAGTAACTGCCCAGACCGACAATGAGCACGATCAGTACCTTGCCCGAGAGGAAGTCGTTGATGACTTCAAGCATGGAGTGTTCCTCGCTTTTGATGACTTTGCTGCGTGTAGCGCCAGGGTGCTGGCACGCAAGAGGGCGGGCACTATACCGATGCGAGCGCCGCGCGTCTGCCTTGGCGTGGCGGATATGCCATCTGAAAGGGCATAAAAAAAGGGCCCGGGGAATGATCCCTGGGCCCTCAAAAGGTGAGAGGTGTCTAGTCCCTCGACCTGGTGAGCGTGTTACAGCATCGGTTACGCCTTGAGCGGCACCAGACGCGGAGCAATCATGTTTTCCGGACGCAGGATGTCGTTGAGCATCTCTTCGTCCAGCAGGCCTTCCTCGCGGACCAGTTCCAGCACGCCACGGCCGCTTTCCAGGGCGATGGCAGCGATACGGGTGGCGTTTTCGTAGCCGATGTACGGGTTCAGGGCGGTGACCAGGCCGATCGAGTGCTCGACCAGTTCACGGCAGCGCTGTTCGTTGGCGGTGATGCCGACGATGCAGTGCTCGCGCAGCATGTCCATGGCGCGTTGCAGCAGGCGGATCGAGTCGAAGATCTTGTAGGCGATCAGCGGCTCCATGACGTTCAGCTGCAGCTGGCCACCTTCGGCGGCGACGGTCAGGGCCAGGTCGTTACCCATGATGGCGAAGGCCACCTGGTTGACCGCTTCCGGGATTACCGGGTTGACCTTGCCTGGCATGATCGAGCTGCCTGGCTGACGCGCTGGCAGGTTGATTTCGTTGATGCCGGTACGTGGGCCGCTGGACAGCAGGCGCAGGTCGTTGCAGATCTTCGACAGCTTGACCGCGGTGCGCTTGAGCATGCCCGAGAACAGGACGAAGGCGCCCATGTCCGAGGTGGCTTCGATCAGGTCGGCAGCCGGGACCAGCGGCTGGCCGCTGATGGTGGCCAGGCGCTGAACGGCCAAGAGCTGGTAGCCAGGGTCGGCGTTGATGCCGGTACCGATGGCGGTACCACCCAGGTTGATTTCAGTCAGCAGCTCTGGCGCCAGCGAACGCAGACGGTTGAGGTCTTCGGTCATGGTGGTGGCGAAGGCGCGGAATTCCTGGCCCAGGGTCATCGGCACGGCGTCCTGCAGCTGGGTACGGCCCATCTTCAGTACGTGGTCGAATTCCTGGCCTTTGGCAGCGAAGGCCTGGATCAGGCTGTCGAGGCTGGCCAGCAGGGCGTCGTGACCCAGCAGCAGACCCAGGCGGATCGCAGTCGGGTAGGCGTCGTTGGTCGACTGCGCCATGTTCACGTCGTTGTTCGGGTGCAGGTACTTGTACTCGCCTTTCTGGTGGCCCATGGCCTCCAGCGCGATGTTGGCGATGACTTCGTTGGCGTTCATGTTGGTAGAAGTACCAGCACCGCCTTGAATCATGTCGACCACGAACTGCTCGTGGTAGTCGCCGCGGATCAGACGGGCGCAAGCCTCGCTGATGGCAGCGTGCTTGGCATCGCTCAGGTGACCCAGCTCGCGGTTGGCGTCAGCAGCAGCCTGTTTGACCATGGCCAGGGCCACAACCAGTTTAGGGTAGTGCGACAGCGGAACGCCGGAGAGGTGGAAGTTGTTGGCAGCACGCAGAGTCTGGATACCGTAGTAGGCATCGGCAGGAACTTCGAGGGTGCCAAGCAGATCTTTTTCGACACGGAACGATGCAGCAGCGGACATGATGGATATCATCTCGATTTTGACCCGGCACATGCCGGAATGGCGCCAATCCTAGGCCCGCGCCGATTTTGCGGCCAATGCTGTTGCACGCTAACCTATGCACAAACGGCATACGGGTTGATGTGACGCCAACTGCCGATCGAGCGTGTTCAATTTTGGTGCATGCCTGGAGAGCCCATGAACCTTGAGAGCAAATGGCTGGAAGATTTCAGTGCCCTGGCCGCCACCCGCAGCTTTTCCCAGGCCGCCGAGCGCCGCTTTGTCACCCAGCCGGCCTTCAGCCGACGCATTCGCAGCCTGGAAGCGGCATTGGGGCTGACCCTGGTCAACCGCTCGCGCACGCCGATCGAGCTGACGGCGGCGGGGCAATTGTTTTTGGTGACGGCGCGTACGGTGGTTGATCAGCTGGGCGAGGTGCTGCGCCATCTGCATCACCTGGAAGGCGGGCAGGGCGAGGTGATCCAGGTGTCAGCGGCGCACTCGCTGGCGCTGGGGTTCTTTCCGCGCTGGATCGCGCAGTTGCGCAACGACGGCCTGAACATCGCCACGCGTTTGGTCGCGACCAACGTCGGCGACGCTGTGCATGCCCTGCGCGAAGGCGGTTGTGATCTGATGCTGGCGTTCTACGACCCCGATGCCGCCTTGCAGATGGATGCGGAGATCTTCCCCTCGTTGCACCTGGGTCACACTGAAATGCTGCCCGTGTGCGCCGCCGATGCCGACGGCAAGCCGCTGTTCGACCTGGAAGGCGAGGGCAGCGTGCCGCTACTGGCCTATAGCGCCGGGGCGTTCCTTGGGCGTTCGGTCAATCTGCTGCTGCGCCAGCGCAACCTGCGCTTTACCACTGTCTATGAAACGGCGATGGCCGACAGCCTCAAGAGCATGGCCCTCGAAGGCCTGGGCATCGCCTGGGTGCCGAGGCTGTCGGCGCGGGCCGAACTTGAACGCGGTGAGCTGGTGATTTGCGGCGGTAGCCAGTGGCACGTACCGCTGGAAATCCGCCTGTATCGCTGCGCCCTGGTGCGCAAGGCCAACGTGCGCCTGCTGTGGCGCAAGCTGGAGGGTGGGCCGGCGACGCCGGCTTGACCCGAAAGTCAGCCAAAGCCCCGAAAAATAAGGCCGACAGTTGGTCGTCGGAGTGCATTAAGCGCACCGCTTTGCGATATACTGCGCGGCCTTCGGTCGGTTTCACCCGGCCCTAATTCGTATAACAAGCCACGCCGGTTGTCCCCGCGTGGCTTGTTGTTTTTTGACGCGCCTGCGGGCGCCCAAGAGAAGAGGCTCGACGATGAGTGCACTGGTTGGCGTGATCATGGGCTCCAAGTCCGATTGGTCCACCCTTAGCCACACCGCCGATATGCTGGAAAAACTCGGCATTCCCTACGAGGTCAAGGTGGTCTCTGCCCACCGTACCCCGGACCTGCTGTTCCAGTATGCCGAAGAGGCCGAAGGCCGTGGCATCGAGGTGATCATCGCCGGCGCCGGTGGCGCTGCCCACCTGCCAGGCATGTGCGCGGCCAAGACCCACCTGCCGGTGCTGGGCGTACCGGTGCAGTCGTCGATGCTCTCGGGTGTCGATTCGCTGCTGTCGATCGTGCAGATGCCGGCCGGCATTCCGGTTGCCACCCTGGCGATCGGCAAGGCTGGCGCGATCAACGCCGCGCTGCTCTCGGCGAGCATCCTCGGCGCCAAGCACCCGCAGTTCCACACTGTGCTCAAACAGTTCCGCGCTGAGCAGACAGACAACGTTCTGGACAATCCAGATCCGCGCCAGGCTTGAGGTCAAAAGCATGAAAATCGGTGTAATCGGTGGCGGCCAGCTGGGCCGCATGTTGGCCCTGGCAGGTACTCCGCTGGGCATGAACTTCGCTTTCCTCGACCCGGCTCCGGACGCCTGCGCGGCGCCCCTGGGCGAGCACCTGCGCGCCGATTACGGTGACCAGGACCACCTGCGGCAGTTGGCCGACGAAGTTGACCTGGTGACCTTCGAGTTCGAAAGCGTCCCGGCAGAAACCGTGGCCTTCCTTTCGCAGTTCGTGCCGGTCTACCCGAGCGCCGAGTCGCTGCGTATCGCCCGCGATCGCTGGTTCGAAAAGAGCATGTTCAAGGACCTGGGCATTCCCACCCCGGCTTTCGCCGATATCCAGTCGCAAGCGGACCTGGAGGCCGCCGTTGCCAGCATCGGCCTGCCTGCCGTGCTCAAGACCCGCACCTTGGGTTATGATGGCAAAGGTCAGAAAGTGCTGCGAACTGCCGCAGATGTTGTGGGTACTTTCGCCGAACTGGGCAGCGTGCCGTGCCTGCTCGAAGGCTTCGTGCCGTTCACCGGCGAAGTGTCGCTGATCGCCGTGCGTGCACGCGATGGCGAAACCCGCTTCTACCCGCTGGTGCACAACACCCACGAGAACGGCATCCTGCGTTTGTCGGTGGCCAGCGAAGACCACCTGCTGCAGGGCCTGGCCGAAGACTACGCCGGTCGCGTGCTCAAGCAGCTCGACTACGTCGGTGTGCTGGCCTTCGAGTTCTTCGAAGTCGATGGCGGCCTTAAAGCCAACGAGATCGCCCCGCGGGTGCACAATTCCGGGCACTGGACCATCGAAGGCGCCGAGTGCAGCCAGTTTGAGAACCACCTGCGCGCCGTTGCCGGCCTGCCGCTGGGTTCGACCGCCAAGGTCGGCGAAAGCGCCATGCTCAACTTCATCGGCGAAGTGCCGGCAGTCGACCAGGTGATCGCCATCGACGAATGCCACCTGCACCACTACGGCAAGGCCTTCAAGGTCGGTCGCAAGGTTGGCCACGCCACCCTGCGCTGCGACGACCTGACGACCCTGGAGCAAAAAATCCAGCAAGTCGAAGCCCTGATCAAGGGCTGAAGGGAACCTTCCCGCCCCGCTGTCCCTCTGATGGCAGGATGCCAAAGCGCTGACTAGGCTTTGGCATGCGCCATTCAACTCAGAGGGATTGCCATGGGTATCATCGGAACCATCTTCATCGGCCTGATCGTCGGTCTGCTGGCACGCTTTCTAAAGCCTGGCGACGACAGCATGGGCTGGATCATGACCATTCTGCTGGGCATTGCCGGTTCGCTCGCCGCGACCTACGGCGGCCAGGCGCTGGGCATCTATCAGGCTGGAGAGGGTGCAGGTTTCCTCGGCGCGCTGGTGGGCGCGATTATCCTGTTGGTGATCTACGGGCTGGTCGTCAAAAAGAGCTGACGGCAGGCTAGAATGCTCGGCACCGAATTCCTTCGTTGCCGAGCTTTTTCATGCGCCGTGTATTACTGCTTTCTCTGTTGCTGCTGAGCGGCCTGGCCCGGGCTGAGTTGCCGGAAACCGACTGGCTGGAGCTGATGCCCAAGTCGGACCAGAAAGCCCTCGAGCAGATGCCCGAAATCGACCACAACTCCCCGGAAGCCATGGGCACCTTCAGCGAAAAGGGTGGCCTCAAGCAGAGCAAGGGCTTGCCGGCAGTGATGTATTCGACCAAGACCGTGGCCGCCATGAATGGCAAGCACATCCGCCTGGGCGGGTATCCGGTGCCGCTGGAAACCGACGCCAAGGGCAACAGCACGTTGTTCTTCCTGGTGCCTTACCCCGGCGCCTGCATCCACGTACCGCCGCCACCACCGAACCAGCTGGTGCTGGTGCGCTATCCCAAGGGCTTGAAGCTCGACGATATCTACACGCCGCTGTGGGTCAACGGTACGTTGAAGGTGGAGACGGTCAGCAATGACCTGGCGGATGCGGCCTATGCAATGGATGCAGCCAAGGTGCGGGTGGTGGAAGACGCCGATCTTTGAATGATCGCGGGGCAAGCTTGCTCCCACCGGATACTGTGGGAGCGGGCTTGCCCCGCGATAGTGATCTAGAGCTGTTCGCTATCGATTTTCAGACTCAGCGAATGGGTTGCCCCAGGCGCCAGTGTCACCACATCGTCCCACACGTTCGCGGTCTCGATGCAGAGCATGCGCTGCCAGCCATCATCGGCCATGTCCGGCAACTCAGCGGCACGCTCGGTCCAGGGGTTCCAGATCACAGCCGTACGCGAACCCTGGGCCGTTATCACCACGCGACGATTCCAGGCCGGGTCGACGATGCTCAGTTGCTCGGGCGCCTGCAGATAAATGCGGTCGGTTTCACCGGCAAAGCCCAGCGCGCCTTGCTGCTGGCGCTGCTCCCAGTTGGCCAGGGTTTCGATGTAGTTCAGACCATCGACACCTTCGACCTGGACCTCGCGCACATCGCTGACCGCGAAGTAGCTGTGCAGCGCCTGGCTGAGGGTGACCGGGACGTTGTCGAGGTTATAGCTGGAGAGGGTGATGCTCAGCTGTTCGCCCATGACGATGGTCAGCTTGAGCTCAACGATGTGTGGCCAGCCGGGCAGGTCGCCTTTGGCCTCTGGCAGGGTGAATTCGATTGTTACATTGCCGTCCTTCACGGCGATGCCCAGCAATTGCCAGTCACGACCGCGCACCAGGCCATGGGCCGGGCCGTCTTCAGCGCGATACATGGCCTGCACGGCATCGGGGTTGCGCTTGAAAATGCCAAACCAGGGCCAGCACACCGGAACCCCGGCGCGCACGGACTTGCCCTGCCTGAAGATGGCCTGTTCGCTGAGCCACAGCAAAGGTGGCTCGCCGAGCCGCTGATAGCTGAGCACCTGCGCGCCTTGCTGGGCGACCAGCAATTCAGCCGTGTCGCTGGTGATGCGCCAGCAATTGAGCTCGCCGTGCTTTTCGGATTCGACCTTGGGTGTGGACATGCGCTTTATCTCGTAGGTTTGCCGTACGGCCTTGGACCGCTTGCATACCTTCGAGTTTACCGCGCAGCGGTCTCAGCGACGAGGAGGAACCGAGCGGGTGCGCCCGCTGCCGTCGATGGCGACGAACACGAATACCGCTTCGGTCACCTTGCGCCACTCGCT
Organism: Pseudomonas sp. B21-012; assembly: GCF_024749305.1. Lineage (NCBI taxonomy): Bacteria > Pseudomonadati > Pseudomonadota > Gammaproteobacteria > Pseudomonadales > Pseudomonadaceae > Pseudomonas > Pseudomonas sp. B21-012. The sequence continues at coordinate 5,864,158 of NZ_CP087197.1, read as the reverse complement.
GGACAGCGGGTCGTCGCTCCACACCTCGACCATCATCTGGATCGAGCTGCGGCCGATTTCCAGGGTCTGGGTATAGAAGGACAATTGCGCGCCGACTGCCACCGGCACCAGGAATGCCATGCGATCGATGGCCACGGTAGCTACCCGGCCACCGGCAACGCGACTGGCCATGGCGGTACCGGCCAGGTCCATCTGGGCGACCAGCCAGCCGCCGAAGATATCGCCGAAACCGTTGGTTTCACGGGGCAATGCGGTGATCTGCAAGGCCAGGTCGCCTTGCGGGATAGGATCTTCTTGTTCGAGTTCAATCATGCCGGGGGTGCCTCTGACCCATGACGCTTCGTTGGTTGGCGCTATGACAGACGCCTCGAAAAACGATTCAGCACAACTATTCTACGCTGCTTTCGCTTTGCCAGGCGGCGAAGGGAAACTCTGCGAAACCGACTAAGCATACCTAGCGGCGTTTTCGCACAACATCCTTCAGAAGGCGCAACCCTTTCCTACAGGCGGCCAGTATATAGAGCCGAAAGCGCAGCGACGACCATGCAGTCATGAATACTTGTATTGAATTTGTACTGCTATGTGCTTTTTCTGCCAATTTGCTATCTTTCCAGGCTGCCCAGGCCCAAACCCGCGTGCCAGGCGGCCTGCACCCCCAATAAGAAATGCCAAACAAGAGAGACCTATGACCTCCGTGCCCGGCAGTATCGCGCAGCCTTCGAGGCCGCTGACCCGCAGTGACTACAAGACCTTGTCGCTTTCCGCCTTGGGCGGTGCGCTGGAGTTCTACGATTTCATCATCTTCGTGTTCTTCGCCACGGTGGTCGGCAAGCTGTTCTTTCCCGCCGAAATGCCTGAATGGCTGCGTTTGATGCAAACGTTTGGCATCTTTGCCGCCGGCTACCTGGCGCGGCCGCTGGGCGGCATCGTCATGGCCCACTTCGGCGACCTGCTGGGGCGCAAGAAGATGTTCACTCTGAGCATTTTCATGATGGCGGTGCCGACCCTGATCATGGGCTTGCTGCCGACCTATGCGCAGATCGGCCTGTGGGCTCCGATCCTGTTGCTGGTGATGCGGGTGATCCAGGGCGCGGCGATTGGCGGTGAAGTGCCGGGCGCCTGGGTGTTCGTCTCCGAGCACGTGCCGGCGCGCAACACCGGGTACGCTTGCGGCACGCTGACGGCGGGGCTGACTGCCGGGATTCTGCTCGGTTCGCTGGTGGCGACGCTGATCAACACGGTTTACAGCCAGCAGGAAGTGGCCGATTACGCCTGGCGTATTCCGTTCCTGCTCGGCGGCGTGTTTGGCTTGTTCGCGGTCTATCTGCGCCGCTGGCTGCACGAAACCCCGGTGTTTGCCGAGATGCAGGCGCGCAAGGCGCTGGCCGAAGAAGTGCCGCTGCGCGCGGTATTGCGCGACCACCGTGGCGCCATCGTGCTGTCGATGCTGCTGACCTGGCTGCTGTCGGCCGGCATTGTCGTGGTGATCCTGATGACCCCGGCGCTGCTGCAGAGCCTTTATCAGGTCAGTCCGACCGATTCGCTGAAGGCCAACAGCCTGGCTATCGTCCTGCTCAGCCTCGGTTGCATCGGCACCGGCGCGCTGGCCGACCGTTTTGGCGCCGGGCGGGTGTTCATTGTTGGCAGCCTGGCGCTGCTGGTGACCTCCTGGACCTTCTATCACACGCTGCCTACCCACCCCGAGTGGCTGTTCCCGTTGTATGCCTTGACCGGCTTGTGTGTCGGCATCGTCGGCGCCGTGCCGTATGTCATGGTTAAAGCCTTCCCGCCGGTAGTTCGGTTCAGTGGCCTGTCGTTTTCCTACAACCTGGCCTACGCGATCTTCGGCGGCCTGACGCCGATGGCCGTCACCGCGATGCTCAAGTTCAGCCCGATGGCGCCGGCTTATTACGTTGCTGGTATCTGCACCATTGGTCTGCTGGTGGGTATTTATCTGACCGCGAAAAAGCGCTGAAACCGCTCTAAATCAAACCTCGCAACATTTTGAAAAGGCCATCACCGCTCGCCGGTGATGGCCTTTCATCTAATTGTCACATTCGATTCATAGAGTAGTCATACGGCCTGCAGATACTTGGGCCCGATCCATCTCACCCCAATTCCTGCTAGGAGCAAGGCATGAAACTGAAGCGTTTGATGGCGGCCCTGACTTTCGTCGCCGCTGGCGTTGCCACCGCCAATGCGGTTGCCGCTGTTGACCCTGCTATTCCGACCTACACCAAGACCACCGGTGTGTCGGGCAACCTCTCCAGCGTCGGTTCCGATACCCTGGCCAACCTCATGACCCTGTGGGCCGAGGCCTACAAAAAGGAATATCCGAACGTCAACATCCAGATTCAGGCTGCCGGCTCCTCCACCGCGCCACCCGCGCTGACTGAAGGCACCGCCAACCTCGGCCCGATGAGCCGCAAGATGAAGGACGTCGAGCTGCAGGCCTTCGAACAGAAGTACGGCTACAAGCCAACCGCCATCCCGGTTGCCGTCGACGCCCTGGCCGTATTCGTACACAAGGACAACCCGATCAAAGGCCTGACCATGGCCCAGGTCGATGCAATCTTCTCTTCGACCCGCCTGTGCGGCGCCAAGGCCGACGTGAAAACCTGGGGTGACCTGGGCGTGACCGGCGACCTGGCCAACAAGCCAGTGCAGCTGTTCGGCCGTAACTCGGTGTCCGGCACCTACGGCTACTTCAAGGAAGAAGCCCTGTGCAAAGGCGACTTCAAGCCTAACGTCAACGAACAACCTGGCTCGGCTTCGGTCGTGCAGTCGATCAGCAGCTCGCTGAACGGCATCGGTTACTCGGGCATCGGCTACAAAACCGCCAGCGTCAAGACTGTAGCCCTGGCCAAGAAAGAAGGCGGTGCCTTCGTTGAAGACAACGAAGCCAACGCCCTGAACGGCACCTACCCGCTGTCGCGCTTCCTCTACGTCTACGTCAACAAGGCGCCGAACAAGCCTCTGGCCCCGCTGGAAGCCGAGTTCGTCAAGCTGGTGCTGTCGCAAGCCGGCCAGCAAGTGGTGGTGAAGGATGGTTACATCCCGCTGCCAGCCAAAGTGGTTGATAAAGCCCTGGCTGACCTGGGCCTGAATCACAACGGCAACGTTGCGAAGAAGTAACTGAAGGACCGGCGGGGGCGGGTTTTGTCCCGGTCTCGCCACTCATTGCGAGTCCGCTGCCAGGGGTATCTGCGCGGCGGGCTTTTTTGCGTCACTGCATTGTCATGTTTTTGTCATACGGGACCGCTAGGGTGTGCGCATGAATGATCTGGCCAACTCCACCATGACCCAAAATTCTCCCCCCGTGCGGATTGACTTCAATACGCCCGAACTGCAACGCAAGCGGCGCATGCGTGCGCTCAAGGATCGCCTGACCCGCTGGTATGTACTGGTGGGCGGGCTTGCCGTGCTGGCAGCCATTACCCTGATCTTCTTCTACCTGGCCTATGTGGTCGTACCGCTGTTCCAGGGCGCTACCCTGACCAGCAAGAAGGCCCTGGAGCCGACCTGGCTGCAGCAGGACGCCGGCAAGCCGCTGATGATCGCCCTGGAAGAGCAGAACCTGGTCGGCATGCGGGTTTCCGACAAGGGCCAGGCGCTGTTCTTCGACACCAAGAGCGGTGCCGAGCTCAAGCGCGTCGAACTGCCGGTGCCGGCTGGCACCCAGGTGACCTCGATCGGTGCCGATCAGCCGGGTAACCCGCTGGTGGTGCTGGGCCTGTCCAATGGCCAGGCGCTGGTGTTCAGTCATAGCTACAAGATCACCTACCCGGACAACAAGAAAACCATCACTCCGGCCATCGACTACCCCTATGGCCAGGAGCCCTTCGCCCTGGATGACCAGGGCCGGGCGCTGGAGCATGTCAGCCTCAACGTCAATGGCGAGACCCTGGTGGTGGCCGGTTCCACCGGTGCGCACCTGCAGGTGGTGTCGCTGAGCCGCGAAGAGAACATGATGACCGGCGAAGTCACCAGCGAGCAGAGCCGTATCGAGCTGCCGCAGATGACCGAAGCGGTCAAAGCCATTTTCATCGACCCGCGCCAGCAGTGGTTGTATGTCATTAACGGTCGTGCCCAGGCTGACGTTTTCAGCCTGCGCGACAAGAGCCTCAACGGCCGCTACAAGCTGCTTGACGACGGCAATGCCGAAGTCACCGCCAGCACTCAGCTGGTGGGTGGTATCTCGCTGATCATCGGTGACTCCAAGGGCGGCCTGGCCCAGTGGTTCATGGCCCGCGACCCGGATGGCGAGCAGCGCTTCAAGCGCATTCGCGAGTTCCAGATGGGCAAGGCGCCGGTGGTGCAGATCGATGCCGAAGAGCGCCGCAAGGGCTTCGTTGCCCTCGACGCTGACGGCAAGCTCGGCGTGTTCCACAGCACCGCGCACCGTACCCTGCTGGTCGAGCCGGCCGCTGAAGGCGCGGGCATTCTGGCGCTGTCGCCACGGGCCAACCGCATCATCATCGAAGAAGGCGGCAAGCTGCTGCCGCTGACCCTGAAGAACCCGCACCCGGAAGTGTCCTGGAGCGCGCTGTGGAGCAAGGTCTGGTACGAGAACTACGACGAGCCCAAGTATGTCTGGCAGTCGACCGCCTCGAACACCGACTTCGAACCCAAGCTGAGCCTGTCGCCGCTGACCTTCGGTACCTTGAAGGCCGCGTTCTACGCGATGATCCTCGCTGCGCCGCTGGCCATTGCCGCCGCCATCTACACCGCCTACTTCATGGCCCCGGGCATGCGCCGCAAGGTCAAGCCGGTGATCGAACTGATGGAGGCGATGCCGACGGTGATTCTCGGCTTCTTCGCCGGCCTGTTCCTGGCGCCGTTCCTTGAAGGCCACCTGCCGGGTGTGTTCAGCCTGTTCCTGTTGATGCCGCTGGGCATCCTGGTCGCCGGCTTCGCCTGGAGCCGCCTGCCCGAGTCGCTGCGCCTGCGGGTTCCGGATGGCTGGGAAGCGGCGATCCTGATCCCGGTGATCCTCTTCACCGGCTGGTTCGCCCTGTACATGAGCCCGTTCATCGAGACCTGGTTCTTCGACGGCGACATGCGCCTGTGGATTACCAACGACCTGGGTATCACCTACGACCAGCGCAACGCCCTGGTGGTCGGTATCGCCATGGGTTTTGCGGTGATCCCGAACATCTACTCGATCGCTGAAGACGCCGTGTTCAGCGTGCCGCGCAGCCTGACCCTGGGTTCGCTGGCACTCGGTGCCACGCCATGGCAGACCTTGACCCGCGTGGTCATCCTGACCGCAAGCCCGGGGATCTTCTCGGCGCTGATGATCGGCATGGGCCGCGCGGTGGGTGAAACCATGATCGTGCTGATGGCCACCGGCAACACCCCGGTCATGGAAATGAACCTGTTCGAAGGTATGCGCACCCTGGCGGCCAACGTTGCGGTGGAGATGCCCGAGTCGGAAGTCGGTGGCAGTCACTACCGCGTGCTGTTCCTCGCCGCGCTGGTGCTGCTGATGTTCACCTTCGTGATGAACACCTTGGCCGAGCTGATTCGCCAGCGTCTGCGCAAGAAATACTCGTCGCTTTGATAGAAAGGTAGCGATCCGTGAAAAAGGATTCCCTCAAAAGCTGGTTCAAGAGCGGCGCCCCCGGCGTCTGGATGAGCGGTGGCGCGGTCGCCATCGCGGTGATCATGACCATCGGTCTGCTCGCCGTGATCGCCGTGCGCGGCCTGGGCCATTTCTGGCCGGCCGACCTGCTGCAAGCCAGCTACAACGTGCCTGGCCAGGCCAACCACATCGTCGTTGGCGAAGTGGTGCAGAAGGAAGAGGTACCCCGTGCCCGTTTGAAAGGTGCCGGCCTGCCGGTGCCTGATGAAGGCCCGGAGTTCATGACCCGCGAGCTGATCAAGGTCGGTAACCGCGACCTCAACGGTAGCGACTTCACCTGGGTGGTCGGCGAATGGCTGACCGACCAGCACAAGCCGGTCGACCTGATCGCCCTGGAGCGCCGCGAGTGGGGCAACTTCTATGGCTACCTGGTCAGCGTCAAGGAAAACGGCAAGGTCGTCGCCGAAGGCCAGGCGGCCTGGCGCGAGCTGCAAGATCGCCTCAAGCGTGCCGACAAGCTGGCCGGCGAGCTGCAGAAGCTCGAGAAGAAGGACATCGGTGCGATCAACTACGGTCTTGAGCGTCTGCGCCTGCAGACCCGCAAGCTGGAGCTGGACGGCAAGCTGGACGCCGCTGCCCAGGCCGATATCGAAGCCGAGCGCGCCGAGCTGAACAACCGCTACAAGGCCATCGAAGAGCGTCTGGGCGGCCTGCACCAGGACTTCGGCCGCGACAGCCTGGTGGCCAAGGACGGTAATGGTCGTGAGGTGGAAATCAACCTGAGCAAGGTGGTGCATGCCTACCAGCCGAACGGCATGGGTATCTTCACCAAGCTGGGCGTGTATTTTGCCAAGGTCTGGGAATTCCTCAGCGACGACCCGCGTGAGGCCAACACCGAAGGCGGGATCTTCCCGGCGATCTTCGGTACCGTGATGATGACCCTGATCATGGCCGTGATCGTCACCCCGTTCGGCGTGCTGGCGGCGGTGTACCTGCGTGAATATGCGCGTCAGGGCCCGGTGACCCGCCTGATCCGTATTGCGGTGAACAACCTCGCCGGTGTTCCGGCGATCGTTTACGGCGTGTTCGGCCTGGGCTTCTTCGTCTATGTGCTGGGTGGCTCGCTCGACCGGCTGTTCTTCCCCGAAGCGCTGCCGGCGCCGACCCTGGGTACCCCGGGGCTGCTCTGGGCTTCGCTGACCCTGGCGCTGCTGGCGGTGCCGGTGGTGATCGTGGCCACAGAAGAAGGCCTGGCGCGGATTCCGCGTACGGTCCGTGAAGGCTCGCTGGCGCTCGGTGCAACCAAGGCCGAGACCCTGTGGAAGATCGTCCTGCCCATGGCCAGCCCGGCGATGATGACCGGCATGATCCTCGCCGTGGCCCGGGCCGCCGGTGAAGTGGCGCCGCTGATGCTGGTAGGTGTGGTGAAGCTGGCGCCGTCGCTGCCGGTGGACGGCAATTACCCGTACCTGCACCTGGACCAGAAGATCATGCACCTGGGCTTCCACATCTATGACGTCGGCTTCCAGAGCCCGAACGTCGAGGCCGCGCGGCCGCTGGTGTACGCCACGGCATTGCTGCTGGTGCTGGTAATCGCCACCCTGAACCTCTCGGCGGTATGGATTCGTAACCACCTGCGCGAGAAGTACAAGGCGCTGGACAGTTGACTGAAAGCTATTAGCCATAAGCGGCAAGCTACACGCCGCTTTTGCTCAAACTTGCAGCTTGCAGCTAGAAGCTTGCAGCTACAAACGGAGTGAAATCATGCAACATGAAACCCATTCTCACGGTATAGACATGTCGGCCCTGGGTCGCGACAAACAGAGCCTGCGCCTGGCTGAAGAAACCGTAGCCATCGAAGTGCCGGGCCTGAGCCTGTACTACGGCGACAAGCAAGCGCTGTTCGATGTCAGCATGAACATCCCCAAGCAGCGTGTGACCGCTTTCATCGGCCCGTCCGGCTGCGGTAAATCGACCTTGCTGCGCACCTTCAACCGCATGAACGACCTGGTTGACGGCTGCCGCGTGGACGGCGCGATCAACCTTTACGGCAACAACATCTACCGCAAGGGCGAAGACGTCGCCGAACTGCGCCGCCGGGTTGGCATGGTGTTCCAGAAGCCCAATCCGTTCCCCAAGACCATTTACGAGAACGTGGTCTACGGCCTGCGTATCCAGGGCATCAACAAGAAGCGCGTGCTCGACGAAGCCGTGGAGTGGGCGCTCAAGGGTGCGGCGCTGTGGGAGGAGGTCAAGGACCGCCTGCACGAGTCGGCGCTGGGCCTGTCCGGTGGTCAGCAGCAGCGCCTGGTGATTGCCCGTACCATTGCCGTGGAGCCGGAAGTACTGCTGCTCGATGAGCCGTGCTCGGCACTCGACCCGATCTCGACGCTGAAGGTCGAAGAGCTTATCTACGAGCTCAAGTCCAAGTACACCATCGTCATCGTTACCCATAACATGCAGCAGGCGGCGCGGGTCTCTGACTACACCGCATTCATGTACATGGGCAAGCTGGTGGAGTTCGGTGATACCGACACGCTGTTCACCAATCCGGCGAAGAAGCAGACCGAAGACTACATCACCGGCCGGTATGGCTAGCGGCAGTTGCAAGCTTCAAGCCGCAAGCTGCAAGAAAGTGGCGAGCGTGAAGCCCGGGAACGACACGAACAAACTTGAAGCTTGAAGCTTGCTACTTGAAGCTTTTTCGCGGAGCGAAAGCATGATCGATAAAGACAGCCTTACCCACCATATCTCCCAGCAGTTCAACGCCGAACTCGAAGAGGTTCGCAGCCACCTCCTGGCGATGGGCGGCCTGGTCGAGAAGCAGGTCAACGATGCGGTTACCGCGCTGATCGAGGCCGACTCGGGCCTGGCCCAGCAGGTGCGCGAAGTCGACGAGCAGATCAACCAGATGGAGCGCAACATCGACGAAGAGTGCGTGCGCATTCTGGCCCGACGTCAGCCGGCGGCGTCTGACCTGCGCCTGATCATCAGCATTTCCAAGTCGGTAATTGACCTGGAGCGCATCGGCGACGAGTCGACCAAGATTGCCCGTCGCGCCATCCAGCTGTGCGAAGAAGGTGAATCGCCTCGCGGTTACGTTGAAGTGCGTCACATCGGCGACCAGGTGCGCAACATGGTCCGTGATGCCCTGGATGCCTTTGCCCGTTTCGACGCCGACCTGGCGCTGTCGGTGGCCCAGTACGACAAGACCATCGACCGCGAGTACAAGACCGCGCTGCGCGAGCTGGTCACCTACATGATGGAAGATCCACGCTCGATCTCGCGCGTTCTCAGCGTGATCTGGGCGCTGCGTTCGCTGGAGCGTATCGGCGACCACGCGCGCAACATCTCCGAGCTGGTGATCTACCTGGTGCGCGGTACCGACGTCCGTCACCTGGGCCTCAAGCGTATGCAGGAAGAGGTTCAGCGCAGCGGCGAAAAGGCTAATGTTCCGGGCAAATCTGACGATAACTAAGACTGCCCGAGAATGAACGCCCGGCCTTGGCCGGGCGTTTTCGTTTGCGGGTGAGGCAGCCGCGAACGAAACAACGAGTCCCGGCGTGACCCAATGTTTGGCAAATGGCCATCAGTCAGCGTTATGCTAGTCGGGATTCAATAGGAGTGGCGATGAGTAAAGTCAGTGTGTTGGTTGTGGATGATGCGCCGTTCATTCGCGACCTGGTCAAGAAGTGCCTGCGTAACTACTTCCCCGGTATCGTCATCGAAGATGCGGTCAACGGCCGCAAGGCCCAGACCTTGCTGAGCCGTGAGGCTTTCGACCTGGTCCTGTGCGACTGGGAAATGCCGGAAATGTCCGGCCTTGAGCTGCTGACCTGGTGCCGTCAGCAAGAGTCGATGAAGACCCTGCCGTTCATCATGGTGACCAGCCGTGGCGACAAGGAGAACGTGGTCCAGGCGATTCAGGCCGGGGTCTCGGATTTCGTCGGCAAGCCGTTCACCAACGAGCAACTGCTGACCAAGGTGAAAAAAGCCCTGACCAAGGTCGGCAAGCTCGACACCTTGCTGGCCAGTGCGCCGACCCGCGCGACGTCGGCGTTTGCCAACGACTCGCTGAGCGCCCTGACTGGCGGCCGTGCCGAAACGGTCAAGCCGACAGCCCCGGTGGCCCCGGTAGCCGCGGCCAAACCCCTGGTGAGCGCTCCCAAGCCTGCAGCTGCGGCGCCGGCAGGGCGTGGCCAGGGCCAACTGCGCCTGCCAAGCGGCGTGCAGCCGTGTGTGATCAAGGCCTTGAGCCTCAAGGAAGCGCTGCTGGTGGTGCGTCGTGGCGAAACCCTGCCACAGGTTCTGGAAGGCGCGGTACTCGACCTGGAGCAGGGCGAGAACGCCGAGATCGCCCGCCTCAACGGCTACCTGCATGCGGTTGCCGCGCTGGAGCCGAAACCGGACAGCGACTGGTTGCAACTGACCTTCAAGTTCGTTGACCAGGATGCGCAGAAGCTCGACTACCTGTCGCGCCTGATCGCCCGCGGTTCGGCGCAGAAGCACTTCGTGCCAGGGGCCTGAAGGCCTTGTGGGAGCGGGCCTTGCCCCGCGATCGAGCGCGCAGCGGTCGCAATCCAGACAACACCTGATGTATTGACTGGCCTGGCCTCTTCGCGGGGCAAGCCGGCGCCTACAGGAGCCGGCCTTGCCGGCGATCAATGCACCGTTCGTCTCCTGGTACACCCCTGAAACACTCTCGCCATACCCCCGCCAAAATCCGCTGCTAGGCTTCGACAGACCACTCACTGTCAAAAAGCCACTACTCATGCCTGCACGCACGCTGCTGTTCTGCGCCTTGCTCATGGCCTGCGGCCCTGTGCTGGCCATGACCCTTTACAAAAGTACCGACGCCTACGGCGTGGTGTCCTATTCCGATCGACCGATTCCCGGCGGCCGGGCGTTTGTCTTTGGCGACAGGATGGTTGAGCAACTGGAAACCCAGGTGCAGTTGCAGGCCAACCGCTTTGCCGCAGGCGTGCGCTTCAGTGCGCGTAACGACACCTACGCGCCGGTCGAGGTAGAGCTGCGCCTGGAGCGCCTGGGCAATGTCCAGGGTGGGGCGTCGCGTTTGGTGCGGCGGGTGGTGCCGGCGCGCAGCACGGTGGCGCTGACGCTGCTCAGTGCCCGCCAGCCCGGCAAGCCGGTGAGCTACAAGAGCAAGTTCGATTTTGCCCTGGGCAACCCGGGCCAGCGTCAACAGGCGTTCCGTTACCCATTGCCCTGGCGCGGCGGGCCCTTTCGCCTGACCCAGGGGCCCAATGGCCGCTACAGCCACTTCGGGCCCAAGGGCCGTTATGCCATGGACATCGCCATGCCTGAAGGCACGCCGATCATCGCCGCACGGGCAGGGATGGTGATCAAGACCGAAAACAGCCAGAGCGGCCGTGGCAGTCATCCGTCAGGCAACTTTGTGCGCATCCTTCACGAAGACGGCACCATGGGCGTGTACCTGCACCTGATGCGCGGCTCAGTGGTGGTCAGGGAAGGGCAGCGGGTGGTGTACGGCACGCCGCTGGCAAAATCCGGCAATACCGGCAACAGCAGCGGCCCGCACTTGCACTTTGTGGTGCAGCGCAACGTCGGGCTGGCGCTGGAGTCGATACCCTACCAGTTCAACCAGCCCGTCGGCGGGCTGCCGAACTTTACCGCCGGCAACCCCTGAGGCGGCTCAATCGAGCTTGAGCACCTTGGCCAGGACGATCTTCGGCCCCTTCATCTTTTTGATGATGATGCGCAGGCCTTCGACTTCCAGGAGCTCTTCCTCTTCCGGAACCCGCTTGAGGGTCTCGTAGACCAGGCCGGCGAGGGTTTCGGCCTCGATGTGGTCCAGATCCACGCCAAGCAGGCGCTCGACCTTGAACAGCGGGGTGTCGCCGCGTACCAGCAGCTTGCCCGGCTGGTAGGCGAGGATGCCGCGCTCGGCCTTGCGGTGTTCGTCCTGGATGTCGCCAACCAGCACTTCCAGCACGTCCTCCATGGTCAGGTAGCCGATGACTTTGCCGTCGGCTTCCTCGACCAGCGCAAAGTGCGCACCGCCTTTGCGGAACTGCTCGAGCAGGTGCGCCAGCGGCATGTGCCGCGACACGCGCTCCAGCGGCCGGGTCAGCTCGGCCAGGTTGAACGACTCGGGGATATGGTCGAGATCGGCCAGCTCCAGCAGCAGGTCCTTGATGTGCAGCAGGCCGATGAATTCGCCGCGCTCGGCATCGAGTACCGGGTAGCGACTGAACTTGTGCCGACGGAACATCGCGAGGATTTCCTTGAGCGGCGCGTTGGCATCGAGGCAGACCATGTCTTCCCGCGAGTTAGCCCAGTCGACCACTTCCAGCTCGCCCATTTCCACCGCCGAGGCCAGTACCCGCATGCCTTGGTCGCTAGGGTCCTGGCCACGGCTGGAGTGCAGGATCAGCTTGAGTTCTTCACGGCTGTAGTGGTGTTCGTGGTGCGGCCCGGGCTCGCCCTGGCCAGCAATACGCAAGATGGCGTTGGCGCTGGCGTTGAGCAGGTAGATGGCCGGGTACATCAGCCAGTAGAACAGGTACAGCGGCACCGCCGTCCACAGCGACAGCAGCTCGGGCTTGCGGATCGCCCAGGACTTGGGCGCCAGCTCACCGACAACGATGTGCAGGTAGGAGATGACGAAGAAGGCGCTGAAGAACGAGATGCCCTTGATGACTTCCGGCGATTCAACGCCGACGGCGGCCAGCAGGGGTTCGAGCAGGTGCGCGAAGGCCGGCTCACCGACCCAGCCCAGGCCCAGCGAGGCCAGGGTGATGCCCAGTTGGCAAGCGGACAGGTAGGCGTCCAGCTGGCTGTGTACGGTGCGCAGGATCTGCCCGCGCCAGCCATGCTGCTCGGCAATCGACTCGACCCGGGTCGAGCGCAATTTGACCATGGCGAACTCGGCGGCAACAAAGAAGCCGTTGAGCAGAACCAGCAGCAGAGCAAAAAGAATCATGCCGAAATCGGCGAAAAGTGCAGCGAGGTTGAAACCAGGGGAAGGGTCCATGATGGAGTTTTACGGGGTCCGTCTTTTAAGAAAGGGAGTACAGCAATGCCAGCATGAGCTGGCGCGAGTCAGCCAATGTAGCGGCTGACTGCGCAAATTTAAAGGGCGGCGGCTCAGGATGCCTGGCGCGAGGCTATCTGCACCGGGGCGAAATGGCAGGTAAAGGTGCTGCCATGGCCTGGCACGCTGCTGATTTCCAGGCGCGCGCGATGGCGCAGCAGCACGTGCTTGACGATCGCCAGGCCCAGGCCGGTGCCACCGGTATTGGAGGCACGGCTGGAGTCGACGCGGTAGAAGCGCTCGGTCAGGCGTGGCAGATGCTTGGGGTCGATGCCGATGCCCGAGTCCTGCACGCTCAGGTGTGCGCCTTGCTCGTCGGCCCACCAGCGGATGCGGATCTGGCCTTCGTCCTGGGTGTATTTGACTGCATTGAACACCAGGTTGGAGAAGGCGCTGCGCAGCTCCGCCTCGCTACCCTTGAGGCGAATGCCCGGCTGCGCCTCCAGGCTGATGCGCTGGTTACGCTGCCCGGACAATGCCTGGGCGTCGCCCTTGATCGATTGCAGCAGGCTCTCGACCGCTACTGGCTGGTTGTCCGAGGGGTAGTCGGTGGCTTCCAGCTTGGCCAGCAACAGCAGGTCGTTGAGCAGCGTTTGCATGCGCCCGCCTTGCTGCTGCATCTGCTGCAGGGCACGAACCCAGCGCGGGTTCACCTCTTCGACGTTATCGAGCAGGGTTTCCAGGTAGCCGGCGATCACCGTCAGCGGCGTGCGCAGTTCGTGGGAGACGTTGGCGACGAAATCCTTGCGCATCTGCTCCAGCTGATGGATGCGGGTGACATCGCGTACCAGCATCAGGTGCTCGTTGTTGCCGTAACGGGTGATGTGCAGTTGCACGCGCATGCGGTCGTTGATCGGCGAGGGGATCTCCAGCGGTTCGAGGTAGTTCTCCTGCTCGAAGTACTCCTTGAAGCGTGGATGACGTACCAGGTTGGTTACTGGCTGGCCGCTGTCCTGCGGGGTCTTGAGGCCGAGCAGGGTTTCCGCGGCGCGGTTCCACCACTCCAGGTTGCCATCGCTGTCGAGCATGATCACCGCATCCTTGAGGGCGGCGGTGGACTCCTGCACCCGGTCGATCACCGCCTGCAGACGCCCGCGCACGCGCTGGTCGCGGCGTTGCAGATGGTAGATGCTGTCGAACACCTCGCCCCACAGGCCATAGCCATCGGGCGGTGCTTCATCGGGTTTGTGCAGGCGCAGCCATTCGTGCAGGCGCAGCAGTTGCTTGAGGGTCCAGCCCAGGTAGATCGCCAGGCCCAGGGCCAGGCTCCAGCCATAGTAGCCGCTGATCAGGCCGGCCAGCAGGCAGACGGTGATCAGCAACAGCATGTGGCGAATCAGGGTGCCATGCCAGTTCTGGTTCAATTGGGATCCTTAGCGGATCAGCTGCACGTTGCAAGCTACAAGCTGCAAGGTTGAAGCGGATCTGCGTGTGCTTTTGCTCTTTCTTGCAGCTTGGGGCTTACAGCTTGCAGCTTTCTCAACTTTTAGTTGAGAACCGGTAACCGGTGCCGCGGACGGTTTGTACCAGATTTTCGTAGGCATCGCCCAACGCCTTGCGCAGGCGGCGGATATGCACGTCGACGGTGCGTTCCTCGACATAGACGTTGCCGCCCCAGACCTGGTCGAGCAGTTGGCCACGGGTGTAGGCGCGCTCCTGGTGGGTCATGAAGAATTGCAGCAGGCGGTATTCGGTCGGGCCCATTTCGGCCGGCTTGCCATCGATGGTCACTCGGTGGCTGATTGGATCGAGCAGCAGGCCGCCGACTTCGATCGGCGCTTCGCCATCGCTCGGGCCGGCGCGGCGCAGCACGGCCTTGAGCCGGGCCACCAGCTCGCGCGGCGAGAAAGGCTTGGTGATGTAGTCGTCGGCGCCGACTTCCAGGCCCTGGATCTTGTTGTCTTCCTCACCCTTGGCGGTGAGCATGATGATCGGGATGTCGCCGGTCAGCTCGTCGCGCTTGAGGCGGCGGGCCAGTTCGATACCGGAGGTGCCCGGGAGCATCCAGTCGAGCAGGATCAGGTCCGGCTTGCGGTCGACGATGATGGCGTGGGCCTGCTGGGAGTTTTCGGCTTCCAGGCAGTCATAGCCGGCCATTTCCAATGCAACGGCGATCATCTCGCGAATTGGCGCTTCGTCGTCAACGATCAGAATGTTTCTGCCAACCATGCTTAAACCTCTTCCATTAAAGGTGTCTTGGCCCGCATTAGATAACGGAATTATTGCAGTCGTGTGACAGCTCGTGGGCCATTGCAGCAACATTCTGTTACTGGGCTAGGCTTAAATTCCCTCTCCCGAGAATTACGGTGAATCCAATGACACGACATACGCTGAACTGGATGACGCTTTTCGCTGCAGTGGCACTGGCGTTGCCAGGGATAGCGTCGGCCCATCATGCCATGATGAAGAACGGTATGATGGTCGACCATGCTGGAATGACGCTCTACACCTTTGACAAGGATTCGGGCGGCAAGTCCATGTGCAACAATGAGTGTGCCAAGAACTGGCCGCCGCTTATGGTCAAATCTGGCGACATGGCTGAAGAGGGCTGGACACAAATCAAGCGCGATGACGGTTCGATGCAGTGGGCCTACAAAGGCAAGCCGGTGTACACCTTCATCAAGGACAAGAAAGCCGGTGACATGACCGGCGATGGCATGAAAGACGTCTGGCACGTGATCAAGTAATAGTGCCTTCAGTCGCGGGGCAAGCCCGCTCCTACAGGTGCAGGAGCGGGCATGCCCCGCGATGAATCAGAAGCTGTAATCCAGCACGATGCCGACAAACACCAGCAACCCGGCCCAGTGGTTGTGCAAGAAGGCCTTGAAGCACGATTCGCGGTCCAGCTTGCGGGTCGACCAGAACTCCCAGGCAAAGCACAGCAAGGCTGCCACCAGTCCCAGGTGGAACCAGCCGCCCAGCTCGAAGCGGTTGCCGGCCAGCAACAGGCAGCCCAGGGACAATACCTGCAAGGTGAGGATGATCACCCGATCGGCTTCACCGAACAGGATGGCGGTGGATTTGACCCCGATTTTCAGGTCGTCATCGCGGTCGACCATGGCGTAGTACGTGTCGTAGCCCACGGTCCACAGCAGGTTGGCGATGTACAGCAGCCAGGCGATGGCCGGCAGCTCGCCGGTGGCGGCGGTGAAGGCCATGGGGATGCCCCAGGAGTAGGCCGCCCCCAGCACCACCTGCGGGTAGTAGGTGTAGCGCTTCATGAACGGGTAACAGGCCGCCAGCGCCACAGCGCCGAACGACAGCCACACCGTGGTGGCATTGGTGCACAGCACCAGCAAGAAACTCACCCCGACCAATACCGCAAACAGGGTCAGCGCCTCGCGGGCGTTGATCCGTCCGGCGGCCAGCGGGCGGTCGGCAGTGCGTTTGACGTGGCCATCGACCTTGCGGTCGGCGAAATCGTTGATGGCGCAGCCGGCAGCGCGCATCAGCACCACGCCGAGGGTGAATATCAGCACGTTGGCCAGGGTCGGCGCGCCCTTGGCGGCAATCCAGACGGCCGAAAGGGTCGGCCACAGCAGCAGGTAGATGCCAATCGGACGGTCCATCCGGCTCAGCTGGATGAAGTCCCAGGCCCGGGGGTGCAGGCGATTGAACGACTTGAGCAACTGCAGGTACATCAGCGGGTCTCCGATGGGGTGTCGGCGGCAATCCACAGTGTAGGCAAGAACACCTCGGCCACCAGCACGCTCAAGGCGTCGCGATCAAAGCGCGAACGGCGCCCCCACAAGCCTGCATGGCACTGCTCCAGCGGCAGCCAGGCCTGCGGATAGTGGCAGACCTCGATGGGCCGGCGGACAAAGCCCTGTTCGCAGAACAGCAGTTCGCCCAATGAGCGGCTGCCCAGCGCTTCCATGTCCAGGCCGCCACTTTCCAGCGAGCTGCGCGCGGCCACGCTGCGGGCAAACACCCAGGGCTGGCCATGGCCGCGCAAGTACACTTCGCGCACCCAGCCTTCGCTGCCCAACGGCAGGTCAAGGGCCTGGCATTCGTCTTCGCGCAGGCGTTGCCAGCCCTCGCAAAGGGGTGTCACGCAAAAGTGATCGGCGGATAATTGAATCAGGCGGCGGGTCAGGGAGCCCTGGTCGTACAACCAGTCGCGAGTCGTGGGCGATGTGCTGTCTGCCAGGTCAGGGTGCTGCAGCCAGAGTGCAGCGGGCGCTTGCAATGTTTCGTACGGCACGGCGGTATCGAATAACAGGCCAGAGAGACGCCGAGCTTAGCATGATTGCCCGATCCGGCTTGCATGCTGGCACCTGGCTCCAGTACAAAGCCCTTTCTTTGATGGCCGCCACTGTAATCTTCACGAGAGCGGCCACTCCAATGCCTGAGTCTTTCGAGGAAGTGCGTTATGAAAAAGTGGCAATGTATTGTCTGTGGCCTGGTCTACAACGAAGCTGACGGTTGGCCGGACGACGGCATCGCTCCAGGCACCAGGTGGGAAGACGTACCCGAAGACTGGCTGTGCCCGGACTGCGGTGTCGGCAAGATGGATTTCGAGATGATCGAAATCAACTGATCACATTTCAATCAGATTTCAAGGAAGGCAGCGCATGACGGCTCCAGTGGTGATTGTCGGTACAGGTCTGGCGGGTTACAACCTGGCTCGCGAGTTTCGCAAGCTCGACGGCGATACGCCGTTGTTGCTGATTACCGCCGACGACGGCCGTTCCTACTCCAAGCCGATGCTTTCCACCGGTTTCGCCAAGAACAAGGACGCCGACGGCCTGAGCATGGCCGCACCCGGCGCCATGGCCGAGCAGCTCAAGGCCGAGGTGCGCACCCACACCCGCATCAGCGGCATCGACCCGGGCCACAAACGCCTGTGGATCGGTGAAGAGCAGGTTCACTACCGCGACCTGATCCTGGCCTGGGGCGCCGAAACCGTGCGGGTGCCGGTCGAAGGCGATGCGGGCGAGCTGATCTTCCCGATCAACGACCTCGAGGACTACGCGCGTTTTCGCGCCGCCGCCGCTGGCAAGCAACGGGTGCTGATCCTCGGCGCCGGCCTGATCGGCTGTGAGTTCGCCAACGACATGAGCCTGGGTGGCTATCAGGTCGAGCTGGTGGCGCCGTGCGAGCAGGTCATGCCGACCTTGCTGCACCCGATGGCGGCAGCTGCGGTTCAGGCCGGCCTTCAAGAGCTGGGCGTGCGCTTCCACCTGGGCCCGGTACTGACCCGCCTGCAGCGGCTGGAGCAGGGCCTGGAAGCGCACTTGTCCGACGGCAGCGTGATTGCTTGCGACCTGGTGGTTTCGGCTGTTGGCCTGCGCCCACGCATCGACCTGGCCTCGGCTGCGGGGTTGCAGGTCAATCGCGGCGTAGTGGTTGATCGCCAGCTGCGTACCTCCCACGCCAACATCTTCGCCCTCGGTGATTGCGCCGAAGTCGATGGCCTCAATCTGCTGTATGTGATGCCGTTGATGAGTTGCGCCCGGGCGCTGGCGCAAACCCTGGCCGGCAACCCGACAGCGGTCGCCTACGGGCCGATGCCGGTTACGGTTAAAACCCCGGCCTGCCCGCTGGTGGTGTCGCCTGTGCCCCATGGCCGTGAGGGCCAGTGGAGCGTTGAAGGCCAGGGCGCCGACCTCAAGGTGCTCTGCCATGACGCAGACGGCCAACTGCTGGGCTATGCCCTGACCGGCACCGCCGTCATGGACAAGCTGGCTCTAAATCGGCAACTTCCGGCGCTGATGGCGTAAATAACCGGCGTTCTGTCGGATTCCCCCTGCCTTTGCCCCAACAATGGCCGCCCAGAGACTGGCGCGGCCCCTGAGGGCATGCCATTCTCACTCCGTCTGCCGCAGTTTAGAGCCTGCGGTGCCTTGGGCGCTGTTCTTCAAGAGCAGCACGGCATAACAACAAAAAAACCGTCAAAGAGGCTTCACTATGCGTAAACCAGAACTCGCCGCCGCCATTGCGGAAAAGGCTGATCTCACCAAAGAGCAAGCCAACCGCGTGCTCAACGCCGTGCTCGAAGAAATCACCGGCGCCCTGCACCGCAAGGACAGCGTGACCCTGGTCGGCTTCGGTACCTTCCTGCAGCGCCACCGCGGTGCCCGCACGGGCAAAAACCCGCAAACCGGCGAGCCGGTCAAGATCAAGGCCAGCAACACTGTTGCTTTCAAACCAGGCAAATCCCTGAAGGACAGCGTCAATCCGTGATGCCTCGCACAGATCGATTGCAGTGAAAAACGGGCACCGCACAAGGTGCCCGTTTTTTATTGCCGCCGCCCTGGCATCTGGCTAGCATACGCGGCCGCCGTCGCAAGGACGGGGAAGTGTCCAGGGAGGGCCGTGATGAAGACCGAAGGATTCGCACTAACCGCTAGCGCAGGGCAACGCCATGTATGACGGCTTGACCTTGCCCAACTACCTGGCGGGCGTTGCCGACAGCGACCTGTTCGGCAGCCTGGCCTTTGTCTGCCTGATATTGATACTCACCAGCCTGCACCGACGCTGGCGTGACCAGCTCTGGCATCGCCTGCTGACGTTCATTTGCCTGACCACCGTGGTGGTCATGGAACTGGTGGGTTCCTACTATGCGAACCTGCCGCCGGCATGAGCAAAGGCAAAGGGTTGGCCCTGGCGTTGCTGGTACTCCTGCTGCTGCCAGGCGTGACCACGCCGTTGTATTCGAACGCGCTGCTGCTGTGGATGGAGCCTGACAACTTCATCCCCGCCGAATCCTCAATGCTGACCTTCGAGCCCTACCAGATTTCCCAGGGCTCCTCGTCGTACTGGCTGTACGGCCAGGACAAGCACAACTACTACCACTTCACCTACGAAGCCGCGCACCCCTATCGCTATATCCCCCGCGACAACAACTGCCCGGGCTTCGACAGGAACGATGTGCGCAGCTGGTGCCAGGCTTTGCAAGGAAACTCCCGATGATCAAACGCTGGCTGATCGCCCTGGCCGTGCATGCGCTGGCTTGCTTCCTGTTCCTGGTGCTCAACGACATCGGGGTTCATTACTACAAGCAGATCTACGGCGGCTTCACCGCCCGCGGCGTGGCGTCTGGCGCCATTTTCTGGCTGGTGTTCGATGTGATGGTGATCTTCAGCCTGGTGATCGTTTTCGTGCCGAGGCTCAAGCACAAACTCATGATCAATGGCGCGCTGGTGGCGTTGATCATCTACTGGCTGATGCCGGATCACCCGGTGCGAACGATGTTTTTCAGCCCGCTGGCCGGTGGTCTGACTTTCCTGGCGATAATACTTGCCCACTGGTTGGGCCGGCTGAATGTATTCAACAAGGATCGGTCTTGAAACGTAGGCACTATTTTGCCCTGGCGATGGTTGGGGCATTGGTACTTTGGGTGGGACACAACATCCAGGTATTGATCGATCGGCCAGGCGAAGTCAGGGTGGTCAGCGAATCGGGCCGTTATCTCATGGAGAATGTGCCGGTTGGTGGCTGGCTGGTGCCTTTCGATGACCTGGCCTACCTGCGTTTCATTGACCGCAGCAATCAAAAGCAGGTTTACCGCACGCCGCTGTTCTCGCAGACCTCTTTGGACATGCGCGATTACGAAGACGACGGCACTGTCGGCATCGTCTGGATCAGCTTGTACAAGGCTGATGGGCATATCGAGATCGCCATACCCAACTGGAAGCCCCATTGGCTCAACTACTTCATCAGCAATACGCCCTATGACGTGGCCGACGAGCAGGCCGATTGCCGCAAGCCGGAAAACGCCCTGCGCTTTATCCGCGATGTGCTGGGTTACTGGCTGGGTTTCAGTGACTACTGGTGTACTCCCACTCAACAGCTGATCGACAGAGGCAAACCATGAAAGGCTTTGCGACGACGTGGCGGCAGTGGTTCTGCTCGTTCCTGCTGCTGGCCGGGGCGACAACCTGCGCTGGTGCCCCGGCGGACATGCCGGACTGCTCCGACAACGATTTTGGCGCCTTTTTCGCCGCTTTTGCCCAGAGCGAAGCGCTGCAGCAGTCGCTGGTGGCTGACCCGCTGATCGAGCAGCGGATCTACCCCGGTCGCAAGCAACCGCGTGTGGCGATCCGCAAGCTGGCCCCGGAGCAGCGCCCGTCGCTGGCCTTGCTACAGCCGGCCAAGCGTGCCGCGCTGGGGCTGGTGGTCGAGCAGGAGGGTAGCCGGCAAGTGGTGTTGCACGACACCAAGGGCGAACTGCTCAAGGTCTATACCTTTACCCGCGGCCAATGCTGGGTGTTACAGCGGATCGATGACTGGTCGCTGGCGGGCTTCTTTACCGGGCGCCAGGAGAAGGTTGCCGGCGAGCTGGATGTCGAGCGCGCCAGGCTCTATGAGAATCTGGGCAGGGCAGGGCTCTACGACAACCCTGGGCAACTGATGAACGCCGCCCTCAACAGTCTGCTCAGTGCCGCTACCAAGGGCAACAACGAGGCCGCAGTCCAGGCGGTCATCCTGATTTTTTCAGGGGATGCCGAACGACTGCCGGACTCGACCATCGTGCAGCTCCTGGAGGCGGCTATGGTCACTGAACGGGACGCCGGGGCCATGCTGGCGCACTTCGTTTGCTACGGCGAAGAGTATGCCGAGGACCGGGTCTGCCAGGACCCGGGCAAAGCGCTTCAAGCCTTGCGCCAATCGGCGAAGCTGGAGTCGCCGCGGGGGCTGGTGGAGCTTGGCTTTGCCTACGAGGCAGGCAAGCTTGGCCAGCAGGACAATGACCGCGCCATGGCTTGCTACCAGCAAGCGGCACTGGAGGCCAGCGGTTACCGCGACAGCGCCGTGGACGGTATCAAGCGCCTGAGCGACAAAGGCGTGGTCGAAGACGAGACACAGAAATGCTTGTAACTCGCCCTTACCGCCTGGCAATCGCTCTGGTTGTGCACCTGTTGGCCATTGTCACTTACCTGTGGCTGCACAACACTGGCATGACAATGTACCGGCAGATGGCCGGCGGGCTGATGTCGCGCGGCGTCGCGATTGGCATGGGCATGTACCTGATCTTCTACTTCGTGGTGTTGATGAACCTGGCGATCGCGCTGGTGCCGCGGCTCAAGTGGCGGTTGCTGCTGGCGGCGGCCATTCCTGCCGCAATCCTGCTCTACCTGTTGCCCCAGCATCCGCTGCGCGCAATGTTTTGCAGCGTGTTGGGGTTGTCTACGGCACTGGCGGCTGTCGGCGCGAACCAGTTGATTCTGTACGCGTTGAGCAGGTTCAGGCGTCAGTGAATAACCCGGTTACAAGGCCAACGGCGGCTATCATCGGGTAAAGCGTAGAGAACTATGGCGTTTTTGTAGCGAGACTATAAACTGCTTCGCCAGTCACTTTTTAGCCGAGGCGTGCACATGAAGTTTCGCTTTCTCCTTTGGGCCATGGGCCTGCTGATGGCCAAAGCCAGCCGCAACAACCCTGCCTTTCAGCAGCAACTGGCCGACAAGGACCTGGTGTTCCAGCTGCAGACCCTCGATGGCAAGGCGGCGCGCCATTTCATCGTCAAGGACCTGCGAATCAGCAGCAAATCCGGCACTCACCCTGCGCCAGCTTTCGCTATCGCCTTCAAGGATGCCGCGTTCGGTTTTGCCACCCTGCAGGCCAAGAACAAGCAACTGGCCTTCATGCAGGGGATTCAGGACAAAAGCATCCAGATCAAGGGCAACCCGGCGCTGGTGATCTGGTTCCAGGGCCTGATGAAGTACCTGAAACCGAAAAAGAAGGCCTGACCGCCAAGGTCAGGCTTACGCCTCAGTGCTGGCTGAACTGCGAGGCCAGCTCACGCAGCATGGCTTCGGCTTCCAGCACCTTGTTGACCACGTCCTCGGCTTTTTCGCGGGTCAGGTTCAGACGCTCGAGCAGCTCGTCGGGGATGCTTTCCTGCGGCCCCGAGCCGATTCCGCGCGAGCGCAGCAGGCGTACCGCCAGGCACACCAGGTTGGGGAAGGCGGCGCAGTCGCCGGCATAGGTCGGGTCGTGCTGGAAGCGCAGGGCGGTGGACAGCTCATCCGGCATGTCCCAGTAGCGCATCAGCCAGGCGCCGATCTGCTCGCGGCTGATGCCCAGCAGGTGTTGCTCGACGTAGCTGTGGCACAGGTGCGGGTTGACCTCCAGGTGCCGGCAGATCAGCGAGAAATGCGGCGGGAACACATGCGCCAGCAACAGGTAGCCGAAGTTGTGCAGCAGCCCGGCCAGGTAGGTCAGGCCCGATTCCGGGCGCTCGGCCCGTGGCATGGCCCGGGTCAGGCCCTCGATCACCGCAGCGGTGTAGATCGATTGCTGCCAGTACGGCGTGGTCTGTTGCGGGTGGTCCTTGGGCAAGCTCAGGGTTTTGCCCAGCGCCAGGCCCAGGGCCAGGTTGATCACCAGGTCAAAGCCGAGTACGCGAACGATGGCGTCTTCCACCGAGCGGATCTTGCCCGGTGAGGCGTAGTAGGGCGAAGCCGCCCAGCTGACCACTTGCGCAGCAAGGGCCGGGTCGGTTTCGACCACGCCGGTGATGTCATCGATGGTGGCGTTGGGGTCGACCCGCAGCTTGATGATTTTTTGCGCGGTTTCCGCCAGCGGCGGGATCTCGATGGTGCTTTCCAGGCGCTGCTGGATGCGCCGGGCGGTGAATGCCTGGACGGCCTGGGAAATTTCTTCGCGGTCGTCGTGGGGGCGGTCGAGATTTGGGCGGATGCTGGTCAGCAGTTCGCCGAAGTTGCCGGCGCTGGCCTTGCTGAGCATCTTCTTGAAGTCGTCGCGCTCGATCTCCAGCAACAACCCGGCTTCACCGGAGTGAATCAGCAGGCGCTCGGGACGCAGCAGGCTTTCTTCGTACAGGCACGGTGAGCTGGTCAGCGCCGGAATCCCCGGGAGGATCTTCAGGCCGTGCTTTTCCAGCATGTGGCGCAGGCGCTCCAGCGGTACCGCAGCCAGCTTGCGGCCGGTCAGCTCGGTCAGGCGGCTGAGGTCGAGCAACTGGTTTTGCGGGAACAGCACCATCAACGCGCCGACTTCGTCGTCCAGCAGTACGGCCTGCACTTTGGCGGCGGCCGGCAGCTGCGGATGGTCGGTCACTTCGCGGTAGGCGATGCCGAGCTTGTCGAGCAGCAACCGGATAACAGACGGAGCGTGGGGGGTTGCGGTGTCCAGAGCAACTTCAGTCATGGTCTGTATCCAAAATTTTTTCAATCGCATGAGTATAACCAGCTTGAACCCCGGGCTGGCCGCAATCTGGGACGGGCGTCACACTTGGCCGTATTGCTGGCCGTGGCGCAGCCAGCGTTCCAGCAAGGGGCTGACGTGTGACGGCCAGCGGGCTAGCAGGGCCTGGGCGGCGTCGCGCACGGCGGGCAGCAGGTCAGCGTCGCGCATCAGGTCGGCGACCTTGAATTGCAGCAGGCCGGTCTGGCGGGTGCCGAGCATTTCACCCGGGCCGCGCAGCTCCAGGTCTTTCTCGGCGATGATGAAGCCGTCGTTGGTCTCGCGCATGATCCCCAAGCGTTCGCGGCCGATCTGCGACAGCGGCGGGTGATACAGCAGCACGCAATGGCTCACCGCGCTGCCCCGGCCAACCCGGCCGCGCAGCTGGTGCAATTGGGCCAGGCCCAGACGCTCGGGGTTCTCGATGATCATCAGGCTGGCATTGGGCACGTCGACACCAACCTCGATCACCGTGGTTGCCACCAGCAGCTGCAAATTGCCCTGCTTGAATTCGGCCATCACCGCGGCTTTCTCCGCAGGTTTCATGCGCCCGTGAATCAGGCCGACACGCAACTCGCCCAAGGCGCTGCTAAGTTCCTCGTAAGTGGTTTCGGCGGCCTGGCAGGTGAGCTCTTCAGATTCTTCGATCAGGGTGCAGACCCAGTAGGTCTGGCGCCCTTCGGCGCAGGCCGCGCGCACCCGCTCGACCACTTCGAAGCGCCGGCTGTCGGTTACCAGCACGGTGTTGACCGGGGTGCGGCCTGGCGGCAATTCGTCGAGGATCGAGGTGTCCAGGTCGGCATAGGCGCTCATGGCCAGGGTGCGCGGGATCGGCGTGGCGGTCATGATCAGCTGGTGCGGGCACAGTTGGCCGCCCACGCCTTTCTGGCGCAGGGCCAGGCGCTGCTGCACGCCGAAGCGGTGCTGTTCGTCGATGATCGCCAGGGCCAGGTTCTTGAACTTCACTTCTTCCTGGAACAGGGCATGGGTGCCGACCACCATCGGGGCGCCGGCGGCGATCTGTTCCAGGGCGCTGCTGCGTGCCTTGCCCTTGAGCTTGCCGGCCAGCCAGGCGACTTCGATGCCCAGCGGCTCCAGCCAGCGCTTGAAGGTGATGAAATGCTGCTCGGCGAGGATCTCAGTGGGTGCCATCAGCGCCACCTGGTAACCGGCTTCCAGCGCTTGCAGGGCAGCGAGGGCAGCGACCACGGTCTTGCCGGCGCCGACATCGCCTTGCACCAGGCGCAGCATCGGCTCCGGCTGGCTGAGGTCGTAGGCAATCTCGTTGCCCACGCGTTGCTGGGCACCGGTTGGTGCAAAGCCGAGGTTGGCCAGGTACTGCTGGGGCAAGCGGCTGGCCTTGGGCAATACCGGCGCACGCTGGGCGCGCAGGCTTTCGCGCAGGCGCTGCTGGGACAGCTGGTGGGTCAGCAGCTCTTCGAACGCCAGGCGGTGCTGGGCCCAATGGTGGCCTTCGGCGAGCTCATCGACGTCGGCATCGGCCGGTGGGTGGTGCAGGTAGCGGATCGCATCGTCCAGCGGCGCCAGTTGGTAATCCCGGGCCAGTTCGTCCGGTAGCCAGTCCGGCAGGCTGCGCGGGCCGAGCAGGGCCAGGCTCTGCTGGCACAGCTGGCGCAGGCGCTGCTGGGTCAGGCCTTCGGTGGTCGGGTAGATCGGGGTCAGGGTCTGCTCCACCGGGGCCGGCTCGTCGCCGGTCAGCGCGCGGTATTCCGGGTGGTAGATTTCCAGCCCGGAAGCACCCGGGCGCGCTTCACCGTAGCAGCGCAGGTGGGTGCCGCGCTTGAGGCCTTCCTTCTGCGCGTTGCTGAAGTGGTAGAAGCGCAGGCTCAGAACGCCGCTGCCGTCGCCCAGGCGCACCAGCAGGCTGCGGCGCTTGCCCATGACCACGTCGGTGCCACTGACCACGCCTTCGATCACTGCATCCTGGCCCGGGCGCAGGGCACCGATGGGCACCACGCGGGTGCGGTCCTGATAGCGCAGCGGCAGGTGGAACAGCACGTCCTGGAGGTTCTCCAGGCCGACCTTGGCGAGTTTTTCGGCCATGGCCTCGCCGACTCCCTTGAGCGCGGTCACCGAGACCTGGGACAACTCCGGCATGGTGCTTTCCTACTGGCTCGCGGCGGGTTTGGCGACCGAGCACAGGCGGATCGAGTCAGCGAGGATCTCGATGGCCTTGGGCCGCGGGAAGCTGGCGCGCCAGGCGATGGCCACGGTGCGAAACGGCGCCGGTGGGCTCAGCGGGCGCACTTCGATCACGCCCGGGGCGTAATGGTGGCTGTGCACTGCCGACAGCGGCAGGATCGATACGCCCAGGCCCGAAGCGACCATGTGGCGAATGGTTTCCAGCGAGCTGGACTCGACCGTGGTGTGCTTGGCGCCGTCGCTGCCTTTGGCCAGGGTCGGGCACGCCTCGAGCACCTGGTCACGGAAGCAGTGGCCTTCACCGAGCAGCAGCAGGCTCTTGTCGTTGAGCAGGCTGGCGTCGATGGTTTCTTTCTGGGTCCATGGATGCTCGCTGGGCATCAGCACGTAGAACGGCTCGTCGTACAGCGGCAGGGTCAGTACGTCGGCTTCGTTGAACGGCAGGGCGATGATCACTGCGTCCAGCTCGCCATTGCGCAGCTTGTCGCGCAGGATGTGGGTGAAGTTCTCTTCGATGTACAACGGCATCTGCGGGGCGACCCGGTGCAGTTGCGGGATCAGGTGCGGGAACAGGTAGGGGCCGACGGTGTAGATCGCGCCGACTTTCAGCGGGGCGGTCAGCTGGTTCTTGCCGGCCTGGGCCAGCTCGCGAATGCCCTGGGCCTGCTCGAGTACCTTTTGCGCCTGGGCAACGATGCCTTCGCCGACCGGGGTCAGGCGTACCGCGCTTTTGCTGCGCTCGAAGATCAGTACACCCAGCTCGTCCTCAAGCTTCTTGACGCCGACCGACAGGGTCGGCTGGCTGACGTGGCAGCGTTCGGCGGCGTGGCCGAAGTGCTGCTCCTGGGCGAGGGTGACGATGTAGCGCAATTCTGTGAGGGTCATAACGTGCGTCCATGAAGTTGCGGCCCCAGCATAGCGGCTGCAATCGATAGACGCACGTTATCAGACTTGCTCGTTTGTGACAGAAACAAAGCGTTAGCGTTTGTCCAGCGAGTAGACGAAAGGCGCGATCACTTCAATGCTGCCGTTGTTGAGCAGTTCTTTAGGCGGCGGTGGCACCGGTTGCGCGCGACGGATCATCTCCAGGGTCGCCCGATCCAGTGCCGCGCTGCCCGATCCACCAGCCAGGGCGTAGGAGAGGATCTTGCCCTCGCCATCGACCACGAAGCGCAGGCGGTTGATGCCTTCCATACGCATGCGCCGGGCGTTTTCCGGGTAGCGCTTGTACTTCGCCAGGTGTCGCAGCAGATCGCTCTGCCAGGTCGGCAGGGCATTGCTGTTGGTGGCGATGCTCGGCGCCGGAGCCGCCGATTTCTGCGACGGTGCGGTGGTTGGCGGTGTATCGACCACTTCCTCGTCGGCCGGCTTTTCCTGCGGCGGCTCAGGCTTTTTCTCGGGCTTGGGCGGCTGCGGTTTGGCCTTTGGCTTGACCTGCTTGGCAATGGCGATTTTCGGTTTCGGCGCCTCGGCCAGTTTCGGCAGCGGCGGTTCTTCGACCGGCGCTGGCGGCTGTGGCGGGGTGACCACCTTGGGTGGAGGTGGCGGGGCCGGTTCGGGCATCGGGGCCATTTCGATCATCATTGCCGCAGGCGGCAACTCGATCGCTTGGGGCACCGACCAATTGAGCGTCAGCAACACGGCAACGGCATGGATACCCAGCACAATCGCCAGACTACTGCTGTAACGCGCCAGCTTATGCCGCGTCTTGATCATTTCTTGGCTGCCGTCTCAAGGCCGACCAGACCGACTTTCAGGTAACCGGCCGCGCGCAGCGTGTTCATGACTTCCATCAGATCGCCGTAATCCACCCCTTTATCGGCCTGGAAGAAGATCGTGGTGTCCTTGTCGCCCTTGGTCTTGGCGTCGAGAATCGCGCCGAGCTGGTCACGCTGGACCTGCTCGTCACCGACGTACAGGTTCTGGTCAGCCTTGACGCTGAGGAACACCGGCTTCTCGGGCCTCGGCGCCGGTTTTGCGGTCGAGGCGGGCAGGTCGACCTTGATGTCGACGGTTGCCAGCGGCGCTGCCACCATGAAGATGATCAGCAGGACCAACATGACGTCGATGAACGGCGTGACGTTGATTTCGTGGTTTTCGGCGAGGTCGTCGCCACCTTCGTTAAGATGCAGGCCCATGGCTTAGCCCACTTTAACCATGTGAGGTGCCGCGGCGCGATCGCCTGGCTGATGGTCCAGGTCGCGGCTGACCAGCAGCAGGACTTCGGCCGAGGCATCGGACACCTGCGCCTTGTAACCGGCAATGGAGCGGGCGAAGACGTTGTAAATGACCACCGCAGGGATCGCTGCGACCAGGCCCAGGGCGGTGGCCAGCAGGGCTTCGGCGATACCCGGGGCAACCACGGCGAGGTTGGTGGTCTGGGTCTTGGCGATGCCGATGAAGCTGTTCATGATGCCCCAGACGGTACCGAACAGACCGACGAACGGCGCGGTGGAACCGATGGTGGCGAGGACGCCGGTGCCGCTGCTCATGTTGCGGCCGCTGGCAGCTACCAGGCGCTCAAGGCGGAAGCTGACGCGCTCCTTGATGCCTTCTTTCTCGCGGGTATTGGCCGACAGGCGCATTTCATCCAGGGCATCGTGGACCAGGATGTGGGCCAGGGTGCCTTCTTTGTTGGCGCTGTCGCTGGCTTCCTTGAGGGTGGTGGCACGCTTGAGGGCGGCGATCTCGCCACGCAGGCGACGCTTGGCGCCCAGCAGCTCGAAGCCTTTGGCGATCCAGATGGTCCAGGTAATGATCGAGGCGATGGCCAGGCCGATCATGACGATCTTCACCACGATGTCGGCGTTCTTGTACATGCCCCATGGCGACAGGTCGTGGGCCATGCCCAGGCTGGTATCTTCAACCAGTGCTTCAACGCTTTCGTCAGCCGGGCTGGCGGCCTGGCCATCAACCGGAGCAACAGCAGGCGCGGCAGCCGGATCGGTCGGCGCAGCAGCCTGTTCGGCACCCGGTGCGGCCGGTGCAACGGCGGCGGCTGGAGTGGCGGGTGCGGTGGTCGGCTCATCGGCCAGGGCGGCGGGTGCCATCACCAGGCTGAGCATCAGCGCGGCAACGGCGCGCCATGCGCGCGACGTGGTTGGCGAAGCGGAAGGTTGGATACGTGTCATGCTGGCCTGACCTGATGAAGAAGAAAGAGGTGGTTGTCCTTCCAGGCCTCGAGACAGGCCGAGAACAAAATTGGGTGGCCATTATTGCAAGTAATTCTTGTTAGCAGAAGTAATAAAGTTACTTTTTTTCCATCATAGCTAGCCGCCTATCGATTTATTTGGATAGGCTGGGCCTTTGATTTGCGGAGTTTCAGGATGTCTGCGCCCTCAGTTCTGATCGTCGGTTGTGGCGATGTTGGTGGCCGTCTGGCCAAGCAATTGCTGGCCTCTGGCTGGCCGGTGAGCGGCTTGCGCCGCAGTGTTGGCCAATTGCCAGAGGGGGTGACGGCGATCGCTGCCGACTTGAATGACTCGCGTTGCCCGGCCGACTGGCCGGTTGACGCTCCGGATTACCTGGTCTACAGCGTTGCCGCGAGCCAGCATGACGAAGCCGGTTACCAGGCCGCTTATGTCGAGGGCCTGCGCAACGTGCTGGCCTGGCTGGCCGAGCGCGGGCAAAAGCCGCGGCGCCTGCTGTTTGTCTCGAGCAGCAGCGTGTATGCGCAAAAGGACGGCGAGTGGATTGACGAAACTGCTGCCGTGGCGCCTGAAGGCTATTCGGGCAAGGTCATGCTCGAAGCCGAGCAACTGGCCCTGGCCAGCGGCATTCCGGCGACCATCGTGCGCCTTACGGGCATCTACGGCCCGGGTCGCGAATGGCTGCTCAGCCAGGTCCGCCAGGGTTATCGAGTAACCGAAGAGCCGCCGCTGTACGGCAACCGCATTCACGCTGAAGATGCTGCCGGGCTGCTGGCGTTCTTGCTCAAGAGCGATCAGCAAGGCAAGGCTGTGGACGACTGCTACATCGGTGTCGATGACGCGCCGGCGCCGCTGTTTGACGTAGTTGCCTGGCTGCGCGAGTACATGGGCGTTACCCAGTGGTCGGAACAGGAGCGGGTGCGCCGTGCCGGCAGCAAGCGCTGCAGCAACGCCCGGGCCCGGGCACTGGGCTGGGCGCCACAGTACCCAAGCTACAAGGAAGGCTATGCGGCCATCCTTGCCGGTAGCAATTAACCCTTATTGACGCTCAAGCAGCCAGCGACGAGGGCCAGGTTGCAGATCGGGCATCTCGTCGGCCTGGGCCTTGTTGACGGCCTGGAAGATTTCCAGCTGTTTGCCGTCACGCTTGAAGATCCACGGGTTGCCCTGCTGGTTGCGTTCCAGCCACAGGCTGTCGTGCTCGCCGCTCATGGCCGCGCAATCACCAGCCAGGCACAGCGCGTAGCGATCCAGGCCGGGCAGGCCGTCGAGGCTGCCGTTGGCGCGAAAATGCGCCACTGCACCCTGTCCCGGGCCCTCGACAATCTTCCAGTCGCCACCCATGTAAGCCTTGTACAGCTCGGTTTCAAAGGTGGTGCCAGCTGGCGCATCAATGGGCGCCGGGGTTTCGGCGCGCTGGAAGCTCTGCTGCGGGTTGGCGTCACTGGCCGCTTGAACCAGTTCGTCGCCGTCCAGGCTCAGCGTCTCGGCGTAGTTACCGTAAAAATCGACTTCCCACTGGCCATCTTTGAGCGCCTTGAGCTTGCCGTCGCCCGCTTCAAAGCCATTGCTGAAGGTGGCCTGGCTGGCGGCAACGTTGACCTTCCACTCAAGGTTCGGGCCGTTGGCGAGCAGGGCCTGGCGCAGGTTGGAGCCTTTGGCGGCAGCGTCGATGGCGTTCTGGTTGATCCAGGTACCGTTGAGGTCTTCCGGGCTGTGGCTGGCGCAGCCGCTCAACAGGGTGGCGAGCAGCGACAGGGCGAGCGCGTAGCGCATGGCGGGGGTCCTTGCAGGGGCGGGGGATGAGGGCGCACCGGGCGGCGCGCCCTCGGGGGTGTTACTCGATGACCAGGATGGCATCCATTTCAACCTGCGAGCCTTTCGGCAGGGCAGCAACGCCAATGGCGGCGCGGGCCGGGTACGGCTGGTCGAAGTACTTGCCCATGATCTCGTTGACCTTGGCGAAGTGGCTGAGGTCGGTGAGGAAGATGTTCAGCTTGACGATGTCCTTGAACGAACCGCCAGCGGCTTCAGCAACGGCCTTGAGGTTTTCGAAGACCTGGACGGTCTGGGCTTCGAAGCCTTCGACCAGTTCCATGGTTTTCGGGTCCAGCGGGATCTGCCCGGACATGTACACCGTGTTGCCGGCCTTGATCGCCTGGGAATAGGTGCCGATGGCGGCTGGGGCCTTGTCACTGGTGATGACGGTCTTGGTCATGATGACTCCTTGCTGTTATTGGGCTACGCACGCATGCGGGTGATTCGGATCACTCCGGTCAGGGCGCGCAGTTTCTTGATCACGCGTGCCAGGTGCACACGGTCGTGCACGCTGACCACCAGTTGGACCACGCTGATGCGACCATCGCGTTCATCCATGCTGATTTTCTCGATATTGCCGTCGGCGGCGTTGACGCTGCTGGCCAGCAGCGCGATCAGGCCGCGCTGGTGCTCAAGCTCGACGCGCAGCTCGACGTTAAATTCGCCGGTGACATCCTTGGCCCAGGACAGCTGGATGCATTTTTCCGGGTTGTGGCGGATTTCGCTGATGTTGCGGCAGTTTTCCAGGTGCACCACCATGCCTTTGCCCGCCGACAGGTGACCGACAATCGGGTCGCCCGGGATCGGCGTGCAGCATTTGGCGTAGCTCAACACCAGGCCTTCGGTGCCGCGAATGGCCAGCGGGCCTTCCGGGCTTGGCAGTTGCTCGCCTTCGGTGGACAGCAGGCGGCGGGCCACTACGTAGGCCATGCGGTTGCCCAGGCCGATGTCTTCGAGCAGGTCTTCGATCAGCTCCAGGCGGTATTCGCCGAGCATGGCCTGGATGCGCTCCTGGGGGATCTTGTCCAGGGCGCTGTCGAAGCCGTTGAGAACCTTGTTCAGCAGGCGTTCGCCGAGGCTGATGGATTCCGAGCGGCGCTGCAGTTTGAGCGCATGGCGGATGTGCGTACGGGCCTTGCCGGTCACCACGAAATTGAGCCAGGCCGGGTTCGGTCGCGCCCCCGGGGCGCTGACGATCTCGACCGTCGAGCCGCTCTGCAGCGGTTCGGACAGCGGCGCCAGGCGGCGGTTGATGCGGCAGGCAATGCAGCTGTTGCCGACGTCGGTGTGCACCGCGTAGGCGAAGTCGACCGCCGTGGAGCCTTTGGGCAGCTCCATGATCCGGCCCTTGGGCGTGAACACATAGACCTCGTCCGGGAACAGGTCGATCTTCACGCTCTCGATGAATTCAAGGGAGTTGCCCGCGCGTTGCTGCATTTCCAGCACGCCTTTGACCCATTGGCGCGCCCGGGCATGGGTGCCCTTGGGCTGCTCGTCGTCACTGGACTTGTACAGCCAGTGGGCGGCGATGCCGTTGTTGGCCATCTCTTCCATTTCGCGGGTGCGGATCTGGATCTCGATCGGGACCCCGTGCATGCCGAACAGCGTGGTATGCAGCGACTGGTAGCCGTTGGCCTTGGGGATCGCGATGTAATCCTTGAAGCGCCCCGGCAGCGGCTTGTACAGGTTGTGCACGGCGCCCAGCACGCGGTAGCAGGTGTCGACCTTGTCGACGATGATGCGGAACGCGTAGACGTCCATGATCTCGTTGAAGGCCCGGCGTTTGCCGCGCATCTTCTTGTAGATGCCATAGAGGTGCTTCTGCCGGCCGCTGACTTCGCCTTCGATACCGTCGACCGCCAGGCAGTGGGCCAGCGACTCTTCGATCTTGTTGACGATTTCCTTGCGGTTGCCGCGGGCGCGCTTGACCGCCTGGTAGATGCGCGCCGAGCGCATCGGGTGCATGGCCTTGAAGCCGAGGTCTTCGAACTCTACGCGCACACTGTGCATGCCCAGGCGGTTGGCGATGGGGGCGTAGATTTCCAGGGTTTCTTTGGCGATGCGCCGGCGCTTTTCGCCGGACAGCACTTCGAGGGTGCGCATGTTGTGCAGGCGGTCGGCCAGCTTGACCAGGATCACACGGATATCCCGGGCCATGGCCATGGCCATTTTCTGGAAGTTTTCCGCCTGGGCTTCGGCCTTGGTCTCGAAGTTCATCTGGGTCAGCTTGCTGACGCCGTCAACCAGTTCGGCCACGGTTTCGCCAAATTGCGAGCTGAGTGCTTCCTTGGCGATGCCGGTGTCTTCGATCACGTCATGAAGCATGGCGGCCATCAGGCTCTGATGGTCCATGTGCATGTCGGCAAGGATGCTTGCCACCGCCAGCGGGTGCGTGACGTAGGCTTCGCCGCTGCGACGGCGCTGGCCGTCGTGGGCTTGTTCGGCGTAGAAATACGCCCGGCGCACCAGGTTGACCTGGTCGGCGCCGAGGTAGGTCGACAAGCGATCGGCGAGGGCGTCTATGCTCGGCATGGGATTACCTCTTGCCAAGGGACGATGACCGGTGCCGTACTACGTCGACCAGGCATGGGCTTAGACCGCCTCGTTGGTCTCGTCACCCTCGCCGAACGCGAACATTGGCTCAACTTGAGTCTGGATCGACTCTGCAGCCATGAACTCATCAGTGCAGATGCCTTCAGCGATTTCGCGCAGGGCCATGACGGTAGGTTTGTCGTTTTCCCATGGCAGCTTCGGCTCTTTGCCGCCGGTGGCCAGTTGACGGGCACGTTTGGTGGAGAGCATGACCAGCTCAAAACGGTTAGCCACGTGTTCTAGGCAGTCTTCAACGGTTACGCGGGCCATGGTCTTCCTCAAGTAGCAAATGCGGAGTTCAGCCCGAAAGGGCGAGCGGACTCGATAGTTTAAAAAAT
The DNA here is from genome assembly GCF_024749305.1 of Pseudomonas sp. B21-012. Lineage (NCBI taxonomy): Bacteria > Pseudomonadati > Pseudomonadota > Gammaproteobacteria > Pseudomonadales > Pseudomonadaceae > Pseudomonas > Pseudomonas sp. B21-012. Next base: position 5,830,285 of record NZ_CP087197.1, on the reverse strand, counting down.
CACCAGCCTTTAGGGAAGCGCTGATTTCATTTCGAGCCCTTGATACCTCGACGATACCTACTTGCAGGGCTCTAGCACAACTGTCTTGTATGCGTGCTCAATTCAATAGCATCGCGGGGCAAGCTCGCTCCTACAGAGGTTCTGTGGGAGCGGGCTTGCCCCGCGAGGACGATTTCACTGGCGACCCAAGGCATCGCGCAGGCGCGGGGTCAATTCGTCGAACAGCGTCTGCACTGAACGCAAGGCGCGGCAATCGGGGCGGGTCAGCAGCCAGACTTCGGTGTCGCAGCCGGGCAGGGCAGCGCTCAGCGATTCGACGCCGGGCAGGGTATGGGCCATGTAGTCTGGCAGGGCCGCCACGCCCAGGCCGGCGGTTACCAGCTGGGCAATCGCCGAGATGCTGCTGCAACGGTAGCGCGGCATGACCCCGGGCAGGTGTTCGCTGCGCCAGACCACGGTGGGGTGGTCCTGCATGGTGTCGTCCGGGGCTATCCACGGCAGCGCCGCCGGCGCGTCCTTGAGCTTGTCGCGAAACTCTTCGCGGCCGCACACCACATAGGACGCCGATCCCAGGCAGCGCCCGACCAGGTGCTCCGGCGGGGTGTTGGTCAGGCGCAGGGCCAGGTCGGCATCGCGCCGGCTGAGGTTGGCAAAGGTGTTGGAGGTCGCCAGCTCCAGCGACAGCGCCGGATACGCCGGCATGAACTCGGCCAGCGCTGGCAGCAGCAGGCTGTGCAGCACGGCGTCGGTGCAGGTCAGGCGCACCGTGCCGCTGACCACCTGCTCACCGAGTTCCAGCGCCACCCGCGCGGCATCCAGTGCCTGCTCGGCGCGTTCGGCCTGCTCGGCCAGGGCCTGGGCGGTACCGGTGGGGATGTAGCCTTTGCGGCTTTTGACGAACAACGCGGTACCCAGGGCGGCTTCCATGCGCCGGATCGAACGAAAAACAGTCGATACATCGACCTTCAGCAGCTCGGCGGCCTTGGCCAGGGAGCGGCCGCGGACCAGTGCAAGCACCAGGGAAAGGTCGGCGTGGCTGATCTGATATTGCATGGATGCACTCTTTACTTGCCTAAATGCCAATGTCTGTTGCGTGGGGGCCATTCTATAGTGAGGCGGCAGTCGTGAATCAAGTCGCGACGTTGTCAGAAAAATCTGGAACGTCCGTGCGAACCCACGGCTTTCAGCTGTTCCCCACGATGGGACCACTTAAAAAGAACAAATGAAACCATCGCCGCTCTCGATAGCGCAGTAGTACCTCCTCCATGTCGTTCGATAAAAAATCAAAGGATGCCTAGCCATGACGTCGGTCTCCCCGTGCGCCATCCCTCTCGATGAGATGGGCGAATTTCTCCAGGCCCACCCTGAGGTGCAATTTGTCGATCTGCTGATTGCAGACATGAACGGCGTGGTGCGTGGCAAGCGCATCGAGCGTGCAAGCCTGGTTAAAGTCTACGAAAAAGGCATCAACCTGCCGGCTTCGCTGTTTGCCCTGGACATCAACGGCTCGACCGTCGAGAGCACCGGCCTGGGCCTGGACATCGGCGATGCCGACCGCATCTGCTTCCCGATCCCCGGTACCTTGGCCTACGAGCCGTGGCAGAAGCGCCCGACGGCGCAGTTGCTGATGACCATGCACGAACTGGACGGAACGCCATTCTTCGCCGACCCGCGGGAAGTGCTGCGCAGCGTGGTGGAGAAGTTCGATGCGCTGGGCCTGGATATTTGCGCGGCGTTTGAGCTTGAGTTCTACCTGATCGACCAGGACAACCTCAACGGCCGCCCGCAACCGCCGCGTTCGCCGATCTCCGGCAAGCGCCCGCAGTCGACCCAGGTGTACCTGATCGACGATCTCGACGAATACGTCGATTGCCTGCAGGACATGCTTGAAGCCGCCAAGGAGCAGGGCATCCCGGCGGATGCGATCGTCAAGGAAAGCGCCCCGGCGCAGTTCGAGGTCAACCTGCACCACGTTGCCGACCCGATGAAGGCCTGCGACTACGCGGTGTTGCTCAAGCGCCTGATCAAGAACATCGCCTACGACCATGAAATGGACTCCACTTTCATGGCCAAGCCCTATCCGGGCCAGGCGGGCAACGGCCTGCACGTGCATATCTCGTTGCTGGACAAAAAAACCGGCAAGAACATCTTCACCAGCGAAGACCCCGAGCAAAGCGAAACCCTGCGCCACGCCATTGGTGGTGTGCTCGAGACCATGCCGGCGTCAATGGCCTTCCTGTGCCCGAACATCAACTCCTACCGGCGTTTCGGTGCCCAGTTCTACGTGCCCAACGCGCCGAGCTGGGGGCTGGACAACCGCACCGTAGCGGTCCGCGTGCCGACCGGCAGCAGCGATGCCGTGCGTATCGAGCACCGGGTTGCCGGCGCCGATGCCAACCCGTACCTGATGATGGCGGCCATTCTCGCCGGCATCCACCACGGCCTGACCAACCAGATCGAGCCGGGAGCGCCTATCGAGGGCAACTCCTACGAGCAGTTGGAGCAGAGCCTGCCGAACAACCTGCGCGATGCGCTGCGTGAGCTCGATGACAGTGAAGTGCTGAACAAGTACATCAGCCCCGACTACATCGATATTTTTGTCGCCTGCAAGGAAAGCGAGATGGCCGAGTTCGAGGTGTCGATTTCCGACCTCGAATACAACTGGTACCTGCACACGGTGTGACGCCGGAGAAAACAACAATGACAACAGCACCACGCCAACACTGGGAACAGCTTTTCCAGGGCCTGAACATCGAAGGCCGCGCCTTCATCGACGGCCAGTACTGCGCCAGTGTGTCCGGCGAGACTTTCGAGTGTTCAAGCCCGGTCGACGGCCGCCAGCTGGCGCAGATCGCCAGCTGTGACAGCGCCGATGCCGAACGCGCGGTAGCTGCGGCCCGGCGCAGTTTCGACAGTGGCGTCTGGGCCAACCAGGCGCCGGCCCAGCGCAAGCGGGTGCTGATTGCTTTTGCAGATTTGCTTCTGGCCAATGCTGAAGAACTGGCATTGCTCGAGACCCTGGACATGGGCAAGCCGATTGCCGATGCCCTGAGTATTGACATTCCGGCGGCGGCCAACGCCATCCGCTGGAACGCTGAAGCCATCGACAAGATTTACGACGAAGTTGCTGCGACCCCGTCCGACCAGCTGGGTTTGGTCACCCGCTCGCCGGTCGGCGTGGTCGCGGCCATTGTTCCGTGGAACTTTCCACTGATGATGGCCTGCTGGAAACTCGGCCCGGCCCTGGCCACCGGTAACTCGGTGATCCTCAAGCCGTCCGAAAAATCGCCGCTGACCGCCATTCGTATCGCCCAACTGGCGATCGAAGCCGGTTTGCCGGCGGGTGTCCTTAACGTGCTGCCAGGTTACGGCCACACCGTCGGCAAGGCCCTGGCCCTGCACATGGACGTCGATACCCTGGTGTTCACCGGTTCCACCCGCATTGCCAAGCAGCTGATGGTCTACGCCGGCGAGTCGAACATGAAGCGCGTCTGGCTCGAAGCCGGTGGCAAGAGCCCGAATATCGTCTTCGCCGACGCCCCGGACCTGCAGGCCGCCGCCGAAGCTGCGGCCAGCGCTATCGCTTTCAACCAGGGCGAAGTGTGCATTGCCGGTTCGCGCCTGTTGGTTGAACGCTCGATCAAGGACCAGTTCCTGCCGATGGTGGTCGAGGCCCTCAAGGCCTGGAAGCCCGGCCATGCGCTGGACCCGGACACCCGCGTCGGGGCCCTGGTCGACACCACCCAACTGGACACCGTGCTCGGTTACATCGAAGCCGGCAAGGCTGACGGTGCCACCCTGGTCACCGGTGGCGAGCGGGTGCTGGAAGACACCTGCGGTGTTTACGTGCAGCCAGCGATCTTCGATGGCGTGACCAATGCCATGCGTATCGCCCGCGAAGAAATCTTCGGCCCGGTGCTGTCGGTGATCACCTTCGATAGCGCCGAACAAGCCATCGACATTGCCAACGACTCGCCCTTCGGCCTGGCGGCGGCGGTGTGGACCAGCAACATTTCCCGTGCCCACAACACCGCTCGCGCCCTACGTGCTGGCAGTGTCTGGGTCAACCAGTACGACGGCGGCGACATGACCGCACCGTTTGGCGGCTTCAAGCAGTCGGGTAATGGCCGGGACAAATCGTTGCACGCTTTCGACAAATACACCGAACTCAAGGCGACCTGGATCAAGCTGTAAGGGAGGGTGAACCCATGCAAACTACCGCAGCAATGCCGCCTTTGATTGGCGTTTCCGCTTGCCGCCAGCAACTGGGCAAGAACTCGTCGCACACCGTGGGCGACAAATATGTCGAGGCCGCAGGCTTTGCCGGGATCCCCCTGATCCTCCCGGCCAGGGCCGAGCCCAGCGACCCGCGCCGCGTACTGGAGCGGCTCGATGGCATTCTTTTTACCGGTTCGCCTTCAAATGTCGAGCCGCATCATTACAATGGCGCCCCCAGCGTGGAAGGGACCCAGCACGACGTGTTTCGCGATCGACTGACCCTGCCGCTGCTGCAGGCGGCGATTGCCGACGGCGTGCCGGTGTTCTGCATCTGCCGTGGTTTCCAGGAACTCAACGTGGCCCTCGGTGGCACCCTGCACCAGCGGGTGCAGGAACTGCCGGGTTACCTGGATCATCGCGAGCCGCAGGACGCCCCGCTGGAAGAACAGTACAGCCCCCGTCACCTGGTCACTGTCCAGCCCGGCGGGTTGTTCGAACGCCTGGGGATGGAGCACAGCTTCATGGTCAATTCGCTGCACAGCCAGGGTATCGATCGCCTGGCTGGCGGCTTGCGCGCCGAGGCATTGGCCCCCGACGGGCTGATCGAAGCGGTGTCGATGCAAGACGCCCCGGGCTTTGTGGTCGGCGTGCAATGGCACCCCGAGTACCGTTTTGCCGACAACCCGGTCTCGCTGCGCCTGTTCCAGGCATTTCGTGAGGCATGCCTGACCCGTGCCATGGGCGAGCGGATCCGGGAGAAGATCCTATGAGGTCAGCCGGTTGATCCGGGCTTGAAGTACCACGCAACAGGTTTCAATGAGTGAAAGCGGACACCCCGCGGGGCGTCCTGAAAAACAATACCAATATTGGCGGCAACTACTCATGAGTGAACACAAAGCAGGCCTGTCCCCAGGTGAGGGCGGGCGATCCAAGGGGCTGGCCAAGGGCCGGCTCGGACTGCTGGCCAGCATCGTGCTGGGCATTTCCACCATCGCTCCGGTCTACACCCTGACTGGTGCGTTGGGTCCGACCGTGCGTGAAGTCGGGGCTCATCTGCCGGCGGTATTCATCGTTGGCTTCCTGCCGATGCTGCTGGTGGCCCTGGGTTACCGCGAACTGAATGCGGCCGAGCCGGACAGCGGTACTTCCTTTACCTGGTCGGCACGGGCGTTCGGCCCGATGATCGGCTGGATTGGCGGCTGGGGGCTGGTTACCGCAACCACCATCGTGCTGTCCAACCTGGCCGGGGTGGCCGTCGACTTCTTCTATCTATTCCTTGGGCAGATCACCGGCAGCCACGAGGTGGCTGCGCTGAGCGACAACCTGTTGATCAATGTCGTCACCTGTTGCGTGTTCATCGCCATGGCGGTGTGGATCTGCTGTCGCGGCATCGCCACGACCATGACCGTGCAGTACGGCCTGGTGGCCTTGCAGCTGGTGGTGCTGGTGGGCTTTGCCATGGCGGCGTTTGGCGAGTCGTCGGCGACGCCACCGCTGGCGTTCGACCTGGACTGGTTCAACCCCTTCGGCGTTGAGTCGTTCTCGGCCTTTACCGCCGGCCTGTCGCTGTCGATTTTCATTTTCTGGGGCTGGGACGTGTGCCTGAGCATCAGTGAAGAATCGGTCGGCAGCGGTGATACCCCTGGCCGTGCGGCGACCCTGACGGTGCTGCTGATTCTTGGCCTGTACCTGGTCACAGCAATCGCTACCCTGCAATTCGCCGGTATCGGTGACATTGGCCTGGGCCTGAACAACCCGCGCATCCAGGAAAACGTCTTCGCTCACCTGGCCGGCCCGGTCATGGGGCCGCTGGCTATCCTGATGTCGATCGCGGTGCTGGCCAGCACTGCCGCCTCGCTGCAGTCCACTTTCGTATCGCCGGCGCGCACGTTGCTGGCCATGGGTTACTACGGCGCTGTGCCCGAGCGTTTCGCCAGCATCTGCCCGCGCTCGAAAACCCCGCGCTACGCCACCATCTGCGCCGGCATGGCGGCAGGTGTGTTCTACGTGACCATGCGTACCTTGAGCGAAAACGTCCTGGCAGACACCATCACCGCCCTGGGCATGATGATCTGCTTCTACTATTCGCTGACTGCCTATGCTTGCGTCTGGTACTTCCGCCACAGCCTGTTCGACAGCGTGCGGCATTTCCTGATGCGCGGCCTGTGCCCGCTGCTTGGCGGTGGCATCCTTTCGGTGATTTTCCTGCAGACAGCCATCGACAGCGCTTCGCCGTCGTTCGGCAGCGGTTCGCATGTGGGCGGGTTGGGCCTGGTGTTCGTGATCGCAATGATCATCACCGTACTCGGCCTGGTGCTGATGATGCTGTCGCGTCTGCGTGCGCCGGCGTTCTTCCTGGGCATGACCCTGCATCGTCACGCCACGGTCTCCAGCCGCCGCTAAGCGGCTGGAGCGGCAGGTTGCTCAGGCAAGCAATTGCTTGAGCAGCTGGCCATGACGCTGCTGCTGGTTGGCTTGCAGCAGGCGATTGGCGCGGAACACCGCCTTGAGGTCTTCCAGTGCCGTGGCGAAGTCATCGTTGATGATGACAAAGTCATACTCGTCGTAGTGACTCATCTCGCTCACTGCTTCACGCATCCGTCCTTCGATGATCTCGTCGCTGTCCTGGCCGCGGTTGGTCAGGCGCTGGCGCAGGGCTTCCTGGGTCGGCGGCAGGATGAAGATCGAGCGCGCCTCGGGCATCAGCGTGCGCACCTGCTGGGCGCCTTGCCAGTCGATCTCGAGGATCAGGTCCTGGCCCTGGTCGAGCGCCTGTTGCAGCGCGCTGCGCGAAGTCCCGTAGAAGTTACCGAAGACTTCGGCCTGTTCGAGGAAGTCGCCTTGCTCGATCATCAGCTTGAACTCGGTGTGTTCGACGAAGTGATAGTTCACGCCGTGCACTTCGCCCGGGCGCATGGCCCGGGTGGTGTGCGAGACCGACACCTGGATGCTGTTGTCAGCATCGATCAGGGCTTTGACCAGGCTGGTCTTGCCGGCGCCGGAGGGGGCCGAAACGATGTAAAGGGTGCCGCTGCTGTGATTCATGGTCGGGGTGGCCTTACTCAATGTTCTGTACTTGTTCACGCATCTGCTCGATCAGTACCTTGAGGTTGACCGCGGACTGGGTGCTGCGTGGGTCGAAGGCTTTGGAGCCCAGGGTATTGGCTTCGCGGTTGAGCTCCTGCATCAGGAAGTCCAGGCGCCGGCCGGCGGCACCGCCGGACTTGAGCACCCGGCGCACTTCGGTGACGTGGGTGCTCAAGCGGTCGAGTTCTTCGGCGACGTCGCTCTTTTGCGCGAGCATGACCATCTCTTGCTCCAGGCGCTGCGGGTCGAGCTCGGCCTGCATGTCGCTGAAGCGGTCGAGGATCTTCTGCCGTTGCGCCGCGAGCATCTGCGGCACCAGGGCGCGCAAGGTGGTGACCTCGCTGGCCATGTTGTCCAGGCGCTCGTTGATCAGTCGCGCGAGTTCTGCGCCTTCGCGGTTGCGGCCGTTCTTCAGCTCGTTCAGGGCCTCTTCGAACAGGGCCATGGCCTCGCTGTTGAGCGCCTGCGGGTCGGCGGCATCGGCCACCAGCACGCCGGGCCAGGCCAGAACCTCGAGCGGGTTGAGCGGCGCCGGCTGCTTGATCAGGCTGGCGACTGTCTCGGCGGCGGCAACCAGTTGCGCGGCGCGCTCGCGATCAACCCGCAGGGCCTTGCCGTTGTTTTCTTCGTTGAAGCGCAGGGTGCATTCGACCTTGCCGCGCGACAGGCCCTGGCGCAGGCTTTCGCGCACGGCGCCCTCGAGGTCGCGGAAGGCTTCTGGCAGGCGCAGGTGCGGCTCCAGGTAACGATGATTGACTGAGCGCAGTTCCCAGATCAGGGTGCCCTGGCTACCGGCGCGCTCGACTCGAGCAAAAGCGGTCATGCTGTGCACCATGGGAAGTACCTCGCGCAAAAGATGAAGGAAAGCCAAGCGGCTGAAGGCGCAGGATTGTAGCGCAGTGCGGCGCTGGCTCCCAATCAACTGATGTTACAAACCCTCACGCGGTTCCCGGAAAAACCCGACCTGCGGCCCTGGGCCGTCTGTTTCGGGGCCTGCGACAATAGGCGTGTCCTCATCGCCCGGCGCGCTCTATAATGCTGGGCAGATTCAAGTCCAGTACAGGTATCCCAAATGAAACGTCCAAGTGGTCGCGCTGCCGATCAGCTCCGCTCGATCCGCATCACCCGCAACTACACCAAACACGCCGAGGGGTCAGTACTGGTCGAGTTCGGTGACACCAAAGTCATCTGTACCGTCAGTGTCGAGAACGGTGTCCCGCGCTTCCTCAAAGGCCAGGGCCAGGGCTGGCTGACGGCCGAATACGGCATGCTGCCGCGTTCTACCGGCGAGCGTAACCAGCGCGAAGCCAGCCGTGGCAAGCAAGGCGGTCGCACCCTCGAAATCCAGCGCCTGATTGGCCGCTCCCTGCGCGCTGCGCTGGACATGAGCAAGCTGGGCGACATCACCCTGTACGTCGACTGCGACGTGATCCAGGCCGACGGCGGCACCCGCACCGCTTCGATCACCGGCGCCATGGTTGCCCTGGTTGATGCCCTGCGCGTGGTCAAGAAGCGCGGCGGCCTGAAGGGCGGTGACCCGCTCAAGCACATGATCGCAGCCGTCTCGGTAGGCATGTACCAGGGTGAGCCGGTGCTCGACCTGGACTACCTCGAAGACTCGGCCGCCGAGACCGACCTGAACGTGGTGATGACCAGCGCAGGCGGCTTCATCGAAGTACAAGGCACTGCCGAAGGCGCGCCATTCCAGCCGCAAGAGCTCAACGCCATGTTGGCACTGGCGCAAAAAGGCATGGTTGACCTGTTCGAACTGCAGCAGGCCTCGCTGGCTGACTGATACACCCAAGCCCAGGAGCAGAGCATGACCGAGCAGCCCTTGCAGTTGCCCACTCCCAACGCCGAAGTCCGGCAATGGGCGATGTTCTGTCACCTGGCTGCCTTGCTCGGCCTGGTCTTCCCCTTCGGCAGCCTGTTGGGGCCGCTGGTGATGTGGATCTGGAAGAAGGACGTCGACCCGTTCGTCGATGCCCAGGGCAAGGAGGCGCTGAACTTTCAGATCACCGTGTTCATCGCCGGGGTTATCTGCGGGCTGCTGATGTTCGTCCTGATCGGTATCGTGCTGTTTGGCATGCTGATGATTGCGGTGCTGATCCTGACCATCATTGCCGGGGTCAAGGCCAACGAAGGCCAGCCCTATCGCTACCCGCTGACCTGGCGGCCGATCAAATAATGATCTGGTAAAAGCTGAAGCCACAAAAAAACCGACATGAAGTCGGTTTTTTTGTGGTTGTACGACTTAGATGGTCAGCGTCCAGTCGTAATCCACGATCAGCGGCGCGTGCTGGGAGAAGCGCGGCTGGCGTGGCAGGCGTGCGCTGCGCACGAAGCGGCGCAGGCCCGGGGTCAGCAGCTGGTAGTCGAAGCGCCAGCCCAGGTTGAGCATCTCGGCCTGCTCGTTGTCTGGCCACCAGCTGTACTGGTCACCTTCACGGCTGACTTCGCGCAGGGCATCGACATAGCCCATGTTGCCGACAATCTCGTCCATCCAGGCGCGTTCCGGCGCCAGGAAGCCTGGAGACTGCTGGCCATCGCGCCAGTTCTTGACGTCGAGCTTCTGCTGCGCCACGTACAACGAGCCGCAATAGATGTACTCGCGACGCTTGCGCCGCTGCTTGTCCAGGTACTTGGCGAAGTCGTCCATCAACTTGAACTTCTGGTTCAAGTCTTCATCGCCGTTCATTCCCGAAGGTAGCAACAGGGTTGCAATACTTACCTTGTCGAAATCGGCCTGCAGGTAACGTCCGTAGCGGTCGGCTGTCTCGAAGCCCAGGCCGCTGATGACTGCCTTGGGCTGCAACCGCGAATAAAGTGCCACGCCGCCTTGGGCGGGAACTTCTGCGTCGCAGGCATAAAGGAAGTAGCCATCGAGCTGGAAAGCTGGGTCGTCGAGTTCAAAGGCCGAGGCGCGGGTATCCTGAAGGCAGATGACGTCAGCATTCTGGGCTTGTAGCCAGCTGAGCAAACCACGCTCAACGGCAGCCTGAATGCCATTAACGTTCACACTGATGATCCGCATAAATGGCCCCAAAAATCTCGTGCGTGTATGATACCCGAGCTGTACTCAATTAGCTAAATCCGTGGTATCCGGGACTCTTCATGCAGCCGTATCAGCGCGACTTCATTCGTTTTGCCATCGACCGCGGGGTTCTGCGCTTCGGTGAGTTCACCCTCAAGTCCGGGCGCACCAGCCCGTACTTCTTCAACGCCGGCCTGTTCAACAGCGGTTCGGCCCTGGCTCAGCTCGGGCGTTTCTATGCTGCGGCAATCGTCGACAGCAAGATCCCGTTCGACGTGCTGTTCGGCCCGGCCTACAAGGGTATCCCCCTGGCGGCAGCCACTGCCGTGGCCCTGGCCGAGCACCATGACCTCGACCTGCCGTGGTGCTTCAACCGCAAAGAGGCCAAGGCCCACGGTGAAGGCGGCAGCCTGGTCGGCGCACCGCTGACCGGCGATGTGCTGATCATCGACGACGTGATCACTGCCGGTACCGCCATCCGCGAAGTCATGCAGATCATCCAGGCCCAGCAAGCCAAGGCTGCTGGCGTGTTGATCGCGCTGAACCGCCAGGAGCGCGGCAACGGCGAGCTGTCGGCGATCCAGGAAGTGGAGCGCGACTTCGGCATTCCGGTGGTGAGCATCGTCTCGCTGACCCAGGTGCTGGAGTTCCTCGCCGACGACCCGGCGCTCAAGCAGCACTTGCCGGCCGTCGAGGCCTACCGGGCCCAGTACGGTATCTGAGGCAAACAAAAAGGCGACCCGAGGGTCGCCTTTTTTGTGCCTTAGCGCGGCTTGTGGTTGGTAATCAGGGTGCCTACGCCGCTGTCGGTGAAGATCTCCAGCAGTACCGCGTTCGGCACCCGGCCATCGATGATGTGCGAGCTGTTGACCCCGCCTTGCACCGCTTCAAGGGCGCAGCGGATCTTCGGCAGCATGCCGCCGTAAATGGTGCCGTCGGCGATCAGTTCGTTGACCTGCTCGGTGGTCAGGCCGGTGAGCACGGTGCCTTGCTTGTCCATCAGGCCGGCGATGTTGGTCAGCAGCATCAGCTTTTCAGCTTTCAGTGCTTCGGCAACCTTACCGGCCACCAGGTCGGCGTTGATGTTGTACGACTCGCCGTTGGCGCCCACGCCGATCGGCGCGATCACCGGAATGAAGTCACCTTTGACCAGCATGTTGAGCAGGTCGGTGTTCACTCCGACCACTTCGCCCACATGACCGATGTCGATGATTTCCGGAGTGGTCATCTCTGGCGTCTGGCGGCTGACGGTGAGCTTCTTCGCGCGAATCAGCTCGGCATCCTTGCCGGTCAGGCCGATGGCGCTGCCGCCATGACGGTTGATCAGGTTGACGATGTCCTTGTTGACCTGGCCGCCGAGGACCATCTCCACCACGTCCATGGTTTGCGCGTCGGTAACGCGCATGCCGTCGATGAAGTGGCTTTCGATCGACAGGCGCTTGAGCAGGTCACCGATCTGCGGGCCGCCACCGTGCACGACCACCGGGTTGATGCCGACCGCTTTCATCAGCACCACGTCGCGGGCAAAACCGGTTTTGAGCTCTTCGCTCTCCATCGCGTTGCCGCCGTATTTGATCACCAGGGTCTTGCCGACAAAGCGGCGGATATAAGGCAGCGCTTCGGACAAAACCTGGGCGACATGGGTGGCGGCATCGCGATCGAGGGTCATGCAGGGCTCCAGTTGGAACAGATAGTCGGTCAGAACTCGGGTTGCAGGTCAGGGGCAACGCGCTTTAGCTGGGCGCGGAATACCTCTTGGATACGCTGCAGTTCGGCGTCAGTGTCGGCCTCGAAGCGCAATACCAGCACCGGTGTGGTGTTGGAGGCGCGAACCAGGCCCCAGCCTTGTGGGTAGTCGACCCGCACACCATCGATGGTGGTCAGGTTGGCGTCGTTGCCCCAGTCGGCGTTGCGTTGCAGTGCATCAATGATGCTGAATTTACCCTCGTCGGTCACATCAATGTTGATTTCCGGCGTGGAAATATCGTTCGGGAACGCCGCGAACAGCTGTTCGGCATCGGTTTTGGCCTTGCTGAGGATCTCCAGCAGGCGCGCGGCACTGTAAATACCATCGTCAAAACCGTACCAGCGTTCCTTGATGAAAATATGGCCGCTCATTTCACCGGCGAGCAGGGCGCCGGTCTGTTTCATCTTCTTCTTGATCAACGAGTGACCGGTTTTCCACATTAGCGCGCGGCCGCCGTACTGCTCGATCAGCGGGGTCAGGCGGCGGGTGCATTTGACGTCGAAGATGATCTCGGCGCCCGGATTGCGCTCCAGCACGTCCTGGGCGAACAGCATCAGCAGGCGGTCGGGGTAGACGATGTTGCCGGTGTTGGTGACCACGCCGACGCGGTCGCCATCGCCATCGAAGGCCAGGCCCAGGTCGGCGCCGGTTTCCTTGACCTTGGCGATCAGGTCGACCAGGTTCTCAGGCTTGCCCGGGTCCGGGTGGTGGTTGGGGAAGTTGCCATCGACCTCGCAGAACAGCGGGATCATTTCGCAGCCCAGGGCTTCGATCAGCTGCGGGGCAATCACGCCAGCCGCACCGTTGCCGCAGTCCACCACCACCTTGAGCTTCTTCGCCAGCTTGATATCGCCGGTGATCTGTTTGAAATAGCGCTCGAGGATTTCGACTTTCTCGACGCTGCCTTCGCCGCGGCTCAGGTCGTTGGTTTGCAGGCGGATCAACAGCGCCTGGATCTGCTCGTTGGCCAGGGTGTCGCCAGCGATGACGATCTTGAAGCCGTTGTAGTTCGGCGGGTTGTGGCTGCCGGTGAGCATCACTCCGGACTTGCCGGCCAGTACGTTGGCGGCGTAGTAGAGGGCTGGGGTCGGCACCAGGCCGACGTCACTGACCTTGCAGCCGGCTTCGACCAGGCCCTTGATCAGTTGCTCGACCAGCATTGGCCCCGACAGGCGCCCGTCGCGGCCGACCGAGATGTTCGGCTCACCCTGGGCCAGCGTCTGGGCGCCGATGGCGCGGCCGATCCAATAAGCGGTTTCGGCGGTCAGGGTGTCACCGACCACGCCACGGATATCGTAGGCGCGGAAGATGCTGGCGGGAAGGTTCGGGGTCACTCGTTCCATGCTGGTCACCTGGGAAACTCCAATCTAAAAGGGTTGCTGAGAGCGTCAGCGGCAGCCACTGCGCGAGTCAATATGTCCGCCTTTGACGGCATTTTCGCGACAGAGTTCGCCGGTAAAGTCTGTTCTGTCTACATTCAGCTGATGTTTACGGCCCCATTCTGGGAGCGTCTGGCGGTTAACCAAAAGCCGCCGAACAGGCCGGACAACGCTAGAAAGGCGGCGAGCAGCAGCCAGGGGTTGAACCTGTATGCCGAGGCGTTCTCGATCAAGGGGCCGGGCTGAAACCCCAAGGCCCAGGTGGCGTTGGCGGTGCCCAACTGGTGCAATGCCGGCGCCTGGCTGTGGCCGTGGCTGAAAAGCTCGACGGGCGGGTCGTTGAACACCAATTGTGTCAGTCGCATCTGACCAATCGTACCCGCATCGCGCTGCAGTGGGTCAGTGAAGCGTGAGAGCGCGAATGTGAGCACCAGAATGGCCTGTACGGGGGCGTCAGCAGACTCACGCAGTGCGGTGACGCTGAAAACCCGTTGCTGTCCAGCCTCAGGATAGGCTCCAAGGGCAGGTGGAACGCCGCGCTCGGCGCGCCGGACCATGTCGAGCACGGGCTCGCTCATGGGTGGGCTCGAGGCGGCCTGTCCAGGTTTGAGCAACTGTGCCGCCACCAGGCCGTCGAGGTGGGCGAATGCGCCGAGCAGCTTTTTTGGGTCAGGTGATTGAACCAATGCCAGTACCGCCGGGCTTCTCGCCAGGGCGTTCACTTCGCTGCTGACGGCAATGATCGAGGCGTCCAGGCGCGATACGAGTGCACCGGCCTGGGCGTAAGCCAGGTTGTTGCGGTGCTCACGCTGGCCAGGCAGTACTGCGGTGAGCCAAGTCAGTAGTACGCCCGCAAGCAGGCCAGCCAGGGCTATCAATAGCCCCGGCAGCACCTGCTGGAAGCGCCTCAATGGCTACCGGAATGACCGAAGCCGCCAGCGCCACGCTGGCTTTCGTCGAAGGTTTCGACGATATCGAAGTGCGCCTGTACCACGGGTACCAGCACCAGTTGCGCAATGCGCTCGCCGATGGCGATGGTGAATGGGGTCTGGCCGCGGTTCCAGCACGAGACCATCAGCTCGCCCTGGTAGTCGGAGTCGATCAGGCCGACCAGGTTGCCGAGGACGATGCCATGTTTATGGCCAAGGCCCGAGCGCGGCAGGATCAGCGCCGCCAGGCCCGGATCGCCGATGTACACCGAAAGGCCGGTAGGGATCAGCAGGGTCTGGCCTGGCTCGAGGACGGTGTCTTGCTTGAGCATGGCGCGCAGGTCAAGGCCGGCCGAACCCGGGGTGGCGTACTGCGGCAGCGGGAACTCGCTGCCGATGCGTGGATCGAGAATCTTGGCTTGTAGAGCGTGCATGCGAAATTAAACCTGGTTGAGACGTTCGGCAATGAAGGCTACCAGCTGGCGGGCGATCTTGCCCTTGCTGGTCTGCGCGAAAACTGTTGCGTGAAGTTGACGGTCGATGACGCTGCAGGCGTTCTCCTCGCTGTTGAAGCCGATGCTGGGGTTGGCCACATCGTTGGCGACAATCAGGTCGAGGTTCTTGTCCTTGAGCTTGCGCGCGGCGTAATCGAGCAAGTGTTCGGTCTCGGCGGCAAAGCCGACGCTGAACGGGCGGTCAGGACGGGTGGAGATGCTGGCAAGAATGTCCGGGTTGCGGACCATCTGCAGCAGCAGGCCGTCACCTGTCGTAGGGTCTTTCTTGAGTTTTTGCGGGGCTACCACTTCTGGGCGGTAGTCTGCGACTGCTGCCGAGGCGATGAACACATCGCAGGGGATGGCGGCTTCACAGGCGGCAAGCATGTCGCGGGCGCTGACCACGTCGATGCGGGTGACGCGGTCGGGTGTCGGCAGGTTCACCGGGCCGGTCACCAGGGTCACCTTGGCGCCAGCTTCCACGGCGGCTTCAGCCAGGGCAAAGCCCATTTTCCCCGAACTGTGGTTGGTGATGTAGCGCACCGGGTCGATGTTTTCCTGGGTCGGGCCGGCAGTGATCAACACGTGCTTGCCGGTCAGCGACTCGCGCTTGAAAGTCTCGGCGGCGCACCAGGCCAGGTCGGTGGCTTCGAGCATGCGGCCCAGGCCGACGTCGCCACAGGCCTGGCTACCGGAAGCCGGGCCGAACACCTGGATATCACGGCTTTGCAGCAGCTCAAGGTTGGCCTGGGTGGCCGGGTCGCGCCACATCGCCTGGTTCATCGCCGGGGCCACGGCCACGGTGGCATCGGTGGCCAGCACCAGGGTGGTCAGCAGGTCATCGGCGACACCCTGGGCCAGGCGCGCGAGCAGGTCGGCGGTGGCTGGGGCAATCAGCACCAGGTCGGCCCACTTGGCCAGCTCGATATGGCCCATCGCCGCTTCGGCAGCAGGGTCCAATAGGTCCATGTGCACCGGGTGGCCGGACAGGGCCTGCATGGTCAGCGGGGTGATGAATTCGGCCCCGCCACGGGTCATGACGACGCGCACTTGGGCGCCGTGTTCCAGGAGTCGGCGAACCAGCTCGGCACTCTTGTAGGCGGCAATGCCGCCGCCGACGCCGAGAACGATGCGCTTCCGATACAGCCGCTGCATAGGCTTGCCTTTTGCTCAGTGATTGCACGCGGCGACGACGCCTCCCCAGGCCGGTTCGTCGCGTAAAAATGAGCGGCTAATGTAGCACAGGGCTCAAACCGGGAGCAGTAACCGAAAGACAGAGGGAATTGTCATGAGTATCAGGGATTGGCCTGCGGCGGAGCGCCCGCGGGAAAAACTGCTGGAGTCGGGGGCGGGCAACCTGTCGGATGCCGAGCTGCTGGCGATTTTTTTGCGCACCGGGGTGCGTGGGCGTAGCGCGGTCGACCTGGCCAGGCATCTGCTCGGGCGCTTCGGCAGCCTGCGCGGGCTGCTGGAGGCAGACAGCCGCAGCTTCAATGGCGAGCTCGGCCTGGGCCCGGCAAAGTTCGCCCAGTTGCAGGCCGTGCTGGAAATGTCCCGGCGCCACCTGGCCGAGGGCCTGCGGCGCGATTCAGCCCTGCAGAGCCCGCAGGCGGTCAAGGACTACCTCAAGGCGCGCCTGCGCCACGAGCCGCATGAGGTCTTCGGTTGCCTGTTTCTCGACAGCAAGCACCGGGTGCTGGCCTTCGAGGCGCTGTTCCAGGGCTCGATCAACAGCGCCAGCGTCTATCCGCGGCAGGTGATCAAGCGCGCCCTGGCCCATAACGCCGCGGCGTTGATCCTCTGCCACAACCATCCTTCAGGCGTGAGCGAGCCCAGCGATGCCGACCTGGTCCTGACCCGGCGCCTGACCAAGGCGCTGGACATGATCGAAGTGCGCGTGCTCGACCACTTCGTCATCGGCGACGGCGAGCCGCTGTCGATGGCCGAGCACGGCTGGCTTTAGCGCGAGGTGCTGACCCCGGCGAAGTCCTGGCGACCGAACGGGCTGACCTGGTAACCCTGGACATCCTTGCGCGCCAGTACGGCGGCGGTCGGGTGGGCCAGGGGCAGCCACAAGGCCTGCTGCTGAATCAGCGTCTGCGCCTGTTGGTACAGACGGCTGCGCACGCTCTGGTCGTTGGTGGTCTTGCCGGCGCTGATCAACTGGTCGAGGCGCTGATCGCAGTAACGGGCGAAGTTGGTCCCGGACTTGACCGCCGCGCAGGAAAACTGCGGGCTGAGGAAGTTGTCCGGATCGCCGTTGTCACCGGCCCAGCCCATGAACAGCAGGTCGTGCTCGCCAGCCTTGGCCCGGCGGATCAGCTCGCCCCATTCGATCACGCGGATTTCAGCCTTGATGCCGATCTTGCCCAGGTCGGCCTGCAGCAATTGCGCGCCGAGGCTGGGGTTGGGGTTGAGCAGGCTGCCTTGCGGGCGGGTCCAGATGGTGGTGCTGAAGCCGTCCTTGAGGCCGGCCTTGGCCAGCAGGGCCCGGGCCTTGTCGAGGTTGGCCGGATAGCCTGGCAGGTCCTTGGCGTAGCTCCAGGTGTTGGGCGGATACGGGCCATTGGCGGCGACGGCGGTGCCTTCGAACACGGCCTTGAGGTAGCTGGCCTTGTCGAAGGCGAGGTTGATGGCCTGGCGTACTTCCGGCTTGTCCAGCGGTGCGTGCTGGCTATTGATGGCGACGAAAGCGGTCATGAAGGCTTCGGTCTTTTCCACCTTTAGGGTCGGATCCTCGCTGGCCGCGGCGATATCCAGCGGTTTCGGCGACAGGGCGATCTGGCATTCATTGCGCTTGAGTTTTTGCAGGCGCACGTTGGCATCCGGGGTGATGGCGAAGATCAGCGGGTCGACACCCGGCTTGCCGGCAAAGTAGTCCGGGTTGGCGCGGTAGCGGATCACCGCGTCCTTCTGGAAACGATTGAACACAAACGGCCCGGTGCCGATCGGCTGGCTGTTGAGCTTCTCCGGGGTGCCGGCCTTGAGCAACTGGTCGGCGTACTCGGCAGAGTAGATCGAGGCAAAGCCCATGCTCAGGGTGGCCAGGAACGTGGCGTCGGGGTGGTCGAGGGTAAAGCGCACGGTCAGCGGGTCGACGGCCTCGATCTGCTTGATCAGGCTGGGTAGCTGCAGCGACTGGGCGTGCGGATAGCCGCTCTGGGCGATCTTGTGCCAGGAATGGGCGGGGTAGAGCATGCGCTGAAAACTGAACAGCACGTCGTCGGCATCCAGCGTGCGCCCGGGCTTGAAGTAGCCGGTGCTATGGAATTTTACCCCCGGGCGCAACTTGAACTCATAGATCAGGCCGTCTGGCGAAACCGTCCAGCGTTCGGCCAGGCTCGGCACCACCTGGCCCTGGCGCGCATCGAACTCGACCAGGCGGTTCATCAGTACGTCGGCCGAGGCATTGGTGGTGGTCAGCGAGTTGTACTGGACCACGTCGAAGCCTTCGGGGCTGGCTTCGGTGCACACACTCAGCGCAGCCGCCTGGGCGAAAGCCGGGCCGAGCAAGGTGGCGAACAACAGGGGTAGAGCGGCAGCACGCATGGGGATTCCTTGGCTGATCGATGGCCCATCTGCCAGTGCAGTCTGGAAAAGTCCTACCCTAGTGTGCCGTGAGACAAATGACCATATCCTTTTTTGCCGATCGAGCGACGGGCGGTCGACAGCCGGCCGGGCCAGTGGTTATGCTGGTCCGGCGTGTCGAACAGCAAGTCAAAGCACATCTTCTGTTGTTGTGCTCTGGTCTTTCTGGTATAAAGCAGCGCTCTTTTCTAGGGGCTCGGCTTGTCGCATCTGCTGACCGAGTCGATAAGACCCTGAAGAAACACGGCGCCTGGCGCCAAAGACTGAGAGATTAAGCGGCCAACCCATGCCGGGTTGGGCATGTGGTTTTAGAGGGCTGAGGCATGTCGAGAGTCTGTCAAGTTACCGGTAAGGGTCCGGTAACCGGGAATAACATTTCCCACGCAAACAACAAAACCCGTCGTCGTTTCCTGCCGAACCTGCAGCATCATCGCTTCTGGGTCGAGTCCGAGAAGCGTTTCGTGCGTCTGCGCGTATCTGCCAAAGGCATGCGCATCATCGACAAGCGCGGCATTGATGCCGTTCTGGTCGACATTCGCCGTAACGGCGCTAAGGTCTAAGGGAGAGAATCATGCGTGAATTGATCCGTCTGGTGTCGACCGCTAATACCGGCCACTTCTACACCACCGACAAGAACAAGCGCACCACTCCGGACAAAATCGAAATCAAAAAATTCGATCCGGTTGTTCGCAAGCACGTGATCTACAAGGAAGCCAAGATCAAGTAATTGATCCGGCTGACGAAAAAAGGGCCCGTATCTCAGGATACGGGCCCTTTTTTTATGCCGCTTTGGAATTAGCTGAAATGAAACGACTGGATGATGCCTTCGTCGTTAGCAATCACCTGGATACGGCTCGGGTCGTACTCGCGGGTGGAGAACTCACCCGCACCGACCACGCGAGCGCGGCCGGTCAGTTCGCTGATGTAGGCCTTGGTACTGGATACATAGCGGGTGCCGACAAGGTGATTGATGTGTTGCAGGACTTCTTCATTGGTCATGGCGTTGCTTCCTTTCATTGAGTAAATACCCGGTTGGGCAGCGCCATGCTCCGTCGGTCAGGTCCGGCCCGAGTGGTAGTTATTTACTTCTGCTCGAACATCACATAGATCTTGCGGCACGGCTCCAGCACTTCCCAGGTGCCCTTGAAGCCCGCCGGGATCACGAAGCGGTCGCCCGCGCGCAGGGTTTTTGCCCCGCCTGCCTCGTCGCGAAGCACCGAGACGCCTTGAACGATCTCGCAATACTCGTGTTCAGTGTAATTGACGGTCCATTGACCGACTTCGCCTTCCCAGACGCCGGCGGCGAATTGTCCGCAAGGGCTGGCATAGTGGTTATAGACGGCTTGATCCGGTTCACCCTTGAGTATCTTTTCCGCGGCAGGACGGTAGCGTTCAGCCTCGGTCAGCACTTGGGCGAAGTCGATGATCTGGTCAATGCGCATGATCGGGTCCCCTTTTTGTTGTTTAATAAAATGAACATCAGTAGGTGTTTGGTGTGATTATGTCAAATATATTGAAAATTAGGGCGCCGGTGGTTTAGGGTGGCAGGTGCCTGTGCGCCTGTGTCGCCCAGCCAGAATTTTCGACAGTGCCCCCAAGCCCTCGCGCGGCACTGCACCTTAACAAGAGGAGGAGTTTCGTATGACCACCCTGACTCGTGCGGACTGGGAGCAGCGTGCCCAGCAACTGAAGATCGAAGGCCGTGCTTTCATCAATGGTGAATACACCGCTGCCGTTTCCGGCGCCACGTTCGAGTGCCTCAGCCCGGTCGACGGACGCCTCCTGGCGCAGATCGCCAGTTGTGACGAGGCCGACGCCAACCGCGCCGTTGAAAACGCCCGTGCCACCTTCGCCTCCGGCGTCTGGTCGCGCCTGGCCCCGGCCAAGCGTAAGGCCACCATGATTCGTTTCGCCGCCCTGCTCAAGCAGAACGTCGAAGAGCTGGCCCTGCTGGAAACCCTGGACATGGGCAAGCCGATCAGCGACTCGCTGAACATCGACGTGCCAGGCGCCGCCCAGGCCCTGAGCTGGAACGGTGAAGCGATCGACAAGATTTACGACGAAGTTGCCGCTACCCCGCACGACCAGCTCGGCCTGGTGACCCGCGAGCCGGTGGGCGTGGTTGCCGCCATCGTGCCGTGGAACTTCCCGCTGCTGATGGCCAGCTGGAAACTCGGCCCGGCCCTGGCCACCGGTAACTCGGTGGTGCTCAAGCCTTCGGAAAAATCACCGCTGACTGCCATCCGTATCGCCCAACTGGCGATCGAGGCCGGCATCCCGGCGGGCGTACTCAACGTGCTGCCAGGCTATGGCCACACCGTTGGCAAGGCCCTGGCCCTGCACATGGACGTCGATACCCTGGTGTTCACCGGTTCGACCAAGATCGCCAAGCAGCTGATGATTTACGCGGGTGAGTCGAACATGAAGCGCGTCTGGCTGGAAGCCGGCGGCAAGAGCCCGAACATCGTCTTCGCTGACGCCCCCGACCTCAACGCCGCCGCCGAAGCTGCCGCCAGCGCCATCGCCTTCAACCAGGGCGAAGTCTGCACCGCAGGTTCGCGCCTGCTGGTCGAGCGCTCGATCAAGGACAAGTTCCTGCCGCTGGTGCTCGAAGCACTCAAGGCCTGGAAGCCGGGCAACCCGCTGGACCCAGCCACCACCGTCGGTGCCCTGGTCGATACCCAGCAGATGAACACCGTGCTGTCCTACATTGACGCTGGCCACAGCGATGGTGCCAAGCTGCTGGTGGGCGGCAAGCGCATTCTCGAAGAAACCGGCGGCACCTATGTCGAACCGACCATCTTCGACGGCGTGACCAACGCCATGAAGATCGCCCAGGAAGAGATCTTCGGCCCGGTGCTGTCGGTGATCACCTTCGACACCACCATCGAGGCGATCAACATCGCCAACGACACCCCGTACGGCCTGGCTGCCGGCGTGTGGACCGCCGATATCTCCAAGGCGCACCTGACCGCCAAGGCTCTGCGTGCCGGTAGCGTGTGGGTCAACCAGTACGATGGCGGCGACATGACCGCACCGTTCGGCGGCTTCAAGCAGTCGGGCAACGGCCGTGACAAGTCGCTGCACGCGCTGGACAAGTACACCGAGCTGAAGGCGACCTGGATCAAGCTGTAAATCCAGACGGACCTGTCGCGGGGCAAGCCCTCTTCCACAGTGTGGGAGCGGGCTTGCCCCGCGATTTTTTTGCGAGGAAGACGCCGATGCGTTGGGGAACCTATTTCGCCGTGCTGGCGGCCGTGCTCAGTGTCGGCCTGGCCCTGGGCGTCAGTATGCCGTTGGTGTCGTTACGCCTGGAGGGTTGGGGCTACGGCAGCTTTGCCATTGGTGTGATGGCGGCGATGCCGGCCATTGGCGTGCTGGTCGGTGCCAGCCTGTCCAGCCGTCTGGCCGCGCGTTTTGGTACGCCGGGGCTGATGCGCCTGTGCCTGTGGGCCGGGGCGTTGTCTATCGGCTTGCTGGCGTTGCTGCCGAGCTATCCGTTGTGGCTGGCCTTGCGCCTGTTGATCGGGATCATCCTGACTATCGTGTTCATCCTCGGCGAAAGCTGGATCAACCAGCTGGTGGTCGAGCAATGGCGCGGGCGTCTGGTGGCGCTGTATGGCAGCAGTTATGCCTTGAGCCAGTTGGCCGGGCCATTGTTGCTTGGCGTGGTGGGTTCGGAGGATGACCTGGGCTTCTGGATCGGTGCCGGTCTGCTGATTGCCGCGCCATTGGTGCTGCTCGGGCGCGACGGTGCACCGAGTGCCGAAGCCTGCAGCGTGACCTTCACCGACCTGTTCGGTTTCTGCCGGCGATTGCCGGTGATCGCCTGGGCTATTGCGCTGTTTGCTGCCTTCGAGGCGATGATCCTGACCTTGCTGCCGGTTTATTGCCTGCAGCAGGGGTTCACTACCGAAATCGCCCTGTTCATGGTCAGTACCGTAGTGGTCGGTGATGCGCTGCTGCAACTGCCGATCGGCGCACTGGCCGACCGCATGTCGCGGCGCACGCTGTTCAGTGGCTGTGCCTTGACGCTGCTGGCTTCGAGCCTGGCAATCCCGCTGGCGCTGCAAACGCCGCTGATCTGGCCTTTGTGGGTGTTGTTCGGCGCCAGTGCCGGCGGCCTGTTCACCTTGTCGCTGGTGCTGATTGGCGAACGCTACCGCGACGACGCACTGGTGCGCGCCAATGCTCATGTTGCGCAGCTGTGGGGCATCGGTTGCCTGATCGGACCGCTGGCGGCAGGGGCGGGCAGCCAATGGGTCAGCGGGCATGCACTGCCGCTGTTCATGGCCGTCGGGGCCTTTGGCCTGGTGCTGCTCGCGCGGCGGCCCAATGCTTTTGAGCCGGCGCCGGTCTAGAGCATCTTCTCCAGGCCCACAGCCTTGCTGATCCAGGCGTTGAAGCGCCGCCACAGACCGCCGGGCTCGGTGGTCAGGGTGTGCAGGCGGTGGTTGTCCTCGGTCACCCAGACCAGCTGGCCATCGACCAATTGTGGCTGGTAGCTGACCGCCGGGGCCATACCCTGGGCGGCTAGCTCGCGGGTGTATTCGGCCAGTTCCGGGCTGTCGACCAACACCCCGACCTCGGTGTTCCACAGCACCGAGCGTGGGTCGAAGTTGAACGAGCCAATGAAGGTCTTCTTGCGGTCGAAGACGATCGCCTTGCTGTGCAGGCTCGAGTCCGAGCTGCCATGAAAGCGCAAGCCGTGGCGCGAGCCCGGATCGCCTGGCTGGCGGCGTAGTTCATACAGGTGCACGCCGTGCTCGAGCAGTGCCTTGCGATAGGGTGCATAGCCGCCATGCACCGCCGGCACATCGGTGGCTTCCAGTGAATTGGTCAGTAATTTTACCGATACGCCTTTGTCGGCATGGCTGGTCAGGTAGAGCAGGCCGGACTCGCGGGGCACGAAATAGGCCGAGATCAGGATCAGCTCGTGCTGGACGTTGTTCAGGTCCGGTGCCAGCTGTTGGGTCATCAGCAGTTGCGGGTCGGGCTCGTCACGGGCCAGTACCTTGCTCGGCGCGTCCCAGAGCGCCTGGTTATGGGCCCAGATCAGCTCGTTGCGCCACACGTCGAGGCGCGGCCGGGCTTGATAGGCCATCAGCCGCTCATACAGAGCCTTGCGCTTGACCCGCGCATCGGCCAGTGACGCCTCAAGGCGCTGGCGGCTGTTGCGCAGGTCGTCGGCATCGGGTTGGGTGAACAGAAAATCGCCAATCGGCCTGCTCAGCGCGCTGTTCCAGTACTGGTCGAAACTGTGCCCCAGCTGTTCGGCCACCGGGCCGACGCCGAGCAGGTCGATGTCAGTAAAGTTGAGGTTGGGTTCGGCATCGAAATACTCATCGCCCAGGTTGCGCCCCCCGACAATGGCCATGCTGTTGTCCACCAGCCACAGCTTGTTGTGCATTCGCCGGTGCTGCAACGACAGGTTGAACAGCCGGCCCATGGCCCGGGTTACGCCAGTGCTGCGGCCCAGGTGCAAGGGGTTGAACACGCGGATGTGAATGTTCGGATGCGCGGCCAGGGTGCCGATCATTTCGTCGAGGCCATCGCTGGTGGTGTCGTCGAGCAGGATGCGCACGCGCACCCCGCGGTCGGCGGCCTGCAGCAGCTCGTGCACCAGTGCGCGGGTGCTGAGGCCGTCGTGGACGATGTAGTACTGCAGGTCGATGCTCGACTGGGCGTTGCGAATCAGCTCGGCGCGGGCGCGGAAGGCTTCGTTGCTGTTGGGCAGCAGGCGAAAGCCGGAACGCCCGTCATAGGCAGAGGCCTGGCGCTGCACTGAACGGCCAAAGGCCGAGTCACTGGCCGGCAGCGCCTGGCTGACTTCCCGTGGCTGGCTGACGCTGGCACAGCCGCCCAGGCCGAGCAGTAGCGACAGCAGTAGTGGCAGCACCCGCTGGCTTTTCAAAAAGATCGTCCTGTTACAACTGAGGCGTAAGAATATGGACCGCGAGCGGCGGCGCAAAGTTACCCGGCGCCGTGCTCCTGGGCCAGTAGACGAATGGCGGTTTCGCCAACCTTGCGCACTGCCGCTTCGATTTCGGCACTGGGGCGTGCGGCGAAGTTCATCCGCAGGCAGTTACGGTACTTGCCCGAGGCCGAGAAAATACTGCCGACGGCAATCTGCACGCCCTGCCCAAGTAAAGCCCGGTTCAGGCGCAGTGTGTCGAAACTTTCCGGCAATTCCACCCACAGCATGAAACCACCCTGGGGCCGGCTGGCGCGGGTGCCCGGTGGAAAGTAGCGGGTAACCCAGTCGCTCATCTGGTCGCGCCCGCGCTGGTACTGGCTGCGCATGCGCCGCAGGTGCGGCTGGTAGTGGCCGCCTTCGATGAAGTCGGCAATTGCCAGTTGCGGCTGGGTGGCGGTGCAGCCGGTGCTGATGTACTTCATGTGCAGCACCCGCTCCAGATACCGCCCCGGGGCCGCCCAGCCAATGCGCAGGCCTGGCGCCAGGGTCTTGGAGAACGAGCTGCAGAGCAGCACTCGACCGTCTTCGTCGAACGACTTGATGGTCCGCGGTCTGGGATAGGTGTAGGCAAGGTCGCCATACACATCGTCTTCCAGGATCGCTACGTCGAAGCGTTGCGCCAGGGTCAGCAAGGCCTTCTTGCGCGCCTCGGGCATGATGTAGCCGAGCGGGTTGTTGCAGTTCGGGGTGATCTGGATGAGCTTGATCGGCCACTGCTCCAGGGCCAGTTCCAGGGCTTCGAGGCTGATCCCGGTGAGCGGGTCGGTGGGGATCTCCAGGGCCTTCATGCCCAGGCCCTTGAGGGTTTGCATGGCGCCATGAAAGCTGGGCGAATCCACCGCGACGATATCGCCCGGCTGGCACACCGCGCGGATGCTGCTCGACAGCGCTTCGTGGCAACCGGTAGTCACCACCAGGTCGGCCGGGCTCACAGTGCAGCCGGAGTCGAGCATCAGCCGGGCGATCTGCTCGCGCAGGGCGCGGGTGCCAGAGATGGTGTCGTAATACAGGCCGGGCATGTCCTGGCGCCGGCTGAGCTGGGCCAGGCTGCGCAGCAGCGGCTTGAGAGTCGGGCTGTCGATATCGGGCATGCCGCGGCCCAGTTGCACCACGTTTTTATTCGGCTCGCTGCGGATCAGCTCGATGACCTGCTCCCATTGGGAAATATCCACCGGCCGTTGTGCCGGGCGGCTGACATCGGGGAGGGCGGGCAGGCTGCGGTTGTTGGGCACGAAGTAGCCGGATTTTGGCCGTGGTGCAGCCAGGCCGTTGTCTTCCAGCAGGCGATAGGCCTGCTGCACCGTGCTCAGGCTGACACCATGTTCGATGCTCAGGGCGCGTACCGAAGGCAAGCGGTCGCCGGGACGGTACAGGCCTTGTTCGATGCGGGCACCGAGCAGCTCGGCGAGGTTGATGTACAACGTCATGGCATACTCCGGAAAACGACTACAGCAACAGACCAATACAGATGAGGAAAAAATACAGCATTCAGTAGGAAATCTGCCAATTCTGTATGGAAATAATAGTCGGTCTTTGGATCTGTAATGGTTTTGCCTTGACGCGCATGCTTTCTCCACGGTTCACACACCCTGGAGGTAACAAGCAATGAGCGGCATGAGCGATGTGCGCCTGAAACTGTATGCCGAAGAACTGAGCCGCGAGCAGCGTACCCAGCTGTTCAGTGCGCCCACCGGTCTCAGTCGCTGGGGCCTGATGGCGCATCGTTGGCATACCCGCAGGGCGCTGCTGGCGCTGGACGCAGTGCAACTGCGCGACGTCGGCCTGACTCCTGAGCAGGCCCGCGAGGAAGGCCTGAAGCCGTTCTGGCGGTCTTAGACCAGCTCTTTCATCCGATGCCAGAGCATGCCCAGGGCCAGCAGCGGCGAGCGCAGGTGTTTGCCGCCCGGGAAGGTGATGTGCGGCACCCGCGCGAACAAGTCGAAACGCCCGCTGTGCTGGCCACTGATGGCTTCACCGAGCAGCCTGCCGGCCAGGTGCGTGGCATTCAGGCCATGGCCGGAATACGCTTGGGCGAAGTACACGTTGGGCTGGTTGGGTAGGCGGCCGATCTGCGGCAGGCGATTGGCACCGATGCCGATCATTCCACCCCATTGATAGTCGATGCGCACATCGGCGAGCTGCGGGAACACCTTGAGCATTTTCGGCCGCATGTAGGCGGCGATGTCTTGCGGATCGCGTCCGGAGTAATGACAGGCACCGCCAAACAGCAGCCGGCGATCGGCCGACAGACGGTAGTAATCGAGGGCCACGCGCTGGTCGCAGACGGCCATGTTTTGCGGCAGCAACTGGCTGGCCTGGGCTTCGCTCAGAGGCTCGGTGGCGATGATGTAGCTGCCGGCGGGCAGCACCTTGCCACCGAGTTCGGGGTTCAGGTCGTTAAGGTAGGCGTTGCAACCGAGCACCAGGGTGCTGGCCAATACCGAACCTTGCGCGGTGTGCACGCGCACCTGCTGGCCATAGTCGATGCGCGTCACCGCAGACTGCTCGAACAGGCGCACGCCCAGCTTGCCAGCCACCACGGCCTCGCCCAGGGCCAGGTTGAGCGGGTGCAAATGCCCGGAGCCCATGTCGATCAAGCCGCCAACGTAGCGGTCCGAGCCGACCACGCTGTGCATCTGCTCCGGCGCTACCAGGCGTAGCTCGTGGCGGTAACCGAGGTTGCGCAGTTCTTCGGCATCCTCGGCGAAACCTTGCAGGTCGCGCGGTTTGTTGGCCAGGTCGCAGTAACCCCAGGTCAGGTCGCACTCTATGCTGTGCCGCTCGATACGCTCGCGGACGATGTCTACCGCTTCCAGGCCCATCAGCTTGAGCTCGCGCACGCCGTCGCAACCAAGGATCGACGTGAACTGCTCAAGGCCGTGGCCGACGCCACGAATAAGCTGCCCGCCGTTACGCCCACTGGCGCCCCAGCCGATTTTGCGCGCTTCCAGCAGGATCACATTGAGGCCGCGCTCGGCCAGTTCGATCGCCGTGTTCAGCCCGGAAAAACCACCGCCGACAATACAGACGTCGCAACTCAGTTCGCCCTGCAGCTGTGGATAATCCGCTTGTGGGGCGCTGCTGGCAGCGTAGTAGGAAGCGGTGTGCGAGGCGGGCTGCTGAACGCCGGCGTTCATGGCGATGTCCTGGTTCTGAGTGTTTGGAAAATTTTACGCAGGATAAGCTGCGCTTTCAGGGGTGGGCAACCGTAGGGCAAAATAGAGCGCCAGACTTCTTTGCCGCAGGCCGCCATGAGTTGCAACAGCCACAAGATCCGCTTCCTGCGCGAGCAGATCCCGTCGTTTGAATGTGTGCCGGGCTGTCACGACTGTTGCGGGCCGGTCACCACTTCGTCAGAAGAAATGGCCCGCCTGCCGCGCAAGAGTGCCGCCGAGCAGGAAGCCGCGCTGGCGGAACTGAACTGCGTGCACCTGGGCCCCAACGGTTGCACCGTGTACGAAGAGCGGCCGCTGATCTGCCGCCTGTTCGGTACCACGCCGAAGCTGCCATGCCCCAATGGCCGCGGCCCGGCCGAGATGATCGATCCGCAGGCCGAGAAGCTGGTCCACCAGTACATCGCCAGCACCCGCCAGGTGCTGGTCTGAACCTCAGTCCGGAATCGGCAGGTTGAGGCTTTCCTTCACCTCTTCCATGACGATGTAGCTCTTCGACTCGCGCACATGCGGCAGCTTGAGCAGGATGTCGCCAAGCAGCTTGCGGTACGAGGCCATCTCGGAAATCCGCGCCTTGACCAGATAATCGAAGTCGCCCGAGACCAGATGGCACTCGAGCACGTGCGGCAACTTCAGCACGGCACGTCGGAACTCTTCGAAAGTGTCGCCCGACTTGTAGTCGAGGCTGATCTCGACGAACACCAGCAGGCTGCCCTTCAAATGCTGCGGATTGAGCCGGGCGTTGTAGCCCATGATGATCCCTTCGCGCTCCAGGCGCCGGACCCGCTCGGTGCAGGGGGTGGTCGACAGGCCGACCTTTTCGCCCAGTTCAGTAAACGAGATGCGTCCATCGGCCTGCAGGATGCGCAGGATATTGCGGTCGATCTTGTCCAGTTCACGCTTGCTTTGGTGCTGGGTTCTCATAGTGGATGCCCCTCCGTAAAAGCCAACCTTGCCGAGAATTCTCGCCAAATATAGGCTTTTATATAGTGAAAAGCACTGGTCATACCTTCCTATACTGCGCGCATCTACGCCATTAACAACAAATGTCAGCGGTACGCTGCGTCGAGGGTAATCAACATGCGAGTTCTGGTACTTGGTAGCGGTGTGATCGGAACCGCCAGTGCCTACTATCTGGCACGGCAAGGGTTCGAAGTCGTCGTGGTCGACCGTCAACCGGCAGTCGCCATGGAAACCAGCTTTGCCAACGCCGGCCAGGTCTCGCCTGGTTACGCATCGCCCTGGGCTGCCCCGGGCGTGCCGCTCAAGGCCATCAAGTGGCTGCTGGAGCGCCACGCGCCCCTGGCCATCAAGGCCACCGCCGACATCGACCAGTACCTGTGGATGGCGCAAATGCTGCGCAACTGCACCGCCAACCGTTACGCGGTGAACAAGGAGCGCATGGTGCGCCTGTCCGAGTACAGCCGTGACTGCCTCGACGAGCTGCGCGCCGAAACCGGCATTGCCTACGAAGGCCGTACCCTGGGTACTACCCAGCTGTTCCGCACCCAGGCGCAACTGGACAACGCCGCCAAGGACATCGCCGTCCTCGAGCAGTCCGGCGTGCCGTACGAAGTCCTCGACCGCGAAGGCATTGCCCGCGTCGAGCCGGCCCTGGCCAACGTGACCGATATCCTTGCCGGCGCCCTGCGCCTGCCCAACGACCAGACTGGCGACTGCCAGCTGTTCACTACCCGCCTGGCGGAAATGGCGATCAAGCTTGGTGTCGAGTTCCGCTTTGGCCAGGACATTCAGCGCCTGGACTACGCCGGTGATCGCATCAACGGTGTATGGATCGACGGCAAGCTGGAAACCGCCGACCGCTACGTGCTGGCCCTGGGCAGCTACTCGCCGCAGTTGCTCAAGCCGTTGGGCATCAAGGCCCCGGTCTACCCGCTCAAAGGCTACTCGCTGACCGTGCCGATCACCGATCCGGCCATGGCCCCGACCTCGACCATTCTCGACGAAACCTACAAGGTCGCGATCACCCGTTTCGACAACCGCATCCGCGTCGGCGGCATGGCTGAAATCGCCGGTTTCGACCTGTCGCTGAACCCGCGTCGGCGCGAAACCCTGGAGATGATCGTCAACGACCTTTATCCTCGTGGCGGCGACCTGAGCCAGGCCAGTTTCTGGACCGGCCTGCGCCCGACCACTCCGGATGGTACGCCGATCGTCGGTGCTACCCCGTTCCGTAACCTGTTCCTCAACACCGGTCACGGTACCCTGGGTTGGACCATGGCCTGCGGTTCCGGTCGCCTGCTGGCCGACCTGATTGCGCGCAAGAAGCCGCAAATCAGCGCTGAAGGCCTCGATATCTCTCGCTACGGAAAACACCAGGAGCCTGCCAAGCATGTCAGTCCAGCGCCAGCTCACCAATGAGCGCATGAGCCAGATCGTTACCCACAACGGCACCGTGTACCTCGCGGGCCAGGTCGGTGACGACATGAACGCCGGGATCGAGCAGCAAACCCGCGAGACCCTGGCCAACATCGAGCGCCTGCTGGACCTGGCCGGCACCGACAAGAGCCGCCTGCTTTCGGTGACCATCTATCTCAAGGACATCGACGCGCATTTTCAGGGCATGAACGCGGTGTGGGACAAGTGGCTGCCAAAAGGCGTCGCCCCGGCCCGTGCCACCGTTGAAGCCAAGCTGTGCGAGCCGGAAATCCTTATCGAGCTGTCGGTGGTCGCCGCACTGCCGTAATACCCGATCCCTCACCCGGTGCCGCCGGCGGCCGACCAGTTGCCTTCGAGCACCGGGCTTTTTACTTCTAACCAGACTGCCCAGAAGGCTGCCGTCATGCGTCCCGCCCGTGCCCTGATCGATCTTCAAGCCCTGCGTCACAACTATCAACTTGCCCGCGAACTGACCGGAGCCAAAGCCCTGGCTGTGATCAAGGCCGATGCCTATGGTCACGGTGCCGTGCGTTGCGCCCTGGCCCTGGAGCAGCACGCCGATGGTTTTGCCGTGGCCTGCATCGAAGAGGCGCTGGAGCTGCGCGCAGCCGGGATCAAGCCGCCGGTGCTGTTGCTCGAAGGCTTCTTTGAAGCCAGCGAACTGCAACTGATCGCCGAGCATGACCTGTGGTGCGTGGTGCATTCGCTGTGGCAACTGGAGGCGATCGAACAGGCGCACCTGAGCAAGCCGATTACAGTCTGGCTCAAGCTCGACTCGGGCATGCACCGAGTTGGCCTGCATGCCAAGGACTACCAGGCCGCGTACCAGCGCCTGCTGGCCAGCGGCAAGGTTGCACGTATCGTGCTGATGAGCCACTTCGCCCGTGCCGATGAGCTCGACAGCGAGGCCAGCAACGAACAACTGGCGGTATTCCAGGCCGCACGCCAGGGCTTGAGCGCCGAGGTCAGCCTGCGCAACTCGCCGGCCGTGCTCGGTTGGCCGAACATGCCCAGCGACTGGGTGCGCCCGGGCCTGATGCTGTACGGCGCTACGCCGTTCGAAGTGCCCCAGGCTCAAGCTGCGCGCCTGCAGCCGGTGATGACCGTGCAATCACGGGTGATCAGCGTGCGTGAGCTGCCAGCCGGCGAGCCGGTAGGCTACGGTGCCAAGTTTGTCAGCCCGCGGCCGAC
Organism: Pseudomonas sp. B21-012; assembly: GCF_024749305.1. Taxonomy (NCBI): domain Bacteria; kingdom Pseudomonadati; phylum Pseudomonadota; class Gammaproteobacteria; order Pseudomonadales; family Pseudomonadaceae; genus Pseudomonas; species Pseudomonas sp. B21-012. The sequence goes on along the minus strand of NZ_CP087197.1, from coordinate 5,799,068 downwards.
CCGGGTTGGTGTGGTGGCCATGGGTTACGCCGATGGCTACCCGCGCCAGGCGCCAAACGGTACGCCGGTGCTGGTGGCCGGCAAACGTACCCAGCTGATTGGCCGGGTATCGATGGACATGCTCTGCATTGACCTCACCGACGTGCCTGAAGCGGGCCTCGGCAGCCCGGTGGAACTGTGGGGCAAAAACGTGCTGGCCAGCGAAGTGGCCATGCACGCTGGCAACATCCCTTACCAGATTTTCTGCAACCTCAAGCGCGTACCGCTGGACTACAGCGGCGATTAAGGCGCCAAAGCGGACAGGCTGCGGGTCGAAGTGTTGTAAATACTGAACGCTGTTGCGATGATAACGTTCAATTTCGACCCCACTCGTTCGTTTAGGAGGGCTCCAGCTTTGGACGTCGGTGAACGACTGCAAGCCATACGCAAGCTCAAGGGCCTGTCACAGCGTGAACTCGCCAAACGTGCGGGCGTCACCAACAGCACCATCTCGATGATCGAGAAGAACAGCGTCAGCCCTTCCATCAGCTCGTTGCGCAAGGTGTTGAGCGGTATTCCGATGTCCATGGTCGAGTTCTTTTCCGAAGAGCTGCAACCGGAAAACCCCACCCAGATCGTCTACAAGGCTCACGAGCTGATCGACATTTCGGACGGCGCGGTGACCATGAAACTGGTCGGCAAGGCGCACCCGAGCCGGGCCATTGCCTTTCTCAACGAGGTTTACCCACCGGGTGCCGACACCGGCGAAGAAATGCTCACCCACGACGGCGAAGAGACCGGCATCCTTCTTGAAGGTCGTCTCGAACTGGTAGTAGGCCTGGAAACTTTCATCCTCGAAGCGGGCGACAGCTACTATTTTGAAAGTACCAAGCCGCACCGTTTCCGCAATCCTTACGATGAGCCGGCCCGGCTGATCAGCGCGGCGACTCCGGCCAACTTCTAGCGGGTATTGCGCGGCGGATTGTCGCGGCTAAGACCCTTTGGACACTAGGGTTGTTTCGGTGAGGCAGGGTTCCCGTTATACTTGCGCCGCCTGCGAAACCGTGGCCGCGGGCGTGACTAGCCACCATGAGGGTGTACGCGTGAATCTAATCAAGAAAATGCTGGCCGTACCAGCTGCCGTATTGGCCCTTTGGGCAGTCAGCGCTCAAGCTGCGACCAACGACGACATCGCCAAGCGACTGGAACCGGTCGGCCAGGTGTGTGTTCAGGGGCAGGAATGCAAGGGAATGGAAGTCGCAGCCTCTGCTGCTGGCGGCGGTGCCAAGACCCCGGATGAAATCATCGCCAAGCACTGCAATGCTTGCCATGGCAGTGGCCTGCTCGGCGCGCCGAAAATCGGCGATACCGCCGCCTGGAAAGAGCGCTCCGACCACCAGGGTGGTCTGGACGGCATCCTCGCCAAGGCCATTACCGGCATCAACGCCATGCCGCCGAAAGGCACCTGCGCCGACTGCTCGGATGACGACCTGATGGGCGCCATCAAGAAGATGTCCGGCCTGTAAGCCCAGCGCTTGCCCAACAAAGCCCGCCGCGTGCGGGCTTTGTGCTTTTTAGCGCTGGCCAGCGCAGCAATCTGGCGGCATGCTCGGTCCAACCTGTTCAAGGAATGCCACAGGAGGCCGCGATGGCGTACAGCTGTTCGATCGATGATGCCGTAGACCAGGTGCTGGCGCGCCTGCCTGCGCATATCCACATGGGCCTGCCGCTGGGGCTGGGCAAGCCCAACCGCTTCGTCAACGCCCTGTATGCGCGAATCCGCCAGTTGCCCGAGCGGCAACTGACCATTTACACCGCTTTGAGCCTGGGCCGCCCGGACCTGGGCGACGGCTTGCAGCGGCGCTTTCTTGAGCCCTTCATCGAGCGGGTGTTCGCCGACTACCTTGAGCTGGACTACCTGCACGACCTGCGCCGCGACCAGTTGCCGGCCAACATCCGTGTCGAGCAGTTCTTCATGCAACCCGGCAGCCTGTTGCACAGCACCATGGCCCAGCAGGACTACGTCAGCAGCAACTACAGCCATGCCGCCCGCGATATCAACGCCAAGGGCTTGAACCTGGTGGCGCAGCTGGTAGCCGAAGATCCGGCACATCCCGGCCAGTTGAGCCTGAGCTGCAACCCGGACATAACCCTCGACCTGCTGCCAATGATTGCCCGCCGCCGGGCAGCCGGCGAAACCATCCTCATGCTCGGCCAGGTGCATGCCGAACTGCCGTACATGCCGGGCGCGTCCGAGCTGCCCCGCAATGACTTCGACCTGCTGATCGACCGCCCGGAAAACACCCGGTTGTTCTCCACGCCGAACATGCCGGTGACCACCCAGGACCATTTCATCGGCCTGCATGCCAGCACCCTGGTGCGCGATGGCGGCACCCTGCAGATCGGCATTGGTGCCATGGGCGATGCGCTGACTGCAGGGGTGCTGGCGCGACAGGCTGACAGCGAGGCGTACCAGGCATTGCTGGCAGATATCAACCTGACGCCCTGGCATAGCCTGATCGAACGCGAAGGCGGCCTCCAGCCCTTTGCCCGCGGCCTGTACGGCTGCAGCGAAATGTTCGTCAACGGCCTGCTGGCACTGGTCGAAGCCGGAATTATCCGCCGCCCGGTGTACCCGGACGAGTCGCGCCAGCAGGCGGCCAACAACGGCGAGCTGGATGACCAGGGTGTGCTGGTGCATGGCGGCTTCTTTCTTGGCCCTCAGGCGTTTTACCAGCGCCTGCGGGAAATGCCGCCAAGCCAGCGCAAACGCTTTGCCATGAGCGCCATCAGCTACATCAACGAGCTGTATGGCCAGGAGTCGCTCAAGCGCCTGCAGCGCCGGGATGCGCGCTTTATCAATACGGTGTTCACCATGACCTTGATGGGCGCCGGGGTCGCCGACCAGCTAGAAGACGGCCGGGTGCTCAGCGGGGTTGGCGGGCAGTACAACTTCGTCGCCCAGGGCCATGCCCTGGAAGGCGCGCGCTCGATCCTGCTGCTGCGCAGCTGGCGTGAGTCAGGCGGGGAGGTCAGTTCCAACCTGGTCTGGGAATACGGTCATTGCACCATTCCCCGCCACCTGCGCGATATCGTCGTCACCGAATACGGAATCGCCGACCTGCGCGGGCAGACCGATGCCGAGGTGATTGCCCGTTTGCTGGCGATCACGGACTCACGCTTTCAGCCCGAACTGATCGAGCGGGCGCAGAAGGCCGGCAAGTTGCCGAAGGATTTTTGCCTGGATCAGCGCTTCAGCGACAACACCCCCCAGCGTTTGCAGGCGCTGCGTGACCGCCACGCACGGTTGTTCCCCGAGTATCCGCTGGGCAGTGATTTCACCGCCGAGGAGCGCGATTTGCTGCGGGCGCTGAACTGGCTCAAGAGCAAGTTCAAGTTGAGTGAGGTGCTGGAACTGGGCAAGGCGGCGCTGGATGCACCGGCGCCCGAGGCGTTTCCTGCGCAGTTGGCGCGGATGAACCTGGCGCAGCCGCAGGGGCTGAAGGAAGATCTGTATCAGCGCTTGTTGCTGGCGGGGTTGCAGGCGACAGCTTTTAACTGATCGCGGGGCAAGCCCGCTCCTACAGGCTGGTAGGAGCGGGCTTGCCCCGCGAAAAAGTCGGCGTTGATTACTCGATGAAAGTAACCACGCCATCTTTCAGCGACTTGACCCGGGCCAGCGATTCAACGCGGTAGCCCTGGCTGTCCAGTTCGGCGCGGCCGCCCTGGAACGATTTCTCGATGACGATACCCAGGCCGGCAACGGTGGCACCGGCTTGCTTGATGATCGAGATCAGCGCCTGGGAGGCTTTGCCGTTGGCCAGGAAGTCGTCGATCACCAGCACGCGGTCGCTGCTGTTGAGGTGGCGCGGGGAGATCGCCACGGTGTTCTCAGTCTGCTTGGTGAAGGAATACACCGAAGCCACCAGCAGGTTTTCGGTCAGGGTCAGCGACTGGTGCTTGCGCGCGAAAATCACCGGGACGCCCAGTTTCAGGCCGGTCATCACCGCCGGGGCAATGCCCGAGGCTTCGATGGTGACGATCTTGGTGATGCCCGAATCGGCAAACCGGCGGGCGAACTCGTCGCCAATCAGTTGCATCAGCGCAGGGTCGATCTGATGGTTGAGAAACGCATCGACTTTGAGAACCTGATCGGAAAGCACGATGCCTTCTTCGCGAATCTTCTGGTGCAGTGCTTCCACTGTGGTATTTCCTCGATGTAGCAAGAGTGGCCACGGCAATACGCCGCAGCAAAGGTTGATTATCTAACGTTTGAGCATGGCACGGATATCGGCCAGTGCGTTGTTGCCGCGAGCGGCCTTCACTTCGGTTGGCGCGTCGTCCAGGCCCTCCCAGGCCAGGTCGTCGTCGGGCAACTCGTCCAGGAAGCGGCTCGGTGAACAATCGATGATCTCGCCGTACTGCTTGCGCTTGGCAGCAAAGGTGAAGGCCAGGGTCTGACGTGCGCGGGTAATCCCGACGTAGGCCAGGCGCCGTTCTTCTTCGATGGTGTCGGCTTCGATGCTGGAACGGTGCGGGAGGATTTCCTCCTCCATGCCCATGATGAACACGTAGGGGAACTCCAGGCCCTTGGAGGCGTGCAGGGTCATCATCTGCACACCTTCGGCGCCGTCTTCCTCTTCCTGCTGGCGCTCGAGCATGTCGCGCAAAACCAGCTTGCCGATGGCCTCTTCGATGGTCATGCCGCCGTCTTCGTCTTTCTCGAGGGTGTTCTTCAGCGCCTCGATCAGGAACCAGACGTTGCTCATGCGAAAATCCGCAGCCTTGTCGCTGGAGCTGTTGGTGCGAATCCAGTTTTCGTAGTCGATGTCCATGATCATGCTGCGCAGGGCTGCGATCGGGTCTTCCAGGGCAACCTGTTCGCGGACCTTGTCCATCCAGCGCTTGAAGCGCTGCAGGCGGTCGGTATAACGGCTGTCCAGGTGCTCGCCAAGGCCCAGCTCCTCGCTGGCGGCATACATCGAAACCTTGCGCTCGGTGGCGTAGTTACCGAGTTTTTCCAGGGTGGTCGAGCCGATTTCCCGGCGCGGTACGTTGATCACCCGCAGGTAGGCGTTGTCATCGTCCGGATTTACCAGCAGGCGGAAGTAGGCCATCAGGTCTTTAACTTCCTGGCGTCCGAAGAAGCTGTTGCCGCCGGACAGGCGATACGGCACCTGGTGGTGCTGCAGCTTCAGCTCGATCAGCTTGGCCTGGTAGTTGCCCCGGTAAAGAATGGCGAAGTCGCTGTAGGGCCGGTCGGTGCGCAGGTGCAGGCTGAGGATTTCCATGGCTACCCGTTCGGCCTCGGCTTCCTCGTTCTTGCAGCGGATCACGCGGATCTCGTCGCCGTGGCCCATCTCGCTCCACAGCTGCTTTTCGAAGGCATGCGGGTTGTTCGAGATGAGCACGTTGGCGCAGCGCAAAATGCGGCTGGTGGAGCGGTAGTTCTGCTCGAGCATCACCACTTTCAGCGACGGGTAGTCGTCCTTGAGCAGCATCAGGTTCTCGGGCCGCGCGCCGCGCCAGGCGTAGATCGACTGGTCGTCGTCGCCAACCACGGTGAACTGGTTGCGCGTGCCGATCAGCATCTTCACCAGCAGGTACTGGCTGGCGTTGGTGTCCTGGTATTCGTCGACCAGCAGGTAACGCACCTTGTTCTGCCACTTTTCGAGGACATCGGGGTTGTCCTGGAACAGCTTGACCGGCAGCAGGATCAGGTCGTCGAAGTCCACCGCGTTGAACGCCCGCAGGGTGCGCTGGTAGTGCGCATAGACCACCGCGGCGGTCTGCTCCTTGGGGTTGCGGGCGTTTTCCAGGGCTTCGGGCGGCAGGATCAGGTCGTTCTTCCAGGCGCCGATCATGTTCTTGATCTCGTCGACACCGTCGTCGCCCGAGTATTCCTTCTGCATGATGTCGGTCATCAGGGCTTTGACATCGGTCTCGTCGAAAATCGAGAAGCCCGGTTTGAAGCCCAGCCGTTCATGCTCCTTGCGGATGATGTTCAGGCCCAGGTTGTGGAAGGTCGACACGGTCAGGCCGCGGCCTTCGCCCTTGCGCAGCAGGGTGCCGACCCGCTCTTTCATCTCCCGCGCGGCCTTGTTGGTGAAGGTCATGGCCACGATGTACTGGGCACGGATGCCGCAGTTCTGGATCAAGTGCGCGATCTTGCGGGTGATCACGCTGGTTTTGCCGGAGCCTGCACCGGCGAGCACCAAAAGAGGGCCGCCGACGTAGTTCACGGCTTCTTGTTGCCGGGGGTTGAGTCGGGACATGACGAAAACCGGGGACGCTAGAAAAATAGCCGGGCATTTTAGCAGGGGTAGAAAGTTTCTGCCGCGACCGTCTGACAGTGTGACGTACCACGCGATCTAAATTTGCCGCATTTGATACTTTCCCGCAGGATGCGTGGCGAAACCTGCGGGATGTCGGCAATGGAATGGCATGACTTTAAGTGAAAATCATTTTCATTAATGGTTTAGGATACGCATTCTCGCTGCCCATCGTCATTTGACTGTGTCTACGTCCTAAGGAGCCAGCTTGTCTACGCCCGTCGAACCCTTGCGTTTGCTCCTGCTGGCCGATGAGCCGGAATGGGCCATTGTGTTGCGCGAGTGTCTGCTGCCGATGGCGGGCCAGGCGGTATTGCTGACCGCTCCGAACTGGGAGGCGGTCGACAGCCTGTTTGCCAATGACCGCAATGCGCTGGTGCTGGCGACCCCGCAACTGCAGCCGGCGCCCGGGCGCTGCGTGCTGCCGATGGTGCTGCTGCTCGAGCACGAACCGCAGGTGCCGCCGCCGGGTGTCAGCGACTGGCTGATTCGCGACCAGCTGACCAGCAATATCCTGCGCCGCAGCCTGCGCCATGTCCGCGAGCGCGGCGTCCTCGAAGCGACCCTGCAACGCCTGGCCGAACAGGACCCGCTGACCGGCATCGCCAACCGCCAGGGTTTCCAGACCCTGCTGGCTGCGCGCCTGGCCGACAACGAAGGGCGCGGCGTCGCCCTCGGGCACCTGGACCTGGACAACTTTCGCCATGCCAACGACGCCCTCGGCCACCAGGCCGGCGACCGGTTGATCCTGCAGGTGGTGGGCCGGCTGAAGAGCCAGCTTGAAGCCGGCGACCAGGTTGCACGTCTGGGCAGCGACGAATTCGCCCTGTTGATCGATACCCGCCGTGAGCCGCAGCGCGCCGAATGGATGGCCGAACGCATCACCGAAGCCCTGGCCGAACCTTACTGGATCGACGGCGAAAGCCTGTTGCTCGGCTGCAGCCTGGGGGTTGCCCACGCCCGCGCCCAGGGTGGCGCCGACCCGCTGATGTGGCATGCGCACATCGCCATGCAGCAGGCCAAGAGCACCCAGGGTTGTACCTTTCACGTCTTCAACGAACGCATCAACCGCAACGCCCGCAGCCTTGCCGACCTGGAAAGCGAGCTGCGCCGGGCGCTGCGCCGCGACGAGCTGGAGCTGCATTACCAGCCGCGACTGAACCTGGCCGACGGGCGCATTGTCGGCCTCGAAGCCCTGGTGCGCTGGCGCCATGCCGAACGCGGGCTGCTGCCGCCCAGCGAGTTCGTACCGCTGGCCGAGCAGAGCGGGCTGATCGTGCCTTTGGGCTACTGGGTCATTTCCCGGGCCCTGCGCGACATGCAGGCGCTGCGCGAGCAGGGCCTGGCGCCGTTGCACATGGCGGTGAACCTGTCGTTTCGCCAGTTCCAGGACAGCCAGCTGTTGGCGACCCTGAGCCGGCTGATCATCGAACACGGCGTCGATGCCCGCTGGCTGGAATTCGAACTGACCGAAACCGCCGTGATGCGCCGCAACGACCTGGTCAAACAGACCATGGACGCCCTTGGGCGCCTGGGCGTGCGCTTCTCGCTGGACGATTTCGGCACCGGCTTTTCGTCGTTCGTGCACCTCAACAGCCTGCCGATCACCTTGCTCAAGGTCGATCGCAGCTTTGTCGGCGGCATGGAGCAGCGTGAAGAGAACCGCAAGCTGGTGCACGCGATGATCAACCTGGCGCACAACCTCAACCTCGAGGTGGTGGCCGAGGGCGTGGAAACCCCGGAGCAAATGGACCTGCTGCGCAGTTTCGATTGCGATCAGGTGCAGGGGTTTCTGATCAGCCGGCCATTGCCGATTGATGAGTTGATGGCGTATTTGCTGCGCGGGCCGGCGCAGCAAGCAGCATCGCGGGTGATGTAGGAGCGGGCTTGACCCGCGATGGGGCCCTTCAAACCACTGAAGCAGTCACCTTGTTCACCCCAGCGGCACTGCCCAGCAAGCGCTTCATCCGCCATTCGAATGCCAGGGTCAGGCTCACCGCCGCACACGCCAGGCCCAGCGCCAGCCCCCACCACACGCCTACCGCGCCCAGGCCGAGGTTGAAGGCCAGCAGCCAGGCCGCCGGCGCACCGATCACCCAGTAACAGAACAGCCCGACCAGGAAGGTGGTCTTGGCATCCTTGAGGCCTCGGATCGAGCCCATGGCAATGGTCTGCACGCCGTCGAACAGCTCGAACCAGGCGGCGACCATCAACAGGCTTACCGCCAGCTGGATGATGTCGGCAAAGGCCGGGTCACCGTGGTCGAGGAACAGCCCCACCAGCGGGTCTGGCAGCAGCCAGAAGAGGATGGCGAACATCAGCATCATCGCCGCGCCAAAACCGATACCCACGCGGCCGGCATGCCGTGCCCCCAACAGGTTGTCGGCGCCGTAATAGAGCCCTACACGCATGGTCACGGCGTACGACAGGCCGGCCGGAATCATGAATGCGGTAGAGACGATCTGCAGGGCGATCTGGTGCGCGGCAAGCTCGGTGCTGCCGAGCACGCCCATGCACAGCGCGGCGAAGGCGAACAGGCCGACCTCGACGGTGTAGGTGCCGCCAATCGGCAGGCCCAGGCGCCACAGCTCACGCAGGGCTGGCCACGACGGGCGGCTCAGGCCCTGGCGAATCGGGTAGGGTGCATAGGCCGGGTGCCAGCGGATATACAGCGCCATGGCCACGGCCATGCAGTTGGCAACGATTGCGGTCACCAGGCCGATGCCCACCAGGCCCAGCTTCGGCAGGCCGAACATGCCTTCGATCAGCGCATAGTTGAGCAGGAAGTTGGCCACCGTGCCGATCAGGCTGATAACCATCACCGGCGTCGAGCGGCCAATGGCGCTGGTAAAACCGCGCAGGGCCATGAAACTCAGGTAGCCGGGCAGGGCGAAGGGCAGCAGCAGCAGGAACTGCGCGGCCGCCTCGACGTTGTTCGGGCTCTGGCCGAGCAATAGCAGTACCGGCTCCAGGTTCCACAGCGCCAAAGCCGCCACCAGGGCCATGACCCAGGCCAGCCACAACCCGGCCTGGGTCAGGCGGGTGGCGCCGGCGATGTCGCCAGCACCCTTGCGAATCGCCACCAGGGTGCCGACGGCGGCGATCACGCCCAGGCAAAAGATCGACACGAACGAATAGCTCGCCGCGCCCAAGCCGCCCCCGGCCAGGGCCTGCGGGCTGATGCGGGCCATCATCAGTGTGTCGGTGAGCACCATCAGCATGTGCGCCAACTGCGAGGCAATCAGCGGCCCGGCCAGGCGCAGCAAAGCCTTGAGTTCTTGGGTAGGCGCAGCCTGCATGGAGTCGTCCTTTTCTTACGCGATAGATTCAAAGCGTGAAAGTCTGAGGCTTGGTGCGGTTATCCACAAAAGGATAATAGCGATGGTTGGCATGATTAAAACTCATGGGAGTATGATCCAGTCGATTGCCTGTGGATAACCCGGAGCCCGCCGCCATGTCTCGCCGTTTACCGCCTCTGTATGCACTGCGGGCCTTCGAAGCGGCGGCCCGGCATAGCTCGTTCACCCGCGCCGCAGATGAGTTATCGATAACCCAGAGTGCCGTCAGCCGGCACATCCGCACCCTTGAAGAGCACTTTGCCTGCCGTTTGTTCGTGCGCAATGGCCGCAGCTTGCAACTCAGCGAAGCGGCGCGTTTGCTGTTGCCAGGGGTGCGCGAAGGCTTTGCCGCGCTGGAGCGGGCCTGCAACACCCTGCGCAGTGAAGACGACATCCTGCGCATGAAAGCCCCTTCGACCCTGACCATGCGCTGGCTGCTGGCGCGCCTCAGTCGCTTTCGCCACCTGCAGCCGGGCAACGAAGTGCAACTGACCAGCGCCTGGATGGATGTCGATCATGTCGATTTCAACCATGAGCCTTTCGACTGCGCGGTGTTGCTCAGCGACGGTCACTTTCCGCCGGACTGGGAGGTCAAGCGGCTGTTTTCCGAGCTGCTGATCCCGGTAGGCGCGCCCGAGCTGCTCAAGGAAGGGCCTTGGGACGAGCGGCGCCTGGCCGGTGTCGAGCTGCTGCATCCAACCCCCGACAAGCGCGACTGGCGCAGCTGGCTGGCGCGCATGGACCTCACCGACAAGGTGTCGCTCAAGGGCGGCCAGGTATTCGATACCCTGGAGCTGGGCATGATCGCCGCCGCTCGCGGTTATGGCGTGTCCATGGGCGACCTGCTGATGGTTGCCGAAGACGTCGCCCAGGGCCGCCTGAGCCTGCCGTGGCCGACGGCGGTTGCCAGCGGCCTGGATTACTACCTGGTCTGGCCGCGAACCCGCCCCGGTGGCGAGCGGCTGCGGCGTCTGAGCGACTTCCTGCAGGGCGAGGCGGATTCGATGGACTTGCCCAAGGTTCAAATTCTGGGGACATCAGCGGCAATCGGAGCGAGTTGACCGTTTGCGCAGGATAACCCTGTTGCACGCTCAAGTATTGCGTCAGGCCGCCGAAGCAGATGCATCAGAGCCACGCCTAGATGGTTCGATTCCCGTATCGATGCGGACGGTCAGCGTGATCAGGACGATCCCGGCCCCTCTTGCCAGGAGCTTCCATGTCTCAACCCCGTGCCCGGATTGCCTCGCAACTCGGTATCGCCCTTGCCATCGTGCTGGCTGTGGTGATTACCGGTAGCACCCTGTTTGCCCTGCGTTCGCTGGACAACGCCAACCTGAATACCCGCCAGGAACACCTGGCCAGTGAAGCGCGCCTGCTCGCCGATCAGCTCGACACTTTCCACAGTACCCTGCGCGAAAGCACCCAGCGCCTCAGCGGGCTGTTCGAGAAGCGCTTTGCTGCCGGTTTGCAGCTGCATCCAGGGGAGTCGGTGACGGTTGCCGGGGTTTCCACGCCCGCGCTGTACCTGGGCGAGCAACTGCTCAACAACGACTTTCGCCAGGTGGATGATTTTCGCCAGATGACCGCAGGCGTTGCCACCTTGTTCGTGCGCAGCGGCGACGACTTCATTCGCATCAGCACCTCGCTGACCAAGCAGGACGGCAGTCGCGCCATTGGCACCCTGCTGGATCGCCAGCATCCGGCCTACGCGCGCTTGCTAGCGGGTCAGGCCTACGTTGGCCGGGCCAACCTGTTCGAGCGCGACTACATGACCCAGTACACCCCGGTGCGTGACGGCAGCGGGCGGGTGATCGCGGTGCTGTTTGTCGGTTTCGACTACACCGACGCGCAGAAGGCTCAGTTCGCCAACCTCGGACGTTTTCGTATCGGCCAGACCGGTTCACTGGCCTTGCTCGACGACAAGCAGCACTGGTTGGTGCCGCCAGCAGGTGTGCATGCGGACAGTCAGGCGGCGCAGGCGCTTGCCGGGTTCACTGCGGGCGAAGGGCGTTTCTGGCATGACGGCGTCGAAGAGCTGTTCAGCGTGACCGTGGCGTTTGCCGGCGGGCCGTGGACGGTGGTGGCAAGCATGCCGAAGGCGGAAATCCGCGCAGTGACCTGGAGCGTCGGCACGCGCCTGGCCATCGGCAGTTTGCTGGCGATGTTGCTGGCGGTCGCCGCCACCCTGTGGCTGTTGCGCCGCCGTCTGCGCCCCTTGGCTGACCTCTTGCAGCAGGCGCAGGCCCTTGGCGCCGGTGACCTGCAGGCGCGCTTGCGGGTATCGAGCGATGACGAAATCGGCCAGTTGGCGCACAGTTTCAACCAGATGGGCGAAGCCCTGGCGAGCATGGTCGAGCACATTCGCGCAGCAGCGGAGCAAGTCAGCAGCCGCGCCCAGGCCTTGTCGGGCATGTCCTCCGGGGCCTGTGAGGGCATGGAGCAGCAGTCTGGCGAAATCACCAGCATGGCCGGCGCTGTCGAGCAGTTCAGCGCCACCTCGATGAACATCGCCGAGAACATGGGCAGCACCGAACGCATGGCCCAGGACAACGTCCAGCAAACCCGCATTGGCCGTGCCTCGATGGACCAGGCGTCATCGTCCCTGGAGCAGATCGCCAGCGCCCTGGCCGGCACCGCCACGGTGATTGACACCCTGGGCCTGCGCTCCGAAGAAATTGGCGGCATCGTCGGCGTGATCACCTCGATTGCCGAACAGACCAACCTGCTGGCCTTGAACGCTGCCATCGAAGCGGCGCGGGCCGGTGAGCAGGGCCGGGGCTTTGCCGTGGTCGCCGACGAGGTGCGCAACCTGGCCTCGCGCACCCGTCAGGCCACCGATGAAATCTCGGCGATGATCGGCAGCATCCAGCAGGAAACCGGCAATGCCATCAGCACCATGGAGCAGGGCAACCGCCTGATGCAAGAAGGCCTGGAACGCAATGCCAAGGTTGCCGCAGCGCTGGCGCAGATCGATGAGCGCAGCCGCTCGGCGGGGGAGCAGTTTGCCGCCATTACCACCGCTACCCAGGAGCAGAGCAGCACGGCGAACGTGCTCAGCCGCAACCTGCAGAGCATTGCCCTGGCCAACAGCGAGCAGCATGAGGTGGCGACTAACCTGGCGGCTACCGCGCGTGAGCTTGAGGGGTTGGCGGGGCAGTTGCGGCAGGAAGTGGACAGGTTTCGGGTTGGGCGGTGACGCCATCGCGGGTCAAGTCGAGGCGTCGCACCGCCGCTCCCACAGACTTTGTAGGAGCGGCGGTGCGACGCCTCGACTTGACCCGCGATGAGGCCCTCAAAGCCCAGGCATATCCAGCGCCTGCGCACAGGCCATCAGCGAGCGCCGCTCACTTTCGGCATACAACGCCAACTCATCCTGCACCGGCTTGCCCAGCGCCTGTTCGAAGGCGTCGCGGTTGGCGTTGCTGCCGTACTCGCTCTGCGCATCATCACCCAGATTCGACTGGAAGATTCCCGCCGCACTGACCGGCAGAAAGTCCTCGTACACCAGGGCCTCGAAGTGGATATGCCCGGCATCGATCAACGCCTGCAGTGACGTCGGCCGCTGAGCATCGCCGCGCGCCGCCAGGCCACGCTCGGTGGCAAAGTAGCGGAAGTACGCCAGCCCCTGCTCGCGCATCTGCGCCAGGTCATCGGGGAAGGCCTTGAAGCTGTCGCTGAGCAGGCTCATGTAGCGCTCGGCATTGGCCTCGGCCGGCACACCACCTAGCGCCGCCCGGGCGCGATCGAGCAGTTGGTCGTAAAGCTCGCGGCCCTTCGGCGTCAGCGCCGCACCCCGTTGTTCGATCTCGCCAAAGCGCGCGGTATGGCTGCCGCTGCCTTCCCCGTGCTGGTCAGTGAACGCGACCTTTTCCTGCAGCGCCTTGAAGCTGGTCTGACGCAGCAGTATCGGACAGCGGCGCGGTGGCGGCCCTTCGATCACGGCTTTGGGCGGAATGCCCTTGGCCGGCATGCCCAGCTGAATGGCATCGATGTCCAGGGTGCGCGGGGTCAGGTGATTGATGTGCGGGCCCTTGAAGGCCACCACATCGGCAATCAGGCGGTGCTGGTCGTGCAGTTGCTGGTACTGCTCGGCGGTCACCGTGGCGTCCCGGTGCCAGCGGAAGGTATGCAGGGCTTCGTCGACAAACGCCTGGGCATCGTCGGCATTCAGGCCGCCAGCACGCTCGAATTGTTCGATCAGTTGCAGCGCGCGCGGAGTGAAGATCTGCCGCCGGGCAAGAATCTCGCGCGCCAGTTCACGCAGCGCCGGGTTGTCGATCAGTTCCAGGCGCAGCAAGGAGGTGAAGACCCGGAACGGGCTGATGTGCAGCGCTTGCTCGTGCACGGCGCGAAAGGCGGTGGAATGCACCGGCACACCGGCGCAGCTCAAGTCGTAATAGCCCACCGGCTGCATGCCCATTACCGCGAACAGGCGGCCGATGGTCGCCAGCTCTTCGGCGGTGCCGACGCGAATGGCGCCGTGGCGCTCCTGGTCGAGGCGCTCGATTTCGCCGGTCCAGCGCAGGGCCTGGGCAACTTCGGGTTGCTTAGCCATCACCTGCTGATTAATTTCGCTCACCAGCGACAGCAGCGTGCCGTACAGCGGCACTTCTTGCTTGTACATGAGCGACATGGCGGCCGAGAACTGCGCGCGAATGCTGTCCGGGCTGACGAAATCTTGAGCGGGCATCGAAAGCTTCCTGGTAAGTGGGCACCCTTACATGAAAGCGAGGAATGCAGTACCTGCACAAGCGAAAAAAAGTCGATGCGTCATTCCAAAAATTATCAATCTTGCCCGGCCAGCTCAGCGCGAATCCAGTCGACCAAGGCGCGCACCTTCGGCACCTCGGCGGCATGCTCGGAAAACGCCAGGAAATGCGCGCCATTGCTGCGCATGCTGTGCTGCCAGGGCACGACCAGTTTGCCTTCGGCCAGCTCCTGGGCCACCAGGTAGCGTGGTACCAGGGCCACGCCGCAGCCGGACTGGGCAGCACTGAGGCTCATATAGAAGGTGTCGAAGCGCGGCCCGTGATAGCTATGGGCCGAGTGCAGGCCTTGCTCCAGGAACCACTCATGCCAGGCCTCCGGGCGCGAGGTGCTTTGCAGCAGCACCAGTTCGGCCAGTTCGCTGGCGTCCTTGAGTGTGCGCCCCTGCAACAGCTCTGGCGCACACACCGGCAGCACTTCTTCACCGAACAGCTCGATGCAGGTCGCGCCAGGCCAGGTGCCCTGGCCAAAGAAGAACACCACGTCGGCGGTCGCCTGCAACAGGGCGAAGGGTTCCATTTCGTTGCGGATGTCGAGGTGGATGTTCGGGTGCTGCTTGCCGAAGCCCTTGAGGTGCGGAATCAGCCAGCGCACGCCAAAGCTCGGTTGAGTGGCTACCTTGAGGACTTCGGTCTGCTCGCCGTAGGACATGATGTAACGGCTGGACATATCGACCTGGGTGAGAATCTTGTTGACCTCGGCCAGGTACAGCGCGCCTGCTGGTGTCAGCTGCAGGCGCCGACGGATGCGCAGAAACAAATGATGGCGGAGCATCTCTTCAAGCTGGGCCACCTGCTTGCTCACTGCGCTCTGGGTCAGGTGCAGCTCCTCGGCGGCGCGGGTGAAGCTCAGGTGCCGGGCGGCAGCCTCGAAACACTGCAGGGCGGCCATCGATGGCACCAGACGTTTGGACATAGCGGTCTCTAAGCCAGTAGATCATTACCTGGCGGAATGATATGCAGAATAAAGGTCGTTTGTTGCGCCAGAGTGATCGGATTAATACTGATCCCTATCACTATTTCAACCACTCATCGCATGCAGGAGAAGAAAATGGTTGATGGACTGCTTGACCGCCTCGGTGTCCCGGCCACTGCCTACACCCACGGTAACCATCCCGTTCACACCCCTATCGATGGCAGCGCGATTGCCGCGGTGCACCTGGAAAGCAAAGCCCAGGTAACCGCCAAGATCGATCAGGCCGAAAAAGCCTTCCAGGCCTGGCGCAACGTCCCGGCCCCACGCCGCGGTGAGTTGATCCGCCTGTTCGGCGAAGTATTGCGCAAGCACAAGGCCGAGCTCGGCGAGCTGGTGTCGATCGAAGCCGGCAAGATCACCCAGGAAGGCCTGGGCGAAGTGCAGGAAATGATCGACATCTGCGACTTCGCCGTCGGCCTGTCGCGTCAGCTCTATGGCCTGACTATCGCCTCCGAGCGCCCGGGCCACCATATGCGTGAAACCTGGCACCCGTTGGGCGTGGTTGGAGTGATCAGCGCCTTCAACTTCCCCGTCGCGGTCTGGGCCTGGAACACCACCCTGGCATTGGTGTGCGGCAACGCCGTGGTCTGGAAGCCGTCGGAGAAAACCCCGCTGACCGCGCTGGCCTGCCAGGCGCTGTTCGAAAAAGCCCTGAAAGCCTTTGGTGATGCGCCTGAAGGCCTGAGCCAGTTGATCATCGGTGATCGTGAGGCCGGCGAAGCGCTGGTCGACGATCCGCGCGTGCCGCTGGTCAGCGCCACCGGCAGCACCCGCATGGGCCGTGAAGTCGGCCCGCGGGTGGCTGCACGTTTCGGCCGCAGCATCCTCGAACTGGGTGGCAACAACGCGATGATTCTTGCACCGAGTGCCGACCTGGATCTGGCCGTGCGCGGCATCCTCTTCAGCGCCGTCGGTACTGCTGGCCAGCGCTGCACCACCTTGCGCCGGCTGATCGTCCATCGCTCGATCAAGGACGAAGTGGTTGCCCGGGTCAAAGCCGCCTACGCCAAGGTTCGTATCGGCGACCCGCGCAAGGACAACCTGGTCGGCCCGCTGATCGACAAGGCTTCGTTCGAAGGCATGCAGGACGCTTTGGCGCGCGCCCGCGATGAAGGCGGCCAGGTGTTTGGCGGTGAGCGGCAGCTGCAGGACCAGTACCCGAATGCCTACTACGTGGCCCCGGCGATCGTCGAGATGCCTGGCCAGAGCGCCGTGGTTCGTCATGAAACCTTTGCACCGATCCTCTACGTGCTGGCCTACGACGAGTTCGAAGAAGCCCTGCGCCTGAACAACGAAGTGCCGCAAGGTTTGTCGTCGTGCATCTTCACCACCGACCTGCGCGAAGCCGAGCGCTTCCAGAGCGCCGCGGGCAGTGACTGCGGGATTGCCAACGTCAACATTGGCACCAGCGGTGCGGAGATTGGCGGGGCGTTTGGCGGTGAGAAGGAAACCGGCGGTGGCCGTGAGTCGGGCTCGGATTCGTGGAAGGCCTACATGCGCCGGCAGACCAATACCGTGAACTATTCCCGCGAGCTGCCGTTGGCGCAGGGGATTGTCTTCGACTGACGGGCCCTATCGCGGGGCAAGCCCGCTCCCACAGGGGGAGGTGATCTCTGTGGGAGCGGGCTTGCCCCGCGATCAGAACACCACCGCACAAGAATAAAACAGGAAGCCGGCCATGCCAGAACTGCGTCAACAATGCCTCTGGGAGCACGTCACCCAGCCCGCCGCGCCATCCCGTGTGCTGAGCGCCGAACTCAAGGCCGATGTGTGCATCATCGGCGGCGGCATCACTGGCCTGTCGGCAGCCATCCACCTGCTTGAGCAGGGCAAGTCAGTCATCCTGCTCGAAGCCTGGAAAATCGGCCACGGAGGTTCCGGGCGCAACGTTGGCCTGGTCAACGCCGGCACCTGGATTCGCCCGGACGACGTCGAAGCGACCCTGGGCCAGAAGCAAGGCAGCCGCCTGAACAAGGTGCTGGGCGAAGCGCCGGGCGAGGTGTTCGCCACCATCGAACGCCTGGGTATCGACTGCCAGGCGCACAACAGCGGCACCCTGCACATGGCCCACAACGCCACCGGCGTTGCCGACCTCGAAGCCCGTCACCAGCAATGGAGCAGTCGCGGTGCCGATGTCGAACTGCTGACCGGGGCAAAGTGCGAAGAATATTGCGGTACTGACAAGATTTCCGCCGCGCTGCTTGATCGCCGCGCCGGCACCATCAACCCCATGGGGTATACCCAGGGCCTGGCCGCTGCGGTCGAGCGCCTGGGCGGGCAGATCTTCCAGCAGTCCGCCGTGCAAGGCCTGGAGCGTGAAGGCAGCAATTGGCGAGTGAAAACCGCCCAGGGTTCGGTCAGTGCCGACAAGGTGGTGATCTCCACCGGCGCCTACACCGAGGGCGACTGGACCAACCTGCAACGCCAGTTCTTCCGCGGTTACTACTACCAGGTCGCTTCGGTACCGCTGCAAGGCGCCGCTGCCGACAACGTGCTCAAGCATGGCCAGGGTTCATGGGATACGCGCACGGTGCTCAGCAGCATCCGTCGCGATGATCAGGGGCGGCTGTTGCTCGGCAGCCTTGGGCGGGTCGACAACAAGCCGGCCTGGTTCATCCGCAGCTGGGCCGATCGCATCCAGAACCATTACTTCCCGCAACTGGGCAAAGTCGAGTGGGAAATGCATTGGACCGGTTGCATCGACTTCACCCCGGACCACCTGATGCGCCTGTTCGAGCCAGCGCCGGGCATCGTCGCCGTTACCGGCTACAACGGCCGTGGCAACACCACCGGCACAGTGATCGGCAAAGCCTTCGCCCAGTACCTGTTGTGCGATAACCCGGATGCCTTGCCGATTCCGTTCTCGGCAATGAAACCGGTGTCGGCGCCGGCGCTGCGGACCGGCTTCTACGAAACCGGGTTCTCGCTGTATCACGCCGGGCAGTGCTTGCGCGTGGTGCTCTGACCGCTACTTGTGCAGCCAGCTGAGAAAGCCGCCTTTCTTGATGGCTGCAGGTTTTTGCTCGAGCAGTGACTGGCGGGTTTGCTGGCGGATGCGTTGCAACTTGATCAGTGCGGTCTTGACCTCGGTGCGTTGTTCCAGGCAGCTGCGTACTTCGTCCTTGTCGATACGGTAGAGGATGCAACTGGTCAGGGTGCGGAACTCGGCTGTGGAATCTTCCGCTTCCAGCAGGCCTTCCACTCCCAACACCTCGCCCGGGCCCATGCGCCCGGCCTCGAGCTGCTTGTCACCATCACTAACACCCACCGACACTACCCCGGTGCCAATCACCAGCAGGTAATCCGAGCTGTCGCCGACGCCGAGGATCACCTGGTCGGCCAGGTATTCCACAGCGGTCATGCGCTGGCTGAGGTTGTCTTTCTCTTCGTTGCTGAGCGAGCGGAAGATGCGCACGTCTTCGAGCAGGGCGCGCTGACGGTTCCACACCTGGCCTTGCTGGGAGTCGCTGTTCCACACTACGCCGGCGGCTTCCAGGTGCCGGTGGGCGAGGTCGAACATATGGTTACGCACCTCGGTCTTCTGGCTCATGGCACTGACAAAACCGCTGGCCTCGTACTCCACCGATTCCAGGCTCGAACTCTTGATCGTGGCTTTCGGTGCCGGGCTGGTCAGCAAGGTACGTGTGCCTTGCAGGGTTTTTTCCAGGGCATCGAGCACCCGTCGCGGGCGTACCTTGGCCGGCACCACGACGCTGATGGAGACGCCATGCACATCGCTGGGCTGGCTGAAATTAAGCAGCTTGGCCTTGGCCGCCACCGAGTTGGGAATCACCGCCATGCTGCCGTTGCCAGTCAGCAAGCGGGTGGCGCGCCAGTCGATCTCGATGACCTTGCCTTCGGTGCCGTCGATGCTGATCGAGTCGCCGATCTGATAGGGGCGGGTGGTGTTCAGCACAATGCCGGAGAACACGTCGCTGAGCGTGCTCTGCAGCGCCAGGCCGATGACGATCGCCATCACCCCCGAGGTTGCCAGCAGGCCTTTGACCGGCAACTGCAACACATAGGCCGCCGCAGCCACAATGGCCACCAGGAAAATCACCGCCCCCAGCACATCCTGCAGCAAGCGCCCGGTGTGGCCGCTACGGGCCACCAGCACCAAGCCAATCACCACCGTCGCGGTACGCGCCGCAAACAGCCACCAGGCAATCCCCAGCACCGTAGCGAGCAGATTGCGCGGCACATCCTCGACCCAGGGCGCAGGTTGTAGCGGGCTGACCCCGGCGCTGATCAGCACCCAGGTGAACAGCGAAAACACCAGCAAACGCGCAGCGATGCGCCAGGGCCGGCGATTGACGGGTATCAGTTGCCAGAGCGTGAGGTCGAGCACGATCAGGGTAATGCCGAGCAACAGCGGGTAACTCTGGGCGAATGCGAACATACCGGTCTCGGTGCGGTGGGCTGTTGCCAAGTTAAGAGCAGAATGCGGGCAATTACTACTGGTTGCTCGGGCGATAGTGCAGCGCTTCAGCCAGGTGCCCGCGTCCGATGTTTTCATCCTGTTCCAGGTCGGCCAGGGTGCGCGCCACCTTGAGCAGGCGATGGGCGGCGCGCAAGGACAGGGTCAGGCGTTCGCAGGCGCTTTCCAGCCAGCTCTGGTCGGCTGTGGATAACCCGCAGTAATGGCGCAGGCCGGGCAGGTCGAGGAAGGCGTTGGCACAGCCCTGGCGCTGTTGCTGGATGTCGCGGGCGGCGGCGACTTGCGCGGCAATGGTGGCGCTGCTTTCGCCGTGGCTGCAGTTGCTGGACAGTGCCGTGGCTTCGCGGGCGACGGTCAGGTGCAGGTCGATACGGTCGAGCAGGGGCCCGGAGAGTTTGTTGCGGTAGCGCTGGATCTGTTCGCTGCTGCAGCGACAGCGGCCGGTGGGGTCGCCAAGATATCCACAGGGGCAGGGGTTCATGGCGGCGACCAGCTGGAAGCGCGCTGGAAAGCGGATTTTGTCCTTGGCCCGGGCGATGACGATTTCGCCGGATTCCAGCGGTTCGCGCAGCACTTCCAGTACCCGCCGCTCGAACTCCGGCAGTTCATCGAGAAACAGCACGCCGTGATGGGCCAGGGTTATCTCTCCTGGTTGCGGTCGGCTGCCACCGCCGACCAGCGCAGCACCGGAGGCCGAGTGATGCGGATGGCGAAACGGCCGCTGCGGCCAACTGCTCAGCGGCACATGGCTGGCCACCGACTGTATCGCCGCCACCTCCAGCGCTTCGCGTTCATCCAGCGGTGGCAACAGGCCGGGCAGGCGGCTGGCGAGCAGGGTCTTGCCGGTGCCCGGTGGGCCGCTGAATAGCAGGTTGTGCGCACCGGCGGCGGCAACCAGCAGTGCGCGCTTGGCGGCTTGCTGGCCCTGTACTTCGTTGAGGTCGGGGTAGGGACGGATCTGTAGCAACAGGCCGTTGGCAGCGTAGGGATTGAGCGGGCTCTGGCCGTTGAAGTGGGCGACCAGTTCCAGCAGGTGACTGACTGCAAACACTACCAGGCCCGATGCTAAACAGGCTTCTTCGGCATTCTCTTGCGGCACCACCAAGGCCCGGCCGGCTTCTCGTGCCGCCAAGGCAGCGGGCAGTACGCCTTGCACCGAGCGGATTGCCCCGGACAGCGCCAGTTCACCCAGGCATTCCACCTCGCCAAGCGCTGCAATCGGGAACTGGCCGTTGGCGGCAAGGATCCCCAGGGCGATGGCCAGGTCAAAGCGTCCGCCATCCTTGGGTAAATCCGCGGGAGCAAGGTTAAGGGTGATGCGCCGGGCGGGGAATTCCAGGCCGGAATTGAGGATCGCGCTGCGCACCCGATCCTTGCTTTCTTTCACGGTCGCTTCCGGCAGGCCAACCAGGGTCAGTGCCGGCAGACCATTGGCCAGATGCGCTTCAACACTGACCGCCGGGGCCGAAACACCGACCTGGGCACGGCTGTGGACAAGGGCGAGGGACATGAACGCTCCATGATCTAGACAAAGCCGCGTCCTGCGGCTCTGCAAGCGTAGTGGGGTGGAGCGGATCGGGGCGGGGAAGAGTGAGTCTGGTTTTTACAGGACCACTAGTGCGAGCGCTGCGCACTAGATCGCCGGCAAGCCAGCTCCGACAGGTTCAGCACTGTTCTCAGGCTTGTAGGAGCGGGCTTGACCCGCGATGAGGCCAGTACAGCCAGCCACGCCGAGCGTTATGTGCGACGCCTTGACCACTACCGCGTCGCTCAGGCGCGCACGTAAACCCAGGCCGTCAGACCAGAGGCCAGGGTCACCGCAACCCGCTTGTAGTCGGCCACTTCATAGGCATCCGCCGCGGCAAGTTCGGCTTCGCTGATCTGCAAGACCATGCCGGGTACGCTGTCGTCGGCATTGCTGCTGGGGGTGACGATCGGGTGGTGGGTCTTGCCGCTGGTGGCCAGGACTTGCGGGTCGGTGATTTCCACCCAGGCCTGGCTGTAACCGAGCATCTGGTCCTCCTGGCCGACCAGTTCACGGCCGAAGTTGGCCAGCTGCACAGCTATGTCCTGCAGGGTGCCATAGGAGAACAACAGCACCGGGTGCTCAGTAGAAGGCGTCATCGCAAGCTCACTCGGCAGCAGGCGGGTTCTGGCGTGCTTCCATCTCCGCGACCTTGGCTTCGAGCGCCTCAAGACGGGCGCGGGTGCGGGCCAGGACGACCATCTGGCTGTCGAATTCTTCCCGGCTGACCAGCTCGAGTTTGCTGAAGCCGCTTTGCAGCAGGGCTTTGAACTGGCTTTCGATTTCGCTGCGAGGCTGCGAGGTGTCGCCGCTGAACAGGCGCGAGGCCTGGTCGCTCAGGGCATCAAGAAAGGCTTTGGGCGCGAGCATGTTCGGCTGTCCACAGTATGCAATGGGGCGCCAGTGTAACACGCAGCCTCAGCGCCCCAATGCTGCACGCTTTTCGCGCATGGCGGCGAAACGCCGCGCACCGTTGTTGTGCAGCAAACCCGTGCTGGCGACTGGCCAAGTCGGGTTGTGCAACCTAAGTCCCTGTAATTCTGGGCTTTAACCATTCTGGCAAGGTTTCTGCTATGTCCTTCATGACCCATGCACTGATGCAGTCACCATGACGACGCGTTACAAAGCCAGGCACTGCGCTTAGACTTGAGTCGGGTTTGTTTTCCTGGGGCAAGTCCACCAATTCGGGAGAGAGTTTCATGAAGCTAGTCACTGCCATCATCAAGCCGTTCAAGTTGGACGACGTGCGCGAGTCGCTGTCCGAAATCGGCGTGCAGGGCATTACTGTCACTGAAGTCAAAGGTTTCGGCCGGCAGAAAGGTCACACCGAGCTGTATCGCGGCGCTGAGTATGTGGTCGATTTTCTGCCCAAGGTGAAGATCGACGTCGCCATCGACGACAAGGATCTGGACCGGGTCATCGAGGCGATCACCAAGGCGGCCAACACCGGCAAGATCGGTGACGGCAAGATTTTCGTGGTCAATCTGGAGCAGGCGATTCGCATCCGTACCGGCGAAACCGATACCGACGCGATCTAAAAAAAGCCTCACCAAACCCCAACGCCCCAGGAGATAACAATATGACTCTGCGTCAGTTCGCAGGGCTAGGAGCCCTTTTGTCCCTCGTAATGCCTGGCCTGGCCCTGGCAGAGGAGGCGGCAGCCCCCGTGCTCAACTCCGGCGACACCGCCTGGATGTTGACCGCTACAGCCCTGGTGCTGTTCATGACCATCCCTGGTCTGGCCCTGTTCTACGGCGGCATGGTGCGTTCCAAGAACGTGCTGTCGGTGATGATGCAGTGCTTTGCGATCACCGGCCTGATCAGCGTCCTGTGGGTGGTTTACGGCTACAGCCTGGCCTTCGATACCACCGGTATGGAGCAAGGTGTCGTCAACTTCAATTCCTTCGTTGGCGGTCTGTCCAAGGCGTTCCTCGCCGGCGTGACCCCGGCGAGCCTGACCTCTTCGGCGGCGCTGTTCCCTGAAGCGGTGTTCATCACCTTCCAGATGACCTTCGCGATCATCACCCCGGCGCTGATCGTCGGCGCCTTTGCCGAGCGGATGAAGTTCTCGGCGATGCTGATCTTCATGGCCATCTGGTTCACCCTGGTCTATGCGCCCATCGCCCATATGGTCTGGAGCGGTAACGGCGGCCTGATGTGGGACTGGGGCGTGCTCGATTTCGCGGGCGGCACCGTGGTGCACATCAACGCCGGTATTGCCGGCCTGGTGGCCTGCCTGGTATTGGGCAAGCGCAAGGGCTTCCCGACCACGCCAATGGCGCCGCACAACCTCGGCTATACGCTGATGGGCGCGGCCATGCTGTGGATCGGCTGGTTCGGCTTTAACGCAGGCTCCGCCGCTGCCGCCAACGGCACCGCCGGCATGGCCATGCTGGTGACCCAGATCGCTACCGCCGCAGCGGCCCTGGGCTGGATGTTCGCCGAGTGGCTGACCCACGGTAAGCCAAGCGCACTGGGCATCGCCTCGGGCGTGGTCGCAGGTCTTGTGGCCATCACCCCGGCTGCCGGCACTGTCGGGCCGATGGGCGCCCTGGTAATCGGCCTGGTGGCGGGCGTGATCTGCTACTTCTGCGCCACCAGCCTCAAGCGCAAGCTGGGCTACGACGACTCCCTGGATGCCTTCGGCGTGCACGGCATCGGCGGTATCGTCGGCGCGATCCTCACCGGCGTGTTCGCAGCCCCGGCACTGGGCGGCTTCGGCACCGTCGAAGACATCGGCGCGCAAGTCTGGATTCAGGCCAAGGGCGTCGGCTTTACCGTGATCTACACCGCGATCGTCACCTACGTGATTCTCAAGGTGCTGGATCTGGTCATGGGCCTGCGGGTCAACGAAGAAGAAGAGTCGGTCGGTCTCGACCTGGCGCAACACAACGAGCGCGGCTACAACCTGTAACGTCCTCGAAAAAATCTTGCCCGGCTTGCCGGGCATTTTTTTGTCCGGATTTTGTCACTTCTCTCAGGCGCAAACGGTTTCTTGCCGCGCTTTGATGGCTGCGTGCGACGTGGGTAGAAAACTTACAGCGCTCAGTGAAATTTAGGCACTTTGCTTTTTCTCTGAGCACGCTAGAATGCGCGCCGAAGGGTGCTGACGAGCTGTCCGCAAACTTCCGTACCCTTTGCTAGGCTTGCCAATAAGCGAGTCGATCATGCCAGGGTATGTCGGCGCATTACCGCCGCCCGCTCTTTATTTGTACAGACCTCGCCCGTGACGTGGGGTTTGCCCGGTTCTCGCCATTCGTTGTGGCGCAACCACGGCCCGCAGCCTGCCTGCGGCGCTTGAATTTTTTCTGGCAGCTGTCGATTTTCGACGTTGCTGGTCTATAACTAATCTGCTTTTCGCAAGTCATGAGGTAGAACATGAGCGACGACGATCTGGAAACTGACGACCTCGAAGTAGGCGATGAAGACGAAGGCGATGAAGGCCTCGAAGCGGCAGCCGATGATGTGGCTGACGACAGCGGCGACGACAGCCCGGCTCCCGTAGCCAAAGGCAAGTCGAAGTCGGCGGCAGTCTCGGTAGAAGACATGCCGAGCATGGAAGCCAAGCAGAAGGAGCGTGATGCCCTGGCCAAGGCCATGGAAGAGTTTCTCTCCCGTGGTGGCAAGGTGCAGGAAGTGGAGGCCAACGTGGTCGCCGATCCGCCCAAGAAGCCGGACAACAAGTACGGTAGCCGCCCTATCTGAGTGGCCCCGTCAGCAAGAAAGCCCGCCGTCGCTGCGGGCTTTTTTGTGTCTGCGCTTCAGCGCCAGCTGTTGAGCAGTTCAGGCAACTGCGACAGGCGCTGGATCTCCGCGTCAGGGCGGTTCTCGGCTTCCCAGGCCTTGCCCTGGGGGTTGAACCAGATCGCCCGCAGGCCGGCGCGCTGGGCCCCGGCAATGTCATCGCCGGGGTGATCGCCAATGTGCACCGCCGCAGTCGCCTCGACTTCGCCCTGGCGCAGGGCTTCGAGGAAGGGTTGCGGGTCGGGTTTGCCGATGCCTAGGTCTTCGGCGCACAGGGCAAATTTGAAGTAATCGGCCAGGCCCAGGCGGCGCACATCGGCGTTGCCATTGGTGACCACGCCCAGGGTGTAGTGGTGACGGAGGATCTCCAGCACCGGCTGCACCTCAGGGAAGATATCGATCTGGTGGCGGGCGTGGAGGAACACTTCAAAGCCTTCGTTGGCCAGCTCACGGGCCTTGTTCTCGCTGTAGCCGACCTCTTCCAGGGCATGGAACAGCACGCGCCGGCGCAGGGCGCTGATGCGGTGCTTGAGCCCGGGTTCTGCCTGCACCAGGCGCTCGCGAATGGCGTACAGGTGCTCGACCGGAACCGCGCCCAGGGTTGGCGCATTGGCCGCTAGCCAGTCGCGCAGGGTGGTCTCGGCGCTGACGATCACTGGTGCGGTGTCCCACAGGGTGTCGTCGAGGTCGAAGGTGATCAGCTTGATGCTCATGAGTCACTGCCCTTACTGCGTTTGGCCCGGGGGTGGGCGCTGTCATACACGGCGGCCAGGTGCTGGAAGTCCAGGTGAGTGTAGATCTGCGTGGTGGCGATGTCGGCGTGGCCGAGCATCTCTTGTACGGCGCGCAGGTCCTGGGACGATTCCAGCAGGTGGCTGGCGAAGGAGTGTCGCAACATGTGCGGATGCAGGTTCTGGCCCAGTTCGCGGGCGCCAGCGGCCTGCACCCGCAGCTGAATGGCGCGTGGGCCCAGGCGCCGGCCCTGCTGGCTGACGAACACCGCGCCGTCCTGCGGGCCGCTGCCGGCGCGCAGCACCAGCCATTGCTCCAGCGCCTCGCGGGCTTTGCGCCCGACCGGCAGTACGCGGGTCTTGCTGCCCTTGCCATGGACTTGCACCAGGCCGCCGGGCAGGTCGAGCTGCTCCAGGTTGAGGCTGGTCAACTCCGACAGGCGCAGGCCGGAGGAGTAGAACAGCTCGAGCATGGCCTGGTCGCGGCGGGCGAGAAATTCATCCTCGATCGCACCTTCCAGCAGTTGCAGGGCGCGATCGGTGTCGAGGGTCTTGGGCAGGCGCCGTTCGCCCTTGGGCGCTGACAGGCCGTTGGCCGGATCGTGGCTGCAGTGGCCTTCACGGTTGAGGTAACGGTAGAAACCGCGCACCGCTGAGAGCAGGCGGGCAAGGCTACGCGAGGACTGGCCCTGGTGATGCTGGCGGGCGATCAGTTGGCGCAGGTGCTGGATCTGCAGGGCGTTCCAGCTGTCGATGCCGCTCTTGGTGCAGAACGCCAGGACGCTTTCGAGGTCGCGTCGGTAGGCCAGCTGGGTGTGTTCGGACACCTGGCGCTCGTTGCGCAAGTGCGCGCAGAAGGCCTCCAGCTGCCGTTCCACTAGCGCACCGGACGCAGGGTCTGGGTATGGCGCGGGACGACCCGGCCGAGTACTTCGGCGATGTAGCTGAGGAACAGGGTACCGACCGTGCTCTTGTAATGCTGCGGGTCGCGACTACCGATCGCCAGTACGCCGTGCAGGCCCTGGTGGTTGAGGGTGGCGACGGCGCTGGAGCCGACTTCCTTGCGCTGCTCTTCGCCGAACAGGAAGTCCAGCTCATGATCGCGCAAGTTGCCGCTGACCGTCTTGCCGGCGCACAACAGGCCACCAATGGCTTGCTGGGCGTCGCCGCTGTTGACCCAGCGGCCGACCGGCGCGGCGGTTTCACCGAACAGAATCAGGCTGACGAAGGGCACCTTGAACTCCTGGCGCAGGCTGTCTTCGACAGCCATCACCACGCTTTCGAGGCTGTCAGCATCGAGCAGGTCGAGGATCAGCCGGCGGGTCTTGTCGAACAGCCGGTCGTTGTCGCGGGCCACGTCCATCAGTTGCGACAGGCGGTGACGCATCTCGATATTGCGGTCGCGCAGCAGCTTGAGCTGGCGCTCGACCAGCGACACGCTATCGCCACGCTGATGGGGAATGTGCAGCTCGCTGAGCAGTTCGTCGTGCTCGGCGAAGAACGTCGGGTTGTCGCGCAGGTAGGCAACCACGGCCTCAGCCCCGAGGGTGGGCGTCGAGCCCTCGGCGCTAAGGTCGGTGGGCTGTTCGGCGGGAGCCTGGGGCTGATCGGTCATGGCTGGTACTCACTCATAGACGAACCTGTCCTTCAAACACGCGTACGGCGGGGCCGGTCATCAACACCGGTTTGCCCGGGCCTGCCCATTCGATGGACAGGCGCCCACCCGGCAGGTCGATCAACAGCGGTGAATCCATCCAGCCCTGGCTGATCGCCGCCACGGCAGCGGCGCAGGCACCGGTACCGCAGGCCTGGGTTTCGCCCGCGCCGCGTTCCCACACCCGCAGTTGCGCGCGGTGACGGTCGATGACCTGGATGAAACCGACATTGACCCGCTGCGGGAAGCGCGGGTGATGTTCGATCTGCGCGCCCAGCTCGTGCACCGGCGCGGCGTTGATGTCGTCGACGCGCAGCACGGCATGGGGGTTGCCCATCGACACGGCCGCCAGTTCGACAGTGCGCCCGGCAACCTCGAGCGGGTAGCTCAGGGCCTGGGCCGGCGCGTCGAACGGGATCTCGGCCGGCACCAGCCGCGGCGGGCCCATGTCGACGCTGATCTGCCCGTCGTTGCGCACGTCCAGCTCGATGATGCCGCCTTTGGTTTCAACGCGGATGCGTTTTTTCGCAGTCAGGCGCTTGTCCAGCACGAAGCGCGCAAAGCAGCGCGCACCGTTGCCGCACTGTTCGACCTCGGAGCCGTCGGCGTTGAAGATCCGGTAGCGGAAATCCACTTCCGGATTGCTCGGCGCCTCGACGATCAGCAACTGGTCGAAACCGATGCCGGTGTGGCGGTCGCCCCATTGCTTGGCGTGCTTGGGTAAAATGTGCGCATGCTGGCTGACCAGGTCGAGGACCATGAAGTCGTTGCCCAGCCCATGCATCTTGGTAAAACGCAGCAGCATGGGTTTACTCCGGCAGCAGGCTTTCGCCGGCGAACAACTCGGCCACGGTTTCGCGACGACGCACTTCGAAGGCCTGGTCACCATCGACCAGCACTTCGGCACAACGACCACGGGTGTTGTAGTTCGAGCTCATGACAAAACCATAGGCGCCCGCCGAGTGCACCGCCAGCAGGTCGCCTTCGGCCAGGTTCAGCTCGCGCTCCTTGGCGAGGAAGTCGCCGGTTTCGCAGATCGGCCCGACGATGTCGTAAACACGGCCTTCGCCGGCACGCGGCTGCACCGCCGTGACGTTCATCCAGGCCTGGTACAGGGCTGGGCGGATCAGGTCGTTCATCGCCGCATCGACGATGGCGAAATCCTTGTGCTCGGTGTGCTTGAGGTACTCGACCTGGGTCAGCAGCACGCCAGCGTTGGCGACGATATAGCGGCCCGGCTCGAACACCAGGGCCAGGTCGCGGTCGCCGACGCGCTCGCGGATGGCCTTGATGTAGTCGCCGGCCAGCGGCGGCTCTTCGTCGCGATAACGCACACCGACGCCGCCACCCAGGTCCAGGTGACGCAGGAGGATGCCGCAGTCGCCGAGGCGGTCGATCAACGCCAGCAGGCGGTCGAGGGCATCGAGGAAGGGTTCCAGGGTGGTCAGCTGCGAGCCGATATGGCAGTCGACGCCGACCACTTCCAGGTTCGGCAGTTGCGCGGCGCGGATGTACACCTCTTCGGCATCGGCGATGGCGATACCGAACTTGTTTTCTTTCAGGCCCGTGGAGATGTACGGGTGGGTACCGGCATCGACGTCCGGGTTGACCCGCAGCGAAACCGGCGCGCGTACGCCCATTTCGGCGGCCACTACCTGCAGGCGCTCGAGCTCGTCGGTGGATTCGACGTTGAAGCAGTGCACGCCGACTTCCAGGGCGCGGCGCATGTCTTCGCGGGTTTTGCCGACGCCGGAGAACACCACGCGATCGGCCCGCCCGCCCGCGGCCAGTACACGCTCCAGCTCACCGCCGGAAACGATGTCGAAACCTGCGCCCAGGCGGGCCAGCAGGTTCAGCACAGCGAGGTTGGAGTTGGCCTTGACGGCGAAGCACACCAGGTGCGAAACACCCTCCAGAGCATCGGCGTAGCTACGGTACTGGGCCTCGATGTGGGCGCGCGAGTAGACGTAGGTCGGCGTGCCGAAACGTTCGGCGATGGCCGACAGGGCCACGCCTTCCGCGAACAGCTGACCGTCGCGGTAGTTGAAAGCGTCCATGGGTTACCCTTACTGGTGCTTGTGCGATTGCGACTTTTTACCGTCTTTGCTGTCGTCTGGCAGGTACAGCGGGCCCTTCTGGCCGCAGGCGGAAACGAGGCAGGCAACCGCGACGAGCGCCGCGAGGGTGGAGATCAGGCGCTTCATGGCGTAATCCTTTGTAATAAGCAGTATTGCGCCCGAGTATACCGAGCGCCCGGCCCCTTGCCTATGCGGGCAACCCGCCGTCGGGCGGGGTGGTGGCTGCGCTGCCTGGCGCAGGTCGGTATCCTTTGCATTCGGCGCGCCGCGCTCGTATCTTGCCCGGCTTGCGTGTGTGCAGACATTTTTGAGGTTCTTGCAATGAGTTTGACCGAAGCGCGTTTTCACGACCTGGTCGACGCGACCCAACAGGCGCTGGAAGACCTGTTCGACGAGACTGACCTGGATCTGGACATGGAGAACTCGGCAGGGGTCCTGACCATCAAGTTCGACAACGGCAGCCAGCTGATCTTCAGCCGCCAGGAACCGCTGCGCCAGCTGTGGCTGGCCGACAAGTCCGGTGGTTTCCACTTCGACTACGACGAGCAGAACGGCAAGTGGACCTGTGAAAAGACCGAGGAGCTGCTGGGTGAGATGCTGGAGCGCATCGTCTGGGAGCGGGCGGGTGAAAAGCTCGATTTCGACGACATCTGATGAGCAGCGCAGCCAAGCCGGCCAAGCCGCTCTACAGTAACGTCAGCCCGGCAGTACCGTCGCCGTGCATCAGCACCTGCCGGCTGGATGAACACAAGGTCTGCATCGGTTGCTATCGCCATGTCGAGGACATTCGCCAGTGGCGCGCGGCCGATGACGAGCAGCGCCGGCAGATCTGCCGCGAGGCGCTGGCGCGTCGACAGCTGGCCGGGTTGGCATAGACCCTGCGGGTATTGTGTATTTACTTGGCTGTGGTAGTGTCGAACCTGTTTCGGCTGTGCCGAATTCCTGCAAACCCCGCCCTTGGGCGGGGTTTTGCTTTATATCGCCCAAAAAAAGGAGTCTGACCGGATCATGAGCACCCACCCTTCCATTATCGTCACCCGCTTGGACGTGCAGCGTCTCGAGCGTCTGATCGACAGCCTCGATGAGAAGACGCAGGACTCGCCGGGTGTGCTCGCCTTGCAGGACGAGCTCGACCGCGCCGACCAGGTCGGTCACGAGGAAGTTCCGGCCGGTGTCGTGACCATGAACTCCCGGGTTCATTGCCGCGAAGAAGCCAGCGGCAAGGACTACCACCTGACCCTGGTCTACCCGAAAGACGCCAACGCCGACGAAGGCAAGATCTCTATCCTCGCGCCGATCGGCAGCGCGCTGCTGGGCTTGTCGGTAGGCGAGCAGATCGACTGGCCGGCCCCGGGCGGCAAGACCCTCAAGCTCAAACTGCTTGAAGTCGAATACCAGCCAGAAGCGGCAGGTGACTTCGACCTCTGAGCCTCAAGCCTGCGCCAGGGCCTCGTTGAGCGCCCGCTCCAGTTCGCCCTTGTAGCGCAGGTAGAGAATGCTCGAGCCCAGGCCATCGGCCAGCAGGCCTGACAAGTCCAGGTCGGTGATGTAGCAGCGGTAGCGCTCAGCCTCGCGGCGCTGCTCGATGATCTCGCGGGCGACCACCGCATACAGCTGGTCGCCATGCTCGAGCTGGGAAAACTCCCGCTGATTGCAGTAAAGCGTGACTTGCACGTCGTCGCTGGCGCCGGCCTGCAGAATCGCCTGCACTTCGTAGTAGGGCCGGTCGATGGCCTTGACCTCGACCTGGCGCGCTTCTACCTGGCGAACCTTGCCAGTGCCTGATGGCAACAATTGGTAATAAAGAATATCCAGTGAACCCTGGGCCTGCAGGCTGTCCAGTGGCAGGCGCGCATCGCGGCGAAACACGATCGATTGCAAGAAGCGCTGAAGCGGCAACAACAGGCTGTTTTCATCGTGAAACGGCAAGCGCTGCTGCCACAGGGCATTGTGCTCATCGAGTACGTAGACATCCGCCCAGGTGTCCTGCAGCCGATAGAACAGCTGGATGCACTGCGGCTGGCCCAGCGGCAGCAGTTGCGCCAGGTCGAGCTCCTGCAGGGCATTGGCGTCCAGGTGCAGGGGGCTGTAGTCGCTGCGTTCTTCACCGAGGTAGCGCAGCACCGCGTCCGGATCGTCGAGGGTCACCAGGTTTACCGCGCCGCGTTGCAGTTCCAGTACATGGGTGTGCTGCTCGACTTGCAACAGGTAGCGCTGGTTGAGGTTCTGCGCCAGCAGCGCCTGAGTGCTGGCGAACACTTCCTCGACCCGCAGGGCGATGGCTTGGGCGCGGTTGTGGCAGAAGCAGCGGACCCGCAGCCTGGGCGTGTGGCCGGCGCCCAGGCTGTTGAGGTAATCACGCAGGCAACGCAGCAGGGCATGTTCGCCGTCGTAGCGGTGCACCTGCACTTCGTTCCAGCTGTTGAGGGTGACCTGGTCGAGGGTCAGCACCAGGTTTTCGCGCACCCCGGCGTAGCTCAGCGAGTCAGTGCGCTCGGTGGTCATCAGGATGTTCAGGTCGCGGTGGTGCTGTAGCGGGTCGATGCCGACATTGACCAGCAGCAGGATCTCGTCCACCACGCTCGGTTGCAGCAGGCGCTGTTCGCTGACCACCGTCAGGGGCAGGGCGACGCTCTGTTGCAGGCTGCCGAGCAGGTTGAACAGCTCATACTCGCTCAGGTCGCTGCTGCCCGGGTGCAGGGCCAGGCGCGTGCTGCTGTCGATCACACCGTTGCGGTGCGCCCAGGTCAGCAGTTCGAGCAGTTCGCGGCAGCGCTTGATCGGCGCGAAGTGCTCCCACTCGTGCACGCCGAGGTTGCCGTTGTACAGGCCCCAGTGGGTCTGCCCGGGCTCTTTGCGGTTGGGTGACTGCACCAGGGTCAGGGTGTCTTCGGCGAGGTCCGGGGCGATCCCTGGGTTGATGAACTCAACCTTGCCGGCGCGCCGTTCAAAGGCGGCGTACAGGCGCCGGCCGAGCACGCTGAGATCGCGCTGGTCGATGCGGCTGGTGGCGTTCTGGCTGCGGGCAAACTGGCAGAGGAAGCGGTAGCTGTAGTTCAGCTCGGCTACCAGCTCCCGGCGCTCGACCGCCACCTGGCGGACTTTCCATTGGCTGCGGCTGTCGAGCAGCGCCAGCTGGCGTTGATCCCAGCTCCATTCCTGGCTCAGGCGCTGCAGCAGGTCCCGCTGCCAGCTGGCACTGCGCTGGCGGGCCAGGCCGCTGAGCTTCTTGTTGACCTTCAGGTACAGGCTGCGCCGCACCAGCTCCAGCCGCTCGCGTTCGCCGCGGCCTTGCAGGTACTGCTCGATACGCCGGTAGACCATCATGTAGGGGTCGAGCTCGTCGAGGTCGAGGCGATTGCTGAACACCGCCTGCTTGAACTGCAGGCTCAGGCACTGCACCTGCGGGTGTTCACTGGCGTAGACCTCGGTAAGCAGCAGCTTGAGCACCGACTTGTAGGGCGATTCAATGCCCTTGAACAGTTGCCAGAGCCCGGCGCCGACGAATTCGCCCGGAGGGATGTGCGCCAGGTGGCCGAGGTCGAGGTGGTCTTCGGCACGCACGAAGCGCTTGGACAGCAGGGTCTGGATGTATTGCCGGTAGCGTGGCTCTTCATAGACCGGCACCAGCCACCACAAGGGTGTGCGCCCGGCCAGCCAGATGGCGGTGCGGTAGAACTCGTCGAGCAGCAGGTAATGCTGGGTGGTGCCGCAGTCATCGGAGCTCAGCTGGCCGTCGCGTTCGCCCTGGACGAAGCCTTGCGGCTCGATCAAGAACAGGTGGGCTTCGGCGCCCTGGCTGGCGGCCCAGATTTCCAGCAGCAGGCATTTCTTGCGCAACTCCGCCAGGTCGCTTTCGCTCAGGTCGGCGGCGTGACAGACCCAGACGTCCATGTCGCTCTGCTCGGCCTGGGCTAGGGTGCCCAGGCTGCCCATCAGGAACAGCCCGTGAATCGGCTGGGGCGGGTTGCCGCGCCGGGCCTTGTACGAAAATGAGCGGGTCAGGCGCTGGGCTTCGGCCAGCAGTTGCGCATCAGGCTCGAAGTTGGCGACCCCCGCGGGCGTCGTGCCTGAGACATAACCGGGCAACAGTGGGTGATTGACGTGAAAAAACAGCGGCAGCAGGGTCAAGACCTGCTGCTGGCGGCTCGACAGCCCGTCCATGGTCCGCCCCAGGCGCCCCTGGTTGAGCTTCAGGAAGCGTTGGCGCAGCTGGCTGAGCACCTTGCGGTCAATGCCCTGGTCGAGGTCGGGGCGAATTTCGTGGGGGTGGTTCATGGCGAGCTGAAACCGGCCGTCTAGGGAGCAATGGCGAGTTTAAGTGGTATTTGGAATTTGACGCCATTTTATTAGCGCTTAACGCATCGCGGGGCAAGTCGGGTCGCCGCACCGCCGCACCCACCAGGCCGGCAGGAGCGGCGGTGCGGCGTTCCGACTTGCCCCGCGATTGCAGTTATCAGGCAGGTTCGACGACATTCAGGATGTTCAGCAGCACCTGAACATTCACGGCGGCATCGTGACCAAGGCTGGTCAGGTAACCGCCATCGGGCTGGTCGGTGAGCTTTTTCTCGTACAG
Organism: Pseudomonas sp. B21-012; assembly: GCF_024749305.1. Lineage (NCBI taxonomy): Bacteria > Pseudomonadati > Pseudomonadota > Gammaproteobacteria > Pseudomonadales > Pseudomonadaceae > Pseudomonas > Pseudomonas sp. B21-012. Next base: position 5,764,931 of record NZ_CP087197.1, on the reverse strand, counting down.
GCGCTGTGCAGCAGCGATCACCTCCTTGGAGGCAGTGTTATGGACCTTGATGCCTTCCTGGCTGCTATCCAGGTTGAACAAGGCAAGGACTTCCAGCTCGGCAATCAGTTCGGGGGTAAACGACATAAAGACTCCGACTTCCAGACAAGGAGGGCAGCACCGTCGCCGGTGCCTGGTTTTGCAGTGTAGTCAGGGAAATCCTGCTTTGCTTCAGTCCTTTTCCGGCGGCAGCTCGGGCAGAGCGCGCAAGGCGGTTTCGTACCATTCGGTGTTGAACGCGCGGTCGTCTTCAAGCATCGCATCAATCTCGTAGGCCAGCACGTGGGCCATAAGGTTGAGGATGTCTTCACGCTCGTAACCCACCAGGGTCAGCTTGTTGAACGTGGCCTTGGCCGCTGGCGGGTTGTCGCTTTCGATCTGGTTCTCGATCGCTTCGATCAGGGTCGACTCGGCGAACGCTTCTTCGTCGTTGTCGATATCGGTAGGTTCGCTCATGGGCGCTTTCCTCTTTTGGGGTGCCCAGTTTGCCACGGGCCCGGCAGCAATGCCTTGTTATCGACAATCTTCATGATGCTGGTCAGTACCCGGCACTTGGGTCTATAACAACCCGGCCAACCCCTTTTCGGCCTGGAGGCTGTTTCATGCTCAAGCTTCATGGATTCGCGGTCAGCAACTACTACAACATGGTCAAACTGGCGCTGCTGGAAAAGGGCGTACCGTTTGAGGAAGTGCTGTTTTTCGGTGGCCAGAGCCCCGAAGCGCTGAAAATCAGCCCGCGCGGCAAAGTACCGGCGCTGCAGAGCGAAGACGGTTTTCTCAGTGAAACCAGCCTGATCCTCGACTACATCGAGCAGACCCAGCCAGGCAAGGCATTGCTGCCGGAGGGGGTATTTGCCCAGGCCAAGGTTCACGAGCTGGCCAAGGAAATCGAGCTGTACATCGAGCTGCCCGCACGTGCCTGCTACCCCGAAGCGTTTTTCGGCGCCCAGGTCGATGAAGCCATCAAGGCCAAGGCCAAGACCGAACTGCTGGCCGGTATCGCTACCCTCAAGCGCAACGGCAAGTTCAGCCCTTATGTGGCCGGCGACAGCCTGACCATCGCCGACTTGCTGTTCTGCTTCAGCGTCGACCTGGCCTATGCCGTGGGCAAGAAGGTTTTTGCCATCGATGTGCTGGAAGACTTCCCACAGGCCAAGGCGCTGCTGGAGCAGTTCAAGAACAACCCGAACGTACAGAAGATCGTCGCCGACAAGGAAGCGCAGATGCCGGCTTTCCTCGAGATGGTGCGCTCGGGCAAGCGCTGATTGGAGCACTATTGAGGCAAAAGCAGAAAGCTCCTACGTGTCTATCGGAAGCATACGGCAGCTTTCTGGCTTGATTCGTTCCAAAAATGCAGAGACTTCACGCGGCTAGGAGGCCGGAAATGTTCCGACTGCACGGATTCTCTGCAAGCAACTACTACAACATGGTCAAGCTCGCCCTGCTGGAAAAACGCCTGCCGTTCGAGGAGGTGCCCCTGCATGGTTGCCAGAACCCGCAAGTGCTGGCGATCAGCCCGCGCGGCAAGGTACCGGTGCTGGAGGTGGCGCAAGGTTTTATCAGCGAAACCGACGCCATCCTCGATTACCTCGAAGAGGCCTGCCCTGAGGTAGCGCTGTTGCCGGCCGATCCTTTCCAGCGCGCCCAGGTGCGCGCGCTGGCCAAGGAAATCGAGCTGTACATCGAGCTGCCCGCCCGCTACTGCTATGTCGAAGTGTTCTTTGCCGGCAGGGCGACCCCGGAGGCCTTGAAGGCCAAGGCCCGGCGTGATCTGGACAAGGGCTTTGCCGCCCTGGCCCAGCGCGGTCGATTCGCCCCGTATGTGGCAGGCGAGTGCCTTACCCTGGCGGACCTGTACTTTCTCTATAGCGTCGACCTGGCCTGCCAGGTTGGCCAGCGTCTGTTCGGCATTGATTACCTGCAGCCATTGCCGGGCGCCCGGGCACTGTTCGAGCGACTGGGGGAAAATCCGAATGTGCACAAGGTTGCAGTTGACAGGAAAGCCGAAACGCCGGCTTTCCTTCAGCGCTTGCGTGCGGCTACCCAGGCAGAACTAGCTGGGCAGCAAGACGCAGGAAGGGCTTAGCGCGCGGCGAGCAGCGCCTTGCCGCGGGCTACGGCGGCGCGTACTTGCGCAGGCGCAGTCCCGCCGATGTGGTCACGGGCGTTGACCGAGCCTTCGAGGGTCAGTACGGCGAACACGTCCTGCTCGATCTGGTCGCTGAACTGGCGCAGTTCCTCCAGGCTCATCTCGGCCAGGTCCTTGCCGGTATCGACGCCGTACTTCACCGCGTGGCCAACGATTTCGTGGCAATCACGGAACGGCAGGCCGCGGCGCACCAGGTAGTCGGCCAGGTCGGTGGCGGTGCTGAAGCCGCGCAGGGCCGCTTCGCGCATGATGGCGTGGCGAGGCTTGATCGCCGGGATCATGTCGGCAAAGGCACGCAGCGAGTCGCGCAGGGTGTCGGCGGCGTCGAACAGCGGCTCTTTGTCTTCCTGGTTGTCCTTGTTGTAGGCCAGCGGTTGGCCTTTCATCAGGGTCAGCAGGCCGGTGAGGGCGCCGAACACACGGCCGGTCTTGCCGCGCACCAGCTCCGGGACGTCCGGGTTCTTCTTTTGCGGCATGATCGAGCTGCCGGTGCAGAAGCGATCGGGCAGGTCGATGAACTGGAACTGCGCGCTGGTCCACAGCACCAGCTCTTCGGAGAAGCGCGACAGGTGCATCATCGCCACGCTGGCGGCGGCGCAGAACTCGATGGCGAAGTCGCGATCGGAAACGCCGTCCAGCGAGTTGCCGCCCACAGCTTCGAAGCCCAGCAGCTGGCAGGTCAGTTCGCGATCGATCGGGTAGGTGGTGCCGGCCAGCGCGGCGCTGCCCAGGGGCATGCGGTTGGTGCGCTTGCGACAATCAACCAGGCGCTCATAGTCGCGGCTGAGCATTTCGAACCAGGCCAGCAGGTGGTGGCCGAAAGTCACCGGCTGCGCGGTTTGCAGGTGGGTAAAGCCGGGCATGATGGTCTCGGCTTCGCGCTCGGCCTGCTCCAGCAGGCCCTGCTGCAGGCGGGTGATCTCGGCCAGGATCAGGTCGATTTCGTCACGCAGCCACAGGCGGATGTCGGTGGCGACCTGGTCGTTGCGGCTACGGCCGGTGTGCAGCTTCTTGCCGGTGATGCCGATGCGGTCGGTCAGGCGCGCTTCGATGTTCATGTGCACGTCTTCAAGGTCGACGCGCCAGTCGAAGTTGCCGGCCTCGATTTCACCCTGGATGGTTTTCAGGCCATCGATGATGGTGTCGCGCTCGGCGTCGGTGAGGACGCCGACCTTCGCCAGCATGGTGGCGTGGGCGATCGAACCCATGATGTCGTGGCGGTACAGGCGCTGGTCGAAATTGACGGAGGCGGTGAAACGGGCGACGAAGGCGTCGACGGGCTCACTGAAGCGGCCGCCCCAGGACTGATTGGTCTTGTCGGTGCTCATGGATTCACTCTTGAAGGCGTGAACGGAAAAAGTGGCGTCGATCATAGCAGGATTGGCGGGGCTGCCGGAGTGCGGCGGTCGGGGCAAATGCGGGTTTATGTCGCAGCACAGACCCGCGACAGCGCGCTTGCAACAGGATATTTATCGATTGAACGGCAGTGTTGCGGCAACCGTCTACAGTTGGACAGAGGCGCGGCATGTTTCCTGCCGGGCCAGTGAATCTTTAGCCATCGTGCGAGTCTGAGCGTGGATCGCCGTGACGGTCGTCACCTCACCTGTCTACGCTATCCTTGTGCGAGACTCACGCAGGAATCCAGCGCTATATGAATGTCCTGATCGTTGATGACGAACCCCAAGCCCGGGAACGCCTGAGCCGACTGCTCGGCGAACTGGAGGGCTATACCGTGCTGGAGCCCAGCGCCACCAATGGCGAAGAGGCCCTGGCCCTGATCGACAGCCTCAAGCCTGAGGTGGTCCTGCTCGACATTCGCATGCCGGGCCTGGATGGCCTGCAGGTCGCTGCCCGGCTGTGCGAACGCGAAGCACCGCCTGCGGTGGTGTTTTGCACCGGTGACGATGAGTTCACCGTCGAGTCGTTCAAGGACAGCACCCTGGGCTTCGTGCTCAAGCCGGTGCAGCCCGACAGCCTGCGCGACGCCTTGAAAAAGGCCGAACGGCCCAACCGCGTGCAACTGGCGGCCCTGACCCGCCCGGCCGCCGAGAGCGGCAGCGGCCCGCGCAGCCATATCAGCGCGCGCACCCGCAAGGGTATCGAGCTGATTCCGCTCGACCAGGTGATCTACTTCATTGCCGACCACAAATACGTGACCTTGCGCCACGAGGCCGGCGAAGTGCTGCTGGACGAGCCGCTCAAGGCTCTGGAAGACGAGTTTGGTGAACGCTTTGTGCGCATTCACCGCAATGCGCTGGTCGCCCGCAACCGCATCGAACGTCTGCAACGCACGCCGCTTGGGCATTTTCAGCTATTCCTCAAGGGCCTGAACGGTGATGCCCTGATCGTCAGCCGCCGGCATGTGGCTGGTGTACGCAAAATGATGCAACAGCTTTAAGGGCGGGGACCAGGGAGCGGTCGACGGCCAGGGATGGTCGGCTCCTACCATGATTTAGATCTGCTAGCGGTCTGGACTGAGCTGTTATCATCGGGCGAATCTATCTCGTACGGATCGTTCCATGTCCACTCGCGAAATCCGCATTGCCACCCGCAAAAGTGCCTTGGCCCTGTGGCAGGCCGAATATGTCAAAGCCCGTCTGGAACAGGCCCACGCCGGCCTGGTCGTGACCCTGGTGCCGATGGTCAGCCGTGGCGACAAGCTGCTCGACTCGCCGCTGTCGAAAATCGGCGGCAAGGGCCTGTTCGTCAAAGAGCTGGAAACCGCGCTGCTGGAAAACCAGGCCGACATCGCCGTGCACTCGATGAAAGACGTGCCGATGGACTTCCCCGAAGGCCTGGGCCTGTTCTGCATCTGCGAGCGCGAAGACCCGCGCGATGCCTTTGTTTCCAACACCTTCGACAGCCTTGAGGCGTTGCCGGCCGGCAGTATCGTCGGTACCTCAAGCCTGCGCCGCCAGGCGCAGTTGCTGACCCGCCGCCCGGACCTCGAGATCCGCTTCTTGCGCGGCAACGTCAACACCCGTCTGGCCAAGCTCGATGCCGGCGAGTACGACGCCATCATCCTCGCCGCCGCCGGCCTGATCCGCCTGGGCTTCGAAGACCGTATCACCTCCAGCATCAGCGTCGACGACAGCCTGCCCGCAGGCGGCCAGGGCGCAGTGGGCATCGAGTGCCGCAGTGCCGACAGCGAAATCCATGCGCTGTTGGCGCCGCTGCATCACGCCGGCACCGCCGACCGGGTGACTGCCGAGCGAGCCCTGAACAAACACCTCAATGGTGGCTGCCAGGTGCCGATTGCCTGCTACGCGGTGCTCGAAGGCGAGCAGCTGTGGCTGCGCGGCCTGGTTGGCGAACCGGCTGGCGGCAAGCTGCTCACGGCTCAGGCCCGTGCGCCGCGCGAGGAGGCCGAAGCGCTCGGTATCAAGGTCGCTGAAGACCTGCTGGCTCAAGGTGCTGAAGACATCCTCAAGGCGGTCTACGGCGAGGCCGGGCACCCGTGAGCGCCTGGCGCCTGCTGCTGACCCGGCCGGCCGAAGAGTGCAGCGCGCTGGCCCGCACGCTTGCCGAGCAGGGCGTGTTCAGCAGCAGCCTGCCGTTGCTGGAAACCGAGCCGCTGGCGCTGACGCCGGCGCAGCTTGGCCAGGTGCAGGCGCTCGACCAGTACAGCGCGATCATCGTCGTCAGCAAGCCGGCGGCGCGCCTGGCGCTTGAGCAACTGAGCGCGCACTGGCCGCAGCCGCCCGCGCAAGCCTGGTTCACCGTTGGCGCTGCCACCGCACAGATCCTCGACGACCACGGTCTGAATGTCAGCTACCCGGCACAAGGTGATGACAGCGAAGCGCTGCTGCAACTGCCGGCGTTGACCGCCGCGATCAAGCGCCCGCAATCCCGGGTGCTGATCATCCGTGGCGAAGGCGGGCGCGAGCTGCTCGCCGAGCGTCTGGCGGCACTCGGCGCGCGGGTCGATTACCTTGAGTTGTATCGCCGCTACCTGCCGCATTACCCTGAGGCCACCCTGGTCCGGTGTATCGCCGGGGAACGCCTGAACGGCCTGGTGGTCAGCAGTGGGCAGGGTTTTCAACACTTGCGCCAACTGGCCGGTGAACACTGGCCGCAGTTGGCGCAATTGCCGTTGTTCGTGCCCAGTCCACGGGTGGCGGAACTTGCCCGCGCCAGTGGCGCACAGAATGTAGTGGATTGCCGTGGTGCCAGCGCCGCAGCTTTGCTGGCAACATTGCAGGAAACTCCTGCACCAGCCCCCTAAGGCGCTAAGCTGATTGGCGACGTGCCACAAAGCAAAGGATGGATACGTGAGCGAAACTGTCTTGCCCAACGATGAACTGAAGGCCCCAGAGGCTCCTGCGCAAACCCCCGTGGAACCTGCCAAACGCTCCGGCAACGGCCTGGCAGTCCTGGCCTTGCTGCTGGGCGCGGCAGGTGTCGCCGTTGGCGGATGGGGCGTATGGCAGGTTCGCCAGCTCCAGGGTAGCGAGCAGGGCCAGGTGCAGAGCCTGCAGGCCCTGAGCGAGCAAGCCCTGGCCCTGCAACAACGTGAACAGCAGATGTCTGCGCAGCTGGCCGGCTTGCCGCCCGCATCCGAGCTTGAAGATCGCCGGCGCCTGGTGGCGCAGTTGCAAGGCGATCAGCAACGCTTGAGCCAGCGTCTGGAAACCATCCTCGGCGCCAGCCGCAAGGACTGGCGCCTGGCCGAGGCCGAGCACCTGCTGCGCCTGGCCAGCTTGCGCCTGTCTGCCTTGCAGGACATCGCCAGTGCCCGCGAGCTGGTCAAGGGCGCCGATGAAATCCTTCGTGAGCAGAGCGACCCCGGCTCGTTTGCCGCCCGTGAGCAACTGGCCAAGAGCCTGGCGACCCTCAACAGCGTCCAGCAGCCCGACCGCACCGGCCTCTTCCTCAAGCTGGCGGCCCAACGCGAGCAGGTGTTGCAGCTCAGTGCGCAATCGCCGGAATTCACCAGCAATGCCGATGCGCTGGGTGCCTTGACCGCCGACGGCGATGGCGCCAGCCGCTGGTCGCAGTGGTGGGCAGAGCTGTCGAAGTACTTCCAGATCGATTTCGATGCTGACGACAATATTCGTCCGTTACTATCCGGGCAGTCACTCAACCAGCTGCGCCTGGCTCTGAGCCTGACCATCGAACAAGCCCAGTGGGCGGCGCTCAACGGCGAGGCCAAGGTTTATACTCAGGCCCTGGACGACGCCCGCAGCGTACTGCTGGCCAACTTCAACCCGGACAACCCGCAGAGCCAGGCAATGCTTGCCGCCCTCAACGAACTGGCCGAGCAGCCGGTCACCGTGCTGGTGCCGGACCTGGCCGACAGCATCAGTGCCGTGCAGGCCTACCTTGAGCGCCGGCATCAGCCAGTCGAGGGGGCCAAGCCATGAAGCGCGTCTACCTGCTGGCGGTGGTGGCCATTGCCGTGGCAGCCGCGCTCGGCATCGCGATCGCCAAGCACAGCGGTTATGTGCTGATTTCCTACGGCAGCTTTCGCTATCAATCGGGCCTGTGGGCAGCGCTCGCAGCCTTGGCCGGGATCATCCTGGCGCTGCTTCTGGTGCGCTACCTGGTGGGCCTGGTGCTGACCTCCGGCGGGGTGGTCAACCCCTGGTCGCGGCGTAACCGCAGCCGTCGTACCCAGCTGGCGATCGAGCAGGGCCAACTGGATCTCGCCGAGGGTCGCTGGGCCAGTGCCCAGCGCCACCTGCACCGCGCTGCCGAAGCCGAGCGTCAACCGCTGCTGTACTACCTCGGCGCTGCGCGTGCCGCCAACGAGCTGGGCCGCAGCGAAGACAGCGACAACCTCCTGGAGCGGGCGCTGGAGCGCCAGCCCGAAGCGGAACTGGCCATTGCCCTGAGTCATGCCCAGTTGCAGATGGACCGCGGCGACAGCGACGCTGCCCTGGTAACCCTGCAGGCCATGCAGGAGCGTCATCCGCATAACGTTCAGGTGCTGCGCCTGTTGCAACGCCTGTATCGCGAGCGTGGCGACTGGTCGGCACTGATCCGCCTGCTGCCCGACCTGCGCAAGGATAAAGTGCTGCCGGCAGCGGAGCTGGCCGAGCTTGAGCGTCGCGCCTGGGGCGAGAACCTCAACCTGGCGGCCAGCCGCGAAGGCGATGAGCAAACCGCCCGGCAATCCCTTGAGCGCGCCTGGCAGCAGCTCACTGCTGCGCAGCGCCAGGAGCCTCAGCTGGTGCTGGCCTATGCCGAGCAACTGCGCCAGCTGGGCGCCGAAAGCGAAGCCGAGCAAGCCCTGCGCGCCGCCCTCAAGCGCCAGTACGAAAGTCACCTGGCGCGCTTGTACGGGCTGGTGCGCGGCAGCGACCTGGCGCGCCAGCTGCAAACTGCCGAAGGCTGGCTCAAGGACCATCCCGACGACCCCAGCCTGCTGCTGACCCTGGGCCGTTTGAGCCTGCAGAACCGCCTGTGGGGCAAGGCACGGGATTACCTGGAAAGCAGCCTGCGCGTGCAGCGCAATCCTGAAGCCTGTGCAGAACTTGCGCGCTTGCTCGCTGGCCTGGGCGATACCGAGCGCAGCAACCAGCTGTTCCAGGAAGGCCTGGGCATGCTTGATCAGCGTCTGCTGGCATTGCCGCTGCCAGAGGCCGTGCGAGCTTGAGCTACCCATGGGCGCGCGAAAAAACGCGTGCCCATGGGCTCGAGCAAATCTCCTGCTTTAGCCGGTAATTTTTCCTTCAGATGCCCAGCTATCTTTCTTGCTTAGTTCGGGATACTTCCCTTGTCGTTCAGGGACGTGTCCCGGCTGTCTTGCCTTGATACAAGCCGCGCCTTTCCTCTACCGTTGTCGCCTGTCCATCGCGCTCCTGGATTCGCCATGTCGTTGGCCCGCTTGCGTTCACTGTTCTTCCCGGCGTTGCTGGCATCGGTACTGGTCCAGGCTGCCGCCTATTACCTGGAATTCGGCATGGGCCTGGTGCCTTGCCCGCTGTGCTACAGCCAACGTTTGTTTTTGGGCGCCTTTGCTCTGGTTTGCCTGTGCGCGGTAGTGCATTCCCCAGGGCGTCTGGGCACCCGCATCTATGCCGCGCTGGCGTTGTTCTTCGCCACCGGCGGGGCACTGTTGGCCGCCCGGCATGTCTGGCTGCAAGGCAATCCGGCGCTCTCGAGCATCGAATGCGAACCGGCTTTTGACTATGTCCTCGAAAGCATGCCAATGCTTCAGGTCGTCAAGGCAATGATCATCGGCAGCCCGGATTGCGTGCCAATCACCTGGAGTTTCCTCGACCTGACCATCCCTGAGTGGAGCCTTTTGTCGTTCGTCTTGCTGGCAACCCTGCCGACCTGTCGCCTGCTCGGGCGCACCCGTCCACTGTTCAGTCGCTCGGTAAAAAACTGAGGCGAAGTTTTTCACTGTGCAAGCGACCGGCGGCAAAGGATGGGCGGATTAAACACTTGTATGAACTTTGTCGCGTGCGTACCTTGAAGGCTAGGGCGCACGGGAATAATCTCCCTGCACGCATACCGAAAACACAGCTGCTCGATGCCGCTCTGCTGACTTCACCTTTGCTCTGCACATTTGCGGCGCGGGGGCAGGGGGCATTACCCAGAAGGGAAGAGATCGCCATGCTAGATAGTTGTCAGAATGCTCAGGAACGCTGGGGTGGGGTCCATAAACTCATTGACCGCTGGTTGGATGAGCGTGCAGAGCTGGTGACGGCTTTCCGCGAGCTGCGTGATGCCAAACCGGCCTTTGCCGACAAGGACAAGAGCCGGGACTTCTGTGCGGTACTGGTCGACTACGTGTCAGCCTGGCATTTCGAAGTGAGCGAGCAACTGGTCAGCGAAGCCAAGGCGTTTGGCGATACTCGCGGGCTCGAGCTAGCCAAGCAGATCAGCCCGCGCATTGATGCAATTACCGAAATCGCGTCGGCCTTCAACGATCATTGCGACAAGGGCGACTGCAATGACTCTGAGCGCTTCGCGAAAAAGCTTCGCGAGCTGGGCAGTTTGCTGCACGAGCGTTTCGAACTCGAAGACTGCCTGATCGAAGTGCTGCACACCGCGCACAGCGAAGAAGGCGCAGTCCAGGCTTGAGGGTGCTGCCGACCTTCAGTCGGCAACCCCAAGCAACTCGATCTCGAACACCAGCGGCGTATAGGGCGCAATCAGGTCGCCCGCGCCTTCGGCACCGTAAGCCTGTGCCGAAGGAATCACCAGCCGCCATTTCGACCCGCTCGCCATCTGTGGCAATGCCACTTGCCAGCCCTCGATCACACTGTCCAGATTGAACCATTGCGGCTGCTGGTTCTGATCGAACACCGTGCCATCCGGCAACTTGCCAACATAGCGAACCTGGACTTTGCCGCCGGCTTTTGGCTTGCTGCCAGTACCGGCCTGCAACTCGTTCACGAGTATCCCTTCAGCCAGTTCACGCACTCCGGCCCGGGCCCGTTCAGTGGCCAGGAATCGTTTTTCCGCGCTCAGCAATTGTTCGCTTTGTGCTTGAACTGCAGCTTGGTTGGCCTGGGCATCATGTTCGCTGAGTATTGCCGCCATGCGTTCTTGGCTCAGGGCCAATGGCTTGTTCTGATAAGCCTGGCGCAAGCCATCGATCAAGGCATCGAGTTGCAGGCCGGGAACTTCCGTGCGCAGGCGCTCGCCCAGGCTGGCACCCAGGCTGTAAGCCAGGTCATGGTCGCTGGCGGGTTTAGTATCAGGCGCTGCAATTAACGCTGTTGGCAACAGCAACAGGGTAAGGACTAGATAACGCGGCACAGGCTCGCTCCTGCTTCAGAGGAAATAAAGTATGCCAGCCTTCGCTCGTCACTTCGTGTAAATATCAGCAACACTTTGTGCAGCATCTACACTTGTTTCCAGCTGCAGCGATAACAACTTTGCCCAGGCATGCAACGCGGCGCATTTAATACTGTCAACATGCCCTAGCGGCGGTAGCAGCAGAAGCATAGTATGAGCCGCAATCTCGTCAGCCAGGAGGTAAACCATGTCGGCCAATAAGAAGCCAGTAAGTACGCCGTTGCACCTGCTCCAGCAACTCTCGGGCAGCCTGCTCGATCATTTGGAAAATGCCTGCTCGCAAGCGCTGGCTGATGCTGAAAAACTACTCGCCAAGTTGGAAAAACAACGTGGCAAGGCCCAGGAAAAACTGCACAAGTCGCGGCTGAAACTGCAGGACGCTGCCAAGGCTGGCAAAGCCAAGGCGCAGAAAAAAGCCAAGGACGGGGTGAGTGAACTGGAAGGTTTGCTCGACTCGCTGAAAGACCGCCAAACGCAAACCCGCACCTACATCCTGCAGCTCAAGCGTGACGCTCAGGAAAGCCTGAAACTGGCCCAGGGCGTTGGCAAGGTCAAGGAAGCTGCCGCCAAGGCATTGAGCGTGCGTTCGGCCAAACCTGCTGTTGCAGCAGCCAAGCCCGCAGCAAAACCTGCCGCCAAAGCACCGGCCAAACCTGCGGCGAAAACCGCAGCAGCCAAACCCGCAACCAAGCCAGCGGCTAAACCTGTGGCCAAAGCGCCAGCCAAGCCAGCGGCGAAAACCGCAGCGGCTAAACCTGCCGCCAAGCCAGCGGCCAAACCAGCAGCGGCGAAAGCACCTGCCAAGCCTGCAGCAAAAACTGCAGCAGCCAAGCCTGCCGCCGCTAAAGCCCCGGCTAAACCTGCGGCTAAACCTGCGGCAAAAACCGCAGCTGCCAAGCCAGCAGCCAAACCTGCGGCTAAAGCGCCAGCCAAGCCAGCGGCTAAAACCGCAGCGGCCAAGCCTGCCGCCAAGCCAGCGGCCAAACCAGCAGCGGCGAAAGCACCTGCCAAGCCTGCAGCCAAACCAGCAGCGGCAAAACCTGCAGCCAAGCCGGCCGCTAAACCTGCCGCAGCTAAAGCGCCGGCCAAACCCGTTGCCAAACCGGCAGCCACTAAACCTGCAGCCAGGCCAGCCGCTGCCAAGCCAGCTCAGCCTGTAGCTGCCAAGCCTGCTACTCCAGCAGCGCCTGCAGCACCCGCTGCTTCTGCACCGGCAACCACAGCGCCAGCAGCTTCGGTAGCATCGACCACTCAGACCCCGTCTTCGGCGTCCTGAGTCGTCAGCATCACGGCGCGCAGCCTTTGCAGCGCGTCGTGATGCGCACCGGCGCCTTCGGGTGCCAGCCAGCCTATCCAGTCCACTTCGGCTTCGGGCGTTGCTGCCCAGTCTTTGCAGGCCGTCTCCAGGCGCTCCAGCAGGATGCGTTCTGCCGCTAACTCCAGGCCTTTTACCTGCTCGCGCAATACCGCCAGTTGCGCATCCTTGGCTGCTTCGTCACGCCAGGATTGGCGCAGTGCGCGCAACGGTTTCACCACCTTGGTTTGCCAAGCCTCGGCGAGTTCCTTGAGTTGTTTAACCCGTTGTTCGTTCGCTGCAATACCGCGTGCGCCGAGCCACACGCCGCACAGCAGCAGGCAGACGTCGCCACCCCGGGCCTGCCATTGCAGGCAGGCGGCTTCTACGCCCGGTCGAGCGTAGAGCTTCAGGGCAAAATTCCACAGGTCGGTGTGCATGGTCCCACTCGCGCCAGTTGCCGACGAAGCTGGTAGACTCCGCGGCCATTATGATCAGACTATCGAACCTCACTTTACAGCGTGGTCCACAGCGCCTGCTAGAAGGCGCCGAGATGACCCTGCACGCCGGCCAGAAAGCCGGCCTGATCGGTGCCAACGGCGCCGGTAAATCCAGCCTGTTCGCCTTGCTGCGCGGTGAGCTGACGCCCGACTCCGGCGACTGCCAGCTGCCTGGCGACTGGCGCATCGCGCACATGCGCCAGGAGGTCGACACCCTCGAGCGCCTGGCGGTCGACTATGTGCTCGACGGCGATGCCCGCCTGCGCAAGGTCCAGGCCGACCTGGCTGCGGCCGAAGCTGCCCACGACGGCACTGCGTTGGCACGCCTGCATATCGAGCTCGACAGCGCCGACGGCTATACCGCCGATGCGCGGGCGCGCAAGCTGCTGGCAGGCCTGGGGTTTACCAACGAGCAGATGGACCGCCGGGTCGGCGACTTCTCTGGTGGCTGGCGGATGCGCCTGAACCTGGCCCAGGCCCTGATGTGCCCGTCTGACCTGTTGCTGCTCGACGAACCGACCAACCACCTGGATCTGGACGCCATCCTCTGGCTCGAAGACTGGCTCAAGGGCTATCCGGGCACGCTGCTGCTGATCTCCCACGACCGTGACTTCCTCGATGCCGTGGTCGATCACGTCGCCCATGTCGAGCAGTGCAAGCTGACCCTCTACCGTGGTGGCTACACCGCGTTCGAGCGCACCCGTGCCGAACGCCTGGCGCAGCAGCAACAAGCCTACGAGAAACAGCAGGCGCAGCGCGCGCACATGGAAAAGTACATCGCCCGGTTCAAGGCCCAGGCCACCAAGGCCCGTCAGGCGCAGAGCCGGATCAAGGCCCTGGAGCGCATGGAGGAGCTGTCGGCGGCGCATGTCGATTCGCCGTTCGACTTCGTTTTCCGCGAGTCGGAGAAAATCTCCAGCCCGCTGCTCGACCTGTCCGAAGCCCGCCTGGGCTATGGCGACAAGACCATCCTCGAGAAGGTCAAGTTGCAGCTCACCCCGGGGGCGCGGATCGGCCTGCTCGGTCCCAACGGCGCGGGCAAGTCGACCCTGATCAAGAACCTCGCCGGCGAACTGGAGCCGCTCAGCGGGCGCCTGGTACGCGGCGAGAACCTCTCGGTTGGCTACTTCGCCCAGCACCAGCTCGACTCGCTGGACAACAAGGCCAGCCCGTTGCTGCACCTGCAGCGCCTGGCGCCGACCGAGCGCGAGCAGACCTTGCGAGACTTCCTGGGTGGATTCGATTTCCGCGGCGCGCGCATCGACGAGCCGGTGGTGAATTTCTCCGGCGGCGAAAAAGCCCGCCTGGCCCTGGCCCTGATCGCCTGGGAGCGGCCGAACCTGTTGCTGCTCGACGAACCGACCAACCACCTGGACCTGGAAATGCGCCTGGCGCTGACCATGGCCCTGCAGGAATTCAGTGGTGCGGTGTTGGTGGTCTCTCACGACCGTCACTTGCTCAAGAGCACCACCGATGACTTCCTGCTGGTCGCCGACGGCAAGGTCGAGACCTTCGACGGTGACCTGGACGACTACACCCGCTGGCTGGTTGAGTACCGTCAACGCAATGCCCCGGTCAGCACTGCGCCGGTCAATGCCGACAAGACCGACAAAAAGGCCCAGCGCCAGGCCGCTGCCGCCCTGCGTCAGCAACTGGCACCGCACAAGCGTGAAGCCGACAAGCTCGAACGCGAGCTGGGCACCGTGCATGAGCAACTGGCCAAGGTTGATGCCAGCCTGGCTGACAGCGCCCTGTATGAAGCCGCGCGCAAGGACGAGTTGCGAGAGCTGTTGGCCCAGCAGGCCAAGCTCAAGGTTCGTGAAGGGGAGCTCGAGGAAGCCTGGATGGCCGCCCTGGAGACCCTCGAGGGCATGCAGGCGGAGCTGGAGGCGTTATCCTGATGGAATCCTTGCAGTTGCCATTGCCGGTGGAATGGATCGCTCCGTTCTGGCTGGGTTTGCAGATCCTGCTGATACTTTCGGCGGCGTTCATCCTGCAGCGCGTGGTTGCCCGTTGCCTCAAGCGCCTGGGCGAGCGCTACCCGTTGCCACCGGAGCTGCTGATGCCGCTGCGTGGTGGCCTGCGCTGGCTGATCATGGGCAGTGCGCTGATCTTCGTGCTCGAGCGCCTGGGGGTTTCCGCCACGGTGCTGTGGACCGCACTGTCCGGGTTCGTGGCGGTTGCCGCAGTGGCGTTCTTCGCCATGTGGAGCGTGCTGTCGAACCTGCTGTGCGCGGTGCTGATCTTTACCGTCGGGCCGTTTCGCATCGGCGATGTGGTGGAACTGGTGGAAACCATCGACAAGCCGGGCGTCAAAGGCCGGGTGGTGGCCATCAACCTGTTGTTCACCACCTTGATCGAACTGCCGGAAGCGGGCGGTGCGCTGGTGCAAGTGCCCAACAGCCAGTTCTTCCAGAAATCGGTGCGGCGCTGGCGCGGTGCCGAAGTGCTGCCGCTGGTGAGCGAGAGCAAAACCCCGGGCAATTGATCGATCGCAGAAAAAATCGTGGTGATTTTTTCGCCACGGCACTAGCTTAGAGGTTTGTAACAAGTTAGTGCCGAGGTGCGCGATGTCATTGGAAACGTGGTTGGCATTTTTTGCCGCTTGCTGGGTGATCAGTCTGTCGCCGGGTGCCGGGGCCATTGCCTCGATGTCCTGCGGCCTGCAATACGGCTTCTGGCGCGGCTACTGGAACGCGCTAGGCCTGCAGCTGGGCCTGGTGCTGCAGATTGCGATCATTGCCGCCGGCGTCGGTGCCATCCTCGCGGCATCGGCCACCGCATTCCAGGTGATCAAATGGTTCGGCGTGGCCTACCTGGTGTACCTGGCGGTCAAACAGTGGCGGGCGCTGCCGGCTGACATCAGCGACGAATCCGCCGTGCGCCCGATCGGCAAGCCGTTGAGCCTGGTGTTCCGTGGCTTTCTGGTCAACGTCAGCAACCCCAAGGCGCTGATCTTCATGCTCGCGGTGCTGCCGCAGTTCATCAATCCGCATGCGGCGCTGGTGCCGCAGTACCTGATCATTGCCGCGACCATGGTCACGGTCGATCTGATGGTCATGGCCGGTTACACCGGGCTTGCGGCCAAAGTGCTGCGCCTGTTGCGTACGCCCCGGCAGCAGCGGCGGATGAACCGCACCTTTGCCGGACTGTTCCTGGGGGCTGCGACCTTGCTGGCGACCATTCGCCGCGCGCCGGTGTAGGAAAACAATCAGCATAAAAAAAGGCGACCCGAAGGTCGCCTTTTTACTTTCTCAACGCAGGATCTGCGCTGGCTCGTCAGGCGGCAGGTTGTTGCGCGCCGGGGTGCGTTCACGCTCCGGCATCGCGCCTACCAGCTGTTCGGCCAGTTGCTTGGCAACGTCCATGCCCAGTTCCTTGGAAACCTCACGTACCACCCGTGGGCGGTTGAGGGTGACCCGAACATCCTGGCTGTTGACCAGCTTGGTGTCCTGGCCCTCACCCATGGCGGTGAACGCCGAGGTGATCTCGTAGGTCTTGGTGTTGATCAGGCTGAAGTCGGCCACCAGGCTCAGGCCGAGGATCGCCGAATAGCTGTTGGTGTTGTCCAGGGAGGTGATATCGCGCTGGAAGTCGATATCCGACAAGGTACCGAACAGCACGTAGTCAGCACCTTTGAAGTTGCCGTTCTTGATGCGGCGGATAACGTCGTAGACGTCAGCCTTGGCATCAGCGGTGTACGGCGTACCCTGGACCAGCTGGAACATCCCGGACTTGAGAATCTCGCCCTTGATGTCGCCGCTGAACTTGCGCAGCTCGGTCTGCTCGATGTAGCTCTCGCTGCTTTCGAACTCGCTGTAGCTCGACGAACCACTGGCGTGGTACATGCTCGCCTGGCTGCTGTTCTGCGCCGAGACCATGTGGATGTACTGCTCCACACGCTCCTGGTAGGCGAGGTCGGTTACTGCGACTTTTGGGGCCGCTTGCACGCTGAACGCGCAAGCCAGGCCCAGAATGCCCATCCATGCACGCATTGCTTAGCGCTCCGTGGTCTTGCGGATTTCTTTCTCGTCCATCCACTCGGCCAGGCCGCTCTCGACGTCGATCAGCTGCAGGCTGAACTTGTAGAACACGTCCTTGTAGTCGCTGCTGCGCTTGACGATCGAGCTGATCGAGCCTTCCAGGCGGTACTTGGCGGCGATCATGTTGCCGGTCTTGGCCACGGTGCCTTTCTTGTACAGGCCGCTCTGGTTCTGCAGCTTGAGCTGGTCAACCTGGCTCTGCATCTGGGTGTTGTCGCTGGCGAAGCGGGCGGTGCCGGACTTCATCAGCTGGGTCTTGATCGACGTGGTGATCTCGCGGGTATCGATGTACTCGCTGGTCTTGTTCTTCACGTCATAGACCTGCACCACCGGGCGACCCTGGAGGATGCCGGACTGGGCCAGCGAGCGGGTCATGGACTCGGCGATCATCTGCAGGTCGGTCGAACCGAACTCGTTGGTCACCAGTTCTACGGCCTTGCTGTCGCCGTAGCCGATGTTCTTGCCGCCCAGGACCGGCGACGGGGTGCTGCAGCCGCTGACCAGGGCAATGGCAATGGCGGCGAGGGAAATGCGTGCAATCATGAAAATGTGCTCCTGCAAAAATGATTACTGAGACTGAACTTCGATACGGAAGTCGGTGGCCTGGGATACCGGGGCAATCGCCGGCAACACGCTGGCCTGCTTGCCATACAGGGTGACGGTCTTCCAGCTCTCTTCATCGGCCACCGGGAAACCGTCGTTGCCCAGCCAGGCGAAGCGGTAGAACAGGGTCTTGTTGCTGCTGCTGGTGTTGTTCAGGGACACCTTGACGGTCAAGAAGCCGTTCTCGCGCGCAACGCGCATCGGGCCGGTCTCGATGTTCTTCAGGTTGCCCATTTTCACCACTTTGCTGGCAGCGCTGCCCGGCTCTGGTGGTGGCGGGGTCGCGCAACCGGCCAGCAAGGCTGTGACGAGAACGGCGAGCAATTTGATACGCATGGCGTTTCCTTAAGGTTGTTTGAGGCTGGCGACGGCCTGGCCAGTGGCTTTTGGTGCCACCTGCAGGGCAGGGCCACCGGCGAAGACCTGGTTGCCGACTACGCGCAGGGTGACCACCTGGAACGGCCGGTCAATCTTCACGCTGACCTGGCTGCCGCCCAGGCTCGAAGGCAGGCTCAACTGGTGTTCGCCCTGACGCAGGCGCACACGGGCTACCTGGGTTTCATCCGGCAGGGTGCGCCAGGTACGGGTGTCGGCACCTTCGGTGATGGTCGAGGCGATACCCAGTGCCAGGCCAGCCAGCGGGTTGGCGTCGTTCAGTTGCTTTTGCGCCACACCACGAGAGATAGCCCGCACGCTGGTGCGCAGGATGATCCCCGGCATGTCGTCACGCAGGGCGCGGCGGGACATGGCAGTGGTGCTGTTGAGTGCGGTCAGCTTCAGCGAGTGGTCGTTGAGGTAGATTTCGCTGAAATGCGCGGTGGAAGTGTCTTCCTTGATCACCGGGAACGACAGCGGGGTGATCACCAGGTTGCCGCTGATCGGCAGCGGCAGCGGGACGCGCACCGAGTCGCGGGCCGGAGCGAGGCCGCTCTGGATCACGATCAGCACATCGCTTTCAGTGGCTTTCGCCGCTGGCTTGTCCAGGTCGAGCAGGGCTTTTTCCAGCAGCGGGGTGTTCGGGCGCAGTTCGGCAGCCTTGCGGTAGCCCGGTGCGGCCAGGCCTTTCTCACCCAGGGCTTCGTAGACATAGCCAGACAGGTAGTGGCTGAACGCACTCTGGTAGCTGTTCTTGAGGCCCACCACTTCTGGCGCGTCGAGGCTGGCGACCGGGTAACCCTGAAGGTCCTTGTACTCGGTCTTGACGCCTTCTTTCTCGGCCTCTTCTTCGCGCTTGAGGTATTCCTTGTCGCGCAGCTCGGCAATCACCGCTTCGCGCTCGTGGGTCTTCTTGATTTCGGTACGGGCGCCGTCGAAGTCGTTCTGGGCCAGCAGGTTGAGGGCCATCTGCGTGGTCAGCATGACTTTTTCGTAGTCATAGCCTTCGTAGCGGCGCACCTTGTCGTTGACCAGGTAGCTGCCGAACTGGCTCAGGTACTTGTCGGTGTCGAGCTTGACCGACTCTTCCCACTTGAACACCACGTCATCGGCACTGCGCCAGGCCAGCTGGCTGCCGGCCAGGTCGCCCTTGGAGCGCAGCAGCTCGCCTTTCTCGAAGTAGTAGAGAAGGTCTTTGTCCTCACCCTTGTTGTTTTTTTCCAGCAGCGCCAGGGCAGCGTCGACGTTGCCGCTGGTCAGGTGCTGGTTGGTTTCCTGAAGTTCGCTGTCATAGCTGCGAAAGGCCGAGCAACCAGCCAGTTGAACGGCCGCGAGCAGTGTCGCGACGGTGAGGACACGGGATGCCATCTGAATTCTTCTTCCCTGAATTGATGAAAAGCCTGGGGGCGAGAAGGCTGTCATCCCTTTGGCAATATCGCCAAATCCTCTTAAAAGAAGAGCCAAAATTCTGATCCGCTATATAGCGGCGCGGCATTATAAACGCATTTGCTGGCTAAATAATGGCGTTGTGCTTTAGGAATTTGCCGTCGTGCCAGCATTCAGCTATCGGCCGACGAACGGTCGTTCTTTAATCGGAAGGTGTCGCAGGGTATTTGTCACAAAATTTTTCAAGGATTCATCTGGCAAGCCTTGAGCGAACGGCAGTGGAAGTGAACAATGCTTTACCTCGTATTTCCATTTGAGAGTCGCTCATGATTCCCCGTTCCCGCTTACTCGCCTGGCTGCTCTGGCCGGTGCTGGCGCTGAGCAGTGCCACGCTGCTGGCCGACAGCCCCGATGGCGCTGCCAAGGCCCTGCACCTGCTCGATTACATCGGTGCCGATTACCCGGCCACCGTCGAGGCGGGCAAGGTAATCGACGACGGCGAATACCGCGAACAGCTCGAATTCCTCGATGTGTTGCAGGGATTGATCGGCGCCTTGCCGGCACGCGCTGAGCGCCAGGCCCTGGAGCAGGGCGTGGCCAACTTGCGTACGGCGGTCAGCCAGCGCCAGGACGGCGCGGTGGTCGCCCGCCAGGCCCGTCAGCTTGGCGCGCAACTGGCGGTGGCCTATGAGGTCAGCCAGGCGCCGATCATTACCCCGGACCCGAGTCGCGGCGCGCCGCTGTATGCCCAGCATTGCTCGGTGTGTCATGGCGACACTGGCGCCGGCGACGGCCCCGCCGGCCTCGGCCTGACCCCGCCGCCGGCCAACCTGCGCAGCCTCGAACGGCTGGATCGCCTGAGCCTGTTCGACCTGTACAACACCCTCGGCCTGGGCATCGAAGGCACCGACATGCCGTCGTTCGCCGACCAGCTCGACGAGCGCCAACGCTGGGACCTGGCGACCTATGTCGCCAGCTTCACTGCCGACCCGGCCAAGGCCAAAGGCGATAAAACCTACAACCTGGCCGACCTGGCCCGTCAGACCCCGGCCGAAATTGAAGCCAGCGAAGGGCCAGAGGCACTCGCCCGGTTCCGCGCCCAGCGTGCGCAACCGCCGCAGGTCCAGCGCGGCCCGGCGCAACTGCTGGACTACACCGCCAGCACCCTGGACAAGAGCCTGGCGGCCTATCAGGCCGGTGATCACGAGCAGGCCTACGACCTGTCGGTAGCGGCCTACCTGGAAGGTTTCGAGCTGGTCGAAAGCTCGCTCGACAACGTCGATGCCAACGTACGCAAGGACACCGAAAAATCCCTGATGGCCTACCGTCAGTCGCTGCAGGACGGCTTGCCGCTTGAGCAGGTGCAGCAACGCCTGGATGCCGCCAAGGCCAAGCTCAAGGACGCCGCCGACCTGCTCGGTGGCGATGGCCTGAGCTGGTCGCTGAGCTACATCTCGGGCTTGCTGATCCTGCTGCGCGAAGGCCTGGAAGCGATTCTGGTGCTGGCGGCGATCCTCGCCTTCCTGCGCAATACCGGCCAGCAATCGGCGGTACGCAGCGTCAACGTCGGCTGGGGCCTGGCCTTGCTGGCCGGGCTGGGTACCTGGGCACTGGCGGCCTATGTAATCGACGTCAGTGGCGCCCAGCGTGAACTGCTCGAAGGCTGCACGGCGCTGTTTGCCAGCGTCATGGTGCTCTGGCTGGGTGTGTGGATGCACGATCGCCGGCACGCGGCGGCCTGGCAGGATTACATCAAGAGCAGCCTGGTCAGTGGTGGCGGGCGCTTTGGTTTTGCCGTGCTGGCGTTTTTCTCGGTGTACCGTGAGCTGTTCGAGGTGATCCTGTTCTACGAAACCCTCTGGCTGCAGGCCGGCCCTGCCGGGCACAACGCGGTACTGGCCGGTGGTGCCACGGCACTGGTGCTGCTGGTGGGCCTGGCCTGGGTGATCCTGCGCGGCTCGGCCAAACTGCCGCTGGCGTTGTTCTTCAGCATCAACGCGGCGCTGCTGTGCGCCTTGTCGGTGGTGTTTGCCGGGCACGGGGTCAAGGCGCTGCAAGAGGCCGGGGTGTTCGGCACCCGGCCGGTGGCGTTCTTCGATTTCGACTGGCTGGGCATTCACGCCGACGCGTATTCACTGGCCGCGCAACTGGTGGCCTTGTTGGCCATTGCCATCCTTTACGGGCGCAGCCGCCTGGCCGAGAAGCGCCGCCAGCCAGCGGGCTGATTTGAAGGCAAACGGGCGAGCAGGGATACTGTTCGCCCGTTTTGTTGGAAATCTGTGCCATGCGTGTGTGGATTGATGCCGACGCCTGCCCCAAGGCGGCCAAGGATCAACTGGTCAAGTTCGCCCTCAAGCGTCAGCTGGAAGTGGTGCTGGTGGCCGGCCAGAGCCAGATCAAGCCGGCTTTTGCCTGCGTCAAGCTGATCGTCGTGCCCAGCGGGCCGGATGCCGCCGACGATTACCTGGTCGAGCACGCCGTGCCCGGCGAACTGGTGATCTGCAGCGACGTGCCGCTGGCCGATCGCCTGGTCAAGAAAGGCGTTGCCTGCCTCGACCCGCGCGGCAAGGAGTTCGACGAGCGCAACATGGGTGAGCGGCTGGCGGTGCGCAACCTGTTCACCGACCTGCGCGAGCAGGGGCAGGTCGGCGGCGGCCAAGCGCCGTATGGCGACCGCGAGAAGCAGGCGTTTGCCAACTCCCTCGACCGCATTCTTACGCGGCTGAGTAGGAGCGGGCTTGCCCCGCGATGAGGTCCGTGATCTCAGCGCATCATGTGGTGCCTGGACGACGACCGCTTCGCGCTCGATCGTGGGGCAAGCCCGCTCCTACAGGGGTGTTCAGTCATTCTCGTGGGTCAGTTCCAGCACCCGGTCGACCAGCTTGTAGATGCCGCCGGCGGCTTCGCTGATGCTTTTTGCCAGCATGTAGGCCGGGGTGCTGACCAGTTTGCGCTGGGTGTCTTCGACGATGTCATGGACATCGCATTCCTCATGAGTGCCGCCCATCTTGACGATGGCCGCGCTGGTGCCGGCATCGCTGCCAATGGTGCAGACGACGCCGGGGCCGTAGATTTTCGCCGCAAGGGCCGGCGAGATGCAGATCAGGCCGACCGGCTTGCCGGCTTCGGCAAAGGCTTCGGCCAGGGCCAGGACGTCCGGGTGCACGCTGCAGTTCGCACCTTCAACGGCAAAGTTCGAAAGGTTTTTCGCCGCGCCAAAGCCGCCCGGCACGATCAGCGCGTCGAAGTCCTTGGCGTCGGCTTCGCGCAGGTCCTTGACCTCGCCGCGAGCGATGCGCGCCGATTCCACCAGCACGTTGCGGGTCTCGGGCATTTCTTCGCCGGTCAGGTGGTCGATCACGTGCATCTGCGCAATGTTCGGCGCAAAGCACTGCACCTGCGCACCGCGCTGGTCCAGGCGCAGCAGGGTGATCACGCTTTCGTGAATTTCGGCGCCGTCATACACGCCACAGCCGGAAAGAATCACAGCAACTTTTTTCTGGGTCATGCTCACTACTCCCGATTCGAGGCGCTAAATGTCCTCTAGTTTGGCAGATGTCGCCATAGGGTTTATGCCATTCCCGGCCTAATCTTGCTGGATAGGCTGGAGATGAAAAGACCCATGGACCTGATCCTCTTGGCGGTACCGTTTTTCATTGTTCTGATCGTTGCCGAGCTGCTCGCCGATCGATTGCGCGGCATGCGGACCTATCGCCTGGCAGATGCCATCAACAGCCTCAGCACCGGCGTGCTGTCGACCACCACCGGCCTGCTGACCAAGGGCGTTGGCCTGGTGACCTATGCGCTGGCCTGGGAACACCTGGCGCTGTTCAAACTGCCGGGCGAAGCCTTGTGGGTGTGGGTACTGGCGTTTGTCGTCTATGACTTTTGCTATTACTGGCTGCACCGTATGGGCCACGAGCGCAACATCCTCTGGGCCGCCCATTCGGTGCATCACCAGAGCGAGGACTACAACCTGTCGACGGCCCTGCGCCAGACCAGCAGCGGCTTCTTGCTGTCGTGGATCTTCTACCTGCCGCTGGCCGTGTTGGGGGTGCCGCCGCTGGTGTTCATCACCGTCGCGGCGCTGAACCTGCTGTACCAGTTCTGGGTGCACACCCGGCACATCCCCAAGCTGGGCTGGCTGGAATGGCTGTTCATTACCCCGTCCAATCATCGCGTCCACCATGCGCAGAACCCTCTGTACTTGGATCGCAACTACGGCGGAGTGTTCATTGTCTGGGATCGTCTGTTCGGCACCTTCCAGGAAGAGGACGACAACGAGCCGGTGATTTTCGGCGTGACCACGCCGCTGGCCAGCTGGAACCCGCTGTGGGCCAACCTGCAGTTCTATGCCCAGTTGTGGAGCGATGCGCGGCATGCCGAGCACTGGTGGGACAAGCTGCGAATCTGGTTCATGCCTACCGGCTGGCGCCCGGATGACGTGGTCAGGAGGTATCCGCAAGCCAAGCAGGACCTGAGCCGCTTCCAGAAATTCGAGGTGCCGCTGGCCTGGCCGCAACAGCTGTATGTGGCGCTGCAGTTCGCGGTGTACGTGGGCTTGGGCAGTTACTTGATGGAGCACGCCGAGCAGTTGTCGGTGGCTGCCCTGGTGCTGGGCTGCGGCTTGATGGTATTTGGCTTGTTCGTGCTTGGCACGGCCCTGGAGAACCGCCCCTGGGCTTTGCGGCTGGAGCTACTGCGCCTGGGGCTGAATGTCCCGGCCATGGTCCTGGCCGGGATGACGGGCTCAGGGCCGGTCACTGCCCTGGCTTGGGTCCTGCTGCTTGGCTACAGCCTGCTCAGCCTTTTCGGCCTCTACGGCAGCCGCTTCCTTGCGCGCAATGCGCGCGGCCTTGAAGCGCCGGCGCAGCCACAGGCAGCCGCCGAGCACCAGCAGGCCGCCGAGCACCCATAGCTCGTATTTCTTCACGTTGCCCAGCAGGCCTTCGAGGATGGCGCCGAAGTGATAGGCGGCGGCGCCCAGGGCCAGGGCCCAGATGGCCGCACCAATACCGTTGAGCAGCAGGTAGCGGCGCGGCGGGTAGCCGGACAAACCGATGGCCACCGGCATCACCGTGCGCAAACCGTAGACGAAGCGAAAACTCAGGACCCAGATGTCCGGATGGCGGCGAATGTGCTCCAGCGCACGGTCGCCCATCATCTGCCAGCGCGGTTTGCGTGCCAGCAACTTGCGCCCGTGACGGCGCCCCATGAAGTACCACAGCTGGTCGCCGGCATAGCTGCCGAAGAAGGCCACCACGACCACCAGGTTGATATCCATGTATCCGCGGAACGCAAGGAAGCCTGCGAGAACCAGGATGGTCTCACCTTCGAAAAACGTGCCGAGAAAAAGGGCAAAGTAGCCGAAATCCTGCAGGAATTGTTGGAGCATTTTCTGGGTGCTGGCGAAATGAACGCGCAGCCTAACCCTTCGTGGCCTTTGGGGAAAGTGTCCAAATGTGTCTCGACGTGAACATTTCCTACAAGGACAATGACTGCGTCCTCAAGTCGCAGGGTTGCCCTTGCCTGTCATACAGGCGTCATAATGGCCGCTTATAACTGTCGCGCTCGCCCGCCTGCGCGGGCTCAGGAGTCTGCCGTGAGCTTTACCCCCGCTAACCGTTTGTTTCCTGCCACCCGTCTGCGTCGCAACCGTCGTGACGACTTCAGCCGTCGTCTGGTTCGCGAAAATGTTCTGACTGTCGATGACCTGATCCTCCCGGTGTTTGTCCTCGATGGCGAAAACCGCCGCGAAGAAGTCGCCTCCATGCCGGGCGTCGAGCGTCTGTCCATCGACCTGTTGCTGGAAGCTGCGCAAGAGTGGGTAAACCTCGGGATTCCAGCCCTGGCGCTGTTCCCGGTCACCCCGGTAGAGAAAAAATCCCTCGACGGCGCTGAAGCCTGGAACCCCGACGGCATCGCCCAGCGCGCCACCCGCGCCCTGCGTGAGCGCTTCCCGGAGCTTGGGGTGATCACCGACGTTGCCCTGGACCCGTTCACCACCCACGGCCAGGACGGTATCCTCGACGAAGAAGGCTACGTTCAGAACGACATCACCGTCGACGCCCTGGTGCGCCAGGCGCTGTCCCACGCCGATGCCGGTGCCCAGGTGGTCGCGCCATCGGACATGATGGACGGGCGCATCCAGGCCATCCGTGAAGCGCTGGAGCTGGCCGGTCACGTCAACGTCCGCATCATGGCCTACTCGGCCAAGTATGCCAGTGCCTACTACGGTCCGTTCCGCGATGCGGTCGGCTCGGCGCTGAACCTGGGCAAGGCCAACAAGGCCTCCTACCAGATGGACCCGGCCAACAGTAACGAGGCCCTGCACGAAGTGGCCGCCGACCTGTCGGAAGGCGCCGATATGGTCATGGTCAAACCGGGCATGCCGTACCTGGATATCCTTCACCGGGTCAAAGACGAATTCAAAGTGCCGACCTTCGTTTACCAGGTCAGCGGCGAGTACGCCATGCACATGGCGGCGATTCAGAACGGCTGGCTCAGTGAAGGGGTTATCCTTGAATCCCTCACCGCTTTCAAACGGGCGGGCGCCGATGGCATCCTCACCTATTTCGCTGTTCGCGCTGCTCAATTGATGAGAGGGCAGTAACGCCCTTCAGGAACGCTAGATGAATAACGAAGTACTTACCGACGTTGCAGTCAAAGACGCCCAGCCCGTGCCCGAGCAACTGGTCGAGACCCCGCCACAGCCGCCTGCGGTGGCCGAGCCGGTGGTCGAGGCCCCGGCGCCGGCGCCAGTGGCTGCGCCTGCCATCGTCATTCCCGGTCTGGACGACAGCAGCCTGTACATTCACCGCGAATTGTCCCAGCTGCAGTTCAACATCCGCGTGCTTGAGCAGGCGCTGGATGAGTCCTATCCGCTGCTGGAGCGGCTGAAGTTCTTGCTGATCTTCTCCAGCAACCTGGATGAGTTCTTCGAAATTCGTGTGGCGGGCCTGAAGAAGCAGATCACCTTTGCCCGTGAACAGGCCGGCGCCGACGGCTTGCAGCCGCACCAGGCGCTGGCGCGGATCAGCGAGCTGGTGCACGGCGAGGTCGATCGCCAGTACGCGATCCTCAACGACGTGCTGCTGCCGGAGCTGGAAAAGCACCAGATCCGCTTCATTCGCCGCCGCCACTGGAACACCAAGCTCAAGACCTGGGTGCGGCGCTTCTTCCGCGACGAAATCGCGCCGATCATTACCCCGATCGGCCTCGATCCGACTCACCCGTTCCCGTTGTTGGTGAACAAGAGCCTGAACTTCATCGTCGAGCTTGAAGGCATC
This sequence comes from Pseudomonas sp. B21-012, assembly GCF_024749305.1. Taxonomy (NCBI): domain Bacteria; kingdom Pseudomonadati; phylum Pseudomonadota; class Gammaproteobacteria; order Pseudomonadales; family Pseudomonadaceae; genus Pseudomonas; species Pseudomonas sp. B21-012. The sequence goes on along the minus strand of NZ_CP087197.1, from coordinate 5,738,499 downwards.
GACGCCTTCGGCCGCGATTCGGGCCTGGCGATCATCCCGGCGCCGCGTTTGCTGCCGCGGGTGATCAAGGTGCCGGAAGAGGTCGGTGGGCCTGGCGACAACTATGTGTTCCTGTCGTCGATGATCCACGCTCACGCCGATGACCTGTTCCAGGGCATGAAGGTCAAGGGTTGCTATCAGTTCCGCCTGACCCGCAACGCCGACCTGGCGCTGGACTCCGAAGATGTCGAAGACCTGGCCCGGGCCCTGCGCGGCGAGCTGTTCTCGCGTCGTTACGGCGATGCGGTGCGCCTGGAAGTGGCCGACACTTGCCCCAAACACCTCTCCGACTACCTGCTCAAACAGTTCAGCCTGAGCGAGAGCGAGCTGTACCAGGTCAACGGCCCGGTCAACCTGACCCGGCTGTTCAGCATCACCAGCCTGGACAGCCATCCGGAGCTGCAATACACGCCGTTTACCCCTGCAATCCCCAAGCTGTTGCAGAACAGCGAGAACATTTTCAGCGTGGTCAGCAAGCAGGACATCCTGCTGATGCACCCCTTCGAGTCGTTCACCCCGGTAGTCGACCTGCTGCGCCAAGCCGCCAAGGACCCGCATGTACTGGCTGTGCGCCAGACCCTGTACCGCAGCGGTGCCAACTCGGAGATCGTCGACGCGCTGGTCGACGCCGCGCGTAACGGCAAGGAAGTCACTGCGGTGATCGAGCTGCGTGCGCGTTTCGACGAAGAGTCCAACCTGCAGATGGCCAGCCGCCTGCAGGCCGCCGGTGCGGTGGTGATCTACGGTGTGGTGGGCTTCAAGACCCACGCCAAGATGATGCTGATCCTGCGCCGCGAAGCCGGCGAGATCGTCCGCTATGCGCACCTGGGTACCGGTAACTACCACGCCGGCAACGCCCGCCTGTACACCGACTACAGCCTGCTGACCTCCGACGACGCCCTGTGCGAAGACGTCGGCAAGCTGTTCAGCCAGCTGATCGGCATGGGCAAGACCCTGCGCATGAAGAAGCTGCTGCACGCGCCGTTCACCCTGAAAAAGGGCATGCTCGACATGATCGCGCGCGAAACCCAGTTCGCCCTCGACGGCAAGCCTGCGCACATCATCGCCAAGTTCAACTCGCTGACCGATCCGAAGATCATCCGCGCGCTGTACAAGGCCAGCCAGTCAGGGGTGCGTATCGACCTGGTGGTGCGAGGCATGTGCTGCCTGCGTCCGGGCATTGCCGGGGTGTCGCACAACATTCAGGTGCGCTCGATCATCGGCCGCTTCCTCGAGCACACGCGGGTGTTCTACTTCCTCAATGGTGGTGAAGAGCAGATGTTCCTCTCCAGCGCCGACTGGATGGAGCGCAACCTCGACAAGCGCGTCGAGACCTGCTTCCCGGTCGAGGGCAAGAAACTGATCCTGCGGGTGAAAAAGGAACTCGAAGGGTATCTGACCGACAACACCCACGCCTGGATCCTGCAACCGGACGGCCGTTACGTACGCAGTACGCCAACCGGCAACCAGAACCCGCGCAGTGCCCAGGCCGCTCTGCTCGAGCGCCTGAGCAACCCGGTGCTTATCGTACGCTGAGGACGAAACCGACCCGGGCCAGCCATTCTGCCTCCAGGCCGAAGTCGGCCTGGGTCAGCTGGTTTTCTTCCAGCCAGCCGGCCGGGAACTCGACGTCCAGGCTGTCGCCCTTGGCGTGCAGGGTGACCTTGGGCATCTGCTGGGTGCCGCGGATGTGATGGAACAGGATCGCGAAGCGCAACAGTACGCACAGGCGAATCAGCTTGGCGGCGTCCTCGCCGAATTCGGCGAACTTATCCTTGGGAATGTTGCGGCGATGGCCGCGCACCAACAGCGCCAGCATCAGCTGGTCTTCCCGGGAAAAGCCGGCCAGGTCGGAGTGCTCGATCAGGTAGGCGCCGTGCTTGTGGTAATGGTAGTGAGCGATGTCCAGGCCCACTTCATGCACCTTGGCTGCCCAGCCCAGCAGTTCACGCCAGATGCCGTCTTCCAGGTCCCAGGCTTTGGCCACCTGGTCGAAGGCGTGCAGCGCCTTGCGCTCGACCCGTGCCGCCTGGCCCTGGTCAACGTGATAACGCTCCATCAGCGAGGTCAGGGTGCGCTCGCGCACGTCTTCGTGGTGGTGGCGGCCGAGCAGGTCGTAGAGCACGCCTTCACGCAGGGCGCCGTCGCAGTGGTCCATGCGCTGCAGCTCAAGGGCGTCGAAAATCGCTTCGAGAATCGCCAGGCCCGCCGGGAAGATCGCCCGGCGGTCGGGTTTGACCCCGTCAAAATCGATCTTGTCGGTTTCTCCCAGCTTGAACAGCTTGCGCTTGAGCCAGGCCAGGCCTTCGGCATTGACCTCGCCGCTGCCCATGCCGCCGGATTTGAGCGCCAGGCCGATGGCGCGGATGGTCCCCGAGGAGCCGATGGCTTCGTCCCAGGTCAGGCGATGCAGGGCGTTCTCGATGCTCATCAGCTCCAGCCTTGCGGCGGTGTAGGCCTGGGCATAACGCGCCGGGGTGATCTTGCCGTCGCGGAAATAACGCTGGGTATAGCTGACGCAGCCCATCTGCAGGCTTTCGCGCAGCAGCGGTTCAAAGCGCTGGCCAATGATGAATTCGGTACTGCCGCCGCCGATATCAGCGACCAGGCGCTTGCCTGGCGTGTCGGCCAGCGTGTGGGACACGCCGAGGTAGATCAGGCGCGCTTCTTCACGACCGGAGATGACTTCCACCGGGTGGCCGAGGATGGCTTCGGCGCGGCGGATGAATTCGCCGCGGTTGCGGGCTTCGCGCAGGGCGTTGGTGCCAACGATGCGCACGGCGCCATCGGGCATGCCGTTGATCAGTTGGGCAAACCGCTTGAGGCAGTCCAGGCCGCGTTGCATGGACTCTTCGCTGAGCTGGCGCTCTTCATTGATGCCGGCGGCCAGCTGAACTTTTTCGCCGAGCCGCTCAAGGATGCGGATCTCGCTATGGTGGGCCTTGGCGACCACCATGTGAAAACTGTTGGAGCCCAGGTCTATGGCAGCGATCAAGGACAGATTCTTGGCTGTGGTTTGCGGCATGGTCATGGGTTCTCGGTCGATAACCCGGCAATCCTGCCACGATCCGGCGCTGGCGCCAACGCGCAGCGTATCAAGGCTTGATATGGGGCAGGTTGTGCGGGAATTATGACTTTCCCGTGACAGCAGCGATATGCGCGGTCATGCACAACTATAGTTACACTCAATCGTTCCTGGCTTCCTGTAGGCAGCCGGTGCAGCTATGATGGGCCACGTTTTTTTGCTTACGACCTTGGAGACTTCCATGAGCAGCGATCTTATCAAACACGTCACCGACGCCACCTTCGAAGCCGAAGTCCTGAAGGCTGAAGGCCCGGTGCTGGTCGACTACTGGGCTGAATGGTGCGGCCCTTGCAAAATGATCGCTCCGGTTCTGGACGACATCGCCACTACCTACGCGGGCAAAGTGACCATCGCCAAGCTGAACATCGACGACAACCAGGAAACCCCGGCCAAGCATGGCGTGCGTGGCATCCCGACGCTGATGCTGTTCAAGAACGGCAATGTCGAGGCCACCAAGGTCGGCGCGCTGTCGAAATCTCAGTTGCAGGCGTTCCTGGACGCCAATATCTGAGTGAAATTAGCCCCGCATTCGTCGGGGCTTTTCTTTATCTGGTGACTAGACGCCAGAAAAAGCAGGTGTTACATTCGGCCTCGCACTGTTTCTTCGGTGCCCTCTGCACGCCGTCGCCGACGCATCCCTAATTCGAATCAGTACGCGATCCTGTCGCCTTCTTTGCGGCGCGGCTTCATTAAGCCAGAAGCTTAATTCCCCCTTCTTACATGATTACGTCACTCCCCTTATGAACCTGACTGAACTCAAGCAAAAGCCGATTACCGATCTGCTCGAAATGGCCGAACAGATGGGCATAGAAAATATGGCCCGTTCGCGCAAGCAAGATGTGATTTTCTCCCTGTTGAAAAAGCATGCGAAAAGCGGCGAGGAAATCTCCGGTGACGGCGTGCTGGAGATTCTCCAGGACGGCTTCGGCTTCCTGCGCTCGGCCGATGCCTCGTACCTGGCCGGCCCGGACGACATCTACGTGTCGCCAAGCCAGATCCGTCGCTTCAACTTGCGTACCGGCGACACCATCGTCGGCAAGATCCGCCCGCCAAAAGAAGGCGAGCGTTACTTCGCCCTGCTGAAAGTCGACACCATCAACTTCGACCGGCCGGAAAACGCGAAGAACAAGATCCTGTTCGAAAACCTGACGCCGCTGTTCCCTAACGAGCGCCTGAAGATGGAAGCCGGCAACGGCTCCACCGAAGACCTCACCGGCCGGGTTATCGACCTTTGCGCCCCGATCGGCAAAGGCCAGCGCGGCCTGATCGTCGCTCCGCCAAAAGCGGGCAAGACCATCATGCTGCAGAACATCGCGGCCAACATCACCCGTAACAACCCCGAGTGCCACCTGATCGTTCTGCTGATCGACGAGCGCCCGGAAGAAGTAACCGAAATGCAGCGCACCGTGCGCGGCGAAGTGGTTGCCTCGACCTTCGACGAGCCGCCAACCCGCCACGTGCAGGTTGCCGAAATGGTTATCGAGAAGGCCAAGCGCCTGGTTGAACACAAGAAAGACGTGGTCATCCTGCTCGACTCCATCACCCGTCTGGCCCGTGCCTACAACACCGTGATCCCGAGCTCCGGCAAGGTCCTCACCGGTGGTGTCGATGCCCACGCCCTGGAGAAGCCGAAGCGTTTCTTCGGCGCCGCGCGTAACATCGAAGAGGGCGGCTCGCTGACCATCATCGCCACCGCACTGGTTGAAACCGGCTCGAAGATGGACGAAGTGATCTACGAGGAGTTCAAGGGTACCGGCAACATGGAACTGCCCCTGGACCGCAAGATCGCCGAGAAGCGCGTCTTCCCGGCCATCAACATCAACCGTTCGGGTACCCGTCGCGAAGAGCTACTGACCGCCGACGACGAGCTGCAGCGCATGTGGATCCTGCGCAAGCTGCTGCACCCGATGGATGAAGTGGCTGCCATCGAGTTCCTGATCGACAAACTCAAGCAGACCAAGACCAACGACGAGTTCTTCTTGTCGATGAAGCGCAAGTAAACTGTTGCGCTGGGCAAGAGCCGGGGCGACCCGGCTTTTTGCTATCTGTACTTTGGCTATTCTGAGCAGCCGAGTTCGGCGCTACACTCTGCAGCCCGACCGCTACGGCAGCCAATACGAGGCTTTTGCATGCAGTATCGCGATTTGCGCGACTTTATCCGTGGCCTGGAACAGCGCGGCGAACTCAAGCGCATCCAGGTGCCGATCTCTCCAGTCCTGGAAATGACCGAAGTCTGCGACCGCACCCTGCGCGCCAAAGGCCCGGCCCTGCTGTTCGAAAAACCTACCGGCTTCGACATCCCGGTGCTGGGCAACCTGTTTGGCACCCCGGAGCGGGTGGCCATGGGCATGGGCGCCGAGTCGGTCAGCGAGCTGCGTGAAATCGGCAAGCTGCTGGCCTTTCTCAAAGAGCCCGAGCCGCCGAAAGGCCTCAAGGACGCCTGGTCGAAGCTGCCGATCTTCAAGAAGGTCGTGTCCATGGCGCCGAAGGTGGTCAAGGACGCGGCATGCCACGAAGTGGTCATCGAAGGCGATGATGTCGACCTCGGCCTGCTGCCGGTGCAGCACTGCTGGCCGGGCGACGTTGCGCCGCTGATCACCTGGGGCCTGACAGTGACCCGCGGGCCGAACAAGGACCGCCAGAACCTCGGCATCTACCGTCAACAGGTGATTGGCCGCAACAAGGTCATCATGCGCTGGTTGAGCCATCGCGGCGGCGCCCTGGACTATCGCGAATGGTGCGAGAAGCACCCGGGTCAGCCGTTCCCGGTGGCGGTGGCCCTGGGCGCCGACCCGGCGACCATCCTTGGCGCCGTGACCCCGGTGCCCGATACCCTCTCCGAGTACGCCTTCGCCGGCCTGTTGCGCGGCAACCGTACCGAGCTGGTCAAGTGCCGTGGCAACGACCTGCAGGTGCCAGCCACCGCTGAAATCATCCTCGAAGGCGTGATCCATCCGGGTGAAATGGCCCCGGAAGGCCCGTACGGCGACCACACCGGCTACTACAACGAAGTCGACAGCTTCCCGGTGTTCACCGTCGAGCGCATCACTCACCGCAGCAAGCCGATCTATCACAGCACCTACACCGGCCGTCCGCCGGATGAGCCGGCGATTCTGGGTGTGGCGCTGAACGAAGTATTCGTGCCGATCCTGCAAAAGCAGTTCCCGGAAATCACCGACTTCTACCTGCCGCCGGAAGGCTGCTCGTACCGCATGGCGGTGGTGACCATGAAAAAGCAGTACCCAGGACACGCCAAGCGCGTGATGCTGGGTGTCTGGTCGTTTTTGCGACAGTTCATGTACACCAAGTTCGTTATCGTCACGGACGACGATATCAACGCGCGGGACTGGAACGACGTGATCTGGGCGATTACCACGCGCATGGACCCCAAGCGCGACACGGTAATGATCGACAACACCCCGATCGACTACCTGGACTTTGCTTCGCCGGTGTCCGGTTTGGGGTCGAAGATGGGCCTGGATGCGACGCACAAGTGGCCGGGAGAAACCACCCGCGAGTGGGGACGGGTCATCGTCAAGGACGAAGCCGTCACCCGGCGGATCGATGAGCTGTGGAACCAGTTGGGAATAGACTAAATGCAGGTAACCTTGCAGCCGTCCGGGGCCGTGTTGGCGCTCAAGCCCGGAGAAAGGATTCTGGATGCGGCGCGACGCCTGGGCTACGACTGCCCGCAAAGCTGTCGCAATGGCAACTGCCATGTCTGCGCCGCGCTGCTGGTCGAGGGCCGAGTGCGTCAGGATGGCGTCGAGCGTGATCATGGCGAGCTGTTCACCTGCATCGCCGAGCCACTGGAGGACTGCGTCTTGTTGTGGGATGGCGTGCTGGCCCTGGGCGAGCTGCCGGTACGGACCCTGGCCTGTCAGCTCAGCGAGTGTGTCGAAGTCGGCGGCGACGTCTGGCGCGTGCGCCTGCGGGCGCCTGCCGGCAAGCCACCGCGCTACCATGCTGGCCAGTACCTGATGATCGAGCGAGACAGCGGCGACAAGGCTGCCTTCTCGCTGGCCTCGGCGCCGCACAGTGGCCGCGACCTCGAGCTGCATGTACTGGCCCGCGAGAACAGTGCCCTGGAGCTGATCGCTCAGTTGCGGCGCAACGGCATGGCGCGGCTGCAGATGCCCTTTGGTGACACCCACCTGGCCGAATTGCCGGACGGCCCGCTGGTGCTGATCGCGGCCGGCACCGGCATGGCGCAGATGCACAGCCTGATCGAACATTGCCGGGCCAGCGGCTTCAAGCACCCGGTGCACCTGTACTGGGGCGTGCGCCTACCGGACGACTTCTACCAGATCGAGCACTGGGCCGAGTGGGAGAGCCTGCCCAACCTGTTCCTGCACAAGGTGGTCAGCGACCTGTGCGGCTGGGAAGGGCGCTGCGGCCTGTTGCACGAGGCGGTATGCGAAGACATCAGTGACCTGGCCGGTGTGCATGTGTACGCCAGCGGTTCGCCAAACATGATCTACGCCACCCTCGACGCACTGGTCGACGCCGGCATGGATGCGCATCAAATGCGCGCCGATGTATTCGCTTATGCCCCGCGCAATTGATTGACGGAATAAGGCACGCTGCAACAGCGTGCCGGTTTAAATAACTGCCGGTGCCGCCAGCGGTGATAAGCCACTAATTATTGCCGGCAACGAAAATAACTTTCGCTACACTTGAAACAGTGCACCTGTTATCGCACCGGTGCGGCCTTTATCGCCGTCTCATGGCGTCTGGGGGCTTGTATTGCGGCGCTTATCTGCCGTACGGTAACTCTGTGCACAGTGCGTTGCTTTATAGTGCAATGCGTTGGTAATTCATGGGGAAGTGTGGCGGCAGCTATGTCGGCGATCGAAACGGTATCTTTGAATGTGGCCTATCCGCCGTTGCTTGATTTCGGCGAACAGTTAACTCGCGAGCAACTTGTGCATTCAGTTCAACACACCATGTCCCGGCACCAGGGTGGCCCGGTATGGTTGTTTGCCTACGGCTCATTGATCTGGCGCCCGGAGTGCAATGCCGCCGAACGGCGACGGGCACGGGTGCACGGCTATCATCGCGGGCTGTATTTGTGGTCCCACGAGCACCGCGGCACGCCGGAATGCCCCGGGCTGGTATTCGGTCTTGATCGTGGTGGTTCATGCAGTGGTTTTGCCTACCGCCTGCCGGACGACTGCCTGGAAGATTCGTTGCTGGCCTTGTGGCAACGAGAAATGCCTTACCCTGCGTACCGCCCGCACTGGCTCAACTGCCGGCTTGAGGATGGCAGCAAGGTCCAGGCCCTGGGTTTTGTGCTCGAACGGCACTTGCCGTGCTACGCCGGCAACCTGCCGGACACCCTGCTCAGCCAGATTTTCGCCAATGCCAAGGGCCGTTACGGCAGCACCCGCGATTATGTCGAGCAGACCCTCAATGCCTTGCGCAGCCATGCCATGCCCGATCGCAACCTGGAGGCGCGTTTTCGGCGCTGCCATTCCAGGTAGGAGCGGGCTCAGCTGTTCAGGCCATGGTCACCACCAGCTTGCCCACCGCCTTGCGCTGGCCCAGCATCTCGATGGCTGCACCTGCTTCAGCCAGCGGGAAGGTCTGCGATACCAGCGGCTTGAGCTTGCCTTCGGCGAACCAGGCAAACAGCTGCTGGAAGTTCGCCGCATTGTCGGCCGGCTGGCGCTGGGCAAAGGCGCCCCAGAACACCCCGAGCACCGCTGCACCTTTGAGTAGCGCCAGGTTCACTGGCAGCTCGGGGATGCGCCCGCTGGCAAAACCGACCACCAGCAGCCGGCCATTCCAGGCAATGCCGCGTACCGCCTGGTCAAACAGATCGCCGCCAACCGGGTCGTAGATCACATCGGCGCCGTTGCCGCCGGTCAGGCGCTTGATTTCGTCCTTGAGGCTGGTTTCGCTGTAGTTGATCAGCTCGTCGGCGCCTGCCGCCTTGGCTACGGCAAGTTTCTCGGCGCTGCTGGCGGCGGCAATCACCCGCGCGCCCATGGCCTTGCCGATTTCCACCGCCGCCAGGCCAACCCCGCCCGAGGCGCCCAGCACCAGCAGGGTTTCCCCGGCCTTGAGCTGGCCGCGCTGGCTGAGCGCATGCATCGAGGTGCCGTAGGTCATGCCGAAGGCCGCCGCCGTGGTGAAGTCCATCTGCGCCGGGATCGGCAATACGTTGTAGGCCGGCACCGCCACTTGTTCGGCAAAGCTGCCCCAGCCGGTCAGGGCCATGACCCGGTCGCCGATCTTCAGGTTGCCGGCTTTTTCACCCACGGCGCTGACCACGCCGGCGGCTTCGCCCCCAGGGGAGAACGGCAGCGGCGGCTGGAACTGGTACTTGCCTTCGATGATCAGGGTGTCGGGAAAGTTGACCCCGGCGGCCTGCACGTCGAGGAGGATCTCGTTCTTTTTCGGCACGGGGCTGGCGACTTCTTCCAGGACCAGGTTTTGCGCCGGGCCAAGGGCTTTGCACAACACTGCTTTCATCGGGACTATTCCTTTGCGCGTAGTGGCCGATAAGTGTAGGTGGGCGAGGTGCCGGGTCAACGAGCATGGCCCGCCCTGATAGGCCGGCATAAGCCCGGGCTTGGGTTTGACCGGTGCGCTGGGTATGCTGGCGCCAACTGTATGAGGAGCGAATTCGTGAAAGCGTGGATCTTGATGGTACTGGCGCTGATGCTGCCGATGGCGGCCATGGCCGAGGAAGCCAAGGAAGGGGAACCGAAGGTCTCCTACATTTCCCTGAGCCCGCCTTTTGTGGGCAATTACGCCCTTGATGGCGGGCCGAAGCTGCGCGTGTACAAGGCCGACGTGGCCCTGCGGGTAAACAGCGATGCCGCCGCCGCAGCGGTAAAGCATCATGAGCCGCTGATCCGCAACCAGCTGGTGGCGCTGTTCACCCAGCAGAACCTGGAGGCCATGAGTAACGTCGAGGCCAAGGAAAAACTGCGTCAGGAAGCCCTGAAGCAGGTCCAGCAGGTGCTCGAATCCGAAGAAGGCAAGCCGACCGTCGACGACCTGCTGTTCAACAACCTGATCGTCCAGTAATCACGAGGTCAGGCTGCGGCGAAAACGCGCCAGGGCAATAGCGAAGAAGGCCAGGCCAATGGCGGCGAGCGCCGCGATGTCTGGCCAGACCACTGCCAGCCCGGCGTCACGGAACAGGATCGCCGCGCTGAGGCTGACGAAGTGGGTCGAGGGCGAGCCCTGCATGACCCACTGCAGCCATTGCGGCATGCTGTCCAGCGGCGTGCTGCCGCCTGACAGCAACAGCATCGGGATGATCACCGGAATCGCCAGCAGGCCGAATTGCGGAGTCGAGCGCGCCAGGGTGGCGAGGAAGATCCCCAATGCGGTGCTGGCGAACAGGTACAGCGCCGTCACCGCCAGGAACAACCCCAGCGATCCCGCCAGCGGTACCCCCAGCGCGCCCTTGACGATCACCTCAAGCGATACCCAGGTGCACAGCACCACCACCAGGGCGTTGCTGGCGATCTTCGCCAGCATGATTTCCAGCGCGGTCAGCGGCAGCACCAGCAGGTGGTCGAGGGTGCCGTGCTCGCGCTCGCGCAGCAGTGCCGTGCCGGTGAGGATGATGGCCAGGATGGTGATGTTGTTGACGATCTGGATCACCGCCAGAAACCAGCCGCCCTCAAGGTTGGGGTTGAACAACGCCCGGGCACTGAGCAGCGCCGGGCTGCCGGCGGTAGCCGAGCCCTGCTTGGCATAGTCGAGCAGCTCGCGCTCGACGATCCTGCCGATGTAACCGGCGCCCATGAACGCCTGGCTCATGGCCGTGGCGTCGACGTTGACTTGCAGCTCGGGCGAGCGCCCGGCCAGCAGGTCGGTCTGGAAGTTCACCGGTACGTTGATCACGAAGGTGTAGCGGCCGCTGTCCAGGGCCTGGTCGAGCTGGTCGTAGGGCAACGGCACGGCGTGCTGGAATTCCGGTGGTTGCAGGGCCTCTGCGAGCTTGCGCGAGACCAGGCTGTGGTCTTCGTCGATGATCGCCACGCTGGCGTTGTGCACGCCGATCACCGAGCCTGCGGCCGGCATGTAGATCGCCACGCTGAAGGCGTACAGCAGGAACAACAGCAGCACGCTGTCGTGGCGCAGGCTGGTCAGCTCCTTGAGCCCCAGGCGCAGGGTATGTGCCAGGCGATGCATCAGACCTCCTGCTTCTTCAGCATGGCCAGACTCAGGCCAGTGAAACCGACAAAGAAGCCCAGCAGCGCCAGGCACTGGGGCCAGAGTTCGCGCAGGTCCAGGGCTTTGGTAAAGGTGCCGACGGCGATATCGAGAAAGTAACCGGCCGGGAACAGCTGGCCCATCAAGGCCGCCGCGCCATCGAGCGAGGAACGCGGCACGATCAGCCCGGAGAACTGGATGGTCGGCAGGCTGGTGATGATCATGGTGCCGAGGATCGCGGCGATCTGCGTGCGGGTGAACGCCGAGATCAGCAGGCCCAGGCTGGTGGTCGCCAGCAGGTAGAGCACGCCGCCGCAGGCCAGGGCCAGGGCGCTGCCCTTGAACGGCACGCCGAACAGCCAGCGGTTCATTGCTACCAGCAGCGCCAGGTTGACCAGGCTTACCGCCAGGTAGGGCGCCTGTTTGCCGAGCAGGAACTCCAGGCGGGTCAGGGGCGTGGCATAGAAGTTGGTGATCGAGCCCAGCTCTTTTTCGCGCACGATGCCCAGTGCGGTGAGCATTGCCGGAATGAACGCCAGGATCAGCGCCATGACCCCGGGGCCGATGGCGTTGACGCTGACCACGTCCTGGTTGTAGCGAAAGCGGGTTTCCAGGCGCACTGGAGTTTGCCCGGCCCGGGCCTTGCTGCTCAGCGCCGCCAGTTGTTCGAGGTTGCCCTGGTGCACGGCTTCGACATAGTTACGGCTGGTCTCGGCGCGAAATGGCATGCCGCCATCCAGCCAGGCTGCTACCACCGGCTGGCGACCGGCGTGCAGTTCGCGACCAAAACCTGGTGGAATCTCCAGGGCCAGCTTGATTTCCGAGCGCTGCAGGCGTTTGTGCAACTGTGCGGCATCGCGAATTGGCGTCTGTTCGGCGAAGTAGCGCGAGCCGCGGAAGGCTTCAAGATAAGCGCGGCTTTGCGGGCTCTGGTCCTGGTCATAAACGGCGAAAGCGAGGTTTTCCACGTCCAGGGAGATGCCGTAGCCGAAGATCACCATCATGAACAGCGCGCCAAGCAGGGCGAACGCCAGGCGCACTTTGTCGCGCAGCAGTTCCTTGCCTTCGCGGGTGGCGACGGCGACCAGGCGCTTGAGGCTGAAGCCATGGCGCAGGGGTTGCGTTGCTGTATTGGCCGGGCTGTCGAACTGGGTTGGGGCCGTTGGCGCTTCGCTGGCGCCCTGGGCCTGTTCCAGGCAGGTGACGAAGGCATCTTCCAGGGTTTCACCGCCGAACTGCTGCTGCAGCGCCGCCGGGGTGTCGCAGGCCAGGACCTTGCCGGCATGCATCAGGGAGATCCGGTCGCAGCGCAGGGCTTCATTCATAAAGTGAGTAGAGAGGAAGATCGTCACTCCCTGGTCCCGTGACAGCTCGATCAGCAGGCGCCAGAAATCGTCGCGTGCTGCCGGGTCCACACCTGAGGTGGGCTCGTCGAGGATCAGCACTTCCGGGCGGTGCAATACCGCCACTGCCAGCGACAGGCGCTGGCGCAAACCCAGGGGCAGGGCGCCGGACTGCTGGTCGGCGATGGCGCCCAGATCGAAACGCTCGATCAGCTCAGCGATGCGCGGGCCGCTGTCGGCCTTGGGCAGGTCGAACAGCCGCGCATGCAGTTCAAGGTTCTGCCGCACGCTGAGTTCGCCATACAGCGAGAAGCTTTGGGACATGAAGCCAACGCGCTTGCGCGTGGCCAGGTCCTTGGCGTTCACCGGGCGACCGAGCAGGGTGGCGCTGCCCTCGCTGGCCGGCATCAGCCCGGTGAGCACCTTCATGGTGGTGGTCTTGCCGCAGCCGTTGGAACCGAGAAAACCGAAGATCTCGCCACGGCCGATGGCGAAACTGACCTTGTTCACGGCGGTGAAGTCACCAAAGCGCAAAGTCAGTTCATGGGCTTCGATAGCGATCTCGGCATCGCCGCTATCGCGCGGCGGGATCACCAGGGGCTGCTGGCTGCGCCGGCTGTCGCCCTGAAAGTGGGTAAAGGCGTCATCGAGCTTGTGGCTGGCGGTGGCTGCGGCCAGCTCTTCGCTCAAGCCTGCGGCAATCAGCCGGCCACGATCGAGCATCAGACAGTGTTCGAACTGTTCGGCCTCTTCCATGTAGGCCGTGGCGACCAGCAGGGTCAGTTGCGGGCGTTCCTGGCGCACCTGCTCGACCAGCTCCCAGAAGCGCCGGCGCGACAGCGGGTCGACGCCAGTGGTGGGTTCGTCGAGGATCAGCAGGTCCGGTTCGTGGATCAGCGCACAGCACAGGCCGAGCTTCTGCTTCATGCCGCCCGACAACTTGCCCGCCGGGCGTTCGGCAAAGCGCAGCAGGTCGGTGGCCAGCAGCAGGTTGTGCATGCGCTGCTCGCACTCCGTGGCGCCAAGGCCGAACAGGGTGGCGAAGAAGCGGATGTTCTCGCTGATCGACAGCTCGGGGTAAAGGTTGCCACCCAACCCCTGGGGCATGAAGGCGATACGCGGGTAGAGGCTGTTGCGATGGCGGCGCTGGCGGATCGAGCCGCCAAGCACCTGCAGTTCGCCGCTTTGCAGCTTCTTCACCCCGGCGATCAGCCCGAGCAGGCTCGACTTGCCGGCGCCGTCCGGGCCGATCAGGCCGCAGCGGGTGCCGGCCGGCAGGCTGAAGGCAATGTCCTGCAGGGCGTTCAGCCCGCCGTAGCGGTGGTTGATGCCCTCGGCGTGCAGCGCCAGCGCGCTCATTGCAGGTTGGCCGGCCAGTCCACATCAGCGGTGCGCACATAGCCTGCGCCCGGCATGCCGGGTTTGGCCTGGGGCACGGCGCTTGGTTCGGTCAGGCGCAGCTTGACCCGGAACACCAGCTTTTGGCGCTCGTCACGGGTTTCCACCTGTTTGGGGGTGAACTGCGCCTTGGCCGCGACGAAGGCGATCTTCGCCGGCAAGGCCCGGTCGGGCAGGGCGTCGAGAACGATGCGCGCCTGGTCGCCGACGGTCAGGCGGCCGGTCGTGGAGGCGGGCAGGTAAAGGTTCATGTACTGGTCGCTGGGGTCGATCAGCATCAGCACGCGGCCGCCGGCACCGAGCACTTCACCTGGCTCGGCCAGGCGCAGCTGGATCACGCCGTTGATGGGCGCGCGCAGGCTGCTGTCGTCGATTTCGCTGGTCAGCTGTGCCACCTGGGCTTCAGCGGCGCCGATGGCGGCCTTGATTGCCGCCAGTTGCGCGCGGGCGGCGACCACGGCGGAGTTGCTGGTGTCGTAGCGGGCCTGCTGCTGGTCGAGCAGCTGCTGGCTGGCATATTTGCGCTGGAAGATCTCGCGGACGCGCTTGAGCTCCTGGCTGGCCAGCAGTTGTTCGCTCTGGCGCAATTGCACCGTGGCCTGGGCGGCGGAGTAGTTTTCCCGGGCCCGTAGCACTTCGGCTTCGGCCTGGTTGCGCTGGGCTTCGAGGGTGCGGGTGTCGATGCGGGCGAGCAACTGGCCCTGCTTGACGGTATCGCCTTCGTCGACCAGCACCTCGGCCAGGCGCCCGGGGATCTTGCTGGCGATCTGCACTTCGGTGGCTTCGAGCCTGCCGTTGCCCATGCTCAGGCCTTCGGGCAGGCGGTCATGCAGGGACTTCCAGTAGCCCAGGCCTCCCGCGGCCAGGAGCAGGGCGATCAAGGCACCGGCGAAGAATTTCGGGGCGTGTTGGCTCATCGACATGGTTGGGCAATCCTTGCTGCATTAACGTCAAATTGTGACGCCGCACCGATCCTGGTGCGTTGATGTTCGTCAAATGAGCGGCAATCCTACCCTGTTTAGCGCAGTGCGAGTACCGCTGCCCACTGTTCGGCGGTCACCGGCATCACTGAAAGGCGGCTGCCTTTCTGTACCAGCGGCAGTTCAGTCAGCGCGGATTGCTGCTTGAGGTAACCCAGTTGCAGGACCTTGCTGAAGGTTTCGACATGGGCGACATCGACGGCGCTCCAGGGGTTCTTTTCGTCGTTGGCCTTGGCGTCGAAGTAGTGGCTTTGCGGGTCGAGTGCTGTGGGATCGGGATAGGCTGCGGCACTGATGCGGGCAATGCCGGCAATGCCCGGCTCCGGGCAACTGGAATGGTAGAAAAAGAACTGGTCACCGACTGCCATGGCACGCAAGAAATTGCGTGCCTGGTAGTTGCGCACGCCATCCCAGCGCGCTTCGCCCAGCCGCGCGAGGTCCTTGATCGAGAGTTCGTCGGGCTCGGATTTCATCAGCCAGTAGGCCATGGGTGGTGCTCCAGACAATGTTTGAAATAACCTGTTTCAGGAAACCGACGGTCGGTTGGCGTCAACGTTTGCGTGTCGCCTCAGGTTGTCGGAGAATGCGCGCATTTTAAGCTTGACGCTGCTGCAACAACAAAAACGTTGCTGACAACGTGATCAGTTTGCCTGAGGGGGGCAATCGATGAATCGCAAACCGGATTTGCTCTGGATTCTGGTGTTTCTGTTCGGTTTGGGTGTTGTCACTACCGGTTATGCGCAAAGCCTTTGGGAACGCAAACTCGACGCCCCCTACGAAATGCCGGTCAATCCGCAACAGCGTTAATAGCCAGGTACCAGCCACGGTCCGAGACCGTCCCCTGCAGCGGCACATCCCAGCTGGCTTGCGCCAGTCGTTCGACCTTCTGGCACTCATGCGCCAGGCCCAGCAGCAAGGGCTTTTTCCAGGCCTTGCGGCGGGCCTGATAGGCGAGGCTGCGGTCATAGAATCCGCCGCCCATGCCCAGCCGGCCCCCCACTTCATCAAAACCCACCAGCGGTAGCAGGATCAGGTCCAGCGCCCAGATCGGCCGTTGCCGGGCCAGGCTGATGTGCGGCTCGGGGATGCGAAAGCGGTTGCGCCGCAGCTTCTCGCCGGCTTCGATGCGCTGGAACACCATCTTGGTTTTTGGCCAGGCGTGTAGCACCGGCAGGTAGGTGCGCTTGCCGCGGCGCTGGGCCTCACGCATCAGCAGGCGCGGGTCGATCTCGCAATCATTGGGCAGGTACAGAGCGATGTGCCGAGCCCGGCGGAACAGCGGATGCTGCGCGAGCTGACGGTACAGGCCACGGGCTGCCTGGCGTTGCTCGGCCGGCGTCAGGGCGCGGCGGGCATCGCGAAGCAGGCGGCGAAGCTGGGGGCGGGTAAGCGGCGCGGTGTCGGTCATGGCACGGGCGGTCCCAGAGTGGGCTGCCACCCGCGGGGTGACAGCTCAATTGCCCGCGCAGAAGGGCGGGCAAAGAATTCAGGCTCCCCGACGAACCGCTGTCGGTGTAGCCCTTGAACCCGAAAGTTCAAGGTGGAGATTGCAGGAGGCGTTAAGGCTTTCCGTCAAGCGGACATGCACACCGGCCCCACGTGCAACCCCCGTGGTTGTGCGTATCGGCTCAGGGACATGACCGACTGGCAAGCACTCCAGGGAGTGGCGCCAGTATACCGATACTCAACCCTTATTTGAATCTTGATCGTCGGCCAATGCCTGATCGACGCGTTCAAGCAGGTCGCGCACCTGTTCACGGGTGGCGCCGCCCGCCGGCACATCCGGACGTTCCTGGTTGTGCAGCAGGTCGTGGGTAATGTTCAGCGCAGCCATCACGGCGATGCGGTCGGCACCGATGACTTTGCCGCTGCTGCGGATTTCGCGCATCTTGCCGTCCAGGTAGCGCGCGGCGCTGACCAGGTTGCTGCGTTCTTCCGGCGGACAGATGATCGAATATTCTTTGTCGAGAATCTGAACAGTGACGCTATTGCTTGAGCTCATGAGTCTTGCTCCAGGGCCTTGAGTCGCAAAATCATCGATTCGACCTTACGCCGGGCGATTTCATTTTTTTCGATGAGGTGGGCGCGCTCTTCGCGCCAGGATTTTTCCTGAGCTAATAAGAGTGCGTTTTGCCGTTTTAGTTGCTCGACCCGCTCAATCAGCAGTTCGAATCGGCCCATCAGCGCTTGCAGATCGTTCTCTTGCATTGGTTGCCACTCGATTCGGTCGTGCGGGTGGTTGCCCGGTTTATGCCCTGGCCGGCCCGGAGTTGGCCGCGTCGATGGTCTTGGCGCGCCTGCCGGTGCTAGGATACAAGGTCTTCATTCTAGTCATTGCGCCGTCTGGCGCCTAGTTGCCCATGCCCAATATCAATTCGCCGTACACCGCCTTCGCCACCTTGCTCAGCAGCAACGGGCATCCTGTTTCCCCTGCCGAACTGCACGGGCTGTTGCTCGGGCGCAGCTGCGCCGGTGCCGGCTTCGATGCCGAGGCATGGTTGGCAGACGCCGCCGGCCTGCTGGAAAGCGAACCGGCAGACAACGTTCGTAACGCCTTGATCGGCCTGCAAGAAATGGTCAAGGGCGAACTGACCAGCGACGATATCACCGTGGTGCTGTTGCTGCCGGGTGATGATGAGCCGCTGACCGAGCGTGCCACCGCCCTGGGTCAATGGTGCCAGGGCTTCATTGCCGGTTTCGGTTTGAATGCCGGTGGCAAGGACCTGAGCACCGAGGCCAAGGAAGTGCTGCAGGACCTGGTCGCGATCTCTCAGGTTCAGGACGCCCTGGAAGAGTCCGAAGACGGCGAAAACGACTATATGGAAGTCATGGAATACCTGCGCGTCGCCCCGCTGCTGCTCTACACCGAGCTGAAGCAGCCGGTCGAGCCTGCGGCCAAACCTTCGTTGCACTGATCAACCACGGACTGCCACTGCCCATGAGCCACAT
The DNA here is from genome assembly GCF_024749305.1 of Pseudomonas sp. B21-012. NCBI lineage: Bacteria > Pseudomonadati > Pseudomonadota > Gammaproteobacteria > Pseudomonadales > Pseudomonadaceae > Pseudomonas > Pseudomonas sp. B21-012. The sequence continues at coordinate 5,720,527 of NZ_CP087197.1, read as the reverse complement.
CCCCAAGTCGGAATACGCCCGTCGACGCAAGGCGCTGATGGCGCAGATGGAACCCAACAGCATCGCCATCCTGCCCGCCGCCGCGGTTGCCATCCGCAACCGCGACGTCGAGCACGTGTACCGCCAGGACAGCGACTTCCAGTACCTCAGCGGCTTCCCCGAGCCTGAGGCGGTGATCGCCCTGATCCCCGGCCGCGAGCACGGCGAGTACGTATTGTTCTGCCGCGAGCGCAATCCCGAGCGCGAGCTCTGGGACGGCCTGCGCGCTGGCCAGGAAGGGGCGATCCGCGATTTTGGCGCCGATGATGCTTTCCCCATCACCGATATCGACGACATCCTCCCCGGCCTGATCGAAGGTCGCGACCGGGTGTATTCGGCCATGGGCAGCAACGCCGAGTTCGACCGCCACTTGATGGAGTGGATCAACGTCATCCGCTCCAAAGCGCGCCTGGGTGCGCAGCCGCCGAACGAATTCGTTGCCCTGGATCATCTGCTGCACGACATGCGCCTGTATAAATCGGCGGCGGAAGTGAAAGTGATGCGCGAGGCCGCAGCGATTTCTGCGCGTGCCCACGTGCGGGCCATGCAGGCCTGCCGCGCCGGTTTGCGCGAATACAGCCTGGAAGCCGAGCTCGACTACGAGTTCCGCAAGGGCGGGGCGAAGATGCCGGCCTACGGCTCGATCGTCGCCGCCGGGCGCAACAGCTGCATCCTGCATTACCAGGAGAACGACGCGCCGCTCAAGGACGGCGACCTGGTGCTGATCGACGCCGGTTGCGAGATTGACTGCTACGCCAGCGACATCACTCGCACTTTCCCGGTCAGCGGGCGTTTTTCGCCGGAGCAGAAGGCCATCTACGAGCTGGTGCTCAAGGCCCAGGAAGCGGCCTTTGCGGTCATCGCCCCGGGCAAGCACTGGAATCACGCCCATGAGGCCACGGTGCAAGTGATTACCGAAGGCCTGGTGGAACTGGGCCTGCTCAAGGGCCAGGTGCACGAACTGATTGAAAGCGAAGCCTATCGGGCTTTCTACATGCACCGCGCCGGGCACTGGCTGGGCATGGATGTGCATGATGTCGGCGAGTACAAGGTCGGCGGCCAGTGGCGAGTGCTCGAGCCGGGCATGGCCCTGACTGTTGAACCGGGCATTTACATTGGTGCCGATAACCAGAGTGTCGCGAAAAAATGGCGTGGCATCGGTGTGCGAATCGAGGATGACGTAGTGGTAACCAAGCAGGGCTGTGAAATCCTGACCTCCGGCGTACCCAAGACGGTTGCCGAAATCGAAGCCTTGATGGCTGCTGCGCGCAGTGCCGCAGCATGAGCCGGGTCAACCTTGCGATCATTGGCGGCGGCCTGGTCGGCGCCAGCCTCGCCCTGGCCCTGCAAGCCGGCGCCAAGGCGCGTGGCTGGAAGATCCTGCTGATCGAGCCGTTCGCCCCGGGTGACAGTTTTCAGCCGAGCTATGACGCCCGCTCTTCGGCGTTGTCTTTCGGTACCCGGCAAATCTACGAGCGTCTTGGCCTGTGGCAACAGATCAGCCGCCGCGCCGAGCCGATCCGTCAGATCCAGGTCTCCGACCGTGGCCGTTTTGGCGCCACCCGCCTGGACGCCCTGGAAGAAGGGGTACCGGCGCTCGGCTACGTGGTCGAGAACGCCTGGCTTGGCCAGTGCCTGTGGCAGGGCCTGGACGCTGAGGTGGTGAGCTGGCGCTGCCCGGCGGAGGTCACCGCCCTGCAGCCGCTGGAAGACGGTTACCGGCTGTCGCTCAACGACGACACCACGCTTGAATGCGACCTGGCGGTACTGGCCGATGGCGGCCGTTCCGGCCTGCGCGAGCAACTGGGTATTCATGTCAGCCAGCGGCCGTACAACCAGAGCGCCCTGATCGCCAATATCACCCCGAGCGAAGCCCACTGCGGCCAGGCTTTCGAGCGCTTTACCGACGAAGGGCCGATGGCCTTGCTGCCATTGCCGGAGAACCGCTGCGCGCTGGTCTGGACCCGTGCCGGTATGGACGCCAAGCGCCTGGCCGAGCTGGACGAACGCAGCTTCCTCAGCGAGCTGCAGGACGTGTTTGGCTACCGCCTCGGTGCGCTGCGCCAGGTCGGTGCCCGGCACTTGTATCCGCTGTCGCTGGTCGAGGCCCAGGAGCAGGTGCGCCCGCATCTGGTAGTCCTTGGCAACGCCGCACACAGCCTGCACCCGATTGCCGGGCAGGGCTTCAACCTGTCACTGCGCGATGTGCAGTCGCTGGCCGACGGCTTGCTGGCCAGCCCTGGAGTGCCGGGTGATTTCGCCACCCTGCAGGCCTACCGCGAGCGCCAGCGCCTGGACCAGGACCTGACCGTGGGCTTCTCCGACCGCGTCACCCGATTGTTCGGCAGCGCCCAACCCTTGGTCGCTACCGGCCGCAACCTGGGCCTGCTCGGCCTCGACCTGCTGCCTCCGGCCAAGCGCTGGTTCGCCCGCCAGGCCATGGGCCTGGGAACTCGCCCGGATCCACGGAGCTGAGCATGAGCGACCCGCGCAAACTGGCCCGGCGCGCGCGCAGGCTGCGCTGGCTGCTGAATATCTACCCGCCGTACCTGGGCGCGGGCATTCGCGTGCTCAGCGTCAGCCCCGACCTGCGCCACATCCGCGTGCGCATGGGCCTGCGCTGGTTCAACCGCAACTATGTCGGCACCCAGTTCGGCGGCAGCCTGTACTCGATGGTCGACCCGTTCTACATGCTGATGCTGATGGAGCTGCTCGGGCGTGAGTACATCGTCTGGGACAAGGCCGCCAGCATCGATTTCGTGTCGCCGGGCAAGGGCCCGGTGTTCGCCGACCTGCGCATCGACGATGCCCTGCTCGACGACATCCGCCAGCACACCGCCGGCGGCAAAAAGTACCTGCCACGACTTCAGGTCGATATCCGCGACGCCGCCGGTGAACTGGTGGCGCGGGTCGACAAAACCCTTTACGTGCGGCTCAAGCCGCAAGCGAGACAGGCTTAAGGCATGGAAATGCGCGCAGATCTGTTGATTGTCGGTGCCGGTATGGTCGGCAGCGCCCTGGCCCTGGCGTTGCAGCACAGCGGCCTGGAAATTCTCTTGCTCGACGGCAGCCCCTTGTCGATCAAACCCTTCGACCAGCAGTCGGCGTTTGAGCCGCGGGTCAGCGCCTTGTCGGCGGCCAGCCAGCGCATTCTCGAACGCCTGGGCGCCTGGCAGGGAGTCAGCGAGCGACGCCTGAGCCCCTACTCGGACATGCACGTGTGGGATGGCAGCGGCACCGGCCAGATCCACTTCTCGGCGGCCAGCGTGCACGCCGAAGTGCTTGGCCATATCGTCGAGAACCGGGTAGTGCAGGATGGCCTGCTGGAGCGTCTGCACGACAGCGAAATCGGCCTGCTGGCCAATGCCCGCCTGGAGCAGATGCGCCGCTCTGGCGACGACTGGCTGCTGACCCTGGCCGACGGCCGTACCCTGCGTGCGCCGCTGGTGATTGCCGCCGACGGTGCCAACTCGGCGGTACGCCGCCTGACTGGCTGCGAGACCCGCGAGTGGGATTATCTGCACCACGCCATCGTCACCAGCGTGCGTTGTGCCCGGCCACATCAGTCGACCGCCTGGCAGCGCTTTACCGACGAGGGGCCGCTGGCGTTCCTGCCGTTGTTGCGCGATGGCCAGCAGGACTGGTGCTCGATCGTCTGGTCGACCACGCCCGAGCAGGCTGAACACTTGATGGCCTTGAGCGACGAGGCGTTCTGCGCCGAGCTTGAGCGCGCCTTCGAAGGGCGCCTGGGCGGCGTCCTGCAGGCCGACCCACGGGTTTGCGTGCCGCTGCGCCAGCGTCACGCCAAGCGTTACGTGGCCGAAGGCCTGGCGCTGATCGGCGATGCCGCGCACACCATCCACCCGCTGGCCGGGCAGGGCGTCAACCTCGGTTTCCTTGATGCCGCGGTTCTGGCCGAAGAGTTGCTGCATGCCTACGAGCGTGGCGAGCGCCTGGCTGATATTCGCGTGCTGAGCCGTTTCGAGCGCCGACGCATGCCGCACAACCTGGCCTTGATGGCGGCGATGGAAGGCTTCGAGCGCTTGTTCCAGGCCGATCCACTGCCGTTGCGCTGGTTGCGCAACAGCGGCCTGAAATGGATCGAGCAATTGCCGGAAGCCAAGGCCCTGTTCGTGCGCCAGGCCTTGGGCTTGAGCGGTGACCTGCCGGAACTGGCGCGGGCCTGAGGGCCCCGCAACATCTGGTAACTCCTCCCTTGTGAGTTCGGTTGAGAAGGCAAATGGGATTAACTACCATTTGCGCCTCTCATGAATTCCGAGGACTGCACCATGTTGCCACGCAAGCACGTAATGGCCGCCCTGGCTCTGACCCTGTTCGGCACGGCCGCCCAGGCGGCGGACGAGGTGGTGGTGTATTCCTCGCGCATCGACGAGCTGATCAAACCGGTATTCGATGCCTACACCAAAGAAACCGGGGTGAAGATCAAGTTCATCACCGACAAGGAAGCGCCGCTGATGCAGCGGATCAAGGCCGAGGGCGAGAACGCCACCGCCGACCTGCTGCTCACCGTCGACGCCGGCAACCTTTGGCAGGCCGAGCAGATGGGCATCCTGCAGCCGATCAAGTCGGACGTCATCGACAAGAACATCCCCGCCCAGTACCGCGCCTCGTCCCACGACTGGACCGGCCTGAGCCTGCGCGCACGGACCATCGCCTACTCCACCGAGCGGGTCAAACCCGAAGAGCTGAGCACCTACGAGGCCCTGGCCGACAAAAACTGGGAAGGTCGCCTGTGCCTGCGTACGGCGAAGAAGGTCTACAACCAGTCGCTGACCGCTACCCTGATCGAAACCCATGGCGAGCAAAAAACCGAAGAGATCATCAAGGGCTGGGTCAACAACCTGTCCACCGATGTATTCTCCGACGACACCGCCTTGCTCCAGGCGATCAACGCCGGCCAGTGCGACGTCGGCATCGTCAACACCTACTACTACGGCCGCCTGCACAAGGAAAACCCCAAGCTGGCAGTCAAGCTGTTCTGGCCCAACCAGGCTGACCGTGGCGTGCACGTCAACCTCTCGGGTATCGGCCTGACCAAATATGCGCCGCACCCTGAGGCGGCGAAGAAGCTGGTCGAATGGATGACCGGTGCCGAGGCGCAGAAAATCTTCGCCGGCGTGAACCAGGAGTTCCCGGCCAACCCGGCCGTGGCGCCATCTGAAGAAGTGGCTGCCTGGGGCACCTTCAAGGCCGACAGCATTGCTGTGGAAGTGGCCGGCAAACGCCAGGCCGAAGCCATCCGCCTGATGGATCGGGCTGGCTGGAACTAAGCGCCAGGCTTTATCCTTGCGGGGCCCTTATCGGCCCCCTGTGGGAGCGGGCTTGCCCCGCGATTGCAATGTGACTGACACAATGCAATCGCGGGGCAAGGCCGCTCCCACAGAGCCTGTGCTTCTACATAGAGATTTTTCCTTTTGGCCCACCCCGCCCAACGCCGCTGGTACCCCCTGGTCTTCATCATCGCCGCCCTGGTGCTGCTGCCGCTGAGCGTGCTGTTGTTGTCCTGGCAGTCGGTCGACCTGCAGATCTGGTCGCACCTGCTCGATACCCAGATGAGCCGCCTGCTGGGCAACACCCTGACGCTGATCTTCGGTGTCGGCATCGGTGTGACGGTGCTCGGCGTGAGCCTGGCCTGGCTCACCAGCCTGTGCGAGTTCCCCGGGCGGCGCTGGCTCGACTGGGCCTTGATGCTACCATTCGCGATTCCGGCCTATGTGCTGGCGTTCGTGTTTGTCGGCCTGCTGGATTTCGCCGGGCCGGTGCAAACCCTGCTGCGCGAATGGTTCGGGCCCATGCGCCTGCCGCGGGTGCGCTCCACCGGAGGGGTAATCACCGTGCTGGTGCTGGTGTTCTACCCCTACGTCTACCTGCTGGCCCGTAACGCCTTCCTGGCCCAGGGCAAGGGCCTGATGGAGGCGGCGCGGGTCCTGGGACTGTCGCCGCTGCAGGCATTCTGGCGGGTTGCCATGCCCATGGCGCGGCCGGCCATCGGTGCCGGGGTGGCCCTGGCATTGATGGAAACCCTGGCGGATTTTGGCGCGGTGTCAGTGTTCAACTTCGACACCTTCACTACCGCCATCTACAAGACCTGGTACGGCTTCTTCAGCCTCTCAAGCGCCGCGCAACTGGCCAGCCTGCTGTTGCTGGCGGTGATGCTGGTGCTGTACGGCGAGCGCCGGGCCCGTGGCGCCGTGCGCAGCAGCAACGAACGCCCGCGCGGCCAGGCCTTGTATCACTTGCGGGGCATCAAGGCCCTGGCCGCCAGCAGCTGGTGCCTGCTGGTGTTCGCCTGTGCCTTCGTGGTGCCGATGCTGCAATTGCTGGTGTGGTTCTGGCAGCGTGGCCGTTTCGACCTCGACGAGCGCTATGCCGGGCTTATCCTGCATACCCTGTACCTGGGCGCCATGGCGGCACTGATTACTGTGTGTGTTGCCCTGATGCTGGCGTTTGCCCGGCGCCAGGCGCCGACCTCGACCATCCGCGCCGGCGTCGGCCTGGCCAACCTGGGCTATGCCTTGCCCGGCTCGGTGCTGGCAGTGTCGATCATGCTGGCCTTCAGTTACCTCGATAACCACTTGGTGGTGCCGCTGTCCGGCTGGCTCGGTGGTGCCGGCAAGCCGTTGCTGCTCGGCAGCCTGTCGGCCTTGTTGCTGGCGTATCTGGTGCGCTTTATCGCCGTGGCCTACGGCCCGCTGGAAAATAGCCTGGGACGGATTCGCCCGTCCTTGCCGGAAGCATCGCGCAGCCTGGGGGTCAGTGGCCCGAGATTGTTTTTCAAGGTGTATCTACCCTTGCTGGTGCCCGGTGCCATGAGCGCGGCGCTGCTGGTATTCGTCGACGTGCTCAAGGAAATGCCGGCGACCTTGCTGATGCGCCCCTTTGGCTGGGATACCCTGGCGGTTCGGGTATTCGAAATGACCAGCGAAGGCGAATGGTCGCGGGCTTCGCTACCGGCGCTGACCCTGGTGCTGGTCGGCTTGCTGCCGGTCATCGGCCTGATTCGACGTTCGGCCCGCCACCCCGGTCAAACGCGCTGAGGGTGTAAGCCTGCTTGCTTGCAGCTACAATGCGCGGCATTCGCTGCGGCCGGTCCTACAGACCGGGTAGCTGCAACGCTGCCAGCCGCCGTAGCCTCGCCACGCCCGGAAGGAGAAACCCATGGGACAGCGTACGCCTCTTTATGACCTGCACTTGGCCCTCGGCGCCAAGATGGTCGATTTTGGCGGTTGGGATATGCCCCTGCATTACGGCTCGCAAGTCGAGGAACACCATCAGGTGCGCCAGGCCTGCGGGGTCTTCGATGTATCCCACATGACCGTGATCGATATCCGTGGCGCCCAGGCCGGTGCCTGGCTGCAACAGGTACTGGCCAATGATGTCGCGCGCCTGAACACCACCGGCAAGGCCCTGTACAGCACCATGCTCAACGAGCAGGGCGGGGTGATCGACGACATGATCGTCTACCGCTGTGAAGACGGTTACCGCCTGGTGGTCAACGCCTCGACCCGCGACAAGGACCTGGCCTGGCTGCAGGCGCGGATGATCGGCTTCGAGGTCGAGCTGAGCGAGCGCCCGGAACTGGCCATCCTTGCCATCCAGGGCCCGCAGGCGCGAGAAAAGGTCGCGGAGCTGGTAACCGCTGCCCGCGCCGCTTTGATCCGTGAACTCAAGCCCTTCGAAGGCCTGGCCGATGGTGACTGGTTCATCGCCCGCACCGGTTATACCGGTGAGGATGGCCTGGAAATCATTTTCCCGGCGGTACAGGCGCCGGCGTTCTTCAACGACCTGGTCGGCGCCGGCATCGCCCCTAGCGGCCTTGGCGCCCGCGATACCCTGCGCCTGGAAGCGGGCATGAACCTGTATGGCCAGGACATCGACGAAGCCCACACGCCGCTGACCTCGAACCTGGGCTGGAGCATCGCCTGGGAGCCGGCAGCGCGTGACTTCATCGGTCGCAAGGGCCTGCTGGAAGAAATCGAGCATGGCGTCGAGCAGAAACTGGTCGGCCTGGTGCTCGAAGAGCGCGGGGTTTTACGCGCCCATCAGGTGGTCCGTGTCGCCGGGATTGGCGAAGGGGAGATCACCAGTGGTAGTTTCTCTCCTACGCTGAGCAAATCCATTGCCCTGGCGCGGTTGCCGATGGCCACCGCCGATCGTGCCGAGGTGGAGATTCGCGGCAAGTGGTACCCGGTGCGGGTGGTCAAGCCGACCTTCGTGCGCCATGGCAAGATCCTGATCTGAACCCAATTCTGGCGGGCCAACCGCTGACCCAATCGAGGACAACAATTATGAGCAATATCCCCGCCGACCTGCGTTTTGCCGAAAGCCACGAATGGGCCCGGCTGGAAGCCGATGGCTCTGTGACTGTCGGGATCAGCGACCATGCCCAGGAAGCCCTGGGTGACGTGGTGTTCGTCGAGCTGGCGGAAGTGGGCAAGGTCTTTGCCGCCGGCGATGCGGCGGGCGTGGTCGAGTCGGTCAAGGCCGCTTCCGACATCTACGCACCAGTCAGCGGTGAAGTGATCGCGGTCAACGAAGAGCTGGCCGACAGCCCCGAGTCGCTGAACAGCGACCCGTACGGCAGCTGGATCTTCAAGCTCAAGCCAAGCGACAAGGCCGAGCTGGACAAACTGCTCGACGCCGCCGGTTACAAAGCCGCCATCGGCGAATAGTTTCACGCAGGCGGCAATCTCTTCCTAGACTCAATATGCCTCGAGCGCTCGAGGCTTGGTCGAGGAAGAGAGAGCCGCTATGTCCCAGTCGCCGTCCCTGAGCCAACTGCACGACCGCAATCCTTTTCTGCGTCGCCACCTGGGCCCCGATGCCTCGGAGCAGCAGGCCATGCTCGCCACCCTCGGGGTTGGCAGCCGCCGCGAGCTGATCGAACAGACCGTGCCGCCGGGCATCCGCCTGAACCGGCCACTGGAGCTGCCTGAGGCCCTCGATGAACAGGCTGCCCTGGCCAGGCTCAAGGGCTATGCCGAGCAGAACCAGGTGTGGACCAGCCTGATCGGCATGGGTTATCACGGCACCATCACGCCAACCGTCATTTTGCGTAACGTCCTCGAAAACCCGGGCTGGTACACCGCCTATACCCCGTATCAACCGGAAATCGCCCAGGGCCGCCTGGAAGCCTTGCTCAATTTCCAGCAAATGATCATCGACCTCACCGGCCTGGATCTCGCTAACGCCTCGTTGCTCGACGAAGCCACTGCCGCGGCAGAAGCCATGGCCCTGGCCAAGCGCGTGGCCAAGTCGAAAAGCAATGCCTTCTTCGCCGATGAACACTGCCACCCGCAAACCCTCTCGGTGCTGCAGACCCGCGCCGAGGGCTTTGGTTTCGAACTGATCGTCGACGCTGTGGATAACCTCGCCAAGTACAAGGTGTTCGGGGCCTTGCTGCAATACCCCGATACCCACGGCGAAGTGCGTGACTTGCGGCCGCTGATCACTCAGCTGCATGCCCAGCAGGCGCTGGCCTGCGTCGCTGCCGATCTGCTCAGCCTGGTGATGCTGATGCCGCCGGGTGAGCAGGGCGCCGACGTGGTACTGGGCTCCTCTCAGCGCTTCGGCGTGCCCATGGGCTTTGGTGGCCCGCATGCGGCGTACTTTGCCTGCCGGGACGAATTCAAGCGGGCCATGCCTGGGCGCATCATCGGCGTGTCCAAGGATGCCCGCGGCAACACCGCGTTGCGTATGGCCCTGCAAACCCGCGAACAGCATATCCGCCGCGAGAAGGCCAACTCCAACATCTGCACCGCCCAGGTGCTGCTGGCCAACATCGCCGCCTTCTATGCGGTGTACCACGGCCCGGAAGGCCTGCAGCGCATCGCCCAGCGCGTGCATGCGTTGACCTTCGTGTTGGCGGCGGGTCTGGAGAGCAAGGGCATCAAGCGCCTCAACGAGCACTTCTTCGACACCCTGACCCTGGAAGTCGGCGGCAGTCAGACGGCCATTATCGAAAGCGCCGAGGCGGCGCAGATCAACCTGCGGATTCTGGGTCGCGGGCAACTGGGCGTGAGCCTCGACGAGACCTGTGACGAAACCACGGTGATGCGCCTGTTCGATATCTTCCTGGGCGCCGACCACGGCCTGGATATCGCCGCGCTGGATGCTCTGGCGCAGCCCGAGGGCATTCCGTCGGCATTGGTGCGACGCTCGGCTTTTCTCAGCCACCCGGTGTTCAACCTGCACCACAGCGAAACCGAGATGCTGCGCTACCTTAAGCAGCTGGAGAACAAGGACCTGGCGCTGAACCAGTCGATGATCCCGCTGGGCTCGTGCACGATGAAACTCAATGCCAGCAGCGAGATGATCCCGATCACCTGGCCGGGTTTCGCCCTGCTGCACCCCTTTGCCCCGGCCGCGCAGGTGCAGGGCTACAAGGCGATGATCGACGAGCTGGAAAGCTGGCTGTGCGCGATCACCGGCTTCGATGCCATCTGCATGCAACCCAACTCCGGCGCTCAGGGCGAGTACGCCGGGCTGATGGCGATTGCCAAGTACCACCGCAGCCGTCATCAACCGCAACGTGATATCTGCCTGATCCCGGCCTCGGCCCATGGCACCAACCCGGCCTCGGCGCAGATGGCCGGGATGCAGGTGGTGATCGTCGAGTGCGACCAAGCCGGCAACGTCGACCTGGCCGACCTCAAAGCCAAGGCGCAGGCGGCTGGCGACAAGCTGTCGTGCCTGATGGCGACCTACCCATCGACCCATGGTGTGTACGAGGAAGGCATCAGCGAGATCTGCGAAGTTATCCACACGCACGGCGGCCAGGTGTACATGGACGGTGCCAACCTCAATGCCCAGGTCGGCCTGGCGCGGCCAGCGGATATCGGCGCCGACGTCTCGCACATGAACCTGCACAAGACCTTCTGCATCCCCCACGGCGGTGGCGGCCCGGGCATGGGCCCGATCGGTGTGCGCGCACACCTGGCGCCGTTTGTCGCCAGCCACCCGGTCATCCCGCTGCCTGGCCCCGACCCGCAGAACACCGCAGTCAGCGCCGCGCCCTGGGGCAGCGCGAGCATTTTGCCGATCAGCTGGATGTACATCGCCATGATGGGCCCGCAACTGGCCGATGCCAGCGAGGTGGCGATCCTCTCGGCCAACTACCTGGCCGAGCAATTGGGCGGCGCCTTCCCGGTGCTTTATCGCGGGCGCAACGAACGGGTGGCCCATGAATGCATCCTCGATCTGCGCCCGCTCAAGGCCTTGACCGGCATCACCGAGGAGGATGTGGCCAAGCGCTTGATGGATTACGGTTTCCACGCGCCGACCATGTCGTTCCCGGTGCCGGGCACCCTGATGGTCGAGCCGACCGAGAGCGAGTCGAAGGCCGAGCTGGATCGCTTTGTCGAGGCGATGCTGAGCATTCGCGCCGAGATCCGTGAAGTGCAGGAGGGTAACTGGCCGGCCGAAGACAACCCGCTCAAGCATGCGCCGCATACGCTGGAGGATGTGCTAGGGGTGTGGGAGCGGCCCTACAGCATTGCCCAGGGCGTGGCGCCCAGTGCCCATGCGCGGCAGCACAAGTATTGGCCGGCAGTGAATCGCGTCGACAATGTGTATGGCGACAGGAACCTGTTTTGCGCCTGTGTGCCGGTGGATGACTATCGTTGAAGCGCTATTGGTGTGGGAGGGGATTTATCCGCTCCCACAGCGGTCGCGAGCTTACTCGCTGGCTAGCGCATTCTTGGCCAGGATCGCATTGGCCAGTTCCATGTCGCTGACTTGCAGCCCCGGGTTGTCGGCGCGCACTTTGTGCATCGCCGCTTCCAGGTACGGGCCGCGAATCGCGCCTTCGCTGGCGACGTAGCTGCCGGCATCATCCTGGGCCGCCATGACCAGTTTGTGGTCCTTGAAGGTCAGGTAGGTGGAACCGGTGGTGGCGCCGGACGAGATGACGTTGCGCCAGAAGGTATCGGCCATGGCAGAACCAACCGGCAGGGACAGCAGGGCGAGGGTGGCGACTGCGAATTTGAGGCGCATCGGGGGTGACTCCAACGTGAGGTGAACTGGGGCCTTTGATCGGCTTTGCGCAGATCTAGTTCCCTGCCCGGGTAAAAGCTTTGGCGCAGCCTCAGGCCGTGACGCGAAGCACTTCAGCCTGGCTTGTCTGCCCGGCCGCGACCTTGTCCAGGCCACTTTGCCTGAGGCTGTGCATCCCTTCCCTCAACGCCAGTTGGCGCAGGCCAGGCAGGTCGGCTTCACGGTTGATGAGTGACTTGAGCGCTTCGCTGATGCCCAGCAACTCGAAGATCGCGCTACGGCCGTGATACCCGGTGTGCCGGCATTCCCGGCACCCCAGCGGCGCTCCCTTGCAGTGCCGGCACAGGGTACGCACCAGGCGCTGGGCCATGACCCCGATCAGGCTGGCCTTGAGCAGGTAGGGCGCAATGCCCAGCTCGAGCAGGCGGGTGATGGCGCTGCAGGCATCGTTTGTATGCAGGGTCGAGAGCACCAGGTGGCCGGTGAGGGCGGCCTGAATCGCCACCTGAGCGGTTTCCAGGTCGCGTATTTCGCCGATCATGATGACATCCGGGTCCTGGCGCAGCAGGGCGCGGGTGCCGGCGGCAAAGTCGAGGTCGATGGCTGGTTGCACCTGCAACTGGTTGAAGGCCGGTTCTACCATCTCGATCGGGTCTTCGACGGTGCACAGGTTGATCTGCGGGGTAGCCAGGTGTTTGAGGCTGGCGTACAGGGTGCTGGTTTTGCCCGAGCCGGTAGGCCCGGTGACCAGGATAATGCCGTGGCGATGGTCGAGCATGGCCAGCCAGCGCTTGAGGTCGGCGCCGCCGAGGCCCAGTTGGGCAAAGTCCTGTTGCAGCAACTGTGGATCGAAAACACGCAGTACGAGTTTTTCACCGAATGTGGTCGGCAGGGTCGACAGCCGCAGCTCGATCTCTGCGCCGCCTGGCAGGCGGGTCTTGATCCGGCCGTCCTGGGGCCGGCGTTTTTCTGCGACATTCATGCGCCCCAGGCTTTTCAGGCGGCTGACCACCGCCAGAGTCACCGGCCCCGGAAACTGGTAGACCGGGTGCAGCACGCCGTCGATGCGAAAGCGCAGCTGGCCCTGATCGCGCCGGGGCTCGAGGTGGATATCGCTGGCGCGCTGCTCGAAGGCGTACTGCAACAACCAGTCGACGATGCTGACAATGTGCGCATCGTTGGCTTGTGCGTCAGCCCCGCGCGCGCCCAGCTCAAGCAACTGCTCAAGATTACCCGCAGCGATTGGCGTCGACTGCTGCTGACTGGCGCCGCTGACCGATTGCGCGACCTGGAAAAACGTCTGGCTGAGCTGACGGATCTGCACCGGGCTGGCCAGCACGCGCTTGATTGGCCGTTGCAGCCCCTGCGTCAGGTCCGCTTCCCAGGCGCGTACATAAGGTTGTGCGCTGGCCACGGTGACGCCGCTGGTATCGGCGGCCACCGCGAGGATGCCGTGGCGCCGGGCGAAGCCTGCAGACATCAGGCCGGTGAGGCGGGCGGGGTCGATCTCCAGGGGATCGATACGCAGGTACGGCTGCCCGGCCTGCCTGGCCAGCCATTGGCACAGGCTATCGAGGTCCAGGTGCTGGCCGGGATTAAGCAGGTCGGCAAGCTGCTGGCTGGCGATCCACTCCAGTGGGTGCTGGTCGTGCGGCACCGGCGGGCAATTGCCGCGATCAGCCGGGCTGATGCGTTGCTCGGCCAGCAGCTCGTCCAGCAGGGTGTTCAGGTCAAGCCAGCGATCTTCGCTAAGGTTGTGCATGGCTGCGGGCTTCCTTGCCGCGCCACCGACAGTGATGGCTTGAGCAAGGTTAGCGGCTGAGCCGGGGCTTCCCGCTGAACAAGGGTTACCAGGCTTTTCCGGCAGTGCTCAACTGCACTTCGCTTACGCAAATCAGGTTGCGCATTTTTTGCGCAATCAGCTCGGCGCGGTGCCAGCTAAGGCCGCTGATGCCAATCTCGACGTTGAGCAGGTCATCCTGCTGCTCGACATTCAAGCGATGTGGTACCAGAAATTGCAGGGCAAACAGGTTGAGCACCCGGCACAGGCTGTCGGGTTCGGCTTCGACCTGCAGTTGATAGCAGACATCGCTGTGGGCGTTGTTGGCGGCCCAGACATCGTGGCGCAAGGGCGTAAGGGGGCTGTCCAGCCGTTCGAGAGCGCTCATGGGTTTCTCCGCAAAAAGTGGAGAAATTTTTACATGCGGGCCGGGGCATTTCTTCTCTATGATCGTGAGATATTGCGGATTATTGAATAGCTCAATTCGAATCAACCGACTTTGGAGAAAAAATCATGCACAGTGAACTGGACGGCTATGACCGGCGCATTCTGGCTTTGTTGCAGGAAGATGCCTCGCTCTCCAGCGCGCAGATCGCCGAGCGCGTGGGCTTGTCGCAATCGCCTTGCTGGCGGCGCATACAACGCCTGAAAGAGGAGGGGGTGATTCGCGCCCAGGTGACCCTGCTCGACCGCAAGAAGATCGGCCTGAACACGCAGATTTTCGCCGAGGTCAAACTCAACGCCCACGGGCGCTCCAACTTCACCGAGTTCACCGAGGCGATCCGCGGTTTTCCGGAAGTGCTGGAGTGTTATGTATTGATGGGCGCAGTGGATTTTCTGCTGCGCATTGTCACCCCGGACATCGAAGCCTACGAACGGTTCTTTTTCGAAAAGCTGTCGATGGTGCCGGGGATCCAGGAGGTCAACTCGACCGTGGCCTTGTCCGAAATCAAGTCCACGACGAGTTTGCCGGTATTGCCTTGAGCCTTACTTGCGCAGCAGGTGTTTCCAGCCGCGGCTCTGGAACACGGCCATGGCCTGGTGGACGCGGGCTTCGAGCACTTCGTCGCTGATCGGCAGGTTGGCCAGTTCCTGGAGCTTGTTCAGCTCGCCGAACAGGCGGTCCAGGTCCGGGCTTTCCAGCACCTGGCGGGCATGATGCAGCCAGGCCAGCAGGCGCTCGATGCGCGGCAGCTGCTCGGCCAGGTCTTCCGGTTGGCGATGGTACAGCGGCAGGTTGAGGGCCTTGGCTTCTTCGGCCAGCAGCACGTTCAGCCAGTTGGCCAGTTGCGCGGCGCCCTGGCGGTCGCCGCGCTTGTTGCGCTCGACGGTCCAGGCACGGGCCAGCAGCCAGCGCGAGGTCTCCAGGGAGAACTGGCCCCAGCGGGTTTCCAGCAGCTCCTCGGCGAACTGCTCGGGCGCTGCGCGGCGTACATCTTCGTCGTCGGCACCAGCGAGCACCAGCGGGCGCCAGTCTTCGAGCAGGGCGTCGAGGCTGTTGCGCAACTCGCGGGTGCTGGCGCGTGGGCCGGCCTGGCCGAGGCTGCTGGCCAGGGCACGCAGTTCCCAGAGGTTTTCGACCCAGTCTTGCAGCAGGCGCCAGTGACCGTTGAAACGGTACTGTTCGGCCAGGCGCTGACTGCTGCCGAGCAACTGCCAGGCCAACGCGGCGAAGGCGTCGTCGAGGGTCATTTCGGCGTTCAGTTCGGCGGCTGGCAGGCTCAGGGCGTAGCTGCCGGCGTCGAGCAGGCGGTAGCCGCGCTCGGCCTTGCTGATGTCGCAGGGCATCAGCGGCAGCTTGGCTGACAGCTCGGCGGCCAGTTCCAGCAGGGCTTCGGGGGCGCCTTCGCGCAGCTCGAGCTCCAGCTCGCAGATCTCTTCTTTTTGCTTGCCGGCGACCACGGTGCCGAGGTCCAGGGCGGCTTCGATTACCACTTTGGCCTTGCCGCGGCCCCAGGCGATTTCGGCGTACTCACGGATGAAATCGGTGGTGAACAGCGCCTTGATGGTCTTTTTGTCGACATCGGCCAGTTGCTCTGGCCAGCACTCGGCGTCGAGTTTTTTCAGGTCGAGCTTGGCCTTGGGCAACTGCCATTCGAACTCGTTGCGCTGGGACAGGCCGGCGACGCTCTGGCCGCGGGTCTTGAGGGTCTGGATGACCACCTCGCCGTCGCGGCGCAGGCGCAGGGCGACCTTGGCGGCGGCCAGGTCGCGCTCCGGAGTGTCGAAGTACTGGTTGAGCAGTTCGCGGCTTTGCCACCCGGACTTGTTGCGCTTGTTCAGCAATGGGTGTTCACGCAGGGCGGCGAGGGTCTCGCGGCTGACCCGCAGTTTGATTTCGGTTTCTTTATGCATTGCTGGGTAATCCAGGCTCGAATGACAGGGAGCGTCTTGGGGGTGCAGTGTACAGGAGTCGGCTCGCGGCGGTTTATTCCCGGTGCCGGATGGCCCTATGATGAGCTTCGCCCAAGGAGAAAGCGCATGCCGTTGCCATCGCTCAAAGAGCAGTTCGCCGCCCTGATCGCCGCGCCATCGGTCAGTTGTACCCAGCCGTCGCTGGATCAGTCCAATCGTGCGGTGATCGACCTGCTGGCCGGCTGGCTGGGGGACCTGGGTTTTGCCTGTGACATTCAGCAGGTGACTCCGGGCAAGTACAACCTGCTGGCGAGCTACGGCAGCGGCCCGGGCGGCCTGGTGCTGGCCGGGCACAGCGATACCGTGCCGTATGATCCTGAACTGTGGCAGACCGACCCGCTCAAGTTGACCGAGGTCGACGGCCGCTGGGTGGGCTTGGGCAGTTGCGACATGAAGGGCTTCTTCGCCCTGATCATCGAGGCCGTACAGCCCTTGCTGGCGCATGACTTCAAGCAGCCGCTGCTGATTCTCGCCACCTGCGACGAAGAGAGCTCGATGGCCGGCGCCCGCGCCCTGGCCGAGGCCGGCCGGCCGCTGGGCCGTGCGGCGGTGATCGGCGAGCCGACCGGGCTCAAGCCGATCCGCCTGCACAAGGGGGTGATGATGGAGCGCATCGACATTCTTGGGCGCAGTGGCCATTCGTCCGATCCGAGCCTGGGCCATAGCGCCCTGGAGGCCATGCACCAGGTGATGGGCGAGCTGATGAACCTGCGTCGGCAGTGGCAGCGGGAATACAACAATGCCCAGTTCAGCGTGCCGCAACCGACGATGAACTTCGGCTGCATCCACGGCGGCGACAACCCTAACCGCATCTGCGGGCAGTGCGCCCTGGAGTTCGACCTGCGCCCGCTGCCGGGCATGGACCCTGAAGTACTGCGCAACGCCATCCGGCACAAACTGGCGCCGCTGGCCGAGCAGCATCAGGTGCGCATCGACTACGCGCCGCTGTTCCCCGAGGTACCGCCGTTCGAGCAGGCCGCCGATGCGGAACTGGTACGGGTCGCCGAACGTCTTACCGGCCATCGCGCCGAAGCGGTAGCCTTTGGCACCGAAGCGCCTTATCTTCAGCGCCTGGGTTGCGAGACCCTGGTACTGGGCCCCGGCGACATCGCCTGCGCCCACCAGCCGGGCGAATACCTTGAAATGTCACGCTTGCAGCCTACCGTGCGTCTATTGCGTGAGTTGATCGAACATTATTGCCTCAGCCCGGTAATTGCCCGCTGAGCTGAACCGTTTTGCAGAGGAGATTGCGCGTGACGCCAAGCCTGTTCCGACGATAACCCTTCGAGCGCTGTGTGCTTTCCCGTTCTTGTCCCTATTTTCTACAGGCTCTCCGGTTATGCCCGAATACGTCAATTGGCTGCGTCATGCTTCGCCTTACATCAACGCCCACCGCGACTGCACCTTTGTGGTCATGCTGCCCGGTGACGGCGTCGAACACCCCAACTTCGGCAATATCGTTCACGACCTGGTGCTGCTGCACAGCCTTGGCGTGCGCCTGGTGCTGGTCCACGGCTCGCGCCCGCAGATCGAAAGCCGCCTGGCGGCCCGCGGCCTGACCCCGCACTACCACCGCGGCATGCGCATCACCGATGCGGCGACGCTTGAATGCGTGATCGATGCCGTAGGCCACTTGCGCATCGCCATCGAGGCGCGCCTGTCGATGGACATGGCCGCCTCGCCGATGCAGGGCTCACGCCTGCGCGTGGCTGCCGGCAACCTGGTTACCGCGCGGCCGATCGGCGTGGTCGAAGGCGTTGATTACCACCACACCGGCGAAGTGCGCCGGGTCGACCGCAAAGGTATCAATCGCCTGCTCGACGAGCGCTCTATCGTCCTGCTTTCGCCTTTGGGCTATTCGCCCACCGGCGAGATCTTCAACCTCGCCTGTGAAGACGTCGCCACTCGCGCCGCGATTGAACTGAATGCTGACAAGCTGCTGCTGTTCGGCGCCGAGCGCGGCCTGCTTGATGAACAGGGCCGGCTGGTGCGCGAACTGCGCCCCCAGCAAGTGCCGGCGCACCTGCAGCGCCTGGGCAGCGACTACCAGGGCGAGCTGCTTGATGCCGCCGCCGAAGCCTGCCGGGGCGGTGTGGCGCGCAGTCATATCGTCAGCTATGGCGAAGATGGCGCCTTGCTCACCGAGCTGTTCACCCGCGATGGTGGCGGTACCCTGGTGGCCCAGGAGCAGTTCGAGAAGGTGCGTGAAGCCGCGATCGAGGATGTCGGCGGCTTGCTCGACCTGATCAGCCCGCTGGAGGAGCAGGGCATTCTCGTGCGCCGTTCGCGTGAGGTGCTGGAGCGTGAGATCGAGCAGTTCAGTGTGGTCGAGCGCGAGGGCATGATCATCGCCTGTGCGGCGCTGTACCCGATTGCCGATTCCGAAGCGGGCGAGCTGGCGTGCCTGGCGGTCAACCCGGAGTATCGCCATGGTGGCCGTGGTGACGAGCTGCTGGAGCGTATCGAGACGCGGGCGCGGGAAATGGGGCTCAACACCCTGTTCGTGCTAACAACGCGGACAGCGCACTGGTTCCGCGAACGCGGCTTTGTGCCTAGCGGCGTCGAGCGGCTGCCGGCGGCGCGGGCATCGCTGTACAACTATCAGCGTAATTCGAAGATCTTCGAAAAAGCGCTGTAAAGCATCGCGGGTCAAGTCGGGTCGCCGCACCGCCGCTCCCACAGAAGATATTTGTGGGAGCGGCGGTGCGGCGACCCGACTTGACCCGCGATAAGGCCCTCAAGCATCAAACGGTATGCAGATACCAGTTGTACTCAAGGTCGGAGATGGAGTGTTCGAACTCCTCCAGCTCGCTCTCTTTACAGGCCACGAAGATATCGATGTATTTCGGATCGATGTACCTGGCCAGGATCTCGCTGTCGTCCAGCTCGCGCAGGGCATCACGCAGGTTGTTCGGCAGGCTCTGCTCGTTCTGCTCGTAGGAGTTGCCTTCAACCGGTTCGCCCGGGTCGACCTTGTTGGTCAGGCCATGGTGAACACCGGCCAGTACAGCGGCCATCAGCAGGTACGGGTTGGCATCGGCACCGGCTACGCGGTGTTCGATGCGCACGGCGTCCGGGGTGCCGGTCGGCACGCGCAGGGCCACGGTACGGTTGTCCAGGCCCCAGCTAGGCGAGTTCGGCACGTAGAACTGGGCACCAAAACGGCGGTACGAGTTGACGTTCGGGCACAGGAACGCCATCGACGCCGGTAGGGTCTCGAGCACACCGCCGATCGCGTGACGCAGTGCGGCGTTCTGCTCGGGATCCTCGCTGGTGAAGATGTTCTTGCCATCTTTGTCCAGCACCGAGATATGGACATGCAGACCATTACCCGCCTGGCCCGGGTAGGGCTTGGCCATGAAGGTGGTGTCCATTTCATGGTCGTAGGCAATGTTCTTGATCAGGCGCTTGAGCAGTACCGCGTAGTCGCAGGCCTTCATCGGGTCGGCAACGTGGTGCAGGTTGACTTCGAACTGTGCCGGGGCGCTTTCCTTGACGATGGCGTCAGCCGGAATGCCTTGTTCCTTGGCACCCTCGAGGATGTCCTGGAGGCAGTCGACGTATTCGTCGAGGTCGTCGATCAGGTAGACCTGGGTCGAGATCGGGCGTTTGCCGGAGATCGGCGAGCGCGGCGGTTGCGGGCGGCCGTTCACGTTCTCCTGGTCGATCAGGTAGAACTCAAGCTCGAATGCGGCGCAGATGGTCAGGCCCAGCTCGTCGAACTTGCTCACGACCTGGCGCAGGACTTCCCGCGGGTCAGCGAAGAACGGTTCGCCTTCGAGCTCGTGCATGGTCATCAGCAGTTGCGCGGTCGGGCGCTTCTGCCAGGGCTCGTTGGACAGGGTGTCCGGGATTGGATAGCAGATGCGGTCGGCATCGCCGATGTCCAGGCCAAGGCCGGTGCTTTCGACGGTCGAGCCGTTGATATCCAGGGCGAAGAGGGAGGCCGGCAGGTTGATGCCTTTCTCGTAAACCTTGTGGAGGCTGGTGCGCTCGATGCGCTTGCCGCGCACCACACCATTCATATCTGCAATCAGAAGGTCAACGTAGAGAACCTCAGGATGTTCCTTAAGGAACGCGTTCGCTTCGTTAAGCTGAACGGCACGCGGGGGTACCGACATGATGCAACACCTTTGTTGTTAAAAATATCAATCAATGGGGGCTTGCAGGTTCAGTCAATCGGAAAGCCTTGCTGAAGTCAAGCCAGCCCCATGATGCCCTAAAATGGCCCTCAAGCGGCATTTTTGCTGCAATTGGGGGCGCCGACAAGGGCTGCTTTCGTACGGTAACGGCGATCTTGAGCGGGCCGTGTTCTATTTTTTACGGGGGTGTTGTGTAAAAAAATGAACAAGGCTAAGCTCGGTGGCAACCCATAACACCAATAATACCGGGGGTTACATGTCACGCCTGCCGACAACCGGCATCATCGCCCGCCGTTCACAGAACGGTTTGCACGCATTCCTCGCGGGTGGCTTGCGCCCTGCGCCAGCACCTTGCGCCCCGGCTGAAATAATTGACGGCCCAGGCGTCCTGCCTGCTGTCGACGCTACTTCGAATGACCTCTGCCATCACTATAGCGGGCTCGTCAGCCTTGCGGGAACTGCCCGTTGCGGCCTCCCTGCGCCTGACTTTTGCTTTAGCCCCGTGGGGCATCCAGAATGTCTGGGACGGCCCACTCCGGGTCACGTCCTGACGTCAGTCCAGACATTTACCTCCTGAGGTATTTATGAGTAGCAACCTCGACCAGCTCACCGATTGGTTGAAAGAACACAAGATCACCGAAGTCGAGTGCCTGATCAGCGACCTCACCGGTATCACCCGCGGCAAGATCTCGCCGACCAACAAGTTCATCGCCGAAAAAGGCATGCGCCTGCCCGAGAGCGTGTTGCTGCAGACCGTGACCGGCGACTATGTCGATGACGACATCTATTACGAACTGCTCGACCCGGCCGACATCGACATGATCTGCCGCCCCGACGAGAACGCGGTGTTTCTCGTGCCCTGGGCCATCGAGCCGACCGCCCAGGTGATCCACGACACCTACGACAAGCAGGGCAACCCGGTCGAGCTGTCGCCGCGCAACGTGCTCAAGAAGGTTTTGAAGCTCTACGCCGACAAGGGCTGGCAGCCGATCGTGGCGCCAGAGATGGAGTTCTACCTGACCAAGCGCTGCGAAGACCCGGACTTCCCCCTGCAGCCGCCGATTGGCCGCTCCGGGCGCCCGGAAACCGGTCGCCAGTCCTTCTCTATTGAAGCGGCCAACGAATTCGACCCGCTGTTCGAGGACGTCTACGACTGGTGCGAGCTGCAGAACCTGGACCTCGACACGCTGATCCACGAAGACGGCACGGCGCAGATGGAAATCAACTTCCGTCACGGGAATGCCTTGTCGCTGGCCGACCAGATTCTGGTGTTCAAGCGCACCATGCGCGAGGCTGCGCTCAAGCACAACGTCGCCGCCACCTTCATGGCCAAGCCGATGACCGGCGAGCCGGGCAGCGCCATGCACCTGCACCAGAGCATCATCGACGTGCACACCGGCAAGAACATCTTCTCGGACGAAGACGGGCGCATGAGTGAGCTGTTCCTCAACCACGTCGGCGGCCTGCAGAAGTTCATCCCGGTGGTGCTGCCGCTGTTCGCCCCCAACGTCAACTCGTTCCGCCGCTTCTTGCCCGACACCTCGGCGCCGGTGAACGTCGAGTGGGGCGAAGAGAACCGTACCGTCGGCCTGCGCGTACCGGATGCCGGCCCGCAGAACCGCCGGGTCGAGAACCGCCTGCCAGGCGCCGACGCCAACCCCTACCTGGCGATCGCCGCCAGCCTGCTGTGCGGTTTCATCGGCATGGTCGAAGGCATCAAGCCGAGCGCGCCGGTACAGGGTCGTGGTTACGAGCGGCGCAACCTGCGCCTGCCGCTGACCATCGAGGACGCCCTCGAGCGCATGGAAAACTGCAAGGCCCTGGAACCCTACCTGGGCAAGAAATTCATTACCGGCTACGTCGCCACCAAACGCGCCGAGCATGAAAACTTCAAACGCGTAATCAGCTCCTGGGAACGTGAGTTCCTGCTGTTTGCGGTCTGATCAACCCGGAGCCGCAGGACCGCGGCCGTCAACAAACGGAGAAGCACATGAGCGTCAACAACCCGCAAACCCGTGAGTGGCAAACCCTTAGCAGTGAGCATCACCTGGCACCTTTCAGTGACTATCAACAGCTGAAAGAGAAGGGGCCGCGGATCATCACCAAAGCCGAGGGCGTGCACCTGTGGGACAGCGAGGGCAACAAAATCCTCGATGGCATGGCGGGCCTGTGGTGCGTGGCGGTCGGTTATGGCCGTGAAGAGCTGGTTGAAGTGGCCGCCAAGCAGATGCGCGAGCTGCCGTACTACAACCTGTTCTTCCAGACTGCCCACCCACCGGCACTGGAGCTGGCCAAGGCGGTTACCGCCGTGGCGCCCAAGGGCATGACCCATGTGTTCTTCACCGGTTCCGGTTCTGAAGGCAACGACACCAACCTGCGCATGGTCCGCCATTACTGGGCGCTCAAGGGCAAGCCGCAGAAACAGGTGATCATTGGCCGTATCAATGGCTATCACGGCTCCACCGTGGCCGGCGCCGCCCTGGGCGGCATGAGCGGCATGCATGCCCAGGGTGGCACGCTGCCGGGCATCGAGCACATCCCGCAGCCATACTGGTTCGGTGAGGGCGGCGACATGACCCCGGACGAGTTCGGGGTCTGGGCTGCCGAGCAGCTGGAAAAGAAAATCCTCGAAGTCGGCGAAGACAAGGTCGCCGCCTTTATTGCCGAGCCGATCCAGGGCGCCGGCGGGGTGATCATTCCGCCAGAAACCTACTGGCCGAAGATCAAGGAGATCCTCGCCAAGTACGACATCCTGTTCATTGCCGACGAAGTGATCTGTGGCTTCGGTCGCACTGGCGAGTGGTTCGGTTCCGATTACTACGACCTTAAGCCCGACCTGATGACCATCGCCAAGGGCCTGACCTCCGGTTACATCCCCATGGGCGGTGTGATCGTGCGTGACGAAGTGGCCAAGGTGCTTAGCCAAGGCGGCGACTTCAACCACGGCTTCACTTACTCCGGCCACCCGGTGGCGGCGGCGGTAGGCCTGGAAAACCTGCGGATCCTGCGCGACGAGAAGATCATCGAGCGGGTTCAGGCCGAAACGGCACCGTATTTGCAGAAACGTCTGCGTGAGCTCAACGATCACCCGCTGGTGGGCGAAGTGCGTGGCCTGGGCATGCTCGGTGCCATCGAACTGGTCAAGGACAAGGCCACCCGTGCCCGTTACGAAGGCCAGGGTGCCGGCATGATCTGCCGCCAGTTCTGCTTCGACAACGGCCTGATCATGCGCGCCGTGGGCGACACCATGATCATCGCGCCGCCGCTGGTGATCAGCCACGCCGAGATCGACGAGCTGGTGGAAAAGGCGCGCAAATGCCTGGACCTGACGCTTGAAGCGCTGAAATAGCCAAGTGCTAGGCTAGCGTAATGGCATCAATGGGTTTCAAGGCGCCTCTGTTGTTGAAAGAGCGCCTTGTAACTTGCCAGACTAGCGGCTGTTTCAGTCGCTCGGAGCTTGCGCCGAATAAGCCGGCCGCTGAACAGATGGCTAAATAAAAAATTCTGGAGCATTACGCATGAAGAAATTGGGCAAGACGTTGTTGGCCGTGTCCCTGATGGGCGCCATGGCCAGTGCTGTTCAGGCGGATGACAAAGTACTGCACGTCTATAACTGGTCCGACTACATCGCACCAGACACCGTCGCCAAGTTCGAGAAACAGTCCGGTATCAAGGTCGTCTACGACGTCTTCGACAGCAACGAAACCCTCGAAGCCAAGTTGCTGGCAGGCAAGTCCGGTTACGACGTGGTGGTACCGTCGAACAACTTCCTGGCCAAGCAGATCAAGGCTGGCGTCTATCAGGAGCTGGACAAGTCCAAGCTGCCAAACTGGAAGAACCTCGACGAAGACCTGCTCAAGGCCGTTGGCGATGCCAGCGACCCGGGCAACAAGCATGCGTTCCCGTACATGTGGGGCTCCATCGGCATCGGCTACAACCCGGAGAAGGTCAAGGCGGCGCTGGGCGTCGACAAGATCGATTCCTGGGACGTGGTGTTCAAGCCGGAAAACATCGCCAAGCTCAAAAGCTGCGGCGTGAGCTTCCTCGATGCCCCGACCGAGATGATTCCGGCGGCGCTGCACTACCTGGGCAAGCCGACCAACAGCACGAAAAAAGAAGACCTCAAAGCCGCCGAAGACCTGTTCCTCAGCGTGCGTCCTTCGATCGGCTACTTCCACTCCTCCAAGTACATCTCGGACCTGGCCAACGGCAACATCTGCGTGGCCGTAGGTTATTCGGGTGACCTGGAGCAGTCCAAGGCACGTGCCCACGAAGCCGGCGACAAGGTCAAGCTCGACTACATCATTCCGAAAGAAGGCGCCGGTACCTTCTACGACATGGTTGCCATCCCTAAAGATGCCGTCAACGTCGACGCCGCCTACAAGTTCATGGATTTCCTGATGCAGCCGGAAATCATGGCCGAGATCACCAATGCCGTCCGTTTCCCGAACGGCAACAAGGCGGCCACCGCACTGGTGGACAAGGACATCTCGGGCGATCCGAGCATCTACCCACCGGCTGATGTGAAGAAGCAGCTGTACGCAATTGCTGACCCGGGTGCCAAGGCCCAGCGCGAAATCACGCGCAGCTGGACCAAGATCAAGTCGGGCAAGTAACAGCGGTGACCTCCCTGGGCGCGGTGTAAATCCCGCCCGGGGAGCATGAAAGCACAAATTTTTTTTGCGGCATGAGTGCATCGAAGGTAAGTTGCGCGCCGGTTTGCTTATCCGGCAGGTATTTCTGCCGTTTGCCACGGGCACATTTGTGAGGACCTCCCACTTGTCTATTTCTGTATTTCGCAAGGCCATGTTGGCTGGAGCGGGTCTGACGCTGGCGATCAGCGTCCAAGCGGCGCCCACGGTGCACATTTATAACTGGTCCGACTACATCGGTCAGACCACCCTCGCGGACTTCGAAAAAGCCACTGGCATCAAGCCGGTGCAAGATGTCTTCGACTCCAACGAAACCCTGGAAGGCAAACTGCTGGCCGGTCGCACCGGCTATGACGTGGTGGTGCCGTCCAACCATTTCCTCGGCAAGCAGATCAAGGCGGGCGCGTTCCAGAAGCTCGACAAGGCGCTGCTGCCAAACTATGCGAACCTCGACCCGGCGCTGATGAAGCGCCTGGAAAAGAACGACCCGGGCAACCAGTACGCCGTCCCCTACCTGTGGGGCACCAATGGCATCGGCTATAACGTCGACAAGGTCAAGGCGGCGCTGGGTACCGACAAGATCGATTCCTGGGCCGTGCTGCTCGAGCCGGAGAACATCAAGAAGCTCTCCAAGTGCGGAGTCGCGTTCCTCGACTCGGCCGACGAGATGCTCCCGGCGGTGCTCAACTACATGGGGCGCGACCCCAACAGCACCAACCCCAAGGACTACGCCGACGCCGAGAAGAAGCTGCTGGCCGTGCGTCCCTACGTGACCTACTTCCACTCCTCCAAGTACATCTCCGACCTTGCCAACGGCGACATCTGCGTGGCTGCCGGTTTCTCCGGCGATGTATTCCAGGCCAAGTCCCGCGCCGAAGAAGCCGGCAAGGGCGTCAAGGTGGCCTATGCGATTCCCAAGGAAGGCGGCAACCTCTGGTTCGACATGCTGGCGATCCCCAAGGACTCCAAGAATGTCAAAGAGGCCCATGCCTTCATCAACTATTTGCTGCAGCCTGAGGTAATTGCCCAGGTCAGTGATTACGTCGGTTACGCCAACCCGAACCCCAAGGCTGGCGATCTGATGGACCAGAGCGTGCGAACCGACGCAGCGGTTTACCCACCGCAAGAAGTGCTGGACAAGTTGTACGTCAACTCCGAGCTGCCTCCCAAGGTGCAACGGTTGATGACCCGTAGCTGGACCAAGGTCAAGTCGGGCAAGTAAAAATCCAGGGTCCGTCACGGCAGGGGCGGACGCAAAAAATCTTGTTGGGAGTTTCACAAATGGCAGTTGCCTCCGGTGCCTATAAGAAAGCCCTCGAGGGCGACCAGCAACCTAAACAGGTGCTGGTCAAAATCGACCGGGTCACGAAAAAGTTCGACGAAACGGTCGCCGTGGACGATGTGTCCCTGGAAATCAAGAAGGGCGAGATCTTCGCCCTGCTCGGTGGTTCCGGTTCGGGCAAATCCACCTTGCTGCGCATGCTCGCCGGCTTCGAACGGCCCACCGAAGGGCGCATTTTCCTCGATGGCGTAGACATCACCGATATGCCGCCCTACGAGCGGCCGATCAACATGATGTTCCAGTCGTACGCATTGTTCCCGCACATGACCGTGGCGCAGAACATCGCCTTCGGCCTGCAGCAGGACCGCATGCCCAGGTCTGAGATCGACGCCCGCGTGGCCGAGATGCTCAAGCTGGTGCACATGACCCAGTACGCCAAGCGCAAGCCGCACCAGCTCTCCGGTGGCCAGCGTCAGCGTGTGGCCCTGGCCCGTTCGCTGGCCAAGCGGCCGAAACTGCTGCTGCTCGATGAGCCGATGGGCGCGCTGGACAAGAAGCTGCGCTCGCAGATGCAACTGGAGCTGGTGGAGATCATCGAGCGGGTCGGCGTGACCTGTGTGATGGTGACCCACGATCAGGAAGAGGCCATGACCATGGCCCAGCGCATCGCCATCATGCACCTGGGCTGGATCGCCCAGATCGGCAGCCCGATCGACATCTATGAAACCCCGACCAGCCGCCTGGTTTGCGAGTTCATCGGCAACGTCAACCTGTTCGAGGGCGAAGTGGTCGACGATGCCGAAGGCCACGCGGTGATCGCCAGCCCCGAGCTTGAGCGCAAGATCTACGTCGGCCACGGTGTCACCACTTCGGTGGAAGACAAGCGCATCACCTACGCCCTGCGCCCGGAAAAACTGCTGGTGACCACCGAGCAGCCGACCTGCGAGCACAACTGGTCGCGCGGCAAGGTCCACGACATCGCCTACCTGGGCGGTCACTCGGTGTTCTACGTCGAGCTGCCTGGCGGCAAGATCGTCCAGTCGTTCGTTGCCAACGCCGAGCGCCAGGGCACCCGGCCGACCTGGGACGACCAGGTCTACGTCTGGTGGGAGGATGACAGCGGCGTGGTACTGCGCTCATGAACGCCCGCAAGCTCAAGCGAGCCTTCAACCGAATAAAGCCCGAGGGGCGCCATGTGGTGATCGGCGTGCCGTTCATCTGGCTGTTCCTGTTCTTCATGCTGCCGTTCTTCATCGTTCTGAAGATCAGCTTCGCCGAAGCCGACGTGGCGATCCCGCCGTACACCGAGATTTACAGTTACGTCGAAGACAAGGTGCAGCTGGTGCTCAACCTGGCCAACTATGGCCTGTTGACCGAAGACGAACTGTACATCTCGGCGTACCTGGGGTCGTTGAAGATGGCCTTCGTCAGCACGCTGCTGTGCCTGCTGATCGGCTATCCGATGGCCTACGCCATCGCCAACGCGCGCAAGGAAACCCAGACGGTACTGTTGCTGCTGATCATGATGCCGACCTGGACCGCAATCCTGATCCGTGTCTATGCCTGGATGGGCATCCTCAGCAACAACGGCCTGCTCAACGCCCTGCTGCTGTGGCTGGGCTGGATCGATCAGCCGTTGCAGATCCTCAACACCAACCTTGCGGTGTATATCGGCGTGGTCTATTCGTACCTGCCGTTCATGATCCTGCCGCTCTACGCCAACCTGGTGAAGCATGACCAGAGCCTGCTTGAAGCCGCCTCGGACCTGGGTTCGAGCACCTTCAACAGCTTCTGGAAAATCACCGTGCCGCTGTCGAAGAACGGCATCATCGCCGGCTGCATGCTGGTGTTCATTCCGGTGGTGGGCGAGTTCGTCATTCCTGAGCTGCTTGGCGGCCCGGAAACCCTGATGATCGGTAAAGTGCTCTGGCAAGAGTTCTTCAACAACCGTGACTGGCCGGTGGCCTCTGCCCTGGCGGTAGTGATGCTGGCGATCCTGATCGTACCGATCCTGCTCTTCAACCGTAGTCAGGCCAAAGAGATGGAGGGCAGGGCATGAAGCGTTTCAGTTTCTCCAAATTGATGTTGGTCCTGGGCCTGCTGTTCATCTACCTGCCCATGCTGATCCTGGTGATCTACTCGTTCAACGCCTCCAAGCTGGTGACGGTGTGGGGCGGCTGGTCGGTGAAGTGGTACGTCGGCCTGCTCGACAACACCCAGTTGATGGGCTCGGTGATGCGCTCGCTGGAGATCGCCTGCTACACCGCGATCGCCGCCGTGGCGCTGGGCACCCTGGCCGCCTTCGTGCTGACCCGGGTTACCCGCTTCAAGGGCCGCACGCTGTTCGGTGGCCTGGTTACCGCACCGTTGGTAATGCCCGAGGTGATCACCGGTCTGTCGCTGTTGCTGCTGTTCGTGGCCATGGCGCAGATGATCGGCTGGCCGCAGGAGCGTGGCATCGTCACCATCTGGATCGCCCACACCACCTTCTGCGCAGCCTATGTGGCGGTAGTGGTGTCGGCGCGCCTGCGTGAGCTCGACCTGTCGATCGAAGAAGCGGCCATGGACCTCGGTGCCCGGCCGTGGAAGGTGTTCTTCCTGATCACCATCCCGATGATCGCACCGTCGCTGGCAGCGGGCGGGATGATGTCCTTTGCTCTGTCGCTGGACGACCTGGTACTGGCCAGCTTCGTCTCGGGCCCGGGTTCGACCACCCTGCCGATGGAAGTCTTCTCTGCCGTGCGTCTGGGCGTGAAGCCGGAAATCAACGCCGTGGCCAGCCTGATCCTGCTCAGCGTGTCGCTGGTGACCTTCATGGTCTGGTACTTCAGCCGTCAGGCCGAAGAGCGTCGCCGCCGGGCGATCCAGCAGGCTATCGAAGAAAGCGCTGCCGACTCGTGGAAACAACCGGACGTGCGTCGCGCGCCGGCGCCGGTTTCGGCGTGATCTGAAACCCTTCGCGGGGCAAGCCCGCTCCTACAAATGGGTAGGAGCGGGCTTGCCCCGCGATTGGTTTTTACTCCGGCCAGTGCCAGGCCGGCTCATCGAGCATCCCCTGACCGGCTACGCGGGTCTGCCCCAGCACCTTCTCCAGCACGATCGAATTGCAGGTCGCATCCTGTTCCAGCGCGGCCACCAATCTTCGTGCATGCGACACCACCCACACCTGACACTGCTCCGAGGCGCGGATGATCAAGCGCGCCAACGCTGGCAGCAAATCCGGGTGCAAGCTGGTTTCCGGCTCGTTCAGCACCATCATGGTCGGCGGCCTTGGCGTCAGCAGCGCGGCGACCAGCAGCAGGTAGCGCAAGGTCCCGTCCGATAGCTCTGCGGCGCTCAGCGGTCGCAACAAACCTTCCTGATAGAACAACACCCCGAACGCCCCACCCGGCACTGCATCGATCTCCAGGCGTGCGCCCGGGAAGGCATCGGCGATGGTTGCCTGCAAGGCCTGCGGGTCGCCGATCTCGATGATGGTCTGCAGCGCAGCAGCCAGGTCGCGGCCGTCGTGGTGCAGTACCGGTGTGCGCGTACCCAGTTGCCGGCGCCGGGCCGGGGCATCACGGTCGGTGCGAAAGTGATCGTAGAAGCGCCAGCCACGGATGCGCTCGCGCAGCAGCAACACCTCCGGTGAGGAGCGCAGGTTGCCGACCTGATCGAACAGGCTGTCGAAGCTCGGCGTGTGCTGCGCCTGCACCTCCCATTGGCGGCCTTCACGGACCTTGACCATCGGCCCCTGGCGGTCCACCAGCAGGCTGGCCGGGCGGTACAACGGACCTGCCCAGATGCTTTCGCGCTTGATCTGCGGGTCGAGGGCGAAAGATGACCTGCTCGGCTCCGGCAGGCCGAGACCGATGGCGTAGCCGAATTCTTCGTCGCCAAAGCCCAGGCGCAAGCGCCGTGCATGCTGGCGCGGGCCGCCCTGGATGGCGACTTCGCCGTTGCTCATGCGCCGGCTGATCTGCTCGGGGCCGGCCCAGAACGTCGACTCCAGCCCGCCCTCCACCGCCAGGGCGTTGACCACACCGCCTTGCGCCGTTTCGGCGAGCAGGCGCAGGGCCTTGTACAGGTTGGACTTGCCGCTGCCGTTGGGCCCGGTGATGACATTAAGGCGTGCCAGTGGCAGCACTAGGTGATTGATCGAGCGGTAGTTGGCGACAGCCAGGGTGGTCAGCATGGCAGCGTCCATTCAGGTAAAGAGGGCAGTATCGCCGATTCCGCGTGGTGAACGAATTGTGTACACCGACAAGCGATCAAGGGAACCCTGATCTACGCTAACACTCGCATTCCTAAATAGATCTGGCACATGCAAGGAGCCTGCATGAGGGTGTTGCGTCCTTTATCGCTCGTCTGCCTGGGGGTGTCGCTGGTGCTGACGGGATGCGGGGAGAAAAAAGCCCCTGAAGCCGAACTGCCCAGGGTTGGTGTTCAACGTGTTCAGCCCAGTGATTTCGCAGCGTCCGTAACCCTGACCGGCGATGTTCAGGCGCGGGTGCAGACCGATCTTTCCTTTCGCGTGGGCGGCAAGATCATTGCCCGAAGCGTCGATGTCGGCGATCACATCAAGGCCAACCAGGTACTGGCCAGGCTTGACCCCAAGGACCTGCAAACCAACGTCGACTCGGCCAAGGCCGAGGTCTTCGCCGAGCAGGCGCGCGTGACCCAGACTGCCGCGGCCTTTGTTCGCCAGCAAAAACTGTTGCCCAAGGGCTACACCAGCCAGAGCGAGTACGACTCGGCCGAAGCCGCCTTGCGCAGCAGCCAGAGCGCACTCAAGGCCGCCCAGGCGCAACTGGCCAACGCCCGAGAGCAGTTGAGCTACACCGCGCTGGTCGCCGAGGCGGACGGGGTGATCACCGAGCGCCAGGCCGAGGTCGGCCAGGTGGTTCAGGCCACGGTGCCGATCTTCAGCCTGGCCCGCGATGGTGAGCGCGATGCGGTGTTCAATGTCTACGAAGCCTTGCTGGTGGCCCCGGCCACCCGTGAGGCAATCAAGGTCAGCCTGGTGGATAACCCGAAAATCCAGGCTCAGGGTTACATCCGTGAGGTCACCCCGACGGTTTCGGCGCAAAGCGGCACGGTGCAGGTCAAGGTGGCATTGAATGATGTGCCGCCCGGCATGGACCTGGGCTCGCCAGTTACTGCCACCGGCAAAGTTCAGGGCAAGCCGAGCGTAGAGTTGCCCTGGTCAGCGCTGACCAAAGACCTGCATGAGCCGGCGGTGTGGCTGGTGGGCGAGGGTGACAAGGTGCGCTTGCAGAAGGTCAAGGTGATGCGCTACCTGACCGGCAAGGTGGTGGTGGGCGATGGCCTCAAAGGTGGGGAAACCGTTGTGGTAACGGGCGGGCAACTGCTAAATCCGGGCATGCAGGTGGAAATCGCGCCGCTCAAGGACAGCGGGGTGGCGCAATGAAAGCAATCACGTTTGTCTTGGGCGGCGCACTGCTGCTCGTAGGTTGCGGCAAGCAAGCCAGTGCGCCAGAACCTGTGCGACCAGTGCTGTCGGTCATTGCCCAGCCGCAGGTACAGGCCAATCTTGGACGTTTCGCTGGCAGCATCCAGGCCCGTTTTGAAAGCACCCTGGGCTTTCGTGTGGGGGGCCGGATTGCCCGGCGCTGGGTCGATGTCGGCAGTCAAGTGCAACCAGGCGATGTGCTTGCCAGCCTTGATCCCACCGACCAGCGCAACCAGTTGCGCGCCGCTGAGGGCGACCTGGCGAAGATCCAGGCGCAGTGGATCAACGCCCAGGCCAACGCCCGACGTCAGCAGCAGTTGTTTGATCGCGGCGTGGGTGCGCAAGCCCAGCTGGACATCGCGCAGACCGACCTGAAGACCACTGGAGCCTCCCTCAAGCAGGCGCGGGCGGCGGTTGACCAGGCCCGTGATCAACTGGGTTACAGCGAGCTGAAGGCCGACCATGGCGCCGTAGTCACCAATTGGCAGGCCGAGGCCGGGCAAACGGTGAGTGCCGGCCAGGCCGTGGTGACCCTGGCGCGACCGGATATCAAGGAAGCGGTGATCGACCTGCCGACCAGCCTGGCCGAGCAATTGAACACGCAGCTTCAGTTCCTGGTGGCCTCGCAACTGGACCCGGATATCAACACCACGGCGACCCTGCGTGAGCTGGAGCCGCAGGCCGATGCCACCACGCGCACCCGTCGCGCCCGCCTGACCTTGGTCGATACGCCGAATGCGTTCCGTCTCGGCACGGCTATCAGCGTCACCCTGACCTCGGCGGTTTCGCCACGCACCGAACTGCCGGCGTCGGCCTTGCTCGAAAGCGACGGCAAGACCCGGGTATGGGTGGTCGATCCGCAGCAAAAAACCGTCGCCACACGTGATGTGAAGCTGCTTGAGCGTACCCCCGGCAGCGTAGTGCTGACCTCGGGCGTACAGCCTGGCGAGCGAGTAGTAACCGCCGGTGTAAACAGTCTCAAACCGGGCCAGAAGGTCATCGTCGACGAGGAAGACCCGCAATGAATGGAAGCTTCAACCTGTCGGAGTGGGCGCTGAAGCACCAATCCTTTGTCTGGTACCTGATGTTCGTCGGCTTGCTGATGGGCGTGTTTTCCTACATGAACCTGGGGCGTGAGGAAGACCCTTCGTTCACCATCAAGACCATGGTCATTCAGACCCGCTGGCCGGGTGCGACCCAGGATGAAACGCTGTACCAGGTCACCGACCGCATCGAAAAGAAGCTCGAAGAGCTGGACTCCCTCGACTATGTGAAAAGCTACACCCGCCCGGGCGAGTCAACCGTGTACGTCAACCTGCGCGACACCACCAAGGCGGCGGACATCCCGCAGATCTGGTATCAGGTGCGCAAGAAGATCCAGGATATTCGCGGCGAGTTTCCCCAAGGCATTCAGGGCCCGGGTTTCAACGATGAGTTCGGTGACGTGTTCGGCTCGATCTACGCCTTTACCGCCGATGGCCTGAGCATGCGCCAGCTGCGCGACTACGTCGAGCAGGTGCGTGCCGAGATCCGTGAAGTGCCCAACCTGGGCAAGGTGGAAATGATCGGCACCCAGGACGAGGTGCTCTACCTGAACTTCTCGACCCGCAAGCTGGCGTCGTTCGGCATCGACCAGCGCCAGGTATTGCAGGCCCTGCAGAGCCAGAACGCAGTCACCCCGGCCGGGGTGATCGAGGCCGGTCCCGAGCGCATTTCGGTACGCACCACCGGCCAGTTCGCCTCGGAGAAAGACCTCGAGGCGGTCAACCTGCGCATCAACGATCGCTTTTTCCGCCTGGCGGATATCGCCGAGATCCAGCGAGGCTTTGTCGACCCACCCGCGCCGATGTTTCGCTACAACGGCCAGACCGCCATTGGTCTTGCCATCGGCATGAAGGCCGGCGGCAACATCCAGGTGTTCGGTGCCGACCTGCACAAGATGATGGACCGCGTGGTCTCCGAGTTGCCGGTTGGTGTTGGCGTGCATACGGTGTCTGACCAGGCGGTGGTAGTAGAGGAGGCCGTGGGCGGCTTTACCAGCGCCCTGTTCGAGGCGGTGGTGATCGTCCTGGTGGTCAGCTTCATCAGCCTCGGGGTACGCGCCGGTCTGGTGGTGGCCTGTTCGATTCCGCTGGTGCTGGCCATGGTCTTCATCTTCATGGAATACAGCGGCATCACCATGCAGCGGATCTCCCTGGGCGCGCTGATCATTGCCCTGGGCCTGTTGGTGGACGATGCGATGATCACCGTCGAGGTCATGGTCACGCGCCTGGAAATGGGCGAGAGCAAGGAGCAGGCAGCCACCTTCGCCTACACCTCGACCGCCTTTCCGATGCTTACCGGTACCCTGGTGACGGTCGCGGGCTTCGTGCCGATCGGCCTCAATGCCAGCTCGGCAGGGGAGTACACCTACACCCTGTTCGCGGTGATCGCGGCCGCCTTGCTGGTGTCCTGGGTGGTGGCCGTAGTATTTGCCCCGGTACTCGGCGTGCATATCCTCAGCACCAAGGTCAAACCGCACAGCGAAGAGCCGGGGCGTATCGGCAAGGCCTTTGGCAACAGCCTGCTGTGGTGCATGCGTCATCGCTGGCTGACCATCATCGGCACTGTGTTGCTGTTCGTGCTGGCGGTGTTCTGCATGCGATTCGTGCAGAACCAGTTCTTCCCGTCCTCAGACCGCCCGGAAATTCTCGTCGACCTCAACCTGCCGCAAAACGCCTCGATCGAGGAAACCCGCAAGGCGGTGGATCGCCTGGAAGCGACGCTCAAGGGCGACCCGGATATCGTGCGCTGGAGCACTTACATCGGCCAGGGCGCGATCCGTTTCTACCTGCCGCTGGACCAGCAACTGCAGAACCCGTACTACGCCCAGCTGGTGATTGTCAGCAAAGGCCTGGAGTCGCGCGAGGCATTGATGGCGCGCCTGCAAAAGCGTCTGCGTGAAGACTTCGTCGGCATTGGCAGCAACGTCCAGTCACTGGAAATGGGCCCGCCGGTCGGGCGGCCTATCCAGTACCGGGTCAGCGGCAAGGACATCGATGAAGTGCGCAAGCACGCCATTGCCCTGGCCTCGCTGCTCGACCAGAACGAGCACATCGGCGAGATGATTTACGACTGGAACGAGCCGGGCAAGGTGCTGCGGGTCGAGATCGCCCAAGACAAGGCACGCCAGCTCGGGTTGTCGTCCGAAGACGTGGCCAATGTGATGAACAGCATCGTCAGCGGCGCGCCGGTGACCGAGGTCAACGACAACATCTACCTGATCGACGTCATCGCGCGCGCCGTAGACAGCGAGCGCGGCACGCCGCAGACCCTGCAAAACCTGCAGATCGTCACCCCCAACGGCACCTCGATCCCGCTGCTGGCCTTCGCCACCGTGCGCTATGAGCTGGAACAGCCGCTGGTATGGCGTCGCGACCGCAAACCGACCATCACCATCAAGGCCTCGGTGCGCGGCGAAATCCAGCCGACCGACCTGGTGGCCGAGCTCAAGCCGCAGATCGACGAATTCGCCAGCAAACTGCCGGTGGGTTACGCCGTGGCCACCGGCGGTACCGTGGAAGAAAGCGGCAAGGCCCAGGGCCCGATCGCCAAGGTGGTGCCGCTGATGCTGTTCATGATGGGCACCTTCCTGATGATTCAGCTGCACAGCGTGCAGAAGCTGTTCCTGGTCGCCAGCGTGGCGCCGCTGGGCTTGATCGGCGTGGTCCTGGCGCTGGTGCCGACCGGCACGCCGATGGGCTTTGTGGCGATCCTGGGGATTCTTGCGCTGATCGGCATCATCATCCGCAACTCGGTGATCCTGGTGACCCAGATCGACGAGTACGAAGCCCAGGGCTACACGCCCTGGGATGCGGTGCTGGAAGCGACCAACCACAGGCGCCGGCCGATTTTGCTGACTGCGGCAGCGGCGAGCCTGGGCATGATCCCGATCGCCCGCGAAGTGTTCTGGGGGCCGATGGCCTACGCCATGATCGGCGGGATCATCGTCGCCACCTTGCTGACCCTGCTGTTTTTGCCGGCGCTGTACGTGGCCTGGTACAAGATCCGCGAGCCGCAG
This sequence comes from Pseudomonas sp. B21-012, assembly GCF_024749305.1. Classification (NCBI taxonomy): domain Bacteria; kingdom Pseudomonadati; phylum Pseudomonadota; class Gammaproteobacteria; order Pseudomonadales; family Pseudomonadaceae; genus Pseudomonas; species Pseudomonas sp. B21-012. The sequence goes on along the minus strand of NZ_CP087197.1, from coordinate 5,684,687 downwards.
CGCCAGTGATTGCGCCATCGCGGGTCCAGCCCGCTCCCACAGTTGCAACGGTGTATTCTGTGGGAGCGGGCTTGACCCGCGATGCTTTTAGATCCAGACCGCATCCCAATGAGGATAGTCACCAATTCGCTGCACCAGCCCTGCACGAATAGGGTTGGCAACAATGTAACGAGCTACTGCCTGGACATCTTCTTCATAGCGCAATGCACGATCATGAAACCCAGGCTGCCAGAGTCTGCTTTTGAGTTTGCACGCCTTGCAAATGGCGCAGCCACTGCGTGACTTGAGCCTGCGCATTAGTGTTTTCAATGTGCAGGACTGCAACTCGATGAGCCAATGAAAGTGATCAGGCATTACTACCCAGGCCAGTGATCGCGCAGCGCCTTCTTGCTCAGCTAGTTTGAATTGGGCAACGACGAGCCGGGCCAAGCCAAACTCTCTGAGTATGGGGGCCCGGTTTTCAGTGATGCTCGTCAGTAGATACAACCTGCCGGGTTCGGAAATTCGCCCCCGTCGCAGGAGCTTGGAGTGTGGACGGTCCATGTCGACTTCCTTGAGTTTGAAACTTCAAGGTAGCTGGACTCGCTGGGGGAGCATGGAGGTCTTGAAAACAGAATGTTTCCCTGTGCCATAGATGTGGGGGTGGTACGACGTCTCGACTTGACCCGCGATAAATTCAGCGCTTGTTCAAGCCCTTCGCCAACCGGTCCCCGCCCAGCTGAATCAACGCCACCAGCACCACCAGCATGACGATCACCGTCAGCATGATCTGGCTGTCGAAGCGCTGGTAGCCATAGCGGTAGGCGATGTCGCCCAGGCCTCCGGCACCAATGGCGCCGGCCATGGCCGAGGAGTTGATCATGGTCACCAGGGTGATGGTAAAGCCGCCAACGATGCCCGGCAGGGCTTCGGGCAGCAGTACATGCCAGACGATATGCCAGCGCCGGCAGCCCATGGCCTGGGCCGCTTCGATCAGGCCGTGGTCGACCTCGCGCAGGCTGACTTCGGCAATGCGCGCAAAGAACGGTGTGGCGGCAATGGTCAGCGGTACCACTGCCGCCCAGACGCCGTAGGTGGTGCCGACGATCAAGCGAGTGAAGGGAATCAAGGCCACCATCAGGATCAGGAACGGAATCGAGCGGAACAGGTTGACGAAGGCGCCGAGCACCCGGTTCAGGGCAGGCGCTTCAAAGATCCCGCCCTTGCCACTGGTGACCAGGATCACCGCCAGCGGCACGCCGGCGAGCAGGGCGATCAGCGATGAGACGCCGACCATCAGCAGGGTGTCGAGCACGCCCTGGAGCAAGCGATCAAACCACATAACCCAATACCTCCACTTGTGCCGCCCATTGCCGGGCGCGCTCAATCACTTGCTCGTGGCGGTGCGGCGAGTTGGCCACCGACACAACAAGTTGCCCCAACGCGCGGCCCTGGATCGGTTCGATGCCGCCTTGCAGCAAGCTGATCCGACCGCCGAGCAAGGCGAATAATGAAGACAATTCCGGCGCATGCTTGTCTTTGCCACTCACCCGCAAGCTCAACACCAGTGCTGCCTCAGGCCCCGGCGGGTGCGGCTGCAAGCGAGCCTGCAACGCAGCTGGCAGAGCAGGCTGCAAGGGCGCGAGCAGGGTCTTGCTGACCTCATGCTGCGGATCGCCGAACACCTGCCAGACAGCGCCTTGTTCAACGATGCGCCCACGCTCGAGCACCACCACCCGGTGGCAGATATCGCGGATCACCGCCATCTCGTGGGTGATCAACACGATGGTCAAACCCAGGCGCTGGTTGATATCGCGTAGCAGGCCGAGGATCGACTCGGTGGTTTCCGGGTCGAGTGCCGACGTAGCCTCGTCACACAGCAGGATCTCGGGGTCATGCACCAGCGCCCGGGCAATGCCGACGCGCTGCTTCTGCCCGCCGGACAACTGCGCCGGGTAGACGTGATGCTTCTCCTGCAGGCCGACCAGTTCCAGCAATTGGGCAACCTTGCGCTGGCGCTCGGCCTTGGGCACGCCGGCGACCTTGAGCGGTAGCTCGACGTTCTGCCAGACGGTCTTGGCCGACATCAGGTTGAAGTGCTGGAAGATCATGCCGATGCGCCGGCGCAGGCGCACCAGGCGGTCTTCGTCGTACTCGCCGATGTCTACCTGGTCGATCAGCACCCGACCCTGGCTGGGTTGCTCGAGGCGGTTGATGGTGCGGATCAGCGACGACTTGCCGGCGCCGCTGCGGCCGATGATGCCGAAGATCTCGCCGTGCTGGATGTTCAGGTCGATGCCGTCCAGCGCCGGGGCCTGTTGGCCAGGGTACGTCTTGCCGAGGCCAATGAAGCGTACATGGGCGTTGCCCAGCTCCGGGTGCAAGGCCCGTTGCCGGGCCTGTTGCAGGGGCGCGAAAGTGGCCTGCTGCTCCTGCGCCACGCGGGCGCTGATGGCGCTCATTTCAGCTCTCCCAGCCGGCTTGGTAGAGCTTGCCGTGGGCCTGGTCGAGGGCAGCACGCACCACCGGCGAGTGCTGGTAGATGTCGATGAACCTGGCCAGGCGCGGGTCGTCCTTGCTCTGCCGGCGGATGACGAACTGGATCACGTATTCCTTGTGGTCGAGGCCGTCGAACAGCAGCGCCGAAGTGGCGTCGAAGGTCTTGGCCAGGCGGATGTAGGCCGGGTAGCCCTGAACCAGGTCGGCGTCGTCGTAGGCACGCACCAGTTGTACTGCTTCAACCTGGAGGATCTTCAGCTTCTTCGGATTGGCGACAATGTCTTCTTCGGTGGCCTTGTAGCCGACGCCGGGCTTGAGGGTGATCAGGCCGGCCTTGGCCAGCAACTGCAAACCGCGGCCGCTGTTGATCGGGTCGTTGGCGATGGCCACGCTGGCGCCCTCGGGCAGCTCGGCGAAGCTCTTGTACTTTTTCGAATACAGGCCGACGTTGTTGATGATCCCCGGGGCGAAGGGCACCAGGTCGAAACCGGCAGCAGCCTTGGCGTTTTCCAGGAACGGGATGTGCTGGAAGTAGTTCACGTCGATGTCGCCGGCCGCCAGGCTGACATTCGGCGCGATCCAGTCGCTGAACTCGATCAGTTCGACGTCCAGGCCCTGTTTCTTGGCCTCGCTGACGGCGGCTTCAAGCGGGATCGAGAAGGCTGCGGTGGTGCCGACTTTCAGGGCATCGGCGGCCTGGGCGGCGCCGAACAGGCCGAGGCTCAAGGCCAGGGCTGCGACCGGGCGGGCAATAAAGGTCTTAAGCATGCTGTAGCGCTCCCGTCGGGGTCGTGGTGGTGTGGCGATAGCTGGCGCCAGGATGGTCTGCCGGCAGGTGAGGCTGGTCGCTGGCGAAGAGTTTTTCGCGCAGGCTGCCCTGTTCGTAGGCGGTCTTGTACGAGCCGCGGTGTTGCAACTCGGGGATGACCAGGTCGATGAAGTCGACATAGCTTTCCGGGGTGACCGTGCGCGCCAGGTTGAAACCGTCGAGGCCGGTTTCGGCGATCCAGCTTTCCAGCGCGTCGGCGACCTGGGTCGGCGAGCCGATCAGGGTGATGTAGCGCCCGCCCAGAGCGTGCTGTTCGAGCAGCTTGCGCCGGGTCCAGTCGTTGTTCTGCAGGTTCTTGGTGGCAGACTGGATGGCATTGCTTTTCACGTACTGGATCGGCTCGTCCAGTTCGTACTCGGAAAAATCGATAGCGGTGGAACTGGCAAAGTGCGCAACACCGGCCTCGGGGCTGGCATAGCGCAGGTACTCGGCGTGCTTGGCCTTGGCCTGTTCTTCGGTGCGGGCGACGATCACCGTCAGGCCCATGAACACCTTGATGGCCTGCGGGTCGCGCCCGGCTGCGACGGCGGCAGCGCGGACCTTGTCGACCTGGGCGCGGGTGGCGGCCTTGTTCTGGCCGCTGATGAACACGCATTCGGCATGGTTGCCGGCAAAGCCCAGGCCACGCTCGGAGCTGCCAGCCTGGAACAGCACCGGCGTACGCTGCGGCGACGGCTCGCAGAGGTGATAGCCCTCGACCCGGTAGAACTCGCCTTGATGCTTGACCTTGTGCACCTTGTCCGGCTGGGCGTAGATCCGCTGCTGGCGGTCGTTGAGCACCGCGCCGTCTTCCCAGCTGCCTTCCCAGAGCTTGTACAGCACCTGCAGGTACTCGTCGGCCTGGTCATAGCGGCGGTCGTGCTCGGGTTGCTGGTCCAGGCCCATGGCCTTGGCGGCGCTGTCGAGGTAGCCGGTGACGATGTTCCAGCCGACCCGGCCACGGCTCAGGTGGTCGAGTGTGGAAAGGCGCCGGGCAAACAGGTACGGCGGCTCGTAGGTGAGGTTGGCGGTCAGGCCGAAACCCAGGTTGCGGGTGACCGCGGCCATTGCCGAGACCAGCAGCAGCGGGTCGTTGACCGGTAGCTGGATCGACTCTTTGAGCGGTACATCGACCGACTGCTGGTAGACGTCGTAGACACCGACGATATCGGCGATGAACAGCCCGTCGAACAGCCCGCGCTCGAGCAACTGGGCAAGCTCGGTCCAGTATTCGAGGGTTTTGTACTGGCTCGAGTTGTCTCGCGGGTGGGTCCACAGGCCGTGGTTGATATGGCCAACGCAGTTCATGTTGAAGGCGTTGAGCAGGATCTTTTTCTTGGCCATCAGATGGTGCCCCGCAACGGTGGGTTTTCATCGTTGAGGTAGTAGTTGCCGATGGCGTGGTACTTCCAGCGCACCGGGTCGTGCAGGGTGTGCACCCGGGCGTTGCGCCAGTGCCGGTCGAGGCCATGCTCGGCCAGGGTGGCCTGGCTGCCCGACAGCTCGAACAGAGTGGTGCCGGCGGCGAGGGAAATCTCGGTGCTGATCGCCCGCGCTTCGGCCACGGCGATGGAGGCGGCGGCGACGGTTGTGGCATTGGGCTCGGCCTGGGCGCGGTCGAGGTATTCGCCGGCGCGTTCGAGCAGCGCTTCAGTGGCGTGCAAACGGATCGCCAGGTGGCCGAAGGATTTCACCGTCAGTGGATCTTCGCTGGCCTTATCGACCCCGGAGTCGACCCATGGCCGGCTGCGGGTGCGCACGAAGTGCAGGGCATCTTCGTAGGCGGCGCGGGCGATGCCGGTGTCGATGGCGGCGTGGAGGATCTGCGCCAGCGGGCCGACCGTGGTCGGGCGCTCGAAGGCGCTCTGGAACGGCAGCACGTCTTCGGCGCCAACCTGGACGTTATCGAACAGCACCGAACCGCTGCCGGTGGTGCGCTGGCCGAAGCCGCTCCAGTCGTCGATGACCTTCAGCCCGGAGCTGTCTGCCGGGACGAAGGCCAGGCGCTGGATGCCGTCCTCATCGACAACCGAGGTGGGAATACGCTGGGCATAGAGCGCACCGGTGGCGTAGAACTTGCGCCCGTTGATGCGGTAAGCATCGCCGTCGCGGCTCAGGGCGGTGGTGCGGTCGTGGGCGGTCTTGGTGCCCAGCTCGGCCAGGGCATTGCCCAAGCGCTGGCCGGCCAGTACTTCGGCATACAGGCGCTGCTGTTGCGCCGCGCTGCCGTTGACCCGCAGCACTTCCAGGGCATAGAAGTGGTTCTGCGGAATCTGCCCCAGCGAGGCGTCCGCCTGGGCGATGCGGGCGATGACCTTGGCCAGGGTGACGTTCGATACGCCAGCGCCACCAAAGGCCTTGGGTACGCTGATGCCCCACAGGCCGGAGCGCGAGAATAGTTCAAGTTCAGGGTGTGGCAGGCGTCGTTCGCGGTCGCGCAGGGCGCTGTCGCGGCGCAGCTGGACGGCGATTTCCTCGGCGACTTGCAATGCCTGGGCGTCAGTGTGGATGACCGCGACGTTGGCGTGCGGTTGTGGCAAAAGGCTCATAAACAGGGCTCCAGTGGTCTGGTCAAATCCAGGAGTGCCGGGCAGGCAAGGTACCGTTGAGGTGATAGGCGCCGACGGCGTGGTATTTCCAGCGCACCGGATCGTGCAGGGTGTGCACGCGAGCATTGCGCCAGTGCCGGTCGAGGTTGAACTCGGCCAGGGTGGCGCGGCTGCCGGAGAGCTCGAAGAGCTTCTCGCTGGCCAGCAGCGAAATCTCGGTGGTCAGCACCTTGGCTTCGGCCACGGCAATCGAAGCGCGAGCGGCCGCAGCGGCATCGACCGGCGCGGCGCTGACTTCGTCGAGCACCCGCGCAGCCTTGGAAAGCAGCGCCTGGGCGGCATGCAGCTCAAGCTGCAGGCGGCCGACGTCGGCGATTACATACAGATCATCGCTGGCGCGATCGACCTTGGCGTCGATCCATGGCCGGGCTTTGTCGCGAACGAAGGCGATGGTGTCGGCAATCGCCGCTTCGGCGATACCGGCATCGATGGCCGCCTGGATCAGCTGCGAAGCCGCGCCCTGGATGTTTGCTACTTCGCTCTGTTTCCAGGTGTCGATCACCAGTTCCGCATCGACCTGCACCTTGTCCAGCAGCACGGTGCCGCTGGCGGTGGTGCGCTGGCCGAAGCCGGACCAGTCATCGACGATGCGCAGGCCCGGGGTGCCGCGGCGGACAAAGGCCATGACCTGACGGCCGTCATCGTTCAGCGCCTTGACCGCGACCCAATGGGCAAACAGGGCGCCGGTGGAGTAGAACTTCTGGCCGCTGAGCACATAGTGATCGCCCTCGCGGGTGATCCGTGCCTTGAGGTCCAGGGTGTGTTTGGTGCCGCGTTCCGGCCCCGCATTGCCGATGCGCCAGCCATCGAGCACCGAGGTGAACAGCAGCTCTTTCTGCCGCTGCGTGGCGGTGCCTTTGAGCAGTTGCAGGATGCCGAACTGGTTTTGCGGGATCTGCCCCAGCGCCGGGTCGGCGGCGCTGATGATGCGAAAGACTTCGGCGATGGTGACAAACGACACCTGCGCGCCGCCAAAGGCGCGCGGGATGCTGATGCTGCCAAGGCCGCTGCGGGTGAACTGTTCGATTTCTGCCCAGGGCAGCTTGCGTTGCTGGTCGCGCTTGGCCGCCTGGGTGCGCGCTGCTTCGGCCAGCTCGTGGGCTGCCTGCAGGGCTTGTTCGTCGCTGCTCAGCACCTTGGCCGGCAGCAACAGCGGGGCGCTGTCCAGATCGCTGTGGACTGTGGTTTCTGCCAGATTGGACATCAGTACCGCTCCTTGGCTGCACTCAATGCCCTGGCGTTACGCACTGGGGTGATTGTGTTCCTGACCATACCTACCTCACGAATTGAAAACGTCGGCGCGGGTTGCGACGACAAAATTGCGCTGGTCCGGTGGTCCGGTGCATATACCCTAATAGCGTATAAAAATTAAATAAACTAACTTTTAGGAATAAATATAGAAGTACTTGGCGGTCGCTGGACGAACCCCTGCCGGGGCTGGGCAGGCGCTGTAAGAGGGGCGGGGAAAGGTCGGGGAAAACTCAGTAGCCGGTATTTTGCGTACCGAGGAATTTGCTCAGGAACTGGCGTGTGCGTTCTTCCTTGGGGTGGGCGAACAGCGCCTTGGCTTCGCCCTGTTCAACGATCACGCCCTTGTCGAAGAAGATCACCCGGTTGGCCACGTCGCGGGCAAAACTCATCTCGTGGGTGACGATGATCATGGTGCGCTTTTCTTCGGCCAGGCCACGAATGGTCGCCAGCACTTCACCGACCAGCTCGGGGTCGAGCGCCGAGGTCGGCTCGTCGAAGAGGATCACTTCCGGCTCCATCGCCAGGGCCCGGGCAATCGCCACTCGCTGTTGCTGGCCGCCGGAGAGCTTGCGCGGGTAGGCGGCTTCCTTGCCGGCCAGGCCGACCTTGGCCAGCAGCTTCATGCCCAGGGCCACGGCTTGCTCGCGCGGGGTCTTCTTGACCACCAGCGGGCCTTCGATGACGTTCTCCAGCGCCGTGCGATGGGGGAACAGGTTGAAGTTCTGAAACACGAAGCCGACCTCCTGACGCAACTGGCGGATCAGCCCGCTTTGCTGGCCCAGCGGGCGGTTGGCGTCGATTTCTACCTTGCCGACCGTGATGCTCCCGCTGCTGGGGGTTTCCAGCAGGTTCAGGCAACGCAGGAAGGTGGTCTTGCCGGAGCCGCTGGGGCCGATGATGGCGATCACCTCGCCGGCCTCGACCTTGAGGCTGATGTCATCGAGCACGGTCTGGCCGTTGAACTGCTTGCTCAGTCGTTGTACCTCGATCATGCCTCAGGACTCCTGGTCGTGCCGGTTGACCCGCGCTTCCAGGCGGTTCTGCAGGTGCGCGAGAACGCTGGCCAGCACCCAGTAGATCAGTGCGGCGGCAAGGTACATGGTGAAGATCTCGAAGGTGCGCGCAGTAATCAGCTGCGCCTGGCGGAACAGCTCCGGCACCTGGATGGTGGCGGCCAGGGCGGTGTCCTTGACCAGCGAAATAAAGCTGTTGCCCAGTGGCGGCAAGGCGGTGCGCGCCGCTTGCGGCAGGATTGCCCGGCGCATGGCCTGGCCACGGGTCATGCCGATGCTGGCGGCAGCCTCCCACTGGCCGCGGTCGATGGAACTGATCGCGGCGCGGAGGATTTCACAGGCGTAGGCGGCCATGTTCAGCGAGAAGCCGATCAACGCTGCGGGCAGCGGGTCGAGCTCGATGCCCAGTTGCGGCAGGCCGTAGTAGATCATGAACAGCTGCACCAGCAGCGGCGTGCCGCGAAAGAACGACACGTAGACCCGCGCCGTCCAGCTCAGCAGCTTGATCGACGACAGGCGCATCAGCGCCAGGCCAAAGCCCAGCAGCAGGCCGAAGAACATCCCGCCAAGGCTGAGAATTACCGTGTAGTACGCGCCCTTGAGCAAAAAGGGCGCGGACTCCAGCGCCAGTTGCAAAGCTGCTTCCATTATTGGGTGACGTCAGCGTTGAAGTACTTTTCCGAAAGCTTTTTCAGTGTGCCGTCGGCGCGTAGCTTGTCGAGAGCTTTGTTCACTGCTGCCAGCAGTTCCGGCTCGCCTTTGCGCAGGGCGATACCGGCTTCCTGGCGGGAGAAGGCGTCACCGGCGGCGGTGGTGTCCTTGGCTTTCTTGGCGTATTCCAGGGCGGCCAGACGGTCGATCAGGATGGCGTCGATACGACCCACGCGCAGGTCCTGGAACTTGGTCGGATCGTCTTCGTAGGTGCGCACGTCAGCGGTTGGCACGTTGGCTTTGACCCACTGTTCGTAGTTGGTGCCCAGGCCCACGCCGACTTTCTTGCCGCCCAGATCGGCAGCGGACTTGATGTTCAGCTCGGCGGCCTTTTTCGTCAGCACCAGCGCCTGAATCCCGGAAACAGTGTAGGGCGCGGAGAAGTCGTACTTTTTCTTGCGCTCATCGGAGATGGTCACCTGGTTCACCACCGCGTCCAGGCGCTTGGACTCCAGTGCGGCGAGGATGCCGTCCCACTTGGTCGGCTGCAGCTTGACCTTGACCCCCAACTCCTTGGCCAGGGCTTCGGAAAGCTCCACTTCGAAGCCGGCCAGCTTGCCGTCGGCATCGACGAAGCTGAACGGTGGATAAGTGCCTTCAAGGCCGATGTTGATCACGCCCTTGTCTTTGATCTGCTGCAGTTGCTCACCAGCGACAGCCTGGCCGAGCAGGCTGGCGCCGAGCAGCAGACCGAGACCTGCGGCGACTGCCTGTTTACCGAAAGCGGAAATCTTCATGGTTAGCCCCAATGTTGTTGTGAGTGTGGCGCTGACTATAGGGTGACGCTTTTAGTCTTAAAAATAATATAAATTCATTTTCTTATATTATTTCAGGCTATGTTAATTAGCCGTTCCAGACCTCAGGGTAGGCGAATAATGCCGGGGCCCCACCGGTATGCAGAAAAATCAGCGGGCCGTCATCGAATCGCTGACGGGCAATACCATCAAGCAGCCCGGCCATGGCCTTGCCGGTGTATACCGGGTCAAGCAGCAAGCCTTCCTGGCTGGCCAGCAGGCGGATGGCGGCGAGGGTACCGGCGTTCGGTTCGCCATAGCGCGGGGCGAAGTACTCATCCCACAATTCGATCTTGAAGGTGGCCGGCAGGCGCAGGCCCAGCAGCTCGGCGGTGCGCTCGGCCAGGCCCTGGACTTTCGGGCGCTGGTCTTCGTCGCTGCGCGACACGGTGACGCCGATCACCGGCAGCTTCGGCAGTTTTTCTGCCAGGGCGATGGCCAGGCCGCTGTGGGTACCGGCACTGCCGGAGGCCAGCAGCACCCCGGCGAACTGCTCGCCGCAATGTTCGATCTGTTCGGCCAGCTCCAGGCCTGCGCGTACATACCCCAGGGCACCGAGGGCGTTGGAGCCGCCAATCGGCACGATGTAGGGCTTGCGGCCACTGGCGTGCAGGCGCACGGCCAGGGCCTGCAGTTGTTCGTCGGCATTGTCGAGGTTATCGACCAGCTCGACCTTGGCGTCGAACAGCTCCAGCAACAGGCGGTTGCCGTTGTGCTGGTAGTTGGCTGAGTCGCTGGCGATCGGGTTTTCCAGCAAGGCTACGCAGGCCAGGCCCAGTTGCGCGGCCAGCGCCGCGGTCTGGCGCACATGGTTGGACTGGATGGCGCCTGCGGTGACCAGGGTGTCGGCGCCCTTGGCCAGGGCATCGGCGGCCAGGTATTCGAGCTTGCGCAGTTTGTTGCCGCCCAGCGCCAACGGCGTGCAGTCGTCGCGTTTGACGTAGATGTCGCGGCCGGCCCAGGCTGACAGCCGATGCAGTTTTTCCAGCGCGGTAGGGGCGCCAAGCAGGTCCAGACGATTGAAGCGGGCAAGCTGTCGGTCGATCATGGGGTCACGTCGGCTAGGTAAAATTCGACTATAGGCAGCCCGGGGCAGGTGGGCAACTCCCGGGCTTATGCCACCTTTATTGCGTTCTGGAATAAAGGGTTATTTTTTCTGTCGCAGGAAATTGCCGTAAAGTAATCGGCACTTCGGCGGCACCACCATCCACCGACCGCCGCTGCAGCAGGAGAGGTAACCGTGAGCGACAACGCGCAAACAGGGCATTGGCAGTTGCAGACCATCGTCGGCCAGCTGCGTGCCGCCCGCGACCAGTGGCGCAGCAGTAACGGGCGCAGCAGCGGCGAGCAGGGCGGCCGCGAGCTGCCGTCACGCGAGGCCATGCGCCATATTCTCGAGCAGTTGTGTGGTGCCCTGTTCCCCATGCGCCTGGGCCCGGTCGACCTGCGTGAAGAGAGCGAAGACTTCTATGTTGGCCATACCCTCGATGCCGCGCTGACCGCCTTGCTCGCCCAGGCGCGCCTGGAGCTGCGCTACGTGGCGCGCCACGGCAAGCAGGCCACGGCCGAGATCGACGCCACGGCGCTGCGCCTGATCCAGGACTTTGCCGCCGCCCTGCCAAGCCTGCGCAGCATCCTCGATACCGATGTGCTGGCCGCTTTTCATGGCGACCCGGCGGCGCGCAGCGTCGATGAAGTGCTGCTGTGCTACCCGGGCATCCTCGCGGTGATTCACCACCGCCTGGCCCACCATCTGTACCGCGCTGGCCTGCCATTGCTGGCGCGGATCAGCTCGGAGCTGGCGCACTCGGCCACCGGCATCGACATTCATCCGGGGGCGCAGATCGGCCCGAGCTTCTTCATCGACCACGGCACCGGCGTGGTGATCGGCGAAACGGCGATCATCGGTGAGCGAGTACGCATCTACCAGGCCGTGACCCTGGGCGCCAAGCGCTTCCCGGCGGACGAGGACGGGCAGTTGCAGAAGGGCCATCCGCGTCACCCCATTGTCGAGGACGACGTGGTGATTTATGCCGGCGCGACTATTCTGGGACGAATCACCATTGGCAAGGGTTCGACCATCGGCGGTAACGTCTGGCTGACCCGCAGCGTGGCGCCGGGCAGCAACCTGACCCAGGCCAATCTGCAGCACGATGACGGTACCCAGAAGTAGGTGATCCGAAGCTTGGCTTGCGGCAACGGGTCGCATCGCGACCCCCATCCATGTTTAACTTGAACGCTTGTTCAAGTTAAAACGGTGGTCCGCTGCCGGTGTTCAACAGGAGGAAACCCTTTGCTGAACCCGTTCAATCCAAGCTTCTCCCCCCTCGGCGAGGTGCACATCCGATGAGTGCACCCAGCTCCGAATCCAGCGGCAAGATCCGCATGAACCCGCCGGTTTTCTACTTCGCGGCGAGCTTTATCCTGATATTCGGCCTGGTGGTCATCAGCAACCCGCAAGCCGCTGGCGAGTGGCTGCTGGCGGCGCAGAACTGGGCGGCCAACACCGTTGGCTGGTACTACATGCTGGCGATGACCCTGTACCTGGTCTTCGTGGTGGTCACCGCCTTGTCTGGCTACGGCAAGATCAAGCTCGGTGCCGACCACGACGAGCCCGAGTTCAGCTACCTGTCCTGGGCCGGCATGCTGTTCGCCGCCGGCATCAGCATTACCCTGTTCTTCTTCTGCGTCTCCGAACCCCTGACCCACATGCTGCAGCCGCCGCAAGGCGAGGCCGGCACGGTCGAGGCCGGGCGCCAGGCCATGCAGTTGCTGTTCCTGCACTGGGGCCTGCATGGCTGGGGGGTGTTCGCCTTTGTCGGCATGGCCCTGGCCTATTTCGCCTACCGCCATAACCTGCCGCTGGCCCTGCGCTCGGCGCTGTATCCGTTGATTGGCAAGCGCATCAACGGTCCGATTGGTTATGCCGTCGACGGCTTCGGCATCATCGCCACGGTGTTCGGCCTGGGCGCCGACATGGGCTTTGGCGTGTTGCACCTGAACTCCGGCCTGGACTACCTGTTCGGCGTGCCGCACACCCAGTGGGTGCAGGTGATCCTCATCACCCTGATGATGGGCGCGGCGGTCGCGGTGGCGGTTGCCGGGGTCGAGAAGGGCGTGCGGGTGATGTCCGACATCAACATGTTCCTGGCCTGCGCGCTGCTGCTGTTCGTGCTGTTCGCCGGCCCTACCCAGCACCTGTTCAACACCCTGATCCAGAACCTCGGTGACTATCTTGGCGCCTTGCCGCGCAAGAGTTTTGACGTCTACGCCTACAACCAGGCCAATGAGTGGCTGGGCGGCTGGACGGTGTTCTACTGGGCCTGGTGGATTGCCTGGGCGCCGTTTGTCGGCCTGTTCATCGCGCGGATTTCCCGCGGCCGGACCATCCGCGAGTTCGTCTTCGGCGTGTTGCTGATTCCGCTGGGCTTCACCCTGGCGTGGATGTCGATCTTTGGTAACAGCGCGTTGTTCCAAGTGCTCGAGCACGGCATGACCGCGCTGGGCCAGTCGGCCCTCGATAACCCGTCGATGACCCTCTACCTGTTGCTGGAAACCTACCCGTGGAGCAAGGCGGTGATCGCCGTCACGGTGTTCATCAGCTTCGTGTTCTTCGTCACCTCGGCAGACTCCGGCACCGTGGTGCTCTCGACCCTCTCCGCCCGTGGCGGCAATGCCGATGAAGACGGGCCGAACTGGCTGCGGGTGTTCTGGGGCGCGATGACCGCACTGGTGACCAGCGGCTTGCTGTTCGCCGGCAGTATCGATTCGCTGAAATCGGCGGTAGTGCTCACCTCGCTGCCGTTCTCGGTGATCTTGTTGCTGATGATGTGGGGCCTGCACAAGGCCTTCTATCTGGAGTCGCAACGACAGATCGCCCAGTTGCATTCGCTGGCGCCGTTCGCCAATTCGCGGCGCGGCCGCGGTGGCTGGCGTCAGCGCCTGAGCCAGGCCGTGCACTTCCCGTCACGCGACGAGGTGTACCGCTTCATGGACGACGTGGTGCGCCCGGCGATTGCCGAGGTGACCGAGGTGTTTAGCGAGAAGGGCCTGCACGTCATCACCCAGGAAGACCCGAGCCACGACAACGTCAGCTTGAAGATCGGCCATGGCGAAGAGCAGCCGTTCATTTACCAGGTGCAGATGCGCGGTTACTTCACGCCGTCATTTGCCTTGGGCGGCCTGGGTACCCAGGAGCTGAAGAACCGTCGTTACTACCGTGCCGAGGTGCACCTGAGCGAGGGCAGCCAGGACTATGACCTGGTGGGCTACAGCAAGGAGCAGATCATCAACGACATTCTGGATCAGTACGAACGGCATATGCAGTTCTTGCATCTGGTGCGCTAAAAGCATCGCGGTCTTGCCCGCTCCCACAGTGTGGACTGCTGGGAGCGGGCAAGACCGCGATGGATCTTAAAACGGCGCATCCCCGAGAATCGTCGCCCGGTGCATCACCCGCCGCGCCGGCCGGTAATCATCCACCGCGTAATGCTGGGTCACGCGGTTATCCCAGAACGCCACGTCGTTTTCCTGCCAGCGCCAGCGAATGGTGAACTCCGGGCGGGTCGCGTGGGCGAACAGCAGCTTGAGAATCGCCTCGCTTTCAGCCTCGCTCAGTTCGTTGATGCGGGTGGTGAAGCCCTCATTGACGAACAGTGCCTTGCGCTTGCTCACCGGGTGGGTACGGATTACCGGGTGCGACAGCGGCGGGTTGTTACGCCGTGCCGTTTCCCAGCGCGCCAGGTCCTCAGGGGTGGTGCCGAAACGCTCCAGCGGGAACGACTTGGTGAAATCATGGGTGGCGGTGAGGCCAGCCAACAGCTGCTGCAGCGGTGCCGACAGTGCCTCATAGGCAGCAATGCCACTGGCCCACAAGGTATCGCCACCGTAGGCCGGCAGTTGCTTGGCACTGAGCACCGCACCCAGTGCCGGGGTTGGCAGGAAGGTCACATCGGTGTGCCAGATGGCGTTGTCGCGCACGTCGGTGACGGCGGTGTCGAGCACCAGCACCTGCGGGGTTTCCGGTACATTGGGGTAGATCGGGTGGATATGCAGGTCGCCAAAGCGCGCGGCGAAATCGGCCTGCTGCTGCGGGTTGATCGGCTGGTCGCGAAAGAACAGTACCTGGTGCTTGAGCAGCGCCTGTTCGATGGCGTCGCGTTGTTCTTTGTTGATTTCGCGGCTGAGGTCGATGCCGCTGATCTGGGCGCCGAGCGCCGGGCTCAGCGGGGTAATGGTCAGGCTCATGGTTGTTCTCTGTTCGGTTTCAATGGCTCTGGCCGTGCCAGGGCACCAGCTTGCGCTGCAGGGCGCGCAGGCCCATTTCCAGGGCGAAGGCAATCAAGGCGATCACCAGGATGCCCAGCACCACCACGTCGGTGACCAAAAACTGCGCCGCCGACTGCACCATGAAACCCAGGCCGCTGGTGGCGGCGATCAGCTCGGCGGCCACCAGGGTTGACCAGCCAACCCCCAGGCCAATGCGTACGCCGGTAAGAATGTCGGGCAGGGCGCTGGGCAAAATCACGTGGCGAATCAGCTGCCAACGGGTGGCGCCCAGCGACTGCGCCGCGCGCAGCCTGGTCGGGTCGACGGTGCGCACGCCAGTGGCGGTGGCAATGGCGATCGGGGCGAAGATCGCCAGGTAAATCAGCAGCACTTTCGACAGCTCGCCGATACCGCACCAGATCACGATCAGTGGCAGGTAGGCCAGGGGCGGAATCGGCCGGTAGAACTCGATCAGCGGGTCGAGAATGCCGCGGGCTATACGGTTATGGCCGATGGCGATGCCGATCGGGATTGCCGTGACAATCGCCGCGCCAAGGGCCAGGCCGATACGTTGCAGGCTGGCGCCCAGGTGCTGCCACAGGGTGGACTCCATGTAGCCCTGGGTCAGCAGCAACCAGGCCTTGCCCAGCACCGCTTCCGGCGAGGGCAAAAAAAGTGGCTCGATCCATTCGGCGGCGGTCACCGCCCACCACAGCAGCAACAGCGTGGCCAGGGTCAGGCCGCTGATCCAGCGGGTGCTCAGGCTGCGCCGGGGTTTGCTCGGCGCAGTGTGGCTGGCGGTGCGTTTGCTCGCTACCGGGACATCCAGGCTGCTCATGCGGACTCCTGCCGCGTTGCGGCACTGCGTTGGGAGAACACCCGGGCCAGCACGTGCTCGCGGGTTTCGATAAAGCGCGGGTCGGACTTGATCGAACGGGCCGACTCGCCGGCGCTGTAGCGCTGGCCAAAGTCCAGTTGCAGGCGTTCGACGATCTGCCCGGGGTTCGGCGCCAGCAACACCAGTTCGGTGGCGAGGAACACCGCCTCTTCAATGTCGTGGGTAATCAGGAATACCGGCTTGGCGGTACGCTGCCAGACCTGCAACAGCAACTCCTGCATCTGTTCACGGGTAAAGGCATCCAGCGCGCCGAACGGCTCGTCCATCAGCAGAACCCGCGGATCGGCGGCCAGCGCCCGGGCCAGGCCCACGCGCTGCTTCTGGCCACCGGACAATTGCCAGATGCGCCGGTTGCCGAAGTCCGCCAGGTCGACCAGGGCGAGCATTTCGCGGGCCTTTTTCTCGCGGCTGGCGCGTGGCACGCCGGCCAGTTCCAGGCCGAAGGCGACGTTGGCCAGCACGTCTTGCCAGGGCAGTAGAGCATCATCCTGGAACACCACGCCGCGCTCGGCGCCCGGACCTTGTACCGGCTCGCCGTCGAGGGTGATACGGCCACTGCTGGGCGCCACGAAACCGGCAATCAGGTTGAGCAACGAGGTCTTGCCGCTGCCCGAAGGGCCGAGGGCCACCAGCAATTGCTGCGGGCCCAGGCTCAGGTTGATATCGGCCAGCACCGGCTCGGCCGCGCCGGGGTACTGTGCGCTGATGCGCTCCAGTTGTAACAGGGCCATGGTCTGCTCCGAGTCTCAGTTGGCGATGAATTTGGCGCTGACGTAAGGCGCGTAGTCCGGCAGCACCGCTTCGACCTTGCCTTGCTCCTTGAGGAAGGTGGCGGTGTCGGTGATTGCCTGGGTGGTCGGTGCACCGAGTGCTGCGACCTGGTCAGCGGCCAGCGGGAACACGTTGCCTTGCAGCAGGCCAGGGATGTCAGCCGCCTTGGCGCCGGAGAGCTTGACCAGCTTGTCGACGTTACTCTGGTTTGCCAGCCACGCTTGCGGGTCCTTGCGGTAGTCGGCGTAGGCATCGAGGGTGACCTTGGCGAAGGCCTTGACGATCTCCGGGTGCTTGGCGGCGAAGTCCTTGCGCACGATCCAGGCATCGAAAGTCGGCGCGCCTTTTTCGGCCAACTCAGCGGAGGTGATCAGCACCTTGCCGTTTTCCTTGGCCACGCCCAGGGCCGGGTCCCAGACGTAGGTGGCGTCGATGTCGCCGCGCTTCCAGGCGGCGATGATTGCCGGTGGCGCGAGGTTGAGGATCTGTACCTTGGCTGGGTCGATGTTCCATTGCTTGAGTGCGGCCAGCAGGCTGTAGTGACCGGTGGAGACGAACGGCACGGCAATCTTCTTGCCGATCAGGTCCTGTGGCGAGTTGATGCCGGCGCCGTCGCGGGCGACCAGGGCTTCGGCTGCGCCGATCTGGGTGGCGATCAGGAAGGTTTCCACCGGCAGTTTGCGGGTCGCAGCGGCGGCCAGCGGGCTGGAGCCGAGGTAGCCGATCTGTACGTCGCCGGAGGCCACGGCGGTGATCACGTCGGCGCCGCTGTCGAATTTGCGCCAGTCGATATCGGCCTTGCTGGTTTTCTCGTAGGTGCCGTCGACCTGGGCGACTTTCGCCGGGTCGACGGTGGTCTGGTAGGCCACCGTCAGGTCGGCCGCCTGGGCAAACCAGCTGGTGCCGGCCAGGGTCAGGGCGGCGAACAGGCGCAGGGGAGCATGCAGGGTCATGGTTAACTCCTTGTCAGGCGGGCGATTGTGTTGGTGTGGGATAAGACTAGATGATCTAAGAAAGTTAAAATAAATAACCTTTTAGCATTAGCTTAGGAGCCAATTGATTTAAGGCTTGCGAAAGGGGGGAGTCATCGCGGGGCAAGCCCGCTCCAGCCTATAGGCGCCATCGGCCTGGGCGACAAAAGTGACGCTGGTCAAGGTCAGGGCGCAGAGGAAACGCAATGATGGCCTGGCCATGAGGGCTACTTTGTCGAAGGGGAAGGATCGACGAAGCTAAGCGATCTAAAAAACCGCTTTGAAATATCCTTTAGGAATTAGCTTATGTGCCGATAACGGCAGCGAAGAAAAATCTTGGGTGATATTCCGTAATAATCTGAAAAATTACGAAATAAGTCTTTTTGGATTTATAGGATTGTCATTATCCTTCACCCCCACCGCTGGTGCATTAGACCAAAGTAGTGAAATGAATAGTTACGATTGACTTGACGGTCACCCTTTGGTGCTAATCGCCCATCGACGTCGAGCGGGACACAAAGATCCTGCCGTAAGCGACACACAAGAATTAGAACGTAGAGGAGCAAAACATGTACAAGTCCACCTTGGCACTTGCCGTGGCCGTTGGGGTTCTGGCCCAGCAGGCGGGTGCTGCCGGCTTCATCGAAGACAGCAAGGCAACACTGAAGCTGCGCAACTTCTATATCAACACCGACAACCGTAACCACGGTACCAACACCAGCACCAACTACCAGGAAGAATGGGGTCAGGGCTTCCAGGTCGATTACGCCTCGGGCTTCACCCAGGGCACCGTCGGCTTTGGTGTTGACGCTATTGCCCTGTTGGGCGTGCGTCTGGACTCGGGCAAGGGCCGTCATGGCAACCCGACCAGCGCCTCCTATGGTGGTTCGGTGTTCCCGACCGACAGCAACGGTCGTGCAGTCGACGAGTACTCCAGCCTGGGCCTGACCGCCAAGGCCAAGATTTCCCAGACCGAACTGCGCTACGGCACCCTGCTGCCGAAGCTGCCGGTCATCTCGTACAACGATGGTCGCCTGCTGCCGCAAACCTTCGAAGGTGGTCAGATCACCTCGAACGAGTTCAAGGACCTGACCCTGATCGGTGGTCAGATCGAGCACGTCAAAGGCCGTAACTCCAGCAACAACGAAGAAATGTCGATCGCTGGCGCCAACAACGCCCGTACCGGCAAGTTCAGCAACAAGTTCCTCTACGCCGGTGCCGACTACAAGGTCACCAAGGACCTGCTGCTGCAGTACTACTATGGCAACCTGGAAGACTTCTACAAACAGCACTTCCTGGGTGCGGTACACAACTGGGCAATCGGCCCGGGCGTGCTGAAGTCCGACTTCCGTTACTTCCACAGCACTGACGACGGCGCCAACAGCAACGATCCGGCCTACTTCACCAGCGGCTGGTACGGCAACGGCACCAAGGGCAAGGTTGATAACGATCTGTACAGCGCCCTGTTCCTCTACACCGTCCAGGGTCACACCTTCGGTGGCGGTTACCAGGTCTCTAGCGGTGACAGCGACTTCCCTTGGCTGAACCAGGGTGACGGCTCGTCCAACTACACCATCACCGACTCGCAGATCCAGAAGTTCGGCCGTGCCGGTGAGCGTACCTGGCAGGCTCGCTACTCCTACGATTTCGCCAAGGTCGGCCTGGCGGGCGCTACTGCCGGCGTCACCTACCTCAAAGGCGATAACATCGATTCGGCAATCGGTGACCGTACCGAGTGGGAACGTGATATCACCGTGGCCTACGTGGTACCGGAAGGCACCCTCAAGGGCCTGGGCATCATGTGGAAAAACGCCACCTGGCGCAGCGACATTGCCAACACCAAGGACCAGGACGAAAACCGTCTGATCCTCAGCTACTCCATCCCGCTGCTGTAAGGCGAGAAAAGCGCGCCCGCCCGGCCCTGTGCCGCGCGGGCGTTGTTTTGCCTGTTTTTTAATATTTCTGTTAGTTCTAAATAAATCGATATTTATTCTTTTTAATTTCAGCAGGAAGCAGGCACAGTGAAGCCATAACGAACCCAGCCAAGGAGCCGCACCATGAGCCTCAGACTCGGCGATATCGCCCCCGACTTCGAACAGGATTCCAGCGCCGGCAAGATCCGCTTCCACGAATGGCTGGGCGACAGCTGGGGCGTGCTGTTCTCTCACCCGGCCGACTTTACCCCGGTGTGCACCACCGAACTGGGCTTCACCGCCAAGCTCAAAGAGCAGTTCGCCGAGCGCGGGGTCAAGGCCATTGCCCTGTCGGTGGACCCGGTCGATTCGCACCACCGCTGGATCGAAGACATCAACGAAACCCAGAACACTGTCGTCAACTTCCCGATCCTGGCTGATGCCGATCGCAAGGTTTCCGACCTCTACGACCTGATTCATCCCAATGCCAGCGACACCCTGACGGTGCGTTCCCTGTTCGTCATCGACCCGAACAAGAAGATCCGCCTGACCATCACCTATCCGGCCAGCACCGGGCGCAACTTCCACGAGATCTTGCGGGTAATCGATTCGCTGCAACTGACCGACAACCACAAGGTTGCCACCCCGGCCAACTGGCAGGACGGTGACGAAGTGGTGATCGTGCCATCGCTCAAGGATGAAGACGAAATCAAGCGCCGCTTTCCCAAGGGTTACCGGGCGGTCAAGCCATACCTGCGCCTGACCCCGCAACCCAATCGTTGATCTTTAGCCATAGCAGGGAACTCGGGCCGTTTACGGCCCTTTTTTTATTCCCCTGGAGGCCGGTAGGAGCGGGCTTGCCCCGCGATGCCCCTATAGTTCCGTAAAGAATAAACAAATGAAAAAATATGATTTATAGATATATGTATCGAGCTGTTAAGGTCACTCCACTCCAGCGAGAACTGCAACTCGCGGCCCTCTAGAACACGATCAAGGATGCGCTCCAATGCTGGTTGTTTCTCTCGGTGGTAGTCCCAGTCTGCGTTCGCGCTCCGGCGTCCTGCTTGAGCGCAGCCGCCAGTGGCTGCAGGGCCAGGGCGTGGAAGTGGTGACATTCCAGGTACGCGACTTTCCCGCCGAAGACCTGCTGCATGCACGCTTCGACAGCCCCAGGGTGCAGCATTTTCTGCAGTTGGTAGAGCAGGCCGACGGCTTGGTGGTTGCCACTCCGGTGTACAAGGCTTCGTTTGCCGGTGCGCTGAAAACCCTGCTCGACCTGCTGCCCGAACGCGCCCTGAACCACAAGGTGGTGCTGCCGATCGCAACCGGCGGCAGCATCGCCCACATGCTCGCTGTGGACTACGCGCTCAAGCCGGTACTGTCTGCGCTCAAGGCCCAGGAAACCCTGCAAGGCATCTTCGCCGACGACAGCCAGATCGCCTACGGCGAAGGCAGTGCCGCCGCGCAACTGGCGCCGGCGCTGGAGCAGCGCCTGCTGGAATCGCTCGAACTGTTCCACAGCGCCCTGGCGCGTCGACCCAAACCGGTCGCCCCGGGCGTGTTGAATGAACGTCTGCTCAGTGCTCGCTGGAGCATCTGAGGCTTACCTCCCGTTACCTGTAATTCCCACCTTACTCGCCCGCCAACGGGCAAGCAGGTGCAGCCTGAACCCCAACAGCAAAGGAGAGCGCTATGCGCACTGTCATTTTGCGTCGTGGTCTGGTCGCTCTGTTTGCTGCGGCTGTGTCCTTCGGCGCCATTACTCAAGCCCAGGCTGAAAGCCTGCGTATCGGTTACCAGAAGTACGGCACCCTGGTGCTGCTCAAAGCCAAGGGCACGCTGGAAAAACGCCTTGCCGCCCAGGGCGTGCAGGTGCAATGGACTGAATTCCCCGGTGGCCCGCAACTGCTCGAAGGCCTGAACGTCGGCTCGATCGACTTCGGCGTTACCGGCGAAACCCCGCCGGTGTTCGCCCAGGCCGCTGGCGCCGACCTGCTGTATGTCGCCTACGAGCCGCCGGCGCCGCACAGTGAAGCGATCCTGGTGCCCAAGGGCTCGCCGATCCAGTCGGTGAAGGAACTCAAGGGCAAGAAAGTCGCGCTGAACAAAGGTTCCAACGTCCACTACCTGCTGGTCCGCGCCCTGGAAGACGCCGGCCTCAAGTACAGCGACATCCAGCCGGTGTTCCTGCCGCCCGCCGATGCCCGCGCCGCCTTCGAGCGCGGCAGCGTCGATGCCTGGGTGATCTGGGACCCGTACCAGGCGGCGGCCGAGCAGCAGCTGCAGGCGCGAACCCTGCGCGATGGCCAGGGCATCGTCGACAACCACCAGTTCTACCTGGCGACCAAGCCTTATGCGCAAAAGCACCCTGAAGTGATCAGCGCGCTGGTCGATGAAGTGCGCGCGGTGGGCGAGTGGTCCAAGGCCAACCCGCAGGAAGTCACTGACCAGGTCGCGCCGCTGCTCGGCCTGCCGGCCGACATCACCCTGACCTCGGTCAAGCGCCAGGGCTACGGCGCTGCCTTCCTGACCCCGCAAGTGATCGCTGCCCAGCAGAAGATCGCCGACACCTTCAAGACGCTCAAGCTGATTCCCAAGCCCTTGAGCATCAAGGATGTGATCTGGACCCCACCGGCCAAGGTCGCCAGCGCCCCTTGACGATTTGCCCGCGCCGGGGCGCCGCCCCGGTCTGCGCCACCCCTAGGAGACAACTCCAATGAGCCTCAACGTATTCTGGTTTCTTCCCACCCATGGCGACGGCCATTACCTTGGCACCGCCGAGGGCGCGCGCGCCGTCGATCACGGCTACCTGCAGCAGATTGCCCAGGCCGCCGACCGCCTCGGTTTTGGCGGCGTGTTGATTCCGACCGGGCGTTCCTGCGAGGACTCCTGGCTGGTTGCCGCGTCGCTGATCCCGGTAACCCAGCGCCTGAAGTTCCTGGTCGCGCTGCGCCCGGGGATCATCTCGCCGACCGTAGCGGCGCGTCAGGCGGCAACCCTGGATCGTCTTTCCGGTGGCCGTGCCTTGTTCAACCTGGTCACTGGCGGCGATCCGGAAGAGCTGTCCGGTGACGGCCTGTTCCTCAGCCATGAAGAGCGCTACCAGGCTTCAGTGGAATTTACCCGCATCTGGCGCCGGGTGCTGGAAGGCGAAACCGTCGACTACGACGGCCAGCACATCCAGGTCAAAGGTGCCAAGCTGCTCTATCCGCCGATCCAGCAGCCGCGTCCGCCGCTGTACTTTGGCGGCTCTTCAGAAGCGGCCCAGGACCTGGCAGCCGAGCAGGTCGAGCTGTACCTGACCTGGGGCGAGCCGCCTGCGGCGGTGGCCGAGAAGATCGAGCAAGTGCGCGCCAAAGCCGCCAAGCAAGGCCGCACGGTGCGCTTCGGCATCCGCCTGCACGTGATCGTGCGCGAAACCAACGCCGAAGCCTGGCAGGCCGCCGAGCGGCTGATCTCGCACCTGGACGACGACACCATCGCCCGCGCCCAGGCCTCGCTGGCACGCTTCGATTCGGTCGGCCAGCAACGCATGGCCGCGCTGCATGGCGGCAACCGCGACAACCTCGAAGTCAGCCCCAACCTCTGGGCCGGTGTCGGCCTGGTGCGCGGCGGTGCCGGCACGGCGCTGGTCGGCGACGGCCCGACTGTGGCCGAGCGGGTCAAGGAATACGCAGCATTGGGCATCGATACCTTCATCTTCTCCGGTTATCCACACCTGGAAGAGTCGTACCGGGTCGCCGAGCTGCTGTTCCCGCACCTGGACGTGGAGCGCCCGCAACTGCCGCAAAGCGGTGGCTACGTGAGCCCGTTCGGCGAGATGGTCGCCAACGACATCCTGCCTAAATCCTCGGCGCAGCGCTGAGGGCCGGGCCATGAGTCGTAAATCCACTCCCTGGCAGCAACGCCTGGCGCCCTGGGCGTTGCCGCTGCTGTTGTTGGCGGTCTGGCAACTGGCAGTCAGCGTCGGCTGGCTGTCGACGCGGATTTTGCCGGCGCCCAGCGCGGTATTAAGCGCTGGCGTCGAGCTGGTACGCAGCGGCGAGATCTGGACCCACCTGGCAATCAGTGGCTGGCGCGCCGGCGTCGGTTTTGTGATTGGCGGTGCCATCGGCCTGGCGCTGGGCTTTATCACCGGCCTGTCGAAATGGGGCGAACGCCTGCTCGACAGTTCGGTGCAGATGATCCGCAACGTACCTCACCTGGCGCTGATTCCGCTGGTGATCCTGTGGTTCGGCATCGACGAGTCGGCAAAGATTTTCCTGGTGGCCCTGGGCACTTTGTTCCCGATCTACCTGAACACCTACCACGGCATCCGCAACGTCGACCCGGCGCTGGTGGAAATGGCCCGCAGCTATGGTTTGTCCGGCTTCGAGCTGTTTCGCCAGGTGATTCTGCCCGGTGCCTTGCCGTCGATCCTGGTCGGCGTGCGCTTTGCCCTGGGCTTTATGTGGCTGACCCTGATCGTTGCCGAAACCATTTCGGCTAACGCCGGCATCGGCTACCTGGCAATGAACGCCCGCGAGTTCCTGCAGACCGATGTGGTGGTCCTGGCGATCGTTCTCTATGCCGTGCTCGGCAAGCTTGCAGACCTGGCCGCACGCGGCCTCGAGCGGGTCTGGCTGCGCTGGCATCCGGCCTATCAAGCGAGCAGGGGAGAGGGCGCATGACCATCCTCAAGGATCCACCACCACGGCTGCTGCGCGGGATTCCGCTGGCGGCGCAGAACCTGCAGAAGACCTTCGGCCAGCGCCAGGTACTGCGTGATATCGACCTGCACATTCCGGCCGGGCAGTTCGTCGCCATTGTCGGGCGCAGTGGCTGCGGCAAGAGCACCTTGCTGCGCTTGCTCGCCGGCCTCGACCAACCCAGTGGCGGCGAGTTGCTGGCAGGTTCCGCGCCGCTGCGCGAAGCCCAGGAAGACACCCGCCTGATGTTCCAGGAAGCGCGCCTGCTGCCGTGGAAGAAGGTTATCGACAACGTTGGCCTGGGCCTCTCGGGCAACTGGCGGCCACGGGCGCTGGAAGCGCTGGCAGCGGTCGGCCTGGCCGAGCGTGCCAATGAATGGCCGGCGGCCTTGTCGGGTGGCCAGAAGCAGCGCGTGGCCCTGGCCCGGGCACTGATTCACCAGCCACGCCTGTTGCTGCTCGATGAGCCGCTAGGGGCACTGGATGCCCTGACCCGGATCGAGATGCAGCAGTTGATCGAACGGCTGTGGCGCCAGCACGGCTTCACCGTGTTGCTGGTTACCCACGACGTCAGCGAGGCGGTGGCGGTAGCCGACCGGGTGATTCTCATCGAAGACGGCGAGGTGGGCCTGGACCTTATCGTCGACCTGCCACGCCCGCGGGTACGCGGCTCACACCGCCTGGCTGCACTGGAAACCGAAGTTCTCAACCGGGTTCTGTCGATTCCGGGCACACCGCCCGAGCCGGAACCTGTCGCACCTTTGCCGACGCAATTGCGTTGGGCTCTCTGACCTGTAAGGAACCAAGCAGATGACTATCAAAGCGATCAACGTACGCAACCAGTTCAAAGGCACCGTCAAAGAAATCCTCGAAGGCCCGGTATTGTCGGAAATCGATGTGCAGACCGCCTCGGGTATCGTCACCTCGGTGATCACCACCCGTTCGGTGCGTGAGCTGGAATTGACTATTGGCAGCGAGGTGATTGCCTTTGTGAAGTCGACCGAAGTGTCGATCGCCAAGCTCTGAAAATCGCGGGTCAAGCCCGCTCCCTGTAGGAGCGGGCTTGACCCGCGATGAGGCCGTCAGCGTTTAGGCAGAAAGGGCGGTAGGTACAAGCCCAGATACGCATCAAACACCCGCATCCCTTCCTCGGCCATGCGCGGCGTAATCTGCCCATGCAACTGCACCGAACGGGCATACACCCGGTCACCCAGTTCCATGGCCAAGGCAAACACATCGACATCCTCCGGTAACACCGGCAACTGGAAATGCGCGGCAAACAGCCTGTGCATCAGGTCGCCCAGCTCGATGTCGTGCTGGCGGTCAGCCTGGGTCACTTCGCTCAGGCCATGTTGGGCGAGAATCAATTGCCGGGCCGCGGCGTCTTCGTTGTAGATCACCAGCATGCGCTGCTCGACCAGGCGCGACAGGTCGTGCCAGGTGTTCAGCGCCGCTGAATCAATCGGTGCTTCAAGGCAGGCGCGAAAGGCGCCATGTACGTCGGCGGTGAGTGCTTCAAGCAACGCCGGGACACTGGCGAAGAAGTGATACACCGACGACGGCGGAATCTGCGCGCGCTCGGCCACGCTGTAAATCGACAGGCTGGCCACCCCTTCGCTGGCCAGCAGCGTGCGCGCCGCCTCGAGGATCGAATCGATCCTCGCCTGGCTGCGGGCCCGGGGTTTGCGCGGGGTAACGGTGCGGGTCATGTCAGTTGCTGATCGCCAGGATGCTCGCCTGGTAAGCGCTGACGAACAGGTCGAAATCAGCCTTGTCCTCTTCACGTTCAAGCTTGGCCTGGGCTTCCAGGGACTGGCGCGCTGCGCTTTCGAAACCTTGCTGCTGCTCGGCTGAAAGGGCCTGGGCGCGGAAGAACTCGGCATGCGCCTGGCTTTGGCGCAAGGCGAAGCGGCTGAAGCTTTCCTTGTGCTCGGTCATGCTCGCCAACACCTGCGCCGATGGCGTCAGGGCAGGGTCGCTGACCTTGGCTTTCTGCGCCTGCAGGGCCTTGGCGTGTTCGTCGCCGCCCTGGCTGCGGTCAAGCAGTTCAGCCAGTGGCGCGATGCGTTCGAGCAATTCATCGGCCCACTGCTTGAGTTCGACCGGCTGGCCGTCACGCTGCAGTTGCAGGCCCGGGCGGCGACCTTCCTTGACCACGCTGAGGAAGTTGCCGGTGCAGTTACCGCATTCCTGGTTGTCCAGCAGCGGGCTGTCTTCCAGGGCGCAGAACAGCAGGAAGGCATCGAGGAAACGCGCTTGCGGCAGGTCGATACCGGTGGGCAGGAACGGGTTGATGTCCAGGCAGCGTACTTCGACGTACTGGATACCACGGGCCATCAGCGCCTGGATCGGCCGCTCGCCGCTGTAGGTGACGCGCTTGGGGCGAATGTTGGAGTAGTACTCGTTTTCGATCTGCAGGATGTTGGTGTTCAGCTGAACCCACTCGCCATCCTTGTGCGTACCGATCTCGACATAGGGCGCGTACGGCGTGGCCACCGCCTTGCGCAGGCTGTCGGTGTAGCTGGCGAGGTTGTTGTAGCACGGCGTCAGGCCGGCCTGGGCGTTGCTCTGGTAACCCAGGTCGCTCATGCGCAGGCTGGTGGCGTAGGGCAGGTACAGGGTGTCGGCGTCGAACTGCTCAAGCTGGTGCGGGCGGCCACGCAAGAAGCCGGCATCCAGGGCCGGCGAGGCGCCGAACAGGTACATCAGCAGCCAGCTGTAGCGACGGAAGTTGCGGATCAGGGCGATGTAGGCCGACGACTGATAGTCGCGATCATCCACCGTGCTGTGTTCCGCTTCGCGCAGCAGCGGCCAGAGTTTTTCTGGCAGCGAGAAATTGTAGTGAATCCCGGCGATGCACTGCATGGTGCGGCCGTAGCGCAGGGCCAGGCCCTTGCGGTAGACGTACTTGAGCTGGCCGATGTTGGAGGTGCCGTACCAGGCGATCGGAATGTCTTCCTCGGCCGGCAGCGGGCAGGGCATCGACGGGCTCCAGAGGAACTCGTTGCCAAGCTTGGTATAAGCGAAGCGGTGGATGTTCTCCAGGCTTTCGAGGGTCTGCGCCGGGTCGGCCAGGGCTGGGGTGATGAACTCCAGCAGCGACTCCGAGTAGTCCGTGGTGATCTGCTCGTGGGTCAACGCCGCGCCCAGGGCTTCGGGGTGCGGAGTCTGGGCCAGACGACCTTCCTCGGTCACACGCAGGCATTCACGCTCGATGCCGTGCAGGCACTGCTTGAGCAGGGAGAGGTTGTCGCCTTGGCCGAGCAGGCTCAGGCGGCGGTTGAGAAGTTCGCTCAAGATGGATTCCTTCACGCGTCAGTCGCCCCAATATGGGGGTAGAGATGACGGTCTACAAGGGTGGACAGAGGAACTGGCGTTGTCGCCTGGTTTTGGCCGGCTTTCGGCAGCGCCTGCGCTCTGCCGAAAGTACCGCAGTTTGGCCATTTGCGGCTAGAGGACGACGAAAGTCCCCTGCGCTTTTGCCACCAGTTTGTCGCCCTGGAGTACATCGGCGTCGACCACCAGCGTGCGCCGCCCGGCATGCAGCACCCGGGCGATGCACAGCACGTCACCTTCGCTGACCGCACGCAGGTAGTTGATCTTGCATTCGAGGGTCACGCTCTGCTGGTCGAAACCATGGGAACTGGAGCAGGCCAGGCCCATGGTGGTGTCGACCAGGCTGAAGATTGCCCCGCCATGCAGCTTGCCGCCGCGGTTGCGCAGGTGCGGCTCCAGGGCCATGGCCACCTCGGCAACGCCGTTTTCCAGGCGTTGCAGACGGCAGCCGAGCAACTGGCTGAAGGCGCTGAAGACGACGTCGTCGGGAACCGTCATCACTTCTTCTTCAGCTGCTTGGCGTTGGCGAACAGCGAGGCCATGGCGTTGTTGGCCGGTGCCGGGGTTTCCTTGGCGCGGGCCGGGGCACTCTGTTGGCGCGGGGCCGAGCCCGGGCGGCTGCCACGGGCGCCGTCGATCTTCTCGCCCGGGGTGTCGCTCATGCGCATCGACAGGCCGACGCGTTTGCGCGGGATGTCGACTTCCATGACCTTGACCTTGACCACGTCGCCGGCCTTGACCGCTTCACGCGGGTCCTTGATGAACTTCTCCGACAGCGCCGAGATATGCACCAGGCCATCCTGGTGCACGCCGATGTCGACGAAGGCACCGAAGTTGGTGACGTTGGTCACCACGCCTTCGAGGATCATCCCCAGTTGCAGGTCCTTGAGGTCTTCGACGCCTTCCTGGAACTCGGCGGTCTTGAACTCCGGGCGTGGGTCGCGGCCGGGTTTGTCCAGTTCCTGGAGGATGTCGGTGACCGTCGGCAGGCCGAAGGTTTCGTCGGTGAACTTCTTCGGGTCCAGGCGCTTGAGGAAGCCGCTGTCGCCGATCAGCGAACGGATGTCACGGTCGGTCTCGGCGGCAATGCGTTGCACCAGCGGGTAGGCTTCCGGGTGCACCGCCGAGGCGTCCAGCGGGTTGTCGCCGTTCATGACGCGCAGAAAGCCTGCGGCCTGTTCGAAGGTTTTTTCGCCCAGGCGGCTGACTTTCTTCAGCGCGGCGCGGGTCTTGAAGGCGCCGTTGGCGTCGCGGTGGGCGACGATGTTCTGTGCCAGGGTGCTGTTGAGGCCGGAGATGCGCGCCAGCAGCGCCACCGACGCGGTGTTGACGTCGACGCCGACGGCGTTCACGCAGTCCTCGACCACCGCATCCAGGCCACGGGCCAGCTTCAACTGCGAAACATCGTGCTGGTACTGGCCGACACCGATGGATTTCGGCTCGATCTTCACCAGTTCCGCCAGCGGGTCCTGCAGGCGGCGGGCGATCGACACAGCGCCACGGATCGACACGTCGAGGTCCGGGAACTCCTTGGCCGCCAGCTCCGAGGCCGAGTACACCGAAGCACCGGCTTCGGAGACCATGACCTTGGTCATTTTCAGCGCTGGATATTTTTTGATCAGTTCGGCGGCGAGCTTGTCTGTTTCGCGGCTGGCGGTGCCGTTACCGATGGCGATCAGCTCGACCGAGTGCTTGGCGCACAGCGCGGCGAGCACGGCGATGGTCTGGTCCCACTGGTTTTTTGGTACGTGCGGGTAGACGGTGGCGGTGTCCAGCAGCTTGCCGGTGGCATCGACCACGGCGACCTTGCAACCGGTGCGCAGGCCCGGGTCCAGGCCCAGGGTGGCGCGCGGGCCGGCCGGGGCGGCCAGCAGCAGGTCGTGCAGGTTGTGGGCGAAGACGTTGATCGCCTCGCCTTCGGCATTGTCGCGCAGCTCGCCGAACAGGTCGGTTTCCAGGTGGCTGTAGAGCTTGACCTTCCAGGTCCAGCGCACCACTTCGGCCAGCCATTTGTCGGCAGGACGGTTCTGATTTTGCAGGCCGAAACGCTCGGCGATCATCATTTCGCACGGGTGCAGGGTGCCCGGCAGTTCTTCGCCGACTTTCAGCGAAGCGGACAGCACGCCTTCGTTGCGGCCGCGGAAAATCGCCAGGGCGCGGTGCGACGGTACGCTCTTGAGCACTTCGTCGTGCTCGAAGTAGTCACGGAACTTCGCCCCTTCCTCTTCCTTGCCGGCCACCAGGCGGGCGCTGAGCACCGCTTCCTGCTTGAGAAAGCTGCGCAGCTTGTCGAGTAGGCTGGCGTCTTCGGCAAAGCGCTCCATGAGGATGTACTTGGCGCCTTCGAGGGCGGCTTTGACATCGGCCACGCCTTTTTCGGCGTCGACGAAACGCGCGGCTTCGGTTTCAGGGCTCAGTTGCGGGTCGTTCAACAGGCCGTCGGCCAGCTCGCCGAGGCCGGCTTCCAGGGCGATCTGGCCCTTGGTGCGGCGCTTTTGCTTGTACGGCAGGTACAGGTCTTCGAGGCGGGTCTTGGTGTCGGCCAATTTGATTTCACGGGCCAGTTCCGGGGTCAGCTTGCCTTGCTCTTCGATGCTGGCAAGGATGCTGACACGCCGTTCGTCCAGCTCGCGCAGGTAGCGCAGGCGCTCTTCCAGGTGACGCAGCTGGGTGTCATCCAGGCTACCGGTGACTTCTTTCCGGTAACGGGCGATAAAAGGCACGGTCGAACCTTCATCAAGTAGAGCCACGGCCGCTTCGACCTGTTGTGGGCGGACACCGAGTTCCTCGGCGATGCGGCTGTTGATGCTGTCCATAAAACCACCTGACAAATTGTGAATACAAAGGCCGCGGCGGGCGCTGTAGAGCGCTTGTGGTCAATGCGGCGCTGGCTGAAAGCGGCGCATTATACCCAGCGCGTCCGGCTTGCGGTGATAGCAGCAGGCCAGTTGTCGGCCCGGCAATACTGGCACCCGGGGAAAAATCTGCTAACAATGCACACGGCACGGCCATTGATGGCTAAGCCATAATGCGTGCCGAGATTAGAGGAGCTACCCATGAGCAGCACTGCACAAACCGCCGAAGGCGACAAAATTCTCATCGTCGACGATGACCCGGGCCTGAGCAGCCTGCTGGAACGGTTCTTCACCAGCAAGGGTTATCGCGCCCGTGCAGTACCCAATACCGAACAGATGGACCGCCTGCTGGCCCGCGAGGTTTTCAACCTGGTGGTGCTCGACCTGATGCTGCCCGGCGAAGACGGCCTGACCGCCTGCCGCCGCCTGCGCGCCGCCAACAACCAGATCCCGATCATCATGCTCACCGCCAAGGGCGACGAGCTGAGCCGCATCAAAGGCCTGGAGCTGGGTGCCGACGACTACCTGGCCAAGCCATTCAACCCCGACGAACTGATGGCCCGGGTCAAGGCCGTGCTGCGCCGCCAGGCCCCGGCAGTACCGGGTGCACCGGGCAGCGAGGACGAAACCGTCACCTTCGGCGACTACGAGCTGTCGCTGGCCACCCGCGAACTCAAGCGCGGCGAAGAAGTGCACATGCTCACCACCGGTGAGTTCGCCGTGCTCAAGGCGCTGGTCATGCACGCCCGCGAGCCGTTGACCCGCGACAAGCTGATGAACCTGGCCCGTGGCCGCGAGTGGGACGCCCTCGAGCGCTCCATCGACGTGCAGATCTCGCGCCTGCGCCGGATGATCGAACCCGACCCGTCCAAGCCGCGTTACATCCAGACCGTCTGGGGCGTTGGTTATGTGTTTGTCCCGGATGGTAATGCCAGCAAGTGATGTTTCGTTTGCAGGAGTAGCTCACCGCCAGCAGGGCAGGCCTTCGGGATTGCCCTGTTTTTGCCTGTGCAGCGCTTTGCAAAGCCTGCGAGCCCCGCTCGTTCCCGCATAGTGTGTAGCCGTTGTCGATGAAAACGCCCCTGTGGTTCCCGCAAAGCTTCTTCGCCCGCACCCTCTGGCTGGTGCTGATCGTCGTGCTGTTCTCCAAGGCCCTGACCCTGGTGTACCTGCTGATGAACGAGGACGTGCTGGTCGACCGCCAATACAGCCATGGCGTGGCCCTGACCCTGCGCGCCTACTGGGCTGCCGATGAGTCCGATCGCGACAAGATCGCCGAGGCGGCGGGGCTGATCCGGGTGGTTGGCTCCGGGGTGCCCGAGGGTGAGCAGCACTGGCCGTACAGCGAAATCTACCAGCGCCAGATGCAGGCCGAACTTGGCGCCGACACCGAGGTGCGCCTGCGTGTACATGCGCCGCCGGCCTTGTGGGTACGGGCGCCGAGCCTGGGCGATGGCTGGCTGAAGGTGCCGCTGTATCCGCATCCGCTGCGTGGGCAGAAGATCTGGAGCGTGCTTGGCTGGTTCCTGGCCATCGGCCTGTTGTCGACCGCCTCGGCGTGGATTTTCGTGCGCCAGCTCAACCAGCCGCTCAAGCGTCTGGTGTTCGCCGCCCGGCAATTGGGCCAGGGGCGCAGTGTGCGCTTGCCGATCAGCGATACGCCGAGTGAAATGACCGAGGTGTACCGTGCCTTCAACCAGATGGCCGAGGATGTCGAGCAGGCCGGGCGCGAGCGTGAACTGATGCTCGCCGGGGTCTCCCATGACCTGCGCACACCGCTGACGCGCCTGCGCCTGTCGTTGTCGTTGCTGGCCAACGAAAGCGACCTGACCGACGACATGGTCCGCGATATCGAAGACATGGACGCGATTCTCGACCAGTTTTTGGCGTTCATCCGCGATGGTCGCGATGAGCCGGTCGAAGAAGTCGATTTCAGTGAACTGGTGCGTGAGGTGGTGGCGCCGTTCAACCAGCCCGAGGAACAGGTGCGCCTGTGCCTGGAGCCGATTCCGCCGTTCCCGCTGCGCCGGGTGTCGCTCAAGCGCTTGCTCAACAACCTGATCGGCAACGCCCTGTACCACGCCGGCAAGGGCGTTGAAGTGGCGGCCTATGTGTCTGGCGAGAATGGCGCGCCCTACGTGGTATTGAGCGTGCTCGACCGCGGCGCCGGGATCGACCCGGGCGAGCTGGAGGGCATCTTCAACCCGTTCATCCGCGGCGACCGTGCCCGCAGCGGCAAGGGCACCGGGCTGGGCCTGGCGATCGTCAAGCGGATCGCCGCCCAGCACGGTGGCAACGTGCAGTTGCGCAACCGTTCAGGCGGCGGCCTGGAGGCGCGGGTGCGGCTGCCGCTGGGGCTGATGCTGCCGCGCGACGCTGTTTAGCCTTTGCCCTTGGTGCGGGTCAGGTTCGGCCCGCCATTCTTCTCCAGGTGTTCGATGATCATCCCGGCAACGTTCTTGCCGGTGGTGACTTCGATGCCTTCCAGGCCAGGCGAGGAGTTGACCTCCATCACCAGCGGGCCGTGATTGGAGCGCAGGATATCCACACCGGCCACGCTCAGGCCCATGACCTTGGCGGCGCGGATGGCGGTCATGCGCTCTTCCGGGGTGATCTTGATCAGGCTGGCGCTGCCGCCGCGGTGCAGGTTGGAGCGAAACTCACCGGGCTTGGCCTGGCGCTTCATCGAGGCGATGACCTTGTCGCCGACCACGAAACAGCGGATATCGGCGCCTCCGGCTTCCTTGATGTATTCCTGGACCATGATGTTCTGCTTCAGGCCCATGAAGGCTTCGATCACCGACTCGGCCGCCTTGGTGGTTTCGCACAACACCACGCCGATGCCCTGGGTGCCTTCGAGCACCTTGATCACCAGGGGCGCGCCATTGACCATCTGGATCAGGTCGGGGATGTCGTCCGGCGAGTGGGCAAAACCGGTGACCGGCAGGCCGATACCCCGGCGCGACAACAGCTGCAGCGAGCGCAGCTTGTCCCGCGAGCGGGCGATGGCCACCGATTCGTTGAGCGGGAACACCCCCATCATTTCGAACTGGCGCAGCACCGCGCAGCCGTAGAAGGTCACCGAAGCGCCGATCCGTGGGATCACCGCGTCGAAGTTTTCCAGCGGCTTGCCGCGGTAGTGGATCTGCGGCTTATGGCTGGCAATGTTCATATAGGCGCGCAGGGTGTCGATCACAACCACCTCATGGCCTCGTTCGGTACCGGCTTCGACCAGGCGACGAGTGGAATACAGACGCGGGTTTCGCGACAGCACGGCGATCTTCATGCAACACCTGTGGAGGGAGTGATAGTGGCCGGGAATGCCGGCTTGTCCTGAACGTACTTGAGCCCCGGGTTGACCACCAACTGGCCATGGATCAGGGCTTTGGAACCGAGCAACAGGCGATAGCGCATGGCCTTGCGGCAGGCCAGGGTGAATTCCACCTCCCACACCCGGTCACCCAGCGCCAGGGGCGTGCGGATCACGTAGCGGGTCTGGGCCTGGCCGTTGGAGCTCTTGATGGTTTTCATCGTCACCAGCGGCGCCTCGCAGCGCCGGTGACGCAGTTGTACCACCGAACCCAGATGGGCGTTGAAACGCACCCACTGTTCGCCATCGCGCTCGAAGGGTTCGACTTCGGTGGCGTGCAGGCTCGAGGTGCTGGCGCCGGTGTCGATCTTGGCCCGCAGGCCGGCCAGGCCGAGGTCCGGCAGGGCCACCCACTCGCGCAGGCCGATCACGGTCAAATGGTCAAATGTCTTCAAAATGCTCAACCAGCGTAGTAAGTCGTCAGGCACCAGGGCGGGCATGAACGACAGGTCGGTGAACTGTAAGCACGCCGCGTGTTTTTTGCATCCGCCAGATACGGTAGTACAGTTCCCTTTACGAAAATAAGTGGGGAAATGTCATGGCACAAAAGCCGGAAGAGGATGACAAGGTCCGTCTGGACAAATGGCTATGGGCGGCGCGCTTCTACAAGACCCGGGCGCTGGCCAAGGCGGCCATCGAAAGCGGCAAGGTGCATTGCCGGGGCGAGCGCTGCAAGCCGGGCAAGGAGCCGCGGTTGGGCGATGAGTTCGTCCTGCGTACCGGCTTTGACGAGCGTACGGTGGTGGTCAAGGCGCTGTCGGTAGTGCGTCGCGGCGCGCCTGAAGCTCAGGCGCTATACGAGGAAACCGCGCAGAGCATCGCCCGCCGGGAACAGGCTGCGGCGATGCGCAAGGCCGGTGCCCTGGGGGTCAGTACTGATGGCCGGCCCACCAAGAAACAGCGGCGCCAGCTGCATCAGTTGCATGACAGCGCCGGTTAAGCGCGCGGGTTGACCACATTCAGGCGCCCGAGCAGTGGCAGCCGCGCCATGAGCTCGAACAGCGGTGCGCTCAGGCGCATCAGGGCAGCGCTGGCCTTGGCGGCAAACGGGGTATAGCAGCTCCAGCCCAAGGCCAGTACCGCCATCAGCACGCCGCCGATGTAGTCGTCCTGGCCCCAGTGTGCGCCGGCCACCAGGCGCGGCAACATGAACAGCAGCGCCAGGGCCCAGACCAGCAGTTGCTGTAGCAGCTTGCGGCTGAACAGGCTCATGAACATCGCCCAGATCAGCAGCACCGAGGCGTGATCGCCAGGGATGCTCTGGCTGGAGCGGTCCTTGAGTTCCCAGCGTGCTTCAAGTTGCGGGTAGAAATCGCTGAGGTGAATGGCATCGCTGAACACCATCGACGGGCTGTTGTGCTGCCAGCCCATGGCGTTCATCCATTTCGAGAACAGCGCGCGGATCACCAGCAGCAGGACCAGGGTAGCGAAGAAGCCGAAGAAGGCCTGGCGCACCTGACTGGCCTTGAATACCCAGTCGCCACGGATCAGCAGGCTGAGGAGGATCAGGCCGACGACAATATCGAACGGGCGCAGGCTGCCGACGGTCCAGATGTAACGCCAGACGCTATTGTCGGCCAGTGGCCGGTTGAGCAGGTGAAACAGCCATTCGTCGAAAGTCAGGCAGATGATCTGGCCAACAGGCCACAACCAGAAACACAGTAGAGCAACGGGCAAAACCGTGCAGAGAATCAAGGGACCCCAAGCCCACCTTGCTTGGAACAGTGAAGAATTGTCCATAAACTACCTCTTTGCTGCGAACCACGAGTGCACCATTCTGGTGCTCTAGACTGGGCTTTATAGGCCCTTGAAATTATTTTGTCATCATTCAGAA
Source organism: Pseudomonas sp. B21-012 (assembly GCF_024749305.1). NCBI lineage: Bacteria > Pseudomonadati > Pseudomonadota > Gammaproteobacteria > Pseudomonadales > Pseudomonadaceae > Pseudomonas > Pseudomonas sp. B21-012. Next base: position 5,649,119 of record NZ_CP087197.1, on the reverse strand, counting down.
AGCCAAAGCCCATGTCCGATTTGCCAGATACCGACTACACACAACGCTTCCTTTTCGACGACCGCGACGTTCGCGGTGAAATGGTCGGGCTGGAGCGCAGCTACGCCGAAGTGCTGGCCAAGCACCCTTATCCGCAGCCTGTGGCACAGTTGCTCGGCGAGCTGATGGCGGCAGCCGCGCTGCTGGTCGGTACGCTGAAGTTCGATGGCCTGCTGATCCTCCAGGCGCAGTCGAGCGGGCCGGTGCCCCTGCTGGCTATCGAGTGCACCAGCGAGCACGAAATTCGTGGCCTGGCCCGTTATGCGGCCGAGCAGATCAAGGATGATGCAACCCTCGCCGATCTGATGCCTGGCGGCCACCTGGTGCTGACCATCATTCCGGTCAACGGCCAGCGCTACCAGGGCACGGTGGAACTGGACGGCAAGGATCTGTCGGAATGCTTCACCAACTATTTCGTCATGTCCCAGCAGGTCAACACCTGCATCACCCTGGCCGCCGACGGCATTCGTGCCCGCGGTCTGCTGGTGCAGCAGCTGCCGGCCGACCGCCAGAAGGACATCGAGGAACGCGAGGAAAGCTGGAACCACGTCAAGGCGCTGGCCAATACCCTGAAGGCCGAGGAACTGCTGGGCCTGGACAACGAGACTGTGCTGCATCGGCTGTATCACGAGGATGCCGTGCGCCTGTTCGATATCCAGCCGCTGCATTTTCGCTGCAGCTGCTCCCGTGAGCGCTCCGGCAATGCCCTGGTGAGCCTGGGCAAGCATGACGCGCTGGAGCTGATCAACGAGCATGGCGGCCAGATCGAAGTCGATTGCCAGTTCTGCAATCAGCGCTACCAATTTGATGCCGCCGATATCGAGCAATTGTTCGCCGGTGGCGGTGTAGACACACCGTCAGATACTCGTCACTAAAACGTTTCACCACAGGTAAATCTCCTGTCTAACGCCGGAAACACGCCGTTCTGACAGGAGGGCCCTACTTTTTTTGGGCGTTTCTGGCATAATCCGGCCACTTTTTTCGCTGTAGTAGTTTTCAAAGCTCTACTACAAAACGTTTGGAGCACTCGGCCGCAGGCCGGATGGGGAATCTCATGACGCAAGCCAACAACACCGTCTACACCGACCTGAGCGTCGATGAGCTGGTAAAAGAAGCGCTGAACCGCGGTGAAGGCGAGCTGGCCGATACTGGCGCGCTGGTCGTGAAAACCGGTCACCGTACCGGTCGTTCGCCGGTGGATCGTTTCATCGTCGAAGAGCCGTCCACTCAGGACGCCATCGCCTGGGGCCCGATCAACCGCAAGTTCCCGGCCGACAAGTTCGATGCCCTGTGGGACCGCGTCGAGGCGTTCAACAACGCCCAGGATCACTTCGTTTCCTACGTTCACGTAGGCGCGGCTGCCGATCACTACCTGCCAGTGAAGATGACCACCCAGACTGCCTGGCAGAACCTGTTCGGTCGTTGCCTGTTCATCAATCCTGAACAGTACAACCCTGCTGGCCGTGATCAGTGGCAAGTGCTCAACGTTGCCAACTTCGAGTGCGTGCCTGAGCGTGACGGCACCAACTCCGATGGTTGCGTGATCCTCAACTTCGCCCAGAAGAAAGTCCTGATCGCCGGCATGCGTTACGCCGGTGAAATGAAAAAGGCCATGTTCTCGGTACAGAACTTCCTGCTGCCGGCTGCCGACGTGCTGCCAATGCACTGCGCCGCCAACATCGGCGAAGAGGGCGACGTGACCCTGTTCTTCGGTCTGTCGGGTACCGGCAAGACCACCCTGTCGGCTGACGAAAGCCGCTACCTGATCGGCGACGACGAGCACGGTTGGGGCGAAGGCGTTGTCTTCAACATCGAAGGTGGCTGCTACGCCAAGTGCATCGACTTGTCCGAGAAGAACGAGCCGGTCATCTGGAAAGCCATCAAGCACGGCGCAGTACTGGAAAACGTCGTCATCGACGATGCCAAGCACGCCGACTACACCGATGTCAGCCTGACCCAGAACAGCCGCGCCGCCTACCCGCTGGAACACGTTGCCAAGCGTTCCGAGAAAAACCTCGGTGGCGAGCCTAACGCGGTCATCTTCCTGACCTGCGACCTGACCGGCGTGCTGCCGCCAGTGTCGATCCTCAACGAAGAACAAGCGGCCTACCACTTCCTGTCCGGCTACACCGCTCTGGTGGGCTCGACCGAAATGGGTTCGGGCAGCGGCATCAAGTCGACCTTCTCCACCTGCTTCGGCGCGCCGTTCTTCCCGCGTCCGGCTGGCGAATACGCAGAGCTGCTGATCAAGCGTATCCGCGGTTTCGGCTCCAAGGTCTACCTGGTCAACACCGGCTGGACCGGCGGTGGCTACGGTGTGGGCAAGCGCTTCAACATCCCGACCACCCGCGCGGTGATCGCAGCGATCCAGAGCGGCGCCCTGATCGGCAGCGAAACCGAGCACCTGAACACCATCAACCTCGACGTGCCACTGGCCGTACCGGGCGTTGAAACCAACCTGCTCAACCCACGCAACACCTGGGCTGACCAGGCTGCTTACGATGAAGCTGCAAAAGCCCTGGCTGGCCTGTTCATCGAAAACTTCAAGAAGTTCGAAGTGTCCGACGCCATCAAGGCTGCTGGCCCACAGCTGTAAGCTGAAGCCTGCGTAAACAAGAAGCCGCCCTCAGGGGCGGCTTTTTGTTTTCCGGCTGTTCAATCATGGCCATTGTTGCCTGGCATGCAGCACCCGGATGATCTCGACGCAGTCTTCCACCACGCGATAGATCATTAAGTAGTTGGGACGAACCACGATTTCATGCGTACCGGGAAATCTTCCCGCTTTGTACATAGTCGGTGAATATTGCGCTTTCCGGGCTTTGCTTTCAAAAGCCTCGTCCAGCGCGATTGCCGCTTCCAGGTTGTCGGCTGCAATGTGGTCCATGATCAGTTCGCGGTCGCTCAGTGCCATGGCTCGCCACACCAGTCTCATCAATGCGAACGAGCTTTCAGCGCTGCGCGGCGCTCGGCGAACAAGCGGCGAGCTTCATCATCCTCGATTGACGGAGTAGTGTCCTGCAGGCTGGCTTCGACTTGTGCGCTGAACCAGGTTTCGTAGGCCGCCGCTTCATGTGCTGTTTTAAGGGCCTGGGCACGATCAGGTCTTTGATAGGTCTGGAGTGTCTCGGGGTCGTAGCTGGAAGTGTCGACCTTGAAGTATTCAATGCCTAGCGCCTGGAGATAGCTCACCAGCGTCTCGAGTTTTTTGAACAACCGGACATTGCCACTGCGTTGTGCAGTGAGTATGTGCTCCTGGTCCCTGGCGGAGACTTGAACAGCCCAGCCCCCCGCTTGCGCGACTACATGCGTGGTGTTGATGCAGCCAATCTCGACCATCTTGCTGAGTTCGGCATGGTCCATGTTATGAGTTGGCATGGGTGAATGTCTCTGCTTCATAAGGTCGATCCATGCTATGCAATCTATAGTTGATTGCAACTATAGGGCTTCTGAAGTGTTTGTGGGAAGCTTCGCACTCTTCCACAAGTGTCTCAGGTCCCTCATGTCCGAACTCCCACAACGCCAAGCCTTCCGCCATCTGCACCCGATCCTCAGCCGCTGGCAGGACAGCGACCTCAATGGTCATATCGCCGGTGCCACGGTCTATGCCTACTTCGACACGGCGATCCAGGCGTACCTGCTGCAACAGGCCGGGCTGGACCTGCAGGACGGCGAGGTCGCCGGTTTCGTGGTCAGTTCGGCGGCGGACTTCTTTGCCTTGCCAGCCTTCCCTGACACCCTTGAAGTCGGCCTGCGGGTGGCGCGTCTGGCGGGCAGTTCGGTGGAGTATCAGTTGGCACTGTTTCGGGTCGAGGACGGGCAGCCTTGCGCGGCCGGCAAGCTGGTGCAGGTGTTCGTCGAGCGCGAGTCAGGGCGGCCGGCGCAGTTGCCGGCCACGCTGCAGGCGGCACTGGAGCGCTTGCAAGGCTGAGACCGCTCAATCGTTGAGGCGGATGATGCCTTCGCGTACGGCAAACAGCACCAGGCCGGGTACATCGTGAATCTGCAGGCGATGCATGATCTGCGAGCGGTGCGCCTCGATAGTCTTCACGCTCAGGCCGAGGCCGTCGGCAATCGAGCGGGTCGACTCGCCGCGGGCAATCAAGCGCAGGATTTCCAGCTGGCGCGCAGTCAACTGCATCGTGGTGCTGCCGCTGGGACGCTTGCGGCTGTGCTTCACCGCCTGGCCAATGACCATCGGCAGCACCGCTGACGACAGGTACTGGCCGCCGTTTTTCAGTGCCTGCAGGGCTTGCTCCAGCTCCAGTACGGTGGCGCTCTTGAGCAGAAACCCGTGAGCACCCAGCTGCAGGCAACGCATGACGAAGTCCAGCTCCGAGCGCGACGAGAGCATCAATACATGGCTTGAGGGCACGCGCAAAAACAGCTCACGCAGGATCTGCTCGCTGTCGAGGGTGTCGGCGGTCATGTCCAGCAGGATGATGTCGGGCTTGAGCTTCTCGGCCAGGGCGACAGCGGTCATGCCGTCGCCTGCGTCACCGACTACGGCGTATTGTTTTTTTTGTTCGAGCAGCGCTCGCAGGCCCGCTCGAAAGAGCGGCGAGTCATCGGCAAGTAGTATTCGGCAAAGCATGGGTTCGAGCCTGTTTCGCAAAAGAAGAGGGGCGGCAGGTTTGCTCGGTCCGGATGAGCGCTGCCGCGCGGTGGCGCGATCAGTATCGGGGGCCTGCCGCAGGTCCCGACAGCGCCGGCCATCATAGGCGTTCGAACACCGAGGGCAGGATCGGCCGCAAGGGCAGGTCGAGGCCGTGGATGCTCTCGCTATGCCCGATCAGCAGCAGGCCACCCGGGCGCAGGCAGGCCAGCAGGCGATGAACCACGCGCTGCTTCTCATCCTGACTGAAGTAGGTCAGCAAATTGCGCAGAAAAATCACATCGAACAGGCCCAGGTCGGTGGGCAGCGACTGGATCAAGTTGATCGGGCGAAACCGCAGGCGCTCGCGCAGGGACGTAATCATGCGCATGCGCCCGGCCATTTCGCCGACGCCGCACAAGCAGTAGCGTTGCAGCCAGCCTTCGGGAAAGTAACGGGCCTGGGTGACGTCATAGATGCCTTCGCCTGCCTGCTCGAGCAGGTTGCGGCTGACGTCGCTGGCCAGCACGCTCCAGTCGTCGTTCACGGCGTGTTCGCTGGCGACCATGGCCAGGCTGTAGGCTTCTTCGCCAGAGGCGCAGGCAGCGCTCCAGAGCCTTAGCGGGCGGGGCATGTCGCGCAGCCACTGGGCGAGGAACTCGAAATGGCGATGTTCGCGGAAGAAGTAGCTGTCGCGAGCAACCAGCAGGTCGAGCACCCGCTGTTGTTCCTGCTGCTGATCAGGCTGTTCGACCAGATGCAGGTACTGTTCGAAGGAGGCCAGTTGCAGGTGCCGCAGGCGCTTTCCCAGGCGCGCTGCCACGGCGGCGCGGCGGTCGGCGGCGAGGAACACGCCGGTGCGCTGGCTGACCAGGGTGCGAAAGCGCAGGAACTGGGCTTCGCTCAGCAACGGAGGGCGGCTGCCGGCAGGCATCTCACACCCCTCGTGCACAGGGCAATCGGGCCGTCTTTGCGTGATAGCTGCGCATTCCCTGCGTCCATTGGCTGATTGGGAACGGCCGATGATAGCTACTGGCTATAACCGCCAGAATCGGGGTTGCCCCTAGGCCACAGGTGGCTGGCAAGCAGAAGGGCATTCAGGGCCTGCCGGGACTGGCCGGAAGATCGGCCTGCAGGGCTTGATCGGTAACGCGCGGGGTGATGCAGCGATCCCTGCCCATGGGGGCAGGGACTAGGAGTTTGGCTTAAGCCCGAAAGGCTTCAGCGGTGACGCCAGTGCTTTTTGTGCTTGCGGTGGCCGTAGTGGTGGCCACGGTCGTAGTAACGACGGTCGTCGTAGCCGCGACGGTAGCGACGGTCATCGCGCTCGTCTTCATCGGCCTTGTTGCCCATGTAGTTACCCAGCGCGCCGCCGGCACCACCGCCTGCGGCCGCACCGATATAGCTACCGGTGGTGCCGCCCATGCTGCGGCCGACCACGTTGCCGCCGGCTGCGCCCAGGGCACCACCGATTGCGGCTTCACCGCGCTGGCGCTTGTCGGCACCGACCGCACTGCCGGCTGCGCCACCCAGGCCCGCACCGATTGCACCGCCGGTGCTGCCGCCGATCGACTGACCGACCACCGAGCCCAGTACCCCACCCAATGCGCCGCCAATACCGGCTTCGGTGGTGCCACCTGCCGAGGCAACGCCGCTGAGCAGGCCAAGAGACAACAACAGAATCGAGGAGTACTTCATCAAGAAAGCCTCATAGGGATGACGAGGCGATCCTGAGGCTGGGGAGGGGGGCTGGCAAACGAAATCCGACGAGTAACACGAGTTGTACACAATTTTCTAAGTTACTGTTTTCACTGTGAAACTTTATCGTTTTTTGCGTGTCTGAGCTTACTTGGAACGCGGCCCTGACAGTGATGTCAGGGCCTTTTTTGTGCCTGTTTGCCGCCGATTCTGTCAGAGGATCCGGGCGTTGTCGCTGGCAGGTTGCAACTGGATCGCGACGAACTTGGAGGTCGGCGTGTGGCTGCCATCGCCCACGCTCTCCAGCGGTACCAGCGGGTTGACCTCCGGATAGTAGGCCGCCGCCTGGCCGGCCGGAATATCGAAGGCCAGCAGGGTGAAGCCCTTGACCCGCCGCTCGCGACCATCGCTCCACAACGAGACGATATCGGCCTTGTCCCCGGGGTGGAAGCCCAGGCGGACGATGTCGGCCTCATTGGCGAACAGCACGTTGCGCTGGCCCTTGACCCCACGGTAGCGGTCATCCAGGCCATAGATGGTGGTGTTGTACTGATCGTGCGAGCGCATCGATTGCATGATCAGGTCCGGCACCTGGCCGCTGGCGCGCACACGCTCGTGCAGCAGGTCGTCCGGCAGGGCGTTGGCCTTGAAGTTGGCCCGGCCGCTGGCGGTCTTCCATTGCCGCTGGCCGGCGCTGTTACCCAGGTAGAAGCCGCCCGGGTTTTGCAGGCGCTGGTTGAAGTTGTCAAAGCCGGGGATGGTCTGGTCGATCAGGTCGCGGATGCGCCCGTAATCGGCGATCAGCCAGTTCCAGTCCACAGGCTTGGTACCGAGGGTGGCGTTGGCAATCCCGGCGATCACTGCAGGCTCTGAGCGCATTTGCCGCGACAGTGGCTGCAACTGGCCATTGGAGGCGTGGACCATGCTGAACGAGTCTTCCACCGTTACTGCCTGCGGGCCTTGGCCCTGCAGGTCGATATCGGTCCGGCCCAGGCACGGCAGAATCAGCGCCTGCTTGCCATGCAGCAGGTGGCTGCGGTTGAGCTTGGTGCTGATCTGCACGGTCAGCGCGCAGTTGCGCAGGGCCTGGGCGGTGCGTTCGGTGTCCGGGGTGGCCTGGGCAAAGTTGCCGCCCAGGGCGATGAATACCTTGGCCTGGCCGTCGGCCATGGCGCGGATCGCCTCGACGGTGTTGTGGCCATTGTGGCGCGGTACCTTGAAGCCGAAGCGGCGCTCCAGGGCGTCGAGCAGGGCCACCGGCGGCCGTTCGTTGATGCCCATGGTGCGGTCGCCCTGCACGTTGCTGTGGCCACGCACCGGGCACAGGCCGGCACCGGGAACGCCGAGGTTACCGCGCAGCAGCATCAGGTTGGCGATTTCCTGGATGGTCGCCACCGAATGGCGATGCTGGGTGATGCCCATGGCCCAGCACATGATGACCTTCTTGGCCCTGCAGTACATGCGCGCGGCTTGCTCGATCTCGGCCAGGGTCAGGCCCGATTGCGCGGTGATCTGCTCCCAGGAGGTGGCGTCGACCGCGGCCAGGTAGCCCAGTACGTCCTGGGTGTGCTGGTTGAGAAAGTCGTGATCGAAGATCGCCGGGGCACCACTGGCCTGGGCTTCACGCTCCCACTGCAATAGGAACTTGGCCATGCCGCGCAGCACCGCCATGTCGCCGCCCAGGGCTGGGCGGAAGTAGGCGGTGTTGGTCGGGCGGTCGCCGTTGGTGAGCATTTCCAGCGGGTGCTGCGGATGCTGGAAGCGTTCCAGGCCGCGTTCTTTCAGCGGGTTGACGCAGACCACCTGGGCGCCGCGCTTGACCGCTTCGCGCAGCGGTTCGAGCATGCGCGGGTGGTTGGTGCCGGGGTTCTGGCCCCAGACGAAAATCGCGTCGGCATGCTCGAAATCGTCGAAAGTCACCGTGCCTTTACCGACCCCGACACTCTGCCCAAGTGCCACGCCACTGGCCTCGTGGCACATGTTCGAGCAGTCGGGGAAGTTGTTGGTGCCGTAGGCGCGCACGAACAGTTGGTACAGGTAGGCCGCCTCGTTGCTGGCCCGGCCGGAGGTATAGAACTCGGCCTGGTCCGGGCTTTCGAGCTGTTGCAGGTGTTCGGCGATCAGGGCGAAGGCGCCATCCCAGTCGATTGGTTGGTAGCGGTCGGTGCTGGCGTCGTAGACCATCGGTTCGGTCAGCCGGCCCTGGTATTCGAGCCAGTAGTCGCTCTGGGCCAGCAGCGAAGTGACGCTGTGGCGGGCGAAGAACGCGGCATCGACGCGGCGCTTGGTCGCTTCCCAGTTCACCGCCTTGGCGCCGTTTTCGCAGAACTTGACCATGCCGCTTTCCGGCGAGTCGCCCCAGGCGCAGCCAGGGCAGTCGAAGCCGCCGTTCTGGTTGGTCTTGAGCAGCGCGCGGATGTTCTTCAGGGCGTTGTCGCTGCCGATCCAGGCCTGGGCCACGCTACGCAGCGCGCCCCAGCCGCCAGCGGCGCCGTGGTAGGGTTTGTAGCGGGGCACAGGCTTGTGGTCGGCTTGGTGATGCAGGCTCACGTTCGGTTCTCCCGCACGGGGCTGAACACCCGTGGTGCGCTGTGTTTGGGCAGGTGAATAAGGTTGAGGTTGTGCCGCCGTGCCCACTGCAGGGCCAGGCCGGTAGGCGAGGACAGGCTGACCAGGGTCTGGATGCCGGCGCGCAGCACCTTCTGGATCAACTCCAGGCTGCAGCGGCTGGTGACGATCGCCAGGCCGCCGTCGAGGCTGATGTGCTGGCGCACCAGGGCACCGATCAACTTGTCGAGGGCGTTGTGCCGGCCGATGTCTTCGCGGCCCAGAAGGATCTCGCCCTGGTTGTTCATGAACAGTGCCGCATGCACCGCGCCGCAGTGCTGGCCCAGGGGCTGGAAGGCATCCATGCGCTGGCGCAGGCCGGCCAGCCATTGCGCGGGTGGCAGCGGCGCACCCGGCAGCACGGCAAGGTCGGGCAGCGCCTGCTCCACCGCCTCTACACCGCACAGGCCACAGCCGCTGGTGCCGGCCAGTTGCCGGCGTTGGGTCTTGAGGTTCCAGAAGGCGCGGTTGGCGATCTCGACTTCGGCATGCACGGCAGAACCGTTGCCGGTGAACTTGACGTCGTAGATCTCGTTGGCCGAAGCGATGATGCCGCTGCCGATGCTGAAGCCGACGATAAAGTCTTCAAGATCAGTGGGGCTGACCAGCATCACGGCCTGGCTGATGCCGTTATAGGCGATCGCCAGCGCGACTTCCTCGGCCAGTGCGGTATGGGCCTGGCTGTCGTCGTCAAGGTGGCAGTAGTCGTAGGTGTTGCTGGCCGCGGGCGCAGTCACAAGCGGGGTGGACGCCGCACAGGCCGGGGGTTTAGTGCTCATCAGCAGAGGTACCGGCGGCTGTTCAGCTTTAAGCCTAGGCTTGCGCTCGGGTATCGTCTAATCGCTAATGCTGATGCTTTGATAGACGGCGTCGATCAAGCCTCGCCGCGCAGCGCTTGATATTCGCCCAGGCACACCTCGGCCAGGGCCGAGCGCGGCGCCGTGCGGCGCATGATCAGGCCCAATGGTGCCAGGGTGCAGGCCTGTTCGATCGGTTGCAGGCGCAGCCGTTCGGTGAGCACTTCCAGCCCTGCCGCCAACGGCATGATCGCGCAGCACAGGCCGCCGCTGACGGCCTGGGCCAACTGATGGACGGCATCGGTCTGCAGCAACAGCTGCGGGGTCAGGCCGCGGCTGTGGAAGTTATGGTCGATCGACTGGCGAAAATGCATGCCGGCGGTGAGCAAGCCCAGCGGCAGTTCAGTCAGCTGTTGCCAGCTTAGGGGCTGCTCGTCGAAGCGGAAATGATCTGGATCATATAAAAGCCCCATGCGCGTCTCGCCCAGCGGCAGCGCCTGGAAGCGTTCGTGGTCGAGCCGGTCAAGGTATGACACGCCCAGGTCCAGCTGGTTGCTGGTCAGCTGTTCGAGGATCTGCTCGGAGCTCAGGGCGCTGAGTTCGAAGCGCAGTTCCGGGTGCTGCTGGTGCATGCGCCGTAACAATGGCAAGGGGTCGAAGCTCGACAACGGCACCACGCCCAGGCGCAGGGTACCGACCAGGTGGCCACGGCAGGCGGCCGCTTCGGCGTTCAGGCCATCGTAGGCGGCGATCACCGAGCGCGCCCAGGCCAGCACCCGCTCGCCCTGGGCGGTGAAACCCTCGAAGCGCTGGCCACGGTTGACCAGGGCCAGGTCCAGCTCTTGCTCCAGGTTGCGCAAGCGCATCGACAGGGTTGGCTGGGTCACATGGCAGCGGGCGGCGGCCTGGCCGAAGTGGCGGGTTTCATCCAGGGCGATGAGGAATTTGAGTTGTTTGATGTCCATCGTCGCTCCACGGCGCAAAGCAGGCGAAGCATTCTAACCTGTCCTAGACTCCAGGCTCCGAGATTCATCACCAAGGAGAGCGGTATGAGCATTTTCAGTTTCATCAAAGAAGCCGGCGAGAAAATCGTCGACCTGCTGACGCCGGGTAATGCCAATGCCGGCGAGCAGTTGCAGAAGCACGTGGAGGCGGTTGGACTCGGTAACCCCAACGTCAAGGCTACCGTCGATGGCGACAAGGTCACGGTGACCGGCGAAGTGTCCAGTCAGGAAGAGAAAGAGAAAATTCTCCTGGCGCTGGGCAACATTGCCGGTGTGGCGTCGGTAGATGATCAAATTACTGTCACCGGCCCGGTTGTTGCGGCTGCTCGCTTCGTCGTCGTGAAGAAGGGCGACACCCTCAGCGCCATTTCCCTGGCCGTGTACGGCAATGCCAACCAGTACAACAAGATTTTTGAAGCCAACAAACCGATGCTCAAGCACCCGGACAAGATCTACCCGGGCCAGACCCTGCGCATCCCCGAGTAATCACAACCCTTCGAGCAACGCCCGGTAGTCGTCCACCGCGGCGAACTCTTCGGTATCCCGCGGCCCTTTGCGGCTATCGGGCTGGCGCACCGCAAGCAGGTGCGCCACGCCGAAGTCGCGGGCGCTGCGCAGGATCGACAAGGTGTCGTCGATAAACAGGCTGCGTTGCGGGCTGAAGCCGATATCGGCCTGCAGGGCGCTCCAGAACTGCGGGTTCTCCTTGGGGTAGCCGTAGTCATGGGAGCTGATCAGGCGCTCGAAGTAAGGCGCCAGCTCCACCCGCTCCAGTTTCAGCGACAGCGAATCGCGATGGGCGTTGGTGATCAGGATCACCCGCTTGCCGGCCTGTTTGATCGCCTGCAAAAAGGTGTCGGCATCCGGGCGCAGGGCGATCAGGTGGGCGGTCTCACGCTTCAGCTCGCGCACCGGGAGGTTCAGCTCGCGGCTCCAGAAGTCCAGGCAGTACCAGTTCAGCGAGCCGGCGTGCTGCTCGAACAGCGGCTGCAGCTCGAGCTCGGCCATGGCCCGGCTGATGCCGTGCAGTTCGGCGTAGCGCTGGGGCAGCTGCTCGAGCCAGAAATGGTTGTCGAAGTGCAGGTCGAGCAGGGTGCCGTCCATGTCCAGCAGGACGGTATCGATGGTGGACCAGGCTAAAACGGGCATATGAAATTCTCGAACAGTCATTAGGCAGCGGCCGGGCAAGCCACGGTATAGTAACCCGTTCACGCCAAGGAGCCGCCCCATGCGCCAGAAACCCACCGTCCTCTCTCGCGAGATTGTCGCCAGTAGTCGCCTGTTTCGCGTCGAAGCCGTGCAATTGCGCTTTGCCAACGGCGCCGAGCGCACCTATGAGCGCCTGGTCGGGCGCGGCAACGGCTATGGCGCGGTGATGATCGTGGCGATGCTCGACGCCGAGCACGCGGTGCTGGTGGAGGAGTACTGCGGCGGTACCGACGAGTACGAGCTGTCGTTGCCCAAGGGCCTGATCGAACCGGGCGAAGACGTGCTGGCGGCGGCCGACCGAGAGCTCAAGGAAGAAGCAGGTTTCGGTGCCCGGCAACTGGAGCACCTGACCGAGCTTTCGCTGTCACCGGGTTACATGAGCCAGAAGATCCAGGTGGTGCTGGCCACCGACCTCTACGAGGAACGCCTGGAAGGCGATGAGCCCGAGCCGATGCGTGTCGACAAGATCAACCTGCGCGAGCTCTCGGCCCTGGCCCAGCATCCGCAGTTTTCCGAAGGCCGGGCCCTGGCGGCGCTGTATCTGGTGCGCGACTTGCTGAGCCAGCGTGGGGTGTTCCCGCTATGAACGATATTGAACTGATGCAGCACGTGGTGGAGCTGGCTCGCCAGGCGGGCAAGGCCATTTTGCCGTTCTGGCGCGCCGATGTGGCGGTGACGGCCAAGGCCGACGAATCGCCGGTCACCGCCGCCGACCTGGCTGCCCATGACGTCATTGCCGAGGGTTTGCGCGCCCTGGCGCCGCAGATCCCGGTGTTGTCGGAAGAGGACTGCGATATTCCCCTGGGCGAACGGCAAGGCTGGCAGCGCTGGTGGCTGGTCGATCCGCTGGATGGCACCAAGGAATTCATTGCCGGCACTGAAGAATTCACCGTCAACATCGCTCTCATCGAGCAAGGCCAGGTGGTGTTTGGCGTGGTGGCGATTCCCACCAACGGGCGTTGCTATTACGGCGGCAAGGGCTTCGGGGCCTGGCTGGCGGAAGCGGGCGGCGTGCCCAAGGCCATCAGCGTGCGCAACGCGCCGACTGCGGGTGAGCGATTTACCGTGGTTGCCAGCCGCCGGCACTCCAGCCCGCAACAGGAAGCCTTGCTGGCCGGCCTGAGCCAGTCGGTAGGGGAGCTGGAACTGGCCAATATCGGCAGTTCGCTGAAGTTCTGCTTATTGGCCGAGGGCGTTGCCGATTGCTACCCGCGCCTGGCACCGACCTCGCAGTGGGACACCGCAGCAGCCCAGGGCGTGCTCGAAGGCGCCGGCGGCGAAGTGCTTGGCCTCGATGGCCAGGCCTTCGTCTACCCTGCGCGCGAGTCTTTGCTCAACCCGTTCTTCCTGGCCTTGCCGGCGGCCGCGCCATGGCGCGACAAACTGCTGCAGCAAGCCCTAGCGGTGTAACACGTACTGGCCGCTGAATAGCACGGCAGCCTCGCTGCTGCCGGCATTGCTGACCTGGGTGTGCAGGTTCAGCCGCGCCCGGCCCCGGCGCTGATAGGTGGCGATGAAACGCTCCCAGACCTTCTCCTCCGGTGCCGCGCAGGTGGCGATGGCTGCGCCGGTGACCGGCAGCGGATAGCTGATCTGGCCTTCCTGGATGACGATATGCCCGTCATCGACCCCTGCTTCGCGCAGCCTCAGGTGCAGCCAGCCCCAACCGACCAGCACCGCCGCGCAGTACAGGCTGCCGCCGAACATGGTGCTCTTGTGGTTGACGTTGGCCTCCAGCGGTAGCTGCAGGCGCAGGCAATGTTGCTGCCAGTCGAGCACCTGCAGGCCCATTTGCCGGGTCAGCGGGATGTCGCTGTGCAGTACCGATTCGAGGTAGTGGCTGTCCGTGCTCATGGACGGTTGTCCTCCAGGTCATCGCTGTGATGGTTGTCGCCGAAGCTCAGGCCGTGTTTACGCAGCTTGTCGTGCAGGGTCTTGCGCGGGATGCCGAGGGCCTCGGCCAGGCTGCGTAGCGAACTGTGCGAGCGCGCTAGTTCCGCGGCGATCAGCGAGCGTTCGAACTGCTCGACCTGTTCGCTGAGGTTGCCGCTGCCGATGCTGGCCACGGGACCGTCGGCCGCAGGCGGCAGGTCACCGTCCAGGGCCAGTTCCAGGCCCAGGGCGAAGCGCTCGGCAGCGTTTTGCAGCTCACGGACGTTGCCCGGCCATTCATGGCGCAGCAGCAACGCCCGTTGCGCCGGTTGCAATGCCGGCACTGGCAGGCCGTGGCGCTCGCCGGCGGCGTGGGCAAAGTGTTGGAACAGCACCAGGATGTCTTCGCCGCGCTCGCGCAGCGGCGGAATGCGCAGTGGTGCGACGTTCAAGCGGTAATACAGGTCGGCGCGAAAGCGCCCCTGGTCAGCGGCCTGGCGCAGGTCTTCCTTGGTTGCGGCAATGATGCGGATATCCAGCGGGATCAACTGGTTGCCGCCCAGGCGCTCGACTACACGCTCCTGCAGCAGGCGCAGCAGCTTGACCTGGACATCCAGGCTCATGCTTTCGATTTCATCGAGGAACAACGTGCCGCCGTTGGCGAATTCGAATTTGCCGATGCGACGCTTCTGCGCGCCGGTGAAAGCCCCTGGCTCGTGGCCGAACAGCTCGCTCTCGACCACCGATTCGGCCAGGGCGCCGGCGTTGATGGCCACGAACGGGCCGTCGCGGCGGCTCGACAGGTCGTGCAGGGCGCGGGCCACCACCTCTTTGCCGGCGCCGGTTTCGCCAAGGATCAGCACATCGGCGCGGGTGCCGGCCAATGCGCCAATTTGCTCGCGCAGGCGCAGCATCGGCGCCGAGTGACCGACCAGGCGCGTGCTCAACTCCTGGCGATCGCTCAGGGCCAGGCGCAGGCTGCGGTTGTCCAGCACCAGGCGGCGCAGGGCCAGGGCGCGGCGCACACTGTCGAGCAGGGCATCGCTGGCGAAGGGTTTCTCCAGAAAGTCGTAGGCGCCGGCACGCATGGCCTGCACCGCCAGCGGCACGTCGCCGTGGCCGGTGATCAGCAGCACCGGCAGCTCCGGGTCTTGGGCGTGCAGTTGCTGCAGCAACTCGAGGCCGTCGATGCCAGGCATGCGGATATCGCTGACCACCACGCCCGGCCAGTCGCGCTCGATGCGCCCGGCCAGGCCCTGGGCGTCGCTCAGGGGCAGGATCTTCAGCCCGGCGAGGTCGAGGGTCTGGCTCAGCGCCTGGCGCAGGTGCGGGTCGTCGTCGACCAGGATCACCTGCGTGCGGCTGTCGATGAGCGGCTCGGTCGTCATGCCGATGGGTCCTCCGAAGTGGGTAGGGTGGCGCCGGGCTTGGCGATGCGCAGTTGCAGGGTAAGCAGGGCGCCGCCTTCCGGGTGGTTGCCCAGCAGCAGCTCTCCGCCCAGCGCCCGCATCAAGGTATCGCAGATTGCCAGGCCCAGGCCAAGGCCCTGGGTGCGCGTCTTGGTGGTGAAAAACGGCTCGCGGGCGCGGGCCAGGGCCTGGCTGCTGAAGCCCGGACCGTTGTCGCGTATGTACAGGTAGACGTTGCCATCGCGCTGTTCGGCACTGAGCCAGAGTTTGCGTGGGTTGGCTTTTTCGGTCAGCGCGTCGAGGGCGTTGGCCAGCAGGTTGCCGAGCACCTGGCGCAAGCGGGTTTCGCCGGCCTGGACCCACAGGGTTGCCTCTGGCAGGTCGCGCACCAGTTCCACGGCCATTGCCCGCCGACGCTTGGCCAGCAGCGCCAGTGCATCGTCCAGCGCCGGCTGCAGGGCCACGCTTTCCGGGGCGTGGCGGTCGCGGCGGGCGAAGGCACGCAGATGGGCGATGATCGAGGCCATGCGCCCGGTCAGTTCGCTGATCAGCTTAAGGTTGCTGCGGGCATCGTCGGTGCGCTGGTGATCGAGGAGGATCTCGGCGTTCTCGGCATAGCTGCGGATCGCCGCCAGCGGCTGGTTGAGTTCGTGGCTGATGCTTGCCGACATGGTGCCCAGTACCGACAACTTGCCGGCCTGCACCAGCTCGTCCTGGGCGCGCACCAGTTCTTGCTGGGCCTGTTCGCGTTCCAGCACTTCTTCCTTGAGGCGGCTGTTGAGGCCTTCGAGGTCGGCAGTGCGCTCGATCACACGCTTTTCCAGCTCCTGGCGGCCGTGGGCTTCAAAGTCGATGCGGTCCATGTAGTGGCGGCGCCGCTGCATGATCAGGCCAAGCAGCAGCATTACTACCAGCAAGGCGGCGCCGCCGATGGCCACCACCGTGCGTACCGAGCGGTCGATCAGCGTGCGCGGGGCGAGGATGCTGACCTGCCAGCCGGTCTCGTCGATGGCCTGGGTCTGGGTCAGCCAGGCCTTGGGGTCGAGGGTCAGCGGCTTGGGTGACTGGGTCGGGTAGGGCTGGATGGCAACGATGGCTTCGCGCTCGGCGTCGCTCAATGGCCGGGTGGCACGGAAGCGCCAGTCGGGGCGCGAGGTCAGGATCACCACGCCGTTGTGGTCGGTCAGCAGCAGCTGCTCCGGGGTCTTGCCCCAGAGGGTTTCGGTATGGTCGAGATCGACCTTGACCACCAGCGCGCCGATCACCTGATCGCGGTCGCGCACCGCGGCGGCGAAGAAGTAACCACGCTTGGCCGAGGTAGTGCCCTGGCCGAAGAAGCGCCCCAGGCGCCCGGCAATGGCTTCGCTGAAATAAGGGCGGAAGGCAAAGTTGCGGCCGATGAAACTGTCGTGCTTGTCCCAGTTGGAGGCCGCCAGGGTGTTGCCGTTGGCGTCCATCAGGTACATGACTTCGGCGCCGGTCTGGGTGGCGATGTCCTTGAGCAGGCGGTTGGCGTTGGTCAGGGTTTCCAGGCGCAGCGGGTCGGCCAGCACTGCGCGCAGGGCCGGCAGGTCGCCGAGGATCTGCGGCAGGGTTTCGTAACGGTGCAGGGTGCCGAGCAGGTTGGCGACGTAGAGGTCGAGGGTCTGGCGGTTCTGTCCGGCCAGTTCGTCCTGGTAGTAGCGCTCGGCGAGGTGCTGCAACGGCCACAGCAAGGGTGCCAGGCACACGGCGAGGATGGCCAGGCTGCGCCAGCGAGGGCGGCGGGGTACGGGTGGAGTTATGTTCATCGCAACTGCGCCAGAATGATCTGGCGCATTATGCGCTACTTCAGGCAGTCGATCAGCGCCTGCTGCCAGTGCGGCTGGCTGACGTGCCACTCACGTTGCAGGCGGCTGCAATCGAGGCGCGAGTTCAGCGGGCGGCGAGCCGGGGTCGGATAGTCGCTGGAGGCGATTGGCAACAGCTTGGCGCAGGACAGGCCTTGAACCTTGAGTTGCTCGCCAATGGCCTGGGCAAAACCGAACCACGAGGTCTCCCCTTGCGCGGTCAGGTGATAGACACCCCAGGCACCGGCCTGGCCAGTCTGCCAGCGTTCGATCAGGGCACGGGTGCTGTGGGCGATGGTGCCCGCCCAGGTCGGCGCGCCGATCTGGTCGGCGACGATGCGCAGCTCGGGCTTTTCCTGCAGCAGGCGCTGCATGGTCAGCAGGAAGTTGCGTCCGTGGCGTGAGTACACCCAGCTGGTACGCAGGATCAGATGCTGGCCACCTACCGCGGCAATCGCCTGTTCGCCGGCCAGCTTGCTGCGTCCGTAGACGCCGAGCGGGTTGGGCTCGTCGTCCTCCGTGTAAGGGGTGGCCTTGCTGCCATCGAACACGTAGTCGGTGGAGTAGTGGATCAGCGGGATGCCAAGCTTCGCGGCTTCCTCGGCAAAAATGCCAGGGGCCTGAGCGTTGATCGCAAAGGCCAGATCCGGCTCGCTTTCGGCCTGATCCACCGCAGTGTGGGCCGCGGCGTTGATGATCAGGTCGGGCTTGAGCTGCTGCACCTGGCCACGGATGGTTTCGGGATGCGCGAGGTTGAGCTGATCACTGCCCAGCACCTGCAACTGCGCCAGGTCGCCCAGCTGCTGTTGCAGCGCCTGGGAAACCTGGCCGTTGCGGCCGGCGATAAGGATGCGCGGTTGGCTGTGCTTCACGGGAACAGGTCTGCCTCATGCAGGAACTTGCCGACCTGGTCCTTGGCTGAAAGCACCGGTGCGCTTTCAAGTTCCCAGTCGATCGCCAGGTCCGGGTCATCCCAGCGGATGCAGCGCTCGGCAGACGGCACATAGTAGTCAGTGGTCTTGTAGAGAAACTCGGCGAAGTCGCTCAGCACCAGAAAACCATGGGCAAAGCCCTTGGGAATCCACAACTGGCGATTGTTCTGGGCCGAAAGCCTGACACTGACCCAACGGCCAAAGGTCGGTGAGTGGCGGCGGATATCGACGGCCACATCCAGCACTTCGCCTGCAGTTACCCGCACAAGCTTGTCCTGGGTATGTTCAACCTGGTAATGCAAACCGCGCAGCACATTTTTTTGTGAGCCGGAATGATTGTCCTGAACAAAGTGGGCATCGATGCCTGTTGCTTCCTGGAACGAGCGCTCATTGAAGCTCTCGAAGAAAAAGCCTCGTTCATCACCGAAGACCTTCGGCTCGATCACAAGAACATCAGGCAGCGCGCTGGCTGTTACTTTCATTAACGTTTCCCTACGAGACCGAACAGGTACTGACCGTAGCCGGTCTTGCCGAACATCTTGCCTCGCTCCAGCAGATGCGCTTCATCGATCCAGCCCTGCTGGTACGCGATTTCTTCAAGGCAGGCGACCTTGAGGCCCTGACGGTGTTCGATGGTCTGCACGTATTGCGATGCTTCCAGGAGACTGTCGTGGGTGCCGGTGTCCAGCCAGGCGAAACCGCGCCCGAGCAACTGGACATTGAGGTCGCCGCGCTTGAGATAGGCGTTGTTGATGTCGGTGATTTCCAGCTCGCCGCGTGGCGAAGGTTTGACCGCCTTGGCGATCTCGACCACGTCGTTATCGTAGAAATACAGGCCTGTCACTGCGTAACTGGACTTGGGTTGTGCCGGTTTCTCTTCGATGGAAAGGGCGCGGCCTTCATCGTCGAATTCGACGACGCCGAAACGCTCCGGGTCCTTGACCCAGTAGCCGAACACGGTGGCACCGGCACCCTGCTGGGCTGCCTTGCGCAACTGCGGAGTGAAGCCCTGACCGTGGAAAATGTTGTCGCCCAGGATCAGGCAGACCGAATCGTTGCCGATGAACTCTTCGCCGATCAGGAAGGCCTGCGCCAGGCCGTCCGGAGAGGGCTGCTCGGCATAGCTCATTTCGATACCGAACTGGCTGCCATCACCCAGCAGTTGCTTGTAGTGCGGAAGATCCTGCGGGGTGGAGATCAGCAGGATTTCGCGAATACCGGCCAGCATCAGTACCGAGATCGGGTAGTAGATCATCGGTTTGTCGTAGATCGGCAGCAGTTGCTTGGAAACACCCAGGGTGATGGGGTGCAGGCGGGTGCCGGAGCCGCCCGCCAGGACGATACCTTTGGTCATGCAATCAGATCCTTGAATTCGCTGGCGCCCAGGCGCTGGCCTTGATAACTGCCGTCTTGTACCCGCTGGCACCATTGCAGGTTGTCCAGGTACCACTGTACGGTCTTGCGCAGGCCGGTTTCGAAGGTTTCTTCGGGAACCCAGCCCAGTTCACGCTCGATCTTGCTGGCATCGATCGCGTAGCGCTGGTCGTGGCCAGGGCGATCCTGAACGTAGGTGATCAGGTCGGCGTAGTTGGCAATGCCAGCCGGACGTTGTGGCGCCAGCTCTTCGAGCAGGGCACAGATGCCGCGTACGACGTCGATGTTCTTCTGCTCGTTGTGGCCGCCAATGTTGTAGGTCTCGCCAACTTCGCCTTCGGTTACCACCTTGAGCAGGGCGCGGGCATGGTCTTCGACGAACAGCCAGTCACGCACCTGCAGGCCGTTGCCATACACAGGCAACGGCTTGCCTGCCAGGGCATTGAGGATCACCAGCGGAATGAGTTTTTCCGGGAAGTGGAATGGGCCGTAGTTGTTCGAGCAGTTGGTGATCAGTACCGGCAGGCCATAGGTGCGCTGCCAGGCGCGGACCAGGTGGTCGGACGCAGCCTTGCTGGCGGAGTAGGGCGAGCTTGGTGCGTAAGGCGTGGTTTCGGTGAACAGGTCATCGACGCCATGCAGGTCGCCATACACTTCGTCGGTGGAAATGTGATGGAAACGGAACGCCGTGCGCTCATCGGCCGGCAGGCTCAGCCAGTAGGCGCGAGTTGCCTCGAGCAGGCTGTAGGTGCCGACGATATTGGTCTGGATGAAGTCCGAAGGGCCGTCAATCGAGCGGTCGACATGCGACTCTGCCGCCAGGTGCATGATTGCGTGGGGCTTGAAGCGCTCAAGCACAGCGCTAACGGTGGCCTGATCGACGATATCCGCCTGGACGAACTCATAGCGGGTGTCGGTCGCGATACTGGTCAGCGATTCCAGATTGCCTGCATAGGTCAGTTTGTCGAGGTTGAGCACTTCGTGCTCGGTATTGGTGATCAGGTGACGCACCAGCGCCGAGCCGATAAAGCCGGCCCCGCCGGTGATAAGAATTCGCATGTCGGACTGCCTTTCTTCCGTAACTGACATTGAACTTAGGGTGCACAGCTTGTGGCCGGGTGCAGGCAGGCGCAAGCAAAAAGCGCCGAACAGTCCTTCTTACCCGGGCTGCTCGATGAAACTGAGCAAATGTTGCGCAATTTTAGCCGTTATTCTTGCCAACCGGCACAAGCAGTGGCGATATAGGCAACAAAAAAAATGAGGTCCCCTGCCCATGTCGCTCAGTACCCTGATCCATCGCTCCAGCCAGCCATGCCCTGAAGTCAGTGAACAGCAGGCCGCAACCCTGTTGCGGGAACACTTTGGCCTGAGCGGCTCATTGCAGGCATTGGGCAGCCAGCAAGACCTGAATTTTCTTATCGATTCGGACCATGGGCGCTACGTGCTGAAGGTTTGCCATGGCGCCTATGCCGAGCAGGAACTGCAAGCCCAGCATGCCGCCCTCGGCTTCCTGCGCGATCAGGGGCTGCCAGTGCCTGCGGTGCAGGCTGCCCGATCCGGTGAGCAACTGTTGACGGTGACTGTCGACGGCCAACCGCTACGCGTGCGCTTGCTCGACTATATAGAAGGCCAGTCACTGACCCGCATCAAGCACATGGAGCCGCGCCTGGTAGCTGAGCTCGGCCGCCTGTGCGCGCGGGTCGACCAGGCTCTGGCCAGTTTCACCCACCCGGGCCTTGAGCGCACATTGCAGTGGGATCCGCGCCATGCCCAGGCGTTGATCGATCACCTGTTGCCGATACTGGATAACAACCCGCAGCAAGCCAGGGTAAAAGCCGCCGCAGATCAGGCCTGGGAACATCTGCAGCCGTTGATCAACGATCTGCCATCGCAAGCCGTGCACCTGGACATCACCGATGACAACGCCGTATGGGCGCGCGATGAGCAGCGCCAGTGGCAACTGCAGGGGGTCATCGATTTCGGCGACCTGATGCACACCTGGCGCATTGCCGACCTCTCGGTCACCTGCGCGGCGTTGCTGCACCACGCCGAAGGCGATCCCCTGCGCATCTTGCCGGCGATCGAGGCTTATCATGCGCTCAACCCGCTGAGCGCCGCCGAACTCAACGCCTTGTGGCCATTGGTGGTGGCCCGCGCTGCGGTGCTGGTGCTAAGCAGCGAGCAACAACTGAGCGTCGACCCGGGCAACAGCTATAGCCGGGACAATCTGGCCCATGAGTGGGAAATTTTCGACGTCGCTACCAGTGTGCCGTTCGAACTGATGCAGGCGGCGATTCTGCAGTCGAGCGGGCATGAGCTGCCTGCGCTGGCGCTGGAAGGCTCGGCGCCCCTCCTGCCGAACCCGGTGGCTGCCCAGGTGATTGGCGTGGATCTTGGTGTGCTCAGTGAGCATTACCAGGCCGGCAACTGGGAGCAAGCCGGCATTGACCAGCGCTTGCTGGCGCAGCAGGCCAGTGCTTCAGGCGCTGCCAGCAGCCTGTATGGGCAGTATCGTCTGTCGCAGACCCACATCGACAATCCCGCGGAACCTGCGACGTTCGCCCTGCATGTCGAACTGCATCTGCCTTGCGCCACGGTGCTCCAGGCACCTTGGGCCGGGACCTGGCACCAATATGGCGAAGACAGCGGCTGCCTTGAGGGCCGTGAATGCAGCCTGTGGTTGCACGGGCTGGATCAGACGCCGGCCGACGGGCAGGCATTGGCCATCGGACAGTCTCTGGGCGCCACTGGCGCAGTGTTGACGGTCCAGTTATGCCGGGTGGCCGGCTTGTATCCACCAGCTTTTGTCGTGCCTTCGCGGGCCCAGGCCTGGCAGGCATTGTGCCCCTCGCCGCAAGCCATCCTCGGCTTTGCCTGCGACGCCGAACCGCTGGTCGATGCCCAGGCTTTGCTGGCTCGGCGCGATGCCAGTTTCGCCCGCTCGCAAAAACACTATTACCAGCAGCCGCCGCATATCGAGCGCGGCTGGCGCAACTACTTGTTCGACATGCAGGGGCGGGCCTACCTGGACATGCTCAACAACGTTGCGGTGCTCGGCCACGGGCACCCGCGCATGGTCGCCGAGTCGGCGCGGCAATGGTCGTTGCTCAATACCAACTCGCGTTTTCATTATGCCGCCATCGCCGAATTCTCCGAGCGCTTGCTGGCCCTGGCACCGAGCGGCATGGACCGGGTGTTTCTGGTCAACAGTGGCACCGAGGCCAATGACCTGGCGATCCGCCTGGCCTGGGCCTACAGCGGTGGGCGTGACCTGCTGAGCGTACTTGAGGCCTATCACGGCTGGTCGGTGGCCACCGATGCGATTTCCACCTCCATCGCCGACAACCCCCAGGCCTTGAGCACCCGGCCGGACTGGGTTCACCCGGTGATCGCGCCCAACACCTATCGCGGCGCCTACCGTGGCGCCGAGAGCGCCGCCGACTATCTGCGCGACGTCGATGCCAAGCTCGACGCGCTGGCTGGCGAGCAGCGGCAACTGGCCGGGTTCATCTGCGAGCCGGTGTACGGCAATGCCGGCGGCATCTCGTTGCCTGCGGGTTACCTGCAGCAAGCCTATGCCAAGGTGCGGGCGGCGGGCGGGGTATGCATCGCCGACGAAGTGCAGGTCGGCTATGGCCGGCTGGGCACCTGGTTTTGGGGTTTTGAAGAGCAGGGCGTGGTGCCGGACATCATCACCATGGCCAAGGGCATGGGCAACGGCCAGCCACTGGGCGCGGTCATCACCCGCCGCGAGATTGCCGAGGCGCTGGAAGCCGAGGGCTATTTCTTCTCCTCCGCCGGCGGCAGCCCGGTCAGTTGCCGAATCGGCATGGCCGTGCTTGATGTCATGGAAGAAGAAGGGCTATGGGACAACGCCCGGGAAGTCGGCGGCTACTTCAAGTCACGGCTGCAACAATTGGTCGATAAACATCCGCTGGCGGGTGCCGTGCACGGCTCCGGCTTCTACCTGGGGTTGGAACTGGTGCGTGACCGCCAGAGCCTGGAGCCGGCCAGTGCCGAGACTACCCTGCTGTGCAACCGCCTGCGTGACCTGGGTATCTTCATGCAGCCTACGGGCGATTACCTCAACATCCTCAAGATCAAGCCGCCGATGTGCACCACCCGCGCGAGCGTGGACTTCTTCGTCGACAGCATCGACCGGGTACTGTCGGAAGACCTGTAACCCTTGAGCTAAAGCCGGTTAATCCGATTGTTATCGAATTAACCGGCTTTTTTACGCCTGATATTTTCTATTTGTCACTTTTAAAGCCGATATTTATCGGATATAAATGCCTCCATTATCACCAGGGTGGCCTGGCCTTGTTGGCCCGAGCACCTGCCGAGGAGGAATGCATGAGCCGCACTGTCACTGTTGCCGCCACCCAGATGGCCTGCTCCTGGGACCGCCAGGGCAACCTGGAAACCGCCGAACGGCTGGTCCGCGAAGCGGCTGCCAAGGGCGCGCAGATCATCCTGATCCAGGAACTGTTCGAAACCCCGTACTTCTGCCAGAAGCCCAATCCGGACTACTTGCAACTGGCCACAGCGGTTGAAACCAACGCCGCCATAGGTCATTTCCAGAAGCTCGCCAAAGAGCTGCAGGTGGTGCTGCCGATCAGCTTCTACGAGCTGGCCGGGCGTGCGCGTTTCAACAGCATCGCGATCATCGATGCCGACGGCAGCAACCTCGGTGTGTACCGCAAGACCCACATTCCGGATGGCCCCGGCTACCACGAAAAGTACTACTTCAACCCGGGCGACACCGGCTTCAAGGTCTGGCAGACCCGCTACGCGAAAATCGGCGTCGGCATCTGCTGGGACCAGTGGTTCCCCGAGTGCGCACGCAGCATGGCCCTGCTCGGCGCCGAGGTGCTGTTCTACCCGACCGCCATCGGTAGCGAGCCGCACGACCAGAGCATCTGCTCGCGCGACCACTGGCAGCGTGTGCAGCAAGGTCATGCCGGTGCCAACCTGATGCCGCTGGTGGCCAGTAACCGTATCGGCCGCGAACAACAGGACGGCTACGACATCACCTTCTACGGCTCCTCCTTCATCGCCGACCAGTACGGCGAGAAGGTTCAGGCGCTGAACGAGACCGAGGAGGGTGTGCTGGTGCATACTTTCGACCTCGATAAACTTGAGCACACCCGCAGTGCCTGGGGTACTTTCCGCGACCGTCGTCCGAATCTGTACGGCCCGCTGAAGACCCTCGACGGCGCGCTGCAATCCTGAAAGTTCAGCAAGGATCCTCTATGAAAACGCTTACCAGTACCCCGCGCGCCGACGGCTTCCACATGCCTGCCGAATGGGCGCCACAAACCCAGGTCTGGATGGTCTGGCCCGAGCGCCCGGACAACTGGCGCCTGGGTGGCAAGCCGGTACAGGCTGCCCACGTGACCCTGGCCAAGGCCATCGCCCGTTTCGAGCCGGTGACCGTTGCCGTCTCGGCCGCGCAGTACGACAACGCCCGGGCGCGCCTGGACCTGCCGAACATCCGCGTGGTGGAAATCAGCAACGACGACGCCTGGGTGCGTGATACCGGCCCGACCTTCGTCATCAACGACAGCGGTGAAGTACGCGGCGTCGACTGGGGTTTCAATGCCTGGGGCGGCTTCGAGGGTGGCCTGTACGCGCCGTGGAACCGCGACGAGCAACTGGCCAGCAAGGTGCTGGAGATGGAGCGCTGCCAGCGCTACCACACCGAAGGCTTCGTGCTCGAAGGCGGCTCGATCCATGTCGATGGTGAAGGCACCCTGATCACCACTGAAGAATGCCTGCTCAACCACAACCGCAACCCGCACCTGAACCGCGAGCAGATCGAAGCCATCCTGCGTGACCACCTGGCCGTGGACAGCATCATCTGGCTGCCCGATGGTCTGTACAACGACGAAACCGACGGCCACGTCGACAACTTCTGTTGTTACGTCCGCCCGGGCGAAGTGTTACTGGCCTGGACCGATGATCCGCAAGACCCCAACTATGCACGCTGCCATAGCGCACTTGAGGTGCTGGAAAACAGCCGTGACGCCAAAGGTCGCGCCTTCACCGTGCACAAGATGCCGATTCCGGGGCCGCTGTTCGCCACTGAAGAAGAGTGCGCCGGGGTCGATCCGGTGGCCGGCAGCCAGGAGCGCAACCCGTCGGTGCGCCTGGCTGGCTCCTACGTCAACTTCCTGATCGTCAACGGCGGCATCATCGCCCCGAGCTTCGACGACCCGGCAGATGCCGAGGCTAGAGCGATTCTGGCGCGGGTGTTCCCTGACCATGAAGTGGTCATGATCCCCGGGCGCGAGATGCTCCTGGGCGGCGGCAACATCCATTGCCTGACACAGCAACAACCGGCGCCAGCCAAAGGCTGAAGTGCACTAAGAAAACAGCCCGTCGATTGACGGGCTTTTTTATGCGTGGACGACGACCGGCATAGTCTTCTGGCACACCTCTTGTATTTGTTTTGCATTGTATTTCAAACAGATAGACCAGCATGGTTCTGTCACAAAGTTTGAGTAGGTTAGCCGCTCACGGCCCCAGGGAGTACGTGTCGAAATGAATGCAGCAAGTGAGCCGGCTTCGCCCCCATCAGCGGTGAATCACGAGTCCCTCCAGCGCGTGGCGCAGTGGTTGAAACACCATGGAGCAAACCGGGTCAGGAAGGCCGATCAGCGTCGCTCGTTGCTGGCGCGTTATCCGGCAGGCCTGCTGAGCGAGGCAGAGCTGGAAGCGTTGCTGGGTGATGGCAGCCGCTAGAGGGTTCGGCAGCAACAATGAAAAGGGCGGCATTGCCTGAACAATGCCGCCCTTTTTTTATTGCCTGGTGTTTAGAAGCTGTAGGTGCCGGTCACGATCAGGCTGCGCCGGTCGCCAAACTGGATCTGCGCGGCGCTGGTGGCCGAGCTGTAGTAGGTTTTGTCGGTAATGTTGTTGAGCGCCGCGCGCAGGTCCCAGTCCTTGGTACGAAAGCCTGCCAGCGCGTCCCAACGGCCATAGCCGGGCAGCACGGCGGTGTTCTGGTTGTCGGCATAGCGCTCGCCGACCAGGGTCAGGCCGGTTTCGCCGTACCAGCCCATTTCCGGTTTCCAGGTAACGAACAGGCTGGCGTTGCGCTTGGCAACGTTGCTCACGCGGTTGCCTTCCTGGCCGTTGTTGTCCTCGACGATGGTTGCATCCTGGATACCGATACCGCCGCGTACGTACCAGTTGCCAACGATGTTGCCGGTGGCGGTCAGCTCGACGCCGCGTGAGCGCTGCAGGCCGCTGAGCAAGGTGATGCCCGGGTTGTTCGGGTCGCTGGTGCGGCGGTTGTAGAGCTCCAGCTCATAAACCGCCAGGGTGGTGCTCAGGCGTTCGTCGAACCAGTCGCTCTTGACCCCGACTTCTTTCTGCCGGGTCTGTTCCGGGCTGGTTTCGTTGGTATTGCCGGCCGCACCCGGGGTAATGCCGATCAGGCCGCCGCCGACTGGCGAGAAGGTCTTGCTCCAGGAGGCATAGAAGGAGTGTTCCTTCCACGGCGAATAGACCACGCCCAGACGCGGGCTGGTGCTGTTGCTGTCCTGCTTCTCGGAGATACCGCGGACCTTGTTGGTGGTTTGCACTTCGAACTGGTCGAAACGCACCCCGGCCAGCACTTGCCACTGATCATTCAGGCGCAGTTGGTCCTGAAGGTACAGGCCGCGGCTGTCGACCACGGTGTGGTTGTTGCTGGAGACCACCATGGTGCCGTTGTGCTGCAGGTTACGGTTGGGGTTGTTCAGGTCCAGGCCCGGCACCGGGCGAGCGCCTGCGCCGGAAGTCGCTGCAGTGTAGAGGATCGGATCGCGGCGCTGGTTACCGAACTCAAGGCCGGTGAGCAGGGTGTGCTGCAGGCCGAAGGTGTCGAAATTGCCTTCCAGTTCCAGGTTGTTGAACAGGTTGCGGGTGTTCAGGTCCTGCTGCCAGCGCTGGCGGGTAACCTGGTTGGTGGTGGCGTTGTAGCCGGTCAGGTAAGTGTTGTCGAAATCGCTGTTGAGCTTGAACAGGCCCAGGGTGTGGCGCACTTGCCAGGTGTCGTTGAGCTGGTAGTTCAGGCGCGAGCGCAGCGATTGCGCCTTGTCGTCGATGAAGTCGCGCTGGGTATCGCCGTAGGTGGTGTCGCGACCAACGTCGGCCGGGCGGCCGTTGACGCTGGGGATGCCGCGATCGGGGGTACGGTTGTAGCGGCTGTACTCGTATTGCACCAGCCAGTTCAGCTGCGGGGTCAGCTGCCAGCTCATCGAGGGTGCGAACAGCTGGCGGCTGCCGTCGATGCCGTCGCGGAAACTGTTGTTGTCCTGGTTGCCCATGTTCAGGCGCAGGCTGATGTTGTCGCTCGGGTCGGCGCTGAGGTCGGCATACAGGCTGCGCAGGTCCTCGCTGCCGCCCTGGGCCTCGATGCTGGAACGGCGGCCGGCTTCCGGCATCTTGCTCACCCGGTTGACGATCCCGCCCTGGCTGCCACGGCCATAGAGCACCGCGGCAGGGCCCTTGAGCACCTCGACCCGCTCGATATTGTGCAGGTCGCGCACGTATTGGCTGTCGTCGCGGATACCGTCGAGGTAGAAGTCGTTGCTGGCATCGAAGCCACGGATGCGCACGCTGTCAAAGCGCGTATCGGCGCCGCTGCTGACGTTGGGGATGCCGCTCAGGGCTTTGCCAAGGTCGTTGCTGCCGTAATCCAGCACGTTGCTGGTCTTCACCGAATCGATAGCCTGCGGCACGTAGCGGGCGGGCGTGGCGGTACGGGTTGCGGTGCTGACTTCACGTACCCGTGGGTCATCGCGTTCACGGTCAGACTCGGCGGTAACCGAGACTTCGGGCAACGTGGTGGTGGCAGCAGTGACCAGCCCTGAGCTGAAAAACAGCGACAGGCCCAGGGTCAGGGGAGAGAGGCGGCAGGGGGCAAGCATGACGGACATCCGGGTATTTATTAGAGTGAAGAAATTTTGCGCGAATGATAATGCTTGCCATTTACTAACGTTAATTGTTTCTGGATCTATCGACGAGCTGTTTGTTTCAAAATATTTCTGTCTATCAGCCTTTAGTTTTAGCGGTGAATTTGTACTGTTTTTCGCAACAAAGCTGTAACCCGTGCAGCGTTTTTCGCAACCTTCATCCGGCCTAACCTGACGTCATCATTTTTTCAGGAGGCGCTCATGCCGGTACAAACCACCCTTCACTATGTGTTCGATCCGCTGTGCGGCTGGTGCTACGGCGCCGAGCCGTTGATCAATGCGGCCAGCGGGCTGATGCCGGTTGTGCTGCACGGTGGCGGGATGATGGCCGGAGCCAATCGCCAGAAGGTCTCGGCGCAGTTGCGCGACTTCGTCATGCCCCATGACCGGCGTATTGCCGAGTACACCGGGCAGCCCTTCGGCCAGGACTACTTCGAGGGCCTGTTGCGTGACAACGACGCCGTCTTCGATTCACAGCCACCCATAGCGGCGATCCTGGCAGCAGAGCAGCTCGCCGGGCGTGGCCTGGAGTTGCTGGCGCGCTTGCAGCGTGCGCACTACGTCGAAGGCCGGCGGATTGCCGATGATGGCGTGCTCAAGGCCATCGCCGCCGAGATGGGCCTGCCTGCACCCGCCTTTGCCAGTGCATTGCGCGATGTGGATACCCAGAGTCATATGCGCACCAGTCGTGCGTTCATGGCCAGCGTCGGTGGCCAGGGCTATCCAACCCTGGTGCTGGAACGCGAAGGGCGGCTGCAGGTCATCGACATCGGTCCTTTCCTCGGCAAGCCTGAGGCCTTCGTGCATTGGCTGGACAGGGAGTTCTATCTGAGCGCGGAGAAAGATGCCGCAAACGCGGCGTTCTGTGCTGCGGATGGCTGCGATCTGTAAGCAGAAACACTTACTTTTCACGAATTTTTGACATGCTGATCCGCACACGGATAGGATTCGGTCAACGCCTGTAGGCCCATCGGCCAAGAGTCCAGAAAAAAAGGCCCGCTGCGAACACTCGCAGGCGGGCTTTTTATTTTCAGACCCGTGAGCGTCAACCCACGCAGGGGGCGTGGTTTTTGGCGTTTGGTCGCAGAGCGTCTTTGACTAAGTAATAAGGAAAATAAAATGTTGAAAACCAGGATCAGTCTGGTCGCGCTGGGGCTTATGGCCGCGACTCAGGCTATGGCCAATGACCAGGCCGAGGCCAAGGGCTTCGTAGAAGACAGCAAAGCCAGCGTTCTGCTGCGCAATGCCTTCATCAATCGTGACAAGAAGCACCATACCAACGACCAGAGCGAGTGGGGCCAGGCCTTCATCGGCAAGTTCTCCTCCGGCTACACCCAGGGCACCGTTGGTGTCGGTGTCGACGCCTTCGGCCTGTACGCAGTGCGTCTGGACGGTGGTAAAGGCCGCAACGGCGGTGGCGGTATCGACTTCTTCAAGCCGGCGGACGGCGACTCGCCGACCAACCAGCAGAACTCCCCGCACAACCTGGCCCGTGGTGGCGCAGCAATCAAGTTCCGCATCTCCAACACTGTACTGAAGTACGGTGACCAGATGCCTGAGCTGCCAGTGCTGCAGTACGACGACGGTCGCCTGCTGCCAGAAAGCTACACCGGTACCCTGATCACCTCCAAGGAGATCAAGGGCCTGGAACTGAACGCCGGTCGTTTCACCCAGGAAGCCCGTAAAAGTGCTGAAGGCCGTGACAGCGGTGGCCTGAAGTCGATTAACGTATTCGGCGGCAGCTACAAGTTCAGCGAAAACCTCTCGGCTTCGCTGTACACCTCCGACGTCGAAGACGTGCTGAAGAAGCACTACCTGGGCGTGAACTACGTTCACCCGATCGCCGACGACCAGTCGCTGACCCTGGACTTCAACGGCTACAAGTCGGACATCGACAAGAAGTACGTCGCTGCCGCCGACCTGACCGGTGACTCCAACACCATCTGGAGCCTGGCGGCTACCTACGCCTTCGGCCCGCACTCGATCACCATCGCCCACCAGCGCAGCACTGGCGACACCGGTTATCAGTACGGCTTCTACCAGAACGCCGGTGGCGTGGGTGACGGTGGTTCGACCATCTACCTGGCCAACTCCTACTGGTCCGACTTCAACGCTGAAGACGAGCGTTCCTGGCAGCTGGGCTACGGCCTGGACTTCGGCGCCTTTGGCGTACCGGGCCTGACCTACAAAGTGGCCTACGTGCGTGGTGACAACATCAACACCCACGGCTTCGGCGAAGGTAAAGAGCGCGAAATCTTCAACCAGTTCAAGTACGTGGTTCAGGAAGGCCCGGCCAAGGACCTGTCCGTCAAACTGCGTAGCTCGTTCCTGCGTACCTCCGAAAGCGTTCGTCAGAACGGCTACAACGACGACGGCAACGAAGTTCGCGTGTTCGTCGAGTACCCGATCAGCATCCTCTGATAGCTGTCTGGTGTCTCCAGCAACCCCGGCCTAGGCCGGGGTTGTTTGTTTTCGCCGCACCGCAGGTTTGATCGCCTGCACCTCGCCGCTCTCCGGCTCGAAGCTGTCGCTGCGGGCCATGCGCCACATCCGTGCATAGAATTCACTGTCGATCGAGCCGCTGAGCAACTCACCGGGCTTGAGGAACACATGCAACTGCGAAAACAGGCGGATCTCGCTGGCGCTGATGCGCCGCACCAGGTGCTTGGGCTTGAGCTCGGCCGGGTGATCCAGGCCGGCAGCAGCCAGCATTTCGGCCAGGGCATGCAGGGTGTTGCGATGGAAGCTGTAAACCCTGTCGGCCTTTTCCGGCACCACCAGGGCGCGTTGGCGTAACGGATCCTGGGTCGCCACGCCGGTCGGGCATTTGTTGGTGTGGCAGCTTTGCGACTGGATGCAGCCGATGGCGAACATGAAGCCGCGGGCCGAGTTGACCCAGTCGGCGCCAATGGCCAGCACGCTGGCAATGTCGAAGGCGCTGACGATCTTGCCGCCGGCACCAATGCGAATCTTGTCGCGCAGGTTCAGGCCCACCAGGGTGTTGTGCACGAACATCAGCCCTTCGCGCATCGGCACGCCGATG
The DNA here is from genome assembly GCF_024749305.1 of Pseudomonas sp. B21-012. Taxonomy (NCBI): domain Bacteria; kingdom Pseudomonadati; phylum Pseudomonadota; class Gammaproteobacteria; order Pseudomonadales; family Pseudomonadaceae; genus Pseudomonas; species Pseudomonas sp. B21-012. The sequence goes on along the minus strand of NZ_CP087197.1, from coordinate 5,617,752 downwards.
TTGTCGCTGAACTCCCGTGGCGCGGCGCCGGTGCCGCCTTCCTTGCCGTCGACGACAATGAAGTCCGGGACGATGCCGGTAGCCAGCATGGCCTTGGCGATACCCATGAATTCCCACGGGTGGCCAAGGCAGAACTTGAAGCCCACCGGTTTACCGCCAGACAGCTCGCGCAACTGGCCAATGAACTGCAGCAGTTGCACGGGGCTACGGAAGGCGCTGTGCGCCGCCGGTGAGATGCAGTCCTGGCCCATCAGCACGCCACGGGTGGCGGCGATTTCGGCGCTGACCTTGTGCCCAGGCAGGATCCCGCCGTGGCCGGGTTTGGCGCCCTGGCTGAGCTTGACCTCGATCATTTTCACCTGTGGGTCGCCGGCCTGTTCGGCGAAACGCTGCGGATCGAAACGACCCTCCGGGGTGCGGCAGCCAAAATAGCCGCTGCCGATTTCCCAGATCAGGTCGCCACCGTGCTCGCGGTGATGGGGGCTGATGCTGCCTTCGCCGGTGTCATGGGCGAAGCGGCCACGTTTTGCGCCCTTGTTCAGCGCGGCAATGGCATTTGCACTGAGTGCCCCAAAGCTCATCGCCGAGATATTGAAGATCGACGCCGAGTAAGGCTGGCGGCACTGCGGGCCGCCGATGTTGATGCGAAACGAGGCAGGGTCGGGGGTTTCGACCGGCAGCATGGAGTGGCTGATGAATTCGAAGCCCGGCCGATACACATCATTGAGGGTGCCGAAGGCTTTTTCGGCACTTTCATTCTTCGCCCGTGCATACACCAGCGAGCGCTGGGCCCGGGAGAACGGCAGCTTGTCATCGTCACCTTCCAGCAGGTACTGGCGGATCTCCGGGCGGATGGTTTCGATCAGGTAGCGGATGTTGCCCAGGATCGGGTAGTTGCGCCGCACCGCGTGGTGGCTCTGGCGCAGGTCATTGAGGCCGACCAGGCTGAGCAGGGTGCTGATCAGGGTGAAAGGCCATAGCCAGGGGTGGGCAGAAACAAACGGCAGGCTGGCAAAGGTGAAAACAATACAGCCGACAAGGCAGGCGTAGCGGCTGGGAAGCGAAGCTTTCATGGATCTTCCGCTGATATGAGAGATCCTTCCTAGGATAGGCAAAGCGTCCTGCCAGAAAACCAGTGGTTTCGGTAAAACACTTTTATCCCGGGCGTGCTTGCCAGAGGGCCGTGCTCATGCGCAGGGTGTGGTTGCCCGGGCAAGTATTTGCAGAAACGCCTCGGCTGCCCGCGAGCGCCGCTGGCGGTGGCTGATGGCGAGCAGGTCGATGCTGGCGGCTGCTTCTTTCAGGGGCCGGTAGCACACGCCGCGTTGGTTCAAAGCCCGGGTGCAGGCAGGCACCAGGGCAATGCCCTGGCCAGCGGCTACCAGGGCAATGATCGAAGTGATCTGCCGTCCGCGCGGGCCCCGCAGCAAGGGCAATTGGCAATGCTGGAACAAGCGCTCGATGGCATCGTTGAGCCCGGTGCCTTGCTCGTCGGTGTACAGCACCACAGGATGCGCTTGCAGCTGGGTGAGGCTGATGGTGTCGAGTGCGGCCAGCGGATCGTTCGTGGCCAGTGCCACCAGCAGCGGCTCCTGGTCGAGTGGCTGGACGTGCAGCTCCGTGAACTCCTGGGGTGGCAACAGCCGACTGAGGCCGATTTCCAGGGTGCCTTCGACGATGTTGCGCCATTGCGCGCTGGAGGCTTCTTCAACCAGGGTCAGGCGAACCTGCGGGTAGGCGTGGGAAAACTGCTGGATTGCCTGGGTGAAGTGGTCACTCAAGGCCACCGAGCTGGCATAGCCGATGCTCAACTGCCCGGCTGTGCCGGCGGCCAGCTTGGCGGCGAAGCTTTCGCTGCGTGTCAGTTGCTCCAGTACCCCGCGGGCGTAAGGCAGGAACTGCTGGCCTTCGCCGGTCAGACTGACTGCACGGCTGCTGCGCTCGAACAGGCGAAAACCCAGCTGGCTTTCCAGGGCCGAGATCTGCCGGGTCAGTGCCGGTTGCGCCAGGTGCAGGCGCTGCGCGGCGCGGCCGAAATGCAGGTCGTCGGCGACGGCAATGAAATAGCGCAGCTTTCGCACATCGAGCATGTTGCACCTTGAGGTATCAATCGGTCGGAAATCGGTATTGGCCAGTGCCAATGACCGCACCTTATAAACAATACTCGTCACTGTAACGAGTTTTCCCATGCAATCGCGCCTGTCTGCCGCACGAATCGCGATGTTCCTCTGCGGATGCGCCGCGTTTCTGCCGCTCTACGCTACCCAGGGCATCCTCGCCGAGCTGGCGCAGAGCTTCGCCGTGGATGCGCGGCACGTCAGCTGGAGCATCACCGCCACGACCCTGGCCGTGGCCTTGGTCGCGCCCTTCGTCGGCGTGCTGACCCGGCGCTGGAGCCAGAAGACCGTGCTGGTGGCGGCAACTCTGTTGCTCAGCGTGCCGGGCTTGATGCTGGCAGGGGCCAGTGACCTGAACAGCCTGCTGTTCTGGCGCTTTGTCCAGGGCATGCTGATCCCGGTGATCTTCGCCACCAGCGTGGCTTACGTCGGCGAGCGCTGGCAGGGGGCGAAAGTCACCGAAGTTACCAGCCTGTACGTCGCCGGGACCATTCTCGGCGGTTTCGCCGGGCGTTTTCTGACCGGGGTCATGACCCAATACCTGGGCTGGCGCGAAGCGTTCATCCTGCTGGCGTTGCTGACCGTGCTGATCGGACTGAGCATTCACCGGCTGCTGCCCAGCGGCGCGCGCCTGATCGAAATCACCATCGCCAACAGTCGTATCAGCATGCTGCGCAACCGACCGTTGCTGGCGGCCTATCTGGTTGGTTTCTGTGTGCTGTTTTCGCAGATCGCCACCTTCACCTATGTCGGCCTGCACCTGCTGGCCGCGCCGTTCAACCTTGGCGTTGCCGCGCTGGGTTCGGTCTATGCAGTGTTTTTGCTGGCGCTGGTGGTCACGCCGATTGCCGGCAAGCTGGCCAGCGCCAGGCCGCCGGCGCACTTGGTGGTATTCGCCGGGGTACTGGGGCTGCTGGGCTCGATGCTGACCTTGCTCAGCAGCCTGTGGTGGATCGTGCTGGGGCTGGCGCTCAGTTCCACCGGCGTGTTCCTGGCCCAGGCGGCGGCCAATGCCTTTGTTACGTCCACTGCCAGGCACAACAAGGCCGGCGCGGTGGGCTGCTATCTGACGTTCTATTACCTGGGCGGCAGCGTCGGTGCGCTGTTGCCGGCGCTGCTGTGGCAGCGCTGGGGCTGGTCAGGCTGTGTGCCGCTGATCATGGCCGCGCAGTTGCTGGTGATGCTGATCGCCTGGTTCGGCTGGCAGCCCACCGATTCCACCGACAAGAACGCGTTCAAAGAAACCGCTGACCCCTCCATTACAAGGACGTAAATACGCCAATGAACACCGTGATAGCCCTGCACAGCAAGCTGCTTTCGATCGTCGAGCCGGTCCTCAATGACATGCCGGCCAGCACCCTCAAGCACGCGTTGTTCGAAGCCTTCTGGGCGGTAGAAGAAGAGCTGATGGAGATTGAAAAGGCCTTTGCCCTGTTGACTGAGCGCAAGCATTCACCGGCAGTGCTGCGCAAGTTCTTCGCCAGCTGGTCGAAAACCAACAACTCCGCGGCCAGTGTCTCGGGCCTTGCCAACCGCCTGACCCTGCTGGCCCGCTCCGACGCCGGCTCCATGGCTGCCGACCAGCTGTATCGGGCCTGCGGCAGCCTGCAGCGGATCACCGATGAAGACCTCGGGGCCCTGGGCAATACCCTGCACGCCGATTTGTTCTACAACATGGCGACGCCCCTCTGCGGTGATGATCAGTGGATGCTCAAGGCCAACTGCCTGCCTTCGGCCCAGTCCTTCAAGGACTGGACCGATCGCCAGCGCCTGCGCGAGCGCGACCTGCTGCAAGGCCTGCTGACCACTCTGGTGCATGAGGTTTATACCCACGGCGAGGTCGAGTTCATCCATCCGTTGTTCAAGCAGTGGTTCGTCCGTGACATGGGCATACCGGCAGAGCGCGCGCGGGCAACGGTGGCCTGGGTCACCGTGCACACTGGCGGCACCGAGAGCAATCACTTTGCCCACGCGGTGGCGGCGGTCGAGCAGTTTGTCGAAGCCATGCAGATCAATATCGACCAGGCGGCGGCGCGAGAGATTTTCGAGCACTACCTGCGGTTGAAGGCTGGCGTGATGAAGGAATGCGCCGAGCTGTTGCACTGACCGCTGGATAGGCCGCGCGCAGGCACAGTTCGCTGCCGGCTGAACCCAACTCCGGCAGTTTTATAACGGTCGTGGAGCTAGGCCATGCTACAAGGCAGCTCCACTTCGCCGAGTGACCTCCGAGCATGTCCGCCATCCGTACCGAGCAAGCTGCCCCAGGCTTTGGCCTGCTGTGCCTGGCCAGCTACCTGCTGTCGTTGTCCTATGGCTCGACCTTCCTGTTGTCGCTGTTGGTCAGCAGCCGTGGCGGCAACGAGCAGGATGCCGGGCAGATCATTTCAGTTGCCATGCTTAGCACCATCGTCGCCGTACTTGGCAGTGGCCATCTGGCCGACCGCTTGGGTTCGGCACGAGCCATCGCCCTGTCGGCGCTGAGCCTGGTGGCGGCTTGCCTGGGCTTCGCCCTGGTGCCTGGCACCGGCGCGGGCTTGATGCTCTGCGGCCTGATGCTGGGCCTGGGTTGGGGGGCTTTTTACACCCTGGGCCCGATCCTGGTGGCCGAGCGGGTCGAAGCCCAGCGGCGTACCCACTGCTTCGCTTTGCTCTCGGGCAGCATGATGAGCGGTATCGGTTCCGGGCCGCTGGCGGGCAAGCTGGCAGCGCTGTTGCAACTGCCGGTGCAGACGGCGTTCTACACCGCCGCGGGTGCCGCAGTCGCGGGCCTGCTGATCTTCAACCATCTAGCCCGCCAGCCACGGCACGCCACTCAGCCGGTTGGCATCAGCCGCCGCGCTGGCGCAACCGTACTGGCCTCGCCCGCCCGCTGGCCGATTCTCATGGTCGGCCTGGGCGGCGCGATCTTCGGTGGTCTGGGCAGCTTCCAGACCTCTTATGCCGCCGGGCGCGGCCTGGATTACTCGCTGTTCTTCATCGGCTTCATGAGTGCAGCCATCAGTTGCCGTTTGCTGATCGCCGGCTGGGTGGTCAAGCGTGATGCCTACCGTGCCTCGTGCCTGCTCTCGGGCTTTATCGTGCTCGCCGTGCTGGCGCTGGGCTGGTGGGTACAGGGCAACCTTGGCTATCTGCTGGCCGCAGCGCTGCTGGGGGTTGGATACGGTCTGAACTATTCGGTAATCAACGGCCTGGCCGCCAACCAGGCACCGCCCGGGCATACCCCGCAGGCCTTGCTGCTATTTAGCCTGGCGTACTTTCTCGGGGTGTTCGGCTTTCCCTGGCTGGCCGGGCAGCTGATCGTCAGCGGCGGCACCGAGGCGATGATGCTGTGCCTGCTGCTGGTGGCGTTGCTCAACTGGGCGGTCAGCCTTGGCCGCCTGTTCGGGCGCAGGCGCGCCCGTAGCGTTGCGCAGGCGTTACTGGTCCGGGGCGATGGCAAACATTAACTGGTCGGCTTCCAGGTAAACGATCGCCTCGCGGCCGATGACATCCACCGGGCGAGCGGCAACTGCCTCATGCTCGGGGACGATCTTCTCCAGGCGCTTGGTCACCAGGTCAACCCTCCAGATGCAGGCGAAGCCGCCGTTGTTGTCGAAGTACAGGACCGGCCGGGTCGGGCTCCAGGTCGGGTTGACCAGGCTCCAGCCGCCGGCATCCTTGTCCATCACCCGGTCGTAGGGGTTGCTGTCGCCGGTAAGGTGCGGGTAATAGATCAGCAGGCCGGAGTTGTCGTGGTTGAGGTCGCCGCTGATCTGCGCCTTGGCGAAACGCTTGCTGTTTGACTCGGCCGCGTACAGTTGCGTTGAAGGTTGCGGCGCGGCCTTGGAGCCCAGTGTGTAGGCCATGCTTTGCTGGGCCTCGCCGCTCATCTTCTGCCGGTAGTAGAACACCCCGTCAATGATCCCGGCATAGCGCCGGCCCTGATCGTTGGCGGTGATACTGTTCCAGCCATCAAAGCGCACATTGCGCGCGAACGGGTGCAGGCCAGGGCGTGCATCGGAGTATTCGTAGAGGGTGCCGATCGGGCGGCTGTCATAGATATTGCCGGGGTTGCTGCCTTCGTCATCCTGCTTTTCGGCGACGAACAGCACCACGTTCAGCACGCCATCAAGGGTGGCGACGTCCACCAGATAGACAAAACTGTCTTCACTCATGTCGGCGACGGTGGCCAGGGGGAAGCGCTGCCACGGTTCATCCTCGACCTGGGTATAGCGCTGGTCGCGGGGCAGGGGCTGCAGGCTTTTGGGATCCACCTGGGAAAGTGCCGGTACTGGCGTCAGCAGTTTGATCTGCTGGTCGTAGGCGACTTCCAGGCACGCGGCGGTCTCACAGCGGTTACGTACCTCACGCAGCCAGAAATTCTCCAGCTCACGAAAGATCTTGCGGTCCTTGAGCGGTTTGTAGCGCTCGTTGAGCGTGTCGTCCTTGGCCGACAGCGATGGCGTGGTGCAGATCGCGGTTTCCAGCAGGGTGCTGGCCTTGCTGCAGTCAAAGCCGGCGGCAAGGGTCGCGGGGCTGTGCAGGCAGGCAGCGAACAGGGCAGCAGGAAGCAAGCGCGCGGCGGCTTTCATCGGACATCCATGTGAGGTTGAGCAGGGTGCGGATGATACGTCAGCAAGGGCCATTGCGGAATCTGCCGCAGCAATGTGCCTGGGGTTCATTGGCCGTTGAGTTGTGCGCTCAGGTAGCAATGCAGCTGCTCTGCAATGATCTCTGCGTGTGCAGATTTGACGATCAGGTTAAAAAAATAATATTGCTCGAACAGAGGCTCGATATCGATCTGAGGCACAAGGTAGAACGCAACATAACTTGTGTAGATCGCTTTCACTGCTTCGGAAATTTCTTCGAGGTCCCCTGACAGATTGGTAATGTCGTAGAAAACATTCTTGTACGTTTCATTGATGTCGCTGATCTCTATGTAGGGCGCCTGCTGCCGCTCGCACTGTTCCCAGTGGCTCTTCTGATTTTTGCTGTTTCGATGGGTGTAGTTCATCTTCAGTCCTTTATCTTGAAGTCAGTGACGTGGGTCATTTTCCCTTTAGGATCGAGCTTGGCCATGTAGTGGACGTTGACCCCGTTTACTTTACGCTCCATTTTTGACCAGCCCTTGCCTTTGAAGTGAGGGTCTCCGATCTGGTCGGGCTTGATGATCTCTATCCCGTTTTCCGGATGTTTCTTGACATGATCCAGAGCGAACTCTTCGTTGCGGTTCCGGGGTCTGGTGCGCCCCGTTGATTTGCTTTTTACCCGTCGGGGTTTTCGGAAGCTGCATTTCTTCTTCCAACCCAGCGGGTCGATCCAACCGAGCGGATTCGGTGCGTATTGATAAAGGTTGATGCCCCCCAGCAGGCCGATGGGATCGGGTGTGGTGAAGCGTCCGATATCAGGATCATAGAAGCGAAACGTGTTGTAGTGCAGTCCGCTTTCCCGATCCAGGTACTGCCCTTGGAACCTGAGATTCTGCTCTTCGAGGTAATATCCTTCGCGGGTTTCCTGCAGGGTGTTACCCCATACCAGATAGCGCGCCTGCCAGAGAACGTCACCCTTGAATTCGGTCAATTGCTCTGGCAAGCCGTTAAGGTCGTTGTGGTAGTAGCGCACGTGTTGTTGTGCGCCAGCGCCGTCGACCCGCGCCAGAGGCTCATGGCTGTCCTGATCATAGAGATAGAGACTGGTTCGGCCATGCTGCTGCTCCAGCAAAAGGCGCAGTCCATCCCAGGTAAAACGGGTCTTTTCCAGGAGATTGCCAGCATCGTCGTGCTGGCTTTTTTCGACGCGTCGACCCAATGGGTCATAACGCATGTTCAGCACCCGTTCTCGGCCGCCGATATGGCTGCGGACCTGGATCAAGCGGTGTTCTGCGTCGTAGCTGAACCGTTGCACGCCGTGGCGGCTGCTACGTTTTTCGATCATCCGACCAAAGGCGTCGTAGCGATACCGCTTGTCTTGGTAAGAAAGCAAACGATTATGGCGGACAAGGCCCTTTCCGAGCTCTGAACCGTCGAGCAGATTAGCCGCGGCATCGTAGGCAAAGACTTCGCTCTGGCCCTGACCTGTGTTCTGGCTGGCCATGATGCGAGCGCTGGCATCGTAATGCAGCAGTTGCTGGTGCTGGCCTGCAAGATCCTGATTGAAACGACCGATCAAATTGTCGGCAGGATCGAAGTCAAAGCGTTGTTGAACGGGCGCTGGTAGCTGTGGCGGCTGCTGGAGTGAACGACGCAGCCGGGAGCGCAGGCGGCCGCTACGGTCGTACTCGCTGCGGGTGCAGAGCTGTCCCTGGGAGCGAAAAACTTCTCGATGCAGGCGGTCGCGCTCGAAGTCACAGATCACCTGGCCATCGAGATTGAGCTGGTGCAGATGGCCACTGCCATAGTAAAGACGATTTAGCCAGCGGCCGTCGCCCAGTCGGGTCTGGGTCAAATTGCCAAGTTCATCGTAGCAGTGCTGCAGTAAGCCGGCCTGACTGCAGTCCTCAACAAGCTGTCCGAGTTCGTCATAGCCGAATTCCAATTGTTCGCTGTTGCCGCTGGTATCGGTGAAACAGATGGCGACCAGGTGATCAAGTGCGTCGTAGCTGTACTCGGTTAGTCCATCGTCAGTGCGTTTTTGGATTACCCGGCCGGCTGCATCCAGTTGGTAGTGGTGACAGATCGGTTTGAGTGTCGGCTCGTTGTCGTCGGGTGCCGGGGCATAGGTCTGAGCCGTAACGTTGTTCAGCGCATCATAGTGATAACAGCGGGTGCTTGAATCCAGATACTGCTGCTGGGTCAAGCGATCTCCTTGATCCCAGGCGAAGCGATAACGCTCACCATTTTCGTTGGTCAGCGTGAGCAAACGGCCGTAGGCGTCATAGCCGTACTGAACTTTGCGCCCGTGCGGATCGATGCGCAGGTGCAGCTGACCGCGACGGGTATAGAGGAACTGGGTGGTGTGCCCGGCCGGGTCGGTATGGGTACTGAGCTGACCGTTGCAGTGATACTGGTAAAGGTCGCTGCGCCCATCCGGTAACCGTCGCAGTTGCAAGCGGCCTCGTGCGTCGTATTCATATTCGGTACGTTCGCCGAGGGCGTCGGTGACAGATTGTAGATGGCCACGACGGTCATAGTTCATACGGGTGGGATAGCCCGAACAGTCAACCTGCTCACTGAGCAGGCCGTAATCATTCCAGCGCAAGTGTTGGCGCTTGCCTGTAGCGTCGATCACCTCTACCACTTGGCCTCGTTCGTCGTAGCGATAGCGAGTTATGTTGCCTTGTGGGTCGGTTTCACTGCTGCAGTTGCCGCGCTGATCGTAGCGATAGCTTCGCCGATTGCCTGCGTAGTCGGTCTCTACTCGGGGTAGAGACCAATGCTCCAGCCATAGGGTTGACTCGCTGCGCCCGAGTGGGTCGATGCTTTCGCACAGGTTGCCGGACTCATCGTACAGGTATTGCCATTGCCCACCTTGCGGGTCGGTGGCAGCGAGCAACTGGCGCTCGTCGTTCCACTCGAAGCACCAGGTGTGGCCGAGGGCGTCGGTGTATTGGGTGATCTGGTACTGCGGGTTCCAGTGGCGGCTGCTGACCCGTTGCAGGCTGTCGGTGATCCGGGTGATGCCGGCCTCGATGTCGTAGTCGAAACGATACTCGTCGCCATCATCGGTCCAATGCCGAGCGACGCGCCAGTTGTCGGCAGCGCGAGTCCATTCGTAGAAGCAGCGCAGGCCGCTGGGCAACTGGTGCTCGACCATGCGTCGGCCCTGGTCGTAGCTGAAGCTGCGTTGCAACTGGCCATTGGCGTCGCGCACCTGGGCCAGGTCGCCGTTGTCGTCATAACCATAACTGACCAGCAGTTCGGATGCGCCGTCGCTATACAGGCGCTCGAGAGAACTGATCCGCCCTGGCCATTGAGTGCTGTAATACAGTTGTACCTGGATCAAGTCGAAGGTATCGCGCAGCCCGGTCAAACGACCACTGGCGTCGTAATCAAGATAGATGCGGTTATCGTTGCGGTCACCCAATTGCGCCAGGCGCAGGTGCAGTGGGTCGTTCGGAGTCGGCTGGAACAGGCGATACAATCCGTCGGTACGCTCGATCAGCAGTTCACCGTTATGCTCGCGGCGTACACTCAGGCCTTCACCTGCGCTGAAGACGGCATCGCCCCGGGGTATGTGGCCCATGTCGATAATACGCGCCTGATCGTCGGTAAACAGCACTCGCTCGCCGCCTTGCGGGTGTAGTTCGATCCTGACAAATACCTCGTAATCGACGCTCCAGCCCGCACCGAAAAGGCCATCGTGGCGGGTGTCACGGCTGCTGTAGAAGCGCTGCCACTCCAGCGGGATCAAGCCGGGCAAGCTGAAGTCCAGATCATCGTCGTCAGCAAGAACCTTGGCCCCGGTGGGGCTATGGACCGGATGCGCAGAGCCGGCTACAGCGGATGTCAACGCACCTGCTACCTGCTCGGTCAGGTAGGTAGCAACGCCGCCAATTACCATACAGCCCAGTTCGCTGTAGAACTTGCCGCCACGCCCGCGCAGCAGCATCAAAGCGGTAATCGCCAGGCCGATGCCCGGGGTCTTGCCACTGCGAATCTCGCGGACCACGATCGAGCCGCCGCCAATGCGCACGTTACTGGAGATCAGCCCGGCATCGACAATCACCGCCTCGCAGGTGCTGCGATCGCCGCTGCGGCAAGCCGGATGGCCGTTGATGGTGACCTTGCTCGAACCTTCGGCCAGGTACTGCGGCGGCATTGGCGGGTGCTTGCTGCAGAGGATCTTGTCGTCGTCGGCAGGCTCGGTGTTTGGCGCGGGGCTGGCGACCGTGGGCCGCCACATCTGCGAGAAAAAGCCCTTGGCCATGTCGAGGAAGCTTTCTTCTTCCTCTTCGGCCGGCGGCTGGGCGGCATCACTGCCGGCGGGTGCCGCCGCGGCGACGATGACGCCAGCAGCGCGGGCGGCCGGTTTGCCATTGGTGTGGGTGTTCTTCGAGCCAGTGAGGATGTTGGCCTGCACCGAGGGCGGGAACAGAAAATTGCCGATACCCTCGCATAAACTGCTTAAACCCTTGTCGGCCCCGGTCTTGCTCATGGCCACGCCGACCACGATACCGACCACCGCGCCGAGCACGAAGCAGCCGAGGCCGCCGGTGACCACGGTAAGCCCCAGCGCCGCAGTCACCGCCGCGGTGGCCAACATGCCGATGGCGACGTTGGCGGCCACTTCCAGCACACCGCCGACGATGTCGGCCATCATCGAGGTGTGCATCAGCGCATCGCCCTGGCGGGCGGCCCAAAGAGCGTCAGACATGCAAGGTGCTCATCAGGCCAGGGTGTCGAAGTTCAGTGATTGCTTGATCGCCGCCCAGTGCGCAGCCTCGGCATCACCCAGCGGTTGGGCCTTGACGTAACTCAGGGCGAACATCTTGCGCGTGCCGGGCAATACCAGGGCAAGCTGGTACTGGTAGACCTTCTCGTTGCCTTTGCTGAACTGGCTGCGCAGTTCGATGCCTTCCACCGTCTGCTCGGCACCCAGGTGCACGGCCTGGCCCGGCTGGAAGCGCAGGTCCTTGACTTGCTGTTGCAGGCGCTCGAGCTGGCCGTCGAAGTTGCTTTGCAGGGTTTCGCCGTCGGCCAGCAAGCTGCGGCTGATGATCAGCGAGGTGCCGAGCTTGGCAAAGCGCAGGATGTTGATGCTGGTGTCTTGCACTTCGGCATCGGGCAGGGCGAGCTGGAATTCGTTGAGGCGATAAGTCATGACGCGCAAATCTCTTTATTGGCTGGCTTTGGGCTTGGGGAAGATCGCTTCCACGGCGCCATCGATGGTGCCTTTGACGCCTTGCCCGTCCGCAGTGGCGCCGGGGGCGCCGCCGATGTTCAGGTCCAGGGTGCCGCCGGTGTTGAACTGGGCATTGCCTTCGGCGTTGAAGTTGAACTGCACGCCGGTGAGGTTGATCTGGCCGCTGGCGTTGAGTTCGAGCACGCTCTTGCCGCACACCAGGCGCAGGTTTTCGCCGACCTCGATCAGGTAGCTGCGGCTGATGCTGTCGGTCTTGGTCGAGCCAACCAGCAGGATGTCATCGCGCTTTACTGCGCGAATACGGTCTTCGCCGATGGTTGCCACTTCACTGAAGTCCACCACCTTGTTGCGGTTGTGGCCCACCCAGTGGCTCTCGTCGTTCTCGACTTCGATGTCCTGGTTGCGCTCGGCATGGATGTACAGCTGCTCGGCGCCTTTCTTGTCCTCCATGCGGATTTCGTTGAAGTTCGCCGGCGTGCCGCCTTTGCTCGAACGGCTTTTCATCCCGCTCTGGGTCGCATTGGCCGGCAGGTCGTAGGGCACCGTCTGCTCGGCGTTGTACACCCGGCCGGTGATGATCGGCCGGTCGGGGTCGCCTTCAAGAAAGCTGACGATCACTTCCTGACCGATCCGCGGGATCTGCATCGAACCCCAGTTCTTGCCGGCCCAGGCCTGGGACACGCGAATCCAGCACGAGCTGTTCTCGTTGGACTGGTCATGGCGGTCCCAGTAGAAGTGCACCTTGACCCGACCATACTGGTCGGTCCAGATCTCTTCCCCGGCCGGGCCAACCACGATGGCGGTCTGCGGGCCCTTGACCTGCGGGCGCAGGGTGCTGGCCAGGGGGCGGAAGCTCTGCTGCGCATCGATGCAGCTGAGGTTGCTTTCGAACTGTGCATTGCCGCCGCCGGCGCCGGTTTCCAGGCGCTCCTGGACGATGTAATAGCGGGCACCGACGATCAGGTATTCGCGATTCTGGTCCTGGCGGCTGAAGCCGCTCATGCTGAACAGGTTGCCTGCCGCCAGGCCGCGGGCATTGCCGCGCAGTTCGATGCGTTCATGCAGGCTTTGCAGCGCTTCGATACGGGTACGGGCGTAATGCTCGCCGTCCTCACTCTGCACATAGGTGCCGGGGTAGTCGTACAGCGGGTAGTCGCCGGCGCTGTGCGGGCGCGGCATTTGCGAGCGCACGTCGATGCGCGCGCTGGGGCGCTGGAAGTCGTAGTCGTTAAGCTCCAGCGAGCCGGACTGCACCTCCTGGGCCAGGTGCCAGTCGTTGAGGTGGTCACGCTCGCGGTGCTGACCATCAGGCGGAAAGTACGGCACCGACTCGTAGCCCGGCACCACCTGGTGGGCGCCATAGGCATCGGCCAGCACCAGCACGTGGCGGTCCTTTTCGTGGCGGAAGTAGTAGTAGATGCCTTCCTGTTCCATCAAGCGGCTGACGAAGTCGAAGCTGGTCTCGCGGTACTGCACGCAGTACTCCCACTCGCGATAGGGGCGGCTCAAGCTGTCTTCGAAGTCGGAAAACCCCAGGTCGCGAAATACCTGCTTGATGATCTGCGGGATGCTCTGGTTCTGGAATATGCGGCAATCGGAGGTCTTGCTCAGCAACCACAGCCACGGCCGCAGGGTCACCCGGTAACTGGCGAACTGGCCGCGGTCGATGCTCTGGCTGCAGCGCGACACGATGCCGTGAAAGTACCGCGAGCGGCCCAGGTCCAGTTGCAGGCTGAGGCTCATGGGCTTGCCCAGCAACTGGTTGAGGTCGATGGACGAGTTGTCCGAGGTCAGTTGCAACTCGTAGTCGAACAGCCGCCCCAGCTCTTCGCCGCCGCCCATTTCCGCCAGGATCAGCGCATCTGGGCCCAGCGGGCTGTTGATCTGCGCCAGTCGGGTGAATTGCTTGAATAGCATCGCTTATCTCGTCAAACGCGCCATCACGGCGCGTCGCTGAAGTGGTAGTGCAGGTCGTGGTCGCGGCGGCTGATGCGCACCCCGGCCAGGGCCTTGCCTTCGAGCATGCGGGTGAGGAACTCGCGGCTCATGTCCGGCAGCAGGCTGTTGGTCAGGATCGCGTCGATCATCCGCCCACCGCTCTCGGTCTCGCTGCAGCGCGAAACGATCAAGTCGACCACTTCGTCGTCGTAGTCGAAGGCCACTTTATGGGTGGCTTGCACGCGCTTGCGGATGCGTTCGAGCTGCAGGCGGGTGATGGCCTTGAGCATCTCGTCGCTGAGCGGGTAGTAGGGGATGGTCACCAAGCGGCCGAGCAGCGCCGGCGGGAAGATTTCCAGCAACGGTTGGCGCAAGGCAGTGGCGATAGCCTCGGGTTCGGGAATGTTCTGCGGATCCTTGCAGACCCGGGAAATCAGCTCGGTACCGGCGTTGGTGGTGAGCAGGATCAAGGTGTTCTTGAAGTCGATCACTCGGCCTTCGCCGTCTTCCATCACGCCCTTGTCGAACACCTGGAAGAAAATTTCGTGCACGTCCGGGTGGGCTTTTTCCACCTCGTCGAGCAGCACCACGCTGTAGGGCTTGCGCCGCACCGCTTCGGTCAGCACGCCACCTTCGCCATAGCCGACATAGCCGGGCGGGGCGCCCTTGAGGGTCGAGACGGTATGGGCTTCCTGGAACTCGCTCATGTTGATGGTGATGACGTTCTGCTCACCGCCATACATGGCCTCGGCCAGAGCCAGGGCGGTTTCGGTCTTGCCCACCCCGGAGGTGCCGGCGAGCATGAACACGCCGATCGGTTTGTTGGGATTGTCGAGGCCGGCGCGGGAGGTCTGGATACGCTTGGCGATCATCTGCAGGGCATGGTCCTGGCCAATGATGCGCTTGGCCAGGTGCTGGTCGAGCTTGAGCACGGTCTCGAGCTCGTTGCGGGCCATGCGTCCGACCGGGATGCCGGTCCAGTCGGCAACCACCGAGGCCACCGCCTGATAGTCGACGGTTGGCAGGATCAGCGGGGTTTCACCTTGCAGGGCGCTCAGGCGCTGCTGCAGCTCGATGAGTTTTTCGCGCAGCTCATGGCTCTGTTCGCTGCCGGTGTCGCGGTCGACCACCCCAACGTTTTCGCGCAGCTGCGCGCGGGTGGCCAGCAGCTCGTCGACCAGGGCCTTCTCTTCGGCCCAACGGCTTTCCAGTTCGGCCAGGCGCTCGCGCTCGGTAGCCAGCAAGGTTTCAGACTGTTGCTGGCGGTTGCCGATGGCGATACCGATGGCCTGCTCGCGGGCGATGATCTGCAGCTCGGTTTGCAGTGCCTCGATGCGTCGACGGCTGTCGTCGACCTCGGCCGGTACCGCATGCAGGCTGATGGCGACACGGGCGCAGGCGGTGTCGAGCAGGCTGACGGACTTGTCTGGCAACTGGCGCGCCGGGATGTAGCGGTGGGAGAGCTTGACCGAGGCTTCCAGGGCTTCATCGAGGATCTGCACCTGATGGTGCTGCTCCATGGTCGAGGCCACGCCGCGCATCATCAGCAGTGCCTTGTCTTCGCTCGGCTCGGCGACCTGCACCACCTGAAAACGCCGGGTCAGGGCCGGGTCTTTCTCGATGTGCTTCTTGTACTCGGCCCAGGTGGTGGCGGCCACGGTGCGCAAGCTGCCACGGGCCAGCGCGGGCTTGAGCAGGTTGGCAGCATCGCCGGTGCCGGCGGCACCACCGGCACCGACCAGGGTGTGGGCTTCGTCGATGAACAGGATGATCGGTCTGGGCGAGGCCTGCACGTCCTCGATGACCTGGCGCAGGCGCTGTTCGAACTCGCCTTTCATGCTCGCCCCGGCCTGTAGCAGGCCGACATCCAGGCTGCGCAATTCGACGTCCTTGAGCGATGGCGGAACATCGCCGGCAACGATGCGCAGGGCAAAGCCTTCAACCACCGCGGTTTTGCCCACCCCGGCTTCACCGGTGAGGATCGGGTTGTTCTGCCGGCGACGCATGAGGATATCCACCAGTTGGCGAATCTCTTCGTCGCGACCAACGATCGGGTCGAGCTTGCCGCTGCGCGCCTGCTCGGTGAGGTCGACGGTAAAGCGCTTGAGCGCTTCCTGCTTGCCCAGGGCGCTGGGGGCCATGGCGCCGCTGGCTTCGCCCGGCACGGCGCCGGCATTGAAACCGTCGCTGGCGCCCAGGGCGTTTTCCGGTGAGTCGCCGACGTACTCGTCAAAGCGCTCGCTGAGGGCTTCGACCTTGATCTTGGCAAACTCCGACGACAGGCCGAGCAGGGCATTGCGCAGGCTCGGAGTCTTGAGGATGCCGAGCACCAGGTAACCGGTGCGCACCTGGCTTTCGCCGAACATCAGGCTGCCATACACCCAGCCACGCTCCACCGCCTCTTCGACGTGGGACGACAGGTCGGTGATCGAGGTCGAGCCGCGCGGCAGGCGGTCCAGGGCCTCGGTCAGTTCGCGGGCCAGGCGCGCTGGCTCCAGGTTGAACTGGCGAATGATGCGGTGCAGGTCCGAGTCCTGCAGTTGCAGCAACTGATGAAACCAGTGGGCCAGTTCCACATAGGGGTTGCCCCGCAGTTTGCAGAACACCGTGGCGGCCTCGATGGCCTTGTAAGCGACGCTGTTGAGCTTGCCGAACAGCGCGGCGCGGCTGATTTCACCCATGTTCCGGACTCCTTGTGGATTGCGATGCGCGCGTCTCGGCGTAGTACCGAGCCAGTGTCAGGTCGCTGGCATCGTGTTGCGGGCGGCCGAGCCAGGTATCGAAACCCAGGCGTCGGCCAGTGTTGAGTTGCAGGGCGGGTATTTCGTCCTGCTGCAGAATCAGTTGCAGGTCCCAGTCCAGCTCGTGCCCCTGGTGCTCGGCGACCCAGGCCACCAGCTCGGCGAAGGCACTGCCATCGGGCAATAGCGACAGGTATTGCTCCAGGCTCAGCGGCCCCAGGCAGATGCGGAACTTGTGCTGGCGGTCCCAGACATGGCTGCCCAGGCACACATCCATGCCCAGCTGATTGGCGCTCGCGCCCAGGCGGCTGCGTTCAGGCAGTTGCAGCCACTGGCCAACGTATTCCTCGATGCTTACCGGCACGCCGAAGTAGGCCCCGAGAATACCGCGCAGGCCATCCGGATAGCGGGTCTGGGCGGCGAGGTGGCCGCTGTAGTGCAACTTGGCGGTATCCGGCAACGGGCCCTGATTACGCAGCGCCGGGGTGCCGCGCCCGCTCAGGGCGGCCAGGCGGGCGGCCCAGTAGTCGTCATCGGGCCGGTCATGGCTGACCGTCGGCCGCGCTTCGGCCCAGGCCCGGTAGAACAGGCTCAACAGACGGTGATGAAAGACATCGAGAAAGCGCTTGCTGGTGCTGTCGGCGTTGTTGCGCTGGCGCTCGCGCATGTACTCGGTCAGGTGCAGCGGCAAGGGGCCGTTGGGGCCGCCGAGGCCAAAGAAGAACTGCTCCAGGCGCGCCGGGCCCTGATCACTGGCAGGCGTCAGCGCCGCCAGGGTGGCCGGCGCAAACGCACAGTCGAGCTGCTGGCCAAGGCGCACCGGATCATCGGCCAGGCGCAGCGAATGGCCGAAGCGTGGCAGCTGCGGCGACTCGCATTGCAGCCGGCGCAGGGCCTGGAAGAAATCGTAGTTCCAGGGTTCGGCCTGCATTTCGCTGAGGATGTTCACAGGGTCGGACGGCGTCCGGGCTTGGCTTTCCATCGCATGATCTCGCCGCGTTCGGTGGTACGGAGCACCGTCTCGGTAAAGCTGTTGATCGACACGTAACGTGCCAGGAAGCGCTCGAAGACCGCACCGAGCAGGAACACGCCAGTGCCGCGAAAGGCGTTTTCGTCGAATTCCAGGGTGATCTCCAGGCCACGGCCAAAGACGATCGGCCCCGGCATCGGCAGGCGTCGCGTGCAGGCCTTGCTGCTGACCTCGCGCAGGCCGTCGATCTGCAGCTGCAGGGCGGCGTCGTGGCTGTCGCCGTACAGGCGCAGCAACTCGCGCAGGGCGGCGGCGCCCTGGCCTTGCTCGGTCAGCGACAGGTAGTTCAGCGACAACTGGCTGATCAGACGCCAGGCCTTGTTGTCATGGGCATGGCTGGCCCGTGGCCGGCTTGGCCCGGCCAGGCAGCGAATGGCGGCCACCGGCGCGCTGTCGGCCAGGGTGAAATCACTGCGGCCATCGCCGACGTTCATGAACAGCGCCAGGTCGCGGTTGGTGCACAGGGCGCTGACCCCCAGTTGGCGCAGGTCGTGGCGGTAAGGCGCTTGCTGGCCATCGACCAGGCTGATGAAGGTTTCGCTGCCCATGTAGGTCGAGCGGGTGCCGTTGCGGCGCTGCTCGCTGGAGAGCATGCGCGGCTCGCGGCGGACGATGTAATAGGCCTGGTCACGGCCGTAGCGCGACGGGTCGCGGACCGCATAGAAGGGCAGGAAAGCCTGGTCGGGGCCGGTGCCGTGGCCGGTAACGCTGCTCAGTGAATGGATCTCGAAATCCGTTGGCCGGGTGCGGTCGGCGATCACATGGTGCTCGTTGACCCGGTCGCTCAGGTGAATGCGGTCGACCCGGCGCGGGAACAGGTTGATCGCCGGGGTGCAGAAGGGCACGAACTGCTCGACGCCGACGCTGCCTTCCAGGCTCTGGTCGTAGCGTTCGAACAGCACGATCAGCTCCAGCTCCTGACCATCGCAACGCTTTACTGCGCGATCCAGTTCGGCAAATTCTACGAACAGAAAACGCTGCGGCAGGGCGAAGTACTCCTGCAGCAGGCGGTAACCCTGGAATGCCTGCGGCACCACCGGTAGCGCCGCCTCGCGGTCATCGAAGCCGCAAGGGCGCAGGGCCGAGGTCGGGATGCGCTCGACCCAGTCGCTGCCAGGCTGGCGCGCGAACACCGCACAGGCGTTGCCCAGCAGCTGCTCGTACAGGCGAAACGGCAGTTCGTCGGCGCCGTTCAGGTACAGCGGCAGGCTGCTGAGGTCGAGGGCGTTGAACGGTAGTTCGGCGCCGGTACGCAAGGTAATGCGCAAGCCGGCGCGGGCCTTCGGTTCGCTGGCGGCCAGGCGCCCGAGGCGGGCTGCCGGGTTGCCGAAGTATTCCGCCTGGGCGACTTGCAGCGGCCACAGGGTAACGGGATGGGCACTGCGAAACTCGCAAGGCGTTTGCGAATCGCGACCAAGGGTGGCGCGCAGCACGCTGCCACGCGGCAGGGTGAAGCCGGCACTTAGCGAACCTTCATCTGGATCGGCCTGCATCTGCACCACCGTCATCGACGGCGTCGGCGCCAGGTAGTGCGGGTAGGCGATCTCCAGCAGGTTGTGGGTAAAGGTCGGGTACTCGGCATCGAGCTTGAGTTGCACCCGTGCGGTCAGGTAGGCAAAACCTTCGAGCAGGCGCTCGACATAGGGGTCGGCGCAGTCGATACCGGACAGGGTCAGGCGCCCGGCGATCTTCGGGTATTCCCTGGAAAATTCTGCCGCGCTTTCGCGGATGTGTTGCAGTTCCTGGTTGTACAGCTCGAGCAGGCGCGGGTTCATGGACGTCTCCGGCGCTCGGCGGGGGCCACCCGGACATGCCCGGATTCCAGGTCAAGGTCGGTACGCAGCAACAACGGCAGTGCCGCCGGCTGGGCCCACAGGTCGCCTTCGATCTCGAAACTCAGGGCGTTGTTGTTCATCTCCCCCGGTGCGACCTGGGCGCGCACCCGCAGGCTGCTGCGCAGGATGCGTGGTTCGAAGGTGGCGATGGCCTGGTAAATGATGCTCTCCAGTGCGCTGATATCAATGTTCGAGGCGCTGTTACCGGCCAGTGCCGGCAGGCCGTAGTTGACCACCGAAGTGCCGGCCGGGGTGTTGAGGGTGGCGGCCGCATCGAGCAGTGAAGTGGTGTTGAGCAGCCAGGTGAGGTCGCGCAGTACCGAGGCCTTGAGCTGGCTCAGCGAAAGCACGCGCTTGTCGTTGGCTTCTTGCAGGTTGCCGGGCTCGTCGTCGGTCAGACGATCGAGCAGCGAAGGCTGCAGACGGTCACGTGCAGCGATTTCGGCTACCAAGGGGCGGCTCCGGTGGTGATATGCGTGAGTGCGTTATCCCTATCGCGGGGCAAGCCCGCTCCTACAGGGTGGGAGCGGGTTTGCCCCGCGAAGAGGGCGAAACGCATCAGATCTTGACGTTCTGGCGCACGTTCCAGCCGTACTTGACCGGGCCGCCGTCTTTGGTGCCGTCAGCTTTCTGCGGCTGGTAATCGACCGTGACTTTGCCGAAGTTCAGGGTGACGTTTTCGGTCAGGCGGTCATCGCCGCCCGAGCCACCGGTGCTCAGCGAGCTGATCAGCACTTCTTCGAGGTTGATGATCAGGTACTCGACCTGGCTCTCGCCACCGGCCTTGCGCACGGTCAGCTTGACCTTGTCGATGTGCTTGCCGCTGGAGCAGTGCATCATCAGGTTGGGGCTGGATTTGTCGACGTACTTGGTCAGCGACAGGTCCTGGATGTTGACCTTGCCGGCGCCGCCGCCACCACCCATGTGCATGTTGCCGGACTGGGCCATGCCCCAGCTCCAGTTCAGTACATCGATTTCGTCCTTGTGGGCCTTGTCCATGGACTCGCCCTTGATGTCGCCAATCTTGATGAAAATATCAACTGCCATGTTGTCTCCAGAGTGTGGCATCTACCACATTATTTTTTCAGTGCACGCCCCGCAGCACGGGGCGTTCTAGCGAGCCTGGGCTCAGGCGCCCTTGGCCGACGGCAACTTCGATACCAGGCGCAGCGACACGGTCAGCCCTTCGAGCTGGTAGTGCGGGCGCAGGTAGAAACGCGAGTTGTAGTAACCCGGGTTGCCTTCGACTTCTTCGACCACCACTTCGGCAGCTGCCAGTGGGTGCTGGGCCTTGGTGGTTTCGGTGGAGTGGGCCGGATCGCCATCGACGTAGTTGAGGATCCAGTCCTGCAGCCAGCGCTGCATCTCGTCCTTCTCTTTGAACGAGCCGATCTTGTCGCGCACGATGCACTTCAGGTAGTGAGCGAAGCGGCAGGTGGCGAACAGGTACGGCAGGCGCGCGGCCAGGTTGGCGTTGGCGGTGGCGTCCGGGTCGTCGTACTCGGCAGGTTTTTGCAGCGACTGGGCGCCAATGAAGGCGGCGAAGTCGGTGTTCTTCTTGT
The DNA here is from genome assembly GCF_024749305.1 of Pseudomonas sp. B21-012. Taxonomy (NCBI): domain Bacteria; kingdom Pseudomonadati; phylum Pseudomonadota; class Gammaproteobacteria; order Pseudomonadales; family Pseudomonadaceae; genus Pseudomonas; species Pseudomonas sp. B21-012. The sequence continues at coordinate 5,596,749 of NZ_CP087197.1, read as the reverse complement.
GCAACAGCGGCATGAAACCGTTCTTCGCCAGTTCCGCTTCACGGCGGTCGGAGATGGCGATTTCAGTCGGGCACTTCATGTCCACGCCACCGTCATCGGTAGGGAAGGTGTGCGCCGGCAGGTTCTGCACTTCGCCACCGGACTCGACGCCGCGAATCCGCGAGCACCAGCCGTAGTACTTGAACGAGCGGTTGATGTTCACCGCCATCGCGTAGGCGGCGTTGGCCCAGGTGTACTTGGCGCTGTCGGCGCCATCGGTGTCTTCTTCGAAGGCGAAGGCTTCTACCGGGTCGGTCTTGGCGCCATACGGCAGGCGCGCCAGGAAGCGCGGCATGGTCAGGCCGATGTAGCGCGAGTCTTCCGATTCACGCAGCGAGCGCCAGCCGGCGTACTCGGGGGTGGTGAAGATTTTGGTCAGGTCGCGCGGGTTCGACAGCTCCTGCCACGAGCCCATGCCCATCACGGTCGGCGAGGCCGCAGCGATGAACGGCGAGTGCATGGCGGCACACACCTTGGACAGCTCGCCGAGCAGCTCGACGTCCGGTGGCGACTGGTCGAAGTAGTAGTCGCCGACCAGGCAACCATACGGCTCGCCGCCGAACTGGCCGTACTCTTCTTCGTACATCTTCTTGAACAGCGGGCTCTGGTCCCAGGCTGTGCCCTTGAATTTCTTCAGGGTCTTGTGCAGGTCGGGCTTGGAGATGTTGAGCACGCGGATTTTCAGCTGCTCGTCGCTCTCGGTGTTGTTGACCAGGTAGTGCAGGCCCCGCCAGGCGCTTTCCAGCTTTTGGAACTCGGGGTGGTGGATCACCTGGTTGACCTGGGCGGTGAGCTTGGCGTCGATGGCGGCAATGATCGATTCGATCGACTTGATCGCGTCATTGGACACCAGGTCGGTTTGTGCCAGGGCCTGTTCGGCCAGGGTGCGCACCGCAGTTTCGACGGCCTCGCGGGCGCGCTCGGTCTTGGGTTTGAATTCTTGCAGCAGCAGCGAAGCGAACTCGCTGGCTTGCTCGGTGGCCGCTGGCTGGGCCTGGGTATCACGCATCGGATCGGTCATGAGGCTTTGTCCTGATTAAGCGTTCGGCTCGGCATCCTGGGGCTTTGGCGCGCTGGCCAAGGCCTGGAGCAGGGCCGGATCCTTGATGGCTTTCATGATGATTTCTTCGGCGCCGGTCTTGCCGTCCATGTAGGTCAGCAGGTTGGCCAGCTGGGTCCGCGCTTCGAGCAGCTGGTTCAGCGAATCGACCTTGCGCGCCACGGCGGCAGGGCTGAAGTCGTCCATGCTCTCGAAGGTGATATCCAGGCTCAGGTTGCCTTCGCCGGTCAGCTCGTTGGGTACGTGGAACGCCACCCGTGGCTGCATGGCCTTGAGGCGCGAGTCGAAGTTGTCGACGTCGATTTCCAGGAACTTGCGCTCGGCGACCGGGGCCAGCGGCTCGGCAGGCTTGCCCGCGAGGTCGGCCATGACGCCCATGACGAAAGGCAGCTGGACCTTCTTTTCGGCGCCGTAGAGCTCGACGTCATACTCGATCTGCACCCGCGGCGCGCGATTGCGCGCAATGAATTTCTGAGAACTGGGGTTCGCCACGTTGTTCCTCCTGGTCGCAGGTGCGACGGTATTGGCGTCATCGATCGTTGCCGGTAACGGTGTTGCGTATGTGCGTTGGGTCAGGCCCGCAGGCCTCAGTCAGCTTCGGGTCCGCGCAGGGTTTCGAACTGCGACAGCCCATCGGGGATCAAGTCGCGGACGATCGCGGCAAAATCGGCGTTGACCAGATTTTTCGCGCGGTTGAGCAGCACCGGCAGCGGGCTCGAGGGCTCGTGGCGGGCGTAGTACTTGAGAATTCGGTCAAGGCTGCGCAGTACTTCGTCGCGGCTGGCGATATCGGCCGAAGCGCGGGCGATGGCGGGCGCGGGGGCGGCCTCGGCAACCGGCGGCGAGCTGTCGGCAGCGCTGCTGGTTTCGCTGGCGTCGTTGGCGGCCTGCTCGCTGGCCGGCGCATGTTCGGCAAGAATCTGCGCGGCCTGGCGCAGCGGCTGCTTGAGCGCGCTCAGATCAACTCCGCTGGCCGATCCGACCTGCTCGTTGACGAATTGCTCGATTGCCTCGGCGGCCTCGCGGGCTTGCTGTAGCGCCTCGCGGGTGGCCTGCAGTTGCTCGCCATCGCTGTCGCGCAGGGCGCCGCCGAGTTCGTCGGCGTTGAGCGTCTCGCTGGCAAAGTGCTGCAAACCGCTGGCGTGCAGGGCTGCGCGCAGGCTGACCGGGCCGAAGGCGCGGGAGCGGGTCAGCAGGCTTTCGCGCAGCAGGGCGATGTTGGTCTCGCAGACCAGACCGGCGAGGGCGTTGATACGCACTGTCGGGTCGTTGTCGTCATCGGCGTCGAGCTGCGGATGGACCTGCGGCCAGTACTGGCGCAACAGCTCGTTGATCAGTTGCAGAGTGTTGGCCAGGCCGGCAATGCCGTGCAGGGCGAGGGCACTTTGCAAGAGGAAATGAGTGACGCGAAGGTCTTTGCTGCGTTGCAGCAGGGCGGTGCAGGACTGTTCGATCTGCCGCCACTGCGGAGCTTCGGCAGGCTGGATGGCATCGCCCATGACACGCTCGGGCCGGCCTTGGGCATCACGCTCCAATTGCAGGAAGTCCGGGTCGTATTCAAGGTCGTCGCCGCAAGGAAAGTTTTCCGAAACGGCAGCGAGCAAATGCGCTGAGTTCACCAGATATCGATCTCCGTATCGTCCCGTGGTGGGGGTGGCTAATGTGTGCTAGTTGGTTTTGTGACATAGCGCACATAATTTGCTGAGTTGTCCTTAGTTGATATCAAAGTGATATCACGCCTGTTCAGCAAGTTGCGCATTTTTGGTTTATTTCCAATTGGCTGTCAAGGTAAGCTAGCGGCCCATCGTGACCTGCATACTGGGCCGTACAGGTTTATTGACTTGTTGGTCAGGGTAGCGGTGGATGTCATTTGAAACTGATGAACATCAGCGAAAAGTGAACGAAATTCGGACATTCAGTAGACTTTTTCAGGGATTGGAAGCGAATCGTGGCAAGTGTGGCAGGCCTCCAGCGGGCCCACAGGCGATTCGGGATGTTGCTAAGGAGGCGTGATGTCGCTGAGTCTTACTATTACCAGTTATCACAAGATTACCCCTGGCCAATGTCCTGAAAAGTTCATCGAGTCAGGTGCCATCAGTATTGGGCGCGGCCCCGATAATGATTGGGTGCTGCCCGATCCGGAGCGTCTGGTTTCTTCGCAACATTGTGTAATTCAATATAAAGACGGCCGTTATTACCTGACCGATAACAGCACTAATGGTGTCGAATTAATTCACGCCGGTATTCGCTTGCGTCGCGGTAACAGTGAGCTGTTGATGGATGGCGAAGTCATCCGTATCGGCGAGTACGAAATCCAGGCACGGATCGATTCAAGCTTCAAGATTGCCGATGGCAACCCGCACGCTGCTGACGCCGCCAACAGCTTCGAGGCGCTGATGGCCAACCAGGCCGGTGCCGCTGCGAGCCCCCAAAATGCTGTTGCGCCAGCGTTGATCCAGGGCGCGTCGAGCAATGCCACCTTGCCGGACCTGTTCGATTTTCTTGCACCGGCGAGCATTGCGCCGGTGACCCGCGCCGATCACGTGCCTGCCCAGCAGCATGATTTTCGCCCGCCAACGCCCGTAGCGTCGACGCCTGAGCCGGTACCGGCAAGCCCTGGAGTGATTCCCGAAGACTGGGACCTGTTCGCCGAACCGGTGCCGGCGGCGCCCGCGCCTGTCGTTGTAGCTGTCGAACCAGCCATGCCCGCACCCATGCCCGCGCCTGTCGAGGCCTCGGCGCAGGCTGGCGACTCCAGTGTGCTGGCCCAGGCGTTCCTGCGCGGTGCGGGGCTTGAACATCTGCGTATCGACAGCGCCCAGGTCGAGGCGCAGATGGAAGCCCTTGGCCGCAGTTATCGCTTGATGGTCGAGGGCCTGATCGATGTGTTGCGTGCGCGCAGCAGCCTCAAGGGCGAGTTCCGCATGCAGCAGACGATGATCCGCCCGGCAGAAAACAACCCGCTCAAGTTCGCGCCCAATGCCGATGAAGCGCTGCTGTTGCTGCTGCGCCATGGCAACCACGCGTTCATGGCGCCGGACCAGGCGGTACGCGACAGTTTCGACGACTTGCGCGCGCATCAGCTGGCAGTGATGGCCGGTGTTGAAGCGGCGATCAAGCACCTGCTCGGGCGCTTCGAGCCGGCGCAGCTGGAATCGCGGCTCGGCGAACCGGCAGGCCTGTCGAAGCTGTTCGCAGGTTCGCGCCAGGCGCAGTACTGGCAGCAGTTCACCGAGCTGTACAGCAAGATTTCCCGGGAAGCCGAAGACGACTTCCAGGACCTGTTCGGGCGCGAATTCAGTCGCGCCTACGAGGAGCACGGCGCGCGTCTGCAGCGCTCCTGAAACAAACGGAAAGTGCCACGTCATTGAGGACGCAGGATGATTCGAACAATGCTGATGGCAGCGGTAACCACACTGCTGCTCAGTGGTTGTAGCAAGGATGAAGTCGCAGCACCGGTCCAGCCCGAGGTGGAGGGGCCTACCAGCGTCACCTTGTATTTCAGTGCCGCCGCCGGGCTCAACCCGGGCGCCAACGGCCAGGCCGCGCCTGTGCGCGTGCGCATTCTCGAACTGAAGAACAGCGCAGGTTTCAGCCGCGCCGATTATTTTGCCCTGGCCGAACGCGGCTCGGCGACCCTGGGCGCCGACCTGCTAGATCAGGACGAAGTGCTGGTGCAGCCCGGTGAGCAAGTGCGCATCGACCGGCCGTTGAACCCGCTGACGCGCCAGATCGGCCTGGTGGTCGGCTACCGCGAAATCGACCAGGCGCAATGGCGCAGCCTGCTGCCAGTGCCGCCGCTGGACTACCAGATCAGCCTCGATGTTCGCGCTGTGCGCAGCGCTGCCCATACCTCCCCAACCAGCACCGCCCAATAGGCGATCGGAGAAGCCATGTCCTGGAACAATCGTGTGGTCTGGTCGGAAGGCATGTTCCTCGGAACCCAGCACTTTCAGCAGCATGACCGTTATCTCGAAAACCTTATCGATGCCCGCAGCCGGCCGCTGTCGGCGGGCGCCTGGGGCTTCTCCGAGCTGCTGGTCGACCAGGGCCTGCTGGCCCAGGGCAAGCTGGCCATCGTTTCTGCCCGCGGGCTGCTGCCCGATGGCACGCCGTTCAACATCCCCCACGATGACCTGGCGCCCAGCCCGCTGAACATCGACGACAACCTGCGTGATGGCCTGGTGTACCTGGCCTTGCCGCTCAAGCGCGCCGGTGCCCGCGATACCGTGGACGAAGGCGAAGCCGCGGGTGGCGCGCGTTATGTCAGCCGGGTGGCCGAAGTGCGTGACGACAACGCGCCGTTCGAGAACCGCGCCCCGGTCGCCCTTGGCTCCCGTGCGCTGCGCTTGATCACCGCCGAAGAAGGCCTGAGCGACTATGCCGCGCTGGGCCTGGTACGTATCAAGGAAAAACGCGCTGACCGTGCCCTGGTGCTGGATGACAGCTATATCGCGCCGGTGCTGGATGTATCGGCGAGCAAAAGCCTGTCGGCATTTCGCAGCGAACTGCTGGGCCTTTTGCATCAACGCGGTGAAGCACTGGCCGGGCGGGTGGTGGCCTCCGGTGCCGGTGGTGCTTCGGAGATCGCTGATTTTATGCTCCTGCAGCTGGTCAATCGCGCGCAACCGCTGGTTGAGCACCTGAGCCAGTTGAGCCCGCTGCACCCGGAGCGGCTGTACAGCGAGCTGGTCAGCCTGGCCGGTGAGTTTGCCACCTTCTGTGCCAGCAACCGCCGCCCGGGTGAGTTCCCGGTGTACCAGCATGACGACCTGGCGGCGAGCTTTGCCCCGGTCATGCAGGCGCTGCGCGAAGCCCTGTCGATGCTGATCGACAGCAAGGCCACGCCGATCCCGATTGTCGAGAAGGCCTATGGCATTCATGTCGCCATGCTTGCCGACCGCAGCCTGCTCGACAATGCCAGTTTCATTCTCGTGGTGCGTGCCGACGTACCGAGCGAAACCCTGCGCGGGCGCTTCGCCCAGCAAAGCAAGATCGGCGCGGTCGAGCACATCCGTGACCTGGTCAACCTGCAGCTGCCGGGCATCGGTCTGTTGCCGCTGCCGGTGGCACCACGGCAGATCCCGTTCCATGCCGGCTCCACCTACTACGAGCTCGATCGCGGCAGCGAGCACTGGCAGCAACTGCAGAACGCCGGCGGCTTTGCCTTCTACGTCGCAGGCGAGTTCCCGGGGCTGAACCTGGCCTTCTGGGCCATCCGAGGATAAGCCGCAATGCAGCCTAACGACCCGTCGGCGCCACCGGCCAACGACCGCACCCAGTTCATGCCGCGCCCCGGTGGCCGCGGCCCGCAGGCCGGTACGCCGGAGCCTGTGGCGGCGCCGTCGATGCCAGCGCAGCCGCTAGCCGCTGGCCAGGCGCTGGGCCTCAACCCGCTGGAAAGCGCCGCCGGGCCATTGTTGGCCTTGCTGACCCGCTTGCGCAGCACCATCGCCCATCCGGCCCCGGCCAGCCTGCGTGCGCAGTTGCTGGCTTATCTGCGTCAGTTCGAAGAGCGCGCCGAAGCCGCCGGTGTGGCCCGTAACGAAGTCATGCTGGCCCGTTACGCGCTGTGCACTGCGCTCGACGAAGCGGTACTCAGTACGCCGTGGGGCAGCAGCAGTGATTGGGGCAAGCAGAGCCTGCTGATCACTGTGCACAACGAAGCCTGGGGCGGCGAGAAGGTCTTCCAGCTGCTGGAGCACTGCCTGCAGAGCCCGCGCGAACGCCTGTACCTGCTGGAGTTGCTGTACCTGTGCATGTGCCTGGGCTTCGAGGGCCGTTACCGGGTTATCAACGGTGGCCGCGCCCAGCTCGAAGCCTTGCGCGAACGCACTGCTGCCGCTATCCGCAGCGCCCGGGGTGAGTTCGAGCGCGAACTGTCGCCGCACTGGCGCGGGGTCAGCGTCAGCCGAGATCGGCTGTCGCAGTTCATCCCGCCCTGGGTGGGCCTGGCCATCGCCCTGGCGTTGCTTCTGGCTCTGCTGTTTGCCCTGCGCATGATGCTCGCCGCCGACGCGGAGCCTGTGTTCAAGAACATTCATGCCCTGGGCGAAATCCCGGTGCAGGCCATCGACCGTCCGGTGACCCAGCCCAAGCCGGTGGAACGCCCACGCCTGGCGGGTTTTCTGGCCAGCGATATCAAGGCCGGGCGGGTCAGCGTCGAAGACGCCGTCGACCGCTCGGTGGTGACCATCCGTGGCGACGAATTGTTCGCCTCGGCCAGCACCAGCATCAACGACAGCCTGCAGCCACTGATGCTGCGCATTGCTGACGCCATCGGCCAGGTCAAGGGCCAGGTGCGCATCACCGGCCACAGCGACAACCGGCCGATCGCGACCTTGCGCTTCCCATCCAACTGGGCGCTGTCCCAGGCCCGCGCCGAGCAGGTGCTGCAGATCCTGGCCGCCAAGACCGGCCAGCCCGCGCGCTTTACCGCGCAAGGCCTGAGCGACACCGAACCACTGGCAGCGAACAACACGGCCGAAGGCCGGGCAAAGAACCGCCGGGTTGAAATCACTGTATTGGCGGAGGGGGTCGAGTGAAGGCGTTTTTCGGATTTGTCATTCGCTGGGTCATTCCGCTGCTGGGCCTGATCGCCCTGAGTCTGATCATCTGGTTTGTCGGCCCGCTGTGGGACATGCTGATCCCGGCAGGGCGGCGCTGGGCGCTGATTGCCCTGCTGTTTGCAGTGTGGCTCGGCTATCGCCTGTGGTGCTTCATCGAGGCCCGCCGCCAGGCGGCAGAAGTCATGCGCAGCCTGGCTGCAGAAACAGCGCCTGACCCTGCCAGCGTGGCCACCGCCGAAGAACTGGCAACTCTGCGCCAGCGCATGGACGAGGCCCTGGCCCTGCTGAAAAAGGCGCGCCTGGGTGGCGATGAGCGGCGCAACCTGTACGAGCTGCCGTGGTACGTGATCATCGGCCCGCCGGGCTCGGGCAAGACCACGGCGCTGGTCAATTCCGGCCTGCACTTTCCGCTGGCGGCGCAGCTTGGCGCCGGGGCGATTCGCGGCGTCGGCGGCACGCGCAACTGCGACTGGTGGTTTACCGACCAGGCGGTGTTGCTCGACACCGCTGGCCGCTATACCACCCAGGACAGCCACGCCCAGGTCGACAAGGCGGCCTGGCTGGGCTTTCTCGATCTGCTGAAAAAGCAGCGCGCGCGCCGGCCGATCGATGGCGCTTTCATTGCAATCAGCCTGTCCGACCTGTTGCTGGGCAGCGACGCCGAACGTGCTGCCCATGCTGCGGCCATCCGCTCGCGTATCCAGGAGTTGTACAGCCAGCTGGGCGTGCGTTTTCCGATTTACCTGATGCTGACCAAGCTCGACCTGGTGCCGGGTTTCATGGAGTTCTTCGACACCCTGAGCAAGGAAGAGCGCGCTCAAGTGTGGGGTATGACCTTTGCCCTGGACGACGACAAGTCGGTCGAAGGGCCGCTGGCGCAGTTCCACAGCGAGTTCGCCGGCCTTGAGCAACGCCTCAACGAGCGCCTGGTCGAGCGCCTGCAGCAGGAGCGCGACCCGGCGCGGCGCGATCTGGTTTACGGCTTTGTCCAGCAGTTCGCTGCCTTGCGCTCCAACCTGCAGGGCTTTCTCGACGGCGTGTTCAAGCCCAATGCCTATGAAGAACGCGCCCTGTTGCGCGGCGTGTACTTCACCAGCGGCACCCAGGAAGGCAGCCCGATCGATCGCCTGATCGGCGCCATGGCCCAGAGCATGGGCCTGGACCGTCAGCATCTGGCACGCCAGAGCGGCACCGGGCGCAGCTACTTCATTGAAAAACTGTTCAGCGCCGTGGCGTTTGCCGAGCGCGGGCTGGTCGGGGTCAACCCGCAAGTCGAGCGCCGGCGCAAATGGCTGGCCCGTGCTGCACTCGCCGCCAGCGTTGCCCTGGTAGTGCTGGTCGGCAGCGTGTGGGCGCTGAGCTATCGCGCAAACCAGGCTTACATCGCCCAGGTCGAGCGTAAGCTCGCGCCGCTGGGGCCAGTCCTGCAAACCTTGAGCCCGGCCCAGCGCGATGTACTGGCGGTACTGCCGTTGCTCAATGCCGTGCGCCATCTGGCCGAGGATCCGCCCAGTTGGGCCGAGGGGTTGGGGCTGTACCAGGGCGACATGCTCGAAGCCGAGTCGGCCAGCGTCTACCGCAAGTTGCTGATTGCCGTGTTCGCTCCGCGCCTGGTCACCCGTATCGAAGAGCAACTGCACAGCGGCGGTGGTTCGGACTTTCTCTACGAAGGCCTCAAGGCCTACCTGATGCTGGCTGACGGCGAGCATTACGACCCGGACTTCATCAAGGCCTGGGTCAGCCTCGACTGGGAGCAGAGCCTGCCTCGCGACCTGGCCCCGGAGCAGCGTGCGGCATTGGGCGAGCATCTGCAGGCGCTGTTTGAAAAGCGTCCGCCGAATGCGCGCCTGGATGCCAACCTGATCGAAGACCTGCGTCGCCAATTGCAGCAGTTGCCGGTGGCCCAGCGCGTCTATGACCGGGTCAAACGCCAGCAGTTGCCCAACGGCGTCAGCGATTTTCGCCTGAGCGAAGCGGCTGGCCGCGACGCCGCGCTGGTGTTCAGCCGCAAGAGCGGCAAGCCTTTGGGTGAACCCTTGAGCGGGCTGTTTACCCTTGATGGCTATCGCAAGGCGTTTCTTGCCACCAGCCTGCAACACAGCAATACCCTGGCTGAAGAGCGTTGGGTGCTGGGCCGCGAGCAAGCCGATGAAGGTGATGTGACTAGCCTGGCCGCCGACGTGCGCCGTTTGTATTTCGCCGACTACATCCGCCACTGGGACGCGCTGCTGGCCGATATCGACTTTGTGCCGATCACCAGCGTGGCCCAGGCCGCCGATGTTCTGCGGGTGATTTCCGGGCCGACCTCGCCGCTGAAAAAGCTGCTGAGCGCCGTGGCCAAGGAAACCAACCTGCAACAGCAGGACCCGCTTGCCGCGGCCCAGGCCAAAGCCAGCGAGGCTGGTGTCGACCAGCTCAAGCAGCGCCTGGGTAACTTGCTGGGCCAGGATGCTCCGGCCGATAGCCGCCAGGCGCAGCAAGACCAGGACCCGGTCACTGCGCACTTTGCCGACCTCGCCAGCCTGGTCAGCAAGGGCGAGGGCGAGCCGGCAGCCATCGACGGCCTGCTCACCGACATGAACGCCTTGTACGTGCAGGTCAGTGCCATGGTCGGTGCCAGTGGCGACGCCCTGCTCGGCGAGGCCAAGAACCAGGCCACTGCCGCCGCCAACCGCGTCAGCCTCACCGCGCAGCGCCAGCCGCCGATGGTTCAGGGCCTGGTCAAGTCGGTGGTCAACTCGACCACCAACACCATGATGGGCGGCGTGCGCAATCAACTGAACGCCGCCTGGACCAGCGAAGTGGTCAACGTTTATCGCCAGTCGCTGAGCGGTCGTTATCCGCTGGCAGCGGGCAGCTCGCGGGATGCCACGCTGGACGATTTCGGCCAGTTCTTCGGCGTCGGCGGGGTGATGGACAGCTACTTTCGCAAGTACCTGCAGCCGTATGTCGATACCTCGGCCAACCCTTGGCGCTGGCAGCCGGGCGCGGCGCAGAAGCTCGGCATTGGCTCTGGCGTGTTGCACACCTTTCAGCGTTCGGCGGCGATTCGCGATGCGTTCTTCCGCTCGGGCGGCATGCAGCCGACCGTGCGCTTCGAGCTCAAGCCGGTGGCCATGGACGCCTCGGTCACCCAGTTCTTGCTCGACCTCGATGGCCAGCAGATCAGCTATGACCACGGCCCGAGCCGCCCGGTTGCGATGCAGTGGCCAAACCCCAACAGCATCGGCGTGGTGCGCCTGTCGATCATGCCGCCATCGGCCAGCGGTCGCTCCGGCCTGACCCTGGAAGGGCCGTGGGCCTGGTTCCGCTTGCTCGATCAATCCGACCTGGTGGCCGGCAACGGCCCGGATCGCTTCAGCCTGCGCCTGCGCGTCGATGGCGCCAGCGTGTCGTACGAGCTGCGCGCCAACAGCGCCTTCAACCCGTTCAAGAGCCGCGTGCTCAGCGGCTTCAGCCTGCCGGAGCGGTTGTGATGGCGGGCGTCGGCTTCTACGGCAAGCTGGCCAGCCGCGGCGACTTTGTCAGTCGCGGATTGCCGCAGAGTTTTATCCAGCCCTGGGACCAGTGGCTGGCGGCCGGGCTTGTGGCCAGCCAGCAGCAACTGGCCGAGCGCTGGTTGCCGGCCTATCTGGTCAGCCCCTTGTGGCGCTTCGCCCTGGCCCCGGGAGTATGCGGGCCCGACGCTGTAGTGGGGGTGTTGATGCCCAGCATTGACCGGGTAGGGCGCTATTTCCCTCTTATCCTGGCCCAGGTTCTGGCGCCGGATGAGTCGCTGGCGGCAGTGGTGAGTGGCCCGGATAACTGGTTCGAGCAGTGTGAAGCCCAGTTACTGGCAACCCTCGAGCCGCAAGCCGCTTTTGAGGCGTTCGATGCAGCAGTGCAGGGCATTGATGCCCCTCGTAGTGCTGTTGTTTCAAGCCCGGTTGTGGGTGGGTTGCAACGCTTTGCAGCGGTGACCTCGCAGGCGCGCCAGGCAGCCTTGGCCGAAAGCGCCTGCGCCGGCATGAGCCTGTGGTGGGGGCGCGGCTCGGAGCATATCGAGGCGGGAATGCTGCGCTGTGCGGGCCTGCCGCACAGTGAGGATTTCGCCAGTTTTCTTTTGGGTAGTGAGGCGGCGCGCTAGATGACGGCTTTGCATTACACCGCAGCCAGCTACAGCCATGTCGGCCTGGTGCGCAGCATCAATGAAGACGCTTGCCTGGACCTTGCCAGCGAAGGCCTGTGGGCAGTTGCCGATGGCATGGGCGGGCATGCGGCGGGCGACTACGTCAGTTGCCTGATCGTCGATACTTTGCGCCAGTTGCCGACCACGGCGTCCCTCAATGACTTCGCCCAAGTGCTGCGCCAGCGGCTGTCGGCGGTCAACGCGGCAGTGCGCGAAGAAAGCGCCCGGCGTGGCGTGGCGATGATGGGCAGCACCCTGGTGCTGCTGGCGGTGCGCGCTGACCAGGGTATCTGCCTGTGGGCCGGGGACAGCCGCCTGTATCGCCTGCGCGACGGGCGCCTGGAAGGTATCTCGCGCGATCACAGCTACGTGCAGGAACTGCAGGACAGCGGCCTGCTCAGCGAGGCCGAAGCGCGGGTGCACCCGCGGGCCAACATCGTCACCCGGGCAATTGGCGTCGAGCCCGAGCTCGAACTTGAGGCCGTGCACCTGCAGGTCCTCCCTGGCGATACCTATCTGCTGTGCAGCGATGGTCTGAACAAGACCGCCGAAGACCATGAAATTCGCGAAGTGCTGGGCCACAGCGACCCCTACCAGGTGGTCCGCAGCCTGGTGCACCTGGGCCTGACCCGGGGCGCCCCCGATAACATTACCGCCGTCGTCATCAAGGCCGGTTGAAGACCAAGCACATGGACAAAGTGATCCCCGGATACGACATCGACGGCGAGATTGGCGAAGGCGCCATGGCCACCGTCTACCTTGCCACCCAGCGCTCGCTGGAGCGCAAGGTGGCCTTGAAGGTCATGGCCGCGGCGCTGGCTGCCGACCCGACCTTCTGCGAGCGCTTCCTGCGTGAAGGCCGCACCCTGGCGCGCTTGTCGCACCCGCACACGGTGACCATCCACGACATCGGCAATGTCGGCGAGCTGTACTACATGGCCATGGAGTACCTGCCCAACGGTACGCTCAAGGAGCGTATCGCCGCCGGGGTCACGCCGGAGCAGGGCCTGCTGTACATCCGCCAGATCGCTTCGGCGCTGGGTTATGCCCATGCCCAGGGCCTGGTGCACCGGGATGTGAAACCGGCCAACATTCTTTTTCGCGCTGACGGCACTGCGGTGCTGTCGGACTTCGGCATCGCCAAGTCGCTGGATGACCGCACCCAGTTCACCCAGGCCGGGTTTGCCGTTGGCACCCCCAGCTACATGAGCCCGGAGCAGGCGCGCGGCCAGGAAATCGACGGCCGCGCCGACCTCTATGCCCTGGGCGTGGTGTTTTACGAGATGCTGGTTGGCAAACTGCCCTACAGCGGCAACGACGCGCTGTCGACGGCCTTGGCGCATTTGACCGAGCCGTTGCCGGAGCTGCCGATCGAGCACGGCCGCTATCAGGACATTCTCCGTGGCCTGCTGGCCAAGGACCCGGCCGAGCGCTTTGCCGATGCCGAGACCTTGCTGGCGGCGCTCGACCGGCTACCCGTGCAAGACACCGAAAGCACCCTGATCCAGCCGCTGCCGATTGCAGCGCCGGTGCCACCCCTAGCCGTAGAGCCTGCACCGCCAGCGCCGAAACCAGAACCGGTCACCAAGGCCTCGCCACCTGCAGCTGCGCGCAAGCGCCCGACACCGGCCTTGCTCGCCATCGCCGTTGCTGCCGCGCTGGGCCTGGGCGGGATTGGCTACTGGGCCATCAGTGGCGACGAACAGGTAGTGGAGGCGCAGCCGGTACAAGCCCGCGAGCCAGTAGCGCCGACCGTTGCGACTGCGAGCAACGACAGTGACCGACCATTGCTGATGGCCGGCAAGCGAACCCTGTTTCAGCGCGTGCTGAGCCGGCCGGGCGCGCAGGTCGTCAAGCAGCCGGGCGCCACGCCCAGTGATACCTTGCCGGCCTTTACCGTGCTCTATGTCTACCAGCGCCAGGACGTCAACGGCAGCCCTTGGCTTGAGGTCGGCACCGCCAGTGACGGTCGCCGCGACGGCTGGTTGCCGGCCTCCCAGGTCAGCGACTGGAAGCAGAGCCTGGTATTGAAGTTCACCGAACGCTCGGGGCGTGCGCCGGTGATGTTCCTGCGCCAGGCCGATGAGCTTGAGCGTTTGCTTGGCGACACTTCGGCCGCCCGTGCCGAGCTGCTCAAGGCGCAGAACAACCCCGACGAAGTGCCGCAAGTGATGGCCCTGGAACCCAGCGCCAGCGCCGTGCCCCAGGAGCAGTTCTACCTGATGCCGATCTTCGAGGCGCGCGAGAGCTTCGACGAAAACGGCCAGCCGCTGCAGCTGCTCAATGTCGCCTCCATCGACCCGGGCAACAGCGCACCCGCCGGCGAAGCGAAAGCCGCCGGCATGGCCACCTCAGGCGACGCCTTCCGTACCGCCGTGGTGCTGGTGGTGGATACCTCGGTATCGATGCAGCCTTATATCGATCAGGTCCGCCAGGTGGTGCACGAGCTGCACGGGCAGATTTCGCGCCGTGGCGAGCTGGACAACGTCAGCTTCGGCCTGGTCGGCTTTCGCAACAACACCACGCGCACGCCTGCCCTGGAGTACCTGACCAAGACCCTGGTAACACTCGACGAAGGCCGCGATCCCGAGCGTTTTTTGAAGCTGGCCGAGCAGGTGAAAGCCACCAACGTCTCCAGCCATTCGTTCAACGAAGACGCTTTTGCCGGGATCATGCAAGCGGTCGACGGCATGGACTGGTCCGGCTACGGCGGGCGCCTGATCCTGCTGGTCAGCGACGCCGGCTCCCTGCGCAAGAACGACCGCTACAGCAGCACCCAGATGAACGAAGCCGAAGTACGCCAGGCGGCCTTGAGCAAGCAGATCAAGATCTACGCCCTGCACCTGCGCACCGAGGCCGGCAAGAAGAACCACGCCTACGCCGAGCAGCAGTATCGGGTGCTTACGGCCGATGCCAACCCGCAGATCGGCGACCTGTATGTATCGGTACCCGGTGGCGATGTGCACAAGTTTGGCGAGCGGGTGCGCGAGATCGGTTCGACCTTCGCCGACCTGGTCCACCAGGTGCGCAGCAACACCGCGCAACCGGCGCCGCTGCTGGCGGCTTCGCCGAGCATCGCCGACAAATCCGCCGCCATCGGCTATGCCATGCACATGGATTTTCTTGGCCGCAAGAGCGCCAGCCAGGCGCCGCAACTGGTCAGCGCCTGGACCTCAGATCGCGACCTGACCAACCCGGCGCTGCCGACCCTGCAGGTCTGCGTGATGCTCACCAAGCTGCAACTCAACGACCTGCAGCAGTCGCTGAAGCTGATCGTCGATGCCGCGCGCAAGACCCGCACTTCGCCCAAGGATTTCTTCCAGGAAATCGCCAGCGCCAGTGCCTACATGAGCCGCGACCCGGCCGCCCTGCGCAAAGGCGCCAACCTCGCCGAAGGCGGTGTGCTGGGCGAATACCTGGAGGGCCTGCCGTACCGCAGCAAGTCCCTGAGCATGACCCAGGACCTATGGTTGTCGCTCAGCGTTGGCGAACAGGAAGACTTCATCGACGAGCTCGATTCGAAGATCCGCCTGTACGAAACCTTCCACAACGACATGGCCAACTGGGTGCGCTTCGGCAATGCCGAGCCCGGTGACGCCTTGTACCGTGTGCCGTTGTCGACGCTGCCATGATGATCAACCTGCACGCGCTGCGCAAAACCCGCGGCCTCGGCAACCAGCGCTACAGCCTGGAGATCGAGCGCCTGGAGCTGCGTGCCGGTCAGCAGCTGGCGCTGGTCGGCCCCAGTGGCTGCGGCAAGAGCACCTTGCTCGACCTGCTGGCCTTGGTGCTGCAGCCCGATCAGGCCGAGCGCTTTGTGTTCAGCACCGACTCGCACACCTACGACGTTCAGCAGCTGTGGCGTGAACAACGCCAGGAGCACCTGGCGCACCTGCGCCGCCGGCATCTGGGCTATGTGCTGCAAGCGGGCGGCTTGCTCGGCTTTCTCGATGTGCGCAGCAACATCGCCCTGCCGCGCCAGGTGCTTGGCCTGGGCAATGACGGCAGCGTGCAGCGCCTGGCCGAACAACTGGAGATTGACGATCAGCTCGACAAGCAGCCAGGCGCCTTGTCGGTCGGCCAGCGCCAGCGGGTCAGCTGCGCCCGTGCCCTGGCGCACAACCCTGATTTGCTCCTGGCCGATGAGCCGACCGCGGCCCTGGACCCGCTCAATGCCCAACGGGTAATGCAACTGCTGCTGCGCCAGGCGCAAGCACGGCAGGTGACCTGCCTGATCGCCACCCACGACGAGGCGCTGGCCCGTGATGCCGGCTTGCAGGTGTTGCGCATGGTCTGCCGCCGCGATGCCGACGGTGGTGTCACCGCCACGCTGGAGGGCCAGCCGTAATGCGCCCGATGCTGATCGCAAGCCTGGCCTGGCGCGACTATCGCAACGACGCGCGTCTGTCCGTTTGCAGCGTGCTGGCCCTGGTGGCGGTGATTGCGCCGTTGCTGGTGCTGTTCGGTCTGAAATTCGGCCTGGTCAGCAGCCTTACCGAGCGTTTGCAGCGCGACCCGGCCGTGCGGGAAGTCATCCCCTTGGGTGGCGGTCGTTTCAGTGCCGACTTCGTCGCTGAACTGGCGGCGCGTAACGACGTCGCCTTCGCCTTGCCGCGTACCCGGCAGATTGCCGCGACCGCCGACCTGGTGCTGGCTGCGCGCAAGGTCGTGGTCAATGTCGAGATGATCCCCACTGCACTTAACGACCCGTTGCTGCAAGGGCTGGCCGTTCCCGGTGCGGTCGACCAGATCGTCCTCAGCCGTACGGCGGCAGAAAAGCTTGGCGCGAAGGCGGGTGATCAGCTTGATGCTTCGTTCAGCCGCCAGCTTGCCGGGCAGATCCAGGCCCAGCGCACCACCTTGAAGGTCGTCGCCGTGCTGCCGCTGGAAGCCTTCGAGCGCGATGCCTTGTTTGCGCCGCTGGCGCTGCTGGAAGCCGCCGAAGACTACCGTGATGGTCGCGCCGTGCCCGCTTTCGGCTGGGAAGGTGAGCGCCATACCGGTGAGGTGCAACGGGTTTATCCGGCCTTCCGGCTGTACGCGCGCAACCTCACCGATGTCGAGCCGCTGCGGCGTTTTTTTGCCGATCGCCAGTTGCTGGTCTCGACCCAGGCCCCGGCGATTGCCCAGGTGCAGTCGCTGAGCCGCAACCTGACCCTGGTGTTCTGGATCATTGCCGCGCTGGCCGTGTCGGGCGCGTTTGCGGCGATCTGCGCCGGCGCCCTGGCGGCGGTCGAGCGCAAGCGCCGCGAGCTGTCGGTGTTGCGCCTGCTCGGTTTCAGCACCGTTGCCTTGCTTGCATTTGTCGTGCTGCAGGCGTTGTACAGCGGGGTGTTTGCCGCTGTCATCGGCGCGGCGCTGTACGCCCTGGCCGAAAGTGGCCTCAACCAGTTGTTCATGCAGATGCCCGGCGAGTACGCCAGCCATCTGCTCCCGTCGCATTACCTCGTTGCCTTGCTCGCTGTGCTGCTGGCCAGCGCGGCCGCTGCCGCCCTGGGGGGCTGGCGCGTGGCACGAATAGACGCTTGTGAAGGAATTCGAGATGTTTGACCGCCGCTTACCCGCCCTGGCGCTGATCGTCGCCGCCCTGAGCCTGGTGTCCTGCGCCCAGGCAGAGGACGACAGCAAGCCTGCCAGCAATAAACTGGACAACCCCAAGCCACTGGCCGACGACATCAGCCTGCCGCTGCCGTGCGACGGCGAGATGGTCTTCCGCCACGTCTACGTGCTGGCCCAGGGCAGCCTGGACGACCGTGAGGTGAACCTTGGCTACCCCTTCAGCGAAGGCGAAGCGGGCTACAAGCAGTCGTTCATTTCCGGCTATCGCCGTGACTTTATCAACGGCCAGTTCAGCCTCCAGGACCTGTCTGCCGACTGGAAAAAACGCATTGGTCCGAGTCTGCCGAAGACCGACGCCGGCAGCCCGCTGAAGCCGATGATGTACTTCATCGGCAAGTACGAAGTCACCGCCCGCCAGTACGCTCAGGTGATGGCCCAGGCCCAGTCGCTGGCCAGCGGCGAACCGGCGCCGGCCTGTGAAGCACCGAGCGGCATGGCCGGGCGTTTGCCCAAGGTCAAGCTGTCGCGCTTTGAGGCCGAGCGTTTTTCCGCGGTGTACAGCGCCTGGTTGATGAAGAACCACCGTGACTTGCTGCCGGTCAGTGGCCGTGGCAACAAGGCCGAAGACGGCGGTGTCGGCTTTGTGCGCCTGCCCACCGAAGTGGAGTGGGAGTTCGCTGCCCGTGGCGGCTCCGCCGTCAGCCGCCAGGAGCTGGAAGGGCGGCTGTTCCCGCGCCGCCTCGAGGGCAGCGAAAGCGACGGCCCGCTGGCCGACTGGGCGGTGTTCAACCAGGTCGCCGGCGGCACCGGCCAGGCCGCGCGCCTGACCCCGATCGGCACCAAGCTGCCCAACCCGCTGGGTATGTTCGACGTACTCGGCAACGCCGCAGAGATGGTCCAGGAATCGTTCCAGCTGGTGCACGCCGGGCGGCGCCAGGGCGCTTATGGCGGGTTTGTGGTCAAGGGCGGTAACTACCTTGAAGGCGAGGGCACGCTGTTTACCGGCATGCGCCGCGAGTACCCGCTGTTCGGCGCCGATGGTACCGAGCAAAGCAACGAGACCACAGGTTTTCGTGTCGCCATCGGCGCGCTGTCGGCGCCGCGTTCACGTTATGAAGAACTGTTCGAGCAATGGCAGAAAGAGGGCCGCCTGGCCGCGCTGACCGACGCCATCGACGACGCCCAGGACCCGACCAAGCGCCTGGACAGCATCATCGCCGCCAGCGTCGACCCGCGCCTGCAAGCCGAGCTTGGCCTGGTCAACGAAGAGCTCAAGCGCAACGTCTCGCTGATCGCCCAGCAGCGCGAAGAGGCCGCCGGCAATCTGATCCAGTCGGCGGCGCTGGTGGCCGAAACCATCAATAACTACAACATCCGCCTGACCAACCTGCAGAAAACCCAGCAGCAGGCCAAGGCTTCTGGTGACGACACCAGCGCCAAGCTGTTTGCCGCTGCCATCAACAACGGCCGCAGCGCCCTCGACGGCGCAGTGGCGATCTACATCGACAACCTTGCCACTGGCACGCGCTACACCGACGCGGTGATCCAGGCGCAGTTCCAGCGGGTCAAGGAAGAGCTCAATCGCAAGCCGGTGCTGGGCAAGAGCCTGCTCAGCCGCGCGACCCTGTTCGTCCGTCATGTCGGGGACTATCGCCAGCAACGGCGCGCCGACCCGGCGACGATTTTGAAAGAACTGCTCGCATCAGCCGCCCCGCAACCTTGAGCGGCTGTCGAGCGAGCATCGGAGTGACCGGGGCGACATGAGGTTGTCCCGGGCGTGTTTAAACAAAGAGAGAACCTGACCATGCTTTCAACTCGCAAGCCCTTCTTCACTGCTTCCAACGGCCGGGCCGCGCTGCTGCTGGCGGCCGGTTTCAGCACCGTCCTGCTGACTGGCTGCGCCAGCTCGCCGGCGTCCAAGGTCGGTGCGACGACCAAGGTCGAGTACTACCCGAGCTGCTACGAGCCGGTGCAGCACCTGCGCGCCACCGATTCGGACATGACCAAGTCGGTCGCCACCGGTGCCCTGATCGGTGCCGTCGGCGGCGCGCTGACCGGCGCCCTGACCGGCAACTCCGACAACCGTGGCCGCAATGCTGCCATCGGTGCTGCCGGTGGTGCTCTGGTCGGCGGTGCAGCCGGTTACTACACCGAGCGCCAGAAGCAGATCAGCGACGACAACCAGCGCATCGGCTCCTACGCCACCGACATCAACAAAAGCGCGGCCGACATGGACCGCAGCACCGCTTACGCCAAAGCCTCCCAGGCGTGCTACCAGCGTGAGTTCGCCAACCTGATGGACGGCCGCAAGAGCAACAAGATCAGCGATGGCGAAGGCCGCAAGCGCCTGGCGGAAATCATCGCCGGCCTGCAGGAGTCGAACAACCTGATCACCGCGGTCAACGGCCGTCTGGGTGAGAACCTCAACAACTACACCCAGGCTTACGAGCAAGACCTCAAGCAGGTCGGCGTACCGCGTAACGACGTGGTGATCGTTGCCGAAGCCCAGGCGCCGGTGCTGGCCACCGGTAACGCCAAGAAGACCAACACCGGCAAGACCAAGACCCCGCCACCGGCGAAGAAAAAGTTGCCAGAGGTACCGAAGGAAGCCGTCGCCACCGAGAAGACCCTGCAGGACGCCAACGCCAAGAAGGCTGAAAGCCAGAAGGTTGCCAGCGCCGGCCAGAGCCAGGTCAACAACATGTGCAAGAACCCGGACATGGGTGACTGGGCACCGGTGCCTTGCCCTAACGTGTAAGGCTTGAGCAGCGTGGTTGCCCGCTACCTTTATGCAAGGTGGCGGGTGACCTGCGCTGCAGGTTCAAGGAAGCGAATCAATGAGCAGCGCCATCCCCCGTTTTGGCTACATCGATCCCCAGTACAACGCGCGTCAGCGCATCCAGAGCTCCATCAACCTGCCCAGGTTGTTTGCCGCCATCGACGCCGATCCATCGATTGTCGGTTCTGGTGTTGTGTATATCGACTTGGACTACAACGTCGTGGTCCTGCGCGAATTCCAGCCGATTTGCAGCATCCGCCCCAAGCGCATCATCCTGCGTGAGCTCAAGCGCTACCAGACGCCCGACCAGTACACCCAGCAGCTACAGACCAACCCGCGTGAATCCCAGGCGCTCAAGGAAGGTGCAAACACTACCTTGTCGTGCTTTGGCGCAGTGCTGGGCTGGATGGTGGTGGTCAGCGGCACCATTGCCGCGCCGTTCTCCGGCGGTACCAGCATGGTTGTGACCTATATCGGCGCCGCTGCCGCCACGGCCAGCAGCGTACAGTGCGGCATCGGCATCATGCGTACCGTGCGCGAAGCCAACAACCCTGGTGCCAACGACGCGCTCGACCAGGAAGAGTGGTACCAGAATGTAAGCATGGTGCTGGATGCGGTGTCTTTACTGGGCGTCGGCACCTCAGGGCTGACCACCTTCAAATACCTGCAGATGCACAAGGCCGCCACCGGACGTAAATGGTTGGAGCTGAGCAAGGGCTTGAGCCGTCAGCAGCGCAAGGCGCTTACCACTGAACTGCTGTCGGTCAAGCACCCGTCGCTGACTGCCAAGCAGCTCAAGTTGCAGCAGAGCGCAGGTTTGCTGACCAAGCGCTACACCCCCACCGAAATCAGTCATGCGACCAAAACCTTGCTCAAGGACTCGGTCGGTGCCGGCTTTGGTCTGGCGGGCAGCTCTTCCGTGCAGGGTGTTGTAACCTCCGCGAGCAGCGAGATTAAGACCATCGCCATCGGCCTGTACGAGGAATTCTGAGCATGAGCGCCAGCCAGGATTACGCCGCGTTCATGACGCGTTACTTTCCGACCTTTATCTGCACGTTTTTTCTGTCGTTGATTTCCCTGGCCTGCGCGGTGACCTTGTGGACCGACACACACCTGCGCAACCACCCCGATAACCCGGCCTACAGCGTCGGATTGATGGCCGGTAGTATCGTGCTGCTGTGCCTGGGCAATTTCCTGATCATCCGCGGCAGGGCCTGGAGCATTTGGATTGTCGTGCTGTTGCTGGTGCTGAGCTTGCTGACGGTGATCAGCCTGTTCGATGAGCGAATCAACAAAGGTCTGTTTGCCTTTGCCTTGTTACTGCCGCTGCTTGCCGGGCTGATGCTCAATGGTAAGCGCCAGCGGCAGATGCGCGAGTACCTGGTCGAGCTTCGGCAAAAACGCCAGAACCATTGACCCTGGTTAATATTTGCACAATCACCACCCTCTAAACTGAGGACTCTGCACCCTCAAAGGGGGACATGGCATGACCATTATCGTCACCGGCGCCGCCGGTTTTATCGGTAGCAACCTGGTTCAGGCCCTCAACCAACGCGGCGAAACCGAGATCATCGCGGTCGATGACTTGAGCGATGGCGACAAGTTTCGCAACCTGGCTGACAGCGAAATCGCCGACTACCTGGACAAGGACGACTTTCTTCAGCGCTTTGGCCGCGGCCAGTTTGGCAAGGTGCGCGCCGTGCTGCACCAAGGCGCTTGCTCGAGCACCGTCGAAGGCGACGGGCGCTTGATGATGGACAACAACTACCGCTACAGCCGCGACCTGCTCGACGCCGCTCAAGGCCTTCAGGTGCCGCTGCTGTATGCCTCGTCGGCGGCGGTGTATGGCGCCGGGCGCGACTTTCGCGAACAGCGCGAGTGCGAGCGGCCATTGAACGTATATGGCTACTCGAAATTCCTCTTCGACCAGCGCGTGCGCCGGCAACTGCCCCAGGCGCGCAGCCAGATCGTCGGCCTGCGTTACTTCAACGTCTACGGCCCCCACGAGCAGCACAAGGGCGCCATGGCCTCGGTGGCCCTGCACTGCTTCAACCAGTACCAGGCCAACGGCAAGGTCAGCCTGTTCGGCAGCTATGGCGACTACCCCAGCGGCGGCCACCTGCGCGATTTCGTGGCGGTCGAGGATGTGGTCAAGGTCAACCTGTTCTTCCTCGACCGGCCGCAGCTGAGCGGCCTCTTCAACGTCGGCAGCGGCCGCGCCCAGCCTTTCAATGACGTGGCCTTGGCAGTGATCAACCGCCTGCGCGAGCAGCAGGACCAGCCGCCGCTGTCGCTGGAGATGGCCCTGCTGGAGGGCATTCTGGAATACAGCGAATTCCCCGAGCACCTGCGCGGCAAGTACCAGTGCTACACCTGCGCCGACCTTGAGCGCTTGCGCAGCGTTGGCTATGAGCAGCCAACGCTGACGGTGGAGCAGGGTGTGGCGCGTTACTGCGACTGGTTGCAGCGCGCGCCCTAGTCAGTGCTGGCGCAAGGTCTTCAGGTCGCCCTTGCCCGAGGTCTCGCGCAGGTACTCCTGCAGTGAGTCATCCAGCGCGTTGAGCCAGCGGGTATGGTGCGGCACGGCAGCGGTACCGGTGATCACCGAGCGGTAGGACTTGTCGCGGTAACCCATGATGTCCTGCTTTTTGTCCGACTTCCATTTGAGGAAAATCCGGTTCACTGCGTCGATATCGAAGCTCGGGTAATCGGTCTGCTCGATCAGGTGCTTGATATAGCGGCCCTGGAACTCGTACATCGAGGCGGTCGACTCCAGCGCCAGTTCCTCGGCCCGCCACTGTGCGCTGTCGGCAGCCATTGCCGCCGGTTGCGGCAGCTTGATGCGCCCGAGCATGTAGTCGCGGGCAAACCAGGCCTGAGCGTCGAACAGGTTGAAGCTGTACCAGAGGTCTTGCATGCCGAGGTAGATCAGCTGCGGGTTGTGTTCCCAGACAACCCCTTGGTACAGCCCGGCAGGCCACAGGCGGTTGCTGGTCTTGAGCGTCAGCTCGTCGGGCAGGAACGGGAAGTGATGCTGGTAGCCGGTGCAGAGGATGATCGCATCTACGCGCTTGCTCGAACCGTCGGCAAAGAACGCCATCTCGCCCTCGACCCGCAGCAACTGCGGGCGCTCTTCCCAGCCTTTGGGCCATTTGTAGCCCATGGGCTGGGTGCGGTAGGCACTGGTGATCGAGCGCGCGCCGTACTTGAAGCACTGCGAGCCGATGTCCTCGGCCGAATAGCTGCTGCCGACAATCAGCACATCCTTGCCCTTGAACTCCACTGCCTCACGGAAATCATGAGCGTGAAGGATGCGCCCGGAGAAGCGCTCGAAGCCGTCGAATTCCGGCACATGCGGGGTAGAAAAATGCCCGCTGGCGACCACGACGAAATCGAACACCTGCTCGATGCCCTGGCCGGTGCCGTAGTCATAGGCACTGACGGTAAAGGTGCGGCTGGCCTGATCAAAGCGTACCGCCTTGACGGCGGTATTGAAGCGAATGTAATCACGCACACCGGCCTTTTTTACCCGGCCCTGGATGTAATCCCAGAGCACCTCGCGCGGTGGATAAGACGAAATCGGCCGCCCGAAATGTTCATCAAAGCTGTAGTCGGCGAACTCCAGGCATTCCTTCGGCCCGTTCGACCACAGGTAGCGGTACATACTGCCGTGCACCGGCTCGCCATGCTCGTCCAGGCCGGTGCGCCAGGTGTAGTTCCACATCCCGCCCCAGTCGGCCTGTTTCTCGAAGCACACCACCTCGGGCATCTCGGCACCCTGGGCATGAGCGGATTGAAAGGCACGCAACTGCGCTAGGCCGGACGGGCCTGCGCCGATAATGGCAACACGAATAGTCATAAGATTTCCTGACAGAAAACACTGAAAAAAATGCAAAGCGACTCCAGCCCTGAACGGCAGAACCGAGGGCGAGAGGAAGCGGAAACTTCAGGTGTCAGCTGGCAGGCGGAGGGACAGGGCGCTTGCGCTTGTGCGCGAGCAAGACGTCGCGAGGTGGAATCGACAAGGTGTGGAACAGCGTTGAGAGGGGGGAGCTGGTCAGCGAAGGGCTAGCGACAGCGTTGGGCCCGTAAGGCTTGCCGAACAGCGCGGCAAACGGGCCTGAAGGGCGAAAGATACGTGTGGTCTCGTACATGGCGGGCTGATTCTGCCTCTTTTTGGTTATGGATGCCTTTTTAGCTATAACGGATGGGGGAGAGGATTACAAGGTGGGGGCTTGGCAGAATCTCATACTCGACCGCTGACGGACTTGCGCTTCACCCTCGCGCAGTGGTTCTGCTTTGCATTGCAAGGCGCAGTGCACGTCGGATGTCTGCATTAATATCATCGCTATCTTCCAGGCCAACAGAGATTCGCACCAAGCCGTCCGGCACGCCTATTTTTTCCAGGTCGGTGCTGCCCTCCCTGCTAAAACTACCGTAGTGATAACATAAGGACTCAATATTGCCGAAGGTTGTACCTATTCGGATAAGCTGCAGATGACGAACAAAGCTTGTAGCCGTTTCTCGCGATGGAAAAACAATGGCGATAAGGCCTGTATGCAATGACGGAGAAATTCCGTTGGTTTGCGCACTTTTAGTCGACCAGACTGCACGCCACTCCAGCTTCGGGAACTCCTCACGCAGCATGGCGATTACCGCATGTGCATTATCGGAATGTTTTTTTAATCGCAGTGGCAGTGTCCTTAGTCCTCGTATAGTGAGCCAGGCCGAGAACGGATCTACGATGAGCCCTGCACTGTCCCTGTGATACTTCAATGCCTTGAACAGGTCCGGTTCATTGGTACTGACCATGCCGCCCATCACATCGCCGTGACCGTTGATGTGTTTGGTGATGGAATATATTGTTACTGCAGCCCCCAGGGACAGTGGCTTTTGGCAGGCAGGTGTAAGAAAGGTGTTATCAACAACAAGAAGAATGCCACGCTTGTTGCAAAGCTCTGCCAAGTCGGGAATGTTGATATCTAAAAAAGCCGGGTTGGTGGGGGCTTCGATAAAGATCATTTTCGTGTTGGCTTGGATCGCGCGCTCAAATGCCGCTGCCGGGTATTCGTCGATAAGCGACATTTCAATCCCGCGATGGTTGACTTCATAATTAAGCTGCTCAATGATTTCGTAAAATACACTGTGGGGTACGATGACATGATCGCCTGCGCTCAACAGGGCGCGAAAAGCAAGCAGGCAGGCGGTCATCCCGCTATTGACCGCGAGGCTATAGGAGCAGTGTTCAATGGCACGAAATTTCGCTTCTAAAACTGAAACGGTAGGATTTGCATAACGTTGGTAGGCAAAGTTTTCCTGCTTTGCATTACCTAGCATCTCTCTGCCTTCTTCAATTGAATTCAGGAGTGTTGCAGAGTTACAAATGAGCGCTGGAACTGGAAACTGACCCAGTCCATTCTCATGTTGCCCTAAATGGATCGCCTGGGTAGCGATACCTAAAGAAGGAGAAAGAAAATAGTCACGGCATGGTAATTCGCGTGGGCTCTTTTTTTCTGCTGGGCTCATGAAAGGCCTGGTTCCGAAAGATAATGAGAGACGCTTTGACGGCAATGGTTACGTCAGCCGGGCGTATGGCGAGATTTAAAGCTCGTTTGACAATGACCAGGTCATCATGGCCACGACGGCTTTGCTGTTTACTCGTATTGATAGCAGGGGACAACTTTTCCGCCCAGTGAGACAATCGAAAATCTTTCCATTTTTGGCATGACCGCACAGGCCAGGCTAACCTGGTTGGGGCTGGAATGTAGTTCTTTTAGCCAAAGGGGATGATTGGCTTTAAAACACTCATTTTTTAAATGGGACAAGTGTAGCGCCAGTGGCATTTTTTCCGGGTCTTGAGGCATCGGGTAAGGTACTGTTTTGGCACGCTGGGTGGCCCCAAACGCCATGCGCAAGCAGCGCAGCAACTTTGGGTTTTTGCCCAGGTTGTTTTTTGAATTGGTCCACTCTTGTGTGACGTGCTGCACGCCTTCAGCAACTTTGTATTGCTGCACCAGCTCCTTGATCGCACGTGCTGCGGCATGGCTCGGGTAAAGTGAACAGCCGCCACCAACGACATGAATATCAGCGATCGTCTTCTCCGGGCAGTAGGCAATAAAAACGGGATAGTCTATTTGACTAGAAGCGTCAAATACCTCGATTGAAGCACCTATGGCAGTTTCTGCATCACGCAAGGTGTTTAACAGATGCTCTGGCATTGAATTGTCAATAATCTTTCTTATCGGCTCTTTTGAATCATAAAAGAAATGTTGTGCAATAAAGCGCCCAATGCCATGGCGCTCTATGACTTCGCTCGCGGCATGAATTGCCGCTTCCGTAAATCCCACACCCGCCGCCACACCGGTACCGCAGGAGTATCGGCGCGCAGCGCTATAGTCGGTATCATCGCCGGGAAGCGACTCGTTGGCATACTGATGGTTAATCAGAAATGACGGATAGAGTAACTCAACGCCTGCGGATGCTTCATGCGCCTCGAAGGAAAGTACAGCCATCTGTGATGCGCCGGCGTGGCGAAGCATTTGCATCGGCAGTATGTTTTGCAAGGACGGTTGAGAAACAACCGAATCAAAACAATGCAGTGCGCTATGCTTTCGTAGCTGAAAGGGGCCCATGTAATGCTCATAAGCCTCGAACTTCGCACCCACACGAGCCTCTGCTTCATAGCCTTTGCCACAACCGACACATTCTATGCCGCTACTGTCATAGGGGAGGTGAAGGGTGGCAACAGTGCTGGACAGCGGACTACCGTAACGGCGTAGGGTTAAATGAATTCCTTCGCTGGAAAAGTGCTGATCGATTGCGCTTTCTGCATCGTCCAGTGATAACGTACGCTCTGGGGCAATTGTTTTCATAGGCAGGAAGTTTCCATATAAGCCAAAAAATGAGGCGAAAAAATCGCCTCATTTATTTTCGTTACTCAGCCAGTATGGAGAGCTCTTCCGGGGTGAAATCTTCTTCTGCTATGACAGACTCTACTTCGTCGTCAGTGGGTTGGTCGACTTTGAATTCGTTGATATACATGCAGCACCACATACCCATGGGAATATCCTTTTTTTATTTGATTTAAGTGTGCACTTTTTAACAGGTGCAATGAGAGATTAGTTCGTATGGCTTTGGCTGCACATAGGAAAAATCCCGATTCTATGAGTGATTATGTTTTTTTGAGGGTGCTATTTATTTCTGCACTGCTCAGAAATAAGACACTGGCTTGGGGCATCGGCGTTGACACCGGATCGGGCCAAGTTCTTAGGGGGAGACGCAGTGGCGAATGTGACGAACTGGGTCGATCAGCGGAGGTGATCAAGCGCACAGCGGTTGCGATTTAGACGCCGCCTTCAGCAGCTCATTGCTGGCAAGCCTGCTCCCAACCGGCGGGTGTGCCCACGCAAACAAAAAAGGCCCACCTTGCGGTGAGCCTCTTTTTTACTGCGTATGGTGCCGGCACCAGGAATCGAACCCGGGACCTACTGATTACAAGTCAGTTGCTCTACCATCTGAGCTATACCGGCACAGGGGCGTCATTATAGCGATCAGTTTGCGTCTGTAAACCACTTCTGCAACATTCCTCGCGATACCCGGTTTCAGCGGGCATCGCGGGGTGTTTTGTTACCAGCCGCGGTGCATTGTGGTGGCGCTGGGTTCGGCTTTGGTGGGGTCGAATATCAGCGGTTTGTAGCGGCAATCATGCTTTTTACAGTGCTCTCGGCAGCCGTGCTTTTTCTTGCAGCTGTAGGCCGGGCCGGTGTAGCCCTTGTCGCCGTATATCTGCATCTGCGGGATTTCCCAGCCAGACATCGGGGTGTAGTCGCCGCTGGTGCAGCCGCTCAGGTAGAACGCGCACGCCAGCAGGAGGAAGGATCTGATAATGGCCACAGGCAATTCCGTTTGGTCGAAGTGTCAGTGTTTGTGTGTGTCGAGGTAGTGCTGGATGGCGTGGCGGTCTCTGCTGAAGTCCGGCCCGGGGAAGCTCTGGTTGCCGTACATCTGCATGGGCGGCACTTGCCAGTCGGACCGGGGTGGCGGGACTTGCCAGTCGGACATGAAGGCGCAGCCGCTGAGGTAAAACGCGCACGCAAGCAGGGCGATGGATCTGATGATATCCACAGTCAATTCCGTTTATTCGAGGCGTCAGTCTTTGTTGAGGATGCGCTGGATGGTGCCGCCGCAAGATTGGTAGCAGCTGTCGTAGTCGCTGCCGCAGGAGTAGCTGGAGCCGCTGTTGAACGGGTAGCTGGGGTAGTAGCAGCTTTTGCGCGCTTCTTTTTTGCTCTTGCCGGCCTGGCACAGCTGGTAGTTTCTGTAGTTGGCCTGGTACAGGGCGTGGTCGCTGTTTTCCTGCAGGCGCGCCATCTGTTTGCAGTGGTTGCGTTCCATCGAGCAGGAGTTGATGCAGTTCATGCCCGCCATGCTGGGCGGTGGGGAGTATCTATAGGTATAGCTGGGGCCGCAGCCGCCGAGCAGGCCGACGGCCAGCACTAGCGCAGCGCGCCATTTGAGTGAATTGCTCACGAGTTGCCAGTTCCTTGTTCATTCCTCGCTGAACTCCAGCAGGTCACCTGGCTGGCAGTTCAACGCGCGACAGAGCTTCTCGAGGGTTTCCATCTTGAAACCCTTGATCTTGCCGTTTTTCAGCAACGACAGGTTCGCCTCCGTAATACCGATAATCTCGGCCAGATCCTTGGAGCGGATCTTGTTCTTGGCCATGACTACATCGAGTCGAATAATTATCGGCATAGGGGCAAGCTAGACATAACAGTTGTGTTCATCGCTGATGGTTTTGGCGTCACGCATGAGGAGTGAGAAGGCGCAGAGGAAAATGCCTTTCATGATCTCGTAAACCGCCTGGGATGATACACCGATCGATACGCTGAAGCTTCTCTCGCCTTTGGGCAGGTCGATGGAGAACGCCAGGCCCTGCAAGGTGCCGATCATCGGCCAGACCATCGGCAAGCCGATGCACAGCAAGCCCACCCACCAGAGCATCTTGATGTTTTGCGTCGTCCAGGTTTCACCCCGGGACAGGCGCAGGAAGAACAAGCCGGTCAGGTACAAGGCAAAGGCCGAGAGGCTGGCGGGGATCAGTTCCAGGCCGATCACCAGGCCCAGGGCCAGGTGCGAAGGCTGGTAATCCGGGGCCAGCAGCAGCGGCATGTTTTCACCGAAGCTTTGCAGGTAGGCGCCTTGCACCTGGGCTTTTTCGAACACCCACAATAGTACGTTGCCGCCGAACTCGGCGATCCCTGTACCCCAGGCGAGTACCGCGGCGAATGCACCGATCACTCGCAGACGCGATCTCGCGTAAGCCACTGTCTTACTGTTCATGGTTTCCCTCCGTGCTAGTTGAGCGGGGTGCATTATTTGTGAAAAATTATCGTATTACAATAATTAATTGTGATTTTGCCGGGGGTGCGGCGTTTTGACACGAGGGTGAGGTGGGATCTTACGGGGGATCGCGGGGCAAGCCCGCTCCTACAGGGTGGGCTTGCCCCGCGATGCCTTTATCAGGCCGGGTAATATAATTTACGAACCTTTCTGCAACCTTTAAGGGCTTTCACCTAAATACGGACTGAAAGACGCGAAAATTAATTAGTCATTTTCTATCGATTTGACTTTAGCGATGCCTTGAGCTAATTTGTTGTTCATTATGTTGAACACTAAAGCGTTTCCTCTCTTCACCTCCCGCCTGGTTTCCCGTGAACGTCACTGGACCGGCGACCTCTAGCGCCTCCCCCGACAAACAGCCTCGTTTCTCTTTTTGTCTGCAGCCGTCAGCGCGATTTCGCTCGGCTTGTGTCGCCCGTGGGAGGGCATCATGCGTTCCTGGATCTATCTGTTTATCGCCATCACCGCTGAGGTGATCGGTACCGCGTCGATGAAATTCGCCGCCAGTCATTTCCCCATTCTTGGTCACGGGTTGATGTACCTGATGATCGGCCTGTCGTACTTCTTCCTGGCACTGGCGGTAAAACGCGTGCCGGTGGGCGTGGCCTACGCCTTGTGGGAAGGCATCGGCATCGTGTTGATCACCCTGATCAGCGTCACCTGGCTGGGCGAGAGCCTGGGCCTGCTCAAGGCCGCCGGCCTGGGCGTGATGATCGCCGGTATCCTGCTGATCAAGTCGGGTACCCGCGCCGCACCTGCCCCGCGCAATATGGAGGCCCTGCCATGCTGAGCATGAACTGGATTCCCTTCGCCTGGCTGGGCCTGGCGATCGTGCTGGAAGTGATCGCCAACCTGCTGCTCAAGTATTCCGACGGTTTTAAAAAGCGCGGCCTGGGCATTGCTTCGATTCTCTGTGTGCTGGCCGCCTTTACTGCACTAGCCCAGGCTGTGCGAGATATCGAACTGTCGCTGGCTTACGCCATCTGGGGTGGCTTCGGCATCCTCGCCACCGTGGCCATGGGTTGGGCACTGTTCGGTCAGCGCCTGGTAGGCCGCGGCTGGTTGGGCCTGGCGCTGTTGCTGGTGGGCATGAGCCTGCTGAAACTGGCCTGATTCAACCTGCTTAGCGCTATTCGCGCGAAGGCTTATGCACAAGCCGCATGCCAAACAGGTGCGCATTGCATCGGAGCAACGCCCGCCGTTGGTCTTTGCGCAAATGGCTGTTTTTGCTGGCGATTAATCAGTGAACAAAAAATGACCAGCCTGTGAAAGCGCTTGGATCCACGAATTTGCTGGGGTTCGGCGCAAGGTTGCGCACAGACTTATCCACAGGCTGAGCGCCGTTACCGGCGTTCGGCCAACAGCAGCAGGTTGCGCGGGGTGAGAGGCTGTTCACAAAACACCCCGAGCTGTACTTGATAGGACTGTTCCTCCAGGAACAGTGCGCGATCCAGCACCAGCCATAATTCCAGCGGGCGGCGGAACAGATTGCGCAGCAATTCCAGGTTGCGCACCTGGGCCAGGCGCTGCCAGCCGGCCGCTTCCAATGCTGGCCAATCAGGCTCGGCACCTGGCTGCAATTCCTTGAGTTCGGCAAGGCCCCGGCAGTAGTCGGCGAACGGCTTGTGCAGCCAACTGACCGGCAGCGAGGGTGTCGGCAGGTACTCATCTACGCCACGCAACTGCCGTTGCCACAGATCAAAACCCAGGCGCCTGGCCATGGACTCGTCACGCTGGCGGCGTACCCGCGCACCTGCGGTAACGGTTTCGCTGAGCGGCAAGCCAAGATCATCAATCGACAACTGCAGGCCAGACGCCTTGGCGGCTGTGGATAACGGCTGGTACTGCGGCGCCTGGATGCGGTTGTAGCAGCACGGCGCGATGGCCAGTTGGCGGCAACCCTTGAGGCTTGCCAGTTGCATCAGGCGTACATGCAGGTCGCCACAGGCGTGCAGGGCGACAGCGGTGTGCTCGGCGCTCAGTTGCTGGGCGGCGCTATCGGCCAGTACATCCTGCAGGCGGTGCTCGGCGGGCAGTTGGTGATGCTGGCTGAGGGCGCTGCCGGCTTCGACCAGCGCCGGGTCGTATTCCAGGCAGGTCAGTTGCTGACTATGAGGCTGCAGCAAGCGCCGGCCCAGATGACCTTTGCCGGCGCACCAGTCCAGCCAGTGCCGTGGGCTGTGGATAAAACCCAGGTGGCTGGCGAAGGCTTCGATCTGCTGCCATTTGCGCCCCGGCACGTCGACATTCAGGCGAGGGCCAGCAGCGGGCAGGGCAACGGTGGATAACTCGCCGATGGCAGACAGCGCTGCCGCCCGGCGTGCCAGCTGGGGAAAAGGCGCCGGTGCAGCGAGTTGCTCGGGGTGATTGTGCGCCGCTTCCGCCTCGCTCAACGAGCGCTGGCGCAACCAGTCGGCCAGGGCGCGGTATTCGGTTTCCCACGGCAGTTGCAACTGGGTGAAAGGCCGTGGCCGCCACAGCGCCTGATGCTCGCGCAGAAAGTCGTCCAGCGCCTGGAAGCGGCTGAGCAGTTGGTCGGCGCAGAGGGGGAGGGCAGTGGTCATGAGCGGATACGAAAACGGGGCTGAGATCAGCCCCGTTATACAGGTTTATCGACCCTGGCAGGCGTCGACGCGCAGCCAGCGTTCCAGCTGCTTGAAGGCTTGCACCAGCAAGAAGGAGATCAGCAGGTAGAACAGGCCCGCCGCGAAGAAGATCTCCACCGGCAGGTAGGTCCGGGCGATGATCGTCCGTGCCATGCCGGTCAGTTCCAGCAGGGTAACGGTACTCGCCAGGGCACTGGCCTTGAGCATCAGGATCACTTCGTTGCTGTAGGCCGGCAGGCCGATGCGGGCGGCACGCGGCAGCATGATGTAGAGCATTGCCTTGGCCCGGGACATGCCCAGGGCCCGCGCCGCTTCGATCTCGCCACGGGGGATGGCTTGCAGCGCGCCACGCAGGATTTCTGCGATGTAGGCGGCGGTGTGCAGGGTCATGGTCAGCACCGTGCACCAGAACGGATCGCGCAGGTACGGCCACAAGGCGCTGTTGCGCACGGCATCGAACTGGGCCAGCCCGTAATACACCAAAAACAGCTGCACCAGCAGCGGCGTACCGCGGAAGAAGAAAATGTAGCCGTAAGGCAGGGCCCGTACGTACCAGAGCCGCGAAGAGCGGGCGATACCCAGTGGAATGGCGAGGATCAGCCCGGCGATGACCGCGATGGCGACCAGCTCGAGCGTCAGCGTGGCGCCCTGGGCCAGGCGGGGCAGCCACTTGATGATGACTTCCCAGTTCATTGGTTGGCCCTCGCGAAGCCGCGACCGGCGCGTTTTTCCATGAAGTGCATGCCGGTCATGGCCAGGACGGTAAGGCCCAGGTAAATGATGGCGGCGACCATGTAGAAGGTGAAGGGTTGCTTGCTCACGGTCACGGCGATTTGCGAATGACGCATGATTTCTTCCAGGCCGATTACCGAGACCAGCGCGGTGTCTTTCATCAGGATCATGAACAGATTGCCCAGCCCCGGCAGGGCGATGCGCCACATTTGCGGCAGCACCAGCCTGGAGAAGATCCGCCCCTTGGACAGGCCCAGCGCCAGGCCGGCTTCACGGTGGCCCTTGGGGATCGCCAGCAGCGCACCACGGAACACTTCCGTGGCATAGGCGCCGAAGCACAGGCCCAGGGCAATCACGCCTGCGGCAAAGGCATTGAGCTCAAGGCCGGGAATATTCAGAAGCTCGCCCAGCCGGTTCATCAGGCTGACGGTGCCAAAGTAGATCAACAGCACCCAGAGCAGCTCGGGCACGCCGCGAACCAGTGTGGAGTAGAAACCACCCAGCCATTGCAGGGGTTTGTAGGGTGAGGTCTTGGCCAGGGCGCCAAGCAGTCCCAGTACCAGCCCCAGGAGCAGGGCCGACAATGCGAGTTTGACGGTCATCAGCGTCCCGGCCATCAGGGCCGGACCGAATCCGTAAAGATCAATATTCATGGGCAGGTTTGTTCAAGGGACCGGCATTGCCTGCAGGGCAATGCCGGTCGGGGCGAATCAATAGATGCTGAACGGGAAGTATTTGTTGTTGATCTTCTCGTAGGTGCCGTCGGCAACGATTTCTTTCAGGGCGGCGTTGAGCTTGTTGCGCAGTTCGTTGTCACCTTTGCGCACAGCGATACCAACCTTGTCGCTTTCGTTCACCGGATCGCCTTTGAACTCGTAGTTTTTACCGGCTTCGGACTTGAGCCAGTCGTAGTTGGCGTATTTGTCAGCCAGCAGGGCGTCGACGCGTCCCGAGGTCAGGTCCAGGTAGGCGTTTTCCTGGGTGTCGTACAGGCTGACCTTGAACTTGTTGTCCATGCCGCCGTTATCGTCCAGCCAGATAGCTGCCTGGGTAGCGCGCTGAGTGCCGAGGGTCTTGCCTTCGAGCGACTTGGGATCAGTCTTGAAGTCGACGTTTTTCGGGGCGATGAACTGCTGCTTGTTCGAGTAGTACGGGTCGGTGAAGTCCACCGCCTGCTTGCGCTCGTCGGTGATCGACAGCGAGGAGATGATGAAGTCGGACTTCTTCGCGTTCAGGGCGGGAATGATGCCGTCCCAGTCAGAAACCACCACTTCACACTCGACCTTCATCTTCGCGCACAGGGCGTCGCCGATGTCTTTGTCGAAACCGACGACCTGGCCACTGGCGTCCTTGTTGTTGAACGGCGGGTAGGCCGCCTCGATGCCCATCTTCAGTTTCTCGGCAGCCATGGCATTGGCCGAGAACACCAGCGTGGCGGCAGCGGCCAGGAGGAATTTCTTATAGGTCTGCATGCGTGTTGCTCCGTTAGCGGTTGCTGGACATGAATTGTTTACAACGCGCCGAGGTCGGGTTTTCGAAAACCTGCTGCGGCGTTCCTTGCTCTTCGACCAGCCCCTGGTGCAGGAAGACGACTTCGCTGGACACCTGGCGGGCAAAGCCCATTTCGTGGGTAACCAGTAGCATGGTACGGCCTTCTTCGGCGAGGGCACGGATAACGTTGAGCACTTCCTGGACCATTTCCGGGTCCAGGGCCGAGGTCGGCTCGTCGAACAGGATAACCTTGGGCTTCATTGCCAGGGTGCGGGCAATGGCCGCACGCTGTTGCTGGCCACCGGACAGCTCGGCCGGGTAGCTGTGACGCTTGTTGTGGATGCCAACCTTGTTCAGCAGCGCCTCGGCATGCTCGATGGCCTCGGCCTTGCTCTGGCCGAGCACCCGGCGCGGCGCCTCGATGATGTTGTCGAGGATGCTCATGTGCGGCCACAGGTTGAAATTCTGGAAGACAAAGCCGATCTCGCTGCGCAGGCGATTGATCTGCTTGTTGTCGGCGGCCACCAGTTCACCGTTTTTTGCCGCCTTGAGCCTGAGCTCTTCGCCGGCCACCAGGATCTGGCCCTGGTGCGGGTTTTCCAGCAGGTTGATGCAGCGCAGCAGAGTGGACTTGCCGGAGCCGGAGGATCCCAGGATCGAGATCACGTCGCCATCACGCGCGGTCAGCGAAATTCCCTTGAGGATTTCCTGGTCGCCGTAGCGTTTGTGCAGGTTGCGGATTTCCAGCGCGGGCGTGGCCTCAGCCATGTGCGGTCCTCATGTGTTCTGGTGCGCTCCTGCTGTTAGCGGCCTTCCTGGCGAGGCGCCAAGCTAGCATAGCGGTCCGAAGACAGCCAATAACGTCGGGAGAGGCAATCGGTTGGTGGGAGGGCGGGTGTCGCATCGCTGCAGTGGACTGTCGCGCAGATGTCCGCCTACCCTCGTTTCCAGGGCCGGAGCCTTGATGAAAAAAGGCGCGATGGTGCCAGTTTTGGCCGTTTCTGGGAAGTCGTTTCTGACCTTGTGCACAGGTTCGGGCCTTTATCTAAGGCTTTGGTTGTACCTTTGGGTTGTACCTTTTTGGTCGTAGGAAGTGCATGAGGTGTTACCGGTGACGAAGTGTGGTGCACCCGGGGCATTTGTAAGTGGGTATTTCAGTAATTGGTCTATTCCGCCGGTTTTTCAGGGTCTTTCGGTCAAGTCTTGGCCGAAAGACCTGTAAGCCTTGTTAAACGGGACTGTGAGAATTTTCGAACGAACGGTCATCGGCCTGGCGCGGTAATTGCGTTATCGATCGGCAACAGGATGTAGCACTCTTTTTGAAGAGCGCGACTCGAGTAGCAGGATCAAAACGCCATTTCTCGCAAAGGTAGTTTTATGAGCGGTACGCACAATTCCAATGACCTCGCTCAGGGGCTCAAGCAGCGGCATGTGACCATGCTGTCGATTGCCGGTGTCATCGGCGCCGGGCTGTTCGTCGGCTCCGGCCACGCCATCGCCGAAGCCGGCCCTGCGGTCTTGCTGGCCTATGCCGCGGCCGGGACCCTGGTGGTGCTGGTGATGCGCATGCTGGCCGAAATGGCCGTTGCCTCGCCGGATACCGGTTCGTTTTCGACGTATGCCGACAAAGCCATCGGCCACTGGGCCGGCTTTACTATCGGCTGGCTGTACTGGTGGTTCTGGGTTCTGGTGATTCCGCTGGAGGCCAACGCCGCCGCAACCATTCTGCATGCCTGGTTCCCCGATATCGGCATCTGGGTGTTTACCCTGGTGATCACCTTGCTGCTGACCGCGACCAACCTGTTCAGTGTGAAGAACTACGGTGAATTCGAGTTCTGGTTCGCGTTGCTCAAGGTAGTGGCGATCATTGGCTTCATCATCCTTGGTGTGGCTGCGATCTTCGGCCTGCTGCCCAACAGCCAGGTCAGCGGCGTCAGCCACCTGTTCGACACCCAGGGCTTCATGCCCAACGGCATGGGCGCGGTGCTGGCAGCGATGCTGACCACCATGTTCTCGTTCATGGGGACTGAAATCGTCACCATCGCTGCCGCCGAGTCGAAAGACCCGGGCAAGCAGATCACCAAGGCCACCAACTCGGTGATCTGGCGGATCTTCCTGTTCTACCTGGTGTCGATATTCGTGGTCGTGGCCCTGGTGCCGTGGACTAACAGTGACCTGGCCGAAGTCGGTTCGTACCAGACCGTGCTCAACCTGATGGGCATCCCCAACGCCAAGCTGATCGTCGACATCGTCGTGCTGATCGCCGTGACCAGCTGCCTGAACTCGGCGCTGTACACCTCCTCGCGCATGCTCTTCTCCCTGAGCAAGCGTGGCGATGCGCCGGCCATGGCCCAGCGCACCACTTCCAGCGGTACCCCATACGTGGCAGTGGTGCTGTCGACTGCGGCGGCGTTCCTCACCGTGATCGCCAACTACCTGGCACCTGCCCAGGTATTCGAGTTCCTGCTGGCGAGCTCCGGCGCCATTGCCTTGCTGGTGTACCTGGTGATCGCCGTGTCGCAACTGCGCATGCGTCGTCAGCGTATGCAGCGCGGCGAGAAGATCGCCTTCAAGATGTGGCTGTTCCCGGGCCTGACCTGGGCGACCATTGCCTTCATCGTCGGCATCCTGACGGTGATGCTGATCCGTCCGGACCATCGTATTGAAATCGTCGCGACCGGCTTGTTGTCGATTGCCGTGGTCGCCGCCGGGCTGCTGGTGGCGCGCAAGCGCAAGGCCGAGGCGGCCGGGCGGGCGGTGCTGAACAACTGATGTGATGCGGATGCAATGACAAAGGCCACGATCTGTGAGGATCGCGGCCTTTTTGTTTTGGCCGTAGCGGGCTCATCGCGGCTCACGCGGTGGGCTTTACCAGTGCTCAGGTCGCTCACTGCGCTGATGCAGAAATCGCAATACCTGGACCCGTCCGTCGAGCAAGCGGTACGGGGCAATAAAGGCGATGTGGGCGAGCACCAGCTCACGCACATCCGGCACTGGCGAGGGGCGGCCTGCACCTGGGAAGTGTTCGAGAATTTCCAGGCTGCTCAATATGCCCTGAACCATTGCAAAGGCCGTTTTGCTGCCTGCCTTGAGCTGATAGTGCTCGAAAATCGAATCCAGGTCGCTTTCAGCCTTCGCCGTCAGTGCAATCATCTTCGCGTTTCACCCACTTTGCCTTGACCTCAGAGAGGTCGGTCAGGTTGCCAGTGTCGGCATCGCTGATGCCGGCAGCAATCGCCTGCACGTGCCATGACTCGGCTTCGACATAGCGCAGCAAAGCGCGCTTGAGGTGATATTGGCGATCTCGATCGGTGGCGGCTGCCAGTTGATCGAGCTTTTCGGCGAGGGATGCTTCGACGCGAAACGACAGAACCGGGGAAGCCATGTCTACGCTCCTGACTTTGTATACGTTGTAAACGGTCAACAAAGGTTAGGTGGCGTCGAGGCGATGGTCAATCGGCCAGGGACCTGTGGTCGATGTAGGATTTCTCTTTGAGGGGATCTGGCCCCCGAGGAATCAGGAGCCAGGCAAGCTGTCAGCCAAACTTCTTCTGCTGCTTGGCCACCGCCTCGGACGCGCTGATGTAGGCTTCCTGGAACTCGTCGCTCTCGAGCCAGGCCATGGTCGTGGCTTCGTCGGCGCCGTCCAGCCATTTGCGGTAGGCGGTGAAGACCATGACGATGTAGTCGGTGGCGTGTTCTTCCTTGTGGCCCTTGAGCACCAGGGTCAGCAGCGGGTCGACCAGGAACACCGAGATCAGCGCGACCAGGCCGGTTTCCTGGGCTTGCTTCATTTTTTCGAACAGGGCGGTATAGCTGCCCGACTCCATGGCTTTGTTGAAGACCTGCTCGACGCTGGCGCTGGAGCTTTCGCCCGAGCTCTTGACCGCCTGGCCGCTACGCACCATGCGGTTTTCGCGGGCCTTGTTGGCGGCGCGCTTGGCGCGTTTCTGTTGTTTGCTGCTGGAGGCCATCGGTGAACCCTTGTGCTGAGCCGGATAAATTCTGCGTATTGAATCGCAGTTGGCCGGGAAACCCAAGTGCCGCCGACGGCCTGGAGCAAGCTCAGGCCGGTTGCGCCAGCTCGCCGCGGTCTTCCTCTTCGAGCACGCGCGCGGCGCGGTCTACCAGCAGGGGGTCAGGTTGGTGGGCGACACTCAAGTCCTTGCCGGGGTAGTCCAGCGAGTGCAGGAAGTGGCGGATGCAGTTGATCCGCGCGCGTTTTTTGTCGTCGGATTTGATTACCGTCCACGGTGCATCGGCGGTGTCGGTGTGGAAGAACATTGCCTCCTTGGCAGCGGTGTATTCGTCCCACTTGTCCAGCGACTTGATGTCGATCGGCGACAGCTTCCAGTGCTTGAGCGGGTCGTCGCGGCGGGAGATGAAGCGGCGCAGCTGTTCTTCGCGGTTCACCGAGAACCAGTACTTGAACAGCAAGATGCCGCTGTTGCACAGCATGCGTTCGAGCTCCGGCGCCTGGCGCATGAACTCCAGGTATTGCAGCGGCGAGCAAAAGTCCATGACCCGCTCGACCCCGGCGCGGTTGTACCAGGAGCGGTCGAAGAAGACCATTTCACCGGACGTGGGCAGGTGCTGGACGTAGCGCTGGAAGTACCACTGGCCCTTCTCCTGCTCGGAAGGTTTCTCCAGGGCGACGATCCGTGCGCCACGCGGGTTGAGGTGCTCCATGAAGCGCTTGATGGTGCCACCCTTGCCGGCGGCGTCGCGGCCTTCGAACAGCACGACGATGCGCTGACCGGTTTCCTTGACCCAGCTTTGCACCTTGAGCAGTTCGATCTGCAGTTCGTGCTTGGCCTTTTCGTACTCGGCGCGGCGCATGCGGTTGCTGTACGGGTAGCTGGCCGGCAGCTTGGCCGAGGCGCTGTCCTCGTTGGAGCCGCGCGGCGCCGAGGCGACTTTCAGGGCTGCCGGTTGCTGGCTGATGGCGCTGATTTCGCTTTCGGCAGCGGCGCTGACAGCAGGCTTGCGCGGACGCCGTGGACGGGGGGTGGCAGCTTTGCGTGCCGGGCTTGGGCTGGGGCTCGCAGGTGTTTCAGCGGCAGGCGAGGGCAGGGGCAGGGCAGTGGATTCTTCGCTCATGGGGAGGCCTGTTGGTTCCTTCTAATATCCTCAGAGCATTTTATCGACGCCGGCCAGGGGCATATTGACGGTGGTCAACAGCCCTTGGCATAGCGCCATCAGTACCAGTATTTCGGGTAGCTGTTGGCCTGGCGCGCATTGTTCAGGCACCAGGCCACGGCGACGATCACCAGCGAGCCGGCCAGTACCGGGGTAATCACGAAGCTCAGCGGTGCGTGGCTGGCGATCACCACCAGCGGGTTGGCCCCGGCTGGTGCGTGCAGGGTGCGGGTTTGCTGCATGGCAGCCAGGGCCAGGCCGACGGCCAGGGCTGCGCTCCACCAACTGTCGCCGAGGGTATGCAGCACTGCCAGGCCCACCAGGGTGGCAATTACGTGGCCGCCGATGATGTTGCGCGGCTGCGCCAGCGGCGAGTCGGGCATACCGAAGGCCAGCACGCAGCTGGCGCCAAACGGGGCCATCAGCCACAGCGCGCCGGACACCTGGCTGAGCCAGCCGGTGGCGCCGATCGCCAGGGCCGCGCCAATCAGTGACAGCAGGCTGAAATGCAGGGAAGGGGCGGCGGGCGCCTTGGATTTGAATGGCATGGGTGCAGTCTCTGGCTGGGCAATGTGCGCTGAGGATACCGATCGGTTTACCTGCAAGTCAACCGATCGGTATACACTGCTGGTAACTGTCCTGATCGAAGGTGTGGCATGAGTACGTCCGAGAAAATCGCCGAGTCGGCGCTGCAGCTGTTCTACCGCCAGGGTTACCACGGCACCGGGGTCGAGCAGTTGAGCCAGGAGGCCGGGGTGACCAAGAAAACCCTGTACCGGCATTTCCCCAGCAAGGAGTTGTTGATCGAGGCGGCGCTGGAACGTCGCGATCACGATTTCATGACGCGCCTAGAAGGCGCTCTGGCGGCCGTTGAGGCAAAAGCGCGGCCGTTGGCCTATATCGACTTCATCGAGGCCTGGGCGCGCTCTGAAGACTTTTACGGCTGCGCCTTCATCAACGCCTCGGCCGAGTACGCCGGGCCGGCCGAGCCACCCCATGTGCTGGCCAGATTGCACAAGGACAAGGTCATGGCCGCACTTGAGCAGGCCTGCCAGCAGGCGGGGTGCAAGCAGCCGGCTGCGGCGGGGCAATTGTTTCTGATCGGCGAGGGGTTGATCGTGGCGTCGCAGGTCGGCGGGGTGCAGGTGCCGCTGTTCGAGGCGGCGCGGTTGATAGTGGCTGCGCTGGCCTAGCGCAGCATCCCGCAGATCTGATTGCCTTCGTAACCATGGATGATCGGCGCCAGGATCATCATCGGGCCACAGGCGTACATGGGCGAGCTGATGGTCTGCCTGGCGTTGAACAGCACGACCTGGTCGCCATCGATGTCCGGGCCATAGGCCACTTCACTGTAGGTCCTGCACACCGGCAGTAGCAAAGGCACCGGCACGACCACAGCCCAGAGGGTGACGCCGCACCATTCGCGGGTGACGTCGGATTTCTCCGATTTGCTGACCTTGGGGGTGATGTTCTTCAGGCGCAGGATGCGATGGGCCGCGGTGGGGTAGGTGTCTTTGTGCGGCAACACCACGGTTGCGCCGACACAGCCGGTCAGGCTCAGCAGTATGGCGACGGCAACGGCAATCGATTTCATCCCTGGCTCCGACAAGCTCGCGGCATTTCCGTGCGCGAGCAGGCCTGCGTTCGCTGATAAATCGCAGGCATGAAAAAAGCCCCAAGGAATCACTTCGCTTGGGGCTTTTCGGTATTAGTGGTGCCCAGAGACGGAATCGAACCGCCGACACGGGGATTTTCAATCCCCTGCTCTACCGACTGAGCTATCTGGGCAACGGGGCGCATTAAAAGGGTTTTTCGGATTTACGTCAACGACTTTTTGAAAATTTTTTAAATTAATTCCGTCGCTTACGATTTTCCGGGGTTATTCGCTAGGTGGAACGTAGCCTTCGGCCTTCTCGTAATCCTGGCCGGAGAAGAACTTGTCCATCTCGCCCTGGAGGAATTTGCGGTCCTCGGCGTTCATCATGTTCAGGCGCTTCTCGTTGATCAGCATGGTCTGCTCTTTCTGCCAGTCGGCCCAGGCTTGCTGCGAGATGTTCTCGAAGATGTCCTGGCCCTTGGCGCCCGGGTAGGGGGCACGATCCAGGCCTGGCATTTCTTTATGGTACTTGCGGCACATTACGGTGCGGGTCATCGCGACTCTCCTGTAAGCAATACGTCGGCCGCGCGTTTAAGCAGTTTTTTCACCGGGGCGGCAAGGCCCAGGCGCGGCGGGGTGGCGAGGTTATACCAGAGCCAGTCGGCCTCGGCCACGTGGTCGCTGGTGGCGTCGACGCGCACCAGCCAGGGCTCGATGGCCAGCTGGAAGTGGCTGAAGGTGTGGGTCAGGCCGTCCAGCGCCTGGCTGCCGGCCAGGCTCAGGCCGTGCTGGTCGGCCAGGTCGTCGATCTGTTCGACACTGTCCAGCTCCGGCAGGCTCCACAACCCGCCCCACAGGCCCGTGGAAGGCCGCCGGTAAAGCAGGATGGCGCCTTGGTGGTTGGCCAGCAGTGGCATCAGCGTGCGCTTTTGTGGCAGCTCCTTGCGCGGCTTGGGCACCGGGTAGCGGATCTCCTGGCCGAGCATGTGCGCCTCGCAACCGACCTTGAGCGGGCACAGCAGGCAACTGGGCTTGCTGCGGGTACACAAGGTCGCGCCCAGGTCCATCATCGCCTGGGTATAGTGATTCACCCGGCTGTGCGGGGTATAGCGCTCGGCATTGGCCCATAGCGCCTTGGCCACTTTCGGCTCGCCGGGGTAACCCTCTTGCGCGGTGTAGCGGGCCAGCACGCGCTTGACGTTGCCGTCGAGGATCGGCGCACGCAGGCCCATGCTGATACTGGCAATGGCGCCGGCAGTGGACAGGCCAATGCCGGGCAGGTCGGTGAGTTTCTCGACATCGCGGGGGAATTCGCCGCCATAGTGCTCGACAACGATCTTCGCGGTCTTTTGCAGGTTGCGCGCCCGGGTGTAGTAACCCAGGCCCGTCCACAGGTGCAGCACCTCATCCTCGGGTGCTTCGGCCAGGGCCTGGACCGTCGGCAGCGCCTGCATGAAGCGGTCGAAGTAGTTGAGCACGGTGCTCACCTGGGTCTGCTGCAACATGATCTCCGAGACCCACACCCGGTACGGGGTGATGCCCTGTTGCCAGGGCAGGTCGTGGCGGCCGTTACGGTCGTACCAATCCAGCACGGCGCTGGAAAACTGCTCGGGGCTCATCGCTTGAACAACCCCTTGAGCGCGTCCTTGAGTTCCGGGCTGACCTTGTCACCGAGCTTCTCGTCGATCTTCTCGCTGAGTTTTTCGCTGACCTTGTCGCCAGCCAGCTTGGCCGCGACCTTGCCCAGGCCGTCTTTATCCAGGCGGCAAGCCTTGGCGCCCAGTTCCAGCGGGCCACGGCAGCGCAACGGCAGTTCAAGGCCGACATAGCGCTCGCCGACCTGGCAGGCCGGGTCGGGCATGTCGCGCTTGTCGCCCTCGACGATCACGCCAATGCGGTAGTCCATGCCCAGCACGCGCAGGTCGAGGTCGCCATGGCCGTTGACGGTCAGGCCGGGAATGCGTGCCTTGAGGTCAGGGTTGCTGGCCACGCCGTTACGCATTACCAGGCTGCCCTTGAGCTCCTGGAACGGCGTGTCCTTGCCGCGTGGCTCGCCACTCAGGG
Source organism: Pseudomonas sp. B21-012 (assembly GCF_024749305.1). Taxonomy (NCBI): domain Bacteria; kingdom Pseudomonadati; phylum Pseudomonadota; class Gammaproteobacteria; order Pseudomonadales; family Pseudomonadaceae; genus Pseudomonas; species Pseudomonas sp. B21-012. The sequence goes on along the minus strand of NZ_CP087197.1, from coordinate 5,553,544 downwards.
CCTTGCGGTTGAGGGTGGCGATGGCCTGGCACAGTTGCTGTTCGAGGTTGGCGTTGACCAGGATACCGTCGTTGATGACGAAGCTGGCGTTGCCGTTGAGGGTGTCGACCAGGGCTTTCTGGCTGTTGCCGGTGGCGGTCAGGTCGCTGTTGAGGGTCAACAGACCCTTGACCGGTGGCGTGCCGGTTTCGCTCTTGATGAAGTGCTCGACCGGCACCCGGTTGATGCGGGTGTTAAGACCAATCTGCGGCACGGCTGGGCGTACATCGAGTGTGCCCTTGCTTTCGAAGTCGCCGTTGTACAGGCCGCCGCGCAGGGTTTCCAGGGTGATCAGGCCGCCTTGGCCCTGGGCCTTGAGGTGGGCGTTTTCGATCGGCAGCTTGTCCAGGGTCAGCTGGCCAAATGTCAGGTCGGCCTGCAGGTCGACCTTGCGCAGGCGGTCAACCGGCAGTAGCTTGTCGTTGCTCCAGGCCACCTGGGTCGGCGCGTCGGGCAGCGGCGTGGTACCGGCACCGGCGAGGGCACCGGCCTCTTTGCTCTGCACTTCGGCCTGGCGTGCGGCCTTGGCGCCCTGGGCTGCCTCGCTCTTGGCCAGCAGGTAGCGGTCGGCGTCGAACTTGTCGGCCTTGAGCTGCACGCGCAGGGCCTGCTTGGCGAAGTCTTCAATGGCCAGGCGGCCGCTGAAGGTGCTGTCGTCGAGCTTGATCGCCAGGTCTTCCAGGGCCAGGCTGTTCGGCGTGCCTTGCAGGCGGGTGACCAGCTCGACCTTGCCCAGGGTGCTGGCGTCGGCCGAGGCCGGCAGCGGGTGGCCGATGCTGTCGAGGAAGTTGCGCAGGTCGAATTGGGCAATCGACAGGCCGCCGCTCAGTTGCGGGGTTTTGTCGAGGTCGCGCAGGTTCAGCTCGCCGAGGGCGCGCAGCTGGTTGGCCGAGAGCTTGAGGCCGTTCCATTCGGCGACGTTGGCCGCCAGATCGACCAGCAACTGGCCCTGGGCGGCGAAGGTCATGGTCTTGCCTTGCAGCGGCTCGCCCGAGGCTTCGCCGCTGAGTTTCATGTCTTCGAACTGGTAGCGCTTGAGCCGGCGATCGAAGCGCAGCTCGCCGTTAAGCTCGGTGCGCGCTTTGACCACTGGCTGGCCGGAACTTAGGAAGGCGGTCATCTTCAGCGGGATGTTCACCCCTTCATGCACCGCGCCGGTGCTCAGCTGGATGCTTTCGGCGCCGAAGCTCTGGCCGCTGCGGGCATCGTTGTACTGCACGCGGGCGTTGTTGACGGTCAGGCTGTCGATATCGAGCTTGACCGGGCGCTCGCTGGCGCTGGCGCTGGCGCTGCTAGCCTGGGCCGGGGCAGTGCTGGCGCTTTCGGCCGGGGCCGGGGTGGCAGCGGGCAGTGGCTTGCCGATGTCTTCCCAGTTACCGTGGCCATTTTCGTCACGGCTCAGGGTCAGGTTCAGGCCCTCGACGCGCACATCGCTCATTTGCACTTCACGGCGCAGCAACGGCAGCACGCGTACCGACAGGCCAAGCATCTGCAGGTCGGCAAACGGCACTTTCGGGTTGTTCAGGGTGGCGATGCTGGCTTCATGCAGCTCAAGGCCCAGCCACGGGAACAGGCTCCAGCCAATGTCGCCATTGAGCGTCAGCTCGACGTGGGCCTTGTCGCGTGCCAGCTGGCGAATCTCGTCTTTGTAGTCGTTGGGATCGAAGAGGTGGGTCAGGGCGAAGCCCAGAGCCACAATGATCAGCAACAACCCGAGAAGCACCAGCCCCAGGATTTTGCCGAACGCTTTCATGGGCGAGTCCTTGTAGTCCGATTTCTAAATTCAGCCGCAGAGTATAGCGCTGCGGTTATCACCGCTGGGTGATATGGGGCGAAGGTTTAGTCCTGCATAAGTGTCGGATTCGACAACGCATGGCATGACAGTTCCTTGCCGGGGGGATCAGTTGCAGAACAAACGACGGTATCAGTTAGCGCTAAGTGACCACGGCAAATGCTACTCTCTCGCCGCTCTCAGGCCCTGCTGCGGCCATTTGTCGCGCAAACGGGGCCGTTCGCCAATAACAACGACCAGTTGCCAAAGCGCCAAGGTCGCGGGCGGTGAGCGCTTCATTCCTACGAGGGGAACACAACAATGAGCAGCAGCATCACGGCCGGAACCGTCGCCAGCGCGCCCGGCTTCCTGTCCAAGGAGCGGATCATCGCCCGTCCGGGCTTCAACCGCTGGTTGGTACCGCCAGCGGCCCTGGCCATCCACCTGTGCATCGGCATGGCCTACGGTTTTTCGGTGTTCTGGTTGCCGCTGTCGCAGGCCATCGGCATCAGTGCGCCGGTTGTCTGCTCGGAACAGACCCACTTCCTGATGCGCATGTTCACCACCGAGTGCGACTGGCCGATCTCGATGCTCAGCTGGATCTACACGCTGTTCTTTGTCTTCCTGGGGTGCTCGGCGGCCATCTGGGGCGGCTGGCTGGAGCACGCCGGGCCGCGCAAGGCCGGGGTGGTCTCGACCCTGTGCTGGTGCGGCGGCCTGCTGATTTCCGCCTTTGGCGTCTATACCCACCAACTGTGGCTGATGTGGCTGGGCTCCGGGGTGATCGGCGGTATTGGCCTGGGGCTTGGCTATATTTCCCCGGTCTCGACCCTGATCAAGTGGTTCCCGGATAAACGCGGCATGGCCACCGGCATGGCGATCATGGGTTTTGGCGGCGGCGCCATGGTCGGCGCGCCGCTGGCGGCAGCGCTGATGAACCACTTCGCTACGCCCGGCGACGTTGGGGTCTGGCAGAGCTTCGTGGTCATGGCGGTGATCTACTTCGTGTTCATGCTCGGCGGCGCCCTGGCCTATCGCGTGCCGCCTACCGGCTGGAAGCCTGAAGGCTGGACTGCGCCGCTGAAAAAAGCCGGCAACGCGATGATCACCCATCGCCATGTGCATGTCAGTGTGGCGTGGAAAACCCCGCAGTTTGTGTTGATCTGGCTGGTTTTGTGCCTGAACGTTTCGGCAGGTATCGGCATTCTCGGCATGGCTTCGCCGCTGCTGCAGGAGGTTTTTGCCGGCAAGCTGCTGGGCAATGACCTGAGTTTCAGCCAGCTCAACGCCGCGCAATTGGGCCAGATCGCCGCGATTGCCGCCGGTTTTACCGGTTTGCTCAGCCTGTTCAACATTGGAGGGCGCTTCTTCTGGGCGTCGTTCTCCGACTATATCGGGCGCAAAAACACCTATTTCGCGTTCTTCGCCCTGGGCGTGGCTCTGTATGCGCTGGTGCCGAACATGGGCCACCTGGGCAACATCGCCCTGTTCGTGGCGGCGTTCTGCATCATCCTGTCGATGTACGGCGGCGGTTTTGCCACGGTGCCGGCGTACCTGGCCGACTTGTTCGGTACGCAGATGGTCGGTGCCATTCACGGTCGCCTGCTGACCGCCTGGGCCGCAGCCGGGGTGCTGGGCCCGGTGCTGATCACCTACCTGCGCGAGTATCAGCTGGCGCTGGGCGTGCCGCGGGCGGCGGCCTATGACATCACTCTGTACATCCTCGCCGGGCTGCTGGTGCTGGGCTTTGTCTGCAATGCGCTGGTGCGGCCGGTGGCCGACAAGTACTTCATGACCGATGCCGAGCTTGCCGCCGAACGGGCCCTGAGCCACGACCAGGGCAGCGCCAGCGAGCGCGTACTGGAGTGGAAGGCCGACCCGGCCAGCAAGCCTTTGGTGCTGGCGGCCTGGCTGGTGGTCGGGGTGCCGCTGGCCTGGGGGATCTGGGTGACGTTGCAGAAGACTGCGGTGTTGTTCAACTAGGTCTGCCCTGTAGGAGCGGGCTTGCCCCGCGATGAACCCGCATTCGATCGCGGGGCAAGCCCGCTCCTACATGAAGTAGCTGAAAATTGCCGGATCGCAGGTAAATTCCCTGCCACGCGTCATCTGCGTTTCAAGCCGCGTGCTTCTGGGCCTATAATGGTCACCTTTTTCGCCCAATGATTTTGCGGAGCTGGTGATGGTCGAACGTAAGGCTTCCGTCGAGCGCAATACTCTGGAGACCCAGATCAAGGCCTCGATCAACCTGGATGGCAGCGGCAAGGCCCGATTCGATATCGGTGTGCCTTTCCTTGAACATATGCTCGACCAGATCGCCCGACATGGGCTGATCGACCTCGATATCGAGTGCAAGGGCGACCTGCATATCGACGATCACCATACTGTCGAAGACGTCGGTATCACCCTCGGCCAGGCCTTCAACCAGGCCATCGGCGACAAGAAGGGCATCCGCCGCTACGGCCATGCCTACGTGCCGCTGGACGAAGCGCTGTCGCGGGTGGTCATCGACTTCTCCGGCCGCCCGGGCCTGCAAATGCATGTGCCATACACCCGCGCTTCGGTGGGCGGCTTCGATGTCGACCTGTTCCAGGAGTTCTTCCAGGGCTTCGTCAACCACGCCAACGTCACCCTGCACATCGACAACCTGCGTGGGCACAACACCCACCACCAGATCGAGACCGTGTTCAAGGCCTTCGGCCGCGCGCTGCGTATGGCCATCGAGCTGGACGAGCGCATGGCCGGGCAGATGCCATCGACCAAGGGTTGCCTGTAATGCAGACGGTTGCCGTTATCGACTATGGCATGGGTAACCTGCACTCGGTGGCCAAGGCCCTCGAGCACGTGGGCGCCGGCAAGGTTCTGATCACCAGCGACGCCGAGGTGATTCGCGAAGCCGACCGCGTGGTGTTCCCCGGTGTTGGCGCGATCCGCGACTGCATGGCCGAAATCCGCCGCCTGGGCTTCGACAGCCTGGTGCGCGAAGTCAGCCAGGACAGGCCGTTCCTCGGCATCTGTGTGGGCATGCAGGCGCTGCTCGATCACAGTGAAGAGAACGACGGCGTCGATTGCATCGGCCTGTTCCCGGGCAATGTGCGCTTTTTCGGCAAAGACCTGCACGAAGACGGCGAGCACCTGAAAGTGCCGCACATGGGCTGGAACGAAGTCGCCCAGAGCATCGATCACCCGCTGTGGCACAACATCCCCGAGCGTGCGCGCTTCTACTTCGTGCACAGCTACTACATCACCGCCGGCAAGCCGGGCCAGGTGGTCGGTAGCGGCCATTACGGCGTCGACTTCGCCGCAGCGCTGGCCGAAGGCTCGCGCTTTGCCGTGCAGTTCCACCCGGAGAAGAGCCATACCCATGGCCTGCAGCTGCTGCAGAACTTCGCCGCCTGGGACGGGCGCTGGTAATGGGCAAGTCCAGGGCCAAGCCGCCGATCCTCACGCTGGCGCCGGAACAGGAGCGTGAAGCGCTCGATACCCTCAAGCGCTTTCTCGAAGACCGTTTCGAGCTGCAGCTGGGGTCGTTCGAGGTGGCCGAGGTCCTGGAACTGTTCACCAAAGAGATTGCCCCGCACTACTACAACAGGGCGATTTTCGATGTGCAGAACCACCTCAAGGAACGGTTCGAGAGTATCGAGAGCGACCTCTGGTCGCTAGAGAAAGGCAGCTGAAAGCGACAAGCTGCAAGAGAACAGACGCGCATGCTTGCAGCTTGTAGCTAGCAACTTGCAGCTCTTTTTTACGAAGGAAAAAAGCATGCTGATTATCCCCGCTATCGATCTCAAGGACGGTGCTTGCGTACGCCTGCGCCAGGGCCGCATGGAAGACTCCACGGTATTCTCCGACGACCCGGTGAGCATGGCCGCCAAATGGGTTGAAGGGGGCTGCCGCCGCCTGCATCTGGTTGACCTCAATGGCGCCTTCGAAGGCCAGCCGGTCAACGGTGAAGTAGTCACCGCGATTGCCAAGCGCTACCCGAACCTGCCGATCCAGATCGGTGGCGGTATCCGTTCGCTGGAAACCATCGAGCACTACGTCAAGGCCGGCGTCAGCTACGTGATCATCGGCACCAAGGCGGTGAAAGAGCCGGAGTTCGTCGCCGAAGCCTGCCGCGCCTTCCCGGGCAAAGTGATCGTCGGCCTGGATGCCAAGGACGGTTTCGTCGCCACCGACGGCTGGGCAGAAGTCAGCTCGGTGCAGGTCATTGACCTGGCCAAGCGTTTCGAAGCCGACGGCGTCTCGGCCATCGTCTACACCGACATCGCCAAAGACGGCATGATGCAGGGCTGCAACGTGCCCTTCACCGCCGCCCTGGCCGCTGCCACCAAGATCCCGGTGATCGCCTCTGGCGGTATCCACAACCTCGGTGACATCAAGGCCCTGCTCGACGCCAAGGCGCCAGGCATCATCGGTGCGATCACCGGCCGCGCCATCTACGAAGGCACCCTGGATGTCGCCGAGGCGCAAGCCTTCTGTGACGCCTATTCGGCTAGCTCCAAGTCGTAAGCTGCAAGCTGCAAGTCAAAAGCGCGACCGAGTCGCTCTTTCTTGCAGCTTGAAGCTTGAAGCTTGCAACTCGAGGTCTACCTATGGCTTTAGCCAAACGCATAATTCCCTGCCTCGACGTCGACAACGGCCGGGTGGTCAAGGGCGTCAAGTTCGAGAACATCCGCGATGCCGGCGACCCGGTGGAAATCGCCCGGCGCTACGATGAACAGGGCGCTGACGAGATCACCTTCCTCGACATCACCGCCAGCGTCGATGGCCGTGACACCACCCTGCATACCGTCGAGCGTATGGCCAGCCAGGTGTTCATCCCGCTGACCGTGGGCGGCGGCGTGCGCACCGTGCAGGACATCCGCAACCTGCTCAACGCCGGTGCCGACAAGGTGTCGATCAACACCGCCGCGGTGTTCAACCCGGAGTTCGTCGGCGAAGCTGCCGCGCACTTCGGCTCGCAGTGCATTGTGGTAGCCATCGATGCCAAGAAGGTCTCGGGCCCGGGCGAAACTCCGCGCTGGGAGATCTTCACCCACGGTGGGCGCAAGCCGACCGGCCTGGACGCGGTGGAGTGGGCGAAGAAGATGGAAGGCCTGGGGGCCGGCGAGATCCTCCTGACCAGCATGGACCAGGACGGCATGAAGAACGGCTTTGACTTGGGCGTGACCCGCGCCATCAGCGATGCCCTGGGCATTCCGGTGATCGCTTCCGGAGGTGTCGGCAACCTGCAGCACCTGGCCGACGGGATCATCGAAGGTCATGCCAGCGCAGTGCTGGCGGCGAGTATCTTCCACTTCGGTGAGTACACCGTGCCCGAGGCCAAGGCGTTCATGGCCAAGCAGGGTATCGTCGTTCGCTGAACTTGAAAGCTGATCGCGGGGCAAGCCCGCTCCTACCGTAGGAGCGGGCTTGCCCCGCGATAGCTTTCAGCCCAGGTTCTTGCCCAGTAGCGCGTGATACAGCTCGCTGTCGCCAAGAATCCCCACCACTTTGTTGCCCTCTTGAAGCACCAGCTTGTTGCCGGTCTGGTAGCGGATCTGCAGGGCTTCGCGCATGCCGATGTTGGCATTCACCAGGGTCGGTTTGCGCCCCAGGCCTTCCACCGCTTCACCCGGTGCCCAGTTTTGCAGGTCCATGCCGTTGGCGCCCTGGCGCGCACCCTTGATGGTGTTGCCTTCGGCCAGGTCCAGCCAGGAGTCGCCACCCGGGTCGAGGCACACCGAGCCGTTGATGCGTTTGCACTTGTCCAGGGTGCGCATCAGGCTGCGGCCGCACAGCACGTTGAGCGGGTTGGTGTGGGCGACGAAGGTGCGCACGTAGTCGTCGGCGGGGTTGAGGACGATTTCTTCCGGCTTGCTGTACTGGATGATCCGCCCGTCTTTCATGATCGCAATACGGCTGCCCAGCTTCAGGGCTTCGTCCAGGTCGTGGCTGACGAAAACGATGGTCTTGTTCAGCTTGCGTTGCAGCTCCAGCAGCTCGTCCTGCAGTCCCTGGCGGATCAGCGGGTCGAGGGCCGAGAAGGGTTCGTCCATCAGCAGGATGTCGGCGTCCATTGCCAGTGCCCGGGCCAGGCCGACGCGTTGCTGCATGCCGCCCGAGAGTTCATCGGGCTTCTTGTTGCGCCATTGGGTCAGGCCCACCAGTTCGAGTTTTTCATCGACCAGCTTGCGCCGTTCCTTCTCCGGGCGGCCCTGCATTTCCAGGCCGAAGCTGATGTTCTCGCGCACCGTCAGCCAGGGCATCAGGGCGAACTTCTGGAACACCATGGCGATGCGCTTGGTGCGCATCATCTTCAGTTCCGCCGGGGTGCAGTGGGCGATGTCGATATGCGAGCCTTCGTGCTCGACGAACAGCTTGCCGCGGCTGACGGTGTTGAGGCCGTTGATACAGCGCAGCAGGCTCGACTTGCCCGAGCCGGACAAGCCCATCAACACGCAGATCTCGCCCTTGTTGATGTCCAGGTTGGCTTTCTCGACACCGACCACCAGGCCGGTCTTCTTCAGGATCTGTTCGCGGGTCATGCCCTGGTCGAGCAGGCTCAGGGCCTCGCGCGGTCGGCTGGAGAAGATAACGTCTACGTCTTCGAAGCGAATAATGCTCATGCTTCACTCCTTACCGGCGCGTCGGGTTGTTTGCAGATACGGTCGAGCATGATTGCCAGCAACACGATCGCCAGGCCCGCTTCAAAACCCAGGGCGATATCGGCGGTGTTCAATGCGTTGACCACAGGTTTGCCCAGGCCGTCGGCACCCACCAGCGCGGCAATCACCACCATCGACAGCGACAGCATGATGCATTGGGTAACGCCGGCGGCGATGCTCGGCATGGCGTGGGGCAGTTCGATGCGCGACAGCAGCTGGCGGCGTGAGCAGCCGAAGGCCTTGCCGGCGTCGAGCAGTTCCTGGGGCACGTCACAGATACCCAGGTAGGTCAGGCGGATCGGTGCGGCGATGGCGAACACCACCGTCGAGATCAACCCGGGGACCACCCCCAGGCCGAACAGGGTCAGGGTCGGGATCAGGTAAACGAAGGTAGGTACCGTTTGCATCAGGTCGAGGACCGGGCGCATGGCGGTGTAGAACATCGGCTTGTGTGCGGCGAGGATGCCCAGCGGCACGCCGATGGCCACGCAGACCAATGTCGCGAACAGCACCTGGGCCAGGGTCTCCATGGTCTCCTGCCAGTAACCGAGGTTGAGGATCAGCAAAAATGACAGTACGCAGAATGCGGTCAGCGCCCATTTGCGCTGGATCAGGTGCGCGATTACTGCAATCAGGCCGATCAGGACGAAAGGATTGAACCAGGTCAGTGCCCCGGTCACGCCATGAATCATGTATTCCAGTGCTGCCGCGAAGGCATCGAAGTAGTTGGCGCCGTGTTGCGTCAACCATTCAACGAAGCCTGCGATGTACTGGCCCAAAGGGAGTTTTTCATCGATCAGCATGATAGCGAGCGTCCACCTGCAAAAGTTTGAAGACAGCCTGCGGCGGGGCCAGCCCGCCGCAGGCAGTGCTTACTGCGTGAGTTTGGCTTTGGCTGCCTCCAGGCCAGGCTTGCCGTCAACGGTGGTGACCCCGGCCAGCCAGGTGTCGAGCACCTGCGGGTTGTTTTTCAGCCAGGCCTTGGCTGCGGCGTCGGGTTTCATCTTGTCGTCCAGGACGTTGCCCATCAGCTTGCTTTCCATGTCGAGGGTAAAGGACAGGTTCTTCAGCAACTGGCCGACGTTGCTGCATTCCTGCACATAGCCCTTGCGGGTGTTGGTGAGGACGGTGGCCTTGCCGTAGTCGGGGCCGAAGAAGTCATCGCCGCCGTCCAGGTATTTCATCTTGAAGCGGGTGTTCATCGGGTGCGGTTCCCAGCCCAGGAACACCACGGCGGTGTCACGGCGCTGGGCACGTTCGACTTGCGAGAGCATGCCGGCCTCGCTGGACTCGACCACCTTGAAACCGGCGTCCTTGAGGCCGAAGGCGTTCTTGTCGATCATGCTCTGGATGGTGCGGTTGCCGTCGTTGCCCGGCTCGATGCCGTAGATCTTGCCGTCCAGCTCCTTCTTGAACTTGGCAATGTCGGCGAAGTTTTTCAGGCCCTTGTCGTACAGCGCCTGGGGCACCGCCAGGGTGTACTTGGCGTTCTCAAGGTTGGCCCGAACGGTTTCCACGGTGCCGGCATCGCGGTACTGCTTGATGTCGTTTTCCATGGTCGGCATCCAGTTGCCGAGGAACACGTCCATGTTCTTGCCATCGGCCAGCGACTTGTAGGTCACCGGTACCGAAATCATCGTGGTCTTGGTCTTGTAGCCCAGCGACTGGAGCACGACGCTGGTGACCGCGGTGGTCACGGTGATGTCGGTCCAGCCGACATCGGAGAAGTTGACGGTGTGACACTGCTCGGGCTCGGCGGCCTGGGCCAGCACCGGCAGACTCAGCACTGCGGCCAGCAATAGCGAGGGTGAACCTTTCATTCGATGGACTCCTGGGTTTTTTTCTCGGATGTCCCACGGGACCGCCGTGCTTTATGGTTTGCATTCGGTCGGGCCTGACTATCGGGCGATAGCGGGACGGCTGCCGTGCAATCGAGTCGATACCGATCATCTAACAGCGAAAATCAAACGCCTACAGGGTGCGTCGTATCCAGTACAGACAGGGTCGCATCCAGTGTCGATGAGGTCGTTTACAGATTTATCCGGCCCTGTAAACGCAGTTTCGGCACTTGTGCACCGCAAAAAAACGGCGCACAAGCGCGGCTGACAGCTGGCGGCGTTGCTGGGCAAGAACGCGTCGGTTGCAGACGTCAGAGGTCCTGGCAAAAGCCTGATGATGCGCGGAATCGGCGGATTGCCGCCTATTCAGCGTAGCAGTTGCGGCGCCCTTGGCTTGGGCTGCGGGGCCGTACATTCAGGAGGTAAATGGCATGGCCATCAGTGTGTTCGACCTGTTCAAGATCGGCGTTGGCCCATCCAGTTCCCATACCGTCGGGCCCATGCGTGCCGCGGCATTGTTCGTCCAGGGCCTGCGCGAGCGCGGCGAGCTTGAACAGGTGCGGCGCGTCGAAGTGCGCCTGTACGGCTCGCTGTCGGCCACCGGTATCGGCCATGGCAGCGACAACGCGGTGATCATGGGCCTGATGGGCGAATGGCCGGACGCCATCGACCCCGCGCAAATCGGCCCGCGCATCGCTGCACTGCGCGAAACAGACACCTTGCTGCTCGATGGCCGGCTGCACGTCGGCTTCGTCTGGGCCCGCGACATGCTGCTGCTCGACGAGAACCTGCCCTACCACCCCAACGCCATGACCCTCATCGCTGAAGGCGCCGCAGGCGAGCTGCACCGCGACACCTATTACTCGGTGGGCGGCGGCTTTGTCGTTGATGCGGCACAGGCTGCCAGCGGCGTGCTGGACGCCGACAACACGGTGCTGCCCTACAATTTCGACAGTGCCGTGGAGTTGCTCGAACTGTGCAAGCAAAACGACCTGCGCGTGTCGCAATTGATGATGGAAAACGAAAAGGTCTGGCGCAGTGAAGCAGAAATTCGCGCCGGGCTGCTGAAGTTGTGGCACGCCATGCAGGCCTGTGTCGAAAACGGCCTCAAATACGAAGGCATCCTGCCTGGCGGGCTCAATGTCAAACGTCGCGCAGCCAAGCTGCACCGCAGCCTGCAGGAACTGAACAAGCCCAATGTCATCGGCTCGACCCTGAGCGCCATGGAATGGGTCAACCTTTATGCCCTGGCGGTCAACGAAGAGAATGCCGCCGGCGGGCGCATGGTCACCGCACCGACCAATGGCGCGGCAGGGATCATCCCTGCGGTGCTGCACTACTACATGCGCTTTAGCGACGAAGTCAGCGAAGCCAACGTCGTCGACTTCTTCCTCGGCGCCGCCGCAGTGGGCATTTTGTGCAAGAAGAATGCTTCGATCTCCGGTGCCGAAGTCGGTTGCCAGGGTGAAGTCGGTTCGGCCTGCGCCATGGCCGCCGCCGGCCTTGCCGAGGTGCTCGGGGCTACCCCGGGGCAACTGGAAAACGCCGCCGAGATCGGTCTTGAGCACAACCTGGGGCTGACCTGCGACCCGGTTGGCGGGCTGGTCCAGGTGCCGTGTATCGAGCGCAACGCGATTGCCGCGGTCAAGGCCATCAATGCCGCGCAGATGGCCCTGCGCGGCGACGGCGAGCACTTCATCTCCCTCGACCGGGTGATCCGCACCATGCGTGACACCGGCGCCGACATGCACGACAAGTACAAGGAAACCTCGCGCGGTGGCCTGGCGGTCAGCGCCATCGAATGTTGAAACGCTGACGCGCCCTGCGCCGTTTTCGCCCACCTTCGGCCTGCGCGCCGCCTTTTGGCGCGCAGGCCTTTCCCGCCTCGAACAATCCGCTGTTACCCCCGTGCCTGGCGCCTTGGGTGACAGTTGCCGATGTCGTTTCTGGGCATCCTTCACACAAGTGCTACCGAATTGCTCACGCGTCCTACAGACCGGCGCTAGGCCGCTGGTTTGCGTTTATAACCGCGCCCGGCAACAAGGGCCATATAGACGCCGCGCGACGTCGTTTTTGGGTTTTGTTGAATGGCCATTCAATTTCAGGCATGGCATTTGCGTTGTGATTGGCAAAGCCCCTGCATCCGAATCGGGGCCGTGACAAAAAAGCCCGTGCCTGCCTGAGGCACAACCTGCATTGTGTGAGGAGATACCGCGATGACGTCGTACAACTCCGGGACCCCAACCCAGAACCGCACGCCCCAATCCATCGGCTTCCTGCTGCTGGACAATTTCACGCTGATTTCCCTGGCCTCCGCTGTTGAGCCGCTGCGCATGGCCAACCAGCTGTCCGGTCGCGAGCTGTATCGCTGGAGCACCCTGAGCGTGGATGGCGGCCAGGTGTGGGCCAGCGACGGCTTGCAGATCACTCCCGATGCGGCAATGCACAAGGCACCGGCCATGGACACCGTGATTGTCTGTGGCGGTATTGGTATCCAGCGCACCGTTACCCGCGAGCACGTCACCTGGCTGCAGAGCCAGGCGCGCCAGTCGCGACGCCTGGGTGCGGTGTGCACCGGCAGCTGGGCCCTGGCCTGTGCCGGCCTGCTCGATGGTTTTGACTGCAGCGTGCACTGGGAATGCCTGGCGGCGATGCAGGAAGCCTTCCCGCGGGTGAGCATGAGCACCCGTTTATTCACCCTCGACCGCAACCGCTTCACCAGCTCCGGCGGCACTGCGCCGCTGGACATGATGCTGCACCTGATCAGCCGTGATCATGGTCGCGAGCTGTCGGCGGCGATTTCGGAGATGTTTGTCTACGAGCGCATCCGCAACGAACAGGACCACCAGCGCGTGCCGCTCAAGCACATGCTCGGCACCAACCAGCCGAAACTGCAGGAAATCGTCGCGTTGATGGAAGCCAACCTCGAAGAGCCGATCGACCTGGATGAACTGGCCGTTTATGTGTCGGTGTCGCGGCGCCAGCTTGAGCGCCTGTTCCAGAAGTACCTGCACTGCTCGCCGTCACGCTACTACCTGAAGCTGCGCCTGATCCGCGCCCGGCAACTGCTCAAGCAGACGCCGATGTCGATCATCGAAGTGGCTTCGGTGTGCGGCTTTGTCTCGACCCCGCATTTCTCCAAGTGCTATCGCGAGTACTTTGGCATTCCGCCGCGTGACGAGCGCGTGGGCTCTAATACTGCCCAGCAGGTGGCGATGATGCCGATCCCGCAGGCGCTGGTGCTGTCGCCGCTGGCCGGGCCGATGTCGGCGTTGAGCCAGGCGCGCAATGAGTCGACCTTTGCCAGTGTGAGACTCTGATTCCGAGCTGAATTCATCGCGGGTCAAGCCCGCTCCCACAGGAGTTAGGTGATCTCTGTGGGAGCGGGCTTGACCCGCGATGCTGTTAACGATTCTGAAATTCGGCCAACGCCGGCAACAACTGCCTTTCGATCGCCTGGCGCACGGCCGGCAGAATGGTCGCATTGCCGGAGTACATCTGTTCGACCATGCCCTTCAGGGCTTTAGCCCGCTGCTCACTCAAACCACGTACCGCACACTCGCAGGCCTGTTCGGCACTGGCCCCGGCCGGCGTCTCGAAACCCAGCGCGCGCAGCTGGCCCAGCAGGTCGTCCTGATCAATCAAATCCGCATGCATCATGGTTGTTGTCCTTGTTTGCAGGTGTGATCGTCAGTCGATTCTGTGGGCCCGGGCGCACTGCGGCAAGGGCAGATTGTCGCAATGGCCGCTTTACCTAAGCACAGGTCGTTTTCGGGTAAATCGGCGGGGGAGGGAGGCTGCACACTGGGGCCATGCACAGAAAAGGAAGGTTTGGTCACCATCCGCTTGAAGCATGTTCATGCTCGCTCTTGGCCCCGGTTGCTTCACGGCTTGTCGGGGTTATTTTTTTGCTTTTGAATCATTGGCAACCTGATCACCCGGCCAACAAACTCGGCCGCCGGCAGATCAACCTGCTCATTCACGACCCCTTGCAAGCGCTCAAGCACCGCCGGTGCAAACGGTGCTGACCTCGGTCCGGCAAGGTCGACATGCAACAGCATCTGTTCACTGGCCGCCAGCGCTTCATCAAACCCCTCGCGATGCAGGCTGTGGTACAGGTGCAGGCGCTTGGGGTCAAAATCGATAACCTGGCTCTGCACCCACACCTGGGTGCCGAGCTTTACCTCATGCAAGTAGTTCAGGTGGCACTCCAGGGTGAACAGCGAGTGGCCGCTGGCGCTGCGGTTGTCGCTGTCCAGGCCGATGCGGTCCATAAACGCATCGGTGGCATAGCTGAAGATCAGCAGGTAGAAGGCATCGCGCAGATGCCCGTTGTAGTCGACCCAGTCTGCCGGAACCTGGGTCTGGTAGGTGATCAATGCGGGCATCGCTGCACTCCGGTCAGTCGCTGAAGGCCATGCCGTGCTTGGCCTTGGTGGTTTTTACTGCAGCCAGCACGGCCAGCAGGCAATCATCACGATAGCGCTCCAGCGCGCTGATGCTGCGCTCGCCCAGTTGTTCGCCGGTGCCTTCGACCACGGCGTCGATCAGGCCGTCGGTCAGCTCGGGCGCGGGCAGGTAGGTCCAGGGCAGTTGCAACGCCGGGCCGAACTGGGCCATGAAGTGGCGCATGCCGGCGTCACCACCGGCCAGGGTGTAGGTGAGGAAGGTGCCCATGAACGACCAGCGCAAACCGGCGCCGAAGCGGATTGCGTCGTCGATCTCACCGGTGGTCGCCACGCCATCGTTGACCAGGTGCAGAGCCTCGCGCCACAGCGCTTCGAGCAAGCGGTCGGCGATAAAGCCGGGCACTTCCTTGCGCACATGCAGCGGGCGCATGCCCAGGCGGGTGTAGACGGTTTTTGCCGCTTCGATGGCCTCGGGCGCGGTCTTGTAGCTGCCGACGATTTCTACCAGCGGCAGCAGGTACACCGGGTTGAACGGATGGCCGACCACGCAGCGTTCGGGGTGGGTCGAAGACTCGTAGAACTCGCTGGGCAGCAGACCTGAAGTACTGGAGCCGATCAGCGCATTGGGCTTGGCTGCGGCGCTGATCTTGCTGTGCAGGTCGAGCTTGAGGTCGAGGCGCTCGGGGGCGCTTTCCTGGATGAAATCGGCATCGCGCACGCATTCCTCGATGGTCGCCACAAAGCGCAGGCGCTGCTGCGAGGCGCCGGGTGCCAAGCCCTGTTGCTCCAGAGCCGGCCAGGCATTGGCGATACGCTTGCGCAAGGCCGCCTCTGCTCCCGGCGCCGGGTCCCAGGCGACTACATCCAGGCCGTGGGCCAGGGCGCGGGCCACCCAGCCGCTGCCGATTACGCCGCTGCCCAGGGCTGCAAAAGTCTTGATCTCGGTGATAAAGCTCATCGGTTTCTCCAGCAGTCAGCGACGGGTCAGGTTCATTTTGGCGCGGCCTTCGGCAGGGCTCAGTACCCGTGCGCCAAGGCGGCTGAGAATCTCGCTGGCGCGTTCCACCAGTTGGCCGTTGCTGGCCAGCACGCCCTTGTCCAGGTACAGGTTGTCTTCCAGGCCGACCCGCAAGTTGCCGCCCAGCAGCACTGCTTGCGCGGCCATCGGCATCTGCATGCGGCCAATGCCGAAGCCGGCCCAGGTCACGCCTGGCGGCAGGTTGTCGACCATGGCTTTCATGGTGGCGGTGTCGGCCGGCGCGCCCCAGGGGATGCCCAGGCACAGCTGGAACAACGGGTCGTCGAGCAGGCCTTCCTTGATCATCTGCTTGGCGAACCACAGGTGGCCGGTGTCGAAGATCTCCAGCTCCGCTTTGACGCCCAGTTCAGTGATGCGCCTGGCCCCAGCGCGCAGTTGCGCTGGGGTCGAGACGTAGATGCTGTTGCCGTCGCCAAAGTTGAGGGTGCCACAGTCCAGGGTGCAGATTTCCGGCAGCAGCGCCTCGACGTGGGCCAGGCGCTCCAGCGGGCCGATCAGGTCGGTGCCGGCGCCGAACTCCAGCGGAGTTTCGCCCGGGCCGATCTCCAGGTCGCCACCCATGCCGGCGGTGAGGTTGACGATGATGTCGACGTCGGATTCGCGGATGCGCTCCATCACCTCGCGGTACAAGTTGACGTCGCGGCTGAAGCGGCCGGTTTGCGGGTCGCGAACGTGGCAGTGGACCACCGTGGCACCGGCTTTGGCGGCTTCTACCGCGGCTGCGGCGATCTGTTTTGGGGTGACCGGGACCAGGTGGCTTTTGCTGGCGGTGTCGCCGGCGCCGGTCAGGGCGCAGGTGATGATGACGTCGTGGTTCATGTGCGGTTTCCTTCGGGCGAGTTGGGGCCATCGCGGGTCAAGCCCGCTCCCACAGGGTCTGTCAGTTAGCGGTCAGTTGCAGGTTTTCGGCGGCCGGTTTGCCGTCAAACGTGGTCACCCCTTCAAGCCAGCGCTTCTGGTCTTGCGGGTGATCCTTGAGCCACTGGCGGGCGGACTCCAGCGCATCCTTGTGCTCGAGTAGCGGCTGCATCATGCGGCTCTCGTCTTCGGCGGTGAATTTCAGGTTGCTCAGCAGGCGATGGGCATTCGGGCAGCGCTGGGCGTAGTCGGGGGCGGTAACGGTCCACACCGTGGCGCGGCCTTCGTCCGGGCCGAGGGCGTCTTCGCTGCCGCTGAGGTAGGCCATGTCGATGTTGACGTTCATCGGGTGCGGTGCCCAGCCGAAGAACACCACCGCCTCCTTGCGCCGTACCGCGCGGTCGACGGCGGCGAGCATGCCGGCCTCGCTGGACTCGACCAGCTGGAATTTGCCGAGGCCGAACTGGTTCTTGCTGATCATCGCCTTGATCTGGGTGTTGGCCCCGGAGCCCGGCTCGATGCCGTAGATCTTGCCGCCCAGCTCCTTCTCGAATTTGGCGATGTCGGCGAAGGTTTTCAGGCCCTTGTCGGCCAGGTACCTGGGCACCGCGAGGGTGGCGCGGGCGTCATCCAGGCTCGGCTGGTCGAGGACCTTGACCTGCTTGGCGTCGATGAACGGGGTGATGGTCTGGGTCATGATCGGGTTCCAGTAGCCGAGGAACATGTCCAGGCGCTGGTCGCGAATGCCGGCGAAAATGATCTGTTGCGAGGCGCTGGTCTGCTTGGTCTTGTAGCCCAGGCCATCGAGCAGCACCTGGGTCATGGCGCTGGTGGCCATCACGTCGGTCCAGTTCACCACGCCGAGGCGCACGTTCTTGCAGGCGGCCGGTTCTGCGGCCATCACGTTGGTGCTGAGGATTGCGGTACCGACGAGCATCAGCAGGCTACGGCTGATCATTCTGTTCATGGTGGCTCCTCCAACGGCAGTTCTAATTGTTATAGGGGGCGGCCTCTGCGTGCCGTGTGATCAAACTACGCGGCTGCTGTGGGAAAAAATCGCACTGTGGCGACCGGCACTTGCACAGTGGCGACCAGCGCGCTATTAACCCTGGATCCGTGGCCGTCGAGTCGTCGCTATGCCCCAGGATTTCCATTTCTTGCTGTTGCCGGGTTTCTCCGCGATCGGTTTTATATCTGCGGTAGAGCCGCTGCGGGTGGCCAACCGCTTTCGCGGCGAGCTGTACCGCTGGCAGGTGCTGAGCATAGATGGCGGCGCGGTGCAGGCCAGCAACGGCATGTCGGTGAATGCTGACGCCGCGCTGCAGCCGTTGGGCAAGGGCGCTACCCTGCTGGTGGTGGCCGGTTTCGAGCCGCTGCGCAGCTTCAGCCCAGCCCTGCAGCACTGGTTGCGCAAGCTCGATCACGAGGGCGTGGTATTGGGCGGCATCGATACCGGCAGCGTGGTGCTGGCCGAGGCCGGTTTGCTTGAGGGTTACCGGGTGACCCTGCACTGGGAAGCGCTGGAGGCCTTCAAGGAAAGTTACCCGCAGTTGCAGGCGACCCAGGAGCTGTTCGAAGTCGATCGCCGGCGCATTACCTCTGCGGGAGGCACCGCTTCGATCGACCTGATGCTCGACCTGATCGCCCAGGCTCATAGCCCGGAGCTGGCGATCCAGGTGTCGGAGCAGTTCGTGCTCGGCCGGATTCGCCCGCGCCAGGATCACCAGCGCATGCAGATCGCCTCACGCTATGGGATCAGCAACAAGAAGCTGGTGCAGGTGATCGGTGAGATGGAGCGCAACACCGAGCAACCGCTCAACACCTTGGTGCTCGCCGAGTCGGTGCAGGTCACCCGGCGCCAGCTGGAGCGCCTGTTCAAGCTTTACCTGCACGACACCCCCAGCGGCTTCTACCTGCGCCTGCGCCTGGACAAGGCCCGGCAATTGCTGCGCCAGACCGACCTCAGCGTGCTGGAGGTGGGCATCGCTTGCGGGTTCGAGTCGGCGTCGTATTTCACCCGTTGTTACCGCGGGCGCTTCCAGCGTTGCCCGCGCGAAGACCGCAAGGCCGCGGCGGTCAGCCTCAGCGGCGCTTGAGCAACAGCGCGCAGGCGCTCTTGTAGGCTTCGTGCTGGTACTTGTTCAGCGACGCCGGCAGTTCAAGGTCGTGTTTCTTCGCTTGGGCGCTGACGGTCTGCGGTGACACCAGCTCCACCTCGCAGTTGTCCAGCAACTGCAGCACGCCCTCGATCTTGAAGGTGGTCGGGCCGCCGGCGAAATCACCTTTCTTGCTGCGCTTTTTGATCGCCAGGTGGCTGATGCCCTGCTCGGCGATAAAGGCCCGGGCCTGGCGGGCAAAGGCTTTGACGCTATCTGCCAGTTCGTCGTCTTCCAGGGCGATTTTTTTCGTCGCCAGGGCAAGGTGCACAGGGCTGGCGCCGTCCAGGGTGGCAACGGCAAGCAGCGCTTCGCTGCCTTTGATTTCAATTCCGCAGATTTTCATGCTGGTCTCAATCGGAGTTCTGCAGCCCCAGGGACTGCAAGTATTCGGAGCGATCATCGCTACGTTGGGCAATGCAGGTGTTCAAGGCCGCGTCGAAAGCCTTGCCGGGTTGCTGGTCATAGGTCTCGACCTTGCAATCGGCGTCGCGCAGTTGCTTCCAGATGGCTTGGGCCTCACGCAGGCGCTTGCTCAGCTCGTCGACCTTGGCTTGCTGGCCGCCGTACTGCTCGCCAATGCGCTGCAACAGGTCGTCGAAAGCGGCATTGAGTTCGCGTTCGGCGGTAGTGCGGCTGTATTGGGCGCACGCATAGCTTTGCTGGTCGGTGTCGACGTTGTCGCACGGGGTGCTTTCGTCGTCCTCGGCATGGGCGCCGAATGCCAGCAATACCAGGGCCAGGCCTACCATCGTTCTCATCTGCGACATCCTCCGAAAGCTTGCGCGAACATGGGCGCCGATTCTCGCTCAGCGCCGCAGCAAAGAACAGGGTAGCCGTTGCGCCTGTCCACTCACCAGGCCCAGGCCAAAACCGCCTGAGGCGCGAAGTGTCGAGTCCTCTACCCAGGGCAGTTCAGA
This sequence comes from Pseudomonas sp. B21-012, assembly GCF_024749305.1. Classification (NCBI taxonomy): domain Bacteria; kingdom Pseudomonadati; phylum Pseudomonadota; class Gammaproteobacteria; order Pseudomonadales; family Pseudomonadaceae; genus Pseudomonas; species Pseudomonas sp. B21-012. The sequence goes on along the minus strand of NZ_CP087197.1, from coordinate 5,533,867 downwards.
TCATCAGGCCGACGATGAATGTTTCGGCCATCTGGCCAAGACGCTCCTGGATCATTTGCTGTATGGCGTAATTTCCCGGGGGATGAAACTGCACCTGGTGAATTTCCAGTTTTACCATGGCTCTGGATTCAAGCCGCTGACGGTCAAGGAGGCTTGTCACTGGCACAGCAGACGAAAGCTCCAGCCTGTGCAACTGGACATCCAATATACCGTTGGCCCGCTCGTTGACAGGGATGAACTGAAAGCTGTTGAACGCATGGTGGTCATTGCCGATTCTGAACACTTCCCGGGCAGCTGTGGATTGCAGGAGCGCCCTGAACGTTCTGTCGACCTGTTGAGCTTGCGTGAGGTCCAGTACGGGCGAGTTCTGTGCAACGGTAGAGAACGCCAGTTCGAGCAATGTCCAATACAGGTGATGCAGCTCGACCTGTTTTTTCCAGACGCCGGTGAAGCGCCAGCCCAGGGTTGCCAGGATCGCACAGTAGCTGGCAAACCAGTCCTGACCCGGGGGCGTTTGTTGTTGAGCCAACAGTTGCGCAAAAAGTGTGCTGTTCAACACGCTCTTGCGCCGCGTATCTGTCAGTCGGTCACTGAAACTGAGGACACTATCCGCTGCCACCGCAGCATTCACTGCACCCGGTAGAGTGTTATTGTGATAGTTGACCAGGCTGCGAGTTGCCGGCGTTAGTGCCGGTGGAATAGCTATCGGGTTTGAATCCATAGAGGTGTTCATGGCGAGGGGCTCGGATACTGCCGCATTGCCAGGATTGACCAGTGCGACAGTATCAGTGGAATAGCCAGCGATTCACGGGTGGGGAAGCTCGAAGGTGAGTTGCTGAATGTGACTACCCAGTTTGGTGGTCACGGTGCTCCTCAGGCTGCTGTAGCTTGCTTTGAGACTGGCATCACTGTGGCGGATCTGGATTGGGCACAGAATGTCCTGACAGGCAAACGAATGCTTTAGCCAGTCATCGGTGACGTTAAAGGGTTTAGTCTCCAGGGCCAGACTGATCTTCTTGATCGCCGTTAACGAACGCGCAATCAGCACTTCAATAGTGATCAACAGGCGGTCCTGGCCAGGCAGCGGTTTAAAAGCAGATTGGCGCAGAACAGTTTTTTTTTGGTCGGGCTGACCCGGCTCGTTCAATGCAGTCCACACCTGCGCTGGAATCGCATAGGGACTGGCAACCTGCTGAAGCAGTTCCATTAGCGTGATTGTGCTTCCCAAGCTTGAGGTGTATTCGGTCAACTGCTCGGTGGTGAAAACCCAGCCTAACTTACCGAGCGCCTTACTGTAGTGCGAGTGCCACGCCTGGATAGAATGGTACGGCTGTTTGTCGGCAGACATTTGCGCGAGCAGGCTCGATCTCAATATGTCTTCCTTGGTGCTCACAGGTAGGTGCGTGGATAAACAGGCAATCTGCGCAGCGTTGATATAATTCTCGAAAGCATTGGGCATGTTGGCACTCCTTGCGATGGGCAGTGCCGATGCCGGGCATCGGCACGCGAAGTATCAAATCTCGAATTGCTCAAGAAAGTTTTCTGCACCACCGGCCAGTTTGTCTTCTACCGCAGAACGGATGCGGGCATACAGATTGGTGTTCAACTGAACCTGGCTAGCAGCCCGATAGATGGTCACATTGGTTTTCTTGAATTTGAAAAACAGCACGCGCTTGGTCCTGACCTGTTTCTTGAATTCCAGGCAATTGAGCACCATCGCTACCTGACCCCTGCCGGACTCGAGGCACGGAAGAATCTGGAAGGTGCCGAAGGATTCCGAGGCGCTGTTGTTTTCCAGCAGGTTCAGTGCGCCCTGGTCTTTTTGCAGGCCATTCAGGGTTTTTTCCGCAATGCTCCTGAATCCCCCGCCCCCGGACACCGCGCCAATGATTTCCAGGGCAATCTGGTCCATGGAAAACTCACTGGCGCGCGGGGTGTAAAGCTGAGAGGCGTTGTTGGTGGTGTTCCATCCCAATGTCGCCAGGCCTTTGGTGTAGAACTCATACCACTGCTTGCGCTGGGTTTCCTTGTCGAACTTCTTGTCTGCCCCTTGTTGCATGAGGGAGATGCAGTTCATTACATCAATACTGTTTTGTTCCGACAGTGAGTCAGTGAGGCCGATGGCACTTTCACCGACGACGACGCCATTGTCGGTGTTTTCGTCGAAGGCGACTCCCGGGAGGGTGGGATCTGCCGCAAACGCCGCGCGAGTGGCGATGACGGGTTTGCGGGCAGGCAGCTCAAGGGAACTGATGAAGTCAAGTTGATCCGATTGCAGCATGTCGTTACTCCTGTAAAGGGTGCCAGCCTCCTGGCTGGTCGAGCAATGATAGAGCGACCACTGCTGCAACCCAGAGGGACGCGCTTCTATTCCCAGGGTTCGCCGCGGCACAAACTGCCCCCCTTCAACAAGCGTTGACGCTTTCGGCAATTCCCCTGTCGTTTTTGCATCTGGGCGACATTGCCCCTAGGCATATGCTGGCCCCAAAGCGCCGGCAGACGATTCGGCGCAGGTTTTACCAATAAAGGGGACAGCCTGATGAGCCCAGCCGAATTACACGCAGACAGCATCGTTATCGACGGGCTGATCATTGCCAAATGGAACCGCGAGCTGTTCGAGGACATGCGCAAGGGCGGCCTGACCGCAGCCAACTGCACAGTGTCGGTCTGGGAAGGTTTCCAGGCCACGGTCAACAACATCGCCGCCAGCCAGAAGCTGATTCGCGACAACAGCGACCTGGTGATGCCGGTGCGCACCACCGCCGACATCCGCAAGGCCAAGGAACTGGGCAAGACCGGCATCCTCTTCGGCTTCCAGAACGCCCATGCCTTCGAAGACCAGATCGGCTACGTCGAGGTGTTCAAGCAGCTGGGCGTGGGCATCGTGCAGATGTGCTACAACACCCAGAACCTGGTCGGTACCGGTTGCTATGAGCGTGACGGCGGGCTATCGGGCTTTGGCCGCGAGATTGTCGCCGAGATGAACCGCGTCGGGGTCATGTGCGACCTGTCCCACGTCGGCTCCAAGACCTCCGAAGAAGTCATCCTCGAATCGAAAAAGCCGGTGTGCTACTCCCACTGCCTGCCTTCCGGGCTCAAGGAGCACCCGCGCAACAAGTCCGATGAAGAGCTCAAGTTCATTGCCGATCACGGCGGTTTCGTCGGCGTTACCATGTTCGCGCCGTTCTTGGCCAAGGGTATCGATTCGACCATCGACGACTACGCCGAAGCCATCGAATACACCATGAACATTGTCGGTGAAGACTCCATCGGCATCGGTACCGACTTCACCCAGGGCCACGGCCAGGATTTTTTCGAGTACCTGACCCACGACAAGGGCTACGCCCGGCGCCTGACCAACTTCGGCAAGATCATCAACCCGCTGGGCATCCGCACCGTGGGCGAGTTCCCCAACCTCACCGAGACCCTGCTCAAACGCGGCCACTCCGAGCGCGTGGTGCGCAAGATCATGGGCGAGAACTGGGTCAACGTTCTAAAGGACGTCTGGGGCGAGTGAATACCTCTGGAGCCTACTCCGCTCGCCGATAGCTGCGTCAGGTCCTCGCGAAAAGCTCGCCGTACCTCGGTACTGTCTCGCCTTTCGCTCCGGTCCTTTCTTGCTCTCGACGTGCTCGCTACGGCTCCAAAGGCATTCACAGCGGCTGTTTATTGAAGAGCAAAGCCAAAGCGGCTTTGCATCGTGAATACCACATTTCTGGAGTTCAGTTTCCATGGCCAAGATCGCCCCGCAATTGCCTATCGAAGTCGACAGCGAAACCGGTGTCTGGACCAGCGACGCCCTGCCGATGCTGTACGTACCGCGGCATTTCTTCGTCAACAACCACATGGGCATCGAGGAAGTACTGGGCGCCGAGGCCTATGCCGAGATCCTCTACAAGGCTGGCTACAAGTCTGCCTGGCACTGGTGCGAGAAAGAGGCCGAATGCCACGGCCTGCAAGGCGTGGCGGTGTTCGAGCACTACATGAAGCGCCTGTCCCAGCGCGGCTGGGGCCTGTTCAAGATCCAGGACATCGACCTCGACAAGGGCACCGCCAGCGTCAAGCTCGAGCATTCGGCGTTCGTCTATGTGTACGGCAAGGTCGGGCGCAAGGTCGACTACATGTTCACCGGCTGGTTCGCCGGGGCCATGGACCAGATCCTGGCCGCGCGCGGCAGCAACATTCGCACGGTCGCCGAGCAGGTCTACGGCGGTTCGCAAGAAGGCCACGACGACGGCCTGTTCATCGTCAAGCCGTTGTAAGTCGAGGATCCCGCCATGGCTTTCGAAGCAATGTTCCAGCCGATCCAGATCGGCAAACTGACCATCCGCAACCGGGTACTGAGCACTGCGCACGCCGAGGTCTACGCCACCGATGGCGGCATGACCACCGAGCGCTACGTGAAGTACTACGAAGAGAAAGCCAAGGGCGGCATCGGCCTGGCGATTTGCGGCGGCTCCTCGGTGGTGGCCATCGACAGCCCGCAGGAATGGTGGGCGTCGGTGAACCTCTCGACCGACCGCATCATCCCGCACTTCCAGAACCTGGCCGACGCCATGCACAAGCATGGCGCCAAGATCATGATCCAGATTACCCACATGGGCCGTCGCTCGCGCTGGGACGGCTTCAACTGGCCGACCCTGATGTCGCCATCGGGGGTGCGCGAGCCGGTGCACCGGGCCACCTGCAAGACCATCGAGCCAGAAGAAATCTGGCGGGTGATCGGCAACTACGCGCAGGCCGCGCGCCGGGCCAAGGAAGGTGGCCTGGACGGCGTCGAGCTGTCGGCGGTGCACCAGCACATGATCGACCAGTTCTGGAGCCCGCGGGTCAACAAGCGCACCGACGAATGGGGCGGCACCTTTGAAGGGCGGATGAAGTTCGGCCTGGAAGTGCTCAAGGCCGTGCGTGCCGAAGTGGGCCCGGACTTTTGCGTGGGCATGCGCATCTGCGGTGACGAGTTCCACCCCGATGGCCTCAGTCATGAGGACATGAAGGAAATCGCCCAGTACTACGACGCCACCGGCATGCTGGATTTTTTCGGCGTGATCGGTTCGGGCTGCGACACCCACAACACCCTGGCCAACGTCATTCCCAACATGAGCTTCCCGCCCGAGCCGTTCCTGCACCTGGCAGCCGGCATCAAGGAAGTGGTCAAGGTGCCGGTGCTGCACGCGCAGAACATCAAGGACCCGAACCAGGCTACGCGCATTCTCGAAGGCGGTTATGTCGACATGGTCGGCATGACCCGTGCGCACATCGCCGACCCGCACCTGATCGCCAAGATCAAGATGGGCCAGATCGACCAGATCAAGCAGTGCGTGGGTGCCAACTACTGCATCGACCGCCAGTACCAGGGCCTGGACGTGCTGTGCATCCAGAACGCCGCGACCTCCCGTGAATACATGGGCGTGCCGCACATCATCGAGAAAAGCACCGGACCCAAGCGCAAGGTGGTGGTGGTTGGCGCCGGGCCTGCGGGCATGGAAGCCGCGCGCGTGGCAGCAGAGCGCGGCCATGACGTCACCCTGTTCGAGAAGAAGGACGCCATCGGCGGTCAGATCAGCATTGCCGCCAAGGCGCCGCAGCGCGACCAGATCGCCGGTATCACCCGCTGGTACCAGCTGGAGCTGGCGCGCCTGAAGGTCGACTTGCGCCTGGGTACTGCCGCCGATATCGACACCATTCAAGACCTGCGCCCGGACATCATCGTGCTGGCGGTGGGCGGCCATCCATTCATCGAACAGAACGAACACTGGGGCGCCGCCGAAGGGCTGGTGGTCAGCAGCTGGGACGTGCTCGACGGCAAGGTGGCGCCGGGCAAGAACGTGCTGGTGTACGACACCATCTGCGAATTCACCGGCATGTCGGTGGCCGACTACATCGCTGACAAGGGCAGCCAGGTCGAGATCGTCACCGACGACATCAAGCCGGGCGTGGCCATTGGCGGCACGTCGTTCCCGACCTACTACCGCAGCATGTACCCCAAGGAAGTGATCATGACTGGCGACCTGATGCTGGAAAAGGTCTACCGCGAGGGTGACAAACTGGTGGCGGTGCTGGAGAACGAATACACCGGCGCCAAAGAGGAGCGGGTGGTCGACCAGGTGGTGATCGAGAACGGCGTACGGCCGGACGAGGCGCTGTACTACGGCCTCAAGGAAGGCTCGCGCAACAAGGGCCAGATCGACATCGAAGCGTTGTTCGCGATCAAGCCGCAGCCGATTCTCAGCCAGCCGGGCGAAGGCTACTTGCTGTATCGCATCGGCGACTGCGTGGCGCAGCGCAATACCCACGCCGCTATCTACGATGCACTCCGGCTTTGTAAGGATTTCTAAGGCAGCTGCAAGCGGCAAGCTTCAAGCGGTAAGCAAGAGCAGCGCGGTGTTGCCCTGGCTTGCGGCTTGAGGCTTGAGGCTTGCACCTGAAAGGTGCCTCTAAATGTTGAACACCCTTATCCCCATCCTCCTGTTCGCCGCCCTGGGCCTTGCTGTCCTGGGCGCGCTGCGGCGCGTGCGGATGTGGCGCCAGGGTCGGCCTTCGAAGGTCGATCTGCTCGGCGGCCTGCTGGCCATGCCCCGGCGCTATATGGTTGACCTGCACCACGTGGTCGCCCGCGACAAGTACATGGCCAACACTCACGTGGCCACCGCTGGCGGCTTTGTCCTGGCGGCGGTGCTGGCGATCCTGGTGCATGGTTTCGGCCTGCATAACAAGATTCTCGGCTACGCCTTGCTGTTCGCTACTGTGCTGATGTTTGCCGGTGCGCTGTTCGTTTACAAACGCCGGCTCAATCCGCCGTCGCGGCTGTCCAAAGGCCCATGGATGCGCTTGCCGAAAAGCCTGCTGGTGTTCGCCGCAAGCTTTTTTATCGCCACCTTGCCGGTCGCCGGGATCCTCCCCGAAGGCTTCGGCGGCTGGCTGCTGGTGGCGCTGTTGGGGCTTGGCGTGTTGTGGGGCGTGTCCGAGCTGTTCTTCGGCATGACCTGGGGCGGGCCGATGAAGCATGCCTTCGCCGGTGCCCTGCACCTGGCCTGGCACCGGCGTGCCGAGCGCTTTGGCGGTGGCCGTTCGACCGGGCTCAAGCCCATCGACCTGGAAGACCCGCAAGCGTTGCTGGGGGTAGAAAAGCCCAAGGATTTCACCTGGAACCAATTGCTCGGTTTTGACGCCTGCGTGCAGTGCGGCAAGTGCGAGGCCGTGTGCCCGGCGTTTGCCGCCGGCCAGCCGCTGAACCCGAAAAAACTCATCCAGGACATGGTTGTTGGCCTGGCCGGTGGTACCGATGCCAAGTTTGCCGGCAGCCCCTATCCTGGCAAAGCCATTGGCGAGCATGGCGGCAACCCGCACCAGCCGATCGTCAACGGCCTGGTCGATGCCCAGACCCTGTGGTCGTGCACCACCTGCCGCGCCTGCGTCGAGGAATGCCCGATGATGATCGAGCACGTCGATGCCATCGTCGACATGCGCCGCCACCTGACCCTGGAAAAAGGCGCGACACCGAACAAGGGCGCCGAGGTGCTGGACAACCTGATCGCCACCGACAACCCCGGCGGCTTCGCCCCGGGCGGGCGGATGAACTGGGCGGCGGACCTCAACCTCAACCTGCTCGGCGACATCAAGACCGCCGAGGTGCTGTTCTGGGTCGGCGACGGTGCCTTCGACATGCGCAACCAGCGCACCCTGCGCGCTTTCGTCAAAGTGCTCAAAGCCGCGCAAGTGGACTTCGCCGTGCTCGGCCTGGAAGAGCGTGACAGCGGTGACGTGGCCCGGCGCCTGGGCGATGAAGCGACCTTCCAGCAACTGGCCCGGCGCAATATCCAGACCCTGGCCAAGTACAGCTTCAAGCGCATCGTCACCTGCGATCCGCACAGCTTCCACGTGCTCAAGAACGAATACGGGGCTTTCGGCGGCAACTACCTGGTGCAGCACCACAGCACTTACATCGCCGAGCTGATTGGCGCAGGCGCGCTCAACCTGGGCCAGCACAAGGGCGGCAGCGTGACCTACCACGACCCGTGCTACCTGGGCCGCTACAACGGTGAGTACGAGGCGCCGCGCGAGGTATTGCGCGCGCTCGGCATCGAGGTCAGGGAAATGCAGCGGTCGGGCTTGCGTTCGCGCTGCTGCGGCGGTGGCGGCGGAGCGCCGATTACCGATATTCCGGGCAAACAACGGATCCCCGACATGCGTATGGATGACATCCGCGAAACCGCCGCCGAGCTGGTGGCCGTGGGTTGTCCACAGTGCACGGCGATGCTTGAGGGCGTAGTCGAGCCCCGTCCGCTGATCAAGGACCTGGCGGAGCTGGTTGCCGACGCCATTCTCGAAGAACCGGCGGCGGCGAGCAAACCCGCTCCGGCACAGCGTGAACCTGCGGAGGTGCACTGATGAGCGACATTATTCGCCGTGATCCGCGCGCCGAGTGGATCGCCCGCAACCGCCTGCACCCGCTGCACGCGGCCATGCAGCAGGGCCAGCAACACAGCTGGCTGGGGCCCAACGGCATCATTCGCAAGAACCCGCACGGGGTCGGCTTCATCGGTCCCAATGGCCTCAAGCGCATCGACCGCAGCGGCGCCCAGCAGGGTGGCAGCAGCAAGCGCACGGCTGCGGCCGTGGTGCAATTGCCGCTGCACCAGGTGGCACAGCCGGCGTTCTACATCGCCGTGGTTCCAGACATGGTCGGCGGTCGCCTGGGCAGCCACGACCGCGACCTGCTGGGCCTGGCCCACAGCCTGGCCGGTAGCGACGGCGCGGTGCTGGCAGTGGTGTTTGGCGAACACAAGGAAAGCAACTTTTCCACAGCCGGCGTCGATCGCCTGCTAGTCATCGAAGGTGACGAGTTCGCAGGTTACGCACCGGAGCAGTTGGTGCAGGGCCTGCGCGCTGTGGATAACCAGTACAGCCCACGCCATTGGCTGCTGCCAGACAGCCGCACGGGTGGCGGCGAGCTGGGCCGGCGCTTTGCTGCGGCCATTGGCGAACGCCCGGCGACTCGGGTCTGGCAGGTCAAGGACGGGCAGTGCAGCGGCCGTGCCGGCGCTGGCCAGCAAGACCTGATCCGCGGCTTGCCGCGCTTGATTCTGGCAGCCGGCGAATGCGCGGAACCGGTCAGCGAAACCCGCCATGAAGCTTTGCCGGTGCAGTTATCCACAAGCACGGCGCGCAGTCTGTCGCGCATCGAGGACCTGGGCCCGGTCGCCGTTGACCCGGCAGCCATCGCCATGGCCGAGGCCGAGTTCATTGTCTCAGGTGGCAATGGCGTCAAGGACTGGGAGTTGTTCCACCGCGCCACCGTGGCCCTCGGCGCGACCGAAGGGGCCTCGCGGGTGGCTGTGGACGACGGCTTTATGCCACGCAATCGCCAGGTCGGTGCCACCGGTACCTGGGTGACTGCGCGGGTTTACCTGGCTGTGGGTATCTCCGGGGCGATCCAGCACCTGCAGGGCATCGGCGCCTGCGACAAGGTGGTGGCGATCAACATGGACCCGGGCTGCGACATGATCAAGCGTGCCGACCTGTCGGTGATCGGCGACAGCGCGGCGATTCTCCAGGCGCTGATCGAGGCTGTGGAAAACTACCGCAACGACGTCAAGCGCGATGCGGCCTGAGGGCAGGGGATAACTATGCACACCAAGGTCATCAGTCTGGTTTCAATCGGTGCCCACCCAAGCTCTGGCCGCACTCGACGTGCCGAGCAGGATGCCCGGGCGGTAGAGCTGGGCCTGCAGCTGGCTGGGGATAACTTGCAGGTGCTGCACGCCGGCGACCCGCAGGAGCCGGCCTTGCGCGCTTACCTGGGTATGGGCCTGGAGCACATCGACGTGCTCGAACAGCCACATGGCGCCGATGCCCTGGGCGTACTCGGCGATTACCTGCGCGACGCTGGCGCTCAATTGGTGCTGACCGGCAGCCAGGCGGAAACCGGCGAAGGTTCGGGGATGCTGCCGTTCCTGCTGGCCGAGCGTCTGGGCTGGCCGCTGGTGGTAGGCCTGGCCGAAGTTGAATCTATCCACAATGGTGTCGCCCAAGTGCTGCAGGCCCTGCCACGGGGCCAGCGGCGGCGTCTGAAGGTACGCCTGCCGCTGCTGGCGACTGTGGATAACGCCGCGCCCAAGCCGCGCCAGAGCGCCTTTGGCCCGGCCCGGCGCGGGGTGTTGGCAGCGCGCCAGGTGGATGTTGTCGAAGACGAGTTATTCACAAGCGCCGAGCTGCAGCCGGCCAAGCCACGGCCCAAGCGCCTGAAAGTGATCAAGGCCAAGAGCGGCGCCGACCGCATGAAAGCTGCTACCGCCAAGGCCAGTGGCGGTGGTGGGCAAGTACTCAAGGACCTCTGCCCCGCAGACGGCGCGCAAGCCATCCTCAAGCTGCTGGTGGAAGAGGGCGTATTACGCTGACAGTTGCTCACAAAGTCTGTTGGCCGATCTGTGGATAAAGTGTTCGTGTATGGCTGCAGGGCACGCATTGCGTGCCCTTCGGCGTTATGGTCAAAAAATGATCAAGCTAAGTTGTGGATTTTTCGAGGTTTTCTCCCTCTGGCTCGGCTGAGTTTGCCCACAATCGCTGTTGGCGGGTCTGTGGATAATATGTTCGCCCATGGCTGAGAGGCCCGTGTGGCAAGGGCTGCGCACGGTTGATCAAAAACTAGCCAATTGCCGTGTTTATGCGTGCCCACGCCCGTTTTTTCGGTTGTTCAGGGCGTTATCCACAACGCTTTTTCACCGCTGCGACTTTTGCACACAAAGTCTGTTGGCGTCTCTGTGGATAAGGTGTTCGCCTTCCGCTGTGAGCCTTGTATTTAAAGGCGTGCAGAGATTTGATCAAATATTGATCAATAAAATTTAGTGGGAAAAACAACGACTTGCCCACATTAGCTGTGGGCTGTCCTGTGGATAAAGTGTTTGTTCTATCGAGGGCCCCAGTAAGGCCGGGGTGTTGCGGGGTATGGTCAAAATTTGATCAGCTCCCACAGGATTCACAGGTACCTACAAATCCGGTGGGAGCAACTGTCTTGATCAGGCTGTTTGCACTCGCCAAGGGGTATTGTCCCGCAGCATTGCATTCAGCCTGACGATCAGCACCCGCATACAGGCTACGAGGGCGACTTTGGCGCACTTGCCACGCTCCCGAAGTGCTTCGTAGCGTGCTTTAAATTCCGTGTTGTGACGGATGATGATCCAGCTCGACATGTACAGGACTCGCCTTACATGCGCCCGGCCACCCCATATCTGGCGGTGCCCTTGATGGCTACCGCTATCGTTGTTGTAAGGCGCTACGCCCACTAGCGCGGCGATCTGACGGCGGTCCAATTGCCCCAGCTCTGGCAGTGAGGCGAGCAGATTTGCGGCGGTTACCCGACCAATTCCGCTCACCGCCAACAACTGACGCGCCCTGGTGTCGTCCAGTTGCACCATCGCCTGGTCAATTTCTTCGTCAAGGCGTTTGATCAGCACTTTCAGCTGCTCTATGTGCTCATCAAAGTGAGCCATCACCATTGCCGAGCGGCATTGCAGGCGGCGCCGTTTGTAGTCATCACGGCTCTGCACAAATTGGGCGCGCTGCTTCACCAACTCGCGCAGCTCTTCGCGTTCCGGGCTGATTAGTTGGTCTTGAGGAGCGCTGAGGTGTGCAGCGAAGTCCGCAAGGACCTCGGCGTCGATCTTATCGGTTTTGGCTTTTTTACCCATCGCCTCGGCGAATTTCCGGGCACGGGCTGGGTTGATGCAGATGGTTTCGAAACCGGCCGAGCGCAATGCAATCAGCACGTCTTTCTCGTAGCCGCCGGTCGCTTCAATCAACACTCTGCTGATCTTGAAGTCCTTCAGTCGCCCGATCAGCACATCAAAGCCTGGGCGCTCATTGATTACTTCGAAGCGGATTTTCTGAGGTTTGATGCAGATTTCCAACGTGGCTTTGGCAGTGTCGATTCCAACAGAAGACAACATGGCTGAACCCTCTTACACTCAGTTGTGAGAGCGCTCTGGCTTGGCCCACGCTTGTGATTCGAGAGGCGCTCAATCAACTGTTCGGGCTCGGGCCAGAGTGGAGAGGTGAATGGCAGCTTTGCTCCCACACGTGCTTTAAGCACTACCGGCGTACAGCTTGCCATTCACCGCTCTCACTTCTGATTCTATTCCAACCTCAAGACACAAGCGGCGGTGCGACGCCTCGACTTGCCCCGCGATAAGGTTACTGCGCAGCCACACCCTTCAGATAAGGCGCCGGCGCCGCCCCCAGGTTGCTCAGCATCCGCTCGCTGTACCAATCGACGAAATTAACCACGCCAAACTCATAGGTCTTCGAATAAGGCCCGGGCTGATACGCCGTAGAGTTGATCCCACGCTGGTTCTCTTCAGCCAGGCGCCGGTCCTGGTCGTTGGTGGCGTCCCACACCTGGCGCATGCGCGCCGGGTCGTAGTCCACACCTTCAACCGCATCCTTGTGCACCAGCCACTTGGTGGTGACCATGGTCTCCTGGGCGCTGATCGGCCATACGGTGAAGACGATGATGTGATCGCCCATGCAGTGGTTCCACGAGTGCGGCAGGTGCAGGATGCGCATCGAGCCGAGATCCGGGTTCTTGATCCGGCCCATGAGCTTCTGGCAGCCCTGCTTGCCGTCCAGGGTCATCGACACCGTGCCCTTGAGCAGCGGCATGCGCACGATGCGGTTGCGCAGGCCGAAGCTTGCGTGGGCGTAGGGGATCTTCTCGGCATCCCAGGCGGCAGCCGAGGCGGCGACGTGGTCCTTGAATGCCTGGTCGGCGCGTGGGTCGGTGACGTCGTCCCATTCCAGCAGGGTTTTCAGCAGTTCAGGGTGCGAGCCGCTGCAGTGGTAGCACTCGCGGTTGTTTTCCAGCACCAGCTTCCAGTTGGCCTTCTCCATCAAGGTGGTTTGCACCGCCACCTTGGTGTTCTCCATGTCGTAGGGTTCCATGTAGTGGGTCAGGGTGGCGAGGAAGTCGTCAATCGCCGGCGGGTTCTCGGCCAGGCTGATGAAGATGTAGCCACCGGCGGTCTTGACGTTCACAGGCTTGAGGCCGTACTGCTTCATGTCGAAATCGGCGCCCATTTCGGTGCCGGCAAACAGCAGGCGGCCGTCCAGCTCGTAGGTCCACTGGTGGTAATGGCAGACCAGCTTGGCGACCTTGCCCTTGTCGCTGGTGCACAGGCGCGAACCGCGATGGCGGCAGACGTTGTGGAAGGCATGCACCTGGCCTTCGGCACCGCGCACCACCAGGATCGGGTTCTTGCCGATCTGCAGGGTGATGAAGTTGCCCTTGGTCGGGATTTCGCAGGTCATCCCGGCGATCAGCCATTCCTTCTGGAAGATTTCTTCCATGTCGATCTGGAACAGGCGCTCGTCGCAGTAGAACGGCTGTGGCAGCGAGAAGGTCCGCTCGCGGCTCTGCAGCATCTCGGCGGTGGCCTTGCGTGCAGGTTCCAGTGGATCGCCCAGACTCAAAGTTGCGGTGACGTCCATCGTGTAGGTCCTCATGGCCAGTGCTTGTGGCCGGTGAAAGTGGCTAATCGTTGTTATGGCGACGCAAGGCTCAAGTACAGATCATGTGCGATGGAGTGTGCGTTCGAAGGGCGCAGGAACCATATCCATGGACGACATGATCAGATCCGTTTCCGACGCGTCAGCCCCCGTGGCCGGGGGCTGGTCGCGATAAGCACGCCAATGTCGCGGATAGGTAAGTGTCGCCTGCGCGGCTTAAGCAGAATCGCAGCCATCAGGCCGCAGTCGGCCGTGGAGACGAGCATGTCCAACAGCTTCCTCAATCCGGTCAGCACCCAGACCTGGGCCAACGGCCGCCACATCGTCCGTTGCGTCAAGGTGATCCAGGAAACCTGGGACGTGCGCACCTTCTGTTTCATGGCCGACCAGCCGATCATGTTCTTCTTCAAGCCCGGGCAGTTCGTCACCCTGGAGCTTGAGATCGATGGCGAGCCGATCATGCGCTCGTACACCATCTCAAGCTCGCCGTCGGTGCCCTACAGCTTCTCGGTGACCATCAAGCGCGTGCCCGGCGGCAAGGTCTCCAACTGGCTGCACGACACATTGCACGAAGGCCAGGAGCTGGCGGTGCACGGCCCGGTCGGGCTGTTCAATGCCATGGATTTCCCCAGCCCCAAGGTGCTGTACCTCAGCGGCGGCGTCGGCATCACCCCGGTGATGTCCATGGCCCGCTGGTTCTATGACACCAACGGCAATGTCGACATGGTTTTCGTTCATAGCGCGCGCTCGCCGAAAGACATCATCTATCACCGCGAGCTGGAGCACATGGCCTCGCGGATCGACAACTTCAGCCTCCATATCATTTGCGAGAAGCATGGCCTGGGCGAGCCCTGGGCGGGCTATCGCGGCTACCTGAACCAGAAGCTGATGGAGCTGATCGCCCCGGACTACCTGGAACGGGAGATTTTCTGCTGCGGCCCGACGCCCTACATGAACGCGGTCAAGCGCCTGCTGGAAAGTAGCGGCTACGACATGAGCCGCTACCATGAAGAGTCGTTCGGCGCGACCCCGGCCGAGGTCAAGGCCGATGCCGTGGAACACGCCGAACAAGCCGCCGAAGCTGCCGAGGTGGACGCCAGCGACCTGCACCAGGTCGAATTCACCGCCACCGGCAAGAGCATCCGCGTGGCCCCGGGCGAGACCGTGCACGCGGCGGCGGCCAAGCTCGGGCTGATGATCCCCAAGGCCTGCGGCATGGGCATCTGCGGCACCTGCAAGGTGCTCAAGCTGGGCGGCGAAGTGGAGATGGAACACAACGGCGGGATCACTGATGACGATGTGGCGGAGGGCTATATTCTGTCCTGCTGCAGTGTGCCGAAGGGTGACGTGCGGATTGAGTACTAGTGTTGCAGACACCGCCGTAAAGCTGCGGCTGGCGATCTTCATGGACATGGTTGTGGTCGCTGATCCATTTGTAGTCGGCGTCGCTCAGCTCCAGGTCGGCCAGCAGCAGTTGCGCTTCGGGCAGGCTGCTGGCGCCAGCCAGGGGAAAGCCGTCGGCATCGACAATGGTTGAACCGCCCACCCAGTCGACCCCGCGTTCGCTGCCATGGCGATCACAAACCGCGATGAACATGCGATTCACTGCTGCTCCAGCCTGAACCCGGACGATTTCTGCCGGGCGCTCCTCGGGAGGGCGGGGGAATTCTGGCCAGTTGGCGGGCGCACACAACAACTGTGCACCACCCAGCGCAGCCAGGCGTACCCACTCCGGGAGCTCCAGGTCATAACAGATCATCAGTGCTATTCGCCCTTTGGCCGTTCGCACAACCGGTGGCGGTTGCTCGCCCGGTGTGAAGATGAGTTTTTCCCGGTCCCACAGGTGCACCTTGCGATAGCAGGTGATCCAGCCTTGAGGCTCGATCAGCACTACGCTGTTGGCGACTTCGGTTGCCGACAGGCGTTCGCACAGGCCGGCCACCACCATGATCTCGTGTTGCCGGGCGAGGGCGAACCAACCCTTGACCGTGGCGTCGTATAAACCCTCGGCAACGCTCAAGGCTTCGTCGCGGTCTTCAAACACGTAGCCGCTCTGCATAAGCTCCGGTAGCACGACCAGTTCCGCACCTTCCCGGGCGGCCTCGATGATCGCTGCATTGGAAACTTCGCGGTTATGGATTACATCGGCAACTTTCGGTGCAACTTGGGCGCAAGCAATGCGCAGCGGCAGTGATGATGTGTTCATGTGTGCTCTCCTGAAAATAATGATCAGGCGATATAAAATAGTTAGCGTCAACTGGCATTTTTGCTAGTTCAAGTGCCGTGTTTTTGATTGCCAATCAATATAACTATTGAACACCCCCGGCTCTATGCTGTGAGTTCATCACTGCCTTCAGACGGAGCCTGATATGTCCTCGATCCCTTCTCGAATTCTTTCCGCCAAGCGTGTTCTGGATAATCAGGTTCGGGCGGTGATTCCAGACTTTCCTTTCGACTATGGGCAGTACCTGGCGGACAAGGGGCCGGCACCGCTTGGCCGAATCCAGCCACAGCATCATGGCCAGCAAGTGCTGGTGGTGGGGGCCGGCGTGGCCGGGCTGGTTGCCGCCTATGAAGCGATGCGCATGGGCCTGCATCCGGTTTTGGTGGAGGCCAGCGGGCGCATAGGCGGGCGCCTGTATTCGACCGCGGTCAACGATAGCGTGCCGTTTGAGCGCGGTGCCATGCGCTTTCCGTTGTCGGGCCAGGCGCTGATGCACTACTTCAGCAAAGTGCGCATGCGGGATAACACTGAAGACTTTCCCAATCCCGGAAGTGCCGCCGCCGTTAGTACTGTCGTTGATTATGCCGACGAAAAATATTACTACGAAGTCGGCAATGACAACTTTCCCCGGCCGCCGGCGTTCGAGAACATTGAAATCAAGTTCTTCGATGAGTTTCTCGAGCAGGCGCCTATCCATTTCAAGGAAATGGAACACGCCATGTCTGCCGGGACAATAGACCAGGCGAAAATCAAACTGTTGTGGAATGCAATTTTGCGCGAAGGCTGGGACAACCTCAGCTTTCATGCCGCGATGGTCGAGCAGGCGCGCTGGCCTGCCGACGAGATTAACCTGTTCGGCCAGATCGGCTTTGGTACGGGTGGCTGGAACACCGACTTTCCCAATTGCTTTCTGGAAGTACTGCGGGTGCTGTATACCGGGCTGGATATCAACCACCTGTTGATGCGCGACGGTGCCGACCAGTTGCCTCTACGGCTTTGGCAGCAACCTGCAGCGGCCTTTGGCGATGACAGCGTGTTCTGGCCGCAGAACATGACCGTGGAAGAACTGGCGAGCGCGTTTCCGGGCAACCCGCTGCGCCAGGAAGTTCGGCAGATCAAGCGCCTGACAGCGGGCGAAGGTGGCGGTTTTGAAGTGCTCTGCCATGACCTGCAGAGCGGACGCGACCAACGCCTGCGTTACGGCAGTGTGGTCTACACCCCGCATGTGCGGATACTCGACAAGTTCCGCTACATGAACGGCGCCGAAGGCCTTGAGGCCAGCCGTTCGCTGCTGACGCAGCAGCAATGGGAAGCGGTGATGTATACCCACTACATGCAGTCGGCCAAGGTGTTTGCCGCTACCCGCGAGCCGTTCTGGACCCAGCGCGGGCCGGACGGCAAGCAACTGATGAGTATTACCCTGTCTGACCGCCTGACCCGTGGCACCTACCTGGTGGACTACAGCCGAAACCCGGGAGCTTGCAAAGGTAGTGGGGTTATCTTGTCATATACCTGGAACGACGACAGCCTGAAGTTTCTCGGTGACCGTCAGGGCGACCTGCCGCAGCATGGCGAGTTGTGCACCGCCTTGCTCGATCAGGTTTATCCGGGCCTGGACCTGGCTTCGCATTTCCCTGCGGCAGACCCCTTTGTCGAGATCAACTGGGAGAACGAGCCTTTCTATCTTGGGGCTTTCAAGATGAACCTGCCGGGTCAGTACGAGTACCAGCGGCTGTTGTTCAGCCAGTTCAAGGAGGGCAGTGACGGTAGCGCGGTGGATGGCTTCATCCTGGCCGGCGACGATGTGTCCTGGACCGGCGGTTGGGCTGAAGGGGCGGTGACCACGGCACTTAATGCCGTGGACAAACTGGCCACGCGCTACAACAACGGCTTCAGCCCCGAGGGCGGTCCCATTGCGCAGTGGGACCCCCTCAAGCCGGCTGCGCTGGCCGATCTGCAGGTCAAACGCTAAAGCGCGCCACCAGCCCGCTCAGGTCCACCGCCAGGCGCGACAGCTCGGCACTGGCGGCGCTGGTCTGGTGGGCGCCGGTGGCCGACTGCACCGAAAGATCGTTGATGTTGACCAGGTTGCGGTCGACTTCGCGGGCAACCTGGGCCTGCTCTTCGGCGGCGCTGGCGATCACCAGGTTGCGTTCGTTGATCTCGGCCACCGCGCCGGTGATGGTTTCCAGCGCCAGGCCGGCGCCACGGGCGATGTTCAGGGTCGACTCGGCGCGTTCGGTGCTGTTGCGCATGGAGTTGACCGCCTGCTCGGTGCCGCCCTGGATACTGCCGATCATCCGTTCGATTTCGCTGGTCGACTGCTGGGTGCGGTGGGCCAGGGCGCGCACTTCGTCGGCCACCACGGCAAAGCCGCGGCCGGCTTCCCCGGCACGCGCCGCTTCGATGGCGGCGTTGAGTGCCAGCAGGTTGGTCTGGTCGGCCAGGCCGCGAATCACATCGAGCACCTTGCCAATATCACGCGACTCTTCCGCCAGGTTGCCGATCAGTTCGGCAGTGCCTTGCACGTCGGTGCTCATGCGCTCGATGGCACTGACGGTTTCCATCACCAGGTCACGGCCGTCACCGGCCGAGCGGGTGGCTTCCTTGGAGGCTTCCGAGGTGCTCACGGCATTGCGCGCGACTTCTTCGACGGCGCTGGTCATCTCGGTGACGGCCGTGGCGGCCTGTTCGATTTCGTTGTTCTGTTGCTGCAGGCCACGGGCGCTTTCGTCGGTGACGCTGTTGAGCTCTTCGGCCGCCGATGCCAGCTGGGTGGCCGAGCCGGAAATCTGCTGCAGGGTGTCGCGCAGCTTGTTCTGCATCTTGGCCATGGCCTTGAGCAGACGCGCTGCTTCGTCCTGGCCTTCGGCGTGGATGCTGCGGGTCAGGTCGCCTTCGGCAATCCGCTCGGCGGCCTGCAGGGCTTCGTCGATCGGCTTGACGATGCTGCGGGTCAGCAGCAGGGCGCAGATCAGGGTCAGGGCGGTGGCGGCCAGCAGCAGGCCGATCACCAGAGTCACGGCATTGGAATATTGTTCGGCGGCGGTGCGGTTGATCTCGCTGGTTTGTTCGGTGTTGATGCTGACCAGTTGATCCATGACGCTGTTGATCTGCTCGGAGCTGTCGAGCATGTCGCGGTTGATCAGGTTGCGCAGGGTGTCCAGGTCATTGTTCTGCGAGGCCAGGCGCATGCGGTTTTCCAGTTGGCGGTACTGGCCCAGCAACTGTACGTACTGGTTGTAGGCCGAGCGTTCCTGGTTGCCGAAGATCAACGGCTCGTAGTTGCGGCGCGCGTCGTCGATCTGCTGGTTGCGCTGGTCGATCAGCTTGAGGGTGGCCTGCAGGGTGTCGGCTTCGCGGTTGAGCAGCAGGCGGTACGACAGGGTGCGCAGGCGCAGGGTCAGCTGGGTCAGTTGGTCGAGGTTGGTCAGGCTTGGCACCGTCGAGGTCTCGATGGTTTCGCCGGCCTGGCGAATCTTGCTCATCTGGTTCAGGGCGAACAGACCCAGGGCCAGCATCAGCGCACCGATCAGAGCAAAGCCCAGAAGCGCGCGCGGGGCGATATTCATGTTGCGTAGGGACATGGTGGTATCCAGGAGGGAAAAGGGCACGCGAACCGTGCGCAGGAGTCAGGACTGCCATGCCTATCGGTCGGCGGGGTAAAGACTTGAGCGGGCGAAGATGAAATTGTGAGGCAGCTATCTTTTTTCCTGACCGGTGGTAGGCAAAACGGGGAACCGGACCCGGATCGGCGGGTCAATCTGCACCAGGCCGAAGCGTCTAAACCCGATATCCCTGGCTAGCACGCGGACTTTTCTTTATCGTGTGCGCCCCCTGAAACACCCCGAGAAGGCAATCATGTTGGAAACTTCCCTTAGTCAACTGGAGCAACTGGTCAGCGACCTGGTGCAGAAGAATCAGGAACTGACCGAGCGCAACGCGCAAATCAGTGCCGAACTGGCCCAGGCCAAAGATGAAAACGACAGCCTGCAACTGAGCCTGCTGGAGCAGGAAGAAAAGCAGGGCGCTACCGCCGCACGCATCCAGGCCCTGGTTGAGCGTGCCAGCGTTGGTGCCGTGAACGCATGAAAACCTCAGCGCAGCCGATCAATGTCGTGTCGATCCTCGGCAGCGATTATTCGATCAAGGCCCCCGAAGGCCAGGAGCAGGCGCTGGCGCAAGCGGTGCAGATGCTCAATGCCTCATTGGCCGATACCAAGCGTAAATACCCGACCCTGATCGGTGACAAGCTGCTGGTACTGGCAGCCCTCAACCTGTGCTCGCAGCAGATCGAACTGCAACAGCAGCACCAGCAGGCCCTCGACCGTTACCAAGAGCAAGTCAACGCCACGGTCGATGTGATTGCGCGGACCATCAGCAACAGCTGATCGCCTCCAAAGCCCCAAGCTAAACCTTTTTGCCAGCTCACCGCCTTCGGGAGGGTGGGCCGGCATTGCTGTGGATCACTGTCATTATTGTATTTCCTGTTGTATACAATTGGCCTGTCTCTTGCACTACAGGACTTATTTACCCAGGGGAAATACATGCAGTTCTGGCGGCGCAGTATCCAGTGGCAATTGATCGCAAGCATGGGCGCAGCGCTGTTGCTGAGCATTCTGGTGGTGGTCGGCATCTACAGCGTGGCGGTCAATCGGCTGACCGAGCGTTACCTGGTCGACACTGCCTTGCCGGCGAGCATTGAGGCGATTCGTAACGACATCGAGCGCATGCTCGGCCGGCCGTTGACGGCGGCGGCCGATATCGCCAACAACACCCTGCTGCGCGACTGGCTGGCGGCGGGTGAAGATAGCGCCCAGGCGCCGCAATTCATCGAGTACCTCGAGGCTCTGCGTAAACAGAATCATGCGTTTACCGCACTGTTTGCCGCGACCGCGAGCAACCACTACTACAACGAGAAAGGCCTGGACCGCACCCTCAGCCGCAGCAATCCGGCGGACAAATGGTTTTTCGGCTTCATCGACAGCGGCAACCCGCGGCTGCTGAACATCGACACCGATGGCAGCACCGGCGAACTGGCGCTGTTCATCGATTATCGGGTGGAAAAAGCCGGGCAACTGGTGGGCATCGCCGGGCTTGGCCTGCGCATGACCGAACTGTCCGAGCTGATTCACAACTTCAGTTTTGGCGAACACGGGCGGGTGATGCTGGTGCGCGGCGACGGTTTGATCCAGGTGCACCCGCAGGCGCAGTTCAGCGGCAAGCGGCAGTTGGCCGAACAGATTGGTGGCGAGGCTGCCAAAGTTGTCTTGAGCCGCGAGCAGGGCCTGCACAGTAGCCGCTTCGAGCGCGATGGCGAGGGCTACCTGGCCCTCAGCCTGCCGCTGCGTGACCTCAACTGGACGCTGGTCGCCGAAGTGCCAGAAGCGCAGATCTACGCCCAGGTACGCGAGACCGTCTGGCTGACCAGCCTGATTGGCGGCGCAGTGGCGTTGGTGTCGCTGTTGCTGGTGGTGCTGCTGGCGCGCGGTATCGTCCGGCCGATCCGTCGCGTGACCGGAGCCTTGATGGCCATCGGCAATGGCGGTGGTGACCTGACCCAGCGCCTGGACGAGAACCGTGCAGACGAACTCGGCGACCTGGCCCGTGGCTTCAACCGCTTTCTCGACAGCCAGCGTGACCTGATCGGCGAGGTGCTGAGCACCAGCGAGCGCTTGCGGGCCTCGGTGGCGCAAGTCACGCAAGTGGTGGACAACACCGCCGAACGTTCCGGCCGCCAGCAGGAAATGACCGAGATGGTCGCCACCGCCGTGCATGAGATGGGCCTGACCGTGCAGGACATTGCCCAGAATGCCGGCAATGCCGCGCACGCCTCGCAAACCGCGCGCAGCGAAGCGCTACAGGCCCGCGACGTAGTGCGCCGCTCGATTGCCCATATCGAGGGCATGTCCGAGGAGATTGGCCAGGCGGCCAGCGCAGTGGGGGAGCTGGCTACGGAGGTGGCGTCGATCGACGAAGTGCTGGCGGTGATCCGCAGCATCTCCGAGCAGACCAACCTGCTGGCGCTCAACGCTGCCATCGAAGCGGCGCGGGCCGGCGAAATGGGCCGCGGCTTTGCCGTGGTCGCCGATGAGGTACGAACCCTGGCGCGGCGCACCCAGGTGTCCACCGATGAAGTGCAGCAGATGATCCTGCGCCTCAAGCAGGGTGCCGGCAGTGCGGTGGCGTCGATGCAGGCCGGGCAGGCGGCAACCGGCACGGGCGTGGAGTCGAGCCAGCAGACCGGTGCTTCGCTGGGGACCATCACCGAGCAGGTCGAGCACATCAGTGACATGAACCATCAGGTGGCGACAGCGACTGAAGAGCAGTCGGCGGTGACCGAGGAGATCAACCGCACGGTGCAGGGGATTTCCGACCTGGCGCGGGAAACGGCAGTGGATGTGCAGGGTTGCCGGGAGGAGTGCCAGGCGCTGCGCGGGCTGGCCGATGACCTGGCGCGGCAGATGGGTGGGTTCAGGCTTTAAGCCGCGATGAGTTCATCGCCGACAAGCGCGCTACGCAGGACCTGCGAGCGTTGGCTTGGCGGTGATGAGCGAGTTTAGTTTACGTGGCTACTTCTTGAACAATTTTGTAACTTTGCTATTGGTGTTAACAGCTCGGCTTCCTACAACGACGAGGTGCCACTCGGATGCACCTGAGTACGCTGGATTAAGAAATTTGTTAGCCACAGTGATTTGCCATACCTCTCCGTCAACCTCTAGAAAGGTGCTGTCCCCACCGTTTAAATAGGCATATCCATCCAGATTACTACCCGATACGTCATGCATTTCGTCATCGACCACAAAGTGCACGGCGCCAATAAGTTTGTTCTGTGACATGTGAGTATCTCCATGAGTGGCCCAGACCCGTTATTCAGTTACCCGGGTAAGCTGACTCTAGGTATTCGCCCCATGGGATTCACCTGACAAAAATACTAGTTCCGATAAACGGTAAATTGAGCTTTAGTACGCCAATGGCGAGGAACTAAGCCTTCATTACCGCCCGGATATCCGCCGCCAGCTCACGCACCCGCGCCTCTTCGGTGTCCCACGAGCACATGAAGCGTGCGCCGCCGCTGCCGATGAAGGTGTAAAAGCGCCAGCCCTTGTTGCGCAAGGCTTCCAGCGCCGGCTCCGACATTTGCAGGAACACCCCGTTGGCTTCCACCGGGAACATCAGCTCAACGCCCGGCACATCGCGAACCAGTTCGCTGAGCAACTGCGCGCAGTGGTTGGCATGCACAGCGTGGCGCTGCCAGGCGCCGTCTTCCAGCAAACCGACCCAGGGTGCCGACAAAAAGCGCATCTTCGACGCCAGTTGCCCGGCCTGCTTGCAGCGGTAGTCGAAGTCTTCGGCCAGCTCGCGGTTGAAGAACAGGATCGCTTCACCCACCGCCATGCCGTTCTTGGTGCCGCCAAAGCACAGCACATCGACACCGGCCTTCCAGGTCAGCTCCGCCGGGCTGCAGCCGAGGAACGCGCAGGCGTTGCTGAAGCGGGCGCCGTCCATGTGCAGGTTCAGGCCCAGCTCCTTGCAGGTGGCGCTGATGGCCTTGAGTTCGTCCGGGCGGTAAACGCTGCCGACCTCGGTGGCCTGGGTGATGGTCACCACCCGCGGCTTGGGGTAGTGGATGTCCTGGCGCTTGAGCGCCACTTCGCGGATCGACTCGGGGGTCAGTTTGCCGGCTTCGCTGCGCGCGGTGAGCAGCTTGGAGCCGTTGGAGAAGAACTCCGGGGCGCCGCATTCGTCGGTCTCGACGTGGGCGGTCTCCGAGCAGATCACGCTGTGATAGCTCTGGCACAGCGAAGACAGCGCCAACGAGTTGGCGGCGGTGCCGTTGAAGGCGAAGAACACTTCGCAGTCGGTTTCGAACAATTTGCGGAAGTATTCCGAGGCACGTGCCGTCCATTGGTCGTCGCCATAGGCGCGCTCGTGGCCCTGGTTGGCCTTTTCCATGGCGGCCCAGGCTTCGGGGCAGATACCTGAGTAGTTGTCGCTGGCGAATTGCTGGCTTTTATCTGGCATGACACTGTCCTGTGAACGACGCAGACGAGCACTCTAAACCAAGAATTGCGGCGTCGCCTATACAAAGCATTGCCCCCGTGGAAGCGGGCTTGCCCCGCGATGAGGCTACATGTCGTAAACGCACCTTTGCGTGGCGTCCGTAGGCATCTGGGCTGTCTGCGTCGGTCATACCATCGCTGCAAAAGGGCAATTGCCCGACAAGAACCGATGCCGCTGCCGGGAGAGACTGCGATGTTCAGCAAGCAAGACCAGATCCAGGGTTATGACGATGCACTGCTGGCGGCGATCAATGCCGAAGAGCAACGCCAGGAAGATCACATCGAGCTGATCGCCTCGGAAAACTACACCAGCAAGCGTGTCATGCAGGCCCAGGGCAGCGGCCTGACCAACAAATACGCCGAAGGCTACCCGGGCAAGCGCTATTACGGCGGTTGCGAGCATGTGGATAAAGTCGAGCAACTGGCCATCGACCGCGCCAAGCAGCTGTTCGGCGCCGATTACGCCAACGTTCAGCCGCACTCCGGCTCCTCGGCCAACAGCGCCGTATACCTGGCCCTGCTGCAGGCCGGCGATACCATCCTGGGCATGAGCCTGGCCCACGGCGGTCACCTGACCCACGGCGCCAAGGTGTCGTCCTCGGGCAAGCTGTACAACGCCGTGCAGTACGGCATCGACACCAACACCGGGCTGATCGACTACGACGAAGTCGAGCGCCTGGCGCTGGAGAACAAGCCGAAGATGATCGTCGCCGGGTTCTCGGCCTACTCAAAAACCCTCGATTTCCCACGCTTTCGTCAGATCGCCGACAAGGTCGGTGCTTATCTGTTTGTCGACATGGCCCACGTTGCCGGCCTGGTTGCCGCTGGCCTGTACCCGAACCCGCTGCCTTACGCTGACGTGGTCACCACCACCACCCACAAGACCCTGCGTGGCCCGCGTGGCGGCCTGATTTTGGCGCGCAGCAACGAAGAGATCGAGAAGAAGCTCAACGCCGCGGTGTTCCCCGGTGCCCAGGGCGGCCCGCTGATGCACGTGATCGCCGCCAAGGCGGTGTGCTTCAAGGAGGCGCTGGAGCCTGGCTTCAAGACCTATCAACAGCAGGTGATCGACAACGCCCAGGCCATGGCCGAAGTGTTCATCAAACGCGGTTATGACGTGGTTTCCGGCGGCACCGACAACCACCTGTTCCTGGTCAGCCTGATCCGCCAGGGCCTGACCGGCAAAGAGGCCGACGCCGCCCTCGGCCGTGCGCACATCACCGTCAACAAGAACGCCGTGCCCAACGACCCACAGTCGCCGTTCGTCACCTCCGGCCTGCGCATCGGCACTCCGGCGGTCACCAGCCGCGGCTTCAAGGTCAGCCAGTGCGTGGAGCTGGCCGGCTGGATCTGCGACATCCTCGATAACCTCGGCGATGCCGACGTCGAGGCCGATGTTGCGAAGAACGTGTCGGCACTCTGTGCAGATTTTCCGGTTTATCGCTGAGTGGTCCAGGAGTAAAGACTATGCAACGTTACTCAGGCTTCGGCCTCTTCAAGCACTCGCTCAGCCACCACGAAAACTGGCAGCGCATGTGGCGCACGCCCACCCCGAAAAAAGTCTACGACGTGGTCATCGTCGGTGGTGGCGGGCATGGCCTGGCCACCGCCTACTACCTGGCCAAGGAACACGGCATCACCAACGTGGCAGTGGTCGAGAAGGGCTGGCTGGGAGGCGGCAACACCGCGCGCAACACCACCATCGTCCGCTCCAACTACCTGTGGGACGAGTCGGCGCACCTGTATGAACACGCGATGAAGCTCTGGGAAGGGCTGTCACAAGACATCAACTACAACGTGATGTTCTCCCAGCGCGGCGTCTACAACCTCTGTCATACCTTGCAGGACATGCGCGACTCCGAGCGTCGGGTCAGTGCCAACCGCCTCAATGGCGTCGACGGCGAGCTGCTCAATGCTCAACAAGTAGCTGAAGAAATCCCTTACCTGGACTGCTCGAAGAACACCCGCTACCCGATCATCGGCGCCACCGTGCAGCGCCGCGGTGGTGTTGCCCGCCACGACGCCGTGGCCTGGGGCTTTGCCCGCGCCGCCGACGCCCTGGGCGTCGACCTGATCCAGCAAACCGAAGTGATCGGTTTTCGCAAGGAAAACGGCGTGGTCATCGGCGTCGAGACCAACAAAGGCTTTATCGGCGCCAAGCGCGTCGGCGTGGTCACCGCCGGTAACTCCGGGCACATGGCCAAGCTCGCAGGTTTCCGCCTGCCGATCGAATCGCATCCGCTGCAAGCACTGGTGTCCGAGCCGCTCAAGCCGATCATCGACAGCGTGATCATGTCCAACGCCGTGCACGGCTACATCAGCCAGTCGGACAAGGGCGACCTGGTCATCGGCGCCGGCATCGACGGCTGGGTCGGTTACGGCCAGCGCGGTTCGTACCCGGTGATCGAGCACACCCTGCAGGCCATCGTCGAAATGTTCCCGATCCTCTCGCGGGTGCGCATGAACCGCCAGTGGGGCGGCATCGTCGATACCACCCCGGACGCCTGCCCGATCATCTCCAAGACCCCGGTGAAGAACATGTTCTTCAACTGCGGCTGGGGCACCGGCGGCTTCAAGGCCACCCCGGGCTCGGGCAACGTCTTTGCCGCAAGCCTGGCCAAGGGCGAAATGCACCCGCTGGCCAAACCCTTTTCCATCGACCGTTTCCACAACGGTGCACTGATCGACGAACACGGCGCCGCCGCTGTCGCCCACTAACAGGAGAAATCCCCATGTTGCATATCTTCTGTCCCCACTGCGGCGAGCTGCGCTCCGAAGAGGAGTTCCACGCCGCAGGCCAGGCGCACATTCCCCGGCCGCTGGACCCCAACGCCTGCTCCGACGAGGAGTGGGGCGACTACATGTTCTTTCGCGATAACCCCCGTGGCCTGCACCACGAGCTGTGGATTCACGCCGCTGGTTGCCGCCAGTACTTCAACGCCACGCGTGACACGCTGACCTACGAAATTCTCGAAACCTATCCGATCGGCGCCAAGCCGCAGGTCACCGGCAAGAGCACCAGCCCGCAGTTGGCAGTCAGTGGTCAGGGAGAAAAGGTATGAGCCAGGTCTATCGCCTGTCCAACGGCGGTCGTATCGATCGCAGCAAAGTCTTGAACTTCACCTTCAACGGCCAGACCTACCAGGGCTTTGCCGGTGACACCCTGGCCGCTGCACTGCTGGCCAACGGCGTCGACATTGTCGGGCGCAGCTTCAAGTACTCGCGCCCGCGCGGGATCATCGCCGCAGGCAGCGAAGAGCCCAACGCCATCCTGCAGATCGGCGCCACCGAAGCCACCCAGGTGCCCAACGTGCGCGCCACCCAGCAGGCGCTGTACGCTGGCCTTGTGGCCACCAGCACCAACGGCTGGCCGAATGTGAACAACGACGTCATGGGCATCCTCGGCAAGGTCGGCGGCAAGCTGATGCCGCCGGGTTTCTACTACAAGACGTTCATGTACCCGCAGTCGTTCTGGATGACCTACGAGAAGTACATCCGCAAAGCCGCCGGCCTTGGCCGTGCGCCGCTGCAGAACGACCCGGACAGCTACGACTATATGAACCACCACTGCGACGTGCTGGTGGTCGGCGCCGGCCCCGCCGGCCTGGCCGCAGCCCTGGCGGCTGGCCGCAGCGGCGCGCGGGTGATCCTCGCCGATGAACAGGAAGAGTTCGGCGGCAGCCTGCTCGACAGCCGTGAAACCCTCGACGGCAAGCCGGCCGCCGACTGGGTTGCGGCAGTGGTGGCCGAGCTCAAGGCACTGCCGGAAGTCACCCTGTTGCCACGGGCCACGGTCAACGGCTACCACGATCACAACTTCCTCACCATTCACGAGCGCCTGACCGACCATCTCGGCGATCGCGCGCCGATCGGCCAGGTGCGCCAGCGCATGCACCGGGTACGCGCCAAGCGTGTGGTGCTGGCGACTGGCGCCCACGAGCGGCCTTTGGTGTACGGCAACAACGATGTGCCGGGCAACATGCTCGCCGGTGCGGTCTCGACCTACGTGCGCCGCTATGGCGTGGCGCCGGGGCGCAAGTTGGTACTGTCGACCAACAACGACCATGCCTACCGCGTGGCCCTGGACTGGCACGACGCCGGCCTGAACGTGGTCGCCGTCGCCGATGCCCGCCACAACCCGCGCGGTTCGTTGGTGGAAGAGGCGCGGGCCAAGGGCATTCGCATCCTCACCTCCAGCGCGGTGATCGAGACGCGCGGCAGCAAGCACGTGACTGCAGCCCGGGTTGCCGCCATCGACGTCAAGGCGCATAAGGTCAGCAGCCCCGGCGAGTGGCTGGATTGCGACCTGGTAGCCACCTCCGGCGGCTACAGCCCGGTGGTGCACCTGGCTTCGCACCTGGGCGGCAAACCGGTCTGGCGTGAAGACATTCTCGGTTTCGTACCCGGTGAAGCACCGCAAAAACGCGTGTGCGTGGGTGGCATCAACGGTGTGTTCGCCCTTGCTGACACCCTCGCCGATGGTTTTGAAGGCGGCGTGCGCGCCGCCACCGAAGCCGGTTTCAAGGCGGTGCTGGGGGTGATTCCGAAAGTCCTGGCACGCCAGGAAGAACCAACCGTGGCGCTGTTCCAGGTGCCCCACGACAAGAACACTGCACGGGCGCCGAAGCAGTTCGTCGACCAGCAGAACGACGTCACCGCCGCCGCCATCGAACTGGCTACCCGCGAAGGCTTCGAGTCGGTCGAGCACGTCAAGCGCTACACCGCGCTGGGCTTTGGTACCGATCAGGGCAAGCTGGGCAACATCAATGGCCTGGCGATTGCCGCGCGTTCGATGGGTATCACCATCCCGGAAATGGGCAC
Organism: Pseudomonas sp. B21-012; assembly: GCF_024749305.1. Taxonomy (NCBI): domain Bacteria; kingdom Pseudomonadati; phylum Pseudomonadota; class Gammaproteobacteria; order Pseudomonadales; family Pseudomonadaceae; genus Pseudomonas; species Pseudomonas sp. B21-012. The sequence continues at coordinate 5,505,256 of NZ_CP087197.1, read as the reverse complement.
CACCATGTTCCGCCCCAACTACACGCCGATCACCTTCGGCGCGGTGGCGGGCCGGCACTGCGGTCACCTGTTCGAGCCGGTACGCTTTACTGCCCTGCATGCCTGGCATGTGAAGAACGGCGCCGAATTCGAAGACGTCGGCCAGTGGAAGCGCCCCTGGTACTTCCCGCGCAACGGCGAGGACATTCATGCCGCCGTGGCTCGCGAGTGCAAGGCGGTGCGTGACAGCGTCGGCCTGCTCGACGCCTCGACCCTGGGCAAGATCGACATCCAGGGCCCGGACGCGCGCGAATTCCTCAACCGCATCTACACCAACGCCTGGACCAAGCTCGATGTTGGCAAGGCCCGCTACGGCCTCATGTGCAAAGAAGATGGCATGGTCTTCGACGACGGCGTCACCGCCTGTGTCGGCGACAACCACTTCATCATGACCACCACCACTGGTGGCGCGGCGCGGGTGCTGCAGTGGCTGGAGATCTACCAGCAGACCGAATGGCCGGACCTGAAAGTGTACTTCACCTCGGTCACCGACCACTGGGCGACCCTGACCCTGTCGGGCCCCAACAGCCGCAAGCTGCTCAGCGAAGTCAGCGATATCGACCTGGACAAGGACGCCTTCCCGTTCATGACCTGGAAGGAGGGCCTGGTCGGCGGTGTGCCGGCGCGGGTGTTCCGTATCTCGTTCACCGGCGAGCTGTCGTATGAAGTCAACGTCCAGGCCAACTACGCCATGGGCGTGCTGGAGAAGATCGTCGCTGCTGGCAAGCAATACAACCTGACTCCGTACGGCACCGAAACCATGCACGTACTGCGCGCCGAGAAGGGCTTCATCATTGTCGGCCAGGACACCGACGGCTCGATGACCCCGGACGACCTCAACATGGGCTGGTGTGTTGGCCGCACCAAGCCGTTTTCGTGGATCGGCTGGCGCGGGATGAACCGCGAAGACTGCGTGCGCGAGAACCGCAAGCAGCTGGTCGGGCTCAAGCCGGTCGACCCCAACAAATGGCTGCCAGAAGGCGCGCAACTGGTGTTCGACCCGAAACAAGCGATCCCGATGGACATGGTCGGTCACGTCACCTCCAGCTACGCCAGCAACTCCCTGGGCTATTCGTTTGCCATGGGTGTGGTCAAAGGCGGGCTCAAACGCATCGGCGAACGGGTCTACTCGCCCCAGGCCGATGGCAGCGTGATCGAGGCCGAGATCTGTTCTTCGGTGTTCTTCGATCCGAAGGGTGAGCGGCAGAACATCTAACGCCGGCGTGATGTAGCTCCCACAGGGATCGCGTTACCAGGTCCACAGAATTCAAGGCAGGTGTGTAATGAGCACGATCAACGTCTACCAGCAACGCCCCGGCAACGACGCCAAGGCTGAAACGCCGCTGCACCACGCCGACCTGCCGAGCCTGATCGGCAAGGGTCGCAAAAACGCCGGGGTAACCCTGCGCGAGAAAAAACTCCTCGGCCACCTGACCCTGCGAGGCGATGGCAAGGACCCGGCCTTTGCCGGCGGTGTGTTCAAGGCCCTGGGCCTGGAGCTGCCGGTGGCCCTGACCGTGGTCGCCAACGGCGAGATGTCGCTGCAGTGGCTGGGCCCGGATGAATGGCTGTTGATCGTCCCCGGCGGTGAGGAATTTGCCGTCGAGCAAAAGCTGCGCGACGCCCTCGATGGCCTGCACGTTCAGATCGTCAACGTCAGTGGCGGGCAAACCGTGCTGGAACTGAGCGGCCCCAACGTGCGCGATGTGCTGATGAAATCCACCAGCTACGATGTACATCCAAACAACTTTCCGGTGGGCAAGGCCGTCGGCACGGTGTTCGCCAAGTCGCAACTGGTGATCCGCCGCACCGGTGAAGAAACCTGGGAGCTGCTGATCCGCCGCAGTTTCTCCGACTACTGGTGGCTGTGGCTGCAGGACGCTTCCGCCGAATACGGCCTGAGCATTCAGGCTTAAGGAGCAATGCCATGAGTCGTGCACCGGACACCTGGATTCTCACCGCCGACTGCCCGAGCCTGCTCGGCACGGTCGATGCGGTGACGCGTTACCTGTTCGAGCAGCACTGCTACGTTACCGAGCACCACTCGTTCGATGACCGGCTGTCCGGGCGCTTTTTCATTCGCGTGGAATTCCGCCAGCCGGATGATTTCGACGAGGCCAGCTTTCGCGCAGGCCTGGCTGAGCGCGGCGCGGCGTTTGGCATGCTGTTCGAGCTGACCGCGCCCAAGCACCGACCGAAAGTGGTGATCATGGTCTCAAAGGCCGATCACTGTCTCAACGATCTGCTCTATCGCCAGCGCATCGGCCAGTTGAGCATGGACGTGGTGGCGGTGGTTTCCAACCACCCGGACCTCGAGCCCCTGGCCCACTGGCACCGCATTCCCTATTACCACTTCGCCCTCGACCCCCATGACAAACCGGCGCAGGAGCGCAAGGTGCTGCAGGTGATCGAAGAGTCCGGCGCCGAGCTGGTAATCCTTGCCCGCTACATGCAGGTGCTGTCGCCCGAGTTGTGCCGCAAGCTCGACGGCTGGGCGATCAACATCCATCACTCGCTGCTGCCCGGCTTCAAGGGCGCCAAGCCCTACCACCAGGCCTACAACAAGGGCGTGAAACTGGTGGGTGCCACCGCGCACTACATCAACAACGACCTCGACGAAGGGCCGATCATCGCCCAGGGCGTCGAGGCGGTGGACCACAGCCATTACCCCGAAGACCTGATCGCCAAGGGCCGCGATATCGAGTGCCTGACCCTGGCGCGGGCGGTGGGCTATCACATCGAGCGGCGGGTGTTCCTCAACGCCAACAGAACGGTAGTGCTCTGACGGCCGCCATTGCGGGGCAAGCCCGCTCCCACACCGGTAGGAGCGGGCTTGCCCCGCGATGAGGCCTTCAAGGCAAAAACAGATTCCAGTAACACAGCGCCGCCTACGGGCAGCGCACTTTGCACCGCTACATAACAACAAACTTTAGCGAGGTGAAAGCATGTCTGGTAATCGTGGTGTGGTGTATCTCGGCGCTGGCAAGGTCGAGGTGCAGAAGATTGACTACCCGAAAATGCAGGACCCGCGCGGTCGCAAGATCGAGCACGGGGTGATCCTGCGGGTGGTCTCCACCAATATCTGTGGCTCCGACCAGCACATGGTCCGTGGCCGTACCACGGCCCAGGTCGGCCTGGTGCTGGGCCATGAAATCACCGGCGAAGTCATCGAGAAGGGCAGGGACGTCGAAAACCTGCAGATCGGTGACCTGGTTTCGGTACCCTTCAACGTCGCCTGCGGCCGCTGCCGCTCGTGCAAAGAGCAGCACACCGGCGTCTGCCTCACCGTCAACCCGGCCCGTGCCGGTGGTGCCTACGGCTATGTCGACATGGGCGACTGGACCGGCGGCCAGGCCGAATACGTGCTGGTGCCTTACGCCGACTTCAACCTGCTGAAACTGCCGAACCGCGACAAGGCCATGGAGAAGATCCGCGACCTGACCTGCCTGTCGGACATTCTCCCTACCGGCTATCACGGCGCGGTGACGGCCGGGGTTGGCCCGGGCAGCTCGGTGTACATCGCCGGTGCCGGCCCGGTGGGCCTGGCTGCAGCGGCGTCGGCGCGCCTGCTGGGCGCTGCGGTGGTGATCGTCGGCGACGTCAACCCGGTGCGCCTGGCCCACGCCAAGGCCCAGGGTTTCGAAATTGCCGACCTGTCCCAGGACACCCCGCTGCACGAACAGATCGCCAACCTGCTGGGCGAGCCGGAAGTCGACTGCGCGGTCGATGCCGTGGGCTTCGAAGCCCGTGGCCACGGCCATGCCGGTGCCAAGCACGAGGCCCCGGCCACTGTGCTCAACTCGCTGATGGGCGTGGTGCGGGTTGCCGGCAAGATCGGTATCCCTGGCCTGTACGTCACCGAAGACCCAGGCGCGGTGGATGCCGCGGCAAAAATCGGCAGCCTGAGCATCCGTTTTGGTCTTGGCTGGGCCAAGTCCCACAGCTTCCACACCGGGCAGACCCCGGTGATGAAATACAACCGCCAACTGATGCAGGCGATCATGTGGGACCGCATCAACATTGCCGAAGTGGTGGGTGTGCAGGTGATCAGCCTCGACCAGGCACCTGAAGGCTATGGCGAGTTCGATGCCGGCGTGCCGAAGAAATTCGTCATCGACCCGCACAAGCTGTTCAGCGCTGCCTAAAAACATCGCGGGGCAAACCCGCTCCCACTTTGCCTGTGGGAGCGGGCTTGCCCCGCGATAGAGGTCTGTCAGTCACATCGCATCGCGGGGCAAGCTGTTCTGGTCAAGTTTTACCGGACACCGATTACGGTGATCAAGCTGCCAACTGCTCCATTGCTATTGGCGACAGGTAGTTGTTGTAGCTATGGAGCCTGATTTGGTTGTAGCGCAAGAAGAAGCTGGTCATGTCCTGTCTGGCTTCTTCGATCGTTGCATAGCCCTTGGCGGGCACCCATTCTGATTTGAGCGTGCCAAATAAGCGCTCCGTTGGTGCGTTGTCCCAGCATTGGCCTCTGCGGCTCATGCTTTGGGTTATGCCATGCTCAAGCAGTTCGGATTGGAAGCGTTGGCTGGTGTATTGGCAGCCTTGATCCGAATGAAACACCAAGCCCGCATGTTTGCCTCGTACTCCCACCGCCATTCCCAAGGCCTTGCTGACCAGGTGGGCATCATTGATCAGAGAAAATGACCAGCCAATGACCCGCCGGGCGAACAGGTCAATGACCACGGCCAAGTGATACCAGCGCTTCCCAATCATCAGGCTGGTTACGTCACCGCACCACACCTGATTGATTGCTGTGGGCTGGAAGTTGCGTTCAAGGACATTCTTGGCCACAAATGCTTCTACACCTCTGGAGCGATATTGGTGGCGACGGCGCTGTCTGCTGGTCAGGTTCGCTTCTGCCATAAGTCTTCCAGCTAGATACCTTCCAACCTTTAGCTGCTGGGCCTTCAAATACTGAGAAATCATTCTCGCACCAGCACTTTCCCTGCTTTCAGCATGCAATTGCACGACCTTTGCCCTGAGCGCATCACGCTCGGTATTGGGTACCGAGCGGCGATCGAGCCAGTCATAAAACGCACTGCGGGAAACGCCCAGAGCGCTGCAAAGCTGGCTGGTCGGATACGAGCCTGACTCTCTCAGCTCCTCGATCAGGAAAAACGATCGGGATCCGACATCAAGAGAGCGGTAGCTTTTTTTAGGATTTCGGCCTCGGTCTCTAAACGTTTGATCTTGGCGCGTAACTGCTGGAGCTCCCGCTGCTCATCGCTGATTGCCTTGGTACCTGGCACTGGTTGCCCTTTCTGACGCTCTTTACGAACCTGGTCTACCCAGCGGCGCAGAGCTGTGGGGCCGACGTCCATTGATGCGCAGACCTCGGGAACCGAGCAGTTGTCGTCAAGAACCATGCTTGCAGCACGTTGCTTGAACTCGCGGGTATAAGTCTTTCGTTCTTGCATGGAGCCTCCTGGTTGGGCGAATCATATCGCCCTTAAGAGGTGTCCGGGATCATTAGGCCAGTTCAAGCCCGCTCCCACCGGGTACAAGGGAACAATCCCCCGCCCACAAGGTCGAAACCTCGTTTTCCCTGCCTTAACGGCTGACGAGGTATTTCGATGAAACGTTTCGCACTGGTCACCCTGGTGGCCCTGGCTGCCACTCCGGTATTCGCAGGCTTCAGCCTCAATGACGCGGCCAATGTCTACAACGCCGCCAAGGGCAACAGCGGCGATGCCGCGGTACAGGCCCCCGCTGCTTCGGCGAACCTGCTCAATACCCTCGGCAGCGAACTGAAAGTCACCCCCGAACAAGCCATCGGCGGCACCGGCGCATTGCTGGGCCTGGCCAAGAACCAGCTCAACAGCGGCGATTACGAGCAACTGAGCAAAGCCGTTCCCGGCCTTGACCTGCTTTCCGGCGAGAAGGCCCTGGGCGGTTTGAACGGTCTGGGCACGCTGCTGGGCAAGAGCGATAAGTCCTCGGCCCTGAGCAATGCCCTGGGTAATGTCAAAGACACCAATGACCTCAACAACGCCTTCAGCGCGCTGGGCATGGACACCGGCATGATCGGCCAGTTCGCGCCGTTGATCCTGCAGTACTTGGGCCAGCAAGGCGTCGGCGGCTCGCTGTTGCAGAGCCTGGGCAGCCTGTGGGGCACAGGTGCTGGCGTACCTTCCGTGTAAGCCAGCTATTTGCGCGGGCGGGGCGGTGTGCTATATGTCCCGCCCCGTTTTACAAGGAAGTGTGATTCGCCATGTTCATGGACGCCCTGAAGATGTCTTTGCCTGCCGACGCCGTGTTCGGCTTTGTGGTCTACATGCTCGGCGCCGCCGTGCTGTTCGGCCTCTACGCATTCATCTACACCCGCCTGACCCCCTACAACGAATTGCGCTTGATCCGCGAAGGCAACAATGCCGCCGCCATTGCCCTGGCCGGTGCCTTGATCGGTTTTGCGATTCCGGTGGCCAGTGCCATTTCCCATTCGATTTCGCTGCTCGACTTCCTGCTCTGGGCGCTGATTGCCGCAGTGGTGCAGTTGCTGGCGTTCGTGGTGGTCAACCGCTGCGTCAAAGGCATGGCTGAACGGGTTGCCCGCCAGGAAACCGCCTCGGCCATTTTGCTGGCCGCCGTGTCCATTGGTATTGGCCTGCTCAACGCCGCCTGCATGACCCCCGCCGCCTGATCAGGGACGATCGACAATGAAACGCAGCAAAACCATTCGCCTGGTCGCCCTCGGCAGCCTGCCGCTGGTGCTGTCCGCCTGTGGCGACCGGCCGACCAAAATCATCAGCGAAACCAAGCGCTACCAGGACGTCGACTATTGCGTCATGGACGGCAAGCCGCGCCAGGTGTGCCAGCAAGCCTGGGTCGCCGCGCAGAACCACCATGCCGCCAACGTCCCGCGCTTTTTGACCGCCGAGGCCTGTGAAGCGGTCTATTTCAAGTGCGATTTTCGCCGTTACGCCAACAACTACGTGCCGCCGATGGAAGGCTTTGCCCTGACCACCGAACGCCAGGTGTACGCCGACGATGAGGACAACAGCAGCAGTTCGTCGACCAACAGCTCATCGTCGAGCGGCGGCTCCGGCGGCGGTCGTCGCTATTACGAGTACACCGACACCGATGCGCGCTATTCGACCGAGGCGATCTATCACGAGCGCGACGGGCGCAACGCGTTCAAGGTCAGCACCTTGACCGAGCAAGTGGCAAACCACAATTACTACACCGGCCTGGACACCTCGCACCCGGCCTCGCAGCCGTTCAGCGAAGCCGCGCAGCATGCGGCGGCGAGTGGCGGCGGTAGCGCCGTTGCCGGCAGCGACCCGGCGCACGTGGGCAGCGCCCATCCGGCGATTATCCCCATGGCCCAGTCAAACAAGCTGATCAGCTCGGCCCGGCCGTTCGCGGTGGGTACCCACAACGGTTTTGTCTCGCGTGCTTCGGGGCGTGGCGGCTTCGCTTCCTGAACGAGGTAAGCCGATGAAACGCAGCAAATCCCTGCGCCTGCTGGCCTTGGGTAGCCTGCCGCTGGTGCTCAGCGCCTGCGACAACCAGGTGGCGACAATCAAGCCGTATAGCGAGGTGCGTCACCATCAAGGGGTGCAGCAGTGCATTGGCAGTGGCACCCGCGCCGAAGCGTGCAACGAGGCACGGGATGTCGCGCAGCAGCTGCACTATGCCCACGCGCCGCGCTTTGATGACCTCAACGCCTGCCAGCTGCGCTTTGAGCGCTGCCAGCAGGTCGAGGGCAACGGCTTTTTTCTGCCGGGCATGGACGGTTTCAAGCTGACCACCGAGCGCCAGGTCTATGACGACGGGGTGCCGATCGACCAGGCGCACTGGACCAGCCTGCGCTATGTCGATGCCGCACCGCGCTACCTGGCGGAGCCTGTGTACCGGGCGCGCAAGGGCCGCGAGGCGTTTGCCAGCAGTGCATTGAGCGAGCAGGGCAGGGCCGACGTGGCGCCTGCCCAATTGCGTGTTTTCGGCGGTAACAGCTATGGCTCGACGCGTTGGTTGACCCTGGATAGCAGCGGGTTCAACAGCCGTTCGTCGCTGCGCAGTTACAGCACCTGAGGATTGCAGATGAAGCGAATTTCCATCGCCCCGCGCCCGGACTGGCGCGCCACCGCCGAGCAGTTCGGCTTCAATTTCCACACCTTCGGCGACGAGCCCTACTGGGACGAGTCGGCCTATTACCAGTTCAGCCTGCGGCAGATCGAAGACGATCTTGAAGAGCCCACCCGCGAGCTGCACGAACTGTGCATGGCGCTGGTGGCCGAGGTGGTCGACAGTGAAGAGCTGCTCGAGCGCCTGGCGATTCCGGCGCCGTACTTCGATTTGATTCGCCGCTCGTGGCGCGACGGCCACCCGCATTTCTACGGGCGCATGGACCTGTGTTACGACGGCAAGGGCCCGGCCAAGCTGCTGGAGGCCAACTACGACACGCCGACGTCACTCTACGAAGCCAGTTTCTTCCAGTACCTGTGGCTGGAGCAGCAGATGCAGCGCGGCATGCTGCCGGCCGACGCCGACCAGTTCAACAGCCTGGAAGACAAACTCACCCAGGTGATGGGTGCCAATACCTTTGCCACGCCGTTCTACTTTTCTTCGGTGAAAGACTCGATCGAAGACCGCGGCACCGTCGAATACCTGCGCGATATCGCCCTCGGCGCCGGGCTCGATGCGCGCCTGGTAGACATGGAAGACATCGGCCTGAGCCGCGGCGGGCGTTTTGTCGATGATGTTGGCGCACCGATCCCGAGCCTGTTCAAACTCTACCCCTGGGAAGACATCTTCCATGACCCCTACGGCCCGGCGATCGCCACTAGCGGTACCTTGTTCGTCGAGCCGCCGTGGAAGGCGATCCTTTCCAACAAGGGCATGCTGGCGCTGCTGTGGGAGCGCCACCAGGGTCATCCGAACCTGTTGCCGGCGTTCATCGAGCAAGCGCCGGGCGCGAGTCTCGACAAGGGCTGGGTGCGCAAACCGTTCTTCTCGCGCGAAGGCGCCAACATCGAGATCCACACCGGCAGTGGCAAGCGGGTGGTCGAAGATGGCCCGTATGGCGGCGGGCCGAGCATCATCCAGCAGTTCCAGGCGCTGCCGCGCTTTGGCGACAGCTACACGGTGATCGGCAGCTGGGTGGTCGGCGACCTGCCGGCGGGCATCGGCATTCGCGAAGACAACTCGCTGATCACCAAGGACAGCAGCCGCTTTTTGCCCCACGCGATCATCGACTGATCAGCGCAGCTCGGCGCGCAAGGCCTCGATGCGGGCGTCCTTGGCGTGCCAGAGCTGGTTGACCCAGTCCTGCACGGTCTGGCGAAACACCGGGTCGTTCTCGTAGTCGCCGCTCCACAGTGCCGGGTCCAGCTCATGTACCTGGATGTCGATGATCACCTTGGGCAAATTGCCGCTGAGCAGGTCCCAGAACCCTGGGGCCTTGTCGCCGGGGTAGACGATGGTGACATCCAGCAGGGCGTCGAGCTGTTCGCCCAGCGCCGCCAGCACGAAGGCCACACCGCCGGCCTTGGGTTTGAGCAGATGCTTGAAGGGTGACTGTTGGGCGGCGCGCTTGGCCTCGGTGAACCGCGTGCCTTCGAGGTAGTTGACCACGGTCACCGGCTGGCGCTTGAACAGCTCGCAGGCGGCCTTGGTGATTTCCAGGTCCTGGCCCTTGAGCTCGGGGTGCTTGTCGAGGAAGGCCTTGCTGTAGCGCTTCATGAACGGGTAGTCCAGCGCCCACCAGGCCAGGCCCAGCAACGGTACCCAGATCAGCTCCTTTTTCAGGAAGAACTTGAAGAACGGTATGCGCCGGTTGAGCACCTGGATCAGCGCCGGGATATCCACCCAGCTCTGGTGGTTGCTGACCGCCAGGTACGAGGTGTCGAGGCGCAGGTCGGCGGCGCCGCGCACGTCCCAGACGGTGGGGATGCACAGGCGGAAGATCAGTTTGTCGATTTCGGCCCAGGTTTCGGCGATCCACATCACCGCCCACGAGGCATAGTCGCGGTAACGGCCGGGCAGGACCAGTTTGAGCAGGGCAAAGACCATCAGCGGGCCGATCAGGACCAGGGTGTTGAGCAGCAACAGCAAGGTCACAAGAATGCCCGTCAGCAAGCGGCGCATAAGAAAGCTCTTATATTCAAGTAAGCGGTCGGCAATGATAAGCACCCGGTCGGCGTACGCCAAATGCTCCGGTCTGCTCCCACCGGACAAATGTTTCACATTGTGTTGAATAAGCTATCGGCGCGAACCTATCCTGCCTTCGCAGTCTAAACACTGTCTTATCTCAAGGAAGCGGATCCTGTGAAATCGGTACTTGCACTGCTGTCCCTGTTGGCCCTGCCGGTCATGGCCGCCGAGCCGACCCTGTATGGCCGCTACGAATACATCAAACTGCCGGAAGTCGGTGGCCAGACCTTCAAGGCCAAGATGGACACCGGCGCGCTGACCGCTTCGCTGTCGGCCAAGGACATCGAAACCTTCACCCGTGACGGCGAAGAGTGGGTGCGCTTTCGGGTTGCCACCAAGGACGCCGACGGCAAGGTCTATGAACACAAGCTGGCGCGCATCAGCAAGATCAAGAACCGCGCCGATGAAGACGAAGACGGCGAGGGCGCCGAGATCAGCAAGCGCCCGGTGGTCGACCTGGAGCTGTGCCTGGGCGACGTGAAACGCACCGTCGAGGTCAACCTGACCGACCGCAGCAGTTTCAACTACCCGTTGCTGATCGGTGCCAAGGCGCTGCGCGAGTTCAAGGCGGCGGTAAACCCGGCGCGGCGCTTTACCGCAGACAAGCCGAGCTGCTGAGCAGCTCACTAGCTGCAAGCTTTAAGCGACAAGCTGCAAGAAAAAGCGGTTCAGTGTAACTTCACGCGATCCGCTTCTTCTTGAAGCTTGTCGCTTGAGGCTTGCCGCTCCAGATGCCCCACATTTTAATTGTCGAAGACGAAGCGGCCATCGCCGATACGCTGATTTTCGCCCTGCAAGGCGACGGTCACAGCACCGAGTGGGTGACCCTTGGCAGCGCCGCGCTGGAGCAGCAACGCCAGCGCCCGGCCGACCTGATCATCCTCGACATTGGCCTGCCGGACATCAGCGGTTTTGAAACCTGCCGGCAACTGCGCCGTTTCAGCGAGGTGCCGGTGATGTTCCTCAGCGCTCGCGATGGCGAAATCGATCGGGTGGTGGGCCTGGAAATTGGCGCCGACGATTACGTGGTCAAACCCTTCAGCCCCCGCGAAGTGGCCGCCCGGGTGCGGGCGATCCTCAAGCGCATGGCGCCGCGCGCGGAACCTGTGGTGAGCGCCGCCGAGCTGTTCCAGGTCGATACCCTGCGCATGCAGATCCACTACCATGGCCAGGCCCTGAGCCTGACCCGCCACGAGTTTCGCCTGCTGCAAAGCTTGCTGGAACAACCGGAGCGGGTATTCAGCCGCGAGCAACTGCTCGATGCCGTCGGGGTTGCTGCCGATGCCGGCTACGAGCGCAGCATCGACAGCCATATCAAGAGCCTGCGCGCCAAACTGCGCGCGGTGGCCGCCGACGCCGAGCCGATCCAGACCCACCGCGGCCTGGGCTACAGCTACAGCCCGAGCCATAGCTGATGCGCCTGGGGATCCGGATTTTCCTGGTGTACTTCCTGTTCGTCGGGCTGACCGGCTATTTCATCCTCAGTACCGTGCGCGAGCAGATTCGCCCAGGTGTACGCCAGTCCACCGAGGAAACCCTGGTCGACACCGCCAACCTGCTAGCGGAAATCCTCCACGACGACGTCAAGGCCGGCACCCTTGGCCAGAGCCGTTTGCCGGTGCTGCTGCGCGCTTACGGCCAGCGCCAGCCCAAGGCCGATATCTGGGGCTTGTCGAAGAACCAGGTCAACCACCGCATCTACGTCACCGATGCCCAAGGCAAGGTGCTGCTCGACTCGGCCGGCGTGGCGGTGGGTGAGGATTATTCGCGCTGGAACGACGTCTACCTGACCCTGCGCGGCCAATACGGTGCGCGCTCGACCCGCAGCAACCCGGATGATCCGGATTCGTCGGTGATGCACGTGGCTGCGCCGATCCTCGATGACAGTAAGATCATCGGCGTGATCACCGTGGCCAAGCCGAACAAATCGCTGCAACCCTATATCGACCGTTCCGAGCGGCGCCTGCTGTACCTCGGCCTGGGCCTGATCGGCCTTGGCCTGCTGGTGGGTGCGGCGCTGTCGTGGTGGCTGGCGCGCTCGTTGCGCAGGCTGACACGCTACGCCCAGGCGGTCAGTGAAGGCGAGCGCACGGCGCTGCCGCATTACCGTGGCGGTGAGCTGTGGCAACTGGCGGCGGCGGTGGAGCGCATGCGCACCCAGCTTGAAGGCAAGGATTACGTCGAGCGCTATGTGCATACCCTGACCCACGAGCTGAAAAGCCCGTTGGCGGCGATTCGCGGCGCCAGCGAGCTGCTCCAGGGGCCGATGAGTGATGAGCAGCGCCAGCGTTTTGCCGGCAATATCGAAAGCGAAAGCGCGCGCATGCAGCAGTTGATCGAACGTCTGCTCAACCTGGCCCAGGTCGAACAGATGCAAGCGCTGGAAGAACAGCAACAGGTGCCGCTGGCGGCATTGGTCGACGAACTGCTGTTGGCCCAGGGCGCGCGAATCGAAAGCGCCGAGCTGCAGGTGCGTCAGCGTCTGCCCGCGGCGGCGCGCCTGCTCTGTGATCCATTCCTGATGCGCCAGGCTATCGCCAACCTGCTCGACAACGCCCTGGATTTCACTCCGCCCGGCGGTTTGTTGGTGTTCGAGCTTGAACATGGCGACGGCCGCGTGGCCTTGAGCCTGTTCAACCAGGGCGAGTCGATTCCGGACTACGCCCTGGGCCGGCTCAGCGAACGCTTCTATTCGCTGCCTCGACCGTTCAGTGGGCGCAAGAGCACCGGCCTGGGGCTGAACTTCGTCGAGGAGGTAATGCAGTTGCACGGCGGCGCGCTGGAAGTGGCCAACGTCGAGGACGGCGTGCGCGTACGGTTGTGGCTGCCGGCCAAGCGCCTGGGCTGAAAACTTCACAGAGTCTGCACACAGGCTCCACATAAGTCCGCAAGGGCTCCATTTCGTTTGCGCAGACTCTGCCCATCGAAACCGGAGTCCTGTCCATGCACCGCAAACTGAGTTACAAACTGGCCGTGATCGGCTTTCTGATCGTGTTGCTGCTGATCCCGTTGTTCATGATCGGCGGCTTGATCCAGGACCGTCAGTACCAGCGTGATCGCGTGGTCCGCGACATTGCCGAAAGCTCAAGCTTCGCCCAGCAGATTACCGGGCCGATGCTGGTGGTGCCGTACCGCAAGATTGAACGGCGCTGGAAGACCGAAGAGGGCAAGAGCTTCCAGGAAATCAGCCAGGTCAATGGCCACCTGTATTTCCTCCCGGAAACCTTCGATCTCAATGCCAGCATCGACACCGAGCTGCGTTCGCGCGGTATCTACGAAGCGCGCCTGTTCCACGCCAATAGCCACATCAATGGCCATTTCGAGATCCCGGCCAACTGGGGTATTACCGAGGACTTCGAGGATTACCGCTTCGAACCGGCTTTCCTGGTCGTCGGTATCAGCGACATCCGCGGCATCGAAAAAGGCCTGCAGCTGCAGCTCAACGACCAGCGCCTGGACTTCGCCGCCGGGACCAAGCTGGACTGGATGAGCGGTGGTGTGCACGCGCTGTTGCCCGGTGTCGATGGCAAGGTCGCGAGCGTGCTCAACTATGCCTTCGACCTCAGCCTGCAAGGCACCGAACAGCTGCAGGTGGTGCCGGTAGGGCGTAGCACCAGCGTGGCCATGGCCGCCAACTGGCCGCATCCGAGCTTTGACGGCAACTACCTGCCGGTCAGCCGCAAGATCGATGCCGGTGGTTTCTCGGCGCGCTGGCAGACCTCGTTCTTCTCCACCAACCTCGAAGATGCCCTGACCCAGTGCGTGGTCAATGACAAGTGCAATGCCTTCAACGGTCGCGCTTTCGGGGTCAGCTTCATCGACCCGGTGGACCAGTACCTCAAGAGCGAGCGGGCAATCAAATATGCGCTGCTGTTCATCGCCCTGACCTTTGCCGGCTTCTTCCTCTTCGAAGTGCTCAAGGGCCTGAGCGTGCACCCGATCCAGTACGGCCTGGTGGGCGTGGCCCTGGCGTTCTTCTACCTGCTGTTGCTGTCGTTGTCCGAGCACCTGGGCTTTGCCATGGCCTATGCCTTGTCGGCGAGCGGTTGTGTGTTGCTGATCGGCTTCTACCTGTGCCACGTGCTGCACAGCGTGTTGCGCGGCATGGGCTTTGCCCTGGGCCTGGCGATGCTCTACGGCATGCTCTACGGTCTGCTGACGGCCGAGGATTACGCTTTGCTGATGGGTTCGCTGCTGCTGTTCGCGCTGCTGGGTGTGTTCATGGTCCTGACCCGTCGCCTGGACTGGTACGGGGTTGGCCAGGTGAAGCTGTCGTGAGCGGCTTGCGCGAGGAGAGGTATCTGGGGGCAGTGCTGGCGATGAAAATCGCCAGGCTGTTCGTGCGCTGGGAGGCAGAAGTCAGCATCGCGGGGCAAGCCCGCTCCTACCACGCACGTAGGAGCGGGCTTGCCCCGCGATAAGGCCGGCTCAGACAATCGACGGGTCAGTCGCGCGCATCGATTCACGCAGGCAAACCTGCGCATACCACCCCGCCAGTTGCGGTTGTTGCTCACGCCAGCCGAAGTCGGGGAAGCGCAGGTCGAGGTAACCCAGGGCGCAGGCCACACCGATGGCGGCGATGTCGAAGCCTGAGGCAAGGTCGGCGAAATGCTGCTGCTCAAGGTTGCTCAGGCCACGACGGATCTTGTCCTGCTGTGCCTCGATCCAGCTGTCCCATTGCTTGTCCTTGGGCCGCAGGAAGGTTTCGTAACGGGTCAGCACCGCGGCATCCATGATCGCATCGGCCAGCGACGCCAGGGTCAGGCGATGCCAGCGCGGCCAGCCGTCACGGGGGATCAGCGGGTTGCCGACATGCTGCAGGTCGAGGTATTCGCAGATCACCCGGCTGTCGTGCAGCACGCTGCCGTCAGCCAGGCGCAGGGCCGGGATCTTGCCTGCCGGGTTGCCCTGGTTGAGCTCGGCCACCGGATCGACCGGGGTGAGGTTGACGGTCTGCAGCGCCACCCGGTCGGTTTGCCCGGTTTCGTGCAGCACCACCAGGACCTTGCGCACGAACGGCGAGGCCGGCGAATGGAACAGGGTCATGCTTGGTGCGGACATGTCGATCCCTCAGTTGCCTTGCAGGCTCGGTGGCAGGCAGACACCGGTACCGCCGATGCCGCAGTAGCCGTCGGGGTTCTTGGCCAGGTACTGCTGGTGGTAGGCCTCGGCAAAGTACACGGTCGGCGCCTGCTCGATTTCGGTGGTGATCTCGCCGAAACCGGCTTTGCTCAGTTCGGCCTGGTAGGCCTGCTTGCTGGCCAGTGCCTCGTCCAGTTGCTGGGGGCTGGTGCAGTAAATTACCGAGCGGTACTGGGTGCCGATGTCGTTGCCCTGGCGCATGCCCTGGGTCGGGTTGTGCAGTTCCCAGAACATCGCCAGCAGCTCTTGGTAGCTGACCTTGTCCTTGTCGAACACCACCAGCACCACTTCGGTGTGGCCGGTCAGGCCCGAGCAGACTTCTTCGTAGGTCGGGTTGGGAGTGAAACCGCCGGCATAGCCGACCACGGTGCTGACCACGCCTTCACGCTGCCAGAAGCGCCGCTCGGCCCCCCAGAAGCAGCCCAGGCCAAAGATTGCGAAGTCGATGGCGCCTTCGAAGAACGGGCCGAGCAGCGGGGTGTCCTTGAAGACAAAATGCTTCTCGGGCAGGGTCATCGGGGTTTCGCGGCCAGGCAAGGCCTGTTCGGCAGTGGGCAGGACGTTTTTGTTCACCAGAATCTCCGAGCGCAGGACCATGATCGTTCCTCTGCTGATTGGGGTAGGCAAGGCTGGTCCCATCGCGGGTCAAGCCCGCTCCCACTGTGGGAGCGGGCTTGACCCGCGATGGGACCCGAATGAACCTATATTGCCCGAGACAAACGCCGCTGTCAGGCGATAGGGCCACGCGGATAGCGTTTGAGTTTGGTGATCAGCTCGCTGCCCGGAATCGGCCGGTCGAACAGGTAGCCCTGGCCGACATCGCAGCGGTGGCGACGCAGGAAGGCCAGCTGCTCGGCGGTCTCGATGCCTTCGGCCACCACCTTGAGCTTGAGATTGTGGGCCATGGCCACCACCGCCGAGGTAATCTCCATGTCGTCCTGGTTGTCGGGGATTTCGTGGATGAAGCTGCGATCGATCTTGATGATGTCGATCGGGAATTTCTTCAGGTAGCTCAACGACGAATAGCCGGTGCCAAAGTCGTCCATGGCCAGGGTCAGGCCCAGTTGCTTGAGCTGGTCGAGCTGGCGGTGAGTGTCTTCGGTGGCTTCCAGCAGCAGGCCCTCGGTCAGCTCCAGCTCCAGCAGGTGCGGGGGCAGGGCTTCTTCCTTGAGGATATTGGCGATCGAGGCGACCAGGTCCGGGTCGGAAAACTGCTTGGGCGAGAGGTTGATCGCCACCTGCAGGTTGCCCAGGCCCTCCAGGCGCAGCGTCTGGCTCATGCGGCAGGCCTGGCGGGCGATCCACTTGCCGATGGGGATGATCAGCCCGGTCTCTTCGGCGACGCTGATGAACTGGTCGGGGCGAATCATGCCCTTTTCCGGGTGGTTCCAGCGCAGCAGCGCTTCCAGGCCCAGCAGGCGGCCGCTGCGCAGGCACAGCTTGGGCTGGTAGAACACGTCCAGCTCGTTCTGGGTCAGGGCGCGGCGCAGGTTGTTCTCGACGAACAGCTTGTAGCTGGCCTCGGCATTGAGCGCTTCGGTGAACACCTGGACCTGGTGCTTGCCGTTGGCTTTGGCCTTGTGCAGGGCAAGGCCTGCGTTCTTCATCAGCGTCTGCGGGTCGCGCCCGTGCAGCGGCGCGCAGGCCAGGCCCACGGAGCCGGTGACGTTGATCAGCTGGTTGTCGACGAACATCGGTTTGTCGAGGGTGCGCAGCAGTTGCTGGGCCACCTGCTGGCCGCTTTCAAGGTCGGTGTCTTCGAGCAGCACGGCGAATTCGTTACTGGCAAAGCGCGCCAGACTGCCGCCGGGGCTCAGACTGTTGCGCAGGCGCCGGGCCAGGCTGATCAGCAGCTTGTCGCCGGTCTGGTGGCCGAGGCTGTCGTTGATCCGCTTGAAGTTGTCGATGTCCACCAGCAGCAGGCTGATCGGGCTGTCGCTGTCACGGGCGAAGCGCTCGTCGAGGTTGCGGATGAACGCCGGGCGGTTGCCCAGGCTGGTCAGGTTGTCGGTGTAGGCCAGGCGCTCGATGCGCTGCTGGGCCAGCTTGCTCTGGGTGATGTCTTCGTAGATGCCGATATAGTGGGTCAGTTCGCGATTGTCGCCGAACACCTTGGAAATCGACAGCTGGCCCCAGTAGGGCTCGAGGTTCTTGCGCCGGCTCTTGAACTCGCCTTGCCAGCTGTTGCCCATGGCCAGGCTCGACGGCGCGTCGAACAGCAGCTCGCTGAGGTTTTCCAGCGCCGGCAGCTCCGACAGGCGGTGGCCGTGGACTTCATCGGTGCTGTACTGGGTGATGGCGGTAAAGCTTGGGTTGACGTACTCGACCACACCGTCGCGGTTGACCAGCAAGAAGGCGTTGGCGCTTTGCTCGACGGCGCGCTGGAACAGGTGCAGGGCATTGGTCGCGGTGCGCCGGTTGTGGTTGTTGATGACCTGGGCGAACTGGTCGGCCAGCTCGCCAGCAAAGGCGATCTCATCGGTTTGCCAGGCCCGCGCCGAGCCGGTCTGCTCCAGGCACAGCACCCCGACCACCTGGCCATCGATGCGGATACTGGCATCGAGCATGGCGTTGATATCGCGTGGGCGCAGGCTCTCGGCCATGTCGCGGGTACGCGGGTCGTGGGTGGCGTTGTGGGCGTCGATGGCGCGGCTGGTGTGCAGCGCTTCAAGGTAGTCGGGAAAGCGGCTGGCGTCGATGGGCTCGGGCAGGCGGTATTCCTGGGTCGAACGGTAGAACGCCGAAATCGGCTGCAGTTGCTGCTCTTCCAGGTACCAGATGCTTGCGCAGTCGATCTTGTAGATCTCGCAGGCACTGCGGGTGATCAGCTCGGCGGCTTCGAGCAGCGAGTTGCTGGCGCTGTAGCGATGGCGCGCCAGGTGCAGGATCAGGTCCTGCTGGGCGCGCACCCGCTCCAGGTGCTCGAGCTGTTCCTGCTGGGCGCGCTGGTTGAGCTGCAGGGCGATCTGCAGGCGACTGTTGCGGGTCTCGAGGTCGGCGGCCGACAGGTCCGGGGTATCTCCCGGCTGGCTGTCGAGGACCATCAGGTAACCGCGCAGCAGTTGGCGGTTGTGCTGCTTGTAGGCCTCGCCCAGCTCCAGCAGGTGCAGCGGGCCCTGGCCGGTGTGCAGGGTGTAGCGCACCAGGTAATGCGGGCGCTGGGCCAGTTGCAGCTGGATGGCGTCGTGCAGTTTGTAGCGCGCTTCGGGCTCCATCAGGCTGGCGTAGGGCGAGCCGACCAGGGCGCAGAGTTCGACGGCGGCCAGGCCAAATTGCCGTTCGCAACCAGGGTCCAGATAGAGCAGCGCCCAGCTCGCCTCGTTCAGCCGCTCGAAACGCAGCATCCCGAGCCGCGAGGGCACGGGCAACTGCGTCACGACCTCGGCCACCATACGGCTGGCGGCATCAGGTTGGCTTTTCATCGAGAGCTCGCTTCAAGAAGGCTGTTCGCGCAAATAGAGCAATCTGCTACTACGCGTGTCGGCAAGGTTGCATCATGCGCTTGAGGCTGACAAGCGATACAGAGACCTCCGTACTAACTGTGTCGGCATTGGCGTAGGAATCTTAAGTCGGACACAGCGCATCGCGGGCTCAGCCCACTTCCACAGGACCTTTCCAGCAGATAAAAAAAGCCCCGCCAAAATGACGGGGTTGAGGTACGAGCGTGGCAGCTCGAAAAGGGAGCCTGTCTCCCCGGCAGGGGAGACAGGAAACAGCAATTACAACAGCATGGTGCGGATGTCGGTCAGCAGGTCGCCCAGGCGCTTGGTGAAGCGCGCAGCAGCAGCACCGTTGATCACGCGGTGATCGTAGGACAGCGACAGCGGCAGCATCAGCTTCGGCTGGAAGGCTTTACCGTCCCAGACTGGCTGGATGGTTGCCTTGGAGACACCGAGGATCGCCACTTCCGGCGCGTTGACGATCGGCGTGAAGCCGGTGCCGCCAATGTGGCCGAGGCTGGAAATGGTGAAGCAGGCGCCTTGCATGTCGTCGGCCGAAAGCTTCTTGGTCCGGGCTTTTTCTGCCAGGGCCGCCGCTTCGCCAGCCAGTTGCAGCAGGCTCTTCTGGTCGACGTTCTTGATCACAGGGACCAGCAGGCCGTCCGGGGTATCCACCGCGAAGCCGACGTTGACGTACTTCTTGCGGATGATCGCCTTGCCGCTCGGGGCCAGCGAGCTGTTGAAGTCCGGCAGTTCCTTGAGCAGGTGCGCGCACGCCTTGAGCAGCAGTGGCAGCACGGTCAGCTTGACGCCAGCCTTCTCGGCCACGGCCTTCTGGGCTACGCGGAAAGCTTCCAGCTCGGTGATGTCGGCGCTGTCGAACTGGGTCACGTGCGGCACGTTCAGCCAGCTGCGGTGCAGGTTGGTGGCGCCAACTTGCATCAGGCGGGTCATCGGCACTTCTTCGATTTCGCCGAAGCGGCTGAAATCGACTTCCGGGATCGGCGGAATACCAGCACCACCGGTGGCACCGGCGGCTGGAGCTTCCTTGGCCTTCTGCATCATGGCCTTGACGTAAACCTGCACGTCTTCCTTGAGCACACGACCGTGCGGGCCGCTGGCGGCAACCGCGCTCAGTTCGACGCCGAACTCACGGGCCAGCTGACGCACGGCAGGGCCGGCGTGAACCTTGGCACCGCTTGGTGCAGGGGCAGCGGCAGGCGCCGCTGCAGCCTCGGCTTTGGCGGCCGGAGCAGGTGCAGCAGCAGGTGCGGCTTCAGCCTTGGCGGCCGGGGCAGCAGCGGCAGGCGCTGGCGCCGGGGCAGCAGCGCCCTGGACCTTGAGCTTGAGGATGAAGTCGCCAGTGCCGACTTCGTCTTCAAGCTTGACGCCGATGCTTTCCACCACGCCGGCAGCCGGCGACGGGATTTCCATCGAGGCTTTGTCCGATTCCAGGGTGATCAGCGACTGGTCGGCTTCGACGCTGTCGCCGACCTTGACCAGCAGCTCGATGATCTTGGCCTTGCCCGAGGAGCCGATGTCCGGAACATGAATGTCCTGGACGGTTGCGGCAGCCGGTGCTGCGGCCGGGGCCGCCGGGGCCGGGGCAGCAGCAGGTTTTTCTTCGCCAGCAGGCGCTGCGGCAGGGGCGGCAGCCGCTGGGGCCGCAGCAGCGGCGCCCTCGACTTCCAGCTCCAGCAGTTCGTCGCCTTCTTTCAGACGGTCGCCCAGCTTGACCTTCAGGCTCTTGACCACGCCGGCCTTGGGAGCAGGGATTTCCATGCTCGCCTTGTCCGATTCCAGGGTCAGGATGCTCTGGTCGGCTTCGATACGGTCGCCAACTTTGACGAACAGCTCGATGACTTCACCTTCACCGCTGCCGATGTCAGGTACGCGAATGAGTTCGCTCACTTAAAAATACTCCTCAGCAGTCCAGTGGGTTGCGTTTGTCCGGTTCGATGCCGAACTTGGTGATGGCTTCAGCCACGACCTTCGGTTCGATATCGCCACGGTCAGCCAAGGCTTCCAGGGCAGCCAGCACCACGAAGTGGCGGTCGACTTCGAAGAAGTGACGCAGCTTCTTGCGGCTGTCGCTGCGACCGAAGCCATCGGTACCCAGGACTTTGAACTCTTTGCTCGGAACCCACTGGCGAATCTGCTCGGCGAACAGCTTCATGTAGTCGGTGGAGGCAATGACCGGGCCCTTACGGCCAGCCAGGCACTCTTCGACGTAGGTAACCTGAGGTTTCTGACCAGGCTTGAGGCGGTTGCTGCGCTCTACGGCCAGGCCGTCGCGACGCAGTTCGTTGAAGCTGGTAACGCTCCAGACGTCGGCGCCAACGTTGAACTCTTCACGCAGGATCTTCGCCGCTTCGCGAACTTCACGCAGGATGGTGCCGGAGCCCAGCAACTGAACGTGGTGCGCCGCTTCGCGGGTGTCTTCCTCGAGCAGGTACATGCCCTTGATGATGCCTTCCTCGACACCGGCCGGGATGGCTGGCTGCTGGTAGGACTCGTTCATCACGGTGATGTAGTAGAAGACGTCCTGTTGCTCTTCGGTCATCTTCTTCATGCCGTCCTGGATGATCACCGCCAGCTCGTAGCCGTAGGTCGGATCATAGGTGCGGCAGTTCGGGATGGTCGCGGCCAGCATGTGGCTGTGACCGTCTTCGTGCTGCAGGCCTTCACCGTTGAGGGTGGTACGGCCGGCGGTACCGCCGATCAGGAAGCCACGGGTGCGGCTGTCGCCAGCGGCCCAGGCCAGGTCGCCGATACGCTGGAAGCCGAACATCGAGTAGAAGATGTAGAACGGCAACATCGGCTGGTTGTGGTTCGAGTACGAAGTACCGGCAGCGATGAAGGAGGACATGGCGCCCGCTTCGTTGATGCCTTCTTCGAGGATCTGGCCCTTTTTGTCTTCGCGGTAGAACATCACCTGGTCTTTATCGACTGGCTCGTAGAGCTGGCCGACGGACGAGTAGATGCCCAGCTGGCGGAACATGCCTTCCATACCGAAGGTACGGGCTTCGTCCGGGATGATCGGGACGATGCGCTGGCCGATTTCCTTGTCCTTGACCAGTTGCGCGAGGATCCGCACGAAGGCCATGGTGGTGGAGATTTCACGGTCGCCCGAGCCGTCGAGGATCGCCTTCAGGGTTTCCAGTGGCGGGGTCGGGATGCTGAAGCTCTTGGCGCGGCGCTGCGGCACGAAGCCACCCAGGGCGCTGCGGCGCTCGGCCAGGTAACGGGCTTCGGCGCTGCCTTC
Source organism: Pseudomonas sp. B21-012 (assembly GCF_024749305.1). Lineage (NCBI taxonomy): Bacteria > Pseudomonadati > Pseudomonadota > Gammaproteobacteria > Pseudomonadales > Pseudomonadaceae > Pseudomonas > Pseudomonas sp. B21-012. Next base: position 5,483,206 of record NZ_CP087197.1, on the reverse strand, counting down.
TTCAGGCTTGAAGAACGGCAGGTTTTCCAGCTCTTCGTCCTTGACCGGGATGTCGAAACGATCGCGGAAGTGACGCAGGCTGTCGACGTCGACCTTCTTGGTGTTGTGCGCGGTGTTCTTGGCTTCGCCAGCACCGGTGCCGTAACCCTTGATGGTCTTGGCCAGGATGACGGTCGGTTGCTCTTTGTGGTTGACCGCCTGGTGGTAGGCCGCATAGACCTTGTACGGGTCGTGGCCGCCACGGTTGAGCTTCCAGATCTCGTCGTCGGACAGGTCGGCGACCATGGCCTTGAGTTCTGGGGTGTTGAAGAAGTGCTCACGGACGAACGCGCCGTCCTTGGCCTTGTAGTTCTGGTACTCGCCGTCGATGACTTCGTCCATGCGACGCTGCAGGATACCGTCGACGTCCTTGGCCAGCAGTGGGTCCCAGAAACGGCCCCAGACCACTTTGTTGACGTTCCAGCCACCACCACGGAACACGCCTTCGAGTTCCTGGATGATCTTGCCGTTGCCGCGAACCGGGCCGTCGAGGCGCTGCAGGTTGCAGTTGATGACGAAGATCAGGTTGTCGAGCTTCTCGCGGCCAGCCAGCGAGATTGCGCCCAGGGATTCCGGCTCGTCGCACTCGCCGTCGCCCATGAAGCACCAGACTTTCTGCTTGCCTGCAGGGATGTAGCCGCGGCTTTCCAGGTACTTCATGAAGCGTGCCTGGTAGATCGCCTGGATCGGGCCCAGACCCATGGAAACGGTCGGGAACTGCCAGAAGTCAGGCATCAGCCATGGGTGCGGGTACGAAGACAGGCCCTTGCCATCGACTTCCTGGCGGAAGTTGTTCATCTGCTCTTCGCTGATGCGGCCTTCCATGAAGGCGCGGGCGTAGACGCCAGGCGAGGCGTGGCCCTGGAAGAAGATCAGGTCGCCGCCGTGTTCTTCGGTCGGAGCCTGGAAGAAGTAGTTGAAGCCGATGTCGTAGAGGGTGGCACTGGAGGCGAAGCTCGAAATGTGGCCGCCCAGGTCCGAGTCTTTCAGGTTGGTGCGCATCACCATGGCCAGCGCGTTCCAACGGACCAACGAGCGAATGCGGCGTTCCATGAACAGGTCGCCAGGCATGCGTGCTTCGTGGGTAACGGGGATGGTGTTGCGGTATGGCGTGGTGATGGCATATGGCAGCTGAGAGCCACTACGGGTGGCCAGCTCGCCCATACGGGTCATCAGGTAGTGAGCGCGGTCTTCGCCTTCTTTGTCGAGAACCGACTCCAGGGCGTCCAGCCATTCCTGGGTTTCGACGGGATCGAGGTCTTGCATGGCTTGCTCCAGGGCGGAAAGGCTTCCAGAATCGGTTGCCTGAGTTTGCGACTGGCCTTTTGGGCAGACGACATAAAATTCTTGGATTACCGGAGAGTGTACCGGCGTTGTGTAGTTTTACTACAAATGAATCACCATTTCATGCTTTTGAAGTGATCGGGCAGTAGTAAAACTACACAAAAATGGCTCGTGGCCGCAGTTCGGGTTGTGGGAAAAATCGATACCGGTGGTTAAAAACAAGTTAAGAAAAGGTTTGCTGCGATGGTTTCTGCCAGAAAATCAGTTTTTACAGCTATTTCTAACTTTTGTACGACAGTCCAACCGTGGTCAGGGTTCCCCGGTCCGCTCGCTGCCAACCCAATCTCGCCGATCAAGGATAGACCATGAGCCTGCCTTTGCTGGCCGAACTGCCGGCCACCCTCACTGCCTTGGTCAGCCGTAACGAGCAATCGTTTCGTGCGGCTGTCGCCCTGCAGCCAGAACTGTCTGTTGCTGACTGGAACGCCGAACGCTGGGCGCAGTTCGCCCGGGTGAGCGCGGCCAGTGATTTTGCTCTTGAACAGGTGCTGCGCGACCCGGCGATGCTGGTCGATCTGGCCGCCAGTGGCGAGCTCGACCGGGCCTTTGCCGCGGGCCAGTTGTGCGCGCAGATCGCTGCCGCCAGCCAGGCCGCCGAGAGCGAGGACGAACTGGCGCGCAACCTGCGCCGCCAGCGCAGCCGCCAGCAGGTGCGGATCATCTGGCGCGACCTGACTCGCCAGGCCGACCTGGTGCAGACCTGCCGCGACCTGTCCGACCTTGCCGACGCCTGTATAGACCAGGCCTACAACTGGCTGTACCCGCGCCATTGCCAGCAGTTCGGCACGCCGATCGGCCATCGCAGCGGTGAGCCGCAGCACATGGTGGTGCTGGGCATGGGCAAGCTCGGCGCGGTGGAGCTGAACCTGTCGTCGGACATCGACCTGATCTTCGCCTTCCCCGAAGGTGGCGAGACCGAAGGGGTCAAGCGCTCGCTGGACAACCAGGAGTTCTTCACCCGCCTGGGCCAGCGGCTGATCAAGGCCCTCGACCCGATCACTGTCGACGGCTTTGTATTTCGTGTCGACATGCGCCTGCGCCCGTACGGCTCGGCCGGCGCTCTGGTGCTCAGCTTCAATGCTCTGGAGCAGTACTACCAGGACCAGGGCCGCGACTGGGAACGCTACGCGATGATCAAGGCGCGGGTGGTGGCCGGTGACCAGGTGGCCGGCGCGCAGTTGCTGGACCTGCTGCGGCCCTTCGTTTACCGGCGTTACCTGGATTTCTCGGCGATCGAAGCGTTGCGCACCATGAAGCAGCTCATCCAGCAGGAAGTGCGGCGCAAGGGCATGGCCGAGAATATCAAGCTGGGTGCCGGCGGCATCCGCGAAGTCGAATTTATTGCCCAGGCCTTCCAGCTGATTCACGGCGGGCGCGACCTGAGCCTGCAGCAGCGGCCGTTGCTCAAAGTGCTGTCGACCCTCGAAGGCCAGGGTTACCTGCCGCCGGCGGTGATTGCCGAGCTGCGCGAAGGCTATGAATTCCTGCGCTATACCGAACACGCGATCCAGGCGATTGCCGACCGCCAGACCCAGATGCTCCCGGACGATGAGCTGGACCGCGCGCGCATCGCCTTCATGCTTGGCTTTGCCGACTGGCCGAGCTTCCATGCCCAACTGATGCACTGGCGTGGGCGCATCGACTGGCACTTTCGCCAGGTGATTGCCGACCCGGACGAAGACGAGAATGAAGAAGGCGAAGTGATTGTCGGCGGCGAATGGCTGCCGCTGTGGGAAGAAGCCCAGAATGAAGAGGCCGCCTGCCGCCAGTTGCAGGACGCCGGTTTTGCCGACCCGCAAAAAGCCCTCAAGCAACTCGCCGGCTTGCGTGTCAGCCCGCAGTTGCGGGCCATGCAGCGCCTGGGGCGTGAACGTCTGGATGCCTTTATTCCGCGCCTGCTGGCCCAGGCGGTGGAGCACGCCGACCCGGACCTGGTGCTGGAACGGGTGTTGCCGCTGGTCGAAGCGGTAGCCCGGCGTTCGGCCTACCTGGTGTTGCTCACCGAAAACCCCGGCGCCCTGCGCCGCCTGCTGACCCTGTGCGCCGCCAGCCCATGGATCGCCGAGCAGATCACCCGCTTCCCGCTGCTGCTCGATGAATTGCTTAATGAAGGCCGCCTGTTCAGCCCACCGCAAGCCCCGGAACTGGCCGCCGAACTGCGCGAGCGGCTGACGCGCATCCCCGAGGACGACCTCGAGCAGCAAATGGAAGCCCTGCGCCACTTCAAACTGGCCCACAGCCTGCGCGTGGCCGCTTCAGAAATCGCCGGCAACCTGCCGCTGATGAAAGTCAGCGACTACCTGACCTGGCTGGCCGAGGCTATTCTCAACCAGGTGCTGGCCCTGGCCTGGCGCCAGACGGTCAGCCGTCACGGCCAGCCCAAGCGCAGCGACGGCAGCCTGTGCGACCCGGGCTTCATTATTGTCGGCTACGGCAAGGTTGGCGGCATCGAGCTGGGCCACGGCTCGGACCTTGACCTGGTGTTCATCCACGACGGCGACCCGCAGGCCGAAACCGATGGCGCCAAGCCGATCGACAGCGCGCAGTTCTTTACCCGCCTGGGCCAGCGCATCATTCACCTGCTGACTACCCAGACCAACTCCGGGCAACTCTACGACGTGGACATGCGCCTGCGACCTTCGGGTGCTTCAGGCCTGTTGGTCAGCTCCCTGGGCGCCTTCGAGCGTTACCAGCAGAACGAAGCCTGGACCTGGGAGCATCAAGCCCTGGTCCGCGCCCGGGTGCTGGTCGGTTGCCCGCAGGTGGGCACGGCGTTCGAGGCGGTGCGTGCGCGCATCCTCGGCCAGGCCCGCGACCTGCCCAAGCTGCAGGCCGAGGTCAGCGAGATGCGCGCCAAGATGCGCGACAACCTCGGCACCAAGCTCAGCGCCGCCGGGACTGCGGCCAATGCTTTCGAGGCCGGCGTGCCCTTCGATATCAAGCAGGATGCCGGTGGTATCGTCGATATCGAATTTATGGTGCAATACGCCGCTTTGGCCTGGTCTCACGACCATCCGGCACTGCTGCGCTGGACCGACAACATCCGCATCCTCGAAGAGCTTGAGCAGGCCGGGCTGATGCCCGCCAGCGATGCCGTGCTGCTGCGCGAGGTGTACAAGGCGTTCCGTTCCGCCGCGCACCGCCAGGCCCTGCAAAAGCAGGCCGGGGTAATCGATGCCGGGCAGTTCGTCAAGGAGCGCCAGGAGGTGCGGCGGATCTGGTCGCAGCTGGGTTTGAGTTGAGCCATCGGCCAGGCGGTTCAGGCACCAGGACGCCTGCCACGACCACAGTACAGCCCGAGTGGCGTACACTGGTCGACATATAGCCTGAATATAAAGAGGGGAGGCCAGGCTGTTTGCGAACAGTTTGCAGCCTCCCTGATCGTTTCTGGATAAAGCATGAGAATTTTGATCATTGGCCCCAGCTGGGTGGGCGACATGGTAATGGCGCAGACCCTGTTCCAGTGCCTGAAGCAGCGTCACCCGGAATGTGTGATCGATGTGCTGGCGCCCGAGTGGAGCCGGCCGATCCTCGAGCGCATGCCTGAAGTGCGCCAGGCCTTGAGCTTCCCGCTCGGCCACGGCGCGCTGGAGCTTGCCACGCGCCGGCGTATCGGCAAGTCCCTGGCCGGCCAGTACGACCAGGCGATCCTGCTGCCCAACTCGCTGAAATCGGCGCTGGTGCCGTTCTTTGCCGGCATCCCCAAGCGTACCGGCTGGCGCGGCGAGCTGCGTTTCGGCCTGCTCAACGACGTGCGCAAGCTCGACAAGGCCAAGTACCCGCTGATGATCGAGCGCTTCATGGCCCTGGCCTACCCGGCCGGCGCCGAGTTGCCGCAGCCGTACCCGCGCCCGAGCCTGCAGATCGAAGCGCCGAGCCGCGACGCCGCCCTGGCCAAGTTCGGCCTGAGCCTGGATCGCCCGGTGTTGGCATTGTGCCCCGGTGCCGAGTTCGGCGAAGCCAAGCGCTGGCCGTCGGAGCATTACGCCAAGGTCGCCGAGACCAAGATCCGCGAAGGCTGGCAGGTCTGGTTATTCGGCTCGAAGAACGACCACGCGGTTGGCGAGGCCATTCGTGCGCGGTTGATACCGGGCCTGCGTGAAGAAGCAACCAACCTCAGCGGCGAAACCTCGCTGGCCGAGGCCATCGACCTGCTGTCGTGCAGCGATGCGGTGGTGTCCAACGATTCCGGGCTGATGCACGTGGCGGCGGCGCTGAAGCGCCCGCTGGTGGCGGTCTACGGCTCTACTTCGCCGGGCTTTACCCCACCTTTGGCCGATCAGGTCGAGGTGGTGCGCCTGGGCCTGGAGTGCAGCCCATGCTTCGACCGTACCTGTCGCTTCGGCCATTACAACTGCTTGCGTCAGCTGGAACCGGAAGCCGTGGAAGCTGCGTTGCAGCGCCTGAACGGCCCGAGCCTGATCGACGTCATGGCCGAGGTCGACTAAGTGCGGGTACTGCTGATCAAGACCTCGTCCCTGGGCGATGTGATCCACGCGCTGCCGGCGCTGACCGACGCTGCCCGGGCGATCCCCGGCATCCGCTTCGACTGGGTGGTGGAAGAAGGCTTCGCCGAGATCCCCAGCTGGCACCCGGCAGTCGACACGATCATCCCGGTGGCCATCCGTCGCTGGCGCAAGAACCTCTGGCAGACGTTCAAGAGCGGCGAATGGCGCCAGTTCAAGCAGCGTCTGCGCGAGCGCAAGTACGATTTGGTGATCGACGCCCAAGGCCTGGTCAAGTCGGCCTGGCTGACCCGTTACGTCAAGGCGCCGGTGGCCGGCATGGACCGTTACTCGGCCCGTGAAGGGCTGTCTAGCCGCTTCTACGACCGGCGTTTGTCGGTCGAGCGCGGCCAGCATGCGGTAGAGCGGGTACGCCAGTTGTTTGCCCTGGCGCTGGGCTACAACCTGCCAGCAGGCCTGGGTGACTACGGCCTGGACCTGAACCGCCTGCAGTTGCCGCCGGCGGCGCCGTTCGTGGTGTTCCTGCACGGCACCACCTGGGCAACCAAGCACTGGCCGGAAGCCTACTGGCGCCAGTTGGCCGAACGCCTTGGCCAGCAAGGCCTGCAGGTACGCTTGCCGTGGGGCAACCCGGCCGAACAGGCGCGTGCCGAGCGCATCGCCAAGGGCCTGGCCAACTGTCAGGTACTGCCCAAGCTCAACCTGGTGGGTGTCGCCCGGGTGCTGGCGGCGGCCAAGGCCTGCATTGCCGTGGACACCGGCCTCGGTCACCTGGCGGCGGCGCTGGATGTGCCGACCCTGTCGCTGTTCGGGCCGACCAACCCGGGGCTGACCGGGGCCTATGGCAAGTCCCAGGTGCACATCGCCAGCGATTTTGCCTGCGCGCCGTGCCTGCAGAAAAAATGTACCTACAAGCCGAGCGCTGATGACCAGCGCCGGTTCGATCTCAAACGCGAGTGGCCGCTGTGCTTCACTCGCCTGAATCCCGAGCGTGTGGCGAGCCAATTGCGCGCGTTGCTGCTGGCTGAGGATGTTCGTTGATGCAACTGGCTTTTGTTCTGTACAAGTATTTCCCCTTCGGTGGCCTGCAGCGCGACTTCATGCGCATTGCCCTGGAGTGCCAGCGGCGCGGTCATCAGATCCGCGTCTATACGCTGATCTGGGAAGGTGACGTGCCCGAGGGCTTCGAGGTGCTGGTGGCGCCGGTCAAGGCGCTGTTCAACCACCGGCGTAACGAGAAGCTCAGTGCCTGGATGCAAGCGGATCTGGCCAAGCGCCCGGTCGATCGCCTGATCGGCTTCAACAAGATGCCCGGGCTGGATGTCTACTTTGCTGCTGACGGCTGCTTCGAAGACAAGGCGCAGACCCTGCGTAATTCGCTGTATCGGCGTTGGGGCCGTTACCGGCATTTCGCTGAATACGAGCGGGCAGTGTTCGCCAAGGACGCCAAGACCGAGATCCTGATGATCTCCGAAGTCCAGCAGCCGCTGTTCATCAAACACTACGACACGCCGATCGAGCGCTTCCACCTGCTGCCACCCGGCATCAGCCAGGATCGCCGGGCGCCGGCCAATGCCGCCGAGATCCGCGCCGAGTTCCGCCGCGAATTCGACCTGAAAGACGATCAGCTGCTGCTGGTGCAGATCGGTTCGGGCTTCAAGACCAAGGGCGTCGACCGCAGCCTCAAGGCCCTGGCCGCCTTGCCGTCGGCCTTGCGCAAGCGCACGCGGCTGATGGTCATCGGCCAGGACGATCCCAAGGTGTTTCAACTGCAAAGCGCGACCCTGGGCCTGACCGACCAGGTGCAGTTCCTCAAGGGCCGCAGCGATATTCCGCGTTTTCTGCTCGGCGCCGACCTGCTGATTCACCCGGCCTACAACGAAAACACCGGCACCGTGCTGCTTGAAGCACTGGTCGCCGGGCTGCCGGTGCTGGTCTCGGCCGTGTGCGGCTATGCCCATTACATCGCCGAGGCCGACAGCGGCCTGGTGCTCGACGAGCCGTTCGAGCAGGAGCAGCTCAATCGCTACCTGCAACGCATGCTCGAAGACGGCCCGGCCCGCGTCGACTGGGCGCGCAATGGCCTGGCATTTGCCGATACCGCCGACCTCTACAGCATGCCCGAGCATGCCGCCGACGTGATCCTGGCGCAGGAGCGCGCATGAAACTGATATTGGCTGAGCCGTTCAAGCGCCTGTGGGCCGGGCGCGATGCCTTCGAGGCCGTCGAGGCCTTGCAGGGCGAGGTGTACCGCGAGCTGGAAGGCCGCCGTACCCTGCGCACCGAGGTCGAAGGCCGTGGCTATTTCGTCAAGATTCACCGCGGCATCGGCTGGGGCGAGATCTTCAAGAACTTGTTCACCGCCAAGCTGCCGGTGCTCGGTGCCGGCCAGGAATGGCAGGCTATCCAGCGCCTGCACCAGGTGGGCGTGCCGACCATGACCGCGGTTGCCTATGGCGAACGTGGCGACAACCCGGCGACCCAGCATTCGTTTATCGTCACTGAAGAGCTGGCGCCGACCGTCAGCCTTGAAGACTTCAGCATCGACTGGCTCAAGCAACCGCCGCAGCCACGCTTCAAGCGTGCGCTGATCGCTGAAGTGGCGCGTATGACCGGCATGATGCACCGCGCCGGGGTCAACCACCGCGACTGCTACATCTGCCACTTCTTGCTGCACACCGACCGGCCGGTGACGGCCGATGACTTCAAGTTGTCGGTCATCGACCTGCACCGCGCCCAGACCCGGGCGAAAATCTCTCGCCGCTGGCGTGACAAGGACCTGGCCGCGCTGTATTTCTCGGCGCTGGACATCGGCCTGACCCGGCGCGACAAGTTGCGCTTCTTGCGGGGCTACTTCCAGCAGCCGCTACGCCAGATCCTGGCCGAAGAAGCGGGGCTGCTGGCCTGGCTGGAAGGCAAGGCGCGCAAGCTCTACGAGCGTAAACAACGGTACGGAGACGCGCTCTGATGGCGGGTTGGAAACTGGAGCCTGCGTATCAGGCCCTGGCGACGGATTTTGGCAGTATCGACGCGGTATTCGCCCTCAAGGGCGAGCGCCTGACCCACGACCCGCTGAGCGAAGTGATCCGGGTCGAGCGCGACGGGGTCAACTATTACGTCAAACGCTATACCGGCGCCGGCAAAGGCTTGCGCCGCTACCTCGGGCGGCCGCGGATCAAGGCTGAATGGCAGAACCTCAAGCAGTTCGCCAAGTGGGACATTCCCACCGCCGAAGTGGTCGCCTTCGGTCATGAGCGCAATGGCCTGGCGTTCGGCCGCGGGGCGATGATCACCCGCGAGCTGCCGCGCACCGAAGACCTTTCGGCCCTGGCCGAGCGCAACGATGCGCGCCTGGCCGATCGCGCCTGGGTCGATCACATCAGCCGTCAGCTGGCCCGCCATACGCGGATCATGCATGACCACCACTTCACCCATAACGACCTGAAGTGGCGCAACCTGCTGGTGGACGACCAGGCCACGCTATTCTTCATCGACTGCCCGACCGGCGATTTCTGGTGGGGCTTCATGCTGCGTTACCGCATCACCAAAGACCTGGCGTGCCTGGACAAAGTGGCCAAGTATCACTTGTCCAACACCCAGCGCCTGCGCTTTTACCTGCAGTACCGCGGGCGCGAGCGTCTGAATGAATCGGACAAGCGCCGCATTCGCCATGTGGTGACGTTTTTCGAGGGACGCGAATGACTGATTTTCTTGCCGGTGCCGATAAGGCATTGCTAGAGCGCCATGGCCTCAACGGTTTCGACCAGCTCTGGGCCCTGCAGCTCGATGCGGTGGATGAGCCCAACACCGGCCGTGGCGGCTGGAGCAGCGTCTATCGCCTGGAACTTGAAGGCAAGGGCTACTACCTCAAGCGCCAGAGCGACTACCTGACCCGCACGTTGCACAAGCCGTTTGGCGAGCCGACCTTCGCCCGCGAGTTTCGCAATATCAGCCGCTACCAGAAGCTCGGCATTCCCGCATTGCAGGCGGTGTATTACGGCGAGCGCAAGGTTGAAGGCGAGCGCCGGGCGATCCTCATGACCCGCGCCCTGGATGACTGGAGCGACCTCGACAGCCTGCTGGCGCAGTGGCCACAGCTGGACATCGGCCAGCGCCAGGGCATCCTGCGCGCCTGCGGGCAGCTGGCGCGCACCCTGCACGCGGCCAACCAGGTGCATGGCTGCTTTTATCCCAAGCATATCTTCCTGCGCACCCGCAGCGACGGCTGGTTGGCGCAACTGATCGACCTGGAGAAAACCCGGCCGTTGCTGCTGGGCATGCGCGACCGCCTCAAAGACCTTGAGCCGCTGTTACGCCGGGCGCCGATCTGGAGCGAGGTCGAAGTGCGGGTGATGCTCTCGTCCTACCTGGACCAGCCCAGCGACAGCCCGCTGGTCGATACCTGGCTGCAGCGCCTGACGCGCCGCCGCCGTGAGAAAGAGGCTCGCTGATGCGTTTGTCTGAACTCAAGGATGCCGGGCGCAGCCCGGACCTGCCACTGAACATCAGCCTGGCCGACGCCGCTGGCAGCGCCGAGCTGCAACTGCTCAGCCTGTTGCGGGTGTTGCCCGGCCAGCGATACGTCGGCGCCGGGATCTGGCGCGGCAAGCCGGTGTTGGCCAAGTTGCTGGTTGGTAGCAGCGCCGCCCGGCATTTTCAACGCGAGCTGGACGGCGCACGGCTGCTGGCCGCGCAGGGCCTGACCACGCCGTTGCTGCTGGCCGATGGCTTGCGCGAAGGCGAGGGTGGCTGGCTGCTGTTCGAGTTTCTCGAAAACGCGCAAAGCCTGGCCGATGCCTGGGCGCAGGTCGAAGCCCTGCCGCCGCTGGCCGATGAACAGCACCTGGTACTTGGCGAAGCGCTGACCGCCGTGGCGCAGATGCACGCCAAGGGCCTGTGGCAGGACGACCTGCACCTGGACAACCTGCTGCGTCACGACGGCCAGCTGTATCTGATCGATGGCGCCGGGATCAAGGCCGAAACCCTCGGCCAGCCCCTGTCGCGCCAACAAGTGCTACACAACCTCGGGGTGCTGTTCGCCCAGTTGCCCAAGCGCCTGGAGCCTTTTATCGAAGAGCTGCTGGTGCATTACCTGCTGGCCAACGCCGAGCACGCCTTGCCGCTCGAAGCACTGCAAAAGCAGATCGACAAGGTGCGCAGCTGGCGCTTGAAGGACTACCTCGACAAGGCCGGGCGCGAGTGCACGCTGTTCAGCGTCGAGCGCGGCCCGTCGGGCCTGCGTTCGATCCGCCGCACTGAAGTGGCCGCCATGCTGCCAGTGCTGGAGCAGGCCGATGCGCTGATCGACCAGGGCCACCTGTACAAGACCGGCGGCGCTGCCAGTGTCGCGAAAGTCGAGGTCGATGGCCGGCCGCTGGTGCTCAAGCGCTACAACATCAAGAACACCGCCCACTGGTTCAAGCGCTTCTGGCGTCCGAGCCGGGCCTGGCATTCGTGGGTCGAAGGGCATCGCCTGGAGTTTCTCGGCATTGCCACGCCCAAGCCGCTGGCGGTGCAGGAGCTGCGCTTCATGGGCTTGCGCAGCCGCGCCTACCTGGTTACCGAGTATGCCGATGGCCCGGACTTGCTGGCCTGTTTTGCGCCTTATGTCGAGTCTGGCGAGGTGCCAGAGGAGCAGTTGCAGGCCCTGCAACAGCTGCTTGGGCAACTGATCCACGAGCGCATCAGCCATGGCGACATGAAAGGCCACAACCTGTTCTGGCAGGACGGCCAATGGTCGCTGATCGACCTCGATGCCATGTGCCAGCACGCCACCCAGATGAGCTTCGCCCAGGCCTTCGCCCGCGACCGCGCGCGGCTGTTGCGCAACTGGCCCGCTGGCAGTGCGCTGTATAAGCGGCTGGATGAGTGCCTGCCGAAGCTGGTGAGCTAATCAAGCGCATCGCGGGTCAAGTCGAGTCGTCGCACCGCCGCTCCTACAGGACCCATGCTGTGGGAGCGGGCTTGACCCGCGATAGCTATCTCGCCAAGCCTCGCAAACTGTAAAGAGCCGGCAGCCCCAGCCCTACCCAGGCCAGTGCATCCCACCAGCCATCGCCGAGCAGGGCAGCAAACAGCCCTAGCGCGCCCAGCAAGGCAATGACTGTCGGTATGGCGAATACGCTCCAGAAACCTGACGTCTTGCGCTTCATTGCAGCGTCTCCATCTGCGCCGCAACCAGCGGCTTGCTGGCCCGCCGGCGCACCACCCAAAGGTACACGCCGCTACCCAGGACGATGATGGTCAGCACATCCAGCACTGCCCAGAGGATCTGCATTGGCCGGCCGCCGTAGTCACCAAAGTGCAGCGGCTGCGACAGGCCCATGGCGTCCATGTACCAGGGGCGGTCGCCGATGGCGGTGACTTGCAGGTTGCTCGCGTCGATCAGCACCGGCGTCAGCAGGTGCGCGGTCAGGTGGGTGCTGCCTTTCATGAACACCGCATAGTGGTGCTCGCTGGAGAAACGCGTACCGGGGAAGGCGATGAAGTCCGGCTGCATGCCCGGTGCGGCGTCGGCGGCGATATCCAGCACACGACTGACCGGTGCCAGTTCGGTGAGCGGTGGTGCATCGCGGTAGGGCGCAACCATCGCCGTCAGGCTGTCGTTGCGCCAGGCGGCGATGACCAGGTCCGACAGCGCGCTGATCACCCCGGTGACGCCCACCACCAGCGCCCAGGTCAGGGTGACGATGCCGATCAGGTTGTGCAGGTCGAGCCAGCGCAGACGCGTGGATTTGTCGTTGCGCACCGTAGCGAACTTCAGCCGGCGCATGAACGGCGCATAAAGCACCACGCCAGAGATGATCGCCACCACGAACAACAGCCCCATGAACGCCAGCAGCAGTTTGCCGGGCAGGCCGGCAAACATGTCCACGTGCAGGCGCAGCATGGTCATCATGAAACCGCCGTTGGCCGAAGGCATTTCCACCGCTTCGCCGCTGCGCGCATCGAGCATGAAGGTGTGCGACGAGTTCGGCTCGGTACCTGCGGTAGCGGCCATGATCGCGACCACGCCGTTGCGGTCGTCTTCATCCCAGCCGAAGTACTGCATCACTTCACCGGGGCGATGGGCCTGGGCCTTGAGCACCAGTTCCTGCAAGTCGAGCCTGGGCGTGTCGGCCGGCATCTCCTTGAGCTCGGGGGCATCGCCCAGCAGGTGGTCGATCTCGTGATGAAAGATCAGCGGCAAGCCAGTAACTGCCAGCATCAGCAGGAACAGGGTGCAGATCAGGCTGGTCCAAGTATGCACGAAGGACCAGCGGCGGATGGTTCGGCTGTTCATCCGCGGCCTTAGAACTTGTAGTTGACGCTGGCAACCACGTTGCGCTCGTCACCGTAGTAGCACCAGTAACCGTCGCAGTTGGCCAGGTAGTCCTTGTTGAACAGGTTCTTGGCCTCGACGGCGACGGTCATGCCTTTGAGCGTGCTGACCTTGCGGCCCAGGTCGTAGTGCACCGAGGCGTCGTAGACGGTGTAGGAGCCGACATAGCCCAGATCGGTGTTGGTGGTGTTGCCGTAGTTGTCACCCACATAGCGCACGCCACCGCCGACGCCGAAGCCGTCGAGCAGGCCGTTGTGCCAGGTGTAGTCGGCCCACAGGGTCGCCTGGTTGCGCGGGATCAGGGCCATGCGGTTGCCTTGCTCGTTGGCCGCACCCTTGAGGATCTCGGTATCGGTGTAGCTGTAGGAACCGATCACCTTGAGGCTCTCTGTCACCTGGGTGGTGGCTTCCAGCTCAAGGCCGCGAACCTGCAACTGGCCAACCTGCTGGGTAATGTTGCCTTCGGTGACTTTCACGTTGTCCTGGCGCAGGTCATACACGGCGGCGGTGTAGAGGTTCTTGCTGCCCACCGGCTGGTACTTGATGCCGACTTCGTACTGGCGGCCTTCGGTGGGTTTGAACGAGTCAGTGGAGGCGACGGCGGCGCCTGTGGTCGGCTGGAACGACTCGGTGTAGGAGATGTACGGGGTTACGCCGTTGTCGAACACGTAGCTCAAGCCGACGTTGCCGGTGAAGGCCTTGTCGCGCTCGGTGCTGGTGGCATCGTTCTGGTTGTGGAAGGTGGTGCCGGTGTGCACCCAGTCTTCACGCCCGCCCAGGGTCAGGCGCCAGTTGTCGAGGGCGATCTGGTCCTGAATGTAGAAGCCGGTCTGGCGGGTTTTCTGGCCGTAGTCGTACATGGTGAAGTACGACACCTTGGAGAAGTCCTGGCCGTACGGCGGGTTGATCACGTTGCCTGGCGGCACGCTGAAGGCCAGGCCGTAATCCCAACGGTAATTGGTGTTCGAGCGCTGGTGATCGAGGCCGATCAGCAGGGTGTGGCTCAGGGCGCCGGTCTGGAAGTCGGCCTGGAAATTGTTGTCGACGGCGAACTGGCTGATGTCTTCGTTGACGATGCCGGTTTCACGCGGGACGCTGCCGTCTGCTTCGACGCTGCCGCCTGGGGTGGAGGTATCGTTGTTCATGGTCGCGACGTTGATGCCCTGGAACGACAGGTCGCTCTTGGTATAGCGCAGGTTCTGACGGAACTGCCAGACATCGTTCAGACGGTGCTCGAAGGCATAGCCCAGGGCGTAGTAGGTGCGATCGTAGAACTCCCAGTCCGGGTCACCGAGGTTCTTGTGGTGGGAGATGTCGCCAGCCGGCGAGCCCAGCTTGGTGCCCTGCAGCGGCAGGAACTGGCCGCTGATACCGGTGTCGTCACGGGTGAACTGGGTGATGAAGGTCAGGCTGGTGTCTTCATCCATGTTCCAAGTCAGGCTGGGCGCGAGGTTGTAGCGCTTGTCTGGAACGTGGTCGGTCGGTGCGCCGCTGTCGCGTACCACGCCGCTGACGCGATACAGGAACTGGCCGTCGTCATCGATCTTGCCGGTGCTGTCGAAGTTGATCTGGCGATGGTTGTTGCTGCCAACCTGGGCTTCGACCTGGTGGGCGCTTTCAGCCTGGGGGCGACGGCTGACCATGTCGAGCATGCCGCCGGGCGGGGTCTGGCCATACACCGACGAGGCCGGGCCGCGCAGCACGGCAATGCGCTCAAGGTTCCACGGCTCGACCTTCGGGTTGGCGAACGAGCCTTTGGGCAAAGGCAGGCCGTCGAGGAACTGGGTCGGGTCGAAACCGCGCACCCGCAGCCAGTCGGCGCGGGTGTCGGAGCCATAGCCGCTGCTTTGTACGCCAGCGGTGTAGCGCAGGGCGTCGTTGAGGTTGAGAACCTGGCGGTCGTCCAGTTGTTCACGGGTGATCACGCTCATCGAGCGGGGTGCTTCAACGATCGGGGTGTCGGTTTTGGTACCAGCGGCGGTGCGCGTGGCGGTAAAACCGGTGGCCGGGCCCCAGGCGCTTTCGTAGTCGCTGCGCGCGTTGACGCTGGTTTCCGGCAGCGCCAGGGTGCCCTCGGGGGTGGCGATCAGGCTGTAGGTGCCGGCGCTGCTCTGCTGCAATTGCAGGCCGGTGCCGCGCAGGGCCGCTTGCAGGGCGCCGACGCCATCGTACTGGCCGTTGACCGGCGCCGAGGTGCGGCCGCTGGCCAGGCTCGGGTCCAGGGCCAGAGCGATGCCAGCCTGGCTGGCGATCTGGTTGAGCGTGGTCGACAGCGGCGCGCCAGGCAGGTTGTAGCTGCGCAGGGTGGCCGATTGCTCGGCAGCGATCAGCGGGCTGCTCGCCAGAGGTGCTGTCAGGGCAATGGCCACGGCCAGCAGACCGGGACGCAGGAAGTTCTCAAAAGCGCGGGACATACAGCGGCTCCTCGACGGAAGTAAGTGCTAACTAGCTTCCTTGCCGAGTGAGTTGGGAAAAGTGTCAGGGGTTAGTGAAAATAATTTTGATTTTTATTTCACGCTGCTCGCCGGCGTATCGCTTTTAGCCACCACCGTCACCCACCACGGCGTGCGCTGCTCGATCTGCACCGGCAAGGTCGGTAGCAACGAGGTCAGTGCCAGGTCGATATCATTGAGCGGGAAGCTGCCGGTAATGCGCAGGTCGGCCACATCCGTAGCAACCCCCAGGTGCCCGCTGCGGTAACGCCCCAGCTCCTCGACCAGATCGGCCAGGCGCACGTTGTCGACCACCAGCATGCCGCGGGTCCAGGCATCGGCTCCGGCGGCCAGGCCGTCGGCGCGGCCCAGGCGGTCGTGGTTCATCAGCACCTGCTGGCCTTCCTTGAAAATCTGCTCGTCGCCGCTGTCTTGCGGGCGCGCCGCTACTGCCGACTGCAGCACGCTCAGGCGCGTGCCCTGGTCTTCGAGCTTGACCAGGAAGCGCGTTCCCAGTGCGCGCAGGCGACCGTCTTCGGTGGTGACTACAAACGGGCGATCGTCCTTGTGGCCGGTCTCGATGGAGATTTCGCCTTCGTGCAGGACGATCAGGCGCTGTTTCTCGTCGAAGCGGATATCCACCGCCGAATGGGTGTTGAGGCTGATCAGGGTGCCGTCGGTGAGGCGCAAGGTACGCTGCTCGCCGGTGCCGGTGCGCTGGTCGGCCAACCAATAGCCCAGCGATTGATGGGCACTGACCCAGCTCAGCAGGCCGACCACCAGCACCAGGCTGGCCAGGCCGCTGCCCAGCTTGCGCACTCGCTGGCGCAGGCCGGCGCGTGATTGCAGCAGGGCCTGGCGCGCAGGGCCGGCAGCGGCGCTGAAGCGCTGGTCGAGCATGCCCAGTTGCAGCCAGGCACGGGCGTGCTCTTCGCTGGCGGCGTGCCAGCGGGCGAACTCGGCGCGCTCATCGGCGCTGCCGCTGCCGCTGCCCGAGTCCAGGCACAGCTGCCAGGCGATCGCGGCATCCAGTACCCGCGCCGAAACCGGCTTGCTGTTCATGTCGGCTCACCGTACAGCGCCACGTAGCACTGGCGCATGCCCTGGGCCAGGTACTGGCGCACCCGCGACACGGAAACCCCCAGACGCTCGGCGATCTCGCCATGGCCCAGGCCGTCCAGGCGGTTGTACAGGAACGCCGCCCGGGCCTTGCTCGACAGCTTGCCGAGCAGGCGGTCGATGGCCTTGAGGTCTTCAAGAATCAGCTGTTGTTCTTCCGGGGAGGGCTGTTCGGCTTCGGGGATGAGCATCAATTCGGCCAGGTACGCCTGTTCCAGCGCCGCGCGGCGAAAGTGGTCAAACAGCAGGCCCTTGGCAATGGCCAGGAGGAACGCCCGGGGTTCGCGTGGCGCCGGCAATTGCTCGCGCCCGAGCAGGCGCACGAAGGTGTCCTGGCTCAGGTCTTCGGCGCGCTCGGCGCAGGCGATGTTGCGCCGCAGCCAGGCGAGCAGCCAACTGCGATGGTCGCGGTAAAGCGTACCGACCAGCTCAGTGTGTGGGCTTTGCACAGACGACAAGGCGTTCCCCGAAAAGATGCGTTAACTAACGAGAATTATTCGCGATTGTCGCAGAAGCTCCCCATTAGACGCAATTCACGCTCATCGGATGATGCTTAAAAG
The DNA here is from genome assembly GCF_024749305.1 of Pseudomonas sp. B21-012. Lineage (NCBI taxonomy): Bacteria > Pseudomonadati > Pseudomonadota > Gammaproteobacteria > Pseudomonadales > Pseudomonadaceae > Pseudomonas > Pseudomonas sp. B21-012. Next base: position 5,465,925 of record NZ_CP087197.1, on the reverse strand, counting down.
CCATGACTTTGTTGCCGACGCCTGCGCAGGCGGTGCAACTGCTGGTCGAGCAAGGCCGGGCTGTCCAGTTGCTGGCGGCGGGCCTGGCTGAACAGAATCAGCGCCAGCTCGGCGGTGACCATGGCATCGGCGCTGGCGTTGTGCCGTTCGGCGGCCTCAAGGCCAAAGTAGGCGGTCCAGTCATCCAGCCCGGCTTCACGCAGGGTGATCTGCGGGTTGAGCAGCGGCGCCAGCTCGGCGACATCGAAGAACGGATGCTGCAGGCGATAACCCAGGTGGTCCTTCAGCGCACGGCTAAGCATGCGTTGATCGAATGGCGCATGAAACGCCAGCAGCGGGCTGTCGCCGATAAAGTCCATCAGATCCAGCAGCGCCTGGGCTGGATCACTGCCAGCGGCGATGGCGCTGGGGCCCAGGCCGTGGATCAGCACACTGGAGGTGAGCTTGTGGTCCCGCTGGTGCAGGGTGCGTTCGAACTGCTGGCTGAAGTCGATGGCGCCGTCTTCGATCACCACCGCGCCAATCGACAGCACCTGGTCGCGGTTTAGGTTCAGGCCGCTGGTTTCCAGGTCGAGCACCACCCAGCGCTGCTGGCGCAGGCTGTGTTCGGCCAGCGGCGCGGGGGCTGTCAGTTGCTCCACGCGCTGGCGCAGGTGCTCGTCGAGCCGCGGTTGGTTGGGGCGCAGCCAGGCAAACAGGCTCATAGCTGGTACCGCAGGGCCAGGCTGCTTTGCAGGCGCTGGGCCTGGCGCAGGGACTCGCGCAGGATGCGCCGGTCCAGATGGTTGAGGCTGTCGGGGTCGACCCGGTTGGAGTAGGGCAGGTTCTGCCGGCTTTGCAATTGATGTTGCTGCATGCGGGTTTGCTGAATGAAGTGGTAGGCCTCTTCATAGGCGGCGCCGTCGAGCGGGTCGATCACTTGCCTGGCCACCAGTTGGCGCAGGCGCTCCAGGGTGTTGTTGGCGCCGATGCCGTTGGCCAGGGCCAGCAACCGTGCGCCATCGACGAACGGCGTCAGGCCCTGGACCTTGAGGTCGAGAGTGGCGGCCTTGTCGTTACCCTGGCGGGTCAGCACGAACTCCCGGAAACGTCCCACCGGCGGGCGCTGGCGCAGGGCATTATCGGCCATCATGCGCTGGAACAGGCGGTTGTCGGCTACCTGCTCGAGGATGCTCTGGCGCAGTTGCTCACAGGCCTGTTCGTCGCCCCAGACCACCCGCAGGTCGAAGTAAATGCTCGACGCCAGCAGGTTTTGGGGCGTGGCTTCGCGAATGAAAGCGGCAAAGCGCCGTGCCCATTCGGCGCGGGACAGGCACAGCTCGGGGTTGCCGGCCATGATGTTGCCCTTGCACAGGCTGAAGCCGCATTGCGCCAGGCCCTGATTGATGTGCTGGGCCAGCGGCAACAGGCGCCCGCGTAGTTCGGCGGCATGGGCGGCATCGCGGGCTTCGAAGAGGATGCCGTTGTCCTGATCGGTGTGCAGGGTCTGTTCGCGGCGGCCTTCGCTGCCGAAGCACAGCCAGCTGAAGGGCACGCCCGGGTCGCCCTTGTCTTCGATGGCCAGCTCGATCACCCGGCACACGGTGTGGTCGTTGAGCAGGGTGATGATCTGGGTGATCTGCGTCGAAGACGCGCCATGGGCGAGCATGCGTTCAACCAGCTGGCTGATTTCGCCGCGTAGCGATACCAGGTTTTCGACCCGGCTGGCGTGGCGGATGGTGCGCGCCAGGTGCACCAGGTCGACCCGTTGCAGGGAGAACAGGTCCCGCTCGGACACCACGCCGCACAAGCGCCGCTCTTCGACCAGGCAGACGTGGGCGATATGCCGCTCGGTCATGGCGATGGCGGCGTCGAAGGCGCTGGCCTGCGGGCTCAGGTAGAACGGCGCGGCGGTCATGTGCCGGCTGATTGGCTGAGCGAAGTCGGCGCTGGCATCGGCCACCACCTGGCGCAGGTCGCGCAGGGTGAAGATGCCGATGGGAAAGCGCTGCTCGTCGACGATGACAATGCTGCCGACCTGTTGCTCGTGCATCAGCCGCACCGCTTCACGCAAAGGCGTAGCCGGGTCGCAGACTACCGGGTGACGCATGGCCAGCTCGCCCAGGCGGGTGTTCAGTGAATACTGGTTGCCGAGGGTTTCCACCGCGCGGCGCTGGACCTGCTGGTTGACCTGGTCGAGCAGGCTGCTGACCCCGCGCAGGGCGAAGTCGCGGAAGGCTTCGGACAGGGTGAACAGGCGGATGAACGCGGCCTTGTTCAATTGCAGGCAAAAGGTATCTTCGCCGGCCAGGTGTTCGGTACGGGTCGCCCGTTCGCCGAGCAGGGCGGCGAGCGGGAAGCACTCGCCGCTGGTGATCTCGAAGGTAGTTTCGGTGCCCGGGCGGGTTACGTGCTGACGCTCACCGACCACCCGGCCCTGCTTGACGATGTAGAAGTGCTCGACCGGGCCGTCGCTGGGCTTGATGATGCTGTCATTGGCCGCATAGAAGCGCAGTTGGCACTGTTCGACGAGAAACGCCAGGTGGGCGTTCTCCATCTGATTGAAGGGTGGAAAGCGTTGCAGAAACTGCATGGTCCCCTGGATGTTCTGCATGACTGCAGTCTTTCCTGCCTGGGCGAAGGCGTCCTTTTTGCTCATGAGCATTACCGCGTCTTTGTGTCGAGCTGTGACCATCGACCTTGTTGTTTTCGTTGTTCATGGTCGGCCGCGGGCTGCTCAGTGCCCATTGGACGTAAGTCTATAAACTGCGTCAGGCTGTTGAAGCGTTGCGTCATGTGTCAATTTGCCGACGAAAGGCAGTTTGCAAGTAATCTCAATGCGGTCTGAACTTGATTCACAGGACATTTTGCAGGTCATTGATGATGAGACAGCCATGTCCGACCACGAAGACATACTGAGCGAAGCCGAGCGCAAAGCCCTGGCATCGGTGATTGCGCCTGAGGCTGCGCCGCCCAAGGTTTTGATCGTCGACGACAACCGTGTGGCCCGCGATGCCCTGGCCAGGTACCTGAGTTCAAAACGCATCAAATGCCTGACCGCCAACAGCGGCAAGCAGGCGCTGGAGTGCCTGGCCAAGGAGCGCGGTATCGGTCTGGTGATCACCGACCTGCGCATGGGCTCGTTCGGTGGGCTTGAGCTGATACGTCAGATTCGCGAATCGGAGCGCGCGGCGATGCCGATCATCATCGTCTCAGGGGCTGCGGATGTGAAAGACGCCATCGAGGCGATGCACTTGAGCGTCGTCGACTTTCTGCTCAAGCCGATCGATCTGGACAAGCTGGTGGGGTTGGTGCGCAGGGAACTGGGGATAGGCTGAAGCCATCACGGGTCAAGTCGGATCGGCGCACCGCCGCTCCGACTTGACCCGCGATGAAGACAACGCGATTACAGGCCGTTCCGGGCCTTGAACTCGCGACGACGACGATGCAGCACCGGCTCGGTGTAACCATTCGGTTGCTTGCTGCCTTCGACGACCAACTCAACCGCCGCCTGGAAGGCGATGTTGTTGTCGAAGTCCGGAGCCAGCGGGCGGTACAGCGGGTCGTTGGCGTTCTGCTTGTCGACCACCGGCGCCATGCGCTTGAGGCTTTCCAGGACTTGCGCTTCGCTGACCACGCCGTGACGCAGCCAGTTGGCCAGCAACTGTGCGGAAATCCGCAGGGTGGCGCGGTCTTCCATCAGGCCGACATCGTTGATGTCCGGCACCTTCGAACAACCGACACCCTGGTCGATCCAGCGCACCACGTAACCGAGGATGCCCTGGGCGTTGTTGTCCAGTTCGTTGCGCTTTTCTTCGTCCGACCAGTTGGTATCGGTCGCCAGCGGGATGGTCAGGATGTCATCGACCGAAGCCGGTGTACGCTTGGCCAGTTCCGCCTGACGGGCGAACACATCAACCTTGTGGTAGTGCAGGGCGTGCAGCGCGGCAGCAGTCGGCGACGGTACCCAGGCGGTGTTGGCACCGGCCAGCGGGTGGGCGATCTTCTGCTCGAGCATGTCGGCCATCAGGTCCGGCATGGCCCACATGCCTTTACCGATCTGGGCGCGGCCTTGCAGGCCGGTGGCCAGGCCAATATCGACGTTGGAGTTTTCGTAGGCACCGATCCACTTCTGGGTCTTCATGGCGCCTTTGCGCACCACGGCGCCGGCTTCCATGGAGGTGTGGATTTCGTCACCGGTACGGTCGAGGAAGCCGGTGTTGATGAACACCACGCGTTCGCTGGCTGCCTGGATACAGGCCTTGAGGTTGACCGTGGTGCGGCGCTCCTCGTCCATGATCCCGACTTTCAGGGTGTTGCGCTTGAGGCCCAGGGCATCTTCGATGCGGCCGAACAGCTCGTTGGTGAACGCGGCTTCTTCCGGGCCGTGCATCTTCGGTTTGACGATGTACATGGAGCCGGTGCGGCTGTTCTTGCGGCTGGTGTTGCCATTGAGGTTGTGCATCGAGGCGAGGCTGGTGACCAGGCCATCGAGGATGCCTTCCGGCACTTCGTTGCCGTCCTTGTCGAGGATGGCGTCGATGGTCATCAGGTGCCCGACGTTACGCACGAACAGCAGCGAACGGCCGTGCAGGCTGACCGAACCACCGTTAGGTGCGGTGTATTCGCGGTCCGGGTTCATGGTCCGGGTGAAGGTCTGGCCAGCTTTGCTGACGCTTTCGGCCAGGTCGCCTTTCATCAGGCCCAGCCAGTTGCGGTAGATCACCACTTTATCGTCTGCATCGACGGCGGCAACCGAGTCTTCGCAGTCCATGATGGTGGTCAGGGCGGCTTCCATCAGCACGTCCTTGACCCCGGCGGCGTCGGTCTGGCCGACCGGGGTGCTGGCGTCGATCTGGATTTCGAAGTGCAGGCCGTTGTGCTTGAGCAGGATCGCAGTCGGCGCCGAAGCGTCGCCCTGATAGCCGATCAGCTGGGCATCGTCACGCAGGCCGCTGTTGCTGCCACCCTTGAGGGCGACCACCAGCTTGCCGCCTTCAATGCGGTAGGCAGTGGAGTCGACATGGGAGCCGGCAGCCAGTGGCGCCGATTCGTCGAGGAAGGCGCGGGCGAAGGCAATCACCTTGTCGCCGCGAACCTTGTTGTAGCCTTTGCCTTTTTCTGCGCCGCCGGCTTCGCTGATGGCATCAGTGCCATACAGCGCGTCGTACAGCGAACCCCAACGGGCGTTGGAGGCGTTCAGGGCAAAGCGGGCATTCATGACCGGCACGACCAGCTGAGGGCCGGCCATGCGGGCGATTTCGTCGTCGACGTTCTGGGTCGAGGCCTGGAAGTCTGCAGCTTCTGGCAGCAGGTAACCGATGTCCTGAAGGAAGGCCTTGTAAGCCACGGCATCGTGAGCCTGGCCTTTGCGCGCCTGGTGCCAGGCGTCAATCTGCGCCTGCAGTGCGTCACGTTTGGCCAGCAGTGCTTTGTTCTTTGGAGCGAGGTCGTTGATGATCTTTTCCGCACCTACCCAGAATTGTTCGGCGTTGACGCCGGTTCCGGGAATGGCTTCGTTGTTCACGAAGTCGAACAGGACTTTGGCGACCTGAAGGCCACCGACTTGAACGTGTTCAGTCATTGCTTGCCTCACTCTGCTCAGCTATTCAGCTCTTCTATTTAAGCCTTGCGCGCTTCTCTAAACACGGCACCAGAACATGCCCTTGTGGGCGGCTGGGTGCGGCCTGCCAGACAGGCTGGCAGGCGTTGGCGTATTTTCACAGGCGCCTTGGCAGACATCGATCCAACGTTTTGTAGTCCACGCTGCGGCATACTACATGATGCGCTGCGGTTGTGAAAATCAGACTAAATACGTCGTTCTGCGACCAATTGGTCGCATAGGGTCACGCTGGGAGTGCGTATGTTCTCAAAAAAGCGGCAGATTGTTCCAGATAAATCTTGAAACAGTACACGATTAGTCAATCGCTGCTCCTGCGGCAGGTTGCCGCGCCTTGCCTATACTTTCTGCGCGCCCTTTGATTTCGGGGGCTGAACGTCAAAAGCAGAGGGTTAGCGCGTGGATCATCTCGTATTGACAGTGATCGCCCCCGATAAGGCCGGGCAGGTCGAGCGGATCGCTCAATGCATTGCCGAGCATAACGGTAACTGGTTGGAGAGCCGCATGTCGCGCATGGCCGGGCAATTTGCCGGCATTCTCAAGATAGCGGTGCCGGCCGAGTCCTACGATGAACTGGTCGAGGCGCTGAAGGCCCTGATCAAGCACGACATTCGTGTGCTGATCGCCGAGAGCGGCATTGAGCCGTCCTGCACCTGGAAGCCGATCGCCATGGAGCTGGTGGGCAATGACCGCCCGGGTATCGTTCGCGACATTACCCGGCTGCTGGCCGAGCAGGGCGTCAACGTCGAGCGCCTGACCACCGAGGTGCGACCGGCGCCGATGAGCAGCGAACCGCTGTTCCATGCCGATGCCTTGCTGGCGGTGCCGCTGACGCTGTCGCTGGAGGTGTTGCAGGGCAAGCTGGAGGCATTGGCCGACGACCTGATGGTCGAATTGAACTTGCGCCCCGAGGATTAGTTATCCCGGTTTATCGGGGATGCGCCTGTGGATAAGCTTGGGAGATGTCGCTGCAGGCCACGATTGGCGTGGCCTGCAGGTGGCTGTGTGTTTTTTGATCAGCTGCGCCGGCGCAGGCTCAGCCAGGCGTCGACGCTGTACAGCGCCAGGCCCGCCCAGATGAACATGAAGGCCACCAGAGTGCTGCTCGACAGGTGCTCGCCGAACAACCACACCGCCTGCAGCAGGACCAGGGTTGGCGCCAGGTACTGCAAGAAGCCCAGGGTGGTGTAGGGCAGGTGCCGGGCGGCGGCGTTGAAGCACACCAGCGGCACCAGGGTGACCGGACCTGCGGCTATCAGCCACAAGGCTTCGCTACTGGTATAGAAGCTGGCCTGGGCGCTGTGAGCCATGGGGTTGAGCAGCATCCAGCCGATGGCCAGCGGCACCAGCATCCAGGTTTCCACCACCAGCCCGGGCAGGGCGGCGACCGGCGCCTGTTTGCGGATCAAGCCATAGAAACCAAAGCTCAGCGCCAGTACCAGGGATACCCAAGGCAGGCTACCGACCTGCCAAACTTGTTGCGCTACCCCAAGCGCGGCCAGCCCTACTGCGACCCACTGCAAACGGCGCAGGCGTTCACCGAGTAAAAGCATGCCCAGCAGCACGTTGACCAGCGGGTTGATGTAGTAGCCCAGGCTGGCTTCAAGCATGCGGCCATTGTTTACTGACCACACGTAAGTCAGCCAGTTGCCGGCGATCAGCGAGCCGCTCAGGGCCAGGATTGCCAGGCGCTTGGGGTTTTCGCGCAGTTCGCGCAACCAGCCCGGATGTTTCCAGACCAGCAGCAGCAACGAGCCGAACAGCGCCGACCAGAGCACCCGGTGGACGATGATTTCTACCGCGGGGACGCTTTGCAGCGCTTTGAAGTAGAGCGGGAACAAACCCCAGATGATGTAGGCGCTCAGGCCCAGGATGTACCCGCGGCGCGGGTTGGCGGCGTGCATGCAGATTCCTTGCTTAGGCAGCTATCTAAAAGCAGGGGGCTATTGTAGACAGACTCGCACGCGCTTCAGAACAATTTCAGCGGTTCTTCATCCAGCGCCGCCATTTGCTCGCGCAGGGCGAGGATCTGGTCGCCCCAGTAACGCTCCTGGCCGAACCAGGGGAAACTGCGCGGGAACGCCGGGTCGTCCCAGCGCCGGGCCAGCCAGGCACTGTAGTGCAACAGGCGCAGGGCGCGCAGAGGCTCGATCAGCGCCAGCTCGCGCGGGTCGAAATCGTGGAACTCGTTGTAGCCATCCATCAGCTCGGCGAGTTGGCCAAGACGCTCGTGGCGTTCGCCGGCAAGCATCATCCACAGGTCCTGCACGGCCGGGCCGGTGCGGCAGTCGTCGAGATCGACGATGTGGAACACTTCGTCGCGGCACATCATGTTGCCCGGGTGGCAGTCGCCGTGCAGGCGGATGACCTGGTGCGGAGTGCTGGCGTAGATCGCTTCGACCCGCTTGAGCAGGTCGCGGGCTACCGATTCGAAAGCCGGCAGCAGGCTTTTAGGGATGAAGTTGCCTTCGAGCAGGGTGTTCAGCGAGGCGTGGCCGAAGTTATCCACCGCCAGCGCTTCGCGGTGCTCGAACGGGCGGGTAGCGCCAACCCCGTGCAGGCGGCCGAGCAATTGCCCGAGGCGATACAGCTGATCAAGATTGCCCGGCTCCGGCGCGCGACCACCGCGGCGCGGGAACAGGGTGAAGCGAAAGCCGCTGTGCTCGAACAGGGTCTCGCCGTTGTGCACCAGTGGCGCCACCACCGGCACTTCGCATTCGGCGAGTTCCGCGGTAAAGCTGTGTTCTTCGAGGATCGCCGCGTTGCTCCAGCGGTCCGGGCGGTAGAACTTGGCGATCAGTGGTTCAGCCCCTTCGATGCCCACCTGGTAGACCCGGTTCTCGTAGCTGTTGAGTGCCAGCACCCGGGCGTCGCTGAGAAAGCCAATGCTTTCCACGGCGTCCAGGACCAGGTCGGGGGTGAGTGTTTCAAAGGGGTGGGACATGCTCGCTCCTGCTATGCGGCAGGTGGCCGCAAGGTTCCTGCATGGTATCGCACATCGCCGGCTCGTGTGGGAGCGGGCTTGCCCCGCGATGCAGACACCACCTGATGTGCCGTCTGCACTGGCGTCATCGCGGGTCAAGTCGAGTCGTCGCACCGCCGCTCCTACAGATGGGCGCCAACGATCCCACCATCCGCCCTGCTGATTGCCATCACCGACGAGCGCGGCTTGCCGTTGGGCAGGTGCTCGGGGAAGGTCGAACCGCCGGTTTCGCCCGGATGCTGGATACCGACGAACAGCGTGCGCTGGTCCGGGGCAAAGGCGATGCCGGTCACTTCGCAGGCCACCGGGCCGACCATGAAGCGGCGGATCTCGCCACTGGCAGGATCTGCACAGAGCATCTGGTTGTTGCCCATGCCGGCAAAGTCACCGCTGTTGCTGTAGTCGCCGTCAGTCAGTATCCACAAGCGGCCATCGGCATCGAAGCCCAGGCCATCGGGGCTATTGAACATGTTTTGCGGGGTGATGTTGGCGGAACCTGCCTTGGCATCACCGGCATGCACGGATGGATTGCCGGCCACCACGAACAGGTCCCAGTCGAAGCTCATGGCGCCATGGTCATCGGCGGATTCGCGCCAGCGCAGGATCTGCCCGTAGACATTCTTCTCGCGCGGGTTGGGGCCGCCGACCGGCTGGCCGTCTTCACCGCGTTTGACGTTATTGGTCAGGGTGCAATAGACCTGGCCGTCCTTGGGGCTGACCACGATCCACTCCGGGCGGTCCATGCGGGTGGCCTGCAGGTGGCTGGCGGCCAGGCGTGCATGGATCAACACCTGGGCCTGGCTGGCAAAACCGTTGGCGGCGTTGAGGCCGTGCTTGCCGTGGGTCAGCTCCAGCCATTGGCCTTTGCCGCGCGGATGGTCAGGGGTACGGTCACCATCGTCGAAGCGCGCCACATACAAGGTGCCGTGGTCCAGCAGGTTGCGGTTGGCGCTGGCGTTCTTGTGGTCGATGCGCTCGCGGCTGATGAACTTGTAGATGAACTCGCCTCGCTCGTCGTCGCCCATGTACACCACGGCGCGGCCGTCGGCGGTCTCGGCGAGGGCGGCATTTTCGTGCTTGAAGCGGCCCAGGGCGGTGCGCTTGACCGGTGTTGATTGCGGATCGAACGGGTCGATCTCGACCACCCAGCCATGGCGGTTGAGTTCGTTGGGGTTTTTCGCCAGGTCAAAGCGCGGGTCGTGCGGGTGCCAGTCGACGTCCTTGCCGCTGACCGAAGCGCCATAACGCTTCTGCGCGGTATCGAAGGCCTGGGCCGGATCGCTGCTGCCGAAGCAGTCGGTGAAGTTCTCTTCGCAGGTCAGGTAGGTGCCCCAGGGGGTTTTGCCGTTGGCGCAGTTCTGGAAGGTACCCAGCACCTTGCGCCCGCTGTTGTCGGCCGCGGTTCTGAGCAGGGCATCGCCGGCGGCGGGGCCGCTGAGGCTGATGGGCGTGTTGCCATGGATGCGTCGGTTGTAGGGCGAATCCTGGATGAATTGCCACTGGCCGTCGGCGCGCCGCACTTCGATTACCGACACCCCTTCAGCGGCCTGGGCCTTGTGCACCTCTTCGGCAGAGGCCGGTTTGCCGCCGTGGCTGAACAGGTAGCGGTAGTTGGTGTACTCGTTGTTGATCGCCATCAGCGCGCGGTTGTCGTCGCCGGGGAAGGGGAACAGGCTCATGCCATCGTTGTGATCACCGAACTGCAGTTCCTGGGCCTGGGCACTGCCATTGCCGGAAGGGTCAAAGGCTGGCGCGTTGGCGTGCAGCGGCTGGCCCCAGCTGATCAGCACCCGGGCCTTGTAGCCTGGCGGCAGGCTGATGCTGTCGGCGCTGGCGGCGGGAATGCTGGCAAAGCCCAGCAGGCTGCTGTTGCCGGCGCTGACGCTGGCGGCCAGAACGCTGCGGCTGAGCAGATTGCCACCGAGAAACAACGCTGCGCCGCACAGGGCGCCGGCACCGATAAAGCGCCGGCGGCTGAGACGGGTGAGCTGTTCGAGGTCGGTTGGCTGGTGTTCTTCTAATAGGTGCATGACAGGCTTCCTGCGGGTTTGGCAGTCACCTTAGTCAGGGCGCATGACGGTTTTGTGGCAGTTTTACAGCGGCGTTCCGAGAAGTACGTAGGAAGGCTGGAACTGCACCTGCAGGTCGCTACCTACAACGACCCGGTGATCCTTAAGCCAGTGAGCTTCGGCAAAGGCACACAGGGTTTGCCCGCTGGCCAGGGCCAGGCGCACTTCGGTGGGGCCCTCGGCGTCGTCAAGCAAGGCATCGACCTTGACCGGCAAGCAGTTGTAGCCCTGCGCAGGTTGTTCACCGAGGCCGAGCAACTCCAGCCAGCCGGCCTTGATCAGGGCGACGACGGCGGTACCGGGGCTCAGTTCCAGGCGAGCGGTGCTGTCGTGGGTGATCTCGGCGTCGATGCGCAGATCACCCGCCAGGGTCAGGCTGATGCGGTCATAGCGGCCCTGGGTCTCGATCGAACTGATGCGCCCGTGCAGTTGGTTGCGCGCGCTGGTGCGCAGCATCAGGCGGCCGAGCAGGTCGAGATCGCTGGCGTCTTCGGCGGCTTCGAGGATCTGCGCCTGCAGCGCCTGCAAGCGCTGGTACAGGCGCAGCACCCGCTGGCCTTCGGTGGACAGTTTGGCCCCACCGCCGCCACGGCCGCCGACACTGCGCTCGACCAGCGGGCTGGCCGCCAGGTTGTTGAGCTCGTCGATGGCATCCCAGGCGGCCTTGTAACTCATGCCGGCGCTTTTCGCCGCACGGGTGATCGAGCCTTGTTCGGCAATGTGTTGCAGCAAGGCAATACGCTGCGGACGGCGGACGATGTGCTGGGTGAGCAGGGCAGGCAGAGACATAAGCGGTAACGGGCACCTGAAAGGAAACAGCCCGAAAGTGCCCGCACCCCGCGTGCAAGTCAAGCGCTGCCGGGCTTGGCGGTGCGTGCCAGGCAGTAGACATCGACCCGCCGGGCACCCGCCTTGAGCAGCAGGCTGGCCAAGGCCTGGGCAGTAGCGCCAGTGGTCAGCACGTCATCCACCAGCGCCACATGACGCCCGGCAATCAGCTTGCTGTCGTGGATGGCGAAGGCCTGGCGCAGGTTGCGTTTGCGCGCCTGCGCCTTGAGACCTTGCTGGGCCGGGGTATCGAGGGTGCGGATAAGCACCTGTTCGCTGCAGCTTATGCCCAGTTGCTGCGCCAGCCAGTGACCGAGCATGCCCGCCTGGTTGTAGCCACGTTGGCGCAAACGCCGCTTTGCCAACGGCACCGGCAGCAACAAGGCCGGGCGCGGCAGCCCTTCTTCAAAGCGATGGATCAACCAGCGCCCGAGCAGTTGTGCCAGCAGGCGGCCCAGCGGCCACTGGCTGTTGTGCTTGAAGCGGGTGACCAGTGCATCGACCGGAAAGCCGTAGTGCCAGGGCGCCTCGACCCGATAGAAAGCCGGCGGGTGCCGGCTGCACTGGCCGCAAACCAGACCGTGCATGGGCAGCGGCAGGGCACAGACCTGGCAATGTTCATCGAGCCAGGGCAGTTCGCTTTCGCAGGCGACACACAAAGGGTAGGGCTGCTCGGCCGCTTCATTGCAGAGCAGACAGGTATGGTTATTAAATAGCCAGTTGTAAACCTTGTTTTTGACTTGTGGTTGACAGTGCATCAGCCTTCCTTAACTATGCGAGCTATCCGTGATGCGCTGGCGGGGTTTCCTGTGCCGGCGCTTGTACAAGCCTAAACAAGGAACCGCCGATGAGCGCCAGCACAACTGCAACAACACGTCACGACTGGTCCCTGGCCGAGGTCAAAGCCCTGTTCCAGCAGCCGTTCAATGACTTGCTGTTCCAGGCGCAAACCGTGCACCGCGCGCATTTCGACGCCAACCGCGTGCAGGTCTCGACCCTGTTGTCGATCAAGACCGGCGCCTGTCCGGAAGATTGCAAATATTGTCCGCAGTCCGGCCACTACAACACCGGGCTGGAAAAACAGAAGCTGATGGAAGTGCAGAAGGTCCTCGAAGAGGCTGCCCGCGCCAAAGCCATTGGTTCGACCCGCTTCTGCATGGGCGCGGCCTGGAAGCATCCGTCGGCCAAGGACATGCCCTACGTGCTGCAGATGGTCAAAGGGGTCAAGGCCATGGGCCTGGAAACCTGCATGACCCTCGGCAAGCTCGACCTTGAGCAAACCCAGGCGCTGGCCGAGGCCGGGCTGGACTACTACAACCACAACCTCGACACCTCGCCGGAGTTTTACGCCAGCATCATCACCACCCGCACCTACAGCGATCGCCTGCAGACCCTGGCCTATGTGCGCGACGCCGGGATGAAAATCTGTTCGGGTGGCATCCTCGGCATGGGCGAGTCGCTGGACGACCGCGCCGGGTTGCTGATCCAGCTGGCCAACCTGCCGGAGCACCCGGAGTCGGTACCTATCAACATGCTGGTGAAGGTCGCCGGCACCCCGCTGGAAAACGCCGAAGACGTTGACCCGTTCGATTTCATCCGCATGCTCGCCGTGGCCCGTATCCTCATGCCCAAATCCCACGTGCGGCTGTCGGCCGGCCGCGAAGCGATGAACGAGCAGATGCAGGCCCTGGCCTTCTTTGCCGGTGCCAACTCGATCTTCTACGGCGAGAAACTGCTGACCACCGCCAACCCGCAAGCCGACAAGGACATGCAACTGTTCGCGCGCCTGGGCATCCAGCCCGAAGCCGGTGAAGAACACGCCGACGAAGTTCACCAGGCGGCCATCGAGCAGGCCTTGGTCGAGCACAAGAGCAGCGAGCTGTTCTACAACGCTGCCTCGGCCTGAGGCGCGCATGGCTTTTGATCTTCGCGCGCGGCTCGAACAACGCCGCGCGGCTGACCTGTACCGTCAGCGCCCGCTGCTGCAAAGCCCGCAGGGCCCTGAAGTGGTGGTCGACGGCCAGCCGTTGCTGGCGTTCTGCAGCAACGACTACCTGGGCCTGGCCAATCACCCGGAAGTGATCGCCGCCTGGCGCGCCGGTGCCGAGCGCTGGGGTGTCGGCGGCGGCGCTTCGCACCTGGTGATCGGCCACAGCAGTCCGCATCACGCGGTCGAAGAAGCCCTGGCCGAACTCACCGGGCGGCCGCGAGCACTGCTGTTTACCACCGGCTACATGGCCAACCTCGGTGCCTTGACCGCACTGGTCGGGCAGGGCGATACGGTGCTGCAAGACCGCCTCAATCACGCCTCGCTGCTCGATGCCGGGTTGCTCAGTGGCGCGCGCTTCAACCGTTACCTGCACAACGATGCCCAGAGCCTGGCCAGCCGCCTGGACAAGGCCGTCGGCAACACCCTGGTGGTGACTGACGGGGTGTTCAGCATGGACGGCGACCTGGCCGATCTGCCCGCCCTGGCTGCAGCGGCCAATGCCCGCGACGCCTGGCTGATGGTCGACGATGCCCATGGCCTGGGCACTCTGGGACGCAACGGCGGCGGCATCGTCGAGCATTTCGGCCTGACACTGGCGCAGGTGCCGGTGCTGATCGGTACGCTCGGCAAGGCTTGCGGTACCGCAGGTGCTTTCGTGGCGGGTAGCGAAGAGCTGATCGAATGCCTGATCCAGTTCGCCCGGCCCTACATCTATACCACCAGCCAGCCACCGGCGCTGGCCTGCGCCACCCTGCGCAGCCTGGAACTGCTGCGCAGCGAACACTGGCGGCGTGAGCACCTGGCGGCGTTGATCCAGCAGTTTCGCCGCGGCGCCGAGCAGATCGGCCTGCAGTTGATGGACAGCTTCACGCCAATCCAGCCGATCCTGATCGGCGACAGCGCGCGCGCTTTGCGCCTGTCGCAGCTGCTGCGCGAGCGCGGCCTGCTGGTGACCGCGATCCGCCCACCCACGGTGCCTACCGGCAGTGCGCGGCTGCGCGTGACCCTGAGTGCGGCGCACAGCGCGGCGCAGGTGCAGCTATTGTTGAATGCATTGGCTGACTGTTATCCGCTGCTGGAGCCTGCTGATGCGTAATCATCTGATCCTGTTGCCGGGCTGGGGCCTGGGCAGCTCCGCCTTGCAACCGCTAGTGGCGACCCTACGAGCCATCGACCCCGGTTTGCGGGTCGAGATCCAGGCCTTGCCCAGCCTGGTGTCGAGCAACCCCGAAGACTGGCTCGACAAGCTCGACCGGCAACTGCCACGCCATGCCTGGCTGGGTGGCTGGTCGCTGGGCGGCATGCTCGCCGCAGAGCTCGCTGCTCGCCGAGGCGATGACTGCCATGGCTTGATCACCCTGGGCAGCAACCTCAGTTTTGTTTCGCGCCCAGGCTGGCCGCACGGTATGGCGGTGGATACCTTCCAGACCTTCCTTGAGGGCTGCCGTTATCACACCCAGGTCACCCTCAAGCGCTTTGTTTCGCTGTGCAGCCAGGGCGCGCAAGAGCCGCGCAGCCTGGCCCGGTTGCTCAGCGCCTGCATGCCCGCGCCGGCCCCCGAGGAACTGGTGGCGGGGTTGCAGGTGCTCGGCCAGCTCGATACCCGGAAGGCTGTGCAAGCTTATGGCGGCCCGCAGTTGCACCTGTTTGCCGGGCGTGACGAGCTGGTGCCGGCGGAGGTCGCCGGCGAGTTGCTGGAGATTCTGCCCGACGTGGAAGTCGGGCTGCTGGAAGACAGTGCTCATGGTTTTGTGATGGAAACACCTCATGAGTTGGCGGCAGCAATCAAGGCCTTTGTACATGAGAGTGGTGATGACTGATCTTTCCCTGCCGGGCCTGCCCGGCGCCTTGCCCGATAAACGCCAGGTTGCTGCGTCGTTCTCCCGCGCCGCCGCCAGCTACGACAGCGTCGCCGAACTGCAGCGCGCGGTAGGTACTGCGCTGCTTGAGCAGTTGCCGGGTGCACTTGAACCGCAACGCTGGCTGGACCTGGGCAGTGGCACCGGCTACTTCAGTCGCGCCCTGAACAGCCGTTTTCCCCAAGCCGCCGGTATCGCCGTGGACATCGCCGAAGGCATGCTCGAGCACGCCCGCGAGCAAGGCGGGGCGCATCATTATGTAGCTGGCGATGCCGAGCGCTTGCCGCTGCGCGACGCCAGTGTCGAGTTGATTTTCACCAGCCTGGCGGTGCAATGGTGCGGCGATTTTCGTGCCGTGCTCAGCGAGGCCCGGCGCGTGCTGCAACCGGGTGGCGTACTGGCGTTCGCCAGCCTCTGCGTCGGCACCCTGCATGAACTGCGCGAAAGCTGGCAGGCGGTCGATGGCCTGGTGCACGTCAATCGCTTCCGGCGCCTTGAGGACTATCAGCGCCTGTGCGGCGAAAGTGAGCTGCAGGTGCTGAGCCTGCAGTCCCGGCCCCATGTGTTGCACTACCCGGATGTACGCAGCCTGACCCACGAACTCAAGGCCCTCGGCGCCCACAACCTCAACCCCGGCCGTCCGGCAGGCCTGACCGGACGCGCGCGCATGCAGGGGCTGTTGCAGGCCTATGAGCGCTTCCGCCAGCCGCAAGGACTACCGGCGACCTACCAGGTGGTCTACGGTGTACTGCAAAAGCCGCCGGTAGAAGGGGATTGAGATGAACCCGGCCTATTTCATTGCAGGGACCGACACCGACGTCGGCAAGACCACCATCGCCGCCGGCCTGCTGCACGCCGCGCACCTGGCCGGCCTGAGCACCCTCGGTGCCAAGCCGGTGGCGTCCGGTTGCGAGGCCAGCAGCAAGGGCCTGCGCAACGCCGATGCCATGGCGCTGATCGCCGAAAGTTCGCTCAAGCTGCCCTACGAGCAGGTCAACCCGTTCGCCTTCGCGCCGGCCATTGCCCCGCACCTGGCGGCGCGTGAGGCCGGTATCGCCCTGAGCGTGCAGGCCTTGTTGACGCCGATGCGCGAGGTGCTGGCCCAAGGCGCTGATTTCACCCTGATCGAAGGTGCTGGCGGCTGGCGCGTGCCGCTGTCCGACCAGGCCAATCTGTCGGACCTGGCCGTGGCCCTGAAGCTGCCGGTGATCCTTGTGGTCGGCGTACGTCTGGGCTGCATCAACCACGCCTTGCTGACGGCTGAAGCCATTGCCCGCGACGGCCTGCAACTGGCTGGCTGGGTGGCCAACATCGTCGACCCGCGCACCTCGCGCCTGGAGGAAAACCTCGCCAGCCTCGCCGAACGTTTACCGGCGCCGTGCCTCGGGCGGGTGCCGAAGCTCAAGCAGGTCAGCGCTGAAGCGGTGGCCGCGCACTTGCAACTGGACCTGCTGGACTGACGCTCGTCTATCGTAAGGCACAGTGCCATTAGTGTTTTCAACGGGCCTTTTGTTGGCAAGTCTGCTTCAATAGAGGCTGTTCGCCTTCAGCGTCATGGAGTTTCGACATGGAAATCTCGGGCAACTCAGTCTACTACGCAGGGCTCGGCGCCATTCAGGCCGGGCAGAACCGCGTCGATCAGGCCGCCAGCCAGATCGCCAACACCACCGTCGAGCGTGCCGCCACCAGCCAGTCCAGCGACTATCAGGCCGAGCGCCTGCGTGCGGTCGATCGCAGCCAGCAGATGGACCTGGCCACCAGCAGCGTCGAGATGGCGCTGGGCAAGCATCAGGTCGAACTTGGTGTCAAAGTGGCCAAAGCATCGGACGAAATGCTCGGCACCCTGATCGATACCTACGCCTGACCCCCTGCGGCTCGCCCTCTGCGCGCCTTCAACTAGTCTTTATGTATCAGCGCCTTGGCCTTGCAGGCCGGCGCTCGGCTGCGCGTTTGCGGGGTATTTGGCCAGGGCAATCGCGCAGTCTGGCATGGCCGAACTGCCCTCTGCTTGATGCTTGACAAGTTTTCGGCGTAAACGTATGTTTCAAACAACTGTTTGACCGAAAGCCGCCTAGAGCTGGTCGGTATATCGCGGTCTCCCTATCCAGGATTCATCAGCAGAGGTTCATCGCTATGCCTGATTACAAAGCCCCCTTGCGTGATATTCGCTTCGTTCGTGACGAGCTGCTCGGCTACGAAGCGCATTATCAGAGCCTGCCGGCTTGCCAGGACGCCACCCCGGACATGGTTGACGCCATCCTCGAGGAAGGCGCCAAGTTTTGTGAACAGGTACTGGCCCCGCTGAACCGTGTCGGTGACCTTGAAGGCTGCACCTGGAGCGAGTCGGGCGTAAAAACCCCATCCGGCTTCAAGGAAGCCTACAAGCAGTTCGTCGAAGGTGGCTGGCCGAGCCTGGCCCATGACGTCGAGCACGGCGGTCAGGGCCTGCCTGAGTCGCTGGGCCTGGCGGTCAGCGAAATGGTTGGCGAGTCGAACTGGTCGTGGGGCATGTACCCTGGCCTGTCCCACGGCGCGATGAACACCATCTCCGAGCACGGCACCGCCGAGCAGCAGGAGACCTACCTGACCAAGCTGGTATCCGGCGAATGGACCGGCACCATGTGCCTGACCGAGCCACACTGCGGTACCGACCTGGGCATGCTGCGCACCAAGGCCGAACCTCAGGCTGATGGTTCCTACAAAGTTACCGGCACCAAGATCTTCATCTCGGCCGGTGAGCACGACATGGCCGACAACATCGTCCACATCGTCCTGGCCCGCCTGCCCGATGCTCCTGCTGGCACCAAAGGCATTTCGCTGTTCATCGTGCCGAAGTTCCTGCCGACCGCCGAAGGCACTGTCGGTGAGCGCAACGCCGTTTCCTGTGGCTCGATCGAACACAAGATGGGCATCCACGGCAACGCCACCTGCGTGATGAACTTCGACGCCGCTACCGGCTACCTGATCGGCCCGGCCAACAAAGGCCTGAACTGCATGTTCACCTTCATGAACACTGCTCGCCTGGGTACCGCGCTGCAAGGCCTGGCCCACGCTGAAGTGGCGTTCCAGGGCGGCCTGAAATACGCTCGCGACCGCCTGCAAATGCGCTCGCTGACTGGCCCGAAAGCGCCGGATAAAGCCGCTGACCCGATCATCGTCCACCCGGACGTACGTCGCATGCTGCTGACCATGAAGGCGTTCGCCGAAGGCAACCGCGCCATGGTCTACTTCACCGCCAAGCAGGTGGACATCGTCAAGTACAGCCAGGACGAAGAAGAGAAGAAGAAGGCCGACGCACTGCTGGCCTTCATGACGCCGATCGCCAAGGCGTTCATGACTGAAGTCGGCTTCGAAGCAGCCAACCACGGCGTACAGATCTACGGCGGCCACGGCTTCATCGCCGAGTGGGGCATGGAGCAGAACGTTCGCGACAGCCGCATCTCGATGCTGTACGAAGGCACCACCGGCATCCAGGCGCTGGACCTGCTCGGCCGTAAAGTACTGATGACCCAGGGCGAAGCGCTCAAGGGCTTCACCAAGATCGTGCACAAGTTCTGCCAGGGCAACGAAGGCAACGAGGCGATCAGCGAGTTCGTCGCACCGCTGGCCCAGCTGAACAAAGAGTGGGGCGAGCTGACCATGAAGGTCGGTATGGCTGCAATGAAAGACCGCGAAGAAGTCGGCGCCGCTTCGGTGGACTACCTGATGTACTCCGGTTACGCCTGCCTTGCCTACTTCTGGGCCGACATGGCGCGCCTGGCTGCCGAGAAGCTGGCTGCCGGCACCACTGAAGAAGCCTTCTACACCGCCAAGCTGCAGACCGCGCGTTTCTACTTCCAGCGCATCCTGCCGCGTACCCGCACCCATGTCGCAACCATGCTGTCGGGCGCCAACAACCTGATGGACATGAACGAAGAGCACTTCGGTCTGTCGTACTGATTCAAAGGCTGTAAGGAAAAACGCCTGCCCTCACCGGCAGGCGTTTTTTTTGCCTTTTGTTTTCTGTGGGAGCGGGCTTGCCCCGCGATGTGAGGTAGCTGACAGAATGCTATCGCGGGGCAAGCCCGCTCCCACCGACCAAGCGCATTCATCTATTCATGTGCGCTGCCGATACATTAAGGCACAATGCCATTATTGATCTGCCGGGTCGGAGATTACCCTTGTTTCGTTTATCCGCTGTACGCCTGAGCCACTTCCTGCCATCAGTCTGTTTGCTGGTGTCGGGGCTCGCGGCCGCTTATGTGAGAGACCTCAGCGTCTTTTTCACCTCACTGTTCAATGTCCTGCCTACTCTGGTCCTGTTGCTCGGCGGCGCCTATTGCGCCGTGTACCGTCGTCAGCGCGAACTGTTTCTGATGCTCACGGTGTACATCGCCTACTTTCTCCTCGACACCCAGACCGACTTCTACCGCGACAACGGTCGCGTGCGCGAAGACGCAGCGGTGGTGTTCCACTTGGTTTGCCTGCTGTTGCCGCTGATGTTTGCCCTGTATGGCGCCTGGCAGGAGCGTACCCACCTGTTCCAGGACATGGTCGCGCGCTTCGCCGTACTGCTGGCCGTGGGCAGCGTCGCCCTGGGCCTGGAGCAGAGTTTCCCGCAGGCACTGCTGAGCTGGCTGGCGGAGATCCGCTGGCCATCGCTGCACGGCCAGTGGATGAGCCTGATCCAGCTGGCCTACCCGGTGTTCTTCTGCGCCTTCATCCTGCTGGTGGTGCAGTACCTGCGCCAGCCACGGCCGTTGCATGCCGCGCAGTTGATCGGCCTGATCGGTATCTTCTGGATGCTGCCCAAGACTTTCATCCTGCCGTTCACCCTGAACATCATGTGCAGCCAGGT
Organism: Pseudomonas sp. B21-012; assembly: GCF_024749305.1. NCBI lineage: Bacteria > Pseudomonadati > Pseudomonadota > Gammaproteobacteria > Pseudomonadales > Pseudomonadaceae > Pseudomonas > Pseudomonas sp. B21-012. The sequence continues at coordinate 5,445,760 of NZ_CP087197.1, read as the reverse complement.
GATGCTGATGATTGCCGCAGCGGTGTCCCACGAGGCTTATCAGATGGCCTTCCGCGATGAGCTGACCGGCTTGCCCGGCCGCCGCGCGCTCAACGAACGCATGCAGCGCCTGGGGCGCAACTATGTGCTGGCGATGACCGACGTCGACCACTTCAAGAAATTCAACGACACCCATGGCCACGACGTCGGTGACCAGGTGTTGCGCCTGGTGGCCAGCAAGCTGTCCAAAGTTACCGGCGGTGGTCGGGCCTATCGCTATGGCGGTGAGGAATTTGCCGTGGTGTTCGCCGGCAAGAGCATCGAGGAGTGCATGCCGCACCTTGAGGCCGTGCGCGAGGTGATCGCCAACTACAACATCCAGTTGCGCAATCAGGACAGCCGCCCCCAGGACGACCAGCAAGGGCGCCAGCGCCGCGGTGCGTCGGCGGCCTCAAGCGTTTCGGTGACCATCAGTATCGGCGTCAGCGAGCGTCTGGCCGATCATCGCTCACCCGACGAAGTACTCAAGTCCGCCGACCAAGCCTTGTACAGCGCCAAAGGTGCCGGGCGTAACTGTGTCGTCGCCTACGGTGTACAGGCCAAGCGTGGTGCCGTACGCATGGCGTGACCGAAATAGACTATACAGTCGCCAGATGACCCTATGTGTCACAAAAGTTGTTCGGTTACACTGCTTGCATAACAGTGATGCGGCCTGCGGGCCGTCCCCGACTCTAGTGTGAGAGGTAGCCATGGCTGACTATAAAGCGCCCCTGCGCGATATGCGCTTCGTCCTCAATGAAGTCTTCGAGGTGTCCAAGCTCTGGGCGCAGTTGCCGGGCCTGGCCGAAGTGGTCGACGAAGAAACCGCGCTGGCGGTGCTCGAAGAAGCCGGCAAGGTCACCAGCAAGAGCATCGCGCCGCTGAGCCGCAGCGCCGATGAAGAAGGCTGCCACTGGGACAACGGTGCGGTGAGCACCCCCGCCGGTTTCATCGAGGCCTACCAGACCTACGCCGAAGGCGGCTGGGTGGGCGTCGGTGGCGACCCGGCCTACGGCGGCATGGGCATGCCCAAGGTGATCTCGGCCCAGGTCGAGGAGATGGTCAACTCGTCCAGCCTGGCGTTCGGCCTGTACCCGATGCTGACTGCCGGTGCCTGCCTGTCGATCAACGCCCACGCCAGTGAAGAGCTCAAGGCAAAGTACCTGCCGAACATGTACGCCGGTATCTGGGCCGGCTCCATGTGCCTGACCGAGCCGCACGCCGGCACCGACCTGGGCATCATCCGCACCAAGGCCGAGCCTCAGGCGGACGGCAGCTACAAGGTCAGCGGCACGAAGATCTTCATCACCGGTGGCGAGCACGACCTCACCGAGAACATCATCCACCTGGTGCTGGCCAAGTTGCCGGACGCCCCTGCCGGGCCGAAGGGCATTTCCCTGTTCCTGGTACCGAAGGTCCTGGTCAATGCCGATGGCAGCCTGGGCGCGCGCAACCCGGCCACTTGCGGCTCGATCGAGCACAAGATGGGCATCCAGGCCTCGGCCACCTGCGTGATGAACTTCGATGAAGCGGTCGGTTACCTGGTCGGCGAGCCGAACAAGGGCCTGGCGGCGATGTTCACCATGATGAACTACGAGCGCCTGGGCGTTGGTATCCAGGGCCTGGCCTCGGCCGAGCGCTCCTACCAGAACGCCATCGAATATGCCCGCGACCGCCTGCAGAGCCGCTCGCCAACCGGCCCGCAAGCCAAGGACAAGGTCGCCGACCCGATCATCGTCCACCCTGATGTGCGGCGCATGCTGCTGACCATGAAGGCCCTCAACGAAGGGGGTCGTGCATTCTCCACCTATGTGGCGATGCAGCTCGATACCGCCAAGTTCAGCGAAGACGCCCAGACCCGCAAGCGCGGTGAAGACCTGGTGGCCTTGCTGACGCCGGTGGCCAAGGCATTTCTCACCGACCTCGGCCTGGAGTCGGCGGTGCATGGCCAGCAAGTGTTCGGTGGCCACGGTTACATTCGTGAGTGGGGCCAGGAGCAGCTGGTGCGCGATGTGCGCATCACCCAGATCTACGAAGGCACCAACGGCATCCAGGCCCTCGACCTGATGGGGCGCAAGGTGGTTGGTAGCGGCGGCGCGCTGTACAAGTTGTTCGCCGACGAGATCCGCCACTTCACCGCCAGCGCTGGCAGCGAGCTGGGCGAGTTCGTCAAACCGCTGAATGCCGCCCTCGACAACCTCGACGACCTGACCGCCTGGGTGCTCGACCGGGCCAAGAGCAACCCGAATGAAATCGGCGCGGCGTCTGTTGAATACCTGCAGGCGTTTGGCTATACCGCTTATGCCTACATGTGGGCGTTGATGGCCCGGACCGCCCTGGCCAAGCAAGGCGAGGACGATTTCTACGCCAGCAAGCTGGGCACCGCACGCTTCTATTTCGCCCGTCTGCTGCCGCGGATTCACTCGCTGAGCGCTTCGGTCAAAGCCGGTAGCGAGTCGCTGTACCTCCTGGATGCGGCGCAGTTTTAAGCGTAATAGTTGTTTGTAAGCATTCTCTTACATGACGTGGTGACTTTTCGCCTCTATCGGAAGATTGGATCCACAGTTAATCTTCTCACATGGACGTAGCGCAGGAAGCGCAAAGTACAGAACACGGACACGAAGGATTCCTGCCAGGATGGCGGGGCGAAAAGGATGTCAGGGAAACAGTCTGCAAAGCCCCGCTTCGGCGGGGTTTTCTTTTGCCTGCGATTTGACCTCAGCCCAGTACATCCAGCGGCGACACGCCGATCTGGCGCGGGTCGGCTTCTTCTTCCAGCAGGTTGCGCAGCAACTCCACCGAGGCTTGCTGGCGCTGCGCATCGCGAAACACCAGGCCGATCTTCAGCGGCACCCGTGGTTCGCTCAATGGCTTCCACAACAAGTCCTGGTCATCTTCGACCACTTCCTTGGCGCGCCCGGGCAGTACCGTTGCCAGCGAGGTGTGCGCGAGGCTGTCGAGAATCCCGCCCATGTTGTTCATTTCCGCCTGCACTTGCGGGCGCCGGCCGAGGTTGGCCAGTTGCGACTGCCAGATCTGCCGCACCTGAAATTCTTCGCCGAGCAGCAGCATCGGCAATTCGGCGGCCTGCTTGAGCGATACCTTCTTGAATTCGCGCAAGGGGTGGGTGTTGGGGATGACCAGTTGCAGCTCGTCTTCGTACAGTAACAGCCCATGCAGGCCGGGCTGGCGCGGCGGCAGGTAGCTGATGCCGATGTCCAGGCTGCCATTGAGCAGGCGCCGCTCGATCTCCAGCCCCGACAGCTCATAGATTTGCACCACCAGGTGCGGCTGCGCCTTGCGCACCCGGTCTAGCAGTTGCGGCACCAGGCTTGGCCGCACGGTTTGCAGCACGCCGATGGCCAAGGTGCGCAACGACTGGCCCTTGAAATTGCGCAGGGCCTCACGGGCCCGCTGCAGGCCATCGAGCAAGGGCAGGGCGTGGTTGTACAGGGTGTGCGCGGCCAGGGTCGGCAGCAGGCGCTTGTTGCCGCGCTCGAACAGGCTGACATCGAGGTTCTGTTCAAGCTGGCGGATCTGCTGTGACAGCGCCGGTTGCGACAGCGACAGGCGCTCGGCGGCGCGGCCGACGTGGCCCTCTTCATACACCGCGACGAAATAACGCAGTTGGCGAAAATCCATAAGTAATACTTATCAAAAATGCTCGAAAAACCAAATGGCCGTTAGCCTCCAAGAGGCCTAGTCTATCCCGTATTCACAAGGTTTACAGGGCCAGAAGGCGCGATGAATACCGTGTATGTGGATGGCGTTTACATAGGCAAGGCAAAAAACCTCGGGCATGGCTTGTTGACTGATATCGATAAGCAGGAGGTTGCAAGACGCTTGTGGTTATGGCCGCAAGGGTTGGGTAGCGACGAACACGGCGACCCACGCTTTCATACCGGCCCCGAACGGGCCTTGCACCACTACCCGGCCGAACACTACGCCTGGTGGCGGCAACGTTATCCACAGATCGACTGGTGCGCCCCGGGTTTTGGCGAAAACCTCTCGACCCACGGCCTGGATGAACATCAGGTCTGCCTGGGCGATATGTTTCGCTGGGGCGGGGCGCTGCTGCAGATCAGCCAGCCGCGTTCGCCGTGCTATCGCCTGAGCCATCGCTGGGGTTTGCCGAACCTGCCGCAACAGGCCCAGGACAGTGGCCGCTGTGGCTGGTTCTACCGGGTGCTCAGGCCTGGTTTCGTCAGCGCCGACGAGCCTTTTGAACTGATTCAACGCAGTTATCCGGGCCTGACCGTGGCCTGGGCGCTACGCACTTTTTACCGTGAACCTCTGGAGCATGCAGGTTTGAAAAAGCTGGTGGATTGTCCGGCCCTCTCGTCTCGCTGGCGCGATATCGCCATCAAGCGCATGCGCACCGGTCAGGTCGAAGACTGGAGCGCGCGTTTGCTTGGTCTGCCGCTCGAGGGGCTGCGCGCATGAACCTGTTCAACCTGCGCCGCCCGGCTCCCGCCGTGGCCGAGCGCAAGCTCGCTGCGCAACCGGTAGAAGACCTGTCGCGGGAATGCCTGATGCCGGCGGTAGCGCGAGCGCCCCAGGTGTTCGTTCGCGGCCAGGGTTCGTGGTTATGGGACAGTGAAGGCCACGCTTACCTGGACTTCACCCAGGGCTGTGCAGTCAACAGCCTCGGCCACAGCCCCAGCGTGCTGGTCAAAGCCTTGGGCAGCCAGGCCCAGGCGCTGATCAATCCGGGTGCCGGTTTTCATAATCGCGGCCTGTTGAATCTGGTCAACCAACTGTGCGAAAGCACCGGCAGCGATCAGGCCTATCTGCTCAACAGCGGCGCCGAAGCCTGTGAAGGGGCGATCAAGCTGGCGCGCAAATGGGGCCAGTTGCATCGCAATGGCGCCTACCACATCATCACCGCCAGCCAGAGCTGCCATGGCCGCAGCCTGGGCGCGTTGTCGGCTTCCGACCCGTCGCCGTGCAATCGTTGTGAGCCAGGGCTGCCGGGTTTCAGCAAGGTGCCGTTCAACGACCTTGAAGCGCTGCACGCGGCGGTCGACTCGCGCACCGTGGCGATCATGCTCGAACCGATCCAGGGCGAAGCCGGGGTGATTCCGGCGACCCAGGCGTACCTGCAGGGCGTCGAGCGCCTGTGCCGCGAACTCGGCATCCTGCTGATTCTCGATGAAGTGCAGACCGGCGTCGGCCGCTGCGGGGCGATGCTCGCCGAACAGCTGTACGGCGTACGTGCCGATATCCTCACCCTCGGCAAAGGCCTGGGTGGCGGCGTGCCCTTGGCGGCCCTGCTGGCCCGTGGCAGCGCCTGCTGCGCCGCGCCCGGCGAGCTGGAAGGCAGTCACCATGGCAATGCACTGATGACTGCGGCAGGCCTGGCGGTATTGCAGACCGTGCTGGAGGTGGGCTTCTTCGAGCATGTGCAAGATTCCGGGCGGCACCTGCGCGATGGCCTGAGCCGGTTGGCCGGCCGCTATGGCCAGGTCGAGGTGCGTGGCCAGGGGCTGCTCTGGGCGCTGCAACTGAGCGAAGACAATGCGGGCGAGCTGGTCCAGGCTGCCTTGCACGAAGGCCTGCTGCTCAATGCCCCGCAAGCCGACGTGTTGCGCTTTTCGCCGGCACTGACGGTGAGCAAGGGCAACATCGACGAAATGCTGTTGCGCCTGGCCCGGGCCTTTGCCCGCGTGCATGCCGCGCAGCAGAACCAGCGACGCGAGGCCACGGCCTGATCAATACATCGCGTTAACGAATTTTCCGAACCGTCTCGCGTTCCTGCGCATCGCCCCGGGCCTGTTGTTTTTGGCTTGGGGCGTTTTTTTGTCTGTTGCCGACGAGTGGAACCCTGGTGCCGCGCTAGAGTCAGTTCTAGTACATCTTTGAAGGGAGCTGCCCAATGGATTTTATTCGTATCATCATCGCCATTCTCCTGCCGCCGCTGGGCGTGTTCCTGCAGGTCGGCTTCGGCGGCGCCTTCTGGCTGAACATCCTGCTGACGTTGCTGGGGTACATTCCGGGCATCGTGCATGCGGTGTATATCATCGCCAAGCGGTGAGGCCAATCGCGGGTCAAGTCGGGTCGCGATAGCGATCTAACTGCCCTCCAGCACCCGCCGATAGAACTTCCATTCCTCTTCCAGCGCATGCGCCAGGTTGCTCGCGGTACGAAAACCGTGACGCTCCGATGGGTAGAAATGCCCTTCGGCGCGAATGCCGTTGGCTTTCAATGCATCCAGCATCGAACGGGTCTGTTCCGGCACCACCACGGCATCCAGCTCACCCTGGAAGAAGATCACCGGCACCTTGATGTTGGCGGCGTGCAGCAACGGCGTGCGCTGCTGGTAACGTTCGGCGTCGGCTACCGGGTCGCCGATCAGCCAGTCCAGGTAATCGCCTTCGAATTTGTGCGTGGCGCGGGCCAGCGCCTGCGGGTCGCTGACGCCGTAGAGGCTGGCACCGGCGCGGAATACATCATGGAACGCCAGGGCACAGAGGGTGGTGTAGCCGCCAGCGCTGCCGCCACGGATGAACGCGCGCTGGGGGTCGATCAGCTTGCGTTCGGCCAGGTGCCTGACCACGGCGCAGGCATCTTCGACGTCAATCTCGCCCCAGCGCAGGTGCAGGGCCTGGCGATAGTCGCGGCCATAGCTGCTGCTGCCTCGGTAATTGAGGTCGGCCACGGCAAAACCGCGCTGGGCCCAGTACTGGATGCGCGGGTCGAGCACCGGGTAGCAGGCCGAGGTCGGCCCGCCATGGATGAACACCAGCAGTGGCGGCTGCGCCTCACCGTTCATGGCCGGGTAGAAGAAACCATGAGCGAAACCATCGCCACTGGGGTAGCGCAGGGCCTGCGGGCGGCTGATGCGTTCGGCCGGCAGCGGCAAGGCACCGCCTGCCAACACTTGCACCTGATGATTCTGGCGGTTGATGGCGATAACCGCAGGTGGGCTGATGGCCGACGCGGCAATGGCATAGATGTGCTGCTCGTCGAGGTCTAGGCAGCGGAAGCGGTTGTAGTTCGCGCTGTAGTCTTCTACCGAACCGTCGGCATGACAGATGCCTAAACGACTGAAGCCGTTTTCGAACCAGCTGGCCAGGTAGTGTTGCTGATCCAGCGCCAGCCAGGTGCTGGCGCCCAGTTGCCAGGGCGCGCCGGCGTGGTCGGCAGCGGCGGCCGGCAATGCGCTCCAGCCTGCGACGGTTTCGCCCCAGGGTTGCCAATAACCGTTGCGGTCGGACAGGCAATACAAGCGGCCGCCGGCATCAAAATGTGGTTGCTGCAGGGACTGTTGCGGGCCTTGTTCACCGGCGATACAGCGCGGTGTGCTCCAGCGGCCATTGGCCTGGCGCTGGCAACACAGCAACCGGGTTGCGGTCCATGGTTGCTCGGGGCGGCTCCATTCTATCCAGGCCAGGCGCGAGCTATCGGCGCTGAGGGTGGGCGCGGCGTAGAAGTCGGCGCCTTCGGCCAGTACTTCACGGCTGCCCTTGGCGATGGCCACCAGGCGATGCTCGACCGCCCCCGGGCCATGGCTTTCTTCCACTGCCAGTACCTGGCCATTGGCCCAGCGCAGGTCGCCGTAACGCTTCAGACCCTCGGTCAGGGGTTGCGGCAACCCACCGTCAAGGTTCTGGCAATAGAGCTGTTGGTCGGCCTCGTTGACGAACACCAGGCCATCGTCGCTCAGGCAGAAGCTGCCGCCACCGTATTCATACACCCGGCTGCGCACGCTGAAACCATTGGGCGTCAGGCAGCGGGCCTGGCCATCGCGCCAGTGCCAGATCCGGCAGGCGCCGTCGCTGGGGCGAAACTCGTTCCAGAACAGGCCCTGGGCGGCAACCCGCAGCTCGGCAAAATCGGTACCGGCGGCGACCGCCTGTTCGGCGCTGAAACGCTCAGCCGCGGACAATGACACGGGAGTTTCGCTCATTACGGAAGGTCAGCTCGTCGATGGTCTGATGGGCATGTTCGGCGTCTTCACGCGCCTTGAGGATGATGCCGTGCTCGGCCGACTTGGCGCAAACCGGGTCGGCATTGCTGGCGTCGCCGGTGAGCATGAAGGCCTGGCAGCGGCAGCCGCCGAAGTCTTTCTCCTTTTCGTCGCAGGAACGGCACGGCTCGGGCATCCAGTCATAACCGCGAAAGCGATTGAACCCGAACGAGTCGTACCAGATGTGCTGCATGCTGTGGTCGCGCACATTGGGAAACTGCACCGGTAACTGCCGGGCGCCATGGCAGGGCAGGGCAGTGCCGTCCGGGGTGACGGTGAGGAACACGCTGCCCCAGCCGTTCATACAGGCCTTGGGGCGCTCTTCGTAATAGTCCGGGGTGACGAAGATCAGCTTGCACGGGTTGCCGGCGGCTTGCAGTTTGGCCCGGTACTCGTTGGTGATGCGCTCGGCGCGTTCGAGCTGGGCGCGGGTCGGCAGCAGGCCGACGCGGTTCAGGTGCGCCCAGCCATAGAACTGACAAGTGGCCAGTTCAACGAAGTCGGCTTCCAGGGCCACGCACAGCTCGATGATGCGGTCGATCTTATCGATGTTGTGCCGATGGGTGACGAAGTTCAGCACCATCGGGTAGCCATGGGCTTTTACCGCGCGGGCCATTTCCAGCTTTTGCGCGAAGGCCTTCTTCGAGCCGGCCAGCAGGTTGTTCACTTGCTCGTCGCTGGCCTGGAAGCTGATCTGGATATGGTCCAGCCCGGCCTCTTTGAAGGTGGCGATCTTCTGTTCGGTGAGGCCGATGCCGGAGGTGATCAGGTTGGTGTAGTAACCCAGGCGCCGGCCCTCGCCGATCAGTTCGGCCAGGTCCTGGCGCACCAGCGGCTCACCGCCGGAAAAGCCCAGTTGCGCGGCGCCCATTTCCCGCGCTTCGGCCATCACCTTGAACCACTGCGCGGTGCTCAGCTCCTGGCCCTGGGCGGCGAAGTCCAGGGGGTTGGAGCAGTACGGGCACTGCAGCGGGCAACGGTAGGTCAGCTCGGCGAGCAGCCACAGCGGCAGGCCGACGTCAGGTTTTGCCGGCAATTCAGGCAAGGCTGATCCAGTGTTCGGCACGGGCCACCTCCATGAACTGCTCGATGTCGTCACCAAGTTCAGGTACGCCAGGGAACTGCTTGTCCAGCTCGGCGATGATCGCAGCGACATCGCGCTGGCCGTCGATCAGCCCGCCGATCAGCGCAGCGCTGTCGTTGAGCTTGATCATCCCTTCCGGGTACAACAGCACATGGCCCTTTTGCGCCGGCTCGTACTGGAAGCGATAGCCCGGGCGCCAGGCCGGAACTTGCGCGCGATTAAAACTCATAGGGCGATTCCTTTGTGCCAGACCCTTTCGCTGGTGACACTGTGATAGGGCGGGCGGTTCAGTTCGTAAGCCATGCTCATGGCATCGAGCATGCTCCAGAGGATGTCCAGCTTGAACTGCAGGATCTCCAGCATGCGCTGCTGCCCTTCAACTGTAGTGTAGTGCTGCAGGGTAATTGCCAGCCCATGCTCGACGTCACGCCGGGCCTGGCCCAGGCGAGTGCGGAAGTACTCGTAGCCGGCCGGGTCGATCCATGGGTAGTGCTGCGGCCAGCTGTCGAGCCGCGACTGATGGATCTGCGGGGCGAACAGCTCGGTCAGCGAGCTGCTGGCCGCCTCTTGCCAGCTGGCGCGGCGGGCGAAGTTGACGTAGGCATCCACGGCAAAACGCACGCCAGGCAGCACCAGTTCCTGGGAACGCAGCTGCTGCGGATCGAGGCCGACCGCCTGGCCCAGGCGCAGCCAGGCTTCGATGCCGCCGTCTTCGCCAGGGGCGCCGTCATGGTCGAGCAGGCGCTGAATCCACTCGCGGCGGATTTCGCGGTCCGGGCAGTTGGCCAGGATCGCGGCGTCTTTCATCGGGATGTTGACCTGGTAATAGAAACGGTTGGCCACCCAGCCCTGGATCTGCTCGCGGCTCGCGCGGCCTTCATACATCGCCACATGGTAGGGGTGATGAATGTGGTAATAGGCGCCCTTGGCGCGCAGGGCCTGTTCGAATTCGGCGGGGGACAGCGGTTTGGCGTCGCTCATGTCGGCTCCTAGAGGGTGATGCTCATGCCGTCGAAGGCCACTTCGACGCCGCGGCGTACGCATTCGGCGCGTTCGGCCGAATCCTCATCGAGAATCGGGTTGGTGTTGTTGATGTGGATAAGCACCTTGCGCTGACGCGGGAAGCCTTCCAGTACCTCGAGCATGCCGCCCGGGCCGTTCTGCGCCAGGTGGCCCATCTCGCGGCCGGTGCGGGTGCCGACACCGCGGCGCTGCATTTCATCATCCTCCCAGAGGGTGCCGTCGACCAGCAGGCAGTCGGCGTCGCTCATCATCTGCAACAATTTGCCGTCGACCTGGCCCAGGCCCGGGGCGTAGAACAGCTTGCCGCCGGTGCGCAGGTCTTCGACCATCAGCCCGAGGTTGTCACCCGGGTGTGGGTCGAAGCGGTGCGGAGAGTAGGGCGGTGCGGCGCTACGCAGTGGGAAGGGGGTGAAGCGCAGGTTCGGACAGGCATCGATGACGAAGCTGCCTTCGAGCTCGATGCGCTGCCACTGCAGGCCACCGTTCCAGTGGCTGAGCATGGTGAACAGCGGGAAACCAGTGCTCAGGTCCTGATGGACCATGTCGGTGCACCAGACCTGGTGCGGGCAGCCTTCGCGCAGGCTGAGCAGGCCGGTGGTGTGGTCGATCTGGCTGTCGAGCAGGACGATGGCATTGATGCCGGTGTCGCGCAGGGCCCGGGCCGGCTGCATCGGGGCAAAGCTTTGCAGCTGTGCGCGGATGTCCGGCGAGGCGTTGCACAGCACCCAGTGGATACCGTCGTCAGACAGGGCAATCGATGACTGGGTGCGCGCCGTCGCGCGCAGGCTGCCGTCGCGAAAGCCTTTGCAGTTGGCGCAGTTGCAGTTCCACTGGGGAAAACCGCCACCGGCGGCGGAACCTAGAATCTGGATGTACATGGCCACTCCTGCCGCGTCCTGAAATAAAAACGCCCCGGCGGGCCGAGGCGTTGTACCGCAAGCAGGTTCAGCGGCTTGCGAAATACATGGTCACTTCAAAGCCGATACGCAGGTCAGTGTAAGCAGGTTTGGTCCACATGGGATTACTCCTTCCGGATAGGTCTGGGGGTTGTCAGCTACTTATTTAGTCCACCCTCCAGGTGAGGGGTTCCATAGCCAAGATTGCGCTATCTTACTAAAAAAATACGAACCGAATGGTTAAATCTAAGATAAACGCCATTACCGGGACGGTAAGAATCGCCTGCATCAGTGCCAGTTTTCGCTGGGCACCGGGCCGTTGGCCAGGCACAGCCAGCCGTGTTCGGCCTGGCTTACCTGGCGGGCCAGGTGCTGCAGTTGCGGCGTTTCGAGCGCCAGGATCGCCGCTTGCAGATCGCTCAACTGCGGCTGGCGATGGCCGGCCAGATGCGCCTGCCAGGCCCATTCGGCCACCTCGTTGTTGGTCATCGTCGCTTCGTCGAACTGGGCGGCGAGGGCCTGTTTATCTGCAGGGTTGCAGCTCAGTGTGACGGGCAGGTTATCGAGCAATGCCTGGATGTGCCCGATGATCTCGGTATGGCTGGCCGATGGCGACTGCACGCCAAGCAGCAGGCCGTTGCAGCCCTCGATCTGTCGGAAGGCGCTGAATACCGCGTAGCCCAGGTTCAGTTCGACCCGCAGGCGCTGATAGAAAGGCCCTTGTAGCTGCTGGGCAAACAGCCGGCCTGCGGCTTGGTCCTCGATCGGGCAGAACAGCAGCAAGGCCTGTTCACTGGCCGCTGGCGGTAGCGTTTGCCAGCGCCGCACAGGTTCGATTGTGGTCGGCAGATGCCTGCCAGCGCACCCTGGCATTGCGCTTAGGGCCTGGTTCAGCAGCGATTGCTGGCTGGCACTGAAGCCGGTCGAAAGTCCAGTCCAGGTTGAATGCTCCCACAACGCATCCAGATCGCTCTGGCTGATTATGCAGGCCGGCAAGGGCTCGTCGACGCGGCGGCCTAGTAGTTGCTCCGGCAACTGCCTGAGCAGCGCGCGGATCGGCATGGTATCGGGCTGCTCGGCAGCGCCAGTTGTCCAGCTCTGGCTGGGCGGCTGCCGCAGGATGGCCAATGCCTGTTCAATCACTGCGCCCACCACGGTGCCATTGCCGGCGCAGCGCAACTGCCAGTATTTGTCGCAGGCGCTCAATTGCACTTGCACCCCAGCCTGCGCGGCCTGTTCACGCAGCGCTTGCAGCGCCCGATCAAGTACCTGCCACAGGCGCCCACGCAAGGCTGAGGTGAGCTGCCAGCGCAGGTAGACCACACCATGCTCGCGCGACGGCGGTAGCAGGGGAGAGACAGTCAGGCCTTCGGGAACGGCGCTGACCGAGAGGGGCTGCGCCTTCACGCTCAGCAACGGATTTGCAGCGGGCAACTGCCAGGCGTGGGTAGGCGTTTTAACCTGGCCGGCGAGCATTGTTTCGAGCAATTGCTCAAGCGCAGCCAAGCCTTGCGCGTCCAGCGCGTGGAAGCGTTGCCCGGTGCTGTCCTGGCGTGCCAGCTCCAGCGCGCTGGCGGCAAGTTCGCGACAACGCTGCAAGCGGGCGTATTCCTGATTGATGCTGCTCAGGTCCGCCGTGCGGAAAAACACCAGCCAGTCAGTCAACAGCGCCTGGACCTGCGTGGCATCAGCCGTGTCGTTGAGCTTGAAGCCCGCATGCAGCAGCGTCTGGCCGGCAAAGCTGTACAGCGAGGAAAACGCGAAGTGCGCCAGCCAGCCCCGCTCGCGCAAGGTCGCCGGCAAGCCGCCGGGCCGGATGTCGCTCAGCCAGGTAGCGAGAAAATCGACTGCCTGCTCAAAACCTGTGGGGAGTTGCTCGCACGGGTACAGCACATCCAGTTGCCGTTCGTTGTGCATCAACAGCGCAGCCCGGCTATAGAAGCTCGGTGGTAGCGATTGCTGCACTTTTGCCCCGCGACTGAACACCTGGCCGAAGCGATTCGCCAACGCCTGCAGTTCGTCGAGGCTTTGTGGCCCGCTCAGGCTCAAGGTGATTTGCCCGGCCTGGTAGAAGCGCTGGTGAAAGCCGCGCAACGCCGCCTGGAACGCCGGATTTTGAACCTGCAGGCTGTAGCGGTTACCAGCCTGGAACGCGCTCAGCGGATGTTCGCTGCCCGCAGCCTGAAGCAAGGCAAACTGGTGCTGCGCTTGTGGATTGCGCGACCAGGCAATGAACTCGGCATGGATCACTTCCCGTTCGCGCACTTGCCGCTCAAGGTCGAACTGCGGCTGTGCGAGCATCTGGCACAGTCGCTCAAGCCCCCCGGCAAAAGCTGCGGGCGGTACTTCGAAAAAGAACTCGGTGCTGCGTTCACGGGTGCTGGCGTTGACCTGCCCGCCGTGGTGCTGCACATAGCGCATCAGGCCGTCGTCCAGGGCGAAGCGTTGATTGCCGAGGAAGAACAGATGCTCGAGAAAGTGTGCCAGCCCCGGCCACGCCGGTGGCGCGTCATGGCTGCCGGCCGCTACCCGCACAGCCGCCGCGCAGCGTTTTAGCTGCGGTGCATGGCGCAGGGTGACCTGCAGGCCATTGGCGAGGGTCAGGTTGTGCAGGGCGCTGGGCATGACGACTCCGGGTACAGGCGAACCGTCATGCTAGCGGATTATTGCCGCGGCGTGCTGTAGAGCTCGGGGCGCAGGTCGTGCAGGTAAGGGTTGTTGGCCCGCCCTTGCTGCACTCGCTGCAGGTCGAGGTCGGCGCTCAGCAGCGCGCTGTCACGACCGGCCATGGCCAGGATGCTGCCATCCGGGCCGACGATGCTGCTCTGCCCGCAGTAGTGGATTTCGCCTTCGCTGCCGCAGTAGTTGGCGTACGCCAGGTAGCACTGGTTCTCGTAGGCGCGGGCGCGCACGGTGACCTGGGCAATGAAGTCGAAGGGCACCATGTTCGCCGTCGGCACCAGGATCAGTTCGGCACCGGCCAGGGCCAGGCGCCGGGCGTTTTCCGGGAACTCGATGTCGTAGCAGATCAAAAAGCCCAGGCGCCAGCCGTTGAGCTCGACCACCGGAAAGTGATCGGGCCCCGGGCTGAACATCGCCCGGTCGAGGCCACCGAACAGGTGGGTCTTGCGGTAGTTGCACAGGCTGCTGCCGTGGGCGTCGATCAACTGCACGCTGTTGAAGATCTGCCCGTCCTCGGCCAGTTCCGGGTAGCCGTAGGCAATGGCGATGCGGTTGCTCTGGGCGATCTCCACCACGGCCATGGCCGAGGGGCCGTCTTCGGCTTCGGCCAGGCGCGCGACGGCTTCGCTGCCGATGTTGTAGCCGCTGAGGAACATCTCCGGGCATACCAGCAGTTCGGCGCCGCGGGCAGCGGCCAGTTGCGCCTGCTGGTGCAGGCGCTCGAGGTTGCCGGACAGGTCCAGCGGTTGCGGTTCGCCTTGGAACAGGGCGATGCGCATGGCGATTCTCCCGTCAGTCGGCCAGGGCGATCGGGCCGATTTCATTGAACACGTCGCCCGGGCCTGGGTTGTCCGGGTGGGTCTGGCCACCGAAGTGATTGATGATACCCCACACTGCATTGAGCGACGTTTGCACCGCGCCTTCGACCCAGGCCGGGGTCCACGACACATCGTCACCGGCAATGAAGATACCGCGCTGCTCGGCCGGCATGTCCTGCTGCATGAAGTGCGCGTACATGCGCTGGTTGTAGCGGTAATGGCCGGGCAGGGCGCCCTTGAAGGCGCCGAGGAAGTGCGGGTCGGCTTCCCACGACACGGTGATCGGGTCGCCGATGATGTGCCCGGCGATATCGACTTTCGGGTAGATCTTCTTCAGCGCATCGAGGGCCAGCTTGACGCGCTTTTCCACTGGGTGCGGGAGCATTTTCAGCGCATCGCTCATCCACGAGTACGACAGGCAGATCACCCCCGGCTTGTCGTCGCCGTTGTCGAACAGGTAGGTGCCGCGGGTCAGGCGGTCGGTCAGGGTCATGCTCATCAGGTCGCGGCCGGTATCTGGATCCTTGTCCTTCCAGAACGGCCGGTCGACCATGACGAAGGTCTTCGACGACTGCATGTAGCGGGTGCGGTCCAGGGCCATCCACATCTTCTGCGAGAACAGCGATTCTTCGCACTCGATCTGGGTGGTCAGCAGCCAGCTCTGGCAGGTGGTCAGCACCGCGGCGTAGTGGCGGGTGTCGCCCCAGGTGTCGGTTACCGCCAGGCGCCCGTCGCTGTCGCGGGCAATGCTTTTCACCCCGGCACGTGGCGCGCCGCGGTGTAGCGAGCTGAGGCTGGTGCCGGCCGGCCAGTGCGCGCAACGCTCCGGCACGTGGCGCCAGATGCCCAGCGGCACCTGCTCGACGCCGCCAACTACCAGGTGCTGGTGATCGTCGCAGTTGGTCATCACCACGCGGAAGATTTCCAGCATCGAGTTGGGGAAGTCCGAGTCCCAGCCACCGGTGCCGAAACCGACCTGGCCGAACACCTCGCGGTGCAGGAAGCTGAGCTTGGCGAAGGCTTTTGAGGTGGCGACGAAGTCGTAGAAGGTGCGGTCGTCCCACAGCGGTACCAGGGTGTTCCACAGCTCCTTGAGGCGCGGCACATCGCGGTCGCGGATGGCTTGCTGGATGTCGCCGAAGCGGGCGCCGTCTTCCAGGGCATCGGCCCAGGCGTCGGCAACCTCCTGGAACAACTTGGGCAAATCGGAGAGTTTTTCCGCGTAGTGGGTCTGGCCTTCGAGGTCGATCACTGTGCTGCCCGAGGCCGGGGTCAGCGGGTTGGGGAAGGGCTTGGTTTCAAGGCCGAGCTTGTCGACATAGTGGTAGAACGCCGTCGACGACACCGGAAAGCGCATGCCACCCAGCTCGGCGATGATCCCGTCACTGCCTTCGAAGGCTTGCGAGCGCAGGCGCCCACCCATTTTCGAAGCTTCGTAGACCACAGGCTTGAGGCCCAGCTTCATCAACTCGTAGGCCGCCACCAGCCCGGCGATACCGGCACCGACAATCGCCACTTCCTCTCCATGGCGCGCCGCCGGGATGCTACCCAGGCCGGCCGGGTGCTCGATCCAGTCGTCAAAGGCAAAAGGAAAATCCGGGCCGAAAATGGTGATGGGTTTCTTGCCGTCGGCGGGGTGACGATTGTTCTTGTTCATAAGTGACCTTGCCAGGCGCTGCGCGGGGTGCGGAGCTTGAGTATAGAAAAAACACTGGCGGTCATTTTAGGGGGCGGGGATTACGTAATTAAGATGCAGAGTGTCGTCGTTATGATTTTATGTAAGTCATTTTGACGATACTGATTGACTAAATGACGAGTCAGGCCAGCGCAGCCAGGTGCTCCACGGTTTCAGGGAATTTTTCTACCAGGCGAATCAGCGTCATTGCCTGGGCATTGGGGCGGGCCCGGCCCTGTTCCCAGTTTTCCAGGGTGCGGGCATTGGTGCGCAGGTACATGGCAAATACCGCGCGAGACATGTTCAAGCGTTCGCGAATAGCCACAAGCTCTTCGGCCGAGACGTCCATCAACTCGGCGAGCTGTACTTTATGCGAGCGCAGGGTCAGTTTGCCCTGACGCTCCTGGGCAAGGGCATCGAAGCCTTCGTTCAGTTCGGAAAAAACATCGCGTTTCATTTTATCTCCTCGCTTCGATTTGCAGATCGAGCATCTGTTTGAGCGAATGGCGTTGCGCAGGGCTCAGGTCGTCCAGTTGATCCTTGCCGTACAAGGTGAACAGCCAGAACTGTTGGCCGTTGCTCCACCAGTAATAGATGACTCGGATTCCACCGCGCTTGCCCTTGTGCCGCTGATCATCAGCAAAGCGAACTTTGCGCAAGCCCCCGGTCCCCTGGATGACTGAGCCGGCCTGAGGATTGAGCAGCAATACGAGCTGCAAGGCCCTCATCGCCTCGTCATCCAGGTAGTCACTGCGATAGCGCGCAAAGGCCGGTAGTTCGACGAAAAGTGCGTCCATGCTTTGTACGTTACCTGCGTATAGTTTGTGATTATCAAGCCTTGCCGTCAAGCGACGGGCCTGTAACCAGCCTATACGTGCCGCCGCTATGCATCCGGGGGGATGATTGCCTGGTGTGTCAAACCGGCTGCCCGCGATCCACCTTGCTGCTGAGGATGATCGAGGTGGTGGTTTTTTCCACGCCTTCAACGCTGCCGATCTGGTCGAGCAACTGGTCCAGTTGCTCGGGCGAGTCGCTGCGCAGCCAGGCGACGTAGTCGAATTCGCCGCTGACCGCGCACAACTGTTGCACCTGGCCCATGGCGCTCAGGCGCCGCACCACGTCCTTGCCCGAACGCGGTTGTACCTTGATCCCGACATAGGCCTGCAGGCCACCATCGATCAGGCGCTGACCCAGGCGCACGCCGTAGCCGCTGATGACCTTGGTCTTTTCCAGACGGGCCAGGCGCGAAGTTACCGTGGTGCGCGCGATACCCAGTTGCCGGGCGAGCGTGGCGACGCTTTCACGGGCGTTGATCTGCAGCAGCGAGATCAGCTGGCGATCGATTTCGTCGAGGGCGACGGGGCGGCTGTCGGACATGGGCACTCTCTGGCAAGAGCCGCTTTGCGCGGCTCATGGAATAAGCGCGATAGCCTATCCATTGCCCTCACCCTGGGGCAAGGCGTCTGTGCTCAGCGCGCCTTGAAGCAGTGCTCGGCCTGGGGGAAGCTGCCGTCGCGTACTTCCCGGGCATAGGCGGCCAATGCCTGGGCAATCTGCGGCTGAAGGTCGGCAAAGCGTTTGACGAAGCGCGGTAGGTATTCACCGAACAAGCCCAGCAGGTCCTCGGTGACCAGCACCTGGCCATCACAGGCAGGCGAAGCGCCGATGCCGATGGTGGGGATTGTCAGCTCTTCGCTCACGCGGCGTGCCAGGGGTTCGGCGATGCCTTCGAGCACCACCGAAAAGGCACCGGCGGCCTGCATGGCCAGGGCGTCCTGGCGCACTTTGGCGGCGCCCTGGTCGTCGCGGCCCTGGGCCTTGAAACCTCCCAGGCAGTTGACCTGTTGCGGCATCAGGCCGACATGGGCCATGACCGGAATCCCACGGCGGGTGAGGAATTCCACGGTCTCGGCCAGCTCTTCACCGCCCTCAAGCTTGACGCCCTGGGCACCTGTCTCGCGCAGCAGCCGGGCGGCGCTGAGGAAGGCCTGTTCGGGTGAAGCCTGATAGCTGCCAAAGGGCAGGTCGATGACCACGCAAGCGCGCTGGGAGCCGCGCATCACTGCCTGGCCATGGGCAATCATCATCTCCAGGCTGACTCCCAAAGTGCTGGGCAGGCCATATAGCACCATGCCCACCGAGTCGCCGACGATAATCACGTCGGCTTCGGCATCTACCCAACGCGCCATCGGCATGCTGTAGGCGGTCAGCACCACCAGGTTGCCAGCGCCCTTGCGTTGCTGGATGGCGGGCACGCTCAAACGGTTTTCACGCACATGGCTGCTCATCGGTCTCTCCTTGGGTTGTTCAACGAAGCGGGGCGCAGGCTACCATCGGCCTTCGTCGGCTCACTTGAGCAAAGGAGACAGGCATTGCCGCCAATGAGACAAAGCAGTGAAGTACCGCCGTTGCCGGACTTCCAGCAACTGCCGGGGCCGGTTTACCGGCGCATGTTTGCCATTCCGGCCGGCCATCGCGTGCAATTGCACAGACACCCCTGGGTGCAGTTCACCTACGCCAGCGCCGGGATCATGCAAGTGGTCACCGAGCAGCACAGCTACCTGCTGCCGCCGCAATGTGCGTTGTGGATACCGGCGGGGGTCGAGCACACCGCCTACAGCGACCAGACCATCGAGTTTCGCGGGCTGTACCTGGATGACTCGCTGCTCAATGGCTACCAGCGTCCTTGCGGTGTGGTGCAAGTCACGCCGCTGGTACGCGAGCTGATCGCCAAGGCCAACAGCTTTGCACCGCAATACCCTGCCCAAGGCGCCCAGGCGCGGCTGTTGCAGGTGCTGGTCGATGAGTTGCGCGAACTGCCCGAAGCGCCGTTCGGCCTGCCGCTGCCCAGTGATCCGCGCCTGCGCCGAATCAGCGAAGCCTTGCAGGCCAACCCGGCCGACAACCGCAGCATTGAAGACTGGGCGCAGCAGGTGGGGGCTTCGCGGCGCACCCTGGTGCGGTTGTTCCAGGCCCAGACGCAGTTGTCGTTCAGGGAATGGCGCCAACGCTTGCGCCTGTTGGCGGCCTTGCCGTTGCTGGCGCAAGGCATGAGCGTCACGGCGCTGGCCAATGAGCTGGGCTACGACTCGGTGTCGGCGTTCATCGCCTTGTTCCAGCGCCACTACGGCAAGACCCCGGGCTTGTGGGCGGCAGAATTGCGCAACTGACAGCGGGCACAGTGAGTTTTCATGAGGATTTTTTCGTTCTTAGCAATTTTAGTTGCAACTCTGGTCAGTGCGCCCTGGAAAACCAATAAGTGTGTATGGTGTGTATGATGTCGGAGCGAAGGGCAGTCACCACCAGTTCAAGCATCCAACCAAATCCGGCAGGGTCACAGTGCCCCACCCCAAGAGCGATATTCCAAAAGGAACCCTGAACAACATACTGAAGACCGCCGGCCTCAAGTGAGGCCGGTAACTCAGCTAGACCGGGGACGGTCGCCCGAGGGGCTCTCGTCTCTGCTCAAGGAGCAATGAATGAAGTTTCCAGTGGTCATCCACAAAGACCCTGAATCTGACTATGGCGTAACGGTACCGGACGTCGCGGGCTGCTTCTCTGCAGGCGAGACCGTCGAGGAAGCATTGGACAACGTCCAGGAGGCGCTGGCCCTGCATTTCGAATCACTGGTCACCGATGAAGAGCCATTGCCTCAGGGCCAGGCTATTGATGCTCATATGGGCAATCCCGATTATGCGGGTGGTGTGTGGGCGGTCGTTGATTTCGACGTGACCCCATACTTGGGTAAGTCGGTACGGTTCAATGCATCTCTGCCGGAGTTTCTGCTGCAACGCATCGACAACTATGTGAAGAATCACCCAGAACAGAAAAGCCGTTCGGGGTTCCTGGCGTCAGCAGCGTTGCGCGTACTGCAAGAAACGTCCCCCAACGTAAGAACATGAGTAACAGACCCGCCGGACTGGCGGTTTTGTTGTTGCTGGCTCAAGCGTAAGTGGTTTGAACTGTCCTCCAGTACGCCAGTCTGGGCCCCTGCATTGGCGAAAGTGGCCGACCATGGTGGGCGTTGATGTGGACAGTTTGTGGACGTTGGAACGCCGAAGTTTGTGAATCGAGAGTGGCTGGAAAAGACAAAAACCGCGCCATGCGCGGTTTTTTATTTGGTGGGCCCAGCAGGACTCGAACCTGCGACCAAGGGATTATGAGTCCCCTGCTCTAACCAACTGAGCTATAGGCCCCAGTGGACGCGGATTATAACGAGGGTTTCCGGGCTGTGCTATCCGAAAGATCTGAAAGTGCTATGCGAAGGAAACTCGCGGCAAATTCTTCGGGCGGCAGCGGCAGGCTGACGATGTAGCCCTGGATCTGCTCGCAGCCTTCGGCAGCGAGGAACTGCTGCTGAGCCTGGCTTTCCACCCCTTCGGCGATGATGGTCAGTTGCATGCTGCGGCCCAGGGCAATGATGGCGCGGGCAATGGCCGCGTCGTGGGGGTCGTCGGGCAGGCCGCGGATGAACGACTGGTCGATCTTGAGGATATCCAGCGGCAGGCGCTTGAGGTAGCTCAGCGACGAGTAGCCGGTGCCGAAGTCGTCGATCGCCAGTTGCACGCCCAGGTGCTTGAGTTGATGGAGGATGGCCAGGGCTTCTTCGGCCTGGCTCATGATGAAGTTCTCGGTGATTTCCAACTGCAGGTCGCCGGCCTTGAGCTGGTGGGTCTTGAGCAGTTGTTCGATGCGTTTGACCAGGCTTGGCTGGCGCAACTGAGCGCCGGCGAGGTTGACCGACAACGGGCCGAACGCCAGGTAGTTATGCTTCCAGACCTGCATTTGCCGGCAGGCTTGTTCCAGTACCCAGTCGCCCAGTTGCAGGATCATGCCGTTCTCTTCGGCCAGTGCAATGAAGTGCTCCGGCGGGACGTCGCCGAACGTCGGGTTGGTCCAGCGGATCAGCGCTTCGGCGCCGACCAGGCTCTGGGTCTTGAGGCTGAACTTGGGCTGGTAGCACAGGCTCAGTTCATTGCGCTCGATGGCCCGGCGCAGTTCGTGCTCCAGAGCGATGCGCTCGCTGGCCTGGGCGGTGAGGTCGCGGGTGTAGGACTCGACCCGGTTGCGCCCCTTGGCCTTGGAGCGGTACATGGCGGCGTCGGCGTTGCGGATCAGCGAGGCGACGTCGGTGCCGTCCTGTGGATAAAGGCTGGTGCCGATGCTGGCGCTGGTGAAGAACTCATGTTCGCCAGCCTGGAACGGTGCGCCGAAGCAGGCCAGCAGTTTGTGCGCGATGTGCTCGGCATCACTGGGCTGGTGCAGGCCGGGCAGGAGGATGATGAACTCGTCGCCGCCCAGGCGTGCGACGGTATCGATGTCGCGCACCTGTTCCTTGAGCCGCTGGGCGATGCCTTTAAGCAACAGGTCGCCGACCGGATGGCCGAGGCTGTCGTTGATGTGCTTGAAGCGATCGAGATCGAGAAACAGCACCGCGCCCTGGCGCTTGGAGGCCTGGGAACAGTTGAGCGCGGCCTGCAGGCGGCTTTCGAACAGGGTGCGATTGGGCAGGCCGGTCAGCGGGTCGTGATGGGCCTGGTAATCGAGCTTGGCCTGGGCGTGCTTGAGGCTGGAGATATCGGCGAACACCGCGACAAAGTGGGTGATGGCGCGCTCGCTGTTGCGCACCGCGCTGATGGTCAGCCAACTGGGGTAAACCTCGCCGTTCTTGCGCCGGTTGTGGATTTCGCCCTGCCAATGGCCCTCGGCCGTCAGTTGGTGCCACATGGCCACATAGAAGGCGCTATCGTGCTGGCCGGAGGCGAGCAGCCGTGGGGTCTGACCCAGCGCTTCAAACTCGCTGTAGCCGGTGATTTCGCTGAAGGCGCGGTTGACCGCACTGATGCGCTGGTCGATGTCGGTGATCAACACGCCTTCGGCGGTGTTCTCGAATACGGTGGCGGCCAGTTGCAGTTTTTCCTGCATCAGATGGCGCTCGGTGATGTCGCGGGCGATGGTCAGCATGCAATCGACCCCGGCAATCGGCAGCGGCCTGGCTGACAGTTCGCAGAGGCGGATCTGGCCGTCGCTGCGGCGGATATGGCAGCTGAAATCACGCACGAAGCCGTCGCGCTGGAGCATGTCCAGCAGCCGCCGGCGCTCGTTGAGGTCGACCCAGATACCCAGGTCCAGCGAGGTGTGGTCCAGCGACATGTGGGTGTCGTAGCCGGTCAGGCGGCAGAAGCCTTCGTTTACTTCGATCAGCAAACCGTCACTCTGGCGCGACAGCAACAGGCCGTCGGGGGAGGCGTGGAAGGCCTTGGCGAACTTCTCTTCGGAGGTCTGCAGCTGCTCCTGGGTTTCTTTCAGCTGGCTGATGTCGCGTACTGCCACTACCAGCGCCGGCGTGCTGTCGAGCTGGAAGGTCTCGGCGGAAGTCAGGCCGGTGAACAGCTGGCCGTTGCTGCGCCGGAAGAGCATTTCCAGGTTGCGGATGCTGCCTGCCTGCAAGCGCTTGAGCAGGTCCGGGCCAACGCCGTCGATGCCCCAGATGTTCAGCTCGGTGGCGGTGCGGCCCAGCACTTGCGCCGGGCTCAGGCCGATCTGTTCTTCAAAGGCCTCGTTGACTTCCAGCAGGCAGCCGTCGCTCATCCGGGCGATCACCAGGATATCCGGGCACTGCTGAAACACCGAGGCGAACTTCTGCTCCGACAGGCGCAGGGCTTCTTCGGCGTTCTTGGTTTCGCTGATGTCGATCATCAGCCCGCGCATCACTGGTTTGTGCCCGTGTTCGATGAGGCTGACGATATCGCGCACCCACAGGCTGCGGCCGTCGGCGCGGATTACGCGGTAATCAAGGCTGTGATCGCGGCCGGCGGCGGTTTCGCTGTCGCAATAGGCCTGGGCCCAGAGGGCGTCGTCGGGGTGGATGATGCTGTGCCAGAAGCCCGGGCGCAGCCACTGGTTCAACGGGTAGCCGAGCAGGTCTTCGGCATGGGGCGAGACGTAGCTGTAGGTGAAGTCGTTGGCGTCGGCTTCCCAGGCAATGGCCGAAAGGCTTTCGACCAGGCCGCGGTAGTGGTATTCGCTGCTGCGCAGTTCTTGCTCAAGGGCGATGCGCCGGGAAATCTCCGAGCTCAGGCGGCGGTTGACGCGGATCACCGCAGCAAGGATGGCGATCATCAGCAGCAGGGCGGGCAGGCCGTAGATCAGCAGGTCGTACCACAGCGTGCGGTGGTCAAGCACTTTGCCGACCCAGCGCTCCTGGATATTGCTGATTTCGCCGGGGCTCATGTCGGCCATGACCTTGTCGAGAATGCCGACGAGGATCTTCTGTTCCCGTGGCACTGCCATGGCCAGCTGATAGCGGTAGGGCGTTTCGCCGCTGACGTACAGGCCTTCGAGCTTGAGCTGACGCAGGCTCCAGATGCTCGAGGCAAGGTCGCCCACCACGGCGTCCACTTCATCGGTGGCCAGGGCCTGCAGCGCCGAGCTGACATTGGGCAGGGCCACCAGGTTGAGGTCCGGGTGGTGGGTGCGCAACAGCTCGTGGGGCGCGTAGTTTTCCACCACGGCGATCTTCAGGCCGTAGAGGTCCTTGATGGTCCGTGGTTGCGGCCCGCCATCATGGGCGAGGATGACGATCGGAAAATCCAGGTACGGGCGGGTGAAGGCCAGAAAGCTCTGGCGCTCTGGGGTCGACATGATACCGGGCAGCAGGTCGAGCTTGTTCTGCCGGGCCTGCTCGAGTACGGCAGTCCAGCTGATCGGCTCGATCGGCTTGAACTGCACGTCCAGGCGGTCCTGGATAAGGGCAATGTAGTCGGCGGCCAATCCCTGGTAGCGACCGTCCTGGTCCCGGTATTCAAAAGGTGGCCAGGATGCATCGACGCCCAGGCGCAGCTGCGGGTGTGCGCTGAGCCAGGCTTGTTCTTCCTCAGTCAGGGTCAAGGCGCCGGCAGTTGCACTCCAGACGAGCAGGAGAGCCAACAGAAGGGCCGGCATTCGGGGCATAACGGCCTCGTCACACAGGTGGATTGATTCGAGTGTAGACGGGCATTTCAGCGGCGGGGTAGTGGGCAAAGGCTGAAAAGCGCCGTTCGCCGGAAAAGAAAAACCCCGGCCTGGGCCGGGGTTTGTCATCACTCGTCGAGGAAGGAGCGCAGATGCTCGCTTCGCGTCGGATGGCGCAGCTTGCGCAGCGCCTTGGCTTCAATCTGACGGATCCGCTCGCGGGTCACGTCGAATTGTTTGCCGACCTCTTCGAGGGTGTGATCGGTGTTCATGTCGATACCGAAACGCATGCGCAGCACCTTGGCTTCGCGTGCGGTCAGACCGGAGAGCACGTCACGGGTCGCTTCCTTGAGGCTTTCGACCGTGGCCACATCGATTGGCGACTGCATGGTCGAGTCTTCGATGAAGTCACCCAGGTGCGAATCTTCGTCGTCACCGATCGGGGTTTCCATGGAGATTGGCTCTTTGGCGATCTTCAATACCTTGCGGATCTTGTCCTCAGGCATTTCCATGCGCTCACCCAGCTCTTCCGGGGTCGGTTCGCGACCCATTTCCTGCAACATCTGCCGGGAAATACGGTTGAGCTTGTTGATCGTCTCGATCATGTGCACCGGAATACGGATGGTGCGGGCCTGGTCGGCGATCGAACGGGTGATCGCCTGGCGAATCCACCAGGTGGCATAGGTCGAGAACTTGTAACCACGACGGTATTCGAACTTGTCCACCGCCTTCATCAGGCCGATGTTGCCTTCCTGGATCAGGTCGAGGAACTGCAGGCCGCGGTTGGTGTACTTCTTGGCGATCGAGATAACCAGACGCAGGTTGGCCTCGACCATTTCTTTCTTGGCGCGACGAGCCTTGGCTTCACCGATCGACATGCGACGGTTGATGTCCTTGATCTCGGCGATGGTCAGGCCGGTTTCGCTTTCGAGGTCGATCAGCTTCTGCTGGCAGGCCACGATGGCGTCGCTTTTCTCACCCAGGGCGGCAGCCCATTTGGTGCTGCGCTTGGCCAGGTCGCTGGCCCAGGTCTGGTCGATTTCGTTGCTCGGGAACAGGCGCAGGAAGTCGGCACGTGGCATGCGTGCGTCACGGACGCACAGTTGCATGATGGCGCGTTCTTGCTGACGCAGGCGGTCCAGGGCGCTACGAACGCGCTCAACCAGGGCTTCGAACTGCTTTGGTACCAGCTTGATCGGCATGAACAGCTCGGCCAGATCAAGCATCGCCTTGAGGCTGTCCTTGTGGCTGCGGCCGTTCTTCTTCAGTACCTTGAGGGTAGCGTTGAGCTGATCCTGGACGGCACCGAAGCGCTGTTGCGCGACGACCGGATCCGGACCGCTTTCGACTTCTTCCTCTTCGTCGCTGCTTTCCTCTTTCTCTTCCTCGTCGTCGTCAGCATCGGCCTTGGCCGGGGCTTTCGGGTCGATCGGCGGCGGCACTTCGGCCGGCGGCGCGATGCCGTCGTCCGGGTCGATGTAACCGCTGAGAACGTCGGACAGGCGGCCACCTTCGGTGGTGACGCGATCGTACTCGGAGAGAATGTGCTCGACAGTACCCGGGAAGTGGGCGATAGCACCCATGACTTCACGAATACCTTCTTCGATCCGCTTGGCGATTTCGATTTCGCCTTCGCGGGTCAGAAGCTCGACGGTACCCATTTCACGCATGTACATGCGCACCGGGTCAGTCGTGCGACCAATATCGGTTTCCACAGCCGCCAACGCTGCGGCGGCTTCTTCAGCTGCGGCTTCGTCGGTGTCGGCTTCGGCCAACAAAAGGGCATCCGCATCCGGAGCACTCTCGAATACGTTGATCCCCATGTCGTTGATCATGCGGATGATGTCTTCCACCTGCTCCGGATCTGAAATATCCTCTGGCAGGTGGTCGTTGACCTCCGCGTAAGTCAGGTAGCCCTGCTCACGACCGCGGGTGATCAACTCTTTGATGCGAGACTGCTGTTGCGCTTTTCCGGACATAACACCCTATCCACTGAAGGTCTTGGCGGGCAAAAAACAAGCCGAGGATTATACCCGAGCTAGGACCTCACGCGCCAGTTGAGGTCGGGGTTTGTGCGGGAACATTACGGCTTAACAGGTCACGCAGCTGATTTTTTTCCTCTGCGCTCAAGTCACTTTGACGTGCTTTCCTGAGCAGATGTTCCAGGCTGCGCTCGCGTTGGCGAGCGGACAAGCTAGTTATGGTGTCGAAAAACTGTTGTTCAAGGTTATCGGCATCGATCAGCCATTCCTTTTCTGCCAATGCCCTTAGCAGGCGGCCCTGTTCGGTGCCATGCCAGCGGGCGATCAACTGTAGTGAGCGTAGCTCAGGATTTTTCTGCAATGCCTCGAGCAGGGCCACCAGCAGCTGGGCATAGACGTGTTCTTCAGCCGCCAGCTGGCTGGCATCTTCGACCTTTTTTGCCAGCTGCGGGTGATGCAGCAGGGTACGCAGGGCGCTCAAGGTCGGCGGTTCTACCGAGGTCGGTACCCGTGGTGGCGCATCCTGGCGCTGGCCATTGCGCTCCCAGGGTTTGCCCTTCTTGTCCCAGGGTTTGCCTTCCCACTTTTTCTTGCCGCCCTTGTTCGGCGTCCACTGCTGTTGCTGCGGCGCATACTCGGGCTGGTGAAAATCAGCGTAATCCGGCGTGTAGTCGGGAATCGCGTCGTAATCGATGCCCGGGTCGTAACTGGGTGGAGCTTCAACGGGCGCGCTGTGCGCCAGTTGTTCGACCTGCTGGTTGTCCAGGCCGGTGATTTCCTTGAGGCGATTGCGCATCAATGCGCGAAGATTCGCCCCGGGCACTTTTTCGATCAACGGTGCAGCGAGGGTGGCCATGTGTGCCTTGCCCTCGAGCGAGCGCGGGTCAGCTTCCTCGGTCAACTGCTGGAAAAAATAATCGGCCAGCGGCTGCGCATGCTGATTGATGCGCGCGCGGAAGGCATCAGTGCCTTCGGCGCGTACCAGGGTGTCGGGGTCTTCGCCTTCGGGCAAAAACAGAAAGCGCGCCTTGCGCCCGTCCTGCAGGCTCGAAAGCGTTGCTTCCAGGGCGCGCCAGGCGGCGTTGCGGCCGGCCTGGTCGCCGTCGAAACAGAACAGCACGCTCGGCACCACGCGAAACAGACGCTTGAGGTGCTCTTCGCTGGTGGCCGTGCCCAGGGTTGCCACCGCGTTGCGCAAGCCTTGCTGCGCGAGGGCGATGACGTCCATGTAGCCTTCGACCACGATGATCTCGTCGAGGTTGCGGTTGAATTTGCGCGCCTCGTACAGCCCGTATAGCTCCTGGCCCTTGTGGAACACCGGGGTTTCCGGGGAGTTGAGGTACTTGGGCTTGTCGTCGCCCAGAACCCGGCCGCCGAAGGCGATGACCCGGCCGCGGCTGTCGCGGATCGGGAACATCACCCGGTCGCGGAAACGATCGTAGCGCTTGCCGGATTCGGCGTTCTCGATCAGCAGGCCGGCGTCGATCATGGCCTTTTGCTGCAGGGTATCGCTGCTCAAGTGCTTGAACAGGTTGTCCCAGCCGGG
This sequence comes from Pseudomonas sp. B21-012, assembly GCF_024749305.1. Classification (NCBI taxonomy): domain Bacteria; kingdom Pseudomonadati; phylum Pseudomonadota; class Gammaproteobacteria; order Pseudomonadales; family Pseudomonadaceae; genus Pseudomonas; species Pseudomonas sp. B21-012. Next base: position 5,418,114 of record NZ_CP087197.1, on the reverse strand, counting down.
CGGGGCAAAGCCCAGGCCGAAGTCGCGGGCGATCTCGCCGGACAGGCCGCGGCCCTTGAGGTAGTCGACCGCAGATTTGCGCGTCGGATGGCTGCGCAGTGCCTGGCGATAAAACTCGGCGGCTGCTTCAAGCAGCGGGTAGAGCGGTGAATCGACCGGTTGCCGGGGTTTGTGACCACGCCCGCTTTCTTCGCGGGGGATCTCCATGCCGGCGGCCTTGGCCAGTTCCTCGACGGCCTGGGGGAAATCCAGGTTGTCGTGGTCCATGATGAAGCCAAGGGCGTTGCCGCCCGCGCCGCAGCCGAAGCAGTAGTAGAACTGTTTGTCGGGGCTGACGCTGAAGGACGGGGTCTTTTCCTTGTGGAACGGGCAGCAGGCCGTGAGGTTCTTGCCAGCTTTTTTCAGCTGCACACGCGAACTCACCACATCGACGATGTCGGTACGGTTAAGCAGGTCGTCGATAAAACTCTGGGGAATCAGCCCGGCCATGGCACTCTCATCATCAGGCGATAAGCAAGTGTAATCGCTAATGCGGCGGGAACGGCTGCGCGTTCGAGCGATGTCGAATGGCGTAACACAAAATACGGAAAGACGTGCTCGTCTGCAGCCGGTGAAGGCTCGTCAGGAAGGACGTGCACAGCTGGCGTTGCGGCCAGTTCTGACGATTCAGGCAGGTTGTCCATGCTGCAGGGCAACAGGACGCCTTGGGCCCGAAGGCCAAAGGATCAAGCAACAACTGCCGGCAGCCCGGCTGTGGGCCGGGCGAGGCAGAAGCTTGCGACGGACGTCTGTATTAGTACAGACGAACGGCGCGGCGCTGTTCGCGCTGAACTTTCTTGGCGTGACGTTTAACAGCGGCTGCTGCTTTGCGCTTACGCTCAGAAGTCGGCTTCTCGTAAAATTCGCGGCTACGAACTTCAGCCAGAACACCGGCTTTTTCGCAGGAGCGCTTGAAACGACGCAGAGCTACGTCGAAGGGTTCATTCTCTTTAACTTTGACGGCTGGCATCCAGAGCTACCTTCATTCATTACCGGGGTCAACGAACTCGTGGCAAAAATGTGCGCTGGAGAACGTCGGTTTTTAAGGGTTGCGGATGTTAACCCTTAGCCGACCGGAATGCAAAGCCTCTGATCGAAAACCGCTGGTCGGCGTCGGGAGCGGGGACTATCATGCGCGCCTTCGAATTCAGCCTCAACAAGGCACGGACCCATGCTAGTACTGGGATTGGAAACATCCTGCGACGAAACCGGCGTCGCATTATACGACAGTGAACGCGGCCTTTTGGCCGATGCATTGTTCAGTCAGATCGACCTGCACCGCGTCTATGGCGGGGTAGTGCCGGAGCTGGCCTCGCGTGATCACGTCAAGCGCATGCTGCCGTTGATCCGCCAGGTGCTGGCCGAAGCCGACTGCGTCGCCACCGAGATCGACGCCATCGCCTATACCGCAGGCCCCGGCCTGGTCGGCGCACTCCTGGTGGGCGCTTCCTGCGCCCAGGCCCTGGCCTTTGCCTGGGGGATTCCGGCGCTTGGCGTGCATCACATGGAAGGTCACCTGCTGGCGCCGATGCTCGAAGAGCAGCCACCCGAGTTCCCGTTCGTCGCCTTGCTGGTGTCGGGCGGGCATACCCAGTTGGTGCGCGTCGACGGTATCGGTCAGTACGAGTTGCTCGGCGAGACCCTCGATGACGCCGCCGGCGAAGCCTTCGACAAGACCGCCAAGCTGATCGGCCTGCCGTACCCGGGTGGCCCGGAGATCGCTCGCCTGGCAACCCAGGGCGTGCCCGGGCGCTTTGTCTTCCCGCGGCCGATGACCGACCGCCCGGGGCTGGATTTCAGCTTCAGCGGCCTGAAAACCTTTGCCCTCAATACCTGGCAGCAGTGCCAGAGTGCTGGGGACGACGGTGAGCAAACCCGTTGCGACGTGTCGCTGGCCTTCCAGCAGGCGGTGGTGGAGACTTTGACCATCAAGTGCAAGCGAGCCCTCAAGCAGACCGGCCTCAAGCGCCTGGTGATCGCTGGCGGCGTCAGTGCCAACAAGGCCTTGCGCGCTTCGCTGGAAGACATGCTGGCTGGCATCAAGGGTAATGTGTACTACGCCCGGCCGCAGTTTTGCACCGATAACGGCGCCATGATTGCCTACGCCGGCTGCCAGCGTCTGGCCGCCGGGCAGCAGGAAAGCCTGGCGATCAGCGTGCAGGCGCGCTGGCCAATGGAGCAACTGGCGCCGCTGTGAAGCTGAGCGTTGCTCATGCAGTGGATTCAGAAATGCCGTTCGCGTCCGGCGAAAAGGTCGCGTAGATTGCCGCGGTGACGCCAGACGATCAGCACGGTCAGCACGCTGATTGGCAGCAACGCTTCCGGCTCGCGCCAGGCCAGTAGTGGCAGGGTCAGTGGCGTTGCCACCAGCGCCGCCAGCGAGCTGGTGCGGGTCAGGTAGAAGGTCAGCAGCCAGGCGCTGATGGCCAGCAAGGCGGCTGGCGGGTAAAGCCCCAGCAGCATGCCGGCGGCGGTGGCGACACCTTTGCCGCCGCGAAAGCGGAAGTACACCGGAAACAGATGGCCAATCACCGCGCACACGCCGATCCAGGCCTGTTGCTGCAGGTCGAGGCCAGCAAGATTGGCGACCAGCACGGGCAGCAGGCCCTTGCACAGGTCGCCAAGCAGGGTCAGGACCGCCAGTTTGCGGCCGGCCAGGCGCAGCATGTTGGTTGCACCGGCATTGCCTGAACCGCTCATGCGCGGGTCCGGGCTGCCATTGAGGCGGCTGAGGACGATGGCAAAGGACAGAGAGCCAAGCAGGTAGGCGCACAGCGCCAGTAACCAAAACATGCTAACCATTCCGGGCGAGGACGCCCTAATTCTAACGGCGCAACGCGCCCTTGTCGTGCTGTGGAGAGAAGTGCTTGGACAGAGTGTTCATCGAGGGGCTGGAAGTCGATACCGTGATCGGCGCCTATGACTGGGAGCGCGGAATCCGCCAGTGCCTGCGCCTGGACCTGAGCTTTGCCTGGGATAACCGCCCGGCCGCAGCCGGAGACGACCTGACCAAGGCCCTGGACTACGCCAGCGTGTCGGCGCGCATCCAGGCGTTTGCCGAGCAGTCCGAGTTCCAGTTGGTGGAAACCTTCGCCGAGCGCCTGGCGGCGGTGCTGATGAGCGAGTTCCAGATTCCCTGGTTGCGCCTGAAACTGACCAAGCCTGGCGCGGTACCGGCCGCCACTGGGGTCGGCGTGGAGATCGAGCGCGGATGTCTCTGAACAGGGTTTACCTCGGGCTGGGCAGCAATATCGAGCGCGAGCGGCACTTGACCGCCGGGCTCGATGCCCTGGCCGAAATGCTCACCGACATGCACTGTTCGGCGGTGTTCGAAAGCCAGGCGGTGGGCATCAAGAGCGGACCGTTCTTCAACCTGGTGGTCAGCGGTTTGACCGAGCTGCCGCTGATGGAACTGGATCGCCGGCTCAAGTTCATCGAGGCCGACAATGGCCGCTACGCCCCCGAGCGCAAAGGTCTGCCGCTGGATATCGACGTGCTGATGTACAACGACCTGCATGGCAGTTTCGACGGGCTGGTATTGCCGCGGGCAGAGATTCTCAAGAACGCATTCGTGTTGTGGCCGCTGGCGTTGATTGCGCCAGCGCTTAAGCACCCGGGTGCCGGCAAAACCATGAGCCAGCTGTGGGCCGAGGCGCAAATCGAGCAAGTGCTGGCGCCGGTGCCGTTCGAGTGGCGTGGGCAGCAGTTGACCGGTCTTTAGCTTCGATCGCGGGGCAAGCCCGCTCCCACAGGATTGTAGGAGCGTACTTGCCCCGCGATAGGTTCAGCGCCCGAGACCTTCCTTGTACGCCTTCAACGCCTTCAGCCGCTCGCCCTTGAGCGCCTCGCCCAGCGCCTGCCCGGTCAGCCCTCGTTGCACCAGCGGTTGCACCTGCACTGCACGCGCCGCCGCCGCTGCGCCGCGCAGGTAATCAGCCTGTGGATAATCACGTTGCTCCAGGCCCTTGCGGCCCCGGGCGTCCATCTCGCAGGCGACGATAAACTCCTCGAAACGCTGCGGCCGGCGGTACACATCGAAGCTTTGCAGTAGCTCCAGCAAGGTCGAGGCGCGCAGTTCCAGGGCCCGGTGGCAGTGGGTGTGATATTCCCCGACCAGCAAGGCCAGTTCCTGGCATTCACGGGGCGCCTTGAAGCGCTGGTTCACCGCCTTGATCAACTTCAGCCCGCGTCGCTCGTGAGCGATGTGCCGTGGCCATTCTTCCTCTGGGGTAAGGCCCTTGCCCAGATCGTGCAGCAAACAGGCCCAGCGCACGCTCAGGGGCTGCTGGTGCAGGGCGGCTTGCTCGAGCACCGAGAGGGTGTGGATGCCGCTGTCGATCTCCGGGTGATGGGCCTCAGGCTGCGGCACACCGAACAGCGCATCGAGCTCGGGCATCAGTTGCTTGAGGGCGCCACAATCGCGCAGCACCTGGATGAATACCTGGGGTTGGTCCTCCATCAGCGCCCGGGCGATTTCCTTCCAGCTGCGCTCGGCGGTCAGGGCTTGCAGTTCGCCTGAATCTCCCAGTTCGCGCATCAGCTCGATGGTTTCCGGGGCCACGCTAAAGCCCATGCCGGCATAGCGCGCGGCAAAGCGGGCGACGCGCAGCACGCGCAAGGGATCTTCGGCGAATGCCGGGGAAACATGGCGCAAAATTCGGGCTTCTAGGTCTTTCTGGCCGTTATACGGGTCGCAGATATTGCCCTCGTCGTCCTCGGCCATGGCATTGATGGTCAGGTCGCGGCGGATCAGGTCCTGCTCGAGGGTAACCTCGGGGCTGGCGTGGAAGGTGAAGCCGCCATAGCCGCGTCCGCTCTTGCGCTCGGTGCGCGCTAAGGCGTATTCCTCACCGCTTTTGGGGTGCAGGAACACCGGGAAATCCGCCCCGACCGGGCGATAGCCCAAGGCTTGCATTTGTTCCGCCGTGGCGCCGACCACGACCCAGTCGATATCACTGACCGGCCTGCCGAGCAGGCGGTCGCGTACGGCGCCGCCGACTTTGTAGATCTGCATGTAGAACCTCCGTTGATGCCACAGGATAACCTGTCTGGCAGCAACGGAGGGCGTGCTAGAGGTGCACTACCGCCAGGTCCAGGCGACCATAGTCAGCTTCGCCGTGCTCGCCTTTGGGCGGCACATGGTGGGTTTTCATCACCTGCTCGCCCTGCAGGGTCTCCAGGTGGATGTCAAAGCCCCAGAGGCGGTGCAGGTGCTTGAGAACCTCCTCGGTTGAGTCGCCCAGGGGTTTGCGGTCGTGTTGCTGGTGGCGCAGGGTCAGCGAGCGGTCGCCGCGACGGTCGATGCTCCAGATCTGCACGTTGGGTTCACGGTTGCCGAGGTTGTACTGGGCGGCCAGGGTCTCGCGGATAATCCGGTAGCCACTTTCGTCGTGGATGGCCGGTACCAGCAGGTCTTCGCGCTGATCGTCATCGAGGATGCTGAACAGCTTTAGGTCGCGGATTACCGTCGGCGACAGGTACTGGAGAATGAAGCTTTCGTCCTTGAAGCTGCTCATGGCGAACTTGATGGTCGACAGCCAGTCACTGCCGGCGATGTCGGGGAACCAGCGGCGGTCCTCTTCGGTAGGGTGTTCGCACATGCGGCGGATGTCGCGGTACATCGCAAAGCCCAGGGCATAAGGGTTGATGCCGCTGTAATAGGGGCTGTCGAAGCCTGGCTGGAACACCACGCTGGTGTGCGACTGCAGGAACTCCATCATGAAGCCTTCGGTCACCAGGCCTTCGTCATACAGATCGTTCATCAGGGTGTAGTGCCAGAAGGTTGCCCAGCCTTCGTTCATCACCTGGGTCTGGCGCTGCGGGTAGAAGTACTGGGCGATCTTGCGCACGATACGCACGATTTCACGCTGCCAGGGTTCGAGCAGCGGCGCGTGTTTCTCGATGAAGTAGAGGATGTTCTCCTGGGGTTCGGCCGGGAAGCGCGCGTTGTCGCGGTCGCTGTTCTTGTCGGCGCCCTTGGGAATGGTGCGCCACAGGTCGTTGATCTGTTTTTGCAGGTGCTCTTCGCGTTCCTTCTGGCGGCGCCGCTCTTCTTCGGCGGAGATCGGGTAGGGCCGCTTGTAGCGGTCGACACCGTAGTTCATCAGCGCGTGGCAGGAGTCGAGCAGGTCTTCGACGGCATCGATGCCATGGCGTTCTTCGCACTGGGTGATGTACTGCTTGGCAAACACCAGGTAGTCGATGATCGAGCTGGCGTCGGTCCAGGTGCGGAACAGGTAGTTGCCCTTGAAGAAGCTGTTGTGCCCGTAGCAGGCGTGGGCAACCACCAGGGCCTGCATGCAGATGGTGTTTTCTTCCATCAGGTAGGCGATGCAGGGGTCGGAGTTGATCACGATCTCGTAGGCCAGGCCCATTTGACCGCGGCTATAGGACTTTTCAGTGCTCAGAAAGTGTTTGCCGTAGGACCAGTGGTGATAGCCCAGCGGCATGCCGACGGAGGCGTAGGCGTCCATCATTTGCTCGGCAGTGATCACCTCGATCTGGTTGGGGTAGGTGTCCAGGGCGTAGCGCTCGGCCAGGCGGCTGATTTCCCGGTCATAGGCCTGGATCAGTTCGAATGTCCATTCGGACCCGGTAGAAATAGGGTGGCGCTTCTGCTCTCTAGCGGTCATGTCACTAACCTGCGCTGGAAGAGTTCACGGAAGACCGGATAGATATCGCCGGCCGACACCAGCTGCTGCTGGGCGAACGTATCGGCAAAGGCTTCGCCGATACGCTCATACTCGTACCACAATGCCTGATGTTCGCGAGGGGTGATCTCAACGTAAGTGTAGTACTGGACGAACGGCATGATCTGCTTGGTAAGAATCTCGCGGCAGATCGGCGAGTCGTCGTTCCAGTTGTCGCCGTCCGAGGCCTGGGCGGCGTAGATGTTCCATTCATTGGCCGGATAGCGTTCTGCCATGATCTCCTGCATCAGCTTCAGGGCGCTGGAGACGATGGTGCCGCCGGTTTCCCGAGAGTAGAAAAACTCCTCTTCGTCGACTTCGCGGGCGCTGGTGTGATGGCGGATGAACACGACTTCGATCTTGTCGTAGTTGCGCTTGAGGAACAGGTACAAAAGGATGAAGAAGCGCTTGGCGATGTCCTTGGTGGCCTGGGTCATGGAGCCGGAAACGTCCATCAGGCAGAACATCACCGCCTTGGAACTGGGGTTGGGTTGCTTGACCAGCAGGTTGTACTTGAGGTCGAAGGTGTCGAGGAACGGCACGCGGTGGATGCGCGCGCTCAATCGCTCGATTTCCGCTTCAATTTCCTGAATATCGCCGAAGTTGTCCGGTTCTTCGCGCTTCAGGCGCGCCAGTTCTTCCTGCGCCTCACGCAGTTTTGCCCGGCTGCTGCCGGACAGGGCGATACGCCGGGCATGGGCTGAACGCAGGGTGCGGATGATGTTGATGCGTGACGGGTTGCCTTCGTTGCTGATACCGGCGCGCACGGTCTTGAAGGTGTCGGTGCCGGTCAGGTGACGTTTGACCAGGTTGGGCAGTTCGAGGTCTTCGAACATGAACTCGAGGAATTCTTCCTGGGTAATCTGGAAGACGAACTCGTCCATGCCTTCGCCAGAGTTGCCGGCCTTGCCGCGGCCGCCGCCCCCGCCGCCCCCTTGCGGACGGGCGATATGCTCGCCCGCGGTGAATTCCTTGTTGCCAGGGTGCACCACGGTCTGCTTGCCGCCGCGGCCATGGTGCAGCACCGGCTCGTCGATGTCGCGACCGGGAATGCTGATCTGCTCGCCATGCTCCATATCGGTGATGGAGCGGCGGCTCACGGCCTCCTCGACGGCCTTCTTGATATGGTCACGGTAACGCCGCAAAAAGCGCTGGCGGTTGACCGTGCTCTTGTTCTTGCCGTTCAGGCGTCGGTCGATCACATAGCTCATAGGCCCCTCCGGGAGTAGGCGGTAGCTGCAAGCTGTAAGCTTCAAGCTTCAAGTTGGATCACCGCTGCCCCCGCAAGCCGACACGTATTTGACCTACGTGCGCGACTTGCAAATGACAGCTTGCAGCTTGGCGCTTATTGCGATTTTCTGACTCGCAGGTACCATTCCGAGAGCAGCCGAACTTGCTTGTCTGTGTAACCGCGTTCCACCATTCGGGTGACGAAGTCGTTGTGCTTTTGTTGATCCTCTTTGCTGGCCTTGGCGTTGAAGCTGATGACCGGCAGCAGGTCCTCGGTGTTGGAGAACATTTTCTTCTCGATCACCACCCGCAGTTTTTCGTAGCTGAGCCAGGTCGGGTTCTTGCCGTTGTTGTTGGCCCGGGCGCGCAACACGAAGTTGACGATTTCGTTGCGGAAATCCTTCGGATTGCTGATGCCGGCCGGCTTCTCGATCTTCTCCAGCTCTTCGTTGAGGGCGATGCGGTTGAGGATCTCGCCGGTTTCCGGGTCGCGATACTCCTGGTCCTGAATCCAGAAGTCGGCATACAGCACGTAACGGTCGAAGATGTTTTGCCCGTACTCGCTGTAGGACTCCAGGTAAGCGGTCTGGATTTCCTTGCCGATGAACTCGATGTAGCGCGGTGCCAGGTACTCTTTGAGGTAGCGCAGGTAGCGTTCGCGCACTTCGGCCGGGAACTGTTCCTGTTCGATTTGCTGCTCCAGCACATACAGCAGGTGCACCGGGTTGGCGGCAATTTCGTGAGGGTCGAAGTTGAACACCTTGGAGAGGATCTTGAAGGCGAAGCGGGTCGACAGGCCGTTCATGCCTTCGTCCACTCCAGCGGCGTCGCGGTACTCCTGGATCGACTTGGCCTTGGGATCGGTGTCCTTGAGGTTTTCGCCGTCGTACACCCGCATTTTCGAGTAGATGTTCGAGTTTTCCGGCTCTTTGAGCCGTGACAGCACGGTGAACTGGGCGAGCATCTTCAGGGTGTCTGGCGCGCAATGGGCCTTGGCCAGCGAGCTGTTGAACAGCAGCTTGTCGTAGATCTTGATCTCGTCGCTGACCCTCAGGCAGTACGGCACCTTGACGATGTAGATACGGTCGATGAAGGCTTCGTTGTTCTTGTTGTTGCGGAAACTGTGCCATTCCGATTCGTTGGAGTGGGCCAGCAGGATCCCGGAGTAGGGGATCGCCCCAAGGCCTTCGGTACTGTTGTAGTTACCTTCCTGGGTTGCCGTGAGCAGCGGGTGCAGGACTTTGATTGGCGCCTTGAACATCTCGACGAATTCCATCAGGCCCTGGTTGGCCCGGCACAGTGCGCCCGAGTAGCTGTAGGCGTCGGCGTCGTTCTGCGGATATTCCTCGAGTTTGCGGATGTCGACCTTGCCGACCAGGGCGGAAATGTCCTGGTTGTTTTCATCACCCGGTTCGGTTTTGGCCACGGCAATCTGGTTGAGGATCGACGGGTAGAGTTTGACCACTTTGAACTGGCTGATGTCGCCCCCGAACTCGGCCAGTCGCTTGGTCGCCCAGGGCGACATGATGGTGTTCAGGTAGCGTCGTGGAATGCCGAAGTCTTCTTCGAGAATGGCGCCGTCTTCAGCGGCGTTGAACAGCCCCAGGGGCGATTCGAACACCGGTGAGCCCTTGATGGCATAGAAGGGCACCTTCTCCATCAATTGTTTGAGCTTTTCGGCCAAGGACGATTTACCACCGCCCACCGGGCCCAGCAGGTAAAGGATCTGTTTCTTCTCTTCCAGGCCTTGGGCGGCATGGCGGAAATACGACACGATCTGGTCGATGCACTCTTCCATGCCATGGAAGTCTTCAAAGGCCGGATAACGGCGGATCACCTTGTTGGAGAAAATGCGCGACAGCCTTGAGTTGTTCGAGGTGTCGACCAGTTCCGGCTCGCCGATAGCCATCAACAGGCGTTCGGCCGCCGACGCATAAGCGCTGCGATCGCTTTTGCAGAGCTCAAGGTACTCTTGCAGCGAAAGTTCTTCCTGACGGGTGGACTCGAAACGTTGTTGGAAGTGGCTAAAAATACTCATGACGTCACCTCGCTCGATACGTGGAGCCGACGCCGGATCAGTCAGCTGATGCTGGCATGCAATCGACACCGCCGATTGCTGTATACCCCCCAGAACACCTAGAACTCGCTACCGATGACCCGCACGCCGGTGTACCGGCTCTCCCCTTTTTGGATGGCCTGCGCTTAAGGATAGTTCGTTATCGGGGAGGTCAAGGGCGGTTGTACATGAAGTTCGCCATGACCGTTCGTCTGGCCAGGCGCGAGCCCGCACAGGACGCGGGCTGCGAGAGATGAAAAAAATTATTCGGCAGTGCCTTGGGCGGTTTCTGCAGGGTAGGTGCCACGCCACAGCTCGAAGCCGCCGTCGAGGCTGTAGACGTCGGAAAAGCCCTGGCTGATCAGGTAGGCGGCAGCGCTCTGGCTGGAGTTACCGTGATAGCAGACCACTACGGTGGGGGCATCGAGATCGGCAGTGCGGATGAAGTCCGCTACCGAGTGATTGTCCAGGTGGCTTGCGCCGGTAATGTGGCCGGCGGCAAAGGCTTGCGGGTCGCGAATATCGACCACGACCGCACCTTGCTCGCGCAGCGCCTGGGCCTGCTCGGGAGGGATGCGTTTGAATTCGCTCATGGGTACGGTTTCCTTCAGGACTGGTCGTTCATTCTAGCCGGTTGTGCGGACGCAGGCTGCGTGCGCGGGGTGCCTTGCTCGGTGCATTCACAGCGCTGCAATGCGCCGGTATCGACGTTGTACAGGGTCATCGCGCCACCCCAGACGCAGCCGGTGTCCAGGGCGATCACCCCGGGCTCCTTGCAACGCCCTTCAAGGGCGGCCCAATGGCCGAAGATGATTTTCACATGCCTTGAGCGGCGGCCCTTGTGGGCGAACCAGGGCTTGTAGCCGGGCGGGGCGGTGTCGGCGCCTTCCTTGCCTTTGAGGTCGAGCTTGCCTTCGCTGGTGCAAAAGCGCATGCGGGTGAAGTAGTTGGTGATCACCCGCAGGCGGGTGACGCCGCTCAGGTCCTTGCTCCACTTGTTCGGCTCGTTGCCGTACATGCCATCGAGGTAGGGCTTGAAGCGATTGTCGTCGCGCAGCGCTTCCTCAACTTCGCCTGCCAGCTCCAGGGCCTTGCCCAGGGTCCACTGCGGCGGGATGCCGGCGTGCACCAGCACTACGCCGCGCTGCTCGTCGTAATGCAGCAGCTTTTGCCGGCGCAGCCAGTCGAGCAGTTCGCCAGCATCTGGCGCATCGAGAATTTCGCGCAGGGTGTCGCTTTTTTTCAGGCGCTCGATGTTGTGCCAGGCGGCCAGCAGGTGCAAGTCATGGTTGCCCAGTACGCACACCAGCGATTCGCGGATGGAATAAAGGAAGCGCAAGGTTTCCAGTGATTCCGGGCCGCGGTTGACCAGATCGCCGACCAGCCACAGGCGGTCGACCTCTGGATCGAAGTTCACCCGTTCGAGCAGGCACTTGAGCGGCTGCAGGCAGCCTTGCAGGTCTCCGACTGCGTATACCGCCATCAGTGCAGGGCTCCGGGGACGGCGAGGCGGAAGGGGGCAATGACGGCGTCGAAACGCTTACCGTCCTCGGCAAACATCTGATAGCTGCCCTGCATGGTGCCGACTTTGGTGCTGATCACCGCGCCGCTGCTGTAGGTGTGGCTTTGCCCGGGTTCAATGGTCGGTTGCTGGCCGATCACACCGGCGCCCTTGACCTCTTCGACATGGCCATCACCGTTGGTGATCAGCCAGTGTCGTGACATCAGCTTGGCGGTCACAGAGCCATTGTTCTTCACCGTAATGGTATAGGCGAAGGCGAAACGGTCGTTTTCGGGGTCGGATTGTTCTTTGAGAAAGCGGGTCACGACGCTGACGTCGATCTGGTAACGGGGATCAGACATGCAAGGGGCCTTGGCAACAGACGCGGATACGGCGATGGCGTCAGTCTAGGCTATCGGCGGGGTAGCCGGCCAGTCATGCGGGCATGACTGGCCTATGGCGCAGGTTACGCGGCGCCCTGTTGCTCGGCCAGCTTGTCGGCCAGGCGCACGAAGGCGGCGAGGTCGAGTTGCTCGGGGCGCAGGCTGCCATCGACGCCGGCAGCTTCAATGGCGTCGCTGCTGAGCAGGGCCTTGAGGGTATTGCGCAGGGTTTTGCGGCGCTGGTTGAAGGCTTCGCGAACGATGCGTTCGAGCAGGCGATGGTCCTTGGCCGGGAACGGCAGGGTTTCGTGTGGCACCAGGCGCACGATCGCCGAATCGACCTTGGGCGGCGGGTTGAACGCGCCGGGACCGACGTTGAACAGGTGTTCGACCCGGCAGTGGTACTGCACCATGATCGACAGGCGGCCCCAGTCGCCACCGCCAGGGCCTGCGGCCAGGCGCTCGACCACTTCCTTCTGCAGCATGAAATGCATGTCGCGGATCAGCTCGGCGTTGGCCAGCAGGTGGAAGATCAGTGGCGTCGAGATGTTATACGGCAGGTTGCCGACCACGCGCAGGCTGTGGGGGGCAGCGCCGAGGGTGGTGAAGTCGAACTTCAGTGCATCGCCCTGGTGCAGGCGAAAGTTGTCGCGGTTAGCGAACTGCTGGTTGAGGATCGGTACCAGGTCCTTGTCCAGCTCGACCACGTCCAGCTGCGCGCCGCTGGCGAGCAGGCCGGAGGTCAGGGCGCCCTGGCCAGGGCCGATTTCCAGCATGCGCTCGCCGGCCTTGGCGTGGATCGAGCGCAGGATGCGGTCGATGACCCCGGCGTCGTGCAGGAAGTTCTGGCCAAAGCGCTTGCGCGCCTTGTGTTGGTATTGCTCGGTCATTTTCGGGTCTCGGCCATCTGGTAGGCGGTTTCCAGGGCGACCTGCAGGCTGCCGGTGTCGATCTTGCCGCTGCCGGCCAGGTCCAGGGCGGTGCCGTGGTCGACCGAGGTGCGGATGATCGGCAGGCCCAGGGTCACGTTGACCGCAGCGCCGAAGCCTTTGTACTTGAGCACGGGCAGGCCCTGGTCGTGGTACATCGCCAGCACTGCATCGCAGTGCTCCAGATATTTGGGGGTAAACAGGGTGTCGGCGGGCAACGGGCCGCGAAGGTCCATGCCTTCGCTGCGCAGGCGCGCCAATGTCGGTTCGATGGTGTCTATTTCTTCGTGGCCCAGGTGGCCACCCTCGCCGGCATGCGGGTTGAGGCCGCAGACCAGGATGCGCGGGTTGGCTATGCCGAACTTGTGTTGCAGGTCAGCATGCAGGATCCGCGTGACGCGCTCCAGACGCTCGCTGGTGATGGCATCGGCAACCTCACGCAGCGGCAGGTGCGTGGTCACCAGGGCCACGCGCAGGCCGCGGGTCGCCAGCATCATCACCACTTGCGCGGTGTTGGTCAGGTCGGCGAGAAACTCGGTGTGCCCGGAAAAGGCGATACCGCTTTCGTTGATCACACCCTTGTGCACCGGTGCGGTGATCATCCCGGCGAAATACCCGTCCAGGCAGCCTTGCCCGGCGCGGGTCAGGGTTTGCAGGACGAATGCGGCGTTGGCTTTGTCCAGCTGGCCGGCGACCACCGGGTTTTGCAGCGGCGTGTCCCAGACATACAAGCTGCCTGCCGGAGCGGGCTGGTCGGGGAGGGCGTCGAGGCTCACCGGCAGCAGCGTGACGGCCACGCCCAGCTGCGTGGCCCGCTCGGCGAGCAGGTCACGGCTGGTAATGGCAATCAGGGGGTGCGGCTGGGATTGCGTGGCGAGCAGCAGGCACAGGTCAGGACCTATGCCGGCCGGCTCGCCGGGTGTGAGGGCGAAGCGCTGCGGTTTCACTGCGCGGCCTGATCGGCGCCAGGAAGCTTGATTTCGACGTAGGCTTCGTCACGGATCTGACGCAGCCAGGTCTGCAGTTCTTCATCGTACTTGCGGTTACGCAGTACGTTCATCGCTTGTTGCTCGCGGGCCTGTTCGGTGCTGTCGGTGGCGCGGCGGCCCAGCACTTCGAGCACGTGCCAGCCATACTGGGTCTTGAATGGCTTGGTCACCTGGCCCTGTTGGGCGTTGGCCATTTCTTCGCGGAACTCTGGCACCAGGGCGCTTGGATCGATCCAGTTGAGATCGCCGCCATTGAGTGCCGAGCCAGGGTCTTCGGAGAAGCTCTTGGCCAGCGTGGCGAAATCTTCACCATTCTGGATGCGGTCATACAGCCGTTGTGCCAGTTCCTTGGTCGCCGCTTCGCTGCGAATCTCGCTTGGCTTGATCAGGATGTGGCGGACATGCACTTCGTCGCGCATGGTGGCACCACCGCCGCCGCGTTTTTCCTGCATCTTGATGATGAGGAAACCGGTAGGAATACGCAGTGGCTGAGTCACGTCGCCGACGCTCAGGCTGCTGAGCAGCTTGGCGAGCTCTGGGGGCAACTGGCCGGCTTTACGCCAGCCCATTTCACCGCCTTCCAGGGCGTTCTCGCTGGCGGAGCTGGCGATTGCCATCTGGCCGAAGTCGGCACCGCTTTTCAGGCGCGAGTAGACCTCACCAGCCTTTTGCGCGGCCGCCTGGATCTGCGCCGAGTTGGCGCTTTCCGGGGTCGGGATGAGGATATTGGCCAGGCGCCATTCTTCCGACAGTTGCATCTGGCCTTGCTCCGAGGCGAGGAAGTTCTTCACTTCCTGCTCAGAGACCTGGATGCGCTCGGCAACCCGGCGCTGGCGCACACGGCTGATGATCATCTCGCGACGAACCTGCTCGCGGGCATCTTCGTACGACAGGCCGTCATGGGCCAAAGCGGCGCGGAACTGTTCCAGGTTCATGCCATTGCGCTGAGCAATGGTGCCGATGGCCTGGTTCAGTTCTTCGTCGGTGATGCGGATGCCCGAGCGATCGCCGATCTGCAGTTGCAGGTTCTCGACGATCAGGCGCTCGAGCACCTGTTGGTCCAGGACACCGGCAGGCGGCACCTGGCCGCCACGCTTGGCGATGGTCTGCTGGACTTCGCGTACGCGGCTGTCCAGCTGGCTTTTCATCACCACGTCGTTGTCGACGATGGCCACAACGCTGTCCAGAGGTTGCACGGCGGCGTGCGCCGTGCCGGTCAGCAATACTGCGCCCAGCAACAGCGGGCGCAGACAATCAGTAAGCTTGGTCTTCACGAGTACGATAACCTTGAATGCCCTGGTCGAGGAAAGACTCGACCTTGTTGCCCACTACGCCGCCGAGGCCTTTCAGCACAATCTGCAGGAAGACGCCGTGGTCGCCTTTTTCGTTTTGCGGAATTGCCTGGCTGTAATCGTCGTAATCGATCCAGTAACGGTTGATCAGACGCAGCTTCCAGCAGCAGTTGTCATATTCGAAACCACCGAAGGCTTCCAGCGTGCGGTTGCGGTTGTAGTCATGCTGCCAGCGCGCGATCGCGGTCCACTGCGGAACGATCGGCCACATGACCGAGAAGTCATGCTGCTGGATCTTGTAGTAGTCCTTGATGTAGTTCGCGTCACCCGGCTGGCCATAGTCGCCACCACCTACCTGCCAGCGACCAGTGGCGCTGTTGTAGATGACCATGTCGTTGCGGTAGCGGTAACCGAGGTTGACCACCTTGTTGACGTTGTCTTCAGGCTGGTAATGGAACATCGCGCTGCCCGAACGGGTGCTGCGGCTGTCCGGATCCCAGTTGAAATCGGAATTGAAGCGCCAGTCACGATTGAAGCGGTATTCGTATTCCAGTGCGTACGGGGAAACGTCCGACTGTGCGTCCTGACGGTCCTTGTAGGCAATGCCAGGCAACTGAACCTTGCGGTCCTTGAAGTACAGGGCCTGGCCAACGCTCAGGCGCTGACGTTCAAAGCCGTTCTCTTCGATCCAGCGGTTGGTCACGCCCAGCGACAGCTTGTTCTCGTCGCCGATACGGTCGTTGCCGCTGAAACGGTTGTCGCGAAACAGCGAGGCGTAGTTGAAGGTGTACTCGCTGGTGTCGAAGACCGGGATGTCCATCTGGTTCTTGTACGGGACGTACAGGTAGTACAGACGTGGTTCCAGGGTCTGGGTGTAGTTCTTGCCGAACCACTGGGTGTTACGGTCGAAGTACAGGCCGCTGTCGACGCTGACGATCGGTACATCGCGATCCTGCGAAGAGTTGAACCGGCCGAATTCGCGCGGCTGGCCTGGTGCCTGGGCCTTGCCCTGACTGTCGAGGTCGAGGTCATAGTGGGTGTAGGCGTACTTCAGCGATGGCCGCACATAACCATAGCTTGCTTCCATCGGCAGGCTGATGGTCGGCGCCAGGTGCAGGCGAGTGCCGTTGGCCCGGGCCAGACCTGTGATGTTCTGGTCGATGCGGCCACCGTCAGCGCGAACGCTGGTATCGAGCTTGCCGTCCTTGTCGAAGACAGTGCCGTTCTTCAGATCACGCTCGAAGCGTACAGCCTCGGATTCGTAGGTGAAGTTCATCCCGCCCGGGTGGTAAGGCAGCATGCCGTTGAAAGTGACCTGCGGCAGGCGGTCATACGGGGTGATCTGCGAAATGGTCGCCAGCTCGAAAGCCTGCACGTTCAGCCGCGCGGTGTAGGTATCGCCGCGATAGGTCAACGCACCTTGCTGATTGACGAAGTCCCGGCTTTCGACACCGATCTGATCCGATTCCAGGTCCTGGAAGTAGAACGGGTCGCTGAAGTCGGTGTAGTCGACTTCAGTCATCAGGCGCTCGTCGAGGCCGCCCTTGTGCTGCCAGTTGACCATCCAGCGCTGATCTTTGTAGTCCGTCTGCAGCTTGCGGTCATCATCCTTGTCATTCAGGTAGGCACCACCGAACTGTCCTTCGCTGGACTTGGTCAGGTAGCGGAACTCGCCTTCCATCAACATGCCGCGCTTGGCCATGTAGCGTGGATACAAGGTGGCGTCGTAGTTTGGCGCCAGGTTGAAATAGTACGGCGTGACCAGCATGAAGCCGGTATCGCTGCTGGTGCTGAACGACGGCGGCAGGAAACCGGACTGGCGGCGGTCATCGATCGGGAAGTAGATGTACGGTGTGTAGAACACCGGGAAATCCTTGACCCGCAGGGTGACGTTGGTCGCGGTACCGAAGCCGGTGGCCGGGTTCAGGGTAATGTTGTTGCCTTTGAGCTGCCAGGCGTTGCTGTTCGGCTCACAGGTGGTGTAGGTACCATCCTTGAGGCGGATGATGGCGTTTTCTGCACGCTTGGCGTACAGGGCGCTGCCGCGGATGCGCGATTTGTGCATCACGTATTCGGCGTTATCGACCTTGGCTTCACCGGTGTCGAGCTGGATGTCGGCGTGATCGCCGACCACCAACGAACCGTTGTCGCGAATCTTCACATTGCCGCTCAGCTCACCACGGTTCTCGGCCTGGTACAGGTTGGCCTCGTCGGCCTCGACCTGCATGCTGCCCTGGCGCATGACTACGTCACCGGCGAGGGTGGCGATCTGCTGCTCCTGCTGGTAGCGCGAAACCTTGGCACCGATGAAGGTCGGCGACTCGTCTTTGGGCGTGGTGTCGGTCATGCCCGGACGGGTCGGCTCGATGTAGGCACCGGCGCAGTAAGGCCCGGTTTCGGCGAGCTGGGCTGGGGTGAGCTGGTCACGAGGGACCCAATCCAGATGGCTGGCATCGGGGCTACGGGATTTCAGCACGCGGCCTTTGGCTTCGGTGACCAGCACCGGACCTTGAGCCTGCTCCTGGGCGACCTCGCCGGAGCCGGCTGGCGTTTCACCGGACGAGCTGGCGGCCGCCCCGGCGTGCACCGGGCGCGGCGGCAGTGCGGCGGCAGGGGTTTTGGGCTTGCAGTCCCAGCCTCCGGCAGCAGACACTTGGCAGTCGAACTGCTCTGCGGCAACCACGTATGGGGTGGCCAGAGGTTGCATCGCCAGCAAACCGCCGGTGACCAGCAACGGGAATTTTTTACGAAACGCGGGGGATTTCAATGCCATCTTATTAGTCCGGGCTTCCTGCGTGCCATCTGCCCGCGTGTGGGGCCGCACGCCTCTCGATGGTCTGAAAAAGATGCTGGATAATAAAGCATGACCCGCTTGACGGCTAGGGCCGTCGGAGACCCTTGTAATGCCCGATCACGATGTACGCTTGCAACACCTGAATGTCTGGCTCGCCGAGCAGCTGGCAAATCTGTTCCATAAACAGGGCTGGGGCACGGTTCCCGCGGGTAGCCTGACCGCCGCCAGCAGCGATGCGAGCTTTCGCCGCTACTTCCGCTGGCAGGCCGAAGGCCACAGCTTTATTGTCATGGATGCGCCACCACCGCAGGAAAACTGCCGGCCATTCGTTGATATTGCCCACTTGCTGGCCACGGCCGAGGTCAATGTTCCGGTCATTCATGCCCAGGACCTTGAACGTGGTTTCCTGTTGCTCAGCGACCTGGGCACCCAGACCTACCTCGATGTGATCAACGCCGAGAACGCCGATGGCCTGTTCAACGACGCCATTGATGCGCTGCTGGCCTTCCAGCAGTTGCCGATGAACGCGCCGCTGCCAAGCTACGACGTGGCCCTGTTGCGCCGCGAGCTTGAGCTGTTCCCCGAGTGGTACGTCGGCCGTGAACTGGGCCTGGGCTTTACCGATGCGCAACTGGCCGCCTGGCAGCGTATCAGCAGCCTGTTGATCGACAGCGCCCTGGCCCAGCCAAAGGTGCTGGTGCACCGCGACTATATGCCACGCAACCTGATGGACAGCAAGCCAAACCCCGGCGTGCTGGACTTCCAGGACGCGGTGTACGGGCCGGTCACCTATGACATCACCTGCCTGTTCAAGGATGCCTTCCTGAGCTGGCCGCAGGCACGCGTGCAGGGCTGGCTCGAGGATTACTGGCAGCGCGCCCAGGCCAAGGGCATCCCGGTGCAGGCCGAGTTCGAGGACTTCCACCGCGCCAGCGACCTGATGGGCGTGCAGCGTCACCTCAAGGTCATCGGCATCTTTGCGCGCATCTGCCACCGCGACGGCAAGCCGCGTTACCTGGCCGATGTACCGCGCTTCTTTGCCTATATAGATGAAGTGATCGCGCGCAGGCCGGAGCTGGCCGAACTCGATGAACTGATCGAGAGCCTGCAGGCCGCAGCCGGAGCGCGTCCATGAAAGCGATGATTCTTGCTGCAGGCAAAGGCGAGCGCATGCGCCCGCTGACCCTGCACACCCCCAAGCCGCTGGTGCCGGTGGCAGGTATGCCGCTGATCGAGTACCACCTGCGTGCGTTGGCAGCGGCCGGCCTCAAGGATGTGGTAATCAATCACGCCTGGCTCGGGCAGCAGATCGAAGATCACCTGGGCGATGGTTCGCGCTGGGGCCTGAACATCAGTTACTCACCCGAAGGCGAGCCGCTGGAGACCGGCGGCGGCATCTTCAAGGCCCTGCCGTTGCTGGGCGATGAGCCTTTTGTGTTGGTCAATGGCGATATCTGGACCGAGTACGACTTCGCCGGCTTGCCGAAGCATCTCGACGGCCTGGCCCACCTGGTGCTGGTGGATAACCCTGGTCATCATGGCAAGGGTGACTTCTGTCTGGATAAAGGCCAGGTCAGCGATGCTAACGCCGATGCTGACACCCTGACCTACAGCGGTATCGCCGTCCTCGCCCCACAGCTGTTCGCCGACTGCCAGGCCGGCGCCTTCAAGCTGGCGCCGTTGCTGCGCCAGGCGATGACGGCCGGGCAGGTCAGTGGTGAGCATTTCAGCGGGCACTGGGTGGATGTCGGCACCCTGGAGCGGCTGGCCGAAGTCGAGCAACTGCTCGCTGAGCGCCGCTGATATGTTGTGGCCGAGCACAGTGATAGGTGCCGGAGCAGGCTTTGCCATCGCCAGTATTCCCGGGGCGTTGTTGGGGGCGTTGCTGGGCCAGGCGATGGACCGCCGTTTGCAGTTGCACAGTTGGGCGCATCTGCGTGAACGCCTGGGTGGGCGGCCGGTGCTGCGTGACGACGAGGTACTGTTCGTCCTGCTTGGGCGCCTGGCCAAGAGCGACGGACGGGTGGTCGATGGCCATATCCAGCAGGCACGGGTGGAGATGCAGCGCCTGGAAATGAGCGAGCCGGCCAGGCGCCGCGCCATCGCCGCGTTTAATCGTGGCAAGGCTGGCAAGGAGCGCCTGGGTGTTCATCTGCGCCGCCTCAAGCAACAGCCGCATGCCGCCGAAGGCATGTTGCGCGCATGCTGGCGCATGGTCTGGGCTGATGGCCAGGCTGGCCGGCATGAATGCGAGCTGCTGCTGGCGTGGGGCCAGGCCCTTGGCTGGTCGGCAGCCAAGGGCCAGGCCCTGGCGCTGGACTATGAGCCGCAAAAGGCTGTGCTGGCCGATGGCACGCTGGGTTATCCACAAGCCTTGCGCATGCTTGGGGTCAGCGCCGACAGCGAAGCCGGGCAGATCAAACAAGCCTACCGGCGCCTGCTCAGCCGTCATCATCCGGACAAGCTGGTGGGCAATGGCGCAAGCCCCGCGCAGGTTCGCGAGGCCACCGAACGAACCCGCGAACTGCATCAGGCCTACGCCGTCATCCGTAAACGCCGTGGCTTCTAGTCGAGTTTTTCCGGGCTGAGCCAGCCGCGGATGCGGCGGAACAATTGCTCCTGTTCCGCCGCGCTGTTGCCTGGCATGGCGGTCAGGCTGACCTGCCGGTAGTTGGCGTCCTTCAAGCGTTTACTGGCTTGCAGGCGCTGCTCGGCGGCGCGCCTGGCCTGGGGCAGGGTGGCGTAGAAGAAGTCTGCGGTGGCTACCTTGAGGTTCGGCGCCAGGCTGTCCAGGCTCTGTTCGGCCTGGGCTGGCGTCTGCGCGGCGACCATTACCAGCTTCTGCACCTGGGCCGGTTGCCGTTCGCTCAGGTAACGCGCTGCCCAGTAGGCGCCGCTGCCGTTGCCGAGCAGGACAATGCTGCGGGCGTTCTGTTGCTGAGCATAGGCAACGGCCGCATCGAGGCGGGCGAAGATGCGTTCGGCATCGGCCTTGTCATCGTCGACCGGCGCCTTCGCTTGTTCGATACTTTCGCTGTTCTCGCTTTCGGCTGCCGTGGCCTGCTCGATACTGGCGTTGGCATTGGCCGGGGTGTCCTTGGCCGGTGCGCTTTCGCCTGGCTCGGCCTTTTTTTCCACTGCCGGGGGTACTTCGACGCGCGCCTGCGGGGCGCTGGCAAGCAAATCCGGCTGGGCCAGGCTCAGGCTGTGCCAACCGGCATCGGGAAACTTGCGCCGCAGCGGGCCGACGGTTTTCGGCCAGTCGGCATTTTCGCCAGCACCGGCAAGAATGATCAGGGCGCCTTCGGGTTCGGCAGTGTTGGCCGGTTTCCACAGGGCCAGGAAGCTGTCGCTGCCAGCCTGCAGGGTTTGCTGTTCGGCTGCAGGAACCTGGCGTTCCAGGGCCTGGGCGTCTTCCTGGCTGCGTTCGGCCAGCGGTTGGCGTTCGACTGCGGCAGGTTTGCTGTCGGCAGCCGCTTCTGGCGTTTCGCCAGCGGCTGCTTGTGCGGTACAAGGTAGTATCAGTGACAGGCATAACGCCGGCAGCGTCGTGCGATAAAGTGCGAACATGGATCGATCCAGGCCAGATTAATACCGGCAGCCTAATAGTATTTGCTCAGGACGGCCATGCTCGGTGGCCGTCCTACCCTTGATGAGAGTGCAGATGAAGCTTTTGCGCTGCCTGTTGCTTATCGGCTGTTTTTGCCTGCCCTTGATCACAGGGGCAGCTTCGCCTGCCACGCCTGCGCAGGTTGTGCTGGAGCCGGCTCAGCAGCAATGGCTTGAGCAACACCGCAGCCTGCGCGTCGGGCTGGTGTTGCAGGCACCTTTTGCCCAGTTCGACCGGCGCCTGCAGCAGCTCTATGGGGTCAACGTCGAGCTGATGAACTGGCTTGGCCGTTCGCTGGGGCTGGACCTTACCTGGCGCAACTTTACCGATCAGGCTGCCCTTGAGCATGCGCTGCAGGCCGGCGAAGTCGATCTGGCCCCAGGTCTGACCCAGACACCTGCCAGCCTGCGCCTATGGTTGTTCAGCGATCCCTACATGCGCGTGCCGCAATTGATTGTCGGCCCGCGTACTGGCGCGGTGGCGGTTGATCTGGAGAAGCTCGCCAGTACCGATCGGGTCGCCGTGCGCATGCCCAGCACTGTCGCCGACTACCTGCGTGCCACCTACACCAACCTCAACCTGCAAGGCGTGCCTCAGGAGCGCCAGGCGTTGCAGCTGGTGCTCAGCGAACAGGCGCGGTTTGCCGTGGTAGATGAAGCGCAGTTGAGCCGTCTGTCTCGGGAAAGTGAATTCAGCGAGCTGGTGGTGGTCGGTGATATCGGCCTGCCGCAGTTGCTGCGGGTCGGCTCGCGCCGGGACTGGCCGGAGCTGGCCGAGATTCTTGAGCGCGGCCTGCAGGCCGTTCCGGCCAAGGACCTGGAGCAACTCCACCAGCGCTGGCTGGAGCCTAAATACCCGCGCCTGAGCGAATCCCCGGGCTTTTGGCAGAACCTGGGGCTGTTGCTGGCGGCGCTGCTGCTCAGTTGCGTGGCCATCGTCATTTGGCAGCGTCGGCAACTACAGCAGCTCGAGTACAGTCTATTGGCCACCCGCGACACCCTGGCCCAGCGCCAGGCCCGCGAAGAAGCCTTGCGCCTGAGCCAGTTTTCCATCGACCAGAGCACCGTGGGCATTCTCTGGGTCAACTGGGACAGCCATGTGCGCTATGCCAACCGGGCCGCCGAAAGCATGCTCGGTTACCCCTCGGGGGCGCTGATCGATCGGCCGCTGATTGATTTCGAGCCGAACCTGCACATGGACCGCTGGCTCGATCTGTGGAAGCGTGCCCGTGCCAGCGATGAAGCCCCGCAGCATTTTGAAACCCGGTGCCTGCGTGCCGATCGCAGCCTGCTGCCGGTGGATGTGTCGCTGAGCTTTCTGCGCTTTCGTGATGCCGAATACCTGGTGGTGTTTCTTGCCGATGTCACCGAACGCAGGCGCGCCCTGGCGGCGCTGCGCGAGAGCGAGGCACGGCTCAAGGGTATTGCCGGCAACGTACCCGGCCTGGTGTTTCGCCTTGAACGCAACCCGGCCGAAGGCGAGCTGGAGTTCCCCTACATCAGTGAAGGCAGTGAAGCCCTGGTGGGCTATGCGCCTGCGGCGTTGCAGCATCCGGACATGGGCCTGCGCAACCTGGTGCACCCTGACGACCGCGCCGATTACCACCGGGTCCAGGACCTGGCCCTGGCCACTGACAGCGACTGGTCCTGGCAAGGGCGGATCCTGACCCGCCAGGGCGAGCAGCGCTGGGCCGACATCAAGGCCAGTACCCGCACCCTGGCGGATGGCCGGGTGGTCTGGGACGGAGTGGTCTGGGACATCAGCCAGAGCAAGCGCGTCGAGCTCGAGCTGGCCCGTTCACAGGAGCAACTGCGCGAACTGTCGGCGCACCTGGAAAGCGTTCGCGAGGAAGAAAAAGCCCGTATTGCCCGGGAAGTGCACGATGAGCTGGGACAGATGCTCACGGTGCTCAAGCTTGAAACATCCATGTGCGAACTGGCCTACGCCGAACTGGACCCCGGCCTCAACGAGCGCCTGGGCAGCATGAAGCGCCTGATCGCCCAGCTGTTCCAGCTGGTGCGCGATGTGGCCACCGCCTTGCGCCCGCCGATCCTCGATGCCGGCATTGCTTCGGCCATCGAGTGGCAGGCCCGGCGTTTCGAGGCGCGCACGCAGATCCCCTGCCTGGTGCAGGTACCGGAGAATCTGCCACCCTTGAGTGATGCCAAGGCCATTGGCCTGTTCCGCATCCTGCAAGAGGCGCTGACCAATGTCATGCGCCATGCCCAGGCGCATACTGTGCAGATCAGCCTGAGCCTCGATGGCCAGACCCTGCGCCTGACGGTGATCGATGATGGCGTAGGGTTTGTCCTCGAGCAAAGTCGGCCAACGTCCTTTGGCCTGGTCGGTATGCGTGAGCGGGTGCTGATGCTCGGTGGCAGCATGACCCTGGAAAGCGAGCCGGGCGAGGGCACCAGCCTGAGCGTGGCCATCCCCCTGGATTAGGAGCATTGCGTGATTCGAGTACTGGTTGCCGAAGACCACACCATTGTCCGTGAAGGCATCAAGCAGTTGATCGGCCTGGCCAAGGACATGCAGGTAGCGGGGGAGGCCGGCAATGGCGAACAGCTGCTGGAAACCTTGCGCCATACCGAGTGTGAGGTGGTGCTGCTGGATATTTCCATGCCCGGGGTCAATGGCCTGGAGGCGATCCCGCGGATTCGCGCCTTGAACAACCCACCGGCGATCCTGGTGCTGTCGATGCACGACGAAGCGCAGATGGCAGCGCGGGCGCTGAAAGTCGGCGCTGCCGGCTACGCCACCAAGGACAGTGATCCGGCATTGCTGCTCACCGCGATTCGTCGGGTCGCCGGTGGCGGGCGTTACATCGACCCGGACCTGGCTGACCGCATGGTCTTCGAGGTCGGCCTCACCGATGCCCGGCCGCTGCATTCATTGCTGTCTGAGCGCGAATTCTCGGTGTTCGAGCGCCTGGCCCAGGGCGCTAACGTCAACGATATTGCCCAGCAACTGGCGCTGAGCAACAAGACCATCAGCACCCACAAGGCGCGGCTGATGCAGAAGCTCAACGTCACCTCGCTGGCGGAGCTGGTGAAGTACGCGATGGAGCACAAGCTGTTGTGAGTGTTCCAGAAGCGACATTGCGCTGAGCTCATCGCGGGTCAAGCCCGCTCCTACAAAGTAGGGATCTGTAGGAGCGGGCTTGACCCGCGATAGCATTGAACCTGCCATGCACATATCCAAAAACGCCACTCTTGTAGGGCAATCCCTACCCCAACCCTTCCATCCTGCTGATATCAATCTCTCTCCACCGCCGATTTGCGCCGCTTGCCGCCTTCACTAGGCTTTGGATACAGCAGTCATCCAACAAAAAGGTGCGGGTATGAGTGAGGTGAATTCGAGCGCTGCAACCGGCGAAGTGCTGGTCAGCTTCCGTGGTGTGCAGAAGAGCTACGACGGCGAATCGCTGATCGTCAAAGACCTCAACCTGGATATCCGCAAGGGTGAGTTTCTCACCTTGCTCGGCCCGTCCGGTTCCGGCAAGACCACCAGCCTGATGATGCTCGCCGGCTTCGAAACGCCGACTGCAGGCGAGATCCAGCTGGCTGGCCGTTCGATCAACAACGTGCCGCCGCACAAGCGCGACATCGGCATGGTGTTCCAGAACTACGCGCTGTTTCCGCACATGACCGTGGCTGAGAACCTGGCCTTCCCCTTGAGCGTGCGCAACCTGAGCAAGACCGACATCAGCGAACGGGTCAAGCGCGTGCTCAACATGGTCCAGCTCGACGCTTTCGCCCAGCGTTACCCCGGCCAGCTTTCCGGTGGCCAGCAGCAACGGGTAGCCTTGGCCCGGGCGCTGGTGTTCGAGCCGCAACTGGTACTGATGGATGAACCGCTGGGCGCCCTCGACAAGCAACTGCGCGAACACATGCAGATGGAGATCAAGCACCTGCACCAGCGCCTGGGCGTCACTGTGGTCTATGTGACCCACGACCAGGGCGAAGCGCTGACCATGTCCGACCGCGTCGCGGTATTCCACCAGGGCGAGATCCAGCAGATCGCCGACCCGCGCACCCTGTATGAAGAGCCGAAAAACACCTTCGTCGCCAACTTCATCGGCGAAAACAACCGCATCAATGGCCGCTTGCTCAGCCACGATGGCGAGCGTTGCCAGGTGCTGCTGCCGCGCGGCGAGAAGGTCGAGGCGCTGGCGGTCAATGTCGGCCAGGCCGGCGAGCCGGTAACCCTGTCGATCCGCCCCGAGCGCGTGCGCCTCAACGGCCACAGCGAAAGCTGCGTCAACCGTTTCTCCGGGCGCGTGGCCGAATTCATCTACCTGGGCGACCACGTGCGGGTACGCCTGGAAGTCTGCGGCAAGGCCGATTTCTTCGTGAAGCAGCCGATTGCCGAACTCGACCCGGCCCTGGCCGTGGGCGATGTGGTACCGCTTGGCTGGCAGGTGGAGCACGCCCGCGCGCTCGATCCTCTGCTGGAAGCCAATTGAAGGTTTGCTTCACCAACCCTGTTCTGTGGAGAGAATAATAATGCTCAAGCACTTGAAGTTGACCGCCCTGACCCTGGGCCTGTTTGCGGCAAGCCAGGCCATGGCGGCCGACCTGACCGTGATTTCCTTCGGCGGCGCCAACAAGGCGGCCCAGGTCAAGGCGTTCTACGAGCCATGGGAGAAGGCGGGCAAGGGCAAGATCGTCGCTGGCGAGTACAACGGTGAAATGGCCAAGGTCAAAGCCATGGTCGACACCAAGAGCGTGTCGTGGAACCTGGTGGAGGTCGAATCGCCGGAGCTGGCCCGTGGTTGCGACGAGGGTATGTTCGAAGAACTTGATCCTGCGCTGTTCGGTAACGAGTCCGACTATGTTCCCGGCGCTATCCAGCCGTGCGGTGTCGGCTTCTTCGTCTGGTCCACGGTCATGGCCTACAACGCCGATAAGCTGAAGACTGCGCCGACCAGTTGGGCGGATTTCTGGGACACCAAGCAGTTCCCAGGCAAGCGCGGCCTGCGCAAAGGCGCCAAGTACACCCTCGAGTTCGCCCTGATGGCCGACGGTGTTGCGCCCAAGGACGTTTACAAGGTACTCGCCACCAAGGAAGGCCAGGACCGCGCCTTCAAGAAACTCGACGAACTCAAGCCGAGCATCCAGTGGTGGGAAGCCGGTGCCCAGCCGCCGCAGTACCTGGCCTCGGGTGACGTAGTCATGAGCTCGGCCTACAACGGCCGGATTGCCGCGGTGCAAAAAGAGAGCAACCTGAAAGTCGTATGGAACGGCGGTATCTACGACTTCGACGCCTGGGCCATCCCCAAAGGCGCCAAGGATGTTGAAGAGGCAAAGAAATTCATCGCCTATTCGGTCCAGCCTGAACAGCAGAAGACCTACTCCGAGAACATCGCCTACGGCCCGGCCAACTCCAAGGCCGTCGCGCTGCTGTCCGACGAGATCAAGAAAGACATGCCGACCACCCCGGAAAACATTGCCAACCAGGTGCAGATCGACGTGGCGTTCTGGGCCGACAACAGCGAGCAGCTGGAGCAACGCTTCAACGCCTGGGCTGCCAAGTAAGGGCTGCTGATGGGGCGTCGGCTTGCCGCCGGCGCTCCTTGTTCTCAAGATTTCGGAGTTCGCTATGGCCATCGCAGTGCCCCTGAATGAAGGCGCCGGTTCCAACCTCAAGCAGCGTCTCAAGCGTGCCGAGCGGGTCAACCGCTGGAAGGCGCAAGCGCTGATCGCACCGCTGGCGCTGTTTCTGCTGCTGGTGTTCCTCGTGCCGATTGCCGCGCTGTTGTACAAGAGCGTGGGCAACCCGGAAGTGGTCGGCGGATTGCCGCTGACTGTGACGGCTGTGGCCGAGTGGGACGGCAAGGGCCTGCCAGGGGAGGCGGTATATAAGGCGCTAAGCGAAGACCTCGCGCAAGCACGCAAGAACCAGACCCTGGGCGATACCTCCAAGCGTCTGAACATGGAGCTGGCCGGCTATCGCAGCCTGCTGGCCAAGACCGCGCGAGCGTTGCCGTTCAAGACCGAGCCGGCTTCCTATAAAGAAGCCCTGCAGGAACTGGACGAGCGCTGGGGCGATCCGGCCTACTGGCAGGCGATCCGCCGTAACACCAGTAGCGTCACCCCGTTCTACCTGCTGGCGGCCCTGGACCATCGTATCGATGACCTCGGCGAGCTGGCCAAGGCCACCCCGGACCAGGCCATTTACCTGGACATCTTCACCCGTACCCTGTGGATGGGCTTCGTCATCACAGCCATCTGCCTGGTGCTGGCCTATCCGCTGGCCTACCTGCTGGCCAACCTGCCGACCCGGCAGAGCAACCTGCTGATGATTCTGGTGCTGCTGCCGTTCTGGACCTCGATCCTGGTGCGGGTCGCGGCCTGGATCGTGCTGCTGCAATCGGGCGGGCTGATCAACAGCGCGCTGATGGCCATGGGCATCATCGACAAACCGCTGGAACTGGTGTTCAACCGCACCGGGGTGTACATCTCCATGGTGCACATTCTGCTGCCGTTCATGATCCTGCCGATCTACAGCGTGATGAAGGGCATTTCGCCCACCTACATGCGTGCGGCGATATCCCTGGGCTGTCATCCGTTTGCCAGCTTCTGGCGCGTGTACTTCCCGCAAACCTACGCCGGCGTAGGCGCGGGCTGCCTGTTGGTGTTCATCCTCGCCATCGGCTACTACATCACCCCGGCGCTGCTCGGCAGCCCCAACGACCAGATGGTCAGCTACTTCGTGGCCTTCTACACCAACACCAGCATCAACTGGGGCATGGCGACCGCGCTGGGCGGCCTGCTGTTGCTGGCCACCGTGCTGCTTTACCTGATCTATAGCTGGCTGGTCGGCGCCAGCCGCCTGCGCCTGAGCTGAGGAGCGTTGTCATGCTGAGCCCCTACATGTCGCCCGTCGAGCGGGTCTGGTTCTACAGCTTGCGCATCCTTTGCGGGCTGATCCTGTTGTTCCTGGTGTTGCCGGTGCTGGTGATCATTCCGCTGTCGTTCAACTCCGGCAGCTTCCTGGTCTACCCGCTGCAGGGCTTTTCGCTGCAGTGGTACCACGACTTCTTCGCCTCCGCCGAGTGGATGCGCGCGCTGAAG
Source organism: Pseudomonas sp. B21-012 (assembly GCF_024749305.1). Lineage (NCBI taxonomy): Bacteria > Pseudomonadati > Pseudomonadota > Gammaproteobacteria > Pseudomonadales > Pseudomonadaceae > Pseudomonas > Pseudomonas sp. B21-012. The sequence goes on along the minus strand of NZ_CP087197.1, from coordinate 5,389,523 downwards.
AACAGCATCATCGTTGCCCCGGCGGCCACGGTGCTGGCGATGATCTTCGGCACCCTGGCTTCGATCGGCCTGACCCGCGGTGATTTCCCCGGCAAGTCGCTGATCATGGCCCTGGTGATTTCGCCCATGGTGGTGCCGGTGGTGATCATCGGTGTGGCCAGCTACCTGTTCTTTGCCCCGCTGGGCATGGGCAACAGCTTTATCTCGTTGATCCTGGTGCATGCGGTGTTGGGTGTGCCGTTCGTCATCATCACCGTTTCGGCGACCCTGCAGGGCTTCAACCATAACCTGGTGCGTGCCGCCGCCAGCCTGGGCGCCTCGCCGCTGACCACCTTCCGGCGGGTGACCCTGCCGCTGATTGCCCCGGGGGTGATCTCCGGGGCGCTGTTCGCTTTTGCCACGTCTTTTGACGAGGTGGTGGTCACCCTGTTCCTCGCCGGCCCCGAGCAGGCGACCCTGCCACGGCAGATGTTCAGCGGCATTCGCGAGAACCTCAGCCCAACCATCGCCGCCGCTGCAACCTTGCTGATTGCCTTCTCGGTGGTGCTGTTGCTGACCCTGGAGTGGTTGCGTGGGCGCAGCGAGAAGCTGCGTACCCAGCAGCCGGGTTGAGATCGTTCGCGGGGCGAGTCGAGTCGACTTGCCCCGCGATGAGCACCCGTCGACCGCCTTGATACCGGTCAGCCCCTGAGCGTTTGCCTGAGGTACAATGCGCGCCACTGTGATTCTGCCTACAGGTGCGCCATGCAGCCCTACGCTATTGCCCCCTCGATTCTTTCTGCCGACTTCGCCCGCCTCGGCGAGGAAGTCGACAACGTCCTGGCCGCGGGTGCCGACATCGTTCACTTCGATGTAATGGACAACCATTACGTGCCCAACCTGACCATCGGCCCGATGGTCTGCACCGCCCTGCGCAAGTACGGCATCACCGCACCGATCGACGTGCATTTGATGGTCAGCCCGGTCGACCGCATTATCGGTGACTTCATCGAAGCCGGCGCCAGCTACATTACCTTCCATCCGGAAGCCACCCTGCACATCGATCGTTCGCTACAGTTGATTCGCGACGGCGGTTGCAAGGCCGGCCTGGTATTCAACCCGGCGACTCCGCTCGACACCCTCAAGTACGTGATGGACAAGGTCGACATGATCCTGTTGATGAGCGTCAACCCAGGCTTTGGTGGCCAGAAATTCATCCCCGGCACCCTCGACAAGCTGCGCGAAGCCCGCGCGCTGATCGACGCCAGCGGCCGTGATATCCGCCTGGAAATCGACGGTGGCGTCAACGTCGGCAACATCCGTGAAATCGCTGCTGCTGGCGCCGACACCTTCGTCGCCGGTTCGGCGATCTTCAACACCCCGGACTACCGTGAGGTGATTGCCAAGATGCACGCCGAACTGGCCCTGGCCCGCCCATGAGTGGCTTCGAGCAGCTGTTCCCCGGCGCCCTGCCCAAACTGGTGATGTTTGATCTGGACGGTACCCTGATCGATTCGGTACCGGACCTGGCAGCGGCGGTGGATAACATGCTGCTCGCAATGGGCCGCCCGCCCGCTGGCCTTGAGGCGGTACGCCACTGGGTCGGCAATGGTGCGCCGGTGCTGGTGCGCCGCGCGCTGGCCGGTGGCATCGAGCATGGCGCAGTGGATGACGACGAAGCCGAACGGGGCCTGGAGCTGTTCATGCAGGCCTACGCCGAAAGCCATGAGCTGACGGTGGTCTACCCCGGCGTGCGCGACACCCTCAAGTGGTTGCACAAGCAGGGCGTGGAAATGGCTCTGATCACCAACAAGCCCGAGCGCTTCGTTGCACCCTTGCTTGACCAGATGAAAATCGGCCGTTATTTCCGCTGGATCATCGGCGGCGACACCCTGCCGCAGAAAAAGCCCGATCCGGCTGCCTTGCTGTTCGTGATGAAAATGGCCAGCGTCGAGCCCGAGCAGGCGCTGTTCGTTGGCGACTCGCGCAGCGACGTGCTGGCGGCCAAGGCTGCCGGGGTCAAATGCGTTGGCCTGACCTATGGCTACAACCATGGCCGGCCGATCAGCGAAGAGGCGCCGTGCCTGGTCATCGACGACCTGCGCGCGCTGTTGCCTGGTTGCTTAGATCCGGCCACTGGGATAACGTTGGCGGACGTTCAATCCCCCTCAGATCGAGATTCCATCGTGGCGGTTATCGGCAAACTCTGGATGAAAGTCATCAAGGCCCTGGCCCGCTGGCGTTGGCGCGCCTGACTGCTATCCGCCGGCCCACGCCGGCCTGCTTGCCTGCCTGACCCATCTGCTGCTTGCCACGAGGCTATCATGACCCGCGAAGAATTCCTGCGCCTGGCCGCTGCCGGCTACAACCGCATTCCCCTGGCCTGCGAGACCCTGGCCGACTTCGACACGCCGCTGTCGATCTACCTGAAACTGGCTGACCACGCCAACTCCTACCTGCTCGAATCGGTGCAGGGCGGCGAGAAGTGGGGGCGTTACTCGATCATCGGTCTGCCGTGCCGCACCGTGTTGCGTGTGCACGATCACCAGGTGCGGATCACCCATGATGGTGAACTGGTCGAGCAGCATGAAGTGGAAGATCCGCTGGCCTTCGTCGAAGCCTTCAAGGAGCGCTACCAGGTGCCGACCATCGCCGGCCTGCCGCGCTTCAACGGCGGCCTGGTCGGCTACTTCGGTTATGACTGCGTGCGTTATGTCGAGCGGCGCCTGGGCAAGTGCCCGAACCCTGATCCGCTGGGCGTGCCGGACATCTTGCTGATGGTCTCCGATGCCGTGGTGGTGTTCGACAACCTGGCCGGCAAGATGCACGCCATTGTCCTCGCCGATCCGGCTGAACAAGACGCTTACGAAAACGGCCTGGCCCGGCTCGAAGGCCTGCTTGAGCAACTGCGCCAGCCTATCGCCCCGCGTCGCGGCCTCGATCTGGGTGGGCCGCTGCCGGCAGAACCTGAGTTCCGCTCAAGCTTTACCCAGAGCGACTACGAACGTGCGGTCGATACCATCAAGGAATACATCCTCGCTGGCGACTGCATGCAGGTGGTACCGTCGCAGCGTATGTCCATCGACTTCAAGGCCGCGCCGATCGACCTGTACCGGGCGCTGCGCTGCTTCAACCCGACGCCATACATGTACTTCTTCAACTTCGGCGACTTCCACGTAGTGGGCAGCTCGCCGGAAGTGCTGGTGCGGGTCGAAGACAACCTGGTCACCGTGCGCCCGATCGCCGGTACCCGCCCACGCGGCGCCACCGAAGAGGCTGATCGCGCGCTGGAAGAAGACTTGCTGTCTGACGACAAGGAAATCGCCGAGCACCTGATGCTCATCGATCTGGGCCGCAACGACGCTGGCCGGGTGTCGGAAACCGGCTCGGTCAAAGTCACCGAGAAGATGGTGATCGAGCGTTATTCCAACGTCATGCACATTGTGTCCAACGTCACCGGCGAGCTGAAGCAGGGCTTGAGCGCCATGGATGCCCTGCGTGCCATCCTGCCGGCGGGCACCTTGTCCGGCGCGCCGAAAATCCGCGCCATGGAAATCATCGACGAGCTGGAGCCGGTCAAGCGTGGCGTCTACGGTGGTGCGGTGGGGTATTTTGCCTGGAACGGCAACATGGACACCGCAATTGCCATCCGTACCGCGGTGATCAAGGACGGCGAGCTGCACGTGCAGGCCGGTGGCGGTATCGTTGCCGATTCGGTGCCAGCGCTCGAGTGGGAAGAAACCATCAACAAGCGCCGGGCGATGTTCCGTGCGGTGGCGCTGGCCGAGCAGTCGCCGCGTAGCTGAGCCTGATCCACGGCGCCTGTTGGTAGCAGGCGCCGTGTTCCCCCTCTCTAGAACTCCAAGCTTAATGCCAGGTTGATCCCCTGCTGGGTCAGCTCGTCGCTTTTGCGCCAGTTGTAACTGCCGCGCAGGGCCAGGCCGGGTGCGAGGGTCTGACTCACGCCCAGGGCCGCCCGATTCAGATTGCTCTGCGGGGTGTAGCCGGTCAGGGTGAAATCGTTGCCCTGCAGACTGTTGAGGTGGAGGGTCAGGTCCTGCTGGTCGTCTTCGAACTCGTGTTCGTGAGCGACTTCGGCGAACAGCAAGGTACTGGGCCCGGCCTGGTACTTGCCCTGCAGGCCCAGGCCCAGGCGCCGCGATTCGCGGTCCTGATCGTCAAAGCTCAGGGCAGTGGCGCGGGTGCCTTTCTCCGAATAGCCATCGACTTTCACCCGTGCATAGTCGGCGCTGACAAACGGCGACAGGCTCCACCGGCTGCCGGGCGCTGCCAGGTCATAACCCAGGCGTGCGGCGAAGGCCCACAGTTCGCCATCGGTATCACCTTTCTCGCTGCGATCATTTACCCCCAGGGCGAAGGTGCGCTTCAAGTCGCTGTAGTCCAGGTGCCCGCCGGTCAGGGCGGCATCGGCCCACCACTGGTTCTGCTGGAACTGCACGAAAGCGGTGGCCAGGTAGCTGTCGAGCTTGTAGTCGGAGTCTTGCTCGCCGGCTTCGAGCTTTTGCTGGTAAACGCCGGTGGCCACGCCAATACGCCAGGCCTCGTCCAGACGATAGCTGCCGCCCAGGGTCAGGTTATAGCCATGGCCGTCGGCGCTGGCCGAACTGCGCTGGCTGTCGATATCCAGGTTCTGCCCCCCGGCGGCTACGATGGCCTGCCATTGGCCAACCGGCTGCCAGCGGCCTTGCCATTGGTTGCGCAGTTCATCCTGGTGCGCGCGCAGGCTGGCGTGGGCCATTTCTGGTAACAGCGTCAGCTCCCAAGGGGCGGAAAGAATCGAAAACGCGTAGTCGGCGATCAGCTCCTGCCCAGCACTGGTGGGGTGGACCGAATCGTTGAACAGCAGCTTGCTCGGGTCGGGCGTGGCGCCGTTGATGCCGTAGGTTGCGTTCTGCACACAGCCATTACCGCTGAAACAGGTACCGACCAGGTTCTGCCCGCTGGCCAGGCCGAACTGCGTCGGAGCAGCCAGGGCTTCCTGGAGCAGCAACGGCACATTGAGCGGAATAACTTGTGCATCAATCTGGCTCAGCTGGCCGACCAGTTGCTGGTTGAAGATACTGCTCAACTGCGAAGCCGGGCCCTGCATCGGCGTGCCGTTGATGGCCGGAGTCAGGCCCAGGTCGGGCAGCAGCCAGACCATGATGTACTGCGCGCCACCCTGTTGCAGGGCCTGGGCGCTGGCGGCCAGGCGATTGGCGGCAGCTGCGGCGGTTGCCGGGCTGGTGATCTGGCCCTGGAGGAAGTCGTTGCCGCCACCGGTCAGGTAGTAAAGCGCGTTGGGGTCGGCGCGCAGACCACCGGCCAGATAGCCCGGGCGTTCGCGCAGCACGGTGCCGGCGCCGGGGTTGCCCGGTGGAATGATCACGTCGGAAGTACCGGTGATCGAGTCGAGAATCTGGTCGGTACGGTAACCACCCACTGCCCAGTTGTTGCCGTCCGGGCGACCCAGCGCGGCATTGACTGGCGAGGTCGAAGCGCCCAGGTCGGCAGCAGCAACACCCAGCTGGGCACCGAGCAGCATGGGCGAAACCGCGCCGAAGGCTTCGCCGTTGGCGTATGTTGGCCCGACCCGATTGGTAAAGCGCTGGGTGGAACCCGCCGGGCCATTGCTGTCGGGGAACTGCCCGGCATCGGCAAGGCTGTCGCCGAAGACGATCAGAGTTGAGTAAGGGGAGGGGGCGGCATGGACGCTGGAGCAGGCCAGGGCCAGCAGCGAGAATGCACAAGGCAACAGGGAGCGCGCGTTCAACATCGCAAAGATCCTTTTTCGTTGTTGTTATCGGATGACGCCTTACGACGTTAGCAAAACATTCCGCGCGTCTTCCATCGCTAAAGCGTTTCGGCATGCCACCGTCATATTGCGTGGACCGCGCCGGTACGCTACTGTGCGGGAACGTATGAACGAGACCTACCCCGTGTTGATCGTCAGCAAACTCTTGATGCGCGTTATCAAGGCCCACGCCCGTTGGCGTTGGCGCGCCTGACTTTATCTCTTGCCGGTTAGCCGGCCCTGTACCGCTTTGCCTTTCTGAATGCTTTACCTGCTGTAACCGGCGCTTGCTGGTGTGCACCGGGAAGCTCGCACCTGTAGCACCGAGCACAGGTACATCGAAAGGCATGTATTCAAAGTCAGTAGATGCAAGAGGTTGAACCCAGATGTTACTGATGATCGACAACTACGACTCCTTTACCTACAACGTCGTGCAATACCTCGGCGAGCTGGGTGCAGAGGTCAAGGTCATTCGCAATGACGAACTGACCATCGCCCAGATCGAAGCCCTTAACCCCGAGCGCATTGTCGTTTCCCCTGGCCCCTGCACCCCGACCGAAGCCGGTGTGTCGCTGGAGGCCATCAAGCATTTTGCCGGCAAGCTGCCGATCCTCGGCGTATGCCTGGGCCACCAGTCCATCGGCCAGGCCTTCGGCGGTGAAGTCGTGCGCGCCCGCCAGGTGATGCATGGCAAGACCAGCCCGGTGCTGCACAAGGACCAGGGCGTGTTTGCCGGCCTCAACAACCCGCTGACCGTCACCCGCTACCACTCGCTGGTGGTCAAGCGCGAAACCCTGCCCGAGTGCCTGGAACTGACCGCCTGGACCGCCCTTGAAGACGGCTCGGTGGACGAGATCATGGGCCTGCGCCATAAAGAGCTGAATATCGAAGGGGTGCAGTTCCACCCCGAATCGATCCTCACCGAGCAGGGCCACGAGCTGTTCGCCAATTTCCTCAAGCAGACCGGCGGCCGCCGTTAAGGATCGAACATGGATATCAAGAGCGCGCTGAGCCGCATCGTCGGCCACCTGGACCTGAGCACCGAAGAAATGCGCGACGTCATGCGCGAAATCATGACCGGCCAATGCACCGAGGCGCAGATCGGCGCCTTCATGATGGGCATGCGCATGAAGAGCGAGAGCATCGATGAAATCGTCGGTGCCGTGTCGGTGATGCGCGAGCTGGCCGACAAGGTCGAGCTCAACACCCTCGACCAGGTGGTCGACGTGGTCGGCACTGGCGGTGATGGCGCCAACATCTTCAACGTATCCACCGCTTCGGCCTTTGTCGTCGCCGCCGCCGGTTGCACCGTGGCCAAGCACGGTAACCGTGCGGTCTCGGGCAAGAGTGGCAGCGCCGACCTGCTGGAAGCCGCTGGCATCTACCTGAACCTGACGCCGGTTCAGGTCGCACGCTGCATCGATAGCGTCGGCATTGGCTTCATGTTTGCCCAGACCCACCACAAGGCGATGAAATACGCCGCTGGCCCGCGTCGTGACCTGGGCTTGCGTACCCTGTTCAACATGCTCGGCCCGCTTACGAATCCGGCCGGGGTCAAGCACCAGGTCGTCGGTGTGTTCACCCAGGCACTGTGCCGCCCACTGGCTGAAGTGCTGCAACGCCTGGGCAGCAAGCATGTGCTGGTGGTGCATTCGAAAGATGGCCTGGACGAATTCAGCCTGGCGGCGCCAACCTTCGTTGCTGAACTCAAGAACGACCAGATCAGCGAGTACTGGGTCGAGCCCGAAGACCTCGGCATGAAAAGCCAGAGCCTGCATGGCCTGGCCGTGGAGAGCCCGGCCAAGTCGCTGGAGCTGATCCGCGATGCCCTGGGCCGGCGCAAGACCGAGAACGGCCAGAAGGCTGCGGAAATGATTGTGCTCAACGCCGGCGCCGCACTGTACGCCGCCGACCACGCCATGAGCCTCAAGCAGGGCGTGGAGCTGGCTCACGACGCATTGCACACTGGCCTTGCCCGGGAAAAACTCGAAGAGCTCGGTGCCTTTACCGCGGTATTCAAGCAGGAGAATGAAGGATGAGTGTGCCGACGGTTCTGGAAAACATTCTGGCGCGAAAGGTCGAAGAAGTCGCCGAGCGCAGCGCCCGTGTCAGCCTTGCCGAGCTTGAACGCCTGGCGGCCGCTGCCGATGCGCCACGCGGTTTTGCCAAGGCCCTTATCGAACAGGCCAAGCGCAAGCAGCCTGCAGTCATTGCCGAAATCAAGAAAGCCTCGCCAAGCAAGGGCGTGATCCGCGAAAACTTCATTCCGGCCGACATTGCCGTCAGTTACGAGAAGGGCGGGGCGACCTGCCTGTCGGTGCTGACCGACGTCGATTACTTCCAGGGTGGCGACATTTACCTGCAACAGGCGCGCGCCGCGTGCAAGCTGCCGGTGATTCGCAAGGACTTCATGATCGATCCTTATCAGATCGTCGAAGCCCGGGCCTTGGGCGCCGACTGTGTGCTGCTGATCGTTGCCGCGCTGGATGATGTGAAGATGGCCGAATTGGCCGCGACGGCAAAAGGCGTGGGCCTCGATGTGCTGCTCGAAGTGCACGACGGCGACGAGCTGGAGCGGGCGCTGAAGACTGTCGACACGCCGCTGGTGGGCGTCAACAACCGCAACCTGCACACCTTTGAAGTCAGCCTGGAAACCACCCTCGACTTGCTGCCGCGCATCCCCCGTGATCGTCTGGCTATCACCGAGAGCGGCATCCTCAACCGCGCCGACGTCGAGCTGATGCAAATCAACGAGGTCTACTCCTTCCTGGTCGGCGAAGCGTTCATGCGCGCCGAACACCCGGGGCTGGAGCTGCAGCGCCTGTTCTTCCCGGAGCGTGTGGTGCAGAACCCGGTGCAAGGCCTGGACTGATTCAACTCTGAAGCCGGCGATGCCGGCTTTTTTGTCTCTACAAGGTTAATGCGATGACTGATCAAGTGCTTGATGTCACTGTCGAGGCCGGGCTGCACGCCGAGCAGGAACTGCTGGCGGCGGTATGCAAGGGCGAAAAGGATCATGGCCTGTTGTTCTGGCGTCCGACCGATCATGCCCTGGTCATGCCCCGACGCATGAGCCGCCTCGAAGGCTTCGAGGCGGCCTGCGCCGAGCTAGCGATTGCCGGTTGGCCGGTGCTGCTGCGCGAAACCGGTGGTGAGCCAGTGCCGCAGTCGCCGGCGGTGATCAACATCGCCCTGATTTACGTCGCACCAAAAAGCGAAGGTGATCACGGCCGCATCGAAAACGCCTACGAGCGCCTGTGCCTGCCGCTGTGTGATGTGCTGCGCGAATGGGGCGGGATGGCATCGGTGGGGGAAATCGAAGGGGCGTTCTGCGATGGCCGCTACAACGTCAACCTCAACGGTCGCAAACTGGTCGGCACTGCCCAGCGCTGGCGCCAGGGCCTGGGTGGCAAGCGCCCGGTGGTGTTGGTACATGGTGCGTTGCTGCTGGATAACCAGCGCGAGTCGATGGTGGCGGCGGTCAACCGCTTCAACGAATGCTGCGAGCTGGAGCAGCGCTGCCTGGCCGACAGCCACATCGCTTTGCACGAGGTGGTACCCGAGGCGCCGCTGCTCGAGCGCCTTGGCCAGGCCTATGCCGAAGTGATCAAGGGCATCGCCCGCGATTAACGGGTACCGAAGACCACCATGGTCTTGCCCTTGACGTGTACCAGGCTGCGCTCTTCGAGATCCTTGAGGACGCGGCCAACCATCTCCCGCGAACAACCGACGATGCGGCCGATTTCCTGGCGGGTGATCTTGATCTGCATGCCGTCGGGGTGGGTCATGGCGTCTGGCTGCTTGCACAATTCCAGCAGGCAGCGGGCTACCCGGCCGGTGACGTCGAAGAAGGCCAGGTCGCCGACCTTGCGCGTGGTGTTGCGCAGGCGCTGGGCCATCTGGCTGCCCAGGGCATAGAGAATGTCCGGGTCGTGACGCGCCAGTTCACGGAATTTTTCGTAGCTGATTTCTGCAACTTCACATTCGCTTTTGGCCCGCACCCAGGCGCTGCGCTGGTGTTCCTGGCCGGCTGGTTCAAACAGCCCCAGCTCGCCGAAAAAGTCGCCACTGTTGAGGTAGGCGATTATCATTTCGTGGCCGTTGTCATCCTCGATAAGGATGGTCACCGAGCCCTTGACGATAAAGGACAGGGTTTCGGCCTTGTCACCGGCGCAGATGATGTTGCTCTTGGCCGCATAGCGGCGGCGCTGGCAATGGACCAGCAGCTTGTCGATGTTCTTGATCTTGGCTGGAAGGGCTGATGCAACCATGGCTGGATCCCGGTCAGGAGGCGACGCTTCAATTTCTTTTATAGATAGTCTGGCGATTAGCGCCAGTGATTTGGCGTCAGCTTATCAGACACTTGTCCTTCTATCGGCAGATTTACTCATGCGCTTGAGCTTTTCCGCCGGGCTCGCAGGGTCTAAGCTGGCAGCCTTTTTTCAATCAAGGGAGTCCAGGTAATGAAGGCGCGTATCCAGTGGGCAGGTGAAGCCATGTTTCTGGGCGAATCGGGCAGTGGCCATGTGGTCGTGATGGATGGCCCGCCCGAGGCCGGTGGCCGCAACCTGGGTGTACGGCCCATGGAAATGCTGTTGTTGGGCCTGGGTGGCTGCAGCAACTTCGATGTGGTCAGCATCCTGAAGAAATCCCGCCAGGCAGTAGAGAGCTGCGAAGCTTTCCTTGAAGCCGAGCGCGCCAGCGAAGACCCGAAGGTATTCACCAAAATCCACCTGAATTTCGTGGTCAAGGGCCGTGGCCTGAAAGAAGCCCAGGTCAAGCGTGCGGTCGAGCTGTCGGCAGAGAAGTATTGCTCGGCCTCGATCATGCTCGGCCGGGCCGGTGTCGAGATCACCCACAGCTACGAGATTGTCGAGCTCGGTTGATTACCAGCAAGCCCGCTCCTGTGGGGGCGGGCTAACGGCGCAGGCGCTCCAGCCCGATCAGCCAGGCCAGCCCCGGAACCAGCGCCACCAGCAACCAGTGCAGGTTGAAGACGAGCAAACCGACGATTTCTGCGCTACTCCAGGTATTGCCAAAGGCGTCGGCAAATATCAGGCACTGCAGCCAGGCCGTCAGCGCGGCCGATAGCACAAAGGCCAAGGCAAGCAGGCGCTGCCTGTGAATGAAGCAGCCCGCCAGCAGCAACAGCAGTTGCCCGGGCAGTGAGAACACCCACAGGTCGACGGCACTGTTGCCATCAGGTTGGGAGATGTCAGGCAGTTTCAGGCTAAAGGGTTCCCCGCTCATGCCGGCGGTCAGCAGGCACACGAACAGATAAGCCACCAGCACCAGCCCCAGGCTTTGCAGCAAGCGAAGGCAAAATAACCGAATCATCAGTGGCGCAACCCCGGCAGCAGCTTCAGCAAGCCTTGCGGCAATCGCGCCTGCAAACGGCTGCTCAAAGCCTCGCGGTGCTTCTGATAGAAAAGCCCCAGGCCAATCACGCCCAACCCGATCAGGGTCAGCACCACCGGGAACAGCAGCGACTCGGCAAACACCTCGTAAGACAGGTAACCCAGGTACATCGCCACGCCCATGCCACCAAAGACTATGAACAGCGGACGGCGCAGCAACAGTGCTATGCCCATCAGGCCAAGGTTGATCAGACCATAAAGCGCTTTGTCCCATTCACTGTCGGTATCCAGCAGCGGCAAGCCGAGCCAGAAGGCCAGCAATCCGGCCAGATAGCCCCAGAAGGCATAGTCCTGGCGGGTGCGACCGTCGATCACCAGGAACACCAGCAATGTCGCCAGGCCAAACCACAGTGACACCGTACGCCGCTGATTCCAGTCGAAAGCCTCGCCATAGAACCATTCGCTCAGGTCCATGGACATGAACCACAAGGCCACGGCAATCGGCATGACGATGAACGGAAACGGGATCAGGCGCAGCATCAACAAGCCGGCCAGTATCGTCGCCGCCTCCATCAGCAGCCAACCGTCCTGCACGTAGGTGTAGTAGTTGTGGTAGTTGCCCTGGGCGTTGTCCAGTAGCCAGAAACCGCTGAGTCGCTGCGCCGCAAACACTGCCAGCGGTACGATGCTCACCGCCACCGCAGCAAGTACGCCAGCAGGGATGACCTGGCCGCGGCGTTGCATTAGCAAGGCGCCCAGGGTCAGTACGCCGATATAAATCAGTGAGACCAGCAGCAGGGCGCTGTCACCGACGCGCATCCAGGCTTCACTGAGCAGCCAGCCCATGGCGGCCATGATCAGCAGGGCGCCGAAGTAAAACGCCACGTGGGCCAGCTGGAAACTGGCCTGGGTTTGCGGCTGGCGCTTGAGAAATTCAAGCAGGGCCTGATCCTGGCCCGGGTTCAGAACGCCGGCGCTGACTGCGCGGGCCAGGTCCTTGGCGTCGAAGCGTTCCGTCATCGGTGGTCCTAGATACGATAAGTGCTTTTGGTCATGACCTTGGCCATCAGGCTCATGCCGAACTTGACCGGTGCCGGGAAGCGGAAGCCGCCAGCATCCAGGGCCGATTCGGCATGTTGCTCTTCGTCGATGCGCATCTGCTCAAGAATCGCCCGGGATTTTTCATCCTCGGCCGGGATTTGCTCCAGGTGTTCGTCCAGGTGCTTGCACACCTGATGCTCGGTGGCGGCGACAAAACCCAGGCTGACCTTGTCGCTGACCAGGCCCGCGAGGGCACCGATGCCGAAGGACATACCGTAGAACAGCGGGTTGAGGACGCTGGGGTGGCTGCCGAGCTGGCGAATTCGCTGTTCGCACCAGGCCAGGTGGTCGATTTCTTCTTCGGCGGCGTGCTCCATGGCCTTGCGAACCTGGGGCAGCTTGGCGGTCAGGGCCTGGCCCTGGTACAGCGCCTGGGCACAGACTTCACCGGTATGGTTGATACGCATGAGCCCGGCCACATGGCGGGTCTGGGTTTCGTCGAGGGCGACATCCGGCTGGATGATCGCCGGCGACGGCCGGGAAGGCTGGCCGCTGAAGGGCAGCAAGGTGCGCATGGCGGTGTCGGCCTGCAGCAACAAGCGGTCGAGCGGGGAATAGTGACGTTCGGTAGCCATCGGGCACCTCCGCAAGAATGTGCCCGACAGTTTACCCCAATCGCGATGCCGGGGCTTGCCCTGGATCAGCCCGGTGGCCAGTGCATCTGACGCTGGCCAAGCACGTGCATATGAATGTGGTAGACGGTCTGCCCACCCAGCTCATTGCAGTTCATGACCACGCGAAAGCCGTCTTCGCAGCCCAGTTCCTTGGCCAGCCGCTGGGCGGTGAACAGGATGTGCCCGGCCAGGCCCTTGTCTTCTTCGGTCAGATCGTTGAGGGTGCGGATCGGTTTTTTCGGGATGACCAGAAAATGTACCGGTGCCTGCGGGGCGATATCGTGGAAGGCCAGAACCTGGTCGTCCTCGTAGATGATCTTGGCCGGGATTTCCCGGTTGATGATCTTGGTAAACAGAGTATCCACTACGGCTGCTCCATGAGGGTGATCGGACTTGAGTGTACGCAGGCCAGACGCTTGCGCCCAGCCCTGTACAACTAGCGCGGGCAATAGGCCTGGTTGATGGCGCCGGCCAGCTTGCGTGCCAGCCAGCGCGATAGCCAGCGCGGGCTGAAGGCCAGCCAGCGGTTGCGCCGGCCGGGGATGATCAATGCGCGGTTCTTGTCCAGGGCGCGTACGGTATACAGCGCGACTTCTTCCGGGCTCAGGCTGCGTTGGCCGTTTTCCAGCCGCGGGATACGTCGCAACGGCGAACGCACCGGGCCTGGGCACAGCACCGAAACCTTGATGCCGGTGCGTTTGAGCTCTTCGCGCAGGCCTTCGGAAAAGTGCAGCACATAGGCTTTGCTTGCCGCGTAGCTGCTCATCCACGGGCCGGGCGCGAAGGCGGCAAGCGAAGCGACGTTGAGTATCTGCCCGCCGCCCTGAACCGCCATGGCATTGCCAAGGGCGTGGCAGAGGCGGGTCAGGGCGAGGATGTTCACCTCGATCAGGTCCTGCTCATCGCTCCATTCCTGGGCCAGAAAGTGCCCGTAGGAGCGAATGCCGGCGCAGTTGACCAGCAAGTCGATGTGCCGCTCGCTTTCTTCCAGCTCCAGCAGGAACCCCGACAACCGCAACGGCTCGCCCAGGTCGCAGGCACGAAACAGCACTTCGACGCCAAACCGCTGGGTCAGCTCGATGGCGATGCTTTCCAGCGGGTCGCGCTGTCGGGCCACCAGGATCAAATTGCGTCCCCGACGTGCCAGCGCCTCGGCCAGTGCCAGGCCCAAGCCGCTGGAGGCACCGGTGATCATGGCGTAACGGGTCATGCAGTTCTCCAGTCGGGAAGGGTGGCCAAAGTGCGCAGTTTACAGGTGCCGGGCCCGGAGTGCTGCTACCCGTGGCGTGTCTAGATGCCGGGGCGGGTGACGGTGACGTATGCAAGCCCGGCAACCAGGACCAGCCACAGCCAGGCCAGGATCACCACTGCGTTGTTGTTGGGCACTGGCGGCGCACCGAAGCGGTTGCTGCCACGCGTGCCGGGCATCAGTACCAGCACCAGGATGAAGAAGTTGCCGACCCATGGCAGGATCGACAGCCAGCAGAACCAGCCGCTCCAGTTCAGGTCGTGCAGGCGCTGGACGATGAACAGCATGCTCAGGATCCGTGCCGACAACAGGCCGATCATCATCAGGCCGCCGAGGTCCAGCGACATTGAACTGGACAGCAAGGCCACCAGGAAAATGCCGCCGATGGTCGCAGCGAACAAGACCAGGCTCCAGGCCAGCAGGCGCACGCGGCCAATTCGCCCTTCCAGGCTCATGACCTTGGGTTTGCTCGAATTGGCGAGAGTCAGAGTGTCATACATGCGGGCTTCCTTTGCCGTGATAATGCGTGAGTCAGCCCGGCCAGCGATGGCCAAGGGCTGTGGCCGAGGCGTGCGCCTGGCGGTATTCGGTATCCAGGCGGGTAATCAGTTGCTCGACCGAGCAGAGCTGGTCGATGGCACCGACACCTTGTCCGGCAGACCAGACGGTCTTCCAGGCCTTGGCCTCGTCGTCGATGGGTTTGAGCTTGGTCTCGGTGTGGCTGCGCAGGGCGGCCATGTCGAAACCGGCGTTTTCCAGGCTCTGGCGCATGAAGCTGGCAGGCACCCCGGAAACCGCAGCGGTGTGGATGATATCGGCTGCCTTGGCTTCAAGCATCATTTCTTTGTAAGGCCCCGGCGCCTGGCTCTCGTGGGTGGCGATAAAGCGCGTACCCAGGTAGGCGAGGTCAGCGCCCAGCAACTGCGCGGCGAGGATTTCCTGGCCACGGTTTATGCAACCGGCCAGCAGCAAGGTCTTGTCGAAGAACTGGCGAATCTCGGCGATCAGGGCGAACGGGCTCCAAGTGCCAGCGTGGCCGCCGGCGCCCGCAGCCACGGCAATCAGACCGTCGACGCCGGCCTCGGCGGCTTTCTCGGCATGCCGGCGGGTGGTCACGTCATGGAACACCAGGCCGCCATAGCTGTGCACGGCATCGACCAGTTCCTTCACCGCCCCGAGGCTGGTGATGACGATCGGCACCTTGTGCTCGACGCACAACGCCAGGTCTGCCTGCAGGCGCGGGTTGCTCTGGTGCACGATCAGGTTGACGGCATAGGGTGCAGGTTTGTCGAGGGCCGCGAGGCCCGTTTCGATCTCTTCCAGCCAAGCCTTGAAGCCTGCGCTGTCGCGCTGGTTCAGGGCCGGGAAACTGCCGACCACGCCATTGGCACAACAGGCCAGTACCAGTTGCGGATTGGAGATCAGAAACATCGGCGCCGCTACCACCGGCAGGCGCAAGCGTTGTTCGAGCAGGGCAGGCAATGACATGGCAGGTTTCCCGAGGCTGAGTATGGGTTTAGGTTAGAACGGTTTGACCACCACCAGAATTACCACGGCCAGCAGGACCAGCACCGGCACTTCATTGAACCAGCGGTAGAACACGTGGCTGCGGGTGTTTTCGCCGCGGGCGAAGCGCTTGAGCTGTGCGCCGCACATATGGTGGTAACCGATCAGCAGCACCACCAGGGTGAGCTTGGCGTGCATCCAGCCCTGGCTCATGAAGCCCGGGGTCAGGCTCAGCAGCCAGATGCCGAAGACCAGGCTGGCGATCATCGCCGGCAGCATGATGCCGCGGTAGAGCTTGCGCTCCATGATCACGAAGCGTTCCTGGCTGATGCTGTCCTGGCTTTGTGCGTGATAGACGAACAGGCGCGGCAGGTAGAACAGGCCGGCAAACCAGCAGACTACGCTGACGATATGCAGCGCTTTGATCCAGAGAAAAAGCATGGGGTTGAGTTCCTTCAGGGTTCACGGTGGTCAGATAGTAGAGGCAAGGGGCCCGGCGAGCCATCGCAACAGTTGTGGGCGTGTTTCAGCGCCCCTATTATCGTGGGCTTTCCTGATGGTTCGTTGATAAGGGGCACGCGTTATGGTCAAGGTCGGTATCGTTGGCGGCACGGGTTACACCGGGGTCGAGCTGCTGCGTCTGTTGGCACAGCATCCACAGGCCGAGGTGGCAGTGATCACCTCGCGTTCCGAAGCTGGTCTGGCGGTTGCCGATATGTACCCGAACCTGCGAGGCCACTACGACGGCCTGGCCTTCAGCGTGCCGGACGTGAAGACCCTGGCCGCCTGCGACGTAGTGTTCTTTGCCACCCCGCACGGTGTCGCCCACGCCCTGGCCGGCGAGCTGCTGGCCGCGGGCACCAAGGTCATCGACCTGTCCGCCGACTTCCGCCTGCAGGACGCCGATGAGTGGGCCAAGTGGTACGGCCAGCCGCACGGCGCGCCCGAGCTGCTCAAGGACGCGGTCTACGGCCTGCCTGAAGTCAATCGCGAGCAAATTCGCCAGGCACGCCTGATCGCCGTGCCGGGTTGCTACCCAACCGCTACCCAGCTTGGCTTCCTGCCGCTGCTCGAAGCCGGTATCGCCGACGCCTCGCGGCTGATCGCCGACTGCAAATCCGGGGTCAGCGGCGCCGGCCGTGGCGCGGCGGTGGGCTCGCTGTTCTGTGAGGCGGGCGAAAGCATGAAGGCTTACGCGGTCAAGGGGCACCGTCACCTGCCGGAAATCACCCAGGGCCTGCGCCGGGCGGCGGGTGGTGATGTCGGACTGACCTTCGTGCCGCACCTGACCCCGATGATCCGCGGTATCCATTCGACCCTGTATGCAACCGTCGCCGATACCTCGGTCGATCTGCAGGCACTATTCGAAAAACGCTACGCCGATGAACCGTTCGTCGACGTAATGCCGGCCGGCAGCCACCCGGAAACCCGCAGCGTGCGCGGTGCCAACGTCTGCCGAATTGCCGTGCACCGTCCACAGGGCGGCGACCTGGTGGTGGTGTTGTCGGTGATCGACAACCTGGTCAAGGGCGCGTCGGGGCAGGCGGTACAGAACCTCAACATCCTCTTTGGCCTGGACGAGCGCATGGGGCTTTCCCACGCCGGTCTGCTTCCGTAAACGCCAGCTTTCAAGCTGCAAGTAAAAGGTGCACGCGATCCGCTTATAGCTTGCGGCGCACCTCTTGCAGCTTTTGTATTGTTGACCGCTTTTCTCGGAGAAGCGGATAATGCGCGTCATCACGCATTATGGCGGCATAGCGCCGGGAGATAGTCAGCATGAGCGTCGAATCCTTCACCCCTGTGGCATTGCAGTTCACTGAGGGTGCAGCGCACAAGGTGAAGACCCTGGTCGATGAAGAAGGCAATGATCGCCTGAAGTTGCGAGTTTTCGTGACCGGCGGCGGTTGCTCGGGTTTTCAGTACGGTTTCACTTTCGATGAAGACGTTGCCGAAGACGACACCATCGTCGAGCGCGAAGGCGTGGCTCTGGTTGTCGATCCGATGAGTTTCCAGTATCTGGCAGGAGCCGAGGTAGATTACCAGGAAGGCCTGGAAGGCTCGCGTTTCGTTATCAAGAACCCGAACGCCACCACGACCTGTGGTTGCGGCTCCTCGTTCTCGATCTGATCGCCAGGGCAGTACCGCAAACGCCGCGCTGATGCGCGGCGTTTTGCTGTCTGCGAGTTATGCCGGGTAGATCGCGCCCAGTACCCGCAGGCCACGGGCAGCGGTGACGCTGGGGCGGTTGGCGGGGATGCGCTGCAGGCAGCAGTGGGCCAGCCAGGCAAAGGCCATGGCCTCAACCCAGTCAGGGTCGATCCCGCAAGCGGCAGTGCTGCTGACCCGGGCATTGGGCAACAGAGCAGCCAGGCGCTGCATCAGCACGCTATTGTGGGCGCCGCCGCCGCAGACCAGCAGTGCCTGGGTATCATCCTGTGCCGCTTGCAGCGAGCTGACGATGCTACGGGCGGTCAGTTCCAGCAGGGTGGCCTGCACGTCTTCATCCCGAAGGCTTGGCTGAGGGGCCAGGTGCTGATTGAGCCAAGGCAGGTTGAACACTTCGCGGCCGGTACTTTTCGGGCCGCTGCCTGCGAAGAACGGATCGCTCAGCAGCGAGGCGAGCAGGCCTGGGATAACCTGGCCGGTGCCCGCCCAGGCACCATTGGCGTCATAGCTGTGCCCTTGTTTCTGCTGAATCCAGGCATCGAGCAGCACGTTACCCGGCCCGCAGTCGAAGCCGCTGACTGGTTTGTCCTGTTCGATCAGGCTCAGATTGCTGAAGCCACCGACATTGAGCACCGCCAGGCGTTGGCCCTGATGGGCGAACAGGGCTTCGTGAAAGGCCGGTACCAGCGGCGCGCCCTGGCCGCCGGCGGCAACGTCACGGCGACGGAAGTCGCTGACCACGCTGATGCCGGTAAGCTCGGCCAGCAGCGCCGGGTTGCCGATCTGTACGGTAAAGCCGCGCGCCGGTTCGTGGCGGATGGTCTGGCCGTGGCTGCCGATGGCGCGAATGGCCTCGGGCGTGAGGTTGCGCGCGGCCAGCAGGTGCTGGATACCTTCGGCGGCAAGCTGCACCCAGCGGTTTTCGGCCAGGGCGGCGCGGGCGATCTCGTCCGGCCCGCTGGCGCACAGGGCCAGCAGGTCCTGGCGCAGGTCGGCGGGCATGGGGATGTAATGGGTGGCGAGCAGCGTGAGTTGCTGCTCCTGTTCGATCAAGGCGATGTCCAGGCCATCGAGGCTGGTCCCGGACATCACACCCAGATAGAGCGGCATTGCTTAACGCTTGCTCGAAGCAAGCAGAGTGGCCTTTTCCTGGTCCATGCGCGCAACCAGTGGCTGGCTTTGCTGCAGGAAACGCTGGCGCTCGGCCTTGGCGATCGGATCAGCCATTGGCAACTTCTGCCCGAGCGGGTCGACGTGGACGCCGTTGACCTGGAACTCGTAGTGCAGGTGCGGGCCGGTAGACAGGCCGGTGGTGCCAATGTAGCCGATGATCTGCCCTTGCTTGACGGTGCCGCCGGTCTTCACGCCCTTGGCGAAGCCCTGCATGTGCCCGTACAGGGTCTGGTAGCGGTTACCGTGCTGGATGATCACGGTGTTGCCGTAGCCGCCGCGGCGGCCTGCCAGCAGCACTTTACCGTCACCGGCCGCCTTGATCGGTGTGCCGCGTGGTGCTGCGTAGTCGACACCTTTGTGCGCGCGGATCTTGTTCAGGATCGGGTGCTTGCGGCCAGCCGAGAAGCGCGAGCTGATGCGGGCGAAATCAACCGGAGTGCGGATGAACGCCTTGCGCATGCTGTTGCCGTCGGCGGTGTAGTAGTTGGTGTTGCCCTGCTTGTTGGTGTAGCGCACTGCGGTGAAACTCTTGCCGCGGTTGGTGAAGCGGGCAGAGAGGATGTTGCCGGTACCGACGACCTTGCCGTTCATGACCTTCTGTTCATAGATCACGTCGAACTCGTCGCCCTGGCGGATATCCTGGGCGAAGTCGATGTCATACCCGAAGATGCGCGCCATATCCATGGTCAGGTTGTGATTCAGGCCGGCACGCTGGGCCGAGGCCGATAGCGAACTCTTGATCACGCCATGTACATAGGCCGAGCGCACCACGGGCTTGCTGATTTCACGGTTGAACGCGTAACCGTTTGCGCTCTTGGTCAGGCGAATGGTTTCCAGGTCGCTGAGCTTGCTGTGCAGGCTGGCCAGCTGGCCGTCCTTGTCCAGTTCGATCTGCAGTACCTGGCCATGCTTGAGCTGGCTGAACTGCTTGGCCTGCTTGTTACTGGCCAGCACTTCATGCACGGCGGTGGCCGGCAGGCCGACCTTGGCGAACAGGGTCGACAGGGTATCGCCACGGCTCACGGTGACTTCGCGGTGGCTTGGGTCCTTGGCTGGCGCGGCTTCGGCAGCGGCGGGCGCAGGCTCGGTCTTGGCGGTTTCCTCGGTTGCTGCGGCGCTGTTGTCGATCTGCGCAAACGGCGAGGGGGCGGCGTCGGTGTTCTGGGTAAGTGGGGCGTCCTGTTCCTGCTTGAGTTGCTCTGCCGGGCTTTCCAGCTCCAGGTTCAGGGTGGTTTTCTTGGCTTCGACCTCGCTGGATGGGAACACCAGCAAGGCCAGGCTGAGTAAGGCGGCGATGCCGCTGGCGGCCAACAGGTGGCTCTTCGGATAAAGCGGGGGCGCTTTAGGCGGTTCGTTGGTCATAGATGAATTGACTTTGAAATAGATGAAGTGGAAAAGATGAATGACATGATGAAGATGAAATAACTGTATAAAATATAACCAAATCCCCTTCAGCGCAAGCGCGCAGACGTCATCAGTCGGCTTCGAGGTCACACTCGGGGCAAAAACTTGTATTTGATGGCTGATCTTGTATGGTTGGGTCCCTTTGAATCTGAGCCTTACGGGTCTGTTATGAAGTCGGTTGAAGAGCAGCTAGCGCTGATCAAGCGTGGAGCGGAAGAGGTACTGGTCGAGTCCGAGTTGGTCGAGAAGCTCAAGCGCGGGCAGCCGCTGCGGATCAAGGCGGGTTTTGACCCGACTGCGCCTGACCTGCACCTGGGGCATACCGTCCTGATCAACAAGCTGCGCCAGTTCCAGGACCTGGGTCACCAGGTGATCTTCCTGATTGGCGACTTCACCGGCATGATCGGTGACCCGAGCGGCAAGAGCGCTACCCGTCCGCCGCTGACCCGCGAGCAGGTACTGGATAACGCCGAGACCTATAAACAGCAGGTGTTCAAGATTCTCGACCCGGCCAAGACCGAAGTCGCGTTCAACTCCACCTGGATGGACAAGCTCACCCCGGCCGACTTCATTCGCCTGGCGTCGCAGTACACCGTGGCGCGCAT
Source organism: Pseudomonas sp. B21-012 (assembly GCF_024749305.1). Classification (NCBI taxonomy): domain Bacteria; kingdom Pseudomonadati; phylum Pseudomonadota; class Gammaproteobacteria; order Pseudomonadales; family Pseudomonadaceae; genus Pseudomonas; species Pseudomonas sp. B21-012. The sequence continues at coordinate 5,368,575 of NZ_CP087197.1, read as the reverse complement.
GCTCGAGCGCGACGACTTCGACAAGCGCTACACCACCAACCAGCCGATCGCGATCCATGAGTTCCTCTATCCGCTGGTGCAGGGTTATGACTCGGTGGCACTCAAGTGCGACGTCGAGCTCGGCGGTACCGACCAGAAGTTCAACCTGCTGATGGGGCGCGAGCTGCAACGTGCTTACGGCCAGGAAGCACAGAACATCGTGACCATGCCGCTGCTCGAAGGGCTCGACGGCGTGAAGAAGATGTCCAAGTCCCTGGGCAATTATGTCGGCATCCAGGAAGCCCCCGGGGTGATGTACAGCAAGCTCGTGTCGATTCCTGATACCCTGATGTGGCGTTACTTCGAGCTGCTGAGCTTCCGTTCCATGGAAGAGATCGAGCAGTTGCGTGCCGATGTCGCCAATGGCGCAAACCCGCGTGACATCAAGATCAAGCTGGCGGAAGAGATCGTTGCCCGCTTCCATGGCGAGGAGGCTGCTGCCAATGCTCACCGCGCGGCAGGTAACCGTATGAAAGAGGGCGAGTTGCCGGAGGATCTGCCTGAGGTTGAGGTCTCTGCGGCTGAAGGCTTGCCGATCGCTGCCGTGTTGAACCGCGCGGGTCTGGTGAAGAACTCGGCGATGGCGCGGGATCTGCTCAATGGCGGCGCGGTGAAGGTCGACGGTGCGGTGGTTGATCGTGATTTCATGTTTGCACTTGGCGCGACCCATGTATGCCAGGCGGGCAAGAAGGCATTTGCCCGGGTTACCCTCAAGGCTGAGTAGGCGGTAGTGGCAAGCTATAAGCTGCAGGCTACAAGTTGGGCGCGGTGATGCTGCTTTTACTTGTAGCTTGAAGCTTGCTGCTTATAGCCAAAACGCCCCTTCTGAAACAAAGTTGAAATAAGTCCTTGACGCCCCTGCAGATCTCTCTATAATTCGCCCCACTTCCGGCGCAGTCGGAACTGAAAACTCCTTGAGTTTCAAAGAGTTATCGGTTCCAGGGTCATCCGGAGGTGCTTCGATCGAAAGATCGGCAGCGGTGAAAAAGGCAGTTGACAGCGGTTTGAAACGCTGTAGAATTCGCCTCCCGCTACGAGAGATCGCAGCGAGTCAAGTGTTTGAAGTGAAACGAAAAACTTCAAAATAAACGCTTGACAGGCTCTGAGGAAAGCGTAGAATGCGCGCCTCGGTTGAGGCGAAAAGCTCTTAACCAACCGCTCTTTAACAACTGAATCAAGCAATTCGTGTGGGTGCTTGTGAGCTCAGACTGATAGTCAAAAAGATTATCAGCATCACAAGTGGCTACACGAAAATCGAAAGATTTGAAAGTAAGTCATTTGAGATTGCTGAGCCAAGTTTAGGGTTTTCTCAAAACCCAAGCAGTATTGAACTGAAGAGTTTGATCATGGCTCAGATTGAACGCTGGCGGCAGGCCTAACACATGCAAGTCGAGCGGATGAGAAGAGCTTGCTCTTCGATTCAGCGGCGGACGGGTGAGTAATACCTAGGAATCTGCCTGGTAGTGGGGGACAACGTTTCGAAAGGAACGCTAATACCGCATACGTCCTACGGGAGAAAGCAGGGGACCTTCGGGCCTTGCGCTATCAGATGAGCCTAGGTCGGATTAGCTAGTTGGTGAGGTAATGGCTCACCAAGGCGACGATCCGTAACTGGTCTGAGAGGATGATCAGTCACACTGGAACTGAGACACGGTCCAGACTCCTACGGGAGGCAGCAGTGGGGAATATTGGACAATGGGCGAAAGCCTGATCCAGCCATGCCGCGTGTGTGAAGAAGGTCTTCGGATTGTAAAGCACTTTAAGTTGGGAGGAAGGGTACTTACCTAATACGTGAGTATTTTGACGTTACCGACAGAATAAGCACCGGCTAACTCTGTGCCAGCAGCCGCGGTAATACAGAGGGTGCAAGCGTTAATCGGAATTACTGGGCGTAAAGCGCGCGTAGGTGGTTCGTTAAGTTGGATGTGAAATCCCCGGGCTCAACCTGGGAACTGCATCCAAAACTGGCGAGCTAGAGTAGGGCAGAGGGTGGTGGAATTTCCTGTGTAGCGGTGAAATGCGTAGATATAGGAAGGAACACCAGTGGCGAAGGCGACCACCTGGGCTCATACTGACACTGAGGTGCGAAAGCGTGGGGAGCAAACAGGATTAGATACCCTGGTAGTCCACGCCGTAAACGATGTCAACTAGCCGTTGGAATCCTTGAGATTTTAGTGGCGCAGCTAACGCATTAAGTTGACCGCCTGGGGAGTACGGCCGCAAGGTTAAAACTCAAATGAATTGACGGGGGCCCGCACAAGCGGTGGAGCATGTGGTTTAATTCGAAGCAACGCGAAGAACCTTACCAGGCCTTGACATGCAGAGAACTTTCCAGAGATGGATTGGTGCCTTCGGGAACTCTGACACAGGTGCTGCATGGCTGTCGTCAGCTCGTGTCGTGAGATGTTGGGTTAAGTCCCGTAACGAGCGCAACCCTTGTCCTTAGTTACCAGCACGTTATGGTGGGCACTCTAAGGAGACTGCCGGTGACAAACCGGAGGAAGGTGGGGATGACGTCAAGTCATCATGGCCCTTACGGCCTGGGCTACACACGTGCTACAATGGTCGGTACAGAGGGTTGCCAAGCCGCGAGGTGGAGCTAATCTCACAAAACCGATCGTAGTCCGGATCGCAGTCTGCAACTCGACTGCGTGAAGTCGGAATCGCTAGTAATCGCGAATCAGAATGTCGCGGTGAATACGTTCCCGGGCCTTGTACACACCGCCCGTCACACCATGGGAGTGGGTTGCACCAGAAGTAGCTAGTCTAACCTTCGGGAGGACGGTTACCACGGTGTGATTCATGACTGGGGTGAAGTCGTAACAAGGTAGCCGTAGGGGAACCTGCGGCTGGATCACCTCCTTAATCGACAGACATCAGCTGTCTTATGAGCTCCCACACGAATTGCTTGATTCATTGAAGAAGACGATATCGGTAACAGCTCTTAACTGGGTCTGTAGCTCAGTTGGTTAGAGCGCACCCCTGATAAGGGTGAGGTCGGCAGTTCGAATCTGCCCAGACCCACCAGTTTCTTGTTGGGGCCATAGCTCAGCTGGGAGAGCGCCTGCCTTGCACGCAGGAGGTCAGCGGTTCGATCCCGCTTGGCTCCACCACCCCTTGCTACCGTGTCAAAGCTTAGAAATGAATATTCGCGTCGAATATTGATTTCTGAACTTTTTCAGAATCGTTCTTTAAAAATTTGGGTGTGTGATAGAAAGATAGACTGGACAGCACTTTCACTGGTGTGTGTTCAGGCTAAGGTAAAATTTGTGAGTAATTACAAGTTTTCGGCGAATGTTGTCTTCACAGTATAACCAGATTGCTTGGGGTTATATGGTCAAGTGAAGAAGCGCATACGGTGGATGCCTTGGCAGTCAGAGGCGATGAAAGACGTGGTAGCCTGCGATAAGCTTCGGGGAGTCGGCAAACAGACTTTGATCCGGAGATCTCTGAATGGGGGAACCCACTCAGCATAAGCTGAGTATCTTGTACTGAATACATAGGTGCAAGAGGCGAACCAGGGGAACTGAAACATCTAAGTACCCTGAGGAAAAGAAATCAACCGAGATTCCCTTAGTAGTGGCGAGCGAACGGGGACTAGCCCTTAAGTGGCTTTGAGATTAGCGGAACGCTCTGGAAAGTGCGGCCATAGTGGGTGATAGCCCTGTACGCGAAAATCTCTTAGTCATGAAATCGAGTAGGACGGAGCACGAGAAACTTTGTCTGAATATGGGGGGACCATCCTCCAAGGCTAAATACTACTGACTGACCGATAGTGAACCAGTACCGTGAGGGAAAGGCGAAAAGAACCCCGGAGAGGGGAGTGAAATAGATCCTGAAACCGTATGCGTACAAGCAGTGGGAGCCTACTTTGTTAGGTGACTGCGTACCTTTTGTATAATGGGTCAGCGACTTATATTCAGTGGCGAGCTTAACCGAATAGGGGAGGCGTAGCGAAAGCGAGTCTTAATAGGGCGTTTAGTCGCTGGGTATAGACCCGAAACCGGGCGATCTATCCATGGGCAGGTTGAAGGTTAGGTAACACTGACTGGAGGACCGAACCGACTACCGTTGAAAAGTTAGCGGATGACCTGTGGATCGGAGTGAAAGGCTAATCAAGCTCGGAGATAGCTGGTTCTCCTCGAAAGCTATTTAGGTAGCGCCTCATGTATCACTGTAGGGGGTAGAGCACTGTTTCGGCTAGGGGGTCATCCCGACTTACCAAACCGATGCAAACTCCGAATACCTACAAGTGCCGAGCATGGGAGACACACGGCGGGTGCTAACGTCCGTCGTGAAAAGGGAAACAACCCAGACCGTCAGCTAAGGTCCCAAAGTTATGGTTAAGTGGGAAACGATGTGGGAAGGCTTAGACAGCTAGGAGGTTGGCTTAGAAGCAGCCACCCTTTAAAGAAAGCGTAATAGCTCACTAGTCGAGTCGGCCTGCGCGGAAGATGTAACGGGGCTCAAACCATACACCGAAGCTACGGGTATCACTTAGGTGATGCGGTAGAGGAGCGTTCTGTAAGCCTGTGAAGGTGAGTTGAGAAGCTTGCTGGAGGTATCAGAAGTGCGAATGCTGACATGAGTAACGACAATGGGAGTGAAAAACTCCCACGCCGAAAGACCAAGGTTTCCTGCGCAACGTTAATCGACGCAGGGTTAGTCGGTCCCTAAGGCGAGGCTGAAAAGCGTAGTCGATGGAAAACAGGTTAATATTCCTGTACTTCTGGTTATTGCGATGGAGGGACGGAGAAGGCTAGGCCAGCTTGGCGTTGGTTGTCCAAGTTTAAGGTGGTAGGCTGAGATCTTAGGTAAATCCGGGATCTTAAGGCCGAGAGCTGATGACGAGTTGCCATTAGGCGACGAAGTGGTTGATGCCATGCTTCCAAGAAAAGCTTCTAAGCTTCAGATAACCAGGAACCGTACCCCAAACCGACACAGGTGGTTGGGTAGAGAATACCAAGGCGCTTGAGAGAACTCGGGTGAAGGAACTAGGCAAAATGGCACCGTAACTTCGGGAGAAGGTGCGCCGGTGAGGGTGAAGGACTTGCTCCGTAAGCCCATGCCGGTCGAAGATACCAGGCCGCTGCGACTGTTTATTAAAAACACAGCACTCTGCAAACACGAAAGTGGACGTATAGGGTGTGACGCCTGCCCGGTGCCGGAAGGTTAATTGATGGGGTTAGCTAACGCGAAGCTCTTGATCGAAGCCCCGGTAAACGGCGGCCGTAACTATAACGGTCCTAAGGTAGCGAAATTCCTTGTCGGGTAAGTTCCGACCTGCACGAATGGCGTAACGATGGCGGCGCTGTCTCCACCCGAGACTCAGTGAAATTGAAATCGCTGTGAAGATGCAGTGTATCCGCGGCTAGACGGAAAGACCCCGTGAACCTTTACTATAGCTTTGCACTGGACTTTGAATTTGCTTGTGTAGGATAGGTGGGAGGCTTTGAAGCGTGGACGCCAGTTCGCGTGGAGCCATCCTTGAAATACCACCCTGGCAACTTTGAGGTTCTAACTCAGGTCCGTTATCCGGATCGAGGACAGTGTATGGTGGGTAGTTTGACTGGGGCGGTCTCCTCCTAAAGAGTAACGGAGGAGTACGAAGGTGCGCTCAGACCGGTCGGAAATCGGTCGTAGAGTATAAAGGCAAAAGCGCGCTTGACTGCGAGACAGACACGTCGAGCAGGTACGAAAGTAGGTCTTAGTGATCCGGTGGTTCTGTATGGAAGGGCCATCGCTCAACGGATAAAAGGTACTCCGGGGATAACAGGCTGATACCGCCCAAGAGTTCATATCGACGGCGGTGTTTGGCACCTCGATGTCGGCTCATCACATCCTGGGGCTGAAGCCGGTCCCAAGGGTATGGCTGTTCGCCATTTAAAGTGGTACGCGAGCTGGGTTTAGAACGTCGTGAGACAGTTCGGTCCCTATCTGCCGTGGACGTTTGAGATTTGAGAGGGGCTGCTCCTAGTACGAGAGGACCGGAGTGGACGAACCTCTGGTGTTCCGGTTGTCACGCCAGTGGCATTGCCGGGTAGCTATGTTCGGAAGAGATAACCGCTGAAAGCATCTAAGCGGGAAACTTGCCTCAAGATGAGATCTCACTGGAGCCTTGAGCTCCCTGAAGGGCCGTCGAAGACTACGACGTTGATAGGTTGGGTGTGTAAGCGCTGTGAGGCGTTGAGCTAACCAATACTAATTGCCCGTGAGGCTTGACCATATAACACCCAAGCAATTTGAGCGAAAGCCAGATTGCGGTGTTGTGAAGACTGCACAGCCGAAGATTTGTAACTCACAAACATCACATACCCGATTCGCTGGAGTGTCTTAAACAAGACCTTCTCGCAACAGAATTTCTTGACGACCATAGAGCATTGGAACCACCTGATCCCATCCCGAACTCAGCAGTGAAACGATGCATCGCCGATGGTAGTGTGGGGTTTCCCCATGTGAGAGTAGGTCATCGTCAAGATTAAATTCCGAAACCCCTATCTGCATATGCAGGTAGGGGTTTTGTCTTTCTGGCTGTTTCCTCTGTGGGCGGTGACCACAGAGGGCCATTCCTACAGCTCAGTTTTCTATGCAATCCCCACCTGCATGGCTATCATGCCCTCCTCATTGTGAGTCGAGATTGGCATGCTGAAGTTGTTGAAGCTCCTCAAGGATGGCCGGTTCCATTCCGGGCAAGACCTGGGCGCAGCCTTGGGCGTCAGTCGCGCCGCTGTCTGGAAGCAATTACAGCTTCTTGAGGCTGAGCTGAACCTGCCCATTCATAAAGTCCGTGGCCGCGGCTACCAGTTGGCCACGCCGTTGTCGTTGCTGGAAGAATCGGCCATAGCCGAGCTTTCCCAGGGCGAACAATGGCCAGTATTGATATTCGAATCCATCGACTCGACCAATGCCCAGGCCCTGCGCTCAATCAGCGAAGGCCAGGCTGCGCCGTTCCTGGTGCTGGCTGAGCGTCAGGCGGCGGGGCGCGGCCGACGCGGTCGTCAGTGGGTCAGCCCATTCGCGGAAAACCTCTATTACAGCCTGGTGTTGCGTATTGAAGGCGGCATGCGCCAGCTGGAAGGTCTGAGCCTGGTGGTTGGCCTGGCGGTAATGCGTACGCTGCAGGCCTTTGGTGTTGCCGGCGCAGGACTGAAATGGCCGAATGATGTTCTGGTAAACAATCAGAAGATCGCCGGTATCCTCCTGGAACTGGTCGGAGATCCTGCGGACGTCTGTCACGTCGTGCTGGGGATTGGTATCAACGTCAACATGCAGGTCAACGAGCAGATCGATCAGTTGTGGACGTCAGTGCGTCGTGAGACAGGGGTGGCAGTCGATCGTAATAAACTGGTGGCTGCGCTCAGTCAGAACCTGCAGCAGGATCTGCAGCGCCATCGGCAATCCGGATTCGCCGCGTTCCAGGCCGAGTGGGAACAATCCCATCTGTGGCAGGGGGCTGCGGTGTCCTTGATTGCCGGAGTCAACCGGATTGACGGAATTGTTCTAGGCATTGACCGGCAAGGGGCGCTGCGGCTCGAGGTCGATGGTGTTGAAAAGAGCTTTAGCGGTGGTGAGCTCAGTTTGAGGTTGCGTGATGATTCTTGAGCTCGATTGTGGCAACAGCTTTATCAAGTGGCGAGTCATCAGCGCTACTGAGGGCGCCGTTATTGCCGGCGGCATTGTGGACTCCGATCAGGCCCTGGTGGCTGCCGTCACGGCGCTCCCTGCAGCGCCCCGGCGCTGCCGCCTGGTCAGTGTCAGAAGTGAGGAGGAGACCGCTGGCCTTTCGGCGCTGCTCGCCCAGCATTTTGGCTTGAGCGTCGTGGTGGCTCAGCCTGCCAGGGAGGTCGCTGGCGTACGCAATGGCTATGAAGATTACCAGCGCCTCGGCCTGGATCGCTGGCTTGCGGTGCTGGGCGGCTTTCACTTGGCCCGTGGCGCGTGTCTGGTGATGGATTTCGGTACGGCGGCCAAGGCTGACTTCGTTTCGGCCGACGGCGAGCACCTGGGTGGCTTCATCTGCCCGGGCATGCCGTTGATGCGTAGCCAGCTGCGTACCCACACCCGACGCATCCGCTATGACGATGCCTCCGCTGAGCGCGCACTGTCGAGCCTTGCCCCTGGGCGTTCTACCGTCGAGGCGGTAGAGCGTGGCTGCGTGCACATGCTTCAGGGCTTTGTCCGCTCGCAGCTTGAGCATGCCCATGAGTTGTGGGGTGATGATTTCACTGTGTTGCTGACCGGGGGCGATGCGCTCCTGGTGCAAAAGGCCGCTCCACAGGCCCGGGTGGTTCCGGACCTGGTATTTGTTGGCCTGGCCATGGCTTGTCCCCTGGATTGAGGTGCCTATGCGTTGGTTGTTTCTGTTGTTGGTGGTGCTCAACGTCTTTTATTACGTCTGGCACCAGCAGGAAGCGCCGTTGAAGGCCAAGGAAGTGGCGCCGTTGTCGCTATACAAGGGAAATCAGCAGGATATTCGTCTGCTGAGCGAGTCGAGCAAGGGTAAAACTGCGCCCGAGCGTGGCCAGGAGTGCCTCTATGTAGGTGGCTTGGTGGGCCAGGATCAGCTTAAAGCGCTGCGTCAGCGCTTGCTGACCCTGGATATCGCTGCTGCTCCGGTGACCGGCCGCCTGGGGGACAGCACGGGTTTGTGGTTGCAGATTGCGCCCCAGAGCCAGCGTTTGCTGGACCAAACCGTGCTCGGGACACTTTCCCATGATTTCAAAGACTTAAAACATAAAATAATGTTGTGCGAGGGTATTGCAACTGGCGAATAGCTTGATAGAATGGCGCCCGCTTCACAGGGAACACCACTGAGGTGGTAGAGCTGGAAGCGGTGTTAAAGCAGCTAAGTTTCAGATTTGATTGAAAAAATTTGAAAAAACGCTTGACACTTGATCGGTATCTGAATAGAATGCCGGCCAATTCTGGAGGGATTCCCGAGCGGTCAAAGGGGACGGACTGTAAATCCGTTGCGAGAGCTTCGAAGGTTCGAATCCTTCTCCCTCCACCAGTTTTAGCGAGAGCCGCAAGCTCCGCGGGTATAGTTTAGTGGTAGAACCTCAGCCTTCCAAGCTGATGATGCGGGTTCGATTCCCGCTACCCGCTCCAGGTTTGCTGTTGTTGCACAGTGTTACGCTCTTGTAGCTCAGTTGGTAGAGCACACCCTTGGTAAGGGTGAGGTCAGCGGTTCAAATCCGCTCAAGAGCTCCATATAACAAGGCAGATATGAAAATATCTGCCTTTGTTTTAATGGTCATATTGACTTGCTTGTTTCTTATTGCTGAGGATTGTCTCGATGGCTAAGGAAAAGTTCGATCGTAGTCTGCCGCACGTAAACGTCGGCACCATTGGTCACGTTGACCATGGCAAGACCACGCTGACTGCGGCACTGACCCGCGTCTGCTCCGAAGTTTTCGGTTCGGCCGTCGTTGAATTCGACAAGATCGACAGCGCTCCAGAAGAGAAAGCTCGCGGTATCACCATTAACACCGCACACGTCGAGTACAACTCGAACATTCGTCACTACGCTCACGTCGACTGCCCAGGTCACGCTGACTACGTGAAGAACATGATCACCGGTGCTGCCCAGATGGACGGCGCGATCCTGGTTTGCTCGGCCGCCGATGGTCCGATGCCACAAACCCGTGAGCACATCCTGCTGTCCCGTCAGGTTGGCGTTCCGTACATCGTGGTCTTCCTGAACAAGGCTGACCTGGTAGACGACGCTGAGCTGCTGGAACTGGTCGAGATGGAAGTTCGCGACCTGCTGTCCACCTATGACTTCCCAGGCGACGACACCCCGATCATCATCGGTTCGGCTCGTATGGCGCTGGAAGGCAAAGACGACAACGAAATGGGCACCACCGCTGTCAAGAAGCTGGTTGAGACTCTGGACAGCTACATCCCAGAGCCTGAGCGCGCTATCGACAAGCCGTTCCTGATGCCAATCGAAGACGTATTCTCGATCTCGGGTCGTGGTACCGTTGTTACCGGTCGTATCGAGCGTGGTATCGTCCGCGTTCAAGACGCCCTGGAAATCGTTGGTCTGCGTGACACCACCACCACCACCTGCACCGGTGTTGAGATGTTCCGCAAGCTGCTGGACGAAGGTCGTGCTGGCGAGAACTGCGGCGTGCTGCTGCGCGGCACCAAGCGTGACGACGTTGAGCGTGGCCAGGTTCTGGTCAAGCCAGGTTCGGTCAAGCCGCACACCAAGTTCACCGCAGAAGTTTACGTTCTGAGCAAAGAAGAAGGCGGCCGTCACACTCCGTTCTTCAAAGGCTACCGTCCACAGTTCTACTTCCGTACTACTGACGTGACTGGTAACTGCGAGCTGCCAGAAGGCGTTGAAATGGTAATGCCAGGTGACAACATTCAGATGACTGTTACCCTGATCAAAACCATCGCGATGGAAGACGGTCTGCGTTTCGCTATCCGTGAAGGCGGTCGTACCGTCGGCGCTGGCGTAGTAGCGAAGATTATCGAATAAGTAGTTGATTTCTCTCGATCAGGCCGGCATAATGGTCGGCCTGATAAGCTTTTAGGTCAGTAGCTCAATTGGCAGAGCGACGGTCTCCAAAACCGTAGGTTGGGGGTTCGATTCCCTCCTGACCTGCCAGATTCACCTCGTGTGTCTGGCTTTCTTTTCACAGGATCTTCCTAGATGACTCCCAAGGCTGAAGCCCAAGACTCTCGTTTTGATCTGCTCAAGTGGCTGGCTGTTGTCGCTTTGGTAGTCGTTGGTGTTGTGGGTAACCAGTATTACTCTGCTTCGCCGATTCTGTACCGCGTACTTGCACTGCTTGCCCTTGCTGCTGTAGCTGGCTTTGTTGCCCTGCAGACCGCCAAAGGCAAGTCGTTCTTTGCGCTGGCAAAGGAAGCTCGCACCGAGATTCGTAAAGTCGTATGGCCAACCCGCCAAGAAACCACGCAGACCACGCTCATCGTAGTGGCGGTTGTCCTGGTGATGGCGTTGCTGCTGTGGGGTCTCGACTCCCTGCTGGGTTGGTTGATTTCCTTGATTGTTGGCTAAGGGTGTCCCGTGGCTAAGCGTTGGTACGTTGTGCATGCTTACTCGGGTTACGAGAAGCATGTCATGCGCTCGCTGATCGAGCGCGTAAAGCTGGCTGGCATGGAAGATGGCTTCGGCGAAATTCTGGTCCCCACTGAAGAAGTGGTTGAGATGCGCAATGGCCAGAAGCGCAAAAGCGAGCGTAAGTTCTTCCCAGGTTATGTGCTGGTCCAAATGGACATGAACGAAGGGACTTGGCACTTGGTCAAGGACACCCCTCGCGTCATGGGCTTCATCGGTGGTACTGCAGACAAGCCTGCACCGATCACCGACAAGGAAGCCGAGGCCATTCTGCGTCGCGTTGCCGATGGCAGCGACAAGCCGAAGCCGAAGACTCTGTTCGAGCCGGGCGAAGTGGTCCGTGTTATCGATGGTCCGTTTGCTGATTTCAACGGTACCGTTGAAGAGGTTAACTACGAGAAAAGCCGGATCCAAGTGGCCGTGCTTATTTTCGGTCGCTCTACCCCGGTAGAGCTCGAGTTCAGCCAGGTCGAGAAGGTCTAGCCGAACAAAGCATCCCATACCCCGCAGCCCTATGTGCTGCGGGGTTTTGTCGTCACTGGGATAAAACGCAAGTCATCCGGGGAGCCATCTGGCGTTCGTACCCGATATTGGAGTAGCTCATGGCTAAGAAGATTCAGGCTTACATCAAGCTGCAAGTAAAGGCCGGCCAGGCCAACCCAAGCCCACCCGTTGGTCCAGCACTGGGTCAACACGGTGTGAACATCATGGAATTCTGCAAGGCCTTCAACGCCCGTACCCAGGGTCAAGAAGCCGGCCTGCCGACTCCTGTGATCATCACTGTTTACAGTGACCGCAGCTTCACCTTCGAAACCAAAAGCACCCCTGCTTCGGTTCTGCTGAAGAAAGCAGCTGGCCTGACCAGCGGTTCTGCACGTCCGAACACCGTTAAAGTCGGTACTGTGACCCGTGCTCAGCTGGAAGAGATCGCAAAAACCAAAAATGCTGATCTGACCGCTGCTGACATGGATGCGGCCGTGCGTACCATCGCCGGTTCCGCTCGCAGCATGGGCCTCAACGTGGAGGGTGTGTAATGGCTAAGCTGACCAAGCGCCAAAAGGCCATTGCTTCGAAAATCGAAGCAGGCAAAGTCTACAACTTCGAAGAAGCAGCAGTGCTGCTGGCCGAACTGTCCACCGTGAAGTTCAGCGAATCCTTCGACGTTGCTGTCAACCTCGGTGTTGACCCACGTAAATCCGACCAGGTCGTACGTAGCGCTACCGTGCTGCCACACGGCACTGGCAAGACCGTACGTGTAGCTGTCTTCACCCAGGGTCCTGCTGCCGAGGCCGCTCTGGCTGCCGGCGCTGACCGCGTTGGTATGGACGATCTGGCTGCCGAAATGAAAGGCGGCGACCTGAACTATGACGTCGTTATTGCTTCCCCGGACGCAATGCGTGTTGTAGGTCAGCTGGGTCAGGTTCTGGGTCCTCGCGGCCTGATGCCTAACCCGAAAGTCGGTACCGTAACTCCAGACGTAGCCACCGCGGTTAAAAACGCCAAGGCTGGTCAGGTTCGTTATCGCACCGACAAAAACGGCATCATCCACACCTCCGTTGGCAAAATCGGCTTTGAAGCTGGCAAGCTGAAGGAAAACGTTGAAGCCCTGATCGCTGATCTGAAGCGTATCAAGCCAGCTTCCTCGAAAGGTATCTACGTCAAGCGCGTTACCCTGAGCACCACCATGGGCCCAGGTCTGGTCATCGACCAGAGCTCGCTGAACGCGTAAGACAAAACCCGGTGCGAGCGATCGCACCAGGTTGAAAAAATTGGGGTCCCTGCCTGGCGGGGGCTATCCAAGACCGTAGGCGACGCAAGTCTTAAACCACAAGCCTACGCAGATGGTGCCCCTGGTTCCTTACCGAATCAGACACCAAAACGACATCCGGCCCCGGCTGGATGAAACGGTAACAAGCAGGAGTTTTACCCGTGGCAATTAAACTCGAAGACAAGAAGGCCATCGTCGCTGAAGTCAACGAGGCTGCCAAAGTCGCTCTGTCTGCTGTCGTGGCTGATGCCCGTGGCGTGACTGTAGGCGCAATGACCGGACTCCGTAAAGAGGCTCGTGAAGCTGGCGTTTACGTACGTGTTGTACGTAACACCCTGCTCAAGCGTGCTGTTGCTGACACTGAATTCAGTGTCCTCAACGACGCCTTCACCGGCCCTACCCTGATCGCGTTCTCCAACGAACACCCGGGCGCTGCTGCCCGTCTGTTCGCAGAATTCGCCAAGGGTCAGAGCAAGTTCGAGATCAAGGCAGCTGCGTTCGACGGCAAGTTCCTTGCCGCAAACCAGATCGACGTGTTGGCTTCGCTGCCGACCCGCGACGAAGCTATTGCAAAGCTGATGAGCGTGATCCAAGGCGCTACCAGCAAGCTGGCTCGTACTCTGGCAGCCGTTCGCGACCAGAAAGAAGCTGCTGCAGCCTAAGGCGCAGAAAGCACTTTCGAAATCATACGTTTAATTTGATGGCTGCGTAGGCTGTCACCCCAATACAGGATTTAAGTCATGTCTCTGACTAACGAGCAAATCATCGAAGCAATCGGCCAGAAAACCGTTCTGGAAGTTGTTGAGCTGATCAAAGCAATGGAAGAAACCTTCGGCGTTACCGCTGCTGTTGCCGCTGCTGGCCCAGCTGCTGCCGCTGCCGTTGTTGAAGAACAAACCGAGTTCAACGTTGTTCTGGTTGCCGCTGGCGACAAGAAAGTAAACGTGATCAAGGCTGTTCGCGAACTGACCGGCCTGGGCCTGAAAGAAGCCAAGGAAAAGGTTGATACCGCTCCTCAGGTTGTTGCTGAAGGCGTTTCGAAAGAAGCCGCTGACAAAGCTAAAGCTGACCTGGAAGCAGCAGGCGCTACCGTCGAACTGAAATAATTTCGACTGTGCGTCTCCAGCCCGAGCGACAAGCGAAAGGCTGATGGCTGGTGGCTCTTGCCACCGGCCTTTTTCCGTTATTGGCAGCTGACCAGGTCGGCGCTGATAACGAGCTGCAACCACCAATGATGGTGGCGCAAACCAAGGGGTTTGCACGATTTTCTGGCTGCTCCCGTCGGGAGAAGCCAAACAAGCAGGTGACCAAGCTGGGGAACGCTGATGGCTTACTCATACACTGAGAAAAAACGTATCCGCAAGGACTTTAGCAAGTTGCCGGACGTCATGGATGTGCCTTACCTCCTGGCCATCCAGCTGGATTCGTATCGTGAATTCTTGCAAGCGGGAGCGACCAAAGATCAGTTCCGCGACGTGGGCCTGCATGCGGCCTTCAAATCGGTTTTCCCGATCATCAGCTACTCCGGCAATGCTGCCCTGGAGTACGTTGGCTATCGTCTGGGCGAACCGGCTTTTGATGTCAAAGAATGCGTACTGCGTGGCGTGACCTACGCGGTGCCGCTGCGGGTAAAAGTCCGCCTGATCATTTTCGACAAAGAATCGTCGAACAAAGCGATCAAGGACATCAAAGAGCAAGAAGTCTACATGGGTGAAATCCCCCTGATGACTGAAAACGGTACCTTCGTAATCAACGGTACCGAGCGTGTTATCGTTTCCCAGCTGCACCGTTCGCCGGGCGTGTTCTTCGATCACGACCGCGGCAAGACGCACAGCTCTGGCAAACTGCTGTACTCGGCGCGGATCATTCCTTACCGCGGCTCGTGGCTGGACTTCGAATTCGATCCGAAAGACTGTGTATTCGTCCGTATCGACCGTCGTCGCAAACTGCCTGCGTCGGTTCTGCTGCGCGCGCTGGGCTACAGCACTGAAGAAGTGCTGGACGCTTTCTACACCACCAACGTTTTCCACGTGTCGGGCGAGAAGCTCAGCCTGGAGCTGGTGCCTCAGCGCCTGCGTGGTGAAGTTGCGGTCATGGACATCCATGACGAAACCGGCAAGGTCATTGTCGAGCAAGGTCGTCGTATCACCGCTCGCCACATCAACCAGCTGGAAAAAGCTGGCGTCAAGCAGCTGGACGTGCCGCTGGAATACGTCCTGGGCCGCACCACCGCCAAGGCGATCGTGCACCCGGCTACCGGCGAGATCCTGGCTGAGTGCAACACCGAGCTGAGCACCGACGTCCTGGTGAAAATCGCCAAGGCCCAGGTTGTTCGCATCGAGACCCTGTACACCAACGACATCGACTGCGGTCCGTTCATCTCGGATACCCTGAAGATCGACTCCACCAGCAACCAACTGGAAGCGCTGGTCGAGATCTATCGCATGATGCGTCCTGGCGAGCCGCCAACCAAGGATGCCGCCGAGACCCTGTTCAACAACCTGTTCTTCAGCGCCGAGCGTTACGACCTGTCGGCCGTAGGCCGCATGAAGTTCAACCGTCGTATCGGTCGCACCGAGATCGAAGGTTCGGGCGTGCTGAGCAAGGAAGATATCGTCGAGGTCCTCAAGACCCTGGTCGACATCCGTAACGGCAAAGGCATCGTCGACGACATCGACCACCTGGGTAACCGTCGCGTTCGTTGCGTTGGCGAGATGGCCGAGAACCAGTTCCGCGTTGGCCTGGTGCGTGTAGAGCGCGCGGTCAAAGAACGTCTGTCGATGGCTGAAAGCGAAGGCCTGATGCCTCAGGACCTGATCAACGCCAAGCCGGTAGCGGCGGCGGTGAAAGAGTTCTTCGGCTCCAGCCAGCTCTCGCAGTTCATGGACCAGAACAACCCGCTGTCCGAGATCACCCACAAGCGTCGTGTTTCTGCACTCGGCCCTGGTGGTCTGACCCGTGAGCGCGCAGGCTTCGAAGTCCGTGACGTACACCCGACCCACTACGGCCGCGTGTGCCCGATCGAGACCCCTGAAGGTCCGAACATCGGTCTGATCAACTCCCTGGCTGCGTACGCTCGCACCAACCAGTACGGCTTCCTGGAAAGCCCGTACCGCGTGGTGAAAGAGGGCGTGGTTACCGACGACATCGTGTTCCTGTCGGCGATCGAAGAAGCTGATCACGTCATCGCCCAGGCTTCGGCCACGATGAACGAGAAGAAGCACCTGATCGACGAGCTGGTAGCTGTTCGTCACCTGAACGAATTCACCGTCAAGGCGCCGGAAGACGTCACCCTGATGGACGTTTCGCCGAAGCAGGTAGTTTCGGTTGCTGCGTCGCTGATTCCGTTCCTCGAGCACGACGACGCCAACCGTGCGTTGATGGGTTCGAACATGCAGCGTCAGGCTGTACCAACCCTGCGCGCCGACAAGCCGCTGGTCGGTACCGGCATGGAGCGCAACGTTGCCCGTGACTCCGGCGTTTGCGTCGTGGCCCGTCGTGGCGGCGTGATCGACTCCGTCGATGCCAGCCGTATCGTTGTTCGCGTTGCCGATGACGAAGTTGAAACCGGTGAAGCCGGTGTCGACATCTACAACCTGACCAAGTACACCCGTTCGAACCAGAACACCTGCATCAACCAGCGTCCGCTGGTTAACAAGGGTGACGCGGTTCAGCGTGGCGACATCATGGCCGACGGCCCGTCCACCGACATGGGTGAACTGGCGCTGGGTCAGAACATGCGCATCGCGTTCATGGCGTGGAACGGCTTCAACTTCGAAGACTCCATCTGCCTGTCCGAGCGTGTTGTTCAGGAAGACCGCTTCACCACGATCCACATCCAGGAACTGACCTGTGTGGCCCGTGACACCAAGCTTGGCCCAGAGGAAATCACCGCGGACATCCCGAACGTCGGTGAAGCTGCGCTGAACAAGCTGGACGAAGCCGGTATCGTTTATGTTGGTGCTGAAGTTGGCGCTGGCGACATCCTGGTCGGCAAGGTCACGCCAAAAGGCGAAACCCAGCTGACGCCGGAAGAAAAACTGCTGCGCGCGATCTTCGGCGAGAAGGCCAGCGACGTTAAAGACACCTCCCTGCGCGTGCCTACCGGCACCAAAGGTACTGTCATCGACGTACAGGTCTTCACCCGTGATGGCGTCGAGCGCGACAGCCGTGCGCTGTCCATCGAAAAGATGCAACTGGACGAGATCCGCAAGGACCTCAACGAAGAGTTCCGCATCGTCGAAGGCGCAACCTTCGAACGTCTGCGTTCGGCCCTGAACGGCCAGGTTGTCGACGGTGGTGCAGGCCTGAAGAAAGGCACTGTGATCACCAACGAAGTCCTGGACGGTCTGGAGCACGGCCAGTGGTTCAAACTGCGCATGGCCGAAGACGCGCTGAACGAGCAGCTCGAGAAGGCCCAGGCCTACATCGTTGATCGTCGCCGTCTGCTGGACGACAAGTTCGAAGACAAGAAGCGCAAGCTGCAGCAGGGCGATGACCTGGCACCGGGCGTACTGAAGATCGTCAAGGTCTACCTGGCAATCCGTCGCCGCATCCAGCCGGGCGACAAGATGGCCGGCCGTCACGGTAACAAAGGTGTGGTCTCGGTGATCATGCCGGTCGAAGACATGCCGCACGACGCCAACGGTACTCCGGTCGACGTGGTCCTCAACCCGTTGGGCGTACCATCGCGTATGAACGTCGGTCAGATCCTCGAAACCCACCTGGGCCTGGCGGCCAAAGGTCTGGGCGAGAAGATCAACCGCATGCTCGAAGAGCAGCGCAAGGTCATCGAGCTGCGCAAGTTCCTCACCGAGATCTACAACGAGATCGGTGGTCGTCAGGAACAACTGGAGACCTTCTCCGACCAGGAAATCCTGGACCTGGCGAAGAACCTCAAAGGCGGTGTGCCAATGGCCACTCCAGTCTTCGACGGTGCCAAGGAAAGCGAGATCAAGGCCATGCTGAAACTGGCAGACATGCCAGAAAGCGGTCAGATGCAGCTGTTCGACGGTCGTACCGGCAACAAGTTCGAGCGTCATGTGACCGTTGGTTACATGTACATGCTCAAGCTGAACCACTTGGTGGACGACAAGATGCACGCGCGTTCCACTGGTTCTTACAGCCTGGTTACCCAGCAGCCGCTGGGTGGTAAGGCGCAGTTCGGTGGTCAGCGTTTCGGGGAGATGGAAGTGTGGGCGCTGGAAGCATACGGCGCGGCATACACCCTGCAAGAAATGCTCACAGTGAAGTCGGACGACGTGAACGGTCGGACCAAGATGTACAAAAACATCGTGGACGGCGATCACCGTATGGAGCCGGGCATGCCCGAGTCCTTCAACGTGTTGATCAAAGAGATTCGTTCGCTCGGTATCGATATCGATCTGGAAACCGAATAACACGTGACGCGAATCGGGAGCGTGGCTGAAAAGCCCGCTCCCTGCTCCGCCAGGAGGAAAGGCCTTGAAAGACCTACTGAATTTGCTGAAAAACCAGGGTCAAGTCGAAGAGTTCGACGCCATCCGTATCGGATTGGCCTCGCCTGAGATGATCCGTTCGTGGTCGTTCGGTGAAGTTAAAAAGCCGGAAACCATCAACTACCGTACGTTCAAACCTGAGCGTGACGGCCTGTTCTGCGCCAAGATCTTTGGCCCAGTCAAGGACTACGAGTGCCTGTGCGGTAAGTACAAGCGCCTGAAACACCGCGGCGTGATCTGCGAGAAGTGCGGCGTTGAAGTCGCCCTGGCCAAGGTTCGTCGTGAGCGCATGGCGCACATCGAACTGGCTTCGCCGGTTGCCCACATCTGGTTCCTGAAGTCGCTGCCGTCCCGTATCGGCCTGCTGATGGACATGACCCTGCGTGATATCGAGCGCGTTCTCTACTTCGAGAGCTATGTCGTTATCGACCCGGGCATGACCACCCTGGAAAAAGGCCAGCTGCTCAACGACGAGCAGTACTTCGAAGCGCTGGAAGAGTTCGGTGACGACTTCGACGCCCGCATGGGTGCCGAGGCTGTCCGCGAGCTGCTGCACGCTATCGACCTGGAGCACGAGATCGGTCGCCTGCGCGAAGAGATTCCGCAGACCAACTCGGAAACCAAGATCAAGAAGCTGTCCAAGCGTCTGAAACTGATGGAAGCCTTCCAGGGCTCGGGCAACCTGCCTGAGTGGATGGTCCTGACCGTTCTGCCGGTTCTGCCGCCAGACCTGCGTCCACTGGTTCCGCTGGATGGCGGTCGCTTCGCGACTTCCGACCTGAACGACCTGTATCGTCGGGTGATCAACCGTAACAACCGTCTGAAGCGCCTGCTCGACCTGTCCGCGCCGGACATCATCGTGCGCAACGAAAAGCGCATGCTGCAGGAAGCGGTCGACGCCTTGCTGGATAACGGCCGTCGCGGTCGTGCCATCACCGGCTCGAACAAGCGTCCTCTGAAATCCCTGGCCGACATGATCAAGGGTAAGCAAGGTCGTTTCCGTCAGAACTTGCTCGGTAAGCGCGTTGACTACTCCGGCCGTTCGGTAATTACCGTAGGTCCGACCCTGCGTCTGCACCAGTGCGGTCTGCCGAAGAAAATGGCTCTCGAGCTGTTCAAGCCGTTCATTTTCGGCAAGCTGGAAATGCGTGGTCTGGCGACCACCATCAAGGCCGCCAAGAAGATGGTCGAGCGCGAGCTGCCAGAGGTCTGGGACGTTCTCGCCGAAGTGATTCGCGAACACCCCGTACTGCTCAACCGTGCGCCGACCCTTCACCGTCTGGGTATCCAGGCCTTTGAACCGGTACTGATCGAAGGTAAGGCTATCCAGCTGCACCCGCTGGTCTGTGCTGCGTACAACGCCGACTTCGACGGTGACCAAATGGCCGTTCACGTGCCGCTGACGCTGGAAGCCCAGCTCGAAGCGCGCGCGCTGATGATGTCGACCAACAACATTCTGTCGCCAGCCAACGGTGAGCCAATCATCGTTCCGTCGCAGGACGTTGTACTGGGTCTGTACTACATGACCCGTGAAGCCATCAACGCCAAGGGCGAAGGTCGCGTGTTCGCCGACCTGCAGGAAGTCGACCGCGTATTCCGCGCCGGCGAAGCTGCCCTGCACGCCAAGATCAAGGTTCGTATCAACGAAACCGTAAACGATCGTGATGGCGGCAGCGTCAAGAACACCCGTATCGTCGACACTACTGTCGGCCGTGCGCTGCTGTTCCAGGTTGTACCACCAGGTCTGTCGTACGACGTGGTCAACCAGCCAATGAAGAAAAAGGCGATCTCCAAGCTGATCAACCAGTGCTACCGCGTGGTTGGTCTGAAAGAGACCGTGATCTTCGCTGACCAGCTGATGTACACCGGTTTTGCCTACTCGACCATCTCCGGCGTTTCCATCGGTGTTAACGACTTCGTTATCCCGGATGAAAAAGCCCGCATCATCGGTACCGCTACCGACGAAGTGAAAGAGATCGAGAGCCAGTACGCCTCCGGCCTGGTAACCCAGGGCGAGAAGTACAACAAAGTCATCGACTTGTGGTCCAAGGCGAACGACGAAGTTTCCAAAGCGATGATGGCCAACCTCTCGAAAGAGAAAGTCATCGACCGCAACGGCGACGAAGTCGAGCAAGAGTCCTTCAACTCGATGTACATGATGGCTGACTCCGGTGCCCGGGGTTCGGCAGCTCAGATTCGTCAGCTGGCCGGTATGCGTGGTCTGATGGCCAAGCCGGACGGCTCGATCATCGAGACGCCGATCACCGCGAACTTCCGTGAAGGTCTGAGCGTGCTCCAGTACTTCATCTCGACTCACGGTGCTCGTAAGGGTCTGGCGGATACCGCGTTGAAAACCGCGAACTCCGGTTACCTGACTCGTCGTCTGGTAGACGTTGCCCAGGATCTGGTGGTTACCGAGATCGATTGCGGCACCGAGCAAGGCCTGCTGATGACGCCGCACATTGAAGGCGGCGACGTTGTAGAGCCACTGGGTGAGCGTGTACTGGGTCGTGTTATCGCCCGTGACGTGTTCAAGCCAGGCACCGACGACGTTATCGTTCCGGCCGGTACCCTGGTCGACGAGAAGTGGGTCGAATTCATCGAGCTGAACAGTATCGACGAAGTGATCGTGCGTTCGCCGATCAGTTGCGAAACCCGCTACGGCATCTGCGCCAAGTGCTACGGTCGCGACCTGGCTCGCGGTCACCAGGTGAACATCGGTGAAGCTGTCGGCGTTATCGCTGCCCAGTCGATCGGTGAGCCGGGTACCCAGCTGACCATGCGTACGTTCCACATCGGTGGTGCTGCAAGCCGGACCTCGGCTGCCGACAGCGTCCAGGTGAAGAACGGCGGTATGGTTCGCCTGCACAACCTGAAACAGGTTGAGCGTGCCGACGGTAACCTGGTTGCCGTATCGCGTTCCGGTGAGTTGGCGATTGCCGACGAATTCGGTCGTGAGCGTGAGCGTTACAAGCTGCCTTACGGTGCGGTCATTTCCGTGAAGGAAGGCGACAAGGTCGACGCTGGCGCAATCGTCGCCAAGTGGGACCCGCACACCCACCCGATCGTTACCGAAATGAAAGGTACCGTGACCTTCGTGGGCATGGAAGAAGGCATCACCATCAAGCGTCAGACTGACGAATTGACTGGTTTGACCAACATTGAGGTTCTGGACGTCAAAGACCGTCCGGCTGCAGGTAAGGAAATCCGCCCTGCAATCAAGATGGTCGACGCCAATGGCAAGGATCTGCTGCTGCCAGGTACCGACGTACCGGCTCAGTACTTCCTGCCGGCGAACGCCCTGGTTGGTGTGGCTGACGGTGCCCAGATCGGCGTCGGTGACGTTATCGCGCGTATCCCGCAAGAAACGTCGAAGACCCGTGACATCACCGGTGGTCTGCCACGGGTTGCCGACTTGTTCGAAGCCCGTCGTCCGAAAGAAGCCTCGATTCTGGCTGAAGTCAGCGGCACCATCGCCTTCGGTAAAGAGACCAAGGGCAAGCGCCGTCTGGTCATCACCCCGAACGATGGCAGCGATCCGTACGAAGAGCTGATTCCGAAGTGGCGTCACCTGAACGTCTTCGAAGGCGAACAGGTTAACCGCGGCGAAGTTATCTCCGACGGTCCAAGCGATCCGCACGACATCCTGCGTCTGCTGGGTGTAAGCGCGCTGGCCAAGTACATCGTCAACGAGATTCAGGACGTTTACCGTCTGCAAGGCGTGAAGATCAACGACAAGCACATCGAGACCATCCTGCGTCAGATGCTGCGTAAAGTTGAGATCACCGAGTCCGGCGATTCCAGCTTCATCAAGGGCGACCAGATGGAACTGACCCAGGTACTGGTAGAGAACGAGCGTCTCGGCGCAGATGACAAGTTCATCTCCAAGTTCTCGCGCGTACTGCTGGGTATCACCAAGGCCTCGCTGTCCACCGAATCGTTCATCTCGGCGGCTTCCTTCCAGGAAACCACCCGCGTACTGACCGAAGCGGCGGTAACCGGCAAGCGCGATTACCTGCGCGGCCTGAAAGAAAACGTGGTCGTGGGTCGTCTGATCCCGGCCGGTACCGGTCTGGCCTACCACAGCGAGCGCAAGCGTCGCCGTGATGCCGACAAACCGCTGCGCGTAAGTGCCAGTGAGGTGGAAGCCGCACTGACCGAAGCGCTGAATTCCAGCGGTAACTGAAAGTAGGATAGGGCCCCGGCAAACCTGTTTTGGCCATCGGCGACATAATTTGTTGCCGATGACCGGAAGGGGAGGGCCGGGGCCTTGTCTTGACTGGGGGCAAGATCCTCTTTAGACTCTTGTACCCCTAAATTTGGTGGGACTCCGTCCTGCCAATTTTTGCTTTTCTTGCAAGACAATAGCGTCGCAAGACAACAGTGGAGCTAGTAGATGGCAACTATCAACCAGCTGGTACGTCAGCCGCGTAAGCGTATCGTCGAGAAATCCGACGTTCCTGCGCTGCAGAACTGCCCGCAACGTCGTGGCGTGTGCACCCGTGTGTACACCACCACGCCGAAAAAACCTAACTCGGCACTGCGTAAAGTTTGCCGTGTGCGTCTGACCAACGGTTTCGAGGTTTCCTCGTACATCGGCGGTGAAGGCCACAACCTGCAAGAGCACAGCGTCGTACTGATCCGTGGCGGTCGTGTAAAAGACTTGCCAGGTGTTCGTTACCACACCGTTCGCGGCTCCCTGGATACCTCCGGCGTCAAAGGTCGTAACCAAGGTCGTTCGAAGTACGGTACCAAGCGTCCGAAGTAATCGGCCGTTTGTCGCAGTTTGCAGTTATCAATTTTATTGAGTCGATAAGAGTAAGGTCGGGCACGCACCCTTAAGGGGCACTGTCCCGGGCTAACCTGAAGACCGTTTGAGGGCTTATCAATGCCAAGACGTCGTGTAGCAGCCAAGCGTGAGATTCTGGACGATCCAAAATACGGAAGCCAGATCCTCGCCAAGTTCATGAACCACGTAATGGAAAGCGGCAAAAAAGCCGTTGCCGAGCGTATCGTTTACGGTGCACTGGACAAGGTTAAAGAACGCAAGAACAGCGATCCCCTGGAAATCTTCGAGAAAGCTCTCGACGCCATCGCTCCGCTGGTCGAAGTTAAGTCGCGCCGTGTTGGCGGTGCCACTTACCAGGTTCCTGTTGAAGTTCGTCCATCCCGTCGTAACGCCCTGGCAATGCGCTGGTTGGTAGACTACGCCCGCAAGCGTGGCGAGAAGTCCATGGCTCTGCGCCTGGCTGGCGAGCTGCTGGATGCTGCTGAAGGCAAAGGTGCTGCAGTCAAGAAGCGTGAAGACGTACACCGTATGGCCGAAGCCAACAAAGCGTTCTCGCACTACCGCTTCTAATTCTGGCATCACTATTTTTGCGAGGGCTCTATGGCTCGTACTACACCAATCAACCGCTACCGTAACATCGGTATTTGCGCGCACGTTGACGCGGGCAAAACTACCACTACCGAGCGGATCCTGTTCTACACAGGCCTGAGCCACAAGATGGGCGAGGTGCATGACGGCGCCGCGACCACCGACTGGATGGTGCAGGAGCAGGAGCGGGGTATTACCATTACCTCCGCTGCTGTTACCACCTTCTGGCAGGGTTCCCGTGGCCAGTATGACAACTACCGCGTAAACGTCATCGATACCCCCGGCCACGTTGACTTCACCATTGAAGTAGAACGTTCGCTGCGCGTACTCGACGGCGCGGTCGTTGTGTTCTGCGGCACTTCCGGCGTTGAGCCACAGTCCGAAACCGTATGGCGTCAAGCCAACAAGTACGGCGTTCCACGTGTTGTTTACGTGAACAAGATGGACCGTGCCGGTGCCAACTTCCTGCGCGTCGTAGGTCAGATCAAGAACCGTCTGGGTCACACCCCGGTTCCTGTTCAGCTGGCCATCGGTTCGGAAGATAACTTCCAGGGTCAGGTCGACCTGATCAAGATGAAGGCTATCTACTGGAACGACGACGACAAAGGCACCACTTATCGCGAGGAAGAAATTCCTGCCGATATGCTGGAGCTGGCTGAAGAGTGGCGCGCCAATATGGTCGAAGCCGCTGCCGAAGCCAACGAAGAGCTGATGAACAAGTACCTTGAAGAAGGTGAGCTGACCGTCGAAGAAATCAAAGCCGGTCTGCGCGCGCGCACCCTGGCCAGCGAGATCGTTCCGGCTGTCTGCGGTTCGTCGTTCAAGAACAAGGGCGTTCCCCTGGTTCTCGACGCCGTTATCGACTTCCTGCCTGCTCCGACCGAAATCCCGGCGATCAAGGGTATCCACCCTGATCTGATCGAGAAGCCGAAAGAAGAGCTGGTTGACGCCGACTACGACGAGCGTCATGCCGACGACAACGAGCCGTTCTCGGCTCTGGCGTTCAAGATTGCCACCGACCCGTTCGTGGGTACTCTGACCTTCGTCCGCGTTTACTCGGGTATGCTGCAGTCCGGCGACTCCGTGATCAACTCGGTCAAGGGCAAGAAAGAGCGCGTTGGTCGTATGGTGCAGATGCACGCCAACCAGCGTGAAGAAATCAAAGAAGTACTGGCAGGCGACATCGCTGCTCTGATCGGCATGAAGGACGTCACCACCGGTGACACCCTGTGCAACGCCGACAAGCCGATCATCCTCGAGCGTATGGACTTCCCGGAGCCTGTGATCTCGGTAGCTGTTGAGCCGAAGACCAAGCAAGACCAGGAAAAGATGGGTATCGCACTGGGCAAGCTGGCTCAGGAAGACCCGTCGTTCCGCGTCAAAACCGACGAAGAAACCGGCCAGACCATCATCTCCGGTATGGGTGAGCTTCACCTGGACATCCTCGTTGACCGCATGAAGCGCGAGTTCAACGTCGAAGCCAACATTGGTAAGCCACAGGTTTCGTACCGCGAGCAGATCACCAAGGACAACGTCGAGATCGAAGGTAAGTTCGTTCGTCAGTCCGGTGGTCGCGGTCAGTTCGGTCACTGCTGGATTCGCTTCTCGCAGCCAACAGTGGACGCACAAGGCAACATCACCGAAGGCCTGGAATTCACCAACGAGGTTGTAGGTGGTGTGGTTCCTAAGGAATACATCCCGGCGATCCAGAAGGGTATCGAAGAGCAGATGAAGAACGGCATCGTTGCCGGCTATCCGCTGATCGGCCTGAAGGCTACCGTGTTTGATGGTTCCTACCACGACGTCGACTCCAACGAGATGGCGTTCAAGGTGGCGGCCTCCATGGCGACCAAGCAACTCGCAGCCAAAGGCGGCGGTAAAGTGCTTGAGCCGATCATGAAGGTAGAAGTTGTGACCCCTGAGGACTACATGGGTGACGTGATGGGTGACCTGAACCGTCGTCGTGGTCTGATCCAGGGTATGGAAGATTCGGTGTCCGGCAAGGTTGTCCGTGCTGAAGTTCCGCTCGGAGAAATGTTCGGTTATGCGACCGACGTTCGTTCCATGTCTCAGGGTCGCGCGAGCTACTCCATGGAATTCTCCAAATACGCCGAAGCTCCGTCGAATATCGTCGAAGCACTCGTTAAAAAACAAGGCTAATCCAGCCCTTTAGGCAAGAGGTTCACTGTCGTGGCTAAAGAAAAATTTGATCGTTCCCTTCCGCACGTCAACGTTGGCACCATCGGTCACGTTGACCACGGTAAAACCACTCTGACCGCAGCTCTGACTCGCGTCTGCTCCGAAGTTTTCGGTTCGGCCGTCGTCGAATTCGACAAGATCGACAGCGCTCCAGAAGAGAAAGCTCGCGGTATCACCATCAACACCGCACACGTCGAGTACAACTCGAACATTCGTCACTACGCTCACGTCGACTGCCCAGGTCACGCTGACTACGTGAAGAACATGATCACCGGTGCTGCCCAGATGGACGGCGCGATCCTGGTTTGCTCGGCCGCCGATGGTCCGATGCCACAAACCCGTGAGCACATCCTGCTGTCCCGTCAGGTTGGCGTTCCGTACATCGTGGTCTTCCTGAACAAGGCTGACCTGGTAGACGACGCTGAGCTGCTGGAACTGGTCGAGATGGAAGTTCGCGACCTGCTGTCCACCTATGACTTCCCAGGCGACGACACCCCGATCATCATCGGTTCGGCTCGTATGGCGCTGGAAGGCAAAGACGACAACGAAATGGGCACCACCGCTGTCAAGAAGCTGGTTGAGACTCTGGACAGCTACATCCCAGAGCCTGAGCGCGCTATCGACAAGCCGTTCCTGATGCCAATCGAAGACGTATTCTCGATCTCGGGTCGTGGTACCGTTGTTACCGGTCGTATCGAGCGTGGTATCGTCCGCGTTCAAGACGCCCTGGAAATCGTTGGTCTGCGTGACACCACCACCACCACCTGCACCGGTGTTGAGATGTTCCGCAAGCTGCTGGACGAAGGTCGTGCTGGCGAGAACTGCGGCGTGCTGCTGCGCGGCACCAAGCGTGACGACGTTGAGCGTGGCCAGGTTCTGGTCAAGCCAGGTTCGGTCAAGCCGCACACCAAGTTCACCGCAGAAGTTTACGTTCTGAGCAAAGAAGAAGGCGGCCGTCACACTCCGTTCTTCAAAGGCTACCGTCCACAGTTCTACTTCCGTACTACTGACGTGACTGGTAACTGCGAGCTGCCAGAAGGCGTTGAAATGGTAATGCCAGGTGACAACATTCAGATGACTGTTACCCTGATCAAAACCATCGCGATGGAAGACGGTCTGCGTTTCGCTATCCGTGAAGGCGGTCGTACCGTCGGCGCCGGCGTCGTAGCCAAAATCATCGAGTAATCGTTGATCGCTTAAAAAGGCCCCCGCTCAGCGGGGGCTTTTTTATTGGGTTGACACTCAGTGGGGCCCTCTATAGAATCACGCCTCCTTTTAACGGGCGTAGTGCGCCCGGTGGGAATAGCAGCCTGGAGTCTGAAATCCAATGCAAAATCAGCAAATCCGTATCAGGTTGAAGGCTTTTGACCATCGCCTGATCGACCAATCCACCCAGGAAATCGTGGAAACCGCGAAACGTACTGGTGCTCAAGTGCGTGGTCCAATTCCACTGCCTACCCGTAAAGAGCGGTTCACCGTTCTGGTCTCCCCGCACGTCAACAAAGACGCGCGTGACCAGTACGAGATCCGTACTCATAAGCGCGTACTGGACATCGTCCAGCCAACGGATAAAACCGTTGATGCTCTTATGAAGCTTGATCTTGCGGCCGGTGTGGAAGTGCAGATCAGCCTCGGCTAAGACACGGTCTTAGTCGTGTAACGCTCTGAAATGGGCGGCCATAGCGGGTGAAAGCCCCGTACACTCATGAGGTTTACAACATGACTATTGGTGTAGTCGGTCGTAAATGCGGTATGACCCGTATTTTCACCGAAGAAGGTGTCTCCATTCCGGTCACGGTCATTGAGATCGAGCCGAATCGCGTCACCCAGTTCAAAACTGAAGAAACCGATGGCTATCGTGCAGTGCAAGTCACTGTCGGTGAGCGTCGCGCTTCGCGCGTGACTGCTGCTCAAGCAGGTCACTTCGCCAAGGCGAACGTTGCCGCGGGTCGCGGTGTCTGGGAGTTCCGCCTTGAAGAAGGTGAGTTCCAGGCCGGTGATTCGATCAACGCTGAAATCTTCGCTGCAGGTCAGCTGGTAGACGTTACCGGCCAGTCCAAGGGTAAAGGCTTTGCCGGTACCATCAAGCGCTGGAATTTCCGCGGTCAAGATAACACCCACGGTAACTCCGTCTCCCACCGCGTCCCGGGCTCTATCGGCCAGTGCCAGACTCCTGGTCGTGTATTCAAGGGCAAAAAAATGTCCGGTCACATGGGCGCCGAGCGCGTGACCGTTCAGTCCCTCGAAGTAGTGCGCGTCGACGCTGAACGCAATCTGTTGCTGGTCAAGGGTGCCGTTCCAGGCGCAACTGGCAGCGATCTGGTTGTGCGTCCGGCTGCCAAGGCTCGCGGTTAAGGGGAAGCTGACATGCAACTAAATGTAAATGACGCTCAAGCGATCGAAGTTTCCGAACTGACTTTCGGCGGCGAATTCAACGAGACGCTGGTACACCAAGCAGTCGTGGCCTACATGGCCGGCGGCCGTCAGGGCACCAAGCAGCAGAAAACCCGTTCCGACGTTGCTGGTGGCGGTAAGCGCCCATGGCGTCAGAAAGGCACTGGCCGTGCTCGTGCCGGTACTATCCGTAGCCCAATCTGGCGTGGCGGCGGTACCACTTTCGCAGCTCGTCCTCAGGATCACTCGCAGAAGCTCAACAAGAAGATGTATCGCGCAGCAATGCGTTCCATCCTCGCTGAGCTGGTGCGTACCGACCGTCTGGTCGTGGTTCAGGACTTCGCTGTTGAAGCACCGAAAACCAAAGACCTGCTGAACAAGCTGAACGGCATGGGTCTGAGCGACGTTCTGATCGTTTCGGACGCTGTTGATCAGAACCTGTACCTGGCTGCTCGTAACCTGCCGCACGTCGATGTACGTGACGTACAGGGTTCCGATCCGGTCAGTCTGATCGCATACGACAAAGTGTTGATCACTGTGTCGGCCGTGAAGAAATTCGAGGAGCTGCTGGGATGAACCAGGAACGCGTATTTAAAGTCCTCCTTGGCCCGCATGTTTCCGAGAAGGCTACCGTTCTGGCTGAGAAAAAAGGCCAGTTCGTATTCAAGGTTGCTACTGACGCAACCAAGCTGGAAATCAAGAAAGCTGTCGAAGGCCTGTTCGGCGTAAAAGTCGAAAACGTGTCGACTGTAAACGTTCTGGGTAAAACCAAGCGTACCGCACGTGGTCTGGGCAAGCGCAATGACTGGAAGAAAGCGATCGTTTCGCTTCAGCCAGGCCAAGATCTCGATTTCAGCAGCAGTGCTGAGTAAGGAAGGGGTGCATCATGGCAATCGTTAAATGCAAACCGACTTCCCCTGGCCGCCGTTTCGTGGTCAAGGTGGTCAACAAGGAGCTGCATAAAGGCGCTCCTCACGCACCGCTGCTCGAGAAGAAATCGAAGTCTGGTGGTCGTAACAACAATGGCCGTATCACTACTCGTCACGTAGGTGGTGGTCATAAGCAGCATTACCGTATGGTCGATTTCCGTCGCAACGACAAAGATGGCATCGTCGCCACTGTCGAGCGTATCGAATACGATCCAAACCGTACTGCTCACATCGCACTGCTGTGCTACGCAGACGGCGAGCGCCGCTACATCATCGCCCCTAAAGGCGTTGCTGCTGGCGACCAGCTGATCGCAGGCGCTCTGGCTCCAATCAAGCCAGGCAACTCCCTGCAACTGCGCAACATCCCAGTGGGTAGCACCATTCACGGCATCGAACTGAAGCCGGGCAAAGGTGCACAGATCGCTCGTTCCGCTGGTGCTTCGGCTCAGCTGATCGCTCGCGAAGGTGTCTATGTGACCCTGCGTCTGCGCTCTGGTGAAATGCGTAAAGTCCTGGCTGAATGCCGTGCGACCCTGGGTGAAGTCTCGAACTCCGAGCACAGCCTGCGTTCGCTGGGTAAAGCTGGTGCCAAACGCTGGCGTGGCGTTCGCCCAACCGTTCGTGGTGTTGCCATGAACCCGGTTGACCACCCACATGGTGGTGGTGAAGGTCGTACCTCCGGTGGTCGTCATCCGGTATCGCCATGGGGCTTCCCGACTAAGGGCGCGAAGACTCGTGGTAATAAGCGTACCGACAACATGATCGTCCGTCGTCGCAAGTAAATAGAGGGATACGACAGTGCCACGTTCTCTGAAAAAAGGTCCTTTTATCGATCTTCACCTACTGAAGAAGATCGAAGTGGCGGCGGAAAAGAACGATCGCAAACCAGTTAAGACCTGGTCGCGCCGTTCCATGATCCTGCCACAAATGGTCGGTCTGACCATCGCGGTACACAACGGTCGCCAACACGTCCCAGTTCTCGTGAACGAAGACATGGTCGGCCATAAACTGGGCGAGTTTGCCGGTACCCGCACTTATCGTGGGCACGTGGCTGACAAGAAAGCCAAGCGTTAAGGGGTAAGGAAATGGAAGTAGCCGCTAAGTTGTCGGGCGCTCGAATCTCCGCCCAGAAAGCCCGCTTGGTCGCCGACCAGATCCGCGGGAAGAAGGTGGGCGAAGCGCTCAACCTGTTGGCTTTCAGCAGCAAAAAAGCCGCTGAAATCATGAAGAAAGTCCTCGAGTCGGCCGTAGCCAACGCCGAGCATAACGAAGGCGCAGACGTTGATGACCTGAAGGTCTCCACCGTTTTCGTCAACGAAGGGCGTTCGCTGAAGCGCATCATGCCGCGTGCCAAAGGCCGCGCTGATCGCATCGTCAAGCGGTCTTGCCATATCACTGTCAAGGTTGCGGACAAGTAACGGAGTCGATCAGATGGGTCAGAAAGTACATCCCACTGGCATTCGCCTGGGAATCGTCAAGGAGCACACCTCCGTCTGGTACGCAGACGGTCGGACTTATGCGGACTATTTGCTCGCAGATCTGAATGTGCGTGAGTACCTCCAAGACAAACTAAAAAGCGCGTCCGTTAGCCGTATCGATATCCATCGTCCGGCCCAAACTGCACGCATCACCATCCACACCGCTCGTCCAGGTATCGTTATCGGGAAGAAAGGTGAAGATGTTGAGAAACTGCGTCAGGACCTGACCAAGCAAATGGGTGTGCCTGTGCACATCAACATCGAAGAGATCCGCAAGCCGGAACTCGACGGTATGCTGGTAGCTCAGAGCGTAGCTCAGCAGCTGGAGCGTCGTGTGATGTTCCGTCGCGCCATGAAGCGCGCCGTACAGAACGCCATGCGCATTGGTGCCAAAGGCATCAAGATCCAAGTGAGCGGTCGTCTCGGCGGTGCTGAAATCGCACGTACTGAATGGTATCGCGAAGGTCGTGTGCCGCTGCACACCCTGCGTGCCGATATCGACTATGCCACCTACGAAGCTCACACCACTTACGGTGTGATCGGTGTGAAGGTTTGGATTTTCAAAGGCGAAGTAATTGGTGGTCGCCAAGAAGAACTGAAACCACAAGCACCAGCGCCTCGTAAAAAAGCTGCTAAGTAAGGGGTACGCCAAATGTTGCAACCAAAGCGTACAAAATTCCGCAAGCAGATGACTGGCCACAACCGTGGTCTGGCACTGCGCGGTAGCAAAGTCAGCTTCGGCGAGTTTGCTCTGAAAGCTGTTGCTCGCGGTCGTCTCACCGCCCGCCAGATTGAGTCGGCACGTCGTGCTCTGACCCGTCACGTAAAACGTGGCGGTAAAATCTGGATCCGTGTGTTCCCGGACAAGCCGATCTCCAAGAAGCCTCTCGAAGTGCGGATGGGTAAAGGTAAAGGTTCCGTGGAGTACTGGGTTGCCCAGATCCAGCCAGGCAAAGTCCTGTACGAGATCGAGGGTGTTTCTGAAGAGCTGGCGCGTGAGGCTTTCGCCCTGGCGGCTGCAAAGCTGCCTCTCGCCACCTCCTTTGTTAAGCGGACGGTGATGTGATGAAAGCGAATGAACTTCGTGAAAAATCAGCACAGCAGCTGAACGAGCAACTGCTCGGCTTGCTGCGCGACCAGTTCAATCTGCGTATGCAGAAAGCAACTGGCCAGTTGGGGCAGTCGCACCTGCTCTCGCAAGTTAAGCGTGACATCGCTCGCGTGAAAACTGTGCTCAACCAGCAGGCAGGTAAGTGATCATGGCTGAAGCTGAAAAAACCGTCCGTACGCTGACTGGCCGTGTCGTCAGCGACAAGATGGACAAAACCATCACCGTACTGATCGAGCGTCGCGTAAAGCACCCGATCTACGGTAAATACGTTAAGCGTTCGACTAAGCTGCACGCGCACGACGAAACCAACCAGTGCCATATCGGCGACAAGGTCTCCATCCGTGAGACCCGTCCGCTGGCCAAGACCAAGTCCTGGGCACTGGTTGAAGTTCTCGAACGCGCTGTTGAAGTCTAAGGGCTAAGGGTCGGAGAAATTTTATGATTCAGACTCAATCCATGCTCGATGTGGCCGATAACAGCGGCGCTCGTCGCGTCATGTGCATCAAGGTTCTCGGCGGTTCGCACCGCCGTTACGCCGGCATCGGTGACATCATCAAGGTAACCGTCAAGGAAGCAATTCCTCGCGGTAAAGTGAAGAAAGGCCAAGTGATGACTGCTGTTGTAGTCCGCACT
The DNA here is from genome assembly GCF_024749305.1 of Pseudomonas sp. B21-012. Lineage (NCBI taxonomy): Bacteria > Pseudomonadati > Pseudomonadota > Gammaproteobacteria > Pseudomonadales > Pseudomonadaceae > Pseudomonas > Pseudomonas sp. B21-012. The sequence continues at coordinate 5,336,078 of NZ_CP087197.1, read as the reverse complement.
CGCCACGGTGTCCGTCGTGCTGACGGCTCCATCATCCGCTTTGATGGCAATGCTGCTGTTCTGTTGAACAACAAGCAAGAGCCGATCGGCACCCGTATCTTTGGGCCAGTGACCCGTGAACTTCGTACTGAGAAGTTCATGAAGATCGTCTCGCTCGCCCCAGAAGTGCTGTAAGGAGATCCGACATGCAAAAGATTCGTCGTGACGACGAGATCATCGTGATCGCCGGCAAAGACAAAGGTAAGCGCGGTAAGGTGCTCAAGGTTCTCGCTGACGACCGTCTGGTCGTTGGTGGGATCAACCTGGTGAAGCGTCATACCAAGCCTAACCCGATGTCGGGCGTACAGGGCGGTATCGTCGAGAAAGAAGCGCCACTGCACGCTTCCAACGTCGCCATTTTCAACGGCGAAACCAACAAGGCTGACCGCGTTGGTTTCAAAGTAGAAGACGGCAAAAAAATTCGTGTCTTCAAGTCGACCCAAAAAGCGGTTGATGCTTGAACACTGCTAGGTAGAAGACCATGGCACGACTGAAAGAGATTTACCGGAACGAGATTGCTCCCAAGCTTAAGGAAGAACTTAAGCTGGCGAACGTGATGGAAGTTCCGCGCGTTACCAAGATCACCCTGAACATGGGTCTGGGCGAAGCTGTCGGCGACAAAAAAGTCATCGAACACGCTGTTGCTGACCTGGAGAAGATCACCGGTCAGAAAGCCGTTGTGACTTTCGCTCGGAAATCCATCGCGGGCTTCAAAGTCCGTGAGGGCTGGCCGATCGGCGTTAAAGTTACCCTGCGCCGTGATCGTATGTACGAATTCCTGGACCGCCTGCTGGCGATCTCCCTGCCTCGGGTTCGCGACTTCCGCGGCCTGAATGCCAAGTCCTTCGACGGTCGTGGCAACTACAGCATGGGCGTGAAAGAGCAGATCATCTTCCCGGAAATCGACTACGACAAGATCGATGCTCTGCGCGGTCTGGACATTACCCTGACCACCACTGCCAAGAACGATGACGAAGGCCGCGCTCTGATGCGTGCTTTCAAATTCCCGTTCCGCAACTGATTGGAGTAGGAAAATGGCCAAGAAGAGCATGAAAAACCGTGAGCTGAAGCGTCAGCTCACTGTTGCCAAGTACGCCAAGAAGCGTGCCGAGCTGAAAGCGACCATCGTCAACCTGGAAGCAACTCCAGAAGAGCGTTTTGCCGCTGTCGTAGCTCTGCAGAAGCAACCACGTGACGCCAGCGCCTCGCGCCTGCGTAACCGTTGCCGCATCACCGGTCGTCCACACGGCGTTTACCGCAAGTTCGGCCTCGGCCGTAACAAGCTGCGTGAAGCAGCAATGCGCGGTGACGTTCCAGGTCTGGTTAAAGCCAGCTGGTAAGACGTACCGGCAGCGTCCAGGTGGCGGGGGAGCAATCTTCCGACCACCGGTGACCTTGCAACGAAACAAGCCCCTTCTGGGGCTTGTTTCGTTTCTGGGAACTGTCTAGAATGACCGGCTCTCCTGAGCCCGGGTTTTTACGCCCGGCGATTTCAGGGGACTGTAGTAGCCGAGAGGCTAATTTTTCTTGTATCAGGAGCGTCTAGCCCATGAGTATGCAGGACCCGTTAGCGGACATGCTAACTCGCATCCGTAATGCCCAGATGGCTGAAAAGTCCGTCGTAAGCATGCCTTCGTCGACTCTGAAGGTTGCGGTAGCCAAAGTTCTGAAAGATGAAGGTTACATCGCTGGCTACCAAGTCAGCAGCGAAGTAAAACCATCGCTTTCCATCGAGCTGAAATACTTCGAAGGCCGTCCGGTCATCGAGGAAGTCAAGCGCGTAAGTCGTCCAGGCCTGCGTCAGTACAAGTCCGTCGAAGAACTGCCGAAAGTACGTGGCGGTCTGGGCGTGTCTATCGTCTCCACCAACAAAGGTGTGATGACTGATCGTGCTGCGCGCGCTGCCGGTGTCGGCGGCGAAGTTCTCTGCACAGTGTTCTAAGGGGGGATAAGCATGTCTCGCGTCGCTAAGAACCCCGTTAAGCTGCCAGCCGGTGTCGAAGTCAAATTCGTCGGCCAACAGCTTTCGGTGAAGGGTGCCAAGGGCACTCTCGAACTGAACGTTCACTCGTCGGTTGAAATCGTTGAAGAAGCTGGTGAGCTGCGTTTCGCTGCTCGCAATGGCGATCAACAAACTCGCGCTATGGCCGGTACTACCCGCGCCCTGGTGAACAACATGGTCCAGGGCGTAAGCCAAGGCTTCGAGCGTAAGCTCCAGCTGGTCGGTGTTGGTTACAAAGCACAAGCCAAAGGCACCGTGCTGAACCTGGCACTCGGCTTCTCGCATCCAGTGGATTACGAACTGCCGGCCGGTATCACCGCAGAGACCCCAAGCCAGACCGATATCCTGATCAAGGGTATCGACAAGCAGCTGGTAGGTCAGGTGGCCGCTGAAATCCGCGACTTCCGTCCACCAGAGCCGTACAAAGGCAAGGGTGTGCGTTACGCGGACGAAGTCGTCCGTCGTAAAGAAGCCAAGAAGAAGTAGGGCCTAGCAAATGACCGACAAAAAAGTTACTCGACTGCGTCGCGCTCGCAAAGCACGCCTGAAAATGCACGAACTCGAAGTCGTGCGTCTCTGCGTGTTCCGCTCCTCGCAGCACATCTACGCCCAGGTCATTTCGGCCGACGGCAGCAAGGTTCTGGCCAGTGCCTCGACCTTGGACAAAGAACTGCGTGATGGTGCCACCGGCAACATCGACGCGGCCACTAAGGTTGGCAAGCTGGTAGCTGAGCGCGCGAAAGCCGCCGGTGTATCTCAAGTTGCCTTTGACCGTTCCGGCTTCAAGTACCATGGCCGCGTCAAAGCGCTGGCTGATGCTGCTCGTGAAGGCGGGCTGGAGTTCTAAGTTATGGCAAATAACGATCAAAAGCGCGACGAAGGCTACATCGAGAAGCTGGTTCAAGTTAACCGCGTTGCTAAAACCGTCAAAGGCGGCCGTATCTTCACTTTCACCGCGTTGACCGTGGTGGGTGATGGTAAAGGTCGTGTTGGCTTCGGCCGTGGCAAATCGCGCGAAGTACCTGCTGCGATCCAGAAAGCCATGGAAGCTGCCCGTCGCAACATGATTCAGGTAGACCTGAACGGCACTACTCTGCAGTACGCCACCAAGTCCGCCCATGGCGCGTCGAAGGTGTACATGCAGCCTGCCTCGGAAGGTACCGGTATCATCGCCGGTGGCGCAATGCGTGCCGTCCTGGAAGTTGCTGGCGTTCAGAACGTCCTGGCCAAGTGCTACGGCTCGACCAACCCAGTGAACGTGGTTCATGCCACTTTCAAGGGTCTGAAGGCTATGCAATCTCCTGAGTCCATTGCTGCCAAGCGCGGCAAGAGCGTTGAGGAGATCCGCTGATCATGGCTACCGTTAAAGTAACGCTGATCAAAAGCACCGCCGGCCGTCTCCCTAACCACAAACTGTGTGTTAAGGGTCTGGGTCTGCGCCGCATCGGTCACACTGTAGAAGTCCTGGATACTCCCGAGAATCGCGGGATGATCAACAAGGCTTACTACATGCTGCGCGTCGAGGGTTAATCGATGAAACTCAATGATCTGAGTCCAGCGCCGGGTTCCCGTCGCGAGAAGCATCGTCCGGGCCGTGGTATCGGTAGCGGTTTGGGTAAGACTGGTGGCCGCGGCCACAAAGGTCAGACCTCCCGTTCCGGTGGCACCATTGCTCCAGGCTTTGAAGGCGGTCAACAGCCGCTGCACCGTCGTCTGCCGAAATTCGGCTTCGTTTCCCTGAAAGCCATGGACCGCGCAGAAGTGCGTCTGTCCGAGCTGGCCAAAGTGGAAGGCGACGTTGTCACCGTGCAATCCCTGAAGGATGCCAACGTGATTAACCAAAACGTACAGCGTGTGAAAATCATGCTGTCCGGCGAAGTTACTCGCGCGGTCACCATCAAGGGTATCGCAGCCACCAAAGGTGCGCGTGCGGCTATCGAAGCAGCTGGCGGCAAGTTCGAGGAATAAATGGCTAAGCAAGGTGCTCTCTCTTCGCTCGGCAAAGGCGGGATGTCTGAACTCTGGGCTCGTCTGCGTTTTCTGTTCCTGGCGATCATCGTCTACCGGATAGGCGCACACATCCCAGTTCCAGGTATCAACCCGGACCGGCTGGCGGAACTGTTTCGACAGAATGAGGGGACCATTCTTAGCTTGTTCAACATGTTTTCCGGCGGCGCGCTGGAACGGATGAGCATCTTTGCACTGGGGATCATGCCGTACATTTCGGCATCGATCATCATGCAACTGATGACCGCCGTCAGCCCGCAGCTGGAGCAGTTGAAGAAGGAAGGTGAAGCTGGCCGTCGCAAGATCAGCCAGTACACCCGCTACGGCACCGTTATCCTGGCGCTGGTCCAGGCCATTGGCATGTCCATTGGCCTGGCTGGTCAGGGCGTGGCGTTTTCTGCTGACTTTGGCTTCCATTTCGTTGCGGTGTCCACGTTCGTGGCCGGCGCGATGTTCATGATGTGGCTGGGCGAGCAGATCACCGAGCGCGGTGTAGGCAACGGTATCTCGATGTTGATTTTCGCAGGTATCGTCGCCGGTCTTCCGAGAGCAATCGGGCAGTCTTTCGAGTCTGCACGCACAGGCGATATCAACATTTTCGCCCTGGTCGCTATCGGTTTGCTGGCAGTAGCGATTATCGGTTTCGTGGTGTTCATTGAGCGTGGTCAGCGTCGTATCGCCGTTCACTACGCCAAGCGTCAGCAGGGCCGCAAGGTCTTCGCTGCGCAGACCAGCCACCTGCCGTTGAAAGTGAACATGGCGGGTGTAATCCCTGCCATTTTCGCGAGCAGCATCTTGCTGTTCCCGGCTTCGCTGGGTGCCTGGTTCGGTCAGTCCGAAGGTATGGGCTGGTTGCAGGACATCTCGCAGTCGATCGCTCCTGGTCAGCCGTTGAATATTCTGCTGTTTAGTGCAGGGATTATTTTCTTCTGCTTCTTCTATACGGCGTTGATGTTCAATCCGAAAGACGTAGCGGAAAACCTGAAGAAGTCCGGTGCCTTTATTCCGGGCATCCGTCCAGGTGAGCAGTCGGCGCGCTACATTGATGGCGTTCTGACCCGCTTGACCATGTTCGGTGCTCTTTATATGACGGCCGTGTGTCTGCTTCCCCAGTTCCTGGTGGTCGCGGCAAACGTTCCGTTCTACCTTGGCGGGACCTCGTTGCTGATTGTGGTAGTGGTTGTGATGGACTTCATGTCCCAAGTACAATCGCACCTCGTTTCGCACCAGTACGAATCCCTGATGAAGAAAGCCAACCTGAAAGGCTACGGTGGCAGCGGTCTGCTGCGCTGATTGACCCTTAAGGTTCGAGGAGTTGGTGATGAAAGTTCGTGCATCGGTGAAAAAGCTGTGCCGTAACTGCAAAATTATTCGCCGCGAAGGTGTCGTTCGAGTAATTTGCAGTGCGGAACCACGTCACAAGCAGCGCCAAGGCTGATTGTGATCTGCGCTACAAACCCAGCAGCTAGTGCGCTGCTGGGTTGATTATTTGTTTCTACAGCGATATTATCTCGCGCCCTATTTCTTGGCTTCCGGGGCGTAGGTAGCTGTCAATTGGAGTCCCACTGAATGGCCCGTATTGCAGGCGTCAACATTCCAGATAACAAGCACACTGTTATCTCGCTGACCTACATCTATGGTGTTGGTCGCACTACTGCACAGAAAATCTGTGCAGAGACTGGGGTCAACCCAGCCGCAAAGATCAAGGATCTGAGCGACGAGCAGGTTGAATCGCTGCGTACTGAAGTCGCGAAGTACATCACCGAAGGTGATCTGCGCCGTGACATCAACATGAAAATCAAGCGGTTGATGGACCTGGGTTGCTACCGCGGCCTGCGTCATCGTCGGGGTCTGCCAGTACGCGGTCAGCGTACCAAGACCAACGCGCGTACCCGTAAGGGCCCGCGTAAGCCGATCCGCAAGTAATCGCACCAGCGAATCGACAGGAATTTAGAAATGGCAAAACCTGCTGCTCGTCCTCGTAAAAAAGTCAAAAAGACAGTGGTTGATGGCATCGCCCACATCCATGCCTCTTTTAACAACACCATCGTGACCATCACCGATCGTCAAGGTAACGCTCTGTCCTGGGCTACCTCCGGCGGTTCGGGTTTCCGCGGTTCCCGCAAGTCCACCCCGTTCGCTGCTCAGGTAGCTGCTGAACGTGCTGGTCAAGCTGCGCTGGAATATGGTCTGAAGAACCTCGACGTCAACGTCAAGGGTCCAGGTCCAGGTCGTGAGTCCGCTGTTCGTGCTCTGAACGGCTGTGGCTATAAGATCGCCAGCATCACCGACGTGACGCCAATCCCGCATAACGGGTGCCGTCCGCCGAAGAAGCGCCGCGTGTAATCAGGAGACAGATAAATGGCACGTTACATTGGTCCAAAATGCAAACTGTCTCGTCGTGAAGGCACCGATCTGTTCCTGAAGAGCGGCGTTCGCGCTCTGGAATCGAAGTGCAACATCGAAGCAGCCCCAGGTATCCACGGTCAGCGCCGCGGTCGTCAGTCCGACTACGGCACCCAGCTGCGTGAGAAACAAAAAGTCCGTCGTATCTACGGCGTACTTGAGCGTCAATTCAGCGGTTACTACAAGCAAGCGGCCTCCAAGAAGGGCGCTACTGGTGAGAACCTGCTGCAACTGCTCGAGTGCCGTCTGGATAACGTCGTTTATCGTATGGGCTTTGGCGCTACTCGTGCCGAATCCCGTCAGCTGGTTTCGCACAAAGCGATCAGCGTAAACGGCAAGACTGTAAACGTTCCGTCCTACCAAGTTCGTCCGGGTGACGTGGTCGCGGTTCGCGAGAAGTCGCTGAACCAGCTGCGCATTGTTCAAGCCCTTGAACTGTGCGCCCAGCGTGGCCGCGTTGAGTGGGTAGATGTGGATGCTGCCAAGAAGTCGGGCGTTTTCAAGAACGTTCCTGCTCGCAGCGACCTGTCCGCCGACATCAACGAAAGCCTGATTGTCGAGCTCTACTCCAAGTAAGGGCTAGAAAATAGGTGCATCCATGCAGATTTCGGTAAATGAGTTCCTGACGCCCCGCCACATCGATGTGCAGGTCGTCAGTCCAACCCGCGCTAAAATCACGCTCGAGCCTCTCGAGCGTGGCTTTGGCCATACCCTGGGCAACGCGCTGCGCCGCATCCTGTTGTCCTCCATGCCTGGCTGTGCAGTAGTCGAGGCCGAGATTGACGGTGTACTCCACGAGTACTCGGCAATCGAAGGTGTACAGGAAGATGTCATTGAAATCCTGTTGAACCTGAAAGGCCTGGCTATCAAACTGCACGGTCGTGACGAAGTTACGCTGACCTTGTCGAAGAAGGGTTCGGGGGTGGTTACCGCTGCCGATATTCAGCTGGATCATGATGTCGAGATCGTTAACCCCGATCACGTAATCGCTAACCTGGCGTCGAATGGCGCCTTGAACATGAAGCTCACCGTAGCTCGTGGTCGTGGTTATGAGCCGGCCGATTCGCGTCAGAGCGATGAAGACGAAAGCCGCAGCATTGGTCGCTTGCAGCTCGACTCTTCGTTCAGCCCGGTTCGCCGTATCGCATACGTGGTGGAAAACGCCCGTGTCGAGCAGCGTACCAACCTGGACAAGCTGGTAATTGATCTGGAAACCAACGGTACCCTGGATCCTGAAGAGGCCATCCGTCGTGCCGCAACCATCCTGCAACAGCAGCTGGCTGCGTTCGTCGACCTCAAAGGTGACAGTGAACCAGTGGTAGTCGAACAGGAAGACGAGATCGATCCGATCCTGCTTCGTCCGGTTGACGATCTGGAATTGACCGTGCGTTCGGCCAACTGCCTTAAGGCGGAGAACATTTACTACATCGGCGACCTGATTCAGCGCACCGAAGTAGAACTGTTGAAGACTCCGAACCTGGGCAAGAAATCCTTGACCGAAATCAAGGACGTTCTGGCCTCCCGTGGTCTGTCCCTCGGCATGCGCCTCGACAACTGGCCGCCTGCAAGTCTTAAGAAGGACGACAAGGCGACTGCCTGATCGTCGTAATCACCGAACGTAGTGTTTGGTAAGGAATGAACCCATGCGTCATCGTAAAAGTGGACGTCACCTGAGCCGTACTAGCTCTCACCGTAAGGCCATGTTCCAGAACATGGCGGTGTCGCTGTTCGAGCACGAGCTGATCAAAACTACTCTGCCAAAAGCCAAGGAACTGCGCCGCGTTGCCGAGCCGCTGATCACCCTGGCCAAGGAAGACAGCGTTGCTAACCGTCGTCTGGCTTTCGACCGTACCCGTTCGAAAGAAATCGTCGGCAAGCTGTTCAACGATCTGGGCAAGCGCTATGCCACCCGTCAGGGCGGCTACCTGCGTATCCTCAAGTGCGGCTTCCGCGCTGGCGATAACGCACCTATGGCGTACGTCGAGCTGGTTGATCGTCCTGTTGGTGGCTCGGTTGAAGCTGCTGAGTAAGGCGAACAGTCTGTAACAAGAAACCGGGCCTAGTGCCCGGTTTTTTGTGTCTATATGTATTGTAATAATCTATTGATCTGAGTCAGGCAATAAATTTGTTGTTGTCATAGTTGTGGTCGATACTCCTCCCAAGCCGATTAGCCGGCCGTTCAAGACCGATAGGGAGAGAGAGCATGAGCCAGAACAAAATACTGACCACCGCCAGCGGCGCCCCGGTAGCCGACAACCAGAATTCGCGTTCGGCAGGCCCACGCGGCCCGCTGTTGCTGGATGACTTCCATCTCATCGAGAAGCTCGCGCATTTCAACCGCGAGAACATCCCTGAACGCCGCGTACACGCCAAAGGCTCGGGTGCCTATGGCACCTTCACCGTTACCCGTGATATCACCCAGTACAGCTGCGCCAAGCTGTTCAGCAACCTCGGCAAGCAGACCGAAACCTTCCTGCGTTTCTCCACCGTCGGTGGCGAGCGAGGGTCGGCCGACACGGAGCGCGACCCGCGTGGTTTCGCCCTGAAGTTCTACACCGAGGAAGGTAACTGGGACATCGTTGGCAACAACACCCCGGTGTTCTTCATCCGTGATCCGCTGAAATTCCCCGACTTTATCCACACCCAGAAACGCCTGCCGCAAAGCAACCTGAAAAGCGCACAGATGATGTGGGACTTCTGGTCGCATTCGCCCGAAGCGCTGCACCAGGTCACTATCCTGTTCTCCGACCGCGGCATTCCGGACGGCTACCGGCACATGCATGGTTTTGGCAGCCATACCTACAGCCTGATCAACGCTCAGGGCCAGCGCACCTGGGTCAAATGGCACTTCAAGACCAAGCAGGGCATCAAGAACCTGGCTCCTGCCGAGGCCGCGCGCCTGGCCGGCACCGATCCGGATTACGCCCAACGCGACCTGTTCGAAGCGATCGAGCGCGGTGACTTCCCGAAATGGGCCGTGTGCATCCAGGTCATGAGCGAAGAAGAAGCGGCCAGCCGCGACGAGAACCCGTTCGACGTGACCAAGACCTGGTCGCAGAAGGACTACCCGCTCATCGAGATCGGCGAACTGGAACTCAACCGCAACCCGCTGAACTACTTTGCCGAAGTCGAACAAGCTGCGTTTGGCCCGAGCAACATGGTGCCGGGTGTCGGCCTGTCGCCAGACCGCATGCTGCAGGGGCGCGTATTCGCTTACGCAGACGCCCATCGCTACCGCGTCGGTACCAACCACCAGCAACTGCCGGTAAACGCCCCACGCAGCCCGGTAAACAGCTACCAGCGTGATGGTTCTATGGCGTTTGGCAGCAACGGTGGTGCGGCGCCTAACTATGAGCCGAACAGCTACGCCAATGCGCCCAAGCAAGCGCCGCAGTACGCTGAGCCGCCACTGGCGCTCAACGGTGTCGCCGATCGTTACGATCACCGCGAAGACACCGACTACTACAGCCATGCCGGTGCGCTGTTCCGCCTGATGAACCCGGAGCAGAAGGCGCTGCTGATCAGCAACATCGCCGGCGCCATGGGCGGAGTTTCTGAAGAGGTGGTCCAGCGTCAGTTGCAGCACTTCTTCAAGGCCGATCCGGCCTATGGCGAAGGGATTGCCAAGGCTTTGGGCATAAATCTCGCCTAAGTCGAAGTGATAAGAAGAACCGCCCTCATTTGGGCGGTTTTTCAATGAATATCACTACCGTTTACCCGCTTTTTTGCACTTTTTTGCCCAATTCTCAGTGACCTTCCGGTCATCCTGGTTCAAACTATGACTTTCACACAGGGAGAGGCAGGGCGATGCAAGGTCACCCGGACGTAATCGATTATCTCAACACGTTGCTGACGGGCGAACTGGCGGCACGTGACCAATATTTCATCCACTCGCGGATGTACGAGGACTGGGGCTTGAGCAAGCTCTACGAGCGTATCAACCACGAAATGGAAGAAGAGGCACAACACGCCGATGCCCTGATGCGTCGTATCCTCATGCTCGAAGGCACCCCGCGCATGCGTCCTGATGACCTGGACGTCGGCACCACCGTGCCGGACATGATCGCCGCCGACCTGCGCCTGGAGTACAAGGTACGCGCCGCACTGTGCAAAGGCATCGAGCTGTGCGAACTGCACAAGGACTACATCAGCCGCGACATCCTGCGTCTGCAGCTGGCCGATACCGAAGAAGATCACACCTACTGGCTGGAAAAACAGCAGGGCCTGATCAAGTCGATCGGTCTGGAGAACTACCTGCAATCGCAGATGTAATTTTCCGGAGCAAAAAAAGCCCCGCCAGTGCGGGGCTTTTTCATTTGCGAGCGGGCCGAATCAGGCGCGGTCACGTTCCAGCAGCGGCTTGAGGTAGTAGCCGGTATACGACTGCTTCATCTCGGCCACTTGTTCCGGTGTACCGAAGCCGATGATCTGTCCGCCTTTGGAACCGCCCTCGGGGCCAAGGTCGACGATCCAGTCGGCAGTCTTGATCACGTCCAGGTTGTGCTCGATCACCACTACGGTGTTGCCGTGATCGCGCAGGCGGTGCAGTACATCGAGCAACTGCTGGATATCGGCAAAGTGCAGGCCGGTAGTCGGTTCGTCGAGGATGTACAGGGTCTTGCCGGTGTCACGCTTGGACAGCTCGCGTGACAGCTTTACCCGCTGCGCTTCGCCACCGGAGAGGGTGGTCGCCGACTGGCCGAGCTTGATGTAGGACAGACCGACATCCATCAGTGTCTGCAGCTTGCGCGCCAGCGCCGGTACCGCGTCGAAGAACTCGCGGGCTTCCTCGATGGTCATTTCCAGGACCTCGTGGATGTTCTTGCCCTTGTACTTGATCTCCAGGGTTTCGCGGTTGTAGCGCTTGCTCTTGCACACATCGCACGGCACGTAGATGTCCGGCAAAAAGTGCATCTCGACCTTGATCAGGCCGTCGCCCTGGCACGCTTCGCAGCGCCCGCCCTTGACGTTGAACGAGAAACGACCCGGGCCGTAGCCGCGCGAGCGCGATTCCGGCACGCCGGAGAACAGCTCGCGAATTGGCGTGAACAATCCGGTGTAGGTCGCCGGGTTCGAGCGCGGGGTGCGGCCGATCGGGCTCTGGTCGATGTCGACCACCTTGTCCAGGTGCTGCAGGCCATCGCAGCTGTCGTGCGGCGCCGCTTCCAGGGTGCTGGCACCGTTGAGGGCGGTGGCGCTGAGCGGGAACAGGGTGTTGTTGATCAGTGTCGATTTGCCGGAGCCGGACACGCCAGTCACGCACGTCAGCAGGCCGATCGGAATTTCCAGGTCGACGTTCTGCAGGTTGTTGCCGCGCGCGCCCTTGAGCTTGATCGAGAGCTTCTTGTTACGCGGCGTACGCTTGGCCGGTACGGCAATCTTCACTCGGCCAGACAAGTACTTGCCGGTCAGCGAGTCCGGATGGGCCATGACCTCGGCCGGGGTGCCTTCGGCGACGATCTGGCCGCCATGCACGCCGGCGCCCGGGCCAATGTCGACGACGTAGTCGGCCAGGCGAATGGCGTCCTCGTCATGCTCGACCACAATCACCGTGTTGCCGATGTCGCGCAGGTGATTGAGGGTGCCGAGCAAGCGGTCGTTGTCGCGCTGGTGCAGGCCGATGGACGGCTCGTCGAGGATGTACATGACCCCGACCAGGCCGGCGCCGATCTGGCTGGCCAGGCGGATACGCTGGGCTTCACCGCCGGAGAGGGTATCGGCGCTGCGATCGAGGGTCAGGTAGTCGAGACCGACGTTGACCAGAAACTGCAGGCGCTCGCAGATTTCCTTGAGGATCTTGTCGGCAATTTCGCCCCGGCGACCGGTCAGCTTGAGGCCACCGAAGTAACCGCTGGCATCGCCGATCGGCAGGCAAGTGACTGCCGGCAGGGTCTTCTCGCCGACCCACACGTGCCGCGCTTCACGGCGCAGGCGCGTGCCACGGCAATCCGGGCAGGGCTGGGTGCTGAGGAACTTGGCCAGCTCTTCGCGCACGGTCGCCGACTCAGTCTCGCGGTAGCGGCGCTCCAGGTTCGGCACGATGCCTTCGAACGGGTGCGAGCGCTTGACGATGTCGCCGCGGTCGTTGAGGTATTTGAAATCAACGTTCTGCTTGCCGCTGCCGTGGAGGATGACTTTCTGCTGCTCGGCCGGTAGTTCGCCGAAGGGGATCTCGAGGCTGAAGTCATAATGCGCGGCCAGCGAGCCGAGCATCTGGAAGTAATAGACGTTGCGCCGGTCCCAGCCGCGAATCGCACCTTCAGCCAGGGTCAGCTCGCTATTGACCAGGCGCTTGATGTCGAAGAACTGCTTGACCCCCAGGCCGTCGCAGGTCGGGCAGGCGCCGGCCGGGTTGTTGAAGGAGAACAGCTTGGGCTCCAGCTCGCTGATCGCATGGCCGCAGATCGGGCAGGCGAAGCGGGCGGAGAAGATCATTTCTTCGAACGGTTGGTCGTCCATCGAAGCGACCAGGGCGATGCCGTCGGCCAGTTTCAGCGCGGTTTCGAACGACTCGGCCAGGCGCTGCTGCAGGTCATCACGCACCTTGAAGCGGTCGACGACTACTTCGATGGTGTGTTTTTTCTGCTTGTCGAGCTTGGGCAGTTCATCGAGCTCGAACAGCTTGCCGTTGACCCGCGCGCGGACGAAGCCCTGGGCGCGCAGCTCTTCGAATACCGCCAGGTGTTCACCCTTGCGCTCGCGAATCACCGGCGCCAGCAGCATCAGCTTGCTGCCTTCGGGCTGGGCCAGGACCAGGTCGACCATCTGGCTGACGGTCTGCGCTTCCAGCGGGATGTCGTGGTCCGGGCAGCGCGGGGTACCGACGCGGGCGTAGAGCAGGCGCAGGTAGTCGTAGATTTCGGTGATGGTGCCGACGGTCGAACGCGGGTTGTGCGAGGTCGACTTTTGCTCGATGGAGATCGCTGGCGACAGGCCTTCGATGGTATCGACGTCGGGCTTTTCCATCATCGACAGGAACTGCCGGGCGTACGCCGACAGGGATTCGACATAACGGCGCTGGCCTTCAGCGTACAGGGTATCGAAGGCCAGGGACGACTTGCCGGAACCGGACAGGCCGGTGATGACGATCAACTTGTCCCGGGGCAGGGTCAGGTCGATGTTCTTCAGGTTGTGGGTACGTGCCCCACGAATCAGGATCTTGTCCACTGCGGCCTCGCTCGGCGGGCATAAACGGTTGAGTATACGGCTCCATGCCATTACGCGGCAAAGCGTCGCGTATATGCCGTTATGCGATGGGACTGGTAGAATCGCCGCCGGTTCACACGAGGTTTATCCATGCACGATCCCCACAGCGAACGCATGAGTGGCAGCGAGACCCGCGCCGCAGGCGGCCTGGCCCTGGTGTTCGCCTTCCGTATGCTGGGCATGTTCATGGTCCTGCCGGTACTGGCGACCTATGGCATGGACCTGGCCGGTGCCACCCCGGCACTGATCGGCCTGGCCATTGGTGCCTACGGCCTGACCCAGGCTTTCCTGCAGATCCCGTTCGGGGTGATTTCCGATCGCATCGGCCGTCGCCCGGTGATTTACCTGGGCCTGGTGATCTTTGCCCTGGGCAGCGTGCTGGCGGCCCAGGCCGACTCGATCTGGGGGGTGATTGCCGGACGCATCCTGCAAGGCGCCGGGGCGATTTCTGCCGCGGTCATGGCCTTGCTCTCGGACCTGACCCGCGAACAGCACCGCACCAAGGCCATGGCCATGATCGGCATGAGCATCGGCCTGTCGTTTGCCGTGGCCATGGTCGTCGGCCCGCTGGTCACCCGTGCCTTTGGCCTCTCGGGGTTGTTCCTGGCCACCGCGGCCATGGCCGTAGTCGGTATTGCGATCATTGCCTTTGTCGTGCCGCCGTCCCACGGCGCGTTGCAGCATCGTGAGTCCGGGGTCGCCAAGCAGGCGCTGATGCCGACCCTGCGCCACCCGGACCTGCTGCGCCTGGACGTGGGCATCTTCGTCTTGCATGCCATTCTGATGGCCAGTTTCATCGCTTTGCCGCTGGCTTTCGTCGAGCGCGGCGGCCTGCCGAAAGAAGAGCACTGGTGGGTGTACCTGACCGCCTTGCTGATTTCATTCTTTGCAATGATCCCGTTCATCATCTACGGCGAAAAAAAGCGCAAGATGAAACGTGTCCTGCTGGGCGCGGTCAGTGTGTTGATGCTCACCGAGCTATTCTTCTGGCTGTCAGCAGACAACTTGCACGAACTGGTGATCGGCACCGTGATATTCTTCACCGCCTTCAACCTGCTGGAGGCATCCTTGCCTTCACTGGTAAGCAAGGTGTCGCCCGCCGGCGGCAAGGGCACGGCCATGGGGGTATATTCCACCAGCCAGTTCCTTGGTGCCGCGTTGGGAGGAATTCTCGGTGGCTGGTTGTTCCAGCACGGTGGCCTGAGCACGGTGTTCCTTGGCTGCGCAGCGTTGTGTGCCCTGTGGTGGGTCGTGGCGCTGAGCATGCGTGAACCGCCGTACGTGACCAGCCTGCGCATGCCGTTATCGGCCGAGGCGGTACGGGAAGCGGGGCTGACCGAGCGGCTGATGGCCGTCCCGGGTGTGACCGACGCAGTGGTGGTGGCCGATGAAGCCGCCATCTATATCAAACTTGATACACAAATTTTGGATCGCACGACCCTGGAACGCCTGGTAAACCCGGCTTCCTCCGCGTGCGAAGCCTAGGAGAACGTTATGGCCCGTGGGGTTAACAAAGTCATTCTGGTCGGTACCTGCGGCCAGGATCCCGAAGTCCGCTACCTGCCCAACGGTAACGCCGTGACCAACCTGAGCCTGGCTACCAGCGAGCAGTGGACCGACAAGCAGACCGGCCAGAAGGTCGAGCGCACCGAATGGCACCGCGTATCGATGTTCGGCAAAGTTGCCGAAATCGCCGGTGAATACCTGCGCAAAGGCTCGCAAGTCTACATCGAAGGCAAGCTGCAGACCCGCGAGTGGGAAAAGGACGGCATCAAGCGTTACACCACCGAAATCGTCGTCGACATGCAGGGCACCATGCAACTGCTCGGTGGCCGCCCGCAGAATCAGGACGGCGCCCCGCAAGGCGGCAACAATTACAACCAGGCGCCACGCCAACAGGCTCCGCGTCCACAGCAGTCCGCGCCGCAACAGCGCCCGGCGCCTCAGCAGGCCGCACCGCAGCCGGCTCCGGACTTCGACAGCTTCGATGACGACATTCCGTTCTAGCCCGGACTAGAGCCATTTATGTAAAGAGTGATCTCTTAAATGGCTGAATAAAATCATCTTTCTAGATGATGAGCCTCCACGATTTGTAAAGATCTTGGAGGCTTTTTTTTGCTCGCTGAAAAGCTAGTGGAGAATTCCTGATAAACGGCTTTTGACAAGATGAGAAATCGCGCTAAACCGAAATGTAAACATTGAGGGCTTAGTCGATGAGAGTGGAGCAGATCATTTTTCCAACAGGGGAGCGGTTGCCCATGCTGCTGGATGACGATGATCTTCCTGTTCCACAAGCCTGTGAGTGGTTTCTCAGTCGCAGGCATCTCGAGATTAATACACTAATGCGTAACGCGAATGAAGTTATCGTCATTCATAAGTGGGCTAAAGGCGCCGATTTAACATATATGAGCGAATTCGATCAGGAATACAGTTTACTGAGGCTGATCTGAAAGGTCTTATTGAAGAGTTAAGTCGTCCGCAGCCAAATAGTAATAAGGTCGGAAAGCTTGCAGTAAGTCCTGATACGCGAAATAAGCGTATTTCAACGGGCTTAAAGCACATTCTCTGGTATATAGATGAACTAATTGTTCTTCCTGATACGTCAATAGAGTTGGCGGATCGGCTCAGTGCTATGCGCGCAAAGGTGGTGACGGTTTTTCAGGATTCTTATCAAAAGCCAGAAGGCAATCGTAAGTATCATAAGCATCTAACGCTAGCACAAGCCAGATTTGTTCAGGACGCACTAGACCCGGATGGCACAATTAAATTTGGTACGGACGAGCGTGGTCGAGTACGAAATTTTATCATGGTATGCCTGTTGCTATTCTTGGGCCTACGTATTGGCGAGCTCTTGAGTCTTCGGGTGCAAGATGTGAAATTTGGGCCCATAACCTATATCATGATTAAGCGGCGGGGGATGAGCAATCTAGATACCCGCAAAAGGCCTGCGCGTGTAAAACGACTCGAGCGCTTGTTACCACTTGACAATGCTCGGCTCGCTATCCTCTTAGATAACTACATGCTGGAAGATCGTGAGTGGTGTCTAAAGCATGGTGGGGTCAGCGATAGTGGATTTCTCTTTCTGAGTGATGAAGGGGCGCCACTGTCTTCTGATCGAGTGCAACATTTGTTCAGAGATCTTCGCAAGCGTTTTTCTAAAGATCTCCCAGCCCACCTAACGCCGCACTCGATGCGTTACACGTTTACGAACGCTGTTAATGCAGAGCTTCACAGTCAAGGGTTAAATGAGCAGCTCATTGAGAAGTACCTGGCGTGGCTGAGAGGTGATAGCTCGGTCAAGTCCCAAGACACGTATATCGATTTTGGAGAGCAGACGAAAGAGGCGGTAGCCCGTTATCAGGCACGTTTCGCAAGTGGGAGGAGTTCAAGCGATGTCCCTTTTTAGTTCAAGTCTCTCTTTAGAGCAGCTTGTTTCGGATAATGGCTGGGCGGAGATTCCCGAGGAGTTTGTGACTAGGGAAGGCAAGTTGGCTATTGTCAGGAAGGGGCGCTGGTTCTTGCCATGCGAAACACGGTCAGGGTGGGTGAATATTGAGCGTTTTGGATCGCCCATTCTTAAATGGCTGATGACAAAATTTATGATCCATTCAGCGCAAGTGAACTCGTCCATACACACTGTCTCGTGTCTAAATGCGGTTTACTCTCAACTCAAATGCCGGGATTTCTTTAAAAAAGCAGCTGTTTGCATCGACCCTCAGTTGTTGAGGCCGGCTTTGATTGACCAGATGGAGATTATGCTTAAACGGCTCAAGAGTCAGCGCAAATTGTGGAACGCCTATCGCCCTATACGATGGTATCTCTGGTTGTAGTGGTCAACTAATCCCGGACACTGCGTTAAGTTTTTCTTCGGCAACAGCGGGCGCTAGCCCGCTGTTGAACTGATGCGGTCGCTGCCAGTTGTAGCGCTGCATCAGAAACCGACCAATATCCTGCTGTGCTAGCGAAGCACTCATATAGCCCACGGTCGGTACCCATTCCGTTTTCAGGCTGCGAAACAACCGTTCCATCGGTGCATTATCGTGGCAGTTTCCACGCCGACTCATGCTCTGCTTGAAGCGATAACGCCACAGCCGCTGACGGAAGCTTCGGCTGCTGTATTGGCTTCCTTGGTCGCTGTGAAACAGTACATTCTGAGGCCGGCCACGCTGCTCATAGGCCATATCCAAAGCCTTGATGACCAGGTCAGAATCGGGCTTCGATGAAAACGCCCAGCCCACTACACGACGAGCGAAAAGATCGATCACGGCCGCCACATAGTGCCAGCGGCCTTGAGCCCAGACATACGTGATGTCCCCGCACCAGACTTCATTCGGCGCCGAAACGGTAAACGCTCGATCCAGCACGTTCGGGATATCCGGCCGCTCCACCGTCGCCTTTTTGTAGGCGTGTGAGCCAGGCTGTTTGCTGATCAGCTTCATCTCATTCATCAGCTTGCGTACCTTGAATCGGCCAATTGCTATGCCGTCCTCGCGCATCATGAACATGATGCTTCGGCTGCCCGCCGCGCTGCGGCTTTGGGTAAACAGTTCGTTGACTCGACTGCGCAAAATCAGCCGCTTAACGTCTGGAAATCGGTGCTTGCGACAGTGCGCGTAATAGCAGGATCGGGTGACTTCAAATACCGAGCACAACAGATCAACAGGCTCTTGAGCACGGAGTTGATCAATTAACGCGAACGCTCGTGTTCCTCGGCCATCAAGAGCGCGGTGGCCTTTTTTAATATACTTTTTTCCCGTTCCAGGCGATTGATCCGAGCTTCCAGCTCCTGGATTTTCTGCTGTTCGGGCGTCAGCGCTTTACTGGTCGGAGTCACACCGTTTCGCTCTTCCTGATGCTGGTTAACCCATCGACGCAGGGCCGACTCCACCAGCCCAAGCGAACGGGCTGCTTCGATATGGCTGTAGCCCTGGTCGAGCACCAGACTGGCTGCTTCTCGCTTGAATTCGGGTGTAAAGGAACGACGTTGCTTGGTCATCGGACACCTCTCTGTGGCGAGCATTCTCGCCTAAATGGGTGTCCGGTTTCATTAGACCACTACAATTCGTGGATCGGCCAAGTCTCGAAAACAGCTGTGGGATGGAGGGCAGTCGTAACCAGCGCGGTTGCCTGGGCGCGTAGGAACGGTGAGGCCAAGATAAGGCCTGGGGTGCAGGTGATCGACCGAGCGACCATATGGGCTTGCTCCAAGCCTTTTGCCGTCAAAGGGATGCTCGCGTGATCCCTGGTAGGCTCGCCAGCGTTGGCGGCGCTCTCACCATGGCGTATCAGCCTGACGTCCTTCATGGAGTGACGGCACATTCGCCTAGGTGCGGGGGCTGATAGATCGAGGTGGTAATGGCTATTTGCCTCAATGCCAGTTAGATTTGGAGCTTTCTAAGCTCAAGGACGGACATGAAAAAGCTCATTGCAGCCATAGGTGTGTGTGTGGCGCTCAGCGGTTGTGCTACATCGCACTTCACAGCAGGTCGAGACTTCCCGTCGACAGGTGTCGCGAGCATCACTAAGGGTAAAACCACCACTGCTGAACTGAAGTCGCTATTCGGAGAGCCGTTCGCCAAGAGTGCTGTTTCTGAGACTGATGAGAAGTGGGTTTACACATACAGTAATGGCTCAGCCCATGCTCAAAGCTACGTCGTAACCATGAAGGTGACGACCACGGGCACCCAAAAAACTCTCGACGTTTTGATTCGCAATGACGTGGTCATCAATTACACGTTTAGTGAGGGGCCCGCGCCCGGCACAACCACCGCCACGAACTGACATCTTCGCCTTTAGAACGAGCAATCTGCCACGCTGGGTCAGATGGTGATGGAGCACGGCCATGAATAGAACGTATGCCTTCGTGGATGAGTCCGGGAACTCCAATCTTGATGTATCAAAGGGTGGGAGCTCGAGGTTCTTCATCGTGTGCTCCATCCTGGTTGCCGAGAAAGACCTGGATGCTGCCTATGCTCAGGCTGAAGCTATTAGGAGGGGTCATTTCCAAACAGGTGAAATCAAGTCCAGCAAGCTGAAGGCCAAGGATTCAGATCGCCGCGCCCGGATACTCACAGAGCTGGCTGAGCTACCATTTAAGCTCTATTTCACCGTCGTCGATAAGTCCCGGATTCACAAGGATGGTGGCCTCCGTATCAAAACCTCGTTTATTAAATACGTGAATGGGTTGCTCTATGAGCGTCTGTTTAGCGCCTTCCCTGACCTTCGCATGATCGTCGATGAGCATGGTGGGCAAGAGTTCCAGGAGAGCCTCAGAGGCTACGTCGTAGACCGATTCGTCAACGATTTGTTTGGTGATCAAGACGCGTTCCAAACCATATCCAGCAAAGACAACGTTCTGGTTCAGGTTGCCGATTTTTTCGCAGGCTCAGTCGCTCAGATTTATGAAGAAAAAGCATCGGAAGGAGCGGTTCTTGCGTACAAGAAGATCCTGCGCAATCTGACCCTTGGCATGCTTGAATGGCCGTCCAAGTACCAGTCTCTTTTGCCACCGCCGACGAATGAGTCTGGATACGCAGACTACCAAGTACACCAAGAAGCTCTCCGCCAAGCTGACCGTTTTTGCGAGCGGGTTGGTGCCCATCCTGATGAGGATGAGCGACTGCAGCTCAGCATCCTTCGGTTCTTAAGATTTCAGAGCGAATTCGTCACAAAGGACTACGTGCTTACTACGGAAATCATGGGCCACTTGAAGGACAAAGGGTTCGGGGAAGTCACAGGTCAGCGAATTCGCTCTAGTGGCGTGGCAAAGCTTCGTGACTCCGGTGTCATCATTTCCAGTGCGGTGAAGGGTTACAAGATTCCCCAGACTCGTGCGGACATCAACGACTTCCTCGAACGAGCATCTGGCATCGTCGTCCCTCTCCTTGAACGCGTCAAAAAAGCTCGTGAGGTCTATCGGCTAAGCAGCCAAGGTGAATATGACATTGTGACGGCAGCCAACCTTACTGAGCTAGCCAAACTGCTTGCTGCGCTCGAGGCGTTTGCGGATAACTGAACGCAAGTCGTGATAGTCGGATATTTATAGCCTAGTTGACCGAGGAAGTAATTGATGCAGCAGGACATCTTGAATCACCTACAAGTCATGAAATCGAAGTTTTCCAGCTATGACCAGGAGTGGGTGCGCTATAAAAATGAACCTGAATTTTATTCTGATGTGGCACATGGCTCACCTATTAGAGAACTATATTCCGAGGGTAGAAGTCTGTCCACGTATCTATCGGGGCGTCTGGAAACACAATATGTAAATGCCTCTATGCTTTTGAATGAGTATATAGAGCAAGTGAGGAAAGCTATTCCAAATGACAGCGACTACCTGAAAATTGGAGCAGATGCCCGAGCTGATTACGAAGCCAACTATCCTGGCAATTACACTGTGCGATATATGATTGAATTGTATGAGGAGCAATGGGAGAAGATCCCTATGGTTCGACATTTATTAGACCAATTAGCTGACACATCCTCGCATCAGGCGCTGGTAACCGCAGATCCAATACAGGTAATGACCCAGTGGATCTACGATTGGGAGCAAAATATCCAGCTTCACCAACGCGAAGACGAGAATGGTTTACGCGCGCAGCTTGCACTTGGGCTTAGAAACGCAGGCTTTGCAAGCGTAAGTGAAGGGTTTAATTATCAGGGCCGTGCGGACATCCTGATTCCAAGACCCCCAAAGCGAGGAGGCAATGCAGCAGGCAACGAGTTGGTCGTCGAATGTAAGATTTGGAGCGGACAGATGGCATTCGTTGCCGCTGTCTCGCAGCTATGTAAATATCTGACTCGACACGACGACCAAGCTGCCCTGATCATATTTGTTCGAAATGAAGACTTTGCTAGGGTTTGCGACTTTGCGTATGCAGGCTTGAAAATTTCCTCTGCTGCTAGCGACCTCGAGGGTAGCGGAGCCCTTTACAAATTGAAACTCAAGCCCGCTCAGGATAGTAGGTCGACCGTAGATACAACAGTCATTCTCTGCAACCTGGTGGTAAATCGTTACCAATGACTCCTATCAGCCGACCATCAGCCCCCTGAGCATTCCCGTGTCATCAAAGCACACTGCGTCTGGCTCGGTACGGTAGATCGCGCTTGATGAGTCGAGAATCGTGTCTACTTGAATTAAGTGGACACCATAGCCACGGTGAAAGGACGAGATCATGAAAAGAGATCTGAATAAGGTGCTCATGCCCGATCATCCCCTGTACACCGAGGCTGTGGAAGCGCTGAAGGTCTACCATCAAGCCGAAGCTGACGGGGTCGTGGGGGTGGAGCTGGAGCGTCTTCGGTTAATGGCCGAACATTTCAAGCCGTCACTGATTACCAGCTTCGAGCCCTGGGTGGGCCAGCAGAGGAGAGTCATTAGTGGTGCGCATTGCCACGGCGCGCAATTTTGATTGCCATAGGCTCAGAACGGCAGATCTTCATCGCTAATTGGCTCAGGCTCCATCGGCGGCTTGGGCGTGAGGGCTTGGTGGATGCTCTCCAGTCGTACTTGGAGCTCATCAAAAGTCACCACCAATACATCCTTCAGGCCGCTACGATACTGCTCAAAGGCACGCTGTTTTGCCAGATCCTTGGGGGTTCGGCCAATGATGACGATTGCCGCAATGGCGTGTGCGTAAACGCGCTCATCAAGCTCTTGGGACAGACCGAAGACCTCCCGTTGCAGCACGCTGCGTTGGCTAATGATCTGACCGACTGCACCGCTTAGCTCATAGGAAGGCACGAATGTCTGCCGGTATGACTGACCGAGCAGTTCAGTCTGAGGGTGCTTGATCTCGATGAGGGCAAGATTTCCGGTTGCTCTGGCCGCCATTAGGAAATCCGAGAACTGACCGCCCCGGCCACTGAAGCCCTTACCACCGATGTATGGCTGGTCTGCAATCTTCTTCACCGGATACCCAAATGCCATGTCGAGCACGAATGGGTGTTCGCTCAAGAAGCGCTGCCATCGAGGTTCGCTTACTTTGTTGTCCATCATTTTTCGATAGACCTCAATGAGCTCCCCGAGTGTAACCAGCTCGATTTCTGCCTTGAGGTTGTACAGTGAGCTGGGTGCGGACTTAGCGAGCGCGGGAACGTTCTGCTCTGTGAGTTTGGCTGCCTGCTGCTGATCTTTAGGCGAAAGCCGTGGTGACATTGATCCTAAAGACACGAGGCTAGCAAGCAGATCAGGGGGTAGTTTTCTAGCACGAGGTGGATAGAGCTCTGGCGCCGCTTGATGAAGCAGGCTGGTGTAACAGGCCAGCTTCTTGTCAGAAGCTGTCTCTCGCTGGTGGCGCTGGGTTAACCGATCCAGGCTTTTCCGCAGTTGTTCTAGACGATCAACGCCCAGGTAAAACTCGTTCCCTTTGAGTTTGGCATCGTTATGACCAGCACCCCCGTGGATCACAATGGTATCGACTCCGTTTAGGCTGCTCAGCGCCTGGACGATGCACCTGTATTCGTACATGAACCCCAGACCGTAACGCCAATCCGTATAGAGACCTTCCGGGAGCCCATCGAGCAACTCATCAACTTCGTAGGGAGTGGTTGGATGTGAGTACGGTGTAAATACAGGTCTTGTAATGATGAGCGACCTGATTCCGTGATATCGGGGCTGGCCGTACTCGGGATGATCGAACCTCGGGTTGATGGGGTAAATGGTCAGGGAAGAGGGCGCAACCTCCAGCAGAAGGTGCCAACCTGGCTCATCGTCTGACAAGGCGACGTCGCTGTAATAGACCCTGGAAATGCCATAGATCTGTTCACCGATAGATTCGTATTCATCATCGGATTCAATGGCCGAGAGTTCTACCTCACTCAAAGCTCCAGTGTCTTCGAGATCAAACCGAAGGAAAGGGCCGTCATCGATGCGCTGTTGCATGGCGTATTGAGAAGGACGCAGTGAAGGCATTTGTCATCCCTGATGGTCGGTGCGGTGCATTGCCGGACGCTCGGTGGCGACGCTGGTAGGTCAGGCTCGGGTATAGGCTGGCGTGAGGCTAGAAGGGAATTGGGTCGTCGAACGGATCGTGAGAAGTTTTCGGTGCTTGAGGCACCGTCAGCGGCGACACCACGAAGAGGTTCACGATGTCCTCCCTGTCCATAAAGAGAATCTGGCTTCGCTTGGACTGGTCAAGCTTGCCTCCGATCCAGTTCCGAGCAGCCTTGGTGATTTCGCCACCAGCAACGATGAACGCATGGTCAACCAGTACGCGCCTGTTCAGCTCGGAGTCGAAGATCTCATGGCCAAGCATCATCAGCACTTGGTTATGAATTTCCGCAACGTTAGCCTGTCCCCCTTTGGTGACGCCAGATGAGTCAAGCTTCCCTTTTTTCACCTGAATGCCAAAGTAGATGACATGAAGAGTAGGTAGCACAAACTTCATCCAAATGTCTTTCCCGTACTCCAGAGCCTTGTCTTTGTGTCCTGCTGAGGTGATACGGGTAAAGCCCAGTTGACGAAACAAAGGGAGCAGTACGTGCTCGATCAGGTCATCCTCAGAGCAGCCATCAAGGTAGGCGACTAGACAAGCCTTCTTTTCCGTTTCTGCCGCCGTGAATGGTCGGTGAGGGCTAGCCGATTCGTTAGCCACCGTACCGCTTCCGACATGCCGAAGGTAGCATTGGTCGTCCTGGCCATAGAATGCTTCGAATCCCTCTCGCTTGATTGCTCCATTTAGGGCCGCGAGTGCTTTCAGTCGAGGCGGCTCTTCGTTGAAAGCGTCTTCGCTGTCCATGAGCAGCCGAATGACGCGCAGCATGGCATCAGGTGGCGTCAAAGAGTTTGCGCTTGGAAAATCCAAAGTCTTCTGGAGGGTGTCGGCGACCCAGAACCTGCGTGTGGTGCCGTCGTGAGTGAAATCCGTATCAGCGTCTTTGAAAAACCGGGTTAAGTCGGGGCCGCTGAGGTAGCGGAAGTAGCTTTCGGGCTTGTCCCCGCAGATCATCACCGCTATTTGCTCCAGCGTACGAGACTTCCATTTCATGCTTGTCTACCTACCTTGGTCATCCATCTCTATGGGCGTGCTTTGCGAGCATAACGGTTTGAGTACCCGGAACGAACGGCAGTTGATCACCTGTCGACGGCTTCGTTGAACCCTCATGTGCTGAATATACTGAATATTGCCCAGTCCAGGGTCAGCGCTTACGTGCCTCTGCGTGACACAGCACGAGGCACTGTGACGCTGTATTCTCGCCACGCCAGCGATCTGGCTGAAGGGCATCTGGCTCGACTGCCAGTGACGCAGCTCACAAGGAAGCTTAGGGGAGATCGCCTTTATGACGACATGGGGGAGGCTGCCCGCGCCTAATGTAATGACCTGCGTTTGGTAGTGAGAGACCTGTCTCGAATCCTGCTTCACTAAACAGTCCATCCTTCGGGGCGTGACAGACAACATAAGGTGTTGCGTGATGTCATATTGATATTTGTTGCGTGATGTAATAGCTTGACCGGTCGAGCTCACGCATATGGAAAGCGCACGTGTACATAACCCGAATCAAGATTAAAAATTTTCGCTCATTAGTTGATGTGGAAATTCTGCCTGGTAATTACACCATTTTGGCAGGCGCCAATGATTCAGGGAAAAGTAATGTTTTGCGAGCATTGAATCTTTTCTTTAATAATCAAACAGACATAGGTAGGCAGCTGGTATTTGCAGATGACTACAGCCAAAGCGCCGTAGGTCGTGCAAACAGGGCGAAGGAAATTATGGTTGAGCTCGAGATTCAACCGCCGAAAAATTACACCGATAATGATCCTGTTGTGTGGCGAAGAACATGGCGCGAAGAAGCTACTATGCCATACGATGAATATTTGAGGATGGTTAGTGATAAAGATTTTAGCTCGCGTTCAAAAACGGAGTATTGGTTACGTCAAATAGGCTATGAATACGTACCTGCGATTCGTGGAGAGGAGTTTTTCAACACGCTTAAGAGAAGATTGCATAATACCTTGGCGGAGACTATCGCGCCGAAACTCGCTAGGGCATCAGGGCAATTCTTGAAGAGTCTACGTGCAGAAGTACGAGGAATTGAAGATGAGGCATTGAGGATATTAAATCTAAAGACAGAATTCTCTTTGCCGACGGACTTGGGCAGTCTTTTCGAAATCCTCGACTTCAAAACAGCGGATAAGCATGCCGCGACACCATTGCAGCACCGAGGTGATGGTGTGCAAGGTAGACATATTCCTGTAATTTTGCGATTTTTAGCTGATCAACGGAAGGCGAACTTCGCGAAAGGCAGACCCTCACCCGAAACAATTTTTGGGTATGAAGAGCCTGAAAATAATCTAGAGTTGGCTAGGCAGGTTGAAGAGGCTGAAGAGTTTTACCGATGCTCAGATGTGATTCAGGTACTTCTTACTACGCATTCGCCTGCATTTTATAGCATAGCAAAGTCACAAGATAAAGCACGCGCTTTATATGCCTCTCGCATTAATGGCGCAACGACCTTTTTAGATTCCACAACAACTGTGGCATTGGATAATGGGCTGGGATTGATGCCCTTTATCGAGCCGTACTTGAAAGTTGCTTTGGATCAGCGACATCATCTCTTTGAGCAGTTGAGAGAAATTGAAGGGCAGTCCCTACATGTGGATAAGTCTGTGCTTTGCGTTGAGGGTGATACGGATAAGCTCATTCTTGAAAAGGCCTGCTCTATACTGTTCGGCCCAACCATTCCATTCCAAATAGTAACTAAATCAGGATCTGGGGCTGGCACTAACTGGGTTGTCGGATATGCTACCGCTCGGGCCGTCATGACGGATGTGAAAGGTCGCACTGCAGTTCTGCTGGATGGTGACGAGGCAGGTGCGGCGGCAGAAACCACCTTAAGTCAACGGGCAGACTCATTAGATCTGAAGGGAAAAATAAAATACTTCAAGCTCAACAAGATTAATGGGGATGATGAGCTCCGGCAGGCGCTAAAATCAGGTTTTGAGTTATCCATCGCGATTGAAGAACTGTGCGGTGCTGCGGCTTGGGATCATGCAGAGTCGAAGCTTTGGCTGGAGCCACGCCCGGACGTGGTCAAACTTAACTCTCAAACTTTAAGCGCTGATAAATCCTTTAACAGCATTTTGGCCGAGAAGGTTGCTGATGAAAAATGCCGTAGATTGATTGCTAATCGTATTAGTTGGATGAAAAAGAATGACTTCTCCAAGTTTGTCATAAAGAAAATGGAGGAGACCAAACAGGTTCCTGTGAGCTTGGAAAAGCTAGCCCATGAAGTTCATAAATATTTTTCACGATAGTCTTAGCTGGGGAGCGCGTACCAAAAGTGTCGCATGCCATCCAAGGTTTGAATCGCGACGCATGATTATAATTCTTACCTTGCCGTTCAGTCGCTGTTGTTGGTTGGGCGAGAGATGGATCGTGGATGCCGACGCACGCTAGGCTGATTCAGGGGAGCCCACTGGATGGTCGTCATCATCCTCTAGCCCAGCCCATTCGCCATGAATGCCATGCGGTTATCCGTAGCGTAACTGGTTGGTGGCAACGTGCCTCACGCGAGTGTATTCGTTTGAGGAGGCGATCAGAATGTTGCATTGATACTACAGGTCACGAACAGTCTACCGACGCGTGGAGCAGAGGTTCTAATGCTGTCACGCTCTAAATCTGGATCGGTTCAAAGGCTTCCATTATTAGGGAAAGGGAGCTTTACAGAAATCTTTACAGGACGCATTGCTCAACCCCTTTTTTTGGCCTCCTGCAGCGGTTTTGACACGCTCCCATTGCTTTACAAAGATCAAGGTTGCCTTCTTTACAGAATCTGACGTATTGCTCGAGCGTTGATTTTAAAGAGCTTTTCTTTACAAAAATTCGCCAAGAAAGCCTGATTTAAAAGAAAATTGTAATTTATTCAGTCAGTTAAAGACTTTTGTCAGTACCCCCGTTCTGATTCGCCACGCTGACCGCAATACCCTCAAAACGCCCGGTGCATCGCACCGGGCGTTTTGCTTTTCGCCGACCGACAATCCGTTTTCATCCCGCTCCCGGGAATCTTGACTAGAGTGACAGTTGGCGGCCATCAATCTGCCGCCACCGTGATCGTTTCAAGAGACGCCGGCAACGTCCCGCGCGTCCACCACCTGATCAGGAGTGCACGATGGATCTCAACCGTCGGCAGTTCTTCAAGGTCGCAGCAGTTGGCCTTGGAGGCTCGAGCCTGGCAGCGTTGGGCATGGCCCCGACACCTGCCTTCGCCGAGCAGGTGCGCCACTTCAAGCTGGCGCACACTAAGGAAACGCGCAACACCTGCCCCTATTGCTCGGTCGGCTGTGGCCTGATCCTGTACAGCCAGGGGGACGGCGGCAAGAACGTTGCGCAGAACATCATCCATATCGAAGGCGACGCCGACCATCCGGTGAACCGCGGTACGCTGTGCCCGAAAGGCGCCGGCCTGCTCGACTTTATCCACAGCCCCAGCCGCCTGCAGTACCCGCAAGTGCGCAAGCCCGGCAGCAGCGAGTGGACGCGGGTGTCCTGGGATGAGGCGCTGGACCGTATCGCCGATCTGGTCAAGACCGACCGCGACGCCAACTTCATCGAGAAGAACGCCCAGGGGCAGACGGTCAACCGTTGGCTGACCACGGGTTTTCTGGCGGCATCGGCGGCGTCCAGCGAAGCCGGTTACCTGACCCACAAGGTCATTCGCAGCCTGGGCATGCTGGGGTTCGATAACCAAGCGCGTGTCTGACATGGCCCGACGGTGGCAAGTCTTGCCCCGACGTACGGCCGTGGTGCCATGACCAACCACTGGACCGATATCGCCAACGCGAATCTGATCCTGGTGATGGGCGGCAACGCAGCAGAAGCGCACCCGTGCGGCTTCAAATGGGTGACCGAAGCCAAGGCCCATAACAAGGCCCGGCTGATCGTGGTCGACCCGCGGTTTACCCGTACCGCGTCGGTGGCCGATTACTACGCGCCGATTCGCACCGGTAGCGATATCGCCTTCATGGGCGGCCTGATCAATTACCTGCTGAGTAACGACAAGATCCAGCACGAGTACGTGCGCAACTACACTGACGTGTCGTTTATCGTCAAAGCCGGCTTTGGCTTCGAGGATGGCCTGTTCAGTGGCTATGACGCGGCCAAGCGCAGCTACACCGACAAGTCCGGCTGGGGTTACGAGCTGGGCGAGGACGGCTTTGCCAAGGTCGACCCGACCCTGCAGGACCCGCGCTGCGTCTACCAGCTGATGAAGCTGCACTACAGCCGCTACACCGCGGAACTGGCGAGCATGACCTGCGGCATGCCGCAAGACCGCATGCTGAAGATCTGGGAAGAGATCGCCACCTGCTCGCAACCGGGCAAGACCATGACGATCCTCTATGCCCTGGGCTGGACCCAGCACTCGATCGGTGCGCAGATCATTCGCAGTGCGGCGATGGTGCAACTGCTGCTGGGTAACGTCGGCATGCCCGGTGGCGGTGTCAATGCCCTGCGCGGGCACTCCAACATCCAGGGCCTGACCGACCTCGGCCTGCTGTCGAACTCCTTGCCGGGCTACCTGACCCTGCCGGGCGATGCCGAGCAGGACTACGACGCCTACATCGCCAAGCGGGCGCTCAAACCGTTGCGGCCGGGGCAGCTGTCGTACTGGCAGAACTACGGCAAGTTCCACGTCAGCCTGATGAAGGCCTGGTATGGCGCCAATGCCAGTGCCGAGAACCATTGGGGCTACGACTGGCTGCCGAAGCTGGATATTCCCGGTTACGACGTGCTGAAGATGTTCGACCTGATGGGCCAGGGCAAGGTCAACGGCTACATGTGCCAGGGCTTCAACCCGATTGCCGCGTTGCCGGACAAAAACCGCGTGACTGCGGCCCTGAGCAAGCTGAAGTGGCTGGTGGTGATGGACCCGCTGGCCACCGAGACCTCGGAGTTCTGGCGCAACGTCGGGCCCTATAACGACGTGCAGAGCGAGGCTATCCAGACCGAAGTCATCCGCCTGCCCACCACCTGCTTTGCCGAAGAGGACGGCTCGCTGGTCAACAGCAGCCGCTGGTTGCAATGGCACTGGAAGGGCGCCGACGGCCCGGGGGAAACCCGCACCGACGTGCGCATCATGAGTGAGCTGTTCCTGCGCCTGCGCAAACGCTACCAGACCGAAGGCGGCGCCTTTGCCGAGCCGCTGTTGAACCTCAGCTGGCCCTACAAGGTAGCCGATGAGCCGTCGCCCGAAGAACTGGCCAGGGAGCTCAACGGCAACGCCGTCAGCGACCTTACCGATGCCACTGGCGCTACCCTCAAGGCCGGCCAGCAGTTGTCCGGTTTTGCCCAGCTCAAGGATGACGGCAGTACTGCTTCTGGCTGCTGGATCTTCTGCGGCAGCTGGACCGAGCAGGGTAACCAGATGGCCCGGCGCGACAACAGCGACCCATTCGGCATGAAGCAGAACCTCGGCTGGGCCTGGGCCTGGCCGGCCAACCGGCGGATCCTCTACAACCGCGCCTCGGCCGACCCGCAAGGCAAGCCGTGGGCCTCGAACAAGCGCCTGGTGTGGTGGAACGGCAAAGCCTGGGGCGGCACCGATACCCCGGACTACAAGGCAGACGTGCCGCCAGAAGCCGGCATGAACCCGTTCATCATGAACCCTGAAGGGGTGGCGCGCTTCTTTGCCGTCGACAAGATGAACGAAGGCCCGTTCCCCGAGCACTACGAGCCTTTCGAAACGCCAATCGGCATCAACCCGCTGCACCCGAACAACAAGCAGGCGACCAGCAACCCGGCCGGGCGCATCTTCGATTCGGTGTGGGACACCCTTGGCCAGGCCAAGGATTTCCCTTACGCGGCGACCAGCTACCGGCTGACCGAGCATTTCCACTTCTGGAGCAAGCACTGCAAGCTCAACGCCATTGCCCAGCCCGAGCAGTTTGTCGAGATCGGCGAAGTGTTGGCGCAAGAGAAGGGCATCGTCGCCGGCGACCGCGTGCGGGTCACTTGCAAGCGCGGGCATATCGAGGCGGTAGCGGTGGTCACCAAGCGCATCCGGCCGTTGCAGGTCAACAACCAGACCGTGCACCAGATCGGCATCCCGCTGCACTGGGGCTTCACCGGCAGTACCCGCCACGGCTACCTGACCAACACCCTGGTGCCGTTCCTCGGTGATGGTAATACGCAGACGCCGGAATCCAAGTCGTTCCTGGTCAACGTGGAGAAAATCTGATGGCTAGCCAAGACATCATCGCCCGTTCGGCCACCACCACGCCGCCCTCGTCGATCCGCCAGCTGGAGGAGGTGGCCAAGCTGATCGACACCACCAAGTGCATCGGTTGCAAGGCCTGCCAGGTGGCCTGTTCGGAATGGAACGAGCTGCGAGACGAGGTCGGTCACAACCATGGCACCTACGACAACCCCCAGGACCTGAGCGCCGAAACCTGGACGCTGATGCGCTTTACCGAGCACGAGACCGGCGACGGCAACCTGGAGTGGCTGATCCGCAAGGACGGCTGCATGCACTGCGCCGATCCCGGTTGCCTGAAGGCCTGTCCGAGCCCGGGGGCAATCATCAAGCATGCCAACGGCATCGTCGACTTCAACCAGGACCACTGCATTGGCTGCGGCTACTGCATCACCGGCTGCCCGTTCAACATCCCGCGAATCTCGCAGAAGGACCACAAGGCCTACAAGTGCACCCTGTGTTCCGACCGGGTGTCGGTGGGGCTGGAGCCGGCCTGTGTGAAAACCTGTCCGACCGGCGCCATTGTCTTCGGCAGCAAGCAGGACATGAAGGAGCACGCCGCCGAGCGCATCGTCGACCTCAAGTCGCGGGGTTTCGACAACGCCGGCCTGTACGATCCCGATGGTGTCGGCGGTACCCACGTGATGTACGTGCTGCACCATGCCGATACCCCGCGTTTGTACGCGGGCCTGCCGGACCAGCCGATCATCAGCCCGCTGGTAGGCCTGTGGAAAGGCGTGACCAAGCCGCTGGCGCTGCTGGCCATGGGCGCGGCGGTGCTCGCCGGGTTCTTCCACTATGTGCGCGTCGGCCCGCAGCGGGTCGAAGAGGACGAGCACCCGAGCCCTGCGGATACCAGTGTGCAGGTGGTCGACCCGGCGGTGCATGTCTATGACCCGAACCGGCCGGGCGGGCAAGGGGAGGAACGACCATGAACGACAAACCTATCCTGCGCTACAACGCCAACGAACGGACCAATCACTGGCTGGTGGCGATCCTGTTCATCATGGCCGGGTTGTCGGGGCTGGCACTGTTTCACCCGGCACTGTTCTGGCTCAGCCATCTGTTCGGCGGCGGGCCGTGGACACGGATTTTGCATCCGTTCATGGGCGTGTTGATGTTCGTGTTTTTTGTTGGCCTGGTGCTGCGTTTCTGGCGGGCGAACTACTTCATCGCCAACGACCGCCTATGGCTCAAGCGTATCGACCGGGTGATGCGCAACGAAGAGGAGGGCGTACCGCCAATCGGCAAGTACAACCCCGGGCAGAAGCTGCTGTTCTGGACCTTGCTGCTGTGCATGCTGGTGCTGTTGATCAGCGGCGTGGTGATCTGGCGGGCCTACTTCAGCAGTTATTTCGGTATCGGTTCGATTCGCCTGGCGACCCTGGCGCACGCCCTGGCGGCGTTCGTGCTGGTGCTGAGTATCATCGTCCATATTTACGCCGGGATCTGGATCAAGGGTTCGGTCAGCGCCATGCTGCATGGCTGGGTCAGCCGCGCCTGGGCGAAAAAACACCATGAGCTGTGGTATCGGGAAGTGACCGGCGACAAACAGCCGCCACCGCCGATCAATAAAAAAGGATGAGCGCTTGAGTACTCTTCTGGAACCCGGGCAGATCGAAGCGGCGGCCAGCACGCCGCCGTTTCTCTACCTGCCGCCGAGCAACCTGTTCGCCCTGCGTGCGCAGCGCCTGGAGCAACTGGCCGAGGGCAACCCGCTGGCGGATTACCTGCGTCTGCTGGCCGGCCTCTGCCATGTGCAACAGAGCCTGCTCGACCAGCCGCCTGCCGCAGCTCCCAGCGACAGCGAACGCCAGCGCCTGTGCGTCGAGCATGGCTTGCCGCCGCTGGCCGCCGACAGCTTGGTGCGCGACGGGCATTGGCTGGCTTATCTACAGGCGTTGTTGCAGCGCTATCCGGCTTCGAGTGGCGCCGTGGCCGATGCCGTGTCAGTGCTGCAACGCGCTGGCGATGAACAGCGCAAGCTGTGGGCCATCGCCTTGCTCACAGGTTCGTACAGCCTGGTGCCGGCGGCGCTGGTGCCGTTCCTGGGGGCGGCACTGCAGGCGGCCTGGAGCCATTGGCTGCTGAGCCTGCAGGGGGTCGAACTGAAAGCGGCGGACAGCCTCTGCCAATGCCCGGCCTGTGGCTCGCCGGCCATGGCCGGGGTCATCCGCCATCGCGGCAAGTACAACGGCCTACGTTACCTGGTGTGTTCGCTGTGTGCCTGCGAATGGCATGTGGTGCGGGTCAAATGCGTGTATTGCGAACAGAGCAAGGGCCTCAAGTACTTCAGCTTCGAGGATGACCGCTACGCCAGCGCCAAGGCGCCGCTGCAGGCCGAATGCTGTCCGGGCTGCAACACCTACCTAAAGCATATCTACCTGGAAAACGACGCCGATGCCGAAGCGCTGTCGGCCGACCTTGCCTGCCTGGCGCTGGACCTGCGCCTGGATCAGGAAGGCTTCCAGCGCCTGGCGCCGAACCTTTTGCTGGCACCGGGAGGGGAGTGAGATCGGGTCTACACTGAGGTTTTGCCCATGGCCAGCGCCCACTGAAGTTGAGAACCGTCTGCATGCCGTCCAACCTCGCCAAGCTCCCGATCCGCCTGCCCTCCATCGACACTCTGTTGCGTCACCCCGCCAGCCAGCCGCTGACCGAGCGTTACGGCCGCGACGCGCTGCTGGCGACCTTGCGTCAGTTGCTCGACGACCTGCGCGAGGACGCCCGGCTCGGCCAACTGGACGCCGCTGAACTGGCCGCGCCGGTGCTGCTCGGCCGCGCCGGCGAGCGCCTGGTGGTTCGCCACCGCAGCCAGGTGCGGCGGGTCTTCAATCTCACCGGCACGGTGCTGCACACCAACCTGGGCCGGGCCTTGCTGCCCGAGGAAGCCATCGACGCCGTGCAACTGGCGGCCCGCTATCCGCT
Organism: Pseudomonas sp. B21-012; assembly: GCF_024749305.1. NCBI lineage: Bacteria > Pseudomonadati > Pseudomonadota > Gammaproteobacteria > Pseudomonadales > Pseudomonadaceae > Pseudomonas > Pseudomonas sp. B21-012. The sequence continues at coordinate 5,302,303 of NZ_CP087197.1, read as the reverse complement.
CAACCTCGAGTTCGACCTGGCCAGCGGCAAGCGCGGCGATCGCGATGACCTGATTGAAGGCTTGATCCGCGAGCTCACCGGCGCCGAAGCCGTCACCGTGGTCAACAACAACGCCGCGGCCGTGCTGCTGGCGCTCAACAGCCTCGGTGCGCGCAAAGAGGGGATCATCTCGCGTGGTGAGTTGATCGAGATCGGTGGCGCTTTTCGCATTCCCGACATCATGGCCCGCGCCGGGGTAAAGCTGCATGAGGTGGGCACCACCAATCGCACCCATGCCCGCGATTACGAGGCGGCCATCGGCCCGCGCAGCGGCCTGTTGATGCGCGTGCATTGCAGCAATTACAGCATTCAGGGCTTCACCACCCAGGTGCCGACCGCAGAACTGGCGCGGTTGGCTCATCACCATGAACTGCCCCTGCTCGAAGACCTCGGCAGCGGCAGCCTGCTCGACTTGAGCCGCTGGGGCCTGCCGGCCGAGCCGACTGTGCGCCAGGCCCTGGCCGATGGCGCCGATCTTGTCACCTTCAGCGGCGACAAGCTGTTGGGCGGGCCACAGGCTGGCATCATTGTCGGGCGCAAGGACTTGATCGCGCGGATCAAAAAGAACCCGCTCAAGCGCGCCTTGCGGGTCGACAAGCTCACCCTCGCAGCGCTTGAGGCGGTGCTGGGCTTGTACCGTAATCCTGATCAACTGGCCGAGCGCCTGCCCAGCCTGCGCCTGCTGACCCGGCCGCAGGCCGAGATCCACCAGCAGGCCGAGCGCTTGCAGCCAGCGTTGGCGCAACAGCTGGGCGAACAGTGGACGGTCAGCGCAGAGCCCGCACTGGGCATGATCGGCAGCGGCAGCCAGCCGGTGGCGCGCCTGCCCAGTGCGGCCTTGTGCGTGCGCCCGCAGGTGTCCAAGCGCCTGCGCGGTCGCGCCTTGCATGGCCTGGAACGCGCGCTGCGGGCCTTGCCGATTCCAGTGCTCGGGCGCATCGATGACGATGCGCTGTGGCTGGACCTGCGCCAGCTCGATGACGAAACCGCGTGGCTGGCGCAACTGGCGCAGGTGCAGGCGTGATTATCGGTACCGCCGGGCATATCGACCACGGCAAGACCGCTTTGCTCGAGGCCCTGACCGGCCAGGCGGGCGACCAGCGCCGGGAAGAGCGCGAACGTGGCATGACCATCGACCTCGGTTATCGCTATGCCGCACTCAGCCCTGGCGCAGCTCTAACCGGCTTTATCGACGTGCCCGGCCACGAGCGGTTTATCCACAACATGCTCGCTGGCGCCCAGGGCATCGACCTGGTGCTGCTGGTTGTTGCCGCCGATGACGGGGTAATGCCGCAGACCCGCGAGCACCTGGCGATTGTCGAGCTGCTGGGCATTCCCCAGGCCTTGGTGGTGATCAGCAAGTGTGATCGGGTCGAGCCGCAGCGGCTGCAGGAAGTGCAAGCCCAGGTCAGCGTGCTGCTGGCTGCCGGGCCGTATGCGGGGGCATTGCAGTTTGCAGTTTCCAGCGTCACTGGCGAGGGCATCGAGGCGCTGCGCCAGGCCTTGCTGGCGGCTCAGGCTGAGGTTAGCGAGCGCAGCAGCCTGGGCGGTTTTCGCCTGGCCATTGACCGCGCTTTTGCGGTTGCCGGTGCCGGCATCGTGGTCACCGGCACGGCGCTGGACGGGCGTGTGCAACTGGGTGACAGCTTGCTGCTCGGCAAAGCCGGCAAGCCGGTGCGGGTGCGTGGCCTGCATGCGCAGAACCAGGCCGCCGTCGAGGCCCAAGCTGGGCAGCGGGTGGCCTTGAACATCAGTGCCGAGCGCCTGGCCCTTGAGCAGATTCACCGCGGTGACTGGCTGCTTGCCGAGTGGCTGCATGCGCCGACCCAGCGCGTGGACATCGAGCTGCAACTGCTGGCCAGCGAACTGCGCGCCTTCGAGCACTTCAGCCCGGTGCATGTGCACCTGGGCACCCAGGATGTCACCGCCCGGGTAGCGTTGTTGCAGGGCGAGCATGTGCTACCGGGCAAGCGCATGTTCGCCCAACTGCTCACCAATGCACCGGTACAGGCGGTGCACGGTGATCGCCTGGTGCTGCGTGACCAGCGTGCGCAACGTACCCTCGGTGGCGGCCGGGTGCTCGATCCCTTTGCACCTGCGCGCCAGCGCCGCAGCGAGGCGCGCATTGCCCAGTTGCAGGCCCTGGTTGGCGCCGACAGCCTTGAGCAGGCCTTGCCGGCGCTGCTGGCCAGTGATGACCTGGGCCTCGACCCGCAACGCCTGGAGCGCCAGTTCAATCGCCTGCGCAGCCGCTGGCAACTGCCGGCCAATGTCCAGGTAATCGCCACTCGCCAAGGCCCGCTGCTGTTCACCGATGAGCATTGGCAAACATTGCAAACGGCGTTGCTGGAGGGGCTGGCGCGGTTTCATGAACAGGAGCCGGACCAGCTCGGCCCGGATCGCGATCGCCTGCGCCGCTTTGTTGGCCTGACCCTTGAGCGCCCGGCCTTCATCAGCCTGGTGGATGAACTGCTCGCCAGCGGCAGGTTGGTCAGCAGCGGGCCCTGGCTGCACCTGCCCGAGCACCAGATACGCTTGAGCGATGCTGACTCGCAGCTGTGGAGCCAGGTGCAGCCATTGCTGGTCGAGGGGCTGTTCGACCCGCCCTGGGTACGCGACCTGGCCAGGTCACTACAAGTCGATGAAGCCGAGGTGCGCCTGTTGCTGCGCAAGCTTGGGCGTTTGGGCCAGGTGCACCAGGTGGTGCGCGATCTGTTCTATCCTGAGGCCACGATCCGGCAAATGGCGGCTATGCTCTTGCAGCTGGCCAGCGACGATCCGGTGGTGCAGGTGGCGGCGTTTCGCGATGTGCTGGGGATCGGGCGCAAGCGCAGTGTGCAGATACTCGAGTACTTCGATCGCATCGGCCTGACCCGGCGTGTCGGTGACCGACGCCAGGTTCGCGCCGACAATGCCCTGGCCCAGGCGCCGGGGCAGTAACCCGTTTAAGGAAGGCAATCGCGCCCGGTGGCGCGGCCGGGCTTCAAACCCGGTTGGGGACGGCAGCCGTTCCCGGGCAGGTTCGACTCCCGCTGCCTTCCGCCATTTCTACTGGGCGCGCTCGCCGCACAGGTCCTGGGCGAACCAGTGTTCCGCCGCTTGCACATCGAGCCCGGCACCGAGCAAGGCGAACATCTTGCCCAGCGCCGCTTCGCGGGTCATGCCGCCGGCGCTGACCAGGCCGGTATCGCGCAGGCGACTGCCGGCCGCATAGGTGTCGAAGTGCACCGCGCCTTCCGGACACTGGCTGATGGCCGCAATCAACACCCCGCCTTGGCGGGCGTCGTGCAGCGCATCGAGCAGGTCCTGATCGTCCGATGGCCCGGTGCCGCTGCCGTAGCACTCCAGCAGCAAGCCCTGCACGCCGCTAGAGAGCAGGCCGCGCAGATGGCCGACCTGCAGCCCGGGGAACACCGGCAGCACCATCAGGTTTACCGGTTGGCGTGGCTGGCGGTAATCCAGGCAGGCCGGGAGCGACTCGGCGCGTTGTCCATCGCGCTCACGCGGCAGCGCGGCGAAGGCATCGAAGGCTTCGCTGCGCAGCTTCGACGTGCGCGCGCCGTGCAGCAGCTGGCCGTGGAAATACAGCTGCACGCCATTGTCGATACCGGATGCCATCACCCGCAGGGCACCGCAAAGGTTGTCCCAGGCGTCGCTGTCGGCGGTGCCGGCCGGCAACATCGAGCCGGTCAGCAGTACCGGTACTGGCAGGCCGAGCAGCAAAAACGACAGCGCCGATGCGGTGTAGGCCAGGGTGTCGGTGCCGTGCAGCAGCAGGATACCGTCGTGGCCATCGCGCTCCACCGCCTCGACAATCGCCTCGCGCATGGCCAGCCAGTTGCTTTGCTGCATGTTGGCGCTGTCGATCAATGGCCGCAGTTCGCGCAGCCGCCAGCTCAACAGCGGTGCATGGGCCATTTGCTCCAGGTGCTCGCGCATACGCGCTTCAAAGCCGCCGGCAGGCGCCAGGCCCTGCGGGGTTTGCAGCATGCCGATGGTGCCGCCGGTGTACAGCACCAGAAGGTTGTTGACGGCGCGCATGTCAGCTCTGCGTCTGTGCGTTGGCGACGTTGACGTCGGTCCGGGTCTCGACCTGCGGATTCACTGGCCAGGCAGCCGGGTCCAGGTCCAGGTCAGAAAACTTCGACGCATCGAACACTGGCTGGGCGATACCGGCGCGGCGCTGTTCGTCGTAGTCGCGCATCACCCGCAGGCCGACCTTGAACAGCAGCGCCAGGGCCACCAGGTTGACGAACGCCAGGCAGGTCATGGTGATGTCGGCGAAAGCGAACACGGTCGACAGGTTCTGCACCGAACCCCAAAGAATCAGCAGCAGTACCAGGCCGCGGTAGCCCAGCAGCACCAGGCGGTTGCGGGTGAAGAACTGCAGGCTGGTTTCGCCCAGGTAGTAGTTGTAGAGGATGCAGGTGAAGACGAACAGCGACAGCGCGACGCTGACGAAAATCCGTCCCCAGTCACCGACTACCGCAGCCAGGGAGTTCTGGGTCAGGGCAATGCCGTCACCTTCAAAGCCTGGGGTGTAGAAGCCCGACAGCAGGATCAGCAGTGCGGTGCAGGTGCAGATCACGAAGGTGTCGAGGAACACGCTGAACGCCTGGACCACACCTTGGGCGGCCGGGTGTTTCACCGCGGCCACGGCGGCGACGTTCGGCGCACTGCCAAGGCCGGCTTCGTTGGCGAACACGCCACGTTTGACGCCCATGACGATAGCGCTGCCGAGCAGGCCGGCAAAGGCCGGATCAAGGCCGAAAGCGCTCTTGACGATGGTTTCGAGCATGGCCGGCACGTGTTCGATCTGGGTGAAAATCACGTACAGGGTCACGCCGATGTAGGCCAGAGTCTTGACCGGGACCAGCAGGTCGGACACCGAGGCGATACGCTTGATACCGCCGATGAACACCAGGCCGAGCAGGGCGGCGAGGGCGATACCGGTGTATTTCGGCTCGAAGCCGAAGGCGTTCTGCAGCGAGTGGGTCACGGTGTAGGACTGCAGGCCATTGAAGGTAAAGCCGTAGGTCACCAGCAGCAGAATCGCGAACACCATCGCCATCCAGCGCAGCTTCAGGCCGTGCTGGATGTAGTAGGCCGGGCCGCCACGGTACAGGCCGTCGCCGTCGCTACGTTTGTAGACCTGGGCCAGGGTGCACTCGAAAAAGCTGCTGGACATGCCCACCAGCGCGGTCACCCACATCCAGAACACCGCGCCCGGGCCGCCGAGGGTCACGGCGATGCCGACACCGGCGATGTTACCGGCACCGACGCGGCCGGCCAGGCTCAGCATCAGCGCCTGGAACGAGCTCAGCTGGCCTGCCTGGCCGCGCAGGGATTCCTTGAAGACGCTGAACATGTGGCCGAAATGGCGGAACTGGACGAAACGGGAGCGCAGGGTGAAGTAGCTGCCGAGTCCGACGATAAGCACGATGAGGAGTTTCCCCGAGAGGAAATCGTTGAGCGCTTCGAGCATGAAATGACCTCGATTCTTATTCTTCGCATGAAAGACGACAGGTCGGCGTCGATGCGCCGTGTCCGTGGGGCGCATGGTTGGTCATGACAAGACTGGTTACAATTTCGCGGGTTGCTCTCAGTTGATGCGACTTGATGCTAAACTGGCGTCTGTCGCATCACCTGGAACGGCTCACATGAGCGAACATCTCGGCGCCAATCTCAAGCTCGCCTGCAGCCACTACCGCTCTATCTCGGAAGTTTGCCGGCAGCTGTCGATCAATCGTGCACAGTTCAACAAGTACCTGAGCGGGCAAAGCCAGCCGACGGCGTACAACCTCAAGCGCATCGGCGATTTCTTCGGTGTCGAGGATTACGAACTGGGTTTGCCGCCGGAGCAGTTCGCGCGCCTGATTGGTGCGCGCAGTACCGCCAACCAGGCGCTCAGCCACAACGATCCGCTGGCCGAGCTGCTGCGGCCGTTGCGCGAACACGCCGGCAACCTGTCGCGCTATTGCGGTTACTACTTCGAATACTCCAACTGCATGTCGGTACCCGGCTCCATCCTGCTGTCGCTGGTGCACCTGCGCGAAGAGCGCGGCAGTTTTCTGTTCGAGCGCCAGGAGCGTCAGGAGCGCTCCAGCAGTACCGATGTGCAGGCCGAAGACTGGGTGCGCTGCCGTTACCTGGGCGCGGCGTTCCAGTTGCAGGACCGCCTGTTTCTGCTCGATTACGAATCGCTGACCGTCAACGAGATGAGCCAGACCATCCTCATTCCCAGCTTCAAGAGCCGCATCACCCGCCTCAACGGTCTCAAGACCGGGGTTTCCAGTGGTGACCGGCGTACCCCGGCCTGCACCCGGGTGGTGTGGGAGTTCCTCGGCACCGAGATCAACCGCATCAGCGCCTACCGCCAGGTCAAGCTGTACCGCCCGGACGATCCACGGATTGACGATGACGTGCGCGAACGCCTGAGCGCCGGGCCGATCCGCAACGGCCTGTTCGAGATTGAATAACCCGCTTAGCCGAGAATGAACTCGGCCACCACCTGCGCCACCTGATCGGCCACCGCCGGCTTGTCGCGCAGGTGTGCGGCAATGCCGTGATCGCAGTCGGTCAGCAGCAGGCATTCCAGGTGCGGTGCCGGCACGGCGCGCAGCAGGGCCTGGGTGACTTCTTCAGGGATCGGGCTATAGCGCTGGGCGCCGGCCAGCCACAAGGTGCCGGCCGAGGTGCCTTCGGCTTGCCCGTAGGCTTTGGAGTTGAGCCCGTCGAATTCGCCGATCACCAGCAGCACCCGGCCCGCAAACGTGCGCAGAAACTCGTAGCTGTCGCAGTCGAGAAAGCCGTAGGGCTGGCGGATCGCTGCGCTGAAGGCCGGGCCGAACGGCGCCTGGTGGGCGGCGTCCGGGTAAACCGCCGGGCAGATCAGCACCAGTTTGTCGATGGCGGGCGTTTGCGCTGCCAGTTTCAGCGCGATGGCGCCGCCCAGGCTGTGGCCGAGCAGGGTCTGGCAGCGCTCGGCGATATGCCGGTGAAAGCGCTGCGCTTCTTCCAGGTTGGTGGTCAGCGACGGCTGCGGCGCGCCGGGCTCGGCGGCCAGGCTGTGGCCGGAGAGGTTGCCGGTCAGTGAGCCGATCCCCTGCTGCTGCAGGCGATACAGCAGCGGGTTGAGGCGGGTGAAGTCCGAGCGCGCGCCACCGATCACGAACATCGGCGCAGCGCGCTCCTGGTCAGGTATAAGCAGCCGCGCCTGTTGCTGGAAACCGTCGAAGGTTTCGCTGATGAAGCGCTCGGTAGCCGGCGCGGGTTCGTCGTACTGCCAGGTGGACCGTTGGGTCGAAATTGCTTCCAGGTGCATGGACACCGCCTATAGAAACTGATGTTGCAGCCATTCGCCAAGGGGATTGCCGGCGCTGAGCAGCAGCTTGAGGGCCATGATGCAGCACACGCAGACCAGCAGCGGCTTGATCAGTTTAGGACCGAAATGCACCGCGCAGCGAGCCCCCAGTTGCGCGCCGACGAAGGCCGCGCAAGCCATCGCCAGGGCCAGCGGCCAGACGATCGCGCCGCTCAGGGAAAACACCGACAGCGCCCCGAGGTTGCAGGCGGCGTTGAGCAGTTTGCTGTTGCACACCGCGCGCAGCATCGGCTGGCCGAGCAGGACCACGCAGGCCACCATGTAGAACGAACCGACGCCGGGGCCGAACACCCCGTCGTAGAAGCCGATCACCGGCGCCACCGCCAGGCAGAACAGGCTGATCGAGATCCTCGCCTTGCGCTGCTGCTCGTCCGGCTTGGGGCTGAAGGCAAAGTAGGCGGCCACCAGGATCAGCAGCACCGGTACGCAGGCCTGGAGGAAACTCTTGGGCACCAGGCTCACCGACAGCGCCCCGAGGGCGCCACCGGCAAAAGCCATGGCCGCCATGGGCAGGCCGCGCTTCCAGTCGATCATGCCCTTGCGGGCAAAGGCAAAGGTGGCCGAGACCGTCGCCGAGGCGGCCTGGAACTTGTTGGTGGCGATCGCTGCCAGCGGGTCGATGCCGGCCACGAACAGCACCGGCAGGGTGATCAGCCCGCCGCCGCCGGCGATGGCGTCGAAAAAGCCGGCCATCAGCGCTACCGACGCCAGAGTCAGCAACAGGGTGATATCAATTTCCATCATCGGGGGGTTCCCTTGTTCAGCCACGCACCAGCAGCGGGTCATCGTTGAGGACTACCGGGCGCGCAAAGCGCGAGTAGCCGAACAGGCGCACCAACAGGCGCCGGTTGTCCTGGAGAATGTCGCGTCCATGCAGGGCGCGGCAGTTATTGATCAGCAAGGCGCTATCGGGTTGGAGCACGAACGGCAAGGGCTGGGCGTCCCGGACCAGCGCCTGGAAGGCGTCGAAGGCACGGGCTGCGGCGTCGCTGGCGTGATCGTTCAACGAGAAACGATACGAGTTGTAGCGCAGGCTGAAACCGCCGTCGGGATCGAACTGCAGCATCGACGTGGCCTGGCCGGCCTCGCCTTGACCAGCGACAAAGCACTCGCTGCGGGTGAAGTCGAAGGAGGCCGAGGTCAACGCCAGCGCATGCAGGCTGCCCAGTTGCTCGATGATGGCGCGCAGCGGGATGATCCGGGTCGGTTCGCCCGCCGGGTTCCAGCGCGCGGAAAGGATCAGCGCTGACGGCGCAGGTGAGCGGCCCTCGCTGGCGGCAACCGAACAGTTGTAGGGCGCTTCGGTATGCGGGCCCAGGCGCAACCCGGCGTGAGAGCTGAGTTCGACTTCGGTGTGCTGGTGCTCGTCGGGGCGGGGCACGCTGCCGCCGCCTTTGAAGTTGCCGACCAGCCGCATGATCTGGCCTTCGTTGTCGATATCGAAGGCAAAGGCCCGGTAGTTCACCAGCTCCAGCAGCAACTGGTTGCGCGAGGCCAGGTACAGGCAGCGCTCGCTCTGAGCCAGGGTGGCCAGCTCAGGTAGATGCTCGGGCAGCGGATCGCTGCCGGGGCAGGCCATCTGCGAGCACATCAGGGCGGACAACTGGCCATCGGCAAAGCGTTGCAACACGGCCTTCTGGCTGGCGTCGAGGGTAGGGTGCAGGCGTTGTGCCCACTGGCGCGCCTGGTTGGCGACTCCGCGGGCCTGAGGGCCGCCGAGTTCGGCGAGGTGCTGGCTTGCAGCTGCCAGCGTACGGGCCTGGTCCTGGTCGAAACTCAGGTACGCGACTTCCGAATCCTGCATGGGAAACATTCCTTTGTTATTGGTTTTATCTGGCAATCCGTGCCGACCAGGGTGCAGAAAGTGCTGCTGCGCCCCGGCGAACGAATAAGCTAACTATTCTCCTGGTTAATCCATTCAGGCGAGTCAGCTCATTCCGGGCGCAGTATAGGCAGTTTCCGGATTTGTGTAAGCACAGGAAAAACCTTGCCTTCAGCGCCGCGCCGGGCAGGACGGGCGCCCCTGTGTTGGACTTCCCCTGCCGGAAACCGCAAAATGAAGGCTTTCTTCCAATAATCTGATCGGACCTGCTGACTCTATGCGAATGCGCCTGATGCTGTTGGGTGGTGGAAGTGCCCTCGGGCAAGCGCTGATTCGACTCGGGGCCGAGGAAGATATCGGCTTTCTGGCACCGCGCCCGCCGGACAGCGGTTGGGATCCGGCGAGCCTGACCCAGTTGCTCGACGACACCCGCCCTGATGCGCTGATCAACCTGGCTTACTACTTCGACTGGTTCCAGGCCGAAGCGGTCAGCGAGCAGCGCCTGGCCCAGCAGGAGCGCGCCGTCGAGCGCCTGGCCGAGCTGTGTCAGCACCACAACATCATTCTTGTCCAGCCGTCCAGCTACCGGGTCTTCGATGGCTCGCGGGCGACCGCCTACAGCGAAAAGGACGAGCCAGTGCCGCTGGGCCTGCGTGGCCAGGCCCTGTGGCGCATCGAGCAGAGCGTGCGCGCCACCTGCCCGCAGCATGTGTTGCTGCGCTTTGGCTGGGTGCTCGACGAGAGTATCGATGGCGTCCTCGGCCGCTTCCTGACCCGCGCCGAGCAACCGCAGGAACTGCTGCTGGCCGATGACCGGCGCGGCAACCCGACGCCGGTGGACGACGCTGCGCGGGTAATCCTCTCGGTGCTCAAGCAGCTCGATTGCGCCGCGCCCCTGTGGGGCACCTATCACTACGCCGGGAACGAGGCGACCACGCCGCTGGCGCTGGGGCAGGCTATCCTCACGGAAGCGGCCCAGTTGCATAAGCTGGCGGTACAGGCCCCGACCGCGCAGGCCCACGCCGCGCGCCCGGACGCCAGCGAAGAACCGCAGCATGCGGTGCTGGCCTGCAAGAAAATCCTCCACACCTTCGGCATCAAGCCCCGCGCCTGGCGCGCCGGTTTGCCGCCCTTACTGGATCGCTTCTATCGTCATGGCTGATGCCCCTATTCTGATCACCGGTGGCGCCGGCTTCATCGGTTCCCACCTCAGCGATGCGTTGCTGGAAAAAGGCTATAGCGTGCGTATCCTCGACGACCTGTCGACGGGCAAGCGCAGCAACCTGCAGATCGACAACCCCCGGCTGCAACTGGTCGAAGGTGATGTCGCCGACGCCGAACTGGTCAAGCGCGCCGCGGCCGGTTGCCAGGCGGTGGTGCACCTGGCCGCGGTTGCCTCGGTACAGGCCTCGGTGGACGACCCGGTGAAAACCCACCAGAGCAACTTCATCGGCACCCTCAACGTGTGCGAGGCCATGCGCCTGAACGGCATCAAGCGCGTGCTGTTTGCCTCCAGCGCGGCGGTGTACGGCAACAATGGCGAAGGCCAGTCGATTGTCGAAGACACGCCCAAGGCGCCGTTGACGCCTTACGCGGTGGATAAACTGGCCAGCGAGCAGTACCTGGACTTCTACCGCCGCCAGCATGGTCTGGAGCCGGTGGTGTTCCGCTTTTTCAATATCTTCGGTCCGCGCCAGGATCCTTCCTCGCCGTATTCCGGGGTTATCAGCATCTTCTGCGAGCGCGCCCTGAACGGCACGCCGATCACCCTGTTTGGCGACGGTGAGCAGACCCGCGATTTTCTCTATGTTGGCGATCTGGTCACGGTAATGGTCCAGGCGCTGGAGTTGGCACAGGTCGAGGAGGGCGCGGTGAACATCGGCCTGAACCAGGCCACTTCGCTGAACCAGTTGCTGGCGGCATTGAAGTCGGTGGTTGGCGATTTGCCGGCGATCAGCCATGGTCCGGCGCGCTCGGGCGATATCCGCCATTCGCGGGCGAACAACCAGCGCTTGCTGGCACGTTTTGATTTCCCTGAGCCGACGCCGCTGGTAGTGGGGCTGGCGCGACTTTTAGGACGCTGAAAAGCAGCGCGGGGCAAGCCCGCTCCTACATCACGTTGTAGGAGCGGGCTTGCCCCGCGATGTGCGTTTGAAGACGCTTAGAACTTGTAACCCACGCCAACCATGTAGACCCATGGATCGACATCGACGTCGACCTTGGTCTTGCCAACGCCCAGGGCGCTCGGGCCGTCGATGGTGGCCTTGGTGTCGATGTCGACGTACCAGACCGCGGCGTTGATCAGGAAGTTGTCGTTGATCATGTAGTCCATGCCCAACTGACCGGCCAGGCCGACCGAATCTTTCAACTTCATGTTGCTGAAGCCTTGAGCCTTGCGGTTGCTGCTCAGGTCTTCGTCAAAGAACATGGTGTAGTTCAGGCCGATGCCGGCGTAAGGCTGGAACTTCGACGAAGCTTCCATCGGGTAGTACTGCAGCGACAGGGTCGGTGGCAGTTGCTTGATGTCGCCCAGCTTGCCATCCAGGCCAGCGCCCAGGCCCTTGACGCCCACGGTGTGCTGGAACGGAGTGGCGGCCAGCAGCTCGAGGCCGATGTGGTCGGTCAGCATGTAGGCAAACGCCAGGCCCAGCTGGGTGTCGCTGTCCAGAGTAGCCTTGGTGCCGGACATCTTGGTGCCGTCGAGCTTGATGTCGCCGCTGTTCTCGTTGGGAGCGGTAGTGATCGCACCGGCACGCAGGATGAAGTCGCCAGCCTGGTGGGCGTGGGCAACAGGGGCTGCAAGCGCCAGAGCAACGAGCGAGGCGCCAAGCAAGGACTTGTTCATGGAAGCTCCCAAAGGACGTTTAGAATTTAATGAGTCCAATGGTAAGGAGCTGACGGACGGCGACTTTTGACGCAGCTCAATGAAATCGTCAAAGGCTGACAAGCGGCCATTCATTCTAGCTCGTATGCGTAGATTTTCTCGGCTTCCATCTGATATCCGGCATCGGCCAGCTCGCTGCTGGAGGCTTTGACCTGCATCTGGCCTTCAATCCAGTACGGTTGGTAGAGGTCTTCGACCTTGACGCCGATCTCGCTGAAGATGTGAACGATCTGGTTCGACGGCGGTGGCGGTACATGAATGCAGGCGCCGTAGTAAGGCACCAGCAGGAACTCGGTGGTGCGGCCTTCTTCGCTGACCTCCAGCGGCACGATATACCCCGGCAGTTTGACCTGCTGGCCATCCAGGGCCTTGACCACCGGGGCATTGGGTGCGGTTTGCCGCGCAGCGGGTGCCGATTCGGCAGCCAGGGCGTCGCTCAGTTGCGAAAGGTCGTGCAGCGGCGCCAGTTGTGGCTGGATCACCGGCGCCCCGGCCGGGATCAGTTGCTGCCACTCCAGGGTGCGCGGTTCAGCGGCCCACAGGGGCGAGGCAATCAACAGCAGCAACAGCAGCAAGGCGCGGTTCATCGAGTTACTCACAGGTGAATGGACAGGCCGTCGGCCAGTGACTGTCGATAGGCGCGCCAGGCCGGCACGCTGCCCATCAGCAAGGCGGCGCCAAGGATGATGCCCAGCAGGGTCCATTCATGGGCGCTGGGCCAGGCCAGCGGCAGCAACAGGCCGTAGTTGGCCTGCACGTAACCCTGGGCCAGGGCGATGCCGGCGTACAACAAAGCCACCCCGGCGATGATGCCGGCCACCGCCAGGGCCAGTGCTTCGAGCACCAGCAGCCCGGCAATGTGCCAGGGACGCGCGCCGACCGAGCGCAGGATGGCCATTTCCCGGCGCCGTTCGTTGAGGCTGGTGAGGATCGCCGTGAGCATGCCAATCAGGCCGGTCAGCACTACGAACAGCGAGACCACGAACAGCGCCTGCTCGGCCGTGCCCATCAGGCTCCAGAGCTCTTGCAGGGCCACGCCCGGGAGGATCGCCAGCAGCGGCTCGTTGCGGTACTCGTTGATCTCCCGTTGCAGGCTGAAGGTGGCCACCTTGTTGTTCAGGCCGAGCATGAAGGCGGTGATGGCGGCGGGCTTGAGGTCCATGTTGCGCGCCTGATCGGCGCTGATACGCCCGGCGCCGCGGGCCGGCATACCGTTGTGCCAGTCGATGTGGATGGCTTCCATACCGCCCAGGCTGATGTGCAGGGTGCGGTCGACCGGGGTGCCGGTGCGTTGCAGCACGCCGACCACGGTGAACGGTTTGTCATCGTGTTTGACCAGGCTGATGGCCGCCACGCCATGGGCCAGCACCAGCTTGTCGCCCAGCTTGTAGTGCAGGGCATCGGCCACCTCGGCACCAAGCACCACCTCGAACGGGTCGCTGGCGAAGGCGCGGCCCTCGGCCAGTTGCAGGTTCTGCTTGCGGCCGTACTGGTAGTGCTCGAAATAGCGCGCGTCGGTGCCCATCACCCGGTAGCCGCGATGGGAATCGCCCAGGGAGATGGGAATGGCCCATTTCACCCGTTTGTCGCTGGCGTAGTGTTCGAAGCTCTCCCAGCGGATGTTGTTGGTGGCGTTGCCGATGCGAAACACCGAGTACAGCAGCAGGTTCACCGAGCCCGAGCGGGCGCCGACAATCAGGTCGGTGCCGCTGATGGTGCTGGCAAAGCTGGCGCGGGCTTCGGTGCGCACCCGCTCGACCGCCAGCAGCAGGCACACCGACAGGGCGATGGCGAAGGCGGTCAAAAATGCAGTAAAGCGGCGGTTGGCCAGGCTGGCCAGGGCAAGGCGGAGCAGGTACATCAGGCCTCCAGGTCGTTGGCCGGGCGGGCCGCGCGGTTGAGTTCGGCAAGGGACAGCTGGCGGTCGAACAACGGTGCCAGGCTCTGGTCGTGGCTGACAAACAGCAGGCTCGAGCCGGCCGCACGGCATTCGGCGAACAACAGGCGAATGAAGGCTTCGCGGGTGTCGGCGTCGAGGGCTGATGTTGGCTCGTCGGCGATTACCAGCTCCGGCTGGCCGATCAAGGCCCGGGCGGCGGCAACGCGCTGTTGCTGGCCGATCGACAGGCTGCCCGCGCGGCGGGCAAGCAGCGCCGGGTCTTTCAGGCCCAGGTGCGCGAGCAGGCTGGCGGCGGCCTGGTCGATGCTGCCATGGCGCTCGGCGGCGCGTTGTGCGCGGCTGCGCGAGAAGCGGCAAGGCAGTTCGACGTTCTCCCGTACCGAGAGAAACGGCAGCAAGTTGAACTGCTGGAAGATGTAGCCGGTGTGATCGACGCGAAAACGGTCGCGGGCGGCCAGCTTCAGTTCGCTCAAGTCCTGGCCGAGCAGGCGGATGCTGCCGCGATCGGGCTTTTGCACACCGCCCAAAAGGCCCAGCAGGGTGGTTTTGCCGCTGCCGCTGGGGCCTTTGAGAAACAACGATTCGCCGGCTTCCAGGCGCAGGGCGGGAATCTCCAGCAGGGGGGCTTGGCCCGGCCAGGCGAAGCCCAGGTCGGTCAGTTCAATCAGTGCCTGGCTCATAAATGAACGCCCGGGTTACCCCGGGCGTTTCGCTGCAAAAGGGCTATCAGAAGTTGATCGTGGCCTTGGCCGGGGTCGCTTCGACACCTTGCTGGCCGTTGGGCCCGATCAGTTGCAGGGTGATTTTCTGGGTGGCGGGGAAGGCCTTGAACAACGGAGTCAGGTCGAGGCTCTTGAGCTCAGCGGGCTTGTCGCAGGTCAGCCGGTAATGGGCATGGACCTCACTGTGCTCATGGCCTTCGTGCTCGTAGCCGTCATCATCGACTGCCGGCTTGTCGCCGAACAGCGGGCTTTCCAGCTCCTGGTCACTTTCGCTGCAGTTGGCCGCCTTGGCCAGGCCGAACAGCGCCAATGGTTTTTCCAATTGTGAACGCACGGCAGCAACCTTGGCTTTGTCGGCGGCGCTGGTGGCCGGGTGTTCGAAGCCGACCAGGTTCATCGCCGGGCTGTCCAGTTCCAGTTCCAGGGACTTGTCGTCGAGCACCACATTCAAGCGCGCGACGCCGTGTTCATGGGCGCCGAGGCTGCCATGGGCGTGGTCATGATCGTGGTCGTGGCCTACATGGGCGTGGGCGACGGCCAGGGGCAACAAGGCAAACGGCAAGGCGAGCAACAGACGACGCATGGGCTGACTCCGCGGAGGCATTGGATGGATTTAGTAATGTTATAACAACTTGTTCGGCGTGCGCCAGTATGCTTGGCGACGAAGCGCCGGCGTGGGAGCATGGGCCCATTGACTGCGCACAAGGACACCCCCATGCGAATTCGCGGACACATCGGCGACTGGCCGGTAGACCTGACCCTGGAGCTGGACCCGGCGGAATGGGCGCAACTGGGCGGCCAGCTGGCCGCTGTGACGCCAGCGCCTGCAGCAGCGGCGAGTGCGGTTGCGGCGGTGCGACCGGATGATGCGCTCTGGCAGGCGGCGCGCGAGGTACTGCGCAAGGCCGGGCAGCTCAACGGGCCGGAGTTGCTTGAACACTTGGAAGGGCTGGCGGGCAATACCGCGGCGGGCAAGCGACTGCTGGTGCGCCTGCGCCACAGTGCCGAGGTGAAGGTGCAAAGCGGGGCGGATGCGCCGGTTTATCACTGGGTGGGGTAATGAGGGTATCGCGGGCCAAGCCCGCTCCTACAGGATCAGTAGGAGCGGGCTTGCCCCGCGATCAATTCAATACAAGGCAGCAAACAACTTGCGACGGTAGCTGCCGACCAGTGGGTGGTCATTACCCAGCAGGTCAAACACCTGCAGCAAGGTCTTGTGTGCCACCCCGCCGTCATAGCCGCGATTGCGCTTGAACAGCTTGAGCAAGCCTTCCAGCGCCGCTTCGTACTGCTGACGCGACAACTGCTGGATGCACAGCTGGTACGCGGCCTCGTCATCTTCAGCATTCTGCGCCAGGCGCGCTTTAAGGTCGGCGACTTCCGGCAGGCTGGCGGCCAGGCCGAGGAAGGTCAGCTGCGCCTTGGCGCCGGCCAGGGCAGCCTTGTGCTCATCGCTCTTGACTGCGTCGAGCACGGTCTGGGCTTCACCCAGTTCGCCGCGCTCAGCCAGGCAGCGGGCGTAGAGGATCAGCGCGCCGGCATTGCTGTTGTCTTCGCTGAGCAGCGCCTTGAGGGTGCTTTCGGCTTCGCTGAAACGGCCTTCGGCAAACAGCGCCTGGGCTTGCTCCAGCGGGTCGGCGGCAGCCGGGGGCGGCAGTTGTACATGGGGTTCGAGCAGGGCGCGAATCGCCGACTCGGGTTGGGCACCGGCAAAGCCGTCGACCGGCTGGCCATCCTTGAACAGCACTACGGTGGGCAGGCTGCGGATGCCGAAGCGGGCGACGATGTCCTGCTCGATATCGCAGTTGACCTTGGCCAGCAGCAGTTCGCCCTGGTAGCTCTCGGTGATCTGCGCCAGCAGCGGCATCAGTGCCTTGCACGGCGCGCACCACTCGGCCCAGAAGTCGACCAGTACCGGTTTATGGAAAGAGTTCTGGATCACCAACTGTTCGAAGTCGGCGCCAGTGGCATCGAAAATGTACGGGGTAGCAGGGTTCATCGCGACTCTCGAAAATCCGTGAATGGCATCACTATAAAGGCTGGCGGCTGGCGTGGTACAGGCTGACCCGGCGGAATTCGTGCGGCTCGGCCAGGTCCGGCAGGGTCAGGGCATCGAGCACGCCCAGCGACCGGTACAGCGGGTGGCGGAAATCCCGTACCCGCGAATCGGCGACCAGGGCCTGCTGGCCACGGCTGAGAAACTCGTCCAGCAACGGCAGGTTGGCGCGGTCGTAGAGCACGTCGGCGACCAGGATCAGGTCGAAACGGTCGGCCTCCTGGAAAAAATCGCTGGAATAACTCAGTTCCACCTCATTGAGCTCGGCATTCGCCCGGCAGGCCTGCAGCGCCAGCGGGTCAAGGTCGCAAGCCACCACTTCCAGCGCGCCGGCCTTGGCTGCCGCGATACCGGCAATCCCGGAGCCTGCGCCAAAGTCCAGCACGCGCTTGCCTTCGACCCAATGCCGATGCTCATCCAGGTAGCGGGCCATGGCCAGGCCGCTGGCCCAGCAGAAACTCCAGTACGGCGGCTCGTGAAGGATGCGCCGGGTTTCTTCGGAGCTGAAGGCGCGGTCCATGTTCTGCGCATCGATCAGCCACAACTTGAGCGCGCATTCAGGCAGGTCGCTGACCACCAGTTGCGCATCCCCAAGCAACTCGCTCAAGGCCTGTTGCAGTGGAGCGGGCGCCATCATGGCGCCTTTTCGAAGCGCAGCGGGCCGGTGGCCTGGGTTTGCGCCTGGGCGATGCGCAGGGGCGGCAGGTGCAGGATCAGCTGGCCGGACTTGCTCGCGCGACCGCGCAGCTCGACCCGCGCCCCGGCGGGAAAGGCCTCGGGGTTGAAGCGCAGGCGAAACGGCAGCTCCAGGCCATTGCCGCTGAACGTGCTGCTGGCCAGCAAGCCTTGCGGCCGCCCGCGTTCATCGATCACCAGCAGGGCCAGTTCGACTTCGGCGCCGGCCGGAATGTTCTGCAAGGTGCCGCTCAATTCGCGTTGATAGGCCGGCAGTGGCCCGAGCTCCCTGGCCGGTTTGCTGGCTACCGGGGCTTTGGGCGCCGGCGCAGGCTGGGGTTTATCGCTGCTGCACGCGCTCAGCACGGCAGCAAAACTGAGCACGACAAGCGCTCTTGATGGCATGGGGAATTCCTTCGCGGCGTATTTCCTCACTGGATGGTAACCCCTTTGGCTTGTCTTGCCAGTGGGATGCGCTACCATGGCCCTCCCTTTTTTTGTTGCCTGCCACCATGCACTGTCCCTTCTGCGGTGCCAACGACACCAAGGTCATCGACTCGCGACTGGTTGCCGAGGGCGAGCAAGTGCGCCGTCGGCGCGAATGCGTAGCCTGCGGTGAGCGCTTCACCACCTTCGAAACCGCCGAACTGGTTCTGCCCCGGCTGATCAAGCAGGACGGCAGCCGCCAGCCTTTCGACGAAGAAAAACTGCGTGCCGGTATGCAGCGCGCCCTGGAAAAACGCCCGGTCAGCGTCGAGCGCCTGGAAGCGGCGCTGGCGCATATCAAGCACAAGCTGCGGGCTACCGGTGAGCGCGAGATCAAGTCGCTGGTGGTCGGCGAGCTGGTCATGGCCGAGCTGCAAAAGCTCGATGAAGTCGCCTATATCCGCTTTGCCTCGGTGTACCGGCGTTTCCAGGACCTCAACGAGTTCCGTGAAGAAATCGACCGCCTGGCCCGTGTGCCGGCTAAAGAGTGAGCATGTCCAGCGAACGCGCGGTGCTTGATGCGCACTACATGGCCCGGGCCATCGAGCTGGCCCGCAAGGGCCTGTACTCCACCCACCCGAACCCGCGCGTGGGCTGCGTGATCGTCCGCGACGGCCAGGTGGTCGGCGAAGGCTGGCACGTGCGCGCCGGCGAGCCGCATGCCGAGGTGCATGCCTTGCGCCAGGCCGGCGAGCTGGCCCGCGGCGCTTGCGCCTACGTCACCCTTGAGCCGTGCAGCCACCATGGGCGCACGCCGCCGTGTGCCGAGGCGCTGGTCAAGGCCGGTGTGGCGCGGGTGGTCGCGGCCATGCAGGACCCCAATCCGCAAGTCGCCGGCAACGGCCTCAAGCGCCTGGCCGATGCGGGTATCGAGGTTGCCAGCGGTGTGTTGGAGGCCGAGGCCCGCGCCCTGAACCCGGGCTTTCTCAAGCGTATGGAACACGGCCTGCCGTTCGTCCGGGCCAAGCTGGCGATGAGCTTGGACGGCCGCACGGCCATGGCCAGCGGCGAGAGCCAGTGGATTACCGGCCCGGCGGCGCGCTCGGCAGTGCAGCGTTTGCGCGCCCGCTCCAGCGTGGTGCTGACCAGCGCCGAAAGCGTATTGGCCGACAACGCGCGGATGACCGTGCGCGCCGAAGAACTGGGCCTGGACCCGGCAACCACCGCGCTGGCCCTGGCGCGTCCGCCCTTGCGGGTGTTGATCGATGGTCGCTTGCGTGTGCCGCTCGATGCGCCGTTCTTTACCGCCGGCCCGGCCCTGGTGGTCACCGCCGCCGAAGCCGACGCACGTTATGCCCAGGCCGGTCATGAGCTGCTGAGCCTGCCCGGCAGTGCTGGCCGCGTCGACCTGCCGGCGCTGATGCTTGAGCTGGCCGCGCGTGGCGTCAACGAAGTGCTGGTCGAAGCCGGTGCCGGCCTGGTCGGCGCCTTTGCCCGGCAGGGACTGATCGACGAGTACCAGATTTTTGTCGCCGGACGCATCCTTGGCTCCAGTGCCCGGCCGTTGCTCGACTGGCCCCTGGATAAAATGAGCCAGGCGCCCCATTTGCAGATCACCGAAATGCGCGCAGTAGGCGATGACTGGCGAGTCACTGCAGTACCCAAGCCTGCGCCCGGCGTATAATTTGCGGCTAGCGCCATGCGTAGCCCTGTTCTCGAGGAGGACTTCATGTTCACCGGCATCATCGAATCGATTGGCAGCATCCGTTCCCTGACCCCTAAAGGCGGTGACGTGCGGGTATATGTCGAAACCGGCAAGCTCGACCTGGGCGACGTCAAGCTGGGGGACAGCATCGCCGTCAACGGCGTGTGCCTGACCGCGGTCGAGCTGCCTGGCGATGGCTTCTGGGCCGACGTCAGCCGCGAAACCCTCGACTGCACCGCCTTCAACGAGCTCAAAAGCGGCAGCCGGGTCAACCTCGAAAAAGCCCTGACGCCGACCACCCGCCTGGGCGGTCACCTGGTCAGCGGCCATGTCGACGGCGTCGGCGAAGTGGTCTCGCGCAGCGATAACGCCCGCGCCATCCAGTTCCGCATCCGTGCACCCAAGGAGCTGGCCAAGTACATTGCCCACAAGGGCTCGATCACCGTCGACGGCACCAGCCTGACGGTGAACGTCGTCGATGGCGCCGAGTTCGAGCTGACCATCGTCCCGCACACCCTGGCCGAAACCATCATGGCCGACTACCGTCCAGGTCGTCGGGTGAACCTTGAGGTCGACCTGCTGGCACGTTACCTGGAGCGTCTGCTGCTGGGTGACAAGGCCGCCGAGCCAAGCAAAGGCAGCGGCATCACCGAAAGTTTCCTGGCCGCCAACGGCTACCTGAAATCCTGATTTGAAAGGGGGTGCCGAGTGGCGCTCAACAGCATCGAAGAACTGGTCGAAGACATCCGCCAAGGCAAAATGGTCATCCTCATGGATGACGAAGACCGCGAGAACGAAGGCGACCTGATCATGGCCGCCGAGTGCTGCAAGGCCGAGCACATCAACTTCATGGCCAAGCACGCCCGCGGCCTGATCTGCATGCCGATGTCGCGCGAGCGCTGCGAAACGCTCAAGCTGCCGCTGATGGCGCCACGCAATGGCTCGGGTTTCGGCACCAAGTTCACCGTGTCGATCGAAGCCGCCACCGGCGTCACCACCGGCATCTCCGCCGCCGACCGCGCGCGTACCGTGCAGGCCGCCGCTGCCCGTGATGCCAAGGCCGAAGACATTGTCAGCCCCGGTCACATTTTCCCGCTGATGGCCCAGCCTGGCGGGACCCTGGCCCGTGCCGGCCACACCGAAGCTGCCTGCGACCTGGCGCGCATGGCCGGTTTCGAGCCGAGCGGGGTGATTTGCGAGGTGATGAACGACGACGGCACCATGTCGCGTCGCGCCGAACTCGAGACTTTTGCCGCCGAACACAACATCAAGATCGGCACCATTGCCGACCTGATCCACTACCGGATGATCCACGAACGTACCGTTCAGCGGGTTTCCGAGCAGCCGCTGGACAGCGAGCTGGGCCATTTCAACCTGGTCACCTACCGTGATTCGGTCGAAGGCGATGTGCACATGGCGCTGACCCTGGGCAACATTTGCGCCGAAGAACCGACGCTGGTGCGGGTGCACAACATGGACCCGCTGCGCGACCTGCTGATGGTCAAGCAACCGGGACGCTGGAGCCTGCGCGCGGCCATGAGCGCCGTTGCAGACGCCGGCAGCGGCGTGGTGCTGCTGCTCGGCCACCCGCTCGATGGCGACGTGCTGCTGGCGCACATTCGCGAAAGCGCCGACGCTGGTGCCCAGGCGAAAACCCCGACCACCTACAGCACCGTCGGTGCCGGTTCGCAGATCCTGCGCGACCTGGGCGTGCGCAAAATGCGCCTGATGAGTTCGCCAATGAAGTTCAATGCGATATCCGGATTCGATCTGGAAGTTGTAGAATACGTGCCCTCCGAATAAAGCAGGCGGTTTTTCGCGCTGCCATTCGTGTCCCAAACACCCACAGGCCGCCTGTTTGCGGCCTGGCTCTTTAAGATGAGAACTCCGCAATGACCCTGAAGACCATCGAAGGTACCTTCATTGCCCCCAAAGGTCGCTATGCTTTGGTGGTTGGCCGCTTCAACAGCTTCGTCGTCGAAAGCCTGGTGAGCGGTGCCGTTGATGCCCTGGTTCGCCACGGTGTGAACGAAAGCGACATCACCATCATCCGTGCCCCGGGTGCCTTCGAAATCCCGCTGGTGGCACAGAAAGTCGCCCAGCAAAGCGAATATGCCGCGATCGTCGCCCTGGGCGCCGTGATCCGTGGCGGTACCCCGCACTTCGAATACGTTGCGGGCGAATGCACCAAGGGCCTGGCCCAGGTGTCCATGGAGTTCGGCGTGCCGGTCTCCTTCGGTGTCCTGACCGTCGATTCGATCGAACAGGCCATTGAGCGTTCCGGCACCAAGGCCGGCAACAAGGGCGCCGAAGCTGCCCTGTCCGCTCTGGAAATGGTCAGTCTGCTGGCGCAGTTGGAGGCCAAGTGATTAGCGACGAAAGCGATCGTTTCAACCCGCGCGATCCAAAACCTGCGGATGCTGGCAAGCCATCGAAAAGCGCCAAGCGTCGCGAAGCCCGTCAGCTCGCGACCCAGGCCCTGTACCAATGGCATATGGCCAAGCAGTCGCTGAACGAGATCGAAGCGCAGTTCCGGGTCGATAACGATTTCATCGATGTCGACGGCGCCTACTTCCGCGAAATCCTCCATGGGGTTCCGGCGAAGAAAGTCGAGATCGATGAAGCACTCAAGCCATGCCTGGACCTGGCCCTCGAAGAGCTCGATCCGGTTGAACTGGCAGTGCTGCGCCTGTCCACCTGGGAGTTCATGATGCGCGTCGATGTTCCGTACCGCGTCGTGATCAACGAAGGTGTGGAGCTGGCCAAAGTGTTTGGCGCCACCGACGGCCACAAGTTCGTCAACGGCGTGCTCGACAAGCTGGCACCACGCCTGCGTGAAGCCGAAGTCAAGGCGTTCAAGCGCTGATTCCGGCGCTCTGTGCCAATGGGTGAGTTCGAGCTGATCCGTCATTACTTCGCCGCCGCGTCCTGTGCGCAAGGCGGCGAAGGTGTGGCCCTGGGCATTGGCGATGATTGCGCCTTGCTCAGCGTGCCAGCCGGCGAACAGCTGGCGATCTCCACCGATACGCTGGTGGCCGGGGTGCATTTCCCGGCTGTCTGCGATCCTTTTCTGCTCGGTCAGCGTTCGCTGGCCGTCGCTGCCAGTGACCTGGCTGCCATGGGCGCCACGCCCATCGGCTTTACCCTTGCCCTGACCCTGCCCGAGGTTCGCGCCGACTGGCTGCAAGCCTATGCCCGCGGTTTGAACCAGATGGCCGAAAGCTGCCAGATGAGCTTGATCGGCGGCGACACCACCCGTGGCCCGCTGAGCCTGACCATGACCGTGTTCGGCCGCGTACCCGGCGGCCAGGCCCTGACCCGCAGCGGTGCCCGCGCCGGCGACCTGCTGTGCGTCGGCGGCGAACTGGGCAATGCCGCCGGGGCCTTGCCGCTGGTGCTCGGCGAGCGCATGGCCGAGGCGGCCCAGGCCGATCCGCTGCTGGCCCATTACTGGTCGCCACAGCCGCAACTGGCACTGGGCCAGGTGCTGCGCGGCAAGGCAACCTCGGCGCTGGATATCTCCGACGGCCTGCTCGCCGATTGCGGACATATCGCCAAGGCGTCGCAGGTGGCATTGCAGGTCGAGCTGGAGCGGCTACCGTTGTCGGCGGCGCTGCTGGCCTTTTTCGGTCGCGCAGGCGCGCAACAGGCGGCATTGGCCGGCGGCGACGATTACGTCCTGGCCTTCACCTTGCCCGAAGCCGAGCTTGCACCGTTGCTGGCGGCCGGCTGGCCGCTCCATGTGGTCGGGCGGGTGAGTGCCGGCAGCGGCGTGCGCCTGCTCGATGGCAGCGGCCAGGACATCACCCCGCACACCCGGGGCTATCAACATTTTAAGGAGACACCGTGACCGATCACCCCAAACAGGTGCCTGCGGAGTTCGTTCCGCCGTCGGTCTGGCGCAATCCCTGGCATTTCCTGGCGTTCGGCTTCGGCTCCGGAACCCTGCCCAAGGCGCCGGGAACCTGGGGCTCGCTGGTGGCTCTACCGTTTATCCCGTTGTGGCAGATGCTGCCCGACTGGGGCTACTGGCTGATGCTCGGGTTGACCATGCTGTTCGGCTTCTGGCTGTGCGGCAAAGTTGCCGACGACCTCAAGGTCCACGACCATGAGGGCATCGTCTGGGACGAAATGGTCGGCATGTGGATAACCCTGTGGCTGGTGCCAGAGGGCTGGATGTGGCTGCTGGCGGGCTTTTTGATGTTCCGTTTCTTCGACATCCTCAAGCCCTGGCCGATCCGCTGGATTGATCGTCATGTGCATGGCGGGGTCGGGATCATGCTCGACGATGTTCTGGCCGGGGTGTTTGCCTGGCTGGGCATGCAGGTTCTGGTATGGAGTTTCACCTAAGGAGCGGGGCGATGACGGGATGGCGGCTGTTGCTGGTGTTGCTGGTCCTGGCGGCAGGTGTGGTCAAGGCGGCAGACGCGCCGTCGGCGACACCTGGCCAGGTTCGTCTGGTCAGTGAAGAGTGGCTCGACTACACCAACGCCGACGGCAGCGGCCTGGCCTGGGACGTGCTGCGCAAGGTGTTCGAGCCGGCCGGCGTCAAGGTTCGCACCCAGAGTGCGCCGTACAGCCGCGCGGTAGGCCTGGTCAAACGCGGTGAGGCCGATGCCTGGGTCGGTTCCTATCACGAAGAGAACGCCGACAACCTCTATCCGCGCTGGCATTTCGATATGGACCATATCTATGCCCTGGGCCTGGCCACCAGCCCTGTGCCGACCCAGCAGACCCTCGGCCAGTATCGCCTGGCCTGGGTGCGCGGCTATGACTACAAAAGCTATCTGCCCAATGTCGGTCACTTTCGCGAAATCCAGCGCCGCGAGGGGATCTTGCCGATGCTTGAACATGATCGCGTCGACTACTACATCGATGCCCTGACCGAAGTCGACTATGTGCTCGGCCAGGCCTCCGATCCCAAGCTGTTTCGCCGCAGCCACCTGGCGGAGCTGCCGCTGTACCTGGCCTTTGGCCGCACCGCCGAGGGCAAGGCGTTGCGCGCGCTGTTCGACCAGCGCATGGACAAGCTGGTGGCCAGTGGCGAGTTGCGGGCGATCTTCGAGCACTGGAAGCAGCCCTATCCGTTCGACGGCGAGGGCAAGCGGCCGTAGCTGATATCGAACTTGTCGATCTGTTTGCCCAATAATTCAGCCTAAGCAGCGGCGCCACGCTGCTGATACAATCGGCCCACGTCAATTTTCAAGTTACTGATCAGGAGCACAACGTGCCCGTCGTTTTTGTTGCCGCTTCCAAGCTGCCTACCCCGTTTGCGACCTTCACCATGCATGGTTTTCTCGATGAAGCCACCGGCCGCGAGCACGTCGTGCTCAGCCTGGGTGATGTGGCCGATGGGCAGCCGGTGCTGGGGCGCCTGCATTCCGAATGCCTGACCGGCGACGCCTTGTTCAGCCAGCGCTGCGACTGCGGTTCGCAACTCGAAGCGGCCCTGCAGGCGATCGCCCGCGAAGGCCGCGGCGTGCTGCTGTACCTGCGTCAGGAGGGTCGTGGCATTGGCCTGTTGAACAAGATCCGCGCCTACGAGCTGCAAGATGGCGGCGCCGACACCGTCGAAGCCAACGAGCGCCTGGGCTTTGCCGCCGACCAGCGTGACTACGGCATGTGCCAGCCGATGCTCGAGCACCTGGGGGTCAAGTCGCTGCGGCTGATGACCAACAATCCGCGCAAGGTCAAGGCACTGACCGGCATGGGCATTCCGGTTGCCGAGCGGGTGCCGCTGCACACCGGCCACAACCCGCATAACAAACACTACCTGGCGACCAAAGCCGGCAAGCTCGGCCACATGATGGGCAACGAGCACCAGGGCGAGGCCGGTCGGGCGTGACCCGCGCCCAGGTTCGCCGTCGCCTGGAGCTGGCCTGGTGGCAGTACCTGGCGGTGGCGCTGGCGCCGTTGCTGGTGTTTGCCTGGGCCTTCGGTGGCGTGCAGGCGTTGATTCCGATCCTGGCCATGCCGATGTTCATCGCCGGCGTGGCCTCGATGTTTCTCAGCCTGCCGCGCTTTGGCGCCTACAAGCACGGGCTGATCGCCACCCAGAAAGCCCTGAACAGCGACGATGAACCTGCGGCCTGGATCGAGCTGGCACGTATCCGCCGCCTGGGCATGTTGTTCGCCTGCCTGCCGGCCTGGGTCGCCGCGTTGTCGGTATTCGTTGGCCTTGAGGCGGTGCCGCAGATCCTCCTGGCAATCTCCAGCGTGGTCCTGCTCTACCTCTATCGCATTCCTCGCCAGCTCGGCTGATGCGTCGCTACCTGTGGCTGTTGCTGCTGGCCTTCGGCATGCCGCTGGCCGCGGCGCCGCGGGTGGTCAGCCTGGCGCCCTCGATCACTGAAATCATCCTCGAGCTGCAAGCCGGCGACCTGCTGGTGGGCATGGCCGAGTGGCACGAACGGCCGGCGCAGTTAAGCACCGTACCGTTGGTGGGCCGTTATGGCCAACTGGACATGGAGCGCCTGCTCAGCGTGCGCCCGGACCTGGTGCTGTACTGGCCGGGCAGCGTGCCGGCGGCCCAGCGCGACCAGCTCGAACGCCTGGGTATCCCGCTATATAGCGTCGATGTGCACGAGCTGGATGACCTGGTGTCACAGGTGGACGAAATTGGCCTGCGGATCGGGCGCAAGGCGCAGGGCGGGCAGTTATCCACAGCCTTGCGCCAGCGCCTTGCCGCGTTGCGCCAGCAGTACCATCGCGAGCAGGCGCTGACAGTGTTCTACCAGGTCTGGGACAAGCCGCTGTACACGGTTGGCGGTTACCAGATCATCTCCGATGCGCTGAGTGTCTGCGGCGCGCGCAATGTGTTTGCCGACCTCACCCAGCCGGCGCCGCAGGTTAACCTGGAGACCGTGCTGGCGCGCAACCCGCAGGTGATCCTTGCCCCCGATCAGCTCCAGCTCGAGGCCTGGAAGGCCTGGCCGCACGTCGCTGCCGTGCGTGATGGCCTGTTGCTGCAGGTGCCGGACAAAGGCCTGGAGCGCCCCAGCGGGCAGATGATCGAAGCGACGGCCAAGCTGTGCGAACTGCTGCAGGCTAAAGCGCCGGTGTCCAGGTGACGCCCAATAGCCAGGTGCGGCCTTCTTCGCGGTAGCCGTAGCTTGCACCCTCGTAGTTGTACAGGGCGCGTGAGTAGGCCTTGTCGAAGAGGTTATCCAGCTTGAAGTCCAGCTTGATCTCGCGGTTTAACGCCCAACTGCCACGCAGTCCGAGCAGGCCGTAGCCGCCGAGCTTGCTGCTGTTGGCTTCATCGTCGTAACTGCTGCTCACTGCTTGCCAGCTGGCGCCCACGCCCCATTTATCGTATTGCCGGTCAAGGTCCAGGCTCAGTGTTCTGCGGGCTCGTCGTGCCAGGGTGTGACCGCTGTCGCGGTCACGGGGGTCGATCAACGCCAGGCCCAGATTGCTTTGCCAGCCAAACCATTGCTGATGCAATGCAGCCTCGAAGCCGCTCACTCGCGCGGAGGCGACGTTTCTTGGGATCGAACCTTCACCGAAAATGATCGCATCGCGCAGCTCTGTACGATAAATCGACGTTTCCAGTCGGCTGTCTTCACTCAGCTGGCTGCGCCATTGTAATTCGTAGCTTTTCGAGCGCTCAGGCTTTAGGTTCGGGTTGCTGTACTGGGGGTAGTACAGGTCATTGAACGTGGGTGCACGAAAGCCTTCGCTGTAGGAGAGCAGCAGGTCATTGTTGGCGTTGACCGGCAAGGTCAGGCTGCCACTCCAGGTATTATTCCCGCCGAATTGCTGGTTCTGATCGCGGCGCAAGCCGATTTCGGTGGCGAACCATTGGCCTTTGAAGCGGTGCTGAACGAAGGCTGCGCGATTCCAGCGGCTATCTTCGTCGAAGTTGGTACTGCCATGTACGCGGTCCTGGTACCAGTCGGCGCCCAGCATCACGCTGTTCTGGTCATCGAAAGCCAGGTCGTTCTGCCAGCTGGCGGAGTCGCGATAGGTATTGAACTCGCTGGCATCTGCGCTGAGTTTGTCGCGTTTCTTGTCGCGGTTTTCGCTATGGCCGAGTTCCAGGCGCGAGTACCAGCGATCATTGAGCTGGGCGCCTAAATACGTCCCCAGGCTGCTGACGTTGAAATCGGTGTAAGGGGCCTGGCCGAAGCTCTGGAAAGTGTCCATGTCGAAGCGCCCGTACGGGTTGTCGTACTCGCTGCGGCCATGGCTGTCGAGCAGGTTCAGACCGGCCTCGATGTTGTCGTTGAAACTATGGCTCAGGCTCAGGTTGAACGACTTGTTACGGTAGGCGTCGTGGTCGCCATCGCTGGGGTAGGAGGTGTGGGTCCAATTGATACCGGCGCTTTCATCGAGGCTGGCGCCAAGATTGAAGCGGGTATTCTGATCACCGCCTGAAACACCGAGGCTGCGCTGCCAGGTCTGTTCACTGCCGGCGGCCAGGCGCAGGCGTGGTTGCAGGCCCTGTTGTGCACTGCGGCGAGTGAAGATCTGAATGACGCCACCAATGGCGTCGCTGCCATAGACCGCCGAGCGTGAACCGCGCAGTACCTCGACACGTTCGATCTGGTCAATATTGAGAAACTGCAAGCCACTGTCACCGGAGGTGGCATTGGCAATGCGCACACCGTCCACCAGTACCAGGCTTTGTGCTGTCTTGCTGCCACGGATGTAAATGCCCGGAACGCTGCCGCGCCCGCCTGTAGGTGCCACCTGAACCCCCGGCACCCGAGTCAGCAGGTCAGTAACACTGGAAGGCTGCAGGCGGTCGATGTCGTCGCGGGTGAACACCGTATTGGCGGCGCTGGTTTGCGTGCGGTCTTCGACCTGGCGGTTGGCGCTGATCAGCGTGTTGGGCAGCTTCAGGGCGCTTTCGCGGTCGATCGGGTCGGCCAGCAGGGTGGTTGGCAATAGCAGGAGGGGGGCAAGGCGCAGGGATTTCATGGGCAGTTCCATTGCTATCGCGGGTCAAGCCCGCTCCCACAAAACCTGTAGGAGCGGGCTTGACCCGCGATGCGGTCTCAAAGACCGAGCAGTTGCATCCGCTGACGCACCGAAGCCTCGATGCCGGCGGCATCCAGGCCGCACTCGGCGAGCATCTGCGCAGGCTTGGCATGCTCGACATACACATCCGGCAGGCCCAGGTGCAGCACTGGCTTGAGCACCGCTTCGCGGGCGAGGAACTCGCTCACTGCCGCACCGGCGCCGCCCATGATGGCGTTCTCTTCGATGGTCACCAGCAGTTCGTGGCTACCGGCAATCTCGCGCACCAGGGCTTCATCCAGCGGTTTGACGAAGCGCATGTCAACCACGGTGGCATCGATCTGCTCGGCAACCTTGAGGGCTTCGCTCAGTTGCACGCCGAATACCAGCAAGGCGACCTTGCTGCCCTGGCGGCGGACGATGCCCTTGCCGATTTCCAGTGGCTCGAGGTTGTTCTCGATGGTTGCGTTCGGGCCGCTGCCACGTGGGTAGCGCACGGCGGCCGGGCCGTTGTACAGGTGGCCGGTGCTGAGCATCTTGCGCAGTTCGTTCTCGTCGCTCGGGGTCATCACCAGCATGCCGGGGATGCAGCGTAGGAACGACAGGTCGAAGCTGCCCGCGTGGGTCGGGCCGTCTTCGCCGACCAGGCCGGCGCGGTCGATGGCGAACAGCACGTCGAGATTCTGCACCGCGACGTCATGGATCAACTGGTCGTAGGCGCGCTGAAGGAAGGTCGAATAGATCGCCACCACCGGCTTGGCGCCTTCGCAGGCCATGCCCGCAGCCAGGGTGACCGCGTGCTGCTCGGCAATCGCGACGTCGAAGTAGCGATCCGGGTAGCGCTCGCTGAAGGCCACCAGGTCGGAGCCTTCCTTCATGGCCGGGGTGATGCCGACCAGGCGCTGGTCGGCAGCCGCCATGTCGCACAGCCATTGGCCGAACACCGCGGAGTACTTCGGCCCGGCAGCCTGTTTCGGCGCGGCGGCGGGTTTGTCCACCGGTTCGAGCTTGGTGATCGCGTGGTAGCCGATCGGGTCGACCTCGGCCGGAGCGAAACCCTTGCCCTTTTTGGTGACCACGTGCAGGAACTGCGGGCCCTTGAGGTCACGCATGTTGCGCAGGGTGGTGACCAGGGTTGGCAGGTCGTGGCCATCGATCGGGCCGATGTAGTTCCAGCCCAGCTCTTCGAACAGGGTGCCGGGTACCAGCATGCCCTTGGCGTATTCTTCGGTGCGGCGGGCGATTTCCCAGGCGCCGGGCAGGCGCGAGAGGACCTTCTTGCTGCCCTCGCGCATGCTCGAGTAGGTGCGGCTGGAAAGAATCTTGGCCAGGTAGTTGGACAGGCCACCGACATTGCGCGAAATCGACATGTCGTTGTCGTTGAGGATCACCAGCATGTCGGCATCGACTTCCTGGGCGTGGTTCAACGCCTCGAAGGCCATGCCGGCGGTCAGCGCGCCGTCACCGATCACGGCAATCGACTTGCGCGGATCGTTCTGCAGACGGGCGGCGATGGCCATGCCCAGGGCCGCACTGATCGAGGTGCTGGAGTGACCGACGCCAAAGGTGTCGTACTCGCTCTCGGCGCGGCGCGGGAAGGCGGCCAGGCCGTCCTTCTGGCGCAGGGTGTGCATGCGCTGGCGGCGACCGGTGAGGATCTTGTGCGGATAGGCCTGATGACCGACGTCCCACACCAGACGGTCGTCCGGGGTGTCGAAGACGTAGTGCAGGGCGATCGTCAGCTCGATGACGCCCAGGCCGGCACCGAAATGCCCGCCGGTCTGACCAACGGTATAGAGCAATTCCTGGCGCAACTCGTCGGCCAGGTTCTCCAGGTCGGCTTCAGCCAGGCGGCGCAGGCCGGCAGGCGTATCGGCACGGTCAAGCAGCGGCGTGACCGGGCGTTCGCGGGGGATCTCTTGAAACGTCGTGGGCATCAGGCGAATCGTTATAGATATGAAGTGGCGGCAGTTTACCTTATTGCGGTGTTGGCTGCCCATTTGAGCTAATCGCGGGGCAAGCCCGCTCCTACAGTGATCGCTGTGGGAGCGGGCTTGCCCCGCGATACCCGCGCTGCTTAGTTACGGCGCTCGACGATGTACCGCGCAAGTTCGCGCAGCGGCTCGGCTGCCGCGTCAAACGGACGCAGGGCATGCAGGGCCTGGTCGCGCAGTTCCAGGGCGTAGGCCTTGGCTGCCTCGAGGCCGAGCAGGGCCGGGTAGGTCGGCTTGTCGCGGGCGATGTCGGCGCCCTGGCGCTTGCCCAGGGTGGCGGTGTCGCTCTCGACGTCGAGGATATCGTCCTGAACCTGGAAGGCCAGGCCGATGGCCTGTGCATAGGTTTGCAGGGCCTTGAGCTGGGTCTGGTCGGCGCGGGCGCTGGCCAGGGCGCCGAGCTTGACGCTGGCTTCGATCAGCGCGCCGGTCTTGTGCCGGTGCATGAACTCCAGCGCCGTCTGGTCGAGCTTGAGGCCCACCGAGCCCAGGTCGATGGCCTGGCCGCCGACCATGCCGGCAGGCCCTGCAGCCAGCGCCAGGGTCTGGACCATGGCCAGGCGGATGCTGTCTTGCTGCGGGCTCAATTGCGGGTCGAGCAGGGCGCTGAAGGCCAGGCTCTGCAAACCGTCGCCAGCGAGGATCGCGCAGGCTTCATCGAAAGCCTTGTGAGTGGTCGGCTGGCCGCGGCGCAGGTCGTCATCGTCCATCGCCGGCAGGTCGTCGTGCACCAGCGAGTAGGCGTGAATCAATTCGACCGCGCAGGCCGCGCCGTTGGCCTGCTCCGGTGCAGCACCGAGGGCCTGGCAGGCGGCATAGGCGAGCAGCGGGCGTACCCGTTTGCCGCCATTCATGACGCTGTAGCGCATGGCCTCATAGAGGCGGCTGAGCTCAACCGAGGGGGCGATGAACAGGTGTTCGAGGGCGGCGTCGACCCGCGCCTGGCAACTGGCCTGGTAGGCGGCGATCATTCCGGCTGTTCCGCATCGAAAGGCTCGGCCGCCAGTTCGCCATCGCGCTCGAGCAGCACCTGGACCTTCTGTTCGGCCTGGGCCAGCGCGCTCTGGCAGTCGCGGGTCAGGCTGATGCCTTGCTCGAAGGCGGTCAGCGAGTCTTCCAGCGACAGCTCGCCGTTCTCCAGGCGCTCGACCAGGACCTGCAGGTCGGCGAGGGATTGCTCGAAATCAATGGAGGCTTTTTTTCGGGCCATGGCGGCTGTCTCGGTGGCAGTATAAACGGCGCGACACTAGCAGAGCGGGGCGGGGGGAGCAAATCGATAGGGTCGATCTTTCGTCGCATTCTGTTGCACAAAGGCCGACGGTGAAGTCTTGATTTTTCTACAGGGCTCGCATTGTGAGGGCTTGTGGCTCTCTGCCATAATCGCGCCCGCTTTGCCCCGCGGCTCTGCGGCGGTAACGCCTCCTATTTCTGTTGTCACGTAATGGACTACGTTGTGAGCTTCCTTTCGATCGAGTTCGGCCTCTGCTTCACACTGTTTTTCATCGTTTACTGGAGCCTGTGCTGGAGCGTTCGCTTGCAGAACGTCCTGCTGCTGGCCGCCAGTTACGGCCTGGTGGCCAGTTTCAGCTTCAACTCCCTGTACATCCTGCTGGGCTACAGCGCCCTGGTGTATCTGCTCGGCCTGGTCGGTGAGCGTTATCCCGGGCGGCGCTTCAGCTATTTGTTGGTGTTGCTGCTGGTGCTGGGCTGTTTCTACCTGTTCAAGTACCAGGAGTTCTTTGTCGGCGGCGTGCAGGGCGCCCTGGCCAGTGCCGGGCTGGACGTGTCGCTGCCGGTGCTGGAAGTGCTGGTGCCGATCGGCCTGTCGTTCTACGCCTTTCACTCGGTCAGCTACCTGGTGTCGATCAACCGCCGCGAGATGCCCTCGGCTTCGCCGTTCGACCTGGCCCTGTACCTGGCGTTCTTCCCCAGTCTGATCGCCGGCCCGGTCAACCGCGCCAGCCACATGCTGCCGCAGATTCGCACGAGTACTATCCGTGAAGTGCTGGAGCCGCAACGGGCCCTGGGGTTGATTGCCCTGGCGGTGGTCAAGCTGTTCTTCTGCAGTGCCTGGCTGGCCAGTGAGTGGGTTGACCCGGTGTTCGAGACGCCGGGCAGCTATTCGCCCGAGCAGATACTGCTGAGCGTGTATGGCTACAGCTTTCTGATTTATTTCAACTTCAGCGGTTACACCAACCTGGTCACCGGCATTGCCTTGCTGCTGGGCTTTCGCCTGCCCGACAACTTCAATGCGCCTTATGCCGCGCACAACCTCAAGGAGTTCTGGGGCCGCTGGCACATCAGCCTGTCGCTGTTCATTCGCGACTATGTCTACATTCCGCTGGGCGGCAATCGCCAGGGGGTGTGGCGCGGCAACCTGAACATGCTGCTGGCGATGCTGATTTCCGGCCTGTGGCACGGGGCGAGCATCAACTTCATCATCTGGGGGGCGCTGCATGGTATTGGCCTGGCGCTGTACAAGGCTTCGACCTACATCCTGCCGCAGCCGATGCGCTGGCCGGGCGCCGGCCTGGCGGCGCGCCTGCTGACCTTCCACTACGTGGCCTTCGCCTGGATCTTCTTCCGTAGCGCCAGCCTTGATGAAGCCATGGACATGCTCGCCGGTATCGGCGGCTTGAGCCTGGATGGATTGTTCTCCAGTACCGGCCTGCTGTTGCTGGCGAGCGTGTTGTATGTCGCCGTCTACCCGCAGTTGCTGGTGCTGCTGCGCCAGTTCTTTGCTACCACCACGCGCTTGCCCTGGCAGCTGTATCCAATACCGCTGGGGTTGTTCATTTCCTTGGTCATTTTTGCTTCGCAATCGGGCGTACCGGGGTTCATCTATGCAAGCTTCTAATGCCGGTCGTTTGCTGTCGTCGCAACTGGGCGCGGCCAAGGCTTTCTACGCCGTTGTCATCACCACGCTGTTGCTGTTCTGGCTGAACCAGGATTCGATCAGCCTGTATTGCCAGCAGAAGTATCACCAGAGCTGCGAGCTGCCGGTACTTGGCCAGAGCCCGGCCTGGCGCATGGGCGGTAACCTCACTCATGCCCTGGGCGATGCTCGCGACAGCTTTATCGACAGCCTGGAAAAACGTAGCGAGCAGGTGCTGGTGGCCAAGGTTGAGACCAACGACACCGTGGAGCTGCCAGCGCCGATTCCTGTGGTCCCGGTGCACCTGGACAAGCCGCCGGTTGCGGCTCACCCGGTGCCAGTCAAGGTTGCGACAACGTCTGCGCCTGTGCCGGCAACAGTGGCTACGCCAGTGCCGCAACCCGCAGCGCAAGTTGCCCAGGCACCTTTGCAAGCCGGCACCGTGGTGTCC
The DNA here is from genome assembly GCF_024749305.1 of Pseudomonas sp. B21-012. Lineage (NCBI taxonomy): Bacteria > Pseudomonadati > Pseudomonadota > Gammaproteobacteria > Pseudomonadales > Pseudomonadaceae > Pseudomonas > Pseudomonas sp. B21-012. The sequence continues at coordinate 5,268,406 of NZ_CP087197.1, read as the reverse complement.
CTGGCGGCGGGTGACGAAGTCTTCCTGGTCGGCGACTCACTGATGCAGGGCGTCGCTCCGCACCTGGCCAACAGCCTGCGCAAGCGTTACCAGATCAAGAGCGTCAACCTCAGCAAGCAGAGCACCGGCCTTGCCTATCCCGGTTTCTTCAACTGGCCGCAGACCGTGGCCAAGACCCTGGAAAGCGAGCCGAACATCCGCCTGATGGTGATCTTCCTCGGCCCCAACGACCCCTGGGACATGCCCCAGGGCAAGGGCAAGCCGTTTTTGCGCTTCAAGTCGCCGGAGTGGGAAGTCACCTATCGCCAGCGTATCGACTCGATCCTCGACCAGGCCCGTGAGCACAATGTGCAGGTGATCTGGGTCGGGCCGCCGAACATGCAAAAGCCCAAGCTGTCTACGGCCATGGCTTACCTGAGCGGGCTGTACGAGCAACAGACCGGCCTGTATCAGCAGCATTACGTTTCGGCCAACCCGGTCCTGGGTTACAACGACGACAGTTTCTCCTATACCTTGCAGAACGCTCAGGGCAAACGGATCAAGACCCGGGTCGATGACGGCATCCATTTCACTACCACCGGACAGAAGCTGATCTCGGAACGGATTCTCTCGTTGATCGCCTTTCCCGGCCTCACTGTAACGGGACACTGATGCCTCGACTGCACAACATTCTGGGGTTGGCCCTGCTGATCTGCGCGTTGCCGGGCTGTAGCCCGGTGGCGGCGGTCAACACCTCGGCCAAGCCTGCCAATACGGCGGCCAAGGCCCCGGCCAGCCGCGTCGACGGCAACCTGGCGGTACTGGCGGGCAAGTTCAAAAACGCCAACCGCGCACCGGTCAACATCATCCAGTTCGGCGATTCGCACACCGCTGCCGACCTCTTCAGCGGCGAGATGCGCCGCCTGCTGCAGGCGCGTTATGGCGATGGCGGTATCGGCCTGATTGCCGCCACGCCGGTGCCCGGCACCCGCTACGACCAGGTGATCCTGAAAACCGCCAAGCGCCAGTGGGAGCTGGTGTCGGCGCGCAACCAGCAGAGCACGCAATTCCCGCTTGGCGGTTACCTGTCGGTGCCGATGGCGGCCAACCCCAGCGTGCGCATCGAAGCCCGCGAGCCTACGGCGCAACGCTATCGGGTGCAGGCGCTGTACCAGGCGCGGGAAAACAGCACCCTGGTGCTGCGCGATGGCCGTGGGCGCAACCAGCGCCTGCTGGCGGCCACCGGCGGGCAGTGGCGCTTCGGCCCGCAAGTCAGCAACCTGGCTCTGCCGCTGGACCTGAGCGTCAGCAACCGCCCCGGCACGCTGCTGGGTGGCTGGTATATCCAGGGCCAGAAGAATGCCGGGGTGATCTACTCGGCGCTGGGCATCAATGGCGCGCGCCTGGAAGTGCAGGACAAATGGCAGGCCGGCTGGCAGGACAACCTCAAGACCCTGCGCCCCGACCTGGTGATTCTCGCCTACGGCACCAATGAAGCCTTCGATGACACCCTCGATCTTGGCCTGTACCAGACGCAACTGCGCAACACCCTCAAGCGCCTGCGCCAGGATCTGCCGCGCGCGGTGATATTGCTGGTCGGCCCGCCGGACTCGATCAAGCAGCGCAAGGCTCGTAGCTGCAGTGCGCGCCAGCCGCAGCAACTGGCCCAGGTGATCCGCATCCAGCGCCAGGCGGCCAAGCAGGCCAATGCGCTGTTCTGGGACTGGCAGGCGTACATGGGCGGGCAGTGCTCGATTGTCGGCTGGCAGGCGTCGGGCCTGGCCCGTGGTGATCTGGTGCACCTGACGGCTGATGGCTACAAGAAAAGCGCGGCCGGCCTGCACGAGTTTTTGCGCAACCAGCTGGGCTTGAAGTAGGGCAGAAAAAAGTAGAGGCGGGGACGACTCAGGGTTGGCTTGCGGCGCCCCATGAAGTCGTCTTCCCGCCCCTTAACAGAGGCAAACCCGGGGGCGTGCAACCGCCCCCGCTCAGCACGATGCGACTGCCTTGAATCAGTCGCGGTTCATTCCTCTGCATTCACCTTAGTAGCTGTGTGCGGGGCTGTAAATTTTCTCGAACAGATTATTTCTCAGGTGCTTTCCGGGGCTGCCTGGCGCGCACTCAAAGGCCCAGGGCGTAGTCCAGGTAGCCTGGGTAGGCCTTGCGCCAGTCGTCCTGGAAGGTGTGGCCTTCAGGGTGTTCGTGGCTCTGCACCTTGTTGTTGCTGGCGAAGGCTTTTTCGGTGGTGGCAGTCAGTTGCAGGTTGCTTTCATGCTCCTGGGCGCCGTGGACCACGACCAGGCGCTTGTCCTTGGCCTTCTGCACGGTGAACGGCATCTTGAAGCCGCCCGGCGACAGCAGCACCGCGCCGCGGTAGTTCTGCGGGTACTGGGCGATCAGGTGGGCGGCGTGTTCGGCACCCTGGGAGAAGCCGATCAGGGCGACTTTCGAGCGGTCGATGCGGGTGTCTTTTTCCAGCTTCTTCAGCGCTGCGGCCACCGCTTGTTCGGTCGGCTCGACCGACTGCTGCTGCCACATGAACTGATGCTCGTCGCGCTTGAGGGTACCGTTCAGGGCCACCAGCACGGCCTTGTCGCCGACCAGGTCGGCGCGCATGTTGGTGCCCTTGACGCCTTCGGTGCCAAAGCCTGCCAGCCACACCACCACCGGCCAGCCGCCAGCCGGGGCCTTGCCTTCAGGGATGCTGAAGGCGGCGAGGCCGGCGTCCTTGGCCTGGGTCGGGTAGTTCTTCTCGGCCGCTTGCAGCAGCTTCTGGTAGGCCGGGTCGTTTTTCATCGGCTCCAGTTCGTCGTCTTCCTTGAGGATCACCGCTTGCCAGAAGCCGCGCTCGCGGGCCTCGTCGAGGTATTGCGCGGCCAGTTCCGGGCTGTCCATGGACGACAGCGCGGCAGCGGCCTGGTACGCGGCGAAGGCGTTCTTCGGGTCGAGGCGGGCGGCGGTCAGGTAGAAGGCCAGGGCGCCGGCATAGTTGTCGTGCTCGCTCTTCTCTTTGTCACCGGCATCCATGAACTCGGCCGGGGTGGCGTTGTTGAGGTACAGGTTGGCCATGGCGGCCATGCCTTGCCAGCGGCCTTTGTGCAGGGCCTGGTCGGTGGCCTCGTCGGCGAAAGCAGTGGTTGCGGTGAGGCTGAGGCCGGCCAGCAGGCCGAAGGAGCAGAGGTGCAGGCGGGTCGCTGTCAGCAATGACATGGCCGAGAGTCCTTTTTCGGTAGTGCTCGGCCAGGTGCGGCCGAAGAGGGCGCGGATTCTAGCACCCTGTTCAGCCCTTGAGTTGATTCCAGTCCAGGCCAAAGCGTGCCAGGTATTTGCGCAAACGGTCGGCGTCATTGGGCTTTTCTTTTTCCAGGCGCGAGACATCGAACAACTGGCGCCCGGCCTCGGACAGTGTGCGGGCGTTGCCGCACACCTTGAGTACCGCCTGCAGTTGCAGACGGTCGAACTGGTCAAGGGCCCGGTCGCCGAGCAAGCCGTCGAGTGGGTCGGCACCTTGCTCCAGGCCCCAGGCGTGTTGCAGGCGCTCGATTTCTTCGAGTACCAGCGGCTCGTCGATACGGCCGCTGTCGGCGAGGGTGGCCATGCGCGTGATCGACGCCGACAGCTCGCGAAAGTTACCGGCCCAGCGCGCTTGCGGCGAGTTGGCAAAGGCCAGGTAGCGGCGCTTGGCTTCGAGGTTGAAGCGCACCTGGCGGTTCTGTTCGCGGGCATGGCGCTGCAGTTCGAAATCGATGTTCGGCTCGATGTCTTCGCGGCGCCCTGCCAGGCCTGGCAGGGCGAAGGTCCAGAGGTTGATGCGCGCGTACAGGTCTTCGCGAAACAGCCCTTCGGCGACCCGGCTGCGCAGGTCGCGGTGGGTGCCGGCGATCAGCTGGAAGTCGCTCTCTACCTCACGGTCCGAGCCCAGCGGGAAGAAGCGTTTTTCTTCGATGGCCTTGAGCAGCATGGCTTGTTCATCAGCACCCAGTTCGCCGATTTCATCAAGGAACAACATGCCGCCATCGGCGGCGCGCAGTAGACCTTCGCGGGCGTTCTGGGCGCCGGTGAAGGCGCCTTTGCTATGGCCAAACAGTGTCGACATGGCGCCGTCGCCGCGCAGGGTGGCGCAGTTCACTTCAACGAAGCGTCCCTCCAGCTGATGGCGGCCGCGCTTGAGCTCATAGATGCGCCGGGCCAGGAACGACTTGCCAGCGCCGGTCGGGCCGACCAGCAGCATCGGTGCCCGTGAGCGCAGCGCCACCCGCTCGATCTGCTCGATGGAGCGGTTGAAGGCGGCGTTGCGGGTGGCGATGCCGGCCTTGAGAAAATTCAGGCTGTCGGCCTGCTCGCGCTGAAAGCGCGATGCGATGTGGTCATAGCGCGACAGGTCGAGGTCAATCAGCGTGCTGGTGCCGGCCGGGTCGGCGATGTCTTCCTTGCCGCGCGCTGGCGAGGTCTGGATCAGCCGCGCCGGCAGGTAGCGCGCCTCGGTCAGCAGGAACCAGCAGATCTGCGCCACGTGGGTACCGGTGGTGATATGCACCAGGTAGTCCTCGTGCTCGGTATCGAAGGGGTAGGCGCTGGAAAAGTCGTGCAGCGCGCCATAGACCTCCTCGAAGTCCCAGGGGTTACGCAGAACCATCGGCTGCAAACGCACCTCGGTGTGCGGCGAGATGCTCTGGATATCTTCGCGAATGCGCTCGGCCAGGCCCAGGTCGCGAGCGCTGGTGCCGTGGATCAGCTCCAGGCGGTCGATGGGGGTTTGTGCCTGCTGGCACAGGCTGATGGTCGGCCGCCAGCGCTGCCAGCGCGCCGCGCCTTTGCCGTTGCGATCCAGGGTGGTGCCGAGAAAGCCGATGGCGACGCTGCGCTTGCTCATTGCTGTTTAGCTCAAGAGATAAATGTGTATCTCATAATATATAAAAATCTTGTCTGGTGTGGGCTGAGAAAACTCATGGTTTTTTGTTGGTAAAAATAAAAACCTTATAAATCAATATGATAAGAGTTAATTTTGGACCTTATTCAAAACCTGGCACGCCCCTCGCAATATCTTCCCCGACCGCATCGCCAAGCTGGCCAACGGGACGGGGTTTATGTCCCCGCCGGTGCACGAGCCCACCCCTGGTGTAGGTGTCGTGCATGCCGCCGCCGCAACGAGCAGTCGATAGCGTGGCTCCTCACGGAGACGCTGGTCTCGAGGCCTGACTCGAACCTTACATACCCTCCAAGGTATTCGAATGTTGTACCCGCCGGTGGGGCGTAGCCAGGGAAAGGCTGCAAGGTGCGCACGGAGCGCACACGCCCACCGCCGATTTGCCCGGCTTGCCGGCCGGGCCCGGAGCAAGGCAGTTGCCGCACCGCAGGATGCGGTCAGTGGACAGGATGTCCCGGCAACTGCCTCCTCCGGGCCACGCCCGCAACGCTCGGCGCTTTGGCAACACCGGCACCAAGGACTTAATTGCACAGGATGACCAAGATGAAACTGTTGAAACGCTTTATCGTGAAAAAGAACGAACGCGGCCTGCTGTTCTGCGAAGGCGACTTTGTGTCGATCCTCGAACCTGGCGTGCACAAGCGTTTCGACCTGCACAACCGGCTGACGGTAGAAACCTTCAGCCTCAATACTTCGCTGTTCGAACATCGCCTGGCGGGCTACCTGCGTCAGAGCGAGCCGGCCTTGGTCGAGCAGTATTTCGAGCGCATGGACCTGGCGGAAAACGAAGCCGGCCTGCGTTTTGAGGACGGTGCCCTGGTCGAATTGCTGGCTCCGGGCAGTCGCCAGCTGTACTGGAAGGGCCAGAGCGCGCAGACCCTGCAGCGCATCGACCTGAGCCAGACCTATCGCCTGGATAGCGCCCTGGTAGCCCAGCTCAACCAGCCTAAACTGCGCGGTCGCAGCCTGGCCGGGCTGGATGCGGTGTTGCTGGCGGCGGTGCCGGCGTTCCATGTCGGTGTGTTGAAGGTCGATGGCGTGGTGGAAGAGTTGCTGGGTGCCGGGCAGTACGGCTTCTGGCGCTTCAACCGTCAGGTGAGTGTCGAGTTGGTCGACATGCGGATCCAGGCCATGGAAATCAGCGGGCAGGAAATTCTCACCCGCGACAAGGTCAGCCTGCGCCTGAATCTTGCGGCCAACTGGCGCTACAGCGATGTGCTCGGTGCGTTCGCGCAGTTGAGCAAACCGCTGGAGCATCTGTACCGCGAGGTGCAGTTCGGCCTGCGGGCGGCGGTGGGTACCCGCACCCTCGATGAGCTGTTGGAAAACAAGCAGTTGATCGACGATTCGGTCAGCCAGTACCTGCAGGAAAAACTCGCTGGCAGCGGCATCGAAGTCAGCGGCCTGGGGGTACGCGACATCATCCTCCCAGGCGAGATGAAAACCCTGCTGGCGCAGGTGGTGGAGGCAGAGAAAGCGGCGCAAGCCAACGTCATCCGCCGCCGTGAAGAGACCTCGGCGACCCGATCGCTGCTCAACACCGCCAAAGTCATGGAAGACAACCCGACGGCCCTGCGCCTGAAGGAACTGGAGACCCTGGAGCGGGTGGCCGAGCGCATCGACCGGATTTCGGTGTTCGGCGGCCTGGATCAGGTGTTGAATGGACTGGTCAGCATCAAGGCCGGATGAGCGTTGCCGGGCTCAAGCAGCCCGGCAGCAACAGATAAAAATGGAAGTACCGACATGAACATACTCGAAGTGGCCGGCGGCAAGCCGATCAAGCTCTGGACCGACGGCGTCCCGGTGGACGAGGGCGCCCGTGAGCAACTGCTGAACACCGCGAAGATGCCGTTCATCTTCAAGCACCTGGCGGTGATGCCCGATGTGCACCTGGGCAAGGGCTCGACCATCGGCAGCGTGATCCCGACCCTGGGCGCGATCATCCCGGCGGCGGTTGGCGTCGACATCGGCTGCGGCATGATTGCCGCGCGCACCTCGCTGAGCGCCAGCGACCTGCCGGACAACCTGCACGGCCTGCGCTCGGCGATCGAAAAGGCTGTGCCCCACGGCAAGACCTTCGGCCGCCGTGACCAGGGCGCCTGGGACAGCGTGCCGGCCATGGCCGACCGTGCCTGGCATGACTTGGCGGCGCGCTTCAAGGCGATCACCGACAAGTACCCGAAGCTTGAGAAAACCAACAACCGCCAGCACCTGGGCACCCTCGGCGGCGGCAATCATTTCATCGAGGTTTGCCTGGATGAAGCCAACCGCGTCTGGTTCATGTTGCACAGCGGTTCACGCGGGGTCGGCAATGCCATCGGCAACCTGTTCATTGAACTGGCCCAGGCCGACATGCGCCAGCACATCGCCAACCTGTCGGACCGCAACCTGGCCTATTTCGAAGAAGGCAGCCGGCACTTTGCCGACTACGTCGAGGCGGTGGAGTGGGCTCAGGATTTCGCCCGGCAGAACCGTGCGCTGATGATGCACGCGGTGATCGCCGCTACACGCAAGGTGCTCGGCAAACCCTTTGAGGCCAACCTCGAAGCGGTCAACTGCCACCACAACTATGTGCAGCGCGAGCATCACTTTGGCCACGACGTGCTGGTCACCCGCAAGGGCGCAGTGTCGGCGCAAAAGGGCGAGCTGGGGATCATTCCCGGCTCCATGGGCGCCAAGAGTTTCATCGTTCGTGGCCTGGGCAACGAAGAGGCGTTCTGCTCCTGCAGCCATGGCGCCGGGCGGGTGATGAGCCGTACCCGGGCCAAGCAGGCGTTCACCGTTGAGGATCAGCGCCGCGCCACTGCCCATGTCGAATGCCGCAAGGACAAGGACGTGATCGACGAGATCCCCATGGCCTACAAGGACATCGACGCGGTGATGCAGGCCCAGCGCGAACTGGTGGAAGTAGTGCACACCCTGCGTCAGGTGGTGTGCGTAAAGGGATAGAAAGGAATACACCATGAACAAGGAAGACCGTCACCCACTGCCGGGGGCCATGCGCGAGTGGGTGCTTGAAGAATTGCGCCGGGTCGAGCTTGAACACGATGTGCGCGTGCTCTACGCCTGCGAATCCGGCAGCCGTGCCTGGGGCTTTGCCTCCACCGACAGTGATTTCGACGTGCGCTTCATCTACGTCCCGCGCCAGGACTGGTAGCTGTGTGTCGACGAGCCGCGCGACGTGATCGAACGGCCGCTGACCGACGAGCTGGACATCAGCGGTTGGGAGCTGCGCAAGACCCTGAAGCTGCTGCGCAACTCCAACCCGACCCTGCTCGAATGGCTCGGCTCGCCGCTGGTGTATCGCGCCGAGCCCGGTGCGGTCGAGTCGCTGCGGGCGCTGGCGCTGAACTTCTACAGCGCCCGGGCGGCGCGGCATCACTACTTGTCGATGGCGAAAAAGAACCACCGCGACTTTCTCCAGGGCGAGCAGGTGCGCTTCAAGAAGTACCTTTACGTGCTGCGTTCGCTGTTGGCGGTGCGCTGGATCGACCTGGGCCTGGGCATGCCGCCGACGGCCTTTGCCGACCTCTTGGCAGGCACCTTGAGCGAGCCTCAGATGCTTGCCGAGATCGATGAATTGCTGCGCATCAAGCGCCAGGCGGTCGAGGCCGATTACGGGCCGCGCCGGGTAGTGCTGCAGCAGTTCATCGACAGTGAGCTGCTGCGCGCAGAAACTTCACCAGCCTTGCCGCGGCTGCGCGGTGATACGCAACAGCTGGATGACTATTTGCGCGATACTGTGCGGCGTTATTCATAGGAAGCGCGTCTTGGCGTGCCTTCCTTGTCGAAAGGACTCGGACCGTTTTCATGCCTGACAGTAAGTACCAACGCCTGCCCCATGCCGGAGACTTCGAGCAAGTCTCTGGCACCGAGATCGTCTACCTGTCGCCCAAACCCTTGCCCACGGGTGTCGAGGCCTATAGCTACCAGCTCCTGCACCGTGATGCCAACGAGGTCTACCTGGACTTCGGCATCGGCCGGGGCAACTTCGAGTTCATGGCGCGCTGCGGCATTGCCGCGGTCATGGGCGTGATCACCAGCTTTGTGATGACGGCGCTGCTCGCGGGCTGGGCGCGGCGCAAGTACGAGCCGTTCTGGTCGGGTGTTCTCGACTTTCTCGCCTCGCCGCCGATCTGGGGCTTTATCGGCGCGTTGGCGCTGATGTACGTGTTCATTTTCTGCAAGACCGTACGCGAGCTCAGAGTTCAGCCGCCGATCCGCTTCAACCGCCAGCGACGCGAAGTGGCGATGGTGCCGAAGAAGGGTGCAGCCCCCCATTATGTGCCCTGGGAAGAGGTCATCGCCTGTGTCTCGGCCGGCAAACTGGTCACCGAGTACGCGGTGCTGCCCGAGTTCAAACTGATGATCGGTCTGCGTGACGCCGCCAGCGGTAATGTCCTCTGGCTGACTGTGGCCTGCGGCAGCCTGCGCGCAGCGGTGGCCGAATGGGAGGCGATTCGCGCCTACATGGAAGAGGGCCCGGCAGCCTTGCCGGCGCCACCGTCAGAAGAATTCGAAGAGGGCACGGTGGCGTTTTTCCACATGGCGCGCCTCGGCTATCGCGAGAATTTCCCGTGGCTGCAGTACGTGTTTGGCTTTCTGTTCGTCCAGGCGTTCGGTGGCTGGACCTTGCCGTGCCATATCTCCAACTGGGTCAACAATCGCCCCAGGGCCCTGTTCCCCAAAGCGGTGCAGGAGTGGTCCCGGCCCTTGCCGGCGGATCAGCATGCGCTCCCCAGTGAGGCGCTGCTCAAAGAAAGTGCCGAGGTACGCGAGGTTTTTTACCGGGGCAAAACCCTGCTGGATTACTTCAAGGTGAAATTTGCCGAGGCGGCCTGACGGTGCGCCGTTACGCAAAGGAGTTGAGCATGAACAAGGACGTGATTCAGAGCGCGGCATGCTGAAGCTGCGCGTGAGAGAACGCTGGCAACGGTTGCAGATAAGCGGCAGCGATCACGTAGTGATGCTGCTGCTTTCAGTGATGGTCGGCTTGTGCATCGCGGCGGCGTACTGGACGGCCCACCCCAAGTCCGGGTGTATCCGCCTTGGGCGCGGTAATAGCGGGCCGATCAGTTGCGATCCGCAGGTCATTGCCGGTGAAGCGATGAACATCGTGCTGTTCAGCCTGCTGTTCGCGGTACCACTGCTCTACATACTTGGCCGGCTATTGGTGCAACTGTTCAGGCCGTTGAATTCGCCGCCGTGATGGAATGTTCAAGGCCAGCACACTGATCAACACGACCACCGCTGCGACTATCACCATCAGCGAAGGCTGCTCGCCGAGCAGCGAGGCCGCGATCAGCATGGCGCAGGGCGGGATCAGGTACAGCGCCATGGTTGCCCGGCTGACCTGCGTGTGGCTCAGTACAAAGGCCCAGCCCAGGTAGGCCAGGGCGCTGGGAAATACGCCCAGCATCAACACCGCCAGGTCTGCCTGCAGTGGCGCGGCCTTCACGGCGCCGGCCAGGCCCGGCAGATACACCAGCAGCAAGGCGGTGCCGGCCCAGATGGTGTAGCAGACCATGGTCAGGCCGTCGTACCGATGGCCATGAAGTTTCTGCAGGGTGAAGTAGATACTCCACGACAGCGCGGCCAACAGCACCAGCAGGCCGTGGGCGTTCAGTGCGCCTGGCCCGTGATCCCCGGCAACCACCATCGCCGCGCCAAGCATGCCCAGCACCAGGCAGCCCCAGTGCCAGGCGCTGGCCTTCTGACGCAGAACAAAACAGCCGATCAACAGGCTGAACAACGGTGTGGATTGCGCCAGCACACTGGATGCCCCGGCACTGATCCCGCGCTGGCCGAAGTTGATCGCCACATGGTGGGCAAACACTGCGAAAAAACCGAGCAGCATCAACAGCGGCAAGTCCTTGAGCCGGGGCAGGCTGATCCCTCGCCACAGTGCGACAAAGGCCATGAATACCGACGCCACGATAAACCGCGCCAAGGCCAGATGGCCCGGTTCGTAGCCTTGCAGGGCGATATGGATGCCCGTGGGTGAGTAGGCCCAGCACAGCACCACGAACAGGGTCGCCAGGACGATTTTCAGGGATTGGGCGCGTGGCATCGCAAGAGGCTCCGGGGGGCTGGGAGCTTCAGTATCAGAAAGGCCTATGCTCACCACAATCGACTTATACTGAGCGTATCGTTCACTTTGGGTGATGTATGGAGCTGATGCAGATTCGCATGTTCAAGACGGTCTACGACACCGGCAGCATCGCCCGTGCGGCCGAGGTGTTGCACTACGTGCCGTCGAACATCACTGCGCGGATCAAGGCGCTTGAACAAGAGCTGGGCGTGGCGCTGTTCTTTCGCCATGGTCGCGGTTTGAAGATCAGCCCGGCAGGCGAAACCTTCCTTGAATACGCCACCCAGATGCTCGCCCTGGCCGAAGCCTCGAAGGCCGCCCTGAGCCCGCAAGCCATGCCCAGCGGGCGCCTGCGTATCGGCGCCATCGAGTCCTCGGCCAGTGGCCGGCTTCCGCGGTTACTGGCCGAATGCCATGCGCGCTTCCCGCAGGTATCACTGGAATTGAGCACGGGCACCTGGTCGCAACTGCTCGATGACGTGCTCAACCATCGCCTCGACGGGGCGATTGTCGCAGTGGAGGTCGAGCGGCCGTTGCTCAAGCGCACGCCCATGTACCAGGAAGACCTGGTGCTGATCGCGCCTGAATCGCTGGGGCCGATTCGCAGCGCTGAAGACCTGCAGGGCAAGGCTATCTTCATGTGGCCGGAAGGTTGCCCATACCGCGCGGCTCTGGAGCACTGGATGCTCGAACAGGGGCAAAAACTGCCGATTGTCGGCATTGCCAGCTATGGCGCCATCGTCAGTTGCGTCAGTGCTGGCGCCGGAGTGTCGCTGGTGCCCAGGGGCATCTTCGAGCAATACCGCAAGGGCGCCGGCTGGAGCGGCCATGAATTCGCCGAACTCAAGGCCATCAGCAACGCCTTCTACTGGCATGCCCAGGCAGCAAGGCATCCAGCCCGGGATGCCTTCGTGCAGATGCTGCGCGAGGGGTTGGCGCCGGACGCTATTCGATCGGGTACTTGAGCATCGCCGGATGCCCTTCGATCTTCTGCGCCAGACGCTGCACATGCGCATAGTCGCTGGCCGCAACCACCTCGGCGCATACGTACTGGGTGAACGACCAGGCCACTGCCGTGGTGATTTCTGCCTGGCTCAAGGGCAGGCTGGGGCACTTGCTCGGCTGTTCGGCGAGCAAGCCGTCGAGCTGCGCGTACGCCGCCTGCAACTGCCCGGTCACCCGCTCCAGCCAGGGCGTGTGCAGCTTCTCTTGCGGGCGCAGGTTGTGCTCGTAGTAGATCTGCACCGACTTCTCACTGGCCGCCAGCGCCAGGCCGATCACCTGCAAATCGCTGGCGCGGGCCAGCGGGTCTTGTGGCAATAACTTTTTGGCGGGTACGGCCAGGGCTTCGAAGTAATCCAGAATCAGCGTCGAATCCATCAGCAGCGTGCCGTCGTCCAGCACCAGGCTCGGCGCCTTGACCACCGGATTGATCGCGGCGAACTCGGCAAAATTGCGAAACACCGACAGCGCCTGGTGTTCGAAGCTGATGCCGTACAGCTCCAGCGATACCGCGACGCGGCGCACGTAGGGGGAATCGAGCATGCCGATGAGTTTCATGACCACTCCAGTGAGAACAGGTTACGACCGAGTAAAAGTAGTCGAGTTTTCCCGGCTCGAAGTGTGGGCTTGGCAGCTCAGGTGTGCGCAGGGGAATGTTTCAGGCATTAAAAAGCCGGCTTGTGGCCGGCATTTATAGAATCTACGTACTTCTGCCGATTTCCAGTTTTTCATAGAAAACATGGGGGTTGCAGGCTATCATAACTCCAGTGAGCTCCACTAATATCAGTCGATAGCCAGTGATATAAGTGTGGGTCAGGGTGTGGGTCGGTAGCGTGTAGGGAGGCGGAATGCCAAAGCTGACGGTAAAAACTGTAGATAGCCTTGTGAAGGCGGCGGCGCCGGGACTGACTGGTGATGGCGAGGGGCTGTACTTTCAGATCAGTCGGACTGGAGGCACCAGTTGGGTATTCCGCTTCAAGATCGCGGGAAAGGCTCGCACGATGGGGTTAGGACGATATCCGGAGACTACCCTAGCGAATGCGCGCCAAAAGGCCGCTGACGCGCGAAAATTAAGCAAGTCAGGCGTTGATCCGCTATCGGCCCGTGAAGCAGAGCGCAACCGTCAACAGGATGTCCTGCGTCAACTGGAGGCTAAGAAGCGCACCTTTGAAATGGTCGCTGTCGAGTACAGAGACGCCCATGGTGCGGACTGGTCGCCCAAGTGGCGGAAGGGTTGGTTACGTAAGCTTGAGCTATACGCGTTCCCTGTAATTGGCGACCTACCTGTCGGCGCCGTCGACCTTGAGCATGTACTCAAGGTGCTTCAACCCATTTGGGCATTAAAAACTCGTACCGCAGACGAAGTTCGAGGGCAAGTTGAGCAAGTGTTAGACGCCGCCAAGGCTCGGGGGTTGCGTATCGGCGAGAACCCGGCACGTTGGCGTGGGCATCTTGATAACCTGCTGAGCAAGGCCGAAAAGAAAAAAGCGAGAAAACGTCAGCATTTTTCGGCGATGAAATGGAAAGACGTGCCGGCTTTGATGTTCAAGTTGAAAGAGAGTGATGTGCGTGACGCAATTGCGGCCCGCTTGCTGATCCTGACAGGCGCACGCTCGCAAATGATTCGATTTGCTGCATGGGACGAATTCGATCTAACGACCGGCGTGTGGTCGTTGCCTGCCGAGCGCATGAAAATGCGGCAAGCCTTCGACATTCCTTTGGCGCTGGAAGCTGTTGAGTTGCTCAAGGCCTTGCCACGAGTTGAAGGTAGCCCCTATCTGTTTGCAGGTCAGGGTAAGAGCGGGGTTATGCATGCAAACGCAATACGTACTCTCTTACACGGTCTGGGGCATGACAACATTACCCGTCATGGTTTTCGTAGTTCCTTTCGGGACTGGTCAGGTGAATGTACTCAATATCCACGTGAAGTCTGTGAGTTGGCTCTTGCCCACGATGAGCGTGATCAGACTGAAAGTGCTTATTCGAGATCTGATTTCATCGAGAAGCGTCGAGCGCTGATGGCCGATTGGGCTAAGTTCATTTCAAATCCTGCCGCGCCCAACGCCGTCGCCGCTGATTTTCAAACGCACTTGAGCGCCAGGAGCTAGCAAATGACAAAGCAGGTACGCATGGAGAAAGCTCGGCCGACGCGTGAAAAAATTTCTGCTTTGCCGGACATTCCGCCCTACCTCCAAAGTGAAATCGATGCGGCACGGAAAGCTTGGCGGTCATTTGTTGAAGAGTACGAAGTGAACCCGCTGAAATGGGGGTTGGCATCGTTTGAGGAAATTGCTCGACCTTATGCAGCGAGTGTGGAACTAGCTCACTCAAAAATACTGGAGTACCTAGAGTCGACACCAGCGCATCTCACATCAGGCTCGGTTTTATTTGTTTTGGCGGAGTTCAAGGACATCATTTTGTCGCAGCATCAAAGCAGAATCGCTAAGCAGCCCAAAGAGTCAAAACGACCAAGTAATGATGGCACCAAATGGGATGCCAAACGCATAGCAGAAGCTGCTCGCACCGCAGGCTACAGCGAGAGTTCAGACAAAAAAAGCATAGTTTCTAGCCTTGTCGCTCAATCTCAGAAAAGTGAAACCATAGTAAGGCGTGCTTTACGAGAGCATGGATTATCCAAGTCACAAAGTAAAAAGAAGCCACGCTGAAAATATCCGAAATTGTCGTAACCGGTGACGACAATTTCGGCCTTTATCTTCCATAGCCATTCCATCAAGCGCTAGTGAGCGCAAAGGAGATTTGGCTATGTCCATTACTACCCCACAAAACCGCCGCATCATGCGGTTGCCAGAAGTTAAAGCTTCTACTGGTTTCGGCCGCGCATGGATTTACCAATTGATGAGCGAGGGCAAGTTTCCCAAGGCTCGCCGCATCGGTGCGCGTGCCGTGGGCTGGCCAAGCGACGAAATTGAGCAATGGGTAAATGATCGTATGGAGGGCCGTTCGTAATGAAAAACGACCACTTCCTGATGTTTCTTGCTGCTCTGCAAGCCGTCTATGGTCCGCTTGATTTTCAGCCGGTGCCAGACGGCAATATCCATCGCTTCCACGTCCCCGGTGACAAGCCTGGCAGTCTGAACGGCTGGTATCTGCTGTTTGCCAACCCCGTCGCTACGGGCTGCTTCGGTAGCCCAATGGCTGGTGGTGTGTACATCGGCGAGGTGCTCTAAATGAAAAAGAGCCGCCCCCCATACCAGCAGAGCAGCCCGTCGCGTGGTCAGCTTATCACCCTCATCGGCGTCTTGTCGGGCCTTGAGTACGCCCTCCGCCTGCCTGTGCTGCTGACGTTTGTAGCACTTCTGTATCGGCTGATCATGGAGGCAGCATGAACAAAATCGCCCTTCACAACCACGTTGAACCACTCAGCGTGCTGCTTTCGCGTATGAAAGGCGTCAAGCAGCACGGCGACAGCTTCATGGCTGTATGCCCCGCACATCAAGACAAGTCTCCATCCCTGAGTCTGTCGCGGGCCGGGGATGGCAGCGCACTGGTTCACTGTTTTGCCGGCTGCAAGACCCAAGACGTACTGGGCGCGGTTGGCTTGGCTACGCGAGACCTGTTTCCTGAGAACATGAGCAAAGACCAGCAGCAAAAGTTCCGGCGCTTCAAGCTGGAAGGCGAACGCGATTCTGAGTCATTGATTATTGAGATTGCAAAGGCAGAGGCTAAGGCTGGTGCCTTGAGTAAAGAGAGCACCGCACGGTTGGCACTCGCACACGAACGAGTCGACCAGTTGGCTCGTCAGCTGGTAGAGCTCGGGAGCGCCGAAACACCGCCGCGCCTTGCGTTGCTGGAGGTGAAGTTGGACGACGTTATGAGCGCCAGCCCGGATGTTGTGCGCTATGCCGTGAAACCGTTGATGCCTCTCCGTCATGTGACTCTGTTCGGGGGGCATGGCGGTATCGGTAAGTCGAGCCTCGCATTGGCTATCAGCGCGCATGTTGCATGCGGTCTTCCCTTCGCAGGTCAGGAAGTCGAGCAATCCCCAGTGCTGTTCGTTAGCTTGGAAGATGAAGCCAGCATCGTGCGTCTGCGCTTGCGCAGTATCATTGAGGCGTACGGGCTGCCCGCAGAGCGTGTGCTTGCCTCCCTTCGCCTGTTGGACGGCACGCAAACCATCACCGCTCTTATGACAGAGGGAGATGGCTTCAGCGCGCAACCCGTTTTCACCCAGGCATACCGGGAGCTGGAAGCGGGTGCTCATGGGTCGGGGTTGATCGTGATCGACAACGCTTCTGATGCGTTCGATGCGAACGAAAACAGCCGCCGTATGGTACGTGCGTTTGTGCGTGGTTTGGCCGACATTGCCCGCAAGCACAATGCTGCCGTGGTGCTGCTGGCGCATATCGATAAGAGCGCTGCCAAGGATGGTGCACGCGGTAACAACTACAGCGGTTCGACTGCCTGGCACAACAGCGCACGCTCGCGTTTGGCGCTTATGGAGCAGGATGGGCACATTCTTCTCGTACATGAGAAGGCGAACCTTAGCGCGCGTGCTGAGCCTATGGCTTTTTTGTTCGTGGATGGCGTTCCCGTGCCTGAGGCGGGTTCTCAAGGTAATGGCCTAACCACTGAGAGCTTCGACCAGGCTGAGATCATCCGTGTCTTTACGGCAGCAAATGACGCGGGTATCAAGGTGCCAGCCATCCTGACCCCTGGCGCGCACTCGGCAATGAAGGCGCTGCAATCACTGCCAGAATACAGCCGAATCTTCCGGGGTAAGGCGGGCGGTCAGCGTGCGGCGAATGCCATTACTGCGTTGATCCGCACCGGGCACGTACGGCGCATCAAATACAGGACGCCCCAGCGTAAAATCCGTGAGCTCTTTGAGCTGGTTGAGCTGTCAGAGACACTGGTAGATCAGCTCGACAATGTGCCGATTGCGTGCGCTTAAAGTGCGCCGCGCTACCCCCTATAACCCCCCGCGCATCAGCGCAGCGCATAAGGATGCTTGCGCCAGTGCGCCAATCATCAACGGCGCAGCGCCAAATACCATCGGCGCAACGGCGCAAAGCAGAGTCTTCCCTGATGCCGCTCAATCTCGGATTATGCGGCTGTGGGGAATGTGAAAGGTTCATATCGAGGAGTACGCGATGAGCAAGAATCGTCTGTTCAAGAATCAGCCAAAAATCCGACTGATTGTGTCGGTTGAGGGCGATACAGTGGAAAGCATTGACGAGCTTATTGGTTATCCCTTTGGCGGCGGTCACCTGGCGAAAGGCAACCGATCAGAGTTCGTGCGCTTGGCTATCGAAGAGAAGCTGGAGCGTGACATGGTTCAGTTTCAGAACCGGGCTTCAGCGATTGACTAAGCGTTTCTGAGACGGAGGGATGATTTTCGTGAGCCCTTCAGCGTGGAAACTTTGATGATTTTTGTACCAGTACGCGCGTACGCGCGCGAGAAATACACCGCCTCCATGCGAACTGTCAACGCCAATAGCAAATTGGGGTAGGACGACCGTAAGCGTCCGCTCAACTCACCTTGCGCAATTCAGGCCAGCATCCTTTGATGCGGTGGCAAATACCAGATCTCACAGGCCCGCTGTCGGCGCTTCAACACATCTTTTTGATAGGCATATTGATCCTGCCCATTCATGCGCGCCGACCGGAGCTCATGATTGCCGCGGGCCGTCTACAGCAACGTAATGATCCCGCAAACGTACGAGTGCCCATGGCCGTATCTGGTTCTCGACCGGTAGGTTGTCGATAGACACAGCCTTATTGTCCATGAAGCGCGTCAGCGCTACTCAGCGTATCAGGCTGTAATTAAGGGCTTTGGCGCATGGGAATCCTGGCGAATAAGGGTGATCAAGTCCGCTTAAAATACGCGGACACCACCGCCCTTAATGCTGAAGTTCGGAAGGAGAGTCTGCCGGACGCTCACCGCTGTGCGTCCCAGATCTTGGCCACTCAGTCAGAATCGTCCAAGAGCTCATCTAGAATTCGCTGAGGTACCTTGAATATCTCCACGAAACCTCCGCCGACGAACTCGTCGTGGTTTGCCAGCGCTCTCAACAAGGTAGGTCGCCAGTGGTTGGTGTAGAAGCTTTCAGCCTCAATTGCTCCCTGGTTGCGAAGAAGCTTCCTAACGCCGCGTTCACCCTTTCTGGCGTGTTCAAGGTGAACCGCCGTCGCGTGGGACATTACGTAGTTGTTCAATTCTTTTTCATAACGTTCGTTGAGTTTCAACGTAATCATTTGGTTAGAAAGGCGATCACTGATGCCTTCATCCAGTGCAACCTCTGGTATCACTTGGAACGTTGCAACCAGCCCACCTTCAGAGATGTCTATTTGCGCCTCCAAAAACTGGAAGTCAGGCAGTGCATCAAAATAGGCGTGGACAAATGCCAGCTCTTCTTCGCTTTGCCCCCCGAAACCGGCAAGTTTGATGTGGTTGCAATCGTGGCAACTCGGCACGAGGTTTCGAGCATAGATCGCGAGCGGTGCGAAATGAGAGCGAGGGAGAAAGTGATCGAGCTCGGAGACCGGACCAATTCCACAGATAGGACATAAGCCTATTCCCTTGAAGAGTCGTTCGCGCAGCGGGTATAGCGATCGAGTCTCGTAGGTTTTCTCATAGGCCGCGTCCAGTGCGTCAATCAGTGTTTGAGGGAAGTTGGAGCCTTTGAGCAACTCGCTCGCTGTCCCCCTGTCTTCATCGTATTGGTCGTACAGGGCAAGCAGCTCTGATATTTCGATTTCAGACAGTGCATGTCCTTGCGGGCCGCGATAGTTGTACTGGCGGATGGATGCAATCAGATCTGCCCTGGAGGTTTCGCGATGAGGGAGGGGGAGGTTTCTCATCGTGCCAGCCTGCGTTTCGCCATCTTGGACAACACATAGGCACGAGCCTGAGCGCTGAGCCCGAACTCAAATATGGTGTCGATCTCTTTGAGGGTATCGTACTCTGCAGCCAGCAGATCTAGGGCGGCATGATAGTCAGTGCTGGCCGCCGTCAGGCCGAAGCTGTCATATGTCAGGATGCCGATGTTCTCCCCGTAAGTTTCGAGCGTCGGTGCAGTAATCGTTAGAGTTGAACCATTTCGTTCGACGTAGCGGACATGGCGGGCCAGTGTCTCTTGCAGAAGAACAGGCGAATGTGTTGCAACCACGCAATACGCGTTCACCTCGGTCAAAATCAAACGTACGGAATGCATCAGAGCCGCCATCAATGGTGGATGCAGGTGCGTTTCCGGCTCGTCAAAGAGCACAAGGGATTGTGGGCGGGTATGAGCTACCAATGATGCGATTACGTGCAACGCGATTTTGTGGCCGGTACTCCATTGCATGAAGTATTTACGCGCCAGTCGGGTACTGTTTAGAAGCTCATCAAGCTCAACGGTGAAATCCCGGAATGACGGATCTGTCATTAGCGGCTCAATCGCTGCTTTGAACAGGTTTTCATCCTTGTTCTCTATGATGGTCTTCAGGAGTTTGATGAACTCATTTGCAAGGGCGTCAATAGGCTTAAGCTCAGTGGAACTCCGGCGATCCATCGAGACCCTCGATCGGACACTTTCTGGCTTACTCTCAGCTCTTGCCAAGTCTTTACTCACCTCTCCAACGATGTCTCGAAGCCCGCAGAACACAAAGCGGCTGTCACCGTTGTCGATGTCCTTAACGATCTGGTTCAAGTCCTTTTCGGCCAGTCCCGGTACGACGAAGCTATCAAACGCGCTGTAGGATATGGTGACCACTCGCATGAAACCAATACTCGCTGGCGTAATCTCACCCATTGCTAAAAGTTCTTTCTTATTCCGCTCTTGAGGAGAGGCGTAGGCCAAGTGAGCTAGCCTCGAAAGGATAGTGCTCTTGCCTGATCCATTGCGTCCGACCAACACAACAATGCGCTCTGGCAGCAGTACCTTTTTGCGACTAGGCCCGATTCTTCGAAATGAACCACAGTAGTCAGGTGGGACGGGGGCTTCAAAGTTGAAATCAATGGACTCGGTGGCTCCTTTGGGGAGAAATGAAAAATCTTCCATTCCAACCAGGGCGCTGAAATTCCCCTCGTAGAGAACACGGGCGTCGGAGAGAAACTTATTCCAGTTGGACGTGTTTCGAAAGATCGACGTCTTCCATCCCGTTTCATTCTGGAACTCCTCGATCAGTTCTGGGATCGCCACGGCGTCTTGCAAGGCAGACATGATCTTTTCGCGGTGCTTGATTGGTATCTCATTCAGCCGTTGGTAGTAATCAAGTGATGTGCCTACTGACACCCATCCGCGACCAAGACGGGTAAAAGGCTTCTGAATGAGCTGGGGGCCTGTTTCTTGGTCTCGCTTGAGAATTTTCACACCGCCGATGTATTTAACTTTGTCCGGTTTACTGGCGCTCGGGCGGTAGTACAGGTGGTAGAGGGTTCTGTAACTGTAGTCGTCCCAATCGTCCTGCTGGAGGGCAAATTGGGTGTCGATGCTTTTGAGGTTTCTGCTCGAAGGTGAGTAGATGCTGATAGGCATAAGAATTGAGAGTCCGTTCAGGGCCAGTGGCGATCCATTGCTTTGAATTGGCATTCAAGCTTGCGTAGCTAGGTTTGCCAAGAGTCTGTTGACTTATGCGAGAGCATCCGCACATCAGGCTATGAACTCATATTCTCCCCGAAGAGAGCGGTCAACTTTGACGCAAGATATAACTTCATGTGGACGTAGCGTAAGTCAAGAGTGTTGTCTTTTCATATACGACGAAAGCCATGCGGGGGGCTTGGCCTTCGGCAGATGCTGTACTACTTGGCCAGTTGCTGTTCGATGGTTTTCTTGAAGAGCTCTGACTTTCCAAGGTAATGGCCTAGATGCTTGATTTCAAACTGGCCGTTGGGTTCTAGGGCGAGTGTCGGAACACCCCTCGCTTGGATCAGGGCCATCAGCTCATCGCTGTACTGGATAGGAGGTGCAGTGCGATCCTAAGAGCGCACCGCCACATCAGAGCAGTCAGAAATTCAAGGAGGCGCTGAGGTCTACTTCTTCACCGCGAAACCAGCCCAGGATTTTCGTTTTTTTCATCGAGCCCCGGATAAAACGCTGCCTCGCCTCCTCCTTAGGAATTTGGTAGGAAGCTGCAAGATCGCTATCCAATCGTCCTTGGCCGCGTTGCCAGGCCAGCTCCAGGTCGAGATCATATTTCTCAAGTTTCTTTACGAAGACTGCACCTGCAAAGTTCAGCTCTTGATTTTCGTATGCGGCACGGATCTCAATGCCGCCGTCCTCGAAAGATTTGCAAACCGATTCCTCTTCCAAGCCCTTGCTGACCAGCTCGGTGATCATTTTCTCCGACCATGATGCGTAATCCATACTGACCTTAAATCCTTGTTTGATGGGTTATTGGTAGTCTCGCGACTACTCATTTTTGGCTTGAATTGCGCCGGGTGGCAAGGCCTGTACGCGGTAAGCGTCTGGTCGTGGCTGAGCCGTTGGGCATCTGACGCATCATAGTTGCCGCTGGTGGAGCATACGAAGCTAGAGCCAATTTGTTAGCCTCACTCCTCATCGAAGTAGTCGCTATCCAGTTTCGGCAACTTGAGTAGTTGCGACGTAACTCCAACTTCATGATCCATCATCAGGTTAACAAGCCGACTGCCATCTACCAGCACCATACCCTCCACTGAACGAGCAAAGTCGATGCCTTGGACAGTGTATCCAGAGGTGGTAATAAATACTCCGCGCTTCGCCTTTTGCCCGGCTAGTGCGCCGTAGAAGGCTTGCAGCTCGGGGCGGCCAACCGTACCTTGCCAACGTTTGGCTTGGACGTAGACCTTTTCCAGTCCGAGCTTGTCGAGCGAGATCACTCCATCGATTCCGCCATCTCCGCTACCGCCTACGCGCTGCAAGTCATTGCGGCTAGCGCCGTAGCCCAGGCTGTGCAATACATCCAGCACTATGACTTCGAAGCGATTAGGGCTGACTTGCAAAAGGCTGTCTAGTAGGTTCGCTGCAGTCGCCTCGCGTAGCTCGCGCAATGCCTGCTCCAGCCGATCATCTGGGCTGACAGTGGCTGAGCTTGCTATGTGAGCAACCTGCTCTTGTCCGTCGAGCGGAATAGCGTCAGAGACACCCCTGAGCTTTACATCCATAAATCCGATAGCGAGCTGTTCTATCTGGTTTTTAGTAAGGGGATGGGGATGCTGCGCGGCGTAGGTGACGCCTGCATCAGTTAGCTTCCAATAGCCTCGTTTAGCGCTGGTGGATAGGCCTGCGCGTTTGAGGCGGTCGTGGGCCCATCCTGCACGGTTCTTGTATGTTGCCTGTCCGCTTGCAATCAGCTCTTGCCGTTGTGTTTCCGACAGGTTTAGAGCCCCGGCAGCAGCTTCATGGGTGTCACGTGCTGTCGCGCCTTCGGGTGTAGCTGCCAGGTAGCGCAGTAGTGGCTCAATGAACTGGTCGTATGTAGGGACGGGCATTGCAACTCCAAGCGCAAGGTTGATGGCGAGGGCGAAGGTTTCATACGGTTCTGCACATTTTCGGAAGCATCTCTCGGAGATGCTGTCCGAATGGTTTGCTCTTCAATCGTT
This sequence comes from Pseudomonas sp. B21-012, assembly GCF_024749305.1. NCBI lineage: Bacteria > Pseudomonadati > Pseudomonadota > Gammaproteobacteria > Pseudomonadales > Pseudomonadaceae > Pseudomonas > Pseudomonas sp. B21-012. Next base: position 5,245,882 of record NZ_CP087197.1, on the reverse strand, counting down.
CAAGTTGGAAGTCCCGTTTGAGCGATTTCGCTCCAACCCCGGTCGAACGTGAACGTCTTAGCGTGAGAGATGGGATTCTGAATTCTCAGTACGCGAGCTCTTTCCGGGTTCGACGCATGTTCGACCACGTAAAGCCAATACGCATCACCCTTTTCCCGGGCGCATTCGAACTGTGTGCGTGATAGTCCCACGGGACGGTTTTCCAGACTGCCCGTCATTGACTTCACTTCTACCCACCGAATGTACCTGCCACTGCTGTCAGCCTCGTAAAGGTCAAAGCCGGGATTGCCGTCAGGCGTGCGACGCAACGTCGGCTCAAAGCCAATGATTAGGCCGATGCCGTGCCCCTCGATCTGCATCCGCGTTGCTTGATCGAGGCCATCGGGGTCTGCGCCGTCATCATATGGATGCGCGCCGACGTACGAAATGAAGGGGCGCGCCCCGGTCTGTCCGGGCGTTCTTTTACCACCGCCAGTTCCACCTCCTCTACCGCCATATCCGCCGTTCTCACCTGAGCCACCTTGAACGCCGCCATTGCCGCTTGGTGTGCCAGTACTAGTATGGTCTGATCCGCCGCGTCTCCCGCCATTGCCCTGGCCGTCGCCACCATCGGGATCAGGTGTTCCAGGCGGGATATCTGGCATGTCGTCGCCATACAGGTCTTTCGCATCGTCGTAAACGTCACCGTTGGATGGCTCGTCGGCCTCAGGCTCGAGGTCGGTGGATGATTCGGGTTCCGGTGTTGAACTGGCGCTTAAGCGAGATACCAGCTCAGCAACGATAGAGGGGTCTCTTCGTAGTAAATCGAGAATTGCCGGATCAATGCCTGCCTCTCTGGCTAACTGATCGATGATCGGCGGCTTGAATGCAATCTTGGTCAGCAGGAAAGAATTGGGTTTCCAGCCAAGGGTTTCGAATACTACGAGCGCCGGAGTTACGAGCTCGCCGTCGGCGTTCGGCACCCAGGCGGCCTGATTTAGCGTCCGAATGAAGGCTGCGTCGAATCGGGCGGTCTTTGTCTCGTGGTAATAGCTCCATTTGTAGGAACCGTAGAACGCGGCAGTGCCGCGCGCCTCAAGGTCAGCTAACGCCTCCCACAGCACCTTCACTTTGGCTGCTGCCTCCTGGGGTTTCAGCATGGGTAAGAACTCCAGCAGCTGCGTCAGCCCCCGAAGAGTGAAGTCTTCTGGTTGGCTTTCCCATTTCGCGCGCTCAAGGCCTGCTTCACGGCGAATCTGCACCTTTTCGGAATGCGCCAGCCCCGACGGTGTTGCTTGAGGAATGAGATAGCGGCTTGCGCCACACGACACCAGCAGGTCGCGGATGTCTTCACCGCGCAAGCAGTCGTATTCGTTGTCGACGATCAGAATGTCCTGCACCCCGGAGAAGAGCTGCTGCAGGCGGTCGGTTGCGATATAGATGTCTCCGGGCTTGGCGACGTAGGTTTTACCATCACCAGTGTTGACCACCATTACAAAGTTGGTATCGCGCAGGACTGAGCGGAGCTTCTCCTTCTGACTGGCCGAATCGGTGTTGAAGGCAGTACGGATGCGTTCGATGTCAGCAGCGTAGACATCGTCGTCCACATTCACTTCTTCCTGCTGGTACTTCGGCAGGAGGTTCCAGATCACGTCATCAACCGGGTTGGGTTCGGTGATCCCTAGCGAACTCAGGAACAGGCGCGCCTCGGGTGTCGCGCACACCGCGGGGCGCATCGTCGGGAAGCTGGTGGCAATGGCGCTTGGCAAGAATGCTTTGGCTTTCCCGTTCTCGTGGGCGACAACGTGGCTGCCATCATCAAGGCGGATGAGCGGAACGCTGTCGAGGTGGCGACTCAGAGCCTTCCCCTGGCCGTTCAGGAATTCGTACAGCCGCAATACCCACTCATCAGGTTGAGTCTCAAGGAATGACTGGCTCAGGCTTGGCACCAACTTTGTTGGTGTGATCTCGTCGATGTCGAGTTCGCGCATCAGGTACTGGCGAATCTCGGGTGCCTTGTCCTGAGTGATGTCGCCAGACAACCAAGCTGCGACCTCCGAGTCGAACAGTGCCGCAACCTGCTCTGGGCTGAACAGCTCGCGCAACTCTTGTGTACGCGCCAGCTTGGCCTGATCGGCGCTAATATGCCCGCCGTCGAAGGTCGGAAGCAGCGCTTCCTTCTGAAATGCCTGCTGGACGGCATCGAACATCGGCGCGAACCGCGAGTCTTGTGGGAACTTCTCGCGGTCAAGTGGAAGACACCGAAGCGCCGATACATCCAGCATCGCCTTGTCCCGCATCCAGCGCATCGCCTCCACCAGCAAGCTGGACGTTTCCTTGACCAGATGTTGGTTCCACGGCTCGCCAGGCGGAATGTTGTCGCGGCTGGGCGTGGTGCGGTACGGCCCCTGCACGAGGAAGCCAAGGTGGCTTTCAACCACGGTCGGGAAGAACACAACCAATGGTGATTTGGCCAGTGGCTGCACTGCCCAGCGGCCGGGAGCGTCCTTCACTGTGGTCAGCGAGAAGGCGATTTCTACTCGTCCGATCTTTTGCTGTTCAGCAGAAAACACGTCGCGATGGAACACCAGCCAGTTCTGATCGACTTCGGGGCGATCATCCTCGTTACCGATCACTGTGATGCGCTGAACATTGGCCCCAAGCGTTTCCGGGCTGTTACGCAAGTAGAACCCGGAGGCGCCGCCTTCGACGCTCCAGTTGATTTCGTCGATGTGACGCAGGAAGAGCAGCGCGCCTGGTCCTAAGTGGCGAAACCCTGCCGTGATGTCCTGGGCTGCGCTAGTGTCCTCTGGTTTCAGGGGCAAGATGATCTGCGTCTCGTCCGCCGCGCGCGCCAAACGTGTCATTCGCTTGGGAAAGACGTAGTTCTCGATGGCGAAGTCCTCATCACCAGAGTGAATCTCCGGCAGATCGGTGACGGTGTAAACCGACTTGAAGCCAAGGCCAAATCGGCCAATCGAGGACTCGTTTTTAGTGCTCTCGGCAATGTCGCAGACGCTTCGGACATCAGCCTCGTCGAACGGCTTGCCGAAGTGCGAGAGCGTCAGGCGATCCGGGTTCAGGGAGAACGCAACCTTGCGTGATCCGCACCACTCGCCGCGCCTGCCGAGGGCATCCTCGGCATTTTGCAGCAGTTCGAAGATAAAGTGCGTGCGGTCGTCGTACAGGCCCGCGGCCAACTTCCCCGACTTTTGAGCTCCCTTGGTACCGTAGCTCTCCCGGTTTTCCTCGCAAATTGCCTCGTAGTTCGATGTCACCGTTGTTCCCTCTCGGTCAGGCACCTTTCCGATGCCAAGTTTGCTCAAGTCTGCACAATCAAGAAATAAAATGACAAGATATGGCAGTAAACTAAGCACTCCGCAAATGAAATGGGAAAGCCGATGAGCGACCAGCCAGACGAGATCCTCACGATTGATGAGGTTTCTGCCTTTTTGAAGGCAGGCAAGCGCACGGTCTACCGCCTGGCCGCCAGTGGCAAGCTCCCGGCGTTCAAGCTCGGCGGCACTTGGCGCTTTCGGCGCAGCGATCTAGATAACTGGATTGCCAGTCGCATTGGCAAGGCGATGGTAGACGACGAGGGCACTGAATGACCTCCAGCGCCAGTGCCTCCGTCCTCGAGTCAAAGGCCAACCCCCAGCAACTTGAAGCCATCCTGACCACCGATGGCCCAGTGCTCATCATCGCCGGGCCCGGATCTGGCAAGACCTTCACGCTGGTTGAGCGCATCGTCTACCTCATCACCCACAAAGGCATCGCACCCGAATCGCTGCTGGTCGTCACCTTCACTGACAAGGCCGCGCGAGAGCTGACCACTCGCATCTCCAACCGGCTGGCCGAGCTGGACATCCAGTTCAACCTCAACGAAATGTACCTCGGAACCTTTCACGCCATCTGCCTGCGGTTGCTGGAGGATTACCGCGAATTCACCCGGCTTAAGCGCAGCTTCACGCTATTCGACCAGTTCGACCAGCAGTACTTCCTCTACCAGCACATCAAGGGCTTCCGTGAACTGCCCGATGCCCAACTCGTGATAGGTGATGACAAGACGGGGCGCTGGGCTCAGTCGGAGAATTTGCTCAAGTGGCTCAATAAAGTCAGTGAGGAGGCGCTCAGTACGGCGACTCTCGCGGCGGCACCGGAAGTAGAAATCCGCGCGCTGGCTACCTGCTTTGCCAAGTACCAGGAACTTCTCAGCGAGCACAACTCGCTGGATTTCTCCGGCATCCAGTACGAGGCGCTGCAATTGCTGGAAAAACGCCCTGAAGTGCTGGCGCAACTGCGCGAGAAGCTCACTCACCTGATGGTGGACGAGTACCAAGACACCAACACTATTCAGGAACGCATTCTTCTGTTGCTGGCGGGCGAGCGCCGCAATCTGTGTGTAGTGGGAGACGACGACCAGGGCTTGTACCGCTTTCGCGGGGCCACCATCCGTAACATTTTGGAGTTCCCGAAGCTGTTCGACAGCGGCCAGTGCAAGCAGGTCAAGCTCACCGTCAACTACCGCTCTCACCCGGACATCATCCGTTTCTATAACGAGTGGATGAAGGAGCAGATTTGGGGCGACGGCACCCATGTCTTTCGCTTTGCCAAGCAGATCGTCCCCCGCGAGGACGACTTCCCCGACCTGCCCACGGCAGTGCGGCTGGCTGCCAAGGATGACAGCGGCGAAACTACCAACTGGCATGCCGAGGTGTTGGCCTTTCTCTACGGTCTCAAGGACTCGGGCCAACTTGCGGACTGGAATCAGGTAGCCTTTCTGTTTCGCTCTGTTAAGAATGACAAGGTAGTCGCGCTGGCGCGCTTCCTTGAAACCCAAGGCGTGCCGGTGTTCTCGCCTCGCTCGAACATGTTCTTTGGGCGCGAGGAAATCCGTTTGATGATTGGCGCGCTGATCTTCCTATTCCCGCAGTTTCCCAAGGTAAGAGCGTGGGCTGAGGGTGTCACGCTGCCCATTTGGGACTACTACGATCAGCTTTGTTTCAAACCCTTCATTGACGAGCTTCGCAAATCTGAGAACAAGGCGCTGCTTGACTGGGCGCGCCCTCTGGCAAAGCGCCACGCTCTGCTAACGAAGAACACCGACTACGCTTTTTCCAGCTTGTTCTATCAACTGCTGCAATTCCCGCTGTTCTCGCGATTCCTCACCGATGAGGCCTTACAAGGCGTGGATAAGGGGCGCGCGGCGCGCAATTTAGGCACCTTCTCCAAGCTGCTTACCAAGTTCGAGTACCTGCACTTTGTCAGCGTGCTCAACCCCGAGTGGTTGGAAAAGAATCTGCGTGATCTGTTCAACCAGTTCCTGCGCTTTTTGCATGACGGCGGCATCGGCGAATACGAGGATGAGGCTGAGTACGCGCCCAAGGGGTGCGTCTCCTTCCTCACCACTCACCAGTCAAAAGGGTTGGAGTTTCCGGTGGTGGTATGCGGTTCGCTGGAAGCGGTGCCTCGCAAGCAATACAGCGCGCTCGACGTATTGCTGGAAGATGGCGGTTACCTTTCCAAAGAGCGCTTCGAGCCGCTCGACCACATAAAGAATTTCGACTTTCGGCGACTGTTTTACACCGCCTTCTCGCGCGCGCAGAACCTGCTGGTGCTGGCCGCGCAGGAGAAGCAAGGACACGGCAAGTCGCCGTCAAAATACTTTGAACGGTTGTTCTATGAGCTGCCCAGTTGGCGAGATGTGAATCTCGCTGCGCTCACCTTCGAGGCTGTGAAGCAGATCAACCTCAAGCGCGAATACTCCTTTACGTCGCACATCACCGTTTTCGAGAACTGCGCGGAACAGTATCGCTTCTTCAAGGATTTGGAGTTCACACCGATCCGCGAAAGCCCGATGCTGTTCGGTACGCTTGTGCACCAAACCATCGAGGATATTCACAAGACTGTGCTACGAGGCGAAGAATCCACCATAACCTTTGATTGCATCGAAGGCTGGTTTTCGACGAACTACGCCATGCTATCGAGAAAGGAGCGAGTCTACCTTGCGCCCTCCTCGCAACAAGCAGCGCTGCTGCACGTACTGCGTTACTACGAGCGCGAGAACAAACACTGGGATCGCATCAAGGAAGCGGAAGTAGAAATCTCGCTCATCAAGGAGCATTACATCTTAAAGGGCAGCGTCGACCTAATTCGGGGCGAGAACGACACAGTAGAGATCGTAGACTTCAAGTCGGAGAAAAAGCCCGACATGGAGAAAGATCGGGATCGCCTGCGCCAGTACCAGCACCAGCTGGAGGTTTACGCTCACTTGGTAGAAGAACGCACCGGCCAGAAGGTTAGTCGGATGCATCTTTATTACACCGGCGAAGACGGCGGCAACCCCTATGTGTCGTTTACCAAGGACGACCGCTCCATCGGAAAAACCATCGCACGCTTCGACGACATCGTCGCACGCATCGAACGGCAGGATTACCAGATCGCAGCACGCCCGACCAAGCTGTGTCAGAGCTGCGACATCCGTGCCTACTGCGATAACAAGAATTGGAAATTTAGGAACAACGACAAATGAGTGATAACCCTCTTTCGCAGGCCAGCCTGCAACTGACCACACCCGACGGAGGCACTACCAACGTCGATAAATATGAGTTTGGGCCGATAAAGGGTTACCCGATGCTCAACTGGCGCGGTAAGCGCCCGTTCACCTCCACCCAGTATTACCCGGCGCAGTTGAAGGAAGTCCACGGCGAAGAAGTGGGTGGCTGGCGCAACAAGATCTTCTGGGGCGATAACCTGCAAGTGATGAGTCACCTGCTGAAGGAATTCCGAGGCAAGGTTGATCTGATCTACATCGATCCGCCATTTGATTCGAAGGCGGATTACAAGAAGCGTATCAGCCTCAAGGGCGGCTCGGCAGAGGGTGACCAAAGTTCGTTCGAGGAAAAACAGTACGGCGATATTTGGAACAACGACGAATACCTACAGTTTCTGTATGAGCGGCTGGTGCTGCTGCGCGAACTGTTGACGGACAGCGGCTCAATCTATGTCCATTGCGACGCTAACCGTGGGCACTACATCAAGTGCCTGATGGATGAGGTGTTTGGCGTGGGGAATTTCCGGAACGAGATAATCTGGAAGCGAACAAGTGCACGAGCTGACTCCAGCACCTACAACCATGTTCACGATACGATTTTCTTTTACACCAAGACCGAATCATTCACTTGGCACAAGCAGTTCACCGAGCACAGTGAGGCGTACCTTAAAAGCAAGTACAGCAGCGTCGATAAGGAAGGGCGCAAGTACCGGTTGGATAACATCACCAGCCCGAATCCGCGGCCCAACATGACGTATGAGTGGAAGGGGTTTCCACCGCCAGCAAATGGTTGGAGATACAGCCAAGAGAAGATGGCTGAACTAGATGCACAAGGCCGAATTTGGTATCCGAATGTCAAAACCAAGCGACCACAACTGATTCGCTACTTGGATGAGTCGGATGGTCGTCCGCTGGATTCGGTGTGGACGGACATCTTCCCGGTCAACTCGCAGGCGAGTGACCGACTCGACTACCCCACCCAAAAACCCATTGATCTAATGGACCGCATCATCAAAGCGTCCTCAGATGCCGGCTCGCTCGTGTTTGATTGCTTCATGGGCTCGGGCACGACTCTAGAGGCCGCGATGCGCCTTGGCCGTCGCTTTATCGGCGCGGACATTAACCTGGGTGCCATACAGACGACGGCAAAGCGCCTGATTAGCGTTTCCGGAAATTTGAGTCAGATGCCGATTCATGAAGCCAAGCACTTTACCGGCTTTGAACTACATAACGTCAATCACTACGACATTTTCCGCAATCCTGTTCAGGCCAAGGAGCTGTTGATCGAGGCACTGGAAGTACAGAGGCTGGAGTTCAGTACTGTGTTCGACGGCGAAAAGGACGGCCGCATGGTGAAGATCATGCCGGTCAACCGCATCGCTACGCGCGCAGACCTGAACGAGTTGGTCGCAGGTTTTGACTACAAAGCTTGGGAGCGCAAACAAAACGAGTCCCCGAATCGCCCAGTCGAGAAGATCACCCTCGTCTGCATGGGCCATGAGTCGGACTTGGCCGCGAGACTGGAGCTGGCCGCTAAACCATTCAAGATCGACGTGGAAGTGGTGGACATCCTGCGCGACAAGGCCAATCTAGAATTCAAGCGTGAGTCGCAGGCTAAGGTCTCCATCAAGAACGGCGAATTAGTGGTCGAGCGCTTCTACCCGATGAACCTGCTGCAAAAGCTCTCGCGACAGAAAGAAAATGTCGAGGATTGGAAGGAGATGGTCGAGTCGGTGTTGATCGACTGGAATTACGATGGCGCAGTGTTGCAACCCGCAGTAGTGGACATCCCCGGCAAGAACGTTCTGGTCAAAGGCGCTTACAAAGTGCCGGAGGAAGCTGGCACCATTCGCGTGAAGATCACTGACCTGCTTTCGGAATCCTGGGAAGGGAGCGTGAGCCATGGCGACTAAGCGTGTAGCCAAAGCGGCAAGCGCGTCGCTCGACTTCGCCTTCTTCCAGTTCCTCTGGCAATTTTACCAAGGCAACCGGGGCGCGATCCGCCAGCACTATAAGGAGCTGACGCGCAAGTTTCTCGACTTTAACAACCCGGAGCGAAACCCCAAAGCTTTCCTGCGTCAGCCGCAGTTCGAGGCGCTGGAAACCTACATCTTCCTGAAAGAGTTCCTCGGCAACGCCAAAGTCGAAGAAATCTTCCAGCAATGGTTCCAGAAGCAAGGCCGTTTTGCCGACCGCGCCGAAGGAGGTGTGGTGTCGGGTGGTGGGGGCCAAGTGGGCCTCTTCGACAAGATTACGCAGGATCAGTACAAGGCCGTGTTCGCGGCAATGCGCAAGAACTCGCGCACCTACCCGAACTACATCTTCGCGCTGACGATGGGTACTGGTAAAACCATCCTGATGGCGACCTGCATCTTCTACGAGTTCCTGCTCGGCAACAAATTCGAGAAGGACGCACGCTACTGCCACAACGCCTTGGTTTTCGCGCCGGATAAGACTGTGTTGCAATCGTTGAAGGAAATCGAGTCCTTTGACCTAGCCCATGTGGTGCCGCCGGAGTATGTCCACTTCCTGACCACGCACCTGCGCTTTCACTTCCTCGAAGAAGCGGGAACCTCGCTGGACACGTTGGATCGCTCGCGTTTCAACATCATCGTCTCCAATACGCAGAAGATCATCCTCAAGCGCCAGCATAAGGAGAAGACGCCTGCCGCCAAGCTGTTCGGCGCGAGCGGCGAAACCTTCGCTGCTTCCGGTGTCTATGCGGATGCCGCAGATCTCTACAGCTTCGATCAACCGGAAGAAGTAGGCGAACTAACCACTAACCAGCGCTTCGAGAAACTACGCCGTTTGGAACAGCTCGGTATCTTTGTGGACGAGGCCCATCACGCCTTTGGCAAGGCTTTAGCCAAGGACATGGGCGTGGGTGCGAAAGAAACCGACACCAGTTTGCGCACCACCATCGACATCCTCGCCGCCAGTCTGAACGCGGCGGGCACACGAGTGGTGGCCTGTTATAACTACACAGGCACGCCGTATGTGGGGCGCGAAGTGTTGCCCGAGGTGGTCTACGCCTACGGCCTAAAGGAAGCCATCGATAAGAGCTTCCTCAAGAAGGTGACACTGCACGGCTACGCAAATACGCGCACCGACGAGTTTGTCGACATCGCCATCGAGAACTTTCTAAAGGAAACGGACGGGTTGCGACCCGAAGGACTTTCCCCGAAGCTGGCATTCTTCGCTTCCACTGTAGAGGAGTTGACTGGCGAGCTGAAGCCAGCCGTGGAGCGGGCGCTGCTCAGGCATGGCATCCCGACCTCGCGCATCCTAGTCAACGTGGGCGATAGCAAAATCACAACCAATGACGACATCCGCGAGTTCAACCGGCTGGACACTGAAGGCTCGGAGAAACAGTTCATCCTGCTGGTCAACAAGGGGCGCGAAGGCTGGAACTGTCGCTCTCTGTTTGGCGTGGGGCTGTTCCGCGAACCCAAGTCAAAGGTGTTTGTGCTACAGGCTACGATGCGCTGTCTGCGTGCCATTGGCCAAGCGCAACACACCGGCCACGTTTTTCTCTCGGAGTCCAACCTCAACACGCTCAACGACGAGCTGCAGCAAAACTTCCACATCAGTGCCAACGAGCTGCAGAAAATCGGAACGGACAAAGAACGCGTGGAAGTGCGGGTGGTCGAGCCCCCTGTAAAACTCAAGCTGGTGCGTGTACGCAAGCTTTATCAGATGCGCGAGAAGGTACTGGTACCTGGTCAGACGCTGGGCATCGACCGCGCCGACAAGGAAAGCTGGAATACGCTGGTCGAGAAGTACCGCCTGATCGAAACGCAACAAGACGGATTGACCGCTGCCGATGCGGCACGTGCCTCCGGTAGTCGAACTTTCGACCTGACCTCACGCCGGGAAAAACGTACCTTCTCACAGCTTTCGCTGGTGGCCGAGGTGTCTCGCTATCTGAATCGAAGCCCCTTAGAGATCGAGGAGATACTCGACGCGACCAGCGAAGGCACCGACGAACTGGTGGCCATCACCAACGAGTTCAACGAACTGCTCTACGACGAGATCATCCCACGCCTTTTCCGTCTGCTGTTTGATCTTGACGAGTATGAGAAGAAGGACGAGTACGAGGTCGACCTGATCAAAGCGCCTGCTACCGGCTACTACGAGGTGTCGGCAGCGAAGGACAAGATCGTCCGGATGAACGACGCGCAGATCAAGGACGAGGAGCGCGCCAAGAGCTTCCACCTCGACACCTACTGTTTCGATTCGGGCTCGGAGAACTGGCTCTTTTGGGACCTGCTGCGCGAACAGCGGGTGAGGAAGATCTACTTCACCGGAATGCTGACACACGGTCAGTCCGACTTCTTTATTCAGTACATCGACCCGGACTCACGCACCGTGCGCAGCTACTATCCTGACTTCATCTTCCAGCGTGAAGAGCCGGATGGCAGCCTAAAGTACGTCATCGTCGAGGTGAAAGCCGACAACCAGATTGAAGATGCCGTGGTGCAGGCCAAAAAGGACTTCGCCCAGCAAATTGCCGTGGCCAGTGGGATGGAGTACCGAATTCTCAAGTCGTCGGATGCTGACAAGCGGCATTTTCGAGTGTTGCTTTAAATAAGGGCGGTAGCGCGGGAGGTGGGGCTAGAGTCTCAGCCTCCTGAGCCCGACGCATGATACAGATGGGCTTTTCTTCCGACGTTGAATAGCCGACACCAACCATGTTCGTCGAATGCGAAGCGATCGGGCTTTGGCACCAACCCAGTGTTTGAGTGTGGGTCAAAGTGTGGGTCAAGAATAGCGTTTTGTATAAGGCCCTTATTTTGCTTGGATTTCAGGCATTAAAAAGCCGGCTTGTGGCCGGCTTCCGGGGACGGGCTTGGCTAATTTTTGGTAAGCCGCAACCGCCTTAAAATCGTTGCTCCGGCGCTGGGGCCGGGAGGTGGCGGGCAAGCTGTGGAGTGCCGCGCCAGGGCCGCGGACGGGCTGGGCCGTCGGGCTAAATGTGCGGCGTAGCATACTGGGATTGGCCGGTGATGCCCAGCAAAAAATCACTGGCCGGTGCTCAGCCCGGGCGGCTGTCGCGCAGGTGGCCCCACCAGAATACCCAGCCCAGGACTTCCAGATGCTGGGTCTTCAGTTGCGCCGGGCTGTAGGTTTCGGTGGGATATTCGTCGCTGTCCTGGCTGTGCAGGCGCAAGGCGCCGTTGGCGCGGCGGCTGAGGCTGTTTATGCGCAGGCGGCCGTTGTGCAGCAAGGCATAGATTTCGCCTTCGACCACCCGGGTCAGGCTGCGGTCGACGGCCAGGGTGGTGCCGCGTGGCAGCAGCGGGCTCATGTTGTGCCCGGGCATGCTCAGGCACAGGGCATCGCCCGGGTCGACGCCGACGGCGTCGAGGGCACGCAGCGGCAGGCGCAGGTAACGGTCTTCGACCGGTTTTAGCTGGCGGGTCTGGATGCTGTAGAACGGCACCTGGATGTCGTTGTAGCTGTGTGCCGCCAGCGCGCTGGCATCGGGGCCTTCGACGCCGGGGCGGGCGGCCTGGCTGTTGAGGCGCGGCAAGGGGTTGGGGTGCTTGGGGCCTTCGCCATTGCGCAGCCAGCGGCTGCGCACGCACAGCAGTTCGGCGATTTCATCCAGCCGGGCGAGGGGCACGCCGCGCTTGAACCAGTTGTTGACGTGCTGCGGCGTGACCTTGCGCTGCGCGGCAAAGTCGGAAGGGGACAGGTTGCACTCGCTCAGGAGCGCTTTGAGACGATCACCGGATGTATTCATGAGGCCCGAGTGTAGTGGGCTCGTACAGCAGGGGCTATAAACGCGAAGTTCATTTTCAAGGCTGAAAAATGGCTGGATTACAGGTGGTTGCTTAGGCTCGCGTAGGAGGTTTCTCGGCAAAAAAATCCACTTGAATGACGTTCGGAACTATCCTACGCACGCTGCTGCCTTTTCACTGTTGTGATAAAGGTGCTACAGGGTTAGTTTCCTCGGGTCGCTACGTTGGCGACCGGGTGTGAGAGCTCGAGTAGATAGTAGAAGCAGCTAGTTATGGCAGCTGTGCGCGGGCAGACCTCGGTCTGGCCGGGTTTCCTATGTCTACCGGTCTCTCACCCCGCGTACGGCTGCCACCCTAATCCTGTGAGAGGGATGCGGAGGTAGCTCCTGATAGATATAGGAGGTACGTCATGAAGAAGATCGTCCCCGACCCACCGTATTCCGATATATCTCGCAACAACATCACCACCCCCTACTTCTCCATCCACAGCGACCTGATTCCTTCTGATTCCCTGGCCTATGCCAGCGAACTGCTGCGCGGTATCCATGAAACCACCGACGAATTCTGCCGAGCCCATGCCAACGAACCCGGCCAGGGCATGCTGGTGAATGTGCTGCATTCGGCCGAGATGGCCAGGGCGTTGGTCGAGCATGTGCTGAGCAAGCTGCTGGCCGTGAAGACGGCGACATGATATGGGCCGCTTTTTATCTGAGCGGGCTCGCCAAGGCGATTGTTGATGATGTGGGTTTGGGAATGAATAGGGCTTAAGAAGGTAGCTGTCTTTGCTGTGGGAGCGGGCTTGCCCCGCGATGCGATGTGGCTGACAGTCGGCTATCGCGGGACAAGTCGAGGCGTCGCACCGCCGCTCCTACCTTGATGGGTTGTTCTTGCCCTGAAACAAAAAGCCCCGCGTGTGCGGGGCTTTTTGCTCAAGCGCTTGCTTAGCCTTTGTAAGCGGCAACCGACTTGGTGATCGCAGCGCGGGCGGCGTCAGCGCCATCCCAGCCTTCGATCTTGACCCACTTGCCTTTCTCGAGATCTTTGTAGTTCGCGAAGAAGTGCTCGATCTGCTGGATCAGCAGGGCTGGCAGGTCGGTGTATTCTTTGACGTCGACGTACAGTTGCGACAGTTTGTCGTGCGGTACGGCGATGACTTTGGCGTCGCCGCCGCCGTCGTCGGTCATGTTCAGGATGCCGACCGGACGGGCGCGGATGACCGAGCCTGGCGCTACCGGGTACGGGGTAACAACCAGCACGTCGAGGGGGTCACCGTCGTCGGCCAGGGTGTTGGGGATGTAGCCGTAGTTGGCCGGGTAGAACATCGGGGTAGCCATGAAACGGTCAACGAACAGGCAGTCGCTGTCCTTGTCGATCTCGTATTTGATCGGCGCGTGGTTGGCTGGAATCTCGATGGCGACGTAGATGTCGTTCGGCAGGTCTTTGCCAGCCGGAATCTTGCTGTAGCTCATTGGGCAGTGCCCCCATGTTTGGCCAAAAATTGGTCGCGATTATAGGCACATTCCAGCGCGCTTGCCACGCCCGGGCGGATGTCCGGCAGGCTCAGTCCTGCGCGTCCTGGTAATGCGGGTGGTGGCGCTGCAACTGCTGCAGGCGGGCCAGCGGGTCCTGGCGGTAGAAGCCGCGCAATTGCTGGTACACCGCGGGGTAGGCGTCGTTGAGCAGGTCCGGGGCGCTGAAGAAGTATTCGCAGGTGACGGCGAAGAATTCTGCCGGGTTTTCCGCGGCATAGGGGTCGATGGCGGTTTCGGCGTCGGGGTTGCGGTCGAGCTGGGCGTTGAGGTCGTCAAAGGCCGCTTGCATGACCTGGGCCCAGTCGCTGACGCGCAGGTCGCTGTGCAGCGGCGGCAGGCCGTTGGCATCGCCATTGAGCATGTCGAGCTTGTGCGCCAGTTCGTGGATCACCAGGTTGTAGCCTTCCCAGCCGCCACTGGCCAGCACGCCAGGCCAGGCCAGGATCACCGGGCCCTGCTGCCAGGCTTCGCCGCTGTGCTCGCCGTCCCATTCGTGTTCGATGCCGCTGGCGTCGCGATGGCGCTGGGGGCTTACGAAGTCGTCGGGGTAGAGGATGATTTCGTGAAAACCCTGGTACCAGTTCAGCTCGCCCAGGTGCAGCAGCGGCAGTTGCGCCTGGGCGGCAAGAAACAGCCGCTGCTCGCCGTCCAGTTCGACCCCGGGCAGGGCAGTCAGGTGCTTGCTATCGAGGAACAACACGCAGGCTTCACGCAGCCATTGGTCTTCTTCGTCGCTCAGGCCATCGAGCATCGGCAGGCGCTCGCGCACCCGCTGCCAGCGCTGCGGGTCGAGCGGGTGTCGGGCCAGGGTACGGCGACGGCGCCAGGCGCTCAGCGACCACATAAACCGGGCTTAGTGAACCTTGGCTTCGTTGCGGCCCATGCGGCTGCGCACGATGCCGATGATCATCGGCACCAGCGACAGCAGGATGATGGCGACGATCATCAGCGACAGGTTCTGCTTGATGAACGGCACGTTGCCGAAGAAGTAGCCGAGGGTGACCAGGCCGCCTACCCAGAGCACGGTGCCGGCGACGCTGAAACCGAGGAAACGCGGGTAGTGCATTTTGGCGATGCCGGCGACGAACGGCGCAAAGGTGCGCAGGATCGGCAGGAAGCGCGCCAGGGTCACGGTCTTGCCGCCATGACGCTCATAAAAGTCGTGGGTCTGCTGCAGGTAGTCGCGGCGGAAGATCTTCGAGTTGGGGTTGCGGAACAAGCGTTCGCCTGCTGTTCGGCCAATCACGTAATTGGTGCTGTCGCCCAGGATTGCCGCCGCCATCAGCAGGCCGCCGAGCAGCACCGGGTCCATACCGCCGCCTGCGGCCACGGCGCCGGCGATGAACAGCAGGGAGTCACCCGGCAGGAACGGCATGACCACCAGACCGGTCTCGCAAAAGATCACCAGGAACAGGATCGCGTAGATCCACGGGCCGTAGTTGTTGACCAACAGGTCCAGGTAGGCGTCGAGATGCAGAATAAGGTCCAGCGGGTTGAAATCCATGTACA
Organism: Pseudomonas sp. B21-012; assembly: GCF_024749305.1. NCBI lineage: Bacteria > Pseudomonadati > Pseudomonadota > Gammaproteobacteria > Pseudomonadales > Pseudomonadaceae > Pseudomonas > Pseudomonas sp. B21-012. The sequence goes on along the minus strand of NZ_CP087197.1, from coordinate 5,230,565 downwards.
GCACCTTGTGTTCTTGACCCGGGCGACGGGCTTGCGATGGCTGGCAGTGCGAATGCGGACGGTCGCTACCCGGAAGATGGGTAAAGTTTCACACACAATGAAGAGGCGCATTATACGGCTACGAACAGATTGTGCCTGCGCAGTTTGTAGCGGCGGATGTCGAATGGATGTGAACGGCAGGCATCGCGCCTGCCGTTGCGCCCGGATCAGTCCGAGTGGATAGGCAGGATGTAGCTCTTGAACTCGGTGTCTTCGTGAAATCCGATGGACTCGTAGGTTTTCATCGCCACTTCGTTGTCGCTGCTGGTCGATACCCGCAGGCGCACGGCGTTGGTTTCCTTGGCCAGCTTCTTGGCTTCGCGCATCAGGTGGTCGGCCACCAGCATGCGCCGGGAGTCTTCGGCGACATAGATGTCGTTGAGAATCCACACGCGCTTGAGCGACAGCGACGAGAAGCTTGGGTAGAGCTGGCAAAAGCCCATCAGTTTGCTGTCGTCATCGTCCGGCAGGGCCAGGTAGATGATCGACTCGCCACGCTCCAGGCGTTTTTCCAGGAACGAGCGCGAGGAGTCCGGATAAGGCAGCTGGCCGTAGAACTCGCGGTATCTGACGAACAGCGGGGCAAGCAGGTCCAGATGTTCCAGGGTTGCTTTGATGATTCGCATAAGCAGGCCTCAGGGTCCATGGGAGTTTGCGGCGAATCGCCGGCAGCCTTGGCAGATGCTGCCTGAAAGCAATTAGAAAGCGCAATCTACGATCTCAAGGTTTACTCAACAGGAAATTTCCGCTTTTCGGCGTATCGGTGTCTGACTCAAGGGTTTGCACCTGGGCTTCGTCCTTCAGATTGACCCCCGACAACTGCCGCCGACAGGCCTCGCGCATCAGGTACAGCAGGCGGTGGGCGGCCATGCCGTAGCTCAGGCCTTCCAGGCGCACGTTGGAGATGCAGTTGCGGTAGGCGTCGGTGAGGCCGACCTTGGGGTTGTAGGTGAAGTACAGCCCGAGGCTGTCCGGCGAGCTCAAGCCCGGGCGTTCGCCGATCAGGATCACGGTCATTTTCGCCCCGAGCAGCTCGCCCACTTCATCGGCCACCGCCACCCGGCCTTGTTCGACCAACACCACCGGTGATGTCGACCAGCCGTCGGCGGCGCTCTGTTCTTCCAGGCGGGCGAGAAACGGCAGGGTATGGCGATGCACGGCCAGGGCCGAGAGACCGTCGGCAACCACGATGGCCAGATCGACGCCGCCGGGGTTGGCCTGGGCGTGTTCGCGCAGCCGTTGTGCTGAATCTTCGTGCAGGCGGCGCCCCAGATCGGGGCGTTGCAGGTAGCTGTGACGATCGGCGGCGGCGCTGTGCAGCAGCAGGCTTTCACGTCCGCGCTCGCTCAATTGCTGGCGCAGGCCGGCATGGTCGAAGGCCAGGTGCACGGCATCGCGGGCCTGGGCGTGGGCGAACTGAAAGTCCAGCTGGGCGCCGGTTGGCAGGCTGGTGCCGGTGCGGCCCAGGGCGATGCGCGCCGGGGTCAGGCGGCGCAGTTCCAGCCAGGGGTTGGCGCTGTTGTCGTGTTGGGGAGTGTTGGCCATAGTCGACTCGCTTATCCCAGTTGCGCCAGGGCCTGGCGGAAGGCCGGTGGCAGGTTGTCACCGAAACGCACCCGGCCATCGGCCTGGGTGAAGATGCCCATGCGCGCCAGCCAGCTTTCGAACTCCGGCGCAGGCTTGAGGCCCAGGGTTTGGCGGGCGTAGAGCGCATCATGGAATGAAGTGGTCTGGTAGTTGAGCATGATGTCGTCGGAGCCGGGGATGCCCATGATGAAGTTGATTCCGGCAACACCCAGCAGGGTCAGGAGCATGTCCATGTCGTCCTGGTCGGCTTCGGCATGATTGGTGTAGCAGATGTCGCAGCCCATGGGCACGCCCAGCAACTTGCCGCAGAAGTGGTCTTCAAGCCCGGCGCGAATGATCTGCTTGCCGTTGTACAGGTACTCCGGGCCGATGAAACCGACCACGGTGTTGACCAGAAACGGCTTGAAATGGCGGGCCACGGCGTAGGCGCGGGTTTCGCAGGTCTGCTGGTCGACGCCATGGTGGGCGTTGGCCGAGAGGGCGCTGCCCTGGCCGGTCTCGAAGTACATCAGGTTCTGCCCGAGGGTGCCGCGGTTGAGGCTCAGGCCAGCGTCGTAACCCTCCTTGAGCACATTGAGGTTGATGCCGAAGCTGGCGTTGGCCGCTTCGGTGCCGGCAATCGACTGGAACACCAGGTCCAGCGGCACGCCGCGGTTGATCGCCTCGATCGAGGTGGTGACGTGGGTCAGCACACAGGCCTGGGTGGGGATGTCATAGCGCTGGATAATGGCGTCGAGCATCTCCAGCAGGGCGCAGATCGAGGCAATGCTGTCGGTGGCCGGGTTGATGCCGATCATCGCATCGCCATTGCCGTAGAGCAGCCCGTCGAGAATGCTCGCGGCAATCCCGGCCGGCTCGTCGGTGGGGTGGTTGGGTTGCAGGCGGGTCGAAAGCCGCCCGCGCAGGCCCATGGTGCCGCGAAAGCGGGTGACCACGCGGATCTTCTGCGCCACCAGCACCAGGTCCTGCACGCGCATGATTTTCGACACGGCCGCAGCCATTTCCGGAGTCAGGCCCGGGGCCAGGGCACGCAGGGTGTCTTCATCGGCGGCTTCGCTGAGTAGCCAGTCACGCAGCCCGCCGACGGTCAGGTGGCTGACGGCGGCAAAGGCATTGGCATCATGGGTGTCGATGATCAGCCGGGTGACTTCATCGTCTTCGTAGGGGATCAGCGCTTCAGTCAGAAAATGCTTGAGCGGGATGTCGGCCAGGGCCATCTGCGCCGCCACCCGTTCGCCGTCGTTGCTGGCGGCGACACCGGCGAGAAAGTCACCCGAACGCGCCGGGCTGGCCTTGGCCATGACTTCCTTGAGGCTGTCGAAACGGTAGGTCTGGTTGCCTGCCGTGTGAACAAAACTTGCCATACAGACTCTCCAGAACGCCGCAGGGCTGGCCTGCGGCGTAGGTGGCGTTGATCAGTGCAGGGCCTCTTCGGCCTTCTGGATCGCGGCGAATTCTTCTTCCGGGGTCCCGGCGACCAGGTGGTGCCGGCTGTAGAAAGCAAAGTAGGCAATCAATACCGCATAAATCGCCGCGGCGCCAATCACTACCCGTGGGTCGACCAGAAAGCCGGCCACCACCGCGATGCAGGCCAGCACCAGGGCCACGCCCGAAGTGAAGATGCCGCCCGGGGTGCGATACGGCCGCTCCATTTTTGGCCGACGGATGCGCAGGGTGATGTGCGCGGCCATCATCAGTACATAAGACAGCGTAGCGCCGAACACCGCGACCAGGATCAGCAGGTCGCCCTGGCCGGTCAGCGACAGGCCAAAGCCGATGATCCCGGGGATCACCAGGGCCAGTACCGGCGCTTTGCTCTTGTTGGTTTCCGAGAGCTTGCGTGGCAAGTAGCCGGCACGCGACAAAGCAAAAATCTGCCGCGAATAGGCGTAGATAATCGAGAAAAAGCTGGCGATCAGGCCGGCCAGGCCCACCAGGTTGACGAAACCGCCCATCCAGGTCGAACCGCCGTAGGCTTTCGACAGCGCCTCCACCAACGGGTTACCGGAGGCTTTGAGCGCCTCGGCACCGGCACCACCCGGGCCGACCACCAGGATCAGCAGGGCAAAGGCCAGCAACACCAGCATGGCGCCGATCAGGCCGCGGGGCAGGTCGCGCTTGGGGTTCTTGGTTTCTTCGGCAGCCAGCGGCACACCTTCGACGGCGAGGAAGAACCAGATCGCGTAAGGGATCGCCGCCCATACCCCGACATAGCCGAACGGCAGGAAGCTGCTGGCGCCGACGGCGTCGGTCTGGGCTATATCGAACAGGTTGTTGACGTCGAAGTGCGGCACCATCGCCACCAGGAACACGCCCAGGGCAATGGCGGCCACGGCGGTGATGATGAACATCAGCTTGAGCGCTTCACCGACCCCAAAAATGTGGATGCCGATGAAGATGATGTAGAAGGCCAGGTAGATCATCCAGCCGCCGATGCCGAACAGCGACTGGCAGTAGGCGCCGATGAACACGGCAATGGCCGCCGGGGCAATCGCGTATTCGATGAGGATCGCCGTGCCGGTGAGAAACCCGCCCCAGGGCCCGAAGGCGCTGCGGGCAAAACCGTAGCCACCACCGGCGGTAGGGATCATCGACGACAGCTCGGCCAGCGAGAAGCACATGCACAGGTACATGGTCGCCATCAGCAAGGTGGCGAGGAACATGCCGCCCCAGCCACCCTGGGCCAGGCCGAAGTTCCAGCCGGCATAGTCGCCGGAAATCACGTAGGCAACGCCCAGGCCCACCAGCAATACCCAGCCGGCGGCGCCCTTTTTCAGTTCACGTTGTTGGAAATAGTCGGAGCCGACCTTTTCGAAGTCGACAGAAGAGCCTGCCGGCACGCTGCCGGTATGATCGCTTGGCATAGGATTCACCTGTTGTTTTTATCAATACCGGCGGGTGCCGGTTTGTCTGGTGATGGTCTTGCAGGAAGCGAGCCAGCGCGGCCCCGGTTCGAAGCCGCGCTGTATCTCGTTTAGAAGAAGCCCAGCGGGTTGATGTCGTAGCTGACCAGCAGGTTTTTGGTTTGCTGGTAGTGATCGAGCATCATCTTGTGGGTTTCACGGCCGACACCGGACTTCTTGTAGCCACCGAACGCGGCGTGGGCCGGGTACAGGTGGTAGCAGTTGGTCCAGACGCGACCGGCCTTGATGCCGCGGCCCATGCGGTAGGCGCGGTTTATGTCGCGGGTCCAGACTCCGGCGCCGAGGCCGAACTCGGTGTCGTTGGCAATCGCCAGGGCTTCGGCTTCGTCCTTGAAGGTGGTGATGCTCACCACCGGGCCAAAGATTTCTTCCTGGAACACGCGCATCTGGTTGGTGCCCTTGAGCAGGGTCGGCTGGATGTAATAGCCGGTCGAGAGGCTGCCTTCGAGTTTTTCCACCTTGCCGCCGGTGAGCAGTTCGGCGCCTTCCTTCTCGGCGATTTCCAGGTACGAGAGGATCTTGTCGAACTGTTGCTCGGAGGCCTGGGCGCCGACCATGGTGTCGGTGTCCAGCGGGTCGCCGCGCTTGATCTGCTTGATCTTCTTCATCACCTCTTGCATGAACGCCGGGTAGATCGACTCCTGCACCAGTGCTCGCGATGGGCAGGTGCACACTTCGCCCTGGTTGAAGAATGCCAGCACCAGGCCTTCGGCGGCTTTCTCGATGAAGCTCTGCTCGGCCTGCATGATGTCTTCGAAGAAGATGTTCGGCGACTTGCCGCCCAACTCGACGGTTGACGGAATGATGTTCTCGGCGGCGCATTTCATGATGTGCGAACCGACCGGGGTAGAGCCGGTAAAGGCGATCTTGGCGATGCGCTTGCTGGTGGCAAGGGCTTCACCGGCTTCGCGGCCATAACCTTGCACCACGTTGAGCACGCCAGGCGGCAGCAGGTCGCCGATCACCTCCAGCAGTACGCTGATACCCAGCGGGGTTTGCTCGGCCGGCTTGAGTACCACGCAGTTGCCGGCGGCCAGGGCCGGGGCGAGTTTCCACGCGGCCATCAGGATCGGGAAGTTCCACGGGATGATCTGGCCGACCACACCCAGTGGTTCATGGATGTGGTAGGCAACGGTGTTGCCGTCGATTTCGGCGGCGCTGCCTTCCTGGGCGCGCAGGCAACCGGCGAAGTAGCGGAAATGGTCGGCAGCCAGCGGGATGTCAGCGTTGAGGGTTTCGCGGATGGCCTTGCCGTTGTCCCAGGTTTCGGTGATGGCCAGCAGTTCGAGGTTCTGTTCGATACGGTCGGCGATTTTCAGCAGGATCAGCGAACGTGCCTGCACCGAGGTTGTGCCCCAGGCATCAGCGGCGGCGTGGGCGGCATCCAGGGCTTTTTCGATGTCTTCGGCAGTCGAGCGGGGGAATTCGGCGATCAGCTGGCCGTTCACCGGCGAGGTGTTTTCGAAGTACTGGCCTTTGACTGGGGCAACGAACTCGCCACCGATGTAGTTCCCGTAACGGCTCTTGAAGGAAACCTTGGCGCCTTCGGTACCGGGATGTGCATAACGCATGATGTTTCTCCTGGCTATTGTGCTTGTTGGGGAGGATGTAAAGCATAGAGCAAGGGTTGGGCCAGTGTCGGCGACCCCAGGTAAATCAAGGGCTTGACAGCTTTTTACGCAGGTGCAGGAAGGGCGCTGTAGCGGCGCCGGTACAGCCTGGGTGACACTTTGTACCGTTGCTGACACAAAGCGTGACCCGGCGGTCAAGCCAGCATTGCATTGCGCCGACGGGTGGAGGATGCTGGGCTTATCTCGTCTGCGGAGAACAATAAAAAGTGCAGAGCAATCACCTTAGCCGGCATGCCCGGCAAGTCCTCACCGTGACCCAGGGCAAGGCCCTGGCACAGGGCCCCGGCAGCGATCCGTCGATTGCCCGTTCCTGGCTGCGTTGCCTTGAGGACTATCACCTGGATCCGGCCCAGAGCATGGCCCCGACCGTGCTCGAGCACGGCCGCGTGCTGGAAAGCCGCGAGCGCTTGCAGCAGGTATTGCAGATCGCCGGCAACGAGATGAACAGCCTGCACCAGCAGCTGTCCGGTGCCGGCCATGCGGTGCTGCTCACCGATGCCCGCGGGGTCATCCTCAATTGCGTCACCGCGCCTTCCGAACGGCGCATCTTCGAGCGCGCCGGGCTGTGGCTGGGTGCCGACTGGAGCGAGGCACGTGAAGGTACCAACGGCATCGGCACCTGCCTGGTCGAGCGCCAGGCGGTAACCATCCACCAGGATGAGCACTTTCGTGGCCGTCATACCGGCCTGACCTGCTCGGCCAGCCCGGTGTTCGACCCGCACGGCGAGTTGCTGGCGGTGCTCGATGTGTCGTCTGCCCGCGCTGATGTTTCGCGCCAGAGCCAGTTTCACACCATGGCGCTGGTCAACCTCTCGGCGAAGATGATCGAGAGCAGCTACTTTTTGCGCTATTTCGATAACCAGTTCCTCCTGCGCTTTCATCTGCAGGCCGAATCGGTAGGAATGTTCAGCGAAGGGCTGCTGGCTTTTGATGGCGACGGGCGGATCTGCGCGGTCAACCAGAGCGCCTTGAACCTGCTGGGCACCATCCGTGGCGGTGTGCTCGGCAAGCCTGTGGATATGTTCTTCGATTGTGCCCAGGACGAGCTGTTCAGCCGCGCCACTGCCCAGGCCAACACCAGTTGGCCATTACGCACCCGCGATGGCCGGGTATTGTTCGCCAGTCTGCGCGGCCAGGTGCGTTCGCTGCCGCCGGCAGCGGCGCCGTTTGTTGCCCCGGCGAAAACCTCGCAGCCCGGTGGTATCTGCCTGGTCGATCCGGCCCTGCAGAACGATTTTCGCCGGGCCGTTCGTGTGTTCGAACGCGATGTGCCATTGCTGCTGCGCGGCGAGACCGGTTGCGGCAAGGAGGCCTTCGCCAAAGCCGTGCACCAGGCCAGCCAACGCAGCAGCAAGGCGTTTGTCGCGCTTAACTGTGCGTCGATCCCCGAGAGCCTGATCGAGAGCGAGCTGTTCGGCTATCGCGGCGGCAGTTTTACCGGGGCGCGCAAAGAGGGCATGCGCGGCAAGCTGCAGCAGGCCGACGGTGGCACGCTATTGCTGGACGAGATCGGCGACATGCCGCTGGCCCTGCAGACCCGTCTTTTACGCGTGCTCGAAGACCGCATGGTGGTGCCCATCGGCGGCGAACCGCAGGCCGTCAACGTGCGCATCATCAGCGCCAGCCACCGCAACTTGCTCGAGCGGGTCGAGGATGGCAGTTTCCGCGAAGACCTTTACTACCGTCTCAACGGCCTGGAAATCGATCTGCCGGCCTTGCGCGAGCGCAGCGACAAGTCGCAGTTGCTCGACTTCATCCTGGCCGAAGAGGCCGGTGAGCAAAGCGTAAGCCTGGACTCTGCGGCGCGCCGGGCGTTGCTCGACTTCGCCTGGCCGGGCAACGTGCGCCAGCTGCGCAACGTCCTGCGTACCTTGGTGGCGCTGAGCGAAGAGGGGCACATCGAGTTTGCCGACCTGCCGGCGGTCGTTCGCCAGCCGCCGGCACTTATCAAAAGCTCCTCACCTGTGGATAACCCCGCGCCGCTGCTGGACAGCGCCGAGCGCAACGCCTTGCTGGCAGTACTGGAGCAGCAGCGCTGGCACATGACCCATGTCGCCGCGCAGTTAGGGGTTAGCCGTAATACCTTGTATCGAAAACTTCGCAAACACGGCATCGCCCGGGACGCCTGAGCGAAACACAGGATGCGATTTGTCGCGCCCTAGGCTACCCTGCCTCGACGTTTTGCGAGGTCGATCATGCACATTCATATTCTCGGTATTTGCGGCACTTTCATGGGTTCGCTGGCCGTGCTGGCCAAGGAGCTTGGCCATCGGGTCACCGGCTCCGATGCCAACGTCTACCCACCGATGAGCACCCAGCTTGAAGCCCAGGGCATCGAACTGACCCAGGGCTATGACGCCGCCCAACTGGACCCGGCGCCCGACCTGGTGGTGATCGGCAACGCCCTGTCGCGGGGCAACCCGGCAGTCGAGTACGTACTGAACAAGGGCCTGCCCTACGTGTCGGGGCCGCAGTGGCTGGCCGACCACGTGCTGCAAGGCCGCTGGGTGCTGGCGGTTGCCGGCACCCATGGCAAGACCACCACCAGCAGCATGCTTGCCTGGGTGCTGGAGCACGCCGGCATGAGCCCGGGCTTCCTGATCGGCGGCGTGCCGCAGAATTTCTCGGTCTCGGCGCGCCTGGGCGGCACGCCGTTCTTCGTGGTCGAGGCCGATGAATACGACAGCGCCTTCTTCGACAAGCGCTCGAAGTTCGTGCACTACCGTCCCCGTACCGCGATCCTCAATAACCTTGAGTTCGATCATGCGGATATCTTCCCAGACCTGGCCGCCATCGAGCGACAGTTCCACCACTTGGTGCGAACCATTCCAAGCGAAGGCCTGGTGATCCATCCGACCACCGAGCCGGCCCTTGAGCGCGTCATCAAGATGGGCTGCTGGACGCCGGTGCAGACCACCGGTGAAGGCGGGCAGTGGCAGGTCAAACTGCTCAGCGCCGACGGTTCGCGTTTCGAAGTCAGCTTCGAAGGCGCAACCCAGGGCGTGGTCGAGTGGGAGCTGACCGGCCAGCACAACGTCGCCAACGCCCTGGCTACTTTGGCGGCGGCGCGTCATGTCGGCGTGGTGCCGGCCATGGGTATTGCCGCATTGAGCGCGTTCAAGAGCGTCAAGCGGCGGATGGAAAAGGTTGCTGAAGTACAGGGCGTGACCATCTATGACGACTTCGCTCACCACCCGACCGCTATCGCCACCACCCTCGACGGCTTGCGCAAACGCATCGGCGATGCTCCGCTGATTGCCGTGATCGAGCCGCGCTCCAACTCGATGAAGCTCGGCGCCCACCGTGATGGCCTGCCCGAGAGCGTCAACGATGCCGACCAGGTGATCTGGTACGCACCGCCGAACTTGGGCTGGGACCTGGCCGCCACCGCCGCCGAATGCAAGGTGCCGGCTGTGGTGGCCGACAGCCTTGAAGCGATCATCGAACGGGTCAAGAGCCAGGCCAAGCCCGGCACCCAGGTGGTGATCATGAGCAATGGCGGCTTCGGCGGCCTGCACGGCAAGTTGGCCGAGGCGCTGAAATGAGCGGGCCGGAACGCATCACCCTGGCCATGACCGGGGCTTCGGGGGCGCAGTATGGGCTGCGCCTGCTCGATTGCCTGGTGCGCGAAGACCGCGAGGTGCATTTTCTGATCTCCAAGGCCGCGCAACTGGTGATGGCCACCGAGACTGATGTGTTGCTGCCGGCCAAACCGCAAGCCATGCAAGCCTTCCTCACCGAGTACACCGGCGCTGCCGCCGGGCAGATCCGCGTGTATGGCAAGGAAGACTGGATGTCGCCGGTCGCCTCGGGCTCCGGCGCGCCGGGGGCGATGGTGGTGGTGCCGTGCTCGACCGGGACCTTGTCGGCGATTGCCACCGGCGCCTGCAACAATCTGATCGAGCGGGCTGCAGACGTGACCCTGAAGGAGCGTCGGCAGTTGATCCTGGTGCCGCGTGAGGCACCGTTCTCGACCATCCACCTGGAGAACATGCTCAAGCTGTCGAACATGGGCGCGGTGATCCTGCCGGCGGCGCCGGGCTTTTATCATCAGCCGCAGACCATCGACGACCTGATCGACTTTGTTGTTGCACGGATCCTCAACCTGCTGAACATTCCCCAGGACATGCTGCCGCGTTGGGGCGAGCATCATCTGGGCGCGGATGAATGAAGCGCCTGCTGGGCGTGATGCTGCTGTGCGTGATGGCTAGCGGTTGCGCCAGTGTGCGCACCCTGGACGCGGCCAAACCGGGGGCGCCGGTGGTATATGCCGGTACGCGCCTGGATCTGTATGCGTTGCAGGGCGGTTGTTGCGCCATTGACCGCTTTGGCGCCGAGGCGCCGAAGTATCCCGGGCTGGACCTGCCGGGCAGTGCCTTGCTTGATACCGTGCTGCTACCGCTGTCGGTATTGACCGCGCTGGGAATTGGCTTTCAGGCGACGGGCGGGTTGTAGCGGCTGGCCTGATCGCGGGGAAAGCCCGCTCCCACACACTCTGTGGGAGGGGGTTGCCCCGCGATTGCTACTTGCCCAACCGGCGCAATTCATCCGACTCGACAATCCGGATCCCGTCCTGCTCTTCCAGCGCCAAACGCCACAGCGCCCTGGCCAGTTGGCAGGCCTCGATGCCCCGGTACTTGCCCGGGATCAGCTTCGACAGCGGCCCGGCCAAGCGTTCCGACATCCGCGGTTCGATGCGGTCACCCAGCAGCAGCGAAGGCCGGGCGATGGTCAGTTGCGGCCAGTCCTGGGCCTTCAATGCGGCCTCCATTTCGCCTTTGACCCGGTTGTAGAAGATCGGCGATCTGCGGTCGGCGCCCAGGGCGCTGACCACCAGCAGGTGCCGCGCGCCCATCTCCCGGGCGCGCTTGCCGAAGGCGACGACCATGTCCAGGTCGACCGCGCGAAAGGCCGGCTCGGACCCTGCCTGCTTGATCGTGGTGCCCAGGCAGCAGAAGGCGATGTCGACGCGACCTGCCAGTTGCGGGAGGAACACCGCCGGGTCACCCACCGGGTTTTCCAGGTGCGGGTGTTCGGCCAGTGGGCGACGGGTGGGGGCCAATACGCGGCTGACGGTGGGCTCGTTGAGCAGCCGATCAAGTAAGTGTTCACCGGTAAGACCGGTGGCTCCGGCAAGCAGGATGTGCTGAGGCGTCAAGTACATGATGTCTCTCCCTTGATACAGTCAGCTTAGTGGTTGCCAGCATTTTTTGCATGCTCGGCCTGTTGCTTGCCCGCATCACTTTGCAAGGCTTTGCGCGCTTGTTGCTGGCGCAGGCGCTGCCAGTGATCGAGTACGCCCTTGGGTGCCCAGATCTGCGGCTCGGAGGCATCGAAGCCTTCAATGGCCTCGCGCTCGGAGACGCTGGCGCTGGCCCGCTCGAAGGCCTGCTGCAGGTCGTCGGTCTGGTTCAGGGCCTGGGCGAACAGGGCGTCGCCAAAGTAGGTGAAGTCGGCTTCTTCGGAGCAGCCGAACGACACCCGGTCGGCGCGCGAGGCGGTCATGATCAGGGTCCGCTCGTCTTTGAGCGGGGCGATATAGCCGCCTGAATAACAGGCCGAGATGACAATGATCTTGTCGCGGTCTTTCAAGGGCGCCAGGGTCGTGGCCAGGGCATCGGCGGGCAGGTCTGCCAGTTGCAGGCGCGGCTGGTCGAGTACCAGTTCGTGCTCGTGGCTGCCGTGGCTGGTCAGGTAGATGAACACCAGGTCTTCCGGGCCGCTGCGTTCGGCCAGGGTGCGCACGGCGCGGGCAAGGTTCTCGCGGGTGGCCATGGGCCGGTCGCTGAGGTGGTCGCGGTGGTTGACCAGGCTGATCTGGCCGACCGCGCCAAAGCGGCTCTTGAGCATGTTGCTGACGTAATCGGCCTCGCGCAGGAACACGCTCTGTTTGCCATCGCCCCCCAGGGCCAGGCTGTAGAGTTCGATGTCCGGGGTCGAGGCCGGCACCTTGGCCAGCGCTTGGTCGAGCAGGCCGCCCTGGTTGAGCAGCGCCAGTTCCAGTGGGTCGGGCAGCAGTTTGCCGTGCTCGTCGCGCACGCGCTGGCCATTGAGCCACTGGCCGCTTTCATTGCGCCCGTCGAGCAGGGTCAGGCGGCCGTTGCCCTGGTAGGTGTCGTTCTCGAAGCCGCCGACATAGACACTGCCGTCCGGCAACTGCAGGCGCCCGTTACCGGAAAACCGCCAGTCGCGAAAATAACCCTTGTAGTGGCTGCCGTCGCTGCCGATCAGCTCGCCCTTGCCGCTGAGCGAGCCGTCCTTGAACTGGCCGATCCACACGTCACCATCAGTGTTTTCGTAACGGCCGCGGCCTTCCAGGCGGTTGTCATGGAAGGCACCGATGTACTGGTCGCCTTCGGCGCTGTTGAAGGTACCGCTGCCTTCGAGCTGGCCGTTGACGAAACGGCCGCTGAACTGGTTGCCGCTGGCGTCGCTGCGGATGCCTTCGCCATTGGGTTTGCCGCGGGCGAACAGGCCCTGGTACTGGCTGCCGTCAGCCAGTTCGAGATGGCCGGCGCCGTGGTACTGATCGTCCTTGAACTGGCCACGGTAAAGCAGGCCGGGTTCCCTGAGGGTGCCTTCGCCGTCGCGGCGGCCGAGCTTGAACCCACCGGTGTAGCTGCTGCCCGGTGTTTTCAGGGTGCCCAGGCCGTGGAACAGGCCCTGCTGGAACCCGCCGCGGTAGACCTCGCCATTGCTGCCATGCCATTCACCCTGGCCATGCCACTGGCCATTGAGGAAGTTGCCCTTGTACCAACTGCCGTTGGGGTAGTCGATGCGCCCGGCACCTTGCAGCAGGCCGTTGACCACCTCGCCCCGATAGCGGCCGCCATCGGGCAGGCGCGCATCAGGCGGCGACAGGGGTTCGCCGTCACCGCAAGCGGCCAGTAGCAGGGTCAGGGCAAGGGGAACGAGTGGGCGCATGGCGGGGTCCGGACAAGTGAGGCCCCGAGTATGCCGTAGAACGCGGGGGGTGAAACAGTCGCCAGGACGGTTTCACCCAGTGCCTGGCTCAGATGAAGCAGAGCGACAGCGGTTCGGCGATGTAGGCAGGTTTTTCCTGGCCTTCGATTTCCAGGGTGGCGGTGACCTTGAGCAGCCACTGTCCGGGTTTCTTCTCGGTCACCTCGGCCAGATCGACCTTGAGCCGCACCTTGCTGTCGACTTTCACCGGCTGGATGAAACGCACGCTGTCCAGGCCATAGTTGACGGCCATTTTCAGGCCTTCAGGCACAACCAGAATGCCTTCCATCAACTTGGGGATCAGCGACAGGGTGAGAAAACCGTGAGCGATGGTGCTGCCAAATGGCGTTTTTGCCGCCTTGTCCGGGTCGACATGGATGAACTGAAAGTCGCCGGTCGCCTCGGCAAACAGGTTGATGCGCTGTTGATCGATGGTCAGCCATTCGGAACGTCCCAGTTCCTTTCCAACGTACTGCGAAAGCTCTGCAACAGGTACATAGGGCATTGTGACTCTCCAGATTGTCTTTGGTTTTGTTATGACTTCGGCAGATTCGAAAGTCTAAGATCAGCACGCCTGCAGGAAGTGGTCAAGTCGGCGAAGATCGGCTTATAGCCCGGTCGTTAGCGTGCTTATAATGGCCGCCAGGCCTCAAGGAGATGCTTATGCTGTTGCGTGGTTTGACCTGGCTGGTGCTGTTCCAGTTGCTTGGAACGGCGATCAATCACCTGGTGGTGCCGATCCTCCCCGGGCCGATCATCGGCCTGCTGTTGCTGCTGGTGTACCTGATGCTGCGTGGCGAGGTGGGCGCGCCCCTGAGCGAGGCGGCCAACAGCCTGCTGCGCTACTTGCCACTGCTGCTGGTGCCGCCGGCGGTGGGGGTAATGGTCTATGCCGCGGATATCGCCGCCGACTTCTGGGCCATCGTCGGCGCCCTGGTGCTGTCGGCGCTGCTCACCCTGGTGTTCGTCGGCGTGCTGATGCACAAGCTGATGGCCCGCCAGGGCAGCCATGAGGAGCAGCCATGAGCCTGGACTGGAGCGGCGCCGTCAACGCCGTCATTCACCATCCGCTGTTTGGCATCGGCATCACCCTGGGCGCCTACCAGCTGGTGCTGGCGGCCTACGAGAAAACCCGCTGGATCTTCCTGCAGCCGGTGCTGGTGTCGATGCTGGTAGTCATTGGCGTACTGCTGGGCTGTGGCCTGACTTACAGCGAATATCGCAAAAGCACCGAGATCATGAACATCCTCCTGGGCCCGGCGACCGTGGCCCTGGCGGTGCCGCTCTATCTCAACCTGCGGCGCATTCGCCAGCTGTTCTGGCCGACCTTTACTACGCTGGTAATCGGAGGAGTGTTCGCCACCGGCGCCTGCCTGTTGCTGGGCTGGTGGTTTGGCGCCGAGCACATGATCCTGATGACCATGGCGCCAAAATCGGTGACCTCGCCGATTGCCATGCTGGTGGCCGAGCAGATTGGCGGTGTGGCTGCGCTGGCAGCGGTGTTCGTGTTGATCACCGGGGTGATCGGGGCGATTTTCGGCCCGGCGCTGCTGTCGCGTTGTGGTGTGCACAGCCCTGAAGCGCGCGGCATGGCTTTAGGCGTGACTGCGCATGCGGTTGGTACTTCGGTAGCGCTGCAGGAAAGTGAAGAATGCGGGGCCTTCGCGGCCCTGGCGATGAGCCTGATGGGGGTTGCCACGGCGGTATTCCTGCCACTGGCGGTTAGCCTGGTTGCTTGAGGAGTTGCAATGACGTTACCCCTGTTTCCGCTCAATACCGTGCTGTTCCCGGGCTGCTTTCTCGATCTGCAGATCTTCGAGGCGCGTTACCTGGACATGATTGGTCGCATCATGAAGCAGGGCGGCGGTTTTGGCGTGGTGTGCATCCTTGAGGGCGAGCAGGTTGGCGCTGCGCCCAGCGGTTTCTCGCAGGTTGGCTGCGAGGCGCTGATTCGCGATTTTCAGCAGCAGGACAACGGCCTGCTGGGGATTCGGGTCGAAGGCACCCGGCGCTTTCGTGTCGGGCCGTTCGAGGTGCAGAAGGACCAGTTGCTGGTCGCTGATGTGTCGTGGCTGCCGGAGCTTGCCGACGAGCCGCTGGAGGATGACCATCACGACTTGCTGGCGCTGCTGCAAGCCCTGGGCGAGCACCCGATGGTCGAGGCGCTGGGCATGCCGGTGACGGTCCAGGGCCAGCAGGCCCTGGCCAACCAGCTCGCCTACCTGCTGCCGTTCGTTGAAGAAGACAAACTCGACCTGCTGGCCATCGACTCACCGCACAAGCGCCTGGAGGCTATCCAGGCGCTGCTTGACCGGCTGCAAGGCGAGCTGTTCGCCTGATGCCTCAGTACTGGTAGCGCAGCAAGGCGTGCGGCAGCGAGTGCAGGGCGAAGAACGCCAGCAGGGCGACGCAGGCCGGCAGGATCAGCCACCAGACCCGTAGCGGCAGGGCGGTGAGCGGTTGCCGGTATTGGGTCAGGGTCAGGCTGGTAGCGCACACGCAGCAGGCGAGCATGGCGCCGGCGAGGATGTCGGTCGGCCAGTGCGCCCCCAGGTACACCCGTGACAGCGCGATCGACAGCGCCGGAATGCAGCCCAGCATGATCCAGGTCAGGCGCATGCGCGGCGGCTGCCCGCGCCCGGCCAGCACCGCCAGCACCAGGAAGAACGCAAACGACGCCGAGCTGTGGCCGCTGGGCATGCTGTAGGTGGTCAGCGGATCAGTGAGTACCTCCGGGCGCGCCCGGGCAAACAGCCACTTGAGGCTGCCATTGGCCAGGGCCGTGCCGATCAGGGTGCTGCCGGCGAAAATCGCCGGGCGCCACTGGCGGGCCAGCAATAACAGGCCGGTGAGCAGGCCGCCGAGGAAGAACTGGGTTCGGAAATCGCCGAGGCGGGTGATCAGCACCACCGTGCCGTCGATGGCGCGGCTGCGGTTCTCCTGGATCAGGGTCATCAGGCCCTGGTCGAACTGGGTCAGGTATGGCCAGCCGAGAAACAGCCCGGTCAGGGCCAGCAAGCTCATCCCGGCAATCAGCCGGGTGCCGCGGCGCATGCTGCGCAGGCTGCTGTTGATGCTCAGGCCGACCAGCACCGCCAGGCCGCCCATCACTACCCCAGCCTGTGGCCAGAAGCCTTCCGGCAACGGCAGGCGCATGGCCGCGCCGGTTGCCCAGCCCGGCAGCAGGTAAGCCACTGCCCAACCGGCCCCGGCCAGCAGGCTGACGGCGATAAAACGCGGCAGCGGCATGTCGAACATGCCGGCGACCATGGGCAGCATCGGCCGCAGCGGGCCGATGAAGCGCCCGACCAGCAGGCTGGCGATACCATAGCGCTGAAAGTAGGTTTCGGCGCTGCCGATCCATTCCGGATGGTGGCGCAGCAGCGGCAAGCGGCGGATGTTCTGGTGAAAGCGCCGGCCTAAGGTGTAGGAGATCGCGTCGCCGAGCAAACCACCGGCAAAGCCCAGCAACAGGGTTTCGCCCAGGCTCAACGCACCGCTGCCGGCCAGTACCGCGACGGCGAACAGCAAAACGGTGCCGGGGACGATAATCCCGGCAATCGCCAGGCATTCCACGCAGGCCACCAGAAAAATCGCTAATCCCAGCCACTGCGGGTTGGCGCTGAGCCAGGTGGTCAGGCTGTCGAGCCATGGGCCCATCGTGTCAGTTTCCTTGTGTCAGTAAAAAGTAGTCCCGGCCTTCGACTTGGCCCCGGCGCAGCGGGTTCCGTGTGCAATGGCGGGCAAAGTCGGCGTCGACGAAACGGTAGGGCAGATGTTCATCGCGGCCGTGGGGAATCCCCAAGCGGGTGGTCTGGATAATTTGTTTCACTTTGATACCGCAGTCCTCGACAAACAGCTGCTCGGGATCAAAGCGTTTGCCGTCCCAGTGCGGCACTTTCAGGCCCAGGGCCTTGCACAGCAGGGTCTGGCCGGCGCACAGGCGTTCGGGCGGGCGCGCCTGGCCGCTGGCGTCAGGGTTGTTCAGTTGCATCTGTGCCAGGCTGTTGTCATCCGACAAGGCATCGACGAAGGGGTAGGCCGATTTGATCAACACCGCATTGCCCGGCCCGTGGGCGCTGAAGTTCAGCGAGTCGCCGCCGCGGGCGTAATACATGTAGATGTGCCCGCCGTCGAGGAACAGCGCCCGGCGTTTTTCGGTGTAGCCGAGCGAAGCGTGGCTGCCCTTGTCGCTGAGGTAGTAGGCCTCTGTCTCGATAATCCGTGCCGCCAGCCAGTACGGGCCGTGGCGGTGGCGGATGACCTTGCCCAGCAGGGCCCTGGCCAATTCGCCAGCGTCGCGGTCGAAGAAGCTGTCGGGCAGGGCCTTGGGCGGGCAGGGGGCGGAGTCTGGCATGCGGGCAGGTTCGCGGGTGGACAGGTGGGCGATGATAGCAATTTCTGTCTTAACCAACCCTGAATGGCCATTATGAAGCGAGGGGCCGGCACTCTTTTCGACCATCCGCCTGTCACCGCTGGGCGTGGGGCCACACGACAGTTATAATCATCCGATTTTCCCCTTCGCCAAGACCACTGAGCCCATGACTGAGTCCGTTCTTGACTACATGACCCGCCTGGGTCGCGCTGCCCGCGCGGCGTCGCGCGTGATCGGCCGTGCCAGCACTGCGCAAAAGAACCGCGCCCTGCAAGCCGCCGCCAACGCCCTGGACGCTGCCCGCGCCGAGCTGACCGCCGCCAACGAACTGGACCTCGCTGCTGGCCGCGCCAATGGCCTGGAAGCGGCCATGCTCGAGCGCCTGGCGCTGACCCCGGCACGCATCGACGGCATGATCGTCGGGCTGCGCCAGGTGGCCAGCCTGCCGGACCCGGTCGGCGCGATCCGCGACATGAGCTACCGGCCATCGGGTATCCAGGTCGGCAAGATGCGCGTGCCGCTGGGGGTGATCGGCATCATTTACGAGTCGCGTCCGAACGTGACCATCGACGCTGCCAGCCTGTGCCTGAAGTCGGGCAACGCCACCATCCTGCGCGGCGGCTCCGAAGCCATCCACTCAAACCGTGCCATTGCCGCCTGCATCCAGCGCGGCCTGGCCGAGGCCGGCTTGCCGGCGGCGGTGGTGCAAGTGGTCGAAACCACCGATCGCGAAGCGGTCGGTGCGCTGATCAGCATGCCGGAGTTCGTCGACGTCATCGTGCCGCGTGGCGGCAAGGGCCTGATCGAGCGCATCAGCCGCGACGCGCGCGTGCCGGTGATCAAGCACCTCGATGGTATCTGCCACGTCTATGTGGCTGAGCACGCCGAGCTGGACAAGGCCCGGCGCATCGCCTTCAACGCCAAGACCTACCGCTACGGCATCTGCGGGGCGATGGAAACCCTGCTGGTCGATCAGTCGGTCGCGGCCGAGTTCCTGCCGGAAATGGCCCGACAATTTCGGGAAAAAGGCGTCGAATTGCGCGGTTGTGAGCGCACGCTGAAAATCATCGAGGCGCTGCCGGCGACCGAAGCGGACTGGAGCACCGAATACCTCGCGGCGATTCTGTCGATCCGCGTAGTGGACGGTCTGGACCAGGCCATCGAACACATCAATCGCTATGGCTCGCACCATACCGATTCGATCGTCACCGAACACCAGGCGCAGGCTCGCCAGTTCATGGCCGAGGTCGATTCGTCGTCGGTAATGATCAACACCCCGACCTGCTTTGCCGACGGTTTCGAGTACGGTCTGGGCGCGGAGATCGGGATTTCCACCGACAAGCTGCACGCCCGAGGCCCGGTTGGCCTGGAAGGCCTGACCTGCGAAAAATACGTGGTGATCGGCGACGGTCAGCTGCGCGGACAGGAGTCGCTCTGACTTGGCCGAGCGCAAACCGCTCGCCCCAGTCTCGACGATGGCGCCCGCCCGGCGCATCGGCGTGCTCGGCGGGACTTTCGACCCGGTGCACATCGGACACCTGCGCAGTGCGCTGGAGGTCGCCGAAGTGCTGGCGCTCGACGAGCTGCGGCTGATGCCCAACGCCCGCCCGCCGCACCGTGATACGCCGCAAGTGTCGGCCCAGGACCGGCTGGCGATGGTCCAGTGCGCGGTTCGGGGCGTGTCGACGCTGTCGGTCGATGCTCGCGAACTGGCCCGAGACAAGCCGTCGTACACCATCGAAACGCTGGAACTGATGCGTGCCGAAATGGCCGCCTCGGAGCAGCTGTTTCTGCTGCTGGGCTGGGACGCGTTCTGCGGCCTGCCCAGTTGGCACCGTTGGGAAGAATTGCTGCAACACTGTCACATCCTGGTGCTGCAACGCCCGGATGCCGACGTCGAACCGCCGGATGCCTTGCGCAACCTGCTGGCCGCACGTTCGGTCAGTGATCCGCAGGCCCTTGAAGGGCCTGCCGGGAATATTGCATTCGTCTGGCAGACGCCGCTTGCGGTGTCAGCCACGCAGATCCGACAGCTGCTGGCCAGCGGCAAGTCGGTGCGGTTTCTGGTGCCGGACGCAGTACTGGCCTACATCGATGCGCACAACCTTTACCGTGCGCCGAACTGAGGGTGCTGAGAAGCGCCTCAAACTATAGAGTTGAATGAGTTTTATATGACCAAGCAAAAACACAACGTCAGCGCCGAAGAGCTGGTCGAACTGACCAAGTCCGCCCTGGAAGACGTCAAGGCCCAGGACATCCAGGTTATCGACGTAAAAGAAAAGCACAGCCTGACCGACTACATGATCATCGCCACCGGTACCTCCAACCGCCAGATCAGCGCGATGCTGGAAAAGGTCCGTGAGCAGGTCAAGGCCAAGGGCGTTCAGCCACTGGGCGAAGAAGGCAAGGGCGACAGCGACTGGGTACTGCTGGACCTGAATGATGTCATCGTCCACATGATGACTGCCGCTGCCCGTCAGTTTTACGACCTTGAGCGTCTGTGGATGGGTGCCGAGCAGAGCCGTGCCGCCGATGGCAAGCACCACAGCCCGGAAAACACCCACGACTTTGCAGACAAGCTGAAAGATCGGGAATAAGGAAGGCTCGTGCGTCTGCGTCTGATCGCGGTCGGCTCGCGCATGCCCAAGTGGGTCGAGGACGGTTGGCATGAATATGCCAAGCGCCTGCCCGCGGAGCTGTCGCTGGAGCTGGTGGAAATACCGCTCAATACCCGGGGCAAGAATGCCGACGTCGCCCGCCTGATCCGTCAGGAGGGTGAGGCCATGCTTGCCAAGGTCCAGCCAGGGGAACGGATTGTCACCCTGGAGGTCCATGGCAAGCCCTGGAGTACCGAGCAACTAGCGGTCGAGCTGGACCGCTGGCGGCTGGATTCGCGTACCGTCAACTTCATGGTCGGCGGCCCCGAAGGGCTGGCGCCGGAAGTCTGTGCGCGGGCCGAGCAGCGCTGGTC
Source organism: Pseudomonas sp. B21-012 (assembly GCF_024749305.1). Lineage (NCBI taxonomy): Bacteria > Pseudomonadati > Pseudomonadota > Gammaproteobacteria > Pseudomonadales > Pseudomonadaceae > Pseudomonas > Pseudomonas sp. B21-012. The sequence goes on along the minus strand of NZ_CP087197.1, from coordinate 5,210,075 downwards.
GCTGTCGCCGCTGACACTGCCCCACCCGTTGGTAAGGATACTGATCGGCGAACAGCTGTACCGCGCCTGGACCGTATTGTCCGGGCACCCCTACCACAAATAAGCCTTAAGCCTTTTCAATGTCGCAGCCGATTCGCCTCAAGGATCACGAGAAAGACGCCCGTCTGGTGCGTAGCCGCGTCGTGGTCGGTGCAGTGGCGATCGTCCTGCTGATTTGCGTGTTGATCGCCCGCCTGTATTACCTGCAGGTGATCCAGTACGACTATCACTCGACCCTGTCGGAAAACAATCGGGTGCATGTGCAGCCGATTCCGCCGACTCGCGGGCTGATCTTCGACCGCAACGGGGTGATCGTCGCCGATAACCGGCCAAGCTTCAGCCTGACCATGACCCGTGAGCGCTCCGGCGACTGGCAGCAGGTACTCGATGTGATCGTCGAGGTGCTCGAGCTGACCCCGGACGACCGCACCCTGTTTGAAAAGCGCATGCGCCAGGGCCGCCGGCCGTTCGAGCCGGTGCCGATCCTGTTCGAGCTGACCGAAGAGCAGATCGCCCGCGTTGCGGTGAACCAGTTCCGCCTGCCCGGCGTTGAGGTGGTCGCCCAACTGGTGCGCCATTACCCGCAGGGAGCGCACTTCGCTCACTCGGTCGGTTATGTCGGGCGGATCAACGAGAAAGAGCTGAAGACCCTCGATCCGGTCAACTACAGCGGTACCCACCATATCGGCAAGACCGGCATCGAGCGCTTCTACGAGCCGGAACTGCACGGCCAGGTGGGTTACGAAGAGGTTGAGACCAACGCCCGTGGCCGGGTATTGCGGGTGCTCAAGCGCACCGACCCGATCCCCGGCAAAGACATCGTCCTGAGCCTCGACATCAAGCTGCAGGAAGCTGCCGAGGCCGCGCTGGGCGGGCGCCGCGGCGCCATTGTCGCACTCGACCCAAATACCGGCGAAGTACTGGCGATGGTCAGCCAGCCAAGCTTTGACCCCAACCCGTTCGTCACCGGCATCAGCTTCAAGGCCTATGCCGAGCTGCGCGATTCGATCGACCGACCGCTGTTCAACCGCGTGCTGCGTGGCCTGTACCCGCCGGGTTCGACCATCAAGCCGGCAGTGGCCATCGCCGGACTCGACAGTGGTGTGGTCACCGCCAGCAGCCGGGTGTTCGACCCGGGCTTCTACCAGTTGCCCAACTATGACCACAAATACCGCAACTGGAACCGCAGCGGCGACGGCTGGGTCGACCTCGACCTGGCGATCATGCGCTCCAACGACACCTACTTCTACGACCTGGCGCACAAGATGGGCATCGACCGTCTGTCCAGCTACATGAACAAGTTCGGCCTCGGGCAGAAAGTCTCCCTCGACATGTTCGAGGAGTCCGCCGGCCTGATGCCGACCCGCGAATGGAAGCGCGCCACCCGCCGTCAGGCCTGGTTCCCGGGCGAGACGCTGATCCTTGGTATCGGCCAGGGCTACATGCAGACCACGCCGTTGCAAATGGCCCAGGCTATTGCCCTGATCGCCAGCAAGGGCAAGTGGAACCGTCCGCACCTGGCCAAGACCATCGAAGGCCAGCCGCCGGTGGACGAGAACCCGATGGAAGACATCGTGTTGCGCGACAAGTCCGACTGGGCCAGGGTCACCCATGGCATGGAGCAGGTGATGCACAACGCCCGCGGTACTGCCCGCGCTGCCGCCGCCGGTGCCCAGTACCGGATTGCCGGCAAGAGTGGTACCGCCCAGGTAGTGGCGATCAAGCAGGGCGAGAAGTACGACCGCAACAAGGTTCAGGAGCGCCACCGCGACCACGCCCTGTTCGTCGGCTTCGCCCCGGCAGAGAACCCGAAGATCGTGGTCTCAGTGATGATCGAAAACGGCGAGGCGGGTGGCCGCGTCGCGGCGCCGGTGATGCGTCAGGTAATGGACGCCTGGTTGCTGGACGAGCATGGCCGGCTCAAATCCGAGTTCGCTCCCGCCACCGTCGTTCAGGAATCGGCCCAGTGAAGAACAATTTCGATCGCATGCTTTCCAGCGAGGACGTTATGCGTCGTCGCGCCAGCTTCCTGCAGCGCATCCATGTCGACGGCCCGTTACTGATCCTGCTGCTGACCCTGGCTGCTGGCAGCCTGTTCGTGCTCTATTCGGCCAGCGGCAAGAACTGGGACCTGCTGCTCAAGCAAGCCAGTTCGTTCGGCATCGGCCTGGTGTCGATGTTCGTCATTGCCCAGCTCGAACCACGTTTCATGGCGCGCTGGGTGCCCCTTGCCTATGTGGTCGGGGTGATCCTGCTGGTGGTGGTCGACGTCATGGGCCACAACGCCATGGGCGCCACGCGCTGGATCAACATTCCCGGGGTGATCCGCTTCCAGCCCTCGGAGTTCATGAAGATCATCATGCCGGCGACCATCGCCTGGTACCTGGCCAAGCGCTCGCTGCCGCCGCACCTGAAGCACGTGGTGATCAGCCTGATCCTGATCGGCCTGCCGTTCATCCTCATTGTGCGTCAGCCAGACCTGGGTACCGCCTTGCTGATCCTCGCCTCCGGCGCCTTCGTGCTGTTCATGGGCGGCCTGCGCTGGCGCTGGATCCTCAGCGTGGTGGCGGCGGCAGTGCCGGTGGCGGTGGCGATGTGGTTCTTCGTCATGCACGACTACCAGAAGCAGCGGGTACTGACCTTTCTCGACCCGGAAAGCGATCCGCTGGGCACCGGCTGGAACATCATCCAGTCGAAAGCGGCGATCGGCTCGGGCGGGGTGTTCGGCAAGGGCTGGCTGCTGGGCACCCAGTCGCACCTGGACTTTCTTCCGGAAAGCCACACCGACTTCATCATCGCCGTGCTCGGCGAGGAGTTCGGCCTGGTCGGTATCTGCGCGCTGCTTTTGATCTACCTGCTGCTGATCGGCCGCGGCCTGGTGATTACCGCCCAGGCCCAGACGCTCTACGGCAAGTTGCTGGCTGGCAGCCTGACCATGACCTTCTTTGTTTATGTGTTCGTCAATATCGGTATGGTCAGCGGCTTGTTGCCCGTGGTGGGGGTGCCGCTGCCCTTCATTAGTTATGGCGGAACTTCGTTGGTGACGCTGCTGTCAGCGTTTGGGGTTTTAATGTCGATCCATACGCATCGCAAATGGATTGCGCAGGTTTGAATAAGGTGAAGAATTACATGCAAGCAATGCGTGGCTGGGCGGCTCGTTGTGCGCCCTGGGTCGGCTTTCTGGGTTTGCTTGGCGGCGCGCAAGGCGCTGCTGCCGGCGACTACGACGGCTCGCCCCAGGTGGCCGAGTTCGTCGGCGAAATGACCCGCGACTACGGTTTTGCCGGTGAGCAGTTGATGGGGGTGTTTCGCGAGGTTCAGCGCAAGCAGTCGATCCTTGACGCGATCTCGCGCCCGGCTGAACGGGTAAAACCCTGGAAAGACTACCGGCCGATGTTCCTCACCGACGCCCGCGTCGCCCGCGGCGTTGACTTCTGGCGCCAGCATGAGGCCACCCTGGCCCGCGCCGAACAGGAATACGGCGTGCCGGCCCAGGTGATCGTCTCGATCATCGGCGTCGAAACCTTCTTTGGCCGCAACACCGGCAACTACCGGGTGATCGATGCGCTGTCGACCCTGGGCTTCGATTACCCGCCGCGCGCCGAATTCTTCCGCAAGGAACTGCGCGAGTACCTGTTGCTGGCCCGTGAAGAGCAGGTCGACCCGCTGACCCTCAAAGGCTCCTACGCCGGAGCCATGGGCCTGCCGCAGTTCATGCCGAGCAGCTTTCGCGCCTACGCCGTGGATTTTGACGGCGACGGCCACATCAACATCTGGAACAACCCGGACGATGCCATCGGCAGCGTTGCCAGCTACTTCCAGCGTCATGGCTGGGTAGCCGGCGAACAGGTGGTCAGTCGCGCCACGGTGCGTGGCGAACGCGTCGACGAGGGCCTGAGCCCGGGCATCGACGCGGTCAAGACGGTCGGGGAGTTGCGAGCACTGGGCTGGTCGAGTCATGATGCGCTGCGCGATGATCTGCCGGTCACCGCCTTCCGGCTCGAAGGTGACAACGGCCCGGAATACTGGCTGGGCCTGAAAAACTTCTACGCGATCACTCGCTATAACCGCAGCGTGATGTATGCCATGGCAGTGCATCAGCTCTCGGACCTGCTGGTTCAAGCACGGGGCGCCAAGTAATGCGCGTAATGTTCTCCGCTACATCGCTGAAAATGCTGGGTTGCGCCGCCCTGGGCCTGGTGCTGGTGAGCTGTTCGAGCAGCCGCCCGAGCACCTCCACCCAGGGTAATGCCAATGTCGTGCGGGCCAAGCCCGGCCTGGATATCAACCGGGCCCACAAGGACGGCGCGCCGTGGTGGGATGTCGACGTCTCGAAGATCCCCGACGCGACCCCGACCGTGCACACCGGTAACTACAAGGCCAACCCCTACACCGTGCTGGGCAAGACCTACTTCCCGATCCCGGATTCGCGCAACTACCGCGCCGAGGGCACGGCGTCGTGGTACGGCACCAAGTTCCACGGCCAGAACACCGCCAACGGCGAGGTCTATGACCTTTACGGCATGAGCGCGGCGCACAAGACCCTGCCGCTGCCGGCCTACGTCAAGGTCACCAACCTCGACAACCAGCGCAGCGTGATCCTGCGGGTCAACGACCGCGGGCCGTTCTATTCCGACCGCATCATCGACTTGTCTTACGCGGCGGCGAAGAAGCTCGGCTATGCCGAGACCGGCACCGCGCGGGTGCGCGTCGAAGGCATCGACCCGAAACAATGGTGGGCCCAGCGGGGCCAGCCGGCGCCGATGGTCCTCGACCAGCCGCAAGTGGCCCAGACCCAGGCGCTGCCGGCCAGCACCGGCACGGTCGAGCAATGGACGCCACCGCCGCAGCAGCACGCCGCTGCGGTCGTACCCCTGCAGGTCGCCAGCAACAATACGATGGCCAGCAATGGTCTTTACTTGCAGGTCGGCGCTTTTGCCAACCCCGATGCCGCCGAACTGCTGCGCTCCAAGCTCAGCAGCATGGTCAGCGCACCGGTGTTCATCAGTTCGATCGTGCGTAACCAGCAGACCCTGCACCGGGTCCGCCTGGGGCCGATCAACAGCCAGGGCGAGGCCCAGCAGATGCAGGACAGCGTGCGCCTGGCCAATCTGGGGCAGCCCAAAGTCGTCACGGCAGACTGATCGGGGGGACTGATCGGTTTGTCATGCAGCCGGGCGCAGCCGCCATGTACAATGGCGGTTTTGCCCGTCAGGCCATGCGCCTGTAAACGTTTTGCCCATGAGGGCATGAGCCCATTAGCCATTTCGAGAGACGGATGAACATAACCAGCTTTGCCAAACGCCTTTGCCTGCTTGTACCGCTGATGATTGCCCCTGCCGCCTTCGCGGCAGAGCAGATGATGCCGTCGCCGCCGCAACTGGCTGCCAAGTCCTACGTGCTCATGGAAGCCTCCAGCGGCAACATCCTGGTCGAGAACAATGGTGACCAGCGTCTGCCTCCGGCGAGCCTGACCAAGCTGATGACCGCCTATATCGCGACCCTGGATATCCGTCGCGGGCAGATCGGCGAAAACGATCCGGTCACCGTCAGCGAAAACGCCTGGCGCACCGGCGGTTCGCGGATGTTCATCAAGGTCGGCACCCAGGTCAGCGTCAGCGACCTGCTGCACGGCATCATCATCCAGTCGGGGAACGACGCCAGCGTCGCCCTCGCCGAGCACATCGCCGGCAGCGAAGACGCCTTCGCCGACATGATGAACAAGACCGCCGGCGATCTGGGCATGAGCAACAGCCACTTCATGAACCCGACCGGCCTGCCGAACCCCGAGCACTACTCGTCGGCCCACGACATGGCAGTGCTGGCGCGGGCGATCATCCACGAAGACCCGGCTCACTATGCGATCTACTCGCAGAAGGAGTTCTTCTGGAACAACATCAAGCAGCCTAACCGCAACCTGCTGCTGTGGCGCGACAAGACCGTCGACGGCCTGAAAACCGGCCACACCGACGAAGCCGGCTACTGCATGGTGTCTTCGGCGGTACGTGACGGCATGCGCCTGATCGCCGTGGTCTTCGGTACCAACAGCGAGCAATCGCGTGCGGCCGAAACCCAGAAGCTGCTGACCTACGGCTTCCGCTTCTTCGAAACCCAGACCTTCTACCAGAAGGGCACCGAGCTCGCCCAGGCTCCGGTCTGGAAGGGCGCAACCAGCCAGGTCAAAGCCGGTCTCGCCGAAGACCTGACCATGACTTTGCCTAAAGGCCAATTGAAAAAGCTGGCCGCAAGCATGACCATGAATCCGCAATTGATCGCTCCGATCAACAAAGGTGACGTGATCGGTAAAGTGGAAGTCAAACTGGATGACAAGGTTGTCCACAGTGCCGACCTGATCGCGCTGGATGGCGTTGAGGAAGGTGGTTTCTTCCGTCGTGTGTGGGATAGCATTCGGCTATTCTTCTACGGGTTGTTCAACTGATATCGTGACCTGCCACGCCCCCGCCACTCATGCGGGGGCGTTGTTGTTGCCACGGCTTACGAGGCCGTTACTGCTATGACCGAAGCTGACAAGTCGCACAAAATCGAATTCCCCTGCGCCGATTACCCGATCAAGGTCATCGGCGACACCGTGGTCAATTTCAAGGACACGGTGATCGAGATCCTCAAGAAGTACGCCACGGTCGACATGAGCACCCTGGCCGAACGTCAGAGCAAGGAAGGCAAGTACACCACGGTGCAACTGCACATCATCGCCACGGGTGAAGACCAGCTGCACGATATCAACAGCGCCCTGCGCGCGACCGGAATCGTGAAAATGGTGCTCTGATGCCCGCGTGCCTCGGCTTTCGCGACCTCGGCCTGCTGCCTTACGAGCCGGTGCTGGAGGCCATGCGTCGGTTCACCGACCAGCGTGGCCCGGGCACGGCGGATGAGGTATGGCTGGTTGAACACCCGGCGGTGTTCACCCAGGGCCAGGCCGGCAAGGCCGAGCACTTGCTGGTACCGGGTGACATCCCGGTGGTGCAGACCGATCGCGGCGGCCAGGTGACCTACCACGGCCCGGGCCAGTTGGTGGCGTACCTGCTGCTGGATGTACGGCGCCTGGGCTTTGGCGTGCGCGATCTGGTCAGCCGTATCGAGCGCTGCCTGATCGAGTTGCTGGCAAGCTACAACGTCGAGGCGGCGGCCAAGGCCGATGCGCCGGGCGTTTATGTCGACGGGGCGAAGATCGCCTCGCTCGGCCTGCGGATTCGCAATGGCTGTTCGTTCCACGGCCTTGCCTTGAACGTGGACATGGACCTGGCGCCATTCCGCCGGATTAACCCCTGCGGGTATGCGGGGCTGGCCATGACCCAGCTGCGCGACCAGGCAGGCTCGATCGAACTCTCTGAGGTAAGGGCAAGGCTGCGCGGGCAGCTGGTCAAGCACCTCGACTATGCTGAGCAGACGACCCTTACGGGCGGAATCTTCTGAATATGACTACTGTTGTGCAAGAACCAGTGCAAAGCGTGACGCCAGCGCCTCGGCCGAAGGTCGAGGCGGGTGTCAAACTTCGTGGCGCGGAGAAAGTCGCGCGTATCCCGGTAAAGATCATCCCCACTGACGAGCTGCCAAAGAAGCCTGACTGGATTCGCGTGCGTATCCCGGTTTCGCCGGAAGTCGACCGCATCAAGCAACTGCTGCGCAAGCACAAGCTGCACAGCGTCTGCGAAGAAGCCTCCTGCCCGAACCTGGGCGAGTGCTTCTCGGGCGGCACCGCGACCTTCATGATCATGGGTGACATCTGCACCCGTCGCTGCCCGTTCTGCGACGTCGGCCATGGCCGGCCGAAGCCCTTGGACGTCGACGAGCCGAAGAACCTCGCCGTGGCCATTGCCGACCTGCGCCTGAAGTACGTGGTGATCACCTCGGTGGACCGCGACGACCTGCGCGACGGTGGTGCCCAGCATTTTGCCGACTGTATCCGTGAGATCCGCGCGCTGTCGCCGGGTGTGCAGCTCGAGACCCTGGTGCCGGACTACCGCGGGCGCATGGATGTGGCCCTGGCGATTACCGCTGAAACCCCGCCGGATGTGTTCAACCACAACCTCGAAACCGTACCGCGCCTGTACAAGGCCGCGCGTCCGGGTTCGGACTACCAGTGGTCGCTGACCTTGCTGCAGAAGTTCAAGGAACTGGTGCCGCACGTACCGACCAAGTCCGGGCTGATGCTGGGCCTTGGCGAAACCGATGAAGAAGTGATCGAAGTGATGCATCGCATGCGCGAGCACAACATCGACATGCTGACCCTCGGCCAGTACCTGCAGCCGTCGCGCAGCCACTTGCCGGTGCAGCGTTTCGTGCACCCGGACACCTTCGCCTGGTTCGCCGAAGAAGGTTACAAGATGGGCTTCAAGAACGTTGCTTCCGGTCCGCTGGTGCGTTCTTCGTACCATGCCGACCAGCAGGCGCATGAGGCCAAGATCAAGCTCTGATCGACAGCCTGGTTGTCTCGATGCCGATGTCTGCTGCAAAGCGACATCGGCATTTTTGTTTGCCGACCTGTCCACACAAGGAGTTGTCTGGATGAACCTACCTTTTACTCAAGAGGCTGGCGTGCTGGCGCATGCCTTGCCGTTACCGAGCGCCTTGCCCGCTGGCGGGCTGATCGCAATCATCGCCCCGGCAGGTCCCGCCCAGGTCGATACGCTCAAGGTCAACCAGTGGTTCGAAGCGCGCGGCTATCGCTGCCGGATCTACCCGGGAGTAACCGCCGCCGAGGGTTATCTGGCCGGTAGCGATGCGCAGCGCCTGCAAGACCTGCACAGTGCATTTGCCGCTAAGGATGTCGATGCCATCATCTGCCTGCGCGGTGGCTACGGCAGTATGCGCCTGCTGGAAAACATCGATTTCGACTTGCTGCGCCGGCATCCCAAGCCGTTGGTCGGCTACAGCGACATTACCGCGCTGCACACGGCGATTGCCCGTCATGCCGGGTTTGTGTCTTTCCATGGTGCCATGCTCAAGTCGGAGCTGCTGGGCAACAAGCAGGAGCCGACACTCTCTTCGCTGTTCGAGCAGCTGCGCGGCCAGCTGGGCGCCGGTGACCGTCTTGAGCACCCTCAGGCCTGGCCATTGACCACCATCCTGCCAGGCACTGCCAGCGGGCCTTTACTGGGGGGGAATCTGTCGTTGTTGTGCGCGACCCTGGGCACCCCGGCAGAACTCCACTGTGATGGCGGTATTCTGTTTATCGAAGACGTCAACGAGCCGCTGTACCGGGTCGACCGCCTGCTGACGCAATTGCGTCTGGCGGGCAAGCTCGAAGGGATTCGTGGTGTGCTGGTCGGGGATTTTGCCGGGATTGCACCAGAGGCGCTGGCGCCCTTGCTGCGCCAGTTCTTTGCACCGCTGCAGGTGCCGGTGCTGGCCGGCTGGCGCAGTGGTCATTGCGACCCGAACCTGACGTTGCCGATGGGGGCCAGGGTGTGCCTGGATGCCGATGGCAAGTGTTTGCGACTGGAGCAGGATTTGTTTGAGCGCCATCGCGGGGCAGGCCAGAGTGACCTGCCCCGCGAGGTGCTTCAGCGCTGACGCAAGCTATCGAGCAGCTTGTGCGTCGGATAGCCATCAGCCGGCCAGCCCAGCGCCTGCTGGGCGCTGCGGATGGCCTTGCGGGTGTTGGCGCCGATGATGCCGTCGGCGGCGCCGGCGTCGTAGTTGCGGGCACTGAGCAGGGTCTGCAGCTCGACACGCTCGCTGCGGCTCAGTGGCAGGTCATCCTTGGGCCATGAGCCGGCAATGTAGCCCGAGCCATCGAAGCGCTGGCCGAGCAGGCCGACGGCCATGGCGTAGGACGACGAGTTGTTGTACTTGAGGATCGCGCGGAAGTTGTCCAGTACCAGGAATGCCGGGCCGCGATAACCGGCCGGCAACAGCAGGGCGGCGGACAGCTGCTCGCTGCCGGCTGGCAAACGTACGCCGGCGGGCAGTTTCAGGCCCATCTGCAGCCATTCCGATACCGGCTTGCGCTGGCTGCCATCGGCCAGCCAGTAGTCGAAGCCAGGCGCCAGCTGCACCTCAAAACCCCAGGGTTCGCCGCGTTTCCAGCCGGAGCTCTGCAGGTAATGCGCAGTCGAGGCCAGGGCGTCAGCCGAGCTGTTCCAGATATCCCGGCGGCCGTCGCCGTCAAAATCCACGGCATGGGTGTTGTAGGTGGTGGGGATGAACTGGGTCTGGCCCATGGCCCCGGCCCACGAGCCCTTCATGGCGTCGGGCTGGATATCACCGTTTTGCAGGATTTGCAGCGCCGCGATCAACTGCGCCTGGGCGAAGGCCGGGCGGCGGCCTTCATAGGCCAGGGTGGCGAGAGAGCGGATAACCGATTTGTTGCCCTGGAACTGGCCAAAGTTGCTCTCCATTCCCCACACCGACACCAGCACATTGCGGTCGACGCCGTAGCGTTGTTCGATCTGGCTCAGCAACTCGGCATGTTTTTCCAGCAGGCCTTTGCCGTTGCGTACCCGCAGTGGCGACAGCGCACCATCGAGGTACTCCCATACCGGCCGGGTAAACTCAGGCTGGCTGCGGTCGGCCTTGATCACGTCCATGTCGGGTGTGACACCGAGGAATGCGCGGTCGAAGGTGCTGGCATTGATACCCGCTTGCAGGGCTTGCTGGCGGAATCCCGCCTGCCATTGGGCGAAGCTTTGCAGCGGCTGGATCTCGCTGAGCGTGTCGACGGCAGGGGTGGGCAGGGTGACGACTGGAGCCGGTTGGGCAGGGGCCAGCGGCAGCGCATCGGCAGCGGTGGGTTTCTCCGCGCAGGCGACAAGCAGGATGAGGCTGGAGGCGGCAATCAGCTGGCGAGGTTGCCAGCGACGGGAAAGACAAAGGGGCATGCACAGGTCCAGGTATTTCAGGTCAGGTGCCGACCATACCATGCCTGCCGGATTCTTGCCTTTATGCGGCCAAAAAGTAAGAAGCCTCCCAATCTCTCGATTGGAAGGCTTCGCGGCGGTAGCTGCCTTTGCCTTTGCCGGCGCGTTCCTGGCGGCTGCGGAACAAGGGCTGGGCGACGATGGATTTGGCCTTGTTGGGCCCGGGCTTTGCGGGTTTTTTGCTCATGACAGGGGGTCCTGTAGGGTGGGTGTGGGGCGCAATATAGGTGTGAAGTTATCGCGGGGCAAGCCCGCTCCCACACAAATCGGTAGGAGCGGGCTTGCCCCGCGATACATTTTCACTCCGCCGGCAAAGCCAGGCGCTGCCCCGCCATCAACAACGACAAGCGCGCCAGGCTGGTCCACGGCGAACCCTGGGCCTGGCCCTTGATCTGCGCATCGATGCGCTGGGCATCCTGCAGCAACTGGCTCCAGCGCTGCGCCGAATGGCGTTGCAGGGCTTTGCTCATCAGCGGCTTGCGCTTGTCCCAGACCGGCGGCCGGGCCTGGCTGAAGGCCTTGTCCAGCGGCACGCCCTGGCTGAACTGCTGGGCAAGCCCGGCCAGCAGGCGCAGTTCCCGGGCCAGGGCCCAGAGAATCACCGGTGGCTCGACCCCTTCGCCGCGCAAGCCCTCAAGCATGCGCAAAGCATGGGCTGCCTCGCCATTGAGGATCGCATCGACCAGGCCGAACACATCGAAGCGGGCACTGTCGGCTACCGCCGCCTGGACCGTTTCAACCGTGATCTGATTGCCTTCGGCCAGCAGCTTGAGCTTCTCGATCTCCTGGGCTGCTGCCAGCAGGTTGCCTTCAACCCGGGCGGCGATCAGGTCAACCGCGTCGCGCTGGGCGCTCAGCCCGGCCTGGGACAGGCGCTGGCTGATCCATTGCGGCAACTGGTGGCTGTCTACCGGCCAAATCTGCACGAACTGGACGTGCTGGCCTTCGATCAAGGCCTTGCCCCACTTGGTCTTCTGCGCACTGCCATCGAGCTTGGGCAGGCTGATCAGCAGCAGGGTGTCTTCGGCAGGCTTGGCGCAGTACTCGATCAGTGCTGCCGCGCCCTTGTCGCCAGGCTTGCCGGAGGGCAGGCGCAGCTCGAGCAGGCGGCGCTGGGCGAACAGCGACAGGCTGGCCCCGGCCTGGAGCAGGGTGCCCCAGTCGAAGTTGGCGTCGGCGCTGAACACCTGGCGTTCATCAAAGCCTTGCTGGCGCGCCGCGGCACGCACGGCGTCGGCCGCTTCCTGGCACAGCAGCGGGTCATCGCCGCTGATCACGTAAACCGGCGCGAGGTTGCCTTGCAGGTGTTTGTTGAGCTGGGCGGGAGTGAGTTTCATGATGGCAGACGGGGCACCGAAGTGCCCCGTTCAGTCTCAGTTGCGCGGCAGTTGCAGCGGCGACTGCTGAGGCGTTTCGTCCTGGGCACGGCGGGCAGCTTCCAGGGCGTCGGCTTCGGCTTGCGCACGTTCGTCAGCCTTTTGTTGCAGGCCTTCAAGCTGGCTCGGGGTCAGCAGTTGCAGGCGTACGAGCATGTTCTGCACCAGGTCGCGGCGCATTTCCTTGCGGGTCTGGTTGGCTTCCTGGTCGGAACCGGTGATGTTGTTGCCGTCATGCACGTAGATCTTGCGCACTTCGAGCTTGTCGTTGAGCAGGTTGGTGTCGTTGTGACCTTCGATGCTGTAGCTCAGCACGGTGGTCAGTTCGTACTCGGCCGAGCGCCCGGAACCGGCGTAGGTTGCCGCACGCTGGGACTCTTGTTCGTTGGTCAGCACCAGCTTGTAAGGCGCGCCGGCGTGGACATTGACGCCGTTGCTTTGCAATGCCTGGCGCAACTGCAGCACGGTATCGCCGTAGGCGTTACGCGCGCTCAGGTCCAGTTCCTTGATCGCCAGTTCCGTGTTGCCGGTACCGCGCAGCTGGAAACCGCAGGCGCTGAGCATAACGGCCAGGCCCATTACCAGCAGATTGCGTTTGATCATGTTGTAGCTCCCTTGTGGGCCGATTCTGTGCGCCGGCCCGCGCTGTGGCGGGCCGGCTTTTCCTGTCAGTTGGCGACGATGTTGACCAGCTTGCCCGGTACCACGATGACCTTGCGGATGCTCAGGCCTTCGGTGAAGCGCAGCACGTTCTCGTTGCTGCGCGCGGCGGCTTCGACTTCTTCACGGCTGGCCGCGGCCGGCATTTCGATCTGGCCACGCAGCTTGCCGTTGACCTGGATGACCAGGACGATGCTGTCCTGGACCAGGGCGCTCTCGTCCAGTACCGGCCAGGCCGCATCGATCACTGCGTCCTGGTGGCCCAGGCGCTGCCACAGCTCGTGGCTGATGTGCGGGGTGATCGGTGCCAGCAGCAAGGTTACAGCTTCCAGGCCTTCCTGCAGCAGGGCGCGGTCCTGTTCGCTGGCTTGCGGGGCTTTCTCCAGTACGTTCATCACGGTCATCACCTGGGCGATGGCGGTGTTGAACTTGTGGTGCTGGCCGACATCGGTGCTGGCCTGCTTGATGGCTGCGTGGATGGCGCGGCGGATCACTTTTTGCCCGTCATCGAGGCTGGCGACATCCAGCTTGCCCGGCAGGCCCTGGGCCACGTGGGCCTGGGCCAGGCGCCAGACGCGGCGCAGGAAGCGGTTGGCACCTTCGACACCGGAGTCGGACCATTCCAGGCTCATGTCCGGCGGCGAGGCGAACATCATGAACAGGCGGCAGGTGTCGGCGCCGTAGGCTTCGATCATCGCCTGCGGGTCAACGCCGTTGTTCTTGGACTTGGACATCTTCTCGGTGCCGCCGATCTCGACCGGCAGGCCGTCGGTTTTCAGCGTGGCGCCGATGATCTTGGCCTTGGCGTCGCGCTCGATCTCGACGTCGGCCGGGTTGAACCAGTCCTTGCCGCCGTTGCTGGCAACGCGGTAGTAGGTTTCGGCAACGACCATGCCCTGGGTCAGCAGGTTCTTGAACGGCTCGTTGGAGGTGACCAGGCCTTCGTCGCGCATCAGCTTGTGGAAGAAGCGCGCGTACAGCAGGTGCAGGATCGCGTGTTCGATACCGCCGATGTACTGGTCGACCGGCAGCCAGTGGTTGGCTGCTTTCGGGTCGACCATGCCGCCTTCGTAGTTTGGCGAGGCGTAGCGGGCGAAGTACCACGACGACTCGACGAAGGTGTCCATGGTGTCGGTTTCACGCTTGGCCGCGGTGCCGCATTTCGGGCAGCTGCACTCGTAGAACTCGGGCATGCGCGCCAGCGGCGAGCCGGCGCCATCGGGCACGACGTTTTCTGGCAGGATGACCGGCAGTTGCTCTTCCGGTACCGGCACATCGCCACAGGACGGGCAGTGGATAATCGGGATCGGGCAGCCCCAGTAGCGCTGGCGGCTGATGCCCCAGTCGCGCAGGCGGAACTGGGTGCGGGATTTGCCCAGCTCTTTCTTGATCAGCGCCACTTCGATGGCGTCGAACGCGCCGGCGAAGTCCAGGCCGTCGAATTCGCCGGAATTGATCAGCTGGCCGTGCTCGCCATAGGCGGCCAGCCACTCGTTGCCGACTTCATCGCCGGCACTGGTGCGTACCACGGCCTTCACTGGCAGGTTGTACTTGTGGGCGAACTCGAAATCGCGCTCGTCGTGTGCCGGTACCGCCATTACTGCGCCATCGCCGTAGTGCATCAGCACGTAGTTGGCGACCCACACCGGCAACTTCTCGCCGGTCAGCGGGTGCTCGACGAACAGCGAGGTGGCCAGGCCCTTTTTCTCCTGGGTGGCGATGTCGGCTTCAGCGACGCTGCCGCTCTTGCATTCATCGATGAAGGCTTGCAGCTCGGGGTTGCCCTGGGCGGCCTGGGTGGCCAGCGGGTGCTCGGCGGCAACGGCCACGTAGGTGGCGCCCATCAGGGTGTCCGGACGGGTGGTGAAGACTTTCAGCACCCCGGCGTGGCCGATGCTGGCCTGGTCGTAGGGGAACTGCACTTCCATGCCGCGGGACTTGCCGATCCAGTTGCGCTGCATGGTCTTGACCTGCTCAGGCCAGCCCGGCAGCTCGTCGAGGCTTTCCAGCAGCTCGTCGGCGTAGTCGGTGATCTTGAAGTAGTACATCGGGATTTCGCGCTTCTCGATCAGCGCGCCCGAACGCCAGCCGCGACCGTCGATGACCTGCTCGTTGGCGAGCACGGTCTGGTCGGCCGGGTCCCAGTTCACGGTACCGTTCTTGCGGTAGATCACGCCTTTTTCGAACAGGCGGGTGAACAGCCACTGTTCCCAGCGGTAGTAGTCCGGCTTGCAGGTGGTGACTTCACGCGACCAGTCGAATGCCAGGCCCAGGCTCTTGAGCTGGGTCTTCATGTAGTCGATGTTTTCGTAGGTCCACTTGGCCGGGGCGACGTTGTTCTTCATCGCGGCGTTTTCCGCCGGCATGCCGAAGGCGTCCCAGCCCATTGGCTGCAGGACGTTCTTGCCGAGCATGCGCTGGTAACGGGCGATCACGTCACCGATGGTGTAGTTGCGCACGTGGCCCATATGTAGCTTGCCGCTTGGGTACGGGAACATCGATAGGCAGTAGTACGTGTCCTTGCCTGGCTGTTCACTGACTTCAAAAGACTTTCGCTCATCCCAGTAAGACTGGGCGGCGGCTTCGATTTCGCGGGGCTGATAGAGTTCGTGCATGGCTACTTTGCGCTGAGAAATGGGAGACCTTATCCAGGCAGCGATCAAACCGCTGCATCGGCAATCCGGTGTCAAGTATGGTGAACGCCCTAGCATACATGACCCCTGTCCACCGAGGGAAACCCTGATTGCACCGCCTTTGGCGCGGCGGGCCGTTGGTCGCGGCGTCCGGCTGCTTTTGCGAGTAACGCTAAGCTCATGTGTGGGGGGAGATATATTTATCTTCAATGAGGTGAACGGATGGGAGAGTCGCAGCAACAAGTAACCAAACCGGAGCTTTACGAACGGCTGATCGATCGTCTGGGCCTGGCCCTCGAGGTCGCCAGAACCTCCGTTCGATTACGCGATGAAGTGCCTGCTGAATTGGAGTTGCGTGGTTTGAGCCGCGCTGAATTCGAAGTGATCAAGGCCTATCTGGAATCCCTTCCGGAGGGCGGGCATGGACGCGTCGGCGCATTGCCACACGTGGAGACGCCACCTGCGGCCAGAGTTGTCTGGCTCAAGGACAAGCGCTCCGCTACCACAGCGAAGTCCAGGACGCTGCATTTCAAGTAGCTGTTCGGGTTTTTCCGGCGCAAGGCGGAGTGCGCCACTGCAGCAAAAACTTCCCGGAGCGGCACCTGACTATTGTTGCCAGGTGCCGTTCCTCTTAGGCTGCGCACCTCCAAGGAGGTGTCCTGTGCCCATTCGCTATCTCATCAAACAAATGATCATGCCGCCCGGCATCCTGTTTCTTTTGCTGATTGCTGCCTGGTGGCTGCGCAATTCCTGGCCGCGGCTGTCGACCCTGTGCTTTGTCCTGGGCCTGGGCGGCTTGTGGCTGATGAGCCTGCCGATCGTGGTGGAGCAGGCTGCCCGGCAACTGGAAAGCGAGCCGGCCCTGGCCAGCAGCCAGTGGGCGGGGCTTGCGCAGCAGGCCGATGCCATCGTCATCCTCGGGGCCGGGCGCGAGCGCGGCGACCCTGCCTGGGACTCGCAGGACCAGCCCACGGGCGTGGCCATGGAGCGCATGCGTTACGCGGCGCAACTGGCCAAGGCTTCGGGCTTGCCGGTGCTGACCAGCGGCGGCCTGCATTACGGTACGCCGCCCAGCGAAGCGCAGCTGATGGCCGATTCCTTGCAGCGAGACCTCGGGGTCAGCGTGCGCTGGAAGGAAGAGCGCAGCCGTACCACCTGGGAAAACGCGCAGATGAGTGCCGAGTTGTTGCAGCCTCTGGGGATCAAGCGCGTAGTGGTGGTGACCCAGGCCTGGCACATGCAGCGTTCACGCTGGAGCTTCGAGCAGGCGGGGTTTGTCGTGGTGCCGGCACCGGTGGGCTTTCTGGGTCGTGACCATGCCCGGCCCTTCGGTGGCTGGCTGCCGGAAGGCAAGTCGTTGTGGCAGAGCGGCCAACTGCTCAATGAGGCAGTCGGCCTGCTCGGCTACAAGCTGTTCTACTAGACGGTCTTGGCGATCCGGCTGGCCAGCAGGGCCCAGCCCAGCAGCAGCGCGCAGAGAATCACCAGTGGCCAGGAGCGCCACTGCAGGTACGGGGTGAGTTGCTGCATCGGCACCACTTCGCCATAGAGGATGCCACGCTCGAACTGCGGGATCTGTGCGGTGATGCGCCCGAACGGGTCGATCAGGCCGGTGACACCGTTGTTGGTGGCGCGGATCATCCAGCGGCCGGCTTCCAGGGCACGCATCTGCGCCATCTGCAGGTGCTGCAGGGGGCCGATCGAGGTGCCGAACCAGGTGTCGTTGCTGATGGTCAGGAGGATATCGCTGCGGGCCGCCAGGCTTGCGGCAAACTCCGGATAAACCACTTCGTAGCAGATGTACGGCGCGATTTGATAGCCCTTGGCCTGCAACAGTGGCTGATCGGCCGGGCCACGGGCGAAGTCCGACATTGGCAGGTCAAAGAAGGCGATCAGGCCACGGAGCATGTCCTGCAGCGGCACGTACTCGCCAAATGGCACCAGTTTCTGCTTGAGGTAGGTGCCATCGCCTTCGCCGGTGACAGTGATGCCGTTGTAATAGCGGCGTTGCTCGTGCACCACTTCACGTACCGGAACCCCGGTGATCAAGGCGGTATTACGCTCGGCGGCGAAGTTGCCCATCATGTCCAGGTAGCCCTGGGCCTGGTCCTTGAGGATCGGCACCGCGGTTTCCGGCCACACCAGCAGGTCGACCGGCTTGGAGCTGAAGCTCATGTCGCGGTACAGGGCCAGTTGAGCGTTGACGTGTTCGGGGTTCCACTTCATTTCCTGCTCGACGTTGCCTTGCAGCGCAGCAACGGTCAGCGGCTTGCCCGCCGGGCTGGTCCAGGCGTGGTTTTTCAGCGCCAGGCCGATGGCCCAGGGCGCCAGCAGCAAGACCACGGCCACCGCCAGAAACGACGTGCGCGCGCGCAGGCGTGGCAGGTTGCACAGCAGCGCCGCGCACAGCGCCAGGCAGAACGAGATCAGCCACATGCCGCCCAGCGGCGCCAGGCCCGACAGCGGGCCGTCGAGCTGGCTGTAACCGGAGTACAGCCAGGGGAAACCGGTAAGGAACCAGCCGCGGAACGCCTCCTGGCCGACCCATAAGGCGGCGAAGCACAGAGCATCGGCCAACGGCGCCTCGTTGCGCCGTAGCCAGCGCGCCCAGAGCCAGGCGGGCAGGGCGAAGAACCAGGCAATGGCGGCAAAGAACGCCAGCAACAGCCCGGTGGCCAGCAGCGGCGTGGCGCCGCCGTAGGTATTGATGCTGACGTAGATCCAGCTGGTGCCGGCGGCGTACAGGCCAAAGCCGAAGCACCAGCCGCGGCCCAGGGCCTGGCGCGGGCTGAGCTCGCGCAGGCCGAGGTAGAACAGGCCGGCCGCAAGCAATGCCAGCGGCCAGATGTCGAACGGCGCCAGGGCCAGGGTGGTGATTGCACCGGCCGCCACGGCCAGCAGGTTACCGGGCCAGCCGGGGCGGGTGATCCAGCGCATGGTTGTCCTTAACGGGTGATAGGGGTCAGACGCAGCAGGTGAATCCGGCGGCTGTCGGCGTTGAGAATACGGAAACGGTACGGGCCGATCTCGGTGGTCTCGTTACGCTTGGGCAGGTGGCCGAAGGCGCTCATCACCAGGCCGCCGACGGTGTCGAACTCGTCGTCGGAGAACTGGCTGTCGAAGAACTCGTTGAAGTTCTCGATCGGCGTCAGCGCCTTGATCAGGAAGTCGCCGCTGGGCAGTGGCTTGATGTAGCTGTCTTCCTCGACGTCATGCTCGTCTTCGATGTCGCCGACGATTTGCTCGAGGACGTCTTCGATGGTCACCAGGCCCGCCACGCCGCCGTACTCGTCGATGACGATGGCCATGTGGTTGTGGTTGGCGCGAAACTCGCGCAGCAGCACGTTCAGGCGCTTGGACTCGGGCACGAAGGTGGCCGGGCGCAGCAGGTCCTTGATGTTGAAGCTGTCGCCGTTCTCCTTGAGGATCAACGGCAGCAGGTCTTTGGCCAGCAGCACGCCGAGCACGTCATCGTGGCTTTCGCCGACCACCGGGTAGCGCGAGTGGGCGGCGTCGATCACCGCCGGCAGGAACTCACGCGGCGACTGGGTCGCCTTGATGCTCATCATCTGCGAGCGCGGCACCATGATGTCGCGCACCTGCAGGTCGGCGACCTGGATGGCGCCCTCGACAATGGTCAGCGCCTCGCTGTCGAGCAGCTTGTTCTGATGGGCTTCGCGCAGCAGCTCAAGCAGCTCCTGACGGTTTTTCGGCTCGTGGGCAAAAGCCTGGGTCAGTTTGCCCAGCCAGGACTTTTGCCCGTTGCTCGATCGATCTTCGCTCATGGCGGTTACTCGTGATCCTTTGCAGATATCAGTGTTGAATTGTCGTCGTGTTCGTCGTCGGCGTACGGGTCCGGATGACCCAGTTCAGCAAGCAACGTTCGTTCCAGTGCTTCCATTTCCTCGGCCTCATCGTCGTCGATGTGGTCGTAGCCCAGCAGGTGCAGGCAGCCATGGATGACCAGGTGCGCCCAGTGGGCCTCGAGCGCCTTGCCCTGTTCGACAGCCTCGCGTTCGACCACGGCGATGCAGATCACCAGGTCGCCGAGCAGCGGAATGTCGAGCAACTCGTCAGGCACATCGGCCGGGAACGACAGCACGTTGGTGGCGTAGTCTTTGTGCCGCCAGGTGTGATTCAGTTCGCGGCCTTCGGCTTCATCGACCAGACGGATGGTCATTTCCGAGTCGGCCGTGCGCTGGCGCAGGGCCAGCTCGCACCATTGGCGGAATTGATCTTCGGTCGGGTGGTTCGCATCGCTTGCCAGCTGCAGATCGAGCTCAAGCATCGCGGTGTTTGCCTTCGGTCGGGTTCTGCTGCTGGCTGTCGAAGCGCTCGTAGGCCTCGACAATGCGCTGCACCAACGGGTGGCGGACCACGTCCTTGGGCTGGAAGTGCGTAAAGCTGATGCCCGGCACGCCCTTGAGCACCTCGATGACATGGGCCAGGCCCGACTTGGTGCCACGCGGCAGGTCGACCTGGGTGATGTCACCGGTGATCACCGCGGTGGAACCGAACCCAATGCGGGTGAGGAACATCTTCATCTGCTCGACCGTGGTGTTCTGGCTTTCGTCGAGGATGATGAAGCTGTTGTTCAGGGTGCGCCCGCGCATGTAGGCCAGCGGCGCGATCTCGATCACCTGGCGTTCGATCAGCTTGGCCACGTGTTCAAAGCCGAGCATCTCGTACAGCGCGTCATACAGCGGGCGCAGGTACGGGTCGATCTTCTGTGCCAGGTCGCCGGGCAGGAAGCCGAGTTTTTCACCCGCTTCGACCGCCGGACGCACCAGCAGGATGCGTCGCACCTGTTCACGCTCCAGGGCATCAACCGCGCAGGCCACGGCCAGGTAGGTCTTGCCGGTACCGGCCGGGCCGATGCCGAAGTTGATGTCGTTGCCGAGGATTTCCTTCACGTAGCGCTGCTGGTTCAGCCCGCGCGGACGAATCATGCCCTTGCGCGTGCGCAAGGAAACACTGACTTCGTTGACGGCCGGGTTCTCCAGCTCTTCGACGGCCGATTCCTGCAGGTACAGGTGGACCATTTCCGGCGACAGCTCGGTGGCCTTGGCCTCGCGATAGAGGCGGCGCAGCAGTTGCTCGGCAGAGGAGGTGTGCTTGGGTTCGCCGATCAGTTCGAACTGATTGCCGCGGTTGCGGATTTCGATGGCCAGGCGCTGTTCGATCAGGCGCAAATGCTCGTCGAACTGCCCGCACAGGTTGGCGAAGCGATGGGCCTCGAAAGGCTCGAGGATGAAACGATGTGGTTCGATAGGTGCGTTCAAGGTCGTTTTTCAGCCGCCCAACGGCAAAGGATATGGTCTCAAGGATAACCCTAGCCGCTGCAGGGCGAAAGCGCTGAAACGATCAAGGGTCGCCGGGCCTGTAACCAGGCCCGGCAGGACAGCTCAGTGGGCCAGCGAGCCGAACAGCGAGTGTGGGCGCGCGTCGTCGATATGGATATCGACGAACTGGCCGATCAGCTTGGGATTGTCGCAGCGAAAGTTGACGATACGATTATTCTCGGTACGCCCCTGCAACTGGCCAGGATCGCGGCGCGAGTAGTCGGTGACCAGAATGCGCTGGACCGTACCGACCATTTGTCGGCTGATCTCGAAGCCCTGGGTGTCGAGGCGGTGCTGCAGGGCCTTGAGGCGCTCTTTTTTCAGTTCTTCCGGGGTTTCGTCCGGCAAGTCCGAGGCCGGGGTGCCCGGGCGCTGGCTGTAGACGAACGAGTAGGAAAAATCGAAACCGACGTCGGCCACCAGCTTCATGGTCTGCTCGAAGTCTTTCTCGGTTTCGCCGGGGAAGCCGACAATGAAGTCCGAGCTGATGCAGATGCCCGGTACCGCCGCCTTGAGCTTGCGCAGCTTGGACTTGTACTCGAGGACGGTGTGGTTGCGCTTCATCGCCGCCAGCACCCGGTCGGAGCCCGATTGCACCGGCAGGTGCAGGTGCTTGACCAGCTCCGGCACCTCGGCGTGGGCCTGGATCAGGCTGTCGGAAAATTCCAGCGGGTGCGAGGTGGTGTAGCGGATGCGCTCGATGCCATCGACGGCGGCGACCACGCGGATCAGCTCGGCAAGGTCGGCAAGGCGGCCGTCGTGGGTCTGGCCGCGGTAGCCGTTGACGTTCTGCCCCAACAGGGTGACTTCACGCACGCCGTTCTCGGCCAGGTGGATGACCTCGGCCAGCACGTCGTCGAACGGCCGGCTGACTTCCTCGCCGCGGGTGTAGGGCACCACGCAGAAGGTGCAGTACTTGCTGCAGCCTTCCATCACTGAGACATAGGCGGTGGGGCCGTCGATGCGTGGCTCGGGCAGGTGGTCGAATTTTTCGATCTCCGGGAACGACACATCGACCTGCGGCAGGCGCGTGGTGCGTGCGGCGTCGATCATCTCCGGCAGGCGGTGCAGGGTCTGCGGGCCGAAGACCACGTCGACATATGGCGCGCGCTTGCGGATCGACTCGCCTTCCTGGCTGGCCACGCAGCCGCCGACGGCGATGACCATGTCCGGTTTGAGGTCCTTGAGTTCACGCCAGCGGCCCAGCTGGGAGTACACCCGGTCCTGGGCACGCTCGCGGATCGAGCAGGTGTTGAGCAGGATGACGTCGGCGTCTTCGGCGCGGGCCGTGACTTCAAGGGCTTGATGTTCACCCAGCAGATCGACCATGCGCGAGCTGTCGTACTCGTTCATCTGGCAACCGTGGGTTTCGATGTAAAGCTTCTTGGCCATGGGAGATCATCTGGTAATTCGAAGAACCGCACATTATAAGGGGCCGGCGCCGTGGATCCTAGCGTTGTCGGCCCGGTGCCTATGTTATAGTTTGCGACTTCTTTACCACCCTTGATTGTCCCCGCCCAAAATGACCAAACGCGAAGCTCCGATCTACAAAGTGATCTTTCTCAACCAGGGCCAGGTGTACGAGATGTACGCCAAACAGATCTACCAAAGCGATCTGTGGGGCTTCCTTGAGGTCGAGGAGTTTGTCTTTGGCGAGCGCACCCAGGTGGTGGTCGACCCGAGCGAAGAAAAGCTCAAGGCCCAGTTCGAAGGCGTGGTGCGCAGCTTTGTGCCGATGCATTCGATCGTGCGTATCGACGAGGTGGAGCGTCTGGGCACGCCGAAGATCAGCGAAGCACGCGGTACTGGCAATGTAATGCCATTCCCGATGCCAATGCCGGAAAAGTAAGCGGGGATCAGGGCAGCGGCGAGAAGGGCGTGCGGCCTTCGGCGGTCTGCAGCTCCAGCAGGTACTTGCGGAAAATCTGCCCCAGCACCTGGGTGGCGACTTCCAGTTCATCGCGGGGCATCTTCGCAGACACCTCGTCGGCCATGTCCAGGGCATCTTCGGCGCCGTTGACCGCCGCCATCTTCAGCACGATGTAGGCCTGCACATTGTTGGCCGCCACACCTTCACCCTTGTAGAACATGCTGCCCAGGCGGTATTGCGCCTCGGCGTGGCCTTGCAGCGAGGCTTGCTCGAAGTAGCTCAGGGCCTGGTTGAGGTCGCGCGGGGTGTTGGTGCCCTCGTAGTAGAACTCACCCAACTCGTACTGGGCCTGGGCATCCCCGGACTTTGCCGCGTCCTGGCAGGCGGCGAGGGCTTGCGGCAGGTCTTCGGGCTGGGAATCGAGGTTGCAGCGGCCCGTTGCCGGAATCAGCAACGAGTTACCGCCTGCCGTGGCCAGCAGGGGCTGAAGAAGCAACAGGCAGCCCAGGGCGAGGGCGCGGCCGGTGCGGTTCATGGGGATCGACATACCTCTGCAAAGCTGCGGCCAAAGTGTCTGGTGGCACATTATGGGATAAGCAGCGCCTACCTTACAAAGTCTTTACTCGATTTTCTGCTTTGCAAGGCCCCATCGCGGGGCAATCGTGCGCCTGCAGGCGCACGATTGCCCCGCGATGGTCCACTGAATTACAGCTTGGCAAACGCCTTCTCAGCCGCATCCAGGGTGATCTGCAGCTCGGTGTCACCGTGGGCGATCGAGGTAAAGCCGGCTTCGAAGGCGCTTGGCGCCAGGTACACGCCACCTTCGAGCATCAGGTGGAAGAAGCGCTTGAAGCGCTCGGCATCGCTGGCCATGACGTCATCGAAAGTAACGATATCGTCGGCGCCACTGAAGTACAGGCCGAACATGCCACCGGCCTGGGTGGTGACGAACGGGATGCCAGCAGCATCGGCGCGCTGTTGCAGGCCATCGAGCAGGCGGCTGGTGAAGGCGCTCAGCTCGTCATGAAAGCCCGGGCGGCTGATCAGCTTGAGGGTGGTCAGGCCGGCGGCCATGGCCAGCGGGTTGCCCGACAGGGTGCCGGCCTGGTAGACCGGGCCCAGCGGCGCGATCTGTTCCATGATCTTGCGCTTGCCGCCGAAGCAGCCCACCGGCATGCCGCCGCCGACGATCTTGCCGAAGGTCGACAGGTCCGGGGTAACGCCGTAGTGTGCCTGGGCGCCACCCAGGGCGACGCGAAAACCGGTCATCACTTCGTCGAAAATCAGCACCACGCCGTGCTTGTCGCACAGGGTGCGCAGGCCTTCGAGGAAGCCCGGCGCCGGCGGTACGCAGTTCATGTTGCCGGCTACCGGCTCGACGATGATGCAGGCAACCTCCTGGCCGACTTCGGCGAGCATCTTCTCGACCGCGTCGATGTCGTTGAACGGCAGGGTCAGGGTGTGTTTGGCAAAGGCTGCCGGCACGCCGGCCGAGCTTGGCACGCCCTGGGTCAACAGGCCGGAACCAGCTTTGACCAGCAGGCTGTCGGAGTGGCCGTGGTAGCAGCCTTCGAACTTGATGATGCTGTCGCGGCCGGTGTAGCCACGGGCCAGACGGATGGCGCTCATGGTCGCTTCGGTGCCGGAGCTGACCATGCGGACCATTTCCATCGAGGGCACGATCGAGCAGACCAGGTCAGCCATTTCGGTTTCCATGGCGGTTGGCGCGCCGTAAGACAAGCCGTGTTCCAGCTGCTTGCGCACCGAGTCGAGCACGTCCGGGTGGCTGTGGCCAAGGATCATCGGGCCCCAGGAACCAACGTAGTCGACGTAGCGTTTGTCATCTTCATCGGTGACATAGGCGCCAGCGGCATGCTTGAAGAACAGTGGCGTGCCGCCAACGCTCTTGAACGCCCGCACCGGCGAGTTGACGCCACCGGGGATGTGTTTCTGGGCGTTGGCAAACAGGGTTTCGGAACGAGACATGATGGGCTCTCTCAATCAGGCAGAAGCGAACAGGGCGTTGAAGGCGCGTGCACGGCGGGTGACTTCCTGCGTGCTGTCGGCGCCGAACAGGCCGTGAATCACCGCCAGCAGGTCGGCGCCGTGGGCGACCAGCGGGGCGGCGTTGTCGAGGGTGATGCCGCCGATCACGCAGATCGGCAGCTTGATGCGGGTGCGCGCTTGTTCCAGCAAGGCGATGTCGGCGGCGGGCACGCCCGGCTTGGTCACCGAGTTGAAGAAGCGGCCAAAGGCGACGTAGCTGGCGCCTTCGCGGGCGGCCTGTTCGGCCAGCTCAAGCTGGGCATGGCAGGTCGAGCCGATGATCGCTTCGCGGCCGAGCAGGGTGCGCGCTGGCGTCAGCGGGCCATCGGTCTGGCCCAGGTGCACACCGACACCCAGGCGCGCGGCCAGCTCGGCATCGTCGTTGATGATCAGTTGGGTCTTGTAGCGTGCGCAAAGCTCGGCCAGGGCTTCGGCTTCGCGCAGCCGACGGGACTCGTCCTGGCTTTTGTCACGGTACTGCAGCAAGGTCACGCCGCCTTCAAGCGCCGCTTCGACATAGGGCAGGAACTTGCCGGCCAGCAACTGGCTGTCAGTGATGGCATACAGGCCGCGTAACTTCATGGTGTAGACCTCAAGCGAAGATCAGGAACAGAAATCCAGGGGCAGGCGGCGCGGCACGTACTGGCCTTTGCCCAGTTGCTCGGCGTCGCGCAGGGTCCGCCAGGTGTAGTCCAGGGCCGAACGCACCGCGCTTTGCAGTTGCTCGCCAAGGGCCAGGCGGCCGGCCAGGGCGCTGGCCAGGGTGCAGCCGGAACCGTGGTAGCTGCCGGGCAGGCGCTGGCAGGTCCAGGTATGACGCTGGCCGTCGCGGCTGTACAGGCGGTTGTGGATTTCGTGTTCGTCACCGTGACCGCCGGTGATCAGCAGGTGTCTGACAAACGGCAGGAGTTTTTCGGCGCATTCATCGGCGCTGCCGTCGGGCAGCTCGGCCAGGATGCGCGCTTCGGGAAGGTTGGGGGTAGCAATGGTTGCCAGCGGCAGCAGGCGTTCGCGCATGGCGTAGCCGACTTCATCCTTGCCCAGGCGGCCACCGCCGCCAGCGCGCAGGACCGGGTCGCAGACCAGCGGCAGGTGCGGGTGGGCACTGAGCAGTTCGACCACGGTATCGACCATTTCGGTCGAGCCGAGCATGCCCAGCTTGACCGCCGCTACGGTCGAATCGGCAAGCACGGCATTGGCCTGGGCCAGTACCCACTCGCGGTCGAGGACACGGAAGTCAGTGACATTGACGGTATCCTGAACGGTCAGGGCGGTCACGGCCGGAGCGGCATGACAGCCTTGCGCAATCAGGGCTTCGATATCTGCCTGCAAGCCGGCACCGCCACTGGGGTCGTGGCCGGAGAGACAGAGGACAACGGGGCGGGAGCTGTAGGTATTCATGGTGCGCGAGCTTATCACCAAACGCTTTTGCTGGGTCCGCCCCGGCGCCGGGGATTTTTCAACGGGCGTTTGAACTGTACTTGTGAAATCGCTGAAAGTGGCGTTCTAGAGCCTTCGGCGTAAAGTTTTCAGTGGCATCTGGCAGGCTCGGAAAGCTATGCTAGAGTGCTCGAATAAACCGATAACGGTTACTGCCGGATTGCATCGCCTCAAACGGACAGGAGGCTACGCGACGCGACCGGGACAGGCCATGCTGGGGCTGTATGCGCTATTTGCTGATTGTTGTGCTGGGCTGGTTGCCGTTACTGGCCCCGGCGGTCGATTTCGACGACTCCACCCGCAGCTTGCCGCTGGGGCAAGTGATGCAAGTGTTCGAAGACCGCGATGGCAATGCCAGCATTGCGCAGGTCAGTGCGCCCTCGTTCGCCGAGCATTTTCGCCCGCATCGGGCCGAGGTCCTCAACGCCGGTTACTCCACCTCGGTGTTCTGGCTGAAAGTCCAGCTGCGCTACACCGCCTTGCCCTCGGCTGCGCCCCGCGCCTGGTTGCTGGAACTGGCCTACCCGCCGCTCGATCACCTGGAACTCTACCTGGCCGACGCCAGCGGCACCTTCCACCTGGCCCAGCGCACCGGCGACGCCTTGCCCTATGCCAGCCGGCAGATCAAACAGAACAACTACCTGTTCGAATTACCGTTCACCCCCGGCCAGACCACCACCGCTTATTTGCGCCTGCACAGCGAAGGTTCGGTGCAAGCGCCGCTGACCCTGTGGTCGGCCCAGGCTTACCTCGAAGCACAGCCCACCCGCTTGTACGTGTTGGGCCTGATCTACGGCGTATTGCTGGGGATGCTGGTGTACAACCTGTTCATCTACCTGAGCGTACGCGACACCAGTTACCTGTACTACATCCTCTACATCGCCTCGTTCGGCCTGTACCAGGTGTCGGTCAACGG
The DNA here is from genome assembly GCF_024749305.1 of Pseudomonas sp. B21-012. Taxonomy (NCBI): domain Bacteria; kingdom Pseudomonadati; phylum Pseudomonadota; class Gammaproteobacteria; order Pseudomonadales; family Pseudomonadaceae; genus Pseudomonas; species Pseudomonas sp. B21-012. Next base: position 5,182,873 of record NZ_CP087197.1, on the reverse strand, counting down.
CGCCGGCGTTGCGTATTTCTGGCCGGACAGTCCCTGGTGGGCGAACGCCGCCACGCCGATGTTCATCGGCGCGGCAGGTTTGTTCGGTTGCCAGTTTGCCCGCAGTTTCCTGCAACTGCGCAATCACAGCCGTGTCTTCGATGCAGTGCTCAAGGTGCTGATGGGCTGCGGCGCGCTGGTCATGCTGTTGTCGCTGACCAGCAGCTACGGTGTTGCCCTGCGCCTGGCCACCGCCTTGGCCCTGCTGTTTACCGTGTGCATTTTCGCCGCCGGGATTTTCGCCTGGCGCCGCGGTTTGCGCGTGGCCCGCTACTTCATCATCGCCTGGTCGGCGTTCTTGCTCGGCGGCCTGGTCAACACCCTGATGGTGCTGGGTTACCTGCCGAACGTGTTCCTGACCATGTATGCCAGCCAGATCGGTTCGGCGCTGGAGGTCGGCCTGTTGTCCCTGGCCCTGGCCGACCGCATCAACAGCATGCGCGACGAGCAGGCCCGGACCCTGCGCGAAACCGGCCGTACCCTGGAACAGCTGAACATCGAGCTGGCCAACAGCAACCGTCTCAAGGACCAGTTCCTGGCTACCGTCACCCACGAACTGCGCACGCCGATGAACGGTGTGATCGGTTCGCTGGAACTGATGCAGACCATGTCGCTGGACGGCGAGCTGGCCCAGTACCAGCACACCGCAAGCTCCGCGGCCCAGGACATGATGGGCATGGTCGATGACATCCTCATCCTCACCGAACTGCAGGCCGGCCGCCTCAGCGCGCAAAATGCACCGTTCAGCCTGCGCTCGCTGCTGCAGGAAGTGCGTGCCGAATACGCCGCGCCGGCCATGGCCAAGGGCTTGTACCTGAGCCTGGATATCCCGGCGGAGCTGCCTGACGTACTGATCGGCGATCGACACAAGCTGGCCATGTGCCTGGGTTACCTGATGGACAACGGCATCAAATTCACCCACCAGGGTGGAGTCATGTTGCAGGCCCGCGGCACACGGCTGGGGCCGGACCTGTTGGGCCTGAGCATCAGTGTCAGCGACAGCGGCATCGGTTTTGACTGCCTGGACGAAGCCACGCTGTACCAGCGCTTCTTCCAGGTCGATGGTTCGATGACCCGTGAATACGGCGGCTTGGGCATTGGCCTGGCGATTTGCCGGCAGCTGGTCGAGTTGATCGGTGCACGCCTGCAGCACGAATCCAACCCGGGCCTGGGCAGCCGTTTCGAGCTGAACCTGAGCGTGCCCTTGAGCCCGCCCCAGGCGCAGTTGGGCATGCCTCGGCCAGGGTTAAACCACGGCTAGTTAGGCGTTTTTGTCACTTTGACAGGGGGGCAGGGCGTGATTCACTGAAAATTCAGTCACGCCAGGATCCAGGAGGCCCCTCGATGAACCTGCACCAGTACGCTGAAACCCATGAGGTCACCAACCAGCCACCGTCCCTGGACGGGGCCAACCTGTACCGCATCGACCTGCCACTGCAGGAATGGTCGCGGCGCTACGGGGCGGGTTGGGCGCAGGAGCGCATCGACGCGTACGGTGCCCTGGCCGGCGGGCCGCTGATGGCCGCAGGCTTTCTGGCCAACCAGAACAAGCCGCAGTTCAGCAGCCATGACCGTTATGGCCATCGCATCGACCTGGTGGAGTTTCATCCGGCCTATCATGAACTGATGCGCACGGCCATCGAGCATGGCCTGCCGTCCTTGCCCTGGACCGACCCGCGTGAAGGCGCGCATGTCGCCCGCGCCTCGATGACCTACCTGCACAGCCAGGCCGAAGCCGGCAGTGGTTGCCCGCTGACCATGACCTTTGCCGCGGTGCCGGCGCTCAAGCTGCAACCTGAGCTGGCCGAGTACTGGCTGCCGAAAGTGCTGGCCACCGAATACGACCCGCGCAACCTCGGCGATCGCCACAAGGCCGGCGTGACCCTGGGCATGGCCATGACCGAGAAGCAGGGCGGCACCGATGTGCGTGCCAACACCACCCGCGCCTATCCGGTGGGTGCGCCCGGCCCGGGCCAGGCCTATGAGCTGGTCGGGCATAAATGGTTCTGTTCGGCGCCGATGTGTGATGCCTTCCTGACCCTGGCGCAGACTGACAAGGGCTTGAGCTGCTTCCTGCTGCCGCGCCACCGCCCGGATGACAGCCGCAACCAGTTCTATATCCAGCGCCTGAAGAACAAGCTCGGCAACTGCTCCAACGCCTCCAGCGAGGTCGAGTTCCGTGGCGCTCTGGCCTGGATGATCGGCGAAGAAGGCCGCGGCGTGCCGACCATCATCGAGATGGTGGCCATGACCCGCTTCGACTGCATGGTCGGCTCCAGCGCCCTGATGCGTCAGGCCCTGACCCAGGCTGCCCATCATTGTGCCCATCGCCAGGTCGGCGGGCGCTTGCTGGCCGAGCAGCCATTGATGCAGAACGTGTTGGCCGATCTGGCCCTGGAAAGCGAAGCGGCGCTGGCCCTGAGCCTGCGCATGGGCCGTGCCCTCGACCAGCCGGATGATCCGCACCAGGCGCGTTTTGCCCGCTTGATTACCGCCGTGGGCAAGTACTGGATCTGCAAGCGTGCGCCGGCAATGATCAACGAAGCGGCCGAATGCATGGGCGGCGCCGGTTATGTCGAAGACAGCATCCTGCCGCGGCTGTACCGCGAAGCGCCGGTCAACTCGACCTGGGAAGGTTCGGGCAATGTCCAGTGTCTGGATGTGTTGCGGGCACTGTCCAAGGAGCCAGGTGTGCTCGACACGTTGTTCGCCGAGCTCGGTGATGGCCACGGCGACCCGCGCCTGGCCGCACATATCGGTAACCTCAAGGCGGCCTTTGCCGACACCGCGGACATCCAGTACCGCGCCCGCCAGCTCACCGAAGACATCGCCGTCGGCCTGCAGGCCAAGCTGCTGCTCGAAGCCGGTAACGCCGCGGTCAGCGATGCCTTTATTGCCAGCCGCCTGGGCGGCAATGGCCGGGTGTATGGCGTACTGCCCCGTGGCGTCGACGTCGCCGCGCTGGTGCAACGCTCGACCCCGAACTGGCCGCTCTAACGTGCGTGCCTTTGCCGCCGGATGTAGGCAAGATGGGCGTATGCATGTCAGACAGGAAGTACATTGTGAGCCGTACTGATGAAGCCTTCGTTGTCGTAGAAACCGCCGAGCAGGCCGTCGATCGCCTCGCCGCCCTGCACGAACAAGCCACCGCGGCCCTGAGCCAGGCGCTCAAGCGCTACCTCAAGGACCGCACCGAGCCGGATGCCGAGGAGCGCGCACTGTTCCGCTACCCCGAGCTGCGCCTGACCTACCAGTACCATGGCGAAGTGCCGGCGATCACCCGTGCCTACGCCAAGGTCCAGTTGCCGGGCACCTACAGCGTGACTGTGACCCAGCCGGCGGCGTTCCGGGGTTACCTGCTGGAGCAATTGAAGCCGCTGATGCGCGACTTCACCGTCACGGTTGAAGTGGGCGTCAGTCAGCAGAACATTCCGTACCCCTATGTGGTCGAGCAGGGCGACGAACTGGCCGGTACGGGCATTACGGCTGCGGCGCTGGCGCGGGTGTTCCCCAGCACCGATCTTTCTGCCGCCACCGATGGCATCGCTGACGGCCTGTACGACTGGGCCAACGTCGACCCGCTGCCGCTGGCGCTGTTCGACGCCGCGCGGGTGGATTTTTCCCTGCGCCGCCTGGTGCATTACACCGGCAGCGACTGGCGCCATGTGCAGCCGTGGATCCTGCTGACCAACTACCACCGCTATGTCGACCAGTTCATCAGCCACGGCCTCGAGCGGTTGCGTGACGACCCGCGCTTCGTGCGCATGGTCCTGCCCGGCAACGTAATCATCGAAAAGGCCATGGACAACGGCGAAGCCCAGGCCCTGGTTGCCGGAGTGGTGTGGCACCGCTACCAGATGCCGGCCTACCACCTGATCGCCGCCGATGGCGACGGCATCACCCTGGTCAACATCGGCGTCGGCCCGTCCAACGCCAAGAACATCACCGACCACTTGGCGGTACTGCGCCCGCATTGCTGGCTGATGATCGGCCACTGCGGCGGCCTGCGCCAATCGCAGACCATCGGCGACTACGTGCTGGCCCACGCCTACATGCGCCGCGACGGGATTCTCGACCGGGTAGTGCCGCCGAACATTCCGATTCCGGCCCTGGCCGAAGTGCAACTGGCCTTGCAGGAAGCGGCGGCGCAAGTGACCGGCGAGCGTGGCGACGAGCTGAAAAAGCGCCTGCGCACCGGCACCGTGCTGACCTACGACGACCGTAACTGGGAGTTGCGCTGGGCGCAGGAGCGGCCGTTGATCAACCTGTCGCGGGCGGTGGCGGTGGACATGGAAAGCGGCACCATCGCCGCCCAGGGCTATCGTCTGCGGGTACCGTACGGCACTTTGCTGTGCGTTTCCGACAAGCCGCTGCACAGCGAGATCAAACTGCCGGGGGCTGCCAACGCCTTCTACAACCGGGCGGTCAGCCAGCACCTGAAGATCGGCATCGCTGCCCTCGACCTGCTGCGTACCGAGCTCAACTCGCTGCACTCGCGTAAACTGCGCAGTTTTGACGAGCCGCCGTTCCGCTGAGGCCCCATGTCGTTACCCCCACGCTCCAAGCCGCGGCGCCCCGCGGCCAAACCCGCCGGCCCGCGTCGCCACGCCAAGGCGCCGCCGGCCGAGCCGCGGTTGATCCTGTTCAACAAGCCCTTTGACGTGCTGACCCAGTTCAGCGACGGCGAAGGGCGCGCGACCCTCAAGGACTTCATCGCCATCCCCGGCATCTACCCGGCTGGGCGCCTGGACCGTGACAGCGAGGGCCTGCTGCTGTTGACCAACGACGGCCAGTTGCAGGCGCGGATCGCCGACCCCAGGCACAAGCTGGCGAAAACCTATTGGGTACAGGTAGAAGGGGAGCCGAGCGAGGAGCAACTGCAGCGTTTGCGCGATGGCGTCGAGCTCAACGACGGCCCGACCTTGCCGGCCCAGGCCCGTCAGCTCGACGAGCCCCAGCTGTGGCCACGCAACCCGCCGGTACGCTTTCGCAAAAGCGTACCGACAAGCTGGCTGGAGCTGGTCATCAAGGAAGGGCGCAACCGTCAGGTGCGGCGCATGACCGCTGCCGTCGGCTTGCCGACCCTGCGCCTGGTGCGCGTGCGGATCGGCGACTGGAGCCTGGATGGCCTCGATCAGGGCCAGTGGCGGGAAGTCCCGGCCAGGCTTTAGACGCCTTCGATAAAGCCGATCACCACGCTTTTGATGATGAAGGCGAGGATGCCCAGGCCCAGCACGAAAAACAGGATGAAGGTGCCGAACTTGCCGGCCTTGGATTTTTTCGCCAGGTCCCAGACGATAAAACCCATGAAACCAATCAGGATGGTGACCAGGATGGTCATCATCCACTCTTCGAACAACGCAGGATCCATCGATACTCTCCGGCAGGTTGAGGCGCGCGATTATACGCCGCCGTTGCCAACCTGACTAACGCAGGTGCGTGAGCGGCAGTTCGGTGCTGGCCAGTACCTGGTTGAGAACAAAGCTGGAGCGCACGCTGGTCACGCCTTCGATACGGGTCAGGTGGCCGAGCAGCAACTGCTGGTAATGGTCCATGTCGGGCACCACGACTTTCAGTTGGTAGTCGGCATCCATCCCGGTCACCAGGCTGCATTCGAGCACCTGCGGCAGGCTGCGGATCGCCGCCTCGAAGGTCTCGAAACGCTCGGGAGTGTGCCGGTCCATGCCGATCAGCACATAGGCGGTCAGGCTCAGGCCGAGCTTCTTGCGGTCGAGCAGGGCGACCTGGCGGGCAATATAACCGTCGTCTTCCAGTTGCTTGACCCGACGCGAGCAGGGCGAAGGTGACAGGCCGATGCGTTCGGCCAGTTCCTGGTTGGAGATACGCGCATCGCGCTGCAATTCGGCAAGAATGCTCAGGTCATAACGGTCGAGCTTGCTCATGGGATTGGCCTTTTCTGTTTCGATTGCGTCGAATTATCAATCTGTAGGCAAAAATTGCGCAAGTGATATTTAAATGAGCAATCTTAGCAATCCTCTGCCGCTGCCATCGCCGTATTCTTATCACCAGAATCACTGCCCGGACATCAGTCCAGTGCGGCGGGCCGAATCAGGCCAGCTGCGGCCAGCAACCCCACCAGGTTGTGCTCGGCCCCCGGGCTACACACTGTCCACAAGACGGCGTGAGGTGAGCCGGTGTCACAAGCGCCGAGCACGGACAAAATTCTCAAAGGGAGACCCCAGGGTCTCCCTTTTTTATTACTCAAATTTCATCTGGCGGCCGATAACCCCTGGCAGACGGCCTGATAGAGTAATCACAGGCCCCTTGTTATCGGTCCGAGAGGAAAGTATGAAGTCGCGTGTCTGGGGTATGGCGGGTGTGGGTGTGCTGTGCATGAGTGTCAATCTGCCGCTGCTGGCTGAGGGGCAGGGAGCTTCACCCTTGCAGTCGCGGCCCGATGAAGTGCGCCAGACCCAGGAGCCACGCACCGGCTATTACCAGGATATCCCGCGGCGCAACGACAACCGCTATTACAACGCCGGTGGCGGCGGGCATGGGGATGGCCACGGCAATGGCTGGGGGCCGGGGCCGCAATACCGTCCGGGGCAGACCATCGAACGCTTTCCTGACCAGTACTGGAAGGTGCCGTATCGCGGGCATGACTACTTCTATTCCGGCGGTTACTGGTATCGCCCGCAAGGCCCGCGTTATGTGGTGGTGACTCCGCCCTATGGCGTGCGGGTCAACTACCTGCCCGACTATGCCCAGCAAGTGTGGATAGGCAGTGCGCTGTTCTTTCTGGCGGCAGGGACGTATTACCAGTACCTGGAAGACAGCCGCGAGTATGTGGTGGTCAACCCGCCGGCGGCCAGTACGCCGGCCCGAAGCGGCCCAGGTTATGACGTGATTGCTTATCCCGCGCAGGGCCAGAGCCCGCAGCAGCTTGATCGCGACCGCTACGAATGCCATCGCTGGGCGGTGCAGCAGACCGGTTTTGACCCGGCTGCGGCCAGCTACGCGCCGTCGGCGCAGGTGGCCGATAACTATCGGCGGGCGCAGGGTGCTTGTTTGAGCGGGCGAGGTTACAGCGTCAATTGACCCAGGGCTGCTGCGCAGCCCATCGCTGGCAAAGAGCAGCCTTGCCAACTGCCTCACATCACCGGATCTGCATGCACCAGCACTTCAGCCTTGGGGTACTTGCTGTTGATCGCCGCCGCTGCCTGGTCACACAAGGCATGAGCCTGGGTCAGCGGCAGGTCCCCGGGCAACTCCAGGTGCAATTGCACGAACCAGTGGCTACCCGACACCCGCGTACGCAAGTCGTGGGCGCCGCGCACCCCCGGCACACTGCAGGCCAGCGCGAGCATCTGCTCGCTGATGTCGCCGGGCAGCTCCTGATCCATCAGGATCGAGCTGCTCTCGCGGGCAATCTGCAGGGCGCTCCAGAGGATGTACAGGGCAATGCCCAGGCCGAAGATTGCATCCAGCTGTGGCCAACCAAAGCGCGCCAGCACCAGGGCAACGAGGATGCTGCCGTTGAGCAGCAGGTCGGAGCGATAGTGCAGTGAATCGGCGCGCACCGCGGTCGAGCCGGTGATGCGGATCACCTTGCCCTGCAGCATCAGCAAGGCAATGGTCAGCACCAGCGACAACAGCATCACCGCAATGCCGATGCCGGTGTCACCCAGAGGCTGCGGATTCTGCAGCCGCTCAACCGCCTGCACGCCGATCAGCACCGCGCTGACGCCGATGAACAGCGCCTGGGCCATGCCGGCCATGGCTTCGGCCTTGCCGTGGCCGTAACGGTGGTCGTCATCGGCCGGGCGCAGGGCGTAGTGCACCGCCAGCAGGTTGAGGAACGAGGCGACGCCATCGAGCGCCGAGTCGGTCAACCCGGCCAGCAGGCTGACCGAACCGCTGAGCCACCAGGCCAGCGCCTTGGTCAGGATCAGGATACTGGCCACCGCCAGCGATGCGCGGGTGGCCAGGCGCAGCAGGCGTTGGTGTTCAGCCGAGGGAGTCATGCCTAAAGTGGCTTCCTGTCAGAGATCAAGCAGCGGGCTTGAGGCCGTACATGGCCAGTTGCTCGACACTACCCTTGTGCTGGATCAGGCGCGGGTCGTTGAGCGGTAGGCGCTGGCCCAGTTCGCTTTCGAGAATAGCCTGCAGCTTGCTGTTGTCGACCTTGCCGTCGGCGCTGATGGCTTCATTGAGTTTTTCAGGCGCGACCTGGGCGGTGGTTCCGCCGGGCAGGTAGATGGCGCCGGTGGCGAAGTCGATGCCGAAAGCGATCAGGCCCGGGATCACATAGAAAAGAATGCCGATGGCGTCGAGGGCGGCGACCACCGGGTCGATCTTGCCTTCGATCTGGCCGCGCCGGTCGGGGAAGAACAGGGTGCCGCAGGCGGTCAGTTGGCTCAGCAGGGTGGCGATCACGACGCCGCCAATGACACGGGAGGGAATACGCATGGAAGTCTCCGGAATGAAGGCGACAAAGATACAGGCAAAGAGCCTGTATCTACAGCTAAGACCATGATAAGGCAGGCTCGGTTCGCCGTTATACTCGGCGGATTGTTTGAGGGCCACCATGAAATCATTACCGATCGATGCCGTACTGCCAGCCTTGCGCGCCGCCTTGAGCCAGCGCCACGAAGCGGTGCTCGAAGCGCCCCCTGGCGCCGGCAAGACCACCCGCGTACCGCTGGCGCTGCTCGATGAGCCGTGGCTGGCCGGGCAGCGCATCCTCATGCTCGAACCTCGGCGCCTGGCGGCGCGGGCGGCGGCCGAACGGCTGGCCAGCGAGTTGGGTGAGCAGGTCGGGCAAACGGTTGGTTACCGCATCCGCCTGGACAGCAAGGTCGGGCCGAACACGCGCATCGAGGTGGTCACCGAAGGGATTCTCACCCGCCGCCTGCAGGCCGATCCGGCGCTGGACGGAGTGGGTTTGCTGATCTTCGACGAATTCCACGAGCGCAGCCTCGATGCTGACCTGGCCCTGGCCCTGAGCCTCAATGGTCGCGAATTGTTGCGTGACGACCCGCCGCTGAAAATCCTGCTGATGTCGGCGACCCTTGAGGGCGAGCGCCTGTCGAGCCTGCTCGACGATGCTCCGGTGGTCAGCAGCGAAGGGCGCATGTACCCGGTGGATATTCGCTGGAGCCGGCCGTTTCAGGCGGGCGAGTTCATCGAGCCGCGGGTGGTCGATACGGTGCTGCAGGCCATCAGCGACGAGTCGGGCAGCGTGCTGGTGTTCCTGCCGGGGCAGGCGGAGATTCGCCGCGTGCATCAGTCACTGCAGGAGGCCCTGGGCGAGCGCCGCGATATCCTCCTGTGCCCGCTGCATGGCGAGCTCGATCTCAATGCCCAGCGCGCCGCCATCGACACCCCAGCCGCCGGCCTGCGCAAAGTGGTGCTGGCGACCAACATCGCCGAGACCAGCCTGACCATCGACGGTGTGCGCGTGGTGGTCGATGCGGGCCTGGCGCGGGTGCCGCGCTTTGATCCTGGCAGCGGCATGACCCGCCTGGACACCCAGCGCATCTCCCGCGCCAGCGCCACCCAGCGTGCTGGCCGCGCTGGGCGCCTGGAGCCCGGCGTGTGTTATCGCTTGTGGTCCGAAGCCCAGCACGAGCAACTGGCGGCCTATGGCGCGGCCGAAATTCTCCAGGCTGACCTGGCTGGATTGGCCCTGCAACTGTCGCGCTGGGGCGTTACCCCCGAACAACTGCGCTGGCTCGATCAGCCACCTGCGGCCGCCTATGGCCAGGCGCTGGAGCTGTTGCAGCGCCTGGGCGCATTCAAGGCCGACAGCCCGGACAGCCTCAGCGCCCACGGCCAGGCCATGGCCGAACTGCCGGCGCATCCGCGCATCGCCCACCTGCTGTTGCGCGGCCAGGACCTGGGCCTGGCCGACATGGCCTGCGATGTCGCCGCCTTGCTCGGTGAGCGCGACATTCTGCGCGGCGGCGGTGCCGACCTGCATAGCCGCCTGGCCCTGCTCAGCGGTGAAACCCGCGCGGCCAAAGGCGCGCAGGGCGGTGTGCAGCGCGCCCGGCAACTGGCCCGCCAGTACCGCGGTTACCTGCGCGGCAAAGCCACTGCAGCCGTCGCCGACCCCGAGCATTCGCGCTGGCTCGGCGCCCTGCTGGCACTGGCCTATCCCGACCGCGTTGCGCAGCAGCGGCGTGCCGGCGGTGCGGAGTATCGCCTGGCCAACGGTCGCGCTGCGTTGTTTGGCGAAGCCGATGCCTTGATGAAACATTCGTGGCTGGTGATCGCCGATCTGGGCAGCCGTCAGGGCCAGCGCGAGGAGCGCATTTACCTGGCCGCCGATTTCGACCCGGCGCTGTTCGACGGGGTGCTGGCCGAACAGGTGCGCAGCCTGGATATCCTTGACTGGGACGAACGCGAGAACGTTTTGCGTGCCGAGCGTCAGCGCAAGGTCGGCGAGCTGGTGCTCAGCCGCGAGCCTTTGACCGGCCTGGATGAAGACGCCCGCGCCCGGGCCTTGCTGGAACTGGTGCGGCGCAAGGGTCTGGAGTTGCTGCCGTGGACGCCCGAGCTGCGCCAGTGGCAGGCGCGGGTGGCGCTGTTGCGCCAGCTCGACCTGGCAAGCCGTGGTGAAAGCGAGTGGCCGGACCTCAGCGATGCCGCGCTGCTGGCGAACCTGTCCGAGTGGTTGCAACCCTACCTGGGCAAGGTCACCCGCCTGAGCCACTTCGCCCAGCTCGACCTCGCGTCGATCTTGCGCAACCTGCTGCCCTGGCCGCTGCCCCAGCGCCTGGATGAGCAGGCGCCGGTGCACCTGAGTGTGCCCTCGGGTTCGAACATTCGCCTGGACTACAGCGAAACCCCGCCGATTCTCGCCGTGCGTCTGCAGGAGCTGTTCGGCCTGGCCGAAACTCCGCGCATCGCCCAGGGCCGTCAGCAAGTCCTGCTGCATTTGCTGTCGCCCGCGCGCAGGCCGGTACAGGTGACTCAGGACCTGGCCAACTTCTGGCGCAGTACCTATGCCGAAGTGAAGAAAGACCTCAAAGGGCGCTACCCCAAGCACTATTGGCCGGATGACCCGTTGGTGGCCGAAGCCACGGCGCGGGCCAAGCCGCGCAAGTAGTCACGGCTGCGCAGGCAACAGCAGGCGCGCCGTCACTGGCAGGTGATCGGAAATCTCCAGGGTGTCCTGCTGAATTACCCGTGCCCCCAGACGCTGCAGTTTGGGGCTGTGGAACAGGTAGTCGAGGGTGCGGTCCGGGCCTTGCAGGTTGCGGTCGTTGGGGTAGTGGGTCAGCCAGGCCGCGCGGTCGGCGCCGCTGGCTTCGGCGTTGCTGGGGATCATCGGGTATTTGTCCCAGAGCAGATGCAGGTCGCTGTCGGCACCGTACTGGCCGCGCAGTTCGGCCGGCAGGCGGCGGTACTGGCCGAGCGGCAGCAGGTTGAAGTCGCCGCCGATCAACCATGGCGTGCCTTGGCTTTCCAGCTTGTCGAGCAGGCGCGTCACCTGTTGCACCTGCTGGCGCTGGATATCGCTGCCGGCTTCGAAGGTCGCCAGGCGGGTGTTGAGCACCGCCAGCTGACCGCCATCGCGCAGCGGCAGGTAGCTGGCAACAATCGCCTGCTGCGGTTGCAGCAAGCGCCGCCAGGCATTGCTGGCGTCGACCGGCAATTGCAGGCGCTCGGCCTGCTTGATCGGGTAGCGGCTCAGGGTCGCCAGGCTGCGGCCGACACTGCCGAAGATGTGCCAGTCGGGGACGAAATCGGCTTTCCAGTCGTAGGCCTGCACCGCGCAGGGGTAAATATCCACCAGCCGTTCGCGCAGCAGTGCCAGTTGGTCTTGGTAGCCGCTGGCCTTGGCGTTGTTGTCCAGTTCCTGGAGCAGGACGATGTCCGGCTGCTCGGCGCGGATTACCCGCGCCACTTCATCAAGGTTGAAGGCGAGGTCTTCAGGGGTAGGGCGGGTGTCGTCGCCGCGGCCCTGGTCGTACCAGAATACGTAGCGCTTGCCGGCCAGGTACTGCACGTTCCAGGTCATCACCTTGAACACCTGGCCGGGTACCAGCGCCGCCGTGCTGGCCCGGCAACTGACCGCCAGGCTCTCGCGCGGTTCAGGTTGCCAGCTCAGCTGGCTGGCCAGCAGCCACAGCAGGGCGATCACAACAAGCAGGGTCAGCAGGGCGTTGCGCAGTAGTCGGGTCATCGGCTAACCAGTCAGGACAGCGGTGGCTCTGTCGCCGGTTCGCTGACCAGCATGTACAGGCGGAACATCATTACGGTGCTGAACAACTGCAAAAAACCGTTGCCGCTGTCCAGAGCCAGTTGCGCCAGCGGCGAAGGCTCGGGCACCAGCATCATGCTCAGGCCGTCGATCAGCCACAGCACTGCCATTACGCCGAGGACGCAACTGAAGATGCGCCAGAAGTTGCCGGTGGTCATCTGGAAACTGGTACGCATGGCTTCGATCGGTGGCTGGCCGCGCAATACCAGGGCGTATTCGGCAAACACCAGGTGGATCATCACCCAGATACCAGGAATGATGAACAGCGCGGCGCCGGCCATGATCAGCAACGAGCTGAGCATCACCATCAGCGCAAACGACGGCCACAGGCGCAAGGCCATGGCCAGCAGGTTGCGCTTGAGCGGGGCGTAGCCGTTGCTGCGGCTGTCGAGGTAGAGGATCAGCGCGGCGCTGTACAGCGGGTAGAACAGCAGGCTGACCAGCATGCCGTAGCCTGGCGAGGCGTCCTTGCCCAGTTGCTGGTACAGCAACTGGGCGCACAGGGCTTCGAGCACCACCAGCGGCAGGCACAACTGGGCAATGCTCAGCAGGTGACGGCGGAAGAAATACAGGGAGTCGCGCAGAACACTAAGCGGATTCATCGGTCGATATCGCATTGAATAAAAGCAGGGCGTCACTTTAGCCCAGGCGCTGGCCAACCTGAAGAAAGTTTAATCCCGGCTTGTGTTGAATCTGGCGCCTCGGCACCCCATTTTACCGGTACCCGTTTTTCCGCTTTTGCAGTGAGGTTGCCCATGAACAGTGAAGAACAAACCCTGATCGACGGCCTGTTCGGTCGGCTCAAGCAGGCCGAAGATCCGGCCGTGCCGCGTGATGCCCAGGCCCAGGCGCGCATTGGCGAGCACCTGCAGCAGCAACCGGCGGCGCCTTACTACATGGCCCAGGCGATCCTGGTGCAGGAAGCAGCGCTCAAGCGCCTGGATGAACAGAACAAGCAACTGCAGGCCGAGCTCAAACAGGCCAAGGCCCAGGTAGCCGCTACCGCACCGAGCAGCAGTGGCGGCTTCTTGTCGAGCATCTTCGGCAGCGGCACCCGCGACCCGCAGCCGGTGCAAAACCAGGCGGCCAGCGCTCCTGCCAGTGGTGGCGGCTGGCGCGAACCGTCGCGCCCCTCGTTCAACCCGCCGGCCCAGCAGCAGGGCTTCAACGCAGCTCCCGCCCAGGCCCCGGCCCGCGGCGGTGCCAGCAGCTTCCTTGGTGGCGCGTTGCAAACTGCTGCAGGCGTGGCCGGCGGGGTGATGCTGGCCCAGGGCATCAGCAGCCTGTTCAACCATCACTCGCAACCTGAAGAGGTGGTCGAAGTGATCAAGGAAGAACCAGCACCCGCCAGCGATAGCGGCGGCTGGGGCAGCAACGACGAGCAGCGCCTGACCGCCGACAACGGCGGCTATGGCAACGACCAGGGCGGCTTCATCGACACCGACTACGGCAGCGATGATGGCGGCTTCTTCGGCGGCGACGACGACAGCTTCGTCTGACCGCGCTTACCCGCATGGCCCGCGGGCTGGCATACTGGGCGCCGAAACGGCCCCGGTGTGCGGCGGCCGGCAACAGCGCCGTGGCGCCATGAGGAAAAGCGGTGAAGAAGATCGCGGTATTCGCCGATGTGCAAAACCTCTACTACACCGTGCGCCAGGCCTACGGTTGCCACTTCAACTACGCGGCGCTGTGGGCCGATATCAGCCAGCACGGGCAGATCGTCGAGGCGGTGGCTTACGCCATCGACCGCGGCGACAGCAAGCAGCAGCAGTTTCAACAGATCCTGCGCAACCTCGGTTTCACGGTCAAACTCAAACCCTACATCCAGCGCAGCGACGGCTCGGCCAAGGGCGACTGGGACGTGGGCATCACCCTCGATGTGATCGATGCCGCCGCGCGGGTCGATGAGGTGGTGCTGGCCTCCGGCGACGGCGATTTCGACCTGCTGCTGGAACGGGTCATCAGCCGTCACGGCATTCAGGCCGTTGCCTATGGCGTGCCGGGGCTGACCGCCAATTCACTGATTCGCGCTGCCAGCCGATATGTGCCCATCGAGGGCAGCCTGCTGCTCAAGCATTAAGATTTTTGAGGTTGTCGTTTTGGAACGTATCGCTGTCATCGACTTTGAAACCACTGGCATTTCACCCGGCGCCGGTTGCCGCGCCACCGAAGTGGCGGTGGTCATGCTGGAACGCGGGCGCATCGTCGAGCGCTACCAAAGCCTGATGAATGCCGGGGTACCGGTACCGGCGTTTGTCGCTGGCCTGACCGGTATCACCACCGCCATGCTGCGCAGCGCGCCGCCAATTGCCCGGGTGATGAACGAAGTAGCCGAGTTCGTTGGCGATACGCCGATGCTCGCCCACAACGCCTCGTTCGACCAGAAGTTCTGGGACTACGAACTGGCGCAGATCGGCCGTAGCCGTAGTCAGCGTTTCGCCTGCTCGATGTTGCTGGCGCGGCGCCTGATGCCCTCGGCGCCAAACCACAAGCTGGGCACCCTGACCCGCTGGGCCGGCCTGCCTGACACCGGCACCGCGCACCGGGCCATGGCCGATGCCGAAATGGCCGCCAACCTCGCCCAGCACCTGGCCGGACAATTGCGTCAGCAGGGCGTCAACGGCGTTTCCCACCAATTGTTCTGCAGCCTGCAGAAAGTCCCTGCGGCGAAGATCGGCGAAGCGCTTAAAACCTATCGCTAGGCCTTCTTGCCGTTGTGCTCCAGGTGGCCCAGCGGCAAACGCCGCTCCACGGCGCTGGAGAGAATGATCGAGGTCTTGCTGAAGCCGAACCGGGCGACCCGGTTGATCAGCTCTTCGAGTTCCGGCATCGAACCCACTGCCGCTTGCATGATCACGCAGGGGTCGCCGGTCACCCGGTGGCACTCGGTCAGTTGCGGAATCTGCGTGAGTTCTTCGTAGGTTTGCTGGTTGCCATGGCTGGCCAGGCGCAGTTCGATCACGCACTGGATCGGCAGGCCGATCTTCTCCAGGTCGACCTTGGCCTGGTAGCCGGTAATCACCCCGCTGGCCTCAAGCTTGGCCACCCGCTCGGCCACCGCCGGAGCGGAGAGATTGACCTTGCGCGCGAGCTCGGCGAAGGAGGCGCGGCCGTTGTCCAGCAGGGCGCTGAGGAGCATGCGATCGTATTTGTCCATGGGTTTCCAGGGGCGGGTTGTTGATTCCAAGGCGCAAGGCCAAAAGATCCGTTGTTTCAAAAGTGTACGGTTCGTTTAAACAGGTTTTGTAACTTATGTTTACTGCGCTGCCTTTCTAAACTAACTGCCCGACACCCATAATTCGAGCCCCCCATGCCTGCCTCCCGTCGCTTCCCGTTAGTCTTGATCGGCGCCTTTCTCGCCTTGTACCTGGTCTGGGGCTCGACTTACCTGGTGATTCGCATCGGCGTCGAATCCTGGCCACCGTTGCTGATGGCCGGGGTGCGTTTCGTCATTGCCGGCTCCTTGCTCTACGGCTTTTTGCGCTGGCGCGGCGTGCCGGCGCCGACCTGGCCGCAATGGCGGGCGGCGAGTGTCATCGGCGTATTGCTGCTCAGTTGCGGCAACGGCGGCGTAACCCTGGCTGAACATGCCGGTGTAGCTTCAGGCGTGGCAGCGCTGGCGGTGGCCACAGTGCCGCTGTTCACCTTGATGTTCGGCCTGCTCTGGGGCCATCGCAACACCCGTCTGGAATGGGCCGGGATTGTCCTCGGCCTGGTCGGCATCGCCTTGCTCAACCTCGGCTCCAACCTGCAGGCCAGCCCGGTCGGCGCTGCGCTGATCCTGTTTGCCGCCGCCTCCTGGGCCTTCGGTTCGGTCTGGAGCAAAAGCCTGCCGCTGCCCGCCGGGCCGATGGCCAGCGCCGCAGAAATGCTTGTCGGTGGCGTGGTCTTGCTGCTCGGCAGCGCCCTGAGTGGCGAACGCATGACCCAGATGCCCACCGCCGCTGGCTGGGGGGCGCTGGCCTATCTGGTGTTCTTCGGCTCGATCCTGGCCTTCAGCGCCTACATGTACCTGCTCAAGCATGTGCGCCCGGCCGCGGCCACCAGTTATGCCTATGTCAACCCGGCGGTGGCGGTGTTGCTGGGGATTGTTTTTGCCGGCGAGCAAATTGGTTTCGAGGAATGCGTGGCAATGGCGGTTATCATTGGCGCCGTTGTGCTGATCGGTGTGCCGCAGTGGCGCCGGCCGGCAGTGGAAAAAGCCAAAACTGTTGGCGAAGTGGAAGGTGAACTGTGTAAATGAAAGGACGTTTTGCCAGGAAGGCAGTGAAGATTTTTGCTTGTGTGGCCTTGCTCGTAATGGGCGTGGTGATGCTGTATGACGGTAAGCAAACCTTCATGACCCTGTATTTCCAGGAACCCATCTCTCTGGAAAACAGTTTCGAAATCGAGGCCGCCTATTTGCAGGCCGTGCGCCAAGCCATGGCCCCCTGGCCGATCCCGGCGGGCAAGCTCGAACTGCGTCTTGAGCCCGGCAACCGGCAAGCGTTGCAGGTGCGTTTTGCCAAGGATGCCCTGGACGCCGGGCAGCGTCAGCAACTGCGGGCGCTGTTCGAGTCATTCGAGCCCGCTCGGGAAGAGGTCCGGCCCACAGGCCGGCTGCTGGTCGACATGCGTCAGGCGCGTCAGGTGGGCCTGGGTGTTTACGATTTTGGCCCGGCGCCCGCTGAAGTCGTCGCGCTTGGCGAGATGTCGCTGCCGCTGCACTTCAGCTTTCCTTCGCAAATCGATGTGCAACTGCGGCGCAACGAGCAGGCGACTGCGCAAAAGCCGCAAGCCGATATGATCTGCGAGGCTAGCGCCAGGCTGAATGGCGCCTTGCCCTTCGAAGTCACCGACTTCAATGTCAGTGGCGCCGACCTGCGCGGCGAGATGAAACTGCGCATGCCCAGCGGTTTACAACTGCGGGCGCCGGCGCAATTGTCGTTCGATGAGCCGCGATTGCTTGAGCGCCTGGAAATGGGCGATATGCGGGTGCGGATCCAGCGCCCGGAGACTATCGACCGGTTGGTGTTCGAGTTCGGCAAAATTGGCACTGTCAGGGATCAGCCTTACCTGTTTTTCATCCGCAGCGATCCCGAAGCATTCGCGGCATGTCGTGCGATTGCCTACCAGAGCGGCAGGCCGTTTTCGTTCTACCTGGGTGAAGGGCTCGATCGCCTGCTCAAGGTACGCTTTGCACCGCAAGGCTGATAGCGATGGCGGCACGCGCCGGGCCTGAACAAGGTAAACTGCCGCCATTGCTGAATTCCCCTGACGGTATTGCCATGACTTTCGCCAAACTCGGCCTGATCGAACCCTTGCTGCGCGCGCTCGAGCGCCTGGACTACAACACCCCGACACCGGTCCAGGCCCAGGCCATTCCTGCCGTACTGGCCGGCCGCGACCTGATGGCCGCCGCCCAGACCGGCACCGGCAAGACCGCAGGTTTTGCCCTGCCGCTGCTGCAACGCCTGACCCTGGAAGGGGCCAAGGTCGCCAGCAACTCGGTGCGCGCCCTGGTGCTGGTGCCGACCCGTGAACTGGCCGAACAGGTTCACGCCAACATTCGTGAGTACGCCGAGCACCTGCCGCTGAGCACCTATGCGGTGTACGGCGGGGTCAGCATCAACCCGCAGATGATGAAGCTGCGCAAGGGCATCGACCTGCTGGTGGCCACCCCGGGCCGGCTGCTCGACCTGTTCCGCCAGAACGCAGTCAAGTTCAACCAGTTGCAGGCGCTGGTGCTCGATGAAGCCGACCGCATGCTCGACCTGGGTTTTGCCGAAGAGCTGCGCGCGGTGTACGCCGCCCTGCCGGCACGCCGGCAAACCCTGCTGTTCTCAGCGACGTTCTCTGACGAGATCCGCCAACTGGCCGCGCAGACCCTCAATGACCCGCTGAGCATCGAAGTCAGCCCGCGCAATGTCACCGCCAGTACGGTCAAACAGTGGATCGTGCCGGTGGACAAGAAGCGCAAGCCGGAGCTGTTCAGCCACCTGATGCGCAAGCAGCGCTGGAAGCAGGTGCTGGTGTTCGCCAAGACCCGCAATGGCGT
The DNA here is from genome assembly GCF_024749305.1 of Pseudomonas sp. B21-012. NCBI lineage: Bacteria > Pseudomonadati > Pseudomonadota > Gammaproteobacteria > Pseudomonadales > Pseudomonadaceae > Pseudomonas > Pseudomonas sp. B21-012. The sequence continues at coordinate 5,164,565 of NZ_CP087197.1, read as the reverse complement.
TGACCAGTTGGTCGAGCGCCTGCGTGGCCAGGGCGTCAATGCCGACGGCATTCATGGCGACAAGCCCCAGGCAACCCGCCAGCGTGCCCTGGACAGCTTCAAGGCCCGCGAGATCCAGATCCTGGTCGCCACCGATGTGGCGGCGCGCGGGCTGGATATCGACGACCTGCCGCTGGTGGTCAACTTCGACCTGCCGATCGTCGCCGAGGACTACATTCACCGCATCGGTCGTACCGGGCGCAAAGGCAATAGCGGTGAGGCGATTTCGCTGGTGTGCGCCGACGAAGTGCAGCTGCTGTCGGCGATTGAAACCCTGACCCGCAAGACCTTGCCACGCCACGAAGAGCCGGATTTCATTCCGGACCACAAGGTGCCGATGACCGATGCCAGCGGCCAGGTGCTGAAGAAGCCGAAAAAGCCGAAGAAGCCCAAGGAAAGCAGCAGCAAGCGCAGCCTCGGGCGCTGGATGGACAGCGCTGAAGCGCCAGCGGCAGCGCCGCAGGCCAAGCCGGTACGCAAGGTGCCGGCCTTCAATACCGGGCCGCGCAAGCGCAAGCCTTGACCCGCGATTATTCAGCCGTTAAGCCACTCCAGCAGACCCAACCCGGCCTTGCGCCCACTGGCAAAACAGGCAGTCAACAGATAGCCGCCGGTTGGCGCTTCCCAGTCGAGCATTTCACCGGCACAGAACACGCCGGGCAGTTGCTTGAGCATCAAGCGCTGATCCAGTGCTTCAAAGGTCACCCCGCCCGCGCTGCTGATCGCTTCGTCCAGCGGGCGAGGGCGCACCAGGGTGATCGGCAAGGCCTTGATCGCCTGCGCCAGCAAGGCCGGGTCAGCAAAGGTCGGTTGATCGGTCTGCTCTCGCAACAACGCCGCCTTGACCCCGTCCAGCCCCAGTTGACTGTGCAGGTGCTTGGCCATTGAGCGCGAACCTCGCGGCTTGGCCAGGGCCTGCTGGATTTTATCCACAGGCCGGTTGGGCAGCAGGTCGACCAGCACCCTGGCGCTGCCATCGCGGTTGATCGCTTCGCGGATCTGCGCCGACCAGGCGTACACCAGGCTGCCCTCCAGGCCTTGGGCAGTGAGCACGCATTCGCCCAGGCGCGGCGCCTGGCCGGCAAGGCTCAGGGCGATGTTCTTCAGCGGCGCGCCGGCAAACTTGTCCTTGAGCAGCGCGCTCCAGCCTTCGACCTCGAAGCCGCTGTTGGCCGCCTGCAATGGCGCGATCTGCACGCCTTGCGCTTGCAGCCAGGGCAGCCAGGCCGCATCGGAGCCCAGGCGTGCCCAGCTGCCGCCGCCCAGCGCCAGCACGGTGGCGGTCGGCTTTAGTGTCAGCTCGCCCTGTGGATAAGCGATTCGCAAACTGCCATCGGCATTCCAGCCCAACCAGCGATGGCGGGTGTGGATAACGACCCCGGCATCGCGCAGGCGCTTGAGCCAGGCGCGCAAAAGTGGCGCGGCTTTCATGTCGCGGGGGAACACCCGGCCGGAACTGCCGACGAAGGTTTCGATGCCCAGGTCGTGAATCCACTGGCGCAGCACATCGGCATCGAAGCCTTCGAGCAGGCGGGCAACGTCTTGCGTGCGCTCGGCATAACGGGCGATGAATGCCGGGTAAGGCTCGGAGTGGGTGATGTTCATGCCACCGACCCCGGCCAGGAGAAACTTGCGCCCCACCGAGGGCATGGCGTCGTACAGCTCGACGGCGACCCCGGCCTGGCTCAGCACTTCGGCGGCCATCAACCCGGCCGGCCCGCCTCCGATAATGGCAACGTGTGGGCGGTCGGTGGTGCAAGTGTCGGTCATGGTCGGCTGCAAGCTGGAAAAAAGAGCCGGCATTCTACCTTAGCGCGGCGCCCGGAATCACTGATCAAAAAACGTACATCGGCCTCAAGGCCCCGTGGTTAAAGGCCTTGAGGGGCTTTCCCGCAGGTTATCCACAGGCGGTTCCACAGTCATTGTGAGTAACCCAGCACACGGCTGGCGCTGTGGTGCAGTATGCCGTGGCGGCGGGCGAGGGCTTCGCGGTCCTTGCTGTAGCCACCACCAATCACCCCAACCACCGGAATGTCCCGGCCCAGGCAGTGGCGCAGCACGCTTTGGTCACGGGCGGCGACGCCTTCATCGGTCAGTTGCAGATAACCCAGGGCGTCGTCCTTGTGCACATCGACCCCGGCGTCGTACAGCACCAGGTCCGGGCGGTACAGCGGCAACAGGTAGTTGAGCGCGTCATCGACCACCTTCAGGTACGCCTGGTCGCCCATGCCGCGCGGTAGAGGGATGTCCCAGTCGCTTTCGGCCTTGCGCGCGGGGAAGTTCTGCTCGCAATGCAGCGATACGGTGATCGCGTCCGGGGTGTCATGGAGGATGCGCGCGGTACCGTCGCCCTGGTGCACGTCGCAATCGAAGATCAGCACCTTGTGCACCCGCCCGGCGGCGAGCAGGTAATGGCTGATCACCGCCAGGTCATTGAAGATGCAAAAGCCGGCCGGGTGATCGTAATGGGCGTGATGGGTGCCACCGGCCAGGTGACAGGCGATGCCATGCTCCAGCGCCTGCTCGGCTGCCAGCAGCGAGCCGCCGACCGCGCGCACGGTACGCCGCGCCAGGGCTTCGCTCCAGGGCAAGCCAAGGCGGCGCTGGTCTTCACGCGACAGCTCGCCGTTCATGTAGCGCTCGATATAGGTGCGGTCATGGGCCAGGGCGAGGATGTCGTTGGGGCAAACCTCGGGGCGTAGCAACGCCGCGTCGGTAGTCAGGCCGCTGGCGACCAGGTGGTCGCGCAACAGGCGGAACTTGTCCATCGGAAAGCGGTGCTCGGCGGGAAACCCCGGGCTGTAGTCGTCGTGGTAGATCAGCGGCAGCGGCATGGCAGGGTCTTGAGCGAGACAGAAGCTGATCTTGCCAGTTACCAAGGCCGTTACGCCAGCTTCTACAATGAGTAGCAATCCCTTGCACAGGCGTACTTATGGTGTTGGCTTCATGGACTTTCTGGGCGGTGTTATCCGCCGTGTTCGCCGCGTTGACCGCGATCTTCGCCAAGGTCGGCATCAGCGGCATCAACTCCGACTTCGCCACCTTGCTGCGTACGGTGGTGGTGCTAATCAGCCTGGCGCTGATTCTGTATGCCACCGGCCAGTACCAGTCGCTGAGTTCGATCCCGGCCCGCAGCTATCTGTTTCTGGTGTTGTCGGGGCTGGCCACCGGCGCCTCGTGGATCTGTTACTTCCGAGCCCTGCAGCTGGGCCAGGCGTCACAGGTGGCGCCTGTGGATAAACTTAGCGTGGTGCTGGTGGCGGTACTTGGCGTAACCCTGTTGGGCGAGCGACTTGACTTGCGCCAGTGGGCCGGCATCAGCCTGGTCACTCTGGGCGTAGTGATGCTGGCGTGGCGTTGATCAACGCCGGCGTGCGTGCTCTGGTCGCCACCCGCGCGGGAGCCTGTAATGCCAGCCGGCCGTAAAAGAACAGTGCTGTCAGCCAGGTCGTCAGCCAGACGAAAATCCCTGCCCAGAAGGTGTGCGACATATAGTGCCAGCCCTGCAGCACGCGCGTGGTGCCAAACACCAGCCCCAGCAACAACACCGCCACCAGCAGTTTGCGCGCATGCGCCCAGCGATGGCGCCGGGCAACGAAGTACAGCGCCAGCAAGGTAAAGCCGCTGGAGGCGTGGCCACCCGGCCAGCAACGCCCGGCACCGGCCTTGTCCAGCCAGGTGAAGTTCTCGAACCATTCCTGGCGCAGCTCGCTGCCGCCGTACAGGGTGGTCTCCACCGGGCAGTACACGCTGGTGTGGCTTTTCAGGTAATGGATGACCGTGGTGCTCAGGGCGAAGGCCACCACCACGAACAGCAAGTCGCGACGGTAGCGGGTGGTCAAGCGCAGCACCGCAGCGATACGCCAGGTGTTCAACATGCGGCTGGCAGTGGACTGTGGATAAGCGGCAAAGCGTGGCCAGATAAACGACAACAGCGAGCCGATGACTGCCAGCTCGCCGGTCCAGTTCGGCAAGATGCGCGGCCACTTGTGGGTCACTTTCTCGAACCATTGGTTGTGCAGCAGCGGGAACTGGCCGCTGGCCGGGTCGAGCAGCAGGTTGCTGATCATTCGGTCGAGGCTGGTGAGGTCGAACAGCAAAAAAACCACGGCAGCCAGCAGCAGCGGCAAACCCAGGTTGGTCAGATAGAAGTCGCGGCGAGAGGGGCCCGGCATGCTTTACATTCCTGCGCTGGCGACAAGTTTGCGCCATTCATTGGCGTTCATCTGCCCGAGAATCCGCGCCTTGCCGTTGCTGCCCATGGACACGAACAAGGCACTGGCATAGGCGCTGGAGCGTTCACCACCGGGCACATTCAACTGCCGCTCAAGATGATCGATGCAACCACTGTGGGTGACCAGCACCAGGTTATGGTCGGCGCGCTTGTGCTTGAAGGCGGCATCGGCAAAACCCTTGTCGCATTGCTTGAGCCAGTCCTCGCTGGCGATCGCCTTGCCGAACATGAAGTGCGCAGTTTGCTGGGTGCGCACCTCCGGGCTGCTCAGCACCTGAGCGTTGTTCAGGCCCAGGCGCTGGATGCCGTTACCGACGTCGCTGGCCGCCTGGCTACCCTCGAGGGTAATGCCGCTGGGGTCGCCCAGGCAGCGGTTGTGCGAACGGTCGCAACGTTCGGCATGGCGGATCAGGACGATGACCGCGCCCTTGGCCCATTCGCTGTAAACACCACTGTTGTGCATCTGATTGTCGCTGCCCAGGTCCACGATCGGTGTCCTCGATGTCCACCACAGTGCAAGGATGACCAGGGCGAGCAGGAGGCCCAGCCCGGTCAGCGGTTGGCGCCAGGGAGCGCCGCGTCGTCGCTGGGTGGCAGTGCTGGCGGTAAGCGCAGGCGTCAGGTGGGAAGATGACATAGGACCACTTCAGGCAGGTTCAAGAGTGAACGCACTGTAGAAAAGGTCAGGTTCAGAACCAGTGAAAGGGATGTGAAAAATAGCTTGGAGCCGAGGTTGTTACCTACGCTATAAACAGCAGGCTGTGGATAAGGAGCCGAGCATGACCCCGATATTGCAACTGGAAAGCGCACGGTTGCTGTTGCGCCAATGGCAGGATGACGACCTCAGGGAGTTCGCCGCGATGTGCGCCGACCCGCAGGTCATGCGTTACTTTCCTGCACCCTTGACCCGGGTCGAGAGCGCTGCGCTGATCGGCCGGATTCGCGGCCACTTCAATGAATACGGCTTTGGCCTGTGGGCCCTGGAGCGCAAGGACACCGGCGCCTTTATCGGCATGACCGGCCTGCTCAACGTGAGTTTTGCCGCCGATTTTACCCCGGCGGTGGAGATCGGCTGGCGCCTGGCCCGGCGCCACTGGGGGCTGGGTTTTGCCAGTGAAGCGGCCTGGACCAGCCTGCGCTGCGCCTTCGCTCAACTGGGCCTGGAGCAGGTGGTGTCGTTCACCACCGAGAGCAATCTGCCATCGCAAAAAGTCATGCAGGCCATCGGCATGCAGCAGGACCTGGCCGGCAGCTTCGAACACCCCAGGCTAGAGCCTGGCGACCCTTTGCGAGCGCACGTGTTGTACCGCATCGACCGTGCCCAGTGGCAGGCCACCCTGCGCGGCTGAATTGCACAACATACGGGCCGGCAATGACAAACCCTGTATTATTTGCCGCAGTTGCGCATTGCCTTGGAGAATCTTGAATGAGCCACGTGTTGGACGATCTGGTTGACCTGTTGAGCCTGGAATCGATCGAGGAAAACCTGTTCCGCGGGCGAAGCCAGGACCTGGGCTTTCGTCAGTTGTACGGTGGGCAGGTACTGGGCCAGTCGCTGTCGGCGGCCAGCCAGACGGTCGAGGAGGCGCGCCACGTGCACTCGCTGCACGGCTACTTCCTGCGCCCGGGCGACGCCAGCATGCCGGTGGTCTATTCGGTCGACCGCGTACGCGATGGTGGCAGTTTCAGCACCCGGCGGGTGACGGCGATCCAGAAGGGCAAGACCATCTTCACCTGCAGCGCCTCGTTCCAGTACGACGAGGAAGGCTTCGAGCACCAGAGCCAGATGCCCAAGGTGGTCGGCCCGGAAAACCTGCCGTCGGAAGTCGAGCTGGCCAAGCGCATGGCCGATCGCCTGCCTGAAGCCATTCGCGACAAGATGCTCTGCGCCAAGCCGATCGAAATGCGTCCGGTAACTGCCGAGGATCCGTTCAACCCCAAGCCCGGCGAGCCGGTCAAGTACGTCTGGTTCCGTGCTGACGGCAACCTGCCGGACGTGCCGGCGCTGCACAAGTACATGCTCGCTTATGCCTCGGATTTTGGCCTGTTGACCACCTCGCTGCTGCCCCATGGCAAATCGGTGTGGCACAAGGACATGCAGATCGCCAGCCTCGACCACGCGCTGTGGTTCCACGGCAACCTGCGCGCCGACCAGTGGCTGCTGTACGCCATGGACAGCCCGTGGGCCGGCAATGCCCGTGGTTTTGCCCGCGGCAACATCTACAACCAGGCCGGGCAACTGGTGGCCTCGTCGTGCCAGGAAGGCCTGATTCGTCATCGCCAGGACTGGCAATGAGCCTGCAGCAGATTCGCCACTGGGTGTTCGACATGGACGGCACCCTGACCGTTGCCGTGCATGATTTTGCCGCGATCAAGGTGGCGCTGGAAATTCCCCAGACCCACGACATCCTCACCCACCTGGCGGCCCTGCCGGCCGATGAAGCCGCAGCCAAGCACGCCTGGTTGCTGGAGCATGAACGTGAGCTGGCGATTGGTTCACGCCCGGCTACCGGTGCCGTGGAGCTGGTCCGCGAGCTGGCGGCGCGCGGTTGCCAGCTGGGTATCCTTACCCGCAATGCCCGGGAGCTTGCGCATATCACCCTTGAGGCAATCGGCCTGGCCGACTGCTTTGCCGTCGAGCACGTGGTCGGGCGTGATGAAGCACCACCCAAGCCACACCCTGGCGGCTTGCTGAAGCTGGCCGACGCCTGGGTGGTGGCGCCGAGCGAGATGGTCATGGTCGGCGACTACCGCTTTGACCTGGACTGCGGCCGGGCGGCGGGGGCGCGGACGATTCTGGTGAACCTGCCGGATAATCCCTGGCCAGAGCTGGCCGACTGGCATGCAGCGGATTGCCGGGCGTTGCAGGTGATGCTCGACAATTGAGTTGAATTCATCGCGGGTCCAGCCCGCTCCTGCATTCGGTGTGCAGGAGCGGGCTTGCCCCGCGATGGGGCCTCAGAACTCCCAGCGCGTCGTCAGCATCACATTGCGCGGATCACCGTAGTAGGTGGTGTCGAAGTTGCCCAGCCCGGTCAGGTAGCGCTTGTCGAAGACGTTGTTGGCATTGACCGTGAAGCTCAGCTGGTCGTTGTATTGATAACGGGTCATCAGATCGACCAGGGTATAGCCGCCTTGCTTGATAAAGCTGTAATCCTCGATCGAGCGGTTGTAGATCTTGCCGTAAAACGCGCTCTGCCAGTTGATTCCACCCCCCACTGTCACCTTGTCCAGCACCCCCGGCAGGCGGTAGGTGGTGAACAGCCGCACCAGGTGTTCAGGTTTGCTGGTGCTCATCGGGAAGCCATAGATACGCTGCTCGTCGGCATCGCGTGAACGCGCGTAGGTATAGCCGGCCGAGAGGTTCCAGCCTTCCTGCAGCTCACCAGCCACTTCCAGCTCGATGCCCTGGGTGGTGGCGCCACTGGTCGCCTTGTAGATGCCCTCATTGGTCGCAGGGTTGGTGCCGATCGACTCGGCGACGTTGTCCTGCTCGATGCGAAACAGCGCCAGGCTGGCGTTGAGCTTGCCGTCGAAGTAGGCCGCTTTCAGGCCGGTTTCGTAGCTGTCGCCTTCGACCGGGTCGAGGGTGGCACCGTTGCTGTCTTTGTTGCTCTGTGGCTGGTAGATCGAGGTGTAGCTGGCGTACACCGAGTAGGTGTCGTTCAGGTCATAGACCACTCCGGCGTAGGGCGTGACCACGCCGTGTTGCTTGTAGCTGGCCTGGCTGTCGGCAAAGTTCGGGTTCAGGCCGTCGTAGTCGTAATTGTCGCTGTACTTGAAGGTGCTGACCCGGGTGCCGAGGATGACTGAAAAGTCATCGGTCGGGTGCAGGCGGGTGGCGATGTAGGCGCCGTTCTGGCTCTTCTTCTGTTCGTACTTGCCGTTTTTCGGGAAGTCCGGCACGCCGATGTGGCCGTCCCAGTCAAAGATGCTGCCGGGCACCGTGCCAAATTCGCCGGTGTCCCAGGTGGCGCCGGTCTGGCGCGAATGGTTGGTGTCAAGGCCAACGACCAGGTCGTGCTGGCGGCCGAACAGGGTGAACGGGCCGGAGATGTTCAGGTCGGCACTGTTCTGCACCCGGTGGCCTTCCCAGCGGCCCCAGAAAAAGTACATGCCGTCACCATTGCGATCCGGCGCGCCACCGCTGGCCGAGGCCAGGCGGGTGTCGTGATCGCTCTGCAACTGGTTGACGCTGAGCTTGAGCGACCAGTCGTTGGCCAGCGCCTGTTCCAGCGAGGCGAAGTAGGTGCGGTTCTGGAAGTCGCGGCGGCTCCAGTCGGCGCCCGGGTTGAACGAGCGGGAGAAGTCAGTGCGACCGCCGTCGGTGTAGTACACCGGGTTGCCGGTCCAGGAGCTGCCGCGCGGGGTGGTGGTCTGCTGGTCGATACCGACGGTCAGCAGGGTATCCGGGGTGATGTCGGCCTCGAGGATGCCGTAGTACACCTCTTTGTTCTGCTGGTAATGGTCCTGGTAGCCCTTCTTGTCCTGCTGGGCGCTGACGAAACGCCCACGCACGCTACCGCTGCTGTTGATCGGGCCGGAAACATCGACTTCGCCGCGGTAGTTGTCCCAGCTGCCGGCACTGCCGGTGAGCGAGCCCTGGAACTGCGCGGTCGGTTTCTTGCGGATCAGGTTGACCGTGGCCGACGGGTCGCCGGAGCCGGTCATCAGGCCGGTGGCGCCCTTGAGCACCTCCACACGGTCATAGATCGACATGTCGACATGCGCGGTACCTTCGCCGTACACCCCGTCATACACGGTGTTGACGCCGTCGTACTGGTAGTTGGTGATCACCAGGCCGCGGCTGGTGAACTCGGTGCGGTCGCTGTCATAGGTTTGCGCCGAGACGCCGGGGGTATTGCGCAGCACATCAGAAATACTCTGGGCGCCCTGATCGTCCATCTGCTGGCGGGTAACCACGGTGATGGTTTGTGGCGTCTCGCGGATCGACAACGGCAGCTTGGTCGCAGTACGGGTCGCTGCGGTAGTGTAGGAATGCGTACCCTCGGTGGTTTCACCCAGGCCTTGAGCATTGATGCTGGTGGCGCCCAGTTCCATCGCCGCGCCGGTATTGGCGGGCACCAGCACGTAGCCGCCGTTGGACTGACGCTGGGCCTGCAGGCCGGTGCCGCTGAGCAGGCGCGCCAGGCCTTCCTCGACCGAGTAGGTGCCGTGCAGGCCGGCCGACTGCTGGCCTTGAGTCTGGCGGGCATCGAACGACAGGGTGATGTTGGCGCGGGTGGCGAACAGGCTCAGGGTAGTGCCCAGCGGGCCCGGGGCGATCTGGAACTGGGTGCTGGCGCTTTGCGCCATGGCCTGGGCCGGCAGCAGCGCGAGCAGCGGCAACGGTGCCAGGGTCAGGCCGAACAGCGCCAGGTGGACAGCGCGAACCAGCGGGCGAGGGGCGCGCGGACAAGTCGGGGTCATGCAGGATTTCCTTCGATTGGCTGGGCAGAGGGGCGGTCGAAATTTGCCGCTTTAACTGCGTAGCCGAATGAGAATGAAAATCGGCAACCCTTTGTGCGAAATTTCTTCAGACAGCTTCAATGCTGACCCAGTAGCGAGTCATGTAACGCACCCTGACCGGCAACGACACGCCGAGGTTTTCCAGGATCGTGTCGGTGTCGTCGATGCGAAAGGCACCTGACAGGCGCAGGTCAGCGATGCCCTCGGCGCAGCGCAGCACGCCGGGGCGGTAGCGGCGCAGTTCGCTGATGAAATCGGCCAGGCGCCATTCGATCACGGTCAGCATGCCCTGGGTCCAGGCGCCGGTGCCGGGCAGGGCGGTGCTGGCGGCAGCAATCTGCGTGCGGTTGAAGCTGACGCTTTGCCCGGCCTCCAGGCGCAGCATCAGCAGCGGCTGGTCGAGCGGGCGCACCTGTACCGCATGTTCGAGCACGCTGACCCGGCTCAGGCCATTGTCGCTGCGCACGTTGAAGCGCGTGCCGAGGGCGCGCACCCGGCCTTCGGCGGTTTCGACCATGAACGGGCGCGCCGCGCTGTCAGGGGCGGTTTGCACCATGATCTCACCACTGTACAGGCGCAGCAGGCGTTGCTGGCTGTCGTAGCGGATATCCACGGCGCTGTCGGTGTTCAGTTCAAGCTGGCTGCCATCGTCCAGGCGCACCTGGCGGCGCTGGCCCTTGCCGGTGCGCAGCTCGGCCATCCACGCCTGGCCCGGTGTACTTTGTTGTACCGCCCAGCCGGTTGCGCCAACGGCCATGAGCAGCGCCAGGGTCTTGAGCACGGCGCGGCGCCGGGCGCGCACGCCGGCAAGCGTCGGCAGGGCGACATCAGCGGGCAGCCGGCCCAGTTGGCGCTGCAGCTTTTCGACCCGCGCCCAGGCCTGGGCATGGGCCTGGTTCTTGCCCAACCAGTCTTGCCAGGCCTGCAACTGCGCAGCGCTGGGCGGCGCGGCGTTGAGCTGCACGTACCAGGTGGCGGCAGCTTCGAGGGTGCGATAGTCCAGCGGCTGGGCCATGTCAGTCGTCCGTGAGCAGCAGGCAGTGGGTCATGGCGCGGATCAGGTGTTTTTTCACCGTGGTCACCGATATCCCCAGGCGTTCGGCGGTAGCCACATAGCTCAGGCCTTCGAGTTGCACGGCCAGGAAGATAGAGCGCGTGCGCTCGCCCAGGCCATCGAGCATCTGGTCCACCGCCAGCAGGGTTTCGAGGATCAGCAAGCGGCTTTCCGGTGATTCGGCGACCCGCTCCGGGCGCAGCGCCAGTTCGTCCAGATAGGCCTGTTCAAGCGCCTTGCGGCGAAACTTGTCGATCATCAGCGCATGGGCGATGGCGCCCAGGTAGCTGCGCGGCTCGCGAATGGTGTCTGCATTGCGTGCATTCAATACCCGGATAAAGGTGTCCTGGGCAAGGTCGGCGGCATCGGCGGCATTGCCCAGGCGGGTACGCAGCCAGTTTTTCAACCAACCGTTATGTTCGCTGTAGAGCGCGTGCAGGGCAGCATGATCGGGAGCGGGCATGGCGGGGCAATATCGAGTAATTGATAATTAGTCGCATTATTGTGGTTTGCTGGCGCACTATGCAAGCGCTCGTGCTTGACCTGGGGCAGGGTCGGGCGAAGACTGGTCAGCTATTTGCCGAATCGACTCAGGAGGTTTCCATGACCAGCAGGGCCATTATCGTCCAGACCGGCGGTGGTTACGACAAGGTGCAGGTAGGCACCCGCGAGGCAGCCGCCCCGCAAGCCGGCGAAATCAGCGTGCGCCTGCATGCCAACTCGCTCAACTATCACGACTTTGCCGTGGTCAGCGGCATGTGGGGGCCGACTGCGCCGCGTATTCCCATGGCCGATGGCGCTGGCGTGGTGACCGCAGTGGGCACTGGCGTCAACGAGTTCGCTGTCGGTGATTCGGTGGTCAGTACGTTCTTCCCGGACTGGCTGGACGGCCAACCGTTGGTCGAAGGTTTCGCCAGCGTTCCGGGCGACGGCATCGATGGTTACGCCCGCGAACAGGTCACCGCTCGCGCGACGTCCTTTACTCATGCACCCAAGGGCTACAGCCACGCGCAAGCGGCGACCCTGACTACCGCCGGCCTGACTGCCTGGCGTGCGCTGATGGCCGACGACTCGCTCAAGCCGGGTGATACCGTGCTGGTGCAAGGCACCGGTGGCGTGTCGATTTTCGCCCTGCAGTTCGCCAAGCTGGCGGGCGCCACGGTGATCGCCACGTCCTCCAGCGACGACAAGCTCGAACGCCTCAAGGCCCTGGGCGCCGACCACCTGATCAACTACCGCAAAACCCCGGCCTGGGGCGAGAAAGTACGCCAGCTCACCGCCAACCGCGGTGTCGATCACGTGATCGAGGTCGGTGGCCCGGCGACCCTGGAGCAGTCGATGATCGCCGCGCGTATCGGCGGGCATGTGTCGTTGATCGGCATTCTTACCGGCGTGGCGGGCAACCTGCCGCTGGTCCAGGCGCTGGTGCGGCAGATCCGCCTGCAGGGTGTGCTGGTTGGCAGCCGCGCCCAGCAGCAGGCGATGGTCCGCGCCATCGATGCCAATGGCCTGCGCCCGGTGATCGACAAGACCTTCGAGCTGGAACAGATCGTCGAGGCCTTCCGTTACCAGGAAAGCAACCAGCACTTCGGCAAGATCTGCCTGAGCATCTGAGCCAGCGCCTCAGATCTGCCCCAGCAACCAGCCGCGAAATGCCGCCAATGACGGCAGCGACTGGTTGCGCGGCGGGTAGATCAGGTAATAGCTGCGCTGGCTGGCAAACGGCGCGCCGACGCTGACCAGCTCCCCGCTGGCCAGCTCGTCGGCCACCAGGATGCGCGGCACCAGGCCGATACCGATGCCGGCGCGCACCGCCTGGATCAGGTGCGAGGTCAGCTCGAAGCTTGGCCCCAGGCGCATGCTGCGGTGCGCCAGGCCATGATGGGAAAACCACTCGCCCCAGGCGTTGGGGTTGTTGGCCACGTTGAGCAGCAATTGCTCAGGCAGGCGCGGCGGCGACCAGTCGGCCTGGCTGGCGGCAGTCTCCGGCGACAGAATCACCAGCAACTCTTCGGCATGCAGGCGATGACAGACCAGCCCGGGCACATCGGCATTGCCGACGACGATGGCGGCGTCGATGCCGCTGGTTTCGAAATCGATGGCTTCGATGCGCGAATTGATGTGCACCAGCATGCCCGGGTGCAATTTGTAGAATTCATGCAGGCGCGGCAGTAGCCACTTGGAGCCGAAGGTCGGCAGGGTGGCCAGGCGCAGGCTGCCTTCGCCGGACTGATAGGCCATGGCCTGCAAGGTGGCGCTGCGAATGCGCCCAAGGGCTTCGCTCATCTCCCGTTGATACAGCCGGCCGACATCGGTCAGGCGCACCTGGCGGCCTTCGCGGCGGAACAGGGTCAGGCCCAGTTGCTGCTCCAGCGCCTGCACCTGGCGGCTCACCGCGCTTTGGGTCAGCGACAGCTCGGTGGCGGCGCGGGTATAGCTTTCATGCCGGGCGGCGGCTTCGAACGCCAGCAGCAATGACATGGACGGTGTGAGATGGCGGTAATTCATTCGTAAAAGTCATCGATAGCGGCAGAAATATCCAGTTGTCCGCAGCGTCGCGCTCCGGGATCATTGGCATATCAGTGTCTTGAGGCTGACCTAATTATGCTCAGCCAGCAAGTGTTCCGATATTCCCGTGATTAGCCAAATTAAAGAGGCCATCCTTTGATGATCGCCCAGCTGCCGACCAGCGCCCCCGCTGGCGACTATGCCGAGTTTCTCGCCGCCCTGCGCGCCAGCGGTTTCCGTGGCCAGTTCAGCGCCGACTACGCTACCCGCACGGTGCTCGCCACCGACAACTCGATCTACCAGCGCCTGCCGCAAGCGGCGGTGTTCCCGCTGGATGCCGAGGACGTCGCCCGCGTCGCTACGCTGATGGCCGAACCGCGCTTTCGCCAGATCAAGCTCACCCCGCGCGGCGGTGGCACCGGCACCAACGGCCAGTCGCTGACCGACGGCATCGTCGTCGACCTGTCGCGGCACATGAACAACATTCTCGAGATCAACGTCGAGGAGCGTTGGGTGCGGGTGCAGGCCGGGGTGGTCAAGGACCAGCTCAACGCAGCGCTCAAGCCCCACGGGCTGTTCTTCGCCCCGGAACTGTCGACCTCCAACCGTGCCACCGTCGGCGGCATGATCAACACCGATGCCAGCGGCCAGGGCAGTTGCACCTACGGCAAGACCCGCGACCACGTGCTCGAACTGCACAGTGTGCTGCTCGGCGGCGAGCGCCTGCACAGCCTGCCGATTGATGACCAGGCGCTGGAGCAGGCTTGTGCACAAGAAGGCCGCAGCGGTGAGGTGTACCGCATGGCCCGGCAGATTCAGGAAACCCAGGCCGAACTGATCGAGACCATCTTCCCCAAGCTCAACCGCTGCCTGACCGGCTACGACCTCGCGCACCTGCGCGACGAGCAGGGCCGCTTCAACCTCAACAGCGTGCTGTGCGGTGCCGAAGGCTCGTTGGGTTACCTGGTCGAGGCCAAGCTCAATGTGCTGCCGATTCCGAAATACGCCGTGCTGGTCAACGTACGCTACAGCAGCTTCATGGATGCCCTGCGCGATGCCAATGCGCTGATGGCGCACAAGCCACTGTCGATCGAGACGGTGGACTCCAAGGTGCTGATGCTGGCGATGAAGGACATCGTCTGGCACAGCGTTGCCGAGTACTTTCCCGCCGAAGCCGAGCGCCCGACCCTGGGTATCAACCTGGTGGAGTTCTGCGGTGATGATCCGGCCGAAGTGAACGCGCGGGTGCAAGCCTTCGTCGCCCACCTGCAGGCCGATACTGGCGTCGAGCGCCTGGGCCACACCCTGGCTGAAGGCGCCGAAGCGGTGACCCGCGTCTACACCATGCGCAAGCGCTCGGTGGGCCTGCTTGGCAACGTTGAAGGCGAAGTGCGCCCGCAGCCATTCGTGGAAGACACCGCCGTACCGCCCGAGCAACTGGCCGACTACATTGCCGATTTCCGTGCCTTGCTCGACAGCTACGGCCTGGCCTACGGCATGTTCGGCCACGTCGATGCCGGCGTGCTCCACGTGCGCCCGGCGCTGGACATGAAAGATCCGGCCCAGGCGGCGCTGGTCAAGCCGATTTCCGATGCCGTGGCGGCGCTGACCCATCGCTACGGCGGCCTGCTCTGGGGCGAGCACGGCAAGGGCCTGCGTTCGGAATACGTGCCGGATTTCTTCGGCGCCCTGTACCCGGCGCTGCAATCGCTCAAGGGCGCCTTCGACCCCTACAATCAGCTCAACCCCGGCAAGATCTGCACCCCGCCGGACAGCGAACAGGGCCTGATAAAGGTCAACGAAGCGCCGATGCGCGGCGACTTTGACCGGCAGATCGATGAGCGGGTGTGGCAGAGCTTTGGCAGCGCCGTGCACTGCAACGGCAACGGCGCCTGCTACAACTTCGACCCCAACGACGCCATGTGCCCATCGTGGAAAGCCACCCGCGAACGCCAGCATTCGCCCAAGGGCCGTGCCTCGCTGATCCGCGAATGGTTGCGCCTGCAGGGTGCGGCCAGCATCGATGTGCTGGCGGCGGCAAAGAACAAGACCTCCTGGCTCAAGGAGCTGCCCAAGCGCCTGCGCAACAACCAGGCTCGCTCCCGTGGCGAGGCTGACTTTTCCCACGAAGTCTACGAAGCCATGGCCGGCTGCCTGGCGTGCAAATCCTGCGCGGGGCAGTGTCCGATCAAGGTCAACGTGCCGGAGTTTCGTTCACGCTTTCTGGAGCTGTACCACGGCCGCTATCAGCGTCCGCTGCGTGACTACCTGATCGGTTCGCTGGAGTTCAGCATTCCTTACATGGCTTATGCGCCAGGCTTGTACAACGCGGTGATGGGTTCGAAGTGGGTCAGCCGCCTGCTTGAGCGCCATGTCGGCATGCTCGACAGCCCGCTGATCAGCCGCTACAACCTGCAGAACACCTTGACCCGCTGCAACGTGCGTGCAGCCAGCGTGCCGGCGCTGCGCGAACTGACCCCGGCCCAGCGCGAGCGCAGCATCGTACTGGTTCAGGATGCCTTCACCCGCTACTTCGAAACACCGTTGCTGGCGTCGTTCATCGAACTGGCCCATCGGCTGGGTCACAAGGTGTTCCTCGCGCCCTACAGCGCCAACGGCAAACCCTTGCATGTCCAGGGCTTCCTCGCAGCCTTTGGCAAAGCGGCGATTCGCAACGCCACCCAGCTCCAGGCCCTGGCCGATTGCGGCGTGCCGCTGGTCGGCCTCGATCCGGCCATGACTCTTGTGTATCGCCAGGAATACCAGAAGGTCGAAGGCCTGAGCGATTGCCCGAAGGTGCTGCTGCCGCAGGAATGGTTGATCGACGTGCTGCCTGAACAGGCTGCGGGCGCCAGCGAAACCTTCCGCCTGCTGGCCCACTGCACCGAAAAAACCAACGTGCCGGCCAGCACCCGTCAGTGGGAACAGGTATTCGCCCGCCTGGGGCTGAAGCTCGTTACTGAGGCTACCGGCTGCTGCGGCATGTCGGGTACCTATGGCCACGAAGCGCGCAACCAGGACACCTCGCGGACCATCTTCGAGCAATCCTGGGCCGGCAAGCTGGATAAACCGGGGGAAGCATTGGCCACCGGTTATTCCTGCCGCAGCCAGGTCAAGCGCATGGCTGAGCGCCAGTTGCGTCATCCGCTGGAGGTGCTGCTGCAGTACGCCAAGGGCTGATGGCCGCTCAGGGCTCGAGGGTATCGACGCTGACGGTGATGTAGAAGAACTCGATCTGTGCCCACTGCGAGCGCTGGTTGGCCAGCGTCTCTTCGGAGGCCATGAGGACTTGGTAAGTGATGCCGCTGTGTGGGTCGCGGTGGAAGTGGCGCAGCGAGTCCCACATGCAGCAGAAAAACTGCAGGCGGCCCATGCCATAGGTTTGCTGCAGGTGGGCCTCGGCCACCGCTGCGTCGGTGCCCTTGACCTTGTAGGTCGCGATCAAGGGCGCCGTCTGTCCTTCGATGTCCTGATGGCAGCCCTGGTACTGGATGCCCTTGGGGTACGCGCCCAATGTGCCGAGGAAGTCCTCGCACTTAGGTGCGGCCTGCAGCGACCCGCACAGCAGGAGCAGGGTCAGGATAATCAATGGGCGCAATGGTTTCGTCCTTGAAGTACGCCGGATCAGGCAAAGCTGATGTTGGTGCGCTGCTTGCCGTAAACAACCCGGGCGGCGGACATCAGTTGATGCGGGATTTCGACGAACGGGATATCCGAGTTGGTGATGGCGATGTCCACAAGTTGCAGCATCATCGAGTTCTTTTTGACCAGGATGACATCCGACCAGTCAGTGTTGGTCACGGCCACAGGCACGAAGTCGGAACGCTTGAGGAAGCTGCTGAGGGCTTCCAGTACACCCAGGTTCTGCTTGGTGCCTTGCAGGCTATGGCAGCAATCGTTGAGAAGCATGAAGCCATCATCGGCCAGCAGGTCCTGGTAGTACATCATGTCGCGCAGGATGTACTCGTATTGATGGTTGGCATCAATGTAGATCAGGTCGAATTTCTCGATACCGGTTCTTGGCTGGATCTCAGGAATGGCGTCGATCGTCTCGGCGCGAATGAGGGTGACGTTGGGCTTGTCGGCGAATTTGCCCTGGCATTCTTCATACAGGTTGTCCCAGGTGGCCATGTCATAAAGCGAGCCGCCATAGTAGTAATCATAGCTATCTACAGGGTCAACCCAAGGTGGCAGCTGGTCGAACGGGCTGTAGGCTTCGGTGGCCGAGGGGCTCCAGCTGTCGATCAAGACCATCTGTTCAGGGCTGAGGGCGTTATAGAGGTTCAGCGCATTTTGCCCGCGCAGGACGCCAAGCTCGGCGATGACCGGCTTTTTATTGCAGGCGTCAAACACTGCCTTGAGAACGTGGTAGAAGGTCTCGCGGTGGGTCATACAGACTTTCATGCCTGCTCCTGTTCTGTGGTGGTTGCGGCCCCCCGGAGTCGACAAGGATACGAGACGGGGCGGTCCTTCCAGGTGTTTATCGACCGCTGCGCCAATAGGATGAGCACGGTTTTGTCCGCAGCGTGTCGATGGCCGACAGGCGGGTTCAGTCAGGGTTCTGCGGGCAACAAAAAAGGCATCGGCGCAAGCGCCAGATGCCTTTTTCGTTTTGCGTATTTGGTGGAACCGGGGGGATTTGAACCCCCGTCCGCCAGTGATCCGCTGTCGGTACTACATGCTTAGCCGTGTCTATTGAGTTAATCCGCAGCCGCCCGACGGGCAGGGTGCTTTGGACGAGTTGTGTAAGTTTTAGCCGCTTCGTCCACAACGTACTGCACGGCGATCCTGTTCTGTATGACAATCACTTCGGGTTTACAGGCATCCCCTAGTGATTGCTGGAGCCGAAGCTACCAGGAGAGCGGGCTCGGCTGCTTACGCAGCGAGAGCGTAACCCTCGTAGTTTTCGTCATTGGCAACTATAGAAAGTTGCAACAGTGGATTTACGAGTTCTGTTACCAACTCGGCATGCACCTAGAGTTTCACTACCGGCGTCGAATCCTAATCGGCCCCATGTGTTGCGCTCTAGCTGTAAGCGTTTTTCAACGCTCGAGGTCCAGTATACGCCATCGGTCGGGCGACGTCGACTGCTGGTCTGACATCGCCCGGCAGACGGGTTATTGGCCGTTGCTGCCTTTCTCGGTTTTCTCCAGGCGCTCCAGAGTCTTGCTGGTAATAGCAATGCAGTCTTTCGTGTTGTCCGCTGCCTGGGCAGCCTTGGCGTCCTTGACATCCTCCGCCACGGCATTGTCCATACCTTCGGAGGTAGCACCGGCGGTGGCCGTGGCATCTTCAATCTTCTGCAGGTTTAGGGCGCACAGGTCTTCTTCCGCAAACACAGGGGAGGCAAGCAGTGCGGCGGCAATGAACAGTCCGGAAATCGCAGTACGCTTCATGTGAATCTCCTTGGCTGGGAAGGCCTCGGGAAAGGGGGGCCTAATTTGATGGACTGTTCCGCTCTCACAAAGGTTCAGATAGCCCGCGCCCGGGTTACCCGGTCCACCAGGTACACCAGCCCGTGATAATCGATCCCGCCATGGTTCGACAGGCCGATCTCGCAGGTGCGGCTGGTGGAGATGCCTTCGCTGCAGTACTGCACCGCATCCTTGAGGCTGCGCAGCGAATGGGCATTGAGCTGCGGGGTGGTAAAGCCCTTGTCACCGGCAAAACCGCAGCAATGGATGCCTTCGGGAATCACCACCTGCTTGCTGCAACGTCGCGCCAGGTCGATCAGCGCCTGGCTTTCACCCAGGTGCTGGGTGCTGCAGGTCACGTGTACGGCGATCGGTTCGTCCTGGGGGGTGAACTCCAGCTTGTCGACCAGGTGGGTGCGGATGAAGCGCACCGGGTCATACAGGTCCAGGCGCGTTTCGGCGAGATCCTGGACCAGGCGCAAGGTGCACGGGCTGGTATCGCAGTAGATCGGGTCAAGGCCGCCGCGGCTGGCGTGCAGCAGGGCGTTGATCAGCTCCTGGCGCTTGTGCTCGGCCTGCTCGGCATAGCCCTTGGAAGCAAACGGCTGGCCACAGCACAGGTTGTCCTGGTTGTCCGGGAATACCACTTGATAGCCGGCCTTCTCCAGCAGGGCGCGGGTCTTGTCCAGCAACGAGGTTTGCTCGCGATCCGCCGCCGCCGGACCCATCACCCTTGAAACACAGGCGGCCAGGTAGACGACTCGGGGCCGCGCATCGTTGCTGGCCGGGCTGAGCTGCAGCGCTTTTAGCGGTTGTGGCATGGCCGGCGTCCACTGTGGTACTCGGCCGTGGCTGAGCTTACTGAGGCTGGCGCTCAGGCGACTCAGGCGCGGCGCGCCAAGCAGGCGACGGGCGCCGTTGGCGGCTTGCAAGGTAAGGCGCGCGCCACTGAGGGCGGTATGGAAATTGTCAGCCAGCCAGTCGGCAGTCTTCACGTGTCCGGCGGCCTGGCCGCGCAGCTTTTTCACCAGCTCACCGGTATTGATACCCACCGGGCAGCGTTGGGCGCACAGGCCGGTGGCGGCGCAGGTGTCGATGCCCTGGTACTGGTAGTTGCGTTCCAGCTCGCGGGTATCGCTGCCAGCGCGTTTTTTCGCCTGGATATCGCGCCACATGACGATGCGCTGGCGCGGGCTCAGGGTCAGCCCCTTGGACGGGCAGACCGGCTCGCAGAAGCCGCATTCGATGCACTTGTCGACGATCTCGTCAGCCGCCGGTAGCGGCTTGAGGTTCTTCAGGTGAATCTGCGGGTCTTCGCTGAGCACTACATCCGGGTTGAGAATGCCATTGGGGTCGAGCAGGCGCTTGAGCTGCCACATCAACTGGTAGGCATCGCTGCCCCATTCCAGCTCGACAAAGGGCGCCATGTTGCGCCCGGTGCCGTGTTCGGCCTTGAGCGAACCACCGAATTCGACCGCCACCAGTTGCGCCACGTCGTCCATGAAGGCCTGGTAACGCGCAACCTCTTCGGCGCTGTTGAAGCCCTGGGTGAAGACGAAGTGCAGGTTGCCTTCCAGGGCATGGCCGAACAGGATCGCCTCGTCATAGTGATGTTTGTCGAACAGCGCAATCAGGCGATTGACGCCGATGGCCAGTTGCTCGACCGGGAAGGTCACGTCTTCGATGATCACCGTGGTGCCGGTCTTGCGCACCGCGCCAACGGCCGGGAAGGTGTCCTTGCGGATGGCCCAGAGCTTGGCGTTCTCCTTGGCGTCTTCGGTAAAGTTGACCTGCTTTTCCACCGGGAAGCTGGCCAGCGAGGCCATGATCTGCGCCAGTTGCTCGTGCAGCAGCGCCTGGGTTGCTGCGCGGGATTCGATCAAAAGTGCGCAGGCGCCATCGGACAGTTGCTGGACGAAGGCCGGCATCCCGGGCTTGTCCTGCACCGAGCGCAGGCTGCGTCGGTCGAGCAGTTCCACCGCCGATACCGGTTGGCTTTTGAGTACGGTAACGGCGTTGCAGCAGGTTTCTACATCCGGGAAGACGATCAGTGCCGAGGCTTTGTTCGGGTGATCGATCACCGTGTCGTAGGTCACGGCACTGATAAAGCCCAGGGTGCCCTCGGAGCCGACCAGCAGGTGGCTGAGGATATCCAGCGGCTGGTCATAGTCGATCAGGGCATTGAGCGACAGGCCGGTGGTGTTCTTCAGGCGGTACTTGTGGCGAATTCTGGCGGCAAGCTCAGTGTTGGCGCGGGTGTCCCGGGCCAGGCGCGCGAGCTCATCGAGCAGGTCGGCGTGGCTCTGTTCGAAGGCGGCGACGCTGGCCGGGTCTTCGCTGTCCAGGCGCGTGCCGTCGGCCAGCACCAGGCGCATGCCGGCCAGGGTGTGATAGGTGTTCTGCGCGGTGCCGCAGCACATGCCGCTGGCATTGTTGGCGACGATACCGCCAATCTTGCAGGCGTTGATCGAGGCAGGGTCCGGGCCGATCTTGCGCCCGAACGGGGCTAGCCAGGCATTGGCCTGGGCGCCGATCACGCCCGGTTGCAGACGGATCTGCTGGCCCTGGTGACGAATCTCGCGGCCGTTCCAGTTATCGCCGAGCACGATCAGCAGCGAATCGCTGATGGCCTGGCCGGACAGGCTGGTGCCGGCGGCGCGGAAGGTGACCGGCACGCGCTCGCGCTGGGCCAGCTTGAGCAGGGCGACCACTTCATCTTCGGATTCGACCCGTATCACCAGCTTGGGAATCAGCCGGTAGAAGCTGGCATCGGTGCCGAAAGCCAGGGTCGACAGCGGATCGTCGAAACGGCGCTCGGCCGGTATCAGGCGTGCTACCGAGTCGAGAAACGCGGCGGGCAGACTCATGCAATCTCCTCGCGGGGCCGTGGCGTCTGGTGCGCCGCGTGCCCCGGTCAATCAGGCGGTGATTCGAAGGCGCGGCTATCAGGCACCCAGTTCGCGGACCAGCGAGTCGCGGGTGATTTCGCTGATCGATTTGGCGCCTGTCAGCACCATGGCCACGCGCATTTCTTTTTCGAACAGCTCCAGCAGGTTCTTCACCCCGGCTTCACCGGCGGTGGCCAAGGCGTAGAGGAATGCACGGCCGATCAACACGGTGTCGGCACCCAGGGCGATCATGCGCACCACGTCCAGGCCGCTGCGGATGCCGGAGTCGGCGAGAATCTTCAGATCGCCTTTGACCGCGTCGGCAATCGCCGGCAGGGCGCGGGCACTCGACAGCACGCCATCGAGCTGGCGGCCGCCGTGGTTGGAGACGACGATGCCGTCGGCGCCGAACTTCACGGCGTCCTTGGCATCTTGAGGGTCGAGGATGCCCTTGATCACCATCGGGCCTTCCCAGAATTCGCGGATCCACTCAAGGTCTTTCCAGGAAATCGACGGGTCGAAATTGGCGCCCAGCCAGCCGATGTAATCGGCCAGCCCCGTGGGGCTGCCGCGGTAGGCGGAGATGTTGCCCAGGTCATGGGGTTTGCCCAGCAGGCCGACATCCACGGCCCACTGCGGGTGGGTCATGGCCTGCCAGACGCGGCGCAGCGGCGCGTTCGGGCCGCTCATGCCGGAGTGCGCATCGCGGTAGCGGGCGCCGGGCACCGGCATGTCCACGGTGAACACCAGGGTGGTAACGCCAGCGGCCTTGGCGCGCTCCAGGGCGTTGCGCATGAAGCCGCGATCCTTGAGCACATAGAGCTGGAACCACATCGGCCGGTCAATGGCCGGCGCCACTTCTTCGATCGGGCACACCGACACCGTCGACAGGGTGAACGGAATGCCTTTGGCCGCTGCCGCCCGCGCCGCCTGGACTTCGCCGCGGCGTGCGTACATGCCGGTCAGGCCGACCGGGGCCAGGGCCACCGGCATGCTCAGGGTTTCGTTGAACAGCTGGGTCTCGAGGCTCAGCTCGGACATGTTCTTCAATACGCGCTGGCGCAGGGCGATGCCGGCCAGGTCTTCGACGTTGTGGCGCAGCGTGTGCTCGGCGTAGGCACCGCCGTCGGCGTAGTGGAACAGGAATGGCGGCAGCTTGCGTTGGGCTGCTGCGCGGTAATCGGTAGCGGCAGAAATGATCATGGGGTCTCGCAGCGTTGGGTGAAGGGGAGCTGCCGGGCGCACCACAACGCGCGCCCGGCCCCTGACACTTTAGTGAACCAGCATGCCGGTCAGCCAATAAGCCTGGATCAAGGTGATCAGGCCAACGATAGTGGCGAAGAACAAGCTGTGCTTGAGGGTGAAGCGGAACAGGTCCGACTCTTTGCCGACCAGGCCGGTAGCGGCGCAGGCCACGGCGATCGACTGCGGCGAAATCATTTTGCCGGTCACGCCGCCGCTGGTATTGGCGGCCACCAGCAGGGTGTCGTTGACCCCGATCTGGTGCGCGGTGGTGGCCTGCAGCGAGCTGAACAGGGCGTTCGACGAAGTATCGGAACCGGTCAGGAACACGCCCAGCCAGCCGAGGAACGGCGAGAAGAACGGGAACGCCGCGCCAGTGCCGGCCAATACCAGGGCCATGGTCGACGACATGCCCGAGTAGTTGGTGACGAAGGCAAAGGCCAGGACCATGCCGATCGACAGGATCGGCCAGCGCAGTTCGAAGAAGGTCTCTTTCAAAGTGGTCAGACCAGTTTTGAAATTGATCTTCAGCACCAGCATCGAGATCAGCGCCGAGAAGAAAATCGCGGTACCGGTGGCAGAAATCGGGTCGAGCTTGAACACCGCCGGGATCGCCGTCGGGGTGGCGACGATCGGTGCGGTCTTGATCACCAGTTGGTCAAGGTGCGGGATGGCGAAGTTGAATACCCAGCTGTACATCGAACCACCGGCGGCGAAAGCGGCCTTGAACGGCTTGAGGGTCCAGATGGTGACCAGCACGGTGAGGATCAGGAACGGCGACCAGGCCTTGAAGATCTCGCCGAAGCTGTACGGCGAAGGCTGGCTGCCACCGCTCTGTACCACAGCGGCGCCAACGCTGCCGGGGGCGGCGGCGAACGAACGCTTGGGCTGCCAGACCTTGAGGAACAGGGTCAGGGAAATCAGGCTGGCCAGGGCCGAGGTGATGTCCGGCAGTTCCGGGCCAATGAAGTTCGAGGTGAAGTACTGGGTCACGGCAAAGCTCAGGCCGGCCACCAGGGCGGCTGGCCAGGTCTCTTTGACGCCGCGCAGGCCGTCCATCATGAACACCAGCCAGAACGGTACGAACAGCGACAGCAAGGGCAGCTGGCGGCCGGTCATGGCGCCGATCTTGAACGCATCGATACCGGTCACCTGGCCGGCGACGATGATCGGGATGCCCAGGGCGCCGAAGGCCACAGGCGCGGTGTTGGCGATCAGGCACAGGCCGGCGGCGTACAGCGGGTTGAAGCCCAGGCCCACGAGCAGGGCGGCGGTGATCGCCACCGGGGCGCCGAAGCCTGCCGCACCTTCAAGGAAAGCGCCAAAGCAGAAACCGATCAACAGCACCTGCAGGCGCTGGTCGTCGGTAATCGACAGCACCGAGCTGCGGATCACTTCGAATTGGCCGCTCTTGACCGTCAGCTTGTACAGGAACACTGCGGCGACAATGATCCAGGCAATCGGCCACAGGCCATAGGCAAAGCCGTATCCGGCGGCGGCAAGGGCCATGTCGGCAGGCATCTGGAAAGCAAAGATCGCCACCAGGATCGACAGGCCCAGCGTGATGCTGCCAGCCACGTGACCCTTGAGGCGGAACACCGCCAGCGCGAGGAAAAAGAACACGATCGGGATGACTGCCGCGAGCGCGGACAGGCCAAGACTACCAAGCGGACTGTAAAGCTGTTGCCAGGTTTGCATATGGGGTGGCCCCTAATTGTTGTTGGTCAGGCACTGGCATTGGATAATTGGTAAGACCAATTTACAATGTCGAGGCGCTAGGTTAAAAGCCTCGAAGTGGCTGTGTCAATTTGTCCCAGGAAACTTTTCTTGGGATGGTTGAAGGGGAGCGGGCCTGAACGGCAGGGAAATTTGCCAACTGATTAGTGTCGGCGGGTCGCGGATGCGCCAGAATAGACAGCCCCGAACGCACTCGGGATTGTGGAGAGCATGTGATGGTTTTTGATCAGGTCCGCCAACGCCGTTTGTCCGACGATATCGTCGAACGGCTGGAAGGGATGATTCTCGAAGGCACCTTGACGGCCGGTCAGCGCCTGCCTGCCGAGCGGGCGCTGGCCGAGCAGTTCGGCGTGTCACGACCGTCGTTGCGCGAAGCGATCCAGAAGCTGGTGGCCAAGGGCTTGTTGGTCAGCCGCCAGGGCGGTGGTAACTATGTGGCCGAATCGCTCGGCTCGACCTTCAGTGACCCGTTGCTGCAGTTGCTCGAAAGCAACCCTGAAGCGCAGCGCGATTTGCTGGAATTCCGGCATACCCTGGAGGCATCCTGTGCCTATTATGCGGCGATCCGCGCCACCGAGCCTGATCGCCAGCGGCTCAAGGCGGCGTTCGATACCCTGCAGGACTGCTACGCCCGTGCCGATGAAGTGGACCGGGCCGAGGAGGGCGCGGCCGATGCGCGTTTTCATCTGGCAATCGCCGAAGCCAGTCATAACGCGGTGTTGTTGCACACCATTCGCGGCCTGTTCGACTTGCTCAAGCGCAACGTGGTGACCAACATCGGCGGCATGTACAAACAGCGCAGCGAAACCCGCGACATGCTCATCAGCCAGCACCGCGAGCTGTACCTGGCGATTGTCGAAGGGCGTGCCGAAGATGCACGCGAAGTCTCCAGCCGGCACATCACCTATGTGCAGGAAGTGCTCGATGAAGTGCGCCAGGAGGTTCAGCGGGTGGCGCGGGCGGAGCGGCGCAGCGGGCGCTAGCAATCGTGGGGCAAACTCGCCCCTGTAGGAGCGGGCTTGCCCCGCGATGAGGGCGCTTCAGGCTGGAATCAGTCTTCCTTGCCCTTGTTGCGTACCGCGCGCTGCAACTCGCGGTCGGAATCGCGCTCGCGCTGGGTATCGCGCTTGTCGTATTCCTTCTTGCCCTTGCCCAGTGCGATTTCGCACTTGATCAAGTGCTTGCTCCAATAGATCGACAAGGCCACGCAGGTGTAGCCCTTCTGCTGGACAGCCGCATGCAGGCGTTCCAGCTCTCGACGGTTGAGCAGCAGTTTGCGGGTACGTGTCGGGTCGGCGATGACGTGAGTACTGGCGGCTGTCAGCGGCGTGATGTGGCTGCCCATCAGCCAGGCCTCGCCATCCTTGAGCACCACGTAACTGTCGGTCAGGTGCGCCTTGCCGGCACGCAGACTTTTTACTTCCCAACCGGACAGGACCAATCCGGCCTCGAACTTGTGCTCGATGAAGTAATCGTGACGCGCCTTTTTATTCTGCGCGATAGTCCCTGTCGGATGTTTCTTTTGTTTAGCCATAGGGGCGGCATTATAGGCAGTCGCCGCGCTGTCGGCTATGGGTAGCGGTGCGCTTGAGCCATTGCCGTGAATCCCGGACAATGCGCGCACTTGATGCGCTCAATGGCGCCCATCGGCATTCGGGTTGCGTTTGCCGCTCAGCTTTGGAATCGACCCCTGGATGACTACCCATATTCAACGTTCGGCCCTGCTGCCATATCCCGCCCAGGCCCTGTACGACCTGGTCAATGATGTCGCGCGCTACCCGGAGTTCCTGCCCTGGTGTTCGTCCAGCACCGTGATCGAAGAAAGCGACACGCACATGCGCGCACGCCTTGAGGTAGCCAAGGGCGGGATGAGCCAGCAGTTTGTAACCAGCAATGTGCTGGTGCCGGGCCAGTCCATCGAAATGAACCTTGAAGAAGGGCCATTTTCCCAGCTGCATGGTGTCTGGGTGTTCAAGCCGTTGGGCGAGAAAGCCTGCAAGATCAGCCTCGACCTGTCGTTCGATTACGCCGGGCCATTGGTGCGTGCCACCTTGGGGCCGTTGTTCAACCAGGCCGCCAACACGCTTGTCGATGCTTTCTGCCAGCGTGCCAAGCAGCTCCATGTCTGAAGCCTTGCTGACCGTCGAGGTGGTGTATGCCGTGGCTGAGCGGCAGGTGCTGCTCAGTGTTGAGGTGCCGGCGGGTGCGACTATCAATGAAGCAGTAAAACTGTCGGGGATCGCCGCGCATTTTCCCGAGGCCGATTTTCAGGCCTGCCCGGTCGGGGTCTTTGGCCGGGTGATCGCCAATCCTGAAGCGCACAAGGTTGAGGCGGGTGATCGCATCGAGCTTTATCGGCCTTTGCTGGCGGACCCGAAAGAGGTGCGCAAGCAGCGCGCGGCCAAGGTTGCAAGGGTCTTCAAGAAAGCCAAGCGCTGAATTTCAGGCAATAAAAAGCCCGGACGGGTCCGGGCTTTTTTGTACGCGCTGCAGGCTTACTGCGGCGAGGTATCCAGCGGCTCTGGCACCGGCACCGGGATGACCTCAATGGTATCGACGTCTCTCTGGATGGTGTCTTCTAGCGAGCCTGGCTTGGCAGGTTTTTCCTGCACAGCGGGTTCGGTGCTGCCGGTCGGGCTGACAGTCGTATCGCCGCTGCCACCGAGGATTTCCTGGTCGCGGCTGACACCCGGCATGAAGTCGCCGGACAGGCTGCTGAGCTGATCGTTCTCGTTGAAGAAGATGCTCATGCGTTCCTGTTGGCGCTCACCGCCGCCAGGCTGCAGGCTGTACAGGTAATCCCAGCGATTGGTGTGGAACGTATCCTGGATCAGCGGGTTGCCCATGATAAACCGTACTTGCCGACGGGTCATTCCGGGGCGCAATTGGTCTATCATGTCTTGCGTGACGACATTGCCCTGCTGGATGTCGATTTTGTAAACCCCGGGGAACGAGCAACCGGCGAGTGCGAGCAGTCCCACGAAGGTGAGGCTGGTTAGCAAGAGCTTGGTGTTTTGCATCGGTGGGCGACTTCCACTATCTTGGCTGGACAACGTAAACCCCGATCATACCCGTATTCAGAGAAGCTGCGAAGCAGCATCGGCGAGAAAGCTGACCATGGTTGAAAATAGCGAACTGCGCAAAGCCGGTCTCAAGGTGACACTGCCTCGAGTGAAAATTCTACAGATGCTCGACTCTACCGAGCAGCGTCACATGAGTGCTGAGGATGTCTACAAAGCGCTGATGGAGGCAGGCGAGGACGTCGGTCTGGCCACGGTTTACCGTGTTCTGACCCAGTTCGAAGCCGCAGGCCTGGTCGTGCGCCACAACTTCGATGGCGGCCACGCCGTGTTCGAGCTGGCTGACGGTGGTCATCACGATCACATGGTCAACGTCGATTCCGGCGAAGTCATCGAGTTCTTCGACAGTGAAATCGAGAAGCGCCAGAAGCAAATCGTGGAAGAGCACGGTTTCGAGCTGGTGGACCACAATCTGGTCCTGTACGTACGCAAGAAAAAGTAAGCAATTATTACATTGCTGCATATGTACTGAAGGCGACCCTGGGGTCGCCTTCGTGCTTTCTGGCTGGCAGCTTTTTATAGCTGCGCGCTTCAGGCCTTGCTGGTGACCACCATCTTGCGGGCGTGGGCCAGGGACTCTTTGGTCAGGTCGATGCCGCCGAGCATGCGTGCAACCTCTTCAACGCGCTCGCGCTTGCCCAGGTTGGCCACTGCGGTGTGGGTGGCATCGCTGTCGCGCACCTTGTGCACGAACAGATGGTGATGGCCCTGGGCTGCTACTTGCGGCAAGTGAGTGACGGTCAGCACCTGGCCGCGTTCACCCAGGCGGCGCAGCAGCTGGCCGACGATCTCTGCCGTTGGCCCGCCGATGCCCACGTCGACTTCGTCGAACACCAGGGTCGGGATGCGCGAGGTCTGCGCAGTAATCACCTGGATTGCCAGGCTGATCCGCGACAGCTCGCCACCGGAAGCCACCTTGGCCAGGGCCTTGAGCGGCTGCCCGGGGTTGGCGCTGACCAGTAGCTCGACCTGCTCCAGGCCCTGGGGTTGCAGTTCGTCGCTGCTGTTGGGCCGCAGCTCGATGCTGAAACGTCCGCCCGGCATGCCCAGGCGCTGGATTTCCTGCTCCACTGCACTGGCCAGCTGGCTGGCGGCTTGCTGGCGCAGGGCGCTCAGTTCGCCGGCCTTGTCCTGGTAGTGGCGGGCATAGGCGGCCAGTTCTTCACCCAGGCGCTCGATCGATTCGTCGTTGGCGTTGAGGTTCTCCAGCTCTTCCATCAGGCGCTGCTGCAGGCCAGCCAGCTCGGTCGGGTGCACCCGGTGTTTGCGGGCGAGGGTATAGATGGTGTCGAGGCGCTCTTCGAGCTGTTGCAGGCGCGCCGGGTCGGCGTCGAAGTTGTCGAGGAAGCGGTTCAGCTCGCCAACTGCTTCTTCTACCTGGATCTGCGCACTGGCGATCATGCTGGCTGCCTCGCCCAGGGCCTTGGGCGCGTTGTGCACGGCGGTCAGGCGGTTGAGGCTGGCGGTCAGGGCATTTAGCACGTTGCCCGAGTCGTTCTCGCTGCAGTGGTCGATGACCTGGCGGCAGATCCCGAACAGTGCTTCGGCGTTGGTCAGGTTCTTGTGTTCCTGCTCCAGCAGTTCCAGCTCGTTCTCGCCCAGGCCAAGGTTGTCGAGTTCTTCGAGCTGATAGCTGAGCAATTGGTGCTGCGCGCGCTGCTCATCGCCGGAATTGGACAGCCGCTCCAGCTCCTGGCGGGTCTGGCGCCAGCGCTGGGCGGCAAGCTGGACCTGGCGGGCGAGGTCGGTGGCGCCGGCGTATTCATCGAGCAGGCGCCGATGCGTGTCGGTTTTCAGCAGTGACTGGTGTTCGTGCTGGCTGTGGATGTCGATCAGCAGCTCGCCCAGGGCCTTGAGGTCGCCGAGCGGGCAGGGCGTGCCGTTGATATAGCCACGGCTACGGCCTTCGGCGGTGATCACCCGGCGCAGGATGCAAGGGCCGTCGCTGTCGAGGTCGCGTTCGGCGAGCCAGCTGCGCGCCTCGGGGATGTCGACCAGGTCGAAGGTGGCAAGGATGTCGGCCTTGTCGGCCCCTGGGCGCACCACGCCACTGTCGGCGCGATCGCCCAGGGTCAGGCCCAGGGCGTCGAGCATGATCGATTTGCCGGCCCCGGTTTCACCGGTGATGACGCTCATCCCGCGGGCGAGCTCGAGGTCCAGGTGTTCGACGATGGCGTAGTTGTGTACGGACAGGTGCACCAGCATTGGGGCGGCTCCCAGGCGTTAGGTCTGGTTATTTATACAGTGTTTTTAAATCCACTGACAATGCTGATGTTTAGTTCAATTTGGTAATCGCGGCGCGGTTCTGATTGCGCTGGGTTATGAGCGAATGTGTACAAGCTGTGTTGCCGGCCCTTGAACCTGGGTTTTGCGACCCCATATAGCCGGCAGACGCGCGAGTAATGCTCGCAGACCTTATTCGAGAGGAGAGATTTTATGGCTGACGAACAGCTGGATGAACAGAATCTGAACGCCGAAGCGACTGGCGACCAAGAGCTGAGCGCCCGCGTGCAGGTGCTCGAAGAGCAGCTGGCGGCGGCCCAGGATCAATCCCTGCGCACCGCCGCCGACCTGCAGAACGTGCGCCGCCGCGCCGAGCAGGACGTAGAAAAGGCGCACAAGTTCGCCCTGGAAAAATTCGCCGGTGACCTGCTGCCGGTCATCGACAGCCTCGAGCGCGGCCTGGAACTGTCCAGCCCCGACGACGAGAGCATTCGCCCGATGCGCGAAGGTATCGAGCTGACCCTGAAGATGTTCCATGACACCCTCAAGCGCTACAACCTCGAGGCCATCGACCCGCACGGCGAACCGTTCAATGCCGAGCACCATCAGGCGATGGCCATGCAGGAAAGCGCCGAGGTCGAGCCCAACAGCGTGCTCAAGGTGTTCCAGAAGGGCTACCAGCTCAACGGTCGCCTGCTGCGCCCGGCCATGGTCGTGGTCAGCAAGGCCCCGGCAGCGGTTTCGCCGTCGATTGACGAGCAGGCTTGAAATCGTTTTCGGCGCCCCCATCTAGGTGTCAAGCATTCAAGTATTACCGCAGTTAGCCACCACTGCTGCGGCAACCAAATTCAAGTTTCGGGAGAGTTAACATGGGTAAAATCATCGGTATCGACCTGGGGACCACCAACTCCTGTGTCTCCATTCTGGAAAACGGCAACGTCAAGGTCATCGAGAACGCCGAAGGCGCTCGTACCACGCCGTCGATCATCGCCTACGCCAACGACGGCGAAATCCTGGTTGGCCAGTCGGCCAAGCGCCAGGCGGTCACCAACCCGCACAACACCCTGTACGCGGTAAAACGTCTGATCGGTCGTCGCTTCGAAGAAGAAGTGGTGCAGAAAGACATCCAGATGGTTCCGTACAAAATTGTCAAAGCTGACAACAACGACGCCTGGGTTGAAGTGAACGGCCAGAAAATGGCGCCGCCACAAATCTCGGCTGAAATCCTGAAAAAAATGAAGAAGACCGCCGAAGACTACCTCGGCGAGCCAGTGACCGAAGCGGTGATCACCGTTCCGGCCTACTTCAACGACAGCCAGCGCCAGGCCACCAAAGACGCCGGCCGTATCGCCGGTCTGGACGTCAAGCGGATCATCAACGAGCCGACCGCGGCTGCGCTGGCCTATGGCATGGACAAGGCCAAGGGCGATCACACCGTGATCGTTTATGACCTGGGTGGCGGTACCTTCGACGTTTCGGTAATCGAAATCGCCGAAGTCGATGGCGAGCACCAGTTCGAAGTTCTGGCCACCAACGGTGACACTTTCCTCGGTGGTGAAGACTTCGACATCCGCCTGATCGACTACCTCGTCGACGAGTTCAAGAAAGAAAGCGGCATGAACCTCAAAGGTGACCCGCTGGCCATGCAGCGCCTGAAAGAAGCCGCTGAAAAGGCCAAGATCGAGCTGTCTTCGAGCCAGATGACCGACGTCAACCTGCCGTACATCACTGCAGACGCCACCGGTCCTAAGCACCTGAACGTGAAGATCTCCCGCGCCAAGCTGGAATCGCTGGTAGAAGACCTGGTTCAGCGCACCATCGAGCCATGCCGCATCGCCATGAAAGACGCCGGTATCGACGTCAGCAAGATCGACGACGTGATCCTGGTCGGCGGTCAGACCCGTATGCCGCTGGTGCAAAAAGCGGTTACCGACTTCTTCGGCAAAGAAGCGCGTAAAGACGTCAACCCGGACGAAGCGGTTGCCATGGGTGCTGCCATCCAGGGTGCGGTACTGGCCGGTGACGTCAAGGACGTACTGCTGCTGGACGTCAGCCCGCTGACCCTGGGTATCGAAACCATGGGCGGCGTGATGACCGCGCTGATCGAGAAGAACACCACTATTCCGACCAAGAAGTCGCAAGTGTTCTCGACTGCCGATGACAACCAGGGCGCCGTGACCATTCACGTGCTGCAAGGTGAGCGTAAGCAGGCTGCTCAGAACAAGTCCCTGGGCAAGTTCGACCTGGCCGACATTCCACCTGCTCCACGTGGTGTGCCACAAATCGAAGTGACCTTCGACATCGACGCCAACGGCATCCTGCACGTCGGCGCCAAAGACAAGGCCACTGGCAAGACCCAGTCGATCGTGATCAAGGCCAACTCCGGCCTGTCTGATGAAGAAATTCAGCAGATGATCCGCGACGCTGAAGCGAACTCGGAAGAAGACCGCAAGTTCGAAGAGCTGGCCGCTGCCCGTAACCAGGGTGATGCACTGGTTCACTCGACTCGCAAGATGGTCGTTGACGCTGGTGACAAGGTCACTGCCGACGAGAAAACCGCCATCGAAGCGGCCGTGGTTGCCCTGGAAGCCGCCATCAAGGGCGACGACAAGGCTGCCATCGACGCTAAAGTCGAAGAGCTGTCGAAGGTCTCGGCTCCGGTTGCCCAGAAGATGTACGCCGAGCAGTCGGCTGAACAGCCTCAGGGTGGCGCTCAGCAAGCTGAGCCGCAAGACAAGCACGACGACGTCGTCGATGCCGAGTTTGAAGAAGTCAAAGACAACAAGTAATTGCTACAGGTTGTCGGCCAGTTGACTGTTTATTGATGGTTGGCTGGTAGGATGTCGCCGCGCGGGGGCTTGCTCCCGCGTTGGCGTGTCTGCAATACCCGAATTTTTACAGCATCTGTCAGCCGCCCGTGGGGCAGGTGAGGCGGGTGCTGGCGGCACAGCGCGGAATGCGCAGAGGTTTGCCGAACGTCCTCAAGAGTGCAAAGACTTATGGCAAAGCGTGACTATTACGAAGTTCTGGGAGTTGAGCGCGGCTCCAGTGAAGCGGACCTGAAGAAGGCCTATCGCCGCCTGGCGATGAAGCATCACCCGGACCGTAATCCTGATGACAAGGACTCGGAAGAGAAATTCAAGGAAGCCAACGAGGCTTACGAAGTGCTCTCCGATGCCAGCAAGCGTGCGGCCTATGACCAGTATGGTCATGCCGGCGTGGATCCGAGCATGGGTGGCGGCGGTGCCGGTTTCGGCGGCGCGAACTTCTCGGATATCTTCGGCGATGTGTTCAGCGATTTCTTCGGCGGTGGCCGTGGTGGTTCGCGCGGTGGCGCCCAGCGTGGCAGCGACCTGCGCTACACCCTGGAACTGAACCTGGAAGAAGCCGTGCGCGGCACCACGGTCAATATCCGTGTGCCGACGCTGGTCAACTGCAAGCCGTGCGACGGTTCCGGGGCCAAGAAAGGCTCGTCGCCGTCGACCTGCCCGACCTGCGGTGGTATCGGCCAGGTGCGCATGCAGCAGGGCTTCTTCTCGGTCCAGCAGACCTGCCCGCGCTGCCACGGCCAGGGCAAGATCATCACCGACCCGTGCGATTCGTGCCACGGCGAAGGGCGCATCGAAGAGTACAAGACGCTGTCGGTCAAGGTCCCGGCTGGCGTTGATACTGGCGACCGTATTCGTCTGTCCGGTGAAGGTGAAGCCGGTTCGCACGGCGGCCCGACTGGCGACCTGTACGTTGTCATCAACGTGCGTGAGCACCCGATTTTCCAGCGCGACGGCAAGCACCTGTACTGTGAAGTGCCGATCAGCTACACCGACGCTGCCCTGGGTGGCGAGCTGGAAGTGCCGACCCTCGATGGTCGGGTCAAGCTGAAGATCCCGGAAGGCACCCAGACCGGCAAGCAGTTCCGTCTGCGCGGCAAAGGTGTGGCACCGGTTCGCGGTGGTGGTGCCGGTGACCTGATGTGCCGGGTCGCGGTGGAAACCCCGGTCAACCTCAGCCGTCGCCAGCGTGAGCTGCTCGAAGAGCTGCGTGATTCGCTGGAAGGCGACAGTTCCCACTCGCCGAAAGCCAATGGCTGGTTCGAAGGCGTGAAACGCTTCTTCGGCGATCTGTAAGAAGGAATAGGGCATGCGACGTATAGCGGTAATGGGCGCTGCAGGGCGCATGGGCAAGACCCTGATCGAAGCGGTGCAGCAAACCCCGGGTGCCGGGCTGACCGCAGCGATCGATCGCCCGGACAGTTCGCTGGTCGGCGCTGATGCCGGTGAACTGGCGGCTCTGGGCCGAATCGGTGTGTTGCTGTCGGACGACCTGGCCAAGGTTGCCGACGAGTTCGACGTGCTGATCGACTTCACTCACCCCTCGGTGACCCTGAAGAACCTGGCGTTCTGCCGCAAGGCAGGCAAGGCGATGATCATCGGCACCACCGGTTTCTCGGTCGAAGAAAAGCAACTGCTGGCCGAGGCGGGCAAGGACATTCCTATCGTCTTCGCCGCCAACTTCAGCGTTGGCGTCAACCTCAGCCTCAAGTTGCTGGACATGGCGGCGCGGGTGCTGGGCGATGATGTCGATATCGAGATCATCGAGGCGCACCACCGGCACAAGGTCGATGCGCCGTCGGGTACCGCGCTGCGCATGGGTGAAGTGGTTGCCAATGCCCTGGGCCGTGACCTGCAGGAAGTGGCGGTATATGGCCGTGAAGGCCAGACCGGCGCCCGTGATCGCAAGACCATCGGTTTTGCCACTGTGCGCGCTGGCGACGTGGTCGGTGATCACACCGTGCTGTTCGCTGCCGAAGGTGAGCGCCTGGAGATCACCCACAAGGCCTCCAGTCGCATGACCTTCGCCAAGGGTGCGGTACGTGCCGCGCTGTGGCTGGACGGGCGCGAGCCTGGTTTGTACGACATGCAGGACGTGCTCGACCTGCGTTGACCTGCGCTGTATCCCCTGTGGGAGCGGGCTTGACCCGCGATTGCGGTTTGTCTGTCACGCCGCAATCGCGGGTCAAGCCCGCTCCCACAAGACCCTCCCAGTGCGCCCTGTCGCATTCCTGCGCCTTTCAGGCACATCAGTGGTAGACCAAAAAAGCGTTTTTCTGTAAGCTACAGCTTTAGTGTGTCCACTAAAAGCGCGCAGATAATTCGACGAAGAAAGCGGGGTGACGTGTCTATACGTCATTCCGCTTTTTTGCAACCTGCGATCGCCCCTTCAGGCTTGATTTACGGGAGGTCTTCTTGACTAAGCCAGCCATACTCGCCCTTGCCGATGGCAGCATTTTTCGCGGTGA
Organism: Pseudomonas sp. B21-012; assembly: GCF_024749305.1. Lineage (NCBI taxonomy): Bacteria > Pseudomonadati > Pseudomonadota > Gammaproteobacteria > Pseudomonadales > Pseudomonadaceae > Pseudomonas > Pseudomonas sp. B21-012. The sequence goes on along the minus strand of NZ_CP087197.1, from coordinate 5,129,381 downwards.
AGCCATTGGAGCCGACGGACAAACCGTTGGTGAGGTGGTGTTTAACACCGCAATGACCGGCTATCAGGAAATCCTGACTGACCCTTCCTATGCGCAGCAAATCGTTACCCTGACTTACCCGCACATCGGCAACACCGGTACCACGCCGGAAGACGCCGAGTCCGACCGCGTCTGGTCGGCGGGCCTGGTGATTCGCGACCTGCCTCTGATCGCGAGCAACTGGCGCAACAAGCAATCCCTGCCTGATTACCTCAAGGCCAACAACGTAGTGGCGATCGCAGGTATCGACACCCGTCGCCTGACCCGCATCCTGCGTGAGAAGGGCGCGCAGAACGGCTGCATCCTCGCCGGCGACAACATCAGCGAAGAGGCTGCAATCGCCGCCGCTCGCGGTTTTCCGGGCCTGAAGGGCATGGACCTGGCGAAAGTCGTCAGCACCAAGAGCAGCTACGAATGGCGCTCCAGCGTCTGGGAGCTGAAGACCGACAGCCACGCCACAATCGAGGCGTCCGAGCTGCCTTACCACGTGGTTGCCTACGACTTCGGCGTCAAGCTGAACATCCTGCGCATGCTGGTTGCCCGCGGTTGCCGCCTGACCGTAGTGCCGGCGCAAACCCCGGCCAGCGAAGTTCTGGCACTCAACCCTGATGGCGTGTTCCTGTCCAACGGCCCTGGCGATCCGGAGCCTTGCGACTACGCGATCCAGGCGATCAAGGACATCCTCGAAACCGAGATCCCGGTATTCGGCATCTGCCTGGGCCACCAGTTGCTGGCCCTGGCCTCCGGTGCCAAGACCGTGAAAATGGGTCATGGTCACCACGGCGCCAACCACCCGGTCCAGGACCTGGACACCGGCGTGGTCATGATCACCAGCCAGAACCACGGCTTTGCGGTTGACGAAGCGACCCTGCCGGGCAACGTGCGCGCCATCCACAAGTCGCTGTTCGACGGTACCCTGCAGGGTATCGAGCGCACCGATAAGAGCGCGTTCAGCTTCCAGGGCCACCCTGAAGCCAGCCCGGGCCCGACCGACGTCGCGCCACTGTTCGACCGTTTCATCGATGCCATGGCCAAGCGCCGCTGAGCATCTGGCGAGAAGGCCCTGGACCGGTGCAAGCCGCGTTCAGGTGCCGCCCCCAAGATTGTTCAATGCGGCTTGCCGACTGACCTGCGGAATTGAGTGACAACCCATGCCAAAACGTACAGACATCAAAAGCATCCTGATTCTCGGCGCTGGCCCGATCGTGATCGGCCAGGCCTGCGAATTCGACTACTCCGGCGCCCAGGCCTGTAAAGCCCTGCGCGAAGAGGGCTACCGCGTCATCCTGGTGAACTCCAACCCGGCCACCATCATGACCGACCCGGCCATGGCCGACGCCACCTACATCGAGCCGATCAAGTGGCAGACCGTTGCCAAGATCATCGAGAAGGAGCGTCCTGACGCGCTGCTGCCGACCATGGGTGGCCAGACTGCCCTGAACTGCGCCCTGGACCTGGAGCGCGAAGGCGTTCTGGAAAAGTTCGGCGTAGAGATGATCGGCGCCAACGCCGACACCATCGACAAGGCTGAAGACCGTTCGCGCTTCGACACCGCCATGAAGGCCATTGGCCTTGAGTGCCCGCGCTCCGGCATCGCCCACAGCATGGAAGAGGCCAACGCGGTGCTCGAGAAGCTCGGCTTCCCGTGCATCATCCGTCCGTCCTTCACCATGGGCGGCACCGGTGGCGGCATCGCCTACAACCGTGAAGAATTCGAAGAAATCTGCGCCCGTGGTCTGGACCTGTCGCCAACCAAAGAGCTGCTGATCGACGAATCGCTGATCGGCTGGAAAGAGTACGAGATGGAAGTGGTCCGCGACAAAAAGGACAACTGCATCATCGTCTGCTCGATCGAGAACTTCGACCCGATGGGCGTGCACACCGGTGACTCGATCACCGTGGCGCCAGCTCAGACCCTGACCGACAAGGAATACCAGATCATGCGCAACGCCTCGCTGGCGGTGCTGCGTGAAATCGGTGTCGAGACTGGCGGGTCCAACGTGCAGTTCGGTATCTGCCCGGACACCGGCCGCATGGTCGTGATCGAGATGAACCCGCGGGTTTCCCGTTCCTCGGCGCTGGCCTCGAAAGCCACCGGCTTCCCGATCGCCAAGATCGCCGCCAAGCTGGCCGTCGGTTACACCCTCGACGAGCTGCAGAACGACATCACCGGCGGCCGTACCCCGGCGTCCTTCGAACCGTCGATCGACTACGTCGTCACCAAGCTGCCGCGTTTCGCCTTCGAGAAATTCCCGAAAGCCGACGCCCGCCTGACCACCCAGATGAAATCCGTGGGTGAAGTCATGGCCATCGGCCGGACCTTCCAGGAATCGCTGCAGAAAGCCCTGCGCGGCCTGGAAGTTGGCGTTTGCGGCCTGGACCCGAAAGTCGACCTGGCCAGCCCTGACGCTGCCAGCATCCTCAAGCGCGAGCTGACCGTGCCGGGCGCCGAGCGCATCTGGTACGTCGCCGACGCCATGCGTTCGGGCATGACCTGCGACGAAATCTTCGCCCTGACCGGTATCGATCACTGGTTCCTGGTGCAGATGGAAGACCTGATCAAGGAAGAAGAGAAGGTCAAGACCCTGGCCCTGTCGGCGATCGACAAGGACCTGATGCTGCGTCTGAAGCGCAAGGGCTTCTCTGACCAGCGTCTGGCCAAGCTGCTGGGTATCACCGACAAGAACCTGCGTCGTCACCGCCACAAGCTGGAAGTGTTCCCGGTCTACAAGCGCGTCGACACCTGCGCCGCCGAGTTCGCCACCGACACCGCCTACCTGTACTCGACCTATGAGGAAGAGTGCGAGGCCAAGCCGTCGACCCGTGACAAGATCATGATCCTCGGTGGCGGTCCTAACCGTATCGGCCAGGGTATCGAGTTCGACTACTGCTGCGTGCACGCGGCACTGGCCCTGCGTGAAGACGGTTACGAGACCATCATGGTCAACTGCAACCCGGAAACCGTCTCCACCGACTACGACACTTCCGACCGCCTGTACTTCGAGCCGCTGACCCTGGAAGACGTGCTGGAAGTGGTTCGCGTCGAGAAGCCCAAAGGCGTGATCGTCCATTACGGCGGCCAGACCCCGCTGAAACTGGCCCGCGCCCTGGAAGAAGCCGGCGTGCCGATCATCGGTACCAGCCCGGACGCCATCGACCGCGCCGAAGACCGCGAGCGTTTCCAGCAGATGGTTCAGCGCCTGAACCTGCTGCAGCCGCCAAACGCCACCGTGCGCAGCGAAGACGAAGCGATTCGTGCTGCTGGCGTGATCGGTTACCCGCTGGTGGTGCGCCCGTCCTACGTACTGGGCGGCCGCGCCATGGAGATCGTCTACGAGCTGGACGAGCTCAAGCGCTACCTGCGTGAAGCGGTGCAAGTGTCCAACGACAGCCCGGTGCTGCTCGACCACTTCCTCAACTGCGCCATCGAGATGGACGTGGATGCGGTCTGCGACGGCACCGATGTGGTGATCGGCGCGATCATGCAGCACATCGAACAAGCCGGCGTTCACTCCGGTGACTCGGCGTGCTCGCTGCCACCGTACTCGCTGCCGGCCCATGTGCAGGACGAAGTCCGCGAACAGGTCAAGAAAATGGCCCTGGAGCTGGGCGTTGTCGGCCTGATGAACGTGCAGCTGGCCCTGCAGGGCGACAAGATCTACGTGATCGAAGTCAACCCGCGCGCCTCGCGTACCGTACCGTTCGTCTCCAAGTGCATCGGCACCTCGCTGGCGATGATTGCCGCGCGCGTCATGGCTGGTAAATCGCTGAAGGAAATCGGCTTCACCAAGGAAATCATTCCTAACTTCTACAGCGTCAAGGAAGCGGTGTTCCCGTTCGCCAAGTTCCCGGGTGTTGACCCGATCCTCGGCCCTGAGATGAAATCCACCGGTGAAGTCATGGGTGTCGGCGACAGCTTCGGTGAAGCCTTCGCCAAGGCCCAGATGGGTGCCAGCGAAGTGCTGCCGACTGGCGGTACCGCGTTCATCAGCGTGCGTGACGACGACAAGCCACAAGTGGCCGGCGTTGCCCGCGACCTGATCGCCCTGGGCTTCGAAGTGGTTGCCACCGTCGGTACCGCCAAGGTCATCGAAGCGGCTGGCCTGAAAGTGCGTCGCGTGAACAAGGTGACCGAAGGTCGTCCGCACGTGGTCGACATGATCAAGAACGACGAAGTGTCGCTGATCATCAACACCACCGAAGGTCGTCAGTCGATCGCCGACTCCTACTCGATTCGTCGCAATGCGTTGCAGCACAAGATCTACTGCACCACCACCATTGCGGCCGGTGAAGCCATCTGCGAAGCGCTGAAATTTGGTCCGGAAAAGACCGTTCGCCGCTTGCAGGATCTGCATGCAGGACTCAAAGCATGAGCATTACCAAGTACCCGATGACCGTCCAGGGCGCTCGCGCCCTGGAGGAAGAGCACCTGTTCCTGAGCAAGACCGAGCGTCCGCGCCTGAGCCAGGCCATTGGTGAGGCCCGTGAGCTGGGCGACCTCAAGGAAAACGCTGAGTACCACGCTGCCCGTGAAGAGCAGGGTATGGTCGAGGCGCGTATCCGCGATATCGAAGGCCGTCTGCAGAACTCGGTGGTGATCGACGTCACCACCATTGCCCATACCGGCAAAGTGATTTTCGGCACCACCGTAGTGTTGGCCAACACCGAAACCGACGAAGAGGTGACCTACCAGATCGTTGGCGAGGACGAGGCGGACGTCAAGAACGGCAAGCTCTCGGTCGGTGCGCCGATCGCCCGCGCCATTATCGGCAAGGAAGAGGGCGATACCGTGGTGATCAAGACGCCAAGCGGTACGGTCGAGTACGAGATTGTCGAAGTCAAACACATCTGACCGACGCCGCGGCTTTGCCGCGGCCGCGGTGATCTGGCAACTGACCCAGGTGTTCTGGGTTGGCGGCCTGTGGATGTTGCATTTCGGTTTGCTGCCGGCGTTGGGCAAGATCGGCCTGGCGCCGCTGCTGATCGAGGATATCGGCAGCCTGATGGCATCGTTGCTGGTCGCGTTTGCGGCGTTTTGCGCAGGCGTGCAGGCATTGGTGCTGATGCAGGCTCAGGGCCTGGCCAGTCTGTGGCGGGATATGCGGGGGCAATTGCTGTCGATGGCGATGCTGGCGTGCGTGGTGTATTTCGCCTTGCGCGTGGGCATGCCGGAGGAGTTGCGCTGGCAGCTGTTCTGCTACCTGGTGCTGGGCCTGACCGGCCTGCTGCTGGTCATGCAACCCGTGCCGGGCAGGGCGCGCAAGGCGCGCCACTGACCGCGGCGAACATCACTTGTAACGGTGGATGTTCGACAGCTGTTTGTTCGGCTGTGGATTGCGGCGATAGATCAGCGCCTTCTTGCCGATGGTCTGTACCAGTTCGGCGCGGCCGGCCTTGCACAGCGCGGCGATTGCGGCGGCACGTTCTTCGCGGTCTTCGGAGCGAATTTCGACCTTGATCAGCTCGTGATCGGCCAGGGCGCGTTCGAGTTCGGCGATAACCCCTTCAGTCAGTCCATTGCCTGCCACAATCAGAACTGGTTTCAGATCGTGGCCAATGGATTTGTACTGTTTCTTCTGCTCGTTATTGAGCGGCATAATCTGACCCTTTGTCTGATTCTGTAAAAATGGCGGCCATTTTACCCGAGGGCCCGTGGATCCGCCCAGTTAATCACGACCCTTATCATCGAGGTGCCCAATGGCGCGTTCCAAGACAAGCCTTGGCTGGCTGAAAGAACACTTCAACGATCCTTACGTTAAAAAAGCGCAAAAGGATGGTTATCGCTCGCGTGCGAGCTATAAATTGCTGGAAATCCAGGAAAAGTACCGGATTATCCGCCCCGGCATGAGCGTCGTCGATCTCGGCGCGGCACCGGGTGGCTGGTCGCAGGTGACCAGTCGTCTGATCGGCGGTCAGGGCCGCTTGATCGCCTCCGACATCCTCGAAATGGACAGCATTCCCGACGTTACCTTCATCCAGGGCGACTTTACCCAGGATGAAGTGCTGGCGCAGATTCTCGAAGCAGTGGGTAATTCACACGTAGACCTTGTGATTTCCGATATGGCCCCCAATATGAGTGGTACGCCTGCCGTGGATATTCCCAAGGCCATGTTTCTCTGTGAGCTGGCCCTTGATCTGGCGACCCGGGTACTCAAGCCGGGTGGTGATTTTTTGATCAAAATTTTCCAGGGCGAAGGGTTTGACGTATACCTCAAGGACGCTCGTCAGAAATTCGACAAGGTCCAGATGCTCAAGCCTGATTCTTCGCGGGACCGCTCCCGCGAGCAGTACTTGCTGGCGCGGGGGTATCGCGGCGAGTAGGGGCGTCAGGCCGGCGGCTTCCAGGGTATCCGATAGTTTTTTCCAATCGGCTCTCCTGCCTGACCTGGATGTACTTCGTGTAGTCTAGGTTTCACAAAGGGTTACAGACGGCGCCTGCAGATGTGTAGGTTATGTAGTAAGTTAAGCCGGTGAATATCATGCGAGGCACGGCTGCGCCGTCAGCCGGCTTCAGAGGGTAGCTAATTGAACGATATGGCAAAGAACTTGATCCTGTGGTTGATCATCGCGGCTGTCCTGGTGACGGTGATGAACAACTTCTCCAGCCCGAATGAGCCGCAGACCCTCAACTATTCCGACTTCATTCAGCAGGTCAAGGATGGCAAGGTCGAGCGCGTTGCGGTCGACGGCTACGTCATTACCGGTAAACGCACCGATGGCGACAGCTTCAAGACCATCCGTCCGGCCATTCAGGACAACGGCCTGATCGGTGATCTGGTCGACAACCACGTCGTGGTTGAAGGCAAGCAGCCAGAGCAACAGAGCATCTGGACCCAGCTGCTGGTCGCCAGCTTCCCGATCCTGGTCATCATTGCCGTATTCATGTTCTTCATGCGCCAGATGCAGGGCGGCGCCGGTGGCAAGGGCGGGCCGATGAGCTTCGGCAAGAGCAAGGCGCGCCTGCTCTCCGAAGACCAGGTAAAAACTACCCTGGCCGATGTTGCCGGTTGCGACGAAGCTAAAGAAGAAGTCGGCGAGCTGGTTGAGTTCCTGCGCGATCCGGGCAAATTCCAGCGCCTGGGCGGGCGTATTCCGCGCGGCGTGCTGATGGTCGGCCCGCCAGGTACCGGTAAAACCCTGCTGGCCAAGGCCATTGCCGGCGAAGCCAAGGTGCCGTTCTTCACCATCTCCGGTTCCGACTTCGTCGAGATGTTCGTCGGTGTCGGTGCCAGCCGTGTTCGCGACATGTTCGAGCAGGCCAAGAAACACGCACCGTGCATCATCTTCATCGACGAAATCGACGCCGTCGGTCGCCATCGTGGCGCCGGCATGGGTGGCGGTCACGACGAGCGCGAGCAGACCCTCAACCAGTTGCTGGTAGAGATGGACGGCTTCGAAATGAACGACGGCATCATCGTCATCGCCGCGACCAACCGTCCGGACGTACTCGACCCGGCGCTGCTGCGTCCAGGCCGTTTCGACCGCCAGGTTGTCGTTGGCCTGCCGGATATCCGCGGTCGTGAGCAGATCCTCAAGGTGCACATGCGCAAGGTGCCGATTGGCGACAACGTCAATCCAGCCGTTATTGCCCGTGGTACCCCGGGCTTCTCCGGTGCCGACCTCGCCAACCTGGTCAACGAAGCCTCGTTGTTCGCTGCCCGTGGCGGCAAGCGCGTGGTCGAGATGAAAGAGTTCGAGCTGGCCAAAGACAAGATCATGATGGGCGCCGAGCGCAAGACCATGGTCATGTCCGAGAAAGAGAAGCAGAACACTGCTTATCACGAAGCTGGCCATGCCATTGTCGGTCGCGTCGTGCCCGAGCACGATCCGGTCTACAAGGTGTCGATCATCCCTCGCGGCCGGGCACTGGGTGTAACCATGTTCCTGCCTGAGGAAGACCGTTACAGCCTGTCCAAGCGCGCGCTGATCAGCCAGATCTGCTCGCTGTACGGCGGTCGTATCGCCGAAGAGATGACCCTGGGCTTCGATGGCGTCACCACCGGTGCCTCGAACGACATCATGCGGGCCAGCCAGATTGCCCGCAACATGGTCACCAAGTGGGGGCTGTCGGAAAAACTGGGTCCTTTGATGTATGCCGAAGAAGAGGGCGAGGTGTTCCTCGGTCGCAGTGCCGGTTCCCAGCACGCCAGTGTCTCCGGTGAAACCGCCAAGCTGATCGACTCCGAAGTGCGCAGCATCATTGACCAGTGCTATGCCACGGCCAAGCAGATCCTCACCGAGAACCGCGACAAGCTCGACGCCATGGCCGACGCGCTGATGAAGTACGAGACCATCGATGCCGATCAGATCGACGACATCATGGCCGGTCGCGAGCCACGCGAGCCGCGTGACTGGGAAGGTGGATCAGGCACTCCAGATGCCTCGGCTCCACGCCCAGAGTCGCCGATCGGCGGTCCAGCGGCGCAAGTCTAAGGGCATATATGACCTCACAGCAGTACCCGACCCGGTTGCCTTGCGGCAACCGGGTTCTTGATTTGTCCCGTACCCATGTCATGGGTATCCTCAATATCACCCCCGATTCCTTCTCAGATGGCGGTCGCTTCACCCAGCGTGATGCGGCCTTGCGCCACGCCGAGGCGATGGTGGCTGCCGGCGCAACCCTGGTCGATGTCGGTGGCGAGTCCACTCGCCCAGGCGCTCGCGCGGTGTCGGCACTGGAAGAGCTGGAGCGTGTCGCGCCTATCGTCGAAGCGATCAATCGCGAACTCGATGTGATCATCTCGGTCGATACCTCGACGCCAGCCGTAATCCGCGAGTCGGCCAGGCTTGGTGCCGGGTTGATCAACGATGTGCGCTCGCTCAGTCGTGATGGCGCCCTGGATGCTGCGGCAGCCACTGGTTTGCCGGTGTGCCTGATGCACATGCGCGGTGAGCCCGGCGACATGCAGGACGATCCTCAATACCAGGATGTCACCGCCGAGGTGGCGAGCTATCTTGAAGAGCGAATGGCGGCGTGTGCGACCGTGGGCATCGAGGCCGAACGGATCATCCTTGATCCGGGTTTCGGCTTTGCCAAGACCCTCGGGCACAACCTCAGCCTGTTCAAGCACATGGACGCGCTCTACCGCTTGGGGCGTCCGTTGCTGGTGGGCGTTTCACGCAAGAGCATGATCGGTCTGGCCTTGGGCCGTCCGGTCGGTGAGCGGCTCTATGGCAGCCTGGCCCTGGCTGCGCTGGCGATGACCAAGGGTGCGAGCATACTGCGCGTTCACGATGTCGCCGAAACCGCCGATGTAGTGCGGATGATTGCTGCGGTGCAAGCCGCCGAATAAGAGTGATGGAGCATCTATGAGCAGAAAATATTTTGGTACCGACGGTATTCGTGGCCGTGTCGGCGAATACCCCATCACCCCTGACTTCATGCTCAAGCTCGGCTGGGCGGCTGGCATGGCCTTTCGCAAGCAGGGTGCCTGCCGGGTGTTGGTGGGTAAAGACACGCGCATTTCCGGCTACATGTTCGAGTCGGCTCTGGAAGCAGGCCTTTCCGCCGCCGGCGCCGATGTGATGCTGCTGGGGCCGATGCCGACCCCGGCCATCGCCTACCTGACCCGTACCTTCCATGCCGAAGCGGGCATCGTCATCAGTGCCTCGCACAACCCCCATGACGACAACGGCATCAAGTTCTTCTCCGGCCAAGGCACCAAGCTGCCGGATGAAGTCGAGCTGATGATCGAAGAGTTACTCGACCAGCCGATGACCGTGGTCGAATCGAGCAAGCTGGGCAAGGTCTCGCGCATCAACGATGCGGCCGGTCGCTACATCGAGTTCTGCAAGAGCAGCGTGCCGAGCAGCACCGATTTCGCCGGCCTCAAGCTGGTGGTCGACTGCGCCCATGGCGCTACCTACAAGGTGGCGCCAAGCGTGTTCCGCGAGCTGGGTGCCGATGTCACCGTGCTATCGGCGCAGCCTGACGGCCTGAACATCAACGAGAACTGCGGCTCGACCCATATCGAGTCGCTGCAGGCGGCGGTGCTGGTTGGTCATGCCGATCTGGGTATTGCCTTCGATGGCGACGGCGATCGGGTGCTGATGGTGGACCACACGGGCACCATCGTCGATGGTGACGAACTGCTGTTCATCATCGCCCGTGACCTGCACGAGCGCGGCAAGCTGCAGGGCGGGGTGGTGGGTACCCTGATGAGTAATCTTGGCCTGGAGCTGGCCCTGAAGGACCTGGACATTCCGTTCGTGCGCGCCAAGGTCGGTGACCGCTACGTGATGGCCGAGCTGCTGGAGCGCGATTGGGTGATCGGTGGCGAGAACTCCGGGCACGTGGTGTGCTGCAACCACACCACCACCGGTGATGCGATCATCGCCGCGCTGCAGGTGCTGATGGCCCTTAAACGCCGTGAGGAAACCCTCGCCCAGGCTCGCCAGGCCCTGCGCAAATGCCCGCAGGTGCTGATCAATGTGCGCTTCGGTGCGAGCAAGGTCGACCCGCTTGAGCATCCGGCCGTTCAGGAGGCCAGTGCCAAGGTTACCGAGGCCCTGGCCGGTCGTGGCCGTGTGCTGCTGCGCAAGTCCGGGACAGAGCCTCTGGTGCGGGTAATGGTCGAAGGCGAGGACGAAAGTCAGGTGCGCGGCCACGCCGAAGCCCTGGCAAAACTGGTAAGTGAAGTTTGCGTTTGAAATAGGCTTGCCAGAGGTGATCGGGTTGGGTAACATCTGCGCCCTCTTTGACCGACGAGGTACAGCATGCGTCGCCCTATGGTAGCTGGTAACTGGAAGATGCACGGTACCCGCGCCAGCGTCGCTGAGCTGATCAAGGGCTTGAGTAATCTCGCCCTGCCGAGCGGTGTCGAGGTCGCGGTGTTTCCCCCCGCCCTGTACATCAATCAGGTAATTGATGGCGTACAAGGCAAGGCGATCGCCGTCGGCGCTCAGAATTCTGCGGTACAGCCTGAGCAAGGCGCACTGACCGGTGAGATTGCACCGAGTCAACTGGCCGAGGCAGGTTGCGAGCTGGTACTGATTGGGCACTCCGAACGCCGCCAGATCATTGGCGAGAACGACGAAGTCCTCAATCGCAAGTTCGCTGCGGCACAGGCTTGCGGTTTGAAGCCGGTGCTCTGTGTAGGGGAAACCCTCGAAGAGCGCGAAGCGGGTAAAACGCTTGAGATTGTCGGGCGTCAGCTGGACAGCGTCATCGAAGCGTTCGGTGTCGAAGTCTTCGCCAGTGCGGTGATTGCCTATGAGCCTGTATGGGCCATCGGTACAGGGCTGACGGCCTCGCCACAGCAGGCTCAGGATGTGCATAAAGCCATTCGCGAGCAGCTGGCGGCAAAGAACCCGGAAGTCGCGGCGAATGTGCGGCTTCTATACGGCGGCAGCGTGAAGGCGGCCAATGCGGCTGAACTGTTCGGCATGCCGGATATCGATGGGGGCCTGATTGGTGGGGCTTCCCTGAACGCAGACGAATTCGGTGCAATTTGTCGCGCCGCAGGAAACTGAAAAATGCTGGAAACAGTGATCGTTGTTTTGCATCTGTTGGGCGCGCTGGGTTTGGTAGTGCTGGTGTTGCTGCAACAGGGTAAAGGTGCGGAAGCGGGTGCATCTTTCGGCGCAGGTGCTTCAAATACTGTGTTCGGAAGCCAAGGTTCTGCTACCTTTCTGAGTAAGTTTACTGCTATACTAGCTGCCTCTTTCTTCTTAACTGCTCTTGGGTTAGGATACTTTGCTAAGGAGAAAGCTCACGAGCTGACTCAAGTAGGGTTGCCAGATCCAGCGGTCTTGGAAGTGAAGCAGCAAAAGCCGGCAACAGATGATGTACCGGTGCTCCAGGAGCAGAAGAGCGAAGCCACTAACACTGGCGATGTTCCTCCCGCTCAAGAGCAGAAGTAACGGGTTTCAAAGTAGTATTGCCGAGGTGGTGGAATTGGTAGACACGCAACCTTGAGGTGGTTGTGCCCATAGGGTGTAGGGGTTCGAGTCCCCTTCTCGGTACCAATTGAAACAAGACAGCCCGCTACAGCGGGCTTTCTTGTAGGTGGAGGTTAGATTGACCCTGTCGGGGTTCGGTCGTATACTTTCGCCCCAGCTTTGTCGCGGGGTGGAGCAGTCTGGTAGCTCGTCGGGCTCATAACCCGAAGGTCGTTGGTTCAAATCCAGCCCCCGCAACCAGTTTCAGCGGAGCCCCTTTTGCAGGGGCTTTTTCTTGGCTGAACAGTCATAACGCCGGTATTCAACGGCGTATCAGGGATGGGCGCTTTGCCCATTTTTTATTTGCATAGCATGCACGAGGGGGTTCAGGTGTCGAGCAAGCTAGAACAGTTGCAGGCCTTGTTGGCCCCGGTGGTCGAGGCTCTTGGCTATCAATGCTGGGGGATCGAATTCATCTCTCAAGGCAAACATTCGGTACTGCGTATCTATATCGATAAAGAGGATGGAATCCTGGTTGATGACTGCGCGATTGTCAGTCGTCAAATCAGCGGTGTTCTCGATGTCGAAGATCCGATCAGTTCCGAGTACACCCTTGAAGTGTCCTCTCCTGGCATGGAACGCCCACTGTTCACCTTGGAACAGTTCGCTTCGCATGCCGGTGAACAAGTGAAGATCAAGCTGCGTACGCCCTTTGAAGGTCGTCGTAACTTTCAGGGCCTTCTCCGTGGCGTGGAGGAGCAGGATGTTGTGGTCCAGGTGGATAACAACGAATTCCTGTTGCCGATCGACTCGATCGACAAGGCCAACATTATTCCCAGTTTTGACTGAGACGTGCCGGATCCCGCGGACCGCGCGGATCCAATGGCTTGCGAAAGGCGAGGCGTACGATGAGCAAAGAAGTACTGCTGGTTGTTGAGTCGGTATCCAACGAAAAGGGCGTACCGGCCGGCGTAATTTTTGAAGCGCTGGAAGTGGCCCTGGCCACTGCAACCAAAAAACGTTTTGACGACGAAGTCGACCTGCGTGTGGAAATCAACCGCCACACCGGTAGCTACGAAACCTTCCGTCGCTGGACTGTCGTCGAAGAAAAGGATCTGGACGATCCGGCGATCGAAGTGTGGCCAGCGAAGATTCAGGACACCCATCCTGAAGCCAAGGTCGGTGACGTGATCGAAGAGAAGATCGAGTCGATCGAGTTCGGCCGCATTGCCGCCCAGACCGCCAAGCAAGTCATCGTCCAGAAGGTCCGTGAAGCCGAGCGCGCTCAAGTGGTAGATGCCTACCGCGAGCGTCTGGGCGAGATCATCTCCGGCACCGTCAAGAAGGTCACCCGTGACAACGTCATCGTTGACCTGGGCAACAACGCCGAAGCGTTGCTGGCCCGTGAAGACATCATCTCCCGCGAGACTTTCCGTGTCGGTGTGCGCCTGCGTGCACTGCTCAAGGAAATCCGCACCGAGAACCGCGGCCCGCAGTTGATCCTGTCGCGTACCGCGCCACAGATGCTGATCGAACTGTTCCGCATCGAAGTGCCGGAAATCGCCGAGGGCCTGATCGAAGTCATGGCCGCGTCCCGTGATCCGGGTTCGCGCGCCAAGATCGCCGTGCGCTCCAAGGACAAACGCATCGACCCGCAAGGTGCCTGTATCGGCATGCGCGGTTCGCGTGTCCAGGCGGTGTCCGGTGAACTGGGTGGCGAGCGTGTGGACATCGTCCTCTGGGACGACAACCCTGCACAGTTCGTCATCAACGCCATGTCGCCGGCTGAAGTCGCGGCGATCATCGTCGATGAAGACGCCCACGCCATGGACATCGCCGTGGGTGCCGACAACCTGGCCCAGGCGATTGGCCGTGGTGGCCAGAACGTGCGCCTGGCCAGTCAGTTGACCGGCTGGACCCTGAACGTGATGACCGAATCGGACATCCAGGCCAAGCAGCAAGCTGAAACCGGTGACATCCTGCGCAACTTCATCGACGAGCTGGAAGTCGACGAAGAGCTGGCACAGGTGCTGGTCGATGAAGGCTTCACCAGCCTGGAAGAGATTGCCTACGTACCGCTGGAAGAAATGCTCAACATCGACGGCTTTGACGAAGACATCGTCAACGAGCTTCGTGCTCGCGCCAAGGATCGCCTGTTGACCAAAGCCATCGCTACTGAGGAAAAGCTGGCAGACGCCCATCCGGCCGAAGACCTGCTCTCGCTTGAGGGTATGGACAAGGATTTGGCGATGGAACTGGCGGTGCGCGGCGTAGTTACCCGCGAAGACCTGGCCGAGCAGTCGATTGATGACCTGCTCGACATCGACGGCATCGACCAAGAGCGTGCCGGCAAGTTGATCATGGCCGCCCGAGCCCACTGGTTCGAGTAATTAGGCGCGGCCTGAGGAGAGAAGTGCATGACGCAAGTCACGGTGAAAGAATTGGCCCAAGAGGTCGCTGCACCGGTAGAGCGCCTGCTGCAGCAGATGCGTGAGGCAGGTCTGCCGCACACCGACGCCGGTCAGGTAGTGACCGACAATGAGAAGCAGGCATTGCTGGCTCATTTGAAGAGCAGCCACAAGGCAAAAGTGGAAGAGCCGCGCAAGATCACCTTGCAGCGCAAAACCACCAGCACCCTGCGTGTCGCCGGTAGCAAGAGCATCAGCGTAGAAGTACGCAAGAAGAAAGTATTCGTTCAGCGCAGCCCGGAAGAAATCCAGGCCGAGCAGAAGCGCGAGCTGGAAGAGCGCCGTGCAGCGGAAAACGCTGCCCGCGAAAAGGCCGATGCCGAAGCACGTCAGCGTGCCGAGGAAGAGTCCCGTCGCCAGCCAGCCGCTGCCAACGCCGCACCGGCTGCTGCCGCTGCGCCGGCTCCAGCGCCTGTAATCGAAGCCGCAGCCGCCGATGCTCCGGCACCGGTTGCCGAGCGCAAGAAAGACGACGTGCGTCGCAGCGACAAGTCGCGTGACGACGAGCGTCGTGGCGGCGAGCGCCGTAACGAAGCGCCGCGTGTTTCGGTCAAGGTCAAGGAAAAGGAAAAGGCGCCTACCCCGCGTGCCGCTCCGCGTACCACCGACGAAGAAAGCGATGGCTTCCGTCGTGGTGGCCGTGGCAAGGGCAAGCCGAAGAAGCGTAACGCCCACGGTTTCCAGAACCCGACCGGTCCGGTTATCCGCGACGTGCAGATCGGCGAGACCATCACGGTTTCCGACCTGGCCAACCAGATGTCCGTCAAGGGCGCTGAAGTGGTCAAGTTCATGTTCAAACTGGGCACTCCGGTGACCATCAACCAGGTGCTCGACCAGGAGACAGCTCAGCTGATCGCCGAAGAGCTGGGCCACAAGGTCACCCTGGTCAGCGACACCGCCCTGGAAGATTCCCTGGCCGAGTCGTTGAAGTTCGAAGGCGAGACCTTCTCCCGTGCACCAGTCGTGACCGTAATGGGCCACGTTGACCACGGTAAGACCTCGCTGCTCGACTACATCCGTCGTGCCAAGGTTGCTGCTGGCGAAGCCGGTGGTATTACCCAGCACATCGGTGCGTACCACGTGGAAACCGACCGCGGCATGGTCACCTTCCTCGACACCCCTGGCCACGCCGCGTTTACCGCCATGCGTGCCCGTGGTGCCAAGGCGACCGACATCGTGATCCTGGTGGTTGCGGCGGACGACGGCGTGATGCCGCAAACCCGCGAAGCGGTCCAGCACGCCAAGGCTGCCGGTGTTCCGCTGGTGGTTGCGGTGAACAAGATCGACAAGCCAGGTGCCGACCTCGATCGCATCCGTAACGAACTGGCCGTCGAAGGCGTCACTTCCGAGGACTGGGGTGGAGATACCCCGTTCGTCAAGGTGTCGGCGAAGATGGGTACCGGTGTCGACGAACTGCTCGAAGCGGTCCTGCTGCAAGCCGAGATCCTCGAACTCAAGGCCACTCCATCGGCCCCGGGTCGTGGTGTGGTGGTTGAATCGCGTCTGGACAAGGGCCGCGGCCCGGTGGCTACCGTGCTGGTTCAGGACGGTACCCTGCGTCAGGGCGACATGGTCCTGTGCGGTTCGAACTACGGTCGCGTACGGGCCATGCTCGACGAGAACGGCAAGCCTGTTAAGGAAGCCGGCCCGTCGATCCCGGTCGAGATCCTCGGCCTGGATGGCACCCCGGACGCCGGTGACGAGCTGTCGGTAGTGGCTGACGAGAAGAAAGCCCGTGAAGTTGCCCTGTTCCGTCAAGGCAAGTTCCGCGAGGTCAAACTGGCTCGCGCTCACGCCGGCAAACTCGAGAACATCTTCGAGAACATGGGCCAGGAAGAGAAGAAGACTCTCAACATCGTGCTCAAGTCCGATGTTCGTGGTTCTCTCGAGGCCCTGCAGGGCTCCCTGAGCGGCCTGGGCAACGACGAAGTGCAGGTTCGCGTGATTGGCGGCGGTGTCGGTGGTATCACCGAGAGCGATGCCAACCTGGCCCTGGCGTCCAATGCAGTACTGTTCGGCTTCAACGTGCGTGCCGATGCCGGCGCGCGCAAGATCGTCGAGCAGGAAGGTCTGGATATGCGTTACTACAACGTGATCTACGACATCATTGAAGACGTCAAGAAAGCCCTGACCGGCATGCTCGGCAGCGATGTTCGCGAGAACATCCTGGGTATCGCCGAAGTGCGTGACGTGTTCCGTTCGCCGAAGTTCGGCGCCATCGCCGGCTGCATGGTCGTCGAGGGTGTGGTCTACCGCAACCGTCCGATCCGCGTACTGCGCGAGGACGTGGTGATCTTCGAAGGCGAGCTGGAATCGCTGCGTCGCTTCAAGGACGATGCGTCCGAAGTACGTGCCGGCATGGAATGCGGTATCGGCGTCAAGAGCTACAACGACGTCAAGGTCGGCGACAAGATCGAAGTCTTCGAGAAAGTCCAAGTGGCTCGTACGCTCTAAGCCGCGAGCATGGGAGCCGCCAATCGCCCGCCCCAGGGCGCCGCTTGGCGGCTCTGAACGCAACGCCCGGTCCGGCTCTAGCCTGGCCGGGCGTTTGCCGCTTTAGTTACAGGTAGCAAAAATGGCAAAAGAATATAGCCGTACCCAACGCATCGGCGATCAGATCCAGCGCGAGCTGGCCCAGTTGATCCGTCGTGAAGTCAAGGACCCGCGCGTCGGCGTGGTCACCATTACCGCTGTGGATGTCAGCCGCGATGTCGGCCATGCCAAGGTGTTCATCACCTCGATGGGCCAGGAAGGCGCGGAAGACATCAAGCAGACCCTCAAGGTGCTCAACGGCGCGGCCAGTTTCCTGCGCGTGCACCTGGGCAAGGAAATGCAACTGCGCAGTGTGCCGCAACTGCATTTCCACTATGACGAAAGCATCAGTCGCGGTGCCCACCTGTCGGCCCTGATCGAGCGCGCCGTCGCCGAAGACAAGCTGCACCAGGCTGCCGACACGCCCCTGGACACCAAGGAGTAAGCGGTGGCTCAGGTCAAGCGTATCCGTCGTAACGTCAGCGGCATCATCCTGCTCGACAAGCCGTTGGGGTTCACCTCCAACGCTGCCCTGCAGAAGGTCCGCTGGCTGCTCAATGCCGAAAAGGCCGGGCACACCGGCAGCCTCGATCCACTGGCCAGCGGCGTGCTGCCGCTGTGCTTCGGTGAGGCGACCAAGTTCTCGCAATACCTGCTCGATTCCGACAAGGGCTACGAGACGGTCATGCAACTGGGTCAGACCACCACCACGGGCGACGCCGAAGGTGAAGTGCTGAAAACCCGTGACGTGACCGTTGGTCGCGCCGATATCGAAGCGGTTTTGCCACAATTTCGTGGTCAAATCAGTCAGATACCGCCGATGTACTCGGCCCTCAAGCGTGACGGCCAGCCGCTGTACAAGCTTGCCCGTGCAGGTGAAGTAGTGGAGCGCGAGGCGCGTTCTGTTACTATTAACCGCTTGGAATTGCTCGAGTGCGAAGGCACCCGTGTCCGGTTGTCGGTCGGCTGCAGCAAAGGCACCTACATCCGCACCCTGGTCGAGGACATCGGCGAGGTGCTCGGTTGCGGAGCCTATGTCGCTGAACTGCGTCGTACGCACGCCGGTCCTTTCGAGCTGGCCCAGACCGTGACCCTCGAAGAACTCGAAGCGGTCCACGCCGAAGGTGGCAACGAAGCGGTCGATCGTTTCCTGATGCCATCGGACAGCGGTCTGCTGGACTGGCCACTGTTGCAGTTCTCCGAGCACAGTGCGTTCTACTGGCTCAATGGTCAGCCGGTCAGAGCCCCCGACGCGCCGAAGTTCGGCATGGTCCGGGTACAGGATCACAACGGTCGCTTCATCGGCATCGGTGAAGTGAGCGAAGACGGGCGCATCGCGCCGCGTCGCTTGATTCGGTCAGAATGATCGAAACCTTCAGTGTCAGGCCCAGGCCTGGCACTGGTGGTAAAGAGGATGGCTGTTAATAGGCACGGTCACGCCTCACTTTATGAATACAGGGAGCAGTCCCTGGCCTATTGGAAGCCGTTTGTTCGGTTTCCCTTGATTTGGAGAAGCCAGATGGCACTCAGCGTTGAAGAAAAAGCAAAGATCGTTGGCGAATACCAGCAAGCCGCCGGTGACACCGGTAGCCCGGAAGTACAGGTTGCTCTGCTGACCGCCAACATCAACAAGCTGCAAGGCCACTTCAAGGCCAACGGCAAAGACCACCACTCCCGTCGTGGTCTGATCCGCATGGTTAACCAGCGTCGCAAGCTGCTGGACTACCTGAAAGGCAAGGACACCACCCGTTACAGCGCCCTGATCGGTCGTCTGGGTCTGCGTCGCTAATAGCGGCCTGGCCAGTGGTGTGCACGGCGTGCTGCAGTCACCGCACGGAGCCTTTGGCCCCCGTGTCGGTGAGCACGCCTTGCCTATCTATGAGGTTGGCTGTCTGTCTCGCCTGAGCGGTTTACCGCGAGGGCAGGGCAGGCTCCCAACCTCTAGTTTTATCTGGACTGCCAACAGGGCCGATTCCCTGTTCTGCCCAAGAATTCGCAAGAACCCGTTCCCCCAGAGCCACTGAAAAAGGTAGGAAACCGTGAACCCGGTAATCAAGAAATTCCAGTTCGGTCAATCGACCGTTACCCTCGAGACGGGCCGTATTGCTCGTCAAGCGTCCGGCGCCGTATTGGTCACCGTCGACAACGATGTCACCGTACTGGTGACCGTGGTCGGTGCCAAACAGGCCGATCCAGGCAAAGGCTTCTTCCCCCTGTCCGTTCACTATCAGGAAAAGACCTACGCCGCCGGCAAGATCCCTGGTGGTTTCTTCAAGCGTGAAGGCCGTCCTTCCGAGAAAGAGACCCTGACCTCGCGTCTGATCGACCGTCCGATCCGTCCGCTGTTCCCGGAAGGCTTCATGAACGAAGTGCAGGTTGTCTGCACCGTCGTTTCCACCAGCAAGAAGACCGATCCGGACATCGCTGCGATGATCGGTACCTCGGCTGCCCTGGCCATCTCCGGCATTCCGTTCGAAGGCCCGATCGGCGCCGCCCGCGTTGCTTTCCACGAAAGCACCGGCTACCTGCTGAACCCGACCTACGAGCAACTGGCTGCCTCGAGCCTGGACATGGTCGTTGCCGGTACCTCCGACGCCGTACTGATGGTTGAATCGGAAGCCAAAGAGCTGACCGAAGACCAGATGCTGGGCGCCGTACTGTTCGCCCACGATGAATTCCAGGCTGTGATCCAGGCTGTCAAAGAGCTGGCCGCCGAAGCTGCCAAGCCGACCTGGGACTGGACTGCCAAGGCCGAGAACACTCCTCTGCTGAGCGCCATCCGTGGCGAATTCGGTGCTGCGGTTTCCGACGCCTACACCATCACCGTCAAGGCTGACCGTTACGCTCGCCTGGGCGAACTGCGCGAGCAAGTGATCGCCAAGTTCTCCGGTGAAGAAGGCCAACCTTCGGCTTCCGAAGTCAAAGAAATCTTCGGCGAAATCGAATACCGCACCGTTCGCGAAAACATCGTCAACGGCAAGCCACGTATCGACGGCCGCGACACCAAGACCGTACGTCCGCTGAACATCGAAGTCGGCGTACTGCCAAAGACCCACGGTTCGGCGCTGTTCACCCGTGGCGAAACCCAGGCCCTGGTCGTTGCGACCCTGGGTACTGCCCGTGACGCCCAGCTGCTGGATACCCTCGAAGGCGAGAAGAAAGACCCCTTCATGCTGCACTACAACTTCCCGCCGTTCTCGGTCGGCGAGTGTGGTCGCATGGGCGGTGCTGGCCGTCGCGAAATCGGTCACGGCCGTCTGGCCCGCCGTTCGGTCCAGGCCATGCTGCCTGCTGCCGACGTGTTCCCGTACACCATCCGCGTTGTTTCGGAAATCACCGAATCCAACGGTTCCAGCTCGATGGCTTCGGTCTGTGGTGCATCCCTGGCACTGATGGACGCTGGTGTGCCGATGAAGGCGCCGGTTGCCGGTATCGCCATGGGCCTGGTTAAAGAAGGCGAGAAATTCGCCATTCTGACCGACATCCTCGGTGACGAAGACCACCTGGGCGACATGGACTTCAAAGTGGCCGGTACCGCCAAAGGTGTTACCGCGCTGCAGATGGACATCAAGATCAACGGCATCACCGAAGAGATCATGGAAATCGCCCTGGGCCAGGCCCTGGAAGCGCGCCTGAACATCCTCGGCCAGATGAACCAGATCATTGGTCAGTCCCGTAGCGAACTGTCGGAAAACGCTCCGACCATGATCGCCATGAAGATCGATACCGACAAGATCCGTGACGTCATCGGTAAAGGCGGCGCGACCATCCGTGCCATCTGCGAAGAAACCAAGGCTTCGATCGACATCGAAGACGACGGTTCGATCAAGATCTTCGGTGAGACCAAAGACGCCGCTGAAGCTGCTCGCCAGCGCGTTCTGAGCATCACTGCCGAGGCCGAGATCGGCAAGATCTACGTCGGTAAGGTTGAGCGCATCGTCGACTTCGGTGCCTTCGTCAACATCCTGCCTGGCAAGGACGGTCTGGTTCACATCTCGATGCTGAGCGATGCTCGCGTCGAGAAAGTGACCGACATCCTCAAAGAAGGCCAGGAAGTTGAAGTACTGGTACTGGACGTGGACAACCGCGGCCGTATCAAGCTGTCGATCAAGGACGTTGCCGCTGCCAAGGCATCGGGCGTCTAAGACCGCCGCTTAAGAAAAAGGACCCTTCGGGGTCCTTTTTTTATGCCTGCAGAAATTGTCTTGCGGACTTGCATCTTGCATGCAGGATTTTGCCACTGCTTGCAAAATGCACGATCCAGTTTTTTGCTTGATTAGATAAGTTATTGTTTTATAAAGAGAAAATTATTAACAAAAGCTGGCACAGGCCCTGCAATAGTATTCATACCCCTGCTGCCAGGACTTACGGCGCAGACTTTTCGAAAAACAGGAGTGTCTCGTATGAAGAAGTTCGCTATTGCTGCCGCTACTGCCACCGCCCTGACCCTGACCCTGGCTAACGCGGCGTTTGCCCAACAGCCTTCCCAGGCTCCGCTGACCGTTGCTGCTGGTGAAGTTACCAAAGCAAAAGAAGCGACCTCCGACACCTGGATCACCACCAAGGTCAAAGCTGACCTGATGACCGAGAAAGGCATTCCGGGTACTGACATCAAGGTCGAAACCAACAAAGGCGTGGTCTCCCTGTCTTCCGAGGTTGCCGTGACCGATTCGCAGAAAGACATGGCGGTCGCTATCGCCAAAAAAATCAAAGGCGTTCAAGCCGTCTCGGCTGATGGCCTGAAAAGCAACTAAGGCGTTTGTCCCGACTCGCTGACCCTTACAGGTTCATGCGAAAGACCAAAAGGACTTGGTCACTCAAAGCCCCGGCACTGGTTGCCGGGGCTTCTTTTTTGGGGGAAAGGAGGGGAAGAAGAGGTGGTTATTCCGCGTCCAGATGCAGCGGCGAGATCACTCGGCCATCCGCCTCGGCCTGGCCCAGGCTGGCATCGACGAAGTACACCCGGTCATCCGCCAGCTGGCCTTTATCTACCAGGTAGTCCTTGATACTGCTGGCCCGGGCCTGACCCAACTGGCGCAGCAGCAGGGCGCTTTCGCCCCAGGACTTGAGCACGGCATCGCGCAACTGGGTGGTGCGCTGTTCGCGATCGAGTTGTTCCCACTCCGCTGGAGGCTGTTTCTTCATGCGGGTACGGTAGATGCCTTCAAGCATCGCCGGCTTGTCGCCATCCGGCACCTTCAGCTCGGAGGCCTGGGCTGGCACCTTGTCGCCGCGGCGCTGGAGGATCTTGTAGTAGGTACTCTGGTACTCACGCTCCAGGCGCTGCTGGGCAATCAACGGTCCGTCGCTGCTCTGGGCGCTGGTGCCTTCGATCTCCAGGCGCAAGGCAGGGCGCTCTTTGAGCGCCGTCGCCAGCTTGTCCAGGGCGCTTTGCGCATCTGGGCCCAGGTCGCTTGAGCCAGCGGCAAAGGCGACGTTGCCCAGGTCCTGGGAATCGCCGCCGCTGACCAGCCCGCCGATGAACTTGAAGGGCGCCTGGGCCGCGCGCAGCACCAGGTTGCGCAGGGTCTGCCAGACAATCGGCATGACGCTGAACTGCGGGTCATTGAGGTCGCCAGTCACCGGTAGCTCGATGGAGATCTTGCCGTCGGTGTCCTTGAGCAAGGCCACTGCCAGGCGAATCGGCAGGTCCACCGCATCCGGGCTGTCGACCTTCTCACCCAGCTGCAGTTGCTCGACCACTACCTTGTTCTCGGCCTTGAGCTTGCCTTGGGTGATCACGTAGTGCAGGTCGATGTTCAGCCGGCCCTTACGGATGCGAAAGCCGGCGAACTTGCCCGAGTAAGGCGTCAGGGTGGTCAGCTCGACGCGTTTGAAGCTGGTGGCGATGTCCAGGGCGGCCATCGGGTCAAAGGGGTTCAGCGAGCCTTTGATGGTCACCGGTGCATAGCGATCGACCTTGCCCTTGATATCGACCTTGGCCGGTTTTGGCTGACGGTTGTCGATGGTGCCGATCTGGCCGTTGAGCTGCTGGATGGCGGTGGCGAAGTTCGGGGTCAGGCTGAAGTCGGCAAAGTTGGCCGAACCGTCATTGATATCGATTTCACCGATACGGATGCCCAGTGGTTTTTCCGCAGGCGCCTTGGCTGTGGCCGGCGCCTTGGACTGCGCGGTAGCCGGTTGCGGGATCAGCAGGTCATCGACGTTGGTGGTGCGGTCTTCGTTGATCATGAAGCGCGCGTAGGGCTGCTTGAGGGTCACCTTGGCGATGCTCAGGGCGTCACCGTGACGGTACGACACGCCGTCGAGGTTCAGCTGCTGCCATTTGACGAAGTCGCGGTCCTTGATGGTGTCCAGGGTATGCAACTGGTTGACCTGGGCCTTGCCGTCAATGCTGAAGGCCAGTGGCTCGGTGCTCTTGAGGTCGACGTTGAGGTCGCTGCCAAGCATGCCGCTGCGCAGTTCCAGGCGGATGTACGGGCTGATGTAGGCCTGGGCGACACGCAGGTCGATGTCCTGGGTGTTGACCTTGAGCCTGGCGGTCACCGGCGCCAGGTTTACTTCGCCGGCGGCCTGCAGCTTGCCTTGCTTGCCGACACCGGTATCGAGCTTGAGGGTGAAGGGCGACTGGTTGAGGCTGTCGAAATTCTGCAGGTCGAGGTTCAGCGGGCCAACCTCGAGGGCGACCGGTTGTTTCTGCGAGCGGTCGGCCAGGTGTACCTGGTAATTGCGCAGTTGCACGTCTTTGAGCAGCACTTGCCATGGCTTGCTCGGTGCCTCGGCGGCGGCCTTTTCCTTGGCATCCGGCTCGGCGGCGGCAGGTTCGGCTTTCTCTTTGGCCGTGGCTTTGGCCGGCTGGCTGGCGAACAGCTTCTGCCAGTCGAGCTGGCCATCGGACTCTACTGCCGCCCAGGTTTCGAGCTTTTCGCTGCGGATCTTGCCAACGGTGACCAGTTGCTTGGCCAGGTCAATCGAGGTTTCGCTGACATCCAGACGCGCCAGGCGTGCCAGCGGGCGGCCATCCGGTGCCTTGATGGCAAAGGGGGCAATGCTCACCGAGGTGTTGTCCAGCAGCAGCTCGGTTTCCTTGGACAGGTTCAGCTTGTAGTGGGTATCGAGGCTGACCACACCTTCTTCCAGCACCAGCGGCACGGCATCGCGCACATAAGGCCAGAAGGCTTTCATCTTGCCGTCGGTGACCTTCAGGGTGCCTTCGGAGGCGATCGGTACCAGGCTGAAGTTGCCGGCCCAGTCGATGCGCCCGCCCGCCGGACCATTGGCCACCAGGGTCATTTCGGTACTGTCTTCGGGCAGGGTGCTGAGGTTCTTCAGTTCCAGGTTCATCGAGTCGTAGAGAAACTCGATCGGCTCGCTCGGGCGCAGGTCCTGGAAATGCAGGTAGCCTTCGCTGAGCTTGATACTGCCGATGCGCAGCGGGAACGGATCGCCGGCAGGTTCTTGCGGCTTGGGCTCGCTCGGCGGCAGCTTGAACAGTTGCGTCAGGTTGAGGCTGCCGTCCTTGGCGAACAGCAGCTCGGTACGCGCCTTGTCCAGCTCGACACTGTCCAGGTGCAGGGCACCGCTCCACAGGCTGTTGATTTGCAGGTTGGCGTACAGGCGTTCGAAGCCGACCTGCTCTTTGCCCGGCTCGCCAATCTGCAGGCCCCAGAGGGTCAGTTCGAGGCTGAACGGGTTGAGCTCGATCCGCTGCAGGTGCGCCGGCACCGTGGCGTAACTGGCCAGTTGCTGGTTGGCGATACGCAGGGCAACCCCTGGGAGAATCAGAAAGCCTAGCAGGCTGTACAAGGCCACTGCGGCCAGCATGGCGCCGAGGGCGCGTTTCAATCCTTTGGGCATGTGTGGCGTCGTCTGTCTCGAACGGGAGTGCTTGGAGTATGGCACGTAAAAACGGTTCCGAAGCTACTCCGAAAATTAACGAAATTTTGTTTCAGAGCTGAAGAATCAAGGTCTTCAGTGGCGGCTGGCCATCCTGCGACGGAAAGTCGCCGGCGGGTTTGAGCACTTGCCAGTCGCGTACCGGGCGTCCGGCTTTCTCGGCGCAGCGCAGCACTTGCTCGCGCCAGTCGTCGACATTGACCTTGGCCAGGTTGTTACAGCAGATCAGTACGCCGTCGTCGGCGGTGCTCAACAGGGCCGGCTTGAGCAGGCTCTGGTAGTCGCGCAGCAGGTCGACGGTGCCGAAGGCGCTCTTGGCCCAGGCCGGCGGGTCGAGGAACACCAGGTCGAACTGGCGCTGCTCCAGGCGCGGATACGGCGGCAGCTTGTGGCCGCGACGCTGGCTGACCGGCAAGCCGGCGAACTGGCGGATCGCCGGAAAGTAATCGGACTGGATAAAGCTCATCGGCAACAGTTGCGGGTTGAGTGCGCCGTTCTCCTTGCCGACCGCCAGGTTGCCTTCGGCGAAGTCCAGGTTGCACACCTCGCGCGCGCCGCCCGCTGCGGCGCTGAGGCCGACGCCGCAGGTATAGGCAAAGAGGTTGAGCACGCTTTTGCCGGCACTGTGCTGCTTGACCCAGCCACGGGCATTGCGCAGGTCGAGGAACAGTAGCGGATCCTGCCCGGCATGGCGGCCACGTACCCGGTAGTTCAGGCCCCATTCGTGACCGACATGATCGGCCAGCGCGGCCTCGCTCGCCTGATACACCGGGTCGCGACGATCGATGCGGCTGTTGCCCTGGGAACGGTCGTTGTAGACCAACAGCAGTTCCAGGCCCAGGTGCGCCTGCACCGCCGCGTGCAGCTCCAGCAAGGCGCCGGTCTCAAGGCTTTGGTGGAAGCTTTGCACCAGCAACTGCGGGCCGTAGCGGTCGATGGTCAGGCCGCTGGCGCCTTCCTGGCTGCCATGGAACAGTCGATAGCAGTCGGTGCCCTGGGCATGCAGTTCGGCGAGAAGGCCCTGGCGGGCGTCGAGGGCGGCGCGCAGCGCCTGATTCAAGAGGGACATGCACGTGGCCTTGGTTTGCGGACGTGCAGTTTATCAGTTCAGGGCAGGGGAGGGGCCGTTGCAGCCCCTCCCGCAGTGATCAGCGCTCGATCGCCAGGGCCACGCCCTGACCACCGCCGATGCACAGGGTGGCCAGGCCTTTGCTGACGTCACGCTTGATCATTTCGTGCAGCAAAGTTACCAGCACCCGGCAACCCGAGGCGCCAATCGGGTGCCCCAGGGCAATCGCGCCGCCATTGACGTTGACCTTGCTGGCGTCCCAGCCCAGCTCCTTGCCCACCGACAGGGCCTGGGCGGCAAAGGCTTCGTTGGCCTCGATCAGATCAAGGTCGCTCAACTGCCAGCCGGCCTTGTCCAGGCAGCGGCGGGTGGCGCTGACCGGGCCGATGCCCATGATCGCCGGATCAACCCCGGCGTTGGCATAGGCCTTGATCCGCGCCAGGATCGGCAGGCCCAGCTGTTGCGCCTTGGCCGCACTCATCAGCAGTACCGCTGCCGCACCGTCGTTGAGCGACGAGGCGTTACCGGCTGTTACCGTGCCGTCTTTCTTGAATGCCGGCTTGAGCTTGCCCAGCGACTCGGCGGTAGTGCCGGCGCGGGGTTGCTCGTCGGTGGCGAAGGCCACCGGCTCGCCCTTGCGCTGCGGAATCAGGATCGGGGTGATTTCGTCGACGAAGTGCCGGGCTTCGATGGCTGCGGCGGCTTTCTGCTGCGAGGCGGCGGCGAAGGCGTCCTGTTCTTCCCGGCTGATGCCGTATTTTTCCACCAGGTTCTCGGCGGTGATGCCCATGTGGTAGTCGTTGAACGCATCCCACAGGCCATCGCTGATCATGCTGTCGATCAGTGTGCTGTGGCCCATGCGCAGGCCGGTACGGGCACCCGGCATGACGTAGTTGGCCAGGCTCATGTTCTCCTGGCCGCCGGCGATGATCACCTCGGCATCGCCGCAGCGAATTGCCTGGGTCGCCAGGTGCAGGGCCTTGAGGCCCGAGCCGCAGACCTTGTTCAGGGTCATGGCCGGTACCGCGTGGGGCAGGCCGGCCTTGATCGCGGCCTGACGCGCCGGGTTCTGCCCGGCACCGGCGGTCAGTACCTGGCCGAGGATGACTTCATCGACCAGTTCGGCATCGATGCCGGTCTGGGTCAGCAACTGGCGGATCACCGCAGCGCCGAGGTCGACGGCAGGAATGTTGGCCAGCGCCCCCTGGTAGCTCCCGACAGCAGTACGGGTGGCGGCAACGATTACGACATCTTGCATGGCGCGGGTCCTCACTCTTATTGGATTTGGCGTCAGAACGGTTCAGGCCCCAGGGCCTGGATAGACCGGCATGGTGGCATAGATGAGCGGGCGAGGGCTATTGGCGTACCGCTCAGGCGATTCCCATACGCCGCCGGGCGCGATGGGCCGAGCCGTCGCGCATGGCCCAGCGCAGCACCGGAGCAGTGCTGTGGATGCCCAGGCGAATCAATCGGCGTTGCAGCGGGTTCTGGCCCAGCTCGAGCATCGCGCTGGCCCATTCCGGCAGCAGGTCGATACCGGCGCGCAGCATCAAGGCGCCGACCGGTTGCGCCAGGCGGCTGGGCGCCGGCGCGTCGAGCAGCACCTGCACCACTTCATGGCTGCGCGCGTCGCACAGCAGTTGCGGGCGCATGGCCTGCAGGTAGTCGGCAATTTGCTGGCGTGAGCGCGGCACGTTGCGCGCGCCCAGGCGCTCGGCGATCAGGGCGATCTCGGCGTAGTAGGCGTCCTGTTCGGTGACCGGCATCTGCGGGTTGCGGTAGCGCATGTGGGCGGCAAGAAAGCTGCTGACCTCGGCCACATGCACCCAGGTCAGCAGGTCCGGGTCGCTGGCGGCATAGGGCCGGCCATCGGCGGCGCTGCCGACCACCTGCAGGTGAATGGTGCGCACTTTTTCGATCAGCCAGTTGGCATCCCGGCTCGAACCGAAGGTGGTGCCGGAGATGAACTGGCTGGTGCGGCGCAAGCGGCCGAGCAGGTCCTGGCGAAAGTTGGAATGATCCCACACGCCAGCCAGCGCCAGCGGGTGCAGCAACTGCAGGAGCAGGGCACTGATGCCGCCGATCAGCATGCTCGGGAAGTCGCCGTGCACACGCCAGCTGAGGCTGTCCGGGCCGAACAGGCCGGGGTCGCCCTTGGGGTTTTCCAGGTCCAGCTGACCCAGGGACAAGCCGGTCAGGCTCATCACCTGGGTTTCGATACGGCGGCGAATCGCTTCCATGGTTACCTTGTGTTCAAGGCAGCCGATCAGCGCTGCCGCTTAAGTGTTCAGGCGTTTGTCGATCAGGCCCTGGACCACGCTCGGGTCGGCCAGGGTCGAGGTATCGCCGAGGCTGTCGAGCTCGTTGCAGGCGATCTTGCGCAGGATGCGCCGCATGATCTTGCCCGAACGGGTCTTGGGCAGTGCCGGCGCCCACTGGATCAGCTCGGGTTTGGCGAAGCTGCCAATCTCTTTGCTGACCAGGGCCAGCAGCTGCTGCTTGAGGCTGTCGTCCGGGGTCACACCGTTCATGGGCGTGACAAAGGCATAGATGCCTTGGCCCTTGAGATCGTGAGGGTACCCGACAACGGCCGCTTCGGCGATGCTGTCGTGCAGTACCAGGGCGCTTTCCACCTCGGCGGTGCCGATCCGGTGCCCGGAGACGTTGATCACGTCATCGATGCGCCCGGTTATCCACAGGTCGCCGTCTGCGTCGCGGCGCGCACCGTCGCCGGTGAAGTAATAGCCCGGCAGCGGCTTGAAGTAGGTATCGATCATCCGCTGCGGATCGCCGTACACGCCGCGGATCTGCCCAGGCCAGCTGGCCTTGATCGCCAGCATGCCGCTGCCGGGGCCTTCGATCAGCTTGCCTTTTTCGTCCAGCAACACCGGTTGCACGCCGAACAGCGGCTGGGTGGCGCACCCGGGCTTGATTCGCCGGGTGCCCACCAACGGGCTGATCATGATGCCGCCGGTTTCGGTCTGCCACCAGGTGTCGACGATCGGGCAGCGTTTTTCGCCTACGGCCTCGAAATACCATTCCCAGGCTTCCGGGTTGATTGGCTCTCCGACGCTGCCGAGCAGGCGCAGGCTCTTGCGCGAGGTGCCCGCCAACGGGCCCTGGCCTTCGCGCATCAGCGCGCGCAGGGCGGTGGGCGCGGTGTAGAAGATATTGACCTGGTGCTTGTCGACCACCTGCCAGAAGCGCGAGGCATCGGGGTAGTTGGGCACGCCTTCGAACATCAGGGTAATTGCACCGTTGGCCAGCGGCCCGTAGACGATATAGCTGTGGCCGGTCACCCAGCCGACATCGGCGGTGCACCAGAACACCTCGCCCTCGCGGTAATCGAACACGGTCTTGAAGGTCAGCGCCGCCTGCAGCAGGTAGCCGGCGGTGGTGTGCAGTACGCCCTTGGGTTTGCCAGTGCTGCCGGAGGTATAGAGGATGAACAGCGGGTCTTCGGCGTCCATCGGCTCGGGTGGGCAGTCATCACTGACCTGCTTGATCGCTTCGTGGTACCAGAGATCGCGGCCTTCGCGCCAGTCGATCTTGCCGCCAGTACGCTTGATCACCACCACCGTACTGACATCCGGGCAACTGAGCAGGGCCTTGTCGACGTTGTGCTTCAGCGCCACGCTCTTGCCGCCGCGCACGCCTTCATCGGCGGTGATCAGCGTGCGACAGTCGGCGTCGAGAATCCGGTCACGCAGGGCATCCGGCGAGAAGCCACCGAACACCACCGAGTGAATGGCGCCAATGCGGCTGCAGGCGAGCATGGCGTAGGCCGCCTCCGGGACCATGGGCATGTAGATGCACACCCGGTCGCCTTTTTTTACCCCGCGCTGCTTGAGTACGTTGGCCAGGCGGCAGACCTGCTGGTGCAGTTCGCGGTAGGTGATGACGCTGGAGTCGGCAGGGTTGTCGCCTTCGCGAATGATCGCCGGTCGATCGCCCCGGGTGGCCAGGTGACGATCGATGCAGTTGTAGCTGACATTGAGTTGCGCGCCCTTGAACCAGGCGGCCTGGCCGGTCTTCATGTCGCTCTGCTGGACCTGGCTCCAGGGCTTGATCCAGTCCAGGGCCTTGGCCTGTTCGCACCAGAAGGTGTCCGGGTCGTCGATGGACTGGCGGTACAGGCGCTGGTAGTCGGCCTGGCTCAGTTGCGCCGCTCTGCTGACGGCATCGGCTTGGGGAAAGTCGCTGATATCGAACATGGCGGGGTCCTGTTCTGACGGATTGTTTTTGTCAGGACAGTGTAGCCGCTGCCCCGGCCGTGTTCGTTCGGCCAGGGGCAGCGCGGGCGGTCAACCGCGGTGACGGCTGCGGAAGAAGTTGATCAGGCCCTGGGTCGAGGCGTCTTCGGCAGGCTCTTCAATGCCGCCGGTCAGGCGCTGGTAGACGCCCTTGCCGAGCTCCTTGCCCAGCTCCACGCCCCACTGGTCGAAGGCGTTGATACCCCAGATGACGCTTTGCACGAATACCTTGTGCTCGTACATCGCCACCAGTGCGCCAAGACGCCGTGGGCTGATGCGCTCGACCACCAGGGTATTGCTCGGGCGGTTGCCCGGAATCACCTTGTGCGGTGCCAGCTTCTGGATCTCGGCTTCGGCCATGCCTTTGTCACGCAGCTCGGCTTCGGCTTCGCTGCGGGTCTTGCCCAGCATCAGTGCCTGGCTCTGCGACAGGCAGTTGGCGTACAGCCACTGGTGATGGTCGGCGACCGGGTTGAAGCTGACCACCGGGACGATGAAGTCGGCCGGAATCAGCTGGGTGCCCTGGTGCAGCAACTGGTGGTAGGCATGCTGGCCGTTGCAACCCACGCCGCCCCAGATGACCGGGCCGGTGTCGTGGTTGACCGGCGTGCCGTCCTGGCGGACGCTCTTGCCGTTGGATTCCATGTCCAGCTGTTGCAGGTGCTTGGTGATGTTACGCAGGTAGTGGTCGTACGGCAGGATCGCGTGGCTTTGCGCGCCCCAGAAGTTGCCGTACCACACGCCGAGCAAGGCCAGCAGCACCGGCATGTTCTGTTCGAACGGCGCGTTCTGGAAGTGCTGGTCCATGGTGTAGGCACCGGACAGCAGTTCCTTGAAGTTGGCGGTACCGATGGCCAGCGCAATCGGCAAGCCGATGGCTGACCACAGCGAGTAACGCCCGCCGACCCAGTCCCACATCGGGAAGATGTTTTCTTCACGGATGCCGAAGGCCACGGCGGCGGCCTTGTTGCTGGAAACGGCGATGAAATGCTTGTACAGCTCGGCTTCCGAACCACCCTGGGCCAGGTACCAGGCGCGGGCGGCCTGGGCGTTCTTCAGGGTTTCAAGGGTATTGAACGATTTCGACGAGACGATGAACAGCGTGGTTTCGGCGCGCAGCTTGGCCGACAGCTCGTGGAACTCGCTGCCGTCGATGTTTGCCAGGTAATGGCAGCGCACGCCGCGCTGGGCGTAAGGCAGCAGGGCTTCGGAGACCAGCTCGGGGCCGAGGAACGAGCCACCGATGCCGATGTTGACCACGTCGGTGATCGGCTTCTCGCTGTAGCCGCGCCACAGGCCATCATGGATGCGGCCAACCAGCTCGGTCACCTGGTTGAGGACCTTGTGCACCTCGGGCATCACGTTGACGCCGTTGACGCTCAGCTTGTCGCCCACCGGGCGGCGCAGGGCGGTATGCAGGGCCGGGCGGCCTTCGGAGGCGTTAAGGATTTCGCCGGCGAACAGGCCCTTGATGGCCTCTTGCAGACCGACCTCGTTGGCCAGGCCCACCAGCAGGTCGCGGGTCTGGGCGTTGATCAGGTTTTTCGAGTAGTCGAGGAACAGCCCGCAGGTGCTCAGGGAGAATTCTTCGAAGCGCTTTGGCTCGGCAGTGAATGCGTCGCGCATGCTGAAGTCCTGCATGGCTTCGCGGTGTTGCTGGAGCGCCTGCCAGGCGGGCAGGGCGGTAACATCATGAGGGGTGCGGTAATACGCCATCGCTGCAGGTTTCCTTATTGCGTGAACTGCCTTGGACACTGAAAACAGCGCCCCGTTTGCAGGCTGATGCCAATTATAGGCATGCAGCCTGCGTTACAGGGAGAGGCAGCTCCGCGGGCGACCGGGTTACTTGTCGTCAAGGTTCAGGTGCAGGTTGTCGATCAGGCGGGTAGCGCCGAGGAAGGCGGCTACCAGGATCACCAGATCGCGGTCTTCAGGCTTTGCCGGGCGCAGGCTCAGGGCCTGGCGGACTTCCAGGTAGTCCGGGCGAAAGCCTGCTGCAGCCAGTTGCTGCTGGCCGTTGGCGATAAGCGCCGGGTAGTCGCGTTCGCCTTGCTCGATGGCGGCGGCCATCTGGCTCAGCAGGCGATACAGCGCTGGCGCCGTGGCGCGCTGCTCGTCGCTCAGGTAACCGTTGCGCGACGACAGCGCCAGGCCGTCTTCGGCGCGCACGGTCGGCTCGCCGATGATCTGGATCGGCATGTTCAGGTCGCGCACCAGCGCGCGGATTACCGCCAGTTGCTGGAAGTCTTTCTGGCCAAATACCGCCAGGTCCGGCTGGACCATGTTGAACAGCTTGCTGACCACCGTCGCCACGCCTTCGAAATGGCCCGGACGGCTGGCACCACAGAGCCCGTCTGACAACTGCGGGACGCTGACCCGGGTCTGCCCGGCCATGCCGTCGGGGTACATTTCTTCGACCGTGGGGGCGAACAGCAGGTGGCAGCCGGCCTGGAGCAGTTTCTCCTGGTCGGCGGCGAGGGTCCGCGGGTACTTGTCGAGGTCTTCGCTGGGGCCGAACTGCAGCGGGTTGACGAAGATGCTGGCGACGACGAAGTCGACCCGTTGCGCGGCCTTGGTCACCAGCGCGGCATGGCCGCTGTGCAGGTTGCCCATGGTCGGCACGAAGCCGATGCGTTTGCCCTCACTGCGCGCCCGCGCCACGGCGGCGCGCAGTTCGAGGACGGTCTTGACTGTATTCATGCACTGAACCCGTGTTCGCTGGCGGGGAAGCTGACTTCCTTGACGGCGGTTACATAAGCCTTGAGCGCACCTTGAATGTCGCTCTGGCCGGCCATGAAGTTCTTCACGAACTTCGGTACCCGGCCGGTCAGCGACAGGCCGAGCATGTCGTGCAGCACCAGGACCTGGCCGTCGGTGGCGCTACCGGCACCAATACCGATGACCGGAATGCTCACCGCCTGGGTGATTTCGGCGGCAAGTTCGGTCGGCACGCACTCGAGCAGCAACATGGCCGCGCCGGCTTGCTCCAGGGCGATGGCGTCGGCACGCATCTGCCGGGCCTGGTTTTCCTGGCGGCCCTGGACCTTGTAGCCACCGAGGATGTTCACGGTTTGCGGGGTCAGGCCCATGTGCGCGCACACCGGCACGCCACGTTCGGCCAGCAGGCGGATGGTCTCCGCCAGCCAGGCGGCGCCTTCGACCTTGACCATGTGCGCGCCGGCTTGCATCAGCGCGCCGCTGTTGGCGAACGCCTGCTCGGTGGTGGCGCAGGCCATGAACGGCAGGTCGGCAAGAATCAGCGCACCTTCGTTGCCGCGTTTGACGCAGGCAGTGTGATAGGCCATCTCGGCATTGGTTACTGGCAAGGTGCTGTCATGGCCCTGGAGGACCATGCCCAGGGAGTCACCCACCAGCAATACTTCCACGCCGGCACGGCTGGCGGCCTGGGCAAAGGTCGCGTCGTAGCAGGTCAGCATGGTTATTTTCTCACCCTTGGCCTTGAGGCTCTGCAGGGTGGTCAGGGTTACTTCTGGCATGAAAAGGAATCCTCGTTCAGGCGCTGTGAAAAACGACTGCGTACAACGCGTGTATTCATCTTCTGGAACAGCACATCATCGATCGTGGTGTTTGAATTACGACCTGTTCCAGGCCTATATACGCCTTTTTGCGACGCTCGGGGCGCCACGGGACGCCTATAGTCGTGAGCGAGGGGGCTGAAGTCAATTACCCTGTTACCGCATTGTTACTAATGCGCTGTTACGGGCGTTACCGGCTGGGGGAGCGCCCGGCTACAGGCGCTCGAGGCCGACGAACGGGCAATCTGCCAGTAATTGGGACAGGGGCCTTTGATCGGCCAGGCAGAAGTCTTCGGGTACCAGCTCGGCCAGCGGGTAGAGGACGAACGGTCGCGCCTGCATGTGGTAATGCGGCACTTTCAGGCGTGGCACATCGATGACCTGGTTGCCGTACAGCAGGATATCCAGGTCGAGGGTGCGCGGGCCCCAGCGCTCTTTGCGCTCGCGGCCCTGATCGGCCTCAATGGCCTGCAGCGCATCGAGCAGCTCAAGCGGCGCGAGGGCGGTATCCAGCGCTGCCACGGCGTTGGTGTAGCGCGGCTGCCCGGGCGATAGCGATTCGCTGCTGTAGAAAGCCGAAACCCCGGCCAGGGCGCTTTCATGCAACTGCCCCAGCGCCTCGACGGCGCTGCGCAATTGCTGCTCGGGATCGGCCAGGTTGCTGCCCAGGCCAATGAAGGCGCGGACCATCGGTTACTCGCCTGCAGCGCCGTCGGCGCGCTTGCGTTTGCTCGGGCTGCGCTTGCGTTTGCGCGGGCCGGCACCGGCGCCTTCGTCACGGCTGCCGAGCTCACGAATCATGTCGCGGCGCTCGCTGTCGTTGCAGTCCTGGTAGTCAGTCCACCATTGGCCGAGGCCATCGGTTTCTTCGCCCGCGCTTTCACGCAGCAGCAGGAAGTCGTAACCGGCGCGGAAACGCGGGTTGTCGAGCAACAGGTCGGCACGCTTGCCGCTGCGTCGTGGCAGGCGCTCCTGCATGTCCCAGATCTCGCGGATCGGCATGGTGAAGCGCTTGGGGATCGCAATGCGCTGGCATTGTTCGGCGATCAGCTCGTGGGCGGCTTCGTTCATCGCCGGGATCGGCGGCATGCCACGGCTCTGCAGGCGCAGGGCGCGACCCGGCAGGGCTGGCCAGAGCATCGCGGC
The DNA here is from genome assembly GCF_024749305.1 of Pseudomonas sp. B21-012. Taxonomy (NCBI): domain Bacteria; kingdom Pseudomonadati; phylum Pseudomonadota; class Gammaproteobacteria; order Pseudomonadales; family Pseudomonadaceae; genus Pseudomonas; species Pseudomonas sp. B21-012. The sequence goes on along the minus strand of NZ_CP087197.1, from coordinate 5,094,601 downwards.
GAACAGGAAGGCCGGAGTCACCGGCTTGCCCTGCTTGACGCGCAGGTCGGTGTTGATCAAAGCCTGGCTGATCAGGGTGTGGGTGTAGGTCGGGTGTTCTTCGAGCGCTTCGGCACTGGCCGGGAACAGCGGGTTGAACAACTCCAGGTCGACGAGCATTTCAAAGGTGTCGGCAGCCTGCCCGGAGAGGAACAGCTTGAGCGATTCTTCGAACAGGCGCGCCGCCGGGATCTCGCGCAGCATCGGTGCCAGTTGGCGAATCGGCTGCACGGTGTGCTTCTCGATACCGAAGTTGAGCTTGGCGGCGAAACGCACAGCACGCAGCATGCGCACCGGGTCTTCCTGGTAGCGCTGGGTCGGGTCGCCGATCAGGCGAATCAGGCGGTTGCGGATGTCGTGTACGCCGTTGGCGTAGTCGAGGATGCGCTCGCTGACCGGATCGTAATACAGGGCGTTGATGGTGAAGTCGCGGCGTTGGGCGTCTTCTTCCAGGGTGCCGTAGACGTTGTCGCGCAAAATTCGCCCACTCTCGTTACGCGACGAGGTGTGGCTGTTCTCTTCTTCGCTTTCCGGGTGGTTGGCGCGGAAGGTGGCGACTTCGATGATTTCACGGCCGAAATGGATGTGAACCAGCTTGAAACGGCGACCGATGATGCGGGCGTTACGAAATTCGCCGCGGACCTGTTCAGGGGTGGCGCTGGTGGCGACGTCGAAGTCCTTGGGGGTGATGCCCAGGAGCTGGTCGCGTACGCAGCCACCCACCAGGTAGGCCTGGTAGCCAGCGTTTTGCAGGCGCTCGACGATGTTCACCGCGTGGCGGCTGAACTGGCCACGTTGCAGCGAATGTTGACCACTATTGATCACTTCGGGCGTGGTGCGGATATGGTGCTGGCCACGCACGGTAGGACGGAATGACTGGAACAGCTTCTTCAGCATGGGATGCACTGTTTGAAGGAATGTTCGGCCAAAAACGAAGAATGGCCGCATGATGGGCGGGGATTCTAGCATTTACTCGGTGGATGGTGTAGGCGGTCGCGTCGGACGACGCGCGGGCAGGCTGGGGCGGGCAGAAACTACAAGGGGAGCCGAAGCTCCCCAAGAAGTAGTTGCATGCTCTTATTGTTTTTTTGCTGGGCTTCTTGTTTTTGTTGAGTGCCCTGCCCACAAAAAAAGCTTGTGGGCGGTCTCCCTAACCGGGATCAAGAGCAAACGGATTGCTTTGGTCGCTGAGGTTGCAATGATCATGCGATCCAACCAGTTCAGGCCCTGCTTGAGTGCAGTTTTTATTGTTCTCTGCCTGGTTGTGGGGCAAGCCCCAAATACAACTCCTCTCCAAAAGAATCAGTTAGCTGCGCCTCCGCCGTCTTGTTCTTATTGTGCGTGAGCCGATTCGTCTTATTTTTATTGTCTTTTGCAGTGCTTGTTATTGTTCTTGTACCAAACATATAGCAGGTGCCGTGCCAACTTTTGCAAAGCCCAGTAAAACAAGGGCTTGGAGTGGTTTTGCGGGGTTCGCGGGGCGAAAAAAAACCGGGGCTTCGTTACCGTAAGCCCCGGTTTTTGTTACGACTTCGTGCTGCGGTAACAGTTTGTCGCAAGGTGACAGTGTTACCGCCGCCCACCGTCGAAAACTGCTGAAACGCCTCAGCCTTCGCTGGTGGCCCCGCTCTTGCGCCGCGGGATACCCAGGCGCTGACGACGTTCCCACAGGCACTTGCGACTGACTCCGAGTTTGCGTGCGAGCTCGGTCTCGGTCATGTGGTCCTGGTGCTCGAGGACGAAATGCTGGAAGTAGTCCTCCAGCGACAGGTCTTCAGTCGGCTCGTGGCTGGTGTTGCTGGCATTGCTGCCGGTACCCGGCAGGCCGGCAAACGGATCGTCGTCTTCCAGGTCGCTCAGTTCGATGTCGATGCCCAGCAGGTCGGCGGAAATTTCCGGGCTCTCGCAGAGGATTACCGCACGCTCCACGGCGTTTTCCAGCTCGCGCACGTTACCTGGCCAGGAGTAATGCCGGATCGCCTGCTCGGCGTCGTGGCCAAAGCGCAGGTCGTTACGCCCCACGCGCGCACTCTGGCGAGCGAGGAAGGCATTGGCGATCTCGTTGACGTCGGCGCCCCGCTCGCGCAGGGCGGGCAACTTGAGGGCGATGACGTGCAGGCGGTAGTAAAGGTCTTCGCGGAACTGGCCGACCTTGGCCAGGTTCTTAAGGTCGCGGTGGGTCGCGGCAATCAGGCGCACATCGACCTTTTGCGATTGCACCGAGCCGACCCGGCGAATCTCGCCTTCCTGCAGCACGCGCAACAGGCGGGCCTGGGCTTCGAGCGGCAGTTCGCCGATTTCGTCGAGGAACAGCGTACCGCCATCGGCGGCTTCGACCAGGCCGGCACGACCGGCGCTGGCACCGGTAAAGGCGCCTTTCTCGTGGCCGAACAGTTCCGATTCGATCAGGGTCTCGGGAATCGCCGCGCAGTTCACCGAGATCATCGGCGCCTTGGCGCGCCGCGAGAGGTTGTGCAGGGCGCGGGCCACCAGCTCTTTACCGGTACCCGACTCGCCCTGGATCAATACATTGGAATCGGTTGGCGCAACCTTGCGGATCTTGCCGTACAGGTCCTGCATCGGCGGGCAGGAACCGATGATGCCGATCTCGCCGTTGGCTGCAGTGCTGGCCGCCTTGTCGCCGGGCACCGCCTTGCCGTTGCCGCGCTCGGCCGGGGCGGCCGGCGCGTTCTGCCGGTCACGCAGGATGCGCGCCACGGCCTGGAGCATTTCGTCGTGATCGAACGGCTTGGCGATGTAGTCCACCGCGCCCATTTTCATCGAGTCGACGGCAGAGCGCAGGCTGGCGTAGCTGGTCATGATCAGCACCGGCGTGCCCTGGCCGAGCTTGATCAGTTCGGTGCCCGGTGCGCCGGGCAGGCGCAGGTCGCTGACAATCAGGTCGAAGGTCGCAATGCTGAAGCGTTCCTGGGCTTCCTGCACCGAGCCGGCCTCGCTGACCTGGTACTGGTTGCGCTCGAGCAATCGGCGCAACGCCGAGCGGATGATGGTTTCGTCTTCGACGATCAGAATATGCGGCATTGATTCAATTCTCTCGACGGTCTCAGTTCACAGCGGACGTCGCTACGACATGGCGCGGCAGGGTCACTCGGATCCGGGTGCCGCGTTGGCTCTGGCTATCGGCCGGGCTGTCGATGGTGATTTGTCCATAATGCTCTTCCACGATGGAATAGACCAGAGCAAGCCCCAGTCCGGTGCCTTCGCCCGGGTCCTTGGTGGTGAAGAAGGGTTCGAACAGACGATCCATGATGTTTTTCGGGATGCCGCTGCCTTCGTCCTCGACGATCAGGTCGACGGTATGCTCGCTGGCTTCGCTCTTGACCCGCACGGCACTGCCGGGCGGGGAGGCGTCGCGGGCGTTGGACAGCAGGTTGATCAGCACCTGGGCCAGGCGTTGCGGGTCGCCCTCGACCCAGTGGTCCGGGTCGCACAGGTTGAAGAACTGTACTTCGAAATTGCGCCGGTTCAAGGCCAGCAGACCGATGGCGTCCTGGGCCACTTCGGCCAGGCACACCGGCTCGTCGCTGTGCTGGTGGCTGCCGGCATGGGCAAAGCTCATCAGCGACTGGACGATGCGCGAGATGCGTTTGGTCTGCTCCAGGATCTGGCTGCTCAGCTCGGTGATCTCGCCGTCCTCTTCGCGCTCTTCGCGCAGGTTCTGCGCAAGGCAGGCGATACCGGTGACCGGGTTGCCGATCTCGTGGGCCACCCCGGCAGCCAGGCGGCCAATGCTGGCCAGGCGCTCGGAGTGCACCAGCTTGTCTTCCAGAGCCTGGGTTTCGGTGAGGTCTTCAACCAGCAGCACCAGGCCGCTGTTACCCGGTGCCAGTGGCTCGTCGATGGCCGCCTTGTGCAGGTTCAGCCAGCGGGTCTGGCCATCGAGGCCCAGGCGTTGTTTGTGCAAGTGTTCGTCGGGCACGTTGATGAAGCCCAAAAGCAGGCCGCGCCAGGGGTCGGCAATGGTGGTCAGGCGCGAGCCGACCACGCGCTTGGCGGGGATGCCGGTGAGCTCTTCCATGGCCTTGTTCCACATCAGGATCTCCTGGTCCTTGGCCAGCGAGCAGACGCCCATCGGCAACTCCTGCAGGGTCTGGCGGTGGTAACGGCGCAGGGCATCGAGCTCGGCGGCAAGGCCGGTCAGGCGCGAGTGGTAGTCTTCCAGGCGGCTTTCGATGAAGTGGATGTCTTCGGTCACGTAGTTTTCGTTACCGGACTTGTAGGGCAGGAAGGTCTCGACCATGTCCTGGGCCACACTCGGGCCCATCAGCCCCGACAGGTTGGCCTCGATGCGGTCGCGCAGGCGGCGCAGGGCATACGGGCGGCGCTCGTCGAACGGCAGGTAGAGGTCGCGCAGGGCTTGTTCCACTTCCTTCTGCGCAGCCTTGGCACCCAGCGGCTTGGCCAGTTGCGTGGCGAATTCCTGCGGCGAGGCCGCGTGCAGCTCACGGCGCTGCGGGCGGCGCACGTTATCCACCGCACAGGCCTCGGCGGCGCTGACTTCTTCACTGCTGGCGTTGGTGAACAGCGAGATCAGGGTAAACAGCAGCACGTTGGCGGCCAGCGAGGCGATCGCGGCCATGTGCCAACTGGTGTCGTCGAGCACATAGATCATGTTCAGCAGCGGGATGTAGAAGCCTTGCAGGTTGCCCACCAGCGGCAACAGCATGGTCACCATCCACACCAGGATCCCCGCCAGCAGGCCGGCAATGAAGCCGCGGCGGTTGGCGGTCGGCCAGTACAGCACCGAGAGCACGCCCGGCAGGAACTGCAAGGTGGCGACGAAGGCGACGATGCCGAGGTTGGCCAGGTCCTGCTGGCTGCCCAGGGTCAGGTAGAAGCCGAAACCGGCGGCGATGATGGCGACGATCAGCGCCCGCCGGGTCCATTTCAGCCAGCGGTAGATGTTGCCCTCGGCCGGTGGCTGGTACAGCGGCAGCACCAGGTGGTTGAGGGCCATGCCCGAAAGCGCCAGGGTGGTGACGATGATCAGCCCGCTGGAAGCCGAGAGCCCGCCGATATAGGCCAATAGCGCCAGCGCCTGGTTGTTGGCGGCGATGCCCAGGCCCAGGGTGAAGTATTCCGGGCTGGTGCTGGCGCCCATTTTCAGGCCGGCCCAGAGAATCAATGGCACCGCCAGGCTCATCAGCAGCAGGAACAGCGGCAGGCCCCAACTGGCGCTGACCAGCGAGCGCGGGTTGAGGTTTTCGGTAAAGGCCATGTGGTACATGTGCGGCATGACGATGGCCGAGGCGAAGAACACCAGCAGCAGGGTGCGCCATGGGCCTTCCTGCAACGGGGTGTGCAGGGCGGCGAGGGCGGTCTGGTTCTGCAGCAGCCAGACTTCCAGCTCATGCGGGCCGCCAAACACGCCGTACAGCGCATACAGGCCAATGCCGCCGAGGGCCAGCAGCTTGATCACCGATTCGAAGGCAATGGCGAACACCAGGCCCTCGTGTTTCTCCCGGGTAGCGATGTGCCGCGAACCAAAGAAAATGGTGAACAGGGTGATCAATGCGCAAAAGGCAAAGGCGACCCGCGCCTTGACCGGTTCGCCGGTCAGAATGCTGATCGAGTCGGCCACCGCCTGGATCTGCAGGGCCAGCAGCGGCAGCACGCCGATCAACATGAAGATGGTGGTCAGCGCCCCGGCCCAGGTACTGCGAAAGCGGAAGGCGATCAGGTCGGCCAGCGACGACAATTGGTAAGTGCGGGTGATCTTCAGGATCGGGTACAGCAGCACCGGTGCCAGCAGAAAGGCCCCGGACACCCCCAGGTAACAGGCGAGAAAGCCGTAGCCGTATTGGTAGGCCAGGCCCACCGAGCCATAAAAGGCCCAGGCACTGGCATAGACGCCCAGCGACAGGGTGTAGGTCAGCGGGTGGCGGATGATCGAGCGCGGGATCATCCCGCGTTCGCTGACCCAGGCCACGCCGAACAGCACCAGCAGGTAGGCGGCGCTGATCAGGATCATCTGGGTCAGGCTAAAGCTCATCGGCATCACGTTGGCTCTGCAGGATAAAGGTCACGACGATCAGGATCAGCCAGAGCAGGTAAGGGCGATACCAGGCTCCGGTTGGCTCGATCCACCAGTCCATGATGGCCGGGGAGAACAGGTAGATCCCCACGACCAGAAGCAGGACCAAACGATAGATATACATGCTGGCCTCAAAGGTTAGGGCGCTGCGGCTTGGACTTATTATTGGCGCAAATGGCTGCGGCGATGGTAACGGGCTTGTGGGTTTTTGCCAAAGAATTGAATTTACTGGGCTTTCTGTGGGGTCGGGCCCCCCAGGGATCAGTGCAGATCGGCCTCGGGCACGCTCAGGCACCGGGGCAGGGCGTCGGGGTTCCAGTGCAATGCGGCATGCGCCAGCACTTCGCCCGGGGTACCGTGCTCCATGCCTGCTTCGGTCTTTTGCCCCAGTGCGCGCAGGGCGCGCAGCAGCAGGGGCGTGGCCTGGTCGGCGGCGAGTGGCGGCGAGCGGTAGGACTTGCCCAGCTTGTGCCCGTCAGGCTGCACGATCAGCGGCACGTGCAGGTAACGCGGCTGCGACAGGCCCAGCAGTTCCTGCAGGTACAGCTGGCGCGGGGTGTTATCCAGCAGGTCGGCGCCGCGCACGATATCGGTCACACCCTGCCAGGCATCATCGAGCACCACCGCCAGTTGATAGGCGTACAGGCCATCGCGACGGCGAATGACAAAGTCACCCACCTCACGGCCCAGGTGCTGTTCGAAACGGCCCTGCACGCGGTCATCGAAATGGTAGGCCAGCTCCGGCACCCGCACGCGGATGGCGGCGCCTTCGCAGGCATGCCCGGCATTGCGGCACAGGCCCGGGTAAACGCCGTTGTAGCCTTCGAGTTGCTTGCGCGAGCAGGTGCAGGCGTAGGCCAGGCCCTGGCGGAACAGGCGCTCGAGCACTTCGGCATAGGCCGCGTGGCGCTGGCTTTGGTAGACCACCTCGCCGTCCCATTCCAGGCCGTAGCTTTCCAGGGTTTGCAGAATGGCGGCCTGGGCGCCGGGAGCTTCGCGGGGCGGGTCGATGTCTTCCATGCGCACCAGCCAGGTGCCGCCGACTGCCCGGGCATCCAGCCACGAGGCCAGGGCGGCGACCAGCGAACCAAAGTGCAGAAATCCACTGGGCGTGGGGGCGAAGCGTCCGATGTAGCGGGAGTCGTTCATGGCGAGCAGGTATGAAAATGAAACGGGGCGCCTGATGCGCCCCGTTCGGATGGGAGAAGGATCAGCCTTTGCCGACCGTTTTTTCTTTCTTCTCCGCGATTTCCTTGCAGTCAAAGCACAGGTCCGCGGTAGGGCGGGCTTCCAGTCGGCGAAGACCGATTTCAACGCCGCAGGCGTCGCACCAGCCGTATTCTTCGTCCTGGATCTTCTGCAGGGTCTTGTCGATTTTCTTGATCAGCTTACGCTCGCGATCGCGGTTGCGCAGTTCAAGGGCAAATTCTTCTTCCTGGCTGGCGCGGTCGGCGGGGTCCGGGAAATTGGCCGCCTCGTCCTTCATGTGGTCCACAGTCCGGTCCACACTGGTCATCAGCTCCTGCTTCCAGGCACCCAGGAGTTTGATGAAGTGCTTGCGCATGGGATCGCCCATGTACTCTTCACCCTTGGTTACCTGATAGGGCTCGACACCGTACATGGTCTGAGTTTTTTGCTTTTCTAGGGTGGACATGAATAGACCGCCTCTCACTTTTCTAATCCATTGCGCAGGCTGCTCCATCTCCGGCGCCCGCCGGCCCTGCGACTGCGAGCCGCCGAACTTACCAGATCGAATCGGGGTGCGCTACTCCCGGTTGTCAAGGCCAGGGCAACGCTACCTGGCCTTGATGATCTTTGCAGTGGACCGCAGCTTTTGCCACACGTTCGACCCCGCGCGTGGGTAGAATCATTATTCTAGACCCTTTTGAGAGAAGGCTAATGGCCCAGCCCTACAGTGCGCGCAGCCGCGCCATCGAACCTTTCCACGTGATGGCCCTGCTGGCCCGCGCCAACGAGCTGCAAGCGAGCGGCTGCGACGTGATCCACCTGGAAATCGGCGAACCGGATTTCACCACCGCCGCGCCGATCATCGAGGCCGGCCAGGCCGCACTGGCCCAGGGGCATACCCGTTATACCGCTGCCCGCGGGCTGCCGGCGCTGCGCGAAGCGATTGCCGGGTTCTACCAGCAGCGCTACGGGCTGAGCATCGACCCGCAGCGCATCCTCATCACCCCGGGCGGTTCCGGCGCCTTGCTGCTGGCCGCCAGCCTGTTGGTCGACCCGGGCAAGCACTGGCTGCTGGCCGACCCTGGCTACCCGTGCAACCGGCATTTTTTGCGCCTGGTCGAAGGCGCCGCACAACTGGTGCCGGTCGGCCCCGAGGCCAATTACCAACTCACCGCCGACCTGGTCGAGCGCTACTGGGACCAGGACACCGTCGGCGCCCTGGTGGCGTCACCTGCCAACCCCACCGGCACGGTGCTCGATCGCGATGAGCTGGCAAGCCTCTCGGCTGCCACCCGCGCGCGTAACGGCCATTTGGTGGTGGACGAGATCTACCACGGCCTGACCTACGGCATGGATGCACCGAGCGTGCTGGAAGTCGACGACGAAGCCTTCGTCCTGAATAGTTTTTCCAAGTATTTCGGCATGACCGGCTGGCGCCTGGGCTGGCTGGTGGCGCCACCGGCTGCGGTGGCTGACCTCGAAAAGCTGGCGCAGAACCTCTACATCAGTGCCCCGAGCATGGCCCAGCATGCCGCCCTGGCGTGTTTCCAGCCTGGCACCCTGGCGATTCTCGAAGAACGTCGGGCCGAGTTCGCCCGCCGCCGCGATTTCCTCTTGCCGGCCTTGCGTGAGCTGGGCTTCAAGATAGCCGTAGAGCCACAGGGTGCCTTTTATCTGTACGCCGACATCAGCGCCTTTGGCGGCGATGCCTTTGCCTTCTGCCGGCACTTCCTTGAAACCGAGCACGTGGCCTTCACCCCGGGCCTGGACTTCGGTCGCCACCAGGCCGGGCACCATGTGCGCTTTGCCTACACCCAGAGCTTGCCGCGCCTGCAGGAGGCGGTCGAGCGGATTGCCCGCGGACTACGGAGCTGGCAAGGCTGATGCGCTTTTCTCCACCCCTTGAAACCGCACGTTTGCTGCGCCGCTACAAGCGCTTTCTGGCCGACATCGAACTGGCCAATGGCGAGCAAATGACCATCCATTGCCCCAATACCGGCTCGATGTTCAATTGCATGGTCGAGGGCGGCCAGGTCTGGTTCAGCCGCTCCAACGACCCCAAGCGCAAGCTGCCCGGCACCTGGGAAATCAGTGAAACCCCGCAGGGGCGCCTGGCCTGTGTCAACACCGGGCGCGCCAACGCGCTGGTGGAAGAAGCCTTGCGTGCTGGCGTCATCAGCGAATTGGCCGGGTTTACCGGGCTCAAGCGCGAAGTGGCTTACGGCGAGGAGAGCAGCCGGGTGGATTTTCGCCTGGAGTTTGCCGAAGGGCCGGCCTATGTCGAGGTCAAGAGCGTCACCCTGGGCTTTGACGACTCGGCAGTCGCCGCCTTCCCTGACGCCGTCACCCAGCGCGGTGCCAAGCACCTGCGCGAGCTGGCGACCCTGGCCCGCCAGGGTGTGCGCGCGGTGCAGCTATATTGTGTGAACCTCAGCGGGGTCGAAGCCGTACGCCCTGCCGACGAGATCGACAGCGCCTATGCCGATGCCCTGCGCGCAGCGGTGGCCGATGGCGTCGAAGTGCTTGCCTACGGCACGCGGATCGATGGCGAACAGGTTTATATCGATCGGCCTTTGCCGGTGTTGCTCAGTCGATAAGCCAGATGCCCTGGCGGTCTTCGCGGCAGTTCAGGGCCGTTAGTTGCTCGCCCTCGCAAGGGCCGGCCACGCATTCGCCGGACTCGATCAGAAACAGCGCGCCGTGGCGCCCGCAGGCAATCAGGCTGGCGCTGCTGTCGAGAAAGGCGTCAGGTTCCCAATTCAGGGGGATGCCACGATGAGGGCAGTGATTGCGGTACAGGTAGACTGTACCCGCACGCCGGACCGCGAAAATCCCCAGGTCATTGACACTGAAGCCTCGGCTCTGGCCTTCGCCCAGGTGCTTGGAATGACAAAGAAAATGCATGGTGAGGGTTACTCGAAGTCACAGTGACGGCTTGACGTGCAAATGCAAATAATTATCAAATTGCCTGCATCAGCCGTATCGGACGCTTTATACCGTGCGTCCCCGGCATTATCCACCCGGATTGCCGCTCCTCCTCATTCAAGGAAGCCTGTTATGCGCCCACGTGCCCGCCTGATCGCCCTGTGTGCCGGTCTTGTGTTCAACACCCTGGCCCAGGCCGACACCTTGCCGCAGCGCTGGGTCAGCGCCGGTGGGGCACTGAGCGAGTGGGTGGCGGCGCTGGGCGGCGAGCAGAAGCTGGTCGGGGTCGATACCACCAGTCAGCATCCGCAATCGCTCAAGGCCTTGCCGAGTATCGGTTATCAGCGCCAGCTGTCCGCCGAAGGGGTGCTGAGCCTGCGTCCGGATGTGCTGGTGGGCACCGAAGAAATGGGCCCGCCGCCGGTGCTCGCGCAAATCCGCGGCGCCGGGGTCAAGGTCGAACTGCTGTCGAGCAAGGCCGACCTGGGTGCGGTGGAAAGCAACTTGCAGCAACTGGGGCGCTTGCTCGGCAATGAGCAACAAGCCCGGCAACTGTTCGCCGACTACCGCCAGCAACTCGATGAGCTGCAGGGCAAGATCAAGCAACTGCAAACCACCCAGGCCGCTCCCGGAGTGATTCTGCTGGTCGGTCATGCCGGCTCCAAACCGATGATCGCCGGCAAAGGCACTGCTGGCGACTGGCTGCTCAAACAGGCCGGTGCGCGCAACCTGGCAGATAACGAAGGCTACAAGAACTTCTCTGTCGAGGCCTTGGCAGCCCTTGACCCGGATGTGCTGGTGTTCGCCGACCGCAGCCTCAGCGGTGAGCAGGCCTTGCAGGCGCTGCTCAAGGAAAACCCGGCCCTGAATGCTTCGCGCGCCGCCCGTAACAAACGCCTGATCGAACTGGACCCGACCTTGCTGGTGGGGGGGCTCGGCCCGCGTCTGCCGGTTACCTTGCAGAACCTTTCCCACGCCTTTTACCCGACCGCGCAATGAACCGGCTGGTCAAGCCGCGCACGCTGTTCGTCACCCTGACGCTGCTGTGCCTGTTGGCGATCTGGTTGTCGCTGGCGCTGGGGCCGGTCAGCCTGCCGTTGTTCGATACCCTGCGCGCCGGAGCCCGGTTGATCGGGCTGCCGGTGGCCGGCGACGGGCTGGAGCAGGCTGAGCTGATCCTCGGCCAGATCCGCTTGCCACGGACCCTGCTGGGGTTGGCCGTGGGTGCCGTGCTGGCGCTGTCCGGGGTGGCGATGCAGGGGCTGTTTCGCAACCCGCTGGCCGACCCCGGCCTGGTCGGGGTGTCTGCGGGGGCCGCGCTCGGTGCGGCGGTGGCGATTGTCGGCGGCTCGTGGATGGGCGGTATTCCCGAGGCCTTCGGCCCTTATCTGTTATCGCTGTGTGCATTTCTTGGTGGCCTGGGGGTGACGGCGCTGGTGTATCGCCTGGGCCGGCGCGATGGCCAGACCAATGTGGCGACCATGCTCCTTGCCGGCATCGCCTTGACCGCCCTTGCCGGCGCGGCGGTAGGGCTGTTCACTTACCTGGCCGATGACGCCACCTTGCGCACCCTGACGTTCTGGAACCTGGGCAGCCTCAATGGCGCCAGTTACCAGCGCCTGTGGCCGCTGGTGCTGGTGACCGTGGGGGTCTCGCTGTGGCTGCCACGCCGGGCCCAGGCCTTGAATGCCTTGTTGCTGGGCGAGTCCGAAGCCCGTCACCTGGGCATCGAGGTCGAGAAGCTCAAGCGCGAACTGGTGTTCTGCACGGCGCTGGGGGTGGGCGCGGCAGTGGCGGCGGCGGGGCTGATCGGCTTTATTGGCCTGGTGGTGCCGCACCTGGTGCGTTTGCTGGCCGGGCCGGACCACCGCGTATTGCTGCCGGCATCTTTGTTGGCCGGTGCCTCGCTGTTGCTGTTCGCCGACCTGATCGCGCGCTTGGCGCTGGCACCTGCGGAACTGCCGATCGGTATCGTTACCGCGTTCATCGGTGCGCCGTTCTTCCTCTATCTGCTGTTGCGGGGGCGTGCCTGATGCTGTGTGTCGAAAACCTGTCGCTGCGCCGTGGCGAAAACCAGGTCCTCAGCGATATCAGCCTGGCCCTGCAGCCCGGCCAGGTATTGGGCGTGCTGGGCCCCAACGGTGCCGGTAAAAGCAGCCTGCTCGGGGTGATGTGCGGTGAGTTGAATCCCAGCCACGGACGGGTGAGCCTGGATGACCGCGGGCTGTGCGACTGGCCCGGGCAGCAGCGGGCCCAGCGCCTGGCGGTGCTGCCGCAGGTGTCCAGTCTGGGCTTTGCCTTCAAGGTCGAAGAAGTGGTCGGCATGGGTCGCTTGCCGCATAAAACCGGTCTTGAGCGCGACCAGCAGATCATCGACGCGGCCCTACAGGCGGCCGATGCCGGCCACCTGCTCGGGCGCAGCTATCTGGCGCTCTCTGGTGGCGAGCGTCAGCGCGTGCACCTGGCGCGGGTACTGGCGCAGCTGTGGCCAGGCGAAGACGGGCGCATCCTGCTGCTCGACGAGCCGACCTCGATGCTCGACCCGCTGCACCAGCACACCACCTTGCAAGCGGTGCGCGAATTCGCCGATCGCGGCGCCGCGGTGATGGTCATCCTTCATGACCTGAACCTGGCGGCACGCTACTGTGATCGTATCCTCTTGCTCGAACAGGGTCGCAGCCATGCCCTGGATACCCCGCAGCAGGTATTGCGCCCCGATTCGCTCAAGGCGGTGTTCGGCATCGATGTGCTGGTCCAGCCTCACCCCGAGCGGGGGCACCCGCTGATCATCGCCCGTTAGGAGTACCGCCCATGCGTTGTCCCCGCTTGCCCGCATTGTTGCTGTTGCTGGTCTGGGGGCTCGCCGGCTGCCAGTCCCGGGCCGAAGTACCTCCATTGCCCGCCTGGCAAAGCCCCGAAGGCCGCGAGCATGCCGAGCTTGGGCAGATTCGTGAGCTGAGCAGCGGGCGCCTGTTGACGCCCGCGCAACTGCTGGAGCGGCTGGCGCAGGCGCCGCGGCTGCTGGTAGGCGAGAAACACGACAACCCCGACCACCATGCCCTGCAGTTGTGGCTGCTGCGCGCCCTGCAGGGGCAACGGCCGCAGGGCAGCCTGCTGCTGGAGATGCTGCAGCCGGTGCAGCAAGCCAAGGTCGATGCGCTGAAGCAGCAGGCCTTGCCGGCCGATCTGCCGCTGGCGCTTGGCTGGCAGCAAGGCTGGGATTGGGCCCTGTACGGACCGATCGTCCGCGTGGCCCTGGGCCAGCCTTACCCGTTGCTGGCCGCCAACCTCGACACCGACGAGGTGCGCAGCCTCTATCGCCAGCCGCCACCATTGAAAGGTGAGCGCTCGACCGCCGCCAAGGTCCGGGCCGTGCTGCTGAAGCAAGTCCGGGAGTCCCATTGCGGCCTGCTGCCCGAAAGCCAGTTGCCGGCGATGCTGGCGGTTCAGCAACAGCGCGACCGGCGTATGGCCGAGCGCCTGCTGGCCGCGCCACAGCCAGCGTTGCTGTTAGCCGGTGGCTATCACGTGCGCAAGGACATCGGCGTGCCCTTGCATTTGGCCGACCTGGGCGCCGAAGCCGGCACGCAGGTGCTGATGCTCGCCGAAGTGGGGCAGGGGGTTGATGCGCAGATGGCTGATTATGTCTGGTACACCCCGGCCTTGCCGGAGCAGGACTACTGCGCGCAGATGCGTAAGGGCGAGTAAAAAGCCCAGGCAAAAAAAGACCCGGCAAAGTGCCGGGTCAATAACCGTGATTAGCCTGATGAGGAGATAATCTGAGAGTCCGAACCAGGGGCTTTCAGGTTACCCAACCAGTCTCGCGACCAGTTGTGATAATCATAACGATTCTCATTTCGTAGTCAAGCGTCGTGATTCAAAATTCCCGATTATTTTTCTGTACGGCAATTTTGCCGTCGAGTTGCTGGTTCAGGGCTTCCTTGCGTTCAGCCGGAATATCGTTCCAGTGCACATCAAGCAAGGCGCCTTCAATCGCGTACAGCAGCACCTTCGAGGCCCGGAAACCCCGGGTACGGACGGCCTTGTAGGCGTTGACCGCACCCAGCCGGCGTAGATCCGAAGCACTGTGGATGCCGACCGCATGCAGCCACTGCGCAGAAGTCTTGCCAAGGTTTTTCAGATGCTGGAGTTCATCGTTCATCAAGCCTCCTTGCGACGGCTGAACGGGTCTTGATTTAGTAATCGCGGCAGGTCAATGAGCAGTGTAGCGGCACTTGGGAAATACGCGGCGTTTTGCCATCCATGTGCCGACGGGTAGCCGAAAGCCCCCGCCAGGCCACGGCCGGCGGGGGTTTCGAAGGTTGCTGTCAGCGTGTGCGGTAGCGCAGGCGGGTGCCGAAGTTGACCGACATGAGAATCTCGTCGGCGCTCAGTTCGCTGGGAAAGTAGGTGCCGGAAATCTGCGCATGGGCCAGGCTTGCGCCTTCCAGGCCGTTGTGACGCAGGTCCAGGCCGCGCAGGTCGGAGGCGCGAAAGTAAGCATCGGTGAAGTCGATGCCGGTGGTGTCCAGCTCGCGCAGGTCGAGCCCGCGAAAATCGCCGCCACGAAAGTCGATGGTGCCATCCTTGGGTTTCTCGCGATTGAAGCTGGCGATCTGTTCGTCATGCACCAGCGCATACAGCGCGCTGTCCAGTTGCCGTGGCTGATTCATGAGGCGCCTCCTTGTTTGCACTTGTGGTGACACTATAGTGCCATCATCAAGGGGGCGCCCGGAATCAGGCGTGAACTGTCGACTGCTTCACGTCCTGGGTGGTATCAGAGCCCGGGCAGGCGCTGGCGGATCTGCTTGACCAACAGGTCGAGGCTGCCACTTTCGTTGGTTTCCACGCGCTTGCTTTGCAGCAGCTCTTCGGCGCTGAGCGGATCACGGCTGGCCTGTTGGGCCTTGACCACGTCCAGGGTGGCATCCGACGGATCGTTCTGATCGGCCTGACGCTGGGCCAGCCAGCTGGCGATCACCGCATCTGGGGCGTTGCAGTCGAGGATCAGGAACGGCACACCGGTTTCGCTAGCAACGCCGGCGGCGGCCTGGCGCTGGTCGTGCTTGAGGTAGGTGGCGTCGATAACTACCGGGAAACCAGCACGCAGGATGGTTTCAGCCAGCTGGTGCAGACGCTGGTAGGTGGCCTGGCTGGCGTCTTCGCTATAGATGCCGGCTTGCAACTGACCGGCATTGGCGCTGGCTTGCTCCCCGAACATGCGCTTGCGCTCGACGTCCGAACGCAGGCGAATGGCGCCCAGGGCGTCGACCAGGCGCATGGCCACGTGGCTCTTGCCGACTGCAGACACACCATGGGTGATGGCCAAAAAGCGCGAAGGGATGGCGCTGTAGCTTTCCGCCAGGTTGGCATAGTTGCGGTAGGTGCGCAGGGTAGTGGCGCGCTGCACCGCATCGGCGTTGGCCGGCATGCTGAACAGGGCGACCTTGGCCCGCACCAGGGCACGGTAGGCCTTGTAGAAGTTCAGCAGTTCCAGGCCGGCGTAGTCACCGGTCAGTTCCAGGTACTGGCTGACGAAGCGGCGCGACAGCGATTTCAGCCCGCGGTCTTCGAGGTCCATGGCCAGGAACGCGGCATCGGCGTAGACGTCGGTCAGGCGGAACGGCTCGTTGAATTCAATGCAGTCGAAAATCACCACCTTGCCATCGATCAGGGTGGCGTTGCCCAGATGGATGTCACCGTGGCATTCGCGAATGAAACCTTCGGCCTTGCGCTGCTCGAGCAGGCCATGCAGGCGCTTGAAGCTGTCCTGGGCCCAGGCTTGCAGGGCATCGAGTTGCTGCAGGTCGGCCTTGTCGGAAAGGAACGGGCGAATCTGCTCGAAGTTCTGCTCGACCGGGGCCATGACGCTGTCCGGCGTGCCCAGCGGATGCTCGACGGCAACTTTTGGCGCGGCCAGGTGGAAGCGGGCGATCTGCTCGGCCATCTGGTCGATGTGCGCGGCGGTCAGTTCGCTGTTGGCCTGCAGGGTGCTGAGCATCTGGCTCTGGGGGAACTGGCGCATTTTCAGCGCGTATTCGATCGGCTCGCCTTCGCCGCCCAGTTGGGGCGCTTCGGCGCTGCCGGTGATCGGCAGTACTTCCAGGTACAGGCCTTCGGTCAGGCGCTGGTTCAGGCGCAGCTCTTCGGCGCAGAAGTGGGCACGCTGGGACAGCTCGGTAAAATCGAGGAAACCGAAGTTCATCGGCTTCTTGATCTTGTAGGCATAGTCACCGGTGAGCAGCACCCAGGAGATATGCGTCTCGATGACCTGAAATGCCTTCACCGGGTGAGGGAACAGGGCGGGATTCTGCAGGGCTGTGATCAAGGCTTGGCTCACGGGCGATCCTTCTGGGTCGGAGATTCGAATCGGCCATTATGGCCGCAAGCGGGGCTGGTGCAAACCGCCGGAGGGCGCCTGTCGATGATTGATAAAGTGCGTATAATCCGCCGCCATGACTCGATCCCGATCCCCCCGTACCGCTAAAAAACGCCCGTCTGGCCGCTCGCGTGCCTGGCTGGGCTGGGCCTTGAAGCTCAGCCTGGTCGGCCTTGTGCTGGTGGCGGGCTATGCCATTTACCTCGATGCCGTGGTCCAGGAGAAATTCTCCGGCAAGCGCTGGACCATCCCGGCCAAGGTGTATGCCCGGCCGCTGGAGCTGTTCGTCGGCCAGAAGCTGAGCAAGGCCGACTTCCTCATCGAGCTCGATGCCCTCGGCTATCGCCGCGAAAGCGTCGCCAATGGCCCGGGTGCGGCGGCGGTCAACGGCAATACCGTCGATCTCAATACCCGTGGCTTTCAGTTCTATGAAGGCATGGAAAGCGCACAAGCGGTGCGCGTGCGCTTCTCTGGCGACTATGTTGCCGGGCTCAGTGGCGCCAACGGCTCGAAACTCGACGTGGTGCGCCTCGAGCCGCTGCTGATCGGCGGCCTGTACCCGAAAAACCTCGAAGACCGCATCCTGATCAAGATCGACCAGGTGCCGCCGTACCTGCTGGAAACCCTGGTAGCCGTGGAAGATCGCGACTTCTATCACCACTTCGGCGTGTCGCCCAAGTCGATTGCCCGGGCAGTGTGGGTCAACACCTCGTCCGGTGCCATGCGCCAGGGCGGCAGTACCCTGACCCAGCAGTTGGTGAAGAACTTCTACCTGACCAACGAACGCAGCCTCAGCCGCAAGCTCAATGAAGCGATGATGGCCCTGCTGCTTGAGCTGCATTACGACAAGCGCGAAATCCTCGAGGCCTACCTCAACGAAGTGTTCGTTGGTCAGGACGGCCAGCGTGCGGTGCACGGCTTCGGCCTGGCCAGCCAGTTCTTCTTCAGCCAGCCGCTGTCGGAGCTCAAGCTGCACCAGATCGCCTTGCTGGTCGGCATGGTCAAGGGCCCTTCCTATTACAACCCGCGGCGCTACCCGGAGCGGGCGACGGTGCGGCGTAACCTGGTGCTCGACCTGCTGGCCGAACAGGGCGTGGCCACCCCGGAAGCGGTGGAAGCAGCGAAGAAAATGCCACTGGGTGTGACCAAGCGCGGCAGCCTGGCCGACAGCTCCTACCCGGGCTTCCTCGACCTGGTCAAACGCCAGCTGCGCCAGGACTATCGTGACGAAGACTTGACCGAAGAAGGCCTGCGCATCTTCACCAGCTTCGATCCGATCCTGCAGATGAAATCCGAAGCGGCCATGGCCGAGACCTTCAAGCGTCTGGCCGGGCGCAAGGGCGCCGATGAAGTCGAAGCGGCGATGGTTGTGACCAACCCGGAGACTGGCGAAGTCCAGGCCCTGATCGGTAGCCGCCAGGCAGGTTTTGCTGGCTTCAACCGCGCGATCGACGCGGTACGGCCGATCGGCTCGCTGGTCAAGCCGGCGGTGTACCTGACCGCCCTGGAAAAACCGAGCAAATACACCCTGACCACGTGGGTGCAGGACGAGCCGTTCTCGGTCAAAGGCGCCGATGGCCAGGTGTGGAAGCCGCAGAACTACGACCGTCGTTCCCACGGCACCATTTATCTGTATCAGGGCCTGGCCAACTCCTACAACCTGTCGACCGCCAAGCTCGGCCTGGAACTGGGCGTGCCGAACGTACTGAAAACCATCGGCCGGCTGGGCGTCAACGTCGACTGGCCGGCGTTCCCGTCGATGATGCTCGGCGCCGGCGGCATGTCGCCGATGCAGGTCGCGACCATGTACCAGACCCTGGCCAATGGCGGCTTCAACACGCCGATGCGCGGTATTCGCAGCGTGCTCACCGCCGAAGGCGAGCCGCTCAAGCGCTATCCGTTCCAGATCCAGCAAACCTTCGATCCGGGCGCCATTTATCTGGTGCAAAACGCCATGCAGCGGGTCATGCGCGAAGGTACCGGGCGTTCGGTCTACAGTGTGCTGCCAAGCTCGTTGAACCTGGCGGGCAAGACCGGTACCAGTAACGATTCCCGTGACAGCTGGTTCGCAGGCTTCAGCCAGGATTTGCTGGCAGTGGTGTGGCTGGGGCGTGACGACAACGGTAAAACGCCATTTACCGGAGCCACCGGTGCGCTGCAGGTCTGGACCAGTTTCATGCGCAAGGCCGACCCGCTGCCACTGGACATGCCGCTGCCCGACAACGTGGTGCAGGCCTGGATCGATCCGCATAGCGGCCAGGGCTCGGACGCCAGTTGCCCGGGCGCCGTGCAGATGCCGTATATTCGCGGAAGTGAACCGCCGGCCGGAGCCGCCTGTGGTGGTGAGCCGGATCCTGCCGAGTCCGTCATGGACTGGGTCAAGGGTTGGATGAATTAAGCATTAGCCTAGAGAGGGTGTGCAGTGAACAAGTGGTGGTTTCCAGCCTTGACGGCGCTGGCTTTGCTCAATGGCTGCGCCAGCAATCCGCGCGGCTCCATTCCCGTGGTCGACTCCAGTACCCGGGTCTCCAACAGCGAGCGGGTTACGGCCAACCGTGGCGCGCCGGCGCAGGTCAATAACGGTACGCGCCAGGCGCAAGCCGTGCCGCAGGACTCCGGGGTGATGGTCATGGTCCCGCAGGGTTCCGGCGCCGCACCGATCCAGACTTTCCCGGCGTCCACCGGCGCCGCGCCGATCAGCACTGGCCCCATTACCCCGGGCCCGAGCAGTTCGACGCCGTTCGACAGCAGCTCGACCAACGCCGGCAGCTACACCATGCCGAGCACCAGCGCGCCGAGTGCGCCGAGCGGCATTCCGCGCTCCAGCGCTGCCAGCGGTGGCCTGTCGGCTGACGAACAGCTCGACGGCCCGGTGCTGGCGCTGCTGACCACCGCCCAGCAACAGCAGAGCGGCGGCGACTACAACGGCGCTTCGTCGAGCCTGGAGCGTGCCCAGCGCATTGCCCCGCGTGAGCCGCAGGTGCTTTACCGTCTGGCCCAGGTACGCCTGGCCCAGGGCGATGCTGCGCAGTCCGAGCAACTGGCGCGCCGCGCCCTGACCTACGCCAACGGTCGCCCCGACCTGCAGGCCGGGCTGTGGAACATCATTGCCCAGTCGCGCGAGAAGCAGGGTGACTCGGCCGGTGCAGCGCTGGCCCGGCAGAAAGCCCAGGTCAACCTGTAATGGATCAACGCATCCTCGATATCGCCGATCACCTGCTGTTGATCGAGCATGAACTCCGTGCCCAAGGTTGGTGGAGTGACGTTTCGCCGACGCCTCAAGCGTTGGCGAGCAGCGTGCCTTTCGCAGTCGACAGCATGAGCTTCGATCTGTGGCTGCAGTGGATCTTCCTGCCAAAAATGAAAGAGATTCTCGAAAAGGGTCTGCCGTTGCCAAATGCCTCCGGGATTCTGGTCATGGCTGAAACGGTATACGTCGACCGTCCGGAGCAAAGCCGCGAGCTACGCAGGCTGCTAGCAGAGTTTGACCGTTTGATCAGTCCTTCTGCCTGAATTTCCCTCTTTTCACCCTTGGAGCCACAGATTGTGGCTCTTTTTGTTTGTATTGTTTGGTTTTCTGCTGCTGTCACAGGTAATAGTGGTGACTGTGGATCGTCCTTGCGCGAAATTGGCAATAATTTTTCTTGACTTGCGCGCGCCGAAAAAGAAGAATCCAGATTCCGCTGTAGAGGGACTGCCAGAAGCAGACCCGCTAAGCAGATCATGAGGCGCACACCCGCGCCGACCTGTTACACCCCGCAACGCGTTACCTCGCGCTGGGTGGGAAAACCCCGCAACACTTTGGGGCGCTCCCAATACTTGCTCAGTCAGTGCTGACGTAGTCGGCGATTTCGTCGCTCATGCTCTGCTTGGCAGTAAACCTATTAAGACCCGTCCACCGTGGACGGTATTCTGGCGTTTTAGAGGTGAACAACGTGGAGCTTTTATCTGGCGCTGAGATGGTCGTCCGCTTTTTGCGTGACGAAGGCGTTAAGCACATCTACGGGTACCCTGGTGGTGCTCTCCTTCATGTTTACGATGCCCTGTTCAAAGAACCGGAAGTAAGCCACATCCTGGTTCGTCACGAGCAGGCAGCTACCCATATGGCGGACGGTTACGCCCGTGCCACCGGCAAGGCCGGCGTGGTACTGGTGACCTCGGGTCCAGGCGCGACCAATGCCATCACCGGTATTGCCACCGCGTACATGGACTCCATTCCGATGGTCATCCTCTCCGGTCAGGTGCCAAGCACCATGGTCGGTACCGATGCCTTCCAGGAAACCGACATGATCGGAATTTCCCGGCCGATCGTGAAGCACAGCTTCATGATCAAACACGCTTCGGAAATTCCTGAGATCCTGAAAAAAGCTTTCTATCTGGCGCAATCCGGTCGCCCGGGCCCGGTCGTGGTCGATATCCCCAAAGACATGACCAACCCTGCGGAAAAGTTCGAATACGTCTACCCCAAAAAGGTCAAGATGCGTTCCTACAGCCCGGCTGTGCGTGGCCACTCGGGGCAGATCCGCAAGGCTGCCGAGATGTTGCTGGCTGCCAAGCGTCCAGTGGTTTACGCCGGTGGCGGCGTGATCCTCGGCGGCGGCTCTGCAGCCCTGACCGAAGTTGCGCAGATGCTCAACCTGCCGGTCACCAATACCTTGATGGGCCTGGGCGGCTATCCGGGTACCGATCGCCAGTTCCTCGGCATGCTCGGCATGCACGGCAGCTACACCGCCAACCTGGCCATGCACCACGCTGACGTGATTTTCGCCGTCGGTGCGCGCTTTGACGACCGCGTGGTCAACGGCCCGGCCAAGTTCTGCCCGAACGCCAAGGTTATCCACATCGACATCGACCCGGCGTCGATCTCCAAGACCATCAAGGCCGACGTGCCGATTGTTGGCCCGGTCGAGAGCGTGCTGAGCGAAATGGTCGCGACCTTGCGCGAAATCGGCGAGCAGCCAGACAAAGCCGCCATGGACGCCTGGTGGAAGCAGATCGAAGAATGGCGTGGCGATCGCGACATGTTCCCTTACGACAAGGGCGACGGCAGCGTGATCAAGCCGCAGACCGTGATCGAGACCCTCTGCGAAGTGACCAAGGGCGATGCCTTTGTTACCTCCGACGTGGGTCAGCACCAGATGTTCGCGGCGCAGTACTACCGCTTCAACAAACCCAATCGCTGGATCAACTCCGGCGGCCTGGGCACCATGGGCTTCGGTTTCCCGGCGGCCATGGGCGTGAAGTTGAACTTCCCGGACCAGGACGTTGCCTGCGTTACCGGCGAGGGCAGCATCCAGATGAACATCCAGGAGCTGTCGACCTGCCTGCAGTACGACCTGCCGGTGAAGATCGTCAACCTGAACAACGGCGTCTTGGGCATGGTCCGCCAATGGCAGGACATGGCCTACAACAGCCGTCACTCGCACTCCTACATGGAATCGCTGCCTGACTTCGTCAAGCTGGCCGAGGCCTATGGTCACGTGGGTATCCGCATCACCAGCCTGAAAGACCTCAAGCCCAAGCTCGAGGAAGCGTTCGCCATGAAAGACCGCCTGGTGTTCATCGATATCCAGGTCGACAACAGCGAGCACGTCTACCCGATGCAGATCAAAGACGGCTCCATGCGCGACATGTGGCTGAGCAAGACGGAGCGTACCTAATCATGCGGCACATTATTTCCCTGCTGTTGGAAAACGAACCCGGTGCCTTGTCTCGCGTGGTCGGTCTGTTCTCGCAGCGTAACTACAACATCGAAAGCCTGACGGTGGCGCCAACCGAAGACCCGACCCTGTCGCGTCTGACGTTGACCACGGTCGGTCATGATGAGGTGATCGAGCAGATCACCAAAAACCTGAACAAGCTGGTTGAAGTCGTCAAGCTGGTCGACCTCTCGGAAAGCGCGCACATCGAACGTGAACTGATGCTGGTCAAGATCAAGGCCACGGGCGCCCAGCGCGCGGAGATCAAACGCACCACCGATATCTATCGTGGGCAGATCGTCGACGTCAGCAGCAGCGTCTATACCGTTCAGCTGACTGGCGCCAGCGACAAGCTTGACAGCTTCATTCAGGCCATCGGTACCGCGTCCATTCTCGAAACAGTGCGCAGCGGCGTTACCGGCATTGCCCGTGGCGACAAAGTGCTCAGCATCTAACTCAAAAAATTAGCGATGGCCCTATGGGCCGAGATAACAGGGGTATTTTCATGAAAGTTTATTACGACAAAGACTGTGACCTTTCCATCATCCAGGGCAAGAAAGTTGCCATCATCGGTTACGGCTCCCAGGGCCACGCTCAGGCGTGCAACCTGAAGGACTCCGGTGTGGACGTCACTGTCGGTCTGCGTAAAGGTTCGAACACCGTTGCCAAAGCCGAAGCTCACGGCCTGAAAGTTGCCGATGTAGCGACCGCTGTTGCCGGTGCCGACCTGGTCATGATCCTGACCCCGGACGAGTTCCAGTCCCAGCTGTACAAGAACGAAGTCGAGCCGAACATCAAGAAGGGCGCCACCCTGGCCTTCTCCCACGGTTTCGCCATCCACTACAACCAGGTCGTTCCACGCGCCGACCTGGACGTGATCATGATCGCGCCAAAAGCGCCAGGTCACACCGTACGTTCCGAGTTCGTCAAAGGCGGCGGCATCCCTGACCTGATTGCGATCTACCAGGACGCTTCCGGCAATGCCAAAAACGTTGCCCTGTCGTACGCCGCGGGCGTCGGTGGCGGCCGTACCGGCATCATCGAAACCACCTTCAAGGACGAGACTGAAACCGACCTGTTCGGTGAACAAGCCGTTCTCTGCGGCGGTACCGTCGAGCTGGTCAAAGCCGGTTTCGAAACCCTGGTTGAAGCGGGCTACGCGCCAGAAATGGCCTACTTCGAGTGCCTGCACGAACTGAAGCTGATCGTTGACCTCATGTACGAAGGCGGTATCGCCAACATGAACTACTCGATCTCCAACAACGCCGAGTACGGCGAGTACGTGACCGGCCCAGAAGTCATCAACGCCGAATCCCGCCAGGCCATGCGCAACGCTCTGAAGCGCATCCAGGACGGCGAATACGCCAAGATGTTCATCAGCGAAGGCGCCACCGGCTACCCTTCGATGACCGCCAAGCGTCGTAACAACGCTGCCCACGGCATCGAAGTCATCGGCGAGCAACTGCGCTCGATGATGCCTTGGATCGCAGCGAACAAAATCGTCGACAAGGCCAAGAACTGATCTTGTCCTGATGCGATGAAAACGCGGCTTCGGCCGCGTTTTTTCGTTTAGGCGGTCAGCTTCTGGTATAAAGCTTCATCGTTTGTCGGCGAACCCTCGTCGCAGACGTCTGTCGAAACTTTCCACACCGTTGCAAGGTAATGTCCATGAGCGAACGTCCCGAAGAGCCGAACAAGGCCTCTGACGCCGAAAGCCTGCTACCGATCGATGAGCATGTTGAAGAAGGGCATGACGCCGAAGGACGCAAGGTTCGGCATCGCGGCATCTATCTGCTGCCCAACCTGTTCACCACTGCGAACCTGTTCGCCGGTTTCTATTCGATCATCAACTCCATGAGTGCCCAGGCGGCCCTCAGTGCGGGTGATCCACGCGAGGCGAGCAAGTATTTCGCCTTCGCCGCCATCGCCATTTTTGTCGCCATGGTCCTTGATGGCCTGGACGGCCGCGTGGCACGCATGACCAACACCCAGAGCGCCTTCGGTGCCGAGTACGACTCGCTGTCGGACATGGTTGCCTTCGGTGTCGCCCCGGCATTGCTGGCCTTCGGCTGGGCCTTGGGTGACATGGGCAAGGTCGGCTGGATGGTCGCTTTCATCTATGTCGCTGGCGCCGCGCTGCGTCTGGCGCGCTTCAACACCCAGGTCGGCAAGGCCGACAAGCGCTACTTCATCGGCCTGGCCAGCCCGGCGGCAGCCGGCGTGGTGGCCGGTACCGTCTGGGCTTTCAGCGACTACGGCATCCAGGGCTCGAAGCTGTCGTTCCTGGTGGCGCTGCTGGTGGCGGCGGCCGGTATGCTGATGGTCAGCAACATCAAGTACAACAGCTTCAAGGAGCTGGACCTCAAGGGGCGCGTGCCGTTCGTAGCGATCCTCGCCGTGGTGCTGGTGTTCGCGGTAGTCTTCAGTGACCCGCCGCGCATCCTGCTGCTGGTGTTCCTTGGCTATGCGGCCTCCGGTCCTGTGCAATACCTGTTGCGCATGCGTCGGCGGAAAAACATCGAGTGATGTAATTTCGCTAGGGCTCCGTAGTCTACTGGTGCATCAGTCCTCCAGTTCTACGGAGCCATCATGCTCATCAAGCTGCCCAAAGCCTCCGATTGCAAAGAATCGGACGTCACCCCCGAATCTCTCTATGTCTCTCGCCGCGCCATGCTTGGTGGGTCGCTGGCTGCCCTGGCGGCAACCGCGCTGCCACGCTGGGCCAGTGCTGCCGATCCATCGCGCTATGCCGATGTCGAGGCGGGCAGGGTGCCAGGCTGGTTCAATGACAAGCTCGCCGCTACCCAGTGGCAAGCCGTAACCGCGCCGGGGGAGGCGACCACGCCTTTCAAGGACGCCACCCACTACAACAATTTCTATGAGTTCGGTACCGACAAGGGTGATCCGGCGGCCAATGCCGGCAGCCTGAAAACCGAACCCTGGACCGTGGTGGTGGATGGCGAGGTCGGCAAGCCCGGGCGTTATGCCCTCGAAGACTTCATGAAGCCCTACCAGCTGGAGGAGCGCATCTATCGTCTGCGCTGCGTGGAGGCCTGGTCGATGGTCATCCCCTGGTTGGGCTTTCCGATTTCGGCACTGCTCAAGCAGGTCGAGCCAACCTCCAAGGCCCGCTACATTCGCTTCGAAACGTTGCAGGACCCGAAGACCATGCCTGGTCAGCGCTCAAGCTTTGCCCTGATTGACTGGCCTTATATAGAAGGCTTGCGCCTGGATGAGGCGATGAACCCGCTGGCAATCCTTGCGGTGGGCATGTACGGGCGCGAACTGCCCAACCAGAACGGCGCGCCGTTGCGTTTGGTGGTGCCATGGAAGTATGGCTTCAAGAGCATCAAGTCGATCGTGCGCATCAGCCTGGTCGAGGAGCAGCCACGTACCACCTGGCAGGCGATTGCCCCGGATGAATATGGCTTCTATGCCAACGTCAACCCCGAGGTCGATCACCCGCGCTGGACCCAGGCACGTGAGCGGCGCCTGCCCAGCGGCCTGTTCAGCCCCAATGTGCGGCCTACGCAGATGTTCAATGGCTATGCCGAAGAAGTGGCAGGGCTTTACAGCGGCCTCGACCTGCGGAAGAACTACTGATGCGCTATCCACTGTTCAGGCTTGGCATCTTTATCCTGGCCAGTATCTGGCCGCTGTGGTGGTTATATGAAGCGGCCATGGAGGCCCTTGGGCCGGACCCGGGCAAGATCCTCGTTGATCGCCTGGGGCTAGGGGCTTTGATCTTCCTGTTGATAACCCTGAGCATGACGCCCTTGCAGCGACTTACGGGGTGGTCGGGCTGGATCGTCTCGCGGCGCCAGCTGGGATTGTGGTGCTTTGCTTATATAGTGCTGCACCTGAGTGCCTACATGTTCTTCGTGCTTGGCCTGGACTGGGGGCAGTTGGGCGTAGAGCTGAGCAAGCGTCCCTACATTATTGTCGGCATGCTGGGATTTGTCGGTTTGCTGATATTGGCGGTGACATCCAACCGCTACAGCCAGCGTCGCCTGGGTGCTCGCTGGAAGAAGTTGCACAAGCTGGTGTATGTCATCCTCGGGTTGGGCTTGCTGCACTTTCTCTGGGTGGTGCGGGCTGATCTTAAAGAGTGGTCCATATACGCCGTTATTGGTTTGTTCCTGCTGGCCCTGCGCATTCCCGCGCTTGAGCGGCGAATTCCGCGGTTGGTAACGCGTAAAACACCGCCTTTTTGAAACAAAGTTGAAATAAGTCCTTGACGCCCCCTCAGATCTCTCTATAATTCGCTCCACTTCCGGCGCAGTCGGAACTGAAAACTCCTTGAGTTTCAAAGAGTTAGCGGTTCCAGGGTCATCCGGAGGTGCTTCGATCGAAAGATCGGCAGCGGTGAAAAAGGCAGTTGACAGCGATTTGAAACGCTGTAGAATTCGCCTCCCGCTACGAGAGATCGCAGCGAGTCAAGTGTTTGAAGTGAAACGAAAAACTTCAAAATAAACGCTTGACAGGCTCTGAGGAAAGCGTAGAATGCGCGCCTCGGTTGAGACGAAAAGCTCTTAACCAACCGCTCTTTAACAACTGAATCAAGCAATTCGTGTGGGTGCTTGTGAGCTCAGACTGATAGTCAAAAAGATTATCAGCATCACAAGTGGCTACACGAAAATCGAAAGATTTGAAAGTAAGTCATTTGAGATTGCTGAGCCAAGTTTAGGGTTTTCTCAAAACCCAAGCAGTATTGAACTGAAGAGTTTGATCATGGCTCAGATTGAACGCTGGCGGCAGGCCTAACACATGCAAGTCGAGCGGATGAGAAGAGCTTGCTCTTCGATTCAGCGGCGGACGGGTGAGTAATACCTAGGAATCTGCCTGGTAGTGGGGGACAACGTTTCGAAAGGAACGCTAATACCGCATACGTCCTACGGGAGAAAGCAGGGGACCTTCGGGCCTTGCGCTATCAGATGAGCCTAGGTCGGATTAGCTAGTTGGTGAGGTAATGGCTCACCAAGGCGACGATCCGTAACTGGTCTGAGAGGATGATCAGTCACACTGGAACTGAGACACGGTCCAGACTCCTACGGGAGGCAGCAGTGGGGAATATTGGACAATGGGCGAAAGCCTGATCCAGCCATGCCGCGTGTGTGAAGAAGGTCTTCGGATTGTAAAGCACTTTAAGTTGGGAGGAAGGGTACTTACCTAATACGTGAGTATTTTGACGTTACCGACAGAATAAGCACCGGCTAACTCTGTGCCAGCAGCCGCGGTAATACAGAGGGTGCAAGCGTTAATCGGAATTACTGGGCGTAAAGCGCGCGTAGGTGGTTCGTTAAGTTGGATGTGAAATCCCCGGGCTCAACCTGGGAACTGCATCCAAAACTGGCGAGCTAGAGTAGGGCAGAGGGTGGTGGAATTTCCTGTGTAGCGGTGAAATGCGTAGATATAGGAAGGAACACCAGTGGCGAAGGCGACCACCTGGGCTCATACTGACACTGAGGTGCGAAAGCGTGGGGAGCAAACAGGATTAGATACCCTGGTAGTCCACGCCGTAAACGATGTCAACTAGCCGTTGGAATCCTTGAGATTTTAGTGGCGCAGCTAACGCATTAAGTTGACCGCCTGGGGAGTACGGCCGCAAGGTTAAAACTCAAATGAATTGACGGGGGCCCGCACAAGCGGTGGAGCATGTGGTTTAATTCGAAGCAACGCGAAGAACCTTACCAGGCCTTGACATGCAGAGAACTTTCCAGAGATGGATTGGTGCCTTCGGGAACTCTGACACAGGTGCTGCATGGCTGTCGTCAGCTCGTGTCGTGAGATGTTGGGTTAAGTCCCGTAACGAGCGCAACCCTTGTCCTTAGTTACCAGCACGTTATGGTGGGCACTCTAAGGAGACTGCCGGTGACAAACCGGAGGAAGGTGGGGATGACGTCAAGTCATCATGGCCCTTACGGCCTGGGCTACACACGTGCTACAATGGTCGGTACAGAGGGTTGCCAAGCCGCGAGGTGGAGCTAATCTCACAAAACCGATCGTAGTCCGGATCGCAGTCTGCAACTCGACTGCGTGAAGTCGGAATCGCTAGTAATCGCGAATCAGAATGTCGCGGTGAATACGTTCCCGGGCCTTGTACACACCGCCCGTCACACCATGGGAGTGGGTTGCACCAGAAGTAGCTAGTCTAACCTTCGGGAGGACGGTTACCACGGTGTGATTCATGACTGGGGTGAAGTCGTAACAAGGTAGCCGTAGGGGAACCTGCGGCTGGATCACCTCCTTAATCGACAGACATCAGCTGTCTTATGAGCTCCCACACGAATTGCTTGATTCATTGAAGAAGACGATAGAAGCAGCTTTAAGCTCCAAGCTGATAGCTCCAAGCTAACAGTTACGCGCTCGAAATTGGGTCTGTAGCTCAGTTGGTTAGAGCGCACCCCTGATAAGGGTGAGGTCGGCAGTTCGAATCTGCCCAGACCCACCAATTTTGTTATGGGGCCATAGCTCAGCTGGGAGAGCGCCTGCCTTGCACGCAGGAGGTCAGCGGTTCGATCCCGCTTGGCTCCACCATTAATACTGCTTCGTAAAGCTTAGAAATGAATATTCGTATCGAATATTGATTTCTGAACTTTTTCAGAATCGTTCTTTAAAAATTTGGGTATGTGATAGAAAGATAGACTGGACAGCACTTTCACTGGTGTGTGTTCAGGCTAAGGTAAAATTTGTGAGTAATTACAAGTTTTCGGCGAATGTTGTCTTCACAGTATAACCAGATTGCTTGGGGTTATATGGTCAAGTGAAGAAGCGCATACGGTGGATGCCTTGGCAGTCAGAGGCGATGAAAGACGTGGTAGCCTGCGATAAGCTTCGGGGAGTCGGCAAACAGACTTTGATCCGGAGATCTCTGAATGGGGGAACCCACTCAGCATAAGCTGAGTATCTTGTACTGAATACATAGGTGCAAGAGGCGAACCAGGGGAACTGAAACATCTAAGTACCCTGAGGAAAAGAAATCAACCGAGATTCCCTTAGTAGTGGCGAGCGAACGGGGACTAGCCCTTAAGTGGCTTTGAGATTAGCGGAACGCTCTGGAAAGTGCGGCCATAGTGGGTGATAGCCCTGTACGCGAAAATCTCTTAGTCATGAAATCGAGTAGGACGGAGCACGAGAAACTTTGTCTGAATATGGGGGGACCATCCTCCAAGGCTAAATACTACTGACTGACCGATAGTGAACCAGTACCGTGAGGGAAAGGCGAAAAGAACCCCGGAGAGGGGAGTGAAATAGATCCTGAAACCGTATGCGTACAAGCAGTGGGAGCCTACTTTGTTAGGTGACTGCGTACCTTTTGTATAATGGGTCAGCGACTTATATTCAGTGGCGAGCTTAACCGAATAGGGGAGGCGTAGCGAAAGCGAGTCTTAATAGGGCGTTTAGTCGCTGGGTATAGACCCGAAACCGGGCGATCTATCCATGGGCAGGTTGAAGGTTAGGTAACACTGACTGGAGGACCGAACCGACTACCGTTGAAAAGTTAGCGGATGACCTGTGGATCGGAGTGAAAGGCTAATCAAGCTCGGAGATAGCTGGTTCTCCTCGAAAGCTATTTAGGTAGCGCCTCATGTATCACTGTAGGGGGTAGAGCACTGTTTCGGCTAGGGGGTCATCCCGACTTACCAAACCGATGCAAACTCCGAATACCTACAAGTGCCGAGCATGGGAGACACACGGCGGGTGCTAACGTCCGTCGTGAAAAGGGAAACAACCCAGACCGTCAGCTAAGGTCCCAAAGTTATGGTTAAGTGGGAAACGATGTGGGAAGGCTTAGACAGCTAGGAGGTTGGCTTAGAAGCAGCCACCCTTTAAAGAAAGCGTAATAGCTCACTAGTCGAGTCGGCCTGCGCGGAAGATGTAACGGGGCTCAAACCATACACCGAAGCTACGGGTATCACTTAGGTGATGCGGTAGAGGAGCGTTCTGTAAGCCTGTGAAGGTGAGTTGAGAAGCTTGCTGGAGGTATCAGAAGTGCGAATGCTGACATGAGTAACGACAATGGGAGTGAAAAACTCCCACGCCGAAAGACCAAGGTTTCCTGCGCAACGTTAATCGACGCAGGGTTAGTCGGTCCCTAAGGCGAGGCTGAAAAGCGTAGTCGATGGAAAACAGGTTAATATTCCTGTACTTCTGGTTATTGCGATGGAGGGACGGAGAAGGCTAGGCCAGCTTGGCGTTGGTTGTCCAAGTTTAAGGTGGTAGGCTGAGATCTTAGGTAAATCCGGGATCTTAAGGCCGAGAGCTGATGACGAGTTGCCATTAGGCGACGAAGTGGTTGATGCCATGCTTCCAAGAAAAGCTTCTAAGCTTCAGATAACCAGGAACCGTACCCCAAACCGACACAGGTGGTTGGGTAGAGAATACCAAGGCGCTTGAGAGAACTCGGGTGAAGGAACTAGGCAAAATGGCACCGTAACTTCGGGAGAAGGTGCGCCGGTGAGGGTGAAGGACTTGCTCCGTAAGCCCATGCCGGTCGAAGATACCAGGCCGCTGCGACTGTTTATTAAAAACACAGCACTCTGCAAACACGAAAGTGGACGTATAGGGTGTGACGCCTGCCCGGTGCCGGAAGGTTAATTGATGGGGTTAGCTAACGCGAAGCTCTTGATCGAAGCCCCGGTAAACGGCGGCCGTAACTATAACGGTCCTAAGGTAGCGAAATTCCTTGTCGGGTAAGTTCCGACCTGCACGAATGGCGTAACGATGGCGGCGCTGTCTCCACCCGAGACTCAGTGAAATTGAAATCGCTGTGAAGATGCAGTGTATCCGCGGCTAGACGGAAAGACCCCGTGAACCTTTACTATAGCTTTGCACTGGACTTTGAATTTGCTTGTGTAGGATAGGTGGGAGGCTTTGAAGCGTGGACGCCAGTTCGCGTGGAGCCATCCTTGAAATACCACCCTGGCAACTTTGAGGTTCTAACTCAGGTCCGTTATCCGGATCGAGGACAGTGTATGGTGGGTAGTTTGACTGGGGCGGTCTCCTCCTAAAGAGTAACGGAGGAGTACGAAGGTGCGCTCAGACCGGTCGGAAATCGGTCGTAGAGTATAAAGGCAAAAGCGCGCTTGACTGCGAGACAGACACGTCGAGCAGGTACGAAAGTAGGTCTTAGTGATCCGGTGGTTCTGTATGGAAGGGCCATCGCTCAACGGATAAAAGGTACTCCGGGGATAACAGGCTGATACCGCCCAAGAGTTCATATCGACGGCGGTGTTTGGCACCTCGATGTCGGCTCATCACATCCTGGGGCTGAAGCCGGTCCCAAGGGTATGGCTGTTCGCCATTTAAAGTGGTACGCGAGCTGGGTTTAGAACGTCGTGAGACAGTTCGGTCCCTATCTGCCGTGGACGTTTGAGATTTGAGAGGGGCTGCTCCTAGTACGAGAGGACCGGAGTGGACGAACCTCTGGTGTTCCGGTTGTCACGCCAGTGGCATTGCCGGGTAGCTATGTTCGGAAGAGATAACCGCTGAAAGCATCTAAGCGGGAAACTTGCCTCAAGATGAGATCTCACTGGAGCCTTGAGCTCCCTGAAGGGCCGTCGAAGACTACGACGTTGATAGGTTGGGTGTGTAAGCGCTGTGAGGCGTTGAGCTAACCAATACTAATTGCCCGTGAGGCTTGACCATATAACACCCAAGCAATTTGAGCGAAAGCCAGATTGCGGTGTTGTGAAGACTGCACAGCCGAAGATTTGTAACTCACAAAACATCACATACCCGATTCGCTGGAGTGTCTTAAACAAGACTTTCTGGCAACAGAATTTCTTGACGACCATAGAGCATTGGAACCACCTGATCCCATCCCGAACTCAGCAGTGAAACGATGCATCGCCGATGGTAGTGTGGGGTTTCCCCATGTGAGAGTAGGTCATCGTCAAGATTAAATTCCGAAACCCCTATCTGCATATGCAGGTAGGGGTTTTGTCTTTCTGGCGTCTGTGGGAACGGCGGTGCGACGCCTCGACTTGCCCCGCGATGCGATGTGGCTGACAGAAGGGTATCGCGGGGCAAGCCCGCTCCTACATCGGTTAGAATAGCGCCCTCGCGTTGACTCAGAAGTTCACTATGTCAGAACCTGCCGACCCCCATCAGCTCGCCGACCTGCCCCTGGAAGACCTGGTGGCCTGTCACGAATGCGACCTGCTGATGCGCAAGCCTGTGCTCAAGCAAGACGAAAAGGCCCACTGCCCGCGCTGTGGCTACGAGCTCTACGCCCATCGACACAATGTGGTCCAGCGCAGCCTGGCTCTGGTGCTGGCCGCCTTGCTGCTTTACGTACCGGCCAACTTCCTGCCGATCATGCAACTGCACCTGCTGGGGCAAACCTCCAACGATACGGTCTGGAGCGGCGTGGTCGGGCTGTACAACACCGGTATGCGCGGCGTAGCGGTGGTGGTGTTTCTCTGCAGCATGGCGATTCCGTTGCTCAAACTGTTGTGCCAGCTGGCAGTGCTATTGAGCATTCGCCTGAACGTCGGTCGCAGTTACGGTTTATTGCTTTATCGGATTTATCACCATCTACGCGATTGGGGCATGCTCGAGGTCTATTTCATGGGCGTGCTGGTGGCGATGGTCAAGCTGGTCGACCTGGCTGAGCTCAGCCTCGGCCTGGGCCTGGCCTGCTTTATCAGTTTGTTGTTGGTGCAGGTGTGGCTGGAGGTGGTGATGTCGCCCCACCAGATATGGAGTGCTTTATCGGGGGAAGACCTGCATGCGTGCGATTGATGCCGGGATTCTGGTTTGTGGCGAATGCCATGAACTGAATCGCCAGGAGCCGGACAGTGACGCGCAAACCTGCACCCGCTGTGGTGCGGTGGTGCACGCCCGGCGGCCAAACAGCCTGGTGCGAACCTGGGCGTTGCTGATTACTTCGGCAATCTTGTACATCCCGGCCAACGTGTTGCCGATCATGACCGTCAGCGCTCTGGGGCAGGGTAGCCCGGACACAATAATGTCCGGCGTCATCACCCTGATGAAGCACGGCATGCTGCCGATCGCCGCAGTGGTGTTCATCGCCAGTATCCTGGTGCCGACCTTCAAGCTGGTCGGCATTGCCCTGCTGCTCTATTCGGTGCAGCGCCACCAACCGTTGTCGGCCCGGCAACGGATCCTGATGTACCGCTTCATCGAATTCATCGGACGCTGGTCGATGCTGGATATTTTCGTGATCGCCATTCTGGTGGCGGTGGTGAATTTCGGCAGGATCGCCAGTGTCGAAGCCAATCTGGGCGCCGTCGCCTTCGCCAGTGTGGTGATTCTGACGATGCTCGCTGCAGTAACCTTCGATCCCCGACTGATTTGGGATAACACGGAGTCGGATGACGACCATGAGTGATTTGCCTACGGCTAAAACCCGCCCAGCTTCGAACTGGTCGGCCATATGGATATTGCCCCTGATCGCCCTGGTGATTGGTGGCTGGCTTGGCTGGCAGGCCTATCGCGAGTCAGGTGTGAACATCCAGGTCCGCTTTGAGAGCGGTGAAGGTATCGTTGCCAACAAGACCGAAGTGGTCTTCAAGGGTATGTCGGTCGGTAAGGTGAAAGAGCTGGTACTGGATGCCAAGGGCAGCAATACCGGGGTCATCGCCACCATCGAAATGAACAAGGAGGCCGAGCCGCACCTGAACACCGGTACGCGCTTCTGGCTGGTCAAACCGAGCGTCAGCCTGGCCGGGATCACCGGCCTGGAAACCCTGGTATCGGGCAACTACATCGCCGTTAGCCCGGGGCAGGGCGAGCCGACCAAGCGCTTCAAGGCGCTGGATGAAGCGCCGCCCCTGTCCGACAGCGAGCCGGGCCTGCACCTGACCCTCAAGGCCGACCGCCTGGGATCGCTCAACCGCGACAGCCCGGTGTTCTACAAGCAGATCCAGGTTGGCCGGGTGAAGAGCTATCGCCTCGCCGAAGACCAGGGCACGGTCGAGATCAAGGTGTTCATCGAGCCGGCCTACGCCGACCTGGTGCGCAAACACACGCGCTTCTGGAATGCCAGCGGCATCAGCATCGACGCCAACCTCTCCGGGGTGAAGGTACGCAGCGAGTCGCTGGCCAGCATCGTCGCTGGCGGTATTGCCTTCGCCACCCCCGAGCACCGCAAGGACAGCCCGCCCACCGATCCGAACCTGCCGTTTCGCTTGTACGAAGACTTTGATGCGGCCCAGGCCGGGATTCGCGTCAAGGTCAAGCTGAGCGACTTCGAGGGCCTGCAGGCCGGGCGTACCCCGGTGATGTACAAAGGCATCCAGGTCGGCTCGCTGAAGACCCTCAAGGTCGATCCCGACCTGGCCAGTGCCATGGCCGAGCTGACCCTTGATCCGCTGGCCGAAGACTACCTGGTCGACGGTACGCAGTTCTGGGTGGTCAAGCCATCGATCTCCCTCGCCGGTATTACCGGCCTGGAAGCGCTGGTCAAGGGTAACTACATTGCCATCCGCCCGGGCGACAAGGGCGCGACGCCGCAGCGCGAGTTCGAGGCGCGGGCCAAGGCACCGCCGCTGGACCTCAAGGCGCCCGGCCTGCACCTGGTGCTGTACAGCGACAACCTTGGCTCGCTGGAAGTCGGCAGCCCGATCCTCTACCGCCAGGTCAAGGTCGGTACGGTGCAGAGCTACCAGTTCTCGAAGAAGAGCAAGCGCCTGCTGATCGGTGTGCATATCGAGAAAGAGTACGCCGGCCTGGTCAACGGTTCGACGCGCTTCTGGAATGCCAGCGGCATCACCCTGAGTGGCGGCCTGTCGGGCATCCAGATCAAGAGTGAATCGCTGCAGAGCCTGATGGCTGGCGGTATCGCCTTCGACACACCGATCCCGAATGTGAAGCTCAAGCGCCGCATTCCGTTCTTCCGCCTCAATGAAAGCCAGGAAGCGGCCAACCGCAGCGGTACCACGGTGACCATCCGCGTCGATCGCGCAGACGGCCTCAAGGTTGGCACGCCGGTTCGCTTCAAGGGCCTGGATGTCGGCAAAGTCGAACAGGTCGACCTGACCAATGATTTGCAGGCGGTGCTACTCAAGGCGCGGATCACCGAAGTGCCGGAGCGCATCGCCCGCGAAGGTACGCAGTTCTGGGTGGTCAAGCCGGCCCTGGGCATCGTCAAGACCGCCAACCTGGAAACCCTGGTCACCGGCCAGTACCTGGAAGTGCAGCCGGCAGTCAGAAGCACCGGGCCGCAGCTCAACTTCAATGCCTTGCCTCAGGCGCCGGATTTCTCTGAGCGCGAAGCTGGCCTGTCGCTGGTGCTCAGTGCTGCGCGGCGGGGTTCGATCAAGCCGGGCGTACCGGTTACCTACCGCGAGATTCCGGTCGGCAAGGTCACCGGATTCGAATTGGGCCAGACCGCCGACCGGGTACTGATCCATATCCTGATCGAGCCCAGGTATGCAGCGCTGGTGCGTGGCGGTAGCCGTTTCTGGAACAGCAGCGGCTTTGGCTTCGATATCGGCCTGTTCAAGGGCGCGACGGTGCGTACCGAATCGCTGGAGACCCTGATAGAAGGCGGCATCGCCTTCGCCACGCCAGACGGCGAGAAGATGGGCAATCCGGCGCGGCCGCAGCAGACCTTCGCCCTGTTCGACAAGGCCGAGGATGAATGGCTGCAGTGGGCACCGAAGATTCAGATTGGTAAGTAGTCGCTAGCTATCGCGGGTCAAGCTCGCTCCTACACAAACCTGTAGGGGCGGGCTTGACCCGCGATGCTTTTCTGCCCGCAACACAAATCACAGGCAATAAAAAACCGACCCTAAGGTCGGTTTTTCAACAAGCATGTCGCTTAGGCAGCTGCAGCTTCTTTCAGCGCCTTGATGTGGCCATTCAGACGGCCTTTATGGCGAGCAGCCTTGTTCTTGTGGATGATACCTTTATCGGCCATACGGTCGATAACTGGAACAGCCAGAGTGTAAGCAGCTTGCGCTTTTTCGGCGTCTTTTGCGTCGATGGCTTTAACTACATTCTTGATGTAGGTACGAACCATGGAACGCAGGCTGGCGTTGTGGCTGCGACGCTTCTCAGCCTGTTTTGCACGTTTTTTGGCGGAAGGTGAGTTGGCCACCGTCGAGCTCCTCGAAAGACTTGGTAAATAGCAAACAAAATAGGCCGCGAATCATGCCGATGAGTTGATCGGTTGTCAAGGGCACTTGCATGGTTCCGCTGAGTGGTCGTTCTGTACAAGGGAGTGATTCCCTTCTGCGGTACGACCTGTAAACTCGGGAGCTTTTGCTCTGCTTGCGTTGCGGCGCGGAGTATCGCACAACTGGGCGCGTTGCGGCACAGCCCTTTATCCTCAGGCGTGAAAAACTTTCGATGAATCTTCTTAAATCCCTGGCCGCGGTCAGCTCCATCACCATGATCTCGCGGGTGCTGGGCTTTGTCCGCGACACCATCCTGGCGCGGGTATTCGGTGCCGGCGTGGCCACAGACGCCTTCTTCATTGCCTTCAAGCTGCCCAACCTGCTGCGGCGCATCTTTGCCGAAGGCGCGTTCTCCCAGGCGTTCGTGCCGATTCTGGCCGAATACAAGACCCAGCAAGGCGAGGAGGCGACCCGCACCTTCATCGCCTATGTCAGTGGCCTGCTGACCCTGGTGCTGGCCCTGGTCACCGCCCTGGGTATCCTCGCCGCGCCCTGGGTGGTGTGGGTCACCGCCCCAGGCTTTGTCGACAGCACTGAAAAATACCAGCTGACCACCGACCTGCTGCGGGTGACCTTTCCTTATATATTGCTGATCTCGTTGTCATCGCTGGCCGGCGCCATCCTCAATACCTGGAACCGCTTTTCGGTGCCGGCCTTCGTGCCGACCCTGCTCAACGTGGCGATGATCGGCTTTACCCTGTTCCTCACGCCATATTTCGACCCGCCGATCATGGCCCTGGCCTGGGGCGTGCTGGCTGGCGGCCTGGCGCAGCTTGTGTACCAGCTGCCGCACCTGAAGAAGATCGGCATGCTCGTGCTGCCGCGCCTGAACCTGCGCGACAGCGGTGTATGGCGAGTGCTCAAGCAGATGCTGCCGGCGATCCTCGGGGTTTCGGTAAGCCAGATCTCGCTGATCATCAACACCATCTTCGCCTCGTTCCTGGTCGCAGGTTCGGTGTCGTGGATGTACTACGCCGACCGCCTGATGGAGCTGCCTTCCGGAGTGCTGGGTGTAGCCCTGGGTACCATCCTGCTGCCCACCCTGGCCAAGACCTACGCCAACCGCGACCGGCACGAATACTCGCGGATCCTCGACTGGGGCCTGCGCCTGTGCTTTTTGCTGGTGCTGCCGTGCACCCTGGCCATGGCGATCCTGGCCGAGCCGCTGACCGTGGCGTTGTTCCAATACGGTAAATTCAGCGCCTTCGATGCGGCCATGACCCAGCGTGCACTGATTGCCTATTCCCTCGGGCTGCTGGCGATTATCCTGGTCAAGGTCCTGGCCCCTGGCTTCTACGCCCAGCAGAACATTCGTACTCCAGTGAAGATCGCCATCTTCACCCTGGTCTGCACCCAGCTGTTCAACCTGGCCTTCATCAGCCACCTGCAGCACGCCGGCCTGGCCCTGGCCATCAGCCTCGGCGCCTGCCTGAACGCCGGCCTGCTGTACTGGAAGCTACGCCAGCAGCAGTTGTTCCAGCCACAACCGGGCTGGGCCAAGTTCCTCGCCAAGCTGGTGGTGGCAGTGCTGCTGATGTCGGCGGTGTTGCTGGTGGGCATGCACTACATGCCGGCCTGGGCCGAAGGGCAGATGCTTGAGCGCTTTCTGCGCCTTGGCGCACTGATCCTGGCCGGAGTCGTGACCTATTTCGGCTGTCTGCTGCTGTTCGGATTCCGCCCGCGTGACTTCGCCCGCAAGGCGTTGCATTAAGGCGTAACGGCGGTCAGACGTCGGTTTTACACATTCCACGCCACGGGGTGACGCTGCTGCCTGTCGTCAGCGCCCGGGTGTGGTTATAATCGACCACTTTATGAGCAAGAAGCGCGTTATGCAGCTGGTTCGAGGCCTCCACAACCTGCGCCCCCAGCACCGGGGCTGTGTCGCCACTATTGGCAACTTCGACGGTGTTCACCGCGGCCACCAGGCAATCCTGGCGCGCCTGCGTGAGCGAGCGGACGCGTTGGGCGTGCCCAGCTGCGTGGTGATTTTCGAGCCACAGCCGCGTGAATACTTTGCCCCCGACACTGCGCCCGCACGCCTGGCGCGCCTGCGCGACAAGGTCGCCCTGCTGGCCGCCGCCGGTGTCGACCGGGTGCTGTGCCTGGCGTTCAACCAGCGCCTGAGCAAGCTCAGCGCCGCCGAGTTCGTCGACACCATCCTGGTCGATGGCCTGGGCGTGAAGCACCTGGAAGTGGGCGACGATTTCCGCTTTGGCTGCGACCGGGTTGGCGACTTCGACTTCCTCGAGCAGGCCGGTATCCTTCAGGGCTTTACCGTCGAAGCGGCGCAAACCGTCGAACTCGATGGCCTGCGGGTCAGCAGCACGCAAGTGCGCGATGCCCTGGCCAATGCCGATTTCGCCCTGGCCGAGCGTTTGCTGGGGCGGCCGTTCCGCATCCGCGGGCGCGTGCTGCACGGGCAGAAGCTGGCACGCCAGCTGGGTACCCCGACAGCCAACATCCAGCTCAAGCGCCATCGGGTACCGCTTACCGGGGTTTACCTGGTCAGCGTCGAGGTCGATGGCAAGAACTGGCCGGGCGTCGCCAACATTGGTGTACGGCCAACTGTTTCAGGTGATGGCAAAGCCCACCTGGAAGTACATCTTCTGGATTTTGCCGGCGATCTCTATGGCCGGCGTCTGACGGTGGAATTCCACCACAAGCTGCGTGAAGAGCAGCGATTCGCCTCCCTGGAGGCGCTGAAGTCGGCGATCGATGCGGATATCGCCGCCGCACGTGCCCATTGGCACGGTCAACCGCTAACGAAGAGCCTGAAATGACCGACTATAAAGCCACGCTAAACCTTCCGGACACCGCCTTCCCGATGAAGGCCGGCCTGCCACAGCGCGAACCGCAGATCCTGCAGCGCTGGGACAGCATTGGCCTGTACCAGAAGCTGCGCGAAATTGGCAAGGATCGTCCGAAGTTCGTGCTGCACGACGGCCCGCCCTACGCCAACGGCAAGATCCACATCGGTCATGCGCTGAACAAGATTCTCAAGGACATGATTGTCCGCTCCAAGACCCTGTCCGGTTTCGACGCCCCGTACGTCCCGGGCTGGGACTGCCATGGCCTGCCGATCGAGCACAAGGTCGAAGTGACCCACGGCAAGCACCTGAGCGCCGACCAGACCCGCGAGCTGTGCCGCGCCTACGCCGCCGAGCAGATCGAAGGGCAGAAGACCGAGTTCATCCGCCTGGGTGTGCTGGGCGACTGGGACAACCCATACAAGACCATGAACTTCGCCAACGAAGCCGGTGAAATCCGCGCGCTGGCCGAAATGGTCAAGCACGGCTTCGTGTTCAAGGGCCTGAAACCGGTCAACTGGTGTTTCGATTGCGGTTCGGCCCTGGCCGAAGCCGAGGTCGAGTACGCCGATAAAAAATCGCAGACCATCGACGTCGCCTTCCCGGTGGTCGATGAGGCCAAGCTGGCCGCCGCGTTCGGCCTGGCTTCGCTGGCCAAGCCTGCCTCGATCGTGATCTGGACCACCACGCCGTGGACCATCCCGGCCAACCAGGCGCTGAACGTCCACCCGGAGTTCAAGTACGCCCTGGTCGATACCGGTGACAAGCTGCTGGTGCTGGCCGAAGAGCTGGTCGAGTCGTGCCTGAAGCGTTATGCGCTGGAAGGTTCGGTGATCGCCACCGCGCCAGGCTCGGCGCTTGAGCTGATCAACTTCCGTCACCCGTTCTACGATCGCCTGTCGCCGGTATACCTGGCCGACTACGTCGAGCTGGGCGCCGGTACCGGTGTGGTGCACTCCGCGCCAGCCTACGGTGAAGACGACTTCGTCACCTGCAAGCGCTACGGCATGGTCAACGACGACATCCTCACCCCGGTGCAGAGCAACGGCGTGTACGTGCCGTCGCTGGAATTTTTTGGCGGCCAGTTCATCTGGAAGGCCAACCCGGCCATCGTCGAAAAACTCTCGGAAGTCGGTGCGCTGATGCACACCGAAACCATCAGCCACAGCTACATGCACTGCTGGCGCCACAAGACCCCGCTGATCTATCGCGCCACCGCGCAATGGTTCGTCGGCATGGACAAGCAGCCCGACAACGGCGAAACCCTGCGCAAGCGTGCGGTCAAGGCCATCGAAGAGACCAAGTTCGTCCCGGCCTGGGGCCAGGCGCGCCTGCACTCGATGATCGCCAACCGTCCGGACTGGTGCATCTCGCGTCAGCGCAACTGGGGCGTGCCGATCCCGTTCTTCCTCAACAAGCAAACCGGCGAGCTGCACCCGCGCACCGTCGAGCTGATGGAAGAAGTGGCCAAGCGTGTCGAGAAGGAAGGCATCGAAGCCTGGTTCAAGCTCGACGCCGCCGAACTGCTCGGTGACGAGGCCGGCCAGTACGACAAGATCGCCGACACCCTCGACGTCTGGTTCGACTCCGGTACCACCCACTGGCACGTGCTGCGTGGCTCGCACAGCATCGGCCACGAAACCGGCCCGCGCGCCGACCTGTACCTGGAAGGTTCCGACCAGCACCGCGGCTGGTTCCATTCCTCGCTGCTGACCGGTTGTGCCATCGACAACCACGCACCGTACCGCGAGCTGCTGACCCACGGCTTCACCGTCGACGAGAACGGTCGCAAGATGTCCAAGTCGCTGGGTAACACCATCGAGCCGCAGAAGGTCAACGACACCCTGGGTGCCGACATCCTGCGCCTGTGGGTTTCGGCCACCGACTACTCCGGCGAGATGGCGGTTTCCGAGCAGATCCTGCAGCGCAGCGCCGACGCCTACCGGCGTATCCGCAACACCGCGCGCTTCCTGCTCTCCAACCTGTCCGGCTTCGACCCGGCCCGCGACCTGTTGCCGGCCGAAGACATGCTGGCGCTGGACCGCTGGGCGGTCGACCGTACCCTGCTGCTGCAGCGCGAGCTGGAAGAGCACTACGGCGAATACCGCTTCTGGAACGTCTACTCGAAGATCCACAACTTCTGCGTGCAGGAGCTGGGCGGCTTCTACCTGGACATCATCAAGGACCGTCAGTACACCACTGGCGCCAACAGTGTTGCCCGTCGTTCCTGCCAGACCGCGCTGTACCACATCAGCGAAGCGCTGGTGCGCTGGATCGCGCCGATCCTGGCGTTCACCG
Organism: Pseudomonas sp. B21-012; assembly: GCF_024749305.1. Taxonomy (NCBI): domain Bacteria; kingdom Pseudomonadati; phylum Pseudomonadota; class Gammaproteobacteria; order Pseudomonadales; family Pseudomonadaceae; genus Pseudomonas; species Pseudomonas sp. B21-012. The sequence continues at coordinate 5,053,064 of NZ_CP087197.1, read as the reverse complement.
CCGACGAGCTGTGGCAGTATCTGCCGGGCGAGCGCAACGAGTCGGTGATGCTCAACACCTGGTATGAAGGCCTGAGCGAGCTGCCGGAAGGCTTCGAGCTGGGGCGTGCCTACTGGGAACGCATCATGGCCGCCAAAACCGCGGTCAACAAGGAACTGGAAAACCAGCGTGCGGCCAAGGCCATCGGTGGCAACCTGCAAGCCGAAGTCACCCTGTTCGCCGACGACGCCCTGAGCGCCGACCTGAACAAGCTGGGCGACGAGCTGCGCTTCGTGCTGATCACCTCGGCGGCCAGCGTTGCGCCATTCGCCCAGGCGCCAGCCGATGCGGTCGAGACCGAAGTCCCGGGCCTGAAGCTGAAAGTGGTCAAGTCCGGCCACGCCAAGTGCGGTCGTTGCTGGCACTTCCGCGCGGACGTCGGCGCGAACCCGGAGCACCCGGAAATCTGCGCCCGTTGCGCCGACAACATCGGCGGCAAAGGCGAGGTGCGCCACTATGCCTAACCCTGGTGTGGGGCGCTTCGGGCGCCTCAGCTGGCTGTGGCTGAGCGTGCTGGTCCTGGTCCTCGACCAGGCCAGCAAGTTCTACTTCGAGGGCGCGCTGAGCCTGTACCAGCAGATCGTGGTCATTCCCGACTACTTCAGCTGGACCCTGGCCTACAACACCGGTGCCGCCTTCAGCTTCCTGGCTGACAGCTCCGGCTGGCAGCGCTGGCTGTTCGCCCTGATCGCCATAGTGGTCAGTGCCGTGCTGGTGGTCTGGCTCAAGCGCCTGGGGCGCAACGAGACCTGGCTGGCCGTCGCCCTGGCACTGGTGCTGGGGGGGGCGCTGGGCAACCTGTACGACCGCATCGTGCTCGGCCACGTAGTCGACTTCATCCTCGTGCACTGGCAGAACCGCTGGTACTTCCCGGCCTTCAACCTGGCCGACAGCGCCATTACCGTGGGTGCGGTGATGCTGGCGCTGGATATGTTCAAGAGCAAAAAGTCCGGAGAACCCGTCCATGACTGAGACCCGTATCGGCCAGAACACCGAAGTGACCCTGCACTTCGCACTGCACCTGGAAAACGGCGACACCGTCGACAGCACCTTCGACAAGGCGCCGGCGGTGTTCAAGGTCGGCGACGGCAACCTGCTGCCGGGCTTCGAAGCGGCGCTGTTCGGCTTCAAGAGCGGCGACAAGCGCACCGTGACCGTCAACCCGGAAAACGCCTTCGGCCAGCCAAACCCACAGAACGTGCAGGTCATGCCGCGTTCGCAGTTCCAGGACATGGAGTTGTCCGAGGGCCTGCTGGTGATCTTCAACGACGCCGCCAACGCCGAATTGCCCGGTGTGGTGAAAGCCTTCGATGATGCCCAGGTGACCATCGACTTCAACCATCCACTGGCCGGCAAGACCCTGAACTTCGAGGTGGAAATCCTCGCGGTCAAGGCCCTGTGAGCCTGGAGCCTGCCATGCAAATCAAACTCGCCAACCCCCGTGGCTTCTGTGCCGGTGTGGACCGGGCGATCGAGATCGTCAATCGTGCCCTCGAAGTGTTTGGCCCGCCGATCTACGTGCGTCACGAAGTGGTGCACAACAAGTTCGTGGTCGAAGACCTGCGCGCGCGCGGGGCGATTTTTGTCGAAGAACTCGACCAGGTGCCGGACGACGTCATCGTCATCTTCAGCGCCCACGGTGTTTCCCAGGCCGTGCGCCAGGAAGCGGCGGGGCGCGGCCTGAAGGTATTCGACGCGACCTGCCCACTGGTCACCAAGGTGCATATCGAGGTGGCGCGCTACAGCCGTGACGGCCGCGAGTGCATCCTGATCGGCCACGAAGGCCACCCGGAAGTCGAAGGCACCATGGGCCAGTACGACACCAGCAACGGTGGCGCCATCTACCTGGTCGAAGACGAGGACGATGTTGCCAGCCTGCAGGTCAACGACCCGGACAAACTGGCCTTCGTCACCCAGACCACGCTGTCGATGGACGACACCAGCCGGGTGATCGATGCCCTGCGCGCGCGCTTCCCGAATATCGGCGGGCCGCGCAAGGACGACATCTGCTACGCCACCCAGAACCGTCAGGACGCGGTCAAGCAACTGGCCAACGAATGCGACGTGGTCCTGGTGGTCGGCAGCCCGAACAGCTCCAACTCCAACCGCCTGCGTGAACTGGCCGAGCGCATGTCGACCCCGGCCTACCTGATCGACGGCGCCGAAGACCTGCAAAAAAGCTGGTTCGATGGCGTTGAGCGCATTGGTATCACCGCCGGTGCTTCGGCCCCCGAGGTGCTGGTGCGTGGCGTGATCGAACAACTGCGTGCCTGGGGTGCCACGGGCGCCGAAGAGCTTGATGGCCGCGAAGAGAACATCACCTTCTCGATGCCCAAAGAGCTGCGCGTACGTTCACTGATCTGACCCGCCGGCCGCGCACAGCGGCTGCTCGCCGGGCTCTTCGCGCAGGCTGACCCGGCCTGTGTGTGCCAGTACCACCCGGTACTGGCTGAAGGGCTCGGGGCGCTGGCAAATGAACAGCGTCCCGGCCTGAAACGCTCCCCCCGCGTGCAACGGCACCCCCAGCCCACTGAAGCGCACCTGCCGGGCCACCGGTTGATTGCCGACGATGCTTGCCCGCTCAAGCCGCTGCTCGTACAGCAACTGTAGGCCATCCTGCTCGACGACCATGCGCCAGCCATTGCTCCAGTTGTCTTCCAGCGCCTGCAGGCGAACCACCTGGTTGCGCAGCAAGGCCTCGCTGCGTGCGGTGCGCAGGGCCTGGGCCAGGTCCTTGGCGGCGGCGTGCTGTTGTAGCCCGCTGCTCATGGTGTTGTAGGCCGGCAGGCTGATGTGCGTGAGCATCCCCACCAGCGCTAGCGCGAACATCATTTGTATCAGTGTTACGCCCTGTTGCTTCACCGTGCATTCCTCCCTGGAAGTGCTTCTATAGAGTCAGGCCGGCGCACCGCAGCGTCCAGTCGGGCGGGTTGGCAAAGTGCTGGGGAAAAGTCGCAGGAGGGATGGCGCCATGGATGGCGGACGGCAACAAGGAATGAGCTTGCTCGAGGTGCTGCTGGCCATGCTGGTGCTGGGGCTGGGGGTGTTTGCTGCAGCGGCTGCGCAAGTGCGGGCGCTGCAGGCCACCGACAGTGCCTTGCACAGTACTCAGGCGGCGTATCTGCAGCATGGCGAGCTTGAACAAGCGCGCATCAACGCAGGGCCAGGCCGATGAACCGGCAAGCTGGCGTCGGCCTGGTCGAAGTGTTGCTGGCCCTCAGCCTCGGCTTGGTGCTGCTACTCGGCGCCAGCCGCCTGTTTCTGGCGGCTACTCAGAGCTGGCAGGCTCAGGGCATCGCCGCACAACTGCAGGAAGACGCGCGCCTGGCGTTGCAGCGCATGGCCCAGGATATACGCATGAGCGGCATGTTCGGCTGCTTGCGTGCGGATGCAATCAGCCATGTGAACCCGTCCTCGGCACAGGCGTTTGCCCAACCGCTGGAGGTAATCCGCGCAGCGGACGGCCAATTGCAGCAATTGAGCCTGATCAGCGCCGAAGTCGCTGGCGCCGGTGGGCGGCCGAACTGGACGCTGGTCACCGATTGCATAAGCCAGGCGCGGGTCTATCTCGATGTCCAGGCGGCGCCGGCCGGGCACTTCGCGATACCGATACGACGCCAGACCTATCGCGTTGATGGCACCAGCCTGATGCTCGGCAGCGGCGCCAGCTATGCGCCGCTGATCGACAACCTCGGTGAGCTGCGCGTCGACATTATCAGCCGGAGTGCCACCCGCATCGCCGGACTGCGCCTGAGCCTGACCTTGCTTGACCCGCTGGCGCGGGTAAGGCCGCAGCAGTATCAACTGACAGTGGCCCTGCGCAATGGCTAGGCCCGGCGGCCAGCGTGGGGTGATCCTGCTGGTCAGCCTGGTGTTGCTGGGGATGTTGGGTGTGCTCGGCGTCTCGGCGATGGTCAGCGCCACCCTGCAGGAACGCATGGCCGGCAACCTGCAGGCAACCCTGCAAGGCTTCGAGCACGCGGAGCAGACCTTGTTGCTAGGTGAGTCGAGCGTGTCGGGCGTGTTGCCGTGCAGTTACTGTTTACCGCCGCCGGAAGCTGCACGGGTGCGGGCGGCTGGCGTCTACCGCGGCGAAGGGCCGACCTCCGGCCTGAGCTGGCAAGGCGGCGCCAGCGGCTTTTACCTGGTACAGAACCTTGGCCAGAGTACCCACGCCGCGCACTGGCCCGCCAACCTGTCCGCTACCTTGTACCGGATCACCGCCGTCAGCCACGCCGGGGCAGGGCGCAGCGTGCTCGAAAGCGTTTATGCACAGGCGGTCGAAGAGGGCGCCCAGCCACCCAGGCGCATTCTCTGGCGCCAGCTTCACTAGGAGTTCGACTTATGTCCACCCTGCAGAAAGGTTTGAGCCTGATTGAACTGTTGCTTGTCGTCGCCGTGGTCGGCATTCTGGCGGGCATTGCCTATCCCAGCTACAGCGAACAGGTCCGCAAGGCCGCACGCACGGAAATCGCCGGGTTGCTGTTCGAAAGCGCGCAACTGCTCGAACGTCACTATGCCCGCAGCGGCCAGTACGCCGACAGCGAAGCCCTGGTCACCCCATTGGCGCCCGGGACCGAGCACTACCGGCTGCAGGCCGTTCGTCTTTCGACGTCATTCACCCTTACCGCCCGGCGCATTGGCGGTGGTTTGATGAACAGTGACCGCTGCGCCGATTTCGAACTCGACCAGGCCGGTGTGCGCCGCAATCCCGGCGCCGTTGATGGCGGCCGCGGCTGTTGGGGTGGCTGAGGTTTACTTCAGACGTTGGATCAATACATGACCAAGCAAGTAGTGATTGTCGGTGGCGGGGTAATCGGCCTGCTGACAGCGTTCAACCTGGCGGCCGAGGTCGAGCAGGTGGTGCTGTGTGACCGTGGCGCGCTCGGCCAGGAGTCTTCCTGGGCTGGCGGCGGCATCGTCTCGCCGCTGTACCCGTGGCGCTATAGCCCGGCGGTAACGGCCCTGGCGCATTGGTCGCAGGATTTTTATCCACAGCTGGGCGAGCGCCTGTTCGCCAGCACCGGGGTTGACCCTGAAGTGCACACCACCGGCCTGTACTGGCTGGACCTCGACGACGAAGCCGAGGCCCTGGCCTGGGCCAAGCGCGAAGGACGGCCGTTAAGTGCTGTGGATATCTCGGCGGCCTATGACGCGGTGCCGGTGCTGGGTGGCGGTTTCCGCCGCGCCATCTATATGGCCGGGGTTGCCAACGTGCGTAACCCTCGCCTGGTCAAATCACTCAAGGCCGCCTTGCTGGCGCTGCCGAACGTGAGCATTCGCGAGCAGTGCGAAATCACCGGCTTCAGCCGTGAGGGCGAGCGCATCACCGGGGTCGAGACTGCAACCGGGCCGATTCCGGCCGATCGCGTGGTGCTGACGGCTGGCGCCTGGAGCGGCGACTTGCTGCGGCCATTGGGCCTGGAGCTGCCGGTGGAGCCGGTGAAGGGGCAGATGATCCTGTACAAGTGCGCCGAAGACTTTTTGCCGAGCATGGTGCTGGCCAAGGGGCGTTATGCGATCCCGCGGCGCGACGGGCATATTCTGGTGGGCAGTACCCTGGAGCATGCCGGTTACGACAAGACCCCGACCGACGAAGCGCTGGAAAGCCTCAAGGCATCGGCGGTGGAGCTGCTGCCGGCGCTGGCCGACGCCACCCCGGTGGCCCATTGGGCGGGGCTGCGGCCGGGTTCGCCTGAGGGCATTCCGTACATCGGCGAGGTGCCGGGCTATGCCGGGCTGTGGCTGAACTGCGGGCATTACCGCAATGGCCTGGTGCTGGCGCCGGCGTCCTGCCAGTTGTTTGCGGATTTGTTGCTGGGGCGTGAGCCAATCATTGATCCGGCGCCATATGCACCGGCTGGGCGGGTGGCTGCTCTTTAGGGCTCATCGCGGGGCAAGCCCGCTCCTACAATCTGGCAGGAGCGGGCTTGCCCCGCGATGCAGGCGCCGCGCAATCAGCGCTGCGCCCCAGGCCCCTGCTCCAGGTGCGCCTGGCTGCAATACCACTGTGCCCCGCGATGCAGCGCCCGGTCACTGGGCAAATGCACGCCGCAATGGGCGCAGCGGACCATCTTCAGCGGGTCTTCGAGGCTGTTGTTTTGCCCAGCAGCATTGCTGGCCTTGAACTTGCGCCACAGCCAGAAGGCAGCAGCAATCAGGGCAATCCAGAAAAGTAGGCGAACCATGGTGTCCAGCTTTGTCAGTGAAGAGCCTTCAGTCTAGGGCTCGGGCATGAAAAAAGGGAGGCCTTGGCCTCCCTTTATCTTTTACACGATGGCTCAGTCGAACACACCGAAGGTCATGTAGCTGAACCAGGAGCGGTCTTCGTTGTTACCTTCCGCTTCGTGGTTTTCTTCTTCGATGACGTCACCGTTGGCATCTTTAGGCAGCAGCTCTTGCGGGATCGCGTCCTTGGCGTCCTGGTACTGCTTCACCACGTCCTGGTTGGCGCGGGTTTCACCCGGTGGCAGCGGCGGGGCGGTATTGATCAGGCCCAGGGTGGCCTTGGACAGCCACGAGCGGTTGTCGGCTTCGTTCTGCTGCGGCACGAACTGGCCATCGACCAGGCTCGGGTGGTCCGGGTAGTTGAGCTTGAGGGTTTCCAGGCTGGTGGCCGCCAGTTCGTCCAGGTGCAGACGCATGTAGGCTTCGGTCATCACCGCCAGGCCGTCGCCGACCGATGGGGTTTCCTGGAAGTTCTCTACTACATAGCGGCCACGGTTGGCGGCAGCGACATAGGCCTGACGGGTCAGGTAGTAGTCGGCCACGTGGATTTCGTAGGAAGCCAGCAGGTTGCGCAGGTAGATCATGCGCTGCTTGGCGTCAGGCGAATAGCGGCTGTTGGGGAAGCGGCTGGTCAGCTGGGCGAATTCGTTGTACGAGTCGCGGGCAGCGCCCGGGTCACGCTTGGTCATGTCCAGCGGCAGGAAGCGCGCCAGCAGGCCGCGGTCCTGGTCGAACGAGGTCAGACCCTTGAGGTAGTAGGCGTAGTCGACGTTCGGATGCTGCGGATGCAAGCGAATGAAGCGCTCGGCGGCAGACTTGGCAGCCTCCGGTTCGGCGTTTTTATAGTTCGCGTAGATCAGCTCGAGCTGGGCCTGGTCGGCGTAGCGGCCGAACGGATAGCGCGATTCCAGAGCCTTCAGCTTGCTTGTGGCGCTGGTATAGCTGTGGTTGTCCAGGTCGGCCTGCGCCTGCTGGTACAGCTCGGCTTCGCTCAGGTTTTCGTCGACGACTTCCTTCGAAGAACAAGCAGCGGTCAGTCCGAGGATGGCGATCAGCAGCAGGTGTTTCACTTGCATGGCGGCTTGCGTCCCTATGACGGCCGCTGTCTTGGGCGTGGCCGTCCTGTTATGATGAGCACCCCGATGCAACCCTCGGGGCAAAAGACGTCGTATTTAACCACAAGCGCGCAGTCGAAACCAAAGGCTGTGCCGCCCGCTGATTCGAGCATGTCCGAGATCATTCAACTTCGCGCAGAGGTGCCGTCCGAATTGGGCGGGCAACGCCTCGACCAAGTCGCCGCCCAATTGTTCGCTGAGCACTCGCGCTCGCGCCTGTCCACCTGGATCAAGGAGGGGCGCCTGACGGTCGATGGCGCTGTCCTGCGTCCGCGCGATATCGTCCACGGCGGTGCGCTGCTGGCGCTCGATGCCGAGCAGGAAGCCCAGGGCGAGTGGGTGGCCCAGGACATCGAGCTGGATATCGTCTATGAAGACGACCACATCCTGGTGATCAACAAGCCTGCCGGGCTTGTGGTCCACCCGGCTGCGGGCCACGCCGATGGCACCCTGCTCAATGCCCTGCTGCACCACGTGCCGGACATCATCAACGTGCCGCGCGCCGGTATCGTCCACCGCCTGGACAAGGACACCACCGGTCTGATGGTGGTGGCCAAGACCATCCAGGCGCAGACCCAGCTGGTTGCCCAGTTGCAAAGCCGCAGCGTCAGCCGCATCTATGAATGCATCGTGATCGGTGTGGTCACGGCCGGCGGCAAGATCAACGCGCCGATCGGTCGCCACGGCGGTCAGCGCCAGCGCATGGCGGTCACCGAAGGCGGCAAGCCTGCGGTCAGCCACTATCGCGTACTGGAGCGCTTCCGCTCGCACACCCACGTGCGGGTCAAGCTCGAAACCGGGCGTACCCACCAGATTCGCGTGCACATGGCCCACGTCAACTTCCCGTTGGTCGGCGACCCGGTCTACGGCGGGCGCTTCCGCATTCCGCCAGCGGCCAGCTTGACCATGGTCGACGCGCTCAAGACCTTCCCGCGCCAGGCCCTGCATGCACGCTTCCTGGAGCTCGATCACCCGGTGACCGGCGAGCGCATGGGTTGGGAATCGGCGCTGCCGGACGACTTCGTCTGGCTGCTGTCGCTGCTCAAGCAGGACCGCGAGGCGTTCGTCGGATGAGCGAGTTGACGCAAGCGCTGCTGTTCCCGGACTGGCCTGCGCCAGCCCGGGTGCGCGCCTGTGTCACTACGCGCAGCGGCGGGGTCAGCCTGCCGCCCTATGAGAGTTTCAACCTCGGTGATCATGTTGGCGATGCGCCAGCAGCGGTGGCCGAGAACCGCCGGCGCCTGACCGCCGAGTTCGGCATCCAGCCGGCCTGGCTCAAGCAGGTGCATGGCGTAGTTGTAGCCGAAGCCGACCCTGGCGTTATTGCCGAGGCTGATGCCAGCTACAGCGATACCCCCGGCATTGCCTGCACGGTCATGACCGCCGACTGCTTGCCGGTGCTGTTCTGCGACCGCGCCGGCACCCGCGTAGCCGCCGCCCACGCGGGCTGGCGCGGGCTGGCCAACGGTGTGCTGGAGGCGACCCTGAAGCGCTTGGCACTGCCGCCCGAAGAGGTGCTGGTGTGGCTGGGCCCGGCGATTGGCCCGCAAGCCTTTGAAGTCGGCCTTGAGGTTCGTGACGCGTTCACGACCGTTCATCCGGAAACTGCCCAGGCCTTCGTGCCCGGTGCCCAGCCCGGCAAGCTGATGGCCGATATCTACCAGCTGGCCCGCCTGCGCCTTGCAGCGCGCGGCGTCAATGCCGTCTATGGTGGTGGCTTGTGCACCGTCAGCGACCCGCGCTTCTATTCTTATCGGCGCACCCCGCAGGGTGGCCGCTTCGCGTCGCTGGTCTGGCTGGCACCGCGCTGACCTGGATCAAGCCCGCCTAGCTTGAATCTTCCAGAATCACCCTTATCTACAGTGGTATCTCTGGCAGGTTTTTCTTCATCAGGTGTGTCCATCGCTCCGACCTGCCCATAAAGGAAGGTAACCCATGCGAATAGACCGTTTGACCAGCAAGCTGCAATTAGCATTATCCGATTCCCAATCCCTGGCCGTGGGTATGGACCATCCGGCCATCGAGCCTGCGCACCTGGTGCAGGCCCTGATCGATCAGCAGGGCGGTTCGATCAAGCCGTTGCTGATGCAGGTCGGCTTTGACGTCAACAGCCTGCGCAAGGCGTTGAGCAAAGAGCTCGACCAGTTGCCGAAAATCCAGAACCCGACCGGCGACGTCAACATGTCCCAGGACCTGGCGCGCCTGCTCAACCAGGCCGACCGCCTGGCCCAGCAGAAGGGCGACCAGTTCATCTCCAGCGAGCTTGTGCTGCTGGCGGCCATGGACGAGAACAGCAAGCTTGGCAAGTTGCTGCTCAGCCAGGGCGTGAGCAAAAAGGCCCTGGAAAATGCCATCAGCAACCTGCGCGGCGGCGAGGCGGTCAATGACCCCAACGCCGAAGAGTCGCGCCAGGCCCTGGACAAATACACCGTCGACCTGACCAAGCGCGCCGAAGACGGCAAGCTTGACCCGGTGATCGGCCGTGACGATGAAATCCGCCGGACCATCCAGGTGCTGCAACGCCGGACCAAGAACAACCCGGTGCTGATCGGTGAGCCTGGCGTCGGTAAGACCGCCATCGCCGAAGGCCTGGCCCAGCGCATCATTAATGGTGAAGTGCCGGACGGCCTTAAAGGCAAGCGCCTGCTGTCGCTGGACATGGGCGCGCTGATTGCCGGTGCCAAGTTTCGCGGTGAGTTCGAAGAGCGCCTCAAAGGCTTGCTCAACGAGCTGTCCAAGCAGGAAGGGCAGATCATTCTGTTCATCGACGAGCTGCACACCATGGTCGGCGCCGGTAAAGGCGAAGGCTCGATGGATGCCGGCAACATGCTCAAGCCGGCCCTGGCCCGTGGTGAACTGCACTGCGTCGGCGCCACTACGCTGAACGAGTACCGCCAGTACATTGAAAAAGACGCAGCGCTTGAGCGGCGTTTCCAGAAGGTGCTGGTAGAAGAGCCGAGCGAAGAAGACACCATCGCCATCCTGCGTGGCCTCAAAGAACGTTACGAGGTGCACCACAAGGTGGCGATCACCGACGGCGCGATCATCGCCGCGGCCAAGCTCAGCCATCGCTACATCACTGACCGGCAGCTGCCGGATAAGGCCATCGACCTGATCGACGAAGCGGCCAGCCGCATCCGCATGGAGATCGACTCCAAGCCGGAAGTGCTCGACCGCCTGGAGCGCCGCCTGATTCAACTGAAGGTTGAGTCCCAGGCGCTGAAGAAAGAGGACGACGAGGCCGCGCTCAAACGCCTGGAGAAACTCACCGAAGAGATCGCCCGGCTCGAGCGCGAGTACGCTGACCTGGAAGAGATCTGGACCTCGGAAAAAGCCGAAGTACAGGGCTCGGCGCAGATCCAGCAGAAAATCGAGCAATCGCGTCAGGAGCTCGAAGCGGCCCGGCGCAAGGGCGACCTCAGCCGCATGGCCGAGCTGCAGTACGGGGTGATCCCGGACCTGGAGCGCAGCCTGCAGATGGTCGACCAGCACGGCAAGGCGGAAAACCAGTTGCTGCGTAACAAGGTGACTGAAGAAGAGATCGCCGAAGTCGTGTCGAAGTGGACCGGCATCCCGGTGTCGAAGATGCTCGAAGGCGAGCGGGAAAAACTGCTGAAGATGGAAAGCCTGCTGCACGAGCGGGTGATCGGCCAGGAAGAAGCCGTGGTGGCCGTGTCCAACGCCGTGCGCCGTTCGCGTGCCGGCCTTTCGGACCCGAACCGCCCAAGCGGCTCGTTCCTGTTCCTCGGCCCGACCGGTGTCGGTAAAACCGAGCTGTGCAAGGCGCTGGCGGAGTTTCTCTTCGACACTGAAGAGGCCATGGTGCGCATCGACATGTCCGAGTTCATGGAGAAACACTCCGTGGCTCGCCTGATCGGTGCTCCACCAGGCTACGTAGGGTATGAAGAGGGCGGCTACCTGACCGAAGCCGTGCGGCGCAAACCTTATGCGGTGGTGCTGCTGGACGAGGTCGAGAAGGCCCACCCGGATGTGTTCAACGTGTTGCTGCAGGTGCTGGAAGACGGTCGCCTGACTGACAGCCACGGGCGGACGGTGGATTTCCGCAATACCGTGATCGTCATGACCTCCAACCTGGGCTCTTCGCAGATCCAGGAACTGGTGGGCGATCGTGAAGCGCAGCGTGCGGCGGTGATGGATGCCGTGGGTTCGCACTTTCGGCCGGAGTTCATCAACCGGATCGACGAAGTGGTGGTGTTCGAACCGCTGGGCCGCGAGCAGATTGCTGGCATCACCCAGATCCAGCTCGGCCGCCTGCGCAGCCGTCTGGCCGAACGTGAGCTGAGCCTTGAGCTGAGCCCAGAGGCGCTGGATAAACTGATCGCCGTCGGTTACGACCCGGTCTATGGCGCACGGCCGCTGAAACGGGCGATCCAGCGCTGGATCGAGAACCCGTTGGCGCAGCTGATCCTGTCGGGCCAGTTCCTGCCAGGCAGCGCCATCACGGCGAAGGTCGAGGGCGAAGAGATCGTCTTCGCCTGAGTTTTCGGCGGGTTACGCTAAGGCCTCGAATTTCGAGGCCTTTTTTCTTTGCATTTTTTCTCGAGTGCTTGTAAAGTGCGCCCCGCTGTATGTCGCCCCGCAGCTTCCCGGCAAAATTGGGAATCTGAAAAAAAGTTGCAAATCAGTAAGTTGAATGCAAATTAGGGGTTGACAAGGGTTTTGAAGGTTGTAGAATAGCGCGCCTCAGAGACATGAACGCAGCGATGCACAAGGTCGAAGAGTTCGAAGCGGTAGTCATACAGCACTCGAAATTGCAGCACTGTTGTAATTGAAATTGATAGTTCCGCGATAGCTCAGTCGGTAGAGCAAATGACTGTTAATCATTGGGTCCCAGGTTCGAGTCCTGGTCGCGGAGCCAAATTTCAAGCCGGGGTATAGCGCAGTCCGGTAGCGCGCCTGCTTTGGGAGCAGGATGTCAGGAGTTCGAATCCCCTTACCCCGACCATCTTAGGGTCGTTAGCTCAGTTGGTAGAGCAGTTGGCTTTTAACCAATTGGTCGTAGGTTCGAATCCTACACGACCCACCATTTTTGAATCCGGTACGCTGGGTTCAAATCTTAAAAGGTTGGTTTGCCATTAGCAGCCAGCCATAAAAAAAGGCGCCTTAATCGGAGCCTTTTTTTTTACCGGGGTATAGCGCAGTCCGGTAGCGCGCCTGCTTTGGGAGCAGGATGTCAGGAGTTCGAATCCCCTTACCCCGACCATCTTCAGAAAGAAGGGCACCTTGCAAAAGGTGCCCTTTTTTCGTTTCTGCGCCCTGGCTGATACTATCCGGCTATTTCCTGCAAAGGAGTTGCGCCGTGCCACTGAAAATCTCCGTGTACATCGCCACCAGCCTCGATGGCTTCATCGCCCGTGAGAGCGGTGAGCTGGACTGGCTGATGGTTGCCACCAGCTCCAGTGACGATCACGGCTATGCGGCGTACATGGCCACCATCGACACTCTGGTCATGGGCCGCAACACCTTCGAGAAGGTCCTGACCTTTGGCGAGTGGCCGTATCCGCACAAGCGCGTGGTGGTGCTGAGCAGCACCTTGCAGCAGGCCGATATGCAGCATGGCGTTGAAGTGCACCCGGGGCCGGTCGCCGACCTGGTCGAGCACCTGAATGAAACAGGCGCCAAGGGTCTGTACCTCGATGGCGGGCAGGTGATTCAGAGCTTTTTGCGCGAAGGCCGGCTGGATGAACTGACCATCACCCGCATACCGGTGTTGCTGGGCAGCGGCATCCCGCTGTTCGGGGCCCTGGGGAAGGACGTGACGCTGCAGCATATGCGCAGCACCACCTTTGAAAGCGGCTTTGTGCAGAGTACTTATAGGGTACTGAAATAAACAATGCCGACGCCATCGCGGGTCAAGTCGGGTCGCCGCACCGCCGCTCCCACAGAAACACCGCCATACCTGTGGGAGCGGCGGTGCGACGCCTCGACTTGACCCGCGATGAGGCCCTCAAAGCCAATACAAACTCAGTGCAGCTTCAACCGCGGCTCAGTCCCGCGACCAATCCGGCTGCCGAGCATAAGCATCAGCGTACGGAAAGTCCCATACAGCGCCATCTGGTGCATGCGATACAGCGACACATAAAACATCCGCGCCAACCAGCCCTCGAGCATCACGCTACCGGTCAGGTTGCCCATCAGGTTACCCACCGCCGAGAAGCGCGACAGCGACACCAGCGAGCCGTAATCCCGGTACGCATAAGTCGGTAACGGCTTGCCTTCCAGGCGCGCCTTGAGCCCCTTGGCCAGCAACGACGCCTGCTGATGCGCAGCCTGTGCCCGTGGCGGCACGTTACGGTCGCTACCCGGTTGCGGGCAGGCAGCACAGTCGCCAAAGGCGAAAATGTTGTCGTCCAGAGTAGTCTGCAGGGTAGGGCGCACCACTAGCTGGTTGATGCGGTTGGTTTCCAGGCCGTCGATGTCCTTGAGGAACCCCGGCGCCCGAATACCTGCTGCCCACACCTTGAGGCTGGCCTGAATCACCTCGCCATTGCTGGTGCGCAGCTCATCGGCCGTCACTTCGCTGACCGCCGCGTTGGTCATCACTGTCACCCCGAGTTTTTCCAGGGTCTTGTGCACCGGCACGCTGATGCGCTCCGGCAGGGCTGGCAGCACCCGCGGGCCGGCTTCGATCAGGGTGATGTGCATGTCTTTTGGCTGGATACGATCCAGGCCATACGCCGCCAGCTCGTGGGCCGCGTGATGCAGCTCGGCGGCAAGCTCGACACCGGTGGCACCAGCACCAACGATGGCCACGCTGATTTTTTCATGGGCCTGATCACCTGCGTGGGCACGCAGGTAATGGTTGAGCAGTTGCTGGTGGAAACGCTCGGCCTGCTTGCGGGTGTCGAGGAACAGGCAATGCTGCGCCGCGCCCAGGGTGCCGAAGTCGTTGGTGTTGCTGCCCACCGCGATCACCAGGGTGTCGTAGCCCAGGGTGCGCGCAGGCAGCAGCTCGCGGCCGTCTTCATCGAGGGTCGCGGCCAGCTGGATCTGCTTGGTTTCGCGGTCCAGGCCGCTCATGCGCCCGAGCTGGAACTGGAAGTGATTCCACTTGGCCTGGGCCACGTAGTTCAGTTCGTCTTCGGAAGAGTTGAGCGAGCCGGCCGCCACTTCGTGCAGCAGCGGCTTCCAGATGTGCGTCAGGTTGGCGTCGACCAGGGTGATGCTGGCGCTACCCTTTTTGCCCAGGGTCTTACCCAGGCGGGTCGCCAGTTCCAGGCCGCCGGCGCCGCCGCCGACAATCACTATACGGTGAGTCATGGAGATATCTCATAAGGTTTACGGAATTCGGGTCTTGAGTGGTAGGCCGCACGGGGCGGGCGTTGTGGGCGAGCGCAAGGCAGCTCATAGCACCAGTTGACTCAAGAGGCGGCTCAACAAGCCGAGCGCAACCGTCACGGCCACCACCAGCACAAGGAGCAGCCAGGGCCGGAAAGGCTTGCGCTCGACTTGGTGCTGAGGGGCTTGCAGGTATTCATCGACACGACGCTGGTCATCGGGATTCAGGCGGCTGGTCATGAGGGCCTCGTCAGATAGACGCTTGTGACTGTGGGAAAGCTACAGTGTTCACTGTAGTAGCTCGAAGGTCGCCCATCTTTCAGTCACTTGGCTGTCTTTATAACGAATGATTGCGCTTTGTATCACCGGCGCAGAATTTATGCCATCGGGCTTTGGCAGGGGGCCAGCTCAGAGGCTGATTCCGACATCAAAAACGATGCTGCGCCCCAGATTGCCACGCAAGAAATCCGGCGCATCGGGGTGGGCGAACAGCACCCGGGCGAAGGTCGGGCCCACCAGCGACAACGAGCGCCAGCCCTGGCGCAGGTATTCGGTGGGTGGCGGGAAGTGGCTATTGAGGTCGAGCACTTCGCGCTTGAGGCTGGCGAAGGCAATGATGTCCAGCTCGCTCAGGTCGAGGCCGCGTTCCTGATAGTTGTGCGATTTTTTCCGTAGGGTCGGCGCCAGGCGCTGCAGCAGTTCCTGGGCGCTGATCCGCCGTGGCCGGGCCTCGCGGCGCACCAGCTGGCTCAACGAAAAGGCACTGCGCCGGCGCTGCAGCTCTTCGCGCCATTCGTCGTTCAGGCGCCGGCCCTCATCGAGGACAAAAAACACCTCGAAGGCGGCATCGCGAAACAGCACGTCAGGCGGCTCTTGCCCGGCGGCGGCAAAATCTTCGCTGCGGTAAGGAATATTCAGGCCTTGCAGCAGGCGCTGGCAGACCCAACGCTCACGTTCCCATTTACGGGCATTGGATAGAAACGCATTGGCTTGTTCGGCCTGAATGGTGAGCAGGCGCAAGTAGTCTGAGTCGTCCATGGGCACAAGCTTAGCGTTCAATTGAGCTTTGCAGGAAATGTCTGCAAGGCCATTGCTGCAACGCCGGGCCAGCGCCTAGACTGCGCACCCGTTGTGGGCTCAGTGAATATCAGGGAAGAAACATGAGCGTAGTGAAGATGGGCGGCATATTCGGTTCCGGCACGGTGGTCTGTGCCCTGGTGGTGTACGGCGTGGGCTTTTTGTTCTGGACGCCTACCGTGCCTTACGACACCCCGGATGGCCGCTATGTAGTGCTCAAGGAGGGCGACTCAGCGCCCTACAGCGTCAAACTCATCGACCATCGCGGCGCAGAAGATGAAATCGTGCGCAGCTACGCCGAGTTCAACCCCAAGGTGCTCAGCGTCATGCCCGGCGATTACCGCTTGCGTCTGACCCTGAACGAGTTCGCTTGCTACGGCGCCTGGGCCGATGTGCAGGTGTCGGCGACCACCGTCAGCGTGGTCGAGCTGCAGCGCAACCCGAGCTGCCAGCCAGCAGACTGGCTGGTTGAAGGCGCAGTGTTCCGCCTGTTCGAGGCACCCAAAGCACCGGCGGAGGCTGATCAAGCCAGCCCCGAGGTGTAGACTGCCCCCAGGTCTATTGCCTTACTCGCACAAGGGTTATTTGCCGTGATCAGTGCTGCCGTACTTTCCAGCCAGACCTTGACTATCGCCTGGGTCGCCTATGTGCCCGTGCTGATCTGGGCGGTGGCGCGTACCCGCTGGCTGGAACTGTTCGCTGACAGCCGGCGCCAGCACTTGCTGTTTGGCACGGTGTTCGCCTTGTTTGCCCTGTGGCTGGTACGCCGCGACTTCGACACCGGGGTGTCGTATCACTTTATCGGCATGACCGCCGTCACCCTGCTGCTGGACTGGCCGCTGGCGATTGTCGGTGGCTTGCTGGCGCAGCTCGGCCTGCTGGCGCTGGGGCGTCAGGACCTGGCGGCGATGGGGGTCAATGGCCTGCTGTTGATCGGCCTGCCGGTGCTGGTCACCGAGGTGTGCGCGATCCTGGTGGAGCGAGCCCAGCCGCGCAACCTGTTCGTCTATATCTTCTGTTCAGGCTTTTTTGCCGCGGCGCTGTCGGCACTCTTGTGCCTGCTCGGTGGGCTGGGGTTGCTGTGGATGGACGGGCGGTTCGTCATGCCGGAGTGGATCGAGGACTTTATCGGCTACCTGTGGCTGATCATCTTCCCCGAAGCCTTCATCAACGGCATGGTGGTCAGCGCCCTGGTGGTGTTCTGCCCGGAGTGGCTGGAGACCTTCAACCGGACCCGCTACCTGCAGGCCCCGTGGAAGGAGGACGACCCCGAGCGCTGAGGCCTCAGTGACGCGGGTCGAGCTCGCCGGAGAACAGCTCGTCTTCGGCATCCGGTGCAACCGGAATCTTGTGCTCTTCCGCTGCCCAGGCACCCAGGTCGATCAGCTTGCAGCGGTCGGAACAGAACGGCCTAAACGCGCTGGCCGCGCTCCATTCCACAGGGGCGCCACAGGTCGGGCAATCTACGGTCGTTGGTTGGCTCATGCTTGGCCTCCTCGCAAAGTCAGGTAAAAGTGGTGCAGGCGGTCGACCTCCGAATGCAGCCAGGCCAGGTCGCGGTCGTTGACGATCACGTCGTGGGCGTGGCCAAGGCGTTGTTCACGGCTGGCCTGGGCCTTGAGGATGGACTGCACCTGCTCAGTGCTGGTCTGGTCGCGCAGCAGGGTACGTTGCACCTGCAGTGCCTGCGGCGCATCGATCACCAGCAGGCGGTCGGTGCGTTTGTACTGGCCAGACTCGACCATCAACGGCGAAACAAACACCGCATAGGGCGACTCGGCCTTGGCCAGGTAGCTGAAGATCTCCTGGCCGATCAACGGATGCAGCAGCGCTTCGAGCCACAGCCGTTGCTGCGGGTCGGCGAAGATCAGCTCGCGCAGGGCCGCGCGGTTGAGCTGGCCGTCTTCGAGCAGCACCCCCGGGCCGAAACGCTCGACGATACTCGCCAGCGCCGGGCGGCCCGGCTCGACCACCCAGCGCGCGGCCTGGTCGGCGTCGACCAGGTGCACACCCAGCTCGACAAAGCGCTGCGCGGCGGCGCTCTTGCCACTGCCGATGCCGCCGGTGAGGCCGAGAATCCAGGGGGTGAAAGCAGCGGTGGTCATCAGAATCCGGAATATTTCAGATAGGAAGTGGTTATTTGACCACCCCAGAGCAGCGCGATCCAGCCCGCAATGGCCAGATAGGGACCAAAGGGGATCGGCGTGCTCGCCTGCTTGCGCTGCAGGCGCAGCATAACCAGGCCGATCACCGCCCCCAGCAGCGACGACAACAGCAAGGTCAGCGGCAAAATCTGCCAGCCGCCCCAGGCGCCAAGCATGGCCAGCAACTTGAAATCGCCATAGCCCATGCCCTCTTTGCCAGTGACCAGCTTGAACACCCAGAACACCGACCACAGGCTCAGGTAACCGGCCACCGTGCCCCACAAGGCATCCTCCAGCGGCACGAACAGTTCAAAGGCATTGGCGATCAGCCCCAACCACAACAACGGCAGCACCAGGGCATCGGGCAACAGATGGTGCTCGATATCGATCAAGCTCATGGCCAGCAGGCCCCAACTCAGCACCATCAACGCCAGGGCCGCGACGGTAAAACCCAGATGCCAGGCGGCAAACAGCGTCAGCGCCCCGCAGGCAAGCTCCACCAGCGGATAGCGCGGGCTGATGCGCGCCTGGCAAGCGGAACAGCGCCCGCGCAAGGCCAGGTAACTCACCACCGGTATGTTTTCCCACGGGCGAATGCGATGTGCGCAATGCGGGCATTGCGAGGGCGGTAAAAACAGATCGAAGCGCGGCGCTTGTGCCTCGCTGGGCAACGCCAGCACCTCACGGGCCTCGGCCTGCCATTGGCGTTCGAGCATGATCGGCAGGCGATGCACCAGCACATTGAGAAAACTGCCGACAATCAGCCCGAGCAACAGGGCGAAGCTCAGGTACATCAGTGGCTGGCTGGCCAGGGTGTTCAACAGGTTCATGGTCAGATCACATTGCCCAGCTGGAAGATTGGCAGGTACATGGCGATCACCAGGCTGCCCACCAGCAACCCCAGAATCAGCACGATCAACGGCTCAATCAGGGCCGTGAGGGTGTCGAGCAGGTGGTCGATGGCCTGTTCATAGTGGCTGGCGATCCTGGCGAGCATATCGTCCAGCGTGCCGGCTGTCTCGCCAATGGCGCACATCTGCACCACCAGCGCCGGGAACAGCCCGCTGGTGCGCAACGCCACGTTCAAGGCCAGGCCACTGGCAAGGTCGTCGCGCACCTTGTGCACCGCCTGCTCATACAGCGGATTGCCACAGGCCCCGGCAACCGGCCCCAGCGCCTCCACCAGCGGCACCCCGGCGGCAAACGAGGTCGACAGGGTGCGGGCAAAGCGGGCGAGGGCGGCGTGCCGGAGCAGGCTGCCCAGCACCGGCAAGCGCAGGGCCACGCGCACCAGCCACAAACGCACCCCAGGCTTGTGCCGATAAGCCCAAACCAGCGCACCACAAGCGCCGCCGAACGTTATCAACAGCCACCCAAGGTGCGCGCCCAACCACTGCGACAAGCCGATCACCTGTTGAGTAAACGCCGGCAGCTCGGCACCAAAACCGCCGAACAACGACTGAAAGCGCGGCACCACCTCCAGCAATAACAACGCCGACACCCCAAAGCCCACCAGCAACACCAGCAGAGGATAGGTCATGGCTTTTTTCAGCCGCATGCGCAGGGCCTGGCGTTGCTCCTGCAGCGCCGCCACCTGGGCCAGCACCGTCTCCAGGCTGCCGGACTGCTCACCGGCGTCCACCAGGTTGCAGTACAGCCGATCGAAGTACTGCGGGTGGCGGCGCAGCGCAGTGGCCAGGCTGCTGCCAGCGGCGATATCGGCCTTGATCGCCCCCAGCAGGCTGGCCAGCGCCGGGTTGGCGCTGCTCTGGGCCACTACATCCAGCGCCTGCAACAGCGCCACCCCGGCCTTGACCAGGGTGGCCAGCTGGCGGCTGAACTGGCTCAACGCCTTGCCATCCAGTGGCCGCCGCCATTGCCACAACGGCGGGCGCACACTGGCGATACGCCCCGGGCGAATCCCGCGCTGGCGCAACTGCGCCCTGATCAACGCCGGGCTGCGCGCCGCACTCTGGCCGCTGATCAAGGCACCTTGGGCGTTGGTGCCTTGCCAGCTGTACATCCGGTTGCTTTCGGTCATCGCCACATCCTTGTTGCGCTGCCTTGCACAAGCCTGGTAACAGCTCCAGGCCCCGAGTGGCGAGCAGGGTTGCCCGCCGCCCACTAGAGTAGTCGAGCCAGAGCGACCGAATGACTGTCACGGGGTGACAAAAGGTGTCTGTTCGGGCCTACTGGCGCGCCTGCTGGCGCCGCACCACTGCGGCCGGCATGAACTGATTTTGTGAGGGAGAGTGTCCATGAAAGGGCAACGCGGTATTACCTTGATCGAACTGATGATCGTGGTGGCGATCATCGGCATTCTGGCGACCATCGCCTTACCGATTTACACCAACAGCCAGGTCCGCACCAAAGCCACGGCGGCCCTGGTAGAAATTTCTGCGCTCAAGACCGCCTTCGACCTGCGCCTGAACGAAGGTAAAGATATCGCCAACGTCGCCGCCCTGGGCGGCCAGGAGCGCACCGCCCACTGCGCCATTGCCGCCAGCGGCACCGCGGCCACGGGCGTGGGCCGCATCGTCTGCACCCTGATCGACGCCCCGGCCATCGCCACCGACAAAACCATCACCCTGACCCGCGCCGCAAGCGGCTGGGCCTGCACCAGCACCCTCAACGAAGACCTCGCCCCGGCAGGCTGCAAAGCCCTCTGAAACAGAAGCAATTGCTGTTAATAAACAGTGATTTGCGTAAGCGATCCTGCAGTGGTAGCGTTATCGCCACGCCGGTGTAGCTCAGTCGGTAGAGCAGCGCACTCGTAACGCGAAGGTCGCAGGTTCGATTCCTGTCTCCGGCACCATCTAGCTGTTCCGATACGTCTCCTCATGTATACGGAAACCCCTGAAAAGCCCGCCAAGTGCGGGCTTTCTCGTTTCTGCCTGTCTCGTTCTGTCTCTAGGCATATACCTGTTTTAGGTATACGTTAGGGTATACGCCGGTTCGACGAGAAAACGTATACCTATGGCACGCACCGTTACCCCCCTGTCAGACCCCAAATGCGAGGCCGCCAGGCCGCGGGACAAGGACTACACCTTGTTCGATGGCCAGGGTCTGTTCCTGCTGGTCAAGAAGAACGGCAGCAAGATCTGGCGCATGAAGTTCAAGCGGCCGGATGGCAGGGAAGGACTTGCCACCTTCGGCAACTATCCAGCGTTAACCCTAAAGGCCGCACGGGAGCGCCGTGCCGAAGCGCTGGAGTTGCTGGCGCACGGTAGAGACCCGATCGAGAACGCCAGGCAAGGAAAGATCGAGGCGGCGAATGCAAGGGCCAACACCTTTGGCGTGCTGGCCAAGGATTGGCACGAGGCATG
Organism: Pseudomonas sp. B21-012; assembly: GCF_024749305.1. Classification (NCBI taxonomy): domain Bacteria; kingdom Pseudomonadati; phylum Pseudomonadota; class Gammaproteobacteria; order Pseudomonadales; family Pseudomonadaceae; genus Pseudomonas; species Pseudomonas sp. B21-012. Next base: position 5,031,836 of record NZ_CP087197.1, on the reverse strand, counting down.
TTCGAAGAAATGGTCTCCAGGCCATGCCGCGACGGTTTGGCGGCGGATCGAAACTTACTTGCTTCCGGCTCTGGGCCAGCGCCCGGTGGCTGGACTGAAGACCCGCGACCTTCTAGCGCCGCTCAAGGCCGTGGAGAAGCGTGAAGTTCTGGATACTGCCAGCCGGCTGCGGCAGTACATGACAGGGATCATGCGCATGGCCGTCCAGCATGGCCATATAGACACGAACCCGGCCGTGGACCTGCAGGGCGCCACCGCAACGCGCAAAACAATCCACCGACCTGCGCTGGCGCTGGATCGTCTGCCTGAGCTGCTGCAAAGAATCGATAGCGATACCGGTCGCCCGCTGACCCGGCTGGCAACACAGCTCACCCTGCTGGTCTTCATCCGGTCCAGTGAGCTGCGGTTTGCTCGCTGGCCAGAGATCGACACCGGCCGCTCCATGTGGGAGATCCCTGGCGAGCGCCAGCAGATCGAGGGCGTGAAGAACTCGCATCGCGGCTCCAAGATGAGCACGCCGCACCTAGTGCCGCTGAGTCGCCAGGCTTTGTCCACGCTCGAGCAGGTGCGACAGCTCACTGGGCGCTTTGACCTGGTGTTCGCTGGCGACAGCAACCACTGGAAGCCCATGAGTGAGAACACGGTGAACAAGGCGTTGCGGCGCATGGGCTATGACACCAAAACCGAGGTGTGCGGCCACGGGTTCAGGGCCATGGCCTGTTCCGCACTTGTCGAGTCGGGACTGTGGAGCAAGGACGCGGTAGAGCGCCAGATGAGCCACCAGGAGCGCAACAGCGTGCGTGCCGCCTACATCCACAAGGCCGAATACATCGAGGAGCGCCGACTGATGGTTCAGTGGTGGGCTGATTACCTCGAAGCGAACCGCGAGAAGCACGTTACGCCATACGACTATGCGCATAGTGCTGACACGACTGCCAACGTAGTGCCGATTAAGAGGGCCTGATGCGGGCCTTCCATTGTATTCGTAGACAGATATAGACTGAATGCCACCACTGTTCGGATACACAGTATCTATGTAGGCAACGGTGTCGGATGGTCTAGCTCGGTGGAGCGAAAAGTGGAGTTCCCATCCGCTTGACCAGCCAATTTATTTATGGGGTGCTCGCCATGGGAGGCGAAAGTGGCCAAAGCTGAAATACCTGATTGGTTTGACATAAAGGTCTATCAAGAACCTCTCTCCCGCGACCAATGGGGAGTATGCATTTCTATGCGTGCCGACTACTTGAGTGTTAAGCCGCTTTTCCGTGACCTAGCAGAACAGGAAGAGATGTTCCGTTATTTTGGAGGGAGAATCCCGGAGCAGTTTGGCCTGGCCGAGAGGCATACCGACCCATTTCCTGTGAGGCCTATGATTGCTGCCGATTTGGCCGTGATTTCAGCGTCTTGGTCTCAGGATGAGTCATGGCAAGCCCTATTTCAGAAAGTGTGTTCGGTCGTAGGGAAACAAGTTCCTAGGTCGGTATTTGATGAAGCATTAGGAATCTATGAGAGCGGAGACTCATTGAAGGCAGGTGCGCTGGAGAAAGTAGGATGGTTTGCGCCTCACTTTTGTCATGGTGTTCCAATTACGGTAGACCTTGATAATGATGATGAGACACTTAAGCTGGCCTTCAGCGTGTGGCTCGCAGGTGTCCGCAGTGAGATGAGTGAAAGATTCAAGAAGCCTATTGGCGATGAGGATTTTCAAAAGTGGCAAAAGTATAAAATTTTGGCCGCTTTCGATTTATGCCAGTGGGCAGAAATTAAAGGGTTTCGTTATACAAACAACCAACTTGCCAATGCGCTGTTTCCGCCCGAGTCAATTGAACTTGAGGATAGGGATGTTGACATGGCTGAACGCGTGCGAAAATCTGTGAAACCATTGGTTAGTCAGTGTGTTACGCAAGAAACGGTTCGCTTGCTAAGCGCGACTGCCAGACTTGAGAAATACATAGGACAGATCGTAGAGGAGGCGAAGAGTGGCCGGGAGAAAGGTACATCGGCATTGATATTGGACGAAACCATTCCGGATTAAGGATATGTCATATCGGTTCCGGCGGACGAGGCGAGTGATGTGATACCGGGAACGATTTTTCGGGTCATCGATCCGGAAGAAAAATAGCTATTTCCAGTGACTTCAGTTTAGTCCGTTCAGCCCATTAAATTTGCTCATGTCGCCACCAACAACGGGATACAGACATGAGCAACATCAGCCCAATTCCAGGTACTACCACTCTCCAGTTCGATCCAGCCAACACCATAATTCGCTTTCCCGAGGTCGAATCCATCACCGGTCTGGCCCGTGCCACCGTCTACAAGCGTCTCAAGGATGACCCGACCTTTCCACGTCCGGTATCGCTGAGCAACAGTAAGTCGCGTGGTTCACCGGTGGGCTTTGTGCTCGCCGAGGTTCAGACCTGGGTTCGCCAGCGCATCGCATTGCGCGAGGTGGCCGCCTAATGAGCAAAAAAAAGGCCGACCAACAGGCCAGCCACGAAAATATCCAGGTACATGATACCAGCGGCAGCGCACAACGCATCCGTCTTCTCGCACACCTGCGCCAGCATGGTTCGATCAACACCTTTCAGGCCATCACACTGCTGAACATCCTGCGCCCAGGAGCGCGCATCGCCGAACTTCGGGCCAAGGGTCACAATATCGTCACCAACCTCAGCACGCTGAAGGACGACCACGGCCGCGAGCACCAGAACGTGGCCACCTACTTCCTGAGCGCTGACCCTGCTCAGAAGGTGGCAGCATGACAGCCAAGATCATTCCGTTCGATTACCAGGGCCGCGCCGTGCGCTTCGACGTGGATGGCTGGCTGCATGCCACCGAGATCGCAGAGCGGTTCGGCAAGGAGCCACATGAGTGGCTGCGCCTGCCCGACACGGCCTCTTACCTGGCAGCCATTTCTAAAACCGGGAAATTCCCGGAATTGGTCAGAACCAAGCGCGGCCGCTACGGCGGCACTTGGCTTCACCCGAAGCTGGCGGTTGTCTTTGCCCGGTGGCTCTCTGTGGACTTTGCCGTCTGGTGTGACGAGCAGATCGATGCGCTGCTGCGCAGTGGTCAAGGCAACTGGCAGCAGGCCCGCCTGCAGTCCGCGGTTGGCTATCGCGGGTTGTGTGACGCCCTGGCCATCTCCTGTGAGGAGCACGGCAAAACGCCACAGCGCCACCACTTCATCAACGAAGCCCGGTTGATCAACCAAGTGATCACAGGGCAGTTCGCCGGCCGTAATCGTGATCAGCTCAGCGCTGAGGAGCTTCTGCTGGTCTCGCTCATCGAGATCCGCGACGTGCTGCTGATCGGCCAGGGGAAAGACTTCAAAGCCCGTAAAAAGGCTCTGCTGGGCTACGTCCAGAGCCTGCGCGCTAAACACCTCAGGAGTGAAGTCGCATGATGCTGGCGCTCAAGACAGAAGATGACCGGTCGATATTTTCTATTGCAGGCAGTCGTGTTGCTCGGTATGGTTTGCCCGTCGCTGCAAATTCAGCGGCCGGGCGTAGGAACCCGATGAGCAAAAGGCGCAACAGCGCCCAGATCACTACTGCCGGCGTTTTTTTTCGCCTGCAGTTCCGTGTTATGGCGGCTGTGTGCGGGCAGGCTTCGGCCTGGCCGGGTTCCTTTTGCCCCGGTATTCCTACCCCGTGCACAGCTGCCACCCAATCCCGTAGGAAGGATCGTGGCAGCTCCTCGACAGCAGAAGGAGCTCCACCCATGCACGCCCTCAATCCGTCCGCAATTTCCCCAGAACATCAGAAAGCCTACTGCTCGCGTCTATTGAAGACGTTACTGCGCTATTCCTCCGCAAACGAGCTGGGCCGTATCACTGCAACTCTTGAGGGCGAAGTCAGCAAGACGCTGGCCACGCGATTCGTCCCTGGTCTCAACGATGCAAGCTATGACGTTTATCGCAGCTTCTGGCTGAAGGGTGGTGCCAAATGAGTATTCCTGCCCGCCTCCGCGCCCTTACTCACCGCCGTATGGCCCTGAGCGCCCTCCGTGCAAATTCGTCCCTTTCCGTCCGCCTCGCACGCTACAGCCATCACGTAGAGATTGCCCGCGCCCTTGAAGCGCAAGGTGGTGCCAGATGACTCATGCTCTCCGCGCAGCCGGTGCCGTTCCAGGCTTTATCGAATGCTGGGTCGTGATCAACGTACCGGGCCAGGAGCCATTTCGTCTTCCAGCAATTATTGGCCGCAGCTCAGCCTCCGCCATAGCCAGCTTGCTGCATTCAGATTTCCCCGACGCTTCAATCAGCATTCAAGAGCGTTGCCAGTGCTCTTTGGACGGTCTGGATGAAGCCTTGCGTGTATCGGATGACGTCAGAGCCATGCTGGTGGAGTGCCAACACCAATCGCGCCCAGGTGCCGCGCTGCTGAAGCACTTCAAGAACGCGGCTTGTGTCGGGGGTGTCCAATGAGCTGCTTCCCAAACGCTGCAATCCTTGAAGGTGAGGTGCTACCTAAAGCGGTCCTCGACGCCCACGCAATGAGTTCAATGAACTTTGCCCGCGAAGAGTTCGACAGGCTGGAGCGCATCCTCTTGCCGCTGCTAGACCCGCTGCTGTGTCGGGAGGAAAACACCATCGCCTCTGACGTTGCCCGCCACCTTGAGCAGATCCGCATCTTCAGCGCCAACTTCTGCTGGAAGCACCGCCACTTGGGCGCCTCGTATGGCGTCGTAGGCAAGTGCGCTGACATGGACGGGAGGGCTACCGCATGAATCCCCCTATCCAGATGCCCGACGACACCCACGACGATCTGCGCGAGGTGCAAGGCATCCTTGTACTGCTGAGCCTGGCGCTTGCCGTCATTGCCTCGCCCGCCACCCCCGTCATCGTGGCCCGTGTCACCGCCGCGATAGCGCAGCACACCGCCATGGCCTGGGCCGAAATGCTGGAAGGTGTGATCGCTGAGAAAGGGGGTGACCTGTGAATGCCGTGATTAAAGCTCCCATCGTTTGTCGCGAAGATCTCACTTTCACAAGCCGGGACGATTGCGGGCGGATGGTCAACTGGCCGCGCAACAACCCTGGTGTCGCAGCTGACTGGGAAAAGGGCATCGCCTTTTTCGACAGTGAAATTGCCGAACTGGCGGCCAACGATGAGACCGCAGCATATGAGGCCATCAGGTTTGCTATTGCTGGCATGGGCGGGCGTACGACCAATCTAGAGCTGGGCTTTGCAGACGCCCTGGCGAGGGCTGCCGCACTTGGCCTGCGAGTAGTACGCAACGGCGCCGAACGCTTCACGCCTAAAGACTTCGACGGGGAGTAACACTATGAAACTTCAAAACGGTGCTTCAGCGCCGCCGGGATCGGCTTGCCTGAAGAAAGCCACCGAGCTGTTTTACGTGACTCATTTCAAGGCTTCTAGGGCTTTGCTCGGGCCGTTCCTCAGCCAGGCCGATGCCGAGTGCGGGCGCGTTGTTTTGCGTAGCGCTGACGCCATGGTGACGGCTTGCCTCGTCGATTCGCTGGACGAACTGACCTACTGGCACGCGGTGAACAATGGCCAGGTATGCCGGGCCTTTGCTGGCGCTGATCGGGAGGGTGGGAGCCATGAGTAAGGTCACGCCTATTCGCCGCAAGGGTGCCGGTGGCCCACCTACTGCTGGCGCTCACATCGACAGCGCCAGCTATGCGCTGTTGGTGGAAACCCTGGTGGGCTTCCTGGAGCTGCGTCTTGCCGAGGGTGACGCAGGCCGTCACTGCCCTGAGCTGGAGCGCCTGACCCAGCAACTGGAACGGCTGGCCCAGCGTTTCACGCCGCCGCAGGGGGCCGCATGACCGACGCCACGATCCTTTTCCGTGAAGCGCTCCAGTCGGTCTATGGGCTGCTCGACTGGCTGCCCCTGGGCGATGGCGACATTCACCGCTTCCACGTCCCCGGCGACAAGTCTGGCACCCTAAACGGCTGGTACTGCCTGTTTGCCGATGGCATCGCCTCGGGTGCGTTCGGGAGCTGGAAGACGGGCGGCACCAGCACCTGGTGTAGCCGTGAGCCGGTGGACGCCCGCGAAGCCGAGCAGGTGCGCCAGCGCATCGAGCAAGCCCGGCGCCAGCGGGAGGCCGAACGGCAGCGGCGCCAGCTCAAAGCGGCGAATCTGGCTCACCGTTGGTGGCGTGACGCCCGCCGCGCTGATCCTGACCACCCGTACCTGGTCGCCAAGGACATTCGTTCCCATGGCCTGCGCCAGCGTGGTCACGACCTGCTGATCCCACTGTATGCCCGGGGCGTGCTAGTCAACCTCCAACGGATCGCCCCGGACGGCGAAAAGCGCTTTCTGTTCGGCGGTCGGATTAAGGGCACCTATTCGCCACTGGGACGCATCACACCGGGCAAGCCTTTGTGCATCTGCGAAGGCTGGGCCACGGGTGCCACGCTTCACGAAAGCGGCTACACCGTCGCCTGTGCGATGAACGCCGGAAACCTGAAACCGGTGGCGCTGGCGCTACGGGCCGACTACCCCGGCACAGAAATCATCGTCGCCGGCGACGACGACCGCCAGACCGAAGCCGAAGGCAAGGGCAACCCTGGGCGCGCCGCCGCCCATGAAGCCGCGGCCGCGTGTGGTGGCCTGGTGACCTTCCCCGAGTGGCCAGCCGATGCGCCGCTGACCCTTTCCGACTTCAACGACCTTGCCGCCTGGAGGTGCCGCCATGCGCCCGCCTGAGAACAACGTCATCAACCTGCGCCCAGAGGCGCCCAAGGTCGAGCCTGATCGTCCGTGCTGGGGCGTCTATGAGCACTGGGTGACCAATGAGAAAGGCCGCAGGCTCAAGCCCGGCGTGTACTGGCACGGCTTCAAGCGCAGCGCCAGTGACGATGACGGCGACGACGACAAGGCCGACCGCCCGATCACTGACGAGTGGATCGCCACACCCGTGACCGTCGCCGCTCGCACCACCAACAGCGACGACGGCAGCGAGGGCCGGTTTCTGCGCCTGCTCACCGACAGCGGCCCCAAGGAGTGGATCATTCCTATGGAGGTGTTCGGCGGTAGCGGTGAGGACGCCAGGCGGACGCTGTTCGGCATGGGCGTCATCATCGCCCTGAAGAAGCGCGGTCAGTTCATGGAGTACCTGCTGGACCAGCGCCCTGCAGAGGTGTTTGCCACTACCTGCCGCCCCGGCTGGCATGAGTCGGGCGCCTTTGTGCTGCCTGGACGCACCATTGGCAGCGACAAAGTGCGCTATCAGGCCAGCGCCAAGGGCCAAAACCTGTTCAGCGTGCGCGGTAGCCTGGACGGCTGGAAGGCCGACGTCGCGGCCAAGTGCGAGGGAAACCCGGTGCTGACCCTGGCTATCGGCTGCGCCCTCGCAGGCCCGCTGCTGAGCCTGGTGGGCGTGTTGGGTGGCGGCGTTCACCTGGTGGGCGACAGCTCCAGCGGCAAGTCGCTGGCGCAGTTGATCGGCTCATCGGTATGGGGCGACCCAGGCATATTCGCCGCGTCATGGGATATGACCAAGGGCGGCCTGGAGATCGAGGCATCAAGCCGCAACGACACCATGCTGCCTCTGGACGAGATCAAGCGGGCCGACCCCAAGCGCGTACAGGAGATGGCCTACTCGCTCGCCAACGGCCAGGGCAAGGGCACCATGACCCGTGACCGGGAAGCCCGCGGGAAACTGAGCTGGCGCCTGCTCGCGCTATCCAGCGGCGAGCGCTCCCTATCTGAGCACGCGGCCATCAGCGGTAACGCCGCCCATGCTGGTGCTGAGCTGCGCATGGTGGACGTGAACGCCGGCACCCGCACACACCGCGCCTTTGACGAATTGCACGGCCTGGAGGGCGCCGACTTCCACCGCCAGCTCACTGTGGCCGTAGGAGCAAACCACGGGCATATCGGGCCAGCATTCGTGGAGAAACTGCTGGCCAGCGATGACCGCCCCGGCCTGCTGGAGGACTTCGCCGGTATCCGCGCCCAGTTCGTCGAAGACAACGCCCAGGCCGGGCGGGTGGCGGATCGCTTCGCGGTGATCGCGCTGGCGGGCGAAATGGCCATTGCCTATGGATTGCTGCCCTGGACGCCGGGCACCGCTCTGGCCGACTGCCAGTTGCTGTACGGAGAGTGGCTGAGTCGGGTGGGTGGGGGCAATGCCGAGGATCGCCAGATCCTGGCGGGCATCCTCGACTTCATCGACAAGCACGGCAGCAGCCGATTTTCGGACGTAGAAGACCAAACGCCAGACGCCAAGGTGTTCAACCGTGCCGGTTACTGGGAGGTGGTCGGCGCCAAGCGTCTGTACCTGTTCAACAAGTCCGCGCTGACCGAGGCAGCCCATGGGCACGGATTGGCGCGTGTCGTGAAAGCGCTGGAGGGCGCTGGCGCAATCGCCAAGCACGACACTGACAGAGACAGCCGCAGGACCAAGAAATACCGCCTGCCTGCTGGTGGGTCTGCCCGCCTGTATGTGATCGACCCCGACGCCATGGACAGCGAAGGCGGTGGCCTATGACCGCCATCACCACCCAACGCCAATGCCCGAATCCACAGGAACCTAAAAACGTGGGGAACAGGGGGAACGGGGGAACAGCCAGTAAATCCGGGGGCTGTAGCCGTTCCCCCTTATTGAAGTGTTGGGGAACAGGGGGAACACAAACATGTTTTTGAATATAAGCACCTGTGCTGTTCCTGACGTTTGGTTATCACTGTTCCCCAGTTTTTCGGGTGGGGAACACGTACCCCCGCTGGAGGCCCCGGAAACCCTGAGCGTTCCCCGCGTTCCCCCGTTCCCCCCGATTTTTTTCACAGACACATTTGGGCGTTGTGGAAATCAGGGAGAGGTGACGCCATGAGCCTCCTTGCCGACCTGCTCAATCACATGCCGCCGAACGTTGCTGGCGCTGGCAAACCATCCGTGGAGAAACGCGCCCAGGATCGCCCGCGCTTGGCGCTGGTTGAGCCCGCGCAATTGCCGTCCAGCCCGTACACCAACGCCGCCAATGCCACGCCCGAGTGGCGCCAGGCCCGTGACCGGTACATCAACCACGTTATGACCTGCCGGGGCTGCTATGCGCCTGGTGGTCGCCATTGCGCGACCGGTGCCGAGCTAAGCACCGCCTACGACAAGACGCCCATGGAGGCCCACCCATGAAGCCCACACAGACCATGCGCCTGTGCGACATCGCCCTGAAGCCAGGGGCCAGCGCCAACACGCAGCTCATCACCACCCGGCGCATCTGCCGCAACATCAACCGCAACCTCGATTCGGTCCGCGATGAGCGACGTTCCATGCGCCGCCAGGCGGGCAAGCTGAAAGCGTTCTTACCGTTCACCCGCCAGGCCATTGCCGATCTGGAGCAACAGGCACAGGAGCACCGAGAGGACGAGCGCAGCAAGGCCGTGGCCGCGCTGGCCGGGTTCGGCCAATCACTGCTGTTCGACCATGACGGGTTGGCCGGCGCCCTGGGGTTCGACCGTATGTGCGACCTGCTGAGCGTTAACACCGTTGAGCGCGAGCAGGCCAGGCGGGAGGGCGTCACCAGCCTGGAAGACCTGGTGTTCGCCCATGCGCTGGAGGACAGCGCAGAACGCCGGGCACAAGAGTGGAATGACGCGCCGCTGTTCAACGCCTGCCATGCGGCGATGGCGGACTTCATCAGGGACTGCCCCGATGGCGTGCTGCCTGATCCATTCGCACCCGGGGCGCCATTCGGGCCGAAGCTGCCACCGAAACTGAGGGTGGTGTGAGCCATGACCAAGCCAGCAGCGAAACACCCTGATTCATCCGCGAAGGCGAAACAGCGGGTTTCAGATGAGCAGCGCCGCCTGGTGCTGGACCTGCGCCGCCGTCACTCGCTGCGCGAAGTGGCCGAAGCGACGGGCCTGCCGTTGGGAACGGTGAAGCCCCTGGTTTCACGCTCCGGGGCATTCCGCGACAACGAGCAGCACCGCGCCATGTTCACTCTGCTGCCGATCAGCGCCAGCACCGAGACCCTGCCGAGCGTGCCCGAGCTGCCGCCGCAGGAGGTCGTGACCGGGGATAAGGAGGTGGATGCGGTGCTCTGGTTGCGCTCGATCATCAGTACCGGCCAGACCGCTCTGATTGACCGGGCCATGGAGGGCGCCAAGAAGATCAGGACGCCGCTCGATGTGCTGGAGAAGCGTTACCGCGATTACCTGGTGGCCGCCAACCCCGGTCACCTGTTCGCTGCCATGTCGTCGTTCGGCTTCGCTGACCTCGAGGCGCTGGCCATTCGGGCCATTGGGCAGCACCAGCTTCGGCTGGAAGGCGCCGCCCGCTTCGGTGACGACCTGCTGGCCGACACCGCGGCGGAAACGTTCTGCATCTAGGCGCTGCGCGGGCTGGAGGCTACCGGCCAATTCGGTGACTTCGATAAGGGCCAGGTAGCCGCCAGGTTCAACGCCCACCCTGAACTGCTGCCGCACACCCTGGCGGATTGCCTATACGAGCTGGGCTACTGGGATCAGCTCTACCGCCTGCGCCACGCCGCGGACCGGGACGCCAGCGACGGGCCGCCCGATGCAACAGCACGGGACTGGTTTGTGTTCGGCCTGCTGGCGCAGATCCGGCCCCGTGATAAGGCCGAAGCGCTGGCGGTGTTCCGCTACCTGATCGCCAGCCAACGCGACGACATGGCGGAGTCTGAGGCAATTCTCTGCAACTTGATTGGATAGGCCGCGCCACGAAACGCAACTGCGCGAAAACGTGGCGCGACATAGAGCAACACCACCGGGCACCAGCCCATGACCAGCGCCAGCGGCGCCCATGCGAGAGAGATCCATGAACGATCAATACCAAGGAGAAACCGATCTATGACCACGTTCCAAGAACGATTCACAGAGGCCTGCAAGGCCACCGACTTCGCCGACAATTCGAAGGCCATCAGCGGTTACGACGTGTGGGATGTGCGCTATGTCCGGGATGGTAAGCACGTCGAAATCGACGGTCCCTTCTTCACCGAGGACGAAGCCCGAATTTCTGCTGATTTGCTCCGCGGCACATTCCGCGGCGCTAGGGCTTATTCCGTCTGCCACTGCGGGACATGGAATCCAGATCCGAAGCGGGAACAACTGATCCGCGACCAAGCTCGCATGTCGCGCTCTCTGCTGGCTTGCCGGCTCAATGTTCCGTCTCCCACTAACCCAGCTCAGGAGGCTTTCTAATGGCCGCATTGGCAATCGAATACAACCCGCGAACCATCATCAAGCTTGGCGGCTTTCTCGGGAGGAAATATGGAAGGGAGCACCCGTACCTTCTTTCCGACCATGGCGACACCCGTGAAGCGATGAGAGCGATAGATGTTAATCACCCTGGCTTCTTGAAAGACCTCGCGGATGCGCGATCGAAGGGGCTGGACTTCGCGGTGTTCCGAAACGGCAGGAATGTTGGCGAAGAAGAGTTCGGCCTGGGCGGCTGTCGCGAGATCAGGATTATTCCGGTGATCTGCGGGAGCAAGCGCGCCGGCTTGCTCCAGACAGTTGTCGGCATTGCGCTGGTCATAGTGGGCGCATTCTCGTTTGGCTCTACCACACCGCTTGGCGCAAGCCTTATCGCTACTGGCGTAGCCTCCACAGCAGGCGGCGTCATCCAGATGCTCAGCCCCCAAGCTAAGGGCCTAAAGACCAGCGCCGCCCCCGAGAATACTCCGGGCTATGCCTTCGGCAGCGCGAAGAACACCACCGCCAGCGGCAACCCGGTGCCGCTATGCTTTGGTCACCGGCGCTGGGGTGGGGCAGTAATCAGCGCCGGGATCTACGCGGAAGACCAGATGTAGCCCCCACCAGTGGTACATTCATCTTTTTGAGGGGAGAAAGAACTGTGCAAAGAGTTTTGATGGCGGGGCTGGTCGGCGTTTTATTGTCAGGGTGCTCGACTTCCCCTGTTTCCGCTGGCGATGCAGATCCCGTCCCCCCATCAAGGCTCTTTGCTTTCAGCTCCAAGGGAGGCTCCCAGTTGGTTGTGACTCGGGATAGCGGAATGTTTGGAGCCGGGTGTAACCATCGCTTCTACATCGATGGCACTTTGGCCGCCGAGTTTGCTACTGGCGAGATTGCTCGGTTCGGGCTGGCCCCGGGCAAGCACGTTATAGGCGCCAAGCCGAGCGCCGCTTGTGGAGGCGGCGGGCTAGTTGAATCCGAAGTTGATTTGAAGCTTGGCGAATCGGTCAGACGACGCCTTTCGGTCACCCCTGGAGGCATCACTGTCACGCCCACAGCCTACTAGGCCAGCAGACGGCATAGTCCGACTTAGGCCATATCGCCTGTCTCGCTGAACTGGTGACCATGGCAGCCTGAGAAAAGTGGTAACCAGTGCTGGTAACCACACCTTGTAGCCAGTCTGGGCATGGGTACTGAGCAGTGGCGCGCACTCCCCGCGCCAGCACATAGCCTTGACTATTGTTAACAGGCTGCGAGGTTGGCCGGCCCCGGCCAGGCACAAACATTTGCTACCTGGGCGAGGTCTCTGGCAGCGGCCGGGGCCGTTCCCATGTCAACATTTGTCAACATTTGTCAACGTCTGGCCTCGTCTCGACACGTTGGCTCGGGTATTCGTTTTGCTAGGTTGATTCTGATTCCGGCAGTAGGTGTCTAGGTTAGACTCCTACTGCATTGATTGCAGGTACGGGGACAATTATAGGTGGCTTCTGTAATGCGCCCACCATGCCTCCGACTCGCTAAGCAGACCTTGCACATCATTTTCCGTCGAAACGCCAGATTTCAACGAGTCACGCAATTCTTGGAATGTGTTGAATGGCAAACCGCCATTTGCTGCCTGCTCGTTCATTATTTTTTCAATGTGTAGTTTATTTTTTTCTGAGCAGTGCTCCATAGACCTAACCATTTGCAGTGCCACTTCAAGAGATTTGGCTGGGTCTCTATCCCACAAATGCTTGCGCGCCATGAAGTCTTCAATAGCTGGACCGATCTTGGCTTCGCAGAAAAAGATAATGACAGTCAGAAAAGGTGAAAATCGCGAGAAAGACCTTCCTCCCCTCGCAGTTAGTATCGGTGGAGCAAGAGGGCAAGTGGTGCCATTCACGTCGACACCCACGCTTGTTAGGTTCGCACCTCTATGAATCATGGCGTGGCGAAGGAGTCGAAGGTACTGGAAGTTATTTGTTCCCGAGTGTCCGCCATACCCATCAAGTGTAGCCACCATGTAGTCATTAAATGAGTTGTCGAAGTCGATCAGGATCTCCATTGCGCTAACGAGATAAAGGAAATATTCACCGAAGTATTGACGAGCATTAGCGGCGAAATTTGAGGCGTTCAGCGACTCAAAACCTCGGTAAGCCTCCACCTTTCGAGACCAGTACCAATCAAGACCGTCGAGTAATTCGCCGTGTTTATCGTCCATCCAGAAACTCCTTAGGTATTTGGGATGAGCTGTCACAATGAGCGTAAGCCATCCCCAACTATACGTACGCAGCCAGGTACGCGCTGCTGGTACCCATTCTGGCGCTGATGTTGGGCAGGTTCGCACAGAGGTTCGCAACCATCATGGCGCGAACCCCGGAGCCATCATGGTTTTTCAGCACATGGCCGAACAGCGGCTATTGTTGCTGTTCAAACTCACGGAGGCTTCAACATGGCTGAACAGTACGTAGGGCAGATCGTCGCGGTAGGGCCGGACAACCTGGATTACCAGATCCAGGTTTTTCAAGATGTAATTACAGAACGATTATTGAGCGGCGAGATTCGGCATACGCCGGGACTTGAGCGTTTTCAGCTCCAAGGAGGCGGAGCTGTAAATCGGCTCTCCGAAACAGAATATCTGGTGGTAGCCACCGACATGAAACTCACAGTTTATACGTGATCCACGATGACCTGCGAACCTTGGCCAGATCAAGGGGCTGGCCAAGGTTTCCACTTTGGTTTCCACGGTATTGCAGCCTGCCAGTAGCGTCCTGCCCGGCGCGCCACGGCTCGAATGACCACACGAAAACCACAATGCCCGCCGCCCAGCGCCAGCCCAAGCAATTTCTCAGGTTTCATTGTGGATGAGATGTGTATGGCCTAAATGGCTGTATAAATAAACAGTTCATTGTTGTATGCTGATAGAACGAGGCATGACTACGGTGTCAACATAAATTTGACCCAAAGCCTTGACTTAGGCAGAATCGCGCCTCATTTTTGATGAACCAACCCAACTGACACAGGAGGTCGACATGGTATATCGCACTGCCGCGGACGTCCTTCAGGCCCATTGGGATGGAAGGTTGCCGGTAAATCCTCAGGCCATAGCGCAAGCAATGGGAATCGAGGTGAAGGCTCTGACTCCCTTTGATCCTGCGACCTGGCGTCCCAATGAAAGTGGGCATTACTCCTATCGCGAGGGGCGCCCTCTGATCACCTATAACTTTACCGATGCCCCAGTGCGGCAGCGGTTTACGATTGCCCATGAGATTGGGCACCACGTCCATGGCGACCTTGACGCACCTCGAGACACGACGGAGCAGTTCAGTGCCAGGGCACGTGACCCCAAAGAGGTCGCTGCAAATCGATTCGCGGCCGCACTACTTATGCCGGCGGCGTTGGTCAAGCATATGGTCCTTGAGCAACGAATTAACGACATCTCCAGACTGGCGCAGACCTTCGGAGTGTCTACTGCCGCGATGGAGTTCCGGCTGAAAGCGATCGGCCTGCTATGACTGATTCGAGCGACGACCTGTCCCTCGGTGAAGCTGAAAATCCTGGGCTGATCAGCGACTACCTTCGGAAAGAAGCTTGGCGGTTTCGGTGGGAGAAGCGCCTCACCACCGTCACCGTCAGCCTTATCATCATTTTTTATGTGTCACTGTTGGGGTTCGTATTTTTCGGCAACATTCGAGTAACGGCCGGTGCTTGGTATTTCTTTGCTTCGGTGAGGCCGCATACTACTGGCGACATCCCCATCATCGTGTCCCTCTCAACGGTTCCGACGCTTCTACTGATCGCATTGCTTAGGTACTTCCACCACAGGCCCAAGCCTGAGCAGGATGAACCGCAGGCGACTCTGCCCATCAGCGTCGAGGCGGCCAAAGAGATCATCAAGGCCACCACCGACGCTATGAAGGGCCCGACCCCTTAAAAAACAACCCCGCCGACAGCGGGGTTTTTTATTCGCGGCGGTAACCCCACGGGTGGCCGTCAGGCTCCCCTGGACAAACGCCCGGAGTAAATCGCATGGCTTCAATGGATGTAGCAGTTGTTGATGGGCAGCGACTGCCGCCTGCTCCTGGGTTGAAGGGAGTTTGTGAGAGGTGTGGGGCGCCAGCTCAGGCGAAGTGTGGGCCGATCGTTCGCTGGCATTGGGCGCATGCCGGCCGGCGTCATTGCGACCCTTGGATGGAGAATGAAGGACCATGGCACAAGGCTTGGAAGGAGCTATTTCCGTTCGAGTGGCGTGAGAACGTTCGCATTGACGAAGCCACCGGGGAAAAGCATGTGGCTGATATCAGGCGCCCTGATGATCTTGTGATTGAGCTCCAGAACTCTCCAATGCCGCTCGACGAGATGCTAAGTCGAGAGCAGTTCTATGGCGAGAGGATGATCTGGGTCGTCAATGGTGAGAGTTTTCGCAATCACATCAACATCGGCGTTGCTCTGCCTGCCCCCGAGCATCCCCAGCTTGAGGAATATCAGTTGGCTATGCCGATCCTTGGGGCTCAAGCAGCTTCGTGGCTTGGGTACTTTCGTCGGGCGGATTTGGATGCCCGAACGTCCACGCGCGACCTCATGGAGCTCTTCCACGGCAAGGAGTTTGAGGCCCTTGAGGGATCGCACCGTGGCCACCATGCCTGGTCCTGGAAAAGGCCACGTGAGGTTTGGCTACACACCCGGCGAACCGTGTTCTTTGATTTCGGCGGGAGAGGGTGTCTTTGGGCACTGGTTAATTACAAAGGGCACACCGGCAAGGCGATCTATCCCGTCGTTCGCGAGCGGTTTATGCAAGCTGCTTTATCCGGAGCACAGCTCGACTTTGATCAACCCCCTAGCACTGCTGTTCCAATAGCGCCGCGGGTTTAGCTTTACTAAGCCTTTCCCAAATGTGAGACAGGCATGAGACGAAACCCGCATGGCCTGGGCGCCGGAGGCCTCACGCTAGGTCGTGCCGGTAAAGCTGGTGGTCGGCGCTGTCTCACATTGCTGGTGGTGCCGGGCACTTGTTTGACCACGCTTTGACAGAGTGAGGGCCAGGCAGATGGCGACCGCGCCTGTGGGCAGGCGTCTAAGGTCCGGCCGGTGCTGGAGGCCGTCAAAGTAGAGGGTCTGGCCGTCTCATACCCCTGACAGACCCCTGACGGATTTTGGACAGCTTTGGACGGATCGGCGCCAGCAACAGGTGGGAGGAGTGGGCCTGAGGGCAGATGTCATCGAGCATTCAGCCTGGGTTGCGACTTCGTCAGCGTGGGGCCGTCAAAAATCAACAGCGAATGTTTGACTGGCACTAGACAGAATTAGACGAGTTGCCACGAGCATGCGGTGCTCAAGCCCACGACTGGCCTGGGCGGCGACCCAAACAGTGGTCCCGACGCGCTTCACCTCGTCAAACATTTTCGAGTGCTTATTCTGGACAGGCTCTGGACGGATCGGCGCCAGCACCAACAGGCAGAATGCCGGGAAGCCAGCGGCACACCTGGCGCATGGTGCGGCTCGACCAGGCCCGGGCGATTCGCCTTGTCCAGAAGGGCTCGCACCCTAGACCCGCCCTTGACAGTCCTTGACGGAAATTCTTGACCACGCTTGACGGATTGAGCCGCTGGCGCTTGAGCAGGATCGGCTGTAAGCCTTACTGCACAAGGGCTGGAGTCACGTCGAGTGGTTCTGTGGGGACGGCGGTCGTCAAAGTTATCGCACATGCTCGTCAAGGAAACACCCGGCCAATCTGGACCTGAGATGACACTACCCTGAAACAGGATAGTGAGGCCAAGCAGTTACTGGTTCCCAATTATTTACACCACGTTCAGCTGTGACTCTGCAAGAATCGAGGCTTTTAACGCATCGGGGGGAGGTTCTTATGGATCGGGAAAAAATGACGGAAGCTTATGTTTCGTTATTGAGGGGTATGGAGACCACTGCCGCTCGTATGCGCGATTTGATTGTTGCGATGCCTCCACATGATTTGCTCGGCTATATCTACGCCCAACACGTGATGAAGGCGATAGCAGATCAACGTGGCTCTCAGGATCTACACAAAGAAGGCGTCCCAGACGATTTAATTAATGATAATCAGTTCTTATTAGAGTACGTCCATGCGGTTCTCGCATCAGATGTCGCCCCTATGGACGTAGTCTTCGACGAGGCGCAGTGTGCCGAGCTGTATGAGCTTGGCCGAAAACTGCGAGAGCAGGCTATGCTTTTCGCCATGGCTTCGTCCGCCAATACTAAAGATGGTGTCTTTGGTCCAGATACCGCCGACATTGAATTTCGCGCGAAATCTTCGTGGGTCATGCTACGAGGGAACCGCTACCAAGTGTTGGAAGGCGAGTTCTATCGCTACGTTTTGGCTCCTCACGAAGATGTCCTGAGAGAGGTGTACGGAGTTAATGCCGCTGATATCGCGGATGGCTTCCAGGCCATGGCAAATGCCACACGTTCAGGGCATTCCAATGCAATCTCGATGATGATGAAGCAGTTTGAGGCCGCACAGAATTTCGCTGTGGCTCAAGGCAAACCCCTGGAGGACGTCATGGAGGCATGGGTTGCGTCCAACGAGGAGCAAACGAAAGCCGCAGGCGAGGCGATAGATGACATGTTTCGGGGCGGCATAGCCAACGTGAGTCTTCACACGAAACTGCCGCCTACGCTTCTGGCAGATTTGTCGTATCGGCGCGGGGAAGAATCCGAGTTTTTCGCACCTGGGGATTTCGCTGGAACACCGTATCGAACACTGCCTGCCAGGAAGAAACCTCTGATCCAGCTAGGAGAGGAATACTACGCCGTCGATCCGTGCTTTACCCGAGACGCGGGCTATCGCGCACTGCTCTTCAATCTCCTTCAGCGAAAACCGGACTACAAAAAGTCCTTTAATGATCGGCAGAAAATGATGAGCGAATCTGCTTTCGCTGACATCCTGGCCGCTCAGCTTCCAGGTGCTACAGTTTTGCAAGAGGTCTACTACAAAGACCCCGTCACCAATAAATGGTCGGAGAATGACACCCTTGTCCTGATCGACGACGTGTTGATCCTAGTTGAAGCCAAAGCCGGTGCTGCTGCGACGATTGCATCTCCGGCGCTTGATTTCGGACGCCATGCCCAGTCTGTGCAGGACTTGATTCTTAAGGCCTACACCCAGTGTGAGCGCTTCTTCAATTACCTACATTCCTTAGAGGAAGCTCCCCTCTATCAGCTCATGGACGGTAAATACAAAGAGTGCGGTCGCGTCCGCCGTTCCGAATACCGAGTGATGGTCCCGATTGGGCTGACAGTCGAATCCTTCTCTCCCTTTTCAGCGTACTGCAAAAAACTGCCGCAGATCACACCAATACTTGGGAAACACGCCTTCATTTCTCTATCCATTGACGACCTGTTTGTGCTTAAGCGCTTCCTGCCTACGCCCGGCGAGTTCATGCACTATTTGGAAGTACGACAGGCTGTGGCAGGGCAGCGTCATGCTCATCTGTTCGATGAGTTTGACCACCTGGGTGCCTATTTGAAAAGAAACCGCTTCGATCAAGATATCGACAATCAGCTAGCAGACGGGTCAGTGAGCATGCTCGTCTGGGATGGTATGAGTGATCTCATAGATAAGGCTTTCGAGGGCGAAGACTGGGAAAACACTCCGTTTCCGAAGCAAGACTTCCCTGTTGAGGTGCATAAGCTGCTTCAAGCGCTTGACGCCAATCGGGTTCCAGGATGGCTTGTAGCGGAAAGCCGTATTCGTGATCTAGGAGAAGAGGGGCGCGATGATCTAGCCAGGACGCTGTCCGATCTTCGCCGTACTCTGAATCAGCGCCCCTATCGCTTTTTTCTTCTTGAGAGCTCCGCGCCCATATTCGTTTGGCTCCAACAACACGACTACAAAATTGACTGGGCTACGGTGAGTAACAAGGCCAGCGCAGGCGCTCTGTCCATCAATGCCTCAGACATGGTAGGC
This sequence comes from Pseudomonas sp. B21-012, assembly GCF_024749305.1. Lineage (NCBI taxonomy): Bacteria > Pseudomonadati > Pseudomonadota > Gammaproteobacteria > Pseudomonadales > Pseudomonadaceae > Pseudomonas > Pseudomonas sp. B21-012. The sequence continues at coordinate 5,012,780 of NZ_CP087197.1, read as the reverse complement.
ATTGTGGCCTACGTAGGTACCGATGGGACCTATCATCGAGCTCAACCCTTCGCGGTTCATATGCCCAAACAACGAACGGAAGAAAATTCTCACGTTTTCGATGAGGCCGCTCGAATTACTCAGGCCGCGCTTATGGTGAAGCCCAAGCCTGAGAGAAAATTCATACCTGCTATGGCGATCGAAAGGCAGGGGCGGAATGAGCCCTGCCAGTGCGGCAGCGGTGTCAAGTTTAAGAAGTGTCACGGACGTTGAGGCGTTGCGATCCGAAACTGGTCGGTCTTTACACTAGGCCTTTTGCGGCGAAATCGTAAAAGTCTTCGACTAGGCCTAAACATAAGTTTTCCGTTTGGTGGACGAATATTAGTTCGATGAGCAGCTACGAGGCATGAAAGCAGGATGGACTAGGTAAAGGTGAACGTGGCTCACACTTGCACAAATGGGGGGCAAAGCGCGACCCCCTTTCAATTCTGCTGGTGGCCAGAGTTGGCCATGGTGGTGAAGCGCCACTCCCTTGTTTCGGGTTCGTGGGGCACGGCTATACACAACCCCTGGGCATCGCTTAAACAATAGCTATACACGCCCCCCCAGGCATCAAGGTGGCTGCAGGAGCAGATCACTGGCTGCGCGTGTTTCCAGCTGGCGCTACTACAGACCAATGAGCTTTACGCTGCGAGTGGAACCGCGAAGCCCTTGGAAGGCGCAACGCATTTGCAAACCATACCTCGCTCTACGGTAAAGTGCCCGCCACTGCCAACCCAAGGAGGTATCAATGAAGATCGCACTGAGCAATGACGTACTGCTGGCCACCGCGAACGAAGAGCTGAAGCAGCTGCCATGGTACAAGGAAGGAATGGCCCTCGTGGAAGCTGAGATGAAGGGTGAGTTTCTCGTAATGAGGTCGGTGGGGATGGGGTTTGAAAACGGTCATCCTGATCCAAAGCTGTTGGATGTAATAAACGATTTCGCAGCATCCTTCTCCGATCGCTACACGCTGAAAAAATAAAGCGTAGGAACGGTGAAGCCAGGGGCGTGTTGAGTAGCCTCTCCCCGGAACAGCGTTCTACCGGTACCCCTCAGTCCTCGCGGCGCTGAGGGGTACTTTTCGTTTTAGGTATATATTTAGGTATACAGTGGTGGTTTCAAGCTATCTAGAGGCCCTGTTTTTCTGGCTTAAAGGTGCCCGATTCGACTCCTGTCTCCGCACCAGAGACCAGTTTCCAGAAGTCTATGACTGTCTACGAAACACCCCTCAAAGCCCGCCTAGTGCGGGCTTTGTTGTTTCTGTATCTCTTGACGGCTGTGTCGTGGTCGAAGGTGGCGCCGTAAAACGTTACGCTGAAGGCTCAACTTTACCTTCTACGACACACTTCCCGGTACGTGTCTCCCGCGCGCGCAAATGAGCACCTATCGCAATCGGCGGTATCTGAAAGCGAAGAGGTGAGGTACGTCGCGCGGTTCAAGTTTGGAATTGGCGAGGAAAACTCGCTAGGCAAAGGGATTGATTTGAAAGATCGAGGATCTGAAGCAGTTGGCTTTTGTTCCGGGGCCATTGAAGGCGCCGGTTAAGCCAACTTGAGTCCAGCGGTGGTTAGCAGCTACTCCCCCTGATAGTTGGATTCGCAGGTACTCACCTGTGCTCACACATGGTATCTGATTTCTAGCTGTGTAAGACCGCGGCTATGTAAATTCTGGGTTCTCCTGGTGTTTTGTTGTCTCTGCTGGCCCAAGGACTAAACAGGGACATTCGGGTGGTACCATCGATCAGTATTACGGATAATGGACACTATGGAATCACGGAGTGTCCAGTGTGAAGAAATGGAAATTGGCTTTAATTAGCGTGTTTTTGATGTCCCTCTCAGCCTGTGAGAAAGGACCATTGTATGCCTTCGAGGGCACCTACTTCATAACTGAAGGTGAAGACTGCACGATTCCGGCGAGTGCGGAAGACAATGAGAATTATTTTTTAGAAATAACCAAGCAGGTACACAATGGAAGCGTGTCGTACTCCGCCAAGCTCCCATCAGTTGCAAAAGCCGAAATGCCCATTACTAGCGTGAAAAACGCCTCGCCCACCAAAGATAATGAACTCACGTTCAGCTTTACTCACGCCACGGTGCCCGGCGCCGTGGCGGGGAGCTCAAAGATGAGCTTCGAAATTTCTGTAGTTCCTAATAAGAACAAGGAAAACCATCTATGGCTAACTAAACAAAAGGCCATCATGGTTCGGGACGAGAAAGTATCCGAGTACGACGTTCTCGATAATTTGAGAAGATTTTTCGAACTCGGGAAGGCCGGCGCTTGCTTGAGAAAGGGGACAGCGACGAGCTGAGTACAACAGGGCGGCGGTGTTGGCGAGGATAACCAGACGCGTTCAACCTCGCCCGCCACCTTTTGGTCATTCGCCAAACAGCGCCTTGGTGTATTTTTTGGAGACGGCCCCGGATCGCTCCCCGTTCGCGCCGTAGTACCGATCCTCGCGGCATAGCCGCTCTTTCACGTCGCAGAATATCCCGTTAACGAAGGTGAATTCAGTCAGGTCGACGTCACTCGATGTGAAGACGTCGGTCGTCGCTGCCTTCTTGCCTAGGTACTTTTCCGTTAGCTCGCGGGAGATGCCTTTGTCATTGGCGCACACGTAACGGTCGCAGAGTACGCCCGATGCAGGCGTTTTCAGTGCGGTTCGCTGTTTGGCCTGTGCGGGCATCACGCCCACGGCCAGCAGCAGCGCCAAAGAGAACAGTAGAGGTGATTTATTCATACTCATTGGACTTCGTTCAGTGGGTTTCAGATTTACGCAAGCCACGGCGCTGCAGGTTAGCAGACCATGTTAAGGCAAAGAGGTTTCTGCGAGACCAGGCGATTCATTTGCCGTCGCCAAATCCTCGATCAATGCCTTCGCCATCCCACTGAGAAAATGAGCCGCACAAGTCATCGCTTCATCTTCTTCAATCATCACGTGATGAGTCAGCTTGCTCACGCAGCCCATCAACAAAGCTGCCTGTTCCAGCACAAATTCCACACTGTGCCCTGGCTCAACCCGAAACAGTCGTTCGGTGGTCTTCCCGCCCGGGCCTTCGCCGAAGGTGCCGACGCCTATCGTTTTCAGAACTGAAGCACGATCTTCGCTCATCCATACCTCCCAAAGCACGCAGCCAGCATTGCCCAGGCAACACTGGCGCTCTTCTGAAAAATGCCGTCAGTGCTTCAACTGAACCTTGCTCAAAGCCACTTCAATCAAGCTTCGGGCGTGTTCAATCTCGTGCATGGTCGCCAAGGTCAGTACCTGCTCAGGCGGCCTGGGATGGAGCAGCACTGTCTGCTGAGCAATGGTCAGCGCGCGGACCAAGTATCCGGACGTCTGGACGAGAAGGTCTTCAAGGGATTGGTTGGGATGATGCGGTGGGTCTGGGACGATTTTGAGCATGCGAACCTCTAGAGTCATCGAGGCTGCTACAGACCTGCTGTCAAACAAGTAGGTGGCAGCGGTACGCGGGTTGACAGACCGAGGACTCTAGAAACTCGGCGCACACGAGGTGCCCCACGTACTGCCGCCATAAAGCGTGCACGTGTTCTAGAGATCTGGAGGCCTGTCAAAGCCTGTCGTTAAAGGTCAACGACCGGTCGAGACTAGAGTGAGGCCAATGCCATCGCAATGGTTTACGCGCGGCAAAAGTATGATTGGGAAATGGACTACATGGAATCAGGAAATTCTGAAGATTTCCGCCGTTAACGTACCGTTCTCGCGACTATTCGTTACAAATCCACGCTTCACGCTGGTGACCCTGCCATCACCCACGCCATCATAGGAGGTCACCGCAACCTGGCCTGTCCAGGCGCTGCGTTTTATACGAAGGGCAACGAGAGCCCTCTTTTTCTGCTGGGGCGATGGATGAAACAAGGGCGAGTGTGGGCGCTGATGTTGATGGTTGCGGTCTTGTCGGGCTGCGCCACGGCGCCGCCGAGGGATCAGAACAATCTGTGCAATATCTACCGCCAGTACCCGGACTGGTACGAAGATTCGCTGAAGATGCAGCAGCAGTTCGGCACGCCGCAACATGTGGCGATGGCGATCATGAAGCAGGAAAGCAGCTTCGTCTCCGATGCGCTGCCGCCCCGCGACTACTTGCTGTGGGTAATTCCGTGGGGGCGGGTGAGTTCGGCCTATGGTTATGCACAGGCCCAGGACCCGGTCTGGGGTGAGTACAAATCCGGCACCGGCAATGGCGGCTCGCGCGATAACTTCGATGACGCGGTGATGTTCATCGGCTGGTACACCGCCGGCACCCAGCGCCAGTTGGGGATTTCCAAGTGGGATACCTACAACCAGTACCTGGCCTATCACGAAGGGCGCGGCGGTTTTAGTCGTGGGACTTATCGCAGCAAGCCGTGGCTGATGCAGGTGGCGCGCAAGGTGGAGGCGCAGTCGCGGGTCTATGGCGCCCAGCTCAAGGCCTGTCGCCAGGAGCTGGAAGATGATCGCGGTTGGTTTTAGACCGTTCGGCGTAGCAGCGGGCGGGTCTTGATCAGCCCCGCCGCAAGGGCCGCCAGGATCAGGGCAATGGCGATGCCTTCGTTGCGGTCGATGTGGTGGCCGAGCATGACGATGGAGCCAGCGATGCCGAATATCGGGATCAGCAACGACAGCGGCGCAACGGTTGAAACCGGGTACTCGCGCAGCAACAGGTTCCAGCCCCAGTAGCAGAAGTGCGTCGCCGCGTAGACCTGGAACACCAGCGATAGCAGGGCGATGCCCTCAAGGTGGCTGGCCAGGGCGGTGAACGGCGCGCTGCCCTGGCTGAGCCAGGTGAGCAGCAGCAAGGGGATCGGCGGGAAGAGGCTGGCCCACACCACAAAGGCAAACATCTCACGCACTTTCGAGCGTTTGATGATGACGTTGCCAACGCTCCAGCTGAAGGCGCTGACCAGCAATACGCTGTAGCCCGCGGTCGTCGCCTGGCCGGGGCTGCTGGCGATAATGCAGAGCAAGCCGAGGGCGGCGAGTAGCACGCCAAGGCACTGGCCAAGGCTCATGCCTTCGCGAAACAGCAGCACGGCCCAACCCAAGGTAAAGAAGGCACTGAACTGGATCAGCAGGGCAGCGGTGCCGGGTGGCACGCCCAGGCTGATGCCTAAGTTGATCAGCGCCCACATCGCCACGCCGAAGATCAAGCCGTAGGCGGCTAACCAACCCAGGGCCACTGGCGGGCGTTTGATGAACAATACCCAGGGCAGGGCGGCGAGGCTGAAGCGCAGGGCGGTAAGCAGCAGCGGGTCGATCTCGGCCAGGGCCAGTTTGCTGATGGGGAAGTTCAGGCCCCAAACGGCGGTCACCAGCACGGCGAGCAGCAAGTGTTTTGGTTGCATGGTGTTGTTATCCACAGGCGGGCAGGGCGCCACTATGCGCAATGCAGGCGCTGGCCCGCTTGCGCTATCGGGTCGCATATCGGTAGATTCGGGCCATGATTGAAATTGACCCGTCTGAACACATTCCCCGCGATGCAGTGGTGACCGCCGTTGATTATGCCGATGGCCATCACTTCGCCCTGCATACCCATCAGCGCGGGCAGTTCGCCTATGCGGCCTGTGGGGTGATCACCGTGTTCACCCGCCAGGGCAACTGGGTGGTGCCGCCGCAACGGGCGATCTGGGTGCCGGCGCAGGTGCCCCATGAGATGGTCATGAGCGGGCCGGTGACCATGCTCAACACCTATATCAGCAACGAGGCGGCGGCACGTTTGGCGCTGCCGAGGTTGTGTCAGGTATTCGATGTGTCGGCGTTTTTGCGCCAGTTGCTGATTCAGGCAGCAGACGTGCCGGCGCTGTATGCGCAAGAACAGCGCGACGGTCATTTGATGGCCTTGCTGCTGCACGAAATCGCCAGCATGGCGCCGCTGTCGCTGAATGCGCCGCTGCCGGATGATCCGCGCCTGGCCCAGGCGTGCCAGCGGCTGTTGCAGCAACCTTCGCTTGAGGTGAGCATCGATGACATGGCCCGGCAGGTGGGCCGGAGCCGGCGAACTTTTACCCGGCTGTTTCGTCAGCAAACCGGTATCAGCTTTGTCGAATGGCGCCAGCAGGCATGCCTGTTGGCAGCGGTAGTGCGCCTGGGCAATGGCGAGCCGATCACCCGGGTGGCGGTGGACCTGGGCTATAGCAGCCCGAGTGCGTTCACCAGTGTGTTTCGCAAGGTGCTGGGAGCGGCGCCGAGTCGGTATTTCAGCAAGGATGCGCTATGAATCATGGCGCGCATGCACAGCCGCAACGGCGATGCGCCCTACGGTTCATCCGCCGAAGCGATGTCCTTCTGGTGTGAAACGGCTACCGCTATTGCTGTTCGACGCACTGCTGAGGATATGTGTGAAGTGTCGGCGCCTTTGGGGCTTGATGACTTGTTCGCGCTGCTGCTCAGGCCGAGCCGGCGCTTTGTGGTGGATAAGCGGCAGGTTTATGAGGAGCGGATTGCGGGCAAGGCGTGGTTGAGTAAGTGGCCACGGTTGCGGTGTGTTGGTTATAGTTTTCTGCACTTCACTATTTGGTTTTGTCTCGTGTCGGATAGGAAGACGCGTGAGCTATCATTAGAGCCATCGCTGCCCAACCGACGAACGGATAACGATCAATGATTTCCGGGTGATGAAATAATAATAGGTATCGGTCATGTCTTACGATGTCCAAATAGATGACGCCAAATAGCATGTTGTAGGCAAGGCAGATGTAGAATTTAAAGTAATTTAGTTCGGGGCCGGAAAAATGCCATTTTAGCCATCTGGCAATAAATAGGCCAATAGCTGCAGTGCATAGAAGTGCGAGTGCTATCATCTTTCATTGTCTAATAAAATTTGGATTCCCGTGCTGGCGTTACTGGTGCTTTCTATAGCGCCTGATAATGGCCCTATCGTCTTGTATGATCTGACATAGTCCGTGTCGATGTACCGGAACAAGCGCCAAGCGTCCTTCTTTACTACCAATCTGGTCAAACCGTAGACCGAAAGACCTATATCTACCGCGCCATATGCTGTGTTTCCATCGCGCTCTGCGTGCCCCATTTTTTTGGCGGCAAGCTGGTAGCCTTTTCTGATTGGCCCTTCAGTGCGAGAGTGCCCTTCGATCAAATTTCGACTGTTTTCATAAATATTATTTGCCCCGTGAGCCATCAAGGGAACACCGGCTACAACACACAGGGTGCCCACAGAGGCATAACAGATACCTGCACCGGCAACGAATTGCGTAGTACCCGCTATGGTCCCGATGCCTTGCATGAAAATTTCGCTCGACTGCCTGAGCAAACTCCGCTGCTCTTCCTGGATTTCTCTAAGCCCTTCCTCAGGGCTCAAGCGTCGCTGCTCGACATCATCGACCACGCGCTTGGCGTAGTACGCCAGCTCGCGGTTGAATTGCATGCGTACACCATCATCCTCAAGGTGGCGGGCACTGATCGAGCAGGCGTAGCTGGTCAGGCGTGCGGCGGCGCTACTGACTTCCCATAGATCATGTGAGCGCAGTTCAGGTTTTTTCTTCATTCGCTCCATTGCTCGTCCCCCCAAAAGGCATGACCGCTGGTGCCTGCCAGGTGATGAGTCCAGAAAATGTCGCGATAGCGGATGGCAAGGTGTGCCTGGGCATTCATGTCGTGCTGGAGAACCGCGTGGGGTACATCGATTCTCAAATCGACGACCATCCCGCCCCTGAGTTCTATGGTGTAGTACTTCTCATGGTGGCCGCTGGAAGAGATTCGAAAGAAGTTGATCAGGCACTTCAGCTCCTCTCGATTGGCCAGCGCCTGAGCCAGTAACGGTGATGCCTTGTCTATGTTTTTGCTGATGACAATCGGGCGGTGGGTAGCGTTCTGGGTGTTGCCGAGGTTGGAAAGGTTATGACTGTACGCCAGCACCATGATCTCGTCGCAATGCCCGGACTGATACTTGTTGCCCATTGAATCTGCGGTGGAGCAGCCAGCCGAGATCAACCCTTGCTGCCTGCCGGTGATGGTCATGTATCCATGATTGGCCATAAGCGTTACTCCCTGTAGTCAGAGAGCGCAGCCTAGATTCGAATAAGTTGATGGGTATGTAGGTCGTTTCCGAAGATTGTTGCTTTGGCCTGAAAGATTTACGCCCAGCCAAACAACTCACAAGCATTACCCGTACTCACCTCAGCCAACCGCTCAACCTCGATCCCCATGATCGCGGCCAGCGCCTGGGCAATCTGCGGTAGGTGCTCCGGGCTGTTGCGCACGCCGGGGAACATCACCGGGGCCATGTCTGGCGCGTCGGTTTCCAGCACCACGCTGTCGTGCGGTAACTGTGGTAGCACCTTGTGCAAGCGCAGCGCCTGCGGCCAGGTCGCGGCGCCGCCGAGGCCGAGTTTGAAGCCGAGCTTGTGGTACTCGCGGGCTTCTTCGACGCTGCCGGCAAAGGCGTGGATGATGCCGCCACGCTTGAGCTTGTAGCGCTTGAGCGTGGCGATGACCACGGCGTGGCTGCGGCGCACGTGCAGCAGGGCGGGCAGGTTGCAGTCCGCGGCCAGTTGCAGTTGCGCTTCGAACAGCGCTTGCTGGCGTTCGCGGTCGAGTTCGGGCAGGTAGTAATCCAGGCCGAATTCACCGACGGCACACAGCTGGCGCTCGCCCTGCAGGCGGGTCAGCCAGTCGCCCAATTCGACAAGGTGCTCGGGGCGGTGCTGGTCGAGGTAGACCGGGTGCAGGCCGAACGCGGCATAAAGTTGCGAGTCGCTGCGCACCAGGTCCCAGACCCGCTGCCAGTTGCTTTGATACACCCCCAGCACCACCATGCGCTCGACCCCGCCGGCCCGGGCGTTGGCCATTAAGGCCGGGCGGTCGGGGTCGAAGTCTGGAAAGTCCAGGTGGGTGTGGGTGTCGATCAGGCGCATGTTCAGGCCGGGAAGATTCGCTGTTTGAAGGTTCGACCGATGGCGTGCACGCCAGGTTGGTATTGCTTCTGTTCAACGGCGGCGAGGGCCAGTTTTAGCGCGGTTTCGGCAATCAGGCCGTGTTGCTGGGCCATGGCGTTGACCGGCAGCGGCAGGAAGTCGAGCAACTGGTTGTCACCGAAGGTGCCCAGTTGCAGGCTGCGCGAGTCGGCCGGGCGCGCTTGCAGCACGTCGAACACGCCTTGCAGCAGTACGTAGGAAGTGGTCACCAAGGCGTCGGGCAGGCGGCCGAGGTCTTCTAGCAGCTGGTTCATCAGGCGCTGGCCGCACTCGCGGCTGAAGGCTTCGCCTTGCAGGCGGCTGACGTTGCCGCCGAAGCCTTCCAGGGCCTGGTCGAAACCACCGGCGCGGGCCTGGCTGACGCTCAGCTCCGGGCGCGCGCCGATCAGGGCAATGTGTGCAGGTTGGGTGGCCAGCAGGCTGCGGGTCAGTTGCTGGCTGGCGTTGCGGTCGTCGCTGACGATCGAGCAGAAGTGCGCGGGGTCGAGGCTGCGGTCGATGGCGATGATCGGCATGCCCTTGGCTTGCAGTTCGCGGTAGCTGTCGTCTTCTGGCGGCAGGCAGCTGGCGACGAACAGGGCGTCGCAACGGCGGGCGCGAAACAGCTGCTGCAGCTGGCGCTCGCTGTCGGGCTGGTCGTCGCTGCTGGCGATCAGCAGTTGGTAACCCTGGGCCCGGGCGCGTTGTTCCAGTTGCTTGGCGATGCGCGCGTAGCTGGGGTTTTCCAGGTCGGGGAGGATGAAGCCGAGGGTACGCGTGTGCCGGCTGCGCAAACCTGCAGCCTGGGGGTTGGGGGTAAAGCCATGGGCTTCGACCACCGCCTGCACCCGCTCGACAGTGCTTTTGCTGATGCGTTGCTGTTCGGCCTTGCCATTGATGACGTAGCTGGCGGTGGTGACGGACACACCGGCCAGACGCGCGATATCGCTGAGTTTCACCGCATTTTCCTTGTTATTACCGAGACTGGCTGCAAAGCCTGACCGGGTATTGTCGCCGATCCTGGAAGGATGGCGCAGACGACCATTGTCGCAATTGTCCTACAACATGGGCAATGTTGTTCACAGTTGGAGCTGGCTTGCCCCGGCGACGTGTCCGGCACTGAGGTACGACCGCTTCGCGCTCGATCGCAGGGCAAGCCCGCTCCTATAGCAATACGACAAGCAGGGCTTCATTCATCCCACATTATCGAGTAACGTGCTCGTGAATCTAGATTAAACGATTCAGCAGGCGATTTACTGCCGATCCTTTCGCCTGGACAGGGCCATTGCAACTGGCCCTTAGCTGAACAATTCACAACAATACCTCAGCACCGCCCTGGTGCTGCAAAGGAGAAGGTCATGCTCGAGCTCACCGTGGAGCAGATATCCATGGGCCAGTCGGCTGTGGATAAGTCGGCGGCGCTGCACCTGTTGGCTGAGCGCCTGGTCAGCGACGGCCTGGTTGCCGAAGGCTATCTGGCCGGCCTACAAGCCCGTGAAGCGCAAGGCTCGACCTTCCTCGGCCAAGGTATTGCCATCCCCCATGGCACCCCCGCAACCCGCGAGCTGGTGCATGCCACCGGGGTGCGCCTGCTGCAGTTTCCCGAAGGGGTCGACTGGGGCGATGGCCAGATCGTCTACCTGGCCATTGGCATCGCCGCCCGCTCCGATGAGCACCTGCGCCTGCTGCAACTGCTGACCCGCGCCCTGGGCGAGACGGACTTGGCCGAAGCCCTGCGCCGTGCCAGCTCTGCTGAGGCATTGCTGAAGTTGCTGCAAGGCGCGCCGCAAGAGCTGGCGCTGGATGCGCAGATGATCGGCCTGGGTGTGCCCGCCGACGATTTTGACGAGCTGGTATGGCGCGCCGCGCGCCTGCTGACCCGCGCGCAGTGTGTCGGCGGCGGCTTTGCCGGGGTGTTGCAGCAGCTCGACCCGCTGCCGCTGGGCGAGGGCCTGTGGTGGCTGCACAGCGAGCAGGCGGTGCGCCAGCCGGGCCTGGCCTTCGTCACCCCGCAGCAGCCACTGCGCCACAATGGCCAGCCGGTGCAGGGCCTGTTCTGCCTGGCCAGCCTTGGCGCTGCGCATCAGGCCTTGCTTGAGCGCCTGTGCACGCTGTTGATCGAAGGCCGCGGCCAGGAGCTGTGCCGCGCCACCAACAGCCGCACCGTGCTGGAAGTGCTGGGCGGCGAGCTGCCTGCCGACTGGCCCAGCGCGCGTATCGGCCTGGCCAATGCTCACGGCCTGCATGCGCGGCCGGCCAAGGAGCTGGCGCAACTGGCGAAAAACTTCGATGGCGAGATTCGCCTGCGCCTGGTCGACAGCGGCCAGCCGGCGGTGTCGGCCAAGAGCCTGAGCAAGCTGCTGAGCCTCGGCGCCCGGCGTGGGCAGATGCTGGAAATCATCGCCGAGCCGAGCATTGCCAACGATGCCTTGCCGGCGTTGCTGGCCGCGATTGAAGCGGGCCTGGGCGAAGAGGTGGAGGCGCTGGCGCCCGTCGTCGAGGCGGTCATCGAGGTGATGGCCGAGCCAGAGCTTGTGCCACCGGCAGCGGGCGCGCTGATCCACGGCGTTGCCGCCGCACCGGGTATTGCCAGCGGCCCGGCGCATATCCAGGTGCTGCGCGAGTTCGACTACCCGCTGCGCGGTGAATCGCTGCCCATCGAGCGGCAACGCCTGCAGCAAGCGTTGGCCAATGTGAACCACGAAATCGAAGCGCTGACCCAGCGCAGCCCGGCCAAGGCCATCCGCGAGATTTTCGTCACCCACCAGGAGATGCTCGCCGACCCGGACCTCAGCGACGAAGTCGACCAGCGCCTGCGCCAGGGCGAAAGCGCCGCCGCTGCGTGGATGGCGGTGATCGATGCCGCCGCGCGCCAGCAGGAGTCCTTGCACGACGCACTGCTTGCCGAACGTGCCGCCGACCTGCGCGATATCGGCCGGCGGGTATTGGCCCAGCTGTGCGGCGAAGCCGACGTGCCGGCGCCGGAGCAACCCTATGTGTTGGTGATGGAAGAGGTTGGCCCCTCCGATGTGGCGCGCCTCGACCCACAACGGGTAGCCGGAATTCTGACCGCTCGGGGCGGCGCCACCGCCCACAGCGCCATCGTCGCTCGTGCCCTGGGCATCCCCGCTGTGGTGGGTGCCGGCGACGCCGTGCTGCTGATTGCCCCGGGCACGCCGCTGCTGCTTGACGGCCAACGCGGGCGCCTGACCGTCGCCCCCGCCGCTGACCAACTCGAACGGGCCCTGGCTGAACGCGACCGCCGCGAGCAACGCCTGCACGCCGCCAAGGCCCGGCGCCTGGAGCCTGCAATCACCCGCGACGGCCATGCCATCGAAGTGTTCGCCAATATCGGCGAAAGCGCCGGGATCGAAGCGGTGGTTGATCAGGGCGCCGAAGGCGTTGGCCTGCTGCGCACCGAACTGATCTTCATGGCCCACCCGCAAGCCCCCGACGAAGCCGTGCAAGAGGCCGAGTACCGCCGCGTGCTCGATGGCCTTGCTGGTCGGCCGCTGGTGGTACGCACCCTCGATGTCGGCGGCGACAAACCCTTGCCTTACTGGCCGATTGCCAAGGAAGAAAACCCCTTCCTCGGCGTGCGCGGCATTCGCCTGACCCTGCAACGCCCGCAGGTGATGGAAAGCCAGCTGCGCGCCTTGCTGCGCGCTGCTGGCGACCGGCCGCTGCGGATCATGTTCCCGATGGTCGGCCAGCTCGAAGAGTGGCGCCAGGCGCGGGCCATGGTCGAGCGCCTGCGCGAGGAAATCAGCGTCAGCGACCTGCAACTGGGGATCATGATCGAGGTGCCATCGGCCGCCTTGCTGGCGCCGGTGCTGGCCCAGGAAGTGGACTTTTTCAGCGTCGGCACCAACGACCTGACCCAGTACACCCTGGCCATCGACCGCGGCCACCCGAGCCTTTCGGCGCAAGCCGACGGCCTGCACCCGGCGGTGCTGCAACTGATCGACATCACCGTGCGCGCCGCCCATGCCCATGGCAAATGGGTCGGCGTGTGCGGCGAGCTGGCGGCCGATCCGCAGGCGGTGGCGCTGCTGCTCGGCCTTGGCGTCGATGAGCTGAGCGTTGCTGCGCGCAGCATCGCCGAGGTGAAAGCCGAAGTACGTGAACTGAACTTTGAACATGCCCAAAAGCTTGCGCGCCAAGCCTTGCTGCAGGGCAGTGCCGGCGCAGTGCGGGCACTGCTGGAGACCCGTTGATGGCCAAGATACTGACCCTGACCCTGAACCCGGCGCTGGACCTTACCGTCCGCCTCGACAGCCTGCAGGCCGGCCAGGTCAACCGCAGCCAGGCGCAGCACACCCATGCCGCCGGCAAGGGCCTGAACGTTGCCCAGGTACTGGCCGACCTTGGCCATAGCGTGACGGTGGGCGGCTTTCTCGGTCGCGACAACCTGGCGCCGTTCGAGGCCCTGATCGGCCGCCGTGGCTTTGCCGATTGCTTTGTGCGGGTAGCCGGCGAGACCCGCTGCAACATCAAGCTGGTCGAAGCCTGCGGCCAGGTCACCGATATCAACGGCCCTGGCCCGCAGGTCGATGAGCAGGCGCGTCTGGAACTGCTGACCCGCCTGGAGCAAATCGCCCCTGGTCACGATGCGGTGGTGGTCGCCGGCAGCCTGCCGCAGGGCATCAGCCCGCAGTGGTTGCAGATGCTCCTGGCCCGGCTCAAGGCCATGGGCCTGAAAGTGGCTCTGGACACTAGCGGTGAAGCCTTGCGGGCCGGGCTTGCCTGCGGGCCGTGGCTGGTCAAGCCGAACACCGATGAATTGAGCGAAGTGCTTGGCACTGCGGTGCATGATGTTGCCCAGCAGCAACAAGCTGCAACCCGGTTGATCGGCCAGGGTGTCGAACATGTGGTGGTGTCCCAGGGCGAGCAGGGCGTCAACTGGTTCCGCCAGGGCAGCGTCCTCAGCGCCGTGCCGCCCAAGGTCACGGTAGCCAGTACCGTCGGCGCCGGCGATTCGCTGCTGGCAGGCATGGTCCATGGCCTGCTGAGCGCCGACACGCCGGCGCAAACCCTGCGCCGGGCCACGGCGATTGCCGCCCAGGCGGTGACCCAGATCGGTTTTGGCATCAACGACCGGGCGCAACTGGCGCAACTGGAAAGCCAGGTGCAGCTGACAGAAGAACAACAAGAGGCTTGCAGATGAACATTGCCATCGTCACCGCCTGCCCCAATGGCCAGGTCTCCAGTGTGCTCAGTGCGCGCCTGCTGGAAGCGGCCGCGCTGCGCCAGGGCTGGAGCACCAGCGTTGAAGTGCACGACCCGCAGCAACCCGAGCGGCAGTTATCGGCGGCGGCGATCGCTGCCGCCGACTGGGTGCTGGTGGTCAACACCGGCCCGCTGGAGCTGCGCCGTTTCGCCGGCAAGCGCCTGTACCAGAGCACCCCGGCGCAAGCCCTGGCGGATGTCGAAAACTTTCTCCGTGAAGCGGCCGAAAAGGCGGTGGTTTATCAGCCCGAAGCCGAGCCGGTTGCAGCGCCGGTAGAGCGCAGCGCGAAGATTGTCGCGGTCACTGCCTGCCCGACTGGCGTCGCCCATACCTTCATGGCCGCCGAGGCCTTGCAGCAGGCGGCGCAGCAACTGGGCTACCAGCTCAGCGTCGAGACCCAGGGCTCGGTGGGCGCGCGTAACCCCTTGTCGGCAGCGGCCATTGCCGACGCCGACGTGGTGCTGCTGGCCGCCGATATCGAGGTGCCCACCGCGCGCTTTGCCGGCAAGCGCATCTACAGCTGCGGCACCGGGGTTGCCCTCAAGCAGGCCCAGGCCACACTGAAAAAAGCCATGGCCGAAGCCCGCGAAGAAGCTACCGCGCAAGGTGCAAACGCAGCGCCTGCGCGCAGCGAAAAAACCGGGGTGTACAAGCACCTGCTCACCGGCGTGTCGTTCATGCTGCCGATGGTGGTGGCCGGCGGTTTGCTGATCGCGCTGTCGTTCGTGTTCGGTATCGAGGCCTACAAAGAGCCCGGCACCCTGCCTGCAGCATTGATGCAAATTGGCGGTGACGCGGCGTTCAAACTGATGGTGCCGCTGCTGGCCGGTTACATCGCTTATTCGATAGCCGACCGTCCGGGGTTGGCGCCGGGGATGATTGGCGGCTTGCTCGCCAGTACCTTAGGCGCGGGTTTTATCGGCGGTATCGTCGCAGGCTTTCTCGCCGGTTACAGCGCCAAGGCCATCAGCCGCTGGGCGCGCCTGCCCAGCAGCCTTGAGGCGCTCAAGCCGATCCTGATCATCCCGCTGCTGGCCAGCCTGTTCACCGGCCTGGTGATGATTTACGTGGTCGGCAAGCCGGTGGCCGGCATGCTCGAAGGCCTGACCCATTTTCTCGACAGCATGGGCACCACCAACGCGATTCTGCTTGGGGTGTTGCTCGGCGGGATGATGTGCGTCGACCTCGGTGGGCCGATCAACAAGGCGGCCTATGCATTCTCGGTCGGGCTGCTGGCGTCGCAGAGTTATGCACCGATGGCCGCGACCATGGCCGCCGGCATGGTGCCGCCGATTGGCCTGGGCATCGCCAGCTTCATTGCCCGGCGCAAGTTCGCCCAGAGCGAGCGCGAAGCCGGCAAGGCGGCGCTGGTGCTGGGCCTGTGTTTTATTTCCGAGGGGGCGATTCCGTTTGCCGCCAAAGACCCGCTGCGGGTGATCCCGGCCAGTGTCGTCGGCGGTGCGCTGACCGGCGCCTTGTCGATGTACTTCGGCTGCAAGCTGATGGCGCCCCATGGCGGCCTGTTCGTCATGCTGATCCCCAATGCGATCAACCATGCCTTGTTGTACTTGCTGGCGATCGTCGCCGGCAGCCTGCTGACGGCAGTGGTGTATGCCGTGCTCAAGCGTGGTGAAGGGGTGGAGCTGACAGTGCAGCCGGCCAAGGCCTGATCAGTTGCGCGGGCGCGGGTACTTCTTGCGCAGGGGGACCAGCAGGTCGCTCAGGCCGTTGTGATCGACCTCGTGCATCAGTGCCAGCAGGCTACCCAGCTCGCCCTTGGGAAAGCCCTGGCGGGCGAACCAGTTGAGGTAGTGACCAGGCAGGTCGGCGATCAGCCGGCCCTGGTATTTGCCGTAGGGCATTTCGCGGGTGACCAGCAGGACGAGGGCTTCCGGGTTCATGGCAAGGCTGTTCTTTGAAGAGGTGGGCCAACATACATGCAATCTGCATGAAGGCCAAAGGACAGTTCATGCAGAACGCGTGCAAGTGATAAGTTCATTTAATTTCAAGTTATTGAAAGTTAACGATATTTTTATGTTCGCCGGCTGGCACGAACCCTGCTCCGATTTATTGCACTTCCCTCATGCAAAGGAGCAACGTCATGACTACCCCCAACAAAGAAGTGGTCTCGGTTCTCAACGAACTGATCGAGTTCAGCAAGGATGGCGAAAAGGGTTTCAAAACCTCTGCCGAGGATGTGAAAAATCCGCAGCTCAAAAGCTACTTCATCCAGCGTGCCGGTGAGTGCGGTAGCGCCGCCGCCGAACTGCAACAGCAAGTGCGCCGCCTCGGTGGCGACCCGGAAACCTCCACCAGCGTCAGCGGTGACCTGCACCGTGGTTGGGTCAACCTGAAGTCGATGCTCACCGGCAAGGATGAAGAAGCGGTGCTCAACGAAGTAGAGCGCGGCGAGGACCACGCGCTGAAAGCCTACAAGGACGCTCGTGAGAAGTTGGTCAAAGTTGGACTCACTGTGACCGATCCGGTTTACCTGCTAGTCCAGAAACAGTTGGAAGGCGTGCAGCGCAATCATGACCAGGTCAAGGCCCTGCGCAACCAGGCTCGCGCCAGCTCTTAACGCGCAGCCTCGACCCGGTTGCGGCCGTTGCCCTTGGCACGGTAAAGCGCTTCGTCGGCATCGCCCAGCAAGGTCGCAAGATCTTGCTGGGCGCCTGGCGTGTGGCAACCGATGCCGATACTGACGGTCACCGGCGCCGTGTCCGCGCCAAACGGCGGCAACGCCTCGACGGCTGCGCGAATACGTTCGGCCAGCAGCAGTGCCCCCGGCAGTTCAGTCTCCGGCAACACCACCAGAAATTCCTCACCCCCATAGCGTGCGGCCAGGTCGGCCGGGCGGCGAATGCTGCTGGCAATCGCTGCGGCCACCTGGCGCAAGGCGGCATCGCCACCCGGGTGGCCATGACGGTCGTTGAAGGCCTTGAAGTGATCGACATCGACCATCAGCACCGCCAGCGGCCGGGCATTGCGCAGGCTGCGCGCCCATTCCTGGCGCAGCACCTGGTCCAGGCGCCGGCGGTTGGCAAGGCCGGTCAGGCTGTCGGTGGCGGCCAGCGCCGCCAGGCCTTGTTCGGCGCTCTGCCGGCGGCGTAATTCGCGACCCAATAGCAGGGTCAGCCAGAGAATGCCGATGCACAGCACGCCGGTGGCGACGCTGACCAGCACGGCGGTGCGCCGCCACGACTCGAAGACTTCGTCGGCGGAGTGGGCGACGATGACGATCAGCGGCAAGTCGCCAACCCGGGCGAAGGTAAACAGCCGTTCTTTGCCGGTGCGCGTGGAAACCCCGGCAAAGGTGCCGCTGACATCGGCGCGCATGCGCTGGAAGTTCGGCCGGTCGCTGTAGTTCTGGCCGATTTTTGGTTCATCCGGGCTGCCCGGCTGGCGTACCAGCAGGGCGCCGTCGGTGTTCATCAGGTTGATGCTGCTGTCGGTGCCGATGTCCAGGCGCTGGAACAGCGTGCTGAAGTACGACAGGCGCAAGGCCCCGGCAGCCACGCCGAGAAACTCGCCGTGGGGCCCGGAGATGCGCCGACTGAAGCTGATGCACCAGTCCAGGTCGCCCAGCCGTGCCTTGAACGGCTGGCCGATGACCAGGCCCAGGTCGGGGTTGTCGCGATGCTGCTGGAAGTCCTTGCTGTCGGCGAAGTTGGCCTGGCGCGGGATGGCGCTGGTGGAGTCTGCAACCACGTCGCCCTTGGCATCGAGCCAGAGGATATCGCCACGTACCGGTGCGGTAACGGCCTGGTTGAAGAGAATCTGCTGGCGCAGCTCGACCGGCACGGCGAGCAGTTCCGGGCGCTGCACGGCCCAGATCAGGCCTTGCAGGGAAAGGTCGTAGAGTTCGACATTGCGCACGATGTCGCTTTCGATCAACTGCACTATGTTGCTGGCCGAGCGTGCGGCGGCCTGTTCGACGCTGCTGCGTTCGCGCATCAACAGGAA
The DNA here is from genome assembly GCF_024749305.1 of Pseudomonas sp. B21-012. Lineage (NCBI taxonomy): Bacteria > Pseudomonadati > Pseudomonadota > Gammaproteobacteria > Pseudomonadales > Pseudomonadaceae > Pseudomonas > Pseudomonas sp. B21-012. The sequence continues at coordinate 4,994,662 of NZ_CP087197.1, read as the reverse complement.
GGTGACAATGGCGACGATGGCGAGCACCGCGAGGCAACTGCCCAGGTTGAGGATCAGCTCCGGATGAGACTTGTACAGGGCGGATCGCTGGGATCGGGTGGGCAACGTCATGGTCACTGATGCCGAAGACCGTCTGGAAAGTGCGGTATTACTGCGCGGCGGCCGTATTCTAGGGGCGCGCGGATTGTCGGACAAGGATTTAATGGTGACATTCTGACGAATGTGGGAGCGGGCTTGCCCCGCGATTGCAACGGGTCGGACCCATCGCATCGCGAGTCAAGCTCGCGCCTACCGGTTCGATCAGAAAATGTTCAGCGGGTAGTCAACGATCACCCGGTACTCGTCGACATCGTTGTCGATGTGCGAGTAGCCCTGAGTGCCACGGTGCGAGGCCCAGCGCAGCAGTACCGAGAGGTCCTTGAGCTGGCCTTGCTGGAACACGTACTGCAGGTCGACGTCACGTTCCCAGTGCTGGGCATTCTCGCCGTCGGCGTTGTACCAGTGGCCGTAGCCGACGCTGTTGGGGTCGACCTTGCTCATGTCCAGCTCACCGCGCGAGTAGGACACAATCGAGGTCAGGCCGGGGATGCCGGCACCGGCGAAGTCGTAGGCGTACTTGAGCTTCCACGAGCGCTCGTTGGGGCCGTTGAAGTCCGAGTAAATCTGCGAGTTGTCGAGAAAGACGCTGTCGCCCTGGTTGATGTAGTCGAACGGGGTGTTGCCGTTGACCCGCTGGTACACCGCGGTGAGGCTGTTGTAGCCGACGTTGACGGTGAAATGCAGGCTGTAGGTGTTGTTGTCGATGTGCCCGAGCAGCGCCTGGCCGGTGTCCTGGGTGTGGTAGAAATGCAGGCCGGGGTTGAGGCTGACCAGCTCGTTGAGCTGCCAGGTGTAGTCCAGATCGAAGTAGTACTGGTTCCAGATGTCCTTGAGCTCGGCGGCATACAGGCTCGAGGTCAGGTTCGGTACGCCGCTCCAGGCCACCCCGGCCCAGTTCAGGTGGCGGCTGTCGCGCTCGTCCTGCAACTTGCCGTAGAAGGTGTCGATGCGCCGGTGGCCGCTCTGGTTGTAGGGCTTGGTGAAGCTGGCCTGGCCGGCTTCGAGCATCACCCCGTCAAAGCTGTTGTTGGTGACGCTGACGCCACGGAAGGTCTGCGGCAGCATGCGCGACTCGCCGCCGGCGATCACCGGGTTGGTGAGGAACAGGTCGCCGGCCTTGAGCTCGGTGTCAAAGGCTTTCATCTTCAGCGCAGCGCCGGCAGTGGAGAACGAATCGTGGGCCTTGCCCGGTTCGCCATCGCCCTTGGTGTTGATCGGCAAAATACTCGAGCCGGAGGTACCGCCACCGCCGTCGAGTTTCAGCCCGAGCATGGCGTGGGCATCGAGGCCGAAACCGACTGTACCCGGGGTGTAGCCCGATTCGAACTTGCCGAGAAAACCCTGGCCCCATTCGCGGTTGTCACGCACGCCTGGCAGCAGCTGGTTGCGGTTCAGGTAGTAGTTGCGAGCGTGCACATTGAGGCTCGACCCTTCGATGAAGCCTTCGGCTTTTTCCTCGTCGGCCTGGGCGCTGCAGGGCATCGTTGCAGCTAATGCAACGAACAGTGGGGTGAAGCGTAAAGCAGTGTTCACCGGTGTGGACTCCTTGGGGTGAATGTACGGCAGTTTTTATTGTGTGAAAGACGGTCTTGTTATGAACAAACGAGCCAGCGCGCTGGCATTTTTCGACACACGAAAAAAAGCCGCTGATCGGCAGCGGCTTTGAAAGACAACCGCACAGGCGCTCAAGTCACCTGTACGGCCATCGAGGGAGTCGAAGGAGTGGAGCGTGGCGCTATCAGCTATCGGAAGCGTCACTCGCTTGAGCCTTGGAAGCGGTCTGTTCCAGGCCTTTGGCCTGCTCGGCCTTGTGTGCGGCGATGGCCTCCTGAACGACGGCGGCGCGCTCGGCATTACGGGCAACAAAGGCCGGGGATTCTTCAGCCATGGCCAGTGGCGACAGCAACAGGGACGACAGGACGAATACGCTGGCAACACCCATACTGTTGGACATTTGCAACAACCTTCTTGCTTGGCAAGTGTGGATTAGGTTTGACTAAATTAGTCGGAAATGGGTGATAGAAACAGTTACTTTTAGGATAAGCACTGTTGCGTCAAAGGTAATAGTCATCGCGGGTCAAGCCCGCTCCCACAATGGATCTGTGTACACCGGACCCGCGATGAGGCCCTCAGGCCGGCAACAGGATCCCGAAGGTATTGGCCCCCGCCTGGCTGCGCACGAACACGCTGCCGCCATGCATCAGCGCAATCGCCTTGACGATCGCGAGCCCCAGCCCGTGGTTGCCGGCGCCGCTGTTGCTGCGCGCCGCATCCACCCGGTAGAAGCGTTCGAACAGCATCGCCAGGTGTTCCTCGCCAATCGCCGGCCCCGGGTTGCTCACGGCGATGCTTACCTGGCCGTGCTGCTCCTCGATGCGCACCTGGATCACCTGCTCGGGCAAGGTGTGCTGCACCGCGTTGTTCAGCAGGTTGATCAGCGCCCGGCGCAGCTGGGCCTTTTCGATGCGCGCCTGGGCATCGCCGCTGACCTGCACACTGATGCGCGCGTCCTCGAGGATGTAGTCCAGGTAGTCGAGAGTGGTCGCCACTTCTTCGGCCAGCGAGGTGCTGGTCAGCGCCGTGGCTTTGCTGCCCTGGTCGGCGCTGGCAAGGAAGAGCATGTCGTTGATGATGCTGCGCAGGCGCTCGAGTTCTTCAAGGTTCGATTGCAGCACCTCGAAGTAGTGCTCGGCGCTGCGCCCACGGGTCAGGGCGACCTGAGTCTGGCCGATCAGGTTGGTCAGCGGCGAGCGCAGTTCATGGGCGACGTCGGCGTTGAAGGCTTCCAGGCGGCTGTAGGCCTGGTCGACGCGCTCCAGGGTCGAGTTGAAGGCGCTGGCGAACTGCGCCAGCTCCGGGGGCAGGTCGGCCAGTTGCAGGCGCCCGCTCAGGCGCGGTGGCGCCAGCTTTTGAGCTTCCGCCGAGAGTGCCAGCAACGGCCGCAAACCATAGCGCGCCACCCAGTAACCGAGCAACGAGGCCAGCACCACGCCCAGCACCGACAGGCTGATGATCGCCACCAGCAAGGTGTGCTGGGTGTGCCAGAAAGTCTCGGTGTCGATGCCGATCAAAAAGCGCAGGGCCGGGCGCTTGCCCATGGCCGGCAGTTCGCTGACCAGTACCTTGTAAGGGTAGGGGCTGGCGGCCAGGTGCAGGTCGCGCATGCCCAGCCGGCCCTGGGCAAAGGTGCGGATGCTGGCGTCTGGCTGGCCATACTCGAACGGGCTACCGTCGCTGACCACCCAGAAGCGGATGCGCCGGTCTTCTTCGCTGAGCAAATTGAGCTTGTTGGTGATCTTCTGCCAGTGCTCGCGGGTGTCGTAGCGGGTCAGCGACGACTCCAGCACGCTGAAGCGCGCTTCAAGCTCGGCGGTGGGCAGCAGGTCGAGGCTGCGGTCGACCTGCTTGTACAGTGCGGTACCGATCACCAGGAACACACCCAGTGCCACCAGGGTGAACAGCGCGCTCAGGCGCAGGGCGATGGAGTTAGTCGGCACGGTTTTCCAGAACATAGCCCATGCCTCGGATGGTGTGCAGCAGTTTGGTTTCGAAAGGCCCGTCGAGCTTGGCGCGCAGGCGCTTGATCGCCACTTCGACAACATTGGCGTCGCTGTCGAAATTGATATCCCAGACCAGCTCGGCAATCGCCGTCTTCGACAAAATCTCGCCATGCCGGCGGGCCAGCACGCTGAGCAGCGAGAACTCCTTGGCGGTCAGCTCCAGGCGCTGCCCGGCGCGGCTGGCCTTGCGGCTGATCAGGTCGACCCAGAGGTCGGCGACCTGGATCTGCACCGGCTCATGGCCGCCGCCACGGCGGGTCAGGGCTTGCAGGCGGGCGACCAGTTCGAGGAACGAGAACGGCTTGCCGAGGTAGTCGTCGGCGCCTTCGCGCAGGCCGTGGATGCGGTCTTCGACCCGCTCGCGGGCGGTGAGCATGATCACCGGCGTCTGCTTGCGCGCACGCAGGGCGCGCAGCACACCGTAGCCGTCCAGGCCCGGGAGCATCACATCGAGGACGATCACCGCATAGTCGCCTTCCAGGGCCATGTGCAGGCCATCGATACCGTCGCGCGCCAGGTCCACGGTAAAGCCTTGCTCGCTGAGGCCGCGGTGCAGGTAGTCGGCGGTCTTTTGTTCGTCTTCGATAATCAGCACACGCATGGTCGGCTCTCAACTGGCATCGGTTTGCGCCATGGTCACGGCCGTCTGGCGCCGGTGGAACAGGCGTTCCAGGGCCAAGTATATGACCGGTGTGGTGAACAGTGTCAGCGCCTGGCTGACCAGCAGCCCGCCGACCACAGCAATGCCCAGTGGCTGGCGCAGCTCGGCGCCGGCGCCCATGCCGAACATCAGCGGCACGGCGCCAAGCAGGGCGGCGAGGGTGGTCATCATGATCGGCCGAAAACGTGTCAGGCAGGCCTTGTGGATCGCCTCTTCGGCGCTCAGGCCCTGGTGGCGCTGAGCGTCGAGGGCAAAATCGATGAGCAGGATGCCGTTCTTCTTGACGATGCCAATCAGCAGCACGATGCCGATCAAGCCCATGATCGAAAAATCCTCGCCCGACAGCCACAACAGCGCCAGGGCGCCGAGCCCGGCCGAGGGCAGGGTGGAGATGATGGTCAGCGGATGGACGAAGCTCTCATAGAGCACGCCGAGGATGATGTACACCGCCACCAGCGCCGCGAGGATCAGCCACGGCTGGCTCGACAGCGAACTCTGGAAGGCCTGGGCCGCACCCTGGAAGGTGCCGATGATCGAATCGGGCATGCCCAGTTCGCGCTGGGTGCGTTCAAGAATCTGCACCGCGTCGCCCAAGGCGACGCCGGGGGCCAGGTTGAACGACAGGTTGGCGGCCGGGAACAGGCCGTCATGGGCAATCGACAACGGCCCGGTGCTCGGCGCCGCGACCTTGGCCAGCACCGACAACGGCACCATCTCGCCGCTCAAGGGCGAGCGCAGGTAGAAGTAGTTGAGGCTCTCGGCCTTGCCGCGCTGGCGGGCGTCGAGTTCGAGGATCACCTTGTACTGGTTGGTCTCGGTCTGGAACTCGCTGATCTGCCGCTGGCCGAAGGCATCGTAGAGCGCCTGGTCGACGTCGGTGGTGGTCAGGCCGAAACGCGCCGCGGCCTTGCGGTCGATGTCGATGCGGGTAACGCTGGCGCCCAGTTGCAGGTCGTTGGACAGGTCGCGAAAGGCCGGGTTGGCCTTCAGCCGCTCGGTCAGGCGCTGGGTCCAGAGGTTCAGCGCCGGGCCGTCATTGCTCTTGAGCACGTACTGGTACTGGCTGCGGCTTGGTCCGGAGCTGAGGTTGATGTCCTGGCCGGCGCGCAGGTACAGGACGACGCCCGGCACCTTGGCCAGCTTCGGCCGCAGGCGGTCGATGAATTCGCTGGCCGAAACGTCGCGATCGCCACGGTCCTTGAGGGCGATCCAGAAGCGGCCGTTGGCGATGGTCTGGTTGCTGCCGGTCACTCCGACAGCATGGGAGAAGGCTCGCACGGCCGGGTCGGCCTCGACGATCCTGGCCAGCGCCTTATGTTTTTCGAGCATGTCCGGGTAGGAGACATCGGCCGCCGCCTCGCTGGTGCCGAGCACGAAGCCGGTGTCCTGCACCGGGAAGAAGCCTTTGGGGATGGCAATGTAGCCGACCACTGCCAGGGCGAAGGTCAGGCCGAATATACCCAGCATGAGTCGCTGGTGGGCCAGGGCCTTGACCAGCCCGCGCTCGTACCAGCCGAGCAGGCGGCTCGGGGCGTCATGGGCGTTGTGCTGCGGGCGGCGCATGAACAGGGCGCAGAGGGTCGGCGCCAGGGTCAGCGACACTACCACCGAAATCAGGATGGTCGAGGTGGCGGTGAGGGCGAACTCCTTGAACAGCCGCCCGACCACGCCGCCCATGAACAGCAGCGGAATGAACGCGGCAATCAGCGAAAAACTGATCGACACCACGGTAAAGCCGATTTCGCCCGAGCCCTTGATCGCCGCCTCGCGCATGCCGTCACCGGCTTCCAGGTGACGGTGTATGTTCTCCACCACCACGATCGCGTCATCGACCACAAAGCCCACGGAGATGACGATGGCCACCAGGGTCAGGTTGTTCAGGCTGAAGCCGAACAGGTACATCAGGGCGAAGCTGGCCACCAGCGACACACCGAGCACGCTCGACACGATCAGGGTTGCCGACCATTGGCGCAGGAACAGCGCCATCACCCCGATCACCAGCAGCACGGCGATCATCAGGGTGATCTCCACCTCGTGCAGCGAGGCGCGGATGGTCTGGGTGCGGTCGTTGAGCACCGACACCTGCACGGATGCCGGCAGCATCTGCTCAAGCCCCGGCAAGGCCGCCATAATGCCGTCGACGGTATCGACGATGTTCGCCCCGGGCTGGCGGAACACCACCAGGTTCAGGCCCTGCTGCTCGCCGGACCAGGCTTTGACGTAAGCGTTTTCGGCGCCATTGATCACCTTGGCAACATCCTGCAGGTGCACCGGTGCGCCGTCGCGGTACGAGACGATCAGCTGGGCGTATTCCTCAGGGTGGAACAACTGGTCGTTGGTGGCGATGGTCGACACGCTGTTCTGCCCGTACAGCGCGCCTTTGGCCAGGTTCAGGCTGGTCTGCTGGATGGCCTGGCGCAGGTCGGCCAGGGTCAGGCCCAGGGCGGCGAGTTTTTCTGGCTGGGCCTGCACGCGGATGGCCGGGCGCAACTGCCCGGTGATGTTGATCAGGCCGACCCCGTCGATCTGGCTCAACTGGCGGGCCAGCAGGGTTTCGGCGTAATCACTGAGCTCGTTGGCCGGCATCTGCGCCGAGCTTACGGTAAGAATCAGCACCGGGCTGTCGGCCGGGTTGACCTTGCGCCAGGTCGGCGGGCTGGGCATGTCCTGGGGCAGGCGCGCGGTGGCGGTGTTGATTGCTGCCTGGACTTCCTGGGCGGCGGTGTCGATGCTCTTGTCGAGGGTGAACTGCAAGATCAGGTTAGTCGAGCCCAGGGCGCTGCTGGAGGTCATCTGGGTCATGCCGGGGATGGCGCTGAACTGCACCTCCAGCGGCGTGGCCACCGACGAGGCCATGGTTTGCGGGCTGGCGCCGGGCAGTTGCGCGGTGACCTGGATGGTCGGGAAATCGGCTTCGGGCAATGGCGCCACCGGCAGGCGCGGAAAGGCGATGACCCCGAGCAGCACCAGGGCGAAGGTCAGCAGCAGGGTGGCGATCGGGCGGTCGATGCACCAGGCGCTGATCGAGCCGCGCGGGTTCATGGCTGCACCTTGGCGCTGGTCACGTCTTCTGGCGGCGGCGCCTCAGGGGCGATTTCGACATGGGCGCCGGGCTTGAGCCGCGACTGGCCGTCGGACACCAACCGGTCGCCAGCTGCGACCCCGGCAATGATGTTCAGCACACTGTCCTGGTACAGCACCTTGACCGGCACGCTGTCGACCTTGTCGCCATTGAGGCGGTACACGTAATGGCCGTCGATGCCGCGCTGCACCACTTGCGGTGGCACCACCAGGGCTTTTTGATCCAGCGCGGTCTGCAGCTTGAGGGTCACCAGTTGCCCGGGCCACAGCCGCGCATCCGGGTTGGCGAACTCGGCCTTGACCCGGATGGTGCCGGTGTTGGCCGCCACCTGGTTGTCGATCAGGCTAAGCCTGCCCTCGCCCAGCAGCGTGCCGCCGCTGTCGCCGTCGCCTTCCAGGTAGGCTTGCACCACCGCCGGGGTTGGTGCGGTGAGCAGGCCCTGCAGGGTTGGCAGCAATTGCTGCGGCAGCGAGAACTCGACACCGATCGGGTCGATCTGGGTCACGCTGAACAGCCCCTGGGTGTCGGCCACGCGCAGGAAGTTGCCCGCGTCGACATTGCGAATACCGACCCGGCCGGTCACCGGCGAGCGAATCTGCGTGTACGAAAGTTGCACTTGAGCGGCGGCAATCGCGGCCTGGTTGCCGAGTACCGTGGCCTTGAGCTGATTGAACAGTGCCTGCTGCTGGTCGAGCGTCTGCTTTGAGACGCTGTTGTCGGTACTCAGCAGGCGGTAGCGCTTGAGGTCTACCTCGGCCACCTGCAACTGCGCCTGGCTCTGGCCCAGTTGGGCCTTGGCTTGTTCGAGGCTGGCGCGGATCGAACGGTCGTCGATGGTGGCCAGCAGGTCGCCTTGCTTGACCGCCTGGCCTTCTTTGACCAGCAACTGCGTCAGCACCCCTTCGACCTGCGGGCGGATCACCACGCTGTGCAGCGACAGCACCGAACCGATGCCGCTGACAAAGCGCGGCACGTCCTGCTGCTTGACGCTGACCACGCGCACCGGGATGGCGCTACTGATGGTGGATTGTTCCTTGCCGGGGCGGTTGACCAGCCACAGGGCGGTGCCTGCCAGGGCGATGAGCAGGGCGCAGATAAAGACGGAACGAGGCTTGATTGACATGCTTGCAGGGCACCGCGGGCGCAGGGGTGGGTATTTAGCGTTATAGCTGCTCAATCAGGTCAGCAGCGTGACCGCTAACTGACAGCGCTGACAGGTTTGGCGTACACCGCTCCTTTGTGGGAGCGGGCTTGACCCGCGATGAGGCCCGACCTGCCAACACAGCAGATTCTGTGTATTTCAGCTCGGTAATGGCCAAGTGCCAATATCCTGAGCTGGATCAAGATTACGCAAAAATTTGCCACTAGAGTCGTACGCCCTGCCGATTCTCCCCGACAAAAACGAGTGCCTCCGATGAAGAGCAATTTGCCTGTGACCGGTCGCAATGTGGATTATCCCGGTGACGCCAATATCCTTTCCACCACTGACCTGACCAGCCAGATCACCTACGCCAATGACGATTTCATCAAGATCAGTGGCTTTACCCGCGAAGAGTTGATCGGCAACCCCCACCATATCGTCCGCCACCCGGACATGCCGCCCCAGGCTTTCGCGCAGATGTGGCAAACGCTGAAGAGCGGCCGCTCATGGATGGGCCTGGTGAAAAACCGTTGCAAGAACGGCGACCATTACTGGGTCAGCGCCTTTGTTACGCCCATCTCCAGCAACGGTCAGGCCATGGAGTACCAGTCGGTGCGGACCAAGCCCAGTGCCGAGCAGGTCGAGGCCGCTGAGCGTTGTTACGCCCACCTGCGCAGTGGCCGCAACCGCTGGTGGCAGCGTCTGCCGGTGCTGGGGTTGGGCTGGCAGTTGTGGGGCGGGGTGACCCTGGCGCTGGCGGCGGTGTTTGCCATCAGTCGCCTGCTGCTGCCGGTGCTGCCATGGCAAGGTGCGCTGGAGCTGATTGTGGCCAGCGGCCTGGCGGCGTTGATGATCTTCATTGCCCTGCGCCCGCTGGAGCGCCTGCGCGTGCAGGCCCAGGCGATTGCCGACAACCCCTTGAGCCAGCAGCTGTACACCGGCCGGCGCGACGGCATCGGCCAGATCGACTTCGCCCTGCGCATGCTCAAGGGCCAGTTGGGCGCGGTGGTCGGGCGTATTGGCGATACCTCGCGGCGCCTGGCCGGGCATACCGGCAGCCTTGCCCAGTCGCTGCAAAGCAGCCACAGCAACAGCCTGGAGCAACAAAGCGAAGCCGACCAGGTGGCCACCGCGATCAACCAGATGGCCGCCAGCGTTGCCCAGGTTGCCAGCAGCGCCCAGCAAGCCTCGCAGGCTGCCGACCAGGCCGAAGGGGAAACCCAGGCCGGGCATCAACTGGTCGATCTCAACCGCAGCGCCATCCAGAACCTGGCGAACTCGCTGAATTCGGCCACCGAAGTTATCCACAATCTGGAAAGCCACAGCAGCGAGATCACCGGGGTGCTCGAGGTGATTCGCGGCATCGCCGAGCAGACCAACCTGCTGGCCCTCAACGCTGCCATCGAAGCGGCGCGAGCCGGTGACCAGGGCCGTGGTTTTGCCGTGGTTGCCGACGAAGTCCGCGGCCTGGCCCAGCGCACCGCGCAGTCGACCCACGAGATCCAGCGGATGATCAGCGCCCTGCAAAATGGTGCGCGCGAAGCGGTGCAGGTCATGCAGCAGAGCAGCGAACATGCCGGGCACAGTGTCGAACAGGCGCAGCGCGCCGCCAGCGCCCTGGACGGCATCAGCCTGCGGGTCAACCAGATCAGTGAAATGAGCCTGCAGATTGCCGCTGCAGTGGAGCAGCAAAGCCAGGTCAGCGAGAGCATCAACCGCAACATCATCAGCATTCGCCAGGCCAGCGAAGCCACGGTGCAGGTCGGCCAGCAGAGCCACCTGAGCGCCACCGACGTGGCCGGGCTGGCGCAAGACCTGCGCCGCTTGGCCGATGAGTTCTGGCGGCGCTGCCAGTAGGGCGATTCAGAAGCCGATGAAGCTGTAGTACAAGCCCGGTTCGCTGCACACCTGCGCGCCGCAGGCTTCAAGCTCGGCGCTCAGTTGCGGATCGACCACATGCAGCGTCCACGGCGCCAGCGGCTGCTCCAGCGCTGGTCGTTGCAGGGCCTGGGCAAGCGCGGCAGTGTCGGGCAGGTATGCGGTAAAGCCATTGCCCTTGAGCGCGCTGACATCGATGCCCAGTGCCTGGCAGATGGCAACCTTGGCACGGATATCATCGCGGTCGGCCTGGCGTGAACGCTCGATCAGCTCCGCCAGGCGTTTATCGACCAACTGATTGCCGTGGATCAGCGCCGGGCCGCTTTGCCAGGCTTCGCCCGGGCAGTCTTTGGCTTCGGGGCGCAGCGGGATGTGCGGGTTGATTTCCATCGGGTAGATGCGGCACACCAGCGGGCGGATCTCGTAGATGCCGCAGCGGTTGTCGTCATCCAGGTTGCGGCAGCGGCCGGGGTTGAAGGCAGCGAAGGTGATGGTCACCCAAGCTTCGCTGCTGCCGCAGGGCACCGGCCAGGAGCGGCGCATGGCGTGCTCGCGCTGCTCGGCCGGCAGGCCCAGGCCGTTGGCGAGGAAGGCTTCGACCAGGACGATGACCTGGCCGCCAGAGCCAGCCCAGTGGCGGGCTTCGCTCAAGGTCAGGGGCACATGATGCCCGGTGCAGCATTTGCCACAGCCGGTGCAGTCGAAACGGATATCGGAGGCAGGTGCGCTGTTCACGGTTGGCCGGGTGCCCACTCGGTGACGAAAGCCGCCTTGCGTTTTTTATCGAACAGGCACAGCTCGGTGCCTTTGCGGTTGTTCATGTGTTTTTGCGGGTAGCGGCCTTCGAGCAGCAAGGCGCTGTAGCCGACGCGGTCGTCGAACTCGGCGGCCTTGCCCAGGGCCTTGACCTGTTTGAGCTGGCTGGCGGCGATGCAGCTTTTCAGGACCTGCTGTTCATGCTCGCTCCAGGCCTGGCTGCTGGAAGCCTGGGCGCCGGCACTGAACACAGCGCAGCCGAGCAGGGTGAAGAGGAGGGCTTTCATGGCGGGTACTCGCAAAGGTGTGCGCACAATTGTGCCTGAGCCTCAGGCACATTCAAGCGCAGCGCTTCGCGGGTATGTGTCAGCGTTCTTCGAAGGCCACGGTGCGCGCGGCGACGATCAGGCAGTCGGTCAGCTCCGGCGAGGAGAACTTGGTCAGCACCGCGTTGGCCCCGGCATCCTTGGCCTTATCGCTGTTCATGGCGCTGTCCAGCGAGGTGTGCAGCAGCACGTAGAGGTGCTGGAAGTCAGGGGTTTCGCGCAGGGTACGGGTGAAGGCGTAGCCGTCCATCTCCGACATCTCGATGTCCGATACCACCACGTTGATCTCGCGCTCGGTGCCTTGCAGTTCCAGCAGGGTGTTGATTGCATCCTTGGCGCTGCGCGCGGTGTGGCATTCGATGCCGAGGTTGCGCAGGGTGTGCACCGACTGCTGCAGGGCCACCTGGCTGTCATCGACCACCAGAATGTTGGTGGCGGCCAGTACCGCAGCATCTTCGGCATTGAGCTCGGAGCTGGCCACCTCATGGGGCGGCGGGGCGATGCCGTGGATGACCTTCTCGATATCCAGTACCTGCACCAGGGTGTTGTCGACCCGGGTCACGCCGGTGATGAACGACTTGCTCCCCGAGCCGTAGGGCGGCGGCTTGATGTCGGTGCTCAGGCAATGGACGATCTTGCTCACCGCCTGCACGTGCAGGCCCTGTTTGGAGCGGCTGATGTCGGTGACGATCAGGCAGCCGCCGTCCGGGTCTGCCAGCGGCCGTTCGCCGATGGCCCGGGACAGGTCGATGACCGACAGCGAGTTGCCGCGCAGGGTGGCCACGCCTTTGACGTGGGGGTGCGACTCCGGCAGCTTGGTCAGCGGCGGGCAGGGGATGATTTCACTGACCTTGAGCAGGTTGATCGCCATCAGCTTGCCGCTGCGCAGGGTAAACAGCAGCAGCGACAGCGAGTCCGCGCGGGCATTTTGCGACGCCATAGGCACCTTCAGGGCAGAGTAATAGGGGGAGATGCCAGGTTATCGACCCGGCAGCCCGTGGCTTTAATCACTCGGTGAAATCAGCGTAGACCCAAGCGCCGCGCCAGGCGACTGAGATTGGCCCGGTCCAGGCCCAGCTCGCGGGCGGTGCTGGCCCAGTTGTGCTGGTGGCGCTCCAGGCAGGCCTGGATCAGCTGGCGCTGGTAGTCATCCAGGGCCTGGCGCAGGTCGCCAACGGGCAGCGGCGCTTCGGCCAGCGGCTGTGTTTCGGCTTGTGTCGGCAGCGCCTCGAGCGGGCGCAGGTCCAGGTCAGCGGCCTCCAGGGTGAGGATTTTCGGCCGCTGTGCATGTTGCCCCAGGGCCTTGAGCGCCGAGCGGCCGATCAGGTGTTCCAGCTCGCGCACGTTGCCCGGCCAGCTGTAGGCAAGCAACGCGGCCTGGGCTTCGGCGCTCAGGCGCAGGCTACCGAGGCCCATGCGCGAGCGATTCTGTTCCAGAAAGTAGCCGCTGAGCAGCAGCACATCGCGCCCGCGCTCACGCAGCGACGGTACCAGCAGCGGATACACACTCAGGCGGTGGTAGAAGTCGGCGCGGTAACGCCCGGCGCGCACTTCTTCGGCCAGGTCGCGGTTGGTGGCGGCGATCAGGCGCACATCGACGCGGTGCTCCTGGTCCGAGCCCAGGCGTTGCAACTGGCCGCTTTGCAGCACGCGCAACAGCTTGGCCTGCACGCTCAGCGACAACTCGCCGACTTCATCGAGAAACAACGTGCCGCCATTGGCCAGCTCGAACTTGCCACGGCGCTCGCCGACCGCGCCGGTAAAGGCGCCACGCACATGGCCGAACAGCTCGCTCTCGACCAGAGTGTCGGGCAGCGCCGCACAGTTGAGGCTGATCATCGGCCGCTCGGCGCGGCTCGAGGCCTGGTGGATGGCCTGGGCCACCAACTCCTTGCCGACCCCGGTTTCGCCGGTGATCAACACCGTCAGGTCGCTGCTGCCGACCAGGCGGATTTCTTCCAGCAGGCGTTTGTGCGCCTTGCTCTGGCCAATCAGCTCCTTGTGCTGCTGGCCGCTGGCCTGGCGATACACCTCGGCGCGCTGGTGTTCGTCTTCGGCGCGCAAGGCCAGTTGTTCGATGCGCTCGGCAACATTGACCGTAGCCGCGGCCAGGCTGGCAAAGGCCTGCAGGGCATCGAGCTCGACCTGCTGGAACTGCTCCGGGTCGAGCGCATCGAGGGTGATCAGGCCCCAGGGCTGTTCGTCGACAAACAGCGGGCAGCCCATGCAGTCGTGTACCTCAAGCTGATGATGCAGGCCTTCGACCAGGCCGTCATAAGGGTCGGGCAAGTCGCTGTCGCTGGCGAAGCGGGTGGGCTCTTCGCGGCTGAGAATGGCGGCAAAGCGTGGATGTTCATCGACCTTGAAGCGCCGCCCGAGGGTATCGGTGCTCAAGCCGTCCACCGCCAGGGGCACCAGCCATTCGCCGTCCAGGCGCAACAGCGCCGCGGCATCGCACGGCAGCAGGCTGCGCATGGCTTGGAGCAGGCGCCGGTAGCGCTCGCGTTCGGGCAATTCGCGGGACAGGTCGCTGACCAGCGGCAGCAAGGCGGTGAGCAGGGATTTTGCGGTCATAAAGACTCCTGTGGGTCAAAATGACTATATCGCAGATGTTGTCGTTATGACTCTATAATTTATAAGTTGTTGATTTATATGGATTAAATAGTTGGCACGAAAGCTGTAATAACTCAGGCATTCATCAAGAAGCCACAGGCTCAGGAGTCATCCATGCTCAATGCCCAGGATCGTGCAATCGTCAAAGCCACCGTACCCCTGCTGGAAAGCGGCGGTGAAGCGCTGACCACCCATTTTTACAAGCTGATGCTCAGCGAGTACCCCGAAGTGCGCCCGCTGTTCAACCAGGCCCACCAGGCCAGCGGCGACCAGCCACGGGCCTTGGCCAATGGCGTGCTGATGTACGCCCGCCACATCGACCAGCTCGAACAACTGGGTGGCCTAGTCGGGCAGATCATCAACAAGCATGTGGCTTTGCAGATCCTGCCGGAACATTACCCGATTGTCGGTAGCTGCCTGCTGCGCGCCATCGAAGAAGTCCTCGGCAAAGACATCGCCACCCCTGAAGTGATCGCCGCCTGGGGCGCGGCCTATCAGCAACTGGCCGATATCCTCATCGGCGCCGAAGGCGAGGTCTATGCACAAAAAGCTGCGGCCCCTGGTGGCTGGCGTGGCGCGCGCGCATTCAAGCTGGTCGAGCGGGTCGAGGAGAGCAGCGAAATCGTCTCGTTCTACTTCGCCCCGGTTGATGGCGGCGCGATCCTGCAGGCCGAGCCTGGCCAGTACATCGGGTTGCAACTGCTGATCGACGGCGTCGAACAGCGCCGCAACTATTCGCTGTCGGCCCTGAGCAATGCCGGCCAGTACCGCATCAGCGTCAAGCGCGAAGCCGGCGGCAAAGTCTCCAACTACCTGCACCAGCAGCTGGCGGTAGGCGACAGCATCAACCTGTTCCCGCCATCGGGTGAGTTCACCTTGAGTGCCAGCGACAAGCCGCTGGTGCTGATCAGTGGCGGCGTCGGCATCACCCCGACCTTGCCGATGCTCGAAGCGGCGCTGGACAGCGGCCGTTTGGTGCATTTCATTCACTGCGCACGCAACGGCGCGGTGCACGCCTTCCGCGACTGGGTCGATGAACTGGCGGCGCGCCACCCGCAGGTCAAGCGCTTCTACTGCTATGCCGAGGACGATGGCGTCAGCCAGCCGGCGGACGCCGTGGGTTTGCTCAGCGCCGATCAGCTTGGCCAGTGGTTGCCGCAAGAGCGTGATGTGGACGCCTACTTCCTCGGCCCGAAAGCCTTCATGGCCAGCGTCAAGCGCCACCTCAAGGGCCTGGGCGTGCCCGAGCAGCAGAGCCGCTACGAATTCTTCGGCCCGGCTTCGGCGCTGGAGTAAACACGTTTCGGTAACCGCGAACTGAAAGGATAGGGGCACGGCCAGCGATGGCTGTGCCTTGCGGCAATCGGTCGCCTTCTCAAGCAGGGGGCCTGGCCTTTTTACTGCATGCAGACAAAGCGTCATGCGCCTGGCGCATCATCCTTCCAGCCGTATCAAGGAAACCGTATCGTGAGCATCAATTGGGCTGACAAACTGCGCAAGAGCCTGCATGGCTCGGCCGACTCGCTGGGCAACCTGTGCGTCGAGGCGTTCCACTACCTGGCCCTGTTCGGCATCGGTGGCATCACCGCCTACGCGGCTGTGGTCACTTTCATCGAGATGCTCGGCAAGGGCGTCAGCGTCGACGACATCCTGCTGCTGTTCATCTACCTCGAGCTCGGCGCCATGGTCGGGATCTACTTCAAGACCAACCACATGCCGATCCGCTTCCTGCTGTATGTAGCGATCACCGCGCTGACCCGCCTGCTGATTGGCGACGTGTCGCACCACAAGGCGCCGGACCCCGGCTTGTTGTACGTGTGCGGCGGCATCCTGCTGCTGGCGTTCTCGATCCTGGTGGTGCGCTACGCCTCGTACCGCTACCCGTCGACCAAAGCCATCGATGCTAGTGGCAAGGAGATCGAGGAAGCGAAGTAACCTGGCCGGCTTTTGCACCGTTGCGGGTCATGGCGGCGAGGATTTCCACGGCGCTGTGGCCCTGTTCGATGGCGATACCGAACTGGACGCTCTCGATCAAGCGCTGCAGGCGCTGCGGGTCGTTGCGCTGGGCCGGGCTGATCAGCCGCTTGGCGACGATGCCGGTGTCGTTGGAGAGGGTCAGCATGATGCTGCCGTCGAGCCGCTCGATACTCAGGTTGACCCGGTACTCGGGGGCAAAAGCGTCGTTGATCTGTTCGAAAGGGTTGATCATGGTGCTTCACCTGGCAAAGACATGCAGTGATTGACCGGGAGGGGGAGGGTTGGTTCAGGTGATTTTTCTCACGGTCTTTTGCGATATCTGACAGCTAAATCCTACGACCGAGTGGGATGCTTCTGAATTGCCTCTGCCCAGGCAGAAGGCCACCTTTACCGTGCTAGGTTCCGGGCTTCATTTGCCCAAGGAAGCTACACATGACACGGAATAATCAACCCGCCACCTCTTCCTTCACCAACGCGCTGACTTCGCAACAGTGCGCAGCCGTTTCATCCTCTGTTACCGAAGCCATCTATCGTCTGGCAACCCAAGGCAGCCGCACGCGCAAGGGGGGTGTCATTCGCCAGGCCAGTGCCCCACTGACCATCACCCTGGACGATGGCCAGGTGGTGCGCGTGGCGCAGACCGGTGACTATGCCGAGTATCCGGACGGCAGCCGCGCGCACATCATTAGCGGCGCCGGAGCCCAGGGGCAACTGCAGGATCAGGCCATTGCCCTGGTCGGCAGTGCCTTGAGCAACGGTGATGAAATCATCGACACCCCACAAAACACCGTGCTGATCAGCAAGCAGCACGGTGTACCCCTGGCGGACGATTTCCTCACGAGCGCGAGGTGAGCGATGGTTTATCGCCTGAACCTCAATGGTCGCGGCGCCGGGCAGCATGGCGACCCGACCACCAGCGGCGCGACCTGCCTCAGCAGCCAGTCCAGCCACCTGCAGAACGGGGTCGGCAGCCTGCGCCTGGGGGATGCCACCACGCCATGCCCGGAGTGCGGCCAGGCCGGCAAGATTGCCGAAGGGTATGCTGACTGGACCATCAACGGGCTGCCGATCGCCTTTGATGGTGCGCAGGTCGACTGCGGCTGCCCGGCCGGCAGCAACCGCCTGGTAGCGCCGCTGGATGGCGGCGGCGCCAGAGCGGCGCCGGTAGCGGGCGGCTTTGCCGCGCCGGCTGGCCAGGCCTTCAAGCCGCCTGCGGCGACGCTCAGGCCAGCTGTCATCGGTACGACCGGGCCCGCTTCAGCCATGTCCAGTGCGCCCGGCACGCTGGAGCCTGGCTTCT
Source organism: Pseudomonas sp. B21-012 (assembly GCF_024749305.1). Classification (NCBI taxonomy): domain Bacteria; kingdom Pseudomonadati; phylum Pseudomonadota; class Gammaproteobacteria; order Pseudomonadales; family Pseudomonadaceae; genus Pseudomonas; species Pseudomonas sp. B21-012. The sequence continues at coordinate 4,977,269 of NZ_CP087197.1, read as the reverse complement.
ATGTGGTGCCACGCAGCATGTCGGGCCAGCAGGTGCTGGCCCGGCTTGGCGGCGAAAACCGCTACCTCAGCGCCCGGCTGCAGCGGCTTAACCCCAGCTTCGCCGAAGGTTTCAAGGCCGGTGAGCTGTTCGTCCTCGGCGACCCCGACAACGGCATGAGTTGTACCCGCGAGGAAGCGCAACTGATGGCCGCTGCCGCCCAAGTGCGCGAGGTGCTGGCGCCGCTGACCGAGGAGGAGGCCAACTTCATGGTCCGCTACCAGGGTGAAATCGCCGGCTTGTTCAGCGGCGCCAGCCAGTCGATGGGCGTCGGCAAGGACATGCTCGGTCATGGTTTGAGCCAGGTTGAAAACAGCCTGCGTGCGCTTGAACAGCTGCATCAGCGCTCGTTCAGCACCTACGGGCATCTGAACAGCCCGCAGTTTTTCGCCTCCCGCCAACAGCTGTACCGCCAGCTGGATGCCCAGTTGAAGACGGCGTTTCTCAACAAGCCATTGAACCTGGGCAATTACGAGAGCCTGCGTCGAGACCTCGGCATCTCGACCAAAAGCCTGGTTCACCACTGGAGCCGTGCCGGTGCGCCGGGAGAGATCCCGGGTTATGCCACGCACCTTGAGCAGGTATCCCGGACCGCGAAATACCTTAAGCACGGTGGGTATGTCGGTATTGCCCTGGGGGGTGGCGCGTCGGTTCTCAAAGTGCAGGAAGTGTGTAGAGCGGGGGAGACGGAGGAATGCAAGAAGATTCGATTTACTGAGGCTGGGAGTTTCTCTGGGGGGGTGGCGGGTGGTGCTGCTGGTGCCTATTGGGGAGGGAAGGCGGCTGTAGCTGTATGCGGAATTGCTGCCGCTACCAGTGCTGGGGTTGGAGGAGCGATTTGTGGAATTGTTCTGGTTGGTGGTGGCTCGCTGATTGGAGGGTATGGGGTGGGCAAGGTTGGGGAGTTCACGGGGGAGGAACTTTACAATTGGACGGGACCATGACGCCTGACTTCTATTATTCCTGGCATCCAGGGTTACGATTCGCCTTCTTGTTCACGCCGTTCGTGATCATGATGTCTGGTGTGGCAATGAGTACCTACCTTGCCTTAAGTCGAAACTTTGAGACCATGATTGCGAGCCTGCAAAAGAGTTTTTGGCTTCAACAGCAGATGCCTTTCTGGGGGACGACAGGTTGGAGGTCACGTTGCTATCTGCTTAGTACAATCAGCGGAGCATTGCTCTATCCGAAACTCAGTGTTCGATCAGGGATGATGGATGCCGAAGAGTTACGTAACTTCCCTCGGTACCTTCGACGCAAAATGCTAGTGGCTTCCTGGCTGACAATCATTGGATCAGCCTGGTTGTTTATCGGATTTGCCTTGATCAAGCTGTTGGTGCAACGCTAGTGCTGGCTGGAACTGTGAGCAGCTTCTGGGACTCTTGGTGGGCATTTGCCTTCATGCTGACTCCTTTCGTGATGGGTATAGCCGGCGTAGCCATGGAGACCTACATCGCCCGCAGCCGGGACTTCGACCTCGTCATTGCCAGCCTCCCAAACAGTCTCTGGCTCAAGCAGCAGATACCGTTCTGGGGGACCACCAGGTTGAAATCGCGCTGTTATTTGCTCAGCACGATTTGCGGTGCAATGCTTTATCCAAAGCTCTGTATCCGCCTGGGAATGATGGATGCAGAAGATCTGCGCAACTTTCCTCCACGGCTTCGGCGACGATTATTGATTGCTTCCTGGTTGATCATCATTGGCTCAGCCTGGATGTTTATCGGTGTCGGCCTGATCAAGCTTTCAAAAACCTGAGCAAAAAAAAGCGAGCCCCATGGGCTCGCCTTTTTACCGTCTGCGTTGCTGCTTGTTCAGTTGATACGAGCTTGCTCGTTCTCCAGGAACTCTTCCTGCAACAGCCCGTCATTCTGGGCGCCGTCGATGCTTTGCTGGGCCACCGCGCGTTTGCTGCGCAGTTTGCCGTAGAAGTGCTCCAGGGCGTGGTTCAGTTTGATTGCGGCGCCTTCGACAGCCTGGTCGAGGGATGCGGACTTGTGGCTTACGGAAATCGGTTGATGGCCTTTTGGGCGTGCCTCCATCTGGCAGCGTTTGTCGTGCGGACCTGGCTTGTCGCCGTTCTCGTCGCGCAGGTGGACCTCGATGCGGGTGAGGTCTTCGTCATATCGTTCGAGCGTGCTTTCTACCGTGCTGCGGACCCACTCTTCCAGCCGGATGTTGCCTTGAATATGGTTGTCGCTATTGACCTGGATTTGCATAGTTCAATCCCTTATTCAGCTAGCTCGCAAGAGAATCGATGGGGCCTTGGCGGCCTGTGACAACCATCGCCTCTTGACTACAAGGTCAGGCACTTGGCCAAACAATTCAAGCCCTTTTGAAATAAAAATATCTTGTAGCAAATAGCCCGGCACAGGCCGGGCTTTTGCATGCGCTGGATCAGAACGCGACGGAGGTCTGCAGGTATACCGTACGGGGTTCCCCCACGTACTTGCCCTTGTTGTTGTCGTCGAACGAGCGGGTGTAGTACTGGTGATTGAAGATGTTTTTCACCCCCACGGCGACGTTGAGGTTCGACAGTTGCGGGCCGAAATCGTAGGCCGCGCGGCTGCTGAACAGCATGTAGCCGGGGATGCGCCCGGTGCTGCCGTCAGCGCTTTCGGCCGCGGTGTTGGCGTTGTCGGCGAACTGGTCGCTCTGGTAGCTGCTGTCGAGGTTGAGCCGCCACTGGCCTTCGGTATAACCGATGCCCAAGGTGCCTTTGTGACGCGAGGAGAAGGGCACACGATTGCCCTTGTTCGGCCCGTCTTCGCGGATTTTAGCGTCGACAAAAGCGTAAGTGGCATACACGTCGAAACCTGCCAGCGCCGGGTTGAGGCCTTCGAGGGCGTACTTGACGCTGGTCTCGATGCCCTGGTGGCGGGTTTCGCCGCGGGCGATCACTGAATCGTTGGTCTGGTTGCTTTCGTACTGGTTGTCGAAGTTGATCAGGAAGGCGCCGATCTCGGCTTGCAGGTTGCCGTTGTCGTAGCGGGTTCCCAGTTCCCAGGTGCGGGCTTTTTCCGGTTTCACTTCGCCGCTGCTGACCCGGTTGGGCATCTGGCTGTACTGCACGCTGCCGAACGAGCCTTCGGTGTTGGCGTACAGGTTCCAGCTGTCAGTCAGGTGGTACATGACATTGAGCGCCGGCAGCGCGGTGTTGTAGTCGCCCTGGTAGCGCTGGCCGTTGAGTGTGTTCGACTGCTCGGAATCGATCATTTCGTAGCGGACGCCCGGGGTGATGGTCCACTGGCCGATGTCGATGCGGTCATCGAGGAAAAGCGCGTGGGCTTCGGTGCTGCCACGGGTGTCGCGGTCGTTGCGGCTGGCGCTGGTCGGCAACTGGTTGGCAGCGATCGGCTCGCGGTAGCGCAGCTCGTGGCCGGCTTCGTTGACGTAACGGTAACCGACGCCCACTTCATGCCAGCTCTCGCCGAGGGCAAAGCCCTGGGAGAAGCGTGTTTCGATGCCGCGTACCCAGTACTCGCGCGGCGACAGCGAGACGAAGCTGCCCTGGTCCAGATAGCCGCTGCGCAGGGTCTTGGTGAAGAAGCTGTTGACGCTGAACTGGCGGGCGTCTTCCTTGTAGTCATAGCCGAAGTTGAACATCGTTCGGCGGCCCCAGAACTTGTCCTGCAGGCGGGTCGACTGGTACGGGTCGGCATCGTAGTCGGCAACGCTCAGGCCGCCAGGCATCTGCGCTTCGCCTTCGTAGTACTGGGCCATGGCGTGCAGGCTGTTGGCTTCGTCGAGCTGGTATTTGCCCTTGAGGATCAGGTCGTCGATCTGCGTGTCGCTGTGCTCGCGCCAGTCACCGCCACGGCTGCCGGAGTACAGCAGGGCGCCGCCCAGGCCGTTGGCGTTGGTGCCGCCGGCGAGCAGGTTGGCGCTGGTCTTGAAGCCGTCGTGGCTGGACGACGGGCTGGTCTGGGTCTGGAAACCGGCTTTCACCGTCGGCTCGTCGGGGATCGCCCGGGTCACGAAGTTGACGATGCCGCCGACGTTCTGCGGGCCGTAGCGCACCGCGCCGCCGCCGCGCACGACGTCCACCGCGTCCATGTTGCCCATGCTGATCGGAGCGAACGACAGCTGTGGCTGGCCATAGGGTGCGAACGGCACCGGAATGCCGTCCATCAGCACCGTCGAGCGCGAGGCCAGGCGCGGGTTGAGCCCGCGAATGCCGAAGTTCAGCGCCATGTCGTGGCTGCCGGTGCCGTTGTTTTCCGGGGCGTTGACCCCGGGGATGCGGTTGAGCACTTCGCGCGCGGTGGTGGCGCCGCTGCGCTCGAATTCTTCGCGGCGGATTACATCGCGGGCACCGGCATGTTCGAAGACGTTGTCTTGCTGCGCCGCGCCCAGCCAGTCGCCGACCACGGTGGAGGCGCCGAGCTCGACCGGCGCGCTGGGGGCCGCGAGCGGTTGCAGGCTGAAGGCGTTGTCACCTTCGGCGCGGGCGTGCAGGCCGGTGCCTTGCAGCAATGCATCGAGACCCTGCTGCGGGCTGTACTGGCCCTGCAGGCCGGGGCTATGCACACCGCGAGTGAGCTGCGAGCCAAACGAGATCAGCACGCCGCTTTCACGGCCGAACTGGTTCAGGGCGTTTTCCAGCGTGCTCGGGGCGATCTGGTAAGTGCGCGCCGGGGCCTCGGCTGCCTGGGCGGCAACGGCGCTGAAACTCAGGCTGGCACCCAGCAGCAGGGTGCGCATGGCCTGGGCAAGTGGACTCGGTCGAAGGGGCATGCAGAAGGTCCTTGAGAAGGTCGAAGCAAAGGGTTCTGCCTTCTCTGTCACGCGAGAGGTGAAAACGGCTCAGGTCAGTGGAAAAAAACGTTCAGGCCCGCGCTTCGACCGTCACCCAGTAGCGGGTAAAGCGCCGCACGCGCACCGGCAGTGCCACCTCGAGCAGGTCGAGAATGCGTTCGCTGTCGGCCAGTGGATAACTGCCGGAGATCAGCAAATTGGCTACCTCGGGTGCACAGTTGAGCTGGCCGCGGCGGTAGCGGCCGAGCTCGTCGAGAAACGCGCCAAGGGGCATGTGCGCAGCCACCAGCATGCCGTCGACCCAGGCCCCGAGGTTGCTGTCCAGGGCCTGACTGGCCTGCCAATGCGGGCCGTTGAAGCGCGCTTGCTGGCCCGCCCCCAGGCGATTGCCGGCCAGGCTGGCGCTGCCTTCGAACACCGCCAACTGGCTGTAGCCGGCGAACTGGCGCAGGTTGTAGCGGCCGTTGCCCAGGTTCAGCAGGCCGTATTCGCTGCGCAGTTGCAGCGGTCGGCTATCGCCGGCCACGGTCAGTTGCAGTTCACCTTCGAGCAGGTGCACCAGGCGCTGGCTGGCATCGAAACGCACGTCGGCGGCGCTGCGGGTGTTGAGCTGCAGCAGGCTGCCGTCGTCCAGAGCCAGGCGCCGGCGTTCGCCGACCGGGCTGCGGTAATCGGCGAGCAATGTCGGCAACGGGTTGTGCTGCTGCAAGGCCAGGCCACTGGCGCTGCCGACCCCGAGGATCAGCAGGGTTTTCAGCGCCCGGCGGCGGCTGGCCGAACGTGGCGCCTGCAACGCGGCGTGGGCCAGGGGCGAGGATAAGCCGCGCAAACGCTGGTTGACCCGCTGGATGTGCTCCCAGGCGCGCTGGTGGTTGTCGTCGGCCTGCAACCATTGCTGCAGGGCCTGTTGCTGACGCGCATCGAGGGCGCCGCCCTGCAGCTCGATCAGCCAGTGCACGGCCTGTTCGGCCACCTGCGGGGAAAACTCCTGATGGCCGTTCACAGGGCGAAGTAACAGCGCATGGCCGCCTTGTTCAGGTAGCGCTTGACCGTGGCCAGGGAGATGCCCAGTTGCGCGCCGATCTCGGCGTAACTCAGGCCGTCGACCTGGGCCATCAGGAACGCGCGCTTGACCACCAGTGGCAGGCCGTCGAGCAGGCGGTCGAGCTCCAGCAGGGTTTCGAAAATGATTGCCCGGTGTTCTTCCGACGGTGCCAGTGCTTCGGGCAACTGCGCCAGCGCCTGGAGGTAGGCGCGCTCCAGGTCCTGGCGGCGGTAATGGTTGCAAAGTACGCGTTTGGCGACGGTGGTGAGGAACGCCCGCGGCTCGTTGAGCAGCGGCGTTTCGCGGCCCTGGAGCAGGCGCATGAAGGTGTCCTGGGCCAGGTCGGCGGCACTGTCGGGGCAGCCCAGACGCCGGCGCAACCAGCCGGTCAGCCAGTTGTGATGGTCGAGGTAGAGGCCTTCGAGCGAGGAAGAGGGAGCGCTGGGCACCGTGAACACTCCGGCGCCGGGATGCGCAACAGAATAAGAATTGTTCGCATTGTAGTGAAAGGTGCCACTACTCGGCAATCGGTGCCTGACTGACGGGCGTAGCAGAGGATCGGGGAAATGTAAAAAACGTAAATACGCTTTACTCACATTTGAGAATGAATAGCATTCGCTCCCTAGATGAATTTACGCAACCTTTACATTTCTCAGGGAGAGGTCCTCGTGTCCCCGACTTTCAGTAAATCCTGCCTCGCGCTTACCCTCTGCTCGCTCTACACCGCGCAAGCCACTGCCCAGAACCAGCCGCTGGAGCTGGACAACATGGTGGTCACTGCGTCGGGTTTCTCCCAGCAGATCAAGGATGCGCCGGCATCGATTTCGGTGATTACCCGCGAGCAGATCGAGAACAAGTCCTACCGTGACGTCACCGATGCCCTGCGCGATGTGCCGGGCGTGGTGGTCACCGGTGGCGCCAGCTCCAGCGACATCAGCATTCGCGGCATGGCCTCCAAGTACACCCTGATGTTGGTCGACGGCAAACGCCAGGACTCGCGCGCCACCCGCCCGAACAGTGATGGCGCCGGTATCGAACAGGGCTGGATGCCGCCGCTGGAAGCCATCGAGCGCATCGAAGTGGTGCGCGGGCCGATGTCTTCGCTGTATGGCTCCGACGCCATGGGTGGGGTGATCAACATCATCACCCGCAAGGTCACCCCGCAGTGGTACGGCGGCGTGCGCACCGAAGCAACCTTCCAGGACCGCTCCGACTCGGGCAACTACAACAGCACCAACGCCTTCATCTCCGGGCCCCTGGTCGACAACCTGGTCGGCCTGCAGCTGTACGGCCAGCGCTCGCGCCGCGACGAAGACCATATCGTCAACGGCTTCAACGAGCAGAGCACCGACAGCGCCACGGCCAAGCTGTCGTTCACCCCGGATGAACACAACGACATCACCCTCGAAGCGGGCAAGTCCGAGCAGGAGCGCAACTCCCACGTCGGCCGTTCGGCCAGTCGTTCCGCCAGCCGTAACGACTACGACCGTACCAACTTTTCCATCACCCATTCCGGGCGCTGGGACAGCCTTACCAGCGAAAGCTACCTGCAGCGCGAAAAGATCGAGAACCCGGGCCGGCGCATGGAGCTGGAAAACACTGTGCTCAATTCGCAGGTGTCGTTCTTCAGCGATTCGCACATCACCACCTTCGGTGGCCAGTACAAGTACGAAGACCTCAGCGACGAAGGCAACCAACTGGCCTCGGCGGCCAGCGTCAACCAGCTGACCCGCTGGTCGTGGGCCCTGTTTGCCGAAGACGAATGGCGTCTGACCGAAGCCTTCGCCCTGACCGGTGGCCTGCGCATGGACCGCGACGAGAACTACGGCACGCACTGGTCGCCACGCCTGTACGGGGTCTACCACCCGACCGAGCAGTGGACCATCAAGGGTGGTGTATCCAGCGGCTACCGCTCGCCGGACATCCGCGCCGCCGTCGATGACTGGGGCCAGATCACCGGTGGCGGTGGCGACCCGGCGATCATCGTCGGCAACTCCAGCCTCAAGCCGGAGAAGAGCCTGAGCCAGGAAATCGGCTTTATCTGGGACAACCTCGAAGGATTCTCCACCGGCCTGACCCTGTTCAACACCGACTTCAAGGACAAGATCACCGAGACCCGCCGCTGCACCGACAGCACCGGCAATGCCTCGGGCCAGTGCCAGATCGGCGGTACCTCGTACAAGTTCATCAGTGACCGGGTCAACGTTGACGAGGCGCAGATGCGCGGCATCGAAGCGACCCTGGACTGGGACATCACCCAGACCGTGTCGCTGGCCACCAACTACACCTTCACCGCCTCCGAGCAGAAGAGCGGCCCGCAGAAAGGCAAGGCCCTGAACCAGATGCCGCGGCACATGTTCAACGCCACCCTCGACTGGCAGGCCACCGACCAGCTGGGCACCTGGGCGCGCCTGAACTACCGCGGCAAGACCTCGGACTACCTGGGCCGCACCACCATGTCCGACGGCACGCCGTCGTACACTTTCGTCGACTTCGGCGGCACCTACCGGGTGACCAAGAACGTCAAGCTGCTGGCCGGTGTGTACAACGTCTTCAACAAGGAAGTGGACTACGACAACTACCAGACCGTGCTGGACGGCCGCCGCTACACCATGGGCGTCGACCTGTCGTTCTGATCGGCCGGCCTGCGGTTTTGCTTATGAGAATATAAATCATTATTATTGTGCGCTTCTCGTAATGGACCGATGCCATGAAAAGCAAAGCCGCCGGGCTGCCCATCAGCTATCGCCTGGCCGTGACTTCCCGCAGCCTGGCTGCCGTGTTCGGTGGCTACCTGCTGGCGGCCATGGCCAGCGTCTGTATCACCCTGCTGTTGCCGGTACCGCGTGCCGAGGCGGTGATCAGCGGCATGATGCTGTCGTTCCTGTTCTACCTGGTGGCTTTTCTCTGGTGCTTCGCCTGTCGTAGTGCCTGGCAGGCCTGGCTGGGAGTACTGGTGCCGAGCCTGGTGCTGGCGATGATCAGCGGCCTGGCCTACTGGATGAAAAACCCATGAAAGAGGGCTTTCGCCAGGCCATGGCCTGGCTGCATACCTGGACCGGGCTGATCTTCGGCTGGTTGCTGTTTGCGATTTTCCTGACCGGGACCATGTCCTACTTCAAGGAAGAAATCAGCCACTGGACCCAGCCAGAAGTGCCCAGCCGGGCGCTGGATCCGGCGGCCAGCCTGGACCTGGCCCAACGCTACCTGCAAGAGCATGCGCCGACTGCGGGCAGCTGGTTCATCGAGTTGCCCAACGCTCGCGAACCGGCGCTGAGCGTGAGCTGGCCCAAGGCTGGAGGCGGGCGCCGCGACTTCACTTCCAAAACCCTCGACCCTGCCACCGGCGCCGAATTGCAGGCGCGCGAAACCCGTGGCGGCAATTTTTTCTACCGTTTCCATTTCCAGCTGGAGATGCCTCACCCCTGGGGCCGCTGGCTGTCGACCTTTGCCGCGTTCATCATGCTCCTGGGCCTGGTGACCGGGATCATTACCCACAAGAAGATCTTCAAGGAGTTCTTCACCTTCCGCCCGGGCAAGGGCCAGCGTTCCTGGCTTGACGGGCATAACGCCATCGGCGTATTGGTGCTGCCGTTTCACCTGATGATCAGCTACAGCAGCCTGGTGATCTTTATGGCCATGGTCATGCCGGCCAGCATCATCGCCAGCTATGGCGACAATACCCGTGGCTTTTTCAACGACCTGTTCGGCGGCCAGAGCCAGGTCCAGGCCGCCGGCACCGCGGCGCCGTTGCTGCCCTTGCCGCAGCTGTACGCCAAGGTCCAGGAGCAGGCGCCCGGGGCCAATCTTGCCTGGGTCGAGGTACAGAACCCCGGTGACCAGAACGCCCGGGTCCGGTTTGCCCGCCATGCCGGTGACCGTATCGCTCACCAGCGCGGCGGTGGCTGGCTGTTTGACGGGGTTAACGGCACGCTTGAGGGCGGCAGCCAGATCGAGGCCACGCCGGTGCTGATTTCCGGCGGCATGTACGGCCTGCACATGGGCATTTTCGCCGGGCCGTGGCTGCGCTGGCTGTACTTCTTCTTTGGCCTGGCCGGCACCGCAGTGATCGGCACCGGCCTGGTCATGTGGCTGGGCAAGCGCCAGCTCAAGCATGCCAAGAGCGGCACCCAGCCGTTCGAGCTGCGCCTGGTCGAGGTGCTCAACATCGCCAGCATGAGCGGCCTGCTGCTGGGTGTGGCGGCGTTCTTCTGGGCCAACCGCTTGTTGCCGATCGACCTTGAAGGCCGTGCCGACTGGGAGACCAACTGCTTCTTCCTGCTCTGGGCCTTGTCGCTGGTGCACGCCATGCTGCGCCGCGGCCGCCGAGCCTGGGCCGAGCAACTGGGCCTCGGCGCGCTGATGTGGGCGGGCTTGCCGCTGCTCAACGGCCTGACCACCGGCCAGGGCCTGAACCACTCGCTCGCCGTCGGCGACTGGGCCATGGCTGGTTTCGACCTGACCGCCTTGGCCAGCGGCCTGTTCCTGGCCTGGGCTGCCAGCAAGATGTGGCGGGCGCCGCTAGTCGCGCCCAAGCGCAAGCCCAAGGCCGCGCCTGGCACGTTGATTGAAAGCGAGGTGAACTGATGCTGGCTATTGCCCTGTTTGGTTTTTCCGGTTTCGCCGCGCTGTGCCTGGCTATGGAGAAACACTACAAGGACCTGCTCGGACAGCCACCGAGCAATGCGCGGCGTGCGGCGCTGCGGGTGGCAGGCTGGGCGCTGCTGGCCCTGGCGCTGTTGTTGGCGGTGCGCCACAGCGGCTGGGCCATGGGCCTGGTCGAGCTGTTCGCGGTGCTGATGGCCGGCGTCACCCTGTGGGTGTTCCTCCTGCCTTACCAGCCGCGCCTGCTGCTCGGCCTGGCGGCGGCCAGCGTGGTGCTGGCGCCATTGACTGCCCTGGCGTCGCTGTAGCTTGGTCAACGAGCCGCTCGATCTGCCCGCCGAAGGTGGCAACGACACCGACGGGGCCAGCGGGCGCGCGCGATTTGTGCAGGTGTTTCTCGCCCAACGGGCGCAGATGGAAGCCCTGGTCAGCCGCCGCATCGGCTGCCGGGCCACCGCCTCGGACCTGATCCAGGAGTTGTTCCTGCGCTTCTGGCGCCGGCCGCAGGTCAAGGTCGAGGCGCTCGATACCTACCTGCTGCGCTGCGCCGGCAATATCGCCATCGATCACCTGCGCAGCGAAGGTGCCCGCGAGCGGGTCAACGACAGCCTGCAACTGGAGGTGGCCGACGAGCATGTCAGCGCACCGCAAGTGGCCCTGGAGGTAAACAGCGACCTGCAGCGCATCGAGGCGGCGTTGCGCCAACTGCCCGAGCGTACCCGGCAGATCTTCTTGCTCAACCGCATTCACGGGCGCAAGTACGCCGAGATCGCCAAGGCCATGGGCCTGTCCCAGAGTGCGGTGGAAAAACATATGATGCGCGCACTGGAGGCGTGCAAGGCGAGTATCGAGCTGCCGCCGGCCAGCACCCGCAAGCCAGGGAAAGCACCATGACTGACATCACCGCCGCGCAGCACCAGGCCGCACTGGGCTGGCTGAGCCGGATCAACGAGCAACCGCAACTGGCCGAGCGCGCCGAGTTCAAGCGCTGGTTGCTCGCCCATCCGGCCCATGGCCGCGCCTATGCCCAGGCCCAGGCGTTGTGGCGCCTGAGCGAAGCGCCGGCGAGCCTGTTGGCAGCCGAGGACGACCCGGCCTTGCAAGGCTATTTGCGCGCCATGCAGCAACCGCCAGCGGGGCGCACCTGGCGCCGTGTCGCCACCTTGGCTGCCGCTGCCTGCCTGGTACTGGCGCTGGGCACCGCTGCCGGCTGGCATCCGGCCTACTGGCTGGATGACCTGCAGGCGGATTACGTCACGGCGCCGGGGCAAGTCGAGGAAGTGGTGCTGGCCGACAACTCGCACATGACCCTGGATGCTGGCAGCGCCGTGTCGGTAGATTTCAGCGATGGTCAGCGCCAGGTGACGATCCGCCGTGGCGCGGCGTTCTTTCATGTCACCCACACCGGCGCGCCGTTCGTGGTCGAGGCGGCAAAGGGCGAGACGCGGGTACTCGGCACCCGCTTCGAGGTGCGCAAGCACAATGACGGCGCGCGGGTCACCGTGCTCGATGGCCGGGTGGCGGTGACCGCCGAGCCCGGGCGCTTGCAGCAACAGCTGAGCGGCGGCCAGCAGGTGGCCTACCGCCACGGCACCGCCAGCGCCGTCGAAGCGGTGGACAGCGAATCGCGCCTGGCCTGGCGCCAAGGCTGGCTCAATTACTACCAGGTGCCGCTGAGCACGGTGATCGACGACCTGGCCCGCTACTATCCAGGGCGCATCATCGTGCTCGACAGCGAACTGGGCAAACGCAAGGTCAGCGGCAGCTTCCCGGCCAGCCAGCCGCTGGCGGCGCTGGATTCGCTCGGCGCGGTGCTGGGCTTCAAGCGCAATACCCTGCTGGAGCGGGTGACGCTGATCCGCTGAAAAATATTTTCAGAAAACTGATGAGGTAAGTTCGCGCGACAACCGTGTAGTGAGTGAAAGTGCGATTCATTCGCATAAACGTCACTCCTTCACAGGTTACCGGTCATGAAGTTCACCCCCTCGGCAGCGCGCAGCTTTTCAATCTGGCTCAGTGTCTCGGCCCTGGCCACAGCGGGCGCATTCCCCCTGGGCGCGGTGGCCGCGCAGCAGGTCTATGTGTTTGCCCAGCCGAGCAAGCCGCTGGTGCAGGCGCTCAATGACTTCAGCCGGCTGACCGGGCAAAGCGTGATCTATACCACCGACCTGCCGGCGCTCAACGCCCCGGCCCTGCACGGCAGCCTCAGCGCCGAGCAGGCCCTGCAGCAACTGCTGGGCAATTCCGGTTTTGCCGCACGCCGGGTCGATGCCCGCACCCTGACCCTCGAACCACTCGATGCCGGCGCTGCGCTCAAGCTCGACGCGACCACGGTGAACTCGCAAGCCGATGCCGACTACAGCTACCAGCCGCCAGCCAGCAGCTCGGTGATGCGCAGCCAGGCTTTGATCATGCAGACGCCCCAGGCGATCAACGTGGTGCCGGCCCAGGTGCTCAAGGACCAGACCCCGCGCAACCTCGACGATGCCCTGGCCAACGTCAGCGGTGTGACCCAGGGCAACAACTTCGGCGGCACCCAGGATACGGTGATGAAGCGCGGCTTTGGCGACAACCGTGACGGCTCGATCATGCGTGACGGCATGCCGATCGTGCAGGGCCGCAGCCTCAATGCCAGCACTGAGCGGGTCGAAGTGCTCAAGGGTCCGGCCTCGTTGCTGTATGGCATCCAGGACCCCGGCGGGGTGATCAACGTGGTCAGCAAGCGCCCGCAACTGCAGCAATACAACGCCCTGAACCTGCGCGGCTCGACCTATGGCAGCGGCAAGAACGGCAGCGGTGGCGGCCTGGACAGCACGGGTGCCCTGGGCCAGAGCAACTTCGCCTACCGCCTGGTGCTCGACCATGAAGACGAAGACTACTGGCGCAACTTTGGTACCCACCGTGAATCGCTGGTGGCGCCGTCGCTGGCCTGGTTCGGCGAAGACACCCAGGTGCTGCTGGCCTACGAGCACCGCGAGTTTCTCTACCCGTTCGACCGCGGCACGGCCATCGACCCGCGCACCAACCACCCGCTGGACATCCCCAGCACCCGGCGCCTGGACGAGCCGTTCAACGACATGCAAGGGCGCTCGGACCTTTACCGCCTGGAAGTCGATCATCAGCTTGCGGACGACTGGAAAGCCCACTTCGGCTTCAGCTACAACCGCGAAACCTACGACGCCAGCCAGGTGCGGGTGACCGCCGTCAACGCCGCCCGCGGCACCCTGAGCCGAAGCATGGACGGCACCCGCGGCGCGCTCAGCAGCGACCGTTTCGCCACCGCAAGCCTGGAGGGCAAGGTGCAACTGGCGGGCATGCAGCATGACCTGCTGCTCGGCCTCGACAATGAGTACCGCAAAGTCTACCGCGCCGACCTGATCCGCCAGGGCAGCCTCAGCACTTTCAGTTACCTCGACCCGGTGTATAGCCGCGAAGTTGAGGGCACCAGCGTGCGCGACAGCGACAGCGCACAGACCGACAAGCTGCGCAGCGACTCGTTGTTCTTCCAGGATTCTATCCACCTCGATGAACACTGGATTCTGGTCGCCGGTGCGCGCTACCAGATGTACGACCAGCTCGCCGGGCGCGGGCGGCCGTTCAAGGCCAATACCAACACCAACGGTCAGGCCTGGGTGCCGCGGGTGGGGCTGGTGTACAAGGTTGACGAGCAGCTGTCGTTGTATGGCAGCTACAGCGAATCGTTCAAGCCCAACTCCAGCATTGCCCCGCTGACCGGCGGCCTGGTGCTGGATTCGGGGATCGAACCGGAGGAGGGTAAATCCTGGGAACTGGGCGCCAAGCTCGACATGCCGGGGGCACTGACCGGCACCCTGGCGCTGTTCGACATCCGCAAGCGCAACGTGCTGGTGGCCAACTTCGATTCCGCTACCGGCGACACGCTCTACAGCAACGCCGGCGAGGTGCGCTCGCGCGGCATCGAGCTGGACCTGACCGGGCAGTTGAGCGAGCGCTGGAGCCTGATCGGCAACTATGCCTTCATCGACGCCGAAGTCACCCAGGACCCGACGCTTGAAGGTAATCGCCTGCAGAACGTGGCGCGCCACAGCGGCTCGCTGTCGGCGGTGTATGACGCCGGCAGCCTGTTCGGTGGCGACCGCCTGCGCCTGGGCGCCGGGGCGCGCTATGTCGGTGAGCGGGCCGGCAACGCCGAGAACGATTTCGAGCTGCCGGGCTACACCGTCGCCGATGCCTTCGCCAGTTACGAAACCCGCCTGGACGAACACAAGGTGCGCTTGCAATTGAACGTCAAGAACGTGTTCGACCGCACCTATTACAGCTCGGCGGTGAACCGCAACTTTGTCTCGGTGGGCGATGCGCGCCAGGTCAGCCTGTCCAGCACCCTCGAATTCTAAGCGCTGAAGGCCGCCCGGTAGGCGCCGGGCGTTGCTCCCAGGGCCTGGCGGAAGCGGTTGCTGAAATGGCTGGCGCTGGCAAAGCCGCACAGCAGCGCCACTTCGCCCAGCGGCAGTTGGCCATGGCGGAGCAATTGCCGCGCTTTGGCCAGGCGCCGGGCCAGCAGGTACTGGTGCGGCGGCAGGCCGAAGCTTTGACGAAACATTCGCGCGAAGTGGTACTCGGAAAGGTTGCACAGCGTCGCCAGCTCACCAAGGCTCAGCGGCTGATCCAGGTGGCCTTCGACATATTCACTCAGTTGCCGGCGCTGGTGCGCGGCCAGCCCGCCCTTCAGGCGCAGGCCCTGGCGCAGGCCGACCTGGCTGAGCAGGGCGTGGTCGAGAATCTCGTGGGCCAGGCTGCTGGTCAGCAGGCGTTCGGCGGGCTCGTCCCAGTCCAGGGCAATCAACTGACGAAAGCGCCGGGCCTGCTCGGGATCGTCGAGAAAGGTCGCTTCCTGCAATTGCAGCTCGCGCGGTTCGCGGTCCAGCAGGCTGACGCAGCCGAGGGCGAACTGCTCCTGGCTGATATACAGGTGCGCCAGGCGGATCGAGCCGTTGACCACCCAGTGCGAGGCGGAACCGGCAGGCATGATGCACAGTTTGTCGGGCGAGCCGGTGTGGCCGGGGCGGTCGCGGCGAAAGGTGCCGGTGCCGTCGGCGATGTAGCACGACAGGGTGTGATGGCTGGGCGCTTCGTAGTCGCGGGCGTCGTGGCGGTTGTTCCACAGGGCTGCCGCCAGGCCGTCCCCCAGGTGCGCGCTGTGTTCCAGGCGGGCATGGGGTGAGTCGTGCATGGCTTTGAAGACTTGCAGCTGGTCCAACGGTGTCATGGTCGCTACCTCTGTTGGCCATCCTACTCCGCCGCGCCCGGGCTGACAGCTGCTGCCTGCGTAAAAGCGCAAGAATGTGCAAGTGCCGGTGCAGCGGGCGGCTGCACACTGGTGGCCTGGAATTGAGGAGTGCCGCCATGAACCTGTCGTTATACCTGCTCACTGTGCTGATCTGGGGCACCACCTGGATTGCCCTGAAGCTGCAACTGGGGGTGGTCGCCATCCCGGTGTCGATCGTCTACCGCTTTGCCCTGGCGGCGCTGGTGCTGTTTGTCATTCTGCTGCTCAGCCGCCGTCTGCAACCGATGAACCGTCGCGGTCACATGATCTGCCTGGCCCAGGGCTTGTGCCTGTTCTGCGTCAACTTCATGTGCTTTCTGACCGCCAGCCAGTGGATACCCAGCGGCCTGATCGCCGTGGTGTTCTCTACCGCGACCTTGTGGAACGCGCTGAATGCGCGGGTGTTCTTCGGCCAGAAGGTGGCCGCCAATGTGCTGGCCGGTGGCGCCCTCGGCCTGGCCGGGCTGGGCCTGTTGTTCTGGCCCGAGCTGTCCGGGCATGCCGCCAGCCGTGAAACCATCATCGGCCTGGGCCTGGCGCTGCTGGGAACCCTGTGCTTTTCGGCCGGCAACATGCTCTCCAGCCTGCAACAAAAAGCCGGTTTGCGCCCGCTGACCACCAATGCCTGGGGCATGCTCTATGGCGCCAGCATGCTTGGCCTGTATTGCCTGGTCAGCGGTATTGCGTTCGCCATGGAATGGAACACGCGCTACATCGGTTCGCTGATGTACCTGGTGATTCCGGGCTCGGTGATCGGCTTTACCGCCTACCTGACTCTGGTCGGGCGCATGGGCCCGGAGCGGGCCGCTTACTGCACGGTGTTGTTCCCGCTGGTGGCGCTGAACGTCTCGGCGTTCTATGAGGGTTACCGATGGACGGCGCCCGCGCTGGCCGGCCTGGTGCTGGTGATGCTGGGCAATGTGCTGGTGTTTCGCAAACCCCGGCCCAAGGTGGTCGAGCCGGTGGTGGCCTTGCGGTAGCTATCGCACCGAACCTGTGGGAGCGGGCTTGACCCGCGATGGGGCCGGTACAGCCAGCCCACAGGGGCCGGCTCAAGCAGGAGCATTGTTGGCAACCGGCCTCAATCATCTATTTTGAGGCTGATGAAAATCAGCGTGGCGAACAGAAAGTCGACGATCCTCCCCGCAGTGGCCAGGGCGTTCCACTGCGCGGATTGCCACATGGCAAACCATTCACCGCCCACCACCTGGAAGAACAGGTACCAGATCAGCAGCCCCAGCAGGCAACCGGCAACGGCGAAGCGCTTGGCCTTGTGAAAGTGTCGGGCGTCGGCACATCGGTGTTTGAACATCTGCCAGGCACCGACTACGAAGCACAAGGTACAGAGGGCCTGGGCGGCAATGATCAACCAGTAGAACAGGTGGTGCAGAGGCGGCGAGGTGATTGAGCGGTAGAGCAGGGCATTGCCCGGGAAGGTCGTGTCCATGCTCAAGGTGTGTTGGACGAAGACAAAGTTGCTGGCGTAGTCGGTGAGGTTGCCGAATACCACTAGCGCACCGAAGATCCCGATGAACGCTGTGAGCAGTATTTTGCCGAGGCGGATCAATCCGTGAGTCGAGAAGGTTTCCATGCTGTTGGTGACCTTAGGCTAAACACGCTTATGGAGTCTGAAATTTCAGGTTCGTTACAGCGATGTAGCCGTTGCAGCTGATTAGCGGTACCTGGCAAAAGTGCCAGGTTTCAAGGGCGTGCCAAAGGCGTAGCTTGCACAACACATCCGCCGCGTTCGAGGCAACGGTCATGGAAGTGATAATGGGCAAGTCCGATAAACCGGTGGTCGCGCCGCCCACGCTCAAAGATGCGAGCTGGACGGTCAGCCTTTCCCAGGTGGGCGAGGCGGGGCTGACGCTCAGTGGTTACGCCTTGCCAGGCTTGCAGGGCTCTCAAGGGGCAACCTTGCTGCTTGGCTGGATTGGTTTTCCACCGGGAGGAGAGCCGGAAACTTTCTCGGACTCGCATGCAATCGAGCATTGGGAAGACTATCGCGGGCACGACTTCGTACTGCCCAGGCGCTATTTGCAAAGCGCGCTGGGCGGTACTGGTGTGCTGTTTTTCGATCTCTCGGTGCTCAGCCTGCCGTCGCAGATTTCACCACGGGTAACGGTAAGGGTGGTTGATTAGGCCGACTTCCACACCTGCGGATTGACCAGGTCCCGTGGCCGTTCACCGAGCAAGGCGCTGCGCAGGTTATCAATCGCCCGATTGGCCATGGCCTCGCGGGTTTCAGCGGTAGCCGAACCTACATGCGGCAAGGTCAGGGCGTTTTTCAGCTGGAACAGCGGTGATTCGGCCAGCGGCTCCTTCTCGTATACATCCAGCCCGGCGCCGCGAATAGTGCCGGTCTGCAAGGCTTCGACCAGCGCCGCTTCATCGACCACCGGCCCACGGGAGACGTTGATCAGAAACGCGCTGGGTTTCATTAACTGCAGCTCGCGACGGCTGATCAGGTGTTTGGTCTGCGCCCCCAGTGGCACCACCAGGCAGACGAAATCAGCTTCAGCCAGCAGTTCATCAAGGCTGCGGTACTGCGCGCCGAGTTCCTGCTCCAGCGCTGGCTTGCGGCTGTTGCCGCTGTAGATCACCGGCATGTTGAAGCCGAAGCGCCCGCGCCGGGCGATGGCCGCGCCGATATTGCCCAGGCCGACGATGCCCAGGGTCTTGCCGTGCACGTCGCTGCCGAACTGCGCCGGGCCGACGGTGGCTTGCCACTGCCCGGCCTTGGTCCAGGCATCCAGCTCGGCGACCCGCCGCGCCGCGCCCATGAGCAGGGCAAAACCGAGGTCGGCAGTACTTTCGGTAAGCACGTCGGGGGTGTTGGTCAGGGCGATGCCGCGCTGGTTGAAGTAGGCCAGGTCATAGTTGTCGTAGCCCACCGAGACGCTGGCGACCACTTCCAGCTTGCTGGCGTTTTCCAGCTGCGCCTGGCCGAGCTTGCGGCCGACGCCGATCAGGCCATGCGCTTGGGGCAGGGCTTGGTTGAACTGGGCGCTGATGTCGCCGAGCTTGGGGTTCGGCACGATCACGTTGAAGTCTTGCTGCAGGCGTTCGACCATCGCCGGGGTGATGCGGCTGAAGGCAAGGACGGTCTTTTTCATCGGCGAAATCTCTGCGGGCGGTGGAGAATGGGTAGCACGCTATCATTCTCCACCGCCGCTGTGCAGCAAGATTTCAGGTGGCAATGCGCAGTTCGTGGGTTTTCAGGTCCGCTTCGTGGGCGGCGAGAATTTCCGGCAGCGAGTTGCGCAGGTACTCGACCCAGGTCTTGATCTTGGCATCCAGGTACTGGCGCGACGGGTAGATCGCGTACAGGTTCAGCTCCTGCAGGCGGTACTCGGGCATTACCCGCACCAGCGAGCCATCGCGCAGGCCCTCTATGGCCGAGTAGATCGGCAGTACGCCAACGCCCATGCCGCTGCGGATCGCGGTTTTCATCGCATCGGCGGAGTTCACCTGGAACGGCGCCTGGGTGATGTTCACCACTTCCTGGCCTTCGGGCCCGTCGAACAGCCATTTTTCCAGCGGGATCACCGGGCTGACCATGCGCAGGCAGGCGTGGTTGAGCAGGTCGCTGGGCTTGTGGGCGATACCGTGGCGCTTCACGTATTCGGGCGAGGCGCAGACGATGCTGTAGGTAATACCCAGGCGCTGGGAGACGAAGCCCGAGTCCGGCAGCTCGCTGGCCAGCACGATCGACACGTCGTAGCCCTCGTCGAGCAGGTCCGGCACGCGGTTGGCCATGGTCAGGTCGAAGGTCACGTCCGGGTGGGTTTCGCGGTAGCGGGCGATGGCATCGATGACGAAATGCTGGCCGACCCCGGTCATCGAATGCACCTTGAGCTGCCCGGCCGGGCGCGCATGGGCGTCGCTGGCTTCGGCTTCGGCTTCTTCGACGTAGGTAAGAATCTGTTCGCAGCGCATCAGGTAGCGCTTGCCGGCTTCGGTCAGGGCAATGCGCCGGGTGGTGCGGTTGAGCAGGCGGGTTTGCAGATGGGCTTCAAGATTGGAGACCGCCCGCGATACGTTAGCGGTGGTCGTATCCAGTTGCACGGCCGCGGCAGTGAAGCTGCCGACTTGCGCGACGCAACTAAAAGCACGCATGTTTTGCAGGGTGTCCATGGGTCGCTCTCAAAGTAGACGACAAATTGTGACATGAAGTAACCGGGGCGGTCTTCAGACTAAAGCCGGATTATCGCTGTTTTCGTAACAAAGATTCGCAGTAATGCACGCTTATCGCCAGTGCGGCGGCCCCCTAGAATTGCCTCTCCAAGCGTCATCCACCTTCTACGTCGGGAATTCGCAGCTGTGCCGCGTCGCATTATCAGAGCGCTCAATGCGCTCAGTGCCTGTGCCTTTAGCTTGACCTTGAGCGGCTGTATCGGAACCTGGGGCATTGCCCCGCAAAGCAAGACGCTGCAAGCCAATACCCTGACCACCGACGCGGCCATCCGTGAAGCCGCCCTCGACGCCCACTGGCCCGACCAGCAATGGTGGCGGGCCTACGGCGACCCGCAACTCGATCGCTGGATCGCCCTGGCCGTACACGACAGCCCCAGCATGGCCATGGCCGCCGCCCGTGTGCGCGAAGCCAGGGCCATGGCCGGGGTGGTCGAGTCGGCGCAGAAACTGCAGGTCAACGGCCAGTCGACGCTCAAGCGCCACAACTGGCCGGAAGACCAGTTCTATGGCCCCGGCGCACTGTCGGGTTCCAACACCTGGGACAACAATGCCGCTTTGGGCTTCAGTTACGCCCTCGACCTCTGGGGCCGCGAGCGCAATGCCAGCGAGCAGGCCGTGGACATGGCCCACATGAGCGTGGCCCAGGCCCGCCAGGCCCAGCTCGAGCTGCAGAACAACATCGTCAAGGTCTATATCCAGCTGTCGCTGCACTTTGCCCAGCGCGATATCGTCAAGGCCGAGCTTGAGCAGCAGGAGCAGATCCTGGCCTTGGCCGAACGGCGCCTGGCTGGCGGTATCGGCACCCATTTCGAAGTCAGCCAGGCGCAGACGCCGCTGCCGGAAACTCACCGCCAGCTCGATGCCCTGAATGAAGAAATCGCCCTGGCGCGGAATCAACTGGCGGCGTTGGCCGGCAAAGGGCCGGGGCAGGGCGCGCAGTTGCAGCGCCCGCAACTGGCCCTGGGTACCGCGTTGAAGCTGCCCTCGGCGTTGCCCGCCGAACTGGTCGGCCAGCGCCCGGATGTGGTCGCCAGCCGCTGGCAGGTAGCGGCCCAGGCCCGTGGTATCGATGTCGCCCATGCAGGGTTCTTCCCCAACGTCGACCTGGTCGGTGGTCTCGGCTTCATGGCCACCGGTGGCGGCGCGCTGGAGTTTCTGACCGGGCGCAAATTTAACTACAACGTCGGCCCGGCGATCAGCCTGCCGGTGTTCGACGGCGGCCGCCTGCGCTCGCAGCTGGGGGTTGCCTCGGCCGGTTACGACATCGCCGTGGCGCGCTACAACCAGACCGTGGTCGAGGCGCTCAAGGGCATTTCCGACCAGTTGATTCGTCGTGAGTCGATGAACGAGCAACAGCACTTTGCCGCCGAATCGGTGGCTTCGGCGCAAAAAACCTACGACATCGCCATGATCGCTTTTCAGCGCGGCCTGACCGATTACCTCAATGTGCTCAACGCGCAAACCCAGTTGTTCCGCCAGCAGCAGATCCAGCAGCAGGTCCAGGCTGCGCGCCTGAGTGCCCATGCCGAGCTGGTTACGGCCCTGGGCGGCGGCCTGGGCGCGGGTAGCGATGTGCCCGGCGAAGACCGTCAGCAGGCGCCGAAGACCCCGGCGACCCTGGCGATTTTCGATAAGCCGGTTCACGGCCAATGAGCGCGCTGACCCTGCCGTTTCGCTGGCTGGCCACCCTGGAGTGGCGTCGCGGGTTCTTTGAATGGCTGCGCACCGACGGGGTGACCTGGGTGTACATCTTCAAGGTCCTCAGCGCCGCCTTCCTGACCCTGTGGCTGGCCATGCGCCTGGAGTTGCCGCAACCGCGCACGGCGATGATCACCGTGTTCATCGTCATGCAGCCGCAGAGCGGCCATGTGTTCGCCAAGAGCTTCTACCGGCTGCTCGGCACCCTGGCCGGCTCTTCGATGATGGTCGCGCTGATCGCCTTGTTTCCGCAGAACACCGAGCTGTTCCTGCCGAGCCTGGCGATCTGGGTCGGCCTGTGTTCGGCCGGTGCCATGCGCTACCGCACCTTCCGCGCCTATGGTTTCGTGCTCGCCGGTTATACCGCGGCGATGGTCGGCTTGCCGGCCTTGCAGCACCCCGACGGCGCGTTCATGGCCGCCGTGTGGCGGGTGCTGGAGATCTCCCTGGGGATTCTGGTCTCGACCCTGGTCAGCGCCGCGATTTTGCCGCAGTCGGCCAGTGCCTCGATGCGCAACGCCCTGTACCAGCGCTTCGGCGTGTTCGCCGGTTTCGTTGCCGAGGGCCTGCGTGGCGACAGCCAGCGCGACCGCTTCGAAAGCAGCAACGTGCGTTTTATCGCCGAGGCCGTGGGCCTGGAGAGCCTGCGCAGCGTTACCGCCTTCGAAGACCCGCACATGCGCCGGCGCAACGGTCGCCTGGGGCGGATGAACAGCGAATTCATGGCCATCACCACGCGCTTCAACGCCTTGCACCAGTTGCTTGAGCGCCTGCGTTTGCGTGGGCCGCTGCAGATCGTCACCGCCATCGAACCCGGGCTCACCGCCCTGGCCGAGCTGCTCGACGGTTATGCCGGGCGCGGCCTCACCGAGCGCGATGCGGCGCGCCTGGCCGAGCAACTGGCGGCCTACAAGGAAGGCTTGCCGGAGCGCGTGCGCACGCTGCGCGCGGCCTATGTCGAAAGCGGCCCGAGCGACGCCGACCTGCTGGATTTTCACACCGCCTACGAGCTGCTGTACCGCTTCGTCGACGACATGCACAGCTACGCCCAGACCCACGCCTCGCTGACCGAACACAACCATGCCCGCGAGCAGTGGGATGAGCCCTATGTCGCGCAGACCAACTGGATGGCTTCGCTGGCCGCCGGTGTGCGCGCTTCGTTCATTTTGCTGGTGCTGGGCAGTTTCTGGATTCTTACCGCCTGGCCGAGCGGGGCGATGATGACATTGATCGCCGCCGCCACCGTCGGCCTCTCGGCGGCGACGCCGAACCCCAAGCGCATGTCGTTCCAGATGGCCTGCGGCACTTTGTTCGGCGCCTTTGTCGGCTTCTTCGAAACCTTCTTCGTGTTCCCCTGGATCGACGGTTTCCCGTTGCTGTGCCTGGTGCTGGCGCCGGTGTTCGTGTTCGGTGCGTTCCTCGCCTCGCGCCCGGCCTATGCCGGTTATGGCCTGGGCCTGCTGATCTTTTTTGCCACCGGTTCCGTGCCCGACAACCTGACCATCTACAACCCCTACAACTTCATCAACGACTACATCGCCATGGTCATCGGCATGCTGGTCTGCGCCGCTGCCGGGGCGATCATCCTGCCGCCCAACAGCCGCTGGTTGTGGAGCCGCCTGGAGCAGGACCTGCGCGCCCAGGTGCTGTATGCAATTACCGGGCGCCTGCGTGGCCTGGGTTCGAGCTTCGAAAGCCGCACCCGCGACCTGCTGCACCAGGCCTATGGCCTGGCGGTCGGCCAGCCGTTGGTGCAGAGCAAGCTGCTGCGCTGGATGTTCGTGGTGCTTGAGGTTGGCCACGCGATCATCGAGCTGCGCAAGGAACAGGCAATCTTGCCAGTGCACCCGTGCTATGCCGAATCGCAGCCCTGGCGCCAGGCCATCCGGGTCATGGGCCGGGCGTTGGCGCGGCTGTTCATGCAACCGAGCGCCAGCAACCACGAGCGCGCCCTGGTGGCGGTGGATCACGCCATCAGCCGCGTACAGGCCACCGACGAGCCGTTCGCCCGCCACTTCGACACCTCGGCCCTGCGCCGGGTGCAGAGCTACCTGCACTTCATCCGTACTTCGTTGCTCGACCCTCAGTCGCCGCTGGCCGAACTGGCCCCGGCCAAAGGACTGCCCCATGCCTCGTGAAATCGCCTTCCATGGCGTCTACATGCCGACCATGACCTTGATGTTCCTGTTCGCCGCCGGGCTTGCCTGGGGCCTGGACCGGTTCATCGCCAGCCACGACGGCTACCGCTTTTTCTGGCACCCGGCGCTGCTGCGCCTGTGCCTGTTTATCTGCCTGTTCGGATCCATGGCCCTGACTCTCTACCGTTGAGACCCCTGTTGATGAAAAAGTTTTTCAGCCTGATCGCCACCTTGCTCGTGCTGGCCGCTGCCGTGGTGATCGGTCGCCAGCTCTGGGTGCATTACATGAACACGCCCTGGACCCGTGACGGGCGGGTGCGTGCCGATATCATCAACGTCGCCGCCGACGTGCCGGGCTATGTGGTCGACGTGCCGGTGCGCGACAACCAGTTGGTGAAGAAGGGCGACGTGCTGCTGCAGATCGACCCCGAGCATTACGAGGTGGCGGTCCGCCAGGCCCAGGCGCTGGTCGCCTCGCGCAAGGCCACCTGGGAGATGCGCAAGGTCAACGCCCATCGCCGCGCCGACATGGACAACCTGGTGATCTCGCGGGAGAACCGTGACGATGCCAGCAACATCGCCAACTCGGCGCTGGCCGATTACCAGCAGGCCCAGGCGCAGCTGGCGGCGGCCGAGCTGGACCTCAAGCGGACCCGGATCCTCGCCACCGTCGATGGCTATGTCACCAACCTCAACGTCCATCGCGGCGATTACGCGCGCACCGGCGAGGCGAAGATGGCGGTGGTCGACAAGGACTCGTTCTGGGTTTATGGCTTTTTCGAAGAAACCAAGCTGCCGCACGTGCGCGTGGGTGACCAGGCCGAGCTGCAGATGATGAGCGGCGAGCGGCTCAAGGGCCACGTCGAGAGCATCTCGCGCGGTATCTATGACCGCGACAACCCTGAAAGCCGCGAACTGATCGCCGACGTCAACCCGACCTTCAACTGGGTGCGCCTGGCCCAGCGGGTGCCGGTGCGGATTCACATCGATGAAGTGCCGGAAGGCTTTTTGCTGGCGGCGGGGACCACCTGCACAGTGGTGGTCACGCCGGCTCGGAAAGAAGGCTAAAAGCGCCTCAAGCCTGGCGCGAATCCACCAGCACCGGGCAACTGACCTGATCGATCACCTTGTTGCTTATCGACGGATCGAGCAACCGCCCGAGGCGGTTCAAATGCCGGTGGCCGATGATGATCAGCTCGCACTCAAGCGCGCGGGCGGCAGCGACGATGGCCGCCACCGGCTCGCCCGGCACCAGCCTGCCTTCGCTCTCGAAGCCCAGCGCCCGCAGGTTCTCCAGGGCCTGGCGCACGGCCTGGACGGCATGGCGCTGCTCATCGGTGGCCGCCGGGTATTCCTGCTGCTCGTACAGGCTGATCGCCCCCGGGCCGTCGCTCAGGGCGAAGGCGCTGTCGATGGCCAGCACCACCTGCAGGCGATGGCAGTTGGGCAAACAGTACTGTTGCGCGAGCTCGACCAGGCCCTGGGAGGCGGGCGATCCATCGATGGCAATCAATACGGGGCTGAGCATGGGCGGCTTCTCTGGGCGGCAGTCGAGCCGGCTATTGTTGAGGATCGGCGGCCTGCGGATAAATGGCCTGGCATGCACTGTGTAGTTGCGTGACGCGCAACCCGATGGCCGCTGCCGAGCTGTTAAGATCGGCCCTTGTTTACCCGCCATGGATGCCTGGCAATGCAGATCCCGGATATGAACCTGTTGGTCGCTCTCGATGCCCTGCTTGATGAGGGCAGCGTGGTCGGCGCAGCGCGGCGCATGAACCTCAGCCCGGCGGCCATGAGCCGGACCCTGGGGCGAATCCGCGAGGCCATCGGCGACCCGATCCTGGTCCGCGCCGGCCGTGGCCTGGTGCCGACGCCGCGGGCGCTGGCCCTGCACGAGCAGGTGCGGGCCCTGGTCGAGCAGGCCGGGCTGGTGTTTCGCAGCCGCGAAGAAGTCGACCTGGCAACCCTCGACCGGGCTTTCAACATCCGCACCAACGACCTGTTCATCGCCCTGTATGGCGCGCAACTGCTGCAGATGATGCACGAGCAGGCGCCGCACACCGTGCTGCGTTTTGTCCCGGAAGGCGGTGGTGACGATGATGCGGTGCTGCGCGACGGTGGCACTGACCTGATCGTCAGCTCGACCATCGACCTGGGCCCCGAGATCAAGATGCAGAGCCTGTTCAACACCATCTACGTCGGCCTGGCGCGCCAGGATCACCCGATCTTCGAGGCCGAAATCACCCCCCAGCGCTTTGCCGCCTACCCGCAGATCAGCGTCTCGCGCCGCGGCCGCGCCAACGGCCCGATCGATGTCGAGCTGGCCAACTACAAGGTGCAGCGGCGGGTGGCGCTGATCACCCCGAGCTTTCATTCGGCGATGTTCTCCTTGCCTGACTCCGACCTGTTGCTGCCGATGCCGGCCAATATCCTCAGCAGCGTGACCAAGCTCGGCCTGCCGCTGCGCTCGTTCCACATCCCGTTGCCACTGGAACGGGTGACGGTGATGCAGGCCTGGCACCCGCGTTTTGACAACGACCCGGCCCACCGCTGGCTGCGCCAGACCCTCAAGGCGTGCTGCAGCGAGCAACGCTGAACCAGTCGATTGCGTTTGCTGCACTAGTAAACTGCCAATATGTCAGTTTTCGTAAGCATTGCCCCTTCATAGACTTGCGCCGGTTCTTTTGTTTGTCCGGAGATGTCTGTGATGAGTTCGCTGACCGCGACTCCTTTACCTGTGCTGCCCCCACCGGTTGCCGCTGCGGCGGCGCCGGCGGCTTTTGGCACGCGCATTCTGGTCGGCCTGCTCGGGGTACTGCTGGCGGTGCTCTGCGCCGGCCTCAACGAGATGGTCACCAAAGCCTCGCTGGCCGATATCCGTGGTGGCATGTTCATCGGCGCCGATGAGGGCGCCTGGCTGATTGCGGTGTATTCGGCGGCGTCGGTCTCGGCCATGGCCTTTTCGCCGTGGCTGGCGGCGACCTTTTCCCTGCGCCGTTTTACCTTGTGCGCCATCGGCGTGTTTGCCCTGCTCGGGCTGGTGCAGCCGTATGCGCCCAACCTGTCCAGCCTGATGCTGCTGCGCACCTTGCAGGGCCTGGCATCAGGGGCGTTGCCGCCGATGTTGATGAGCGTCGCCCTGCGTTTCCTGCCGCCGGGGATCAAGGTCTACGGCCTGGCCGGCTATGCCTTGACCGCGACCTTCGGGCCCAACCTGGGCACGCCGCTGGCCGGGTTGTGGACTGAATATGTCGGCTGGCAGTGGGCGTTCTGGCAGATCATTCTGCCGTCATTGCTGGCAATGGCCTGTGTTGCCTGGGGCCTGCCCCAGGACCCGCTTCGCCTGGAGCGCTTCAGGCAGTTCGACTGGCGCGGGCTGCTGCTCGGCCTGCCGGCCATCTGCACGCTGGTGATCGGCCTGACCCTGGGGGATCGCATGGGCTGGTTCGACTCGCCGCTGATCTGCTGGCTGCTCGGCGGCGGCCTGGTGCTGCTGGTGCTGTTCCTGTGCAACGAGTGGTCCGAGCCGCTGCCGTTCTTCAAGCTGCAGATGCTCAAGGTGCGCAACCTGACCCACGCCCTGGTGACCCTGTTCGGCGTGCTGATCGTGCTGACGGCAGTGATCATCATCCCCTCCAGCTACCTGGCGCAGATCCAGGGTTATCGCCCGGCGCAGACCGGTCCGCTGATGCTGCTGGTGGCCTTGCCGCAGTTGCTGGCGCTGCCGCTGGTGGCGGCGCTGTGCAACATTCGCGCAGTGGATTGCCGCTGGGTGCTGGCGGCGGGGCTGGGCATGTTGTCGCTGTCGTGCGCGCTGGGCAGCCAGCTCACCAGCGTGTGGATTCGCGACAACTTCTACCTGCTGCAACTGCTGCACATCTTCGGCCAGCCGATGTCGGTGATCCCCTTGCTGATGCTGGCCACCGGCGGCATGACCCCACAGGACGGGCCGTTTGCCTCGGCCTGGTTCAACACGGTCAAGGGCCTGGCTTCGGTGGTTGCGGCCGGTTTGATCGAGGCGCTGACCACCGTGCGCCGGCATTTTCATTCCAATGCGCTGGTCGACAGCCTGGGCAACTCGCCGCTGGCCGACAGCAGCGCCCCGGGCCTGGCCAGGCGCATCCATGAACAAGCCCTGGTGCTGACCTCGGCCGATCTTTACCTGTGCATGGCACTGCTGGCTGCGGCGCTGATTGTACTGATTCCTTTTGTGCCTACCCGGATCTACCCACCACGCGCGGTGGCCTAGGTTTGCGGATTTGAGAGAAAGACATGACCACGACAACAACTCACCGAAAAACCGCCTTGATCGTCGCCGCCCTGGTGGTGGCAGGGATTGCCGGCGTGTTCGGCCCGATGCTGCTGGGCCACGACAGCGAGCAGAGCACCAACGACGCCTACGTGTCTGCCGACTACACGGTGATCGCACCGAAGGTGGCCGGCTTTATCAAGCAGGTGCTGGTGGAGGACAACCAGCAGGTCAAGGCCGGCCAGTTGCTGGCGCAGATCGACGACCGCGACTACCAGGCGGCGCTGGCGGCGGCGCAGGCGCAACTGCTGGTGTCCAGCGCGCAAAGCCACAACGCCCGAGCGACCCTCGAGCGCCAGGCCTCGCTGATCGACCAGGCCCAGGCCGCGGTCAGTGCCGACCAGGCTGAGCTGGCCTTCGCCAATCACGAACTGACCCGCCACAGCCGCCTGGCCGAGCAGGGCGCCGGTACCGTGCAGAACGCCCAGCAGGCGCGCAGCCGGGTTGATCAGGCGCGGGCGCGGCTGGCCAACTCGCAGGCGGCGCTGGCGGCGGCGCGCAAGCAGGTGGATATCCTCAGCGCCCAGGTCGACAGCGCTGAAGGTGGCCTCAAGCATGCCCAGGCAAGCATTGAGCGGGCGCAACTGGACCTGTCGTACACGCGCATCGTCGCACCCATCGACGGCATGGTCGGCGAGCGCGCGCTGCGCGTTGGCGCCTACGTCAACCCGGGGGCGCGGTTGCTGTCGGTGGTGCCGCTGGAGCACGCCTATGTGCTCGGCAACTTCCAGGAAACCCAACTGACCCACGTGCAACCCGGGCAGCCGGTGCAGATCCGCGTGGACACCTTTGCCGATGAATACCTGCACGGGCGGGTCGAGAGCATCGCCCCGGCTACCGGTGTCACCTTCGCGGCGGTCAAGCCGGACAACGCCACCGGCAACTTCACCAAGGTGGTGCAGCGCATTCCGGTGAAAATTGTCTTCGACGCCAACCAGCCATTGCTGGATCGCCTGCGGGTCGGCATGTCGGTGGTGGCCACGATCGATACCGGCGCGAGCCTGAGTACCGGTAAAGAGGTCAGCGCCCGATGAAACCTGCATTCGCCCTTTGCCCGCTGCTGCTGAGCCTGCTGGCCGGCTGCAGCCTGGGCCCGGATTTCAGCGCGCCTGACAGCCATGCCCCGGCCGCATGGCCGGCGCTGCAGGAAACCCCCGCCGCCAGTCAGGCCCAGGCTACACCGCTGGAGCAGCGCTGGTGGGAAAGCTTTCACGACCCCAAGCTCAGTGCCCTGATCGAGCGCGCCAGCCAGCGCAACCTCGACCTGCAGATCGCCAGCGCGCGCTTGCTGCAAAGCCGCGCGCTGCGCATGAGCATCGCTTCCGAGCAAACCCCGTCGGTTGATCTGGGCGGCGGATACAGCCGGGCGCGCAACAGTGCCGAAGGCCTCAACGACCCGTCCGGCAACGGCGGCAAGTCGGCCTTCAACCTCTGGCAGGGCGACTTTACCGCCAGTTGGGAGCTTGACCTCTGGGGCCGCGTACGCCGCCAGGTCGAAGCCGCCGACGCGGTGGTCGAAGTCGCCGAGAACGACCGCCGTGGCGTGCTGTTGTCGCTGCTGGCCGAGACCGCCGGCAACTACATCGAGCTGCGAGCGGTGCAGAGCACCCTGGCCGTCACCCGGGAGAACCTTGAGGTTTCGCGGCACAGCCTGCGCCTGTCGCAAATGCGCCTGCGCGACGGGGTAGCCACCGCCCTCGATGTGGCCCAGGCCAGTGCCCAGGTCGCCTCGGTCGAGGCCCGCCTGCCGACCCTGGAAGAGCGCCAGGCACAATTGATCAACGCCCTCGGCCTGTTGCTGGCCGAGCCGCCACGCAACCTGCAGGCCGAATTGCTGGAGCCAGGCGCGATGCCGACGCCGCAGCAACGCTTTGCCATCGGCGTGCCGTCGGAGCTGGCCGAGCGGCGCCCGGACATTCTTCAGGCCGAGGCCCAGCTGCATGCCGCCACCGCCAGTATCGGGGTGGCCAAGGCGGATTTTTATCCGAGCATCCGCTTGTCGGGCAATGTCGGTTTGCAGTCACTGCAGTTGTCGGATTTCGGCAGCTGGGATGCGCGTCGATTCGCCATCGGCCCGCAACTGAACTTGCCGATTTTCGAAGGCGGGCGCCTGCGCGGCGTGCTCAAGTTGCGCGAAGCCCAGCAGCAGGAAGCGGCCCTGCGTTACCAGCAGGTAGTGCTGCGCGCCTGGCATGAAATCGACGATGTGCTGCGCCTGTACAACGCCAGCCAGTTGCGCCGCGACCTGCTCGAAGAGGCCGTGCGCCAGAACCGCATCGCCCTGCAGACCGCGCAGCAGCAGTATGTCGAGGGCGCCGTGGACTTTCTCAATGTACTCAGCGTGCAGGGCGCCTTGCTGGCCAGCCAGGAGCAGTGGGTCGAAAGTTCGGCGGCGGTGTCCCAGGCCCTGGTTGGCTTGTACAAGTCGCTGGGCGGTGGATGGCAGCCGTTCAGCGAGCCGTTGCAGACCGCCGCCCAGGGGTGATCGTTGCGCGGTCATGCACCCGGCGTGCTGCGCTCGATCGCCTAGAGCGCGCGGTCCAGGCCGAAGCGTTTTTTCAGCACGCGCTGCAGCAAGCCCCGCGGCAGCCAGTTTTGCAGCAGCGGCAAGGCGCGGCTGCCATTGCCCAGGCGTACCAGCGCCGCCGGCTCTGGCTGGCGCACGGCCTTGAGGACATCGCGGGCGAAGTCGGCTGCCGGGGTCGGTTTGTCCTGGGAGGCGCGTGAGCGAGCACGGATGCCTTCGCGCAGCGGCCACCACGGCGATTGTTCACCGATCAGTTGTTCGGCTTCGTGCCCGGCGTTGCTGGCGAATTGCGAGGCAATTGCGCCAGGCTGTACTTCCATGACCCGTATGCCAAAGGGCGCCACTTCCAGGCGCAAGGCTTCGCTCAGGGCGTGCACGGCCGCCTTGGAGGCGCAGTAGGCACCGGCGAACGGCGTGACCAGTACCCCGGAAACACTGCCGATATTCACCACCAGGCCTTTGTTGCGGCGTAGCGCCGGGAACAATGCGCGGGTGACCCCGACCACGGCGAACACATTGGTTTCGAATTGCCGGCGCATCGCCTCGGCGCCGCCATCGAGCAGCGGCCCCATGGCGCCGTAGCCGGCGTTGTTGATCAGTACATCGAGGCCCTGGCCGTGCTGTTCCAGTTCACCGGCCAGTTGCGTCAGCGCCTGCTGGTCATTGACGTCCAGTTGGCGGGCATTGAAGCCGCTGGCGGCCAGGCGGTCTACGTCCTCGGCCTTGCGCGCCGTGGCCCAGACCTCGAAACCGGCATTCTTGAAGGTCTCGGCCAAAGCCAGACCGATACCGCTGGAGCATCCGGTGATCAACACGCTGGGCATGAGCTGCTGTCCTTGAGCAGTGGGGGTACTGGATCATAGTTCAGCAATCAGCGTTTTCAATGCATTTTCCAACCGATCGGTGCAAATGCCGGTCCAGAGCTGGCGTTGGCTTGCCCTGTCATACAGCAGTTGAGTGGGCACGTGGGTGACCTGAGTGTCGAGGGACAACGCTTTAAAGGCAGCGAATGTCAGCTGGTAAAAGTCAACCCGGTCCCGATAGCCGTTATCTGCCAGGTTTTTCACGTTGTGCTTGGCATCGGCACATGCCGGGCAGGTGTCCGAATACACCAGGATCACCACGGGCCTGGCCAGCGGTTGATGATGATTGATCCGTTCGAACAGTTGCTTGAACTGGTCCTGAACCGCTGGCGATGTATCGACCATGACCTTACTCCGCTAGGCAGTGAAGTACGCGGAGTCATTCAACAGGATTTTGCCGCTTGGGTAACCTGACAAAAATACCAGGTGCTCAGTCGGCGAAGCTGCCTTGCAGGTGCTCGGCGCGGTAGTCGACGCTCTGCGGCCGGTAGCCGGAGCGCAGTGGCGGCAACGGCAGGCACTCCTGCCAGCTGGCGCCGGGCTGCAGCTCGCCGGGGCCGCGGTAGCGCGGGGCGGCGTAGGTGTTCTCAGCAAGGTTGACGGTATCGCCCGGGGCATAGGCCGCGACCCGCCAGCGCAGCTCCACCAGTGGCACCGGGTTGCCGTTGTTGATGTGCACCTGCAGCGGGCGATCGGCCGGGCATTGCTCCGGGGCGTAGGTCAGGCGCAGCTCCAGATGGGCCAGTTGCCTGGCTTCGCGGTTGTCCAGCCAGACCACCCACAACGCCACCAGGCCCAGGCCGAACAGTGCCGCCAGCGAAATCGGCAGGGCTTTGGCCGGGTAGCGCAGCAGCAGGACCAGCCAGGTGAGGATGAGCAGGGCGCCGATGAACATGGAGCGAACCTTGTGGGTGGGGGTGCTTTCATCCTAACCAAAAAGCATCGCGGGGCAAGCCCGCTCCCACAATGTGTAGGAGCGGGCTTGCCCCGCGATTGGTTTCTTACTGCGCGATGGTCTTGATCGAGATCCCGCGCTCGATCGGCGTCGAGCGTCCGTAGATATCTTCAAAGCGCTCGATATCGTCCTCGCCCAGGTAGCTGCCCGACTGCACTTCGATGATCTCCAGGGGGATCTTGCCCGGGTTGCGCAGGCGGTGCACCGAGGCGATCGGGATGTAGGTGGACTGGTTTTCGGTGAGCAGGAACACGTTCTCGTCGCAGGTCACCTCGGCAGTGCCGGACACCACGATCCAGTGCTCGGCGCGGTGGTGGTGCATCTGCAGCGACAGGCTGGCACCGGGCTTGACGGTGATGTGCTTGACCTGGAAACGCCCGCCCATGTCCACCGAGTCGTACGAGCCCCACGGCCGGTAGACTTCGCAGTGGTTCTGGGTTTCGCTGCGGCCCTGTTCGTTGAGGGTGTTGACCAGTTGCTTGACGCCCTGAACCTTGTCCTTGTGGGCAATCATCATGGCGTCCTTGGTCTCGACCACGACGATGTTCTCAAGGCCGATCACCGATACCAGCTTGCCGTTGCCGTGGATCATGCAGTTGTGGCTGTCCTGGACCACCACGTCGCCCTTGGTGACGTTGCCGTTGTGGTCTTTTTCATGCACATCCCACAGCGACGACCAGCAGCCGACATCGCTCCAGCCCGCCGACAGCGGCACCACGCAGGCGCGCTGGGTCTTTTCCATCACCGCGTAGTCGATGGAGTTGTCCGGGCAGCAGGCGAAGGTGGCTTCGTCGATGCTCAGGTTATCGCCGTCTTCCTCGCTGCGCTCCAGGGTCAGCAGACAGGTGTCGTAGATATCGGCGTCGTGCTTTTTCAGCTCTTCGAGGAAGCGGCTGGCGCGGAACAGGAACATGCCGCTGTTCCAGAAGTAGCCACCGGCCCGGACGAACTCGGCGGCGCGTTTTTCATCCGGTTTCTCGACGAACTGCGCCACCCGGCTGACGCCTTCGGGCAGCAGCACGTCCTGGCTCGACTTGATGTAGCCGTAGCCGGTTTCCGGCTTGGTCGCCTGTACCCCGAACAGCACCATCTCGCCGCGCTCGGCGGCCACGGTGGCCAGGGCCAGGGCCCGTTGCAGGGCTTTCTGGTCGTCGATCACATGATCGGCCGGGAGCACCAGCATCAGCTCGTCACGGCCTTCGTTAACCAGCTTCATCGCGGTCAGTGCCACTGCCGGCGCGGTGTTGCGGCCGAAGGGCTCCATGAGGATGCCCTGGGTTTGAAGTTTGAGGCTTTGCAGCTGCTCGCTGACGATGAACTTGTGGTCTTTGTTGCAGACCACGATGGGCGCGTCCATGCCGTCGAACACCAGGCGCGAGAGGGTTTGCTGGAACAGGGTGTGTTCACCGGTCAGGGCCAGGAACTGCTTGGGAAACTGCTTGCGCGACAGCGGCCACAGACGCGAACCGCTACCACCGGACAGAATGACTGGAATCATGGGTGTTCTCCAAAAATAGAAATAGGCAGGTGGTTAACGGGTGGATACCGGGCGCTTGACCCAGACCGGCGACAGGCTGCTGCCGGAACCGGTGACATACAGCACCGCCGCTTCGCCGCGCTCCAGAGCCACAGGCTTCAGATCGCTGACTTTTTTATCGCCTTCATACAGCGCCAGGCTGACCTTGACCGGGTTGATCTCGCGCTCGCCACGGGCCTTGGCGGCCACCGGCTTGACCACTTCGGTCTTGCCGTCGGCGGTCTTCAGGGTCAGGGCCTGGCTACTGAGGTTCTGTACCCGCACCAGGGATTTCTGCTTGTTCTTGAACGGTGGCTCCTCGACCAGTTGCGGCTGGCCCGAGGCGTTGTTGACCAGGGTGTAGTAGTGATCGGCGGCGAGCTTGACCGGCAGGCTCTGGCTGCCGACCTTGGCGCTGTAATCGCCCTGGGGCATGAAGCTGAAGTCACTGCTGCCTTGGGCCGCCACTTCGCTGATCTGGGTGTTGCCGACGCTGGCGCTCACTGGCTGGGCGCCGGCGTTGTAGATGCGCACGAAGGTCGAGCCTTTCGGCGCGGTCGGGCCATACAGCGCGGCGTCGGCGCCGGCCAGGGCTTGCAGCGAGAGCAGGCTGAGGCCGGCGGCCAGGGCGCAGGCTTTGGCGATGCGCAGCTTTTGGGTATGCAAGGTCATGTGCGTTTCCTCTTCAGTTTTCCGTCCGATGGGACGACAGGGCCAGGTCTTGATTGGCATTGCGGGTTTTTTTCAGCTGCGCGATCCACTGCGGATCGAAAGCGCTGAGGTCGTTTTTCATTGGCAGATAACGTTCCGGGAACTCCCAGATCAGCACTTGCGGCGCGCTGTTCTTGAAGGCGTCGGTTTGCAGGTACTTGAGCATCGGCAGCAGTGGGCCATGGCCGTCTTCGGCGTAATTGACCACGTCGCTGCGCAGTGCTTGCTGCAGGGCTCCGAGGAAGTTCCAGTTGGGGTTGGCGCTGTAGCTGGTGCCAATCAGCGCCACCGGGATTTCACTGTCGGCGAACAATGCATCGCCGCTTTCACCTTCAGCCTCGGCCGGGCGGGTGCTGCGTTTTTGCAGGCTGTCCGGCGGCGGCAGCAGGTTGCTGAACAGCGGGTCGAGCGGCAGGAAGTTGGTCAAATCGCCCTTGTATGGCGCGCTCTGGCGTTGTTCGGTGACGAACTGCTGGGGCTCGCCGTTGAGCAGGGTCTGGCGCGCCACGGCGGCGGCCAGGTGCTGGGCAACCACTTCGGCGCCCATCGGCGTCCAGTGGGTGTCGGTGCGCAGGAACACCTGGCCACGGGCTTTGGCCTCTTGCAGCGGCGCCAGCAGGTCGGGGGCGAACACGCCAGCCTGGCGGGCCTGGGCGTGGAACTCGTTGTACAGGTCGGTGTGCAGGCTGGCCGGGGTCTGTTCGCCGACATACTCCGGATACAGCCGCGCCTTGGCCGGCACAATCGCCAGCACCAGTTGCACGCCGTGTTGCTGCAGGGTGTCGCGCACACCGCGGATCAGCGCCAGGTTCTCTTGTTCGTACTGGTCGCTGTTGGCCACCGGCTTGAACTCCTCGTCACTGAACAGCCAGTGCTCGCGGCCCAGCACCACGCCCGGGCGGCCTTCGTTGAACAGTTTGAAGTCCAGCGCCGCCCACAGGTTGGTGCCGATGCGCTTGAGCGGGAACTGCTCGTCGTAGTGGGTTTCGGCGGCCTTGGCCAGTTTGCCGTCGAGGGCGCTCATCTGCGCAGTGCGCTGGAAGCTGCCCAGGCCGCCCAGCGACCACAGGCCCAGGCCCAGCAACAGGGCGAGGAACAGCAGGGCGTAGAGTTTGCGTAAATGTCGGGTCATGGTCGGCTCGCTCAGAACTGGAAGTAGAGGAACGGCGAGTAGCTTTGCGCCGAGAGCTTGAGGATCGAGGCCACGAACAGCAGCAGCACCAACGCGCGGGTGGCGTACAGGCCCCAGTCCAGGCTCAGGCTGCCGTCGGCATGCACGGCCACCGGGCTGACCTTGGGCGCGGGCCTGGCGTTGCGATAGAAGTCGCGCAGGCCGAAGTACGCCAGAGTCACGTAGGCCAGCACCAGGGTTGCCACTTGCAGGCCGGTGAGGCTGGCGCGGTTGAGCTCCGACAGTTGCCAGTCACCGAAGCTGAACATGGCGCCGTACATGCGTGCGGCGACGTGCAGGTTCTCGGCGCGGAAGATCACCCAGCCCATCACCACCAGCAGGAAGGTGAAGGCCCAGCGCACCAGGTTGAATCGCTGCGGCGCGGCGTTGATGCCCAGGGCCCGCTCGATCGCCAGCCACATGCCGTGCCAGGCACCCCAGACGATGTAGGTGAAGTTGGCGCCGTGCCACAGGCCGCCCAGCAACATGGTCAGGAACAGGTTGCGGTAGGTGGCGAAGGTGCCGCCGCGGTTGCCGCCCAGGGTGATGTACAGGTAGTCGCGCAGCCAGGTCGACAGGCTGATATGCCAGCGCCGCCAGAACCCGGTGATCGACTGGCTGATGTACGGCTGCTTGAAGTTCTCCATGAAGCGAAAGCCCATCATCAGGCCCAGGCCGATGGCCATGTCGCTGTAGCCGGAGAAGTCGAAGTACAGCTGCGCGGTGTAGGCCAGGGCGCCGAGCCAGGCGTCGCCGGTGCTCGGGTTCTGCAGGGCGAAGCAATGGTCGGCGACCACCGCCAGGGTGTCGGCGATGAACACCTTCTTGATGAAGCCCTGCATGAAGCGCGTGCAGCCTTCGGAGAACTTGTCGAGGGTGTGGGTGCGGTGGTTGAACTGGTCGGCCAGGTCCTTGAAGCGCAGCACAGGGCCGGCGATCAGGTGCGGGAAGATCGCCACGAAGGCGGCGAAGTCGATCAGGTTGCGGGTCGCCGGGGTGTCGCCGCGGTACACGTCGATGATGTAGCTGATCGACTCGAAGATGTAGAACGAGATACCGATCGGCAGCAGCACATGGGTGAGGATGAACGGCTCAAGGCCGAACGAGGTCATGATCGCGTTGATGCTGTCGACGCCGAAGTTGGCGTACTTGAAGTAGCCGAGGATGCCCAGGTCGACCGCAACCCCCAGCAGCAGCCAGCGCTGGGCCGGCTTGCTGCGCACGCCGGCGGCGCCGACTTTCAGGCCGATCCAGTAGTTCCACAGGGTGACCCCGGCAAACAGCGCCAGGAAGTCCACCCGCCACCAGGCATAGAACACGTAGCTGGCCAGCAGCAACAGGGCGTTGCGATAGCGTTGCCCGCTCAGGTAGTACAAGCCGAGAAAGATCGGCAGGAACAGGAACAGAAACACGTTGGATGAAAACACCATCCCGATCTCTCCTTGTCGTTAGCAACCGGGGCAGCAGCCCCCCAAACCCCCCATGTCGGAACGCGGGGGGCAGTGTTTAAAGCATCGCGGGTTCGCCGCGCTCCTGTGGGAGCGGGCTTGACCCGCGACAGGTCCTAGCTCATTTTTTCTGTTCGGCCTGCGGGTCATAGACCCGGGTCAGGTCGCCGCCCAGGCGGAAGCTCTTGAACGGCTGCATGTCGTGCTTGCGCCCGAGCACGTCGCTGTTGCAGCTGTAGAGGCTGCACCAGGGCTCGAGCCAGGCGTATTTGCTGTCGATCTTGAGGTCGTCCATGTCCTGTTTCTCGCCGTTCTTTGCCTTGAACGGGCTCGGGTCTTTCGAGCCCGACAGCACCCGCTCACCCAGGCGTTTGAGTGCGCCGTTGTTTTCCGGGCGCACATCGACACCATTGGCCTGGGCGAAGCTGGCGATCATCGCCAGCGGCGGCAGGGCGTAGTTGTGGTAGGCCAGGGCGCGCTGCTTGCGCTTGAGCTCGTTGGGCAAGAAGCCCTGGGCGTCGACCTGGTTGGCGGCCACGCGGTATTCCTTGATCGACCAGTCGAACAGGTCGCGGCGGTCGGTGGCGACGGCGGTAGCCATCACCGACCAGGCCGCCCAGTAGGAGTGGTTGTTGATCTTCTCCAGCGGCAGGTCGCTCCAGTCCTTGATCACCTGGTCGGCCAGGCGCCCGAACCATTTCTCGATCAGTTCGGCCTGTTGTTGGTGCGCCGCCAGCGGCTGGGAGTTGGAGAACTTCAGGCGCAGCCAGGCCGAGCTGAGGCTGCCCAGCGCCCATTTGCGCATCGACTTGCCGGTGTGGTTGTAGTCGGTGGACATCAGCGCATCGGCGCTGGCCCAACTGCTCAGCCACTCCAGGGTGCAGTCGAGCTGCTGCGGGCGGCCATCGCGCATGTACTGCATGACCTGTTTGCTGACTCCGCGCTCGAGGGTGGTGATGCTCGCGGTGGAGTCGCGAAAAGCCTTTTCCGAGGCTTTGTTCAGGGTTGCGCGGGCCTTGTCCGAGCCTTCGTACTTGCTGCGAAACTGCAGCTTGTCGGTGTAGGGCGTGGGGATGGCTGCGCATTTGAAGTCACTGTCGCCGGTCTTGAGCTTTTCGATCCCGGCGTAATAGCCCTGGGGAGGGACCAGCCCGGCGGCGTGCGCGGCCGGGCCGAACAGGGCCAGCGCCAGTGCGAGCGCTGCTACAGGGGATGTGCTGAAATTTTTCATAGGCGCCTCACTTTCGTTTGCACAGCGTGGCTTCGACTTTCTGGCTGCCGCTTTGCGGCCCCTGGACTTCGACGGCGAGCAGGGTCTGGGCGGCCCAGTCCTCATCCTCGCGCAGCTCGAAGGCAAAGCGGCCATCGGTGTCGGCGGTTTCCGGCTTCTCGATCTTCAGGTCTTCGTGGCGGCCGTTCATGTACCAGAGGGTGGCTTGCAGGGTCTTGACCGACTTGTCTTCGAACTGGATATCCAGTTGGTGGCGGCCGTTGGTCAGGTCCTTGATCACGCCGTTACGGCCGTTGACCATCAGCTCGTTCTTGCCCGGCTTGAGCGCGGTGCTGGCGCTCATCTGCGCAGGCTTGCCTTCGCAGCCGTTGTCGACCAGGGCGAGCATCTGTCGCCAGATGGTTTCCTGGTCGAGGCGGTACAGCGGCGAGAATTCCCAGATGAGGATCTTCGGCGGGTTGTTCTGGAAGTCTTCGCTGCCCAGGTACTGGATCATCGAGCCTTCCAGGCCGCCGCCGGGGAAGGCGACGTTGAGCACGTCGGCGCCGATGTACTGCTCAAGGAAGCCCGAGAAGTTGTAGTTCTTGCCGCTGTGGCTGGTGCCGACAAGGGTGATCTGCGGGTTGCCGGAGTCGCCGAACAGGTCGTCGCTGCCGCTCTCGCCCTTGGGCTCGGTGACGAACTGGTCCATGTACTGCACCGCATAGCTGGTGCCGCACAGCTGCCCGGCGACGTTATGCAGGGTGCCGGTCTTGCCCATGCGCCCGGACTTGTGGCTCTCGAACTCACGCTTGGGTACGTCGGCGAAGGCCGGCATCTTGTGCACGCTGTCGGCGACGATTTTTGCCGCGCGCTCGGCGCCGTACGGGGTCCAGTGCTGGTCGCCACGGAAGTAGAAGTCCTTGCCCTGGTCGGCCGCGGCCAGTTGTTCGTTGGTCAGCGGCGACAGGTCGGGCACGGTGTAGCCCATCTGGCTGAAGCGCCCGAGCATGGCCTGGTAGTTGTGCAGCGCCTTGGCGTAATTGAACGCGGCCTTTTCGGCCGGCTTGAGCATGTTACGGTTCACCAGGCCGCGGGTCGGCTGGTAGACGATCACCAGTTCCACGCCCTTGGCCTTGAACGCATCGTGCAACTGCTGCAGGCGCCGGTAGCCGGCCGGGGTGGTGTCGAATTCGGTGCGCAGGTCTTCGCGGGTGCGGAACAGCCAGTCGCCCTGGGCTTGCACCAGGGTGGTGAAGTTCTGCTGGTAGCGGGTGGTGTAGCGGCTGGCGTCGTGGGCTTGCGGGCACAGTTGGCAGCACGGCTCGGCGGTGAAGTCCGGTGCCTGGACCTGTTCGGCCGAGGCGCCGGCGCTGATGGCCAGCAGGGCAGTGGCGAGGCCGCAAAGGCTCAGCAGCTTGGTCAGTTGTGGTTGCATAGGATTGGCTTCCTCAGTCCAGCATTTCGGTCTGGCGCTCGACCGGATCGATCAGCACGGCTTTGCCCTGGCGCACCATCAGGTCGAGAATCTCGTCCTGGCGATCGCCCAGTACTCCGGAAAAACTGATGCCGCTGGCCTTGCTCGGCGCCAGCATCGAGACCCGGTACAGCTCCACGCTCAGCGGCGAATCGATCGACAGCGGGCCGCTGCCGTTGGCCGCCAG
Source organism: Pseudomonas sp. B21-012 (assembly GCF_024749305.1). Taxonomy (NCBI): domain Bacteria; kingdom Pseudomonadati; phylum Pseudomonadota; class Gammaproteobacteria; order Pseudomonadales; family Pseudomonadaceae; genus Pseudomonas; species Pseudomonas sp. B21-012. The sequence continues at coordinate 4,937,113 of NZ_CP087197.1, read as the reverse complement.
CTCACCGCCGACGACGATCAGCGAGACCTTGGTGTCGAACGGGTCGAGGGCGATGTCGCGGTCGGTCTCGGACAAGTCCTTGATGTGCCCGTAGACGCCTACCAGGCCGTTGGCCATGGCGACGTTTTCGTACAGGCGGATGTTGACGCTGTTGCGCACGCGAATGCCGTGGCGGCGGTTGCTGATCAGCTTGTTGCCCCAGATCAGGTTGTCGCCGCTCTCGTACAGGGTGATGCCGTCGGTGTGGTTGCGGTAGATCTCGTTGTAGGCGATCAGGTTGTTGACGCTGTTACGGTCGATGACCACGCCCGAGAGCTTGTTGTCGTAGCTCTTGTTGTTGATGATCCAGCTGTCGTTGACCTCGCGCGAAACGATGATGCCGTGCTTCTTCTTGGTCCCGTACACGGTGTTGCCGGCGATGATCAAACGGTGCGAGCGGTCGTGGGGGTCGATGCCGTAGACGATGTTGTCGCGGTAGGTGCTGTCCTTGACCACGAAGTCGCTGGTTTCGTAGCAGTAGAAGCCGTACCACATGTCGCTGAACTCGGAGCCGATGATCCAGCCGGTGGGTTCCGGGCGGCCCATCTGCTTGGCCATGTTCGGTGTGTACTGAGAAATGCTCACGCCGTAGGACTTGCTCTTGGCATAGCCGAAGCTGGCCATCTTGCTGTTGACGATGTAGGTCTCGGTGCCGCCCCACGACAGCAGGAACGGGCGGAATTCCTTCGGCGAGCGGAAGGTCGCCGGGCCGTTGTCTTTCTCGCGCCAGCCAGTCACCCGGGTGTCGCTGACGAACAATTTGCCGTCGTTGACGATGAACGCGCCGCCTTCCTGGGACAGGCGCAGTTCCTTGACCTTGGCGTCGATCTCAAGCACGCCTTTTTGCCCGACCACGATCGGCAGGCGCGCCAGGTACACCCCCGGCGCGGTTTCGCGCAGGTACTGGCTGGGCACCTGCTTGCTCAGCTCGGTGAAGTTCACATGGCCGTCGTCGATGAATATCGCCTGGGGGATGCCGTGCTGGCGCGCTACCCATTCGGCCATCTTGTTGTCGCCGCCGATGAACTCCTTGAGGCTGTTTTCCTGGAGCATGCGCCGCACCGAGACCTTGCCCTTGTGCGAGCGGTCGATCTTTTTCTGCACCGCTTGCGCGCTATAGCCGGATAGCTCGGGCAGGGTCGGCGCCGGGATCTGCAGCGGCTCGATCGGCGCGCTGCTGACCGTGTAGGTCTTGGCCTGCTGCAGCTCCTTGGCCACCGGCGTCGGCGCCTGGCCGTTGGCCAGGGCGATGCTGCTGGCCAGCAGCAGGGTGCCGGCCAATAAGGCGTGGAGCTTGTTCGGTTGATGGCTCATTTGATTGCACCCCAGGCGTCAGAAGCGCCAGATCACGTCGACGAAAGCGCGGTGCATGTAGGAGTCCGCTTCCTTGCCATAGGCATCACCGGGCTTGAACACGCCGCCACGAAAGCGCACCAGCGCCGACGGCTCGTCGATCGACTGGCTCAGCGCGGCGGGCAACAGGCCCTGCTTGAAGTACTTGGTGACCACCAGGTCCATCTCCTGGCCGAGGTCTTTCTCGCCCTGGATCAGCGGCCGGTTGATGCCGTTGTCCTCGACCACGGCGTTGATGCCGCTGCTGCCGATGTTCTGGTCGCCATCGACGCGCCAGAACTTGTGGTAGATCAGGCTGGCGTCGTAGTCGTCGCGCAGTTGCCAGGAGGTGAACAGGGTCGCCGCCTGGACATTGCCCAGTTCGCCACGGAAGGCCTCGCCGAAGCGGTGTACGCGCGAGCGGGTGCCGGTGAAGTTGGAGCGGTTGCTCTCAAGGCCGGTCTGCTCGTAGTTGCCTGAACCGTCGCTACCACCGCCGCCGCTGCCGCGGGCATAAGCGGCGCCGACCTGCCAGTTGGGATCGAGGCGCAGGCGGATACCGAGGTCGGTGGCCCAGGCATTGACGTCGCCGCTCTGCTTACCGCTGGCCACTTGCTCGCCGTTGACCGTGGTGGTGTTGAGGCTGTCGCGATCGCCGCTCAGCCAGGTCAGGCTGCCCCAGTAGTTGACGCGGTTCTGGTTGCGCCAGTTATAGGCGTCGCTGTTGGCTTCCAGTCCCAGCCAGGTGAGGTCGCCGGTGCGGGTCTTGTCCAGGGCGTCGACGGTTTCGCCGGGATTTTTCAGCTTGCCGTCGTCGTGGGTGTGGTGGGCGCGCAGGCCGACCCAGTGCCCGGGCGTCCACTGCGTGGCAACGTCGCCGTAAATGTGCAGGCGGTCCTTGTCTTCCGGCGCCAGCTCGGTGAGGTCGGTACGGTACTCGCTGAAGCGCTCGGCCACGCCCAGGTTGGCGCGCAGCAGGGTGGTGTCGAAGGTCCAGTTCAGCGCTTCGATGTTGGTGTCGCGCCACATGCCGTCGTCGTTGCGCAGGCGTTGGCGGCCAAAGCGCAGTTGCTCGCCGGGGTAGGCGGTCAGGCCGCTGTAGCCGACCCAGAACTCGCGCATGGCCAGGTAGCTTTTATCGGCTTCGCGGCCATGGGCGCGGCCGCTGTCGGACTCGGCCTCATCGCCGGACTGGCGCAGGGTGTCGGTCTCGATGATGTCGCTGGCGGCCACCGCCTGGCCCATGGCAAAGGCGCTCCAGTTGCCGCGCTCGCCGTACACCCAGGGGCGCAGGTCCAGGCCCAGGCCGTTGACGTCGCCGCCGGAGCGGGTACCCAGGTCGCGGTCGTCTTCGGACTGGCCGGTGATCTTCACGTCCAGGCCGAAGTTCTTTTCAGCGGTCATTGCCGCCAGGGTCGGGCACGACCAGAGCAGGGCGAAGCCCAGGCCTACGCCTGCTTTCATCCACGGATTGAGTGTCATAGGGAGTCCTCGCCTTGTTCGGGTTGCGCTTGGGCCTGCAGGGCCAGGGCATCGGCACCCGGGCCCATGGCGCCACGGGCCTGGCGCTCTTGCTGCAGCAGGCGCTCGGCCTGGGCTTTTTGCGCGGGAGTGAGTTGCTGGTCGAGCTGGGCGGCCAGCTCGCGCGACTGATCGCTGGGGTTGGCTTGCGCCAGTTGGCTGAACACCCAGGCGTTGACCAGGTCCTGGCGAATGCCGTGGCCTTCGCTGAACAACTGGGCCAGGGCGTAGTCGGCGCTGAGCTGGCCGCCGCGGGCAGCGCTGAGCAGATGATCGACGGCCTTTTGCGGGTCAACGCTGCCCAGGTAACCGCGGCGATACAGCTGACCCAGGTAGTAATGGGCGCTGACTTCGCCGGCGTTGGCGGCTCTGAGCAAATGAGTTTCGGCCTTCTGCGCATCAGCCGGCACGGTCTTGCCTTCGTAGTACAGGCGGCCCAGCAGCAGTTCGGCGCGCGGTTGTTCGGCGGCGCGGCCCTTGTCGATGTATTCCATCAGCTTGTCGGTGTCGCCAAGCTCCGGGAAGTCGTAGAGCAACTGCGCCAGGCTGACCCAGGAACCGGGGTTGACCGGCGCCACCTGCTCAAGCAGGGCCTGGGCGGTTTTCTCGTCGGTCTGGCCGAGGCTGCGGTCGGCCAGGACGCGGGCCACGCTGTCGACCCGGGTGGCCGGGATTGCACCGCGCTGGTAGGCGCTTTTGACTTGCTCGAGCAGCGCCGCTTGCTGCTCGGGCTGGGCGCGCTTCTGGTAGACGGTGGCCAGTTCCACGTAGCAGATGTCAGTGCTGCTCAGCGCCGCTTTGCAGATGCGCTCGACCTCGTCCAGGTGCTGGTCGTAGCTGTCCTGGGTGCGGTACAGCAGAATCTGGGCCAGGCCGGCTTCGGGGTAGCCGGCGCTGCGCCACGTGTCGATCTGCTGCTGGGCGTTGGTGCCGGGGAAGCTCTGCGGGTATTGCAGGTAGAGCATCGCCAGCGGGATCAGGGTGTTGCCCTCGCCATTGGCGAAGGCTTTTTTCAATAGGGTTTCGGCTTCCTGGCGCTCGGCTTCGCTGGCGTCCGGCTTGGCCGCCAGCAAACGGCCGAGGCGGGCCTGGGCGCGCGGCGAGATATCAGCGGCGGCGCGGTAGGTGGCTTCGGCCTCCTTGAGCTTGGCCGGGTCGCGGGTTTCCACCTGGATATCGGCGAGGCCCACCTGGGCTTCGCTGTAACCGAGGTCGGCGAGCTGGCGGTAGTTCTGTTCGGCCAGGGCGGTGTCGCCGCGCTTGAGCGCTTCATTGGCCAGGCGCTGGTCGGGCAGGCCGGCACAACCGGCCAGGCTGATGGCCAGGGCCAGGCTGCACAGGCTGTAGGAATAGGCTTTCATGGGCAGATCCTCTTAGAGCCCACGGGCCACGGCTTTATCGATCAGCCAGTCCAGCGACGGGCCTCGATTGCTGTCTACCGCCACCGGGCGGCCGGCCAGTTCGCTGGGCAGCGATTCGTCCGGCTTGATCTGCACGCGGATGTCCGAGGACAGGTCTTCGCTGTTCAGGCTGCTACTGCTGACGATCTGCCCGGTACGGGTCTGCTCTTCGCCAGCGACGGTGAAGTGCACGCGCGAGCCTGGTTTGACGTCGTCGAACTGGCGGTAGCTGAAGCGCGCTTCGACCGTGGGAATGGTGGTGCGCGGGACCAGCTGGAAGATCACCTGGCCCTTGCTTGCATACTGGCCGTCATCCACCAGCTGGCGGGCGACCACGCAATCGCAGGGGCTGGTCAGGGTGCCGCTCATCTGTTTGCCGAACAGCTCCTCGACCTTGGCCGGCTCCAGTTGCTGGTCATCCAGGTGGCCCTTGAGCATGTCCAGCATGCTGGTGCTGAACGAGGCCAATGGCGCGCCCTTGACCACCTGGCCGCCGCTCTCCACCAGGCCCTGCACGGTACCGTCGCGGGGCATGGTGACGTTGCTGGACGGCACGCTGACCACCCCGGCCTGGGCATGGCTGACGAAGTACAGGCCGTATACCGACTTGGCGATAAAGCCGAAGGCGGCAACGCCAACCACGAACACGCCGAGGCTGAAGGTCACCGCCCGCAAGCGGCCGAAGGCGCTCATCCCGCCGCTGGCGTCTTTCTGTTTGCGCGCCTTGGTGAAGTTGTCGCGCTGCAGGGTACTGAGTACGTCGCCGATGGTGATCAGTTCGCCCGACAGGTGCGAGGTGATGATGTGGCGCAGGGTGGCGATGTCGCGGGGTTCGAGGTTCTGGAACTGCACGCCGGCGCGGCCGCTGGAGGGGTCGAAGGAGCGCACCTGGAACTCGATGTCCATGGCCAGGCCGAGCTTGTCGACGGTGAACTGCAAGCGCCCGCGCAGCACTTCGCCGACTTTCAACGGGTGCTTGGCATGGAAGCTCAGGCCGCCGGCGGAAAGGTCGTCGACCTTCACTTCGAGGGTTTCGCGGTTCTCCCCCAGGTAGCGCAGCTTGGCCGGGATGCGTACCCGGGCGTGCTGGCGCTGGGCTTCGGACTCATGCACGACATTGACGTTCACGGCGGTATTCATGGCGATTTGTTCCTGTTTAATCCAATCGGGTTCCGGCTCACACGACCATGAACAGCACAGCAATGAAGATGCTGGCTGCCGAGAAGGTCATGGTCCGGGAGGACCAGGTGTTGAACCATTGTTGAAAGCTGGCGAGGTCGCGCTTGAGGGCAGTGGGCTGGCGGGTCCAGGACTGCTTGTCGAGGCGGAAGAACACGTAGATCTTCATGATCGCGCCGACGATCTGGTTGTAATAAAGAATCAGCGGGTAGGCCGGGCCGATGTTGTGGCCCGAGCACAACAGCATCAGGGTCAGGATCAGCCGGGTGATGCCGATCCACAGCAGGTACACCAGCAGGAACGCCGGGCCGAACTTGAGGCTGGCGATCACCGCGACGGTCAGGCCCAGCAGGCTGGTCCACATCGACACGCGCTGGTCGAACAGCACCACGCTGGTGAACAGGCCCAGGCGGCGGATGCCCAGGCCCAGGGCGCGGGAGTTCTGCCGCAGGTTGTTGCCGTACCAGCGGTACATCAGTTTGCGGCTGGCCTTGATGAAGCTCTTTTCCGGCGGGTGCTCGACCGTGTTGATCGCCGCGTCCGGCACGTAGAAGGTGTCGTAGCCCAGGCGCATGAGGCTGAACCAGCTCGACTTGTCGTCGCCGGTGAGGAACTTGAAGCGGCCCAGGCGCCAGTGCTGCAGCGAGTCGTTCTCGACGTCGGCGATGAACTCGGGGTTGGTCACCACGGCGGCGCGGAACACCGACATCCGTCCGGTCATGGTCAGCACGCGCTTGGACAGGGCCATCGAGCACATGTTGATGTGGCGCTGGGCGAAGCGCAGCTTGTGCCACTCGCTCATGATGTAGCCGCCACGTACTTCACAGAATTCGTTGGTGGTCAGGCCGCCGACATTGCCGAACAGCTTGAACCAGGGCACGGTCTTGCGCACCACGCCTTCGCCGAGCACGGTGTCGCCATCGATCACCGCGACCACGGCGTTTTCATCCGGCAGGTGGCGGGAGATGGCCCGAAAGCCGTAGGCCAGTCCGTCGCGCTTGCCGGTACCGGCAATGCGCACGAAATCGAGGGTTACGCGCTGCGGCGGGTTGTACTTCTCCCACAGGCTTTTCACCAGCAGTTCGTCGGACATTTCCACCAGCGAACAGACCACAGTGGTCGGGTAGCCGCAGTCGATCGCTTCGCGGATCACCGAGCTGTAGACCTGGGCGGTGGTCAGGGCATCGATGCGAAAACTGGTGACCATCAGGTACACATGAGACGGGTCGGCGGCGCTACCGAGCTTGCGCACCTTGCGCCGCAGGTAGGGGTAGACCAGGTAGAGAAACAGCATGCCGCGGACAAAGTGCGTGGCACCCATGGAATAGCGCCAGATGCCGACGGCGCCGACCAGGAAAATGAAGTCCTTCGAGTCGGGGTCGAAAATGGAGTTGGGCAAGGCCAGGGCGATCAACATGAGCAGGCTCACGTAGAACAGCCAACCGGCGACCTGTAGCAGGCCGTGCTTGAGCCTGTGCATGTTCTGCATCCGTATCGAATGGAAGGGGCGTTGATGGCGCGCGGGGCCGGGCGGCCCCGCGCAACCTGCGGGTTACCAGCAGATACCTTCGGTACGGCTGCTCGGGCAGGAGGCCTTGCTCATGAAACCGACCAGGTCGATGACCTGCTTGCCGGCGGGCGCCTGCTGGGCCAGGGCGCGAAACTTCTCGTCGCGGTTGCCCAGCACGATGACGTCGGCGTGGTTGATCACCTGCTCGAAGTCAGCATTGAGCAGCGACGATACGTGAGGGATTTTCGACTCGATGTATTCCTTGTTGGCGCCGTTGACCCGCGCATACTCGACGTTGCTGTCGTAGATGTTCAGCTCGTAGCCCTTGCCGATCAGGCGTTCGGCAAGCTCCACCAGCGGGCTTTCGCGCAGGTCATCGGTACCGGCCTTGAAGCTCAGGCCGAGCAGGGCGACCTTGCGCTTGTCGTGGCTTTCGATGATGTCGAAGGCGTTCTGTACCTGCGACTCGTTGCTGGTCATCAGCGAGTTGAGCAGTGGCGCCTTGACGTCCAGGCTGCCGGCGCGATAGGTCAGCGCGCGCACGTCCTTGGGCAGGCACGAACCGCCGAAGGCAAAGCCCGGGCGCATGTAGTACTGCGAAAGGTTCAGGGCCTTGTCCTGGCAGACCACATCCATCACGTCACGACCATCGACGCCGACCGCCTTGGCAATGTTGCCGATCTCGTTGGCGAAGGTAACTTTGGTGGCGTGCCAGACGTTGCAGGTGTACTTGATCATCTCGGCCACTTCGATGTCCTTGCGGATGATCGGCGCGTCGAGTTCTTCGTACAGCGATTGCAGAAGGTCGCCACTGGTCTTGTCCAGTTCGCCGATGACGGTCATGGGTGGCTGGTCGTAGTCCTTGATCGCGGTGCTTTCGCGCAGGAATTCCGGGTTGACCGCTACGCCGAAGTCGACGCCGGCTTTTTTCCCCGAGCAGTCTTCGAGGATCGGGATCACCACGTTCTTCACCGTGCCCGGCAGCACGGTGCTGCGTACCACGATGGTGTGGCGGCTGGATTTTTCCCGCAGTACGAAGCCGATTTCGCGGCACACCGACTCGATGTATTCCAGGCCCAGGTCGCCGTTCTTCTTGCTTGGCGTGCCGACGCAGATCATCGACAGGTCGCTGTCGCGAATTGCCGCGGCAAAATCGGTGGTGCCCCGCAGGCGGCCATTGTCGATACCCTGTTGCAACAGGGCTTCGAGCCCCGGTTCGACAATCGGCGATTTGCCTTGGTTGATCAGGTCGATCTTGGTGGTGGATACATCGACGCCAATCACTTCATGGCCACGTGCCGACAGGCAGCCAGCACAGACTGCACCCACATAACCCAAACCAAAGATGCTGATACGCATCGCATTCACCTCATGTGTTTATCACGCCGGCTCAATAAATAGAGCCAGACCGGGTTGATTAACCAGCAGTTATCGGGCACACGGAGGCGTGGCAGAAAGATGTCACTTCACCGTGTGCAGGCATATAAATATCAAGTGCAAAAGTCGTTGCACTTAAAGTTGGCAGCCAAAGGCCAATAATTATGGGCGTGCCCTGTTATGCAGCCGTCTTTATTGCAGATCGGTTACCCGAAACTGCAGTGCTTGTTCTTTCAAGTGAATAAAATCCTTTGAAATCAACCACAAGGACGATTTGTAGGGGCGCGTTTCTCCTGGGTTCAACTGTGGGTCGGGTGACCGACACTCAAGTCAAAGTTGTCTGGATGCACAATGACTGTGCGCTCCAATCAATGCTGTAGGTCATCTCTCACATAACGCTCGAGAATCGTTACGGGTGGTATGAGCGATGGCTGAAGGGATAAGTTCCGGGGGCGGTTCAGGGGCTGTGAAAGATTTTTTAATATTTTATCTGATGGCCATACTTTCACTTTGATAGCACTTGTCAGTTTCGTCCCTGTATATAAAGGACGAACTCGAGGTGGGATGTTTTTATGCCAGTACCGGAAAATTTTTTTCAAAATTCGTCAAAAAATTACGAACGGTCTTATGGCGTTTTGCGATAAAGCTAGAAGGGTGGTTTTTTGGCGCCAGGATTGTGGCGTATTTATCGCGGGACAAGTCGGGCCGCATCGCCGCTCCCACTCCGACGGGTAGGAGCGGCGATGCGGCGGCCCGACTTGCCCCGCGAAAGCTTTTACTCGTCCGCGTGATCGCGCAGAAACACCAGGTTGTCGGCCTTCGACAGCTCGGCACTGTAGTAGTAGCCCTGCACATCGAACTGCTTGAGCTGCTCGGGATCGTTGATGCGTTCCTGGATCACGAAGCGGCTCATCATGCCGCGGGCTTTTTTGGCGTAGAAGCTGATGATCTTGTACTGGCCGTTCTTGAAGTCGCGGAACTCGGTGTTGATCACCCGCGCCTTGAGGGCATTGCGCTTGACCGCGCTGAAGTACTCGTTGCTGGCCAGGTTCAGCAGCAGGTCGTCGCCTTGCTCGGCCAGGGCCTGGTTCAGCCACTCGCTGATGCGCGTGCCCCAGAAGGCATACAGGTCCTTGCCGCGGGCGTTGGCAAGCTTGGTGCCCATCTCCAGACGGTACGGTTGCATCAGGTCCAGCGGGCGCAGCAGGCCGTACAGCCCGGAGAGCATGCGCAGGTGCTCCTGGGCGTAGCTGAAGTCGTCTTCGCTGAGGCTTTGCGCGTCGAGCCCGGTATACACGTCGCCCTTGAACGCCAGCAGCGCCTGCTTGGCGTTGTCCGGGGTGAAGGCTGGCGTCCAGCTGCCGAAGCGTGCGGCGTTGAGCCCAGCGAGCTTGTCGGAGAGGTGCATCAGCTCGCTGATCTGCGCCGGCGACAGCTCGCGCAACTGCACGATCAGTTCCTGGGAATCATCCAGGTACTGCGGCTGGGTATAGCGCTGGGTTACCGGCGGGGTGTCGTAGTCGAGGGTCTTGGCGGGGGAAATCACCGTCAGCATCAGGTCGGCTCCTTTATTCGTGGCGCCGATTCTACGGGGCGGGGGCGGCGATCTCCAGCTATCAAGGCAATAGCCACAGACCATCCCGACACTTGGCGCTATAGTGCGCGGCGAGGAAAACGGAGAGCCCGATCGTGCGCATTGCCCTTGTTTTACTGGCTGGCCTGTTCAGCTTCACGGCCCAGGCCGCGCCAGCCCCGGTCGCCACTTTCGACCGCAGCCACTGGCCAGAGCAGCTCGACAGCCCGGCGCTGTTCGATGTCGCCTCGCGCGCCGAAATCCTCGGGTTTGCCCGGGTGCTGGCTGAAAGCGAAATGCTTGATCAGAACGCCCTGGCGGCGCGGCTGAACCTGCGCCAGGTCAATCTGCTGTCGATCAACACGCTGCGCCAGCGCCTGTGGCAGCGCTTATGGCGCAACTACGACCTGGCGCAAAAGAGCTGCGAGCAGGACGCCTCGTTCTGTTATGCCATCGACGACCTGGGCGATTTTCGCAAGCAGACGGCAACCTTCGAAGTCGCCGCCGACTCGTTCTACGCGAGCTGGGCCGAGCCCAGCCGGGCCTTTCACGAGCGCTACCTGGACGAGCTGCTACGCAAGGCCGCGCTGTTCCCGCAGACCGCCAGCGAAATCGAGCGCTTCTCCGACCTTGAGCGCAATGGCGACGAGCTCAACGACCGGCTATTCATGCTGACCTTCGATGGCGGCCCATCCTTGGCGGGCGGCAGTACCGACGGCCTGGCCGAGTTCCTGCGCCGGCAACGGCTGTCGGCGACCTTTTTTGTGCTGGGCAACAGCCTGCAGAACCGGCGCGACAAGACCTCGCTTAGCGACCTGCGGGCGCTCTACCAGGGCCAGTGCGTGGGCTTGCAAGGCTGGCAGTACCGCTCCCACGGGCAGTGGCAGGGCTGGCAGGACTCGGTGCTGCGCAGCCAGGCGCGGGTGCAGGGCGACTTGCCGCAGCAGTATGTGCCGTTGTTCCGGCCGCCTTATGGCCAGCGCCGTGCCGACAGCCAGGCATTCTTCGCCGGCCAGCATTTGCAGGTGGTGTTGTGGGATATCGACGCCCAGGATCAGGGCGCGTTGAACAGCGAACAGTCGGCCCAGCGGGTGCTGACCTTGATGTTGCTGTGGCGAAAGGGGCTGATCCAGTTTCACGACGCCCAGCCCAAGGCGCAGGAGGCAGTGGCCTGGTTGCTCAAGCAAACGGCGCAGAGTGGAATTGGCTGGGAAGATTGCCGTAATTTCGGCGAAAAGCTGTGAAAAGGTAAGGTTCTGGTGGCGCCCGGGAATAAAACGCCGCAGGCATTTCACATGACTGGATTTATGACTGTAGCGGTGCTTTGCCCCTGCGCCAAGGGCTAATTGGTCGATCGAAAAATAAACTTCAAAAAAACGTAAAAACGCTTTTTCCGGTCATGGGTTTTGCGGTATTACGAAGACAGACCGCCGAACCCTGCAGCACAGGTGGCGTCCTACGGCCCATTCTTTGTTCGCAGCTCCCTACCCGTAACGACGCGGACCAGGGGAGAACCGGCGGCCACTTCGCGGCGCAGCACCGCTCAGGTATTGCGTCGTCTGGCTCCCACAAAGGTGACCGAGTATGGATGATCAAGGACGCAGCACTTCCTCCAACCAGCCAATCCTTTATGTGCTCGATACCAATGTACTGATTCACGATCCCAACGCTTTGCTCAACTTCGAGGAGCACCACGTCGCCATCCCGATGACGGTGCTGGAGGAGCTCGACAAACTCAAGACGGGCAAACATACGATTGCCGCCGAATGTCGCCAGGCCATCCGCCTGATCGACCAGACCCTGGGCGATGCCTCGCCGGCCGATGTCGAGCAGGGCGTGCCGATCCAGCGCGGCAAGAGCGGCCCCAAGGGCTTTCTGTCGATTCTCATGAGCCCGCGCAACGAGCCCAACCGCCTGCTGCCGGAGAACCTCAACGACAACATCATCATCAACCAGTTGCTCGAGCTGCGTAGCCGGCGCAAGGAACTGGACGTGGTGCTGGTGACCAAAGACATCAACATGCGCCTCAAGGCCCGCGCCTGCGGGATCGCGGCCGAGGACTACAGCACCGACCAGCTGGTGGACGACGTCTCCCTGCTGTCCAAGGGTTACCACAGTGTCACCGGCTCGTTCTGGGACCGCGTTAGCAAGGTCGAGACCCGCCAGGACCATGGCCGCACCTGGCACCGGGTGCAGATGATCGACAACCTGCCGGCCGTGCACATCAACGAGTTCATCATCGACGAGCAAGGCTTCGTCGGCTGGATCAAGGGCATCAAGGATGGCGAGCTGGTGCTGCTCGACCTGCACCAGGAGCCGCTGCTGCACCAGGAAGCCTGGGGCCTCAAGCCGCGTGACATCCACCAGAGCCTGGCGCTGTTCGCTTTGCTCGACCCGGACATTCACCTGGTCAACCTGACCGGCGCGGCCGGTTCCGGCAAGACCATCCTGGCCCTGGCCGCCGCCATCGAGCAGACCATGGTCAGCAAGCGCTACCGGCGCATCATCGCCACCCGCAGCGTGCAGGGGCTGGACCAGGAGATCGGCTTCCTGCCGGGCACTGAAGCAGAAAAAATGGAGCCCTGGCTCGGGGCAATCACCGACAACCTCGAAGCCCTGCACATGGATGACGAAAACACCCATGGCAGCGTCGAGTACATCCTTGAGCGGGTGCCGCTGCAGTTCAAATCGCTGAACTACATTCGCGGTCGCAGCTTCCAGCAGAGCCTGATCCTGATCGATGAATGCCAGAACCTCACCCCGCACCAGATGAAAACCATCATCACCCGTGCCGGCGCCGGTTCCAAAGTGATCTGCCTGGGCAACCTGGCGCAGATCGACACCCCTTACCTGTCCGCCACCAGCTCCGGCCTGACCTACCTGACCGAGCGCTTCAAGGACTTCCCCAACGGCGTGCACATCACCCTGCAGGGCGTGCCGCGCTCGATCCTGGCCGAATACGCTGAATCGCATCTGTAACCCGGTACGGAGGTTGCAAAAAGCCCGCATCAGCCGATGCGGGCTTTTTCATTGCTGGTAATTTCATTTCCAACCGCGGCCAAAAGCACCCCAACCGGTGAAAATTACGCTCACTATGCTGTCGTCCTTGTCGAGAATCAGCAGGTAAGGGCTCTGCCCGGTATAACCAATGACTCCCGGCCGAATCTCGCTGACTTCACCTCCACCCGCATTTTTGCAGATCTCGTCGGCTAACTCCTTGCTGAATGTCTTGCCAATGTAGGGAGCAAAGACGGGTTGCATTTTTTCGTAGTCTTTCGCGTTCATGACCATATCGGTGCCTCCTGGCATCAGGTTAGGGTGCGTGCAAGGTTGTTGCACTGGCAGCTTCTACCTGCAGACGCATCAGTGTGTAGTAGATGGATATCGCATGTTTAAAGCCCCAGGCAGTGTCCGCGCTTGTCGCTAAGGTCTGACTCAAGGGTTTACAATCGACTGTCCTGAAACAGGAGTAACGCTGTGCTGACCCATCTCGATTCCCAAGGTCGCGCCAACATGGTCGACGTCACCGATAAAGCCGTGACGTCGCGTGAGGCGGTGGCCGAAGCGCGGGTGCGCATGCTCCCGCAAACCCTGCAGATGATTGTCGAAGGCGAACACCCCAAGGGTGACGTGTTTGCCGTGGCGCGCATTGCCGGTATCCAGGCGGCGAAGAAGACCAGTGACCTGATTCCGTTGTGCCACCCGTTGCTGCTGACCAGCGTCAAGGTCGAGCTCAGCGCCGAAGGCAACGACACTGTCTATATCGTCGCCCGCTGCAAGCTGGCCGGGCAGACCGGGGTAGAAATGGAAGCGCTGACCGCTGCCAGCGTCGCGGCCCTGACCATCTATGACATGTGCAAGGCGGTCGACCGCGGCATGATCATCGACGGCGTGCGCGTGCTGGAAAAGCTCGGCGGCAAGAGCGGCCATTACCAGGCGGATGAAGAGAAATGAAAATCAAGGTGATGTATTTCGCCCGTTACCGGGAGTTTCTGGGGGTTGATGCCGAAAAGCTCGAGGGTTCGTTCGCTACCCTGGATGACGTACGCAAGGCGCTGGTTGCAAAAGGTGACAAGCATGATGTGCTGCGCGAACAGAACCTGATGTGCGCGCGCAATGAAGAGCTGTGCAAGCTGGACGAGCCGCTTGAAGACGGTGACGAAGTGGCGTTCTTTCCGCCCGTGACTGGAGGCTGAGCATGAGCGTTCGAGTCCAGAGCGAGCCCTTTGACCCGGGGGCTGAAGTCAATGCGATGCACGCGGCCAACGTCGGTGTCGGCGCGGTGGTCGGTTTTGTCGGTTACGTGCGCGACTTCAATGATGGCCAGGACGTGGCGGGGATGTTCCTCGAGCATTATCCGGGCATGACCGAAAAGGCCCTGGCCAAGATCGTGGTTGAAGCCCAGCAGCGCTGGCCACTGCTCAAGGTCGAGGTACTGCACCGCATTGGCGGCCTGGAACCCGGTGAACCGATCGTTTTTGTCGGTGTTGCCAGTGCCCATCGTCAGGCCGCATTCGATGCCTGCAATTTTATCATGGACTACCTGAAAACCCGCGCGCCGTTCTGGAAGAAGGAACAGACCGGCGACGGCCCGCGTTGGGTCGAGGGCAAGCAGAGTGATGAAGAGGCTGCCGGGCGCTGGTAAATCTGATCGCGGGGCAAGCCCGCTCCTACAGGGATCAAGGTAGGAGCGGGCTTGTCCCGCGATGCTTTTGCTTGTTGAATTTTCATACCAAAAAGTCCAGTATGGAATTATAAGTACAAAATAATTCCAGGCCGACCCGCGCCTGCCCCTTTCCCTCTGTCTGGCACCACACCTCCAACAACGAGCGAGAGAGCCCCGTCATGAACAAGTTCACCCTGATCAGCGGCCTGGCCCTGAGTCTGATGGCCAGCAGCAGTCTGTTCGCCGCCGAGAAGACATTGCGCATTGGCATCGAAGCCGCGTACCCGCCGTTCGCATTCAAGACCCCTGACGGCAATATCAGCGGCTTCGACTACGACATCGGCAATGCCCTGTGCGCGCAGATGCAGGTCAAATGCCAGTGGACCGAGCAGGAGTATGACGGCCTGATCCCGTCGCTGAAGGTCAAGAAGATCGATGCGGCGCTGTCGTCGATCACCATTACCGAAGAGCGCAAGCGCTCGGTGGACTTCACCCACAAGTACTACTTCACCTCCGCGCGCCTGGCGATGAAGGAAGGCAGCCAGGTCGACGACCAGTTCGTCAGCCTCAAGGGCAAGCGCATCGGTGTGCAGCGGGCAACTACCACTGACCGTTACGTCACCGAGGTGCTGGCCCCCAAGGGTATCGAGGTGGTGCGCTACACCAGTAACGAAGAGATCTTCATGGACCTGGTTTCCGGGCGTCTGGACGGCGTTTTCGCCGACACCATTCCGCTGGAGCAGGGTTTTCTGAATACCGAGAAGGGCAAAGGCTACGCTTTCGTCGGCCCAGAGCTGAAAGACCCGAGCTATGTGGGTGAAGGCGCCGGTATCGCGGTGCGCAAGGGCAATACGCAACTGGTGACCGAACTGAACCAGGCCATCGACGCCATTCGCGCCAACGGCGAGTACCAGAAGATCCAGGCCAAGTACTTCAAGTCCGATATCTACGGCGACTGATCGCCGCTTTACTCAAGGCCTGAGCCTGATCAGGCCTTGAGTTCCTTCAGGTGCTTGTACACCGTCGCCCGTCCCATCCCCAGCACATTGGCCACATAGTTGGCGGCACTCTTGCCCTTGAACGCGCCCTCGGCGTGCAGGGCCAGTACCAGTTCGCGCTTATGGTCGCGGCTGAGCAGGTTGAGGCTCAGTTGACGTTGGCGCAGCCAGCTGTTGAGGAAGGTGTTGATGCGCTCCTGCCAGTCATCGCGAAACAGCGCATCGGGCTGCGGGATCAGTTTGCTCGGCGACAAGAACAGGTCGAGCGCCGCCTTGGCGTTTTCGAACAGGGAAATATTCAGGTTGATGCACAGCACCGCCAGCGGCTTGCCGGCCGGGTCGCGCAGTACGGTGCTCAGCGAGCGGATCTTCTGACCGTCCCAGTTGAGCTTTTCGTACGGTCCGATGTTGGTCTCGTCAGTACCTTCCTCGAACATGTCCTCCAGCGCCGCATCATCGCCAATCTCGCGCTTGGACAGGTTGTTGGCAATGTAGTCGATCTTCTGGCTGCGCAAATCGTGCAGCACCACTTCGGCGTGGGGGAAGAACAGGGTGGCGATGGCGTCGGCGATGGCCCGGTAGTTGTGCAGGACGGGATCGGCTTGGGGTGTGGGCATTCGGACGGGCTCCAGGCGGTGTCAGCGCCCTTGCGACAGGGCGCTGGGAGTGTGCCGCAATCGCGGCCGGGCGTCACCCTTGCAGGCGGCGCGGCGACAGCATCGCAGCGTTGAGGCCAAAGCCCTTGAGGGTGTCAGGCAAGTCTTCACCGCGCACCAGGGCGGCGCTGGCCTGGCCCATGGCCGGCGAGGTCTGGATACCATAGCCGCCTTGCGCGGCCACCCAGAACAGCCCGGGCACCTGCGGATCGAAGCCGGCCACCAGGTCGCCGTCAGCGACGAAGCTGCGCAAGCCGGCCCAGGTACGGGTCGGGCGACGAATGCTCAGGGTGGTGGCTTCTTCGATCTGGTAGATGCCCATGGCGATGTCCAGCTCTTCGGCCTGCACGTCGTGGGGCTCGACCGGGTCGGCATTGGCCGGTGAGCCGAGCAGCATGCCGGCGTCAGGCTTCATGTAGAACGACTCATCGAGGCTGACCAGCATCGGCCAGGCATGGCTGTCGATGCCTTCGGGGCCGGCGAAGATGAACGCGGCGCGGCGCTTTGGCTGCAGGCCCAGGGGTTGGGCGCCGGCCAGTTCGCCGACTTTGTCGGCCCAGGCTCCGGCAGCGTTGATCAGCACCGGGGCGGTGAAGGTGCCGCGGCTGGTCTGCACGTGCCAGAGGCCGTCGGCGTCGCGGCTCAGGTGTTGTACTTCGCAGTCGCTGTGCACTTCACCCTGCTGGCGACGAATGCCGCGCAGGTAACCCTGGTGCAGGGCGTCGGTGTCGATGTCGCTGGCACTCGGGTCGTACAGGGCGCCATGCACCTTGTCGCGGCGCAGCACCGGCAGGCGCGCGCAGGCTTGCTCGGCGCTGAGCAGCTCGACCTCTGGCACGCAGGCCTTGGCGCTCTGGTACTGGCGCTGCAGCTCTTCAGGGTCGCCATTGAGATCGACGGTCATTTCCCCGCGCGGGCTGAGCAGCGGGTGCTCGGTAAAGCCCGCTGGCGGCTGGTCGAAAAACGCCCGGCTGGCCAGGGTCAGTGCGCGCACTTGCGGGGTGCCATAGGCGGCGGTGTACAGCGCTGCCGAGCGGCCGGTGGAGTGGTAGCCCGGCTGCGACTCGCGCTCAAGCAGCAGTACCCGGCCGTGGCCGGCCAGCCAGAAACCGGTGGAGGCACCGGCAATACCGGCGCCGATGATGATGAAATCAGCCTGTTGCATGAAGGTTTCCTCAGTCGGCGCGTTGCAGGCGGTACAGGGCGTTGGCCAGGGCGATGTCTTCCAGGCCCAGGCCGATGGAGCGGAAAAAAGCGTGGCGCTGGTAGCCCGGCTTCTGCGCCGCACCACTGATCAATTGCGCCAGATCGCCGACGATCGCATCGGCTTGCCAGCCATGTTGTTCGGCGGCGATGCGCATCTCGCCGGCGCTGCCCGGGGTGGTTACGCGGTAGTCGCAGTAAACGTCCATCTCGCTTAAGGTCGCTGGCGGCACTTCGTGGGCACGCACCGCATTGGTGCTGATGGAGGTGATCAGCGCGGGCTTGCTCAATTGGCGCGGGTCGAGCACCGGCGTGGCGCAGGAGGTGCAGAGCATGATCACGTCGGCATCCAGCACCGCCTGCTCCAGGCTTTCGCTGAGCACCAGGCGCGGGTCGAGATTACTCAGGGCCTGACGCTGTTCGGTCGATTGCCGGCCCAGGCTTGGCGAGTACAGGCGGATGTCCTGCCATGGACGCAGGCTGCGGGCGTAATGCAGGTGGGCGCGGGCAATCGGGCCGCTGCCGATGATGGTCAGGCGCCGGGCCTCGCTGGCTGCCAGGGCATCGACGGCAACGGCGGTAGTGGCGGCGGTGCGCGCGGTGGTCAGTTCACCGGCATCGCACAGCAGCAGCGGCTGGCCGCTGTCCATGGACATCAGCAGGGTCCAGGCGGTGACCAGCGGTCCCTGCTCGCGGACGATATAGGGCGAGGTCTTGACCCCGTACACGCGCTGTTCGGCCAGCACGCCACCGTAGTTGATGAAGTCGCCTTGGCCGGCCGGAAATTCCACCAGTTGCTGGGGTGGTTGCACCGCTTGCCCGGCCGCCAGGTCACGGAACAGGTTGCGCAGGATCTGCGGAACATCCACCTGGGCGAGCAGTTGGCGAGCGTGCTGTTGATCGATGACGAGAGGCGCAGACATGCGAAGCTCCAAATGAACTATTTTGTCTATTATGGACTTTTAGTTTATTTGGGCAATATGCCGAGGTGTAAAAAGCATCGCGGGGCAAGCCCGCTCCTACAGGGTGGTGTAGGAGCGGGCTTGCCCCGCGATTGGTGTTACTGCACTCAGTGATGCTTGCGCGGTACCGGCTTGAGCAACTCGGTCGGCGGCATCTCGCAGCTGATCTTGCGCCCCAGCAGTTCTTCGATGGCTGGCAGCTGGTAGGAGTCATCCTCACCGGCGAAGCTGATCGACACGCCGCTGGTGCCGGCACGACCGGTACGACCAATGCGGTGCACGTAGTCGTCCGGGTCTTCCGGCAGGGTGAAGTTGATCACGTGGCTGATGCCGTCGATGTGGATACCGCGGCCAGCCACGTCAGTGGCCACCAGCACGGTGATGCGCCCTTCGCGAAAGCTCTCGAGGGTCTTGATCCGCTTGTGCTGCGGCACGTCGCCCGACAGCTGGGCGGCGTTGACGCCATCGCGCACCAGGCGTTCTTCGATGCGTCGTACTTCGTCCTTGCGGTTGGCAAAGACCATCACCCGTTCCCACTTGTTCTCGGTCACCAGGTTGTACAGCAGCTTGTACTTGTCGCTGCCGGCCACGGCATAGACGTGCTGCTCGACGGTTTCGCTGGCGACGTTTTCCGGCTCGATCTCGACGATGGCAGGGTCGGTGGTCCACTGCTTGGCCAGGTTCATCACGTCTTCGGTGAAGGTTGCCGAGAACAGCAGGGTCTGGCGCTCGCTCTTGGGCGGGGTCTGGCGGATGATCTGCCGCACCTGGGGGATGAAGCCCATGTCGAGCATGCGGTCGGCTTCGTCCAGCACCAGCACCTCGACCATGTCCAGGTGTGCTTCACCGCGCTGGTTGAAGTCCAGCAGGCGGCCCGGGGTGGCGACCAGGATGTCGCAGTGGCGGGCTTCGAGGGCCTTGAGCTGTTTGTCGAAGTCCATGCCGCCGACGAAGGTCATGACGTTGAGGCCGGTGTATTTGGTCAGCGCCGCGGCATCCTTGGCGATCTGCACCACCAGCTCGCGGGTCGGGGCGATGATCAGCGCCCGTGGCTCGCCCATGTAGCGCTCTTTCGGCGGCGGGGTCTGCTGCAGCTGGGTGATGATCGAAATCAGGAAAGCTGCGGTCTTGCCGGTACCGGTCTGGGCCCGGCCAATGGCGTCTTTGCCACGCAGGGTGTAGCCCAGCACCTGGGCCTGGATTGGCGTGCAGTACGGGAACCCTAGGTCGTGGATCGCATGCATCAGCTCGGGCGAGAGCTTGAAGTCATGAAAGCGGGTCTTGCCTTCCTGCGGCTCGACGGCGAAGTCTTCGAGCTTCCAGGTGGAGGCGGCGGGCTTTGGCTTGCGCTCACGGCGCGGCTTGGCCTCGGCCGGTTTTTCGGCGCGTGCCGGGGCAGGGTCCACGGCTTCGGTCTTGAGCGGTGCCGACGGGGCAGGGGCCTGGGGTGCTGCGGGCGGCTGCTTCACGGGGGCAGCGGTTTCGGTGGCGAGTTGCTCAACCTCGCTCTTGCCGAACATCTTCTTGAGTGCTTTGAGCACGGTCATCTCATCAATTGGTTAAGGAATGTACGCCGGGCAGTGTAATGCAAGAATCGGGCGCGGCGTAGTGGATTGCACTGACAACTACAGGGAACGCTTCTTTTAGCGCAGGCGCTCGGCCAGCCAGTCGGCGATATCGCGAATTTCTTCCTGCAGCACTTCGTGCTCCATCGGGTACTCGGCCCACTTGGCGCTGACGCCCCAGTTCTTCAGGTGCTCGTAAGCGCTGCGCCCCATGGCCGGTAGCACAACCGGGTCGTACACACCATGCAGGCACAGGGCCGGGGTGCGTTGCTGGCAGGCGCTCAGTTCGCGTGCCTCGGTGAAAGTCGGGGCATAGGTCGAAAGCGCCAGTACGCCGCCCAGGGCTTCTTGCCACTTTATATAGGCAGTGTGCAGCACCACGGCGCCGCCCTGGGAGAAGCCGGCGAGGATGATCCGCGACAGGGCCACGCCCTTGGCCTGCTCGGCCTTGATCAGTTCGATCACCTGTTCCGCCGATTCGTGCAACTGGTCTTCATCGATGGCCCGCGCCGGGCTCATGGCCTTGATGTCGTACCAGCTGGGCATTGCGTAGCCGCCGTTGATGGTCACCGGACGGGTGGGTGCCTGGGGCATGACGAAGCGGGTGGTCAGCAGAACTTCCTGCAGGGCCTCAGCCACCGGCATGAAGTCGTAACGATCGGCCCCCAGGCCGTGCAACCAGATCACACAGGCGTCTGCGGTTTTTTGTGGTTCGAGAATCAGCGGGTGGGTCATGACTGCTCCGAAAGTGTGCGCGCGCTCTTGTTTGCGTGCATGAAATGAAGGCGCGTCGGGTAAATCCGGGAAAAACCTGTCGCAAGGTTGCAAGTTTTCCTATTGACGTTAACTGAAACGCTTTAGCCCTTCAGTGTGGTACGCGCTTTGCTATGAAACTCCAGATGCGAGGTTACACGTTTTGGACGGTAACACCCGTTAGCGGTCCCCAAGGCTGTCACAGAACAGCGCATTGCGCCAATTGACCCAAAAACAAGCCAACACGGGTCGGATGCGCCTCATAAGGGTGCGGTGCAATCCCGGCTCACACAACAAGAGCAAAACTGGAGGTTTGAATGAAGATGTTGAAATCCACACTGGCAGTGGTTACCGCTGCTACCGCGTTGGGTATCAGCGGTTTCGCACAGGCAGGTGCGACCCTGGACGCAGTACAGAAGAAGGGATTCGTTCAATGTGGCGTCAGTGACGGCTTGCCGGGCTTCTCGGTACCGGATGCCAAGGGCAACATCGTCGGTATCGACGCCGACGTCTGCCGCGCGGTCGCCGCTGCGGTGTTCGGCGACGCCAAGAAGGTCAAGTTCAGCCAGCTCAACGCCAAGGAGCGCTTCACCGCGCTGCAATCGGGCGAAGTCGACGTGCTGTCGCGCAACACCACCTGGACCAGCTCGCGCGACGCCGGCATGGGCCTGGTGTTCGCCGGTGTTACCTACTACGACGGCATCGGTTTTCTGGTCAACAAGAAGCTCGGCGTTTCCAGCGCCAAGGAACTGGACGGTGCAACCATCTGCATCCAGGCCGGTACCACCACCGAACTCAACGTCTCCGACTACTTTCGCGCCAACGGCCTGAAATACACCCCGATCACCTTCGACACCTCCGACGAGAGCGCCAAATCGCTGGAATCCGGCCGTTGCGACGTGCTGACCTCGGACAAGTCGCAGCTCTACGCACAACGCTCCAAGCTGGCCGCCCCGACCGATTACGTGGTGCTGCCAGAGACCATCTCCAAGGAGCCACTGGGCCCGGTAGTGCGCAAAGGCGATGAAGAGTGGTTCAGCATCGTCAAGTGGACCCTGTTCGCCATGCTCAACGCCGAAGAGATGGGCATCAGCTCGAAAAACGTCGAAGCCGAAGCCAAGGCCACCAAGAACCCTGACGTGGCCCGCATGCTCGGCGCCGACGGCGAGTACGGCAAAGACCTGAAACTGCCGAAGGACTGGGTAGTGCAGATCGTCAAGCAGGTCGGCAACTACGGCGAAGTCTTCGAGAAAAACCTGGGCAAGGAAACCCCACTGCAAATCGACCGCGGTCTGAACGCCCTGTGGAACAACGGCGGCATCCAGTACGCGCCACCGGTGCGCTGACGGTTGCGGCCTGCGGCGGCATCCGGCCGCCGCAGGCTGTTCGGTTCCCTTCCTTGCGGGGCATTACATGCAAAATAATATCGGCGCACCCAAGGGACTATCCCTGAGCGATCCACGTGTGCGTGCGTGGCTGTTCCAGATTATCACCGTGGTCGCGGTGGTCGGTCTGGGCTGGTACCTGTTTCACAATACCCAGACCAACCTGCAACACCGCGGGATCACTTCGGGCTTCGACTTTCTCGAACGCAGTGCCGGTTTCGGCATCGCCCAGCACCTGATCCCCTATACCGAACAGGACAGTTATGCGCGGGTGTTCGTCATCGGCCTGCTCAACACCCTGCTGGTAACCTTCATCGGCATCATCCTTGCGACCCTGCTGGGCTTCATCATCGGTGTGGCACGACTGTCACCGAACTGGATGATCAGCAAGCTGGCCACTGTGTATGTCGAGACTTTCCGTAACATCCCACCGCTGCTGCAGATCCTGTTCTGGTACTTCGCGGTGTTCCTGACCCTGCCGGGACCGCGGGGTAGCATCAATCTCAACGACACCTTCTTTATCAGCAACCGGGGCCTGAACATGCCCGGTGCTGCCATGGCCGATGGATTCTGGCCATTCGTCGTCGCCGTCGCACTGGCAATCCTTGCCATTGTGGTAATGGTGCGCCTGGCCAACCGGCGCTTTGAGGCCACCGGCGAGCCGTTCCACAAATTCTGGGTCGGCCTGTTCCTGTTCTTCGGCATTCCGGCGTTGTGCGTGCTGCTGTTCGGCGCGCCGGTGCACTGGGAGATGCCGCAGCTCAAGGGCTTCAACTTCGTCGGCGGCTGGGTATTGATCCCGGAACTGCTGGCGCTGACCCTGGCACTGACCATCTATACCGCAGCGTTCATCGCCGAAATCGTGCGCTCCGGCATCCGTTCGGTGAGCTACGGCCAGACCGAGGCGGCTCGCTCCCTGGGCCTGCGCGAAGGGCCGACGCTGCGCAAGGTGATCATTCCCCAGGCGCTGCGGGTGATCATCCCGCCGCTGACCAGCCAGTACCTGAACCTGGCGAAGAACTCTTCGCTGGCGGCCGGTATCGGCTACCCGGAAATGGTCTCGCTGTTCGCCGGTACCGTGCTTAACCAGACCGGCCAGGCCATCGAGGTGATCGCCATCACCATGAGCGTCTATCTGGCCATCAGCATCAGCATTTCCCTGCTGATGAACTGGTACAACAAGCGCATTGCGCTGATCGAGCGGTGAGGACAAGCGCATGAGTACCCATGTTTTCAAACCTGATATGCCGCCACCGGTCAAAGCCGTCGGCGTAATGGCCTGGATGCGCGCCAACCTGTTCTCCAGCTGGCTCAACACCCTGCTGACGCTGTTTGCCGTGTACCTGGTGTGGCTGATCGTGCCGCCGCTGCTGCAGTGGTCGATCTTCGACGCCAACTGGGTGGGCACCACCCGCGCCGACTGCACCAAGGAGGGCGCCTGCTGGGTGTTCATCCAGCAGCGCTTCGGCCAGTTCATGTACGGTTACTACCCGAGCGAGCTGCGCTGGCGTGTCGATCTGACCGTCTGGCTGGCGGTCATCGGCGCCGCGCCGTTGTTCATCTCGCGCTTCCCGCGCAAGGCGGTTTACGGCCTGGGCTTTCTGGTGCTGTACCCGATCATCGCCTACACCCTGCTGCACGGCGGCTACCTGGGCCTGGCCACGGTACCGACCAACCAGTGGGGCGGGCTGATGCTGACCCTGGTGATCGCCACCGTGGGCATCGTCGGGGCCTTGCCGCTGGGCATCCTGCTGGCGCTGGGGCGGCGTTCGAACATGCCGGCGGTGAAGGTGGTCTGCGTGACCTTCATCGAGTTCTGGCGCGGCGTGCCGCTGATTACCGTGCTGTTCATGTCCTCGGTGATGCTGCCGTTGTTCCTGCCTGAGGGCATGAGCTTCGACAAGCTGCTGCGGGCCATGATCGGGGTGATCCTGTTCCAGTCGGCGTATATCGCCGAAGTGGTACGTGGCGGCCTGCAGGCTATTCCCAAGGGCCAGTACGAAGCCGCTGCGGCGATGGGCCTGGGCTACTGGCGCTCGATGGGCCTGGTGATTCTGCCGCAAGCCCTGAAGCTGGTAATCCCCGGCATCGTCAACACCTTCATTGCCCTGTTCAAGGACACCAGCCTTGTGATCATCATCGGCCTCTTCGACCTGCTCAACAGCGTCAAGCAGGCCGCTGCCGACCCGACCTGGCTGGGCATGGCGACCGAGGGCTATGTATTTGCCGCCCTGGTTTTCTGGATTTTCTGTTTCGGTATGTCCCGCTACTCCATGCATCTGGAGCGCAAGCTGGACACAGGCCACAAGCGTTAGGAGTGTTCCCATGAGTGAAGCGATCAAACAGCCTGTGAGCCCTGAAGGCATTATTCAGATGCAGGGCGTGAACAAGTGGTACGGCCAGTTCCACGTGCTCAAGGACATCAACCTGAACGTGCGCCAGGGCGAGCGTATCGTGCTGTGCGGGCCGTCGGGCTCGGGCAAGTCGACCACCATCCGCTGCCTCAACCGTCTTGAGGAGCACCAGCAAGGGCGCATCGTCGTCGATGGCGTGGAGCTGACCAACGACCTCAAGCAGATCGAAGCGATCCGCCGCGAAGTCGGCATGGTGTTCCAGCACTTCAACCTGTTCCCGCACCTGACCATCCTGCAGAACTGCACCCTGGCGCCGATGTGGGTGCGCAAGATGCCCAAGCGCAAGGCCGAGGAAATTGCCATGCACTATCTGGAGCGGGTGCGAATTCCGGAGCAGGCCAACAAGTTTCCCGGGCAGCTATCGGGTGGCCAGCAACAACGGGTAGCGATTGCCCGGGCGCTGTGCATGAAGCCGAAGATCATGCTGTTCGACGAACCGACCTCGGCGCTCGACCCTGAGATGGTCAAGGAAGTGCTCGATACCATGGTTGGCCTTGCCGAAGACGGCATGACCATGCTCTGCGTGACCCACGAAATGGGCTTTGCCCGCACCGTGGCGAACCGGGTGATCTTCATGGATAAAGGCGAGATTGTAGAGCAGGCGGCGCCGGACGACTTCTTCGACCGGCCGCAGAATGAGCGGACCAAGCTGTTCTTGAGCCAGATTCTGCACTGACCCCATCGCGGGGCAAGCCCGCTCCCACAGGTAAACCACAAAACCTGTGGGAGCGGGCTTGCCCCGCGATGCTGTTAACCCATCAGTTTTCTTCTTTGGCTGCCGGTGCCGGCGGTGGACGCAAGCCGATCTCGGCGGTCAGCTTGAGCTCCTTGCCGTTGCGCATGACCTGAATCGCCACCTTGTCATTGGGCTTGATCCGCGCCACCTGGTTCATCGAGCGGCGGCCATCGCCGGCCGGTTCGCCATTGATGCTGAGGATCACGTCACCCAGCTCCAGGCCGGCCTTCTGTGCCGGGCCATCACGGAAAATCCCTGCCACGACAATGCCCGGGCGCCCCTGCATGCCGAACGACTCGGCCAGCTCCTGGCTCAGCGGCTGCACCTCGATCCCCAACCAGCCCCGAATCACCTGGCCGTGCTCGATGATCGACTTCATCACCTCCAGAGCGAGCTTGGTCGGGATGGCAAAGCCGATGCCTTGCGAGCCGCCGGATTTGGAGAAGATCGCCGTGTTGATGCCGGTGAGGTTGCCATTGGCGTCGACCAGCGCACCACCGGAGTTGCCCGGGTTGATTGCGGCGTCGGTCTGGATGAAGTCTTCGTAGTTGTTCAGGCCCAGCTGGTTGCGGCCGGTGGCGCTGATGATGCCCATGGTCACGGTCTGGCCGACACCGAAGGGGTTGCCGATGGCCAGGGCGACGTCGCCGATATGGATGTTGTCGGAGCGGCCGATGGTGATCGACGGCAGGTTCTTCAGGTCGATCTTCAGCACCGCGAGGTCGGTTTCCGGGTCGCTGCCGATCACCCGTGCCAGGGTTTCGCGGCCGTCCTTGAGCGCCACCACGATCTGGTCGGCACCGGAGGTCACGTGGTTGTTGGTCAGCAGGTAGCCTTCCGGGCTCATGATCACTGCCGACCCCAGGCTCGACTCCCAGCGGCGCTGCTTGGGCAGGTTGTCGCCAAAGAAGCGGCGGAACTGCGGGTCTTCGAACAGCGGGTGGGCGGTCTTGTTGACCACCTTGGTGGTGTACAGGTTGGCCACCGCGGGGGCGGCGATGCTCACGGCGTCGGCGTAGGACACCGGCCCCTGCATGATCCGCGTGGTTTGCGGGGCTTGCTGCAGGTTGACGTCCTGGCTGGGCAGGCCGACCCACTGCGGAAAGCGCTGGATGACCAACAGGGCGATCAGCACGCCGACCAGCAGCGGCCAGCCAAAGTAACGCAAAGCCTTGAACATTGAACGAATCCTGGGAGTTGGCAGAGGGCCGATGACAGCTGGGAGCGTAAACGCGCGCGATCATACTGCGCTGCGGCTTGTGCAGGAACTGTTAAATCGTCACGAAAGCCAACAATGCCAGCCCCCAGGCAACTGCCGTCGGTTTCCCCAAACCCGGCGACGGTCCATAATGCCGCTCATTATACGGGGCCTTGGGCCGCGCTGAACTGCGAAATTGAGGAGTCTTTCCATGGCTGTTGCCTTGAGTACCCTGGTCGAGGAAGCCGAACGCTACCTCGGCAGCGCCAAAATCCAGGACTACTGCCCCAACGGCCTGCAGGTCGAGGGCCGCCCGCAAGTGACCCGCATCGTCAGCGGCGTGACCGCAAGCCAGGCGTTGCTCGACGCCGCAGTCGAGGCCGACGCCGACCTGGTGCTGGTGCACCACGGCTATTTCTGGAAGGGCGAGAACCCGTGCATCACCGGCATGAAGCAGCGCCGGCTGAAAACCCTGCTGAAAAACGACCTGAGCCTGTTGTCCTACCACCTGCCGCTGGACTTGCACGCGGAAGTGGGCAACAACGTGCAGCTGGCGCGCCAGCTCGACATCACTGTCGAAGGTCCGCTGGACCCGCAGAACCCGCGCATTGTCGGATTGGTCGGCTCGCTCGCCGAACCCATGTCGGCGCGCGATTTTGCCCGCAAGGTGCAGGAGGTGATGGGCCGTGAGCCGCTGTTGATCGAAGGCGAGCAGATCATCCGCCGGGTCGGCTGGTGTACCGGCGGCGGCCAGGGCTATATCGACCAGGCGATTGCTGCCGGTGTCGACCTGTACCTGAGCGGCGAAGCCTCCGAGCAGACCTTCCACAGCGCCCGCGAGAACGGCATCAGCTTCATCGCCGCCGGCCACCACGCCACCGAGCGTTACGGCGTGCAGGCGCTGGGCGATTACCTGGCCCGACGGTTTGCCCTGGAACACCTGTTCATCGACTGCCCGAACCCTATATAAAGCTAAAACGGCAGGGCATATTCTTATACTGTTTCGTTCTAGTTGGCTGCCTAAATAGAATCGGGCGCTGTGATAAAGTGGCCCGCTCGAACACGGCCCGCTGGCCGTCCATAAGATCGTATTTCCGTGAGTAGCCATGGTCGACAAACTGACGCATTTGAAACAGTTGGAGGCGGAAAGCATCCACATCATTCGTGAGGTGGCCGCCGAGTTCGATAACCCGGTGATGCTGTACTCGATTGGCAAGGACTCGGCCGTGATGCTGCACCTGGCGCGCAAGGCCTTCTTCCCGGGCAAGCTGCCGTTTCCGGTGATGCACGTCGACACCCAGTGGAAATTCCAGGAGATGTACAGCTTCCGCGACAAGATGGTCGAGGAAATGGGCCTGGAGCTGATCACCCACGTCAACCCGGACGGCGTCGCCCAGGGCATCAACCCGTTCACCCACGGCAGTGCCAAGCACACCGACATCATGAAGACCGAGGGCCTCAAGCAGGCGCTCGACAAGTACGGCTTCGATGCCGCCTTCGGTGGCGCACGCCGCGACGAAGAGAAGTCGCGGGCCAAGGAGCGGGTCTACTCGTTCCGTGACAGCAAGCACCGCTGGGACCCGAAGAACCAGCGTCCGGAGCTGTGGAACGTCTACAACGGCAAGGTCAACAAGGGCGAATCGATTCGCGTGTTCCCGCTGTCGAACTGGACCGAGCTGGACATCTGGCAGTACATCTACCTCGAAGGCATCCCGATCGTGCCGCTGTACTTCGCCGCCGAGCGTGAAGTGATCGAGAAGAACGGCACCCTGATCATGATCGACGACGCGCGCATCCTCGAGCACCTCTCGGAGGAAGAAAAGGCCCGTATCGTCAAGAAGAAGGTGCGTTTCCGTACCCTTGGCTGCTACCCGTTGACGGGCGCGGTGGAGTCGGAGGCCGAAAGCCTCACCGACATCATTCAGGAAATGCTCCTGACGCGCACTTCCGAGCGCCAGGGCCGGGTCATCGACCACGATGGCGCCGGCTCCATGGAAGACAAAAAACGGCAAGGGTACTTCTAAGCTTCAAGTTACAAGCGGCAAGCTGCAAGTTAGAAGCAAGGTGCGTAGCTTCTGGGTTTTGTCGGCTGCCGCCCCATTGTGGGTGCGTGAGAGTGCTTAACAATGGACTTTGAGAAGCTTGCTGTTTGGCAGAGAAGCAAAGATTTGGCGGTAGCGATTTACACGCAGCAGAGGGTGTGCCGGGATCTTGGATTCAAGGATCAGATCACCCGGGCGGCACTTTCCGTTCCGTCGAATATCGCCGAAGGCATGGAGCGCAGAACGGCAAAAGAAAAGGTTCGCTATCTGTGTATTGCCAAGGCGTCCTGCGGTGAGTTGCGTACGCAGATCATCATCGGGGGAGAGGTAGGCTATCTGCCAAAGCCTTTGTCGAATGAGTGGATTACAGAGACTCGTGAGCTTTCAAGAATGCTGAGCGGGTTGATCAACAAAATTTCTGACTAGTTGTATGCCGACAAGCTTGCCGCTTGAAGCTTACAGCTTGGAGCTTGAATGTAATGAGCCACCAATCTGATCTGATCAGCGAGGACATCCTCGCTTACCTGGCCCAGCACGAACGTAAAGAGCTGCTGCGCTTCCTTACCTGCGGTAACGTCGACGACGGCAAGAGCACGCTGATCGGGCGCCTGCTGCACGACTCGAAGATGATCTACGAAGACCATCTGGAAGCCATCACCCGCGACTCGAAGAAAGTCGGCACCACCGGTGACGATATCGACCTGGCGCTGCTGGTCGACGGCCTGCAGGCCGAGCGCGAGCAAGGCATCACCATCGATGTGGCCTACCGCTACTTCTCCACCGCCAAGCGCAAATTCATCATCGCCGACACCCCGGGCCACGAGCAGTACACCCGCAACATGGCCACCGGTGCGTCGACCTGCGACCTGGCGATCATCCTCGTCGATGCCCGCTACGGTGTGCAGACCCAGACCCGCCGGCACAGCTACATTGCCTCGTTGCTGGGCATCAAGCACATCGTCGTCGCGGTCAACAAGATGGACCTCAAAGGCTTCGACGAGGGCGTGTTCGAGAGCATCAAGGCCGACTACCTGAAGTTCGCCGAAGCCATCAACATGAACCCGAGCAGCCTGCATTTTGTGCCGATGTCGGCGCTCAAGGGCGACAACGTGGTCAACCGCAGCGAGCGTTCGCCTTGGTACACGGGCCCGGCGTTGATGGAAATCCTCGAAACCGTCGAAGTCGCGGCCGACCGCAACTTCACCGACCTGCGCTTCCCGGTGCAGTACGTCAACCGCCCGAACCTGAACTTCCGCGGCTTCGCCGGTACCCTGGCCAGCGGCGTGGTGCACAAGGGCGATGAAATCGTCGTGCTGCCGTCGGGCAAGAGCAGCCGGGTCAAGTCCATCGTCACCTTCGAAGGCGAGCTGGAAAACGCCGGCCCCGGCCAGGCCGTGACCCTGACCATGGAAGACGAGATCGACATCTCCCGTGGCGACCTGCTGGTGCATGCCGACAACGTCCCGCCGGTGACCGACCAGTTCGACGCCATGCTGGTATGGATGGCTGAAGAGCCGATGCTGCCGGGCAAAAAATACGACATCAAGCGCGCCACCAGCTATGTGCCGGGCTCGATTGCCAGCATCGCCCACAAGGTCGATGTCAACACCCTGGAGCAGGGCGCCGCCAGTGCCCTGCAGCTCAACGAGATCGGCAAGGTCAAGGTCAGCCTCGACGCGCCGATCGCGCTGGACGGCTATGACAGCAACCGCACCACCGGCGCCTTTATTGTCATTGACCGCCTGACCAACGGCACCGTTGGCGCCGGCATGATCATCGCGCCACCGGTTGTGCCCCATGGCAGCGTTGGCCAGCACGGCAAACTGGCCCACGTGGACACCGCAGAACGTGCCCTGCGTTTCGGTCAGCAGCCAGCCACCGTGCTGTTCAGCGGCCTCTCGGGCGCGGGCAAGAGCACCCTGGCCTATGCCGTGGAGCGCAAGCTGTTCGACATGGGCCGTGCGGTGTATGTGCTCGATGGCCAGAACCTGCGCCACGACCTGAACAAAGGCTTGCCGCAGGACCGCGCCGGGCGCACCGAGAACTGGCGCCGTGCCGCGCACGTTGCGCGTCAGTTCAACGAAGCCGGCCTGCTGACCCTGGCCGCCTTCGTCGCCCCGGACGCCGAAGGCCGCGAACAGGCCAAGGCGCTGATCGGTAAGGAACGCCTGCTCACGGTCTACGTCCAGGCTTCGCCTCTGGCGTGCCGCGAGCGTGACCCGCAGGGCCTGTATGCCGCCGGCGGCGACAACATCCCGGGCGAGAGCTTCCCGTATGACGTACCGCTGGATGCGGACCTGGTGATCGACACCCAGAACGTCAGCCTGGAAGACGGCGTCAAGCAGGTGCTGGAGCTGCTGCGCAAGCGTGGCGCGATCTAAGCGTTAGCGCGCTGAACAGGAAACCCCACCCCGGTGGGGTTTTTTGTTGCGTGCCGACAGGGTAGGAGCGGGCTTGTCCCGCGCATATGACGGCTAGAACTTAGATGTGCTTTTCCGACACCGGAATCACCCGCTTCTCCTTCACTGCCTTGAACGAGAAGCTCGAGTAAATCTCTTTCACCCCGGGCAAGGTCTGCAGCACTTCGCGGGCAAACTCACCGAATGACTCAAGGTCGCGGGCAAGGATTTCCAGCAGGAAGTCATAACGCCCGGAGATGTTGTGGCAGGCGACGATTTCGGGGATTTCCATCAGCCGCTGCTCGAAGGCGCGGGCCATTTCCTTGCTGTGCGAGTCCATCATGATGCTGACGAAAGCGGTTACGCCAAAGCCCAGCGACTTGGGCGAGAGGATGGCCTGGTAGCCGATGATGTAGCCGGCTTCTTCCAGTAGCTTGATCCGTCGCCAGCACGGCGAGGTGGTCAGTGCGACCTGGTCGGCCAGCTCGGAAACCGTCAAGCGCGCGTTGTCTTGCAAGGCCGCGAGCAACGCTCGATCGGTGCGATCGATGGTTGTAGGCATGTTTTACCCTCCGTGGTCTGAAATCGTTGTTTTTATGTCAATAACCTTCCGCAAGGACGGCTACATTTGGAAAAAAATCAGCACCTCAGTGGCATAAGCTTATAACAAACCACTAGAGGCTGTTTGCCATGAGCGGCTCCAATAACAATTCAGGTTTTGCCACCCGCGCCATTCACCACGGTTACGATCCACTGGAACACAGTGGTGCCCTGGTGCCACCGATCTACCAGACCGCGACCTTTGCTTTTCCGACCGTCGAGTACGGCGCTGCCTGCTTCGCCGGGGAGCAGGCCGGACATTTCTACAGCCGGATTTCCAACCCTACCCTGGCCTTGCTGGAACAACGCATGGCCTCGCTCGAAGGCGGCGAAGCCGGCCTGGCGCTGGCCTCGGGGATGGGCGCGATTACCGCGACCCTGTGGACCCTGCTGCGCCCCGGCGACGAGGTGCTGGTGGGGCGCACCCTGTACGGCTGCACCTTTGCCTTTTTACACCATGGTATCGGCGAGTTCGGGGTCAAGGTCCGGCATGTCGACATGAGCGACCTGCAGGCTGTCGCTGCGGCGATCAACGGCAATACCCGGGTGATCTATTTCGAAACCCCGGCCAACCCCAATATGCAGATGACCGACATCGCTGCCGTGGCCGCGCTTGCGCACCAGCACGATATCAGCGTGGTGGTCGACAACACCTACTGCACGCCGTACCTGCAGCGACCCCTGGAGCTGGGCGCCGACCTGGTGGTGCATTCGGCGACCAAGTACCTCAGTGGCCATGGCGATATCACTGCCGGCCTGGTGGTGGGACGCAAGGCGTTGGTGGACAGGATTCGTCTGGAAGGCTTGAAGGACATGACCGGTGCAGTGATGTCGCCCCATGACGCCGCCTTGCTGATGCGCGGGATGAAAACCCTGAACTTGCGCATGGAGCGCCACTGCAGCAACGCCCAGGCCATTGCCGAATACCTCGAGCAACAGCCGGAAGTTGAAATGCTCAATTACCCCGGCCTGCCCGGCTTTGCTCAATATGAGCTGGCCCAGCGGCAGATGCGTTTGCCGGGCGGCATGATCGCCTTTGAACTCAAGGGCGGCATCACTGCCGGCAGGCGTTTCATGAATGCCCTGCAGTTGTTCAGCCGTGCCGTCAGCCTTGGCGATGCCGAATCGCTGGCCCAACACCCGGCAAGCATGACCCACTCCAGCTATACCCCAGAGGAGCGTGCGCAGTACGGCATTTCCGAAGGGCTGGTACGCCTGTCGGTGGGCCTGGAGGACATCGACGACCTGCTGGCGGATATTCAACAGGCGCTCAAGGCCTGCGCCTAACCTTTCACGGACGAGGTCAATGCAATGGTGGCAATGATGAACCTTGTGCCTGGCGAAGGTGTGCCGCGGCGCCCGGGCGATCCACAGCAGGACAGCGACCCGGGGGAAACCGCCGAATGGCTGGACGCACTGGATTCGACCCTGCTGCACTGCGGCCCGGAGCGTGCGCGGTTTCTGCTGCAGCAACTGCAAACCCATGCCCGCGAGTTGGGCCTGGAGCGCGGGGCCCAGGCCTTTTCGGCCTATCGCAATAGCTTGTCGGTGGAGCAGCAGGGCGTCTATCCGGGTGATCTGGAGCTCGATGAGCGCATCACCAGTATCCTGCGCTGGAACGCCCTGGCCATGGTCATGCGGGCCAACCACGCTTATGGCGACCTCGGCGGGCACATCGCCAGTTATGCCTCGGCCGCAGAGATTTTCGAAGTCGGTTTCCAGCACTTTTTTCGCGGTGAGGCCGGTGGCGAGCAACGCAGCGCTGACCTGGTGTTCTTCCAGCCGCATTCGGCGCCGGGCATTTATGCCCGGGCCTTCCTTGAAGGACGTTTGAGCGAAGAGCAACTGGCCAGCTATCGCCAGGAAGTGGCTGGCAAGGGCCTGTGCTCCTACCCACATCCGTGGCTGATGCCGGACTTCTGGCAGTTTCCGACAGGCTCCATGGGCATCGGCCCACTCAACGCGATCTACCAGGCGCGGTTCATGCGCTACCTGCACAACCGCCAGTTGCTCGATACCAGTGCCCGGCACGTCTGGGGGGTGTTTGGCGATGGCGAGATGGACGAGCCGGAGTCGATTGCCGGCTTGACCCTGGCCGCCCGCGAGCAACTGGATAACCTGACCTTCGTGGTCAATTGCAACCTGCAGCGCCTGGACGGCCCGGTGCGCGGCAACGGCCAGATCATCCAGGAACTTGAAGCGCTGTTCAGTGGCGCCGGCTGGAACGTGATCAAGGTGCTCTGGGGCTCGGAGTGGGACGCATTGTTCGCTCGTGACACCGAGCACGTGCTGTTGCGCCAGTTGGCGGCGACCCCGGACGGGCAGTTCCAGAACCTTGGGGCCAAAGATGGCGCCTACAACCTCGAGCACTTTTTCAACCAGCAACCGGCCTTGCAAAAGCTGGTGGAGCACATGAGCTCGGCCGAGATCAATGCGTTGAAACGCGGTGGCCACGATTTTCGCAAACTGTACGCCGCCTTCGCCGCCGCCAAGGCCTGCAAGGGCCGGCCAACGGTGATTCTGGCCAAGACCAAGAAGGGCTACGGCATGAGCGCCGCCGGTGAATCGCGAATGACCGCGCACCAGGCCAAGAAGCTCGACGTGCAGGCCTTGCTGGCCTTTCGTGATCGTTTTCATTTGCCGCTGTCGGACGCGCAGGTCGAACAGTTGCAGTTCTATCGACCGGACCAAGACAGCGCAGAAATGCGCTACCTGCGCGAGCGGCGGGAAGCTCTGGGTGGGCCGCTGCCTGCTCGGTGCAGCGACGTACGCCCGGTGCCGGTGCCAGCGCTGGAGGCCATGGGCGGCTTCGCCCTGCAGGCCGACGGCAAGGAAATGTCCACCACCATGGCCGCCGTGCGCATGCTCAGCGCCTGGCTCAAGGCGCCGCAGCTGGGGCCGCGGGTGGTGCCGATAGTCGCCGACGAGGCGCGCACCTTCGGCATGGCCAGCCTGTTCCGGCAGATCGGCATCTACTCGCCCCAGGGGCAATGCTACGAGCCGGAAGACGCAGGGTCGTTGCTGTCCTACAAGGAAGCGCGCGATGGCCAGTTGCTGGAGGAAGGTATTACCGAAGCCGGGGCGATTTCTTCCTGGGTGGCGGCGGCAACGTCCTACGCGGTGCATGGCGAACCGATGCTGCCGGTGTACATCTATTACTCGATGTTCGGCTTTCAACGCGTCGGTGACCTGATCTGGGCCGCCGCCGACCAGCGCGCCCGTGGCCTGCTGCTGGGCGCCACTGCCGGGCGCACCACGTTGGGCGGAGAGGGGCTGCAGCACCAGGACGGTTCAAGCCTGGTGATGGCCTCGATGGTGCCCAACTGCCGGGCCTGGGAGCCGTGCTTTGCTGGCGAGCTGGCGGTGATCCTCGAGTACGCGGCGCGGCGCATGCTCACTGAACAGTGCGATGAATTTCATTATGTCGCGGTGATGAACGAAAACTATCCACAGCCGTCCCTGCCGGCGCAGGTGCATGAAGAGGTTTTGCGCGGCATGTACCGTTATGTCGAACAGCAGCTGCCGGCTGCCCAGGGGCGGGTGCGCCTGCTGGGCTCCGGGGCGATTCTGCGCGAGGTGATTGCTGCCAGTGAACTGCTGGCCAGCGACTGGCAGGTTGCCAGTGAAGTGTTCAGTGTCACCAGCTTCAGCGAGCTGGCGCGCGAGGCGCGGGATGTAGATCGCGCCGGCCGGTTGGGGCAGGGCAGTGCTGATCTGAGCCATGTGCAGCGCTGCCTGGACGGTGACGCGCCGGTGATTGCGGCAACCGATTACGTGCGGGCCTGGCCGCAATTGATTGCTGAATATGTACAGGCACCTTATGTGACGCTGGGTACCGACGGTTTCGGCCGCAGTGATACCCGCCAGCAGTTGCGCCGGTTCTTCGAGGTCGATCGTTTCAGCATTGTTCTGGCAAGCCTGCACAGCCTGGTGCGCCAGGGTGGAGTTGAGCGGCGGGTGCTGGATGAGGCGCGGGAGAAGTATGGCTACCGGGAGGGGGAGGCGCCTTGGTATTGCTGAGGCTCATCACGGGGCAAGCCCGCTCCTGCAGGCTGCAACAGCAGCCATAATAAAAAACCCCGCCAGTTGGCGGGGTTTGCATTTTTAACGCTTGAGCCCGTAATGCTCATCGAGCATGCCCGGTGCGTTGGGCGCTTTCGGTGCGTAGTCGCGCGGCACCTCGGTGTCCTTCGGCGGGGTCAGGCGATCACGCGCAGGCTGCACGGCTTCGGAGTGCAGGGCGGCCAGCAGGCGCTGGCGGGTGAGTTCGTCCAGGGCCAGGCGGTTGGCGCCCTCGGCCAGGTGATCCTGGACGTCCTGGTAACTTTGGGTCAGCTTTTTGACCAGCGCAGCCGTACTGTTGAAGTGAGTAACCACCTCATTCTGGTAGCTGTCGAAACGTTCCTGGATATCATCCAGCTGACGCTGGGTGCTGCTCGGTGCGGCATTGGGCAGCAGGCGGGCGACCAGGAAACCAACGACGACACCCACGACGAGGGCCAGGGTCGGCAACAACCAAACTAAGAGCGAG
Source organism: Pseudomonas sp. B21-012 (assembly GCF_024749305.1). Lineage (NCBI taxonomy): Bacteria > Pseudomonadati > Pseudomonadota > Gammaproteobacteria > Pseudomonadales > Pseudomonadaceae > Pseudomonas > Pseudomonas sp. B21-012. Next base: position 4,901,074 of record NZ_CP087197.1, on the reverse strand, counting down.
AGTTCCACGAGTCCTTCCTCTATAAACGGCTTTGCTTTACGTTAACGGCTCGGACCTGCGCTGTATACCGCGAACGATCGCAAATATCTCAGACAGAATCATTCAGCTAGACGAGTCGACCCTTTCCGAGGTCACGGAGTTTATCCTTGCTTATCCGCGAAACCCCCGTATTCATCGATGGCCCGGTCGGCCAACTGGAAGCCTTGTACCTTGATGTTGCCGACGCCCGTGGCGTGGTGTTGCTGTGTCACCCTAACCCGGTGCAGGGCGGGACCATGACCAACAAGGTGGTGTCGATGCTGCAGCGCACCGCCCGCGATGCCGGTTACATCACCTTGCGATTCAACTACCGTGGTGTCGGTGCCAGCGCCGGTAACCATGACATGGGCAGCGGCGAAGTGGACGATGCTCAGGCGGCAGCGACCTGGCTGCTGGAACAACATCCGCGACTGCCCCTGACCCTGATGGGTTTTTCATTCGGCGGCTTTGTTGCGGCCAGCCTCGGCGGGCGTCTTGAAGCAAACGGTATCGAATTGAAGCACCTGTTCATGGTTGCGCCAGCGGTGATGCGCCTGCAGGATCACGACACCTTGCCACAAGGCTGCGCGCTGAGCGTGATCCAGCCGCAAACCGACGAAGTGATCGATCCGCAGATCGTCTACGCTTGGTCCGGCGCACTGCCACGCCCCCATGAGCTGCTGAAAGTGGCAGAATGCGGACACTTTTTCCATGGCAAGCTCACCGACCTCAAAGAACTGGTGCTGCCACGCCTTTCGAACTGATACAAGCCTGATAAGCGATTACCCATGACTACGCGCATCCTTACCGGTATCACCACCACGGGCACGCCTCACCTGGGCAACTACGCCGGTGCCATCCGCCCGGCGATCCTCGCCAGCCGTGAGCCGGGTGTCGACTCGTTCTATTTTCTGGCCGACTACCACGCCCTGATCAAATGCGACGACCCGCAGCGCATCCAGCGCTCGCGCCTGGAAATCGCCGCGACCTGGCTGGCCGGTGGCCTGGACCCGGAGCGAGTGACTTTCTATCGTCAGTCCGACATCCCCGAGATTCCCGAGCTGACCTGGCTGCTGACCTGCGTTGCGGCCAAGGGCCTGCTCAACCGCGCGCACGCCTACAAGGCGTCGGTGGACAAGAACGTCGAGAACGGCGAAGACCCGGATGCCGGCATCAGCATGGGCCTGTACAGCTACCCGGTACTGATGGCCGCCGACATCCTGATGTTCAACGCCAACAAGGTGCCAGTCGGCCGTGACCAGATCCAGCACGTGGAAATGGCCCGCGACATCGGCCAGCGCTTCAACCACCTGTTCGGCCAGGGCAAGGAATTCTTCGCCATGCCCGAAGCGCTGATCGAAGAAAGCGTCGCCACCCTGCCGGGCCTGGACGGGCGCAAGATGTCCAAGAGCTACGACAACACCATCCCGTTGTTCACCAGCGCCAAGGACATGAAGGATGCCATCTCGCGCATCGTCACCGACTCCCGCGCCCCGGGCGAAGCCAAGGATCCGGACAACGCGCACCTGTTCACCCTGTTCCAGGCCTTCGCCACTGCCTCCCAGGCCGATGAGTTTCGCAGCGAACTGCTCCAGGGCCTGGGTTGGGGCGAAGCCAAGCAGCGCCTGTTCCAGTTGCTCGATGGCCAGCTGAGCGAGCCGCGCGAGCGTTATCACCAGTTGATCAGCCGCCCGGCCGACCTTGAGGACATCCTCCTGGCCGGCGCGCAAAAAGCCCGCAAGGTGGCCACGCCGTTCCTTGAGGAGCTGCGCGAAGCGGTCGGCCTGCGCTCGTTCCGTAACGTCGAGCAGGCCACTGCCCAGGTCAAGAAGAAGGCGGCCAAGACCGCGCGCTTTGTCAGCTTCCGCGAAGACGACGGCAGCTTCCGCTTCCGCCTGCTGGCGGCCGATGGCGAGCAACTGCTGTTGTCGCGCAACTTCGCCGACGGCAAGACCGCAGGTGCTGTGAGCAAGCAATTGCAACAGGGCGGCGAGCTTGACGTGCGCCACGAAGGCCTGGGCTTCAGCCTGTGGCTGGAAGGTGAGTGCGTTGGCGACGGCCCGCAGTTTGCCGACGGCGCCGCCCGCGACAGCGCCATCGAAACCCTGCGCGCGGCCCTGGTGCCCCAGCAGGACTGAACGGCTTATCGGAAGTCTGATTGCCATTATCCCGGGCCGTCGCTACAGTGACGGCCCGTTTTTGTTACCTTGCTAACGAATTATGACGCCCCTAGAACGATATCAAGCAGATCTGAAACGTCCCGAATTCTTCCATGACGCGGCGCAGGAAACTGCAGTGCGTCATCTGCAGCGCCTGTACGACGATCTGATCGCGGCGCAGAACAACAAGCCGGGTGTGTTCGGCAAGTTGTTCGGCAAGAAGGACCAGGCACCGGTCAAGGGCTTGTATTTCTGGGGTGGGGTAGGCCGCGGCAAGACCTACCTGGTCGATACCTTCTTTGAAGCGCTGCCGTTCAAGCAGAAGGTGCGCACGCACTTCCACCGCTTCATGAAGCGCGTCCACGAGGAAATGAAAACCCTCAAGGGCGAGAAGAACCCGCTGACCATCATCGCCAAGCGCTTCTCCGACGAGGCCCGGGTGATCTGCTTCGACGAGTTCTTCGTCTCCGACATTACCGATGCGATGATCCTCGGCACCCTGATGGAGGAGCTGTTCAAGAACGGCGTGACCCTGGTGGCCACCTCCAACATCGTCCCTGACGGCCTGTACAAGGACGGCCTGCAGCGCGCACGCTTCCTGCCGGCGATTGCCCTGATCAAGCAGAACACCGAGATCGTCAACGTCGACAGCGGCGTCGACTATCGCCTGCGGCACCTGGAACAAGCCGAGCTGTTCCACTTCCCGCTCGACGAAGCGGCCCACGAAAGCCTGCGCAAAAGCTTCAAGGCACTGACCCCGGAGTGCACCCAGGCGGTCGAGAACGATGTGCTGGTGATCGAGAACCGCGAAATCCGCGCCCTGCGTACCTGTGACGACGTGGCCTGGTTCGAATTCCGCGAACTGTGCGACGGCCCGCGCAGCCAGAACGACTACATCGAACTGGGCAAGATCTTCCATGCCGTGCTGCTCAGCGGCGTCGAGCAGATGAGCGTCGCCACCGACGACATCGCCCGACGCTTCATCAACATGGTCGACGAGTTCTATGACCGCAACGTCAAGCTGATCATCTCGGCCGAGGTTGAACTCAAGGACCTGTACACCGGTGGTCGGCTGACCTTCGAGTTCCAGCGCACCCTGAGCCGCCTGCTGGAAATGCAGTCCCACGAATTCCTGTCGCGGGCGCATAGGCCTTAAAAGCAGCTGCAAGTTTCAAGCTTCAAGCTGCAAGCAGGATCAAGAGCCGACCGCGTGCTGCTTTTGATCCTGCTCTTACTTGAAGCTTGTAGCTTGAAGCTGCGCATAAGCCTTAAAAGCAGCTGCAAGTTTCAAGCTTCAAGCTGCAAGCAGGATCAAGAGCCAACCGCGCGCTGCTCTTGATCCTGCTCTTGCTCTTGCTTTCCGCTTGAAGCTTGAGGCTTGAAGCTGAGGAGGCCTTTCAGGCCTCCTGCATAAACTGCTGCCGATACTGATTCGGCGACAACTCCGTGTGCTGCCTGAACAACCGGGCAAAGAAACTCGCATCGTCATAACCAACTTCATAGCTGATGGTCTTGATGCTTTTGCGTGTGCCCGACAGCAAGCCCTTGGCCGTTTCGATCCGCAGCCGTTGCAGGTAGTGCAGCGGCTTGTCGCCGGTGGCGCTCTGGAAGCGGCGCATGAAGTTGCGGATGCTCATGCCGTGGTTGCGGGCCACGTCCTCGAAGCGGAACTTGTCGGCGAAATGTTCTTCGAGCCAGTGCTGGATCTGCAGGATGATCAAGTCCTGGTGCAGTTTCTGCCCGCCAAAGCCCATGCGCCCCGGGGTGTAGTTGCGCTGTACTTCGTAGAGGATGTCACGGGCCACCGCTTGCGCGACGTTGGCCCCGCAGAAACGCTCGATCAGGTAGATGTACAGGTCGCAGGCCGAGGTGGTGCCGCCGGCGCAATAGAGGTTGTCGGCGTCGGTCAGGTGCTTGTCCTGGTTGAGGCTGACCTTGGGGAAGCGCTCTTCGAACTGGCTGAAGAAGCGCCAGTAGGTGGTCGCCTCCTTACCGTCGAGCAACCCGGCTTCGGCCAGCCAGAACACGCCGCTGGCCTCGCCGCAGAGCACGGCGCCGCGGGCGTGTTGCTCGCGTAGCCAGGGCAGTACTTGCGGGTAGCGCTGGCAGAGGGCATCGAAATCGTCCCAGAACGCCGGCAGGATGATGATGTCGGCCTGCTCCAGGCCGCTGTCGACCGGCAGCATCACTTCGCTGAAGCTGCGCACAGGCTGGCCGTCAGGGCTCACCAGGCGGGTTTCGAACATCGGCTGCAGGCCCAGGCCCAACTGCTTGCTGTAGCGCAGGCTGGCGAGATGGAAGAAATCCTTGGCCTGCATCAGGGTCGATGCGAAGACATTGTCGATGGCCAGGATACTGACGCGCCGCAAGGACGCCGTGGGTTGGGTAAACATCATTTTCTTTATTCTTATAGGGTAGAGTGGTCAATCACCGGCTGGATCGTCTTATTTTTTGGCGATTGTGTCTACCCTCGGTTCCCACCTTGTTGATGGGAACCGGGATTGCGTCTCAGGGCGCGGGGTTGGGCTGGTCCTGATGGATGGCCTCGATGGCCGCCAGCAGCTCGTCGCTGAGCTTGAGGTCGGCGCTTGCCAGGTTGCTGTCCAGTTGCTCGAGGGTGGTGGCACCGATGATGTTGCTGGTCACGAACGGCTGGCGGGTGACGAAGGCCAGGGCCATTTGCGCCGGGTCCAGGCCATGGTCGCGGGCCAGCTTCACGTAGCGGCTGCAGGCAGCCACGGTTTGCGGGTTGGAATAGCGCGAGAAGCGGCTGAACAGGGTCAGGCGGCCTTCGGCCGGGCGTGCGCCGTTTTCGTACTTGCCCGAGAGCATGCCGAAAGCCAGGGGCGAGTAGGCCAGCAGGCCGCACTGTTCGCGGATGGCGATTTCCGCCAGGCCCACTTCGAAGCTGCGGTTGAGCAGGTTGTAGGGGTTCTGGATCGACACCGCGCGGCTCCAGCCGCGGCTTTCGGCCAGCTGCAGGAACTTCATGGTGCCCCACGGGGTTTCGTTGGACAGGCCGATGTGGCGGATCTTGCCGGCCTTGACCTGTTCGTCGAGCACTTCCAGGGTTTCTTCCAGCGGGGTGAACAGGTCTTGCGGCGCATGCTGGTAACCCAGCTTGCCGAAGAAGTTGGTGCTGCGCTCTGGCCAGTGCAACTGGTAGAGGTCGATCCAGTCGGTCTGCAGGCGCTTGAGGCTGTCGTCCAGGGCGGCGACGATGTGCTGGCGGTTGTGCTTGAGCAGGCCGTCGCGGATATGGTTGATGCCGTTGCCGGGGCCGGCCACCTTGCTGGCCAGGATCCACTGGGCGCGATCGCCGCGCTGCTTGAACCCGTTACCGATCATGCGCTCGGTGGCGGCGTAGGTTTCCGGGCGGGGAGGGACGGGGTACATCTCGGCGGTATCGATGAAATTGATCCCGGCGGCCTTGGCCCGTTCGATCTGGGCGAAGGCCTGGGTCTGGTCGTTCTGCTCGCCCCAGGTCATGCTGCCAAGGCACAGGGCGCTGACGTTGAGGTCGGTTCGGCCCAGCTGGCGATAGTCCATTCGACTGCTTCCTGTCTAAAAGAAGCATAAAAGCAGGTTGAATTTTTTTTCGCAATCTGGATAATTCAGCCCCTCTCCGTGCAGCGGGAGTGATGCCCCGCTCCATAGAAGAACCCTGCCGAATATTGGACGCGCTGACCCGAGCCCCCGATAGCGTCCGTGTGCGGCTGTGTCCTTGACTTGTCAAGGTGCGCACTATCCAGTAAGATCTGCCGTCTTATTTTCGCTGGGCGGCCCCTGAGGCTATAAAGAATGAAAACTTTTACTGCTAAACCGGAAACAGTAAAGCGCGACTGGTTCGTCGTTGACGCTGCTGGCAAGACCCTGGGTCGTCTGGCCACTGAGATCGCGAGCCGTCTGCGTGGCAAGCACAAGCCAGAGTACACTCCTCACGTTGACACCGGCGACTACATCGTCGTCATCAACGCCGAGCAGGTTCGTGTCACTGGTGCCAAGACTTCGGACAAAATGTACTACTCCCACTCCGGCTTCCCGGGCGGTATCAAGGAAATCAACTTCGAGAAGTTGATCGCCAAGGCCCCAGAGCGCGTGATCGAGACCGCGGTTAAAGGCATGCTGCCTAAGAACCCACTGGGTCGCGACATGTACCGTAAGCTGAAAGTCTATGCGGGCGCTACTCACCCTCATACTGCTCAGCAGCCCCAAGAACTGAAGATTTAACGGAATAGTTCATTATGTCGGCGACTCAAAATTACGGCACTGGCCGTCGCAAGACCGCAACCGCTCGCGTTTTCCTGCGTCCAGGTACCGGTAACATCTCCATCAACAACCGTTCTCTGGACGTGTTCTTCGGTCGTGAAACCGCGCGCATGGTAGTACGCCAGCCGCTGGAACTGACCGAGACCACCGAAAAGTTCGACATCTACGTCACCGTTATCGGTGGTGGTGTCAGCGGCCAGGCCGGTGCAATCCGTCACGGTATCACCCGTGCACTGATGGACTACGACGAAACCCTGCGTGGCGCTCTGCGCAAAGCTGGCTACGTCACCCGCGACGCCCGTGAAGTCGAGCGTAAGAAAGTGGGTCTGCGTAAAGCACGTAAGCGTCCTCAGTACTCCAAGCGTTAATTTCGCTTCGGCGTTCAAAAAAAGCCCGGTTCCTGGTGGAACCGGGCTTTTTTTATGTCTTGAATAACTATGCTGTTGTTTACTGTGACAACTTGCCGCATAGACGCAAGTCAAGAGTTACAAGGGATAGCGGGGTGGCACAAGGCTAATCACCTTGTCAGAGAAGGGTCTTTTCATTACCATGCGGCAAATTTTTAGCAGTTCAGAAATTACTTAGTAGATGCCTGTTGCAACAGGCCATAAAGCTGATGGGAGAGGACTGAATGAGCAATGACGGCGTCAATGCAGGCCGGCGTCGCTTCCTCGTAGCAGCCACGTCCGTGGTGGGTGCTGCAGGAGCGGTGGGGGCTGCGGTCCCGTTCGTAGGGTCATGGTTCCCCAGTGCCAAGGCGAAAGCCGCGGGTGCACCGGTGAAGGTCAATATCGCCAAGGTAGAGCCTGGTCAGCAGATGATTGCTGAGTGGCGCGGCCAACCGGTGTTCATCGTCCGTCGTACCGAGGAGATCCTCGGTAACCTCAAGAAGATTACCGGCGACCTCTCCGACCCAGAGTCCAAGGCTTCGGTTCAACCCACTTACGTCGATCCGTCGAACCGCTCGATCAAGCCGGAAATCCTCGTGCTGGTCGGCCTGTGCACCCACCTGGGCTGCTCGCCGACCTTCCGTCCGGAAGTGGCACCTGTCGACCTGGGTCCGAAGTGGGTCGGTGGCTACTTCTGCCCGTGCCACGGCTCCCACTACGACCTGGCTGGCCGCGTCTACAAATCCCAGCCGGCGCCGCTCAATCTGCCAGTGCCGCCGCACTCTTATGAGTCGGACGACATCATTGTCGTCGGCGTCGATCAGGAGAACGCGTGATGAGTAAGTTCATGGATTGGGTTGACGCCCGCTTCCCCGCGACCAAGATGTGGGAAGACCATCTCAGCAAGTATTACGCACCGAAGAACTTCAACTTCTTCTATTTCTTCGGCTCCCTGGCCCTGCTGGTCCTGGTCAACCAGATCGTCACCGGCGTGTGGCTGACCATGAGCTTCACCCCTTCGGCCGAAGAGGCGTTCGCCTCGGTCGAATACATCATGCGTGACGTCGAATACGGCTGGATCCTGCGCTACCTGCACTCCACCGGCGCCTCGGCGTTCTTCATCGTCGTCTACCTGCACATGTTCCGCGGCCTGCTGTACGGCTCGTACCAGAAGCCTCGCGAACTGGTCTGGGTGTTCGGCATGCTGATCTACCTGGCGCTGATGGCCGAAGCGTTCATGGGCTACCTGCTGCCATGGGGCCAGATGTCCTACTGGGGTGCCCAGGTGATCATCTCGCTGTTCGGCGCCATTCCGGTGATCGGCGACGACCTGACCCAGTGGATCCGCGGTGACTACCTGATCTCCGGCATCACCCTGAACCGCTTCTTCGCCCTGCACGTGGTGGCCCTGCCGATCGTCATTCTCGGCCTGGTGGTGCTGCATATCCTGGCGCTGCACGAAGTCGGTTCGAACAACCCTGACGGTGTCGACATCAAGAAGCACAAGGACGAGAACGGCGTGCCGCTGGACGGTATTGCGTTCCACCCTTACTACACCGTGAAGGATATCGTCGGCGTCGTCGTGTTCCTCTTCGTGTTCTGCGCCATCGTGTTCTTCTTCCCGGAAATGGGCGGTTACTTCCTGGAAAAACCGAACTTCGAACAGGCCAACGCCTTCAAGACCCCTGAGCACATTGCCCCGGTCTGGTACTTCACTCCGTTCTACGCGATCTTGCGCGCCGTTCCGGACAAGCTGCTCGGTGTAATTGCCATGGGCGCCGCGATCGCCGTGCTGTTCGTCCTGCCGTGGCTGGATCGCAGCCCGGTCAAGTCCATGCGCTACAAGGGCTGGATGAGCAAGGTCTGGCTGCTGGTGTTCTGCATCTCGTTCGTGATCCTCGGTGTGCTCGGCGTTCTGGCGCCTACCCCGGGCCGTACGCTGCTGTCGCAGGTATGCACCTTCCTGTATTTCGCCTACTTCCTTCTGATGCCGTTCTACACCCGGCTCGAGAAGACCAAACCGGTTCCGGAAAGGGTGACTGGCTGATGAAAAAGCTATTTGCAGTATTGATTCTGGCAGTGATGCCCGCGTTCACCTTCGCCGCCGAACACGGCCTGGAGCTGGACAAGGTCGATATCGACCTCACCGACAAGGCCGCCATGCAGGACGGCGCACGCACCTTCGCCAACTATTGCATGGGTTGCCATAGCGCCAAGTTCCAGCGTTACGAGCGCGTGGCTGACGACCTGGGCATTCCTCACGAGCTGATGCTCGAGAAGCTGGTGTTCACCGGCGCCAAGATTGGCGACCACATGAAGATCGGCATGAAGCCTGAAGATGCCAAGACCTGGTTCGGTGCCGCACCGCCTGACCTGACCCTGGTTGCCCGGGTCCGTGGTACCGACTGGCTGTACAGCTACCTGCGTAGTTTCTATGAGGACAAGTCGCGTCCGTACGGGGTGAACAACAAGGTTTTCCCCAACGTCGGCATGCCTAACGTGCTGGTTGGCCTGCAGGGCAACCAGGTGATTGGCTGCAAGCAAGTGCAGACCGTGGTCGATGGCAAGAAGCAATACGACCCGCTGACCGGCTCGCCTTTGACTCATGAAGCATGCGACCAGCTGACCGTGGAGCCGAAATCCGGTACCCTGACGCCAGAGCAGTTCGACGAGAAGGTCAAGAACCTGGTGACCTTCCTGGCCTACTCGGCTAACCCGGTCAAACTGGAAAGCCAGCGCATCGGTACCTATGTGCTGCTGTATCTGGCCTTCTTCTTCGTATTCGCTTATCTGCTCAAGCGCGAATACTGGAAGGACGTGCACTGATCACGCAGTAGTTTCTGGTAGTTGAACGCGCCCTGGGGCGCCTCTGGAATCACAGGGGCGCTCGCAGGGCGCGTTTGCATTTGCAGCATTTATAAATTCATACGCGAGGAGGACCACTATGGGCGTGACCAACCGGTTAGCCTGCTACTCCGACCCCGCTGACCATTATTCTCATCGGGTGCGCATCGTTCTCGCCGAGAAGGGTGTCAGTGTCGAGATCATCAACGTCGATCCTGGTCGCCTTCCGCCCAAGCTGGTTGAAGTGAACCCCTATGGCAGCGTGCCAACCCTGGTCGATCGCGACCTGGCGTTGTACGAGTCGACCGTGGTGATGGAATACCTCGATGAACGTTACCCGCACCCGCCATTGTTGCCGGTGTATCCGGTGGCGCGGGCCAACAGTCGCCTGCTGATCCACCGTATCCAGCGCGACTGGTGTGCGCTGGTCGACCTGATACTCGACCCGCGCAGCAAGGAGCCGGCACGGGTACAGGCGCGCAAGGAGCTGCGCGAGAGCCTGACCGGAGTGTCGCCGTTGTTTGCCGACAAGCCTTGTTTCTTGAGTGAGGAGCAAAGTCTGGTCGATTGTTGTCTATTGCCCATACTCTGGCGTTTGCCGGTGTTGGGTATCGAACTGCCGCGGCCGGCCAAGCCGTTGCTCGACTACATGGAGCGACAGTTTGCCCGCGAAGCCTTCCAGGCAAGCCTGTCCGCTGCTGAACGTGAAATGCGCTAGGTTTTAAGGAGCTGTCGATGAACTCCAGTCGCCCCTATTTGGTACGTGCACTCTATGAGTGGATCGTGGACAACGACTGCACACCGCATATGCTGGTCAACGCCGAATACCCGGCCGTCCAGGTACCCCAGAGCTTCGCCAGTGACGGCCAGATCGTCCTCAACATCTCACCCAGTGCCGTACGTCACCTGCACATGGATAACGAGGCTGTGAGCTTCGAGGGCCGCTTTGGTGGCGTTGCTCACACCCTGTTCGTGCCTGCCGGTGCCATCCTCGGTATTTATGCCCGGGAAAACGGCCAGGGTATGGTCTTCGAACTCGAGCCGCCGCTGCTCGATGATGAAGATGAAGAAGACGACAGCGTCGAGCCGGATGACGACGGTCCGCCTGCCGGCGGCCAGCCGCCGCGGCCAAGCGGGCGTCCGAGCTTGAAGGTGGTCAAGTAACAAAAAAGGCGATCCGCATGGATCGCCTTTTTTGTGTCTGCCGGCCTGGATTACAGGTCGGTGATGGTGCGGACCTGGTCCTTGTTGACCTTGATCACCTTGCCATCGAGCTGCTTGAACTCGTAGAAGCCGGCTGCGCGGTCGTAGTGCGGCGCGTCGACTGCCTGGAATTCGCGGCCGTCGTTGAGGGTGATCTGGGTTGGGGTGGAGCAGCCGGCCAGGGTGGCGAAGGCGCCAATCAGCAAGGTTGGCAGCAGGCCGTTTTTCATGGGGACTTCCTAAGGATGGTTGGATCGCGGGGCGCTTGCCCCGCGATGGGTTTATCAGTCGATGTATTCGAACAGCTTGACGATCTTCTGCACGCCCGACACGCCCTGCACCAGGTTGGTGGCGCGCGAGGCTTCCTGCTGGGTCAGCAGGCCGAGCATGTAGACGATGCCGTTTTCGGTGATGACCTTGATGCGTGAACCGGGAATGTTGCTGTCGGTGAGCATCTGGGTCTTGATCTTGGTGGTCAGCCAGGCGTCGTTGTTGCGCGCCAGGATCGAGGAGGGCGGCAGCACCTGCAGCTCGTTATGCACCTTTTTCACCCGCTGGACCTGGCCGGCAGCCTGTTCGGCCAGGCCCTTGAGGTCGGCGCGCGGGGTTTGCCCGGCGAGCAGGACGATGCCGTTGAAGCTGCTGACGACAATGTGCGAGTTCTTGTCCAGGTCAGGGCTGGCCTTGGCGACGTTCACCGCGACTTTGGTTTCGATCAGCGAGTCATCGATCTTGCTGCCGAAGGTGCGGGTGCCGCGGTCGTCCTCGATCGGCTTGTCGCGGGTGGCGGTGAGCACCGAGCTGCAACCGGTGAGGCTCAGGCACAGGGTCAGGGCCATCAGGCCGAGGCGGTTAGGGGTCATTCTTCACTCCCGAACAGTTGGCTGTCGATCAGGTCGCAGAGGCAGTGGATCGCCAGCAGGTGGACTTCCTGGATACGTGCGGTGACGTTGGCCGGTACGCGGATCTCGACGTCTTCAGGCAGCAGCAGCGAGGCCATGCCGCCGCCATCGCGCCCGGTCAGAGCTACGACAATCATTTCGCGATCATGTGCGGCCTGGATCGCCTGAATAATGTTCGCCGAGTTACCGCTGGTCGAAATCGCCAGCAGCACATCGCCGGGCTGGCCCAGGGCGCGGATCTGCTTGGAGAATATTTCGTTGTAGCTGTAGTCGTTGGCGATCGAGGTGATGGTCGAGCTGTCGGTGGTCAGGGCGATGGCCGGCAGGCTCGGGCGCTCACGCTCGAAGCGGTTGAGCAGTTCGGAAGAAAAGTGCTGGGCATCGCCGGCCGAGCCGCCGTTGCCGCAGGCAAGCATCTTGCCCTCGTTGAGCAGCGCATTGACCATGACCTGACTGGCTTGCTCGATGTGTGGTGCAAGGACTTCCATCGCCTGTTGCTTGGTGTTGATGCTGGCCTGAAAAAGCTGGCGAATTCGGGATTGCATGTCCATCAGTGTGACCTTAAGTAGGGCGGCTGGCCGGGCGCGTCGGGAGTATACAAAAAAGGTCCCGGCACATGACTGTGCAGCCCGTGAAGCAAAGAGCAAAAAAGTTGTAGGGGTAATGGCGCAGGGCAGTGGCGGGTTCAGCACTCGAAGGCATTTTTCAGCCAGTCCAGCGGTGGGCCCGAATGGCCTCTGCCTTGCAAGGCGATGACATCGAAACGGCAGGGGTGGTTGGCCCAGCGTGTTTCCTTTTGCAGAAAAGACTCGGCGGCTAGCACCAGTTTGTCCTGCTTGCGCCCGTCGATACTGGCGAGCGCACCGCCAAAATCCGCGTGCAGCCGGTAGCGGACTTCGACGAATACTACTGTATCGCTGTCGAGCATGACCAGATCAAGCTCGCCGCGTTTGCATCGCCAGTTCTGCGCCAGCAGCCGCAGGCCTTGCCCTTGAAGGTATTCAAGGGCTTGCCGTTCGGCGGCCTGGCCGGCCTGTTGGCGCGAACTGTCGGGCATCAGCGTGGGGTGTCGGGCAGGCGTTTGATTTGGCCGCCGGTGAACTCGGCCCACGGCAGTTGCCGCTCGATGCGCTGGTTCTCGTTCATGCTCAGGCTGCCGGACAGGCCGTCAATGCGGTTTTCCGGCAGCGCGCGCAGCTGGCCCAGGCGTGGTGCCAGGCTGAAGGCGTCGATGCCCATGGCGTACAGGCGGCCGAGGCTGCCGGCCGCTTGTGGCCACTGACGTTCTACCTGCTGGCGCAACGGGTTGCCGCTGTCGAGCAGCCATGGAGTATCGCAAAAGCGCACGCCGGTGAGGTCGCGGTACTGGTTGACGTCGCCGCTGGCGCTGTAAACGTGCGAGGTGGCATACACCGGTACGTCGCCAGCGTACTGGAAGTTCAGGGTCGGCTTGATCTGCTGGCCTTGCTGCGGGGTGGCGGCAAGGAAGATGAAGTCGATGTCCTGGCGGCGCGACGGCTGGGCCGATACGGCGCCGCCGACGGTGCTTTGCAGGCTCTTGGCGCGGCCTTCGCTCTGGCGCAGCTGGAACAGCTCGGCGATCTGCTGGGCCAGGGCTACCGGCTGGTCGATGTGCTGGGCAGCCAGCAGGCTGCCACCGTTGGCTTCCCAGTCCTGGCGGAAGGCCTTGAGCACGCGGTCGCCCCATTCGCCTTTCGGCACCAGGGCGACGGCGCGCACCATGCCGTCGGCGCGGGCGCGGCGCGACACTTCACGGGCTTCGTCTTCGGCGGCGAGGCCGAACTGATACAGCTGCTCCGGGCCTTTCTGGCCGGCGTCGCTGTAGTTCAGGGCGAGGGTGGTGATCGGCAATTGCGGGTAGGCGGCGAGCTTTTTCACCAGCGGTTTTTCCAGCGGGCCAACCACCAGTTGCACGCCAGAGGCCTGGGCCTGGCGGTAGAAGTCGTCCAGCGAGGTCAGTCGCGAGCTGTCGAAGACTTCGATGGTCGGCGGCTTCTGGCCGGCTTGCTGGGCCTGGAAGTGCGCGGCCATGAAACCGTCACGCAGGGCGCGGGCAACGCCGGCCAGCTGGCCTTCCTGTGGCAGCAGCAGGGCGATTTTGGTCAGCGGCTGGCTGGTCAGCTCCATCAGCTTGATCAGCGACGGTGGCAGCTGGGCGGCGGCCGGGTGATCGGCGTGCTGGGCGCGCCAGGCGTCGATGGCGGCTTGTTGCTGCTCGACGGTGCCGGCGCCTTTTACCGCCAGGGCCAGGCTGGCCCAGCCGGCCATGGTGTCGGTGCCGCTGCTGAGGTTATTGAGCTGATCGCGCGGGGTGGCGGCTACCAGGTTCCAGATCGCGTCGTTGTTGGCGTTGGCAGCATCGCCCTTGAGCAGCGGCGTCAATTGCGCGCGCTCCTGGGCGGCGGCCAGTGGCTGGCCGTTGGCTTCCAGCACTGCGGCATGCACGCTGCGGGTACGGATCTGTTGATCTTCCGGCAGCTCGTTGAGGCGCGCCAGGCTTGGGTGGCTCAAGGCGGCCAGGGCCATTTTCGGCTGGTTGCGGCTCATGGCCAGTTCTGCCGCCAGGGTGCTGGCGAAGATCTGCTGGGCCGGTTTGAGCTGCTCCAGCGGCACCTGCTCGAGGATGCGCGCGGCGCGGGCATTGTCCTTTTGCTTGTAGGCCAGGTCGGCGGCGCTCAGGCGCAACAGTGCAGCTTGCTCCGGCGTCTTGCTGGTGGTGGCCTGTTCAAGCAGTTGCTCGATGCTGGCATCCGGTGTGCGCGGCAGTTCGCCGAGGCTCGACGAGGGCGAGCTGGCGCAGGCTGCCAGCAGGGCGGCGAGGCAAAGGGCTGTGAACAGCCGCAGGCAAGCGATCATGTAAGGGTCCTGTTACTCGATCAAATTAACTGGCAATTGTACCCAAGCGCTGGCCGGGGCGCGATCTTGCTGGCGTTAATCCTTCAATATAGGTGCTGGAACGCCGCTTTGCGGTAATCCTGATTGCCCAATGTTGCCGACTCTCGGGCTACAATGGCGCTTTGATCATGACGACAGGTGTGTGCAGTGACTGATGTTCCAGGGGCTTCCCAATCCACTTCGGGCACGCTTTATGTGGTGGCCACGCCGATCGGCAACCTGGATGACATGAGTGCCCGGGCACTGAAAATACTCGGTGATGTGGCGCTGATCGCCGCCGAAGACACACGTCACTCCATTCGTCTGATGCAACACTTTGGTATCAACACGCCGCTAGCTGCCTGCCACGAGCACAACGAGCGTGATGAGGGCAGTCGTTTTATCACCCGTTTGCTGGCGGGCGACAACGTCGCGCTGATTTCCGACGCCGGTACGCCGCTGATTTCCGATCCTGGCTATCACCTGGTACGCCAGGCCCGCGCCGCCGGCATCGCCGTGGTGCCGGTGCCCGGTGCCTGCGCGCTGATCGCGGCGCTGTCGGCCGCTGGCCTGCCGTCGGACCGGTTCATCTTCGAAGGCTTCCTGCCAGCCAAGGCTGTAGGACGTCGCGCACGCCTGAGTCAGGTAAAGGAAGAACCGCGCACGTTGATCTTCTACGAAGCACCGCACCGGATTCTCGAGTGCCTGCAGGACATGGAAGAGGTGTTCGGTGGCGAGCGCCCGGCGCTACTGGCCCGCGAGCTGACCAAAACCTTCGAGACCCTCAAGGGTTTGCCGCTGGCCGAGCTGCGCGCCTTCGTCGAGGCTGACAGCAATCAGCAGCGTGGCGAGTGTGTGGTGCTGGTGGCGGGCTATACCGCGCCGGAAGATGAGCAGGCGGTCAGCAGCGAGGCAATGCGTATTCTCGACCTGTTGCTGGCGGAAATGCCGCTCAAGCGCGCCGCTGCGCTGGCGGCGGAAATCACCGGGGTGCGCAAGAACCTGCTGTACCAGGCGGCACTGGAAAAACAGAAAGCCCACTGATGTTATAGTGCTATTATCGGTTTTATCGCTTGTTCTTGGCGCCCGCTACCGTTAACCTTTGCGGCGGAGAGTCGATTGGACAGTCGCTGCCTTCTATTGTTCCGCAATAGAGGGGGGAGGAAAGTCCGGGCTCCATAGGGCAGAGTGCCAGGTAATGCCTGGGGGGCGCGAGCCTACGGAAAGTGCCACAGAAAATAACCGCCTAAGCACTTCGGTGCCGGTAAGGGTGAAAAGGTGCGGTAAGAGCGCACCGCATGACTGGCAACAGTTCATGGCTAGGTAAACCCCACTCGGAGCAAGACCAAATAGGGTTCCATATGGCGCGGCCCGCGTTGGAACCGGGTAGGTTGCTAAAGGCGTCCAGTGATGGCCGTCGTAGAGGAATGACTGTCCTCGACAGAACCCGGCTTACAGATCGACTCTCCACCTCTTCCCCTCCTGCTTGAATCGATAGCAGATGCGTGCTGGTAATACCGAAAAAATCTTACTCTTAATAAATTACTTTAACTTCGCTCTCTATCCGTCTGAGTGGGTTTGAGTTTTTTCGTCAAAATCCCTTCCGAATTGTCCTTCTATCTTCTCTGTGCGCGCTAAATCTCCGATCTGTAAGGGATTTCCTTATAAGCGTGCCTTGACGGTGTGGTAGGCGGATTCCTATAGTGTGCGCAAGTGGCAGAAAGTGGCATGAAGTGGGTTTTCTGACACAAAAACGCTAACATTGTGGGGAATCGCAGCCGTGTTCCGCGGAGCCAACGCCATCAACCTCGACGCAAAGGGCCGTCTCGCAATGCCGAGCCGGTACCGTGACGAGCTCGATTCGCGTAGTTCCGGGCAGTTGATCGTGACCATCGATGCGGTTGATCCCTGTTTATGTGTGTACCCGCTCGATGAGTGGGAGCTGATTGAAGCCAAGTTGCGCGCCTTGCCGTCATTGCGTGAAGAGAACCGCCGCCTGCAGCGTTTGCTGATCGGCAATGCGGTGGATCTTGAGCTTGATGGCAGTGGGCGTTTCCTGGTGCCGCCGCGTTTGCGCGAGTACGCCAAGCTCGACAAGAAGGCAATGCTGGTGGGGCAACTGAACAAATTTCAGCTGTGGGACGAGGATGCCTGGAACGCGGTTTCGGCAGCCGACCTCGCAGCTATCCAACAACCGGGCGCCATGCCTGATGAACTGCGTGATTTGATCCTGTGACTATAGATAGCGGCTTTAACCACATCACCGTACTGCTTGACGAAGCCGTCGAGGCTCTCGCCGTACGCGCCGATGGCTGCTATCTGGATGGCACCTTCGGGCGCGGCGGGCATAGCCGGTTAGTCCTCAGCAAGCTCGGGCCGCAGGGCCGGCTGCTGGGTTTTGACAAGGACCCACAAGCGATTGCCACCGGGCAAGCGCTGGCGGCCGAAGACGGCCGCTTTGTCATTGTGCAGCGCAGCTTTGCCGAGCTGGGCGCCGAAGTTGCCGAGCGCGGCCTGGCCGGCAAGGTTAGCGGCATCCTGCTCGACCTGGGCGTCTCGTCGCCACAGCTGGACGACCCTGAGCGCGGCTTCAGCTTCCTCAACGACGGCCCGCTGGACATGCGCATGGACCCGACCCGCGGCGTCAGCGCTGCCGAGTTCATCGCCACTGCGCCGGAAGAAGAAATCGCCCGGGTGTTCAAGGAATACGGCGAAGAGCGCTTTGCCAAGCGCATGGCCCGTGCCGTGGTGCTGCGCCGTGAAGAAACTCCGTTTACCCGCACCGCCGACCTTGCCGAAGTGCTCAAGGTTGCCAACCCGGCCTGGGAAAAGGGCAAGAACCCGGCAACCCGTGCCTTCCAGGGCCTGCGCATTCACGTCAACAACGAACTCGGTGACCTTGAGGCCGGCCTTGAGGCTGCGCTCGAAGCGCTGGAAGTCGGCGGGCGCCTGGTGGTGATCAGCTTCCACTCGCTGGAAGACCGCATCGTCAAACTGTTCATGCGCAAGCTGGTCAAGGGTGAGGCCGACAACCTGCCGCGCAACCTGCCGGTCCAGCACAAGCACTTCGAGCCGAAGATCAAGGTCCACGGCAAGGCCCAGTTCGCTTCCGAAGCCGAGCTCAAGGCCAACCCACGTTCGCGTAGCGCGGTCATGCGCGTCGCCGAGAAACTGCGGTGAGCCGTTTGTTCGCCAAGCCTTTGCCAGGCGGAAGCTTCCTGATGCTTCTGCTGTTCATTGGCGTGCTCGTTTCTTCGGTGGCGGTGTCCTACAGCGCGCACTGGAACCGTCAGTTGCTCAACACCCTGTACGGCGAACTCAGCGAGCGCGACAAGGCCCAGGCCGAGTGGGGCCGACTGATTCTCGAGCAGAGCACCTGGACGGCCCACAGCCGTATCGAGAACCTTGCCAGCGAACAGCTGAAAATGCGTATTCCGGCCGCTGACGAAGTACGGATGGTGGCGCCATGATGAAACTTGAAGGCGCACTCTACCCATGGCGGTTCCGCGTGGTCATCGCCCTGCTGGCACTGATGGTCGGCGCGATTGCCTGGCGCATCATCGACCTGCAGGTGGTCGACCGTGACTTCCTCAAGGGCCAGGGCGATGCCCGCAGCCTGCGGCATATTCCTATTCCTGCGCACCGCGGGCTGATCACCGACCGCAATGGCGAGCCGCTGGCCGTCAGTACTCCGGTGACCACCCTGTGGGCCAACCCGAAAGAAATGCAGGCTGCCAAGGACCGCTGGCCGGCCCTGGCTGCCGCGCTCAAGCAGAACCCGCAGCAACTGGCAGCGCGCCTGGAACAGCAGGCCAGCAAGGAGTTCATCTACCTGGTCCGCGGCCTGACCCCGGAGCAGGGCCAGGTGGTGCTCGATCTTAAAGTCCCCGGTGTCTATGGCATCGAGGAATTCCGTCGTTTCTACCCAGCCGGCGATGTCGCCGCGCACATGGTCGGCTTTACCGACCTCGACGACCATGGCCGCGAAGGCGTGGAGCTGGCCTACGATGAATGGCTGGCCGGCGTGCCCGGCAAGCGACAGGTGATCAAGGACCGGCGCGGCCGGCTGATCAAGGACATCCAGGTAACCAAAAACGCCAAGGCCGGAAAGACCTTGGCGTTGTCGATCGACCTGCGCCTGCAATACCTGGCCACCCGCGAGTTGCGCAACGCCATTGCCGAACAGGAAGCCAAGGCCGGCAGCCTGGTGATCCTCGACGTCAAGACCGGCGAAGTGCTGGCCATGGTCAACCAGCCGACCTACAACCCCAACAACCGTCGCAGCATGTTCCCGGCGGCCATGCGTAACCGGGCGATCATCGACGTGTTCGAGCCAGGCTCGACGGTCAAGCCGCTGTCCATGAGCGCGGCCCTGCAGAGCGGGCGCTGGAAGCCGACCGACAAGGTCGAGGTCTACCCGGGCACCCTGCAACTGGGCCGCTACACCATTCGCGACGTATCGCGCAGCGAAGGGCCGATCCTTGACCTGACCGGCATCCTGATCAACTCCAGTAACGTCGGCATGAGCAAGATCGCCTTCGATATCGGTGGCGAATCGATCTACCGGGTCATGTCCCAGCTGGGGCTTGGCCAGTACACCGGCCTGGGCTTCCCGGGCGAGCGCGTCGGCAACCTGCCCAACCACCGCGAGTGGCGCAAGGCCGAGACCGCGACCCTGTCCTACGGCTACGGCCTGTCGGTGACCGCGCTGCAACTGGTGCATGCCTACGCCGCGCTGGCCAACGACGGCAAGATGGTGCCGCTGAGCATCCTCAAGGTCGACAAGGCGCCGGAGTCTACCCAGGTCGTGCCCAAGGAAGTCGCCGAGACCATCCAGGGCATGGTCCAGCAGGTCATCGAGGCGCCGCGCGGGGTGTTCCGCGCCCAGGTGCCGTTCTACCACGTGGGTGGCAAGTCGGGCACCGCGCGTAAAGCCACTATCGGTTCCAAGGGTTACACCGAGAACTCGTACCGTTCGCTGTTCGCCGGCTTCGGGCCGATGAGCGACCCGCGCTATGCCGTGGTCGTGGTCATCGATGAGCCGAGCAAGGGCGGCTACTTCGGTGGCCTGGTATCGGCGCCGGTGTTCAGCAAAGTCATGTCCGGCACCCTGCGCCTGATGAACATTCCGCCGGACAACCTGCCGCCGGCAACACCTACGCAGCAAGTCAACGCTGCACCGGTCAAGGGAGGACGCGGTTGATGACAATGCCATTGAGCAAGCTTTTTACCCAGGCCAGCCGCGATCCGTCGATCCGCGAACTGACCCTGGACAGCCGCAACGTGCGCCCGGGCGACCTGTTCCTGGCGGTGCCGGGTACGCGCCTGGATGGCCGTGAACACATTGCCGACGCGCTCAAGCGCGGTGCGGCGGCGGTCGCCTATGAAGCCGAAGGCGCCACCGTGCTGCCGATCGCCGAGGTGCCGTTGATCCCGGTCAAGGGCCTGGCCGCGCAACTGTCGGACATCGCCGGGCGTTTCTACGGCGAGCCGAGCCGCCTGCTCGACCTGGTCGGCGTCACCGGCACCAACGGCAAGACCAGCGTCACCCAGCTGGTAGCCCAGGCGCTGGACCAGCTCGGCCAGCACTGTGGCCTGATCGGCACCCTCGGGACCGGTTTCTATGGCGCCCTGCAAAGCGGTCGCCTGACCACGCCGGACCCGATCGCCGTGCAGGCGACCCTGAGCGACCTGAAAAAGGCCGGGGCCAAGGCCGTGGCCATGGAAGTCTCTTCCCATGCCCTGGACCAGGGCCGGGTCGCGGCTCTGGCATTCGATATTGCGGTGATGACCAACCTGTCCCGTGATCACCTCGACTACCACGGCAGCATGCAGGCTTACGAGGATGCCAAGGCGCGCCTGTTCGCTTGGCCGAACCTGCGTTGCCGGGTGGTCAACCTCGATGACGACTTCGGTCGGCGCCTGGCGGCCGGGCAGGGCGAGTCGCGCCTGATCAGCTACAGCCTCAAGGATCCGGCCGCGTCGCTGTACTGCCGCGAAGCGCATTTCGATGATGATGGCGTGCGCGCCGTGATCGTCACCGCCCAGGGTGAGCACGCGCTGCGCAGCCGCCTGCTCGGGCGCTTCAACCTGAGCAACATGCTCGCGGCGGTCGGCACCTTGCTGGCGCTGGATTTCCCGCTGGACGAAATTCTCAAGGTTACCCCGGCGCTGGAAGGCCCGGTCGGGCGCATGCAGCGCCTGGGCGGCGGCAGCAAGCCGCTGGTGGTGGTCGATTACGCGCATACCCCCGATGCCCTGGAGCAGGTGCTGCAAGCGTTGCGCCCGCACGCCAAGGGCCAGTTGCTGTGCTTGTTCGGTTGCGGCGGCGATCGCGATCGCGGCAAGCGGCCGCTGATGGCCGAAGTTGCCGAGCGCCTGGCTGACCGCGTGCTGGTTACCGACGACAACCCGCGCACTGAAGATCCGCAGCAGATCTTCGCCGACATCCGCCCGGGTTTTGCCCAGGCCGATGCGGTCGAATTCGTTGCCGGCCGCGGTGCCGCCATCGCTCAGCTGATTGCCAGCGCCGGCGTTGACGATGTCATCGTCCTGGCCGGCAAGGGGCATGAGGACTATCAGGAAATCAACGGCGAGCGCCACGACTTCTCCGACCTGGTTGAAGCTGAGAAGGCCCTGGCCGTGTGGGAGGCTGCCCATGCTTAAGCCATTGTCCCTCAGCCAACTGACGGCGCCGCTCAACGGCCGCCTGCACGGTCAGGATGCAACCTTCAATGGCGTCAGCATCGACAGCCGTGCCATCACCGCCGGGCAGCTTTTCGTTGCCCTGGCCGGGCCGCGTTTTGACGGCCATGATTACTTGAACGACGTTGCTGGCAAAGGCGCGGTCGCCGCCCTGGTGCAGCGCGAAGTGCCGGGCAGCAGCCTGGCGCAGTTGGTGGTTGCCGATACCCGCCTGGCCCTGGGCCAGCTCGGCGCGTTGAACCGCGCCGCTTTCGACAAGCCGGTCGCCGCCATTACCGGCTCCAGCGGCAAGACCACGGTCAAGGAGATGCTTGCCAGCATCCTGCGCACCCGTGGCCCGGTGCTGGCCACCCGTGGCAACCTCAACAACGATTTTGGCGCACCGCTGACCCTGCTCGAACTGGCTCCGGAACACACCGCGGCGGTGATCGAGCTGGGCGCCTCGCGCATCGGCGAAATTGCCTACACCGTCGGCCTGACCAAGCCACAGGTCGCGTTGATCAACAATGCCGGAACTGCTCATGTCGGCGAGTTCGGCGGGCCAGAGAAGATTGTCGAAGCCAAGGGCGAGATCCTCGAAGGTCTGGGGCAGGATGGCGTGGCCGTATTGAACCTTGATGACAAGGCCTTCGCCATCTGGAAAAAGCGCGCCGGTAATCGCCCACTGCTGACCTTCGCCCTGAACAACGCCGACGCCGATTTCCACGCTGCCAACATCGCCCACGACCCGCGCGGTTGCCCGTCGTTCGACCTGCACAGCCCGCTGGGCGTGGCGCGGGTCCAGCTCAACCTGCTGGGCACCCACAACGTGGCCAACGCACTGGCGGCCGCGGCTGCCGCGCATGCCTTTGGTCTGACCCTGGACGGTATCGTCCAGGGCCTCAATGCCGTGCAACCGGTCAAGGGCCGCACTGTGGTGCAGATGACGGCCAACGGTGTGCGGGTGATTGATGACACTTACAACGCAAACCCCACCTCGATGTGCGCTGCCGTTGATATACTCGCCGGCTTTTCCGGCCGCACCGTCCTGGTGCTCGGGGATATCGGCGAATTGGGCCAGTGGGCTGAGGAAGGGCATCGGCAGGTAGGCGAGTACGCCAAAGACAAGGTTTCGGCGCTCTATGCGGTGGGCACCAACATGGCCCACGCGGTAGCTGCGTTCGGTACCAATGCCCGACATTTCGCTAATCAAGCTGACCTGATCGACGCCGTTCGCGCCGCCGAGCAGGCCACCAACACCACTATTTTGATCAAGGGTTCGCGCAGCGCTGCGATGGAGAACGTCGTGGCGGCTTTGTGCGGTTCCAGCGGGGAGAAACATTAATGCTGCTGCTGCTGGCTGAGTATCTGCAACAGTTCTACAAAGGCTTCGCGGTCTTTCAGTACCTGTCCCTGCGCGGGATTCTGGGTGTACTGACCGCGTTGTCGCTGGCCCTGTGGCTGGGCCCATGGATGATCCGTACCCTGCAGATTCGCCAGATCGGTCAAGCTGTTCGTAACGACGGCCCGCAATCGCACCTGTCCAAATCCGGCACCCCGACCATGGGTGGCGCACTGATCCTGTCGGCCATCGGCATCAGCACCCTGCTGTGGGCCGACCTGACCAACCGTTATGTCTGGGTGGTGCTGATCGTCACCCTGCTGTTCGGCGCCATCGGCTGGGTCGATGACTACCGCAAGGTGATCGAGAAGAACTCGCGCGGCCTGCCGAGTCGCTGGAAGTATTTCTGGCAGTCGGTGTTCGGCCTGGGCGCGGCGATCTTCCTTTACATGACCGCGCCGACCAGCGTCGAAACCACCCTGATCGTGCCGATGCTCAAGGATGTCACCATCCCGTTGGGTATCGGTTTTGTCGTCCTGACCTACTTCGTCATCGTTGGCTCCAGCAACGCGGTGAACCTCACCGACGGCCTCGATGGCCTGGCGATCATGCCAACAGTCATGGTCGGCGGCGCCCTGGGCATCTTCTGCTACCTGTCGGGTAACGTGAAATTCGCTGAATACCTGCTGATCCCTTATGTACCGGGCGCAGGCGAACTGATCGTGTTCTGTGGCGCGCTGATCGGTGCCGGCCTGGGCTTTTTGTGGTTCAACACCTATCCGGCCCAGGTGTTCATGGGCGACGTCGGTGCCCTGGCACTGGGCGCCGCACTGGGCACGATCGCGGTGATCGTGCGCCAGGAAATCGTCCTGTTCATCATGGGCGGTGTGTTCGTCATGGAGACCCTGTCGGTGGTGATCCAGGTGGCTTCCTTCAAGTTGACCGGCAAGCGCGTGTTCCGCATGGCGCCGATCCACCACCACTTTGAACTCAAGGGTTGGCCCGAGCCTCGGGTGATCGTCCGCTTCTGGATCATCACCGTGATTCTGGTGCTGATCGGCCTTGCCACCCTGAAACTGAGGTAGAAACGCGTGTCCTTGATCGCTTCTGACCACTTCCGCATCGTTGTCGGCCTCGGCAAGAGCGGCATGTCCCTGGTTCGCTTCCTGGCGAACCGGGGCATTGCCTTTGCGGTTGCCGACACCCGTGACAACCCGCCGGAACTGGACACCCTGCGCCGTGATTTCCCGCAGGTGGAAGTGCGCTGTGGCGAGCTGGACGTCGAGTTTCTCTGCCGCGCCGACGAGCTGTATGTCAGCCCCGGCCTGGCCCTGGCCACCCCGGCCCTGCAACAGGCCGCTGCCCGTGGCGTGAAGCTGTCGGGCGATATCGAACTGTTCGCCCGCAACGCCAAGGCGCCGATCATTGCCATCAGCGGCTCCAACGCCAAAAGCACCGTCACCACCCTGGTTGGCGAAATGGCCGCCGCGGCAGGCAAACGTGTGGCGGTCGGCGGCAACCTCGGTACCCCGGCGCTGGATTTGCTCAGCGACGACGTCGAGCTGTACGTGATGGAGCTGTCGAGCTTTCAGTTGGAGACCACCGACCAGCTCAACGCCGAAGTGGCCACCGTGCTCAACGTCAGCGAAGACCACATGGACCGCTACAGCGGCCTGCCGGCCTATCATCTGGCCAAGCACCGGATCTTCCGTGGTGCGCGCCAGGTGGTGGTCAACCGCCAGGATGCCCTGAGCCGGCCTCTGTTGTCTGAAGGCCAACCGGTATGGACCTTTGGTCTGAACGCCCCCGACTTCAAAGCCTTCGGTCTGCGCGAAGAGAGCGGCGAGAAGTACCTGGCGTTCGAATTCCAGAATCTGATGCCGGTGCGCGAGCTGAAGATTCGCGGCGCCCACAACCAGTCCAACGCCCTGGCGGCCCTGGCCCTGGGCCATGCGGTCGGTTTGCCGATGGACACCATGCTCTCCAGCCTGCGCACCTTCGCAGGCCTTGCCCACCGTTGCCAGTGGATCCGCGAGCGCAACGGCGTGAACTGGTATGACGACTCCAAGGCGACCAACGTCGGTGCCGCCCTGGCGGCGATCGAAGGCCTGGGCGCCGATATCGACGGCAAGCTGGTGCTGGTCGCCGGCGGCGATGGCAAAGGTGCCGACTTCAGCGCCCTGCGCGCACCGGTTGCAGCCAACTGCCGCGCCGTTGTGCTGCTTGGCCGCGATGCCGAGCGCCTGGCGCAAGCCCTGGGCGACGACGTGCCGCAGATCCGGGTGAACACCCTCGATGAAGCCGTGCAGCAATGCGCCGAACTGGCCCAGCCTGGCGATGCCGTGCTGTTGTCGCCGGCCTGCGCGAGCCTGGACATGTTCAAAAACTTCGAAGAGCGTGGGCGCCTGTTCGCCCAGGCCGCAGGAGGGCTGGCATGATCTTCGGCATCATCAAGCCTTATCCATCGCCGCTGATCAGCGGTCGCGGCATCGACCTCGATTTCGCCATGCTCGCCGGTTGCCTGGCGCTGCTCGGCCTCGGCCTGGTGATGATCACCTCGGCGTCCTCGGAAGTCGCCGCGGCGCAGTCGGGCAACCCGCTGTATCACATGTTTCGCCACCTGGTGTACGTGGCCATCGGCGTCTTTGCCTGCATCGTCACCATGATGGTGCCGATCGCCACCTGGCAGAAGATGGGCTTCACCATGCTGGTCGGCGCCTTCGGCCTGCTGGTGCTGGTACTGGTGCCGGGCATCGGCCGCGAAGTGAACGGCTCGATGCGCTGGATCGGCTTCAGCTTCTTCAACGTCCAGCCCTCGGAAATCGCCAAGGTCTTCGTGGTCATTTACCTGGCCGGTTACCTGGTGCGTCGCCAGCAGGAAGTGCGCGAAAGCTGGATGGGCTTCTTCAAGCCGTTCATCGTGCTGTTGCCAATGGCCGGCCTGCTGCTGATGGAGCCGGACTTCGGTGCCACGGTGGTCATGATGGGCGCGGCGGCAGCGATGCTGTTCCTTGGTGGCGTCGGTCTGTTCCGTTTCAGCTTGATGGTGGTGCTGGCGGTGGCGGCGGTGTTCATCCTGGTCCAGGCCCAACCCTACCGGATGGCACGTTTGATCACCTTTACCGACCCCTGGTCGGATCAGTTCGGCTCCGGCTACCAGCTGACCCAGGCGCTGATCGCCTTCGGTCGCGGCGAGTGGCTGGGTGTCGGCCTGGGCAACAGCGTGCAGAAGCAGTTCTACCTGCCCGAAGCGCACACCGACTTCGTCTTCTCGGTGCTTGCCGAAGAACTGGGCGTGGTCGGCTCGCTGGTCACCGTGGCGCTGTTTGTGTTCGTCACTGTGCGCGCGCTGTACATCGGCCTGTGGGCTGAAAAAGCCAAGCAGTTCTTTGCCGCCTACATGGCTTTCGGCCTGGCCTTCCTGTGGATTGGTCAGTTCCTGATCAACATCGGCGTGAACGTCGGCCTGCTGCCGACCAAGGGCCTGACCCTGCCGTTCCTCAGTTACGGCGGTAGCTCGCTGGTGATCTGCTGCGCCTGCGTCGGTTTGCTGCTACGGATCGAGTGGGAGAGCCGCACGCACCTGGGCAGTGAAGAACACGAATTCGATGAAAGCGATTTTGCCGAGGAGCCGAATCATGGCCGCTAACGGCAAGAACGTATTGATCATGGCTGGTGGCACCGGGGGCCACGTGTTCCCGGCGCTGGCCTGCGCCCGTGAATTCCAGGCACGCGGCTTCAGCGTGCACTGGCTGGGCACCCCCCGCGGTATCGAGAACGAGCTGGTGCCCCAGGCAGGTCTGCAATTGCACCTGATCCAGGTCACCGGCCTGCGCGGCAAGAGCAAGCTGTCGTTGCTCAAGGCGCCGTTCACCCTGGTCAAGGCCGTGCTCCAGGCGCGGCGGATCATTCGTCAGCTCAAGCCGGTCTGCGTGGTCGGCTTTGGTGGCTACGTGACCGGCCCCGGTGGCGTTGCCGCCAAGCTCTGCGGCGTGCCGGTGGTGATTCACGAGCAGAACGCCCGCGCCGGTACCGCCAATCGGCTGCTGGTGCCCTTGGCTGGCCGAGTCTGCGAAGCTTTCCCCGACACCTTCGCGGCGTCGGACAAACTGCGCACCACCGGTAACCCGGTGCGCAGCGAACTGTTCATGGAAACCCTGCGCGAGCCCCTGGGCGCGCGCAGGCCTCGCTTGCTGGTACTCGGCGGAAGCCTGGGTGCCGAACCGCTGAACAAGCTGCTGCCCCAGGCCCTGGCCCAGGTGCCTCAGGAGATTCGTCCCGAGGTGTTCCACCAGGCTGGCAAGCAGCACGACCAGATTACCGCCGAGCGTTATCGCCAGGCGGGTGTCGAGGCTCAGGTAGAGCCGTTCATCAAGGACATGGCCCATGCCTATGGCTGGGCTGATCTGGTGGTCTGCCGCGCGGGTGCGCTGACTGTCAGCGAGCTGGCTGCGGCCGGCTTGCCCTCGATGCTGGTGCCCTTGCCCCATGCCATCGACGACCACCAGACCCACAACGCCCATTATCTGGCCCGTGAAGGCGCTGCCTTCCTGATGCCACAAGCGACAACTGGCGCAGCGCAACTCGCTGAACGCCTGAACGAGGTGCTGATGCAACCGGAAAAACTCACCACCATGGCCGCCACTGCCCGGCGACTGGCCAAGCCCGCTGCCACCC
Source organism: Pseudomonas sp. B21-012 (assembly GCF_024749305.1). NCBI lineage: Bacteria > Pseudomonadati > Pseudomonadota > Gammaproteobacteria > Pseudomonadales > Pseudomonadaceae > Pseudomonas > Pseudomonas sp. B21-012. The sequence continues at coordinate 4,873,692 of NZ_CP087197.1, read as the reverse complement.
GCACCGTGGTCGATATCTGTCTGGAGGTGGCCCATGGTTGAGAATCAAAAAGCCATGCCACAACCGGAAATGCGCCGTATCCGTCGCATCCACTTCGTCGGTATCGGCGGCGTGGGCATGTGCGGTATTGCCGAAGTGCTGCTGAACCTGGGTTACCAGGTGTCGGGCTCCGACCTCAAGACCTCGCCGGTCACCGAGCGTCTGGAATCCTTCGGTGCGCAGATCTTCATCGGTCACCGTGCCGAGAACGCCGCCAGCGCCGATGTGCTGGTGGTCTCGAGCGCCATCAACACCGCCAACCCGGAAGTCGCCACCGCCCTTGAGCGGCGCATTCCGGTGGTGCCGCGGGCCGAGATGCTCGCCGAGCTGATGCGCTACCGCCACGGCATCGCCGTTGCCGGTACCCATGGCAAGACCACCACCACCAGCCTGCTGGCCTCGGTGTTCGCCGCCGGTGGCCTGGACCCGACCTTCGTCATCGGTGGCCGCCTCAATGCAGCCGGCACCAATGCCCAGCTCGGCACCAGCCGCTACCTGATCGCCGAAGCCGATGAAAGCGACGCCAGCTTCCTGCACCTGCAGCCGCTGGTGGCGGTGGTCACCAACATCGACGCCGACCATATGGCGACCTACGAAGGCGACTTCAACAAACTGAAGAAAACCTTCGTCGAGTTCCTCCACAACCTGCCGTTCTACGGGCTGGCGGTGATGTGCCTGGACGATCCGGTGGTGCGCGAGATCCTCCCGCAGGTCAAGCGGCCGGCGGTCACCTATGGCTTCAGCGAAGAAGCCGACGTGCGCGCGATCAATGTCCGCCAGTCGGGCATGCAGACCCACTTCACCGTGCTGCGCCGCGATCGCGAGCCGCTGGACGTGTCGGTCAACATGCCGGGCAATCACAACGTGCTCAACGCCCTGGCGACCATCGCCATTGCCACCGACGAGGGCATCAGCGATGAAGCCATTGTCCAGGGCCTTTCGGGGTTCCAGGGGGTAGGGCGGCGCTTCCAGGTCTACGGCGAACTGCCGGTAGAGGGCGGCAGCGTGATGCTGGTCGACGACTACGGCCACCACCCGACCGAAGTCGCGGCGGTGATCAAGGCCGTGCGCGGTGGCTGGCCTGAGCGGCGCCTGGTGATGGTTTACCAGCCGCACCGTTACAGCCGCACCCGCGACCTCTACGACGATTTCGTCCAGGTCCTGGCCGACGCCAACGTACTGCTGCTGATGGAAGTCTATCCGGCCGGCGAAGAGCCGATCCCCGGTGCCGACAGCCGTCAGCTGTGCCACAGCATCCGCCAGCGCGGCCAGCTCGACCCGATCTACATCGAGCGCGGCATCGAGCTGGCGCCGCTGGTCAAGCCGCTGCTGCGCGCTGGCGACATCCTGCTGTGCCAGGGTGCCGGTGACATCGGTGGCCTGGCCCCGCAATTACTCAAGAGTCCGTTGTTCGCTGGTGCTGTTGCCAGTCAGGGGAAGTCGAAATGACTGATAACGCATACGCCACTTTGCACTCGACCATCGACCCGAAAGCCTTCGGCCGCGTTGCCGTGCTGTACGGCGGCAAGAGCGCCGAGCGCGAGGTTTCGCTGAAATCCGGCGCCGCAGTCATCCAGGCGCTGACCAGCGCCGGTGTCGATGTGGTCGCCATCGACGTCGGTGACGATCTGCTGCAGCGCCTACTGAGCGAGAAGATCGACCGCGCCTTCATCATCCTCCACGGCCGTGGCGGTGAAGACGGCAGCATGCAGGGCTTGCTGGAGTGCCTGGGCATCCCTTATACCGGCAGCGGCATCCTCGCTTCGGCACTGGCCATGGACAAGCTGCGGACCAAGCAGGTCTGGCACAGCCTGGGGATTCCGACCCCGCGCCACGCGGTGCTGAGCAGCGAAGCCGACTGTATTTCTGCAGGTGCGGAACTGGGCTTCCCTTTGATCGTCAAACCGGCCCATGAAGGTTCCAGTATCGGTATGGCGAAAGTGCAGGGTGTCGACGAATTGATCGCCGCCTGGAAGGACGCCGCTACCTACGATTCGCAAGTGTTGGTCGAACAATGGATTCATGGTCCGGAGTTCACCGTCGCGACCCTGCGTGGCCAGGTGTTGCCGCCGATTGCCCTGGGCACGCCGCACACCTTCTATGACTACGACGCCAAGTACATTGCCAACGATACCCAGTACCGCATCCCGTGCGGCCTGGACGCGGCCAAGGAACAAGAGCTGATCGACCTGACTGCCCGTGCCTGCGACGCCATCGGCATCGCCGGCTGGGGCCGCCTGGACGTGATGCAGGACGAGCAGGGGCGTTTCTGGCTGCTCGAGGTCAACACCGCACCAGGCATGACTGATCACAGCCTGGTCCCGATGGCGGCACGCGCGGCCGGCCTGGACTTCCAGCAGTTGGTGCTGGCGATCCTGGCGGCAAGCGCCCCGGCGCGAGGTTAAGCCCATGCAAGGCGCGATGTTACGTCATCAGCAACCCGCCCCCGGCCGTAACAAGCCGGTGCCGCGTGGTGCCAGCCGGATGGTGGCCAAGGAGCCACTGTCGGCGCGCCTTCCCAAGGCCAACTTCAGCGTGTTCAAGCGCCTGCTGTGGCCGGTGCTGCTGGTCGTCGCAGGTTTTGGCGCCTACGAAGGTGCCCAGCGCCTGATGCCGTACGCCGATCGGCCGATTACCAAGATCGCCGTACAGGGCGACCTCAGCTACATCAGCCAGCAGGCGGTGCAGCAGCGGATCGCCCCCTACGTAGCAGCGAGCTTCTTCACCGTCGACCTGGCGAGCATGCGCGCGGAACTGGAGCAGATGCCCTGGATCGCCCACGCCGAAGTGCGCCGGGTGTGGCCGGATGAAGTGGTGATCCGCCTGGAAGAACAGTTGCCGGTCGCGCGCTGGGGTGACGAAGCCTTGCTCAATAACCAGGGCCAGGCCTTTACCCCGCGTGAACTGGCCAACTACGAGCACCTGCCGCAGCTGTTCGGGCCGCAGCGGGCGCAGCAAAAAGTAATGCAGCAATATCAGGTCCTGAGCCAGATGTTGCGGCCGATGGGCTTTTCGATTGCCCGGCTGGAGTTGCGCGAGCGCGGCAGCTGGTTCCTGACCACCGGTGCCGGTAGCGCCGGGCCAGGTATCGAACTGCTGCTGGGACGCGATCATCTGGTGGAAAAGATGCGCCGCTTCATTGCCATTTACGACAAGACACTCAAAGAACAGATCACGAACATCGCCCGCATCGATCTGCGTTATGCCAATGGCCTGGCTGTTGGCTGGCGGGAACCGAATGCACCGACGACGGCCCAACCCGCCGTTGCGAAGAATTAGAGAGAGGCAGGACCCATGGCAAATGCGCATAGCGGCAAAATGATCGTCGGGCTGGATATCGGCACCTCCAAGGTCGTGGCACTGGTGGGCGAAGTCGCCGCCGACGGCACCCTGGAAATCGTCGGTATCGGCACCCACCCATCGCGCGGGCTGAAGAAGGGCGTGGTGGTCAATATCGAGTCCACCGTGCAGTCGATCCAGCGTGCGGTCGAAGAGGCCCAGCTGATGGCTGGCTGCCGGATCCACTCGGCGTTCGTCGGTGTTGCCGGCAATCACATCCGCAGCCTGAACTCCCACGGCATCGTCGCCATCCGCGACCGTGAAGTCAGCGCCGCCGACCTTGAGCGCGTGCTCGACGCCGCCCAGGCCGTGGCCATTCCGGCCGACCAGCGGGTCCTGCACACCCTGCCGCAGGACTACGTGATCGACAACCAGGAAGGCGTGCGCGAGCCACTGGGCATGTCCGGCGTGCGTCTGGAAGCCAAGGTCCACGTGGTCACCTGCGCCGTCAATGCCGCGCAGAACATCGAAAAGTGCGTGCGTCGCTGCGGCCTGGAAATCGACGACATCATCCTCGAGCAACTGGCCTCGGCTTACTCGGTGCTGACCGATGACGAGAAAGAGCTTGGCGTGTGCCTGGTCGACATCGGTGGCGGCACCACCGACATCGCCATCTTCACTGAAGGCGCGATCCGTCACACCGCGGTGATCCCGATTGCCGGCGACCAGGTGACCAACGACATCGCCATGGCCCTGCGTACCCCGACCCAATACGCCGAAGAGATCAAGATCCGTTACGCCTGCGCCCTGGCCAAGCTGGCCGGCGCCGGTGAAACCATCAAGGTGCCGAGCGTCGGCGACCGTCCGCCGCGCGAACTGTCGCGCCAGGCCCTGGCCGAAGTGGTCGAGCCGCGTTACGACGAGCTCTTTACCCTGATCCAGGCCGAACTGCGTCGCAGCGGCTACGAAGACCTGGTACCGGCGGGCATCGTCCTGACCGGCGGTACCTCGAAAATGGAAGGCGCGGTAGAACTTGCCGAGGAAATCTTCCACATGCCGGTACGCCTGGGCGTGCCGCACAGTGTTCGCGGCCTTAGCGATGTGGTGCGCAACCCGATTTATTCCACCGGTGTGGGCCTTTTGACCTACGGCCTGCAAAAGCAGTCCGACGGCTTGACCCTGACCGGTATCAGCAGCAGCAACAACGGCTATGGCGATGAACCGAAGGCTCCAGCGTTCGAACGCTTCAAACGCTGGGTCCAGGGCAACTTTTAAAGTTTCAAAGCAGTAGTAGTAGGCGCAAAAACTAGAGAACTGTAAGGAGAGGGAAAATGTTCGAGCTCGTAGACAACGTCCCGCAAAGTCCGGTCATCAAAGTGATCGGCGTCGGTGGCGGCGGTGGCAACGCCGTCAATCACATGGTCAAGAGCAACATCGAAGGCGTCGAATTCATCTGCGCCAACACCGATGCTCAAGCGCTGAAAAACATCGGCGCGCGCACCATCCTGCAACTGGGTACCGGCGTGACCAAGGGCCTGGGTGCCGGGGCCAATCCGGAAGTCGGCCGCCAGGCCGCGCTGGAAGACCGTGAGCGCATCGCTGAAGTGCTGCAAGGCACCAACATGGTGTTCATCACCACCGGCATGGGCGGCGGTACCGGTACCGGTGCGGCGCCAATCATCGCCGAAGTGGCCAAGGAACTGGGCATCCTCACCGTTGCCGTGGTGACCCGGCCGTTCCCGTTCGAAGGCCGCAAGCGCATGCAGATTGCCGACGAGGGCATCCGTGCACTGGCTGACAGCGTCGACTCGCTGATCACCATCCCCAACGAGAAGCTGCTGACCATCCTCGGCAAGGACGCCAGCCTGCTGTCGGCGTTCGCCAAGGCTGACGACGTACTGGCCGGTGCCGTTCGCGGTATCTCCGACATCATCAAGCGTCCGGGCATGATCAACGTCGACTTCGCCGACGTGCGTACCGTGATGAGCGAGATGGGCATGGCCATGATGGGTACCGGCTGTGCCAGCGGTCCTAACCGTGCACGTGAAGCGACCGAGGCAGCCATCCGCAACCCGCTGCTCGAAGACGTCAACCTGCAGGGCGCTCGCGGCATCCTGGTAAACATCACCGCAGGTCCTGACCTGTCGCTGGGTGAGTACTCGGACGTCGGTAGCATCATCGAGGCCTTCGCATCCGATCACGCCATGGTCAAGGTCGGTACCGTTATCGATCCGGACATGCGCGACGAGCTGCACGTTACCGTGGTTGCCACTGGCCTGGGTGCGAAAATCGAGAAGCCGGTCAAGGTTATCGACAACACCATGCAGACCGCTGCGGCGCAGACCCCGGCTCCGGCCCCTGTACGCAACGAGTCGTCGGTTAACTACCGTGACCTGGAGCGTCCGACCGTGATGCGCAACCAGGCCCACGCCGGTGCTGCGGCGGCTGCAAAACTTAATCCGCAAGACGATCTGGACTACCTGGACATCCCGGCATTCCTGCGTCGTCAGGCCGATTAATGAAATTTATCAGGGGTATAAGGGTGATTGGTGTTCAGCAAAGGCCGGGTCTGGTATTATCCTCAGCCTTTGTTGATACCAGTTCGCAATTTGCGCTGAAGCGGCCAATGCCATGATTAAACAACGCACCCTGAAGAATATTATCCGTGCCACAGGTGTCGGCCTGCACTCCGGGGAAAAGGTTTACCTGACCCTCAAACCTGCACCTGTGGATACCGGCATCGTATTTCGCCGTGCCGACCTCGACCCCGTGGTGGAAATTCCCGCCCGCGCGGCCAACGTCGGCGAGACCACCATGTCGACGACACTGGTCAACGGCGATACCAAGGTAGACACGGTTGAGCACTTGCTCTCGGCCATGGCTGGCCTGGGCATCGATAACGCCTACGTCGAGCTCTCCGCGTCCGAAGTGCCGATCATGGACGGTAGCGCTGGGCCCTTTGTATTCCTGATTCAATCTGCCGGCCTGGAAGAACAGGACGCAGCCAAGAAGTTCATCCGCATCCTGCGCGAAGTGACAGTGGAAGACGGCGACAAGCGCGCTACTTTCCTGCCATTCGACGGGTTCAAGGTGAGTTTCGAGATCGATTTCGATCACCCGGTGTTCCGCAACCGGACCCAAAGCGCCAGCGTGGACTTTTCCAGCACCTCGTTTGTGAAGGAAGTCAGCCGCGCCCGTACCTTCGGGTTCATGAGTGACATCGAGTACCTGCGCAAGCACAACCTCGCACTCGGTGGCAGTGTGGAAAACGCCATCGTGGTCGACAAGGACGGCGTGCTCAACGAAGACGGTCTTCGCTACGAAGACGAATTCGTCAAGCACAAGATCCTCGACGCCATCGGCGACCTCTACCTGCTGGGCAACAGCCTGATCGGCGAGTTCAAGGGCTACAAGTCCGGACACGCGCTGAACAACCAGCTGCTGCGCAAGCTGATCGAGGAAACAGACGCCTGGGAAGTGGTGACTTTCGAAGATGCCAGCACGGCACCGATCTCTTACATGCGTCCGGTTGCGGCAGTGTAAGTACGAACACTCTCTTCTTTAGTTTTTTTCGGCCACCTTCGGGTGGCCTTTTTTATGCCTGTTGCCCCTGTAGGAGCGGGCTTGCCCCGCGATAGCAGGCGCATTGGGAATACCCTCAAGAGTCCGCCGCATCCTTATCCCGCGCATGGCTGGCCAACCGCTCCAGCGCCGCCCGCAGCTTCGGATCGCTGATGCCTTCAGCCGTCGCCTGAATACTTTCGGCCGCCCGGCTCGACAGGTCGGCGGTGTGCCCGGCCGCGCGGCTCTGGGTGGTCGGTGGCTGTACCTTGAACAAAATCCGCGTCAGGCTGGCAAAGGCTTCCAGAGTCTGCAGCTGGCGTTGCAGGCGTTTTTGCTGGTAACGCAGGCGGGTGGCCCAGTGGCCGTCGGTGACGATCAACAACAGCGTGCCCTCGCGCCAGGAAGCGAGGTGGCAATGTTCGCGGGCCGCCGGCTGCAGCTGGCTGTCGAGCAGCTTCTGCAGTTGCGCCAGGCGCTGGGCCTGGCTGAACAGGGCTTTGAGCGGCCGGGCTTCGCGCAGAAGGACAGCGGGAGCGCGGGCTGGCGAGGGGCGAAAAGCCATGAAGGGACACCTGAAGTTACAGAGCTGCCATCTTAGCAGATCGCCACAGGCAGGCCCTGTTTGCGCTGCGAGGGTAAAACTTCATGTTGCAATGGCTTGAAGTTGGCGAAAAAGGCCTTATTTTAACCATGCCCCGTCAAAGCGCTGTGCCAGCATCGTGGAAATCCGCCACTTTCCTCACCATCGTTTCCGGGTAGAATGCTCGTTCGCATGCGGCCATTAGGGCTGCACGGGCGACTTACGGGGCCGCCCTCCATCCCCACGTGTGGAAGATCCTGCCGATATGTTTGCGCCTTTGTTAAAAAAACTTTTTGGAAGCAAGAACGAGCGTGAAGTCAAACGCATGCTCAAGACGGTACAGATCGTCAATGCCTTCGAAGAGCAGATGGTGGCCCTCTCGGACGAGCAGCTGCGCGCCAAGACCGCAGCGTTCAAAGAGCGCCTGGCCAAAGGCGAGACCCTCGACCAGCTGTTGCCTGAAGCCTTCGCGGTCGCCCGTGAAGCGGGCAAGCGGGTCATGGGCATGCGTCACTTCGATGTGCAGCTGATCGGCGGCATGACCTTGCACGAAGGCATGATCGCAGAAATGCGTACCGGTGAAGGCAAGACCTTGGTCGCAACCCTGGGCGTGTACCTCAATGCCTTGTCGGGCAAAGGTGTGCACGTGGTCACGGTGAACGACTACCTGGCCCGCCGCGACGCCAACTGGATGCGTCCGCTGTACGAATTCCTCGGCCTGACCGTCGGTGTCGTCACACCGTTCCAGCCGCCGGAAGAGAAGCGCATTGCCTATGCCGCCGACATCACCTACGGCACCAACAACGAATTCGGTTTCGACTACCTGCGCGACAACATGGCCTTCAGCATGGAAGAGAAATTCCAGCGCGAGCTGAATTTCGCCGTGATCGACGAAGTCGACTCCATCCTCATCGATGAAGCCCGTACCCCGCTGATCATCTCTGGCCAGGCCGAAGACAGCTCCAAGCTGTACATCGAGATCAACAAGCTGATCCCGCGCCTCAAGCAGCACATCGAGGAAGTCGAGGGCCAGGTTACCCAGGAAGGCCACTACAGCATCGACGAGAAGAGCCGTCAGGTTGAACTCAACGAAGCCGGCCACCAGTTCATCGAAGAGATGCTCACCCAGGTCGGCCTGCTGGCCGAGGGCGAGAGCCTCTACTCGGCGCACAACCTGGGCCTGCTGACCCACGTCTACGCCGGCCTGCGCGCGCACAAGCTGTTCCATCGCAACATTGAGTACATCGTCCAGGACGGCCAGATCCTGCTGATCGACGAACACACCGGGCGTACCATGCCGGGCCGTCGTCTGTCCGAAGGTCTGCACCAGGCGATCGAAGCGAAAGAGAACCTGAACATTCAGGCCGAGAGCCAGACCCTGGCCTCGACCACCTTCCAGAACTACTTCCGCCTGTACAACAAACTGTCGGGCATGACCGGTACCGCCGACACCGAAGCGTTCGAGTTCCAGTCGATCTACGGCCTCAACGTGATGGTGATCCCGCCGAACAAGCCGTTGGCCCGTAAGGACTTCAACGACCTGGTGTACCTGACCGCCGATGAGAAGTACCAGGCGATCATCGCCGACATCAAGGAAAGCATGACCCAGGGCCGTCCGGTCCTGGTGGGCACCGCGACCATCGAAACCTCCGAGCACATGTCCAACCTGCTGCAGAAGGAAGGCATCGATCACAAGGTCCTGAACGCCAAGTACCACGAAAAAGAAGCCGAGATCATTGCCCAGGCCGGTCGCCCGGGTGCGCTGACCATCGCCACCAACATGGCCGGTCGCGGTACCGACATCCTCCTGGGCGGTAACTGGGAAGTCGAAGTCGCCGCCATGGACAGCCCGACCGCCGAGCAGGTCGCGCAGATCAAGGCCGACTGGCAGAAGCGTCACCAGCAGGTGATCGAGTCCGGTGGCCTGCACGTGATTGCTTCCGAGCGTCACGAATCGCGCCGTATCGACAACCAGCTGCGTGGCCGTTCCGGTCGTCAGGGCGACCCGGGTTCGAGCCGTTTCTACCTGTCGCTGGAAGACAGCCTGATGCGTATCTTCGCCTCTGACCGGGTGAAGAACTTCATGAAGGCCCTGGGCATGCAGTCCGGTGAAGCCATCGAACACCGCATGGTCACCAACGCCATCGAAAAAGCCCAGCGCAAGGTCGAAGGCCGCAACTTCGACATTCGCAAGCAGTTGCTCGAGTTCGACGACGTCGCCAACGAACAGCGTAAAGTCATCTACCACATGCGTAACAGCCTGCTGGCAGCCGACAACATTGGCGACACCATCGCCGACTTCCGCCAGGAAGTGCTCGACGTCACCGTCGCCCAGCACATTCCGCCGCAATCGCTGCCCGAGCAGTGGGACGTGGCCGGCCTGGAAGCGGCCCTGGCCAGCGATTTCGGGGTCAAGCTGCCGATTCAGCAATGGCTCGACGAAGACGACCATCTGTACGAAGAAACCCTGCGTGCCAAGCTCATGACCGAGCTGCTGGCGGCCTACAACGAGAAGGAAGAGCAGGCCAGCGCCGAAGCCCTGCGTACCTTCGAGAAGCAGATCCTGCTGCGTGTGCTCGACGACCTGTGGAAAGACCACCTGTCGACCATGGACCATCTGCGCCACGGTATCCACCTGCGCGGCTATGCGCAGAAGAACCCGAAGCAGGAGTACAAGCGCGAGTCGTTCAACCTGTTCCAGGAGCTGCTCGATTCGATCAAGCGCGACACCATCCGCGTGCTCTCGCACGTTCAGGTGCGCCGCGAAGATCCGGTCGAGGAAGAGGCCCGTCTGCGCCGCGAAGCCGAAGAGCTGGCTGCGCGCATGCAGTTCCAGCACGCCGAGGCCCCGGGCCTTGAAGCTGAACCGCAGGAAGACGGTGCTGACGTTGCCGTGGCCGCCGCGCCTGTGCGCAACGAGCAGAAGCTGGGCCGCAACGAGCCATGCTGGTGCGGTTCGGGCAAGAAGTTCAAGCAGTGCCACGGCAAGATCGACTGATCATCACGCCGTAGTACCTCGCTGACATCTGAACACCGCGCCGCGACTGGTCCTGACCGTCGCGGCGTTGTTCCATCTCAAGCGCCGGTAATCTTGTCCCGGTGCCTTTTTTCTAGGAGCGCTTTCATGGCTGTTGGTCTTGGTCCTTTGCCAACGTTGCACCCGGTTCCAGGTTTCGAACTCGGCATCGCCTCTGCGGGCATTAAGCGCCCCGGGCGCAAGGACGTGGTGGTAATGCGCTGCGCCGAAGGCTCCAGCGTCGCCGGCGTGTTTACCCTGAACGCCTTTTGTGCCGCCCCGGTGATCCTCGCCAAACAGCGCGTACAGGGTACCGTGCGCTACCTGCTGACCAACACCGGCAACGCCAACGCCGGCACCGGCGCGCCAGGCCTGGCTGCGGCCGAGCGCACCTGCGCCAAGCTGGCCGAGCTGACTGGCGTCGACGCCAGTGCCGTGCTGCCATTCTCCACCGGCGTGATCGGCGAGCCGCTGCCGGTCGAGAAGATCGAAAGCGCCCTGCAGGCAGCCATCGATGACTTGTCGGAAAACAACTGGGCTGCTGCCGCCACCGGCATCATGACCACCGACACCCTGCCTAAAGGCGCCAGCCGCCAGTTCCAGCATGACGGCGTGACCATCACCGTCACCGGCATCAGCAAAGGCGCGGGCATGATCCGCCCGAACATGGCGACCATGCTCGGTTACATCGCCACCGACGCCAAGGTGGCCCCGGCGGTGCTCAAGGACCTGATCCTCGACGGCGCCAACAAGTCGTTCAACCGCATCACCATCGACGGCGATACCTCCACCAACGACTGCTGCATGCTGATTGCCACCGGCAAGGCCGATGTCGCCGAAGTCAGCGAAGCCAGCGGCCCGCTGTTCGAAGCGCTGAAAAAAGCCGTGTTCGAGGTGTGCATGGAAGTCGCCCAGGCCATCGTCCGCGACGGCGAAGGTGCGACCAAATTCGTCACTGTTGAAGTCAACGGCGGCGGCAACCATCAGGAGTGCCTGGACGTCGGCTATGCCGTGGCCCACTCGCCGCTGATCAAGACCGCACTGTTCGCCTCCGACCCGAACTGGGGCCGGATCCTCGCCGCGGTCGGCCGGGCCGGTGTACCGGACCTGGACGTCAGCCTGATCGACGTTTACCTGGGTGATGTGTGCATCGCCAGCCAGGGCGGGCGCAGCGCCAGCTACACCGAAGCCCAGGGCTCGGCAGTCATGGCCCGTGAAGAAATCACCATCCGTATCGAGCTGGGCCGTGGCCAGTGCAGCGAAACCATCTGGACCACCGACCTGTCCCACGAGTACGTGAAAATCAACGCTGAATACCGTACCTAACCTCATCGCGGGTCAAGCCCGCTCCCACAAAGCCACTGTGGGAGCGGGCTTGACCCGCGAAAAGCCCCTGATGGAGCCGAACCATGAGCTACCACCTGATCATCGGCGACAAGCTGTACTCCTCCTGGTCGCTGCGCGCCGCCCTGGCTCTTGAGCTGGCCGGTGCTACTTACGATGAAACCCTGATCAAGCTCAACCAGCCTGACACCCGCCAGCGCCTGCTCGAGCATTCGCCCACCGCCAAGGTACCGCTGCTCAAGAGCGAGCACGGGGTGATTGCCGACTCCCTGGCGATTGCCGAATACCTGGCCGAGCGTCACCCTCAAGCCAACCTCTGGCCTACCGATGTCGCTGCCCGTGCCCAGGCCCGTTCGGCTTGCGCGCAGATGCACAGCGGCTTCTTCGCCCTGCGTGGCAACATGCCGTTCGACCTGTCTCGCGATCAAGCGCTGGAAAGCATGCCGCTGGACGTGCAGGTCGATATCGACCGCATCGTCGCGCTGTGGTCCGAATGCCGCCTGGCAGCCAAAGAGGCTGGCCCTTACCTGTTCGGCAGCCTGAGCCTGGCCGATGCCTTCTTTGCCCCGATTGCCGTGCGCCTGCGCACCTACCGGGTCGAAGTGCCGGCAGGTGCGGCGGCCTATATCGAGACCATCTACCAGTGGCCAGCCTTCCAGGCCTGGCAACAAGCTGGCCTGGCGGAGCGTGAAGGGTGAAACGTGTGCATGTAGCCGCCGCGGTCATCCGCGGCACCGACGGACGCATCCTGATTGCCCGCCGCGCTGACAGCCAGCACCAGGGCGGCCTGTGGGAATTTCCCGGTGGCAAGGTCGAAGACGGCGAAGCGGTCGAAGTGGCCCTGGCTCGTGAGCTTCATGAAGAGCTGGGCATCGTTGTCACTGCGGCGCGGCCGCTGATCAAGGTCAAGCACGATTACCCGGACAAGCAGGTGCTGCTGGATGTCTGGGACGTTAACGGCTTTAGCGGCGAACCCCATGGCGCCGAAGGCCAGCCGCTGGCCTGGGTGACTGCGCGGGAGTTGCCGGACTACGACTTCCCTGAAGCCAACCAGCCAATCGTTGCCGCCGCGCGTTTGCCGGGGCAATACCTGATTACTCCCGAGGGGCTGGAAGTCCCGCAGATGTTGCGAGGCATCCAGAAGGCCATTGCCGACGGAATCAAGCTGGTACAACTACGTGCGCCGAACATGTACGACCCCAAATACCGCGATGTCGCGGTGGATGCGGTCGGTCTGTGCGCGGGCAAGGCGCAGTTGATGCTCAAGGGCCCGCTGGAATGGCTCGGCGACTTCCCGGCGGCCGGTTGGCACCTGACCTCTGAGCAGTTGCGCAAGTACGCCAGCAAAGGCCGGCCGTTCCCCAGGCAGCGCTGGCTGGCGGCGTCGTGTCATAACGCTGAAGAACTGGCGTTGGCCGAGCAGATGGGCGTGGATTTTGTCACCCTGTCGCCGGTGCAGGCGACCCAGACCCATCCGGATGCCGTGCCACTGGGCTGGGACCAGGCGCAGCAACTGATCGAAGGCTTCAGCAAGCCTGTCTATCTGCTTGGTGGCGTGGGCGCTGCCGAGCAGGAAAAGGCCTGGCAGCATGGCGCTCAGGGTGTGGCGGGGATCCGCGCGTTCTGGCCTGAGCTCTGATTTGATCGCGAGGCAAGCCTGTTCTGTGGGAGCGGGCTTGACCCGCGATGAGGCCATCAAGGCTTGGCCGCAGCCTGCCACAACACCTCGGCCACTCCCTGACGCCGTGCTATCAAGCGCGCCGCGACAAACAGCAAATCCGACAACCGATTGATATACGCCAGGCCCACCCCGGCCAGCGGCTCGACACTGTTCAACTGCTGGCAGCGCCGCTCGGCACTGCGGGCCAGGCTGCGGCACACGTGGGCCTGGGCGATCAGCGCCGAACCACTGGGCAGAATGAAGTTCTCCAGCGGCCCCAGCTCTTCGTTCCAGCGGTCGATTGCCGCCTCCAGGCGTTCCACTTCTGCACTGTTCAACGCCTGGTAAGCAGGCATCGCCAGTTCCCCGCCCAGATCGAACAACCGGTGCTGACACGGCGCCAGCACTTCACTGAGCTCATCCAGGCCCTGTTCGGCCAACCCGGCCAGCAACAGGCCCAGCTGGCTGTTGAGGCTATCGACCTCGCCAATCGCTTCGATCCGCGGGTGGTCCTTGGGCACGCGGCGGCCATCGCCCAGGCCGGTTTCACCTTTGTCGCCGGTGCGGGTGTAGATCTTCGACAAACGAAAACCCATGCTCAAGACTCCGTTTTCAGGGGGGCAAGTGGCAGGCGCAAGGTGAAGCAGGTGCCCTGTCCGGGTGCCGATTGCACTTCCATCTGCCCCTTGTGATTGTTGGTGATGATGAAATACGACACCGACAGGCCCAGGCCCGTGCCCTGGCCGATTTCCTTGGTGGTGAAGAACGGCTCGAAGGTGCGTTTGCGCACGGCTTCGGGCATGCCGATGCCGTTGTCCTCGACCTGGATCTCCGCCCACGGCGGGTTGAGCCGGGTGCGCAGGGTGATGCGCCCGGGTTCGCTGTCGTCCGGGCGCAGGTGAATGGCCTGGGCGGCGTTTTTCAGCAGGTTGAGCAACACCTGTTCCAGTTCGTTGGCGGTGCACGGCACCGGGCCCAGGTTGGGGTCGAACTGGCGGACGATGGCCTGGCCCTTGAAGTCGAAGCCGATGGTCAGGTCAAAGTCGTTGCCGGCAATTTCCACCGCCTGGTCGATCAGCGCCGGCAAATCACAAGGCGCCAACTGGCGGTTGCTGCGCCGGCTGAAGCTGAGCATGTGGGTAACGATTTTTGCCGCGCGGGCGCCGGCCTGCTGGATGCCGTCGAGCAACTGCGGCACTTCGCGGCTTTGCAGGTAGCGGTTGACGGTCGGCAGGTCGATGCCGATCTCGTCGGCCTGTTCGAGGTTCTTGGCAAGGTCCGGCGATAGCCGCCGGCGAATGTTCTGCACGTTGTGCAGGATGGCGCCCAGCGGGTTGTTGATCTCGTGGGCCATGCCCGCCGCCAGGCCGCCGACCGAGAGCATCTTCTCCGACTGCACCATCATCTCTTCCAGCGACAGGCGCTGGGTGATGTCGTCGATGCGGATCACCACGCCGCGGCCGCCACCGCCCATCAGTGGGTAAAAGGTCAGGGCATAGTGGCGGGCGTCGTCGTCCTTGGTCCAGGTTACCCGCTCGATCTTCGCCACCCGGTGCTTCTCGACGCTCTCCTTGAGCTGCGGTAAAAACGGCTTGAGTGGTTCGAAGGCGAGGAATATCGGCTGGTTCAGCGCTTCGTCTAGCGGCGTTCCAGAGAGCGCGCTGGCTTCCTGGTTCCACTGGGTGACATAGAGCTGCTCATCGAGGGCGATCAGCGCCGAGGGCATGGAGTCGATGATGCTGTTGAGATAGTTCTGAAAACCGGTGAGTTTTTTCTCGATCTTGCTGCGCACCTGGACTTCCAGCTCCAGTTTGCGGTTGGTGTGGCGGGTTTCTTCGGCCAGGCCCTGGGCCTGGTCGTAGGCGTCCTGGAATTCGTCGCGGGTGCGCTTGAGCTGCTGCTCGCGGGCTTCGATGCGCGAGAGCATGGTGTTGAAGGCGTCGGCCAGGCTGCCGATCTCGTCATCGTTGCCGCGCTTGGCGCGCAGGGCGTAGTTTTCTTCGCGGGTGACCTGGCGCGAGAGTTCTTCAAGCTGGTAGATCGGCTGGGTGATCAGGCGTTTGATCTGCCGGGCGATGATCATCCACAGCAGGATGCTGAACACCAGGATGCCCAGGCTGGCGGTCAGGGTGCCGGTGTAGAAGGCCATCGGCAGCTCGCTGCTGGCCACCAGCAGCAGATGGCCGGGCGGGCCGCCCGCGCGCGGCAGGCTCACCAGTTGCGTGCTGCGAAATTCGGTCAGGCGCCAGTTGTCGATGTTGCGGTAGCGCTTGGGCAACGGCAGGGCTTCGCCGTGCTGCAATTGCGCAAGCATCTTGCCGTCGCTGCCGTACAGGGCGGCGGCGCGCAGCGGGGTGTAGCTGTCGAGTTCCTTGAGCAGGGCCTTGGCGGCCTCCGGCGAATCGCTGGCCTGTTGCGCCAGTTGCGGGTTGGACACCAGCCGGCCAATGGTCTGCAGGGCCTGCGGGGCCATGCTCTCCTGGGAAATCCAGTAGGCGGCGCTGATAAAAGTCAGGTTGGCCACCAGCAGGATAGTGATCAGCAGCACCAGCAGGGCGGCCAGCAACTTCTGGCCGACCGGCAGGTTCTCCAGGCGTTCGCGCAAAGTCATGTGAAAGGCGTAGTCCCGGTCTGTAGGTGAAGGGGCAGGGTAGCGCCGTGCTCAGTCGCTGGGCAATCCGCGCGTGTTCAGGTGTTCGACCAGGCGCCGGTACAGCCGTTCCAGGTGCGGCAGCTGCCGGCCGTGGCGGCTGGCGGTGCGGCAGGCATGGCCGAGCAGGTAGTGGATTTCGGTGCGCCGGCCGTGGCGAACATCCTGGTACATGGAAGAGTAGTTGGCCGCCGTGGCATGGATCACCCGTTCCACTTCATCGACCAGGCCCTCGGCCGCTTGCGGCTGGCCGCAGTATTGCAGCAGCTCGGCAAGTTCGGCGCACAGGGTCGCGACTTCGCACTGATGCGCCTGCAGGCCGCCATTGCGACAGTCATGCAGCACGGTCAGCGGGTTGATCGCACAATTGAGCGCCAGTTTGCGCCACAGGCGGGTGAGGATGTCCGGGGTCCACTGGTGGGGAATGCCGGCGTCGTCCAGGTCATCGAGCCAGTCCGGGGCGCCGGGGTTGGCCGGATCGCCTAGCCAGTTGAAGCCGTGCCCGGCGAAATTCACCTGCCAGTCCTGCTCGCGGAACGCGCCTTCGGTGCTCGAGGCGGACACGCAGCGGGCGTGGGGTACGCGGTTGGCCACCGCTTCCTGGCTGCCCAGGCCGTTCTGCAGCAGGATCAGCTCGGCATCTTTAGCCAGGCGCGGCGCCAGTTGCGCCACCGCCTGTTCGGCGTCGTAGGCCTTGCAGGCCACCAGCAAGCGGTGGATCGGCGTGTGGTCGTCGGCCAGTTGTGCGGGGATCGCCTGTAACTGCGCCTTGCCCTGTTCAACCAGGGTCAGGCCGCCTGCGGCTTCATAGGCCTGCAGCCGCGCCTTGTCGCGCAGGATCAGCCGGACCGGTTTGCCGGCGCGGGCCAGCCGGCAGGCCCAGAGGCTGCCCAGACTGCCGGCGCCGAGAATATGCCAGGTGCTGCTCATCAGCGTTTCGCAACCGTTATAATGATCCGGTATTTTAACCGTCAAACCCTGCGCGCTCCATCGCGCTCTTTCAGCAGAGCCGCGAGGGTGCCTTTATTTTTTGGAGAAAAGGTATGCCGTCGTTCGACGTGGTATCGGAACTGGACAAGCACGAAGTCACCAACGCCGTGGAAAACGCGGTCAAGGACCTGGACCGTCGCTATGACCTCAAGGGCAAGGGCAGCTTCGAGTTCAAGGAAAAGGAACTGACCGTCAACCTGACCGCCGAGGCCGAGTTCCAGCTCGAAGCGATGATCGAGATCCTCAAGCTGGCCCTGGTCAAGCGCAAGATCGACGTGCAGTGCCTGGAAGTGAAGGACGCCTTCGCTTCGGGCAAGGTCATGAAGCAGGAAGCGGTGCTCAAAGAGGGTATCGATAAAGAACTGGCGAAGAAGATCGTCGCCCACATCAAGGACGCCAAGCTCAAGGTCCAGGCCGCCATCCAGGGCGAGCAGGTGCGCGTCACCGGCAAGAAGCGCGACGACCTGCAAGAAGCGATCGCCGCCCTGCGCGCCAAAGAGTTCGGCATGCCCCTGCAGTTCAACAATTTCCGCGACTGAAATCACGGCGCCCGGAACCTTGGCGCCTTTTTGGCGTCCGAGGGCCGAGGTGCCGCTGAAACGTTTGCGGCAGGTCTTTTTCAGCTCTTTGCCGCTCGGCATCAGGAGAACATACGATGGATTTCAACGCTGAGGTCGACCAGCTGGTCAAGGCTTCGCAAACCTGGCTTCCGCTGATCATGGAATACGGCAGCCGCCTGTTGCTGGCGCTGCTGACCCTGGCCATCGGCTGGTGGCTGATCAACAAAGTCACTTTCCGCCTGGGCAAACTGCTGGCCCTGCGCAATGCCGACCAGGCCCTGCAAGGCTTCATCAGCAGCCTGGCCAACATCATCCTGAAGATCCTGCTGATTGTCAGCGTGGCCTCGATGATCGGCATCGAAACCACCTCCTTCGTCGCCGCCATCGGTGCCGCAGGCCTGGCTATCGGCCTGGCGCTGCAGGGCAGCCTGGCCAACTTCGCCGGTGGCGTATTGATTTTGCTGTTCCGCCCGTTCCGCATCGGTGACTGGATCGAAGCCCAGGGGGTTGCGGGTACCGTCGACAGCATCCAGATCTTCCACACTGTGCTGCGCACCGGCGACAACAAGACCGTGATCCTGCCTAATGGCAGCCTGTCCAACGGCATCATCACCAACACCAACCGCCAGCCGACGCGCAAGGTGGTGTTCGATGTGGGCGTGGACTACGACGCCGACCTGCAAAAGGCCCGCAACGTGCTGCTGGAACTGGCCCAGGACCCGCGGGTGCACCAGGACCCGGCGCCACAGGCAGTGATTTCGACCCTGGGCGACAGCTCGATCACGGTATCGCTGCGCATCTGGGTCAACACCGCCGACTACTGGGACGTGCTGTTCATGCTCAACGAGCATGCCCGTGACCGCCTCAAGGCCGAAGGCATCGACATTCCCTTTCCGCAGCGGGTGATCCGCGTGGTGCAGGAAGCGGCGGTGCAGTAACGACCGAGGCCATCGCGGGGCAAGCCCGCTCCTGCACAATGCTGCAGGAGCGGGCTTGCCCCGCGATGCTTTCAGCAGTCATTACACTTGTTCACGTCTTCGCGCTACCTGCGCCCGGTGCTTTCTGGCATATAGGCTCGCTTACTTCTGTTTGCCCGGTCTTATCATGCTTACCCCCCTGATCAACATCACGCCGTTGCGGGCGTTTTGTTTCGCCATGACCCTGGCGCTGTTCGAACTGCTCACTTACCTCGCCAGTGACGTGGTAATGCCGGCGATGCCGGTGGTGGTCGGTGACCTGAACGCCAGCCCCGAATTCATTCCCCACGCTCTGAACCTCTACCTGCTTGGCGGCGTTGTCCTGCAATGGCTGATCGGCCCGCTGGCCGACCGTTACGGGCGGCGACCGCTGCTGCTGGGTGGCTGCGCGTTCTTCTGCCTGGCCTGCATCGCTACCTTCTGGGTGCAGGGCATCGAGTTGTTCAACCTGCTGCGCCTGCTGCAGGGCATCGGCCTGGGCTTTGTCGTGACCGTCAGCTACCCGGCGCTCAACGAGGCGTTCAGCGAGGCCGACGCGGTGCGGATGATGGCCTTGCTGGCCAATATTGCCTTGCTCTCGCCGCTGCTCGGGCCATTGGTCGGCACCCTGTTGCTGGAGTGGGTGTCCTGGCGCTGGCTGTTCGTGCTGTTCGGCGCGGCGGCGGTGCTGGCCTGGTTTGCCCTGTACCGGTTCATGCCGGAAACCCTTGGCGTCGAGCGCCGCGACGGCTCACGCCTGGCGTTCCAGCCGATCCACCTGCTGCCGTTGCTGGCAGGCTACGGGCAACTGCTGAGCAACCGCCGCTTTGTCGCCGGCAGCGCTGCCCTGGGTCTGGTCGGCCTGCCGCTGATCGGCTGGATCGGCCTGTCGCCGGTGCTGCTGATCCATGACGAGGGCCTGAGCACCCTGGATTACGCCCTGTGGCAATTGCCAGTGTTCGGCGGGTTGATCCTCGGCAACCTGATCATCAACCGCATCGCCGACCGCTACGCGCTGACTACCCTGGTACGGCGGGCGCTGTGGCCGTTCCTGATCGGTTTGCTGGGCATGATGCTCGGCACCTGGCTGCTGCCTTCGGTGCTGAGCCTGGTGGCCGGCCTGTCGGTGTACGCCCTGGGCCTGGGCATCGCCAACGCGGTGCTGTACCGCATGACGCTGTTTTCCAGCGAGCAGAGCAAGGGCCTGGTGTCGGCGATGCTGGGGATGATCACCATTGCCCTGCTGGGCCTTGGCGGGGCGTTGCTGGCGATGCTCGGCGCGGGTGCCAGCCTGGTGCACTTCGCCCTGGCGGCGGGCGCTGCGGGGATTCTTGCGCTATGGCCGCTGAGGGTCGTTCTGAGCGCTTCCAGCAACCTGCCAGAGGCTATCCCGGAGTAATCCCGGCGATAGCCTCAGCGCGGTTCAGGGGCGTTCTGCAACCTGGTGCTCGACCGGCTCTGGCTTGCCGCGCTCCTGGCGCCATTGCAGGGCGATCAGGATCAGGGTCGGCACGCCAAGCAGGGCGGTGATCAGGAAGAAGTCGTGGTAGCCGAACTTCTCGACCATGACCCCTGAATAGCCGCCGATCAGCCGCGGCAACAGCAGCATGATCGAGCTGAGCAGGGCGTACTGGGTCGCCGAGAACTTCAGGTTGGTCAGGCTCGACAGGTAGGCGACAAACGCCGAGGTGGCCAGGCCCGAGCTGAAGTTGTCCAGCGAGATGGTGACGATCAGCATCTGCAGGTTGGCGCCCATGTCGGCGAGCATCAGGAACAGGATGTTGGTCGCCGCCGACGCCACGCCGCCGATGAACAGGATCGGCAAGATGCCGAAGCGCACAATCAGCAGGCCGCCGAAACCGGCACCCACCAGGGTCATGATCAGGCCGAAGATCTTGCTGACGCTGGCGATCTGGTCCTTGGTGAAGCCCTGGTCGATATAGAACACGTTGGCCATCACGCCCATCACCGTGTCGGACATCCGGTAGGTGGCGATCAACCCGAGCAGCAGCAGGGCCTGCCAGCGATAGCGGGTGATGAAGTCGTTGACCGGCGTCAGCACCGGTGCCAGGCCGCGGCGGCCCATGGACGACAGGCACAGGGCGGTGAGGGTGATATAGAGGATTGCGCGCAGGAAGGCGCGGTCTTCGAGCAGCAAGTCGAGCAGGCTCACGCCTTCGAACAGCACGCTGGCGAAATCGGTGTTGTACAGCTGGGTGAAGGTAGCCGGTACCGATACCAGCAGGATGATCAGCACGAACACCGACACCAGCTGGTGGGCCAGGCCGTAGCGCGCCGCCGACAGCTGGGTGCGCAGTGGCACCGGCGGTTCGCGCATCAGCAGGGTGGTGATCAGCGCCGGCAGCATCATCACGCCGAACAGCACGTAGGTGCCGGTCCAGGCCTTGTGCAGGTAGCTGAAGCCGGTTGAGCCGAAGCCTTCGGCGAAAAACAAGGCACCGGCGGTAGCCAGCAGCGCGGCAACCCGGTAGCCGGCCATGTAGCTGGCGGCCAGCGCGGCCTGGCGCTGGTCATCGGCGATTTCCAGGCGGTAGGCGTCGACAGCAATGTCCTGGGTGGCCGAGGCAAAGGCCACCAGCACCGCCAGGGCAATCAGCCAGGACAGGTGCTTTTGCGGGTCGCAAAAGCCCATTCCGATCAGGCCGATAACCACCAGGATTTGCGACAGCACCAGCCAGGAGCGGCGGCGCCCGAGTTTGCCGAGCAACGGCAGGCGCCATTGGTCGAGCAGCGGCGACCACACCCATTTGAAGGCATAGGCCAGGCCGATCAGGCTGGCATAGCCGATGGTTTCACGGGCCACGCCGGCCTCGCGCAGCCATACCGACAGGGTCGAAAACACCAGCATGTAAGGCAGACCGGCGGCAAAGCCGAGCAACAACAGCACCAGTGTCGACGGGCTGGCATAGGCAGCGAGCGCAGCGCGCCAGGTTTTACGGGGCATGGGCCAACATCTGCCTCAAGTTTACGAAAACAAAGCGCGCACTCTAACCGCTGTGCTCCATCGGGCGCCAGCCATGGCGCAACATATCCACACGATTATTGTGCAAGGTGATGCCTTCTGCGCGCAGCCGGGCCCGCTGTTCATCGCCTGAAGGGGTGCCCAGGGCCAGGCTCAGGCGTCCGCCGGCGCCCAGCACCCGGTGCCAGGGCAACTGGGTATCGCTGGGCAACTGGCTGAGGGTACGCCCGACCCAGCGCGCCGCGCGGCCTAAACCTGCCAGTTGCGCCAGTTCGCCGTAGCTGATCACCTTGCCCGCGGGCACCTGGCCAAGCACCAGGTAGAGTGCCATTCGTCGGGCTTCGGCGCTTTCGGTCGGATCGCCGGGAATCCCGTTCATCGCGGGATTCGCTTATTGCGCGCTGCACGCGCAGGTTTGTTCGAGCAAATAAGAATTGAACTCATCGACATGGGGCAGGTCAGTCCTTGCTCTGATGGCGGGTATCTGGATAATGCCCGACTTTTTTCGCGAACCCGAGTCCGTTGCCGCTTATGTTTCCTAGAGCCTTGTTGTGCGTTGCCCTCGCTGCTGCCTGTTCCCCCGCCCTTGCCGACACCGTGTGGATGAAAAACGGTGACAAGCTGAGCGGCAAGATCAAGGTTTTCGATGGCGGCAAACTGTTGCTCGAAACGCCTTATGGCGGCTCCATCGCCCTGGACTGGAAGCAGGTGCAGACCCTGGAAAGCGACCAGGAGTTGCTGGTCAAGCAAGACGCCTACAGCGGCGAAAAAGCCAAGTCGCTGCAGGCTGCCGAAGACGGCAAGGTCGTTCTGGCCAACGGCGAGGCCCCCAAGACTGTCGAACTGGCCAGCATCCAGCAGATCATGAAGCCAAAGCCTGTGGTCGAGGACCTGTCGTGGAAGGGCAATGTCGACCTGGCCATGGACTATAAGCGCGCCGAAACCGACAGCGACGACTACGACATCGACTTCAAGACCACCGCCCGTCACGGCCGCTGGCGCCATCAGGCCGAAGGCGAATACAACCGCGAAAGCAAGGACGAGGTCACCACCACCAATAACTGGAGCGCCGAATACGCGCTGGACCGCTTCATCACCGAGAAGTGGTTCTGGCAGGGCCGTCTGGAATACAAGCGTGACCATATCGAAGACCTCGCCCGCCAGCGCACCGTGGGTACCGGCCCGGGCTACCAGTTCTGGGATGACGAACTGGGCGCGTTCTCGCTCGGTTCGCTGGTCAACCGTACCGACTATGAATACGCCGACGGCGGCAAGGACAACTTCTACTCGCTGGCCATGAAGTGGGACTACAACCGCTACCTGATTGGCAAGCGCGTCGAGTTCTTCACCAACGGCGAAGTCGGCAAACCGCTGGGCGGCGTCGCCGAGTACGCCCTGGATGCCGAGGTCGGCCTGCGCTACAAGGTTACCGAGTGGGCCTCGCTCAACCTCAAGGCCGAGAAAGACATCATCAGCGGCACCCGCGACAGCGACCTGGACAAGACCCGCTATACCGCAGGTTTCGGTGTGGCCTGGTAAGCACGCTGGCAACACCGAGCGATAATGATTATTTTGTCGGTTAACTAGCCTGGGCGTGCGCGCATGCACGCTCGGCATTACGACGATTATCGAGCGGGGAGTCATACAGTGAGCGCTAAAGCCGCAACACAGGCACGGGAGCTGCTGCTCAAAGAGTACCGCGGGGTGCTGTCGACCCATTCCAAATCGATGCCGGGCTTTCCGTTCGGATCGGTGGTGCCCTATTGCCTGGATGCCGACGGCAATCCGCTGATCCTGATCAGCCGCATTGCCCAGCACACCCACAACCTGCAAAAAGACCCCAAGTGCTCGTTGCTGGTGGGCGAGCGCGACGCCGAGGACGTCCAGGCGGTGGGCCGCCTGACCGTGCTGGCCGAGGCGCAACAGCTGGTCGAGGCCGAGGCGGTCGAAGCCGCTGCCGAGCGCTATTACCGTTACTTCCCCGAATCGGCCAACTACCATAAAGCCCACGATTTCGACTTCTGGGTGCTCAAACCGGTGCGCCATCGCTACATCGGCGGCTTCGGCGCAATCCACTGGATCGATCACCTGAACCTGGCCAACCCCTTTGCCGGCAAGGCCGAACAGAGCATGATCGAGCACATGAACAGCGATCACGCCAACGCCATCGAGCACTACGTCCAGCTCAGCGGCCTGCCCCAGGGCGCGGCGGCGCAGATGGTCGGCATCGACAGCGAGGGCATGCACCTGCGCATTGGCCAGGCCCTGCACTGGTTGCCGTTCGCAGCGCCTTGCAATACGCCGATACAAGTGCGCGAAGCCCTGGTTTTTCTGGCCCGCGCCGATCAATGGCCTCAACGGCAAGCCGCCGAGGCTTGAAATGGCGAGGGATCGCATCCATTAAAGGTCTACTGCAAGGACATCTTGCGCAGAGGAACCGTTGATGCGTGCTTTTCTATTGCTGTTTCTGATTTTTCCGGTGCTGGAGCTGTATGTGTTTTTCAAGGTCAGCACCGCGATCGGCTTCTTTCCCGCGCTGCTGCTGATCATCGCTGGCTCCGCCCTGGGCGTGCTGGTGGTGCGGGTGGCGGGCCTGGCCACCGCCCTGCGTGCCCGCGAGAGCCTGCAGCGCGGCGAGCTGCCGGCCGAGGACATGTTCCACGGCCTGATGCTGGCGCTCGGTGGCGGCCTGCTGCTGTTACCCGGCTTCATCAGTGACGTGATCGGCCTGGTCTGCCTGCTGCCGTTCACCCGTCGCTTGCTCGGGCGCAAGATGCGCGAGCGCGCCGAGGCCCAGGCCATGCGCCAGCGCGCCTTTGGCGATGATCCGTTCATGGCGCGGCCGGGCCAGCCCGGTGGCCACCAGCCAACGGTGATCGAAGGTGAAGTGGTCGGCCGTGAAGATCCTGCTCAGCCTAACCTGCGCAATCCACGGGACTTGTAAAGGTTACCTGTGCTTTGCCAACGGCCCCTATCGGGGCCGTTTTGCTTTGTGCAGCGCCGATCGCTAAAAATTTTCACAGCCAAGCCTTGTAATTGCTCTTGGCGACCTCATGTATGGGTCACCGCAAGGTTTCTGGTGATTTGCACCAGACATTACATGTGTGGTCCGCCCCGCGGGCTACGAGCGGCTACGCCGCAAGCATCAACCCGCCGGTGTCGATACCGGCCGATGAAAACCACAATTAGGAGAGATCGACAATGAAGCTTCGTCCTCTGCATGACCGCGTCGTTATCCGTCGCAGCGAAGAAGAATCGAAAACCGCTGGCGGTATCGTTCTGCCAGGTTCGGCCGCTGAAAAACCTAACCGTGGCGAAGTCGTCGCTGTAGGTACCGGTCGCATCCTGGACAACGGTGAAGTGCGTGCGCTGGCCGTGAAAGTGGGTGACAAGGTGGTTTTCGGCCCTTACTCGGGCAGCAACACTGTGAAAGTTGACGGCGAAGACCTGCTGGTGATGGCTGAGAACGAAATTCTCGCTGTCATCGAAGGCTGATTCCGCTGGTTTCCCGTTACTCCAAAGTATTCAAGGATTAAACGATCATGGCTGCTAAAGACGTAAAATTCGGCGACTCCGCCCGTAAGAAAATGCTCGTTGGTGTCAACGTTCTGGCTGACGCTGTAAAAGCCACCCTGGGCCCGAAAGGCCGTAACGTTGTTCTGGCCAAGAGCTTCGGCGCTCCAACCATCACCAAAGACGGTGTGTCGGTTGCCAAAGAAATCGAGCTCAAAGACGCCTTTGAAAACATGGGCGCCCAGCTGCTGAAAGACGTTGCCTCCAAGGCCAACGACGAAGCTGGTGACGGCACCACCACCGCTACCGTTCTGGCTCAGGCCATCGTCAGCGAAGGCCTGAAAGCCGTTGCTGCCGGCATGAACCCGATGGACCTCAAGCGGGGTATCGACAAAGCCACCATCGCCATCGTCAAAGAGCTGAAGTCCCTGTCCAAGCCATGCGCCGACTCCAAGGCCATCGCTCAGGTCGGCACCATCTCGGCCAACTCCGACAACTCCATCGGTGACATCATCGCCGAAGCCATGGAAAAAGTCGGTAAAGAAGGCGTGATTACCGTCGAAGAAGGCTCGGGCCTGGAAAACGAACTGTCGGTCGTAGAAGGCATGCAGTTCGACCGCGGCTACCTGTCCCCTTACTTCGTCAACAAGCCAGACACCATGGTCGCCGAGCTGGATGGCCCGCTGCTGCTGCTGGTTGACAAGAAAATCTCCAACATCCGCGAACTGCTGCCAGTTCTGGAAGCCGTTGCCAAGGCCGGCCGTCCGCTGCTGATCGTGGCTGAAGACGTCGAAGGCGAAGCGCTGGCCACCCTGGTGGTCAACAACATGCGCGGCATCGTCAAGGTTGCTGCGGTCAAGGCCCCTGGCTTCGGCGACCGCCGCAAGGCCATGCTGCAGGACATCGCCGTCCTGACCGGCGGTACCGTGATCTCCGAAGAAATCGGCCTGAGCCTGGAATCCGCTACCCTGGAGCACCTGGGTAACGCCAAGCGTGTGACCCTGTCCAAGGAAAACACCATCATCGTCGACGGCGCTGGTGTTCAAGGCGATATCGAAGCGCGCATCACCCAGATCCGCGCTCAGGTTGCCGAGACTTCCTCGGACTACGACCGTGAAAAACTGCAAGAGCGTCTGGCCAAGCTGGCTGGCGGTGTTGCCGTGATCAAGGTTGGTGCTGGCACCGAAGTCGAAATGAAAGAGAAGAAAGCCCGCGTTGAAGACGCCCTGCACGCTACCCGTGCAGCCGTCGAAGAAGGCGTGGTGCCTGGCGGTGGTGTTGCCCTGGTTCGCGCTCTGCAAGCCATCGAAGGCCTGAAAGGCGACAACGAAGAGCAGAACGTTGGTATCCAGCTGCTGCGTCGCGCTGTTGAAGCGCCGCTGCGCCAGATCGTTGCCAACGCCGGCGACGAGCCAAGCGTGGTTGTCGACAAGGTCAAGCAAGGTTCTGGCAACTTCGGTTACAACGCTGCGACCGGCGAGTACGGCGACATGATCGAAATGGGTATCCTCGATCCTGCCAAGGTTACCCGTTCGGCCCTGCAAGCTGCAGCTTCGATCGGTGGTCTGATGATCACTACCGAAGCCATGATTGCTGACGCTCCAGTTGAAGCTGGCGCTGGCGGCGGCATGCCGGACATGGGCGGCATGGGTGGTATGGGTGGCATGGGCGGCATGATGTAAGCCAGCCTTACCCGCTCGATAAAAAGCCCCGCCTTGTGCGGGGCTTTTTTATGCCTGCCTTTTTACTTTGCAGCAACCAGCGCGTCCTGCTTGACCTCAACCGGCCGGCGATACAGCACCCAGTAGTAACAGCCAAGGCTGATCAGCCAGCAAAACACTGCCGTCCATACGTTGTGCGAAAAGAAGTGCGCGCCCTGCAGCATGCGCCCCACCGAAAACAGCGTACCCAGGCCAAAGGCGAATACCAGCGCGGCCCTGGCCAGGCGCGGGCGCCGATCACGCAAAACAAAAAACAGTGCAAACAGGGTAAAGCCGGTTGCCGCATGGCCGCCTGGCCAGCAGCGTCCGGGCTTGTCGGTAGCCGGGCGCGGGCTGAGCAGCTCGCTGTAGGTTTCCTTGCCACCAAACTCGCTCAGGCTCCACGGGCACTGCACCGCAGTTACTGCCTTGACCGGGGTGACAAAGCTGGTCGACAAACCCATGGCCAGCACCAGGCAACCCAGTTCCCGCCGCCAGCTGAACAGCCGCGACCAGAAGAAACTCGCGGCGAAGGCCACAATCGCCAGCAAACCGAGGGCAATTACCGCCTGTTTGGCCCGGTCGTGCAGGATATCTTCGAGAAAATAGCTGTGCCGGCCGATGAACTGCCCGGCTACCGGATCGAACGCCAGCTTGGCCAGGTCCATGTCCAGCGAGGTCAGCTCCAGCAGGATCAATATGATTGCGGTAATGGCGGGAATGCCCAGGGCAATCCAGAAATTCAGCGGACGGGAGTAGGCGGGTAGTGACATGGCAAGTCCAGGCAGGTCAAAGGGGAGTCCGACCGGCAATTCTCGGGCAGCCGCCATCACCTGTCCGTGAAGGCTCGGTGAAAAAAACGTTAACCTGCAATAAAGTCGCGCCGACCTAGCCTGGCGCCGCTGATGGCCTTAAGCTGCGCCTGCCAAGCAGGCAAAAGCGTCGGACCGGAGACACCCCAATGCGAATTCTACTGGTTGAAGACAACCGCGATATCCTGGCCAACCTGGCCGACTACCTGGGCCTGAAGGGCTACACGGTGGACTGTGCCCAGGATGGCCTGTCCGGCCTGCACCTGGCCGCTACCGAGCATTACGACCTGATCGTGCTCGACATCATGCTGCCCGGCATCGACGGCTACACCCTGTGCAAGCGTCTGCGTGAAGATGCCCGGCGTGATACCCCGGTGATCATGCTCACCGCCCGTGACCAGCTCGATGACCGCTTGCAGGGTTTTCGTTCTGGCGCTGACGATTACCTGCTCAAGCCGTTCGCGCTGTCGGAGCTGGCCGCGCGCATCGAGGCAGTACTGCGCCGGGCCCAGGGCGGCGGTCGCCGGACCTTGCAGATCAGCGACCTGATCTACGACCTGGACACCCTCGAGGTGACCCGCGAAGGCAAGCTGCTCAAACTCAACCCGGTGGGCCTCAAGCTGCTGGCTGTGCTGATGCAGAAGAGCCCGCACGTACTGCGCCGCGAAGTGCTCGAAGAGGCGCTGTGGGGCGATGACTGCCCGGACAGCGACAGCCTGCGCAGCCATGTTCACCAGTTGCGCCAGGTGATCGACAAACCCTTCGAAAAGCCCCTGCTGCATACCGTCCACGGCGTCGGCTATCGTCTGGCCGAGGGCCGTGATGGAGTTTAGACAGAGCCTTGCCCAGCGCATCATCATTGCTTTTGCCCTGATGAGCGCACTGGTGGCCGGGGCGTTTGCCTTTGGCATTGTTGCTACCGTGCACCTGGTCGAAGAGCGGCTGATTTCCGCGGTACTGGGCGGCGATCTGCAGCGCTTGCTGCGCATGGACAGCGTCGGCGACTGGAGCCACCGGCCACGGCCGGACCAACTGTTCTATTTCAGCGGCGGGCGCGACGAATTCGAACTGCCCAAGGATTTGCGCCATCTCGAACGAGGCTTTCACGAAGTGTTTCGCGAAGACTTGTCCTACCACGCGATGGTCGAAATCGTTGATGGCCGGCGCTATGTCCTGCTCCAGGACCAGAGCGATTTCGAAGAACGCGAGCGGGTGCTGTTCGCCGTCGTGGTGGTCGGCTTCGTGTTGAGCCTGGCGCTGGCAGTGTTCCTCGGCTGGGTCCTGGCCCGCCGGGTTATGGCGCCGGTGATCCGCCTGGCGCGCCAGGTTCGTCACCGCGACCAGTTGCTCGGCCTGGCACCACCTTTGGCACCAGATTACGCCGCGGATGAAGTCGGCCAGCTGGCGGTGGCCTTCGACGACACCCTTGGGCGTCTGCGCGATGCCCTGACCCGTGAACGCCTGTTTACCAGCGACGTCAGCCACGAGCTGCGTACGCCGCTGATGGTGCTGGCCAGCTCCTGCGAGCTATTGCTGGTCAACCCCAACATGGAGCCCCGGGCGCGCTCCCAGGTCGAACGTATCGCCCGCGCCACTGAAGAGATGCAGGAACTGGTGAAAACCTTCCTGATGCTTGCCCGTGCCCAGCGCGACGAAGGCGCAGTGGCCTCGCAGGCAACCATGAAGGAAGTCGCCGATGACCTGATTGGCGTCTGGCGCGACACCATCGAGCAGAAAGGCCTGACCTTGCTGTACGACCCCAAGGCCGCAACCTCGACCTTGTACAACGCCACCTTTCTGCAGGCGGTGATGGGCAACCTGCTGCGCAACGCCGCGCACTACACCGACCAAGGCTTTATCCGCCTGACCCTGGAGCCTGCCGGGTTTCTGGTCGAGGACAGTGGCGTGGGGATTCCCGAAGAGCAGCGCGAAGCCATGTTCCGGCCGTTCGTGCGCGGCGACGAACGGCGTGGCGAAGGCCTGGGCCTGGGTTTGTCGCTGGTGCAGCGGATCTGTGACGATCAGGGCTGGTCGGTCAGCCTTAGCGCTATGGTGCCCCATGGCTGCCGCTTCCATGTCGACCTGAGCCTGGCACCCGAGCGGCCGCTCGAGGGGTAACAGGGCATTGGCCGGTGTGAAAGTTTGTAATTTGTTGAAACCTTTACCGTGAAAACTAACAAATTTTTCACACCAGCATGACCTGACGCCAACGCTTGCCTGCCTAAGGTGAGTGCATTGGAGTCAGGAGATGCACAATGCGTAGCCCTATCAAACTCGAGTTTTCGGAAAAGTACGACCAGCAGCACGCCCAGGAATACTTCCTCAAGCACCAGGATGGCCTGGCGCGGCGGATGTCCCACCAGCGTGACGAGCAACTGGCCCGTCGCGCCCTGGCGCTGGCTGGCGAGCCCGGGCTGGTCCTCGACCTGCCGTGCGGCGCCGGGCGTTTCTGGCCGTTGCTGGCAGAAAAACCCAACCGGGTGATCATCGGCGCCGACAACTCCGAAGCCATGCTCGAAACTGCACGCGCCTCGCAGCCGGCCCATGTGGTGGAACGGGTACGTACCTTGCAGACATCTGCCTTCGCCATCGATTTACCGGATAACTCGGTCGACAGTATTTTTTGCATGCGGCTGATGCATCACATCGGTGAAGCCGCCCATCGCAAGACATTACTCTCGGAATTTCAACGAGTTACCCGCGACAGCGTGATCGTTTCGCTGTGGGTGGATGGCAACTTCAAAGCCTGGCGGCGCAAAAAGCTCGAGCAACGGCGTTACGCCGAAAGCGGGCAGGGCAGTTACCAGAATCGTTTTGTGTTACCAGCTGCTACGGTTGAAGAAGAATTCGAAGCCGCAGGGTTCCGCATTCAGGAACGATTGGACTTCTTGCCGTTCTATGCCATGTGGCGAGTCTATCTATTGCGTAAGGGGTGAGCGGGGCATGGGGTTTGAGCGCACAGCAGCAACGACGAACAAGGATCAGTTCGATCATTTCTGGCAGCAGCAGGGTGAATGGGTCGAGGAGCCCAATCAGCGTCGCGGCGGCGAGAGTGGTGTACAACGCCTGAGCGACGACACGGGCCATACGTTCTATGCCAAGCGTCAGATCGGCCATATCTACCGCAGCCTTTTGCACCCCTTCGGCCGGCCCACCGTGCTCCGTGAGTACGAGGCCCTGAACAGTTTCGAGCAGCTTGGCGTGCGGGTGCCGCATATCGTCTATTGCGGCGTCGAGCGCGATGCCGAGCACCAGTGGCGCGCGTTGCTGGTCAGCGAGGCGCTGGAAGGTTTCGAGGACATCGACAGCTGGTTCGCTGCCGGCGCCCGTGAGCGCTATCACCCGGCATTGCACGAGCGGGTCCTGCTGGACCTGGCGCAGAACCTGGTGCGTATGCACCGTGGTCACTGGCAGCATGGTTGCCTGTATGGCAAGCACGTGTTCGTCAAGGTCGTCGGCGAGGGCGCCGAAGCCAGGGCCGAGGTGGCGTTGCTGGACCTGGAAAAATGCCGCCGGCGCATCAGTTGCCAGCGCGCTGCCGCCAATGACCTTAAACAATTGCGCCGCCATTCGTCTTTCACTGACGCAGAGTGGCAAAAACTGCTCTATTTTTACCAGATGGCGTTTGGCAGCGCTGTCAAAGGTTTAGAGTAATGAAACTAGAAATAGCTCGAGGTGTGTTCCTGCTGATGGCGCTGGGCGTGGCAACTGTCGCCGTGGCCGCGTGGGAAGAGCCACGCCCGCAAATAGTCAGCAAGGTCGACGCCGGTGCGCAATGTCTGTTGCCCCGGGTGGTCAAGCCCCAGGTCGATGCCAAACCCGATCACGATCTGCTGTTGTTGCTGTTCGGGTTGAGCCAGGGCGTACGCGCCAGCGGCTGAAACCTTGCAAGGCGTTCAGGCAAAGGCCTCGTCATCGACGAGGCCTTTTGCATTTCATACCGTTTGCGTGGCGGCTTGCGGCGCATCGGCCTTGGCCAGCAGGGTATAGATGCACGGCAGCACGAACAGGGTGAACAAGGTGCCCACCGACATGCCGGTGGCGATCACCGTGCCGATGTCGAAGCGGCTGACCGCGCCGGCGCCGGTGGCAAGGATCAGCGGCACCATGCCAAATACCATCGCCGCAGTGGTCATCAGCACCGGGCGCAGGCGGATGGCTGCGGCTTCTTCCACCGCTTCGCGGGCGCTCAGGCCTTTTTGCTGGCGCAACTGGTTGGCGAACTCGACGATCAGGATGCCGTGCTTGCTGATCAGCCCGATCAGGGTCACCAGGCCCACCTGGGTATAGATGTTCATGCTCGAGATCCCCAGGAACAGGGGAATCAACGCCCCGCAGATCGACAGCGGCACAGTCACCAGGATCACCAGCGGGTCGCGCAAGCTTTCGAATTGCGCCGCCAGTACCAGGAAGATGATCGCCAGCGCCAGGCCGAAGGTTACCCACAGGGCGCTGCCTTCCTGAACGAACTGACGCGCCGCGCCGCCATAGTCAAAGCCGTAGCCCTCCGGCGCTTCCTCACGGGCAATCGTGCGCACGGTATCCAGCGCCTCGCCCATGCTGACCATCGGGAAGCCCTGGATGATCGCCGAGTTCAGTTGCTGGAACTGGTTGAGCTGACGCGGGCGGGCGCGGTCGCTGATGCTGATCAGGGTCGACAGCGCCAGCATCTGCCCCTGCTGGTTCTTCACGTAGTAGTTGTTCAGCCAGTCGGGATTGTCGCGGTAGGGCCGCTCGACCTGGGCAATGACCTTGTAGCTGCGCCCGTCGATAGTGAAGCGGTTGATCTCGGCCTCGCCCAGCAGGGTCGCCAGGGTGCCGCCCAGGGCGTCCATGGACACGCCCATCTGCGCCGCCTTGGCGCGGTCGATATCGACCACCACCTCGGGCTTGTCGAAGGCCAGGTCGATGTCGAGGAAGGCGAACTTGCCCGACGCCTGGGCACGCGCCTTGACCCGTTCGGCCACCTCCAGCAACGAGGCGTAGTCGTTGGCGGTGTTGATCACGAAGGCGAACGGCAAGCCTTCACCGGTGCCCGGTAGCGAGGGCAGGTTGAAGCCGAAGATCTGCAGGCCGCTGATGCCTTCGAGCTTGGCCTGTACCAATGGCAGCAGCTGCATCTGGGTGCGCTCGCGTTCGTTCCACGGCTTGAGCAAAAAGCCGCCGATGCCCGATTGCACGCCGTTGAAGCCGTTGATCTGAAACGACGAATAGTACTCGGGGAAGTCCTTGAAGATCTTGATGAACTCGTCGGTGTAGCTGTTCAGGTAATCGAGGTTGGTTGGCTGCGGGGCGGTGGCCATCATGAAGATGATGCCCTGGTCTTCATCGGGCGCCAGCTCGTTCTTGGTGAACATCAGAAACACCGGAATCAGGCACAGCACGATCAGCGCGAACACCAGCACCACCGGCCGGGTGTTGAGGGTGCCATGGAGGGTTTTCTGGTAGCGCAGTTTGAGCCGTTCGAAGAGTACATCCAGACGGTGGGCCAGGCCGCTGGGGTTCTGCTCGTGCCGCAACAGCAGGGCGCACATCATCGGCGACAGGGTCAGGGCGACGATCCCGGAAATCACCACGGCGCCGGCCAGGGTCAGGGCGAACTCCTTGAACAGCGCGCCGGTGAGCCCCTGCAGAAAGCCGATAGGGGCGTACACCGCCGCCAGGGTGATGGTCATCGACACCACCGGCATGGCAATTTCGCGAGCGCCTTCCAGGGCCGCGTCGTAGGGCGATTTACCTTCTTCGATATGACGGTGGATGTTTTCCACCACGACGATAGCGTCATCGACTACCAGGCCGATGGCCAGGACCATGGCCAACAAGGTGAGCAAGTTCAGCGAATAGCCCATCAACTGCATGAAAAACAGCACGCCGATCATCGACAGCGGGATGGTAATGACCGGGATCAGCACCGAGCGCAAGGCGCCGAGGAACAGGAAGACCACGACGATGACGATCAGCACCGCTTCGACCAGGGTCTTGACCACTTCGTCGATCGAGGCCTGGATGAACAGCGTGGCGTCGTAGGCGATCGAGGATTTCAGGTTCGGCGGTAGCTGGCTTTCAAGCTCGGGCATGAGCTTGCGCACCTCCTTGATCACTTCCAGCGGGTTGGCCCCGGGGGTGGCCTTGATGCCGATGTACACCGACGGCGTGCCGTCGAAGGAGCTCACGGTGTCGTAGTTCTCGGCGCCCATTTCAACCCGCGCCACGTCGCCGAGCAGCACCCGGCTGTCGCCACTGGTCTTGAGCGGGATATTGGCGAAGGCTTCGGCGCTCTTGAGCTCGGTGGTGGCGTTGATACTGGTGACGATGTACTCGCCCTTGAGCTCGCCGGCCGCCGAAAGGAAGTTGTAGCCGCGCACCGCCTGGGTCACGTCGTTGGCGCTCAGGCCGTAGCCGGCAAGCTTTACCGGGTCGATCCACAGGCGCATGGCGAACAGCTGGTTGCCGAGGATCTCGGCTTCGGCCATGCCCGGCAGGGTCGCAAGCTTGGGCTGGATGACCCGCGACAGGTAATCGGTGATCTGCGGGTTGCTCAACTCGCTGCTGTAGAAGCTTACGTACATCAGCGCCGAGGCGTCGGCGGCCTCCTTGCTCAGCACCGGGTCTTCGGCGTCCTGGGGCAGCTTGTTCTTGACCTCGTTGGCCTTGGCCAGCAACTCGGTGAACAGCCGGTCGCTGTCCGAGCCGATGCGCGCATAGATCGAAATCACCGAGAAGTTCTGCCGGCTCACCGAGGTCATGTAGTCGATGCCTTCGGCGCTGGCCAGGCTTTGCTGCAGCGGCTGGGTGATGTAGCCCTGGATGGTTTCGGCGTTGGCCCCGGGGTAGGCGGTGGTCACCGTGATCAGGGCGTTTTCCATTTGCGGGTATTGGCGGATCGGCAACTTGCTCCAGGCCTGGAAGCCCAGCAGCACGATCAGCAGGCTGACCACGCTGGCCAGCACCGGGCGGCGGATGAACGGATCGGTAAAGGCCATGACGGTTCCTTGATCAGTTGCTGCGCGGCGGGCTGTCGGGGGCTTGCAGGGCTTTGTCCGGGCTGATGCTGATCGGCGCGCCCTGGGTGAGTTTCAACTGGCCGGCAGTAACCACCGTTTCGCCGGCCTTGAGCCCCTTGCTGATGATCACCAGGCCATCGCGGCGCTCGCCGGTCTCGACGAAGCGGCGTTCGGCAATCAGGGTTGGCTGGGCGTCGGCGTTGTCTGGCACTTTGCCGTCTTCAGGCTTTTTCGCCGTGGCGACATACACCGAGTTGCCATACAGGGTGTAGGTCACCGCGCTTTCCGGCACCACCACCTGTGGCTGCGGGTCGGGCAGCAAAACCTGCAGGCTGGTGAACATGCCGGGCAGCAGCTTGCCGTCGGGGTTGGCCAGGGTGGCGCGGACCTGCACGTTGCGGGTGCTGTCCTCGACCTTGGGGTTGATCGCGCTGATGCTGCCGGGGAAGTGCTCTTGCGGGTAGGCGGCGACGCTGACCAGCACTTGCTGGCCAATGCTCAGCTTGGGAATCGACTGTTCGGGGACGAAGAAATCGACGTAGAGGCTGCTCAGGTCTTGCAAGGTGGCGATCACCGTGCCGCTGGCCAGGTAGTCGCCAACGTCCACCTGGCGGATGCCGATGGTGCCGCTGAAGGGCGCATTGATGCTCTTTTTTGCCAGCGCCGCCTTGAGTTGATCGACCACTGCCTTGTTGCGCTTGAACTGGGCGCTCAAGCGATCGAACTCACCCTTGGAAATCGCCTGGCTGCCGACCAGCTGGCTGCCGCGGTTGTAGTCGACCTGGGCCAGGCCCAGGTCGGCGAGGGCGGTCCCCAGCAGCGCGGTTTCGACATCGCTGTCCAGTTGCAATAACAACTGGCCCTTGCTGACTTTCTGCCCGGACTCGAACTGCAAGGCCTTGACCGTGCCGGCGATCTCCAGGCTCAGGTCGACCCCTTGCAGCGCCTTGAGGCTGCCCACGGCCGGCAGGCGGTTCTGCCAGGCACGTTCGCTCGCCTCGGTCGCCGCCACGCTGATCGGCGGCTTGGGGGCCGAGAACATCTGGATCTGCTGATAGATGGCAAAGGCCTTGTAGCCCCCCAGGATCAGCACGAGCAGCAAGACAACACCCAACATGATCAGCATGCGGCGGCGCAGCATAGTCCAGTTCCTTGGAGACGAATTGTTGTTCGCTTGGCACGACGACGGGCGATCCTGCCCACGTGCGATGTAGCCGAATATTACTCTGTTGACCGGGCCTGGGAAGCCTGTGTTCCCGGCTATTTTCAGGCCAGGTGCAGGTGGTTGTCCCAGAGCCCGGACGGCAATTGCAGGGGTTGGCCGATCAGTTCGGGCTTGCGGCAATCGTACAGGCGGCAACGGCCTTGGCCTGAGGTCACGACAAAACCGTCGGCCACCGCGCCGACACCGGCGCAATCGGGCATCGGTGCATCAAGGCGTACCTGGGCGCTGTCCAGGTCCCAGATAAACAGCCGGTTGGCCCGTGGCGCGGTCAGGGCCACCAGGCGCAGCTCGTTGTGAATGGCGACGCTGGCGGTGTAGTGGGCCATGGACTGCAATTGCTGCTCGGGCACCGGGAAGGCTTCAAAGGCCTGGCCCGGGCGCTTGATCGCCAGCAGCTCGGCAGTCTCGTGGCTGGCGCCCATGAACTGCTGGCCGGCGACGATGGTGCCGTCGGCGGCAATCGCCAAATGGCGCACGCTGTTCATCTGCTGGCTGAGCACTTCTTTGCTCAGCAGCGTGCCGTCGCGCTGCATCAGCACCAGGCTCGGCTGCATGGCATCGAGGTTCATCTCCACCCGGCTTTCGGCCTCGGTGCGGATGCCGCCGTTGGCCACCACCAGGGTTTCGCCGTCGGGCATCCACGACACCTGGTGCGGGCCGATGCCGTGGGTCGAGATTTCGCCAGCATGGCTCAGGCGCTCGCCGTCGAAACGGTAGACACCGAGTACGCCACGGCCAGGGTCGGTGGTGTCGTTCTCGGTGGCGTAGAGCCATTCGCCGCTCTTGTGGATCACCGCATGGCCGTAGAAATGCCGGTTCGGCTGCGAGGTGATGGTCTGCAGCAAGCGGCCATCGCGCAGGTCGATCAGGTAGCTCTCGGTGCCGGGGCGGCGGGCGACGAACAGGGCAATTGGCTGTTCGGGATGGTTGATGATGTCATGGCAACGCTGGCCCACCTCGGTGGCGAACACCTGGGTGCCGTCCAGGCGGTAGCCGACGGCGTAGTGCTTGCCGTCGCCATCGTCACGCGCCGAGAGCAGCAGCGGCGTGCCGGCCTTGTTGCGAAACAGGGTCCAGCCGCCGAGGGTGAGGGCGCTGAGCACAACGCTACCGAGTTTGAGAGCCTGGCGTCGCAACATGATCAGTCACCGTCGTTGGCGTTGAATCCCAGCTGGATGCCCAGCGCCTTGGCCAGTTCGCCTTCGTGCAGGCGGTGGACGGCGTTGAGGCTGTCGTAAAGGGTGTTCAGCTGCTGGCGGCCGGCTTCGTCGTCGAGCAACTCGCCGAGGGTTTTCTGGTTGCCGGCCAGCAGCTTGGAGGCGTTGGCGTAGGCGGCGTCGATCTTGTCCGCCAAGGCTTGCTGGTCTTTGCCCAGCAGGCCGCGCAGGCCTTTGTTGTCGACCCCGACCCAGACGGTCTGGGCAGCATTGAGGCTGGCTTCCAGGCTTTTCAGCGAGGAGTG
The DNA here is from genome assembly GCF_024749305.1 of Pseudomonas sp. B21-012. NCBI lineage: Bacteria > Pseudomonadati > Pseudomonadota > Gammaproteobacteria > Pseudomonadales > Pseudomonadaceae > Pseudomonas > Pseudomonas sp. B21-012. The sequence goes on along the minus strand of NZ_CP087197.1, from coordinate 4,836,355 downwards.
GCTGCGCCAGGCCTCAGCCTGCAGCGGCTGCGGGATACCCTTGCTCAGGCGGCCCATGGGCGCGCCGAGTTTCTTCTTCAGGGTATCCAGGGCGGTAACCTGGGCCCGCAGCAGGTCGGCGATGGCCTCGTGGGAATCGGCGTAGCGCTGGTTGGGGAACTTGGTCATCTGCGCGAGCATGCCGTCGGTGCTGTTCCAGCCTTTGAGGATTTCCTCGGCCAGGGCCTTCTGGTGCTCGCCGATGGCCACCAGCAGTGGGCAGTAGCGGGCTTTCTGTTCGGCGTTGGCGGCATCCGGCTTGCTGTCGAAGAGGATGTACTCGTAGGCCGACAGGCCGCGCACGACGACACTGGATTTGCCCAGGGTTTCGGCGTCGAGTGGCTTGTCACCGTTGACCAGTTGCTCGACCTGACGGCCGACCAGGTTCTTCTTGTCGGGCCAGAACTGCACCTGCCAGGCACGGTTGCCTTCGGCCAGCGGGCCGATCAACAGGGGCTGTAACTCGGCCCAGGCTTTTTGCGCATGGAGAAAATCGGCGCGGGCAGTGGCCAGGTCCGCCTTGCCTTCACAGAAGGCCAGGGCGCTGACGGCCAGTTGGCGGTCGGCTTCGACCCAGCGGCTGTAGGTCGGCAGGATCACCTGTTTGGCGATCGCCGCCGAAGTCACCGCTTGCGGGTCTTGCGGCGAGCAGGCGCCGAGGGCGAGGGCGGCAAGGCTGGTGAACAACAGTTTGGGACGGAACATGCCCGGCTCCTTTGCTTAAAGTGAATTCAGGAAAGCCAGCAACGCGGTGCGTTGCCCGGCGTTGAAGCTCAAGACGTACTGTTTGGCCGCTTCGGCTTCGCCACCGTGCCAGAGCACAGCTTCGAGCAGGTTGCGGGCGCGGCCATCGTGAAGAAACTGGGTGTGACCGCTGACGGTCTCGTTCAGGCCGATACCCCACAGCGGCGCGGTGCGCCAGTCCTGGCCGCTGGCGGCGAACTCGCTGCGGTTGTCGGCCAGGCCCGGGCCCATGTCATGCAGCAGCAGGTCGCTGTAGGGGCGGATCAGCTGGTTGGCCAGCTCCGGCTCGGCGGCGTCGCTGGCAGTGGTGAACTGTGGCGTGTGGCAGCCTTGGCAGCCGGCCTGGTGGAACAGGTTCTTGCCGGCCAGCACCTGGGGCGAATCGACGTCCTTGCGCACCGGCACCGCCAGGTTGCGGGTATAGAACAGCACCAGGCGCAGGATGTTGTCGCTGACTTCCTGCTCGCCGTTGGCACCGTTGCCGTTGGCGGCGTTGAGGCAGTCGGTCTGCGCCGGGGTGCAGTCGTCCATTGGCCGCAGGCTGGTGGTCAGGCCCATGTCACCGGAAAACGCGTGAACGTTCTGCTGGTTGAGGTTCGGCTGCCCGGCCTTCCAGCCGAAGCGGCCGACTACGGTCTTGCCCTGGGCATCGTCCCAGACCCGGTTGGCGCGGCCGCGGATGCCATCGCCGTTGCGGTCGTCGGGGTCGGCATTAGCCAGCAGCGCCGCCTCGGGGATGGCCTCGAGCAGACCCAGGCCGATCATCGGCGGGGCGACCCGGGCCGAGAAACGCGTATCGGGGTGCATCGGCCCGTAGCCCAGCTGGGTGATCTGCAGGCGCGGCTTGCGCAGTTCGACCTGGGTGCCGTCCTTGAAGGTGACCAGTTGCGGATCGTACTCGACCCGCACCTTGCCTTCGGGGGCGACGCCCGGCACCGCCATGTCCTGCAACTGACCGCCATACACCGGCTCCGGGACGATGCCCAGTTGCTCGATAACCTTGGTGTACTGCGGCTGATCGGGGATCGACAGGCGCACCAGCATCGACACCGCGTTGGCGGCGTTGGGCCCGGGCGGGTGGCCGCGGCCGTCCTTGATGTGGCAGTTCTGGCAGGCATTGGTATTGAACAGCGGGCCCAGGCCGTCGCGGGCGGTGGTGGTCGACGGGGCCATCACCCAGGGGCTGCGGAAAAAACTGTTGCCGACACTGAAGTCCAGGCGCCGGCTCGGCGGCAGGTTGGCCGAAGGCATGGAATAGGCGTTCTGGTCGCGCTTGTTCACCGTCGCCTTGCCACCGGCCAGCGCTTCACCGGGCTCGGCCTGGGTGAATCGCGGGGCGTCGTCGCAACCGGCCAGAACGGCGACCAGAAGCAGGGGGCTGAGGCGGGGAAGCAACGAGGACATCAATAATCCTGGGGCTTGGGCAAAAAACCGGCGTGCAAGCTTAGCAGGCTCAGGGTAATTGAATAAGAGGGATTTGCGTTTGCTCGATGAAATCTATCGCGGGGCAAGCCGGCTACTACAGTGGACCTGCCTGCACCAATCCTGTGGGAGCGGGCTTGACCCGCGATGATGCGCATAAAGAAGGCGACCCGAAGGTCGCCTCTATCAAGCCGCCGCTGAATCAGAACTCGTGATCAGCGGTGTCCGGTGCCAGGTTGGCGATGCCCAGTTTGCTTGCGGCCTGTTCGATCGCACCGGTCTGCTTGACCAGGGCGGCGATGGCGTCACGCACGATCTGGTTGCCGGCAGCGTTGTCGGCCGCGATCAGCTGGTCGTAGTGCTCGCCTTTGGCGGCATGGTCGACCATCACCTGGATCTTGGCTTCGGTTGCTTGCAGGTCGGCCTTGAGGGTGGTGTCGGTGGCGGCGTCGATCTTGGCCACCAGCGACGACAGGCTCGGGCCGCTCAGCTTGGTGCCGTCGGTGCGGGTGTACTCGCCCAGGTAGACGTTGCGGATGCCCTTGGCGTCATAGAAGTGCGAGTTGTGGGTGTTGTCGCTGAAGCAGTCCTGCTCGTCTTCAGGCGAATTGGCTTCCAGGGAAACCTTCATGCGCTCGCCAGCCAGTTCGCCCAGCGACAGGCTGCCCATGCCGAACAGCATCTTGCGCAGGCCGTCGGCCACTGGCTCGGCTTCGAGGGTGGCACGGTAGTTGGTGGCAACGTTCGGTGCCCAGTTGCCGACCATTTCCTCGAGGTCGTTGACCAGCAGTTGGGTCACGGCTTTGAGGTAGGCACGGCGGCGCTCGTTGTGGCCGCCGGTAGCGCCCTGGCCTTCCAGGTAGTCGGAGGCAGGACGGGCGCCGGCGCCCGGGCCGGTGCCGTTGAGGTCCTGGCCCCAGAGCAGGAATTCGATGGCGTGGTAACCGGTGGCAACGTTGGCTTCGGAGCCGCCCAGCTCGTTCAGGCTGGCGAGCTTCTCCGGGGTGATGTCCTTGACGTCAACCTTGTCTTCGCCGACCTGAACCTGGGTATTGGCGATGATGTTGGCGGTCGCGCCAGGGTTGCCCAGAGCATGCTCGTAGCTCTTGTCGACGTAGTCGATCAGGCCTTCGTCCAGCGGCCAGGCATTCACCTGGCCTTCCCAGTCGTCGATGATGGTGTTGCCGAAGCGGAACACTTCGCTCTGCAGGTATGGCACACGGGCAGCGACCCAGGCGGCTTTGGCGGCGTTCAGGGTTTCGTCGCTGGGCTTGGCAAGGAAGGCGTCGATCGCGGTTTGCAGGGTCTTGGCGGTGCTCAGCGAGTCGCTGTAGACGGCGTGGACCATGTCGGCGTAATGCTTGACCACGGCTTTGGCCGCTGCCTCGTCGACGGCGCCAGCGGCAGCAGGGGCGGTAGCCGAAGTGGTGGCCGGGGCTTGCGGTGCGGCGGCTTTGTCCTTGTCCTTGCTGTCGCCGCAACCGGCGAGAGAGATGGCAATGGCCAACAGACTGGCGGTGGCCAGAGGCATACGAATCATGGCGAATTCCTGCGTCGAGAGGTTGGACAGGCGTACCGGGGGCACGCAAAACTGCAACATAATGCGAAAGATTTGCATTTTGTGTAAAGGGGCAGTCACGTAAATATTCAAATGCGTGTTTCGGCCACTTCGGGCAATGCGTACAGGGGTTAGAGAATCGAAACCTGGTTGCGCTGAGCCTGTTTGAGGAATGCGGTCAGCTCTCGCGCTGGCAAGGGTTTGCTGTAGTGGTAGCCCTGGCCTTCATGACAACCTTGGGCAATGATGTAGGCCTCCTGTTCCGCCGTCTCGACCCCTTCGGCAATGACCTGCATGCCCAGGCTCTTGCCCAGCTGGATGATGGCGCGGACGATGGTGGCGTCGTCGTCGTCATCGAGCAGGTCCTGGACGAAGCTCTTGTCGATCTTGATCTTGTCCAGCGGCAGCGACTTCAGGTAGCTGAGCGACGAGTAGCCGGTGCCGAAGTCGTCAATGGCAATCAGCGCCCCGGAGCGGCGCAGGCTCAGCAGGTGCTGGGCAGCGGTGCTGATGTCTTCCATCAGGCCGGTCTCGGTGACTTCCAGCTCCAGGCTGCGCGGCGGCAGGCGGTAGATCTGCAGCAGGTTGTTGACCACTCGCGGCAACTCGTTGTGGTGCAGTTGCACGGTCGACAGGTTGACCGCCATGCGCAGTTCGCTGAAGCCCTGATCGTGCCAGTCGCGTAGTTGCCGGCAAGCCTGGTCGAGCACCCATTCGCCGATGCTGATGATGTTGCCGTTCTGCTCGGCCAGGGGGATGAACTGGTCCGGCGGGACCATGCCCAGTTCCGGATGCTGCCAGCGCAACAGCGCCTCGACACCGACCACGCGATGGTCGCGGTAGCTGATCTGTGGCTGGTAGACCAGGAACAGCTGGTTGCGCGGCAGCGCTTCGCGCAGGTCTTTTTCCAGCTCGCGGCGCCGGCGCATCTCGCTGTCGACACTGGCGATGTAGAACTGGTAGCGGTTGCGCGAGCGGGCCTTGGCCAGGGTCATGGTCTGCTCGGCCTTTTGCAGCAACTTCTCGGTGCTGTCGCCGTCTTCGGGGAACAGGGTGATGCCGATGGTCGCGCGCAGGCGGATTTCCTGATGGTCGAGGGCGAACGGCGCCTCGAGGTCATCGAGAATGCTCTGGGCCAGCTCCGCCGCTTCGTAGGGCTGCTCGATATCGGCCTGGACCAGGGCGAACTGGTCGCCGCCCAGGCGGGCCAGGGCACCGAGGCGGCCACTGTGGGCGCGCAGGCGGTCGGCCAGGGCCAGCAGCAACTGGTCGCCGGCCTGGTAGCTGAACTGCTCGTTGATGCCCTTGAAGTCGTCAAGGCCCACGCACAGTACCGCCACCCGGCGTTGCAGGCGCCCGGCGTCGACGAGGATCTTGTCCAGTTGCTGCTGCAGTTGCTGGCGGTTCGGCAGGCCGGTGAGAAAGTCGTACTGGGCCATGCGCAACAGGCTGTTCTCGGCTTCATGGCGCAGGTGGGTATTGCGCTCGATCGAGGCCAGCAACTGGTTGGCGGTATTGACCCACAGGCCCAGCTCGTTCTTTTCGTGGCCCTTGATCAGCGGCAACTGGTGCTGGCTGGGACGGTCGGGGTTGATCTGGGTGAGGTGCTCGATGATCTTCGACAGCGGCTTGGTCAGCATCCAGTGATAGACCAGGTACAGCACCAGGCCCATGGCCAGGGCGCGCAGCACGCCAGAAATGAAGATGATCACTGAACTGACCAGGAAGCCCTCGCCGTAGGAGGCGGTGTCGAGGGTGATGCTCAGGTCGCCGTAATATTCGCTATAGGGGCCACGGCCGACCAGCTGGGTGGTGAAGTTGCGCTCCTGGCCGAGAATCAGGTCGGTCAGCCAGCGGCTGGAAACCTCCTGCAGCGGGCGGGATTTTTCCGCCAGCATGGTCTCGTTGGGATGGCCGATGGAGGCCATGCGCACGGACTCGTCCTGGAACAAGCCCTCCATGACCTGCATGCCCATTTCCTTGTCCAGGCTGTACACCGCCTGGGTCGAAGGGTCGCGGAACATGTCGAGGATCCGTTGGGCGTCATTGGCGACGGCCTGGCGGGTCTTGTAGGCATCAAAGACGATCTGCGCACAACTGAGAACTACACCGACGACCAACGCCGAGAGCAGTACTACCCTGAGCAACTTGACCGATAAGCTGTTCTTGAGTTCCAGCTTCAATGGGGTTTCCTTAATCCATGCGCATGGCATCATTTTGCCATCAAACTTGGCAATCCACTATCGGCCGTCAACAGGACTTCTCCAGCTCCTTGACGGTGCATTTTGCACCAGGAGCAGGTTGGTTGGCTGCCGTCACTGTATCGGTTGCCCGGCCTCGCGACTTTAATCCGTGGCAACGAGTTTCCCAACGTTTGATGTTAGCGTGCTCTGCGTGCGCGGCAAGATGCACGGCGCCTGAATAGGATGAAAAATGTTGCAGCGCAGACGCGCATAAAAAAGCCCACCGCTAGGGTGGGCTTTTCGCGCGCTCAATACCTTGTGCAAGGTATTGCTCAGCAGCCGGCTCAGGCAGTGAAGGTTTTGCCTTCGAACTGCTCGGCGACGAACTTCCAGTTGACCAGGTTCCAGAACGCTTCGACGTACTTCGGACGCACGTTACGGTAGTCGATGTAGTAGGCGTGTTCCCAGACGTCGCAGGTCAGCAGCGGGGTGTCGCCGTTGGTCAGCGGGTTGCCGGCGCCGATGGTGCTGGCCAGGGCCAGGGAACCGTCGGATTTTTTCACCAGCCAGCCCCAACCGGAACCGAAGGTGCCGACCGAAGTCTTGGTGAACTCTTCCTTGAACTTGTCGAACGAACCGAACGCGGCGTTGATGGCTTCAGCCAGGGCGCCGGTTGGTTGGCCGCCGGCGTTTGGCGCCAGGCAGTTCCAGTAGAAGGTGTGGTTCCAGACCTGAGCGGCGTTGTTGAAGATACCGCCCGAGGAAGTCTTGACGATCTCTTCCAGGGTCTTGCCTTCGAACTCGGTGCCTGGCACCAGGTTGTTCAGGTTCACGACATAGGTGTTGTGGTGCTTGTCGTGGTGGTATTCCAGGGTTTCCTTGGAAATGTGCGGCTGCAGGGCGTCGTGGGCGTAAGGCAGCGGCGGCAATTCAAAAGCCATGGTGATTCTCCTAATCAGGTCTGTTGCGGTGAGCGCAAGGCCGATCACGGGCGGCCGGTGTGCGTCGGCGAGTTTGTACTCTTTGCGACGCAAGGGCTGGATCATAGCACCGGGCCCGGTGCATAACCACGCAACAAGTGTACGGGAAAGAGGTTCCAGAGCCTTTGCCGGTGCCGGACGAGCGGCACCTCAGGTAAAGATCAGCTGCGCCGCCACGGCAAACATCATCACCGCCACCATCAGGTCGAGCAGCCGCCAGGTGCCTGGGCGCGCCAGCCACGGGGCCAGCCAGGCGGCGCCCAGGGCGAGGGTGAAAAACCACAGCAGCGAGGCGCTGGCGGCGCCGGCCACGTAAGCGCCGGGCACGGTCTGCTGGGCGCCCAGCGAGCCGATCAGCAATACCGTGTCGAGGTACACATGGGGGTTGAGCAGGGTTACCGCCAGGGCGCTGAGCAGCACCGCCCGACGCGAACGCAAGCCCTGGCCTTCGCCCTGTTGCAGGCTTTGTTGCGAGCAGGCGCGCAGCAGCGCCTTGGCGCCGTACCAGATCAGAAACACCGCGCCACCCCAGCGCGCCACCGCCAGCAGGGTCGGGTTTTGCGCCAGCACCGTGGCCAGGCCAAACACGCCCGCGGCCACCAGGATCGCATCGCAGACCACACACAGCGCCGCCACCGGCAGGTGATGTTCGCGGCGCAGGCTCTGTGCCAGGACAAAGGCGTTTTGCGTGCCGATCGCCATGATCAGGCCGAAGGCGACCAACAGGCCGTTCAGGTAGCTTTGCCACATAAGGGGAACTCCACAAGACACCCGCAGGGCGCGGGCGCAAATACAAAGAAGATGCTGGCCATTGTGGGGATTTCCTCTGTATAAGAAAAACAAATAAAGCTGATCTGGCATTAGGAAAAATAATGTTCGATTACAAACTGCTGTCTGCCCTCGCCGCCGTGATTGAACAGGCCGGTTTCGAGCGCGCCGCCCAGGTGCTGGGCTTGTCGCAGTCGGCGATTTCCCAGCGCATCAAGTTGCTCGAGGCGCGCGTTGGCCAGCCGGTGCTGGTGCGCGCCAATCCGCCGAGCCCCACCGATGTCGGCCGGCGCCTGCTCAACCATGTGCAACAGGTGCGCCTGCTTGAGCGCGATCTGCAGAGCCAGGTGCCAGCGCTGGATGCAGAGGGCGTGCCCGAGCGCCTGCGCATCGCCCTCAATGCCGACAGCCTGGCGACCTGGTGGGCAGGCGCTGTGGGCGAATTCTGTGCCGATCAGCAGGTGTTGCTCGACCTGGTGGTCGAAGACCAGGAAGTCGGCCTCAAACGCATGCGCGCCGGCGAAGTGGCAGCCTGCCTGTGCGGCAGCGAGCGGCCGGTGGCCGGCGCACGCAGCCTGTTGCTCGGCGCCATGCGCTACCGGGCGCTGGCCAGCCCGGCGTTCATGGCCCGCTACTTTCCAGCCGGTTTCGCTGCCGCGCGGCTGTCGCGCACGCCGGCGCTGGTGTTCGGGCCGGATGACTTTCTTCAGCACCGTTACCTGGCCTCGTTAGGTATTCAGGACGGTTTCCTCCATCACCTGTGCCCGTCGTCCGAAGGCTTCTTGCGCATGACCGAAGCGGGCCTGGGCTGGGGCCTGGTGCCGGAACTGCAGGTGCGCGATCAGCTGGCCAGCGGGCGCCTGGTAGAAATATCCGCGGATAAACCCATCGACGTGCCCTTGTACTGGCATCATTGGCGCAATGGCGGGCAGTTGCTCGGCCAACTGACGGATCACCTGCGCCTGACGGCCGGGCAGTGGCTGGTGCCCTTGTAGGCATTGGCGGCGTCAGCAGTATCTGAAAAACCTGTTTTAGGCGGAGTGCTACATGCAAATTCTGGTCACCGGCGCGAGCGGCTTCATAGGCGGGCGCTTTGCGCGCTTTGCCCTGGAGCAGGGCTTTGACGTTCGGGTCAACGGCCGCCGCGCCGAAGGCGTCGAGCACCTGGTGCGACGCGGCGCGCAGTTCATCCCGGGTGACCTTGGCGATCCGGACCTGGCCCGACGCCTGTGCCAGGGCGTCGAGGCGGTGGTGCATTGCGCCGGTGCGGTGGGCAACTGGGGGCGTTACCAGGACTTTTACCAAGGCAACGTGGTGGTCACTGAAAACGTTGTCGAGGCTTGCCTGAAGGAGCATGTGCGGCGCTTGGTGCACCTGTCTTCGCCGTCGATCTATTTCAATGGCCGCTCGCAGTTGGGCATTACTGAAGACCAGGTGCCACGGCGCTTTCATGACCATTACGGGGCCACCAAGCACCTGGCCGAACAGAAGGTCTTCGGCGCCCAGGAGTTTGGCCTCGAAGTGCTGGCCCTGCGTCCGCGCTTTGTCACCGGCGCGGGTGATGTGAGCATCTTCCCGCGCTTGCTGCAGATGCAGCGCAAGCGGCGCCTGGCGATCATCGGCAATGGCCTGAACAAGGTCGACTTCACCAGCGTGCAGAACCTCAACGAAGCGCTGATCAGTGCCTTGCTCGCCGATAACGCGGCGCTTGGCCAGGCCTACAACATCAGCAACGGTCATCCCTTGCCGCTGTGGGATGTGGTCAATTATGTGATGCGGCAAATGCACCTGCCGCAAGTCACCCGCTACCGTTCCTACGGCCTGGCCTACAGCCTTGCAGCCTTGAACGAAGGCGCCTGCCTGCTCTGGCCGGGCCGCCCGCAGCCGACCCTGTCACGCTTGGGGATGCAGGTGATGAGCAAGGACTTCACCCTCGACATCAGCCGCGCCCGGCAGTTTCTTGATTACCGCCCCAGCGTCAGCCTGTGGTCGGCACTGGATGAGTTCTGCGGCTGGTGGAAAGCCCAGGACCTTGCGTCCGGCCAGCACTGAACCCGATCACGGCTTTGCGGTCGATCAGTGCGCAGATCAGGCTTTATACTAATGACCATTTGCTATCACCGTGGTTGAAGGGATCCCATGCGTAACAATGCCCCAGATGATTTCGATAACGTACCGACCTTGAGTGCCGGTAGCCGTGACGACGATGATGTTGTCCCGGTTGCCGGCGTGCGTCGTGGCGGTGCGGCGGCTGTGCATGCTCAGCCCAAGGCGGCCAGCAGCGGCCCGTTGTGGGCATTGCTCGGCGCCTCGTTCATTGCCCTGGCGGGCCTTGGCTGGTGGAGCTTTCAGCAGATTTCGCTGATGGAACAGCAACTGGTTGCCACCCAGGAAAGCTTTGCCCGCATCAGTGAAGAAGCGGCGGGGCGCCTGCAGGCAATCAGCGGCAAGGTGGCGGCCAGCGAGAGCAGTGTCAGCACCGACAGCGAAGCCCTGAAGCTGCAGATCAGGCAGTTGCAGGCGAGCCTGACCGAGCAGGGCAAGCAACAGCAGGGTGTAGCCGGGCAGACCGGTGACCTGGGTAAACGCCTGGAGCAAGTGCTGGCGCAGGCCAGCGAACAGCAAGCGGCCAATGCCAAATTGCAGGAGCAGTTGCAGGCCCAGCTCAAGCGTGTGAACGAGGAGCTGGCCGCATTGAAGACGGCCCAGGTGGATGGCGGCAAGCTTGAAGGTGAGCTCAAGAGCCTGAACGCTGATGTGGCAGCCTTGAAGAAGCAGGGCAACCCTTCAGCGGCGATTCAGCGCCTGGAGCAGGACCTGATCGTGCTCAAGAGCGAGCAGGAGAACCGCCCGGCGCCTGCGGCCAGCAGCGGTGCCTCGACGGCGGAGTTTGATGCGTTTCGTGGCCAGGTGACGCGCAATATCAATACCCTGCAAAGCCAGGTGCAGAACCTGCAACAGCAGATCAACGCCCGGCCTTGAGAGCCTCATCGCGTTCAGCACCTACAGCCGCGGATAATCGATGTAACCCACTGGCCCCTTGCCATAGAAGGTCTCCGGATGCGCTTCGTTCAGTGGCGCATCCGCCGCCAGCCGCGCCGGCAGGTCCGGGTTGGCAATGAACGGAATGCCGAAGGCCACCGCATCGGCTTTACCGCTGGCCAGCGCTGTGTTGGCGCTGGCCTTGGTGAAGCGCTCGTTGACGATATACGGGCCGCCAAAGGCTTCTTTGATCAGTGCGCCGATGCTGTCGTCGGCTTCCTTCTCCCGCGAGCAGATGAAGGCGATGCCGCGCTTGCCCAGTTCGCGCGCCACATAAGTGAAAGTCTCGGCGCGGTTGGCGTCGCCCATGTCATGGGAGTCGGCGCGCGGTGCCAGGTGTACACCCACCCGTTGCGCGCCCCAGACTTCGCTCACCGCGTCAGTCACTTCCAGCAACAGCCGAGCACGGTTTTCCAGCGAACCGCCGTACTGGTCATCGCGCTGGTTGGTGCTGCTCTGCAGGAACTGGTCGATCAGGTAGCCGTTGGCCGCGTGCACTTCAACGCCATCGAAACCGGCCGCCTTGGCATTCTCGGCGCCGGTACGGTAAGCCTCGACAATGTCGGCGATTTCTGCGGTTTCCAGTGCCCGCGGGGTCGGGTAATCGGCCAGTGGACGCACCAGGCTGACATGGCCTTTGGGCTGGATGGCGCTCGGCGCGACCGGGGTTTCACCATTGAGGTAGCTGGGGTGAGAGATCCGCCCTACGTGCCACAGCTGCAGGAAAATCCGCCCGCCGGCGCCATGCACGGCCTTGGTCACGTTGGTCCAGCCGCGCACCTGGTCGTTGGACCAGATGCCCGGGGTGTCCGGGTAGCCGACGCCCATGGGCGTCACCGAGGTCGCTTCGCTGAGGATCAGGCCGGCGCTGGCGCGCTGCACGTAGTACTCGGCCATCAGCGCGTTGGGCACCCGGCCTTCATCGGCGCGGCAGCGGGTCAGCGGGGCCATGATGATGCGGTTCGGCAGCACGAGGTCGCCGAGGGTGATCGGATCAAAAAGCGTCGTCATAAATACCTCAAGGCTTATCAGTGAGTGGCAGGTGCCAGTTCGGCTTTTTTGCCGCTCTGGCTGAAGGTGATCAGGGTGACGATCAGCGCCAGTACCGCCAGCGCTGCGGCGGCCAGGGGCACGCGGGTCAGGCCCAGGCCCTGGGCGATGACGGTGCCGCCGACCCAGGCGCCAAGGGCGTTGCCCAGGTTGAAGGCGCCGATGTTCAGGGTCGAGACCAGGTTCGGCGCGGCCTTGCCGAAGGTCACCACGTTGACTTGCAGGGCAGGCACGGCGGCAAAGGCGGCGGTGGCCCAGAGGAACAGGGTGATTTCGGCCGGAATCAGCGCGACGCTGGTCCAGCTCAGCACGGTGGAGACCACCGCCATGCTAGCGAATACGCCGACCAGGGTGGCGCCCAGGCGCTTGTCGGCCAGCTTGCCGCCGACGATATTGCCCAGGGTCAGGCCGACGCCGATCAGCAGCAGGGTCCAGGTCACGCCCCGTGGCGAAACGCCGGTGACGTCGCCAAGCAGCGGCGCGACGTAGGTGAACAAGGCGAACATCGAGGCTGAGAACAGTACAGTCATCGACAGCGACAGCCAGATGCCGGCGCCTTTGAGCGCAGCCAGTTCGGCGCGCATGTCGAGTTTTTCTTCGTCATGGCGAAACGGCAGGAAGCGGATCAGGCCGATCAAGGCAATCACGCCGATCACGGTTACCGCCCAGAAAGTCGAGCGCCAGCCGTATTCCTGACCCAGCGCGGTGCCCAGCGGCACACCCAGCACGTTCGCCAGAGTCAGGCCGGTGAACATCAGGGCCACGGCCGAGGCGCGGCGGTTGGCCGGCACCAGGCTGGCCGCGACCACCGAGCCGATTCCGAAGAAGGCACCGTGGCACAGGGCGGTCACCACCCGGGCGAACATCAGCAGGTTGTAGTCGCTGGCCACCGCACACAGCAGGTTGCCGACGATGAACACGCCCATCAGCGCAATCAGCGCCGCTTTACGCGGCAGGCGCGAGGTGGCCAGGGCCATGAACGGCGCACCGATGGCCACGCCCAGGGCGTAACCGGTGACCAGCCAGCCGGCACCGGGAATCGACACACCCAGGTCTGCCGCCACGTCGGGCAGCAGACCCATGATGACGAACTCGGTGGTACCGATGGCGAAGGCGCTGAGCGCCAGGATTATCAGCGAAAGGGGCATTGCAAGGTCCTTGTCAGAGCTCTTGGCTCATCTGCTGGAGGAAAGCCTGGATGGTTTCCTCGTTGCGTTTGAAAAAATGCCACTGGCCAATCTTCTGGCTGCTGATCAGGCCCGCGCGCTGCAGGGTCGCCAGGTGGGCAGAAACGGTCGACTGCGACAGGCCGCAGCGTTGATCGATCTGCCCGGCACACACACCGTGTTCGGTGCTGTGGTGCTGGTCGGGGAACTGCGCGTCGGGGTCCTTCAGCCAGTTGAGGATTTCTCGCCGTACTGGGTGGGCCAGGGCTTTTATTATTTCGTCGAGATCGAGAGGCATGGTTGGGCTCGTGGTTGTGTAGCGGTATATCGCGATGGGACGAAATATAAATCGGTATTTCGCGATATACAAATATGATGTGGTTCTGAGCTCAGCGTAAATCGCTATATCGGGTTATAACGATATAGGTGCCGGGGTGCTAGAATCCCAGTCCATGAACTACCTCGCACACCTTCACCTTGGCGGTCAGCAGCCCGAGCAATTGCTCGGCAGCCTCTATGGCGATTTCGTCAAAGGGCCGCTGCAGGGGCGCTTTGCCCCGTCGCTGGAAGCAGCGATTCGTTTGCACCGGCAGATCGACGTCTACACCGACAGCCATCCACTGGTGCTGGCGGCCCTGGCGCGTTTTCCGCGGCAGCGGCGGCGTTATGCCGGGATCATCCTCGATGTGTTTTTCGACCACTGCCTGGCCTTGCACTGGCAGGACTACGCTGAGCAGCCATTGGGTCAGTTCACCGACCGGGTCTACCAGGTCCTCGCCGCCGAGCCGGCCTTGCCTGGGCGCCTGGCGCAAATCGCGCCGTACATGGCCGCCGATGACTGGCTGGGGTCTTACCGCGAATTCGCGGCGCTCGAACAAGTGTTTCGCGGCATTGCCCGGCGCCTGTCACGGCCCGAAGGCATGGACGGTGCGATAGAGGAGGTGACGGCGCTGTACCAGCCATTGCTGAATGACTTTCGCAATTTCTACCCAGAGCTTCAGCGCTTTGCCCGGGCCAATACCTAGGCGGCCCTGGCCCGGCGTTGTGGCTGGGCAACCGGTTCGCTGCCGAACAGTGTCTGCTGGATTACCTGCTGCGCCTTGAACGCCAGGGCGGCGCGTTCTTCGCCGGCGCTGGCAATTGGCGCGAGCAGATGGATCTCGACCTCCGCGCAATCATTGGCAAACAGCCGGAACAGGTGCGAGAGCAAATCGTCATTACCGATAAACGGTGCGATCGCATCGCTCTGGCCGTTGCGCAGGTAGCGCAGGGCGACCGGCTGCAACGGGGTTTGCTTATCGATGGCACTGGCCAGCAGGCGCCCATGAAAGGTGCGCAGGCTGCGCCCGTCAGTGGTGGTGCCTTCGGGGAAAATCAACAATGCGCTGCCTTGTTGCAGGTGCTGGCTGATCTGCTGGCGCAGTAGCTGGCTGTCGTTACCACCGCGGCGGATAAATAGAGTGCCGGCCTTGAGCGCCAGCCAGCCGGCAATCGGCCAGGTGCGCACTTCGGCCTTGGACAGGAACGACAGCGGCGCAAGCATGCCCAGCAACGGGATGTCGGTCCAGGACACATGGTTGCTGACCCACAGCATCGGTTGCTGCGGCACCTGGCCCACCACCCGCACCTTGAACGGCAGGGCGTTGCTCAGCCTGGCCATGAACAGCTGCGACCAGCGCTGCCGGCGCTCGGTCGAGGCCGGTACGCGCAGGCGCTCGTAGAGGGTGAACAGCGCGGCCATGGCCAGGCCGAACAGCACCACCAGCAGCACCCGGACCACGCGCCCATAGACGCGCAGGCGCTGCATCAGACCGCCGCCTTGAAGTGCCGGGCATAGCGCGGGCACAGCTCGTCGCGCTTGAGCAGGATGAACACGTCGGCGACCTGGAAGTCTTCGTCCCAGCACGGCTCGCCGCAGATCTTCGCCCCCAGGCGCATATACGCCTTGAGCAGCGGCGGCATCTCGGCGATGACGTTACCCGGCAGGGCCAGGCTTGGCAGCGGATTTTTCGGTTCGGCGCGCAGGTGCTCGGTGCACAGGTAACGTTCGCGCAGGCGTTGCATGATCGCATGGGCCTGCACGCCGCCATCCTGCATGGGGATGCTGGCGCAACCCATCAGGTAGCTGTAGCGGCCCTCGTTGAGCACTTCGGCGAGTTCCGCCCAGAGCACGGCGATGGTGCCGCCGTTGCGGTAGGCCGGGTCGACGCAGGTGCGCCCCAGTTCGAGGATCGGCCCTTGCAGGTGGCCGAGGCCGTGCAGGCTGAATTCCTCTTCGCTGTAGAAGCGCCCCAGGCTGCTGGCAGCCTGATGGTCGAGCAGGCGGGTGGTGGCGACCAGGCGTCCGCTGGTCAAGTCGCGCACGCCGATGTGGCGGCAATGAATGTCGTAGTCATCCATGTCCAGGCCCAGTTCGGCGCCTTTGAGCTTGGCCTTGAATTCACCGCTGAATACGCTGAACCTCAGGGCCTGGGCTTCCTGCAGGGCTGCCGGGCCGACCAGGCGTTCGGCTTGCAGACGGCGTTCAGTGCTGTTGTCGCCAGAGCGAGCGATCCGAGTCATTGCGTGTCTCCATAAGCCAGCCATGGGGTTGCGGCCGGTCGACTTTGTTGTGCAAAGTCAGCCTAGGTAGATGCGGTGTCACCCCCGTGAACAATTGGTGATGCTTGTATGACAGCCCTCAAGGAGCGCTTCGATGGCCTGGCTGCAACGACTCAACGACCGACAGCGACACCCCCAGGCGGCCACGCTGGCCGATACCTATTCCACCTTGCTGGCACGCCTGGGCACGGTCAGCCCGTTCGAGCTGGCGGTGCTCGGTGCACGCGCCATGGCCACCCCGGGCCTGGCGTTTCTGCTCGGCTACCAGGCGGCCCTGCGGGTACTGTGGCCGAGCGCGCCGCCGAGCCTCGGCGCCCTGTGCGCCAGCGAGCGGCGCAGCGTGCGTCCGGCCGACATGCAGGTGCGCCTGGATGACCTGCGCCTGAGCGGCAGCAAGGACTTCGTCACCGCCGGGCTGGATGCCGAATGGCTGCTGGTGGCGGCGCGCTGCGAGCCACAAGGGCAGGCGCCTGAGCTGAGCCTGGCGGTGGTTTATGCCGGCGAGCCCGGGGTGCGCCTCGAACCGCTGCCGGCCTTGCCATTGATGCCGGAGGTCGGCCATGCCCGCCTGCACCTGCAAGGGGCGTTGTGCGAACGGCTGGCGGGCGATGGCTGGGATGCCTACGTCAAACCCTTCCGCTCCTTGGAAGACCTCTACGTGCTCAGTGCCCTGTGCGCCTGGCTGTATGGCGTCGGCCAGGAAACAGGCTGGGCGCAAAACCTGCAACTGCGCCTGATTGGCTTGCTCGGCGCCTGTGCCGAAAGCACCCGCCAATGCGCGGAGGCTTCAGCCAGCCATTTACTGCTGGGCGGCCTGTTCGCGCAGTTCAACGCCATGAAGGAGGAGATCAACCAGGCGCTGCTGGCCAGCCCTGGTGAATGGGCAAGCCTGTGGCAGCGCGACCAGGGCCTGCTGGAAATCGCCAGCGCTGCCCGGGCCAAGCGTTTGGCCAAGGCCTGGGCTGCCGCCGGACTGTCATGAAACGCTGGCAGGCTGGGCAAACCCTGGCCTTGAGTAAGCGGCATGAGCAACGTGGCGTGGTGGATGCTGGCGCTGTTGGCCTTGAGCAAGGCCGTGCCAGCGCAGGAGTTGTGGCCTGTACCTGACTGGACCGTTGCGCCCGCGGCCAACCGTAGCGCCTGGCAGGCGGTGGAGCGTTATGCCTTCGCCCCTCGCGATGATCAGCAGCGCCAGGGCGTACGCACCGACGCGCTGCTGGTGATCGCCGACGGGCGCATTGTCTATGAACGCTATGCCGCGCCCAGCAGCGCTGCAACCGCGCACCTGACCTGGTCGATCAGCAAGAGCGTGCTGGCGACCCTGCTCGGCGTCGCCCACGGCGAAGGCCGCTTTGACCTGCACGATCCGCTGGCGCGTTTCTACCCGCCGATGCGCGCCCATCCCCAGGTGCGCATCGAAGACCTGCTGCACTGGGCCAGCGGCCTGGACTGGCAGGAAGACTACGAGTACGCGCCGCTCAAGTCCTCGGTGGTGGCAATGCTCTACACCCGCGGGCGCGGCGACATGGCCGGCTACACCGCAGCCAGACCCGAAGCGGCCAGCGCCGGGCAGCGTTTTCTTTACTCCAGTGGCGACAGCAATGTGCTGGCGGCGGCCTTGCGCGGCATGCTCGGCGAAGCTGACTATGCGAATTATCCCTGGCACGCCTTGTTCGAGCCCCTGGGCATCAGCAGTGCGGTCTGGGAGCGTGACGCTAAAAACACCCTGGTGGGTTCCTCCTACCTGTACATGAGCGCCCGCGACCTGGCCCGTATCGGCCTGTTGATGCTGCGCGAAGGCCGCTGGCAGTCGCGCCAGCTACTGTCCAGCGACTGGGTGGCGTTCAATCGCCAGCCGTTCCTGCCGGCCACCGCCCAGCCGGGTGAAGCCAACCCGGGTGGGCACTGGTGGCTCAACCAGCCGCTGCCCGGCAGCCCGCGACCCTGGCCGGATGCGCCGGCCGATACCTACGCAGCCCTCGGGCACTGGGGGCAGGCGCTGTATGTGCTGCCGGCGCAGAAGCTGGTGATCGTGCGCTACGCCGATGATCGCGATGCCAGTTATGCCCACAACGAACTGCTCAAGCGGGTACTGGCTGCGGTCGATGAGGTGCGGCCATGAAGCGCGTGTTGCTGGTGCTGGTGCTGCTGGCAGGCGCCTGGGCCTGGTACGAACGCCAGGCGCTGGCAGACTTTCCCGGGATTCTCAGTGCCTATTCGGCCAAGGAGTACTGCTCGTGCCGTTATGTCATGGGTTTCGATCCACAGTACTGTCGCAGCTACGTGCAGCAGTACCTGCCGCTCAGCCGCCTGGACGAAGACGCGCAGCAGCGGCTGATCAGCGCTGCCGGCCTGGGGGTGGAGAATCATGCGCAGTGGCTGGGGCCGCGCGAGGGCTGTCGCTTGCTGCCGTGAAGGCAGCCGGGTAAGGTTGACGACCATTGTGTTACAGGATTTCACATGTTCAGTCTGCCGCGTCTTCTGCTTGCCCTGCTGGTCGTCTTGAGTCTCCCTGCCCAGGCCAACTGGCACCTGGACGGCGAATCGTCGCGCCTGTCGTTCGTCTCTAGCAAGAATGGCGACACCGCCGAGGTGCATCGCTTCCTCGTCCTGCATGGCAAGGTCGATCGCAAGGGCGCCGCCGAGCTGCTGATCGAGATGGACTCCAACAGCAGCAGTGTGCCGCTGCGTGACGAGCGCATGCGCAAGGAGCTGTTCGAGTTCAGCAAATTTCCCGAGGCCAAGGTCAACGCACAGATCGACCTGCGTCCGATCAACGACCTGGCCAATGGCGCCCAGGTCGAACTGCGCCTGCCGGTGACGGTCAGCCTGCATGGCAAGCAGCACAGCTACAGCGCCCTGTTGCTGGCGACCCGCCTGGATGAGCGGCGCTTTCAGGTGGTCACCCTGGAGCCGTTGATGCTGCGCGCCGATGATTTCGATCTGCTCCCAGGCCTTGCCACCCTGCGCAAGCTGGCCGGGCTCAAGTCCATCAGCCCGTCGGTGCCGGTGGCTGCGGTGCTGATCTTTACGGCGCGCTGAGATGGCCGGACCGGTCTTTCCCTGGCGCGATGGCAATCAGTTCGAGCTATTGATCGACGGTCCCGAGTTTTTCCCGCGCATGCTTACCGCAATCGTGCGCGCCGAGCACCAGGTGGACCTAGAGCTGTACCTGGTGGAGGCGGGCGCCTGCGCCGAAACCATGGTCCAGGCCCTGGTGCAGGCCGCCGAGCGCGGTGTGCAAGTGCGTTGCCTGTTCGATGACTACGGCTCGCTGGCTTTTACCCTGAGCCTGCGCCAGCGCTTGCTGGCCGCTGGCGTCGAGCTGCGCTGGTACAACCGCCTGCGCTGGCGCCGGGGCTTGCGCAACCTGTATCGCGACCACCGCAAGCTGCTGCTGGTCGACCAGCATTGGGCGGTGGTGGGTGGCACCGGCGTTACCGACCAGTTCTGGACCCCCAACGAAGACGTCAGCGAGTGGCACGAAGTGATGGTGCAGATGCAAGGCCCGCTGGTGGCCGACTGGCAGATGCTCTTCGACCGCCAGTGGCGGGCCAACCTACGCCGCACCGCCTGGCGGCCGCCAACCCACTTCGGCCTGCCGCGTTTGCCGCCGATCCCGCTCAGTGGCGCCGGCCTGGGCCGCGTGGCCTATGCCGACGCCCGCCAGCACCGGGACATTCTGCAGTCGCTGGTGCGCGCGCTGAACAGCGGCCAGCGGCGCATCTGGCTGGCCACGCCGTACTTCTTGCCGACCTGGAAAGTGCGCCGTTCCCTGCGCCGTGCTGCTTCCCGCGGCGTCGATGTGCGTTTGCTGCTGACCGGGCCGCGTACCGATCACCCGTCGGTGCGCTATGCCGGCCATCGCTATTACCCGCGGCTGCTGCGCGCCGGGGTGAAGATCTTCGAGTACCAGCCGTGCTTCCTGCACCTGAAGATGGTGCTGGTGGATGACTGGGTGAGCATCGGCTCGTGCAACTTCGACCACTGGAACCTGCGCTTCAACCTCGAAGCCAACGTCGAAGCCATCGACCCACCCCTGACCGCCGACGTGGCGGCGAGCTTTGAGCGCGACTTTGCCCAGAGCCTGGCCGTGGACCTTGCCCACTGGCATGCGCGACCGTTGTGGAAGCGGGTGCAGCAACGCTTGTGGGGCTGGCTCGACCGGCTGGTGGTCAACATGCTCGATCGGCGCGATTGAGCCTGAGGCCGGTTGGCGGTCAATGGTGTCCTTGTTCGTCAGCGATGAGGTCCGTACAGGCAACAAAAAAGCGGCAGGGGAATAATCCACCTGCCGCTTTCTTGTACCAGCAAACCTTGAGGCTTACTTCACTTCCACCGCCAGGCTTTCAGCGATCTTGTGCTGCCAGATCGCAGGGCCGGTGATGTGTACCGACTCGCCGTTGCTGTCGACCGCGACGGTGACCGGCATGTCCTTGACCTCGAACTCGTAGATCGCTTCCATGCCCAGTTCGGCAAAGGCCAGGACCTTGGACTTCTTGATCGCCTGGGCCACCAGGTAGGCAGCGCCGCCGACGGCCATCAGGTACACGGCCTTGTTGTCCTTGATCGCTTCGATGGCGGTCGGGCCGCGCTCGGATTTGCCGATCATGCCCAGCAAGCCGGTCTGCTCGAGGATCTGCCGGGTGAACTTGTCCATCCGCGTTGCGGTGGTCGGGCCGGCCGGGCCAACCACTTCGTCACCGACCGGATCAACCGGGCCGACGTAGTAGATGAAGCGACCCTTGAGGTCGACCGGCAGTTCTTCGCCCTTGTTGAGCATCTCGACCATGCGCTTGTGCGCAGCGTCGCGACCGGTGAGCATCTTGCCGTTGAGCAGGATGGTCTCGCCCGGCTTCCAGCTCTGCACGTCTTCCGGGGTCAGGGTGTCGAGGTTGACGCGGCGGGCCGATGGGCCGGCTTCCCAGACGATCTCCGGGTAGGCGTCCAGCGATGGCGCTTCCAGGTCGGCCGGGCCGGAACCGTCGAGCACGAAATGGGCGTGACGGGTGGCGGCGCAGTTGGGGATCATGCACACCGGCAACGAGGCGGCGTGGGTCGGGTAATCCATGATCTTGACGTCGAGCACGGTGGTCAGGCCGCCCAGGCCCTGGGCGCCGATGCCCAGCTGGTTGACCTTGTCGAACAGCTCCAGGCGGATCTCTTCGATGCGGTTCTGCGGGCCACGGGCCTTGAGCTCGTGGATGTCGATGGACTCCATCAAGACTTCCTTGGCCATCACCGCGGCTTTCTCGGCGGTACCGCCGATGCCGATACCGAGCATGCCCGGTGGGCACCAGCCGGCACCCATGGTCGGAACGGTCTTGAGTACCCAGTCGACAATCGAGTCGGACGGGTTGAGCATGGCCATCTTCGACTTGTTCTCGGAGCCGCCGCCCTTGGCCGCTACGTCCACTTCCACGGTGTTGCCCGGGACGATGGAGTAGTGGATGACCGCCGGGGTGTTGTCCTTGGTGTTCTTACGCGCGCCGGCCGGGTCGGCCAGGATGGATGCACGCAGGACGTTTTCCGGCAGGTTATAGGCGCGGCGCACGCCTTCGTTGATCATGTCGTCCAGGCTCATGGTCGCGCCGTCCCAGCGCACATCCATACCGACGCGCACGAACACGGTAACGATACCGGTGTCCTGGCAGATCGGCCGGTGGCCGGTGGCGCACATGCGCGAGTTGATCAGGATCTGGGCGATGGAATCGCGCGCAGCCGGCGACTCTTCACGCAGATAGGCCTCATGCATGGCCTGGATGAAATCAACGGGGTGGTAGTACGAAATGAACTGCAGGGCGTCGGCAACGCTCTGAATCAGGTCGTCTTGCTTGATCACGGTCATGCAGCGCGCTCCTCTTAAAGACGGGAACATTCATTAAGGTATTCCGACGCGGACTGGCCGAGGTGTCGAAACGACCTTCAACAGGCGCCAACGCAAGGCTGTCGGCGCAAAAAAGGCGCGGCAGTATAGCGCGCATCCGCGGTTGGCACACGTACCAAAGGTCCCCACCAAGGTCGGCAGTGGCCGGGCACTGTTCTTGCCTGAATGCCTGCCAGGGCCGATATGTGCAAACATGGCAATTATTCTTCACACACCCTAAAGTGGCGGTTGGCCATGCCTTATTCCTCTGCCCTGGCCAGAGCACGGTGAGCCACCTGTGACCGAAACAGCGCTGCAGAAGCTTCTCCTCAAACGTTTTCTCATGGCGGCCGGCACCTATCTGTTGGTGCTGGCGCTGGTCTGGGTTGCGCTGTTGAATGGCCATCTGCAAGCCTCCCTGGATGTCTTGTTGCTGGGCAGCGGCTTGTTGCTGATGAGCCAGTTGCTGCTCGGCTGGGTGTTTGCCAGTGGCCGCAACCTGCGCTTTGGCGACCCGAGCCTGACCGAATTCCAGGTGTTGCTGGCGATTGCCTGGCAAACCTGGCTGCTGGCCCAGCTTGACCAGGGCCGCGGTACTTTTCTGATGTTTTATCCGTTGATTCTGATGTTCGGCCTGTTTCACCTGAGGGGGCGGGTGTTCGTGCGCTGCGCGCTGCTGGTGCTGTGCAGCTTCTTCGGCCTGATTGCCTGGGAGGCCTGGCAGGTGCCGCATTTCGCCGGTTCGCTGCTGGCGTTGCAGGCCAGTGCCTTGCTGGTGGTGCTGTGCTGGTTGTGCCTGTATGCCCGCTATGTGCAGGCCGCTCGCCAGCGCATGCGCCAACGCCGCTATGCCTTGCAAGCCCATCAGGACACCTTGCGCGGCATGATGCGCCAGCTTGAAGACCTGGTGGCCACCGACGAACTGACCGGGCTGTTCAACCGTCGGCATTTTCTCAGCCTGGCCAGCCGCGAGCTTGCGCGCATGCGCGCAGACAGTAGCCACGGCCTGGCGTTGATCGACCTCGATCATTTCAAGCGAATCAACGATGTCTATGGGCATGCCGCCGGCGACCAGGTGCTGCAAGCCTTCGCCTCGATCGCCAGCGATTGCCTGGGCGACACTGCGGTGCTGGCCCGTTACGGTGGCGAAGAGTTCGTGCTGTTGCTGCCCGATTGCAGCGAAGCGCAGCTGTTCAGCTGTTGTGAACGCTTGCGCAAGGCCTTTGCCCTGGCCCAGCCGCCAGCGGTCGGCTTGCGCGTCGAACCGTTAAGCCTGTCGGCCGGGCTGACCCTGTTGGCGCCTGGCGATGATCTCGACGACGCCTTGCAACGTGCCGATCAGGCCTTGTACCGGGCCAAACACTGTGGGCGCAACCGCTGCCTGGCCGCCTGGGAGGCCGTCGATGCCTGAGTTGCGGGTCGCTGAGCGACAATGGCAGGTGGCCGCGGGCAGCAACCTGCTCGATGCCCTTAATGATGCCGGGCTGGCGGTGCCCTACAGTTGCCGTGCCGGCAGTTGCCACGCCTGCCTGGTGCGCTGCCTGCAAGGCCAGCCCGCAGATGCCCGGCCCGATGCCCTGGCGGCGGACAAACGCCAGCAAGGTTGGCGCCTGGCGTGCCAATGCAGTGTCGAAGAAGATTTGCAGGTGGCCTTGTTCGACCCGCTCGCAGATGGCCTGCCGGCCGAGGTCAGCGGCCTCGACTGGCTGAGCCCGACGGTGCTGCGCCTGCGGCTTGAGCCGCAAAGGGCACTACGCTACCAGGCCGGCCAGCACCTGGTGTTGTGGAGCCCGAACGGGGTCGCCCGGCCTTATTCGCTGGCGAGCCTGCCGGGGGAGGAGGGCTTTCTCGAGTTTCACCTCGATTGCCGGCAACCCGGTGCCTTCTGCGATGCCGCCCGGCAACTGACTATCGGTGCGACGTTGCGCTTGGGCGAGTTGCGCGGCGGCGCCTTGCATTACGATCCGGACTGGCAGGAGCGCCCGTTGTGGCTGCTGGCCGCCGGCACTGGCCTGGCGCCGTTATGGGGGATTGTGCGCGAAGCCTTGCGCCAGGAACACCACGGCCCGATTCGCCTGCTGCACCTGGCCCATGACCCGCAGGAACATTACCTGGCGCCCGCACTGACGGCGCTTGCCAGCCAGCATCCGCAACTGCAGGTCGAGCTGCTGACCCCGCAGCAGTTGCCCCAGGCTCTGGCGGCGCTACGCCTGCCGTCACGCCAGACCGTGACCCTGGCCTGTGGCTCGGCGGCCAGTGTCGAGCAGTTTGCCCGGCGCATGTTTCTCGCCGGCCTGCCGCGCAATCAGTTGCTTGCCGATGTTTTTATTGGCCACGCCTGATTCCGAGCAGGTAAAAAAAGGTTCTTCACAAAATCCCGGGTTGGGATGTTGAGGCTGCGAGTTTATCCATTCAGTGTGGGGCTGCTGCTGGCCCCTTCCGCCTTTACGGCGGCCTACTTTTCTCTTGGGAAGAAGTAGGCAAAACCGCTTGCTCCTGCATACGGCCCTACGCTGCGCTTCGGGTCCCCTCGCTACGGCACCTTCCGGGGCATCGCGGCCTACGACTTGCTTCGCAAGTCTACATCTCGCGTCTTCGGCTGCCGCCGAAGGTGCTGCGCACCGCCCCTACAGGCACCTACGCTCGGCCTCCTGAAGTCGCTTTTTGCGGCGCCTGGAAGTACGTGCATGAACATCAAGATCAAGATCAAGACCAAACAAGTTGGTGCTCGTTTTATCAGCGGGCTTGTCCCGCTCCTGCGTCAGCATGGCTTCGCCAACATCAGCTTTCGCAGATACATCAGTGCAGGCGCCGCCCGTACATGTGTCCACCACGTGTCCGGTCCGTACACCAAGAACAAAAGGGACCCGCCGTAAGGGCGGAAGGGGCCAGCAGCGGCGCCACACCGAATGGATAAGCCCGCAACAACCCAAGAATCACAGCCCCAGGGATTCCGTGAAGAATCAAAAAAAAGCCCCGCAGCACAGGCTACGGGGCTTTGTTCAGCAGGGCCTGAGCATCAGACCAGCGAATCACCGACGTGCAGGATCTTCATGCCGTTGGTACCACCGATGGTGTGGTAGCTGTCGCCTTTGGTCAGGATCGCCCAGTCACCTGGCTCGACCGCGCCGCGCTGCAGCAACTCGTCGACTGCCGCCTGGCTGACTTTCTCCGCCGGCAGGGCTGCCGGATCGAAAGCCACCGGGTACACGCCACGGAACATCGCAGCGCGAGCCAGGGTGGCGCGGTGCGGCGAGAACGCGTAGATCGGCACCGAGGAACGCAGGCGCGACATGATCAGCGGGGTGTAGCCACTTTCGGTGAGGGCGATGATCGCCTTGACGCCGGGGAAGTGGTTGGCGGTGTACATGGCCGCCAGGGCGATGCTTTCGTCGCAGCGCTCGAAGCGGGTGTGCAGACGGTGGCTGGACTTCTGGCTGGTCGGGTGCTTTTCCGCGCCCAGGCAGATGCGCGCCATGGCCTGTACTGCTTCGATCGGGTAGGCGCCGGCGGCGCTTTCGGCCGAGAGCATCACCGCATCGGTGTTGTCCAGCACGGCGTTGGCCACGTCGGACACTTCGGCGCGGGTCGGCATCGGGTTCTGGATCATCGACTCCATCATCTGGGTCGCCACGATCACCGCCTTGTTGTTGCGGCGGGCGTGCTGGATGATCTTCTTCTGGATCGCGATCAGCTCGGCATCGCCGATTTCCACGCCCAGGTCGCCACGGGCAACCATGACCGCGTCACTGGCGGCGATCAGGCCGTCGAGGGTCTCGTCATCGGCGACCGCTTCGGCGCGCTCGATCTTGGCCACCAGCCAGGCGCTACCGCCGGCTTCGTCGCGCAGGCGACGGGCGTATTCCATGTCGCAGGCGTCGCGCGGGAAGGAAACGGCCAGGTAGTCCAGGTCCATTTCGGCTGCCAGCTTGATGTCGGCCTTGTCCTTTTCGGTCAGCGCCGGAGCTGTCAGGCCGCCGCCGCGACGGTTGATGCCTTTATGGTCGGACAGCGGGCCGCCGATCAGCACTTCGCAGTGCAGGGCGTCGGCGGTGGCGCTGGTTACGCGCATGACCACGCGGCCGTCGTCGAGAAGCAGTTCGTCGCCGACGCCGCAGTCCTTGACCAGGTCCGGATAGTCGATGCCGACGATATCCTGGGTGCCTTCGGTCAGCGGATGGGCGGTGGAGAAGGTGAAGCGGTCACCGACCTTGAGTTCGATACGCTTGTTGCTGAACTTGGCGATACGGATCTTCGGCCCTTGCAGGTCACCGAGCAGCGCCACGTGGCGGCCCAGGCGGGCAGCGATATCGCGGATCAGGCGCGCGCGAGCCTTGTGCTCGTCAGGCGTGCCGTGGGAGAAGTTCAGGCGAGCGACATCCAGGCCGGCGAGGATCAGTTGCTCGATCACTTCCGGCGAGTTGCTGGCGGGGCCAAGGGTGGCGACGATTTTGGTACGGCGGATGGTCATGCACAGACTCCTATAGTGAAGCGCAGCGAAAGGCTACTCCGGAAAATCGCTGTAGTCATTGTTCCTTTGCACTACCTGGCGGTTAGCGCGGGTGGCATTTGAACGGCTACAGGGCCCGAGCGCCGCTGGTGTGGGAGCGGGCTTGACCCGCGATGAGGCCAGTGCAGCCAGCCATGTCTACAGATTTTCCGCACAAAGCCGATACACTGCTCAATACAGGAGATCCCCCATGCGAGCCTTGATCGTTTTAGCCCTGGCCACCAGCGTCGTCGGTTGCACCCGCTGGTCGATGGACCATCATTTGAACAACGCCTACCGCGCCTATGACCGGGGCAACTGCGAGAAGGTCATGCTCGAGCTGTCCCAGGTCGAGCGCACCAGCCGCGCCCGACCGTTCATCCAGCCGGAAGTGTCGCTGCTGCGTGGCCAGTGCCTGGAACGGCAGAAATTATTCGTCGATGCGGCGCAGACCTACCAGTTCATTCTTCAGCGCTACCCGCAGAGCGAGTACGCGTTCCGTGCCCGTGCCCGGCTGCAGACCCTCGAACAACTGGGCCACTACCGCAGCGGCGAAGCGGCGATTGCCCGCCCGGCAACCACCACGCCTTGGCGTTAATACTAAAGTCAGCAGGTCTGATTGTGACGCGCGGGTCAGGGTGCGCTAATCTTGTTGCTGAAATGAATGAAAAACAGCAGCCCTAGCGCGGCCCTGCTAAAAGGGTCTTCGACAGCGATCCCGACCATGTTTGACGAGCGCCGCATCGAGCGTCACCAGCTCCCTTATTTTCTCAAAGTCTTCAACCGCTTCACCGACCAGCCCATCGGCTACCTGGGAAATGTGTCCGAAGACGGCCTGATGCTGATCAGCCAGCTGCCGATGCTGGTCGGCCCGGATTTCGAGTTGCAGCTCAAAGTCCCGGGCCGCGATGGCGCAGTGCACCTGATCAACCTCACCGCCAGTTGCCTGTGGAGCCATGAAGACCAGACGCCCGGGCATTACGACTCGGGTTTCATGCTGCTGCAGGCGCCACGTGACTACGAGCAACTGGTGCGTGCCCTGCGTAACTATTTCAGCTTCCATCCGTTGAACGCTTCGGCCTGACGCTGGCCGTGACGGGCTGCTGGCCCTAGACTCTGGGCGACCTTCTGTTCAGGACGACCCCGTGAGCTCCAGCATTTTCTGGCACGACTACGAAACCACCGGTATCAACCCGCGCAACGACCGGCCCTTGCAGGTCGCCGGGGTGCGCACCGACCTTGACCTCAACGAGATCGAGGCGCCGATCAACTTCTATTGCCAGCCCAGCGCCGATATCCTGCCGCATCCCAAGGCTTGCCTGGTCACCGGCATCACTCCGCAGCAACTGGCCGCCAACGGCTTGAGCGAAGCCGAGTTCATGACCCGGGTGCATGCCGAACTGGCCCGCCCCGGCACCTGTGGCGCCGGCTACAACAGCTTGCGGTTCGACGACGAAGTCACCCGCTACAGCCTGTATCGCAACTTTTTTGATCCCTATGCCCGCGAGTGGCAGGGCGGCAACAGCCGCTGGGACTTGATCGACATCGTACGCACTGCTTATGCCCTGCGCCCGGACGGTATCGAGTGGCCACAACAGGACGGGCGCACCAGTTTGCGCCTGGAGTTGCTCACTGCCGCCAATGGCATCGACCATGGCCAGGCCCATGAAGCGTTGTCTGACGTGCGCGCCACCATTGCACTTGCGCGATTGATCCGACAGAAACAGCCCAAGCTTTATGACTGGTTGTTTCAACTGCGCAGCAAGCAGAAAGTCCTCGACCAGATTCGATTATTACAACCGATGGTGCATATCTCTGGCCGTTTCTCTGCGGCACGCAATTATCTGGGGGTGGTATTACCTCTGGCCTGGCACCCGCGCAATCGCAATGCCTTGATTGTCTGTGACCTGCACCTGGATGTTCAGCCCTTGATAGATGAGGATGCTGATTCACTGCGTCAGCGTTTATACACTCGTCGTGAGGAAATGCCTGACGGACAATTGCCGGTGCCGTTGAAATTAATCCATATCAATCGCTGCCCGGTGGTCGCCCCGTTGAGTGTATTGCGTGGCGAAGATCAGCAGCGTTTGCAACTGGATATGGCTGTTTATCAGGCGCGCGCGGCGAGTCTGATTGCCGCCGCCGGGCAATGGCAGGAGAAATTGCCGCTGGTTTATAGCGCCGAGGAGTTTGCTCCCAGCGAAGACCCGGAACAGCAGTTGTATGATGGCTTTCTTGGCGATCGTGATCGGCGTTTGTGCGAGCAAGTGCGCAGTGTCGATCCGCAGCAACTAGGGCAGGGGCAGTGGATGTTCGATGATGAACGTTTGCCAGAATTGTTGTTTCGTTATCGCGCACGCAATTTCAGCGAAACCTTGAATGCCGAGGAACGCCAGCGTTGGCAAACCTTCTGCCAGCAACGCCTGAGCGACCCGTTGATGGGCGCGCCCAATACCCTTGGGGATTTCGAGCGGGCCCTGCAGGAATGCTGGCTGGACGCCGACGCCCAGCAACAGCTGTTGCTCGGCCAGTGGCGTAACCATGTGCAGGCGCTTAAGTTGCAATTGGGAATGTAAGCAAACGTTGAAAATAAAAAACGCCAGCAAGGCTGGCGTTTTTAGCGAGTAACACAAGGTTACCAGCGGGCTTATTAACCCAGCAGGGTTGCCCAGCCTTCAACCACGTCACCACCCCATTTGGCTTTCCATTCTTTCAGGGTTTTGTGGTTGCCGCCTTTGGTTTCGATGACTTCACCGTTGTGCGGGTTTTTGTATTGCTTGACCTTGCGCGCACGTTTGGTGCCGGTGGTTTTAACCGCGCCGCGCGGGGCTTTGTTCAGTTTGGCTTCTGGATCCAGCAGCGCAATGATGTCACGCAGGGACTTCGAATATTCGCCCATCAGTGCACGCAGTTTGCCTTCGAATTCCAGCTCGGTTTGCAGCTTGTCGTCTTGCGACAGGTTCTGCAGACGCGCTTGCAGTTCTTTGATGGCTTCTTCGGTAGCGCGATATTCGTTGATCAGGGACATGAGGCGTTCCTTGGAAATGAAGGATTTTGGACAGACAGTGCGGCAATAATAATCAGACAGTACCCCCAAGTAAACATTTAAGCAGGCAATTAGCTCAATGAATGCTTAAACACCTTGAGGGATTAGGTTAAGAAAAATTTACAAACTAAGTGGTTTTTCCAATAGTTAACTTGATCGCCAGCCCGCAGCGCTACACGGCAGTGCCCTCTACCGCGCCACCCGGGCAGGCGACAGGGCGCGTGCAATGAGTACTGCAGTTTTGCCGGGCACTCGCTAGAATGTGCGCCTTTGCGAAAGTTTCTGGAGTCCATTTCATGCGCACCTACCGGCTGGTGATTGCCTGCCCCGACCGCGTTGGCATCGTCGCCAAAGTCAGTAATTTCCTGGCGTCCTATAACGGCTGGATCAACGAAGCCAACCACCACTCCGACGAGCAGAGCGGCTGGTTCTTCATGCGCCACGAAATCCGCGCCGAAACCCTGCCGTTCGGTATCGAGGAATTTCGTGAAGCCTTCGCACCGATCGCCGAAGAGTTCTCGATGGTCTGGCGCATCACCGATACCGACCAGAAGAAGCGCGTAGTATTGATGGCCAGCCGCGAGTCCCACTGCCTGGCCGACCTGCTGCACCGCTGGCATGCCAAGGAACTGGACTGCGACATTCCCTGTGTGATTTCCAACCACAACGACCTGCGCAGCATGGTCGAGTGGCACGGCATCCCGTTCTTCCATGTGCCGGTCGATCCGCAGAACAAGCAGCCGGCCTTTGCCGAAGTCTCGCGCCTGGTCAAGGAGCACGGTGCCGACGTGGTGGTACTGGCGCGCTACATGCAGATCCTGCCGCCGCAACTGTGCCAGGAATACGCCCAGCAGGTGATCAACATCCACCACAGCTTCCTGCCTTCGTTCGTCGGCGCCAAACCGTACCACCAGGCGTCGCTGCGCGGCGTCAAGCTGATCGGCGCGACCTGCCACTACGTCACCGAAGAACTCGATGCCGGCCCGATCATCGAGCAGGACGTGGTTCGCGTCAGCCATAGCGACAGCATCGAAGACATGGTGCGTTTCGGCCGTGACGTCGAGAAAATGGTCCTGGCCCGCGGCCTGCGTTATCACCTGGAAGACCGCGTGCTGGTCCACGGCAACAAGACCGTGGTGTTCAACTAAGCCTCAGTGCCGGAGGTTGGCCGATGGCCGATCCACTCGACAAGGCTACCTCCAAGGCCCCGCCGACCCTCGGCGAGGGCTGCCTGAGCCGCTACGACCCGGATGCGCTGGACAGCGAAGACGGCACCGATTTTCCCGGTGCCGCCGAGCTCTGGGAGCAGCTCAAGCCGGCTAGCGACGAACCCGCGCCTGACTGAGCCGCCAGCGCTCCAGCAGCGGCCGACCCAGCAGGCAGAGGAACACCGGGCCACCGGCGACCAGGTAGAAATAGTAGGTCACCAGCCGCCAGATCAGGATGGCCGCCGCCGCGGTCGATGTGCCCACCAAAGGCGAAAGCAATGCGGCCGAGGTCATTTCAGCCGCGCCTGCACCGCCCGGCAGCAGGCTGAATTGCCCGGCGCTGAGCGACAGCATCTGCACCAGGAAGCTCGGTATCCACTGCAGATCGACCCCAAGCCCGCGCAACGCCAGGTACAGCACGCTGTAGCGCAGCCCCCAGTGCACGCAGGTCAGGGCAAACACCAGCGCCAGGGTGCGTTTGGGTAGCCGCCAGGTTTCGCCCAGGGCGCGAAAGAAGTGCAGCAGCTTGCGCGTCCAGCGTCGGCGCCTGCGGGCGGACACCTTGAGCCTGTGCAGCAACCGGCCATTGAGGCGCAGTAGCGCGCGACGGTATCGCAGTAAGCCGAGCAGGGTGGCGAAGGCGGTGAACATCAACAGCGCGCTGCTGAGCAGCAGGCCCTCCAGGCTGCGGTTGAGACTGTGGAACAGCGCGTAGCCGGCGATCCCCAGCATGGCGCAGAAAAAGAACAGCAGATCATTGAGCTGGTCGGCAGCAAATACCGCGCTGCTGCGCGCCGGCCCGATGCGATCGCGGGCCAGCAAGGCCATCAGTGCCAGCAGCCCGCCGCTGCCGCCCGGCGTTGTACAGATGGCAAACTCGGTGGCCATGATCACCCCCAGGCTGCGCAAGCGCCCCAGCGCCGCGCCCTGGCTGCCGAGCAGCAGACGCAGGCGCATGGCGTTGATGATCCAGCACACTACAATCATGGCGAACAGGCCCAGCAGCAGGTGCGGGGCAAAACCACGCAGGCGCGGCAACAGCTCGCTGCCTCCGAGCAGGGCTGGCACCAGCAGCGCCACGATCAGCGCCATCAGCAGCCAGGGCAGGCGGTTCACCGAGGGTGCCTGCTGGCCAGCCAGGCGGATTTGGTCATCGGCTCGCGGCCCTGGCGCAGCAAGCGCTGGACCGTTTGCAGCCAGTAGCGGCGGGAAAAGCCATGGCGCATGTCCACCGGGTGCAGGCCCAGGCGGATCACCGGCGCTTGGCGCAGGCGCGCCTCACGTACGTCGCACAACACTTTCGACAGCCCGCGGCGCCAACGGCTGCGGGCGCTCCAGACCAGGCCGGGGGCCGCGATCGGGCTGAAGTCGGGCAATTGAAAGATGTGCTGCGGGTCGCTGGTGTAACGCAGCGGGAGTTGGCGCAAGGCCTGGCGGGTGCCGTCGCTCATCAGCCAGGCCGGGGCGACAAAACCCGCCAGGGGCCAGTCATAGCGGCGGAACAGGTCGATACCGGCTTCAAGGCGTTGCCGCGCCTGGGGCTGGTCGAGGCTGTAGAACTCGCCTTCCCAGGTATAGATGCGGCGCATGAAGTAGTCCCGCGGCGAGCGCGGCGGCGGGCTGTCATCGGCATGAAAGTAGCCATGCAGGGCCATTTCGTCGCCACGCTGCAAGCGCCGGTCGAGCATCAGGCGAAATCCGGGGGCCTGCTCCAGGGCATTGCGCTTGTGAAAGTCCGGCACCACCAGCCAGGTCATGGGAATGTTGCCCAGAGCGTCGATGGCTTCGACGAAGGGTTGGTAGTCCGGCCAGGTTTCCGGCGCGACATCATGCAGCACCAGCAGCAGGCTCGGGCGATCGGCAGGCTCAGGCATGAGCGCGTACCGGCATCGGGTGGCCGAGCACCGCCCGGTAATGCTCGAGCAGGCCATTGACTACGCTGTCCCATGCGTAGTGCTGCTCGACATGGGCGCGGGCCTGCAGGCCCATTTGCCGGGCACCGGCCTCGAACACCTCGCGCACCGTGCGGGCCATGGCCTGGCCATCGTTGGGCGGGCACAGGCGCCCGCAGTGCTCGTTGACGATTTCGCTGAAGGCCCCGGCGGCCACGGCAATGACCGGAATGGCACTGGCCATGGCT
Organism: Pseudomonas sp. B21-012; assembly: GCF_024749305.1. Taxonomy (NCBI): domain Bacteria; kingdom Pseudomonadati; phylum Pseudomonadota; class Gammaproteobacteria; order Pseudomonadales; family Pseudomonadaceae; genus Pseudomonas; species Pseudomonas sp. B21-012. The sequence goes on along the minus strand of NZ_CP087197.1, from coordinate 4,804,053 downwards.
TCGAGAATCACCAGGCCGAAGGTCTCCTGGTCGCCTGCGTGCAGCAGGGCATCGGCGCTGGCCAGCAGGCGGGCGACTTCAGCGGCCGGGCAGAAGTGATCGATGACGCTGACGTTGGCCGGCACCGTGGCCGGCATGTGCGAGCCCACCAGCAGCAGGTGATAGTGCTTGCCCAGACGTTTCATGCAGTCGAGCAGCACCGGCAGGTTCTTCTCCCGCGAGCCGCGTCCGGCGAACACCAGCAGGCGCGTGGTATCGGCGAGACCCAGTTGCCGGCGCAGCGACAGGTCACGGTGCTGCGGGTGGAAGGTTGCCAGGTCGACGCCCAGGCGCTGCACATGGACATTGTCGATACCCAGGCCGCGCAACTTGTCGGCCATTACCTGACTCGGCGCCAGCACCCGGTCGAAATTGCCATAGAGTTTGCTGACATAGGCTTCGACGTTGGGCGTGAACCAGTTGCCCATGCGGTTGCTCACCAGCAACGGCAGGTCGGAGTGATAGAAGCCGATCACCGGCACATCCAGCTGGCGCCGGGCATCCAGCGCCGCCCAGGCGGTCAGATAGGGGTCACCGACCTCGATCAGGTCCGGCTGAAGATCGTGCAGGACATTGCGCCAAGGTGCCAGGCGCAGGGGGAAGCGATAGCCGTTGCCGAATGGCAGGGCCGGGGCCGGCACCTTGTAGATGCCGTTATCGTGGCTGGCGCTGGCGCCGGGAATCAACAGGCTGTGACGAACACCGGGGGTAAGGCCCAGGCGGCGGTGTTTGGCATCAAGATAGGTACGCACGCCGCCGCTGGCGGGCGCGTAGAACATGGTGATGTCAGCGATGTGCACGATCAGCATCCCTCCGAGATCGTCTCCAGAGTGTGTCACCAGGCGGCTTTTCGCCGCTGGAGACGCGCCCTAAGGTTGACCTCTATGAAGGATAGTTTGTTCGATTGGGTTCGGTAGCGGCTAGCTGCAAGCTACAAGCTGCAAGAAAAAGCCAAGCGCACTAGGCTCTGTTTCTTCTTGCAGCTTACAGCTTGTAGCTTGCCGCTCAAGTTCAAATACGGAAGCTGCCCACCAGTTGTTTCAGGCGGCTGGCTTGTTGCTCCAGGTCGGCGCAGGCGCGCAGGGTCGACTGCAGGTTCTCGACCCCTTCCTGGTTGAGCATGTTGATTTCGTTGATGTCCATGTTGATCGAATCGACCACGGCGGTTTGTTCTTCGGTGGCGGTGGCCACCGACTGGTTCATGCCGTCGATCTCGCCGATGCGCAGGGTTACGCTGCCCAGGCGCTCACCGGCCTGGTTGGCGATCTCGACGCTGTCCTGGCTGTGGCGCTGGCTTTGGCCCATGGTGTCGACCGATTCACGGGCGCCGACCTGCAGCTCTTCGATCATGTTCTGCACTTGCTGCGCCGACTCCTGGGTGCGGTGCGCCAGGTTGCGTACTTCATCGGCGACCACGGCAAAACCGCGACCGGCTTCCCCTGCGCGTGCCGCCTCGATGGCGGCGTTGAGCGCCAGCAGGTTGGTCTGCTGCGAGATGCTGGTGATCACTTCGAGGATCTGGCCGATGTTCACCGTCTTGCTGTTGAGCGTCTCGATGTGTGCGCTGGAAGTGCAGATCAGGTCCGACAGACGGTTCATCGCCTGGATGCTGCGATCGACCACCTGCTGGCCTTCTTCAGCCAGATGCCGTGCCGAGCTTGCCTGTTGCGAGGCTTGCGCGGCGTTGTGGGCGATTTCCTGGGCGGCGGCGCCCAACTGGTTGATCGCCGCGGCAACGCTGTTGGTGCGGTTGGACTGCTCGTCGGAGTTGACCATCGACGAGTTGGAGGCGCTGACTACCCGCAGGGCCACTTCGTTGACCTGCTCGGTGGCCGAGGACACTTCGCGGATCGAGCCGTGGATGCGCTCGACGAAGCGGTTGAAGGCGGTGCCGAGGATGCCGAATTCGTCGTGGTTATGGATCGCCAGACGCTTGGTCAGGTCGCCCTCACCTTCGGCGATGTCCTCCATGGCCCGGGTCATGGTGTGCAGCGGTTGCATCAGTACGCGGATCAGCAGGCCGAGCAGGGCAATGATGATGACCACGGCGACCAGGGTGGCAATCACCGCCGAGGTGCGGAACTTGCTCAGCATCGAGTAGGCCTCGTCCTTGTCTACCGACAGGCCGATGTACCAGTTAGCCGAAGGCAGGCCCTTGACCGGGGCGAAGCTGAGGATCCGGGTCTTGCCGTCAAGTTCGACCTCGCTCGGTTCCTTGCTGATGCGCGGGGTGTTCTGTGGGAACAGGTCCGACAGCGACTTCATCACCAGGTTTTTATCCGGGTGCACGAGGATCTTGCCTTGATCGTTGATCAGGAAGGCGTAGCCCATGCCGCCGAAGTTCAGCGAGTTGATGATCTCGGTCAGGCCGTCGAGGGCCAGGTCGCCACCGACCACGCCAACGTTGCGCGCAGCGGTCGCCACCACCGAAATGACCATCTTGCCGGTGCTGACATCAATATAAGGTTCGGTCAGGATCGGCCCGTTGGCGGCCATGCCGTCTTTATACCAAGGGCGTACGCGCGGGTCGTAGCCGTCGGGCATCTTGGTCTGTGGGCGGATGGTGAAACCGCCGTTGACGTCACCCAGGTAAATGGTCAGGAAACTTGAGACCAGCGCTTGTTGGCCGAGCAGCGTGCCGACTTTGTCAGCCTCGGGAAACGCGGCAATGTTTTGTGCAACGTTTTGTACCAGCAGAATACGACCGTCAAACAGGTTCTTGATATTGGTCGAAGTGGTTTCGCCCATTTCTTCAAGATAGTTTTCCAGATCCTCGCGAATGGCATTACGCTGCAAGAAATCGTTGTACAAGGTAAACAGGGTAAAGGCGATCATGACGATCAGCGAGGCGGCCAATAGGATCTTGTGGCTGAATCGGAGGCTTTTGTTCATAACGTGTCGGTCCGCTAAGGTCTTGTTATCCGGGTCGTTCGCACAAAGAACAGCGTGAAAGCAGTGCAGGTCCCAATTCCTTGTCGGGCTATTCCTGTCTTCCTGGTGGTCTATCGCTATTTAATATCGGCCGTTTCAAGCCAAAGCTTTAAACAGAGGGTGAAAAAACATGCCTGACTCTTCGCAATTCGTGCTCGGCGCCGACCTCGCCGGGCAGCCGGTGGCCCAGGCCATGCGCCTGGCCAACCGTCACGGCCTGGTGGCCGGGGCGACCGGTACCGGCAAGACCGTAACCCTGCAACACATGGCCGAAGCCTTCAGCGACGCTGGCGTGGCGGTGTTTGCCGCCGACGTCAAAGGCGACCTGTGCGGCCTTGGCGCGGCGGGCAACCCCCAGGGTAAGGTGGCCGAGCGCATTGCCGGCATGCCCTGGCTTAACCACCGGCCTCAGGCTTATCCGGTCAGCTTGTGGGATATTCACGGCCAGTCTGGTCATCCGCTGCGCACCACCCTCAGCGAAATGGGCCCGTTGTTGTTGGGCAATTTGCTGGAGCTGACCGACAGCCAGCAGGCGGCGTTGTATGCCGCGTTCAAGGTCGCCGACCGCGAAGGCCTGTTGTTACTCGACATCAAGGACCTCAAAGCGCTGCTGGCGCACCTGAAGGACAACCCGCAACTGCTCGGTGAAGACAGTGCGCTGATGACCACCGGCTCCAGCCAGGCCCTGTTGCGGCGCCTGGCAACCCTCGAGCAGCAGGGCGCTGAGGCGCTGTTTGGCGAGCCGGCCTTGCAACTGGAAGATATCCTGCAGCCGGATGCCGATGGTCGCGGGCGCATTCACCTGCTCGACGCCAGCCGCCTGGTGCATGAGGCGCCGAAAGTCTATGCGACCTTCCTGTTGTGGCTGTTGGCCGAACTGTTCGAGCAATTGCCCGAGCGTGGCGATGCCGACAAACCGTTGCTGGCGCTGTTCTTTGATGAGGCCCACTTGCTGTTCAATGGCACCCCCAAGGCCCTGCAGGACCGGCTGGAGCAGGTGGTGCGGCTGATCCGTTCCAAGGGCGTAGGTGTGTACTTCGTCACCCAGTCGCCGGGCGATCTGCCGGATGATGTCCTCGCGCAGTTGGGCCTGCGCGTCCAGCACGGCCTGCGGGCATTCACCGCCAAGGAGCAGAAATCCCTCAAGGCCGTGGCCGATGGTTTCCGCCCCAACCCGCAATTCGACACCTTGAGCGTGCTAACCGAGCTGGGCATCGGTGAGGCGCTGGTCGGTACCCTGCAGGAAAAGGGCACGCCGGGTATGGTCCAGCGTGTACTGATTGCCCCGCCGCAGTCGCGCATCGGGCCGCTGAGCGCCGCCGAACGGGCGGCGCTGATTGCCGCTTCGCCCTTGGTCGGGCGTTATGACAAACCGATCGACCGTGAATCGGCCTATGAAATGCTCAATGCCCGTAAAGGCGGCGCCGCTGAGCCTGAGCAGGCGCCGGCTGCGGCTGAAGAGAGCTTGGCCGACAAAGCCGGCGAGTTCCTGCAAAGCGCAGCGGGGCAGGCGATCAAGTCGGCGGTACGCCAGGCGGCCAACCAGTTCGGGCGCCAGTTGGTACGGGGCCTGATGGGTTCGTTGCTCGGCGCCAGCAAGCGCCGCTGATTGCATCAGGCATAAAAAAGGCGCCCCTCGGGGCGCCTTTTTACTGCGGGGTGTTTTAGCCGATGGCTTTGGTCGCCAGCCAGAACAAAGCTGCCGACAAGCCCACGGTAGCCGGAAGGGTCAGTACCCAGGCCAGCAGGATGGTGCGCACGGTGCCACCTTGCAGGCCGCTCTTGTTCGCCACCATGGTACCGGCCACACCCGAGGACAGTACGTGGGTGGTCGAGACCGGCAGGCTGAAGATGTTGGCCATGCCGATGGCGCAAGCTGCGGTGATCTGTGCCGACATACCCTGGGCATAGGTCATGCCCTGCTTGCCGATCTTCTCGCCGATGGTCAGCACTACGCGTTTCCAGCCGACCATGGTACCCAGGCCCAGGGCCAGGGCGACCGCGAGAATCACCCAGAACGGTGCGTACTCGGTGGTGGCGGTGAGGTCCTTGCGCAGTTTGTCCAGGTCCGCCTTCTCGCGTGCCTGCAGGCCTGGCAGCTTGCCGACCTTCTTGGCGGTGTCGTCCAGGCAGAGCAGGTAACGACGTACTTCAATGCGTTTTTCCGGCGTCAGCGAACGGTAGTCGGCCACACCTTTGAGCGAATCGAGCAAGGCATTGATGGTCGGCTCGGTCTGCTGCGGGTTGCAACTGAACTGTTCTGGCAGGTCGCCTTCTTTGGCTTTGCCCAGGGCCAGGAATTCGCCCAGGGTCGCTTCGTTGCGCTGGTAGAACTGGTTCAGGTGCAGCGTGGCGTCGCGGGTCCGCTCGATCTGGTAGGTGGTGCTGTTGAGGTCGAGAACGAACGCCGATGGAACGATACCGATCAATACCAGCATGATCAGGCCGATACCTTTCTGACCGTCGTTGGAACCGTGCACGAAGCTCACACCCATCGCCGAAATTACCAGCACCAGGCGGTTCCAGAATGGCGGGTGCTTCTTGTCGTCGAGCTTGCGGCGCTGTTCCGGCGTCTTGTGCATCTTCGACAGTGGTCGCCACCATTTCAGGCCCAGCAGCACCAGCGCGGCGACAGCGAAACCGGCCATCGGCGACAGTACCAGCGACATGCCGATATCGATTGCCTTCTGCCAGTTGACCCCGTCACCCAGCGGAATGTCGCTGATCAGGGCGTTGGCCAGGCCCACGCCGAGGATCGAGCCGATCAACGTGTGCGAGCTGGACGCCGGGATCCCGAAGTACCAGGTACCCAGGTTCCAGGTGATGGCGGCAGCCAATAGAGAGAAGACCATCGCCAGGCCGTGGCCGGTGTTCACGTTGATCAGCAGTTCGACCGGCAGCAGGTGAACGATGGCATACGCCACGCCGACACCGCCGAGCAGAACCCCGAGGAAGTTGAACACGCCGGAGAAGAACACGGCCAGGTGCGGCGGCATGGCTTTGGTATAGATGACTGTAGCTACCGCGTTAGCGGTGTCATGAAAGCCATTGATGAACTCGAAGGCGAGTACGAAGGTCAGAGCGAGCAGCAAGCTCACCAGTACCCAGGCATCAAGTCCGCTGAATAAATCGATCATGAAGGAATTCTGACCCGGTCATAAGGGGGCGCGATTATGCCAGAAATCCCCGGTAATCGATGCCCCTGCGACGGACCGCTCGACGACTTTTCTACCCCATTGCCCAAGCCGCTGAGTCGGCGATGCTTCGGTGATCGTCGGCTAAAATCGAAAAAAATCGAGAAAAATTAAACATTTGCATGATTTCATGCGTGTCAGAAAAAAATCAAACGGCCGTATGAAATTTGTGAAATTCCGTTACCGCATGCGTATGACGGCGCAAAAATCAGCTGCATCGTGCTCAGCTAAAAGCATCCCCGCACGCCGTGGCGCGGCGTGTTGCGATCGCCATCAGGCGTGGCTCAGGGCGCCTGGTCCTTGAGTTCTTTCTCGATTTTTTCCAGTTCCTGGGCGAAGGCCTGGTCTAGCACGCTTGCACGTTTGCGCCATGGCTTGCGTTCCGGGTCGGGTTGCGCGGCATAAGTGGTGACTTCACCGCCATAGACGTCCTTGTAACGTTGTTCCTGGCGCTCTAGTTCGGCGCGCAGTTCATCTTTGGTCACAGTATTACCTGTATGGATATAAACCCTGGCGTTTACGCGGGCAATTGAGTGCGCGGGGCACAACATGCACACGGCTACGCGGCCAGAGCGGCATAACTGTCGCAGCAACAGTAGGTTGTGGTGGTGCAAGCGAAAGTGAACATCGAGGTGTTCACGTTAATGGCACTTGCAGCGATCCGGTTGTGTCTGCCTGGGGGCAGCAGCGGATTGGATCCGCACTATCCCCGCCCAAGGGCGTGGATACGAAGTTTTATTATAGCAAGCAGATTGTCTGACACTAGTACTCTCTATTGTTGATAAGAACAATAGAGCGGCGGTTTTGTTACCAAGTTATGAATGCGCTCAGTCCGCCGAGTATGAAATTTGAACCGGGCGCCGAGAAAAAGTTCTCTGGCCACCGACCCCGTCTTTTACGGAGGAAGGAAAAACGGCCTCGCTTCGTGGGCAAGGCCGTGCCTGGGACTTCTACGGTGGGTACCTGACCAGTCTCTCCAAGAAGCCACATGGTGGCGCGAGAAAGGTATAAGCAATTGAGGGTAGCGGTCAATTGCGATTATCGGTCGATGGTTCGATAATCGCCCCAGTGACCGTGTTGCCGAGGCTAGCCATGACAGAAGAAACCACGCCCAAAGGGCCAGGATTGAACGACAACGTGCGTAGCTCGTTTGCTTCCCTGGCGCCGCCTATCGTTGCCTCGCCGGCCAAGCGTATCCAGGCCTTTACCGGTGACCCCGATTTCATGACCTCGCTGGCCCGGGGCCTGGCGGTAGTTCAGGCGTTTCAGGAGCGCAAGCGCCACCTGACCATCGCCCAGATCAGCCACCGCACGGAAATCCCCCGCGCCGCGGTACGCCGCTGCCTGCATACGCTGATCAAGCTCGGCTACGCCACCACCGACGGGCGCACCTATTCGCTGCTGCCCAAGGTGCTGACCCTGGGTCACGCCTACTTGTCGTCGACGCCGCTGGCGGTATCAGCGCAGCCTTATCTGGACCGCATGAGCGACCAGTTGCACGAGGCTTGCAACATGGCCACCCTGGAGGGCGACGACATTCTCTACATCGCCCGCTCGGCCACGGTGCAGCGCCTGATTTCGGTCGACCTGTCGGTTGGCGGGCGCCTGCCGGCTTATTGCACCTCCATGGGCCGCATCTTGTTGGCGGCGCTGGACGACGCAACCCTGCACGAGTACCTCGAGCACGCCGACCTGCAGGCCAAGACCAGCCGCACCCTCCATGACCCGGTGGCCTTGCTCGAGTGCCTGCAGCTGGTTCGCCAGCAGGGCTGGTGCGTGGTCGACCAGGAGCTGGAGCAGGGCTTGCGCTCGATTGCCGTTCCGGTTTACGACGCCTCCGGCCAGGTGCTGGCGGCGCTCAACGTCAGTACCCATGCCGGACGGGTCAGCCGCACCGAGCTTGAACAGCGCTTCCTGCCGATCATGCTTGCCGCCAGTCGTGACCTCAGCGCGCAATTGTTCGCCTGAACGTTCCTGTTCGATAAACGCACAGAGATGCGTTTATCGAATTGCGCCGCGCCCGCCTGCTTATTAATGTCCCTCGCAGCGGTCAGCCTGCCCTGACCGCCCATAATAATGAGCGAGAGGCAAACGCCCCATGACCGACTTCCTGTCCCTGCACGGTTTGCACCTGTCCTACGCGGGACTGCGCGGCAGCTGATCCAGTTTCTCGATCCCGTACCTGTTCGTCCGTGCCGTTCACGCGCGCACCCGCACACGCGCGCGCTTCTTCTGGATAAAAATAATGAATAGTCCTCAAGCTGCTGTCGGAAACTGCCTTGATGTGCAGTCCTTTATCAATAGCCAACCGCTGTCGCGCTACCAATGGCGGGTGGTGATCCTGTGCTTTCTGATCGTCTTCCTCGACGGCCTCGATACGGCGGCCATGGGCTTTATCGCCCCGGCCCTGTCCCAGGACTGGGGCATTGACCGGGCCAGCCTCGGCCCGGTGATGAGCGCTGCGTTGATCGGCATGGTCTTCGGTGCGCTGGGGTCCGGGCCGCTGGCTGACCGTTTCGGGCGCAAGGTGGTGCTGGTAGGGGCGGTGCTGCTGTTCGGTGCTTTCAGCCTGGCGTCGGCCTACAGCACCAACGTCGACCAGTTGCTGGTGCTGCGTTTTCTCACCGGGCTGGGCCTGGGCGCGGGCATGCCCAATGCCACGACGCTGCTGTCCGAATACACCCCGGAGCGGCACAAGTCGCTGCTGGTGACCAGCATGTTCTGCGGCTTCAACCTGGGCATGGCCGGGGGTGGCTTCATTTCTGCCAAGCTGATCCCGGCGTTCGGCTGGCACAGCCTGCTGCTGATCGGCGGGGTTCTGCCACTGGTGCTGGCGGTGGTGCTGGTGTTCTGGCTGCCGGAGTCGGCGCGTTACCTGGTAGTGCGCAACCGCGGCACCGACAAGGTACGCAAGACCCTGGCGCCGATCGAGCCGGCCATCGTCGGCCAGGCATCGAGCTTCAGCGTGCCGGAGCAAAAGACAGTCAAAGCCCGCAACGTGTTTGCGGTGATCTTCTCCGGGACTTACAGCGTCGGCACTCTGCTCTTGTGGCTGACCTATTTCATGGGCCTGGTGATCGTCTACCTGCTGACCAGCTGGCTGCCAACCCTGATGCGCGACAGTGGCGCGAGCATGGAGCAGGCCGCCTTCATCGGTGCGCTGTTCCAGTTTGGCGGGGTGCTCAGCGCCGTGGCGGTGGGCTGGGCCATGGACCGTTACAACCCGCACAAGGTTATCGGCACCTTCTACTTGCTGGCCGGGGTGTTTGCCTACGCGGTAGGGCAGAGCCTGGGCAACATCACCCTTCTCGCGACCCTGGTGCTGATTGCCGGTATGTGCGTCAACGGTGCGCAGTCGGCGATGCCGTCGCTGGCGGCCCGCTTCTACCCGACCCAGGGGCGCGCTACCGGGGTGTCGTGGATGCTCGGTATCGGCCGTTTCGGGGCGATTCTCGGGGCGTGGATGGGCGCAACCCTGTTGGGCCTGGGCTGGAATTTCGAACAGGTGCTGACCGCGCTGGTGATCCCGGCGGCACTGGCCACCACGGCGGTGATTATCAAGGGCATGGTCAGTCACGCAGATGCGACCTGACAGCCCTCGCACGTGTTGTTAGCAAGATAACAATCAGTTCGATAATCGAACAGTTAGTCGATTATCGGATTGAACAGCCCCCCAGCCCATCTTAATCTGAACCCATGACCGGCGCCGCCCGAGGCGCCTTGAAACCGACCCCGACTCAGCATATCCAGGAGTCTGCAATGGCTGAAATCCTCTCGCTCCACGACGCCGTGAAGCAGTTCGTCAACGACGGAGACAGCGTCGCCCTCGAAGGCTTCACGCACTTGATTCCGACTGCCGCCGGGCATGAAATCATTCGTCAGGGCAAGAAAGATCTGACCCTGGTACGCATGACGCCTGACCTGATCTACGACCAGCTGATCGGCGCCGGTTGCGCCCGCAAGCTGATTTTCTCCTGGGGCGGCAACCCGGGTGTCGGTTCCCTCCATCGCCTGCGCGACGCGGTTGAAAAACACTGGCCGCACGCTATCGAGATCGAAGAACACAGCCACGCCGACCTGGCCAACGCCTACGTCGCCGGCGCCTCGGGCCTGCCCTTCGCGGTGCTGCGTGCCTACGCAGGTTCCGACCTGCCGAAGGTCAACCCACTGATCAAGAGCGTCACTTGCCCGTTCACCGGTGAAGTTCTCGCCGCCGTGCCTTCGGTACGCCCGGACGTCACCGTGATTCACGCGCAAAAGGCCGACCGCAAGGGCAACGTGCTGCTCTGGGGCATTCTCGGTGTGCAGAAGGAAGCAGCCCTGGCGGCCAAGCGCTGCATCGTCACCGTCGAGGAAATTGTCGACGACCTCCAGGCGCCGATGAACGCCTGCGTGCTGCCGACCTGGGCGCTGTCTGCGGTGTGCCTGGTGCCGGGCGGCGCGCATCCGTCCTACGCCCATGGTTACTACGAGCGGGACAATCGCTTCTACCAGGCCTGGGACCCGATTGCCCGCAGCCGCGAAAGCTTCACGGCGTGGATCGACCAGTACATTCGCGGCACCGCCGACTTCACTGAATTCAAGGCAAAACTGGCCAGCGCGGAGGCTGCACAATGAGCTACTCCACCAATGAAATGATGACCGTTGCCGCGGCCCGTCGCCTGCGCAATGGCGCCGTCTGCTTCGTCGGCATCGGCCTGCCGTCCAAGGCCGCCAACCTGGCGCGCCTGACCTCGTCGCCCGATGTCGTGCTGATTTACGAGTCCGGCCCGATCGGCGCCAAGCCAAGCGTGCTGCCGCTGTCGATCGGTGACGGCGAGCTGGCGGAAACCGCCGACACCGTGGTGCCGACCGGCGAGATCTTTCGCTACTGGCTGCAGGGCGGGCGCATCGATGTGGGCTTTCTCGGCGCGGCCCAGGTCGACCGCTTCGGCAACATCAACACCACCGTGGTCGGTGACTATCACCAGCCCAAAGTTCGCCTGCCAGGTGCCGGTGGCGCGCCGGAGATCGCCGGTTCCGCCAAGCAGGTGCTGATCATCCTCAAGCAGTCGAACCGCGCCTTTGTCGACAAGCTCGACTTCATTACCTCGGTCGGCCACGGCGAAGGCGGTGATTCACGCAAGCGCCTGGGCCTGCCAGGCGAGGGGCCGGTAGGCATTATTACCGACCTGTGCATCATGGAGCCGGAAGCCGGTACTCATGAGTTCGTGGTGACTTCGATTCACCCGGGCGTGACCCGCGAGCAGATCATCGCCGCCACCGGCTGGGCCATCCGTTTTGCCGACGACGTGCAAACCACCGTCGCACCGAGCGATGTCGAGCTCAACGCCCTGCGCGACCTTGAAGCGCGCACCGCCGCCGCCCACGGCCAAGCGCCAGGAGAAGCCTGATGCGTGAGGTATTTATCTGCGATGCCATTCGCACCCCCATTGGCCGCTTTGGCGGCGCCCTGGCCAGCGTGCGCGCCGACGACCTGGCGGCAGTGCCGCTCAAGGCATTGATCGAGCGTAACCCGCAGGTACAGTGGGATCAGCTCGACGAGGTGTTCCTCGGCTGCGCCAACCAGGCCGGTGAAGACAATCGTAACGTCGCGCGCATGGCGCTGCTGCTGGCCGGCCTGCCAGACAGCGTGCCGGGGGTGACCCTCAACCGCCTCTGCGCCTCGGGCATGGACGCGGTGGGCACGGCCTTTCGCGCCATCGCCAGCGGCGAGATGGAGCTGGCGATTGCCGGCGGCGTCGAGTCGATGTCCCGGGCGCCGTTCGTCATGGGCAAGGCCGACAATGCCTATTCACGCAACATGAAGCTGGAAGACACCACCATCGGCTGGCGCTTCATCAACCCGCTGATGAAGGCCCAGTACGGCGTCGATGCCATGCCGCAGACCGCCGACAACGTTGCCGACGATTATCAGGTCTCGCGTGCCGACCAGGACGCCTTTGCCCTGCGCAGCCAGCAACGCACGGCTGCCGCCCAGGCTGCGGGCTTCTTTGCCGAAGAGATCGTGCCGGTGCGCATCACCCATAAAAAGGGCGAGACGGTCGTTGAGCACGACGAGCACCCGCGCGCCGACACCACCCTCGAAGCCCTGGCCCGCCTCAAGCCAGTCAACGGCGCGGACAAGACCGTCACCGCCGGCAATGCCTCGGGGGTCAACGACGGTGCTGCGGCGCTGATCCTGGCCTCGGCAGACGCAGTGAAAAAGCATGGCCTGACCCCGCGGGCGCGGGTGCTTGGCATGGCCAGTGCCGGTGTGGCGCCGCGGGTAATGGGCATCGGCCCGGTGCCGGCGGTGCGCAAACTGACCGAGCGCCTGGGCTTGGCGGTGGCTGATTTTGATGTCATCGAACTCAACGAAGCCTTTGCCAGCCAGGGCCTGGCCGTGCTGCGCGAACTCGGCCTGGCCGACGATGCGCCGCAGGTCAATCCCAACGGCGGCGCCATTGCCCTTGGCCATCCGCTGGGTATGAGCGGCGCGCGCCTGGTCCTTACCGCTTTGCACCACCTGGAGAAATCCGGCGGACGCAAAGGCCTGGCGACCATGTGTGTCGGCGTCGGCCAGGGCATGGCCCTGGCCATCGAGCGGGTGTAAACCAATGACCCGGTTGCGCCGTCTCCACGCAAGGCGGCGCGGCCGGCGTGATTGTTCTGTGGAACGTGAGTGTTACTGAGTGTGTCTAGACTCTCAGAACCCACCAAGAGTAAGCAGCCATGACTTCAGCCTATTACACCGGTGAGGAGCGTAGTAAACGCATCTTTGCCATTGTCGGTGCGTCCTCGGGCAACCTGGTCGAATGGTTCGACTTTTACGTCTATGCCTTCTGCGCCATCTATTTCGCCCCGGCCTTTTTCCCCTCCGACGATCCGACGGTACAGTTGCTCAACACCGCCGGGGTGTTCGCCGCCGGCTTTCTGATGCGACCGATTGGTGGCTGGCTGTTCGGCCGCGTCGCCGACCGTCATGGCCGCAAGAATTCGATGATGATCTCGGTGCTGATGATGTGCGCCGGATCGCTGGTCATCGCCTGCCTGCCCACCTATGCCTCGATCGGCGCCTGGGCGCCGGCGCTGCTGTTGCTGGCGCGGCTGTTCCAGGGCCTGTCGGTGGGCGGTGAATATGGCACTACCGCCACCTACATGAGTGAAGTGGCGCTGCGCGGCCAGCGCGGCTTCTTTGCCTCGTTCCAGTACGTGACCCTGATCGGCGGGCAGTTGCTGGCGGTGCTGGTGGTAGTGATCCTCCAGCAGTTGCTCAGTGAAGACGAACTGCGCGCCTGGGGCTGGCGCATCCCGTTTGTGGTCGGTGCCATTGCTGCGCTGATCTCGTTGTTTCTGCGCCGCTCGCTGGAAGAAACCAGCAGCGCCGAAACCCGCAACGACAAGGACGCCGGCAGCATCGCCGGGCTGTTTCGCAACCACAAGGCGGCGTTCATCACCGTGCTTGGCTACACCGCCGGCGGCTCGCTGATCTTCTACACCTTCACCACTTACATGCAGAAGTACCTGGTCAACACCGCCGGCATGAGCGCCAAGACCGCAAGCTTCATCATGACCGGCGCATTGTTTTTGTACATGTGCATGCAGCCGTTGTTCGGCATGCTCTCGGACCGTATCGGCCGGCGTAATTCGATGCTGCTGTTCGGCGCGTTGGGCACGCTGTTCACCGTGCCGATCCTGCTGGCGCTGAAAACCGTCACCAGCCCGTTCCTGGCCTTCGTGCTGATTACCCTGGCGCTGTGCATCGTCAGCTTCTACACCTCGATCAGCGGTCTGGTCAAAGCCGAAATGTTCCCGCCGCAGGTACGCGCCCTGGGCGTCGGCCTGGCGTATGCGGTGGCCAACGCGCTGTTTGGCGGCTCGGCCGAGTACGTCGCCTTGGGGCTGAAATCCATGGGCATGGAAAACACCTTTTACTGGTACGTTACGGCGATGATGGCGATTGCCTTCCTGTTCAGCCTGCGCTTGCCGAAGCAGGCTGCGTACCTGCACCACGACCATTGACCTGTTCAAGGACCTGCCAATGAACCCGCGTCCGGGCAATCAGCTGTTCGATGCCTATTTCACCGCGCAGGGGATGCGCGAGATTTTCTCTGACCGTGGCCGGGTGCAGGGCATGCTTGATTTCGAAGCGGCCCTGGCCCGTGCCGAAGCGGCCACCGGGGTAATCCCCCAGGTGGCGGTGGCGGCGATCGAAACCGCCTGTCATGCCGAACGCTATGACTTTGCCGCGCTGGCCGAGGCGATTGCCGTGGCCGGCAACTCGGCGATCCCGCTGGTCAAGGCGCTGGGCAAGGTGATTGCCAGTGGCGTACCGGAGGCCGAGCGTTATGTGCACCTGGGCGCCACCAGCCAGGATGCCATGGACACCGGCCTGGTGTTGCAACTGCGGGCGGCGCTGGCCTTGATCGAGGCCGACCTGGCGCAACTGACCAACGCCCTGGCGCGCCAGGCCGAGATTCACGCCGAGACGTCCCTGGCCGGGCGCACCTGGCTACAACATGCTACGCCGGTCACCTTGGGCATGAAGATTGCCAGCTGGCTGGGCGCTTTGAATCGCCATCGCCAGCGCCTGCAGGAACTCAAGCCGCGCCTGCTGACCCTGCAGTTTGGCGGCGCCTCCGGGACCCTGGCGGCGTTGGGCGACAAGGCCTTGCCGGTGGCCGAAGCCTTGGCCGCAGATTTGCAGCTGACGCTGCCTGAACAACCCTGGCACACCCAGCGCGACCGTCTGGTGGAGTTCGCGGCGGTGCTCGGCATGATTGCCGGCAGCCTTGGCAAGCTCGGCCGTGACGTCAGCCTGCTGATGCAGACTGAAGCGGCTGAGGTGTTCGAGCCTTCGGCGCCGGGCAAGGGCGGTTCCTCGACCATGCCGCACAAGCGCAACCCGGTCGGCGCTGCGGTGCTGATCGGCGCCGCCACCCGGGTCCCGGGCCTGCTGGCCACGCTGTATGCCGCCATGCCCCAGGAGCACGAGCGCAGCCTCGGCCTGTGGCATGCCGAATGGGAAACCCTGCCGGAGATCTGCTGCCTGGTCTCCGGGGCGTTGCGCCAGGCGCAGATCATCGCCGATGGCCTGGAAGTGGACGCCGAGCGCATGCGCCGCAACCTCGACCTGACCCAGGGCCTGGTGCTGGCGGAAGCGGTGAGTATCGTCCTGGCCCAGCGCCTGGGCCGTGACCATGCCCATCATTTGCTGGAAACCTGCTGCAAGCGGGCCGTGGCCGAGCAGCGCCATCTGCGCGCCGTGCTGGGCGACGAGCCGCAGGTCAGTGCCGAACTTTCGCCAGACGAGCTCGATCGTCTGCTCGACCCAGCCCACTACCTCGGCCAGGCTCGTGCCTGGGTCGAGCGGGCGCTGGCTGAACATCACCGCGTCAATGCCTGAAGGAGGCTGCAGTGGCACAGGTACAACTCGCCGATGGCGTACTCAACTATCAACTCGAAGGCCCGGAACACCTGCCGGTGCTGGTGCTGTCCAACTCCCTGGGTACCGACCTGCACATGTGGGACACCCAGGTCCCGGCTTTGACCGCGCATTTTCGCGTGCTGCGTTATGACACCCGCGGCCATGGCGGTTCGCTGGTAACCCCGGGGCCGTACAGCATCGAACAACTGGGGCAGGATGTAGTGGCGTTGCTCGATGCCTTGCACATCGAACAGGCGCATTTCTGCGGTCTGTCGATGGGCGGGCTGATCGGCCAGTGGCTGGGGATCAACGCCGGTCACCGGCTCCTGCGCCTGATCGTGTGCAACACCGCGGCCAAGATCGGCGCGCCGGACACCTGGAACCCACGCATCGAGCTGGTATTGCGTGATCGCCAAGACGCGATGGTCGGCTTGCGTGATGCCTCGATCGAGCGCTGGTTCACCAAAACCTATGCCGAGGGCAATCCCGACCAGGCCAAGCGGATTACCGACATGCTCGCCGCCACCTCGCCTGAAGGCTATGCGGCCAACTGCGGGGCGGTGCGCGATGCTGATTTTCGTGAGCAACTGGGCCAGATCACGGTGCCGCTGCTGGTGATCTCCGGCAGCCACGACGCGGTGACGCCGCCGGCCGGTGGGCGTTTCATCCAGGAGAACGTGGCGGACGCGCAGTACGCCGAATTCCACGCAGCGCACCTTTCCAACGTCGAAGTCGGTGCGCCGTTCAGCCGCCGGGTAATTGATTTTCTGCTGGGCCGAGAGGGCTGACCATGGACGAGAAACAACGTTATGACGCCGGCATGCAAGTGCGCCGCGCGGTGCTCGGCGATGGCCATGTCGACCGTAGCCTGAGCAACCTGAGCGAGTTCAACAGCGAGTTCCAGGAAATGATCACCCGCCACGCCTGGGGTGACATCTGGACCCGCCCGGGCCTGCCCCGGCATACCCGCAGCCTGATCACCATCGCCATGCTGATTGGCATGAACCGCAACGAGGAGCTGAAGTTGCACCTGCGCGCGGCGGCCAACAATGGCGTGACCCGTGAGGAGATCAAGGAAGTGCTGATGCAGAGCGCGATCTACTGCGGCATTCCGGCGGCCAATGCCACCTTCCACCTGGCCGAGTCGGTGTGGGATGAGTTGGGGGTTGAGTCCAGGGGCTGACCCTCAGGGCCTCATCGCGGGGCAAGCCCGCTCCCACAGGTTTGGTGTAAGCGCAGGGCTGCAAAGCAGCCCCGCTCAGACCGCTGCCTTCTTCTGCCGAACCGCCACCGGCCCGACATTCTCCTCGATGGCCTTCTTCAACTCCGGGCGCAACCCCAGCAAGAACCCCAGCTCCACCACCACGAACAACGGCCCGATGATCAAGCCCATCAGATCATCGACAAACGCCGGCTTGCGCCCTTCATAGTGGTGGCCGACAAACTGGATCACCCAGCCGATCACGAACAACGCCAGCCCGGCACTCAGCCAGACCAGGGTGCTTTGCACCGCCAGCGCCTGCCCGGCCCACAGGCACAAGCCCAGCAACAACGCCATCAGCAGGCCCAGGCGTTGGTCCATGCGCAGGTAGAACCAGCCGGTAACCAGCGCCACCAGCAGTGCTGGCGACAGCCAGACGCCAGCTAGTTCGGTGCCCGGGCGTGACAGCAAAACCGTTACCGCCAGCACGATCAGCGGTATGCCGATGAAGTGGGTGGCGATGTTGCGTGGGTCGCGGTGGTAGGCGGCGTATTGACTCAGGTGTTCGACCAGGTTTTTCATTGTTGTTCCTCCTGTAGGTGACGTGAGCATGTCCTACAGATATCCACCTGTCTGTCGGCTAGCCGACAGAGTTCAGCTTCGAGGCGCTATGCGCGAAACCCTGCTGCAAGGTCACTGGTTCCAGGCATTGCCTCCCAGCTTTCAGGATAGCCTGCTGGCACTGGCCCGGCCGCGTCAGCTGGCGGCCGGGCAATACCTGTTCCAGCGCGGCGATGCGCCGTGCGGGCTGTATGCGGTGCTCGACGGGGCGATGCGCGTGGGCGCGGTGGCCACCGATGGCAAGGAGGCGCTGCTGACCCTGATCGAAGCGCCGCACTGGTTCGGCGAGATCAGCCTGTTCGACGGCCAGCCGCGCACCCACGACGCCCAGGCCGAAGGACTGACCCAGTTGCTGTGGATCCCCCAGGCGCCGCTGTTGAAGTTGCTCGATCAACAGCCCCGGCACTGGCGCGACGTGGCCTTGTTGATGAGCCATAAACTGCGCGTGGTGTTTGTTGCGCTGGAGCAGCAGAGCCTGCTGGCCGCCGCACCGAGGGTGGCCCACAGGCTGTTGCAGATCGCCGCCGGCTATGGCGAGTTGCTTGGCAGCCGGCGCGTGCTGCAACTGTCCCAGGAGCAACTGGCGCTGATGCTCTCGCTGTCGCGCCAGACCACCAACCAGATCCTCAAGTCGCTGCAGCAGGAAGGCGCCTTGCGCCTGGGCTATGGCGAGATCGAGATCCTCGACCCGGCACGCCTGCAGGCCCTGGCTATTCCGGCTGGAACGGCGACTGGCTGAGGATCACTCCGGTCTCCTCGACATACTTCTGCCATTCGCCCAGCAGCGCCTGCAGCTTCGCCGGTTGTACTGCGGCCAGGTCGTTGATTTCGCCCGGGTCGCTGGCCAGGTCGTACAACTGCCAGGTGGCCGGGCCGACCGGGCCGGGAATGTACAGCGCTTTCCAATGGCCCTGGCGAATGGCCCGGCGGCCGAACAGCTCCCAGCCGGTGACGGTGTTTTCGTCGTGCACTTGCTCGGTCTCGCCCGACAGGTAACCCAGCCAGGATTTACCGCGCAGCGGCGCCACCTCACGGCCGCGCCAGCGCTTGCCGGGGTGGCGCACACCGGCAAGATCGAGCAGGGTCGGGGTGATGTCCATCACCGTGCTGAACTGCTGGCTGATCTGACCCTGGCGTGCCAATGCCGGGTAATGCACCAGCGCCGGTACGCGAATGCCGCCTTCGCTGGTAAAGGCCTTGTACAGCCGCGACGGTGCGGTGGCCGCCTGGGCCCAGTGCGGGCCATACCAGACATAGGAGTTGGCCCGGCCGATGTTGTCCAGGCTGTTGTCGTAGTGCTGGTCGAGGTAGCTGGCCAGTTGCGGGCCGAACTTGGGGAAGGCTTCGAGCAGCGCACCTTCGGCGCCGTTGTCGGACATGAACAGTACCAGGGTGTTGTCGAGCAGGCCCTGGTTGCGCAGGTAGTCGAGCACCCGGCCGATGTTCCAGTCCATGCGCTCGACCATCGCCGCGTACACCTCCATGGCCCGCGCCGAGCGCCGGCGTTGCTCGTCGCTGAGGCTGTGCCAGTGGTTGTCGACTGGGTGGGCCTGGGTGTCGGCGGCGATCAGGCCGAGCGTGCGCAGTTTTTCCAGGCGCTCCTGGCGCAGCACTTCGGGGCCGGCGTCGTAGCGGCCCTGGTAGCGCGCCACCACTTCGGCCGGCGCCTGCAACGGCCAGTGCGGCGCCGAGAACGGCAGGTAGGCGAAGAACGGCCGGCTCTGGTCGCGCTCCTTCAGGTACTGCAGCAGCTTGTCGCCGAAGGCGTCGGAAGAATAGAAATCCTTGGGCAGTTCGTCGATGAAGGTCTGGTCTTCGATGTACAACGCCGGCGTTGATTTGAGCAGGCCCGGGGTGTGTTCGTCGTAGGTCGGTTCAAAGCCATAGTGGTTGGCCGCGCCCGGCAGCAGGGCGAAGGAGCGCTCGAAGCCGCGGGCCTGGGGCGCCAGTTCGGCGGTCAGGCCCAGGTGCCATTTGCCGCTCATCAGGGTCTGGTATCCGGCATCGCGTAGCAGCTCCGGCAAGGCCACCACGCGGTCGTTGAGGTAGCCTTCGTAGCCCGGCTTGCCGATCAGCTCCGGGGTCAGCGCCTCGGCCATGGTGCCGATGCCGGCGATATGGTGATCGGTGCCGGTGAGCAGCATCGAGCGGGTGGGCGAGCAGGTCGGCGCGGTATGAAAGTCGGTCAGGCGCAGGCCGGCAGTGGCCAGCGCGTCGAGGTTCGGCGTGGCGATTTCGCCGCCGAAGGCGCCGATATCGGAGAAACCCAGGTCGTCGGCAACGATGACCAGAAAGTTGGGGCGTTGGCTCATGGTCGGTTCTCAGTAGGCAAGGTAGGTCAAGGGCAGGTCGCGGATCTGTTCCTGCGCCGGTGGCAGGTAGCGCGCGTCGGCGGTCAGTTCGTGCAGCAGGTCTTCGCGCAGGCGGTGGAAGGCCAGGCTTGCGCGTTGGCGCGGGTGCGCCAGGTCGATCTCGACGATGCGCTTGATCCGCCCCGGGCGCGGCTCCAGCACCACCACGCGGTCGGCGAGAAACAGCGCTTCCTCGACATCGTGGGTCACCAGCAGGGTGGTGATGCGCGCGCGCTCGCGAATCGCCAGTAGCTCGTCCTGCATCTGCTGGCGGGTCAGCGCGTCGAGGGCGCCGAAGGGTTCATCGAGCAGCAGGATGCGCGGGCTGGCCACCAGGCCGCGGGCAATCGCCACGCGCTGGGCCATGCCACCGGACAGCTGGTGCGGGTAGGCCTGGCTGAAGTCCTCAAGGCCCACCAGGGCGATGTACTGGTTGATGCGTTGCTGGCGCTGCTCGTTGTTCAAGGGTTCGTTGACCAGGCCCAGGGCGATGTTTTGCGAAACGGTCAGCCAGGGGAACAGCCGGTGCTCCTGAAAGACGATGCCGCGTTCGCTGCCGATGCCATCGAGCGGCTTGCCATCGATCAGGATCTGCCCCTGGTAGTCGTTGTCCAGGCCGATCAGCAGGCGCAGCAGGGTGGATTTGCCGCAGCCGCTGGCGCCGACGATGGCGACGAATTCACCGTCGGCGATCTGCAGGTTGAAGTCGCGGATGGCTTCCAGCTCGCCGCCAGCAACGGCGAAGTGTTTGCCGACCTGATTGAAACTGACCAGGGCAGGGGCGATGGCGTTCATGCTCGTCTCCAGCGCGTGGCGCGCAATTCGAGGTGTTGTCCGAGGGCGCCCAGCAGGGCGCCGGTGAGGCCGACCAGGAGCATCCCGGCCATGATGATGTCCATGCGCAGCAGTTGCTGGGCGCCGATCATCAAGCTGCCGATACCGCCGCCCGAAGGCATGAAGTATTCGGCGCCGATGGTGCCCAGCCAGGCGTAGATCAGGCTGATGCGCAGGCCGGCGAAAATCCCCGGCGCCGCGCCCGGCAGCACCAGCCGGCGCAAGCGCTGGGGCAGATCGAGGTGCAGTACGCGGGCGGCTTCCTCCAGCTGTGGCGAACGGCTGGCCACCGCCCGCTGGGTGGCAATGAACAGCGGGAAGAACGCCGCCAGGCCAACGAACACCCACTTGGCCAGTTCACCAAGGCCGAACCAGGCGGTCAGCAGCGGCACCCAGGCGAAGATTGCGATCTGCCGCAAGCCGGCCAGGCTGGGCCCGAGCAGGCGTTCGGCAGGCGTCGACAGCCCCAGCCACAGGCCCAGGGCGAAGCCCAGGCCACCGCCGAGCAGCAAGCCGCCTAAAGCCCGGCCGACGCTGATGGCCAGGGCGCCGCTGAGCGAGCCGTCGAGCAGGCCGTCCCAGGTGGTCTGCAAGACCTGCAGCGGGGCGACCAGGATCTGCGTGTCGACCCAGTCCAGCTGATTGGCCAGTTGCCACAGCACCAGCAGCGCCAACGGTAGCAGCAGGGCCTGCAGGCGCGGGCCACCTTGCAAGCGCGACACCCGCAGCTCGGCGCTGGGCGGGTGCGGCCAGTGCACCAGGCGCCGGTTGAGCCAAGCCAAGCCACGGTCCATGACAAAACCCAGCAGGCCGATGACCAGGATGCAGACGAAGACGATATCGAGCATGAACAACTGCCGGGCCCAGACCATCAGGTAGCCGATGCCTTCACTGGAGGCCAGCAGCTCTACGGCCAGCAATGAAGTCCAGCCTGTGGCCAGGGCCAGGCGCACGCCGGCGAGAAAGGCCGGCAGGGCCGCCGGAAAAATCAGCCGGCTGATCAACAGGCGCGGCGGCAGGCGCAGTACCGTCGCCGCTTCGCGCAGGCGTGGCTGGGCATCGCGCACGCCGACCAGGGTGTGCAGGGTCACCGGGACGATGATCGCCTTGACCAGCACCACCAGCTTGAGCACCTCGCCGATACCGAACAGCACCATGAACAGCGGCACCCAGGCCAGGGTCGGGATCTGCGCCAGGGCATTGAAGGTTGGCAGCACCAGGCGTTCGGCGCGACGGCTGAACCCCAGCCAGGCGCCGAGCAAGGCGCCGCTGGCAACCCCCAGCAGCAGGCCCAGGGCCAGGCGTTGCAGGCTGATCGCCAGGTGTGTCCACAGCTCGCCCTGGGCCAGTTCCAGGCCGCTCTGCCAGACCAGGCTCGGCGCTGGCAGTATCTGTTCGCTCATCCACTGGTTGCGACTGGCCAGCCACCACAGGGCGGCCAATGACAGCGGCAGATACCAGGCTTGCAGGCGGCGCAGGGGCAGGCCGCCGAACCGTCGCGTCCGGCCTGAGGGGCTTGCCAGTGGCAGGCTGGAAAGTGAAGCTCGGGCCATGGAAAACCTCCGCACATTGGCTATTTGCTTATTCTTAAATTGAATTATTCGGTGAGTTTCAATGCGTTTAGGTGATAAGAACCTGCATTTAAAGCCGCTGCCATAACCCGTAGCCAATGCATTCGAAGCATATTTTTCTTGTGTCTGATGCATGGCACGCTGCAAGGCACGTGCTGCGGTATTTATGCTTACAGGTTATTAAAATGTAATTTATTAGTATTTATTTAATGGTTTGGGTTGTCGGTAGCGTGGGCGCACCATTACCAGGAGTCGCGTGCCATGAACCTGTCGATCAACCGTGTGTTTAACCTGTTTGCCGTTCCCGCCCTGGTCGCGGTGGTCGGCTGGCTGCCGCCGCTGGCCCTGGCTGGCGAGGTCAAGGAAATCCGCATTGCCGTGCCTGACCTGAGCGCCGGCACCCAGCATTCCGGTGGCGGTGTGACCGACGTGCTGCGCGACCAGCAACTGCTGGAAAAAGCCTTCGCCGCCGATGGCATCCACATTCAATGGAACTACTTCAAGGGCGCCGGTCCGGTGATCAACGAGGCCTTTGCCAACGGCCAGGTCGACTTCGCCTACCTTGGCGACCTGGCGGCGATCATCGGCAAGGCCAATGGCCTCGACACCCGCCTGCTGGCCGCCACCGGGCGCGGCATCAAGCACTACCTGGGGGTGGCGCCGGGCAGCAACATCAAGACCCTGCAAGACCTCAAGGGCAAGCGCGTGGCGGTGTTCCGCGGCACCGCCACCCAGCTGTCGTTCGACGCCGCCCTGGCCAGCCAGGGCCTGAGCGAGAAGGACCTGAAGGTCATCAACCTGGATTTCAACGCGGCGATTGCCGCCCTGGCCGCCAGGCAGATCGACGCCACTTGGGGCTCGACCGGCATCAGCGCCCTCAAGCAACGCGGCCTGGCCGAGCTGCCGTTGAATACCCGCGACCTGGGCGGCGCCGGCAATGTCCAGGCGGTGCTGGTGGGCTCCGGGCGCTTTGTCGACGAGCATCCCGAACTGGTGGAAAAACTGCTGGCCGCCCAGCAGCAGGCCGTGCACTGGCTGACCCAGGACGACAACAAGGACGCTTATATCCAGCTGGTTTCGGGGCTGGCCAGCTACCCGCCGGCGATCCTCCAGCAAGACTTGCAGGATGAGCAACTGAGCAAGATCTTCCCCTCGACCCTGGATGCCGACTTCCTGAGCAAATTGCAGGCGTCAGTGGACCTGGCCGCCGAGCAGCGGCTGATCCGCAAAGGGTTCAAGGTCGATCAGTGGCTGGCACCGCAGGCTATCCGGCCAGCACCTGCACCTCTGGCTGCCGATCGAGGCTGACCAGGGTTTCGATCATTGCCCGGGCGGCGGGCGAGAGGCGGTATCCGCTGCGGCTGACGATGCCGCAGCGGGCGTTGAGGCTATCAAGGTTGGCCGGCAGGTTGCGCCAGTGCAGGCGCACCAGGCGGCCGTGGTCGATGTCCTCGGCAAAGGCTTCTTCGGTGCCGATGCCAATGGCATCGGTACCCAGCACGATTTTCACCAGGGTCGGCAGGTGCTCGGTTTGCACCTGTGGGGCGAAGTCGGTCTTGCCGCTGAGGTTGGCCAGCAGCTTGCGCACCCCCGGCGGGATCAGGGTGGTGGCCAGCGGGTAGTCGAACATGTCGTTGGTCGACAGGCTGTCCTTGGCCAGCAGCGGGTGCCCCGGGCGGCAGAAGAACAGGCCGCGGCGCGGGCTCAGCGCTTGGGTCTGGAAGTTCGGGTCGGCCTCGAAGTGGCGGATATCGGCGACGAAGAATTCGATCTCTTCACGGTTTAGCGCGCGGCTGAGTTTTTCCCAGTTATCCACGTCGAAGCAGGTGCGCACCTTAGGGTGGGCGGCGAGAAAGCGCGCCACCGCCTGCGGCACCAGGTGCACTGCCGGCGCCGGGCCGCAGCCAAAGCGCAGCTCGCCGGCATCGAGCTTGGTCATCTGCTGCACCTCGCTGTTGAGCTGAGCCGCGCCTTGCACCAGGCGCAGGGCGTGTTGCAGCACCACCTGGCCTTCGGGGGTGGGGCGCAAATCCTTGTTGCCGCGATCGATCAGCACGCAGCCAAACTCTTGTTCCAGGCCCTGGATACTGCGGCTGAACGCCGGCTGGGTGATGCCCATGGCATCGGCGGCGCGGACAAAACTGCGGTGTTCGGTGAGGGCGATGAAGTAACGCAGTTGGCGAAGATCCATATGCTTTCCCGGCATTCCAAAAATACGGCGAAGGTATTTGCCGCCGCGCAGGCTCAGGTTTTAAATGCAAGCTCTTATTCCGTCAATGAAGCATCTGCTTATTTGTTAGAGCTTATTTGCATATCAATAGAGCAGAGCTTTTATCGGCACTTAGCGCAACCTAGCCAGATGAGGGTCAAACCATGAGCAATGCCGCACGCGCCGTAGCACCTGTCACCCATACCCTGGAGATTCATCCGGTGGCCGGGCGCATCGGTGCCGAGATTCGTGGCGTCCAGTTGAGCGCCGACCTTGAACCGGCCGTGATCGAGGCCATCCAGGCTGCGCTGGTGCAGTACAAGGTGGTGTTCTTCCGCGCCCAGACCCACCTTGATGACCAGGGGCAGGAAGCCTTCGCGCACCTGCTCGGCGAGCCGATCGCCCACCCGACCGTGCCGGTGCGCGAAGGCACCCGCTACCTGCTTGAGCTTGATGGTGGCGAAGGGCGCCGGGCCAATTCCTGGCACACCGACGTGACTTTCGTCGATGCCTACCCCAAGGCGTCGATCCTGCGCTCGGTGGTGGCACCTGAATCCGGCGGCGATACCGTCTGGGCTAACACCGCCACGGCTTACCAGGACCTTTCCGCTGAGCTGCAGGCCTTGGCGGACCAGCTCTGGGCGGTGCACAGCAACGAGTACGACTACGCCGCCGCCAAACCCAACGTGAGCCTTGAGCAGCTGGAAAACTACCGCAAGGTCTTCACCTCGACGGTGTACGAAACCGAGCATCCAGTAGTGCGCGTGCACCCGGTCAGCGGCGAGAAAAACCTGCTGCTGGGGCACTTCGTCAAACGCATCAAGGGCTACTCGCAGAGCGACTCGGCGCACTTGTTCAACCTGCTGCAAAGCCATGTCACCCGGTTGGAAAACACCGTACGCTGGCGCTGGCAGGCCGGTGACGTAGCGATCTGGGACAACCGCGCGACCCAGCATTATGCAGTGGACGACTATGGCACCCAGGGCCGGGTGGTGCGCCGGGTGACCTTGCAGGGCGATGTGCCGGTGGGAGTTGCCGGGCAGCGCAGCCGCACGACTCGCGGGGCTTGAAGCCATCGCGGGTCAAGTCGAGTCGTCGCACCGCCGCTCCCACAGGTGTCCCAAATACCTGTGGGAACTGGCGTAGCAGCAGATTCAGAGAATACCGATCGGATAACTGATGATAAGCCGGTTCTCGTCAAAGGCGTTGGTGCTGTAGTCCCGGCGCATGGTCGAGTTGCGCCATTTCAGCGACAGGCTCTTCAAGGTCCCGGACTGGATTACATAAGCCAGCTCCGATTCCCGCGCCCATTCCTTGCCATCGCTGATGGCGCCGGTATGCACGTTGTCGCCGCTGATGTAGCGGTTCATCAGGGTCAGCCCGGGCACGCCGAGGGCGGCGAAGTTGTAGTCGTGACGCAACTGCCAGGAGCGCTCCTGGGCGTTGTCGAAGCTTGAGTTGTAGCTGTCGTTGGCCAGGGTGCCACCACTGGTGCCATTGACCCGCATCCAGGCATCGTCGCCGCTGACTTTCTGCAGGCCGACATAGAAGGTACTGGCGCCGTACTTGGCCGAGAGCATTGCCGAGGCAGTGCGGTTGTCCAGTTTGCCTGCGCGTTCGGCGCCGTCTTCCTTGCCGATGAAGTAGCCGAGGTTGGCGCCCAGGGTCCAGTCGCCCAGCGGCTGGCTGTGCACCAGGTTGAGGTACTGCTGGTTGTAAATGTCCTTGAGCTCGGCGTTCCACAAACCGATCATCGTGCGCTTGTCGTTGAAGCTGTATTCGCCACCGGCAAAGTTGAAACGGTCGGAGGTGAAGGCCGCGCGGCCGTTCATCGACATGTCTTCCATGCTCGCATCGTTACGCGGGCTGTTGCCGCGAAACTGCCCGGCGTACAGGGTCAGGCCGGCGATTTCCTGCGAGGTGAGCTGGCCGCCACGGAAGGTCTGCGGCAGCGAGCGGCCGTCGTCGGAACGCAGGATCGGCAGCACCGGCATCCATTCGCCAACCTTAAGCTCAGTGTTGGAGATCTTCGCTTTCAGTGCCACCCCCAGGCGGCCGAAATCGTCGGCCGGGCGGCCATCATCGTGCACCGGCAGCAGGTGGGTACCCGCCGTGCCCTTGCCGCCATCGAGCTTGACCGAGTACAGGCCCAATACATCCACGCCAAAACCGACCAGGCCCTGAGTAAAGCCGGAGCGGGCGTCGAGGATGAAACTCTGGGTCCATTCCTCGCCCTTGCCCTGGGGGTTGGCCGGGTCGACGAAGTTGCGGTTGATGTAAAAGTTGCGCAGGTTGAGGCTGGCCTTGGCGTCCTCGACAAAGCCGCCTTCGGCCGCGAGGGCGGGCAGGGCGCAAGTCATGGCCAGCAAGCCGGGAAGCAGGTGTCGTGCGGGTGTGGTCATCGTCAGTTGTCTCTTGTTTTTATGTAAGCCGAAGCCATCCGCTGCGACGCTTGGAGGTCACAGGCCGGGCTACGATCTTTGGGGATACGCTTTGGAAAAGCTGCGAAGCGATGGTGCGGCGGCGGGCGGGGATGAATCAATTCGTTACGGGCGGAATTGGGCGATAATCGAACGGTAACTGTTTGGTTAATTCATTGTCACGGGCAAAAAAAAGCCCACCGCCAAGGGTGGGCTCTTCTACAGCACAGGGATTCAGCCTTGCGGCGTCTGGACTGCTGCCTGCTGCTGCGCCTGACCGGTCTGCTCGTACCAGCCGCCACCGAGGGCCTTGTACAGGTTGACCTCGCTGACCAGCTGCGACAGGCGATCGCTGATCAACGACTGCTGGGTGTTGAACAGCTGACGCTGGGCGTCGAGGAAGGTCAGGTTGCTGTCGATACCGATGCGGTAGCGACGCTCGGCCAGGCGGTAGTAGTCCTGGTTGGCGGCAACCAGATCACGCTGGGCCTGCAACTGCTGGTTGAAGGTCTGGCGCGCGGCGAGGCCATCGGAGACTTCCTGGAAGGCGGTCTGGATGGTTTTCTCGTATTTCGCGACGTTGATGTCCTTCTGGATCTTCGAGTAATCGAGGCTGGCGCGCAGGGCACCGGCGTTGAAGATCGGCAGGTTGATCTGCGGCTGGAACAGCCAGGTGCCCGAACCACCCTTGAACAGGCCGCCCATGTCCGGGCTCAGGGTGCCGGCATTGGCGGTCAGGCTGATGCTCGGGAAGAACGCTGCGCGGGCGGCGCCAATGTTGGCATTGGCGGCCTTGAGCAGGTGTTCGGCTTCCTGGATGTCCGGCCGGCGTTGCAGCAGGTCGGACGGCAGGCCTGCCGGCACTTCGGCCAGCAGGTCGCTGTCGAGCTTCTGCGCGGTCGGCAAGTTGGCCGGCACGCCGGTGCCGAGCAGCACGGTCAGGCTGTTGAGGTCCTGAGCAACCTGGCGCTGGAACTGCGCCAGCTTGACCCGCGCGCCCTCAACCGAGGTGCGTGCCTGGCTCAGGTCCAGAGCCGAGGCCACCCCCACTTCATTGCTACGCGCGGTCAGCTGATAGCTTTCCTCGTAGGTCTTGAGGGTGTCTTCGGTCAGCTTGAGCAGTGCCTGGTCGGCCTGCCAGGTGAAGTAGGCGTTGGCCACACTGGCCACCAGGCTGATCTGCGTCGAGCGCCGGGCTTCTTCGCTGGACAGATAGTTCTCCAGCTGTTGTTCGGTCAGGCTGCGCACCCGGCCGAACAGGTCGAGCTCGTAGGCGCTGACCCCGAGGGTCGCCGAGTACTGGCTGGTGATGCCCGATTCGCCGGTTTGCGACATGTTCGCCGGCATCCGCTGGCGGCTGCCGCTGCCATTGGCCGAAACCGCCGGGAACAGGTCGGCACGCTGGATGCGGTATTGCGCACGGTAGGCATCGATGTTCAGCGCCGCGACCTTGAGGTCGCGGTTGTTGACCAGCGCGGTCTGGATCAACTGCTGCAGCGCCGGGTCATGGAAGAACTGACGCCAGCCCTGTTCGGCGGCGGCCACCTCGGCCGACTCGGTCGGCGAGTAGGCAGGGCCTTGCGGCCACTGCGCGGCCACCGGCGATTCCGGGGTCTGGTAGTCAGGGATCAGCGAGCAGCCGCCAAGAATGAAAGCGGTTACTGCCAGGGACAACAGGGACTTACTCATTGCCCGGCCTCATAGCGTGGAGTTTCAGGGGTGACGTCTTCTTCGGGCTTCTTGCTACCGAACAGCGACGACACACTTACGAAGAACAATGGCACCCAGAAGATCGCCAGTACCGTGGCGGTGATCATGCCGCCGATCACCCCGGTACCGATCGCATGCTGGCTACCCGAGCCTGCACCGCTGGAAATGGCCAGCGGTACCACGCCGAGGATGAACGCCAGCGAGGTCATGATGATCGGCCGCAGACGCATCCGGCAGGCTTCGATGGCCGCGTCGATCAGGCTGCGGCCCTGCTCGTGCAGCTCTTTGGCGAATTCGACGATCAGGATCGCGTTCTTCGCCGCCAGGCCGATGGTGGTCAACAGCCCCACCTGGAAATACACGTCGTTGGACAACCCGCGCAGGCTGGTGGCCAGCAGCGCACCGATGATCCCCAGCGGTACCACGAGCATGACCGCGATCGGGATCGACCAGCTTTCATACAGCGCTGCCAGGCACAGGAACACCATCAGCAGCGACAGGGCGTACAGCGCTGGCGCCTGGGAGCCGGACAGCCGCTCCTCGTACGACAGGCCCGTCCATGAGTAACCGATACCCGCCGGCAGTTGCGCGGCCAGGCGCTCGACCTCAAGCATGGCTTCACCGGTACTGTAGCCAGGGGCTGGTGCACCGAGGATTTCCATGGCTTCGACACCGTTGTAACGCGACAGCTTCGGTGCACCGTAGATCCACTCGCCCTTGGCGAAGGAGGAGAACGGCACCATCTCGCCGGCGGCGTTGCGCACGAACCACTTCTGCAGGTCTTCCGGGCTCATCCGTGCACCGGCTTCACCCTGGATGTAGACCTTCTTGACCCGGCCGCGGTCGATGAAGTCGTTGACGTAGCTGGCACCCAAGGCAATCGACAGGGTGTTGTTGATGTCGGCGATGGTCACGCCCAGGGCACTGGCGCGCTCGTCGTCGACGGTCAGCTGGTACTGCGGTTCATCGTTCAGGCCGTTCGGGCGCACTGCCGAGAGGATCTTGCTTTGCGCAGCCATGCCGAGAAACTGGTTACGCGCTTGCATCAGTTTTTCGTGGCCGACACCGGCACGGTCTTGCAGGAACACGTCGAAACCGGTGGCGTTACCCAGCTCCAGTACTGCAGGCGGGGCAAAGGCGAACACCATCGCGTCGCGGAAGCTGAAGAAGTGCTGCTGGGCACGGTTGGCCAGGTTGAACACGTTGTTCTCGGCCGAACGTTCGCCCCATGGCTTGAGCATGATGAAGGCCATGCCCGAGCTCTGGCCGCGACCGGCGAAGTTGAAGCCGTTGACGGTGAACACCGAGGCAACGGTATCGGCTTCCTTGTCGAGCAGGTAGCTGCGCATCTCGTCGATCACCACCTGGGTGCGCTCGGCGCTGGAACCGGCCGGGGTCTGCACCTGGGCAAACAGTACGCCCTGGTCTTCTTCAGGCAGGAACGCCGTCGGAATGCGGGTGAACAGCCAGATCATGCCGACCACGATCAGCAGGTAGGCCAGCAGGTACGGGGCCTTGTGCCGCAGCATGTTGCCGACGCCGCGCTCGTAGCTGCGCACGCTGCGGTCGAAGTTGCGGTTGAACCAGCCGAAGAAGCCGCGTTTGGCAACGTGGTGCTCGCCCTTGGCAATCGGCTTGAGCATGGTCGCGCACAGTGCCGGGGTGAAGATCAGTGCCACCAGTACCGACAGGGCCATGGCCGAGACGATGGTGATGGAGAACTGTTTATAAATCACACCGGTGGAGCCGCCGAAGAAGGCCATGGGCAGCAGTACCGCCGACAGCACCAGGGCGATACCGACCAGGGCGCCCTGGATTTGGCCCATGGACTTCTTGGTCGCTTCCTTGGGTGACAGCCCTTCTTCGGACATTACCCGCTCGACGTTCTCCACCACGACGATGGCATCGTCCACCAGCAAGCCGATGGCCAGTACCATGCCGAACATGGTCAGGGTGTTGATGCTGAAATCGAACGCCGCAAGAATCCCGAACGTACCCAGCAATACCACCGGTACGGTCATGGTGGTGATGATGGTGGCGCGGAAGTTCTGCAGGAACAGGTACATCACCAGGAACACCAGCACGATCGCTTCGATCAGGGTGTGGATTACCCCGCTGATCGACTCGGTCACCACTGGCGTGGTGTCATACGGGAACACCGCCTTCATGCCTTCCGGGAAGAACGGTTCCAGGTCGGTGATGGTCTGGCGCAGGGCCTTGGCGGTATCCAGGGCGTTGGCGCCGGTGGCCAGTTTCACCGCAAGGCCAGAGGCCGGCTTGCCGTTGAACTGGGCGCTGATTGCGTAGTTTTCACCACCCAGGCCGACCTTGGCGACATCGCTCAGGCGCACCTGGGAGCCGTCACGGTTGACCTTGAGCAGGATCTTCTCGAACTGCTCGGCGGTCTGCAGGCGGGTCTTGCCGATGATCGTGGCGTTCAGCTGGGTACCCGGCAGGGCAGGCAGGCCGCCGAGCTGGCCGGAGGACACCTGGACGTTCTGCGCGGCCACGGCGGTACGCACGTCGACCGGCGTCAGCTGATACTTGTTCAGCTTGGCCGGGTCGAGCCAGATGCGCATGGCGTACTGCGCACCGAATACCTGGAAGTCACCGACACCGGCAGTGCGCGAGATCGGGTCCTGCATGTTGGAGACGATGTAGTTGGCCAGGTCGTCCTTGGACATGCTGCCGTCTTCGGACACCAGGCCGATCACCAGCAGGAAGTTCTTCACCGCCTTGGTCACGCGGATACCCTGTTGCTGCACTTCTTGCGGCAGCAGCGGGGTGGCCAGGTTGAGCTTGTTCTGCACCTGGACCTGCGCGGTATCGGGGTTGGTACCCTGCTCGAAGGTCGCGGTAATGGTCATGCTGCCGTCGGAGTTACTTTCCGACGACACATAACGCAGGTTGTCGATACCGTTGAGCTGCTGCTCGATCACCTGCACCACGGTGTCCTGCACGGTCTGCGCCGAAGCGCCCGGGTAGGTCACGGCGATGGCGATGGCCGGCGGCGCGATGCTCGGGTACTGGTTGATCGGCAACTTGAGGATCGACAAGGCGCCGACCAGCATGATCACCAAGGCGATCACCCAAGCAAAGATCGGGCGATCGATAAAGAATCTCGACATGGTTTACTCCCCTTTGGCCCCTGCAGTCGTTGCATTGGCCTGGGTTGGCTGGGCAGGCTTGACGTTGGTGGCTTCGCTGACCTTGACCTCGACGCCCGGCTTGACGAACTGCAGGCCTTCGGTGATCAGGCGGTCGCCCGGGTTCAGGCCTTCCTCGATCAGCCAGTCGCTACCGACGGTACGGCTGGCCTTGAGCTGACGCAGCTCGACCTTGTTGTCCTTGTTGACGATCAACGCGGTCGGCTGGCCCTTGAGGTCGCGGGTCACGCCTTGCTGCGGCGCGAGGATGGCGGCGCTGTTGACCCCGGCAGCCAGGCGCGCATGCACGAACATGCCCGGCAGCAGGTTGTGCTCGGGGTTGGGGAACACGGCGCGCAGGGTCACGGAGCCGGTGGTCTGGTCAACCGAGACTTCGGAGAACTCCAGGCGACCTTCCTTGGCGTAGGTGCTGCCGTCTTCCAGGGTCAGGGTGACCTTGGCGGCGTTGTCGCCGACCTTCTGCAACTGGCCGCTTTCCAGCTCGCGGCGCAGTTTGAGCAGCTCGGCCGAGGACTGGGTGACGTCGACATAGATCGGGTCGAGCTGCTGGATAACGGCCATGGCTTCGGCCTGGCCGTTGTTGACCAGCGCGCCTTCGGTTACCGAAGAGCGGCCGATACGGCCGCTGATGGGCGCCAGGACCTTGGTGTAGCGCAGGTCGATCTGGGCACTGCGCAGCGAGGCTTCAGCCTGCAAACGTTTGGCTTGGGCGTCGTCGTATTCCTGGCGGCTGACAGCCTGTTCGTTGACCAGCTGCTTGTAACGCTCGGACAGCGAACGGGTCGATTGCAGGTTGGCCTGGGCGCTGTTCAGGGTCGCCTCGTACACCGACGGGTCGATCTGGTACAGCTGCTGGCCGTCTTTGACCTCGCTGCCTTCCTTGAACAGACGTTTGAGAATGATGCCGTTGACCTGTGGGCGAACCTCGGCGATGCGGTACGCAGTGGTACGGCCGGGGAGGTCGGATGTCAGGGTATAGGCCTGGGTTTGCAGGGTTACGACGCCGACCTGAGGAGCTTGCGCCGCAGGCGCCGCCTCTTCCTTTTTACAGCCGCTGAGCAGTGTTGCCAGGGCGACGGCGGAAACCAGAGCGGTAACAGCTGGCTTGAATTGCATGAAGATCCTCGGGTCGCAAGAGCTGAAGACGCTCAAGAATAATGGAAAGGGTGCGCTATAAAAAATGCTGTCGAGTGGATAAATAGCTTGCTAAGGAATATACTTACATTCATGGTTGTTTGTAAATACCTCGCAGGCGACGTGTTCAGCCAATGCGAGCCCCCAAATTAATACAGCCGGTAACAGCCTGCAGAGGCTGACCCGGCCCGACTCCCAGGCACCCTGCGTGCGTGCCCGGGCCTGATGAGGTTGTACTGCCATGGTCCGTCGAACCAAAGAAGAAGCCCAGGAAACCCGCGCCCAGATTCTCGAAGCTGCGGAAAAGGCCTTCTACAAACGCGGGGTAGCGCGTACCACCCTGGCCGATATCGCCAAGGAGGCGGGTGTAACCCGCGGTGCTATCTACTGGCACTTCAACGACAAGGCCGAACTGGTGCAGGCCATGCTCGACAGCCTGCACGAGCCGCTGGACGCCCTGGCCCGGGCCAGCGAAAGCGAGGATGAACTCGACCCGCTCGGCTGCATGCGCAAGCTGCTGGTACGCTTGATGCACCAGATGGTGCTCGATCCGAAGACCCGGCGAATCAATGAAATTCTGCATCACAAATGCGAGTTCACCGATGATATGTGCGAGATCCGCCAGCAACGGCAGGCCTCGACGATCGAATGTCATGCCCATATTGCGTTGTCGCTGGGCAATGCAGTCAAGCGCGGGCAACTGCCCGCCGACGTGGACCCAGAGCGCGCAGCGCTGGCCATCTATGCCTATATAGACGGACTGATTCGCCGCTGGCTACTGCTGCCCGACAGCTTCGACCTGCTCAACCAGGCCGAGCAGTGGATCGATACCGGGCTGGATATGCTGCGCTTGAGCCCCGCCTTGCGCAAATGAGACTTTGTGAAGCTTTGTGATCATTTGTTTCCACGTCAGTTATAAGGTCTTACGGGCGGCCGCGCAATTGTCTGTCAGGCAAGGCCAGCGCCGCCGTCAGCCCCAGCAGTGAAACTGCCGCGCTGCCGAGCAGCAGGTTGCGAAAGGTCAGCAGCAATTCAGCCTGCATTGCCGCGGTCGGTTCGCCTGCCTGCAGGCTGCCAAGCAGGGCATCGCCGGCCAGGCTCAAGCCGCCCTCGGCCAGCATCGCCAGCAACAGGGTGGACATGATAGCCACGCCCATGGCCCCGCCCAGTGAGCGGAACAGGTTGGTGGTACTGGTGGCCACGCCGATATCTCGCGGTTCTACCGCACTCTGGGTTGCCACCAGCGAGGTGGGGAACTGCAGGCCCGAGGCAATGCCGGTCAACAACATGAACACGCCACTGAACCAGGCTGCCTGCGGTGGGCTGAAGGCCATGCCGACGATGGCAAACGGCATCAGCAGTGCGCCGCCGAGAATCTGCGGTTTGTAGCGCCCTGTGTGCGAAGTCATGCGGCCGCCGCAATAAGCGCCGATGGGCAAGCCGATGGCCAGCGGCAGCAGGTGCAACGCGGCGCTGTCGGCGCCGGCACCGGTGATGCTCTGGTAGCGCAGCGGCATCAGCATGGTCAGCGAGATGGCCTGGAAGCTGGTAAAGAAAATCGTGCACCAGCACAGGGTGGCGATGCGATTGGCGAACAGCTTGAGCGGCAGCAGCGGTTCGGCGGTTCGCTGTTCATGCAGTACGAACAGCAGCAGGCCGATCAGCGCACTGCCGAGCAGGCTGGCCACTTGCGCAGAATCCCAGGGCTGGCCCTGGCCGATCAGGGTGATGCCCAGCAGCAGGCTGCCCAGGCCAAGAATCAGCAGCGCGGCGCCGAGGTAATCGACCTGCGCCTTGCGTGTAGGCACCTGCAGGCTGCGCAGGGCTCGGCGGGTCACCCACCAGGCGGTCAGGCCCAGCGGCAGGTTGAGCCAGAACACCCAGCGCCACGACAGGTATTCGGTGAGTATTCCGCCCAGCACCGGCCCGGCGACACTGGCCAGGGCGTACATGCTGCTGAAATAGCCCTGGTAACGGCCGC
The DNA here is from genome assembly GCF_024749305.1 of Pseudomonas sp. B21-012. Taxonomy (NCBI): domain Bacteria; kingdom Pseudomonadati; phylum Pseudomonadota; class Gammaproteobacteria; order Pseudomonadales; family Pseudomonadaceae; genus Pseudomonas; species Pseudomonas sp. B21-012. Next base: position 4,769,281 of record NZ_CP087197.1, on the reverse strand, counting down.
GTTCGCGCGGCGGCACGAAGTCGCCGATGATCGCCTGGCTGACCGAGACCATGCCGCCGGCGCCGATACCCTGCAGCACCCGCGCGAGCACCAGTTGCTCCATGTTCTGCGCCAGTGCGCAGAAGATCGACGCCAGGGTAAACAGCGCAGTGCCGGTAAGAATCATCCGCCGCCGGCCGTACAAGTCGCCGAGCTTGCCGTAGATCGGCACCGCTACGGTCATGGCCACCATGTAGCCGGAAATCACCCAGGCGAGCAGGCCGACGTCGTTGAATTGCGCCGAAATCGCCGGCATCGACACGGCGACGATGGTCTGGTCGAGGGCGCCGAGGAAGATCGCCAGCATCAGCGCGACGAGCACGCTGCGCAGCACCGGTTGCGGAGTGTTCAGTTGAGTCACGGGCCAGCTCGGGGGCAGGTGAAGCCCGCAGCCGTTACGCTGCGGGAACAGGTGCTGACCAGTCTACTCGATAGCTTGCTAAGCGTCTTCTTCGATTGGCTCGTAGGGCAGGCCGACGTAGTTTTCTGCCAGTGTTGTGCGACCGGCTGCGGAGCTCACGTAATACTCAAGCTCGGTTTGCTGGATACGCTGGCTGAAGGCGTCGCTGTCCGGGAATCGATGCAGCATGGAGGTCATCCACCAGGAAAACCGTTCGGCTTTCCAGATCCGCCGCAGGCAGATCTGCGAGTAGCGCTCGAGCAGATCGGTGCGACCTTCGCCGTAGACCTTGCGCAGGATGTTGTACAAGGTGCTGACATCGCTGGCCGCCAGGTTCAGGCCCTTGGCGCCGGTGGGCGGGACGATGTGCGCGGCGTCGCCGAGCAGGAACAGCTTGCCGTACTGCATGGGTTCGACCACGAAACTGCGCAGCGGCGCGATGCTTTTCTCGATTGACGGGCCGGTCACCAGGCGCTCGGCAAGATCCGTGGGCAGGCGCGATTTCAGTTCAGTCCAGAAGCGCTCATCGGACCAGTCCTCGACCTTTTCTTCAGCCGCCACCTGCACGTAATAGCGAGTGCGGGTCGGCGAGCGCATGCTGCACAGGGCGAAGCCGCGCTCGTGGCGGGCGTACACCAGTTCGTCGCTGACCGGCGGGGTATCGGCCAGCACGCCGAGCCAGCCGAACGGGTAGACCCGCTCGAAAATCTTCAGTGCCTCGGCGGGAATCGATTGCCGGGCGATGCCGTGGTAGCCGTCGCAGCCAGCAATGTAGTCGCAGTCCAGGCGAAGCACTTCGCCGTTTTTTTCGAAGGTCAGGTAAGGGTGCTCGGCCTTCAGGTCATGGGGCCGGACGTTGTCGGCTTGATAGACCGTCACGGCGCCGCAGGCCTGGCGCGCTTGCATCAGGTCACGGGTGACTTCGGTCTGGCCGTAGATCATCACCCCTTTGCCGCCGGTCAGGCCCTTGAGGTCGATGTGTTCGCGGCGCCCGTCGAAGGCCAGTTCAAAACCGCTGTGGGGCAAACCCTCGGCATCCATGCGCGCACCGACGCCGGCTTCGCGCAGCAATTGGACCATGCCTTGTTCCAGCACCCCGGCACGGATGCGCCCGAGCACGTAGTCGGCGCTCTGGCGCTCGACGATGACGTTGGCAATCCCGGCCTTGTGCAGCAACTGGCCGAGCAGCAGTCCGGCAGGGCCGGCACCGATAATGGCGACTTGAGTCTTCATGGTTGTTATCCCAGGCAAGCTTCAGCGCAGGGCCGAAAGCAGCTTATGATTGTTGTGCTTGCATTTTTCGCTTGGAAAGACGGGCGAAGAAGGGATAAAAACCGCAGGAAGCAGGACTTTTCACTAATCAGTGCGATTATCGGGCATTGCCCTGGAGCCAGTTGATCAATGAGCAAGGCGTCGATACCGGTATTCAAACTGTATGGCGAACAGTTGCAGTGGCCGACCCCGGACCTGCTGCACTGCGAGTCGATCCCGGCGCGCAGCCGCTTGCACGACTGGGAAATCGAGCCCCATCGGCACGCCGATCTGTGCCAACTGCTGTTCCTTTATGCCGGCCAGGCCGAGATCGAAGTCGAAGGCCAGGTGCGGCGTCTGGAGCAGGCCGCGATCCAGGTGGTACCGGCGCTGTGCGTGCACGGCTTTCGTTTTTCCAGCGATGTCGACGGCTACGTGGTGACGCTGGCGGCGCCGCTGGTCAACCTGCTGCACACGCAACTGGCCGGCGCACCAGCGGCCCTGGCCCAGGCCGGCACCTACCTGGCAGGCGACGATCGCAACTATCTCTACAGCCTGTTCAGCGCCTTGCAGCAGGAGTACCAGCGGGACCTGCCCGGGCGCGATTTGCAGTTGCGCTCATTGATCAACCTGTTGGTGGTGTGGATCAGTCGTCAATGCTTGCAGCGTCATGGCCAGGGCCTGGCGGTGGCGCGCGGGCGTGAGTATCTGCAGAGTTTCAACACGCTGGTCGAGGCGCAGTTTCGTCAGCAGCCGAGCGTCGAGGCGCTGGCCCATGAGGTGGGGATTTCGGTGGCACACCTGAACAGCATCTGCCGCGAACTGGCCGGACAGTCGGCCTTGCAGATCATTCATCAACGCCTGTTGCTCGAAGCCAAGCGCGAGCTGATCTATACCAGCCTGAGCATCAAGCAACTGGCCGACAGCCTGGGCTTTGCCGACCCTGCGTATTTCTCGCGGTTCTTCCGCCGCCTGACCGGCAAGGCGCCCAGTGACTTTCGTCACCAGCCCGGGCAATCACCTACTTGAGTGCGCTCAGCGTCGCGGTGTGCGGCACGCAGTGCGCCAGGCTGCAGCTGGCGGCCGAGTAGGGTTGATTGCGGATCTGTTCAACCCGCCAGGCGGCGGTGGCATACAAGCCGACCGCAGCGGCCATGGCACAGATAACGGCGCATTTTCTGGATTTGACGCCCATGATGCTCACCTCCTGCCAACCACCTACAGGTGCTATTCAAAGCATAGGTCAGCTTGGCCGGGTGTGCCCGTCTAGAGCAGGTCCTGGTCCCAGATAGGCTCGGCGGTAAAGCGCTCGGCGAGAAAGTCGAGCATGCTGCGCAGGGTCGCCGGCATGTGCTTGCGCGAGGTGTACACGGCGTTGAGGTTCAGCTCGCGCGGCTTGGCCCGGGGCAGCAGGCGAACCAGCTCGCCACTGCGCAGGGCGCCGGCAGCCTGGTAGGTCGGCAGCATGGCCACACCGGCGCCAGCCAGCGCCGCCCGTTGCAGGGTCATGGCTTCGTTGGCGCTGATGTTGCCTTGCACCGGTACCGACACCACCTCGCCAGCCACGTCGAAATGCCACAGGCTGCGACCGAAGTAGGAATGGGTCAGGCAGTTGTGCTGGCTGAGCTCTTGCACCTGCTGCGGCGCCGGGTGCTGGCGCAGGTAGGCGGGCGAGGCGCAGATCACCGAGCGGCATACGCTCAGGCGCCGGGCGATCAGGTTCGGGTCCAGGTCGTTGCTGGTGCGGATCGCCAGGTCGATGCGCTCATCCACCAGGTTCACCGTGCGGTCGAGCATCTGCAGGTCGATCTTTACCCCGGGATAGCGTTTGACGTAGTCGGCTACGGCGTCCATCAACTGTGCCTGGCCGAACGAGGTGCTGACGCTGATGCGCAACTCGCCGCGCGGTGCATCGTTGGGGGTACTGACCGCGGCCTGCAGGTCGCCGGCAAGCTCGAGCATCTGCCGGCAGCGCGGCAGGGTTTCCTGGCCGGCGGCGGTCAGGCTCAGGCGCCTGGTGGTGCGCTGCATCAGGCGCGCGCCGACCCAGTCCTCAAGCTCGGCCAGGTAGCGGGAAACCACCGGCCGGGAGAGTTCCAGGTGGTCGGCGGCAGCCGATTGGCTGCCCAGGTCGACCACGCTGACGAAGACCCGCATTGCTGTCAGACGATCCATGATTTGCCCGCTTTCAGAAACAAACTAATCCTAAGCATCGCATTTTTTGTGGCGGATCGTGCAACTAAGCTGTTGCTCATTGCCCACTTCACAGGAATCACCTTGATGCCTCGTTCGTTCTCCCTGCGCCGCTTGTTGCTCGCCTTTGCCACCCTTGGGGTCATGGCCCAGGCTTTGGCCGCCGAGCCGCTTAACCTGGATGTCTACAATCCGGGTAGCAATGCCCTGTTTCCGGTCAGTTCGGTGATCGTCAGCGGCAAGCATGACGCCATCCTCGTTGACGCCCAGTTCGGCAAGGCCCAGGCCGAACAGGTACTGGCCAAGCTGCAAGCGAGCGGCAAGCAACTGACCACTATCTATATCAGCCACGGTGACCCGGACTACTACTTCGGCCTGCAGACCCTGACCGACGCCTACCCCAAGGCCAAAGTCGTGGCCTCGGCGGCGACCGTCGCCCATATCAAGCAGACCATGGATGGCAAGCTGGCCTACTGGGGCCCGCAGATGGGCGCCGACAAGCCGGCGAAGCTGATCGTGCCGCAAGTGCTGCAAGGTACCGAGCTCAAGCTTGAAGGCCAGCGCCTGCAAGTGGTTGGCCTCGACGGCCCGCAACCGGACCGCAGTTTCGTGTGGATTCCATCGATCAAGGCGGTGGTCGGTGGCGTGGTAGTCGCCGAGAACCTGCACGTGTGGATGGCCGACACGCAGTCGGCGCAATCGCACAAGGACTGGCTGGCGACCCTCAAGCGTATCGAGCAGCTCAAGCCCGACACCGTGATCCCTGGCCACTACCTGGGCCAGAGCAGCCGTTCGCTCAAGGCGGTGCAGTTCACTGCGGACTATATCCGGGCCTTCGACGAAGAAACCGCCAAGGCTGGCAACGCCGCCGAACTGATCGCGGCGATGAAAAAGCGTTACCCGGACCTGGGCGAAGAGAGCTCGCTGGAGCTCGGCGCCAAGGTCGCCAAGGGCGAGATGAAGTGGTAAGCGTTGTTCAATCCTGACTGGAGAATGTCCATGAGCAAGATCGCAATCATTGGGGCTACCGGCCGTGCTGGCAGCCAGTTGCTGGAAGAGGCCCTGCGCCGCGGCCACAGCGTTACCGCCATTGCCCGAGACCCGTCGAAACTGCAGGGGCGTGAGAGGGTGAAAAGCGTGGCGCTGGACGTCAGCGATGCCGCCGCCCTTGAACAGGCAGTCGCTGGCCACGACGTGGTACTGAGCGCCGCACACTTTTCCAGCATCAAGCCGCAGGCCATCATCGAGCCGGTCAAGCGCGCCGGGGTCAAGCGCCTGCTGGTAGTAGGCGGGGCCGGCAGCCTGTTGCTGCCGTCGGGGCACAAGGTCATCGACAGCCCGGACTTTCCCGAGGCCTACAAGGCTGAAGCCACCGCCGGCGGCCACTACCTTGACACTCTGCGTCAGGAACAGGAGCTGGACTGGACTTTCCTCTCACCTTCGGCCGAATTCGTCGAAGGTGAGCGCCGCGGCGCTTACAAACTGGGCAAGGATCACCTGCTGATCGGCGCCGACGGCAAGAGCTGGATCACTTTTGCCGACTACGCCATTGCCATGCTCGATGAAGTGGAGAAACCGGCGCACTCGCGCCAGCGCTTCACTGTCGGTTACTGAGGGGCCTGGGCCTGCTCGCACAACCAGGCGAGCAGCTCCAGCAAAGCCGCTGAAGCCGACCCTTGCGGTCGCACCAGGTAATAGGCCTGGCCAGTGCTGACCTTGAGCGGGAACGGCATCACCAGCCGTCCGCACTTGAGGTCATCACCGATCAGCGACCAGTCGCCGATGGCCACCCCGGTGCCCTGAGAGGCCATGGCCATGGCCGTGTCCAGGGTTTCGAAATGCTGGCCCTTGCCCTGCCGGGGCAGGTTCGCCCCGGCGGCATTGAGCCAGGCATTCCAGTCGCGCTGGTCGCGGGTCGGGTGCAGGAGCATGTGCTGATTAAGGTCGGCGACCTGTTGCAAGGGCAGGGCGCCGCTCAGCAGTTGCGGCGCGCACACCGGCGTCAGTTGTTCATCAAAGAGTTTCTGGGTCTGCAGGCCATGGTTGGGCCGGGCGCCATAGACCACCGCCGCATCGAACACTTCCCGACGAAAATCCACCCCGTGCTGCACCGTGGTGGTCAGCTCCACCGGCACCTCCGGGCGCAGCGCCTGCCATTCCATCAGCCGTGGCAGCAGCCAGCGCATCACACACGTCGGGGCCTTGAGCTGCAAGGTGGTGCTGCGCGCACCGACCTGTTGCACACCTTCCTCGATCAGGGCGAACACCTGCTGCACCCGCGGCAGCCAGTCCTGGCCTTCGCGGGTCAGGCTCAGGCCGCGGGCCTGGCGTAAAAACAGCGGATAACCCAGGTGCTCTTCAAGGCCGGCAATCTGCCGGCTCACCGCACCCTGGGTGATGTGCAGCAATTGCGCGGCGCGGGTGAAGTTGCAGCACTGGGCGGTGACCAGAAAGGTGTGCAGCGCAGGCAATGGAGGCAGGCGTTTCATCAGTTGGAGCCATGACTTGGGAACATGGCTAGTATGAGCTTTTTTGCATTGTGCAGGTAGCCGTCGGGCGGTCCAATACAGGCTGTTTCCCGAACAATTACAGGCACACGATCATGGCGACTTGCGGCGAAGTACTGGTCAAACTCCTTGAAGGCTATGGCGTAGACCATGTCTTTGGAATTCCCGGCGTGCATACCGTGGAACTCTATCGCGGGCTGGCAGGCTCGAGTATCCGCCACATCACTCCGCGCCACGAGCAGGGCGCCGGTTTCATGGCTGACGGCTATGCGCGTACCCGTGGCAAGCCGGGTGTGTGCTTCATCATCACCGGCCCGGGCATGACCAACATCACCACCGCCATGGGCCAGGCCTATGCCGATTCGATCCCGATGCTGGTGATTTCCAGCGTACAGTCACGAGACCAGCTGGGTGGCGGGCGCGGCAAGCTGCACGAGCTGCCGGCGCAAAGCAACCTGGTGGCCGGCGTGGCGGCGTTTTCCCATACGCTGATGAGCGCCGATGACCTGCCGTCGGTGCTGGCCCGTGCCTTTGCCGTGTTCGATGGCGCCCGGCCACGCCCGGTGCATATCGAGATTCCGCTGGATGTACTGGTCGAGGACGCCGATCACCTGCTGGCCTGTACGCCAGTGCGCATCGCCCGTGCTGGCGCCGCGCCTGCGCCGGTTGCGCAAATGGCCGCCATGCTCGCTGCCGCCCGGCGGCCACTGATTCTCGCCGGAGGTGGCGCCATTGACGCCAGCGCCGCGCTGACTCGCCTGGCTGAATACCTGCAGGCCCCGGTAGCGCTGACCATCAACGCCAAGGGCGTACTGCCGGCCAGCCACCCGCTGCAGATCGGCTCGACCCAGTCGCTGGTGGCCACCCGCGCCCTGGTCGCCGAGGCCGATGTGGTGCTGGCGATCGGTACCGAGCTTGCCGAGACCGACTACGACGTGACCTTCAAGGGCGGTTTCGAGATCCCCGGTGAGCTGCTGCGCATCGACATCGACCCCGACCAGACCGTGCGCAACTACCCGCCGAAGGTCGCTTTGGTCGCCGATTCGACCATCGCCACCCAGGCCCTGCTGGTCGCCCTGGCCGAGCAACCGGCCCCGGTGCGCGGCGCCGAATGGGGTGCGGCCCGTGCCGCGCACCTGCGTGAGGTGCTGCAAGCCGAGCGCGACCTGCCGATGCGCAGCCAGACGCGCATGCTCACAACCCTCCTCGAAACCCTGCCCGGCGCAGTGCTGGTCGGCGATTCGACACAGCCGGTGTACACCGGCAACCTGACCCTGGACATGGACCAACCGCGGCGTTGGTTCAACGCCTCGACCGGCTACGGTACCCTCGGTTACGCCCTGCCGGCAGCCATGGGCGCCTGGCTGGGTAGCGCTGAAGTGGCGGCCGAGCGCGCGCCGGTGGTGTGCCTGATCGGTGACGGTGGCTTGCAGTTCACCCTGCCGGAGCTGGCCAGTGCCCGTGAGGCGCAGGTGCCGCTGATCGTGCTGTTGTGGAACAACCAGGGCTACGAAGAGATCAAGCGCTACATGGTCAACCGCGCCATCGAACCGGTCGGTGTCGACATCTACACCCCTGACTTTATTGGCGTGGCCAAGGCCCTGGGCTGCAGCGCCGAATCGGTGGGTGACCTTGCCCAGTTGCGTGAAGCCTTGCGCCAGGCTTGCGATCGCAAAGGCCCGAGCCTGATCGAAATCGACCAGGCCACCTGGATGCAGGCGGTGCCCGCATGATCAAGCTGCCTGGCATCTATATCGAAGGCGTCTGGCAGCATGGCCCGCAAGCGCTGGCGGTAATCAACCCGAGCAACGAGCAGATGCTGGCGGAAGTTGCCGGGGGTGACGCTGAAGCCGTCGAACGGGCAACGCTGGCTGCCCAGGCTGCGTTTGTTGAGTGGTCCACCTCCAGCGGGCCGACCCGTGCGGCGATCTTGCGGGCCATTGCCGAGGGCGTCGAAGCGCGCCGCGAGCGCCTGGTGCAGTTGCAAGCCAGCAACAACGGCAAGCCGCTGGCTGAAGCCCATATCGATGTCGATGATGTCGTCGCCACTTTCCGCTATTACGCGGAGCTTGCCGATAACCTCGGGCGTGACCGCTCGGTGGCGCTGCCCAGCGAAGACTTTGTCGCCCGGGTGCGCCGTGAACCGTGCGGCGTGGTCGGCTTGATCGTGCCGTGGAACTTCCCCATGGTCACTACCGCCTGGAAGCTCGCGCCAGCCCTGGCGGCCGGCTGCTGCGTGGTGCTCAAACCGTCGGAAGTCACGCCGCTGGCCGAGCTGGAACTGGCGGCAATCATCGCCGAAGCGGGGCTACCGCACGGGGTGTTCAACCTGGTCTGTGGTACTGGCCTTGCAGTGGGCGCGCCGCTGGCGGCCGATCCGCGTGTTGCCAAGATTTCCTTCACCGGTAGCAATGCGGTGGGTGTGCAGGTCATGCAGCGCGCGGCGGAAACGGTCAAGGGCGTGAGCCTTGAGCTGGGCGGCAAGTCGCCGTTGCTGGTGCTCGAGGACGCCGACCTCGAACTGGCAGTAGAGCTGGCTTGCCTGGGTGGCTTCTTCAATGCCGGGCAGATGTGTTCGGCGACCAGCCGGGTGCTGGTGGCCGAAGCCCTGTACCCGGCGTTTATCGACGCCTTGAAGGCCCGTGCCGAATCGATTCGCGTCGGCGAGCCGTTCAGCGGCGACAGCGAAATGGGGCCGCTGGTCAACCAGGCCCAGTACCAAAGGGTGCAGGCGCATATCGCCGCAGGCCTGCAAGCAGGGGCGCAGTTGCTGTGTGGCGGCTCACGGCCGGCGCAGCTGCCTTGCGGCTATTTTGTCAGCCCGACGGTGTTCACCGAGGTGCCACTGGACAGCGCCTTGTGGCGCGAGGAGATCTTCGGTCCGGTGCTGTGTGTGCGCTCGTTTGCCACCGAAGCCGAGGCGCTGGCGCTGGCCAACGACACCGAGTTCGGCTTGGTGGCCAGCGTGCTCAGCCGTGACTTGCAGGCTGCCGAGCGGGTTGCCAATGCCTTGCAGGCCGGGCTGGTGTGGATCAACGCGCCACAGGTGATCTTCCCGCAGACGGCCTGGGGTGGCTACAAGCAGAGCAGCCTGGGACGGGAGCTGGGGCCTTGGGGCTTAAGTGCGTTTCAGGAGATCAAGCACGTAGTCAGGGCGGTGTAGACTTCATCGCGGGTCAAGTCGGATCGTCGCACCGCCGCTCCCACAGGTTCGATGCTATGCCCTGTGGGAGCAACTGTCTTGATCAGGCTGTTTGCACTCGCCAAGGGGTATTGTCCCGCAGCATTGCATTCAGCCTGACGATCAGCACCCGCATACAGGCTACGAGGGCGACTTTGGCGCACTTGCCACGCTCCCGAAGTGCTTCGTAGCGTGCTTTAAATTCCGTGTTGTGACGGATGATGATCCAGCTCGACATGTACAGGACTCGCCTTACATGCGCCCGGCCACCCCATATCTGGCGGTGCCCTTGATGGCTACCGCTATCGTTGTTGTAAGGCGCTACGCCCACTAGCGCGGCGATCTGACGGCGGTCCAATTGCCCCAGCTCTGGCAGTGAGGCGAGCAGATTTGCGGCGGTTACCCGACCAATTCCGCTCACCGCCAACAACTGACGCGCCCTGGTGTCGTCCAGTTGCACCATCGCCTGGTCAATTTCTTCGTCAAGGCGTTTGATCAGCACTTTCAGCTGCTCTATGTGCTCATCAAAGTGAGCCATCACCATTGCCGAGCGGCATTGCAGGCGGCGCCGTTTGTAGTCATCACGGCTCTGCACAAATTGGGCGCGCTGCTTCACCAACTCGCGCAGCTCTTCGCGTTCCGGGCTGATTAGTTGGTCTTGAGGAGCGCTGAGGTGTGCAGCGAAGTCCGCAAGGACCTCGGCGTCGATCTTATCGGTTTTGGCTTTTTTACCCATCGCCTCGGCGAATTTCCGGGCACGGGCTGGGTTGATGCAGATGGTTTCGAAACCGGCCGAGCGCAATGCAATCAGCACGTCTTTCTCGTAGCCGCCGGTCGCTTCAATCAACACTCTGCTGATCTTGAAGTCCTTCAGTCGCCCGATCAGCACATCAAAGCCTGGGCGCTCATTGATTACTTCGAAGCGGATTTTCTGAGGTTTGATGCAGATTTCCAACGTGGCTTTGGCAGTGTCGATTCCAACAGAAGACAACATGGCTGAACCCTCTTACACTCAGTTGTGAGAGCGCTCTGGCTTGGCCCACGCTTGTGATTCGAGAGGCGCTCAATCAACTGTTCGGGCTCGGGCCAGAGTGGAGAGGTGAATGGCAGCTTTGCTCCCACACGTGCTTTAAGCACTACCGGCGTACAGCTTGCCATTCACCGCTCTCACTTCTGATTCTATTCCAACCTCAAGACACAAGCGGCGGTGCGGCGATCCGACTTGACCCGCGATAGTTATCTAGAGCGCGCTGCGCAACCTGGCCAGGTCGCGCACCGGCGGCGCCCCATACAAGCGGCTGTACTCGCGGCTGAACTGCGATGGGCTTTCATAGCCCACCCGATAACCCGCCACTGCCGCCTCCAGCCCGTCATTGAGCATCAGCCGCCGCGCTTCCTGCAGGCGCAGCTGCTTCTGGTACTGCAGCGGGCTCATGGACGTCACTGCCTTGAACCGGTGATGCAGGGTCGAAGTACTGAGGTTGACCTCGCGCGCCAGTTCGTCGATGCGCAATGGCCGATCAAAGTGCTGGTTGAGCCATTCGATGGCCTGGCACACCCGGTGGGTCTGGCTGTTGGCCATGGCAATTTCATACAGCCGGTAACCCTGCGGGCCTCGGAGCAGCCGATAGAGAATCTCGCGCTGGATCAGCGGTGCGAGGATCGGGATGTCCTTGGGTGAATCGAGCAAACGAATCAGCCGCAGCAACGCATCGAGCAACAGCGGATCGGTCCGTTCCACATACAGCCCGCGCCCCGACGGCAAGCTCGGTACGCCCAGCGGGCCGGCATCGGCCAGCAGGTTGTTGATCTGCGCCGGGTCGATGTTCAGGCGCACGCCCAGGCTGGGGTTTTCCGGGCTGGCCTCGAGCAGCACGCCGCTGATCGGTAGTGCCACCGACACCACCATGTAATGCAACGGGTCGTACATATAGCGCTCGTCGCCCAGGCACACCTCCTTGCTGCCATGGGCCAGGATGCACAGCGCAGGCTCCGCCAGGGCCGGCATGGAGCGCACGCTTTCTTCGTAGCGCACCAGAAACAGGTCTTCAACCGCCGACTCGACGCCAGCCTGGCGTGGCGCATGGCGCTGGATGAGATCGGCCAGCTCCTGGCGCTGGCCCTCCAGGGCAGGGTCGAGGATCAAGCGGTTGGGGTCGGTAGCGGACATGGGAGCGATTCCTCGGAGAACGACTGCAGGATAGGTTTGTGCAAGCCACGGCGCTAGTCGAAAGCTGCCGCCTGCTTGCCTGATCCTGCAAGGCGCGCAGGATCAGGCAAGCGCTCGACAGGAATCGCCTAACCGCCGCGCAGGCGCGTGGCCTAACCTGTGCAGCCTGGCAATTTCATCTGGCTGCACATGGAGAAACGCTCATGACCTCGGCACAATCGGTCACCCACCTTGCTTTTATCCGCGCCAGCAGTGGTCGTTCAGACGAACTGGGCGAGCGCCTGCGTGATCTGCTGGAACCCTCGCGCCAGGCCCCCGGCTGCCTGAAATTCAGCCTGCAACGCTCCCAGGCCGACGCCGACCTGTGGCTGCTCAGCGGCTTCTGGCGCGATCAGCAATCGATGAGTGGCTACTTCGCTTCACCGACCCTCGAGCTGTTCGGCGAGTTGGTACAGGCGCGGGTGGTCGACAGCCTCGACCTGCATACCTTCGGCGAACCATCTGCAGGTTAGAATGGCGGCTTTCGGCAATTGATGTGGATTCAAGGCACATGGCACGTAAAGAATTTTCCCAGTTCGAAGCAGTATCGGCAGCCGTACGCGGCGACGACGGTTACCACGCCGCCATCGCCGTCAAAGGCCTGGGCGCCTCTGGGGCGCCGCGCTTTCACAAGGTCTTGCTGGAGCAGACCTTCAAGACCGCATTGGCCGCTGATGAAGCAGCCTGCGCCGAACTTGAACGCCTGCAGGGCGTCGATGACGACGCCGAGCTGGTCTGGCAACTCAGCTGTTGACCTGCGGGCGGGCCATTTTGAACAGGTTGCCCAGCTCGAAGTAATCCGCCGGGCCGCCGCCACGCAGGATCGGCTGGCCCGCAGCGGTATCGTAGATACCGTCCTTGAGCAGGTGCTCGGCGATATGCACCGCCACCACTTCACCCAGCACCAGCCAGCTAGGCACCAGCGTCTGGTCGGCACTTTGCAGCTGGATGATCTGGGTCACCTTGCACTCGAACGACACCGGGCTTTCTTGCACCCGCGGCACCGCAATCACCTTTGACGCGACGGGCGTCAGCCCGCTCAGGGCGAACTCGTCGACCTGCGGCGCAACCGCAGCGCAGCTCTGGTTCATGGCCTCGGCCAGCGGCAAGGTGGCCAGGTTCCAGGCGAACTCGCCGGTCTGCTCGATGTTGTTCAGGCTGTCTTTACGCCCGACGCTGGAAAAACCAATGATCGGCGGAATGTAGTTGAAGGCGTTGAAGAAGCTGTAGGGCGCAAGGTTCAGGCGACCTTCGGCGTCCTGGGAGGAAATCCAGCCAATCGGGCGGGGGCCGACGATGGCATTGAACGGATCGTGGGGCAGGCCGTGGCCTTTTGCCGGTTCGTAGTAATACATCTGCGCTGGCCCGAAGGCCTTCCCTGTGAGTAAGCCTCTAGTGTGCCAAGGCTTGGCCTTGCTGAAAATGACTAAGCCCGGCCGAAGCCGGGCTGACTGCGTCGCAGCAGGGGTTAGCTGATGCGGTGGGCCTGGGTGCGATCGAAACCGTCTTCGGCAAATTTGGCGCCGCCAGTGCGATCGAAACCGTCTTCGGCAAATTTGGCCGCGCCGGTGCGATCGAAACCATCTTCTGCATAAGTGGCCGACTGGCTTTGCACGGCGCTGAAGTTGTGGCCGTTGGTGCGGTCGAAGCCATCTTCGGCGAATGCGTTGGCAGCCAGTACCGAGAAGGCCAGGGTCAGGATCAGTTTGCTTTTCATGGTCGTTGCTCCGAGGTGGTGAGGGGTTGTTTGTTTCTATGGGTTTAATGCTACGCCGATTAAATTGATTAAAAAGCGCAAAAAATAGCGTATAAAAATCGAATAACTAGATGTGTTTGGCGACAGTCCCGCCTTTATCGCGCACCTGTGGGAGCGGGCTTGACCCGCGATGCAGGCAACCCGATCTCCCATGGGTGAACAATGCCCCCCCAGGATTAATCAGTCGTTAAACCGGCCAAAACACTTTTTTCATCAGCCCACTACCGATTTTTCATCGGCGCTTGCGCAGTCTCTGCCGCACCTGACACTGGAGCGCTACCCGATGAATAAACTCCCCCAGATCACCTTGGCCTTCTGGGTCATGAAGATCTGCGCCACCACCCTCGGCGAGACCGCCGGCGACCTGCTTTCAATGACATTGAACGTGGGCTACGCCATGAGCTCGCTGATCCTGATCAGCGTGTTTCTCGCCACCCTGGTCACCCAACTGTTTTCCAGGGCCTACCACCCAGTGCTGTACTGGCTGGTAATCCTTTCCACCAGCACCGCCGGCACGACCATGTCCGACTTCATGGACCGCACGCTGGGTCTGGGCTACGCCACCGGCTCGGCGATCCTGATCGGCATTCTGTTGCTGACCTTTGCCCTCTGGCGCCTGAGCGGCAATCCGCTCAACGTCAATCACATCAAGACGCGCAAGGGCGAGCTGTTTTACTGGGTGGCGATCCTGTTCTCCAACACCCTGGGCACGGCGCTGGGCGACTACCTGGCAGACGATTCGGGCCTGGGCTTTGCCGGTGGCGCCTTGCTGATCGGCAGTGCCATCGGTTTGGTGGTGCTGGCCCGGTACTGGACCCGGCTGTCCGGCGTGGTGTTGTTCTGGATCGCCTTCGTGCTGACCCGGCCCTTTGGTGCGACTTTGGGCGACTTCCTCACCAAACCCCATGAAAAGGGCGGCCTGGACTTCGGCACGGTAGGCTCATCGGCGGTATTGGGCGGTATCTTGCTGGCGATGATCGGCCTGGCCTATTACTACAACAATCGCAATCAGCGCCAGGCACTGGCCGAGTTGTCCTGAACCGGGTCATGCAAAAAAGGGGCGTCCATTGCTGGACGCCCCTTTTCATTTACAGCGCAAAGTTGGCTGTCAGTCAGTGGTGATCCGCGAATGCTTGCGGGTGTCCTTCATGAACACATACACCAGCAACGAGCAGGCGATACAGGCAGTCACATACCAGTAGTAGCCGGTCTCCATGCCGATGCTCTTGAACCACAGCGCCACGTATTCAGCGGTACCGCCGAAGATCGACACGGTCAGGGCGTACGGCAGGCCAACGCCCAGGGCGCGGATTTCGGTCGGGAACAGCTCGGCTTTGACCACGGCGTTGATCGAGGTGTAGCCGCTGACGATGATCAGCGCCGCCATGATCAGGAAGAACGCGCCCCACCAGGTTTCGATGGTGTGCAGAGTGGTCAGGATCGGGACCGTGCACAGGGTGCCGAGCACGCCGAAGGCGATCAGGATCGGGCGTCGGCCGATCTTGTCGGAGAGGCTGCCGATGACCGGCTGCAGGCACATGAACAGGAACAGGGTGGCCGCCGAAATGGTGGTCGAGTCGGAGATGCTCATGCCCACCGTGTTCACCAGGTACTTCTGCATGTAGGTGGTGTAGGTGTAGAAGGCCAGGGTGCCGCCCATGGTCAGGCCGACCACGGTAGCCAGCTCTTTCGGATGGCGCATCAGGGTGCGCATCAGGCTTTCCTTGGACTTTTCCTTCTTGGTGAAGGAGGCGGTTTCTTCCATGCCGCGACGCAGGTACAGGGCAACCACCGCGCACAGTGCGCCGATCACGAAGGGTACGCGCCAGCCCCAGGCATACAGCTGCTCGGTGGTCAGGGTCTGCTGCAGGATGATCAGCACCGCCAGGGCGATGAGCTGGCCGGAGATCAGCGTCACGTACTGGAAGCTGGAGAAGAAGCCACGGCGTTCCTTGGTGGCCATCTCGCTGAGGTAGGTGGCGGAGGTGCCGTACTCACCGCCTACCGACAGGCCTTGCATCAGGCGGGCGATGACCAGCAGTACCGGTGCGGCGACGCCGATGGTTTCATAACCCGGGGTCAGGGCAATGACCAGCGAGCCTGCGCACATCAGCAGTACCGAGGCCATCAGTGCGGCCTTGCGGCCCTTGCGGTCGGCGTAGATACCCATCAGCCAGCCGCCGATCGGGCGCATCAAAAAGCCCACGGCGAAGATCGCAGCGGTGTTGAGCAACTGGGCAGTGGTGTCGCCAGCAGGGAAGAAGGCTTTGGCGAAGTACAGGGAAAACGCGGCGTAAACGTACCAGTCGTACCATTCGACCATGTTGCCGATCGAACCGCTGAAAATCGACTTGAGTCGGCTTCGGGTGGTTTTTTCCGCGGCGGGCGCAACGGCCGCCCCGGCGGGCAGGGTGGTGGAGTTATCCATCGAAGGGACCTTCATAGTTGTTTTTGTGGAGCGCGCCGAAACGCAGCCTGCCAGGGCTATAGCAGAAGCTGTGCCAGGTGCTGGAAGCCCGGTCTAGAAGGGTTGTATGGATGTGGTGAGCGGAAATCCGCCTATTCAAACGGGTGGATCGGCGAAAATCCGCTTATGTTGATCGGCGTTTCGATCAAGCAGGGCCGAGAAAATCTTCACGCAACAGGCCGTGGCGTTGCATCTTCTCGTTGAGGGTGCGCCGCGGCAGTTGCAGCTCTTCCATGACCGCCTTGATCTCGCCCTTGTGCCGGCTCAAGGCGGCGCGCAGGCACTGGGCCTCGAAGGCCTCCTGCTGGGCGGCCAGCGACTGCCCGGCTTCGAGGGGCGCCGCTGTCGGTTCGCCCAGCCCCAGGGCATGGCGTTCGGCGGCGTTGGCCAGTTCACGGACGTTGCCCGGCCAGTCGTGCCCCAGCAGCTTGCCCAGGTGCGCCCCACTGAGTAGCGGCGCACTGCGGTCAACGCGCTCGGCGGCCAGGCGGGCGAAGTGGTTGAACAGCAGCGGAATGTCTTCACGGCGCTCGCGCAACGGCGCCAGGCGCAATTCGGCGACGTTCAGGCGGTACGCGAGGTCTTCGCGAAAGCGTCCGGCGCGGGCCTCTTCGAGCAGGTCGGGCTTGGTTGCGGCGATGATCCGCAGGTCGACGCTGATGCTCTGGTTGGCGCCCAGGCGTTCGAGCTTCTGCTCCTGCAGCACGCGCAGCAGCTTGGCCTGCTGGGCCAGCGGCATGCTTTCGATTTCGTCGAGGAACACCGTGCCGCCGTTGGCGTATTCAAGCTTGCCGATGCGCTTGCCCTGGGCGCCGGTGAAGGCGCCGCTTTCATGGCCGAACAGCTCGGCTTCGAACAGCTGCTCGGGGATTGCCGCGCAGTTGAGGGCAACGAAAGGCTTGCCGGCGCGCGGGCCGAAGTCGTGCAGGCAGCGTGCGACCTGCTCCTTGCCGCTGCCGGTTTCGCCGCGAATCAGCACATTGACCGGCAGGCTGGCGAGGTCCAGCACCTGCTTGCGCAACTGCTGCATGCCCTGGGACACACCCAGCAGGTTCGCCTCCAGGCGCACCTTGAAATCGGCCTGCTCATGCAGGCGGCGGTTCTCCAGCACCAGCTGGCGTTTTTCCAGGGCGCGGCGCAGGCTGCCGAGCAGGGCTTCGGGGCTGAAGGGTTTTTCCAGAAAGTCGTAGGCGCCGTTGCGCATGGCCTCGACCGCCATCGGCACATCGCCATGCCCGGTGAGCAGAATCACCGGCAGGTCGGCATCGCTGGCCTGCAGCTGTTCAAGCAACTGCAGGCCGTCCATACCGGGCATGCGCACGTCACTGAGGATCACCCCGGGGAAGTGCCCGGGCAGTTGCTCAAGGCAGTCTTCGGCGCGGCTGAACAGTTGCACGTTGAAGCCCGACAGGCTCAGCCACTGCTCTACGGCGGTGCGGATGCTGGCTTCATCGTCGACGACCATTACTGAGTTCAACATGCAGGTTCCGGGTCCATAGGCAGGGTCAGGCTGAAACGGGCGCCGCCGGGCTGGTTTTCAACCTGCAGGCGGCCACCGGCTTCGTGAATGATGCCATAGGAAATCGCCAGGCCCAGGCCCAATCCTTCGCCCACCGGCTTGGTGGTGAAGAACGGGTCGAAGACACTGCCCAGGTGTTCGGCGGGGATACCGCCACCGCTGTCGAGCACGCTCAGGCGCCAGTGCTCCTGCTCGGCATCGATGCGCACCTCAAGGCGTTTGTAGCTCTTTTCGGCCATGGCATCCAGGGCGTTGCGCAGCAGGTTGATCAGCACCTGCTCAAGGCGGATCGCATCGCCGCGCACCCAGGCCGGGCGGGCCAGGTACAGGGCGACGCTGACGTCTTCGGCGCGGATCCGCGCATCGAGCAACTGCAGCGCCTGGTCGACCACAGTGGCCAGGTCCAGGCGTTCGCGCAGGCCGCTGGGGCTGTTGCGGGCGAAGGTCTTCAGGTGCCCGGTGAGCGCCGCCATGCGCGTCAGCATCTGCTCCAGCGGCTCCAGGGCCTGGCGCGCTTCGTCCAGGCGCTGGTTGTCGAGCAGCAGGCGCAGGGTTGCCAGTTGCATGCGCTGGGTGGTCAAGGGTTGGTTGATTTCGTGGGCCAGGGCCGCCGACATCTGCCCCAGCGCCGCCAGTTTGGCCGATTGCACCAGGCCTTCCTGGGCGGTGCGCAGGTCGCGGGTGCGGGCCTCGACCAGGCGTTCGAGCTCTTCGCGACTGCGCTGGCGCAAGCGCGCCAGGCGCAGGCGTTGGCTGATGAACAACAGGGCGAACACCAGGCTTAGCCACACGGCAGCGGCGGCCAGCGCGGCGTTGCGCCCGTCATCGCTGACCTGCGGCTTGCGCAGCAGGTGCAGGGTCCAGCCTTCGGCCTCCAGCGGCAGGCTTTCCCACAGGTAATCGGTGCTGCCCTCGGGGCCCTGCACGCGCATCAGGTGGCTGTTGGCGTCGAAGCTGCTGAGGATATGGTGCTGCAATGGCACCAGCGGTTGCTTGTCGTACTGGCGGGTAGCGGCCAGTTCCGCGCGGTCGGCGCTGCTTAATGGTTGCAGTTCGCGGTAGCGCCAGCCGTCCTGGTTGGCGATGAAGATGATCCCGCGGGCGTCGCTGACCAGGAGGATATCGCTGCCCTGGCGCCATTCGCGCTCAAGCTCGGGGAACTCCAGCTTGACCACCATGGCGCCGAGGAAGCGGCTGTTTTCATCATGCACGGCACTGGACAAAAAATACCCCGGCACGCCGCTGGTCACGCCCACCGCGTAGAAGCGGCCGCTGCCCTGGCTGCGGGTCTGCTTGAAGTACGGGCGAAAGCCATAGTTGGAGCCGACATAGGTGCTGGGCAGGCGCCAGTTGCTGGCGGCCACGGCCAGGCCGGTGCGGTCGAGCAGCTCCAGGGTCGAGGAATTGGCCGCGCCGTTGATGCGTTCCAGTTTGCGGTTCAGGGCGTCCTGCACCGGGCCTGCGACTGGCCCGCGCAAGGCGCTGATCAGTTCCGGGTCGAGTGCCAGCACGGCGGGCAAGGCGCGGTAGCGCTCGATCAGGGTGTGCAGCGACGTGGCATACAGCCCCAGTTGCTCATTGGCCCGGCGGGCATCCTCGACCATCGACTGGCGCTTGGCATGGTGCATGGCCCAGCCTGCGGTCAGCAGGGTACCGGCAAGGATGAAGAACAGAATCAGGCCCAGACGCAGGGCGCGAAAGGAAGAAGGCATGGTGCAAGTCCCGGCAGTGGGGAAGGCCTCCTGGCCTTCCCTTGAAGCATGGCAACGTTGTTACAGCAGCTCGAAGCTCTGTTGTTGCACGGCCTGCGAATCGAGGCCGACCTGGACCCGGAACTCGCCCGGTTCCGCCGCCCATTGCAGCTGGCCGTTGTAGAACTTCAGGTCGTCGGCTTTGATGGTGAAGCGCAGGGTGCGTTCTTCGCCAGCCTTGAGCATGACTTTCTGGAAGTTCTTCAGCTCCTTGACCGGGCGGCTCATGGACGCGGTGACGTCCTGCAGGTACAGCTGCACCACGGTTTCGCCATCACGCTTGCCGGTGTTCTTGACCACGATGCTGGCTTCCAGGTCCTGGCCCTGTTTGACCGTCTTGCTCGACAGCGTCAGGTTCGCCAGGCTGAAGTCGCTGTAGCTCAGGCCGTAGCCGAAGGGGTACAGCGGGCCGTTTGGCTCTTCAAAGTACTGCGAGGTGTAGTTGCCTGGCTTGCCTGGGGTGAACGGGCGTCCGATGCTCAGGTGGTTGTAGTACATCGGGATCTGCCCGACCGAGCGCGGGAAGGTGATCGCCAGCTTGCCCGACGGGTTGTAGTCGCCGAACAGCACGTCGGCAATGGCGTTGCCGCCTTCGGTGCCGCTGAACCAGGTTTCCAGAATCGCATCGGCCTGCTCGCGTTCCCAGGCCAGCGACAGCGGCCGGCCGTTCATCAGCACCAGCACCAGCGGTTTGCCGGTGGCTTTCAGGGCCTTGATCAGCTCGCGCTGGGCGGCGGGGATTTCCAGGGTGGTGCGGCTGGACGATTCGTGGGACATGCCACGGGACTCGCCCACCACCGCCACCACCACGTCGGACTGCCTGGCAGCCTTGACCGCTTCATCGATCAGCACCGCGGCAGGGCGCGGGTCGTCGATGATTTCCGGGGCATCGAAGTTGAGGAAGTTCAGGTAGTCGAGGATGGCCTTGTCGTGGGTGACGTTGGAGCCTTTGGCGTAGATCACCTTGGCCTTGTCACCGAGCGCCTGGCGCATGCCTTCGCGCACAGTGATCGATTGCTGCGGGCGGCCGGCGGCGGCCCAGCTGCCCATCATGTCGATCGGGGCATCGGCCAGCGGGCCGACCAGGGCGATGGTGCCGGCTTTTGCCAGCGGCAGGGTCTGCTGGCGGTTTTCCAGCAAGACCAGGCTGCGGCGCGCGACGTCACGGGCCTCGGCGCGGTGCAGGCGGCTGTCGGCATAGGTGTCGGCCGGGTCGTCACTGGCCTTGCCGATGCGTCGGTACGGATCTTCGAACAGGCCCATGTCGTACTTGGCGCCGAGCACTTCGCGCACGGCGTTGTCGATATCGGCCTGCTGGATTTCACCGGCCTTGAGCAGGCTGGCCAGCTCTTCGCCGTACAGCGAGTCGTTCATGCTCAGGTCGATGCCGGCCTTGATCGCCAGCTTGGCGGCTTCGCGGCCATCGCGGGCGACACCGTGACGCACCAGCTCGGTGATCGCCCCGTGGTCGCTGACGGTCACGCCTTTGAAGCCCCAGTCCTTGCGCAGCAGGTCGTTCATCAACCAGGTGTTGGAGGTCGCCGGTACGCCGTTGATCGAGTTCAGCGCCACCATGACCCCGCCGGCGCCGGCATCGATGGCGGAGCGGTAGGGTGGCAGGTAGTCGTTGAACATCTTGGTCGGGCTCATGTCGACCGTGTTGTAGTCGCGCCCGCCTTCCACCGCGCCGTACAGGGCGAAGTGCTTGACCGCGGCCATCAGGCTGGTTGCCGCTGCCGGGCTCGGGCCCTGGAAGGATTCGACCATCACCTTGGAGATGCGTGAAACCAGGTAGGTGTCTTCGCCGAAGCCTTCACTGGTACGGCCCCAGCGCGGGTCGCGGGCGATGTCGACCATCGGTGCGAAGGTCATGTCGATGCCGTCGGAGGCGGCCTCGGCGGCGGACACCCGGCCAACCTTGGCGATTGCTTCCATGTCCCAGCTGGCGGCCAGGCCCAGGCTGATCGGGAAGATCGTGCGGTGGCCGTGGATCACGTCGTAGGCGAAGAACATCGGGATTTTCAGCCGGCTCTTGGCGGCGGCGTCCTGCATCGGCCGGTTTTCTGCGCGGGTGATCGAGTTGAAGGTGCCACCGATGCGGCCGGCGGCGATTTCCTTGCGGATCATCTCGCGGGGCATTTCCGGGCCGATGCTGATTAGGCGCAACTGGCCGATCTTTTCATCCAGGGTCATCTGCTTGATCAGGTTGGCGATGAACGCCTGCTTGTCCTGCAGCGGGGCGGCAGAGGTGTCGGCAAAGGCCGATTGACTGGCCAGGCTGACAACCAGACCCAGCAAACACAGCTTGTTCATGAATTCTGTTCTCAAGGCTTGCGGCAGTATTCACGGTGATACTGCCCAGCCGAAGTTGGGGAAGCGGCTATTGTTGTAGTTTGCTGGGGCATCTTTTAGCCGATTGGGCGATCCCGATCCAGCGGCGACGACGGATTATGCCTCAAGTCCCGTGAATCACGGCGATCAAGGAGCGTAGCGACATGCAGGTAATTCAATTCAAGGGCGTACGCCTGTGGCTGCTGCTGATGCTTGGCAGCCTGCTGGCCGGTTGCGGGATCAACAACATCCCCAACTACGACGAGCAGGTAAAGGCCGCCTGGGCTCAGGTGCAGAACCAGTACCAGCGCCGCGCCGACCTGATTCCCAACCTGGTCGAAACGGTCAAAGGCTACGCCAGGCAGGAGCAGGAAACCCTGACCGCGGTCATAGAAGCCCGGGCCAAGGCGACCTCGATCCAGGTCGATGCCAGTACGCTGGACGATCCACAAAAGTTGCAACAATTTCAGCAGGCGCAGTCGCAGCTGACCGGGGCTTTGAGCCGCTTGATGGTGGTGTCCGAGCGTTACCCGGACCTCAAGTCGAACCAGAACTTCCTGGCCTTGCAGTCGCAACTGGAAGGCACCGAGAACCGCATCGCCGTGGCGCGCAAGGATTTCATCGCCGCCGTGCAGCGCTACAACACCGAGATTCGCACCTTTCCCGGGCGCCTCTGGCACAGCGTAATGTACAGCGACCTGCCGATCCGCGAGAACTTCGAGGCCACCAGCGCCGATGCCGAAAAAGCGCCTGAAGTGAAATTCTGATGCGCCTGTTCAAGCTTGCGCTGCTGCTAGCGCTGCTGATCGCTACGCCGCTGCGCGCCGAGCTCAGCTTCCCGGCGCTGAGCGGGCGGGTGGTGGACAACGCCGGCCTGCTCGACGGTGCCAGCCGCAGCCAGCTCGACAACATGCTCAAGGCCCATGAGCAGGGCACCGGCGAACAGGTCGTGGTGGTGACCCTGGCCGACCTGCAGGGGCAGAGCATCGAAGACTACGGCTACCAGCTCGGCCGTCACTGGGGCATTGGCCAGAAAGGCAAGGACAACGGCGCGCTGTTGATCGTCGCCCCCCAGGAGCGCAAGCTGCGCATCGAAGTCGGCTATGGCCTGGAAGAGCGCCTGACCGATGCGCAGTCGTCGGTGATCATCAACCGCATCATCACCCCGGCGTTTCGTCGTGGCGAGTACAGTCAGGGCATCGTCCAGGGCACGGCGGCGATACTCCAGGTGCTGGGCGG
This sequence comes from Pseudomonas sp. B21-012, assembly GCF_024749305.1. Classification (NCBI taxonomy): domain Bacteria; kingdom Pseudomonadati; phylum Pseudomonadota; class Gammaproteobacteria; order Pseudomonadales; family Pseudomonadaceae; genus Pseudomonas; species Pseudomonas sp. B21-012. The sequence continues at coordinate 4,746,438 of NZ_CP087197.1, read as the reverse complement.
CAACCCCTTGGCCGAGCCTTCGCGGGCGCTGGGCAACGATGGTCAGGACGGTGCGCCGGCCTGGGGCATCGGATTGTTCATCCTGCTGATCCTGGTGGTGTTCGCCCTGCAGTCGCTGGGCCTTGGCGGCAGCGGGCGCGGCGGCATGGGTGGCGGTTTCGGCGGCGGCTACGGCGGCGGCGGTTTTGGCGGCGGCGGTGGCGGAGGGGGCTTCAGTGGTGGCGGGGGCAGCTTCGGCGGCGGTGGATCGTCGGGGGGCTGGTAAATGAACAACAACGAGTAGCGCAGCCCATGACTTTGCTCACTGAACAACAACAGCGCCAGGTCGCTGAAGCCATTGCCCGGGTCGAGCGGCATACTGATGCCGAACTGGTCACGGTGCTGGCCAGCCGCGCCGACGACTATGCCTATATCCCCTTGCTGTGGGCCAGCCTGCTGGCTCTGGTGGTGCCGGGCGTCGTCCATTACCTCAGCGGCTGGATGAGCGTGCACAGTTTGCTGATCGTGCAGTGGCTGACCTTTATTGCCTTGTGCCTGCTGTTTCGCATCCCGTCGCTGACCACCCGCCTGATTCCGCGCTCGGTGCGCCACTGGCGCGCGGCGAACCTGGCCCGCCGGCAGTTTCTCGAGCAGAACTTGCACCACACCGTGGGTGGCACCGGCATGCTGATCTTTGTCAGCGAGGCCGAGCGCTATGTCGAGATCCTCGTCGATGAAGGCATCTCCCGGCACCTGGACAACAAGGTCTGGGACGCGATCGTCAAGCGCTTTACCGCACAGGTGCGCCAGGGCCAGACACTGCAGGGGTTCGTCAGTTGCATCGAGGCCTGCGGCGAGCTGCTGCGCACCCATGTGCCGCAGACTCACGAGCGCAACGAGCTGCCCAACCGCCTGGTGGTGCTCGGTTAGCCGCGGCGACATCGGTCGACAAAAGCTGTGCAGGGAAAGCGCATCCACGTAAAATTCCCGGCACTGCGCATCCCTGCGCCCCCTCCGCAACCCGAGGCAGCCTTTCCCGATGTCCGATTCCCCCACCGCCCAGGCCGCGCCGGATGCGCGTGCGCAGTTTCTGAGCCTGCTCGCCACCAGCCTGGAACAGAACGCCCTGATCAAGCTGGTGCTGGCGCGCCATGTCGGCAACGAAGAAACCCTGCAGCGCATCATCGCCAAGCCGCTGACGGTCAAGGGCCAGGCTTGCGTGTCGTTTGTCTACCGTTACAAGACCCGCGACATCACCCGCAACCTGGGCAACGATGAAGCCCTGGCGCTGGTCGATGAGCTGCTGCCGGCGTCGTTTCGCAACGCCCATCTGCTCAGCCTCAGCGACGAAGCGCAGCTGGAATTCAGCAAGAAGGGCAAGCCGATGCTCCATCGCAGCGCCGTGCAGCAGGCGCGCCAGGCGCCGGCCGGGGAGCATGACCGGGAGAAAAAGCGCTACCTGGAGCTGAGCCGGCCGTTCTTGCACGACCTGGGCGTGACCGACAAGCAGCAGGCGCTGATCCCGGCGATGTCGCGCAAGTGGAAGCAGATCAACAAGTTCATCGAAGTGTTTTCCCATGCCCTGAATTCGGCGCCGCTGGCCGCCGACCAGACGCTGCGGGTGGCCGACTTCGGCTCGGGCAAGGGCTACCTGACTTTCGCCATCCACGATTACCTGCGCAATACCCTGCAGCGCGAGGCGCAGGTTACCGGCGTCGAACTGCGCGCGGACATGGTCGAGCTGTGCAACGCCGCGGCCTCGCGCCTGGAGCACCCGGGCCTGGTGTTCGAATGCGGTGACGTGCGCAGTGTGGTGCCCAGCGCCATCGAGGTGATGATCGCCTTGCATGCCTGCGATATCGCCACCGATTACGCGATTCATACCGGCATTCGTTGCGGCGCGGCGATCATCATGTGCTCGCCGTGCTGCCACAAGCAGATCCGCCCGCAACTGCACAGCCCAGGCTTGCTCAAGCCGATGCTGCAGTACGGATTGCACCTGGGCCAGCAGGCCGAGATGCTCACCGACAGCTTGCGCGCCTTGTACCTGGAAGCCTGCGGTTACGAAACCAAGGTTTTCGAGTTCATTTCCCTGGAGCACACCAACAAGAACAAGATGATCCTGGCGGTCAAGCGCCAGGCACCGGTTGAGGCTTCAGCATTGATGGAGAAGATCCAGCAGCTCAAGGACTTCTACGGGGTCAAGGAGCATTGCCTGGAGACCTTGTTGCGCGCCGATGGCTTGATTCCTGCCTGAATCATCGCGGGGCAAGCCCGCTCCTACAAAGGCGGTGCACAGAGGCCAACTCTGGGAGCGGCGGTGCGACGCCTCGACTTGACCCGCGATCGCGTCAGCCCAGGCCCCGCACAGGCGCAGGCTGCACCCGGGTCTTGCGCCCCAGCACCACCGTGGCAATCACCCCGGCGGCAAACAGCCAGGTAATCGGCTCGACCTGCTCGCCAAAGAACAGCGCCGAAAAGGCGATGGTGAAGAAGATCTGCAGCAGCTGGATCTGGCTTACCCGGGCAATGCCGCCCAGGGCCAGCCCGGCGTACCAGGCAAAGAAGCCGATGAACTGCGAGAACAGCGACACATAGCCGAACGCCCACCAGGCCTTGGCACTTACCGGCCCCTGGTGCTGCAAGGCCAGGTAAATCACCGGCCCGAGCAACAGCGGCGCCGACAGCACCAGCGCCCAGCAGATCACCTGCCAACCGCCCATTTCCCGCGCCAGCCGGCCGCCTTCGGCATACCCCAGGCCGCCCACGGCAATCGCCGCGAGCATCAGCAGGTCGCCGGCCTGGATCTGCCCGGCACCCATGATCATCGCGTAGGCCAGCACCAGCGCACTGCCCAGCGCGGCGCAGGCCCAGAAGGCTTTCGATGGCCGCTCATGGGACAACCAGGCGGCGTACACCGCCACGCATAAAGGCTGCAGGCCGTTGACCAGTGCTCCGTGGGACGCCGGCACGCTTTGCATGGCCCAGGCCGAGAACACCGGAAAGCCGAGGATCACCCCCAGCGCTACCAGGCTCAGGCCCTTGATCTGCGCCCAGGTTGGCCATTTTTCCCGGCGCCAGAGCAGCAGCGCCGCAGCCGGGATCGCCGCCAGCAAGGCCCGCCCCAGGCCGTTGAGCAAGGGGTGTAGCTCCTGCACGACGATGCGCGTCATGGGCAGGGTCAGGCTGAAAATAATCACACCGAGAAGGCCAAGGGCCATCCCGGTGTTTTCGCGGCTGGACATACGGAGCGCCTGTGGCAGATAAGTGCTTTCATTGAGCCACAGGGCGGACGGATGATCTTGTTACAGTTGCTGACAAGTTCATCCGTACAGTTGCCTCAGAAGAAGCGGGTGATGCTGACCTTGGCGTTCCGGCCCTGGCTGTAGGCGTACTCGCCACTGAGCTCGGAGCGGTAGTCCTTGTTGAACAGGTTGTCCACCGTCAGGTTCACCTCGGTGCCTTTCAGGTAAGGCTGCTGCGGCTTCCAGTTGGCGAACAGGCCATGGATCTGATAGTCGTCGTTGGCATAGTGGTCGTAATAGCGATCACCCAGGGCGCTGGCCGGGCCTTCGCGGTAGTTGTCGCTCGGCAGGCGGTCGGTCTTGCGCACGAACTGCGCCTGCCAGCCGACCTTGGCGTCCCAGCTGGGGATCTTCACACCCAGGGTGGTGATCCATTTCGGTGCCGGAATGTCCTTGGCCCAGACGTCCGGCCCCCAAGGGTTGGTGTAGGCGCCTTCATGTCGGCCGGTCATCCACGAGTAGGACACCGAACCGAACAGGTAGGTCGAGTCGTAGAAGCTTTCGACCTCGAAGCCCTTGATGGTCACACCCTTGAGGTTGCGGTAGTTGGACATCAGGCCTTTACCGCAGGCGTCGGAGATGCTTTCGCCCTTGGCCAGCTGTGCTTCGCAGCCGATGCCGGTGGCCTTGAAGATCTCGTCCTTGATCTCGTTACGAAACAGCGTGGTGCGGATCTGCATGCTGTCGTCAGCGGTGAAGACGTTGGCAAAGTCGGTGACGTTACCGGCACGCAGGGCGGTGATGCGTTCCGGGTCGAGGTTGCGGCTGCTGGCGGTGCGGCTGCCGATGCCCTGGACTTCGTATTGCTCATCAAGCACCGGAGCGCGCCAGGTCTTGCTGTAGTCGGCAAAGAAGGCGGTGTTGGCGGTGGCTTTCCAGAACACTGACAGGCGTGGCGACCAACCGGTGTAGGTTTTTTCGCTGTAGTCGTGGCCATTCTCGGCAACGTTGTAGTACGGCGCCTGGTTCGGCTTGCCCTTGTTGGCAACATGGTCGTAGCGCAGCGACGGGGTGATGGTCACGTCACCGAGGGTGATGGCGTCCTGGATGAAATAGCCCTGGCTGTCGACGGTGCCGCTGGGCATGAAGTACGGCTGGTAGTGGCCGTTGTTGTACTTGGGAATCTCGTAGCTTTTGCCGGGCATCCACATCTGTGTGTCACGGTCGTGGTGGCGGATCTGAAAGCCGCTGGTGAAGGCGTGCTCCAGCGGGCCGGTGGTAAACAGGCTGGTGTTGCGCACATCGAGCATCTGGTCCTGGTATTCGGTGTCCATCTTGCGCCCGCCGGTGGACGGCTGGAAGAACGCCGTGGCATCGCGCTCGTCGGTCTGCTTGGTGTCGGACTCGGAGTATTTGACCTGCAGGTCGATCAGCGGGTTGTTCACCGGCTGGTACTTGTAGGTGGTCGACCAGGTGGTGTCGGTGGTCGTGCGATTGGCCAGGAAGCGCTTGAGGGCATCCTTGTAGCCGAACCTGTTGATGTCCGACTGGGTCGGCGGCGTCGGGTAGGCGGTGGAAGAGAACGGCGCCCAGCGCTCACTTTCCGAGCGCGACCAGGAGAAGCCCAGGCTGTGCTCGTCGGTAAAGTGCAGGTTGGCCTTGAGCAGCGCGCCGTCCAGGTCCAGGGCACTGTTGGGCAGGCGCTGGGGGTTGATCGGGTAGCGGCCCTCGGGGTCGGGCAGGGTACCGGCCAGTTTCATGTCATCGCCGTCACGCTTGGTCAGGTACACCAGGGCGTCCATGCGGCCATCGTCGGTGCGACCGAACAATGCCGAGCTGTAGACCTGCTGATGGTCGTTGCTGGCATAACCATACTTGAGCATGGCGCCGCTGTTGCGACCTTCCTGGAGCAGGTCGGGGGCGTCCTTGGTGGTCATGTTGACGCTGCCGCCGAAGCCGCCGTTGCCGGTGTAGATCGAGTGCGGGCCCTTTTCTACTTCGATGTTCTTGATCAGCTCCGGCTCGATGAAGATGGTGCCTTGCTGATAGCGCTCAAAGCCGCTCTTGGTCGCGCCGTCGACGGTCATCGGCACGTCTTCGGCATCGCCCAGGCCCCAGATGTTGATGGTCTGGCCGCCGGGCTTGGCCGAACCGCCCATGTTCACCCCGGGCAGGGTCGCGAGCACGCTGGGGATGTTGCTCGGCTGATAGCGGTCGATGTCTTCCTGGGTCAGGGTCGAGCGGCCGACGGTGCTCGGGTCGACCTGCTGGCCGTTACCCACCACACTCACCGCGCCAAGCTGGATGCTGTTGTCGGCGGTAGCATCGTTGTCTTCACGCAGGCGCACCACATAGGTGTTGCCGACCTTGACCAGGGCAAAGCGGCTGTTGTGCAGCAACTGGCTGATCGCTTCGAGCGGTTCGTAAGCACCTTGCAGGGCCGGGGCCTGGACGCTGTTGAGCAAGGATTCGTCAAACAGCAGCTGCAGCTTGGCCTGCTGCGCCAGCTGGCTTAGCGAGGTTGCCAGCGGCTGCGCCGGCAGGTTCAGTTGCACCGGTGCGGCCTGGGCCTGCAGGCTCAGGGCCAGGCACGCGGCCAGCAGCGAAGGACGAACAGACAACGGCTTGAAAGGAGCAAACGCACGCAAGATAAAACCCCCCAATACGGCAACAAAGGCCAGAAAAGGCCTGCAGTGATTACGCAGACGGGAGGAAGACGCAGGGCTGCGGAAAACCCTCACATGCGAATGAAAAATATTCTCAAATTACTGTTTGCGTTCGATCCGCACCCGACCGTCGGCAAGGTTCACCGCCTTGATCGGCAGCAGCACTGGCAGCGCAGTGAGCAGGGCGTCAGGGTCGTTGACGTCGAGATTGCCCGAGACCTTGTAGCGGCCCAACGAGGGATCGGCGAGCAGCACCGGTGCCGTACGGTAGAGCGATAATTCGTCGATCAGGCTGGCCAGTTCGCGGTTGCGAAAACTCACGTGGCCGCTGCGCCAGTCGGCGATTTCTGCAGCGCTGAGGTTGTGCACGTTGAGGCTGCCGCGGGCCAGGTCATAAACCGCTCGCTGGCCGGCGCTCAATAGCAGCGGCGGGCGATTCTCGCCGGGGGTTTCCAGCGCTACCTGGCCGTGGGCGACGCTGAGCACCAGCTCCTGCTGGCCGCGGCGCAGGTCGAAACCGGTACCCACCACGCGTACCCGGGCGTTGCCGGCATCGACGAACAGCGGCCGCTCCTTGTCGGGCGCCACTTCGATGTACAGCTGGCCCTGGTCGAGGCGAATCAGCCGGCGTTCGTTGTCAAAACTCAGGCTCAGCCGGGTGCGGGCGTTAACGTCCAGCTGGCTGCCATCGGGCAGGGCCAGGTGTTGTGGGCGTTCGCTCTGCGCGGCCAGTTGTTGCTGGTGATGGCGGTTCGGCAGGCCGAGGTTGGCCGCCAGCAGCGCACACACCAGCCCGGCGGCGATGGCCAGGGCCGGGCGCCAGCGCAACGGTTGGCGGCTGGGCAGGGCGACCGGTTTGTTCAGGCTCTTGAGCGCAGCCAGGTCGTCCCAGAGCTGTTCGAACTGGGCATAGGCGCGGGCATGCTCGGGGTTTTGCAGCCACTGGGCGAAGGCCTTGCGGGCTGCGCGCGAGTTGTCGTTGCGGTTACGGGTAAACCAGCTGGCCGCCTGGGCATCGATGCTGCGCTTATCGATTTCAGGAGTGGGGGTCATTCTGGCTGCTCCATGCCGTTGTCACTGTCCAGGCGATGCTTGCAATGCAGCAGGGCCGCGGCGATGTGCTTTTCCACCATGCTTACGGAAATGCCCATGCGCGTGCTGATCTGCGCCTGCGTCAAACCTTCGAAGCGGTGCAGCATAAGGGCTTCGCGGCGGCGCGGCGAGAGTTCGGCGAGGACAAGTTTCAATTGTTCCAGGCGTTGTTGCTGCTGGGCATGCTTGAGCGGGTCGCTGGCGGTGCCGGCCGGTGTCTGTTCGCTGGCCTGGGCATCCTCGTCGAGCACGCTGTGGCGCACCTTCTGCCGACGCCAGTGATCGCTGAGCAGGTTGCGCGCCATCTGGAACAGGAACGCCCGTGGTTGCTCGACCCGCGCCCGGTCGCGATAGCCCAGCCACTGGGTGAACACGTCCTGGGTCATGTCTGCCGCATCGTTGGCATTGTCCATGCGCTTGCGCAAAAAATGCAGGATGTCGGCATAGAACCCGCGGCAGGTGTCGTGGGCAAAAGGGTCGGGTTTGGGGCGCGGCATGCAAGCTTTCCAGGACGGACCGGAGAGAAAGGTTGCGAATGGTATCGAGAATAATTGTTATTTACCATGCCTGTTTTTGTCGCCGCTCAATGTCGTTTGCGGATCGGCACCGGCACCGGCACTTCCAGCCCGGGCGCTCCCAGCGGGTGGCTGCTGGCATCGAAGAAGTGCAATTGCAGCGCGGGCATATCGGCAAAGCGCTGCACGTAGTGCTGCTTCTGGCTGATGATCGAGGCTGCGCTTAACGGCCGGATGGCGATGGCCAGGTGCGCCGGGCGTGCTTGCTTGATCGCCTCCAGCAGGTGGCGGTCGGTGCTGTCCAGGTGCTGGCCGAAAATGCACAGGCCGCCTTGATGGCCGGCCAGTTCACCAAGCGCCCAGCTTAAGTAATCGGAACTGCGGATGGCCTTGAGCTTGTCGTCGCTGCTGCTTTCGTTGACGAACAGCGGCACATCACCGGGGGTGTTGACGGCAAAGCCGTCGAGCAACTGGCCGTCGCTGGCGCTGCGCTGGCGGGTGCTGCCGTCCTGCTGCTTGAGCAGGTGCAGGCCGCCGTGCAGGTACAGCAGGCGCGTGCCCGGGCCGCGAGTGCGGCGGATATCGAAGTTGCCGTCTTCGTCGAACAACTGCTGGAAACCTTCCGGCTTCTGGCTGGCGGCCCAATGGCAGATCAGGTCGTAGTTGCTGGAGTAGACGCTCTGGTAGTTGCCCAGCTCGCGGTTGATCTGTTGCAAGGTCTGGCTTGGCAGCATGCGCCAGGGGATGTGCACGCTGCGGATGGCGTGGATCAGCGCTTCCTTGATCGCGTAGTAACGGTTCAGCGGCGCCGAGGAGCTGATCGCCAGCGCGGCGTTGATCCGCACCGTGGTGTTCAGGGCACTGAGCACCGGTTCGAACAGCTCGCTGCCCAGCGACTTGAACAGCGCCTGATCGCTCAGGTTCAGGGGCTTGTGCCGCACCCGCTGGGCCTCCTCGAACAGCGAGAAGTAGCTGAACGGCCGCCACAATGCACGGCTGGCGCCATTGCCCAGCAGCAGGCCGCTGCAGGGGTGGCTGGCGTTCAGGTCTGGCCAGTGGTTGAGGCTGGCGTCGAGGTCGGCGTGGGGCATCGGGCATCTCTGTGGCAGGGCAGGCAATCGCCGGCGACTTTAGCATGCAACCGGTCTGTCATCAGCGTTGGCGACTATGCTGGATTCGCTGCGCAGCAAAGGAAGCCTGAAGATGTTCAAAACCGTTAAACATGTATGTTGCCTGGCGCTATTGCCGCTGGCGGCGCTTGCCGAGGCCGGGCCGGGCAGTGAATTGGCCAGGGCGCAGGGCATTGCCTACCCGGCGGTGATCGCCCATCGCGGCGCCTCGTATGATGCACCGGAGTCCACGGCGCCGGCCTACCGGCTGGCACGGGAGCTGGGCGCCGATTACCTGGAGCTGGACCTGCAACGCTCCAGCGACGGCGTGCTGGTTGCTGTGCATGACGATAACCTGCTGCGCACCAGCGACGTGGCCGAGCGCTTTCCCGAACGCCAGGACCAGCCGGTGAGTGCCTTCACCCTGGCCGAGCTGAAATCCCTGGACGTCGGCAGCTGGTTCAACAAGGCCTACCCCGAACGTGCCCGGGCAAGCTTCAAGGGTTTGAAAATCCAGACCCTCGATGAAGTCATGGACATCGCCGCGGCCAACCCGCAACGCCAGCCCGGCTTGTACATCGAAACCAAGGTGCCGAACCTGTTTCCCGGTATCGAAGCCGACCTGAACAAAGCCCTGCAGGCCCGTGGCTGGCTCGAGCGGCCGGGCAGGGTGGTGCTGCAGAGCTTTGACCGCAACAGCCTGGCGCTGCTGCACCAGCACATGCCCCAGGTGCCCAAGGTGCTGTTGCTGTGGATCGGCAAGGGCAGCATCGAGCCCGCCTCGCAGCAGACCTTCGCCGAATCCGGTGAAGCCGACAAGGCCGCCTTCTATGCCCGTCAGCAACCCCGGGACAAGGCCGAGTTCGTGCGCTGGCTGGATTACGCCAAGGCCGCCGGCGCCATCGGAACCGGACCGTCGGCGGCGCTGGCCGGGGGCGGCGCGCAGAGTTACGCCGACCTGGTGCAGCCGTGGATGAACCAGCTCAGCCACGACGAGGGCCTGCTGGTGCACGTGTACACCGTCGATGAACCGGTGGATTTTCGCCAGGTGCTGGAGGCGGGTGTGGACGGCATCTTCAGCAACCGCAGCGGCCAGCTGCTGCGCTATCTGGGCCGCCCCAGTGCCCGCAGCGAGGCGCAGATCCTGCGTGCCGAGGGCTACTGAGAGGCTGGCTGGCGCCGCGCGGCTGCCGTAGACTTCGCGCCTTGCACGGACTTTCAGGACACTGCCCCGATGACCTTTTCGCTGCTGCTCGCGGTAATCGCTTCCGGTTTTATCTACGGTATTACCCCGGGCCCCGGCGTGCTGGCGGTGCTCGGCATTGGCGCCACCCGCGGGCGCCGCGCCGGCGCGGGGTTTCTTTGCGGGCACTTGCTCGGCGATGTGCTGTGGTGCAGTACCGCATTGGTGGCGATCGTCGGTGCCCGGCAAATCGGCAGTTCGGTGTTCGACATCCTCGGTGTGATCAGCGGCCTGTACCTGTTCTGGCTGGGCATGCGCGCCTTGCGCAGCCGCCCGGGCAGTGGCGACGGCGAGCAGGGGCCGGTGCGCAAGCCGTTCTGGCATGGCGTGGTATTTGGCCTGACCAACCCCAAGGCCTACCCGGTGGCGGTGGCGACGTTCACCGCCTTGCTCTCGAGCCGCGCCGAAGCGCTGGACTGGTCGATGCTGCCAGCCTTGATCGCCCTGAGCTTTGTTGGCGGCTTGCTGGCCTACCTGATTCTGATCGGCGTGGTCGGTGCCCGCCATGTGCGCACCCTGTACACCCGCTACGAACTGTGGATCACCCGTGCCTGCGGGGTGATGTTCATTGGTTTTGCCGTCAATGCCCTGGCCCACGCCTTGCCAGGGCTGCTGCCGCGCAACAGCTGAGGGCTGGCAGAAGGCCGTAGAGGTATGTGAGAATGATATGAATTCCTATTCATGTTTATCTTCCACGCCGGACCTTCATGACTTCGCTCTCCATGCCCTGGACCGCCGCTGCTCCGGCCCTGCAGGCGGTCGTCGACGATCTGCTGGCCAATTACAGCGACCTGCGCCGTTACCTTTGTGGCCGCCTGCGTAACCCGGATGATGCCGCCGACATTGCCCAGTCAAGCTTTGCCCAGGCTTACGCCCATGCTCTGAACGCGCCGGTGGTCAACGCCCGGGCGTTACTGTTCCAGGCCGCGCGCAATCTGTGCATTGATCAGTACCGGCGGCGCAGCAACGAGCTGGCGGCGCTGGAAGACTGGCTGAGCCGCGTCGATGTGCTGAGCCCCAGCGTCGAAGACATCATTATCGCCCGCGAGCAGTTGCAGCAATTGATCGAGCGTATCGAGCGCATGCCGCGCCTGCGCCGCGAGGTGTTCGTCCGTGTGCGTTTGCACGGCCAGCCCCATCGCCAGGTATGTGCTGAACTTGAGCTGTCGGCCAAGGCCGTAGAGCTGCACATCGCCCGGGCGGTGTTCGATTTGTCCGAGCTGAGCCTGGCGGCACGGCATGTCTGAGTCGTCGCCGGTTTCTCCACGCAAGGTGCAGCAAGCCCTGACCTACCTGGCCGCGCTGAACAGCGACGACCCGCAGCGGGTGCAGCAGACACGTGGCCAGCTGGAGCGTTGGCGCGGCAAAAGCAGTGAGCACGAACGGGCCTGGCAAGAGGCCGAACAACGCTGGCAACTGGTGCATCGGCTGACCCCGCAACTGCGCACGGCGGTAACGCCGGAGCCGGTCAATCTCAGTCGTCGGCGTCTGCTGCGCCAGGGCGGCGGCTTGCTGGTGGCGGTGGCCGGGGCCAGTTGGCTGGGCTGGTTGTGGCGGCGTGCGCCGCAGTTCGATCGCCTGCTGCAAACCGTGCATGCCGAGCCGCCGCGGCGGGAGATTCTGCCCGATGGCAGCCAATTGTTGCTGGCGGCCGAAACCAGCTTGCGCATCGAGTACAGCAACGGCTTGCGCCAGGTGCGCCTGCTGCAGGGCAATGTCTATTTCGATGTGGCGCGCGAGCGCATGCGACCGTTTCTGATCAGCACCCGCTTGGGCGAGGTAGAAGTGCTGGGCACGGCCTTCAGCGTCAGCGATCGCGGTGGCGAGATTCAGGTCGCGGTGGCTCGCGGGCGGGTCGAGGTGCGTGGCCTGCGTGAGGGCTCGCAGGTGTTGCAGGCGGGTGAGCGCATCAACCTCGACGCATACGGGCGCCTGCTCGCGCGCAGGGCTGATGTGCATGCTGCAGCGAGTCTTGAGCATTGGCAGCGGGGCTGGTGGTCGTTTACCGATACGCCGCTGGCCGAGGTAATCGCCGAGGTCAACGCCTATGCCCTGCAACCGGTGACCCTCGTGGCTAGCGCCGCCCAGTTGCACCTGACCGGTAGCTTCCCCAGCAACCAGCCGGAAATGCTCCTGCAGGCGCTGCCGAAAATCCTCCCGGTGAGCCTGGTCAACCAGGGGCAGCAGCGCACCCTGCAACGGCGCTGAAAATAATTTTGAGGGGTAACGCCGAGGTGGCCCGTCTTCATCGCTGAACCCACCTCTGCAAGGACAGATCATGTCGCTTCCCCATGCCCGCCCGGCACACCCTGTGGCTTTTCCCGGCACCCTGCGTCGATTGGCGCTGGCCTGTGCCCTGGGCAGCGCCAGCCTGTTGCCATTGAGCGCGGCCCATGCCGCCGCCCTGGCTGCCGATGCGCCGGCCTTGAGCCTGAACCTGCCGGGCCAGTCCCTGGAAGCCGCGGTGCATGCCCTGGCCCGCGAAGCCGGGGTGGCCATCGCCGCCGACAGCCAGTTGCTGGCTGGCCGTAGTGCCCCGGCCTTGCAGGGTCGGTTCACCTTGCAGCAGGCCTTGCAGCGCTTGCTGGCCAACAGTGGCCTGGTGGCCAGCGAAGAGAACGGCGTGATCATTCTGCGCAGCCTCGACAGCGATGGCGCCCTGACCCTTGGCGAGCTGAACATCAACGCCAACAGCAACGCCAACGGCATCCCCGAGACCTACAGCGGTGGCCAGGTCGCCCGTGGCGCGCGGCTGGGCATGCTGGGCAATCGCGAGGTGATGGAGACGCCGTTCAACGTCACCGCCTACACCGCCCAGCACATGGAAAACCAGCAAAGCGGCACGGTTGGCGCGGTGCTGCGCAACGACCCGTCGATCCGCTTCAGTACCGGCGAAGGCCACGCCTACGAGAACTTCATGATTCGTGGCTACTCCCTCGATTCCACCGAGCTTGCGCTGAACGGCCTGTACGGCCTGGCCCCGGACGGCCACGTGGCGACCGAGTTTCTGGAACGTGTCGAGGTGCTCAAGGGCCCCGGTGCCTTGCTCAACGGCATGGCGCCCAACGGCGGCGTCGGCGGGGTGATCAACCTGGTGCCCAAGCGCGCCGGCGAAGCACCGTTGACGCGCCTGACCAGCAGCTACGTGTCCGACGGTTATATCGCCAACCATATCGACCTGGGCCGGCGCCTGGGCGATGAGCAGCGTTTCGGCATCCGCTTCAACGGCGTCTACGGCAGCGGCGAAACCGGTGTCGACCAGCAGTCCAAGGACCGCACCCTGGCGTCGCTGGGCATGGACTATCGCGGCGATGGCTGGAAGCTCGAGCTGGACGCTTACGAAAGCCATGAAAAGCTCGAAGACGGCAGCCCGATGATGGCCGGCTTCAGCAAGCTGGGGCATGTCACCAAGGCGCCGAAACCGGACACCAACATCCTCGACGGCATCTACGCCAAGCAAGTCAGCAAGGCCGTGGTGCTGCGCGGCGAATACGACCTCAACGACGACTGGACCGCCTACGCCAGCGTCGGCAGCGCCCGAACCCGCTACAAGGGCTTTCTCAACGGCACCCGGGTGATCGTCACCGGCGCCAACGGCGATGCCAGCGGCGAGACCTACAACCAGGCCGGCTACACCCACAGCCTGTCCACCGAAGCCGGAGTGCGGGGCAACTTCGTCACCGGCCCGGTGAACCACCAGGTGGTGTTGAGCACCACCTTGCTGCACCAGGATATCGGCCGCGCCGCCACCGTTACCAGCAAGAAATACCTGACCAACATCTACCACCCGGGCAAGCCGATCATTGCCGGCGATATCGGCTCCAGCGACAAGACCGGCGACAACACCCTGTCCAGCTTCGCCGTCGCCGACACCCTGGGCTTTATCGACGACAAGGTGCTGCTGACCCTGGGCGTGCGCTCGCAACGGGTGCGGCAGAAGATGAGCAACCCGGCCTACGACGAACGCGCCCTGACCCCGGCCCTGGGCCTGGTGCTCAAGCCCTGGGACGCGCCGGTGTCGCTGTACGCCAACTACATCGAAGGCTTGACCCAGGGCGGCATGGTCACCGACCTTGCCGCTGCCAACTACGGCGAGCAGTTCGCCCCGTACAAGGCCAAGCAGATGGAGGCCGGGGTCAAGTGGGACCTGGGCGACTTCACCCACACCCTCAGCGTGTTCCAGATCGAGAAACCGAGCATGCTTCTGGACCGCGCCAGCAACCGTTACACCGACGATGGCGAGCAGCGTAACCGTGGCGTGGAATGGAACCTGTTCGGCTCGCTGACCCCGAGCGTGCGCCTGCTCGGTGGCGTCACCTACACCCGCGCCGAGCTGACCCGCACCGCTGGCGGCAGCTTTGACGGCAACACCGCCCGTGGCGTGCCGGCCTGGTCGGCCAACCTCGGCGCCGAGTGGGACACCCCCTGGATCGAGGGCCTGACCCTGACCGCGCTGGGCATCCACAGCAGCTCGCAATACCTCGATAGCGCCAACGACCTGAAGATCCCGCAATGGACCCGCTATGACCTCGGCGGTCGCTACAGCACGCGTATCCTCAGCAAGGACGTGGTGCTGCGCGCAAGCCTTGAGAACGTCGAGAACCGCGCCTACTGGGCCGGAGTGTTCAACGACGGTTACGCCACGGTCAGCGAGCCGCGCACGCTGAAACTCTCCGCCAGCATCGATTTCTGAGGTGACCATGCAATTATTCAATCAATGGCGCTGCGCCCTGGCGCTGGCCCTGTGCATGAGTGGCAGCGCGATGGCCAGTAGCGGCAACCTCCTGCAACCTGGGCAAACCGTCAGCGCCAGCTTTGCCCAGGGCCAGCAATCGGTCTGGACCTTACAGCTCAAAGCCGGCGACCTGGTTCAGGGGCGGCTGCTGGGCGATGCCAGCCTGCGCCTGCTCGATGCCCAGGGCCAACCTGTACGGCTGCTCATCGATGGCCAGGACCAGCCGCGCGAGTTCATTTTCATCGCCGAGCGCGATGGCGCCTATGGCCTGCGCGCCGAGGCGCTGGCCAGCCGCGCGCAAGCCACTTATGCACTGACCCTAAAGCAAGTAATCGCGGCCAGCGAGCAGAAGCGCACGGCCGCCCCGTTGCCAAGCCCGACCCTGCGCGAGTTGCAGCAACAGCTGGCTCAGGGCGCGAGTACCGAAGCCTTCTGGCAGGCCCGTCAGCAGCAGGGCACGCCGATGGTCGAAAGCGTGGCAGACCAGCCCGGCATGGCCCTGGTGACCTTCCTCTGGCGCGGAGCGCGGGACAACGTGCGGGTGTTCGGCGCGCCCTCGGGCAATCATGATGAACTGCAACGCCTGGGCGACAGCGACGTGTGGTTTCGCAGCTATCTGCTGCCGGCGTCTGCGCGCCTGAGCTACCAGATGGCCCCGGATGTTCCGGCCTCCGATGATCGGCGAATGATCCTCGCCAGCACTCGCCGCGATCCGCTCAACCCCAACGGCTTTGCCGATGGCAGCGGCGACCCGTTCCTCTCGCGCTCACGCCTGGAATTGGCGGCAGCACCGGAGCAACCCTGGGTTGCCGAGCGTCCCGGTATTGCTCGGGGCAGCCTGGAACGCAAGGTGTTGAGCAGTAAATTGCTCGGCAACGAGCGTGACGTTTACCTGTACCGCCCGGCGCAGTGGCAGCCGGGCGCCAAGGGCCAGGGTTTGCTGGTGCTGTTCGATGCCCACGCCTATACCCGCCAGGTGCCGACCCCGACGATTCTCGACAACCTGATCGCCGATGGCCTGATCCCGCCGACCGCGGCGTTGATCATCGCCAACCCCAGTGACCTCAGCCGCCAGCAGGAACTGCCGCCCAACCCGCAGTTCGCCCGCTTCATGGCTGAAGAACTGATGCCCTGGGCGCGCCGGCAAGGTCTTGCGGCAGCGTCAGAGCGCACGGTGGTGGCCGGTTCCAGCTACGGCGGCCTGGCGTCGGCCTACCTGGGCCTCAAGCACCCGCAGCTGTTCGGCAATGTCTTGAGCATGTCCGGTTCCTACTGGTGGGGACGTGAGGGCGAAGAGCCGGGCTGGCTCACCCGCGAATACGTCAAGGCACCCAAGCAAGCGCTGCGCTTTTACCTGCAGTCGGGCCTGTTCGAAGGGCCGAAAATCCTCGACACCAACCGCCATCTGCGTGACGTGCTGCTGGCCAAGGGGTATGCGGTGGAGCAGGTCGAGTACCCGGCCGGGCATGATTACCTGCAGTGGCGGGGCAGCTTGCCGTGTGGCTTGATCAGTTTGATCGGCAACGTTGCGCAAGCGCCCGAGGCCTGTCAGCTCCGGTAATGGCTCGATCGCGGGGCAAGCCCGCTCCTACCCATCTGTAGGAGCGGGCTTGCCCCGCGATGTCGTTTCCATCCCCGGTACCGTTGCCCTGCGACTGCGATTGCGCCACAACCGATACGCCCGGATCCCCGAGCGTACCGAGCCAAACAGCAAGCCGTTCTCCATCTCCCGCGCGATCCCCGAACGCACCAGCATGCGCAAGAAGCGTCCGCGTGCCCGGGCGATACCGAAGTAGATGCCGCGGGCTGTCAGGGTATCGCGCACCTCGCGCAGGGCCGCAATACCGCTGACATCGATGGAACTGACCGCTTCGGCATCGAACAGCACCGCGCGTGGTTGCTCCTCGCGCTGCACCGCCTCGAGCAAACGCATCTTGAAATAGTCGGCATTGAAGAACAGGATCGCATCGTCAAAGCGATACACCACCAGCCCCTGCACCGTGCGCGCATCCTGGTGGCGGCGGATGTCGACCTGGCCCTCGATGCCCGGCACCCAGCCGAGCACCGCATCGGTAGGCTGGTAGATGCTGTAGAGCAAACGCAGGATCGCCAGGGTCACAGCGATGATGATGCCCGGCAGCACACCGACGCCGAGCACGCCGACGGTAGTCAGCACGCACAGCCAGAACTCGAAGCGGCTGAGGCGGTAGATTTTTTTCAGCGACTGCACATCGATCAGCCCCCAACCGGCCATCAGCAAAACCGCACCGAGGGCAGCCTGGGGAATCCAGGCCATGGGCGTGGTGAAGGCCAGCAGGATCAGGGCGATGACCAGGGCGGCGATTATCCCCACCAACTGGCTTTTGCCGCCGACCATGTCGTTGACCGCGGTGCGCGAGTCGGCGCCGCTGATGGCAAATCCCTGGGAAACCCCAGCGGCGATATTGGTGACCCCGAGCGCGAGGAACTCATGGTTGGCGTTGATCGCATAGCCATGGCGGGCAGCAAAGCTGCGGGCAGTCAGCATGGCGCTGCAAAAGCTCACGGTGGCGATACCCAGGGCGTCGCGCAACAGGCTTTTCATTTCTTCCAGATTGGTTTGCGGCCAGGCCAGTTCCGGCATGCCGGCCGGCACCGGGCCGAGGATCGCCACGCCAAAGCGGTCGAGGCCAAACAGCCCGACTACCAGGGTGGCCACTGCCACGGTGACCAACGCCGCCGGCAGGCGCGGGTAGCGGCGCGGCAACCAGATCAGCAAACCCAGCCCGGCAACGCCGATCACCAGGGTCAGCCAGTGGATTTCGCCCAGGCGCTGCAGCAGGTTGATCAGGCTGAGGACAAAGCCGTTACCCTCGATCTGAAAGCCCAGCACCTTGCCCAGTTGCCCGGCCAGCAGGCTCAGGCCGATACCGTTGAGGTAGCCGATAAGGATCGGCCGCGAGAAAAAACTGGCAATGAACCCGGCCCGCGCCAGCCCGGCACCGATCAGCATCAGGCCAACGAGGATGGTGACAATCACCGACAACTGCGCCAGCCGCGCCGGATCGCCCATGGCCAACGGCGCAATGGCTCCGGCGACCATGGCGCAGGTGGCGGCATCCGGGCCGACCATCAATTGCCGCGAACTGCCGATCAGCGCATAGACCATCATCGGCAGGATGCACGCATACAACCCGTACTGCGGTGGCAGGCCGACGATCTGCGCATAGGCGATGGCGATGGGAATCTGGATCGCCGCCACCGACAGGCCGGCCTGCAGGTCATGACGAAACCATTCGCGGCGGTACTGCAACAGATTGGCCAGGCCAGGCAGCCAGCGGGAGAGAAACATGCACGGATCCTTTCGAGTGTTTCGCGGTGGGCTATTAAAGCGCAGCGCGCGGCGCCTGGGCAGGGCGCCAAGTCAAAAACACTGCTGTTAAGTCTGGCTCAAGCCGTGGAGAATGCCGGGCGATTACAGGGACAGTGAATGGATACCGATGGAACGCAGGATCAATCGCTGGAAAAAGCGCGCAATGTTGCTGAGCCTGGCCTGGTGCTGTAGTGCCCAGGGCCAGGGCGACATCTTTGGTAGCGGCGGCGACGTCGATGGCATGTTGACCCTTGGAGCCACGTTTTATCTGCCTTTCATGCTCACTGGCGCAACCACCTATGGACCCACCATGGCCTCTGAGGCCAGTTCCGGCAAAGATGGCAAACGCGTGATGGCGCAGGCTCGCAACGATGCTGCGGCGTTCATTGCCAGCGACGGGGCTTACCGGGGTGTCTATCTGGAATCGGCGTTGAACTGGTTGCGTAGCGAAGGGCGTGCGCCAGGCGCAACGGATCGCGAGCTGGCCCAGGGAATACTGGTGCTGGCAGCAGTTGAAGCGAAGGGGATCTAGCGAAACAGCCACCAGAGTGGTGGCCAGGGCCTCAGCGACGCTGAAACCTGAAGGAAGCTGGAGCGGGTGAAGGGAATCGAACCCTCGTTATCAGCTTGGGAAGCTGGAGTAATGCCATTATACGACACCCGCTTTCAGGGCTGACTTTGTACCAGAACTTCGTCGCGATTTGAAGCCCTATGTTGCTTAAGCGTCATCTGCCGGTGGCCAGTAGCGCGAGGTCGTGCATCTTCTGTTTGGCCTTTTGGGCCGTTGATGCAGGAGGCTGCGCTACCGGCGACCGTGCCGCTCAGATAGCCAGTGCATGATGCTCCTGGGTGTAGCTGTAACGCGGGCGCGATTCCTTCAGGGCAGGTTTGAGAAAACCCAGCAGGGCTTCGCGGGTATCGCGGCAGGCGGCCTTGTGTTCCATGTCGAGGAAGTGGCCGGTGGCGCGGATCTCGCGAAAGTGGCTGTTGCGCACGTGTTGGCCGAACTGGCGGGCATCTTCGGTGGTGGTGTATTCGTCCCACTCGCCATTCATGAACAGCACCGGAATGTCGATCACCCGCGCCGCCCGCAGGGCATCGCCCAGGTCGTGGTCGAGCACCTGGTTGATGTGAAAGTGCATCTGCGCGTATTCGTGGTTGTCCAGGCTGCTGACGTGGCGGTAGTTGAAGCGCTTGAACAGCGACGGCAGGTGCTTGCCGATGGTGTCGTTGACCAGGTTGCCGACCCGGTAACGATCGCAGGCGCTCAGGTACTGGCAACCGCGTTCGAGGTAGTCGCGCATCGGTTCGTTGATTACCGGCGAGAACGAGCTGACCACCGCCTTTTCGATGCGCCGCGGCTTGTGCGCCAGGGCCAGCAGGGTGCAGGCGCCGCCCCAGGAGAAGGACATGACGTGATCGGCGCCAAAGTGGTCGATCAGCTCCAGGAGGATCTGCCCTTCGGTTTCCTTGGTCAGCAAATGTTCGTTGCGGTTGTGCGCCTTGGACTTGCCGGCGTAGGGCTGGTCATACAGCACCACGTTGAACTGTGGGTGCAGGTTGCGCACCGTCTGGGCAAACGAGGCCGTCGTGGCCAGCGAGCCATTGATCAGGATGATCGTCTTCTCAGCGGCATCTGCGCGATAGAACTCCGTGTAAACCCGATACTGACCTTGTATATCAAGCACAGCGATTTCTGGCCTCATGTCGTCGACTCCTGGCGCAAAAAGGGTGTTCGCACATGCAAGGATGCGCGTTCTTTATGACAGGTAGGCATACGCCTTGAAGAGAAGCTGAGGGCCCTGGTCGATCCGCGTGGCACGTTGGTCGACCGGTATTGTTCTAGGAGGGCAATCTGCCGGACGCCGGGGCTTCGAGGCACTGGTCGCTGGCAAAAAGGTGTCTTGGACTACGATCGTGACTGACTGGTCACATGCAGACCGACGATTGGATTCAAGCAGGCACCCGGGCAACCCGCAAGTGCCGTTGGGACAATTGACGAAAATTTTCCGCCAGGCGGTCGCTGGCTCAGATCGCCCGGATTTCTTCAGGGTGGAGCGCGCGGTACTGACCGGGCTGCAGGTTGGGGTCCAGCTGCAACGGGCCCATGCGTTCGCGGTGCAGGCGCACGACCTTGTTGTCGAAGTGGCCGAACATGCGCTTGACCTGGTGGTAGCGGCCTTCGACGATGCTCAGGCGCGCGCTGCGTGGGCCGAGCAAGGTCAATTCGGCGGGCAGGGTGGTGAGGTCTTCAAAGGCGAAGTAGAAACCCTGGCGGAATTTCTCGATGTAGTGCTCGCCGATTTCCTGCTCGGTCTCGACGTAGTAAACCTTGGGCAGCTTGGTTTGCGGCTGGGTCAGGCGCCGCGACCACAGGCCATCGTTGGTCAGCAGCATCAGCCCGGTGGTGTTGAAGTCCAGGCGCCCGGCGATGTGCAAATCCTCGGTGTCGGCTTGGTCGATCAACTCGATCACCGTGGGGTGCTGCGGGTCCTGGGTGGCGCTGACACAACCCTGGGGTTTGTGCAGCATCAGGTAGCGCAATGGGCGCCCGGCCTGCAGCAGTTGCTCGTCGACTTCGATGCGGCTGAATTCGCGTACCTCAAAGTGCGGATCGCTGACCCGCTGGCCATCCACGCGCACGCGCTGCTGTACCAGCAGCAGGCGGACTTGCTGACGGCTGAAGCAGGGCAGGTTGCTGAGGAAGCGATCGAGACGCATACAAAACCAGGTGCAGGGCGCGACAGTTTAACCGGCTGGCGTGGCCTTGGCTGCCTGCAATTGCGCCTCGACCTCGGCGCAGCGCGGGCACAGGCAGGCCTGGTTGCGCAGTTCGGCGGGCAGGGCTTCGAGTACCTTGGGGTCGATGCTCACGCCGTAGCACCAGCAGGCCTGGGCGGCCGTACGCGGGTCGGCCAGGCTGCAATCGTTGCTGGCGCCGCAGGCGGGGCAGCGGCGGCTGTCATTCATGATCGGGGCTGTTCATGGTCGGTTCGGGGTATCTCGCTGCAGACACGGTTGCGCCCACTTTGTTTGGCCCGGTACAGGGCACGGTCGGCGCGGGCGATCAGGCTGTGCAGGGTATCGTCGGCCTGCAGGTTGCTCAAGCCGATGCTGGCGGTCAGGTGGATCGGCTGCTCGGCATAGGTAAAGGCCAGGGCCTCGGTCTTGCTGCGAATCTTCTCGGCCACCGCCGCGGCGTTCTGGCTGTCGGTGTCCTTGAGCAGCACGATGAATTCCTCACCACCCCAGCGGCAGATGATATCAGCATGGCGCAGGCATTCCTCCAGCACCTGGGCGAACTGGCGTAGCACTTCGTCGCCGGCCAGGTGGCCATGGGTGTCGTTGAGCGCCTTGAAGTGGTCGAGGTCGATCAGCAGGGCGATCAGCGGCTTGGGTTCGCGCTGGGCTTCCTGCAGCGCTTGCGCGGCCAGCAGGTCGAAGCCACGGCGGTTGGGCAGGCCGGTGAGGCTGTCGAGGGTGGCCAGGGCTTCGATGTTGTCCTGATGGCGCTTGACCATGGCATTGAGCAGCGACAACACCACCAGGGTGATCATCGCGCATATCGCCAGGTTCAGGTACAGCGACTGGCGAATGGCATCCATGGCGCCGTCTTCGCGCTTGTCGACGAACAGGTACCAGTTCAGTTCCGGCACCAGGCGCACGTTGAGGAAATGACTATGGCCATCGCTGCTGTTGTATTCATGGCTGCCGCTGACCGGTTGTGGCATTTGCCCGAGCCCGTCCAGTTCGACCAGCGGCTGCCCGGTCCTGGCGCCATGGGGACCGCCATTGGAGCCGGTAAGTACGATACGCCCCTGCGGATCGACGAAGAACACCTGGCGCTGGTAGCGCTGCTGGTAATCGTCGATCAGGCGGATCACCGCCTCGACCGTCAGGCCGATGCCGGCAACGCCGATGAACTTGCCGTCGTAATCGAACACCCGGTAGTTGATGAACACCGTGAGACGGTCCTGGTTGGCCATGTCGAGGTCGACGTTGATCTCGTAGGGCGTGTTCATTTTCAGTACCCGCTGGTACCAGGCATCACGGGGTTCTTGCGGGTCGATTTTCTTCAGAACGCCTTTGGTCTGGTAATAGATACCGCTGTTGCTGGAGACGAAGAACGCCGTATAGGCGTGGTGCTGGCGCATGATTTCGTCCAGGTAACGGGTGACCTGGGCGGTGTCGCGCTCGCCGCCCAGGGCCCAGTCGCGCAAGAAGGTGTCGTGAGCCATCATCGACGAGATCAGGATCGGGCGTACCAGGTCTTTCTGGATTTCCGAATAGACCGTATCGGAGGTCAGCGGCAGCTCGGTGTTGACGATGTTGTCGCGAATCGAGCTGCGTGAGGCGAAGTAGCTGAGCAGGGAGGTCGCCAAGAAGCCGCAGGCGAGCAACAGCAGTAATGTCAGGATCAGCGAGCGCTGCGAAAACAGGGCGGAACGAGGCGGCATGACATTCCCGGTCTGTAGGCCAATGGCCTTCATTCTAGTGGTGTGGCAGAAAAATAACTTTACGATTTTTAAGGGTATCGGCCTTGTATCAATTTATTGCAGCAATGGCACCGGACCTGGTTTTGACAGTCTTATTCAATGTCGATGAACACTTGCCGATCGACGCCGACCAGCGCCGCTGGGATGGGCAGTTTCGCGGTCCGGGAGGCCGCCATGTATCGCCGACTTCTACTGCTTGCAGTGTTGGGTTTGCTGACCACCGCCTGTGTCCCCTATGGAGGTAACGGTTACTACCGCACCGAGGTCTACACCGCCGATCGCTATGGCTATCCGGGGTACTACCGGCCGTCGTATCCCTACAGCCGCGGCTACTATGTAGCACCGCAGCCGCGCTACTACGTGGTGCCACCTTTGCGTTACTACGCGCCGCCACCGCACTACTACCGTCCGGCGCCCCACGGCTATTACCGGGAAACGCCGCATAACTACTACAAGCCTTACCCGGGGCGCGGCCATGACCGCTACCGCCAGGGATCGTCACGTCACGAGCGCAGCCGTGACGGCTGGCCGGATCGCAACTGGCGCCGCTGAGGCGCCATTCAGGCCAGGTCCGCCAAGGGGTGACGACCTTCCCACGCCTTGCTGAAATGCGCTTCAACCACTGCCGTTGGCACCTGGGCGATATCTGCCCAGTGCCAGCGCGGTTTCTGGTCTTTGTCGATCAGCCGTGCGCGCACCCCTTCGCTGAACTCCGGATGCTGGCAGCAATTGAGGCTCAGGGTGTATTCCATCTGGAACACCTGGGCCAGCGACAGGTACTTGGCACGCTGGATTTGCTCCCAGACCAGGTGCGCGGTCAGCGGGCAGCCTTCGAGCATGGTCTGCGCGGCCTTGGCCAGCAGCGGGTCGGCGTGGTTGCGCAGCTGGGCGATGGCACGCCAGGCGCACACCGGGTCGGCGACATCGAGCAACGCGTCGATCTGCTGGCGCCTGGGCAGCCACTGGGCTTCTGGCCTTTGCGCCTGGGCGCCGTTCTGCTGGGCCTTGAGCAGGCTGTTGAGCTGCAGGGCGGTCTGCTCCTGCCAGTTCAATTGCAGCAGGTCGTCGAGCAACTCTTCCTGCTGGCTTTCGCCCAGCAGACGGTCGGCCAGGCCCAGGTCGAGGGCATCGGTGGCGTTGATCGGCGCGCCGGTAAGGCCGAGGAACAAGCCCAGCTTGCCGGGCATGCGCGACAGAAACCAACTGCCGCCGACATCCGGATACAGGCCGATGCTGATCTCCGGCATGGCCAGGCGGCTGCTGGGGGTGACCACGCGTACACTGGCCCCCTGTAACAAACCCATGCCGCCACCCAGCACATGGCCGTGGCCCCAGCAGATCAGCGGTTTGGGGTAGGTATGCAGGCGGTAGTCGAAGCGGTATTCGGCGGCAAAGAACTGCGCGGCCAGGGGCGGTACCCGGCCGGGATGGTCAAGGCAGGCCTGGGCCAGGCTGCGCACCTCGCCACCGGCGCAGAAGGCCTTGGCGCCTTCGCCGCGCAGCAGCACGCAGACCACATCCGGGTCATCGGCCCAGGTCTTGAGCTGTTCGTCGAGTACCTCGATCATCGGCAGCGACAAGGCATTGAGGGTTTGCGGCGTATTGAGGGTGGCAACGCCGATGCGCGCGCCGTCGACGCCGGTGAGTTCTTCGCACTGTACTGCAGCCATGGGCGACCTCGTGGTTGATCCGCACAAGTATGGCCGCTGCTGGCGATTTCGGCGGTCGCCGGTCGGATCGATTGACAAGCGCAGGCAGCTTTCCTAGTGTCGCGCCATTGTTTTACGGACCCGACCATGACTGACGACGATCGCATCAAACTTGAACCGAGCTGGAAAGAGGCCCTGCGCGCCGAATTCGACCAGCCCTACATGCACCAGTTGCGCGCGTTCCTGCGCGAAGAGCACGCTGCCGGCAAAGAGATCTACCCACCTGGCCCGCTGATCTTCAACGCCCTCAACTCCACCCCGCTGGACCAGGTCAAGGTGGTAATCCTCGGTCAGGACCCGTACCACGGCCCCGGCCAGGCCCATGGCCTGTGCTTCTCGGTGCAACCGGGGGTGGCAACGCCGCCGTCGCTGGTGAACATCTACAAAGAGCTGCAGCGTGACCTCAACATCGAAATCCCCAAGCACGGCTGCCTGCAATCCTGGGCCGAGCAGGGCGTGTTGCTGCTCAACACCACCATGACCGTCGAGCGCGCCAATGCCGCGTCTCATGCCAACAAGGGCTGGCAGTTCTTCACCGACCGCATCATCGAAGTGGTCAGCGAGCACCAGCCCAACAGCGTATTCCTGCTCTGGGGCGCCCATGCCCAAAGCAAGCAGAAACTGATCGATGCCACCAAGCACCTGGTGCTCAAGTCGGTGCATCCATCGCCGTTGTCGGCCTACCGTGGCTTTCTCGGCTGCGGCCATTTCAGCCAGGCCAACCGCTTCCTCGAGCAGCGCGGGCTGACCCCGATCGACTGGTGTTTGCCGCCGGTTTGAAGCTGGCTACCTAGCATTTTTGTCAGTTTCGCGGCCAACGTCATAGGTATTAACTAGCTCCATCTTCTGAACAGGGGTGGAGCAAATGACGAACCGTCCGCTGGATACTGACTTGCTGCCGGCCCCCAGCATGCCAGTTGCCTTGCCGCCCGGTCCCAACGAGCACGCCTACCTCATTCACCGCAGTGATCGCCAGAGCGATCTCGAGGTGGTTATTGAAGAGGTATGGCCGGACCATGTCTCATTTGGTGAAACACAGGTGCGCCTTTACTGGGGGGCGGATCATGTTGACACCCAAACGCTTCCCGCTTTTTTTGATCCCCAGCAGTACTTTCCTCTTCACCTGTCCGTCCCCGCAAACAAGCTGCTGACGCCGGGCGAGTTCGGTGTTCGCTATGAAGTGATCGCCGGCAACGTTAGTCACTCGGAGTCCGTATGGGTGCTGATCGATACCGTGGCTCCCAATTATGGCGAACCTGGCGAGGTGCTGGGCTTTGCCGGCATCCCGCACGTTATCACCGAGCAAGTGCTTGCGGCCAATGGTCAGCAGTTGACCGCAACCACCACCTGGGAGGACATCCGCTATGGCGACGAGCTTTTCTGGTTCTGGATAAATACGCGTGGACCCACTACCGAGCTGCGGTTGGAGGATGCTGATGGCAGGGTGTGCGTCAGCGACCCGAGCCGGCCGGTGCAGGTGGTCATTCCGGGTGAGCTTGTTCGTCAGCGACAAAATGGCTTGCGCTCTTGTATCTACCGGCTCAGGGACCGCTCGGGTTACTCGGGTGATGTTTCCAAACCCAAGGACTTTGAAGTCGCGCTGGCGGCGGCACCTGTGCTGCTGCCACCAGAAATCCCCCGTGCGCAGCCCGATGGCCTGATCGATCTGGAAGATGCGCGCAGTGGCGTGGAGGTCGAGGTCCCGTTGATCGCCCACGCAAGCCCTGGCGATGAGGTAGAGGCCTTCTGGAACGGGCAGACCCTTGGCAAACAGAGCGTTGCATCGGCCTGGCCATTGCGTTTCCCGGTGTCATGGGCGGTGCTGAGCCTGGGGGCGCTGGACAACGTGATCGAAGCGCCGGTGCGTTATCAATGGAGGCCATTGAGCGGTGTGGGCGCGGGGTCTCCGGTTGTTACGGTACACGTCAACATAACCGTCGCTGGCCCCGGCAATCCGGAGAATCCGGGACCGGTCAACCCTCGTCTGCCCTTACCCGTCGTACTGGGCAAGACCGCAGACAACCACCTGGTTGAAGAAGACATCGGCTTTGCTGCGCAGGTTCGGATCACCCTGCATCCGCAATTGTTGGTCGATCAATGGCTGGGCGTGTACTGGGGCGCTCACACCCAAGCCTTCGAGCATCAGTTGACCGCGACAGACATCAGCCGAGGGGAGGTGGTGATCGAAGTTCCCTGGCCCATTGTTGAAGCTCAACCTAACCACGAAGCGCTGCCGGTGTTCTATCACACCTTCAATGGCTTCAATTACCAGCATTCGCCCAGTGCCTCGGTACTGGTTGAACTCTCGCTGCAGCGCGATCTGCCTGCCGCAACCTTTCCTGATGCCGACCGGAACTTGTGGATCAATTGTAATAGCGTGTGGCCGCCTTACCGGGGCATACGGATAAAAGTCGAGGGTGGCGCGCACCTGCAAATCGGTGACCGGGTGCGGTTGTCCTGGCAAGGCTGCCGGAACACCAATGGTTCGGCGCCCATCGCCGAAACGGCCATTGATCTGGATAAAGACCAACCGTTAAGCGCAGATGAAGTTCGCGATGGCTTTGTTCTGCTGTTGTTACCCTTTAGTCCTTTCATTGAGTTGCCTGGCGAAGTACCAGGTTCGGGGTTGGTGTCCTATCGCATCACCCGCTCAAACGGGCGTCGTCACTATTCCCAGTTGAGCTTTGTACGGGTGTCCATTGTGTATCCCGGGGGAACGTACTGTCGCGGCTAATTTAGTGCCGTGCGCTGAGTGTGGTCGTGACACAGGAATGTACTGGTCAATGAACCTTGAAAATTTGTTGGTTGGTGCTGGAACCCAAGTAGTTTAATTTAATTCCATCTCGGAGTTGGATCATGAACTTGCCAGAGAAAAAAGCCGGTGTGCTCGCTATTCCATCGTCGCCGAATAACAGTCGGGATGTTCCGCAACTCAATCCGCAGAATACATTGGAGGATGTGCCCGGGGAATCCCCGCCGCAACCGAACTTGTTGCCAAGAAGTCAGTGGGACAGAGGGCTTCAGTTCAAAATCGACCCTTTTGTCGGTCAACCTTCTTTTGGTAATCAAGGGCGCTTGATTGTTAAACTGGCCTCTGTTGAGGGGGAGGTTGAAGTTGTCAATCAACGCGTGCCGTGGCCGCCTCAAGCTGCAGACTTCGAAACGCTATATACGGTTTCCATTGCACAACTGGGTAACAATCACGGTGCGCGAACGCTGAACTACGAGATCTTTACCCCCGACGGCAATCGTCAATTGGGCGGTGCACTGACAGTGTCGATCGATAGCATTGCACCGGGTGACGCTACTCTACCTTCCGCCGACTTTGTCGATCCGGAACTTGCAGAAGGCTACATGACCCGAGAGTACCTGGAGGCCCGCACTCACGTTGATTTGCAAATCCCAGATTACAGCGGCAGGCAGCCTCAGGATCTGGTCCAGGTGTTTATTCGCGAGCAATCGCTGCCGGTGTACCCTGGTGTAGTACCGACGGGCACTGGCAGCTTTACCGTGGCCATTGAGTCCAGCCGCTTTCTGGCTTCTTCGCCAGGCCGTCGGCTGATTGAGTATGTGCTTTACGACCGTGCAGAGAACCCTAGCGTTCGCTCCTTTGTCATGCCGTTCGAATTGGTCCTGCATCCGATTCCGACCGGTTTGCTTGCGCCGACCATGCCCAATGCGCCTACCAACCTGGCGCAAGCGCGGGAGGGGGCCCTGGTCGAGATCCTGACGTATGACAATCCAGAAGTTGGCGACAGGCTCCAGCTTTTTGTCAATGACGATATCGTCGCCGTTACTGAACTTGGCAGTGGATTCAGCTTTCCGCTGGAGCTTCGCATCCCCTATCCATTGTGGATGAGCCTGGTTCCTGCTAATGGCAGCATCAAGCTTCACTATATTGTTTTGCGCGGTATTCCGGTGGCCTCACCCGATGCAAACTTCGACTACGACATGCGCGTAGTAGGGCCGGATCCGGATCCGCAAGATCCCGATCCGGTCAACCCTGAAATCCATACACCCACCGTCGTGCCGCCTGTTTCGGATACTGACAACCAACTGACACCCGATGATGCGAATCAACCTGCAACCATCCGGATCGCCTTGTACGACGGCGCCAAGCCTGGGGATGTGGTGACCGCGGTGTATGGCCACTTGCACACCCGGCTGGCGCCCGTCATTTTGCCAGACCCGCTGGTTGACCCTCTGGAATTTGATTTGCCTTGGGCAACAGTTCTACTCAATGGGCCGGGCACTGCGGTACCGCTTTACTATGAAATTTCCGATGGAACCCCTGAGGGTAATCATCAAGAGTCGGCAAGCCAGAGTGTATCGGTCAGGGTTGCGGAGGTGGTCGAGTTGGTCTCGGTGACGGTGCCTGATGTCAACAACAATGGCTTCATTGCCTGCTGTGAGCGGCCGTGGGAAGGCATCCGCATTCAGATGAAGGATGCTGAGCACGTCAAAGAAAATTACCACTTTGAACTGGACTGGCTACTTTACGATATTGGTAGCGGATTTCCCGGCACGCCTGTCGACGCTACACGCTATACTTTTGCGCCTCAGAGCGATGGTTCGGATCTTGTGAATTTCACTTTTACGGCCGCTGAAATAGCGAACGGAAAAGTGTTCACGGTACCCGGTTCACCTTATGCAGAAGGTACAGCCAATGGTTACTTTGCTGTGCGCTGGCGGCTATTTAACGGTGGGGTGCTCATTGGTGAGTCGGATATTCACAATAATGGTTTCAGTGTTTTGAACCAGGGCGGATGTATTTGCGGTCCGAGTGAGATGTGTGGCCAAAACTGCCGCGGCACATAGCGTCAGATCATTGGTAGCCTGTCATCACTGTTGATTCACCTTATAGGCTCCTAGGATTATTCCTACATAATTCTAGGAGCCTAATCTTTAACCTTCGCGCTCCCTAAGTAACCAGGCGCTTCGGTCAGACAGATCACTAGCGCTGATTGGAGAGCGAAACAAATCATGAAAACAACCCCACGTACGTCGCAACCGCGTAACCGGACGATCAAGGCGATTTCAACCCTTCCATTTCTGTTGCTGGCTGACACCGCATTGGCCATTGTCATCGAGGGCCCGTACACGGTCGATGCCCAGCACACTCTGACGCGTTTCGACCTGCGTCCGGGCGCGCAGCTCACGGTGCAGAAGGGCGCTCGTACCTTGAATATCGCTGCCGACCAGGCAGCCATGAGTCTCACCGGAGCCTCGGTCACGGCAACTGTGGGGACAGGCGTGAGGTTGCTTGACAGTCAGGCCGAAATTACCCAAAGCCGTATTGTCAGCAATGACGGTGTCGGTTTGCAGTTGGTTCGGGACTTGAACAGCGGTAACCATTCTGTCGCACGGGTCAGTGATAGCCAGGTTTCCGGCACTAATGCCGGCGCCTGGGTAACCGCCCGGAGTGAGCTGTATCTGCAAGGTAGCCAGGTCAAGGCAAGCGACTCCAATGGTTGGGGCGTCTTGCTACTCAATGGGCAACTGCAAGCGCGTGACAGCCTGATTGAGGGCGGGGGCATTGGTGTACTGATTGCCAACGAAAATGCCGGCCAACAAGGTGTGGGCGGGCTGGTCGATCTGGATGGCACCCGGGTGGTCGGCGAGGACGCTGCAGCCATCGAGGTGCGTAGCGCACAGGCGCAAATCAGGGTCGCCAACGGTTCGACCTTGCATGGCGGCAATGGCAACCTGCTGGAAGTGACCGAAGGTGGCTCGGCCACTGTCGAGGTCAGCCATTCCGAATTGCTGGGCGATGTACAGGTGGGCGACGCCAGCAACCTGAAGCTTACGCTTGACCAAGCGAAAATGCAGGGTGATGTGCGGGTCGACGGGCTTGGTGAGGCGAGCGTAAGCCTGATCAACTCCGCGCAGCTGCGGGGCAATCTGCACAATGTTCAAGCGCTGAACATCGCTAGCCAGGCCAACTGGATCATGGACGGCTCGAATCAGGTGGCAGCACTGAACCTTGACGGTGGGCAGGTCAGCTTCGGCGATTCCGGTGCTTTCCATCAGCTTGACGTCGGCACCCTGACGGGCCAGGGCACCTTCCATATGGCCGTTGATTTTGCCACGGGTGAAGGTGATCGCCTGAACGTGACTGGCGAGGCCAAAGGGGAGCACAGCCTGGCGATCAAAGCCAGCGGGCTGGAGCTTGATGCGGTTGAGCGGGTTACCGTGGTCACTACCGGCGGCGGCGATGCCGAGTTCAGCCTGGTGAACGGTCCGGTCGACCTGGGTGCGTTTTCCTACGGCTTGACCAAGGAAGGCAACGACTGGCATCTGGACACCGAGAAGAAGGTCATCAGCCCCGGCACCCGTTCGGTCCTGGCGCTGTTCAATACCGCACCGACCGTGTGGTACGGCGAGCTGTCGTCGCTGCGTACCCGCATGGGCGAGTTGCGCTACAACGAAGGTAAAAGCGGCGCCTGGGGCCGTGCCTATGGCAGCAAATACAACGTTGCCGAGTCGTCTGGCACCGCCTACAAGCAAACCCAGCAGGGCTTCACCCTGGGTGCCGATGCCCAGGTGGGCGACAGCCAGTGGCTGGTCGGTGTGCTGGCCGGTCATAGCAAGTCCGACCTGGACCTGAGCCGCGGTACTACCGGTACGGTCGACAGCTACTACGCCGGTGCCTACACCACCTGGCTGGACCAGGACAGCGGTTACTACTTTGACGCGGTGGCCAAGGTCAACCGCTTCGACAACAAGTCCAAGGTGGCGATGAGTGACGGCAGCCAGGCCAAGGGCAACTACAAGACCAACGGCGTCGGTGCGTCGGCCGAGTTCGGTCGTCATATCAAGCTCGATGACGGCTACTTCGTTGAGCCTTTCGCCCAAGTGTCGGCAGTGAGCATCCAGGGCGCGTCCTACGACCTGGACAGCGGCCTGAAGGCTGAAGGTGACCGTACTACTTCGGTGCTGGGTAAGGCCGGTGCCACGGTGGGTCGCAACTTTGATCTTGGCGAGGGGCGCTTTGCCCAGCCGTACCTGCGCGCTGCCGCGGTGCACGAGTTCGCCAAGAACAACCAGGTCAAGGTCAACGACAACGTGTTCAACAATGACCTGTCCGGCTCGCGTGCCGAGGTCGGTGCCGGTATTGCCGTGTCGCTGTCCGAGCGCCTGCAGTTGCATGCCGATATCGATTACAGCAACGGCGACAAGATCGAGAAGCCGTTCGGTGCCAACGTCGGGGTGCGTTTCACCTGGTAAGCCCGCAATGAAAAAGAGGAAGCCTTGGCTTCCTCTTTTTTTGTTTCAGTCGCAGCGTTTGTCCCAGTGCCTGAACAACGGCTCGGCCAGAAACAGCACGAACAGCAAACGCATGACCTGCAGCGCCGTCACCAGTGGCACCGACAGTTGCAGGGTTTCGGCGGTCAGGCTCATTTCGGCGATGCCGCCGGGCATCATGCCCAGGGTCAGCGAGCGCAGGTCGAGGTTGGTCATGACGCTGAGCACGCACGCGGCCAGGCCGGCGATCAGCATGGTCAAGGCTGTGGCAATCAAGGTGCGGCCGAGAAACGACGGTGCCCGGCGAAAGAACGCGCGGTTGAAGTGACAACCCAGGCCGCTGCCGATCAACCATTGGCCGATCTGGCTGGCGCCATCGGGCAGGGCCACCTGCAGGTTGGCGCTGACACTGGCCACCGCCGCCACCAGCAACGGCCCGAACAACCACGGGTTGGGTTGCTTCAAACGCTGCCAGCCCAGGGCCAGCAACACGCCCAGCGGGCAGATAACTACCAGCCAGCCCCAGTTGACGCTACCGGTATGGGTCAGCGGCACGCCATTGCCGAGCAGGAACTTGAACAGCGCCGGCACGCACAGCACCACCGCCAGCACCCGCAGGCTTTGCGCCGCCGCCACCTGGCTGAGCACCGCGCCGTTACGGGCGCCGAGGTTGACCATCTCCCCGGAACCGCCGGGCATGCTGGAAAAGAACGCCGTGGCGCGGTCTTCGCCAGTACGGCGCAGCAACCACACCCCGACCACACTGGAAACACTGGTGATCAGCGCCCCGCAGAAAATCAGGCCGAAGTTGCTCGCCACCTGCTCGACCACCGCCGGGGTGAAGTGCAGGCCGATACCGATACCGATGATCCACTGCCCGCACTTGCGCCCACCGGGGATCTCGCTCAATTGCCAGGGCGTCAGGCAACGCACGAGGATGATCGCCAGCAACGAGCCGACCATCCACGGCAGCGGCCAGCCGACCCTGCTGGCGAGGTAACCGCCGGCCAGGCCGACCAGGCCGGTGGCCCAGTACAGTTTCAAGCGGCCATCAGACATCGGCCAGGGCACGACGCTGAAGGCTGCGCTTGCGCCAGATGCGCAGCAGCGGCAAAAGCATCATGGCGATGGTCAGGCCCCACACGCTCATGCTGATCGGGCTTGACCAGAGGATGTCCAGGGCACCATTGGAGATCGACAGCGCCCGGCGCAGGTTCTGCTCCATCAACCCGCCGAGGATGAAGCCCAGCAAGATTGGCGACAGCGGGAAGTCCAGCTTGCGCAGGATGTAGCCGAAGATACCGATGCCGATCATCAGGAACAGGTCGAAGGTGGTGGCATGCACCGCGTACACACCGATCGCGGTGATGATCGCGATCACCGGCACCAGCGCCCAGTTCGGCACGGCGAGGATGCGGGTGAAGATGCGGATCATCGGGATGTTGAGGATCACCAGCATGATGTTGGCGATGAACAACGACGCGATCAGCCCCCAGACGATGTCCGGTTGCTGGGCGAACAGCATCGGCCCCGGGGTGATGTTGTACAGGGTCAGGGCGCCGATCATCACGGCGGTGGTGCCCGAGCCGGGTACGCCGAGGGTCAGCATTGGCACCAGGGCGCCGCAGCAGGAGGCGCCGATGGCGGTTTCCGGTGCGGCCAGGCCGCGCTTGTCGCCCTTGCCGAAGGTGCCGCTGGCACCGGCGATGCGCTTTTCGGTCATGTAGGCCACGGCGCTGGCCAGGGTTGCGCCGGCACCGGGCAGCACGCCCATGATGAAACCGAGCAGGCCGCAGCGAATGTTGACGACGAATACCGAGGCCGCTTCCTTGAAATTGAACAGCATGCGCCCGGTGGCTTTCACCGCTTCGTGGCCATGGTGGGTTTTTTCCAGCAGCAGGAGAATCTCGCTGATGGAGAACAGGCCTAGGACCAGCACCACGAACTGAATGCCATCGGCCAGGTGCACGCTGTCACCGGTGAAGCGGTACACGCCGCTGTTGGCGTCGATGCCGACACTGGAAAGAAACAGCCCGATCAGCGCGGCGATGAAGGTCTTCAACGGCCGGTCACCGGCCATGCCACCCAGGCAGACAATGGCGAACACCATCAGCACGAAATACTCCGCCGGGCCGAAGGCGATCGCCCATTTCGCCAATAGCGGCGCGAACAGCACCATGCCGCAGGTGGCGATGAAGGCGCCGATGAACGAACTCCAGGCCGACAGCGACAGCGCCACCCCGGCCAGGCCCTGGCGGGCCATGGGGTAGCCGTCGAGGGTAGTCATGACCGTCGACGCTTCACCGGGGATATTGAGCAGGATCGAGCTGATCCGCCCGCCGTATTCGCACCCCAGGTACACCGCTGCCAGCAGGATCAGCGCCGACTCGGGCGGCAGGCCGAGGGCGAAGGCAATCGGAATCAGCAGCGCCACGCCGTTGATCGGGCCCAGGCCCGGCAGCAAGCCGACCACGGTGCCGATCAGGGTGCCGCACAGGGCGGTAACCAGGTTGTAGGGGCTCAGGGCGACGCCGAAGCCCTGGCCGAGATAACCAAGCGTATCCATGTCAGTTCTCCAGAACGTCGAGCAGGCCGAGGGGCAGGGGCACATCCATCACACGGTCGAACAGCCAGTACAGGGCGATGCTCATCAGGCCGATGATCACCACGCTGGGCAACCAGCGCCCGCCATACAGGCGCGCCATCGGCACGCCGATGAGGATGCTGCTGACAATGAAGCCCAATGGCTCGAAGGTGGCGGCAAAGACCAGCAGCAAGGCGACGCAGAGGCCGATCTTGTTCAGGGTTTCGCGGTCCAGTTCGGGTTCGTCGTCCTTGTGCACGATCGGCGTGGGACGAAAGGCCAGGTACAGCAGGCCCGCGGCCATCAGGCCGAGCATCAGCAAGGGATAGGCACGTGGCCCGACCGGTTCGTAGGAAAAGGCTGCCTGGTAGGGCCAGGCCATTACGGCCAGGGCGGCGCACAGCGCCAGCAAAAACAGGGCGAAGAGACGTTGCAGGATCATTGCGGAATCCTCTTTTCGCGGGGCAAGTGGGAGCGGGCTTGCCCCGCGATGCGTTCGAAAGGGGAGAGGCTTACTGAATCAAGCCAAATTCCTTGGCCAGGGCCTTGTAGTCAGCCACCTGCTTCTTGACGTAGGTGTCCAGCTCGACACCGGTCATGGCGAAGGGGAACAGCTCGCGCTGATCGCGCAGCTTGGCGAACTCTTCGGAGGCCAGCAGCTTGTCGAACGAGGCTTTCCACCAGTCGTACTCTTCATCGGTGACTTTCGGCCCGAGGTAGAAACCGCGCACCACCGGCCAGACGATGTCGTAGCCCTGTTCCTTGGCGGTGGGGATGTCCTTCATTTCCGGCTCGTCCAGGCGGGTTTCGGCGAACACCGCAAGCAGGCGCATGTCACCGCTCTGGATGTGCGGCATGGAGTCGGAGATGTCGGTACTGCCGACCTGAATGTGCCCGCCGAGCAGCGCCGTGGCGATTTCGCCGCCGCCTTCCAGGGCCACGTAGCGCAGGTCGCGCGGGTTGATCCCGGCGGCCTTGGCGATCAGCGCGGTCTGCATCCAGTCCTGGCTGCCGACGGTGCCGCCGGAGCCGATCACCACCTTGCTCGGGTCTTTTTTCAGCGCCGCGACCAGGTCGTCGAGGGTCTTGTAGGGCGAATCGCTTTTCACGGCAATGGCACCATAGCTGGTGCCTACCGCCGCCAGCCAGCGCACGGCGTTTTCATCGAAACGGCCGAACTTGCCCTGGGCCAGGTTCAGCAACGAACCACTGGACCAGGCCACCAGGGTGCCGGCATCGGCCGGACGCTGGGCGACCACCGCGTTATAGGCCACCGCGCCGACACCGCCGGGCATGTAGGTGACGCGCATCGGTTTGCTGAGGATCTTTTCGTTGACCAGGGCGCTTTGCACCAGTTTGCAGGTCAGGTCGAAACCGCCGCCGGGCGAAGCCGGGGCGATGCATTCAGGGCGTTTCGGTTCGCCCGCCAGAACGTTGCCGGCCAGCAGCAGGCAACCGGTGGCGAGGGCAATGCGGCGCAGTGAAAAAGTCATCGTGTCTCTCCGTGAACGTTATTGTTATCAGGGATTACCACAGCGCAAGGCTGTAACTCACCAGCAGTCGCACTTCGTCGGCATCGCGGGCGAAGTTGGAGCGGAAGGTGGCGTTGCGCAGGCGCACGGCGACGTTTTTCAGGGCGCCACTTTGCACCACGTACTTGAACTCGGTGTTGCGTTCCCACTCCTTGCCCTCGCCACCATTGGCCAGGCTGACATTATCGCCGCTGATGTAGCGGCTCATGAAGGTCAGGCCGGGGATGCCGAGCTTGCTGAAGTCGTAGTCGTAACGGGCTTGCCAGGAGCGCTCGTCGGCGCCGGCGAAGTCGTTGATCTGTACGAAGTTGACCAGGTACGGGTCGGCGCCATCGACATAGGGGAAGGCGGTGTCGCCGGACAGGTGCTGGTAGCCGGCGCTGAGCTTGTGGCCGTTCAGGCCGTAGCTGAGCATGCCGTTGAGCGCGGTGTTGTCGATGTTGCCACCGCGGGCCTGGCCCTGGTCGTCACTGAAGGCCATGCGCAGGTCGGCGCCGAAGGTGCCCGGGCCCCACGGCTGGGAGGCGATCAGGCCGACGAAGTGCTGGCGGTAGACGTCATCGAGCTGGGCCCAGTGGTAGCTGCCGGTGATCTTGTCGGTGAACCTGTAGTCCAGGCCGGCCATGTCGAAATGGTTGCCGGCGACGGTGCCAAGAAATCGGCTGTTCTTGTTGTTGAGGGCGATGTCCTCGTTGTTGGTGCTGTCGCGGTCGCGGGCTTTTTCCAGGCGCCCGCCGGTGAAGGTCAGGTTGCTGATTTCGCCCGAGGTCAGCAGGCCGCCCTCGAAAGTCTGCGGCAGGATGCGCCCGTCGTTTGGCTGCAGGGTTGGCAGCTCCGGGATCAGCGTGCCGATCTTGAGTTCGGTCGCGGAGATCTTCACCTTGCCGGTCAGGCCGAGCTTGGAATACTCGTCGGCGGCGCGGCCATCGTCGTGGGTTGGCAGCAGGCCGGTGCCGGTGCGGTCGGGGCTTGAGTCGAGCTTGATACCGAGCATCCCCAGGGCATCCAGGCCGAAGCCTACAGTACCGTCGGTATAACCTGACTCGAAATTGAGCATGAAGCCCTGGGCCCATTCGTCACGCTTGGATTGCTGGGCGCTGGTGCCATCGCGAAAGTCGCGGTTGAAGTACATGTTGCGGGTTTCGAAGCTCGCCTTGCTGTCATCGAAGAAGGCGGCCTGGCTCAACGGGGCGACGCCGGCAAGGGCGAGGGCGCTGGCAACTGCGGTCTGGCGGGAAGGTAGACGTCGGGTAGGCGCGTACGCCTGCGGCTGCATGGACAGCATCGTGGAGTGACTCCGTTATTGTTCTTATTAGTTCGGACCTTGGGTCCGGTTTTACGGCAAGCAGAGTGAGCCGTGAGAGGATGCTAGGGCTTGAACCTTTCGCTAACCTTTCAGCAGCTTTTGATTGCGCCGAAGGCTTCACAGGCGGGCTGTCGGTTGTACACTCCGCGCCATTGAACGCGACGCAAAGGGGAGAAATCGATGCGTGTGCTGCTCGTCGAAGACCATCTGCAACTGGCCGAAAGCGTGGCCCAGGCCCTGAAAAGCACCGGCCTGACCGTGGATGTGCTGCATGATGGCGTGGCCGCCGACCTGGCCCTGGCCAGCGAGGAATACGCCGTGGCGGTACTCGATGTCGGCCTGCCGCGGATGGACGGCTTCGAGGTGCTGGCGCGCCTGCGGGCCCGCGGCAAGACCGTGCCGGTGCTGATGCTGACCGCGCGCAGCGACGTCAAGGACCGGGTTCATGGCCTGAACCTGGGCGCCGACGATTACCTGGCCAAGCCGTTCGAGCTGACCGAGCTTGAGGCGCGGGTCAAGGCCCTGCTGCGCCGTAGCGTGCTCGGTGGCGAGCGCCAGCAGCGCTGCGGGCCGCTGGTTTACGACCTCGATACCCGGCGCTTCACCCTCGGCGAAGAGCTGCTGACCCTGACCTCCCGCGAGCAGGCGGTGCTCGAAGCACTGATTGCGCGGCCCGGGCGGGTGATGAGCAAAGAGCAGCTGGCCGCCCAGGTGTTCGGCCTGGACGAAGAAGCCAGCGCCGACGCCATCGAAATCTACGTGCACCGCCTGCGCAAGAAGCTCGACGGCCATGCCGTGGCGATCGTCACCTTCAGGGGGCTCGGCTACCTGCTCGAGCACAAAGATGCGTAACAGCGACAGCCTGCGCGGGCGACTGCTATGGAACCTGGCAATCCTGCTGGTGGTGCTGATGCTGGCCAGCGGCCTGAGCGCTTACTGGAACGGCCGTGAAGCCGCCGACACCGCCTACGACCGTACCTTGCTGGCCTCGGCACGGACCATCGCCGCGGGCCTGTCGCAACGCGACGGCACCCTCAGCGCCGATGTGCCCTACGTGGCCCTGGATACTTTCGCCTACGACAGCGCCGGGCGTATCTACTACCAGGTCAACGATATTCACCAGCGCTTGATCTCCGGCTACGAAAACCTCCCGGCGCCGCCGCCCAATACTCCGCGTACCGACGATTACCCGGCCCTGGCGCGCTTTTACAACGCCCGTTACCTGGGGCAGGACGTGCGCGTGGTCAGCCTGCTCAAGGCGGTCAGCGAACCGAACATGAACGGCATGGCCGAAATCCGCGTGGCCGAAACCGAAGAGGCGCGGGTGCGCATGGCCCGCAGCCTGATGGCCGATACCCTGCTGCGCCTGGGTATGCTCGCCCTTGGCGCGCTGATGCTGGTGTGGTTTGCCGTCAGCGCCGCCCTGCGTCCGCTGGAGCGCTTGCGCAGCGCTGTGGAAGAACGCCAGCCCGATGACCTGCGGGCCTTACCGGTGGTCCAGGTGCAGCGCGAGCTGAGCCCGCTGGTGCGCGCCCTGAACCACTTTACCGAACGCTTGCGCGGCCAGTTCGAACGCCAGGCGCAGTTTATCGCCGAGGCCGCCCATGAACTGCGCACGCCGCTGGCAGCGCTAAAGGCGCGGGTCGAACTGGGCTTGCGCTCCAACGAGCCGCAAGTCTGGCGCGAAACCCTTGAGGCCGCCGCGCAAGGCACCGATCGCCTGACCCACCTGGCCAACCAGTTGCTGTCGCTGGCGCGGGTTGAAAACGGCGCCCGGGCGATTGCCGAAGGCGGCGCGCAATTGCTCGACCTCAGCCAATTGGCCCGTGAGCTGGGCATGGCCATGGCGCCGCTGGCCCATGCGCGTGGCGTCGCCCTGGCCCTGGAGACCGAGGGGCCGGTGTGGGTGCGCGGCGAGCCGACGCTGCTCAATGAGCTGCTGAGCAACCTGGTCGATAACGCCATGGCGTATACGCCCAAGGGCGGCGATGTGATTCTGCGCGTGGTTGAGCCGGGCATTCTCGAAGTCGAAGACGACGGCCCGGGGATTCCTGAAAGCGAGCGCGAAAAGGTCTTCGAGCGCTTCTACCGGCGCGGCGCCCAGGGCACTGGCCTGGGCCTGGCGATTGTCGGCGAGATCTGCCGCGCGCACCTGGCGCAGATCAGCCTGCACGATGGTGAGCGTGGCGGCTTGAAGGTGCGGGTCAGCTTCAGCGCTGACTAGCGGAACATCGCCTTGGCATTTAGCAGGTCGCTGGCCTGCAGTTCAGTGCCGGTAGGCAGGCCAAGGTGGCGGTAGGCGGGCAGGGCGGCCAGCGGCCGTTCCTTGCTGTTGCTGCTGAGCACCTGGGCGATCTGCACAATATCGACGTAGTCGACCTTGTCGGTGCCGCGATCCAGGTCCTGGATCAGCCCGGGCAGGTGCACCAGTTGCTCGGGGAACTCCCAGACGCTGAGGATCTTGTCGCCCAGTGCCGGGTGAATCTGTTCGATTACATAGTTCAGGCTGACCGGGTCGGAGAGCAGCTCGTTGTGCTCTTCGGCATACAGCAGGATCGGCAGTGCGCCAATCTGATGAACCAGGCCAGCGAGGGCTGCCTGGTCCGGCTTGAGCTGGGTGAATCGCAGGCACAGCTCATAGCTGATGCCAGCCACTTCGAGGCTTTTTGACCAGATCTCGCGCATTTTTTGCTCAACCACATCCGAGCGGGCATGGAAGATCTGCTCGATCACCAGGCCGATCGCCAGGTTGCAGCTGTAGTTGATGCCCAGGCGGGTGATGGCCGTTTGCAGGTCGGTGACCTCGGTGGCGGCGCGCAGCAAGGGGCTGTTGACCACCTTGATCAGGCGCGCCGACAACGCTGCATCGCGACCGATCACCTTGCTCAGGGTACTGACGCTGATCTCGCTGTCTTCGGCGGCTTCGCGAATGCTCAAGGCCACTTCCGGCAGGGTCGGCAGCACCAGGTCATCGTTGTCGATGGCGCTCAGCAGGTGGGCCTGGATCATCTCGGCCATCTTGTTCATGGTGATTCTCTACCGCAATTGACGAGTGCCCCGCCCGTGCAGGGCGGGCGCAGGCTCAGCGCTGGATTTCGCGATCGCGGTCCAGTTCGTAAGGAAGCGTCAGCAGCTCCAGGCGCGGACCTTCGGCGCTGCCCAGGTGCAGGTTGTTGTCGGCAACCGCGTCGGCGGTCAGCACGGCCAGCAGTTCGCAGCCCTGTTCACTGCGGGCAGCCAGTACCACTTCACCAACGGAGGAGTTGTGGGTGGGCGAGAACACTTCGGTGCCGGGCTGCGGCAGGTCACCCTCGGCCAGGGCCAGGCGGTACTGGCGGCGCTTGAGCTTGCCCAGGTACTGCATGCGCGCGACGATTTCCTGGCCGGTGTAACAGCCTTTCTTGAAGCTCACGCCACCCACGGCCTGCAGGTTGATCATCTGCGGAATGAACAGCTCGCGGGTTTGCAGCATGACCTGGCCGATACCGGCGCGGATCTGTCCGAGCAGCCAGTCGTTGAGCCCGGCCTCGGCCAACTGCGCCGCCAGTTGCGCTTGCACCGCCGGGGCCTGCTCGGCAGGTACCCACAACTCGATGCGCCCAGCCGATACGGCAATGGCGACCAAGCCGTTGTGACGGGTGACCGCGTCAGTCTGCACCGGCACTTCCAGGCCCAGGGCCGGCAGCGCGGCTGCACCGTCGTGCAGGCCGAAACGCACCCAGGCAGCGCTGTCGTCGGTCAGCTTGGCCTTGGAGAACACTGCGTACTTTTTAAGGTCGGCCAGTTGCGGTTCGAGCAGTTCGCGGGTCATCGCCAGCAAGTAGCCATCGCCCTCGGAGAGGATGCGAAAGCTCGACTGCATGCGGCCCTTGACCATGCAGCGGGCGCCAAGGCTGGCGGTATGCTCGTTGAGGTAACTGATGTTGCAGGTCAGCTGGCCTTGCAGGAACTTGCCGGCGTCCGAGCCGCGGACGGCGAGAACGCCTTCGTGGGAAAGGGTGCAGAAAAAAGCGGAATCGGCCATGGTTTATCGCAAGGTGATAGGACTGGGGCCCATGATAGAGCGCTGTCGGCAAAATAGGTAGTTGAGTACAGGCCTCTGTCATTATTTGCTCACATGTCCGGACCAACGTCGCGTGTCCCCCGGGCGCTGGCTCTGTATACTGGCGGCCTATTTTTGGAGGGCTTCATGGTCGAACAAATTGAACTCAACAAGCTCTTTTGGCACAGCCGCCGTGGCATGCTCGAGCTGGACGTGTTGCTGGTTCCTTTCAGCCAGGACGTTTTTCCAACCCTGAGCCCGGAAGACCGGGAACTGTACTGGCGCTTGCTCGGCTGCGAAGACCAGGACATGTTCGGCTGGTTCATGGAGCGCAGCGAGTCCGAAGACCCGGAGCTGCAACGCATGGTTCGCATCATCCTGGACCGTGTCCAGCCCAAGTGAGCGTTTCGAATGTCGCTGGCAGGGCTCAAGGGCACTGTTGGCGGCATACCTGGCCAGCCTGCTGCTGGCCTTGCTGGCCCTGAGCCTGCTGCAGGTGCCCCTGTGGCTGCGCCTGGCGGCCATTGCCTTGTGCCTGCTGCATGGCGCCTGGGTCATTCCCCGGCGCATCCTGCTGACCCACCCCAACGCCATTACTGCCCTGCGCCGCGATGCCCACGGCTGGCAGTTGTTCAGCCGCGCCCAGGGCTGGCAGGCGGTGCAACTCAAGCCCGACAGCCTGGCCTTGCCCGGATGCGTGGTATTGCGTTTTCGCCGGGCCGGGCGGCGTTTCAACGAGGGCCAGTGCATCGCCTTCGACGCGCTGGAGCCGGTGCAGCACCGGCGCCTGCGTTTGCGCCTGAAATTCAGTCGGCGTAGGTGGGCGGCTGCAGGATAGTGTCGCGGGCCTCTGTGAGCATGCCCGGGTAATCCAGGGTGTAGTGCAGGCCGCGGCTTTCCTTGCGTTGCATGGCCGAGCGGATCATCAGTTCGGCGACCTGGGCCAGGTTGCGCAATTCGATCAGGTCGCGGCTGACTTTGTAGTTGCTGTAGAACTCGTCGATCTCATCGAGCAGCAGGCGCACCCGGTGTTCGGCGCGCTGCAGGCGCTTGTTGGTGCGCACGATACCGACGTAGTCCCACATGAAGCGCCGCAGTTCGTCCCAGTTGTGCGCGATGATCACGTCTTCGTCCGAATCGGTCACCTGGCTGGCATCCCAGCACGGCAGCGCCCGGGGCATTGCAGTCTGGTCCAGGCGAGCGACGATGTCGTTGGCCGCCGAACGCCCGTAGACGAAACATTCGAGCAGCGAGTTGCTGGCCATGCGGTTGGCGCCGTGCAGGCCGGTAAAACTGGTTTCGCCGATGGCGTACAGGCCCGGCACGTCGGTCTGGCCTTGTTCGTCGACCATCACTCCGCCGCAGGTGTAATGGGCGGCCGGTACTACCGGGATCGGCTGGCGGGTGATGTCGATGCCAAAGCCCAGGCAGCGCTCGTAAACGGTGGGGAAGTGGCTTTTGACGAATTCGGCCGGCTTGTGGCTGATGTCCAGGTAGACGCAGTCCACCCCCAGGCGCTTCATTTCATGGTCGATGGCGCGGGCGACGATGTCGCGCGGGGCCAGTTCTTCGCGCGGGTCGAAGCGCGGCATGAAACGCTCGCCATTGGGCAGCTTGAGCAGGCCGCCTTCGCCGCGCAGGGCTTCGGTGATCAAAAAGCTCTTGGCCTGCGGGTGGTACAGGCAGGTCGGGTGGAACTGGTTGAACTCAAGGTTGGCCACCCGGCAACCGGCGCGCCAGGCCATGGCGATGCCATCGCCGCAGGCGCCGTCGGGGTTGCTGGTGTAGAGGTAGACCTTGGCTGCGCCGCCGGTGGCGAGCACGGTAAAGCGCGCGCCGAAGGTGTCGACTTCGCCGCTGGTGCGGTCCAGCACATACGCTCCCAGGCAGCGATCGCCGTCCAGGCCCAGGCGCCGCTCGGTGATCAGGTCGACCGCTACCCGTTGTTCCAGCAGCTCGATGTTCGGCCGCAGCCGCGCTTGCGCCAGCAGGGTGGTGAAGATCGCCGCGCCGGTGGCATCAGCGGCGTGGATGATGCGCCGATGGCTGTGGCCGCCTTCGCGGGTCAGGTGGAACTCGAAGCCGCTTTCTTCATCGCCGGCGTGTTCGTCGCGGGTAAAGGGCACGCCCTGGTCAATCAGCCACTGGATCGCTTCGCGGCTATGCTCAACTGTGAAGCGCACGGCGTCTTCGTGACACAGGCCGCCACCGGCATTGAGGGTGTCTTCGACGTGGGACTGCACCGTGTCGGTGTCGTCCAGCACCGCGGCCACGCCGCCCTGGGCCCAGAAGGTCGAGCCGTTGGCGAGGTCGCCCTTGCTGAGCACGGCGACGCGCAGGTGACCGGGGAGGGTCAGGGCCAGGCTGAGGCCGGCGGCGCCGCTGCCGATCACGAGAACATCATGTTGGAATTGTTGGCTCATGTCAGGACACTAGTATCTGAAGGGGGGGATCGGCACAATAGTCAGGCGCTTATGGCATTGTGAAACTATCGTGAATCTGGACCGGCTGCCTTTATAGCAGCCCCAAGGCCCTGATTTCCAATGGCGCTTGTGCAGTCCAGGGAGCCTTTTGTGGGAACTTTCCGTGATGTACGGATATCCATAGAAGGATGCCCGCACGCCACAATGCCGCGGCGACGCATGGCAGGCGCCCCTTGAAGGCACTGTTTGCGTATTCGAGACCCGATTATCGACGCAGCCGGCCGTGACCGCGCTGCGTTTTTCGTGCGAGCCGACCAAGGGCCGCAGGAAACTTGCTTGGAGGGGAGAACTTTTGCGCAAAGCCCGAGTCTATGGTTGCAAGCCTGAACGATGGCAGGTGCAACGCTCCTTCGAGTTCACTGAGGAGTGTTCATGCTAACCCAGGAAGAGGATCAGCAGCTTGTCGAGCGCGTGCAGCGTGGCGACAGGCGAGCGTTCGATCTGTTGGTGCTGAAGTATCAGCACAAGATTCTCGGGTTGATCGTGCGTTTTGTCCACGACACCCATGAAGCCCAGGATGTGGCGCAGGAAGCTTTCATCAAGGCTTACCGGGCGCTTGGTAATTTTCGCGGGGACAGCGCCTTTTATACCTGGCTGTACCGCATTGCCATCAACACGGCAAAAAACTATCTGGTGTCCCGCGGTCGGCGGCCACCAGACAGCGATGTAAGTTCCGAGGATGCGGAATTTTACGACGGCGATCATGGCCTCAAGGATCTGGAGTCCCCCGAGCGCGCGTTGTTGCGAGATGAGATCGAAGGCACCGTCCATCGGACCATCCAGCAACTGCCAGAAGATTTGCGTACGGCGTTAACTTTACGTGAATTCGATGGTCTGAGTTACGAGGACATTGCGAGCGTCATGCAGTGTCCGGTGGGTACCGTGCGCTCTCGAATCTTCCGCGCTCGGGAGGCCATAGACAAAGCCCTGCAGCCGTTGTTGCAGGAAACCTGAGACAGCGGCGACAGCCAAGAGAGGAACCGCCATGAGTCGTGAAGCTTTGCAGGAATCGCTGTCCGCGGTGATGGATAACGAAGCGGACGAACTGGAATTACGACGGGTGTTGAATGCCGTCGATGATCCCGAAACCCGTGCCACCTGGTCGCGTTACCAGGTAGCCCGTGCAGCCATGCACAAAGAGCTGGTACTGCCACAGCTGGATATCGCCTCGGCCGTATCCGCAGCCCTGGCCGATGAAGCCGCTCCGGCCAAGGTCTCCCGTGGACCCTGGCGCAGCCTGGGCCGCCTGGCCGTTGCCGCTTCGGTGACTGTCGCGGTACTGGCCGGTGTACGCCTGTACAACCAGGACGAAATCAGCGGTGCCCAGCTGGCTGCCCAACAACCGGCGCAGCAAGGCCTGAGCTTGCCACAAGCACAGGGCCCGGCCGTATT
This sequence comes from Pseudomonas sp. B21-012, assembly GCF_024749305.1. Classification (NCBI taxonomy): domain Bacteria; kingdom Pseudomonadati; phylum Pseudomonadota; class Gammaproteobacteria; order Pseudomonadales; family Pseudomonadaceae; genus Pseudomonas; species Pseudomonas sp. B21-012. Next base: position 4,701,713 of record NZ_CP087197.1, on the reverse strand, counting down.
GGCAGGCTATAGTGAAAGTGCAGAACAGCCAGGCCCGATGGCCAATGGCGTGCTGCAGGGGCAAACCGGCTGGCACGACCAGCGTCTGCCTGGCTACCTGCGTCAGCATGCTCAGGAAGCAGCCCTCAAGGGTACCGAGAGCGCTCTGCCGTATGCACGTGCAGCCAGCCTGGAAAATCGCTAAGTAAGGAGGATCATGCGCGCGCTACCTCTCATACCGCTGCTGCTGGGTGGCTGGTTGACGCTACCGGCCCTTGCCGCCAACTCCTCTGCGCAGGCAGGTGACTGGCTCAAGCGTCTGGCCCAGGCCGAGCAACAGCAGAGTTATCAGGGTACTTTCGTTTACGAGCGTAACGGTAGCTTCTCCACCCACGACATCTGGCATCGCGTCCAGAGCGGCAAAGTCAGCGAGCGGCTGTTGCAGCTCGATGGCTCGGCCCAGGAAGTCGTGCGTGTCGACGGGCAGACCCAGTGCGTAAGCGGGGCCCTGGTACCGGGAGTGGCCAACACGCCGGAGTCTGCGGCGCGAGTGCTTGATCCTCTGAAACTGATGAGCTGGTACGACCTCGGGGTCGCCGGCAAATCGCGGGTGGCCGACCGTGAAGCGGTAATCGTCACCCTTACCCCGCGTGATCAACACCGCTATGCCTTCGAGCTGCATCTGGATAAAGAGACCGGGCTGCCGCTCAAGTCGTTGATGCTCGACGACGGTGGGCGATTGCTCGAGCGTTTCCAGTTCACTCGCCTGAATACCGCCGTCGCACCAAGCGATGAACAGCTCAAGGCCAGTGGCATCTGCAAGCCGGTTGCCCAACTGACCGCGCAGGCTGCACAACCTGTCACCGGCTGGCGATCGGACTGGTTGCCACCTGGATTCGAGCTGATCACCAGCTCCGTGCGCAAGGACCCGCAAAGCAAGAATGCCGTTAGCAGCCTGATGTACGACGACGGCCTGGCGCGCTTTTCGGTGTTCGTCGAAGCCCTCGACAAAGGCTCGGCCGCCGATATCCGCACGCAGCTGGGCCCGACGGTTGCCGTCTCGCGGCGCCTGACCACGCCCCAGGGCGAAATGATGGTGACTGTGGTGGGCGAGATCCCTATCGGCACCGCCGAACGCATTGCGCTGTCCATGCGCGCCCAGTATGCCCAGGCTAAAAAATGAGGCGCAGGCAATGAGGCTGACAGGTCGAGGATTGCTTGGCTGACATGATTGGCAAGCTTTGCAGTTTGCAAAAACTCCAGAATTTTTCTATAGGTCAGTCCTTTCGGGGGCTGGCCTTTCCTGCTTCTGCAGGTCCCTACTGCTAACCACGCTCGTTGTGACGGGAGCCGTATGTCAATACCACGCTTGAAAACCTACCTATCGATGGTCGCCGCCGTGTTCATGCTCGGTCAGGTGCTCACCGCCCAGGCCGAAGCCCTGCCGGACTTCACCACCCTGGTCGAGCAGGCCTCGCCTGCGGTGGTGAACATCAGTACCAAGCAGAAACTGCCGGACCGCAAGTACGCCGCCGGGCAGATGCCTGATCTTGAAGGCCTGCCGCCGATGTTCCGCGAATTCTTCGAGCGCAACATGCCGCAGACGCCGCGTTCGCCGCGCGGTGACCGCCAGCGTGAAGCGCAATCGCTGGGTTCGGGCTTCATCATCTCCAGCGACGGTTACGTGCTGACCAACAACCATGTGGTCGCCGACGCCGATGAGATCATCGTCCGCCTGTCGGACCGCAGCGAGCTGCAGGCCAAGCTGGTCGGCACCGACCCGCGCACCGACGTGGCCCTGCTCAAGGTCGAAGGCAAGGACCTGCCGACCGTCAAGCTGGGTGACTCCGAGAAGCTCAAGGTCGGTGAGTGGGTGCTGGCCATCGGTTCGCCGTTCGGCTTCGACCATTCGGTGACCAAAGGTATCGTCAGTGCCAAGGGCCGCACCCTGCCCAACGACACCTACGTGCCATTCATCCAGACCGACGTGGCGATCAACCCGGGTAACTCCGGTGGCCCGCTGTTCAACATGAACGGCGAAGTGGTGGGTATCAACTCGCAGATCTTCACCCGTTCCGGTGGCTTCATGGGCCTGTCGTTCGCCATCCCGATCGATGTCGCGCTGGATGTTTCCAATCAGCTGAAGAAAGACGGCAAGGTCAGCCGCGGCTGGCTGGGCGTGGTGATTCAGGAGGTCAACAAGGACCTGGCTGAGTCCTTCGGTCTCGACAAGCCGGCCGGTGCCCTGGTCGCCCAGGTGCTGGAAGATGGCCCGGCCGCCAAGGGTGGCCTGCAGGTCGGTGACGTGATCCTGAGCATGAACGGTCAGCCGATCGTCATGTCTGCCGACCTGCCGCACCTGGTCGGTGGCCTCAAGGATGGCGCCAAGGCCAAGCTCGACATCATCCGCAATGGCAAACGCCAGTCGCTGGACATCACCATCGGCGCACTGCCGGATGAAGATGCCGACATCACCACCAACGCCAATGGCGGCGTCGAGCGCAGCAGCAACCGCCTGGGTGTGTCGGTGGCCGACCTGACCGCCGAGCAGAAGAAGTCCCTCGAGCTCAAGGGCGGCGTGGTCATCAAGGAAGTCCAGGACGGTCCGGCAGCGCTGATCGGCCTGCGTCCGGGGGACGTCATCAGTCATCTGAACAACCAGGCGATCCTTTCGGCCAAGCAGTTCACCGAAATCGCCAAAGAGCTGCCGAAGAACCGGTCGGTGTCGATGCGCGTCCTGCGTCAGGGCCGCGCCAGCTTCATCACCTTCAAACTGGCTGAATAAGCCGGCTTGAGCAGAAAAGGGCAGCCTCGGCTGCCCTTTTTTCTGGGCGCCGCGCAGGTTTCCCGGGGCATGCACCGATTTCCCACAATCGCGGTACCCACAGTTCACGTGACGCCAACGTCAAGCTTCAGGTACAATTCCCGGCTATTTTTCGGTGGGCGTCCGGCCCGCAGCCTTTTTGAGTGTTGACCCGTGAGTGATTTGAGTCATATCCGCAATTTCTCCATCATCGCCCACATTGACCATGGCAAGTCGACCCTGGCCGACCGCTTCATTCAGATGTGCGGTGGCCTGACAGCGCGTGAAATGGAGGCCCAGGTACTCGATTCCATGGACCTGGAGCGTGAACGCGGTATCACCATCAAAGCCCACAGCGTCACCCTGCACTACAAGGCGCAGGACGGCAAAACCTATCAGCTGAACTTCATCGACACCCCTGGCCACGTTGACTTCACCTACGAAGTCAGCCGCTCGCTGGCGGCCTGTGAAGGTGCCTTGCTGGTGGTCGACGCCGGCCAGGGTGTAGAAGCCCAGTCGGTCGCCAACTGCTACACCGCCATCGAGCAGGGCCTTGAGGTCATGCCGGTACTGAACAAGATGGACCTGCCCCAGGCCGACCCGGACAAGGTCAAGGACGAGATCGAGAAGATCATCGGTATCGACGCCACCGACGCCGTGGCCTGCAGCGCCAAGAGCGGCATGGGCGTCGACGAGGTGCTCGAGCGCCTGGTGCACACCATCCCGGCGCCTACCGGTGACATCGAGGCGCCGCTGCAGGCGCTGATTATCGACTCCTGGTTCGACAACTACCTGGGCGTTGTCTCCCTGGTGCGTGTCCGTCACGGCCGGGTGAAGAAGGGCGACAAGATCCTGGTCAAGTCCACCGGCAAGGTCCACCTGGTCGACAGCGTCGGTGTGTTCACCCCCAAGCACACCCAGACCGCCGATCTCAAGGCCGGCGAAGTAGGCTTCATCATCGCCAGCATCAAGGACATTCACGGCGCGCCGGTGGGTGACACCCTGACCCTGAGCACGACCCCCGAGGTCGAGGTGCTGCCAGGCTTCAAACGCATTCAACCGCAGGTGTATGCCGGTCTGTTCCCGGTCAGTTCCGATGATTTCGAAGATTTTCGTGATGCATTGCAGAAACTGACCCTGAACGACTCGTCGCTGCAGTACCTGCCGGAAAGCTCCGACGCCCTGGGCTTCGGCTTCCGTTGCGGCTTCCTCGGCATGCTGCACATGGAGATCATCCAGGAGCGCCTGGAGCGCGAGTACGACCTGGACCTGATCACCACCGCGCCGAGCGTAATCTTCGAGGTCAAGCTCAAGACCGGCGAAACCATCTACGTCGACAACCCGTCGAAGCTGCCGGACGTGTCCTCGGTCGAAGACTTCCGTGAGCCGATCGTTTCGGCCACCATCCTGGTGCCGCAGGAGCACCTGGGCAACGTCATTACCCTGTGCATCGAGAAGCGTGGCGTACAGCGCGACATGCAGTTCCTCGGCTCGCAGGTGCAAGTACGCTACGACCTGCCGATGAACGAAGTGGTACTGGACTTCTTCGACCGCCTGAAGTCCACCAGCCGCGGCTACGCCTCGCTGGACTATCATTTCGACCGCTACCAGTCGGCTAACCTGGTCAAGCTCGATGTACTGATCAACGGTGACAAGGTCGACGCCCTGGCGCTGATCGTGCACCGCGACAATGCGCACTACAAGGGCCGCGCATTGACCGAGAAGATGAAGGAACTGATTCCTCGGCAGATGTTCGATGTGGCAATCCAGGCCGCCATTGGCGGGCAGATTGTTGCGCGTACGACTGTCAAGGCGCTCAGAAAGAACGTACTGGCCAAATGCTACGGTGGTGACGTTAGCCGTAAGCGCAAGCTGTTGGAGAAGCAGAAGGCCGGTAAGAAACGCATGAAACAGGTCGGCAACGTGGAAATCCCACAAGAAGCCTTCCTCGCCGTGCTCAGGTTGGATAGTTAGGTCCTATGTCGCTAAATTTCCCGCTGTTGCTTGTCATCGCCGTCGCCGTCTGCGGTCTGTTGGCCCTGGTCGACCTGCTGTTCCTGGCCCCGCGCCGGCGTTCGGCGATCGCCAACTATCAGGGCAGCGTCAGCCAGCCAGAAATGGCAGTGGTCGAGCGCCTGAACAAGGAACCGTTGCTGGTCGAGTACGGTAAATCGTTCTTCCCGGTGCTGTTCATCGTCCTGGTGCTGCGCTCGTTCCTGATCGAGCCGTTCCAGATTCCTTCGGGGTCGATGAAGCCGACCCTGGAAGTGGGCGACTTCATCCTGGTGAACAAGTTCTCCTACGGGATCCGCCTGCCGGTGATCGACAAGAAGGTCATCGAGGTGGGTGATCCGCAGCGCGGCGATGTCATGGTGTTCCGCTACCCGAGCGACCCGAACGTCAACTACATCAAGCGTGTGGTTGGCCTGCCGGGCGATCAGATTCGCTACACCAGCGACAAGAAGCTGTTCGTCAACGGTCAGGCGATCGCCGAGCAGCTGGTCGGCACTGAGCCGGGTACCCTGGGCAGCGCCGAGCTGTACAAGGAAAAGCTCGGTGAAGCCGAGCACCTGATCCGCAAGGAAATGAGCCGCTACCGCATGCCGCCTGACCAGCAATGGACAGTCCCGGCCGGCCATTACTTCATGATGGGCGACAACCGCGACAACTCCAACGACAGCCGTTACTGGGATGATCCCAACATTCCCAAGGAACTGCACGGCATGGTCCCGGACCAGAACATCGTCGGCAAGGCCTTCGCGGTCTGGATGAGCTGGCCAGAGCCTAAACTGAGCCACTTCCCGAACCTGTCGCGGGTCGGCCTGATCAAGTAACACCACAACGGCGCTGTCCTGGGACAGCGCCGAATGCGTTTCTGGCATAGGCTGTGTTCAGGGAAGCCTGGATTCAACCGACCACCCCGGCCAGCGAGCATGAGCCAAACAGTCTTTCAGGATGTTGATTTGAACAATGCGTTAAATCCGACGGTAGCCCCGATGGCGGCGTACCGAGTTGCAAAGTGTGAGCCCCGCGCCCAGGCGTGCGGGCTGAATTTCGGCCACGAACTGCGCGTGGGTACACTGTGAGCGTTTCCTTGAGCCGCCTCGAGCGCCAGCTCGGCTACACCTTCAAGAACCAGGAGCTGATGCTGCTGGCCCTGACGCACCGCAGTTTTGCCGGGCGCAACAACGAACGCCTCGAGTTCCTCGGCGATGCGATCCTCAACTTCGTCGCCGGTGAAGCGCTGTTCGAGCGCTTCCCCCAGGCCCGCGAAGGCCAGCTGTCGCGCCTGCGTGCGCGGCTGGTCAAGGGCGAGACCCTGGCGGTACTGGCCCGGGGCTTTGACCTGGGCGAATACCTGCGCCTGGGTTCGGGCGAGCTGAAAAGCGGCGGTTTTCGCCGCGAGTCGATCCTGGCCGATGCCCTGGAGGCGCTGATTGGCGCCATCTACCTGGATTCGGACATGCAGACCGCTCGCGAGCGGGTACTGGCATGGCTGGCGGGTGAATTCGAAAGCCTGACCCTGGTCGATACCAACAAGGACCCGAAAACCCGTCTGCAGGAATTCCTGCAGTCGCGGGCCTGCGAACTGCCGCGCTACGAAGTGGTGGATATTCAAGGTGAACCCCATTGCCGGACGTTTTTCGTCGAATGCGAAGTGACCCTTTTGACTGAAAAAAGCCGAGGGCAAGGCGTCAGCCGGCGTATCGCCGAGCAAGTCGCGGCCGCCGCAGCACTGATCGCCCTGGGCGTGGAGAATGGCAATGACTGATACCAACACTACCCGCTGCGGCTATGTCGCCATTGTCGGCCGCCCGAACGTCGGCAAGTCGACCCTGCTCAACCACATCCTTGGGCAAAAGCTCGCAATCACCTCGCGCAAGCCGCAGACCACCCGCCACAACATGCTCGGGATCAAGACCGAAGGTGATGTGCAGGCGATCTACGTCGATACCCCGGGCATGCACAAGAGCAACGAAAAGGCGCTCAACCGTTACATGAACAAGACCGCTTCGGCTGCCCTCAAGGACGTCGACGTGGTGATCTTCGTGGTTGACCGCACCAAATGGACCGACGAAGACCAATTGGTGCTCGAGCGCGTGCAGTACGTGCAGGGCCCGGTGATCCTGGCGATCAACAAGACCGACCGGATCGAAGAGAAAGCCGACCTGATCCCGCACCTGCAATGGCTGCAGGAGCAACTGCCGAACGCCGAGATCGTGCCGATCTCGGCCCAGCAGGGGCACAACCTCGAAGCGCTGGAAGGGCTGATCGCCAAACACCTGCCGGAAAACGAGCACTTCTTCCCGGAAGACCAGATCACCGACCGCAGCAGCCGCTTCCTGGCCGCGGAACTGGTGCGCGAGAAGATCATGCGCCAACTCGGCGCCGAGCTGCCGTACCAGATCACCGTCGAGATCGAAGAGTTCAAGCAGCAGGGCAAGATCCTGCACATCCATGCGCTGATCCTGGTCGAGCGTGACGGCCAGAAGAAGATCATCATTGGCGACAAGGGCGAGCGGATCAAACGCATCGGCTCCGAGGCGCGCAAGGACATGGAAGTGCTGTTCGACGCCAAGGTCATGCTCAACCTCTGGGTCAAGGTCAAGGGTGGCTGGTCCGACGATGAGCGCGCCCTGCGCTCGCTGGGCTACGGCGACCTCTGATCGCTCCAGGCCCGGTAGCGTCCGTTGCCGGGTCGAACCTTTTCTGAAGCGCCGCTCATGGAACTGCCAGTTGGCCAACCGGCCTACGTGCTGCACAGCCGGGCCTACCGTGAAACCAGCGCGCTGGTGGATTTCCTCACCCCGCAAGGACGCCTGCGCGCGGTCATGCGCCGTGCCCGTGGCAAAGGCGGCAGCCAGGTGCGGCCGTTCGTCCCGCTTGAAGTCGAGTTTCGCGGCCGCGGCGAGCTGAAGAACGTCGGCCGTCTGGACAGCGTCGGTGTCGCTGCCTGGCTGCACGGCGATGCGCTGTTCAGCGGGCTGTACCTCAACGAGCTGCTGATTCGCCTGCTGCCGGCTGAAGACCCGCATCCGGTGGTATTCGAACACTATGCGGCGACCTTGCAGGCGCTGGCCGCCGGTCGCCCGCTGGAGCCGCTGCTGAGGGCGTTCGAGTGGCGCCTGCTGGACGAACTGGGCTATGCCTTCGCCCTCGATCACGACGTCAACGGCGATCCGCTGGCGGTCGATGGCCTGTACCGCTTGCAGGTCGATGCCGGGCTCGAGCGCGTCTACCTGTTGCAGCCGGGGCTGTTCAACGGTGCCGAGCTATTGGCCATGGCTGAAGCCGCCTGGGAAATCCCCGGTGCTCTGGGCGCCGCCAAGCGCCTGATGCGCCAGGCCCTGGCCGTGCACCTGGGAGGTCGGCCGCTGGTCAGTCGCGAACTGTTTCGCAAGCGCTGAACAACGTCGTATGCTGTGGGGCTCAATCTTCAGGAGAGCCTCTTCGTGACTCAAAGCAACCGCATGCTGCTCGGCGTGAACATCGACCACGTGGCGACCCTGCGCCAGGCGCGTGGTACCCGCTACCCGGACCCGGTCAAAGCCGCGCTGGACGCCGAAGAAGCCGGTGCCGATGGCATTACCGTGCACTTGCGCGAAGACCGCCGGCACATCCAGGAGCGTGACGTGCTGCTGCTCAAGGATGTGCTGCAGACGCGCATGAACTTCGAAATGGGCGTCACCGAAGAAATGATGGTGTTTGCCGAGCGCATTCGCCCGGCGCACATCTGCCTGGTCCCGGAAACCCGTCAGGAGCTGACCACCGAAGGCGGCCTGGACGTCGCCGGTCAGGAAGCACGGATCAAGGCTGCGGTTGAGCGCCTGTCGCGCCTGGGCGCGGAAGTGTCCTTGTTCATCGATGCCGACGAGCGTCAGATCGAAGCCTCGCGCCGTGTCGGTGCGCCGGCCATCGAGCTGCACACTGGCCGTTATGCCGATGCGCAAACCCCGAGCGAAGTGGCTGAAGAGCTCAAGCGCGTGGCCGACGGCGTAGCCTTTGGGCTCGGCCAGGGCCTGATCGTCAATGCCGGTCACGGCCTGCATTACCACAACGTTGAAGCGGTGGCGGCGATCAAGGGCATCAACGAACTGAACATCGGCCATGCGCTGGTGGCCCATGCGCTGTTCGTTGGCTTCAAGTCGGCGGTGGCGGAGATGAAGGCGCTGATTCTGGCCGCCAGCCGGCACTGACAGATTCGACGCCAATCCTGTGAGAGCTGGCAAGCCAGCTCCCACACGATTGGGTGTAGGTTCATTTATTCGGTAGTATCGGCAAACACCAGGCTAAACCGCGTCACCCCCTGCAGCTCGCTCTGCACCTCAACCCGCCCGCCATGCACCTGCATGATCGAGCGCACGATTGCCAGCCCCAGCCCGGTACCGCCTTCCAGGCGCGAGCGCCCCGAGCCCACGCGGTAAAAGCGCTCGAACAGGTGCGGCAAATGCATCGCGGCAATACCGGGACCGCGATTTTCCACTGATACCCACACCGAGCCGTCGCGGCGTTCAATCGCGATGTTGATCGGCTGGCCCTCATCGCCATGGCGAATCGCATTGCTGAGCAGATTCGACAGCGCCCGCTGCACCATCAAGCGATCCCCCATCACCGTGCCCCAGCCCTGTACGCGCAGGGCAATACCTTTTTGCTCGGCGTTGCATTCGAACAGCTCGCAAACCCGCTGCACCTCGTCGGCCAGCACCACCGGCTTGAGCGGCACCTGCGCCTGCGGCTGGCTGACCTGGGCGAGGAACAGCATGTCGTTGATGATGCGGTTCAGCCGGGTCAGCTCTTCGATGCTGTTTTCCAGCGCTTCACGGTATTGCTCGTTGGAGCGCTCGCGGGTCAGGGTGACCTGGGCCTTGCCCATCAGGTTGCCGATGGGCGTGCGCAGTTCATGGGCAAGGTCGTCGGAAAACTGCGACAACCGCTGCACGCCGTCGTCCAGGCGGTCGAGCATGATGTTGATACCACCGGCCAGGTCGCCCAGTTCTTGCGGCAGGCCGGTTTCCGGCAGGCGGTGGCTGAGGGTTTGCGCCGAGACCTGTTCGGCCACCCGGCGAAAACGGCGCAATGGCAGCAGCCCGCGCTGGACCAGCTTCCAGGCGCCCAGGCCGATCAGCACCAGCAGCAGCGGCAAGGCCCACAGGGTCGAGCCCAGGTAGGCCTGGAGCAGGGCATGGTCGTCGGCGCGGTTGACCGTCAGCAGTACCCGCACCAGGGTGCCGTCCTGCAAGCGCATCAGCCGCGAGGCGGTGAGCAGGTGTTCGCCGTCCTGGTCGCGCCAGGGGCTGAAAGCCAGGTGCGGGCCGCTTTCGATCTGCAGCAAGGCGTTGGCTTCCAGGGCCGGGCCTAGAGTGAGCAGGGCTGAGTGACGGCCGGTCAGGGCAATGACGCTCAGGCTCAGGTTGTCGTGGCCCATGACCACATCCAGCAACGGATGCACCGGCGTGCCCAGGTCGGCGGCCTTGAGGTCAATCGTCAGGCTGTGTTCGATCTGCGCCATCTTGTTGGCCAGGTGCTTGCGTGCACGGCTGTCCAGCTCATGGTCGAGGGCAAATACCGCAAGGCATGCGAGCAGCAGCACCAGCGCCGCGCCCATCAGGCTGACGCTCAGGCCCAGGCGCAGCGACAGGCGCGCAGGTTTCATTCGCGGGCCTCAAGTACGTAGCCGACGCCGCGCAGGGTGTGGATCAGCTTGTTGTCGAAAGGATCGTCGATTTTCGCCCGCAGGCGGCGGATCGACACTTCCACCACGTTGGTGTCGCAGTCGAAGTTCATGTCCCAGACCAGCGAAATGATCTGTGTGCGCGACAGTACCTCGCCGCTCTGGCGCATCAGCAGGTGCAGCAGGGCGAACTCCTTGGCGGTCAGGTCGATGCGCTGGCCGCTGCGGTAGGCGCGGTGGCGGCTGGGGTCCAGCTCCAGGTCGGCGACCTTGAGGGTATTCGGTTGCAGGGCCTGGTCGTTGCGCCGCAACAGGCTGCGGATGCGCGCCAGCAGTTCGGGGAACTCGAAGGGCTTGAGCAGGTAATCGTCGGCGCCCAGGTCCAGGCCCTTGACCCGATCGGCCAGGCGGCCGTGGGCGGTGAGCATCATGATCCGCGTGCTGGACTCGGCGCGCAGGCGCTGCAGCACGGTCCAGCCATCGAGCTCGGGCAGGTTGACGTCGAGAATCACCAGGTCATAGGCCTGCTGGCGCGCCAGGTGCAGGCCGTCGGCGCCAGTGTGGGCGCAATCGACGATGTAGCCGTTTTCGCGCAGGCCCTGTTGCAGGTATTCGGCGGTGCGCAGTTCGTCCTCGACAATCAGTAGACGCATGGGATGACTCGTTGGCAGTGAAAGGCGCTGATTCTCAACCCTGTAGTAACTGTAAGGTCAAGCGCTGGAGTGCATTGAGCGGCGGATACTAAGCCATCCGCGCCTGCGGTTTGCCTGGATTACAGATTTGTAATACTTGAGTCATCCTGGCGATAAACCCCGATTACTAGAGTGCGGGCTCCGATCACGGCGCAGGAGTCCGCCATGTTCTGCACCCTGGAGCGGCCAGGCACAGGCCCTGGCCGACTATTGCTGGCCCTGTTGTTGCTGGCCTTGCCGTCGCTGGCCCTGGCGCAGGAGCCCGTATTAACGCTGGAATCGGCGCTGCAGACGGCCCGTGACAACAACCCCGAGCTGGCTGCGGCGCGTTGGGGCATCGACATTGCCGAAGGCGAGCGGCGCCAGGCCGGTGTACTGCCCAACCCGCAACTGAGCTGGGAAGTGGAAGACACCCGCAAAGGCTCGCAGACCACCACCGTTGGCGTCAGCCAGCTGTTCGAGCTGGGCGGCAAACGGGGGGCGCGCCTGGACGTTGCCGGCCGCGATGCCGAGCTGGCGGCGCTGGAACTGGAACGCCAGCGCAACGTGCTGCGGGCCGAGGTTATTGCTGCCTTCCAGGCCGCTGCCCAAGCCCAGGAAGGCTTGCAACTGGCCGAGCAGTCGTTGCGCCTGAGCGAGCGTGCGCTGCAAGTGGTGCAAGGCCGGGTCAGGGCCGGTAGCGCCTCGCCGGTCGAGGCTACCCGCGCCCAGGTGCAACTGTCAGAAGTGCGCCTGGAGCAGGGCCGCGCCGAGCAGGCGCTGACCGTTGCCTACCAGCAACTGGCCGCCGTCACTGGCGCTGCCAGGGTGCAGTTCAGCCGCGTTGACGGCGGCCTGCAGGCGAACAACGACATCCCCAGCCGCACACTGCTGCTCGATCGCCTGGAGCAGACGGCCGACTTGCGCCTTGCCCGCCTGCAGATCGACCAGCGCGAAGCCGCCCTGGGCCTGGCCCGCAGCCAGCGTATTCCCGACCTGACGGTCAGCGTCGGCAGCCAGTACAGCGAAACCGACCGCGAGCGCATCAATGTGGTCGGGCTTTCGGTGCCGATTCCTTTGTTCGATCGCAATCAGGGCAATGTGCTGGCCGCTGCCCGGCGCGCCGACCAGGCCCGGGACCAGCGCAATGGCGCCGAACTGCGCCTGCGCAGCGAAGTGGTCCAGGCCCTGGCACAGTGGAGCACGGCGGCCAGCGAGGTGCAGACCTTCGACCGCTCGATCCTGCCTTCGGCGCAGCAGGCGCTGGATGCCGCCACCCGCGGCTTCGAGCGCGGCAAGTTCGCCTTCCTTGATGTACTCGACGCCCAACGCACCCTGGTGGCTGCGCGCCTGCAATACCTGCAGGCCCAGGCCCAGAGCAGCGAGGCACGGGTGCGCCTGGAACGGATCTTTGGCGACCTGAGCCTCGCCAGTCGCTGATCGCGACCATCACCCGACACTTTGCTGAGGAACCTGCATGAACAACAAGTCCATCACGCTGCTGGTCGCGGCCCTGCTGCTCGGCCTGGGCCTGGGCGTGCTGCTGGCGCGCCAGGGCGGCCCGGTTGCCGCCGCCCCTGCCGCCGCCCACGCCCATGCCGAAGGCGATCATGAAGAAGAGGAACATGGCCAAGCGGAACAAGCCGAAGAAGGTCATGAAGAGGAGGGCGCGCTGACCCTAAGCCAGGAGCAGATAGATCTCGCCGGTATCGAGCTGGCCGCCGTTGCCCCGCGCCAACTGCAGCGCAGCCTGGCGCTGCCCGGCGAGATCCGTTTCGACGAAGACCGCACCGCGCACCTGGTGCCGCGCGCAGCCGGGGTGGTCGAGTCGGTCGCCGTGGTGCTCGGCCAGCAGGTCAAGGCCGGCGATCTGTTGGCGGTGATCGCCAGCCCGCAGATCTCCGAGCAGCGCAGTGAACTGGCGGCCAGCCAGCGCCGCCTGGAACTGGCGCGCAGCAGCTACCAGCGCGAGAAGGACCTGTGGCAAGAGGGCATTTCCGCCGAGCAGGATTACCAGCAGGCGCGCCAGGCCCTGCAAGAGGCAGAAATCGCCCAGGCCAATGCCCGGCAGAAGATCAGCGCCCTGAGCGGCAGTGTTGTGCTGGCCGGCGGCAACCGCTACGAGTTGCGCGCACCGTTTGCCGGGCAAATCGTCGAGAAGCACTTGGTGCCGGGCGAGGTGGTCAACGAAACCAGCGCCGCCTTCACCCTTTCGGACCTGTCACGGGTCTGGGCGACTTTCGGCGTGGCGCCCCGTGACCTGCCCAAGGTGCGCGCCGGCATGCCGGTGACCATCGTTGCCAGCGAGCTGGGCCAGCAGGTGAGTGGCACGGTTACTCATGTCGGCAGCCTGCTCGGTGAACAGACCCGTACCGCCGCCGTGCGCGTCACCCTCGACAACCCGCAAGGGGCCTGGCGCCCCGGCTTGTTTGTCGCCGTGCAGGTGCCCACCGAGCAGTATGCCGCCGCCCTCAGCGTACCGGACCAAGCCCTGCAGACCCTGGAAGAAAAGCCCACGGTGTTCGTGCGCACTGCTGAAGGCTTTATCGCCCAGGCGGTTGAGCCGGGCGCCAGTGCCAACGGTTTCGTCGAGATTCGCAAGGGCCTGCAAGCCGGCCAGCAAGTAGCGGCTCAGGGCAGCTTCATCCTCAAGTCGGAGCTGGGCAAGGCCAGCGCCGAACACGCCCACTGACCGGGAAGCTCACATGTTCGAACGCCTCATACAATTTGCCATCGAACAGCGCCTGATGGTGCTGCTGGCGGTGCTGCTGATGGCTGGGCTTGGGGTTGCCAGCTACCAGAAGCTGCCGATCGACGCCGTGCCGGACATCACCAACGTCCAGGTGCAGATCAACACCCAGGCCGCGGGCTTTTCGCCGCTGGAAACCGAGCAACGCATTACCTTCGCCATCGAAACCGCCATGGCCGGCTTGCCGGGGCTGGAACAGACCCGTTCGCTGTCGCGCTCGGGCCTGTCGCAGGTGACGGTGATTTTCGAAGAAGGCACCGACCTGTTCTTTGCCCGGCAACTGGTCAACGAGCGCCTGCAGCAGGCACGTGAACAATTGCCCGAAGGCGTTGAAGCGGCCATGGGGCCGATCTCCACCGGCCTTGGCGAGATTTTCCTGTGGACCGTCGAAGCGGCTGACGATGCGCGCAAGGCCGATGGCAGCCCGTACACGCCGACCGACCTGCGCGAGATCCAGGACTGGATCATCAAGCCGCAACTGCGCAACGTGCGCGGGGTGGCGGAGATCAACACCATCGGCGGTTTCGCCAAGGAATACCAGATTGCCCCAGACCCCAAACGGCTGGCGTCCTACAAGCTGACCCTGGGCGACCTGCTCACCGCCCTTGAACGCAACAACGCCAACGTCGGCGCCGGCTATATCGAGCGCCGTGGCGAGCAGTTGCTGATCCGCGCGCCGGGGCAACTGGCCGGTCTCGATGACATTGCCAATATCGTCCTGGCCAACGTCGACGGCACGCCGATCCGCGTGCGCAATGTCGCCGAGGTCGGTATCGGTCGTGAGCTGCGCAGCGGCGCGGCAACCGAGAACGGCCGCGAAGTGGTGCTCGGCACGGTGTTCATGCTGATCGGCGAGAACAGCCGCACGGTGTCCCAGGCGGTGGCGCAAAAGCTGGTAGAGGTCAACCGCTCGCTGCCGCCAGGGGTGAGCGCGATCACCGTCTACGACCGCACCAACCTGGTCGACAAGGCCATTGCCACGGTGAAGAAGAACCTCATCGAAGGCGCGATCCTGGTCATCGTCATTCTATTCCTGTTCCTCGGTAACATCCGTGCGGCGCTGATCACCGCCATGGTCATCCCGTTGTCGATGCTGTTCACCTTCACCGGCATGTTCAGCAACAAGGTCAGTGCCAACCTGATGAGCCTGGGCGCGCTGGACTTCGGCATCATCGTCGATGGCGCCGTGGTGATCGTTGAAAACGCGATCAGGCGCCTGGCCCATGCCCAGCAGCATCACGGCCGCCTGCTGACCCGTTCCGAACGCCTGCACGAAGTGTTCAATGCCGCCCGCGAAGCACGCCGGCCGCTGATTTTCGGCCAGTTGATCATCATGGTGGTGTACCTGCCGATCTTTGCCCTGAGCGGGGTCGAGGGCAAGATGTTCCACCCGATGGCCTTCACCGTGGTCATCGCCTTGCTCGGCGCCATGCTGCTGTCGGTGACCTTCGTGCCGGCGGCCATCGCCCTGTTCGTCACCGGCAAGGTCAAGGAAGACGAGAACCTGCTGATGCGCAGCGCCAAGCGTGGTTATGCGCCGCTGCTCAAATGGGTCATGAGCCATCGCCCGCTGGCGTTCTCCCTCGCCGCGATTACCGTGCTGCTTTCGGGTGTGCTGGCCAGCCGCATGGGCAGCGAGTTCGTGCCGAGCCTGAGCGAGGGCGACTTTGCCCTGCAGGCCCTGCGCGTGCCCGGCACCAGCCTGAGCCAGTCGGTGCAGTTGCAGCAGCGCCTGGAGCAAAGCGTGCTCAGCCAGGTGCCGGAGGTAGAGCGGGTGTTCGCCCGCACCGGTACCGCCGAAATCGCCTCGGACCCGATGCCGCCGAATATTTCCGACAGCTACGTGATGCTCAAGCCACAAGAGCAATGGCCCGATCCGGGTAAGAGCCGCGAGCAACTGATCGCCGATATCCAGCGTGCCAGCGCGCGGGTGCCGGGCAGCAACTATGAGTTGTCGCAGCCGATCCAGTTGCGCTTCAACGAGCTGATTTCCGGGGTGCGCAGTGATGTTGCGGTGAAGGTGTTTGGCGACGACATGGCGGTGCTCAACAGCACTGCGGCGAAGATCGCCAGTACCTTGCAGGCGGTGCCGGGCGCCTCGGAAGTGAAGGTCGAGCAGACCTCGGGGCTGCCGGTGCTGACCATCGACGTTGACCGCGACAAAGCCGCGCGCTATGGGCTCAACGTCGGCGATGTGCAGGACACCATCGCCGTGGCCGTTGGCGGTCGCCAGGCCGGGACCTTGTATGAAGGCGATCGGCGTTTCGACATGGTGGTGCGCTTGTCCGACACCCTGCGTACCGATATCGACGGCCTGTCGCAGTTGTTGATACCGGTGCCGGCCAGCAGCGGCAGTGGCGGCCAGATCGGCTTTATCACCCTGGGCGATGTCGCCAGCCTTGAGCTGGTGCAGGGCCCCAACCAGGTCAGCCGTGAAGATGGCAAGCGCTTGGTGGTGGTCAGCGCCAACGTGCGCGGTCGCGATATTGGCTCGTTCGTCGACGAGGCGGCGGCGCGCATCGACAGCCAGGTGAGCATTCCGGCCGGTTACTGGACCCGCTGGGGCGGTCAGTTCGAGCAGTTGCAGTCGGCGGCGCAGCGCCTGCAAGTGGTGGTGCCAGTGGCGTTGCTGCTGGTGTTCGGCCTGTTGTTCATGATGTTCAACAACCTCAAGGACGGGCTGCTGGTGTTCACCGGCATTCCGTTTGCCCTGACCGGCGGGGTGGTTGCCCTGTGGCTGCGGGATATCCCCCTGTCGATCTCGGCGGGCGTGGGCTTTATTGCGCTGTCTGGGGTCGCGGTGCTCAACGGCCTGGTGATGATTGCCTTTATCCGCGGCCTGCGCGAGCAAGGTCGTTCGCTGCACCAGGCGATCGACGAAGGCGCACTGACGCGCTTGCGCCCGGTGTTGATGACTGCCCTGGTGGCGTCCCTGGGCTTTATCCCCATGGCCCTGGCCACCGGCACCGGTGCCGAAGTGCAGCGACCGCTGGCCACTGTGGTGATCGGCGGCATTCTCTCGTCGACGGCGCTGACCTTGCTGGTACTGCCGGCGTTGTATTACTGGGCGCACCGCAAGGATGAAGAGCAGGAGGTCGCATCCGAGGTGACGAAACTGTAATTCGCCGCTCATCTTCGGGTTATTCAGCCCTTGTCAGGATACCCATGGCGCCCGCATTGCGGGCGCCATGGGTATCTCTGCCAATAATCAGGAGTTGAAGATGGGGAACAAATCCACAGCCTGTTTTACCGGCGCCCTGGCCCTGGCCAGTTGTGCGACCGCCAATGCCGTCAGCCAGCCCGCAGGCGGAGGCTTTGTCGAAGACAGCAGCCTGACGGTGCTCAGCCGTAACTTCTATTTCAACCGCGACTACCGTAACGGTGAGCAATCGCCTACCGGCAAGGCCGGTTACGCCGAGGCCTGGGCCCAGGCCTTTATCGCCCGCTTCGAGTCAGGTTACACCGAGGGCACGGTCGGTTTTGGCCTGGATGCCCACGCCATGCTCGCCCTCAAGCTCGACAGCGGCGATGGCCGCAGCGGCGGGCGCAGTTCGTTCGACATGCTGCCGGTGGACCGCAATGGCGATACCGCCAGCAACTTCAGCAAGCTCGGTGGCGCGATCAAGGCGCGCTTGTTCGACACCGAGCTCAAGTTCGGTGACGTGTTCCCGACCACTCCGGTGGTGCATTTCGGCGACTCGCGGCTGTTGCCGGAAAGCTTCACCGGCTGGACCCTGGAGAACACCAGCCTGGCCGGCCTGAAAGTGCAGGGCGGGCGCCTGCATGCCATGAGCCAGCCGCTGTCGAGCAACAACCGCGACGGTTTCGTGACTTTCTACGCCGGCCCCGTGGATTCGCCCTGGCTGGGCTATTTCGGCGGCGATTACCAGGCCACCGACAACCTCAGCCTGAGCCTCTACAGCAGCCGCCTGAAGGACGCCTGGGACCAGTACTACGCCGGAGTCAGCTACAAGTACCCGATCACCCGCGACCTCACCGGCTTTACCAGCTTCAACTACTACAAGGCCAAGGACGAGGGCCAGCAACTGCTCGGCACGTTCGACAACGACATCTGGAGCGCCCGCGTTGGCGTCAGCTATGGCGCCCACACCCTGGCCTTGTCGCACCAGCGCAACCAGGGTGACAACGATTTTGACTATCTGCGCCAGTCCGACTCGATCTACCTCGACAACTCGATCCAGTACAGCGACTTCAACTCGCCGAAAGAGCGCTCGTGGATGCTCCGTTACGACCTCGACATGGCCGCCTATGGCGTGCCGGGCCTGTCGTTCATGAGCCGCTACGGGCGCGGCAGCGGCATTGATTACTCCGATGCCAACGGCGTGTACATGCGCCGCGATGCCGAGGGCAACCCGCTGACCGGGCAGAAGCGCTGGGAGCGCGATATCGAGGCGAAGTATGTGGTGCAGTCCGGCAGCCTCAAAGACCTGTCGCTGCGCGTGCGCCAGGCCACGACCCGGGCCACGGCATTCGAATCGGACCTCGATGAGGTGCGCCTGATTGTCGAGTATCCGCTGACCGTGCTGTAAGGCGAATCTTGCAGCACTGTAATGTCCGCCTCACCTTGGCGTTAGCTTGCCCCCCGTAAGATTGAACTGTCCTGAAATTCAATCACGAGGTGAGCAACATGAGCCTGAACAAGTATGTGCTGATGGCCGTATTGGCCCTGGGCAGTAGCGCGGCACTGGCCGAAGGCGGGGCGGAGCGTTCCAGGCAGTTCTGGGAAAACTTCCGCCTCAGCCAGGAGCAGATTCACGGCAAGAAGGACCAGGCCGTGGCCGAGTCCGAGCGTGAGAGCAAACAGAAGCAGGTCGCCAAAGAGTAGCTCCGTTCACCTTGGAAGCTCCCCAGCTCCTTTGGAAAAGGTGAATCTTCGGCGCCCGTTACGGGCGCCTGTTTTATTTGCGCGCCACCAGTACGGCGCGGCGCGGCGCTGGCAGGCCTTCGATGGTGCGGCTGTGGTCGTCGGGGTCGAGGAAGTCGCTGAGCGACTGGTAGCGCATCCACTCGGTGCTGCGCTGTTCTTCGATGCTGGTGGTGCTGACATCGACGCAGCGCACATCGCTGAAACCGGCACGGCGCAACCAGCGTTCAAGGGCCGGCACCGACGGCAGGAACCAGACGTTGCGCATTTGCGCGTAGCGGTCTTCCGGCACCAGCACCTGGTTTTCGTCGCCTTCGATCACCAGGGTTTCCAGCACCAGTTCACCGCCCTTGACCAGGCAGTCCTTGA
The DNA here is from genome assembly GCF_024749305.1 of Pseudomonas sp. B21-012. Lineage (NCBI taxonomy): Bacteria > Pseudomonadati > Pseudomonadota > Gammaproteobacteria > Pseudomonadales > Pseudomonadaceae > Pseudomonas > Pseudomonas sp. B21-012. The sequence goes on along the minus strand of NZ_CP087197.1, from coordinate 4,682,585 downwards.
GCGCCAGCAGGTGCTCGATGGGCGAGCGGCGATGGTAGAACACGCCCATGGAGAACACCGTGTCGAAACCTTCGAGGTTGGCCGGCAGGTCCTCCAGGGCGAAGGGCAGGTGCCAGGCCGGCAGCTGCGGCAGGTAGCGCTGCACCGCCTGGAACTGGCAGAAGAACAGCCAGTTGGGGTCGACGCCGATGACGCTGTCGGCTCCGGCGCCGAGCATGCGCCACTGGTAGTAACCATTACCGCAACCGACATCCAGCACCCGCTTGCCCTTGAGGTCCAGGTGCGGGGCGACGCGCGACCACTTCCAGTCCGAGCGCCATTCGGTGTCGACGTGCACGCCGAACAGGTCGAACGGCCCCTTGCGCCACGGCGACAGGCCCATCAGCGCCTGCTGCATGCGCGCGCGGGTGTCGTCGTCGCAGTCGCAATCGAGGTTGAGGCCGTTCTGCAGATCGATGCGCGTGGGTTCCAGCACTGGCAAGGCATCCAGCGCCGCTTGCCAGCGTTCCAGGTCGCCATGACCTTTTTCCATCTTGGCGTCGAGTTGCGCTTGCAGGCCTTGCGCCCATTGCGCCAGGGGGGTGCCCGCCAAGCGGCGGACCAGGGGGGACAGATCAATCATGGCAGGGCAATCAACGAGGCAAAGTTAAGGCATTGGAACCAGGGCACAACCTTGGAGAAACCAGCCGCCAGCAGGCGCTGGCGGTGTTCTTCGAGGCTGTCGGGCTTCATCACGTTCTCGATGGCGCTGCGCTTCTGGGCAATTTCCAGTTCGCTGTAGCCATTGGCGCGCTTGAAGGCCACGTGCAGGTCGGTGAGCAGCGCGTGTTCATCCGCGTCTTCGAAGCGCAGCTTCTCCGAAAGGATCAGCGCACCGCCCGGCAGTAGCGCCTGGCGAATACGTGTGAGCAGCTCCAGGCGTTGTTCGGGGGCAATGAACTGCAGGGTGAAGTTCATCGCCACCACCGAGGCCGGCTGGAACTCAAGGGCAAGGATGTCGCCTTCGATCACCTCGACCGGCAACAGCTCCTGGAACATCGAGTCCTGGGCATTGAGGTACTGCCGGCAGCGCTCGACCATGGCCGCCGAATTGTCGATGGCAATCACCCGGCAACCGTCGCTGCGCACATGCCGGCGCAGCGCCTGGGTCACCGCGCCGAGCGAGCTACCCAGGTCATACAAGGCGGTGTTGGGCTGGGCGAACTGGGCGGCGAGCACGCCGAGGTTCTCGACAATGGTCGGGTAACCGGGCACCGAACGCTTGATCATGTCCGGGAACACCCGCACCACGTCTTCGTTGAAGGCGAAGTCGGGCACCTGGCCAAGGGGCTGGGCGAAAAGGCGGTCGGGTTCTTTGCTCACGGGGGCAATCCAGGCGTTGGGCGGTAAAAGGCCGGCATTTTAGCCAAACTGGCGCCAGGATGCATGGCCCGCTGACCAGCGCGGCCTACTTGACCGTGATTGCGCAGTCGAAGGTCTGCACCGGGCGCACTTCCGGGGCCCAGGGTTGCTGGTAGACCAACAGCAGATGGCCTTCACCGGCGCCCTGGGCCTGGAAACGCCACACCGATTGCCCGGCGCTACCGACGATGCCGGCATCTTCCGGGTGGCTGTAGACCTCGGGGCCGAGGCTACGCAGGATGCCTGCGGCCGGGTTCTGCACCAGCCAGCGATAGCCGGTGCTGGGGTTGCTCGGTAGGGTCAGGGTGAGGTTCTGGCCGTTTTGCAGTTGCAGCGGGCAGTCGGCCTGGTTGTCCAGTTCGACGTTGTGCACAGGTTTTTGTGCGCAGGCAGCTAGCAGGGCAAGGCCCAGGGGAACGAGCAGGCGGGCGGCAGTCATGATGGCTCCGGATAGGCGACGAAAGCGCAGCATAACCGAAGATGATCGCGGGGCAAGGGCCTGCATCGTCTGTGGGAGCGGGCTTGACCCGCGATGAGGCCGGTACAGCCAGCACTCCAGGTGAAGCCTGAATTGCGCCCGCTGCGCGCCCGATCGCGGGGCAAGCCCGCTCCCACATCTATGGTCCGGGGTTAGAACAGCACCTTCGCCACATCACTGAAGCGCTTGGCGAAGTGCACGCTCAAACCCTCCTTGAGGTAATCCGGCAATTCTTCGAAATCACCGCGGTTGGCTTCCGGCAGGATCAGCTCGAAGATTTTCTGCCGCCGCGCCGCAATCACCTTCTCGCGCACCCCGCCAATCGGCAGGACCTTGCCGGTCAGGGTCAGCTCGCCGGTCATGGCCACGCCTTTCTTCGGCGCCTGGTCGCGCGCCAGCGACAGCAGCGCACTGGCCATGGTCACCCCGGCGCTGGGGCCGTCCTTGGGCGTGGCGCCTTCGGGTACGTGCAGATGAATGAAGGCCTCGTTGAAGAAGCTCGGATCACCGCCATATTGCTTGAGGTTGGCGCTGACGTAGCTGTAGGCAATTTCAGCGGACTCTTTCATCACCTCACCCAACTGGCCGGTGAGCTTGAAACCACGATTGAGGGTGTGGATGCGCGTCGCCTCGATCGGCAGGGTAGCGCCGCCCATGCTGGTCCAGGCAAGGCCGGTGATCACGCCTTTGCCGGTCAGCACCTGTTCGCTGCGAAACACCGGCATGCCCAGTGACGTTTCGAGGTCCTTGGGGCCGATCTTGATCTTTTTCTCGGGATCTTCGAGCAGTTGCACCACGGCCTTGCGCACCAGCTTGCCCAGCTGTTTTTCCAGCTGGCGTACCCCGGCTTCGCGGGCATAACCCTCGATCACCGTGCGCAAGGCGCTGTCGCTGATGCTCAGGCTGGTCTTGGCCACCCCGGCCTTTTGCAACTGCTTGGGCCACAGGTGGCGCTTGGCGATGGCCAGTTTTTCTTCAGTGATATAGCCGGACAGGCGGATCACTTCCATGCGGTCGAGCAACGGCCCGGGGATCGAGTCGAGGGTGTTGGCGGTGCACACGAACAGCACCTTGGACAGGTCCAGGCGCAGGTCCAGGTAATGGTCGAGGAAGTCGACGTTCTGCTCCGGGTCGAGGGTTTCCAGCAGCGCCGAGGCCGGGTCGCCCTGGTAGCTCTGGCCCATCTTGTCGATCTCGTCGAGCATGATCACCGGGTTCATCACCTCGACGTCTTTCAGCGCCTGCACCAGTTTGCCCGGCTGGGCGCCGATGTAGGTGCGGCGATGGCCCTTGATCTCGGCCTCGTCGCGCATACCGCCGACGCTGAAACGGTAGAACGGTCGGCCCAGGGATTCGGCAATCGACTTGCCGATGCTGGTCTTGCCAACCCCCGGCGGGCCTACCAACAGCACGATGGAGCCGCTGATCTCGCCTTTGTAGGCACCCACGGCGAGGAACTCGAGGATGCGTTCCTTGATGTCATCGAGGCCGGCGTGATGCTGGTCGAGCACCTTGCGCGCGTGCTTGAGGTCGAGCTTGTCCTTGCCGTAGACCCCCCAGGGCAGGGCGGTGGCCCAGTCCAGGTAGTTGCGGGTGACGGCGTACTCGGGCGAGCCGGTCTCGAGGATCGACAGCTTGCCCAGCTCTTCGTCGATGCGCTTTTGTGCGGCTGCGGGCAGGGTCTTGCCTTGCAGGCGCTGCTCGAATTGTTCGAGGTCGGCACTGCGGTCGTCTTTGGTCAGGCCCAGCTCCTGCTGAATGACCTTGAGCTGCTCCTTGAGGAAAAACTCGCGCTGGTGCTCGCCGATCTGCCGGTTGACCTCGGCGGAGATCTCGTTCTGCAGGTGCGCGACTTCGACCTCTTTACGCAGCATCGGCAGGACTTTTTCCATGCGCTTGAGCATCGGTACGCAGTCGAGCACTTCCTGCAGCTGATTGCCGGTGGCCGAGGTCAGCGCCGCGGCAAAGTCGGTCAGCGGCGACGGATCGTTGGGACTGAAGCGGTTGAGGTAGTTCTTCAGCTCTTCGCTGTACAGCGGGTTGAGCGGCAGCAGCTCCTTGATCGCGTTGATCAGGGCCATGCCGTAGGCCTTGACCTCGTCGGTCGGCTCGCTGGGTTGATGCGGGTACTCGACCTCGACCAGGTAAGGCGGGCGATGGTGCTTGAGCCAGGTACGGATGCGCACCCGGGTCAGGCCCTGGGCGACGAACTGCAACTTGCCGTTCTCGCGGCTGGCGTGGTGAACCTTGACCAGGGTGCCGTACAGCGGCAGGGCCGAGGTGTCGAAATGACGGTGGTCTTCCGGCGGCGTGTCCATGAAGAACAGGGCCAGGGAGTGGTGCGGGGTCTTGGCGACCAGGTCCAGGGTTTCGGCCCAGGGTTCTTCATTGACGATCACCGGCAATACTTGCGCGGGGAAGAACGGGCGGTTGTGGATCGGGATGATATAGACCTTGTCCGGCAGCTGTTGGCCCGGCAAAGCAAGGCTATGGCCGCTGTTTTCGGCGGCTTCGAGATGCTCGACTTCGGCGTTTTCCTCGGGACGTTCCGGTAGATCCTGCTGATCGCTCATGGCGCACCTGCTCAATGACTATGGTGCTTAGATGGGGCGGGTGGAGCAAAGATTCAAGCTTCAAGCTACAAGCCGCACGTGAGGAGCGCGGTGCTTGCAGCTTGAAGCTTGTAGCTGGCAGCTAAGGCCTACTCAGCCAGTTTGTAAGCGATTACGTAATCGCCCATCTTGGTACCCAGCGAGCCGTGACCACCAGCGGTCACCAGCACGTACTGCTTGCCGTCCTTACCGGTGTAGGTCATCGGCGTGGCCTGGCCACCGGCCGGCAGGCGCGATTTCCACAGTTCCTTGCCGGTGTTGCTGTCATAGGCACGCAGGTACTGGTCCAGGGTGCCGCTGAGGAAGCCCAGGCCGCCGGCGGTGACGATCGAGCCGCCCATGCTTGGCACGCCAATCGGCAGGCCGATCGGGATCGGCGAGCTATCGCGGCTGGTGCCGTTCTTGTGCTTCCACACTACCTGGTTGGTGGTCAGGTCGATACCGGCCACGTAACCCCAGGCTGGCGCCTGGCACGGTACGCCCAGTGGCGACATGAACGGGTGCATGATCACCGCATAGGGTGCGCCGGTGTTCGGCTGCACACCGCTGGTTTCGCTCTCGCGCTTGCTGCCGGCGGCGACTTCGGCGCGCGGCACCATCTTCGAAACGAAGGCCATGTAGTTGGGGCTGGTGAACAGCAACTGGCGGACCGGGTCGACCGAGACGCTGCCCCAGTTGAACACGCCGACGTTACCCGGGTAGACCAGGCTGCCCTGCACCGACGGTGGGGTGTACTGGCCTTCGTAGCGCAGTTCGCGGAACTGGATGCGGCAAAGCATCTGGTCGAACGGGCTGGCGCCCCACATGGCCTGTTCGGTCAGGTCCGGGCCGAGCAGGTTGAGGTCCGAGCGGGCCTGGGTCGGCGCGGTATGATCGCCTTCGACCGCACCTTGCGGTACCGGGATTTCGCGGATCGGCACGATCGGCGTACCGTCGCGACGGTCGAGCACGTACAGGCTGCCTTGCTTGGTCGGGGCGATCAGCGCAGGTTTGACGCCGTCTGCGGTCTTCAGGTCGAGCAGGGTTGGCTGGCTGCCGACGTCCATGTCCCACAGGTCGTGGTGGGTGAACTGGTAGTTCCAGCGGACTTTGCCGTTGGCAAGGTCCAGCGCAACGATACCGGCGCTGTACTTCTCGGCGCCCGGGGTGCGATCAGCGCCCCACTGGTCGGGGGTCTGGTTGCCCAGCGGGAGGAAGACCATGCCCAGTTTTTCGTCGACACTTGCCAGCGACCACATGTTCGCCGAGTTGCGGCTGTAGGTCTTGCCCGGCGCCAATGGTGCGGTGTCGTCCGGGTTGTTGCTGTCCCAGTTCCATACCAGGCGGCCATCGTGCACGTCGTAGGCGCGGATCACCCCGGACGGCTCGTTGGTCGACTCGTTGTCGGTGACATGGCCGCCGATGATCACCAGTTCGCGGGTGATCGCCGCAGGCGAGGTGGAGTAGTAACCGCCGGCGGTGAACGGGCCGATGCCGGTGGTCAGGTCGATCACGCCCTGGTTGCCGAAACCTTCACAGACCTTGCCGGTGTCGGCGTTGAGGGCGATCAGACGGGCGTCGGCAGTCGGCAGGTAGAGGCGACGCGGGCAGGCGACGGCAACGGCCTGGCCGGCATCGCTGATTTTCGGCGCCGGGCTGCCGTCAACGTTGACGTAGTTGTTTTCGTCGTAATACGACACACCACGGCAGGTCATATGGGCGAAGCCCTTGAAGCCCACCGGGCTCTTGATCTGCGGGTCGAAACGCCAGATTTCGGCACCGGTGTCCGGGTCCAGGGCCAGCACCTTGCTGTGGGCGGTGCAGGCGTACAGCTTGCCGTTGACCTTCAGCGGGGTGTTCTGGTTGGTCAGCTCGACCGGGTCGTTGTCGGTCGGCAGGTCGCCAGTGCGGATGCGCCAGGCTTCCTGCAGCTTGTGCACGTTCTGCGGGGTGATCTGGCGCAGCGGCGAGTAGCGGTCGCCGAATTCGGTACGGCCGTAGGCCTGCCACTCGCCATCCGGCATCTGCGGCGCAGTGCTGCTCATCTCGGCGCTTTCGCGGCCCAGCTCGCCCTTGATTTCACCCGGGTGGGTGAATTGGCTGGCCACTGCAGTAGCGCCCGATAGCACTACGGCCAGGCTCAGCAGGCCGCTGTTGACCTTGGACGGGTTGCCCAGCAGCGGGCGGCGTGCCCACGGCAGCAGCAACACCACACCCAGGGCGAACCACAGGGCCAGGCGCGGCACCAGCTGCCACCAGTCCAGTCCCACTTCCCACAAGGCCCACAGCGTGCTGCCGAGCAGCACCAGGCCATACAGGCCCAGGGCGTGGCGGCGCAGGGCCAGCAAGAGGATGCCGGACAGGGCGAAGCCGATGCCGGCGATCAGGTAATACAACGAACCGCCCAACTGGCTCAGTTTGATACCGCCAGCCAGCAGGGCCAGGCCCATCAGCAACAACAGCACACCGATCAGTCGCGGCAGCCAGCGGGTTCTACTCAAGGCACCATCAGTGCTCATCGTGTGTTCTCCGTTAGGTGAAAAGGGTGGTTAGAAACTGCTCTGGATCTTGATCCCGCCGATCAGCGCGTCATCGACCTGGCTCACGCCACCGGGGTGGCGGATGTACTGCAGGTTCGGGCGCACGGTCAGCCAGTCGGCCAGGTGGATGCCGTAGTACAGCTCGGCGCTGTATTCGGTGTCCTGGATCGGACGGAACAGGGAGTCGTTGAAGTCGCTGACGTCGCGGGCCTGGTTGATGGCCTGGGCGTTCTTGCGGTAGGCAGGGTTGACGTGCACGCGTGCCAGGGCGAAACCGATGTCGTCCTTGGCGCGGGCATCGAAGGGCCCCTTGTACACCACACCTGCCTGAACATAGTTGTCGATGGCATTGGTCTTCTTGTCGTGCAGCGTGGCGTTGGCGAATACGCTCAAACCACGCGAATGGTCAGATGCCAGCGACGTCACCTGTTGCTGGGCACCGAGCCAGAAGCCGTGCTTGCTCGAACTGCTGCGGTAAGCCTGGCCGCTCAGTGCTGCCGGTTGATCGTTGCTGTCCTTGTAGACATCGCTTGCCTTGGCATTACTGTAGTAGTAACCGGCGCGATATTCCCCTTTCAGGCCATTGACCGCCGGGCTCCACACCAGTTCGACCGGAATCACCGCGCCCTGGGTGCCGCTGCCGCTGAGCTTGAAGCCGTTGCCGCGATCGAGGTTGGAAGGGTTCTGTTCGTAGGCGCCGATCTGCGCGTACAGCTCGGGAGTCAGGTTGTACTTGACCCGCAGGGCCCACTGGCTGACCGGCCAGTTGTACCAGATGTCACCGACCCAGTTGCCCACCTGCGAGCCGCAGAACGCCAGGTTCTGGAAGTCGCACGGGAAGCTGTTGAAGTCCTCGCCCTGGCCGAAGCGGCCGAATTTCACATCCAGCGCGCCGTCGAAGTATTTCTGCTTGATCCACATCTGCGTCAGCCGCCAGGTTTGCCCACGTCCCCAGACTTCCTGGGCCGAGGTAAAGCCGCCAACGCGCGGGTCGTTGATGCGGTCATTACTGATGTTGTTGCCGTGACGCTCGGTGACCGTCAGCTGGAACTCGGCATCATGCCAGCCAAGGATCTTCTGCAGGTCCAGGTGGGTGCCGAGGGCGAACTGGTCGCTGTAGCGCGCGGTCTTGTCGTTGTCATGGCCGCCGTGCAGGTTGGCGCCCATCTCGCCGGTATAACCGAGGGTGAAGTCGTAGCCGCGTTCAGCCAGCTCCGTGCGGGTGCCGCCCCAATCGCCAAGCATCCATGGCGAGTCGCTGGCGAACATCGCCGCGGCCTGGGCGCAAGGCGCGAGGCTGGCGATGGCCAGACCCGAAAGCAGTGTCCGGGTGGCGGGGGAAAAGCGGAAACGATCGTTCTGAGGCATGAGATAGCGCTATCTTTTGATTATTGAAAAAACGGCAAGGCCACCGAGTTCCGAGGATCATCGGCGATAAAGCTGCAGGGAAATAGACTGAAGCGGTTCAGCTTGCGGCGGGGAGGATATAGCTGAACTTGTAAGAAAAAAAGTCAATTCAGCAAGAGGCACCGTTGCCGGATTGGTAACAGTGCGGTTGAGGCAGGCGACTCTGATCCGCTGTGGGAGCCAGCAAGGCCGGCGCCCACAGGGGGCTATTGTTTTAGAAGGTGGTACGCAAGCCGACTTCGACACTGCGCCCTGGTGCCGGGGCGATGTCACGCAGGATCGAACTTGAGTAGCGCACGGTCTGGTCGGTCAGGTTCTCGCCCCGGACGAAGGCCAGCCACTGGCTCTGGCCGATATCGAAGCGGTAGCCGACGCTGGCGCCGAGGGTGGTGTAGCCGTCGGTGCTGGTCTCGTTGGCCGGTTTCTTGTGCTGAGCGCTGGCGTGCTGCACGTCCACCCGCGCCTGCCAGCGATCCAGTTCCCACAACAGGCCGCTGTTCAGGCGCAGCGGGGCGATGCGCGGCAGGTCTTCGCCGGTGTCGAGGTTCTTGGCCCGGGTATAGTCGCCGGACAGCTCCAGGGCAAAGCTGCCATAACGGTTCTGCGCCAGTTGCCAGCGGTCCTGGGCCTCGATGCCGTAGAAGCGCGCGCGAACCCCGTGGTAGAGGTATTCGGGTACATCGCCGCCGTGGTCATGATCATGGTCGTGATCGTGGTCTTCATCGCCGTGATCATGGTCGTGGTCGTGGCCTTCGCGCAGGTTGCCGCTGGCCAGCAGGCCGATGTAATTGCGAAAGTGGCTGTAGAACACACCGACGCTGCCCTTGTGCGTGCCGTTGTCGAAGCGCAGGGCCAGGTCGCTGGAGATGGCTTTTTCCTTGCTCAGGTTCGGGTCACCGACCTCGTAGGTGCCGGTGGCGACGTGGGCGCCGTTGGCGTACAGCTCGTAGAAGGTCGGAGCACGCTCGGTGTAGCCCAGGGTCGCGGCCAGGGACCACACCGGGGTCAGCTCGTAGACCGCGCCGGAGGACAGGCTGGCGGCGGTGAAACTGCTTGAACGATCAGCCTCGGCAAAACGTTCGCTGCCCTTGCTGTCGGGTTCGACCCGGGTGTGCTCCAGGCGCCCGCCGAGGCTCAGGTTCAGGCGTTCGGTGGCTTGCCACTGCTCGAGCATGAACAGCGCCAGGCTGTTGGTGTCGGTGTGCGGCACGAAGGCTTCTTCGCCGAGGGCGGAGAACTCGTTGCGGCTGACCTGGGCGCCAATCACCCCTTCGACTGGCCCCAGTGGCTGATGCCGCGCCTCGACCCGCGCCTCGTAGCCTTTGTTCTTGAAGGTGGTGTGCACCTCGCCGCTTTCCAGCTCGCGGTGCTGGTAGTCGGTATAGCCAAGATCGACCTTCACCGAACTGAACGGGCCGTCGAGGTCGCGCAACTCCGAAGCGAAGCCGTAATGATCCTGCTGCATGTCCAGGCGCACGCCCGGTTCGGCCACCGAGCCGTAGTTGGAGTCATAACGGCTGTAGGAAAGGCCCGCATAGCCGTGATCCCAATGGTAGGAACCGCCAACGGCACCGCCGTCCTGGCGACCGTCGCTGTTTTCCAGGCGATGCTTGCTGCCCGGTTCGTCGGCGTCGCGCACTTTCGAGCTGCGGGCTGCGCCTGGGATGCGCAGGTCATTGAACTGGCGGCTGTTGGCGTCCAGGTGCAGGGCGAAGCGGCCATCACCAGCCTCCAGCTTGCCGGCGCTGCTGCGGGTGGTGTCGGCGCCGCCATAGCGCAGCTCGCCGGCGCCGTGAATGCCGTCGATGGGCGAAGTCGGAATGCGGTTGTCGAAGCTGTTGACCACCCCGCCGATGGCGTTGCCACCGTAGAGCAGGGCGGCCGGGCCGCGGACGATTTCGATACGCTCGACGGTGGCCGGGTCTAGCGGTACGGCGTGGTCATAGGACAGCGACGAGGCATCCAGGGCGCCAACGCCGTTGCGCAGGATGCGGATCCGGTCGCCGTCCAGGCCGCGGATCACCGGGCGGCTGGCACCGGGGCCGAACCAGGTCGAGGCGACGCCGGGCTGGTTGTTGAGGGTCTGGCCGAGGCTGCCTTTTTGTTGCAGGGCCAGGTCGTCGCCATCGAGCACAGTGGTGGGCGCAGCCAGCTCGCTGTTGCCCAGCGGGTTGGCGGTGATCACCTGGGGTTGCAGTTCGACAGCCTGGCTCACGGGGGACGCGAGCCAGAGCGCAGCGGCAAGGGGAGAGAGGCGCAGGGGTAAGTGACGCATGGAGGAAAGGGGTCCTTGGCAGTGTTATAGTGTTGATACAATATAACATTACCATCAAAGATAAAACGCTCAAGCGCTGGCTAGAGCCTTTGCCCACACTAGAATGTCTGTTAGCAGCACCTGGGATGCGAAAAGTCTGAAGACTTGCAGCCGTGCCTCGGCTAAGGTGCGCACCTTTCGTTGGCTGGAGCACAGGCATGACCGCCGCTAATCAAAACCCGCTGCATGGCGTGACCCTGGAGCAGATCCTTACCGCGCTGGTCGCGAAGTACCAATGGGACGGCCTGGCTGAGCGCATTGATATCCGCTGCTTCAAGAGCGACCCGAGCATCAAGTCGAGCCTGACCTTCTTGCGCAAGACCCCCTGGGCCCGCGAGAAAGTCGAGCGCCTGTACCTGAAAATGCAGCGCGGCCGCTGAGCCGGTGAGCCGGCGCAGGCTGCTGATTGCCCTGGCTGCGTGCCTGGGCTGGAGCGCGCTGGCGATCCAGATGTACCTGCTGTTGCTGGCACGCTGGCAGGAGCAGGCGAGCCTGCTGGGCGGCCTGGTGACCTTGTTCAGTTTTTTCACCGTGCTCAGCAACACCCTGGTCGCGGTGGTGCTGAGCCACGCGGCATTCGGCCGCGAGTCGGCGCTGCGACGGTTCTTCCTCGCGCCCTGGGTCAGTTCCGGGATTGCCGCGAGCATTATCCTCGTGGGCCTGGCCTATAGCCTGTTGCTGCGGCACCTGTGGCACCCGCAAGGTTGGCAATGGCTGGCGGACGAGCTGCTGCACGATGTCATGCCGCTGCTGTTCGTGGTCTATTGGTGGTGCTGTGTGGAGAAGGGCAGCCTGCGTTTCAGGCATTTGCTGGCCTGGCTGCTGTATCCGCTGGGGTATTTTGCCTACGCACTGCTGCGCGGGCATGTGATAGGTGTCTATCCCTATCCGTTCATCGATGTGGCCGAACTGGGCTATGGCCAGGTGCTGCTCAATGCGCTGGCGATTCTCACCGGGTTTGTCGCCATCAGTCTGCTGTTGCTCGGCCTCGATCATTGGCAGGGCGGGCGCCTGGCCAAGGCCAGGACGCAACCCTGAGGCAGCCGTTCATTCGTCGTGCGGGTCGAGCTGCCAGTACGAGGCGGCTTTGATCAGGTCTTCCTTGACGCCCTTGTCATCGATCAGCAGGCGCTTGGCCTTACGCATCAGCGATTTTTCCAAGGCTACCCAGGTATACAACTGACCGCTTGGCAAGGACAGATCCTTCACTACTTCAAGCAGATCCTGCTGCTGGCGCAGAACCCAGATCACTTCGACCTGCGCGGCGCTGGCCAGTGCTTGTTGCTCCTGGGCATTCTCGATCTCGATCACTGCCAGCACCTTGCGGCCGGCCGGCAGTTCTTCCAGGCGCCGGGCGATGGCCGGGATCGCGGTTTCGTCACCGACCAGCAGGTAGCTGTCGAAGATATCCGGGACCACCAGCGAGGCCCGTGGCCCGGCCATGTTGAGCACCTGGCCGACTTGCGCCTGGGCCGCCCAGGTCGAAGCAGGGCCGTCGCCGTGCAGGACAAAGTCGATGTCCATCTCGCCGCCGGCCAGGTCGATGCGCCGCGGCGTGTACTCGCGCATGGTCGGGCGCAGGCCGTCGCGGCTGAAGTCGAGGTTGTCGAGCACGGCCTGTTCTTCTGCCGAGCAGGCGAACATCAGTTTGACGTGATCGTCGCTGCCAACGCTGGTAAAGCCCTGCAGTTCTGGCCCGCCGAGGGTGATGCGGCGCATGCGCGGGGTCAGCTCGGTGACCCGCAGCACGTTCAGGCGGCGGTGCTTGATCTCGTGGTTGACGCGGTGAATGGTGGCGTTTTCGCTAACAGTCATTCGGCTTGCTCCGTTGAGGTCGCAATGGGCCCTGCGACGATGGCTTTGGCGGTGTCGTTGAGCAGGGTGCGGACCCGCTCGATTTCTGCCGGGTTCCAGCGCCCGCTGTGCATCTGCAGGGCATGGCGCAGGTTGTGGACCGCTTCGTGGATCTCGGCCGGGCGGTCGTGGCCGCGCAGCGAACGCTTGCTGACTTCAATGCGCATGCGCACCCCGTCCAGGGCGATGGCCTGGTCGGCCAGGGACTTCTCCCCGGCTGCGGTAATGCCGTAGAGGCGCTTGCTGCCCTGGGTCTGGCCGCTGATCAGCTCGGCTTCTTCAAGAAAATTCAAGGTCGGGTAGATCACCCCGGGGCTGGGGCTGTAGCTGCCATCGAAGAGGCTTTCGATCTGGCGGATCAGGTCGTAGCCGTGGCAGGGCTGCTCGGCCAGCATCGACAACAACAGCAGTTTCAGGTCGCCTGGGGCAAACACGCGGGGGCCGCGATCGCCGCGTTCACGGCCGTGACGGCGTTCGAAGCCGTCATGCCGGTCGCCATGCTCGCGGTGGGGATGATGGTCACGCATGGGGGATCTCCGTTTGCGTTAGATGTATCTTCAGATATTACTCAAGATATATCTTAAAGCAAGCGCGAGAATAAGAATATTTCTCATGAAAAGCGTAGGACGTGCTGAATTCGTGTAGGAATGCTTAAGGTTTTTCCTACAAGCGCCTCAGATTGGCTTGATCTACACCCACGGAAATCACCCCTAAGATTCGCCACGTTTTCTTCACCTGTGAGTATTTCACCGTGGCGCGTTCAATTTTTTTCATCAGCCTGCTCTGGGGGCTGTCGTTTTTTGCCCAGGCCAATTTCTCCGTTACCCAAATCGCTCGCGAGCACACGGTGCGGCACGAGCTGGAAGCCAACCTCGATCGTCTGGTCGAGCGTGCACACGAGTTGATCGGCGTGCCGTACCGCTGGGGCGGCATGTCGGTCAAGGGCGGGTTTGATTGCAGCGGCCTGCTGGTCTACCTGTTCCGTCACGAGGCCGATATCAGGATTCCGCGTACCACCGCGGCGATGCTCAAGTCCGGTGCCCGGACCATCAAGCAGAGCCAGTTAAAACGTGGCGACGCGGTGTTCTTCAACCGTAATGGCCAGGGCCGGATCGGCCACGTCGGCCTGTACATCGGCGAAGGGCGTTTCATCCACGCCCCACGAACCGGCAAGAACATTCGTATCGATTCGCTGAGCAACAGTTACTGGGCCAAAAGCTACACGACCGCCAAGCGCTTCCACTAACGCTGGACCATCCGCGGCGGCTTGCACAGGGTGTGGCTGCCTGGTTCCAGGTAGGGCATCAGGATTGGCGCCATGCCCTTGAGCACCTGCACCGGCAAGGCCGAGGTAAAGCGGAAGGATTCCGCCGCACGGCCAGGCACGAAGGCGGTGAGGGTGCCGAAGTGGTTTTCGCCGAGGTAGAACACGAAAGTCGCGGTGCGGTTCAGCGAGCGTGAGCCGATCAGCCGCCCGCCGGCACCGAAGCTTTCGATGCGATTGTCGCCGGTACCGGTCTTGCCGCCCATCACCAGCGGGGTGCCGTCGGCCAGTTTGAAGCTGCCCGACACCCGCCGCGCAGTACCGGCGTCGACCACTTGCGAGAGGGCGCCGCGCAGGGCCCGGGCAACTTCCACCGAGAGCACCCGCTGGCCGAGGTCGGGGTCGCTGGTCAGGCGGGTTTCATACGGGGTGTCGGCGGCGAAGTGCAGGGTGTCGATGCGCAGCACCGGCAGGCGTACGCCATCGTTCTGGATGATCCCGATCAGCTCGGCCAGGGCTGCCGGACGGTCGCCGGAGCTGCCGATGGCGGTGGCCAGCGACGGCACCAGGTGGTCGAACGGGTAGCCGACACGTTTCCAGCGCTGATGAATATCGAGGAAGGCTTCGATTTCCACCAGGGTGCGGATACGGCTGTCGCGTGCGCCCTTGTGCCGGCTCTTGAACAGCCAGCCATAGACTTCCTGACGCTCGAAGTGACCGGCCTCAGCCGCCTCCTGGAAGGTGGCGCTGGGGTGCTGGAGCAGGTAGCCAAGCAGCCACAGGTCCAGTGGATGGACCTTGGCGATAAAGCCCTGGTCGGGCAGGTCGTAGGCGCCCGGGCGGTAGGCTTCGTACAGCTCTTGCAGGCGTTTCTCGGTGACGGTGTTCTGCTTGGTCGCCGGGGTCTTGTTCTCGACCCGGTCCTTTTTCAGGTGCGCCTGGACGAACGCGTTGAAGGTCGCCTGGTCAGCCTCGGGAAACAGGTAGCGGTGCACTGCGGCCAGGCGGATCGGGGTGACCCGCAGGCTGTCGAGGAAGGTGTCCAGGCGCTGCTGCGACGTCTTGCGCTGGTACTTCTTCCAGAACCTGCGCATGTAATCGGTGCCTTCCTTGTCGGCAAAGCGTGCCAGGTACTCCTGGCGGCGTGGCTCGGCATCGTCCTTGAGCAGGCTGGCGCTGTTGCCCGGCTGCTGGTAGGTGCTGTAGCGCACCAGGTCGCGCATCAGGCGAATAAACGGCAGGTTGATCGACTCGCGCAAGGCGTCTTTGAGGGTAGGGATACGGCCGTTGTCTTCCTTGCGAAAGTTGTTGAACACATGCAGGCCGCCGCCAGTGAAGAAGGCTTCGCCGGGGCTGGCGGAATACTTGCGCTCAAGGGCGGCGTTGAGCATGGCGCTGAGGTCGCGGTACTTGTTCTGGATCAGGTAGTCGATGGCCCAGCGGGTAATGAAGTCCAGTTCCGCCACCGGGACTTTTTTCAGCTCCGCAGCCGGGGTGTTGGCGTACTTGTCGTGCAGTTCGCCGATGATTTCCAGGTAGCTGGTCAGCACTCGCAGCTTGGCGGTCGAGCCCAGCTCGAGCTTGCTGCCTTCGTTGATGTCGAACGGCTGGTCGGTGCTGTCGGTCTGCACCCGCACCCTTGAGCCGTCGGCGGTGCGTTCGAGCAGGGTGAAGCTATAGCGCACCTGGGTGGTACTGGTCGGGGTCAGCAGGCGTTCGCCGAACAGGCCCATTTTTTCCGCAAAGGCCGGGTCGGCGAGGTCCTTGAGGTACTGGCTGACCTGGCCCTGCAAATCCGACTGCAGGGTGCTGGTGGCCGACAGGTCGAGACGGTCGAGGTCGTACAGTGGCCGGCCGAGGGCCGAAGACAGCCGGCTGCGGGCAACGCTGATGCCTTTGTTGGTGACGATTGGCTGAATGGTCGGCTGGGCCACCCAGTCGCGGTAGATGGCCTTGCTGGCCAGGGCGGCGTCCGCCAGCGGCTTGTCGATGATGTTGCTGGCCGCGAGGATGCGGATGTGGCTGTCGGTCAGCAACGCCAGTTCCGCCCGGCCCTTGGACAAAAAGTGCGAGGGCCGGCGTTGAGCGATCATCAGCGACAGCACCTGGCGCAGGGCCAGGCCACGGGCGGCGAGGCTGGCCGGGTCGGTGTCGGTGGACGACAGGGCCTGGTTGACCTGGGCGAAGTCGGCGCCGTACCAGACCCGCAAGCCTTCGGCCATGCCATGTACTTCACCATGCCCGGGAACCGCCGACAGCGGCACGCTATTGAGGTAATCACGGACGATGCGCTGGCGGGCTTGCAGGGTCTGCGGGCCATCCTGATAAGCGCGCACGCTGGCGGAAATCATCTGGCGAATCTTCTCGCTGCCCGAGGCGGTCAGGCCGTCGGGCGAATGCCGGTATTTTTCCAGTTGGGTCGCCAGGGTACTGCCGCCTGCCGACTGGCCGGGCAGGGCCAGGTACTTGGCCACCTGGGTGTAGGCCGCTTTGGCGAAGCGCGGCCAGTCCACGGCGGGGTTGTTCAGTGGGTCGTCGGGGTCGAGCAGGTCGCGGTTCTCGATGAACAGCAGGCTGTGGACGATGACCGGCGGGATCGAGGCGAAGTCGGGGTACAGGTGCTGCGGGTAATGAAACTGGTACAGGGCGTCGCCCTTGCAGTCGGTAATCGACAGGCCTGCCTGAATCTTCTCGGCATAAGGCACGAAAAAGCCATGATCGACGTAGTCCATCAATGCGGGCGAAAAACGCGTCTGTTCATTGATGACGTAGTCCCGCTTGAGCAGGCGCGGCAGGAACTCCCCCAGCGAGCTGTAGCCCAGGCGCTTGTCGAACGGGCCGTCGCCAGGGTAGCGAATGGCATCGCTGGGGCCGGGTTGCATGGAATAACTGAGGGTCGCGGCGAACTGGCTGAATTCTCGCGCCTGCAGGCGCGAAGTGCGCATTTCTTCGGAGGCGGCATAGCCCAGGGCGATCAGGGCGAGCAGCAGCACCAGCCACAAAAGGCGCCACCAAAGACGGCGCTGGCGTGGGCTTTTCGGCAATGGCGAAGGTTCGAGGTGTTCAGAGGGAGCTTCCGTACTGTTCGGTTCCGATTGCCACAATGCGCCCATAGTCTTCAGCCCGGCTACGTATTTTCGTCTTGCTTGCCTGAAGCTTAGACGGTGGCCGGGTTTGGTGAAAAATTTGTAGTCAGTTGCCGGGCATTTCCTAAAAACGTGTCAGAAATGCGCCTTTGGTGGAGCTTGAATTGCCCCGTTTTGGTGCTATGTTAGCCGCCCTGTTTCCTGCAGAGGCTCTAGCACGGGGAATGCCCCTCCGTAGAAGCGGTTTTTGCCGAGAGTTCTCGCCAAATATCGCGCTTTATACAGTGAAATGCCCTGCAGGGGCCTTTCTATACTGCTCGCCCCTTTCGCTCTGCCGGTTTTGCACACCCGGCAGACGGGTCCGCTCACAAGGTGGTGCCCGGCGAGGCAGCGCATCCAGCCTATCGGCGGTGCCAGGCCTGCACGAATGGTCATATCCAATAACAAAATGAGGTTGTATTTCTATGCCAGTCGGCAACCACCCTTCTCATGGTGAGACCGCCCAGGGCGGCCCACTCAAGCGAGAACTCGGCGAACGCCACATTCGCCTGATGGCGCTGGGCGCCTGTATCGGTGTCGGCCTGTTCCTCGGTTCGGCCAAGGCCATCGAAATGGCCGGTCCGGCCATCATGCTGTCGTACATCATTGGCGGTCTGGCGATCCTGGTGATCATGCGCGCCCTTGGCGAGATGGCCGTGCACAACCCGGTAGCCGGCTCGTTCAGCCGCTACGCCCAAGACTACCTCGGCCCCCTGGCGGGTTTTCTCACCGGCTGGAACTACTGGTTCCTGTGGCTGGTGACCTGCGTGGCGGAAATCACCGCGGTGGCCATCTACATGGGCATCTGGTTCCCGGAAGTGCCGCGCTGGATCTGGGCCCTGGCGGCCCTGGGCAGCATGGGCGCGATCAACCTGATCGCGGTCAAGGCCTTCGGTGAGTTCGAGTTCTGGTTCGCCCTGATCAAGATCGTCACCATCATCGCCATGGTCCTGGGCGGCGTCGGCATCATCGCCTTCGGTTTCGGCAACGATGGCGTGGCCATGGGCATCTCCAACCTCTGGAGCAACGGCGGCTTCATGCCCAATGGCGTGACCGGCGTGCTGATGTCGCTGCAGATGGTGATGTTCGCCTACCTGGGCGTCGAGATGATCGGCCTGACCGCCGGTGAAGCGCGCAACCCGCAAAAGACCATTCCCCAGGCCATCGGCTCGGTGTTCTGGCGCATCCTGCTGTTCTACGTCGGCGCCCTGTTCGTGATCCTGTCGATCTACCCGTGGAACGAAATCGGCAGCCAGGGCAGCCCGTTCGTGATGACCTTCGAGCGGCTGGGCATCAAGACTGCTGCCGGTATCATCAACTTCGTGGTGATTACTGCCGCGCTGTCGTCGTGCAACGGCGGCATCTTCAGCACCGGGCGCATGCTCTACAGCCTGGCGCAGAACGGCCAGGCGCCGGCCACCTTTGCCCGCACCTCGAGCAACGGCGTACCGCGCAATGCCTTGCTGCTGTCGATCGCAGCCTTGCTGCTGGGCGTGCTGGCCAACTATCTGGTGCCGGAGAAAGTCTTCGTCTGGGTAACCGCCATTGCCACCTTCGGCGCGATCTGGACCTGGGTGATGATCCTCCTGGCCCAGCTGAAGTTCCGCGCCGGCCTGAGCAACGCCGAGCGCGCTGCCTTGAAGTACCGCATGTGGCTGTGGCCGCTGAGCTCCTACCTGGCGCTGGCGTTCCTGATCCTGGTGGTCGGCTTGATGGCCTACTTCGAGGAAACCCGCGTAGCCCTGTACATCGGCCCGGCGTTCCTGGTGATGCTGACCGTGCTGTACTACGTGTTCAAGCTGTCGCCAAACAGCGTGGAACAGCGCGCGGCAAGTTCGGCGTCCTGATCCTCGCGTAAGTAAAAAATCCCGTATCCTTGGATACGGGCTTTTTTTTGGTTCTTCACGGAATCCCGGGGGCTATGATTCTTGGATTGGGTTGCGGGCTTATCCATTCGGTGTGGCGCCGCTGTTGGCCCCTTCCGCCCTTACGGCGGGTCCCTTTTGTTCTTGTGTATGGACCGGAGACATCGCTGACACATGTACGGGGACATGGTTGACACATTATCGCTTGCCATCCGGGTTGTTGAAATCGATGGTTCTCAGCTTGCGGTGGCAGAAGTAGACGTCGAAGTGATCAGGTCCCTTCTCGCTCGGGCGCAAAGCCAAAATGTGGCCCACCAGCGCTTTTGCTATCCGGAATGAGCGCTTCCTGAAGCGGAACTGACTATCGTAGGGTTTGACTAGGATATCTTCGGGTCCGTATTCAAAGGTTGGTACCCGGCTTGGAAACGGCCGTGTGCTCATCTGGTAGCGCTCCCTCGGTACTTGGTAGTCCAACTGCTGGTGGGGTCGCTTGTAGTTGTAGACGCCACGCCACAGGTCGAACGCCTCCTGCGCCTCCCGCAAATCACGGAAGGTGCGGTCCCTGAGCACCTCTGTCTTGAGCGTTCGGTGGAAGCGCTCGTCTTTACCGTTGGTCTGTGGGTGCCCTGGCCGGCTGAAGGTCAAGCGTATGCCCAGACGCACTATCCAGATCCCTAGTGGCGTCAGCTCTCCAGGGTTTCGTGGTGCCCCCCAGGGCGCGCCATTGTCTGCGTTGATCTGCAGGGGAAGGCCATACCGCCTGAACAGATCGGTCAGGTGCTCCTGGACCAATTCGGTTCGCTGATGCGCACAGGCTTGAATCGCCAAGTTGAAGCGCGAGTGATCATCGATCAACGTCAACGGGTAGCACGGCCCCTGACCTGTCTGGAAGAAGCCTTTGAAGTCGATCTGCCAGAGATCATTAGGAGCCTCGCGTTCATAGCGTTTCCACGGCGTAGCTGCAGCACTGGCTTCGGAGGTGATCAGCCCGTGGCGATGCAGAACATTGGTGACGGTACTGGCGCAAATGCGCTGACCCAGTAGATGCCTGATCTTGCGGCCACCCCAGGCAGGGTGCTCCTTGCGGATGGCGATCACTTCTTTCTCAAGCCCACGATCCGTCAGCCTAGGGCTGCTGGCAGGTTTTCTGGATCGTTCCAAAAGGCCTGCCGCACCCTCCTGCCGGTAGCGGTTAAGCCACTTGTAACCTGTCTGGGGACTGATACCGAAGCGTCGGCACAACTCCCTGACATTGGCGTCTGGGTGATTGGCCAGATGAACGAACTCTTCTCTCAAGCTCATGGCGTCTCTCGCGTTCCAAGGCATGGTCGAATTCCCGGCAGGTTTGCTTGCCGAAAAGTGTCAACCATGTCCCCGTACACCTGTCCACCATGTGTCCGGTCCATACATTCTTGGCAAAAGGAACCAAAACCGCTCGCTCCAGCATACGGCCCTACGCTGCGCTCCGGGTTCCTTCGCTACGGTGCCTTCCAGGGGCATCGCGGCCTACGACTTGCTTCGCCAAGTCTACGTCTCGCGACTTCGGCTCAGGCCGAAGGGTGCTACGCACCAGCCCCCTCCAGACACCTACGCTCAGCCTCCTGAAGTCGCGAAGTTACGGGCGGCGCCTGCACTGATGCATCTACGAAAGCAGATGTTGGCGAAGCCATGCTGACGCAGGAGCGGGACAGCCCGCTGATAAAACGAACACCAACTTGATCTTGATATTCATGCACGCACTTCCAGACGCCGCGAAAAGCGACTTCAGGAGGCCGAGCGTAGGTGCCTGTAGGGGCGGTGCGCAGCACCTTCGGCGGCAGCCGAAGACGCGAGATGTAGACTTGCAAAGCAAGTCGTAGGCCGCGATGCCCCGGAAGGTGCCGTAGCGAGGGGACCCGAAGCGCAGCGTAGGGCCGTATGCAGGAGCAAGCGGTTTTGCCTACTTCTTCCCAAGAGAAAAGTAGGCCGCCGTAAAGGCGGAAGGGGCCAGCAGCAGCCCCACACTGAATGGATAAACTCGCAGCCTCAACATCCCAACCCGGGATTCCGTGAAGAACCTTTTTTTACCTGCGCAAATCAGGTAGCAACCGCCCGCATCGGCTGGGTCAGGCGCTTGTTGAAGTCCAGCCAGGCACCGAGCAGGGCCATGATCGCGACGCCCACCAGGGCGGTGAATACCTGCATGGCAAAGGCATCGCCGGCCATGGCATTGATCATGTCCGCCAGCGGCGCCAGCAGCACCCCCAGGCAGAATACTTCAAGCGAATAGCGGCCCATGCGCCCGGTTTGCTGCGCCAGCCAGTTCTGCGTCCAGCCGCTGCCGGGCAGCAGCTTGGCGGTGACGTAGGCCAGGGCCAGGAAGTGCAGCAAGCGCACCGGCGACAGGTCGGTCTTGCTGATCGGGTACAGCAGGTTGTTGAGGCTGGCCGGCATCCACGCATCGTGAATCTCTGGCCAGCGCCAGGACAGGGTAATGATGCCGGCTGTCAGCGAATAGGCGGCAGCTGCCAGGAACAGTGGCTGGCGGCGCAACGGTCGGGTTTGTGCTGGCCGCGCCTGCTGCCCGTACAGCGCCGCGGCGCCGCCCAGCACGAACAGGAATTGCCAGGTGACCGGGTTGAAGTACCACACGCCATCGGAAAAATTCGCCAGGTTCCAGCCCATGCCGGGGGCCGCCAGGTACACCGCCATCGATACACCGACCACCGCCAGGGTGTTGCGCATCAGCAGCCCCAGCCCCAGCGCCAGGCCGGCCAGTAGCACGATGTACAGCGGCAGCGGGTCCATCAGGTTGGGTTTGAAGCGCAACAGCAGCTCGTCGGTCAGGGCTTGCTGAGGGTTGGTGACGAAGTGGGTAAGACCCATTTCCTCGACCAGGTCGCGAGTTTCTACATGGCTGTTGGCAAAGAACACGATGCCCATCAGCATCGCCAGCAGGAAGATATGCACCACATACAACACCCAGGTGCGGCGCAGGATTTTCACGCAGGCGATCAGATAACCGTCGCGCTGCAGCACCTTGCCGTAGGCCAGCACTGCAGCGTAGCCGGCAAGGAAGACGAAAACCTCGGCGGCATCGCTGAAGCCGATGTTACGCAGGGTGATCTGGCCTAAAGGGTTGTGGGGGACGTGATCCCAGAAAATGAAGATCAACGCCAGGCCTCGAAAGAAATCGATGCGCGGGTCGCGTCCGTTAAGCATGGCAGCGGGCTCTTGAACAGTGGGTTTAATAGTGACAGGCAGACGCCGGCAAACACACGCGCCGCACGTCGGGCGGGGGGCAGGGTGGCGGTATTGGCAGCGAATTGCAAAAGTTGCGTATTACCGGATGTCTCGATTGTCCCTTGAGCAGCAGACCGTTGGTCGTAAATCGTTCGCTCCTGTTATTAGTATCAGTAGACGAACCGCCAATGGCGTGGCCTGCTGAGCCCAGGCGCAACGGTCAGCGAGGCGTGACAGGCAATGGCCAGCATATGGAAAGGATTTTCCACCTACAGCGTAATCGGCATCGCCAACTCCCTGGTCCATTGGCAGCTTTTTTTCGTCCTGCGGGTAGCATTCGATCTCAGTCAGGCCCTGAGTAATTTGCTGGCATTCTGTGTTGCCGCGACTCTTTCCTTTTATGTAAACGCCCTCTACACCTTTGCCGGGCCGCCCTCGATCGGCCGCTACTTGCTGTTCATGCTGTGCCTGGGCGCCGTCAGCCTGGCCGTGGGCTGGCTGGGCGATCATTGGCGGTTGCACGGGATGATCACCGTCGCGAGCTTTTCTCTGATCAGCCTGACCTGCGGCTTCTTGCTGGCAAAATGGGTGGTGTTTCGCAGGTCGGAGCCATGAACGTCTCGCTGATTGTGTCGTTATTCAACGAGGAACGCAGTGCTGATCCTCAGGCCGCTGCCACCTCTTGCGGCTCGAAGCTGTCCGCCCGCGCCATCTGCCACATCCGCGAATAGAACTCGCCGTTGACCTCGCCGTTGAGCAATTCACCCGGCTTGAGGAACACATGCATCTGCGAGAACAGCTTGATCTCGGTGGCCGAGATGCGCCGCACCAGGTGCTTGGCTTGCAGTTGCGAGGGGTGATCGAGGCCGGCGGCGGCGAGCATTTCAGCCAGGGCCTTGAGGGTGTTGTGGTGAAAGTTGTGCACCCGCTGGGCCTTGTCGGGCACCACCAGGGCGCGCTGGCGCAGCGGGTCCTGGGTGGCAACGCCAGTCGGGCACTTGTTGGTGTGGCAGCTTTGCGACTGGATGCAGCCGATGGCGAACATGAAGCCGCGCGCCGAGTTGGCCCAGTCGGCGCCGATGGCCAGGACGCTGGCGATGTCGAAGGCGCTGACGATCTTGCCGCTGGCGCCGAGCTTGATCTTGTCGCGCAGGTTCAGGCCCACCAGGGTGTTGTGGACGAACAGCAGGCCTTCGCGCAGTGGCACGCCGATATGGTCGGTAAACTCCACTGGCGCCGCGCCGGTGCCGCCTTCCTTGCCGTCGACGACGATGAAGTCGGGCAGGATGCCGGTTTCCAGCATGGCCTTGGCGATGCCCATGAACTCCCAGGGGTGGCCGAGGCAGAACTTGAAGCCCACCGGTTTGCCACCCGACAGTTCACGCAATTGGGCGATGAACTGCATCATCTCGATCGGGGTAGAGAACGCACTGTGGCGTGACGGCGAAATGCAGTCTTCACCCATCATTACCCCGCGGGTTTCGGCGATTTCGCGGGTGACCTTGTGCTTGGGCAGGATGCCGCCGTGGCCGGGTTTGGCGCCCTGGCTCATCTTGATTTCGATCATCCGCACCTGCGGGTTGCGCGCCTGCTCGGCAAAGCGCTCGGGGTCAAAGCGTCCGTCCGAGGTGCGGCAGCCAAAGTAGCCGCTGCCCAGTTCCCAGGTCAGGTCGCCACCGTGTTCGCGGTGGTAGGGGCTGATGCTGCCTTCACCGGTGTCGTGGGCGAAGTTGCCCAGCTTGGCGCCCTGGTTCAGGGCACGGATGGCGTTGGCGCTGAGTGAGCCGAAGCTCATCGCCGAGATATTGAACACCGACGCCGAGTACGGCTGCGTGCACTGCGGGCCGCCGACGATTACCCGAAAGCTCGACGGGTCGCTGAGCGGCGCCGGGCGCATGGAGTGGCCGATGAACTCGAAACCGGACTGGTACACGTCGATCAGGGTGCCGAAAGGCTTGTCCGAAGCTTCGTTCTTGGCCCGCGCATACACCAGCGAGCGCTGCGCCCGGGAAAATGGCAGGGCATCGCTGTCGGCTTCAAGCAAGTACTGGCGGATTTCCGGGCGAATGCCTTCGACCAGGTAGCGAATATTGCCCAGGATCGGGTAGTTGCGGCGCACCGCGTGACGGCTTTGCAGCAGGTCGCCAAGGCCGATCAGGCTGAGCACGGCGGTCACCACGGTGAACGGCCACAGCCATTCGTGGTGGAGGAAGGGCAGGCTGACCAGGGTGAACAACACACAGGCAGCGAAGAAGGCGTAGCGGCTGAGAAGTGACAGGCTCATACGGTTTCCTTGCGATGGCACGGTCAGGCTCAGGGCCTGGACAAACCCCGACCTTAGCCCGGTTGGGGTTTCCAGCGCCAGCCCGCAGCGCGCAAGGGCTGCAAGCTTCATCTTGGAATCGAAAATCATTTGTATTTGCGAGCAATTGATATGTTATATAGTATCAGCTCTTATTCGTTCATTTTCCCAAGAGGCTTGGCCATGAAACCCGGCATTCACCCCGACTATCGCCCCGTGCTGTTCCACGACACTGCCGCCGATGTGTACTTCCTGATCGGCTCGACCGTCGACACTGACCGCAGCCACACCCATAGCGACGGCAAAACCTACCCCTACGTGGCCCTGGATGTTTCCAGCGCTTCGCATCCGATCTATACCGGCCAGCAACGCAAGACCACGGTCGAAGGTCGGGTGGCCGGTTTCAACAAGCGCTTTGCCGGGTTCGCCGCGCCGCAGGTCAAGTGACCAGAGCAGCATCGCGGATCAGGCGATCGCGCCATTCGCCATGCGCCGCCAGTTCATCTTCTGCATTGAACTGGAGCTTGCCGGCAATCAGCATCGCCACCGGCACACCATCGCGATAAAGCAGGCGATTGCCGCTGACTGCAGGCACCTTGCTGCCAGGCAGCAGGGTGCCGACCAGGTTCAGCGGGTCGCTGGCGCTGATCGCCACCAGGCTGCCATCGAGCGGGCGCCGGCGCACTTCGCGCAGCAGTGCCACGGCCTCGGGCAGGGCGAACTGCTCGCCGGCCAGGCCGCTGATAAAGCGCCCGCCACGGATTTCGCCGCGGGCTTCCAGGCGGTGGTAGCAGCGCAGCAGCTCGCGCCAGCTGGGCAGCCAGTCGGCCTCGCGATCCAGCAAGCGCCAGCACATCACGCCATAGCGGCGCAGCAAGGTGCGGGCGATGTGTTCAAGGTCCTCGTCACGCTTGGCAGTGGGTTTGCGCAACAGCGCCCAGCGCCCGGCGTCTTCCATACCGCCGAACAATGGCCCGCGACCGCGGCGATGGCTACGGCCCTGGCGTTTGCTCGCCGGGGTAATCAGTGCACGCAGGCCGGCAAAGCTGTCGGCGCTGATCAAACCGGCGGCCACCAGCTCTTGCAAGGCGTTTTCCAGTTCGCTGGGCAGCAGGTGGGCGTCGTGCACCAGCTCATCGAAGAACAATGCGCCGTGTTCGCTCAACACCGTGTGTACGCGTTGGGCTCGCAGGCCCAGTTCGCTGCTGTCCAGCGCCGGGCTCAGGGCCCGCCACAAGCCCAGGCGGGGGCGTGGCAACAGCACCAGCGGCGTGCTGCGCAGGGTGCTCGCCGCGGCGCTCGGGGCCAGGCGCGCCCAGGCATATTTGCCGGCGCGGCAGGCCTCGTCGAGCCAGCGCGGGCTGTAGTCTTTGAGCCGGGTGGGCAGCAGGTCGCTTTCCCAGGCCGCCGCCGCTGCCGGGTAACCTTCGAACTGATCGAGCACGGCGCTCAGCGCGGCCTGGCCTTGCAGGCGCGAGCCGGGTGCCAGGTGCTGCCAGTCGAACAGAAAGCGGGTGAAGTTCTGCAGGCTGACCGGTTCGATTTCCCGGCGCAGGCGCTTGATGGTGTAGCGATGAATCCGCGCCAGCAGGTGCCGTTCGCACCATTGCAGCGCCTGCTGGCCCGGTTGCTGGTTCGGTTGCTGATTTGGTTGAAAGTAGTACCCGCGCATCACGTAGCCTTCGCCTTCCAGGCGGGCCAGGGCCTGCTCGATGGCGCTGACCGGCAGTTGCAGCGGCGCGGCAATCTGCTCGGTCGTCAGCGGGCCGAAGCCGCTCAGGCGTGCGCGCAGCAGCTCGACCAATGCGGCTTCGGCGTCCATGGCCTGATCAAAGCCGGGCAGGGCGCTGACGTCGGGTGTCAGGGGTGCGTTTGGGTACAGGGCGCGCAGCAGCATCAGGCGTTCGCGGGCCAGCCACAATGCTTGGCCACCGCTCAGTTGCAGGCGGCAGGCGCGGCCTTCATTGCCCAGCGCCGCCAGCCACTCTTGCCAGCCGTCATTGGCCTCGGCTTCGGCCTGGCTGATGCAGGCCAGGCTCATCAAAGCCTCATGCATTTCATCGCTGCGGGTGGGCGTCGGCCATGCCTCGCTTTGTACGGCGGCGATGGCCTGCGGGTCGAGCGCGCCGAGGTCATCGCTGCTTTGCGCCTCGTTCCAGCGGCGATTGAGTACGGCCTGGGTGCGTCGTTCTTCTAGCGGCGCATCATCCAGGAAGGTATAGGGCCGGGCGTTGAGAATGGCCGAGGCCAGCGGCGAAGGCGCGGGGAGGTCACGGGCAATCAGCGTGATCTGGCCGTGTTCGATACGCCGCAGCAGCGCCAGCCAGCCTTCGCTGTCCATGGCTTCGTGCAGGCAGTCGTCGAGGGTCTGCTCGACCAGTGGGTGATCGGGAATCTGCCGCTCGCCGGCGAGGTTTTCCAGGCAGGCAATCTGGTCGGGGAACACTGCGGCTATCAGGTCTTCGCTTTTCATCCGCTGGATTTGCGGCGCCACCTTGCGCCCGCCGACAAAGCGCGGCAGGGCCAGCGCGGTGCCGGCATTCCAGCGCCAGCGCACGCCGAACAGCGGCGCATCGAGCAGGGCCTGGATCAGCACCGCCTCGGCGCTGTTGCTGTGCAGGTAACGCCAGACTTCTTCGAGGGCAAAGCTGTGGCTGGCCGACAGCGACAGGACAATCGCATCTTCGCTGGCCGCCGCCTGCAGCTCGAAGTTGAAGGTACGGCAGAAGCGCTTGCGCAGGGCCAGGCCCCAGGCGCGGTTGATGCGGCTGCCGAACGGTGAATGGATGATCAGCTGGGTGCCGCCGGACTCGTCGAAAAAACGCTCCATCACCAGGGTCTGCTGCGAGGGCAGGGCGCCGAGCACCTGGCGGGTATGGGCCAGGTATTCAAGCAACTGCTCGGCGCTGTCCAGGCCCAGGCTCAGCTCGGCCGTCAGCCAGTCGAGCAGCGGTTGCAACTGGCCGTCGGCAGCGCCCAGGCGCTGGTCGATCTCGCCTTGCAAGCGTGCCACGCCTGCCGACAACTCGTCACTGCGCCCCGGCGCTTCACCGAGCCAGAACGGGATGCTCGGCGGCAGGCCCTTGGCGTCCTCGACCCGCACCCGGCCGCTTTCCACGCGCAGGATGCGGTAAGAGGCGTTGCCCAGCTGGAAGATATCGCCAGCGATGCTTTCCACCGCGAAGTCTTCGTTGACCGTGCCGATGTTCAGGCTCTGCGGTTCGAGCACCACGCTGTAGTCGGCGTTATCGGGGATGGTGCCGCCGCTGGTCAGCGCCGTCAGTTGCGCGCCACGGCGCCCGCGCAGGGTACCGTTGACCGCATCGCGGTGCAGATAGGCGCTGCGGATACCCTGGCGACCATTGAAGCCTTCGCCGAGCATGCGCAGCAGCGCCTGGTAGTGGCCTTGATCCAGCTCGGCGTAGGGCATGGCCCGGCGCAGGCAGTCGAACAGCGCCTGTTCATGCCACTCCTGGCTGCTGACTTCGGCGACGATCTGTTGCGCCAATACGTCCAGCGGTGCCTGCGGCACCTGCAGGCGATCGAGCTCGCCGCGCCGTACGCAATCGAGCAACGCTGCGCATTCGATCAGGTCATCGCGCGACAGCGGGAACAGCCGACCCTTGGGCGTGCCTTCGACCTGGTGCCCGGAGCGCCCGACTCTTTGCAAAAACGCGGCAATCGAGCCGGGCGAGCCGATCTGGCAGACCAGCTCGACCTCACCGATATCAATGCCCAGCTCCAGCGAAGCGGTGGCCACCAGGACCTGCAGCTCACCACGCTTGAGCCGTTGCTCGGCGTCCAGGCGGTACTCCTTGGCCATGCTGCCGTGGTGCGCGGCCACCGCGTCGCGGCCCAGGCGTTCACTCAAATGGCGGGTCAGGCGCTCAGCCAGGCGCCGGGTGTTGACGAACACCAGGGTGGTGCGGTGCTCGCGGGCCAAAGCCGCCAGGCGATCGTAGACCAGGCCCCAGACATCCGTGGCCATCACCGCGCCAAGCGGCACCGGCGGCACTTCCAGGCCCAGGTCGCGGGGGCGGGCATGGCCGATATCGACAATCGCGCACTCGCGCCCCTGGCCCACCAGAAACTGCGCCACGCGCTCGACCGGGCGTTGCGTGGCCGACAGGCCGATGCGCCGCAGTGGCCGCCCGCACAGCGCTTCAAGGCGTTCCAGGCTCAGGGCCAGATGGCTGCCGCGCTTGTTGCCGGCCAGGGCGTGGATTTCGTCGACGATCACCGTGTGCACGCTGGCCAGGCCCTGGCGCCCGGAAGCCGAGCCGAGCAACACATACAGCGATTCGGGGGTGGTCACCAGAATATGCGGCGCCTGGCGGCGCATGGCTGTGCGTTCTTTTTGCGGGGTATCGCCGCTGCGCACCGCCGTGCGGATCTCCAGCGGCGCCAGGCCTTGTTCGGCCAGTACCGCGTTGATCCCGGCCAACGGCGCCTGCAGGTTGATCTGGATATCGTTGGACAGCGCCTTGAGGGGCGAGACGTAGACCACCTGGGTCTGGTCCGGCAGCTGGCCGGCGGCCAGACCCTGCGCGAACAGCTCGTCGAGAATGGCCAGGAAGGCGGTGAGGGTTTTGCCCGAGCCGGTAGGCGCTGCCACCAGCAACGATTGCCCGCTGCCGATCAACGGCCAGGCCCGGGCCTGGGCGGCGGTTACCGTCGGGAACTGGCGCTGGAACCAGGTGCGGACCGCGGGGTGGAAGGCGTCCAGTTCCGGGTGCTTGCGGGCGGGAAGATTCATGGCCTGTTTATGCGGCCAATGGCGCGGGGTTGCAAGGGGCGTTCGTCAGACCGGCCCAGGATTGAAAGGCACCTGCCAACATGTGATCCTTGCGCGCTTTCCTGTTCACGAGCGTCCCATGAGCAAAACCATCCGCATCGCCGCCGCCCTCCTGCTTGACCCGCAAGGCCGTACCCTGCTGGTGCGCAAGCGCGGTACCCAGGCGTTCATGCAGCCTGGCGGCAAGATCGAGGCCGACGAGCAGCCGGTCAGCGCCCTGGCCCGCGAGCTGTTCGAGGAGCTGGGCCTGGCGATCGAGGCGCAGGACGCCGAATATCTGGGCCAGTTCAGCGCCCCGGCCGCCAACGAGCCGGGTTTTGTCGTCCAGGCCGAGATTTACAAGGTGCACACCGCCATGCCGGTCGAGCCTGCCGCGGAAATCGAAGAGGTGGTCTGGGTCTCGGCGCGCAAACAACTGACCCTTGAGCTGGCGCCGCTGACCCGGGACTTGATTCTGCCGCTGTACCGGCAGTTAACTACAGCACCTGCCTGATCTCACTTGCAAAGGAATGCCGATGATCCCCACCCATGAATGGCTGCTGTTTATCGGCGCCGCGCTGCTGATGGTGCTCACCCCCGGGCCGAACATGATCTACCTGATTTCCCGTTCGATCTGCCAGGGCCGCATGGCCGGGGTGACGTCGCTGCTGGGGGTGGTCGGCGGCTTTCTGGTGCACATGACGGCCGCAGCCATTGGCCTGACTGCTTTGTTCATGGCCGTGCCGCTGGCCTACGACCTGCTCAAGTGGGCCGGTCCCGGCTACCTGCTGTGGCTGGCCTGGCAGGCGGTCAAGCCGGGTGCCCGTTCGCCGTTCGAGCCTCGCGAGCTGGCGCCGGACTCGCCGCGCAAACTGGTGTTGATGGGTTTTCTGACCAGCGTGCTCAACCCCAAGGTGGCGGTGTTCTACCTCTCGGTGCTGCCGCAGTTCGTCTCGCCGGAAAACGGCTCGGTGCTGCTCCAGAGCCTGGCCCTGGGCCTGACCCAGATCGCCGTAAGCTTTTCGGTCAACCTGCTGATCGCATTGTTCGCCGCCGGCATCGCCGGTTGGTTTGTGCGCTACCCGCTGTGGCTGATGCTGCAGCGCTACGTGATGGGTTTCGTCCTGGCCGGCCTGGCGCTGCGCCTGGTGCAGGAGCAACGCCGGGCGGTGTAAGGCTCAACGTACCGCACTGACGCCATCGAGGGTCGAGAACGAGGTGTCCTTGGCGGTCAGCAAAAAATCACGCATGTATGGCGCATCGAGCATGTCACTGCGCACCGCCGCGTAGAGCGTGGCGAACAGGCCTTTCTCGCCCAGGCGCTTGGCCTTCACGTAGCCGCGCGAGCTGTACTCGTGCAGGGCCCAGTGCGGCATGCCGCAGACCCCGCGGCCGCTGGCCACCAGTTGCATCATCATCACCGTCAATTCGGCCGTGCGCACCTGCGCGGGCTCGACGTCGGCCGGCTCCAGGAAGCGGGTGAAGATGTCCAGGCGGTCACGCTCTACCGGGTAGGTGATCAGGGTCTGCGTGGCCAGGTCTTCCGGCACCATGTACGGCTTGTGCGCCAACGGGTGCTGGTTGGCCACGGCGAGCATGGCTTCGTAGGTAAACAGCGGCACGTAAGTGATGCCGCTGAGCTCCAGCGGGTCGGAGGTCACCACCAGGTCGAGGTCGCCGCGGGCCAGCGCCGGCAACGGGGCGAAGGCAAAGCCCGAGGCCAGGTCCAGTTCGACCTCCGGCCAGGCATCGCGGAACTGGTCGATGGTCGGCATCAGCCACTGAAAGCAACTATGGCATTCGATGGCCATGTGCAGGCGCCCGGCAGTGCCGCCGGCCAGGCGGGCGATGTCACGCTCGGCGCCGCGCAACAATGGCAGGGTGGCATCGGCCAGCTGCAGCAGGCGCAGGCCGGCGCTGGTAAAACGCAGCGGCTTGGTCTTGCGCATGAACAGCGGCATGCCCAGGCGCTCCTCGAGCTCCTTGAACTGATGGGACAGTGCCGACTGGGTCAGGTGCAGGCGTTCAGCGGCCTCGACCAGGCTGTCGGCTTCGCGCAAGGCGTGCAGGGTTTTCAGGTGGCGAATTTCCAGCACCGAGGGGCTCCATGAGTAAACTTTGAGATGAACACGAATTTATTGAGTTTGTCTCATGTTGGTCTGACTGTCGACAATAGCGTCATCTTTTACAGGGAGGACGTTTTCTCATGGCACTGGCCCACAACCTTGGATTCCCGCGCATCGGCGCTGACCGCGAACTGAAAAAAGCACAAGAAGCCTACTGGAAAGGCGATCTCGATCAGGCCGGCCTTGAAGCCGTTGGCCGCGAACTGCGTGCCCGTCACTGGCAGGTGCAGAAAGACGCCGGGATCGAGCTGCTGCCGGTTGGCGACTTTGCCTGGTACGACCAGGTGCTGACTCACTCGCTGACCTTCGGTGCAATTCCCGAGCGCTTCGCCCAGGTTACCGGTGATAACGGCCTGCCGACCCTCGATACCCTGTTCGCCATGGCCCGTGGCGCCAGCACCTGCTGCGGTGCCAGCCACGGCCAGACGCAATATGCGCAAGAGCTGACCAAGTGGTTCGACACCAACTACCACTACCTGGTCCCGGAATTCAGTGCTGACCAGCGCTTTTTGCTCAGTTGGGAACAACTGTTCGAAGAAGTCGCCGAAGCCCAGGCCCTCGGCCACGCGGTGAAACCGGTGCTGATCGGCCCGCTGACCTACCTGTGGCTGGGCAAGGCCAAAGGCGGCGAGTTCGACAAGCTCGACCTGCTTGAGCGCCTGCTGCCGGTGTACGGTGAAATCCTCAGCCGCCTGTCGCGCCAGGGTGTGGAGTGGGTGCAGATCGACGAGCCGATCCTTGGCCTGGACCTGCCGCAGGAATGGAAGAACGCCTTCGAACGTGCCTACCACATCCTCCAGTACTCGCCCCTGAAGAAACTGGTCGCCACCTACTTCAGTGGCCTGGAAGACAACCTCGGCCTGGCCGTCGGCCTACCGGTGGATGGCCTGCACATCGACCTGGTGCGCGCCCCGGAACAACTGCCGGCCGTGCTCGATCGCCTGCCAACCTACAAGGTACTGTCGCTGGGTGTGGTCAACGGCCGCAACGTCTGGCGCTGCGACCTGGACAAGGCCCTGGAGCAGCTGCAACAGGCCCAGCAGCGCTTCGGTGCCAACCTCTGGGTCGCCGGTTCCTGCTCGTTGCTGCACAGTCCCGTGGACCTGTCCCGTGAAGACAAGCTCGATGCCGAGCTGAAAAGCTGGCTGGCCTTCGCCGTGCAAAAGTGTGAAGAGATCGCCGTGCTGGCCAAGGCCCTGGAAACCCCGCA
Source organism: Pseudomonas sp. B21-012 (assembly GCF_024749305.1). Lineage (NCBI taxonomy): Bacteria > Pseudomonadati > Pseudomonadota > Gammaproteobacteria > Pseudomonadales > Pseudomonadaceae > Pseudomonas > Pseudomonas sp. B21-012. The sequence goes on along the minus strand of NZ_CP087197.1, from coordinate 4,650,112 downwards.
CCTGCCAGCAGTACAAAACGCCCTGAGCCACAGCCGCGCGGTACAGAAAAGCCGTGCCGAGTCGCCACGCATTCACAAGCCGCAGGTCCAGGCGCGCCTGGCCGCCGTCACCGCTGCCGACAGCCGGCGTCAGTCGGCCTTCGCCCAGCGTATCGAAGCCCAGCGTCAGCGCCTGCAACTGCCGGCATTCCCGACCACCACCATCGGTTCTTTCCCGCAGACCTCGGCGATCCGCCTGGCGCGGCAGGCCTTTAAGCAGGGCAAGCTCTCGGCCAACGATTACACCGATGCCATGCACAGCGAGATTCGCCATGCCGTGCAGGTCCAGGAGCGCCTGGGCCTGGACGTGCTGGTGCACGGTGAAGCCGAGCGCAATGACATGGTCGAGTACTTTGCCGAGCAGCTGGACGGCTATGCCTTCACCCGCTTTGGCTGGGTGCAGAGCTACGGCTCGCGTTGCGTAAAGCCTGCGATCATCTACGGCGACCTCAGCCGTCCGCAGGCCATGACCGTGGCCTGGATCGAATACGCCCAGCGCCTGACCAGCAAGGTCATGAAGGGCATGCTGACGGGCCCGGTGACCATGCTGATGTGGTCGTTCCCGCGCGAAGACGTGTCGCGCAAGGTCCAGGCCGAGCAACTTGCCCTGGCCATTCGTGACGAAGTGCAGGACCTGGAAGCCGCCGGTATCAAGATCGTGCAGATCGACGAAGCCGCGTTCCGTGAAGGTCTGCCGCTGCGCCGGGCGCAATGGCAGCAATACCTGGGTTGGGCGGTGGAAGCCTTCCGCCTGTGCTCAAGCGGCGTGCGCGATGAAACCCAGATCCACACCCACATGTGCTACAGCGAGTTCAACGATGTGATCGAAGCGATCGCGGCCATGGACGCCGACGTCATCACCATCGAGACTTCACGTTCGGACATGGAGTTACTGGAGGCCTTCGAAGCTTTCGACTACCCCAACGACATCGGCCCGGGCGTCTACGACATCCACTCACCGCGGGTGCCGGACACGGCCGAGATGGTCAAATTGATGAGCAAGGCGGTCAAGCGCATCCCGGCTGAACGCCTGTGGGTCAACCCGGACTGCGGCCTGAAGACCCGTGCCTGGCCGGAGACTGAAGCTGCGTTAATCAATATGGTCGCGGCGGCGCGGCAACTGCGCAGCGAACTGGCGTAGAGCGCGAACCGGGCATCCTGTTCAAGGATGCCCGGTGTGGTTTCAGAAGAGGTTGGCGAAGACACGTTCGGCCAATGGCCGGCCCAGGTCACCTCGCCAGATTTGCACTTCTTCGATCTGGCTGCTTTGCCATTCTGTGCCCAGTTTGCGCTGGGCCGGTATTTTCAAATGGGCTTTGTCGAACTCGGCAAAGCGCGGCTTCTGCTTGTTGTAATGGAAGTGCGCATACCAGAGGGTACGTCGCGGTTGTTGGGTGCGATCATAGATGACGTACTCCTGCAGAAAGTCCGGACGTCCATCGGGGCGTTTTCTTAGTTCCACAAGGCCGCCAACCTTTTCGATCTCCAGCACACCCCGTTGATTCTCTAAGTACTCAAGGTGGCCGCCGTTAGGCTGTTTGGTTTGCAGAATTTGCTGGACGCGCAGTTGACGTCCATCGTTCACCAGCTGTCTTGCGGCTTCGCGCAGTTCGTTGATCAAGTCGTCGGTGGGGCTTAGGCGTTCGATTGTGTTGGCGGCAGCATTCAGGTCGTCGGCCCGTTTGAGCATCAAGTCCTCAAGGCTGGCGGGTTCCAGATTTTGAGTGGCATAACCATCTACTTTGTTGCGAAACGCAGAGGATCCGTCGAGAAACTTGCGTGCCTCGGAGCGGCGTTGTGAAAGCGACGGTTGACTGGCTGAACCTGCGGACGTGTCGGGGTTTTGCAGGATGAACTTACCGTCGGCGCCTTGAATGTAGATTTCGTCACGGCCATTGATGCCCGTGAGCGTGTAGGTGTTGCGCTGTTGTGTGGGAGTACCAATAAGGTAAAGGTCGTCAGTGGTCTGAAACACCCGAGCGCTTGTGGGCTGGTTTTTCGGCACGGTTGGAAGATTTTCGGTGGGTGTATTCAAGTAGCGGCTGTAGTAATTGATGCTGTCGTCGAGGCGACTCTCTAGTACCTTTACAACAGCGGCGTCGAAGTACTCATCATCGCTGATGCTCCAGTAGCGCAGATTGTTCTTGAAGGCTTGAAGTTCATCGACCCCTTGTTTGAGTATTGCACTGCGTTGCGCTCTGCTATGGCTGACCGAAGCAAGCTGGCTCAGGGCATAGAGCATCCGGTCAAGGCGATTGCGCGGTGCTGACAATTTTATCTGAAGATTGGCCCAGCCTAGGTCGAAACCGCTTAGTGGTTTACTGATCAGCTCTTTGAGCTGGTCGATTCGCAGGCCGTTGAGCACCACGGGTGTTAGGGAATCGGTCACTTGGTCGATGTCGCTGATATAGTCCCGTCGGTCAATGCCCCGGGTGATTTTGAGTTTCCAGATCCTCATGTTGTCGAGATGGCGTGCCATCAGTTCAAGCGCTTCAAGAATGTTGCGGCGAAGGGGCAGTGCCTGATTTCTCTTCTGCGCCAGTTGACGGGCAAGGGTGTAAAAAACCTCTCCTGCGGTTCCGTCCGCCGCCAGGGTTTGCGGGATTCTCTGGACCAGTCTGTTGACCTCCAGGCCGATGTTCGCTATTTCGGTATTAATAGACTCGATGCGTGTGATGGCGTTGTTCAATCTGAGGTGGTAACGGCTGGTCAGCATTTTCGCTGTGACGCTCATTTGATCTTTTGTTGCCTGGGCATTGGAGCGTGTTGCCAGTGCCAGGAAGTCTTCGTAGGTTGTGTACAGCGCAATTGCGTCCTTGATGTCCTTTTCGAGCTCTTGTTCTGTGACAGCGAGCCCTTGGCGGTGTTTGTCATTGACTCTGCGTGTTTGCAGTTGAAGGGCTTCACCGTCTGACCTTAACTTGTTTAAAAGCCTTTGGTATTGGCGCTGACGCAGATCTGTCCATGATGTCGGCAGCCGCTCGCGAATCGCCGCTGGCCAGTACGGTGCCAGGGCGTCCACCAAGTTTCCCAGCACCTGCCCGCCGCCTGCACCGCCGCCACGCAGGTGCACGCCATACAGCGCGAAATGGGTGTCCCACTGGCCGTTTTCATTCAGCGCGATATTTTTCCGCCAGGTCTTGAACTGTGTGCCACGCAGACGCCAGGTGTGTTCCGTCTCCAGCCATTGCACCTGGCAGGGGCGGTCGCCCACCAGGATAAAGTCGCCTTTAGCGTGCTGGTAGATGCCTTTGTATTTGCCGATTCGACCCGGTTCGATTCCGGCCAATGACAAGGGGGCCTGATACTCATAACCTTCAAAGCGTGCCAGGCGTCGGGCCGTGCTGGCGCTTACAGGGCCGATGCCAGCCGTCGGGCCAGCTTGCAGCAGTTGCAACTGGCGTTTGCGAGTCAGCAGGCGCGCAGTCAGGGCCTTGATACTCAAGCCTGGCAGCAGGTCAATGGCGGCATCGATGAAGGCCAGCAGGGCTTGTTCGAGGGACTCCAGCGCCTTGTATACTTCATCCTGCAGCAATGCCCTGATCCCCTTGGCACAGGCGTCGAAAAAGTCGTAGACACTGACGACGCTGCCTATCACTGGTATGAAACCCAGTGCCATCTTGATGTAGTTGAAAACCATCCCGCTCTGGTAGGCAAAGTTTTCCAGCCACAGGTCACGGTTCGATCGCGAGGTCGCTCTGTGGGCTTCGAGCCTGCGTCCGGCTTGGGCATCCAGCAGGTGCTGGGCCAGGGATGTGGTCGAGGGCCACGCCGAACCCAGGCCGATGATGCCGTCGAAACGGTGCTCGATGGCCTGGCGCATCCGCGAGCGGTGATTCTCCGGATTGCCCAGCAGAGCGCGGTCGGCAAGGTAGTCGATCTCGCCGCTTTGTTTGCTCAGTTCATACAAGCCGGCGCGGGCCTCTTCGAGGCTAGAGTATTGGCGCACCAGCCGGGTTGGATGGTCGGGGCGGTAGAGCACGGTGACGCCGCTATTCTGGTCAGTGACGAAAGTGACCCCGGACAGTGTGGTGCCGTAGCTTTCGGTGTCCTCGCCCCCTGCGGTCAACCGGGCGGGGATCAGGCGAATGTCGTGGCCGTCGGCCAGGTAGGCCGCTGCGCTATCGGCGTCGATGGCGATGTTGAAAATCTTCTGGCCCTTGTCGTCCAGCTCGCCCTTGGCCCTGGCCTGAACACTGTGCAGCTTGAGCATCTGACGAAAAGGTTCGCCCAGGCATTGGCGACGATAGGCCCGGGCAAAGGGGCTTTCATGAGTGCCACGATATACTTCGGAGAGTTTATCCTCGTACTTCTGGGCCAGATCCAGGTCACTGGCTAGGTCGCTCAGGTAGGTTTTGTCGATGCCGTCTGTCAGCTGTTGAGCCAGCGTCTGGTCCGGCGTTTGCAACTTGAGCTTAAGAAAGCTCAAGCGGTCGCGCATCGCCTCGTCGACGTTCTCCAGCAAAAGATTTTCCAGCGTCAAGTCTACCCAAGTGCTGCTGGGCTTGAGCGTCAGCTTCGTGGCAATGCCCTGCGGGCTTGTGCTGTCGACCACAACCCGGACCCACGCGGCGCTCTGTGGCAGGTGGAGGGTGATGGGGCTGTCATCGTATTCAGGAAAGTCCAGCTTCAGGCGCTGGCTTACGAGCTGGCGGCAGAACAGGTCGATGGGCGGCAGGTCGCGAGCGACAAGCGCCTGGGCGCGGTACATGGCGGTAATGAAGCCAAGGGTGCCGGACTTCAGCTCTTGGCGGTCACCGTCGGACAGGCCTGCCAGCCAATCCAGGGAAATGTTGCTCAGAGCGGCACTGGTCTCCTGTTCCTGGATTAAGGTGAACGCATACTCGCGGGCGGCATGCCGAGGCACGCTCAGGCGCTGCGCCAGCGTTTCGCTCACCGCCGCGGACGATGGGTCGCCAGCGAGTGCAATCGTGGCTTGGGCAGCTTGGGCAAAGTGATGGGCCAGCACCTGGGCCAGGACATCGCCGGTCACCGGGCTCAGGCTCAAGGACTCATTTTCCTCGGCACTGACCGCGAAGCAGCGTGCAAGCTCGTCATGGTTGGCGCAGCGCAGCAATCCGCCGGCCTCGCCTGGCCAGTACAGCAGCAGGCTGTGCGCCGCGTCATCGCTCTGCAGGGTTACCACCAGGCAGCCGTGCAGGGTGGTGCTGGTAGAGGTTTCGGTGCCCTCGTCCATCGACGTCGAGGTGAGCACCGGATGTGCCGCGACGATGCTGGAACCCTGGCGCGGGAAGCTTTCGGGGTGATCGAGAAGACTTTCCAGCCATCTCATTTCCTCGTCGTCGATCTGTCCCATCAGGTTCTGGAAGCGGGCATGGGCACGTAAGCCCTGATAATGCGCCTTGAGCAAATCTGCACTGGCAGCAGGGGGGGGCTCGGTGGCCCAGGTGTTGGCTTGTAGCTGTTGCTCGATGGCCTGTTCTGCTTGTTGGCAAGCATCCTCCAGGGCTTGCTGATGATCCTTGAGCGATTGCAGATTGGTTTCGGCCAGGCTGGCCATCAGTGTCTGCTGGGTGATGATCTGTTGCAGGCGGATGGGGTAGGGAATGTCGAGGCTCAGGCTGCCGAAATCATAGAGCGAACGCGGCTGGGGGGCGTCGCTGTCTAGCATTTCAATGGCCGGCGCCACGCTCAATGCTATTGAATCACGCTGCTGGGTATCGACCCAATGGATGAGCGACAGGGCGAGTTCGCCAAATTGCTGGATATCTGCGCCGGGCTTGTTGTCCAGTGCGTCCAGACGCTTATTGAGAAGGCTGTTGAACAGCGAGGCGAAGCCGGCCGAGAGGCTGTCTTGGCTTTCATAGCTGAAGCTTGAGGCCGAGGAGCCCATGGCCTTTTCCAGATTCGACTGGGAGGTGTAGGCACTGAAGTTGGGCGTGCTGCCGGGGCGATAGAGCATCAGTTGCGGTTCGTCTTCGATGTTGAACAGCAGCGCCCCCGGCATGACTTGGCCGTCAATCGAAAGTGTCCTGATATCGATGGGTTTGCCTTCCTGGCGGAGCCATTCAGGGTTATTGAGCACGCCGCTGACCGAGCGCTGCTGTTGAGCATTGAAGTTTCCCGTTGCCACCGCCACATCCCAACTGGCCCTGAAAACCTCCAGGTACTGGTTCAGGGCATGACTGCGGCGGCTGATGGCGGTATCCGAGGCCCGCGCATGCCAGTAGTCATCCCACTGCCGTCTGACTGCTGCGGGAATATCCAGTTGGGCAAGTGTGGCGAGCAACTGCGTGGGTGTCAGGCGCATAAGCGGATGATCGGCGCCCAGGCCTGTCAGTTGGGCGCGCTGGTCGAGGTCTGCCGGGGGCTGAGGATATTGGCGCGTGTGGGCCGCAAGGGCGACCAGGCTGACATCGCTGTGGTGCGTGTCAGAAATCTTGAATCGCAGAGCAGTACTGAGCGGATCGACACCCAGCTGTTCGCGTACTACGTCCTGTAGTGTCTGGTAAACGCCGGGTGCTTGTGCAAGCAAGGAAGTGAAGGTATCGCGATGGTCTTTCCAGCGTTTGCTGGCATCTGCCAGCAACGCAGTGTCGTGGTTTATGACTGAAATGAAATCCACAGGAGAGTGAGGGGCGGGGACTTCTGGCAAATCGCTCATGGCGGTATCCCAAACGTGAAGTTATGGCCGGAAATGGCGTTCACATTGGGCGCGAGGCGTTGCCGCTAGATGCGGTACATAGGTACTGCGGATAACCGTCGGGCGACATTCATCAAACTGTCACGCAACTGTGGCAGCGCGCTTGAACGAATTTCATCAGACTCGCGCTCTACTGGGGATTTGCATTCTGGTGTTTCGCTCATGCGGGCTTTGGTTTTTTTTCTGGCGCTGATGTGCGCCATTCCTTCTTTTGCAGCGTCGCGTTGCGACGTCAACGTGCCCACTGAACGGGTCGAGCTGGCGCAGGTCAGCCTGGCTTACCAGAGTATCGGGCGTGATTCTGACCCGGCCTTGCTGCTGGTCATGGGCCTGGGCGGACAACTGATCCACTGGCCCGATGAAGTGGTGGTGGCCCTGTGTCAGCAGGGCTTTCGGGTGATCCGCTACGATAACCGCGATGTCGGCCTGTCCAGCTGGAACCAGGCGCCAGACGACGCCAACCTGACCTTCGAAGTACTGCGCTACAAGCTGGGTTTGCCGGTGGCCGCGCCTTACACCCTGAGCGACATGGCCGAAGACGGCCTGGGGTTGATGGATGCCCTGCAGGTCGAGCGCTTTCATGTCCTGGGCGTGAGCATGGGCGGCATGATCGCCCAGCATCTGGCGGCGCTGGCACCGCAGCGGGTCGAGAGCCTGACCCTGATCATGTCCAGTTCCGGTGCCCAGGGCCTGCCGGCACCAAGCCCGGCGCTGGTGCAGTTGCTGGCCAGGCGCGGTGCGCCGAATCGCGAGGTGGCGCTTGAACAGCAGGCCGACTTGCTGGCCGCCTTAGGCAGCCCCGAGGTCAAGGATGATCGTCAGGCGCTGCTTGAGCAGGCAGCGATAGCCTACGACCGCGCCTTCAACCCCGAAGGGGTCAAGCGCCAGATCATGGCGATCCTCGCCGAACAGAGCCGGGTTGAGCTGCTCAACAACCTGCGCCTGCCGACCCTGGTGGTGCATGGCACCGCCGACCCGCTGCTGCCGGTGATGCATGGCGTACACCTGGCCGCGCACATCAAGGGCAGCCAGCTACGCCTGATTCCAGGCCTGGCGCATCGCTTTCAGGAGCAGTTCAAAGGGCCGTTGCTGGGTGCGGTGTTGCCGTATCTGAACACGCAGCGCCTGGCCGATACCCATGTGGCGGTGTATTGAGACTGCTGCTGCCCTGAACAGGTCAATGCAACCTGACCCAGACACTCACCAGCACCGTCGCCGCCACCAGCCAGGCCAGGGTCGCCAGGGCCAGCGAAGTTTCCAGGCGCAGGCGCTCGACCAGCAGGTACAGCGTCGCCAGGTAAACGAAGTAGGGGATGATCGACCACGCACTGAACAGGATGGTGGTCTTCAGGTCCTCCAGTGAACGCCCCTTGCCGACGATGTAGTGGGCGATCAGGGCGAAGGTCGGGAACAACGGCACCAGGCCGGCTATGTAGTAGTTGCGGGTCTTGGCCAGGGCGGCAAGGATCACCACCACGGCCGCACCCAGGCAGGCTTTGAGGATCAGGTCCACGTTTTGTTCCGTTTCTGCGGCCGGTCAGCCCAGGCCATACTTTTTCACTTTGTCGAACAGCGTGGTCTTGGCCATGCCCAGCTCCTGGCTGGCCTGGCTGAGGTTGCCGCCGGTACGTTGCAGGGCATCGCCGAGCAGGTTGCGCTCGAAGGCCTCGACCGCTTCGGCAAAGCCCAGGCCCTGGTTGGCGCTGGCACCGGCCTTTTTGAATGCCGGCAAACCCAGGGCATAGCGCTCGGCGACGTTGCGCAGTTCGCGCACGTTGCCTGGCCAGTCGTGGGCCATCAACCGCGACAGGGTCTGGCTGTCCAGTTGCGGGACTTCCCGGTCGAAGCGCAATGACGACTGCTGCAGGAAGTGTTCGAACAACTGCAGGATGTCTTCGCGGCGTTCGCGCAGCGGCGGCAGTTCCAGGGTCACCACGTTCAGGCGGTAATACAGGTCGCTGCGAAACTGCCCGCTCTGGCCCAGGGCGTCGAGGTCGGACTTGGTCGCGGCGATCACCCGGCAATCGACGGCGATGCTCTGGTTCGAGCCCAGGCGTTCCAGGGTGCGTTCCTGCAGCACGCGCAGCAGCTTGATCTGCAGGTTCAGCGGCATGCTTTCGACTTCGTCGAGGAACAGCGTGCCACCGTTGGCGTGCTCGATCTTGCCGATACGGCGCTTGCCGGCGCCGGTAAAGGCATTGGCTTCGTGGCCGAAAATCTCGCTTTCGAACAGGTTCTCCGGCAGACCGCCGCAGTTCAGCGCCACGAACGGCGCGCCCTGGCGGCGGCTGAAATCATGCAGGCAACGGGCGACCAGTTCCTTGCCGGTGCCGGTCTCGCCCTCGATCAACACATTGGCCGAGGTATCGGCGACGTTGGCGATCAGTTCACGCAGGTTCTGCATGGCCGGCGAGCGGCCGATGATTCGCCCTTCAAGGGTACTCTGCCCGGCCAGTTGCCGGCGCAGGGCAAACACTTCGCGGGACAGCCCGCGCTGCTCCAGGGCACGGCGCACCACTTCGACCAGGCGCTCCGGGGCGAAGGGTTTTTCCATGAAGTCGTAGGCGCCGTTGCGCATGGCGCCGACCGCCATGTCGATATCGCCGTGGCCGGTGATCAGCACCACCGGCAGGCTGCGGTCGCGGGCCTTGAGGCGGCTGAGCAGTTCCAGGCCATCGATGCCGGGCAGGCGGATGTCGCTGACAACGATGCCGGCAAAGTCATCGCCGATGCGCTGCAGGGCCTCTTCGGCGCTGCCGACGCCTTCGCAGGCAATGTCTTCCAGGGCCAGCGCCTGCTGGCAGCCGAGCAGCACATGCGGGTCGTCTTCGACGATCAGGACAGTTAGGGGCGCTTGGTTCATAGGGACTCGGCTGATTCTGTGGGGGCATTGACCAGCGGCAGGCCGAGCACGAACGCAGTACCGCCGCTGGCGGGGTGTTCGACGCTGAGGCTGCCCTTGGCGGCGGCGGCGAGGCTGGCAGACAGGGTCAGGCCCAGGCCCAGGCCGTGCTCTCCCGGTTTGGTGGTGAAAAACGGTTCGAACAGGTGCTTGCGTGCTTCGTCATCGATACCGTGACCGTTGTCGCGTACGCGCAGGCGGTACTTGTCGCCCTGCAGCTCGCCTTCCAGCCACAGCTGCGGCATCGGTTGCGCGGCCATGGCATCGAGGGCGTTGCCGATCAGGTTGACCAGAATCTGCTCCAGGCGGGTCTGGTCAATGGCCAGCTTCTGGTCTTCGTAGTTGCTGTGCAACTGCAGGTGACAGCCGGCGATGCGGTTGCCCAGCACTTGCAGGCTGGCCTCGACGGCCTTGCCCAGCGAGGCCTTGCCGCTGTCTTCGCCTCGGCGGGCGAAGGAGCGCAGGCTGGCGGTGATGCGGCCCATGCGGTCGATCAGGTCGTTCATGGTGCGCAGGTTGGTGCTGACGGTTTCCAGCGCGCCGCGTTCGAGGAAGCGCACGCTGTTGCCCGACAAAGTGCGCAGGGCCGCCAGCGGCTGGTTCAGTTCGTGGGCGATGCTGGTCGACATCTGGCCGATGGCGGCCAGCTTGCCGGCCTGGACCAACTCGTCCTGGGCGTGGCGCAGGGTCTGCTCGGCATGTCGGCGTTCGCGGATCTGGCCCTTGAGGCGTTCATTGCTGGCGCGCAGGTCGGCGGTGCGTTCGGCGATCTTGCGCTCCAGCTGGCTGTTGGCTTCTTCCAGCGCTTCACGGGCGGCCAGGCGCGTGGCGATCACCTTGCGCCGTTCGTTCCAGGCAATCAGCAGGATCGCCAGCAGGGCAAAGGCGACGCCGACCAGGATGCCCTGGACCATGGATTCGCGGCGCAGATCCTGCAGCGGCGTGAGCAGGGTGAAGTGCCAGGGGGTGTCGCTCAGGCGCCGGGTTTGCGCCAGGTACGCCACTTCGCGGCGGCCATCGCCGAGTTCGGCATTGGCCGGGAAGCTCAGCTTCTCGACGCCGTCGGCGATTTTCTCCCGCGACAGCGGCTCCAGTTCATTCAGCGGCCACCAGTAGTACTGCAGGCTGCGCGCCAGGCGTTCCTTGATTTCCGGGGTCAGCGGGCGCACCGACTTGAGCCGCCGTGCCGGGTCGCTGGAAAGGATGATGATGCCGTTCTCGTCGCTGACGAACGCCTCCAGGCGCGCCCGTTGCCAGCGCTCTTCCATGGCCTCAAGGCGCACCTTGATCACCGCCACGCCGATGATCTTGCCGTGTTCTTCCAGGCCGTGGGCGAGGAAATAACCCGGCTCCCCGGTGGTGCTGCCGATGCCATAAAAGCGCCCCGGCTGGCCGCGCACGGCGTCCTGGAAATAGGCGCGGAACGACAGGTCTTCGCCGAGGAAGCTGTCGACATCGCGCCAGTTGCTGGTGGCCTGGACCCGGCCGCTGGTGTCGAGGACGAAGATCGCCCGGCTGCGACTGCGGCGGTTCAGGCCTTCAAGGTATTCGTTGACCGCCTGGCGGTGTTCGCCATCGGCTTCGGTGAGCAGGCTGGAAACGCTGTTTTCAAGCTCCAGCAGGCTTGGCAGGTAGGTGTACTTGCTGATCTCGCTCTCGACCGCGCGCGCGTGCAGCTCGAGCTGGCGCTCGCCGTTTTCGCTCAAGGTGCGGATGCCGTTGTGTTCGCTGATCATGAAGCCGGCCACGCCCAGGCCGATCATCAGCAGGATGATCAGTGGCGGTAACAGCAGCTGGCGAATCAGACGGGGTTTCACGGCAAGGGCAGGCTTGGCAGGGCGAAAGAGCGTAGGGTCGCATTTCATCACAGTAGCCTTGGTACGGCCAGCACGCTCTGCCGGCGTACACCGGACAGAGCGTGATGATCACCTCAGTGTTGCAGGATCTTGCTGAGGAAGTGCTGGGTACGCTCATCGCGCACGCTCTGGTCACCAAAGAACTCTTCCTTGGTGCAGTCTTCGATGATGTTGCCCTTGTCCATGAAGATCACCCGGTTGGCGACCTTGCGGGCAAAGCCCATTTCATGGGTCACGCACATCATGGTCATGCCTTCGTTGGCGAGCTGGACCATGACGTCGAGTACTTCGCTGACCATTTCCGGGTCCAGTGCCGAGGTCGGTTCGTCGAACAGCATGACGATCGGGTCCATGGCCAGGGCGCGGGCAATCGCCACGCGCTGTTGCTGACCACCGGAGAGCTGGCCCGGGTGCTTGTGGGCATGCGCCGAGAGGCCGACCCGCTCAAGCAGTTGCAGGCCCTTCTTGGTGGCTTCTTCCTTGCTGCGGCCGAGCACCTTGATCTGCGCGATGGTCAGGTTTTCGGTGATGGTCAGGTGCGGGAACAGCTCGAAGTGCTGGAACACCATGCCGACCCGCGAACGCAGCTTGGGCAGGTTGGTCTTGGGGTCGGCGATCGAGGTGCCGTCGACCACGATGTCACCCTTCTGGAAGGGTTCCAGGGCGTTGACGCACTTGATCAGGGTCGATTTGCCCGAGCCCGACGGACCGCAGACGACAACCACCTCGCCTTTCTTGACCTCGGTGTTGCAGTCGGTCAGAACCTGGAAGTCCCCGTACCACTTGTTGACGTTCTTGATGGAGATCATACGGTTATCCTTTTCTGCAGACGCTTGACCAGGAAGGAAGCGGAGAAGCTGATGACGAAGTACACGGCGCCGGCAAACACCAGGAACTCGTTGGAGCGCCCGATGATGTCGCCACTGGCCCGTGCCGAGTTGAGGAAGTCGACCAGGCCGACGGTATAGACCAGCGAGGTGTCCTGGAACAGGATGATGCTCTGCTGCAGCAGCAGCGGGGTCATCTTGCGAAACGCCTGAGGCAGGATGATCAAGCGCATGGTCTGGCCGTAGGTCATACCCAGGGCTTGGGCGGCGCCCATCTGGCCCTTGGCGATCGACTGCACGCCGGCGCGGACGATTTCACAGAAATACGCCGCCTCGAACATCATGAACGCCACGACGCAGGAGGTGAACGCCCCGATCGGGGTGTCTTCGCCAGTGATCCAGCGCAGCACGAACGGTACCGCCAGGTAGAACCAGGTGATCACCAGCAGCAGCGGGATGGAGCGAAAGTAGTTGACGTAGGCGCCGGCCACGTTCGACAGCAGCTTGTTCGACGACAGGCGCATCAGGGCCAGGATGGTGCCCAGTACGATACCGCCGACAACGCCCATGACCATCAGCTGCAGGGTCATGAGCATGCCGTTCCACAGGCCCGGCAGGGCAGGAATGATTCCACTGAAGTCCATTATTTACCCCCCACGGAGATCAGGCCGGGCACGGCGACTTTCTTCTCGACCAGGCGCATCAGCAACATCAGGCCCATGTTCAGGGTGAAGTAGATCAGGGTCGCCAGGGTGAAGGCTTCAAACAGGTTGGCCGAGAACTCGGCGGTCTGTTTGGTTTGCGCCAGCAGCTCCATCAGGCCGATCAGCGAGGCCACCGAGGAGTTCTTGAACACGTTCAGAAATTCCGAGGTCAGCGGCGGAATGATGATCCGGTAGGCTTGCGGCAGCAGCACGTTCCAGTACACCTGCGGCAGGCTGAAGCCCATGGCGCGGGCGGCGGCTTCCTGGCCGCGGGGCAGCGCCTGAATGCCGGTACGCACCTGCTCGCAAACACGCGCGGCAGTGAACAGGCCCAGGCAGACGATCACGCTGATCAACGCCGAGGTGGTCGGGTTGAGGTCCTGCTTGTACCACTCCTGCAGGTTCTCTGGCAGCAGGTCGGGCACCAGGAAGTACCAGATGAACAGCTGCACCAGCAGCGGTACGTTACGAAAGAGTTCCACGTAGGCGGTGGCAATGCCCGACACCAGACGGTTTGGCACGGTACGCATGACGCCGAGTATCGAACCCAGCAGCAAGGCAATGATCCAGGCGGCGATGGCAATGGCGATGGTCCAGCCCAGGCCGGTGATGTACCAGTCCAGATAGGTTTCGCTGCCCACGCCAGTGGACTTGAAGAATACGCCCCAGTCCCAGTTGTAATTCATCGGGATCTCCCCTCAGATCAGTTTTTCACGGGCACCTTCGAGCATCCGGGGGCGCGCGAGGCACCCTCGGATGAAAGGTTAGACACTAACTAGCTGGGGATCAGGACTTCTTTTCGTCTGCAGCTTTGTCGGTTGGTTCGGCGATCAGCTTCTTGAGTTCGTCGCTCATCGGGAACTGCAGGTTCAGGCCTTTAGGTGGCACTGGCTGGTTGAACCACTTGTCGTAGATCTTGTTGATCTCGCCCGACTTGTAGAGGGCGACGATGGCATCGTCGACGGCTTTCTTGAACGCAGGATCGTCCTTGCGGACCATGCAGCCGTAGATTTCATAGGACTGCGGGGTGCCGACAATTGCCCAGCCCTTCGGGTTCTTGGCCTTGGCCATTTCACCGGCGAGCAGTGCGTCGTCCATCATGAAAGCCACGGCACGGCCGGATTCAAGCATCTGGAACGACTCGCCATGGTCTTTGGCCGAGATGACGTTCATCTTCATCTGCTTGTCGGCGTTCATGGCCTTGAGGATGCGCTCGGAAGTGGTACCGGCGGTGGTAACCACGTTCTTGCCGGCCAGGTCCGCGAAGTCTTTGTACTTGGCGTTTTCCGGCTTGCCGTCTTCTGCTTTGGTCAGCAGGCGGGTGCCCACCTCGAAGATACCGACCGAGAAGTCGACCTGCTGCTGGCGCTCGACGTTGTTGGTGGTCGAGCCGCACTCGACGTCAACGGTGCCGTTCTGGACCAGCGGGATACGGGTCTGGGAGGTGACGAGGTTGTATTTGACCTTCAGGTCCGGCTTGTTCAGGTCCTTTTTCAGGGCCTCGACGATTGCCAGCTGGATGTCATGGGAGTAACCGACGGGTTTGCCCGAAGCGTCGGCGATGTAGGAGAACGGAATGGAAGCGTCGCGGTGCCCCAGGGTAATGGTGCCCGACTCGTTGATCTTTTTCAGGGTGCCGGTCAGTTCGGCAGCGAAGGCTGGCGCGCTGATCAAAGCGGCCGCAACAGCGGCGCCCAACAGATGGGGAACGATACGCATCAAAATTTCCTCGACGTTGTTTTTTTTATGGAGCCGTTGGCCGGCTCTTTCGTTCAGCGAACACTGCAGTGAAGCGTTTTGCGCATTCGGGTACTGAGTGTAGAGCATGACTCGTGCCAAGCCCTGATTTCGATCATAACGCCATGAAAAATCGGGGGATTAATCTTTTTTGACGGTTTGCGGAAGGTAGGATTCGTCCGGATGGCCGAATGAGGTGGTGTTTAGTGTTCGGAAATCCGAATGAATGGGTTCATCGCGAGGCTTTGCCCCGCGATGATGTTCAGCGATCAGGCCGCCTGAACCCGCGCGCGGTTCAGTTCCAGGCGCTGCAGGTAATCCTGCAACGCCTGTTGTTCGGCGGCGGTAGTGAACAGCCCCAGCTTGCTCCGGCGCCAGAGGATGTCGTCGGCATTCACCGCCCATTCCTCGCTGCACAGGTAATCCACCTCGCGGGTGAACAAGCCGCCGCCAATCGCCTCACCCAGGTCTTGCGGGCCCTGTACGCCTTCGAGCAGGCGCCAGACGCGGCTACCGTAGGTGCGTGCCCAGCGCTTGGCAATCTCCACCGGCAACCAGCCACAGCGGGCCAGGATGGCATCCACCAGCGCCTGCGGGGTGCTCATGTCTTCACCGCCCGGCAGGGGAGCGCTGGCGGTCCAGCTGCCGCGCATCTGGGAGAAGAACGGCGCCAGTTCGCTCATGGCCGACTCGGCCAGTTTGCGGTAGGTGGTCAGCTTGCCGCCGAACACCGATAGCAGCGGTGCTTCGCCGGTGCTGGCCGACAGCGCCAGGGTGTAGTCGCGGGTGACGGCCGACGGGTTGTCGGATTCGTCGTTGCACAGTGGGCGAACACCGGCATAAGTGTGGAGGATATCGGCGCGGCTGAGCTGGTGGTTGAAGTGCTCGTTGACCACTTTCAGCAGGTAATCGGTCTCGCCCTCGGTGATAGCTACCTTGGCCGGGTCGCCGGTGTACTCGTGGTCGGTGGTGCCGATCAGGGTGAAGCGTTCCAGGTACGGAATGGCGAAGACGATGCGCTGATCTTCGTTCTGCAGAATGTAGGCATGTTCGCCGTCGTACAGTTTTGGCACGATCAGGTGGCTGCCCTGGATCAGGCGGATGCCGTACGGCGCATCGAGCTTGAGGTCGTCCTGGATGAACTTGGCCACCCACGGGCCCGCGGCATTGACCAGGGCGCGGGCCTTGATCGACTGCTGGCTGCCGTCGGCGTTTTCCAGTTGCACGTTCCACACCCCATCGACCCGGCGGGCGCTGATGCAGCGCGTGCGGGTCCGGATGTCGGCGCCTTTTTCGCGAGCGGCCATGGCGTTGAGCACCACCAGGCGGGCGTCATCGACGGCGCAGTCGGCATATTCGAAGCCACGGGTAATCGCCGGTTTGAGCGGGTTGCCCGGGCCAAAACGCAGGCTGCGCGACGCACCGAGCTGCTTGCGCTTGCCCAGGTTGTCGTAGAGGAACAGGCCGGCGCGGATCATCCAGGCCGGGCGCAGGTGTGGGCGGTGCGGCAGCACGAAGCGCATCGGCTTGACGATGTGCGGCGCCTTGGCCAACAGCACTTCGCGCTCGGCCAGAGCCTCACGCACCAGGCGGAATTCGTAATGCTCGAGGTAGCGCAGGCCGCCGTGGATCAGCTTGCTGCTGGCCGAGGAGGTATGGCTGGCCAGGTCGTCCTTTTCGCAAAGGAACACCGAAAGACCGCGTCCGGCTGCATCGGCGGCAATCCCCACACCGTTGATGCCACCGCCGATTACAGCGAGGTCATAGATTTCGGCAAGGGCGGGCGATGGCAAGCTGGATTGGGACACGGGTGGCCTCCTGAAGGTCTTTCCGACATCGAATCTGAACATTAATGTTCACTTTCGAAAATACTAGCGCAACAGAATGCGGCTCGCCAGTCACTTCCCATAGAAAATACTGATCAGATGACAAATAAATGAAAAATAACGAACATTCGAGCTGCCACCGTTGCGGTGGCAGCGTGCGCCGGCTCAGACCACTTCGAGGCGGATCTTGTACTGGTTGAGCAATTGGCTGAGGGCGGGGACCGGCGCCTGGTCGGTCACCAGGCAGTCGATCAGGCTGATCGAGCCCAGGCGCACCATGGCATTACGGCCGAACTTGCTCGAGTCGGCGGCCAGGATCACCTGGCGGGCATTGGCGATGATCGCCTGGGAGACACGCACTTCCTGGTAGTCGAAATCCAGCAGGCTGCCGTCCTCGTCGATGCCGCTGATACCGACCAGGGCGAAATCGACCTTGAACTGGTTGATGAAGTCGACACTGGCCTGGCCGACCACGCCGCCGTCACGGCGCACGTTGCCGCCGGCCAGCAACACTTCGAAATCGTCCTTGGCACTGAGGATCGACGCCACGTGCAGGTTGTTGGTGATGATTTTCAGGTGGTTGTGGTTGAGCAGGGCGCGGGCGATGGATTCGGTAGTGGTACCGATATTGATGAACAGCGAAGCGTGGTCGGGAATCTGCGCGGCAATCGCTTCGGCGATGCGCTGCTTTTCATCGCGCATCTGGTCGGCGCGCATGGCATAGGCGGTGTTTTCGATGCTGGAATCGTAGGCCGCGCCCCCGTGGTAGCGGCGCAGCAGATTGACCTCCGCCAGCTGGTTGATATCACGGCGGATGGTTTGCGGGGTGACGACGAACAGCTGCGCCATTTCTTCGATACTGACATAACCGCGTTCG
The DNA here is from genome assembly GCF_024749305.1 of Pseudomonas sp. B21-012. Lineage (NCBI taxonomy): Bacteria > Pseudomonadati > Pseudomonadota > Gammaproteobacteria > Pseudomonadales > Pseudomonadaceae > Pseudomonas > Pseudomonas sp. B21-012. Next base: position 4,632,680 of record NZ_CP087197.1, on the reverse strand, counting down.
CGGACCAGTTCGAGGATTTGTTGTTGGCGAGGGGGCAGATTCATGGGCGGTCCTTTGGGGCAGCCGGGCAAATTGCGCCATGAAAACAGCTCAAGCTACAAGCTGCAAGCCACAAGATGATTCGCGTCTTACGCACTTGCAGCTTGTAGCTTACAGCTTGCGTCTACTGCCTACTCTTCGTGCGGTTCCCAATCGCGGGTGCGATCCACGGCTTTCAGCCAGCCGGCATACAGCTTCTCTTTGGCCACTTCGTCCAGTTGCGGAGTGAACTCGCGCTCGATGATCGCCTTGCCGCGCAGTTCATCCAGGCCGCTCCAGAAACCGCAGGCCAGGCCCGCCAGGTAGGCGGCGCCGAGGGCGGTGGTTTCGCGCATTTGCGGGCGCTCGACACAAGTGCCGAGGATGTCGGCCTGGAACTGCATGAGGAAATTGTTGGCGACAGCGCCGCCGTCAACCCGCAGTTCGCTCAGGCGCTGGCCGCAATCCTGCTGCATGGCGTCGAGCACGTCGCGGGTCTGGTAGGCGATCGACTCCAGCGCCGCGCGGATGATGTGATCGACCTTGACCCCGCGGGTCAGGCCGAACAGTGCGCCGCGGGCGTACGGGTCCCAGTACGGAGCGCCGAGGCCAGTGAAGGCCGGCACCAGGTATACGCCGTTGCTGTCCTTGACCTTGCTGGCGAAGTACTCGGTGTCGTGGGCATCGTTGACGATCTTCAGTTCGTCACGCAGCCACTGAACGGTAGAGCCGCCGTTGAACACCGCGCCTTCCAGGGCGTAGGCCACTTCGCCGCGCGGGCCGCAGGCGATGGTGGTGAGCAGGCCGTGGGAGGAGGTCACTGCCTTGTCGCCGGTGTTCATCAGCAGGAAACAGCCGGTGCCGTAGGTGTTCTTGGCCTGGCCGGGCTCCACGCACATCTGGCCGAACAGCGCGGCCTGCTGGTCGCCAGCGATACCGGCAATGGCGATACCGCTCTTGGTGCGGCCGTAGACTTCCGAGGAGCTGCGCACCTCGGGCAGCATCTGCCGAGGGATGTTCAGCACCTCGAGCATCTTCTCGTCCCACTCCAGGGTGTGGATGTTGAAGAGCATGGTGCGCGAGGCGTTGGTGTAGTCGGTGACGTGCACTTTGCCGCCGGAGAATTTCCAGATCAGCCAGCTGTCGACGGTGCCGAACAGCAAGTCGCCACGCTCGGCGCGCTCGCGGGCGCCTTCAACGTTGTCGAGAATCCACTTGAGCTTGGTGCCGGAGAAGTAGGGGTCGGTGACCAGGCCGGTGGTTTCGCGGATGTAGTCCTGCAGGCCGTCACGCTTGAGCTGCTCGCAGATCTCGGTGCTGCGCCGGCATTGCCAGACGATGGCGTTGTACACCGGGCGGCCGGTCTCCTTGTCCCAGACCACGGTGGTTTCACGCTGGTTGGTGATACCGATGGCGGCGACCTGGTCATGGCTCAGGCCAGCCTGGGCCAGGGCTTCGACCATGGTCGCGCTCTGGGTGGCGAAGATTTCCATCGGGTCGTGCTCGACCCAGCCGGCTTGAGGGTAATGCTGTGCGAATTCGCGCTGCGAGGTGCCAACTACGTTGGCGTCACGGTCGAAAATGATGGCCCGCGAACTGGTCGTGCCCTGGTCCAGGGCAATGATGTAGTTCTTGTTCTGGGTGTCTGTCATGTCGTTGGCCTTGCACTAAATGGGGTAGAGATCAGGGCGCGGCGAGCCTGGCTCGCCACCGCAGGCATCAGGATGCCTGGGTCTTGCCCTGAGGGTTGGCGTCGGTCTGGGCGTTTTCGCTCTCGGCAACCGGCAGGTTGCGGGCGATCACGCCGCGGTACAGGGCGGCCCCAAGGCTCGCTCCTATGATCGGCGCAAAAATCGGAATCAGGAAATAGGGAATATCACGACCGCCAGTAAAGGCGACTTCGCCCCAGCCGGCGAGGAAAGTCATCAGCTTGGGCCCGAAGTCCCGCGCCGGGTTCATCGCAAAGCCGGTCAGCGGGCCCATGGCGCTGCCGATCACGGCAATCAGCAGGCCAATCAGCAGGGGTGCCATGGCGCCACGCGGCAAGCCGTTGTTGTCGTCGGTCAGGGCCATGATCACTGCCATCAGCACGGCGGTGATGATCACTTCGACCAGGAAGGCCTGGCTGGTGGACAGCGCCGGGTGCGGGTAGGTGGAAAACACCGAGGCCAGCTCAAGGCTGGCCTGGCTGCCGCGGATCATTGCGTGGGCCTGTTCGAAATCGAAGAACAGGTTGCTGTACAGCGTGTAAACCAACGCCGCGCCACAGAAGGCGCCGGCGATCTGGGCAACGATGTAGAACGGTAGTTTGTGCTTCTCGAAACCGGCGAACAGGCACAGGGCGATGCTCACGGCCGGGTTCAGGTGCGCGCCGGACACCCCGGCGGTGAGGTAAATCGCCATGCTCACGCCGACGCCCCAGATGATGCTGATTTCCCACAGGCCGAAGCTGGCACCCGCAACCTTGAGCGCAGCAACGCAGCCGGTGCCGAAAAAGATCAGCAGCGCGGTGCCGAGAAATTCGGCCATGCACTGGCTTGAAAGTGTTGGTTGTCGCAGAGCAGTCGTCATTCGTTACCTCGGTTCTTGTTGTTGTGAGGCGCAGTGAGCGCTCGACAAAAACCCGACAGAAATCCCCATTTCGGTCGGGCGGCGGCAGGAAATGCACCTTATCGGGGCATAGCTATATTCAGAATCGAAAAAATATAGACAAGAAACGCTTATGTCAAAGGTCGAAAGTGAACCACCGTTCACAATCTGACTATTGGTGGCGCTGATGGGCGTTGGTTGCGCCTGGGCTTTTGCCCTAAAGTAACCGGCGAAATGGCATTCACCCTTCTGCTTGGAGTCCTGCATGACCCCCGCCCTGGATCTGCTGAAAAAGGTTCGCGCCGAACACCACATCCACAGTTACGAACATGACCCCAAGGCTGCGTCCTACGGCCTGGAGGCGGCGGAAAAGCTCAACCTAGAGCCCGCACGGGTGTTCAAGACCTTGCTCGCCTGCAGCGAAAAGGGTGAGTTGCTGGTAGCGGTAGTGCCGGTAGTCGGTAGTCTGGATCTGAAAGGTCTGGCCCATGCGGCCGGGGTGAAGAAGTGCGAGATGGCCGATCCGGCGGCGGCGCAGCGCTCGACCGGTTACCTGTTGGGCGGGATCAGCCCCTTGGGGCAGAAAAAGCGCCTGCGCACTTTTATTGATGAAACCGCTCAAACCTTTGAAACAATTTTCGTCAGCGCTGGCCGCCGCGGCCTGGAAGTCGAGCTAGCTGCGGCAGTGCTGGCCGAGCATAGCCAGGGTAAATTCGCCGCCATTGGCCGCGACTGACATCTGTATGCTCAAAATCGCTTGATTCTGTCTCTGTCGGCCGAGGCTGTCTGGCGGGCATGCTCTGCGGCCCGCCACTCTGAGATTCACCTCATGCCGCTTGAATTCCATCAGGTCGATGCCTTCAGCGACCGTCCTTTCGCTGGCAACCCGGCCATGGTCTATCGCCTCGACAGCTGGCTCGCCGATGAGCTGATGCAGCAGATTGCCGCCGAACACAACCTGGCCGAGACCGCGTTCGTCGTCCCCCATGCCGAAGGCTGGCAGATCCGCTGGTTTACCCCGAGCACCGAAGTGCCGCTGTGTGGCCATGCAACCCTGGCCAGCGCTCATGTGCTGTGGGAGGTCTATAAAGAGCCCGGTGAGCGCTTGTTGTTCCAGAGCAAGTCCGGTCCGCTGAGCGTCAGCCGTGACGGTCCGCGCCTGCAACTGGATTTCCCCCGGGTCGAGCCACAGCCGTTGAATGAAGCGGTAGCGGTGGCCGAAGCACTGGGCTGCCCGGTGCTGGAAGTGTGGAAAACCAGTGAGCTGCTGGTTCGGGTCGAATCCGAGCAGGTGTTGCGTGCCTGTACCCCGGACATGGCGGCACTGGCGCAATTGCCGGGGCTGGGGGTGATCGTTACCGCGCCGGGTATCGAACACGATTTTGTTTCGCGCTACTTTGCGCCGGGTATCGGCATTCCTGAAGATCCGGTGACCGGCTCTACCCATTGCAGCCTGATCCCATACTGGGCGCAGCGCCTGGGCAAGAACGAGCTGCGGGCGTTCCAGTGTTCGAGTCGCGGCGGCGAATTGTTCTGCCGGCTGGAAGGGGAGCGGGTGAAGATTGGTGGGTATGCCAGGCGTGTGGCCAGCGGGGTTTTGACGCTGGACTGACAAGGCCTACGCCCGCAGGGTAGAACGCAGACCTTGTGGGGGCCGGCTTTGCCGGCGATGGGCTGCAAAGCAGCCCCGCTGTCAGACCGCCGAGCTATACCGACGAACGCCGTTCTCCGGCACCGGCAACTGCGCTGCGACACTGCCAGGCACGGCAAACACCACCAGGTGATCCGCCGCCACTTCGATCCCCACTTCGCTGCCGACCTGATGGTCATTGTGGCTCGGGAAAATCGCTTCCAGCTGGCTGCCGGTCGGCAGTTGCAGGCGGTAGAGGGTCGAGGCGCCGAGGAAACTCTTGCCGACGATCAGCGCTTTGAGCTCGCTGTCCGGTGCATGAATGATGTCGTCCGGACGCAGCAGCACATCCACGGCGCTGCCGGGCGTCAGGGTATAGGCGCGGTTGCCGCGCAGCTCGCCGAGCTCGGTGCGTACCGACTCCGGGCTGGTCAGCTGGCCACGAATGAAATAGCCCTGGCCGATGAAGCTGGCTACGAACGGTGTCAGTGGTTCGTGGTAGAGGTTGTAGGGGGTATCCCACTGCTCCAGGCGACCTTCCTTGAACACCCCGACGTGATCGCTGACGGCAAAGGCTTCTTCCTGGTCGTGGGTGACCAGGATTGCGCTGGTGCCGCGGCTTTTGAGGATGTCGCGCACCTCGTGGCTCAGGCGTCGGCGCAGCTCGACATCGAGGTTGGAGAACGGCTCGTCGAGCAGCAGCAGTTGTGGCTCGGGCGCCAGTGCGCGGGCCAGGGCCACACGTTGCTGCTGGCCACCGGAAAGCTCGTGCGGGTAGCGTTTGCCCAGGCCGCCGAGCTTGACCAGCTCGAGCATCTCGTCGACCACCTGGCGCTGCTGCGGGTGCTTGCCGATGCCGAAGGCGATGTTCTCGGCCACAGTCAGGTGCGGGAACAGCGCGTAGTCCTGGAACACCATGCCAATCCGGCGTTTCTCCGGTGCCAGGGTGAACCCGGCTTTGGAGATGACTTCGCCGCCCAGCTGGATTTCGCCCTCGTGCACCGGCTCGAAACCGGCGATGGCGCGCAGGGTGGTGGTCTTGCCGCAGCCGGAGGAGCCCAGCAGACAACCGATGTCGCCGGCGTTCAGGTGCAGGTTGAGGTTCTGGACGATGCGCTGCTCGCCATAGCCACAGGCGAGCTCGCGCAGGTTAAGCAGTAAAGGTTGACTCATGCGTGGTGATAGGCCGGTTCAACAAGAAATTCGAGAAGCGCCTTCTGTGCATGCAAGCGGTTTTCGGCCTGGTCCCAGGCGACCGAACGGGGGTCGTCGAGCAGGTCCAGGCTGATTTCCTCGCCGCGATGGGCGGGCAGGCAGTGCATGAACAGGGCATCGGGTGCTGCCAGGTCGAGCAGTTCGCGGGTTACCTGGTAAGGCGCGAACAAGGCCAGACGCCGTGCAGTTTCCTCTTCCTGACCCATGGAAGTCCAGACATCGGTGCTCACCAGGTGGGCGCCCTGCAGGGCTTCTTTGGGTTCACGGAAGATTTGCACGCGGTCACCGGCCTGGGCCAGGAACTGCGGATTGGGCTCGAATTCGGCCGGGCAGGCGATGCGCAGCTGGAAGTCGAACTGGATGGCCGCTTCTATATAGCTGTTGCACATGTTGTTGCCGTCGCCGATCCAGGCCACGGTCTTGCCCTGGATGGCGCCGCGGTGCTCGAGGAAGGTCTGCATGTCGGCCAGCAGCTGGCACGGGTGCAGATCGTCGGACAGGCCGTTGATCACCGGTACGCGCGAATTGGCGGCGAATTCGGTCAGGGTGCTGTGGGCAAAGGTGCGGATCATCACCGCATCGAGCATGCGCGACATGACGATGGCGCAATCGCCGATCGGCTCGCCGCGGCCCAGCTGGGTGTCCCGTGGCGAGAGGAAGATGGCCTGGCCGCCGAGCTGGATCATGCCGGCTTCGAACGACAGGCGGGTGCGGGTTGAGGACTTCTCGAAGATCATCCCCAGCACGCGGTTTTTCAGCGGTTCGAACAGTACGCCGCGGTTACGCAGGTCCTTCAGCTCGATACCTCGACGGATCACACTGAGCAGTTCTTCGGGTGTGAAATCCATCAGGGAGAGAAAGTGCCTAGCGCTCATGTTTGACTACCTTTTTGCAACAGACCGCAGATCAGCCATACCGGTTTTTTTTAACAACGGAAGTGACCTGCGGCGAAAGCCGCACGGGGCGACGAATTAGGGGAAGACGCAATACTATAATTAAATGTCGCGTCATACCAAGAGGGGGTTTCGTCGCCGATGTTTCAGGCAGTGTCGTAACCCGTTGGATAGAAGCTTTTTTTATACGTTACACAGGGGTTTTACACTGCCTGCCAGCGCCTTGGCAAACCCGGTAGCGGGCCTGTGCTGAATCGCCTTGCCTGATGGACGAAGATTCACGCGACGAACCTCACTGGCCGCAAGCTCGGGTCAGGCTCATAGTCGGTTGATCCCAGACACCCGAGCAAGAGGTGGCCATGAACAAGACCCAGCATCACCGTGCCTGTCATCTGTGCGAAGCCATCTGCGGCTTGACCCTGGAAATCACCCACGAGCCCGACGCCCCACGGCGTATCAGCTCGATCAAGGGCGACCCCGAAGACAGCTTCAGTCGCGGCCACATCTGCCCCAAGGCGGTGGCCCTGCAGGATATCCAGAACGACCCTGACCGACTGCGCGCGCCGCACAAGCGTGTCGGTGACAGCTGGCAAGCCATCAGCTGGGAGGAGGCCTTTGCACTGGCTGCGCAAAAGCTCTGGGCCATCCAGCAGGCCCATGGGCAGAACGCCGTGGCGGTCTACCAGGGCAACCCCAGCGTGCACAACTACGGGTTGATGACCCACAGCAACTACTTCCTCGGCCTGCTCAAGACCCGCAATCGTTTCTCCGCCACCTCGGTGGACCAGCTGCCGCACCACCTGACCAGCTACCTGATGTACGGCCACGGCTTGTTGTTGCCGATCCCTGACATCGACCACACCGAGTTCATGCTGATCCTGGGCGGCAACCCGCTGGCCTCCAACGGCAGCATCATGACCGTGCCGGACGTCGAGAAACGCCTTAAGGCGATCCAGGCCCGTGGCGGCAAGTTGGTGGTGGTCGACCCGCGCCGCAGCGAGACTGCGGCGATGGCCAACCAGCATGTGTTCATTCGCCCCGGCACTGACGCGGCGCTGCTCTGTGGCCTGCTCAACACCCTGTTTGCCGAAGGCCTGACTCGCCCCTCGGCCTTGCCGGTGGATGGCCTGGACAGGGTACAAGCGGCCATTGCGCCGTTCACCGCCGAGGCCATGAGCGCCCTATGCGGTGTCGACGCCACGGTGATACGCCAGTTGGCGCGGGATTTCGCCAGCGCCGACAAGGCCGTTTGCTACGGGCGCATGGGCGTCTCGACCCAGGCCTTCGGCACCTTGTGCCACTGGCTGGTGCAGTTGCTCAACCTGGTCAGCGGCAACCTCGACCGTGTCGGTGGCGCGCTGTGTACCGAGCCTGCGGTGGATCTGGTGGCGAGTACTTCAGGCGGGCATTTCAATGCCTGGCAGAGCCGGGTCTCGGGGCTGCCCGAGTATGGCGGCGAATTGCCGGTGGCGGCCCTGGCCGAAGAGATGCTGGTTGAAGGCCAGGGGCAGGTTCGCGCGCTGGTGACGGTGGCGGGTAACCCGGTGTTGTCCACGCCCAATGGCCGCCAGCTTGAACGCGCCCTGGACGGTCTTGAGTTCATGCTCAGCATCGACCTGTACATCAACGAGACCACCCGTTACGCCGACCTGATCCTGCCGTCCACCTCGGCATTGGAGAACGATCACTACGACACCACCTTCAACCTGTTTGCGGTGCGCAATGTCAGCCGCTTCAATCGGGCCATCCTGCCCAAGCCCGAAGGTGCCTTGCATGACTGGGAAATCTTCGTCGGCCTGGCCAAGGCCTTTGCCGCCCTTAGCGACAAGCCTTTGAAACCGACCCTGCCGCCGGCACAAATGATCGATATCGGCCTGCGCCAGGGCCGCTATGGCGAGGCCTCGGCGTTCAAGCTGTCGCTTGAGACTCTCGACCAGCACCCCCATGGCATCGACCTGGGCCCGCTGCAGCCCAACCTTGCTGCACGCCTGAAGACGGCTAACCAACGGATTCAGGCCGCACCCCAGGAGATCCTCGGCGACCTGCAGCGCTTTGCCGGGCAGCAGCCGCTGGCGGCGGGTCAACTGCTGCTGATCGGGCGCCGCCATGTGCGCAGCAATAATTCATGGATGCACAACTATCATCGCCTGGTGAAAGGCAAACCCCGTCATCAGTTGTTGATGCACCCGGACGACCTGGCCGGTCGCCAGTTGCAGGATGGCCAGCGTGTGCGCGTCAGCTCGCGGGTCGGCGAAATCGAGGTCGAAGTGCAGGCCAGCAGCGACATGATGCCGGGGGTGGTCAGCCTGCCGCATGGCTTTGGCCATGCCCGTGCCGGGGTGCGCATGGAAATCGCCCAGCCCGGCGCCAGCGCCAACGACCTCACCGATGAGCGCCAGCTCGATGCGGTGTCGGGTAATGCGGCGCTTAACGGCGTGCCAGTGCAGGTGGTTGCGGCCTGATATCGGCAAGGCCGAGCGTCCTGCTCGGCTTTCCGATACAATGCGTCACCGTGCCGACAACCAGGTCGGAAAGTTCAGCCGCGAGGTGCTTCATGGATATCATCGAAACAATCAAAGAGCAGATTGCCAACAACACCATTCTGCTTTACATGAAAGGCTCGCCGAATGCCCCGCAGTGCGGTTTTTCGGCCAAGGCGGCGCAAGCCGTGATGGGTTGCGGCGAGAAATTCGCTTACGTGGATATCCTGCAGAATCCGGAAATCCGCGCCAACCTGCCAAAATACGCCAACTGGCCGACCTTCCCACAGCTGTGGGTTGCCGGCGAGCTGGTCGGCGGTTCCGACATCATGGCTGAGATGTTTGCCAACGGCGAACTGCAGACCCTGATCAAGGACGCTGCAGCCAAGGCTGAGGCGGCCAAGGCCTGACCCCAGGTTTGGTCAAAAAAAGCCCCGCAGTGCGGGGCTTTTTTGTGCCTGTAGGGCAGGGCAGCGAACTTACTCGCCCATTTGCGACTGCAGGTAGTTCTCCAGGGAGACCTTGTCGATCAGGCTCAGCTGGGTTTCCAGCCAGTCGATGTGCTCTTCCTCGGCTTCGAGGATGTCTTCGAGCAGCTCACGGCTGCCGAAGTCGCCGACGGTCTCACAGTGGGCGATGGCGGCCTTGAGGTCGACCAGGCCTTTTTGCTCGATCTTCAGGTCGCACTCGAGCATTTCCTTGGTGTGTTCACCAATCAGCAACTTGCCTAGGTCCTGGACGTTGGGGATGCCTTCGAGGAACAGAATACGCTTGATCAATTTGTCAGCGTGTTTCATCTCTTCGATGGATTCTTTGTACTCGTGCTTGCCGAGCTTCTCCAGACCCCAGTCCTCGTACATGCGCGCATGCAGGAAGTATTGGTTGATTGCGACCAGCTCGTTTCCGAGGATCTTGTTGAGATGCTGGATGACGCTAACGTCGCCTTTCATGATGGGGTCCTGCCCTGTAAGTGTGTCTATAAAGGCAAGTCTGAGCCCCGCAACTTCTACTGTCAAACCTAAGTTATTGAATAATAAATGAAAATTAATCGGAATAAGAATGTTTGTGTTCCGCGTTAAACCCCTAACTACTTGAATTACAGGCATAAAAAAACCGGACACTGGGTCCGGTTCTTGGAATTCGTTGAATTATGCTGCAGTAAATTCTACAGGATAGGGCAGGGCAGCCTGGCTGACCTGAAGCTCGGTGAGGGTTTCGCGCACCACCTGCTTGGCCAGGCAGGCACATTTGCCACACTGGCTGGCCACGTTGGTGGCGCTTCTGACTTCCTTGTAGCTGCAGCATCCTTCATAGATCGCATCGCGGATCTGTCCGTCGGTCACACCAACACAAAGACACACATACATAGGGCTGACCATCGCTGGTTAAGGCTCAATGCGAAGAAGCTTAATGTTAATGAGAATGCTTGTCAAAACTCTTTCTGTAATGGGCGAACTAGAGCGACCGACGGCAGATTATCGAGCGTTCGGACTGAAATTCGGCGAGCGGCGCCGGGCGGTGTATGATGGTCGGCCATTTCGCTGCCGGGCCAGTGCACGCTGGCCTGTGCAAGATGATTCCACCCCATCAGGAGATATCGCATGAGCGTACTCGTTGGCAAAAATGCCCCGGACTTCACCGTTCCAGCTGTTCTGGGCAACGGCGAAATCGTCGACAGCTTCAACCTGGCTTCGGCCATCAAGGGCAAGTACGGCCTGGTGTTCTTCTACCCGCTGGACTTCACCTTCGTCTGCCCGTCCGAGCTGATCGCCCTGGACCACCGCATGGCCGAATTCAAGGCGCGCAACGTTGAAGTGATCGCCGTGTCGATCGACTCGCACTTCACCCACAACGCCTGGCGCAACACCCCGATCAATGCCGGCGGCATCGGTCAGGTCCAGTACATCATGGCTGCCGACATGAAGCACGACATCGCCAAGGCCTACGACGTAGAGTCCGAAGGCGGCGTAGCTTTCCGTGGCGCGTTCCTGATCGACGACAAGGGCGTTGTCCGCTCGCAGATCGTCAACGACCTGCCACTGGGCCGTAACATGGACGAACTGCTGCGTCTGGTCGACGCCCTGCAATTCCACGAAGAGCACGGCGAAGTCTGCCCTGCCAACTGGAAAAAAGGCGACAAGGGCATGACCGCTTCGCCAGAAGGCGTTGCTGCTTACCTGAGCGAGAACGCTGGCAAGCTGTAATTGCCAGGCATAAAAAAACCGGCCTTGATGGCCGGTTTTTTTATGCGCGGTGCACAGGCTTCAGTCGTTGAAGTCCTGCCAGCCGCCCATTTCCTTCCAGCGGTTGACGATGCCGCAGAACAGCTCGGCAGTCTTCTCGGTGTCGTAACGCGCCGAGTGCGCCTCACGGCCATCAAAGTCGATGTCGGCGCTCTGGCAAGCCCGCGCCAGCACGGTCTGGCCATAGGCAAGGCCGGCCAAGGTGGCGGTGTCGAAGCTTGAGAACGGATGAAACGGGTTGCGCTTCATGTCGTGGCGGGCCACGGCGGCATTGAGGAAGCCCAGGTCGAAGCTGCTGTTGTGGCCGACCAGGATCGCCCGTTTGCAGCCATTGGCCTTGAGCGCCTTGCGCACGCCACGGAAGATGTCGGTCAATGCCGACTCTTCGCTGACGGCCATGCGCAGCGGGTGATCGAGCTTGATCCCGGTGAACTCCAGGGCCGCTTGCTCGATGTTGGCGCCTTCGAACGGCTCGACGCGGAAGAAATAGGTGTGTTCCGGGAACAGGAAGCCCTTTTCGTCCATGCCGATGGTGACTGCGGCGATTTCCAGCAGGGCGTCGGTGGCGCTGTTGAAACCGCCGGTCTCGACGTCGACCACTACCGGCAGGTAACCGCGAAAGCGTTCAGCCATCGGGTGGCGCGGACCGCCGCCATGACCTTCCTGGTCGTCTTCGTACTGATCTTCGCTCACGCAGTTTCCTCCAGCAGGCGCCAGCGCAGTTGCTCACCGGCGCGCAGCGGGATAACGGTCTGCTCGCCGAACGGCAAGCTGCTTGGGGCGGTCCAGCTGTCGCGGACCAGGGTAATCGTATCGGTGTTGGCCGGTAGGCCATAGAAGCTTGGGCCGTGCAGGCTGGCGAAGCCTTCGAGCTTGTCCAGCGCGTTACGCTGCTCGAATGCCTCGGCGTACAACTCGATCGCGGCATAGGCGGTGTAGCAGCCGGCACAGCCACAGGCGGCTTCCTTGGCGTGCTGGGCATGTGGCGCCGAGTCGGTACCGAGGAAGAACTTGCTGCTGCCGCTGGTGGCGGCGTCCAGCAAAGCCACCTGGTGGGTGTTGCGCTTGAGGATCGGCAGGCAATAGAAGTGCGGACGAATGCCGCCCACCAGCATGTGGTTGCGGTTGTACAGCAGGTGCTGGGCAGTGATGGTCGCGCCGACGTTGGCCGGGGCCTCGTTGACGAACTGCACGGCTTCGCTGGTGGTGATGTGTTCGAACACCACCTTGAGGGTCGGGAAGCGCTCGACCACACGGCGCAAGTGCTCGTCGATGAACAGCTTCTCGCGGTCGAACACGTCGATCTCGGGGCGCGTTACTTCACCGTGCACCAGCAGTGGCATGCCGACCTCGGCCATGGTTTCGAGCACCGGGAAGATCTTGTCGACACTGGTCACGCCGGAATCGGAGTTGGTCGTCGCGCCGGCCGGATACATCTTGGCGGCATGGACAAAACCGGTGGCCTTGGCCGCGCGGATTTCCTCGGGCTGGGTGCGGTCGGTGAGGTACAGCACCATCAGCGGCTCGAAACGGCTGCCGGCAGGGCGTGCGGCAAGGATGCGCTCACGGTAGGCACCGGCTTGGGCGGCGTTGCGCACCGGTGGTACCAGGTTGGGCATGATGATTGCGCGGGCAAAGGTGCGCGCAACGTCACCGACGGTATGCGGCAATACAGCGCCATCACGAAGATGGATGTGCCAGTCGTCGGGACGCAGGAGGGTCAGGCGGTCGGACATTGGGGATTCCAGGCGGGTCGAACTCAAGGTGAATGCTACCGGAAAAGCCGGTTACGAGCACTCGCTATCAAGTTTTGCCGCGACCGACCGATAGCGTGCAGGTATACCGTGAAAATCTGTGGAGCCGCCCGTGCGCCAGCGTTATCTAGCCCTGCTCAGTGTGTTTGCCAGCATGCCCGCCATGGCACTCACTTTCCAGACCCGTCTGGAGAACGTCGAGTGGAAGGTCGAAGGCGATCAGTTCGAATGTCGGCTGGTTCAACCCATTGCCGATTTCGGCAGCGGCGAGTTCGTTCGCCGGGCCGGCGAGCAGCCAACTTTCCAGCTGCGCTCAAGCAGTAACGTCCTCGGTGCCGGTTCCGCCACCCTGCTGGCGGCGGCCGCGCCGTGGCAGCCCGGACGTGGCGATATCAACCTGGGCGCGGTGCGCATGGCCCGCAGCGGCGTGCTTTTTACCAGTTCCCAGGGCCAGGCCAGCCGCTTGATCAACGGCCTGCTCGATGGCCGCAGCATCGTGGTGCGCAACTACGCCGGTGAAGCCGGGCGGACCATGGAAGTGCGGGTGTTGCCGGTCAAGTTCAGCAAGGCCTACGGCGACTATCAGGCCTGCGCGGCAAAACTTTTGCCGATGAATTATGACCAGGTGCGTCAGGCGCGGGTCGGCTTTCCGGGCGGCGGCATTGACCTGGATGCCGATGCCCGGGCACGCCTGGACGTGATCCTCGACTTCCTCAAGGCCGACCCCACTGTTAACCATATCGAACTCGACGGCCACTCCGACAACAGCGGCAACCGCCTGACCAACCGCGACCTGTCGCGGCGCCGGGCACTGGCGGTGATGGAGTACCTCAAGGCCCACGGTATTCCCGAAGAGCAGATCACCGTGCGCTTCCATGGCGAGCGTTACCCGCTGGCGCGCAACAACAGCGCAGCCAACCGCGCGCGCAACCGACGGGTGAATATTCAGCTTGATCGGGTTACGCCTGTCGAAAAGCCGCTGGAAAAGCCCGTTGAACCTGCAACCAAACCACCGGCCGCACCTGCTGCCGCAGCCAGTACCGCGAAGCCCGTCGCCAAGTCCTGAGGTGCGACCGTCCGTCGCGCTCTCGACAGTTCCTGTCGCTTTGTCGTCACAAGCTGTCGCCCCACTGTAAATTTTGTCGCAAGGCCGGTAGAATCGACGGCTTTCCGTACAACCCCGTGGAGTGATGGCATGGCGGACGTAAAAAAGGTCGTACTGGCGTATTCCGGCGGCCTTGATACTTCGGTGATTCTCAAGTGGCTGCAGGATACCTACAACTGTGAAGTGGTGACCTTCACCGCTGACCTTGGACAAGGCGAAGAGGTCGAACCGGCCCGCGCCAAGGCCCAGGCCATGGGCGTCAAGGAAATCTACATCGATGACCTGCGCGAAGAGTTCGTACGCGACTTCGTGTTCCCGATGTTCCGCGCCAACACCGTCTACGAGGGCGAGTACCTGCTGGGTACTTCCATCGCTCGTCCGCTGATCGCCAAGCGCCTGATCGAAATCGCCAACGAAACCGGCGCCGATGCCATTTCCCATGGTGCCACCGGCAAAGGCAACGACCAGGTCCGTTTCGAACTGGGTGCCTACGCCCTCAAGCCAGGCGTCAAGGTCATCGCGCCATGGCGTGAATGGGACCTGCTGTCCCGTGAAAAACTGATGGACTACGCCGAGAAGCACGGCATCCCGATCGAACGTCACGGCAAGAAGAAGTCGCCGTACTCGATGGACGCCAACCTGCTGCACATCTCGTATGAAGGCGGCGTGCTGGAAGATACCTGGACCGAGCACGAAGAAGACATGTGGCGCTGGACCAAGTCGCCAGAAACCGCCCCGGACGTTCCGACCTACCTGGAACTGACCTACCGCAACGGCGACATCGTTGCTCTGGACGGCGTTGAAATGTCGCCGGCCACGGTGCTGGCTACCCTCAACCGCATCGGCGGCGAGAACGGTATCGGTCGTCTGGACATCGTCGAAAACCGTTACGTCGGCATGAAGTCCCGCGGCTGCTACGAAACTCCAGGCGGCACCATCATGCTGCGCGCCCACCGGGCGATCGAGTCGATCACCCTGGACCGCGAAGTCGCTCACCTCAAAGATGAGCTGATGGTCAAGTACGCCAGCCTGATCTATACCGGCTACTGGTGGAGCCCTGAGCGTTTGATGCTGCAACAGATGATCGACGCTTCGCAGGTCAACGTGAACGGTGTCGTGCGCCTGAAACTGTACAAAGGCAACGTCATCGTCACCGGCCGCAAGTCCGACGATTCGCTGTTCGACGCCAACATCGCCACCTTCGAAGAAGACGGCGGCGCCTACAACCAGGCCGACGCAGCGGGCTTCATCAAGCTCAATGCCCTGCGCATGCGTATTGCTGCGAACAAGGGCCGCAAGCTGGTCTGAGGCTTGTTGTGCAGAAAAACCCCGGCCTGTGCCGGGGTTTTTTTTGCCTGAAGATTAGTGTGCCGGACCATTCAACGGCCGCGTCAGCAACACGGTTTGCCTCCTGCTTTCGAGATTGCACAAAATCCATTTGCTGTCCGGTGCGGGCGGGGATTTGAGTGCGTGCAAGGCGAAGTAGCTTATCAAGTCAGCCGCTGCGGGGCCGCGCAGGGTAATCGTGATGGTAGTGCATCCGCTATTAATGGCGGGTACTTTCGCTGTTTCGATTGCTTCCGGAGTTTCTATGGGGCAGTCGGCTGGAGTATCAACCGAACTGGAAGTAACAAGGACGGGGGGTGGAGACTCAAGAGTAGTTTTTGCATCGGCAGTGTCAGGTGTTGGAATAACGCCTGGTGTCGGTTCGTTCAACTCAGGTGAGTAAAGCGATTTGTAGTTGAAGTTAAGGGTCAGGAAGAACAATACCGTGAGGAAGAACGGAAAGCCCACCAGGAACCAGGTATAAATACCCTGGCTGTCTTCACCCAGAAATGGCAGCGAGGCTAGCGCCGAGGCTTCGATGATGCCGGCGAAAATCGCAATGATCGTCAAAGGGCTTTTCGGCTCGATTTTGCTCATCCAGGATTCCCATGTGCCCACCGGGGCAAGTTCGCAGTAGCTGCGAGGTTTACATGGGCTGCGCCATGCCAGGCAGCATGCTGTGTTTCTCGGTTGGGTAATGTGTCCAGTGCTGATATGTAACGATTATACACAAATTGCAATATTGGTTTTATCAAACAGGTCTATAGGATATTTCCTTCAGGTAATAAGGCTAGGTTTTATAGGTTATTTTATTCTCTGGTGCTACCGTGATAGAGAAAGTTTTTTACGGCCTTTACACGGTCTGCAATTACCAGCGAGATGTTGATTCCTTAAAGAATTATTGGTAATTCCCGCTTGTAGGATAATTCTTTAATGGTTGTAGGTTGTGTCCTTGTGTGCATTTGCTTGTTAATGGCGCAATACAATATGTCGTGTAACTAGGCTATTGTGCTGGCTCAAAAAATAGAACAGCGAACAATTGGATTTTGCCCATGAATAAAGTCCTGATCGTGGATGATCATCCGGTCATTCGCCTGGCTGTACGCATGTTGATGGAGCGGCATGGTTATGAAGTCATTGCCGAGACGGATAACGGCGTGGACGCATTGCAGCTGGCACGCGAGCATGGTCCGGATATCGTTATCCTGGACATCGGCATCCCCAAACTTGACGGCCTTGAGGTGATCGCCCGGCTGACCGCCAACAATGCCAGCATCAAGGTGCTGGTACTGACCTCGCAGGCGCCCGGGCACTTTTCCATGCGCTGCATGCAGGCAGGGGCTGCAGGCTATGTCTGCAAGCAGCAGGACCTGACCGAGTTGCTTAGCGCTATCAAGGCAGTGCTTTCCGGGTATAGCTACTTCCCCAACCAGGCACTGCATTCGGTTCGCTCGAACCTGGGCGGCGCCAGTGAGGCGGACATGGTCGAGCGTTTGTCGGGCCGGGAGATGATGGTGCTGCAGCAACTGGCCCGCGGAAAAACCAACAAGGAGATTGCCGATGGCATGTTCCTCAGCAACAAGACGGTGAGTACCTACAAGACGCGACTATTGCTCAAACTCAATGCTCGCTCGTTGGTTGACCTGATCGAACTGGCCCAGCGCAACGGGCTTGTTTGAAACGCCCAGAAACAACAAAGCCTCCATCAAGGAGGCTTTTGTGATCTGTCGGTATCGATCCTTCAGAGGTCGAAGTCGTAATCGGCCAGCTGTTTTTGCAAGCGACGTTCTTCCAGCAGGTTGTCGATGGTGCGGCGTTTGCTCAGGTTGGTTTTTGCCACTTCAACAACGGGCTCGTCGTCTGCCTCGTCAGTGACGAGGTCGTCATCTACAACCAGGTCTTCTTTATCGGTGCTCATAAGTCACTCCAAGCCAAGAGGGCCATTGGCGCACCTTATAGCGAGAAATTTTGACCGGGTAAAAAAGATTTTTTCAATCGACCAAGCTGTCTTTTCACTATCGGCTCAATCGTCCGAAGTTTTCTGCTTGTACTCGCACAAATCTTCGATCCGGCAACTACCGCAACGGGGTTTGCGCGCCTGGCACACATAGCGCCCGTGCAGGATCAACCAATGGTGGGCGTCAAGCAGGTACGGCTTGGGCACGAACTTCATCAAGGCCTTTTCAACTTCCAGAACGGTCTTGCCCGGGGCAATGCCGGTGCGGTTGCTGACCCGGAAAATATGCGTATCAACGGCCATGGCCAGTTGCCGAAAGGCGGTGTTGAGCACCACGTTGGCGGTCTTGCGGCCAACCCCGGGTAGTGCTTCAAGCGCTTCGCGGGTTTCTGGTACCTGGCTGCCATGTTGCTCCATCAGCAGGCGACAGGTTTCGATGACGTTTTTCGCCTTGCTGTTGTACAGGCCGATGGTCTTGATGTACTCCGACAGGCCGTCAACACCCAGGGCATGGATGGCTTGCGGGGTATTGGCGACCGGGTACAGTTTGGCCGTGGCCTTGTTTACGCTGACGTCGGTAGCCTGTGCCGAGAGGATGACCGCAATCAGCAGTTCGAAAGGATTGGTGTAGGCCAGCTCGGTTTTCGGCTCGGGGTTGTCTTCATGCAACCTGCGAAAAATTTCCAGGCGTTTGGCGGCATTCATGGGGTCAAAGCGTTCCTTGACGACGGGAAAGGGCTCGCCGTTGGCAAACCCGGTTATACAGGGCGAGTATCAGGCCCAGAAGGATCAGGGCGCCGGGCAACATGCCGGCCAGGCGCAGGTTGGCAAACTCATTGAGCAGCTGGCGCGTGAACCCTGCGGCCATGCACAGCGCAGCAAATGCTGCCAGTGTGGTAGCTGCGGTACGCCAGCGGGCACTGTTACCCAGGGCCAGCTCGAACAGCAGGCATTGCACGGCGATCAATGCCGGATAGCGGCCCAGCTCCAGTGCCAGCGGCAGGGCCCAGGCGCGCAAGCCTAGCTCAAGGCAGGTGACCAGCAGGGCGGCCATCAGCACGCTTGCGAACAGGCGGGCGCCAGCGTCCAGCTGTTTGCGCAGGGGTGTCATGCACAGACGGTGCAGGCCGACGGCCACCAGGCTTAGCAGCGCCATGGTGCTGGCCTGCAGCAATGTCTGGGTGGCGCCCAGCACGGGCGCCAGGCTTATTGCAGCGAGCCATTGCCTATTCATCCGCACCTGCGCTTAGCAACTGTTGGCGATGCTCGTCGAAATAGCGCAGGGCATCGTGGGTGGCTTGAATGACGGCGCGGGAGGTGACGGTGGCACCGGCCAACTGATCGAACTGGCCGTTGTCACGCTTGAGCGCCCAGGCTGAATCAGGCGTGTTTTGCCGGCTGTTGCCGACAAAGCCTTGCAGCCAGGTGTTGCCGGGTTCCACCAGCTTGCCGCCCAGGCCTGGCGTCTCCTGTTGTTGCAGCACCTTGACGCCGATCAGGCGCCCCCCCTCATCAATGGCAATCAGCAGGTCCAGCGGACCGCCGTAACCCTGGCTCTGGCTGTGTAGCACAACGGCGCTCGGCTGGCCTTTCAAGGTTGCCAGATAGCCTGCGAGCAGCCGGCTGTGGTCCAGGTTGGTGGCGCCCACAGTCAGGGGCTGTTGCAGCGGTTGGTTGTCGTAGGCCTGCTGCACCAGCACGCTCAGCCAGCGTTGGGCCTTGAGCTGCTGCTCGGCGGCAGTGATGCGCGCGGTGGTGAACTGTTGCCAAAGCACCGTGCCACCCACGGCCAGCACGGCAAGGCTCAGTAGTAGGGCGGTGGTGCGAATCGACGAGGTGCTCATGATGTTTGCCCGCGTTCTGCCCAGCGCTCCAGGGACGGAACACAAAGATTCATCAGCAGGACCGCGAAGGCGGCGCCGTCGGGGTAGCTGCCCCAGGTTCTGATCAGGTAGATGAGCAAGCCCGCGCCGACGCCAAACAGCAGCTTGGCCTTCGGGCTTTTCGCTCCTGAAACCGGCTCGGTGACAATGAAGAACGCCACCAGCATGGTCGAACCGGACAGCAGGTGCAGCAACGGCGAGCCGTTGGAATCCGAGCCCGAGCCGTTCCAGCACAGCAGGCTGGCCACGAACAGGCTGGCCAGCAGGCCGACCGGCGCATGCCAACTGATGACCTTGCGGTGCAACAGCAGCAAGCCGCCGAGCAAAAAGGCCAGGTTGACGAATTCGCTGCCGCGACCGCCAAGGTGGCCGAAGCCTGGATGACTGGCGAACAACTCATCGATGGTCAGGCTGCGGTTGTTGCGCAGGCCGTCGAGTACCGTGGCTTGCGCCCAGGCGTCGGGCTGGTTGCCCAAATCAAGGCCGAACACTTGCTGCAGCGTGTCGGTCAGGCCCAGCACCTGGGTGACCGGCCACTGGGTCATGTGCTGCGGGAACGACAGCAACACCAGCGCATAGCCGAGCATCGCCGGGTTGAACAGGTTCTTGCCGACGCCGCCGTACAGTTGCTTGCCCAGGGCAATGGCACTGCTGGCGGCAATTACTGGCAGCCACCAGGGCGCGTAGGCGGGCAGTGCCGCTGTCAGCAGCACCGCAGTCACCAGGGCGCTGCCGTCGTTCAAGGCTGGCAGGCCTGGCCGTTGTTGCAGTCGCAGCAGCGCCGCTTCAGTTGCCAGCGCCGCAACGGCGCACAGCAGCAGGTTCAGCAGCAGCCCCCAGCCATGCAGCCACAGCAGGGTCAGCAAGCCGGGTGCGCTGGCCAGCAGCACCATGGCCATGGTGCTGCGCAGGCGCTCGCTGCTATCAGCCGTGGCCATTGGCGGCCGCCGGTTGCAGTGCTTGCAGGCGAGCCTGGGCCTGTTGCGCTTCGTGCTCAAGTTCAGCCAATTGTGCTTGCTGGGCCTGGTTCGGCGCCTCGCCAAAGGCGCTTCGGGCCTTGCTCAGTTGCGCCCGGCTCATGGCGGCGGCGATTTTTGCCTGCTTCAGCGCTGCATCGGCGGCCGCGG
Source organism: Pseudomonas sp. B21-012 (assembly GCF_024749305.1). Taxonomy (NCBI): domain Bacteria; kingdom Pseudomonadati; phylum Pseudomonadota; class Gammaproteobacteria; order Pseudomonadales; family Pseudomonadaceae; genus Pseudomonas; species Pseudomonas sp. B21-012. Next base: position 4,612,460 of record NZ_CP087197.1, on the reverse strand, counting down.
CTTTCTGCGCCTTGACCCGTTCGATGGCGGCCTTGATCGGGTCGTCGACAGCGGCGCCCGGCGTGGTGATTGTGGCAGTGGCCGCACGCTGGCTGCGGGCCAGGCGGTCGGCCTGCTTGCGGGCTTCTTCGCGCTGCAGGCGGTTGTTGCGCTGCTCGAAGCGCCGCCGCGCCTGGTTACGCTTGTGGCTGCGGGCCTCGAGGGTCTGGGCATCTTCGGCCAGGCCGCCGACAATCGGCACGATGTTGCTGTTGGCGGTCAATGGCAGCAGGTCGATGCAGTCCACCGGGCACGGTGCTACGCACAGGTCGCAGCCGGTGCATTCGGCGCTGATCACGGTGTGCATCAGCTTGGCCGCACCGATGATGGCGTCCACCGGGCAGGCCTGGATGCATTTGGTGCAGCCGATACATTCGGCTTCACGGATATAGGCGACTTGCGCCGGTGCACGGCCGCGCTCGTGGTCGATCTCGATCACCGGCACGTGCAACAGCTTGGCCAAGGCTGCGATGGTTTCGCCGCCTCCGGGTGGGCATTTGTTGATCGCTTCGCCCGCCGCCAGGCCTTCGGCGTAAGGCCGGCAACCAGGATGGCCACATTTGCCGCATTGGGTCTGCGGCAACAGGGCGTCGATGCGTTGAATCAAGCTCATGGGTTGAATAGTCCGTTGAATCCGAGAAACGCCATGGCCATGATCCCGGCGCCGATCAGCTCGATCGGCAGGCCGCGAAAGGCCAGGGGGATGTCATCGTGGTCGCTGCGCTGGCGCAGGTCGCTGAACAGGCCCAGGGCCAGCCAGAAACCCAGGCCACCGCCCAGGCTCCAGCCCAGGGTTTGCAAAATCCCATAGCTGCCTTCACTGGCTTGCAGGCTCAAGCCTAGCAGCGCCAGGTTACCCACCATCAGGGGCAACAAACCGTCGAAGGGCAGGGTTGGCAGCAGGCGTGTCAGCACTGCGAGCAGCGGCTTGATCGGTAACACGCACAGCGCCAGGAACACAAACAGGCGCAGGTATTCAAGCTGCAGGGGCAGCAACGCCAGGTGATAAATCAGTTGCCCAAGCCCGACCGCCACTACCAGCGACACCAGGGTCGCCAGGCCCAACGCATGCACCTGGCGCCGATCCGGATCGGTGTCGCTGCGCAGCAAGGGGTCGATGGCCAGCCCCTGGTGCAGGACCAGGTTGTTGATCAGCGCGGCGCTGACCAGGGCCAGGAAGAATTCGCTCATGAGGGGGCCGAATGCTGAGGCTGTCCGCCATTATCCGGCAATGACGCGAAGATGAGAACGCCCCGGCCGCAATCGGCCGGGGCGTGAGCCTTACTTGATGCGCTGGCCCGGCTTGGCGCCGCTGTCAGGGCTGAGCAGGTAGATTTCTTCACCGCCGGGGCCTGCGGCCATGACCATGCCTTCGGAGATGCCGAAACGCATTTTGCGCGGCTTGAGGTTGGCGATCATCATGGTCAGGCGACCTTCGAGCTTGGCCGGGTCCGGGTACGCCGACTTGATGCCGGAGAACACGTTGCGTTGCTCGTCACCGATGTCCAGGGTCAGGCGCAGCAGCTTGTCGGCGCCCTCGACGGCTTCGGCCTTGAGGATCAGGGCCACCCGAAGGTCGACCGCGGCGAAGGTGTCGAAGTCGATCTCGGCCGACAGCGGATCCTTGGCCAGTTCGCCATTGCCGGTGACAACGCTGGTCTGGCTGGCGGCCAGGTCTTCCTTGGAAGCGGCGGTCATGGCTTCGACCTTGGCCGGGTCGATGCGGCTCATCAGCGCCTTGAACGGGTTGAGCTGATGGTTGCTCAGGCGGGTCTGGTGATCGGCCCAGGTCAGTGGCGCGACATTGAGGAACGCCTCGGCGTCGGCGGCCAGCACCGGCAGCACCGGCTTGAGGAAGATTACCAGCTGGCGGAACAGGTTAATGCCCTGGGCGCAGATCGCCTGGACTTCGTCCTGCTTGCCTTCCTGCTTGGCCAGCGACCACGGCGCCTTGTCGGCGATCCAGGCGTTGGCGCGGTCGGCCAGGGCCATGATTTCGCGCATGGCACGGGCAAAGTCACGGCCTTCATAGGCTTCGGCAATACCCGGGGCGGCAGCGAGGAAGGCCTCGGTCAGTTCCGGTGCGGCGTCGCCGGCCACCATGACGCCGTCGTTACCCTTGTGGATGAAGCCTGCACAGCGGCTGGCGATGTTGACTACCTTGCCAACCAGGTCGGAGTTGACCTTCTGGATGAAGTCTTCAAGGTTCAGGTCGAGGTCGTCGACGCCGCGGCCCAGTTTGGAGGCGTAGTAGTAACGCAGGTATTCCGGCGCCAGGTGATCGAGGTAGGTGCGGGCCTTGATGAAGGTGCCGCGCGACTTGGACATCTTCGAACCGTTGACGGTCAGGTAGCCGTGCACGTTGATGCCGGTCGGCTTGCGGTAGCCGGCGCCTTCGAGCATGGCTGGCCAGAACAGGGCGTGGAAGTTGACGATGTCCTTGCCGATGAAGTGGTACAGCTCGGCTTTCGAATCCTTGTTCCAGAACGCGTCGAAGTCCAGCTCCGGGCGGCGGGCGCACAGGTTCTTGAAGCTGGCCATGTAGCCGATCGGGGCGTCCAGCCAGACGTAGAAGTACTTGCCCGGCTCGTCGGGAATCTCGAAGCCGAAGTACGGCGCATCACGGGAGATGTCCCATTCCTGCAGGCCAGCATCCAGCCATTCGGCGATCTTGTTGGCCACCGCGTCCTGCAGGGTACCGCTGCGGGTCCACTGCTGGAGCATGGCCTGGAAGTCTGGCAGCTTGAAGAAGAAGTGTTGCGAATCCTTGAGCACCGGGGTGGCGCCGGAAATCGCCGACTTGGGGTTCTTCAGCTCGGTTGGTGCGTAGGTGGCGCCGCATTTTTCGCAGTTGTCGCCGTACTGGTCTTCAGCCGCGCACTTGGGGCAGGTGCCCTTGATGAAGCGGTCGGCCAGGAACATTTTTTTGTCCGGGTCGAAATACTGGGTGATCGAGCGGGTAGCGATGTGCCCGGCGTCACGCAGCTTGAGGTAGATCTGGCTCGACAGTTCGCGGTTTTCTTCGGCGTGGGTCGAGTGGAAGTTGTCGAAGTCGACCAGAAAGTCGGCGAAATCCCCGCTGTGCTCGGCCTGGACGGCGGCAATCAGTTGCTCGGGGGTGATGCCTTCTTTCTCGGCGCGCAGCATGATGGCCGAGCCGTGGGCGTCGTCAGCGCAGACATAAATGCACTGGTTGCCGCGAAGCTTCTGGAAGCGCACCCACATGTCTGTCTGGATGTACTCGAGCATATGGCCAAGGTGAATGGAACCATTGGCATAGGGCAGGGCGCTGGTGACGAGAATCTGACGTGGCTCGGACATGGGGGCTCGGCTACTTTTTTCGGCTACTTGAGATGAAACGGTGATCGGCCACTATAAAACGCCGGGAAATATATTTCACCCCATGGACGTATCTGAAGAGGGATGACGGGTTAGCATAGTGGTCTGTTTTGCTCAGTCTTTATCACGGGAGTCTCCATGAGTGCCGTCACTCGCGCAGCCGTCGAAGCCGTTCTTCGCCAGTACACCGACCCATACCTGAACCAGGACCCGGTCAGCGCCGGCTGTGTCCAGGCCATTGATATCCAGGGCGATCGCGTCAGCGTGCAGCTGCAACTGGGCTATGCCGCCGGCCTGTTCAAAAATGGCTGGGCGCAGGTGCTGCAAACGGCTGTCGAAGGTCTCGACGGGGTTACCTCGGCGCGGGTCGAAATCAACTGCGTGATCGCCGCACACAAGGCCCAGGCGCAGATCCCGGGCCTGGCCAACGTCAAGAACATCATCGCCGTGGCCTCCGGCAAGGGCGGTGTCGGCAAATCGACCACCGCCGCCAACCTGGCCCTGGCCCTGGCTCGCGAAGGCGCGCGGGTAGGCATTCTCGATGCCGACATCTATGGCCCGAGCCAGGGCGTGATGTTTGGTATTGCCGAAGGCACCCGCCCGCAGATTCGCGAGCAAAAGTGGTTCGTGCCGCTCAAGGCCCATGGTGTCGAGGTCATGTCCATGGCTTTCCTGACCGACGACAACACGCCGATGGTCTGGCGCGGTCCGATGGTCTCCGGGGCCTTGCTGCAACTGGTGACCCAGACCGCCTGGGACGATCTCGACTATCTGGTGATCGACATGCCGCCTGGCACCGGCGACATCCAGCTGACCCTGGCGCAGAAAGTCCCGGTGGCCGGCTCGGTGATCGTTACCACCCCGCAAGACCTGGCGCTGCTTGACGCCAAGAAGGGCGTGGAGATGTTCCGCAAGGTCAATATCCCGGTGCTGGGCGTGGTCGAGAACATGGCCGTGCACATCTGTTCGAACTGCGGCCATGCCGAGCATCTGTTCGGTGAGGGCGGTGGCGAGAAGCTGGCGGCGCAGTACGGTGTCGAACTGCTGGCCTCGTTGCCGCTGTCGATGCTGATCCGCGAACAGGCCGACAGCGGCAAGCCGACGGCGATTGCCGAGCCGGAAAGCCAGATCGCCATGGTCTACCAGGAGCTGGCCCGTCAGGTCGGTGCACGGATCGTGTTGCAGGAAGCGGCGGCGCCGGCGATGCCGAATATCACTATCAGCGAGGACTGAGGTGATTTTCGCGGGGCAAGCCCGCTCCTACGGTAGGAGCGGGCTTGCCCCGCGATGAGGTCAAAATCCAGGGCATAAAAAAAGCCCCACCTGTTAAGGGCGGGGCTTTCTTCAAGCTGTAAAGCGGAAGTTAGATAACTTCTACTTCTTCAGCCTGCATGCCTTTCTGACCGCGGGTAGCGATGAAAGAGACCGCTTGGCCTTCTTTCAGGCTTTTGAAGCCGTCAGCTTTGATGGCTTTGAAGTGTACGAACAGGTCGTCACCGGATTGTGGGGTGATGAAGCCGAAGCCTTTTTCATCGTTGAACCACTTAACGGTACCGGTTTGGCGATTGGACATGGTCTGTCTCCTTGGACAAAGTTAACTACGACTCAGGAAACGCCCTGGCCGAGACTGAGTGCAAAGAGGCAGAAAATTCATGAAGATGGGTTGATCGAAATCTTGCATCAGGTAGATATTCTCAGTGACACGTGCAGCACAGTGGCGTCACCTTAACCCTTTTTCCAGAACGTGCCAATGGTCTTGTGACGCTTTCTCATAATTCATGACTGACGGTGCCTCGCGCTCCCGTGCAGGCCCCGTGGTACGGGGATCCGACGGTTGATGCTGCATGGAACTTTGAACCCGGCGCCGGGCCCGGTAAGATGCGCCACAGAATTTTTTCACCACGCAATTTCAGGACACCCCGCCATGAGCATCAAATCGGACAAGTGGATTCGCCGCATGGCGCAGGAACACGGCATGATCGAGCCGTTCGTCGAGCGCCAGGTGCGCGGTGAGAGCGACAACCGGCTGATCTCCTTCGGCGTCTCCAGCTACGGCTACGACGTGCGCTGCGCCGACGAATTCAAGGTGTTCACCAACATCAACTCGGCGACCGTCGATCCGAAAAACTTCGACGCCGGCAGCTTTGTCGACGTCAAGAGCGACGTCTGCATCATCCCGCCGAATTCCTTCGCCCTTGCCCGCACCGTCGAATACTTCCGTATCCCGCGCAACGTGCTGACCATCTGCCTGGGCAAGAGCACCTACGCCCGCTGCGGCATCATCGTCAACGTCACCCCGCTTGAACCCGAGTGGGAAGGTCACGTGACCCTGGAGTTCTCCAACACCACCACGCTGCCGGCGAAAATCTACGCCAACGAAGGCGTGGCGCAGATGCTCTTTCTCGAATCCGACGAAGAATGCGAAGTGTCCTATAAGGATCGTGGCGGTAAATACCAGGGCCAGCGCGGCGTTACCCTGCCACGCACCTGAGGCGACAAGGCGAGGGAATTCCTTGCCTGCGGCGTACTCCAAAGAGTTGAACTGTTCCGCCCGGCAACACGCCAGGCGGACGTCAACCAGGAGCCGCCCATGAAACTCGACCCGACCATCAGTGCCAAGCTGGCCGTGCTGCAGCCCAACAGCGTTGGGATGTTGGCCTGGTCGCTGCTGGCCCATCCGCACCCGCACATCCTCCACGCAGGCGGCGTGCCCGGTCAGCCTGATCCAGACACGCCTATCCCTGCACAGCCGGGTGATACCCCGCCGATGGAGCCGGGTGAGCCCACTCTGCCTGACGAGCCGCCACCGGCCCCCGTCGCCTGACCGCTACTTGAGGTTGCCGCTGAGAAACTGACGCAGGCGTTCGCTTTTTGGATTGCCCAGTACCTCGTCCGGCGGCCCTTGCTCCTCCACCAACCCCTGGTGGAGGAACATCACCTGGCTCGCCACCTTGCGTGCGAAGGCCATTTCGTGGGTCACCATGATCATGGTCCGACCCTCTTCGGCCAGGCCCTGAATCACCCGCAACACTTCGCCGACCAGCTCCGGGTCCAGCGCCGAGGTCGGCTCGTCGAACAGCATGACTTCCGGCTCCATGGCCAAGGCCCGGGCGATGGCCACCCGTTGTTGCTGGCCGCCGGAGAGAAATGCCGGGTATTGATCGGCCACCCGCGGTGCCAGGCCGACTTTGTCCAGGTAGCGCCGGGCGCGTTCTTCGGCCTCGTGCTTGCTCACGCCCAGCACCCGTCGCGGCGCCATGGCGATGTTGTCCAGCACGCTCAGGTGGCTCCACAGGTTGAAGTGCTGGAACACCATGGCCAGGCGCGTGCGCAGGCGCTGCAGCTCGTCCGGATCGGTGACGTGCAGGCCATGATGGTCCTGGGTCATGTGCACCGGCTTGCCATCGAGGGTCATGCTGCCTTCGTTGGGTTGCTCGAGGAAGTTGATGCAGCGCAGGAAGGTACTCTTGCCCGAGCCGCTGGCGCCGATCAGGCAGATCACGTCGCCGGTCCTGGCCTTGAGCGATACGCCCTTGAGCACATGGTGCTCGCCGTAGCGTTTGTGCAGGTCTTCGATGGTCAGTTTGTACATGCGCAGGCTCTAAAGGTAAGGGGTCAAGGCGACAGCAGGTAGCCGCTGCGGTAGGCCTGGTTGCCGGCCACATGGGCGATGACCATGCCGGCGGTGGCCATGCGCCGCAGCGAGCGGGCATAGAGCAGGCCGGGCTGGCTGTTGCGCACCGCGGTGACCCGGTCGCTGAGCGGGTCGATAACTTCGGCGATCAGTTGGTCGGCCTGTAGGTACTGGCCCGGCTTGGCGTGGAACACCAACAGGCCGCCCAGCGGCGTTGCCACCGGTTCCACCCCGGCCAGCGGCGTTGCCGGGTAGCTGAGGGCGGGCAAGGTGGCAGGTTCGCCTTCAATGGCGCCGTAACGGGTCAGGTAGTCGAGAATCGCCGTGCAGTCCTGTTCCGCCAACGGATGGCTGACATCGCCCTGGCCACGCAATTCGACGGTCACCGAAAAGCTGCCCTGGGGGATCGGGAACTGCTTGGCGAAGCGCTGCTGCAATTGCCACCAGACCAGGGTGAAACATTCATCGAAGGACTGTCCACCCGAGTCGGTGGCCAGCAGGCTGGCCTGGGCGCCCAGGTAGCGCGACAGCGGTTCGACCTGCGGCCAGGCTTCGGGGGTGGTGTACAGGTGCGCCACGGCTTCGAAGTCGCAGTGCAGGTCGAGCACCATCTCGGCGTCGCAGGCCAGGCGTTGCAGGGTCAGGCGCTGGGATTGCAGCGGGGTGTGCGCGGCATGGGCATCCAGGGCGCGGCGCAGGCTTTCACGGATCAGGGCAATGTTGTGCTGCGGATCCTGGGTCAGGTGATCGGCAATCTGGTCGCCGATCTGGTCGCTCAAGTCAACGAAGTGGCGGTTGAAGTTCTCGCCGCTTTGCAGCTCGTAACGGCCCAGCGGCACATCCATCAGTACCTGTTCCAGGCCTACCGGGTTGGCGATCGGTACCAGCACGATTTCGCGGCGCAGCAGGCCCTGGGCCTCAAGTTCGGTCAGGCGTTGCTTGAGGTGCCAGGCCACCAGCATGCCGGGCAGTTCATCGGCATGCAGCGAGGCCTGGATGTAGATTTTGCCGGCGCCGCGGGGGCCGAAGTGAAAGCTGTGGATCTGGCGGGCAATGCCTGGAACCGGCGCCAGAATGTCATGGGTCGAGTGATGCATATCAGTCCTAGTGTGTCGGTCCTAGAAAAGCCAGCCAGCGACGTTCGGCGATGCGAAACAGCCCTACCAGGGCGAAGGTCACGCACAGGTAGATCAGCGCGGCGATGCCGAACGACTGAAAGGTCAGAAATGTGGCCGAGTTGGCGTCGCGGGCGACCTTGAGGATGTCCGGCACGGTGGCGGTGAAGGCCACCGTGGTGGAGTGCAGCATCAGGATCACTTCGTTGCTGTAGTAGGGCAGCGAGCGGCGCAGCGCCGACGGCATGATGATATAAGCATAAAGTTTCCAGCCGCGCAGGCCATAGGCCTTGGCGGCCTCGACTTCACCATGGTTCATGCTGCGGATCGCCCCGGCGAAAATCTCCGTGGTGTAGGCGCAGGTGTTGAGGGCAAAGGCGAGGATGGTGCAGTTCATCGCATCGCGAAAAAAGCTGTCGAGCAGCGGCTGCGCGCGCACCGCTTCCAGGCTGTAGATCCCGGTGTAGCAGATCAGCAACTGGATATACAGCGGCGTGCCGCGGAACAGGTAGGTATAGAACTGCACGGGCCAGCGAACCCAGAAGCGCGGCGAAACCCGCGCAATCGACAACGGGATCGAAACCACGAAGCCAATCGCCAGGGCTGCGGTGAGCAACCACAGGGTCATGGCCAGACCGGTGATGTGGGTGCCGTCGGTGTAGAGGAAGGCACGCCAGTATTCCTGCAAGAGCTCGATCATCGGATGGCCTCCCGGGTGCCGACGTTGTAGCGCCGTTCCAGCCAGCGCAGGGCGACGTTGGAGGCGCTGGTGATCAACAGGTAGATGAACGCCGCGACCATCAGGAAGTAGAACAGCTGGTAGCTGCTCTTGCCGGCGTCCTGGGCGGCCTTGACCAGGTCGGCCAGGCCGATGATCGACACCAGAGCAGTGGCCTTGAGCATCACCATCCAGTTGTTGCCGATGCCGGGCAGGGCGAAGCGCATCATTTGCGGAAAGACCACGAAGCGAAAGCGTTGCAGGCGCTTGAGGCCGTAAGCAGTGGCCGCTTCGACCTGGCCGCGCGGCACGGCGAGAATTGCGCCGCGAAAGGTTTCGGTGAAATAGGCACCGTAGATGAAGCCCAGGGTGATGACCCCGGCGGCGAACGGGTCGATTTCGATGTATTCCCACTCCATGGCGTCGGTGAGGCTGGTCAGCCAGGTTTGCAGGCTGTAGAAAATCAGCAGCATCAGCACCAGGTCAGGCACGCCGCGAATCAGCGTGGTGTAGGCCTGGGCGATCAGACGCAGCGGGCGCAATGGCGAGAGCTTGGCACTGGCGCCGAGCAGGCCCAGGCCAACGCTGACCAGCAGCGACATGAAGGACAGTTTGAGGGTCATCCAGGTGCCCTGCAGCAGCAAGGGGCCGAAGCCCTTCAAGCTGAATGCCGAGAGCCCCAGGAACTGCAGCAGGTCTTCGAACATGAAGCGAACCTATGCCAGTGGACGCGATCATGCGGGAACCGGCGTTTGCCGGTTCCCGCAGTGGTTATTTGCCGCTGTAGAGGTTCAGGTCACCGAAGTGCTTTTTCTGGATCGTGGCGTAGGTGCCGTCGTCGTGTAACGCTTTGATACCTTTGTCCAGGAGTGCCTTGAGCTCAGTGTTACCTTTTTTGATACCGACTGCGGTCTTGGACGGCAGCAATTCGCTGTCGACCGGCTCACTGACTTCATAGTCGGCGCCTTGTGGCGACTTGAGAAAGCCCAGTTCGGCCTGGAGCATGTCCTGGATCGAGGCATCCAGGCGTCCGGAGGTCAGGTCGGAATAGACCTGGTCCTGGTTCTGGTAGGCCTGGGTCTTGACCCCGGCCTTGTCCAGCACGGCCTTGGCGTAGGCTTCCTGGATGGTGCCTTGCTCGTAGCCGACAGTCTTGCCCTTGAGCGAGGCCGGGTCGGCGGTCAGGCCTGCACCTTTCTTGAACACCAGGCCGGTAGGGCCGGAGAACAGCTCGCTGGAGAAGTCGATGACTTTTTCCCGTGCCGGGGTAACGGTCATCGACGAGATCACTCCGTCGAACTTGTTGGCCTTGAGCCCCGGAATCATGCCGTCAAAGTCACTTTCCACCCACTTGCACTTGACCTTGAGCTCAGCACAGATGGCATTGCCCAGGTCGATGTCGAAGCCCACCAGGGAACCGTCGGCGGCTTTCGATTCGAACGGTGCATAAGACGGATCGACGCCGAAGCGCAGCTCCTTGTATTCCTTGGCCAGGGTGTTCCCCGCAGCCAGACACAACGCGAGTGCGGAAAGCGTCAGCCATGCTTTTTTCATTGTGTGTCCTTGGATTCGCAAAGTGTTGGGGTGGCAAAGGGCCGTTACCGGTCGATGCCAGACAACACAGTGATAGCAAGTTTCACACCATATTCCAGGCCAGCCCCACATTCAGTGGGAACTGGCCTTGCCTGCGAGGGGCCGCAGCGCGGCCCCGAATAGCCTCAGTATCGCGCATCCACCGGCTTGCCGCCGTTGGGCCAGTCCTTGACCTTGTCCGGGAAGTCCGGCCGTGGCTGTTGCGAGAACCAGGCCGCGACGTCCACTGCCTCCTGATCACTCAAGCCGCCCTGGCCCAGGGGGAATTTCTCGTGAAAGCCGATCGGCATGTTGCGTTTGACGAACGCCGCAGCGGTATAGGTGCGGGCCATGCCGGCGCCGATGTTGAACGACTGATCGCCCCACAGCGGCGGGTACACCAGGCTGCCGTCTTCACGGGCCAGGCCCTCGCCATTGCTGCCATGGCACACCGCGCACTGCTCGGCATACACCTGCTTGCCGTTGTCCAGGTCTGGCTTGATCGCTGTGTCGATCTTGCCGACCCCACGCCCGGCCACTTTGTCGCCCGGCTGGGTGTTCATCTTCATCCAGTCGAAATAGGCCACCATCGCCTGCATGTCCGCCGATTGCGGCGGGATTGGCTTGCCGTTCATCGAGCGCCGGAAGCAGCCGTTGATGCGCTCTTCAAGGGTGACTTCCTTGCCTGCCCGCGGGGCGTAGCTGGGGAAGAACGCCGAGACGCCGACAAACGGCGAGCCGTCGGCCACGGTGCCGGCATTGAGGTGACAGCTGGTGCAGTTCAGCGCGTTGCCGACGTTGTCCGGCAACAGCTCGCGGGTTTGCAGGTGCAAGCGCATGCCGCGGATCACCTGGTCGGCGTTGGCTGCGGCGAGCAGGTTGGCCAGGCGCGGGGTTTCAAAGGCGCTGGAGTCGGTGGTCTGCGGATTGAGCTGGTCACGCAGGGTTTTCACCTGCTTGGCAGTGATCGGCGAGCTGTTGTTGCCCCAGCGACCGCGCACGAAGGTGAGGATCTCGGCGATCTCTTGATCGGCCAGGCGGGCGAAGCCAGGCATGGTGTAAACCCGCGAATGGGTGGCGGTTTGCGCGGTTTCCCAGCCGGTGAGGGTGATGTGCAGCAGCGAGGTCGGGTTGGTCGAGGCGATGCTCGGGTTGCCGGCCAGTGGCGGGAACAGGCCCGGGACCCCACGCCCGTCCGGGCGGTGGCAATCGCTGCAGAACTGGGTGTAGCCCAGGCCGCCACGGCTGCTGAACAGGTCATCCGGGGCAACGGCTGCGGCCAGCGGGATATCCGGCATCGGCAGGTCATCCTTGCCCGGCGGCAGCGATTTCAGGTAGCTGGCGATAGCCACCAGGTCGCCGTCGCTGAAGTGCTGGGTACTGTGATGAATGACGTCGGCCATGTTGCCCGACACCGTGGCAAAGCGGTTCTGCCCGGTCTTGAGCAATTGCACGGTGTCTTGCACGGTCCACAGGTTGCGCAGGCTCAGGGCCTGCCAGTGCTCTACGGTTTCACCGGCGAGGAAGTGCTTGCCGCTGCGGCCGGCGTCGCTCATGGCCTTTTCCTGGAAGGCGATGCCGCGTGGGGTATGGCAGGCACCACAATGGCCCAGGCCCTGCACCAGGTAGGCACCCCGATTGAGCACTTCGTCCTTGGCGGGATCGGGCTCGAAGGGCTCGCTGTCGACGAAGGCGAAGTTCCACAGCGACAGGCCCCAGCGCATGTTGAACGGCCAGCTCATGTCCGCTTCCTGGTTGGACTGGCTGATCGGCGTCACGCCCTGCATCAGGTAGGCGTACAGGGCGCGCATGTCCGCTTCGCTCATTTTCGCGTAGGACGGGTAGGGCATTGCCGGGTACAGGTTGGTGCCGTCCGGGGTCACGCCTTCGCGCATGGCCTTGTCGAACTGCTCGAAGCTGTAGCGGCCGATGCCAGTGTCCGGGTCGGGGGTGATGTTGCTTGAGTAGATGGTGCCCATCGGCGTTTTCAGCTGCAGGCCACCGGCCATTTCCGGTGCTTGCGGTGCGGTGTGGCAAGCAATGCAGTCGCCGAGCTGGGCGATGTATTTGCCTCGGGCAAGCAGCTCGCTGTCGGCCGCCGCTGCCGGGGGCGGCTCGCTGGCGAATACGGAGAACGAGAACACGGTCGTGGCCACCAGGGCCAGACGGGAGAAGGCAGATGCCATTGCATTATTCCTTTAGTCACCTGGCCTGGGGTGGTCCCCTGGGCGCAGGGCTGCAATCGTTTTTATGGTTCATCAGGCAGAGGCGGGTAACGAAACCTGCCTCAGTTTCGTTGTAAGGGATTTGTCGGCGGGGGCTGTTGATATGGATCAGCGCAGCCGGCATTGCACCGGCTGCGCGTGCGGATTGCGCGGTTTTACCTGCCCGGTACCAGGGTCAGGCGCTTGTTGCCGTAGGCGCGCTCGAAGTTTTGTGGTTGCAGCGGCAGGCTCATGTAGCGGCCCTTGAACCAGGCATCCAGACCATCGGCAAAGTGCGGGCTGGCCGGGTTGCCGGACTGGCCGCTACTGCTTTGCAGTTGCAGCGGTTCAATCTGGCCGAAGTCCACCACCATGCGCAGCGACGGTGCCAGTTGTGCGTTGAAGTCCTTGCCCCAGGCGTAGGGCGCAAGGTTCAGGGTGCTGTGGTCGCCGCCCGTGGCCAGCGGGCCGCGACTGACCGCGTCACCCAGGCCATGAAAAGTCGGCGCCGGCCAGCGGTACTGGTGCAGTTTGCCCCATTGCCAGGCGCGCTGATTATTGCCCAGTTGCACTTCGCCGGCAGTGATTGCTGCTGCCAGGCTGCGGGCAAGAATGGCCGGCTTGTCTTCTTTTTGCGCGGTGTTCTGATCGTCCCAGAACGGGCTGTCTTCGCGACCGAGCAAGTGGTCGGCCTGGGCCGAGTACGACAGCCGGGCGTTACCGACAAAAGCCTGCCAGCTCGGGCTGGATTCAGGGCCGAGCTCGTCGAGGAAGGTCAGCTTGGCGCTTTCCTGCAGGAACAGTTGGTACAGGGCGGCATCTGCCGAGGTGGTGCTCAGTCGGCCGTCGAAGGCCATCAAGCGGGTGTAGGCTTCGCGTGCCTTGGTCCGTTGCTCGGCAGGCAGGGCGTCGATTGCCTGCTTCAGCGGTTGGGCCATGCCGGGGGCTTGGAACATTTTCTTCAGCTTGTCGGCAAACAGCGTGGTCTGGTCGCTTTGCATCAGCATCAGGCTGCGGCTGTCGTGCTTGCCGTTGCCGGCCAGTTGCGCCAGGCGCTCGGCACGCTCGGGGTAGTACCAGCTGTTGGACAGCTGCATGCCATAGCCTTTGGGCACGCTGCGCTGGTTGGCATTGCCGATCCAGCCTTGGGGCGGGTCCTGGTCGTAGGGGTGGAGCATCGGGTCGGCGTAGCCGTCCCAGTCGTAGCGACCGTCCCAGCCCGGCGACGGCAGCAGGCCCTGGCCCTCGCGGCGGTTGGGGAAGCGCCCGCTGACCTGCCAGCCGATATTGCTGGCGTCGGCAAATACGAAGTTCAGCGCCGCAGCGCCAATCTCGCGGGTGTTGTCGAAGGCGCGCTCAACATTCTGCGCCCGCGACAGGTTGAAGAACGCATCCAGGCTCTGGTCGCCCTTGAGCTCGGGCATGCGCAGGGCCAGGCCCAGGCTGGCGTTCTGCGGCTGGCCGAGCAGGGTGCCGTGGCGGGTGTCGTACAGGGTTTCACGCAGCGGGCGCTGGCCCTTGATGAAGAAGGTTTCGTTGCGGGCCTGGGCTGGCAGCCATTTACCGTCGGCCTGGTACATCAGGCGGCTGCCTTCCTTGCGCAGTTTTTCCAGGAACAGGTCCTGGTTGTCGGCCATCACCGCGCTGGCGCTCCAGGCCAGCTTGCCGTTGTAGCCTGAAAGCACCAGCGGCAGGCCGGCGATGGATACGCCAGCGGCCTGGTACTTGGGCGAACGGATCTGCACCGGGCTCATCGCCCAGGCACCAAGGGTATCGCTGGCCATCAGGCTCTTGCCGCTGCGGCTACGCTGCGGGGCAATCGCCCAGTTGCTCGAGCCGGCGCTGCCGAGCAGGTTGAGTGCGGCCAGTTGCTCGCTGACTGCGGTCAACGGTGCCAGGCCCGCGAGCTGGGTGTTCAGGTTCAGGCCTTTGAGCTTGTCGGTTTCGCCCAGCGCCAGCGGTTCGTCAGGGTAGCTTGGCAGCAGCCAGGCCAGTTTGTCGGTACCGACTTTTTGCGCCAGGCCCAGGGCTGCGAGTTCTTCCTGCAGGTTGACCGACTGGCTGAAGTTGTACAGGCAGAAGATCAGCGCCGAGTCCTCGGGCTTCCAGTATTCCGGACGGTAGCCGCTTTGCGCCAATGGTGCCGGCAGCTTGTCGCGGTAGCGGAACATATAAGCGTTGACGCCACGGGCATACACCTCGAAGAAACGCTTGAGGCGTGGCGAGGCATCGGCATACAGCTGGTTGGCGCTGGCCTTGAGGTTGGCCGCGCGCATCAGGCGGTCGACTTCCAGCACGTCGGCACCGGCCATTTCCGCCAGCCGGCCTTGAGCCAGCAGGCGCATGCCAACCATCTGCCCGATGCGGTCACCGGCGTGGATATAGCCCAGGGCGAACAGCGCGTCGTGGAAGTTGTTCGATTCAATCAGCGGCATGCCCAGGGCGTTGCGGCGCACCGACACATTCTGTGCCAGGCCTTTGAGCGGTTGCACGCCCGTGGCAGGCAGCACGCTGTCGCGCTGGCCGGCCATCTGGCAGCCACCCAGGCTAAGCAGCCCGAGCATCGCAGCGGCTACGCCGAACCGGGGGGTAAAAGGGGGAAGGGCTGGCGCGGCCATGATCAGGCTCCTGCAGGGCGTGGCGGTAAAAGGCGCTACGTTAGTGAGCGCGATCACACCATGCAAGCGGGGCGCAGCCTTTATTTTCACCAGCTGACGAGGCGTCGGGCCGGCAGGGGAGCTAGCGGTCGCGCCGGCGTACTGCGCAAGCGCCGACCACTAGCAAAAGGCCGCGATCAGGCGCCGTGGCACTTCTTGAACTTCTTGCTGCTGCCGCATGGGCACGGATCGTTGCGGCCGACGTCCTTCAGGGCGTTGCGCACCGGCTCCTGGTGGCCGTGGTTGCAGTGCGGGCCGTGTACATGGCCATGGTCATGGTCGTGATGATCATGATCGTGGTTGCAGTCAGGGCCATGGACATGGGGTTGCTGGGTCATCTTGGGTTACTCCGGAATAAGATCGCCGGGAATTATCTCACCACTGCGCGACAAGTGCAGGTCGCGGGCGAAGAATAATCCGCTGCTCATCTCACCTTCCAGGCGATAGCGCAGTGGGCCTTCGCTGCCTTTGAGCAGTTTGGCCAGGGGTTTGACCTGCTGCCAGAGGTTGGTGCGCACCGGGATCTTGAAGATGCGCCGCGCGTGCGGGCCGACACTGCGCCACAGGCTGGCCTCGCCTTCGGTCAACGGCAGGTCGTTGATCAGCACCTTGTAGCCCAGGTAACGGATGAACAGGCGGCTGTCGTTGGGGTTGTCGACCTGGACATGCAGTACGAATTCCTGCTGCAGCAGGCGCATCTTCAGCGGTTCAACCTTGAGCAGATGCACCTGTGGGTCCTGGTAGTCGCTGTCCAGCCAGCTGGCGCAGCCCGCCAGTTGCAGGAGCAGAACGCTGATCAGCAGCAGGCGGGCCATCAGCTCAGCTACCCAGGTAACTGGAGCAGCACTTCTTGAACTTCTGCCCGCTTTCGCATGGGCAGGGATCGTTGCGCGTGGCCTTGAGGCCGACGGTCGGATCAATGAAGTACCAGCGGCCGTGGTTCTGCACAAAGGCCGAGCGTTCGCGATGGCAATGCTCGCCATCGCTGTCGTGCCAGCGAGCGGTAAAGGTGACGAAGGCATGTTCGGGCTTGCCGCCGAACACCTCGGCGCCTTCGACTTCAAGGCCCAGCCAGGTGCTCTGCTGGCTCCAGTTGCGGATCGCCTCGCGGTCGAGCCCGGCTTGCTGCGCTGGCAGGGTGGTGGTCACCAGATAGTCGACCAGCCCCAGCACGTAGGCGCTGTAGCGCGAGCGCATCAGGGTCTGCGCGTCGGGGGCGGGGAGCCCAGCGTGATAATGCCCGCAGCAGGTATCGAGCAGATCGCCGCTACCGCAAGGACAAACCGAGACACTCATTGCTTCACCACCAGTACTTGCCAAAATTTTCCGGGTTGGCCCAGAACTTGGCGTTGAGCCAGTCCGGGACCTGTTTGTATTCACGTAGATCATAGGTGAACAGGTTCAAAACCTGCGCATCGCGCTGGAATTTTTCACTGGCTTGCAGGGCCAGGGCGAAGAAGTCGGTTTCTTGCCAATCGCAGGCGCTCAGGTCGGCCAGCACCGCCACGCGGCTGGCATTGAGGTTGCGGATGCCGCCGAGCAATTGCAGGCCATCGCGTTTGCTCAGGTGCTCGAGGCAATCGACCAGCAGCGCCAGGTCGAAGCGTTGCGCCGCAAGCTCGGCCGGCAGAGCGCCGGGGTTGGCCACGGCGATTTGCGCCTGCGGGTGCGCGTGGGCGAAAGCCTCCAGAGCCGGAAAGCGCTCACCTATCAATAGCAGGCGTTGTGGCGCATAGCGATCAAGCAGGGCGGCCAGGGCCTGTTGCGGGGTGCGCTGGGAAAAACCGTCCATCATCGGGAATCCTCGGTCAGATGGGGCAAGACTAACGGTCTGGCGCCACTTGGCATAGTGCCGCGGCGCCGCATCATGGCCTATTGCTGGCGGATATCAATGAGGCGGTCTTTACTCCCAGAGCATCGGTTTTGCACCGATTCCCCCTAGGAGATGCAACAAAATGAGCATAGTACGCACAGCATTACCTCTGGTTCTGCTAACCAGCGTGTTGACTGGTTGTGCAGGTTTGCAAAAAACCGACTGGCCGAAGTGTGCTGCCGTCGGGGGCGTAGGCGGCGCAGCCCTGGGCGCTATCGAGAGCTCCAGCTGGGCAGGCTGGGGCGCGCTGCTTGGCGCGGGCATGGCCGCCGGTTACTGCTGGGCCCACGGCGATGGCGACGAAGACGGCGATGGCGTGCCGGACAGCCGCGACAAGTGCCCGGGCACGCCACGTGGCGTGCAGGTCGATGCCAACGGATGCCCGCCGGAGCCTGTCGCCGTGGTCGAAGAAGTCGCCGTGGTCAAGGAAGAGGTCATTGTCATTCGCGATGTTCACTTCGAGTTCGATTCGGCCAAGCTGACCGCAACCGACAAGGAGCGCCTCAATACCATTGCCACGCGCCTGAAAAACGAAGCGGCGAGCGCGCGCTTGAGTGTCACTGGCCACACCGACAGCAAAGGCTCCGATGCCTATAACCAGAAACTCTCGGAGCGCCGCGCGCATTCGGTCACCGAATACCTGATCGAGAGCGGCGTGCCACGTGCCAGCTTCGTCTCGGTGCGCGGTGCCGGTGAGACCCAGCCGGTTGCCGACAACGCCACTGCCGATGGCCGGGCGCAGAACCGTCGTACGGAAATTCGCATCGAGCGCTGAAGCGCCAGCGGCCTGCGGCTTGAGAAGTACCGCAGGCCGGTCTTTACTCCTGTGTGACCGGTAGAGGCCGGTGACACAGGAGCAATTCTCATGAGTGTTCTCTTCAAGGCCACACTGCCGGTCCTTCTGGCCGCAAGCCTGCTCTCCGGTTGTGCGACCCACAGCGATGGCAGCGCCCCACTCAATCAAAGGACCTGGCCTATCTGCAGCCTGCTTGGCGGCCTGGTCGGTGGCGGTCTGGGTGCCATCGAAAGTTCCGCCTGGGCAGCCGGTGCCGGTGCTGCCGGCGCGATTGCCGGCGGCCTGATCTGTTATGCCCAGGACGGTGACGAGGATGAAGACGGCGTGTTCGACCGTCGCGACCTCTGCCCCGACACGCCGGCCAACACCCCGGTCAGCCATACCGGTTGCCCGCTGCCGCAATACCCAGCGAGCCAGAAAGCGCCGGAGCCTGCACCGACCTCGGAAGTGATTACCCTCAGCGACCAGGGCGCGGTGATGTTCGCCTTTGACTCGGCGCAGTTGACCAGCGCGGCCCAACAGCAGTTGCAGGCGCTGACCAGCAAGCTCAATGGCGCCAATGTAACCAGCGTCAAAGTCGTCGGCCATACCGACAGCCAGGGCTCGGACGCCTACAACCAGGCGCTGTCCGAACGGCGGGCCAGCAGTGTTGCCGAGTACCTGATCAGCCAGGGCCTGTCGCCCGCCAAGGTCACCAGCCAGGGCCAGGGTGAAAGCCAGCCTGTCGCCGATAACGACACTGATGCCGGGCGGGCGCAGAACCGCAGGGTGGAACTGCACCTTAATTGATCGGGCCACTGACACAAGGACTGGCACAAGGAGCGTGTCAGCCGTTACTGTTGCAGGCGATGCCAGCACCCCTGGCATCGCCACCGAAAAATAACAACGGGGGGCGCCTATGCAAGGGTTACTGGGGCTGGCCAAGGCCCTGACTGTGGTGTTCTGGTGGGTGGTACTGGTCAATCTGCTGATACCGCTGGAGCACCCCTTCCACCTGCTGATCAATGCCGCCGGTGCCGCCCTGCTTGGCCTGCACTTGCTGGAAGTATTGATGTTCAATGGTTGCCTGCGTGAGCGCAGCCATCGTTGGTTCGATCGCTTGCAGATCCTGCTGGTCGGTATTTTTCATGTTCTTTCAATTCCGGCACCCCGCAAGGAAGCTGCTAATGCGTAAATTGATCATTCTGGCTGCATTGTTCAGCCCCCTGGCCCTGGCCGACGCCATCAGCGTGGCGGCCCACTCGGTGCTGCGCCTGCCAAACAAGGCCAGCGTCGTGCATTTGCAGCGCCTGGAGGTTGCTGATTCCGCCACCCTGGTGCTGCCCGCCAGCCTGGTCGATCTCAGGGTCGATGAGTTGCACTTGGGCCAGGAGGCGCGAATTGCCATCGTGCCGGCCGAAACCACCCTGCAGCTTGAAGTGCAACGGGCCAGCTTCGGCGAGGGCAGCCAGATCGTTGCCCATGGTGCCCCGGGCACTTACGAAAAAGCGGCAAAGGCCGGGCGCAACCTGGAACTGCAACTGCATGAGCTCAAAGCCTCGACCCTGGCCATTGATGCCCGTGGCGGCGCCGGTGCGCCGGGTTATGTCGGCCTTGATGGCGCCAATGGCAAGCCGGGGGGCTGCACCTGGGGCCAGGCCAGCCGCGGCGCCAATGGCGACAACGGTGGCAATGGCCATGACGGCGCGCCGGGTGGCCGGGTGCGGCTGGCGTTACCGGCAGGTTTTCCTGCTGAGCGCATCGTGGTCCAGCTTGATGGCGGTGCGCCAGGCGTGGCGGGTGCAGCCGGCAAGCCGGGGGCCGGTGGCGCAAGCAAGGGCTGCCTGGTGTACAGCACTGCGGGTGGTGCGGCAGGCAAACCTGGGGCTGCGGGTCAGCCGGGAGCGGCGGGTGCAGTTGGAGAGTTGATCTTGCAGCGCCTGTAAAAGCACGCGCCGGCCCCTGTTGGAGCCGGCTTTGCCGGCGACGGGCTGCAAAGCAGCCCCTTGACCTGGTTCACCACAGCACCCCACCCGACAACACCACCGCAATCCCCAGCACCAGGTTAAGCCCGACCATCCGCCGAATCCTCGCCATCACCGCCGCACCCGCCGGCCAGTCCTCAGCCTGCACCGCCTGGCGCAGTTCCGGGTACAGCAACGACTGGACACGAAAGAACACGGCAAACATCGCAATCGCACCGCCGATCATCACCTGGACATGCCGTGGCGTGGTCTCGAAGCTGGCAAAACGGGTGTTGACCATGAACATACCGCTGATCGCCAGCACCGCGATTGCGATCCATACCCAGCCAAAAAAACGCTGAAACACTTCTACCCACAGGCGTAGGCGAGCGGGGCCTTCCAGGGCTGCAACCGCCGCCGGGCGCAGGATCAGCCAGGCAAAGAACATCCCCCCGACCCACACCAGGGCGGCCAGAACATGCAGGCTGTAAGACAGGGCAAAGACGGGCATGGGGATCTCCATTCGGCGCAAAGGGCAATAGCGGGGTATGATAGCGACCCAATCGAAACACTGAAAATTTATCCAGCCCTTCGGGCGCCCGACACCATGATCAGCAACGAACTCAAAACCACGATTCAGGGCGCCTATTCGCGTTTTCTCGAAGCCAAGAGCCTCAAGCCGCGCTACGGCCAGCGTCTGATGATTGCCGAAGTGGCCAAGGTGCTTGGCGATATCGACTGTGACGACGAAGGCCGGCGCGTCGGTGAACCAGCGGTGGTCGCGGTCGAGGCCGGCACTGGTACTGGCAAGACAGTGGCCTATAGCCTGGCCTCGATTCCGGCGGCCAAGGCGGCCGGCAAGCGCCTGGTGATCGCCACCGCCACGGTTGCCCTGCAGGAGCAGATCGTCTTCAAGGACCTGCCCGACCTGATGCGCAACAGCGGCCTCAATTTCAGCTTCGCCCTGGCCAAGGGCCGTGGCCGCTACTTGTGCCTGTCGAAACTCGACGTGCTGCTGCAGGAAGGCCAGGCGCAATCGGCCACTGCCCAGCTGTTCGAGGAAGAAGGCTTCCGGATCGAGGTCGACGAGGCCAGCCAGAAGCTGTTTACCAGCATGATCGAGAAGCTCGCCGGCAACCGCTGGGATGGCGATCGTGACAGCTGGCCCCAGGCTCTGGAAGACCAGGACTGGGCGCGCCTGACCACCGACCACAGCCAGTGCACCGGGCGCCATTGCCCGAACTTCGGCCAGTGCACCTTCTACAAGGCCCGCGAAGGCATGGGCAAGGTCGATGTAATCGTCACCAACCACGACATGGTTCTCGCCGACCTGGCCCTGGGCGGCGGCGCCGTGCTGCCGGACCCGCGCGACACCATTTATGTATTCGACGAAGGCCACCACCTGCCCGACAAGGCCATCGGCCATTTCGCCCATTACACCCGTTTGCGCTCAACTGCCGACTGGCTCGAGCAAACCGCCAAGAACCTGACCAAGCTGCTGGCCCAGCATCCGCTGCCGGGCGACCTGGGCAAATTTATCGAGCAGGTGCCGGAGCTGGCCCGCGAGATCAAGGCCCAGCAGCAGTTCATGTTCAGCGCCTGCGAGCAGGTTGCCGATTTCCGCCCGGGCGAAGACATGGAAGGCCGTGAGCGGCCCCGTCATCGTTTCGAAGGCGGCGTGGTGCCTGAGCACATGCGCGAGATGGGCATCGAGCTGAAAAAGGGCTTTTCGCGCCTCAGCGACCTGTTCACCCGCCTGACCGAGCTGCTCAAGGAAGGCATGGATGGCGAGGTCAATATCGGCATCGCCAGCCATCAGGCCGAGGAGTGGTACCCGCTGTTCGGCAGCCTGCTGATGCGCGCCCAGGGCAACTGGGAGTTGTGGACCGCCTTCACCGCCGAAGACCCGGAAGACAGCCCGCCCATGGCCCGCTGGCTGACCCTGGCCGAAAGCGGCGCGTTGTTCGATATCGAGGTCAATGCCAGCCCGATCCTTGCCGCCGAAATGCTTCGGCGCAACCTGTGGAACGTCGCCCACGGCGCCCTGGTGACCTCGGCGACCCTGACGGCACTGGGCAAGTTCGATCGTTTTCGCATGCGTGCCGGGCTGCCCAAGACCGCTGTTACCAGTGTTGTGCCGAGCCCCTTCCACCACGTTGACGCCGGCGTGCTGCGGGTGCCAGACCTGCGTGCCGACCCGCGCGATGCCGCCGCCCACACCGCGGCGATCATCCGCGACCTGCCGGAGCTGGTGGAAGGCTCGCGCGGTTCGCTGGTGCTGTTTTCCTCGCGCAAGCAGATGCAGGACGTGTTCGATGGCCTGGACCGCGACTGGCGCAAGCAGGTGTTCATCCAGGGCAACCTGTCCAAGCAGGAAACCCTCAACAAGCACAAGGCGCGGGTCGATGGCGGTGATTCCAGCGTGCTGTTCGGCCTCGCCAGCTTCGCCGAAGGCGTCGACCTGCCGGGCGCATATTGCGAGCACGTGGTAATCGCCAAGATTCCTTTCGCCGTGCCGGATGACCCGGTCGAAGCCGCCCTGGCCGAATGGATCGAGGCCCGTGGCGGCAACCCGTTCATGGAGATTGCCGTGCCGGACGCCTCGTTGCGGCTGATCCAGGCCTGCGGGCGGCTGCTGCGCACCGAAGAGGACCGCGGCACCATCACCCTGCTTGACCGGCGGGTGGTCACCCAGCGCTACGGCAAGGCTATTCTCAATGCGTTGCCACCGTTTCGCCGGGAAATTTCCTGAAAACCCGGAGCGCAATGCTCCGGGCGTTGTCTATCACTCAGTTCAAGGCCCCATGGGCCCTCAAGGAGAGCTCCAGCCCTATGATTCGCCGTACCTTGCCTGCCGTATTCGCACTGTTGTTCAGCACGCCGCTGCTGGCTGGGCAACAGACGCTGTTCAGCTTCGTTCGCCCGGCCGCTGTGGTCAATGTGCTGACCGAAGATGCCAGCCTGCCGCAGTACAACGCAGAGCAGACGGCCGAGGGCGAGGTGCTGCGCCGCGTGGTGTTCAACCCGGTGGCGCAGCCCAAGCTGCGCCTGACCCCGCAGGCCGGGGCCTGGGACTGGTCCAGCGCCACGGCCCTGACCTTGCGTCTGCAAAGTGCCATGGACTGGGCACTGACCGTCGATGTCACGGTGCTAAGCAGCGACGGCAAGACCCTCACCAGCCGCATCGACCTGCCGGCGGGCCCGGCGCAAACCGTCTATGTGCCGCTCAAGGCCAGTTCGCCGCTGAGCCAGGGCATGCGCGCCGGGCCGCCGATGCCTTGGGTGCACGAGGGCCAGAGGGTACTGCTGACCAGCAGCGCTGGCGAGGTCGATCTCAAGCAGGTGGTGTCGGTGACCTTGTCGATGAACAAGCCCAACGTCGCCCAGAGCATCCTCATCGAGCGCGTCGGCACCCAGGATGACGAGCAATTGCAAAAGGCCGTGTACACCGGCCTGATCGACGGCTATGGCCAGTCGACCCGCGGTCGCTGGCCGGAAAAGATCGTCAGCGATGACCAGCTCAAGGCCGCCGCCGGCCGCGAACAGCAGCAGCTCAAAGGCTGGCTGGGCGAACGCAGCAAGCTCAAGCTCGACAAGTTCGGTGGCATCACCGAAGGCCCGGCGTTCGAGGCCAAGGGCTTCTTTCGCACCGAGAAACGCGAAGGTCGCTGGTACCTGGTGACCCCCGAAGGCCATCCATTCTATTCCCTGGGCGTCAACACCGTGGCAGCCGACGGTGGCCGCACCTATGTAGCAGGGCGCGAGAGCATGTTCAGCGCACTGCCGCAAGCAGGTGAGGCGCTGGCGCAGTTCTACGGTGAAGGCAACAACAACGACGGCAATGGCTCGGCCCGTGGTCGCAACTTCAACCAGGGGCGCTGGTTCGACTTCTATGCCGCCAACATCGAGCGCAGCCATGGCACGCCGTGCACGCCGGTGGCAGCCAGCGACAAGGCGCCGGCGCTGGAATGCCCGCCCGCGGGCCTGGACAAGCAGCGCTGGCAGGGCCATACCCTCGACCGCCTGCAGGCCTGGGGCTTCAATACCCTGGGCAACTGGAGCGAGCCGACGCTTGGCCAGGCCAACCGCATGCCGTACACCTTGCCGCTGTCGATCGTCGGTGACTACACCAGCATCAGCACCGGCATGGACTGGTGGGGCGGCATGCCTGACCCGTTCGACCCGCGCTTTGCCATGGCCACCGAGCGTGCGGTGGCGATTGCCGCCCGCGATCACCGCGACGACCCCTGGCTGATCGGCTACTTTGCCGACAACGAGCTGGCCTGGGCCGCCCCCGGTGACGATCCCAAGGCCCGCTACGCCCTGGCCTACGGCACCTTGCGCCTGACCACCGATGTACCGGCCAAGCGTGCCTTCCTCAAGCAGTTGCGCGACAAGTACCGCAACCAGGCCGGCCTGTCCAAGGCCTGGGGCATCGATCTGCCCGCCTGGGAGCTGATGGAAGACCCAGGGTTCGAACCGCCGCTGCCAAGCCCTGAGCACCCGGAAATCGAGGCCGACTTCAAATACTTCCAGAAGGTCTTCGCCGAAACCTATTTCAAGACCATTTCCGACTCGCTGAAGTGGCATGCGCCCAATCATCTGTTGCTTGGCGGCCGTTATGCCGTGAGCACCCCGGAAGCAGTCGGCGCCTGTGCCGAGTACTGCGACGTCATCAGCTTCAATTTCTACACGCCCAAACCGCAGGACGGCTACGACTTCAACCAGCTCAAGGCGCTGGACAAGCCGGTGCTGGTCTCCGAGTTCCAGTTCGGCTCCCGCGACCGCGGCCCGTTCTGGCCGGGGCCGATGGAGGTGGCCAAGGAAGAGGGCAGGGCGCCGGCCTATGCCAGCTTCATCAAGGCCGCGCTGGATGAACCGTCAATCGTCGGTGTGCACTGGTTTCAGTACCTCGACCAACCTGCCAGCGGGCGCCTGCTCGATGGCGAGAACGGCCATTTCGGCCTGGTCGGCATTACCGATGTACCGTTCCAGGGCTTTGTCGACGGCGTGCGCAAGAGCAATCTGCAAACCCAGGAACAGTTCGGTAAAACCCTGGTGACCCCGGAAAAAGCGCCGAAGACTCCCTGACACCTGCTGCCGGGCATGCACCGCCCGGCTTCTGTCTGTTCCCAAATCGTGCGCAGGCTGAAACAATGCACAGCCATTTGATAAGCCGGTTTCGCGGGAGTTGCTGGGTGCAGATTCAGGGTCATTACGAGCTTAAGTTTGAAGCGGTACGTGAAGCCTTTGCGGCGCTGTTCGACGATCCTCAGGAGCGTGGCGCGGCGCTGTGCATCCAGGTTGGCGGCGAAACCGTCATCGACCTCTGGGCCGGCAGCGCCGATAAAGACGGCGCCGAGGCCTGGCACAGCGATACCATTGCCAACCTGTTCTCCTGCACTAAGATGTTCACCGCCGTGACCGCCCTGCAGCTGGTCGGCGAAGGCAAGCTGGCCCTGGATGCGCCGGTGGCGCGGTACTGGCCGGAGTTCGCCCAGGCCGACAAGCAATCGATTACCTTGCGGCAACTGCTCAGCCATCGCGCCGGTGTGCCGGCCCTGCGTGAGCTGATGCCGGCCGAAGCCCTCTACGACTGGCACGCCATGGTCCAGGCACTGGCTGGCGAATCACCGTGGTGGACCCCGGGTACGGCCCACGGCTATGCGGCCATTACCTTTGGCTGGTTGATCGGCGAACTGATTCGCCGTGCCGATGGCCGCGAGCCAGGCGAATCGATCGTCGCCCGCACGGCCAGGCCGCTGGGCCTGGACTTTCATATCGGCCTTGGCGAAGAAGACTTCCCCCGCGTTGCGCATATCGCCCGCAGCAAAGGCAACATGGGCGACGAGGCGGCCCAGCGCCTGCTCCAGGTCACCCTGCGCGAGCCGCAAGCCCTGTCGACCCGGGCCTTTACCAACCCGCCGGGGATGCTTACCAGCGTCAACAAACCCGAGTGGCGGCGCATGCAGCAACCGGCGGCCAACGGCCACGGCAACGCCCGCAGCCTCGCCGGTTTCTACGCAGGCCTGCTCGATGGCAGTTTGCTGGAGTCGGAGCTGCTCGATGAGCTGACCCGCGAGCACAGCCTTGGCCAGGATCGGACTTTGCTGACCTCGACCCGTTTCGGTCTTGGCTGCATGCTTGACCAGCCGAGCGTCGCCAACGCGACCTTTGGTCTGGGCGCGCGCGCCTTCGGTCACCCGGGGGCGGGCGGTTCGGTGGGCTTTGCCGATCCGGAACACGATGTTTCCTTTGGTTTTGTTACCAATACCCTGGGCCCTTACGTGCTCATGGACCCTCGGGCGCAGAAGCTGGTGCGGGTATTGGCCAGCTGCCTTTGATCGGTTAACCCCCATGGGGCCTGAACCCTTTGGCTATTCTGAATTCCAAAGCCCTGCATTGCTGGGCCAAATTTCTTTCATTTTCATGGTGTATCGCTGATGTCTTCGCATAAATCCTTAGCTCTCGCCCTGTGCCTGGCCGTGACCGGCTGCGCGCAGCATCCTCAAAAAGACGGGGCCGCAGATGCCGGCTTCAACTGGTGGCCGTTTGGCTCGGACCAGGTCGTCGACAAGGAAGTTAAGGAAGTGGTCACCGAAAAAGTCGCCAAGGCCGACGCCAAGTCGGAAAGCGCCAGCCGCTGGTGGTGGCCGTTTGGTGACGACGCCAAGGGCAAGGCCGCTGCCGTACCGAAAATCGACCACAAGGCCACCCAGGCCTGGCTGGACAGCTACGAGCCAAAGCTGCGCGAAGCGATCAAGGACAGCAAGTTCGAAGTCGAGCGCCGTGAAGACGTATTGGTCGTGACCGTGCCGGTCGACAGCTCCTACAATCCGGATCGCCCAGCGATGCTGCTGCCGGTCACCCTCGGCCCGATCACCCGGGTCGCCAAAGCCGTCGAGGCCGACAAGCAGACTGCCGTGCTGGTCCTGGGGCATGCCGACACCAGCGGTGTTGCCGCCGCCAACACCAAACTCAGCCAGGAGCGCGCCGGATCCGTGGCGGCGATCTTCCGCCTCAGCGGCCTGGAGCGTGATCGCCTGATGTTGCGCGGCATGGGCTCGCAAATGCCGCGTGCAGCCAACGACAGCGTTGAAGGCCGTGCCTTGAACCGTCGTGTAGAACTGGTACTGACCCCGCAGAACACCATGGTTGCCCTGCTGGCCAAGTACAAGCAGCCAACCCCGAGCCCGGCCGAACTGGTTGCCGTGCAGGATGCCAAGGCACCGGCCAAGGCTGCAGCGAAACCGGCTGCCAAGCCTGCAGCCAAGGCGCCAGCGAAAAAAACCACTGTGGCCAAGAAAGCCGCGCCGGCCAAGGCCGCTGCCAAGAAGCCTGCCGCCAAGCCAGCGGCGAAGAAGGCCGCGGCGCCAGCAGCGAAAAAAGTCGCTGCCAACACCAGCCCTGCGAAGACCAACTGATCGTCAAGGAACGCAGTAATGACCCAGTCCCTGGCCGATATGCGCCGCGATTACACCCGCGATGGCCTGACCGAAGCCCAGGCTCCGGCGCAGCCGTTCGCGTTGTTTCGTCAATGGTTTGATGATGCTTTGAAAACCGAGCAGCCGCCGGTAGAAGCCAACGCCATGACCCTGGCGACGGTGGATGCCGAAGGCCGCCCGCATTGCCGGATCGTCCTGCTCAAGGGCCTGGACGAGGAGGGTTTTACCTTCTTCACCAACTACGACAGCGCCAAGGGCCAGCAACTGCTGGCCAACCCGTTCGCGGCCATGACCTTCTTCTGGCCGGCGCTGGAGCGTCAGGTGCGTATTGAGGGCCGGGTGGTCAAGGTCAGCCCGCAAGAATCGGACGAGTATTACCAGGTGCGCCCGCTGGGCAGCCGCCTGGGCGCCTGGGCCTCACCGCAGAGCCGGGTGATCGCCGACCGCGCCGAGCTCGAGGGCCTGGTCAAGGCCACCGAACAGCGCTTTAGCGACAACCAGCCACACTGTCCGGAGCACTGGGGTGGCTACCGCCTGCTACCCGAGCGCATCGAGTTCTGGCAGGGCCGCGCCAGCCGCCTGCACGACCGCCTCAACTATCGCTTGCAGCAAGGTAACTGGCTGCGTGAGCGCCTCGCGCCTTAATCGGCCTGGTAACCGGCGGCCTCGCGTTCCAGCCAGGCCGCCAGTTCACTGCGTTTGACCTTTTGCGCCTTGGCGCTGTCCAGACGTTGTAGCATGAAGGCTTTCTTGCCTTCGTCCTGGCCTGCCAGCGACAAGGCCAGGTCACGGTCCATCCAGCGCTTGATGCGAACGTAGATCCACCAGTGGAAGTACAAGCCTGCCACGGTGGTTATGACGACGATGAAGTAATCCATGTCTATCCTTGCGCTAGAAGTTTCTACAGGCTGCCCCGATAGCAACAGGCTGTACGGAAGCTGAATGGAAGCAATTTTACCCCGCATGTGTCGTGACAGTCGTCAATGCGCGGAGTCTAATGAGCATCTGTCTTACGGAGATCATCCAATGCGTAAATCTGTTCTGCTGGTGGCAAGCTTCACCACAATGTCGCTGCTGCTTGGTGGTTGTGCCTCGAGCCTGACCGGCGATTCGTACTCCCGTGATGAAGCGCGCCGTGTGCAGACCGTGCGCATGGGCACCATCGAGTCCCTGCGGCCGGTAAAAATCGAAGGGACCAAGACCCCGATCGGCGGCGGCGCCGGTGCCATCGTCGGCGGCGTCGCCGGCAGTGCGGTAGGTGGTGGCCGCGGCAGTATCGTTGCCGCCGTGATCGGCGCCGTGGCCGGTGGCCTGGCAGGCTCCGCCGCCGAAGAAGGCCTGACCCGCACCCAAGGCGTGGAAATCACCGTGCGTGAAGATGACGGCAGCATGCGTGCCTACGTGCAGGCCGTGCAGCAGAACGAGATCTTCCGCGTCGGCGAGCGTGTGCGGATCATGACCGTCGACGGCACCAGCCGCGTCACTCACTGAGTTTTGCACCACCCATTAAAAACCCCGACTCGGCAACGCCGGTCGGGGTTTTTTATTGCCTTGAGACTCAGGCCGTGACGGGCTTGCGACTCGACAGCGCGGTGATGCCATAGCCGATCAGCGCGGCCAGAATGGAACCGGTGAGAATGCCCATGCGGTCCATGCCGGCGTATTCGCTGCTACCCGGCACGAAGGCCAGGGAGCCGACAAACAGGCTCATGGTGAAGCCGATGCCGCAGAGAATCGCCACACCCAGCACCTGGCCCCAGTTGGCACCCGCCGGCAAGGCGGCCATGCCTGCCTTGATCATCAGCCAGGCGAAGCCGAACACGCCGAGGGTCTTGCCTACCAGCAAACCTACGGCAATGCCCATCGGCACGTGATGGGTGAAGCTTTCGAGGCTGACCCCGGCCAGTGACACACCGGCGTTGGCGAAGGCGAACAGCGGCAGGATGCCATAGGCAACCCAGGGGTGCAGGGCATGCTCCAGGCTCAGCAGCGGCGAAGGCTCGGCGTTCTTGGTGCGCAGCGGAATGCACAGCGCCAGGGTGACACCGGCCAGGGTGGCGTGCACACCGCTCTTGAGCACGCAGACCCAGAGGATCAGGCCGACCACCATGTACGGGCCAAGCTTGACCACGCCCATGCGGTTCATCGCGATCAGTACCAGCAGGCAAGCTGCCGCCAGGCCCAGCGACAGGCTCGACAGGGTACCCGAGTAGAACAGGGCGATAACGATGATCGCCCCCAGGTCGTCGATGATCGCCAGGGTCATCAGGAACAGCTTGAGCGAAACCGGTACGCGCTTGCCGAGCAAGGCCAGCACGCCGAGGGCGAAGGCGATGTCGGTGGCCATGGGGATTGCCCAGCCAGCCACGGCAGCCGGGTTGTCCTTGTTGAGGAACCAGTAGATCAGCGCCGGTACCACCATGCCGCCGATAGCGGCTGCGCCGGGCAAGACGATCTGCGAAGGCTTGGACAGATGCCCGTCGACCACCTCGCGCTTGACCTCCAGGCCAATCAGCAGAAAGAACAGGGCCATCAGCCCGTCGTTGATCCATAACAACAGGGGCTTGGCGATTTTCAGCGCGCCAATCTGGGCGACTACGGGAACATCCAGCAAGCCGTTGTACAGGTACGACAAGGGCGAGTTGTTGATGATCAAGGCCAGGGCAGCTGCAGCAATCAGTAATAGACCGCTGGCAGCTTCCAACTGAAAGAAACGAGTGAAAGTGCTACGCAGGGGCAAGGGCGCTCTCCATCCTGAAGGTTCTGATAGGGGCACACCCTACCCTGTGGTGATATTCTTTAAAACAAAAACTATATTCTTTTTTGTTATAAGCTGTAACCAACTCACGCCATGCAGCCTAGCAGTTGCAGTCGATAATTCACCGTGGCTGTATCTGTAGCAATTATCAGAATTTTCCTAACATGTTCTGCTGAACTTCGAACTTTTTGCCCGAGAATCGACCATGACCGATCACCGCCAGTGGGCCCGTGAAGCCATCCGCATCATCGAAGCGGACTTCCAGCGCAGCGCCGATACCCACCTGATCCCGCTGCCGCTGCCGGGGTTTCCTGAGGTTGAGCTGTATTTCAAGGATGAGTCGAGCCACCCCACTGGCAGCCTCAAGCACCGGCTGGCGCGTTCGTTGTTTCTTTATGCCCTGTGTAACGGCTGGTTGCGTCCGGGCGCGCCGGTAATCGAGGCGTCGAGCGGCTCGACGGCGATTTCCGAAGCCTACTTTGCGCGCTTGCTTGGGCTGCCCTTCATTGCCGTGGTACCAGCCAGTACCTCGCAGGAAAAGATCGCCCAGATCGCCTTCTATGGTGGCCAGAGCCACCTGGTGCAGGATCCGACGCAGATCTACGCCGAGTCCGAGCGTCTGGCCCGGGAAAGCGGCGGACACTTCATGGACCAGTTCACCTATGCCGAGCGCGCTACCGACTGGCGGGCGAACAACAACATCGCCGAGTCGATCTTTGCCCAGATGCGCTTCGAGCAATTTCCCGAACCGAGCTGGCTGATTTCCAGCCCCGGTACCGGTGGCACTACCGCGACCCTGGGCCGTTACGTGCGTTATCGCCAGCACGCCACCCGGGTGTTGTGCGCCGATGCCGAGCGCTCGGTATTTTTCGACTGCTACAAGACCGGTGACCGTTCCCTGCGCCTGGACTGTGGTTCGCGCATCGAAGGCATCGGCCGGCCGCGGGTCGAGGCGTCGTTCCTGGCGCAGGTGATCGACGCCATGGTCAAGGTGCCGGACGCCCTGTCACTGGCGGCCATGCATTACCTGGCCCAGCGCCTGGGGCGGCGGGTCGGCGGCTCCAGTGGTACCAACCTGATCGGCGCCCTGGCGGCGGCGCAACACATGCGCGCGGCGGGGGAGGCCGGCTCGATCGTGGCGATCCTCTGCGACGGCGGCGATCGCTACGCCACTACCTACTATGACCAGGACTGGTTGAGTGGGCAGGGGTATCAGCTGGAGGGGATGATCGCGGCGGTGACGGCGTGTGTCGAGCGCGGTGAAGCGCTGCCGGAGTCGGTATTGCGCGAGGGTGTTTGAAGGCGGGCTGCCTTGCAGCCCATCGCGGATCACGTCGAGTCGTCGCACCGCCGTTCCCACAGGATTGCAGATATCTCTGTGGGAGCGGCGGTGCGGCGACCCGACTTGACCCGCGATAGCTACTTAGGCCTGCAGACCGAGCATGCTGCGCGCCACCGCTTCCGCAATGCGAATCCCGTCGACACCTGCGGAAAGGATCCCGCCGGCATAACCAGCACCTTCACCCGCCGGGAACAGGCCCTTGAGGTTCAGGCTCTGCATGCTGGCATCACGGGTGATGCGCAGCGGCGATGAGGTGCGGGTTTCGATCCCGGTCAACACCGCGTCTGGCAGGTTGTAGCCCTTGATCTGCCGATCGAAGGCTGGCAATGCTTCGCGAATGGCTTCGATGGCAAAATCCGGCAGGCTTGGCGCCAGGTCGCCGAGGTTCACCCCCGGTTTGTAGGACGGCTCGACACTGCCGATGGCGGTGGACGGCCGTCCGGCAACGAAGTCACCGACCAGTTGCGCAGGTGCCTGGTAGTTGCTGCCGCCCAGCACGTAAGCGTGGGCTTCGAGTTTTTCCTGCAGCTCGATACCGGCCAGCGGGCCACCCGGGTAGTCCTGCTCGGGGGTAATGCCGACAACAATACCGGAGTTGGCATTGCGCTCGTTACGCGAGTACTGGCTCATGCCGTTGGTGACTACCCGGCCCGGCTCGCTGGTAGCGGCAACCACGGTGCCGCCCGGGCACATGCAGAAGCTGTAGACCGAACGGCCGTTCTTGGCGTGGTACACCAGCTTGTAATCGGCTGCACCGAGTTTCGGGTGGCCGGCATACTTGCCCAGGCGCGCCTGGTCGATCAGCGATTGCGGGTGCTCGATCCGAAAACCGATGGAGAACGGCTTGGCTTCCATGAACACGCCACGGGCGTGCAGCATGCGGAAGGTGTCACGGGCACTGTGGCCCAGGGCCAGGACGACGTGGCGCGAGTGCAGCTGTTCGCCACTTTCCAGGACTACGCCATTGAGCTGGCCGTCGTCCATCAACAGGTCGGTGACCTTCTGTTCGAAGCGTACTTCGCCGCCCAGTGCCTGAATTTCCTGGCGCATGTTTTCGACCATGCCGGTCAGACGGAAGGTACCGATGTGCGGCTTGCTGACGTAGAGGATCTCGTCCGGTGCACCGGCTCTGACGAACTCGTGCAATACCTTGCGGCCGTGGTGCTGCGGGTCCTTGATCTGGCTGTACAGCTTGCCGTCGGAGAAGGTCCCGGCGCCGCCTTCGCCGAACTGCACGTTCGACTCGGGATTGAGCACGCTTTTGCGCCACAGGCCCCAGGTGTCCTTGGTGCGCTGGCGAACTTCCTTGCCGCGCTCGAGGATGATCGGCTTGAAGCCCATCTGCGCCAGCAGCAGGCCGGCGAAAATCCCGCACGGGCCGAAGCCGACCACAATGGGCCGCTCCTGCAGGTCGGCAGGTGCCTGGCCAACCACTTTGTAGCTGACATCGGGGGCGACGTTGACGTTGTGATCGTCGGCGAACTTTTGCAGCAGTTCGGCTTCGTTGCTCGCCTGCAGGTCGATGGTATAGATGAACAGCAGCTCGCTGTTCTTCTTGCGCGCATCGTAGCTGCGCTTGAACAGGGTGAAGTCCAGCAGTTGCTCGTCGCTGATCCCAAGGCGTTGCACGATGGCCTCGCGCAGGGCTTCATCAGGATGATCCAGCGGCAGCTTCAGTTCGGTGATTCGTAACATGGCAGGGTCCAGTATCCCGGCCATGAACGGCCGGCGGCTTTACACAAACCGCCAAGTATAAGCTGTTCGCCGCCTTTGCAGGCAGGTTAAACGCAGGCGCCGATGATCAGTCGTTGCGTGAGCCACCGTAGTAGGCGCAGCCGCGCAGGGTCTGGCCGTCCACCCGTAGCTCGGCGATCAGATGCTGGACACTGCCGGTGGCGCTGTCGACGCAGCGTTGCGGAGCGACCCAGAGCTCGACTTTCTGGCCGTTGGCCTCGGTGTTGAGGCTGAAGCGCCCGTCGGGCAGCTGTTCTTCCAGGAAAGGGACCGCCAGTGTTGGCTGGCCGAGGCGTTCGAGGACCATGCCCTTGCCGCCGGCCTTGAGGTTCCAGTCCGGCTCGTGGCCACTGGCGCGCAGGGTCAGGCGCTTGAAGTTGGGGTCGCTGCAGGCGCTGCTGGAGTGTTCGATGCGGTACAGGCGTTGTACGTTCAACTGGCCGTCGTTGCCGGCCTTTGCGCTGGCCGACAAGGTACCGCGCACGTCGGCGAACAGGGTGCCGGGGGTGGCCGCCAGCGCGCTGGCTTCCTGCAGCAGGCCGGTGTTGCCGCTGTCGGTCACGGCAAAGCGGCGGGTCTCTTCACAGGGCTTGAACAGCAGCTGTCCGCCCTGGGCCGTCAGTTCGCCCTGCATGCGGGTCTGGCCGGCGGTAGAGGCGGCTTGCGGTTTTTCAGCCAGCATCTGGCAGCCGGCGAACAGCGGCAACAAGGCGACAAGCAACAGCGAAGGGGCGGCACGCATCAAGCAAACTCCAGCATCTCGAGCAAAAGGTGCCGCCACGTTACGCAGGCTGGTCGCCGATCACAAGGCCTTAGCCCACCTGGTAGGTCTGGCCGGTTTGCAAACCTTCGACGCTCTTGGCATAGGCCAGTGCCACGTCGGCGGCCGGAACGGGTTTGAAACCGCGAAAATATGGCGCATAGGCCGGCATGGCTTCGACCAGTACAGTGGGGCTGATGGTATTGACCCGCAGGCCACGGGGCAATTCGATGGCGGCAGCTTTGACGAACGCATCGAGGGCGCCGTTAACCAGCGCGGCCGAGGCCCCGGTGCGAATCGGGTCGCGGTTGAGGATGCCGCTGGTAAAGGTGAACGAGCCGCCATCATTGATGAACTCGCGGCCGATCAGCAGCAGGTTGACCTGGCCTATGAGCTTGTCGTTCAGGCCCAGGGCGAAGTGCTCTGCGTTCATTTCATCGAGGGCGGCGAAGGTGACATTGCCGGCGGCGCAGACCAGGGCGTCGAAGCGGCCGGTTTGCTCGAACAGGCGCCGGATCGAGGCACTGTCGCTGATGTCCACCTGATAGTCGCCGCTGCTGCGGCCGATGCGCAGCACTTCATGACGTTGCTCCAGCTCTTTGGCAACCGCCGAACCGATGGTACCGCTGGCGCCGATCAACAAGATTTTCATTGAGCCATTCCTCGTAGGGTGTGTAGACAAGGCTCAAGTCTAGGGTGGATTTTTCTGTAGATAAGCGTGCTAATAGGCAACCTTTGGTTTTCATCTGGAAACAATCCATGAGCGACCTCGATGACCTGGCGGCCTTTGCCGTGCTGATGGATGCCGGCAGCTTTACCTTGGCCGCGCAACAACTGGGCTGGAGCAAGGGGCAACTGTCCAAGCGCATCAGCGCCCTTGAAGCCAGCCATTCGGTGAAGTTGCTGCACCGCACTACCCGGCGGCTGAGCCTGACCGCTGCCGGCGCCATGTTGCTGCCCCAGGCGCAGGCACTGGTGCGGCAAATGGAAGGGGCGCGGCAAACTCTGGCCATGCTCAAGGACGAACTGGCGGGACCGGTGCGTATCACCGTGCCGGTGTCGTTGGGCGAGACGTTTTTTGAAGGATTGCTGCTTGAGTTCGCCGCTCGCTACCCGGACCTGCAAGTGGAGCTTGAGCTCAATAACGGCTATCGCGACTTGTTGGGCGACGGCTTTGACCTGGCGATTCGCACCGATGTCCAGGATGACGCGCGACTGGTTGCCCGCCCGGTGCTGGCCATGCAGGAGCTGACATGCGCCAGCCCGGCCTACTTGCAGCGCTATGGCGAACCGATGGTGCCGGGCGAACTGAGCAGCCATCGCTGCCTGCTCAACAGCCATTACAGCGGCCGTGAAGAGTGGTTGTATCACCAGCAGCACGAACTGTTGCGGGTGCAGGTGGCGGGCAGCTTTGCCAGCAATCATTACAGTTTGCTGAAGAAGGCGGCGCTGTTGGGCGCCGGGGTCGCCCGTCTGCCGTCGTACATGCTCCATGCAGAACTGGCTGACGGCCGCTTGCAGTGGTTGCTGCGCGACTATCAGACGCGCAGCGTGCCGTTGTTCCTGGTGCACCCCTATCAAGGCGGGATGCCGCAGCGGGTCCAGGTGCTGGCCGATTACCTGCTGGCCTGGTTCAGGCGCAGCAGCCAGGCCTTGCGGACCCTGTAGGGGTTACATCTTGTCGTCGTGCATTTCGTTTTTCATCATCTTGCCGTTCTTGTCCATCTTCTTGTCCATCTTCATGTCGTTGCTCATGTCCATCTTCTTGTCGTCGGCCATTTTCTTGTCCATTTTCATGTCTTTCTCCATGCTTGCTTCCTTGCTCATTTTCATGTCGTCGGCGGCGTGGACAACAGGCAGAAAGGCCAGGCTCGAGCCCAGGGAGAGGATAAGTGCGGCGGCGCTGAGGGACTTGTTCATGATGAGGCTCCAGTAGTAAGGGGAGGTTAGAGCCAGCGCTTCTGGCCCACCTGCAGCACTAGAGTCCGGTGCCCTGGAGGCGTTACAGCAGGCAAGAAAAAAGGCCCGAAGGCCTTTTTTCATTTGTGGCATATAGCGTCTGGCATCAACCGCCCAGGTAGGCGTCGCGGACTTTCGGGTCGGTCAGCAGCGCTTCACCGGTGCCTTCCATCACCACCCGGCCGTTTTCCAGCACATAGGCACGGTCGGCGACTTTCAGCGCCTGGTTGGCGTTCTGTTCGACCAGGAACACCGTCACGCCATCACGGCGCAGTTGTTCGATGATGTCGAAGATCTGCTGGATGATGATCGGTGCCAGGCCCAGCGATGGCTCGTCGAGTAGCAGCAGCTTGGGTTTGCTCATCAGCGCCCGGCCGATGGCGAGCATCTGCTGCTCGCCGCCGGACATGGTGCCGCCACGCTGGCTGAAGCGCTCCTTCAGGCGCGGGAACAGTTGCAGGACCTTGTCCATCTGCTCCTGGTAATCGCCCTTGTCGGTGAAGAAACCGCCCATGGCCAGGTTTTCTTCCACGGTCAGGCGGGCGAACACGCGGCGGCCTTCAGGGACCACAGCGATGCTCTTGCGCATGATGTGCGAGGACGGCTGGCCGACCAGCTCTTCACCCAGGTAGCGGATGCTGCCGCTGCTCGCTTGCGGCGAGCCGCAGAGGGTCATCAGCAGGGTCGATTTGCCGGCACCGTTGGCACCGATCAGGGTGACGATCTCGCCCTGGCGGATCTCGACGTTGACGCTGTGCAGTGCCTGGATCTTGCCGTAGAAGGTGGAAACGTTTTCGAACTGCAGCATTTACGCTTCCCCCAGGTAGGCTTTGATCACTTCAGGGTTGTCGCGGATCTGTTCCGGCGTACCGTCGGCCAGGGGCGTGCCCTGGTTGATCACCACGATGTGGTCGGAGATGCTCATGACCAGTTTCATGTCGTGCTCGATCAGCAGCACGGTGACGTTGTGCTCTTCACGCAGCACGCTGATCAGCGCCTTGAGGTCTTCGGTCTCTTTCGGGTTGAGGCCGGCCGCCGGTTCGTCGAGCATGATGATCCGTGGACGGGTCATCATGCAGCGGGCGATTTCCAGGCGCCGTTGCTGGCCGTAGGCAAGTGTACCGGCGGGGCGGTTGGCGAACTCGAGCAGGTCGACCTTCTCCAGCCAGTACCGTGCGTACTCTTTTGCTTCCAGCTCGCTGCGGCGAAAGGACGGGGTCTTGAGCAGGCCGGCGAAGAAGTTGGTGTTCAGGTGCCGGTGCTGGGCGATCAGCAGGTTTTCCAGGGCGGTCATCTCTTTGAACAGACGCACGTTCTGGAAGGTCCGCACCACACCCTTGCGGGCGATCTGATGGCCGGCCAGGCCCTGGATCGGCTGGCCGTCGAGCAGGATACTGCCGGCGCTCGGCTTGTAGAAACCGGTCAGGCAATTGAACACCGTGGTCTTGCCGGCGCCGTTCGGGCCGATCAACGCCACTACCTGTTTTTCCTTGACGGTCAGGGCCACGCCGTTGACCGCCAACAAGCCGCCGAAGCGCATGCTCAGGCCGCTGACTTGCAGAATTTCGCGGCTCATCGACGCAGCTCCATATGTGGACGTTGCATAGGCAGCAGGCCTTGCGGACGCCAGATCATCATCAACACCATCAGCGCACCGAACATCAACATGCGGTATTCGCTGAATTCACGCATCAGCTCAGGCAGCAGGATCATCACGATGGCCGCGAGGATCACGCCCAGTTGCGAGCCCATGCCGCCGAGCACGACGATGGCGAGGATGATGGCCGATTCGATGAAGGTGAACGACTCCGGTGTCACCAGACCCTGGCGTGCGGCGAAGAAGCTGCCGGCGAAACCGGCGAAGCAGGCACCCAGGGTGAACGCCGAGAGCTTGATGATGGTCGGGTTCAGGCCCAGTGCGCGGCAGGCGATTTCGTCTTCACGCAGGGCTTCCCAGGCGCGACCGATCGGCATGCGCAGCAGGCGGTTGATCACGAACAGCGCCAGCAACGCCAGCAGCAGCGCCACCAGGTAGAGGAAGATCACCTTGTTGATCGAGTTGTACTGCAGGCCGAAGAACTCGTGGAAGGTCTGCATGCCCTCGGCGGCCTTGCGTTCGAAGGTCAGGCCGAAGAAGGTTGGTTTCTCGATGTTGCTGATCCCGTTGGGGCCGCCGGTAAGGCCGGTGAGGTTTCGCAGGAACAGGCGGATGATTTCACCGAAACCCAGGGTCACGATGGCCAGGTAGTCGCCGCGCAGACGCAATACCGGGAAGCCGAGCAGGAAGCCGAAGGTCGCCGCCATCAGGCCGGCGATCGGCAGGCAGATCCAGAAGCTCAGGCCGTAGTAGTGCGACAGCAGGGCGTAGCTGTAGGCGCCGACGGCATAGAAGCCGACATAACCCAGGTCGAGCAGACCAGCCAGGCCGACCACGATGTTCAGGCCAAGGCCCAGCAACACGTAGATCAGGATCAGGGTGGCAATGTCGACCGCGCCGCGCGAGCCGAAGAACGGCCAGACCAATGCAACCATGATCAGACCGATGATTATCCAGCGCTGGGTCTTGGGCAGGGTCAGGAAGTTGCTCATGGCCGGCGAGATCAACTTGCGCCCGGAGCGCTGGCTGGTTGCCGCGCTCCACTGCTTGTCGAACAGCACGCGCAAGAACATCAGCACCGAACACACGGCGATGACCGTGAGGGTGAAAGGCCCCTGGCTGTGAACAATCAGGTTGATGCCGTCAATGCTGAGCTTCAGGCCCAGCACCGGGAAGGCGACGGCCCAGACCAGCAAGGCGCTGAAGAACGCCTGTTTAAGATTTTTGTTCATACTTTTTCAACCTCCGGACGGCCGAGGATGCCGGTCGGACGGAACAACAGCACCAGAACCAACAGGCCGAATGCCACGACGTCCTTGTACTGGTCACCGAAGATATCGGCGCCAAAGGCTTCAGCCACCCCCAGCACCAGCCCGCCGAGCATGGCGCCCGGAATGCTGCCGATGCCGCCCAGCACAGCCGCGGTAAAGGCCTTCAGGCCCACCAGGAAACCGGCGTTGGGGTTGATCACCCCGTACTGCATGCTCAGCAGCACGGCCGCCACGGCCGCCAGGGCGGCACCGATGACGAAGGTCAGGGCGATGATGTTGTTGGTGTTGATGCCAAGCAGGTTGGCCATCTTGATGTCTTCGGCACAGGCCCGGCAGGCCCGGCCCAGACGCGAGCGGGAGATGAACAGGGTCAAACCGGTCATGGCCACCAGGGTGACTACGAAAACCAGGATCTGCATGTAGGAGATCAGCACTTCCTCTGCGCCGCCCGGGCCGAAGGAGATACTCCCAGGGATCAGGTTGGGGATGGACTTGTCCTTGGAGTCCTGGGATAGCAATACGGTGTTTTGCAGGAAAATCGACATACCGATGGCAGAAATCAGCGGGATCAACCGGTTGCTGTTACGCAACGGACGGTAGGCGACCCGTTCGATACTGTAGCCATAGGCACTGGTAACGAAGATCGTGGCGACGAAGGCGACGGTCATCAATATCGGCAGTGAATCGATCCCCATCATGGCCAGGCCCGCAAGGGCGATGAAGGCCACGTAGGAACCGATCATGTACACCTCGCCATGGGCGAAGTTGATCATTCCAATGATGCCGTAAACCATTGTGTAGCCAATGGCTATCAAGGCATAGGTGCTGCCAATGGTCAGACCATTAACCAGCTGTTGGAAGAAGTGATAGATCTCAGGCATTACAGCGCTCCTAAAAACCTGATACGCATTTCACTGGTGGGGATGCCCCCGGCCTGGTCTTGTGGTCTTGGCCACTTCGGCACAGGCAACTGCCAGCGAACCGCTGGTGACGGTTTTAAGATTTTCAGGTGAACCTGCTCCCGGATCGCGGGAATCAGGCCCATGAACCTCGTAAAACAAAGCCCACTGCTCGCACAGTGGGCTTGTAGTCATATAGTCAGACGGGATTACTGAGGGGAAACTTCGGTTTTAGGTTTGCCGAAATGCCATTCGTAGACCACGAATTTGAAGTCTTTCAGGTCGCCTTTGGCGTCGTACGACAGGTCGCCGGTCGGGGTCTTGAAGGTGCCGGCATGGATGGCTGCAGCCACTTTGTCGGTGTCTTCGGACTTGGCCGCCTTGATGCCTTCGGCGATCAGCTCGACAGCCGAGTAGGCCGGGAACACGAACGGGCCGCTTGGGTCTTTGCCGTCAGCCTTGATGGCATCGGCGATGGCCTTGTTCGCAGGGTCGGCGTCGAAGGATTTCGGCAGGGTCACCAGCAGGCCTTCGGAGGCGCCTTGGGCGATCTGCGAGATGGAGTCGTTACCGACACCTTCAGGGCCCATGAACTTGGCGTTCAGGCCTTTCTCTTTGGCTTGACGCAGGATCAGGCCCAGCTCCGGGTGGTAGCCGCCGTAGTAGACGAAGTCGACATTGGCTTGCTTGAGCTTCTGGATGATCGAGGAGAAGTCCTTGTCGCCGGCGTTCAGGCCTTCGAACACGGCAACCTTGACACCTTTGCCTTCGAGGGTGGTTTTGACCGCGCTGGCGATGCCTTCACCGTACTGCTGTTTGTCGTGCAGTACCGCAACCACTTTCGGTTTCACATGGTCGGCGATGTAGTTGCCAGCCGCAGGGCCCTGGGCGCTGTCCAGGCCGATGGTGCGGAAGATCAGCTTGTAGCCGCGGGAAGTGATTTCCGGGCTGGTGGCAGCCGGGGTGATCATGATCACGCCTTCATCTTCGTAGATGTCGGACGCAGGCTGGGTGGAGCTGGAGCACAGGTGGCCGACCACGTATTTGACGCCGTCGTTGACCACTTTGTTGGCGACTGCCACGGCCTGTTTAGGGTCGCAAGCGTCATCGTATTCTTTGGCTTCAAGCATCTTGCCGTCGACGCCGCCCTTGGCGTTGATGTCCTTGATGGCCTGTTTTGCACCGATGAACTGCATGTCGCCGTACTGAGTGACCGGGCCGGTTTTCGGGCCGGCGATGCCGATCTTGATGGTATCGGCTGCAAACGAATGGCTGGCAACCCCGGCCAGAACCATTGCGGCAAACAGTTTGGAAATCTGCTTAGTAGCCTTACTCATAGTGCTCCACTCATTCTGTTGTAATTTTTATAGTCCTGGCGGCCAGAGCTTGAGGACCGGATCAGGTTCCATGAGAGGCCACGCCTCGTCACGGACCCGGATAACCCCCGGAACGGCCCTGGCAACTGTACCGGTACAGTGTAGAGCGCTGCTTTGTCGCTTGAAAAGCAGGCCCGCCGGGGCAAAAACCAGGGGTGTCGCCTAATCGACAGAAAGTTATAGAAAAACGCCGTTGTTTTGCCAGTTTCTCTGGTCAAACCCGGGCATTTACTACCTTGTCGATCAATTACTTATTTTGAAACTGGGTTTTTCTGCAAAAATACCGACCTTTATCGCGGTCGAATTATTTCTGGTAGGAACCCATGACAGATCAACCAAGCACCCTCTATGCCAAATTGCTCGGCGAGACAGCAATAATCGAGTGGAAAGCGCTGGAGCGTTTTTGGGCCAAGGGTGACCTGATTTGGGTCGAGCCGACCCTGGACCTGATCGATGTTGCACAGGCAATGGCCGAAAACCGTAGCGAAAGCGTCGCTGCATGGCGTAATGCTGGCACTGTCGGAGCGGTCACTGCAGAGCAGGCACTAGACCTTCAGAGCCGCGATCCAGAGATCTGGGCCGTGGTGGTCTCGCCGTTTATTGTGATTCAGGAAAAGACCAACGGCTGATCACGCGCCAAAATGGTGCGTGAAAATGCACAGCGGGATGGTTTTGGTGCGCGGGACTGTTCAGCCGGGGTGGCTGTTGGTAACAGTTGGGTGTGCCAAGGCAGTGCGGTAACAGTCTGATCGCGGGGCAAGCCTGCTCCTACCGATGTAGGAGCGGGCTTGCCCCGCGATGCTTTCAATCAGTAATCCACTTTGCCGGTATGGCTGTTCAACGAGATCACCCGGGTCTTGCCGATGCGGTGACGGTAGATCTCACGCAGGTATTTCACCGCTTTCTTCACGCATTCGCGTGATAGCCGGATGTCATTGATCGAGACGAACTTGCTCTTGTCGTTGATCAGCTCGCGGTATTTCTTCTCGTACATCGGTTTGATCGCGTACCAGTTGGTATCGAGGATCTTCGCCGGGTTCTCGAACTCGTTGAGCAGGTCATCGATGCGGTCTTCATCGAAGGCATCGCTGGTGATGAACTCAAGGATGGCATTGTCCAGGGTATCGTCGAAGCGGTACGGGTTACGCGCAAAACAGCGCTTGATAAAGGCCACGATCAGGGTCAGGAAGTCGTCCGACAGGCACGGGCTCTTGGCGATCAGGGTGGTCAGCGACAGGTTCGCCGAGGCACCGATCACCAGCGCATAGCGCTTGAGCGTGGTGTTGGGGAACAGGCTGTTGAGGTGAGTCTTGAGCCGGTTCAGGTCCATGTACGACAGCTTGTAGTCCTTGGGCAGCGACACGATCGACACCACCGACGAGCAGTTCTTGAAAAAATGCAGGTCGTGCAGCGCCGCCGCGTCGTAGCCGGAGGCCTGGTATTGCTCAAGGGCGGCGCGGTAGCGGCGGGATTCAATCGGCAGCAGGCTGATGCCTTCGATCGCCTGGGTCACCTTGTTGAAGTGCGGCAGGTCGATGGAGCGGAAGAACAGGTCGTCGATGTTCAGCCGTGGCTGCTCTTTCTCGAACACCTTGAATTTGTCCGAGCTGGGCGAGGGCTGTTCCGGCACTACCGATTCGGCGTAGGCGATGGCCACGGGGCCTGCCAGGCTCATGAACAGGTCGTTGGCATCCAGGCGGATGGTTTCGCCGATGTCGATGCCGGCACGACGGAAGTAGTTCTGGTCGTAGTCGGTGGTCACTGCCTGGGCGGTGAGGATGTTGAAGATCTGCTGGGAGATGTACTGGTTGGCATGCTTCTCCATGGCGTTGACGTCGATGTTCTGGATGTTGCCGTCATCGTTCTCTTCGGCGTAGCGCATGATGTCGTTGGAAATCAGCATCATCGCGTTCCAGGGGCGGATGCGGCCCATGACGCTGGCCTCGCTGCTGTCTTCATTGTCGAAGTTGTACGAGAAGTCCCATTCCTCGGACAGGTACTTGCACAACAACCGGCCGGCGTTGATGTGCAGGGCTTCGGACATTTCGCTGCGATGATCGGAGATGTTCGGCAGCACGCAGATACCGCTGGTGAAGATCGGCTCGAAGACGAACGAATGACCGCTCTTGCCGTCGTTCTCGTCGGCCGGCTTGGTGTCGAACGTCTTGTTCATGTACGAATATTGCTGGGCCAGGCCGAACTCCGAAGCCATGCCCGAGCCGGTACCGCCACCGGCGCTGAAGATGTAGAAATACAGGCGTGACTGGTTGGCCTTGATCCCGCAGGAGTCGATCAGGTACGAGTGGATCAGCTTCCAGTCGGCGCTGGAGAAGCGGTGGGTTTCCTTGTTGAGGATGATCTTGGCCAGGTACTGGCCGAGGATCGGCGCGTTACCGGCGCCACCGGCATGGACTTCCGA
This sequence comes from Pseudomonas sp. B21-012, assembly GCF_024749305.1. Lineage (NCBI taxonomy): Bacteria > Pseudomonadati > Pseudomonadota > Gammaproteobacteria > Pseudomonadales > Pseudomonadaceae > Pseudomonas > Pseudomonas sp. B21-012. The sequence continues at coordinate 4,569,010 of NZ_CP087197.1, read as the reverse complement.
CAGGTCCATGATTTTCATTTTGCTGTAGTCGCGGATAAAACCGCTCTTCTCACCCTTGCGCGAAAAACGGATGCGCCCGGCGATGTCCTTGTCGAGGTCGCCGAGCATCACCAGCGGCTCTACCAGGAACACCGGCTTGGTGCCCTTGTTCTGCACCAGGCGCAGGTTGTTGCGAATCCAGCGCGCCGGGCTGTAGTTCGGTTCGCTGCCGGCGCGGTCTTCGTTGTTGAATTCGTTGAGGTAGAAGGTCCTGGCGTTGTATACAAGTTCTGCGACATCCAGGGCGATGTTCGAGCCACAACGGCCCAGGCCAATCAGGCACACCGAGGGGAACTGCTGGTCCAGGCGCAACTGGGTGTCGTCTTCGACATGCACGCTGGGCGGGAACACCAGGTCACGCAGGCCATCGAGGTTGTCGAGGATGCGCTGGATATCGGTTTCGGTGAAGTACAGGTACTGCTGCGGGTTGAGCGCCCGCGGGCTGTAGTAGCTCGAGCCGGGAGCGCTGTACGCGGGAGTGGGTGATGTCAGCTCGGAAACCGCGTTGGCAGAAGTAGTCTTGGAGGTCATTTTGCGCCATTTGCCTGGGGGTGGGTGGCTGTTCTAGTAGGTAGCATAGAGCCATCACTGGATGAGGTTCGCGACTGTATCAGTGCGCATTTGGCGTGGGCGATAGGGGTTAACCCGATGCCTGTGTAGGAGTTTTCCTTGCCACGCCTGCAAACTGAATCGTCCGATCAGTCAACTTCTTTAATCTGTCTGGAGCTGTACATGAGCACTGCACGTCCTTCGTTGGGGTTTGCCGGTATCGGGCTGATGGGCTTGCCCATGTGTCGGCGGTTGCTGGCCGCGGGTTATCCGCTGACGGTGTGGAACCGCTCGGCGGACAAATGCGCCGAACTGGTCAAGGCCGGTGCCCGCCAGGTGGCGACTCCGGCCGAGCTGTGCCAGCACGCCGAGGTGCTGATGCTGTGCCTGGCCGACACGGCGGTGGTGCGCGAGGTGGTGTTTGGTGAGCAGGGCATTGCTGGCGCAGGCAAGGCCGGCCAGTTGCTGGTGGATTTCTCCAGCCTCGAGCCGACCGCTACCCGTGAGATGGCCAGCGAACTGGCGGCGAAAACCGGCATGCACTGGCTCGACACCCCGGTCTCCGGCGGCACGCCAGGCGCCGAAGCCGGCACTTTGGCGATCATGGTCGGTGGTGAGGCGGCCGACCTTGAGCGCGTGCGCCCGCTGTTGTTGACCCTTGGTCAACGCGTGACCCACATGGGGCCGGTCGGGGCAGGGCAGGTAACCAAGGCCTGCAACCAGATGATCGTTGCCTGCAATGCGCTGGTGATTGCCGAGGTGGTGGCGCTGGCCGAGCAATCAGGCGTCGACGCCAGCCTGATCGCCGAGGCCCTGGCGGGTGGTTTTGCCGATTCAAGGCCGCTGCAGATCCTGGCCCCGCAAATGGCCGCCAGTCGCTTCGAGCCGGTGAAGTGGCACGTGCGCACCTTGCTCAAGGATCTGGATAGCGCGGTGAAATTTTCCCGCGAACAGGGTTCGTCGACCCCGATCAGCGGCCTGGCCGCCCAACTGATGCGCTTGCATGGTAGTCAGGGCTATCTGCAAAAAGATCCGGCGACACTGATTGATCTGTACCGGCGTAAGGATTGATGCTGCTCAGCGCCTGTTCATGGCGCTGGTTGAGTTCGCCCAGGATCGGCCGCAGTTCACCCAGTGGCACGGGCCGGCTGAGCAGGTAGCCCTGGAGGTAATCGCAGCCTTGCTGGGCGAGGAACTGGTACTGCTCGGTGGTTTCAACGCCTTCGGTGATCACCTGCAGGTGCAGGGTGTGGGCCATGACGATGATGGCCTGGACGATTTCCATGTCCTGACGGCAACGCGGTACATCCTGAATGAACGAGCGATCGATCTTCAGGGTATCCAGCGGCAAGCGCTTGAGGTAGGCCAGTGACGAGTAGCCGGTGCCAAAGTCATCGATCGACAGCGACACGCCCTGGGCGCGGATGCGCTTGAGCAGGGCGATGGTGTTGTGAATGTTGCCCATCAGCGCGTTTTCGGTGACTTCCAGCTCCAGCTGGCGCGCCGGAATGCCGGCCTGACGCAGGGCATCTTCGACTTCCTGGGCCAGTTCTTCGCGGGCCAGGGTCAACGCCGAGCAGTTGACGGTCACCTTGAGCCCGTCATAGCCGTGACGGTTGAGCTGGGCCAGGTCTTCGCAGGCATGGCGCAACACCCATAGGTCGAGTTCGGCGATCAGGCCGTTGGCTTCGGCAATGCCGATGAAGCGGTCCGGGCTGAGCAGCCCGTGCTGTGGATGTTGCCAGCGCACCAGGGCCTCGAGCTTGGCCACCTGGCCGCTGTGAAGGTCGAAAATCGGTTGGTAGTGGATGCGCAGGCCACGTTCTTCGAGCAGGGCGATGCGCAGTTCTTCTTCCAGTTGCAGCTCGAGGGTGGCGCGGGTTTTCAGGTTGCTGTTGAAGAAGTTCAGGTTGTTGCGCCCGCAACCCTTGGATTGATACAGGGCCAGGTCGGCGTTTTTCAACAGCTCGTCACAACTGCGGCCATCATCGGGGAACACGCTGATACCAATGCTGGTGGTCATAACCATGCGCCGACCGGCCAGGTCGATCGGCTCCTTCATCTTCTGCATGATGCGCTGGGCCAGGTGCCGGGCCTCATCGCGGCTGTGCAGGGCGGTGAGGATGCAGAACTCGTCGCCACCGAAACGGGCGACCACATCCTGGCTGCGGGTGGCGGTCTTGATGTGCGCGGCAATCACCTTGAGCAACTCGTCGCCTGCATCATGGCCAAGGCTGTCGTTGATGCGCTTGAAGTGATCGATGTCGAGGAACATCACCGCCAGCATGCCGTCATTGGCGGTTTGCTCGGCCAGGCGCTCGGCGAACACCTGGTTGAAGCCGCGGCGGTTGACCAGGTTGGTCAGGGCGTCGTAGTGGGCGGCCTGCTGCAAGGACACCCGGGCCTGGTCGAGCTGGCTGAGCAGCACGTTGACCCGGCGCAGGTCGTGCTCCTTGCTTTGCAGCTTCTTGTCCGAGAGCGCGGCGCTGATGCTGCTGGCGCTGATCAACAGGGTAATGAAGGCGATGGTCAGGCTCAGTTGCAGGCTGTTGTCGCTGACCGGCAGCGACAGCGCGGTGTCCGCGGGTAGTACCAGGGTCAAGGCGGCCATGCCCAGCAGATGGGTCGCGACAATGCCGCCGGCCATCAGCAGGCTGGCGCCGTATTTCATCAGTTGAAAGAGGGTGCCGCTGCCATTGCGCAAATAACGGGCGAACAGCAGCGCCGCGAGGCTGGTGGCGATGGCGGCAGCGACCGAGGCGGCGAACAGGTCGGGGCGATAGAACTGCTGGGCGCTGGAGCGCATGGCGGCCATGCCGGTGTAGTGCATGGCAATGATCCCCAGGCCGAAGCACACCGCCGCTTGCAGGTAGTGGCGCGGCAGCAGTTGCTGGCGGCTCAGGGTGTTCATGGCCATCCAGCCGGCCAGCAGCATGATCAGCAGCGAGACCCCGGTCAGGGCCACGTCGTAGTGAACCTCCAGCGGCGTTTGCAGGGCCAGCATGCTGATGAAGTGCATGGCCCAGATGCCGCCAGCCAGACAGCAGGCGCCGAGCAAGCGCCATTGCCGCTGGGCCGCGGGTTGCTCGACGTGGCTCAGGCGCTCGGCCATGTCGAGGGTGGCGAAGCTGCCGGCACAGGCGATCAGAAAGGCAAGCAGCACCAGGTAGGGGTTGTGCCTGCAATCGAGAAGGATCTGTCCGGTTGCCGGAAGTTCGGCGAGCATTTGCAGCCCCAGCCACTCCATAGCATGCCTCTTTTTCGAGTTGGCACTCGTCCCCCTATAGCCCGCTTGGAGACCGTTGTGCAGGAGTATAGGAACTCAGCATTAGTCCATCCTGAATAATGGCATATTGATTCCTACGATTTGGTCATTGAACCAATAGCGCCGGGTTCTAAAACCGCGAATGGTTACAATTACCCGGTATCAGTCCGGTCAATGGTGGCAGACAGATCGGCAAGTGCCCTCTAGATTCAGTTCGGCGTGCTGGAAAGCCCCGAACAATAATAACGAGGGACTGATCGATGCAGAGCTCCACTCAAGCGGCCAACGCCTGGCGAATCCTGTTCCTGCTGTTTCTGGCCAACCTGTTCAACTTCTTCGACCGCACCATTCCCGCCATCATCATCGAGCCGATCCGCCTGGAATGGCACCTGAGCGACTTTCAGATCGGCTTGATCGGTACCGCCTTCACCCTGGTCTATGCGATTGCCGGCCTGCCGCTGGGGCGCCTGGCCGATAACGGTTCACGCAGCAAACTGATGGGGTGGGGGCTGATGGCCTGGAGCGGGTTGACAGCGGTCAATGGCATGGTCGGCAGCTTCTGGAGCTTTTTGCTGGTGCGCATGGGCGTAGGCATCGGTGAGGCCAGCTATGCGCCAGCCGCCAACTCACTGATCGGCGACCTGTTCCCCGCCGAAAAACGCGCGCGGGCCATGGGCATTTTCATGCTCGGCCTGCCGTTGGGCCTGTTGCTGGCGTTCTTCACCATCGGTGCGATGGTGCAGGCCTTTGACAGCTGGCGGGCGCCGTTCTTTATCGCCGCAGTGCCCGGGTTGTTGCTGGCGCTGTTCATGTTCATGATCCGCGAACCGGCGCGCGGCGCGGCGGAGTCGGTGGCGATCTCCCAGGCGCCCGTGGACCGGCCGTTGCGCCGGGTTCTGAGTGTGCCGACCTTCTGCTGGCTGGTGCTTGCGGGCCTTACCTTCAACTTCGCCACCTACGCCTGCAACTCGTTCATGGTGCCGATGCTGCAGCGTTACTTTTTGCTCTCGCTGCAGCAGGCCGCGGTGGCCACCGGGGTCATTGTCGGCCTGACCGGGCTGGTTGGCCTGACCCTTGGCGGCTGGATTGCCGACAAGGTACACCAGCGCTTTGCCAACGGGCGCTTGTTGTTCGGTGCCCTGAGCATGCTGATCGCCACCCTGGCCACCGCCTGGGCACTGCATGCCGGGCGGATCGAGATCGGCGTGTTCGTGGCGGTGTTCGGTGTCGGCTGGTTGTTTGCCTACAACTTCTATACCTGTGTCTACACCGCGATTCAGGATGTGGTGCAGCCGCGTCTGCGGGCCACGGCCATGGCGCTGTTCTTTGCCGGGCTTTACCTGCTCGGTGGCGGCCTGGGGCCGGTGGTGGTGGGGGCGCTTTCGGACCATTTTGCCGTGGCGGCTATGCAGGCAGCGGGGGCGGTGCAGATGAGCGAGGCATTCAAGGCTGAAGGCCTGCACGGGGCGATGTACCTGATACCGGTGGCGTTGATGTTGACGCTGGTGTTTCTGCTGCTGGCCTCGCGGTGCTTCAGCCGGGATGCGCAGAGGATGCGCGAGGGGATGGTGGCTGACAGCGAAATGATGGCCGCCAAGCCTGTGGTGGCTTGAAAAAGCATCGCGGGTCAAGTCGAGTCGTCGCACCGCCGCTCCCACAGAATCACCAATATCTCTGTGGGAGCGGCGGTGCGACGACTCGACTTGACCCGCGATTGAACCGATGCAAATTATCCGGCGACCAGCACCCGAATCGCTTCCAGGCGCAGCGCCGCTTTATCAAGCATCGCCAGGCCTTGTTCACGCTGCTTGCGCAGGGCGTCGATTTCGCTGTCGCGAACGGTCGGGTTGACCGCTTGCAGGGCGATCAGGCGCGCCAGCTCTTCATCGGTTTGCGCCGCCAGCCGGCGTTGGGCTTGGGCGACACGTTCGGCATGGCGCGGCATGATCTTGGCTTCGCCGTCGTTGATCCGCGGCGCCAGCACGTCGCGCTGGGCCTGGATGAACTTGTTGGCGCTGGCCTTGGGCACGCTTTCGAGCTGGTCGTTGAGGGTCTCGAAGGACACCCGCGAAGCCAGGTCGTTGCCGTTGGCGTCGAGCAGGCAGCGCAGCGCGGCCGGCGGCAAGTACCGGCCCAGCTGCAGGGCGCGCGGAGCCACCACTTCACTGACGTACAGCAGCTCCAGCAGCACGGTGCCGGGCTTGAGCACCTTGTTCTTGATCAGCGCCACCGAAGTGTTGCCCATCGAACCGGACAGCACCAGGTCCATGCCGCCCTGGACCATCGGGTGCTCCCAGGTGATGAACTGCATGTCTTCACGTGACAGCGCCTGGTTGCGGTCGTAGGTGATGGTCACGCCTTCGTCGTCGCCCAGCGGGAAGCTGGCGTCGAGCATTTTTTCGCTCGGCTTGAGGATCAGGGCGTTTTCCGAGTGGTCTTCACTGTCGATGCCAAACGCGTCGAACAGGGTTTCCATGTAGATCGGCAGGGCGAACTGGTCATCCTGCTCAAGGATCGCCTCGACCAGCTCCTGGCCTTCACCGGCGCCACCGGAGTTGAGCTCCAGCAAACGGTCGCGACCACTGTGCAGCTCGGCTTCGAGGCGCTCGCGTTCGGCACGGGCCTCGTCGACCAGCGCTTGCCACTCATCGTCATCGCCGCTTTCGAGCAGCGGCAGCAGGCGCGGGCCAAACTGGTGCTGCAGGGCGTTGCCGGTCGGGCAGGTGTTGAGGAAAGCGTTCAGGGCCTGGTTGTACCACTGGAACAGGCGCTCTTGCGGGCTGTTCTGCAGGTGCGGCACGTGCAGCTCGATGGTGTGCTTCTGGCCGATGCGGTCCAGGCGGCCGATACGCTGCTCGAGCAAGTCCGGGTGGGCTGGCAGGTCGAACAGCACCAGGTGGTGGGCGAACTGGAAGTTGCGGCCTTCACTGCCGATTTCCGAGCAGATCAGCACCTGGGCGCCGAATTCTTCGTCGGCGAAGTAGGCCGCAGCGCGGTCGCGCTCAAGAATGCTCATGCCTTCATGGAACACCGTCGCAGGGATACCGGAACGCACGCGCAGGGCGTCTTCCAGGTCCATGGCGGTTTCGGCGTGGGCGCAGATCACCAGGACCTTGACCCGCTTGAGCATCTTCAGGGTGTCGATCAGCCAGTCGACCCGAGGGTCGAAGCGCCACCAGCGCTCTTCTTCACTGCCTTCGCTCTGGGACTGGAAAGCAACCTCAGGGTACAGCTCGGCGTGCTCGCCCAGCGGCAGCTCCATGTACTGGTCGGGGTTGGGCAGCGGGTAGGGGTGCAGGTTGCGCTCAGGGAAACCCTGGACCGCCGCGCGGGTGTTACGGAACAGCACGCGGCCGGTGCCGTGGCGGTCAAGCAACTCGCGAATCAGGCGGGCGCTGGCCTGGGTATCGCCATCGTTGACCGCAGCCAGCAGGGCTTCGCCTTCGGCACCGAGGAAACCCTCGATGGTGGCGTGGGCCTTGGGCGACAGGCGGCCTTCGTCAAGCAGCTCCTGGACCGCTTCGGCTACCGGGCGATAGTGCTCGCTTTCGGCGCGGAACGCGGCCAGGTCGTGGAAACGGTTCGGGTCGAGCAGGCGCAGGCGCGCGAAGTGGCTGTCCTGGCCCAGTTGCTCCGGGGTCGCGGTGAGCAGCAGCACGCCGGGGATGACCTCGGCCAGTTGCTCGACCAGGGCGTACTCGGGGCTGACCTGGTCTTCATGCCAGACCAGGTGGTGCGCCTCGTCGACCACCAGCAGGTCCCAGCCGGCGGCAAACAGCGCGTCCTGGGCCTTTTCGTCTTCAGTCAGCCATTCCAGGGCAACCAGCGCCAGTTGGGCATCTTCGAAGGGGTTGCTGGCGTCGCTTTCGATAAAGCGCTCGGCATCGAACAGCGCAACCTGCAGGTTGAAGCGCCGGCGCATTTCCACCAGCCACTGGTGCTGCAGGTTCTCCGGGACCAGGATCAGCACACGGCTGGCGCGGCCCGAGAGCAACTGGCGATGGATCACCAGGCCGGCTTCGATGGTCTTGCCCAGGCCTACTTCGTCGGCCAGCAGAACCCGCGGGGCGATACGGTCGGCCACTTCACGGGCGATATGCAACTGGTGGGCAATCGGTTGCGCGCGGGTGCCGCCCAGGCCCCAGAGCGACGACTGCAACTGACGGCTGGTGTGCTCGAGGGTGTTGTAGCGCAACGAGAACCACGGCAGCGGGTCGATCTGCCCGGCGAACAGGCGGTCACTGGCCAGGCGGAACTGGATGAAGTTCGACAGCTGGGTTTCCGGCAGGGTGCGCGCCTGGTTCTGCGCGTCCAGGCCATGATAGACCAGCAGGCCGTCGACATCCTCGACCTCGCGCACGGTCAGCTTCCACCCTTCGAAATGGGTGATCTGGTCGCCAGGCGAGAAGCGCACCCGGGTCAGGGGCGCATTGCGCAGGGAGTACTGGCGGGTGTCGCCAGTGGCCGGGTAGAGCACGGTCAACAAGCGGCCGTCCTGTGCCAGAACGGTCCCCAGACCTAGCTCGGCTTCGCTGTCGCTGATCCAGCGTTGCCCCGGTTGATACTGCTGCGCCATACTGCCTGACTCCCGCCATGAAAAAGCCGACTATCTTAACGGATAGCTCTGTGCAGACCAAAGAGTCTAGCAACTTCATCGACGAAAACCGCTGTCGCCATTGAGGGCCCGATACAGCCATGCCGATCTCCAACCCGTGGTTCATCCGAACGCTGGCCGTGGCGGGCGTGCTTCTGCTGGCTGCCTGTGACAACAAAGGTTTCGAAATTCTGGCGCCGATTCCCGCTGCGCAACTCGAGGCCCTGGGCGTGCAATCGCCGCTGCAGAGCGTGCATTACCACGACCGCGAGGGCGAAGGTTTGCTGGTGCTCAGCCGCAATGACGACCAGGTCAGCGATGAAGAGACCGATCAGGACGTCGATCGCGTGGTGCTCACGGCAACGCTGTATGAGCGCCAGGGCGATGACAGCTTCAAGCCGCGCTGGAAGATCGAGAACGAGACCACCTGCTCCGGGCTCGACCTGGATGTCGGCTTTTATACCGACGTCAGCGGCGTCAGTGACCTCGACAACAACGGCTTGGCCGAGCTGACGGTCGCCAGCCACGCCTTTTGTGGCGGCGGCGTCGACCCCCATGAACTGCGTGTCGAGTTGCGTGAGGGCCAGGCCAGCTATGCTATCAATGGCCAGTCGCTGATCGCTATCGAGGGCGAGCAGCCATATGGCGGTGAGCGCGAAGACAGCCCGTCGCTCAAGGATGCACCACAAGTGTTGCGCGATCACGTGAACGACGTCTGGAACAAAGTGCTCAAACGGCCGTGGAGCGAAGCCCAGCCCGCCCCGACGGACGAGGACGAAGAACAGTAGCCGGCAACTGTGAAGCGCCCCGCACATTTTGCCGGCACTGGCTCAAGGCCCGTGGCCATCAGCCGACACACTGGCGACAGGAGATCATCCCATGCTGCCGCCCCTCATCCCGCTCAGTGCTGCACCCGTGACACAACAACTGGACCCGGTAAAGCCGACGCCAGACATCAAGCCCGTGGTCCCGGCGCAACCGAGCTCCAGCGACAGTACCATTGACCTCAAGCAGCGTGACCCGGAGCAGGCCGCGATCCTCTTGCGCGAAGAGCAGCGCCGCCAGCAGCGCCGACGCCCGTCGAGCCAGGACGAAGAGCTGTACCAGGCGTTGCCCGGCGATGAAGTCAACGCCGACAACACCGTGCCGGTAGCACCCTTGATGGGTGAGCAGCCGCGCCAGGGGCTGCTGGTGGACATCGAAGTCTGAAGATACAAGCGCCACTGGTCAGCGCCGGCTGCAGCCTTCATGATTGCAGCTCTGCAGTCAGCTTTCCGAGCCCGCCATGAGCCAAGAAAACAACCTGATCGACCTCGGTGCCGAACGTGCACGCCGGGTCCACGACCTCAATGAAAAGCGTCTGAACGAAGTTCGTCAGGCGTTCGAGCAGGCCATGCCGCTGGGCAAGGCCAAGAAGAAAAAGCCCAAGGGCAAACCCAAGAAGCGTTGAAAACTTGATGCAGGTCAAGCCTGCACCCGCCTTGCGCGCCCGGTTCCGGGCGCTATTGACCTCGGTCAATTTCCTCCCCCGAGCCATTCGCTACCTTAAGCCCATCGGACAGGTTCAGGCGAATGGAGGCCGACATGTTCTTCGATAATGTGGTTATCGCTGGAGTGATTACGGTCGGTCTGATGCTGATGTTCTTCGTCGGATTCGGAATATTCATCTGGAAAGACTCGAACAAGCGCAAAGAGCGCTGATCCTTTCCAGTCACGAGCACGCAAGGCATTTAGGGCGACTTCGGTCGCCCATTTTTTTGTCTGGTGAAAAAACCTTTCAGCTCCTCTGGACTATTAATAGTTAGCTAGCTAATAATTAAGCCCTGAACTTCTCGCTTCATCCTGACTATCTTTACTACACCGTCGTTCAAGGTGCGTCCCGTGCCCATCACGTTGCAGGCCCTGCTGGCGCCAAACAAAATCGCTGTGCAATTTGCCCTCAAAACCCTGCTTGGTGGCGGCCTGGCCCTGTGGCTGGCGCTGCGCTGGGGGCTTGAGCAGCCGGCCTGGGCACTGATGACCGCGTTTATCGTTGCCCAGCCGCTGTCGGGGATGGTGGTGCAGAAGGGCCTGGCACGTCTGCTCGGCACCCTGGTCGGCACGGTCATGTCGGTGCTGTTCATTGGCGCCTTCGCCCAGACCCCGTGGCTGTTCCTCTTCGCCCTGGCCTTGTGGCTGGCGCTGTGCACCGCCTGCTCGACCTTGCTGCGCAGTGCCTGGGCTTATTCGTTCGTGCTGGCCGGTTACACCGTGGCAATCATCGCTTTGCCGGCCATCAACCATCCGCTGCTGGTGTTCGACCAGGCGGTGGCGCGCTGTACCGAAATCTGCCTGGGGATTGTCTGCGCCACGGCCACCAGCGCCTTGCTCTGGCCGATGCGCGTCGAGCAACAGCTGAGCGGGCAGGCGCGCCAGGCCTGGCAAAGCGGGCTGCAGGCCGCCAGCGCCGCCTTGAGTGGTGAAGAACAGGGGCGCAAGGGCCTGCTGGAGATTCTCGGGCGCATCGTGGCGGTGGATTCCCAGCGTGAACATGCCTGGTTCGAAGGCAGCCTCGGCCGTCAGCGCGCCCGGGCGATTCGCGGGCTGAGCCAGAAACTGCTGGTGCTGCTGCGCATTTCCCGTTCGGTGCGCCGGCAATGGCGGCAACTGGATGAACAGCAGGCGCAGCACCTGGCGCCGTGGCTGGAAGAGGTTCAGGCGCTGCTGGCCAGCCCCGACCAGGCCAGCCTGTTGCTGTTGCGCCAGCGCGTCTGGGATGCAGCCCACGATGAGCAAATCAGCTCCGCCGAGCATTACTGCCTGGCGCGCCTGACCTTGCTGCTGGACAACGCCATGGCCGCGACCCTGGCCCTGCGTGGGGTAGAGGAGGGCAAGCCGGCCGTCGATGTACCCGACAGCCTGGCGGTTCACCGCGATGTATCGCTGGCGCTGCTGTTCGGCTCGCGCAGCGCCCTGGCGTTCCTGGCCATGGCCAGCTTCTGGTTGGCCACTGCCTGGCAGGCTGCCCCCGGTGGCCTGGTGCTGACCTGCGTGGTCTGCAGCTTGTTCGCCAGCCGCGAGAATGGCGCGCAGATCGGCATGAGTTTTTTGCGCGGGATACTGTTGGCGATACCGGTGGCGTTCGTGGTCGGGCAGATCCTCCTGCCGGAGCTCAGCGGTTTTGCCATGCTCTGCCTGGCCATGGGCGTGCCGCTGTTCTTTGGCGCCCTGGGCATGGCCAATCCGCGTATTGGCGCCACCGCTACTTCTTATTGCCTGCACTTTATCGTGCTGGTGGCGCCGCTCAATGTCATGAGTTTCGATGTCGCCAACTTCTTCAACAGCGCCCAGGCCATGCTCATGGGGGTCGGCGCCGCGGTGCTGGCGTTCAAGTTGCTGGTGCTGCGCAACCCGGCCTGGCATGGCAAGCGCCTGCGCGCTGCCACCCAAAGCGACCTGGTGCGCCTGACCCGCCGCGACCTGCGCGGCGCCGACAGCTGGTTTGGTGGACGCATGGCCGATCGCCTGTTGCAACTGGCCCGGCACTACGGCGCCTTGCCCGAACAGGAGCGCGGGCGTTGGGACGATGGCCTGCACGGCCTGGATATCGGCGACGAGCTACTGCACCTGCGCATGTGCCTGGCAGTCGCCCAGGCGCCGGTGGCCGCCGCCGAGCGCCAGTACCTGCAACAACTTGAATCAGTATTGGCCAGCGGCCCGGCCCCGGGGCGTGGCCAGCGCCTGGATGCGGCCAGCGAGCAGTTCATCGACGCACTGCAGAGCGTGCCTTCGAGTGACCCGCTGCGCCTGGCCATCGGTGCTGTGCTGCAATTGCAGAAGAGCTGGGGCAAGTGGTGCCGTCGACAGGAGGAAATCCATGGGCTTGCGTGAATGGGCGCTGGGCGGTGTGTTGCTCAGTCCGTTTCTGCTGTATGTGTTGTTGGCCTTGCTGCTGACCGGGGTGTTGCGCCTGTTGTTGCGCTACACGCCGTTGGGGCGCTGGGTCTGGCATGAGGCGTTGTTCGACTGCGCGCTGTTCGTTTGTATTCTGACCCTGGTGACCCACGTGCTGGGGCCGTTATAAGGAGTGTGACCATGCGTGCTGCTGTACGTATCGCAGTAACCCTGTGCCTGGTGGCGGTGGCGATTTTTGCCGGCTGGAAGCTCTGGCAGTACTACATGCTCACGCCCTGGACCCGTGATGCGAAGATTCGCGCCGACGTGGTGATCATTGCCCCGGACGTGTCTGGCTGGGTGCGTGAGCTGAAGGTGCGTGACAACCAGCAGGTCAAGGCCGGCGAGTTGCTCATGTCGATCGACCGTGATCGTTTCGAAGCGGCCCTGGACAAGGCCAATGCCGTGGCCGAAACCCGCCAGCAGCAACTGCGCCTGCGTGAGCATGAAGCCTCGCGCCGTGCTGCCCTTGGCCCTCAGGCGATCAGCGCCGAACTGCGCGAAAATGCCCAGATCAACGCCGCCGTTGCCCGTGGCGAATTGCGCGAAGCGTTGGCCGAGGTCAAGGTCGCGGCCATCAACCTGGCGCGCAGCCAGGTCAAGGCGCCGCGCAGCGGGCATATCACCAACCTGCGCCTGGCCGAAGGCAACTACGTCAATGCCGGGCAGTCGGTGATGGCCCTGGTGGACGACTCGACCTTCTACGTCCAGGCCTACTTCGAAGAGACCAAGCTGCCACGCATCCGCGTCGGTGACCCGGTCAAGGTCTGGCTGATGAGCGCTGGCGAGCCGATGCAGGGGCATGTCGAGAGCATCAGCCGCGGCATCACCGACCGCAACGCCAACCCCGACAGCCAGTTGCTCGCCGAAGTAGAACCGACCTTCAACTGGGTGCGCCTGGCCCAGCGCATTCCGGTGCGGATCAAGCTTGATCAGGTGCCTGAAGGGGTCAACCTCAGCGCCGGCATGACCGCCAGTGTGCAGGTGCGCGAGGACCAAGTGCAGCGCTGAGCGCTTAAAGAAACATGCCGCCGGAGACTTCCAGACGCTGGCCGGTAATCCAGCCGCCGCCATCGCCAAGCAACTGGGCGCCCGCGGCCCTGGCTTCGAATATCAACAGGACGGTGCCACGCGGTACGAGGCAATGCCGGGGGGCATCACCGTCAACAGCAGCAACGGGTGCGGGCATTCATGGACTGGCTGGCGCAGTTGCTTCAGGCACCACTCGATCAAGCGGCAAGCGAAAGGTAAACAGCGTACCGGCTTCGGCGCTCGACACCACCTCCATGCGCCCGCCGTGGGCCAGGGCAATCTGGTTGGCGATATACAGGCCCAGGCCCAGGCCGGGTTGCGGCGCATCATCGCGTGGCCGTGAAAAGGGCTGGAACAACTGCGCCATCACCTGGGGTGCAATCGGTTCACCGAGGTTGTGCACACCGAGGACGAACACCCGCTCGCGGATATCGGCCATGACATTTACCGGGCTGTCGGCGGCGCCGTGGGTGAGGGCGTTGGCAATCAGGTTGGACAGCAGTTGGGTGACCCGTTCACGGTCGCATTGGATGTCGCCGAGATCGCCGATGTTCAGCCGAATCAAGCGCTGCGGATGCACCCGTTGCAGCTCCGAAGCCACGTGGCTGAGGGCGTCGGCCAGATCCGGGCAGGGTTGGACGTTGATCATGATGCCGTTGCCCAGGCGGCCACGGGCAAAATCCAGGACATCGCGGACCAGCTGGTTGGCGCGCCGGCCACAGGTCAGGATGTGCTGGGCGATGGCGCGGCTTTTTTCGTCTTGCAGGCGCTGGCTGAGCAGTTCGGCACCGGCGGTGATGGCGAACAGCGGATTGCGCAGGTCGTGGCCGAGCACTGCGATGAACTGTTCACGCAAGTCGGCGATGGCGCGTTCTTCTTCCAGGGCCTGTTCGGTTTGCTGGGCGTTCTCTTCGCTTTCGATCTGGATCGACAGCAGGCGGGCGAAAGACTCCATCATCGGCTGGATGGCGCTGCCCTTGAGATTGGCCGGCAATGGGTCGAGGGCGCAGATGGTGCCGAAGAAGCTGCCGTCGGTGCGAAACACCGGCACCGAAATATAGCTTTCGAACTTGTAGATACGCGGGGTGTGGTGGTTGCAGTACAGCTCGTCTTCGCTGGCCTTGTCGATCACGATGGTCTGGTGGCTGGCGCGGATCTCGTGACACAGGGTGGTGATCAGGTCGAGTTCGCCGCCGACCTCCAGGCCAAAGCCCAGCGAGTCGAGCACCGCGCAGGCCGTCCAGCTGCTGTCGGTGACCCGGGCGACGGCGGCGAAACGCAAGCCGGTGGTCTCGCAGATCACCTGCAGGATGGCCGGTACTGCGTTGATTCGGCTGATCGTGGCGATATCGGAAGTGACGGCGGTGCTCATGAATCATCCACGTTCGCTGACTACTGGAAGGCGTTGAGAAAGATAAGTCTAGCGAGCAACTGCCGCTTGGGTAAAAAAATCCTTTACCGAATGCGATGAATTTCCATTAACCTTGATCCCCGAGTTGCCCGCCAGAGCGCAACCCCTATCGCCCAGCGTGCCAATCCCCTTTTTCAAGTGAGGTTTGACATGCACATCACATCCCAGGACATCTGCGCCGCTGCTGACCAGCTCAAGGGCTTTGTCGGCTTTCATCGCAAGCTTGGCAAGCACATCGTGCGTTTCAGTGAAGACTCGTTCGGCATGGACGTGGCTGACGACAGCATCACCCCGAGCAACGAATTCGTCTGGCAGGCCGCCGAGGCCGAGGTCATGACCTTGAGCCGAGCCTTGATCGAGATTCTTCTGGCGCAGAACGTCGATGAACGGTTGAATGTGACCGAGCCGCTGCGGGTTTACCTGCGCCGCAAGGATTTGCCGGAGATCGCCGCGCAGCGACGGCTGCGGGCCTGAGCGGCCACATCGCCGGCGTTGCCGGCGGTGCTTTTCAACTATGCGCCGCCCAGACCGGCGGGGTGCGCCCGCGCCAGGGCAACACCTGCTCCAGTTGCCCGGCCAGGCTCAGCAGCAGGCGCTCCCCCGCAGCCCCGGCGGTAAACTGCATACCCACCGGCAAGCCGCTGGCCGGATCCTGATACAGCGGCAGCGACATCGACGGCGTACCGCCGATGTTGGCCAGGGCGGTGAAAGGCGAGTGGTTGAACACCCGGTGCATCCAGCCCAACCCGTCGAGCTGTTCCTGGCCGGCGTTGTAGGCGCCGATCACCGGCGGCAACTGGCTCAGGGTCGGGCTCAGCAACAGGTCAAAACGCTTGAAGAACCCGCCCAGTTGCCGGCTGACCTGATTGCGCTGGTCCATCGCCGCCAGCAGGTCGGTAGCCGGCAGCGCCTGGCCGTAACGGTTAAGCGCCAAGGTTGCCGGTTCAAGCCAGTCAGCATCGAGCGGGCGACCCGTCTGGGCACTCAATGCGTCGAGCCAGGCTGCGGTATTGCTGGCCCAGAAGCGCGCGTTCATCTCGACAAAAGCATCCCACGACAGGCCGATGTCCAGGTCTACCTGCTCGCACCGGTGGCCAAGACCTTCAAGGGTGCGGACCAGGCCCTGTAGCGCCTCGAGCATCAGCGGATCGCTGCGCTGGCCATTGAGCGGATGCAACTGCACGGCAATTTTCAACGGCCCAGGCGCTTGCTTGAGCGCACTCAGGTAACTGCCCTGTGCTGGCGCCACCTGGAACGGGTCACCGGGTTCTGCCCCGGCCATGCAATCGAGCAGCAGGGCGCTGTCACGCACCGAACGGCTGAGCACCCCCTGTACCGCCAGGCCGTTCCAGGCCTCGTCCAGGAACGGCCCCATGGAAATCAACCCGCGGCTGGGCTTCAAGCCAAACAAGCCGCAGGCTGCAGCCGGCACCCGGATCGAACCGCCGCCATCGGTGGCATGGGCCACCGGCACCATGGCGCTGGCTACCGCTGCTGCCGAACCGCCGCTGGAGCCACCGGCGCTGCGGTTCAGGTCCCAGGGGTTGCGGGTCGGGCCGCACAGGCGCGATTCGGTGGTGGTGCTGATCGCCAGTTCCGGGACGGTAGTGCGCCCCAGGGTGAGCAATCCTGCGCGGCGAAACCGCTGCATCAGGAACGAGTCGGCACTGCTGCCGGTGCCCTGGGCCAGGCGGCTGCCGAACTCATGAGCACGGCCCTGCATGCTGATCGCCAGGTCCTTGATCAGAAACGGCACGCCATACAACGGACCTTCAGCAGCGCTTGGCAGAGGTTCGTCCTGCCAATGTTCAGCCAGCGCATTGAGCCGGGGTTCGACGTTGGCGATGGCTTGCTGCGCCGCAGCCTGCACTTCAACGGCACTGACTTGCCTTCGAGCAATCAGCTCGGCCAGGCCAATGGCATCGAATTGCACATATTCACTCACCTTCATTGCGCACTCCCGGGGCAATTGACGATAAAATACCGATGGGTATCGAGCGATACTCGAGAGTATAGAGTGATACTGATTAGTATCGTCGTCAACCGGAGTCTGCCCATGCGTTCGCAACGAATCGCCCGCTTGCCCCCGCGCGAGCGGGTCCTGGATGCCGCCCACGAGCTGTTTTTCAACGAGGGCATCAGCCGTGTCACCGTCGATGCCATTGCTGCCAAGGCAGAAACCACCAAGATGACCGTGTACCGGCATTTTGAATCCAAGGACGTGCTGGTAGTGGAGTGGTTGCGTCTGTTGATGGCCGAATACGATGAGCTATGGGCGCGCCTGGCCGAACAGTTCAACGGCCAGCCGACGCGACAGATCCTCGGATTTGCCGAATTCCTGGTCCAGGAACCGCTGCTGTCTTCGCACCGTGGCTGCGCCTATACCAACACCCTGGCGGAGTTGCCGGTGTGTGACAGCCCGGCACGCGAGTTGATCGAGGCGCACAAGCGTCGTCAGGCGGCGCGCCTGGTGCGCTTGTGCAAAGAGGCAGGGATGGTCGAACCGCAGCAGGCAGCGTTCGAACTGACGCTGCTGCTTGAGGGGGTACAGATCGTTGCGCAGAACAAGGGCTTCGACCAGGTCGGGCCGAACCTGCTCAAGCTGGTGCGGGCGCGGTTGGGGTTACCTGCGGCCTAGGAGACGCTGGCGCGGTTGTTGTCGGCAGATTGCAGCAGCGCCTCGAAAGCCAGTTTGTCGATCGGTTTGCTCAGGTAGTAGCCCTGCACCTCGTGGCATTGCTCCTTGCCCAGGGCCTTGAGTTGCT
The DNA here is from genome assembly GCF_024749305.1 of Pseudomonas sp. B21-012. Classification (NCBI taxonomy): domain Bacteria; kingdom Pseudomonadati; phylum Pseudomonadota; class Gammaproteobacteria; order Pseudomonadales; family Pseudomonadaceae; genus Pseudomonas; species Pseudomonas sp. B21-012. Next base: position 4,551,422 of record NZ_CP087197.1, on the reverse strand, counting down.
GCTCGGTCTCCACCCCTTCGGCGGTCACGGTCAGGCCCATGGCCTTGCCCAGGTTGATGATCGCCTGCACCACGGCGCGGTCGTTGCCATCGCTGCTGAGCCCGGCGATGAAGCGCTTGTCGATCTTGATGCTGTCGAACGGGTAGGTACGCAGGTAGCCCAGCGACGAGTAACCGGTGCCGAAGTCATCCATGTTCAGGCGCACGCCCAGTTCCTTGAGCGCGTTCATGGTGCCCAGCGCACCTTCGATATCGTTGAGCATCACGTTCTCGGTGATCTCCAGTTCCAGGCGCTGGGCTGGGAAGCCGGTCTCGACCAGAATCTGGTGAACATCCCTGACCACGTCGCTGCGCGAGAACTGCGCAGGCGAAAGGTTGACCGAAACCAGCAGGCCGGCCGGCCAGTTGCGCGCGGTTTCGCAGGCTTCGCGCAGCACCCAGCGGCCCAGGGGCACGATCAGGTCGGTCTGCTCGGCCAAGGGGATGAAGGTGTCCGGGCCTAATAGACCCTCGACTGGATGCTGCCAGCGCACCAAGGCCTCGACCGAGACGATCTCGAGGGTCTCGAGGCGGTAGCGGGGCTGGTAGTGAAGGATGAACTCGTTGTTTTTCAGCGCCTTGCGCAAGTCGTTTTCCAATTGACGGCGGTACTGGATCTGCTCGTTCATCTCTGGCGAGAAGTAACGCCAGGTGTTCTTGCCCTCGGCCTTGGCCTGGTACAGGGCGATGTCGGCGCAGCGGATCAGCTCGCCGGCATCGAAGCCCTGCAGGCGCGTTTGCGCCACACCGAGGCTGGCGCCGATGTGCAGGGCCTGTTCTTCGAAGTAGATCGGCTGGTGCAGGCTGTCGATCAAGCGCGCGCAAAAGCGGTCGATTTCGTTGCGGCTGTCCATGCCGTTCATCACCAGCACGAACTCGTCGCCACCCAGCCGCGCCACCAGGTCGCCGTCGCGGGTCGATTCGCGCAGGCGCGCGGCTACCTCAAGCAGCACGGCGTCGCCGGCAGCGTGGCCGAGGGAATCGTTGATCGGCTTGAAGCTGTCCAGGTCAAGCAACAGCAAGGTCAATGGAGTGGCGTCCTGGCCCTTGAGCAATGCCTGATCAAGAAAGCGTGAGAGCTTGTTGCGGTTGGCCAGGCCCGTCAGCGCGTCGTGCATCGACAGGTGCTGGATGCGCGCATGGGCCGCCACCTCATCGGTAATGTCGCTGGCGGTGCCGCGATAGCCGACCAGCTTGCCATCGAACACGATCGAGCGCGCCGAGACCCGGCAGAAGCGCACCTGGCCGGTATGGTCGCGGTAGGCGCAGCGCAGGTTGGCGACCTGCTGCGAGTCGGAATCGGCCTGGTTGTCGAGCCACTGGATCAGCGGCGTGGTCTCGCAACTGAGCAATTGATTGAGCGGCTGGCCCAGCCAGTCTTCACTCTGAAAACCGGTCACGGCGACGAAGCGCTGGGACAGGTAGCTGAGGCGGTGATGGCGGTCGGTTTCCCAGATCCAGTCCGAGGCCGCCTCGGCCACGGCGCGAAAGCGTTGCTCGCTGGCTTCCAACGCCAGGTTGCTGGCTTGCAGGCGGCGCAGGTTGGCATCGATTTGCCGTGAAGTGCGCAGGGCATAGCGGAAGAAGTACACCATCAGCAGGCCCAGCACCAGCATGGCGCCAAGCAGCGGCGGCAACACGGCCCAGAGCAGTTGGTCGCCAGGGCGCGGGGTGATCCAGTCGAGCCGGTAGCCGGTGTCGCCGAGCATCAGGCTGGGCTGGTCCGCCAGCGGCGCGTTGGCTTTTTCGATGTGCATGCCGGCAAGGCCGACACCGGTGCCCAGGCGGGTGAGTTTTTCCGGGGTCAGCTGATCGACGAAGAGCATGACCGAGGTGGTTTGCGGGTCGATGCTCAGCACCTCGTCGTCCGGGCGAATGGCGGCGGCAACCAGCACGGCGGGCCAGCCGTTGAATAACACATGCTCGGTGATCTGCTGGCGCTCGGCTGCAACTTTGCGCGCCTTGGCGATAATCGGGCCCAACGGGTTCTCTATATAGGTGCTCGCCGGCGCCTTGCTCAACTGGCCTTTGAACAGGGCGTATTTGGTGGTTTGGTCATCGACGACGAACACCCCTTCGTAGCCGCTGGCGGTGTACAGCGAATCGCCGACGTTCTTCTCGTCATAGGCCCAATGCAGGTCGGGGCTGGCATTGAGGTGCTCGTAAGCGGCGTTCCATACCGCGTAGCTGGAGAGAAACTGGCGCGACGACTCCAGGCGCTGGTCCAGGGCTTTATGGGCGTAGAAACTGCTTTTCTCCCGCTCGTTGGCATTGAGCGTGGTGGCGATGTTGAACAATGCCCCCAGGGCGATCAGGCAGGCCAGGGCGAACAACGCGGCAATCGCGGCAATAAGCTTGCGCGTCTGCAGGCTGGGGCGCTGGCTGGCTGGCGGAACATCGGCAATCCTGTCCATACGCGAGCTGTTCCTTAATGAAGCAGCATCCCTGCGGCCGTACCGCAAGGACGAACGTTCAGTCAGGATAGGCCAGCTTCAGCGCGCTGAGGTCCGAATGGGCGAAATTGACCTGGTTACGCCCGGCTTTCTTCGCGCAGTACAGGGCTTTGTCGGCCTCGTTGAGCCAGGCTTCAGGGTCGGACAGGGCCGCGCTGCAACTGGCCAGGCCGATACTGAGGCTGATGCGCAGCTCCGGCAGTTGCGGGTTGCGGTAGCTGCCAACCCGCTCGCGCAGGCGTTCCATGGCCTGACTGGCGTGTTCCATGTGGGTATCCGGCAGAATCACGCAGAACTCGTCACCGCCGTAGCGTCCGGCCAGGTCATCTTCGCGCAGGGTGCGTTTGAGCTCGTTGCTCAACTGGTGCAGGACGCAATCGCCGACCACATGGCCGTAGGTGTCGTTGATGGCCTTGAAATGGTCAATATCGATGATCGCGATCACCGCCTCGCGGCCTTGCTGCTGGCAGATCTGGAACTTGAGCTGCAGCAGGTCCTTCCATGAGCCGTGATTGAGCAGGCCGGTGAGGCTGTCGGTACGGCTCAGGGCGCTTAGCCGGCGCTTGTGCTCAGACAGCTTCATCGCCAGGCGGTAGCAGACCCAGCCAACGGCCATGGGATACAGGGTCAGCATCGGCAGGCAGGCATAGACCTGCAGGGTGCTGGCATGCAATTGCAGCCCGGGGCCGAACAGGGCTATCGACAGCAGCATGCCCAGGCCCTGGATCAGCAGGCCCTTGATGAATAGGCGCTGGCCACCGGCAGCGAAGTTGTTCATGGCCATCATCGCCAGGATGGTCACGCTGGGCAGGGGATTGAACTGCAGGGTGGCGGTCCAGAACCCGCCCATCAGCGAGTCCAGTTGCAGGTTGCGGTACTCGGCGTGATACGGAACCTTGGCGCGCAAGGCAATCTGATAAGCCAGGTGCGGCCACACCAGGCCGTTGAACAGCAGCAGGCCCCATACCCAGGCGGGCACCGGCAGGCTGGAAATCCCGGCCATAACGCTGAGCATGCCGATCCCCAGGCCGATGATGCGCGGCAGGTAGATCCGCTTTACAAATGAAAGTCCTTTGCCGTTTTTCTTTTCCATCATGGATGCTGGTCTGTTCCGGGGCGCCGTTTATCGCATAAATGCTGTCAATATTGTTGAACAATCGCAGGCTGTTGAAAAATGGCCTTACAAGCCATTTCACGGTTGATGCAATCACTGTGGGGTACCATGAAACTTACCTTCATCCTTGGAGTGTTTCTGCTCATGGCCCCACTGACTCCCCAGGCCGGTGAACCGGCGCAACGCCAGGATGGGCGCTATCGCAACCAGGCGCAGTTGCCCCAGGACGGGGTGATGAAAAAACTGCGTATCGGCCTCAAGTACCTGTTCCTGAAAAAGCCCGCCGATACCCGCCCCAGTGTCAGCATCGCGGTGCAGCCACTGAGCCGCCAGCAGTTGCTCGAGGCCCCGGACCACAGCGTCTGGCGCCTGGGGCATTCCACGGTACTGCTGAAACTGCGCGAGCGCTTCTTCATTACCGACCCGGTGTTCGCCGAGCGCGCCTCGCCGGTGCAATGGGCCGGGCCCCTGCGCTTTCACCCGCCACCGCTGAAACTCGAGGAGTTGCCGCCGTTGACCGCGGTGATCCTCTCCCATGACCACTTTGACCACCTCGACGAGCAGGCCATACGCCAACTGGCCGTTAGCGCCGAGCACTTTATTGCGCCTTTGGGGGTGGGCGATATTCTGATCGGCTGGGGCGTACCGGCGGCCAAGGTCAGGCAGCTGGATTGGTGGCAGGAAACCAGCGTCGAAGGTGTGCGATTTGTCGCCACCCCGGCGCAGCATTTTTCTGGCCGCGGCCTGTTCGACAGCAACAGCACCCTGTGGGCCTCCTGGGTGATGATCGATGATCAGCTGAAAGTGTTCTTCAGTGGCGATACCGGCTATTTCGACGGCTTCAAGGAAATCGGCAGGCAGTACGGTCCCTTCGACCTGACCCTGATCGAAACCGGCGCCTACAACGTCAATTGGCCTGATGTACACATGCAGCCCGAGCAAAGCCTGCAGGCGCACCTCGACCTGCGCGGGCGCTGGCTGCTGCCGATTCATAACAGCACCTTCGACCTCTCCACCCACAGCTGGCATGAACCCTTCGACCGTATCCTGGCCCTGGCCAACGCGGCGCAGGTACCTTTGAGCACGCCGCAGATCGGCGAGCGGGTCAGTATCGAGCAGCCACACAGCGGGCCGGCCTGGTGGCAGCCCAAGCCACAACGGGAATTACGCAAGGGCGGTGAGCGGGCGCTGGCGGCGCGCGAGCCCTAGGGCTCCTTGTCTGCCGACGGTTGTTTGTGCTGCTCACGGCGGGGCAGGGCGGAGGGTGGCTTGCCGCTATCGCTGCGCACCTGGGCGTGGCTGATCAGGGCGAATATAAAGCTGCCGCCAATGATGTTGCCGATCAGCGTCGGTGCTGCGAAGTCCAGCCAGAAGGCCGCCCAGCTTACCTCTCCGGCCCAGACCAGGTAGGAAACTTCCACCGAGCCTACAACAATATGGGTGAAATCACCCAGGGCCATCAGGTAGGTGATCATCAGGATGATCCATACCTTGGCAGTCTCCATCGACGGGATCATCCACACCATGGTGGCGATCATCCAGCCCGAGATGATGCCCTTGGCGAACATCTGGTTCAGGTCGTTCTCCATCACCTTGCGGCCAACGTCGAGAAAGGCGACGTCGGTCTTGCTGTCGAAGATCGGCAGGTTGAGCATCACGTAAGACACCAGGATGGTGCCGGCCAGGTTACCGACCAGCACCACCGACCATAACCGCAGCAAGCGGCCGAAGTTGCGCACGGTCGGTTCGGTCATTACCGGCAACACCGCCGTCAGGGTGTTTTCAGTAAACAGTTGCTGGCGGGCGAGGATCACCGCGAGAAACCCGGCCGAGTAGCCGAGGCTGGCAATCACCTGGCTGCTGTCGCCTTGCGGCAGGCGCGAATAGAACAGCCCCATGGCCATCAGTGACAGGCCCATGGTCAGGCCGGCAGCCAGCGCCGACCAGAACAGTGCGGCAATGGTGCGCTCCAGTTCCTGGTCACCCTGATAACGAATGATCTCGTGTAGCACCGCCGCGCGGGGCGGCTGGTTGTGGCTGACTTCCTGCTCTTCGTCTGCAGACAGGCCCGGGGTCTTGCCGCTTTGCGCTTCACTCATGGCGGTGGCTCATCTTGTAGGGTGCCTTATCTACAGATCAACGCGGCTTTGAATAGTTGCTTTAAAGGATGGTAGCTTCAAGCTTCAAGCTACAAGCTTCAAGCTTCAAGTTGAGCGCGGTGCTGCCGCTTTTACTTGCAGCTTGAAGCTTGTGGCTTATAGCCAAAACGCCCCCGCTGAAACAAAGTTGAAATAAGTCCTTGACGCCCCCGCAGATCTCTCTATAATTCGCCCCACTTCCGGCACAGTCGGAACTGAAAACTCCTTGAGTTTCAAAGAGTTAGCGGTTCCAGGGTCATCCGGAGGTGCTTCGATCGAAAGATCGGCAGCGGTGAAAAAGGCAGTTGACAGCGGTTTGAAACGCTGTAGAATTCGCCTCCCGCTGACGAGAGATCGCAGCGAGTCAAGTGGTTGAAGTTGAAAGAGAAATTCTGAAAAACTTCAAAATAAACGCTTGACAGGCTCTGAGGAAAGCGTAGAATGCGCGCCTCGGTTGAGGCGAAAAGCTCTTAACCAACCGCTCTTTAACAACTGAATCAAGCAATTCGTGTGGGTGCTTGTGAGCTCAGACTGATAGTCAAAAAGATTATCAGCATCACAAGTGGCTACACGAAAATCGAAAGATTTGAAAGTAAGTCATTTGAGATTGCTGAGCCAAGTTTAGGGTTTTCTCAAAACCCAAGCAGTATTGAACTGAAGAGTTTGATCATGGCTCAGATTGAACGCTGGCGGCAGGCCTAACACATGCAAGTCGAGCGGATGAGAAGAGCTTGCTCTTCGATTCAGCGGCGGACGGGTGAGTAATACCTAGGAATCTGCCTGGTAGTGGGGGACAACGTTTCGAAAGGAACGCTAATACCGCATACGTCCTACGGGAGAAAGCAGGGGACCTTCGGGCCTTGCGCTATCAGATGAGCCTAGGTCGGATTAGCTAGTTGGTGAGGTAATGGCTCACCAAGGCGACGATCCGTAACTGGTCTGAGAGGATGATCAGTCACACTGGAACTGAGACACGGTCCAGACTCCTACGGGAGGCAGCAGTGGGGAATATTGGACAATGGGCGAAAGCCTGATCCAGCCATGCCGCGTGTGTGAAGAAGGTCTTCGGATTGTAAAGCACTTTAGGTTGGGAGGAAGGGTACTTACCTAATACGTGAGTATTTTGACGTTACCGACAGAATAAGCACCGGCTAACTCTGTGCCAGCAGCCGCGGTAATACAGAGGGTGCAAGCGTTAATCGGAATTACTGGGCGTAAAGCGCGCGTAGGTGGTTCGTTAAGTTGGATGTGAAATCCCCGGGCTCAACCTGGGAACTGCATCCAAAACTGGCGAGCTAGAGTAGGGCAGAGGGTGGTGGAATTTCCTGTGTAGCGGTGAAATGCGTAGATATAGGAAGGAACACCAGTGGCGAAGGCGACCACCTGGGCTCATACTGACACTGAGGTGCGAAAGCGTGGGGAGCAAACAGGATTAGATACCCTGGTAGTCCACGCCGTAAACGATGTCAACTAGCCGTTGGAATCCTTGAGATTTTAGTGGCGCAGCTAACGCATTAAGTTGACCGCCTGGGGAGTACGGCCGCAAGGTTAAAACTCAAATGAATTGACGGGGGCCCGCACAAGCGGTGGAGCATGTGGTTTAATTCGAAGCAACGCGAAGAACCTTACCAGGCCTTGACATGCAGAGAACTTTCCAGAGATGGATTGGTGCCTTCGGGAACTCTGACACAGGTGCTGCATGGCTGTCGTCAGCTCGTGTCGTGAGATGTTGGGTTAAGTCCCGTAACGAGCGCAACCCTTGTCCTTAGTTACCAGCACGTTATGGTGGGCACTCTAAGGAGACTGCCGGTGACAAACCGGAGGAAGGTGGGGATGACGTCAAGTCATCATGGCCCTTACGGCCTGGGCTACACACGTGCTACAATGGTCGGTACAGAGGGTTGCCAAGCCGCGAGGTGGAGCTAATCTCACAAAACCGATCGTAGTCCGGATCGCAGTCTGCAACTCGACTGCGTGAAGTCGGAATCGCTAGTAATCGCGAATCAGAATGTCGCGGTGAATACGTTCCCGGGCCTTGTACACACCGCCCGTCACACCATGGGAGTGGGTTGCACCAGAAGTAGCTAGTCTAACCTTCGGGAGGACGGTTACCACGGTGTGATTCATGACTGGGGTGAAGTCGTAACAAGGTAGCCGTAGGGGAACCTGCGGCTGGATCACCTCCTTAATCGACAGACATCAGCTGTCTTATGAGCTCCCACACGAATTGCTTGATTCATTGAAGAAGACGATTGGGTCTGTAGCTCAGTTGGTTAGAGCGCACCCCTGATAAGGGTGAGGTCGGCAGTTCGAATCTGCCCAGACCCACCAATTACATGTGGTGCAGCCTGTAGCAATACGGGGCCATAGCTCAGCTGGGAGAGCGCCTGCCTTGCACGCAGGAGGTCAGCGGTTCGATCCCGCTTGGCTCCACCACCTTCTACTGTCAAAGCTTAGAAATGAATATTCGTATCGAATATTGATTTCTGAACTTTTTCAGAATCGTTCTTTAAAAATTTGGGTATGTGATAGAAAGATAGACTGGACAGCACTTTCACTGGTGTGTGTTCAGGCTAAGGTAAAATTTGTGAGTAATTACAAGTTTTCGGCGAATGTTGTCTTCACAGTATAACCAGATTGCTTGGGGTTATATGGTCAAGTGAAGAAGCGCATACGGTGGATGCCTTGGCAGTCAGAGGCGATGAAAGACGTGGTAGCCTGCGATAAGCTTCGGGGAGTCGGCAAACAGACTTTGATCCGGAGATCTCTGAATGGGGGAACCCACTCAGCATAAGCTGAGTATCTTGTACTGAATACATAGGTGCAAGAGGCGAACCAGGGGAACTGAAACATCTAAGTACCCTGAGGAAAAGAAATCAACCGAGATTCCCTTAGTAGTGGCGAGCGAACGGGGACTAGCCCTTAAGTGGCTTTGAGATTAGCGGAACGCTCTGGAAAGTGCGGCCATAGTGGGTGATAGCCCTGTACGCGAAAATCTCTTAGTCATGAAATCGAGTAGGACGGAGCACGAGAAACTTTGTCTGAATATGGGGGGACCATCCTCCAAGGCTAAATACTACTGACTGACCGATAGTGAACCAGTACCGTGAGGGAAAGGCGAAAAGAACCCCGGAGAGGGGAGTGAAATAGATCCTGAAACCGTATGCGTACAAGCAGTGGGAGCCTACTTTGTTAGGTGACTGCGTACCTTTTGTATAATGGGTCAGCGACTTATATTCAGTGGCGAGCTTAACCGAATAGGGGAGGCGTAGCGAAAGCGAGTCTTAATAGGGCGTTTAGTCGCTGGGTATAGACCCGAAACCGGGCGATCTATCCATGGGCAGGTTGAAGGTTAGGTAACACTGACTGGAGGACCGAACCGACTACCGTTGAAAAGTTAGCGGATGACCTGTGGATCGGAGTGAAAGGCTAATCAAGCTCGGAGATAGCTGGTTCTCCTCGAAAGCTATTTAGGTAGCGCCTCATGTATCACTGTAGGGGGTAGAGCACTGTTTCGGCTAGGGGGTCATCCCGACTTACCAAACCGATGCAAACTCCGAATACCTACAAGTGCCGAGCATGGGAGACACACGGCGGGTGCTAACGTCCGTCGTGAAAAGGGAAACAACCCAGACCGTCAGCTAAGGTCCCAAAGTTATGGTTAAGTGGGAAACGATGTGGGAAGGCTTAGACAGCTAGGAGGTTGGCTTAGAAGCAGCCACCCTTTAAAGAAAGCGTAATAGCTCACTAGTCGAGTCGGCCTGCGCGGAAGATGTAACGGGGCTCAAACCATACACCGAAGCTACGGGTATCACTTAGGTGATGCGGTAGAGGAGCGTTCTGTAAGCCTGTGAAGGTGAGTTGAGAAGCTTGCTGGAGGTATCAGAAGTGCGAATGCTGACATGAGTAACGACAATGGGAGTGAAAAACTCCCACGCCGAAAGACCAAGGTTTCCTGCGCAACGTTAATCGACGCAGGGTTAGTCGGTCCCTAAGGCGAGGCTGAAAAGCGTAGTCGATGGAAAACAGGTTAATATTCCTGTACTTCTGGTTATTGCGATGGAGGGACGGAGAAGGCTAGGCCAGCTTGGCGTTGGTTGTCCAAGTTTAAGGTGGTAGGCTGAGATCTTAGGTAAATCCGGGATCTTAAGGCCGAGAGCTGATGATGAGTTGCCATTAGGCGACGAAGTGGTTGATGCCATGCTTCCAAGAAAAGCTTCTAAGCTTCAGATAACCAGGAACCGTACCCCAAACCGACACAGGTGGTTGGGTAGAGAATACCAAGGCGCTTGAGAGAACTCGGGTGAAGGAACTAGGCAAAATGGCACCGTAACTTCGGGAGAAGGTGCGCCGGTGAGGGTGAAGGACTTGCTCCGTAAGCCCATGCCGGTCGAAGATACCAGGCCGCTGCGACTGTTTATTAAAAACACAGCACTCTGCAAACACGAAAGTGGACGTATAGGGTGTGACGCCTGCCCGGTGCCGGAAGGTTAATTGATGGGGTTAGCTAACGCGAAGCTCTTGATCGAAGCCCCGGTAAACGGCGGCCGTAACTATAACGGTCCTAAGGTAGCGAAATTCCTTGTCGGGTAAGTTCCGACCTGCACGAATGGCGTAACGATGGCGGCGCTGTCTCCACCCGAGACTCAGTGAAATTGAAATCGCTGTGAAGATGCAGTGTATCCGCGGCTAGACGGAAAGACCCCGTGAACCTTTACTATAGCTTTGCACTGGACTTTGAATTTGCTTGTGTAGGATAGGTGGGAGGCTTTGAAGCGTGGACGCCAGTTCGCGTGGAGCCATCCTTGAAATACCACCCTGGCAACTTTGAGGTTCTAACTCAGGTCCGTTATCCGGATCGAGGACAGTGTATGGTGGGTAGTTTGACTGGGGCGGTCTCCTCCTAAAGAGTAACGGAGGAGTACGAAGGTGCGCTCAGACCGGTCGGAAATCGGTCGTAGAGTATAAAGGCAAAAGCGCGCTTGACTGCGAGACAGACACGTCGAGCAGGTACGAAAGTAGGTCTTAGTGATCCGGTGGTTCTGTATGGAAGGGCCATCGCTCAACGGATAAAAGGTACTCCGGGGATAACAGGCTGATACCGCCCAAGAGTTCATATCGACGGCGGTGTTTGGCACCTCGATGTCGGCTCATCACATCCTGGGGCTGAAGCCGGTCCCAAGGGTATGGCTGTTCGCCATTTAAAGTGGTACGCGAGCTGGGTTTAGAACGTCGTGAGACAGTTCGGTCCCTATCTGCCGTGGACGTTTGAGATTTGAGAGGGGCTGCTCCTAGTACGAGAGGACCGGAGTGGACGAACCTCTGGTGTTCCGGTTGTCACGCCAGTGGCATTGCCGGGTAGCTATGTTCGGAAGAGATAACCGCTGAAAGCATCTAAGCGGGAAACTTGCCTCAAGATGAGATCTCACTGGAGCCTTGAGCTCCCTGAAGGGCCGTCGAAGACTACGACGTTGATAGGTTGGGTGTGTAAGCGCTGTGAGGCGTTGAGCTAACCAATACTAATTGCCCGTGAGGCTTGACCATATAACACCCAAGCAATTTGAGCGAAAGCCAGATTGCGGTGTTGTGAAGACTGCACAGCCGAGAATTTGTAACTCACAAACATCACATACCCGATTCGCTGGAGTGTCTAACAAGACCTTCTGGCAACAGAATTTCTTGACGACCATAGAGCATTGGAACCACCTGATCCCATCCCGAACTCAGCAGTGAAACGATGCATCGCCGATGGTAGTGTGGGGTTTCCCCATGTGAGAGTAGGTCATCGTCAAGATTAAATTCCGAAACCCCTATCTGCATATGCAGGTAGGGGTTTTGTCTTTCTGGCGATTCAACTGCTAGTCGCGATCCCTGTGGGCGCCGGCCTTGCCGGCGATGCAGGCAACGCCTGATTAGCTGGAAACACCTGCTAGCATGATTGCCCTTTCCCCAACCCAAGACCATTCCCGCCCCAGCTTCAGACCCGCCTGACTGTCTTATCTAACCGAGTGTCCGCTTAACTGGCGTCCCTCCATAATGATAAGAAGGCCAACGCCCATGTCTGCAAATGCTGCCCCGATCAGTCTCTCTCGCGCCTGCCATCTGGTTACAGGAGCTGGCGTATGACCCTGCCCAAACTCGCCATAGGAACCCTGGGCGGTACCCTGAGCATGCTCCAGTCAGCGTCAGGCGAAGGTGTCACGCCGGGCCTGGACAGCTTGCAGATGCTCGCCGACGCGCCCGGGCTTGCAGATCTTGCGCACATCTCGGCGAAAACCCTGCAACTGTTACCCAGTGCCTCGTTGTCGTTCATTCAACTGATCGATGTCCTGTACTGGGCCAAATCCCAGGTGGAAGAGGGCGCCCACGCCGTGGTGCTGAGCCAGGGCACTGACACCCTGGAGGAGGTAGCGTACTTTCTCGAACTGCTCTGGCCCTTCGATGCGCCATTGATCCTGACCGGCGCCATGCGTGCCGCCAGCGAGCCTGGCGCTGACGGCCCTGCCAATCTGCTGGCAGCGGTGCGGGTGGCGCTGGATGCGCAGAGCCGCGGTCGTGGTGCGTTGGTAGTGATCAATGATCAGATCCATGCCGCGGCCCATGTGCGTAAAACCGAGAGCCTGGCCATGGCCGCTTTCAGCTCACCGCACTTCGGCTGCGAAGGCCTGCTGATAGAGGGGCGTGTCTGCTACCTGAAACCCGCCCGGCCGCGTCAGCCGTTACCCGAACCCTGGCGCCTGGATCAGCGTGTGGCGCTGCTGGAGGCTGATTTTGCCGCCGATACCCTGCTGCTCGAGCAAGTCGCCGGGCTTGGGTATGAAGGGCTGGTGATCGCCGGGTTCGGCGCCGGGCATGTGTCGGCAGCCTGGGCCAAGTGCTTGGGATACATCACCACCCGGATGCCAGTGATTATTGCCTCGCGAACCGGTTCGGGGCCTACGGCAAATCACACCTATGGCTTTGACGGCGGCGAAATGGACCTGCAACGCAAAGGCGCACTGATGGCGGGTTTCTTGTGTCCGCGCAAATGCCGGGTACTGCTGTGGGTGCTGATCGGCTGCGGGATGGATGACGAGCTGGAGCACTGGCTGGCCGGGTATCGTCAGCCGCGATGAGGGGAAGGTCACGTGGGGCCGCGTGTCGGCCCCACGTGTCTTCGCAGGGGCGCTTAGACGAAGCGCTGAGGTGCTACGCCGCGCGGGAGGCGGCTGCTGCCAGGCAGGGCGCTCAGGCGTACACGCCAGTTGGTCTTGAAGCAGAACGTGCTCGGGGCAGGGCTGGCCTTGGCCATGCGTTGTTTACGCAGCTCTGCCAGGGACGGGGTGGATTTCTTGGCCGACGCAGGCGACTCCGTCTTGACCAGGGACCGCTGACACGATTTGCAGGAAACCTGGTCAGGGGTGGAGGTGCTGGTGAGGTTATTACCGGCGCGACCGCAAGCGACTGCGTCGCCGCTGGTTGAGTAGTGCATTACCAAGCTGTACATCTCCAAACATATGAACAAAAGCCCCCTATTTTCGCACAGGTTGGCGGCGGATGCGGCGCCATCGTCAACGCGATGCTGGAGGCTTGAGTCAGAAGGTTGAAGAGCAGCGTTGTTTACAGGGGAGAAATGGTACCGAGTGCGCCAATCGCAATGGCCAGCGCCAGAAAACCCACGACGAAGATTGCAAGCTTACCCATGGAGCGCTCCAGATGAAGGTTTTGCGGTGCAGCGCCAGGCTGCAGTCGCGAAATGCGCCCGGTAGAGCGGGGCGCAGGACTATTTTCGCTCTGGCGCTGTTACCGAAACAGATTCAGATGGCGCGGCAAAATGCGGATCAGATCAACTGGAGTGCTGTTGTTCAACGTCGCCAGGCGCCTTCAGGCACTTCAACCTCCCGCTCGGCTTGCGCCAGGGCGCGCTTCAAGCCCTCGGCATCAAAGGGTATGCAATAAGCCGGTTTGGCCCGTTCGAACCGCCAGCTTTCATCCAGGCCCCCGGCATCGACCGCGTCGTAACCCAGGTCGTCGAGCAGCCTGCTAACCACCGATTTCGCTTCATCATCATCGCTGGCAACAGGCAGGGCGCGCCGATCTGCTGCGCCGCTACCACGGGCGTCTTTCTCCAAATCCTGGGCAAGAATTGCATTGAATACCTTCACTACCCGCGAACCCGGCAGATGCTCGGCAAGCAGGCGACTGGTAGTGGTTTCGAAACGGTCCAGCGCAGGAAACAGACCATCGCGGTCCGGGTAGTAGTTGTTGGCGTCCATGACGATTTTGCCCTGCAGCCACTGCGCGGGCACGCTGTGGTAGTGCGCGAAGGGAATTGCCAGCAGTACCACGTCAGCAAACCGTGCAGCTTCTTCTGCACTGCCCACTTCGCAGCCGAGAATGCCGCTGCGCACGCTGCTCATGGTCTGCGGCCCCCGTGAGTTGCTGAGCATCACCTTATGCCCGGCGGCCAGCGCCAGCTGCGCCACTGCCCGGCCGATAAAACCTGCCCCGATTATGCCAATGCGCATGTCCTTGCTCCGTTGCGTGATAGGAGCGTTTATGATGATTGGCAACCAGCAGTAGATAAATTACCAAGTTGTATCGAGTGTCGTTACCAGGAGTGTTGAATGATGGATCGCCTGACCAGCATGGGCGCCTTTGTAATGGCCGCTGAAGAGGGGTCCTACGCCAGTGCGGCGCAGCGTCTGGGCATGTCGCCGCAGATGGTGGCCAAGCATGTAGCCGCCCTGGAGCATCGCCTGGGCGCGCGCCTGCTCAACCGTACAACTCGACGGCAAAGCCTGACCGAGCTTGGCAGCGCCTATTACGAGCGCTGCAAGCATATCCTCAGCGAGGCGCAGGCGGCCGACTCCCTGGCGCAGGTCATGAATGATACGCCGCGGGGCAAACTGAAGGTCAGTGCGCCAGTTACCTTTGGCTCCTACAGCCTGATGCCAATGGTGACCGACTTTCTACGCCAGTACCCGCAGGTCGAAATTGACCTGCACCTGACCGACCGTTTCGTCGACCTGGTCGAGGAGGGCTTCGAAGTGGCATTTCGCATCGGCCCCCTGGGCACTTCCAGCCTCACCGCCAGGCCCCTGGCACCTTACCGCCTGGTGACCTGCGCTTCACCGCGCTACCTGACCGCCCACGGCATCCCACGAACGCCAGCCGATCTCGAACAGCACGAATGCCTGGGCTACGCCTACTGGTCGCGCCCAGCCGACCGTGAATGGCAATTCGTCCAGGGCGATACGCTGCACAAGGTGCAGGTCACCAGCCGTTTGCAGGTCAACGAGAGCAGGGCGCTGATGTCAGCGGCGCTGGATGGCTTCGGCATTGTGCTGGGGCCGGAAGACTTTCTGCGCCCGGCGCTGCAAAGTGGCGAGCTGGTGCGGGTGCTGGCGGACTACCAGCCACCGAGCCGGCAGATGCATTTGCTCTATACGGCAAGCCGTCAGCGCACGGCCAAGCTTCGGTGCTTTGTCGAGACTGTACTTGGGCGTTTCGCTGAGGCTTGAGCAGGACAAATAAAAAAGGCCGCCTAGCGGCAGCCTTTTGTTGTCGAACATGAACGTGGAAATCAATCCCAGCTCAACGCCCCGCCAGTCTGATACTCGATAACCCGCGTCTCGAAGAAGTTCTTCTCTTTCTTCAAGTCCATGATCTCGCTCATCCATGGGAACGGGTTGGTGGTACCTGGGTACTCTTCCTTCAGGCCGATCTGCGACAGGCGACGGTTGGCGATGAACTTGAGGTAGTCCTCCATCATCGCTGCGTTCATGCCCAGCACGCCGCGCGGCATGGTGTCGCGGGCGTATTCGATTTCCAGCTGGGTGCCCTGCAGGATCATCTGCGAGGCTTCTTCCTTCATTTCGGCATCCCACAGGTGCGGGTTTTCGATCTTGATCTGGTTGATCACGTCGATACCGAAGTTCAGGTGCATGGACTCGTCACGCAGGATGTACTGGAACTGTTCGGCAACGCCAGTCATCTTGTTGCGACGACCCATGGACAGGATCTGGGTGAAGCCGCAGTAGAAGAAGATGCCTTCCAGGACGCAGTAGTAGGCGATCAGGTTGCGCAGCAGCTCTTTGTCGGTCTCGACGGTGCCGGTGTTGAACTCAGGGTCGGAGATCGCGCGGGTGTAGCTCAGGCCCCAGGCGGCTTTTTTAGCGACCGACGGGATCTCGTGGTACATGTTGAAGATCTCGCCTTCATCCATGCCCAGCGACTCGATGCAGTACTGGTAGGCGTGGGTATGGATCGCCTCTTCGAAGGCCTGGCGCAGGATGTACTGGCGGCACTCGGGGTTGGTGATCAGGCGGTACACGGCCAGGGCCAGGTTGTTGGCAACCAGGGAGTCGGCGGTGGAGAAGAAGCCCAGGTTGCGCATGACGATACGACGCTCGTCATCGGTCAGGCCTTCCGGGTTTTTCCACAGGGCGATGTCCGCGGTCATGTTGACCTCTTGCGGCATCCAGTGGTTGGCGCAGCCGTCCAGGTACTTCTGCCAGGCCCAGTCGTATTTGAACGGTACCAGCTGGTTGAGGTCGGCGCGGCAGTTGATCATGCGCTTTTCATCAACCGCGACGCGGGCAGCAGAACCTTCCAGCTCAGCCAGGCCTTCGGCGATGTCGAGTTTGTCCAGGGCAGCCTTGGCGCGTTTGACCGCTTCGGAGTCGTCGGCAGTCACGGCGCGCGCTTCCAGGGCAGCAACACCGCCAGCGTTATCGAGCTTGTCGATGCCTGCGGCAGCAGCTTGAGTGGCGGTAGTGCCTTTGGCGGCTTCTTCGCCTTCGTCTTTATCGAATTCGTCCCAGCTCAGCATGGTGGGTCTCCTGCTTGAGGGCCATATCAGTATGGCCGGTGGATCTTGGTTGCGGTGCTTGCGGTTGGGTACTGCGGTGCACGCAAAAACTTGGAATGCTTCCCCGGGCTGAGGCCCTCGGGGGAGGTCGGGGTGGCCCCGACCTTGTTGTTCGGCGCTTTGGAAAGGGGGCGGCAGGGCCGGCCCTTTCGCGGGTCAAGCCCGCTCCTACAGGGAGCGGGCCTTCAGGCGCTTATTGGCAGGCTTCGCAATCCGGCTCGTCGATCGCGCAGGCCTTTGGTACCGGAGCAGGGCCGGCTGGCGCTGCTTGTACCGGGGCGCTGTCGCCACCGCTGGAGACGGCGTTGAGCTTGCCGGTGTTGATGGTCGACTTCTCGGTGCTGGTCGCGGCCAGGGCACGGAGGTAGTAGGTGGTTTTCAGGCCACGGTACCAGGCCATGCGGTAGGTCACGTCGAGCTTCTTGCCCGAAGCGCCGGCGATGTACAGGTTCAGCGACTGGGCCTGGTCGATCCACTTCTGGCGACGGGAGGCGGCATCGACGATCCACTTGGTTTCCACTTCGAAGGCGGTCGCGTAGAGGTCTTTGAGCTCTTGCGGAATGCGCTCGATCTGCTGCACCGAACCGTCGTAGTACTTCAGGTCGTTGATCATGACCGAGTCCCACAGGCCGCGGGCCTTGAGGTCGCGAACCAGGTACGGGTTGATCACGGTGAATTCGCCCGAGAGGTTCGATTTCACGTACAGGTTCTGGTAGGTCGGCTCGATGGACTGCGATACGCCGGTGATGTTGGCGATGGTCGCGGTCGGCGCGATGGCCATGATGTTCGAGTTACGAATACCTTTTTGTACGCGGGCACGCACCGGCGCCCAGTCCAGGGTTTCGTTCAGGTCGACGTCGATGTACTTCTGGCCACGGGCTTCGATCAGGATCTGTTGCGAATCCAGCGGCAGGATGCCTTTGGACCACAGCGAGCCCTGGAAGGTCTCGTAGGCGCCACGCTCGTCGGCCAGGTCGCAGGACGCCTGGATGGCGAAGTAGCTGACCGCTTCCATCGACTTGTCGGCGAACTCGACGGCAGCGTCGGAGCCGTAAGGGATGTGCTGCAGGTACAGCGCGTCCTGGAAGCCCATGATGCCCAGGCCGACCGGACGGTGCTTGAAGTTCGAGTTACGCGCTTGTGGCACCGAGTAGTAGTTGATGTCGATCACGTTGTCGAGCATGCGCACGGCGGTGTTGACGGTGCGCTGCAGCTTGGTGGTGTCCAGCTTGCCATCGACAATGTGGTTCGGCAGGTTGATCGAGCCCAGGTTGCAGACCGCGATCTCGTCCTTGTTGGTGTTCAGGGTGATCTCGGTGCACAGGTTCGAGCTGTGCACCACGCCCACGTGCTGCTGCGGCGAACGCAGGTTGCACGGGTCCTTGAAGGTCAGCCATGGGTGGCCGGTCTCGAACAGCATCGAGAGCATCTTGCGCCACAGGTCTTTGGCCTGGATGGTCTTGAACACCTTGATCTTGTTGTACTCGGTCAGGGCTTCGTAGTACTCGTAGCGCTCTTCGAAGGCCTTGCCGGTCAGGTCGTGCAGGTCTGGCACTTCCGATGGCGAGAACAGGGTCCACTTGCCGTCATCGAAGACGCGCTTCATGAACAGGTCAGGGATCCAGTTGGCGGTGTTCATGTCGTGGGTACGACGACGGTCATCACCGGTGTTCTTGCGCAGCTCGATGAATTCTTCGATGTCCAGGTGCCAGGTTTCCAGGTAGGCACAGACAGCGCCCTTGCGCTTGCCACCCTGGTTAACGGCGACGGCGGTGTCGTTGACCACTTTCAGGAACGGCACGACGCCCTGGGATTTACCGTTGGTGCCCTTGATGTAGGAGCCCAGTGCACGCACAGGGGTCCAGTCGTTGCCCAGGCCACCGGCGAATTTCGACAGCATGGCGTTGTCGTGGATCGCGTGGTAGATGCCCGACAGGTCGTCCGGCACGGTGGTCAGGTAGCAGCTCGACAGCTGCGGGCGCAGGGTACCGGCGTTGAACAGGGTCGGGGTCGAGGCCATGTAGTCGAAGGACGACAACAGGTTGTAGAACTCGATGGCACGGGCTTCTTTGTCTTTCTCTTCCAGCGCCAGGCCCATGGCCACGCGCATGAAGAACACCTGAGGCAGCTCGAAGCGTACGCCATCCTTGTGGATGAAGTAGCGGTCGTACAGGGTCTGCAGGCCCAGGTAGGTGAACTGCTGGTCGCGCTCGTGGTTGATCGCCTTGCCCAGTTTGTCGAGGTCGAAGTCGGCCAGCGCAGGGTTGAGCAGTTCGAACTCGACACCCTTGGCGATGTAGGCAGGCAGGGCCTTGGCGTACAGCTCGGCCATTTCGTGGTGGGTGGCGCTCTCGGCGACTTCGAGGAAGCCCAGGCCTTCGGCGCGCAGGGTGTCCATCAGCAGGCGGGCGGTCACGAACGAGTAGTTCGGCTCGCGCTCGACCAGGGTACGGGCGGTCATCACCAGGGCGGTGTTGACGTCGGTGAGGGCCACGCCGTCGTAGAGGTTCTTCAGGGTTTCGCGCTGGATCAGGTCGCCATCGACTTCGGCCAGGCCTTCGCAGGCTTCGCTGATGATGGTGTTCAGGCGGTTCATGTCCAGTGGCGCCAGGCTGCCGTCGGCGCGGGTGATGCGGATGCTCGGGTGCGGCTGCACGCCGGCGTCTTCGGCGTGGCCACGGGTGGCACGCTCCTTGGCACGCTGGTCGCGGTAGATCACGTAGTCACGGGCGACTTTCTGTTCGCCGGCACGCATCAGGGCCAGTTCGACCTGGTCCTGGATTTCTTCGATGTGGATGGTGCCGCCCGAAGGCATGCGACGCTTGAAGGTCGCGGTGACTTGTTCGGTCAGGCGGGCAACGGTGTCGTGGATGCGCGACGAGGCGGCGGCGGTGCCGCCTTCAACTGCGAGGAACGCTTTGGTGATGGCCACGGTGATCTTGTCATCGGTGTAGGCGACGACAGTGCCGTTACGCTTGATCACGCGCAGTTGGCCCGGAGCGGTGGCAGCCAGATCCTGGTTCGAATCAGCGGCCTGCGGCGCCTTGGCCTGCGGGTTCTCGCGAGTTGTGTCGGTTTGCATGGGTGTCTCCACGTTCTCTAAGTATGTTTAGGCGCTTTGTGAGCGCCAACCGTTCCGTCCGAAAGCCCAACAACCGACCTTGAGGGCGCGCAGGAACGAGCGTTCCGGCATGCCGCACAGGTCGGGCATACTCACTTCGGGACAGTTCAGGAATTAGGGCAAATGCTTGCCGCTCCCTGGCCGAAGTCAAAGGTCTTGAATCTACGACTCAAAACTGTTGCTGTCGGGTGTGCCGATGGCTTGCAACACCCGTACCCGAAACAACACCCTCCAAGGGTTTGCAACGGAAGCCTGCGCAGGAGCGGTTTGGCTGCTGATCTCTTCTAAAGTTCCAGCAAAAAATCTAGCCGTTGAGGGCTTGAGTTCTCTGCTTGACTTGTGCTTGGGATTTTCAGAAAACCCCAAGATGTAGTGTTTTGTTTCGCTTGGGATACAAGATAATGCGGTCTTGGGGGTAATGCAAGGTCGCGGTCTGTGGATAACTTGTGCGTATTTTGTGAGTGATTTCACTCAACCCCTTGTAGGCCGCGTCTTAGCGCGCAATGACCGCCCGTCACCGATTTTTTCGCGGGGCAAAGGGTCGCAGGCGGATTTTGCGGGCGCGAACCCTATCACAAAAAATCGGCTTGTCCGAGCGCCTTGCCCACTGGTTTTTTACTGCGGGTAACGGCGGTTGGCAGGCGCCGGTGCCCGACGTAGTATCCGGGGCCAATGTTGCCTTTTGGTGATCTGGGCACTCTTTATAACAACAAGCTGTTGAGGTGAGCCGTGGAGCAGAGCAGTCGGGTATTGATCGTCGAGGATGACCAGCGGCTGGCTGACCTGACCCGTGAATACCTGCAGGCCAATGGCTTTGTCGTGGACGTGGAGGGCGATGGCGCCCGGGCGGCGGCGCGGATCATCGCCGAGCAGCCCGACCTGGTGATCCTCGACCTGATGCTGCCTGGCGAGGACGGCCTGAGTATCTGCCGCAAGGTGCGCAAGCAGTACCCCGGGCCGATCCTGATGCTGACCGCGCGCAGCGACGACCTCGACCAGGTCCAGGGCCTGGACCTGGGTGCCGACGACTACGTGTGCAAGCCGGTGCGCCCACGCCTGCTGCTGGCACGCATCAACGCCCTGCTGCGGCGCAGCGAGGCTGCGGCCGAGCCGCAAGTACCGCAAGCTTTGCAGTTCGGCCCGTTGCGGGTCGATAACACCTTGCGCGAGGCCTGGCTGTACGACAGCGGCATCGAACTGACCAGCGCCGAGTTCGACCTTTTATGGTTGCTGGTAAGCAACGCCGGGCGCACCTTGTCGCGCGAGGAGATATTCACCTCCCTGCGCGGCGTCGGCTATGACGGCCAGGACCGCTCCATTGATGTGCGTATTTCGCGCATCCGCCCGAAAATAGGCGACGACCCGGAGCACCCACGGATGATCAAGACCATCCGCAGCAAAGGCTACCTGTTCGTTCGTGAAGCGGCCCAAGCCATGGGCCAGGTGCCATGAACTCGATCTTTTTGCGCATCTATGGCGGCATGCTCGCCGCCCTGGTGCTGGTGGCGGTGCTTGGCGTGCTCAGCCTGCACCTGCTCAACGAGGTGCGCGCCGGCCAGTACCGCGAACGCCTGGCCCACGGCACCTTTACCCTGATGGCTGACAACCTGGCGCCGCTGGATGCTGTCGAGCGCAAGCGCGCGCTGTTGATCTGGGAGCGCCTGCTGGGGATTCCCCTGGAGTTGCAGGCGCTGAGCAGTACTGCGCTGGACGGTAGCCAGCGCAGCGGCTTGCAGCGTGGGCAGGTACTGGTCGAGAAGACCGGCCCGCACGCGGCCAAGGTGCTGCGCCAGGTCGGTGATCAGGATTTGCTGCTGGTCGGTGAAGTGCAGCAGATCAGCGAGCAACTGGCCCGCGCCACTATTTATCTGCTCGCCGATGAACTGGTGCGCTACCCGGTGGCCGAGCAGCCCCAGCGCCTGGCCGCCCTCAAGCAGAGCAAGGGTTTTGGCTTCGACCTGCGCCTGCAGCGGGTCAATCAGACCGACATGGACGAAGACCAGCGCCGGCGCATCGATGAAGGCGACACGGTGATGGCCCTGGGCAAGGACGGTGACTCGATCCGCGTGTTCGCCGGCCTGGTCGGCACGCCCTGGGTACTGGAAATCGGCCCGCTGTACCAGATGAACCCCTATCCGCCGCAGTTGCTGGTACTGATTGCGGTGCTGGGCCTGTGCCTGATCGGCCTGATCGTCTACCTGTTGGTGCGCCAGCTGGAGCGGCGCCTGTCGGGGCTTGAGGCCGCGGCAACGCTGATCGCCCAGGGCAGCCTGGAAACCCGCGTGGCGGCCGACGACGCCGACTCGGTCGGGCGCCTGGCCGCAGCGTTCAATGGCATGGCCGAACACCTGCAGCGCTCGCTGACCATCCAGCGCGAGCTGGTGCGGGCGGTGTCTCACGAGCTGCGCACGCCGGTTGCGCGCTTGCGCTTTGGCCTGGAGATGATCGCCAGCGCCAGTAATGACCAGGCCCGGGACAAGTACCTGACCGGCATGGACGGCGATATCCAGGACCTCGACAAGCTGGTCGATGAGATGCTCACCTACGCGCGCCTGGAGCAGGGCGCGCCGGCCCTGCATTTCCAGCGCGTCGACCTGGATGCCTTGCTCGACCAGGTGATCGCTGAGCTGGCGCCGCTGCGCCGCGAGGTGCGGGTGCTGCGCGGTCCCTGCCAGGGCGGCGAGAAGGGCCCGGACGGGCAGGGGCCGTGGGTCGAGGCCGAGCCGCGCTACCTGCACCGGGCGCTGCAGAACCTGGTCAGCAATGCCATGCGCCACGCCGAATCACAGGTCAGCCTCAGCTATCAGCTGGGCCTGCAACGTTGCCGGATCGATGTCGAGGACGATGGCCCCGGCGTGCCGGAAAGCGTCTGGGAGCGCATCTTCACCCCCTTCACCCGCCTCGACGACAGCCGCACGCGTGCCTCTGGCGGGCATGGCCTGGGCTTGTCGATCGTGCGGCGGATCATTTACTGGCATGGCGGGCGGGCGTCTGTGGGGCGCAGTGAGCGCTTGGGCGGCGCCTGCTTCAGCCTCAACTGGCCGCGCAACCAGGACGGCGCATGAGTTCGCCGATCGCCCTGCAGGCGTTGCTCGACGAAGCCCGCTTCGATGCCTTGCTGCTGGCATTGTATGGCCCCGAACTGATGCCAGCGCAGCGGCCGGTGCTGGTCTCGCAGTGGTCCAAGTACTACTTCGCGCTGGTCTGGCGGACGTTGCGCGAGGGTGCAAGCCTGGCGGCTTTCAGCCAGACATCGCTGCTGCTGGATGAGCGCGGCTTGCCGCTTGCGCTGATCGCCGACGGCGCCCCCTGCCAGGACCTGCTGGCTGAGCATCTGCAACCGCTGGTTGCGCGCCTGGCCGAGCGGGGCGCGCTGGCAACGGCGGTGTTGTGGGGCAATGCCGGTGATTGCCTGGATCAACTGCTGCAAGGCAGTGGCGACAGCTCAGGCTTGCAGGTGCTGCTGTCAACGCCCGGCAGCCCTTTGTATGCCGCCGTCAGCCAGGATGCTCGAGGACAGCGTCGGCGCCGCACCTGCTGCCTGAGTTACAAGGTCGACTGGGTCGGGCATTGCGAGCATTGCCCGTTGCTGCCCTGAAACTCAGACGCTGACCAGGCTCAACAGCTGGTCATCCTGCAGGCAGAACTGCCCCTCGAGCTCTCGGCCGTGGTGCCAGTGCGCCGACAGGTCGGTCAGCAGGCGCAGGCGCGCATGGCCGTCTGCGGACCACTCCAGCACTTCGGCATGCTCGAAATAGAAGCGCTGCTTGACGATCGGGTAGAGCGCCTTGAACAGGCTTTCTTTCAGCGAGAAGGTCAGGGTCACGGTCAGGCCCACCTGGCTGGGGTCCATACGCTGCAGTTCGGCGTCGGTAAGAATCTCCCGGGCCAGGCGTTCGGCGCGCTCGTCGCTGAGCAGGCATTCCTGGTCCAGGCCCAGGCCCTGGCAATCGCTGCTGCGCGCCACCACAGCGGCGGCCCAGCCTTTGCCGTGGGTGATCGAGCCGCAGATGCCGGCCGGCCAGATCGGCGCGCGGTCTTCATCGGTGCCGGGGACATAGTCGCGGCCATCGAGCTGCATCAAGGCGGCGCGGGCACACACCCGGCCGGCCAGGTACTCGGCCTGGCGCTTGGCCACCGAGCGTTGCAGGCTGGCGGTTTGCTCGATACCGGCGCGAGCGAAGTCGTCGCTGGCAAGCAGGGCGGGGTCGAACGGGCAACTGACCAGGATAGCGCCGGAGACCGGACGCGGCAGGGGCCAGTGGTGCAGGAGCGGGGCGCAGCAGGTGGGCAGTCGGTTCATGACCGGTATTGTGCCGTGGCTGCTGCCAACGTGTCACGGTGTAGGAGCGGGCTTGCCCCGCGCTAGCGGCGGGTCTGTCACACCGCTATCGCGGGGCAAGCCCGCTCCTGCCGGGGGTCAACCTTTAGTGAAGATCTTCTTGAAGAACGCCTGCAGATCCGCCCACGAGCTTTCATCCGCCGCCTTGTTGTAGCCAATATCCGGCCCGCCATGCTCGCCATGGCTGAGGCGGTCGGCATCGGGGTTGGTAAAGCCGTGCTTGGCCCCGGGAATGCTGACGAACTCATAGGTCGCCCCGGCTGCGTCCATTTCTTCCTTGAATTTCTCCACCTGCTCCGCGGTCACCATGCTGTCGCTGGCGCCATGCTCTACCAGCACTTTGGCCTTGACGCTGCCCGCTGTCGCCGGCGTGTTGGTGACCAGCGCACCATGGAAGCTGGCCACCCCGGCCAGCGCTTCACCACGGCGCGCGGCGTCGAGCACCACCTTGCCGCCGAAACAGTAGCCGATGGCGGCGATCTGCTTTTTATCGGTCTGTGGCTGAAGCTTGAGCAGTTCAACCCCGGCATCGAAGCGCTCGGCTGCCGCGCTCGGGTCTTTCAGCGCGGCAGCCATGAACGCCTGGGCATCGGCCGGGTGCTCGGTGTGCTTGCCGTCGCCATACATGTCGATGGCCAGGGCGCTGTAGCCAAGCCCGGCAAGGTCGCGGGCGCGGCGCTTGGCATAGTCGTTGAGCCCCCACCATTCATGCACTACCACCACGCCCGGGCGTTTGCCCTCGGCGGCGTCGTCGTAGGCGTAATAGCCGACCAGGCGCTTGCCATCGGCATCCTGGTAGGGAATCTCACGGGTTTGCACCGCCGCCTGGGCCAGGCTGGCGGCACCGATCAGGGCCAGAGCGAGCAGACAACGCATGGTCGTACTCCTTGATTGCAGTCGGTTTTGCTCTCAGTGCAGCTGTTCAGCCGAGGTTCAGCCAGGGTTCAGCGGCGGTTCAGGAGGGCTTGCTTACTCTAGCTTCCACACCAACACAGTGCATCACCTGGAGTACCACACGATGAAAAAGCTCAACACCCTGCTGCTCACCGTTGCTTTCCTTGGCGCCAGCGCCGCCGCCCAGGCCGCTGACACCACCTTCGCCGGCGTCACTTATGGTCAGACCAGCGACAAGATGAAAAAGTCCGGCCTGTTGACCCGCAACACTGATCACCTGAACACCGACGGCATCATCAGCAAGGACAGCACCTACGGCATCCGCGTCGGCCAGATGAACGACCAGGGCCGCTACTACCTGACTTATGACAACGTCTCCAACGACCACAGCGGCCTGAAAGTACGCCAGGAAAACCTCCTGGGCAGCTACGACATGTTCTACCCGCTGGGCAACACCACCAAGCTGTTCGGTGGCGCCAGCGCCGGCCTGACCAAGATGAGCATGGAGTCCTCCGGCTACAGCCGCGACACCGACACCGGTTACGCCATCGGCCTGCAAGCCGGCGTGCTGCAGCAAGTCAGCGACAATGCCTCGGTTGAACTGGGCTACCGTTACCTGCGCAGCAACGCCAGCACCGAGTTGTCCGAACATGACGGTCCGAAAGTCGGCAGCCTGCGCCTGAACAGCAGCGCCCAGACCTACCTGTCGGCCAACTACGCGTTCTAAGTCGCCTGGCGATGTCCGAACCGGCCTGCATGCGCACGGCCGGTTCGCTGTTATTCTGCATTCGTCTACAAAATTGACTGGCCAATGAAGGCCGGCACGGGTCTGGAGGAGCGTATGAAACTGCTGGTGGTCGAGGATGAGGCACTCTTGCGTCATCACTTGTACAGCCGCTTGACGGAAAGCGGGCATGTGGTCGAAGCGGTGGCCGATGCCGAGGAGGCCCTGTACCAGGCCGAGCAGTTCAACCATGACCTGGCGGTGATCGACCTGGGCCTGCCGGGCATGAGCGGGCTCGACCTGATCCGCCAATTGCGTTCCCAGGGCAAGAGTTTCCCGATCCTGATCCTCACCGCCCGTGGCAACTGGCAGGACAAGGTCGAAGGCCTGGCCGCCGGCGCCGACGACTACGTGGTCAAACCCTTTCAGTTCGAAGAACTCGAAGCCCGTCTCAACGCCTTGCTGCGCCGCTCCAGCGGCTTTACCCAGTCGACCATCGCTGCCGGTCCGCTGGTGCTCGACCTCAATCGCAAACAGGCCACCCTCGACGAACAACCCCTGGCGCTGACTGCCTATGAATACCGCATCCTCGAGTACCTGATGCGGCATCACCAGCAGGTGGTGGCCAAGGACCGCCTGATGGAGCAGCTGTACCCGGACGATGACGAGCGCGACCCGAATGTCATAGAGGTGCTGGTCGGCCGCCTGCGGCGCAAGCTTGAGGGCAGCAACGGCTTCAAGCCGATCGATACCGTGCGCGGCCTGGGTTATCTGTTCACCGAGCGTTGCCGATGATCCGTTCGTTACGCCTGCGCTTGATGCTGGCGGCTGCGGTGCTGGCGCTGCTGTTCATGCTCGGCTTGCTGCCGGCCTTGCAGAAGGCCTTCAGCCTGGCCTTACAGGAATCGATCGAGCAGCGCCTGGCCTCGGACGTCACTACCTTGATTTCCGCCGCGCGCATCGAGAAAGGCAACCTGCAGATGCCGGTGCTGTTACCCGACGAGAAATTCAACCTGCCCGACAGCCGCCTGCTCGGCTACATCTACGACCGCCAGGGCAACCTGGTGTGGCGCTCACGGGCCACGGCGGATGAGAACATCAACTACACCCCGCGCTACGACGGGCGCGGCAACGAGTTTGCGCGGATTCGCCAGGACAACGGCGAGGAGTTCTTCGTCTACGACGTCGAGGTTAAGCTGCTTGGCGGCAAGACCGCCGCCTTCAGCATCGTCGCCCTGCAACCGGTGCGTGAATACCAGCACACCCTCGACGGGCTGCGCGAAAAACTCTACCTGGGCTTTGGCGCGGCGTTGCTGGCGTTGCTGGTGCTGCTCTGGGCCGGCCTGACCTGGGGCCTGCGTTCGCTGCGGCAGATGAGCCGCGAGCTTGATGATGTCGAATCCGGTGCCCGCGAAGGCCTGAGCGGTGAGCACCCGCGGGAGTTGCTGCGCCTGACCGATTCGCTCAACCGCCTGCTGCGCAGCGAACGCGAGCAGCGCCGGCGCTATCGGGATTCGCTCGGCGACCTGGCCCACAGCCTGAAAACCCCGTTGACCGTGCTCCAGGGCGTCAGTGAGAGCATGGCCCAGCGCCGCGAAGACCGTGAGCAGGCGCGGGTACTGCAAAGCCAGATCGAGCGCATGAGCCAGCAGATCGACTACCAGTTGCAGCGCGCCAGCCTGCGCAAGAGCGGCCTGGTGCGCCACCAGGTGCAGTTGCGACCATTGCTCGACAGCCTGTGCAGCACCCTGGCCAAGGTCTACCGCGACAAACATGTGCACATCAGCGTGGACGTGCCGGCCAACGCCATGGTGCCCATGGAGCAGGGCGCCTTGCTCGAGCTGCTCGGCAACCTGCTGGAGAACGCCTACCGCCTGTGCCTGGGCCAGGTACGCATCAGCCTGCAAGCCACCGCCGTACAGGTGGTGCTGTGCATCGAGGACGACGGCCCGGGCGTGCCGCCCGACCAGCGCGAACGCATCCTCCAGCGTGGCGAGCGCCTCGACCGGCAGAACCCGGGGCAGGGCATTGGCCTGGCGGTGGTCAAGGACATCATCGAAAGCTACGACGCCACCCTGACCCTCGATGACTCGCCGCTGGGCGGTGCGGCCTTTCGCATCCGTTTTGAGCTGGAGCGAAATACCTAGGCGGATTACCGCCATCATTGTCACAAACCTTTGCATGGCGTGCGGAAATCCGCCAACCCCAGCCCCTCGACCTGCAACCTCTTTGTGCATCGCAGCCCCGTAAAACCGGGGCTTGCACCGTTAAAGCGCATTTTGGCATCGGGCTTGCTATGGACTCATCAGAGTTCTGCCAGGCAGCTCGACACAACAAATCCCTCCAGTGCAGGAGGGTTCGCGCTTTAGGTACCCCGCATCCTGGGAAGGATGAGCCGGTACCCTTGAGGAATTAGCCATGACGACGCGTCAGCCACTGTACAAATCGCTGTATATCCAGGTGTTAGTAGCGATCACCATCGGTATCCTGCTGGGCCATTACTACCCTGAAACCGGCGTGGCCCTGAAGCCACTGGGTGACGGGTTCGTCAAACTGATCAAAATGGTCATCGCCCCGATCATCTTCTGTACCGTGGTCAGCGGCATCGCCGGCATGCAGAACATGAAATCGGTCGGCAAGACCGGTGGCTACGCGCTGCTCTACTTCGAAATTGTCTCGACCATCGCCCTGATCATCGGCCTGGTGGTGGTCAACGTGGTCAAGCCTGGCGCCGGCATGCACATCGATGTCAGCACCCTCAACGCCAGCAGCGTGGCCGCTTACGCCGCCGCCGGCGCGCAGCAGACCACCGTCGGCTTCCTGCTCAACATCATCCCCAACACCGTGGTAGGCGCCTTCGCCAACGGCGACATCCTGCAAGTGCTGATGTTCTCGGTGATCTTCGGCTTCGCCCTGCATCGCCTGGGTGCCTACGGCAAGCCGCTGCTGGACCTGATCGACCGCTTCGCCCATGTCATGTTCAACATCATCAACATGATCATGAAGCTGGCGCCGGTCGGTGCCTTCGGTGCCATGGCCTTCACCATCGGCCAGTACGGCGTCGGTTCGCTGGTGCAACTGGGCCAGCTGATGATCTGCTTCTACGTCACCTGCGTGCTGTTCATCCTGGTGGTGCTCGGCGGTATCGCCCGCGCCCACGGTTTCAGCATCCTCAAGCTGATCCGCTACATCCGTGAAGAGCTGATGATCGTCCTCGGTACCTCCTCTTCGGAGTCGGCGCTGCCACGCATGCTGACCAAGATGGAGCGTCTGGGCGCGAAGAAATCCGTGGTTGGCCTGGTGATCCCGACCGGCTACTCGTTCAACCTCGACGGCACCTCGATCTACCTGACCATGGCCGCGGTGTTCATCGCCCAGGCCACCGACACCACCATGGACATTACTCACCAGATCACCCTGCTGCTGGTGCTGCTGGTGGCTTCCAAAGGTGCTGCCGGCGTTACCGGTAGTGGCTTCATCGTCCTCGCCGCAACCCTGTCGGCCGTTGGCCACCTGCCGGTTGCCGGCCTGGCGCTGATCCTTGGCATCGACCGCTTCATGTCCGAAGCCCGCGCCCTGACCAACCTGATCGGCAACGCTGTGGCCACCGTGGTCGTGGCCAAGTGGGTCAAGGAACTGGACGAAGACAAGCTGCACGCCGAGTTGGCGTCCGGCGGCTCGCCGCTGACCGACACCCGCCCGATGGATGACCTCGGTGTGGCTGAAGGCCCTGCTCGCTAACAGGCAGGCTGCGTAGCGCAAAAAGCCCATCTTCGGATGGGCTTTTTTGTGTGTGCGGGGGCTTCATCGCGGGGCAAGCCCGCTCCTGCAGATGGGGGGGAGCGGACTTGCCCCGCGATGCTTTATTCCACCCGGGTCTCGCCGCTATACACCAGGGTATGGCGGCAGCGCCGGCACAGGTAGCGCCGCCCCTGGCGCACCAGGCTGTGGCGTTGCGCCGAGAACGGGAAGTCGCTGCCAGCGCACGGGCAGCGGTAGATGTAGCGGGTGACCGTGCGGCGCTTGACCGCGTAGTTGTGGCAGCGGTGTGGCGGCAGCTCGTACACGCCGCGCATGATCAGCTGCCATTCCTCGCCATGGGGCTGAATACGCTCGCCAAACAGTTGGTGGGCCACCAGGTGGGCGACCTCGTGGGGTACGGTCTGCTTGAGGAAGTCTTCGCTGTTTTCGCGGTACAGCTGCAGGTTGAAGCGCAGCAGGTTCTCGTGCAGGTGCGCGACGCCGGCCTTCTGGCCGCGCAGCTTGAAGCTGACTTCGGGGCGCGGGAAGGGCCGTTTGAAAAAGGTTTCGGCTTGCTGGTAACAGGTTTCGACGCGGGATTTGAGCAGTTCGGGCATATCGGGGAACACTCCTGGCCGACAATTATGCCGCAACCGCGGCGGCGCTGCCGAGCCACCTGTCAGTGCACAGTATCAGGCCGCCTTGCGGCGGCCTGATGGTGAGTGCACCTATGTTGCTGTTTCTAATAATTCAGGTCAGTTGGTGTAGACGGGCCCCACGC
The DNA here is from genome assembly GCF_024749305.1 of Pseudomonas sp. B21-012. Lineage (NCBI taxonomy): Bacteria > Pseudomonadati > Pseudomonadota > Gammaproteobacteria > Pseudomonadales > Pseudomonadaceae > Pseudomonas > Pseudomonas sp. B21-012. The sequence continues at coordinate 4,521,224 of NZ_CP087197.1, read as the reverse complement.
CCAGTCCCCAGACAATCACGGTGAAGGCCATGATGGCGACCAGCACCACCAGCCCTACCGCCAGTACCGAACTCGAGAACAGAAAGCCCTCATCGGAAGGAATGTTCATGAAGGTCGGCAAGCCGACATACAGCAGGTACACCGTGTAGCACACCGCTGCGGTGCCGACGATCATGCCCAGCCACAGGTGCGGGTACAGCGCCGCCAGGCCGCCGACGAACAGGGGCGTCGCGGTGTAGGTGGCAAAGGCGATGCAGCGCGCCAGGCTTGGGTTGGCATCGTAGGTGCGGGCCATCCAGTGGATGAACGCGCCCATCACCGCCACGCCGCCGAGCATGGCCAGGTAGGACATGATGGTCATCCACAGCGCGCTTTCCTGGGTCAGCATGACCGGTGCGCGATCGCCGATGACCCAGCCGACCTGGGTGGTGCCGATAAACGCCGAAACCGCCGGGATCGCGGCGAGGATCAGCGTGTGGGTCAGGTACATGTGGCTGATGCTTTCTTCTTCACCGCGTATTTCTTTCCATTCCTGATCGGGATGGGTAAATAGCCCAACAACGTGATGGATCATGCCGGTCACTCCTTTCGTTGTTGCCATCGCCCCCCAGCGGAGCGCTTGCGGCCCCAAGTCTGGGCCAGAGGTTGGAGGTCACCTTTGTGTGGCCTTATGTCGCAGTATAGGAAGGCGTTCGCCGCATAAAGCCAGCTTTTTAGAGCAAATCGCGCTGTCAGGGCCGTGCTTAAGCACGATGCAGTCTTTATCGGATTGGCCTACGCCCACTGGCGGTTTAAGGGTAAAATGCTCGGCTTTTGTCACACCTCGCGGATTCCAAGCGCTATGGGCACCCTTTCGGTCAACCAGAACAAACTGCAAAAACGCCTGCGTCGTCTCGCCGGCGAAGCCATCACCGACTTCAACATGATCGAAGACGGTGACAAGGTCATGGTCTGCCTGTCCGGCGGCAAAGACAGCTACACCATGCTCGATGTTCTGCTGCACCTGCAGAAAGTGGCGCCGATCAAGTTCGACATCGTCGCGGTGAACATGGACCAGAAGCAGCCGGGCTTTCCCGAGCACGTGCTGCCGGCCTACCTCGAGGCCCTTGGCGTCGAGTATCACATCGTCGAGAAAGACACCTACTCGGTGGTCAAGGAACTGATCCCGGAGGGCAAGACCACCTGCTCGCTGTGCTCGCGCCTGCGTCGCGGCACCCTGTACACCTTCGCCGATGAAATCGGTGCGACCAAGATGGCCCTGGGGCATCACCGCGACGACATCGTCGAGACCTTCTTCCTCAACATGTTCTTCAACGGCACCCTCAAGGCCATGCCGCCCAAGCTGCGTGCCGACGACGGGCGCAACGTGGTAATCCGCCCGCTGGCCTACTGCAGCGAGAAGGACATCCAGGCCTACTCGGACATGAAGGAATTCCCGATCATCCCGTGCAACCTCTGCGGCTCCCAGGAAAACCTGCAGCGCCAGGTGGTCAAGGACATGCTGGTGGAGTGGGAGCGCAAGACCCCGGGGCGTACCGAGAACATCTTCCGTGGCCTGCAGAACGTGGTGCCGTCGCAGCTGGCTGACCGCAACCTGTTCGACTTCACCAGCCTGAAGATCGACGAAACCGCCACCCCGCGCTTTGTCGACGTGCTGAACATCTGACGGCCATGCGCGATTACCAATGGCTGCATGAGTATTGCCTGAACCGCTTCGGCTCGGCCGCCGCCCTCGAAGCGCACCTGCCCCAGGCGAAAAGCCCTGAGCAGTTGCGTGAGATCGGCGCCGACCGCTACCTGTCGACCCTGGCCCTGCGGGTGTTTCGCGCCGGCTTGAAGCACAGCCTGGTGGACGCCAAGTGGCCGGCCTTCGAGCAGGTATTCTTCGGTTTCGACCCGCAAAAGGTCGTGCTGATGGGGGCCGAGCACCTGGAGCGGCTGATGCAGGACACGCGCATCATCCGCCACCTGGGCAAGCTCAAGAGCGTGCCGCGCAATGCGCAGATGATCCTCGACATCGAGAAGCAGCACGGCAGCTTTGGCGCGTTCATTGCCGACTGGCCGGTGACCGACATCGTCGGCCTGTGGAAGTACCTGGCCAAGCATGGCAACCAGCTGGGCGGGCTGTCGGCGCCGCGTTTCTTGCGCATGTGCGGCAAGGACACCTTCATCCCCACCAATGACATGGCCGCGGCGCTGATTGCCCAGGACATCATCGACAAGCCGCCGACCAGCCAGCGCGACCTGGCCCTGGTGCAGGAAGCCTTCAACCAGTGGCATGCGCAGAGCGGGCGGTCGCTGTGTCAGCTGTCGGTGATGCTGGCGCACACCGTCAATCACTGAAATCGCTGGTGCCGCCATCGCTGGCAAGCCAACTCCCGCAAAACCCTGTGGGAGCGGCGATGCGGCGACCCGACTTGCCCCGCGATGAACTCACCGCCTAGTGCGAACCTTCTCCGGCCAACCGCCGCTCATACTGAAAGCGCCAGCGCACATACAGCAAGGCACTGACGAACAGCGCCAGGCTGATCGCCACTTCCAGCCAGCCGAACAGCGCCCGCGCCGGGTCGAAGGCGGCGAGCACGCCCTTGATGAAGTACAGATTGACCACAAAGCAGGTCCAGGCATGGGCGCGGGCGTTGCCCAGCAGCATGCCCGGCAGCAGCAGGGCCAGCGGCACCAGCTCGATCGCCAGGATCACCCCGACCCGCGCACCATGAAGGTCGGCGAACAGCAGGTTGTTCAGGGTCAGCAGGGCGACCAGGCCGAAAAAGCTCGCCAGGCTCAGCGCCCGGGTCAGGCGCAGGCGCGGCGCCAGCCATTCGAGCGACGGCAATACCTTGGGCTTTTTAGCCACGGCCGTTCTCCAGTAGTTTGGCGGTAGACGCCAGACGCTGGCCCAGGGCGCGGCACAGGGCGATTTCGTCGGCATCCAGATCGCGCTTGCCGTCGGCGCCGGCATGGTGGCTGGCGCCATAGGGCGTACCGCCGCCACGGGTTTCCAGCAGTGCCGACTCGCTGTAGGGCAGGCCCATGATCAGCATGCCGTGGTGCATCAGCGGCAATAGCATCGACAGCAGGGTCGATTCCTGGCCGCCGTGCAGGCTGGCGGTGGAGGTGAACGCCGCCGCTGGCTTGCCGACCAGGCCGCCGCTCAGCCACAGGCTGCTGGTGCCGTCGATGAAGTACTTGAGCGGTGCGGCCATGTTGCCAAAGCGCGTCGGGCTGCCCAGGGCCAGGCCCGAGCAGTGGCGCAGGTCGTCGAGGCTGGCATACAGGGCGCCGGTGTCGGGGATGTCCGGGGCGACGGCTTCGCACTCGGTGGAAATCGCCGGTACCGTGCGGATACGTGCTTCAAGGCCGGCCATCTCGACGCCGCGGGCAATCTGCCGGGCCATCTCGCTGGTCGAGCCGTGGCGGCTGTAGAACAGGATCAGGATATACGGCGCGCTCACGGCAGGATCTCCAGCACCTTCTCTGGTGGCCGGCCGATCGCGGCTTTATCGCCGGCAATCAGGATCGGTCGCTCGATCAGCTTCGGGTGCTGGACCATGGCCTCGATCAACTGCGCCTCGCTGAGGCTGGCATCGGCCAGGTTGAGCGTCTTGTATTCGTCTTCACCGCTGCGCAGCAGCTGGCGGGCACTGATGCCAAGCTTGCCGAGCAGGGCCTTGAGCTCGCCGGCGGTCGGCGGGGTTTCCAGGTAGCGCACCACGGTCGGGGCCAGGCCGCGGGCTTCGAGCAGCTCCAGGGCGCCACGGGATTTGGAGCAGCGCGGATTGTGATAGAGGGTCAGGTCAGTCATGTTCGGGTCGCATCCAGCAGGGTGTGGCGGCTATTCTAACCGCAGCGACTTCGCATTTTGCTTGAATCTTCGAGAAGGATTGACCCATGACAAGGCGTTTGGCAGCAGCACTGGCCATCACCGCGAGCCTGTTGCTCGGCGGTTGCGGTGCAGATTACGGCCTGGACCAGCACGGCCAGGCAGTGAAAGCCGAGCAGATTGAAGGGCACTGGCTGGTGCTCAACTACTGGGCGGAATGGTGCGGCCCGTGCCGTATCGAAATTCCCGAACTCAACGCCGCGGCCAAGCAATGGCAGGGGCAGGGCGTGCAGGTAGTGGGGGTGAACTTCGACGGCCTGCAGGGTGAAGACCTGAAAAAGGCCAGCGAAGCCCTGGGTATCGGCTTCACCGTACTGGCCAGCGACCCGGCCGAGCGTTACCAATTGCCGCGCAGCGAAGCCTTGCCGGTGACCTACATCATCGATGACAAGGGCAAGGTGCGTGAGCAGTTGCTGGGCGAGCAGACGCTTGAGGGCCTGAACCAGAAGATCAAGGCGCTCAAAGGCGCATGACAGCAGCTTCAAGCTACAAGCTACAAGCTTCAAGCTGCAAGATAGAGCAGGACCGTGCACAGTCTGCTCCTACTTGCGGCTTGAAGCTTGTAGCTTGCCGCTTAAGTCAACCCTCCTCAGGCCAGAAACGCAGCGGCTTGCCCTCGGCGGGCCAGAAGCGCACTTGCTCGATCGGCGAGATATCCCAGCGCTGCACGGTTTCCAGCGCCTGCAGGAAGCGTTTTTCCTGCTCCATCAGCGCCGGCGCACACAGCTTGCGGGTACTGCCGACCTTGCCGAAGCTCAGCTTGTCGCCTTCCAGCTGGTACGGCGCGAACCAGTGGTTGCAGCCGCCGTTGCCATAGGCGCGGCCGTCGGCAGCCAGGGTCAGGGTCAGGTGGCTGTAGTCCATCAGCGGACGCTCGCCAATCCATTCCAGCAGGTAGCTGCGTTCCTGTTCCAGCTTCATCGGCTCGGCGGCGCAACCCAGCAGGGCAGTGCCGATCAGGGCTGAGAGCAACAGCGTTTTCACTGGGCCGTCTCCTTGCATTTCGGGCACAGGTGTTTGTCGCCGCGGCTGGTCCAGCCAAGCTCGGCGATGCGTGCGCTGGCGGCCGGTTGCTGGGCTTTTTTACCCAGTTTGGCGTCGACCGCGAATTCGAAGCTCAGGGCGGCCTGGCAGCTGTCGCAGTTGACCTCCCAGGTGTGGATCGCCAGTTCGCCGAACACCGGGCCGCTGGCTACCGCGACCCATTGGCCGGTCGGGTTGATCAAGTGGCGCACCGACTCCACGGTCAGGCGCATGGACAAGTCCTTGCTGCCCTTGAGGGTCACCAGCAGAACGTCGTTCTTCTGGATCGAGCCGCCGTTGCCGGTCACTTGATAGCGACCTGGCACCAGGGCGCGGCACTCGATCAGGGTGTGTTGCGGGTTAAACAGGGTGTAGCGGAAATCGTGTTCGACCATGGGTCCTCCAAATCTGCCGCGTATCCTAGCATCAACCCTCGACCAAGTTCTGCGGATTGCCTGCCGCCCAGCGGCTTATGTTGTCCAGGGTGGTGGCGGCGATGGCCGCCAGCGCTTCACGGGTGAGGAAGGCCTGGTGGGCGGTGACGATGACATTGGGGAAAGTCAGCAGCCGCGCCAGCACGTCGTCCTGCAAGGGCAGGTCGGAGCGGTCTTCGAAGAACAGCTGGGCTTCCTCTTCATAGACATCCAGGCCCAGGTAGCCGAGCTGGCCGCTTTTCAGTGCCTCGATCAGCGCCGGCGTGTCGACCAGGGCGCCGCGGCCGGTATTGATCAGCATGGCCCCGGGTTGCAGGTCGGCCAGGCTCTGGGCGTTGATCAAGTGGCGGGTGTCGTCGGTCAGCGGGCAGTGCAGGCTGATGACCTGGGCCTGGCGCAGCAGCTGCGGCAGGCTCAGGTAGCGCGCACCGAGCGCCAGCAGTTCGGGGTTGGGGTAGGGGTCGTAGGCCAGCAACTGGCAACCGAAACCGGCCATGATCCGCGCAAAGGCCGCGCCGATCTGCCCGGTACCGACCACGCCGACGGTCTTGCCGTGCAGGTCGAAGCCGGTCAGGCCGTGCAAGGTGAAGTCGCCTTCGCGGGTGCGGTTGTAGGCCCGGTGCAGGCGCCGGTTGAGCGCCAGGATCAGCGCCACCGCATGCTCGGCCACGGCATGTGGTGAGTAGGCCGGCACCCGTACCACGGCCAGGCCCAGGCGTTTGGCGGCGGCCAGGTCGACGTGGTTGTAGCCGGCCGAGCGCAGGGCGATCAGGCGCGTGCCAGCGGCCGCCAGGCGCTCCAGTACCGCAGCGCCAAGGTCGTCATTGATGAAGGCGCAGACCACTTCGTGGCCGGCCGCCAGCGGCGCGGTGTCTTCGGTAAGGCGCGCCGGTTGAAAGTGCAGCTCAACCTCCGGCGCCGGTGAAGCGCTGGTGAAGCTGTCCTGGTCGTAGGTCTGGCTGCTGAAAAACAATACGCGCATGGGATGTTCCTGAAGGCTTTGCCGGAAAGTTTAACCAAGGGGCAAGGATCGGGCCTTGCCCCAGGTCAGCCAGGGTTCAGGCGCTCATGCGCGCCTGGGCAGTCAGCCGGGTGATGGCCCGGTCCAGTTCGTCCAGCGCTTGCGGCGCCTGTGGGTCATCCTGCTTGAGCAAGGTTTCACTGCGTTGGCAGGCGGCGCGCAGTTGCGGCACCCCGCAGTAGCGCGAGGCGCCATTGAGGCGGTGCACGCGCTCGATCATGCCATTGCGGTCGGCTGCCTCGCGGGCGACACGAATCGCTTCGCGGTCGGACTCCAGCGACGCCAGCAGCATCGCCAGCATGTCGGCGGCCAGGTCCGGCTTGCCGGCAGCCAGGCGCAGGCCTTCCTCGGGGTCGAGCACCTTCAGTTCGCTGCTGTCCGGCGTGCGCTCCAGCGGGCGTTCCGGGCGCGGCGCACCGAGGGCCATGCCGGTCCATTTGAGCACCACCTGGGCCAGTTGGCGCTCGCTGATCGGTTTGGTCAGGTAGTCGTCCATGCCGCTGTGCAGCAGGGCGCGCTTTTCGTTGGCCATGGCGTGGGCGGTCAGTGCCACGATTGGCAGCGCCGGGCCGCTCTGGCTGGTTTCCCACTGGCGGATCTGCTCGGTGCATTCGCGCCCGTCCATGCCGGGCATCTGCACGTCCATCAGCACCAGGTCGAAGCGCTCGTCCTGCACCGCCTGAACCGCCGCATAGCCGCTGTCGACCGCCAGCACTTCGGCACCCAGGTCTTCGAGCAGGGTTTGCACCAGCAGCAGGTTGGCCGGGTTGTCGTCGACGCACAGCACCTTCGGCAACGGCTGGTCGGACACCGGCTTGCTCTCGCTGCCCGGGCGCCGCGGCTGGACCATCTCGACCAGGGCCCGGCGCAATTTGCGCGTGCAGGCAGGCTTGGCCTGCAACTGGCCGTGAGCATTGGGCAGGTAAGGGTGGTACAGCGCCTGTTCGGTGGTCGGGCACAGCACCAGGGCCTGGCAGGCGAGGTTTTCCAGTTGCTGGATGTATTGGCCGAGGCGCTCCGGCGAGAGGCTGTCGAGGTTGACCCCAAGCACCGCCAGCTCGAAGGGTTGCCCGGCCAGGCTGGCGGCTTCGACCGCGTGCAGCAGTTGTTCGACCGTGGTGTACAGGCTGACGCTCAGGCCACAGTCTTCCAGTTGATGCTCCAGGGCCTGGCGCGCCAGTTCGTGGCTGTCGACAATTGCTACGCGGCGGCCCACCAGCGGTTGCGTTGGCAGGTCTTCGGCGTCGTCGCGGGCCTTGGGCAGGCTCAGGCTGATCCAGAACTGCGAGCCTTCGCCGGGCGTACTGTCGACGCCGATCTCACCGCCCATCTGTTCGATCAGGCGCTTGGAAATCACCAGGCCCAGGCCTGTGCCACCGGGTTGGCGCGACAGCGAGTTGTCGGCCTGGCTGAAGGCCTGGAACAGTGCCCGCACATCCTGGCTGGACAAGCCGATGCCGGTGTCCTGAACGCTGATGCGCAACTGCACGCTGTCTTCGCGCTCGTCCTCAAGCATGGCCCGGGCGACGATGGTGCCCTCGCGGGTGAACTTGATGGCGTTGCTGACCAGGTTGGTAAGGATCTGCTTGAGCCGCAGCGGGTCGCCAACCAGCGACAGCGGTGTATCGCGGTACACCAGGCTGACCAGCTCCAGCTGTTTGGCGTGGGCCGCCGGGGCGAGGATGGTCAGGGTGTCCTGGATCAGGTCGCGCAGGTTGAACGGAATGCTGTCGAGCACCAGCTTGCCGGCCTCGATCTTGGAGAAATCGAGGATCTCGTTGATGATGCCCAAGAGGCTGCCGGCGGACTTTTCGATGGTGCCCAGGTAGTCGAGCTGGCGCGGGGTCAGTTCGCTTTTTTGCAGTAAATGGGTGAAACCGAGAATGCCGTTCAGCGGCGTACGGATTTCATGGCTCATGTTGGCGAGGAACTCGGACTTGATCCGGCTGGCCTCCAGGGCCTCCTTGCGCGCCATGTCCAGCTCGATGTTCTGGATCTCGATGGTTTCCAGGTTCTGGCGCACGTCTTCGGTGGCCTGGTCGATGCTGTGCTGCAGCTCTTCGTGGGCGTTGTGCAGGGTTTCGGCCATACGGTTGATCCCCGCAGCCAGTTCATCAAGCTCGTAACTGCCCATTGCCGGCAAGCGTTCTTCGAGGTTGCCGTCTTTCAACTGGGTGACTGCGTATTTGATCTGGCCGATCGGGCCGTTGATCGTGCGGCTCATGCGCAGGGCCAGCAGGGCGGTGGCGGCCAGGCCGAGGAAAATCAGCAGCAGGCTGGTAAACAGGCTGCGGTAGCCGCGCAGCAGGGTGCCGTCGTGGGACAGCTCGATTTCCACCCAGCCGAGCAGGCGATCGGCTTCGCCGGGAATCAGCTCGCCGGCCAGGTCGCGGTGGCGGCCGAACACCGGCAGCAAGTAACGGGTGGCGTCATTGCCGGTGCGCTGCAGCAACTGCGTGCCGCCACCGGTGGGTGCCTGGTTGAGCATGCTCGGGCCGGCGTGGGCCAGGGCGTTGCGGTCGGGGCCGAGAAAAGCCACGGCACGCACATCGGACTGCTCCAGGGCCTGGGCGGCAATGCGCTCCAGCTGCGCCGGGTCGTGCCGCGCCAGGGCCGGCGCCACCAGCGGGGCCAGTTGCTCGGCAATCATCTTGCCGCGTTGCAGCAGTTGGGTCTGCAGCTCGCTCTGCTGCAACCAGGTGAAGTAGCCGCCCAGCACCAGCGCCATCAGGCCGGCTGGCAACAAGGCGAGCAACAGCACGCGGCTTCTGATCCCCAATCTATTCAGCACGCCACTCTCCTGTGCCCGGTAAGCGCTGTAAGCCTCCGCCAGCTCCTGCTGACGGACCAAGTCGGAAAAGTACCGCGCCTACTCGCGTAATGCACTCATTTGTATCTGCTTTTGTCGATTGCCAAGGATAACCGGGGCTTTGGTCGAGCTGCGGTTGCCTGTGCACGGGGAATGCCGAATAATCGCGTGATTGAGAATTGCTAGCATCGGCCAATGACTCCTGTATCTATTAGCACCTCCAACATCCTTGCCATCGAGGACGATCCGGTCCTGGGTGCCTACCTGCGCGAAGAGCTGCAACGCGGCGGCTTCAAGGTCACCTGGTGCCAGAATGGCAAGGAGGGCCTGCAGGTCGCGCAGAGCAGCCGCTTTGATGTGGTGCTGATGGATATCCTGCTGCCCGGCCTCAACGGCCTGGATGTACTGGCGCAGTTGCGCAAAAGTAGCTCGACGCCGGTGATCCTGATGTCGGCGCTTGGCGCCGAGGCCGACCGCATCAGCGGTTTCAAGCGTGGCGCCGATGACTACCTGCCCAAGCCCTTCAGTATGGTCGAGCTGCAGGTTCGCATCGAAGCGATTCTGCGCCGGGTAGCGCTGGAGCGGCGCCACCAGCAACCGGCTGCGATGCTGGCCGGTGAACTGCGCTTCGACGAAGAGGCCAGCGATGTTTGTTATGGCGAGCAGTGGGCGGGGCTGACCCTCAGCGAGTACCGCCTGCTCGACACCCTGCAGCGCAGCGATGAAGAGGTGCTGAGCAAGGCCTTCCTTTATCAGCAGGTGTTGCAGCGCGGCTATGCTCGCCACGATCGCAGCCTGGACATGCACGTCAGCCAGATCCGCCGCAAGCTCAAGGCCATCGGCTACCTGGAGCGCGAGGTGCGCACGGTGTGGGGCAAGGGCTACGTGCTCAGTAGCGTCGAGGTGCATTGAGGTGCCCAATCGTCATTCCGTGTTCTGGAAACTGGCGATCCTGCTGGTGGGCTTTTGCCTGCTGATGATCGGCCTGAGCTGGACCTGGGGCCGGCACATGGACACCCAGAACGCCTTCCTTTCCGAACAGGCCAAAAGCATCCTGCAAGGCTATGCCAGCGAAGCCGAGCAGGCCTGGCTGCAAGGCGGGCAGGCCGGTATCGACGCCTGGCTGGCGGCGGTGGGTGAAAAGGAAAGCGGCTGGGTCGGGGTGATCGGCCCGAACCTGCAGTCGTTGAGCAGCACGCCGCTCAACGAGGCTGAAAGCCGGCGCCTGACCTTTCTGCGCGGCATCGACTGGCCAGTAAGCCCGCGCGCGATCGGCATGCCGTGGATGCGCCTGCCGTTCCCGCAACAGCCACATTTGGGCACCTTGGTCATGGAGCTGCCGCAGCGCCTGGCGCCGGGGCAGTACCGGGTGCTGTGGCGGGTGGTGACCAACGGCATCATCCCCGGGCTGTTTACCTTGCTGCTATGCGTCGGCCTCTACCGCATGCTGGTTGTGCCGCTGATCCAGTTGCGCGAGCAGGCCAATGCCTGGCGTGCCGACCAGCTCTCGGCCCGGGTCGCCAGCAGCACCACCAGCCGCCAGGACGAGTTGGGCGAACTGGGCCGTGCCTTCGATGACATGGCCGAACGCCTGCAGGGCACGGTGGCCTTGCAACAGCAGCTGTTGCGCGACCTTTCCCACGAGCTGCGCACGCCCTTGAGCCGCTTGCGCGTGGCCTGCGACAGCGAGGCGGATGCCAATCAGCTACGCGTACGCCTGGGGCGCGAAATCGACTGCATGCAGCATCTGGTCGAAGATGCCTTGCAACTGGCCTGGCTCGACACTGAGCGGGCGCCCTTGAGCAAAGAGCCGATCCAGGTCCAGGCCCTGTGGGAAATGCTCGCTGAAGACGCCTGCTACGAAAGCGCCTGGCCGGCCGCGCAACTGCGCTGCGGGCTGGATGCCTCGTGCTGGGTGCAAGGCAACCTCAACAGCCTGGCCCAGGCCTTGGAGAACATCCTGCGCAATGCCATTCGGCATTCCTCGGCCACGGGGGTGATCCGTCTGGACGGGCGGCGCCAGGGCGATACCTGGCTGATCTGGCTGGAAGACCAGGGTGGTGGCGTCGCCGAAAGCGAGCTGGAGCGCATTTTCGCACCCTTTACCCGCCTGGACGGATCGCGCCCCGGCGATGGCGGCTTCGGGCTGGGCCTGAGCATTGCCCGCAATGCCGTGGTCCGCCAGGGCGGGCGCTTGTGGGCGCAGAACACCGGGCAGGGCTTGCGCCTGAACATGCAGCTGCCAGCAGTGTGATCTCCTTTGGGAGCGGCGGTGCGGCGACCCGACTTGACCCCGATAGGGCTGCAACAGGCTCCGCAATCCCAGCTTATAGCTCGCAGCTATAACCCCAACACATTGCGTGATATGGGCAAATCCCGTTTGCCGGTATGATAGGCGCCCCCGCAGTCTGGATTGCGAATACGCCATGACCTTGCAGTACCCAACCATCGCCGATTGCGTCGGCAACACGCCTCTGGTCCGCCTGCAGCGCATTGCCGGCGAAACCAGCAATACCCTCCTGCTCAAGCTTGAAGGCAACAACCCGGCAGGCTCGGTCAAGGACCGGCCGGCGCTGTCGATGATCACCCGCGCCGAACTGCGTGGGCAGATCAAGCCGGGCGATACCCTGATCGAAGCGACCTCGGGCAACACCGGCATCGCTCTGGCCATGGCGGCGGCGATCAAGGGTTACAAGATGATCCTGATCATGCCCGACAATTCCAGCGCCGAACGCAAGGCGGCGATGACCGCCTATGGCGCCGAGCTGATCCTGGTCAGCAAGGAAGAGGGCATGGAAGGCGCCCGCGACCTGGCCGACCGCCTGCAGGCCGAAGGCCGTGGCCTGGTGCTCGACCAGTTCGGCAATGGCGACAACCCTGAAGCCCACTACGTGAGCACCGGCCCGGAAATCTGGCGCCAGACCCAGGGCAGCATTACCCACTTCGTCAGCTCCATGGGCACCACCGGCACCATCATGGGCTGCTCGCGCTACCTCAAGGAGCAGAACCCGGCGGTGCAGATCGTCGGCCTGCAGCCGATGGAAGGCTCGGCCATCCCCGGTATCCGCCGCTGGCCGCAGGAATACCTGCCGAAGATCTACCAGTCCGAGCGCGTTGACCGCGTGGTCGACATGGCCCAGAGCGAAGCCGAAGAAACCACCCGCCGCCTGGCCCGGGAAGAGGGCATTTTTTGTGGCGTGTCCTCCGGTGGTGCAGTGGCAGCCATGCTGCGCCTGTCCCGCGAGCTGGAAAACGCCGTAATGGTGGCGATCATTTGCGACCGTGGCGACCGTTACCTGTCGACCGGCATTTTCGATTCAGTGAACTGATGTCCAAGAACAAACGTAACAGCGGCCTGCGCTTTCAGCCGGCCGGTGGCACCCGCGCGCCACAGATCCCCACCGGCAAAAAGCAGCGCCTGAGCATCGAGCGCCTGGCCGGTGACGGCCGGGGCATCGCCTTTCTCGACGGTCGCACCTGGTTTGTCAGTGGCGCGCTGGCCGAGGAAGAGGTCGAAGCGCGGGTGCTCAACACCCACGGCAAGGTGGTCGAGGCGCGCCTTGAGCGGGTGTTCAGTGCCAGCCCGGCGCGCCGCGAGGCCCCGTGCAAGCACTTCGACCGCTGTGGCGGCTGCAACCTGCAGCACCTGCCCCATGCCGAGCAACTGGCGCTCAAGCAACGCCTGCTGGCCGAGCAGTTGCAGCGGGTTGCCGGCGTGCAGCCCGAGCATTGGGCCGCGCCGCTGAGCGGTCCGGAATTCGGCTACCGGCGCCGGGCGCGGGTTGCGGTGCGTTGGGACAACAAGGCAAAACAGCTTGAAGTCGGTTTTCGCGCCGAAGCCAGCCAGGACATCGTCGCCATCGACGACTGCCCGGTGCTGGTACAACCCTTGCAATCAATCATGCGTCACTTGCCTACGCTGTTGCGCAGCCTGAGCAAGCCGCAAGTGGTGGGTCACGTCGAACTTTTCAGCGGTACCGCGCTGGCGCTGCTGTTGCGCCACACCGGGCCATTGGGTGAGGGCGACCTGGCGCGCCTGCAGGCGTTCTGCGCCGAGGCCGGTGCGCAGCTGTGGCTGCAAGGCGAGGGTGAACCTTTGCCGCTGGACGCCGGTCAGAGCCTCGGTTTCCGCCTTGAACCGTGGAACCTGGAGCTTGCGTACCGGCCGGGCGATTTCGTCCAGGTCAACGCCCAGGTCAACACCGCGATGATCGAGCAGGCCCTGGCCTGGTTGGCGCCGCAGGCCGATGAGCGCGTGCTCGACCTGTTCTGCGGCCTGGGCAACTTTGCCTTGCCGCTGGCCCGGCAGGCCAAGGAAGTGGTGGCGGTGGAAGGGGTGCAGGCGATGGTCGAACGGGCCGCCGCCAATGCCCGTAGCAACAATTTGCATAACACACAGTTTTTTCAGGCCGATTTATCGCAGCCTTTGGCGGCGTCGGGCTGGGCCGCAGGAGGCTTTTCTGCGGTACTCTTGGACCCACCGCGTGATGGTGCATTTGAGGTTGTGCGAAAAATCGCAGACCTCGGCGCGAAACGTCTTGTTTATGTATCGTGCAATCCGGCGACCCTGGCCCGCGACACCGTTGAACTGGTCAGGCAGGGTTACCGGTTAAAAAGTGCCGGGATTCTCGACATGTTTCCTCAGACGGCGCATGTCGAAGCCATGGCGTTATTCGAAGCGGGTTAGCCAGGCTGACGCGTTCGGCGCTGCACCTTGGGTCCGGCAGGGGCAGCACCAGTGATTTCAAGCGCATCGCGAATGCGCTGTAGGGAAAGGTAAACAAAGATGGTACAGGTGAGAGTGCACCAGCCGGTCAACACCGACGGCAGTATCAATCTCGAAGCATGGCTGGATCATGTGGTGAGCGTCGACCTGGCGCTGGACCGGGAGGCCCTCAAGGCCGCTTGCGAGTTCGCCCAGGACATCGAAAAAAAGGGCAACCCGGCCAAGCATTCCTGGGCCGATGGTACGTCGAGTTTCCAGGCCGGCCTGGAAATCGCTGAAATCCTGGCCGACCTCAAGCTCGACCAGGACTCGCTGGTCGCCGCGGTCATCTACCGCGCCGTGCGCGAAGGCAAGGTGACCCTGGCTGAAGTCGGCCAGCGTTTTGGCCCGGTGGTCTCCAAACTGATCGACGGCGTGCTGCGCATGGCTGCCATCAGTGCCAGTCTCAGCCCGCGCCAGTCGCTGGTGCTGGGCTCGCAGGCGCAGGTCGAGAACCTGCGCAAGATGCTCGTGGCAATGGTCGACGACGTGCGCGTGGCGTTGATCAAGCTGGCCGAGCGGACCTGCGCGATTCGCGCGGTCAAAGGCGCCGACGACGAGAAACGCAATCGCGTCGCCCGCGAAGTCTTCGATATCTACGCACCGCTGGCCCACCGACTGGGCATCGGTCATATCAAGTGGGAGCTGGAAGACCTGTCCTTCCGCTACCTCGAACCCGATCAGTACAAGCAGATCGCCAAGCTTTTGCACGAGCGCCGGCTGGACCGCGAGCGCTTCATCAGCGACGTGATGAACCAGCTGCAGAACGAACTGCTGGCCACCGGCGTCAACGCCGACATCAGCGGCCGGGCCAAGCACATCTATTCGATCTGGCGCAAAATGCAGCGCAAGGGCCTGGAATTCAGCCAGATCTACGACGTGCGCGCAGTGCGCGTGCTGGTCCCGGAAATGCGCGACTGCTACACCGCGCTGGGTATCGTCCACACCCTCTGGCGGCACATTCCCAAAGAGTTCGACGACTACATCGCCAACCCCAAGGAAAACGGCTACCGCTCGTTGCACACCGCGGTGATCGGCCCTGAGGGCAAGGTCCTCGAGGTGCAGATCCGCACCCATGCCATGCACGAAGAGGCCGAGCTCGGCGTCTGCGCGCACTGGCGCTACAAGGGCACCGATGTCAAACCCAGCTCCAACCACTACGAGGAGAAAATCTCCTGGTTGCGCCAGGTGCTGGAATGGCATGAGGAGCTGGGCGACATCGGAGGCCTGGCCGAACAGCTGCGCGTTGATATCGAACCGGACCGGGTCTACGTATTCACCCCCGATGGCCACGCCATCGACCTGCCCAAGGGCGCCACGCCGCTGGATTTTGCCTACCGGGTGCACACCGAGATCGGCCACAACTGCCGCGGGGCGAAGATCAACGGCCGCATCGTGCCGCTCAACTACAGCCTGCAGACCGGCGAGCAGGTCGAGATCATCACCAGCAAGCACGGCAACCCCAGCCGCGACTGGCTGAACTCGAACCTGGGCTACGTCACCACCTCGCGGGCGCGGGCGAAGATCGTCCACTGGTTCAAGCTGCAGGCCCGCGACCAGAACGTCGCCGCCGGCAAGACCCTGCTCGAGCGCGAACTCAACCGCCTGGGCCTGCCGCAGGTCGACTTCGAACGCCTGGCGGAAAAAGCCAACCTGCGTACCGCCGAGGACATGTTCGCCTCGCTGGGCGCCGGGGACCTGCGCCTGGCGCACCTGGTCAACGCCGCGCAGCAACTGGTCGAGCCCGAGCGCAGCGATCATGTCGAGCTGGTGCCGCGCAAGGCCACCGGCTACAAGCCGGGCAAGCGTGGCGACATCCAGATCCAGGGCGTCGGCAACCTGCTCACGCAAATGGCCGGTTGCTGCCAGCCGCTGCCGGGCGATGCGATTGTTGGCTACATCACCCAGGGCCGTGGCGTGACCATCCACCGCCAGGACTGCGCCTCGGTGCTGCAACTGGCCGGGCGCGAGCCGGAGCGGATCATCCAGGTCAGCTGGGGGCCGGTGCCGGTACAGACCTACCCGGTGGATATCATCATCCGTGCCTACGACCGTCCGGGCTTGCTGCGTGACGTTTCCCAGGTCCTGCTCAACGAGCGGATCAACGTGCTGGCGGTCAACACCCGCTCGAACAAGGAAGACAACACCGCACTGATGTCGCTGACCATCGAGATTCCTGGCCTGGATGCCCTCGGGCGCCTGCTGGGGCGGATTTCGCAACTGCCGAACATCATCGAGACGCGGCGTAACCGTACGCCGTAAGACTGCTATCGCGGGCCAGGCCCGCTCCTGCAGGCATCCTCTGTGGGAGCGGGCTTGACCCGCGATAAGGAACCCAAGATGTATACCCTAGACGACCTGCTCCACCTCATGGCCCGCCTGCGCGACCCGCAGCATGGCTGCCCGTGGGACCTCAAGCAGACCTACGCGACCATCGTCCCCTATACCCTCGAAGAAGCCTACGAAGTGGCCGACGCCATCGAGCGCAGCGACTTCGAGCACTTGCAGGGCGAACTCGGTGACCTGCTGTTCCAGGTGGTCTACTACAGCCAGCTGGCACGCGAAGAAGGCCGTTTCGAGTTCGATGGCGTGGTCGACAGCATCACCCGCAAGCTGATCCGCCGCCATCCGCACGTATTCCCAAGCGGTGAACTCTACGCTGCCCTCGACACACCCAAGCTCGACGAAGCCCAGGTCAAGCAGCGCTGGGAACAGATCAAGGCCCAGGAGCGCGCCGAGAAGGGCGAGCCCGAGCAGTTGTCGTTGCTCGACGATGTGCCGGCCGCGTTGCCGGCCTTGTCGCGGGCGGCCAAACTGCAAAAGCGTGCCGCCCAGGTCGGTTTCGACTGGCCACACGCCTTGCCGGTGCTCGACAAGGTTCGCGAAGAACTCGACGAAGTGCTGCAGGCCATGGCCGACGACGACAGCGTGGCCCTGGCCGACGAGCTTGGCGATTTGCTATTCGCGGCGGTCAACCTGGCCCGGCACCTGAAGGTCGACCCGGAAAACGCCCTGCGCGGGGCGAACAAAAAGTTTGAGCGACGTTTCCGTTTTATCGAACAGGCATTGCGCGACATAGGCCGTCCGATTGAAGATTGCACCCTCGAAGACATGGATGCGCTCTGGGGCGAAGCCAAACGTCAGGAAAAGAACCTGCCCAGCTGCGGCTGAGCTGTTGCATAAGTGAGTGAACGATGAGCCTTTCCCTTCGCGACCAATTGCTCAAGGCCGGTCTGGTCAACCAGAAACAGGTCAAGCAGGTCAGTAAAGATCAGAAGAAACAAAAGCGCCTGGAGCACAAAGGCCAGGTCGAGGTCGACGATACCCAGCAGCGGCTGGCCAAGGAAGCCATGGCGGAAAAAGCCAAGCGCGACCAGGAGCTCAACCGCCAGCAGCAGGAGAAGGCCGAGCAGAAGGCCCGCGCCGCCCAGGTCAAGCAATTGATCGAAGTCTCGCGCCTGCCCAAGCTGACCACCGAGGACTACTACAACTTCGTCGACGACAAGAAGGTCAAGCGCCTGTCGGTCAACGCCCTGATGCGCAGCAAGCTGAGCAGCGGTTCGCTAGCCATCGTGGCCCATGGCGGTGGTTACGAAGTGATCCCCCGTGAAGCGGCGCTGAAGATCCAGGAGCGCGACCCGCAGCGCATTGTCCTGCTCAACACCCAGGTTGAAGAGCCGGATGCCGACGATCCGTACGCGGCCTACGTGATCCCTGACGATCTGATGTGGTAAAGACGACAAACCCCGCTTCGGCGGGGTTTGTTTTTTCTGGAGGGGGTTATTGCTGTTGCCGTCTGTTCTCGAGGTATTCCAGCTCGATGCGGTAGCTGTGGGCCTCATGCTCGTTGTGGAACATGCCGACCAGCTCACCCTGCTGATACACATCCCAGATGCGCACGCCTGCAGCCAGGCCTTCGTGAGACATTTTGCTTTCGTCGCGCTCAGTTACTTTGACAGTCATCTGCAAACTCCACTTTCAGTTAACTGCGGCACCGTGTCGCAGGTCTCTTTTATAGAATTTGTTAGCAGGCTAAGTAAATAAACGGCGCATGAAACATCTTTCATGTCCCTGTGGGGGCTGGCTTGCCCCGCGATGCGATGTGACGGGTAGCCTGCGATCGCGGGGTAAGCCCGCTCCTACCAAGGGTGTAAAAAAAACCCCGCACTTGGCGGGGTTTCGGGTGTTACCAGCAGTCAGGCAATCAGTTGCCCTTGACTGTCTTGCCGTCGACCGTGCCGTCCTGCAGGACGATCACGTACTCCTTGCCGTCGGTCTCGACCTGGCGCAGTTGCACCAGCAGGTAATCCCAGTCCTTGGCGAACCACAGCTCGGTGATGCGCTTGCTCTGGCTCGGGTCGCGCACGCGCTCGACCTTGATGGCATCGACCTGGCCGGTCTTGGTGGTGACTTTCTCGCTGCCCAGGACGCGGAAGTCGTAGGTGTCGATCTCGTCGCCATCGACCACCTGGTAGCTCACGCTCTTCTTGCCGGCTGCCACGTCATGCTGCAGGGCCAGTTGATAGGTGGACTTGTCGAGCACACCGCGGTTGAGCGGCAGGTTGATCGCGTCGCCGCGGTCGGTGCCGGTGATCTTCTTGCTGCTCCAGTCGAAATCCAGATCGACCTTCTTGGCCTTGCCCAGGCCGCCACGTTCGAAGTGGTAGGTCTGGGGCAGCAGGGTGTCCTTGTCCAGCTTCAGGGTACTTTGCTCAATCAGGCTGGCGATCATCATCGACGCCTTGAAATTGAGGTTCCAGGTACCGTTGGCGTTCTTTTCCAGGCTGCGCTCGGCAGTGCCACTCATGGGCAGTTGCTTCCAGTCGGCGGTGTAGCTGGCCGAGAATGGCTTCAGATCGGCTGCCTGCAACGGCAGCGCGAGCACGGCGAGAGCGAAGAGCAGGGCACGACGCATAATTTCTCCTAGGGTCGAATCAAGTGGCCGCTGGCCGCCAGAGGCTGGCCATCCAGTAGAGCACCGTGCTCGCCCAGGCGCAAACGGCCCTCGGCAAACCAGCGCACCGCCAGCGGATAGATCAGGTGTTCCTGGCTGTGAACCCGCTGTGCCAGTTGTTCTGGCGTGTCATCCAACTCTACCGGTATCACTGCCTGTACGACCAGCGGTCCGCCATCGAGTTCCTCGGTGACGAAATGCACGCTGCAGCCATGCTCGGCATCGCCGGCTTCCAGCGCTCGTTGATGAGTGTGCAGGCCTTTGTACTTGGGCAGCAGGGAAGGGTGAATGTTCAGCAGGCGGCCCTGGTAGTGACGGACAAAGCCGGCACTGAGGATGCGCATGAAACCGGCCAGCACCACCAGCTGCGGCTGGTAGCCGTCGATCAGCTCGACCAGTGCCGCGTCGAATGCCTCGCGGCCGTCGAAGGCCTTGTGGTCGAGCACGGCGGTGGCGATACCGGCGTCTTTGGCACGCTGCAGGCCGTAGGCGTCGGCGCGGTTGGAAATGACTGCGCAGATCCGCACCGGGCTGTCGCCGGTGCGGGTGCTGTCGATCAATGCTTGCAGGTTGCTGCCGGTGCCGGACAACAGCACCACGACATCACAGGTCTTGCTCGGCATCAGTGTGCCTTGACGTTCTTCAGCTCAACCTGGGCAGCGCCTTCGGCGGCGATGCCGATCTGGCCGATGACCCATGGCTGCTCGCCGGCTTCACGCAGGACCTTCAGGGCGATGTCGACCTGGTCCTGGGCGACGCAGATGACCATGCCGACGCCGCAGTTCAATACGCGGTGCATTTCGTGCTCGTCGACGTTGCCTTGCTGTTGCAGCCAGTCGAACACCGCCGGGCGATTCCAGCTGGCCACGTCAACCACAGCCTGGGCGCCTTTTGGCAGGACCCGCGGGATGTTGTCGAGCAGGCCGCCACCGGTGATGTGGGCCATGGCCTTGACCGCGCCGGTGTCCTTGATCAGCTTGAGCAGCGGCTTTACGTAGATGCGCGTCGGGGCCATCAGCAGTTCGGTCAGCGGCTTGCCGTCGAGCTGGACGGTTTCGATGTCGGCACCGGAAACTTCGATGATCTTGCGGATCAGCGAGTAGCCGTTGGAGTGTGGGCCGGACGATGGCAGGGCGATCAGCGCGTCGCCAGTGGCAACCTTGGAGCCGTCGATGATTTCGGCTTTTTCTACCACGCCAACGCAGAAGCCGGCCAGGTCGTAGTCTTCGCCTTCGTACATGCCTGGCATTTCAGCGGTTTCACCGCCGACCAGGGAGCAACCAGCCAGTTCGCAGCCAGCGCCGATACCGGTGACCACGGTAGCGGCAACGTCGACATTGAGTTTGCCGGTGGCGTAGTAGTCGAGGAAGAACAGCGGCTCGGCACCACAGACCACCAGGTCGTTGACGCACATGGCAACCAGGTCCTGGCCGATGCTGTCGTGCTTGTTCAGGTTCAGTGCCAGGCGCAGCTTGGTGCCGACGCCGTCGGTGCCGGAGACCAGAACCGGCTGCTTGTAGCCGGCCGGGATCTCGCAGAGGGCGCCAAAACCGCCCAGGCCGCCCATGACTTCCGGGCGCGCCGTGCGCTTGGCAACGCCTTTGATGCGTTCGACCAATGCTTCACCGGCGTCGATGTCTACACCGGCGTCCTTGTAGCTCAGGGAGGGTTGCTTGCTCATGATCCAGGCCTTTAGGGGGGAGGGATTCAGGGGAATCGACCGTGACCTGCCAGGCAAGGCGGAGGGAATCCGGCTGCCTGACCGTCGCCGGTCTGCGAAGGCGCGCGATTTTATCAGGGTTGCCCGGTAGCGGCCATCCTCAGGCCGACGGGCAGGGCCTTAAATGTTGCGAAAAATACGCTTTAACAGTGCGCGACTGGTTGCCACGGCGCAGGCTGTATAAGGTATAGCAAAGGCGATGGGCGCAATTTGCCGCCAGCGGTTGAATGTTTTACCGGGTGCTGCGGTCTGAGCTGCGTCCGTTTTTGTCGCCCACGCTTCTTTATTACCTGGACAGGAATCCTCCATGCGTTTGCGTAATTACCTGGCCGCCGGCTGTCTGGCCCTGTTCGGCCTCTCGGCTCAGGCCGAAACCCTCTCCGGCCTTTATCAGGTCCGCGAACCGGTCACCGGCCAGGGCGCCGAAGCCCGTACCCAGGCCACCGAAAAAGCCCTCGAAACCCTGCTGTTGCGCCTGACCGGCGACGCCAAGGCTGTGCAAAGCCCGGGCCTGGCTGCGCTGCGCAAAGACCCGCAACAAATCATCAGCCAGTTCGGCTTCGAGGCCGGCCCGCCGGAAACCGTGCTGGTCGACTTCGACCCGGGCAGCACCGAGCGCGCCTTGCGTCAGGCGGGCCTGGCCCTGTGGGGCAATAACCGGCCAGCGATCCTCGGCTGGTGGTTGAACGACAGCGTCGAAGGTTCGAACCTGGTCGGCGACGGCCAGGGCAGCGCCGAACCGCTGCGTCGCGCCGCCCAGCACCGCGGCCTGCCGCTGCGCTTGCCGCTGGCCGATCTGCAGGAGCAACTGGTGGCAACCGGCAAGAATCTTGAAGGCACCGACCCGGCGCCGCTGCGCGAGGCTTCCGAGCGCTACGGCGCCGATGCCTTGCTGGCGGTGCACGCCAGCGAAGCCGATGGCAAATGGCAGGGCAAGTGGCGCCTGTGGCTGGGCGAGCAGCGCGAGCAGGGCACTGCCGAGGGCGCTGATCAGGCGGCCCTGGCCGATGCCGTGATGCTCGCCGTCAGCAACCGCCTGGCGCCGCGCTTCGTCGCCCGTCCAGGGGCCAGCAGCGAAATGCAGGTGCAGGTCCAGGGCATGACCCTGGAACGTTATGCCGAACTGGGCCGGGTGCTCGAGCCTTACGGCGCGCGGCTCAAGGTGGTGCAGGGCGATACCCTGACCTACCAGGTCACTGGCAACAGCGATCAGTTGCGCGCGCAACTGGGCCTGGCCAAGTTGCAGGAGCTGCCGGCCGATGCGCCCGCGGCACCGGCAGCCGTCGATCCGGCCAACCCCGGGGCAACCCAGGCCGCCGCCCCGCAACCTTTCAACGGGCTGCGTTTTCGTTGGTAAACCCTGACCTGGCCGGGAGCCGTTCATGACTGATACACGTCGCTGGGTATGGGTAGGTGGGGCGCTGCTGTGCGCGGCCTTGCTGTATTGGCTGCACCCGATTCTTTCGCCGTTTCTGGTCGGCATTTTGCTGGCCTACCTGGCCGATCCGCTGGTCGACCGTCTGGAGCGCGCCGGCCTGTCGCGCACCTGGGGTGTGGTGGTGGTGTTTGCCCTGTTCACCCTGCTGCTGACCTTGTTGCTGCTGGTATTGGTGCCGATGCTGGCCAAGCAGCTGGTGCGCCTGTATGAGCTGGCGCCGCAGATGCTCGACTGGCTGCAGCACCAGGCCCTGCCCTGGGTGCAGACGCGCCTGGGCCTGGCCGACGGCTTCTGGAAGTTCGACAAGATCAAGGCCGCCATCAGCGAGCACATGGGCCAGACCACCGACATCGTCGGGGTCATCCTGTCCCAGGCCACGGCTTCGGGCCTGGCCCTGATTGGCTGGCTGGCCAACCTGGTGCTGATCCCGGTGGTGAGCTTCTACCTGCTGCGCGACTGGGACCTGATGATGGCCAAGATCCGCAGCCTGCTGCCGCGCCAGCGCGAGGAACGGGTGGTGGCCCTGGCTGGTGAGTGTCACGAAGTGCTGGGCGCCTTCGTCCGTGGCCAGCTGCTGGTGATGCTGGCCCTGGGTATCATCTATGCCTCGGGGCTGATGCTGGTGGGCCTGGAGCTGGGCTTGCTGATCGGCCTGCTGGCGGGCCTGGCGGCGATCGTGCCGTACATGGGCTTCATTATTGGTATCGGCGCGGCGATGATTGCCGGGCTGTTCCAGTTTGGCGGCGACCCTTATCCTTTGCTCGGCATCGCAGCCGTATTCATGGTCGGCCAGGCGCTCGAAGGCATGGTGCTGACACCGCTGCTGGTGGGCGATCGCATTGGCCTGCACCCGGTGGCGGTGATCTTCGCGATCCTGGCCGGTGGCGAGATGTTCGGTTTTACCGGGGTGTTGCTGGCCTTGCCGGTGGCGGCGGTGATCATGGTGCTGCTGCGCCATGTGCATGACCTGTATAAAGAGTCGGATATCTACGCGGGCGAAATCGACCCGGATCTCTAGCTTGATAGCACCTGGCTTGCATTGGCCTTTACCCGCTAATGCAAGCCTTTGATTTTACTTGTGGTCTGCGCCGATTGTGCGAGGGGCTCCACGGGTATAAACTTTGCAGACTTTTCACAAAAGGCCCCTTGCGGTTCCCCGGAACTGCCCAGCCAGCATGAAACCGATCCAGTTGCCCCTGGGTGTGCGTCTGCGTGATGACGCCACCTTCATCAACTACTATCCGGGTGCCAACGCCGCCGCTTTGGGCTACGTCGAGCGACTCTGCGAAGCCGACGCCGGCTGGACCGAAAGCCTGATCTACCTGTGGGGCAAACAGGGCGTGGGCCGCACCCACCTGCTGCAGGCCGCCTGCCTGCGCTTCGAGCAACTGGGTGAACCGGCGGTGTACCTGCCCCTGGCGCAATTGCTCGATCGCGGCGTCGAATTGCTCGACAACCTCGAACAGTACGAACTGGTCTGCCTCGACGACCTGCATGTCATTGCCGGCAAGCCGGAGTGGGAAGAGGCCATGTTCCACCTCTTCAATCGCCTGCGCGACAGTGGTCGGCGCCTGTTGCTGGCTGCCTCCAGCTCGCCCCGCGAACTGCCGATCAAGCTCGCCGACCTCAAGTCGCGCCTGACCCTGGCGCTGATCTTCCAGATGCGTGCGCTGTCGGACGAAGACAAGCTGCGCGCCCTGCAATTGCGTGCTTCGCGCCGCGGCCTGCACCTGACCGACGAGGTCGGGCACTTCATCCTCACCCGTGGCACCCGCAGCATGAGCGCACTGTTCGATCTGCTCGAGCGCCTCGACCAGGCCTCTTTGCAGGCTCAACGCAAGCTCACCATCCCGTTCTTGAAAGAAACTTTGGGCTGGTAAGGCAGGGGCTAGAGCCTCGGCACATAAAAGTCACATTTTTTTCGATTGAATTTGCAAATCGATGCGATAGAAGGCATAGTCTCGACTTCTTTAAATTCCAGACACGGTCGTGCCCATGCTAAATCGCTTCGCACCCCTCGTGCCCCTCGCACTCGTGACCCTGCTTTTTGGCTGCGCGACCACCGGTCCCGTATCGCAGCAGCAGGTTCAGCAGCAACCGGTTTCCGCTCAGGTTTCGACCAAGTCCTCCGTCCAGGCGACGTTCGAGGAAGAGCTGGCCACCGAAGAAGAGCTGCAAGATTTCTCCAGCAGCAAGCCTTACCAGCTGCCAGCCCTGGCCGACAACATTCTCGAGCGCGGCATGTCGCTGATCGGTACCCGCTACCGTTTCGGTGGTACCTCCGAGAACACCGGCTTTGATTGCAGCGGCTTCATCGGCTACCTGTTCCGCGAAGAAGCCGGCCTCAACCTGCCGCGCTCTACCCGCGAAATGATCAACGTCAAGGCCCCGCTGGTTGCTCGCAACAACCTCAAGCCAGGCGACCTGCTGTTCTTCAGCACCAATGGTCGCGGCCGCGTCAGCCACGCCGGTATCTACCTCGGCGACGATCAGTTCATCCACTCCAGCAGCCGCCGCAGCGGTGGCGTGCGCATCGACAAGCTCGGTGATCGCTACTGGAGCAAGACCTTCATCGAAGCCAAGCGTGCACTGGCCATGGCTCCGGCCGCGACCACGCTCTCGCGCAACTGATCCTTCGACAGGTTTGACCACGGCGACGTAGCTGAAAAGCTCGTCGCCGTGCGTGTTTACAGAAAGCGTCTAATCTAAATTCTCAACTCTTTTCGGCTCTTGGCCGAAGCGGCTTCAGACAGGATGTTCTGACCATGGCGATGATGGCGCGCTTCGCTCTACTTTCCCTCGCAGCACTGCTCGGTGCCTGCTCAAGTCATGCCCCGGCCCCGCGTAAAGTGGTCGAGCCGGCAGTCATGGCCCCGCAAGTGTATTTCTCCCCGGTTGCCGAAGACGTGCTGTTCCGCGCCCTCGGCCTGGTCGGCACGCCGTACCGTTGGGGCGGCAACACCCCGGATTCGGGTTTCGACTGCAGCGGCCTGATTGGCTACGTCTATCGTGATGCTGCGGGCATCTCGTTGCCGCGTTCGACCCGGGAGATGATCGGCATCCGCGCACCGAGCATCGAGCGCAACGACCTGCAGTCCGGCGACCTGGTGTTCTTTGCCACCAATGGTGGCTCGCAGGTCAGCCATGCCGGTATCTATGTCGGCGAAGGGCGCTTCGTCCATGCCCCGGCCACCGGCGGAACGGTGCGCCTGGACTACCTGTCCAACAGCTATTGGCAAAAGACCTACCTGAACGCCAAGCGGGTGCTGCAGCCAGCGCACCTGGCGCGCAACCCCTGACCTGTGCGAGGTAGACGATGACCGCCCAGACGCTCTACCTCGACGACCCCCTCTACCACTACCTGCAAAGCGTGTCGCTGCGCGAGACGCCGTTGCTCGCCCGTTTGCGTGAAGAAACCCAGGCCCTGGCCGAAGCACGCTGGCAGGTGGCACCGGAGCAAGGCCAGTTGCTGGCGCTGCTGGTGCGCCTGATCGGTGCCGAGCGGGTGATCGAGGTGGGTACTTTCACCGGCTACAGCGCTTTGTGCATGGCTCAGGCCATGGAGCATGGGCAGTTGCTTTGTTGCGACCTTGAGGGCAGCTACAACGCCGTGGCCTGGCGCTACTGGCAGGAGGCTGGAGTCGCCGAGCGCATCGAGCTACGCCTGGCACCGGCGTTGCAGACCCTGGCGACACTGCCATCAGCGCGCTACGACCTGATCTTCATCGATGCCGACAAGGCCAACTACCCGCACTATCTGGAAGAGGCCCTGCGCCTGCTGCGAGTGGGCGGGCTGGTACTGTTCGACAACACCTTGTGGAGCGGGCGGGTGCTTGAGCAAAACCCGCACAGCGAAGACACCCGCGCCATTCAGGCCTTGAACCGCACGCTCAAGGACGACCCACGGGTGGACCTGTCGATGCTGCCGATTGGCGATGGCCTGACCCTCTGCCGCAAACGCTGAGCTCCCCCGGCTTACCGGGCCTTGCTCACCCGCCAGATCGTGTTCCCGACATCATCGGCTACCAGCAGCCCGCCGCGCTGATCGTTGATCACCCCGACCGGCCGGCCCATGGCCTTGCCTTCATCATTGAGAAACCCGCTGAGCACGTCGATCGGCTTGCCCGCAGGTTTGCCGGCAGTGCTGAAGGGTACGAAGATCACCTTGTAGCCACTGTGCGGCTTGCGGTTCCACGAGCCATGCTGGCCAATGAACGCGCCTTGCTCGAACGGTGCCGGCAGCACCCCTGCTTCGGCGAAGGTCAGGCCCAGCGACGCCGTGTGCGGCCCCACCGCATAGTCCGGGGCAATGGCGCTGGCCACCAGGTTCGGATCAGACGGGTTGACCCGCTGATCGATGTGCTGGCCGTAATAGCTGTAGGGCCAGCCATAGAAGCCGCCATCCTTGACCGAGGTAATGTAGTCGGGCACCAGGTCGCTGCCGATCTCGTCACGCTCGTTGACCGCGGTCCACAGCTGTCCGGTGTGCGGCTCCCAGGCCAGGCCGTTGGGGTTGCGCAGGCCCGAGGCGAAGATCCGCGTCTGGCCGCTGGCCGGGTCGACTTCCCAGATCGCCGCGCGGCCTTTTTCCTGGTCCATGCCGTTCTCGCCGACATTGCTGTTGGAGCCGACGGTAACGTAAAGCTTCTTGCCGTCACGGCTGGCGATCACGTTCTTGGTCCAGTGATGGTTCAGCGTGCCGCCTGGTAGTTCGGCCACGGCTGTACCCGGGCCCTTGATCGAAGTCGCGCCGGGTTCATAGTGAAAGCGCAGCAGGCGATCGGTGTCGGCGACGTAGAAGTCATTTCCGACCAGGGCCATGCCGAACGGTGAATTGAGGTTCTCGATAAACGCCGTGCGGGTTTCCGCCACGCCGTCGTGGTCGCTGTCGCGTAGCAGGCTGATGCGGTTGGCGCTGGGCACGCCGGCGCCGGCGCGGTCCATGACCTTGCCCATCACCCAACCGCGAATACCCTTGCCGTCATCGGGCTTGGGCGGAGCATTGGTTTCAGCCACCAGGATGTCGCCGTTGGGCAGGGCATAGAGCCAGCGCGGGTGGTCCAGGCCTGCGGCGAAGGCCGCCACCTGGGTGCCGGGCGCGGCCTTGGGCGTCATGCCCTGGGGCCAGCCAATGGCGGGGGCGATGTTGACGGTGGGGATCAGGGTCTTGTTCGGTTCGGGCAATTGCGGCGACGGGCCGACCCCGTCGCTGACCTCAAGGCGGGCGTTCTCGCCGCAGCCGCTTAACCCCGCAGTCACTGCCAGCAGCAGTGCAATCGGCTTGATACCCATGTCGTTTCCCTCGCAATGATGGCCGCTATTGCCAGTAGAGGCACGCCAGGCGTGGGAGGTTCCCCGGGTCAGGCCTGCTTGAGCAACAGGGTGATGCCGGGGTGATACTGGCCGGCTTCGTTGTGCAGCTTGCGGTAGGCGTAGGGAAAGTACCAGGCGATGGCGCAGGCGTTATGCTTTTGCAGGTCGTCGACCAGGTCCTGCAGCTCTTCGGGGCTGGCGTGCTGGCCGGCTTTCCAGGGGCTGGCGAACAACGCAGCGACTTTAAGCTGGCTGGGCGCGGCAATTTGCCGAGCAGCCTGGACGGTTTCGCCCAGGGCGTTATTCAGGTCGAGCTTGGCGATGCGTGGCCAGCGCTGGCTGGCCTGCAGGTAGGCGGCCTCTTCGCGGTTGGCGATGTACAGGTCGCAGCGGCCTTCGCGATCGCCGTCATCGCGCTGCTTCTTGCTCTGGTGCTGCTGCAGGGTCACCAGCTCGGCCTGCCAGGCGGCGGCCGAGAGCAGCCCGAGGTTGGCCTGGGCGCCGTGCCAATAGGGCGCCTCACCGTCACCGAGGGTCTGGTTGAAGCGGTCGATGCAATCGACCCAGCGTTCCAGGGCCGGGCGCAGGAACTCCAGGCGCGCATTATTGATGATCAGGCCTTGCATGCTGCTCTCCCTTATAGTTGTGATCGAGTACAGCCGAGGTATGGCTATTTGATATCACTGAAGTCAGTGTTGCACAAGATGACAAAGGCGCCATTGATCCAGGCCAGTGCAGCGCCTTTCATTGACGCTCCGGGTGCAACCCTCTAACCTTCGCGACTTGTTTCAGGTGCTCTGCAGGCGATGGCCTGGCAGGGTGAAACAGGGAAGCCGGTGGGCGCGTAAAACGCGCGAATCCGGCGCTGCCCCCGCAACGGTAGGTGAGTCAAGGCTGTGCAGGGCCACTGGGCATTCATGCCCGGGAAGGCGCGTAGCCCCGGGTGTCGATGGCCCCGCTCACAAGCCCGGAGACCGGCCTGTAACAGCCAACGGCATCACGGAGGGTGATGCGCGGTTCCTCCGGCCTGTGCCGCAGCCCTGCGCGTTTTCCGTCTGCCATATCCATTCATCTGTCACGCCCGTTCCTTCGATACGCTGAGCAGCCGTCGGCTGCTGCGTTCGGTGAGATCGGCCGACAGTGGTTTGCGGAGAACCTCATGACTGAATCCACCGAGCGCGACGAACGCCACCTGGCGCGCATGCAGCGCAAAAAGGCCGTGATCGACGAGCGCATCGCCAACTCGCCCAACGAATGCGGCTTGCTGCTGGTACTTACCGGCAACGGCAAGGGCAAGAGCAGTTCGGCCTTCGGCATGCTCGCCCGGGCCATGGGCCACGGCATGCAGTGCGGCGTGGTGCAGTTCATCAAGGGCCGCAACAGCACTGGCGAAGAGCTGTTCTTCCGGCGCTTTCCCGAGCAGGTGCGCTACCACGTGATGGGCGAGGGCTTTACCTGGGAAACCCAGGACCGCCAGCGCGACATCGCTGCCGCCGAAGCTGCCTGGGCAGTGTCGCGGCAGATGCTCCAGGACCCGTCGATCGCCTTCGTGGTGCTTGATGAACTGAACATCGCCCTCAAGCACGGCTACCTCGACCTCGACCAGGTGCTCAGCGACCTGCAGGCGCGCCCGCCGATGCAGCACGTGATCGTCACCGGTCGCGCGGCCAAAGACGAAATGATCGAACTGGCCGACACCGTCACCGAAATGGGCATGATCAAGCACGCCTTCCAGGCCGGCATCCGCGCCCAGAAGGGCGTCGAACTATGAGTGATGCGCGCCATTGCCCGGCGGTATTGATCGCCGCACCGGCCTCCGGCCAGGGCAAGACCACGGTGACCGCCGCACTGGCGCGCCTGCATCGCAACCAGGGGCGCAAGGTCCGCGTGTTCAAGTGCGGCCCGGACTTTCTTGACCCGATGATCCTCGAGCGCGCCAGTGGTGCGCCGGTGTATCAGCTCGACCTGTGGATGGTCGGCGAGCAGGAAAGCCGCCGGCTATTGTGGGAGGCGGCGGGCGAGGCCGACCTGATCCTCATCGAAGGGGTCATGGGCCTGTTCGACGGCACGCCATCGAGCGCCGACCTGGCCCGGCATTTTGGCGTGCCGGTGCTGGCGGTGATCGATGGCACCGCCATGGCCCAGACCTTCGGCGCCCTGGCCCTGGGCCTGGCGCGCTATCAGCCGGACCTGCCGTTTGCCGGGGTGTTGGCCAACCGTGTCGGTACCCTGCGCCATGCCCAGCTGCTTGAAGGCAGCCTGACCGAGGGGCTGCGCTGGTACGGTGGGCTGTCGCGAGAAACCGGCATCGAATTGCCGAGCCGTCACCTGGGGCTGGTGCAAGCCAGTGAACTGAACGACCTTGATGCGCGGCTGGATGCGGCCGCAGCGGCCCTGGGCGCCAGTTGCGATGCGGCGTTGCCGCCAGCAGTGCGCTTTGCCGCGCCGACCGAGTTTGCCATCGAGCCGTTGCTGCAAGGCGTGCGCATTGCGGTTGCCCGCGACGAAGCCTTTGCCTTTACCTATGGCGCCAACCTCGACCTGCTGCGGGCCATGGGCGCGCAGCTGGCGTTTTTCTCGCCGCTGCATGACACAAACTTGCCGCCAGCCGACAGCTTGTATCTGCCTGGCGGTTACCCCGAATTGCATCACCAGGCGCTGGCGGCCAACACACCGATGCTCGAGGCTATCCGCGCCCATCATCACGCCGGCAAGCCGTTGCTCGCCGAATGCGGCGGCATGCTCTACCTGCTTGATGCGCTCACCGATGTTGCCGGCGAGCGTGCCGAACTGCTCGGCCTGCTGGCAGGCGAGGCAGTGATGCAAAAGCGCCTGGCCGCCTTGGCCCTGCAGGCCGTAGAACTGCCTGAAGGCACCTTGCGCGGGCACACCTATCATCATTCGCTGACCCATACCGAGCTTGAGCCGGTTGCCCGCGGCCAGAGCCCCAACGGTGGTCGTGGTGCCGAGGCGGTGTACCGCCAGGGGCGCTTGACCGCCTCCTACGTGCATTTCTATTTTGCTTCCAACCCCCAGGCGTCGGCGGCGCTGCTGTGTCCATGACTGAACATGCTTTTACCGAGGCCGAACGTGCGGCGGTCTACCGCGCCATCGGCGAGCGTCGCGACATGCGTCACTTCAGTGGCGGCGAAGTCGCCCCCGAGTTGCTCGCGCGCCTGCTTGAGGCCGCGCACCAGGCGCCCAGTGTCGGGCTGATGCAGCCCTGGCGTTTCATCCGTATCACCCAGCGCGAACTGCGCCAGCGGATCCAGGCCCTGGTGGAAGAGGAGCGTCTGCGTACAGCGCAGGCGCTCGGCGAGCGCTCCGATGACTTCATGAAACTCAAGGTCGAAGGCATCAACGACTGCGCCGAGCTGCTGGTGGCGGCGCTGATGGATGGGCGCGAAGCGCACATTTTCGGCCGCCGGACCTTGCCGGAGATGGACCTGGCGTCGTTGTCCTGTGCGATCCAGAACTTGTGGCTGGCGGCCCGCGCCGAAGGTCTGGGCATGGGCTGGGTGTCGCTGTTCGAGCCCCGGGCCCTGGCCGAGTTGCTCGGCATGCCGGCCGGTGCCAAGCCGTTGGCAATCCTCTGCCTGGGCCCGGTTCACGAATTTTACCCGGCGCCGATGCTGGTGCTTGAAGGCTGGACCACAGCGCGGCCGCTGCACGACATGCTGTTTGAAAACCAGTGGGGGGAGTCTTGATGAGCGTGGCGTTGCTGACAGTGGCCGGGGTGGCGCTGGATGCGCTGCTGGGCGAGCCCAAGCGCCGGCATCCGCTGGTAGCCTTCGGGCGCCTGGCCGGGCGCCTTGAACAGCGCTTGAATGCCGGCGGCCGAGGCTGGCGCAGCCACGGCGTCAGCGCCTGGTTCCTGGCGGTGGTGCCGCTGACCTTCATCGCCATGCTGTTGTCCTGGCTGCCGTACATTGGCTGGCTGATTGAAGTTTTGGCGCTGTACTGCGCCCTTGGCCTGCGCAGCCTTGGCGAGCACGTAACGCCGGTGGCCGAAGCCCTGCGCCAGGGCGACCTGGAAAAAGCCCGCCAGCGCGTCGGTTATCTGGTCAGCCGCGAAACCCGCGAGCTGGACGAAACCGCCGTGGCCCGCGCCGCCACCGAGTCGGTGCTGGAGAACGGCAGCGATGCGGTGTTCGCCGCGCTGTTCTGGTTTGTCGTTGCCGGCGTACCGGGGGTGGTGCTCTATCGCCTGAGCAACACCCTCGACGCCATGTGGGGCTATCGTAATGAACGCTTCGAGCGTTTTGGCTGGGCTGCGGCGAAGATCGACGATGTGCTCAACTATATTCCGGCACGCCTGGTGGCGCTGACTTACGCGCTGCTGGGCAAGACCCGCCTGGCCCTGAGCTGCTGGCGGCGCCAGGCGCCGTTGTGGGACAGCCCCAATGCCGGGCCGGTGATGGCGGCCGGGGCCGGAGCCCTGGGCATCGAGCTGGGCGGGCCGGCGGTGTATCACGGCGAGTTGCACGAGCGCCCGCAACTGGGCGAAGGCCCGCAGGCCGATGCCGACGCCATCGAACGCGGTTGGCGCCTGGTTTGCCAGGGCGTGTGGTTGTGGTTGCTGCTGTTGTGCCTGGGGGCTGAATTCTATGCTTGAACACGGTGGTCGCCTGCAACGCGCAGTGCAGCAATACGGCATCGCCCGCGAAGACTGGCTGGACCTGTCCAGCGGCATCGCCCCGTGGTCTTATTCCATCCCCGAAATTCCGCTGCGGGCCTGGGCGCGCTTGCCCGAAACCGAAGACGGCCTCGAGCAGGCGGCCCGTGATTACTATCAGGTCGAGCAACTGTTGCCAGTGGCCGGCTCCCAGGCGGCGATCCAGGCTTTGCCACGCCTGCGTCGCCCCGGCACGGTCGGGGTGCTGTCGCCGTGCTACGCCGAACACGCCGAAGGCTGGCGCCGCGCTGGGCACCGGGTGCGCGAGTTGCCGCTGGACCAGGTCGATTATTACCTCGACAGCCTCGACGTGCTGGTGGTGGTCAACCCCAACAACCCCACCGGGCAGCTGATTGCTGCCGAGCAACTGCTGGAATGGCATGGTCGCCTGGCCCGCCGTGGCGGCTGGCTGCTGGTTGATGAAGCGTTCATGGACAACACCCCGCAACACAGCATTGGCGCCCATGCCGAGCGCAGCGGGTTGATCGTGCTGCGCTCGTTCGGCAAGTTCTTCGGCTTGGCCGGCGTACGCCTGGGCTTTGTTCTGGCCGAGCGCCAGTTGTTGCAACTGCTCGCCGAACAGCTCGGGCCCTGGACCATCAGCGGCCCGACGCGGATCCTCGGCCAGGCCTGCCTGCTCGACGGCGCCGCCCATCAGCAGCAGATCATCCGCTGCGCCGCTGCCAGCCAGCGCCTGGCCGAGGTGCTCAGTGCGGCAGGTTTCGCCCCCAGCGGCAGCTGCGACCTGTTCCAGTACCTGGTCACCGAGCAGGCGCCGCGCCTGCATGAATTCATGGCCCGGCGCGGCATCCTCCTGCGCCTGTTCAGCCAGCCGCCGAGCCTGCGTTTCGGCCTGCCGGCCAGTGAACCGGACTTTCAGCGCCTGGCCCAGGCTTTCAGCGATTACCGCAAGGAACAAGCATGACCACCCTGATGGTGCAGGGCACCACCTCCGATGCCGGCAAAAGCACCCTGGTGACCGCGCTGTGCCGCTGGCTGTTGCGCCAGGGCATTGCCGTGGTGCCGTTCAAGCCGCAGAACATGGCGCTCAACAGTGCCGTGACCGCCGAGGGCGGCGAGATCGGCCGCGCCCAGGCGGTGCAGGCGCAGGCCGCGGGCCTGGCGCCCCACACCGACATGAACCCGGTGCTGCTCAAGCCCAACAGCGACACCGGCGCCCAGGTGATCGTCCATGGCCGCGCGGTCACCAGCATGAACGCCGTGGCCTATCACGACTACAAGGCCATCGCCATGCAGGCCGTGCTGGCTTCGCACCAGCGCCTGAGCGCGGCCTATCCGGTGGTAATGGTCGAAGGCGCCGGCTCGCCGGCTGAAATCAACCTGCGTGCCGGCGACATTGCCAACATGGGCTTTGCCGAGGCAGTCGACTGCCCGGTGATCCTGATTGCCGACATCAATCGGGGCGGGGTGTTTGCACACCTGGTCGGCACTTTGGAGCTGCTCTCGACGAGCGAACAGGCGCGGGTCAAAGGCTTTGTCATCAACCGTTTTCGTGGCGATATCGCCTTGCTCCAGCCGGGTCTGGACTGGCTTGAAGAACGTACCGGCAAGCCAGTGCTGGGCGTGCTGCCCTATGTGCTGGACCTGCACCTGGAAGCCGAAGACGGTATCGACCAGCGCCAGGGCCTCAAGGCCGGGCGCCAGCTCAAGGTGATCGTGCCGGTGCTGCCGCGCATCAGCAACCAC
The DNA here is from genome assembly GCF_024749305.1 of Pseudomonas sp. B21-012. Classification (NCBI taxonomy): domain Bacteria; kingdom Pseudomonadati; phylum Pseudomonadota; class Gammaproteobacteria; order Pseudomonadales; family Pseudomonadaceae; genus Pseudomonas; species Pseudomonas sp. B21-012. The sequence goes on along the minus strand of NZ_CP087197.1, from coordinate 4,487,482 downwards.
ACCGATTTCGACCCGCTGCGCCTGCACCCGCAGGTCGATCTGCAGTTTATCGGCCCCGGTCAGCCGATTCCGCCCGCTGACCTGATCATTTTGCCTGGCTCCAAGAGCGTGCGCGGCGACCTGGCGCAATTGCGTGAGCGTGGTTGGGACCAGGCGATCAGTCGCCACCTGCGTTACGGCGGCAAGGTCCTGGGCATTTGCGGCGGGCTGCAGATGCTCGGCCAGCGGGTGGAAGACCCCTTGGGCCTGGAAGGCCCAGCAGGAGCCAGCGATGGCCTCGGTCTGCTGGATTTTGTCACCGTGCTCGAAGCCGAAAAGCAGCTGCGCAATGTCGCCGGCACCCTGCAGCTGGAGCAGGCGGCCATCAGCGGCTACGAGATTCATGCCGGGGTAACCCAGGGGCCGGCGCTGGAGCGCCCGGCGGTGTTGCTCGACGGCGGCCGCGCCGATGGCGCCATCAGCGCCGACGGGCAGATCCTCGCCACCTACCTGCATGGCCTGTTCGAGGCGCCGCATTGCTGCGCCGCGCTGTTGCGCTGGGCCGGGCTGCAGGAGGTCGAGCAGATCGACTACCACGCCCTGCGCGAACGCGACATCGAGCGCCTGGCCGACCTGGTCGAGCAGCACCTGGACACCGCGCGCCTGCGCCAACTCTGCGGACAGAACTGAAATGCTCAACCTGATCCTTGGCGGCGCCCGTTCGGGCAAGAGCCGCCTGGCCGAACAACTGGCGGTGCAGAGCGGCCTGGCGGTCACCTACATCGCCACCAGCGAACCGCTCGACGGCGAGATGAATGCACGGGTGCAGTTGCACCGCGAGCGGCGTCCGGCCGAGTGGGGATTGATCGAAGAGCCGCTGGAGTTGGCGCGGGTGCTGCGTGCCACTGCCAGTGCCGAGCGCTGCCTGCTGGTCGATTGCCTGACCCTGTGGCTGACCAACCTGCTGATGCTCGACAACCCTGAGCGCCTGGCGGCCGAACGCACGGCGCTGCTCGAGTGCCTGGCAGCGTTGCCGGGCGAAATCATTCTGGTCAGCAACGAAACCGGCCTGGGCGTGGTGCCCATGGGCGAGCTGACCCGCCGTTATGTCGATGAAGCAGGCGCGCTGCACCAGGCCATTGCCGAGCGCTGCCAGCGCGTGGTGCTGACTGTCGCCGGCTTGCCGCTTACCCTGAAAGGACCTGCACTATGAGTCACACCTGGTGGCGTGAAGCCTGTCGAGCTGTCGACCCGATTGTTCGCGAACAGGCCCTGGCGCGGCAACAGCAACTGACCAAGCCGGCAGGCTCGCTGGGTCGCCTGGAGCAGCTGGCAGTGCAACTGGCCGGCTTGCAAGGCCAGCTCAAGCCGAGCGTCGAGCAGGTGTGGATCGCGATTTTTGCCGGCGATCACGGTGTGGTCGCCGAAGGCATCTCGGCTTACCCGCAGGCGGTGACCGGGCAGATGCTGCTCAATTTCGTCAGCGGCGGCGCTGCGATCAGCGTGCTGGCGCGGCAGCTGAATGCTCAACTGGAAGTGATCGACCTGGGTACCATCGACCTGGCCCTGGACCTGCCGGGCGTGCGCCACCTACGCGTCGGCCCGGGCACGGCCAACTTCGCCCAGGTACCGGCGATGACCTACGAACAATGCCTGCAGGCTCTGCAAGGCGGGCGCGAGAGTGCCCTGCGCGCAGCCGCCAGCGGCGCCCGGTTGTTTATCGGCGGCGAGATGGGTATCGGCAACACCACCGCCGCCAGCGCCCTGGCCTGCGCCGTGCTCGGCTGCCCGGCCAGCGAGCTCAGTGGTCCGGGTACCGGCCTGGACGCCGCCGGTGTGCGGCACAAGGCCGAGGTCATCGAGCGCGCCTTGCTGCAGCATGCCAATCTTGGCGACGACCCGCTGCAGCGGCTGTTGTGTTTTGGTGGTTTCGAGATCGCCGCGCTGGTCGGCGCCTACCTGGGTTGCGCCCAGGCTGGTGTTGCGGTGCTGGTGGATGGGTTTATCTGCACCGTTGCCGCGCTGGTGGCGACGCGTATCAATCCGGGTTGCCGCGACTGGCTGCTGTTCGGCCATCGCGGCGCCGAGCCCGGTCATCGCCGGGTGCTCGCCGAACTCGACGCCGGGCCGCTGCTGGAGCTGGGCCTGCGCCTGGGCGAGGGCAGTGGTGCGGCACTGGCGGTGCCGCTATTGCGCCTGGCCTGTGACCTGCACGGGCAGATGGCGACCTTCGCCGAAGCTGCGGTAGCGGATCGCCCGGCATGATCATCGACCTGCTGCGCCACGGAGAAACCGAACTGGGCGGCGGCCTGCGCGGTAGCCTCGACGATGCCCTGACTGACAAGGGCTGGGCGCAGATGCGCGCGGCGGTGAGTGATGCCGGCCCTTGGGATGCATTGGTCAGCTCGCCATTGCAGCGCTGCGCACGCTTTGCCCAGGAGCTGGGCGCGCAGTTGAACCTGCCGCTGCAGCTGGCGCCGGGGCTGCAAGAGCTGCATTTTGGTGAGTGGGAAGGGCGCAGCGCGGCAGCGCTGATGCTCACCCATGAAGCCGAGCTCGGCCGGTTCTGGGCTGATCCTTATGCCTACACACCGCCAGGTGGCGAGCCGGTGGCGGATTTCTCCGTACGGGTGTTGCAGGCCATCAGCACCTTGCACCAGGCCCATGCCGGCCAGCAGTTGCTGCTGGTCACCCACGGCGGCGTCATGCGCCTGTTGCTGGCCCGCGCCCGTGGCCTGCCGCGTGAACAGCTGCTGCAGGTCGAAGTGGTCCATGGCGCCTTGTGCCGCCTGGAACTGCTGGCCGACGGCAGCCTGCGCGAGGTGTGCTGAGATGCTGGGGTTCTGGATCGCCCTGCAGTTTCTCAGCAGCTTGCCGGTGCGCCTGCCGGGCATGCCGGCGCCGGAACAAATGGGCCGCTCATTGCTGTTTTACCCGCTGGTAGGGCTGTTGTTCGGGGTGGTGCTCTGGGGGGGGAACGCGCTGCTGGCCGGTAGCCCGGTGCTGTTGCACGCCGCCTTGCTGCTCAGCGCCTGGGTGCTGCTCAGCGGCGCCTTGCACCTGGACGGCCTGGCCGACAGCGCCGATGCCTGGCTCGGCGGTTTCGGCGACCGCGAACGTACCTTGCTGATCATGAAAGACCCGCGCAGCGGGCCGATTGCCGTGGTCACCCTGGTACTGGTGCTGTTGCTCAAGTTCTGCGCCTTACTGGCGTTGATCGAGCGCGGTGACGGGCTGCTGCTGTTGCTCGCACCGCTGGTCGGCCGCGCGGGGTTACTGGGCTTGTTCCTGTGCACGCCCTATGTGCGCAGCGGCGGGCTCGGCCAGGCGCTTGCCGATCATTTGCCGCGTCGGGCGGGCCAGCTGGTGATGCTCGTCAGTGCGTTGGCCTGTGTGCTGCTGGCAGGGTTCAAGGGTATAGGGGTGCTGCTGGTTGCCGCCATCGTCTTCGCCTGGCTGCGCCACGTGATGGTGCGCCGTCTGGGTGGCACCACCGGTGATACCGCCGGGGCCCTGCTCGAGCTGCTGGAGCTGGCGGTATTGATCGCTTTGGTGCTGTGAGCGGCGAATAAAAGCTTGCAGTTGCCAAAGTGCGGGTATATACACGCATTATGTTGACCAGCGAATGCATCTGCACCCACCTGCGTCGCGCCGCCCGAGGGGTGAGCCGACACTACGACGAGGCCCTCGAAGGCTTCGGGATCAATGTCGCGCAGTTTTCCCTGTTGCGTCATTTACGCCGCCTGGATCAACCGAGTATTTCCACCCTGGCCGAGGCCATGGGCCTGGACCGCAGCACCTTGGGGCGCAACCTGCGGGTACTGGAAGCCGAGGGCCTGGTGGCCCTGGCCGAAGGGCAGGACCTGCGCAACCGTATCGTGTTGCTGACCGAGCAGGGCCGGGCACGCCTGCAAGCGGCGGAGCCGGCCTGGGAGCAAGCGCAAAGCGGCTTGATCGAGACCCTCGGCGAAGGTCAGCGTGACGAACTGGTGCGCCTGCTGGAGCTGTTGGCCTGAGCTTTTTACGAGTATAAGCGGGTATATACCCGCATAACCTTGCGGCACTGGAGACAACAAAAATGACATCAGTATGGCGAACCAGTGGGTGGATTCTGCTTGGCGCGGCGCTGATCCTGGCCTTGTCGCTGGGCGTGCGGCACGGCTTTGGCCTGTTCCTGGCGCCGATGAGCGCCGACTTTGGCTGGGGCCGCGGCGTGTTTGCCTTTGCCATTGCCTTGCAGAACCTGATCTGGGGCCTGGCCCAGCCGTTTGCCGGAGCCCTGGCCGATCGCCTCGGTGCTGCCAAGGTGGTGATGGTCGGCGGTATTCTTTATGCCGCCGGCCTCGTGCTGATGGGCATGTCCGACTCGGCCCTGACCCTGTCGCTCAGTGCCGGTTTGTTGATCGGTATCGGCCTGTCGGGCACCTCGTTTTCGGTGATCCTCGGCGTGGTTGGCCGTGCCGTGCCGCCAGAAAAACGCAGCATGGCCATGGGCATTGCCAGCGCCGCCGGCTCCTTCGGCCAGTTCGCCATGCTGCCGGGTACGCTCGGCCTGATCGGCTGGCTGGGCTGGTCGGCGGCCTTGCTGGTGCTGGGTTTGCTGGTGGCCTTTATCGTGCCGCTGGTAGGGCTGCTGCGTGATCGTCCGCTGCCCAGTCAGGGCAATGACCAGACCCTCGGCCAGGCCCTGCGCGAAGCCTGCTCGCACTCCGGTTTCTGGCTGCTGGCCCTGGGCTTTTTCGTCTGTGGCTTCCAGGTGGTGTTCATCGGCGTGCACCTGCCGGCCTACCTGGTCGACCAGCACCTGCCGGCGACCATCGGCACCACAGTGCTGGCGCTGGTCGGGCTGTTCAATATCGTCGGCACCTACACCGCCGGCTGGCTGGGCGGGCGCATGTCCAAGCCGCGGTTGCTGACCGCGCTGTACCTGCTGCGCGCGGTGGTCATCGTGTTGTTCCTGTGGGCGCCAATCAGCCAGTTCAGCGCCTACCTGTTCGGCATTGCCATGGGCCTGCTGTGGCTGTCGACCGTACCCTTGACCAACGGCACCGTGGCCACCCTGTTTGGTGTGCGCAATTTGTCGATGCTCGGCGGTATCGTCTTCCTGTTCCATCAGTTGGGGGCATTTCTAGGCGGCTGGCTGGGCGGGGTGGTGTATGACCGCACCGGCAACTACGATTTGGTCTGGCAGATTTCCATCCTCCTCAGTCTGCTCGCCGCAGCGCTGAACTGGCCGGTACGCGAACGCCCGGTGGCGCGCTTGCAGGCGCAGGCAGCATGAAGCGGGTCGCCATTGGCAGCGTGCTCGGCCTCGCCGCGCTATTGCTGCTGGCGCTGGCCTGGTGGGGCTGGCATGAGGGCGGCCTGGCGTTGATGCAGTTGGGCATGGGCGTGTGCTAGGAGTACTCTGAATACTTCGGGAACGTTCGAGGGAGAGAGACGATGCGCGCACGCTGGATGTTGGTTCCGTTGTTGACCTTGGCCGCTGCGGCCAATGCCCTGGCCGCCGATTGCCCGGCGCTGCTCAAGGGCTCGTTGCCGGAGCTGCGCGGCAAGGAGCAGATCGACCTGTGCCAGCGCTTTGCCGGCAAGCCGCTGGTGGTGGTCAATACCGCCAGCTATTGCGGCTTTGCCCCGCAGTTCGAAGGGCTTGAAAGCGTCTACAAGGAGTACCACGAACAGGGCCTGGAAATGCTCGGGGTGCCGTCCAACGACTTCAAGCAGGAAGACGCCGATGCCGAGAAAACCGCCAAGGTCTGCTACGCCAACTATGGCGTGACCTTCACCATGACCCAGGCCCGGCCCGTGCGTGGCGACGATGCCGCGCCGCTGTTCAAGGAACTGGCCGCGCAGAGCAGTGCGCCGAAGTGGAATTTCTACAAGTACGTGGTTGATCGCCAGGGCAAGGTTGTGGCCAATTTCACCAGCCTGACCAAGCCGGATGACCCGGCGTTCAAGGCGGCGATTGAAAAGGCCATTGCTTCCCAGCCCTGAGCGGCGTCAGTGGCTCGGGTGCACGGTCCAGGCCACCAGCTTGAGCACGATCGGGCGCACCACCAGCACACAGGCAAAGGCTACTGGCATGGCCAGTTGATAGGCTTTGAGCACGTTGCCCAGGTACTGCTCGTTGATGCCTGCGTTGGCGGCGGTAATCACGAAGCACATCAACAAAGCCATGATTGCCGACATGTAGAAGGCAAACACGTAGGGGGTGGCGCGAACGCCGAGTTTGCGCCGGCTGCGGGCGCTGGTCTGGAAGGTCATGCTGACTCCTTCTGGTGGGTGAGGGGGCAGCCTAGCAAGGCGCTATCGGGCTGCGGTAGACGAGCTGGACTTAGGTCTTTATAAAGAAGATCTTACGAATAACCGGATCTCCGTCATGAACCTGCTCGGTTCGATCAAGAGTTTCATCAAGGTGGTCGAGGCCGGCAGCATCGCCGGTGGCGCTCGCAGCCTGGGCTTGAGCGCCGCCGCGGTGAGCCAGAATATCGCCCGCCTGGAAGCCCACCTGCAGGTGCGCCTGCTGGCGCGTACCACGCGCAGTATGGTGCTGACGCCCAGTGGCAGCCTGTACTACGACAAGGTCAAGCACATCGAGCGCGACCTCGAGCAGGCCCAGCAGGCGGTCACCGCCCCGGATTGCGAGCCCAAGGGGCGCTTGTGCATCGCTTCGTCGTCGGCCTTTGGCCGCCATGTACTGGCGCCGCTGATTCCGGCCTTCAGTGCACGCTACCCGCAGCTTTCAATTGAATTGGTTACGAATGATCGGCGGGTCAACCACGCCCAGGAAGGCGTTGATGTCAGTATCCGCATCCAGCCACAGCTCGAAGACGGCCTGCTGGCCCGGCACATTGCCCGGGTACCGTTCATTTGCTGCGCTTCCCCGGGCTATCTGGCGGCGGCCGGTTGGCCACAATCGCCCGAGCAGCTCAAGGAACACCGCTGCCTGGTGTTCCGCTACCCGGTGGACGGGCGCTTCTTGCGCTGGGGTTTTGTCCGCGAGGGGCTGCGTTTTGATGCCGAGTTCGACAAGGTGCTGATCAGCGATGACATCGACGTACTGACGCAGATGGCGGTGCGCGATGGCGGTATCGCTCGCCTGGCCGAGTTCGTCGCCCGCCCTTTGCTCGAGCGCGGCCAGCTGGTGGCGTTGTTCGAGTATTCGCAGCCGGCACGGGCCTACGCCCAGACCGAACCGATGGACGTCTACCTGTGCGTGGCCGACCGTTTCGCCCTGAGCCCCAAGGTGCGGGCGTTCATGGAGTACCTCCAGCTGGAAGTCGGGCACGCCTGGCCGATTGCTCAGGCATAAAAAAACCGCCGATGACGGCGGTTTTTCGTTGCGGCGCTGTTATCAGAAGCGATAGGTCAGCGACGCGCCAATACCGTGAGCGCTGTTTTCGTACTTGGCGTTGTACGAACCCTTGGTCGGGCTGGCCAGGTTGACCTTGGTGTCTTCTTCCCACAGGTAGGAGTACGCCACGTCGATGGTCATGTCGTGGGTTGGGCTGTAGCCGGCGCCCAGGCTGAAGATCTTGCGATCGCCAGTCGGGATGCGTGGCGAACGGTCGTGGTTGTTGGTCGGCGACTGGTCGACGGTGAAGCCGGTACGCAGTACCCACTCCTTGTTCAGCTTGTAGGACGCGCCGATGGCGTGGGCCCAGGTGTCGTGCCAGTTCTGCTCTTCGCTGATGGTGCCGAACTGGCCGGCCAGCGGGGCAGGAACCTTGTTGGTGACGGTGATGGCTTCCAGGCGGCTCCAGCGGGTCCAGGTGCTACCAGCATAGATAGTCCACTGGTCATCCAGCTCGTGGGTAACCGAGAAGTCGACCGATTCAGGGGTCTTGATCTTCAGTTCAGCGTCGAACTTGCTGCCGCTGAACGGGCCGATCAGGGCGTTGTTGATTTTGGTGTTGCCTTCGAGCTTGTAGTCGACCATCGAGTGGTAGGTCAGGCCCAGGCGGGTCTTGTCGGTGGCCTGGACCAGCACGCCGATGTTGTAGCCGACGGCAGTGTCGTCACCCTTGATCTTCACTTCGCCATCGTTGAAACCCGGGGTGCGCGGGTTGAGGGTGTTGGCGCTGAGCTCACCCTTGATCTTGTTGATGGTCGGGCCGAAACCGATCGACACCTTGTCATTGAAGGCGTAGCTGATGGTTGGCTGGAAGGTGACCACTTCAACGTGGCTTTTCTTGCCCCAGTAACGGCTGGCGGCAGTGCTCTCGTAATCGGTGACCAGGCCGAACGGCGCGTAGACACCGAAACCGACGGTCCAGTGATCATCCAGAGGCTTGACGTAGTAGCCCATGGGCACGCCGACGAACGGCACCATGTCGCCGTCGGTGGTGCCACCTGGGCGCCCGCCGCCGGAAATATCGGACTTGGCGATGACGGCTGCGCCGCCAACGGTGATCTGCTCGCGTTTCAGGCGCGACATACCGGCAGGGTTGCCGAATACGGTGCTGGCATCATCGGCAGAAGAAGAACGACCCGCGAAACCTGTGCCCATGCCACTGACGCTTTGTTCGTTGAGGGCAAAGCCACTGGCGAACAGTTGAGTCGAGGCGAGAGTGACGGCGAGGCTGAGAGAGGTTTTGAGCATTACTTTTTTCATTATTAGAACTCCTTGGGATCTCCGGGGCGAAAATTACCATCAGTTCGCCCGCAGCGCTATAGGCTGTATCGCAGGAGATAGAGCGGTTTTGTAGGACAATCCGACCAAAATGGCGGGAATTTTCCGATTATGGAAAGCAGTGACTCTCAGCAGGCCTGAAGAGTCACAGGGGCGATGCAGGTTTGCCAGGCGCAGGTGAAATCGCGCAGGCGCCCCTGAGGCTGGAAGGTTTGTCGCCAGATACGTGCAAGCCCGAGCAGATCGTCGGCGGCGGGCAGTTCGGGGGCTTGTTCTTCGATCAGCATCCAGGCGATGGCGGTGGCATAGCGCAGGTTTACGGTCAGTTCCAGGTGCGGGCCGCTGAGGAAGGCATGCTGGCTGGCAAGGCCACGGACCAGGCTGGCGAGATCCGGGTCGCGGGCCAGGAACTGGTCCCAGAGGCTTTGGTGGCGCAGTTCGCCAATGCGGTACAGGCCGTGGCCGCGGCGGTCGTGCAATGCTGAGCCGAGTGCTGACTGGCTGGCGGCGACGCCGAGCAGCAGGGCTTCGGCGCTGGCGCAGTGGCGACCCAGGTAGATCAGGGTCGGACGAATGACAAACTGGCTCAACTCGCTCGCGGCGATACCCATGATGCCCTCGAACTTGAAATTGGCCGGCGGACGCTGGAGCTTGGCAGCTGGAGAGTCGGTCAGGCCCGCCGGAAGCGGCCTTTGCCGCTTGAGTTGAAGTGTAGTGTCATATTCGCGCTGTAAAGGCCTGTTTTTAAAACATTTGCGGCTTTTAGTTATAAATCATATGCCGTGCGGCAATTAGTGATTGCTGGGCGCCAGGCATAAAAAAGCCCCGCCAGAGGGCGGGGCTTGAGCGTTTGCAGCGTCGTGCGGATCAGGCCACCAGGGCCTGACGGGTGCGCTCGATAACGGCCTGCAGCGGCTCGGCTTCGGAGTATTGCTCCGGGTACAGGCGCTCGCTGTGCCGGGCAATGCCGTGCTCGTTGACCAGGGTGAAGCTGAAGCCGCCTTTGCGCGACGCCAGGATCAAGCAGTTCAGAGGGGCAAATGCCTGAGAAAGGGTGCGAATCGCAGCCTGAGTATGAGTAGAGTGATTCATAGTTATTAGATGTTCCTGCAATAGACACGGTTTCGATCCGTGCACATATAAAACGTTCCAGTGACGCAGGCATTTAAGCCGGTGCGAAGAACCTGACTGGAACAGGGCAGCCAGTTTTGGGCGCATTTATCATGTGGCGCTGGGGCTGACTGGTAGGTACGTCAGAGGACAGGCAACAGCCAGGGTCGGGTTCAATGCCGCTGGGTGAAGATCCTGATCAATCTGCAGGTTGGTTCGGTCAGAGTAAGAAGTGATTTACCTGGGGAACCATCGAGTGGGCCGGTCCTGGTTTCAACAGGCCTGTCCGATGTGAGGGGGCAGGGCACTGTAAGGACTGCTTTGGCCAGAATTGACTTTCAGCTTGGTACTAACGGCGGCAAGACTACCGCAGTTTTGCGTTGCTGGCAAGCTTTTTGGCTTTTCGTCTGGCGAGCCGATCAGTATGTCGCGTTCCAGGCTGTCTGTGAAGGGCTAATTCGCCGGCTTTGCAGTGCAACAAGGCAGGGAACGTGCCAATTTCGTGCAGGGAAATGCCTCGCTAAAGGGCGGTTGTGCACACTTGGGGCAACCCTTGTTACAGCGCTGCAACAAGGCGGCAAGTGGCCGCCAATGACTTGGCCGTTGCCTTAAGTCAATGAAAAAAAACACTTATTTTAGCTGGTGAAAAAATCGACAGTTTGACTGAAAGCCCCATTCCATAGGGGTTTGCGGGGAGGTTTAGGGGGTTGTCCACCGAGTTATCCACAGCTTCTGTGGATTGTCCCGAGCGCTTGCTCTAGGACGGGCGTGCCAGCTTTTTGGCCGGTGTCCGACAATCCTTCGACAGTCTTCCGTCAGGGACAAAATACCCGTCCTGACGTCAAGAAAAAAACACTGAAATATTTTGAAAAAAGTGCAGAAAAGCACCGGGCCATTGTCAGAAAAATGGAGTAGAGTGGCGCGCCTCTCGAGTTGCCTTCGCTGTTTTTTATGAAGTTTCGCTCCAAAAACCTCGTTGCCCCCACTGCCCAGTCGCCTCTGCCCGAGCCCAAGCGCTTCTCCTTGAAAGTGGCCTTGTGGTTGCTCGACAGCCCGCGCCTGGGTGACAACCCCAACGTCAAGCACTTTGCCGGGCGCTTGCTCAAGCAGCCAGCGCGCCAGGGCGTGGTGGTGGCCCAGAGCCGCCTGGGGCAGATGCTCTGCCGTGATTGCGGCAATGCCCGCGACCGCCGGATCGGCCACGAACTGCTGCGCCAGGCGGCGCGCGCCGGTGATCGCCGGGCCCAGCTCGAGTACGGCCGGCTGTGCGCCTTGGGGCAACTGAACGAACCCGCCCAGGGCCGCTACTGGCTCGAACAGGCCGCTGCCCAGGGTTCGCAGGAGGCCTTGCGCCTGCTCAGGCAATTGCCTGAAGCCTGAATGCGGCGCGTGCGCCCAAGGCTGATAAGCTGAGCCGTTGATCGTTGGCCGAGGGAGATCGGGGTGGCTATGGCAGTGGATCTGACCAGCATTGTGCTGGGTATTGTGGTGGCGGCCGTGCCGTCGCTGGCGCTGGTGCTGCAGGTGCAACGGCGCCTGAGTGCGCGCCAGGCCGACGCGGCCTTGCTTGAGGAGCGCCTGAGCAGTGTGCAGCTGGCTCAGGAAGGCTTGCTCGCCCAGCTCGATGCCAGCCGCGACGAAATCAGCGACCTGAGCCAGGCCAATGCCGCCAAGCAGGCGACGCTGGCCGCTCAGGCCCGTGAGCTTGAATTGCTGCAGATCGATCGCGACGAAGCGCGCGATGCCGCCCATGCCTGGCAGCTCGAACGCGCCAGCCGCGAAGCCGAATTGCGTCGCCTGGACGCCCAGAGCGCAGCCCTGAGCGCCGAGCTGCGCGAACAGCAGGAAAGCCATCAGCAACGCCTCGACGACCTGCAGGGCTCGCGTGACGAGCTGCGGGCGCAGTTCGCCGAAATGGCCACGAAGATTTTCGATGAGCGCGAACAGCGCTTCGCCCAGACCAGCCAACAGCACCTGGGGCAGTTGCTCGACCCGCTCAAGGAGCGCATCCAGGCCTTTGAAAAGCGCGTCGAAGACAGCTATCAGCAAGAGGCCCGCGAGCGCTTCTCGCTGGCCAAGGAGCTTGAACGCCTGCAGCAGCTCAACCTGCGCCTGAGCGATGAGGCCACCAACCTGACCCAGGCGCTCAAGGGCCAGAAGACCCAGGGCAACTGGGGCGAGCTGATTCTGGAGCGGGTGCTGGAGCACGCCGGGCTTGAGAAGGGCCGCGAGTACCAGACCCAGGTCAGCCTCAAGAGCGCCGACGGCGAGCGCTTTCAGCCCGACGTGCTGATCATGCTGCCGGGCGACAAACAGGTGGTGGTCGACTCCAAGGTCAGCCTCACCGCCTACCAGCAGTACGTTGGCGCCGACGACAGCGAGATTGCCCAGGCCGCGCTCAAGCAACACGTGCTGTCGCTGCGCAACCATGTCAAAGGCTTGTCCGGCAAGGACTACAACCGCCTCGAAGGCCTGCACAGCCTGGATTTCGTCCTGCTCTTCGTGCCTATCGAGGCGGCGTTTTCGGCCGCCTTGCAGGCAGAGCCGAACCTGTTCCAGGAAGCCTTCGACCGCCAGATCGTGATCGTCAGCCCGACCACCTTGCTGGCCACCTTGCGGGTTATCGACAGCCTCTGGAAGCAGGAGCGCCAGAGCCAGAACGCCCGGGAGATCGCCGAGCGTGCCGGTTGGCTGTACGACAAGTTCGTGCTGTTCATCCAGGACCTGGACGAGCTTGGCAGCCGCCTGCAGCAGGTCGACAAAGCCTATAGCGCGGCGCGCAACAAGCTCTGCGAAGGGCGCGGCAACCTGATCAGCCGCAGCGAACAGCTCAAGCTGCTCGGTGCCCGGGCCAGCAAGAGCCTGCCGGCCGACCTGCTCGAGCGGGCCATGAGCGAAGGCGACCCGCTGGCTGCCAGCGCCCTTACTGGACCAGGCTCAGATGCCGATTGAGCAGGGCGCGCAAGGCCGCCGGCTTGACCGGCTTGGCCAGGTAGTCGAGCCCTGCGGCATGCACCTGGGCGACCATCTCGCTGCGCCCGTCGGCGCTGATCACGACGCCGGGGACCGGCTCGCCCAGGCGTGTGCGTAACCAGGCCATCAGCTCGGTGCCGACCTCGCCGTCGTCCAGGTGGTAGTCCACCAGCGCCAGGTGCGGGCGCAGGCCGCTTGCCAGCAAGGCTTCACATTCGGCGCGATTGCGCGCGATGGATACCTGGCAGCCCCAGCGGCTGAGCAGGCTGTTCATGCCGATGAGGATGCTGTCTTCGTTGTCGACGCACAGCACCTGCAGGCCTGCCAATGGCTGCCCGGCCTGTTCGGCAGGGCTGGCCACCGGGGCCGCCGGCGCCGTGGCCAGCGGCACGCTGACGCGGAACACGCTGCCCTTGCCCGGCCACGACTGCACCTCAAGCGGATGGCCAAGCACCTTGCACAGGCCATCGGCGATCGCCAGGCCCAGGCCCAGGCCTTTTTCCGCGCGGGTCTGGTGGCTGTCCAGGCGTTTGAATTCCTCGAAGATCACCTGCAGCTTGTCGTCGGCGATGCCGCTGCCACGGTCCCAGACTTCCAGCCACAAGCGCCCCTGCTGGCGGCGCACGCCGAGCAGAATCGGGCTCTTGCCATAGCGGAAGGCGTTGGTGAGGAAGTTCTGCAGAATCCGGCGCAGCAGTTTCATGTCGCTCTGCACCCGCAGGCGGCTGCCGCGCAGGCGGAAATCCAGGCCTTGCTGCTGGGCCAGAACCTTGAATTCGGCGCCGAGGGTGTCGAACAGTTCGTTGAGGGCGAAGGGTTTGACGTCCGGGGTGATCTTGCCGTTTTCCAGGCGCGAGATGTCCAGCAGGTCGCTGATCAGCTCTTCGGCCGAACGCAGCGAGCTGTCCATGTGCTGGACCAGTTGCTGGGCATCGGCCGACAGGCCATCGCCCTGATGCGACAGCGCCGCCGAGAACAGCCGCGCGGCGTTCAGCGGCTGCATCAGGTCGTGGCTGACCGCTGCTAGGAAGCGGGTCTTGGACTGGTTGGCGGCCTCGGCGTGGCTCTTGGCTTCGCTCAGTGCCTGGTTCAGTTGCGACAGCTCGTGGGTGCGTTCGGCGACCCGTTGCTCAAGGCTTTCGTTGGCGCCCTTGAGCGCCTGTTCGGCTTCGCGGAACGGGGTGATGTCGGTAAAGCTCATGACAAAGCCGCCACCGGGCATCGGGTTGCCGATCAGCTCGATCACCCGGCCGTTGGGGAACAAGCGCTCGGAGGTATGCGCACGGCCCTGGCGCATCCAGTGCAAGCGCCTGGCCACGTGCACCTGGGCCTCGCCCGGGCCGCACAGGCCGCGCTCGGCGTTGTAGCGGATAATGTCGGCAATCGGCCGGCCGACGCTGATCAGCCCGTCGGGGTAGTTGAACAGCTCCAGGTAGCGGCGGTTCCAGGCCACCAGGCGCAGCGACTGGTCGACCACGCTGATGCCCTGGCTGATGTTCTCGATTGCCCCTTGCAGCAGGGCGCGGTTGAACTGCAGCACTTCCGAGGCTTCGTCGGCAATGCGCACCACGTCCTCAAGCTGCATGTCGCGGCCTTCGATCGCGGCCTTGACCACTGCGCGGGTCGAGGAGGTGCCGAGCACGCCGGCGAGCAGGCGCTCGGTGTGTTCGATCCATTCGCCGTCGGCATTCTGGTTGGGGTTGAAACCCTTGCCCTGGCGATAGGCAAAACGGATGAAACTCTGCCGCGCGCGCTCTTCACCCACAAAGCGCGCAGCCAGGTGCAGCAGATCGTCGATCTGCACCGCCAGCAGCGACCGGCTGCTGGGGCGGGCGCTGGTCTGCTGGCCGATGAAACGCCCGGCCTGCCAGTGCTCGGACACCCGTGTGCGCGAGAGAATCGACACCCAGGCGAACAGGGTGAAGTTACCCGCCAGCGACAGCACCACGCCTTGGGTCAGCGGTGTGATCGGCAGGTTCAGCGGGTTGCCGTGCAGCCAGGCCAGGCCCGGGAACAGCTCCAGCGACCAGCCCAGGCTATGGGCGGCAATCGGCAGCACCAGGGTGTAGAACCACAGGAACACCCCGGCGGCCAGGCCCGCGAACACCCCGCGGCGGTTGGCCTGCTTCCAGTACAGGGCGCCAAGCATGGCCGGGGTCAGCTGGGTCACGGCGGCAAACGCCACCTGGCCGATGGTCGCAAGGCTTGCGGTAGAGCCGAGCAGGCGGTAGCTGACATAGGCCAGCAAAAGGATGACGACGATGGTCACCCGGCGTACCGAGAGCATCCAGTGGCGGAAGGCTTCGAACGGGCGCTCGGCGTTGTTGCGCCGCAGCAGCCAGGGCAGCAGCATGTCGTTGGAAACCATGGTCGACAGCGCCACGGCCTCGACAATGACCATGCCGGTGGCCGCCGAAGCGCCGCCGATAAAGGCCAGCAGGGCCAGCGCCGGATGCGCCTCGGCCAGCGGCAGGCTGATCACGAAGGAGTCGGGCAGCACCGAGTCGGGCAGCAGCATCTGCCCGGCCAGGGCGATTGGTACCACGAACAGTGCGGCGAGGATCAGGTACATCGGGAACACCCAGCGCGCCAGGCGCAGGTCCTGGGGTTCGATGTTCTCCACCACAGTGACGTGGAACTGGCGCGGCAGGCAGATGATCGCCATCATCGCCACGCCGGTCTGCACGATCATCGACGGCCAGTTGATGGTCTCGTTCCAGAAGCCTTCCAGGCGTGGCGCCAGTTGCGCCTTGCTGAACAGGTCTTCGAAACCGTTGAACAGGCCGAAGGTGACGAAGGCGCCGACGGCGAGGAACGCCAGCAGCTTGACCAGCGATTCGAAGGCAATCGCCAGGACCATGCCGCGGTGGTGTTCGGTGACGTCCAGGCTACGGGTACCGAAGACAATCGAGAACAGTGCCAGCACCAGCGACACCACCAGCGCGGTGTCCTGCACACGGCTGCCAGTAGCATCGGCGCCTGCGCCGATCAGCAGGTTGACGCCAAGCACGATGCCCTTGAGCTGCAAGGCGATGTACGGCAGCACGCCGATCAGGCAGATCAGCGCCACCACCACCGCCAGGCTCTGGGATTTACCGTAGCGGGCGGCGATGAAGTCGGCGATCGAGGTGATGTTTTCCTGTTTGCTGATCAGCACCATCTTCTGCAGCACCCAGGGCGCGAACAGCAGCAGTAGCACAGGGCCCAGGTAGATCGGCAGGAACGCCCAGAGTTGTTCGGCGGCCTGGCCGACGGCGCCGAAGAAGGTCCAGCTGGTGCAGTACACCGCCAGCGACAGGCTGTACACCCAGGCACGCAGGCGCGGCGGCAGCGGTGTGCTGCGGCGGTCGCCGTAAAAGGCGATGGCGAACATGATGGCCATATAGGCCAGGGCGACCACGGCGATCAGCCCACTGGACAGCGACATGACAACTCCGAAACAAAAGGGTGATTCAGCCTGACAGCGAACCTCGATCAATCAGTCTGGCACGCCGCAAAGGCTTCGTCAGCGCCGACGATGGTCGCAGTGGCAGAGCGTCGCAGGGCCTTAGCCGGGCAAGGCCAGGTCAAGCAGGCTGTAGAGCTGTTCCAGGGTCGGCGGGGCTTCGGCGAACAAGGTGCGGTAGACGGTCGGTGCGACCAGCAGATCCAGCAGGCGTTCGATGTCTGGCAGGGCCTCGCCGCGCGCCTGGGCGCGGTCGAGGATGACCTGCAGTTGCCCGCGCAGGATGTTGGTGCAGTAACCCGGGCAGGCGCTGCTGAGCACGTCGCGCATCAGGTTGCGGCCTGGTTCGGAGGTGATTTCGTCGAGGTACTGTTCGGTCCAGGCGCGCAGGTCGGTACGCAGCTCGCCGGTGTCCAGCGGCGCCACGTCAGGCAGCACGCGCTCGACGGCGACATCGGCGAGCAGGGCGGCCAGTTCGCCCCAGCGCCTATAGATAGTTGACGGGGTGACGCCGGCGCGAGCGGCAATTTGCGGCACGGTCAGGCTCGCGCGGTCCTGCTCCTTGAGCAGTTCGCGTACCGCCGCATGTACCGATGCCTGCACACGGGCGCTGCGCCCACCCGTGCGGATACCTTCTTTAATCGCCATCGGTCGACCTTAACACAAAGGGTTTGCGTTAAGGAATGAAGGCGAGCAGACTGCGCAAAAGCTAAATAATTGCTTTAGCGGAGTGCTGATCATGTTCATGTTGTTCAAAGCCCCAGCCTCACGGCGTTTTCGTCTGATGTTCCTGGCACTTGCCTTGCTCGGCTTTCTCGCCGCCTCGAGCACCCCGACGCCTTTGTATCACCTGTACCAGCAAGCCTGGCAGTTCTCGGCGGTAACCCTGACGCTGATTTTTGCGGTGTATGCCGTCAGCTTGCTGGCGGCGCTGCTGACAGTCGGTTCGTTGTCGGACTACCTGGGGCGGCGGCCGCTGATCTTCACTGCGTTGGTGCTGGAAAGCGTTTCCATGCTGTTGTTCCTGCAGGCCGACAGTGTCGGCTGGTTGATTGCTGCGCGCATTCTGCAAGGCTTCGCCACCGGCATGGCCACCAGCGTGCTGGGCGCTGCGTTGCTGGATATCGATCGCGAGCAGGGGCCGTTGGTCAACAGCCTGACGCCCTTGCTCGGCATGGCCAGCGGCGCCCTGGGTACCAGCTTGCTGGTGGAATTTGCGCCGTGGCCGCTGCGTTTGGCCTACTGGCTGTTGCTCGGCTTGTTCGTCACGCTGGCGTTGCTGGTGTGGCATCTGCCCGAGAGCGTCAGCCGCCAGCCCGGCGCCCTGGCCTCCTTGCGTCCGGCCCTGCATGTACCGCCCCAGGCGCGGGCTGCAGTGCTGCGCATGCTGCCGGTGAACGTTGCCGGTTGGGCGCTGGGTGGGTTCTTCCTGTCGCTGGCGCCATCACTGGCGCGCGAGGCCACCGGGGCAACCTCGAATCTGGTGGGCGGCGGCCTGGTGGCGGCGTTGACGGTGACCGGCGCCGTGGCGATCTACCACCTGCGGCTGCGTCCGGCCGGGCAGATCCTGCGCCTGGGCACAGGGGTGTTGCCGGTCGGGATGCTGTTGATCCTGCTGGCGTTGCATCGCGGTGAGCTGGGGCTGTTTTTCCTCGCCACTGTAGTCACCGGCATCGGCTTTGGCGCCAGCTTCCTTGGAGCGTTGCGTAGCATCATGCCGCTGGCCGAGGCCCACGAACGCGCCGGGCTGATGGCGACGTTCTATGTGCTGAGCTACCTGGCGTTCTGCGTGCCAGCCATGCTGGCCGGGTGGATGGTGCGCAGCTTCGGCCTGGTGCCGACCGGCGAGGTGTATGCCTTGGCGGTGATCATTTTGTGCGCCGTTGCGGCGGTTCTGAGTTTGCCGCTGCGGGCTTTGTCCCGCGGCTGACGGTACTGGCCTCATCGCGGGGCAAGCTGAACTGGCCTAATGATCCCGGACACCTCTTAAGGGCGATATGATTCGCCCAACCAGGAGGCTCCATGCAAGAACGAAAGACTTATACCCGCGAGTTCAAGCAACGTGCTGCAAGCATGGTTCTTGACGACAACTGCTCGGTTCCCGAGGTCTGCGCATCAATGGACGTCGGCCCCACAGCTCTGCGCCGCTGGGTAGACCAGGTTCGTAAAGAGCGTCAGAAAGGGCAACCAGTGCCAGGTACCAAGGCAATCAGCGATGAGCAGCGGGAGCTCCAGCAGTTACGCGCCAAGATCAAACGTTTAGAGACCGAGGCCGAAATCCTAAAAAAAGCTACCGCTCTCTTGATGTCGGATCCCGATCGTTTTTCCTGATCGAGGAGCTGAGAGAGTCAGGCTCGTATCCGACCAGCCAGCTTTGCAGCGCTCTGGGCGTTTCCCGCAGTGCGTTTTATGACTGGCTCGATCGCCGCTCGGTACCCAATACCGAGCGTGATGCGCTCAGGGCAAAGGTCGTGCAATTGCATGCTGAAAGCAGGGAAAGTGCTGGTGCGAGAATGATTTCTCAGTATTTGAAGGCCCAGCAGCTAAAGGTTGGAAGGTATCTAGCTGGAAGACTTATGGCAGAAGCGAACCTGACCAGCAGACAGCGCCGTCGCCACCAATATCGCTCCAGAGGTGTAGAAGCATTTGTGGCCAAGAATGTCCTTGAACGCAACTTCCAGCCCACAGCAATCAATCAGGTGTGGTGCGGTGACGTAACCAGCCTGATGATTGGGAAGCGCTGGTATCACTTGGCCGTGGTCATTGACCTGTTCGCCCGGCGGGTCATTGGCTGGTCATTTTCTCTGATCAATGATGCCCACCTGGTCAGCAAGGCCTTGGGAATGGCGGTGGGAGTACGAGGCAAACATGCGGGCTTGGTGTTTCATTCGGATCAAGGCTGCCAATACACCAGCCAACGCTTCCAATCCGAACTGCTTGAGCATGGCATAACCCAAAGCATGAGCCGCAGAGGCCAATGCTGGGACAACGCACCAACGGAGCGCTTATTTGGCACGCTCAAATCAGAATGGGTGCCCGCCAAGGGCTATGCAACGATCGAAGAAGCCAGACAGGACATGACCAGCTTCTTCTTGCGCTACAACCAAATCAGGCTCCATAGCTACAACAACTACCTGTCGCCAATAGCAATGGAGCAGTTGGCAGCTTGATCACCGTAATCGGTGTCCGGTAAAACTTGACCAGAACAAGCCCGCTCCTACAGGATTTCATTGATCCTCTGTGGGAGCGGGCTTGCCCCGCGATGCTTTTAGTCCGAGAAAATCCGTTGCACACCACCCCCATCAATCACCGCATCGATCAGCGCGCGGGCAGTCTCGATATGCTGGCCTGCGCCAGCGACGATTGAGCGGTCGTTGAGGGTGAGATGATCCAGCGCATCGCTCACTGTGGCTTCGGCGCAGCGCAGCAGTTGGCCTGCGTGCAGCAGGGCCTCTTCGGCAGGTATGCCTTCGCGGACGCTGAACATGCGGTTGGTGCCGAACGATGTGCTCGCGGTGGTCGTCTCGGTCAGGTCGAGACTAGGGGGATCGGGGACGATTTTCTTCATGGGTAACCTCTGTCAGTGGCGCAACCATCTTTCGCTGCTAAACGAAAGGTGGCAGCTGTACGCGGGTTAGCAGACCGGTGACAGAGAACCGGCGCACCCGAAGGTGCCCCACGTACAACCGCCATAACAGGGGTGTTCGTAGATCTCTGTCATTCTCGGACTGCTAAATCCGCTCATTGGATTTTCCAACGACGACAGCAGCCTAGGTCCATGACGGACATGGCACAACAGAGCAACGGCGCCGGAAGTATGATTCAGAACGGTCTGACAGAAAACACTTACAGCATTGCGATTTGTCGCTGCTGGTTGTGGGTTTATCGAGCTCGTTCAGGATCGCAATACCGAGCCCGCGGCTGACGGTACTGGCCTCATCGCGGGGCAAGTCGGGTCGCCGCACCGCCGCTCCCACTGGTTCATCGTAGACCCCGCGATGCTTTAATTCGGCGCTCGCCGGGCCCCCAGGTAATAGAACAGCGCCGCCAGCAACACCGAAAGAATCAGCAGGTAAAAGGTCGCCACCGGCACCAGATGAGCCAGGGCAAAGCCGCAGATCACCGGGCCCAGCGCCGCGCCGAGGTTGGACAGGTTTTGCGCGCCGTAGTACACGCCGCGCAGATGTTCCGGGGCGATGCTGTCGATGAACATGTACTCGGCGGGGATGACGATGATCTCGCCAAGGGTGAACACCAGCATCGCCAGGCACCAGGCCAGCAGCGTTTGCGCCAGCGAGAAGCCCAGCAGGCCGAGCAGAAACAGCGCCATGCCGACCATCAGCCAGGGCATCAACTGGCGGCTGCTGATGCGCCGGCCAATCACGTACTGCAGGGCAATTACCGTAACCGCGTTGGTGGCCACCAGGTAGCTGATGTAGCGCGCCGCCTCGCTGGCGCTGCTGGTTACCACCAGGTACTGCGACAGGTAGGCGGTGAACTGGCCGAACACCACCGCGCTCAAGGCGCCACCGAGGGTGAAGCAGATCAGCCGGCGATCTTTGACCAGTTGCCCGCCAACGCTGAAAAAGCCGGCCTGTTCGCCGCCTTCGACCCGCGCCCGCGCCGCGCGCTCGCCCCAGCGCTGGTAGCTCAGGCACATGGCCAGGCCCAGCAACGCCGAGAGCAGGAACGGCAGGTGATCGTCCAGCAGCACCAGCGCCACGCCGACGAAGGGCCCGACCGCGTAGGCGACGTTGCTCAGGGTGTACTTGATCGAGAACACCTCGCTGCGTTCTTCCAGCGGCAGCAGTGCACAGAAGCCGGCTTTGGCGGCGATGTCCACCACCGCCAGGGCCAGGTTGATCAGCACCAGGCAGGTGAAGAACAGGCTCAGTTCGCGGCTGACCACCGCACCGACAAAGGCCAAAGTAAAGGTCAGGGTCGCGGCGATGATCACCGTGTAGCTGCGCAGGGTGTCGATCAGGTAGCCGCCATACAGGCTCAGCAACGAGGCGACTATCAGCGCGCCGCCGATCATCAGGCCGATGCCGCTGATATCCAGGGCGAAGTTCTGCGCCAGGTAGACCACCAGGTAGGGCAGGGTGATTGCACGGGCGAGGGTGAGGATGAAGGTAGTTGCCAGCAGCAGGCGTACCTGCGCCGAGTAACCTTTGATAGCGGTGAGCATTGAGTGGCCACGTCCTTGTTGTTATCGCTGCCGAGCATACGCCGCGGGCAGTGAAATCTGTATATCTGTAAAACCGATAACAGATAGAGAAAATACCCGTTATATAGATATATTTTCCCGGCCTAAGATGGATACAACCTCACCGGAGGACAGGAGAATCCATCATGTCTTGCAGCCAAACCCGCACCTCGCCGTTACGCCCGCTGAGCCAGCTGGCGCACCCGCGTGAAGTGATCCGTCAGTTCACCCCCAACTGGTTCGCCGCGACCATGGGCACCGGCGTGCTCGCCCTGGCCCTGGCACAGGTCGATGTACCCGGCCTGCGTGGCCTGGCCGAATCGCTGTGGTTGTTGACCATCGGCCTGTTCGTGCTGTTTACCCTGCTGTACACCGCGCGGTGGGTCATGTTCTTCGACGAAGCGCGGCGGATTTTCGCCCATTCCACCGTATCGATGTTCTTCGGCACCATCCCCATGGGTCTGGCGACCATCCTCAACGGCTGCCTGGTGTTCGGCATCAATCGCTGGGGCGAAGGGATCCTGCCGTGGGTCGAAGCGCTGTGGTGGTTCGACGTCGGCCTGGCGCTGCTGTGCGGGGTGGCCATTCCCTACCTGATGTTCACCCGCCAGGAACACAGCATCGACCAGATGACCGCGGTGTGGTTGCTGCCGGTGGTGGCCGCGGAAGTCGCCGCTGCCAGCGGCGGCCTGCTGGCGCCGCACCTGGTGGATGCCCATGCGCAGTTCCAGGTGCTGATCACCAGCTACGTGCTGTGGGCGGTGTCGTTGCCGGTGGCGTTCAGCATCCTCACCATCCTCATGCTGCGCATGGCCCTGCACAAATTGCCGCATGCCAACATGGCCGCATCGAGCTGGCTGGCCTTGGGGCCGATCGGTACCGGTGCGCTGGGCATGCTGCTGCTGGGCGCCGATGCCCCGGCGATTTTCGCTGCCAACGGCCTCGGCAGCCTGGGTGAAATCGCCCGTGGCCTGGGCCTGATCGCCGGTATCGTGCTGTGGGGCGCCGGGCTCTGGTGGTTGCTGACCGCCGTGCTGATCACCCTGCGCTACATCCGCCATGGCATGCCGTTCAACCTCGGCTGGTGGGGCTTTACCTTCCCGCTCGGGGTGTACACCCTGGCCACCCTGAAGCTGGCGGCCTGGCTGGGCCTCGGTTTCTTCCTGCACATGGGCATGCTGCTGGTGCTGGCGCTGGCGGCAATGTGGTTGCTGGTCACGGCCCTGACCCTGCGTGGCGCCTGGCGCGGTGAGCTGTTTGTATCGCCGTGCATTGCCGGGCTGAACAAGTAGATTGCATTTACCTGAGTGTTTGTGGCTTTGTGCGGCCTGCGCGTATCCAATAACAAAGCCCCACTCAGGTACACGGACGATGAGTCAATCTTCACAATTCAGCCTGCTTGGCAAACGGCGCTTCTTGCCGTTCTTCGTCACCCAGTCGCTGGGTGCGTTCAATGACAACCTGTTCAAGCAGTCGGTCATCCTGCTGTTTCTCTACAAAATCGCCAGCTCCCATGGCCAGGACACTGCCATCTGGGTCAATGCCTGTGCCTTGATGTTCATCCTGCCGTTCTTCCTGTTCTCGGCGCTGGCCGGGCAGTTTGGCGAGAAGTACGCCAAGGACGCTTTGATCCGCGTGATCAAGCTGGCCGAGATCGCCATCATGGCGGTCGGCGCCATCGGCATCATGAAGCAGATCCCGGGGCTGATGCTCCTGGCGTTGTTCGGCATGGGCACCCACTCGGCGCTGTTTGGCCCGGTGAAGTACTCGATCATGCCTCAGGCCTTGCGCGAAGAAGAGCTGGTCGGCGGCAATGGCCTGGTGGAAATGGGCACCTTCCTGGCCATCCTGGCCGGCACCATTTGTGCCGGGGTGCTGATGTCCAGCGCCCATTACGGCGTCTGGGCGTCGTCGGCAGTGCTGCTGGTGGCGGTGCTCGGCTACCTGTCCAGCCGCGCCATCCCGCGCGCCGCTGCGTCCACACCGGCGCTGAAAATCAACTGGAACATCGCCAGCCAGACGATCGCCACCTTGCGCATGGGCCTCAAGCAGACGCCAGCGGTGTCGCGCTCGATCGTCGGCAACTCGTGGTTCTGGTTCGTCGGTGCGGTGTACCTGACGCAAATTCCCGGTTACGCCCAGCAATGGCTGCATGGCGACGAGACCGTGGTGACCCTGATCCTGACCCTGTTCTCGGTGGGCATCGCCGTCGGCTCGCTGCTGTGCGAGCGCATGAGCGGGCACAAGGTGGAAATCGGCCTGGTGCCGTTCGGCTCCTTTGGCCTGAGCCTGTTCGGCCTGCTCTGGTGGTGGCACTCCGGCGAGATCCAGCCGGCGGCCGCGCCGTATGACTGGCTGGCGGTGCTGGGTATTGGCCAGGCCTGGTGGGTGCTGGGGTCGATTCTCGGCCTGGGTGTGTTCGGCGGCTTCTATATCGTGCCGCTGTATGCGCTGATCCAGTCGCGCACCCCCGAGGATCAACGCTCGCGGGTGATTGCCGCCAACAACATCCTCAACGCGCTGTTCATGGTGGTCTCGGCGGTCTTCAGCGTGGTGCTGCTGAGTGTCCTCAAGTTGAGCATCCCGCAGTTGTTCCTGGTGGTGTCGCTGCTCAATATTGCGGTGAACTTCTACATCTTCCGCATCGTGCCCGAATTCACCATGCGCTTCATGATCTGGCTGCTCAGCCATTCCATGTACCGCGTCGAGCACCGCGACCTGCAGCAGATTCCGGACCAGGGTGCAGCGCTGCTGGTGTGCAACCATGTTTCGTTCGTCGATGCGTTGCTGATCGGTGGCGCGGTGCGCCGGCCGATCCGCTTCGTCATGTACTACAAGATCTACCGCTTGCCGGTGCTCAACTTTATTTTCCGCACCGCCGGGGCGATCCCGATTGCCGGGCGCAATGAAGATGCCGAGACCTACGAGCGGGCCTTCAAGCAGATTGCCGCGTACCTGGCCGATGGCGAGCTGGTGTGCATCTTCCCTGAAGGCAAGCTGACCAGTGACGGTGAAATCGACGAGTTCAAGGGCGGCCTGCGGCGGATCATCGAGCAGACGCCGGTGCCGGTGATCCCGATGGCATTGCAGGGCTTGTGGGGGAGTTTCTTCAGCCGCGATCCGGCCAAGGGTTTCTTTCGCCGCTTGTGGTCGCGGGTGACCCTGGTGGCCGGTTCTGCCGTCCCGGTGGAAGCGGCAGAGCCGGCGTTGCTGCGTGAGCGGGTCAGCGCCTTGCGCGGCGACTCACGCTGACAGGGCAGGGCGGGGTCAGCTGGCGCTGACCTTGAGCCCGACCAGGCCACAGATGATCAGCGCCACGCTGACCAGGCGCACCAGGGCCATGGATTCGCCGAACAGGATGATCCCGGCGATCACCGTGCCGACGGCGCCGACCCCGGTCCAGATGGCATAGGCGGTGCCCAGCGGCAATTCCTTCATGGCCAGGCCCAGCAGGCCGAGGCTGATGACCATGGCGCCGACGGTGAGTACGGTGGGTAGCGGGCGGGAAAAGCCGTCGGTGTATTTCAGGCCGACGGCCCAGCCGACTTCGAACAGGCCGGCGAAAAACAGGATGATCCAGGACATGCAGAGTCTCCATCAAGTGATGGGGCCGTCCCCGGAATGGTCACGCGGTGCGTCGTGAGGCCGTCCTCACAGGGGGCATAAGCTATCAGCTGCAAGCGACAAGCTGCAAGCAAAGGCAGCGCGGGTGGCTGTTGCTCTCTCTTGCAGCTTGAAGCTTACAGCTTGCAGCTTAAAGTCAGATCCCCTGCGGGATCTCTTCCCCGCCCAACGCCTCGAACAGCGCCGGCAGGAACTCGCCAAAGGTCAGCATCATCAGGGTGAAGCTGGCATCGAGCTGGCCCAGGGCCTCGTCGCCACCGTCTTCTTCGGCCTGGTCCTGCAGCAGTTCTTCAAAGCGCAGGCGCTTGATGACCATCTTGTCGTCGAGCACGAACGACAGTTTGTCCTGCCAGGCCAGCGACAGTTGCGTGACCACCTTGCCGGTACCCAGGTGCAGCTGGATCTCGTCGCTGGTCAAATCCTGGCGCTTGCAGCGGACGATACCGCCGTCTTCATGGGTGTCGCGCAGCTCGCACTCGTCCAGTACATAGAAGTCCGGCGCCGCTTGCTGGGTCTTGACCCAGTCGGTCATGGTCGCGCTCGGGGCGATCTTGACGGTCACCGGGCGCACCGGCAGCGAGCCGATCACTTCACGCAGGGTCGACAGCAGGTCTTCGGCACGCTTGGCGCTGGCCGAGTTGACCAGGATCAGGCCTTGCTTGGGGGCGATGGCGGCGAAGATCATCGAGCGGCGGATAAAGGCACGCGGCAGGAAGGCCTGGATGATCTCGTCCTTGATCTGGTCGCGCTCCTTCTTATAGACCTTGCGCATCTGCTCGGCTTCGATCTCGTCGATCTTCTCTTTAACCGCGTCGCGCACGACGCTGCCGGGCAAAATGCGTTCTTCTTTACGCGCGGCGATCAGCAGGAAGTCACCGCTGACATGCACCAGGGGCGCGTCTTCGCCTTTGCCGAACGGGGCGACGAAGCCGTACGTGGTCAACTCCTGGCTGGCGCAGGGGCGAGCCGGCTTGCTGGCCAGAGCGGTTTCCAGTGCCTCGGGGTCGAACGGGATGTCCTGGGTCAGGCGGTAGGTCAGCAGGTTTTTGAACCACATGGGGTGAATCTCTCCTCAACACATAAGGAGGGCATTAAACTCCGAGCGGGCGCTTCAGGCCAAGCACCGCTAAGTCTTTGGAACGCCTGAAAAATTTTTTTAAAAAAGTGCTTGCCAGAGTGTTCGGTGCTCCGTAGAATGCGCGCCACACCGAGACGAAGGGTGATTAGCTCAGCTGGGAGAGCATCTGCCTTACAAGCAGAGGGTCGGCGGTTCGATCCCGTCATCACCCACCACTTCTCAGTGTATCGCGCAGCGGTAGTTCAGTCGGTTAGAATACCGGCCTGTCACGCCGGGGGTCGCGGGTTCGAGTCCCGTCCGCTGCGCCATATTTAGCTTCAGGGCCCACTGAACACCCTGAAGCCACAAAGAAAGCGACCTTAGGGTCGCTTTTTTTGTTTCTGGAATTCGTCCAGAATCCACCAGTACGCTGGGACGCTACTGTTTTTCTCCGTGCCAGCCCCACTTCTGAGCAAGAGATCACACATGCAGGATGCAAGCACCTCCCCGGCGCCAATGCTGGGTATCGACCTGGGTACCACCAACAGCCTGGTGGCGGTCTGGCAGGACGGCCGGGCACAACTGATCCCCAACGCCCTGGGCGACGTGCTCACGCCTTCAGTGGTCAGCCTCGACGAAGACGGCAGCATCCTGGTTGGCAAGGCCGCCCGTTCACGCCTGACCACCCACCCGCAACGCACGGCTGCTGCCTTCAAGCGTTTCATGGGCAGCGAAAAAAAGATCAGCCTCGGTGAGCAGGCCTTCAGTCCGGAAGAGCTCTCGGCGCTGGTGCTCGGTGCGCTCAAGGCCGATGCCGAAGCCTTCCTCGGCTGCCCGATCAGCGAAGCGGTGATTTCCGTACCGGCCTATTTCAGCGACGAGCAGCGCAAGCGCACCAGCTTTGCCGCCGAGCTTGCCGGGCTGAAAGTCCAGCGCCTGATCAACGAACCGACCGCCGCGGCCATGGCCTACGGCCTGCACGAGCAGAAGTTCGAACGCACGCTGATTTTCGACCTCGGTGGCGGTACCTTCGACGTCACGGTGCTGGAATACGCGCTGCCGTTGATCGAGGTGCATGCCTCGACCGGCGACAACTTCCTCGGTGGCGAAGACTTTACCGGCGCTTTGCTTCAGGCCTGCCTGCAAGACTGGCAGCTCAAGCCGACGATGCTCGCGCCCCAGGCCCTGGCCAGCCTTGCCGACGCCATTGAGCAGCTCAAGTGCAAGCTGGGCGAAGGCGAGCAGCACCTGAGCTGGAACGGCGACGGCGTCAGCCGCCAGTGGCTGCTGGATGAAGCCCGCGCGCAGAAGATCTGGGCGCCGTTGCTGGCGCGGATTCGCGCGCCGATCGAGCAGGCCCTGCGCGATGCGCGGCTGCGTGCCAGTGACCTCGACAGCCTGGTGCTGGTCGGCGGCGCCACGCGCATGCCGGTGGTCCAGCAGATGGTCTCGACCCTGTTTGGCCGCCTGCCTTACCGCCACCTCGACCCGGACACCATCGTTGCCCTCGGCGCTGCCACCCAGGCGGCATGCAAGGCGCGCGATTCGGCGATCGAAGAGCTGATCCTCACCGATGTCTGCCCCTACACCCTGGGAATTGCGGCAATGGATGGCGACTACCAGACCGAGATCTTTGCGCCGATCATCGACCGCAATACGGTGATCCCGACCTCACGGATCAAGCCGTTCTACAGCGCCCATGTTGAGCAAAAAGCCATCAGCATCCGTGTCTACCAAGGTGAACGGCCGTGGGTCGAAGACAACATCTTTGTCGACGCCTTCACGATCCCGCTGACCCCCAACGGCAAGATCCAGCGCCTGGACGTGCGCTTCAGTTATGACATCAACGGCCTGCTGGAAGTCGATGTGACCTTGCCGCAGACGCGCGAGCAATTCAGCCACGTGATCGATCGCAGCCCCACCGGGCTTGACGACGAGGCGCGCCAGGCCAGCCATGAGCGCCTGGCCGGGCTGAAGATCCACCCGCGCGACGCCTTGCCCAACCGCACCTTGCTGGCCCGCCTGGAGCGGGCCTGGGCGCAGAGCCTGGGGCCTGAGCGCGATGCGATCGGCGACTGGCTCAAAGAGTTCAGCGCGATCCTGGCCGGCCAGGAGTCGAGCGAGATCGCCGGGGCCCGCCAGCGCCTGATCGAGGCGCTGGACGACATGCGTTACTGACCGTTGAGCCGCCGCAGGGCGGCCTGCAGGCCACCCTCCAAGGTGTCCTGCGGCTGATTGCCGGGCGGCACGCCGTAGCGGTTGGGCAGCGGTTCGCCCGGTAGCAGCAACAGCACCAGCGGCAAGAACTGCAGGAACGGGATCAGCATCACGAAGATGATCATCATCGGGATGCCCCGGCCAATGTCGTGCAGGCGGCGCAGCGTGGCGCTGCCAAGCACACCGACGAACAGCAGGCCGAAGAATATCTGCTCGATCGCGCTGCCGGCCATCAGGGTCAGGATCGGCCCGAGAAGGACACTCACGGCCACCTGCACACCATAACCCTTGCGGCCCAGGCGGCTGCCCAGTTTCCACAGGTGCGAGGCCGGTACCGGCTGGCTGCCGGAGTTTTCCAGCAGCAGGCGTTCGGACCACGACAGCAAGGCGGTGATCGCTGCGCGAATGCCGGCGTCCATGCCCGGGTAATCCTTGCCGCGCTGCAGCTCTTTGAGCACTTTGGCCCGCGGTACCCCGGCGCGGCCGTAGCGGGCCAGGTCCTTGAGGCTGTCGAGCATGCTGTAGAACAGCGTGCTGTTGATCAGTTCGTCTTCTTCCAGCACCTTGCGTGGCGGGCGCACCGGCTCGCCCTTGATCAGGCCGTTGCGAAACGGCTCGAACCAGTCATCCGGGCAGGTCAAGGTAGAGATGCGTCGCAGCAGGCTGCCATGCTGTTCGGCGTTCAGGGTCGGGTCGTGATAGAGGACGGCACACAGCACCATCATGCCCAGCACGTCTTCATCAAAGGCGCGCGGGTCGTTCTCAAGGCAGGCGTAGAGTTTCAGGTTGCTGGGCAGCTTGGCGCTGTCCAGGGCTTGTTGCACCGTCGACAGGCGCTGGCCGATAAAGCACTGCAGCGGATCGTTGTCATCCAGCCAGCCGAGCAGGCCATCGACATTGCCTTGCTGGCTTTGCAGGCGCAGCAACAGTTGCTGCAGGCGGGCGAACGGATGCTCCGCCGGGTAGGGCAGGCTGGCCAGCAACTGCGCCGGCACCATCGCCAGCCAACGCTCGGGCTGTTCGACCAGAGCAAGCATGAACAGGTTCTGCCGGTGCCAGGTCCACAGGCCGTCGTCGGCAGGCGGGCGTGGCAGTTCGATGCCGGCTTCGGCGAGGTCGGACAGCAGCTGCAGGGCAAAAGGCGTCGGCATCAGGTTGGCCGGCTTGATCAGCGCGGTCAGCTTCGGCAGGGTCGCGGCCGGGTAGCTGCGCATGCGCCGCAGCCAGTCGCGGGCGACTGTCTGGCATGGGCCTTCCTGCAGCACCTCGGGCAGTTGCGGTTGCGCCGCCGGGCTGTTGATAAAGGCGGTCAGGGCCAGGGCCAGCGGTGACTGCTCGAGCCAGCGCAACTGCTGTTCGGCCTGGTACTTGAAGCCTTCGATAATCAGCTGGTCGAGCGGATCGTCGCCCAGCGGCTCGGCCATGATCTGTCGCAGCAGGCCACTGTCACCGCGGTGCAGGGCCCACGCGTGGCGGTACAGGCGCTGCAGCTGGCGGTCCAGTTGGTCGTCGAGCAGCCAGGCCAGCAGCGGCAGTTCGTCCTTGCCATCCAGGCGCCACTTGATGAACTCGCCGGCGATACCTTCCTGCTCGTCACGGGCGGCGTCGAACCAGCGTGTCAGGGTTTCCGGGCGTTGCGACGGGCTGCCCCAGATCTGCGCCGGATCGTTGAGGTCTTGCGGCCATTCATACACCGGCTCCAGGCGGTCGAGGGCCTGGATCAACAGCGCCAAGCGCTGCGGTTGATGCTTGGCGCACAGGTTGAGCAGCCAGCGTGCGGCTTCCGGATGCTGGTGCTCGCGCCACAGGCGGGTCCAGCACTGGCGGGCGAGTTCTTCCTGGCCGGTGTCGCTGGCCTGGCAGGCGAGCAGGTACAGCAGGTCGATATCGTCCGGCGCCTGGCGTTGCTGCTCGGCGATCAGGGCAAAGAAGCTGCTGCTGCCGATGCCGGCCTGGCACAGCTTGACCAGCAGGCGCTGGATATAGGCCGGGTCATCCGGGAACGGCTGGCAGGTGTGCAGGCTGACGAAGCTTTCGAACTCGAACAGCGGCCGGGTGTGGTAGAGGAAATCCAGGTTCCGGGCATACCACAGGGTTTCGACTTGCACTGGCATCGACCAGTGTTTCATCAAGCTGGTGTCGAACGGGTCCGGTTCGCTGATGCGCTCGAGGAATTCGTCAGCCTGGCGCGGATCTTCCAGGCGCAGCACTTCGTTTTCCCAGCCCAGGTGCCGGGCCATCAGTTGCACGCAGGCGTGCGACAACGGCCCGGTTTCCATCAGCCGGTACAGCAAGTGCCAGCTGACTTGCTCCTGGTCACCCAGGGTCAGGCCGCTGAAACCATCGATGAAGGCCTGCCAGGCCGGGGGATCGAAGCGGCGGGCAGGGTCGCCGAGCAACTTGGAAAAGTCGCTCATGGTCTGTTCGATCAGGGCATTGCGCACCGGCGCCGAATCGTCGTGCTGTGCATCCTCAGCGGCCTCATCCGGCTCGTCGCGGGCCAGGCGCAGGGCGTGCTCGTAAGCCTCGCGCAAGGCCTGGAAACCCTGCGGGTCGGTTTCCGGGTGGTGCTGCGGCAGCAGTGCGCGGTAGGCGCCGCGGATGACATCGGGATCGTTGGTCGGCTCGATGCCCAGGTGAATCCAGCAACTCATGACCAGCCTCCTTGCAGGGTGTCAGGGCGTTCCGGCAGGTTCAGCGGCAGGTCCCAGGGGATGCTGGCGAAAAAGCCCAGGGCGTCGTGGCTCAGGTTCATCATGATGCAGCGGTTCCAGTGTTCGCTGCCCTGGCGCTCCAGGCATTGCGCCAGTTCTTCGTCGCTGGCGCTGGAGCAGTTCCACAGCGCCTTGCCGAACAGGTAGCCGGCCAGGTAGCGGTCCCAGCCGTTGTAGTAGTGGCGGGCGCGCACGGCCAGGCGGCCTTGCAGATAGTGGCTTTCATGAATGCTCAGGTAGCCTTTGCGCAACCCGGCACGCAGCAGGTAGCCCATGCGTCCCAGGTCCCAGGCGCGCACGCCACCCTGGCCGCAGTCGCCGAGGGTGCGCCGGGCGAATTCGTACTGGATGCGCTGGCGCGGGGTCAGCGCTTCGAGCACCTGCGGCCATTCGCTGGGCAGGCAGCGGGCGGCTTGCCAATAGGCGTCCTTGAGCTCCAGGGCATGGCCGGTGTCGGCCATGCTGAGCATGTTCAGCAGCTCCTGGCGATTGTGGATGCCCCACCACTTCTTGAGGTCGGTCTCGTCTTCGTCGTAAGTCTCGAAGTAGGTCGCGGCGGTGTAGCTGGCGCCGTTGAGGGCGGCCATGGGGGCGGAAAGGGCGTACAGCCAGTGCTGCTCGATTTCTTCCATGAAAAAGCTCCGGGGCCGGTAGGAAAATGTGCGGGTGCCGGCCGTAATGGCGCGGATTGTAGAGAGCCGCGCGGTGCGCGGCAAACTGACTTAAGCGTGGACCAGCATGGCGCGCTCTTCTTCGCGCAGGGTCAGCACTTCGAAACCTTCGGCGGTGACGGCGATGGTGTGCTCCCATTGCGCGGACAGGCTGCGGTCGCGGGTGATCACCGTCCAGCCGTCCTTGAGCGTGCGCACCCCGCGCCCGCCCTGGTTGATCATCGGTTCGATGGTAAACACCATCCCCGGCTTGAGCTGCAGGCCGCTGCCCTTGTGGCCGTAATGCAGAACCTCGGGCGCCTCGTGCATCTGCCGGCCGATGCCGTGGCCGCAGTATTCGCGCACCACGTTGTAGCCCGCTGCCTCGGCATGGCGCTGGATGGCGTGGCCGATATCGCCCAGGGTCGCGCCCGGACGCACCTGGCGAATGCCTTGCCAGAGCGCGGCATAGGTGGTGTCGACCAGTCGCTGGGCGGCTGCATCGATCTGCCCCAGGCAGTACATCTTCGACGAGTCGGCAATGTAGCCGCCTTGTTCCAGGGTAATGTCGACGTTGACGATCGAGCCGGCCTTGAGCACCTCATCGGCATGCGGCACGCCGTGGCACACCACATGGTCGACCGAGGTATTGAGCGAATAGGCAAAACCGTACTGGCCCTTGCTCGCCGGGCGCGCCTTGAGCACATCGACGATAAATGCCTCGGCCCGGTCGTTGATCTGCAGGGTGCTGACCCCGGGAGCAATGAAGCTGTCGAGGTGGGCGAACACCTGGCTGAGCAATTGCCCGGCATTGCGCATCAGGGCCAGTTGTTCGGCGTTTTTCAAAACCACTTGGTTCATGGGAGGAGGTTTTTCATCTCTCGGAATGTCTGCCCATGATAAGGCCTGGCCCGCTGGCTGTGCCATCCGATGGTGCAGGCCGGCCCAATGCGGTGCGGCCGGGCAGGCGCCCTGAACGCCTGAACCGCGCCGCACAAGGCGCTGCCAATTGTGGCGCGACCCTTGCTACAGCCTGAGCATCCGGCAATCAACGCAGATTGCCCCGTTCACGACAAAGGCGCCGTGTTGCCCCCGCTGGTTCATTCAGGCCGGGGCAGCAGGGCGCCTTTTTGTTTGCACAATCAGGAGGTAGGCCGATGAGCAGCACCAGCGTGCGCAGCGTGTGCCCGTATTGTGGCGTCGGTTGTGGCATCGTCATGAACGTCGAAGGCGGGCGGGTGACCAAGATCAGTGGCGACAAACAGCACCCCAGCAACTTTGGCCGCCTGTGCACCAAGGGCCTCACCGCCCATCAACCGTTGAGTGCGTCCGGGCGCATGACGCATGCCTATGTGCGCGAGCAGCGCCAGCGCGACCCGGTGCAGAGCGGCATCGACACCGCTATTGAACAGGCGGCCCGGCGCCTGCGGGCGATCATTGATAAGTATGGCCCGAACGCCCTGGGCTTTTATGTCTCCGGGCAGATGTCGCTGGAGGCCCAGTACCTGATCAACAAACTGGCCAAGGGCTTTGTCCGCAGCCGCCATATCGAGTCCAACTCGCGCCTGTGCATGGCCAGCGCCAGCAGCGGCTACAAGCTGTCGCTGGGCGCCGACGGGCCGCCGGGCAGCTACCAGGATTTTGACCGCGCCGAGGTGTTCCTGGTGATCGGCGCGAACATGGCCGATTGTCACCCGATCCTGTTTTTGCGCCTGCTCGACCGGCTCAAGGCCGGGGCCCGGTTGATCGTCGTTGACCCACGGCGCAGCGCCACCGCCGACAAGGCCGATTTGTTCCTGCAGATCAAACCGGGCAGCGACCTGGCGCTGCTCAACGGCCTGCTCTACCTGCTGCTGGAAAACGGCCAGTGCGACGCCGAGTTCATCCAGCGCTACACCGAAGGCTGGGAGGACATGCCGGCCTTTTTGCAGGACTACACACCTGAGCGAGTTGCCGCCCTCACCGGGCTGAGCGAGGCCGATATCCGCCAGGCCGCCAAGTGGATCGGCCAGGCCCCGGAGTGGATGAGTTGCTGGACCATGGGCCTGAACCAGAGCATCCATGGCACCTGGCACAGCAACGCCCTGTGCAACCTGCACCTGGCCACTGGCGCTATCTGTCGGCCGGGCAGCGGGCCGTTCTCGCTGACCGGCCAGCCCAACGCCATGGGCGGGCGAGAAATGGGCTATATGGGCCCGGGCTTGCCGGGGCAGCGTTCGGCATTGGTCGATCGCGATCGCGCCTTTGTCGAGCAACTGTGGCAGATCCCCGCTGGCAGCCTGCGCAGCGAAGCCGGTGACGGCACGGTGGCGCTGTTCGAAAACCTCGCCGCCGGGCAGGTCAAGGCCTGCTGGATCATCTGCAGCAACCCGGTGGCCAGCGTCGCCAATCGCCAGCAGGTGATCGAGGCGTTGCAGGCGGCTGAGCTGGTGATCACCCAGGACGCCTTTCTCGACACCGAGACCAACCGTTACGCCGATATCCTCTTGCCCGCCGCGCTGTGGGCCGAAGGCGAGGGGGTGATGGTCAATTCCGAGCGCAATCTGACCCTGATGAACCAGGCCGTCGAGGCGCCGGGGGAGAGCCTGTCCGACTGGCAGATCATCGCCCGAATCGCTTGCGCCATGGGTTACGCCGAGGCCTTCAGTTACGCCAATGCCGAAGCGGTGTTCGACGAGCTGCGCCAGGCCTGGAACCCGGCCACCGGTTACGATGTGCGCGGCGTCAGCTATGCCGGTTTGCGTGAGGCGCCGCGGCAGTGGCCGTGCGAGCCCGGGCGCAACAATGACCGCAGCCCGCTGCGCTATCGCAACGACGGCGTCAGCCAGGCCCTGCACCACGACGGCCAAGGCGAAGTACCGGCCATTGCCTTCCCCACTCGCAGCGGCAAGGCACGCTTTTTCGCCCGGCCCTGGCTGCCCGCCGCCGAGCTGCCGGACGCCGAATTTCCGCTGGTGCTCAACACTGGTCGGGTCCAGCACCAGTGGCACACCCTGACCAAGACCGGCAAGGTGGCGGCGCTGAACAAGCTCGACCCCGGGCCGTTCGTAGAGATTCACCCGGACGATGCCGAGCGCCTGGGCATCGCTGACAAGGATCAGGTGCAGATCCGCTCCCGACGCGGGCAGGCGCTGCTGCCGGCACGGATTACCGCTCGGGTGCTGCCGGGCAACTGCTTTGCGCCGTTTCACTGGAACGACGTTTATGGCGAGAACCTGGCGATCAATGCCGTCACCAGCGACGCGGTCGATCCGCTGTCGCTGCAACCGGCCTTCAAGTACTGCGCGGTGGCCCTGAGCCGGGTTGCCGGCGAGCGCATCAACGCCACCCAGATCGATCGTCAAACCATGGCAGTGCAGGACCAGCACCTGCTGCTCTGGGCT
This sequence comes from Pseudomonas sp. B21-012, assembly GCF_024749305.1. Taxonomy (NCBI): domain Bacteria; kingdom Pseudomonadati; phylum Pseudomonadota; class Gammaproteobacteria; order Pseudomonadales; family Pseudomonadaceae; genus Pseudomonas; species Pseudomonas sp. B21-012. The sequence goes on along the minus strand of NZ_CP087197.1, from coordinate 4,452,492 downwards.
TCGCAGACCGGCAACAGTCAGGCCCTGGCCGAGCAGTGCGCCGCAGGCCTGCGCCAGGTCGGCTTGCCGGTGCAGTTGAGTTGCATGCAAGACCTGGCCCTGGAGCAACTGGACCGCCCCGCCAGCCTGCTGCTGATCGCCAGTACCTTCGGCGACGGCGATGCGCCAGACAGCGGCGCGGCGTTCTGGCGCGGCCTGCATGGCGAGCATGCCCAACGCTGCGTCGGCGTGCCTTATGCGGTACTGGCCCTGGGGGATTCCAGCTACGAGCAGTTCTGCGGCTTTGGTCGCAAGCTCGATCAGCGCCTGGCCGAACTGGGCGCCAAGCGCTTGCTGGAACGGGTCGATTGCGAGGGCGATTTGCATGAATCGACGGGGCAATGGCTGCAGGCACTGCTGGGCAAACTGGGCCACGGCGAACTGCTGCTCGAAGCGCCATCGCCAACGGCCAGCGGTTTCAGCAAGACCCGGCCGTTGCCAGCCACCCTGGTCGGCAACCGCCTGCTTAACGGCCCTGGCGCGGTCAAGGAAACCCGGCAACTGGTGTTCGATCTGGGCGACAGCGGGTTCACCTATCAAGCCGGCGACGCCTTGGGTGTATGGCCGCGCAACTGTCCGGCATTGGTCGACGAGCTGCTGACCGCCACCCGCTTCGATGGCGGGCACTGCGTCAGCCTCAAGGGCCAGGCCGACATGCCCTTGGCCGAGGCATTGCTTGAGCACCTGGAGATCGCCCGCATTACCCCGCAGTTGCTTGAGGCGTTCGCCCCGGGTGATGCGCAACTGCGCGCATTGCTTGAGCCGCACAACAAGGCTGCGCTCAAGGACTGGCTGTGGGGCAAGCAACTGATCGACCTGGTGCATGCGTGCAAGCCCCAACTGAGCCTGCAGGCTTGGCTCGACCTGCTCAAACCCATGCAGCCGCGGCTGTACTCGATCAGCTCAAGCCAGAAGCTGCATCCGGATCAAGTGCACCTGACGGTTTCCACTGTCCGTTACGGCCAGCGCAAGGGCGTGTGCTCGACCTACCTGGCCGACCGCAGCGAGCCTGGCCGGGTCGAGATATTCGCGCAGCCGACCACACACTTTCGCCTGCCCGGCGACAGCACGGCGCCGGTGATCATGGTCGGCCCCGGCACCGGTGTGGCGCCGTTTCGCGCGTTCCTGCAGGAACGTCAGGCCGAAGGGGCCCGCGGTCGCAACTGGCTGCTGTTCGGCGAGCAGCAGGCGGCCACCGATTTCTACTACCGCGACGAGTTGCTGGCCTGGCAGCGCGACGGTCACCTGACCCGCCTGGACACCGCCTTCTCCCGCGACCAGGCGCAGAAGATCTACGTGCAGCAGCGCATGCTCGAACAGGGTGCCGAGCTGTGGCGCTGGCTGGAGGAGGGCGCGCACTTCTATATCTGTGGCGATGCCGGGCGCATGGCCCGCGATGTTGATACGGCGCTCAAGCAGCTGGTGCAGCAGCACGGTGGCATGAGTGTGGAACGGGCCGAGGCTTATGTCGGCGAACTGAATCGCGCCAAGCGTTACCTGCGTGACGTGTACTGAAGTGCCCCATAAGGGGGAGCGCTGCACCAGCCTGGGTCGATAACGGCGCCAGTGGATCGCGCGCAAGCCCCGGTTTCAAAGGCTTTGGCAGTTGGCACGCTCCCTGCTTTTACAGATTTACAACGTCCTCGCGGGTCAATGGCGATTCGCAACCGGGACTACAAAAAACGACCAGGCAAAGGCGCCTGGAGCTTCGGCTCCAGGCGCCTTTTTTTGTTTTTCGGGGTTGGCCCCCAGCAGCAAAGCCAGCGTGATTGGCCTTGAGTGAGGAACGGGTATGAATGGGTTTACCAGCATCGAAGCGCGGCAACAGCTGATCATCGTCGGCAACGGCATGGTCGGTCATCACTGCGTCGAGCAACTGATCGAACGCGGTGCCCTGGGCCGTTTCCAGGTGCGGGTGTTCGGTGAAGAGCGCCAGCGCGCCTACGACCGCGTGCACCTGTCGGAATACTTCAGTGGCAGCGATGCCGAAACCCTGGCCCTGGGCGAGGCAGGCTTGTACACCCGGCACGGCATTGACTTGCACCTGGGCGAGCCGGTGCTGGAGATCGACCGCGAACGCTGCGAGGTGGTCACCTGCGCCGGGCGCTACCCTTACGATCAACTGGTGCTGGCCACCGGCTCCTATCCGTTCGTGCCGCCGATTGAAGGCTCGCAAGGGGCGGCGCGGCTGGTCTATCGCACCCTTGATGATCTCGATGCGATCCGCACCGCGGCCGCCAGCGCTCGCCGTGGGGTGGTGGTCGGTGGCGGCCTGCTCGGCCTGGAAGCGGCCAATGCCTTGAAGTCGCTGGGCCTGGAAGCCCACGTGGTGGAGTTCGCCCCGCGCCTGATGCCGGTGCAACTGGATGGCGAGGGCGGCGCGGCCTTGCGGGCGCAGATCGAAGCCCTGGGGGTTGGCGTGCACCTGTCGCGGGCGACCCAGGCCATCGTTGCCGGTGAAGACTATCGCTACCGGATGAACTTCGAGGGCGGCGAGTTCCTTGAAACCGACCTTGTCGTGTTCTCCGCCGGTATCCGCCCGCAGGATGCCCTGGGCCGCAGCAGTGGCCTGGAAGTCGCCCAACGCGGCGGTGTGGTGATCGACAGCGACTGCCGCAGCAGCGACCCACGGATCTTCGCCATCGGCGAATGCGCGTCGTGGAACGGCAGCGTGTTCGGCCTGGTGGCGCCGGGCTACAGCATGGCGCGTACAGTGGCGGCGACGCTGGCCGGTGAAGACGCGGGCATTTTTACCGGGGCCGACATGTCGACCAAGCTCAAACTGCTCGGCGTCGATGTCGGCTCCATTGGTGATGCCCACGGCGTGACCCCGGGTGCGCGCAGCTATCGCTTTATCGACGAAGCGGCGTCGGCCTACCGCCGGCTGGTGGTCGATGGCAGTGGCAAACGGGTGATCGGCGCGGTGCTGGTTGGCGACAACAGCTATTACGACACCCTGCTGCAATACGTGCAGAACAGCATTGCCCTGCCCGCCGATCCGGCCGCGCTGATCCTGCCGCAGTCGGCCGGCGCGCCGGCACTGGGCGCCGATGCCTTGCCCGCCAGCGCGACTATCTGCTCCTGCCATAACGTCAGCAAGGGCGCGATCTGCGCCGCCATCGACAGTGGCTGCGGCGAGCTTGGCCAGCTCAAGCAGCAGACCAAGGCCTGCACCGGTTGTGGTGGTTGTGCGGCGCTGCTCAAGCAGGTCTTCGAGCATGAATTGATCGCCCGCGGCGTCAGCGTCGACAAGAGCCTGTGCGAACACTTCACCTACACCCGCCAGGAGCTCTACGCGCTGGTGCGGGTCGAAGGCATTGTCAGTTTCGACGAGATGCTCGCCAAGCATGGACGCGGGCACGTCGGCTGCGATATCTGCAAACCCACGGTCGGCTCGATCCTCGCCTCGTGCTGGAACCAGCCGATCATGGAGCCGTCGCTGGTGCCGCTGCAGGACACCAACGACACCTTCATGGCCAATATGCAGAAGAACGGCACCTACTCGGTGGTGCCGCGGATTCCCGGCGGCGAGATCACCCCCGAGAAGCTGATCGTCATCGGCGAAGTGGCGAAAAAGTACGACCTCTACACCAAGATCACCGGCGGCCAGCGCATCGACCTGTTCGGCGCCCAACTGCACGAATTGCCCGAGATCTGGGCCGAGCTGATTGGCGCAGGCTTCGAGACCGGCCATGCCTACGGCAAGTCGACGCGTACGGTGAAATCCTGCGTCGGCAGCACCTGGTGCCGTTATGGCGTGCAGGACAGCGTGCAGATGGCCCTGACCCTGGAAGACCGCTACAAGGGCCTGCGCTCGCCGCACAAGCTCAAGTTCGCGGTGTCCGGCTGCACCCGCGAATGCGCCGAGGCGCAGAGCAAGGACATCGGCGTGATCGCCACCGAGAAGGGCTGGAACCTGTACGTCTGCGGCAACGGCGGCATGCGCCCGCGCCATGCCGAACTGTTCGCCACCGACCTGGACGACGCGAGCCTGATCCGCACCATCGACCGCGTGCTGATGTTCTACATCCGCACCGCCGACAAACTGCAGCGCACCTCGGTGTGGCGCGAGAGCCTGGAGGGCGGGCTGGACTACCTCAAGCAGGTGATCCTCGACGACAGCCTGGGCCTTGGCGCAGAGCTCGAAGCGCAAATGCAGCTGGTGGTCGAGCGCTACGAATGCGAGTGGGCCAACGCCCTGAAAGACCCTGAAAAGCTCAAGCGCTTTCGCACCTTCGTCAACGACCAGCGCCCCGACCCGGGTGTGCACTTTGTCCGCGAACGCGGCCAGCGCCGGCCCATCGGCGCCGGCGAACTTCACTTGATCCCGACCACCGAGGAGGTGCTTTGATGAGCCCGTCCAATGCAGCAGTAAGTGTTCAAGCGCAACCCTGGCAGAGGGTTTGCAGCCGTGCCGACCTGGTCGCCCAGTCGGGGGTGGTGGTGTGGTTCGAAGGGCGCCAGGTGGCGCTGTTCTACCTGCCCGGGCAGGCCACGCCGGTGTTCGCCGTCGACAACCATGACCCCAAGTCCGGGGCCAATGTGATTGGTCGTGGATTGGTGGGCGAGCTCAAGGGCGAGCTGGTGGTGGCGGCGCCGTTGTACAAGCAGCATTTTTGTTTGCGCGATGGGCGCTGCCTGGAGGATCCGCAGCAGGCGTTGCAGGTGTGGCCGGTGCGCATCAGTGGCGAGCAGGTGGAATTGGGCCGCTGTTGATGGCCTCATCGCGGGTCAAGTCGGGTCGCCGCACCGCCGCTCCCACAGGTAGCGTAGGCCTTTAGAGGCGCGAGCTGATCCATTGGCGATACTGCTCACACTTCACCTTCGCCTTGTCTGCGAATGGACCGGCGATGCACGAGAAGCGAAAGCAAAAAAGCGCTCTGCTTCTAGATGTACGTAATTGCAGACGCCACCGATCGTCCCTTGCAGAAGGCCGAGTGGAACCCTTGCGTAGTGGGGCGACGGCCATGGATGGCCGGCGAGCGCCGCAGGGCCAGGGACGGCCCTTCGGCGCGCCCCCACGGGAGCAAGGGTGGAAGGACGGAACCCGGAGCGCAGCGCAGGGCCGATGAAGGGACAGGGCGTTTTTGGTTACTTTTGCCGCCAAGCAAAAGTGACCCGCCGTAAGGGCGGAAGGCGCCGGCAGCGCCTCATCATCAAATGGATCAGCTCAAACACAGCCTGGCTGCCCCAATACTTGCAAGCTGCTTAAGACAGTTGCTCCCACAATAGGCCTGCATGCACCGGACCTGTAGGAGCGGGCCTGAACTGGCCTAATGATCCCGGACACCTCTTAAGGGCGATATGATTCGCCCAACCAGGAGGTTCTATGCAGGAACGAAAGACTTATACCCGCGAGTTCAAGCAACGTGCTGCAAGCATGGTCCTTGACGACAACTGCTCGGTTCCCGACGTCTGCGCATCAATGGACGTCGGCCCCACAGCTCTGCGCCGCTGGGTAGACCAGGTTCGTAAAGAGCGTCAGAAAGGGCAACCAGTGCCAGGTACCAAGTCAATCAGCGATGAGCAGCGGGAGCTCCAGCAGTTACGCGCCAAGATCAAACGTTTAGAGACCGAGGCCGAAATTCTAAAAAAAGCTACCGCTCTCTTGATGTCGGATCCCGATCGTTTTTCCTGATCGAGGAGCTGAGAGAGTCAGGCTCGTATCCGACCAGCCAGCTTTGCAGCGCTCTGGGCGTTTCCCGCAGTGCGTTTTATGACTGGCTCGATCGCCGCTCGGTACCCAATACCGAGCGTGATGCGCTCAGGGTAAAGGTCGTGCAATTGCATGCTGAAAGCAGGGAAAGTGCTGGTGCGAGAATGATTTCTCAGTATTTGAAGGCCCAGCAGCTAAAGGTTGGAAGGTATCTAGCTGGAAGACTTATGGCAGAAGCGAACCTGACCAGCAGACAGCGCCGTCGCCACCAATATCGCTCCAGAGGTGTAGAAGCATTTGTGGCCAAGAATGTCCTTGAACGCAACTTCCAGCCCACAGCAATCAATCAGGTGTGGTGCGGTGACGTAACCAGCCTGATGATTGGGAAGCGCTGGTATCACTTGGCCGTGGTCATTGACCTGTTCGCCCGGCGGGTCATTGGCTGGTCATTTTCTCTGATCAATGATGCCCACCTGGTCAGCAAGGCCTTGGGAATGGCGGTGGGAGTACGAGGCAAACATGCGGGCTTGGTGTTTCATTCGGATCAAGGCTGCCAATACACCAGCCAACGCTTCCAATCCGAACTGCTTGAGCATGGCATAACCCAAAGCATGAGCCGCAGAGGCCAATGCTGGGATAACGCACCAACGGAGCGCTTATTTGGCACGCTCAAATCAGAATGGGTGCCCGCCAAGGGCTATGCAACGATCGAAGAAGCCAGACAGGACATGACCAGCTTCTTCTTGCGCTACAACCAAATCAGGCTCCATAGCTACAACAACTACCTGTCGCCAATAGCAATGGAGCAGTTGGCAGCTTGATCACCGTAATCGGTGTCCGGTAAAACTTGACCAGAACAGCCTTGCCCCGCGATCGAGCGCGAAGCGGTCGCAGTCCGGGCCGAGCCCCGATAAACTCCCCGGATGAACCTCGACACCCGGATCAAATTCCGCCACCTGCTGTGCTTTCTCGAAATCGCCCGCCAGGGCAGTTTCGCCAAGGCCGCCGACGCCATGGCGATCAGTCAGCCAGCGATCTCCAAGACCCTCAAGGAGCTTGAAGCGCTGCTCGAAACGCGGCTGTTCGAGCGCAGCAAGCAGGGCGTCGAGCTGACCCCGGCCGGTGTGCGTTTCATGCGCTACGCCGGCCCCAGCGTGCAGGCCCTGCGCGAAGGCGTCAGCACCTTGCGCGGTGAAGAGCATGCGCCGCCGCAGGTGCGGGTCGGCGTGTTGTCGACCGTCGAAAGCCTGCTGATGCCCGAAGTGCTGTGCCGTCTGCACCAGCGCCATGAGGCGCTGGTGGTCAGCGTCGCCACCGGCCCCAGCGCGCACCTGCTGGGGCAGTTGCACGTCGGTGAGCTGGACCTGGTGATCGGGCGCATGACCGACAGCCCGCAGATCCAGGGGCTGATGTTCGAGCACCTGTACAGCGAGTCGATGTCGCTGGTGGTGCGCCCTGGCCATCCTTTGCTTGGCCGCCAGCCGCTCGAGCGCAGCCAGGTCGGGCGCTACCCGCTGGTGTTGCCGCTGGCCGGCACGACCATCCGCAAGCACGCCGACAGCCTGTTCGTGCAGTGCGCCATCGAGCAACCCGCGCAGCGCCTGGAAACCCTGTCGCCGGCCCTCAGCCGTCGTTATGTACAGGGCAGCGATGCGGTCTGGGTGGCGCCACGCGATGCGGTGCGCGTCGACCTCAGCCGTGGTGAATTGTGCGAGCTGGACCTGGGCGTCAGCGAGCCGGGCGGCTCGGTCGGCATCTGCAGCAATGCCGCCTTGCCGCTGGCCTTGCCGGCACAGTGGCTGTGCGAAGTTTTGCGCGAAGTGGCGGCGCAGTACCGCGACGGCGGATATCCCTGAGCATCGATACAAACTGCTACAAAACCTCATCGGCGGATTTGCCCAACCGCCCGGTCCCGTCAATACTGGCCACTGGCTGCAGCCGAGGATGAAGAAGGTTTAATCTGGCTGAACTTATCCGGGTTTTCTTGCTCTCATGCCGGTAGCCATTGGTCGTGGCCGCCTGATAAGCTCGCGGCTTTACTCGATTGCCCTATTGGCGCATGAACAAGGAAATAGCATGAAACAGCATCGGTTGGCGGCTGCGGTTGCCCTGGTTAGCCTGGTACTGGCGGGTTGCGATTCGCAGACCAGCGTCGAGCTGAAGACTCCGGCACAGAAAGCCTCCTACGGTATTGGCCTGAACATGGGCAAAAGCCTGGCTCAGGAAGGCATGGACGACCTTGATTCGAAAGCTGTCGCTCAAGGTATCGAAGACGCCGTTGGCAAGAAAGAACAGAAGATCAAGGACGAAGAGCTGGTTGAAGCCTTCTCGGCCTTGCAGAAGCGCGCTGAAGAGCGCCTGGTGAAAATGAGCGAAGAGTCGGCTGCCGCCGGCAAGAAATTCCTCGAAGAAAACGGCAAGAAGGCTGGCGTGGTCACCACCGCTTCGGGCCTGCAGTACGAAGTCATCAAGAAGGCCGACGGCGCCCAGCCAAAGCCGACTGACGTGGTTACCGTCCACTACGAAGGCAAGCTGATCGACGGCAAGGTCTTCGACAGCTCCGTCGAGCGTGGCAGCCCGATCGACCTGCCGGTCAGCGGCGTGATCCCGGGTTGGGTCGAAGGCCTGCAACTGATGCACGTCGGCGAGAAGTACAAGCTGTACATCCCGTCCGACCTTGCTTACGGCGCGCAGAGCCCGAGCCCGACCATTCCGGCCAACTCGGTGCTGGTGTTCGATCTGGAACTGATCGCCATCAAGGACCCGGCCAAGGCTGAAGAGCCTGCCGATCCAGCTGCCGAGTAAGGCCAGCTGATACCTGCAACGCCCCGTCTCGACGGGGCGTTGTCGTTTCTGGGTTTTACCGAACCCATAGGGCCATGCACGGTCTTAGTCACTGCAACTGTTGATGAATCAGGGCGCAGCGGGCAAAACGTTTGCGCAATTGAAACAGGTGTGTAAAAAACGCCCGATTTAACCCGGACCCTTGCCGGGCGGGCGCCTTGAGCCTGAAACTGAGCTCTGTTCACAAGGTTATCCACAATTATTGTGGATAACCTTCCTTGGCACTGGCCCTGGAGGCCGTATGAAAGCACCGTGGAATTTCGCCCGATTTCTGCCCCTGGCCGAGCGCCTGCTCAGCCGCGGGCGTTTGCCGGCGCTGATTTTTGCCGTGGCGCGCAAAGGTCCGCGGCTGGGCAAACTGCGCGAGGACGTGCGCCTGATGCAGGCCCTGTGCCTGGCCTGGTGGCGCGGCGAGTATCGGGCAATCAGCCCCAAGGCACTGATCACCGTAGTGGCGGGGCTGCTGTATTTTGTCAGCCCGCTGGATGCGATCCCCGACTGGTTGCTGGGCGTCGGCATGCTTGACGACATCGCCGTGCTGGCCTGGGTGATGAAGGCGGTGTCTGATGAACTGGCCGCGTTCAGCGCCTGGCGCAACCGCCAGGCACCGGAAAAACTGCGGGTGGTCGAACGCCTGCCCGACACCCCCGAAGCCCTGCGCCTGGAACAGGAAAAAAGCTGATCACATCACGACCCTGCACACCCTTGTTGGCTGGTAATATAATTGGCATAAGGATTATGCCTACCGATTACATATCGTAATCCTACAAGGGGGTTGTAATGGGTATTCAGGTCATCAGCCGGGACGGTCAACCCGAGTACGCGGTTGTTCCCTGGGAGCAGTACCAGGCACTGCTTAAAGCTGCCGGGCAAGGCGAGCCACTTGCCGGCGCAAACACAGCTTCAAGCGCCACCGACAGCGCCAGCTTGCCGAATTTCAGCGAGCTGGCGCGTTTGCGTGAGGGCAAGGGCCTGGCGCCGGAGCAACTGGCGCGCAGCGTCGGTATCAGCCCGGTGTACCTGGCGCTGATCGAAAGCGGTGAACGCCAGCCGGATGCCGCGATTCGCCGCAGCCTGGCCTGGGAGCTGGGTGTGGCTGGCTGGAGCGAGGCGTCGTGAGCGTGCGCATCAGCCGCCAGCACTGGGAAGGCCTGCTCGGCGAGCTGGATGTCGCCCGCCGCCAGCGCCACCTGCTGACCTACCGGGCCTTGCTCGAGCGTCTGCAATTGCCCAGCCCGGCCATGCAAACGCTGACCGCGGCGCTGGAGCACCTGGCTGCGCTCGACGCCCGCGCCGAGCAGCCGCTGCGCAGCTCGCTGGTGATCAGCCAGGGCGCCAGCCGCTTGCCGCGCACCGGGTTCTTCGAATGCGTCGAGCGCCTGGGGCGCTTTTCCGGCCCGTCCGATGGCATGGCCGCAGCCTCCTGGCACGCCTCGGAAGTGGTGCGGGTGTTCGAGTACAGCTACCCCGAACACGAAGAAGCCTGAGCGCCAGGGGCGGTATCGATCAGGTACAGGCTGTGCCCAGGCACATCCTTGGCCTGGTGCTTGGCCTGTGAGGCCAACTCCGCCAGTTGCCCGGCATCGAGCCCGGCACAGGCTTGCGGGTGCAACTGCACCACGCCGATCGACAACGACAGCAGGGCAAATTCCTGGCGCCGGCCCTGGCGGTCGGTGGCGATGAAGCACCCGGCCTGCAGGTGCTCGGCCCGGTAGAAGCGCCGGCACTGTTTGTGAAAGTCCTCCAGCAACAACTGCAAGCGTTGTTGCCAATCATCTGAGCCGAGCACCAGCATAAAATCGTCGCCGCCGATATGGCCGACGAAATCGCGGCTGGGGTCGACCCGTTCGCCCAGGCACTGGGCCAGGCACAGCAATACCTCATCGCCACGGGCATACCCGTAGATATCGTTGAACGGCTTGAAGCTGTCGATATCGACGTAGCAGATCGCCGCTGCGCGTTGCTGTTGCAGCAGGCGGGTCAGGCACTGCTGGATCGGTACGTTGCCCGGCAGCAGGGTCAGCGGGTTGGCATAGCGGGCCTGTTGGATCTTCTGCTCGGTGATCAGCTTGAGCACATCGATCACCCGCCCCAGGCCCAGGTAGCGGCCGTTGTGGGTGATGATGAAATCTTCCTCGATGCGCTGGCGGGCGCGGCTGGTGAGCAGGCGGCTGACCTGTTGCAGCGATTGGCCCAGATCCACGGCGAGAAAGTCATCGCTCATCAAGCGGCTGATCGGCTTGCGCGCAAACAGGTCGGTGGCAAACGGCTTGAGCAGCGCGTCGGAGAGCGAATGGCGATGAACGATGCCGCACGGCTGCCCATGCGCGTCGAGCACCGCCAGGGAATTGAGGTTGGCCTGGCTGCGAAACAGTTCCAGCACCTGCGGGGTGGGCGCCTCGCGGTTCACCGCCGGTTGTTCGATCAGTAGCGCGGCGAGGTTGCCGCTGTCTTCATTGAGGCTCTGCAGCGCCTGTACCGGCTGCCCGAGCATGCTTTGCACATCGCGCGCTGCCTGTTCCTGCGGGCGGCCCAGCAGGTAGCCCTGGACCAGGTCGACGCCCATCTCGGTGAGCACCTTGAGCTCTTCGGCCAGCTCGATGCCTTCGGCAATCACCTGGGCCCGCGAGGCCCGGGCGATCTGCAGGATCGAGCCGACGAACTCGCGCTTGACCGCATCCAGGTGAATGCCGTCGATGAAGTGGCGGTCGATCTTGACGTAGTCCGGGCGCAGCTCCGACCACAGGCGCAGGCTCGAATAACCGGCCCCCAGATCATCCAGGGCGATGGAAAAGCCCATGTCGCGGTAGTGGTGCAGGGCGTTGAACAGCAGCTGGAAGTCGTCGGTGGGGGTCTGTTCGGTGAGTTCGATCACTACCCGGCTGGGCGGCACGCCCAGCTCGTGGAGCATCTTCAGGGTGCGCCCGGACTGGTACTGCGGTTCGAGCAGGGACTCGGGCGAGACGTTGAGGAACAGCTTGCCTTCAAGGTTCTGCTGGCTGAAGCGCCGGCAGGCGCTCTCGCGGCAGGCCACTTCCAGCTCGGTCAGGCGCCCGGCCTGGCGGGCCACGGCAAACAGGTTGATCGGCGAATGCAGCGGGCTGTTGGACGGGCCGCGGCTCAGCGCTTCGTAGCCGAGGATGCGCCGTTCGGAAAGGCAGACAATGGGTTGGAACAGGCTGTGCAAGCCGCTTTGAGCCAGGATGGTGCTCAACGCGCTGAGCTGTTCGTTGATGGTCATGGCAGGCCTACCTAGAAAAAAGGGACTGAGCACCCGCGGCGCTCAGTCCCTTATTTCACGACAGTCTGATGACTATTTGATGACGCAATGAAGCGCGGTCACATTATTTTGCCATCACCGGTTTACGGGTTGTTGCGCGCCACCTGCGAATTCAGCCCCAGGTAGTCCAGCAGGATCAACCCGGACTCCTTCAGGTAGGCGTCGTCTTCGGGCTTGGTATCGTCCGGCTCGACCGGCAGCGCGTCTTCGTCTTCCTTCTTCAGTTCCTTGAGCGGTTCTTCGCCCTTGGCCTTGCGTCGGGTGTTTTCCAGCGCCAGCTGCTTGCTTTCGATATCGGCGTGCTGGGCACGGCGTTCGGCCTCGTTGAGGCTGACGGTTTTCTCGTTCATCAGCTTCTGGGTCAGGGCCAGGCGGTCGCGGATGTAGACGAACTCCGGATCCTTGGCCGTACGGCTGTCGTGACGGGCCTTGAGCTGGGCCAGGAACGGCTTGAACGGGTCGACCGCAGGCTTGATCGCCGGGCGGATGGTGTCCCATGGCATGGCTTCGGGCAGGGCGCTTTCGCCGATTTCCTTGGTGTCGATGATCGACGGGTAGTCGATGTCCGGCAGCACGCCCTGGTGCTGGGTGCTCTGCCCGGAAACCCGGTAGAACTTGGCCAGGGTCAGCTTCAGCTCGCCATGATTGAGCGGCTGGATGGTTTGCACCGTGCCTTTGCCGAAGGTCTGCCCGCCGAGGATCAGCGCGCGGTGATAGTCCTGCATGGCGCCGGCGAAAATCTCCGAAGCCGAGGCCGACAGGCGGTTGACCACCAGTGCCAGCGGGCCTTTGTAGAAGGCGCCGCTGTTTTCGTCTTCAAGCACGTCGACGCGGCCGTCGCTGTTGCGCACCAGCACCGTCGGGCCCTTGTCGATGAACAGGCTGGTCAGCTCGGTGGCTTCCTGCAGCGAGCCGCCGCCGTTGTTGCGCAGGTCGATGACCACGCCGTCGACTTTTTCCTTCTGCAGTTCGGTCAGCAGCTTTTTAACGTCGCGGGTGGTGCTCTTGTACTCCGGATCGCCGGCGCGGAAGGCCTTGAAGTCGAGGTAGAAGGCCGGAATCTCGATGATTCCGAGCTTGTAGTCACGGCCGTCCTGCTTGAGCTTGAGCACCGACTTTTTCGCCGCCTGCTCTTCGAGTTTCACCGCTTCACGGGTGATCGGCACGATCTTGGTGGTCTGGTCGTTAGGGGCGTTGCTGGCCGGGATGATTTCCAGGCGCACCACCGAACCTTTCGGCCCGCGGATCAGCTTGACCACTTCGTCCAGGCGCCAGCCGATCACGTCGACCATTTCCTTGTTGCCCTGGGCCACGCCGATGATCTTGTCGGCCGGAGCTACCAATTTGGTTTTGGCCGCAGGGCCGGCCGGCACCAGGCGCACGATCTTGACCTGGTCGTTGTCGCTTTGCAGTACGGCGCCGATACCTTCGAGCGACAGGCTCATGTTGATATCGAAGTTTTCTGCGTTGTCGGGCGACAGGTAGTTGGTGTGCGGGTCGTAGGACTGGGCGAAGGTGTTGATATAGGCCTGGAAGATGTCTTCGGCGCGGGTCTGGTCCAGGCGCGTGAGCTGGTTCTTGTAGCGCTTGGTCAGCAGCTCCTGGATCGCCTTGGGTTCTTTGCCGGCGATCTTCAGGCGCAGCACCTCATCCTTGACGCGTTTGCGCCAGAGGTCGTCGAGCTCGGCCTGGTTCTTCATCCACGGGGCGTCCTTGCGATCGATCAGCAAGGTCTCATGGGTGGTGAAGTCGAAGTTGTCGACGCCCTTGCTCAGCTCGGCGAGGGCGAAGTCCAGGCGCGATTTGACCCGGTCCAGGTAGCGCTTGTAGATGGTGAAGCCGGGGTCGAGATTGCCACTTTTGAGGAAATCGTCGAACTGGGTCTTCCACTTGTCGAACTCGGCGATGTCGCTGGCAGTGAAGTAGCTGCGCGCAGGATCAAGGAGTTTGAGGTAGCTGTCGTAGATGATCACCGAGCGCGCATCGTTGAGCGGCGGCTTGCTGTAGTGGTGGCGCTTGAGCAGCTCGACCACGTTCAGGCTGGCGACCACTTCATCGCGGTCGGGCTGGAGCTTATCCCAGCTGTTGGCGGCCCATGCACTGCCCGCCAATGGCAGACTGCCCAGACCGATCAACAGGGCGAGGGTGGTGCTTGGCAGAAAATGCTTCATGCTGATTCGACGTAGGGACAATTGATCACGCATATTAGGCCGTCTTTGAATTCGCCGGTTCCATGAAAACCGGACGCATAATGCAAAAAGCCCGGGGCTACAGCTCCCGGGCTCAGTCATGACTCAACTATGGAGGCACTGTGAAGGCATTGCAAGGCGTTGACGGACATGTGGAGTGGGTTGCGACGACAAGTCCAACTTGCGATATCGGTCAAGTACGAATTCGCGTGGCCGCCGCCGGCCTCAATCGCGCCGACCTGCTCCAGCGTGCCGGGCTCTACCCGCCACCACCGGGGGCCAGCGAATTTCTCGGCCTGGAGTGCTCCGGGGTGATCAGCGAAGTGGGCGCCGGTTCTTCCTGGCAGGTCGGCGATCGGGTCTGTGCCTTGCTCGCCGGTGGCGGCATGGCCGAGGAAGTGGTGGTCGATGGCCGCCACGTACTGCCGGTGCCCGAGGGCTTGAGCCTGCAGGAAGCGGCGGCAATCCCCGAGGTGTATGCCACGGCCTGGCTCAATGTGTTCCAGCTGGCCGCGCTCAAGCCCGGTGAAAAGGTCTTGCTGCATGCCGGGGCCAGCGGTGTCGGCTCGGCGGCGATCCAGCTGTGCAAGGCCTTTGGCAGCCCGTGCTGGGTCAGCGTCGGCTCGGCCGAGCGGCTGGCCTACTGCGAAAGCCTGGGGGCCAGCGGCGGCGTGGTGCGCGGTGAGGACCTCGAGGCGCTGAATGACTTTGCCCCGTTCAATGTGATCCTCGACCCGGTCGGCGCCAACTATGCCGAGCTCAACCTCAAGCTGCTGGCCCGTGACGGGCGCTGGGTGATCATCGGCTTGATGGGCGGGCGCAAGGCCGAGCTGGACCTGGCGCAACTGCTGGGCAAGCGCATACAGGTCCTGGGTTCGACCTTGCGCACCCGCGATGACCAGTTCAAGGCAGACCTGCTCAGCGACCTCGGTCAGCAGGTATGGCCGCTGTTCAGCGAAGGCCGGCTCAAGCCGCAACTGGCCAGGGCCTTCCCGATCAAGGATGCCGAGGCGGCGTTTGCCGAGCTTGCCAGCAATCAGGTGTCGGGCAAGCTGGTGTTGGTGATTGACGAGAGTCTGGTGTAAACCGCCAATCGCGGGGCAAGTCGAGTCGTCGCACCGCCGCTTGTGTCTTGAGGTTGGAATAGAATCAGAAGTGAGAGCGGTGAATGGCAAGCTGTACGCCGGTAGTGCTTAAAGCACGTGTGGGAGCAAAGCTGCCATTCACCTCTCCACTCTGGCCCGAGCCCGAACAGTTGATTGAGCGCCTCTCGAATCACAAGCGTGGGCCAAGCCAGAGCGCTCTCACAACTGAGTGTAAGAGGGTTCAGCCATGTTGTCTTCTGTTGGAATCGACACTGCCAAAGCCACGTTGGAAATCTGCATCAAACCTCAGAAAATCCGCTTCGAAGTAATCAATGAGCGCCCAGGCTTTGATGTGCTGATCGGGCGACTGAAGGACTTCAAGATCAGCAGAGTGTTGATTGAAGCGACCGGCGGCTACGAGAAAGACGTGCTGATTGCATTGCGCTCGGCCGGTTTCGAAACCATCTGCATCAACCCAGCCCGTGCCCGGAAATTCGCCGAGGCGATGGGTAAAAAAGCCAAAACCGATAAGATCGACGCCGAGGTCCTTGCGGACTTCGCTGCACACCTCAGCGCTCCTCAAGACCAACTAATCAGCCCGGAACGCGAAGAGCTGCGCGAGTTGGTGAAGCAGCGCGCCCAATTTGTGCAGAGCCGTGATGACTACAAACGGCGCCGCCTGCAATGCCGCTCGGCAATGGTGATGGCTCACTTTGATGAGCACATAGAGCAGCTGAAAGTGCTGATCAAACGCCTTGACGAAGAAATTGACCAGGCGATGGTGCAACTGGACGACACCAGGGCGCGTCAGTTGTTGGCGGTGAGCGGAATTGGTCGGGTAACCGCCGCAAATCTGCTCGCCTCACTGCCAGAGCTGGGGCAATTGGACCGCCGTCAGATCGCCGCGCTAGTGGGCGTAGCGCCTTACAACAACGATAGCGGTAGCCATCAAGGGCACCGCCAGATATGGGGTGGCCGGGCGCATGTAAGGCGAGTCCTGTACATGTCGAGCTGGATCATCATCCGTCACAACACGGAATTTAAAGCACGCTACGAAGCACTTCGGGAGCGTGGCAAGTGCGCCAAAGTCGCCCTCGTAGCCTGTATGCGGGTGCTGATCGTCAGGCTGAATGCAATGCTGCGGGACAATACCCCTTGGCGAGTGCAAACAGCCTGATCAAGACAGTTGCTCCCACATGTAGGAGCGGCGGTGCGACGACTCGACTTGCCCCGCGATGGCTTCAATCATTTCCAGCTATGAATCGGCCAGCCATGAGTCTCGGCCTGCTCGAGCAACACCGGATCCGGATTGACCACATGCGGGAAATCCACCTTCAGCAGCAACGGCAGGTCGTTGCGTGAATCCGAGTAGAAACTCGCGCCTTCAAGGTTCTCTTCTTCCTGGTCGAGCCATTCCAGCAAACGGGTGATCTTGCCTTCGCGGTAGGTCAGCACGCCGGTGGTGCTGCCGGTGTAAACACCGTGTGCAACCTCAAGCTCGATACCAAGAATTTCATCAATGCCCAGGCGTTCGGCAATCGGCTTGACCAGGTGGGTGCCGGAAGCCGAAATCACCAGGATCCGGTCGCCGGCCTTGCGGTGGGCGGCGATGGTCTTGGTGGCGTCGCTGAAGATGATCGGTTCGATGAAATCTTCCACCCAGGGCGCTACAAGGTGCTCGACTTCTTCCGGGGTGCGGCCGATCAAAGGTTCCAGGCTGAAGGCCATGTAGTCTTCCATGCGCAGCTTGCCATGGCTGTAGGCGTCCATCAGTTCGTTGTTCTTGCGCATGAAAGACGCTGGATCGACCCAGCCCAGACGGCCCATCTGCTCGCTCCAGAGCGTGGCGCAGTCACCGTGGATCAGGGTTTCATCCAGATCGAAAATCGCGAGTGCCATATTCAGAAAAACTCCTGTGCAACCCTCAGGCGACTTCGCAGAGGGCGGTGGGATCGATCGACAAGGATACCCGCTGGCCGTCCGGGTGCAGGTCGGCGGACGAGCGGTTGAGCACATCGACCAGCAATTCTACCCCGCGCGCTTCAACCCGGTAGCGGATCACGTTGCCCAGCAGGCTGTGGCTGCGTACCAGCCCCTCCCGCTCGCCGTCCAGGCTCAGGGCGATGGCTTCCGGGCGAATTGCCAGGCGGCTGTTCACCGGGCGCTGCAGCAGGCGGCTGGCGCTGTCGGCGTCGAGCAGGTTGTAGTTGCCGATAAAGCCTGCGGCGAACAGGTCCACCGGCGCGGTATAGAGGGTTTCGGCATCGCCGCTCTGGACGATGCGGCCCTGGTTCATGAGGAAGATGCGATCGGACATGGTCAGCGCTTCTTCCTGGTCGTGGGTGACGAAGATGGTGGTCAGGCCCAGCTCGCGCTGGATCGCGCGGATCTGCTCGCGCAGGTGCTTGCGAATCCGCGCATCCAGCGCCGACAGCGGCTCGTCGAGCAGCAGCAGGCGCGGGCGGGTGACCAGCGAGCGGGCCAAGGCCACGCGCTGGCACTGGCCGCCGGACAACTGGTGCGGGTAGCGCCGGGCGAAGTCCTGCAGCTCGACCAGTTGCAGCACTTCGCGGACCCGCGCCTGGCTGTCGTCGCTGTTGACCTTCTGCATGCGCAGGCCGAAGGCGACGTTCTGTTCGACGGTCATGTTGGGGAACAGCGCATAGCTCTGGAACACCATGCCGATCCCGCGTTTTTGCGGGCTGAGCGGCACCAGGTCGGTGCCATCGAGCAAGATGCGCCCGCTGTCCACCGCGGTCAGCCCGGCGATGCAGCGCAGCAGGGTGGACTTGCCGCAGCCGGACGGGCCGAGCAGGGTAACGAATTCGCCGCGTTCGATCTGGCAGTTGATGTCGTTGAACACCGGGCTGCCGGCATAGCTTTTTTGCAGGTTCTGTACGCTGACAAAGCTCATATCAGGACTTGTCCTTGTTCAGGCGGTTGGCTGCCCAGGTCAGCGCCAGCACGAAGAGGAAATAGGAAACCACCAGGGCACTGTTGAAGTGGCCACTGCTGTTACGCATGTTGTTGAGGTACACCTGCAGGGTCTCGTAGCGGGTGCCGACCAGCAGGTTGGCGAACACGAACTCGCCGAACAGGAACGAGAACGACAGCAGCAAGGCCACCATCAGGCCCTTGCGCAGGTTTGGCAGCACCACCAGGAACGCCGCCTGGAAGGTGCTGGCGCCCAGCAATTGGGCGGCGTCCATCAGGTCGCGCAGGTTGATCGCCTGCAGGTTGTTGGTGATTGCCCGGTACATGAACGGCAGGGCCACGGTGAAGTAGCAACCGATGAGGATCCACGGCGTGCCGACCATGGCCATCGGCCCCGAGCCGTAGAGCTGCAGCAGGCCCACCGACGACACCACCGGCGGCACCGCGAAGGGCAGCAGGATGAGGATGTTCATCAGCGCATCGAGGCGCGGGAAGTGGTAATGCACCACGAACAGCAGCGGCAATATCAACAGCACCGACAACAGCAGGGCGCCGACACACACCAGCAGCGACTGGCCGAAGGCGGCGAGAAAGCGCGGGTCGCTCCACAGCGCCAGGTACCACTTGAAGGTCAGGCCGCTGGGCAGCAGGCTCGCCGACCAGCTGGTGGCCAGCGAGTAGAGCAGGGTGCCGGCCAGCGGCAGCAAGAGGATGATGAACAGCAAGTAGACCACCAGGCGGTGGTACAGCGACGAGGTGCCCGGTTCAGCGCGCGACATGGTAGCTCCGCTTCAATAGCCATTGGTGGACGAAGGTCACCAGGGTCATCAGCCCGACCAGGATGATCGCCAGGGCGCTGGCCAGGTTCGGATCCAGCGAGATGTCGCCGGCCACCAGCGCGGCGATGCGGATCGGCAGCACGTTGAAGTTGCCGGTGGTCAGCGCATAGACCGTGGCATAGGCGCCCAGGGCGTTGGCCAGGAGGATCACGAAGGTGCCCAACAGCGCCGGGGTCAGCACCGGCAGGCCGATGTGCCGCCAATATTGCCAGGCGCCAGCGCCGAGCAGCTCGGCGGACTCGCGCCAGTCTTCGCGCAGGGCGTCGAAGGCCGGGTAGAGCAGCAGCACGCCGAGGGGGATCTGGAAATAGGTGTAGAGGATGATCAGCCCGGTCTTGGAGTAGAGGTTGAAGTCTTCGATGATCCCGGCCTGCTTCAGCAGCATAGTCAGCGCGCCGTTGAAGCCGAGCAGGATGATGAAGGCGAAGGCCAGCGGCACCCCGGAGAAGTTGCTGGTCATGTTGGCGAAGGCGTTGACGAAATCGCGCAGGCGCGAGTCGACCCGGCGCAACGAGTAGCTGCCGAGGATGGCGATGAGGATGCCGAACAGGCTCGACCAGAAGCTGATCTCCAGGCTGTGCTGGATCGCCTGGCGGTAGAACCTGGAACTGAATATCTTGCTGAAATTGTCCAGGCCCCAGCTTGATTCCACCTGCACGCTGTGGAACATGACCCAGGCCAGCGGGGCGATCTGGAAGATGATGAAAAACACCGCGAAAGGCACCAGGCAGAGCAGGGCCAGCCATTTGCCGCGCTTGATCGAATTCACTTGAGCAGCTCCCGGCACACCGGCTTGTCGTGGGGCACGCCGAGCAACTCGCAAATGGTGCCACACAGTTCGGTCTGCAGCGGCTTGGCCGCCGGGTCGAGGCTGAACGCCTGGCCAAAGACGAACAGCGGCACTTCGCGCTCTTCGGCCAGCAGGCCGTTGTGCGAGCGGTCGTTGTTCATGCCGTGGTCGGCGGTCACCAATACCTGATAGCCCTCTTCGAGCCAGGTGCGCAGGTAATCGGCCAGAAGGATATCGGCGCTGCGCGCGCTGTTGCGGTACTGGCTGCTGTCCAGGCCGTGGCGGTGGCCGGCGTCGTCGATGTTCATCGGGTGCACCAGGAGAAAATTCGGTGCATGACGGCGGCGCAGGTATTCGGCGTCGGCGAACAGGTGCGAATCGGGGTAGTGGTCGGCGTAATAGAACAGCCCGTGCTGGATCGGCAGCTTGGGGGCGTGGGTGTGGCGGTCGCGCAGCGGGTCGAAGGGCGAGCGGTTGTACAGCTCGCTCATCCAGTGATAGGCCGCCGCGGCCGTGCCCAGGCCGGCCTCGCGAGCGTAGTGGAACACGCTGCGCTGGTTGGACAGGCGGTTGACGTTGTTGTGGACGATGCCGCTGTCGATCGGCGCGACCCCGGTGAGGATGCATTCGTACAGCGGCCGTGACAACGACGGCAGCTCGCATTCGACCCGGTAAAGCGCCGCACGGTCGGCTTCGACATAGGCATGCAGATGGCCCATGGCGTGGTGCGCGACCTGATGGTTGAGGCCATCGAGCAGGACCAGGATGACGTTGTGGTTCATGGTATCTCCGGGTTATGTGGTGGCCGCATCGCGGGTCAAGTCGGATCGCCGCACCGCCGCTCCCACAGGGATCTCCGTGGGAGCGGCGGTGCGGCGATCCGACTTGACCCGCGATGGGTTCACTCCATCTCGATGATCACTTGCTCCTGCCACTTCTGCGGCAGGGCCTTGGAGGTCGCTTCCCAGGCTTCGGCATTCTTGATCGGCTGCGCGGCGCTGTACTGCTCGTTGGGCAGCAGTTTGGCCTGTACCTCAGCCGGCAGTTTCAGGTGCTCGGCACGGATCGGCCGGGCATGCCCCTTGGCCAGGTTGATCTGCCCGGCATCGCTGAAGATGTACTCGCGGGTCAGCTTGGCGGCGTTGGGGTTTTTTGCGTACTTGTTGATGATGGTGGTGTAACCGGACATCACCGAACCGTCAGACGGGATCAGCACCTCGAAGCGTTTCGGGTCGATCTGCTGGCGGTAGCTAAGGCCGTTGAAGTCCCAGACCACGCCGACTTCGATCTCGCCCTTCTCCAGGGTCTGGATGGTCGGGTTGGCCAGCGACAGGCGTTTTTGCTGGGCCAGCTTGGTGAACAGCTGCAGGCCCGGTTCGATGTTACTCTCGTCACCTTTGTAGGCAATGGCAGCGGCCAGTACGCCGTTGGCGGCCTGGGCGGCGGTGCCGACGTCACCGATGGCGACCTTGTACTTGCCCTTTTCCAGGTCATGCCAGGTTTTCGGGATGTCTGCCTCCTTCACCAGTTGCTTGTTGATGATGAAGGCAATGGTGCCGGTATAGGCCAGGGCCCAGTGGCCGTCTTTGTCCTTGGCCCAGTCCGGGACCTGCTCCCAGGTGCTTGGCTTGTACGGCTGGGTCACGCCCTTGGCCACCGCGATCGGGCCGAAGGCGGCGCCGACGTCACCGATGTCGGCGCTGGCGTTGTCTTTTTCGGCGTCGAACTTGGCCACTTCCTGGGCCGAGCTCATGTCGGTGTCCATGTGCTTGAGGCCGTATTTTGTCGCCAGGTCGTCCCAGGTGCCTTTCCAGTTGGCCCAGGCATCGGGCATGCCCACGCTGTTGACTACGCCTTCCTTGCGGGCGGCGTCCTCGAGGGCCTTGAGGTCAGTGTCGGCGGCCATGGCCGCTGTGCACATCGCGATACTCGAGCCTAACAGTGACGCCAGAAAAAGCTTTTTCATCCGAAGCTCCTTGATGGGTGCCGTACAAAACGCAAAAGGTGTTGTTGGACGTTGTTGCGGTTCGGTTGGTCTAGGTCAGCAATACCTGAGCCAAGGTAGGCCTGTTGCATGACAATTTGATGTCCAGGCATTGCCCCGGCCGGGCTTTTGCCCCTGGAAATCAAGCGTAGACCACCCTCACTGTCATCTGGCATTCATCTGCAGTGCCTAGGCTTGCACTATTCTCATAGCCCTACGGCGCCAGATTGGGGCGCTACCGGGGCTGGACTAGTCCAGATAGGTAACCTTTGATGCAGCCACTGCCACCGCGAGCAGTAACAGCCATCTGTCATGCCCTGCAGGAGCAGATCGAGCATGGCCTCCTGTCGCCCGGCTGCAAGCTGCCGGCCGAGCGCAAGCTTAGCGAGGTGTTCGACACCACGCGTATCACCTTGCGTGAGGCGCTGGTGCAACTGGAGGCGCGGGGTTTGATTTACCGCGAGGAACGCCGCGGCTGGTTCGTCGCGCCCGAGCGCCTGACCTACGATTTGATCGAGCGCAGCCACTTTCATGCCATGGTCCGCGAGCAGGGCCGCGAGGCGCGTACCGAGTTGTTGTCGGCGCGCCTGCAGCCAGCAGCGGCAGCGGTGTGCGCGCGGCTGCAACTGGCGCCGCTGTCGAGCGTGATCCAGATCTGCCGGTTACGCCGGATCGATGGCCGGGCGGTGCTGTATGCCGAGCACTACCTGAACCCCGAGTACTTTCCGGGCATTCTTGATCATGACCTGAGCCGCTCGCTGACCGAGCTGTATGCCGGCCACTACGGCATCGAGTACGGACGGGTGCGCTTCGAGATCCTGCCGACCGCCTTGCCGGTAGCGGCAGCGCTGGCGCTTAAAGTGTCGGCCGGTAGCCCCGGCCTGCACATTACCCGGGTCAACAGCGACCAGCACGGGCGGCTGATCGACTGTGACCTTGAGTACTGGCGCCATGACGCGATCCGCATCAAGGCCCAAGCCGGTTAGGACTTGGCCGCGCTTTCGCTGAACGGTGTGTTGGCGTCGGCGGTGATCACCTGCACGCTCAGGCGCGGGGTGGCCAGGTCCAGGCCGGATTCGTCGAGCTGGCGTTTGAGCGCCAGGTTGAAGGCTCGCGACACTTCCCACTGCTTGATCGGCGCGGTCTTGAAGCGCGCACGCAGGATCGCCGAGCCCGACTCGAAACTCTCCACCCCTTGCAGCTCCAGCGGCGACCAGATGTTGCGGCGCATCAGCGGGTCGTTGCGCATCTTCTGCCCGACATCGCGGATCAGGGTGATTGCCTGGTCGATGTTCATGCTGTGCGGGATGGCCACGCGAAAGATCGCATAGCCGAACTCGCGGGAGTAGTTCTTGATGCTCTTGATCTCGCTGAACGGGATGGTGTGGACGATGCCGTCGATATCGCGCAGGCGCACGGTACGGATGGTCAGGCCCTCGACCGTGCCCAGGTGGCCGCCGACATCGACGTAATCATCGATGGCCAGGGAGTCTTCGATGATGATGAACAGCCCGGTGATCAGGTCGGCGACCAGCGATTGCGCGCCAAAACCGATGGCCAGGCCGATGACACCGGCACCGGCCAGCAGCGGGGTGACGTTCATGCCCATGTTGGCCAGGGCGACGATCACCGCAATGATGAAGATCGTCACGAACAGCACGTTGCGGATCAGCGGCATCATGGTTTGCGCGCGGGCGTTGGCCAGGCCTTTGCGCGAACGGGTCAGGGCGTGGTGCACGGCGGTGTCGGCGAGAATCCACACCAGCCAGGCGGCGATCAGGGTGCCGGCCAGGCCGAACAGGCGCACCGCCACCTCATGGCCTTCGCCCTCGGTGAAGGTGATCAGCGAAAAGCCCCAGACGCGCAAGCCAAGTTCGATGAACACCAGCCAGATGCCCAGGTGCACCAGGGTGTAGCCAAAGCTGCGCAAGCGCTCCGAGTACACCGCCTGGCGGCGGTTGGCCCGTTGCGGCTTGAGCCCGTGGCGACGGACCAGGCCGTTGATGACCATGCACAAGATCAGCAGCACCGTGCACATCAGTGACTGGCGCAGGGCAGTGCTGGTGTCGCCGGCGGAAATGAACGTGGCAAACAGCGAAATCGCCACCAGCACCAACGCCGGCAGGTACCAGAAGGTGCCAAGGATTTCGATGGTGTCGCTCAAGGCCCGGCGGGTCAGCCGTCGTGACAGCGGCTGGTTGCGGATCAGGTGGGCGATGGGTCGGCGAAAACGCAGGATGAACAGCCCGGAAGACAACCCGGCAAGGATGTTGGCCAGGGTCGCCAGGGTGTGCGAGAGGTGATCGCCCAGGGCACTGGCCATGCGCGGGTCGTTCATGGCCTCGCCGAAGGCGGCGAAGCTGCCGATCAGCCACAGCGGGCGGAACGCCTGATGGCGCAGGATGTACAAGGCGCGGTGGCGGTGCGGGCCGTCAAGCAGGGAGAAGGCGATGACGCAGATTGCCGAGAAGCAGGTACCGACCACCAGCGCGTAGGCCAGGACCATGGCCATCGACTTGCCCAGTGACGAGGGCAGGGCAAAGCTCAGGTACACGGTGATCACCAGCGCCACCAGCCAGGGCCCGAGCTTGCGCAAGGCGAAGCGCACCAGGTCCCAGGTGCGCGGGTGTTGTGGCAGTTCTTCGGTCAGGCCAAAGCGCAGCCGGACCTGGTGGCCGACCCAGTTCAGGGCGTAGGCCAGCAGGCTCCACAGGGCGATGATCGCGGCAAAGCCGAAGAGGATCGGCGGCCATTCGTGCCAGGGCACCAGGCGGGCGTCGAGCTCGATCTGCGCCAGCTCCAGCTCGCGGGTCCAGCGGTTGAACGGGCTGGCCTCACCGCTGAACTGTTTTTCCAGCTCGCCGAAGGTCGTGCCGATCAGGCCCAGTACGCCTTGTTCGGCGCTGGGTTGCGCCTGTTTGGTGCTGTCGCGCAGCTTTTTCAGGTCGGCCAGCAGCTTGGCCCGCTGCTGGTCGTTTTCCAGGCTCTTGATGACTTCGTCCAGTGACTGGCCCAGGGGTTCGCTAGCTTCGGGCTGGGCCTTGCTGCCGCCACCGAGCAGGCCCGGCAGGCCGGCGGCGTGCGCGGGCGCAACGAAGAGCAAGGGCAGGAGCAGGAGAAAAACGCGGAAAAAGACAGGCACCGGACAATCAACCTCAAAACGATCAATCGCCCGAGTGTAGTGTATTTGTCAGTTGAGTTTCTCGAGGATCTTCCAGCACATGATGCCGATCATGCCCAGGGTGCCGACCCACATCATCAACACGCCGATATTGCGATCGCGCAGGTTGAAGCCTACGGTCAGCAGGATCAGGCCGGCGATGACCGGAAGGAACAGAGAGGCAAAGGCTGACATGCGGCAAGGTCCTTACTTGAGAGTTATGGCTCAAGCATAGCGGGATTCGCCGGCGAGGGGTTGATCGGGGTCAGGCTGGCGGGCCTCATCGCGGGTCGACTTGACCCGCGATGCTTTCATCAAGGCAAATCGCGACTGCGATAGAACGCCGTCAGCACTTTCACCAGGTGCGCCAGGTCCTGGCTGCCGCACAGCTCGCGGATCGAGTGCATGGCAAAGGTCGGCAGGCCGATGTCGACGGTGCGCACGCCCAGGTGGCTGGCGGTGATCGGGCCGATGGTCGAGCCGCAACCCATGTCGCTGCGCACCACGAAGCTTTGCACTGGTACTTCCTCGGCCATGCACAGGTGGCGGAAGAAGCCGGCGGTTTCGCTGTTGGTGGCGTAGCGCTGGTTGTTGTTGACCTTGATCACCGGGCCGGCATTGAGCTTGGGCCCGTGATTGCCGTCGTGCTTCTCGGCATAGTTGGGGTGCACGCCGTGGGCGTTGTCGGCCGAGACCAGCAGCGAGCGCTGGATCGCGCGGACGAAGTCGTCGCCGTCGGGCAGCAGGCGGCGCAGGGTCTGTTCGAGCATCGGCCCGTCGGCGCCACAGGCCGAGCAGGAACCCACCTCTTCGTGGTCGTTGCACACCAGCACGCAGGTTTCATCGCTGTCGGCGTTGAGCAGCGCCTGCAGGCCGGCATAGCACGACAGCAGGTTGTCCAGGCGTGCGCCGGCGATGAACTCGCCATGCAGGCCAATCAGGGCGGCGCTCTGGGTGTCGTAGAAGCTCAGTTCGTAGTCCAGCACCACATCGGCGTTCAGGCCGTGCTCGCGGGCCAGCTGGTCGGTAAGCAGGGCACGAAAATCGACGCGCTCATCACCAGCCACCTGGGCCAGGATTGGCGGCAGCTCGGTCTGCGGGTTGATCGCCCAGCCTTCGTTGGCGGTGCGATTGAGGTGGATCGCCAGGTTCGGGATCACCGCGATCGGCAGCTTGAAATCGACCAGCTGGCTTTCGACCTTGCCGTCACGGCGGAAGGTTACCCGCCCGGCCAGCGACAGGTCACGGTCGAACCACGGCGCCAGCAGGGCGCCACCGTAGACTTCCACGCCCAGCTGCCAGAAGCCCTGGCGCTGCAGTTCGGGCTGCGGCTTGACCCGCAGGCACGGGCTGTCGGTGTGGGCGCCGACCAGGCGGATGCCGTCGAGCAGCGGCGAGTGACGGCCGAGCTTGAAGGCGATGATCGAGGAATCGTTGCGGGTCAGGTAGTAGCGACCGCCGGCCACGGTGGCCCAGCTGTCGCGCTCGTCCAGGCGCTGGTAACCGGCGGCATCGAGGCGCTGGGCCAGGGCGGCGGTGGCATGGAACGGCGTAGGGGAGGCCTTGAGGAAGTCGATCAGGCCTTGATTCAGTGCATCGCGCATAGGTCACTCCAGACAGCAGTGGCGGCATTTTAGCGGGTGAGCTGCAAGCTGCAAGCTGCAAGAGGCGGCGCAACTCAATGCAGGGTGACTGCTTGAAGCTTGCCGCTGGCGCCGTCAAAACGGCGCCGGACACTCGAAGCGCAACCGCTCCCCGGACACCGGGTGGGTAAAACTCAGCATGCTTGCATGCAGGCACAGCCGCTCATGGGCCGCCAGCGCCTCGGGGCAGGCATACAGGCGATCGCCCAGCAACGGATGACCGATCGACAGCATGTGCACGCGCAACTGGTGCGAGCGCCCGGTGATCGGCGTCAGCTCGACCCGGCAATGATCGCCACAGCGCTCGACGATGCGCCAGAAGGTCAGGGCATGCTTGCCCTGCTCATGGTCGACCACGTGCCGTGGCTTGGTCGGCGGGTCGTAGCGCAGCGGCAGGTCGATGCTGCCGCTGTCGAGCTGCGGCTGGCCCCAGCACAGTGCGGTGTAGGCCTTCTCGGTTTCGCGGTCGTGGAACTGCCGGGACAGTTCGCGATGACTGTCGGCGTCGCGGGCCAGGAGGATGATCCCCGAGGTTTCCCAGTCCAGGCGGTGGACGATCAGGGCATCGGGGTAGCCGTTTTCCTGCAGGCGGGTGATCAGGCAATCCTTGTTGTCTTCGGCCCGGCCCGGCACGGACAGCAGCAGGGTCGGCTTGTTGATCACCAGGATGGCGTCATCTTCATGCAGGATGTGTACGTTGGACAGCGGCATTGCGTGTTCCAAAATAGCTGTGGGAGCGGGCTTGACCCGCGACGCGATATGACTGGCAGATCGCAATCGCGGGTCAAGCCCGCTCCCACAGGGTGCCCGAAAACGCTATCAGCGATCGGGCAGGGTGATGTTGAGTTCGAGGATCGAGCAGCTGCCCTGGTTCTCCAGAGCGACCTGCACATCATCGGAGCCGATGTTGACGTACTTGCGGATCACTTCCACCAGTTCCTTCTGCAGGGCTGGCAGGTAGTCCGGAGTACTGCGCTGACCGCGCTCGTGCGCCACGATGATCTGTAGACGCTCTTTCGCGACCGAGGCGGTGCTTACTTTTTTGCTGGCACGAAAGAAGTCAAAAAGGTTCATTGGTTAGTTGCCTCCAAACAGGCGCTCGAAGAATCCCTTCTTCTTCACATCAAGGAACCGATGTTCCACGTTTTTGCCCAGCAGGCGGTCAACGGTATCGCTATAGGCCTGGCCAGCATCGCTCTGGTCGTCAAGGATGACCGGTACGCCCTGGTTGGATGCCTTGAGCACCGCCTGGGATTCAGGGATCACGCCCAACAGGGCCACCGAGAGGATTTCCTTGACGTCTTCGACGCCGAGCATTTCGCCCTGGCTGACGCGCTCCGGGTGGTAGCGGGTGATCAGCAGGTGTTCCTTGATCGGGTCTTCGTTGCGTTCGGCGCGGCGCGATTTGCTCGCCAGCAGGCCCAGCATACGGTCCGAGTCACGTACCGAGGAGACTTCCGGGTTGGTCACGACGATCGCTTCGTCAGCGAAGTACATGGCCAGGTGGGCGCCTTTCTCGATACCGGCCGGCGAGTCGCAGACCACGTATTCGAAGTCCTCTTTGAGCTGCATCAGGACTTTTTCCACGCCTTCCTGGGTCAGCGCGTCCTTGTCGCGGGTCTGGCTGGCGGCCAGCACGTAGAGGTTCTCAAGGCGCTTGTCCTTGATCAGCGCTTGCTGCAGGTTGGCTTCGCCGTTGACGACGTTGACGAAGTCGTACACCACGCGGCGTTCGCAGCCCATGATCAGGTCGAGGTTACGCAGGCCGACGTCGAAGTCGACGATGACAGTCTTGTGGCCGCGCAGTGCGAGGCCGGTACCAATAGCGGCGCTGGTGGTGGTCTTACCCACACCACCCTTGCCGGATGTAACCACGAGAATCTTGGCCAAGGTGTTTCACCCCTAAAGAAAAGGACGTCGAGTCCCAAAAAATACAAAAAACGGCAACATCGAAAAAAGTTGCGCAGAAAATGGCGGCAAGTATCCGTTAAAGACGGGTGATGTTCAACACGTCACCGGACAGGCTGACCTGTACCCCGGCCCCCCACAGCGGATCGCGGCGCAGGTCTTCGGAGACCTTGTATTGCCCGGCGATCGAGACCATCTCGGCGGTCAGCTGCTGGCAGAAGATCCGCGCCCGGGTATTGCCCTTGATCCCGGCCAGTGCCCGCCCACGCATTGCACCGTACACATGGATGTTGCCATCGGCGAGAAGTTCCGCGCCCGGGCTGACCGACGACACTACTACCAGATCGCCACCCTGAGCGTAGATCTGCTGGCCGCCGCGTACCGGGGTGGTGATGATCTTGGTCGGGCGGATGGCCGGCTCCGGCGCCACCACGGGGGCGGGCGCAGGCTCGGGCTTCTTCACTTCCGGCTCCGGCTCCAGCGGCCGCTCACGGGCACCTGAGGGCGGCAGCACCGGCAGGTCGATGGCGATCGCCGCGGCAATGTCTTCGATACGGCTGGCGCGGATGGCCAGGGTGCGCAGGCCGTGATGGCGGCAGACGCGCATCAGCCCGGGCAGGTCGACCGCGCCTTCGCCGGCCGGGAGCTTGTCCAGGGCCAGTACCAGCGGGGTATTGCTGAAGAAATTCGGCGCCTGGGCGACCTTGGCCGCCAACTGCCGGTCGAGGCCTTCGAGGTTGTTCCTGGCGAGCTCGAGCACGGTAATGGCGAGCATGCTGCCCTTGAGCTGGAACACGGGGTCTTGGTCTGGCGTTTGGGTTTGGCTCATGGTCTGCATTAGGGCGGCTTGTTACGAAAAAGTGCCCAGACTTATAACGAGAACACCGGTTGGCCGCAACCCGTGCCGAACCGTTGTAGAATGCCCGGCCCTTGTCTTTCCGGAATCTTTAATGGATCGCCCGCGTTTTCGTCGTTACTTTCTGCACCCGCGCTTCTGGCCGCTGTGGCTGGGCCTGGGCCTGCTGTGGCTGATCGTGCAGCTGCCGTACCGGGCCTTGCTGGTGATCGGCCGTGCCCTGGGGGCGCTGATGTACCTGGTGGCCGGCGAACGCCGCTACATCGCGGCGCGCAACCTGGAACTGTGTTTCCCCGAGCTACCGTCCGTCGAACGGCAGCGCCTGCTCAAGGAAAATTTCGCTTCCACCGGCATCGCCTTCTTCGAAATGGCCATGAGCTGGTGGTGGCCAAAGGCCCGGTTGGCGCGCCTGGCGCACATCGAAGGGCTGGAGCACCTGCAGGCCGCCCAGCGTGATGGCCAGGGTGCCATCCTCATGGCCCTGCACTTCACCACCCTGGAGATCGGCGCCGCACTGCTGGGCCAGGAACACACCATCGACGGCATGTACCGCGAGCACGGCAACCCGGTGTTCGACTTCATCCAGCGCCGTGGCCGCGAGCGGCACAACCTCGATTCGCTGGCGGTAGAGCGCGAGGACGTGCGCGGCATGCTCAAGCTGCTGCGCGCCGGCCGTGCCATCTGGTACGCACCCGACCAGGACTACGGCGCCAAGCAGAGCCTGTTCGTGCCGCTGTTCGGCATCGAAGCGGCGACCGTCACCGCCACCACCAAGTTCGCCCGCCTGGGCAAGGCACGGGTGATCCCCTTCACCCAGCAGCGCCTGGCCGATGGCAGCGGTTACCGGCTGGTGATTCATCCGCCGCTTGCGGACTTCCCTGGTGAGACCGAAGAGGCCGACTGCCTGCGCATCAACCAGTGGATCGAAACGGCGCTGCGCGAATGCCCGGAGCAGTACCTGTGGGCGCATCGGCGCTTCAAGTCGCGTCCGCCGGGGGCGCCGAAGCTCTACGAAAAACGGCGTTGAGGCTATCGCGGGTCAAGCCCGCTCCCACAACTATCTGTGGGAGCGGGCTTGACCCGCGGTGAATTCACCAAAAATCCAGGAAGGTAAAATGGCTGAACCGATCACCGGCTTGATCCTCTCTGGCGGCGGCGCCCGCGCCGCCTACCAGGTCGGGGTGCTGGCCGGCATTGCCGATCTGCTGCCGCCCGGTGCCGCCAACCCCTTCCCGGTGATCGTCGGCACCTCGGCCGGCGCCATCAATGCCGTGACCCTGGCCAGCGGCGCCACTCATTTTGCTGACGCGATCCGGCGCCTGACCAGTTTCTGGCAGGGCTTTCGCAGCCATCAGGTACTGCGCAGCGACTGGCCCGGGGTGATCCGCCAGGCCAGCCGCTTCGTCGGTCACAGCCTGCTTGGTCTCGGCGCGCCGGTTCCGGTGGCGCTGCTCGACAGCTCGCCGTTGCGCACACTGCTCAGCCAGCACCTGGACCTCAACGGCATCGACCACGCCATCGAGCAGCAGCACCTGCGCGCGGTGGCGGTGACGGCTTTTGGCTACGAGTCCGGCCAGGCGGTGACCTTCTACCAGGGCAAGGGCGCCATCGACCCCTGGCTGCGCCACCGGCGTATCGGCCTGCCGACCCGCCTGAGCGTCGAGCACCTGCTGGCCAGCTCGGCGATCCCCTTGCTGTTCGCTCCGGTCAAGCTCGGTGAGGAATTCTTCGGTGATGGCGCGGTGCGCCAGTCGGCGCCGATCAGCCCGGCCCTGCACCTGGGCGCCAGCCGCGTGCTGGTGGTCGGGGTCAGCGGCAACCCGCAGCGGCCCCATGAAGGCGAAATGCGCCAGCGCATCTTCAGCGGCCAGCAGCCGAGCCTGGCACAGATCGGCGGGCACATGCTCAACAGCACCTTCATTGACAGCCTGGAAGACGATATCGAGCTGCTGCAGCGGCTCAACCACCTCAGCCACCTGATGCCCGAACACCTGGAACGCCGGCGCCTGGGCCTGGCACCGGTCGAGGTGCTGGTGGTCGCGCCCAGCCAGCCGCTGGACGAGATCGCCGCCCGCCACCGGCGTGAGTTGCCGGCGGCGCTGCGGCTGTTTCTGCGCGGCCCGGGGGCGACCAAAACCAGCGGCGCCGGGGTGCTCAGCTACCTGCTGTTCGAAGCCGGCTACTGCAGCGAACTGATCGAACTGGGGCGCCGCGACGCCCTGGCCAAGCGCCGCGAGCTGTGCGGCTTTCTTGGCCTGCCGGCGCCCAACTGAGGGCGCTTACTCGGCGATCTGCAGCTTGCGCGCCTCGGTGTAGACGTAGCGCACCTTCTCGTACTCGAACGGCGAGTTGAGCTGGCCATAGCGGAAGCTGGTGGTGTAGCGCTTGTCGACGGCGCGCAGTACCCAGACTTCCGGATGGTTGCTGCTGACTTCGGCGACGTTGAGGAAGTTGATCCAGTTCTCGGCGCCATAGTCCACCGCCAGGCCACCGGTATCGCGCAGGTTCGACGGGCCGATGATCGGCAGCATCAGGTATGGGCCTTCCGGCACGCCGTAGAAGCCCAGGGTCTGGCCGAAATCCTCGCTCTGGTGCGGCAGGCCCATCTTGCTTGCCGGGTCCCACAGGCCGGCGACGCCGATGGTGGTGTTGAGCAGCAGGCGCGCGGTGATTTCCATCGAGCGCTTGCCCTTGAGTTGCAGCAGGCTGTTGAGCAGGTTCGGCACATCGCCGACGTTACTGAAGAAGTTGCTCACGCCGCTGCGCACAAAGTGCGGGGTGATGTAGCGGTAGCCGTTGACCACCGGCAGGAACACCCATTGGTCGAAGCGGTAGTTGAAGTGGTAGATGCGCCGGTTCATCGATTCCAGCGGGTCGTAGACGTTCAGCGCCGCCAGGGTCGAGCGTTCGAATTCGCGCTGGTCCAGGCCGGGGTTGAACTTGAGTGCCTTGAGCGGTTCGGTGAAGCCATCGGCATCGACCGGATCGGCTTCGATGACGCTGGCGCGCGGTGCGGTTTCTTCAGCCGCCTGGGCCAGGCCGCAGGCCAGCAGCGCGCTAATGATCAGTAGGCGTTTAACCACGGAAGAACTCCAGCATGGCGTCGCTGTTGACGCGATAATTGAGGTTGCCGCAATGGCCGCCGTGGGGGTACAGGGTCAGGCGATCGCCGAAGGCGCTGCGCAGGAAGCCCAGGTCGCCAGGGCCGAGGATGACGTCGTCGGCGTTGTGCATCACGGCGATTTTCGGGCTCTGTTGCAGGTAGTCCTTGAGCGCGTAGAGGCTGACCTGGTCGACCAGTTGCAACAGGCTGCCGCCGTCGGTGCGGGCACGCCACATGGGGATCACCTGCTCGGTCAGGTAGCAGTCGAAGTCGCATTGCAACGCGCGCTTGAAGAACGGCGTGAGGCTGCTGCCTTCGGTGATCGGGTACTTGGGCGGGATGATCAGGCCGCGGCGGTTGATCAGGTCGGAGGTAAAGGCGATATCGGCCGCCGAGAAGCGGAACGAGGTGCCGATGACCATTGCCATCTGCTCGTTGGACAGGTGCTGGCGTGACTGCTGGAAGTCGTACAGCAGCGCATCGTTGAGGTCGATGTAGCCCTTCTGCTGGAAGTAGCGGGTCAGCTTGTTGAGCACCAGCTCATAGAAGGTGGTGCTGTTGTTGACGCCCTTGACTTCAGTCTGCACCAGCTTGTCGAGGTTGCTGATCGAGGTGTAGAGGTTGACCGGTGGGTTGAGCAGCAGCACGCGCTTGAAGTTGAAGCTGCGCCGGGTTTCATCCAGGTGGCTGACAAACGCCGCATCCAGGGCGCCGAGGCTGTAGCCGCTGAGGTAGTACTCGCTGACCGGCAGGCGCGGGTGCTGAGCGCGCACGCCCTGCATCACCCGGTAAAGGTCTTCGGCGTCTTCCTTGGTCACCCCGGGGGTGGCGTAGCGCGAGGCGGCGGTGATGAAGTCGAAGCTGGTCGGCGATGACAACTGCACCACGTGGTAGCCAGCCTTGTAGTAGAGCTTTTTCAGGTACTCGTTGATGCTGCTGGAGTAGGGCGCGCCGGTGCCGGCAATCAGGAAAATCAGCGGCGCCTCGTGGTCCTGGCGGGCCAGGCGATACTTGAGCTTTTTCACCGGCCAGAAATTGTCGGGCAGGGTGAAGGCCCGTTCCGGGCGCATGTTCAGGCTGTAGTCGGACTGGGTGATGTCGTCGTCGCTAGGCAGCTCCGGGCGTAGCTCCGGCGGCGTCGTGGCGATGGTCGCCTCGAACGGGTTGGTCAACGGATAGCCGTAACTGGCCGCGTCGATGGTTTGTGCCCAAGCGCACGCACTCGAGATAAAGCCACCCAACAGGGCAGCGAGGCGCAGAGAACGAAGCATGACGGATCCCCAAAAATGCAGCAGCAAAGTGCGTTACGCAGGCTAGGACCATGGTGGCCCCGGCAAAGTTGCCTGGCGCTCCGGCATTTATCGTCCCAGATGTTGCCGCCGTCCGTTGAGGATTCGCAACAATTGGTTCCATTTATCTACAGGATAAAGTAGCTGAGGCTGGCGCTTTTGCCTTGCATAGACGCCCCGGGCGATTATGCTGGGCGCCGATTTTCATGTTTCTGGAGTGTCGCATGTCCCGCCGTTTACCGCTGATCGCATTGCTGGTGTTTCTGCCCTTGTGGCTGGCGGCAAGCTATGGGCTGCGTTATGTGCTGATGGAAGATGCCCACTGGGTGGCGACCTGCGCCGACCAGGCACAACTGTGGGGCTGCCAGGCGCGTTCGCTGATGGGCTTGATGATTCACTTCAGGATCGTGGCCTGGTCGGCCCTGGGCCTGGCACTGCTGGCCATGCTGGTGCCAGGGCGCGCGGGTTGGCGCCTGGCGGTGGCGGCACTGGTGTGCGGGGTGCCGGCACTGGTGCTGTACACCGCGAGCATTGCCGTGTTTGCCGTGGTGCTGGCGGGGTTGCGGCTGGTACGGCGTTAGTTGTCTTATCGCGGGTCAAGTCGAGTCGTCGCACCGCCGCTCCTACAGTGATCTCTGTGGGAGCAACTGTCTTAAGCAGCTTGCAAGTATTGGGGCAGCCAGGCTGTGTTTGAGCTGATCCATTTGATGATGAGGCGCTGCCGGCGCCTTCCGCCCTTACGGCGGGTCACTTTTGCTTGGCGGCAAAAGTAACCAAAAACGCCCTGTCCCTTCATCGGCCCTGCGCTGCGCTCCGGGTTCCGTCCTTCCACCCTTGCTCCCGTGGGGGCGCGCCGAAGGGCCGTCCCTGGCCCTGCGGCGCTCGCCGGCCATCCATGGCCGTCGCCCCACTACGCAAGGGTTCCACTCGGCCTTCTGCAAGGGACGATCGGTGGCGTCTGCAATTACGTACATCTAGAAGCAGAGCGCTTTTTTGCTTTCGCTTCTCGTGCATCGCCGGTCCATTCGCAGACAAGGCGAAGGTGAAGTGTGAGCAGTATCGCCAATGGATCAGCTCGCGCCTCTAAAGGCCTACGCTACCTGTGGGAGCGGCGGTGCGGCGATCCGACTTGTCCCGCGATGGTTCACTGCTGAACCCGAACCCGCAAGCTACGCCACAACGCCGCCACCATCAGCACGCTCACCCCGGCCCAGACCAGCGCTTGCTGGTTGCTCAGCCCTTCACGGTACAGCTGCGGGGCGATGCCGGCGCCGATGATCAACGCCAGCAAGGCCGCTTCGCCCCGGCGTGCCGCCACCGGCCGCAGCAGGTACACCACTGCCGGCAACAGCAACGCGGGGCTGGGGAAGCTGCGATAACGCGGGTCGAACACCAGCGCCAGCATGCTCACCGCCGCGGCAAAACCCGCCGCCAGCAACCACCAGCCGCCACGCGCTTGGAGCCAGGCGAAGGCCCGCTGGCGCCAGCCCTGGCGCTGCGACAAGGCCAGCGCAGCATGCGCCAGCACCAGCAGGTTCAGGCCCACCAGCAAAATTGCCCAGACCCATTCGCCGACAAAGCGGCTGTTGATGCGCAACTGTTCGCCCCACAGGCCCAGGCTGGCCGCAGCCAGGGCCGCCAGCAGTGGCAACAGCAAGGCGCTGCGAGTGCCGCGTACGCGCCCGGCCAGCAGCAGGGTGGCGGCGAACAGCACGACACCTGCGCCCAGCCACTGCGGCCAGAACGCCAGGTTGCTCACCGGCCCTTCAAGGATGCCCTTGTCCTGGCGGTCGGCGTCATACAGGCCCCAGTAGCCGCCCACGGCGCCTTCGCTGGCACGTTTCCAGGGCTGGTCGAAAGCTTCGATCAGGTTGTACTGCCAGCCGTGCTGTTCGGCCATGGCGACGAAGCCGCGAATGAAGCGTGCCTCGTTGACCCGGCTGGGCAGGGCGGTTTCGCGCTGGCGGCCTTCGCTCGGCCAGCCGGTTTCGCCAATGACGATCTCCTTGGGCGCGAAGCGGTTGCCGAACACCTGGCGGATCTCGCCGACGTGCACCAGGGCATCGTCGATGCTCTTCGGGTCATCTTCCCAGTAGGGCAGCAGGTGGATGGTCAGGAAGTCCACCGCCGGAGCGATCTCGGGGTGTTGCAGCCAGAACTCCCAGACATCGGCGTAGGTCACCGGCACGCTGACCTGGCTTTTCACCTGGTTGATCAGCGCCGCCAGTTGCGGGCCGGTGACTTCCTTGCGCAGCAGGGTTTCGTTGCCGACGATCACCGCCTTGACCACGTCCGAGTTGGCATTGGCCGAGGCGATCAGGGCCTTGACCTCTTTTTGCGAATCCACCGGGTTGGCGTTGATCCAGGCGCCGAGCATCACCTTCAGGCCATGCTTGCGGGCAAGGTCGGGGATGGCCTCAAGGCCGGTCATCGAGTAGGTGCGGATGCACTCGAAACGCTCGGCCAGCAAGGCCAGGTCGGCGTCCATGCGCGCCGGGCGCAGCTGGAACGGTTGGTCGAACGGCGACTGGTCCTTGTCGAACGGGGTGTAGGAGGCGCACTGCAGCTTGTGCGACGCGCTGGCCGCATCCGGCAGCACCACCGGCTTGCCCAGGCCGTACCACAGCCCTGCGAGGGCGAACAGGCCCAGCAGGCAGGCGAACAGGTAGGGTAATAGCGGGAAGCGCGCAGTCGAGGACATGGAACAGACCGTCTGGAAACAAAGCCGTCAATAGTACCCGCAAATGGCGCCGGCCAAAGCCTTGGGCTACAAAGATCGTCAGGGTGGGTGTTGCTTGATGTAACGATTTCAATGGCTGGCGATGTGATGTCGTTTCTCGTTGTCCCGAGGTCGCTACCAGAGCAGGTCAGCGACCATGCGCGGTTGATGATGCAGCTTCCGTGACGTGACGAGGGGATGCTTGGATGAAAATGCGACGACTCCTGGGGGTGGGCACCGCCCTGGTAATGGCCATTGGCGCGGGACAGGCGCTGGCCAAGGAAGTGAGCATCGGCTATGTCGATGGCTGGTCCGACAGTGTGGCGACCACCAACGTCGCCGCCGAAGTCATCAGGCAGAAGCTCGGCTATGACGTCAAACTGCAGGCCGTGGCCACCGGCATCATGTGGCAGGGGGTGGCCACCGGCAAGCTCGACGCCATGCTCTCGGCCTGGTTGCCGGTAACCCATGGCGAATACTGGACCAAGAACAAGGACAACGTGGTCGACTACGGCCCCAACTTCAAGGATGCCAAGATCGGCCTGATCGTCCCCGAATACGTCAAGGCCAGCTCGGTGGCCGACCTCAAGACCGATGACAGCTTCAAACAGAAAATCGTCGGCATCGACGCAGGCTCCGGGGTCATGCTCAAGACCGACCAGGCCATCAAGGACTACGACCTCACCGGCTACAAACTGCAGGCAAGCTCTGGCGCGGCGATGACCGCAGAGCTTGGCCGCGCCTATGCCAAGCAGCAATCGATCGCGGTGACCGGCTGGGTGCCGCACTGGATGTTCGCCAAGTGGAAGCTCAAGTTCCTCGAAGACCCCAAAGGCGTGTACGGCGCCGCCGAAACCGTCAACAGCATTGGCAGCAAGGAACTGGACAGCAAGGCGCCGGAAGTGGCGGCGTTCCTGAAGAAATTCCAGTGGCAGTCCAAGGATGAAATCGGTGAGGTCATGTTGGCCATTCAAGAGGGCGCAAAACCTGAAGCCGCAGCCAAGGACTGGGTGGCCAAACACCCGGAACGCGTAGCTGAGTGGACCGGCAAATAATGGCCTAAAGCCTCTATCTGGCACCTTCCAGGGCCGCACCCGCGAAACGCCGGTGCGGCCCTTGTCGTTTCAGGCTGTTACCGAATCGGTAAAAGAGTTTTGCATCTAAGACTAAGGTCGTCTGGAGTGCGTTCGAAGGCAGCATAAAGTGGAGTGGGTACTACCTAATCTGTGCTGCGAGGACAAAAACAATGAACGACAGCATTTACCTCTCGATACAAAACAGCCCGCGGTTCAAGGAGCTGGTTTCAAAACGCGAACGTTTCGCCTGGATTCTCTCGGCGATCATGCTCGGTCTCTACGCCGCCTTCATCCTGTTGATTGCCTATGGCCCGCATATTCTCGGTGCCAAGCTCAGCCCTGACTCGTCGATCACCTGGGGTATTCCCCTTGGTGTCGGTCTGATCATCTCGGCTTTCATCCTCACGGCCATCTACGTGCGTCGCGCCAATGGCGAGTTCGACGAGATGAACAAGGCGATCCTCAAGGAGGCTCAGCAATGATCCGGCGTCTACTGGCAACCCTGGCCTTCGGCGTTTTTGCACCCGCCGTCTGGGCCGCTGACGCCCTCACCGGCGCGGTGCAGAAACAACCCTTGAACGTCTCGGCGATCGTCATGTTCGTCGCCTTCGTCGGTGCCACCCTGTGCATCACCTACTGGGCGTCCAAGCGCAACAAGTCCGCCTCCGACTACTATGCCGCCGGCGGGCGCATCACCGGTTTCCAGAACGGCCTGGCGATTGCCGGCGACTATATGTCGGCCGCATCCTTCCTGGGTATTTCCGCCCTGGTGTTCACCTCCGGTTACGACGGCCTGATCTACTCGATCGGCTTCCTGGTCGGCTGGCCGATCATCCTCTTCCTGATCGCCGAGCGCCTGCGCAATCTGGGTAAATACACCTTTGCCGACGTCGCCTCATATCGCCTCGGGCAGAAGGAAATCCGCACCCTGTCGGCCTCGGGCTCACTGGTGGTGGTGGCGTTCTACCTGATCGCGCAGATGGTCGGTGCCGGCAAACTGATTCAGCTGCTGTTCGGCCTGGACTACCACGTCGCGGTGATCCTGGTCGGTATCCTGATGTGCATGTATGTGCTGTTCGGCGGCATGCTCGCGACCACCTGGGTACAGATCATCAAGGCCGTGCTGCTGCTCTCCGGTGCCAGCTTCATGGCGCTGATGGTGATGAAGCACGTCAACTTCGACTTCAACGCGCTGTTCTCCGAAGCGATCAAGGTTCACCCTAAAGGTGAAGCGATCATGAGCCCGGGCGGGCTGGTCAAAGATCCGATCTCGGCGTTCTCGCTGGGCCTGGCGCTGATGTTCGGTACCGCCGGCCTGCCGCACATCCTGATGCGCTTCTTCACTGTCAGCGACGCCAAGGAAGCGCGCAAGAGCGTGCTGTATGCCACCGGTTTCATCGGCTACTTCTACATCCTGACCTTCATCATCGGCTTTGGCGCGATCCTGCTGGTCAGCACCAACCCTGAGTTCAAGGACGCTGCCGGCGCCCTGATCGGCGGCAACAACATGGCGGCGGTGCACCTGGCCGATGCCGTGGGTGGCAGCGTGTTCCTCGGCTTCATCTCGGCAGTGGCCTTCGCCACCATCCTGGCGGTGGTTGCCGGCCTGACCCTGGCCGGTGCCTCGGCGGTGTCCCACGACCTGTATGCCAGCGTGATCAAGAAGGGCAAAGCCAACGAGAAGGATGAGATCCGCGTGTCGAAGATCACCACCGTCGCCCTTGGCGTGTTGGCGATCGGCCTGGGCATCCTGTTTGAAAGCCAGAACATCGCCTTCATGGTCGGCCTGGCGTTCTCCATCGCTGCCAGCTGTAACTTCCCGGTACTGCTGCTGTCGATGTACTGGAAGAAACTGACCACCCGTGGCGCCATGATCGGTGGCTGGATGGGCTTGATCAGTGCCGTGGCGCTGATGATCCTCGGCCCGACCATCTGGGTGCAGATCCTCGGCCACGAGAAGGCGATCTACCCGTACGAGTACCCGGCGCTGTTCTCGATGATCATTGCCTTTACCGGTATCTGGTTCTTCTCGATCACCGACAAGTCCAAGGCCGCCGATGACGAACGCGCGCTGTTCTTCCCGCAGTTCGTGCGCTCGCAGACTGGCCTGGGTGCCAGCGGTGCGGTGTCTCACTAAGTAAGCAAAAAGGCAGCCTTTGGCTGCCTTTTTAGCGGCAAGCTCCAAGCCACAAGCCGCAAGTTGAAGCCGTACGCGTACTGCTTTGACTTGCGGCTTGCTGCTTATGGCTTGCAGCTTTTCTATATCTTGCCGAGCAACAACAGGATCAGCAGGATGATCAGCACCGTACCGATGATGCCGGATGGCCCATAGCCCCAACTTCTGGAGTGCGGAAAGACGGGTAAGCCACCGATCAACAGCAGAATCAGGATGATGATAAGTATGGTGCCCATGGCAGTTTCCTTGTTTGGCTTGAGAAGTAGGCGTTACGCTGCAATCCATCTCTTCGGTCATGTGTTTCATGCCCGCCTGTTAATTCCGACTGCCGCCAGTGGCTAAAAGTTTTATCCCATCTTTATTAGTCACGTTCACCGCTGTTTGCCCCGGCCATTCAGCATCCTGATACTGCGTGGGTGGCGGCCTTGGCTTCGCTACACTGGCCTGAACTTTCCAGAACAGTACAAGGCAGCTGCTATGCAAAAGCGCATGATGATTACCGGTGCCGGCTCGGGGCTTGGGCGCGAAATTGCCTTGCGCTGGGCGCGCGAGGGCTGGCAACTGGCCCTGGCCGATGTCAACGAGGCCGGCCTCAAGCAAACCCTGGCGCTGGTACGCGAGGCCGGCGCCGACGGTTTCGTGCAGCGCTGCGATGTGCGTGACTACAGTCAGCTCACCGCCCTGGCCCAGGCCTGCGAAGAAAAGTTCGGCGGCATCGATGTGATCGTCAACAACGCCGGGGTGGCCTCGGGCGGGTTTTTCGCCGAACTGTCGCTGGAGGACTGGGACTGGCAGATCGCAATCAACCTGATGGGCGTGGTCAAGGGCTGCAAGGCTTTCCTGCCACTGCTCGAGCGCAGCAAGGGCAGGATCATCAACATCGCCTCGATGGCCGCCCTGATGCAAGGCCCGGCGATGAGCAACTACAACGTCGCCAAGGCCGGGGTGCTGGCCCTGTCGGAAAGCCTGCTGATCGAGCTGCGCCAGCAGGAGGTCGCGGTGCACGTGGTGTGCCCGTCGTTCTTCCAGACCAACCTGCTCGACTCGTTCCGTGGCCCGACCCCGACGATGAAAGCCCAGGTCGGCAAGCTGCTGGAAAGCTCGCCGATCAGCGCCGCCGATATCGCCGACTACATCCACCAGCAAGTGGCCGCCGGCGAGTTCCTGATCCTGCCTCATGAGCAGGGCCGCGAAGCCTGGAAGCTCAAGCAGCGCAACCCGCAGATGCTCTACGACGAGATGGCCAGCATGGCCGAGAAAATGCGCGCCAAGGCGCGGCCGTCCCAGGCTTGAGCGTCGCCATCAGGTATTCTTGGCCATCCTTTGAACAGCCTTGAGTACCTGGTGTGATCAATTACCTGTGGTTTTTCCTCGCGGCGATCTTCGAGATCGGCGGTTGCTATGCCTTCTACATGTGGCTGCGCCTGGGCAAGAGCGCCTGGTGGATTGCCCCGGCCTTGCTCAGCCTGACCCTGTTCGCGCTGATCCTCACCCGGGTCGAAGCGGCGTATGCCGGGCGCGCCTATGCCGCCTATGGAGGTATCTACATCGTCACTTCGCTGTTGTGGCTGGCGCTGGTCGAGCGGGCGCGGCCGCTGGGCACTGACTGGATCGGCGCGTTGTTGTGCGTGCTGGGGGCCAGCATCATCGTCCTCGGGCCACGTTTGCAGAGTGCCTGAAGGGTCGAAAACTCAAGAAATCTGTAGGCAAAATCGCCCAGTTAAGTGGGATGGGTCTAATTCGCCGTCGGAGCATTGAAGGCGTCCGGCACCCCGTGCAGTCTCCGAATTCCCTGATTTGTGGAGGATCGGAGCATGTTGGTAATAGGCCGCGAAATAGGCGAAATCATCGCCATCGACGATGACATCAAGATCAAGGTGTTGTCGGTGGACGGCAACACCGTGCGCTTCGGCATCAGCGCGCCGCGGCACATCGAGGTGCACCGGGCGGAGATCTACAAGCGTATCGTCGAGCAACTGGCCAAGCAGGCCGGTTGAATCAGTCGAGCAGTTCCTTGGGCACGTCGTGCTTGGCCAGCAGCTGGCATTGCTGGCTTTCAAGGTCGAACAGAATGAACGCCTGTTTTTTTGCCAGCGCCTGGCGCACCCGTAGCACGCGGGTTTCCAGAGGGGTGTCGTCACCGTTGTCGGTGCCGTCGCGGGTGACGAAATCCTCGATCAAGCGGGTGAGGGTTTCGGCTTCCAGTTGGTCGTAGGGAATCAGCATGAACAGGACAGGTCTGGCGAAAAGGTAGCGCCATGCTACGCCAAACCTGTCCTGGCTGTGTAGGCGCTAGTTTTTGTTGCCGACCAGGCTGTCGACGGCCGGCACCCGGGTATCGCTTTCCATCTGTGCATCGTGCTCAAGCTGGTGGCTGAAACTTTCCAGCGAACTGCCGGTGGCTTGCGAGTCGCTGGCAAACACCGGCGGGCTGAGCAGGTAGGCGGTCAGCAGGCGGCTCAGCGCCGCCAGGCTGTCGATATGCGTGCGTTCGTAGCCATGGGTGGCGTCGCAACCGAAGGCCAGCAGGGCGGTGCGAATATCGTGACCGGCGGTGATCGCCGAATGCGCGTCGCTGAAGTAGTAGCGAAACACATCGCGGCGAGCCGGCAGTTCGTGTTCGCGGGCAAGTTTGAGCAAGTGGCGCGTCAGGTGATAGTCATAGGGACCGGCCGAATCCTGCATGGCGACGCTGACCGCGTGTTCGCTTGAGTGTTGCCCGGGCGCGACCGGGGCAATGTCGATACCGACGAACTCGCTGACGTCCCAGGGCAGGGCGGCAGCGGCGCCGGAGCCGGTCTCTTCGGTGATGGTGAACAGCGGGTGGCAGTCGATCAACGGCTGTGCGCCGCTTTCAACAATGGCCTTGAGCGACGCCAGCAGCGCCGCGACACCGGCTTTGTCATCCAGGTGGCGGGCGCTGATATGGCCGCTTTCGGTGAACTCGGGCAGTGGGTCGAAGGCGACGAAGTCACCGATGCCGATGCCCAGCGACTCGCAATCGGCGCGGGTGGTGCAGTAGGCATCCAGGCGCAACTCAATGTGCTCCCAACTGACCGGCATCTGATCGATGGCGGTGTTGAACGCGTGGCCGCTGGCCATCAGCGGCAACACGCTGCCGCGCAGCACGCCGCTGTCGGTGAACACGCTGACGCGGCTGCCTTCGGCAAAGCGGCTGGACCAGCAGCCCACCGCCGCCAGCGACAGCCGGCCGTTTTCCTGGATCGCCCGCACGCTGGCGCCGATGGTATCCAGATGGGCGGACACCGCCCGGTCGGGCGAGCTTTTGCGGCCCTTGAGGGTGGCGCGGATGGTGCCGCGACGGGTCAGTTCGAAGGGGATGCCGAGCTCCTCGAGGCGCTCGGCGACATAGCGCACAATGGTGTCGGTAAAGCCGGTGGGGCTGGGAATGGCGAGCATTTCCAGCAGGACTTTCTGCAAGTACGTGAGGTCCGGTTCGGGAAGCTGTTGGGGCATGCGAACTCCTGTGCTCATGGCGCGGGTCGACTGTGGGGGAACAACAGGTCGACGAAGCGCTCGGCAGTCGGTTGCGGTTCATGGTTGGCCAGGCCGACGCGTTCATTGGCTTCGATGAACACGTAGTCGGGCTGGTCGGCGGCCTTGACCATCAGGTCCAGGCCCACCACCGGGATGTCCAGGGCGCGGGCGGCGCGGATGGCAGCGTCGACCAGCACCGGGTGCAGGCGCTCGGTGACGTCCTCCAGGCAGCCGCCGGTGTGCAGGTTGGCGGTGCTGCGCACAGCCAGGCGCTGGCCGGCAGGCAGTACGCTGTCGTAATCGACCCCGGCAGCGTGCAGGGTGCGCTGGGTTTCGTGGTCCAGAGGGATGCGGCTTTCACCGCCCGTTGCCGCCTGACGCCGACGGCTCTGGGCTTCGATCAGGGCGCCGACGGCGTGCTGGCCGTCGCCGACAATCTGCGCCGGGTGGCGGATGGCGGCGGCGACCACGTCGAAACCGATGACCACGATGCGCAGGTCAAGGCCGGCATGAAAGCTTTCCAGCAGCACGCGGCTGTCGAAGCGCCGGGCGCTTTCTACCGCTGCACTGATTTCATCGAGGGTGCTCAGGTTGACCGCCACGCCGTTGCCTTGCTCACCGTCCAGCGGCTTGACCACCACCGCGCCATGGTCTTCGAGGAAGGCCAGGTTGTCATCGGCATTGCCGGCCAGTTGCTGCGCAGGCACCTGCAAGCCTGCGGCGCTCAGTACCTTGTGGGTCAGGCTTTTGTCCTGGCACAGGGTCATGCTCACCGCCGTGGTCAGGTCGCTCAGAGACTCGCGGCAACGTACCCGCCGACCACCATGGATAAGGGTGAACAGGCCGCCATCGGCATCGTCGACCTGCACCTCGATACCGCGCCGGTAGGCCTCCTCGACGATGATCCGCGCATAGGGGTTGAGCCCGGTTTCAGGGCCTGGGCCGAGGAACAGCGGCTGGTTGATGCCGTTCTTGCGCTTGACCGCGAAGGTCGGCAGGTTGCGAAACCCCAGCTTGGCGTACAGGCGTTTGGCCTGGCGGTTGTCGTGCAGCACCGAGAGGTCGAGGCAGGTCAGGCCGCGGCTCATGAAGTGCTCGATCAAATGCCGCACCAGCACTTCGCCGACACCCGGGCGGGTGCACTGTGGGTCCACCGCCAGGCACCAGAGGCTGCTG
The DNA here is from genome assembly GCF_024749305.1 of Pseudomonas sp. B21-012. Taxonomy (NCBI): domain Bacteria; kingdom Pseudomonadati; phylum Pseudomonadota; class Gammaproteobacteria; order Pseudomonadales; family Pseudomonadaceae; genus Pseudomonas; species Pseudomonas sp. B21-012. Next base: position 4,408,248 of record NZ_CP087197.1, on the reverse strand, counting down.
CCGTGTTCCGGGTCGGCAAAGGCCTTGTGATGATTCAGGCCCATGACGCTGCCGATGATCGCGCCGCTGTCTTCGTCTTCGGCCAGCCAGTACACCGGCCCGCCCTGATGGCGCGGGGTCAGCAACTCGGGGTCGATCGGCAGCATGCCGCGGGCCTGGTACAGGGCGTTGATCGCCTGCCAGTCGCTGTCGCTCTGCGCCCGGCGGATACGAAAACCGCGAAACACCCGTTGCGCCGGGCGGTAGTCGCTGAACCACAGGCGCAGGGTGTCGGACGGGTCGAGGAACAATTGCTGCGGGGCCTGGGCCAGCACCTGCTGCGGCGCCGCCACGTACAGGGCAATGTCGCGCTCGCCGGGGCGTTCGTCGAGCAGGGCGCTGGCCAGGCTGGCCGGGTCGGGGTAGGTGTGGCCGATCAGCAGCCGCCCCCAGCCGCAGTGCAGCGAACGCGGCTGGTCGTGGGGCTGGCTGCCATCGCCGGCCAGTTGCGCCTGCAGTCGCTCATAGGACGGCACCTGGCCGCGCAGCAGGCGCTGGCCGTAAGGTGAGGCATGGGCTTTCATCGATCAGATTCCTTGTTCGCTGAGCCACAGGTTCAAGGCAGCCAGTTGCCAGAGCTTGGAGCCGCGCAGCGGCGTCAGCTGGCCGTGGGGATCGCTGAGCAGGCGGTCGAGGGCGGCGGGGTTGAACAGGCCGCGGTCCTGGCTGGGATCAAGCAGCAACTCACGCACCCAGTCCAGGGTTGCGCCCTGCAGGTGCTTGAGGCCCGGCACCGGGAAGTAGCCCTTCTTGCGGTCGATGACTTCACTGGGGATGACCAGCCGCGCGGCTTCCTTGAGCACCTGCTTGCCACCGTCGGGCAGCTTGAAGCGCGCCGGGATGCGCGCCGAGAGCTCGACCAGGCGATAGTCGAGGAACGGCGTGCGCGCTTCCAGGCCCCAGGCCATGGTCATGTTGTCGACCCGTTTGACCGGGTCGTCGACCAGCATCACCGTGCTGTCCAGGCGCAGGGCTTTATCCACCGCATCGCTGGCGCCGGGCTGGGCGAAGTGCTGGCGGACAAAGTCGCCGGCGGCGTCGTGATCGAGCAGCCAGGGCGCTTGCACGGTGGCGGCATAGTCGTCGTAGCTGCGGTCGAAGAACGCCTCGCGGTAGGCCGCGAACGGATCGCGCGCGCCGTCCACCTGCGGGTACCAGTGGTAACCGGCGAACAGCTCGTCGGCGCCCTGGCCGCTTTGCACCACCTTGCAGTGCCTGGCCACTTCCCGCGACAGCAGGTAGAAGGCAATGCAGTCATGGCTGACCATCGGCTCGCTCATGGCGCGAAAGGCCGCGGGCAACTGCTCGATGATCTCCCGCTCATCGATGCGCAACTGATGATGGCGGGTACCGTAGTGGCGGGCGATCAGGTCGGAGTACTGGAATTCATCGCCGCGCTCGCCGCCGGCATCCTCGAAGCCGATGGAGAAGGTCGACAGGTCATCGACACCGACCTCGCGCAGCAGGCCGACGAGCAGGCTCGAGTCGACACCGCCGGACAGCAACACACCGACATCCACCGCAGCGCGTTGACGAATCGCCACCGCCTCGCGGGTGCTGTCGAGGACGCGGTCGCGCCAGTCTTCCAGGCTCAGGTCCTGTTCGTCGGTGCGCGGGCCGTAGTGCAGGTGCCACCAGACTTGCTGCTCGCAGCGGCCCTGGGCATCGATGCGCATCCAGCTGGCCGGTGGCAGTTTCTCGATATTGGCCAGCAGGGTGCGTGGCGCTGGCACCACGGCGTGGAAGTTCAGGTAGTGGTTGAGCGCCACTGGGTCGAGCACCGGGTTGATGTCGCCGCCCTTGAGCAGCGCCGGCAGGCTCGAAGCGAAGCGCAGGCGTTCGCCGGTGCGCGACAGGTACAGCGGCTTGACCCCGAGGCGGTCGCGGGCGAGGAACAGCTGCTGGCTGTCACGTTCCCAGATCGCCAGGGCGAACATGCCGTTCAGGCGCGGCAGCAGGTCGGCGCCCCAGGCGTGATAGCCCTTGAGCAGCACCTCGGTGTCGCCGTCCGAGTAGAAGGCATAGCCGAGGCTTTCCAGCTCGCTGCGCAGCTCGGGGAAGTTGTAGATGGCGCCGTTGAAGGCCAGCGACAGGCCCAACTGGTTATCGACCATGGGCTGCGCCGAGCCGTCGGACAGGTCCATGATTTTCAGCCGGCGATGGCCCAGGGCAATCGGCCCCTGGCTATGGAAACCCCAGGCGTCAGGGCCGCGAGGTGCCAGGTGATGGGTGATCCGCTCGACCGCGGCGAGGTCCGCCGGGCGTGGTGGGTGGGCAACAGGGGTGAAACGAAACTCTCCAGCTAATCCGCACATAAGTCCTTACCGGTTTTGCCGTTGGGGAAGGTGCCCGAAACCCGGGCACATGGAAACTGACCGGTGCGGATAGCGAGAGTTTTAGATCAATCGGTTATAAGCGGTAGCTGCAAGCTTCAAGCTGCAAGAGCACGCCGGGTCAATCAGCTTTTAGTGTGTGGCTTGGCGCTTGTCGCTGCTTTTTTACTTCTGATCAATTCACGCAACATGAAGCGATTGGGGTGGCAGGCTTCGGCCACGGCGCGGGGCACCGGCAGCGGTGCGTTGTCGGCCCAGGCGGCGATCATTTCGCCCGCCAGTGGCGCGGTGATCAGCCCGCGCGAGCCATGGCCGTTGTTGATGAACAGGCCTTCTAGCCAGGGGCAGGGGGTGGCGGGAATCTGCCGGGCATCGCGGGCCAATACCGCGTAGTCCTGGTTGAACTGCGCCTGTTCGGCCAGCGGGCCGACAATCGGCAGGTAGTCGGGGCTGGTGCAGCGAAACGCGGCGCGGCCCTGCAGCGTATGCGGGTCGAGACTGTGGGCGCCCAGGCGCTGGGCCAGGTCGCTGGAGATCGCCTCAAGCAGGCCAAGGTTGCCGACGTGCTCGCCGGGGGTGGGCGTGAGGTCGGTGCTGTGAAAGTCGAAGCTGGCGCCGAGGGTGTGCTCGCCATTGCGCGGCGGCGCGACATAGCCGTCGGCGCACACCACCGTGGTCAATGCCTGGCTTTGCGCTGTCACGGGCAGGCGGGTGACCTGCCCGCGAATGCGCTTGAGCGGCAACCCGGCGCAAGGCTCGAAGTTGTGGATTTCGGCGGCGGTCGCCAACACCACCAGCGGCGCGCTGGCCAGCAGTTTGTCGCTTTCCCAGGCTTGCCAGAGGCCGTCGACCTTACGCAGTTGCAGTACCTGATGATGGGTCAGCAGGGTGATGTTCGGGTGCTGCAGTTGCGCCTGGCACAGCGCCGGCGGATGCACCCAGCCGCCTTCAGGGTAGAACAGCCCGCCGCTGTCCAGGGCAACCCCGGCCAGTTGTTCAGCGTGCTCACGGTCCAGGCGTTGCAGCAATTGCGGGTTGAAGGCTGCGGCCAGTTGCTGCTGGCGCTGGTCTTCCTTGGCGTCGAAGGCCAGCTGCAGCACCCCGCAGCCATCCCAGTCCTGGCCGCGCTGCAGGCGTTCGAGCAGCCGCCGGGTGTAGCCGAAACCGCTGAGGATCAGGCGCGACAACGCCGTGCCGTGTGCAGACAGCTTCAGGTACAGCACCCCTTGCGGGTTGCCCGAAGCTTCTGCTGCTGGCGTCGCATGGCGCTCCAGCACCTTTACCTGCCAGCCGCGGGCGGCCAGGCTGGCGGCGCTGGCGCACCCGGCAAGGCCAGCGCCGATCACCAGCGCCTGGCGTGGGCCGCGCAGGGCAGGCGGCCGGGCAAACCACGGCGCGCTGGCGGCCGGTTGCGGCTGCTCGGCCGGCCAGCCATTGAAGGCGCCGCGCAGCACTTCCCATTTCTTGCCGATGCCGGGAATACGCTTCATGCTAAAGCCCACGGCGATCAGGCCGCGGCGCACCCAGCCGGTGCTGGTGAAGGTGCCGAGGGTGGTGCCGGGCGCTGACAGCCGGCCGATCTCGGCGAACAGCTCCGGGGTCCACATTTCCGGGTTTTTGGCCGGGGCAAAGCCGTCGAGGAACCAGGCATCCACCTGTGCATCGAGCTGCGGCAGTTGCTCCAGCACGTCGCCGATCATCAGGGTCAGGCGCACCCGGCCCTGCTCGAACGCGAACGGCTGGAAGCCTTCGTGCACTGCCACGTACTGGCTCAGCAACTGGCTGCTGAACGGCGCCAGCTGCGGCCACAGGGCCAGGGCGCGACTGAGGTCGGCGCGGGTCAGGGGGTATTTTTCGACGCTGATGAAGTGCAGCCGCGCATCAGCCGGGGCGCACTCGGCAAACAGCTGCCAGGCGCAGAAGAAGTTCAGGCCGGTGCCGAAGCCGGTTTCGCCGATCACCAGGCACTGGCCCGGCTGCATTGCGCTGAAACGCTGGCGCAAGTCGTTCTGGTCGATGAACACGTGACGGGTTTCCTCCAGGCTCTGCTCCTTGGAGAAATAGATGTCGTCGTATTGGCGCGAGTGCGGTCGGCCCTGGTCGTCCCAGTCGATCTGGGCGTATTGGGTTACTTCGGTCATGTTCGGCTCAACATTGGCAAGAGGGCCATTTTAGCTGATCGGCGCCAGGCTGTTTGACCTGTGGCAGGCTTTGTTTTGTGCCGACAAAGGTTTCGACAATCCGCTAGTCTTGCTTATCCAAGTAGGGAGCCTGGTATGTTCGAATCCGCTGAAATTGGTCACGCCATCGACAAAGACACCTATGACGCCGAGGTCCCGGCGCTGCGTGAAGCGTTGCTGGAGGCGCAGTTCGAGCTCAAGCAGCAGGCGCGTTTCCCGGTGATCGTACTGATCAACGGCATCGAAGGTGCCGGCAAGGGCGAGACGGTCAAGCTGCTCAACGAATGGATGGACCCGCGCCTGATCGAGGTGCGCACCTTCGACCAGCAAACCGACGAAGAACTCGCCCGTCCACCGGCCTGGCGCTACTGGCGGGCACTGCCGGCCAAGGGGCGGATGGGCGTATTTTTTGGCAACTGGTACAGCCAGATGCTCCAGGGCCGCGTGCATGGCCAGTTCAAGGATGCCGTGCTCGACCAGGCCATCCGCGGCGCCGAGCGCCTCGAAGAAATGCTCTGCGATGAAGGCGCGCTGATCTTCAAGTTCTGGTTTCACCTGTCCAAGAAGCAGATGAAAGCCCGCCTCAAGGCGCTCAAGGACGATCCGCTGCACAGCTGGCGGATCAGCCCGCTGGACTGGCAGCAGTCCGAAACCTACGACCGTTTCGTGCGCTTTGGTGAGCGGGTGCTGCGCCAGACCAGCCGCGACTACGCGCCCTGGCATGTGATCGAGGGCGTCGATCCGCATTACCGCAGCCTGGCTGTGGGCAAGATTCTGCTCGAAGGGCTGCAGGCCGCGCTCAAGTCCGATCACGGGCCGATCCACCAGGCCAACATCGCGCCGCTGGGTGAAAGCATCGACCAGCGCAGCCTGCTCGGCAGCCTCGACCTGAGCCTGCGCCTGGACAAGGACGACTACCAGGAACAACTGATTACCGAACAGGCGCGCCTGGCCGGCCTGCTGCGTGACAAGCGCATGCGCCGCCACGCCCTGATTGCCGTGTTCGAAGGCAACGATGCGGCGGGCAAGGGCGGTGCCATTCGCCGGGTGGCGGCAGCCCTCGACCCGCGCCAGTACCGCATCGTGCCGATCGCTGCGCCCACCGAAGAAGAGCGCGCACAGCCGTACCTGTGGCGCTTTTGGCGGCACATTCCGGCGCGTGGCAAGTTCACCGTGTTCGACCGTTCCTGGTATGGCCGGGTACTGGTCGAGCGGATCGAAGGCTTTTGCAGCCAGGCCGACTGGATGCGCGCCTATGGCGAGATCAACGACTTCGAAGAACAACTGAGCAATGCTGGCGTGGTGGTGGTGAAGTTCTGGCTGTCGATTGACGAACAGACCCAGCTCGAACGCTTTCAGGAGCGCGAGCAGATCCCGTTCAAGCGCTTCAAGATCACCGAGGAAGACTGGCGCAACCGCGAGAAGTGGGGGCAGTACGCGGAGGCTGTGGGCGACATGGTCGACCGTACCAGCACCGAGATTGCGCCCTGGACCCTGGTCGAGGCCAATGACAAGCGCTGGGCGCGGGTCAAGGTGTTGCGCACCATCAACCAGGCGCTGGAGGCGGCGTTCAAGAAGCACAAGAAATGATAGCGGGGGCTGCGAAAGCAGCCCCAGCAGGAGCTCAGGGAATGAAGTACTGAATTCTTTTCCGCATTCTTGCCTGTCTCGCCACCAACCCAGCCCGTAGAATCCAGTTTCCCCCCACCAAAGGGCTATCGAGGCTGGTTATGCATATTTCTTCCGGACGCTGGGTCTACGGTCTGTCCTTGTCGCTGCTGACCGCCGTGCTCTGGGGCATCCTGCCGATCAAGCTCAAACAGGTGCTGCAGGTGATGGACCCGATCACCGTGACCTGGTTTCGCCTGCTGGTGTCCGGCGGCCTGTTGCTGGCCTGGCTGGCGGCAAGCAAGCGCCTGCCCTCGTTCAATGGCCTCGGGCGCAAGGGCTGGGGCTTGGTGCTGCTGGCCACCTGCGGGCTGGTGGGCAACTATGTGCTGTACCTGGTCGGGCTCAAGCTGCTCAGCCCCGGCACCGCCCAGCTGGTGGTGCAGATGGGCCCGGTGCTGTTGCTGGTGGCCAGCGTATTCCTGTTCAAGGAACGCTTTAGCCTGGGGCAGGGCATGGGCCTGGTGATCCTGCTGCTGGGCTTTGGCCTGTTCTTCAATCAACGCCTGGATGAGCTGCTCACCTCCCTGAGCATCTACACCACCGGCGTGCTGACCATCCTCCTGGCGACCTCCATCTGGGTGTTCTATGCCCTGAGCCAGAAGCAGCTGCTGACGGTATGGAACTCGATGCAGGTGATGATGGTGATCTACCTGTTTTGCGCAGCCTTGCTGACCCCTTGGGTGCATCCGTTGGAGGCGCTGCAATTGAGCCCGCTGCAAGGCTGGCTGCTGCTTGCCTGCTGTTTGAACACCCTGGTGGCCTACGGCGCGTTTGCCGAAGCCCTGGCGCACTGGGAAGCCTCCAAGGTCAGTGCGACCCTGGCGGTGACGCCGCTGATCACCTTCGTGGCGGTGGCCCTGGCAGCCTGGTTCTGGCCCGACTTCGTGCATGCCGAGCAGATCAACACCCTGGGCTACGTAGGAGCACTGGTAGTGGTGCTGGGCTCGGCGCTGACCGCCCTGGGCCCGTCGATCATGGCCGGCTGGCGGGCCAGGCGCGTTCGCCTGGCCCGGTGATTCAGCCCTTGGCGCCCGGTTCGAGCATTTTTTCCGGGCGCACCCACTGGTCGAACTGCTCGTTGCTCAGGTAACCCAGGCTCAGCGCCGCCTCGCGCAGGGTGGTGCCTTCGCTGTAGGCCTTCTTGGCGATTTCTGCCGCCTTGTCGTAGCCAATGTGCGGGTTGAGCGCGGTCACTAGCATCAGCCCGCGCTCCAGGTGCGCGGCCATCTGCTCGGGATCCGGTTCGATCCCGGCAATGCAGTGCTGCTGGAAGTTGCTGCAACCGTCGGCCAGCAGTTCGATGGACTGCAGCAGGTTGTGGATGATCACTGGCTTGAACACGTTCAACTGCAAGTGCCCCTGGCTTGCCGCAAAGCCGATCGCGGTGTCGTTGCCCAGCACCTGGCAGGCCAGCATCGACAGGGCCTCGCACTGGGTCGGGTTGACCTTGCCGGGCATGATCGAGCTGCCCGGTTCGTTGGCCGGCAGGCGTACTTCGGCAATCCCGCCGCGCGGCCCGGAGCCGAGCAGGCGCAGGTCGTTGGCCAGTTTCATCAGGGCCACGGCGAGGGTTTTCAGGCCGCCGGCGAGGGTGGTCAGCGGTTCATGCCCGGCCAGGGCGGCGAACTTGTTCGGTGCGGTAACAAACGGCAGGCCGGAAAGCGCGGCGAGCTCGGCGGCGATGGCTTCGGCAAAGCCGTGCGGGGCGTTCAGCCCGGTGCCGACGGCGGTGCCGCCCTGGGCCAGCTCGCACACCGCCGGCAAGGCCGAACGGATCGCCCGCTGGGCGTAGTCGAGCTGGGCGACATAGGCCGAGAGTTCCTGGCCGAAGGTGATCGGTGTGGCGTCCATCATATGGGTGCGACCGGTTTTCACCAGGTGCTGGTGGCGCGCCGAGAGTTCCGCCAGCCCCGACGACAGTTCGGTGATCGCCGGCAGCAGCTTGTGCTGCACGGCCTGGGCGGCGGCGATGTGCATGGCGGTGGGGAAGCAGTCGTTGGAACTTTGCGAGCGGTTGACGTGATCGTTGGGGTGCACTGGCGTTTTGCCGCCACGGCCATTGCCGGCCAGTTCGTTGGCACGACCGGCGATCACTTCGTTGACGTTCATGTTGCTCTGGGTGCCACTGCCGGTCTGCCAGACGACGAGCGGAAACTGGTCGTCCAGTTGCCCGTCGAGCACTTCGTCGGCGGCTTGTTCGATCAGCCGGGCGATGTCCGCCGCAAGGTCTCCGTTGCGGTTGTTGACCCGTGCCGCGGCTTTCTTGATCAGCGCCAGGGCATGCAACACCGCCAGCGGCATGCGTTCCTTGCCGATGGCAAAGTTGATCAGCGAGCGTTGCGTCTGGGCACCCCAGTAGGCCTGGTCAGGAACTTCGACCTGCCCCAGGCTGTCAGTTTCGATACGGCTCATGCTGCGCTCACTCCCTTGTGGTCTGAATTCGCAGTTTAGGTCCTTATTTGGCGTAGCGGTTCCATCGCGCGTCGACCCACTTGAGCACTGTGCCACTGTCGGCGCAGAATGCTCTACTCTGGGGTACTACCTCCTCTGTCTATTGAAGGAATTCCGATGACCCGTCTTCGCGCCCTCTGCACTGCTGTAGCGCTGGTCTGCGCCAGCGGCCAGGTGCTTGCAGATACCGCCAGCCACAACGCCAGTGCTGAAAAATTCCTCATGATGGCGCATGCCGACAAGCTCGGTACTCCGGTCTACATGCAGGTGCAGCAGATGTTTGCCCAGCGTTTCGAACAGACCAAGGCCCCAGCCTCGAAGAAATCCGTGCTCGACAGCTACCAGGCCAAGGCCAACGCCGCCCTGGACCAGGCCATCGGCTGGAACAAGCTCAAGCCGGACATGGTCAAGCTCTACACCACCACCTTCACTGAAAGCGAACTGAAAGACCTGGTCGCCTTCTACCAGTCGCCTCTGGGCAAGAAAGTCCTCGAGAAGATGCCGCAGGTGACCCAGCAATCGGCGCAACTGACCCAGCAGAAACTGGAAAGCGCGGTACCGGTGGTCAACAAGCTGCTGGCTGACATGACCAAGGAACTCGACCCGAACGCCGGCAAGGCCGCCGCGCCAGCCAAGAAGTAAGCAGCGGAGCCCGACATGACCATGCAGCAAAAGATCGAGCACCGCCTGCAAGCGCTGGCACCCACGCACTTGCAGGTGCTCGATGAAAGCCACATGCACAGCCGTGGGCAGCAGACCCATTACAAGGCGGTGCTGGTGAGCGAGCAGTTCGAGGGGCTGAACAGCGTCAAGCGCCACCAGAAGGTGTATGCCACCCTCGGTGAGCTGATGAGCGAGTTTCACGCCCTGGCGCTGCACACCTACACGCCGCAGGAATGGCAGAAAATCGGTGTCGCCCCGGCGTCACCGACCTGCGCCGGTGGCAGCAAGCACTGATTTCCTCGTCAGGTTTTTGCTAGAATGATCAACGCGCCGCTTGTCGGCGCGTTTTTATTTGGCATCCGGTCCGCCCTTTGCGAGGGTGACCACCTGGAGAAGTTACTGCATGTCCCAAGCTATCGTCGTTGCGGCGCTGTACAAATTCGTCACCCTGAAAGATTACCTCGAGCTGCGCGAGCCGCTGCTCGAGAGCATGATGGCCAATGGCATCAAGGGCACCTTGTTGCTGGCCGAGGAAGGTATCAACGGCACCGTCTCCGGTACCCGTGAAGGCATCGACGGCCTGCTGGCCTGGCTGCGCAGCGATGCGCGCCTGGTGGATATCGACCACAAAGAGTCCTACTGCGACGAACAGCCGTTCTACCGCACCAAGGTCAAGCTCAAGAAAGAGATCGTCACCCTTGGCGTGGCGGGCGTTGACCCGAACTACAAGGTCGGTACCTACGTCGAGCCCCAGGACTGGAACGCGCTGATCAGCGACCCTGAAGTGCTGCTGATCGACACCCGCAACGACTACGAAGTGGCGATCGGCACCTTCGAAGGCGCGATCGACCCCAAGACCACCACCTTCCGCGAGTTCCCCGAGTACATCAAGGCCAACTTCGACCCGGCCAAGCACAAGAAAGTGGCGATGTTCTGCACCGGCGGCATTCGTTGCGAAAAAGCCTCCAGCTATATGCTCGGCGAGGGTTTCGAAGAGGTCTATCATCTTAAGGGCGGGATCCTCAAATACCTCGAAGAGGTGCCACAGGATCAAAGCCGCTGGCAGGGCGACTGCTTCGTGTTCGACAACCGGGTCACCGTGCGTCACGACCTGACCGAGGGCGATTACGACCAGTGCCATGCCTGCCGCACCCCGATCAGCGTGGAAGACCGTGCGTCCGAGCACTACTCGCCAGGCATCAGCTGCCCGCATTGCTGGGACAGCCTGAGCGAAAAGACCCGGCGCAGCGCCATTGACCGGCAGAAGCAGATCGAACTGGCCAAGGCGCGCAATCAGCCTCACCCGATCGGTCACAACTACCGCAAAGCTGCCGAGGCCTGATTGATGTCCGCACGCCTGCTGTATGTGATGGACCCGATGTGCTCATGGTGCTGGGGCTTTGCCCCGGTCGCCGAGGCCCTGATCGCCCAGGCACAGGCGGCGGGCGTGCCGACCCGGGTGGTGCTCGGCGGCCTGCGTTCCGGCAGCCGTGCGCTGGATGCCTCGACCCGCGGCTACATCCTCGATCACTGGCAGGCGGTACACGACGCCACCGGGCAGGATTTTCAATTCGAAGGCGCACTGCCTGACGGTTTTGTCTACGACACCGAGCCTGCCTGTCGGGCCCTGGTCACCGCCCGTAGCCTCGACCCGCAATACGTGGGTGCCTTGCTCAAGCTGATCCAGCAGGCCTTCTACCTGCGCGGCGAAGACGTCACCCGTGCGCCCTTGCTGGTAGAACTGGCCGAGCAGGCCGGTTACCAGCGCGCCGCCTTTGCCGAAGCCTTTACCAGCGCCGAACAGCGCGCGGCCACGGCGGCGGACTTCACCTGGGTCCAGGACCTGGGCATTGCCGGTTTCCCGACCCTGCTGGCCGAACGCAATGGCCAGCTGGCCTTGCTGACCAATGGCTATCAAGCCCTCGAATCGCTTGAGCCGCTGCTCGGCCGCTGGCTGCAGCAGGCCGCTTGTGCTTGACCTGCCGGGTTCACCCGACCCGGTACCAGGGCCAGGCCCTGTGCATGCTGATCGCTTGAGCTGGGCAGAAATCCGCCGCCTGGCCCTGCGCCATAAAAAAGCCCTGTGGATCGCCAACGGCGTGGCCGTGCTGGCGGCGTTGTGCAGTGTGCCGATCCCCTTGCTGCTGCCGTTGCTGGTCGACGAAGTGCTGCTGGGCCATGGCGATGCCGCGCTCAAATGGATGAACCAGTTCCTGCCCGGCAACTGGCAGGTTGCTGGCGGCTACATCGGCCTGATGCTGGTATTCACCCTGACCCTGCGCTGCGCCGCCCTGGCCTTCAACGTGGTGCAGGCCAAGCTGTTCGCCGGCCTTGCCAAAGACATCGTCTACCGCTTGCGCATTCGCCTGATCGAGCGCCTCAAGCGCATTTCCCTGAGTGAATACGAAAGTCTGGGCAGCGGTACCGTGACCACCCACCTGGTCACCGACCTGGACACCCTCGACAAGTTCGTCGGCGAAACCCTCAGCCGCTTCCTGGTGGCCATGCTGACCCTGACCGGCACCGCCGCCATCCTTATGTGGATGCACTGGAAGCTGGCGCTGCTGATCCTGCTGTTCAACCCCTTGGTGATCTTCGCCACGGTGCAGTTGGGCAAGCGGGTCAAGCACCTGAAGAAGCTTGAGAACGACAGCACCTCGCGCTTCACCCAGGCGCTGACCGAGACCCTCGACGCGATCCAGGAAATCCGTGCCAGCAACCGCCAGGGCTATTTCCTCGGCCGCCTTGGCCTGCGCGCCCAGGAGGTACGCAACTACGCCGTCGCCTCGCAGTGGAAAAGCGACGCGAGCGGGCGTGCCAGCGGCTTGCTGTTCCAGTTCGGCATCGATATTTTCCGCGCTGCGGCGATGCTCACGGTGCTGTTCTCGGACTTGTCGATCGGGCAGATGCTGGCGGTGTTCAGCTACCTGTGGTTCATGATCGGCCCGGTCGAGCAACTGCTCAACCTGCAATACGCCTACTACGCCGCTGGCGGCGCCCTGAGCCGGCTCAACGAGCTGCTGGCGCGGGCCGACGAGCCGCAATACCCCGGTGGCATCGACCCGTTCAAGGGCCGCGACACTGTCGGCATCGAGGTGCAGGGCCTGCGCTTTGCCTACAACGACGAGCCGGTGCTCGACCAGCTCAACCTGTCGATTGCCCCCGGCGAAAAGGTCGCCATCGTCGGCGCCAGTGGCGGTGGCAAGAGCACCCTGGTGCAACTGCTGCTGGGCCTGTACAGCGCCCAGGCCGGGACCATCCGCTTTGGTGGCTCGACCCTGCAGGAAATCGGCCTGGAAACCCTGCGCGAGCATGTTGCGGTGGTACTCCAGCACCCGTCGCTGTTCAACGACACGGTGCGCGCCAACCTGACCATGGGCCGCGACTGCAGCGATGATGCCTGCTGGCAGGCGCTGAACATCGCCCAGCTCGACGCTACCATCGCCGCCTTGCCGCAAGGCCTGGACAGCGTGGTTGGTCGCTCCGGGGTGCGTTTGTCCGGTGGCCAGCGTCAGCGCCTGGCCATTGCGCGGATGGTGCTGGCCGAGCCCAAGGTGGTGATTCTCGACGAGGCCACCTCGGCGCTGGATGCGGCCACCGAATACAACCTGCACCAGGCCCTGACCCGTTTTCTCAGCGCCCGCACCACGCTGATCATTGCCCACCGCCTGTCGGCGGTGAAGCAGGCCGACCGGGTGCTGGTGTTTGACGGCGGCCATGTCGCCGAGGACGGCGATCACCAGCAATTGATCGCCGAAGGTGGCTTGTACGCCAAGCTGTACGGCCATTTGCAACAGAGTTAGGGCAAATTGGTTAGCAAGTGAGAAAAGCTCTGCAGGATTAATGGCAAATAGCCTAGGCTGTGCTTTGGTAGGTGGGATTCATCCGGCTCTGTTGCAAGGGACCTCATGAAGCGAAAACGGACTCTCGAAGCGCCAAAGTTGTTGGGCATTATCTGGCCATTTGTTGCTGTGGTGCTGTTTCAGGCCTTGCTCGGGAGCATCAGCCTGTACGCGCTGTCGGCAGTGCGTGGTTATGTGGCGGGCGAGAGCCTGTGGTCCAAGGGCCAGAAAGACGCCATCTATTACCTCAATCAATACGCTGACAGCCGCGACGAGGCGGTCTTCAAGAAGTATCGCAAGGCCATCGCCGTGCCCCAGGGCGGCCATGACCTGCGCGTAGCCCTCGACTTGCCGAGCCCGGATATCGACGCCGCGCGCCGTGGCATCCTCCAGGGCGGCAACCATCCCGACGACGTTTCCAGCGTGATCTGGTTGTACCTGAACTTTCATCAGGTCAGCTATATGCAAAAGGCCATCGAGCTGTGGGCGGTCGGTGACGGATTTCTGCGCCAGCTGGACGAAGTGGCCGAGCAGATGCACAGCGGTTTTCGCACAGGCCAGGCCGACGCCCGCAGCGTTGCCGGCTGGAAGGCACAGATTGCCGCGATCAACGATGCCGTGACCCCGGCTGCGCGGGCGTTCAGCGATGCCCTGGGCGAAGGCTCGCGGATGTTGCTGCGGGTGCTGCTGGTCACTAACCTCGCTACTGCATTGTTTCTGATTGCCCTGGCCTGGATGCGCTCGAGCAAGCTGCTGGCCCAGCGCCAGGCTTTTGCCAATGCCCTTGAGGTGGAGAAGGAGCGGGCGCAGATCACCCTCGAATCGATCGGCGATGGCGTGATCACCACCGATGTCGAAGGCTGCATCGCCTACATGAACCCGGCCGCCGAGCAGTTGACCCACTGGCATGCCGCCCAGGCCCAGGGCCTGCCGCTGGCGGCACTGTTCAGCCTGCTCGACGAGAACGCCGAAAAAGACAGTCTGACCCTGGTCGAGCGCGTACTCGAAGGTGGCCTCAAGGGTGGCAGCGAACACACCAAGCTGATCCAGCGCCTGGACGGCAGCACCGTGTCAGTGACGCTGGTGGGCGCGCCGATCATGGCCGAAGGCAAGGTCAGCGGTATTGTCCTGGTGCTGCACGACATGACCCAGGAACGCCAGTACATCGCCAACCTGTCCTGGCAGGCGACTCACGACGCCCTGACTGGCCTGGCCAACCGTCGCGAGTTCGAATATCGCCTGGAGCTGGCGCTCAACGCCATGGCGCGCAAGCCGGCACGGCATTCACTGATGTTCCTCGACCTGGACCAGTTCAAGCTGGTCAACGATACCTGCGGCCATGCCGCGGGCGATGAACTGCTGCGCCATATCTGTGCGGTGCTCCAGGCCGGCCTGCGCGAAGGCGACACCCTGGCGCGGCTGGGCGGCGACGAGTTCGGCATCCTCCTCGAAAACTGCCCGCAGGAGCAGGCCGAGCGCATTGCCGAGAGCTTGCGCCAGGCCGTGCAGAGCCTGCATTTCGTCTGGAAAGGGCGACCGTTCATGACCACCGTGAGCCTGGGCCTGGTGCATATCGCTCAGGGCCCGACCACCCTCGAAGCTTCGCTGCGGGCCGCCGACATGGCCTGCTACATGGCCAAGGAGAAGGGCCGCAACCGCGTACAGGTGTACCACGCCGACGACAGCGAGCTGTCCATGCGCTTTGGCGAGATGGCCTGGATCCAGCGCCTGCACGTGGCCCTGGAAGAAAACCGCTTCTGCCTGTATGCCCAGGAAATTGCCGCCCTCGGCCCCCATGAGGGCGCCGGGCATATCGAGATTCTGCTGCGCCTGCATGACGAGAGCGGGCGCATTATTCTGCCCGACAGCTTCATCCCCGCCGCCGAGCGCTATGGCCTGATGACTGCGCTGGACCGCTGGGTGGTGCGCAGTGTGTTCAAGGTCATCCGCCAGTGCCTGGACGAGCAGCGCGAAGGCCCGTTGGCCATGTGCGCGATCAACCTGTCGGGCAGCAGTATTGGTGACGACAAATTCCTTGAATACCTGCAACGGCTGTTCAGCGAGTTCGCCATCCCGCCGCACATGATTTGTTTCGAAATAACCGAAACCAGCGCCATCGCCAACCTTGGCAGCGCCATTCGCTTTATCAACGAGCTCAAGGGCCTAGGTTGCCGGTTCTCGCTGGACGACTTTTGCGCCGGTATGTCGTCGTTCGCTTATTTGAAGCATTTGCCTGTAGACTTTCTGAAAATCGACGGAAGTTTTGTCAAGGACATGCTCGATGACCCGATCAACCGGGCCATGGTCGAGGTGATCAATCACATCGGTCACGTGATGGGCAAACGCACCATTGCCGAGTTTGTCGAAACCCCGTTGATCGAGCAGGCCCTGCAGGAAATTGGCGTCGACTACGCCCAGGGATACCTGATCGAGCGGCCACAGGTGTTCACCTGTGACAGCTTGCAGCGCAAACGGATTGCTGCAAGGCCCCTGTTGTTCAAGGCGCCGGGGACCTTTCGCTGAGATCCACCGATAATCACAAGGAACAAGGAGCTGACAGTGATTGACGCGTTCATACGTACTGGTCCATTGATGGACCCCAGCAGTTACCCGCTTTGGGCCCAGCAGTTGATCAAGGACTGCAGCGAGAGCAAGCGTCGGGTGGTGGAGCACGAGCTTTATCAACGCATGCGCGATGGCCGCCTCAGTGGCCGGACCATGCGCCAGTACCTGATTGGTGGCTGGCCGGTGGTCGAGCAGTTCTCCCTTTACATGGCCAAGAACCTCACCAAGACCCAGTACGCCCGCCACCCTGGTGAAGACATGGCGCGGCGCTGGCTGATGCGCAACATCCGTGTCGAACTCAACCACGCCGATTACTGGCGGTTCTGGGCCCAGGCCCATGGCGTCAGCCTCGAAGAGCTGCAGGCGCAGGAAGTTCCCAGCGAACTCAATGCCCTCAGCGACTGGTGCTGGCACACCTGTGCGACCGATGCGCTGGTAGTGGCCATTGCCGCCACCAATTACGCCATCGAAGGCGCAACCGGCGAGTGGTCGGCGGTGGTGTGTTCTACCGGTGTCTATGCCCAGGGCTTCCCGGAAGAGGGTCGCAAGCGCGCCATGAAGTGGCTGAAGATGCACGCCCAGTACGATGACGCGCACCCGTGGGAGGCTTTGGAGATCGTCTGCACCCTGGCCGGCAACAACCCGTCGGCGGCGCTGCAAACCGAACTGCGCCGGGCCGTCTGCAAGAGCTACGACTATATGTTCCTGTTCCTTGAACGCTGCATGCAACAAGAACAGGAACAGCGCCAGCAGCCCGCCCGGGCCCGGGCGGAGCTGGCCGAGGGCTGAGCTTACTGGGCGTTGAACGCCTGGCCGTTGATGCCGGTGCTGTCCGGGCCCATCAGGTACAGGTAAACCGGCATGATCTGCTCTGGCAGCGGATTGTTTTCCGGTGTTTCTGCAGGGTAGGCCTGGGCGCGCATGCTGGTGCGGGTGGCGCCCGGGTTGACACTGTTGGCCCGCACCGGCGCCACCCCTTCAAGCTCGTCGGCGAGGGTCTGCATCAGGCCCTCGGTGGCGAACTTCGACACTCCATAGGCACCCCAGTAGGCCCGGCCTTTGCGCCCGACGCTGCTGGAGGTGAAGATCACCGAGGCATCGGCCGACAGCTTGAGCAGCGGCAGCAGGGTGCTGGTGAGCATGAACATGGCATTGACGTTGATCTGCATCACGCGCATGAAGTTGTCGCCCGAGAGCTGCTCCAGCGGCGTGCGCGGGCCGATGATCGAGGCGTTGTGCAACAGGCCGTCGATATGCCCGAACTCGGCTTCGATCATCGCCGCCAGTTCGTCGTACTGGTGCGGCAGGGCGGTTTCCAGGTTGAACGGGATGACCGCAGGCTTGGGGTGGCCGGCCGCTTCGATCTCGTCGTAGACCTGGCTCAGGTTGGCTTCGGTCTTGCCCAGCAGCAAGACGGTGGCGCCATGGGCGGCATAGCTCTTGGCCGCGGCCGCACCGATGCCGCGACCGGCGCCGGTGACCAGGATGGTCCGGCCCTTGAGCAGGTCGGGGCGGGCAGAGTAATCGAACATGGGGTTACCTCCTGGAAATGGGTGTGACTTCATCGCGGGGCTGTGGGAGCGGGCTTGCCCCGCGATGCGTGTCTGAAATCAGCAGCCGCAAAGCGCGTTGTCGAGCACCTTGCGTAGCTCCAGCGGATGGTCGACCACCACATCCGCACCCCAGTTGTTGGGGTTGTCATCTGGATGAATATAGCCGTAGCGCACCGCAGCAGTACGGGTGCCGGCATCGCGGCCCGACTCGATGTCGCGCAGGTCGTCGCCGACGAACAGCACGCTGGCCGGGTCCAGGTTGAGGGTCTTGCAGGCGAGGATCAGCGGCTCGGGGTCTGGCTTGCTGTTCTTCACGTGGTCCGGGCAGATCAACAGCGCCGAACGCTCGCTCAGACCCAGTCGCTGCATGATTGGCTCGGCGAAGCGCACCGGCTTGTTGGTGACCACGCCCCAGATCAGCTTGCCTTTCTCGATGTCGGCCAGCAGTTCGGCCATGCCGTCGTAGAGCTTGCTGTGCACCGCGCAACCTTGCTGGTAACGCTCGAGGAATTCCAGGCGCAAGGTCTCGAAGCCTTCGTCCTCGGGGTCGAGGTTGAAGGTCACCGAGACCATGGCCTTGGCACCGCCCGAGACCACGTCGCGAATTTTCTGGTCTTCGATTGCCGGCAGGCCGCGCTCGGCGAGCATGGCCTGGCAGATGGCGATGAAGTCCGGCGCCGTGTCGAGCAGGGTGCCGTCCATGTCGAAAAGTACCGCTCGCAAACGCATGCTTATTCCTCGCGCAGGGTCTGGATCATGTAGTTGACGTCAACGTCGTTGGCCAGCTTGTAATGCTTGGTCAGCGGGTTGTAGGTCAGGCCGGTGATGTCCTTGACGGTCAGGCCGGCGTCGCGGCTCCAGGCGCCGAGCTCGGACGGGCGGATGAATTTCTTGAAGTCATGGGTGCCGCGCGGCAGCAGCTTCATGATGTATTCGGCGCCGATGATGGCGAACAGGTAGGCCTTGGGGTTGCGGTTGATGGTCGAGAGGAACACCTGGCCACCGGGCTTGACCATACGGAAGCACGCGCGAATCACTGAGGAAGGGTCTGGCACGTGCTCGAGCATTTCAAGGCAGGTGACCACGTCGAACTGCTCGGGCATCTCTTCGGCCAGGGCCTCGGCGGTGATCTGCCGGTACTCGACGTTGACCCCGGACTCGAGCTGATGCAGCTGGGCCACGGCCAGCGGCGCCTCACCCATGTCGATACCGGTCACGGTGGCGCCGCGCAGGGCCATCGCTTCGCTGAGGATGCCGCCGCCACAGCCGACGTCGAGGACCTTCTTGCCGGCCAGCTTGACCCGCTCGTCGATCCAGTTGACCCGCAGCGGGTTGATGTCGTGCAGTGGCTTGAACTCGCTTTCGCGGTCCCACCAGCGGTGGGCCAGGGCTTCGAACTTGGCGATTTCGGCGTGGTCGACGTTGCTCATGGAACAGTCCTCTGAAACTTGGATAATTTGCTTTTGCCCGCCAGCATTGGCTGCCGGGCGCTTATTCGTTGCGCGCGCCGATCCGCTGGCCCCAGGCACAGGCGGTGGCGTGCAGGGCCTGTTCGTCCAGGCGGGTCAGGCGCCGGTCGTCAAGCAGTGGCTTGCCGGCGACCCAGACATGCTTCACGCAGTCCCGGCCGCTGGTGTAGATCAATTGCGACACCGGGTCATACAGCGGTTGCTGGGCCAGGCCGGAAAGGTCGAACGCGACCAGGTCGGCGGCCTTGCCCACTTCCAGCGAACCGGTGATCGCCTCCAGGCCCAGTGCCCGGGCGCCGTTGAGGGTGGCCATGCGCAACGCCCGGTGGGCATCCAGGGCGCTGGCCGAGCCGGCCACGGCCTTGGCCAGCAGCGCCGCGGTACGGGTTTCGCCGAGCAGGTCGAGGTCATTGTTGCTGGCCGCCCCGTCGGTACCGACGGCGACGTTGACGCCGGCCTGCCACAAGCGCTCGACCGGGCAGAAACCGCTGGCCAGCTTGAGGTTGGACTCCGGGCAGTGCACCACACTGGTGTTGCTTTCTACCAGCAGGGCCAGATCCTCGTCGCTGACCTGGGTCATGTGAACCGCCTGCAGGCGCGGCCCGAGCAGGCCCAGGCGAGCCAGCCGGGCCAGCGGGCGCTCGCCGCGGGTGTGCAGCGATTGCTCGACCTCCAGGGCGGTTTCATGGATATGCATGTGGATCGGCGCGTCGAGCTCTTCGGCGATGACGCGGATCTTTTCCAGGTTGGCGTCGCTAACCGTGTACGGCGCGTGCGGGCCCAGGGCCACGGTGATGCGCGGGTGGTGGCGCAGGTCGCCGAACAGCTCGATGCCCAGCTGCAGGGCTTCTTCGGTGCTGCGCGCGCCGGGGATCGGGAAATCCATCAGGGGCACGGCGATTTGCGCGCGGATGCCGCTGTGGTGCACGCGCTCGCTGGCTACCTTGGGGTAGAAGTACATGTCGCTGAAGCAGGTGATGCCGCCTTTTACCTGCTCGGCGATGGCAAGGTCGGTGCCGTCGCGGACGAAATCTTCGTCGACCCAGCGCTCTTCGGCCGGCCAGATCTGCTCCTGCAGCCAGGTCATCAACGGCAGGTCGTCGGCCAGGCCGCGAAACAGGGTCATCGCCGCATGGCCGTGGGCGTTGACCAGCCCCGGGCTGAGCAGGCAGCCCGGCAGCTCGCGGGTTTGCGCCGCGATGAACGCCTGGGCCTGGCTGCGCGGGCCGATGAACACGATCTGCCCGTCGCGCACGCCCAGGGCATGGTCCTGCAAAACCACCCCGGCAGGCTCGACCGGCACCAGCCAGGCAGGCAGGAGCAGCAGGTCGAGCGGCAAAGCGGGTTTGGGCATGTCAGGTTTCCCTGGGCGATAGAAGGTGAGGGCGAAGTATACCCGAGCGTCCGCGCCTGGGGCTCGCTATAATCGTCCGCTTTTGATGTCCGAATGATGGGGTGAGGCATGCGCGATCGACTAATGGCAGCAGAGAAGGTGAAAGCCATCGATTGGCGGGATGGCACCCTCTATCTGCTCGACCAGCGCGCGTTGCCGTCGGCGCAGGTCTGGCTGGCCTGCAAGGACGCCGCCGCAGTGGCCGAGGCTATCCGCACAATGGTGGTGCGCGGCGCCCCGGCCATTGGCATCAGCGCCGCCTACGGCCTGGCCATGGCGATTGCCCAGCGCCTGGCCGCCGGCGGTGACTGGGAAATGGCCCTGGAAGAGGATTTCGAGCTGCTGGTGCACGCGCGGCCGACCGCCGCCAACCTGTTCTGGGCCCTGAACCGCATGCGTGAGCGCCTGCTGCGGCTCAAGGATGGCGATGACGTGCAGGCCATCATGGCGGCTGAGGCCGTGGCCATTCATGAAAGCGACCGTGAAGCCAACCTGACCATGGCCCAGCTGGGCGTCGACCTGATCCGCAAGCACCAGGGCAACGAACAGGCCATTCTCACCCATGGCAACACCGGGGCCCTGGCCACCGGCGGCTTCGGTACCGCCCTCGGGGTGGTGCGCGGCGCTTACCTGGAAGGCATGATCGAGCGCGTCTATGTCGATGAAACCCGCCCGTGGCTGCAGGGCTCGCGCCTGAGCGCCTGGGAGCTGGCCGGCGAGGGTATCCCGGCTACCATCACTGCCGACTCGGCGGCTGCCCACCTGATGAAAACCAAGGGCATCACCTGGGTGATCGTCGGCGCCGAGCGCATTACTGCCAATGGCGATGTGGCGAGCAAGATCGGCACCTACCAGCTGGCGGTCAATGCCATGCACCACGGCGTGCGCTTCATGGTCGTGGCGCCGAGCTCGAGCATCGACATGAACCTTG
Organism: Pseudomonas sp. B21-012; assembly: GCF_024749305.1. Taxonomy (NCBI): domain Bacteria; kingdom Pseudomonadati; phylum Pseudomonadota; class Gammaproteobacteria; order Pseudomonadales; family Pseudomonadaceae; genus Pseudomonas; species Pseudomonas sp. B21-012. The sequence continues at coordinate 4,387,158 of NZ_CP087197.1, read as the reverse complement.
AAAGTGGCGACGACATCCTCCTTGAAGAGCGCAGCCCCAGCGAGTTGCTGGAGCTCGGCGGCGAGTCGCTAGGCGCTGACTTCGAGGCGTTCAACCCGGTCTTTGATGTAACTCCGGCCGACCTGATCGACGTGATCATCACCGAGAAAGGCATCGTCGAGCGCCCGGACACGGTGAAGATGGCGCAACTGATGTGTCGCAAGCGTTTGCATTGAGTCTTTGCCGTCGTCTGCGGCCTGTTGTAGCTGCTAACGGGCGTTATCGACGAGCAGTAGGGTAGTAGTGCTGCAGGCTACTCCCACCCTCTGGGCGATTGTGGTAACATCCGACGGTTTCCAAGGCCGCCCTGCGGGGCTGTCTTTACTGCGCAGATCCATGGCATAACTCGTTGATTTGTCGTAAGTCGTTGCAAGGAGTCACTTTGCAGCGGCGAGCTTCGTTCGTCCCATATGGATGTGACGAGGTTTCACCAGAAAAAGGAATCAGGCTTCTCATGGGCGAACTGGCCAAAGAAATCCTCCCGGTCAATATCGAAGACGAGCTGAGACAGTCCTACCTCGACTACGCGATGAGCGTCATTGTCGGGCGTGCACTGCCCGATGCGCGTGATGGCTTGAAGCCCGTGCATCGCCGCGTTCTGTATGCGATGAGCGAACTGGGTAACGACTGGAACAAACCGTACAAGAAATCCGCCCGTGTGGTCGGTGACGTGATCGGTAAGTACCACCCGCATGGTGATACCGCCGTTTACGACACCATCGTACGTATGGCCCAGCCGTTCTCGCTGCGTTACCTGCTGGTCGACGGCCAGGGTAACTTCGGTTCGGTCGACGGCGACAACGCCGCCGCCATGCGATACACCGAAGTGCGCATGACCAAGCTGGCCCACGAGCTGCTGGCCGACCTGCATAAAGAGACGGTCGACTGGGTACCCAACTACGACGGTACCGAGCAGATCCCGGCGGTCATGCCGACCAAGATCCCCAACCTGCTGGTCAACGGTTCCAGCGGTATCGCCGTGGGCATGGCGACCAACATTCCGCCGCACAACCTCGGTGAAGTCATCGACGGTTGCCTGGCGCTGATCGACAACGCCGACATCACTGTCGACGAACTGATGCAGTTCATCCCCGGCCCGGACTTCCCGACCGCGGCGATCATCAACGGTCGCCAGGGCATCATCGAGGCCTATCGCACCGGCCGTGGCCGTATCTACATGCGCGCCCGCTCGATGGTCGAAGACATCGACAAGGTCGGTGGCCGCCAGCAGATCGTCGTCACCGAGCTGCCGTACCAGCTGAACAAGGCGCGTCTGATCGAGAAGATCGCCGAGCTGGTCAAGGAGAAGAAGCTCGAAGGTATTACCGAGCTGCGCGACGAGTCCGACAAAGACGGTATGCGTATCGTCATCGAGCTGCGTCGTGGCGAAGTGCCTGAGGTGATCCTTAACAACCTCTACGCCCAGACCCAGCTGCAGAGCGTCTTCGGCATCAACGTGGTAGCGCTGATCGACGGCCGTCCACGGGTGCTGAACCTCAAAGATCTGCTCGAGGCCTTCGTTCGCCACCGCCGCGAAGTGGTTACCCGCCGTACCGTGTTCGAACTGCGCAAGGCGCGTGAGCGCGGGCACATCCTTGAAGGCCAGGCGGTTGCGCTGTCCAACATCGATCCGGTAATTGCCTTGATCAAGGCTTCGCCAACGCCGTCCGAGGCCAAGGAAGCGCTGATCAGCACGCCGTGGGAATCCAGCGCCGTGCAGGTCATGGTCGAGCGCGCCGGCGCCGATTCCTGCCGTCCGGAGAACCTCGATCCGCAGTTCGGTCTGCGCGATGGCAAGTACTTCCTGTCGCCGGAACAGGCCCAGGCCATTCTCGACCTGCGTCTGCACCGCCTGACAGGCCTGGAGCACGAGAAGCTGTTGGCTGAGTACCAGGAGATCCTCAACCAGATCGGCGAGCTGATCCGCATCCTCAACAGCGCCGAGCGCCTGATGGAAGTGATCCGTGAAGAGCTGGAGCTGATCCGCGCCGAGTACGGCGACGTGCGCCGCACCGAGATCCTCGATGCGCGTCTGGACCTGACCCTGGGTGACATGATTCCGGAAGAAGACCGGGTCGTGACCATCTCCCATGGCGGCTACGCCAAGACCCAGCCACTGGCCGCCTACCAGGCCCAGCGTCGCGGTGGTAAAGGCAAGTCGGCTACCGGCGTCAAGGACGAGGACTACATCTCGCACCTGCTGGTCGCCAACAGCCACACCACCCTGCTGCTGTTCTCCAGCAAGGGCAAGGTGTACTGGCTCAAGACCTATGAAATCCCCGAAGCCTCCCGTGCCGCGCGCGGTCGGCCGCTGGTCAACCTGCTGCCGCTGGACGAGGGCGAGTACATTTCGACCATGCTGCCGGTCGAGGAATACACCGAAGGTCACTTCATCTTCATGGCCACCGCCAACGGCACCGTGAAGAAGACCCCGCTGGAATCCTTCAGCCGCCAGCGCAGTGTTGGCCTGATCGCCCTGGAGCTGGACGAAGGCGACGTACTGATTTCCGCGGCCATCACCGATGGCGAGCGTGAGGTCATGCTGTTCTCCGACGCCGGCAAGGTCACCCGCTTCAAGGAATCCGACGTCCGTGCCATGGGTCGTACTGCCCGCGGTGTACGCGGCATGCGTCTGGCAGAAGGGCAGAAGCTGATCTCCATGATCATCCCGGAAGAAGGCAGCCAGATCCTCACTGCCTCCGAGCGCGGCTACGGCAAACGTACTGCCATTAGCGAGTTCCCGGAGTACAAGCGTGGCGGTCAGGGCGTAATCGCCATGGTCAGCAACGAGCGTAACGGCCGTCTGGTCGGGGCTGTGCAGGTGCTCGACGGCGAAGAAATCATGCTGATTTCCGACCAGGGCACCCTGGTCCGTACCCGTGTCGGTGAAGTCTCCAGCCTGGGCCGTAATACCCAGGGTGTGACCCTCATCAAGCTGGCCAGCGACGAGACCCTGGTGGGTCTGGAGCGGGTCCAGGAGCCATCCGAAGAGGAAGGTGACGAGGACTTCGACGCCGACGTGGAAGGCACCGAGCTGGACGCCGATGCGGCGCCGCAGGCCGATGCCGCTGCCGACGAAGAGGCACAGCCGGAATAACCTATTAGTAGCGCAATCCTGGTGGGGGAGGTCGCGGCAGTCGGGCACGGCTCGCTGCCCGACCGGCTCCTGCGGACATCAAGAGCAGAGCGAGAGTGGATGTGAGCAAACGAGCCTTTAACTTCTGCGCAGGCCCTGCTGCGCTCCCTGACGCTGTACTGCAGCGCGCCCAGGCTGAAATGCTGAACTGGCGTGGCAAAGGCCTGTCGGTGATGGAGATGAGTCACCGTAGCGACGACTACGTGGCCATTGCCGAGAAGGCCGAGCAGGATCTGCGCGACCTGATGTCCATTCCTTCCAATTACAAGGTGCTGTTCCTGCAGGGCGGTGCGAGCCAGCAGTTCGCCGAGATTCCGCTCAACCTGCTGCCTGAAGACGGCACCGCCGACTATATCGAAACCGGTATCTGGTCGAAAAAAGCCATCGAAGAAGCCCGCCGCTACGGCAACATCAACGTTGCTGCCAGTGCCAAGGCCTACGACTACCTGGCCATCCCCGGTCAGAACGAATGGAACCTGAGCAACAACGCCGCCTACGTGCACTACGCCTCGAACGAGACCATCGGTGGTCTGGAGTTCGACTGGGTGCCGCAGACCGGTGACGTGCCGCTGGTGGTCGACATGTCCTCGGACATTCTCTCGCGTCCGATCGACGTCTCCAACTTCGGCCTGATCTACGCTGGCGCCCAGAAGAACATCGGCCCGAGCGGCCTGGTGGTGGTGATTGTCCGTGAGGACCTGCTCGGCCGCGCCCGCAGCAGTTGCCCGACCATGCTCGACTATAAGGTCGCGGCCGACAACGGCTCGATGTACAACACCCCGGCAACCTATTCCTGGTACCTGTCGGGGCTGGTCTTCGAGTGGCTGAAAGAGCAGGGCGGCGTCGAGGCCATGGAGCAGCGCAACCGGGCCAAGAAAGACCGCCTGTACGGCTTCATCGACAACAGCGACTTCTACACCAACCCGATCAGCGTCAACGCCCGTTCGTGGATGAACGTGCCGTTCCGCCTGGCCGACGAGCGCCTGGACAAGGCTTTCCTCGCCGGTGCCGACGCCCGTGGCCTGCTCAACCTCAAGGGTCACCGTTCGGTCGGCGGCATGCGTGCCTCGATCTACAACGCCCTGGGCCTGGACGCGGTCGAAGCGCTGGTTGGCTACATGGCTGAATTCGAGAAGGAGCACGGCTGATGTCGGAGCAGGAACTCAAGGCGCTGCGGGTGCGCATTGACAGCCTCGACGAGAAGATTCTCGAGCTGATCAGTGACCGTGCTCGCTGCGCGCAAGAAGTGGCGCGGGTCAAAACCGCGACCCTGGCCGAAGGCGAGACCCCGGTGTTCTACCGCCCCGAGCGCGAGGCGCAGGTGCTCAAGCGCGTCATGCAGCGCAACCAGGGGCCACTGGGCAACGAAGAGATGGCGCGGTTGTTCCGCGAAATCATGTCCTCGTGCCTGGCCCTGGAGCAACCGCTGAAGGTCGCCTACCTCGGCCCTGAGGGGACCTTCACCCAGGCCGCGGCGATGAAGCATTTCGGCCATGCGGTGATCAGCAAGCCGATGGCAGCCATCGACGAAGTGTTCCGCGAAGTGGCGGCCGGCGCCGTCAACTTCGGCGTGGTGCCGGTGGAGAACTCCACCGAGGGTGCGGTCAATCACACCCTCGACAGCTTCCTCGAGCACGACATGGTGATCTGCGGTGAAGTCGAGCTGCGTATTCACCACCACCTGCTGGTGGGTGAGAACACCAAGACCGACAGCATCAGCCGCATCTACTCCCACGCCCAGTCGCTGGCCCAGTGCCGCAAGTGGCTGGATGCCCATTACCCGAATGTCGAGCGCGTGGCGGTGTCGAGCAACGCCGAAGCGGCCAAGCGGGTCAAGGGCGAGTGGAACTCGGCGGCCATTGCCGGTGACATGGCGGCTGGCCTGTATGGCCTTACGCGCCTGGCCGAGAAGATCGAAGACCGTCCGGACAACTCCACGCGCTTTCTGATGATCGGTAACCAGGAAGTGCCGCCGACCGGCGACGACAAGACCTCGATCATCGTCTCCATGAGCAACAAGCCGGGTGCCTTGCACGAGCTGTTGGTGCCGTTCCACGAGAATGGTATTGACCTCACTCGTATCGAGACCCGTCCGTCGCGCAGTGGCAAATGGACCTACGTGTTCTTCATCGATTTCGTCGGCCACCACCGCGATCCGCTGATCAAGGCCGTGCTCGAGCAGATCAGTCAGGAAGCCGTGGCCCTGAAGGTGCTGGGTTCCTACCCGAAAGCGGTACTCTGAGGTATGAATGGCGTGCATGCAGTTTTGAACAGGGTCCAGCTCCGTGGTTGAAGTCGTGGTAAACAAGCCTGGGCCGATCATCGGCCGGCTGGTGGTGGTCGGGTTGGGCCTGATTGGCGGGTCTTTCGCCAAGGGCTTGCGTGAAAGCGGTCTGTGCCGCGAAGTGGTCGGTGTCGACCTTGATCCGCAGTCGCGCAAGCTGGCGGTGGAGCTGGGCGTGGTCGACCGCTGCGAAGAAGACCTCGCTGCCGCCTGCGTCGGCGCTGATGTCATTCAGCTGGCCGTGCCGATCCTGGCCATGGAAAAGCTCCTCGCGCGCCTGGCTCAACTGGATCTCGGCCAGGCGGTGCTGACCGACGTTGGCAGTGCCAAGGGTAATGTCGTGCGCGCCGCCCGCGAGGCCCTCGGTGCGCGATTGCCGCGTTTTGTGCCCGGGCATCCGATTGCCGGCTCCGAGCAGAGCGGGGTGGAGGCTTCCAATGCTTCGCTGTTCCGCCGCCACAAAGTCATTCTCGCGCCGCTGGCTGAAACCGAGCCGGCTGCGCTGGCGCTGGTCGATCAGCTCTGGCGTGCGCTTGAGGCCGATGTCGAGCACATGCAGGTCGAGCGTCACGACGAAGTCCTGGCCGCGACCAGCCACTTGCCACACCTGCTGGCCTTCGGCCTGGTCGATTCCCTGGCCAAGCGCAATGAAAACCTCGATATCTTCCGTTACGCTGCCGGAGGTTTCCGCGATTTCACGAGAATCGCCGGAAGCGACCCGGTCATGTGGCATGACATCTTTCTCGCCAATCGCGAGGCTGTCCTGCGCACGCTGGATACATTTCGCAGCGACCTCGACGCCTTGCGCGACGCGGTCGATGCAGGGGATGGGCATCAACTGCTGGGCGTCTTCACGCGCGCCCGTGTTGCCCGCGAGCATTTCAGTAAAATCCTGGCCCGCCGGGCCTATGTGGACGCTATGAACTCCAACGACCTGATTTTCCTGGCAAATCCTGGTGGCCGCGTGTCTGGCCGTATTCGTGTACCAGGTGACAAATCGATTTCCCATCGCTCGATCATGCTCGGCTCCCTGGCCGAAGGCACCACCGAAGTGGAAGGTTTCCTCGAGGGCGAAGACGCCCTGGCAACCTTGCAGGCCTTCCGCGACATGGGTGTGGTCATTGAAGGCCCGCACCATGGCCGTGTGACTATCCATGGTGTCGGCCTCAATGGCCTGAAGCCGCCACCGGGCCCGATCTACCTGGGTAACTCCGGTACCTCCATGCGTCTGCTCTCCGGCCTGCTGGCGGCGCAGCCGTTCGACACCGTGCTGACCGGCGATGCCTCGCTGTCCAAGCGGCCGATGAACCGTGTCGCCAACCCGCTGCGGGAAATGGGCGCGGTGATCGAAACTGCCGCCGAAGGTCGTCCGCCGATGACCATCCGTGGTGGCCACACCCTCAAGGCCCTGACCTACGCGCTGCCGATGGCCAGTGCCCAGGTCAAATCCTGCCTGCTGCTGGCCGGCCTGTACGCCCAAGGCAAGACCACGGTTACCGAGCCTGCGCCAACCCGCGACCACACCGAGCGCATGCTCCGTGGCTTTGGCTACAGCGTTGATGTTGAGGGTCCTACGGCTTCGCTGGAATCTGGCGGCAAGCTGACGGCAACTCATATCGAGGTCCCGGCGGATATTTCCTCGGCGGCGTTCTTCCTGGTGGCTGCATCGATTGCCGAAGGCTCCGAACTGCTGCTCGAGCACGTCGGCATCAACCCGACCCGTACCGGCGTCATCGATATCCTGCGCCTGATGGGCGGCGACATCACCCTGGAAAACCAGCGTGAAGTCGGCGGTGAGCCGGTGGCTGACCTGCGCGTACGCGGGGCTAAACTCAAAGGCATCGAGATCCCCGAGCACCTGGTACCGCTGGCCATCGACGAGTTCCCGGTGCTGTTCGTCGCCGCGGCCTGCGCCCAAGGCCGTACCGTGCTGCGCGGCGCCGAAGAGCTGCGGGTCAAGGAATCCGATCGCATCCAGGTCATGGCCGACGGCCTGCTGGCCCTGGGCGTGAAGTGCGAGCCAACCCCGGACGGCATTATCATCGACGGCGGCGTGATCGGCGGCGGTGAAGTGCACGGTCATGGCGACCATCGCATCTCCATGGCCTTCAGTGTGGCCTCGTTGCGCGCCACTGCGCCGATCCGCATCCATGATTGTGCCAACGTCGCGACCTCGTTCCCGAACTTCCTCGCCCTGTGCGCCGAAGTCGGCATCCGTGTGGCAGAAGAGGGCAAGTCGTGAATTCCAACGCACCGGTCATCACCATCGACGGGCCAAGCGGTTCGGGCAAGGGTACCGTCGCCGGCCTGCTGGCCCGCGAGCTGGGCTGGAAGCTGCTGGATTCCGGCGCGCTGTACCGCTTGCTGGCCTTCAATGCCAACAACCATGGTGTCGACCTGACCAACGAAGAATTGCTCAAGGCCCTGGCCGCACATCTGGATGTGCAGTTCATCGCCGCCGAGCCGGGCAAGCTGCAGCAGATCATTCTCGAAGGTGAGGATGTCAGCAATGTCATCCGTACCGAAACCGTGGGTGCCGGTGCTTCCATGGTCGCCTCGCTGCCGGCGGTGCGTGAAGCCTTGCTGCAGCGCCAGCGGGCGTTCCAGGAAGCGCCGGGGCTGATTGCCGACGGCCGCGACATGGGCACCGTGGTGTTCCCGAATGCGCCGCTCAAGGTTTTTCTGACCGCCAGCGCCGAGGAGCGTGCCCGCCGTCGTTACTTGCAGTTGAAGGGCAAGGGCGAAGATGTTAGTCTGTCGAGTCTGCTAGATGAGATTCGTGCGCGCGATGAGCGCGACACCCAGCGCGCAGTGGCCCCGCTCAAGCCGGCGGCCGATGCGATACAGCTGGATTCCACGGAGTTGTCCATCGAGCAGGTGTTGCAACGCATCAATAGCGAGATCGCCCTGCGCGGTATCGTTTGATGACCAGGAGAGCAGGCAGGGGCACCAGTCAACGTCCTGTCGGCTTTCCTTTATATGAACGAAACCCACATTGTCTGGAATGTGGCTGATGGGCGTATGTCCCGCCCTAATCTACAGGAATTAAAATGAGCGAAAGCTTTGCAGAACTCTTTGAAGAAAGCCTGAAAACCCTCAATCTTCAGCCGGGTGCGATCATCACCGGTATCGTTGTCGACATCGACGGCGACTGGGTTACCGTACACGCTGGCCTGAAGTCCGAGGGCGTCATCCCGCTCGAGCAGTTCTACAACGAAGCTGGCGAGCTGACCATCAAGGTCGGTGACGAAGTTCACGTTGCGCTGGACGCGGTCGAAGACGGCTTTGGCGAAACCAAACTGTCCCGTGAAAAAGCCAAGCGCGCCGAGTGCTGGATTGTTCTGGAAGCAGCTTTCGCCGCCGAAGAAGTGGTCAAGGGCGTTATCAACGGTAAGGTTAAAGGCGGCTTCACTGTCGACGTTAACGGTATCCGTGCGTTCCTGCCTGGTTCCCTGGTTGATGTCCGCCCAGTGCGCGACACCACCCACCTGGAAGGCAAAGAGCTGGAATTCAAGGTCATCAAACTGGACCAGAAGCGCAACAACGTTGTCGTTTCCCGTCGCAGCGTCCTGGAAGCCGAGAACAGCGCCGAGCGCGAAGCTCTGCTGGAATCCCTGCAGGAAGGCCAGCAAGTCAAAGGTATCGTCAAGAACCTCACCGACTACGGCGCATTCGTTGACCTGGGCGGCGTTGATGGCCTGCTGCACATCACCGACATGGCTTGGAAACGTATCAAGCACCCATCGGAAATCGTCAACGTTGGCGACGAGATCGATGTCAAGGTTCTGAAGTACGATCGCGAGCGCAATCGTGTATCTCTGGGTCTGAAGCAACTGGGTGAAGACCCATGGGTTGCTATCAAGGCTCGTTACCCAGAAAGCACCCGCGTCATGGCGCGTGTTACCAACCTGACCGACTACGGCTGCTTCGCAGAGCTGGAAGAAGGCGTGGAAGGCCTGGTACACGTTTCCGAAATGGACTGGACCAACAAGAACATCCATCCTTCGAAAGTCGTACAAGTCGGCGACGAAGTGGAAGTCATGGTTCTGGACATCGACGAAGAGCGTCGTCGTATCTCCCTGGGCATCAAACAGTGCAAGTCCAACCCATGGGAAGACTTCTCTGGCCAGTTCAACAAGGGCGACAAGATCTCCGGCACCATCAAGTCGATCACCGATTTCGGTATCTTCATTGGTCTGGACGGCGGCATCGACGGCCTGGTTCACCTGTCGGACATCTCCTGGAACGAAGTCGGCGAAGAAGCCGTACGTCGCTTCAAGAAGGGCGACGAGCTGGACACCGTCATCCTGTCGGTTGACCCAGAGCGCGAGCGCATCTCCCTGGGTATCAAGCAACTGGAAAGCGATCCGTTCTCCGAGTACGTTGCTAGCAACGACAAGGGTGCAATCGTCAAGGGTGTTGTAAAAGAAGTTGACGCCAAAGGCGCCATCATCACCCTGGCCGACGACATCGAAGCCACTCTGAAAGCTTCCGAAATCAGCCGTGACCGCGTTGAAGACGCGCGTAACGTCCTGAAGGAAGGCGAAGAGATCGAAGCGAAGATCATCAGCGTTGACCGCAAATCGCGCGTCATCCAGCTGTCGATCAAGTCGAAAGACGACGCTGAAGAGAAAGAAGCTATCCAGAGCCTGAAAGAATCCGCTCCGGAAGCTGCTGCTGACACCACCATGGCTGCGCTGCTGCGTCAGGCAATGGCCAAACAGAACTAAGTTCTGCTGGTGTTAAAAAAAGGGCGACTTCGGTCGCCCTTTTTTGTGCCTGCGATTCTTGCTTGCGGCTGAAACCCTTACGCCAGTGAGCTTCGGCGTAATCAATGGCAAACAGCTATCATCCATTACGCCAAGGCGTATTTCTTCAAAATCCGATTAAGTCAAGAACCGCCCTGTTCAAATCCCTCAGGTCATGCTAAAAACAACGGAGCAATGATCTAGCTGCTTGATAAAGAAGGGAAAAATATGACGAAGTCGGAGCTGATCGAACGTATTGTCACCCATCAAGGGCTGCTCTCATCCAAGGATGTCGAGCTGGCCATCAAGACCATGCTTGAGCAAATGTCCCAGTGCCTGGCCACTGGCGATCGCATCGAAATCCGCGGCTTTGGCAGCTTCTCCCTGCACTATCGTGCCCCCCGCGTAGGTCGCAACCCAAAAACCGGTCAGTCCGTCAGCCTGGATGGCAAGTTTGTGCCACACTTCAAGCCAGGCAAGGAGCTGCGGGATCGGGTGAATGAGGAAGAGTCCCAAGAACACTAATCGGATAAAAGGAAGCCTCCGTGCGGAACTTCAAGCGGTTGATTTTGGTCGTATTTCTTTTGCTGCTAGCAGCGATGGTGCTGATTTTTGTGCTGGATAATCAGCAGCCGGCGTCATTGCATTTCATGGCCTGGACACTGCCTTCCCTGCCGTTGGCTGTATTTGTACTCATCGCATTGCTGGTTGGTCTGGCTGTGGGCCCCTTGTTGGTGCTGGCCGGCCGATTGCTTGGCAAAGAAGGGCGGGGGCGAGCTAAAGTTTGATTTTCGTAGCCTGCTTGGCGATTGCCAATGGCAAGGGCGTGGCTGTTATAGATGTAAAAACGCTCAACGATAAGAGCGCAGCGAAACCTGATAAGGACTGAATTATAAATGCGCAACACCCCCGAGAGTAATCGGTTAGATCCAGAGTTGGACGTGCTTGAGTTACTTGGAAGCCTTTGGGCGAAAAAACTGATTATCTTGTCAGTTATGTTCCTCGCCGTCCTGGCAGCTGTGATTTATCTGTTCATCGCCAAGCCTGTTTATGAAGCCCGGGTTTTTGTCATTCCGCCGACCCAGAATGGTATCGCCGATTTCAACTACGGTCGTACTGCCGAGGCTGAGCTGAAACCGTACTCGGTCAAGGATGTGTACGAGGTTTTTTTGCGTGATCTTCAAGCGGAATCGTTGCGCCGTAGTTTTTTTGAAGAGTTTTATCTGCCATCGCTCAGCGAGTCAGAGCGTGCGGGTTCGCAAACTCGACTTTACGAAAAATTTTCTCGTGAGTTGGTGATTTCACCCAGTGGAAAAGACTCCCCTGATCGCTATTCCTTGACAGTGCAAGGCGAGGATCCACAGCGTGTGGTCGCCTGGGCCAAGACTTACGTTATGCGCGCCGGTGATTCGGCTCGTGAAGAGATGATAAAGAACGTCACCCGCGAAGCAGAAGTTCGCGCGAGGAATCTGGCTCAACAGATTGATCGTTTGCGCGAAGGTGGGCAGAAGGTGCGCGAGGACCTTATTGTTCAGTTGCGCGAGGCGCTGAATGTTGCGCGTGCAATTGGTTTGAAAGAGCCGCCGATTATCAGTGGGAATTTGTCTACCGAAGTGTCTGCGGGTATGGATGGGCACTTGAGCTACATGCGTGGTACCAAGGCGCTGGAGGCGGAGATTCAGAACCTCGAGCAGCGCAGGTCTGACGATCCGTTCATTACCCGTTTGCGTGACCTGCAGGCCCGGTATGCGTTCTATATGAGTGTTGAAGTCAACCCTGAGAGTGTAGCGGTTTTTCGCATCGACGGTCCTATAGAACAGCCTGACGCCCCGATCAAGCCAAGAAAATCTGTGGTGCTGGCCATGGCTGCGCTGGCTGGATTGCTCCTGGGTGTAGGCTATGTCCTGTTGGCGGCAGCGATGCGCCGGCGGCCGGTTCGACCGCAATAATTAAAGTGCTCGGTCATGACTCCAAAAGCGGCGGCGCCGCTTTTGGTGTTTCCGGGGCAGGCTCTGTTTTATCGTGAGGCCCGCTTTGCTATCGTGCAGCAAGGCGGCCTGAAAGCGAATTTTCGAGGGTGTAGCATGATTCCGTTCAACAAACCACCTTACACCGGTGCGGAAGATCAGTACGTTATTGCGGCGATGCGCAGCGATAAAATGTCCGGAGATGGCGAGTTTAGTCAACGCTGCCAACAGTGGTTTGAGACAAGCTTTGCTTGCTTGCGCACGTTGTTAACGCCGTCCTGTACCCAGGCGCTCGAAATGGCAGCACTGCTTCTGGATATTGGCCCTGGCGATGAAGTCATCATGCCAAGCTATACCTTTGTCAGTACCGCCAACGCCTTTGTTTTGCGCGGTGCCAAAATTGTCTTTGTTGATGTTCGGGCTGACACCATGAATATCGACGAAACCTTGGTTGAACAGGCGATTACCGAACGAACAAAAGCGATCGTTCCTGTGCACTATGCCGGTGTTGCCTGCGAAATGGACACGTTGATGGCCATTGCCGAGAAGCACGGCCTGTTCGTTGTCGAAGATGCGGCTCAAGGCATGATGTCGACCTACAAAGGACGGCCGCTGGGCACCATCGGGCATTTGGCGGCTTACAGCTTTCACGAGACCAAGAACTATACCAGCGGTGGTGAGGGGGGCTTGCTGCTGATTAATGACGAGCGCTTTGTTTTACGTGCAGAAGTCATTCGTGAGAAAGGTACGAACCGCTCGCAGTTCTTTCGTGGGCAGGTCGACAAGTACACGTGGCGTGACATTGGCTCAAGTTTCTTGCCGGGTGAGTTGCAGGCTGCTTACCTCTATGCGCAGTTGGAAAAATCGAAAGAGATCAATGCCCGTCGACTGCAAATCTGGGATATGTATCACCAGGCCTTTGCGGCTTCGGAATTGCATGGGCTGGTTCAGCGTCCTCAGGTTCCGGAGGGCTGCGAGCACAATGGCCATATGTACTACCTGAAACTCCAGTCGCTCGACCAGCGTGCGCAGTTCATCAGCCATATGCGTCAGCGCGAAATCTTGACGCCATTCCACTATATCCCTCTGCATGCCAGCCCTGCAGGCCAGCAGTTCGGCAGGTTTGTCGGTGATGACGTAGTAACGACTCGTGACAGTGAACGACTGGTTCGCCTTCCGGTGTGGTTCAACATGACGGATGCCATGGTGGCTACCGTCATTGATGCAGCGCTCGAGGGGCTGAGTTCAATTCAATGAGTGCTGTCCGTTCAGCCCTGTTCACGGGTGGCGCCCATGCATCGAAAGTGCTCATGGGCTTCATCCTTCTTAAGGTCATGGCTGTTTATCTTGGTCCGGAGGGCGTGGGTAAGCTCGGGCACCTGATGAGTGTTGTCAGTGTGCTGACGATTCTTTCCGGAGGCGGCATCATCAATGCGTTGGTCAAGTACTGTTCTGAGTACCACCAGACGCCCAGGAAACTGCTGCGTTTCATTTCGGCTGCGGTCACCTATGCCCTGTTATTCTCCCTGTTGGTTTGTATTGCGGGGATAGTGCTTTCACGGCCGCTTTCACTGTTTGTATTTGGTGTCGATGACTATCAGTCGATCATCATTCTGCTGGCCATTGCCCAGTTGGCACTGGCGTTTGCAAATGTTGTTTTCGGTGTCACCAATGGCTTGCGTGTAACCCACGTCTTCGCCTACAGCCAGATTCTTGGCAACGTCCTGGCGGTCCCTTTGTTATGGTTCTGTATCTCCCGTTATCTGGAGTATGGGGCCGGGGTTTCCATCGTTCTGGCTTCATCCTTGTGCGCGCTACCAGCACTGTACTTTTACCGTCGCTCACCTTTTTGGGGGCGGATTCGCCTATTCAAGATTGATGGGCTGTCGTTCCGGCAATTGTTTGCCTATACCACAATGCTGGTGGTCAGCACGCTGGCATTCCCGCTGGTAGAAATCACTGTGCGCAGCATGTTGATTTCCCAGGTGGGCTATCACGATGCGGGGATCTGGCAGGCGGCGATTCGCTTTTCTGCGGCGTACCTGGGTTTCTTTACCATGTTCCTGGCCTTCTATTTTGTGCCACGGATTTCCCCTGAACAGAACAGTACTGTCGTGGTGAAGATGACACTCCGGCACCTGTATCTGGTTCAGGCTATTTTTGTCCTTGGTGCGGGGACGCTGTACTTGGGGCGAACGTTCTTCATAAAGCTTATTTTTTCCGAAGAGTTTAGCCCGCTGGCCGACCTGATTATTTATCAGTTGCTGGGGGACTTTTTCAAAATATCGGCCTATGTAATCGGTTTTATCGCCGTGGCGAAGGCGGCAACGAAGTTATATATTATTGCCGAGGTGCTCCAGGGCGGTTTGTTTTTGTTGGGTGCCTGGCTGATGAGTCGCGCTCAGGTGGGCGTTGAAAGTGTTATGCAAGCATACGTTGTTACTTATATCCTGTACTTCGTTATTTGCTTGATCGGTTTGCGGGTTTATATGAGGAAGCAGCGTTGAGTCTCAAGGAAACCGGTGCGTCCGAGCGGGCGCAGCAAGCGCTCAGTGCCAGGGTCATTCACTTGTCTACCAATGATTTTGGTGGTGCCGGCAGTGCGGCTTTGCGCTTTCACGCGTCCTTGCTGGCAGCCGGGCACGACTCGCAATTGTTTGTGGCTGAATCCCGATCGTCCCATACCGTGCCGGCGGTAACGCGGGTGGTGAGCGAACTGTTCAAGGTCCGCATCAAGGCGTTTGCCAGGAAGCACTTGCCATCAAAAGTGTTCTCCAGGGTGCGGGCCCACTTTGTCGCTCGCGAGCGATTTTCGGCAAAAAGAAAGTACCTGTTCTTTTCTGTCGGCGAGTCCGCGGTTCAAGGCATCAATCCCGAGCTGGTTCAGCGTATTACCTCGGCAGATGTGCTCTTTGTGCACTGGGTTGCGGGCTTTGCCAACAGCTTCGATGTCCTGCGGATCCAGAGAAAAACTGGTTGCAAGGTGTATTACACCTCAATGGACATGGCGCACCTGACCGGTGGCTGCCACTACTACTGGCAGTGCACGGGTTTCCAGGTCGATTGCTCTGATTGTCCGGCGCTCGATCAGCGCCAGAAAAATTATGCGGCTTATCAGTTGCGCGCCAAGTCGGTGAATATTCTGCAGATGAAGGCGACATTATTGTCGGGTAGCCAGCGCATTCATGAGGCCGGAAAGCGCTCTGCCATTCAATATGCTGACCATCAGCTGTTGTCGCTGCCGCTGGACGCCGACCTGTTCAAGCCAGAACTGGCGCAGCGTGCTCCGGAGCGTTCGGTGCAGTTCCGGATGCTTACCAATGCCAATGATGCTGACGACCCGCGCAAGGGTTTTGAATACCTCTCCCTAGTGCTCGTCTGTCTGGAGCAGCAGTTGCTCGCGGGGGAGGAGATTGGTCTCCTGTGCCTGGCGCCGGATCGCTTCTCTCATCTGGGTCTTGAGCGTGTTAAAGTGATCCAATTCGACTACTGTCAAGGCGATGCCGCGTTGGCGGCGCTTTATCGTAAGGCTGATCTGTTTGTCAGTACGTCAATCGAAGATGCTGGCCCTATGATGGTAGGGGAAGCGCTAATGTGTGGCGTACCCGTAGTGGCATTTGATGTCGGCATCGCCACGGAGCTCGTGGAAGAAGGTCGCAATGGTTTTATCGTCGACCGGCTTGATGTCCGGCAAATGGCAGCACGTATCCTCAGTGTTTACCGGGCGCAAGCGCCTGATCTCGAGCAACCCGGCGTCATTCACGAGCGCGCAGCGCGTGTGTTCAGCCATCTGCACTGGGCTGACAGGGTTTCTGATTTGATTTCGGCTGAAATATAGAACTGGATAATTGAAATGAAAAAGAAAGCTTTAATTACTGGCGTTACCGGGCAAGACGGTTCTTATCTCGCCGAATTGCTGCTGGAAAAAGGTTACGAAGTTCACGGAATCAAGCGCCGGGCTTCTTCATTCAATACCCAGCGTGTGGACCATATCTATCAGGATCCACATGTTGCCAATCAGAATTTCGTTTTGCACTACGGTGATCTTTCCGACGCTTCCAACTTGACCCGCATCATCAAGGAAGTTCAGCCTGATGAAGTCTACAACCTGGGCGCCCAGTCTCATGTTGCGGTAAGTTTTGAGTCGCCTGAGTACACCGCGGATGTCGATGCCTTGGGTACCCTGCGGATTCTCGAAGCCATTCGCTTGCTCGGCCTGGAAAAGAAAACCCGCTTCTATCAGGCGTCGACCTCTGAGCTGTATGGCCTCGTCCAAGAGACGCCGCAGCGTGAAACCACGCCGTTCTATCCGCGCTCGCCCTATGCGGTGGCGAAGATGTATGCCTACTGGATCACGGTCAACTACCGTGAAGCCTACGGTATGTATGCCTGTAACGGTATTCTCTTCAACCACGAGTCGCCGCGTCGCGGCGAGACTTTCGTGACCCGCAAGATTACCCGTGCCTTGGCCAATATCAGTCAGGGGCTGGAAGATTGCCTGTATCTGGGCAACATGGACGCGCTGCGTGACTGGGGGCATGCCAAGGACTACGTTCGCATGCAGTGGATGATGCTGCAGCAGGAAGTTGCTGATGACTTCGTCATTGCTACGGGTGTGCAGTACTCGGTTCGCCAGTTCGTCGAGTGGTCAGCAGCGGAGTTGGGTGTCTCGTTGCGCTTCGAAGGCACGGGTGTTGATGAGGTTGCGATCGTTTCCGCCATCGAAGGTGACAAGGCGCCAGCGCTGAAGGTTGGCGATGTCATCGTGCGTGTCGACCCGCGCTACTTCCGTCCTGCGGAAGTAGAAACTTTGCTGGGCGATCCAGCCAAGGCAAAAGAGAAGCTGGGCTGGGTGCCGGAAATTACCGTTCAGGAAATGTGTGCGGAAATGGTCAGCGAAGATCTCAAGGTGGCCCAGCGCCACGCGCTGCTCAAGTCCCATGGTCATGACGTGCATGTAGCGGTGGAGCGTTAATCGTGAGCAAAGAAACGGTTTTCGTTGCCGGTGACCGCGGTATGGTCGGCTCGGCATTGATGCGTGCATTGAGGCAGCAGGGCTACACCAACATCGTTACGCGAACCCGGGAAGAGCTCGACCTGCTGGATCAGCGCCAGGTCAGTGCGTTCTTTGCCGAGCAGCAGATCGATCAGGTTTACCTGGCAGCGGCCAAGGTAGGGGGTATTCATGCCAACAATGAATACCCAGCTCAGTTCATTTATGAAAACCTGATGATTGAGGCCAACATCATTCAGGGCGCGTACGCCAGCGGCGTAAAAAAGCTGCTGTTTCTCGGGTCTTCGTGTATCTATCCAAAGTTCGCTGAGCAACCAATTGAAGAGCGAGCGTTGTTGACTGGCGTACTGGAGCCTACCAACGAGCCTTACGCCATCGCCAAGATTGCCGGTATCAAGCTGTGTGAAAGTTACAACCGCCAGTATGGGGTGGATTACCGCAGTGTCATGCCGACCAACCTGTACGGTCCTCATGACAACTATCATCCGCAAAACAGCCATGTGATTCCGGCGCTGATTCGTCGTTTTCATGAGGCCAAGGTGCGGGGTGACCAGGAGGTGGTCATCTGGGGCAGCGGCACACCGATGCGCGAGTTTCTGCACGTAGATGATATGGCGGCGGCCTGCCTGCATGTCATGAACATGGAGTCGCAGGTGTATCAGCAACATACCCAGCCGACCTTGTCACACATTAACGTGGGGACAGGCGTCGACTGCACTATTCGTGAGCTGGCTGAAACCATTTGTCGAGTGACCGGTTATCAGGGGCGTCTTGGCTTTGATGCCAGCAAGCCTGATGGCACGCCAAGAAAGCTGCTGGACGTCTCTCGTTTGAAGAACCTCGGCTGGCAGGCCTCTATCAGTCTCGAAGATGGCCTGGTCGATGCCTATCAGTGGTTTGTCGATCACGAAAGTTCGGCCAGACGCTAATGGCCGGCTATCTGCAGGCGGATGCATTCCGCACAGTCGTCATGCATACGCCTCTGATAGCGATTGACCTGCTCGTGTTGAATGAGCACGGGCAAGTGCTTCTGGGCGAGCGTTTGAATCGTCCCGCCCAGGGATACTGGTTTACCCCCGGGGGGCGGGTGCGCAAGAACGAGTCACTGGAACAGGCGTTTCGCCGCATCAGTCACTCCGAGCTCGGGGTGCAACTGTTAATGGCGAGCGCGACGTTTCGCGGTGTGTACGAACACTTCTACCGCGATAGTTACTTTTCGGCAGATGAGCACGATTCGGGCACTCACTATGTGGTACTCGCCTATACCCTGTTACTGGCAGATTCGGCACTTGAAAGCCTGCCACGTGAACAGCATGCTGAATATCGCTGGGTCGACGTGCGCACAACTTCGTTGCGCGTGCATCAGCATGTCTTGGACTATTTCGATCAGGGCTGAGGGTTAAGCGAAGCGGGCAGTTGCTCTGTTTCACATGGTCGCTCGGGGTTCTGTCTAGGGTTGCGTCGTATGCTTTTCTACTATCTGCCTTTCATGGTTTCGGCGCTACTCTCGTTGCTGGGTGGCAAGCGCAAGCTTTGCTACTGGGGCTTGGCCGGCTTGCTGATTGCCATGTGTGCCTTCCAGGCGCCCGGGGTATCGGACGATCACGGGAACTACCTTGATTATTATGCAGGTATTGTTTCTGGTGAATTTGGGCCGTTTTTTGTCGAGCCAACTTTTTTCGTTCTGGCGAAGCTGTCTTCGCTACTGACGGGTTCAGCGATACTGCTGTTTGTTTTTTACGCGGTTTTGGGCGTCGGTAGCAAATTTTATGTGATGGAGCGGGCAACACCGTATCGTTGGTTGAGTGTTGCAATTTACCTGTCTTACTTCTTCTTGCTGCAGGACTTCACGCAGATTCGTATCGGTGTGGCCACCGGCTTGGTGATGTGTTCAGCTTACCTGGTGTTTAACGGGCAGTGGTCGAAAAGTCTGGCGGTCTTGTGTGGGGCCGTGTTATTTCATTATTCGGCCATTCTGTTTCTGCCCTTTATGTTGCTCCGCGCAGCCGGGGTGCGTACGGTATTTTATATGTATTTGTGTTGCTGCGCGCTGTTTGCACTCTACTTGCTGGACATCAGTGTGCTTAAAGGGTTTTTACAGCTCTTGTCGCTGCTGGAGAACCCTAGGCTCGACTTTTATATTAATAATATTCTTAGTGGTCAGGGTGGTTCGATCAACTTTTTTCGGGCGATATTTCATTTTGCGCTGTTATCGCCGTTGGTCTTTATGTTTGCTCGTATACAGCGCCAACAGCCCTTTATTGCTTACTCGGTGATCCTCCATCTAAGTGGCTTGCTGATCTTGCTGGCGTTGCACGATGCCCAGGTTGTGGCCTACCGGATATCGGATATTTTCAATCATTTCATGGTATTCTCGCTGCTTGCGTACGCCATTCTGTTTGGTCGCGTTGTCGGCGCTGCAGGGATGCTCGCAGTATCAACATTCCAAATCATCTATGTGTTGCAAGTCCTAGGCTTTGTGCAACCGTATACTTCGGTCCTGGGTGGCTTATGATTTTACCTATTGTGATGGCTGGCGGCTCCGGGTCGCGTTTGTGGCCAATGTCCCGTGAGCTCAACCCGAAGCAATTCCTGTCACTGGCAGATGAGCACACCATGCTCCAGGTGACGGTCGAGCGCCTGTCCGGTCTTACCGATCTGAAGCCGCAAATCATCTGCAACGAAGCCCATCGTTTCGTTGCCGCGGAACAGATGCGCCAGTTGGGTTTCGATGATTGCGAGCTACTTCTCGAGCCTGTGGCGCGCAACACCGCCGCTGCTATTACGCTTGCTGCCCTGAAGGCCGTACAGGACGGTCAGGATCCGCTCCTGTTGGTACTGGCGGCAGATCATTTGATCAGTGATGCCGAAGTTTTCCAGCAGTGCGTTCGCAGCGCATTGCCGCTGGCTCAGGCAGGCAAGCTAGTCACCTTCGGCATCCAGCCGCTGTCTCCGGAAACCGGCTACGGCTATATCGAACAGGGGCCGGCCGTGGGTGCTGGGTATGCGATTGCACGGTTTGTCGAAAAGCCAGACCTGGCCACCGCCCAACGCTATCTGGCCAGCAAGAAGTTCCTGTGGAACAGCGGTATGTTTCTGTTCAAGGCAAGCCGTCTGCTTGACGAGGTCAAGGCGTTTGCTCCGCAGATCCATGCTTGTTGCGCCGAAGCCCTGGAGCAAAGTTCCCGTGATCTGCATTTCACCCGCGTCGGTGCCGAGGCCTTTGCACGCTGCCCGAGCGACTCCATCGACTACGCCGTCATGGAAAAGACTGCCGATGCGGTAGTAGTGCCAATGAATGCCGGCTGGAACGATATCGGTTCCTGGTCCGCCTTGTGGGATGTTGGCCAGAAGGATGAAAGTGGCAACGTCGTCAGCGGCGATGTCATGGCTGATGAAGTGGAGCACAGCTACATCAAGTCGACCAGCCGCCTGGTGGCTGCCGTAGGGGTCCGCGACCTGATCATCGTTGAGACCAAGGATGCTCTGCTGGTAGCGCACAAGGACAAGGTCCAGGGGGTCAAGAAAATCGTTGAGAACCTCAAGGCCCAGCAGCGCCAGGAGTTTCATTGCAACAGCGAAGTGTATCGCCCGTGGGGTAGCTACGAGGCCATAGACCAGGGGCATCGCTACCAGGTCAAGCGTATCACTGTAAAGCCGGGCGCCAAGCTGTCGGTGCAGATGCATCATCACCGTGCCGAGCACTGGATCGTGGTCAGCGGTACGGCGAAGGTCACCAATGGCAAGGAAACCTATCTGGTGACCGAAAACCAGTCGACCTATATTCCTATCGGTCAGGTGCATGCCCTGGAGAACCCAGGAAAAGTGCCCCTCGAGCTGATCGAGGTGCAATCGGGTTCCTATCTGGGTGAAGACGACATTGTTCGTTTCGAAGATATCTACGGGCGGGCGTAAGCGAGGGGTTGCGGTTGAAAGTCTTAGTTGCGAGTTGTGTTTTTCCGCCCGAGCCGGTGGTGAGTGCCAGAACCAGTGCTGATGTCGCCCAGTACCTGCATGCCCAAGGGCATGAGGTGCTGGTGGCATGTCCGACACCAACCCGCAACGTCGCCGCCGAAGGGCTGGATGAGAAGATCGCCGGTTTGAACATGCCGTTTCCGGTGTCACGCCTGTTTGCCTTTTCTTCGAAAAAATCCAGCTTCGTCTCACGATTTCTGGAGAACATCTCTTTCGGGTTGTCAGTATTTTTCTTCATCTTGCGTCAGCGCAAGGTTGATGTGATCTACGCCAACGTGTGGCCGTTGTTCTCCCTCGGCCTGCTGCTGATGGCGGCCAGGCTCAAGGGCATCAAGGTGGTCGCCAGTGTGCAGGACCTGTATCCGGAGTCCTTGGCCGTGCAAAAGCGTATCGAGGAAACCGGCGGCATTTATCGCGGCCTGCTCAAGCTTGATACGCTCATCGCGCGTAACTGCGATCACTTGGTGGTGATTTCCGATGGATTCCATCGTGCTTATACCGAGACGCGAAAAATCGATCCATCGAAGGTGACGCTTGTCAGAAACTGGGTACAAGGCAGTCAGATTCAGGCCTTACCCAAGGAGCAGGCGCGAGCGGAGCTTGAGAAGGTGATGGGCTTGCGCCTGGCGCCTGAGCAGTTTCTTTTCGTGTATGGCGGCAATATGGGCGTCGCTTCCGGCCTGGATGAGTTCATGGGTTATCTGGATGGCGTCGATCCACGGGCAGTGTTCCTGTTTGCAGGTGACGGATCGCTGGTGCCGGAGCTCAAGCGGTTGCTACAGGCCCGCGGTCTGGAGTCCCGTTGCCACTTCCTTTCGCCTTGGCCGTTCGAACTGACTCCGGCAGTGTTCGGTGCCGCAGATGCTTTGTTGCTGCCAACCGCCGCAGGTCAGGAGTTCGCCTCAGTGCCTTCCAAGCTGATCACCTATATGCTGGCTGGCCGGCCCATTCTGTTGCTGGCCGATGAGCGCAGCGAGTCGGCAATCGAGCTGGGCAAATCGGATGCGGGCCATACCATTGGTGTGCGTACCAATGCGGCAGTGCTGGAGGGGATGAACTATTTGCTCAATGCCTCATCTGAGCGTCTGGCCGCAATGGGACGCAACGGTCGTGAATACGCCCAGGAGTTTTACTCGGCTGAGCGAGCAGTGCCCAAACTGAAGGCAATTGTTGAGGATGTCTATGAAGCTTGAACGGGTTAGGTTGGTTGACAGTGCTCAGGTCCAGGCATTTGCCGACTTGCATGTTCAGGCGTTTCCAGGCTTTTTTCTCAGTCAGTTGGGGCCGAAGTTCCTGGCCTTGCTCTACACCCATTACCTGCAGTCCGAACAGTGCGCCTGCATCCTTGCCTCTGATGATTCGGCAGGCCGGGCGCCCAAGGGGTTGGCGGTTGCCATTCGCCAGCCATCGCTGTTCTACAAGGACCTGTTTGCCAAGCATTGGCTGGCATTTGCCTTGCGCGCCTTGCCGAGCCTGCTGAAGAACCCGTTGTTCGTCGCCAAAAAATTATGGGCGGCGGTGTTTTATCGAGGCGATCAGGTCGAGAGTCTCGATGCCGAGAATGCGGTGCTGCTGAGCACCATTTCGGTGTCGCCGCAGGCGCAGGGGCAGGGTGTGGGCAGGCAACTGCTGCAAGAAGTAGAGGCGTGGGCTGCCGAATCCGGCGCCGCTTTTGTGTACCTGACAACTGATCGCGATGCCAATGTCGAGGTCAACGGTTTTTATCAACGCAATGGTTATGTGCTGGAGTCCACGCTGAAGAAAAGTGGCAATCGCATCATGAACCGTTACATCAAACGCTTGCGGTGAACCTATGCAGAATACTCCGTTCCTGCCCTTCGCTCTTCCTGAACTGGGTGAAGAGGAAATCAATGAAGTTGTCGACACCCTGCGTTCCGGCTGGGTGACCACCGGGCCAAAAGCCAAGCAATTCGAAGCGGACTTTTCCAGTTTTCTTGGTGGTGATGTTGAAAGCATTGCCGTGAACTCGGCAACCGCCGGGCTGCACCTGGCGCTGGAAGCCATTGGTATCGGCCCAGGCGATGAAGTCATTCTGCCGTCCTATACCTTCACGGCAACTGCCGAAGTTGTCCGGTATCTGGGCGGCACGCCGGTTATCGTGGATGTGCTGGAAGAGACCTTCAATATCGATCCGGCGGCGATCGAGGCGGCGATTACCGAAAAGACCCGTGCGATCATGCCTGTGCACTTCGCCGGACTGAGCTGTGACATGGATGCGATTTTGCAGATTGCCCGTCGCCATGGCCTGAAGGTGGTGGAAGATGCTGCGCATGCACTGCCAACCACCTGGAAAGGCAGCAAGATCGGTACCCTCGAGTCCGATATCACAGTGTTCAGTTTCTACGCCAACAAAACCATGACCACCGGTGAAGGCGGCATGCTGGTGACCCGCAATGCGGAACTGGCCAAGCGCTGCCGGATCATGCGCCTGCACGGTATCAGTCGCGATGCCTTCGATCGTTATGTGTCGAAGACGCCGGCCTGGTTCTACGAAATTGTCGCTCCCGGTTTCAAATACAACATGAGCGACGTCGCCGCCGCCATGGGCATTCACCAGTTGCGTCGTCTTGAAGGCTTCCAACTCAAGCGTCAGGCCATGGCCGAGCGTTACCTTGAGGCGCTGAGCGATTTGCCATTGGTGTTGCCGCCAGTGGCCGCTGCTGGCGACATGCATGCATGGCATCTGTTCCCGCTGCGTCTGCGCGCAGAGGCAAATATCAAGCGCGACGACTTCATCATCAAGATGGCCGAACTGGGCATTGGTTGCTCGGTGCATTTCATTCCGCTGCACCTGCAACCCTACTGGCGTGAAAGCTGTGCCCTGAGTCCCGAGCAGTTCCCGGTAGCCCAGAGCCTGTTCCAGCAGGAGGTTTCGATCCCGCTCTACACCAAGATGACCGAAGCCGACCAGGAACGTGTGATTGCGGCGGTGCGATCGGTGTTGGCCAATGCTTAAGCGGCTCTTTGACATTGTCTGTGCTGCGCTGGGTCTCCTGGTGCTGTCGCCGTTGTTGTTGGCGATTTTTCTGTGGGTCAAGCTGGATTCGCCCGGGCCGGTATTCTTTCGACAGGAGCGTGTTGGACGTTTCGGCAATCTGTTCAGGATTCATAAATTCCGGACCATGAAGCTACACGCGGAAAGTGCCGGGCGTCTGACCATCGGCGAAGATTCGCGCATCACCCGTTCGGGTCGTTTTTTGCGCCGCACCAAGATCGATGAGCTGCCGCAGCTCATTGACGTGTTGCTGGGGGACATGAGCCTGGTCGGACCGCGCCCGGAAGTACCAGAATTCATGAACTGCTATGAAGAATCGGTGCGCCGCAAAGTGCTCTCGGTGCGCCCAGGGATCACTGATCGGGCATCCATCGAGATGGTTGATGAAAGTTTGATCCTGGGCCAGTACCCGGATCCTCGGCAGGCCTATATTGATGTAATTCTGCCAATCAAGCAGAAGTACTATCTGGAGTATGTCGAGCAACATGGTGTGGTGACCGATATCAAGATCATTTTTGCCACACTTGCAAAGATCGTTTCTCGATGAGGTAGCCGTTACTCTGGTAAATCACAGGGTGGTGATGAATTGTTGCCACCGCTGGGAGCGCCGGGAACGGGGTGTATGAACATGGAATGCTGCAGCAATGGCAGTGTCGGCTCAGGCGTAGTGGAGTTTGAAGATGGTGAAATACGATAGGCTACGGCTCTGGCTGGTTTCATTGCCGCGCCGTTACAAACGGTTGATTCAAGTCGCGGCAGACGTGGTACTGGTCTGGATTGCGCTGTGGATGGCGTTTGTCGTTCGCCTGGGTATTGAAGAAGCCATCAACCCTTTCACCACGCACCTGTGGATATTTGTTACCGCGCCGTTGATTGCCATTCCGCTGTTTATCCGTTTCGGCATGTACCGTGCGGTGATGCGCTACTTCGGCAACGATGCGCTGGTGACCATTATCAAGGCGGTGAGCCTGTCCTCGCTGATACTGGGCGTAGCGGTTTACTGGTACAGCAACCATCAAGTCGTGATCCCCCGTTCGATCGTGTTCAACTATTGGTGGCTGAGTCTGATCATGGTCGGAGGCTTGCGCCTGGCCATGCGTCAATATTTTCTCGGTGACTGGTTCGCGGGCATTCAGAATGTACCTTTTACCAACCGTGACGATGGTTTGCCCAAGGTAGCCATCTACGGTGCCGGGGCTGCGGGCAACCAGCTCGTGGCCGCGTTGCGCATGGGCAAGGTGATGCGTCCGGTTGCATTCATCGATGATGACGCCAGTATCACTGACCGGACGATTTCCGGTCTGCAGGTTTTCAAGTCCAAGCATATCCAGCGCATGGTCGATATGACTGGCGCCCAGGAGATTCTCCTGGCCATTCCGTCTGCCACGCGCGCGCGCCGGCGGGAGATACTCAGTTACCTGGAAGGCTTCCCGCTGCATGTGCGTAGTGTGCCCGGCTTCATGGATCTGGCCAGTGGCCGGGTCAAGGTCGATGATATCCAGGAAGTGGATATCGCCGACCTGCTGGGCCGCGACGCGGTTCCGGCACAGGATGACCTGATCGAACGTTGCATCAAGGGGCAGTCGGTAATGGTGACCGGGGCCGGTGGTTCGATCGGTTCGGAGCTGTGCCGGCAGATCCTCAAGTCGCAACCTACTACCTTGCTGTTGTTCGAGCACAGTGAGTTCAACCTCTACACCATTCTCAGCGAGCTGGAGCAGACCATCAGCAGGTCTTCGTTGCCGGTAAGGGTCTTGCCTATTCTTGGCTCCATCCGTAATCAGGCGCAGTTGCTGGATGTCATGAAGACCTGGAGTGTCGATACGGTGTATCACGCTGCAGCCTACAAGCATGTTCCCATGGTTGAGCACAATATCGCCGAAGGCGTGTTGAACAACGTCATCGGCACGCTCAATACGGCGCAAAGCGCATTGCAGGCCGGAGTTGCCAACTTTGTCCTTATCTCCACGGACAAGGCGGTTCGTCCCACCAATATCATGGGCAGTACCAAGCGTCTGGCGGAAATGACCCTGCAGGCGCTCAGCCAGGAGCTCGCGCCAGTTCTGTTTGGTGACTCGGACAAAGTCTCCCAGGTCAACAAGACGCGTTTTACCATGGTGCGGTTCGGCAACGTGCTGGGCTCGTCAGGCTCGGTGATTCCGTTGTTCCACAAGCAGATCAAAGCGGGCGGGCCACTGACGGTCACCCACCCGAAGATCACTCGCTACTTCATGACCATCCCCGAGGCGGCCCAGTTGGTTATCCAGGCTGGCTCCATGGGGCAGGGTGGGGATGTGTTCGTGCTGGACATGGGCGAGCCGGTCCGCATTGCCGAACTCGCGGAAAAAATGATCCACCTTTCCGGGCTAAGCGTGCGTTCTGAAAAGAATCCGCACGGCGATATTGCTATTGAGTTCACCGGGCTGCGTCCAGGCGAGAAACTCTATGAAGAATTGCTGATCGGTGACAACGTCGTTGCTACCCGACACCCGATGATCATGAGCGCTGCCGAAGATCATCTGCCTTGGGAGACGCTCAAGGAGCGTCTGCACCGGTTACTGGCGGCGGTTGCCGGTGATGACTACGGGCGGGTTCGCCAGTTGCTGCGTGAAACCGTTAGTGGCTATACGCCGGACGGTGAAATTGTCGACTGGATCTATCAGCAGCGCCGCCTGGATCCGTGATCTGTACCATTAAATTGTGAGCCGCGCGCTGCCTTGTCTTCATCTGGGAGTGTTGATAGGGTGGCTCTTCGTGAAGCGTATAAAACGGTGAGGCGTTAATGGCATTCCTTACACCTGCTGAACTGGCGTCAAAAGGGTTCAAGAAACTGGGTTCCAACGTACTGATCAGTGACAAGGCCTCTATTTACAACTGCGACCAGATCGAGATTGGCGATAACTCCCGAATTGACGATTTCTGTGTCGTCTCCGGTAAGGTGTCGATCGGTCGCAATGTGCATATCGCCGTTTTCTGCAATGTTGCCGGGGGCGAGCCAGGTATCACCCTGGAAGATTTTTCCGGCCTGGCCTATGGCTGTCATGTATTTGCCCAGTCCGATGACTATTCCGGCAAGACCATGACCAATCCCACGGTCCCCGCGCAGTTCAAGGGCGAAACCAAGGCCGCGGTCCGACTTGGTCGTCACGTGATCATCGGCACCTCCTCGATCGTAGTGCCCGGAGTCAACGTCGAGGATGGCTGTTCTGTCGGGGCGATGACCCTGGTGACCAAATCCACTGAAGCCTGGGGTATCTATTTCGGAATCCCGGCCAAGCGAATCAAGAATCGCAACAAGGGCCTGCTCGAGTTGGAAACGCAGTACCTGTCGACACCCTGAGTCAAAACGCGCCGCCCTGGCGCGCCAGGATATTGTCGATCAATTGTGCTGGAATACCTTGCCCGCCGTTCGTCTGTTTCTGACGGGCAAACCCGAAAAAGTGCCTATTTTGCTGGGCTTTGCGACCTTTTGGTCGGGAACTTTTCCTACAAAGATTGGCCAGAGAGTGGTTTGCCTTTGCATAAACTGTCACAATGCGCGCCTTTCTCGTCTGATGACAGGGAAGTTTCTCCGGGATCGAGTCAATGGGGCAGGGAGCGCTGCTTACCAGGATTTTGGTGACACCTCGCTTGTCGTTGGAGCCATTGTTACTCGACCAGGCAGGCATGTGCGTGACCAGCATTTCCCGTATACCCCCCGTAAGCCAAAGTAGCGATATCGATTTTTTTGCCGTGGTTCAAAGCCTCTGGAAGCAGAAATTTCTGATCGTTGCTGTCACTCTGGCAGTTGGGGCGGCGGCGGGAGCCTATGCCTTCCTCACCACTCCCGAGTATCAGGTCGGCACCACGCTGCGCCCTGCTGCGCTCAACGATCTGGATGCCCTGAACCGCTCTGGTGTTTACTCGCTGCCGCGTGAGCAGGCGCTCACCCGCGTCGGCGCCGCGCTTGATTCCTACGATGTGCGCCTGGGTTACTTCCGCGCCAATCCTCAGCTTTTCGCTCCTTTGCGCATGCCTGGCCAGACCGACGAACAAGCTTTCGAAGAGTTCAACCGCAATTCCATCAAGCTGGTGCAGCCGGACCCCAAAAAGAAGGTTGACCTGCTCAGCGCCTACATTGGCATGGAGTTGCGCTATCCAAAGAATGTCGACGGTGACGAGATCCTCAACGGTTTCGTTAAATACGCCATTGAAAGCGAGCGCCAGCAAGTGGCCTCGGACTTGTCGGTCATTATCAGGAACCGCTTGAACGAACTGGATGGCAAGCTCGACGCAGCCCGTGCCGGATATGAAGCAGGCAAGGAGTCACAAATTGCCACGCTGCTGGAGAAGGACAATCTCACGCGCGCGCAACTGCAAGATGAACTTCGGGCACTGCGCGTTCAGCTCAAGGCGCGCCGCGCCGACCGAATCGCCCAGCTGGATGAAGCCATCAGCATCGCCCGTTCGCTGGGCTTGAAGAAGCCGTCTACCCCTTCGGCCATGGCCAGCGAAGGCGAGTCTGGTGGCAATGTGATCCGTACTGAGGTCAATAACCAGCAGATCCCGCTGTACTTCATGGGTACCGATGCCCTGGAGGCCGAGCGCAAGGCCCTCCGTCAGCGAACTTCCGATGACTTCACCGACCCGCGGGTGGCGCAGATCGGCAAAGAACTCATGCTGCTGAAGAACAATCGCCGGATCGAATCATTGAAACAGCGTGAGAACGAAGATGTGTTCTTGCAGAACATCGAACCGTTGCGTTCTGAAATGGCCCGCTTGAAAAAGCTCGATATCGATGTGATGCGCTTGAATCTGGTCACCATTGACCAGTACGCGCTGGAACCACTCAAACCTGTCTGGCCGAAAAAGTCGCTGATGATTCTAGCGGGCCTGGCCGTGGGGGGGATGTTGGGGGTGTTGCTGGCGATCATTCGTTACTTTGTCGTCTTGCGGATGACGAAGGTGGCAAAGGGCGGCGAGCCATTGGGCAATCCCCAGTAAGTCAACACAGGTTCGCAGCCCTTGTACGGGCTGCGGGCAGGTCCGCTGCCTGGCTCCGTGAAAGGGGCATGGTTACTTCTCAAGTTAATGTGCACGGCAGACGGCTTTCTTGAAGGGCCGCGGCCAGCATTATTCAGTTCATCAAGACCAACTGGTCAGATTTTACATAGGGACGCGTTACATGTTCACTAACAAGACCATTCTCATCACCGGTGGTACCGGCTCCTTCGGCAACACGTTCGTGCCGATGACACTGGCCAAGTACAACCCCAAGAAGATCATCATCTTCTCGCGTGATGAAATGAAGCAGTGGGACATGGCGAAGAAATTCGAAGGTGATTCCCGCGTGCGCTTCTTCATTGGTGACGTGCGTGACAAGGATCGTCTGTACCGGGCGCTGGATGGCGTCGATTACGTGGTGCACGCGGCGGCAACGAAGATTGTTCCGACTGCGGAGTACAACCCGTTCGAATGCATCAAGACCAACATCAATGGTGCAATGAACCTGATCGACGCCTGCATCGACAAGGGCGTGAAGCGGGTCGTGGCGTTGTCCACCGACAAGGCCAGCAGCCCGGTTAACCTGTACGGCGCCACTAAACTGGCTTCCGACAAGCTGTTTGTTGCCGGTAACTCCTACGCTGGCGGCCATGACACGCGCATGTCGGTGGTCCGTTACGGCAACGTGATGGGCTCGCGTGGTTCGGTCATCCCGTTCTTCATGTCGATCAAGGACAAGGGTGAGTTGCCGATCACCGATGAGCGTATGACGCGCTTCATGATCTCCCTGGAAGAGGGCGTGGAACTGGTCTGGCATGCTTTCGAAGATATGGAAGGCGGCGAAATCTATGTGAAGAAGATCCCGTCCATGAAGGTGACCGACCTGGCACGGGTTGTCGCTCCCGAGGCTCGGCAGAAAGTCGTCGGTATCCGCCCGGGCGAGAAACTGCATGAACAGATGATCAGTGCTGAAGACGCTTATTACACCTACGAGTATGCCGAGCACTTCAAGATCCTGCCGGTCATCAATGACTGGGCCAACTGCGAGAAGCGCATCAAGGACGGCAAGAAAGTGCCGGAAGGTTTCGTCTACGCCAGTGACAACAACACGGAGTGGATGAGTGATGCCGATCTGCAAGAGTGGATCACCATCAACAAAGAAAAAATCGGGAGCATCTGAGCCATGATCCCTTATGGTCGCCAGGACATCAGCCAGGCTGATATCGACGCTGTCGTCAGCGTCCTGCAGTCCGACTTTCTCACTCAGGGCCCAATGGTGCCGGAGTTCGAGCAGCGGGTTGCACAGCATGTAGGCGCGCGTCACGCACTTGCGCTCAATAGTGCAACGTCGGCATTGCATGTTGCCTGCCTGGCCCTGGGGCTGGGGCCTGGTGATCGTTTGTGGACTACCCCGGTTACTTTTGTCGCATCGGCAAACTGCGCCTTGTACTGTGGGGCGCAGGTCGATTTCGTGGACATCGACCCACGCACCTATAACCTCTGCCCACAAGCCCTGGCGCGCAAGTTGGAGCTGGCGGAGCAAGCGGGGACGCTGCCCAAGGTTGTGGTCCCGGTGCATCTTTGTGGTCAGCCCTGCGACATGCAGGCGATCCATGCGTTGGCCGTGCGATACGGATTCAAAGTCATCGAAGATGCCTCGCATGCCATTGGTGGCCAATACCAGGGCGAGTTCATCGGTAACGGCAAGTACAGTGACATTACTGTGTTCAGCTTCCATCCGGTGAAGATCATCACCACCGCCGAAGGCGGTATGGCGGTCACCAACGACGACGCATTGGCACAAAAGATGGCCTTGCTGCGCAGCCATGGCATCACCCGCGACCCGCAACAGATGACCCATGAAGCTGATGGGCCCTGGTACTACCAGCAGATCGATCTGGGTTTCAACTACCGCATGACCGAACTGCAGGCGGCCTTGGGTGTGAGCCAGATGCAGCGCCTCGATCAGTTCATCGCTCGCCGGCATGAGCTGGCGGCGCGCTACAATGAACTGCTGGCAGCATTACCGCTGACCCTGCCGTGGCAGCATCCAGACAGTTATTCCGGATTGCACCTGTATGTGATTCGCCTGCAACTGGACAAGATCGACAAGACCCATCGCCAGGTTTTCGAGTCGTTGCGTGAGCAGGGTATCGGAGTCAATCTTCACTACATTCCGGTACATACCCAGCCTTACTACACCGCCATGGGGTTTGCCCGCGGCGATTTCCCTGAAGCTGAAGCCTATTACCGGGACGCCATCAGCATCCCGATGTTCCAGACCATGAGCGAGTCTCAGCAGGACGTGGTCGTCGCTGCACTGACCAAGGCCTTGCAGGCATGAAACTGGCGGTCATTCCCGCCCGTGGCGGCAGCAAGCGTATTGCGCGCAAGAACATCAAGATGTTCTGCGGCAAGCCGATGATCGCCTGGTCGATCGAGGCCGCCCTCAATAGCGGTGTTTTTGACCGGGTGATCGTCTCGACCGACGATCTGGAGATCGCCGAGGTGGCCCGCCAGTCCGGGGCACAGGTGCCATTTATCCGTCCCGCGCAACTGGCTGACGATCACAGCGGCACAGTGCCGGTGATTCAGCATGCCATTGAGTGGTTCGAACAGGACGGGCAGCAGATCGATTACCTGTGCTGCCTTTACGCAACGGCACCCTTTGTAAGGCCCGAGGATTTGCAGGCAGGGCTCGACGCCTTGATCCGTGAACAATGCGATTTTGCCTTTGCCGTTACCCGCTATGCATTTCCTGTCCAGCGGGCAGTACGGATCAACACCCAGGGCCGGATTGAAATGATCTATCCGGAGCAATTCAATACCCGCTCGCAAGATCTACAGGAAACCTTTCATGACGCTGGCCAGTTCTATTGGGGGCGTACGCAGGCCTGGCGGTTGGGCAAGCCCGTGTTTGGGGCCGGCTCGGTACCGGTAGTGCTGCCAGGCCACAGGGTCCAGGATATCGACACGCTTGAAGATTGGGTTCGGGCTGAATGGATGTTCCGGGAAATGAACCGGTAAACCTTGATCCGGCTCAGGAGTCGCGAAAGGGCTTTCAGGGTAAGTTGCCAGGGTTGTTGTGATGCTGCGTAAGATCATTGAGGTAGGCGGGTGGATCGATTGAAAGTTGTGTTCCGTGCAGACGCCTCCGTCGAGATTGGCATCGGGCATGTCATGCGCTGCCTGACCCTGGCCGATGAGCTGACCGCACAGGGCGCGCACTGTCACTTCATTTGCCGGGCGCATACCGGGAATCTGATCGAGCAGATCAGGTCCCGCGGCTATCAGGTCCATCCGCTGCAAGTGGTGACCGGCATTGCCGGCAATCCGGGGGCGGACCGCGGAATCTACGGTTATTGGCTGGGGGCCAGCCAGGCAGAGGATGCGGCTGCGTGTGCTGCGCTGCTTGAAAGCATCAGGCCGGACTGGCTGGTTGTTGATCATTACGCTCTGGACCAGCAATGGGAGGGCAGTCTTGCGGGGTTGTCCCGCAAGTTGATGGTCATAGACGACCTAGCCGATCGAGCCCATCAGTGCGACCTGTTGCTTGATCAGTCGTTGGGACGTTCGCCTCAGGATTATTGCCGATGGGTGCCTGCGCACTGCAGGTTACTGTGCGGTGTACAGCATGCATTGCTGCGACCGGATTTTTCCGCGTTGCGGGGCGATAGCCTGCAGCGCCGGGCGGCATTTGCCCTCAGGAACGTGTTGATCACCATGGGTGGCGTCGATAAGGACAACGTCACGGGACGCATTTTATCGGTCCTGGAAACGCTTTCCCTGGCCACTATCTCCCGGGTAACCGTAGTGATGGGGGCTACCGCGCCCTGGCTCGAACAGGTTCGTGCCCAAGCCCGGACCCTGCCATTCAGCACCGAGGTCAAGACCAATGTCAGCAACATGGCAGAGCTGATGGCTGCCTCTGACCTTGCTATCGGTGCGGCCGGTGCAACCTCATGGGAGCGTTGCTGCCTGGGTTTGCCGACGCTGATGGTTGTGCTGGCGGAAAACCAGGTATTTGCCGCCCGACAACTGGCAGCTACCGGCGCCGTGTTGACGCTGGCGCTGGATGAGACTTTGGGCCGCGACCTTGCCCGGTATCTGGAACAGGCGAGTGGGGATCCGTCCATGTTGGAACAAATGAGCCAGCAGGCACGAAAGATTGTCGACGGCTCCGGCTGCCGGGTCGTCGCGCAGGTTATGGCTGAATCGGAAAAGGATTGAACACGTGCAGGCATTTGGAAAACTGCGAAATATCGAGGCTGACGAAGTCGGCCTGATGCTTGAGTGGCGAAACGCACCCGCCGTGCGGGCCAACATGTACACCCGGCATGTAATCAGCGAGCAGGAACACCTGGCATGGTGGCAACGCTTGCAGCAGCGCCAGGACCAGCAGTACTTCATGTACGAGTGGCAGGGGGGGGCTGCGGGGATTGTCGGCTTCACCGACATCGACACCCACAGCGCCAATGCCAGCTGGGCGTTCTATGCCGCCCCGGATGCCGCCAAGGGCACTGGCAGCCGTATGGAGTTTCTCGCGCTGGAGCATGCGTTCAACGTGCTGCAGCTGAACAAGCTCAATTGCGAGGTGCTGGCATTCAACAGTGCCGTCATCAAGCTTCACCAGAAGTTCGCCTTCCAGGTGGAAGGCATTTTTCGCGAGCAGCACCGTGTGGACGACGCGTACGTCGATATATACAGGCTGGCGCTGCTGTCCCGTGAGTGGGATATGCACCGTGATGTCATGCAAGAAAAACTGAACAAATTAATTCGAGGCCAATGATGAATCCGATGATATCCATTGCAGGGCGGGCAATCGGTGCCGCGCATGCGCCTTACATCATTGCCGAGCTGTCTGCCAACCATAATGGCAAGCTCGAAACAGCAATGAGGATCATCGAGGAAGCGAAGAAAGCCGGCGCCGATGCGGTCAAGCTGCAAACCTACACCGCAGATACCATCACGCTGAACAGCGATGCTGAAGAGTTCCGCATTCACGGGGGGCTGTGGGATGGCCGTACCCTGTACGACCTCTATCTGGAGGCGCAGATGCCCTGGGAGTGGCACCAGCCGTTGTTCGAGCATGCCCGCAAACTGGGTATCACCATTTTCAGTTCGCCCTTTGACTTTACTGCCGTCGACTTGCTGGAAAGCCTGAATGCCCCGGCTTACAAGATTGCCTCCTTCGAGGCAATCGACCTGCCATTGATCAAATATGTGGCTGGCACTGGCAAACCCATGATCATTTCTACCGGCATGGCCGATGCCGAAGAGATCAGCGAAGCGATCGAGGCCGCGCGTGAGGGCGGCTGCAAGGAGCTGGCAATTCTTCATTGTGTCAGCGGCTATCCGGCGCCGGCTGCGGAATACAACTTGCGCACCATTCCCGACATGGTTCGCCGTTTTGGTTTGGTCACCGGGCTTTCCGATCACACCCTGGACAACACCACTGCGATTGCCGCCGTTACCTTGGGCGCTTCGATCGTCGAGAAGCATTTCACCCTGGATCGCAAGGGTGGAGGACCGGACGACAGTTTCTCGCTGGAGCCACTGGAGCTCAAGGCGCTGTGTCAGGACAGCAAAACCGCATGGGCGGCACTGGGTGACGTCAACTACGCGCGCAAATCCAGCGAGCAGGGCAATGTGCAGTTCCGTCGCTCGCTCTACTTCGTCAAGTCACTGGCCGCAGGTGATGTGGTTACCGCCGATGCGATCCGCAGCGTCCGTCCAGGGCGTGGTGTTGCACCGAAATACTTCGATGACGTTGTTGGCAAGCGAGTAAAGACTGCGGTGCTGGAAAACACACCTGTCGATTTTGCCTCTCTCGATGTTGACTGAATAACCCGGTGCACGCTGGGCTCGAACCCGTAGTTCAAGGAGTTGAAAATGGCTGGGAGTACATTGAAGAAGATTGTCGGAAGGGTCTATCCGTTTCGTCGGCTGGCCTTTTTTACCCAGCGCCTGATCACCAGGCCTGGTCACCGCGAAGCGCTTTCCGAGGTGGCCTGCAAGCGACTTCCAGCCAAGTCTTCTTCGAGCCCATTGCCGCAACATGAACTGGGCGAACTGGGCCGCAACGGTTATGTCATGCTCGACGACCTGGTCACCTCCGACCAGGTTGCCCAGATGAAGGAATACTTCCAGGACAAGCAGGCATTCGACCGCTGGAATGCGGCGTCGGGGTTGTTCGATCCCGCGCATCCGCCTGCAGATTGCCATACCGCGCCATTCCTCAATTCCGATATCGCGCAGTCGCCATGGGCGTTGAAATGGGCCAACGACAGTCGCGTGCTGGCGATTGTTGAGAACTGGCTGGGCGCCAAACCGACATTGTCGAACCTCAGCGTGTGGTGGTCTTACCCCGGTCATGACACCCCACAAGAGGCCGAGTGCTTTCACCGCGATGTTGATGACCTGCGTTTCATCAAGTTGTTTATCTACCTTTCAGATGTCGACGAAGGCGCCGGTCCCCACGTCTTCGTGCCGGGCAGTCACAAACATGATGGTTTCAACAAGATCCGACGTTACAGCGATTCAGAAGTGATCGAGGCCTTTGGTCAAGACGGGATCAAGTACTTTACCGGAGAGCAGGGCAGTGCCTTCCTGGAAAACACCTTTGGCCTGCACAAGGGGCAACTGCCGACGCATAAGCCACGGTTGCTGTTTCAGGCGCAGTATTCACTGCATCCCATAGGTATTTACGAATATGCACCGGTAAGCGTCGAGCTGGGTGCGCCCCTGGATAATTATATCAATCGGTTGTACGTCAAATGAAAGGCACGCTGAAGCGCTTGTTTGAAAGCTTTTTCCGACTGTCGTTGGTCAGGGCGCTGGTGCGCGCGATGATTCATGTAGTTGATCTGCTGGGACGGTTCTGGACCTTTGTCAAAATCAGGGCTGTCGCCGATATTCCACGCGGTAGCAACTGTCACTGGAGTGTCGTCCTGAAGTACCCCGAGAACATCAAGTTTCATGGCCGGGTCATGATCAGTCCCGATTGCGTTATCGGGGCAAAATCACCTGTGCACCTGGGTAATGAAGTGCGCCTTTCCCAGGGTGTGCATATTGAAACGGCCTCCCTGGATATCAATGGTCCGTTGCCCTATCAGCATGTCTCGAAGCCGGTCTGTATCGAAGACGGGGTCTGGCTGGGCGCGCATTGCATCGTACTGGCCGGGGTAACCATTGGCCGTAACTCAGTGATTGGTGCCGGCGTCGTGGTCAGCAAAAGTGTCCCGGAAAACTCGATCGTAGTCGGATCGGGATTCAGGTTTATCGAGCGGAAAGAAAGCTACTGACCTATGAATATTGTACTGATAGAAAATAGGTACAAGACCTATTTCTGGGATGCGCTGGCCAAGTGCTTCATTGCTGATGGCCATAATGTCCAGTGGATTGTACAGAACCCGCTTTTTGCACCGGCCCATGGTCAGGCCAGGCTGATCGGCTTTCCCCGAGTGAAGGACTTCAGCCCGCTGGGTGGCGACGATCTGTTCACCCGGACACGTCGGTCAGATCGTTTCGTCAATTATTTTGGCGGTCAGCCTACCCACTACCACTACTACCGGCAGGCCATCTGGCAGGCGCTGGATGACGCCAAGCCGGACCTGGTCATTGGCGAGGCCACGCTGTTTCATGAACTGCTGGCGGTAGAATGGTGCAAGGCTCGCGGAGTAGCCTTTTTTCATCCCTCCATGCCCGGCTATCCGGGAGGGCGCTACAGCATCTACGCCGCAGACAGCAAGGAGGCTATTGGTACGTCCGCGGACTGCCCGGCGGACGAGGACTGTTTTGCCCTGGCTGAAGCTATTCGCAAGCGCGAGAAGGTTCCGGACTACATGCGTCCCGCCCTGCCTTCGGATCCGGGGCGGGTGTTTCCGTTGCACGGTTCCTGGCCCAACCGGCTGACGTTGATCAAAAGCTACCTGGGGGGGGAGCGGTTCAATACGCCTTCACCGGTAAAGAAGTGGTTGCTGGACCGGGCGGTAAAAGCGCGGCTGGCGCGTTGGGCGCAACTCAGTGGCGAGCGCTTCAGCCTGGATGCCGATCAACATTACCTGCTGTACCCAATGCAGATGCAACCCGAATCCAACCTCGACCTGTGGGGACAGGATTTCCGTAACCAGGCCGAGTTGATTGCAGCGTTGGCACGAGCGCTTCCCGCCCACTGGAAACTGCTGGTCAAACTTAACCCCAAGACCAAATATGAACTGGACGATGCCCTGCTTGAACAGATCGTATCCGTGGACAATATCATCCCGGTTCCCTACGAAGTCGCAATGGGTTCCCTGCTCGAGCACGTCAAACTGATCTGTACCGTTACCGGGACTATTGCCGTGGAGGCGGTCTTGTCGCGCAAGCCACTGGTTCAATTCGGTCCAGGCGTGCTTGCCGGCGAGCCAGGATACGTACAGTTGAGTGATGTCGAAGGGATTTCGCAGGTTATTCAGGACGTGGAAAGCGGAACATTCACGCTTGCCGACGATGCGGCCAGAACCCAGTTGGTCCGCAAGCTGTATACCACCACCTTTGCCGGGCTGGTCTCCGACCCTGCATCGTTGCCAGCAGTGCTCGACCAGGACAATGTCCGGCAAATTGCAAACAACCTGGTTCGAGTGGCGGAGCAACACAGATGAAACGCACCTTGGCGTCGCTGTTGGGGTTATGCCTGCCAGCATGTGCCCTGAAGAATATGATCCTGCGCGCCCTGGGCTGGCATATCGGTGCCGGGTGCCGAATCGGATTTTCCTGGATTCGTGCCGAATCGGTCATGCTCGGCGAACGGGTTTCGATTGGCCACGGTAACTACCTGGACTGCAAATGCCTGGTCATGCGGCCGGCGGCTTACATTCAGCACTTCAACCTGGTGAAGGGCGACATCTGGGTGTTCCTGTTGCCGAATGCGGCACTTGGCAACATGAACAAAGTGTACCGGGCACGCCGTGGCGTTACTTGGGGTCGGGCAGTGTTGCGGCTTGGGGTCTACTCGAAAATCACCTCGAAACACATCGTCGACTGTACCCGAAGTGTTCGCTTTGGCGATTACTCAACGCTCGCTGGATCGGGCAGCCAGATCTGGACGCATGGATACATGCATGCGCCTTCGGGGCTGGATCGTTTTCGGGTCGATGGTAGCGTGCGTATCGGTGACAACGTCTACATCGGCTCGATGACAGTGGTCAATGCAGCAGTGTCGATCAGCGATGGGGTTACGGTCGGGGCCGCTTCCTGCGTTTCCAAATCGTTGCTCAAGCCAGGGCTGTATGTCGCGCAGCCGCTGCGCTGGATCGCCCTGGATTATGAGCAGGCCATGGTTCGCCATCCCAAAGTCGAAGTCCGGGGATTGGTGGAGCGGGTCTATAACAAGAAGCCGGGGATTTAGCGTTGCTCATCCATGCCAAGCGGCTGCTGGTACAGGCAGGTCTTTTCGGGTTATCGAAATCAGCAGTGTTGTTCGCGCCGTTTCTCGCTGCCTGGACGTTGAGCAATGCCCAGTATGGTGCGGTTGAGTGGTGGCTATCAGTGTCGATGGCGCTGGGGCCGTTGCTTGCACTGGGCATGCATGGCGTCATCGCCTACGGCACCTTGGGTGGACCTTTAGCCAGTGGCGTACAAACTGCCACCGCGTATGTGCTTATCGCCTGCGCGACGGTCATGGCTGCGAGTTGGCTGGCATTTCATCTGGTCACGGAGCCATCGCTGGCTGCTGCCGCGGTTATCGGCTTGCAAAGTGCACTTGTCGTGCTGCAACTGGCAACCTCAGCCCGGCTTAAAGCGTTGGGCAAAGGCGCGGTGGCGTCGATATTCGAGAGTGCCCTGTATCTCACCCTGCTTTTTGGCTTGGCCTCACATTGGCTGGGTGTGGACTTCATGGCCTTCTATGTGCAGGTCATGGCGCTCTGTGGCGTGCTCATGATCGGGGTATTGCTCAAGGTCTCGCAACTGCCCGGGCGTGAGGCGCTGCGTTTGGGTGCGTTGCGTGGAGTATTTCGCCACAGCTACAAGTTCCTGCTGGGAGGGGTGTTGATGGGCGCGTTCATGGGCGGCCCGCGAATAGTGCTCGGGGTACTGGACACAGAAACCACCGTTGCGGCGTTTTCAATTGTATTTCGCTGGCTGTCCATTGCCATTGTCGTGCATCAATTTATCAACACTGTGTTCTTCCGGCGCGTCTATGGCAGCGTGGTCGCATTCAGAAGTACAGCGATCATGGCTTGCGTGACGCTGGTTGCCCTGGCTGCGGCCGTTATAGCGACAGTGCTCTGGTTTGTTCCCGGGGCCGAACTCGGCCTTCCCTGGCCGTTGCCGCAAGATCGCTGGTTGGTAAGTAGCATGGCGCTGGTCATGGTGCTCTGGGCGACCAGCGCAAGCCTTGAAGGCGTTTTGGCCAGTGCGGCACGACCGGGCTTGCAAACCCTGTGTGTCGCCGCGGGGATCAGTGTATTTGTGCTGTTTGTAGGCATTGGTTACCTGTTGCCGACTGTCAGCTTCACTGGGTTGATCACGCTGGCCTGGATTGCCGGATTTCTGATGATCGTGGGCATGCAACTGTATTGGGCAGTGAAACTGGAACTGTTCACCTTCAGGCTGGAGAACATATTGAAAGTGGGTTTGCGATGACGCCGTTGTTGATAAGGCTTGCGGTGTTTCCGCCCTACCGGATTTTTCTCTGGGGTGGCTTGTGCTGTCTGTTGATCTGGTTTTTTGCCCCGATTGACTACCTGTATGAAGCTGGCCCGTCTTCGCTCTTTATCCTCGTGGCCTATGTCTACCTGTTCTTCCTGGCCTTGTTTTTTTCGGCTGGCTTGACCCGGGCGAAAGTTCTGACGCTTGAATGTGATGCGCGCTCCATTGGCCGCCTGGTGTGGCTTGTTTATGGCCTTGGAAGCGTCGGTTTGGTGCTTCGGGTTATCGAACGGATCTTTATCCGGGCCGGCGGCAATATCAGTTCCGATTTTATGGAAAACCGCGAGCTGATTGCCACCGGTGGCTCGGGCAGCATTGCGCTGGTCGGTGCGGTTTTGTCTTCATTCTTTCTATTCTTACCCATCTTCATCTGCATGATGCGGGTGGCCGGCGCGCGCCGCTGGTATCACTTTCCGATGTTGTTCTGCTGCCTGTTGTTTGCCGTTTTCGACATGGTCCTGCAGGGCTCCAGAAGTGGACTGGTGGTGTTCATGGCGACTTCGTTGACCGCTGCACTGATGACCGGATATGTCAGGCTTTCCCTGCGCAACCTGTTGCTTGGCCTTGCACTGGCCGTTGCTTTTATCTGGCTGGGGGGCATGGTCTTCTGGATCCGTACCCAGCAAATGGGTCTGGATCCGGTAGCGTCAATGGAGCTTTCCGGTTATGCCCGATTTGCCCCGGCCAGCGCTCAGGTCGTGGAGTATCTGGGGCAGAACGACAGCTCGGGTCTGGCCGGACTGATTTATGCGCTGACCCACTTTTCTCAATACATCACCCACGGGTTGTACGAGTTTTTCTATCTGGCCTCGTTAGTTGATGGAGCCAGTACCTATGGGCTGCAGAGCTTCTACATTCCCGCCAAGATCATCATGTCGGCCCTGGGTAAAGGGTATATCGAGGAGGTGTTGATTGACGGTGTCATTCGCCCGGGTGTGTACACCACGTTGTTCGGGCCCGTGGTCTATGACTTTGGCATCTGGGGTGGGGCTCTGGCATGTCTGATCTTTGCCGTGGTGCTGGGGCTGGTAGCCAGGGCCGTGAGCCGTCAGGGTATCGCCTGGTTGCCGATGTACCTGATTTTTTGTTCGTTCTTGCCGTTCTTTCTGGTCGTCAATCTGTTTGTCAGTGGTATCGGGCAGTACGCAATGATTGCCGCAGTGCTCCTGGGATTGATACTCCGCGTGTTCTATTCAACGTTGTTCAAAGCGTCTGACGCGGTGTAACAGGCAGTCGCGGCAACACATTGATTTTTTGAAAATTTGCGATGGTGATGTAGTGAATATCAGGGTAGCGGTTGTTCATGATTGGCTGGTGACATTCGCAGGTGCAGAGAAGGTGTTGGCTGAAATTATCAGTCTCTGGCCTCAGGCAGATCTGTTCTCTGTGGTGGATTTCTTTTCTGACGCCGAGCGTAAAAAGATCGGTGGCAAAGTTGCCACGACGACCTTCATCCAGCGTCTTCCACAGGCCCGCAAGCGCTATCAACTGTACTTGCCGTTGATGCCACTGGCGATTGAACAACTGGACCTGTCGGGTTATGACCTGATCATCAGCAGCAGCCACGCGGTGGCCAAAGGGGTGATGACCGGCCCTGACCAGTTGCACATCTGTTATTGCCACTCACCGATCCGCTACGCCTGGGACCTGCAGAACCAGTACCTGATCGAGTCCAACAAGAGTGAAGGGCTCAAGGGCTGGCTGGCCCGTTACCTGCTGTTCAAAATTCGCAACTGGGACGCGCGCACGGCCAACAACGTCGAGCATTTCGTCTCCAACAGCAATTACATCGGCCGCCGTATCGGCAAGGTCTACAAACGTGAGGCGACCACCATCTACCCGGGGGTGGATGTTCAGGACTTTGCTTTCACGCCTGACAAGGAAGACTTCTACCTGACCGCTTCGCGCATGGTCCCCTATAAAAAAATGGACCTGATTGTCAGGGCCTTCAGTGCCATGCCCGACAAGAAACTGGTGGTGATCGGCGACGGGCCGCAGTTCGATAAAGTCAAACAGGCGGCAGGGCCTAATGTGCGGGTTCTGGGGTATCAGCCTTTCGAGGTCCTGCGTGACCATATGCAGCGGTGTCGGGCATTTGTGTTCGCTGCCGAGGAGGACTTTGGCATCACCCCGGTCGAAGCCCAGGCTTGCGGCACGCCGGTCATTGCCTTCGGTAAGGGCGGTGCCCTCGAAACCGTCGTCGAGGGGAAAACCGGGATGTTTTTCTATGAGCAGACCGAGGCTGCGATTTGTGCCGCCATCAGCCAGTTTGAAAGCGCTGGGGATTTTGATCCGGCAAGCATTCGTGCGCATGCCGAACAATTTGCTCCCGAGATTTTTCGAGAGAGGTTCAAGCGTTTTGTCGATGACAAGTGCCAGACGTTTTTCGCTGGCTGGCGACACCATCAATAACGTGTGATGAAAGCTGGTGCTGTCGGGAGCAGACCAGCAGCCAGTCAACTTCGGGTTGGCTGCATCGATGGCGATCATGGGCAAAGAACCCAGGCGCCATAGGGCAATAACAAGCAACATTTTTATAGGACTTCCGGGGCGCGGCCAAGAGGCCGTCAGGCTCCGGAATGGGGGAGGATGTGTAGGGTATGGAACTGATCAATCGTTATCAGCCCACGTTTTCAGAGCGCTATCCGGTACCGTTCGTTGTAGCGTTGCTGGATATGTTGATTGTTATTGTGGCCTCCTTGCTTGCCCACGATTATCGATTTGCAACGTTTGACATGGCAGGCCGCTACAACACCACGACACTGCTGATCGCGGCGGTTGTTGTCCTGTGTATCACCTTTGGCGGCGGCTATGGATCGCAACGTGGCGTATCCATCTGGCGACAACTGGGCATTCTTCTGGCGTGCTGGTGTCTTGCTGCGGGAATCTTGTTGTCGCTGTCATTCTTCTTGAAAGTGTCGGGTAATTACTCGCGGATATGGTTTTCTTCGACCTTGATTCTGGGCGCAGTATTCAGCCTGTCGTTTCGCGTGATCGTTTATCTGGTCCTGCGCCAGCTGCGATCTTCGGGGATGAACCTGAAGTCTGTTTTGCTGGTAGACACCGGTGGCGAAACGGCACGGCGCCTGAACCGTACACGCAAGTTGAACGAGTTTGGCTTCAAGGTGGCGACGTCCTTCAACTATCGGGCAGACGAAAGCTGGTTGGCCGAGCTGGTCGAACAAGTTGAAAGGCATGGGGCTCATGAAGTCTGGCTGTGCTTGCCGCTTAGCGAGGGCGGCGGTATTCAGGCGGTAATGTACGCCTTGAGGCATCACACGGTGGCAGTACGCTTCATTCCGGAGTGGGGCGATATCCGCTTGCTCAATCATCGTGTCAGCTACATTGCCGGGCTGTATTCGCTGGACTTGAGCTGCAGTCCGATCGACGGGCCGGCGCAGATCGTCAAGCGCCTGGAAGATCTGGTGGTCGGCGGCCTGATCAGTCTGATGATCCTGCCGGTATGTGCCGTCATCGGCATTGTGGTCAAGCTCAGCTCGCCTGGCCCGATGTTGTTCAAGCAGTACCGCACTGGGATCAATGGGGTGCGCTTCAAGGTGTACAAGTTCCGTTCGATGGTCGTCCACGATGACAAGGACGTAACCCAGGCGACGCGCAACGATATGCGTGTGACCAAAGTGGGCGCGTTCTTGCGGCGCACCAGCCTTGACGAACTGCCACAGTTCTTCAATGTCCTTCAGGGGCGCATGTCTCTGGTCGGGCCACGTCCTCATGCACTGGTACATAACGAGTATTACAAGGACCTGGTCGAGTCTTATATGCAGCGGCACAAAGTCAAGCCGGGTATCACCGGTTGGGCTCAGGTCAGCGGTTTTCGTGGTGAAACCGACACCCTCGAGAAGATGCAGAAGCGGGTGGAGCATGATCTCTGGTACATCGATAACTGGTCGCTGTGGCTGGACCTGAAGATCATTGCCAGCACCGTGTTCAAGGGGTTCATCAACAAAAATGCGTTCTAGAAGGCGGTTTGATGTGAGTGCTGACCATGGGTAGCTACTGGAATGATGACAATCGTTGGCGGTACCTGACAGGCTGGGTGTTGGCACTGGGCTTGTTTGTGCTGATCAGTGGCAAGGTATGGTTGACCTCAGGGAGCGCGCGTAACAGTCAGGTGTATTTCCTCTTGCTGTTGCCGGCCCTGGTGTATGCAATAGCCGCCATCGCAAGCAGAAAAGTGCGCATGCCTGGTTTGTGCCATTGGATCTGGTCGAGCTACCTGGTGTGGGTCGCCTTATCCGGTTTGTGGGCAACCGGTAGTGAGCGTGATGTTCTGGCGCTGGCCAAGCGCGGTGTGTTCATAGCCTTGTTCATGGCTGCGGTTCACATCCTCGTCAATGGGTCGCCCCAGGTCTTTCGCAAGGCGCTCTACGCTGCGGTCATCGTCGTTGCCCTGGGGGCATTGGCTACGTTGTTCTTTCAGTTCTATTGGCTGGACCGCCCCTTGCACTACCGAGCCTTTCGCCTGGATCGCCTGGGCATCGGCGACTTTGCCAACTATCGCTATCCGGTCGCTGCCGGCATGTTTCATGGCGCTATAGCCAGCTGGGCGTTTGCGCTTGCAGTCGATAGAACAACTTCGTTGCGCAAGGCTGTTG
Source organism: Pseudomonas sp. B21-012 (assembly GCF_024749305.1). Taxonomy (NCBI): domain Bacteria; kingdom Pseudomonadati; phylum Pseudomonadota; class Gammaproteobacteria; order Pseudomonadales; family Pseudomonadaceae; genus Pseudomonas; species Pseudomonas sp. B21-012. The sequence goes on along the minus strand of NZ_CP087197.1, from coordinate 4,342,688 downwards.
CCTGGATGGCGGTGTTTCTGGTGCTTGCAGCTTATGTGCTGTTGACCTACGCGCGTGGCGCGTGGATCGGTTTAGCGGCGAGTTGTCTGGTGGCCATTTTGCTCCAGCGTTCAAAACTTGGGTGGTGGATTCTTGGTGCTGGTCTGCTAGTGTCCCTGGGCGTCGCGGTGATCTGGAAAGATCATGTACTCAACGAATTGTTGACGCGTCGTCTCTCCGGGCGTAGTCCCATCTGGGAGTATTTTTTCTCCAGTATGTCCGGCTCCTGGTTAGTCGGGCACGGGCTTGGTACTCCCTTCGCCTATCATTGGCCAGATGGCAAGACGGTGTCACCTCATGCACACAGTCTGTATTTGCAGCAAGTGTATGACAGCGGCCTGATCGCGCTGGGACTGCTATTGGCGGGGTTGGCCTGTGTATTTAAGAAAGCCTGGAGCATGCGCCGTGATCCGTTGATCTGCCTTACATTGCCCGCGCTGTGTTATGCACTGATCGTCATGCTGACGGATGTCGAGAGGATCTTCACCCGGCCGGGCGATTACTGGACCATAGTCTGGTTGCCATTGGCAGTGCTGCTTGCCGTTACTGATCAGGGCAAAAACCGCGGAAGTTGCACAGGCAAAGAGTGATCGGCCCTCGTTGCTGATGCCTTCACTACATGAAAAAAGTCGCCCATGGGCGACTTTTTTCAAGGTCTCAAGGCGTCAGTATTCAGGCGTCACTGAAGGGTAAAGCTTGACCGCCATTGTCGGTCAGGTACTTGCCAACACTATTGTTGGCGTGACGAAGTACCGAGCCTTCACCGGTAACCCGTACTGAAATGCCACGGGTATTGTCTTCGCTGCAGTGTTCCATCCAGACGGTACGTGAGCCCTGAACACTAAAGTTGATCGAGTGTTCACTCAGGCTGTCTTCGCAATGCACGCCATACCACCAGGAGATCCCCTGGCTAGCGATACTGCCGCCGTCGGCGATGTTCGTGCCAAGCGACTGTCGAATGTCGCAGCCAAGAACTGCCGCCAGGCCGCCGTCGCTCATCGACATGCCATTTTTGCCACTGCGCTGATTGCCATGGGTGTCGATATCCCCGGCATAACGTACTTTAGTGTTGATGGCGATATGTTTAGGTTGCGCGTCATCTTTCTTGCGGGAACTGATGCCATGATCCCGACTGCGATAGATTTCACAGTTGTCGAGAACAACATAGCCGCCTTCGTTGGCGATACCTGAACCCGGGGAATACCAGAACGCGCAGTTCTTGAAGACCGCCTTGGACACCAGGCCAGAGGCATTCAGTACCCACGGCAGGACACCGAGGAACAATAGGTTTTCGAAATAGGCTTCACCGCCTTGTACGCGCATTGTAGTAGTGCCGGGCTGGCGATACACAATGCCGAGGATATCTTTCAGTGCGTTGACATTAGTTGCAAGTTTTTTGCTGACATAGAGCGTGCGTTCTTTCTGATCAAAGAACCAGCCTTCCTCGCCAGCCTGTTCCAGGTCGGCGAACTCGCGCAGCGGCTTTGGCCGGGAGTATTCGTCCAGCACATTCGATACAGTAACGGCCCGTGGATCGGAGCCGGCCGGAATCAACGCGCGGTAAAACTTGCCGCCCTGGGCCCAGTCGAGCGCTTTGGGCTCAGGCCCCGGCGCGCGGATGACGGTCAGCTTGCTCAGGTCAAACGGGCCTTGGTTTGGATTGCTGGCGCCAATGAAACTGCGAGCACTGGCACCCGAGCCGTTGTCGATGCGGATCTGGAAAGGATCATGCGCGCCGGCTGCCAGCGACTCGGCATCGGCCGACGGCAGCATGGAAATCTTGTCCATGATCTTGGCCGCGTCTTTACTTACTGTAACGGTTCCATCGGCATTCAGGGCCAGCAAGTCAAACGGCAGCCAGTCCATGCCGGTTGGTGTTTTAAGTGCATTCGACGAACCCGAAACAATAACTTTCGTGGCGATCCCTGCCAGGGCAACCACGCCCAGGCCAACAATAAATTCCCTTCTACGCATTTGACTCCCCCTCACAAAGTGCGCGGGAGTTTACTACATCTGTTGTAGTGGGGCGCGTTTGCACAAGCGTTTGTGCTACAGCTACGCTCGAATACTGTTGAGACTTGTTTGGTAAAACAATCCGCTGTGGACACATTTGCGCCGACTCTCTTGCCGGTCTAGGTTTCGGTAGCAGCCAAGGAAATGCTGCTCTGCAAATTCATAGCCAAGGAGTTTCCCCATGCGCAACACCGTCCTGTCGTACCTCTTTCTGCCGCTGTTTACTGCCGTCTCGCTTTCGGCAATGGCGGCGCAACCACAAGTCGAGCCGACGGCCGCCATGGTCACTTTGCCGGTTGCCAAGCTCGACTTGAACCAGGCCGATGCCACAACCCTGCAAACCACCCTGACCGGCATTGGCAAAACCAAAGCCGAAGCCATCGTCGCCTACCGTGATGAGCACGGCGCCTTCACCTCGGTGGATGAACTGCTCGAAATCAAGGGTATTGGCAAGGCACTGCTGGATCGCAACCGGGACAAGCTCACGGTCAATTGATCACCCACAGGGAAGGAGCCGGTCATTGACCGGCTTTTTTTGGGCTGTGCGATGCCTTTGGTCGGCTCACTGGTCACCGGTGCATCGTCAGGAATCGGTGCTGTCTACGCCGAGCGCCTGGCTGCACGCGGGCACGACCTGCTTCTGGTCGCACGGGACGGCCAAGGCCTGCAGGCGCTGGCGAATGAGTTGCAGGCTCGTCATGGCGTAAGTGTCGAAGTGCTGACTGCGGACCTTGTCGAAGCCGCCGACCTTGCCCGGGTCGAGAAGCGTCTGCGTGACGACCACCGCATTGCGGTAGTGGTCAACAATGCTGGCATCGCCCTGCATGGCACCCTGGCGGAGGTTACCGCGCAACAGATCGATGCAGTGGTCGCACTCAACATCGTCGCTGTCACCCGCCTGGCTTCTATTCCTTCATTGCCGCAAGCGGCGGATTGGCAGGCGTATATCAAGGCGCGGGATGCGCTGGGGCCGAATCTTTCGCGCAGTTCGGCGGCGGCGCGCTACAAGTAACGCCGTGCGTTGCCGGGCCGTGTAGAAGGCTCAGCGATCCTGCGCATCCTTGGCATCCATCTCGGCATTGCGCTCATGCACACGTTTGAGCTGCTCCTCGGTCAAGGGCAGCTTTTTTGCGGTATCGCGCAGCAACATCAGGCCACCGACGATGGAGCCGATTGCGAGCACCAGAATCAACCAGGCATACCAGGGCATGTAATTCTCCTTTTAAACAGCAAATGACACTGCTTCACTAAATTGGAGCCAAAGCATCATTCATTGGTTCAATTATACGGGCAGGGGTGGGCCGCGGCCATTTCGCGATCATCGGCCCCCCACGGGCCGCCGCTTCGTTTACAATGCGCGCCGTTCAAGACTTGCCAAGAGACCCGCCCATGTCCGCCTGCCAGACGCCCATCATCGTCGCCCTGGATTTCCCTACCCGTGACGCCGCCCTGAAGCTGGCCGATCAGCTCGACCCCGCCCTGTGCCGGGTCAAGGTCGGCAAGGAGCTGTTCACCAGCAGCGCATCGGGCATTGTCGAAACCCTGGTCGAGAAGGGCTTCGAAGTGTTCCTCGACCTGAAGTTCCATGATATCCCCAACACCACCGCCATGGCCGTCAAGGCCGCCGCGGAGATGGGCGTGTGGATGGTCAACGTGCACTGCTCCGGTGGTCTGCGCATGATGTCGGCCTGCCGTGAGGTGCTGGCCCAGCGCAGCGGCCCGCAGCCGCTGCTGATCGGCGTGACGGTGCTGACCAGCATGGAGCGCGAAGACCTGGCCGGTATTGGCCTGGACATCGAGCCGCAGGAGCAGGTGCTACGCCTGGCGGCCCTGGCCGAGAAGGCCGGCATGGACGGCCTGGTGTGCTCGGCGCTGGAAGCGCCGGCGCTGAAGGCTGCGCACCCGTCACTGCAACTGGTGACCCCGGGCATTCGCCCGGCCGGCAGCGCCCAGGACGACCAGCGCCGCATCCTGACCCCGCGCCAGGCCCTGGATGCCGGCTCCGACTACCTGGTGATCGGTCGCCCGATCAGCCAGGCCGCCGACCCTGCCCAGGCGCTGGCAGCAGTGGTCGCCGAGATCAGGGCTTAAGCACCAGCTTGCCGAAATTTTCCCCGCTGAACAGCTTCAACAGTGTCTCGGGGAAGGTTTCCAGGCCTTCGACCACATCCTCCTTGCTCTTCACCTTGCCGGTTGCCAGCCAGCCGGCGATCTCCTGTGCCGCTTTACCGTAGTTGGCGGTATGGTCCATGACCACGAAGCCTTCCATGCGTGCACGGTTGACCAACAGTGACAGGTAGTTGGCCGGGCCCTTGACCGCCTGCTTGTTGTTGTACTGGCTGATGGCGCCGCAGATGATCACTCGCGCCTTGAAGTTCAGACGGCTGAGCACGGCATCGAGAATCTCGCCGCCGACGTTGTCGAAAAACACATCGACGCCTTTCGGGCATTCGCGCTTGAGGCCTTCCAGGACGTCCTCTGCCTTGTAGTCGATGACCCCGTCAAAACCCAGTTCATCTTTAAGGTACTGGCACTTTTCGCTGCCGCCGGCGATACCCACTACACGACAGCCCTTGAGCCTGGCGATCTGCCCGGCAATGCTGCCGACCGCGCCCGCAGCACCGGAAATCACCACGGTATCGCCTTCTTTCGGGGTGCCGACGTCGAGCAGGGCGAAGTAGGCGGTCATGCCGGTCATGCCCAGCGCGGACAGGTAGCGCGGCAGCGGCGCCAGTTTCGGATCGATCTTGTAGAAGCCCTGGGGCTCGCCGACAAAATAGTCCTGGATACCCAGGGCGCCGTTGACGTGATCGCCGACGGCGTAGCCCGGGTGTTTCGAGGCAATCACCTCGCCGACGCCCAGGGCGCGCATCACCTGGCCCAGGGCCACTGGCGGGATATACGACTTGCCTTCGTTCATCCAGCCGCGCATGGCCGGGTCCAGGGATAGATACAGGTTTTTTACCAGGATCTGGCCTTCGCCAGGTTCGGCCACCGGCACCTGTTCGTAGCTGAAGTCGTCGCGGGTGACGGCGCCGGTCGGGCGTTTGGCGAGCAGGAAGCGGCGGTTGGTCTGGGCAGTCATGGCAAGGCTCTCGATTGAAGGGCAATGCTTGTTGATAGACCTTGTTTGGCCAGGCGGCAAGGTTTACCCGCCTGGCGAATGCACGGTAATCCACTGCGCTGATCGATCCGGGGGAAGACAATCACCCAGGCCGATAGTGCACCAACCGGCGCCCTGATGATGCTGCCCAATGGCGCTGATCGCTGCCTAGACTCCTGATCACTGACCTCACTTTGTTGCAGGAGCTAGCGATGAGCATGCGTTTTTCTGGCCAGGTTGCCCTGGTCACCGGTGGTGCTGCGGGGATTGGCCGGGCGACGGCGCTGGCGTTTGCCGCCGAGGGCTTGAAAGTGGTGGTGGCCGATCTTGATGCCGTAGGTGGCGAAGGCACGGTCGAGCTGATCCGCAACAGCGGCGGCGAGGCGCTCTTCGTCAGTTGCAACGTCACCCGCGAGGCCGATGTGCGGCAGTTGATGGGGCGCACGGTCGAGGCTTACGGGCGCCTGGACTACGCCTTTAACAACGCCGGCATCGAGATCGAGCAGGGCCGCCTGGCCGAAGGCAGCGAGGCCGAGTTCGACGCGATCATGGGCGTCAACGTCAAGGGTGTGTGGTTGTGCATGAAGTACCAGTTGCCGTTGATGCTCGCCCAGGGCGGCGGCGCCATCGTCAATACGGCATCGGTGGCCGGCCTTGGCGCCGCGCCGAAGATGAGCATCTACAGCGCTTCCAAGCATGCGGTGATCGGCCTGAGCAAATCGGCGGCCATCGAGTACGCCAAGAAGAAGATTCGCGTCAACGCCGTGTGCCCGGCGGTGATCGACACCGACATGTTCCGCCGCGCCTATGAGGCCGACCCGCGCAAGGCCGAGTTCGCCGCCGCCATGCACCCGGTCGGGCGCATCGGCAAGGTCGAGGAGATCGCCAGTGCGGTGCTTTACCTGTGCAGCGATGGTGCGGCGTTTACAACGGGCCAGGCCCTGGCAGTCGATGGCGGCGCCACGGCTATTTGACGCCTGCCAGCGCAGGCTGGGCGAGCGCCTTGTGGCTGCGTGCCAGGGCCAGGCCCACCAGCAGGCAGCCAACCACTAACACCAGGCCGAACACCAGCAGGGCATTACCCGGGCCGAGGCGATCGACCAGCAGCCCGGTAAGGATGACTGGCAGGCTGAAGCCCATGTAGGCCAACAGGAAGAAGCCTGCGCTGGCGCGGTTTTTTTCCTCGCCCGCCAGGGTGTTCACCGCTGACAGCCCGCCCAGGTAAATAAAGCCATAACAGGCGCTGCTGGCGGCGATGGTGCCCAGCAGCACTGCCGCCAGCGCGCCGCTGTCGGCGCCCCAGGCCAGCAGCGCGTAGCTGCAGGGCAAGATCACCAGGCCAATGGCCGTGGCCCGCACCGGCGCCAGGCGCTTGGCCAGGGGCTGGAACAACAATCCGCAACTGATCACGCAAAAGGTCGAGAACCCCGACCAGTTGGCCAGGCCATGCTGTTTGAGGATCGACGGCAGCAAGGCAATCACCAGGCCGACACAGGCCCAGGCCAGCAGAATTGCCAAACCGTAGGGCAGGCTGCCGGCCGGGTAGCAGGGCAGGCGCAACAGCGCGGCAGGTGGGGCCAGGCGCCGGTCGGGCAATTGCCATACCGCCAGCATCGCCAGGCAGGCCAGCGCCAGGTGCAGGTAGAAGCTGCCCGGGGTCAGGCTTGGGCCACTGAGCAGGAACAGGCTGGTCAGCGCCGCGCCGAGGCCAAAGCCCAGCGAAGTGCTGGCGGTGACCCAGGTGGCGGCATGGCGGTTGTCGCCGCCGTGCATCAGTTCGCCCATGTAGGCAGTGCCGGTGGCCGACGCCAGCGCAGTGCCGATGCCCAGCAGCAGGCGCGCCAGGCCCAGGGTCTTTAGCCCCGGCGCCAAGAGCATGAGCAAGGTGGCAAGCATCGACAGGGCCAGGGCGATGAGGATCAGCGGCCGCCGCCCGACCCGGTCGGCCAGGCCACCGAGCAACAGCAGTACCGGGATTACCCCCAGCACATACCCGCAGAAGGCCATGGCCGTGGCCCCGGCGCCCTCACCGGAAAGCTCGGCGTAAGCGGTGTACAGCGGTGCCTGCAGGTTGACCGCAAAGGTGATCAGACACAGGGCGAAGGCCAGGAGGGCGGGGTGGCGCGGGGTAGGCATGGTTCGGCTCCTTGTCGATGGGCCGACTATCCGGTGATCGCCTGGGCGTCACAAGGCACACTGGCGAGGGTTTTGTGGTTAACTGTTCGGACAAAATCAGCGAACACTTTGCCATGCACCTGAGCCTCGATCGCCACTCCTCCCGCCCGCTCGTGCAGCAACTGAGCGAGCAATTGCAGGCCTGGATCGAACACCAGCGCCTGCGCCCGGGTAGCCGCTTGCCGTCGATTCGCCAACTGGCCCGCGAGCAGGGTGTCAGCCAGTCCTGCGTGATCGAAGCCTACGACCGGTTGGTGGCGGCGGGCTGGCTGCAGGCGCGCCATGGCGCCGGATTCTTCGTCGCCGAACAGCGCCTGCAGGCGTCGCTGGTTGATCAGCCGATCCATGACGAGGCCTTCGACAGCCGCTGGCAGCAGTTCACCGATGATCCCGGCGAACTGCTCAAGCTCTGCTGTGGCTGGGTACCTTCCAGCTGGCGCGCTACTGAAGCCATTGCCCAGGCGCTGCGCCAGGTCAGCCGCGGCGCGGTCGAGGACTTGATCGACTATTGCCCGCCGCTGGGCCTGGCCAGCCTGCGCACCCAGTTGCACAAGGGCCTGGGGCAGATCGGCATCGACGCCGCGCCCGAGCAGATCCTCACCACCCAGGGCGCCAGCCATGCCCTCGATTTGCTGGTGCGCACGTTGCTCAAGCCCGGCGACAAGGTGCTGGTGGAAAGCCCGGGCTACTACAACCTCTACAGCCTGTTGCGTCAGCATCACGTCGACATGCTCGAAGTGCCGCGTACCCCGCAGGGGCCTGATCTGCAGGTGCTCGAGGCGCTGCTCAAGCAGCACCGGCCACGTTGCCTGTACATCAACAGCCTGTACCAGAACCCCACCGGCAGCAGCCTGTCGCCCAAGGTCGCCTATCGCTTGCTGGAGCTGGCACGCGAACATGACCTGCTGATCATCGAGGACGACATCTACGCGGACTTTCAGGACGGTGCGGTGACGCGTCTGGCAACCCTGGACGCTGAACAGCGGGTGATTTACCTGGCGAGCTTTTCCAAGACCCTGAGCAGTTCGCTGCGGGTTGGCTACCTGGTGGCCAGGGCGGAACTGATTGCGCGCCTGGCGGAATTGAAAATGGTCAGTGGCCTGGGGACTTCGCGGTTTACCGAGCAGGTGGTGGCGCAAATGCTCGGCAACGGCAGCTACCGCAAAAGCACGGCGCGTCTGCGCCTGCGCCTGGCCCAGCACATGGCCAAGGCGCTGGGCCAACTGGAGTCCTATGGCTGGGAGGTATTTACCGAGCCCTATGGCGGCATGTTTGTCTGGGCGCGCTGCCCGGGACGCAGTTTTGCCGAGCTCAGCCGCGAGGCCCAGGCCTGTTCGGTGCTGTTGGCGCCGGGCAGTGCCTTTGACCCCCAGGGCGCTGCCTGTGACTGGCTGCGGATTAATGTCGCCTATGCCCAGGACCAGCGCGCGCAGGCGTTCTTTCAGCGCGCCGGACGACCTCGGCAGTTCTGAAAACGACGCAACTGTAGCTTTTTGCCATTATTCCGACGCCGGGATCTTGTGCCGCTGGCCGTGCCATTGCCACTCTTGAGGCTTGATGCATTTGCGGGCAGCAGGGGGGAGTGCGATGAGTTCGGCCAAGCGTGGTTTTTTCGCCAACCTGGGCATGGCCCGCAAACTCGGGCTGGGCTTTGCCCTGGTGCTACTGCTGACGGCGGTGGTGGCGGCAGCGGGGGTTGCCGCCCTGCACGGCGTCGGGCAGCGCTTCGATGGCTTGAAGCAGATGGCGGCGCTCAATACCGCGCTGCTCGATACCCGCTTGCAGGAACAGGCATTCGCCCTGCGCTCCGATCCCAAGTCGGTAGACGCGGTGCACCAGCGCCTCGACGCCCTGCAAGAGCAAGCCCGGACGCTGGTGCAACTGAGCGGCGTCGACCAGGCGCTGAACGACTACCGCCAGGCCTTTGACCAGTTCGTCGAACTGACCCAGGCCAAGGAGTTGGCGCTGGACATGGCCAGCTGGTCGGTCTCAAGCGTGGCCAACAACCTGGATGTGCTGCAGTCCGGGCTCGCCGATGACGGCACCTACACCCTAAAAGATACCCAGGGCCAGCAGGGCGCCGAGTTCGTCGAGCAAGCCGGGCAGGTGGCCCAGGTTGCACGGCTGATGCTGCAGGCCATGGACGAAGCGCGCGTGCGTCTTGAGCAGAATCGCAAGGGCGCCGACGATGTCCGCCAGGGCCGCATCGAACAGACCGAACAGGCAGCGGCACTGGTCGAGCAATTGAAAACCGCGGTGACCGACGCTGGCTATCAGACCGTGCTCGGCGAGGTCAGCACGCACATCGCCAGTTTCACTGAAAAACTTGCTGAATACACCGACCTGCTTGGCCGTGAACAACAGCTCAAGCAGCAATTGCAAGCGCGTGCCGAACAGGTCACCCGCCAGGTCGACCAGGCCCGGCTCGCTGAAGATCAGGCCATGCAAGGCGAGCTGCAGCGCAATGCCGTGCTGATCCTTGGCGCTGCGCTGCTGGCACTACTGGTCGGGGTGCTGGCGGCCTGGCTGATCACCCGTGCGGTGGTCGGGCCGCTGCGCCAGGTGATGGGCCGCGCCCAGCAGATAGCCGCCGGTGACCTGCGTGGTGAAATCAGTATCGATCGGCGTGATGAGGTCGGTCAGCTGATGCTGGCCATGCAGCAGATGGGCACGGGCTTGAGCGCCATCGTCAGTGGCCTGCAAAACGGTATCGAACAACTGGCCAGCAACGCCCAGTCGCTGTCGGCAGTCACCGAGCAGACCAACCGCGAGGTCAACAGCCAAAAGGATGAGACCGAGCAGGTAGCTACCGCCATGCAGCAGATGACCGCTACCGTGCATGATGTTGCGCGCAACGCCGAAGAGGCTGCCCTGGCGGCGCAAACGGCGGACGACAAGGTCGAGAGCGGTCAGCAGGTGGTGCGCCAGAGCATGCAGCGCATCGAGCAACTGGCAAGCTCTGCTGAATCAGCCAGCCAGAGCATCGACAACCTCAGCAGCGAAGTGCAGAACATCGGTCAGGTGCTGGAAGTGATCAAGAGCGTCGCCGAGCAGACCAACCTGCTGGCGCTCAACGCCGCCATCGAGGCCGCGCGGGCCGGCGAGCAGGGCCGCGGTTTTGCCGTGGTCGCCGACGAGGTGCGGGCGCTGGCCCGGCGCACCCAGCAATCGACCGAGGAGATCGAATGCCTGGTCAGCAGCTTGCGCAGCGGTGCCCAGGCCTCGGTGGCGCAGATTCAGGGCAGTGCCGAGTTGGTCAAGCTGGCCGTCAGCGATGCCCTGCACACGGAAAGCGCCTTGGGCAGCATTGCCGCGGCGGTATCGTTGATCCAGCAGATGAACCAGCAGATTGCCGCGGCGGCGCAGCAGCAAAGCTCGGTGGCCGAAGAGATCAACCGCAGTGTCACCCAGATCCGCAGCAGCGCCGATCAGTCGGCGCTGGCCATGCAGGGCAACGCCAGCTCAAGTATCGAGCTGGCGCAGTTGGGCAATGACTTGAAGGGGATGGTCGGGCATTTTCGCCTGTAGGAGCGGCGCCCCTACGACTATTTACGCCAGTTGAGAATCATCAAGGTCAGCACCCCGGCGACGATCCCCCAGAATGCCGAACCGATCGAGAACAGGGTAAAACCAGAGGCGGTGACCATGAAGGTGATCAGCGCCGCCTCGCGCTCCCTGGCCTCGTTCATCGCCACGGTCAGGCCGTTCATGATCGAGCCGAACAATGCCAGGGCGGCAATCGACAGCACCAGTTCCTTGGGCAGGGCGGCGAACAGCGCCGCCAGGGTGGCGCCGAAGACCCCGGCGATGCCGTAGAAAATCCCGCACCAGACGGCCGCGGTGTAGCGCTTGCTGGGGTCTTCATGGGCATGCGGGCCGGTGCAGATCGCTGCACTGATGGCGGCCAGGTTGACGCCGTGGGAGCCGAACGGTGCCAGCAGCAATGAAGCCAGGCCGGTCACCGTGATCAACGGCGAGGCCGGCACCTGGTAGCCGTCGGCGCGCAGCACGGCGACACCGGGCATGTTCTGCGAGGTCATGGCCACCACGAACAGCGGAATGCCGATGCTGATGGTCGCCGCCAGAGAGAAACTCGGCGTGGTCCACACCGGGGTGGCCACTTCCAGGCTGAAACCGCTGAAATCCAGCAGGCCCATGGCCCCGGACAGCACCGTGCCGACCACCAACGCTGCCAATACCGAGTAGCGCGGCGAAACGCGCTTGATCAACAGGTAGCTGAAGAACATGCCCAGCACCAGCGCGGTCCGATGCTGGGCGGCAATGAAAATCTCGCTGCCGATCTTGAACAGGATCCCGGCCAGCAATGCCGAGGCCAGCGAGGCCGGAATGCGTTTGACCAGGCGCTCGAAACTGCCGGTCATGCCGCAGATCACCACCAGCACCGCGCAGGTGACATAGGCACCGATCGCTTCGCCGTAGCTGACCCCGCCCAGGCTGGTGATCAGCAGCGCCGCGCCGGGGGTCGACCAGGCGACGGTGATCGGGGTGCGATAGCGCAGCGACAGGCCGATACTGCACACCGCCATGCCGATCGACAGCGCCCAGATCCACGACGAGATCTGCCCCGTGGTCAAGCCGGCAGCCTGGCCGGCCTGGAACATCAGCACCAGGGAGCTGGTATAACCGGTGAGCATGGCGATGAAGCCGGCCACCACCGCAGACGGCGAGGAGTCGGCCAAAGGGCGCAATTGCGCAGACGTGGCGTCGGGCATGGGGGCATTCCTTGTTCTGGATGTAAGCAGTTTTTTCAGACTACCGCGCGTACTGTTGATCTTTGCCATACAGCAGGCATTGCAATTAGCCGTACAGTCGCCAACTATGGGCGCGGGTTCGATTCAGCATTACGAAGAGGGGGAGCGATGTACAAGGTTTACGGCGACTACCAGTCGGGCAACTGCTACAAGATCAAGCTCATGTTGCACCTGCTCGACCTGCCTTATGAATGGCATTCGGTGGATATCCTCAAGGGCGAGACGGAAACCCCTGAGTTCCTGACCATGAACCCCAATGGCAAGGTGCCGGTGCTGGAACTCGAGGATGGCACCTACCTGTGGGAGTCCAACGCGATTCTCAACTTCCTCGCCGATGGCAGCGAGTTCCTGCCCACCGAACCGCGCTTGCGCACCCAGGTGCTGCAATGGCAGTTCTTCGAGCAGTACAGCCATGAGCCGTACATCGCCGTGGCACGCTTCATCCAGTTTTACCTGGGGCTGCCGCAAGAGCGGCTGGAGGAGTACAAGACCCTGCACAAAGGCGGCTACAAGGCCCTGCGGGTGATGGAGAAGCAACTGCAGCTAACGCCTTACCTGGTGGGTGATCGCTATTCGATCGCCGACGTCGCGCTGTACGCCTACACCCATGTCGCCCACCAGGGCGGCTTTGACCTCGACGGCTACCCTGGCATCCAGGCATGGCTGGAGCGTGTGGCCAGCCATCCCCGGCATGTGACCATGCTCGGTTGAGCGATCAGGCGGCAAAACGCTTGTTGAGGTAGTCGATGATCACCTTGGATTCATACATCCAGGTGGTCTTGCCGTCTTCCTCGATACGCAGGCACGGCACCTTGATCTTGCCGCCTTCGGCGAGCAGGGCCTGGCGATCCTGTTGGTTGTTCTTGGCATCGCGCAGTGCCACCGGCACGTTCAGGCGGTGCAGGGTGCGGCGGGTTTTCACGCAGAACGGGCAGGCGTGAAACTGGTACAGGCTCAGGCCCTTGGCCTGTTGCTCGACCAGGGCCTGGGCGGCCGGGTCGCGCTTGAGCTTGGCCGGGCGGCTGATCCAGTCACCGAACACAATCAACTGGCCGAGGCCCACACGCAGTGCTTTGACGATCATGGCAACTCCAAAGGATAAAAAAAGCCGACCACGAAAGGTCGGCTTGCAGTCTGGCCCGATTACTTGATCAGGCTGAGAAACTCGCTGCGGGTCGCGGCGTTTTCGCGGAATTCGCCGAGCATCACCGAAGTGATCATGGTCGAGTTCTGTTTTTCCACACCGCGCATCATCATGCACATGTGTTTGGCCTCGATGACCACGGCAACGCCCAGGGCGCCGGTGACCTGCTGGATCGCTTCGGCGACCTGGCGGCTGAGGTTTTCCTGAATCTGCAGGCGGCGTGCGTACATGTCGACGATCCGCGCCACCTTCGACAGGCCCAGGACCTTGCCATCAGGGATGTAGGCCACGTGGGCCTTGCCGATGAACGGCAGCATATGATGCTCGCACAGCGAGTACAGCTCGATGTCCTTGACCAGGACCATTTCGCTGTTATCGGAGCTGAACAGGGCGCCGTTAGTCACTTCTTCCAGGGTTTGCTCATAACCGCGGCAAAGGTACTGCATGGCCTTCGCAGCCCGCTTGGGCGTGTCGAGCAGGCCCTCGCGGGAGACATCCTCGCCAAGCTGGCCAAGGATCGCGGTGTAGTTCTGTTCCAGGGACATGGATCTACCTGTGGGATTTATCGCAAACGCGAAGGGTACGGCGGCGACGACGGCGCTGCAAGTACGGCGTTACTCGTCACGGCCTTCGAGCATGGTTCGCTTGAGCATGACATACACCGCGCCAGTACCGCCATGGCGGGCCTGACATGAGGTAAAACCGAGCACTTGAGGGTGCTGGCGCAGCCAGGTGTTGACGTGGCTCTTGATCATCGGTCGTTTGCCATCCAGGCGCACTGCCTTGCCGTGGGTGACGCGCACGCAGCGCACTTCGAAGCGGGTGGCTTCGGCAAGGAAGGCCCACAGGGTTTCCCGGGCCTTTTCGACGGTCATGCCGTGCAGGTCGAGGCTGCCTTCGAAGCCGATCTGGCCGAGCTTGAGCTTGCGCATCTGGCTTTCCTGGACGCCGTCACGGCTCCAGTGCAGATCGTCTTCGGGGCCGACATCAATCACAAACTGGTCCGACAGGCCATCGACCACGGTCTGGTCGCTACGGACCGTCGCGGCCTGGCGCAGGCTTGCCAGTTTCTTGCGGTCGGCCTTGGGTTTGCCGACTTCGGCGCGATCATGGGTGATCGGCTTGACGCCGCGCATCTCGCTTTTGAACAGGGAAAAATCGTCGTCTTGCATGTAAGCCTCCGCCAGGGCGGCGTAGTTTACGCGACTCCCCCAAAGCGTGCAGTCAATCGTGTTTTTTCATCAGGTGCGGTGACAGGTTGAGCTCGCGGCTGCGGCGCAGGCGCAAGCGGCTGCGGCGCCAGAACCACACGCCCAGGTACAGCAGCAACAGGCCAAGGCCCAGCAGGACGCTGGCGCCAGCCGGGTTGGCGTTGAGCTCGCCCAGAGCAGCGGGGTGGCCCAGCAGGCTGGCGGCGCCGGCCATGGCCAGGAGCACGCCGGCGGTTGCCAGCAACGCCGAAAACGCCGCCGCCAAGCGCATGCCCCAGTTACGGGGCGTGCGTGGGCGCAAGCGTTTGGCATCAAAACCATCGGATATTTTCATTCCGATTTCCTCTATGGATATCCGGCGTTGGACCGAAAAGCCTTGAGGTGGTTCCGCCCGGCTGCCGGGCGGTCGCTCAGATCAGGCTGGTGGTTGGTGCCACGCAGGCAAAGTTGTCGGCCATGATCGCCATCTCGCTCTGCTGGATCTGCGCGGCTGCAATCACGCCGTCCTTGAACGGCAGGTCGCGGGTGGCGCAGGCATCCTCGATCAGGGTGCAGCGGTAGCCGTAGTCTTTGGCCCGGCGCACGGTGGTACTGACGCTGGAGTGGCTCATGAAGCCGCAGACGATCAGGTCCAGGTGCCCGTACTTTTGCAGGGTCTCGTGCAGGGTGGTGTTCTTGAAGGCATTGGGCATGCGCTTTTCAATGATCACTTCATCGCCCACAGGCTCCAGGCCCGGGATGAATTCGCCGCGTGGGCCCTGCGGGTCGAACATGCCGCCGACGGTACCCAGGTGACGCACGTGGATGATCGGGCGCCCGGCCTTGCGGGCCGCCTCGAGCATTTTAGCGATGTTGGCCACGGCCGCGTCCATGCCCGACAGCGCCAGGGGACCGCTAAGGTACTCCTTTTGCGCATCGATAATCACCAGGCTGGCGTTGTTCAGCTTGGCCGGCGGATAGCCGCGGCCGCTGAGGTGGAACATCGTCGTTGGAACAGACATCAAGGGCTCCTTTGGATAGGGCTTTTACCCTATTGTCCCCTGCCTGAGCAGTTATGTGAATCGCTTCGCGTACAAGCAGCGTCGTTAGTGGCCTGCAGCCACCCTGGCGATATCCTTACAGGGTGTTTTTGCCGATCATTTCTTTTGCCGGGCTGTTAGAATCGCAGGTCGTCTTTCAAGGAGTCTGTTGTGATCACTTCTCGCTTGCGCACCCTGCGCGATCATATCCGTTGGGCCGTCAGCCGTTTCCACGAGCATGGCCTGTTTTTCGGTCATGGCGCCGACAACGCCTGGGATGAAGCGCGGCTGCTGGTGCTGGGCTCGGTGCACCTGCCCTGGGAGGTCGCCGATGCCTACCTGGACTGCCAGCTGGAAGACGACGAGCTGGTCAACCTGCAGCGCATGCTCAAGCGCCGCATCGAAGACCGCGTGCCGACCGCCTACCTGCTGGGCGAGGCGTGGTTCTGCGGCTTGTCGTTCATCGTCGACGAGCGCGTGCTGATTCCGCGCTCACCGATCGGCGAACTGATCGAAAAACGCTTCGAACCGTGGCTGGCCAGCGAACCTGCGCGCATCCTCGACCTGTGCACCGGCTCCGGCTGCATCGGCATCGTCAGCGCCGAAGTGTTCCCCGAGGCTGAGGTGGTGCTGGCCGACCTGTCGTTCGAGGCACTGGAAGTCGCCAACCAGAACATCGAGCGCCATGGCCTGGAAGAGCGTGTGTATACCGTGCAGGGCGACGGTTTTGCCGGCCTGCCGGGTCAGCGTTTCGACCTGATCCTGTCCAACCCGCCGTACGTCGATGCCGAAGACTTTGCCGACATGCCCGAGGAATATCACCACGAGCCGGAGCTGGGCCTGGCCTGCGGTAACGACGGCCTGGACCTGGTGCGACGGATGCTGGCTGAAGCGGCCGATCACCTGACCGACAAAGGGTTGCTGATTGTCGAGGTGGGCAACAGCCAGGTGCATGTCGAGGCGTTGTACCCGGAGGTGGATTTCGCCTGGCTGGAATTCGAGCGCGGCGGCCACGGGGTGTTCATGCTCACGGCTGAGCAGTGCCGCCAGCACCAGGGGCTGTTTGCCTCGAAGGTGTAAGCACAAAGCCCGCTCCTGTAGGAGCGGGCTTGCCCCGCGATAGATTCAGCGGTGAGTCGCAATCCAGATCAACAACCCCGCCTGAAACACCGCAAAGGCCACCAGGCAAGTGATGGTAAAACGCAGCCCGCTGTCTTCACGGCGGTACTTGCTGACCCGCTCGTCACGCTCGCGCAGTTGCGCCTCTTTTTCCTGCAAGGTCTGCTCGGCCTGTTGCAGCATCTGCGCGGCATCGAGGATCTCGACCCGCTGCACCTTGTCAGTGTTCCAGCCGCCTTTTAGCTCGCCAACCTGGACATCGACGAAGCGCCCCTTCAGGTGCTGGGCATCAGCGTACTCGACCTCCAGGCCATGGCTGCGCAGCACATGGTCGCGGCGCAGGCGAGTGTCTTCGTTGAGCGCATCCTTGCTTGGCAGGGCCGCACCTTCGACCCGGTAGTGCGGCCACTTGCGCTGCGCCCACTGCACCGCCTGGTTGAGCAGAAAGCGCCCCAGGCCGCGGTTCAGCGGCTCGATCTGCAAGCCGGTGTCGGGCGTGAAGGTTACGTGCTTTTCTTCATGGTCGACCCACACATCGAGGTGGTTCTGTTCCTTGCGCACTTTTTGCGCCGGCAGCTGGATGGCCATGCGCAGCAGGCTGGTCTGCTTGCTGTGGCGTTCGGCATAACCGTACTGGACAAAGCGCAGCGGCCGCGCACCGCTGTTGCGGTCGGTCGGCAACGGCGCCAGGCGCAGCATCTGGAAATGTTCGGGGGTAACATCGGCCCAGGGCAGGGGGGCAACTTCCGCTGCTGCCTGCTCGGCAGTCGTCTCGGCGGTGTCCTGGGGGGCGGCTTCGGTCATCACGGCAATCCTCATGTGCGCAGCGGGCTGGTCGCATTGACGATGCCAGCACCGCTTTATCGGCAGGATTGGCCTGGACTGGAGGCGTAATTTCTGCGAATTGGCCTCAGCTGGCGGGCAACCGCTGAATGAAGTCGACAACGCGCTGGCCAAGTTCGGCCGCTTGCGGCAGTTGCGGGTCAAGGTAGCTGTCGCGTTGCTGGCTCATTTCTTCGGGGGCGATGCGCAGCATGTGGTTCATACCCTTGATCAACGCCAGTTCGGCATCCGGCTTGGCCGCCTTGAGGATCTCGGCGTTATCGACACCGACCTGGAAGTCATGGGTGCCCTGGATGATCAATGCCGGTACCTTGACCTTGGCGAAGGCCTCGGCCGGGTCCTGGCGGAACAGCGAAATCAGGTAGGGCTGCACGCTCGGGCGCAGGACGTCCTGCAGTGGCAGCGGCACGCGGGAAGAAGTCTTGCCGTTTTTCAAGCGGTCAAGGATGTCGTGGGCACTGGCCATGTAGCGCCCCGGGATGCGGTCAAACATCTGCGCGCGCAGCGCCTTGTCGATCGGCCAGCCACTGCCGGCGATGCTGATCACCGCGCTGGCGCCGCTTTGCTCGGCGGCAAGGCTGGCGATCAGCGCACCTTCGCTGTGACCGAGCAGGATCAGGCGGCCGAAGCGCGGGTCGGCCTTGATTTTCTGGCTCCAGGCCACCGCGTCGGCAACATAGCGTTCCACCGTCAGGTCACGCTCATCGGGGGTGGCCGCCAGGCTGGCGGCGACGCCTCGCTTGTCGTAGCGCACGCTGGCGATATTGTTTTTCGCCAGGGTCAGGGCCAGTTGCTTGAGGTTGTCGGTATTGCCGCCGTAGGGGTTGTTACCGTCGCGATCGGTCGGCCCGGAGCCAGCAATGATCAGCACCACCGGTGGCGGCTGCTCGGTGCGCGGCAACAGCAGGCTGCCGTGCAGCACGCCGCTGCCGGTATCGAGGCTGAGCGGGCGCTGGAACACGACGGGGGCAGCAGCCTGGACCAGACCACTGAACAGCAGGGCGATTACTGCAACAATACGCAACATCATCAGGCCACTATCGAGAGAGTGCGGTTTGGACCGGGGCCAGCGCAGAAGGTTCGCCGTCAGGGATGAACTGAATGGTTAGCCTGCGTATACTGGCGGCCTTGTTCAAATCTGGCTGATTCGCGGAGCGTCCTGCATGTCCGGCAATACCTACGGCAAGCTGTTCACTGTCACCACCGCTGGCGAAAGCCATGGTCCGGCGTTGGTCGCCATTGTCGATGGCTGCCCGCCGGGCCTGGAAATTTCCCTGGCCGACCTGCAGCACGACCTCGATCGGCGCAAGCCCGGCACCAGCCGCCACACCACCCAGCGCCAGGAAGCCGACGAAGTCGAAATCCTCTCGGGTGTGTTCGAAGGCCGCACCACCGGTTGCTCGATCGGCTTGCTGATTCGCAACACCGACCAGAAGTCCAAGGACTACTCGGCGATCAAGGACCTGTTCCGCCCGGCCCACGCCGACTACACCTACCACCACAAGTACGGTGAGCGCGACTACCGCGGCGGTGGCCGCAGCTCGGCGCGCGAGACCGCCATGCGCGTGGCCGCCGGCGCCATCGCCAAGAAGTACCTGGCCAGCCAGGGTATTCGCATACGCGGCTACATGAGCCAGCTCGGTCCGATCGAAATCCCTTTCAAGACCTGGGATTCGGTGGAGCAGAACGCCTTCTTCAGCCCCGACCCGGACAAAGTCCCGGAGCTTGAGGCCTACATGGACCAGCTGCGCCGTGACCAGGATTCGGTCGGGGCAAAGATCACCGTGGTCGCCGAAGGTGTCATGCCGGGCCTGGGCGAGCCGATCTTCGATCGCCTGGACGCCGAGCTTGCCCATGCGCTGATGAGCATCAACGCAGTCAAGGGCGTGGAGATCGGCGCAGGTTTTGCCAGCGTCGCCCAGCGCGGCACCGAACACCGTGACGAGCTGACCCCGGAGGGTTTTCTCAGCAACAACGCCGGCGGCATTCTTGGCGGTATTTCCTCCGGCCAGCCGATCGTTGCCCACCTGGCCCTCAAGCCGACGTCGAGCATCACCACCCCGGGCCGCTCCATCGACGTCGATGGCAACCCGGTCGAGGTCATCACCAAGGGCCGTCACGACCCGTGCGTGGGTATCCGCGCCACACCGATCGCCGAAGCGATGATGGCCATCGTGCTGATGGACCACCTGCTGCGCCATCGCGGGCAGAACGCCGAGGTACGCGTGAACACCCCGGTACTGGGCCAGCTGTAATGCCGGCCTCGGCCAATCGCGCTGCGGCTCGCTGAGCCGTGGCGGCGATTCCCTACTGGCGGCTGTCCAGCTTCTACCTGTTCTACTTCGCCTTGCTTGGTTCGACCGCGCCGTTTCTGGCGTTGTATTTCGATCATCTGGGTTTTTCCAGCGCGCGCATCGGCGAGCTGGTCGCCATTCCCATGCTGATGCGTTGCGTGGCCCCCAACCTGTGGGGCTGGCTGGGTGACCGCAGTGGCCAGCGCCTGCTGATCGTGCGCCTGGGGGCGTTGTCGACCCTGGCGACCTTTTCGCTGATCTTTTTCGCCAAGAGCTACGCCTGGCTGGCGCTGGTAATGGCCCTGCATGCGTTCTTCTGGCATGCGGTATTGCCGCAGTTTGAAGTCATCACCCTGGCCCATCTGCAGGGGCAGACCGCGCGTTACAGCCAGATCCGCCTGTGGGGGTCGATCGGCTTCATCCTCACCGTAGTCGGGCTTGGCCGCTTGTTCGACTGGCTGAGCCTGGACATCTACCCGCTGGCGCTGGTGATTATCATGGCCGGTATCGTCCTGGCCAGCCTCTGGGTGCCCAATGCCCAGCCGCCGGGGCAGAATGAGCGGGCCAGCGGCGGCGGCTTTCTCAAGCAACTGGCCAGCCCCGGGGTTGCCGCGTTCTACCTGTGCGTGGCGCTGATGCAACTGAGCCACGGCCCGTACTACACCTTCCTGACTCTGCACCTTGAGCACCTGGGCTACAGCCGCGGCACCATCGGCATGCTCTGGGCGCTGGGGGTGGTGGCCGAGGTGCTGATGTTCCTGGCCATGAGCTGGATCCTGGCGCGGGTATCGCTGCGCCGGGTGCTGCTGGCCAGCGTTGCCCTGGCGGCAGTGCGTTGGGCGTTGCTCGGCAACTTTGCCGAACACCTGGGCGTACTGTTGCTTGCCCAGCTCTTGCATGCGGCCACCTTCGGCAGTTTTCACGCGGCCGCCATCGCCTTCGTGCAACGCAGCTTCGCGGCCCGCCAGCAAGGTCAGGGGCAGGCGTTATATGCCGCACTGGCCGGCACTGGCGGCGCCTTGGGCGCCCTGTATTCGGGTTACAGCTGGAACCTGCTGGGGCCGGCTACCACCTTTAGTATTGCCAGCATCGCAGCCCTGGCTGCAGCCGTTATCATTGCGCTTCGAATGAAAGAGGATAGTTGCCCCGATGAGCAGCCTTAGCGTGTATCACCAGTCCACCCCGGACACCCCAAACAAGGTACTGACTCACCTGGAGGACATCGGCGCGACCCTGCAAGAGCAGGGCGTGCGTTTTGCCCGTTGGCAGGCTGGCGCGCCGATTCAGGCGGGCGCCAGCGACCAGCAACTGATCGGCGCTTATCAAGCCAGTATCGATGCGCTAAAAGCCGAGACCGGTTACGCCCGTGTCGAGGTAAGCCGCGAAGCGGATGCCAGCCTGCGCGATGAGCACACCTGTGCCGAAGAGCGACTGCACTTTTTTGCCGCCGGGCGCGGGCTGGTCAGCCTGCGGATCGAGGACTACATCTATGCGGTGTTGTGCGAGAAGGGCGATTTGATCGGCGTGCCGGCAGGGGTTCGGCACTGGTTCGACATGGGCGAGGAGCCGCGGTTCGTGGCGATCCGGGTGTTCAACCGGCCGGAAGGTGGGCTTGTACGGTTTACTGGCGATTCGATTGCCAAGATGTTCCCGCGGCTTGACGACTGATAAACGCCATCACGGGGCAAGCCGGCTCCTACAGGTAGGAGCGGGCTTGCCCCCGCGAAGTTACCGATAAGTCGGCAAGGCAAACCGCTGCTGGCTTTGCAGCATCGAAATCACCGGCAGCTCACTGGCCTGTTCAGCCAGGTCGCGGCGAATCGCACTGATCGCCCACGACAGTTGTTCGGCGCTATGCAGCTGGGCATAAGAAATCGAGCGCTTGGTCTGGGTACCGTCGGCTGCCCGCAGGGTCAGCAGAATCCCGCCATCGGGGCGCGCCTGGGTGGTGACATCGTAGGCGGAGAATACCGAGGCGAATTTTTCCTGGATGAGGTCCATATCAGCTCCTGACTGTTAGTGGCAGACATGGAGTGACAGGTGCAGCGACTGTGCCAGCTTTTTGATTTTAGAAAATCTTTATAAATCAATGGCTTAGGATTTAGTTGGGAAAGGTGTGCCGTGCATTCTGCATGGTCGTGCATTTTGCACAGTGCATTTTGCAGTATCGCCTTGGCCAATAGATTTCTTCTGTCATGGCCATGACTTATCCACCGTTGACCCGCCGCGCTCCCTGCTCAAGACTTGGGCCTTTCCGATAGCCAGGAGGTTCCCCATGTCTGACCAACGCAGGCCAACGCCGATGAACGACGACGAGGCGGCAGCGTTTGCCGAAGAGGTCTTCGACCGGGCGCGCAAGGGCGACGCGGTGATACTCGGGCGCTTGCTGGAAAACGGCTTGCCAGTGAACCTGCGCAATGGCAATGGCGACACCTTGCTGATGCTTGCCAGCTACCACGGGCACCTGGATGCCGTGGCGGTACTGCTCAAGCACGGCGCCGACCCGCAGATCGCCAATGACAAGGGCCAGTTGCCGATTGCCGGCGCGGCCTTCAAGGGTAACCTGGAGATGGTCCAGTTGCTGGTGGACAAGGGCGCCGAGGTCGATGGCGCGTCCGCCGATGGACGCACCGCGCTGATGATGGCGGCGATGTTCAACCGCACGGTGATTGTCGACTACCTGCTGGCCCAGGGCGCCAACCCGCGCCATCGCGACGCTCGTGGCACCGATGCCCTGGGCGCGGCGCAAACCATGGGCGCGCCCGAGACCACCGAGCAGTTGCTCAAGCTGCTCGGCTAACCCCACGGGGCCTTTTGCGGCTATCCTTGGCGACTTTTTTCAGCGTCGCAGGGCCCCTTCATGAAACTCCAACTGGCCGAACTCATCGGCAAAATCAGCGCTGGCTGCATGGGCGAGGACGAAGTCGCGCGTATCGCCGACGAAGCCGCCCAGGCCTATGCCGACCCGCAGGCGTTTCTCGCCGCCAACCCGGACATCAACTACGACGACAGTTTCCCGATCCCGCTGGGTGAGTGGATTGTGGTCGGCAGCCTGCCCGACACCGTGTTGTTCCAGGCTGATAGCTATCAAGATCTGTTCCAGCAGATCACCGACTCTTTCGACAAGAGCGTGCCGTTCAACCTCAAGCCCAAGCAACTGGCCAAAGTCGAGGCGCTGACCGCGCTTAACCGCATCCAGGTGCAGATGGGGGCGATGAACAAGGAAGCCGGCGGCTATGTGCTGATGAACTTCAGCCAGTTGCTCGATGACGAGCTGCAGATGGTGCTGGTCGGCAAAGACGACCTGCCGCGGGTGCTGGAGCTGTGTGCTGAAGTTGGCATCGCCGCAGCGCCGGCCCTGGAAGCGCTGCGGGTGGCCGTGCACGTTTAACCCAGGGCGGTATCGAGGAACATCATCACCGCAAAACCGCCCATCAGGCCCAGGGTTGCCGAGGTCTGGTGGCCGTTGCGGTGGGTTTCCGGAATCACTTCGTGGGACACCACGAAAATCATCGCCCCGGCTGCCAGGCCCATGCTCACCGGGTAGGCAATGGCAAAGCCGGTGGAAATACCCAGGCCGATCACTGCGCCAATGGGCTCCATCAAACCAGAACCGATGGCCACCAGCGCCGCCTTGAACGTTGAAAGACCGGTGGCGCGCAGTGCCAGCGCCACGGCCAAACCTTCGGGAATGTCCTGGATGGCGATGGCGCTGGTCAGTGGCAGGCCGACATTCAGGTCACCGTTGGCAAAGCTGACGCCGATGGCCATGCCCTCGGGCAGGTTGTGCAGGGTGATGGCCAGGACGAACAGCCACACCCGGTTGATCCGCTCTGCCTGTGGGCCGCAGGGGCCGGTACTTTCGTGCTCGTGCGGGGTGAAGCGGTCAAGGCCGAGCATCAGCAAGACCCCCAGGCCCATGCCGACCACTACCGTCAGTGCCGCGTACGGGCCGTTGCCGGTGATCTCCCGCGCGGCGTCGAGGCCCGGCAGAATCAGTGAGAAGGAGCTGGCGGCGAGCATCATCCCGGCGGCAAAGCCGAGCATTACATCCTGGGTGCGCGCGCTGACCTCGCGCAGCACCACTGCCATGACTGCGCCAAGGGCGGTGGCGGCAAATCCGGCGAGGCCGCCGAGCATGGCCATGTGCAGGTTTTGCTGGTGGTCGCCATGCACGGCATTCCACGCGCTGGCGACCAGCAGGCCGAGCACCGCCAGCAAGCTCAGGCCCAAGCCTGCGCTGAGCCACGGGCTGCTTTGTGCCTGTTGCATCCAGGCGTTCCACAAGGGGACGGGAGCGGGGCTGCTGTGACTGTGGGCGGGTGGCATAGGAACCTCTCTGGCGCAATTCAATCACTCGAGTGTAACCAGCGCTGCCTGGGCGCGGCGAACGATTCGCCTCTATGGGCCTGATAGCCAGCTATCCTGAGGGCAGACGCGACCAAGGGAGCAATACCATGGGTTCTACCTTCAATAGCCTGGTTGGGCTGATCATCCTCGCCCTGGACATCTGGGCGATCATCAATGTGATCAAAAGCGGTGCCAGCGGGGGCGCCAAGATTCTCTGGATCCTGCTGATTCTGCTGCTGCCGGTGCTGGGCCTGATTATCTGGGCGATAGCCGGGCCGCGGGGCAATGTGCGGCTGTAGCCCGAGATAATCTTCAGATCAGCCAGGTCCCCTCCAGTTCCAACAGGATCTGCTTGCGCTCGATCCCGCCGGCAAAGCCGGTGAGGGTGCCATTGCTGCCGATCACCCGGTGACAGGGGATGATGATGGCAATCGGGTTGGCGCCATTGGCGGTGCCCACTGCCCGTACCGACCTGGGGTTGCCGATGGCCTGGGCAAGTTCGCCGTAGCTGCAGGTGGTGCCGTAGGGAATGCGCTGCAGGGCCTGCCAAACCTCGCACTGGAACGGTGTGCCGCGGGGCGCCACACGCACCTCGAAGGTCTCGCGCTTGCGCGCGAAATACTCGTCCAGTTGGCGCGCCACGTCGTCCAGCTGGTTGCTGGCCGGCAGCCAGTCCGCGGCCAGTTCCCAGGGCTGGGCGGCGTCCATGTGCAGCAGGCGCAGGCCCTGTTCATCGCCTGCCAGCAGCAGCGGGCCTAGCGGGCTTGGTAGGTAGCGAAAAAACATGGGGTAATGATCTCCCTGCGGATAACCCTGATTCTATTACGAAATTTTCACAAACGATTGCCGACAATTTGCGCGCGCAATTATCCGTTCGCCGAATGACCGTGCAACGCGCTCGCGTTTAGGGCACATTTGCCGATTCGTTTTACCGCCTTCCTCGAACCTGAACCCTAGGATCTTCCAATTCATGGCTAACACGGACGCCTTGAGTCAACAGCGGGCTGCGTCGC
This sequence comes from Pseudomonas sp. B21-012, assembly GCF_024749305.1. Taxonomy (NCBI): domain Bacteria; kingdom Pseudomonadati; phylum Pseudomonadota; class Gammaproteobacteria; order Pseudomonadales; family Pseudomonadaceae; genus Pseudomonas; species Pseudomonas sp. B21-012. Next base: position 4,317,593 of record NZ_CP087197.1, on the reverse strand, counting down.
GCCCGTTGCAACCGACGCTGAAATCGCATCTGGCCTACACCCTGCTGTGCGGGCTGGTGATCATGCTGATGCTCAGCCTGGTCCGCCTCGCGTTGCTGGTCTACAACAGCGACATGATCGGCGACACGCCGACCTCGACCGTAGCCGAGGGTTTCCTCAATGGCCTGCGGTTCGACTTGCGGGTTGTGGTGTACCTGAGCATCCCGCTGCTGCTGGCGATCCTCAGTGCCCGCGCCATGGCTGCCCGCGGCCTGTTCCGGGCCTGGCTGACCATCGCCTCGAGCATTGTCATGTTCCTCGGCCTGATGGAGATGGACTTCTATCGCGAGTTCCATCAGCGCCTCAACGGCCTGGTGTTCCAGTACGTCAAGGAAGACCCGAAAACCGTGCTGAGCATGCTCTGGTACGGTTTCCCGGTGGTGCGCTACCTGCTGGCCTGGGCTTTTGGCACCTGGCTGCTGAGCCTGTTGTTCAAGGGCATCGACCGCCTGACCCGGCCTGCTGGCGGGTATGAAAGCCAGGTAGCCGGCACGCGCAGCGTTGCGCCCTGGTACGTGCGCGGCGTGGTGTTCTTCATGGTCTTGCTGGTAGCGGTCATCGCCGCTCGCGGTACCCTGCGCCAGGGCCCGCCGATGCGTTGGGGTGATGCCTTCACCACCGACTCGAACTTCGTCAACCAGTTGGGCCTGAACGGCACCCTGACCCTGATCGACGCGGCCAAGAGCCGTTTCGGCGAAGACCGCGCCAACATCTGGAAGTCGACCATCGAGCAAGGTCTGGCGACCCAGACCGTGCGCGACATGCTGCTGACCGCCAACGACAAGCTGGTCGATGCCGACAGCGCCGCCGTGCGCCGTGACTTCACCCCGCCGGCGGACAACACCCTGCCAATCAAGAACGTCGTGGTGATCCTCATGGAGAGCTTCGCCGGTCATTCGGTTGGCGCCCTGGGCAGCCCGAACAACATCACCCCGTACTTCGACAAACTGGCGAAAGAGGGCCTGCTGTTCGACCGCTTCTTCTCCAACGGCACCCATACCCACCAGGGCATGTTCGCCACCATGGCCTGCTACCCGAACCTGCCGGGCTTCGAATACCTGATGCAAACCCCGGAAGGTGGCCACAAGCTGTCCGGGCTGCCGGCGCTGCTCAGTGCTCGTGACTACGATGACGTCTACGTCTACAACGGTGACTTTGCCTGGGACAACCAGTCCGGTTTCTTCGGCAACCAGGGCATGACCACCTTCATTGGCCGTAACGACTTCGTCAATCCGGTGTTCTCCGACCCGACCTGGGGTGTGTCCGACCAGGACATGTTCGACCGTGGTAACGAAGAGCTGGCCAAGCACGATGGCAAGAAGCCGATCTACGCGCTGCTGCAGACCCTGTCCAACCACACGCCGTATGCGCTGCCCAAGGATCTGCCGGTCGAGAAGGTTACCGGCCAGGGCCGCCTGGACGAGCACCTGACTGCCATGCGCTACTCCGACTGGGCCCTGGGCCAGTTCTTCGAGAAAGCGCGCAAGGAGCCTTACTTCAAGGAAACCCTGTTCGTCATCGTCGGCGACCATGGCTTTGGCAACCACCAGCAGGTCACCGAGCTCGACCTCGGGCGCTTCAACGTGCCGCTGCTGCTGATCGCCCCAGGTATCCAGGAGAAGTTCGGTGCGGTCAACCACACCGTGGGTACCCAGATCGACATCGTGCCGACCATCATGGGCCGCCTGGGCGGCGAAACCCGTCACCAGTGCTGGGGCCGTGACCTGCTCAACCTGCCAGCCGGTGACCAGGGCTTCGGCATGATCAAGCCATCGGGCAGCGAGCAGATCGTCGGGCTGGTCAAGGGCGACCGGATCCTGATCGAGTCCAAGGACATGTCGCCACGCATGTACCGCTACGAGCTGGGCGCCAACTTCAAGGCCGAGCTGATCGAAGCCCCGGACCAGACCGAGCTGACCCACAAGCTTGAGTCGTTCATCCAGACCGCGACCAAGAGCCTGCTGGATAACACCGCGGGTGTAGTGCACGGCACCCCGGAATAACGACGTTGCTGGTGCTGTAAACAGGACCCCGGCTTGCCGGGGTCTTGGCTTTCTGGGCCATGGATGCTCAAATCGCGCGCTTGAGGAAGCGGGGGCTGCAACGGCGCCCATCAAAAAAGGATTTTTGCGTGCGCGTGTTCGTATTGTTTGCCGGCCTGTGCCATTCACTGTTGGCGCTGGCCGATGTTGCACCGGCGGATTACCAGACGCCCCCCGGCTGGCGTACCGAATGCATGGGCCGGGTGCAGTTCGATGTGCCCAAGGACATTGCCTGGCACACTTCCAGTGGCTACTGGCAGTACTACAATTTCGAGCTCCCCACTCCCACAATAACCCCTGGGGACAAGCAGATTGCCTACGGCGAAGGGTTGACCGGCGAGCTGCCCTTTCTGGTCGACATTGAGGTCAGCCCGTTGACCACCCGTGCACTCTACGAACAGATCCGCTATGTGCAGGGTCTCACCCGTGGCCCGGCGCAGGAGCGGGTGGTGAAGGCGCAGATGGAGGCGCTGGATGCCGCCATCTCTGCGAGCCGTGACGACGAAACGCGCTACAGGGCCCTGAGTGATCAGTACTACGACTTGCGTGAAAAGCTCCAGCGCATAGGCTATGTGACTTCGCAACTGGTGGTGCTTGACGACATGATCAAGCAATTTACTGCCGAGGGGCGATCGGTGGCGAAGCTGCAGGTCGAGCGCGATGCCTTCTTCGAGGAGCAGGCGCAATGGCCGACCGATGTAGAGTACGAGCATGAGCGCTTTATCGAGCTGGGTGTGCCGGACGCCTCTGCAAACTGGTATGAAGGCAATCTGACTGCCTACCTGTGGCGCGATCAACGCATCTACCGATTCAAGTTCTACAGTGGCGCCAATACCGCGACAGACACCCCGGCGCTGGCCCGGCTGGAGCCCAGGGCGCGCGCTGTGCTGGCCGCGTTCCGCATCCGCAAGCAATACGAAATTCCCCAGGACAACGGCTTCTGTGTGCCCTTCGGCTTCATTGCCGATGATGGCACGCCGCGCCATGCCATCACCTTGGGCCTCAACCCCGCAGACAACCCGAACCTGTTGCACCGCCTGAGCATGAGCAGTGACAGTGACAAGGCCGTCGAGATGGTGCCGATGCTGCTGGATCGACTGATTGCCAACCCGTTTCCGCTGCAGATCAGCGTCGATAAGTTCGGGCCCTCAAGCGTGCGGATCGGCGCCGCCAAGGGCAGGTTCGGCGGTGCACGCTTTCGCGTCTATGAGCCTGACAGTTTGAAGCCGGCGGCCACAGAAACGTTCAGGATGGTCGCCGGCGCCTTGGGCTCCGGCTACCAGCCCACTGTGGTGCTGGGAGTGACCGATGAACACTCCGAGCCGCCGCTGCAGTTCGAGCCTTCCAGGGACGATTTTCTACGCACGCTGCAAAGCATACGCGCGCTGCCAGGCGCTCATCGCTTCGAGCCGCAAGAAGACTGAACAACCACCGCTGTATCGAGGTCAACGGAAGGTAAGCCCGATTCACCCTGAACATCTGTACAGAGGAGAGTCCAATGAAAGCATGGGTCATTACCTTCGTTGACCAGAAGGGCGAGCGTACCTCGCTGCCGCTCAGCGCAGAGCTGGAACCGAGTATCGAAGAGGCGGCGCGGCTGATTCGCTCCCATCTGTTTCCGGTCCTGGGCGAGCTGGACCTCAATGATTTCCAGGACCGCGAAACCTCGCCAACGGCCAAATGGCTGAAGGAGCAGAACGGGGTGGAGATCACTGCCATCACTGAAGGGCCTTGAACCCGCATGCCGGCTGGCACGCTGGGCAATCAGGCGCTACGCTGCAGACAAGGTCGGGCGATTTTTTCTGATTGTCCGGGCTTGCCGATCCACGTCACGCAACAGCTCGAATTGCCCCCGCACGGCTTGTGTGGCGGGCAGGTGCGTTTTGCACTGAAAGTCTATCCATCGGTAATGAGGAGGACGATTCATGAGCAGCCAATACGAGGACATCAGCAGCACGGTCTTGCGTCGGATGAAAGAAGGGGGGTTCAACTTCGCGCAGATTCATCCCATCGAGTTTTATGCGGTCTTTCCGGACGAGGCACGGGCGCGGCGAGCGGCAGGTAAGTTTCGCGGCGAATCACTCAGTGCCCAGGTCCACGAGCGCGATGATGGCGCCTGGCACCTGGAGCTGAGCAAGGTGATGTTTGCAACCTATGGCGGTATCGGCGAATTCGAACAGGATTTCGAAGCGGTGATCGCCCCGCTGGGCGGAGAAATAGAAGGCTGGGGCGTCAAGCAGGAACGTCAACTGGCTTGACCGGCAAGCAAGCGCGGCGCTTCGCAATGAGGCGCCGCCGTCAAAGCGAGCGCAGCGGTTGCACAGATCTGGTGCGACCGTTCTTCGTTTAAAACGCAACATACTGAATAACAAGGAATTGTGCCGCTGGCACGGGGCTTGCGATGGCTCCGGTGCACGGGTGACAAGGAGTTCGGCATGATCCGCACCTTTTATGACGAAATGTACGCCGCTGACGGCCAGGTCCGTCCGCACTACCGGGAATTCGCCCGCTGGCTGGCCGAAACCCCGCCAGAGCTGCTGGCCCAGCGTCGACGTGAAGCCGACCTGCTGTTCCACCGCGCCGGCATCACCTTCACCCTCTATGGCGACGAGCAGGGCACCGAGCGCCTGATTCCCTTCGATACCATCCCGCGCAGCATCCCGGCCAGTGAATGGCGGGTGGTCGAACGGGGCTGCATTCAGCGGGTCAAGGCGCTGAACCTGTTTCTAGCCGACCTGTACCACGACCAGCGCATCATTCGCGCCGGGATCATTCCGGCCGAGCAGGTGCTGGCCAACGAGCAGTACCAACTGGCGATGCAGGGCCTGGACCTGCACCGCGACATCTATTCGCACATTTCCGGGGTCGACCTGGTGCGCGACAGTGATGGCAGTTACTACGTGCTCGAAGACAACCTGCGCACCCCCAGCGGCGTCAGCTACATGATTGAAGACCGCAAGATGATGATGCGCCTGTTCCCCGAGCTGTTCGCGGCCCAGCGCATCGCGCCGATCGATCATTACCCCAACCTGTTGCTCGATACCCTCAAGAGCTCAAGCCCGCTGGACAACCCCAGCGTGGTGGTGTTGACGCCCGGGCGTTTCAACAGCGCCTTCTTCGAGCATGCCTTCCTCGCCCGCGAGATGGGCGTCGAGCTGGTCGAGGGCGCCGACCTGTTCGTGCGTGACGAGCGGGTATTCATGCGCACCACCGACGGCCCTAAGGCGGTCGATGTAATCTACCGGCGCCTGGACGATGCCTTCCTCGACCCGCTGGCCTTCAACCCCGATTCGATGCTCGGTGTGCCCGGGCTGCTGGCGGCTTATCGCTGCGGCAACGTGGTGCTGGCCAATGCCATTGGCACCGGGGTAGCCGACGACAAGTCGATTTACCCCTATGTCACCGACATGATCCGCTTCTACCTCGACGAGGAGCCGATCCTCAAGAACGTGCCGACCTGGCAGTGCCGCAAGCCTGAAGAACTGTCCCACGTGCTGGCGCACCTGCCGCAGCTGGTGGTCAAGGAAACCCAGGGTTCCGGCGGCTACGGCATGCTGGTGGGGCCGGCGGCCAGCCGTGCCGAGATTGAGGCGTTCGCCGCCCGGATCAAGGCCCGGCCAGCGGCCTATATCGCCCAGCCGACGCTGTCGCTGTCGACCTGCCCGACCTTTGTCGAAAACGGCATCGCCCCGCGGCATATCGACCTGCGCCCGTTCGTGCTGTCCGGGCGCGAGACCCGGGTGGTGCCAGGCGGCCTGACCCGGGTCGCGCTGCGCGAGGGCTCGCTGGTGGTCAACTCGTCCCAGGGCGGCGGCACCAAGGACACCTGGGTGGTCGAGGATTAAGTCATGCTGAGTAGAACTGCCTCTGATTTGTACTGGATGTCGCGTTACCTGGAGCGGGCGGAAAACCTCGCGCGGATGCTCGATGTCAGTTATTCGCTGTCGCTGATGCCGCAAGACGGGCGCGGCGATGGCCTGGATGAAATGGCCATGCCGCTGCTGATCACCGGTACCCTCGACGACTACCTCGAGCGCCATGGCCAGCTGCATGCCGAACGCCTGCTGCACTTCTTCGCCCTCGACCCAGAAAACCCGGCGAGCATTTACAGCTGCCTGGGTGCCGCGCGGGCCAGTGCCCATGCGGTACGTGGGCGGATCACCGCCGACATGTGGGAAAACATCAACGCCACCTGGCTGGAAATTCGTGGCATCGCCGAGCAAGGCCTGGGCCGTTATGGCATGAGCCGTTTCTGCGAGTGGATCAAGGAACGCTCGCACCTGTTCCGTGGCGCCACTTACGGCACCATCATGCGCAACGACGCCTTTCGCTTCATTCGCCTGGGCACCTTCATCGAGCGCGCCGACAACACCCTGCGCCTGCTCGATGCCCGCTACGAGATGCTTGGCGACGAGGCCGAGGCGGTCAGCGACAGCTCGGCGCGCGGTTACTACCAATGGAGCGCCTTGCTGCGCGCGCTGTCGTCATTCGAGGCTTACACCGAAATCTACCGTGATGCACCGGCCGCTCGCCATGTTGCCGAGTTGCTGCTGTTGCGCGCCGACGTGCCGCGCTCGCTGCGTGCCTGCACCGAGGAAATCGACCTGATCCTCGCCAGCCTGCCCGGCGGCAACGGCCGCCCGGCCCAGCGCCTGGCCGCCGAGGTGGACGCGCGCCTGCGCTACACCTCGATCGATGAAATCCTTGCCGAAGGCCTGCATCCCTGGCTGACCCATTACATCCCGCTGGTGCGTGAACTGGGCAACGCCATTCACAGCGCCTACCTGGAGGCCGTATGAGACTGACCATTAGCCACGAAACCGCCTACCACTACGAAGACCAGGTGCGTGCCAGCATCCAGTACCTGCGTCTGACTCCGCACGACAGCGAGCGTCAACAGGTGCTCAGTTGGCAACTGGACCTGCCGCGGCCGGTGCGCGCGCAACTGGACCCGTTCGGCAACATCCTGCATGTGCTGAGCCTGGAAGAGCCACATTCGGACCTGGTCATCGGCGCCCGTGGCCTGGTCGACATTGATGAAAGCCGCGAGGCCGAGCACGAGCTGCAATCGCCGCTGCCGTTCCTGCGCTTCACCCGCCTGACCGAAGCTGACGAAGCCTTGCGTGCCTTCGCCAGCCAGCAATGCCGAAAGCGCCGTGACCGCTCGACGTTGATCGAACTGATGAATGCCCTGAACCAGCGCATGGCCTACAGGCCCGGCAGCACCGCCGTGGATACCAGCGCCGCCCAGGCGTTTGCCGGCGGCGCCGGGGTATGTCAGGACCACACCCATGCCTTCCTGGCCTGCGCGCGCAGCCTGGGCATCCCGGCGCGCTATGTGTCCGGTTACCTGTTCGACAGCGACAGCCAGCAGATGGCCAGCCACGCCTGGGCCGAAGCCTGGCTGGAGGATGCCTGGTACAGCTTCGATGTCACCAACCAACTGGCCCGGCCTGAACGCCACCTGAAACTGGCGGTGGGCCTGGACTACCTGGATGCCTGCCCGGTGCGCGGCATGCGCCGCGGTGGTGGTTTCGAGCAGATGCACGCCAAGGTGCTGGTGACCCCGACCCTCAACGCCCAGCAGCAGTGAGCCTCAGGGTTTGCGCGTGGCCATGTGGGCCAGGTACGCCAGCAGCGCATCCAGCTCGCTATCGCTGATGACCGCTGCGGCAAACCCGGGCATTTTTGCCTGGGGCCACTGGCGCAGGCTTTGCGGGTCGCGGATATAGCGCCGGAGGAAATCGGCCTGGAAGTACTCGGTCGGGTTGTGCGGCAGGTTCAGGTCCGGGCCGAACTGGGCGTCCCCGGCGCCGTTGAGGCGATGGCAGGCCAGGCAGTTCTTCTGGAACACGGCAAAGCCCTGGTTGACCGGGTTGTCGGCGTTAATGCCTGGCGCCGGGCGCATGGCCGGGAAGCGTTCGGCCACTGCCGCCAGGCGGCGAATGCTGGCGACCTGGAAAGGCCATTGCTCAGGGCTGATGCGCCCGGCTTGCGGGTCGGTCCAGACCAGATAAAACGGCCCGGCACCGGGCTTGCCCTTGGCCAGTGCCGGCCAGGGTCTGGCCGGGTCTTCAATGGCCAGCCAGGCCCGCGCAGGGACGTCCTTGAGCAAAGGCGCGGCGGGCATCTCGGCGGCGAAACCGTCCAGGGCAATGGCTTGCAGGTGATCATCGGCCTGCACTCCCTGTAGGAGCACAGCCAGTGGTACCGCGCGGTAATGCATGGTTCGCTTGTAGGAAACGTCGTTTTCAATCTGGATATCCTGCGCCAGCGGATGCGCCAGCAACTCGGCGCTCTGCCAGTGGCGTCTGCCGTTGCCCAGGTCGAGGGTCAACTGCGCCGCCTGCAGGGGCAGGCACAGCAGGGCGAGCAACAAGCTGAAACAGTGGCGCATGGGCAGTCTCCAACCATCAGGGTCGGCAGATTACCTGCACACAACCGGCTTGTGCCAGGCACAAACCGCGGGAAGAGGGCATGCCGCTCAGCCGAACAGGCGTGAAAGGTTCGGCAGGATCAACAGCAGCGTAGTGGCGAAGAGAATGAGCCCGGCTTGACGTACTTTGTGTTGTTTGAACATGGCTGACCGCCTTTTTGTTGTTATTCCTGAGTGCCCAGAGGCTTCCTTGTCGTCGATCTGGCGAACATCATTTAACGTGGTGAAACATTAAGTCGCGAACCGTTGCTAATGGGTATACAGCTAACCTTAGGGTCAACGTCACCCGTGTTTTAGAACGCTTTAATCTGTACTTATTGCGCTTCAGATGTTTTTCGCTATGAGGCCTTTGGCCATCCACCAGCATTCCCCTTGCTAGACGCCTGCGCCACATCGGCAAGTGGATCCCAACCTCATGACCGTTCGTCCGAGCATCATACTTGCCTGCGCGCCTTATTCGGGGCAGGCTTTACGGGGCAATCCCGCCTTTGTCGTTCAGGACTATCTCTATGTCGCTACGCATCTGCATCCTGGAAACCGACGTCCTGCGACCGGAGCTGGTCGAGCAGTATCAGGGCTACGGACGGATGTTCGAGCAGCTGTTTACCCGCCAGCCAATCGCCGCCGAGTTTTGCGTCTACAACGTGTTGAGAGGCAAATACCCCGATGATGATGAGGTGTTCGATGCCTACCTGGTTACAGGCAGCAAGGCCGACTCGTTCGGTGATGATCCGTGGATTCACAAGCTCAAGGCGTTCCTGCTGGAGCGCTATCAGCGTGGCGACAAACTGCTTGGCGTGTGTTTTGGTCATCAACTGCTGGCGCTGCTGCTGGGCGGCAAGAGCGAGCGCGCGCACCAAGGCTGGGGGGTGGGTACCCACCGCTATGTGATGAACGCCAAGGCGCCGTGGATGAGCCCACAGGTCGAAGAGCTGACCTTGCTGATCAGCCATCAGGACCAGGTCACCCGCCTGCCGGAGAACGCCACGGTGATTGCCTCCAGCGACTTCTGCCCGAACGCCGCCTATCACATCGGCGACCAGGTGCTGTGCTTTCAGGGCCACCCGGAGTTCATCCACGACTATTCGCGGGCGCTGCTCGAGCTGCGCCAGGACAGCCTCGGCCAGGAGGTCTACCGCAAGGGCATCGACAGCCTGGCGCAGCAGCACCAGGGCAGCACGGTGGCCGAATGGATGATGCGCTTCGTCGCGCACAAGCCCCAGGGCAGTTCGGCCTGAGGCCTGCCGTTACAGCCAGCCGGAGCGCTTGAAGCTGGCGTACAGCGCCGTGCAGCCCACGGCGATCCCGCCCAGCACGGCAAAGTAGCCATAGTGCCAGCTCAGCTCCGGCATGTTCTGAAAGTTCATCCCGTAGATCCCCGCCACGGCGGTGGGGAAGGCCAGGATCGCCGCCCAGGCGGCGAACTTGCGCTGCACGATGCTCTGGCGTGACGACTCCAGCAGCATGCCGATCTCGATGGTCTGGCTGGCGATGTCGCGAATCCCTGCCAGGTCCTCCATCTGCCGGGTGACGTGGATCTGCACGTCACGAAAGTACGGGCGCATGTTCTTGTCGATGAACGGGAAGGTCAGACGCTGCAGTTCTTCGCTGACCTCGACCATCGGCGCCACATAGCGGCGCAGGCGCAGGATGTCGCGGCGCAGGCTGTGGATGCGCTGGATGTCTTCTTCCTTGAGCGAGCCGCTGAGCACGCTGCGCTCAAGCTCCTCGATCTCGCCATGAATGGCTTCGCTGACCGGCTGGTAGTTCTCGGTGACGAAGTCGAGCAGGGCGTAGAGCACGAAGTCTTCGCCGTGCTCGAGCAGCAGCGGCCGGGCCTCGCAGCGCTGGCGCACCAGGGCGTAGGATTTCGAGTGGCCGTTGCGGGCGGTGATGATGTAGCCGTTGCCGGCAAAGATGTGGGTTTCGATGAACTCCAGCTTGCCTTCATGGCGCACTGGCGAATAAGTGACGATGAACAGCGCATCGCCGAAGGTCTCGAGCTTGGGCCGGCTGTGCTTTTCCAGCGCGTCCTCGATGGCCAGCTCATGGAGGTTGAACTGGCGTTGCAGGTTGGCCAGTTCCTGGGCGTTGGGCTCTTCCAGGCCGATCCAGACAAAATGCCCGGGTTTGCTTGCCCACTGGCTGCCTTCATCGAGGCTGATATTGGTGACTTTTCTGCCGGCGCTGTACACCGCCGCCGCAACGACTCGACCCATGGTTGTCCGCTTCTTCTGTTAACCGTGCCAGTAGCTTGGTATGACCGGCACGATTCGGCAACCGTTCACGCCTGGGTCAGTTCACTTTCCATGCGATCGATGCAGTGTTGCATCTGCAGGCGGCACTGTTCGGCCAGGGCCGGCACATCCTGTTGGGTCAGGCCGCTGGTGGCGATCGGCGCCAGCGAACGGATTATGACCTTGCTGCGCCGCCAGCCGTTGAGCTTCAGGCGGCTGGCATAGCGGCTGACGCACACCGGCACGATCGGCACACCGGCTTCCACGGCCATGTGGAAGGCACCCTTTTTGAAGGTGATCAGATGCTCGCCGGCATTGCGCGTGCCTTCGGGGAACACCCAGATCGAGGTGTCGTCTTCGCTCAGGGTGCGGGTGGTGGTCTGCATGGCCCGGCGCGCCTGGTAGGCATTGCCGCGATCGACCAGGACGTTGCCGCCCAGCCAGAACAACTGGCCGAACAGCGGGATCCATTTCAGGCTCTTCTTGCCGATGCACACGGTGCGCGGCGGCACCACATGGCCGAGCACGAACAAGTCGTAGTTGGACTGGTGGTTGGCGATGATCACGCAGCCCGGCGGCTGGTCGAACAGCGGGCCGACCTCGGCCTTGATCTCAAGGCGCATCAGCCAGGTGGCGGGCAGGCCGTAAAGGCGTGCACAAATTCGGCTGTTGTCCGGGTTGAACGGTCGGCACAGGCCGACCAGCACACCAAGAATACCGGCCAGGAGAAAATGCAGCCCCAACAGGAACATGCGGATAATAAAAAGCATTCGTACGACTCACACCAGGCAAACGCGGCGCAGTGTACGGGTGTGCACTTCTATCGGCAAACGCTCATTGGGCGGGACAGGCCTGATTACACAATTAGTTGCAATCAGGCCTTGGTAGGGGGTCAGCCGAGGTGTTCCTGGTCGCGGATGATCGCGTCGTCGAGCAGCTCCAGCAGAGCTTTGCGCACCTTGAGCTTGGTGTGCTTGTGGGCGTTCATGTTGATCTTCTTCAACTGCCGGGCGGCAGTCAGCGCAGCTTCCTGAAGTTGCTCGACCGGCACGACCTTGTCGAGGAAACCGGCGTCCACGGCGCTGACCGGGTCGAACATCTCGGCATTGATCACCGAGCGGTGGAATGCTGCACGGCGCAGTCGATCGCGGGCCAGTTCAATACCGGCGTGGTGCATGGTCATGCCGATCTGCACTTCATTAAGGCCAATGCTGAACGGGCCTTCGACACCGATGCGGTAGTCGGCCGAGAGCAGCAGGAAAGCGCCCTTGGCCACCGCGTGGCCCGGGCAGGCGACGATGATCGGGAACGGGTGCGAAAGCATGCGCCGGGCCAGGGTCGAGCCTGCGGTGACCAGGCTGACGGCTTCTTTAGGGCCTGCGGTCATGACTTTGAGGTCATAGCCGCCGGACAGAATGCCGGGCTGGCCGGTGATGATTACCACCGCGCGGTCCTGCACGGCCTGGTCGAGAGCGGCATTGAAGGCCTTGATGACGTCAGGCGAGATGGCGTTGACCTTGCCGTTGTTCAGGGTCAGGGTGGCAATGCCGTCTTCGAGGTGGTAGGTAATCAGCTCACTCATGACAGAGTTCCTTAAAGGGGAGTGGGGCAGACGTTACTCAGGCAAGTGCCCGAGGTAAAGCGCTGTGACTGACTGACCGGTCAGCTTGACGGCCCGTTCGCTCGTGCTGACGGGAGTAGGTGAATCGGCGCTGTCAAAGCACGCCAGAGAATGGCGGCTTTGCCCTGTGTACCGTGGTTTTTTGCTTGAATGGCTTAAGCGCATGAATATTCTGAAAAAAACCTTTGCCATCAGAACCTCTTTCGACTACATTAGCGCGCCTCGACAGGCTGAACTGCTTGAAGAGAAACGGTGAAGTGTCCGAGTGGCTGAAGGAGCACGCCTGGAAAGTGTGTATACAGGAAACTGTATCAAGGGTTCGAATCCCTTCTTCACCGCCATATCTAGAAAAGCCCCCGACCTGAACAAGGTCGGGGGCTTTTTGTTTTGCCCATGAAAAAGGATGTTTCAGATGCTCAAAGAATGTTTTACCAAGGCGCAGATCCTCGCCGCCGAACAATTGCTGACCTTGGTCAGCCCGTCGGCGGCAATGGCCAGCCAGCATGTCCAGGCCCTGCGCGAGGTCGAGCTGGATGAAGACGACATCGAGGAATTCGAGGACGATCCGCAGCAACTGATGTACATCGTCAAGGACGTGGCGGACTGGGAGTCGGTGTTCTTTGTCGACTGGAAAGACACCGAGTCATTCGTGCAGAGCGTGCAGCAGCTGGCCGAGGCACGGGATGCCGACGTTACGTTCGGCGTCGAGGACGCGGAAGATGAAGACTTCCTCGAAGGCACCACGGTGCCCGAACTGATGGTCACCGCCCACGACGAACTGCACAAGCAGGGCCTGGTGCTGTGGAACTGGTCTACCGATGGTGACTGCTACAGCGGTTTCATTACCACCAGGGACGTGGCGACGCAGCTGGTGGCGTTGGGTGAGGTGTTGGAAGTGGAAATTCGCGAGGGTAGCGAGCCGTTCTGACGGCGGTGTCTTCATCGCGGGTCAAGTCGACCCGCGATGAGCCCCTCAGAAGCTCACAGACGCCGAAACCCGTGCAGTGCGCGGCGCCCCCTGAAACAGATAACCATCCCCCAGGTACTCCCCGGCATCGCGCCAGTAGCGTTTGTCGAAGACGTTATCCACCATCAGCCGCAGCACCGTGTCGTAACCACCAATCCTGGTGCTGTAACGGCTGCCCAGGTCAAACACCGCATAGCTGCCGACCTCAACCGTTCCAGCCTGATTGGCGTACTTGCTGGCGCTGTAGCGCGCACCGCCGAGCAGGGCCAGGCCCGGGATCGGCAGGCTGTAGTCGGCCTGCACCGCAGCGCGCAAGTTCGGTACGTTGAGCGCCTGATGGTCTTCGTAGTCCGCCGTGCCGCTGTTTTTGACCCGCGCGCGAATTGCCGCAGCACTGGCGTTGATCTGCAGGTTGGAGGTCAGCCAGCCGCTGGCGCCCAGCTCCAGGCCGATGTTTTTTTGCTGGCCTTGCTGCACATAGGTGAAACCACCGGCACCGTCAGGTTGTGAATACTGATAGGCCTGGCGCAGCTGGAACAGCGCGGCGCTCAGGCTCAGGCGTTGCCAGTCGCGCTTGATGCCGACTTCCAGTTGATGGGACAGGGTCGGCGCAAGAATCTCGGCACCGTTACTAGCGAACCACGGCGCAGTACCGCCGGAAGACAGGCCCTTGCTATAGCTGGTGTACAGGGCGATGTCCGGGCGCGGCTTGTAGATCAGCGCGGCATTGGGCAACAGTTGGTAGTCGCGGGTGTGGCGGCCTGAGTTGCCATCTTCGCCGAAGGTTTTTTCATCCAGGCGCACCAGGCGTGCGCCCAGCACGGTCTGCCAGTGCTCATTGAAACTGATGCGGTCGCTGGCGAATATCCCGTATTGGCGGCTGTCGAGTCTGCGGGTGCTGTGGCCAGGGGTTTTTTCAGACGGCTCCAGCGCCGGCGTTTGTTGATAGATGTTGCCGCTGCCGATCCACTCGTTGAAATAGGGGCGCTGATCGAGGGTTCGACGCTGAGCGCTGCTACCGATGGTCAGCTCGTGGCCAACGCCCAGGCTGTCGAAGCGGCCATTGAGCGCCACTTGAGCCTCATCGGTGCGTCGGGTGTCGTCGGGGCTGCGGTAGTCATAAATGTCATAGTCGCCTGCCTCGCTGAAGTAGACGCCTTCACTCGACCCCCAGGCAAACGAACTGTAGTCATCGATCACCACCTTGCTGCGCGAGGCGCTGACGCTGCCGGTCCAGTTGTCACTGAAGCGATATTCGAAGCGCCCGCCAAGGTTCAGCGAGTCGATGCTCACCGGGTTGGCCCAGTGCTGATAGGCCAGGCGGTCATGCGGGTCGATGCCGTGGGGCAGGCTGTTGCCGCCGAGCAACTGGTAGCCCGGCACCGAACGCTGCTCGCGCTGCTGGTATTCGGCATCCAGCTGCAGCACGGCGTCGGGGTTGATCTGCCAGTCGAAGGCCAGCGAGGCGAAGTCGCGCTTGCCGTCGGCGTGGTCGACGTAGCTGCGGATGTCCTCATGCGCCAGGTTGGCGCGCAGGCCGAACTGACGCTCGCTGCCGAACCAGCCGCCGAGGTCGGTGGCCAGGTAGCGCTCGCCTTGTTCGTTGCTTGAAACCGTCACCGAGCGCACATCCTCCGGGCGCTTGGTCACGTAGTTGATCAGGCCACCGGGTTCCGACACGCCGCTTTGCAAGCCCGACAGGCCCTTGAGCAACTCGACCTGTTGCTTGTTCTCCAGCGCCACGTTCTGCTCGCCGGCGATGGTCTGGCCGTTGATCTTGTAGCTGCTGGCGGCGTTGAGCTCGAAGCCGCGCACGTTGAAGTTTTCGTAGTATCCGATCGGCGCATAGCTTTCACCCACCGAGGCATCGCTTTGCAGCACTTCACTGAGCTTGCGCACCTGGCGGTCGGCCAGCAGTTGCTCGTTGAACACTGCAATCGAGGCCGGCGTATCGAGCAGTGGCGCCGGCTGGAAACCGCCGACCGCAGCTTCGCGGGCCTGGTACCCCTCGCTATAGACCTGCGACACCTGCAGCGGGGCCAGGGTGATGCTGTCCTCGGCCAGGCTGTGTGTAGCCGGCAGGGCCAGGCTCAGGCCGAGCAGGCGCAAGGGCAGGCGAGGGCGAGGCAGGGTCATGCAGGAGCTCCTTGAAAACGAACGCGAACGCGCCGGTATCGATCGGCTGCTGTCCGGCAGGGCGTATTTGCCCGATAGGCGATGAGGGGCGCGAGCCCGGGTGGCGAAAGCCTGCCGGGTATTGCGCCGGGCAGGCGGGGGCGCAATCTTAGCAGGGGCGACCGGTTGGCGGCGCCCCTGTTTTCAATCGATTGTCATGACCATGAACGTACGAGGGCTGTGCGGATTCAGCCGTTCGCTGCCGCCTGGCTGTGGCGTCGCCAATTGCCGTCGATTTTCGACCAGGTCTTCTTGTCGGTGATGGCCATCAGCTTGCGACCATCCTTGAAGGTCGCCAGGAAGGTCACCTCTTCTTCCTTGCCGCCTAGCCAAAGGCCGGCGATCAGGCCGACCGGGCCGGCCACCAGGGCGCCGGCAACGCCCCAGCCCAGCGCACTGCTCAGGCTGCGGCTGGATTCCTGATTGGCGACGATCAGATCGGTAATGCGGGTCAGGGCGATTTTCTCGCCAGGTGAGGGGCTGCGGGCGGTCTTGAGTGTGAGCGATCCATTGCGGTACTCGCCTTCACCTTGCAAGAAATCGCCGGATTGAACCGTGAGTCTTGTCATAGTGGCATCCAGGTTGAAAGGGCTGTTGACCAATCCCTACTCAGCGCCCGGGCCCGTCACAAGTCAATGGCCAGCCGACGGAGGGTCACCCGCTAGTTGTCACAAAAAAGTAAAGGCTCAGAATCACCGGGTTATAACGGCATGTCGCATTCTTATAATTAAACTTCGATTATGCAACTAAAACTGTCAGGTCAGTTTTCGTCTAGGGCCGGGGTTTTTGTCAGTCTCGATATATCGTCGTTTGCGCAAATGTATACGCACTGGCTAAATCAAGGGTTTGCGCGTGTAGGACAATAAACAATTAGTCTTATTGAAAATTTACGTCAAAAAAAGCTGGACAGTTCAATTCCACCTGTGTCAGTTTTTCCCCGCCTCATTCAGGCGAGTGATAGGACGATCTCGCCGCAGGAGCGTCCTATCGGACAACAACTGCTTTTTTGTAAACAAGGAAGTGTCTGTATGTCGAAAGTCAAAGAAAGCGCTATTGTTTCAGCTGGCTCTGTATTGCAACCGCACGGTGCAAGTTCCGCTTACAGCCTGATCAATAGTTTCGGCCATCAATATGATCGCGGCGGCAGTGCGACAGTCAATGGCAAACCTTCGTTCTCGGTCGACCAGGCCGCTACCCAGTTGCTGCGCGACGGCGCTGCCTGGAAAGACCTGAACAAGGACGGCACCATCAGCCTGACCTATACCTTCCTGACCAAGGCACCTTCTGACTTCTATGGTCAGGGGCTGGGCTCGTTCAGCGCCTTTTCCGCGCAGCAGAAAGCCCAGGCCAAACTGTCCATGCAGTCCTGGGCGGACGTGGCCAAGGTCACCTTCAAGGAAGGCGCCTCGGGCGGCGACGGTCACATGACCTTCGGCAACTACAGCGATGGCAGCACCGGCGGCGCGGCATTCGCCTACCTGCCGTTCGACGGTCCGGGCTCGCACAAGGGCGAATCCTGGTACCTGATCAACAATCAGTACCAGGCCAACGTCAACCCGGAAAACGGCAACTACGGCCGTCAGACCCTGACCCACGAAATCGGCCACGTCCTGGGCCTGTCCCACCCCGGCGACTACAACGCCGGCGAAGGCTACCCGACCTATGCCGATGCTACCTACGGCCAGGACACCCGTGGCTACAGCGTCATGAGTTACTGGGGCGAGAGCAACACCAGCCAGAACTTCACCAAGGGCGGTGTGCAGGTGTACTCCTCGGCACCGCTGATGGATGACATCGCCGCCATCCAGAAGCTCTATGGCGCCAACTACGCGACCCGCTCCGGCGACACCGTGTACGGCTTCAACTCCACCGCTGACCGCGACTTCTACTCGGCCACCTCGGCCTCGTCGAAAATCGTCTTCTCGGTGTGGGACGGTGGCGGCAACGACACCCTGGACTTCTCCGGTTTTACCCAGAACCAGAAGATCAACCTCAATGACGCGTCGTTCTCCGACGTCGGCGGCATGATCGGCAATATTTCCATTGCCAAGGGTGCCATTGTAGAGAACGCCATCGGCGGCTCGGGCAACGACCTGCTGATCGGCAACGCCGTGGCCAACGAGCTCAAGGGTGGTGCCGGCAACGACATCATCTATGGCGGCGGCGGTGCCGACAAACTCTGGGGTGGTGCCGGTTCCGACACCTTCATCTTCGCTGCCAGCAGCGATTCGACCCCGAGCAATCCCGACCGGATCATGGATTTCGTCAGCGGTCAGGACAAGATCGATCTGTCGGCAATGTCGGCCTTTGCCGTCAACAAGCTGCCGCTGCAGTTCGTTGATGCCTTCACCGGCCATGCCGGCGAAGCGGTGCTTAGCTTCGATCAGGCAAGCAACCTCGGTAGCCTGTCGATCGACTTCACCGGCAACAGCCTGTCTGATTTCCTGGTGACCACTGTAGGTCAGGCGGTCGCCACGGATATCGTGGTCTGATAGCAAACTGAAAGGGCGGCGCCGATGCGCCGCCTTTTCCGAGGCGGACAGATAATGGCTTTGAAGCGAATGATCGCGCTCGGCGCGATTCCCCTGATGTTGATGACCGAGGTCGGTATGGCAAGCAGCCTGCTACTCCCCACGCCCGCGCAACTGGCCGGTGACTGGATGCTTTACCCCGAAAACGATCGAGCCGCGGGTTGTGAAATGCACCTGGATGCAGCGCAAACCTTGCGCGGCGATCTCGAATGCGTAGCAGGGCTGATTGGGCAGCGCCCCAGCGGCTGGCTGCCGACCACTGATACGCTGGCTTTGCTTGATGGCAGCGGTAGCGCGATGGTGCACTTTAACCGTTATAAGCCAGGTATCTTCAAATGGACTTCCATATCCGGAAAGATACTCTTGCTGGAACGTAAGAATAAAGAATAAAGCCTTGTAGGCGATTGCCGATTTTTCAGGGATAGAAAGGCGGACAATGAACAAGCCGACTCATAAAGCCGGGGCACCCCTGTGGGCAGCACTGGCCGATCACAAGTCCACGCTATTGAGTGTGGGTTGTTTTACCGCGTTGATTAACCTGCTTATGTTGGTGCCCTCGATTTATATGCTGCAAGTGTATGATCGGGTACTGTCTTCGCAAAACGAAACAACCCTGTGGATGTTGACGTTGATGGTAGTCGGCTTCTTCGTGTTTATCGGCGCGCTGGAAGCGATCCGCAGTTTTATTGTTATCCGGGTTGGCAACCAGCTGGAGCAGGGCTTTAACCTCAACGTCTACCGTGCGGCCTTTGAACGCAACTTGCGCCAGGGCGACGGGCAGGCCGGGCAAGCACTTAACGACCTCACGCAAGTGAGGCAATTTGTCACCGGTCCTGCACTGTTTGCCTTCTTTGACGCACCCTGGTTTCCGATTTATCTGGCAGTGATTTTCCTCTTCAACGTCTGGCTGGGTGTCATGGCCTGCGCCGGGGCGCTGCTGCTGATCGCCCTGGCGGTGCTCAACGAACGCCTGACTCACAAGCCGCTGGTTGAGGCCAGCGGTTTCCAGCAGCAGTCCACGCACCTGGCCAGCAGCCAGTTGCACAATGCCGAGAGCATCCAGGCCATGGGCATGCTTGGCGCCTTGCGCCAGCGCTGGTTTGCCTTGCATTCGCGCTTTCTGAACCTGCAAAACCAGGCCAGCGATACCTCGGCGGTGATCACCGCGGTGAGCAAGTCGCTGCGCCTGTGCCTGCAGTCGCTGGTGCTGGGGCTGGGTGCCCTGCTGGTGATCGAGGGGCAGATGACTCCGGGGATGATGATCGCCGGTTCCATCCTCATGGGCCGGGTGCTCAGCCCGATCGATCAGCTGATTGCCGTGTGGAAGCAGTGGAGTGGCGCGCACATGGCCTATCAGCGCCTGGATGGCCTGCTGCGCGCGTTTCCCGAGCCGCCGGCGCCGATGGCCTTGCCAGCGCCAAGCGGGCGCCTGGGCTTCGAACAGGTCAGCGCCGGGCCGCCTGGCAAGCGCGTGGCCACCTTGCAGCAGATCAGTTTCAACCTGGGTGCCGGCGAAGTACTTGGCGTGCTCGGCACCTCCGGCTCGGGCAAGTCGACCCTGGCCAAGGTGCTGGTCGGCGTCTGGCCGACCCTGGCCGGTACCGTGCGCCTGGACGGCGCCGACCTGCACCGCTGGGACCGCGAGGCCCTCGGCCCGCATATCGGCTACCTGCCGCAGAACATCGAACTGCTGCGCGGCAGCATTGCCGAGAACATTGCCCGCTTTGCCGAGCTCGACGGCCTCAAGGTGGTCGAAGCCGCGCGCCAGGCCGGCGTGCACGAACTGATTCTGCGCCTGCCGCAAGGCTATGACACACGCCTGGGCGAAGACGGTGGCGACCTGTCAGGCGGGCAGAAGCAACGCATCGCCCTGGCCCGGGCCCTGTACGGCGGGCCGAGCCTGATCGTGCTCGATGAACCCAATTCCAACCTCGACACCAGCGGCGAAGCGGCGCTGGCCACTGCCATCGCCCAGATGAAAGCCCAGGGCCGCACCGTGGTGCTGGTTACGCACCGCTCGGCCGCCCTGGCCCAGGCGGATAAACTGCTGGTGCTCAGCGAGGGCCGGATGCAGGCCTTTGGCCCGACCCATGAAGTCATGCAGGCCCTGAGCCGGGCTCAGGAGCAGGCCCAGCGCCAGCCCGCAAATGCCGCACTGGCAACCGGAGGTGGCGCATGAGCCAGGTCGATAAAAGCCGCAGTGCCCGGTTTTACGTGCGCCTGGGCTGGCTGCTGACCCTGGTCGGTTTTGGCGGGTTCATTGCCTGGGCAACCCTGGCGCCGCTCGATCAAGGCATTGCCGTGCAGGGCACCGTGGTGGTCTCGGGCAAGCGCAAGGCGGTGCAATCCCTGGCCGGTGGCGTGGTCAGCCGCATCCTGGTCAGCGAAGGCCAGTTGGTTAAACAGGGGCAGCCGTTGTTTCGCCTCGACCAGACCCAGGTCCAGGCCGATGTGCAATCGCTGCAGGCCCAGTACCGCTTGGCCTGGGCCAGCCTGGCGCGCTGGCAGAGCGAGCGCGACAACCTCGGCGCAATCATCTTTCCCCCGCAGCTTGCCAGCAACCCCGACCCGCAGCTGAGCCTGGTGCTCGAGAGCCAGCGCCAGCTGTTCAGCAGCCGCCGTGATGCCCAGGCCCGCGAGCAGGCCGGGCTGACCGCCAGTATCGACGGCGCCGTGGCCCAGTTGGCCGGCATGCGCCGCGCCCGTGGCGACCTGCAGGCCCAGGCCGATTCGCTGCGTGAGCAGTTGGAGAACCTCAAGCCGCTGGCAATTCAGGGCTACATTCCGCGCAACCGCTTGCTCGAGTATCAGCGTCAGTTGTCCCAGGTCCAGCGCGACCTGGCGCAAAACAGCGGCGACAGCGCGCGGCTGGAGCAGGGCATTGTCGAGTCGCGGCTGAACCTGCAGCAGCGGCGCGAGGAATATCAGAAAGAGGTGCGCAGCCAGTTGGCCGAAGCGCAACTGAAAAGCCTGACCCTTGAGCAGCAACTGACCTCGGCCGGTTTCGACCTGCAGCACAGCGAGATCCTCGCCCCGGCCGACGGCATTGCGGTCAACCTTGGCGTGCATACCGAGGGCGCGGTGGTGCGCGCCGGCGAAACCTTGCTAGAGGTGGTGCCCCAGGGCACCGCCCTGGAAGTGGAAGGGCGCTTGCCGGTCAACCTTGTGGATAAAGTCGCGATGCAGCTGCCTGTGGATATCCTCTTCACCGCCTTCAATCAGAGCAGTACACCGCGGGTGTCGGGCGAGGTGGCGCTGATTTCCGCCGACCAGTTGCTCGATGACAAGACCGGCCAACCGTATTACGTGCTGCGCAGCACCGTCAGCGAGCAGGCCCTGGCACGCCTGGACGGGCTGGTGATCAAGCCGGGCATGCCGGCCGAATTGTTCGTGCGTACCGGCGAGCGCTCGATGCTCAATTACCTGTTCAAACCCCTGCTCGACCGGGCAGGCACCGCGTTGACCGAACAATAAGGAAGCCCGTGGATGAAAAGCTTGATGACCGGGCTGCTGGCGGCGTTCGCCCTGACAACAGGGGCGGGCGCGCAGGCCATGGGGCCGTTTCAGGTGTATGAACAGGCGCTGCGCAAGGACCCGGTGTTCCTCGGCGCGCTCAAGGCCCGCGACGCCGGGCAGGAAAACCGCGCCATCGGCCGCGCCGGCTTGCTGCCAAACCTTTCGTACAACTACAACAAGGGCCGCAACGATTCCAAGGCCCGCTACCTGGGCGATTCGCGGCGCGAAGATGAAGACCGCCACTACAACAGCTACGGCTCGACCTTCATCCTTCAGCAGCCGTTGCTCGACTACGAGGCCTACGCCAGTTACCGCAAGGGCGTGGCCCAGGCGCTGTTTGCCGACGAGGAGTTTCGCGGCAAGAGCCAGGAACTGCTGGTGCGGGTGATGACCAGCTATACCCAGGCGCTGTTCGCCGACGACCAGATCAGCATCAGTGTCGCCAGCAAGCAGGCCTATCAACAGCAGTTCCAGCAGAACCAGCAACTGTTCCAGCAGGGCGAGGGCACCCGTACCGACATCCTCGAAGCCCAGGCCCGCTATGAGCTGGCCGACGCCGAGGAGATCCAGGCCCGTAACGATCAGGACGCCGCCCTGCGCGAGCTGGGGGCGCTGATCGGCGAGCCTTCGGCGCGCATCGACGAGCTGGCGCCGCTCAACGACGGCTTTGCCCTGCTGGCGCTGCAGCCTGCGACCTACGAGGCCTGGCATGAGCTGGCCCTGGCCAACAACCCGCAACTGGCGTCCCAGCGCCAGGCCCTGCAAGTGGCCGGATTCGAGGTGGAGCGCAACCGGGCCGGGCACCTGCCCAAGGTCACGGCTTACGCGACTTCTCGGCAAATGCAGTCCGACAGTGGCAACACCTATAACCAGCGCTATGACACCAACACCATCGGCATCGAAGTCAGCCTGCCGTTGTTTGCCGGGGGCGGGGTGTCGGCGGCCACCCGTCAGGCCAGCCGCAACCTGGAGCAGGCCGAATATGAACTGGACGGCAATACCCGTACCACCCTGATCGAGCTGCGCCGCCAGTACAACGCCTGCCAGTCCGGCGTCAGCCGCCTGCGTGCCTATCAGCGCGCGCTGACTTCGGCCGAGGCGCTGGTGCAATCGACCCGCCAGAGTGTGCTGGGTGGCGAGCGGGTCAACCTCGATGTGCTCAATGCCGAGCAGCAACTGGCGACCACCCGCCGCGACCTGGCCCAGGCCCGCTACGACTATTTGCTGGCCTGGATCAAGCTGCACTACTACGCCGGGACCCTGCGCGAGGAGCACCTGGCGAGGGTCGATGAAGCCTTTGTGCGCCGTTAGGCGGTACCCAGGCGCACGGCGCGCTGGCGCTCAGCCAGGCCCCAGACCAGCAGGGCCAGGGCGCCGATGCTCAGGCCGGCGATGACGATGCCGTCCCAGCCATAGCGCTGGAACAGCTGCGTGCCGAGCAGCGAGCCGAGGGCGCCGCCGATGAAGTAGCAGGTGATGTAGCCGGCATTCAGGCGGTTGCGCGCTTGCGGACGCAGGACAATCACCGCGTTCTGGTTGCTCACGTGCACCAGCTGCACCGCCAGGTCGAGCAACAGCACGCCAACCAGCAATGCCGCCAGCGACGACTGCGCAAAGGCCAGCGGTACCCACGAAAGCAGCAGTACCAGCAAGCCCACCGTGGTGCCCAGCGGGCCTTTGCCGCGGTCGGCCAGGCGCCCGGCCCAGTTGGCCGACAGGGCCCCGGCGGCACCGGCCAGGCCGAACAGGCCGATCACTGCGTCGGAATAGTGGTAAGGCTCGGCCGACAGCAGAAAGGCCAGCGGCGTCCAGAACAAGGCGAACAGGCTGAACGACAACAGCCCCAGCAGCGAGCGCAAGCGCAGGATCGGCTCGTCGACGAACAGGCGGAACATCGAGCCGAGCAACGCCGGATAGCTGAGCCCGGCGTGCTGATGGCGCTCGGGCAGGGCACGGAACAGGGCGATCGCCGACAGCCCCATCAACCCTGCCGCCAACAGGTAGATGCTGCGCCAGCTACCCAGTTCAGCCATGAAGCCGGCAGCCGTGCGCGCCAGCAGGATGCCCAGCAGCAGCCCGCTCATCAGCGTGCCGACCACCCGCCCGCGTTGCGCCGGATCACTCAGGCCCGCCGCCATCGGCACCAGCACTTGGGCGACCACCGAAAACAGGCCGGTGAGGGTGGTGCCGATCAGCAGCCATATCAGGCTTGGCGAAAAGGCGCTGATCAGCAGGCCCAGGGTGCTGATGGCAATCATGCTGACGATCAGCTTGCGTTGTTCGAACAGGTCGCCCAGTGGGGCCAGCAACAACAGGCCGGCGCCGTAGCTCAGTTGCGCGGCCATGACGATTGCCCCGGCGCTGGCGGTGGTCAGGCCGAAATGCTCGGCGATGCTGTGCAGCAAGGGTTGTGCGTAGTAGTTGCTGGCGACCGCGAGGCCTGTGGCAGTGGCCATCAGCAAAATCAGGCCGCGGCTCAGGGGGTGGGTGGCAGAGGTCATGGACCGTCTCTAATCAGTGGCAGTTGGAGGTGTCAGTATGGGAAATGCGCTAGCATGACGCCAATGTATCGTTTTCATTCTATCCATCTTGAAAATAGATCGGTCCATGAATCTCAAGCAGATTGAATATGCCTTGGCGGTAGTCGACACCGGCAGCTTCACCCGCGCCGCCGAGCGCTGCCATGTGGTGCAGTCGGCCTTGAGCCATCAGATTGCCCGGCTGGAAGAAACCCTCGGCGTCAGCCTGTTCGAGCGTAGCTCGCGGCGCGTGCGCCTGACGCCTGCGGGGGAAGCTTTTGTGCAAAGCGCACGGCCAGCACTGGAGGCGACTCGAAGGATTGCCGAGGATGTTGCCGCCGCCTGCGGTGAAGTGCGCGGGCAATTGTCGATCGGCGAGATCACCTCGCTGACCGAGCTGGACCTGGTCGATCTGCTGGCTGATTTTCATGCCCAACATCCACGGGTGGACATCCGCTGGCTGATGGCCAAGAGCGAGTTGCTGATCGCCGACGTGCGCGAGCGACGCCTGGACGTGGGTTTTATCGGAATCTGGCCGGGCGAGCGCCTGGAGGGCGTCGAGTACCGTCTGCTGGCCGAAGAAGAATTGGTGGCGGTGATGGCTGTCGAGCACCCTTTGGCAGGCAAGACTCGCTTGTCCCTGGCCGATCTTGAAGCCCAGCCGCTGGTGGATTTTCCCGCCGGTAGCGGGGCACGCCGGCAAACCGACGAAGCCTTCGCCGCCGCCGGGGTACGCCATCGGGTGCAGTTCGAAATGACCAATATCCGCCTGGTTGAAAAGTTCGCCAAACGCGGCCTGGCGATTGGCCTGGTGCCGGCGCGAATTGCCAACGGCTTCAATGGCGTGGCGTCGGTAGCGGTCGAGGATGCGCCGGTGCGGCATGTTTATGCGATCTGGTCGACGCACCCGACCCCGGCCGCCAGGGCCTTTGTCCAGTTGATTGAGCAGCGCCTGGCGGTCCGGGACGGCCATTGACCTGCCTCAGGCAGCGAAGCCGCCATCGATGGTCAGGCTGGCGCCGGTAATGTAGGCCGTCTCCGGGCCGGCCAGGTAGGCGACGAAGCTGGCGATTTCCTCGACGTGGCCGTAGCGACCCACCGCCATCAAGCCCATCAGGCTTTCAGCAAACTCGCCCTGGGCCGGGTTCATGTCGGTGTCCACCGGGCCAGGCTGGACATTGTTGATGGTGATGCCCAGGGGGCCGAGGTCACGGGCCAGGCCGCGGGTCAGGCCGACCAGCGCCGACTTGCTCATGGCATAGGGGCCGCCGCCGGCGAAGGGCATGCGCTCGGCATTGGTGCTGCCGATGTTGATGATTCGCCCGCCCTGGCCCATGTGCCGGGCAGCGGCCTGGGTGGCGACGAAAACGCTGCGCACATTCACCGCCAGGGTACGGTCGAAGTCTTCCAGGCTGAAATCCGCCAGTGGCCCGACGGCCAGTACCCCGGCGTTGTTGACCAGGATATCCAGGCCACCGAAGGCCTCGACGGTGCTTGCCACAGCCTGCTGCACGGCGCTGGCATCGGCGCTGTCGGCCTTGATTGCCAGGGCCTTGCCGCCGGCGGTGATGATGCTCTGCTGCAAGGCATCGGCCTGGGCCGTGGCATTGGCGTAGGTGAAGGCGACACTGGCGCCTTCGGCGGCCAGGCGTTTGACGATGGCAGCGCCGATACCGCGCGAGCCACCCTGGATCAGGGCTACTTTACCGTTGAGGCTGGATTGGGTCGACATGCTGTGCTCCCGAAAGAACAAGGCCGGATGCCTTGGATGGGGCTCAGTATCGGCCGCTGATTACCCTGCCGGTAGCCAGTAATCGCTATAGTCTGTGTAAACCAGAAGTATGGAATCGCCGCGATGGAGTCGTTCAGCAGTATCGAGTGTTTTGTCCGCAGCGCCGAGGTCGGCAGCTTTGCCGAAGCCGCGCGGCGCCTGAGCCTGACCCCGGCGGCAGTGGGCAAGAACGTCGCCCGCCTGGAGGCACGCCTGGGTGTGCGCTTGTTCCAGCGCAGTACTCGGCGCCTGACCCTGACCGAGGCCGGCCAGCGCTTTCTCGGTGAGGTAGCGGCGAGTTTCCAGACCATCCAGTACGCCGTGGCTAACCTTGCCAGTGCCGAAGGGCAGCCGGCCGGTACCCTGAAAGTGAGCATGGGCACGGTGTTCGGCCGTCTGTACATTGTGCCGTTGCTGGCTGAGTTCCTGCGGCGCTACCCGGCCATCAGCCCCGATTGGCATTTTGATAACCGCCAGGTCGACCTGATTGGCCAGGGTTTCGATGCGGCCATTGGCGGCGGCTTCGATCTGCCGCAAGGCGTGGTGGCGCGCAAGCTGACTCCGGCGCACCGGATTCTGGTAGCGGCGCCGGCCTACCTGCAGCAGCATCCGCCGATCACCCAGCCTGGCGACTTGCACGCACTCGATGGCATCCTCATCCGTTCGCCGCAAACCGGGCGCGTGCGCTCCTGGCCGCTGACCAGCCGCGAGCGGGAACAAAGTCCGTTGAGCCTGCGCCTGCGCATGACCATGAGCGATTCGGAAGCCGCCTGCGCGGCAGCGGAGCAGGGCCTGGGCGTAGCGCTGGTGAGCATGCCATTTGCCGTGCCGTACCTGCAGGCCGGGCGGCTGCTGCGAGTGTTGCCGGACTGGTATGTGGACGACGGCAACATCTCGCTGTACTACGCCGAACACAAACTGTTGCCGGGCAAGACCCGGGCCTTTGTCGATTTTATCATCGAGCAGTTTGCCAGCCAGGGGTTGGCGCAGCGCTTTGATGCCTTGGGATCTTTGTGAAGGCGCAGCCTTCCTGATCACAGAACCTTGAGGATGAAGTAACGCTGGGACACCCCGCCAAGCACCAGGCTGACCTCATCCTCTTCGACCTTGCCGAGCAGTCCCTGACCCAGTGGCGAGCGCGGGGTGATCACCGTGACCAGGTGCTCGCCCTGGCCAATCTTCAGGCCCGCGCCTTCGGGGCCGAGGAATAACTGCTGGCAACTGCCGTTCTCGGCCTCGAGGGTCACCAGGTTGCTGACCTGGATGCCGCGTTGCGGGTCATAGTCGCGCAGCAGCAACTGCTGGTACGCCGCCCGCGCCTGGCGGATCTCTTCCATGCGCCGGGCTTGCCCGGTGGCCAGGTACGAAGCCTCAAGGCCCAGGGTGTCGTACTTGTTCTCGGCGATGTTCTCTTCGGCGGTGGCCGCTTCATAGGCGGTTTGCGCCGCGCGCTGGGCGACGTCCAGGTCGAAGGTCAGGGTATCGATGATGCGTTGCAGCAGGTCGGCTTTGTTCATGGTGTCAGTTGCAAAATTCCAGGACATGGGCGCGACTTTTTTCCGTGGGCAGGTTGCGGTTTTGCTGCAGCCAGAACTGGCACTTGGGGTTGGACAGGTTGCGCATGCTGCCTTGTGCCTGTTCTTCGGCCTGCTGTACCTGCTGGTTGCGCAGGATCTGCTGGTACTGCTCGAACATCTGCTGTTGCGGGTCTGCCGCCAGCGGGGGCGCCGGGGCGATGGCAGGCGGCGCAAGCACCTGGCCGATCGGCGGCACCGTCGCGGGAAGCAGGCGCCCGGCCAGCCACAAGCTCAGGGCGATGGCCACGGCGCCAAGCCACAGGCCCAGGGCAATGCACAGGATCAGTTGCAGCGGCTTGAGGGTGATCTTCAGTTCGCGAGGGCGGGGCATGATGGCCTCCTGGCCAGGACACGGGTGGCCATTGTCGCATGGTGCAGCAGGTTTTTTACCTGCCATGCTTTTGTCTGCGATGATTTACCCGGACAATCGGCGCTTTTTCCAAGGGGCCCGCGATGAAAGCGCACTGGGACATCTTCTGTTGTGTCGTCGACAACTACGGCGACATCGGCGTGACCTGGCGCCTGGCCCGGCAATTGGTGGCCGAGCAGGGCCAGGCGGTGCGCCTGTGGGTGGATGACCTTAAGGCGTTCGTGCGTATTTGTCCCGAGGCCCGGGCCGATGCCGCCCAGCAATGGCAACAGGGCGTTGATGTGCGCCAATGGCCTGGCGAGTGGCAGGAGACGGCGGTAGCGCAGGTGGTGATTGGCGCGTTCGCTTGTCAGTTGCCGCCCGCTTATGTGCAGGCGATGCTCGATCAGCCACGTGCGCCATTGTGGCTGAACCTGGATTATCTCAGCGCCGAAGACTGGGTCGAAGGCTGCCATGGTTTGCCGTCGCCCCAGGCCAATGGCTTGCGCAAGGTGTTTTTCTTTCCGGGCTTCACCCGCAAAACCGGCGGCTTGCTGCGTGAGGCGAACCTGTTGGCACAACGCGACGTGCTGCAGCAGGACCCTGCCGCACGTACCGCGTTTCTGCAGCGCCTGGGCGTGACGCCAGCGGCAAACGCCCGCCTGATTTCGCTGTTCGCCTACGAAAACCCCGGCGTGGCCAGCTGGCTCGAGGCCCTGGCTGGCGACAGCCGCGCCAATCATCTACTGGTGCCCGAAGGCCGGGTGCTGGGCGATGTTCAGGCCTGGCTCGGCGAGCCGCTGTGCGTCGGCAGTGTTGCCCGGCGCGGCGCACTGACCGTGCAGATCCTGCCGTTCGTCTGCCAGGACGATTACGACCGGCTGCTGTGGAGTTGCGATTTCAATGCAGTGCGCGGTGAAGACTCTTTCGTTCGCGCGCAATGGGCGGCACGACCGCTGCTTTGGCATATTTATGTGCAGGAAGAGTATGCCCACTGGGAAAAACTCGAAGCGTTTCTGGATCTGTACATCCAGGGCCTGAGCGCTGCGGCAGGCGACGCGCTGGTTCAATTGTGGCGCGCCTGGAACATGGACTGCGACATGGGCCAGGCCTGGCAGCAGGTGCTGCTGCACTGGGACGAACTCGACCAGCACGCCCGCCGCTGGAGCGCCGCGCAGGCCGCTCAGCCGGACCTTGCCACGGCGCTGGTACAGTTTTACCGAAATTGGCTATGATATGCGGCCTCGATTTTTGTAAATCCATCCAAATTCGGATATATCGCAATGAAAACTGGTAAAGAACTGAAACCCGGTACCGTGATCCGTATCGACAACGATCCATGGCTGGTTCAGAAGGCTGAGTTCACCAAGTCGGGCCGTAACAGCGCGATCATGAAAACCAAGCTGAAGAACCTGCTGACCGGCTACAAGACTGAAACCGTCTACTCGGCCGACGACAAGCTGGACGACGTAATCCTGGATCGCAAAGAAGCGACCCTGTCGTTCATCAACGGCGACACCTACACCTTCATGGACACCACTGACTACACCATGTACGAGCTGAACGCCGAAGACATCGAGGCCGTTCTGCCGTTCATCGAAGAAGGCATGGAAGACGTCTGCGAAGCCGTGTTCTTCGAAGAGCGCCTGGTTTCGGTTGACCTGCCAACCACCATCGTGCGTCAGGTTGACTACACCGAAGGTTCCGCTCGCGGCGACACTTCGGGCAAGGTCATGAAGCCTGCCAAGCTGAAGAACGGCACCGAGCTGAGCGTTGCTGACTTCATCGAAATCGGCGACTGGATCGAGATCGACACTCGCGAAGGTGGCTCCTACAAGGGCCGTGCCAAGGTCTAAGCCTGGCATTCCTGCGCAATCGAAAAACCCGGCCTTGGCCGGGTTTTTTTTATGCCTGGGGTTTTATCACTCAGACAGTGACATGCAAGCGTACATCAACGTTGCCACGGGTGGCATTGGAGTACGGGCAGACCTGGTGAGCGGCGTCGACCAGTGCTTGCGCCTCAGCCTGGTCCAGGCCCGGCAGGTTGATGTTCAGGTCGATATCCAGACCGAAGCCACCCGGAATCTGGCCGATGCCGACCTTGGCAGTGATCGAGCTGTCAGCAGGCAGGGCCTTTTTCTGCTGGCCGGCGACAAACTTCAGGGCGCCGATAAAGCAGGCCGAATAGCCGGCGGCAAACAGCTGTTCGGGGTTGGTGCCGTCACCACCGGCGCCGCCCAGTTCCTTGGGGGTGCTCAGTTTGACTTCCAGCTTGCCGTCGCTGGAGCTCGATTTACCGTCGCGGCCACCGGTGGATGTGGCTTGGGCAATGTACAGCGGAGTGACTTTTTGCATGATGAGCCTCGCTTGTGAGTGGCGCCGCGGCGCTGAGTGGGTGCGGAAATTAAATTAGCGCGCAATTATTTAGTGCGCAAGATAATTTTTCGGCTGACCTACCAACGGTCATCTACCAGCATAGCCCTCAGAGGCTTTTTTGCAGGTTGGCGCGCAGTTCCAGCAAGTCGGCCTGCAGCTTTTGCAGGCGTTGGAGGTTCTCGCCACTGGCGGCGAGGATGCAGTGCGGCACATCCTTGGCCCGGGCTTGCAAGGCGCGGCCCTGGTCGCTCAACTGCACCAGCACGACCCGTTCATCTTCACGGCTGCGGGTACGCTTGAGCAGGCCTTCGGCTTCCAGGCGCTTGAGCAAGGGAGTGAGCGAGCCTGGATCGGTGAGCAGGCGCTGGCTTATCTCGCCGACGGTCAGGCCGTCCTGTTCCCACAGCACCAACATCGCCAGGTATTGTGGGTACGTCAGCCCAAGCTTGTGCAGCAGCGGCTTGTAGACCTTGGTCATCAGCAGCGAAGTCGAATGCAGAGCAAAGCACACCTGGTTATCCAGGCGCAGTTCGTCGCAGGGAGCGGGCGCTTTCGGGTCGGCGTTCATGCACATCCTTTCATGGGTTGAGTCCTTTAAATTTAGCACGCAAGTCATTAGCGCACTTACTGCCAGCGCAGCTCGCTTTGCAGCGCCAGGTCCCATGGCGGGATCGGGCTGAAGCGGCTCTTGAGGAATTCGAGCAGCAAACGGCTGCGAGAGTTCGTTTCATGTTCCAGGCGCAGGGCATAGATGCCACTGCTTTCGGCGCTGGGCAATCCGTTGTCACAGAATAGCGGCAGCAATTCGCCGCGCAGCAGGTACTCGCTGATCAGCCAGGTGGGCAGGTGGGCGATGCCCAGGCCGGCGAGGGCGCCGAACAGCAGGGTTTCGGCATTGTTGGCACTCATGCGCATGCGCGTCGGGCGGTACAGGCGCATCTGCCCCTCGACCGCGAAGCGCCAGGCGAAGGGCGGGGCCAGGCCGTCCCAGTCCAGGCCATCGTGTTCAGGCAGTTCAGCCGGGCTGGCGGGAATGCCGCGCTGGGCCAGATAGCCGGGGCTGGCGCAGGCAATGCGCACCATATAGGCCAGCGGCGTGGCCACCAGGCGAGTGTCGGCCAGCGGGCCGGCGCGCAGTACCAGGTCGACTTCGCCCAGGTGCGCGCCGTGCAGGTCGACGAAGCTGTCGATCAGGCGCAGTTGTACGTCCAGGCCGGGATAGGCAACGAGGAAATCGGCGATGGCCGGGGCCAGATGGCGGCGGCCGAAGGCGGCCGGGGCGTCGATGCGAATCAGGCCTTCCGGGGCATTGCTCAGCGACACCGCTTCAGCCCGGGCCAGGCGCAGTTCTTCGACAATTCGCCGGGCGCGCTCGGCAAAGGCATTGCCCGCCGGCGTCGGCCTTAGCGCATGGGTACTGCGCACGAACAGGCGGCTGCCGACTGCGCTTTCCAGGCTGTCGATACGCCGTGCCACCGCCGAAGGCGTCAACGGATGACGCCTGGCAGTAGCGGAGAAGCTGCCGGTTTCCAGCACATCGAGAAACAGGCTGAGTTGTTCGGTCAGGGCGTCGGGGTTCATGGCGGCAGATCTGCTTTTGCGTAAATGGCACAGCCATTGTGCGTTGCTGTGCGTTTCCCCGCTAGCGCCAGCTCGGTAGCATGCAGCGCTTGGCACTTCAGAGAGACAGCAATGATCGAGTGGGTGATGTACATAGCGCTGGGCGCGGCACTGGGTACCGTGGGCGGGTTGTTCGGCATTGGCGGCGGGCTGATCGCGATTCCGGCGCTGGGGGTGCTGTTCGGCCTCGACCAGCAACTGGCCCAGGGCACGGCGTTGGTGATGGTGGTGCCCAACGTGCTGCTGGCACTGTGGCGGTATCACCAGCGCAATCGCATTGAGCTCAGGCATGCGCTGCCGCTGGCGGCGAGCAGTTTTGTGTTTGCCTGGCTGGGTTCGATCTGGGCGGTGGGCGTCGATGCCCAGGCAATGCGTTTTGGCTTCGTGCTGTTTCTGGTGGCGCTGGCGGCCTGGAACCTGGCGCGGATGTTCATGCGCACGGCGCAACCGTCCAGCGAGCTGCGCCAACCCTGGCCGTGGCTGGGTGTGCTGGGAAGCGGCGCCGGGGTGCTGGGCGGCTTGTTCGGGGTCGGCGGGGCGGTGGTGGCAACGCCAGTGCTGACCAGCGTGTTCGGCACCACCCAGGTGGTTGCCCAGGGTTTGTCGCTGGCGTTGGCGGCCCCGAGCACGGCCGTTACTTTGCTGACTTATGGTCTGCATCAACACGTGCAGTGGAGCATGGGCATCCCGCTGGCGGTCGGTGGCCTGCTGAGCATCAGTTGGGGTGTGAAACTGGCTCACGCCCTGCCGGAAAAAGTCCTGCGTTCGCTGTTCTGCGGCTTTCTGGTGCTGTGCGCGGTAATGCTCGCGTTCAAGATCTGAAGCCCTCGATGATGTAGTCGGCCAGGCAGTCGGTCATTTCCGACTGCGTGGTGCGATTGCGCAGCAGCATGATGCTGGCGGTGGGCAGTGGGGGCAGACCTTCGGCCTCGCCGATGATCTGCAGGTCGCTGGTGATCAGGCTCTGCAATTGCGCGGTGACCGCCAGGCCGGCGCTGACCACGGCCATGATCGCCGCAGTGCTGGCGCTGGTGTAGGCGATCCGGTACTCCTTCTCGATGGCATCCAGGGCGTTGCAGGCCCAGGTCCGGCAGTAACAATCGCAGTTGAACATCGCCAGCGGCAGCGGGTTGTGCTCATGCGGGCAGAAGCCCTGGGCCTGCACCCACACTGCGCGCTCGCGGCGCAGCAACTGGCCGATTTCGTTGCCAGGCTCGCGAGTGACGATGGTCAGGTCCAGATCCTGGCGTTGCATCAGCTGCCGCGAACTTTCGCAGTGCACCTCGACCTGCACCAGCGGATAGGCCTGGGCAAAACTTGAGAGGATGCCCGGCAGAAAACGCATGGCGTAGTCGTCCGGGGTGCCGATGCGCACCACACCGACCATGTGCGGCATGCGCAGGGTATTGAATACCTCGCCGTGCAGCTTGAGGATCCGCCGGGCATAGCCCAGCAGCACCTGGCCCTCGGCGGTCAGGCGCACCTGGCGGCCATCGCGCTCGAACAGCTGGCGCTGGATGATGTCCTCCTCCAGGCGTTTCATCTGCATGCTCACCGCCGACTGGGTACGGTTGACCACTTCGCCGGCACGGGTGAAGCCGCCGTGTTCGGCGATGGCGACAAAGGTGCGCAGTACGTCGGAATCGATACTCTGGTACTGGGACAAGGCATCAATCTCCTAGATGTATTACATAAGAAACATTCGTTGGATTGATCTTATGCCCGAGCTGACACTGTCGTCATCCCAACAGGAGGGTAAGACGATGAAAGGTCAGAAATCGCTTGTTCTGCAGTACTCAACGTCCCAGCACAGCTGGATCTACCAGCTCACCCAAGGGGCGGCCCAGCAACTGCTGCGCTGGCGCCAACTGCATCGCCAGCGCCGTGAACTGGCGCGCCTGAGCGATGCGGCGCTGGACGATATCGGCCTGAGCCGCGCGGATTTCCTGCGCGAGGTGGAGCGCCCGTTCTGGGATGATCCGCTGAAAAAATGAGTCGCATCATGGAGGTGCCACGACTAGTGTAAGTGGGCTTGTTCACAAGGAGCCGGGCATGCCCACCACACAGTCCCTTACCCTGGCCCAGGCGCGCCGCCTGGCGTTGTCGGCTCAAGGCTTCAACAATCGGCAGGCGAGCCCGTCGCTCGGTGCCGCGCAACTTAGCCGGATGATCGAGCGCCTGGGTGTGGTGCAGATCGATTCGGTCAATGCCTTGGTGCGTTCGCACTACCTTCCGCTGTTTTCCCGCCTCGGCAGTTATCCACAGGCGCTGCTCGATCAGCTGGCCTGGGGGCGCAACCGTCAACGCAAACTCTTCGAGTACTGGGGGCATGAGGCCTCGCTGTTGCCGCTGCAGCTGTATCCACTGCTGCGCTGGCGCATGGAGCGTGCGCGCCAGGGGCAGGGGATCTATCAACAGCTGGCGCGTTTTGGCCGCGAGCAGCAAGCGACCATTGCCCGGGTGCTGGCGGCGGTGACCGAGCACGGCGCCCTCGGCGCTGGCAGCCTGTCGACCCGCCAGGAGCGCGCCGGGCCCTGGTGGGACTGGAGCGCGGAAAAGCACGCGCTGGAATGGCTGTTTGCCGCAGGGTTGGTCAATGTCGCCGGCAGGCGCGGGTTCGAGCGCTTGTATGATTTGCCCGAGCGGGTACTGCCGGCTGCATTGCTTGAGCAACCACCACTGCCGGAGGCCGACGCTCAGCGTGGGCTTTTATTGCATGCCGCACAGGCGCTGGGCGTGGCCACCGAGAAGGACCTGCGCGACTACTTTCGCCTGGCCCCCGGCGACAGCCGCGCACGCCTGGCCGAACTGGTCGAGGAGGGGCAATTGCAAGCCTGTGCGGTACAGGGCTGGACGCAAGCGGCGTATTGCCTGGAGGCGCCAAAGGTGCCGCGCAAGGTCAGCAGTAGCGCCTTGCTTTCACCCTTTGACTCGCTGGTCTGGGCGCGTGAGCGCACCGAGCGGCTGTTTGACTTTCGTTACCGCCTGGAGATCTACACGCCGGCGCCCAAGCGCGTGTACGGCTATTACGTGTTGCCGTTTTTGCACAACGAACGCATTGCCGCGCGGGTCGACCTGCGCGCCGAGCGTGCCAATGACTGCCTGGCAATCCACGCGGTGCACGAAGAGCAGCCGGGGCTGGATGAAGCGGGCATGCAGGCCCTGGCCGACAACCTGCAGCGCATGGCCAGCTGGCTGGGCCTGGCCGAGGTGCAGTTGCACTGCCCGCGAGCCAGCGCCGCACGCTTGCGCGTGGCGCTGGCCGCTGGCCGCGTTAGCGACGCACTTGCTTGAGGGTTTCGGCGATCAGGAACGCCAGCTCCAGCGACTGATCGGCATTCATTCGCGGGTCGCAATGGGTGTGGTAGCGGTCGCAGAGGGCGTCTTCGGTGATGGGGCGTGCGCCGCCGATGCATTCGGTGACGTTCTGCCCGGTCATCTCGATATGGATACCACCGGCATGGCTGCCTTCGGCCTGGTGCACCTGGAAGAACTGCTTGACCTCGCTGAGGATCTGGGCGAAATCGCGGGTCTTGTAGCCGCTGCTGGCCTTGATGGTGTTGCCGTGCATCGGGTCGGAACTCCACAGCACCTGGCGGCCTTCGCGCTCGACGCTGCGAATCAGCGCCGGCAGGTGTTCGCCGACCTTGTCGGCGCCCATGCGCACGATCAGGTTGAGGCGGCCGGGGTCGTTGCTGGGGTTGAGCACGTCGATCAGGCGGATCAGCTCTTCGGTGTTCATGCTTGGCCCGACCTTGACCCCGATCGGGTTGTTCACCCCGCGCAGGAACTCGACGTGGGCGCCATCGAGCTGACGGGTGCGATCGCCGATCCAGAGCATGTGCGCCGAGCAGTCATAGTAGTCGTTGGTCAGGCTGTCGCGGCGTACAAAGGCCTCTTCGTAGTTCAGCAGCAGCGCTTCGTGGGCGGTGAAGAAGCTGGTTTCCCGCAGCTGTGGCGAGCTGTCCAGGCCGCAGGCGCGCATGAATGCCAGGGTTTCGTCGATGCGGTCGGCCAGCTGGCTGTATTTTTCTGCCAGCGCCGAGTTGGCGATGAAGTCCAGGTTCCACTTGTGCACCTGATGCAGGTCGGCGAAGCCGCCCTGGGCAAAGGCGCGCAACAGGTTGAGGCTGGCGGTGGACTGGTGGTAGGCCTGCAGCAGGCGCTCCGGGTCGGGGATCCGGCTTTTTTCGTCGAAACCGATGCCGTTGACGATGTCGCCACGGTAGGCCGGCAGGGTGACGCCGCCAATGGTCTCGTCGCCCGCCGAGCGCGGCTTGGCGAATTGCCCGGCCATGCGCCCGATCTTGACCACCGGGCAGCCGGCGGCGAAGGTCATGACAATGGCCATTTGCAACAGGACCTTGAAGGTGTCGCGAATCTTGGCTGCGGAAAACTCGGCGAAGCTTTCGGCGCAATCACCGCCCTGGAGCAGGAAGGCCCGGCCCTGGGTGACTTCGGCAAACTGGCGGCGCAGCTCCCGCGCTTCACCGGCGAACACCAGCGGCGGATAGCTGGCCAGGGTCTGCTCGACCTTGAGCAGATGGGCGGCATCGGGGTAGCTTGGTTGCTGCTGGATCGGCAGGGCGCGCCAGCTGTCAGGACTCCAGGGGTGGTTCATTGCGGGCTCGATCTGGTCGGAAAGGGGCTGTCTGCCATGTTAACAGGTGGCGCATGCCTTGTTGCACTGGCGCTATTGACAGACAATGGCGGTTTTTTGCGCGATACGGCGGCGTCTGCCGGGAGACAGCATGACAGTGGAACGGGTAGAGCGACTGCTGGCCCAGGTACAGGACCAATACGGCACCATCAGCGTGCTGGAAGTCGACGACTATCGCTTTCTCGAATTTGGCGAGGCGATCGAGCAAAGTTGCGTGTTCACCGCCGACCCGAGCTGGCTGGAGTACGACTACACCCGTGCCATGCTGATCGGCGCGCTGGCTCACGCCGAGCCCGAGAGCGCGTTGTTCCTGGGGCTCGGTGCCGGCACCCTGACCCAGGCCTGCCTGAAGTTCCTGCCGCTGGAAGACGTCGAAGCCATCGAGTTGCGCCCGGATGTACCGCGCCTGGCCATCGAGTACATGGGCCTGGATGACGACCCGCGCCTGTACATTCGTATCGGCGATGCCATGGAGCTGCTGGAGACGGCCGAATCCGCCGACCTGATCTTCGTCGACCTCTACACCGACCACGGCCCGGGGGTCGCGCACCTGGCCTGGAGTTTTCTGGAAAACTGCCAGAAACGCCTGAACCCTGGTGGCTGGCTGGTGATCAACCAGTGGGCCAGCGACGACGGCAAGCCGTTGGGTGCGGCGCTGCTGCGCGGCCTTTATCATCGGCATTACTGGGAATTGCCGGTCAAGGAGGGCAATGTGATCCTCATGGTCCCGGCTGACCTCGACCAGCAGCTCGATCTGCCGGGCCTGACCGCGCGGGCCGAGGCGCTGGCGCCGCAACTGGGCTACTCGTTGCAACCGCTGATCGGTGCGATTCGCCCGGCGTCCTGAGGCGCGTCACTGTGTCACTGGCGGAAAATCGATTCAGCCGCCAGTGTCGTCCACTTTCCGGGCCCGCCGTTACGTGGCCTGGCGCTGGCGTGTTTCATGAAAAAAATCTCCCGTGAATGGCGAATTCAGGTATAGTACGCGCCGGTCTTTCACCGGACCTCGTTTAAGGTGTGCAATTCCCCGAAGCCAGCTTCGGCTGCGCGTCCGCACTGCGGACTCTCCTTGACGTTCCTTTTTTTCTTCAATCGTTTTCGCAAATCCCCGCCGACAAAGCTGCCAGGGTGACCTTCGGGTCTTACAAGGCATGTGCAGCTTTGGAGCATGGGTCTTTGCGGATGCACTTAGAGGCAGACCCATGACCCAGGAAACCGGCGGCTTCGCCGCTCTCGAACTTCATCCGAGCATTGTTGCTGCAGTGCTGGCTACCGGCTACGAAGAGCCGTCCGCCATTCAGCAGCAATCGATCCCGATTATTCTCGCTGGTCACGACATGATCGGTCAGGCGCAGACCGGCACCGGTAAAACCGCTGCCTTCGCTCTGCCAATCCTGCACCGCATCGACCCGAGCAAGCGCGAGCCGCAAGCCCTGATCCTGGCGCCAACCCGTGAGTTGGCGCTGCAAGTAGCCACCGCTTTTGAAACCTACGCCAAGCAAATGCCGGGCGTAACCGTGGTGGCCGTATACGGTGGTGCCCCGATGGGCCCACAACTGAAAGCTATCCGTAACGGCGCGCAAATCGTCGTTGCTACCCCGGGCCGTCTCTGCGACCACCTGCGTCGCGACGAGAAAGTCCTGGCAACCGTCAACCACCTGGTGCTCGACGAAGCCGACGAAATGCTCAAGCTGGGCTTCATGGATGACCTCGAAGTGATCTTCAAGGCCATGCCGGAAAGCCGTCAGACCGTACTGTTCTCGGCCACCCTGCCTGCATCCATCCGTGCCATCGCCGAGCGCCACCTGCGCGAGCCGAAGCACGTCAAGATCCAGAGCAAGACCCAGACCGTTACCGCTATCGAACAAGCCCACCTGATGGTCCACGCCGACCAGAAGGTTTCTGCTGTCCTGCGTTTGCTGGAAGTGGAAGAGTTCGACGCGCTGATCGCCTTCGTGCGTACCAAGCAAGCCACCCTGGACCTGGCCAGCGCCCTCGAAGCCAAAGGCTACAAAGCCGCTGCGCTGAACGGTGACATTGCCCAGAACCAGCGTGAGCGCGTCATCGACTCGCTCAAAGATGGCCGCCTGGACATCGTCGTCGCTACCGACGTCGCTGCCCGTGGTCTGGACGTACCGCGCATCACTCACGTGTTCAACGTCGACATGCCGTACGACCCGGAGTCCTACGTTCACCGTATCGGCCGTACCGGCCGTGCCGGTCGCGAAGGCCGTGCGCTGCTGCTGGTTACCCCGCGCGAGCGTCGCATGCTGCAGGTGATCGAGCGTGTTACCGGTCAGAAGGTTGCTGAAGTTCGCCTGCCGAACGCCCAGGCCGTTCTCGATGCCCGCATCAAGAAGCTGACCAACAGCCTGGCGCCGCTGGTTGCTGACGCCGAGTCGACCCACGGTGATCTGCTTGACCGCCTGACCGCCGACATCGGTTGCAGCCCGCGTGCCCTGGCCGCTGCCCTGCTGCGCAAGGCTACCAACGGTCAGGCCCTGACCCTTGAAGCGGTCGAGAAAGAGCAGCCGCTGGTTCCGACCTACACTCCGCGTGAGCGCACTGGCGATCGTCCAGAGCGTGGCGAGCGTGAGCGTCGTGCACCCATGCCGCTGGGCGAAGGTCGTGCGCGTTGCCGTACCGCGCTGGGCGCGCGTGACGGTATCGCTGCCAAGAACCTGCTGGGCGCGATCCTCAACGAAGGCGGCCTGGCCCGCGAAGCGATCGGCCGCATCCAGGTGCGCGACAGCTTCAGCCTGGTCGAGCTGCCGGAGGAAGGTCTGGAGCGTCTGCTGACCAAGCTCAAGGACACTCGTGTTGCCGGCAAGCAGCTGAAGCTGCGCCGCTACCGCGAAGACTGATCCGCGAGCGATAAAAAAATCCCCGACTGGTTCGGGGATTTTTTTTGCCTGTACGAGGTGATGTGTTGGCTTGACCCGCGATCGGTCGCAATCCAGCGACAGGATCAATCGAACCGGTAAATATCCATCCCCAGCGCCCCCAGCGTAAACCCCTGATGGGCAATCCCGAATCGCCCGCCCGCACCCCGGGCGAAATACAGCGGCAACAGGTGCTCATCACTGGGATGATTGCGCACGGCAAACGGCGCCTGCTGGCGGTAGTCGTGCAAGGCGGGGGTGTCATCGGCTACCAGCTTGTCGATTATCCAGTCGCGAAACGCCAGGGCCCAGGGCTCGACGCTTTCGGGTCCAGCCTGCCAGTCGAGCTCGCGCAGGTTGTGGGTAATGCTCCCCGAGCCAATCAGCAGGATGTTGTCTTCGCGCAATTGCGCCAGCGCCTTGCCCACCTGCTCCTGCAGCTGCGGGCCCATCTGACTTGGTAGAGACACCTGTACTACGGGGATGTCGGCTGCCGGGTACATCAACGACAGCGGCACCCACACGCCATGATCAAACGGGCGCTTGGGGTCGAGGCGCGCGGCTAGCCCGGCATCGCCCAACAGGCCGATCAAGCGCTCGGCCAGTGCCGGCTCGCCAGGAGCGGGGTACTGAACGGCATACAGGGCGGCAGGAAAGCCACCGAAGTCATGCCAGGTTTCTGGTTGCGGGTGGCTGCTGACCCACAGCTCGCGGCTCTCCCAGTGCGCCGAGACCACCACGATGGCTTTGGGCCGCGGTAGCTCTGCGGCCAGGCGCGTCAGGGCCGGGCCGCTGGCACCGGGCTCGAGGGCGAGCATGGGCGAGCCGTGAGAAATAAACAGGCTGGGCAGCATGGAGAGGGTCCTGGCGGTTAAGATGGGCCCATCTTCCGGCAGATCATTGATCTGATTCCAATATAAGTTTTCGCATAATCTGATCGAATAATTCGAGGTATGCCATGCAGGCAGAGTTCTGGCACAAGCGTTGGGCAGACAACCAGATCGGCTTTCACCAGCGCCAGGTCAACGGCGACCTGCAACAGTACTGGCCCAGCCTGGGCCTGGCGCCCGGCAGCAAGGTCCTGGTGCCGTTGTGTGGCAAAAGCCTCGACCTGGCCTGGCTGGCCGGGCAGGGCCATCAGGTGCTCGGCATCGAGCTGTCCCAGCGGGCGGTGGAGGATTTCTTCAACGAACAGCGGTTGACGCCCGAAGTCGGCCAGCGGGGCGCGTTCAAGACCTATCGCAGTGGCAACCTGCAGCTGTGGTGTGGTGATTTCTTCGCCCTGAGCGCCGAGGATATCGCCGACTGCACCGCGCTGTATGACCGGGCCGCAGTGATTGCCTTGCCGCCTGCGTTGCGCCAGCGCTATGCCGCGCTGCTCAGTGGCTATCTGGGGTCCGGGTGTCGGGGGCTGTTGATCACCATGGATTACGACCAGGCCCTGCTGCCGGGCCCGCCCTTTGCGGTGGTTGATGCCCAGGTGCGGCAACTGTTCGCTGACTGGCAGCCGCATGAGCTTGAGGCGCGGGATATTCTCGCCGAGAGCCCGAAGTTCGTTCAGGCCGGGGTGCCGATGCTATTTGAGCGGGTGTACCGCCTGCAGCGCTGAAATGTAAAAGGGCGACCGAAGTCGCCCTTTTTTATTGCTGCTACCGATCAGCCGCGACGGCGCAGGGCTTCGATGCGCTCTTCCAGCGGCGGGTGGCTCATCAGCAGGCCGGCCAGGCCCTGCTTGAGGCCGCCGTTGATGCCGAAGGCGTTGAGGGTGTCGGGCATGTGCACCGGCACACCTTGTTCCGAGCGCAGGCGCTGCAGGGCGCCGATCATCGCGTTGGTGCCGGCCAGGCGGGCGCCGGCTTCGTCGG
Source organism: Pseudomonas sp. B21-012 (assembly GCF_024749305.1). NCBI lineage: Bacteria > Pseudomonadati > Pseudomonadota > Gammaproteobacteria > Pseudomonadales > Pseudomonadaceae > Pseudomonas > Pseudomonas sp. B21-012. Next base: position 4,276,410 of record NZ_CP087197.1, on the reverse strand, counting down.
CGCGGAACTCGCGTTTGCGCGAGAACCACATGACGATGATGCTGGCCAGGATGCCCAGTACCAGTTCGGCGACGATGGTCGCGATGTAGTAGGCGATACCCTGGCCTTCTTCGTTCTTGAAGATCACCTTGTCGACGAAGTTGCCGATGATGCGGGCAAAGAACATCACGAAGGTGTTGACCACGCCTTGCACCAGGGCAAGGGTGACCATGTCGCCGTTGGCGACGTGGCCGATCTCGTGAGCCAGTACGGCGCGCACTTCATCGGGCGAGAAGCGCTCGAGCAGGCCCTGGCTGACCGCTACCAGGGCGTCGTTGCGGTTCCAGCCGGTGGCGAAGGCGTTGGCCTCGTAGGCCGGAAAGATACCCACTTCGGGCATCTTGATGCCGGCTTCGCGGGACAGTTCCTCGACGGTCTGCAGCAGCCATTGTTCGTGGCGGGTGCGCGGTTGGCTGATGATCTGGGTGCCGGTGCTCATCTTCGCCATCCACTTGGAGATGAACAGCGAGATCAGCGAGCCGGCAAAACCGAACACCGCGCAGAAAATCAGCAGCTGGTCGAGTTTGAGGTCAACCCCGTTGGCCGCCATGAACCCGTTGAAGCCAAACAGGCTCAGGGTAATGCTGGCAATCAGCACAACCGCGAGGTTGGTGGCCACAAACAGTAAGATGCGCATCATGGTTGTTACGTTCTCCTGACGGATAAAAGTGTCACGTATGCGGGGTATATAAGGTGCGCGCTGCAGTGATTCAACCGGGCGACTATTTCAAACTGTGTACTTGCCTTTATTACAGACGAATTCCAGCAACCCGCACGCCAGAGCGGCGGGTGATGTAAGGGCTGAATGCTGGGTCTGTAAGGTCTGCGCCGAGGGCGGCGCAGACGTTTCCATATGCGCAGTAGGTTACTGCTGATATGTCTTCAGGAAGTTTCCGATCCGGCCAATGGCCTGCTCGAGGTCGTCTACCCGTGGCAGGGTCACGACGCGGAAGTGATCCGGCCACGGCCAGTTGAAGGCCGTGCCCTGGACGATCAGCAGCTTTTCCGACAGCAGCAGGTCGAGGACGAACTTCTCGTCGTTGTGGATCGGGCAGACTTTCGGGTCGATGCGCGGGAACGCATACAGCGCGCCCATCGGCTTGACGCAGCTGACCCCGGGGATGCTGTTGAGCAGCTCCCAGGTGCGGTTGCGCTGCTCGAGCAGGCGGCCTTGTGGCAGTACCAGGTCGTTGATGCTCTGGTAGCCGCCCAGGGCGGTCTGGATCGCGTGCTGGCTCGGCACGTTGGCACACAGGCGCATGTTGGCCAGCATGTCGATGCCTTCGATGTAGCTCATGGCGTGATGCTTGGGCCCGGAGATGGCCAGCCAGCCGGAGCGGAAGCCCGCCACCCGGTAGGACTTGGACAGGCCGTTGAAGGTAAGGCAGAGCAGGTCCGGGGCCAGCGAGGCGGTGCTGATGTGCACGGCTTCGTCATAGAGGATCTTGTCGTAGATCTCGTCGGAGAACACCACCAGGTTGTGCTGGCGGGCCAGCTCGAGCATGCCCAGCAGCAGTTCGCGCGAGTACACCGCGCCGGTCGGGTTGTTCGGGTTGATGATCACCAGGGCCTTGGTGTTGGAGGTGATCTTGGCCTTGATGTCGTCCAGGTCCGGGAACCAGTCGGCCTGCTCGTCGCACAGGTAGTGCACCGGGTTACCGCCAGCCAGGCTGACGGCGGCGGTCCACAGCGGGTAGTCCGGGGCCGGAATCAGCACTTCGTCGCCATTGTTGAGCAGCGCCTGCATCGACATCACGATCAGCTCGGAGACGCCGTTGCCCAGGTAGATGTCTTCGATACCGACACCTTCGACCTGTTTTTGCTGGTAGTACTGCATCACCGCCTTGCGCGCGCTGAACAGGCCCTTGGAGTCGCTGTAACCCTGGGCGGTTGGCAGGTTGCGAATCACATCCTGGAGGATCTCGTCCGGCGCCTCGAAACCAAAGGGCGCCGGGTTGCCGATGTTCAGCTTGAGGATGCGATGGCCTTCCTCTTCCAGGCGTTTGGCGTGCTTGAGCACCGGGCCGCGAATGTCATAGCAGACATTGGCGAGCTTGTTCGATTTGCTGACCTGCATGATGTGATCCCGATTAGAAAAGATCGCCGCGCATTGCGCTGTGAAAACGTTTGAAATGCGTATGACGCGGGTGCCAGACTGATGTCTGATGAGGCGCAATAATATACGTGCCGCCCGCCCTGTGGAAAAGCCATGGCGCGGGGTTTTTGGACAGATGAGGCCTGATGATGGAAAAACTCGCGAAAACCCTTGAAGAATGGCGCGCCATGCTCGACCCCGAGCAGTACAACGTGTGCCGCCTGAAGGGCACCGAGCGGCCGTTCAGCGGCAAATACAACGGCACCAAGACCGACGGCGTCTACCATTGCATCTGCTGCAACGAGCCGCTGTTCGATTCGAGCAGCAAATTTGATTCCGGGTGCGGCTGGCCTAGCTTCTATGCGCCGATTGCCGACAGCGCGATGATCGAGATTCGCGATACCTCCCACGGCATGATTCGTACCGAAGTCACCTGCGCCAAGTGCGACGCCCACCTGGGCCACGTATTTCCCGACGGTCCGCCGCCGACCGGGCTACGCTACTGCATCAACTCGGTCTGCCTGGACCTGGTGCCACGCTGACAAAGGAGCAAGGTCATGGCCGACGCAATGCTGAAGATTCCCTGCATTACCCTGACCGGTGAGCAAAAAGCCCTGGCCGATTACCCGGCCAAGGCAGTACTGGTGGTCAACACCGCCAGCCAGTGCGGATTTACCCCGCAATACAAGGGCCTGGAGCAGCTCTGGCAACGTTACCGCGAGCAGGGGCTGGTGGTGCTGGGCTTTCCCTGCAACCAGTTCGGCAAGCAGGAGCCGGGCGATGCGAGCGAGATTGCGCAGTTCTGCGAGCTCAAGTTTGGGGTCAGCTTCCCGTTGTTTCGCAAAATCGAAGTCAACGGCGCCGGAGCCCATCCGCTGTTTATCGAGCTGAAAAAGCGCGCCCCGGGGCTGTTCGGCTCCGAAGGCATCAAGTGGAACTTCACCAAGTTCCTGCTCGACCCGGCCACCGGCAAGGTCACCCGCTATGCTCCGAGCACCAAGCCGGACGCCTTGGCCGGTTCGATCGAGAAACTGCTCAGGTAGCCGTCAACGGCACCCAGTGATCGATCAGCGCCAGCAATTCCTCGCGGCGAAACGGCTTGGCCAGGTAGTCGCTCATCCCCGCAGCCCGGCAGCGCTCGCGCTCTTCGGGCATGGCGTTGGCGGTCAGGGCGACGATCGGCAGGTCTGGCCAGCGCCCGCTCTGGCGGATCCGCCGACTGGCTTCATAGCCGTCCATCACCGGCATGTTGCAGTCCATCAGCACCAGGTCGAAGGGTGACTGCTCCAGCTGTTCGAGGGCGTCGGCGCCATGGGCGGCGACGCTGACCTCACAGCCGAGCTTGGCCAGCATACCCTTGGCCACCAACTGGTTCACCGGGTTGTCCTCGACCAGCAGGATGCGTGCACGGCGTTCGCTGTGCGAGGCGCCGCCAAGCGGTGACTGGTTGATGTGGTCGGCGCCGTGCAGGGTGCGCCGCAGTGTCTGATACAGGGCGTTGCGGGCCAGCGGTCGGGCCTGCTGCTGCAAGGGCGCCAGGTGCGCGGCCTGTTCGCCGGGCAGGAAATTGCCATAGGCGGTAACCAGCAGGATTGGCGCACTGACCTGCGGACGCAAACTGAACAGGCAATCCAGGTCGTCGGTGATCAGCAGGTCCGGGGTCGCGTCCTTGAGTTGCTCTGGCGTGTCGTAGCGCTGGTAGTCCAGGCCCCAGCCGGGCAGCAGTGTCTGCAGCAGTTCGGCCAGGCCGCTGCTGGCATTGCTGATGGCCGCAACGCTGCCGTGCAAAGGTTGCGCGGGCACCGCCGCGGTATGGCTGGGCAATGGCAACTCGGCGCTGAACTGGCTGCCGAAGCCGGCTTCGGAACTGATGCTCAGGCGCCCTTGCATGGCTTCGCAGAGGTTATTGGTCAGCGCCAGGCCCAGGCCGGTACCGCCGTATTGGCGGGTGATACCGGCGCCGGCCTGGGTGAAGGGCTGAAAGATCCGTACCTGGGCTTCGCTGGGGATGCCGATGCCGGTGTCGCAGACATCCAGGCGAACGCCGCCGGCGTAGCTGCAAAGGCGCACATCGACACGGCCAAAGCGAGTGAACTTCAAGGCGTTGGACAGCAGGTTGCTGACAATCTGCCGTACCCGTGTCGGGTCGCCGAGCACCATCGAGGGAAACTGCGGGTCGATCAGGCAGGTCAGCTCGACACTGGGCGCGGCGTTCTGCGACAGCAGGTTGGCGGTGTCTTCGACCAGCGCGCCGAGGTCGAAGGGAATGCGTTCAAGCTCCAGTTGCCCGGCATCGAACTTGGACAGGTCGAGAATATCGTTGAGCAGCTCGACCAGAACCTTGCCCGAGTCGTGGGCAATCGACAGCTGCTGGCGCTGCTCGGCATTGAGCGGGCTGTCCAGTGACAGCGCGATCATCCCCAGCAGGCCATTGAGCGGGGTGCGAATCTCGTGGCTCATGTTGGCCAGAAAGGCCGCGCGTGCCTGGGCCATGTCCAGGGCGCGGCGCCGGGCGTCTTCGAGTTCTTCGTTGGACTGGCTGAGGCGAGTGTTGCTGGCCTTGAGCTCGTTGGTGCGCGCCGAGACGATGTTCTCCAGCTCGTTGAGGTAGTCGGTCAGGCGGTTTTCGGCGTTGCGCCGCTGCTGGATCTCGGTGGCCATGCTGACGAACTGCTGGTTGGCGACCTTGACCAGCACGCCGATTTCGTCCTGCTCGTGGCCGGGTGGAAACGACAGTTTGGACTGCGCCGGGTTGCGCGAATCACTGTTGCTCAGGGCGCTGATCACCCGCACCAGCGGCTGGGTCAGCATGATGTAGAACAGGCCGAGAAGAATCCCGGTCAGGACCAGGCTGCGCACAAAGCCATTGAGCAGGGTGACTTCGGCGCGCTTGAGAAAGCGGCTGCCAAAGGCAAAGGTATCGACGTCCAGGTACAGGGTGCCGAGGTATTCGTCGGGCATATGGCTGAGAAACAGCTGGTCGCGAAACTGGCGCGATTCGCCGAAGAGGAAATCGCTGATCAGCCGGTAGCTGCTTTCCTGGCGTGGGCGCTGAACATCGGCGAGGACGGTGTCGTTGTTGTCGATCAGCCAGGCGCGGGTGATCGCCGGCGATTGCAGCAGGCCGCGGGTCAGTTCCTGGGCCAGTTCGGCATCGATGTTATAGGCGATGCGCGAAGCCGGGTTATGGCTGATTTGCAGCAGCGCCTGCATCTCGCGGTTGATGGAGGCGTCTTCACTGGCATAATCGATACCGATCTGGATGAGACTGAGCAATGTACCCAGGATGAAGCCGACCAGGACCGTCAGCCGGGCTTGCTTGTAGGACAGGCGATTGGTGAACTTGATATCCATGAGTCCCGAGCCAGTTTCACGTTCCGTGCGCTGCGCAAGCATAGCCGATCAGTCCCGGCTGCTGGCACGCCCTGTCACACATTCAGCTGTGCTTTTGTCCTTGCATCTGTCTTGAGGAATTCTTGTGGACTCACGTTTGAATGCTTTTCTGGAGCGCGCCGAAACCGTACTTGCGCGCCTTGAGCCCCTGTTGCCGGCGCCACGCCCGAGCATCGACTGGTCGCAATGCCTGGCTGCGCGCTGGCAGCGCGATGGCCGTAGCGGCTACCTGCTGCCGCTGCAGGTCAGCCTCGACATGCGCCTGTCCGACCTGATCGGCGTCGACCAGCAGCGCGAGCAACTGGGGCGCAACACCCGCCAGTTTCTCGATGGCATGCCGGCCAACCACGCACTGCTGTGGGGCTCGCGCGGTACCGGCAAGTCGTCGCTGGTGCGCGCACTGCTGGCCGAGCATGCCGAAGCCGGCCTGCGCCTGATCGAAATCGAGCGCGATCACCTGGCCGACCTGCCGCGGGTGGTCGAGCAACTGCAGAAACTGCCGCAACGCTTCGTGTTGTTTTGCGATGACCTCTCGTTCGAAGCCGGGGAGGGCGACTACCGGGTGCTCAAGAGCGTACTCGATGGCTCGCTCGAACAGGCGCCGGATAACGTGCTGCTGTATGCCACCTCGAACCGCCGCCACCTGGTGCCGGAAAAACAGAGCGACAACGAAAACTGGAAGATGGTTGACGGCGAGCTGCATCCCAACGAAGCGGTGGAGGACAAAATTGCCCTGTCTGACCGCTTCGGCCTGTGGCTGTCGTTCTACCCCTTCACCCAGGAGCATTTCCTCAACGTGGTCGAGCACTGGATCACCCAGCTGGCGCAGAGTGCTGGCCTGGCCTGGCGCCGCGACGAGGAACTGGACATTCTCGCCGTGCGCTGGGCAACCGGTCGCGGCAACCGTAACGGCCGTTGTGCCTACCAGTTCGCCCGTTACTGGGTGGGACTGAAACTGTTGGAGCAAAAATCATGATCGACCTCAACGCTACCGGCGCCGGCCTCGAAGGCTACGGTCTGCTGGCGGCACAACTGGAAGCCCTGCTGGCCGATGAGCGTGACTTCATCGCCAACGCCGCGCAGTTTTCGGCGTTTCTCTACAGCCAGGTCGAAGACCTGAACTGGGCCGGCTTCTACCTCAACCGCAACGAGCAACTGCTGTTGGGGCCATTCCAGGGGCAGGTGGCCTGCGTGCGCATCCCGTTCGGGCGTGGTGTATGCGGCGCTGCTGCGGCCAGCCGGGAAACCCAGCGGGTGGAAGATGTGCACGCGTTTCCCGGGCACATTGCCTGCGACAGTGCATCGAACAGCGAGCTGGTGATTCCGCTGGTAAAGGATGGCCGATTGATTGGCGTGCTGGACCTCGACAGCCCTAAGCTTGCGCGTTTCAGTGAAGTGGATCAGGCGGGGCTGGAGCGCTTGGCGGGGATTTTCCTGCGACTGACCGATTGCTGACGAGCGCTTTGCACTCGATCGCTGGCAAGGCCAGCTCTCACAGGTCTTGTATGTAGCGAACCTTGTGGGAGCCGGCCTTGCCGGCGATTGGGTCAATTAGAACTCAGTCGTAGATGACCTTTTTCTTCCAGTCTTCGGTGGTATCGGTCTTCAGGCCTTCGGTCAGGGCGTTGGTTTCGTCCTCGGCCGGTTCCAGCTGGCTCAACACCTGGGCATTGGCGCGGGCCAGCAGCTTCTCCATGTATTCCAGTTGTTCGCGGTAAATCACCGGGTCAGGCTGCTTGCGCAGGTATTGCACGCCACGCTCGAAGGCCAGGCGCGCGTGCCCCGGCTGGTTCTGTTGCAGCGCCTGCTGGCCGAGGTTGTTGAAGAACTCGATGTGCAGCAGCACCAGGATGTGGCGAATTTCCTTGACCCAGTACTTGGCCTCGTTGGTCGGCAGGAAGCCTTCCTGGGCGGCGCGGGTGATCTGGTTGTGCATGCCTTCCAGCAAAAAACGCACATCCTTGGCCCGGGCTTCGGTCTGGATCGGCATCGGCGGGTTGTTCACCGGCAGTGCTTCACCTTTGGCAATCAGCCCTTCGAGTTCGGCGATCCGTGCGCGAATATCACGGCTGTGCTTGTCCAGGGCCAACTGGCGCTGGTTGAGGTTGAGTTCCAGGCGGGTCAACAGCAACTTGAGGGCCGGGGTCATCAACTGGCCAGGAAAGGTTTCGGTGATTTCGCCACAACGGCGCAAACGTTCGGCCAGCTCGATCTTCAGCCGGGCACGCTCGAGCTTGTTGTTCTCGACCACGTTGTTCAGGTAGCCGATCACGATCAATAACGCGATCCCCGCTACTATAAGCAGGGTGATCAGAAGTGGTGTCACCGTTAACGCCTCATACAGGATGATTTACTGTTTGAGTGTAGTGGCTAAGCTTTTAGCCGGATAGAGCTGTTTGGCGGTTGCCCGGGGGCGATTGATGGCCTTTTGCTGGTAGATCGCCGTGGCTGCTGGGCCGAAGGCGGGTAGGGCGTCAGAAAATAATCGTCAAGCCTCAGGCGCGCGTTGCCCTGGCGCAAGGCTGCAAAGCGCCGGGAAGTCATTGATTTAAATAAATTTATACAGAGGGGTTGACGGCTTATCAAAGCATCCCTAGAATGCGCGCCACTTGCAGCGTAAAGCACACAGCGGAACGCGGCAGGGAGTGAATGTTGTAGCGTGTCCCCTTCGTCTAGTGGCCTAGGACACCGCCCTTTCACGGCGGTAACAGGGGTTCGAGTCCCCTAGGGGACGCCAATGCGGGAATAGCTCAGTTGGTAGAGCACGACCTTGCCAAGGTCGGGGTCGCGAGTTCGAGTCTCGTTTCCCGCTCCAGTTTACAATGGCTTTGCTTAACGGCAAGGCTTGTAAAAACCCAGCGTCAGATCTTCATGGTTTGAGTTGGTAACTGAGGCATGCATTGCATGTTTCGGGCGTCGTCCCCTTCGTCTAGTGGCCTAGGACACCGCCCTTTCACGGCGGTAACAGGGGTTCGAGTCCCCTAGGGGACGCCATTTTTGCGGGAATAGCTCAGTTGGTAGAGCACGACCTTGCCAAGGTCGGGGTCGCGAGTTCGAGTCTCGTTTCCCGCTCCAAATATGGTGCTCCAGCGTTTGATAACGCTGTAGTGATGGAACAAGGGCGTCAGTGCTTGTTCTTGCCGGTCCGGCCGGTCGCTACAAATTTGCGGGAATAGCTCAGTTGGTAGAGCACGACCTTGCCAAGGTCGGGGTCGCGAGTTCGAGTCTCGTTTCCCGCTCCAAATAAAGAAACGCCGTTCGTTTGAACGGCGTTTTTTTTCGTCTCGATTTTATCCGCTGTCTGCGTGCGGCAGGGCTGTTGTCAGCCCTGCGCAGCTTCATCGCTTAATGCTTGCTGTCGTCGTCCGACATGCTCAGCAGCTGTTTTTCCTGGTTCCAGTCGAAGGGTTCATCATTCTGCTCGGCCTCGAAGCGGCGCTCTTCCAGTTCCTGGTACATGTCCAGTTCGTTCTCCGGCATGAAGTGCAGGCAGTCGCCGCCAAAGAACCACAGCAGGTCGCGCGGTACCAGGTGCGCGACCTGTGGATAACGCTGGATGACCTGGCACATCAGGTCCTGGCCAAGATAGGTGCTTTCCGGGTCGACGGGCAGTTGCAGCATCAGATCGTCGAAGCGCTCCAGAAACAACGCGTGGCTTTCTTCCGGCACCTGCTCGGCTTCGCCCAGGGCAACCAGGATGGTGCGCAGGTGGGTGAGCAGGGCGAGATGGTATTCCAGGCGATCGGTAGCCATGCAGGCAGTCCTCTTGAGCAAAAACGGGCGCGGGAGTATACGGCTCCCGGCGCCCGATGTCCCGGCCCTTAGCGAATCTTGCCGTCGGCCGGTAGCAGTTGCTCCTTGTCGAAGGCATCGACATCGATCACCCGCCGGCGTGCCGACTCAGCGGCATGCAGGCTTTGCGCCTCACTGGCTTGCAGCACGCCAGCGTGCAGCGCCGCGTCGATAATCGACTCGCCTGGCGCAGGGGCAACCTGGCCACTCTTGACGGCCTGGTGCAGTTTTTTACGCAGCGGCGCGCCGGCGCTGAGTAAATCGCAGGCCTGTTGCAGGGCGGCAACCGGGTCGCCGTCCGCTTGCGGCCGATAACAACCGGCAAGCAGCCCCTCCAGCGCCGGGTCACCCTTGGCGCGGCCGATCAGTTCGGCAATCTCCGCGTCCAGTTCGTCGCTTGGCCCGGTATGCCGGCGGCCGAAGGGGAACACCACCAGGCGCAGGGCGCAACCGAGCAAGCGGTTGGGGAAGTTGTCGAGCAAGCGGTCCAGGGCTTTTTCGGCTTGGCCAAGGCTCTCCTCCAGGGCCCAACGCAGCAGCGGTTGCAGGTACTCGGGCGAATTCAGGTCGTGGTAACGCTTGAGCGCCGCCGAGCCCAGGTACAAATGACTGAGCACATCGCCCAGGCGCGCCGACAAACGCTCGCGACGCTTGAGCTCGCCACCCAGGAGCATCATGCACAAGTCGGCGAGCAAGGCGAACGCCGCCGCTTGGCGATTGAGGGCGCGGAAGTAACCTTGGCTTAACGCGTCGCCCGGGACTTTCTCGAAATGGCCCAGGCCCAGGCCGAGCACCAAGGTACTGGCGGCGTTACCGACGGCAAATCCAATATGCTGCATCAGCAGGTGATCGAACTCCTTGAGCGCCTGGTCGTGGTCTTCGCGACCGGCCAGGGCCATTTCCTTGAGTACGAACGGATGGCAGCGAATCGCCCCCTGGCCGAAGATCATCAGGTTGCGCGAGAGGATGTTGGCGCCCTCGACGGTGATGAAGATCGGCGCGCCTTGCCAGTTGCGTCCCAGGTAGTTGTTCGGGCCCATGATGATGCCCTTGCCGCCGTGCACGTCCATGGCGTGCTGGATGCATTCGCGCCCGCGCTCGGTGAGGTGGTACTTGAGAATCGCCGACAGCACCGAGGGTTTTTCGCCCAGGTCCACGGCCTTGGCGGTGAGCAGTCGCGCACTGTCCATCAGGAAGGCGTTGCCGCCAATGCGCGCGAGGGATTCCTGGATACCTTCGAAGGCCGCCAGCGGCACGTTGAACTGCTCACGAATCTGCGCGTACTGGCCGGTCACCAGGCTGGTGTACTTGGCTGCACCAGTGCCCACGGCTGGCAAGGAAATCGAGCGGCCCACCGACAGGCAGTTCATCAGCATCATCCAGCCCTTGCCGAGCATGTCCTGGCCGCCGATGAGAAACTCCAGCGGCACGAACACATCTTTTCCGCTGTTGGGGCCGTTCATGAACGCCGCGCCCAGGGGCAGGTGACGCTTGCCGATTTCGACGCCGGGGGTGTCGGTGGGAATCAGCGCGAGACTAATGCCCAGTTCTTCTTTATCGCCCAGCAGGTGTTCGGGGTCGTAGGCCTTGAAGGCAAGGCCGAGCAGGGTAGCGACCGGTCCGAGGGTGATGTAGCGCTTTTCCCAATTCAGGCGCAGGCCGATGACTTCCTCGCCTTGCCACTGGCCTTTGCAGATGATCCCGGTGTCGGGCATGGCGCCAGCATCGGAGCCGGCCAGCGGACCGGTGAGGGCGAAGCAGGGGATTTCGTCGCCGCGGGCCAGGCGCGGCAGGTAGTGATTGCGCTGCTCGTCGGTGCCGTAGTGCAGCAGCAGTTCGGCCGGGCCGAGGGAGTTGGGCACCATCACGGTGGAAGCAAGGTCGCCGCTGCGGGTCGCCAGCTTCATTGCCACCTGCGAGTGGGCGTAGGCCGAAAAGCCCTTGCCGCCGTACTCCTTGGGAATGATCAGGGCGAAGAAGCCGTGGCTCTTGATGTGCTCCCAGGCCGCGGGGGGCAAATCCAGGTCCTGGCCAATTTGCCAGTCGCTGACCATGGCGCAGAGTTCTTCGGTGGGGCCGTCGATAAAGGCTTGTTCTTCTTCAGTGAGTTCGGCCTTGGAGTAGCCGAGCAGGGTGTTCCAGTCCGGGCGGCCGCTAAACAGCTCGCCGTCCCACCACACGGTGCCGGCGTCGATGGCTTCGCGTTCGGTTTGCGACATTGGCGGCAAGGTGCGCTGGAACCAGCTGAACAAGGGCGCGGTGAGCACTTTGCGGCGCAGGTCGGGGAGCAGCAGGGGCGCGGCGACGGCGGCCAGCAGCAGCCAGAAAATCGTCAGTAGCCAGCCTGGGGCGTGGCTGAAAATGCCCATCGCCAGCAGGTACAGGGCAACGATGCCCAACGCCGGCAAGGCGGCGATGCGACGGTGGGCCAGGTAGGCCACGCCGATCACCAGGACCACTAACCACAACAGCAACATAGGAATTCCTCCGTGAAACATCGGGGCATTTCGCCATCCATCGAAGCTTAGACCGCATCGGTTAAACGGCTTGTCTGAACAGTGACAGGACATGACCTCAGGAGTTCGCCTGCACGCCAAACGATTGCCAGCGCGAGCGCCTGGAGTAGACTGGGCGACCAGCCAAATCATCAGGGAAACGACATGCTCAAGATCTGGGGCAGGAAGAATTCGTCGAATGTCAGGAAAGCACTGTGGTGCGCCGCAGAGCTTGGTCTGGAGTATGAGTCGATCGATGCCGGTGGCGCCTTCGGCCTGGTCAACGAGCCGCAGTACCGGGCGCTGAACCCCAACGGCCTGGTGCCGATGATCGAGGACGACGGCCTGGTGCTGTGGGAGTCCAATGCCATTGTGCGCTACCTGTCGGCGCAGTACGGCTGCGAGTCGGGCTGGTATGAGCAGGACGCACGCAAGCGTGCCGAGGCCGACAAGTGGATGGACTGGGTTACTTCCTCCCTGGCCACGCCGTTCCGGCCGTTGTTCTGGGGCATCCTGCGCACGCCTGCCGATCAGCAGGACTGGGTGGCAATCAATGCCGCACACAAGACCTGCGCGCAGTTGCTGTCGATTGCCGACCAGGCCCTGGCGCACCAGCCGTATTTGTCTGGCGACAAGCTGGGCATGGGCGATATCCCCCTGGGCTGCTTTGCCTACGCCTGGTTCGAGATGCCCATCGAGCGCCCCGAGATGCGCCACCTGCGCGCCTGGTATGAGCGCCTGCAAGAGCGTCCGGCCTATCAGGCGGCGGTGATGACGGCGCTGACCTGATTGACGGTTACCGGGAAAGTGCGGTCAAGCTGATAGTTAATATCGATACACATGACTGTACTTGTCTGGTCTGCACAAGCACCATGCTCCTATTCACTGCGGCTGGCCTCGTCCGGCCGCGTCTAGAACCTTCCACACTGGTACGCGACCCGCTATGAGTTCTGCTCTGTCCATAAGGCAGCTAACCAAAACCTACGGCAACGGTTTCCAGGCCCTCAAGGGCATTGACCTGGATGTCGCCGAAGGTGACTTCTTTGCCTTGCTCGGCCCCAACGGCGCCGGCAAATCCACCACCATCGGCATCCTCTCGACCCTGGTCAACAAGACCAGCGGCAGCGTCAACATCTTTGGCCACGACCTCGATCGCCAGCCCGCCGCGCTCAAGCGCTGCATCGGCGTGGTGCCGCAGGAGTTCAACTTCAACCAGTTTGAAAAGACCTTCGACATTGTCGTCACCCAGGCCGGTTACTACGGTATCCCGGCCAAGGTCGCCAAGGAGCGGGCCGAGCAGTACCTGACCCAGTTGGGCCTGTGGGACAAGCGCGATGTGCCGTCGCGCTCGCTGTCGGGCGGCATGAAACGCCGCCTGATGATCGCCCGCGCGCTGATCCACGAGCCGCGCCTGCTGATCCTCGACGAGCCGACCGCGGGTGTGGATATCGAGCTGCGCCGGTCGATGTGGAGCTTTTTGACCGAGCTCAACCAGAAAGGCATCACCATCATCCTCACCACCCATTACCTGGAAGAGGCTGAGCAGTTGTGCCGTCACATCGGCATCATCGACCACGGCACCATCGTCGAGAACACCAGCATGCGCGCGTTGCTGAGCAAGCTGCATGTCGAGACCTTCCTGCTCGACCTCAAGCAGGACCTGCCCCAGGCGCCAAACCTGGTCGGCTATCCGTGCCGCTTGATCACCCCGCACACCCTGGAAGTGCAAGTTGACAAGGAAGTGGGCATTACTGCGCTGTTCGGCCAGCTGGCGCTGCAGAACATCGAGGTGCAGAGCCTGCGCAACAAGACCAATCGTCTCGAGGAGCTGTTCGTGTCCCTGGTTGAGAAAAACCTGGCAAAGGTGGCGGTATGAGTTCGGAACTGAGCGCCAACCTGGTCGCCCTCAATACCATCGTCTACCGCGAAGTACGCCGTTTTACCCGGATCTGGCCGCAGACCCTGCTGCCCCCGGCGATCACCATGGTTTTGTACTTCGTGATTTTCGGTAACCTGATCGGCCGGCAGATCGGCGACATGGGCGGCTTCACCTACATGGAGTACATCGTCCCGGGGCTGATCATGATGTCGGTGATCACCAACTCCTACGGCAACGTGGTCTCGAGCTTCTTCGGCAGCAAGTTCCAGCGCTCGATCGAGGAGTTGATGGTGTCGCCGGTGTCGCCGCATACCATCCTCGTCGGCTACACCCTGGGCGGCGTGTTGCGCGGCCTGGCGGTAGGGGTGATCGTCACCTTGCTGTCGCTGTTCTTCACCGACCTGCAGGTTCATCACCTGGGCGTGACCATTGTCGTGGTGCTGCTGACGGCGACAATCTTCTCGCTGCTGGGCTTCATCAACGCCGTGTTCGCCCGCAACTTCGATGACATCTCGATCATCCCGACCTTCGTGTTGACGCCGCTGACCTACCTGGGCGGGGTGTTCTACTCGATTACCCTGTTGCCGCCGTTCTGGCAGACCGTGTCGATGGCCAACCCGGTATTGCACATGGTCAACTCGTTCCGCTACGGCATTCTCGGCGTGTCGGACATCCGCATTGGCGTCGCCATCAGCTTCATGCTGGTCGCCACGGCAGTGCTGTATATCGGCTGCGCGCGGTTACTGGTCAGTGGGCGAGGAATGCGCACCTGATTGTTTGACCTTGCGCCGGCGCCACTGCCTGCCGACCCACCAGCGCCAGTAGAGCATGGTCAGGCAGTAGGCGAGGGCGCCGAGCAGCACGCCACACACCACTGAGCCGAGCAGGAACGGCTGCCACAGGGTCGACAGCTGGTCGGTGATCCACTCGAAGGTCAGTTCTTCAGGCAGGGTGCGTGGTGGGATCTGCATCAGCCAGGCGCCCATCTGGTAGGTGCAGAAGAACACCGGCGGCATGGTGATCGGGTTGGTCAGCCACACCAGGCTGACCGCGATCGGCATGTTGCCGCGGACCATGATCGCCAGGCTTGCGGCCAGCAGCATTTGCATCGGAATCGGAATGAAAGCGGCGAACAGGCCGACAGCCATGGCGCGCGCAACCGAATGCCGGTTGAGGTGCCAGAGGTTGGGGTCGTGCAACAGCCGGCCGAGAAAGCGTAAGGATTTGTGTTCCCTGATGCTGGTCGGATCGGGCATGTAGCGTTTGAAGAGACGACGCGGCATGTGGGGTCTCGGCAATCTGAAGGGTGCCAGTATGCACGGATTCTAAAAGTGCCTTATTCAGACTTTGTGACAATTATTTAGCGAGCGGTTGCCGTCACTGATCTAAGCCTCAGGGGGTGGTTTACTTCTGGAGCTTCACGCTTATGCGCACAGGGATGTTGGCGCTTGCACTCGGGCTGCTCAGCCTCGGGTTCCTGCCGGCTTTGCCGCCCGTCTGGATACTTGTCCTGCTGGCAATTGCCGGGCTTTGCTGCCTGCCTACGCGGCTGTGGCCCGCCGGGCTGTTTCTGCTGGGCTTGAGCTGGGCGTGCGTCTCGGCGCAATGGGCGTTGGATGAGCGCCTGGCGGCGCAGTTCGATGGCCGTACCCTGTGGATAGAGGGCCGGGTTACTGGTTTGCCGGAGCAGGGTGCGCGCTCGGTGAGGTTCGAGTTGAGCGATGCCGAGTCGCGCCGGGGGCAATTGCCAAGGCGCATGCAGCTCAGCTGGTTCGGCGGCCCGGCGGTCAACAGCGGTGAATACTGGCGTTTGGCAGTCAGCCTCAAGCGCCCCGCAGGCTTGCTCAATCCTCACGGCCCGGACCAGGAGGCCAGTTTGTTGGCCCGGCGCATCGGCGCCACCGGCAGCGTCAAAGCCGGCGAGCGGCTGCTGCCGGCAACGGCGGCCTGGCGGGATGATCTGCGCCAGCGCTTGCTCAGCGTTGATGCCCAGGGCCGGGAGGCGGCGCTGGTGGCCTTGATACTCGGCGATGGCGGCGCTTTGGCGCGCCAGGACTGGCAAGCGCTGCAGGCCACCGGCACGGTGCACTTGCTGGTGATTTCCGGCCAGCATATTGGCCTGTTGGCCGGGCTGGTATACGCCTTGATTGCCGGGCTGGCGCGCCTGGGCTGGTGGCCGCAACGGCTACCCTGGCTGCCTTGGGCCTGTGCGCTGGCCTTTGCCGCAGCACTGGCCTATGGCTTGCTGGCCGGGTTTCAGGTGCCGGTGCAGCGCGCCTGCATGATGCTGGCCATGGTGCTGCTCTGGCGCCTGCGCTTTCGTCACCTGGGTGTCGGGCTGCCGTTGTTGCTGGCGCTCGATGCAGTGCTGCTGTGGGAACCATTGGCCAGCTTGCAGCCGGGCTTCTGGCTGTCGTTCATGGCCGTGGCCATTCTGATCTTCACCTTCAGCGGCCGCCTTGGCGCCTGGAACCCCTGGCTGGCCTGGAGTCGCGCCCAGTGGTTGATCGCCATCGGCTTGTTGCCGGTGCTGCTGGCGCAAGGTTTGCCGGTGAGCCTGACGGCGCCGCTGATCAATCTGCTGGCAGTGCCGTGGATCAGCCTTGCGGTGTTGCCAATGGCGTTGCTCGGCACTGTGTTGCTGCCGGTGCCGGTTCTGGGGGAAGGCTTGCTGTGGCTTGCCGGCGGCCTGCTCGACGGTTTGTTTCGCTTGCTGGCGCATGTGGCGGTTTGGCAACCGGCCTGGATGCCAGAACCATTGCCGTTCTGGGCCTGGTTGCTGGTGTGCCTGGGGGCATTGCTGCTGTTGTTGCCACGCGGCATACCGATGCGGGTGCTGGGCTGGCCATTGTTGCTGTTGGCGGTGTTTGCGCCCCGGGAGCGCGTGCCGCAGGGGCAGGTAGAGGTCTGGCAGCTGGATGTCGGCCAGGGGTTGGCCTTTGTGCTGCGCACCCGGCACCACGCCATGTTGTATGACGCCGGCCCGGCCATGGGCGATTTCGATCTGGGCGAGCGGGTAGTGCTTCCCAGCTTGCGCAAGCTGGGGGTGAGCAAGCTCGACCTGATGTTGCTCAGCCACGCCGACGCCGATCACGCCGGGGGCGCCCGCGCCGTGCAGCGCGGTTTGCCGGTGCTGCGGGTGCAGGCTGGTGAGGCTGCGGCCTTGCCTGAAGTGCTGCAAGCGCAGCCGTGCAGCAGCGGCGAACGCTGGCAGTGGGACGGGGTGAATTTTTCACTGTGGCAGTGGCAGGATGCTGGCGACAGCAATCAGGATTCCTGTGTGCTGCTGGTCGAGGCAAATGGCGAAAAACTGCTGCTCACCGGCGATCTCGATGCCCGCGGCGAACGGGCCTGGGCGCGGGACTGGCAGGCGACCACGGTCGACTGGTTGCAATCGCCCCATCACGGCAGTCGCAGCTCCTCCAGCGAGGCCTTGTTGAAGGCTACTACCCCGCGCGGCGTGCTGATCTCGCGCGGGCGCTACAACGCCTTCGGGCATCCGCACCCGGAGGTCATGGCGCGCTATCGGACGCACGGTATTCAGGCCTATGACAATGTCGACCAAGGTGCCTTGCGCCTGCGCCTGGGTGTGTTCGGCGAGCCTGAGGGGTTGCGTGCCCAGCGGCGTTTCTGGCGTGAACCGAGATGACGACCTTCGGCAGATGAGCCCCCTGGGGTCCTATGGTAAAGTGGCGGACTTTTTCGAGGGGATGCTTACTGTGTGGGAATTGGTCAAGTCCGGTGGCTGGATGATGCTGCCGATCATTCTGAGTTCCATCGCTGCCATGGCGATCGTCGCCGAGCGTCTCTGGACCTTGCGCGCCAGCCGGGTCACGCCACCGCACCTGCTGGGCCAGGTGTGGATGTGGATCAAGGACAAACAGCTCACCAGTGACAAGCTCAAGGCCCTGCGCGCCGATTCGCCGCTGGGCGAGATCCTTGCCGCAGGCCTGGCCAACTCGCGCCATGGCCGCGAAATCATGAAGGAATGCATCGAAGAGGCCGCAGCGCGTGTCATTCACGAGCTGGAGCGCTACATCAACGCCCTGGGCACCATCGCCGCCATGGCGCCGCTGCTGGGCTTGCTCGGCACCGTGCTGGGCATGATCGACATCTTCAGCGCCTTCATGGGTACCGGCATGACCACCAATGCCGCAGTGCTCGCCGGCGGTATCTCCAAGGCACTGATCACCACCGCGGCCGGCCTGATGGTCGGTATTCCGTCGGTGTTCTTCCACCGTTTCCTGCAGCGTCGTATAGACGAGCTGGTGGTCGGTATGGAGCAGGAAGCGATCAAGCTGGTCGAAGTGGTGCAGGGCGACCGTGATGTCGACCTGGCCGAGGGCAAGGCGTGAAATTCCGGCGCAAGCCACGGGAGACCGTGGACATCAACCTGGCCTCGCTGATCGACGTGGTGTTCATCCTGCTGCTGTTTTTCGTGGTCACTACCACCTTCACTCGCGAAACCCAGTTGCGTGTCGAGCTGCCGGAGTCGGTCAGCGGCGCGCCGGCACCGGATTCGGAGCTCAAGCAACTGGACATCACCATCAGCGCCGACGGCGTCTATTCGGTGAACAACCACCTGTTGCCCAAGAGCGACCTGGCGACCCTCATTGAAGCCCTGCAGCAGGAATCCGCAGGGGACACCAAACTGCCGTTGTCGATCAGCGCCGACGGCAAGACCCCGCACCAGGCGGTGGTGACTGCCATGGATGCGGCCGGCAAGCTCGGTTTCAGCCAGTTGCGCATGACCACGGTCGAGGCGGCTCAGGGGACGCCCTGATGGCCTTTGCCGATCGTCTGCTCGATGCCTGGTACGCCGGGCATCCGGCCCTGGCGCTGCTGCGTCCGCTCGAAGCCCTCTATCGTCGCGTGGTGCTGGGCAAGCGCGCGCGCTTTCTCAGTGGCGAGAGCCGCAGCTACCGCGCGCCGGTGCCGGTCATCGTGGTGGGCAACATCACCGTCGGCGGCACCGGCAAGACACCGATGATCCTCTGGTTGATCGAGCATTGCCGCCAGCAGGGCCTGCGTGTCGGCGTGGTCAGCCGTGGCTATGGCGCCAGGCCGCCACAGTTGCCGTGGCGCGTGCGTGCCGAGCAAAGCGCGGCCGAGGCGGGTGATGAACCTTTGCTGATCGTCCAGCGCAGCGGCGTGCCGCTGATGATCGACCCGGACCGTTCGCGTGCGGTTCAGGCATTGCTGGCCAGCGAGCCGCTGGACCTGATCCTGTGTGACGACGGCATGCAGCATTACCGCCTGGCCCGCGACCTGGAACTGGTGTTGATCGATGCCGCCCGTGGCCTGGGTAACCGCCGCTGCCTGCCGGCCGGCCCCCTGCGCGAGCCGGTGGAACGCCTGCAGGACGTCGACGCGGTGCTTTACAACGGCGCCACGACCGACCGCGAAGACGGTTTTGCCTTTGCCCTGCAACCTACTGCACTGGTCAACCTGCGCAGTGGCGAGCGCCGTGGCCTCGACTTCTTTGAGCCAGGCCAGGCCGTGCACGCGGTGGCCGGCATTGGCAACCCGCAACGTTTCTTCAATACCTTGCAGGGGCTAAACTGGCGACCTGTGCCACACCCTTTTGCCGATCATGCCCAATACAGCGCCCAGGCCCTGAGCTTCAGCCCTGCGCAGCCCCTGGTCATGACCGAGAAGGACGCGGTCAAATGCCGCGCCTTCGCTGCCGACGACTGGTGGTACCTTGCGGTCGATGCTGTGCCTTCGCCGGCCTTCAAGGCCTGGTTCGACACACAGCTTGCACGCTTGCTGCCCGGGTCGCGGCCCTCCTGATTCGTTTCTTTTTCCGGCCACTGGCCTGAGGAATTTCCATGGACACCAAACTGCTCGATATCCTTGCCTGCCCGATCTGCAAGGGCCCGCTCAAGCTCAGCGCCGACAAGACCGAGCTGATCAGCAAGGGCGCGGGTCTGGCCTATCCGATCCGCGACGGTATCCCGGTGATGCTCGAAAGCGAAGCCCGTACCCTGACCGATGACGAGCGTCTGGACAAATGAGCCTGGCCTTTACCGTTGTGATTCCGGCGCGGCTGCGCTCCACGCGCTTGCCCGGCAAGCCGTTGCTGCCGATTGCCGGCAAGCCGATGATCCAGCACGTCTGGGAACAGGCTCGCAAAAGCAGCGCCAACCGTGTGGTAATCGCCACCGACGACGCGGGTATCTTCAAGGCCTGCGAGGCCTTTGGCGCTGAAGTGCTGATGACCCGCGAAGACCATGACTCCGGTACCGACCGCCTGGCTGAAGTCGCCGCCAAGCTGGGCCTGGCTGCCGATGCCATTGTGGTCAATGTGCAGGGTGACGAGCCGCTGATTCCGCCGGTGATCATCGATCAGGTGGCGGCCAACCTGGCGGCCCATCCGGAGGCCGGCATCGCCACCCTGGCCGAGCCGATCAGTGACGTCGAAGCGCTGTTCAATCCCAATGCGGTCAAGGTGGTCAGCGATTGCAATGGCCTGGCCCTGACGTTCAGCCGCGCACCGTTGCCCTGGGCGCGGGATGCCTTTGCCCAGAACCGTGAGCAGATGCCGCAAGGCGTGCCGTACCGTCGCCACATCGGCATGTACGCCTATCGCGCCGGCTTCTTGCAGGACTTCGTCGCCTGGGGCCCGTGCTGGCTGGAGAAGGCCGAATCGCTGGAGCAGCTGCGGGCGCTCTGGCATGGCGTGCGTATTCACGTCGCCGATGCCATCGATGCGCCGCCCGTGGGCGTCGATACCCCTGAAGACCTGGAGCGCGTACGGCGCTTGCTGGAGGCCTGATGCGGGTTTTGTTCGTGTGCCTGGGCAATATCTGCCGCTCGCCTACCGCCGAAGGCGTGCTGCGTCAGCAATTGCGCGCCGAAGGCCTGGCCGAACTGGTCGAAGTGGCGTCGGCTGGCACTGGCGACTGGCATGTCGGCAAGCAGCCTGATGCGCGCACCTGCCGCACCGCGCGCATGCGTGGTTACGACCTGTCGCAGCAGCGTGCGCAGCAAATCAAGGCCGCGCATTTTGCTGAATACGACCTGATCCTGGCCATGGACAAGAGCAATCTTGGCCATCTGCAGGGCATGCGCCCGGCCACGGCCAAGGCCGAGCTGGACTTGTTCCTGCGCCGCTATGACGGCGCGCTGGATGAGGTGCCGGATCCTTACTACGGCGCCGAGGAGGATTTCGAACAGGTCCTCGACCTGATCGAAATCGCCTGCAGCCGTTTGGTCACCGAACTCAAGGGTCGTCTATGAGCGGGCAGTGGCAGCAACAAGTTTCGCTCAAGCCATTTAACACCTTCGGTATCGACGTTAAGGCCCAGTTTTTCACTGAAGCCCACAACGACGAAGAGGCTCGTCAGGCCTTGGCCCAGGCGGCTGATCAGGGATTACCGGTGCTGGTGGTGGGAGGCGGTAGCAACTTGTTGCTGACTGCCGATATCCAGGCGCTGGTGCTGCGCATGGCCAGCCGTGGCCTGCGCATCTTGTCTGACGATGGTGAGCGGGTGGTGGTCGAGGCCGAAGCTGGCGAACCCTGGCACCCGTTTGTGCAATGGAGTCTGGCCCAAGGCCTGGCCGGGCTTGAGAACCTCAGCCTGATTCCGGGCACGGTCGGCGCCGCGCCGATGCAGAACATTGGCGCCTATGGCGTCGAGATCAAGGACGTGTTCGCCGGGCTCACCGCACTGGATCGCCAGACGGGCAAGCTGCGCGACTTCAGCCTGCAAGAGTGCGCCTTCGCCTACCGCGACAGCCTGTTCAAGCGCAACCCGGGGCGCTGGTTGATCCTGCGGGTGCGCTTTGCCTTGAGCCGGCTCATGCATGCCCACCTGGACTACGGTCCGGTGCGCCAGCGCCTGAACGAGCAAGGCATCAGCCAGCCGACGGCGCAAAATGTCAGTGATGCAATTTGCAGCATCCGCCGGGAAAAACTGCCTGACCCGATCGAGCTGGGCAATGCCGGAAGTTTCTTCAAGAACCCGGTGGTGGCAGCTGTGCTGGCCGACAAGATCCGTTTGCAGTATCCGGGGCTGGTGGCTTATCCACAGGCTGATGGCCAGTTCAAGCTGGCTGCCGGCTGGCTGATCGAACAGGCGGGCTGGAAGGGCCATCGCGAAGGCGATGCCGGGGTGCACCGATTGCAGTCGCTGGTGCTGGTCAACTATGGCCAGGCCACCGGTGTGCAGTTGCATCAGCTGGCGCAGAAGATCCAGGCCGATATCCTCGAGCGTTTCGGGGTTGAGCTGGAGATGGAGCCAAACCTTTATTAACCGCTCCCAACGGCAATAAAAAAGCCCCGCCAGTCACCTGGCGGGGCTTTTTTTCAGCCTGGAAGATCAGACGAGCGGTTTGTGCTCTTCTTTCTCTTCAACCACTTCTTCAGCCGGTGCAGCAGGCGCCTCTTCAGCGACTACAGCAGCGCTGGCTTCGGCGGCGGCCACTGCAGCAGCGGCTGCGGCAGCTTCGGCTTCACGCTTGCGACGGCGTACTTCACGTGGGTCGTTCGGTGCGCGACCGTTGCTGGTCAGAGCACTGGCAGGAGCTTCAACCGCTGGCTCTTCAACCGCTGCAGGCTCGGCAACTACTGGCGCAGGCGCTTCGACCACTTCAGCAACGACTACCGGCTCGGCCACTACAGGTGCCTGGACTTCAGGCGCTGGCTCGACCGCAGCAACCGGTTCGACCACTTCAGCCGGGGCAGCAACAGGGGCTTCGATAACCGGCGCGATGCTGGTTTCTACGGCTTCTGCTGCTTCGACCGGGGCAGTGAAGGGCTGTTCGACAACCGGCGCGGCAGCGACTTCAGCGACCTGGGCAGTTTCTACCACTTCGGTTGCTTCAGTTGCTTGAGCCACTTCGGCGACTTCAGCCGCTTCAACTACTGGCTGAGTTGCTTCGACGACGGTTTCGCTGGCAACGACTTCAACAACCGCCTGCTCTTCGACAGTAGCGGTGGCGCGTTCAGCCTGCTGGTTGGCTTCGGCTTCGGCAGCGGCGCTGATGTTGCTGGTGGCAACAGCGGCGGTCACGGCCAGGCCTGCGGCCAGTTCAGCACCCAGTTCGCTGGCTTGAGGCTGCTCGTCGCTGCCGTCTTCCGAACCTTCTACCAGGTTACCGTTGGCATCGCGTTGACGCTCACGACGGTTGCTGCGACGACGCTGGCCACGGGAGCGGCGGCGAGGGCGTTCGCCTTCGGTACCTTCCTGGTTGTCATCCTGCAGCAGCTCTTCGTTCGGCAGTTGCTCTTCAGCAGCGTCGGCAGCCTGTTCGGCCGGGCGCGGCTGGCGTTCTTCACGCGGTGGGCGCGGAGCGCGCTCTTCGCGTGGGGCACGCTCTTCACGCGGTGCACGTTCTTCGCGCGGTGCGCGCTCTTCACGTGGGGCGCGTTCTTCGCGTGGAGCACGTTCTTCACGAGGCTGGCGCTCTTCACGTGGGGCGCGCTCAGGGCGTTCTTCACGGACCGCCGGGGTGGCGGCGTCCAGCGGCTCGCGCAGTTCGCGGACCGGACGCTCTTCACGGGAGCGGCGCTCTTCACGTGGGGCGCGAGCTTGACGCTCTTCGCGCGGCTGGCGTGGTGCACGTTCTTCGCGGGCCGGTGCTTCTTCGCGGGCTTCGCGAGGCTGACGCTCTTCACGCGGGGCGCGCTCGGCACGCTCTTCACGCGGCTTGCGGTCTTCGTCGCGACGGCCGTTGCGGTTGCGGCTCTGCTGGCGACCGTTGCGGCGCTCTTCGTTGCGCTGCGGGCGTTCGGTGGCGGGCTTCTCGGCAACCACAGGGGCGGCGGCAGGCTCGTCCTTGCCGGCGAACAGGCTGACCAGCGACTTCACCAGGCCTTTGAACAGGCTTGGCTCAGGAGCGTGGACTGGAGCAGCCACTGGCGCGGCAGCTTCGGTAGGTACTGGAGCGTTGGCGCGGGCCGGAGCGGTCTTGACCGCAGCTTCCTGGCGCACCAGGGTGCGGGTAGCGGCAGTCGGCTGGACTTCTTCGGTCTCGGCGGCGGCGATTTCGTAGCTGGACTGGCTGCTCAGGGCTTCCGGGCTGTCGTCGCGCAGGCGCTGGACTTCGAAATGCGGGGTTTCCAGGTGGTCGTTCGGCAGGATGACGATACGCGCCCGGGTGCGCAGCTCGATCTTGGTGATCGAATTGCGTTTCTCGTTGAGCAGGAAGGCGGCAACCGGAATCGGCACTTGCGCGCGGACTTCGGCGGTGCGGTCTTTCAGGGCTTCTTCTTCGATCAGGCGCAGGATGGCCAGCGACAGCGATTCGACGTCACGGATGATGCCGGTGCCGCTGCAGCGTGGGCAGACGATGCCGCTGCTTTCGCCCAGCGAAGGACGCAGGCGCTGACGGGACATTTCCAGCAGGCCGAAGCGCGAGATGCGCCCAACCTGTACGCGGGCACGGTCGGCTTCCAGGCATTCGCGGACTTTTTCTTCCACGGCGCGCTGGTTCTTGGCCGGGGTCATGTCGATGAAGTCGATCACGATCAGGCCGCCGATATCACGCAGGCGCAGCTGGCGGGCGATTTCCTCAGCCGCTTCCAGGTTGGTCTGCAGGGCGGTTTCCTCGATGTCGCTGCCTTTGGTGGCGCGCGCCGAGTTGATGTCGATGGAGACCAGGGCCTCGGTCGGGTCGATAACGATCGAGCCGCCGGACGGCAGGTCGACGACGCGCTGGAAGGCGGTCTCGATCTGGCTTTCGATCTGGAAGCGGTTGAACAGCGGCACGCTGTCTTCATACAGCTTGATCTTGCTGGCGTACTGCGGCATGACCTGGCGGATGAAGGTCAGGGCTTCTTCCTGGGCGTCGATGCTGTCGATCAGTACTTCGCCGATGTCCTGACGCAGGTAATCACGGATGGCGCGGATGATGACGTTGCTTTCCTGGTAGATCAGGAATGGCGCGGCGCGGTCCTGGGAAGCTTCCTTGATCGCGGTCCACAGCTGCAGCAGGTAGTCGAGGTCCCACTGCATTTCTTCGCTGCTGCGGCCAAGGCCGGCAGTGCGCACGATCAGGCCCATGTCGGCAGGGGCGACCAGGCCGTTGAGGGCTTCGCGCAGTTCGTTGCGCTCTTCGCCTTCGATACGACGGGAGATGCCGCCGGCACGCGGGTTGTTCGGCATCAGCACCAGGTAGCGACCGGCCAGGCTGATGAAGGTGGTCAGGGCGGCGCCCTTGTTGCCGCGCTCTTCTTTCTCGACCTGGACGATGACTTCCTGGCCTTCGCTGAGCACTTCCTTGATGTTCACCCGGCCTTCGGGCGACTTCTTGAAGTATTCGCGGGAGATTTCCTTCAGCGGCAGGAAGCCGTGACGCTCGGAGCCGAAGTCGACGAAAGCGGCTTCCAGGCTAGGTTCGATCCGGGTGATCCGGCCTTTGTAGATGTTGGCCTTCTTCTGCTCACGCGCGCCGGACTCGATGTCCAGGTCGTAGAGACGTTGGCCGTCCACCAGAGCTACACGCAACTCTTCGGGTTGAGTCGCGTTAATCAGCATTCTTTTCATGTAATACCGTCGGTTTCCGGGCTGCCGGAAACGGCGTTCGGCACACACGACTTCTCACGGTCTGTGTCAGGTGCGCAAGGGGTGGCGGGCCACCCCCGTGTCCAGCAACTTTCGAGTCCGACTGGTCACCCAGTACTGCCGAAGTCGCGACGACGCGTCCTGCTTGCTGTGGTGTCAAATGCACTCAGTCAGGAGGAGGAATCAGCCTTCGGCCGTGGACGCCCGTGGGGCATCTTGATCAAGACCGGGTCCGGTCGCCTGGCCAATAGGCCGGTGGACTGGACGCAGTACTACACGGTCCGACGGTTGTGCATCTCCACCCTACACGTATCCCTGATAATTCGGGTGCTGCCGCGCGCTGAATCCGCAACGGGTTGCATTTTCGCCAGCTCCATACGGGAGCCCGCGCCTTTTATGTCCAAGGCTGGTATTTCCGAAGCCGTCGCCATGACTGCGTGAAATTGACGGCACTGACAGAGTGGCAGCGAAAAAAACGTGGGGGAGGGTGAAATACCGCTCTTGTAGTTTTTTATCGGTCTTCTCTGCACGGCGCTGGTGGCGATTCCAGGCATTTCTGTAAACTGGCGAAAGCCCCGTCGGACGGCCTCGCGTCCTCGAGAATTGCGTCGGTCAGGGCCGGCTGAAAGCCGTGAGTCCGCTGGCCAGCCGCTTTTGGCGGCGTTCGCGACTATAGCAGCAATCATTAAGTGCTTCAAATCCATAAAAAATTGTTATGATTGGCAAATGACGACTACTGCCCCTCCGACCTCCGGCGTCCAGCTGATCGAGGTCGCGCCGGAACTTGCCGGCCAACGAATCGATAATTTCCTCGTAACGAAGCTCAAGGGTGTTCCCAAGACCTTGATTTACCGCATTTTGCGTAAAGGCGAAGTGCGCGTGAACAAGGGCCGGATCAAGCCCGAGTACAAGCTGCAGGCGGGCGACATCGTGCGCGTGCCGCCCGTTCGTCTGCCCGAGCGCGACGAGCCGGTACCGGTGGCTCAGGGCTTGCTTCAGCGCCTTGAGGCGGCGATTGTCTATGAAGACAAGGCCCTGATTGTGCTCAACAAGCCGGCCGGCATCGCCGTACACGGTGGCAGCGGCCTGAATTTCGGCGTGATCGAAGCCTTTCGTCAGATGCGCCCGGACGCCAAGGAGCTGGAGCTGGTCCATCGCCTGGACCGCGACACCTCGGGCCTGTTGATGATTGCCAAGAAACGCAGCATGTTGCGCCATTTGCACGCTGCCCTTCGCGGCGACGGTGTCGACAAGCGCTACATGGCCCTGGTCCGCGGTCATTGGGCCACCGCCAAGAAGCAGGTCAATGCGCCGTTGCTCAAGAGCAACCTGCGCTCCGGCGAGCGCATGGTCGAGGTCAATGACGAAGGCAAGGAAGCGCTGACGATCTTCCGCGTGCTGCGCCGTTTTGGCGAATTTGCCACCATTGTCGAGGCGCGGCCGATCACCGGTCGTACCCACCAGATCCGCGTACATGCCCTGCATGCCGGGCATTGCATTGCTGGCGACAGCAAGTATGGCGATGAAGATTTCACCCGTGAGATCCGTGATCTGGGTGGCAAGCGCCTGTTCCTGCATGCCTACGCCCTGACCGTGCCGCTGCCCGATGGTGGCGAGCTCAAGCTCGAAGCGCCGGTAGACGAAATGTGGGCCAAGACCGTGGAGCGCCTGGGTGCAGCGTAATTACGACCTGCTGATCTTCGACTGGGACGGTACCCTCGCCGACTCCATTGGCCGAATCGTCGAGGCCATGCACCTGGCCGCCGGTCGCGCCGGCTATGCCATCTGCGCGGATGACGCGGTCAAAGGTATCATTGGCCTGGCGTTGCCCGAGGCCATCAGCGTGTTGTATCCGCAGCTGGATGCCGAGCAGATCGTGCAGTTTCGCCAGCACTATGCCGACGTCTACATGGCCCTGGATGACCAGCCTTCGCCGCTGTTCGAGGGCGTGGTCGAGTCGCTGGAGGCCTTTCGGGCCGAGGGCTATCGCCTGGCGGTGGCGACCGGCAAGGCCCGGCGGGGGCTTGATCGGGTGTTACGCGCCAATGGTTGGGAAGATTACTTCGATATCACCCGTGCAGCCGACGAAAGCCGCGGCAAGCCGCACCCGCAGATGCTTGAGGAGATTCTTGCCCATTGCCAGGTCGAACCGCAGCGTGCATTGATGGTCGGAGATTCTTCCTTCGACTTGTTGATGGCCAGCAATGCCGGCATGCATTCGGTGGCGGTGGGTTACGGCGCCATGTCGCTTGAGGCCTTGAGTGCCTTCGGGCCACAGGTGTGTATCGATCATTTTTCACAGTTGCAGGCCTGGCTTCGCTGCACGCCTGCAGCAGTACATTCCAGGGTAGGTGAGCATGGCTGACGAGTGGAAGGCGCCCAGCGCCGAAAGTAACGACAGCAACGAAGAACAGAAGAGCTGGAAGCTGCTGGAGAAAACCCTCCTGGCCGGTGTTCAGGAGCAGCGTCGGGCGCGGCGCTGGGGGATCTTTTTCAAGCTGCTGACCTTTGTTTACCTGTTCGGCATTTTTGCCCTGTTCACGCCTTTGATGAACATGGACAAGGCGGCCTCGCGCAGCGTCAGCCATACCGCGCTGGTCGAGGTGCGCGGCATGATCGCCGACCAGGAGCCGGCCAGTGCCGACAATATCGTCAGCGGCCTGCGCGAAGCGTTCAAGGACCCGAAAACCAAGGCGGTGATCCTGCGTATCAACAGCCCGGGCGGCAGTCCGGTGCAGTCAGGTTACATCTACGATGAAATCCGCCGCCTGCGTGCCGAATACCCGACGATCAAGCTGTATGCGGTGATCAGCGATCTCGGCGCTTCCGGCGCTTACTACATCGCCAGTGCCGCTGATCAGATCTACGCCGACAAGGCCAGCCTGGTGGGCTCCATCGGTGTAACGGCGGCCGGTTACGGTTTTGTCGGCACCATGGAAAAGCTCGGCGTCGAGCGTCGTACCTATACCGCGGGTGAGCACAAGGCCTTCCTTGATCCGTTCCAGCCGCAAAAGCCTGAAGAGACGGCGTTCTGGCAGGGCGTGCTGGAAACCACCCACAAGCAGTTCATTGCCAGTGTCAAGCAGGGTCGTGGCGAGCGCCTCAAGGACAAGGAGCACCCTGAGCTGTTCAGTGGTCTGATCTGGTCGGGCGAGCAAGCCCTCTCCCTGGGCCTGGTGGATGGCCTGGGCAGCGCCGGTTACGTGGCGCGCGAGGTGGTAGGGGAGAAGGAGCTGGTTGACTTTACCGTCGAGGAGTCGCCGTTCGATCGCTTCTCCAAGCGCCTGGGGGCCAGTGTGGCCGAGCACCTGGCGATGTGGATGGGCTTTCAGGGGCCATCGCTGCGTTGATTGCCTGGTGCATTGAAAAAGCCGACCTTCGAGGTCGGCTTTTTTGTGCGCGTCAGGGCAGGCTGACGCCTTCGGCCAGCAGCATGTCTACCAGGCGGATCAGTGGCAGGCCGATCAGGCTGGTGGCATCCACGCCGTGGGTGCTCTGGAACAGGCTGACGCCCAGGCCTTCGGCCTTGAAGCTGCCGGCGCAGTCGTAGGGCTGTTCGGCGCGCAGGTAGCGCTCAATGCGTGGCAGGTCCAGTTCGCGCATGTTTACCGTGAACGGCACGCAGTCGACCTGGCAGTGGCCGGTGGCGCTGTTGAGCAGCGCCAGGCCGGTGAGAAAGGTCACATGGTTGCCGCTGGCTGCCAGCAGTTGCTCGCAGGCGCGCTCGAAGGTGTGCGGCTTGCCGAGGATCTGCTCGCCGAGCACCGCGACCTGGTCGGAGCCGATGATCAGGTGCCCGGGATGGCTGCCGGCCAGGGCCTGGGCTTTCTCCCGGGCCAGGCGCTTGACCAGCTCAAGGGCGGGCTCTTCGTCCAGCCGATGTTCGTCGATATCCGGCGATGCCCAACTGAAGGGCAGGCGCAGACGCTCGAGCAGTTCGCGTCGGTAGGGTGAGCTGGAAGCCAGTAATAAAGGCAGCATGATAGACTCCTGAACAGGTGAAACGATTCTAACATGCTGAACGGAGCCGAATTTCCTTTGACAGGGGCGGGGGTCATCCCTAGAATGCTGCGCCTATGTTGAATGACCCGATTCCACCTCACGTTGACCCGCGCAAATTGGCCGATCGTGGTGTTTCCCTCGAAGGAACACTGCAGCTCGCCGATTTGGAGAGACTCTGCGACCCGCTTTCCGACACTGTCGGTACGGTGCAGGCTAAATTCGATTTTGAGCGCGACGAGCAGAAAGCTGTGGTTATCCACACCGACCTGCGCGTCGAGGTCAAGATGGTTTGCCAGCGTTGTCTTGAGCTGGTCACCCTGCCGATCCACAGCGAATGTACTTACGCCGTGGTGAAGGAGGGTGCGAATACCCAGTCGTTGCCGAAAGGTTATGACGTGCTGGAACTGGGCGAAGATCCTTTGGATCTGCAGGCCTTGGTCGAGGAAGAGCTTCTGCTCGCCTTGCCTATCGTGCCTGCTCATCATCCGGAAGAATGCCAGCAGCCGGCGGGCGCCGATGAGCCCGAACCGAGCAAGGACGAGGTAACACGGTCCAACCCGTTCAGTGTATTGGCGCAGTTAAAGCGTGACCCAAACGTTTAGGAGTTAATCAATTATGGCTGTTCAGCAGAACAAAAAATCCCGCTCTGCCCGTGACATGCGCCGTTCGCACGACGCCCTCTCGGAAAACGCTCTGTCCGTAGAGAAAACCACTGGTGAAGTGCACCTGCGTCACCACGTATCGCCAGAAGGCGTATACCGTGGTCGTAAAGTGATCGACAAGGGCGCTGACGAGTAATCCTTGTCCGCTCAGATCATCGCGATTGACGCAATGGGCGGGGACTTCGGTCCCCGCAGCATTGTTCAGGCGAGTATTGCTTGCCTGTCGGCTACCCCCTCGCTGCACCTGACCCTTGTCGGTCAACCCTCCCTCCTTGAAGATCTGATCGCTGGCCAGTCGGCAGCGGATCGCGCGCGCCTGCAGATCGTGGCCGCCAGCGAAGTGATCGGCATGGACGAGCGGCCGTCACAGGCGCTGCGCAGCAAGCCCGATTCGTCCATGCGCGTGGCCCTCGAATTATTGCGTGATGGCAAGGTTCAAGCCTGCGTCAGTGCCGGCAACACCGGTGCGCTGATGGCCC
Organism: Pseudomonas sp. B21-012; assembly: GCF_024749305.1. Taxonomy (NCBI): domain Bacteria; kingdom Pseudomonadati; phylum Pseudomonadota; class Gammaproteobacteria; order Pseudomonadales; family Pseudomonadaceae; genus Pseudomonas; species Pseudomonas sp. B21-012. The sequence goes on along the minus strand of NZ_CP087197.1, from coordinate 4,246,064 downwards.
TTTCGCGCTATGTGCTGAAAACCCTGCCCGGTATCGATCGCCCGGCCATGGTTGCCGCCATTCCCACCCAGACCGGCTATTGCCAGCTGCTCGACCTGGGCGCCAATGTCGACTGCAGTGCAGAAAACCTCTATCAGTTTGCCGTGATGGGCTCGGTGGCCGCCCAGGCCCTGGGTATCTCGCGCCCGCGCGTAGCCTTGCTCAATGTTGGCACTGAAGACATCAAGGGCAACCAGCAGGTCAAGCTTGCGGCCAGCCTGCTGCAGAACGCCCGCGGCCTGAACTACATCGGTTTCGTCGAAGGTGACGGCTTGTACCGTGGCGAGGCGGATGTGGTGGTGTGCGACGGTTTTGTCGGCAATATCCTGCTCAAGTCCAGCGAGGGCCTGGCGACCATGATCGGCTCGCGCATCGAGGCGTTGTTCAAGGGCGGGCTCGGCGCGCGCCTGGCCGGCGCCGTGGCCATGCCCCTGCTGCGCCGCCTGCAGGCTGACCTGGCGCCGGCGCGACATAATGGCGCAAGCTTTCTCGGCCTGCAGGGCATTGTCATCAAGAGCCATGGCTCTGCCGGGGTGCAGGGCTTGCAGAGCGCCATCCAGCGCGCTTTGATCGAGATCCAGGAGAACCTGCCGCAACGTTTGCACGGGCGCCTGGAAGACCTGTTGCTTTAGGCATATGCCTCAGGAAGTGGTTAAATGTGACCGCTTGGTCCTCGCTACCATCCAACTCTTCAGTTTCTTGTGCTCAGCCTGGTGCTGGGCGCTTTATTTCCGACGACAAGATCACTAGGGGCTTGTTCAATGTCTGCATCCCTCGCATTCGTCTTTCCCGGTCAAGGTTCGCAGTCCCTCGGCATGCTCGCCGAGCTGGGTGCCCAGCATCCGCTGGTCATTGATACCTTCCGTGAGGCCTCCGAGGCTCTGGGCTATGACCTCTGGGCGCTGACCCAGAACGGTCCGGAAGAGCAACTCAACCAAACCGACAAAACCCAGCCGGCCATTCTTACCGCCTCGATCGCCTTGTGGCGCCTGTGGCTGGCTGAGGGCGGCGCGCGTCCGGCGTTCGTTTCCGGTCACAGCCTGGGTGAGTACAGCGCCCTGGTCGCCGCCGGCAGCCTGAGCCTGGGTGACGCCGTGAAGCTGGTCAAACGCCGCGGCGAGCTCATGCAAGAGGCCGTACCGGCCGGGCAGGGCGCCATGGCGGCAATCCTGGGTCTGGACGACGCCGCTGTCGTGGATATCTGCGCAAAAGCAGCCCAGGGCGAAGTGGTCAGTGCGGTGAACTTCAACTCGCCAGGCCAGGTCGTGATCGCTGGCGCCAAGGCCGCCGTCGAGCGCGCCATGGAAGCCTGCAAGGAAGCCGGCGCCAAGCGTGCGCTGCCGCTGCCGGTCAGCGTGCCGTCGCACTGTGAGCTGATGCGCCCGGCAGCCGAGCGCTTTGCCGAGTCGGTCAATGCCATCGACTGGCAGGCCCCACAGATCCCGCTGGTGCAGAACGTCAGCGCCGCCGTTGCCGCGGACCTCGACACCCTCAAGCGCGATCTGCTGGAGCAGCTGTACAAGCCAGTGCGTTGGGTCGAGTGCGTGCAGACCCTGGCCGCCAATGGCGCGGTCAACCTGGTCGAATGCGGCCCGGGCAAGGTTCTGGCCGGTCTGAACAAGCGTTGCGCCGATGGCGTGACCACCTACAACCTCAATACCCCAGATGCTGTCGCCGCCACTCGTGCGGCGCTGGCCTGATTTAGGAGAAACTTGCATGAGCCTGCAAGGTAAAGTTGCCCTGGTTACCGGCGCCAGCCGTGGTATCGGCCAGGCTATCGCCCTGGAGCTGGGCCGTCTGGGCGCTACCGTGATCGGTACCGCCACCTCCGCTTCGGGCGCCGAGCGTATCGCCGCGACCCTCAAGGAGCACGGCATCACCGGCACTGGCCTTGAGCTGAACGTGACCAGCGACGAGTCGGTCACCGCTACCCTGGCCAAGATCCAGGAGCAGTTCGGTGCGCCGACCATTCTGGTCAACAACGCCGGCATCACCCGCGACAATCTCATGCTGCGCATGAAGGACGACGAGTGGTTCGACGTCATCGACACCAACCTGAACAGCCTCTACCGTCTGTCCAAGGGCGTGCTGCGCGGCATGACCAAGGCGCGCTGGGGTCGTATCATCAGCATCGGCTCGGTGGTCGGTGCCATGGGTAACGTCGGCCAGGTCAACTACGCTGCCGCCAAGGCCGGCCTGGAAGGCTTCAGCCGCGCCCTGGCGCGTGAAGTCGGCTCCCGCGCGATCACCGTCAACTCGGTGACCCCGGGCTTCATCGACACCGACATGACTCGCGAGCTGCCTGAAGCTCAGCGTGAAGCGCTGCAGACCCAGATCCCCCTGGGGCGTCTGGGCCAGGCTCAGGAGATCGCCAATGTGGTGGCTTTCCTGGCCTCCGAAGGTGCAGGTTATGTCACCGGCGCGACCATTCCGGTCAACGGCGGCATGTACATGTAAAATTGAATGTGACGGATTGCATCAAAAAAATGTCATACGAGCTGTCTAAAATCCGTTATAAAGCTGCAACCAGATTCTAGTCGGTTGGCAGGTGTGGTCTTGCAAGGCGTGTTGCGCTTGAAAAGCAGACGTCTTTCTATACACTTACACACCGGCCAGCTGCCTGACATATGTCCATTAGGAGTGAAAACAAGGTATGAGCACCATCGAAGAACGCGTCAAGAAAATCGTCGCCGAGCAACTGGGCGTTAAAGAAGAAGAAGTAGTGAACACTGCTTCCTTCGTCGAAGATCTGGGTGCCGATTCCCTTGACACCGTTGAGCTGGTGATGGCTCTGGAAGAGGAATTCGAGACCGAAATCCCTGACGAAGAAGCCGAGAAGATCACTACTGTTCAAGCTGCTATCGACTACGTCACCAGCCACCAGGCCTAAGACGTTGTAGTCGTCGCTTCTTGTCATGGAAAAACCGCACTGCCTTCGCCGGCGTGCGGTTTTTTCTTTACAAGAGATGTAGTCAATTGAATAAGGAGAGTGCTGTGTCGCGTAGACGCGTCGTGGTCACCGGTATGGGTATGCTGTCGCCACTGGGTACGGATGTGCCGAGCAGTTGGCAGGGCATTCTGGCTGGCCGCAGTGGCATAGGTCTGATCGAGCATACTGACCTGTCTGCCTACTCCACCCGTTTTGGCGGCTCGGTAAAGGGCTTTGAAGTCGAGCAGTACCTGTCGGTCAAGGAAGCCCGCAAGCTCGATCTGTTCATTCAGTACGGCCTGGCAGCCGGTTTTCAGGCAGTGCGTAACGCCGGCCTGGAAGTGACCGATGCCAACCGCGAGCGCATTGGCGTGGCCATGGGCTCGGGTATCGGTGGCCTGACCAACATCGAAGAAACCAGCCGGACCTTGCATGACCAGGGCCCGCGGCGTATTTCGCCGTTCTTCGTGCCGGGTTCGATCATCAACATGATTTCCGGTTTCCTGTCGATCCACCTGGGTGTACAGGGGCCTAACTACGCTATTTCCACCGCCTGCACCACCGGTACCCACTGTATCGGCATGGCTGCGCGCAACATCGCCTTCGGTGAAGCCGACGTGATGATCGCCGGCGGTGCGGAAATGGCCGCCTGTGGCCTGGGCATGGGTGGTTTCGGTGCGTCGCGGGCGCTGTCGACCCGCAACGACGACCCGACCCGCGCCAGCCGTCCGTGGGACAAGGGCCGTGATGGCTTCGTCCTCGCCGACGGTGCCGGTGCGCTGGTACTCGAAGAGCTCGAGCACGCCAAGGCCCGCGGCGCGACCATCTATGCCGAGCTGGTAGGCTTTGGCATGAGTGGCGATGCCTACCACATGACCTCGCCGCCAGAAGATGGCAGCGGTGCCGCGCGCTGCATGGCCAACGCCCTGCGCGATGCCGGCCTGAACCCCGGCGAAGTCGATTACATCAACGCCCACGGCACCTCGACGCCGGCCGGCGACCTGGCAGAAAGCTCGGCGATCAAGTCGGTGTTTGGCGATCACGCCTACAAGCTGGCCGTCAGCTCGACCAAGTCGATGACCGGGCACCTGCTTGGCGCTGCCGGTGCCGTCGAGGCGATCTTCAGCGTGCTGTCGATCAACAGCCAGGTGGCGCCACCGACCATCAACCTGGACGAGCCGAGCGAAGGTTGCGACCTCGACTTCGTGCCGCACCAGGCGCGCAACATGCCGATCGAGGTGGTGCTGTCCAACTCCTTCGGTTTTGGTGGCACCAACGGCTCACTGGTGTTCCGCCGGTTCGCCGGCTGATGCACAGCTGGGTCGATGGCCTGCCGGCAGATGCACTAACCCTGCAAAGCCGGGGGCTGGCCTATGGCGATGGTCTGTTCGAGACCATCGCCGTGCGCGCCGGTCGGCCATCGTTGCTCGAGTACCACCTCGAGCGCCTGGCGCTGGGTTGCCAGCGCCTGGCGATCAGCGCCGATTACGGCCTGATTCGCGACGAGCTATGCCGTTATGCCAGCTTGCTGGGTGACGGCGTGCTCAAGCTCATTGTTACCCGCGGCGACAGCCAGCGCGGCTACGCGCCGGCCGCTGGCGTGGCGCCACGACGAATTCTCCAGGGCAATCCCTTGCCCACCTATCCCGCAGGGCATGCCGAACAGGGCGTTCGCTTGTTCGATTGCCAGACCCGTCTGGCCGAGCAACCCTTGCTGGCAGGCTTGAAACACCTCAATCGCCTCGAGCAGGTGCTGGCCCGTGCCGAGTGGCAGGATGCCGCGCACGCCGAAGGTTTGATGCGCGATGTTTCCGGGCGCATCATCGAGGGGGTGTACAGCAACCTGTTCCTGGTGCGCGACGGCCAACTGCAGACTGCCGACCTGAGCCGCTGCGGCGTGGCCGGGGTCATGCGCGCAGCCTTGCTCGATCACGCCAGGGACGCCGCAATCGCTGTGCAGATTACCGACCTGAGCCTGCAGGACCTGCAGCAAGCTGACGAAGTGTTTGTCTGCAACAGCGTCTACGGCATCTGGCCGGTACAGGCTTTTACATCGCTGAACTGGCCGCCGGGGCCGCTCACCCGTAAACTGCAGGCCATTGCCCGTACGCTACTGGATGCCTGATTTGTGAGACGTAAATTCTTGGTGCTGCTGGAGATCGGCTTGATCCTGGCCGGCCTGACGCTGGGCTATTCGGCCTGGAAGGTAAAATCGGCGCTGGAGCAGACCCTGCACGTGACCCAGGAGCAGTTGCTCGACGTGCCCACCGGTACCACCCCCAACCGCATGTTCTACCGCATGCAGAACGACGGGGTGCTGGAAGACGCCTTCTGGCTACGCCTGTACTGGCGCTTCAACATGGCTGGCGTGCCGCTGCATACCGGCGAGTACCGCATGACCCCGGGCATGACCGTGCGCGAGCTGTTCGAGGTCTGGCGTCGCGGTGATGTGGTGCAGTACACCCTGACGCTGGTCGAGGGCTGGAACTTCCGCCAGGTGCGTGCGGCGCTGGCCAGGCACGAGAAGATCAAGAAAACCATCGACGGCCTGAGTGATGCCGAGGTCATGGACAAGCTCGGCCATCCGGGGGTGTTCCCTGAAGGTCGGTTCTTCCCCGATACCTATCGCTTCGTGCGTGGCATGAGCGATGTCGAGTTCCTCCAGCAGGCCTACGCGCGCCTGGAAGAAGTGCTGGCCAAGGAATGGGCTGAGCGCTCCAGCGATGTGCCGTATCGCGACCCGTACCAGGCGCTGATCATGGCGTCGCTGGTCGAGAAGGAAACCGGCGTACCGCAAGAGCGCGGGCAAATTGCCGGGGTGTTCGTGCGGCGCATGCGTATCGGCATGCTGCTGCAGACCGACCCAACGGTGATCTACGGCATGGGCGAACGCTACAACGGCAAGATCACCCGCGCCGACCTGCGCGAGCCGACGCCGTATAACACCTACACCAACGCCGGCCTGCCGCCGACGCCGATTGCCATGGTTGGCCGCGAAGCCATTCATGCCGCGTTGAACCCGACGCCGGGCAGCAGCCTGTATTTCGTGGCGCGTGGCGATGGCAGCCATGTGTTCTCCGATGACCTCGATGCGCACAATTCGGCCGTGCGCGAGTACCAGATCAAGCGCCGTGCCGACTACCGTTCGAGCCCGGCCCCGGTTACCGAACCTGAACCCGAGGCCCAGCCGCCGGCGCCGCAATCGCCGGATGTCAGCCCTGAGCCGGCGACCGAGCAAGCGGCGCCGGCCAACGACGCGGCCTCCCCGCAATGACCCACTGTAAGGACTGCCTGTGAGCGGCTTGTTTATCACCCTGGAAGGCCCTGAAGGCGCGGGCAAAAGCACCAATCGCGAGTACCTCGCCGAGCACCTGCGCGGCGCCGGCCTGGATGTCGTGCTGACCCGCGAGCCGGGCGGCACGCCACTGGCCGAGCGAATCCGCGAACTGCTGCTGGCCCCTAGTGAAGAGAAGATGGATGCCGACACCGAGCTGCTGCTGGTGTTTGCCGCCCGTGCCCAGCACCTGGCCGAAGTCATTCGCCCGGCCCTGGCCCGTGGCGCGGTGGTGTTGTGCGACCGTTTTACCGATGCCACCTACGCCTATCAGGGCGGCGGGCGCGGCCTGTCGCTGGAGCGCATCGCCACCCTGGAGAATTTCGTCCAGGGCGATCTGCGCCCGGACCTGACCCTGGTGTTCGATCTGCCGGTGGCGATCGGTCTGTCGCGCGCTGCCGCCCGCGGCCGCCTGGACCGTTTCGAACAGGAAGGCCAGGCCTTCTTCGAAGCCGTGCGCCAGGCCTACCTGGCTCGCGCCCAGGCTTCGCCGCAGCAATACCGGCTGATCGATGCCGCTTTGCCGCTGGCCCAGGTACAGCAGGCGCTGGACGCCTTGCTGCCGCAGATTCTGGAGCGTTGCCGTGGCTGAGGCCTTTCCCTGGCAGCAGGCGCTGTGGCAGCAACTGGCCGGGCGCACCCAGCATGCCCATGCCTATCTGCTGCACGGTCCGCAAGGCATTGGCAAGCGGGCCCTGGCCGACCGCCTGATGGCCTTGCTGCTGTGCCAGCGTGCGCAAGGGCTGCAGGCGTGTGGGCAGTGCAAGTCATGCCTGTTGCTCGCAGCCGGCAGCCACCCGGACAACTACGTGTTGGAGCCGGAAGAGGCCGACAAGCCGATCAAGGTCGACCAGGTCCGCGAGCTGGTGTCTTTCGTGGTACAGACCGCGCAGTTGGGCGGGCGCAAGGTGATCTTGATCGAGCCGGTCGAGGCGATGAACGTCAACGCCGCCAACGCCTTGCTCAAAAGCCTTGAAGAGCCCTCGGGCAATACTGTTCTGCTGCTGGTCAGCCATCAGCCCAGCCGCCTGTTGCCAACCATCAAGAGCCGCTGCCAGCAGCAGGCCTGCCCGCTGCCGAGCCGCGAGCAAAGCCTGGCCTGGCTCGAACAGGCCTTGCCCGACTGCGACGAGCAGGAGCGCCTGGAGTTGCTCAGCCTGGCCGCCGGGTCGCCGTTGGCGGCCGTCAGTCTGCAGGCCCAGGGTGTGCGCGAGCAGCGCGCGCTGGTGGTCGATGGGGTGAAGAAGCTGCTCAAGCAGCAGCAATCGCCTAGTCAGCTGGCCGATGCCTGGAATGCCGTTCCCTTGCTGCAACTGTTCGACTGGTTCTGCGACTGGTCCAGCCTGGTCCTGCGTTATCAGTTGACCCAGGACGAGGAGGGGTTAGGCTTGAGCGATATGCGCAAGGTGGTCCAGTACCTGGCGCAGAAGAGCAGCCAGGCCAGGGTCCTGGAGATCCAGGACTGGATTCTGGCCCAGCGCCAGAAGGTCCTGGGCAAGGCCAACCTCAATCGGGTGCTGTTGCTCGAGGCGCTGCTGGCGTCCTGGGCGATGTTGCCGGGCCAGCGTTGAGCTGCGCCGTTCCTTCATTTCTTTTCAGCGTTGTCATGCACCCATGCTTGTAGATTCCCATTGCCACCTCGACCGTCTTGACCTCACCGCCCACCAGGGCTCCCTGGATGCGGCCCTGGACGCTGCTCGCGCGCGCGGCGTCGGCCACTTCCTGTGCATCGGCATCAGCGCCGACAACGCCCAGGCGGTCAAGGACCTGAGCGAGCGTTACAGTGATGTCGACTGCTCGGTGGGCATCCACCCGCTCGACCTCACCCCCGATGGCGCACCGCCGCTGGACTGGCTGCTCAAGGAGCTGGAGCACCCGCATGTGGTGGCGATTGGCGAGACCGGCCTGGACTATCACTATGAGCCGGAAGCGGCTCAGGTGCAGCAGGACTCGTTCCGCCTGCACCTGGAGGCGGCCAGGGTAACCGGCAAGCCGGTGATCATCCATACCCGCGCGGCGCGCGCCGACACCCTGGCCTTGTTGCGTGAAGCGGACCTCAAGCAGGCCGGCGTTCTGCATTGCTTCACTGAAGACTGGGACATGGCCAGGGCGGCGCTGGATCTGGGCTACTACATTTCGCTGTCGGGCATCGTCACCTTCCGTAATGCCGATGCGTTGCGCGATGTGGCCCGCCAGGTGCCTGCCGATCGGCTACTGGTCGAGACCGACTCGCCGTACCTGGCGCCGATCCCCTACCGCGGCAAGGCCAACTTGCCAGAGTACGTGCGTGAAGTGGCGGAGTTCGTGGCGATGGTGCGCGGTGAAGGTTATGAGCAACTGGCTGAACAGACCACGGCCAACTTCAAGCGCCTGTTTCCGTTGGCGCGGGTGGCCTGAGCCCGCGGGCGGTAAAAACCGCAGGCAAAAAAAACCCGGGTTCTGGGGGGTGAATCCGGGTTAAGACCATTAGGAGTAAAACAAAGGCACGCGGTCCCTGAGCACCTTTATCGGCGCGCCACATGGGGGGATGCGCTGCGCCAACACCTGAAGTATTGGCCAGGATTGACGCGCCGCCAGCCACAGCTGGTCGTTTTTTAAACAGATTTGGAATACGCCTGCCGCTGCTGAGCACTCATCGCTCTGCGATCTCGCGCACAATGGCCAGAGTTTCGTCGATTATCTGCCTAGGTGTGTAGAAGTGCGGGGAAAATCGCACCCCGGGGCCACGCGGAATGCAGATCACCTGTTCCTGCTTGAGGCGCTGATAAACCTGGGCGTTCTCGACGCCCTCAATGCTGAAGGACACGATCCCTGAGCGACGCGCAGGCTCCTGCGGGCTGTGTACGGTGACCCCAGGGATCGCTGCCAGGCCTTCGTTGAGCCAGTGCACCCGCTCCAGCAGCGCTGTGGCCACTTGATTGATGCCCACTTCTTCGAGCAGCGCCAGGCTGGATTCTAGTGCCGCTGCACCAAGCATGTTCGGGCTGCCGCATTCAAAGCGCCGGGCGCTGTGGGCCGGCTGCCATTCGCTGCGGCTGTAGTCGCCCATGTGTTCGAGCATGTGCCAGCCGTACTCGCTGAGCTTGAGCAGCGGGCGTACCTCGGCGCGGCAATAGAACACCCCGAGGCCTTCCGGGCCGAGCATCCATTTGTGCCCATCGGCCATGGCAAAGTCGCACTGATAGGCCTGGACGTCGAAGGGCAGGGCGCCCAATTGCTGGATGGCGTCGATGCAGAACAACACCTCACGCTCACGACAGCCTTGGCCCAGACGCACCAGGTCAAGGCGCAGGCCGCTGGCAAACTGCACGGCGCTGATTGCCAGCAGGCGCACCTTGGGGCCGCAGGCCGCGAGCAAGGCCGCCTCCGGGTCGCTGCCCTTGAGGCTTACCTGGATGACGCTGACGCCTTTGTCGGCCAGGGCTTCCCAGACAATCCGGTTGGAGGGGAATTCTTCGTCGCTGATGACGATCTGGTCGCCGGCCTGCCAGTCGATACCGAAGGCGACGAAAGACAGCGCTTCGGAGGTGTTCTTGACCAATGCGATGTCATCCGTCGACGGTGCATTCGTCAGGCGCATCAGGCGTTCACGTAAACGCTGCTCCATGGCCATCCAGTCCGGATAGTCCCTTGCACCGAGCAAAACGTTCTCGCTGGCGAAGCGCGAAACCGCCTGGCTGGCGCGTTTGGGCCAGGGTGCGACCGCGGCATGGTTCAGATAACGAAGCCCCGGGGCCTGTTCAAACTCATCAAGAAACATAGACATGGTTGGATGATCCGTGCATTTTGGCGCAAGTTAGGCATAATAACCGGCTTCGATTTTGATCCAGTCCTTCTTATGCAGAAAGAACCTCGTAAGGTCCGTGAGTTTCGTCGCCGAGAGCAAGAAATTCTCGATACCGCGCTCAAGCTGTTTCTCGAACAGGGTGAAGACAGTGTCACCGTCGAGATGATCGCTGATGCCGTCGGTATCGGCAAAGGCACGATCTACAAGCATTTCAAATCCAAGGCGGAGATCTACCTGCGCCTGATGCTCGACTACGAGCGCGATTTGAACGAACTGCTGCACTCTGCCGACGTCGACCGCGACAAGGAAGCCCTGTCGCGCGCCTACTTCGAATTCCGCATGCGTGATCCGCAGCGCTACCGCCTGTTCGACCGTCTCGAAGAGAAGGTGGTCAAGGGCAACCAGGTGCCGGAGATGGTCGAGGAGCTGCACAAGATCCGCGCCTCCAACTTCGACCGCCTGACCCTGCTGATCAAGGGTCGCATCAGCGAAGGCAAGCTTGAGGACGTACCGCCGTACTTCCACTATTGCGCGGCCTGGGCCCTTGTGCATGGGGCCGTGGCGCTCTACCACTCGCCGTTCTGGAGCAACGTCCTGGAAGATCAGGAAGGCTTCTTCCAGTTCCTCATGGACATTGGCGTGCGCATGGGCAACAAGCGCAAGCGCGACCCGGATACCGCCGGTAGCTGAGACATTCAGCCAAACCATGGAGCTACTGGGATTGGGTGGCGAGGAATATACTCAGGTATGAGGCTTGCAAAAACCTGATTTTTGAGTCAGGTTTTGCAGGCCCGATTCACCCATGCCGGAGTCACCCATGATCGTCGACCGCCAAGGCAGGCGTTTTCGCAATTTGCGTGTCAGCCTTACGGCTGCCTGCAACTACGCCTGTACCTATTGTGTGCCCGACGGCAAGCGTCTGGTCGCGGCCCAGGACGAGCTCTCGGCCGAGGCCATGGCCCGCGGCGTGGCTTATCTGGTCGAGGCCGCCGGTATCGAGCGGGTGCGCGTCACCGGCGGCGAGCCGCTGGTCAGCCCCAAGCTGGAAACCTTCCTCAGCTCCATTGCCAATCTGGGTCTGGATGAAATCAGCCTGACCACCAACGGCCAGTTGCTGGCGCGCAAGCTGCCGTTGCTGCGCGCAGCGGGTATCCGTCGCCTCAACGTTTCCCTCGACACCCTTGATCCGGATGCCTTCCGGCGCATTGCCCGTGGCGGCGACCTGGTCACTGTGCTCGACGGCATGAGCCAGGCCAGCGCCGCCGGCATGCAGATCAAGGTCAACATGGTGCCGTTGCGCGGGCAGAACTTCGACCAGGTGCTGCCGCTGCTGGAGTACTGCCTGGCCCACGGCTACGAGCTGCGCTTCATCGAGCTGATGCGCATGGGGCACCTGGCGCGCGACAGCAATGCCTTTTTGCAGCAGTTCGTCAGCCTTGAGCACTTGCTGCAATTGATCGGCGAGCAGTACGAGTACCTGCAGGCCAACGCGCCAGTGGATGCCACCGCCTTGCGCTACCAGATCCCGGGCCAGGGTTATTTTGGCGTGATCGCCAACGAGAGCGTGCCGTTCTGCCGTACCTGTTCGCGTTTGCGCCTGTCCTCCACCGGCTGGCTGCACGGTTGCCTGTCGTCGAGCAACCGTCACTATATCGGCGACCTGCTCGACAAACCGCGCCACCAGGCCTTGCCGGCGCTACAGGGCTTGCTGGTCAAAGCCCTTGGCGACAAGCAGCCGGTGGCGTTTTCGGGCGGCGCGACGGTGATGAAAATCATCGGCGGCTAAGACTGGCGCAAAAGCTGCATCTGCCAGCTGTTCGCCGGTTTTCCGTCACCGGCCACTGGAGGATAGATGCGTAGCCTGGTTTTGCTGCTGGCGCTGACGGCGCTGGGCGGCTGCATGAATGTCAGCGATATGGGCGAGGGTGCCCGTTATCACATGAGCGATGCCGGTCTGCTCGATCACAGCGACACCCGTCGTTCGCTGTCGGTGCGCCTGCAGCCTGATTCATTCATTTACATTGGCCAGGGTGCTTTCGTGCCATCAGGCAAGGGCCCGTACCCGCGGCCCAACGTCGTGGCTGAAGAAGCCTTCAAGGGCTTTGTCGAGTACTTCCCGCTGGTTCGCCGTGCCCCTGCGCCGCTGGGCCTTGAGCAAGCGCTGATCGAAGCGCGTGAAGTCGGCGCCCATTACCTGCTGTACACCCGTTTTGCCCGCACCGACGATCGCATCGGCAATGGCGATGAGTGGTATGACGAGCAGGCGGTCGATCGTCTGGGCATCGATACTGGCGTGGTGCAGCTGATGCTGATCGAAACCAGCACCCGTTACCTGATCGACACCGCGCGGATCAAAAGCCGCGGCGGTTTGCTGACGTTCCACGACAACAAGCCGGAAGATTTGCTCCGCCCGCCACTCGAGGATTACGCTCGCAGTCTGTTGGGCATGAGTCGTTAAGGAGAGGGTGATGCAAGACACCGGCAAGGCCAATGATCTGCTGGCGCAGATTCCCAAGGCAGAAAAGGGCCTGCCGCCCGTGCACCTGTGGAGCCCGGATTTTTGCGGCGACATCGACATGCGCATCGCCCGTGACGGCACCTGGTACTACCTGGGTACGCCGATCGGGCGCAAGCCGATGGTGCGGCTGTTCTCGACCATCATCCGCCGCGACGGTGACGACTACTTCCTGGTGACGCCAGTGGAGAAGGTCGGCATCAAGGTCGATGACGCGCCCTTTGTTGCGGTCAGCCTGGAGGTGCAGGGCGAGGGTGAGCAGCAATTGTTGTGCTTTACCAGCAATGTCGACGACCAGGTCGAGGCCGGCCCCGAGCATCCGCTGCGCGTTGAAATCGACGCGCAGACCCAGGAGCCTTCGCCGTACGTGCACATGCGTAGCAACCTCGAAGCGTTGATCCATCGCAATGTCTTCTACCAGTTGGTCGAACTGGCGGTGCCCAGACAGATCGATGGCCAGCAGTGGCTGGGCGTCTGGAGTGGTGGCTGTTTCTACCCCATCGGCCGGACCTGATCGTCCGCCCGGTTTTCCCTGAGGGATGACCGGGCTTTGCCGGCGGGGTGTGCGATTTAATCGCGCCAGAAACGAAAAAAACCTCCAGTGCTCAGGGCAACTGGAGGTTTTTCAGGTGTTTGGCTCCGCGACCAGGACTCGAACCTGGGACCCAATGATTAACAGTCATTTGCTCTACCGACTGAGCTATCGCGGAATCTGTGGCGTATCTTACTGATTGCTAAGGGGAAGTCAAGCCTCCCCTATGCAATTGAGTAATTTACAGAACCTCGACGATCGCCTTGGTCACCACATGGATGTTGCTTTGGTTCAGCGAGGCGACGCAGATGCGACCGGTATCCAGAGCATAGATACCGAACTCGTTCTTCAGGCGCGCGACCTGCTCAACGGTCAGGCCCGAGTAGGAGAACATGCCGCACTGGCGACCGACGAAGCTGAAGTCCTGCTTGGCGCCGTACTCGGCCAGCAGCTCGACCATCTGCTTGCGCATGCCGTGGATGCGCTGGCGCATCTCGGCCAGCTCGTCTTCCCACATCTTGCGCAGTTCTGGGCTGTTGAGCACGGTGGCGACGATGGTCGCGCCGTGGGTCGGCGGGTTGGAGTAGTTGGTGCGGATCACGCGCTTGACTTGCGACAGCACGCGGGTGGCCTCTTCCTTGGACTCGGTGACGATCGACAGGGCGCCAACGCGCTCGCCGTACAGCGAGAAGGATTTGGAGAACGAGCTGGAGACGAAGAAGTCCAGGCCCGACTCGGCGAACAGGCGTACCGCGGCGGCGTCTTCAGTGATGCCGGCGCCAAAGCCCTGGTAGGCCATGTCGAGGAACGGCACGTGGCCCTTGGCCTTGACCACTTCGAGGACGTTTTTCCAGTCTTGCGGGGTCAGGTCGACACCGGTCGGGTTGTGGCAGCAGGCGTGCAGCACAATGATCGAGCCAGGCGGCAGGGCGTTGAGGTCTTCGAGCATGCCGCTGCGGTTGACGTCGTGGGTGGCGGCGTCGTAGTAGCGGTAGTTCTGGACCGGGAAGCCAGCGGTTTCGAACAGGGCGCGGTGGTTTTCCCAGCTCGGGTCGCTGATGGCGACGACGGCGTTCGGCGACAGCTGCTTGAGGAAGTCGGCACCGATCTTCAGGGCGCCGGTACCGCCGACGGCCTGGGTGGTGATCACGCGACCGGCGCTCAGCAGTGGCGACTCGGCACCGAACAGCAGCTTCTGTACGGCCTGGTCGTAAGCGACGATACCGTCGATCGGCAGGTAGCCGCGGGAAGCGTGCTGGGCAGCGCGCTGGGTTTCGGCTTCGATCACTGCACGCAGCAGTGGGATACGCCCTTCTTCGTTGCAGTAAACACCTACACCCAGGTTGACCTTGTTGCTACGGGTATCGGCGTTGAAAGCTTCGTTGAGGCCCAGAATGGGATCGCGTGGTGCCAGCTCGACAGCGGAAAACAGGCTCATTATTACCTTGGCTCTGAATGGAGAGTGGAAGAGGTCGCACGCTCCAGTCGCTTGCACTAGAGCGGTGCACAAACGGGGAGTCAGTATAGTGATACCGCTCGGTCACGGCGACAGTCTGTCGCAGCTTTTCCTGCTGTTTGACCGAATATTTTTCGACCGTTAGTCGATTTCACCGGTCCATACTCAGAAATGCCCGGGTTACTCAGTTGAAACTGGCGCAATGGGCCCTTAATTCGGTATAACTACTGTCTATAAATACAGTTGCCCGCGCCAGCGATGAAACCATCGCGATCACACAGAGGTTTGTCATGTCCGAGTTCCAGCTCGTCACCCGTTTCCAGCCGGCCGGCGACCAGCCCGAGGCCATTCGCCTGATGGTCGAAGGAATCGAGGCGGGCCTTGCGCACCAGACCCTGCTCGGGGTGACCGGCTCAGGCAAGACCTTCAGCATTGCCAACGTGATCGCCCAGGTGCAGCGCCCGACATTGGTGCTGGCGCCGAACAAGACCCTGGCGGCGCAGCTGTATGGCGAGTTCAAGTCATTCTTCCCGAACAACGCCGTCGAGTACTTCGTTTCCTACTACGACTACTACCAGCCCGAAGCCTACGTGCCGTCCTCGGACACCTTTATCGAGAAGGACGCCTCGATCAACGACCATATCGAGCAGATGCGCCTGTCGGCGACCAAGGCGCTGCTGGAGCGCCGTGATGCGATCATCGTCACCACGGTGTCCTGCATCTATGGCCTGGGTAGCCCGGAAACCTACCTGAAGATGGTCCTGCACGTGGACCGCGGCGACAAGCTCGACCAGCGTGCGCTGCTGCGCCGCCTGGCCGACCTGCAGTACACCCGCAACGAAATGGACTTTGCCCGCGCTACCTTCCGCGTGCGCGGTGATGTGATCGATATCTTCCCGGCCGAATCGGACCTGGAAGCCATCCGCATCGAGCTGTTCGACGACGAGGTCGAGAACATCGCCGCCTTCGATCCGCTGACCGGCGAGGTGATCCGCAAGCTGCCGCGTTTCACCTTCTACCCCAAGAGCCACTACGTGACCCCGCGCGAGACCCTGCTCGAGGCCGTGGACGGCATCAAGGAGGAACTGGCCCAGCGCCTTGAGTACCTGCACAAGGCCAACAAGCTGGTCGAGGCCCAGCGCCTGGAGCAGCGCACCCGCTTTGACCTGGAGATGATCCTCGAGCTGGGTTACTGCAACGGCATCGAAAACTACTCGCGCTACCTCTCCGGGCGCCCGGCCGGGGCAGCGCCACCGACTCTTTACGACTATCTGCCGGACGATGCCTTGCTGGTAATCGACGAATCCCACGTCAGCGTTCCGCAAGTAGGCGCCATGTACAAGGGTGACCGCTCGCGCAAGGAAACCCTGGTCGAGTACGGCTTTCGCCTGCCCTCGGCGCTGGACAACCGGCCGATGCGCTTTGACGAGTGGGAAAACGTCAGCCCGCAGACCATCTTCGTTTCTGCGACCCCTGGCAACTACGAGGCCGAACATGCTGGCCGGGTGGTTGAACAGGTGGTGCGCCCCACCGGCCTGGTCGACCCGCAGGTCGAAGTGCGCCCGGCCACGACCCAGGTCGACGACCTGCTCTCGGAGATCCGCAAGCGCGTGGCGGTCGAGGAGCGCGTGCTGGTCACCACCCTGACCAAACGCATGGCCGAGGACCTCACCGACTACCTGGCCGACCACGATGTGCGCGTGCGCTACCTGCACTCGGACATCGATACAGTGGAGCGGGTCGAGATCATCCGCGACCTGCGCCTGGGTACCTTCGATGTGCTGGTGGGCATCAACCTGCTGCGTGAAGGCCTGGATATGCCGGAGGTATCGCTGGTGGCGATTCTCGATGCCGACAAGGAAGGTTTCCTGCGTTCCGAGCGCTCGCTGATCCAGACCATCGGCCGTGCGGCGCGTAACCTCAATGGCCGGGCGATCCTCTATGCCGACAACATGACCGGCTCCATGCAGCGGGCGATAGGCGAGACCGAACGGCGCCGCGACAAACAGATCGCCTTCAACGCCGCCAACGGCATCGTGCCCAAGGGCGTGGTCAAGGACATCACCGACATCATGGAAGGCGCCAACGTGCCCGGCTCGCGCAGCAAGAAGCGCAAGGGCATGGCCAAGGCGGCAGAGGAGAGCGCCCGTTACGAAGCCGAACTGCGCTCACCGGGCGAGATCGCCAAGCGCATCAAGCAGCTGGAAGAGAAAATGTACCAGCTGGCGCGGGACCTGGAGTTCGAAGCGGCGGCGCAGTTGCGCGACGAGATTACCGCGCTGCGCGAGCGGATGATCACCACCTGAGGGCCTTATCGCTGGCCCTATGATTGCCATACCTGTGGGAGCGGCGGTGCGACGCCTCGACTTGACCCGCGATAAGGCGCCGCGATTAGTGCGCCTGCCCAGCCTTCAACCCCTGCGGCAATTTGCGCGTCATCACCACCGCCAGCATGCTGATCGCCAAGCCGATGCCGACAAAGTGGAAGGCATCGTTATAGGCCATGATCATCGCCTGCTGGTGGGTGATTTCACTCAGCTTGCCCAGCGCCGCCGCATCGCTGCCCAGTCGCTCTGCCAGTTGCGCCAGACGCTCCGCGACTTGCGGGTTGCTCGGCACGATCGACTCGCGCAGGTAATCGAAATACACCTTGGTCCGTGCATCCAGCAAGGTCGCCAGCAAGGCGATGCCGATGGCGCCACCCAGGTTGCGCAAGATGTTGAACAGGCTCGAGGCCGAGCCGGCGTCCTGCGGCTGGATGTACGCGGTGGCAATCAGCGAGATGGTCACCATGATCATCGGTTGGCCGAGGGCGCGGATGATCTGGATATGGTTGAACTGCTCGCCGGCAAAGTCCGGGTTGAGCACCCCGGAGCCGAAACTGGCCAGGCCGAACAGGCCGAAACCCAGGGTGCAGAGGATCTTCGGTGAAATCACCTTCATCAGCTGCGGCACCAGCGGAATCAGGAACAGCTGCGGAATGCCCATCCACATGATCACTTCACCGATCTGCAGGGCGTTGTAGTTCTGGATCTGCGCCAGGTACAGCGGCAGCAGGTAGATCGAACCGTACAAACCCACGCCCATGCCCAGGCTGGCAATGCTCGACAGGCCGAAGTTGCGGTTGCCAAGGATGCGCAGGTTGATCAGCGGGTTGGGTTTGGAAAACTGCAGGATCACGAAGGTGATCAGGCTGAGCAGGGCGATGCTGCCCAGGGTGACGATCAGGCTCGACTCCAGCCAGTCCTTGCGGTGGCCTTCCTCGAGAAATACCTGCAGGCAGCCAAGGCCGACGCCGAGCGTGACGATACCGGCATAGTCAGTGCTTTTCAGCAGTTCCCAATGGGCTTCTTTCTTCTCCAGGCCGTACAGCAAGCCGCCGATCATGATCAGCCCCGGCGGGATGTTGATGTAGAAGATGTACTCCCAGCCCCAGTTCTCGGTCAGCCAGCCACCCAGGGTCGGGCCGATCGAGGGGGCGAAGGTGGCGGTCATGGCGAACATGGCCATGCCCTTGGCCCGGTGGTGTTCCGGCAGCTTGATCAGGGTCAGGGTGAAGGCCAGGGGGATCAGCGCGCCGCCGGTAAAGCCCTGCATGGCGCGGAAGACGATCATGCTCTCCAGGTTCCAGGCCATGGAGCAGAGCAGCGATGAGGCCAGAAAGCCCAGCGACACCCACACCGCCAGGCGCCGCGCCGACAGCAACTGCACCAGCCAGGCGGTGAGCGGGATCATGATGATCTCGGCCACCAGGTAGGAGGTGGAAATCCACGAGCCTTCCTCCAGGGTTGCCGACAGCGCGCCCTGAATGTCCTTGAGCGAGGAGTTGGTGATCTGGATGTCCAGCACCGCCATGAAGGCGCCGAGCATCACGCTCATTACCGCGATCCAGTCGCGCCGGCTGGGTTCGCCGGCGGGACGGATCAACTGGTCACCGGCCATGGTCGGCGTTGTCGCGGATATCAACGGTGGCGGTTACCGACATGCCCGGGCGGATCTTGCCGTGCAGCGGGTTGTTGGCGGCGAAGGTCAGTTTTACCGGAATGCGCTGCACCACCTTGGTGAAATTGCCGGTGGCGTTGTCGGGCGGCAGCAGGCTGAACTGCGCGCCGGAGGCGGCGAACAGGCTGTCGACCCGCGCTTCGATCGGGGTGTCCGGGTAGCTGTCGAATAGCAGTTCAGCCTTTTGCCCGGGCTGCATGTGGCCGATCTGGGTTTCTTTGAAGTTGGCCTGAATCCAGATGTCTTCATCGGGGACGATCGACAGCAGGTAGGCGCCGGCCTGGACCACCTGGCCATTGCGCGCGGCGCGCTGGCCGATGATGCCGCTGATCGGGGCGTGGATTTCGCTGCGGGTCAGGTTCAGCTCGGCCTGGGCCAGGTCGGCGCGGGCGTTGACGATCTGCGCATCGAGGCGCTTGATCTCGGCGGCCAGGGCGTTGACCTGCTGGCGCTGGCCTTGCAGGTCGGCCTGGGCCTTGCTCACCTGGGAGCGGGCGACGTGGTTTTCGGCTGACAGTGTGGTGACCCGTTCTTCCGAGACAAAGCCCGGTTTGCGCAGGGCCTCGGCGCGGTTCAGGTCCAGTTGCGCACGGCCGAGGGTGGCCTGGTTAGCGGCAACCTGCGCTTTTCCTGCGGCAATCAGGCTGGCTTGCTGGGTGAGCCGGCTTTCGGCCTGCAGGCGTTCGGCTTCGCGGGTATCGAGGGCGGCGCGGGCGCGTTCAACGGCCAGGCGAAAATCTTCGGGCTCAAGGCGCACCAGCAGGTCGCCCTTGGCCACGTGCTGGTTGTCCTGTACCAGCACTTGATCGATGCGCGCGCTCAGCTGGCTGGAAACCCGGGTTATTTCGCCCTGCACGTAGGCGTTGTCGGTGCTTTCATAGAAGCGTCCCTTGAAGTACCAGTGGGCCAGGAAGGCGAGGGCAATCAGCAGGACAAGGGCAAGAAAAATCAGCAGGCGACGCTTGAGTTGGGCAGGCATGGGTACGATCGTTGTAAAAATGTAAGCAAATTTAACAGCGTTTGCAGCCGTGCTTACAAGTGCCGATCGCGCCCATTGCTGGAGCCCGGTGCCCGCTCCCTGTTAACATCCAGCCTTTGTTTCATCTCTAGTTCGAGACTGTCCATGACCACCGTTCGCACGCGTATCGCGCCTTCGCCTACTGGCGATCCCCACGTCGGCACCGCTTACATCGCCCTGTTCAATTACTGCTTTGCCAAGCAGCACGGCGGCGAGTTCATCCTGCGTATCGAAGATACCGACCAGCTGCGCTCGACCCGCGAGTCGGAACAGCAAATCTTCGACGCCCTGCGCTGGCTCGGCATCGAGTGGAGCGAAGGTCCGGACGTCGGCGGCCCGCATGGCCCTTACCGGCAGAGCGAGCGGGGCGATATCTACAAGCAGTACGCCCAGCAACTGGTCGACCTTGGCCACGCCTTCCCGTGCTTCTGCACCGCCGAAGAGCTCGACCAGATGCGTGCCGAGCAGATGGCCCGCGGCGAAACCCCGCGCTACGACGGTCGCGCCTTGCTGCTGTCGGCTGAAGAAGTGCAGCGCCGCCTGGCCGCTGGCGAGCCGCACGTGATCCGCATGAAGGTGCCGAGCGAAGGCGTCTGCGTGGTCCCGGACATGCTCCGTGGCGACGTCGAAATCCCGTGGGACCGCATGGACATGCAGGTGCTGATGAAGACCGACGGCCTGCCGACCTACTTCCTGGCCAACGTCGTCGATGACCACCTGATGGGCATCACCCACGTGCTGCGCGGCGAAGAATGGCTGCCGTCGGCGCCCAAGCTGATCAAGCTGTACGAGTACTTCGGCTGGGAACAACCGACCCTGTGCTACATGCCGCTGCTGCGTAACCCGGACAAGAGCAAGCTGTCCAAGCGCAAGAACCCGACCTCGGTGACCTTCTACGAGCGCATGGGCTTCATGCCCGAAGCCATGCTCAACTACCTGGGCCGCATGGGCTGGTCGATGCCGGACGAGCGCGAGAAATTCTCCCTGGCCGAGATGGTCGAGCACTTCGACCTGTCGCGGGTGTCCCTCGGCGGGCCGATCTTCGACATCGAGAAGCTGTCGTGGCTCAATGGCCAGTGGCTGCGCGAACTGCCGGTAGAGGAATTCGCTGCGCGCCTGCAGAAATGGGCGTTCAACAGCGACTACATGATGCAGATCGCGCCGCACGTGCAGGGCAGGGTAGAGACCTTCAGCCAGGTCGTGCCGCTGGGCGGCTTCTTCTTTGAAGGTGCGCTCAAGCTCGACGCCAAGCTGTTCGAAAGCAAAAAGCTCTCGGCCGACCAGGTACGCCAGGTGATCCAGCTGATCCTGTGGAAGCTCGAAAGCCTGCGCCAGTGGGAAAAAGAGCGGATCACCGCTTGCATCCAGGCGGTGGTCGAAGCCCTGGAGCTGAAGCTGCGTGATGCCATGCCGCTGATGTTTGCCGCCATCACCGGCCAGGCCAGCTCGGTTTCGGTGCTCGATGCCATGGAAATCCTCGGCCCGGACCTGACCCGCTACCGCCTGCGCCAGGCTCTGGACCTGCTCGGTGGTGTGTCGAAGAAAGAAAACAAAGAGTGGGAAAAGCTCCTGGGCACCATCGCCTGATTGCCTGACCTTGGTAAAACTTCGCGGGGCAAGCCCGCTCCTACCTGTTCAGTAGGCGCGGGCTTGCCCCGCGAAGAAGCCCGCAAACCCCTGTAAAACCGGGGTGTTTCATCCGCTCGGGCGGTAAGTGTTTGTTATCTCGGAAATTTTTTTTGAATTTTGTTGAAAATATATTTGACAGGTTCGCCATCCGATCTTAATATGCGCCCCGTCCACAGCGATGAACGAAAACGAAACGCGAAGCACCCAGCCAAGCGATTCAAGTTCAAAGCGACATTGTGGGGCTATAGCTCAGCTGGGAGAGCGCCTGCATGGCATGCAGGAGGTCAGCGGTTCGATCCCGCTTAGCTCCACCAAATTCCGATTCGCAGTCAGCTAGACTGACTGCGGAATCAACCGGGTTCCAGCGACCGGGTTGGTAAGGTAAGAAGGTTCGTCCCCTTCGTCTAGTGGCCTAGGACACCGCCCTTTCACGGCGGTAACAGGGGTTCGAGTCCCCTAGGGGACGCCAGTTTTACACAAGCGACATCGAAAGAAGTCGCTGGGCCGCGAGGCTAGAAATCTGGGGCTATAGCTCAGCTGGGAGAGCGCCTGCATGGCATGCAGGAGGTCAGCGGTTCGATCCCGCTTAGCTCCACCAATTTTGCCAGGATTCGTGAAAACGGATCTGCACGAAGGTTACAAGTCCCCTTCGTCTAGTGGCCTAGGACACCGCCCTTTCACGGCGGTAACAGGGGTTCGAGTCCCCTAGGGGACGCCATTTTACCCACTTTGTGGGATTTCAAGGCTCATTCGATTATTGAATGAGCCTTTTGTTTTTGTCTTGAAAAAACTTCTCCTCACGCCTTTCTTGCCTGACCCGACCAGCGGCAGCAATTTCTGCTTGCGAAAAAATATGATGAGAATAATATTCTAGCCATAATATTTTGGAGGCGAGCATGAACGACAAAAAGGCCAAGACCCGCGAACGGATTCTCGATGCTGCCTGCAGTGCGCTGATCCAGCATGGCCCCGCCGAGCCGAGCGTCAATCAGGTGATGGGCGCCGCCGGCCTGACCGTCGGTGGCTTCTACGCCCATTTCGACAGCAAGGACGCGTTGATGCTCGAAGCCTTTCGCCAGTTGCTGGGCGAGCGTCGGGCGCTGCTCGCCGAAGTCGACCCGAACATGAGCGGCGAGGAGCGCCGGGCTCTGGTTGCCGCCTTCTACCTGTCGCGCAAGCACCGCGACGCCACCGAGCGTGCCTGCCCGCTGCCGACCTCGCTGGGCGAAATGGCGCGCCTTCCGGAAGCCTTCCGCGAAGTGCTGGCCGAACACATTGAACTGATGATGGCCAACCTCGCCGACAGCCCGGAAGAGGCCGACAAGGTGCTCGCCGACATGGCCCTGATGATTGGTGGCCTGGCCCTGGCCCGGGCCCTGGGCACTGACGAGCTGTCTGACCGCATCCTGCGCGCCGCCAAGTCGGCGGTTGTCTGAACCACGCGATATCCACCGGAGTGAAGCGATGAATACCTTGAGCTGGATTCGTAGCGTTAACGGCACCCTCGGGCATCTGGCGCCGGAACATATCGCACGCAAGATGCGCCGTGCCTTCATGACCCCGCGCAACCGGCCGCCGCGAGACTGGGAGCTGCCGCTGCTGGCCCGCGCCGAGCGCATAACCTTGCGTTTCGGCCTCTCGGCACTGCGTTGGGGCCAGGGCCCGACCGTGCTGCTGATGCACGGCTGGGAAGGGCGCCCGACCCAGTTCGCCCACCTGATCGACAGCCTGGTCGACGCCGGTTACACCGCCGTGGCCCTGGAAGGCCCGGCCCATGGCCGCTCGCCGGGCAACGAAGCTAACGTGGTGCTGTTCGCCCGTGCCTTGCTGGAAGCCGCCGCCGAACTGCCGCCGCTCAAGGCCGTGGTTGGCCATTCCATGGGCGGCGCCAGCATGCTCCTGGCGTTGCAGTGGGGGCTGCGCGCCGAAGTGGCGGTGAGCATCGCCGCGCCGGCGCAGTTGCTTGGCGTGATCCGCGGTTTCGCTCGTCACCTGGGCATGCCGGCGCGGGCGCGGGCGGCGTTCATTCGCCAGATTGAGCGCGATGTCGGCGTGCAGATTTCCCGCCTGGATGTCAGCGGCTACCAACTGGAGCTGCCCGGCTTGATCGTGCATGCCGAGGACGACCAGTTGGTACCGGTAGACGAGTCCGACGCCATCCACCGCGCCTGGTTCGACAGCCGCCTGCTGCGCCTGCCCGACGGTGGTCACCTGCGGGTGCTGGCTGACCCACAAGTGCGCGAAGGGGTGCTGGCGCTGCTGCAGCGCAGCAGTTCACCGGCCCGGCAATCGGCCTGAGCATCCGGTACACTCTGCCCGTTAACCACGGATCTGGAGCGGGCATGAGTTGGGACCTGGCAACACCGTTCATCATCGACCTGCGGGTCGCTGCCGACGACATCGACGGCCTCGGCCACGCCAACAACGCGGTCTACGTCACCTGGCTCGAGCGCTGCGCCTGGCGCCACTCCCAGCGCCTGGGGCTGGACCTGGCCGAATACCGGCGCCTGGACCGGGCCATGGCGGTGGTCCGCCACGAAATCGACTACCTGGCCGCTGCCTACGAAGACGACGAGCTGCAACTGGCAACCTGGATCGTCGACTGGGACCAGCGGCTGAAAATGACCCGGCGCTTCCAGCTGGTCCGCCCCAGCGACGGCACCACTTTGCTGCGTGCGCAAACCACCTTCGTCTGCATCGAGTTATCCACAGGGCGACCCAAGCGCATGCCGGCCGAGTTTATCGACGGCTATGGCCCGGCGCTGCTTCTATAGGCGTACCTGAACCATTTACTGAATAGCTCCGTTGATGAATGCCTCGTCGAGTGAGGTGGCGTTGAAGTAATCCATGAAACCTTCCGCATCGTTGAAAGGAAGAAAACGGCGCCTGTGGATCAAGTGAAATTGATCGCAATGACTAGTGATTTCCTCTATATGGTGAGAAGAAACTAAAACGGAGATGCCTTCGCTGCACGCTTGCTGCAAACAAAGCCAAATGTAATAACGAAATTCGGGGTCTATTCCGGCAGTTGGTTCGTCGAGAATTAGTAAATCACAAGGAAGTGTCAGCAAGGTTAATGCAAAGAACGCGCGGATTTCTCCGTAGCTACATGTTGCGGGCTTTTTTTTCCACAGGGCGACATAGCGTTTGCTGATAGTTGGTGACCACTGCTTTAGTTTTTCGAATGTTTGCTCTCCACAAGGTGGGGTGGGAGTTGTCAAATTACATATCAAGCGGTGTATGTCTGCCATCTGAAGTGACGACGGTGGGGAAAGTATTTGCGAAAGATAAAGTGGTTGTGCTGCTTGATTCAAAACGCTCCCTTCAGCTGGGTGGCGTAGACCACAGAGCATATCAAAAAGCGTTGTTTTGCCTGAGCCGTTAGGTCCAAGAACTCCTCCCAGCGTGCCTTTTTGTAAGTGTAGGGTGGCATTGTCAAAAATGTTGTCTTGTTGGTACCTGAAGCTTATGTTGTTTACGCTTATGATGTTCATCTCAATAGCGGCTCCAGACAGGGTTGATGCGGAAATTATTATAGAAAATGAGGCAGCTAATTAACAATGATGTTAGTGAAATAGTAAGCGCCGTGATGATGTCTAGCGCGCCGGTCATGATGGACTGTGCAAAGTACAACGGATTAATCTGATTCAATTTGGCGGGAATTGATTCCGGGGATGATGCGCCTAAGTAGCCGCATGAGATCATCAAAAATGATACTGCAGAAAAAAGAGTATTCGCAGTGGAAAACCGTAGGGGGGCTAGCGCCAGTAATAGTCCAAGTGAAGAGTAGAAAGTATAGCTGGCGTAAAATCGAAGTAATATATCTGCGTACTCTTCAAGTACGTAGGGTCCAAAGGTAGGGCGAGAAGTAAGATAAAATATAGTTGCGTAAAACAAGCTGATAGTAGAGTGGCTTATAATGTGCGAAGCTAGATAAATAGATATTGATGTTTTTTTGAATATGAAGGAGCGGATAAACCCGCTTTCCCTTCGGCCAATCAAGTAAAAGCTAAAGCCAAATAAAGCGATGCTGGATGCCATGTAAGAGTAAAACCATGATGCACTATCAATATAGTTATGATTGACTATGTTCTCGCTTTTTTTTGAGAAGCCAAGGAAATAGAATAACAGAGATGGCGATATTATTATCCATAGTATTGCAATTGGCTCATTGATTTGTTCTTTCGTTAGTGTGTATGTTATTGAGAGGATTCTTTGTGTGTGGTGCTCGGCGAATTTTTTGCTCATGGGAAAGGGACCATTTTTTCTTGTCTGTGTTTTTTTGTCGTATTTTTAAACTGTGCTGAGTAGCTATTGTCATGGTTTATATTTGAAGCGTTATTCATGTGAAGGAATAGGTTTGGTGAAATGTACTTGCTGGCAAAAACCTGCGATTTATGGGGTAGAGGTATACTTTCTATGTATATGTATCCGTTTAGGCTCAGTGATCTGACTCTGTCGATTAGTGATGTTAAGGTAAGGGGGGCTGATTTAGTTGAGGTGCTTGGTGATGAGGATGAGCTAGCCACTTCAAGATAGGTGTCGTAATTGTTGCAACTAAGAAAATGTCTTAAGTAGTGGTCTTTTATGGTTTCTAAACGTTGGTTGCTGGCTACAAAGTTGTTCATGAATCTATAAGTCTGCCAAAGTTCTAGAATTGATTTTTCCAATGCGTCGCCAAAGCATTCCGAATAGGACATTCCGGCGCAATATTTCACTGATCGGTATTTGTCGGGGCTTCCGTATACAATCAAAATGCAGATGCCTGGGAAATTGGTATCACTGATGTCGAGAATACAAAGCTCGCCAGCGTTGCTCAGGGCTTCAAATAGATTTCTAGCGTATGATTTTTTTAGTGCTTCTAATGCTTGAGTGTTTTTTATTTTTTTGCGGCACGTATCAGTTAGCCAGAATCTCAAAAGAAATTGTCTCTCGAGTAATTCCTTGATTGAACCAAGAATTGCCTTATCTATAGTTTGATGGATGCAGCATCCGCAAGTGTCTCTGTTGGGAAGAATATTGTCATCCTTGCAATCGATTAAGGGTGATAATGAAATGCAGACAGTTGGTATGTTGCAAGGGGTAAAGTCGACAATCCGCCATGCTCTGCTGAGCTTGAATTTTTGTTGAAGTAGGGCGTTTTTATATATGTTCTGGTGCGATGTTTGCGAAAAGGCAAGAATAAATTCATTTACTTCTTGGGGAGAGAGCGATGATCTTAACTGATCGTAAGATGTACTCTGAATATCCAAATAGAAGTGTTTGCGTTCCAAGTACTCACCGAATGCGGAGGTGAAAGAGACATCACCCCACCCAACACCTGATCCAAAGACCTGCCAATAATTACCTGCTTCAACGCAGCTTGGAAGAGTTGTAGTCGCGCTGGGTTGGCAATATAAAAAATCTGGTTGAAAGTCTTGATGGTTGTCACGATACAGATTCATGTGTCACCCAATTAGTTGTATGCATAGGGGTAAGAATAACGCCGGATTTAATTTAAGAGTCTTTGTTATTTGGTGATCTGAAAAGCCAGACCACATTCGATTTTGAAGGTGTAGTTCTTTGCATCGAAGATCAATCAGCATATACATTGATCCAGCCTCCATCAGGGCTAGTCGATAGCCACGGTAGCGGTACTTAAAAAGTGATTTAGGTAAATACATGAAATAAATTATTGCTACGCTTGGGCTGCCTATGCCGGAAGGTTCTGGTGTTATGGCCTGTAGTAACGTGTTAGTGTTTATATTCGATGCTAAGGGTTCAAATTTTCTAGACCTCGGGAGTAGGTGTAGAATGTTTTGATTTTTTGGCCAGTCAGTGTTTTTTCTTGATAAATTGCAACAAAATATTTCCACTGGGTACAGTGCACCTCCACTTGGGTAGCCACGTTTGAATTTATGTTCAGGTTTTCCCAGCAGTGGGGAAAGGAGCTTTCCAATATTTTGGAAGGGAATGCTTTGGCCAAAAAACTCATTGCAGGACTCGTTTCTACTTAGTGGGTGTTCCGTGTTTATTTGTGGGATATGGTGCTGATCATGTTCTGTGGCTATGTCCGGATATAGTTTGATCTCGTTACCAGTAAGCGTTTTTAACTCGCTTTCACTGAGGTGATGCAAGGTGGTAAAGTGTTTCGTCGATCTGTGTATCGTGAAGTTTCCTTTCGAATGGAAGGATAGGGTTTCCTCGAATACGTCGTTTGCAAGAAATTTCAAATAGTAATCGTGAGAGATTGTCATTGATTAAGTCTCAGACATTCGCACATCAGCCAGTGGCTGGTGGACTGTTTGGTTATAAGCCCACTTTCAAGGTTTAAAGTCGTGGACTGCAATGTGGAGTCTTGAGTGACTTTTCGGGGTTGGGAAGTAGTGAGGGTGGTGATACTTTTAACGATTGCACTTAGAATCAATGTTAGCTGTAATGGGTCTAGGGGTTGCGGCGGTAGACTGATTCTGTTTGTTTGGCAAAAATTCAACATTTTTGTCCATAAATTAAATCCCGGGCGCTGGGTCTCATAGCTGATTATTCGATCAATGACGCAAAAGGCGCACGGGTTACCGATCTCAGGTACGAAAGGCTCTGTTAAATGAAAGCAGTTTCCGCTGATAAACCCAATGCATATTGCACAGTCAGTATTTTCTCTGCAGGTTTTGAAGTATAAGTCACGAAGCTTTGAAGGGTTAAGCGTTAGGCTTGATAAAACAAAAAATGTTTTTTGTGCTGGTTTGATTGGTGTGTCGTAGTTAAGTTTTGTTAAACTTATCGTCGCGTTAGTATTCTTCGTAATGTATTTTGTAAGTTCTGAGGTAATTTCCCAGTCATGATAGATGTGCGCCTTGTTGAAATATGGGTTTTCTTTGATTTGGCTGATAGTTAACACTTGCTTGAGGAATTCTAGGACTTCGTCTGGCTCTAGATTGTGTTCTTGGAATACCTTATTTAGCTGTCCGGTAGTTGTTTCTGGTAGGTGGGTTTCTTTTATTGCTCTAAGTGCTCTTTCCAGGTTGGGGGAGTGTATTTTTGTTATTCCTTTTTCGGAATAGAGTAGTGTGTCTGTGTCAAAATTTAATATTTCATAATTGTTTATTCGTATTTGCATGTCCGTCTCCTAGGCCTGCGTCTCTCATGCGCTGGTTTTGAGACACAGGCCATTTCAGTAGTTAGCTAGAAGGTTCTAGCTCGCTAATCCCATTGTTACCACTACCTCCTGAGCCACCACTCCCGCCACTACATCCACCGCCGCCGCCGCAACCGCCGCTTCCCCCGCATCCGCCTGCACCTCCTGATCCGCCAAAAAACTCCATGTTTGAGATTTCTGGGTTGTTAGTACTTACAAGGATTTCGCCTAGTTTTTGATCACTGTTCATTTGTTTTTTCTCCAGTAGTAAAAGATATCTCGACTTGATGTCCTTCAGATTTCGTTGAAGGTGTGAAATGTTTAGGTGTTTTTATTTTTTCTGTCAAAGCACGGCGCATAAGCTGGAAGCGATGTGGCCATTTCTTGTTTAAAGGGGAGTGGTTGATTTCGGAAAGGTCTGTTGAAATGTCTTGAGTTAAGTATGTATCTGTTGTAGGAGCTTTCTGTATTTCAAGGCAGGTGTTATCGGTTCCTTACTTTTTGTAGTCCATGTCTTGATAATTTTTGTGAGATTTCTTTTTTATTAGGACTTTGTTTCTTGGTTTGTAATTTGTTGTTGTGCAAAATTCCGACGGAAGGTTTTTATTATTTTTGTTTATAGTGGCGTTGGCGGAGTATTGAGTGGATGTCGAGAAAGAGGTTTGCTCGCCGCATCAGCAACCATCATGGGAGAAATCACCTTGTGATCGCTGGTTTGCCTCATTTTCTTCGGTAATTGTTGCCGTCGTCCGGGCTTTGTTAGAATCGCGTTTTTTCAACAGGTCAGCCTCCATGCAAATTGCCCTGGCCCCGATGGAGGGGCTGGTCGACGACATTCTTCGCGACGTACTGACCCAGGTGGGCGGCATCGACTGGTGTGTCACCGAGTTCATTCGGGTCTGCGACCGCCTGCTGCCGGCGGCGACCTTCGAAAAGCTCGCGCCGGAGCTGAGCCAGGGCGCCCGCACTGCGGCCGGGGTGCCGTTGCGGGTGCAATTGCTCGGTTCCGACCCGGTGTGCCTGGCCGACAACGCAGTGCTGGCCTGTGAGCTGGGCGCGCCGGTGATCGACCTCAACTTTGGCTGCCCGGCCAAGACCGTCAACAAGTCGCGGGGCGGGGCGGTGCTGCTCAAGGAGCCGGAACTGCTGCACGCGATCTTGTGTGAAGTGCGTCGCGCGGTGCCTGCGCATATCCCGGTCACGGCCAAGATGCGCCTGGGTTTCGACAGCCCCGACGGCGCCCTGGACTGTGCCCGGGCCCTGGCCGAAGGCGGCGCCGAGCAGTTGGTGGTGCACGCGCGGACCAAAGTTGACGGCTACAAGCCGCCGGCCCATTGGGAGTGGGTGGCGCGGGTGCAAGAGGCGGTCAAGGTGCCGGTGTATGCCAACGGCGAGGTCTGGACCCTGGAAGACTGGCGGCGCTGCCGCGAAGTCAGTGGCGTTGAAGACATCATGCTGGGGCGTGGCCTGGTTTCGCGCCCGGACCTGGCCCGGCAGATTGCCGCCGAACGCGATGGCGTCGAGTTCGTGCCCATGGACTGGCAGAGTTTGCTGCCGCTGATCCAGGACTTCTGGGGCCAGGCCCGCGCGCAGATGACCCCGCGCCAGGCGCCGGGGCGACTCAAGCAATGGGTGGCAATGCTGACCCGCACCTACCCCGAAGCGGTGGCGCTGTTCACCGAATTGCGTCGGGAAACCGACTGCGATCGGGTCGGGCAGTTGATTGGTGTACCGGTCAGCGAGGCGGCCTGAAAAAATTTTTGCAGGGTTGCTTGAAAAGCAGGCGAGGGTCCTTATCTAGGGAGTACGCGATGCCGAAGTCGGGTCGCGCTACTACACAAACTCGCTGATTTTCAGGAGATGCATCATGACTACTGCTTTTTCTCTGGCTCCACTGTTCCGCCATTCCGTGGGTTTCGACCGTTTCAATGACCTGTTCGAATCTGCGGCGCGTAATGAGGCGGGTAGCAGCTACCCTCCCTACAACGTTGAAAAACATGGCGATGACCATTATCGAATCGTCGTTGCTGCGGCCGGTTTCCAGGAGCAGGATCTGGACCTGCAGGTGGAAAAAGGCGTCTTGACCGTGACTGGCGGCAAGCGTGACAGCAACGCTGATAGCGTTACCTATCTGCATCAGGGCATCGCCCAACGGGCGTTCAAGTTGTCGTTCCGGTTGGCTGACCATATCGAGGTCAAGGCGGCTGGTCTGGCGAACGGGCTGCTGAGCATTGATCTGCTGAGGATTGTGCCGGAAGAGGCCAAGGCCAAGCGGATTCCTATCAATGGTGAGAGCAAGCCTGCTCTGAATTGATTGGTTGATGTGAATGAGGGCACCTTCGGGTGCCCTTTTTGTCTTTGGTGATTATCCATTGGCGAGGGTGCTGCCGAGGCACCTTTCCGCCCTTACGGCGGCTTACTTTTTTCAGTCGAAAAAAAAGTAAGCAAAAATTCTCGCCCCACCAGTGGGCCCTACGCTGCGCTTCGGGTTCCCTCGCTCCGGTGTCGCTACGGGGCATTGCGAACTACGAGTTGCAAGCAACTCTACGTTTCGCAACTTCGGCTAACGCCGAAGGTGCTGCGCACTAGCCCCTTCGCAACACCTGCACTCGGCCCTTCTGGTTGACGGGGCCAGGTGGATCAAGATCAAAAGCAGATCAAGAGCACGATTCGAGTTGCTTTTGTGGGAGCGGGCTTGTTCTGGTCAAGTTTTACCGGACACCGATTACGGTGATCAAGCTGCCAACTGCTCCATTGCTATTGGCGACAGGTAGTTGTTGTAGCTATGGAGCCTGATTTGGTTGTAGCGCAAGAAGAAGCTGGTCATGTCCTGTCTGGCTTCTTCGATCGTTGCATAGCCCTTGGCGGGCACCCATTCTGATTTGAGCGTGCCAAATAAGCGCTCCGTTGGTGCGTTGTCCCAGCATTGGCCTCTGCGGCTCATGCTTTGGGTTATGCCATGCTCAAGCAGTTCGGATTGGAAGCGTTGGCTGGTGTATTGGCAGCCTTGATCCGAATGAAACACCAAGCCCGCATGTTTGCCTCGTACTCCCACCGCCATTCCCAAGGCCTTGCTGACCAGGTGGGCATCATTGATCAGAGAAAATGACCAGCCAATGACCCGCCGGGCGAACAGGTCAATGACCACGGCCAAGTGATACCAGCGCTTCCCAATCATCAGGCTGGTTACGTCACCGCACCACACCTGATTGATTGCTGTGGGCTGGAAGTTGCGTTCAAGGACATTCTTGGCCACAAATGCTTCTACACCTCTGGAGCGATATTGGTGGCGACGGCGCTGTCTGCTGGTCAGGTTCGCTTCTGCCATAAGTCTTCCAGCTAGATACCTTCCAACCTTTAGCTGCTGGGCCTTCAAATACTGAGAAATCATTCTCGCACCAGCACTTTCCCTGCTTTCAGCATGCAATTGCACGACCTTTGCCCTGAGCGCATCACGCTCGGTATTGGGTACCGAGCGGCGATCGAGCCAGTCATAAAACGCACTGCGGGAAACGCCCAGAGCGCTGCAAAGCTGGCTGGTCGGATACGAGCCTGACTCTCTCAGCTCCTCGATCAGGAAAAACGATCGGGATCCGACATCAAGAGAGCGGTAGCTTTTTTTAGGATTTCGGCCTCGGTCTCTAAACGTTTGATCTTGGCGCGTAACTGCTGGAGCTCCCGCTGCTCATCGCTGATTGCCTTGGTACCTGGCACTGGTTGCCCTTTCTGACGCTCTTTACGAACCTGGTCTACCCAGCGGCGCAGAGCTGTGGGGCCGACGTCCATTGATGCGCAGACCTCGGGAACCGAGCAGTTGTCGTCAAGAACCATGCTTGCAGCACGTTGCTTGAACTCGCGGGTATAAGTCTTTCGTTCTTGCATGGAGCCTCCTGGTTGGGCGAATCATATCGCCCTTAAGAGGTGTCCGGGATCATTAGGCCAGTTCAGCTTGACCCGCGATGCGATGTGGCAGGCGGGACGATATCGCGGAGCTAGCCCGCTTCTACATTTTCGAAAGCTTCAGTAGCCCGCCGGCGCTTCAAGCAACATCGCCCGAAACTCCCCCAGCGGCAACGGCCGGCTATGCAGGTAGCCCTGGTACAGGTGGCAGCCCAGCCGCTCAAGAAACTCCAGTTGCTCCGACAGCTCGACCCCTTCGGCAATCACCGCCAGGTCCAGGCTGCGGGCCATGGCGACGATGGCGCGGACGATTTCGGCGTCGTTAGGGTCGATCGGGGCGTCGCGGACGAAGGACTGGTCGATCTTCAGGGCATCCACCGGCAGGCGCTTGAGGTAGGTCAGCGAGGAGTAGCCGGTGCCGAAATCATCCATGGCAAAGCTCACGCCAAAGGCCTTGAGTTCGCGCATTTTGCTGATGGTGTCTTCGAGGTTCTGGATGACGATACCTTCGGTGATTTCCAGCTTGAGGATCTTGTGCGGCAGGCGGTAGTCGTCAAGGCTGCGCATTACCCGTTCGACGAAGTCGTTCTGGCGGAACTGGCGCGGGCTGATGTTCACGCACAGGCTGAAGTCGTCGGGGTCGATCAGGCCGTCGCGCAGCATACCGGCGCAGGCGTCGCAGGCTTCGTCGAGGATCCAGCTGCCAACTTCGAGGATCAGCCCGCTTTCTTCCAGTACCTGAATGAACTGCGCCGGCGGCTGCTGGCCCAGTTGCGGGTGGTGCCAGCGCAACAGCACTTCGGCGCCGACGATGCGGTTGTCGCGGGCGTCGACCTGGGGCTGGAAGTGCAGGGCCAGTTCGCCGCGGGCCAGGGCCAGGCGCAGGTCGTTTTCCATGCGCAGGCGTTCGCTGGCAGCCTTTTGCATAGTGGTGTGGAACATTTGCGTGGTGTTGCGCCCGGAGTCCTTGGCCCGGTACAGGGCGATGTCCGCACGCTTGAGCAAATCGGCCGGGGTCGAGCCGTGGTCGGGGATCAGCGCCACGCCGATGCTCGGCGTCACCTGCAGGCGCTGGCCGTCCAGCGACATTGGCTCGGCCAGCAGTTCGCGCAGGGTATCGGCCAGTTCGCGGACTTTTTCCGTGACTTCCTCGCGGCTGCCTTCCAGGCCGCTGAGCAGCACCACGAACTCGTCACCACCCAGGCGCGCGACGGTGTCTTCCAGGCGCACGCTGGCTTCCAGGCGCGCGGTGATGATCTTCAGCACCGTGTCGCCGACCGGATGGCCAAGCGAATCGTTGATGTGCTTGAAGTGGTCGAGGTCGAGAAATAGCAGGGCGCCACGCAGGTTGTGGCGCTTGAGCAGGGCGATCTGCTGGCTCAGGCGGTCCATCAACAGGGCGCGGTTGGGCAGGTTGGTCAGCGGGTCGTGGTAGGCCAGGTGGCGGATCTGCGCCTGGGCATTCTTCAACTGGCTGACGTCGCGGGCGGTGAGCAGCAGGCACTCGGTTTCGTTGAGGTTGATCGGCTCGATCGAAACCTCGACGGTGAGGATGTCGCCACGCTTGTTGCGCCCGAGCATTTCCCGGTGATGCACGCGGCCTTTGTCGTGGAATTCGTTGAGCAGCGCGGCGCGCTGTTTGTCGTCGGCCCAGATGCCGATGTCGTGCACAGTCTGGCCGATCACTTCAGCGGCGCTGTAGCCGGTCAGGCGGCAGAAACCGTCGTTGACCTCCAGGTAGCGGCCGCTGTCGCGTTCGGTGATGGTGATGGCGTCGGGGCTTGAATGGAAGGCCTTGGCGAATTTCTCTTCGCTGGCCTTGAGCGCCGCTTCGGCGCGCTGCTGCTGGGTGATGTCGCGCAGGGTGGTGACGCTGCAGGGCTGGTTGTCGACCTTGATCAGGCGGCTGGAAATCACGCAGGTCAGCGGCTGCCCGTCCTTGTGGTTGACCACCACGGCGACGTTGTTCAAGGCCTGGTCGCGGATCACCCGTTCGATGCGCCGGGCGCGTTCGGCTGACTCGGCCCACAGGCCGATCTGTTCGGCGGTGTTGCCCAGTACCTGTTCGGCGTTCCAGCCAAACACCTGGGTAAAGGCCGGGTTGATCTCGATGAACTGGCCGCTGTCCTGGCGGGTCACGCAGATCGGGTCGGGGCTGGCCTGGAACAGGCTGGCGAACTTTTCTTCGGAACTGGTCAGGCGCTGCTCGCGCTCCACTTGTTCGGTGATGTCCAGCAAGGTGCCGGCCATGCGCAGCGGGTTGCCCTGTTCATCGCGGTACAGGCGCGCGCGGCTTTCAATGAAGCGCGAGCTGCCGTCTTCCATCTGGATGCGGTAGGTGATCTGGTAATTGCCGGCCGGACCTTCGCGCAGGCTGCGGTAGGCCTGGCGCATGCTGCTGCGTTCCATTTCCGGCACGCCTTCGAAAAACGACTCGAAGGATTCGTGAAACGGCACCGGCTCAAGGCCGTGCAGTTCGGCGGCGCGCGCCGAGCCATAGAGCATGCCGCTGGGGATGTGCCAGTCCCAGGTGCCCAGTTGTGCCGAGTCCAGGGCCAGGTCCAGGCGTTCCTGGCTGTCCTTGAGCGCTTGTTCGGCGCGTTTGCGCTCGCTGGTGTCGACGAAGGTGCTGAGCAGGTAGGCGGTGCCTTCCAGGTCGATGTTCTGAGTACAGAGCAGGCCGTCGTGGACTTCGCCGCTGCTGCCGCGAAACTGCACTTCGAGGGTCACCGGGCCGCTGGTGCCGCTGGTCGCCGCCAGCACCTGCAGGCGCTGCTGTGGATGCACCCACAGGCCAAGTTCGAGGGTGCTCTTGTTGATGATCTGGTGGCCCGGCCAGCCGAGGATGTTCTCGAAGTGCTGATTGACCTCGTAGATCATGCCGTCGGCGCGGCGGGTCAGGAGGATGACATTGGGGCTCAGGTGGAAGAGCGTGGCAAAGCGCTTTTCCGAGTTGATCAGCGCCGCTTCCCGTTCACGCTGGCGGGTAATTTCGCGAATCACCCCGACCATCTGTCGCCGGCCGTTGCGGTCCTTGGTCATGCTGCCGTTGATTTCCAGCCAGTGCAGGCTGCCGTCGGGCCAGCGGATGCGATGGCGCAGGGCTTGCTCGACCGGCTCGCCGTTGACCACCGCATGAAAGGCCTGCAGGGCGCGGGCGCGGTCTTCCATGGGCACCAGTTCCAGGTAGTCCAGGTCATTGGGCAGCGGCTGGTGCGGGTCAAAGCCGAACAGCGCCTGGGTGCCGCGCGACCAGCTGATCTGCCCGGTCTCGACATCCCAGAACCAGGCACCCAGGCGCGCACCGTTAAGCGCCGCCAACAGTTGCGGGGCGTTTTCCCAGGTTTGCTCCGATTCCTGGGGGTCCGCTGCATGAATTCGGGGCATGCGCGGAAAACGGTTTGCTGATTTGGGCATCGATACCAGACCTTTGGCAGATAACGCGTCCTTGAGCGGGCGGGTGTGCCCGGGTACTACCTCAGTGGTTCAAGGGGCTTGCATGGCTGTCGAGCAATGCCATAAAGGCCCTGGCGGCATTCGATAACGTTCGTTCGGTGTGCAGAATGTAGCCTAGCTGGCGCGACAGCTGTATGCCCGGCAAGGCGATGGGCGCAACCTGCTCGTCGAGCATAGTACGCGGCAGCACGCTCCATGCCAGGCCGATGGAGACCATCATCTTGATGGTTTCCAGATAGTTGGTGCTCATGGCGATGTTCGGCGTCAGGCCCTGGGCTTCGAACAGGCGCTGGACGATATGGTGTGTGAAAGTGTTACCACCGGGGAACACCGCCGGATGGTGGGCAATGTCGGCCAGGCTGACCGCGCCTTTGCGTGCCAGCGGGTGCTCTGGGGCGGCGACGAAGTCCAGCGGATCGTCCCATACCGGCACGGCACGCACCAGGTGGTGCGGTTCCGGGGCCAGGGTGATGACGGCGATCTCTGCGCGGCCATGGAGGATTTCTTCGTAGGCAACTTCCGAATCGAGAAACTGGATATCCAGCGCCACCGCCGGGTACTGGCGGGTGAAGGCTCGCAGCAGCGGCGGCAGGCGGTGCAGGCCGATGTGATGGCTGGTGGCCAGGGTCAGGCGCCCGCTGACTTCCCCGGTGAGGTTGGTCAGGGCCCGGCGGGTGTCGTCCAGCACATTCAGTATCTGATAGGCGCGCGGTAGCAGCGCGCGCCCTGCCTCGGTCAGGTTGACCTCGCGGCCGAGGCGGTCAAACAGGCGCACATCCAGTTGCTGCTCAAGGCCGGCGATACGTTTGCTGATTGCCGGCTGGGTCAGGTGCAAGCGCTCGCCGGCCCCGGAGAAGCTGCCAGTCTCGGCAATCGCGATAAAGGCATTGAGGTTGGCCAGGTCCACTACTCGAATTCCTTTTGGTTATCCAAAGCATAAAAATTATGAATTTGAGTTATTCAATCTACCGGCATAGCATCGTCCGTACAAGCCAAGGGGTTATTGGCATAGAAAGACGCTGATGAGGAACAGTCTGATGGCCGGCAAAACGCTTTACGACAAGCTCTGGGATTCGCATTTGGTCAAGCAGCGCGACGATGGTTCGGCGCTGATCTACATCGACCGTCACATCATTCACGAAGTGACGTCGCCGCAAGCCTTCGAAGGCCTGCGTCTGGCCAATCGCAAACCCTGGCGCATCGATGCCAACATCGCCACGCCTGATCACAACGTGCCGACCACCCCGGAGCGCAAGGGCGGTATCGATGCCATTGTCGACCAGGTCTCGCGTTTGCAGGTTCAGACCCTCGATGAAAACTGCGACGAGTATGGCATCGTCGAATTCAAGATGAATGACGTGCGTCAGGGCATCGTCCACGTCATCGGCCCGGAGCAGGGCGCGACCTTGCCGGGCATGACCGTGGTCTGCGGCGACTCGCACACCTCGACCCACGGTGCCTTCGGCGCCCTGGCCCACGGTATCGGCACCTCCGAGGTCGAGCACGTACTCGCCACCCAGTGCCTGGTGGCCAAAAAGATGAAGAACATGCTGGTGCGCGTCGAAGGCACATTGCCGTTCGGCGTCACCGCCAAGGACATCGTCCTCGCGGTGATCGGCAAGATTGGCACCGCCGGCGGCAACGGCCATGCCATGGAATTCGCTGGCAGCGCGATTCGCGAGTTGTCGGTCGAAGGGCGCATGACCATCTGCAACATGTCCATCGAAGCCGGCGCCCGGGTGGGCCTGGTGGCCACCGATGAAAAAACCGTCGAGTACGTCAAGGGCCGCCCCTATGCACCCAAAGGCGAGCAGTGGGCGCAAGCGGTCGAAGCCTGGAAAGACCTGGTCTCCGACGCCGATGCGGTGTTTGACACGGTGATCGAGCTGGACGCTGCGCAGATCAAGCCGCAGGTCAGCTGGGGCACCTCGCCGGAGATGGTTCTGGCCGTCGACCAGCGCGTACCGGACCCGGCTGCCGAGGCCGATCTGGTCAAGCGTGGCTCGATCGAGCGGGCGTTGAAGTACATGGGCTTGAATGCCAACCAGGCGATCACCGACATCCAGCTCGATCGGGTGTTTATCGGCTCTTGCACCAACTCGCGCATCGAAGACCTGCGCGCCGCCGCCGAGATCGCCAAGGGCCGCAAGGTGGCCGCGACCATCAAGCAGGCGATCGTGGTGCCGGGCTCGGGCCTGGTCAAGGCCCAGGCCGAGAAAGAAGGCCTGGACAAGATTTTCCTCGAAGCGGGCTTTGAGTGGCGTGAACCGGGTTGCTCGATGTGCCTGGCGATGAACCCCGACCGCCTGGAGAGTGGCGAGCATTGCGCCTCGACCTCCAACCGCAACTTTGAAGGGCGTCAGGGCGCCGGTGGCCGGACCCACCTGGTGAGCCCGGCCATGGCCGCCGCCGCCGCCGTTACCGGCCGTTTTGTCGATGTACGCGAGTTGATCCAAGGGAGCGCAGCATGAAAGCCTTTACCCAGCACACCGGCCTTGTCGCGCCATTGGACCGTGCCAACGTCGACACCGACCAGATCATTCCCAAGCAGTTCCTGAAGTCGATCAAGCGCACCGGCTTTGGCCCCAACCTGTTCGATGAATGGCGTTACCTGGATGTCGGCCAGCCGTACCAGGACAACAGCAAGCGCCCGCAGAACCCGGATTTCGTGCTCAACCACGCGCGTTATCAAGGTGCCAGCGTGTTGCTCGCCCGCGAGAACTTCGGTTGTGGCTCAAGCCGTGAACATGCGCCGTGGGCCCTGGAAGAGTACGGCTTTCGCAGCATCATCGCGCCGAGCTATGCCGACATCTTCTTCAACAACAGCTTCAAGAACGGCTTGCTGCCGATCATCCTCAGCGATGAGGAAGTCGACGAGCTGTTCAAGCAGGTTGAAGCCGATCCGGGTTACCAGTTGAGCATCGACTTGCAGGCTCAGACCGTGACCCGCCCGGACGGCAAGGTGCTGACCTTCGAGATCGATGCATTTCGCAAGCACTGCCTGCTCAACGGCCTGGATGACATCGGCCTGACCTTGCAGGATGGCGATGCGATTGCCGCCTTTGAAGCCAAGCACCGGGCCAGCCAGCCCTGGTTGTTTCGTGACGCTTGATTGATGCCAATCGCGGGGCAAACCCGCTCCCACATGCCCCGCGATAAGGCCCCAGGAGATGTAGATGACCAGCACCACCCATAAGGACGTCGTCCAGCGCCAGTTCGGCGAACAGGCCAGTGCCTACCTGAGCAGCGCCGTGCATGCCCAGGGCAGCGAGTTCGCCCTACTACAGGCCGAGCTTGCCGGCCAGGGCCGGGCACGCCTGCTGGACCTTGGCTGTGGCGCCGGCCATGTGAGTTTCCACGTTGCCCCGCTGGTGCGTGAAGTGGTGGCCTACGACCTGTCGCAGCAGATGCTGGATGTGGTCGCCGCCGCTGCCAGCGAACGTGGCTTCGAGAACATCGTCACCGAACGCGGCGCCGCCGAGCGCCTGCCGTTTGCCGATGCTTCGTTCGAATTCGTCTTCAGCCGCTATTCGGCGCACCACTGGAGCGACCTGGGCCTGGCGCTGCGGGAAGTGAAACGGGTGCTCAAGCCCGGCGGCGTGGCAGCCTTCATCGACGTCATGTCGCCGGGCAGCCCGTTGCTCGACACTTACCTGCAGAGCGTCGAGGTGCTGCGCGACACCAGCCATGTACGCGATTATTCGGCCAGCGAATGGCTGCAGCAGGTCAGCGAAGCCGGCCTGTTCACCCGCAGCCACAGCCGCCAGCGCCTGCGCCTGGAGTACAGCTCGTGGGTCGAGCGCATGCGCACCCCTGAAGTGATGCGTGGCGCCATCCGCCAATTGCAGCAGGCGATGGGCGAAGAAGTACGGCAGTATTACCAGATTGAAGCCGACGGCTCGTTCAGCACCGATGTCGTGGTGCTCTGGGCCGAACGCTAGGTTTTTTCCGGCAGGCCAACAGGGCGTGCCGCTTGAATTGAATAGAGGAAAGCATGAGCAAGCAGATTCTGATTCTTCCAGGTGATGGCATCGGTCCGGAAATCATGGCCGAGGCGGTCAAGGTGCTGGAACTGGCCAACGACAAGTTTCAGCTCGGTTTTAGCCTGGAGCACGACGTCATCGGCGGCGCTGCCATCGACAAGCACGGCGTGCCGCTGGCCGACCAGACCCTGGAACGCGCACGCAAGGCCGATGCCGTGCTGCTCGGCGCCGTTGGCGGGCCGAAGTGGGACAAGATCGAGCGCGACATTCGTCCTGAACGCGGCCTGCTGAAAATCCGCTCGCAACTGGGCCTGTTCGCCAACCTGCGTCCGGCGATTCTCTACCCGCAACTGGCCGACGCTTCGTCGCTCAAGCCAGAAATCGTCGCCGGCCTGGACATCCTCATCGTTCGCGAGCTGACCGGCGGCATCTATTTCGGCGCACCCCGCGGCACCCGCGAGCTGGAAGGCGGCGAGCGCCAGTCCTACGACACCCTGCCATACAGCGAGAGCGAAATCCGCCGTATCGCCCGGGTCGGTTTCGACATGGCCCGCGTGCGCGGTAAAAAACTCTGCTCGGTCGACAAGGCTAACGTCCTGGCCTCCAGCCAGCTGTGGCGCGAGATCGTCGAGGAAGTCGCCAAGGACTACCCGGACGTCGAACTCAGCCACATGTACGTCGACAACGCCGCCATGCAACTGGTGCGTGCGCCCAAGCAGTTCGACGTGATGGTCACCGACAACATGTTCGGCGACATCCTGTCGGATGAGGCTTCCATGCTCACCGGCTCCATTGGCATGCTGCCATCAGCGTCGCTGGATGCCGGCAACAAGGGCATGTACGAGCCTTGCCACGGCTCGGCACCGGACATCGCCGGCCAGGGCATCGCCAACCCGCTGGCGACCATTTTGTCGGTGTCGATGATGCTGCGTTACAGCTTCAACCAGCAGGCGGCAGCCGAGGCCATTGAAAAGGCCGTCAGCCTGGTATTGGATCAGGGGCTGCGCACCGGCGACATCTGGTCGGACGGTTGCAGCAAGGTAGGTACGCAGGAAATGGGCGACGCAGTAGTCGCAGCGCTGCGGAATCTGTAATCTCTCGGGCCCGCTGCTGTTTTTCCTAGTGAAGCAGCGGCCCACTTTTTAGCAAAGGTGTAGTTGCGATGAAACGTGTAGGTCTGATCGGTTGGCGCGGTATGGTCGGTTCCGTGCTCATGCAGCGGATGCTGGAAGAGCAGGATTTTGATCTTATCGAGCCGGTGTTCTTCACCACCTCCAACGTCGGTGGCCAGGGTCCGGCAGTGGGCAAGGATATTGCTCCGCTCAAGGACGCTTACAGCATTGAAGAGCTCAAGACCCTCGATGTGATCCTGACCTGTCAGGGCGGCGACTACACCAACGAAGTCTTCCCCAAGCTGCGCGAAGCCGGCTGGCAGGGCTACTGGATCGACGCCGCCTCCAGCCTGCGCATGCAGGATGATGCGGTCATCGTTCTCGACCCGGTCAACCGCAAGGTCATCGACCAGCAGCTCGACGCCGGTACCAAGAACTACATCGGCGGCAACTGCACCGTCAGCCTGATGCTGATGGGCCTGGGCGGCCTGTTCGAAGCCGGCCTGGTCGAGTGGATGAGCGCCATGACCTACCAGGCAGCCTCCGGCGCCGGTGCGCAGAACATGCGCGAGCTGATTCGCCAGATGGGCGCGACCCACGCCGCGGTCGCCGATGACCTGGCCAACCCGGCCAGCGCCATCCTCGACATCGACCGCAAGGTTGCCGAGGCCATGCGCAGCGACGCCTACCCGACCGAGAACTTCGGCGTGCCGCTGGCCGGCAGCCTGATCCCGTGGATCGACAAAGAGCTGCCTAACGGCCAGAGCCGTGAAGAGTGGAAGGCCCAGGCCGAGACCAACAAGATCCTCGGCCGCTTCAAGAGCCCGATCCCGGTCGACGGCATCTGCGTGCGCATCGGCGCCATGCGTTGCCACAGCCAGGCACTGACCATCAAGCTGAACAAGGACGTGCCGATTGCCGACATCGAAGGCATGATCAGCCAGCACAACCCTTGGGTGAAACTGGTGCCGAACCAGCGTGAAATCAGCATGCAGGAGCTCAGCCCGACCAACGTCACCGGTACCCTGAACATCCCGGTGGGTCGCCTGCGCAAGCTGAACATGGGTTCCCAGTACCTGGGCGCCTTCACCGTTGGTGACCAGCTGCTGTGGGGCGCGGCCGAGCCACTGCGGCGCATGCTGCGCATCCTCCTGGAGCGTTGATCGCCAGGCAGTGTTGAACCCAGGCCCGTGCTGGAAACAGCACGGGCTTTTTTGTGGGTGGTCCACGCTGTGGGAGCGGGGTTGACCCGCGATTCAGGTGTTCCGCGCATGAGAATCCAAGTAAAGTGCCGCTCCCGCCGTTTCAGCAGAGGATTTTTCCATGAGCCAGCCTATTGATATCGCCGTTATCGGTGCCACCGGTACTGTCGGTGAAACCCTCGTGCAGATCCTCGACGAGTGCGATTTCCCGGTCGGCACCCTGCACCTGCTGGCCAGCAACGAATCGGCGGGCAGCGGCGTGATGTTTCGCAGCAAGAGCCTGCGCGTGCGCGAGGTCGACAGCTTCGACTTCAGCAAGGTCAAGCTGGCCTTCTTCGCCGCCGGTCCGGCAGTGACCCGCAGCTTCGCGCCACGGGCCCAGGCGGCTGGTTGCGCAGTCATCGACCTGTCCGGCGGCTTGCCGGCCGAGCAGGCGCCGGCGGTGGTGCCGGAAGCCAACCCGGCAGTGCTCGACAGCCTCAAGGCGCCGCAGCAACTGAGCAGCCCAAGCGCCGCAGCGATTGCCCTGGCGGTAACCCTGGCGCCCCTTAAGGGCTTGCTGGAACTTGAGCGCATTAATGTCACCGCGTGCCTGGCGGTCTCGGCCCAGGGGCGCGAGGCGGTCAACGAGCTGGCCCGGCAGACCGCCGAGCTGCTCAACGCCCGCCCGCTGGAGCCGCGCTTCTTCGACCGGCAGATGGCCTTCAACCTGTTGGCCCAGGTCGGTGCCAGCGATGCTGACGGCCATGGCGCCCTTGAACGCCGCCTGGTCAGTGAGTTGCGCGAAGTGCTCGGCTTGCCTTCACTGAAGATTTCGGTGACCTGCGTTCAAGTCCCGGTGTTTTTCGGCGATAGCTACAGTGTGTCCGTGCAAAGCCGCACGCCGGTCGACCTGGCGGCGGTCAACGCCGCACTGGAAGCCGCTGACAGCATCGAACTGGTGGAGGAGGGTGATTATCCGACGCCGGTGGGTGACGCAGTGGGCCAGGACGTGGTCTATGTTGGACGGGTACGGGGTGGAATCGACGAGGTTGAGCAGCTCAACCTCTGGCTGACCACCGACAATGTGCGCAAAGGTGCGGCCCTGAACGCGGTCCAGCTGGCGCAATTGTTGATAAAAGGCCTTGTGTAAAAGATACTTGCCGACAATTTGCTCCACTTGTTCTCGCTTGCCGGGGAAGGTTCATTCAAAGGAAGAGGTCATGCTTCGAATTCGCAAACTGGTCTTAGCAATAGCCGCGGCGTCGGCGCTGTCGTCCGGTATGGCGCATGCCCTCGGGTTGGGCGAGCTGACCTTGAAGTCAGCGCAGAACCAGCCCCTGGATGCCGAGATCGAACTGCTCGATGTCCGCGACCTGACCGCGGCCGAAGTAGCGCCGAGCCTGGCGCCGGCCGAAGAGTTCGCCAAGGCCGGTGTCGAGCGCCAGGCGTTTCTCAATGACCTGACCTTTACCACGGTGATCAACCCCAACGGCAAGAGCGTGTTGCGGGTGACCTCGAGCCAGCCGCTGCCGGCGCCGATGGTCAAGTTCCTGGTCCAGGTCATGTGGCCGAGCGGTCGCCTGCTGCGCGACTACAGCGTGCTGATTGACGCGGCCAAGTTCAACGCTCCGGCCGGACAACCGGCGCCGGCCGGCGTTGCGCCTGCGGTAACCGCGGCCAACTACACCACCGTGCGTCGCGACACCCTGTGGGAAATCGCCTCGAAAGCCCGTCAGGGCGGGTCGGTGCAGCAGACCATGCTGGCCATTCAGGCGCTGAACCCGGATGCCTTCATCAACGGCAACATCAACCTGCTGAAAACCGGCCAGGTCTTGCGCCTGCCCGATCAACAGCAGATCACCAGTATTCCCCAGGCCCAGGCCGTTACCGAAGTGGCCGAGCAGTATGCTGCCTGGCGCGAAGGCCGGCGCCTGGGCCCGCGCGCACGCCAGCTGGACGCCACCCGGCGCAGCGGCACCGAGGCGGCGCCGGCACGTATCGCCAACCAGGACAACCTCAAGCTGGTCGCACCCGGCAGCAAAGGCGCTGCGGGCAGTAAAGGTCTCAACGACAAGCTGGCTGTGGCCCAGGAAAGCCTGGACACCAGCCGTCGTGACAACGAAGAACTGAAAGGCCGCATGGCCGACC
Organism: Pseudomonas sp. B21-012; assembly: GCF_024749305.1. Classification (NCBI taxonomy): domain Bacteria; kingdom Pseudomonadati; phylum Pseudomonadota; class Gammaproteobacteria; order Pseudomonadales; family Pseudomonadaceae; genus Pseudomonas; species Pseudomonas sp. B21-012. The sequence goes on along the minus strand of NZ_CP087197.1, from coordinate 4,201,926 downwards.
TGCAGAGCCAGCTGGACAAACTGCAGCGCCTGATCGCGCTGAAAAACGACCAACTGGCCAAGCTTGAAGCCCAGGGCGCCGCTGGCGCGCCGGCGCCTGAAGCTGCCGCGGCCCAGCCGCCGGCCATTGCCGCCGAGTTGCAGCCGGCTCCTGCCGAACCGGTGGTCACCCCGGCACCGGCTGCGGTCGATACCGCACCGGTTGATCCGGCGCAGCCTGCTGCCGACCAGGCGCCGGCCGACTCGAACAAGATGCTCGACGATCTGCTCGGCAACCCGCTGTTGCTGGCGCTGATCGCCGGTTCCGCGTTGTTGGTGCTGTTGCTTCTGCTGCTGTTGCTGGCCCGCAAGCGCAAGGCCGACCAGGAAGCGGAAAAACACCTGCGCATGGCCCGCGCCCTGGCCGAAGAGGGCGAGCGCGCCCCAGACTTGGACCTGCCGCCAAGCAGTTTTGAAGGCCTGGACATCGCGCCGCCGAGCGTGACCCTGGCACCGGCAGTGGTCGCGGCATCTGCCGCCGCCGCCACAGCCGCCGCCTTGCCTGCCGAAGAGCCGGCGCCTGTGGTGGCGGAGCCAGCGCCGAGCAAGCCGGTGCAAGGCCCGATTGCCGCGCCATTGGTTGCTCCGGCGGCCAGCCCGGCAGCCCCGACCGGCGACACTGTGCTCGACGAAGCAGAGTTGAGCATTGCCCGTGGTCGCCTCAATCACGCCGCCGAACTGCTCGAGCCTGCGGTTACCGCAGCCCCTGAGCGCAGCGACCTGCGCCTGAAGCTGATGGAGGTCTATGCCCGCCAGGGCGATCGCGATGCCTTTGTCGGCCACGAGCGGCAGTTGATTGCCACCGGCCAGAACCATGCCGATGTCGAAGCCCTGAAAAACCGCTTCCCGGCCATGCTCGCCGTCGCGGCGGCGGGCGTCAGCGCGGCGGCGCTGGCGGCTGAACTGGATGCCCAGTATGTCCAGGAGCTGCTGCAGGACGAGGCGCCAGCCGAACCGCTGGCAGAAGCCGAACCAGCCGTCGAGCCAGCCGTTGAGCCAGAAGCAGGGGCCGAGCCTGAACCTGAACCTGTGGTTGAAGAATCGCTGGCCGAGCCTGAGCCTGTTCCTGAAGACGACCTGGACAGTGCCTTCGACCTGAGCCTGGATGACGACCTGCAAGGCCTGGAGCTGGACGCGCCGCCACTGCTCGACGAGCCCTCGCTGGCTGTTGAAGCGCCACAAGCCGAAGCAGTCGCGAGCGAAGCCAGCCCGGCGCAACCGGACTTCGACGCCTTGCTCGCAGAGCATCTTGCCGAGCCTGAGCAGGCCCTGGACGACCTCGCCGATTTCGACCTCGACGTCGCTGGCGACGAGCCAGCGCTGGCGCCGAACAGCGAGACCGTCGATATCGCCGCAGAGCTGGCGGCGTTCGATGAAACCATGCCCGAGTTCGACCCGTTGAGCGAGCTGGACCTGCCGGAAGACTTCGACCTGTCGCTGTCACTGGAGGACTCGCAGGCGGATAAAAACTTTGCCTCGGAGCTCGATGACGTCAACGCCGAACTCGACAAGCTGTCGCAAAGCCTGGAGCAGCCGTCGATCGAGCCGCACTTCAGCGAAGCGGACGCCGCGATCAGCGACGACCTCGACGATGATTTCGACTACCTCGGCGGCGCCGACGAAGTGGCCACCAAGCTCGACCTGGCCCGGGCCTATATCGACATGGGCGACCATGACGGCGCCCGCGACATTCTCGACGAAGTGCGCAAGGACGGCAGCGATGCCCAGCGCCAGGAAGCCGACGAGCTGCTCTCGCGCCTGGTCTGAGTTCACCCTGTGTAAAACCAACGGCAGCCCAAGTGGCTGCCGTTGTCGTTATAATTGCCGCCATCTGCTAAACCGACAGGCTGTATCCCCTTGGAAATCATTGATAACGCGGCTGCCGAAGTGGCCGCCGAAGGCTTCTTTCGTATCGCCCTGGGCGTTGAGTACAAAGGTTCGCGCTACCGCGGCTGGCAGCGCCAGGCCAGTGGCGTGGCAAGCGTGCAGCAAACCCTCGAAGAAGCCTTGTCGCGGGTGGCCGATTCGCCGGTCACCCTGCACTGTGCCGGGCGCACCGATGCCGGCGTGCATGCCTGCGGCCAGGTGGTGCATTTCGACACCCAGGCGGTGCGCAGCATGAAGGGCTGGACCATGGGCGCCAACATCAACCTGCCGCACGACATCAGCGTGTCCTGGGCCAAGCAGATGCCGGCGCACTTCCATGCGCGCTTCAAGGCCATTGCCCGGCGTTACCGCTACGTGATCTACAACGACCAGATCCGCCCGGCGCACCTGGGCGAAGAGGTGACCTGGAACCACCGGCCGCTGGACGCCGAGCGCATGGCCCTGGCCGCCGAGTACCTGGTCGGCACCCACGATTTCAGTGCCTTTCGCGCCGGCCAGTGCCAGGCCAAGTCGCCGGTCAAGAACCTCCATCACCTGCGTGTTAGCCGCCACGGCCAGATGATCGTCCTCGACATCCGCGCCAGCGCCTTCCTGCACCATATGGTGCGCAACATTGCCGGCGTGCTGATGACCATCGGCGCTGGCGAGCGCCCGCCGGAGTGGGCCCTGGAAGTGCTGCAAAGCCGAGAGCGGCGCGCCGGCGGGGTGACCGCGCATCCGTATGGGCTGTACCTGGTGCAGGTCGAGTACCACGACGAGTTCGAACTGCCCGAGCGTTACATCGGCCCACACTTCATTACCGGCTACGAGGCATTGACGGGCTGACGGCCCGCAAGCCATTTGCTAACATCCGGAACTTTCCGCTTTCTGCTGAGGTTCACAGGTCATGAGCGCCGTTCGCAGCAAAATCTGCGGCATTACCCGCATCGAGGATGCGCTGGCCGCAGCCGAGGCGGGCGCCGATGCCATCGGCCTGGTGTTCTATGCCAAGAGCCCGCGGGCGGTCGATGTGCAGCAGGCGCGGGCGATCATCGCCGCCTTGCCGCCGTTCGTCACCACCGTCGGCCTGTTCGTCAACGCCAGCCGTTGCGAGCTGACGGACATCCTCGAAGCGGTGCCGCTCGACCTGCTGCAGTTCCATGGCGATGAAACCCCGGCCGATTGCGCAGGTCACAAGCGTCCATGGATCAAGGCCTTGCGGGTGCGCCCGGGCGACGACCTGGAGGCCAGCTGCAAGCGCTACAGCGGTGCCAGCGGCATTCTTCTCGATACCTACGTGGCCGGCGTGCCCGGCGGTACCGGCGAGGCGTTCGACTGGTCGCTGGTGCCTGCGCAACTGAGCAAGCCAATCATCCTCGCCGGCGGCCTGTCGCCGGATAACGTCGCCCAGGCCATTGCGCAGGTGCGGCCTTATGCGGTGGATGTCAGCGGCGGCGTGGAGCAGGCCAAGGGCATCAAGGACCCGGCGCGGATCGAGGCGTTTATCCGCGCGGTCAAGCAGGCGTGAAAGCGCTGCGTGCTGCGGATGTGACGGCTGGCCGCGCGCCATCGTCCATAGCTTTCGCAGCCCGGTGCTGCCGGATCGCGCCCATGGGCCGGTCGAAATTAGCGGGTGACGCCACGGGCGTCGCCCTTACAGGTTGACGAGGGTGCGGTATCGGGGTGGCTCGCTGCAGGCGGGCGCCGGAGCCGCATCTTCATCGCGTCATACACGAATTGAGCTCAAGGGCATACGCGCGAGCCGGCAGCCATAGCCTGCCGGTCGCCGCTACTGGAGAAAGAAAGCATGAGCAACTGGTTAGTAGACAAACTGATCCCTTCGATCATGCGTTCCGAGGTGAAGAAGAGTTCGGTCCCTGAAGGCCTGTGGCACAAGTGCCCGTCCTGCGAGGCCGTGCTGTATCGTCCGGAGCTGGAAAAGACCCTGGATGTCTGCCCTAAGTGCAACCATCACATGCGTATCGGCGCCCGCGCCCGTATCGACATCTTCCTCGATGCCGAAGGCCGCGCCGAGCTGGGCGCTGACCTGGAACCGGTCGACCGCCTGAAGTTTCGCGATGGCAAGAAGTACAAGGACCGCCTGACTGCTGCCCAGAAGCAGACCGGCGAGAAAGACGCACTGATCTCCATGAGCGGTACCCTGCTGGGCATGCCGATCGTGGTCAGCGCCTTCGAATTCTCCTTCATGGGTGGTTCGATGGGCGCCATCGTCGGCGAGCGTTTCGTCCGTGCCGCCAACTACGCCCTGGAAAACCGCTGCCCGATGGTCTGCTTCTCGGCCTCCGGTGGTGCGCGCATGCAGGAAGCGCTGATCTCGCTGATGCAGATGGCCAAGACCTCCGCAGTACTGGCACGCCTGCGCGAAGAAGGCATCCCGTTCATCTCGGTGCTGACCGATCCGGTCTACGGCGGCGTTTCTGCCAGCCTGGCGATGCTTGGTGATGTCATCGTCGGTGAGCCCAAGGCGCTGATCGGCTTTGCCGGCCCGCGGGTGATCGAGCAGACCGTACGCGAGAAGCTGCCAGAAGGCTTCCAGCGCAGCGAGTTCCTTCTGGAGCACGGCGCCATCGACATGATCATCCCGCGTCAGGAGCTGCGTCAGCGGCTGGGCAACCTGCTGGCCCAGATGATGGGCCTGCCGACGCCCACGTTCGTCGCCCCGGTGATCGAGCCGATCGTCGTGCCGCCGGCGCCTGCCACCGTATGACCCAACGTACCCTTGGCGACTGGCTCGCCTACCTCGAGCAGTTGCATCCGTCGGCCATCGACATGGGCCTGGAGCGTTCGCAACAGGTCGCTGCGCGGCTCGGGCTGGGCCAGCCGGCGCCACGGGTAATCACCGTGACCGGCACCAACGGCAAGGGTTCGACCTGCGCCTTCGTTGCCGCGTTGCTGCGCGCCCAGGGCCTCAAGGTCGGCGTTTACAGCTCGCCGCACCTGCTGCGCTACAACGAGCGGGTGCAGATCAACGGCGCTGAAGCCGGCGATGAGCAGCTGTGCGAAGCCTTCGCCGCGGTTGAAGCGGCCCGCGGCGACATCTCCCTGACCTACTTCGAAGCCGGTACCCTGGCGGCGTTCTGGCTGTTCAAGCAGGCGGCGCTCGACGCCGTGGTGCTCGAAGTCGGCCTGGGCGGACGCCTGGATACCGTCAACATCGTCGATGCCGACCTGGCGCTGGTCACCAGCATCGGCGTTGACCATGTCGACTACCTGGGCGACACCCGTGAGTTGGTGGCCTTCGAGAAGGCCGGGATCTTCCGCCAGGGCAAGCCGGCCCTGTGTGGCGACCTCAATCCGCCGCAGCCGTTGCTGGACAAGGCCCGCGCCCTGAACAACCCGCTGTTTTTGCGCGGTCGCGATTTCGACCTGGCCAGCACTGACCAGCACTGGCAGTGGCGTGGGGTCAATGCCCGCGGCGAGGTGGTCGAGCTGCAGGATTTGCCGCTGCTCGACCTGCCGATGGAAAACGCCGCGTTGGCATTGCAGGCCTACCTGTTGCTCGACCTGCCGTGGGATGCCGGGCAGATTGCCGAGGCCCTGCGTAGCACGCGCATGGTCGGCCGCCTCGATCGGCGGGCCTTTACCTGGCAAGGCAAACCTTTGACTATCCTCATGGATGTCGGGCACAACCCGCATGCTGCCGAGTACCTGGCTCAGCGCCTGGCCACCCGGCCGCTTTCGGGCAAGCGCCTGGCGGTGTTCGGTTTGCTCGCCGACAAGGACCTCGAAGGCGTGCTCAAGCCGCTGCAGCACCAGGTTCAGGCCTGGGCCGTGGCGCCGCTGGATACCGCCCGCAGCCGGCCGGCTGACCAGTTGCAAGCGGCGCTGACGAACCTTGGTGCTGCGGTGCAGTCTTATCCCAGCGTCGCCGCCGCCCTGGACGGGCAGTGCGCGCAGGCAACGGCGGATGACGAAATCCTGCTGTTCGGATCATTTTTCTGTGTCGGCGAAGCCCTGCAGTGGCTCGACCGGCAGGCCACGGAGGACGGGGCAAATGGCATTGCTGGATAAAGTGGTCAAGCAACGCATGGTCGGGGCGCTGGTGCTGGTGGCGCTGGCGGTGATCTTCCTGCCGATGCTGTTCTCGCGCGAAGACGAAATGCGCCAGGTGCGCGTCGAAGCCCCCGAGGCACCGGCCGCGCCGACCCTGCCGCAAGTGCAGGTAGAGCCGGTGCAGGTCCCCGAGCCGCAGGTATTACCCGAAGAGCCGCTGATCGTCGAGCAGGCCACGGCACCGGTGCAGGCGCCAAGCACGCCGATTGCCCCGGCGCCGGCCGCCACGCCGCTGCCGACACCGGCCCCGGCTGCACCGGCTGTCGCGGCAAAACCGGCGACGCCAGCGCCCGCCAAGGTAGAAGCCAAGCCGGCAGCCACCGTCGCCGCTGCGACCAAGCCTGCTGCGGGCAAGATCGACGCCAATGGCCTGCCGGTTAGCTGGTCGATTCAGATGGCCAGCCTGGCCAACCGCGCCAGCGCCGACAACCTGCAGAAAACCCTGCGCAGCCAGGGCTACAACGCTTATATCCGTTCGGCCGAAGGCATGAACCGGGTGTATGTCGGACCGTTGATCGAGCGCGCCGAGGCCGAGCGCCTGCGCGATGTGATCAACCGCCAGCAGAAGCTCAAGGGCTTTGTCGTACGCTTCCAGCCCGAGCGCAGTTGAACCCTTGCCGCCCGGCCCGTACCGGGCGGTAAATCACTGCTTACCGACAGCCCGTTGCTCTGGTAAAATGCGCCGCCTTATCCGTTTGCAGGCAACACTGTGGCATTTACCTGGGTCGACTGGGCGATTCTCGCGATCATCGCCATTTCTTCGCTGATCAGTCTCAAGCGCGGCTTCGTCAAAGAGGCCTTGTCGCTGCTTACCTGGATCATCGCCGGTGCCGTGGCCTGGATGTTCGGTGGCTCGCTGTCGCAGTACCTGGAAGCTTATATCCAGACGCCTTCGGCCCGGGTCATCGCCGGATGCGCCATTCTTTTCGTCGCCACCCTGCTGGTGGGGGCCATGATCAACTTTCTCATCGGCGAGCTGATTCGCGTCACCGGGCTGTCCGGGACCGATCGCTTCCTGGGCATGGCCTTCGGCGCCGCCCGCGGGGCCTTGCTGGTGGTCGTGGCGGTCGGGCTGTTGAGCCTGGGGCCGGTACAACAGGATCAGTGGTGGCAGGAGTCTCGCCTCCTGCCACAATTTCTATTGGTGGCTGACTGGTCGAAAAACCTCATTCTGGGGTTCACCAGTCAGTGGCTAGCCAGCGGGATCAGCGCACCGGCTGATCTCCCGTTCCAGGAACAGCTGCTGGGGCCCAAAACGCCTTGAGCGCTTTTCAATCCAGTTTCATTAAGTAGGGGTTGCGTCGCATGTGTGGCATCGTCGGTATCGTCGGTAAGTCGAACGTCAATCAGGCGCTGTATGACGCGCTAACCGTCCTCCAGCACCGCGGCCAGGACGCTGCCGGTATTGTGACCAGCCATGATGGCCGGTTATTCCTGCGCAAGGACAACGGCCTGGTCCGTGACGTATTCCAGCAGCGCCATATGCAGCGCCTGGTCGGTCACATGGGTATCGGCCACGTGCGCTACCCGACCGCGGGCAGCTCGACCTCGGCCGAGGCCCAGCCGTTCTATGTCAACTCGCCCTACGGCATCACCCTGGCGCACAACGGCAACCTGACCAACGTCGAACAGCTGGCCAAGGAGATCTACGAGTCCGACCTGCGCCACGTCAACACCAGTTCCGACTCGGAAGTGCTGCTCAACGTCTTCGCCCATGAGCTGGCGGTGCGTGGCAAGCTGCAACCGACCGAAGAAGACGTGTTCGCCGCAGTCACCGACGTGCACAACCGTTGCGTTGGCGGTTACGCGGTGGTGGCGATGATCACCGGCTATGGCATCGTCGGCTTCCGCGACCCCAACGGCATCCGTCCGATCGTGTTCGGCCAGCGTCACACCGACGAAGGCGTCGAGTACATGATCGCTTCCGAAAGCGTTTCTCTGGACGTGCTGGGCTTCACCCTGATCCGTGACCTGGCGCCGGGCGAAGCGGTGTACATCACTGAAGAGGGCAAGCTGCACACCCGTCAGTGCGCGACCAACCCGCAACTGTCGCCGTGCATCTTCGAACACGTCTACCTGGCCCGCCCTGACTCGATCATCGACGGCGTCTCGGTGTACAAGGCGCGCCTGCGCATGGGCGAGAAGCTGGCCGAGAAGATCCAGCGCGAGCGCCCTGACCACGACATCGACGTGGTCATCCCGATTCCCGACACCAGCCGCACCGCAGCGCTGGAGCTGGCCAACCACCTGGGCGTCAAATTCCGCGAAGGCTTCGTCAAGAACCGCTACATCGGCCGTACCTTCATCATGCCCGGCCAGGCCGCGCGCAAGAAATCGGTACGCCAGAAACTCAACGCCATCGAGCTGGAGTTCCGCGGCAAGAACGTGATGCTGGTCGACGACTCGATCGTGCGCGGCACCACCTGCAAGCAGATCATCCAGATGGCCCGCGAAGCCGGCGCGAAAAACGTCTACTTCTGCTCGGCCGCCCCGGCGGTGCGCTTCCCTAACGTCTACGGCATCGACATGCCGAGTGCCCACGAGCTGATCGCGCACAACCGCAGCACCCAGGATGTCGCCGAACTGATCGGCGCCGACTGGCTGGTCTACCAGGACCTGCCGGACCTGATCGAAGCGGTCGGCGGTGGCAAGATCAAGATCGAGCATTTCGATTGCGCGGTGTTCGACGGCAAGTACGTCACCGGCGACATCGACGAAGCCTACCTGGACAAGATCGAGCAGGCGCGCAACGACGCCTCCAAGGTCAAGAACCAGGCGGTCAGCGCGATCATCGACCTCTACAACAACTAAGTTAGGAGCAGCGGCATGACACAGGAATGGGATGCCGGGCGCCTGGACAGCGACCTCGAAGGGGTCGCTTTCGACACGCTGGCGGTACGCGCCGGCCAGCATCGCACGCCGGAAGGTGAGCACAGCGATCCGCTGTTCTTCACCTCCAGCTACGTGTTCCGTACGGCGGCCGATGCCGCCGCGCGGTTCGCCGGCGAGGTTCCAGGCAACGTCTATTCACGCTACACCAACCCCACCGTACGCGCGTTCGAAGAGCGCATCGCCGCCCTTGAAGGCGCCGAGCAGGCGGTTGCCACCTCCACCGGCATGTCGGCGATTCTCTCGACCGTCATGGCCCTGTGCAGCGCCGGCGACCATGTGCTGGTGTCGCAGAGCGTCTTTGGTTCGACCATCAGCCTGTTCGAGAAGTACTTCAAGCGCTTCGGCGTGCAGGTCGACTACGTGCCGCTGACCGACCTGGCCGGCTGGGACCAGGCGATCAAGGCCAACACCAAGCTGCTGTTCGTCGAGTCACCGTCCAACCCGTTGGCGGAGCTTGTGGATATTGCTGCCCTGGCTGAAATCGCCCATGCCAAGGGCGCGCAGTTGGTGGTCGACAACTGCTTCAGCACCCCGGCCTTGCAGCAGCCGCTGAAGCTGGGCGCCGACATCGTCGTGCATTCGGCGACCAAGTTCATCGACGGCCAGGGCCGTTGTATGGGCGGCGTGGTTGCCGGGCGCAGCGAGCAGATGAAAGAAGTGGTGGGCTTTCTGCGCACCGCCGGGCCGTCCCTGAGCCCGTTCAACGCCTGGATCTTCCTCAAGGGCCTTGAGACCCTCAACCTGCGCATGCGCGCCCACTGCGCCAACGCCCAGGCCCTGGCCGAATGGCTGGAGCAGCAGGACGGCATCGACAAGGTCCACTACGCGGGCCTGCACAGCCATCCGCAGCACGAGCTGGCCAAGCAGCAGATGAGCGGCTTCGGTGCAGTGGTGAGCTTTGAGGTCAAGGGCGGCAAAGAGGGCGCCTGGCGCTTCATCGATGCCACCCGGCTGATTTCGATCACCGCCAACCTGGGTGACAGCAAGACCACCATCACCCACCCGGGCACCACCTCCCACGGCCGCCTGTCGCCGCAGGAGCGTGAGGCCGCCGGCATTCGCGACAGCCTGATCCGGGTTGCCGTGGGCCTGGAAGACGTCGCTGACCTCAAGGCCGACCTGGCCCGCGGGCTGGCGGCGCTGTGATCGACTGGTCGGTGGGCGATAGCAGCCATAACGGCCGCGTCGCCCTGGTCACCGGCGCGGCGCGGGGCATCGGCCTGGGCATTGCCGCCTGGCTGATCAGCGAAGGCTGGCAGGTGGTGCTCACCGACCTCGACCGGGCCCGTGGCGCGAAAGTGGCCAAGGTGCTCGGCGACAACGCCTGGTTCGTCGGCATGGATGTCGCCGACGAAGCCCAGGTGATGACCGGCGTGGCCCAAGTGCTGGGCCAGTTTGGCCGGCTCGACGCCCTGGTGTGCAACGCGGCGATTGCCGACCCGCACAACACCACCCTCGAAAGCCTGAGCCTGGCGCACTGGAACCGGGTGCTGGCGGTCAACCTCGGTGGCCCGATGCTGCTGGCCAAGCACTGTGCGCCGTACCTGCGCGCCCATTGCGGGGCGATCGTCAACCTGGCGTCGACCCGCGCCGGGCAATCGGAGCCCGACACCGAGGCCTATGCCGCGAGCAAGGGCGGGCTGCTGGCCCTGACCCATGCCCTGGCCATGAGCCTGGGCCCGGAGATTCGCGTCAACGCCGTCAGCCCCGGCTGGATCGACGCCCGTGATCCAGCCCAGCGCCGTGCCGAACCCCTGACCGAAGCCGACCATGCCCAGCATCCGGCGGGCAGAGTAGGGACGGTAGAAGACGTAGCGGCGATGGTGGCCTGGTTGCTGTCGCGCAACGCCGGCTTCGTCACCGGCCAGGAATTCGTGGTCGACGGCGGCATGACCAAGAAGATGATTTATCGGTAGCGGCAAGCGGCAAGCGGCAAGACGTCCGCGTTGTGCTTTTGATTTTGCTTTTTCTTGTAGCTTGCAGCTTGAACCTTGAAGCTGTTTTTTCCACCCCCGTGAAAAAAACTTCAATCAGGCTATTGACTTAGGTTCGATACCTGCGTAAATTTCGCCACCTCAGCGAAGCACACGGGTGATTAGCTCAGCCGGGAGAGCATCTGCCTTACAAGCAGAGGGTCGGCGGTTCGATCCCGTCATCACCCACCACTTCCTGAGATGTTCCTGACCCGACACTTTCGCAAGAAGGTGTTACCAGAGAGGAACCGGACGCAAGTCCATATGCGCAGCGGTAGTTCAGTCGGTTAGAATACCGGCCTGTCACGCCGGGGGTCGCGGGTTCGAGTCCCGTCCGCTGCGCCACTTTTCTCCAGATCGGTTTAACGACCGGTTTGAGGTTCCAGGGCCAAACAGCCTTGTAGCCAGATCCCAGTTTCAAGCGGGCGCAAGCCTGTACGATACGCAGCGGTAGTTCAGTCGGTTAGAATACCGGCCTGTCACGCCGGGGGTCGCGGGTTCGAGTCCCGTCCGCTGCGCCATCTTCGCTTCGAGGCCCTTGAACTCCTCGAAGTAACAAAGAGAGCGACCTGAGGTTGCTTTTTTTGTGCCCGGGATTTGCAGCCTTTGCGCAGCCCGGGTGAGCACGACACGCAGCGGTAGTTCAGTCGGTTAGAATACCGGCCTGTCACGCCGGGGGTCGCGGGTTCGAGTCCCGTCCGCTGCGCCATATTGCAGTACCAGAGAAAGCGACCTTCGGGTCGCTTTTTTTGTGCCGAAATTTTGGCACCGTGGTACGGCCATCACCGGCAAGGCCGGCTCCCACTCAGTGGGAGCGGCGGTACGACGCCTCGACTTGCCCCGCGATGCTTTTCAGGCCTGCTTGGTCTGCATCCAGTCCGCACAAGCGGTATGCTAGCGCCTCAAGTCTTCCACTGAGGTTCAGGATGAACAATCTTCAAGACTCGATCGCGGTCATCACCGGTGCCGGACGCGGCCTGGGTGCCGCGTTGGCCATCTCCTTGGCCGACGCTGGTTGCAAGGTCGTGCTCTGTGGCCGCAACGAAGCAGCCCTGGCCCAAGTCGCTGCCACGATCGAAACCCGCACCGCTCAACTGCCATTGACTGTCCAGGTCGATCTCGCCGACAGCGCCAGCGTTACCCAGGCAACGCAGGCCATCAGCCAGCGCTTCCCCACTATCGATCTGCTGATCAACAACGGCGCCATGTGGCTGGAGCACAACGAGCAAGGTTATTCCCCTGAAGACATCCACGGCGTGATCAACGCTGCGGTCACCGGTACCTTCCTCTTCACCCAGGGCTTGCTGGCCTCTCTGCGCCGCTCTCAGCGCCCGGACATCGTCACCATAGGCTCGATCAGCGCGCTGCCCAATGCCGCCTTGCACAGCGTCTCAGTGCCGTTCTACGCCGCCAAGCAGGCCCAGCGTGCACTGGCAGAGGGGTTGCGTCAGCAACTGGCCGGTACGCCGATCCGTTCGCTGTGCGTGCACCCGCCGTACCTGGACGACATCTGCCCGACGCAACCGGCCTGGGAGGCCGCCGCCCAACGCCAGAAAGGCGAGCGCGGCACCAACCGTGACGTGGTCGAGGCCGTGCTGTTTGCCGTGACCCGGCCGCGGCATGTGAGCCTGTCGTCGATCGTTATCGACAGCGACGACGGCGGCCTGTTCGGCTGACTTACCGGTTACACCCGAAAGCGCGCCACCAGCTGTTGCAGTTCACTGCCCAGGCGCGCCAGTTCCACTGACGAAGCCGCCGTCTGCTGAGACGCGGTGGACGACTGTTCGGCAACGTCGCGCACGCTGAGCACACTGCGGTTGATCGATTCGGCGACGCTGCTCTGCTGTTCGGCGGCGGTGGCGATCTGCAGGTTCATGGTCTGGATGCCGGTCACGGTCTGGGTGATGGCCTGCAGCTCGATACCGACCTGGTTGGCCAGCTCCACCGTACCGCCGACCTGTTGCTGGTTGGCTTGCATCATTTCGGCGGCTTTCTGCGCGCCTTGTTGCAACGACAGGATCAGCGACTCGATCTGCGCTGTTGATTGTTGTGTGCGCTGGGCCAGCCCGCGCACTTCATCGGCGACCACGGCAAAGCCGCGCCCGGCCTCCCCCGCGCGCGCCGCCTCGATGGCGGCGTTGAGGGCCAGCAGGTTGGTCTGTTCGGCAATGGCGTTGATCACCGTCATCACGGTGCCGATGCGCTCGCTTTCTTGCGACAATTGGCTGACCGCGCTGGCGCAATTGCCGATGTCGTCGGCCAGCCGGCCGATCTGGCTCAGGGCCTGCTGCACTACGCGGTTGCCCTGTTTGGCCTGGCTGTCGGCCTGGTGCGTGGCTTCGCTGGCTTCTTCTGCGTTACGCGCGACTTCCTGGACGGTGGCAACCATCTCGCTCATTGCCGTGGCCACCTGGTCGGTTTCGACCTTCTGGCTGGTGATGCCAGCGCTGGTCTGTTCAGTGATGGTCGACAGCTCTTCAGCGGCGGTCGACAGCTGGCGGGTGACATGCCCGGCCTGGCCAAGCATCTCGCGCAGGTTCTCGCCGCTTTGCGCCAGCGCCTGCAACAGCTGGCCGAACTCGTCGCGGCGTGGTTCGCTGGCAGTGTTGGTCAGGTCGCCTTGGCCAATGCGCCGGGCAATTTCCACCGCCTGGCGCAGTGGCTGGGTCACCTGGCGGATGATCAGCGCACTGATCAGCACGCCCAGCACCAGGGCTGCGAACAGCAAGCCCAGCATCAGGCTGCGGCTGTCGCTGGATTCCTCGGTGCTCTTCTGGTTCTGCAGGGTGATCAACTGGTTGATCGCCTCCAGGCCCTGATGCACGGTCTGCAGCAACTGGTCATGCAGCTTGCTCTGCAGCAGGGTGCCGCCGCTGGCCGCCTTGAGTTGCTCGAACTGTTGCAGGTACTGCTTGAGATCATCGCCAGTGGCCTTGAGCAGGCGCTGCGAGTCGGCATCGGGCAGGGCGCCGAGGTTTTCCTCGACCAGGCGGCTGGCCTCCTGGTGGGCCTGTACCAGCTGGCTGGCGAAGCTGCCTTCGCGGCGTTGCTCGAAGCTCAGCTGGGCGGCGCGCATTTCATTGAGGTTGTCGAGGATGTAGTTGACCGACACCAGGCGATCGGCGCGCTGGGTCAGGGTGTTCAAGCTGTTGATGGCGGTAATGGCGAGTAGCACCATCAGTACCAGAATGGGCGCAAAGCCAAGCAGCAACTTGATTTTCACAGATAGGTTCTTCACCGAGATAACTCCTGTCGACCGGTAGGTGGTGATGGCTAGTTGCCAGCGTAGTCGTAGAATGGGCAGGGCAAAAGTCGGATGGGTCCGATCTGTTCGTAGGGCTTGAGCGAAGGATTTGTGGGTTTATCGACCAATGGTCAAGCCCCGGCATCAGGGGCGATCACTGGCCCCTTGTATGAATTTTCTGCGGTGATTGCCCGCCTGTGGTTTCAGCATTCCGTCGATGTGTTGCACAATAGGCGCCGACCGTTTCCTCAGGATTTGCAATGTCAAAGTCAACCGTCTGCGGTGCGCTCGGGCTGGCCCTTGTGCTGGCGGGTGTTTCCGGCTGTTCTTCGAAGAAAGCTGCCATTTACGAACACGAGAATTTCGACGACTCGGGTACCTTCTCGCGCAGCTTTGCGGTGAGTGAAGCCGGTACCTGCGAAGCGGCGCGCCGTGCCTTGCTCAGCCAGGGCTATATCATCACCAGCAGCGACGCTGGCCAGGTCAATGGCAACAAGAGCTTCCAGCAGACTGGCGATTCGCACCTGCAGATCAGCTTCAACGTGGTCTGTGCCCGCGACAGCGGCGACGAGCAGCGCTCGACCATGTTCGCCAACGCCCTGCAGGACCGCTATGCGCTGAAAAAATCCAACACCTCGGCCAGCCTCGGCGTCGGCGTGCTGGGTTCGGTGTCGATGCCGATCGGCTCCAGTGACGATTCGATGGTCAAGGTTGCCAGCGAGACCGTGACCTCGGCCAAGTTCTACGAGCGTTACTTCGCCCTGGTGGAAAGTTTCCTGCCCAAGGAAACCAAGAAGAAGGCTGAGGCAAAGCCTGCAGCCAAGCCAGCGGTGGAGCTGGGTGTGCCCGAGACCGCGCCGGCAGCACCAGCGGCCGCCCTGGCTCCGGCTCCGGTTGAAGCACCAGCGGCTGCAGCGGCTGGCGTACCGGTCAGCGAACCGTCGCCGGCCCCGGCTGCCGAAGTGCCGGCCGCGCCGGTGGTGGATGACAGCAGTGGCTCGCAGCCGGTGCCGCCGCCCGCCGAAGCTGCGCCGATCAGCGTCCAGGACAGCAGCACACCGGCACCCGTAGAGCCGACCCCGACCATCGCCCCGGTAGCACCGGCCAGCAGCGAGCAGGCGCCGCTGTAAATTCGCCCGTCTCTGCTACGTTGTTTTGATAAGCGTCATTGTCATTTTTCTTTCATCGCGGCACTTTAGGCTCGTTGATGAATCAATGACATGAATGAGAAACAACGGAGCAGACGATGGACGACTATCAAGAAGAACTACTCGAATACCGCGCCATTGAGCTCGACCCGGTCGAGCCGGCCGAAGACGCTACCGAGCTGTAATCAGCCGGTACGCCGCTGGCTGCGGCGAAACTCGCCCGGGGTGATGCCGTTCCAGCGCTTGAACGCACGCTGAAACGCCTCCGCCGAGGCAAACCCGAGCAAGTAGGCAATCTCGCCAAAGGCCAGTTCCGTGTCACGGATATAGGTCATGGCCAGATCGCGCCGGGTATCGTTGAGGATGGCGCGAAACTGCGTGCCTTCCTCGGCCAGCTTGCGCCGCAGGGTCCAGGTCGGCAATTGCAGGTGCCTGGCCACTTCCTCCAGATCCGGTTCCCGTCCGCCATTCAATAGCGGCCCCAGCAGGTGGGCGATGCGCTCGCCCAGGCTGCGTATGCGCGTGCGTTGCTCAAGCTCGGCCTCACACAGCTGCAGCAGGTGCTGCCAGGTGCTCGGACAGTGCGCCGGGTTGCGCAGGGCCAGGTTGGCGCGGCTCAGGCGCAGTTGATTGGTGGCGGCGCCAAACTGCACCGGATTGCAGCTCAAGGCCTGATAGTGGGCGGCGTAGGCGGGCGCCTCGAACTCGATCTCGACCCGTTCGGCCAGCAGCATCGTACCCGCCAGGCTCGACAGCTGCGCCAGCCAGCCGGCCAGCAGCGAATCCACCACGAAGCGGTTATAGGCGTTGTACGGGCTGATCGAATAGAACCGTAGCCAGGCGCCGCTGCTGTCTTCATGAAAGCTTGAGTGCCCGCGGTAGTTGGCCGCGTACAGCGGCTCGAAGCGCAACAAGGTGCGCGCCGCTTCGCCCACGGTGGGTGCTTGTGCCGCAGTGACGCCGGCCAGGCCGGCCTGGCCCAGGCGGCTGATATGGCCCATGTGCAGGCCCAGGGCCGGGTCGCCGGTCAGTTCGATGGCAGCATGGCCCAGGTGCATATAGCGCGGGATCGACAGGCGCGCGCCGGCTTCGGCCAGGCGCGCTGGCTCCAGGCCGTAGCGGGCGAGCAGGGCCGTAGGATCGATGCCGCGTTGCTGCAGGGTTTCGCTCAGCGGCTGGATAAAACCGACCGACAGGTCGCCCAGGCGCACGCGGGGACGGTTCATGCCCTACAACCAGAGGTTCAGCAGGCGCGCACCGGGGCTGGACGTGCCGCCCAGGTTCACCCCGTTGAGCTGGGCAAAGCCCTGGCCATCGGCGGCCAGGTCCCAGAAGCGCCCGCGCAGGAACACACTCATGCTGCTGACCCTGGCGGCGTTGGCGTTCAGGGTCAGGCGTTGCCAGGCTTCGTGTTCACTCACCTCACCGGGCTTTAGCGCCAGCGACGAGGCCAGGGGTTGATGCCGGTTGCCGCGCCACGGCGCGTTCCAGCTGTCATGGCCGCTGAGAAACACCGGGTTGGCGACGATCTGGGCAAACTGGTTGGCCAGTTGCTGCTGGTTGCTCGGGTACCAGCTGTCGCTGCCGATCAGCACGCCCAGGCGCCCGGCCGGAGTTTGCAGCACCTGTGGCGGTTGATCGATGCCGCTGCTGATAAAGCGCCGCACTTCACTGTCCGGGTGCTGCTGGCGTTGCGGCTGGCCGAGCACCGAGCCGTCGCTGGCGAACACCAGGCTTGCGTTGTACAGGGCGCCGGAGCCGATGCGCAGGGTGCCGCGCTCGACGTAAGGTTCAGGCAGGACGATGGAGCCGGCCACCAGGGTTACGCCAAATTCCTTGGCCAGGCCGCCGAACAACTGCTGGTAATCCTCGGCCATCTGCCCGGCTTTCATCCGCAGGTGGGCGTCGGCACGGCGGTCGTCACCCTCGGCGCCGAGCAGGGCCAGGCCGTAGCGCAGCGGGTTGCTCAGCTCCAGCCATTGCAGGGCTTCGCGGCGTTGGGTGACCTGGTACAGCTCGCTCTTCTCGCCTCGGGCCCACAGCCAGGTGCCGATGTGTTCGGGCAGGATGACGATGGTTTTGGCGTTGACCAGGCCCTGGGCGCGGGCGTGTTCAAGGTAGGCGGCCAGCTTGCGGTGCAGGCGCTGTAGGCTCTGGTAGTCACCGGGGAACAGTTGCGGCTCGACGCCCAGCAGGTTGCCGTGATCGGCCGGCACGCCTTCGCTCAGGGCCAGCTCGATGCGCAGGTCCGACAGGTAGTGCCCGGCCGGGCGCTGCTCGGTCCAGAAGCCGTAGCCACTGAGGACGGCAATGACAACCAGCGCCAGGGCGCTCAACAGAAGTTTTCGCATGAAACGGGACAGCGCCGAAAAGGGATTCGGCCCCTAGGGTAGACCCCGAGTGCAGCAGGATCAATAACTTGTCACTTTCGGTCATTGAGCCGCGCCCGCTGGCTCTTTAATGTCGGCCTCAGATAACTGACGGGCCCCGCCAACCTTGGCGAGGCGCCCGCATTCCGTGATTACGCCTGTTGTGGAGTTGACTATGGCCGCCGCTCAATACCCGCATTTGCTCGCCCCGCTGGACCTGGGTTTCACCACCTTGCGCAACCGCACCCTGATGGGCTCGATGCACACCGGCCTTGAAGAAAAGCCCGGCGGTTTCGAGCGCATGGCGGCCTATTTTGCCGAGCGTGCCCGTGGCGGCGTCGGCCTGATGGTGACCGGCGGCATCGGCCCGAACGTGGAGGGCGGGGTGTATTCCGGCGCGGCCAAGCTGAGCACGCCGGAAGAAGCCGATAAACACCGCATCGTCACCCAAGCGGTGCATGAAGCCGGTGGCAAGATCTGCATGCAGATCCTTCACGCCGGGCGCTATGCCTACAGCCCAAAATCGGTAGCGCCGAGCGCGATCCAGGCGCCGATCAACCCGTTCAAGCCGCGTGAGCTGGACGAAGAGGGCATCGAGAAGCAGATCCAGGACTTCGTCACCTGCTCGCTGCTGGCGCAAAGCGCCGAGTACGACGGCGTCGAGATCATGGGGTCGGAAGGCTACTTCATCAACCAGTTCCTCGCCGCCCACACCAACCAGCGTACCGATCGCTGGGGTGGCAGCTACGAGAACCGCATGCGCCTGGCGGTGGAGATCGTGCGCCGGGTGCGCGAAGCGGTAGGGCCGAACTTCATCATCATCTTCCGCCTGTCGATGCTCGACCTGGTCGAGGGCGGCAGCAGCTGGGAAGAGATCGTGCAACTGGCCAAGGCCGTGGAGCAGGCCGGCGCGACCCTCATCAACACCGGTATCGGCTGGCACGAAGCGCGGATCCCGACCATCGCCACCAAGGTGCCGCGTGCGGCATTCACCAAGGTCACCGCCAAGCTGCGCGGCGCGGTGCAGATCCCGCTGATCACTACCAACCGCATCAACACCCCGGAAGTCGCCGAGCAGATCCTGGCCGAGGGCGATGCCGACATGGTCTCGATGGCGCGGCCGTTCCTGGCTGACCCGGAGTTCGTCAACAAGGCCGCCGCCGGGCGTGGCGACGAGATCAACACCTGCATCGGCTGCAACCAGGCCTGCCTGGACCACACCTTTGGCGGCAAGCTGACCAGCTGCCTGGTCAACCCGCGCGCCTGCCACGAAACCGAGCTCAATTACCTGCCGGTAACCCAGGTCAAGCGTATCGCCGTGGTCGGCGCCGGCCCCGCCGGCCTGGCGGCTGCCACCGTGGCGGCCGAGCGCGGCCATGAAGTGACCCTGTTCGATTCGGCCAGCGAAATCGGCGGCCAGTTCAACGTGGCCAAGCGCGTGCCGGGCAAAGAGGAGTTCTATGAAACCCTGCGCTACTTCAAGCGCAAGCTGCAGACCACCGGTGTCGAGCTGTGCCTGAACACCCGCGTCGATGCCGAGCAACTGGCGGCGGGCGGTTTTGACGAGATCATCCTCGCCACCGGTATCGCCCCGCGCCTGCCGGCCATCCCTGGCATCGAGCACGCCAAGGTGTTGAGCTACCTGGACGTGCTGCTGCAGCGCAAGCCGGTAGGGCAGAAGGTCGCGGTGATCGGCGCCGGCGGTATCGGCTTTGACGTCTCCGAGTACCTGGTGCACCAGGGCGTGGCCACCAGCCAGGATCGTGAAGCGTTCTGGAAGGAGTGGGGCATCGATACCCACCTCGAGGCCCGCGGCGGCGTGGCCGGGATCAAGGCCGAGCCGCACGCGCCGGCGCGCCAGGTGTTCCTCCTGCAACGCAAAAAAACCAAGGTAGGCGACGGCCTGGGCAAGACCACCGGCTGGATTCACCGCACGGGCTTGAAGAACAAACAGGTGCAGATGCTCAACAGCGTCGAATACCTGAATATCGACGATGCCGGCCTGCACATCCGTATCGCCGAGGGCGAGCCGCAGGTGCTGCCTGTGGATAACATCGTCATCTGCGCCGGCCAGGATCCACTGCGCGAACTGCAGGACGGCTTGCTCGCCGCCGGGCAGTCGGTGCACCTGATCGGTGGCGCCGATGTCGCTGCCGAACTGGACGCCAAGCGCGCCATCAACCAGGGCTCGCGTCTGGCCGCCGAGCTCTGACCGGCGCAGCGCGGCGGGCCGCCCGGCCCGTCGCGCTGTTACACTGCGCTGCCCTGGCAGCCCTGTTGTGCCCCGCCCATGATTGGCAATTTCGACGACCTTCCGCTCGCGCCCCTGCAACCCTTGCCGCTGAACTGGCTACGCCCTCATGGCGTGAAGCTCGCGGTGTTGCGCCTGGACCTGATCGACCCGCTGATCAGTGGCAACAAGTGGTTCAAGCTGCTCGAACACCTGCGAAACGCCCAGGCCCAAGGGGCGCCCGGGGTGATCAGCCTTGGCGGCGCCCATTCCAATCACCTGCATGCCCTGGCGGCGGCGGGCAAGCGCTTCGGCTTTGCTACCGCCGGGCTGTTGCGTGGCCATGCCCAGGACACCCCGACCGTGCGCGACCTGCAAGCCTTTGGCATGCAACTGCACTGGTTGGGATATGGCGGTTATCGCGAGCGTCATCAACCGGGGTTCTGGCAGCCGTGGCAGGCGCTTTATCCGGGGTGGCAATGTGTCGCCGAAGGCGGTGGCGGGGCGTTGGGTGCCAAGGGCTGTGCGTTGATCGTCGAGCAGGCGCAAGCGCAGTTGGCGGCGCTGGGCTGGGCGGATTACCACGGCTGGTGGCTGGCGGCCGGCACCGGCACCACCCTGGCCGGGTTGGTGTTGGCCGAGGCGGGCCGGCGTGAGGTGCATGGCGCCTTGGCCGTACCGCTGGACCACGGCGTGCCCGAGTCTGTCGAAACACTGGTTGGCAAGGCAGGTTACAGGCTGCATGAGGCCTGCCGTGGCGGCTTTGCCAAGGTCGATGACGAGCTGGTGGCGTTTATGGCCGACTGCGAATCTGAAACGGGCATGCCGCTGGAGCCGCTGTACACCGCCAAGGCCTTGCTGGCGCTGCGCCGGGAAGTCGAAGCGGGGGCTTTTGCCGCCGGCACCCGGCTGATCTTTTTGCACAGCGGCGGCCTGCAGGGCCGCCGCGGGTTCGCCTAGTTATTGCGTGGCAACATGCGCAGCAAGGTGTTGTCGCGCTGCACATAGTGATGGAACAGGCCGGCAACAGCATGCAGGCCGATCAACCAGTAGCCCCAGGTGCCGATGCGCTCGTGCCAGCCTTTGATGAACTTGGCCAGGTCCGGGTCCGGGGCTATAAGCGCCGGCAGCTCGAAGCCATAGAACGGGATCGGCTTGTTGGCAGCGCTGAGCAGCAGCCAGCCGGCCAGCGGCAGGCCGATCATCAGCAGGTACAGGGCCAGGTGCATCAGGTGCGCCAGGCCGGTCTGCCAGGCCGGCGGCGCCGGAATGATCGGCGGGGTCGGGCGGCCCAGGCGCAGGGCCAGGCGCAGCCAGACCAGCACGAATACCGTCAGGCCGAGCATGAAGTGCAGGTCTTTCATCAGCGCGCGCTCGGCGCTGTCCTTGGGGAACATGCCGCGCAGTTCGATAAAGGCGTAGACCGCCGCCAGCAGCACCAGCATCAGCCAGTGCAGGGCAATCGACAGACCGCCATAGCGGGCCTGGTTTTGGCTCAACGTCATGGGTATTCCTCATCATCAGGTCGAAGTCCGCGCTCTTGTGGCGCAGTCAGCTAACTGTAACCGCTTGCCAGCCGATTACCCGGCCATTGCAGCAGAAATTGGTCACGCAGGCCTTGATCTGTCGCTAGAATCCGGCGCTTGAGTCCGATTTCTACAAGGCTTGTACTTCATGCTGATGGCATCGCTGATATTCCTCCTGACCATTACCCTGGTGATCTGGCAGCCCCGCGGCCTGGGCGTTGGCTGGAGTGCCACGGGCGGGGCGCTGCTGGCGTTGCTCTGTGGGGTGGTGCAGTGGAGCGATATTCCGGTGGTCTGGCAGATCATCTGGAACGCCACCGGCACCTTCATTGCCCTGATTATCATCAGCCTGTTGCTCGATGCTGCTGGCTTTTTTGCCTGGGCGGCGCTGCACGTGGCGCGTTGGGGGCGCGGCAGTGGCCAGCGGCTGTTCTGCTTCATCGTACTGCTGGGGGCACTGGTGTCGGCGTTGTTTGCCAACGACGGCGCGGCGCTGATCCTCACCCCGATCGTGGTGGCCATGCTCCTGGCCCTGCGCTTCAGCCCGGCGGCGACCCTGGCTTTTGTCATGGCCGCAGGTTTTATTGCCGATACCGCGAGCTTGCCGCTGGTGGTGTCGAACCTGGTCAACATCGTCTCTGCGGACTTCTTCGGTATTGGTTTCAACCGTTATGCGGCGGTGATGGTGCCGGTCAACCTGGTTGCCGTGGCGGCAACCCTGGCGGTGCTGTTGTGGTACTTCCGCGGTGATATCCCGGCAGACTACGACCCGCTGCAGCTGGATGCGCCGCGCAGCGTGGTGCAAGACCCGGCGACGTTTGTTGCCGGCTGGCTGGTGCTGGCGATCCTGCTGCTCGGCTGTTTTGCCCTTGAGCCGCTGGGCATCCCCATCAGCGCGATTTCGGCGGTGTGTGCCCTGGTGTTGCTGCTGGTGGCGGCACGCGGGCACAGGATTTCCACGCGCAAGGTGCTCAAAGAAGCGCCCTGGCACATCGTGGTGTTCTCCCTGGGGATGTACCTGGTGGTCTACGGCCTGCGCAACGCCGGGCTGACCGATTACCTGGCCGGCTGGCTCGATGCCTTCGCCACCGGCGGGGTATGGGGCGCAGCGCTGGGCACCGGGCTGCTGACCGCGGTGCTGTCGTCGATCATGAACAACCTGCCGACGGTGCTGATCGGCGCCTTGTCGATCGACGCCAGTGCCGCCACCGGGGTGGTCAAGGAAGCGATGATCTACGCCAACGTGATCGGCAGTGACCTGGGGCCGAAAATTACCCCGATCGGCAG
This sequence comes from Pseudomonas sp. B21-012, assembly GCF_024749305.1. Classification (NCBI taxonomy): domain Bacteria; kingdom Pseudomonadati; phylum Pseudomonadota; class Gammaproteobacteria; order Pseudomonadales; family Pseudomonadaceae; genus Pseudomonas; species Pseudomonas sp. B21-012. The sequence goes on along the minus strand of NZ_CP087197.1, from coordinate 4,179,279 downwards.
CCTGGCGACGCTGTTGTGGTTGCATGTGCTGGAGCGCAAGGGGGTGAAGATTGGCTGGGGGTATTACTTCAAGGTCGGGATTGTGCTGACGCTGCCGGTGTTGCTGCTGACGCTGGTGGCGCTGGCGTTGCGCTTGACGTTGGTTTAGGGCTGGCCTGATCGCGGGGCAAGTCGAGGCGTCGCACCGCCGCTCCGACAAAACCATTTACCCGGGAAGATTGGGCCAAAGGTCAGAGACCAGGAACAAGCGCTCGGCTTCCTCCCACTCGCCACGCTCGCCCTCGACCAGCCTTACCAGCAATTGCGCCGGAGCCAGCGGGTCCAGGGCCTGCAGCCAGGTTTCGAAGCGCTGCACCGACCAGCAGTCCTGCGCCGGATAACAGGCCGGCGCCAGCCAGGCATGGCGCGGTAGCGGCTGCCAGCGACCAGCCGCGCTTTGCCCCCGCAATGACGCCCAGTCCCGCTGATGCAACCAGAGCCCGCGTAAATGCTGCGGGTTGGCCCCACGCGGCGCTTGCGCCTGCCCCGGCCAGGGGTAGAGCAGGTAACCGCCCAGCCACAATTGCGCACTGAACTGCTCGATCTCCAGCGCCGCCAGCGCTTCGCGGCTTTCCGCGCGCGCCGAAATCGGCAACTGGTGTTCGGCCAGGTGGGCAAGCTTGCGGTCCAGGCGGTCATGGCAACCCGGCCCCAGCCACTGCGCCGGGTTCTCTCCCGTGCCGTTCTGCGGCCCCAGGTACAGCTTGATCGCCAGCTCCAGGTGGTGCACACCGTCGCTGTCGCGCAGCAACAGGTCCAGCTCGCCGAGGGTGTGCCCGCCATTGCGGATCGGCAGGTTGGCGGCCAATAAAGTCACCCCGGGGGCATGCTGGAGGACGAACTGCCATAGACGTTCGTAGTACAAACCCAGGCGCCGGGTGCTGGCCTGGGCCAGCCAGTGCAGCAGGGGCTGGCTGTCGCGGTCTTGTGCCAGCAGCCACTGGCGCAGTTGTTCAGGCTCGGCTACCCAGCGGCTGGCCGCCAGCGGGTGGCGCTGCGGCCACGGCGTGTCGCGCAGCATCGGCGGCGCCAGGATCACCCAGGCCAGGTCGCGCACCTGGGGCTGGCGCAACTGGCGGGGCAGGTCGGTCAGGCTGGGAAACGGGTTCATTCTGCGAGCATAGCCGCTCAGCCTGCGCGCTTGCTGAATTTCTCCGGCGTTTGCCGCTGCCCGGCGCTTTCGCCCATAATCGAACTCTTTGGCGAGCATCGCCTCTTTACCCGCCGCAGAGCCCTGGAGCCCCATGGAGCAATTTCGCAATATCGGTATCATCGGACGTCTGGGCAGCTCCCAGGTGCTCGATACCATTCGCCGACTGAAAAAATTCCTGCTGGCGCGGCATCTGCACGTGATCCTCGAGGACACCATCGCCGAAGTCCTGCCCGGCCACGGCCTGCAAACCTCGACCCGCAAGCTGCTGGGCGAGGTCTGCGACCTGGTGATCGTCGTCGGTGGCGACGGCAGCCTGCTCGGCGCCGCCCGCGCCCTGGCCCGGCACAACATTCCGGTACTGGGCATCAACCGTGGCAGCCTGGGCTTTCTCACCGACATCCGCCCCGATGAGCTGGAGGTCAAGGTCGCCGAGGTGCTCGACGGCCACTACCTGGTGGAAAACCGCTTCCTGCTGCAGGCCGAAGTGCGCCGGCACGCCGAAGCCATCGGCCAGGGCGACGCCCTCAACGATGTGGTGCTGCACCCGGGCAAGTCGACGCGAATGATCGAGTTCGAGATCTACATCGATGGCCAGTTCGTCTGCAGCCAGAAGGCCGACGGCCTGATCGTCGCCACGCCGACCGGCTCGACCGCCTACGCGCTGTCGGCGGGCGGGCCGATCATGCACCCCAAGCTCGACGCCATCGTCATCGTGCCGATGTACCCGCACACGCTGTCGGGGCGGCCGATCGTGGTTGACGGCAACAGTGAGCTGAAGATCGTCGTGTCCAAGGACCTGCAGATCTACCCGCAGATTTCCTGCGACGGCCAGAACCATTTCACCTGCGCGCCCGGCGATACCATCACGGTCAACAAGAAGCCGCAGAAGCTGCGCCTGATCCATCCGCTGGATCACAATTACTACGAGGTATGCCGGACCAAGCTCGGCTGGGGCAGCCGCCTGGGTGGTGGAGGCGAGTGATGCTCGATCCCGCTCGCAGTTTCGATCTGATCGGTGACGTGCACGGCTGTGCACATACCCTCGAACGCCTGCTCGACGCCCTCGGCTACAAGCGCCAGGGTGGCGTCTGGCGGCATCCGTCGCGCCAGGCCGTGTTCCTTGGCGACATCATCGACCGTGGCCCGCGGATTCGCGAAGCGCTGCACATCGTCCATGACATGGTCGAGGCCGGCCAGGCCCACTGCATCATGGGCAACCACGAGTACAACGCCCTGGGCTGGAACACCCCGGCGTTGCCCGAGAGCGGCAAGCACTACGTGCGCGAGCACACCCCGCGCCACGGCCGGCTGATCTACGAAACCTTGACCCAGTTCGAACAGCATCCAGGCGACTGGCATGACTTTCTCGAGTGGTTCTACGAACTGCCGTTGTTCATCGACGCCGGGCGTTTTCGCGTTGTCCACGCCTGCTGGGATGCGCGGCTGATCGACCCGTTGCGCCAGCAGTACCCGGACGGGCGCATCGACGAGCATTTCATCCAGGCTTCGGCAGTGCCTGAGAGCTTTGCCGCCACAGTCTGCAACCGCCTGTTGCGCGGCACCGACATGCGCCTGCCGGACGGTTTGACCCTGACTGGCGGCGACGGCCTGACCCGGGCGTTTTTCCGCACCAAGTTCTGGGAAGAAGACCCGCAGACCTACGGCGATATCGTCTTCCAGCCCGATGCGTTGCCCGAGCAGGTGGCCAGTGCGCCGCTCAGCCACAGCCAGAAGAACGCCTTGCTGCGCTACAGCGAGGACGAGCCGATGCTGTTCGTCGGCCATTACTGGCGCAGCGGCAAGCCGGCGCCGATCCGCGCCAACCTGGCCTGCCTGGACTACAGTGCGGTGCTGTACGGCAAACTGGTCGCTTACCGCCTGGATGCTGAAACCCGCATCGACCCGCGCAAGTTCGTCTGGGTTGATGTCGACCGGCCGGAGGCCAGCCAATGACTGCAGTGGTGGTATTACGCATGCCGTTGAGTACCGATCTCAGCGGCTTTGTCGGCCTGTTGCGGCGCCTGCAGGTGCCTCACCGGGTCAGCGAGGAGGGCGGTGACCAGGTGTTGTGGGTGGCCGAGAACCTCGCCGAAGACGTACGCCAGCTTTACCAGCGTTTCCCCGAGGGCAATGCCGAGTTCGAACTGCCGGCCGATGCCGCCCTGGCGCCGCCGGCGCGTCCGAGCATCGGCGAGCAGTTGCGCGCCAGCAAGGCCACGGCGGCGATTCTCTTGCTGTGCCTGATCGTCGCCGGCCTCACCGGCCTTGGCGACAACTTCGCGACCTTGAGCTGGCTGACCTTCCTCGATTTTCGCGTGCAGGGTGACTACCTGTACTTCACCCCCTTGGCCGCCAGCCTTGCCGATGGCCAGTGGTGGCGCCTGTTCACGCCGATGCTGGTGCATTTCGGCATCCTCCACCTGGCCATGAACGGCCTCTGGTACTGGGAACTGGGCCGGCGCATCGAACTGCGCCAGGGGCCATGGAACCTGCTCGGCCTGACCTTGCTGTTCAGCCTGGTGTCCAACGCCGCGCAGTACCTGTTTGGCGGCCCGAGCCTGTTCGGCGGCTTGTCGGGGGTGCTCTACGGTTTGCTCGGGCACATCTGGCTGTACCAGTGGCTGGCGCCCAACCCGGTGTATCGCATGCCGCGCGGCGTGCTGGTGATGATGCTGGTGTGGCTGCTGCTGTGCCTGTCCGGTTTGATCAGCCTGCTCGGCTTCGGCCAGATCGCCAACGCCGCCCATGTCGGCGGGCTGTTGGTCGGTTGCCTCAGCGGGCTCTTGGGCGGGGCGCTGGCCCGGCGTAAACTGACCGCTTGATTTTGGGAGACCTTATGTCCACTTTTGCGCAAATGATTGAAAACATCACCCCGGAAATCTACCAGAGCCTGAAACTGGCGGTAGAGCTGGGCAAATGGGCAGACGGGCGCAAGCTCACCACCGAGCAGAAAGAGCTGTCGCTGCAGGCGGTGATCGCCTGGGAGCTGCAGAACCTGCCGGAAGAACAGCGTACCGGTTACATGGGCCCGCAGGAATGCGCCTCGAAGTCGGCACCGGTGCCGAACATCCTGTTCAAGTCGGATGCGATCCATTGATCGAACTCGGCCGCGGCTCCATCAGTAAAATGTCGGCGCGTCTCGATGCGCCGGTGGTGCAGTACGCTTTTCGTCTGGGCGAGCAGGAAGTGCCGGTCAACCCCTTGATCGGCAAGACCCTGCGCCTGGAATACCTCGGTGCCATCCATTGCAGCCACTGCGGGCGCAAGACCAAGACCAGCTTCAGCCAGGGTTATTGCTACCCGTGCATGACCAAGCTTGCGCAGTGCGACGTGTGCATCATGGCTCCGGAAAAATGCCACTACGATCAGGGCACCTGCCGCGAACCTTCGTGGGGCGAGCAGTTCTGCATGGCCGATCATGTGGTGTACCTGGCCAACTCCTCAGGCATCAAGGTCGGCATTACCCGGGCGACCCAGTTGCCCACCCGCTGGCTAGACCAGGGCGCCAGCCAGGCGCTGCCGATCGTGCGGGTTGCCACCCGCCAGCAGTCGGGGCTGGTCGAAGACCTGTTCCGCAGCCAGGTGGCCGACCGCACCAACTGGCGCGCCTTGCTCAAGGGCGATGCCGAGGCGGTCGACCTGCTTGCCGTGCGCCAGCAACTGTTCGACAGCTGCGCCGAGGGCCTGACTGCCCTGCAGGCACGATTCGGCCTACAGGCCGTGCAGCCGTTGAATGATGGTGAAGTGCTGGAAATCCGCTACCCGGTCGAGGCCTACCCAAGCAAGATCGTCAGCTTTAACCTGGACAAGAACCCCGTGGCTGAAGGCACGCTGCTGGGCATCAAGGGCCAGTACCTGATCTTCGACACCGGCGTGATCAATATTCGCAAATACACGGCGTACCAGCTCGCCGTGCATCAGTAAAAAAGGACCGCCACATGCGTACCGAACAGCCGCAAGTGATCTACCTCAAGGACTATCAGGCCCCCGAATACCTGATCGACGAGACCCACCTGACCTTCGAACTGTTCGAGGACCACAGCCTGGTCCACGCGCAGCTGGTCATGCGCCGCAATCCGGCCCGTGGTGCCGGCCTGCCGCCGCTGGTGCTCGACGGCCAGCAGTTGGAGCTGCTCAGCGTCGCCCTGGACGACCAGGCCCTGGCCGCCGGCGACTACCAGCTCGATGACAGCCACCTGACCGTACAGCCCAAGGCTGCGACCTTCACCCTCGACACCAGCGTGAAGATCCACCCCGAGCGCAACACCGCCCTCGAAGGCCTGTACAAGTCCGGCAGCATGTTCTGCACCCAGTGCGAGGCCGAGGGTTTTCGCAAGATCACCTACTACCTCGACCGCCCGGACGTGATGAGCAAGTTCACCACCACGGTGATCGCCGAGCAGCATCGCTATCCGGTGCTGCTGTCCAACGGCAACCCGGTCGGTACTGGCCCGCAGGAAGATGGCCGGCATTGGGCAACCTGGGAAGACCCGTTCATGAAACCGGCCTACCTGTTCGCCCTGGTCGCCGGTGACCTGTGGTGCGTCGAAGACAAATTCACCCGCCAGTCGGGCCGTGACGTGACCCTGCGCATTTATGTCGAGCCGGAAAACATCGACAAGTGCCAGCACGCCATGACCAGCCTGAAGAAGTCCATGCGCTGGGACGAGGAAGTCTATGGCCGCGAGTACGACCTGGACATCTTCATGATCGTCGCGGTCAACGACTTCAACATGGGGGCCATGGAAAACAAGGGCCTGAACATCTTCAACTCCAGCTGCGTGCTGGCCCGCGCCGAAACCGCCACCGACGCCGCGCACCAGCGGGTCGAGGCGGTGGTCGCCCACGAATACTTCCACAACTGGTCGGGCAACCGCGTGACCTGCCGTGACTGGTTCCAGCTGTCGCTCAAGGAAGGCTTCACGGTGTTTCGTGACTCGGAGTTCAGCGCCGACATGAACTCGCGCACGGTCAAGCGCATCGAGGACGTCGCCTACCTGCGCACCCACCAGTTCGCCGAAGACGCCGGGCCCATGGCCCACGCCGTGCGCCCCGACAGCTTCATCGAGATCTCCAACTTCTACACCCTGACCGTGTACGAGAAGGGCTCGGAAGTGGTGCGCATGGTCCGCACCCTGCTAGGCGCCGAGGGTTTCCGTAAAGGCAGCGACCTGTACTTCGAGCGTCATGACGGCCAGGCCGTGACCTGCGATGACTTCATCAAGGCCATGGAAGACGCCAACGGCGTCGACCTGACCCAGTTCAAGCGTTGGTACAGCCAGGCCGGCACGCCGCGCCTGGCAGTCAGCGAGGCGTACGACAGCGCCGCGCAGACTTACAGCCTGACGTTCCGCCAGAGCTGCCCGGCCACCCCGGACAAGGTCGAGAAAAAACCATTCGTGATCCCGGTGGAACTGGGCCTGCTCGATGCCCAGGGCAACGACATTGCCCTGCGCCTGCAAGGTGAAGCGGCAGCAGACGGCACCTCGCGGGTGTTGTCGGTCACCGAAGCCGAGCAGACCTTCACCTTCGAGGGCATCGCTGCCAAGCCGCTACCCTCCTTGCTGCGTGGCTTCAGTGCCCCGGTCAAGCTGAGCTTTCCGTATGACCGTGACCAGCTGATGTTCCTCATGCAGCACGACAGCGATGGTTTCAATCGCTGGGAAGCCGGCCAGCAACTGTCGGTACAGGTGCTGCAGGAACTGATCGCCCAGCACCAGCAGGGCGCCAAGCTAGTGCTGGATCAGCGCCTGGTGACCGCGTTGGGTACGGTGCTGGCCAACGAGCAACTGGACCAGGCCATGGTCGCCGAGATGCTCTCGCTGCCCAGCGAAGCCTACCTCACCGAAATCAGCGAAGTGGCTGACGTCGATGCCATCCACGCCGCCCGCGAGTTCGCCCGCAAGCAGATCGCCGAGCAGCTGTTCGATGCCCTCAACGCACGCTACCAGGCCAACCGCGCGCTATCGCGTGGCACCGAGTACGTTGCCGAAGCCGAGCACTTTGCCCGTCGCAGCCTGCAGAACATCGTGCTCTCGTACCTGATGCTCAGCGCCCGGCCCGAAGTGCTGGCTGCAACCCTGGAGCAGTTTGACGCCTGTGACAACATGACCGAGCGCCTCACCGCCCTGGCCGTGCTGGTCAACTCGCCGTTCGAGACGCAGCGGGCCAAGGCCCTGGAAAGCTTTGCCGAGCACTTCAAGGACAACCCCCTGGTCATGGACCAATGGTTCAGCGTACAGGCGGCCAGCACCCTGCCGGGCGGCCTGGCGCGGGTCAAGGCGCTGATGCAGCACCCGGCCTTCACCATGAAGAACCCGAACAAGGTCCGCGCCCTGATCGGTGCCTTCGCCGGGCAGAACCTGGTCAACTTCCATGCCGGCGATGGTTCGGGTTATCGCTTCCTGGCGGACCTGGTGATCGAGCTCAACGCCCTCAACCCGCAGATCGCTTCGCGCCAACTGGCGCCGCTGACCCGCTGGCGCAAATACGACAGCGCCCGTCAGGCGTTGATGAAAGGCGAGCTGGAGCGGATTCTGGCTAGTGGTTCGCTGTCCAGTGATGTGTATGAAGTTGTGAGCAAAAGTCTGGCTTGATGGCCTCATCGCGGGTCAAGCCCGCTCCCACATTTAGTGTGGGAGCGGGCTTGACCCGCGATTGCTTCCCCGCAAATCCTGCGCTTAACAAAAGATAACGTCCCGTTCGTTGTCAGCCCTTTGCAAACCCCGATAGGATGGCTCTCAGCTATTGCGGGGCTCTGGAACACGGTTTTTGCAGTACCTGCATATAGATTGACCCAAATAACAATAAACGGGGGATAGATCTATGACTGAGCCTGTCATGGCGGGTCTCGGCGCTGCTGCGCGTAAAGCCGGCAATCGCCCTTGGGCATTGGCCGCCAGCGGCTTGCTGGTCTTGGCAATCGGGCTGTGGGCCAATACGGCCGAAGCCGCAGCCGCGCAAACCGATGACTACTCCACCCAATCGTCCAAGGCGGTAAAAAGCTTGCTGCTGGACGTCACCAAGGCCGGCGCACGCCTGGTCGCCGTGGGTGATCGCGGCCATATCCTGTTTTCCGATGACCAGGGCAAGTCCTGGACCCAGGCCAAGGTGCCGACCCGGCAACTGCTCACCGCCGTCTATTTTGTCGACGACCAGCACGGCTGGGCGGTCGGCCACGATGCGCAGATCCTCGCCAGCACCGACGGCGGCGCCACCTGGAATAAACAATTCGAAGACCTCAAGCGTGAAGCGCCGCTGCTCGATGTCTGGTTCAAGGACACCCAGCACGGCATCGCCGTGGGCGCCTATGGCGCATTGCTGGAAACCACCGACGGTGGCAAGCACTGGAACGATGTTGGCGATCGGCTGCATAACGATGACCAGTTCCACCTCAACGGCATCGCCGCGGTAAAAGACGCCGGCCTGTTCATCGTTGGCGAGCAGGGCAGCATGTTCCGCTCCAGCGACGACGGCCAGACCTGGGAAAAGCTCGAAGGCCCTTATGAAGGCTCGCTGTTTGGCGTCACCGGTACCGCCCAGCCACGCACTTTGCTGGCCTACGGCTTGCGCGGCAACCTCTACCGTTCCAGCGATTTTGGCGACACCTGGCAACAGATCAAATTGAAAGCCGCGCGCGGCAACCTCGAATTTGGTCTGGCAAGCGCTACGCTTCTCGATGATGGCAGCCTGGTACTCGTGGGCAATGGCGGCAGCGTGCTGCGCAGCAGCGACGACGGTCAGAGCTTCAGCGTGTTCAACCGGGCCGATCGCATTGCCCTAGCCGGCGTCAGCGGGCTGAATGAAGGGCGCCTGGTGCTGGTGGGCCAGGGTGGCGTGCACCTGGCTTCGGCCCAGGGCGCCGAAGGAGTGCAGCCATGACCCGTCAGGAGCAGTTCAACATGAACCAGCAGCAACACCATCAGGACAAGGCGACCTTGCTTGAGCGCCTGATCTTCAATAACCGCCCGGTGGTGATCCTCATCTGCCTGCTGGTCAGCGTGTTCCTGTTCTGGCAGGCCACGCAGATTCGTCCGTCCACCAGCTTCGAAAAAATGATCCCGCTCGAACATCCGTTCATCGAGAAGATGCTCGAACACCGCAACGACCTGGCCAACCTCGGCAACACCGTGCGCATTTCGGTGGAAGCCACCGACGGCGATATCTTCAGCAAGGACTACATGGAAACCCTGCGTCAGGTGCATGACGAGGTGTTCTACATTCCCGGCGTCGACCGCTCGGGGCTTAAGTCGCTGTGGAGCCCCAGCGTGCGCTGGACCGAAGTGACCGAAGAGGGCTTCGCCGGCGGCGAGGTGATCCCGCAGACCTACGACGGCTCGGCCGACAGCCTCGACCAGTTGCGCAACAACGTGCTCAAGTCCGGGCAGGTCGGGCGCCTGGTGGCCAACAACTTCAAGTCGAGCATCATCGACATCCCGCTGCTGGAGTCCTACCCCGACCCGCAGGACCAGGGCAGGCTGATCAAGCTCGACTACCAGCAATTCTCCCATCAGCTCGAAGAGAAGATCCGCGACAAGTTCCAGGCCCAGAACCCCAACGTGAAGGTGCACATCGTCGGCTTCGCCAAGAAGGTCGGTGACCTGATCGACGGCCTGATGATGGTGGCGATGTTCTTCGGCATCGCCCTGGTGATCACCTGGGTGCTGCTGTACTGGTTCACCTGGTGTATCCGCAGCACCATCGCCGTGCTGATCACCACCCTGGTGGCGGTGGTCTGGCAATTGGGCCTGATGCATGCGGTGGGCTTCGGCCTCGACCCGTACTCCATGCTGGTGCCGTTCCTGATCTTCGCCATCGGCATCTCCCACGGGGTGCAGAAGATCAACGGCATCGCCTTGCAGTCCAGTGATGCCGACAACGCCCTGACCGCGGCCCGGCGCACCTTCCGCCAGCTGTTCCTGCCGGGGATGATCGCCATCCTGGCCGACGCCGTGGGCTTCATCACCCTGTTGATTATCGACATCGGCGTGATCCGCGAGCTGGCCATCGGTGCCTCGATCGGTGTGGCGGTAATCGTCTTTACCAACCTGATCCTGCTGCCGGTCGCCATCTCTTATGTCGGCATCAGCAAGAAGGCCATCGAGCGCAGCAAGAAGGACGCCACCCGCGAGCATCCGTTCTGGCGCCTGCTGTCGAATTTTGCCAGCGCCAAGGTGGCGCCGGTGTCCATCGTCCTGGCCTTGCTGGCCTTCGGTGGCGGCCTCTGGTACAGCCAGAACCTGAAGATCGGCGACCTCGACCAGGGCGCGCCGGAGCTGCGCCCGGACTCGCGCTACAACCAGGACAACGCCTTCATCATCAACAACTACTCGACCAGCTCCGACGTGCTGGTGGTCATGGTCAAGACCCCGACCGAAGGCTGCTCGGTGCACTCGACCATGGCGCCGATCGACGAGCTGATGTGGAAGATGGAGAACACCCCGGGGGTGCAGTCGGCGATCTCCCTGGTGACCGTGTCCAAACAGATGATCAAGGGCATGAACGAGGGCAACCTGAAATGGGAAAGCCTGTCGCGCAACCCGGACGTGCTCAACAGCTCGATCTCCCGAGCCGACGGCCTGTACAACGCCGACTGCTCGCTGGCGCCGGTGCTGATCTTCCTCAACGACCACAAGGCCGAGACCCTCGACCGCGCGGTCAAGGCGGTGCAGGAATTTGCCGACACCCACAACAAGGAAGGCCTGGAGTTCCTCCTGGCGGCCGGTAACGCCGGTATCGAGGCGGCCACCAACGAGGTGATCAAGTCGGCCGAGCTGACCATCCTGATCCTGGTGTACATCTGCGTGGCGGTGATGTGCATGATCACCTTCCGCTCGTTTGCCGCAACCTTGTGCATTGTCCTGCCGCTGGTGCTGACCTCGGTGCTGGGCAACGCCCTGATGGCCTTCATGGGCATCGGCGTCAAGGTCGCGACCCTGCCGGTGGTGGCGCTGGGCGTGGGTATCGGCGTGGACTACGGCATCTACATCTACAGCCGCCTGGAGAGTTTCTTGCGCGCCGGGCTGCCGCTGCAGGAAGCCTACTACCAGACCCTCAAGTCCACCGGCAAGGCGGTGCTGTTCACCGGCCTGTGCCTGGCCATCGGCGTGTGCACCTGGATCTTCTCGGCGATCAAGTTCCAGGCCGACATGGGCCTGATGCTGACCTTCATGCTGCTGTGGAACATGTTCGGCGCGTTGTGGCTGCTGCCGGCACTGGCGCGGTTCCTGATCAAGCCGGAAAAAATGGCGGGCAAGCAGGGCGGTTCGATTTTCGCCCATTGATTGCTGGTGATAATCGCGGGTCAAGCCCGCTCCTACAATGTGGGAGCGGCGGTGCGACGACTCGACTTGACCCGCGATGCTTTCAGGTATCATGGGCTTTTCCTGCCAGTGATATCCCAGCAATGACAACCCTCTCCCAAGCCCTCGAATCCTGCGACATGCTCCTGATCGACGGCCTGCACGCTTTTGACTTCACCTTCGACGAAACCGGCCTGCATATCGCGCTGATGGACGGCCGCGTTCGTAAACAATGGTCGTTCACCCCGGAGCAGATCGGCGCCGCCCGCGCTGAAGGTGCCGACTGGCTGATCAACGCCGACACCGGCGAGCATCGGCTAGTCTGTATGAGTGCCTTTAGTGCCAGCGAAGAGGATGACGATGACGCGCCTGCTGAAGAACCTGCTGATCGCCAGTAGCATGAGCCTGATGCTCACCGCCCAGGCCCACGACCTGCTGGTCGGCAGCTACACCGCAGGTAGCAGCGAAGGTATCTACCGCTATCGCTTCAACAGCGACAGCGGCCAGATCGACCCCACGCCGCTGCAGGTGCTCAACAGTGAAAACCCGTCCTGGCTGACTCTCTCGGTCGACAAGCGCCTGCTGTTCGCGGTCAACGAGAATGGCGCCGGCAACGGTCAGGTCAGCAGTTTTGCCATCGGCAAGGACGGCAGCCTCAAGGCCCTGAACCAGGTGCCCAGCCTGGGCGACGAGCCGACCCATTCCAGCCTCAGCCATGACCAGCGCTACCTGTTCGTCGCCAACTACGGCGTGTTGCCCGCCCCGGGCGGCAGCCTCAGTGTGTTGCCGGTGAACCGTAAAGGCCGTTTGCAGGCCTCGGTGCAGCAAGACCGGCACAAGCCCAGCGGCGTCAACCCGGAGCGCCAGACCGGGCCGCACGTGCATTCGGTGGTGTCCTCGGACGACGGCAAGTACGTGTTCGCCAGTGATCTTGGCGCCGACAAGGTGTTTGTCTACCGTTACGACGGTGCCAGCCCCACCCAGCCCCTGAGCGCGGTGGAGCCGGTCAGCCTGCCGCCGGGCAGCGGGCCGCGCCATTTGCTGTTTGACCGCGACGGCAAGCATGCCTACCTGACCCTGGAAATGAGCGCGCAAGTGGTGGCGTTCGAGTACCAGGACGGCAAGCTGCTGGAGCTGCAACGCCTGCCCTTGACCGAACAGGGTGATGCCTCGGCCCGCGCGGCGGGGGCCTTGCACCTGTCGGCTGACGGGCGCTTTCTGTATGTCAGCAACCGCGGTACGGCCAACGAGCTGCTGGTGTTTGCCGTCGATGACAAGACCGGCAAGCTGATGCAGGTGCAGCGGCGCAGTGTCGAAGGTGATCATCCTCGGGAATTCACCCTCGACCCGAGCGGCAAGTTCCTGCTGGTGGCCAATCAGAAGAGTAACCAGATCGTGGTGATCCGCCGTGATCCGCGCAGTGGCTTGCTCGGTGAAACCGTGCAGAAGCTGGCCCAGGATGCGCCCTCGGACCTGAAGTTCGTCAACTGACTATCAATTGCGCTGATGTTTGCTACTGCTGCAATGAATTTCTGTGCGCCGCGCCAGCGGCGTAAGTTTGAACCACGGCCCCAGACGGCCACTTCAAACCACAGACTTCGAGGGTCAGCGCCATGAACTTCAACCTTTTCCCGGTCATCGCCGCTTCCGCCATTTCTGCTTCGGTGGTCCTGCCGGCCAACGCCCATGTCGAGCTCAGCGAGCGCAAATCGTCGACCCAGAGCTACACCCAGAAGTACCTGCAACAAAGCGCCAACTTCTACGCCGCGCTGGACCACAAGTCGCAGCACTAGCGCGCCATGATCGCCTTGAACAGCGCCGACTCCAGCCAACCCTGCAGCCACGCCCGCAAGTGCGGGTAGGGCGCCTGGGCAAACCATTCAGGCTCGACCCCGGCGAACTGGCGCATCAATGGCAGCAACGCCGCATCCGCCAGGCTTGGATGGTCAGCGAACAGGTAGGCCTGGTGCGCCAGTCGCTCATTCAGCTCGGCCAGCCAGGGTTCAGCCTGTGCCCGGTACTCCTCACGCGAGTGCTGCGGGTAGCGTTCAGCGTACTTGTACAGATTGACCTGCACCTTGAACTGGCGATCATTGCGCTCGATCAGCGCATCGGCGGCCTGCGCCGCCCGCGGGTCGGCCGCCAGTTGCCAGTCTTGCGGATCATGCCGGGCCAGGGCCCAGCGCATGATCTCCAGGCTTTCCTCCAGCACCAGGCCGTCTGCACTCAACACCGGCACCGTGCCCTTGGGCGACAGTGCCAGTAGTTCGGCCGGCTTGGCCTTGAGGCTGACTTCGCGAATCTCTACCGGACACTCGGCATAGCGCAGCGCCAGGCGCGCGCGCATGGCCCACGGGCAGCGGCGGAACGAGTAGAGGATCATCCGCTGACCTCCACCGTGCTCAGGCCGTTGCCCTGGCGGCGCACCTGGATCTGCACCGGGATACGCTCGTGCATCTCCTGTACGTGGGAGATCACCGCGACCTTGCGGCCCTGGGCCTGCAGGCCGTCGAGGGCGTCCATGGCCAGTTGCAGCGACTCCGGATCGAGGCTGCCGAAGCCTTCGTCGATGAACAGCGACTCGATGCGCAAGGTGCTCGAGGCCATCGATGCCAGGCCCAGGGCCAGGGCCAGCGAGACCAGGAAGGTTTCACCGCCCGACAGCGAATGCACCGAGCGCAGCTCGTCGCCCATTTCCGTGTCCAGCACCAGCAAACCGAGCAGGCTGCCACCGCGCTTGAGCCGGTAGCGCCTGGCCAGCTGGCGCAACTGGGCGTTGGCGTGGTGCACCAGCAGGTCGAGGTTGTAGCCCTGGGCGATCTTGCGGAAGGTGTCGCCGGTGGCCGAGCCGATCAGGGCGTTGAGCCGCGCCCAGCGCTGCCATTCGCCGTAGGCGCTGGCGATCCGTTCGGCCAGGGCCTGGTGCGCCAGTTGCCGGCGCTGGTCTTCAGCCTGGGCGGCACGCAGTTCGGCGCAGGTCTGTTCGCTGGCCGCCAGCTGTAGCTGCAGGCTGTCGATTACCTGCTCCAGGGCTTCGCGGGTGAGCTCGGCGTTGCCCTGGGCCTGATGCTGGTCCAGGCGCTGCTGGCGCTCCTGCAGCAGGGTGCGGGCCTGTTCGATGGCTTTTTCGGCGTCCTGCAGACCCTGACGCAGCTGCGCTACGGCGTTGTCGTCCAGTGCCAGCAATTGCTCCAGGCCACTGTCGTCCAGTTCCGGGTGGCCCTGGCGCCATTGTTCGATCTGCGCGCGAACCTCGTTGTGTTCCTGTTCCAGGTTGCTCAGGCGTTCGTCTTTGGCCTTGAGCTCGGCGGCCAATTCGATCAGTTGCGCCTGGGTTTGCTGCAGTTGTTGCAGCGCCTGGGTTTCAGCCTGGCGTGCGTGCTCCACGGCCTGTTCCAGATGCTGCTGCCAGTGTTCGGCGCTGGCCTGTTCGCCGAGCAGGGCGGTGAGGCTGTCGCGGCTACTTTGATGCTGGTGTTCCAGCTCAGTGCACTGTTGTTGCAGCTCTTCGTGTTTTTGTACCCGCGCCTGTTGCTGCAGCTGGGCTTTGTCCAGGCTCTGCTGGCGCTCGGCATGTTCCTGCTGCTCGTCCTTTTGCCGTTGCAAAAGGTCCAGGCGCAGGGCCAGTTGCTGGTCCAGGCGCATGAAGGCGGCGGCCGGCTCCTGGCGCAGGTCGTTGAGGATGTCAGCGGGCAACAGGCTGGCGAAGCTGCCCAGTTCCTGTTCCAGGCGTTCTTCGTCACTGGCCAGCGCTGTTTGCTGCTGGCTCAGGTGCTGGCTGGCCTGTTGGCTGGCTTCTTGGGCTGCCTGCAACTGCTGTTGCAGGCGGCTGGCGTCTTTTTGCAGGGTCAGCAGGGCGTTCTGGCGCTGCTCGTCACGACCGATGTCGTGGTTCAGGTTGCGTGCCTGCAAGTCCAGCCAGGTGCTGCGCTGGCTTGCGTCCTGAGCGGCCAGCGACGGGTACAGCGGGTGCGCCTGGAGGCTGGGCAGCAGCGCCTGTTGCTGGCTGCCCAGTTGCTCCTGCTGGTGCAGGTACTCCTTGATCTGGCCGTTGACCCCGCCCAGTTGCGTGCGCAGCTCATCGAGTTGCTTCTTCAGCCCGTCGACCACCTGCTGGGCATTGGCTTCTTCGTTCTGGTCGTGGCGGCCGAGGCTTTGCAGCAGGGCTTCGGGCTGATGGTAAGGGTGTTCCTGGCTACCGCAGACCGGGCAGGGCTGGTCGTCCTGCAATTGCGCGCGCAGTTCTTCGACGCTCTGGCTGCGGGCCAGGCGCTGGCGTTCGAGCAACTGGCGAGTAACGTTCAGCGCCTGTTCGGCGGCGGTCAGCTGGTTTTTGCCATTGAGGCCTTCGCTGATCAGCTGTTCGCGTTGTTGCAGGGCAGCTTGCTGGCGTTCGCGCAGGGCTTGCAGGCGCTGTTCGAGCTCTTGCTGGTTGCTCCACAGCCGGCTCAGTTCTTCGACCTGGCGTTGCTGCTGGCGGTTTTTCTGCAACAGCTCGCCAAGCAGGCCGATCTGTTCGGCCAGTGCCTCGGGTTCGGCCTCGGCTTCGCGGTAGAGCAGGGCCAGGGCGGCGCGTTGCGTTTCAAGCTGGGCGTGCGCCTCGCTGGCGCGTTGCTGCAGGCCCGGCAGTTCGGCACGGCCCTGGTTTAAGCGGTTGCCCAGTTGCATCAGTTGCTGCAGGCGGTGGCGATAGGCATTCCAGGCTTCGCTCAAGCCAGCCAGCGCCACGCTTTGCTCAAGCTGCGCGCCGATCTGCTGCAAGCGTTGTTCGCTCAGGCGTTGCTGCTCATTGAGGCTCAGCAGCTGTTGCTGGCCTTCGGCACTGGCCTGTTCGGCCTGCTGCTTGAGCGCTGTGCTATTGGTCAGCTCCTGCTGCAGGCGGGTCAGGGTGTTTTGCTCGGCAAAGGCCTGGCGTAGCGCTGGTGCGCTGTCGCTTTGTTGCGCCAGGGCCAGGCCCAGGGCTTCGCGGGCCTTGGCCTGTTCGTCCTGCAGTTGCTGCTGACGGCTATGCAACTGCTCATGTTGCTGGCGCTGCGCGGCGATACTCGCGGCCAGCGGGCTGAGCTGGGCATTGAGCGCCTGCTGGCGGGCGAACTGGTGACGCTGCGGTGCCAACTGTTCCAGGCGCGCAAGCTTCAGCCGCTCACCGTGCAGGCTGTCGTGGTGGTGTTGGGCGCTATGCAGTTGCGCGCTGGCGGCCTGCACTTGCTCTTGCACTTGCAGCAGCTCGCTGAGCCAGCTGCGTTGCTGTTCGAGCAGGCGCAGTTGCGCCTGTTCGGCCTTGAACCCGTCGAGCGCTTGGGTGTAGTGCAGGTCCAGTTCGGCGCGAGCCTCGGCGGCCATGGGCAGCACACCGCTGGCCTGGTCCTGCAGGGCTTTGTGCGCCTCTTCGGCTTCTTTGCTCTTGCTGTAGGCGCGGCGCCCCAACTGGCTGTAGATCGCCGTGTTGGTGAGCTTTTCCAGCAGCTCGCTGCGCTCTTTGTCATCGGCCTTGAGGAAGGCGCTGAACTCGCTCTGGGCGAGCATCACCGCGCGGGTGAACTGCTCGAAATTAAGTCCCAGGCGCGACTCGATCAGTTGCTTGTATTCGGCCTTGCTCTGGTTGCTCAGCAGTTGTTCGCTGTCCAGGTCATGCAGGCTCTGGCGGCTGCCTTGCAGCTTGCCGTTGGCCTTGTCGCGGGCGCGGTTGGTTTCCCAGCGGGCGCGGTAGCGACGACTGTCGATGCCGACGAAATCCACCTCGGCAAAGCCGCTGCCCGAACCCCGACGCAGCAGGGTGCGCGGGTCGCTGGTAAGGATGTCGCTGTCGACTTCCGGCAACTTGGTTTCGCGGCCGATGTTGCTCAGCCGCGGCACCGCGCCGAACAGCGCCAGGCACAGGGCGTCGAGCAGGGTGCTCTTGCCGGCGCCGGTGGGCCCGGTAATGGCGAACAGGCCGGCGCTGGCCAGCGGCTCGGCGCTGAAGTCGATCTCGATCGGGCCTTCCAGGGAGGCCAGGTTCTTCAGGCGGATGGCGAGAATCTTCATGGCTGTTCTTGCTCCTGCTGGACGTCCTGCAGCAACAGGGCAAAGTCGGCCAGGGTCTGTTCATCGACGGCGTTGCCGTAGGCCTGCTCCCAGGCGCGGCTGAACAGCTCGTGCGGGGTCAGTTGGCCGAGTTCCAGCAGGTCGGCGCTGCTGTCCTCTGCGCTGCGGCCGTTGCCGGCATACTCGGCGGCGATGCGCACCAGGCGCACGGCCTTGCCGTGCAGGGCGCCTTCAAGTTGCGCGCGCAGGTCGGGCAGGGGTTCGTCCAGGCGTACGCGGATCTCCAGCCAGGGTTGGCGCTGCGGGTCGTCGAGCAGGTCGACCACCGGCAGTTCGGCCAGTTGCTCCAGCACCTCGGCCAGCGGCGCCGGGCCCAGGCGTTGCAGGTGCACAGCGCGCGGCACCAGGCGCGATTCGACGCTGGCAAGCTTGGCGCCGTCCAGTTCGATTTCCAGGACCTGATGCTGATAGCCGATTTCCGAGAACGACAGCGGGATCGGCGAGCCGCTGTAGCGGATGCGCTCTTCGCGGTTGACCTTCTGCGGTTTGTGCAGGTGGCCGAGGGCGACGTAGCTGATCTCCGGGGCGAACAGCCGCGCCGGCAAGGCTTCGGCGTTGCCGATGATCAGGCTGCGTTCGGAGTCTTCCGAGATCGAGCCGCCGGCCATGTGGGCATGGCTCACGGCAATCAGCGCCTGGCCGTTTTTGCGCCGTTGCAGGGCGGCGGCGATAAGTTTTTCGTGGACCTGGGCGATGCCGCGCAGGTAGTCATCGCCCAGGTGGGCACCGGTGACTTCTGCGGGGCGCAAAAACGGCAGCGCCAGGCACCAGGCGGCGACCTTGCCCTTGGCGTTGGTCAGCGGAATCAGCAGGCGTTCGCTGTCCAGCTCGCCTTCATCCAGCCATTGCACACGGCCCAGGGCGTGGGTGCGCAAGCTGCGCATCAGCGGCGCCGGCAACTCGATGCGCGAACCGGAGTCATGGTTGCCGGCAATCATCACGATGGTCAGCTTGGGCTGCTGTTCGTGGGCCTGGACGATGAAGTCGTAGAGCCGTTCCTGGGCTTTGACCGGCGGGTTGACGGTGTCGAAGATGTCGCCGGCAATCAGCAGGGCATCGGGCTGGCGCAGCTTGAGCTGGCCGAGCAGCCACTCGAGAAAGCAGGCGTGTTCGAAGTCGCGTTCCTGGCCGTGCAGGGTTTGACCCAGGTGCCAGTCGGAGGTGTGAAACAGACGCATGAAGGGTTCCGCAGTGTGCCGGCGTGGCGCCCGGGGCGTCACGCCTTGAGGTTATTTGGGGTACAGCGGCGGCAAGCTGCCGTTCTCGCTTTGTGCAGGCTGGACCTGCTCGGCGGCCGGGATGGTACCGATGGCCCGCCATAATTCTTCGCCTTGCCAATACTGCCCGCTTTCGCTGTACAGCGCGCCGTTGAGGCCATCGAGGGCATCGGACAGCGGCACGAAACGCGCGGCCATCTCGGCCAGGGTTTCCGGTTGCTGGCGCGCCCAGGCATCCAGGGCCTGGCGCGTCGCTTGCGGGTCGTTGGCCTGGCACGCGCGCTTGAGGTCATCTAGCAGGGTGCGCGGGCTCGGCCCGCTTTGCGCCGCGCGCAGCACCGCCGGTTGCGAGCGCGCCCGCCACCACAGGGCAAAGCCCAGCAGGGTGGTCAGGGCCAGCACCAGGGTACTCAGTTGCCAGGGCCAGAGCAGGTAGGTGTGCACCGTGACCGGGTCGACGCTGGCCGGCTTGTCGGCGCTCAGCGCCGGGTTGTCCTCGATCTGCAGGCTGCGCGCCGGCAGGTTGCTGCGCTCCAGATGATCTTCGCGGGTGTTCCACCAGACCACTTCCTGGCTCGGCAGTTCCAGCCTGCCGGCGTGGGTCGGTACCAGCGCTTCGCGCTCTTCACGCACCCCGAGCAGGCCGCGGTCATTGACCTGGTTGCGCAGTTGCGGCTGGTCCGGGTAGCGGCGCAGGCCGCTCACTTCGGTGCCGGGCAGCGGCGGTAGCTGGGCGCTGGACAAGCCCTCGGCCTGGAGGATCACGGTGCGGGTCAGCGAGTCGCCGATTTGCGTCTGTTGCTGGGCCGGGTCCGGGCTCCAGTGTTCTTCCAGGGTCAGGCTGTTGGCCGGCAGCCACGGCGTATCGGCTGGGTAATCGGCCGGGATCGGGTCGACCGTCAGCACCAGCGGCGTCGAGCTGACCTGCACCTGCTTGCCGGCGCGCGGGGTGTTGAGTTCCTGCTCGGCGTCGTTCTGCGCGGCGGTGGCGCTGAAGGTCAGGGCCGGGATTTTCAGGTCGCCGCTTTGCTGCGGGTAAATTGCATAGCGCATCTCGATCACGCCGTGGCGCACACCGTCGATGACTTTTTCGAAGGTGCGCGACTCACCCAGCGGCTCGACCCTGGCGTTGTCCAGCTGCAGCGGGCTGAGGCTGCTGTCGTCGTACAGCGGCACCGAGTGATAGATGCTCAGGGTCAGCACCGCCTGGGCCTGGACGTAAACCTCGGGCTGGTCGAGGCTGGCGTCGATGAACACCGGCCCGTGGTTTTCGCTGCTGATCTCGTTGGCCTGGATCTGCAGGCTGATCGGCTGGCTGCGCACCTCGCCCAGTTGCAGAGCGGGAATTTCCACGCTGCCGCTCTGGCGTGGCAACAGGGTGATGATCCAGCGGGTGTTGGCGCTGTTCTCGTCGAGGCTGTTGAGGCTGTTGACCTGGCGGGTGCCACGCACTTCGAAGATGGCATTGAGCGGCGTCAGGTCGGGCTTGCCGAATTGGGTGACATCCTGGGTCTCGAGGGTCAGCTCAAGGGTTTCGCCGGCATTCAGGCGGGTGCGGTCGACACTGGCGAGCAGCGCCGCCGCCTGCACCTGCAGGGCGATAAAGAGGCTGAAGACCAGGACGCAGACGCGACTCATCGATGGGTTTCCTGATGTTGTTGCTGTTCATACCAGAATTTACGCCGCAACAGCTCGGCCGGGTTGTCCGGAATCTGTCGCAGCCATTGTTCCAGGGCCTGGCGCTGTTCGGCATCAAGGCTGCTGTCGGTCGGGCGCTGGGGCGGGCGGGTGGTGTCTTCGTCGTCCGCGCCGCTGGCCTGGTTTTGTGCCTGCTCGTTGGCGTTGTCTGCAGGTTTGCCCGCTTCATCGGCCTCTTGCGGTGGTTTTGCTGCGGCCTGGTCCTGGGCGTTCTGCGAGCTGCTGGCAGCGTCGCTGCTGCTGGTGGGGTCGCTTTGCTGGTTGTCTTCGGGCGGCTGCTCAGGCGTCTGTTCGGCCTGGCGTTGTTGCAGCAATTGCTCGACCAGGGCCTTGTTGGCCAGCGCCGGTTGCAGTTCCGGCTGGCGCTCCAGAGCCTGCTCGTAGGCATCCACTGCGGCTTCCAGTTCACCGCTGCGGGCCAGGGCGTTGCCGCGATTGTAATGGTCGGCGGCGCGGTTGCCCTGGGCGAACTGGCGCGCGGCGCCGTTGTAGTCGCCGGCCTCATACAAGGCCAGGCCTTTCCATTGCGGGTCTTCGAAGTGCCGCGCAGCTTCGGCCGGGCGCTGCTGCTCAAGCAGGCGCTGGCCTTGCTGGTCGGGGCGCAGCCACAGGTCGTTGAACTCGAAGGCGTAGCTTGGTTGCGGCAGGGCCAGCAGCAACGGCAGGCAGAACAGCCAGCCACGGCGGCCGGCGCAGGCGGCCAGCAGCAACAGCGGCAGCAACAGCCAGTAGCCCTGGTCGGCCCAGCTGTCGAGCTGCACGGTCTGGCCATCGTCTCGCAGGCTGCGCGGGTTGTCGAACAGGCGCAGGCCGCGCAGGTCGAGGTCGTCGATGCGGGCGCTGCGATAACGTCCGCCAGTACTGGTGACAAAGGCTTTGAGGCTGGCGCTGTCGAGGCGCGGCAAGAGGATGCCGCCCTGATCGTCCTTGAGGAACTCGCCGTTGGCCTGCCTGACCGGCGCCCCCTCGGCGCTGCCGACGCCCAGCATCAACAGGCTTGGGCCCTGGCGGCCAAGCGCCTGGACGATGCCCTGGCGCTCCTGGGCATCGAGCGATGAGCCGATCAACAGCAGACGGCCCTGGCCGATGCCTGCCTGGGCGAGCAGGGCCAGGCCCTTGCGCACGGCAAGATCCGCGCGCTGGCCGGCTTGCGGCATGATCGCCGGGTCCAGGGCTTCGAGCAGGTTGCGGCTGGTGGCCAGGTCGTCGGACAGCGGCACCAGGGTGTGCGCGCTGCCGGCGTAGACGATGATCGCGGTCTGGCTGTCGCGGCGGTGCTCGAGCAGGTCGAGGATCTTGCGTCGGGCCTGTTCCAGGCGGTTTGGCGCGGCGTCGTCGGCAAGCATCTGCGGGGTCAGCTCAAGCAGCACCACCAGCGGGTCGGCCGGGCGCTGGCGGGTGTCCTCCAGGCGCTGCCAGCTTGGGCCCACCAGGGCCAGCACGGTGATCAGCCAGGCCAGGCCCAACGCGATCCACGGCAGTTTGCTGTCGCGACCGTTGCCGCCACCGAGCAGCACGGCATGGAAGGCCGCGGGCAGGATCATCTGCCAGCGCCCGGCGCGTTTTTGCCGATGCCAGAGCTTCCACAGCAACCAGGCCAGCAGCGGCAGGACGACCAGCCACAGCGGGCGTAGCCATTGCGGCCACAGTTCGTTCATCGCCGCCTCCTCAAGCGCAGCCGTTGCAGGCGCTGGCGCCATTCCGGGTGCGGCTGTAAAAAGCGTGGGCGGCGCAGCAGGCGCTGCAACAGGTTGTCGGGCCATTGCTGCTCGACCACCAGCAGCACGCTGAGCAACAGCGCCAAGGCCAGCGGCCAGCTGTACAGCGGCTCGGCGGTGCGCGCCTGGGTCGGCTGCTGGGCTACCGGCTCGAGGCGGTCGAGGGCCTCGCCGATGGCCTGCAGTTCTTCACCGTCGTGGGCGCGGAAGTAGCTGCCGCCGGTCAGCTCGGCGATTTCCTTGAGCGAGGCTTCGTCCAGGTCCAGGCTCGGGTTGATGCCCAGCAAGCCGGCGGTGCCGGTCTGCTCCGGGTCGGCACCAATGCCGATGGTGTAGATGCGCACGTTTTCCTGGGCGGCCAGGCGCGCGGCGGTCAGCGGGTGGATCTGCCCGCCGTTGTTGGCGCCGTCGGTGACCAGCACCAGCACCCGGCTCTGCGCCGGGCGCTGACGCAGGCGCTTGAGCGCCAGGCCGATGGCATCGCCAATGGCAGTGTTCTTGCCGGCGATGCCGATCTGCGCTTCGTCGAGGAAGGTGCGTACGGTGCGCCGGTCGAAAGTCAGCGGTGCCTGCAGGTAGGCCTGGCTGCCGAACAGGATCAGGCCGACGCGATCGCCCTGGCGCTCTTCGAGAAAGTCGCCGAGCAGGGCCTTGACCAGGGTCAGGCGGCTGACGTCGTCGCCTTGCCACTGCATGTCGGGAAAGTCCATGGAGCCGGAAACATCCACCGCCACCAGCAGGTCGCGGCCACTGGCGGCCACCGGCAGCGGTTCGCCCAGCCACTGCGGGCGGGCGGCGGCAAACAGCAGCAACAGCCACACCAGCACGAATGGCGCTTGCTGGCGCCAGGTCGGCAGGTTCAGGCGCGCGCGGCGCCCGGCCAGGCCTTCGAGTTCATCGAGGAAACTGACCTTGAGCACCGGCTCGCCGCTGTCGGCGGCCGGCAGCAGCAGGCGCGCCAGCCAGGGCAGCGGCAGCAGCACGAAGATCCACGGCCAGGCCAGTTCAAACATGTTTGCGGATCCAGGTTTCGACCGACTGGTTGAGGCCGTTGATGGCTTTGTCGTCGAGTTTGCATTCGGGCTTGTAGGCGCCTTCGACCAGTACCATCCAGCGGGTCAGGCCGGCGGCCGGGCAGCGGTTATCAAGAAACGCCAGCCATTGGCGGCCGTTGAGGGTATGGCTGTGGCTGCCCGGGTAATGGTTGCGGCACAGGCGCTTGAGCAGTGCGTTGATCTGCTGCAGCCAGGCCCCGGCCGGGGCACCGTCGTAGGGTTTGGGCAGGCGCGCGAGTTCGGCCAGGGCCTCGATGCGTACCGGGTCCAGGGGCAGTTCGGCGCGCACGATGGGCTTTTTACCCGGGCGCCAATGGCGCAGGCGCCACAGGCCCCAGGCCAGCAGCGGCAGCAGCAACAGCAGTGCCCACCAGCCTGGCGCCAGCGGCCACCAGCCGATTGGCGCCGGGGCCAGCAGCGGCTGCAATTGATCGAGCGGGTTCACGAGGTTTTCCCCGGTCGTTGCGCGTTAAGGTACTCGCGCAGTTGCTCGATCATCTCGCTCTGGGTGCTCAGCGGCATCAGCACCACCCGCAGCTTTTGCGCCAGCAGCTCCCAGCGTTCGATGCGCGCCTCGCTTTGCTGGCGGTAGCTCTTGCGCAGGGTCGGGTCGAGGGTGTCGAGCTCCAGTTGCGCACCGTGCTGGGCAAAGCGCAGCAGGCCGGCGGCCGGCAGGGCATGGTCGAGCGGGTCGGACAGCGGCAACAGCAGCAGGTCGCAATGACGCGAAAGCAGGCTCAATTGCTGCTCGACCGCAGGCGTCAGCGCCCGCTCGTCGCAGATGATGATTGCCAGGCTGCCCGGGCGCAGCACTTCGCGGGCGCGGCGCAGGGCGATACCGAGGCTGTCGGCCTGGGGCACGGCTTCGGTGTGCAGCGACTGGTTGACCCGTGCCAGGCGGTTGAGCAACTGCAACAGGCTCTGCTTGCTGCGCCGTGGCTTGATTTCGTAGTGCTCGTTGTCGCCGAACACCAGGCCGCCAATGCGGTCGTTGTGGCCCAGCGCAGCCCAGCCGATCAGGGCGGCGGCCTGGGCGGCGAGCACCGACTTGAACATCAGCCCGGAACCGAAGAACAGACGCTGGCTTTGTTCGACGAGGATGAAGATCGGCCGCTCACGCTCCTCATGGAACAGCTTGGTATGCGGCTCCTGGGTGCGCGCGGTCACCCGCCAGTCGATGTTGCGCACATCGTCGCCGGCCTGGTACACCCGCACCTGGTCGAAGTCGACCCCGCGTCCGCGCAGTTTCGAGTGGTGCAGGCCGACCAGCGGGCTGCGCTGGCCGGGCCGGGAGAACAACTGCACTTCGCGCACGCGATGGCGCATCTCGATCAGCTCGGCGAGGCTGATGCGGATTCCGGGCGCGGCCAGCAGGCGATTGGGCATGGGTTCAGGCGACGGCGACGACGTCGAGGATGCGCTGGATCACCCGGTCCTGGTCAATCCCGGCGGCCTCGGCCTCGAAGGAAAGAATGATGCGGTGGCGCAGTACGTCGAACAGCACCGCCTGGATGTCTTCAGGGCTGACGAAGTCGCGTCCGGCCAGCCAGGCATGAGCCCGCGCGCAGCGGTCGAGGGCAATCGAGCCGCGCGGGCTGGCGCCGTAGGCGATCCAGTCGGCCAGCTCCAGGTCGAACTTGGCCGGGGTGCGGGTGGCCATCACCAGTTGCACCAGGTATTCCTCTACCGCGTCGGCCATGTACAGGCCGAGGATTTCCTTGCGCGCGGCAAAGATCGCCTGCTGGCTGACCCGTCGTTCCGGCTTGGTCTCGCCGTTGAGCGCCTCGCCCCGGGCCTGCTGGAGGATGCGCCGTTCGACGGCGGCATCGGGAAAACCAATCTTGACGTGCATGAGGAAGCGGTCGAGCTGGGCTTCGGGCAGCGGGTAGGTGCCTTCCTGTTCGATCGGGTTCTGCGTGGCCATCACCAGGAACAGCGGCGACAGCTCGTAGGTACTGCGCCCGACACTGACCTGGCGTTCGGCCATGGCCTCGAGCAGCGCCGACTGAACCTTGGCCGGGGCGCGGTTGATTTCGTCGGCCAATACCAGGTTGTGGAAGATCGGCCCCTGCTGGAACACGAAGCTGCCGGTTTCCGGGCGATAGATCTCGGTGCCGGTGATGTCGGCCGGGAGCAGGTCGGGGGTGAACTGGATACGATGGAACTCGGCTTCGACGCCTTCGGCCAGTTCCTTGATGGCCTTGGTCTTGGCCAGGCCCGGGGCGCCTTCGACCAGCATGTGGCCGTCGGCGAGGAGCACGATGAGCAAGCGCTCGACGAGTTTTTCCTGGCCCAGGATCTGGGTTGAAAGAAAGGTGCGCAGCGCGATCAGCGCCTCACGGTGTTCCATCGTTGACGGTTCCTGGAAAAAAGCCAGGGCGTGCGGCGTAAAAGCGCCCGGGCGGGGGCTGATACTTTAATCCATCCGGGGGCTTGCGACTAACGGCAGCAGGGAAAATTGTTCAAATCGTGAAGTCGGGGCTGCTGTGCAGCCCATCGTCGGCAACGCCAACTCCCACAGGGATCGCGCTGACCCTGTGGGAGCCGGGGTGTCAGTTCTTGAAGCTGGAATGCTTGCGGCCCTGGTCACACAGGGCAAACACCACCACGAACACCGCCGCCACCACCAGAATCAGCGCCACGCCGTCGGTGGAGTGGGTCGCCGAGTTGGCCACCAGCGCCAGGCCGCCCAGCGGTGCCAGACCGCCGGCCACGGCGGTGCCGATCTCGCGCCCGGTGCCAAAGCCCGAAGAGCGGGTCTGGGTCGGGAACTGGCGGCTGAGGAACGAGCCCTGCGGGGCAAACATCATCGGTGCGAGGATGCCGGTACCGATGGCAATCGCCAGGTAGATCATCATCGGCTCGCCGGTGTTGAGCAGGCTCAGGAACGGGTAGGCGAACAGCACCGAGAACAGCCCGCCAAGCATCAGCACGGTCTTGCTGCTCCATTTGTCGCACAGCCA
Source organism: Pseudomonas sp. B21-012 (assembly GCF_024749305.1). Taxonomy (NCBI): domain Bacteria; kingdom Pseudomonadati; phylum Pseudomonadota; class Gammaproteobacteria; order Pseudomonadales; family Pseudomonadaceae; genus Pseudomonas; species Pseudomonas sp. B21-012. The sequence continues at coordinate 4,153,048 of NZ_CP087197.1, read as the reverse complement.
GCCGAAGAACGGCACGGCGATAATCGCCACCAGGCTGGCGATGGTCACCGACAGCGAGGTGACATGGGCTTCAACGCCTTTGTACTGGGTCAGGTAGGCCAGCGAGAAGGTCTTGAAGATGTAGCTCAGGGCGTTGTAGCCGATGGCCACGAAGAACACCACGGCCAGGCCCTTGAGGTCGTTGCGAAACAGCAGCTTGAGCGGCGAAACCTGGTCCTTGGCCGGGGTTTTGTCGAGCTCTTTGAAGTCCGGGGTTTCCGGGATGCTTTTACGCACCCACAGGCCGACGCCGACCAGCACGATGCTGCAGATGAACGGGATGCGCCAGCCGCCGGCGAGCAGGAACTCGTTGCCGTTCATGGTCAGCAGGTAGACGGTCAGCGACGACAGCAGCAGGCCCAGGTTCAGGCCCAGCGCCGGCCAGGCGCCCTGGCTGCCGCGCTTGCCTTCGCTGGCGTGTTCATAAGAGGTCACCGCCGCGCCAGACAACTCGGCACCGGCACCCAGGCCCTGAATGATGCGTACCAGCACGAGGATGATCGGCGCCCAGATACCGATCGAGGCGTAGCTGGGGATCAGGCCGATCAGGGTAGTGCACACGCCCATCATACAGAAGGTGATGACCAGTACCTGCTTGCGCCCGAAGCGGTCGCCCAGGTAGCCGAACAGCACGCCGCCGAAGGGGCGGGCGATAAAGCCGATGGCGAAGGTGGAGAACGCCAGCAGCGACGCCACCGCCGGGTTGCTCGGGTCGAAGAAGATCTTCGAGAAGACGATCGCCGCCATGGTCGCGTACAGGTAGAAGTCGTACCACTCCAGCATCGAGCCGAAGATGGTCGCGGCGGCGACCTTGCGCAGGCGTTTGCGTTTTTGTTCCGGGGTTTCGCTCGCGGCCGCAGCCGCCTCATGTACTGACATGTGGGGTGTTCCTTTTTTGTCTTTGTAGTTAGGTGTGCAGCAGGATTCAGCGGGCCTTGAAGATCCTTTCGGCGATCATCTGGCCGATCGGGATGGCTGAGGTGGCCGCCGGCGACGGCGCGTTGCAGACGTGCACCATGCGCGGCGTCTCGGCGAACAGGAAGTCGTGCACCAGGGTGCCGTCGCGCATCACCGCCTGGGCGCGGATGCCGGCCTCATAGGGCAGCAGGTCTTCGACATTCAGCGACGGGCAGTACTTGCGGCATTGCTCCAGATAGCCGCCTTTGAACAGCGAGTTCTTCATCTCGGCGGTGCCGGAACCAAGGTTGTTCCAGATGGTTTTCCAGAACCCCGGAAAACGCGCGTATTCGGCCACGTCGCGCCAGTTCACCGAGAACTTGCGGTAGTTTTCCCGGCCCAGGCCGAGTACGGCGTTGGGCCCGACGGTAACGCTGCCGTCGATCATCCGCGTCAGGTGCACGCCAAGAAACGGCAGCTCCGGGTCGGGAATCGGGTAGATCAGGTGGTTGACGATGTCGTTCTTGGCCGCAGGCAGGCGGAAGTATTCGCCGCGGAAGGGGATGATCTGATGGTCGATCTTGACCCCGGCCATGGTTGCCAGGCGGTCCGATTGCAGGCCGGCACAGGCCACCAGCTGGCGGGCGCTCCAGACCTTGTCGTCGCTGCTGATGGTGACCTTGTCGGCGGTTTCGACAATCGCGCGCACGGTGGTTTGCAGCTGCACTTCGCCGCCGAATCGCTGGATGACCCGGGCCATGGCTTCGCAGACCTGCTGGTAGTCGACAATGCCGGTGGCATCGAGGAACAGGCCGCCGAGGCCGACGATATTCGGCTCGCGGCGTTGCAGCTCCTTGGCATCCAGCTGTTCGACCTTCAGGCCGTTCTGCTGCGAGCGCTCGTACAGGGCACGCATGCGCTCGACTTCCAGCGGCGTCGAGGCCACCAGCAACTTGCCGCAGACTTCGAACTTGATCTGGTGCTCGCTGCAGAACGCTTTGGTGGCCTGGGCGCCGCGCTTGCACAGGTCGGCCTTGAGACTGCCCGGCGCGTAGTAGATGCCTGCGTGAATCACGCCGCTGTTATGCCCGGTCTGGTGCTTGGCCAGGCTGCTTTCCTTTTCCAGGATCAGCAAGGAGGCGCCCGGTTGGCGTTCCAGCAGCGCCATGGCGGTGGCGAGGCCGACGATGCCGCCGCCGATGATGCAGTAGTCGTAGATCATGCAGGTGTCACCTTGGCTTGTTCTTATCAGAGAGTCTGCTTATCAGGTTGTCAGACTAAGTAGGTCAAACAAAAGGGCGCCATGCCGCAGCGCCCGTTCTATAGGGTGTTCAGTCGATACTCGGCAGGTCCAGTTTCAGGCGTTTGGCCGAGGCCCGCAGGTGCGCTTCGGCGCAGGCTGCGGCGCCCAGCCGGTCGCCATCGGCGATGGCCTGGTACAGCGCCTGATGCTCGCGATGGGCATCGGCCGAACCGCCGACCGAATGCGCTGCGGAGTTTTCCCAGGCGGTGCGACGGGCTGCGGCCAGCTGGCCACGCAGAAAATCATGGAAAGCGACGAAATAATCGTTCTTGCTGGCCTCGGCGATGGCCCGATGAAACTCCACGTCGGCAGCGGCGGCCACGGCAAACTCGCTGCGCTTGTCGAGCATCTCCTGCAGGGCCTTGCCCATGCGCGCCAGGTCAGCGGCGTCGCGGCGCTGGGCGGCTACCGAGGCGGCCTGGGTCTCGATCCACAGGCGCACTTCGAACATCTGCACCAGGTCCGGGCTGCGGCCTTGCGCAGCAGGGAAGCGGAATACCGTGCCGGTCGGGGTTTGCGAAATGTACGAACCCAGGCCGCGGCGGGCGATCAGCACCCCGTCCGCCTTGAGCTGGGCCACTGCCTCGCGTACCACCGAGCGGCTGACGTTCAATTGCTCGGCCAGTTGCTGTTCGGTGGGCAGGCGCGATTCGGCCGCCAGGCGACCGGAATCGATTTCTGCGCGGATGGCGCCGACAACCCGTTCGACCAGGGTGTCGGGGCGCTGAAGCTCAAGCATGAGGGGTGGCTCATTAATCAGGTTGTCAGACAATGCCTTTTGCAGCGGTTCCTTGTCAAGAAACCGCGTGGGCGATTACAGCTCGCTGACGTAGGTGCCGGTGCCCTTGAGGATGTTCTGCAGGGTTTCTTCGACTTCGGCGAGGTCGGTGCCGTCGGAGATCAGGGTAATCTCCAGGTGATCGTCGCCTTTGAACACATCGGCATCGCCTGGCGCCACTTCGATCAGCAAACGCTCGACGCTGAGGCTGACCTTGAGGCCGTCGAGGGTGCTTGGCTCGTCATCCAGGGTGATGTCCACCGTGTCTTCGTCCGGATAGCGCGTCATGAGGAACATCTGGCCCTTGTCGCTGTGGCAGCACAGGGTGGCCATGTTGTCTTCTTCATCATCGCAGGGTGTGGCGAAGAGCAGGGCGGTCTTGAATTGCATGAGCGGCTCGATCAATAAGTTGAAACACGATTCTGCCAGTCTTCGGCCTGTGGATAAACGTACGGTTGCACCTCAATGACCGAATATGTCGCAGCACCGCAAGCAGGGGCGGGCGGGCACTCGTTAAGCTGCGCTGTCGATGGACACCCGTAAAGACACAGCCGCGCTGGCAGTCGTTTTTGCAGATGCCCATCCGTGGAGCGGGAAGATGTGACTTGCGGGTCACCTTGAGCGCCTGTTTCTATGGTTTTACCGTCCTCCTGCTGCGGGTTGGCTATCGTTGATCCGTAAATGGCGGACGCGCGCGACGCTTCACTCAATAATAAAGCCCAAGCGGAGTACCACAGATGGCGTTTTTCACCGCAGCCAGCAAAGCCGACTTCCAGCATCAACTGCAAGCGGCCCTGGCGCAGCACATCAGCGAACAGGCACTGCCACAAGTGGCGCTGTTCGCCGAGCAGTTCTTCGGCATCATCTCTCTGGACGAACTCACCCAGCGCCGTATGTCGGACCTGGCCGGTTGCACCCTCTCTGCGTGGCGCATCATCGAGCGTTTCGATCACTCCCAGCCTCAGGTTCGCGTCTACAACCCCGATTACGAGCGTCATGGATGGCAGTCGACCCACACCGCGGTCGAAGTCCTGCACCATGACCTGCCATTTCTGGTCGACTCGGTACGCACCGAGCTCAACCGTCGCGGCTACAGCATCCACACCCTGCAGACCACCGTACTGAGCGTGCGTCGCGGGCCGAAAGGCGAGCTGCTGGAAATCCTGCCCAAGGGCACCCAGGGCGAAGGCGTGCTGCAAGAATCGCTGATGTACCTGGAAATCGACCGCTGCGCCAACACCGCCGAACTCAACCTGCTGACCCGCGAGCTTGAGCAGGTGCTGGCTGAAGTGCGTGTCGCCGTCGCCGATTTCGAGCCGATGAAAGCCAAGCTGCGCGAGGTCGTGGCGCTGGTTGAACAAACCGCCTACGCCCCGGCACAAAATGAAAAGGCCGAGGTCAAGGCGTTCCTCGAGTGGCTGCTGGGCAACCACTTCACCTTCCTCGGCTACGAAGAATTCGTCGTCCATGGCGACGCCCAGGGCGGCCAGCTGCAATACGACGAGCAGTCGTTCCTCGGCTTGACCCGCATGCTGCGCGTCGGTCTCACCGCCGAAGACCTGCGCATCGAAGACTACGCCGTCAATTACCTGCAAGAGCCGCTGCTGCTGTCCTTCGCCAAGGCCGCGCACCCAAGCCGCGTGCACCGTCCGGCCTACCCGGACTACGTGTCGATCCGCCAGCTGGACGCCGACGGCAAGGTCATCAAGGAATGCCGCTTCATGGGCCTGTACACCTCCTCGGTGTACGGCGAGAGCGTGCGCGCGATCCCCTACATCCGTGGCAAGGTCGCCGAAGTCGAGCGCCGCTCGCACTTCGACCCCAAGGCCCACCTGGGCAAGGAGCTGGCGCAGGTCCTGGAAGTGCTGCCGCGCGACGACCTGTTCCAGACCCCGGTCGACGAGCTGTTCAGCACCGTCATGTCGATCGTGCAGATCCAGGAGCGCAACAAGATCCGCGTGTTCCTGCGCAAGGACCCGTACGGCCGCTTCTGCTACTGCCTGGCCTACGTGCCGCGTGATATCTACTCCACCGAAGTGCGGCAGAAGATCCAGCAGGTGCTGATGGAGCGCCTCAAGGCCAGCGACTGCGAGTTCTGGACCTTCTTCTCCGAGTCGGTGCTGGCCCGCGTGCAATTGATTTTGCGCGTCGACCCGAAAAACCGCATCGACATCGACCCGCAGCAACTGGAAAACGAAGTGATCCAGGCCTGCCGTTCGTGGCAGGACGACTACGCCAGCCTGACCGTCGAAAGCTTCGGCGAAGCCCAGGGCACCAACGTCCTGGCCGATTTCCCGAAAGGCTTCCCGGCCGGTTACCGCGAGCGTTTCGCCGCCCATTCGGCGGTGGTCGACATGCAGCACCTGCTGACCCTGTCCGAGCGCAAGCCGCTGGTCATGAGCTTCTACCAGCCGCTGACCCAGGCCGGCAAACAGCAGCTGCACTGCAAGCTGTACCACGCCGATACACCGCTGGCGCTTTCAGATGTGCTGCCGATTCTGGAAAACCTCGGCCTGCGCGTGCTCGGCGAGTTCCCCTACCGCCTGCGCCATGCCAATGGCCGCGAGTACTGGATTCATGACTTTGCCTTTACCGCCGCCGAAGGCCTGAACCTCGACATCCAGCAGCTCAACGACACCCTGCAGGATGCTTTCGTGCACATCGTCAATGGCGATGCCGAGAACGACGCCTTCAACCGCCTGGTGCTGACCGCCGGCCTGCCATGGCGCGACGTGGCGCTGCTGCGTGCCTACGCCCGCTACCTCAAGCAGATCCGCCTGGGCTTCGACCTCGGTTACATCGCCAGCACCCTGAACAACCACACCGACATCGCCCGCGAGCTGACCCGGTTGTTCAAGACCCGCTTCTACCTGGCGCGCAAGCTCACCAGCGAAGACCTCGACGACAAGCAGCAGCGTCTGGAACAGGCGATCCTCACCGCCCTGGATGACGTCCAGGTGCTCAACGAAGACCGCATCCTGCGTCGCTACCTGGACCTGATCAAGGCCACCCTGCGCACCAACTTCTACCAGACCGATGCCCAGGGCCATAACAAGTCGTACTTCAGCTTCAAGTTCAACCCCAAACTGATCCCCGAGCTGCCCAAGCCGGTGCCGAAGTTCGAGATCTTCGTCTACTCGCCACGGGTCGAGGGTGTGCACTTGCGCTTTGGCAACGTCGCCCGCGGCGGCCTGCGCTGGTCGGACCGTGAAGAAGACTTCCGCACCGAAGTGCTGGGCCTGGTAAAAGCCCAGCAGGTGAAGAACTCGGTGATCGTGCCGGTCGGCGCCAAGGGCGGTTTCCTGCCGCGTCGCCTGCCGCTGGGCGGCAGCCGCGACGATATCCAGGCCGAAGGCATCGCCTGCTACCGGATCTTTATTTCCGGCCTGCTGGACATCACCGACAACCTCAAGGACGGCGCCCTGGTGCCGCCGGCCAACGTCGTCCGGCATGACGACGATGACCCGTACCTGGTGGTGGCTGCCGACAAAGGCACCGCGACCTTCTCCGATATCGCCAACGGCATTGCCATCGACTACGGCTTCTGGCTCGGCGATGCGTTCGCCTCCGGTGGCTCGGCCGGTTACGACCACAAGAAAATGGGCATTACCGCCCGTGGCGCCTGGGTTGGCGTGCAGCGGCACTTCCGCGAGCGCGGCATCAACGTCCAGGAAGACTCGATCACCGTGGTCGGCGTCGGCGACATGGCCGGTGACGTGTTCGGCAACGGCCTGCTGATGTCCGACAAGCTGCAACTGGTGGCGGCGTTCAACCACCTGCACATCTTCATCGACCCGAACCCGGAGCCGGCCAGCAGCTTCGCCGAGCGCCAGCGCCTGTTCGACCTGCCGCGTTCGGCCTGGAGCGACTACGACACCAGCATCATGTCCGAAGGCGGCGGGATCTTCCCGCGCAGTGCGAAAAGCATCGCGATCACCGCGCAGATGAAAGAGCGCTTCGCCATCGAAGCCGACAAGCTGACCCCGACCGAGCTGCTCAACGCACTGCTCAAGGCGCCGGTCGACCTGCTGTGGAACGGCGGTATCGGCACCTACGTCAAGTCCAGTGAGGAAAGCCACGCTGACGTCGGCGACAAGGCCAACGACGCCCTGCGCGTGGACGGCAACGAGCTGCGCTGCAAGGTGGTGGGCGAGGGCGGCAACCTTGGCATGACCCAGCTGGGCCGGGTCGAGTTCGGCTTGAACGGCGGCGCCACCAACACCGACTTCATCGACAACGCCGGTGGCGTGGACTGCTCCGACCACGAGGTCAACATCAAGATCCTGCTCAACGAAGTGGTGCAGGCTGGCGACATGACCGAGAAGCAGCGCAACCAGCTGCTGGGCAGCATGACCGACGAAGTGGCCGGCCTGGTGCTGGGCAACAACTACAAGCAGACCCAGGCGTTGTCGCTGGCTGCGCGTCGGGCCAAGGAGCGCATCGCTGAATACAAGCGCCTGATGGCCGACCTTGAAGGCCGTGGCAAGCTGGACCGCGCCATCGAGTTCCTGCCGACCGAAGAGCAACTGGCCGAGCGCCTGGCCGCCGGCCAGGGCCTGACCCGTGCCGAGCTGTCGGTGCTGATCTCGTACAGCAAGATCGACCTCAAGGAGCAGCTGCTCAAGTCGCTGGTGCCGGACGATGACTACCTGACCCGCGACATGGAAACCGCGTTCCCGCCGTCGCTGGTGAGCAAGTTCGCCGAAGCCATGCGCCGCCATCGCCTGAAACGCGAGATCGTCAGCACCCAGATCGCCAACGATCTGGTCAACAACATGGGCATCACCTTCGTTCAGCGCCTGAAAGAGTCCACCGGCATGAGCCCGGCGAACGTCGCTGGCGCCTACGTGATCGTGCGCGACATCTTCCACCTGCCGCACTGGTTTCGTCAGATCGAGGCGCTGGACTACCAGGTCCCGGCTGAAATCCAGCTGACCCTGATGGACGAGCTGATGCGTCTGGGCCGCCGTGCGACCCGCTGGTTCCTGCGCAGCCGTCGTAACGAGCAGGATGCCGGGCGTGACGTGGCGCACTTCGGACCGAAGATCGCTGCTTTGGGGCTCAAGCTTGACGAGCTGCTGGAAGGGCCGACCCGCGAGCGCTGGATGACCCGTTACCAGGGCTTTGTCGAAGCCGGCGTGCCGGAGCTGCTGGCGCGCATGGTGGCCGGCACCACGCACCTGTACACCCTGTTGCCGATCATCGAGGCTTCCGACGTCACCGGCCAGGACCCGGCCGAAGTGGCCAAGGCTTTCTTCGCCGTTGGCAGCGCCCTGGACCTGACCTGGTACCTGCAGGAAATCAGCAACCTGCCGGTGGAAAACAACTGGCAGGCGCTGGCCCGTGAAGCCTTCCGCGATGATATCGACCTGCAGCAGCGGGCGATCACCATCTCGGTACTGCAGATGATCGACGCCCCCGAGGACATGGACGCCCGCGTGGCCCTGTGGCTGGATCAGCACCGGGTCATGGTCGAGCGCTGGCGCGCCATGCTCGACGAGCTGCGTGCCGCTACCGGCACCGACTACGCCATGTACGCGGTGGCCAACCGCGAACTGGTGGACCTGGCCCTGAGTGGTCAGGCCACGGTGATGCCGTCTTAAGCGGCTAGCTTTAAGCTACAAGCTGCAAGTGGAATGCGTTGTTTCCGCTTGCAGCTTTCAGCTTGCTACTCGTGCAAGCTAACAACTTTCTCACCAACAGCGCCGCCTGCTTTTTCTTGTCGCTTGAAGCTTGCAGCTTGCAGCTTGCAGCCTACTTAAACCTTCGCTCTACACCTTTCTCGACCAGAATCTTCGCCGCAATCTCTTCCACGGAGAAATGCGTGGAGTTGATGTGCGCAATGTTCTCGCGGCGGAACAGGTTCTCCACTTCACGTACCTCGAACTCGCACTGGGCAAAGCTTGCGTAGCGGCTGTTGGGCTTGCGCTCGTGGCGGATGGCGGTCAGGCGGTCGGGGTCGATGGTCAGGCCGAACAGCTTGTGCTGGTGGTTTTTCAGGGCCTGGGGCAGTTGCAGGCGCTCCATGTCATCTTCGGTCAGCGGGTAGTTGGCCGCGCGGATGCCAAATTGCATGGCCATGTACAGGCAGGTCGGGGTCTTGCCGCAACGCGACACGCCTACCAGGATCAAGTCGGCCTTGTCGTAGTAGTGGGTGCGTGCGCCGTCGTCGTTGTCGAGGGCGAAGTTGACCGCCTCGATGCGTTCCATATAGTTGGAATTGCCGCCGATCGAGTGGGATTTGCCCACCGAATAGGACGAATGGGCGGTCAGTTCCTGTTCCAGCGGGGCCAGGAAGGTCGAGAAGATGTCGATCATGAAACCATTGGAGGTGGCGAGGACCTCGCGGATATCCTGGTTGACGATGGTGTCGAAGATGATCGGACGGACACCGTCTTTCTCAGCGGCGCTATTGATTTGTTGTACCATCACCCGCGCTTTTTCCACGCTGTCGATGTACGGCCGCGTGAATTTATTGAACGCAATGGTATCGAACTGCGCTAGAAGACTCTGTCCCAGCGTCTCGGCGGTAATGCCGGTGCCATCGGAGATAAAGAAAGCAGATCGTTTCATTTGCGCCTTGGGCCTTAAGCTGGTGACGAATCTTGGATATGATAGGTTCGGTTTACCGAACACTGCGTTCGGCATTCTCACTTATTTTCCAGGTCCAGGCCACAAGCGCCCGGCCAAGCCAGAGCTGGCAGGCGGGCGACCTGAGCTTTTCCAACACAGTTAGTGGAGAGATCACCTTGGTAGAGTACGTAGTTTCCCTCGATAAGCTCGGCGTCCATGATGTGGAGCATGTGGGGGGCAAGAACGCATCCCTCGGCGAGATGATCAGTAACCTCGCGGGCGCCGGTGTCTCGGTCCCCGGCGGCTTTGCCACTACGGCTCAGGCGTATCGTGACTTTCTCGAGCAGAGCGGCCTGAACGCCCAGATCCACGCCGCCCTCGACGCGCTGGACGTTGACGACGTCAACGCCCTGGCCAAGACCGGTGCGCAGATCCGTCAATGGATCATGGAAGCCGAGTTCCCCGAGCGCCTGAACGCCGAAATCCGCACTGCTTTCGCCGAAATGTCCCAGGGCAACCCGAACATGGCCGTGGCCGTGCGCTCCTCGGCCACTGCCGAAGACCTGCCGGACGCCTCGTTCGCCGGCCAGCAGGAAACCTTCCTGAACATCCGCGGCGTCGACAACGTCATCCGCGCCGCCAAGGAAGTGTTCGCCTCGCTGTTCAACGACCGCGCCATTTCCTACCGCGTGCACCAGGGCTTCGACCACAAGCTGGTGGCCCTGTCGGCCGGCGTGCAGCGTATGGTCCGCTCGGAAACCGGCACTGCCGGGGTGATGTTCACCCTCGACACCGAGTCGGGCTTTCGTGACGTGGTGTTCATCACCGGCGCCTACGGCCTGGGTGAAACCGTCGTTCAGGGTGCGGTCAACCCCGACGAATTCTACGTGCACAAAGGCACCCTGGAAGCCGGCCGCCCGGCGATCCTGCGCCGCAACCTGGGCAGCAAGGCGATCAAGATGGTCTATGGCGAAGAAGCCAAGGCCGGTCGTTCGGTCAAGACCGTCGATGTCGACAAGGCCGACCGCACCCGTTTCTGCCTGAGCGACGCCGAAGTCAGCGAGCTGGCCAAGCAGGCGATGATCATCGAGAAGCACTACAAGTGCCCGATGGACATCGAATGGGCCAAGGACGGTGACGACGGCAAGCTGTACATCGTTCAGGCCCGCCCTGAAACCGTGAAAAGCCGCGCCCAGGCCAACGTCATGGAGCGTTACCTGCTCAAAGAGACCGGCACCGTGCTGGTCGAAGGCCGCGCCATCGGCCAGCGCATCGGCGCCGGCAAGGTACGGATCATCAAGGACGTCTCGGAGATGGACAAGGTCCAGCCCGGCGACGTACTGGTTTCGGACATGACCGACCCGGACTGGGAACCGGTCATGAAGCGCGCCAGCGCCATCGTCACCAACCGTGGCGGGCGTACCTGCCACGCGGCGATCATCGCCCGTGAACTGGGGATCCCGGCGGTGGTTGGTTGCGGCAACGCCACCCAGCTGCTCAAGGATGGCCAGGGCGTGACCGTGTCGTGCGCCGAAGGCGATACCGGCTTCATCTTCGAAGGTGAGCTGGGCTTTGACGTGCGCAAGAACTCCGTCGACGCCATGCCGGAGCTGCCGTTCAAGATCATGATGAACGTCGGCAACCCGGACCGCGCCTTTGATTTTGCCCAGCTGCCCAACGCCGGTGTCGGCCTGGCGCGCCTGGAATTCATCATCAACCGCATGATCGGCGTGCACCCCAAGGCGCTGCTCAACTACGCAGGCCTGCCTGCCGAGCTCAAAGAGAGCGTCGACAAGCGCATTGCCGGCTACAACGACCCGGTCGGCTTCTACGTCGAGAAACTGGTCGAGGGCATCAGCACCCTGGCGGCGGCGTTCTGGCCGAAGAAGGTCATCGTGCGCCTGTCGGACTTCAAGTCCAACGAATACGCCAACCTGATCGGCGGCAAGCTCTACGAGCCGGAAGAAGAAAACCCGATGCTGGGTTTCCGCGGTGCTTCGCGCTACATCAGCGAAACCTTCCGTGACTGCTTCGAGCTCGAGTGCCGCGCCCTCAAGCGCGTGCGCAACGAGATGGGCCTGACCAACGTCGAGATCATGGTGCCGTTCGTGCGCACCCTGGGCGAGGCCAGCCAGGTTGTCGACCTGCTCGCCGAAAACGGCCTGGCCCGCGGTGACAACGGCCTGCGCGTGATCATGATGTGCGAACTGCCGTCCAACGCCATCCTCGCCGAAGAGTTCCTCGAGTATTTCGATGGCTTCTCCATCGGCTCCAACGACCTGACCCAGCTGACCCTGGGCCTGGACCGCGACTCGGGGATCATTGCGCACCTGTTCGACGAGCGTAACCCTGCTGTCAAGAAGCTGCTGGCCAATGCCATCCAGGCCTGTAACAAGGCTGGCAAGTACATCGGCATCTGCGGCCAGGGCCCATCCGACCACCCGGACCTGGCCAAATGGCTGATGGAACAGGGCATCGAAAGCGTCTCGCTGAACCCGGACTCGGTCCTCGAGACCTGGTTCTTCCTGGCTGAAGGCCAGGCCGCGAACTGATGCGCTGAACCGGAGCCTTCACCTGGCGGTTACGCCGGTGAGGGTTCCGACCGTATTCCAGGGCGTGTTCCAGTGATGGATCTCGCCCTTTTTTGTGCAAGAACCCTATGCAAAGCAGCAGTACCCTTTTTCCCGTGGCCTTGCTCAGTGCCGAGCGCCGTGGCGACCTGAGCGAGGACGTGTACCGGATCAAAGCCGGTAACAGCCCGGATCGCAGCGTCGAGCTGGCGCTCACCCGCCTGGGCATGGCCGATCAAGCCGAGGTGCGTGGCACCCCGGTCATTCTGCTGCACGGCAGCTTTTCCAACCGGCGCTTCTGGTATTCGCCCCGGGGCATTGGCCTGGGCGCCTACCTGGCGCGCGCCGGTTTCGATGTGTGGATCCCGGAGATGCGCGGCCACGGCCTGTCGCCGCGCAACCATGGCTATCGCAACAACCGCGTGGCTGACTATGCCCGTTACGACCTGCCGGTAATTGCCGCGTTCGTCTGCGAGCAGGCCGGCAGGCCTGCGCACTGGATCGGTCACTCGCTGGGCGGTACCACCCTGGCGGCAGCCCTCGGTGGCCAGTACCTGGGCGCCGAGCAGGTGGCCAGCGTGGCGTTCTTCGGTACCCAGGTCAGCCGAACCTACTGGCCACTGAAGCTGCCGCCGGTGGAGTGGGGCGGGCGCCTGCTGCTCAAGCGCTTTGCGCAGATTTCCGGCTCGCGGCTCAAGCGCGGCCCGGAAGACGAGCCGATTGGCCTGGCGCTGGAAAGCATGCGCTGGTTCGGTCTGTTTGGCCGCTTTGGCGACAAGGATCGTGACTGGTGGGCGGGGCTGGCCGAAGTTGATGTGCCAGTGCTGGCGGTGGCCGGCGCGGGTGATCACCAGGACCCGGTGTGGGCCTGTCGCAAGCTGTTCGAGCAACTGGGCAGCGAGCACAAGCAGTTTGTCCGCCTGGGCCGTGAAGAGGGCTTCGACAACTTTGGTCATGTCGACATGCTGGTCAGCAAGCCGGCGCAGGCGCAGGTCTGGCCGTTGGTCGAGCGTTGGTTGCAGGATCCGCTGGCGGCGTTGCTGCCGGAGGCGGCGCAAGCCGTTTCGCCGGCGAGCTGATGCCGTTAAGATATGACGATTGTGAAGGTTTTGGTCATTTTTGGGTTTTTCAGCGAACATCTGTTCGCTGACTCCTTGCCCAAGGTGACCGCAACGGCAGTGACGTGTAGCCTTGGGCCTAAAGCCGCATCGCCGGGCCTCGTTCACTGAGTGAAACTGCGACATTCATCGTCTCGATAATCGACAGGAGTTTCCCATGCATTACATCACCCCCGATCTGTGCGACGCCTACCCGGAACTGGTGCAGGTGCTGGAGCCGATGTTCAGCAACTTCGGCGGCCGCGACTCCTTCGGGGGTGAGATCGTCACCATCAAGTGCTTCGAGGACAACTCGCGGGTAAAAGAGCAGGTCGAGCTCGATGGCACCGGCAAGGTCCTGGTGGTCGATGGCGGTGGTTCGCTGCGCCATGCCCTGCTCGGCGACATGCTCGCCGAAAAGGCGGCGAAGAATCACTGGCAAGGCCTGGTGATCTACGGATGCGTGCGTGATGTCGATGTCCTGGCGCAGACCGACGTCGGCGTCCAGGCCCTGGCCAGCCACCCGCTCAAATCGGTACGCCGCGGTGTTGGCGAACTCAACATCCCCGTGACCTTTGCCGGCGTGACCTTCCGTCCGGGCGAATACATCTACGCCGACAACAATGGCGTGATCGTCTCGCCAAGCCCGTTGAAAATGCCTGAGTAAAGCTCTGAAACCGGTCAGTGGGGTAGGGATGTTCGAGGAAGAAAACGCGCAATGGGGGCTGGTGCATGCCCTTGTGCTGGATGGAAAAGGCGGTGCCCGTGCGATCGCCCGAACTGAACTGGACGCCCTTGCGTTGCAGCCCCAGGAAAGCCTGTGGCTGCACTGGGACCGCAGCCACCCGCAGACCCGCACCTGGTTGCGCCACGACAGCGGCCTGAACGAGTTTGCCTGCGACCTGTTGCTGGAAGAAAACACCCGTCCACGCCTGCTGCCCCTGCCGGATGCGCAGATGCTGCTGTTTTTGCGCGGGGTCAACTTAAACCCCGGCGCTGAACCCGAAGACATGGTCTCGGTGCGCATCTTCGCCGAGGCCCAGCGGGTGATCTCGCTGCGCCTGCGGCCGTTGCGCGCCAGTGACGAGCTGCTCCAGCAACTGGCCGAAAATCGAGGGCCGAAGACCGCCTCCGAGCTGCTGCTGAGCATGGCCCAACTGCTGACCGAAAAGGTCCAGGCGCTGATCAGCGACCTCTCGGAAGTGGTTGACGGCGAAGAAGAGCAGCTTGAAGCCGACAAGCGCTATGCCCCGGATCAGGGCAGCCTGCAGCAGATCCGCCGGCGTGCGGCGGGGCTGCGGCGCTTTCTCAACCCGCAGCGGGAAATCTACGCACAACTGGCGCGCAACAAGTGGAGCTGGTTCGCCGCCGACGATGCCGACTACTGGAACGAGCTCAACAACAGCCTGACCCGCTACCTCGAAGAGCTGGATCTCACCCGTGAGCGCGCCGCCCTGGTGCTCGAGAGCGAGGACCGGCGCCGCAGCGAGCGGATGAACCGGACCATGTACCGCTTCGGTATCATCACCTGCATCTTCCTGCCCATGAGTTTCGTCACCGGGCTTCTGGGCATCAACGTCGGCGGCATTCCCGGCTCCGACAGCCCCTACGGCTTTCTGTTCGCCAGCCTGCTGGTACTGGCCCTGGCGTTGGGGCAATGGTGGCTGTTCCGCCGCCTGCGCTGGGTGTGAAGATGAAATCTGTGAACATGCAGTCACAAACTGCCTGGGCGGTTCATGTGACCCGTTGTCTGGCGACCTCGTCTTTGACAGATATTGCGCGAGGTGCCTATGCACGATCCGTTTGAAGAATCCCTGCGAGACCTGCTCAAGGCATCGCCGTCCGGTCAGGACCGCGACGACGACGCCTGCCTGGGCCGGGTCCTGAAAACCGCCAACCGCCAGGTTGGCGCGGGCGATCTGTTCAGCCTGCTGGGCCGCTGGAGCCAGGCGCTGATGATTGCCGTGAACAATGGCTCGGCGCATGTCGCGCCGGTGCGCCGTAACGCTACCGCCCGTAAAGCTGATAAGGCCGATTGAATATGGAACTTGATCTCTGGACCCAGAGCCTGGTCACCGCGATGACAGCGCTGTGGACCAAAGTGGCGAACTTCATTCCCAACCTGTTCGGCGCCCTGGTTGTGGTGCTGCTCGGTTTCGTCGTGGCCAAGCTGCTCGATACCCTATTGTCGAAACTGCTGGCCAAGCTCGGCCTGGATCGCCTGATGGGCGGCACTGGCCTGACCAAGATGCTCAGCCGGGTCGGCATCCAGGTGCCGATCTCGACCCTGATCGGCAAGATCGTCTACTGGTTCGTACTGCTGATTTTCCTGGTTTCGGCCGCTGAATCCCTGGGCCTTGAGCGCGTCTCGGCGACCCTCGACATGCTCGCCCTGTACCTGCCGAAGGTGTTCGGTGCGGCGCTGGTACTGCTGGCCGGTGTGTTGCTGGCGCAACTGGTCAACGGCCTGGTACGCGGCGCCGCCGAAGGCATCGGCCTGGAATATGCCGCAGGCGTCGGGCGCATCGCCCAGGGCCTGGTGATTATCATCAGTATCTCGGTGGCAATCAGCCAGCTTGAGGTCAAGACCGACCTGCTCAACCATGTGATCGTCATCGGTTTGATTACCGTTGGTCTGGCCGTAGCGCTGGCCATGGGCCTGGGCAGCCGGGAAATCGCCGGGCAGATCCTGGCCGGAATTTACGTGCGTGAACTGTATCAAGTGGGCCAACAAGTGCGGATTGGCGAGGTCGAAGGGCAGATCGAAGAGATCGGCACGGTCAAGACGACCCTGCTGACCGATGATGGCGAACTAGTGTCGTTGTCCAACCGGATTCTGCTTGAGCAGCGAGTCAATAGCCGCTAACCGGGCAAATCCTGCTAATGTATGCCGCCGCAAAAATGCCCCAGGCAGGGGTATGCGGCGACATTGACCTGACTGTCGGCCAGATCCGTTTTGAATAAAGTTCACTCGCTGCCCATGCGTTACGACCCCCGCGAGCTCACTGATGAGGAGTTGGTGGCGCGTTCGCATGAGGAGCTGTTTCATGTTACTCGCGCGTATGAGGAGCTCATGCGCCGCTACCAACGGACCCTTTTTAACGTCTGTGCACGTTATTTAGGGAACGATCGGGATGCTGACGATGTCTGTCAGGAGGTGATGCTCAAGGTGCTCTATGGGCTGAAGAACTTCGAGGGCAAATCGAAGTTCAAGACATGGCTCTACAGCATCACCTACAACGAATGCATCACCCAGTACCGCAAGGAGCGGCGCAAACGTCGACTGATGGATGCCTTGAGTCTTGATCCACTCGAGGAGGCCTCGGAAGAGAAGGCGCCAAAACCGGAAGAGAAAGGCGGGCTGGACAAATGGCTAGTGCATGTCAATCCGATTGACCGCGAGATTCTGGTGCTTCGATTTGTCGCAGAACTGGAATTTCAGGAAATCGCCGATATCATGCACATGGGCCTGAGCGCAACGAAAATGCGGTACAAGCGTGCGCTTGACAAGCTACGTGAGAAATTTGCGGGCCTTGCTGAAACTTAGTAGCGCGCAAATATCTCTAACGTACCGGCAAGTTCTGCTAGACTTGCCGTCGAGTTGTCCCCCGGATGTTGGTGGGACTGCTTAACTATCACCAGATGGGGATTTAACGGATGAAATTGAAAAACACCTTGGGCTTGGCCATTGGTTCTCTTGTAGCCGCAACTTCCTTCGGCGCTCTGGCACAAGGCCAAGGCGCAGTCGAAATTGAAGGCAACGTCACCAAGCAGTACTACGACAGCGAACGTAACTTCAAGAACGACGGCACCAATCCTGGTGTTCGCCTCGGTTACTTCCTGACCGACGACCTGTCCCTGGACCTGGGCTACAACGAGACTCACAACGCTCGTGGCGAAGTCTTCAACAAAGACATCAAAGGTTCCAAGGCCAAGCTGGACGCTACCTACCACTTCGGTACCGTCGGCGACGCTCTGCGTCCATACGTTTCGGCTGGTTTCGCTCACGAAAGCCTGGGTCAAGCTACCCGTAACGGCCGTGACCACTCCACCTTCGCCAACGTTGGCGCTGGCGCCAAGTGGTACATCACCGACATGTTCTTCGCCCGTGCTGGCGTTGAAGCCATGTACAACATCGACAACGGCAACACCGAGTGGGGTCCGACCGTTGGTCTGGGTCTGAACTTCGGTGGTAGCGGTGGCAAGGTTGAAGCCGCTCCTGCTCCAGTCGCTGAAGTCTGCTCCGACAGCGACAACGATGGCGTCTGCGACAACGTCGACAAGTGCCCTGACACCCCAGCCAACGTTACCGTTGACGCTGATGGCTGCCCAGCTGTTGCTGAAGTCGTCCGTGTTGAGCTGGACGTCAAGTTCGACTTCGACAAGTCGGTCGTCAAGCCAAACAGCTACGGCGACATCAAGAACCTGGCTGACTTCATGAAGCAGTACCCACAGACCACCACCACTGTTGAAGGTCACACTGACTCCGTCGGTCCTGACGCTTACAACCAGAAACTGTCTGAGCGTCGTGCAAACGCCGTTAAGCAAGTTCTGACCAACCAGTACGGTGTTGAGTCGAACCGCGTTGAGTCGGTTGGCTACGGTGAAACCCGTCCGGTTGCTGACAACGCCACCGACGCTGGTCGCGCTGTTAACCGTCGCGTAGAAGCACAAGTAGAAGCCCAAGCCAAGTAATTGGTCCAGGCGCTACTGAAAAGCCCGGCCTAGGCCGGGCTTTTCTTTGCCTGCGATTCAGGCTGTCAGTTGCTGCAGCACTGCGCTGTGCGCTGCTGCCACCTCGCCGATCACCACAATCGCCGGGCTGCACAGCTTGAAGCGGGCGGCGTCCTGGCACAGCTGCGCCAGCGTGCTGCGTTGCTCGCGCTGCTGAGGCAGCGAGGCATTCTCGATCATGGCCACCGGCGTCTGCGCCGCCAGGCCACCTGCCAGCAAGCCCTGCTGCACGTCCTCCAGCTTGCTCACGCCCATGTACACCACCAGGGTAGTTCCGCCCTGGGCCAGCGCCTGCCAGTTCAACGGGCTGTCGTCCTGAGTGTGGGCGGTGACCAGGGTCACGCCACGGCTGACGCCGCGCAAGGTCAGCGAGATACCGCATTGGGTCGCGCCGGCCAAGCCTGCGGTAATGCCATTGACCAGCTCGGTTTCGACGCCATGAGCCTGCAACCAGGCCGCCTCTTCGCCGCCGCGGCCAAAGATGCACGGGTCACCACCCTTGAGCCGCGCTACGCAGCGGCCCTGACGGGCATAGCGCAGCATCAGGCGCTGAATGAAGGCTTGCGGCGTGGAGCGGCATCCGCCGCGCTTACCCACGGCAACCACCCGCGCCTGCGGGCAGTGTTGAAGAATGTGCGGGTTGACCAGGTCGTCGATCAGCACCACTTCGGCTTCCCCCAGGGCGCGTACCGCCTTGAGGGTCAGCAGCTCCGGATCACCGGGGCCTGCACCAATCAGCCAGACTTTCGCATGCATCGGGTTTTCCTCATCGGCATAGGGGCTGTCAGCCTTTTAGCAGGCTGATCAGCAGGATCAGGTTAAGCAGCAGGGACAGCAGCGCCAGGGTGCGCCAGACTTTCAGCGGCTCGCGCTCAAGCAGCGGCCGCGGGCGCACGCTGAGCGCCTGGCGGTCGCCCTGTTCAAGCAGCAACAGCCATTGCTCGGCGGTTTCAAAGCGTTGCCGTGGGTCGGCGAGCAGTGCCTGAGCGAGGTTGTGCTCGAGCCATTCGGGCAGGTCCGGGCGATAGCGGGCGGCGCTGATCGCCTGGGTGAAGCGCGGGCGCTGGAAGGCTTCGATTTCGCCATAGGGGTAATGTCCGGTGAGCAGGTAGTACAGCGTTACCGCCACGCTGTAGAGGTCCTGTTGCGGGCTGGGCGGCTCGGCGTCGAAGGCTTCCGGCGCAATAAACGAGGGCGTGCCCGGCAGCTCATGGGCGCGGTCTTCAGAAAGACCAGGGCAGAACGCCAGGCCGAAATCCAGCAGGCGCAGCTGGCCGTCATCGCCCAGGAGCAGGTTCTCGGGCTTGATGTCGCGATGGAGGATGTTGCGTCGGTGCAGCGCGCCTACCGCCTGCAACAGTTGCCGGGCCAGCGCCTGCCATTGCGCCAACGGCAGGGGGCCGCTGGCGGCGAACCGTTGCGCCAGGGTTTGCCCGGAGTACTCGCGCATCAGGTAATACAGGTGCTGGCGCTGGCTGGCCGGGTGCACTTCGGGGAAGTAGCGCCCGGCCACCCGGCGCAGGAACCACTCTTCAAGCAGCAGGCCTTGCTGCGCGCCGGGTTCATCTTTGCGTTCGGCCGGCAGGGTTTTCAGCAGCCATGCCTGTTGCTGCGGGTCGCGCACGCGATACAGCAAGGATTGGCGGCTGTGGCCAAGCGCCCGCTCGACCTGCCAGCCGTCGATTGTCTGCCCGCTGCGCAAGGCGGGCGGCAGTGGCCATTGCTGCAATTGCGCCAGCGAATCACCGAGGTTGCTCGCACCCAGTTGTTCGACCCGCACCAGCAGGGCGCTGGCATTGTCCTGGCTGCCGCTGTAGTGAGCCGAGCTGACCAGGGTCTGGGCGGCGTCCTGCAGGTCGATCTGCTCGCGCAGCACCGCGCGAATCTGCGCTTCGCTGAGGCTGGCCCAGACGCCGTCGCTGAGCAGTACGAAACACTCACCGGCCTGCAGCTCGCCCTCCAGGTAGTCGACCTGCAGGTGCTGGTCCAGGCCCAGGGCGCGCTTGAGCACGTGCTGCATGCCGGGTTGGTCCCAGACGTGGTCTTCGCTGATGCGCTGCAGTTGCCCGGCGGCCCAGCGGTAGATCCGGCAATCACCGACATGCGCCAGGGTAAAACGCCGACCACGCAGCACCAGTGCGCTCAGCGTGGTCAGCAGCGGCTGGCCGCCGCCATTGGCACGCAGCCAGCGGTTCTGCGCCAGTAGCAGGCGGTCCAGGGCCTGGGCCACGCCCCAGGTGGCCGGCGTGGCGTAATAGTCCAGGGCCAGCGCCTGCAGGCTGGCCCGCGCCGCCAGGCCGCCATCGGCGCACTGGCTGACGCCGTCGGCGAGGGCGAACAGGTAGCCTTTGCTGGCGGCCAGTTCCGGGTTGGGGGTGACCAGGCGCAGGGCGTCCTGGTTTTCCTCCCGGGGGCCGCTGGCGCTGGCCTGGGCAAAGCTCAGTTGCAGGCTCATGTTGTCATCCTCAAACCCGCGCCGCAGTCACCGCTGCCGAGCCCCAGGTGGTGCGCCAGCGCTGCTTGACGCCGTGCAGGCCGAACCAGGCAAGAATGCCCAGGCTGGCGAACAGCCACAGGCCCAGCTGATAGTCGCCGCTGTGCTGTTTGATCGCCCCCAGGCCCGCAGCGAGCAGAAAGCCGCCGATGCCGCCGGCCATGCCGATCAGCCCGGTCATCACGCCGATTTCCTGGCGAAAGCGTTGCGGCACCAGTTGGAACACCGCGCCGTTGCCGGCACCCAGGCCGAGCATGGCGCTGACGAACAGGGCCAGGGCAGCCACTGCGCTGGGCAGGTTGAAGCCGACGGCGGCAATGCAGATGGCGGCAACGCTGTACATCGCCAGCAGGGTGCGGATGCCGCCGAAGCGATCGGCCAGGGCGCCGCCCAACGGGCGCATCAGGCTGCCGGCAAAGACGCAGGCGGCGGTGTAGTAGCCTGCGGTCACCGGGCTCAGGCCGTACTGGTCGTTGAAGTAGCCGGGCAGGGCACTGGCCAGGCCGATAAAGCCACCGAAGGTGACGCTGTAGAAGAACATGAACCACCAGCTGTCGCGATCGCCCAGGGCCTTGAGGTAGTCGGCCACGGCTTTCGGTTTGGGCCGTTCGGGGGCGTTGCGCGCCAGCAGGCTGAACAGCACCAGGGTCAGCAACAGCGGGATCACGGCAAAACCGAACACGTTGTTCCAGCCAAAGCCTGCGGCCAGGGCCGGGGCCAGCAGGGCGGCGAACACCGTGCCGGAGTTGCCGGCACCGGCGATGCCCATGGCCTTGCCCTGGTGCTGCGCCGGGTACCACTGCGAGGCCAGCGGCAGCGATACGGCAAACGAGGCGCCGGCAACGCCGAGGAACACCCCGAGCAACAAGGCTTGCTCATAACTGTGAATGCCCAGGCGCCAGGCGCAGAACAGTGCGACGATGACAATCACCTGGCCGATCAGCCCGGCGATCTTGGGTGACAGGCGGTCCACCAGCAGGCCCATGACAAAGCGCAGGATCGCCCCGGCCAGGATCGGCGTGGCCACCATCAGCCCGCGCTGCTGGGTGGTCAGTTGCAAGTCGGCGGCAATCTGCACCGCCAGCGGGCCGAGCAGGTACCAGACCATGAAGCTCAGGTCGAAATACAAAAAGGCGGCGAACAGGGTGGGGACATGCCCGGACTTCCAGAAACTCGTATTCATCGAACACCTCGTTGAACAGGGACGGAAACGAAAAAGACGTCGCCACCCGACCCGCTGGCGCGAGTGGGGGTGCGACGTCTTTGTCGTGAAGGGGGCAACCGCCGTTGGCTACCTGTGCTGTGGTGATAGCAAGAGCCGGGCCAGAGTGCTTCAGCCGAGCAGGTCGCTCATGGCAATGATCTGCTCGGCCACCTGGATCAGCTTCTGCTGCTTGCTCATGGCCTGGCGGCGCATCAGGGTGTAGGCCTGTTCTTCGTTGCAGTCCTTCATTTTCATCAACAGGCCCTTGGCCAGTTCGATGCGCTTGCGCTCTGCCAGTTGCTGGTCGCGGGCCTGCAGTTGGGCCTTGAGCGCCTGGTCGCTTTCAAAGCGGGCCATGGCCACATCGAGGATCGGCTGCAAGCGCGTAGCCTGGATGCCTTCGACAATGTAGGCGCTGACCCCCGCCTGGATCGCCTGGCGCATCACCCCGGGGTCGTGCTCGTCGGTGAACATGACGATCGGTCGCGGCCGGTCACGGCTGACCAGCACCACTTGCTCCATGACATCACGACCCGGTGACTCGGTATCGATCAGCACCACGTCCGGATGCACCGTTTCGACGCGTGCCGGCAGGTCGATGGTCAGGCCCGACTCTTCGATCACTTCGAAGCCGGCCTGGACCAGCGCAGCCTTGAGGCGACCGACTTTTTTCGCGGTGTCGTCGATTAGCAGGATTCGCAGCATGAGAGCGTCTCCGTTCAGCGTCGGGCGAGGGCGGCGGGCGGCTCGGCCAGCGCGTGCAGACGAAAGCTGCGGGCGTAGCCGTGCGGGTCGCTGCCATCCCAGCGGCTGCCATCGATCAGCTGGCTGCTACGCATGTCGGAACCTGCGCAGGGCACGCCGACCGCCGTGGCGGCGTCGCGGTACAGCGCCAGTTGCTGCACCTGGCGGGCTACGGCGAGGTAATCGGGGTCTTCACGCAGCAGGCCCCAGCGGCGGAATTGGGTCATGAACCACAGGCCATCGGACAGGTACGGCAAGTTGGCCCGGCCCTGGTCATACAGGCGCAAAGCGTGGCGATCCTGCCACTGGTTGCCCAGGCCGTCCTGGTAGTGGCCGAGCAGGCGCGGCTCGATGCTCGACAACGGCGCATCCAGGTAGGCCTTGCTGCTGAGCAGTTGCGCGGTGCTGCGGCGGTTTTCGCGGCTCTGCTCGATAAAGCGGCTGGCGGTCAGCACCGCCATCACCAGGGCCCGCGCACTGTTCGGATACTGTTCGACAAAGGCCCGGGTGCAACCCAGGACTTTTTCCGGGTGATCCGGCCAGATTGATTGGCTGGTGGCCAGGGTGAAGCCCTGGCCCTGTTCGATGGCGCCTGCCGACCAGGGTTCGCCGACGCAAAATCCGTCGATGCGTCCTGCTTGCAGGTGTGCGAGCATCTGGCCTGGCGGCACCACCACGCTGTTGACGTCATGCAAGGGGTGGATGCCCTGGCTGGCCAGCCAGTAATACAGCCACATGGCATGGGTGCCGGTAGGAAAAGTCTGTGCAAAGGTCAGTTTTGTCCTGCTTTGGTGCACGAAGCGCTCCAATGCCTCGGGACTGGTCACGCCCTGACGTTGCAGCGCAGCGGACAGATTGATGCCCTGGCCGTTCTGGTTCAGGCCCATCAGCACCGCCATGTCGGCGGCCGGACTACCGCCGATGCCCAGTTGCAGCGCGTAGATCAGGCCGTACAGGCTATGCGCGGCATCCAGCTCGCCGCTGGCCAGCTTGTCGCGCAGGCCGGCCCAGGAGCTCTGGCGCTGCAGGTTCAGGGTCAGGCCGTAGGTCTGGGCGAAACCCTGGGTCGCGGCCACCACCACCGAGGCACAATCGCTCAGGGCCATGAAACCGAGATTCAGGCAGGGCTTTTCCGGGGCATCGCTGCCGTTGACCCAGGCCAGCGAGGTTGCGGGAATAGGGTTGGTCACGTCATTGCGCCTGTGTCGAAGGTCAGGCCGTACCGCTCGCGTGGCAGGCGTTTGATCAGGGTGCAAGCAACGCATATGCCAAGGCGGCCCTGTCCCCCGGGCGACGCCACCGCTATAATCGCCCCCTCACTCACGTCGAGCTAAACCCGCCCATGTATACCCTGGCCCGCCAGCTGCTGTTCAAGCTCTCCCCGGAGACCTCCCATGACCTGTCCCTGGACCTGATCGGCGCCGGTGGCCGTCTGGGCCTCAACGGCTTGCTGACCAAGGCGCCGGCTTCCTTGCCGGTCACTGTCATGGGCCTGAACTTCGCCAACCCGGTCGGGCTGGCGGCGGGTCTGGACAAGAACGGCGCGGCCATCGACGGTTTTGCCCAGCTGGGTTTCGGTTTTGTCGAGATCGGCACCGTCACCCCGCGTCCACAGCCGGGCAACCCCAAGCCGCGCCTGTTCCGCCTGCCGGAAGCCGAAGCGATCATCAACCGCATGGGCTTCAACAACCTGGGTGTCGACAACCTGCTCAACCGTGTGCGCGCCGCCAAATACAGCGGCATCCTCGGCATCAATATTGGCAAGAACTTCGACACTCCGGTCGAGCGCGCGGTCGACGATTACCTGATCTGCCTCGACAAGGTCTACGACCAGGCCAGCTACATCACCGTCAACGTCAGCTCGCCGAACACCCCGGGCCTGCGCAGCCTGCAGTTCGGTGATTCGCTCAAGCAACTGCTCGACGCCCTGGCCGAGCGCCGCTCGCAACTGGTGACCGAACGCGGCAAGCATGTGCCGTTGGCGATCAAGATCGCCCCGGACATGAGCGACGAAGAAACCGCGCTGGTCGCCGCAGCCCTGGTCGAGTCGGGTATGGACGCGGTGATCGCCACCAATACCACCCTCGGCCGTGAAGGCGTCGAAGGCCTGCAGCATGGTGACGAAGCAGGCGGCCTGTCGGGCGCGCCGGTGCTGGAAAAAAGCACCCATATCGTCAAGGTGCTGGCTGGCGAGCTGGGCGGCAAGTTGCCGATCATCGCCGCGGGCGGGATTACCGAAGGCAAGCATGCGGCGCAGAAGATTGCTGCCGGTGCCAGCCTGGTACAGATCTACTCGGGGTTCATCTACAAGGGCCCGGCCCTGATCCGCGAGGCAGTGGACGCCATCGCCGCCATGGGGCGCTGAAACCGCAGGCATAAAAAAGGGCCCCCTCAAGGGGCCCCTGGGCCTCAGCCCGCCGCCCGGATAGGGCGCGCATGGTAATCGGATTCAGTTCCTCGTTCAGCCAACGGCGTGAAGTTCGTTGAGTCTATGGATACCCGCAGTGCCGGTCATACCGTCCCAGTTGTCGCCGCGTCCTTCGCGCCAGCCATTGATCCATGCCTGGCGTACAGACGGTAGAGTAAAGGGGCAAAGCTCGCGGGATTTGCCGGTGACCCCATATTGGTAGCCACGTGAAAAAGCTCGTTCCAACGGATCACGCTTAAGTCTTCTCATAGGGTGTTGCCCTCACTTGTTGACTGTAATGTCCCGTCGACCTCTAGAAGGTCGGGCAGAATCGTTCTGCCGGTTTGCGCTCGCTGCCGGCGTCGCGAGCGGATGTGTTGCCCCGTTGCGGTGACAACCTGAGACCAGTTCTAACCAATGCAGGACACAGTGTGAATGATCGTTTTGTCATAAGGACGTAACCTTTCATAGGGTCACAGGATAAGTAAATAAATGCGTCTGATTAGGATCTGGCGCAAAGCCCGCTATGATCAGGGTTTGACCTGCTGCAAAGTCATCTGGCCATCGCTGTGTGATAATTTGTAACAACACCGGCAAAACGACGAAGGGTCATTTTTCCCGGTTCTTTGCCTGAATTTTTCGTTCTGCCCGGCAATCAAAGACTTTTCAGCCCTCGGCAAAAGTCGGATTGGCGGGCGGCCCGGCGCGAGATAAAGCGCCACTCGAACGCTGTGGAAAGGCGTTCGATTAAACATCGGAAGGGCGATGCGCTTGCCTCTCCACTTTATTGCTCAAGGCTCTGGATACCCCATGTCGGACCGTTTCGAACTTTACCTCACCTGTCCCAAAGGCCTTGAAGGCCTGCTTGCCGAAGAAGCCCGCGGCCTCGGCCTTGAAGAAGTGCGCGAGCACACTTCGGCGATCCGCGGCACGGCCGACATGGAAACCGCCTACCGGCTGTGCCTGTGGTCGCGCCTGGGCAACCGCGTACTGCTGGTGCTCAAGCGCTTCAACATGAAGAACGCCGACGACCTCTACGACGGCGTCAACGAAGTCGAGTGGCAGGATCACCTGGAGGCCAGCGGCTCGCTGGCGGTGGAATTCAGCGGCCACGGCTCGGGTATCGACAACACCCACTTCGGCGCCTTGAAGGTCAAGGATGCAATTGTCGACAAGCTGCGTACCAGCAGCGGCGAGCGCCCGTCGGTCGACAAGCTCAACCCGGACCTGCGCGTGCACCTGCGCCTGGAGCGTGGCGAGGCGATCCTGTCCCTGGACCTGTCCGGCCACAGCCTGCACCAGCGCGGCTACCGCCTGCAGCAAGGTGCGGCGCCGCTCAAGGAAAACCTCGCGGCCGCGGTGTTGATCCGCGCTGGCTGGCCACGCATCGCTGCCGAGGGCGGCGCCCTGGCCGACCCGATGTGTGGTGTGGGGACCTTCCTGGTCGAAGCCGCAATGATCGCCGCCGATATCGCACCGAACCTGCGCCGCGAGCGTTGGGGCTTCAGCGCCTGGCTCGGCCACGTGCCGGCCCTCTGGCGCAAACTCCATGATGAGGCGCTGGCCCGTGCCGAAGCCGGCCTGGCCCGCCCGCCGCTGTGGATTCGCGGCTATGAGGCCGACCCGCGGCTGATCCAGCCGGGCCGCAACAACGTTGAGCGCGCCGGCCTGAGTGACTGGGTGAAGATCTACCAGGGCGAAGTCGGCAGCTTCGAGCCGCGCCCGGACCAGAACCAGAAAGGCCTGGTGATCTGCAACCCGCCGTACGGCGAGCGCCTGGGCGACGAAGCGAGCCTGCTGTACCTCTACCAGAACCTCGGCGAGCGCCTGCGTCAGGCCTGCCTGAACTGGGAAGCGGCGGTGTTCACCGGCGCCCCGGACCTGGGCAAGCGCATGGGCATCCGCAGCCACAAGCAATATGCCTTCTGGAACGGCGCCTTGCCGTGCAAGCTGCTGCTGATCAAGGTTCAGCCCGACCAGTTCGTCACCGGCGAGCGCCGTCAGCCCGAGCGCAATGGCGAAGCAGCCGAACCGCGTACCCCGGCCGCCGTGGCCAGTGAGCCGGCACGCCTGAGCGAGGGCGGGCAGATGTTCGCCAACCGCCTGCAGAAGAACCTCAAGCAACTGGGCAAGTGGGCCAAGCGCGAGAACGTCAGTTGCTACCGCCTGTACGATGCCGACATGCCCGAGTACGCCCTGGCCATCGACCTGTACCAGGACTGGGTGCACGTGCAGGAATACGCCGCGCCGCGCTCGATCGACCCGGAAAAGGCCCAGGCGCGTCTGTTCGACGCCCTGGCAGCGATCCCTCAGGCCCTGGGCATCGACCAGAGCCGCGTGGTGGTCAAGCGTCGCGAGCGTCAGAGCGGTACCCGCCAGTACGAGCGCCAGAGCGCCCAGGGGCAGTTCCTCGAAGTGCAGGAAGGCGGCGTCAAGCTGCTGGTCAACCTCACCGATTACCTCGACACCGGGCTGTTCCTCGACCACCGCCCGATGCGCCTGCGCATTCAGCGCGAGGCTGCCGGCAAGCGCTTCCTCAACCTGTTCTGCTACACCGCCACCGCCAGTGTGCATGCGGCCAAGGGCGGCGCGCGCAGCACCACCAGTGTTGACCTGTCCAAGACTTACCTGGACTGGGCGCGGCGCAACCTGTCGCTCAATGGCTTCTCGGACAAGAATCGCCTGGAGCAGGGCGATGTCATGGCCTGGCTGCAAGCCTGTCGCGAGGAATACGAGCTGATCTTCATCGATCCGCCGACCTTCTCCAACTCCAAGCGTATGGAAGGCGTGTTCGACGTGCAGCGCGATCATGTCGAGTTGCTTGACCTGGCCGTGGCGCGCCTGGCGCCGGGCGGTGTGCTGTACTTCTCGAACAACTTCCGCAAGTTCCAGCTCGACGAAAACCTGGCTGAGCGCTACGCGGTGGAAGAGATCAGTGTCCAGACCCTGGACCCGGACTTTGCCCGTAACAGCAAGATTCACCGGGCCTGGAAAATTCAGGCGCGCTGATTGGCTGATTGTCGAGGGTGATGATTGCTACGTTAATGGCTAATGGCTATAACTCAATCAGAGCCCGCGATCCGCTGGACGCTGGCGTTTTGAGTGCTTTCTATGTCGATGCACGCCGCTCGTCCGAAGATGCTCGGCTTTGTCAGCGAGGAAGTGTCCGCCTGGCTGGTGGCCGGCGTGGCATTTGTCGCCGGCGGCCTGTTGACTGCGCTGCTGGCGCTGGCCACCCATGACCTGTACCGCCAGCAGTTGCGTCAACGCTTCGAACTGCTCGCCAGTGAGCGTTACAGCCGTATCGAAGAGCGTTTCGAGGACCAGGTGCAGCGTCTCGATGGCTTGCGCCGCTTCTTCGTGTTCTCCGAAAGCGTCACTCTCGCCGAGTTCAACGGCTACGCCAAGCCCCTGTTGTACCGGACCCAGGCCTACGCCTGGGCGCCGCGGGTGGCGGGCGATGAGCGTCAAGCGTTTGAGCGCAGCGCCGCGCAACTCCTCGGCAAGCCCTTTGCCATCCACGAACTGAATGACGCTGGCAGCCTGCAGGTAGCGGCTGAGCGTGCGCTCTATTACCCACTGTTGTACACCCAGGCCTCCAGCCACCAGGTCCAGCCCCTGGGTCTGGACATGCTCTCCCAGCCGCTGCGCCAGGCGGCCCTCGACCGTGCCCGCCAGCCCGGCAGCATGGCGGTGTCGGCACCCTTGAACCTGACCCATGTCGACCCGGCCTTCGCCCGCGGGGTATTGATGGTGGCGCCCGTTTTTGCCCCGGGCAGCGCCGCCGCCCCACCAGATGGCTACGTACTGGCGGTGATCAGCCTGCAGCAGCTGATGGCCGAGGGGCTGCCCAACCCGAGCGAGGACAACCTGGTGGTGCGCATTCTTGATCTGTCCGGGCAGGGCCAGCATGAGGTGTTGTTCCAATCCGGCAACCAGGGGGCCGACACCGATCTGACCGCCACCCACCTGTTGCGCCTGGCCGATCACGACTATCAACTGGATATCCAGCCCAGCCTTGCCTTCATGGACGCCAATCGCTCCTCGGCGGTCGTTGCCGTGGTGCTGCTTGGCGGCCTGCTCAGCCTGTTGCTCAGCGCCTTGCTGTTCAGCCTGTTCGGCCAGCGCCAGCGTGCCCTGACCCTGGTCGAGCAGCGCACCGCCGAGTTGCGCGTCAGCGAACAGTCGCTGCGCGATACCCACAACCAGCTGCGCAGCGTGCTCGATGCCGCCACCCAGGTGGCGATCATTGCCACCAGCCTGCGCGGGGTGATCAGTACCTTTAACGCTGGCGCCGAACGCATGCTCGGCTACCACAGCGCTGAAGTCATCGGCCGCCTGACCCTGGAAGAGCTGGTCTCGCCAGAGGAGCTGCAGGCCCGGGCCCGCGCCTTGAGCCAGCGTTATGGGCGCGAGGTCAGCCCGGCCCAGGCGATGTTCGCCGAGACCGTCCAGGAGGGTGAGAGCGAGCCTGGTGAGTGGACCCTGTTGCGCAAGGATGGCAGCCACCTGCTGGCTAACATGATGGTCAGCGCGGTGCTCGATGAGCACGGCCTGTGGGTCGGCCACCTGGCCATCTGCATCGACGTTACCGAGCGCAAGCGCGTGCATGAGGCCCTGGCGGCCCGCGACCGGTTGCTGGAAAAGCTCAGCGCCGAGGTGCCCGGCGGCATTTACCAGTTTCGCCTCGACCCCGACGGCAGCTCGTGCTTCAGCTATGCCAGCGAGGGCTTGCGCGATATCTACGAGATCGAACCGCAGCGCCTGCGCGAGGACGCCACGGCCGTGTTCGAGCGTATCCACCCCGATGACCTGGAACGGGTGCGCGCCTCGATCCGCTATTCCGCTGATCACCTCACGCCCTGGCGCGAAGAGTACCGGGTGCTGCTGCCGGTGGCCGGGATGCGCTGGATCCGCGGCGAAGCCACGCCGGAGCCGGCCGAGCAGGGCGGTACTCTGTGGCACGGCTACCTGACTGATATCTCCGATCTGAAGCGCGTCGAGGAGGAGCTGCGGGCGTTGTCGGTAACCGACTCACTGACCGGCATTCACAACCGCCGCTACTTTCAGGAGCGGCTCAAGGCCGAGCTTGAGCGGGCCCAGCGCGACAGCCAGGACCTGGCGGTGATCATGCTCGATATCGACCACTTCAAGCGCATCAACGACTTGTACGGCCATGCCGTGGGCGATCATGTGCTGCGCAGCCTGTGCCAGCGCATCAATCACCGCCTGCGCCGTACCGATGTGTTCTGCCGCCTGGGTGGCGAGGAATTCATGGTGTTGTGCCCGGGCAGCAATGCCGAGCAGGCCTACAGCCTGGCCATGGAGCTCTGGCAGGGCCTGCGCAGCGTGCCGGTGGACGGGGTGGGGATGGTCACGGCGAGTTTCGGCGTGGCCGGCTGGCGCCCGGGGGAGGGCGCCGATGCCTTGCTGCTACGCGCCGACTCGGGGGTCTACGCGGCCAAGCAGGCTGGCCGCGACCGGGTCGAGGGCGAACTGCCCTGAGTCAGGCTCAGGGCTGAACGGCGGCGGTGCTGTTGACCAGTTTCGGCTGGCGGTACAGGTCGAGCAGGACCTGGTCGAGCACGGCAGAAGCCCCCCAGGGTTTGGGGTCGTTGAGGATCGCCGCGACCGCCCAGGTGTTGCCGTTGCTGTCGCGGCTGAAGCCGGCGATGGCGCGCACGGTGTTCAGGGTGCCGGTCTTGATGTGCGCCTCACCGGTCATGGCGGTGCGCTTGAGGCGCTTGCGCATGGTGCCGTCCATGCCCACCAGCGGCATCGAGCTGATGAACTCGGCAGCGTACGGGCTGTTCCAGGCCGCTTGCAGCAGGGCGGCCATTTCCCGGGTGCTGACCCGTTCGGCGCGGGACAGGCCCGAGCCGTTTTCCATGATCAGGTGCGGCGCGGTGATGCCCTTTTTCGCCAGCCACTGGCGCACCACGCGTTGGGCGGCGCGGGCGTCGTCGCCGTCGGCGTCGGTACGGAACTGCGCGCCCAGGCTCAGGAACAGCTGCTGGGCCATGGTGTTGTTACTGTATTTGTTAATGTCGCGGATGATTTCCACCAGGTCCGGGGAGTAGGCGCGGGCCAGCAGACGCGCGCTTTTCGGCACGTTGTCGACCCGGTCACGGCCCTGGATGCTACCCCCCAGTTCGTTCCAGATGGCGCGCACGGCGCCGGCGGCGTAGGTCGGGTGATCGAGCAGCGACAGGTAGGTCTGCGAGTTGCAGCCATCACCCAGCTGGCCGCTGACCACGACGCTGACGCCGTCAGCTTGCACCACCGGGTTGTAGCGCACGTCGCCGCTGCACTGCTTGGTGTTGACCGCCTTGACCTGGTTGTCGATGCGGATGTTGGCAATCGGCGGCTCGACTGACACCAGCACCTTGCCCCCATCGTTGCGGGCGACGAAGCGCAGCGCCTTGAGGTTGATCAGCAGCGAGTCGGGCTTGACCAGGAAGGGTTTGTTTTCGTCGCCACCATCATCGTTGAACTGCGGCAGTTGTGGCTGGATGAAGTGGCTGCGGTCGAGCACCAGGTCACCGCTGATGGTCTGTACGCCATTGGCGCGCAGGTCGCGCATCAGCAGCCAGAGCTTTTCCATGTTCAGCTTCGGGTCGCCGCCGCCCTTGAGGTACAGGTTGCCCTGCAGCACGCCGTTGCGCAGCGGACCGTCGCTGTAGAACTCGGTTTTCCACTGGTGGGTGGGGCCGAGCATTTCCAGGGCGGCGTAGGTGGTGACCAGCTTCATGGTCGAGGCCGGGTTGACCGAGACATCGGCATTGAACACGGTCGGTGTGCCCGGGCCGTTGAGCGGCAGCATGACCAGCGACAGGGCCGAGTCCTGCAATTTGTTGGTTTTCAGCGCCTGCTGCACTTTTGGCGAAAGCGTGGTGTTGACCGCGGCGGCGTGGCTGGAAAGCGCCAGGGGCATCAGCAGGCCGGCAAGCAGAAGAGGGCGAAGAGATCTGATCATGTGCGATAAAACCCTGCGAGCGAGGGGTGAAAAAAACGGAGCGAAAAAAGGTGAAGGCCCCGATACGGAAAAATATAGCGCGCATTATGCCCCAAGCAGAACGCCCATGGGCCTGTGAATACAGGATCAAACAACAGCTTATCGGCTTTTATTCCGGCAATCGCGCGGTGAAACTGGTAAAGTGCCGCGCGTTAATACTCAAGAGGATTGTTTCATGGCCACTAACCGTTCCCGCCGTCTGCGCAAAAAACTCTGCGTGGATGAATTCCAGGAGCTGGGTTTTGAGCTGAACCTGGATTTCAAGGAAGATCTGTCCGACGAAGCCATTGACGCCTTCCTCGATGCATTCCTGGCTGACGCCATGGATGCCAATGGTCTGGACTATGTTGGCGGCGACGACTTCGGTCTGGTCTGCAAGGCCACCCGTGGTTCTGTCACTGAAGAGCAGCGCGCTGCTGTTGAAGCCTGGCTCAAGGGCCGCAGCGAACTGACCAAGATTGAAGTCAGCCCGTTGCTGGACGCCTGGTATCCGGAAAAATCGGTCAACCCGGCTTCCTGATCCTGCTGAAACGGCGGCCCCAGTGGCCGCCGTTTTCGTTTCTGCTCCCCCGCCGCCTGTTCAGGTGGTGCCGCTGGAACAGCGCTGCTCCGGCAAGTGTTCGTGCAAATACCCTTGTAATGCCTGCTCAAGCACCGAGAGGATGTGCAGGATCTGCCGTTGCCGACGCTCCAGCATGGCCGGCGCCAGGTTGGCCTGGCAATCGGCCTCGAGCTGTTCGCAGGCGTGGATCAGGCCGTTGGCCTGAATGATCCGCGCCGGGCCGAGAATCTTGTGCGCCTGGCTCATCATTTGCGCTACATCGCGGCCAGGGTCGAGCGCCTTGAGTTGGGCGCCGTCGCGCTTGAAGCTGCGCAGCAGTTCTTCAAGCAACTGGCGCAGGTCGTTGATGCTGTTGCCGACCACAGGCTCCAGCCCTTGCAGATCGAACGGCAACTGCGCAGGCGGCGCCGGCCGGGCGCTCATCAGTGGCGCCCGGGCCAGGCGCTGGCCCAAGGCGTTGAGGCTGATAGGCTTGAGCAAACAATCATCCATGCCGACCTGGCGACAACGTTCGCGCACTTCCGGCTGGGCATTGGCGGTGTAGCCGAGAATGGTGCAGGGTGACCATTGGTACTGTCGCTCGTGGTCGCGCAACGCCTGGGTGAACTGGTAGCCGTTCATTTGCGGCATGTTGCAGTCGACGATTACCACATCGAAGTGCGCCTGACGCCAGGCGTTGAGGCCGCTGAAACCATTGTCGGCACTGGCGTGTTCGAGCCCGAGAAAGTTCAACTGCTGGGCGATCAGCAGCAGGTTTGCCGGATGGTCATCGATCACCAGGATCCGCAGCGCTGGCAGCACCGCACAGGGCACCGCTACGGGGGAGTCCGGCTTGGCCGTTTCAGCCAGCAGGGTCAGGGGCATGCTGATGCACGCACGGGTGCCCTGGCCGAACACGCTGTGCAAGCTCAGGTTGCCGCCCATCGACTGGCACAGGTCGCGGCTGATGGCCAGGCCCAGGCCGGTGCCGCTGCGGGCCAGGTTGCTGTCCGGATCGGCCTGGGCGAAGGGCAGGAACAGGCGCTGCTGGTCTTGCGGGCGAATGCCGATGCCGCTGTCCTCGACCGTTATCTTCAGGGTCGGGTGATCCGCTTGCGGGCCGGGCTCCAGAACCAGGTGCACAGTGACCTGACCCTGTTCGGTGAACTTGATCGCATTGCTGACCAGGTTGGAAAGAATCTGCTTGAACCGCAGCGGGTCGAGCAATACTTCGCAGCGTGCTTGCGTGGCGATGTCCAGGTTCAGGCGCAGGTCTTTCTGGCGGGCCACGCCATCGAACACGCGCCCGACCGACTCGACCAGCTCGGCCAGGTTAACGGGCTCTGGTGCCAGGCTCAGGTGGCCGGACTCGATACGGGCCATGTCGAGAATGTCGCCGATCAAGGCCAGCAGTTCTCTCGCCGAGTTGTAGGCCACTTCGATGGCCGGTCGGTCGATATGCCCCTGGTCGCCCCGTTTGAGGGTCAGTTCGAGCATGCCGATGATGGCGTTCATCGGCGTGCGGATTTCGTGGCTGATGGTCGCCAGGAACACGCTTTTGGCGCGATTGGCATCGTCGGCGCGTTGCTTGGCCAGGCGCAGGTCCTGGATCAGCTGGCGGCGCTCGCTGATGTCGATCCAGCCGCCAATGATGCCCTGTACTTCGCCAAGCGAGTCGCGGTAAGGCAGGATCCAGTGATAGATGGTCAGTTCCCGTTCCCTGAGCAGCAGGGGCCGGTCAACGATCAGCGGAATGCCTTCGCGCATGACCTTCTGGTAATCGGCCTGGATCTGGCTGGCATAGCAGCTGTCGCCCAGGGTGCTGTCCTGGATGCGCTTGCCGAGGACGTCCTCAAGGCGCGCCTGCACCGCTTCCAGGTAACTGTCGTTGCAGCTTTGCAGCAACCCGGCACGATCGCGAACGTACATCGGGTGGGGGGTACCGTTGAGCAGTGCGCGCATGAACTCGAGCTGGTCGTTGAGGGCGCGCTCGGCGGCCTCGCGCTGCTTGATCTGGCGGCGCATCCAGGCGTTCCAGGCCAGCGACAGCAGCAACAGCAGGCTGGTACCCAGTACAACCTGGAGGATCAGGCGCTGGTACTTCTGCCAATAGGCGTCGGTTTCGGTACTGTAGCCACGCCAGCGGCTGTTGATGATGCCCAGCTCTTCCGGGGCGATGCTCAGCAACGCCTTGTCGAGGATTGACGCCAGCTCCTGGGCGCCTCGCGCCGTGGCCATGGCGAAGGTCGCAGGCTCGGCGCCGACCGAGGCGCGGATCGTCAGGTCGCGCTGGGAGGCCAGGCTGAAGTTGGCGTTGATCAGCGCGGTGATGGCCGCATCGACATGCCCGCTGGCCAGCAGTGAGGTTGAGAAGAAGGTGCTTTCCGTTTCGATCAGCTGGATGCCGGGAAAACGCTGGCGCAAGTCTTCGAACAGCGGGCTGTCGCGGGTCAGGGCCAGGCGCCGGCCGTTCATCTGCTCCAGCGAGTCCGGCTGGTCGCTGCCTTTGCGTGTCAGTAGGACGTAGGAGTTTTCCAGGTAGGGGCGGCTGATCGCCAGGGTGCCCGCGCGCCGCGGGCTGGGGGAAATTGCCGCAATGACATCGGCCTGGTCATGGTTGAGGCGGTCGATCATGTCACTGATGCCGCTGGCCCGTTGTACCTCGAAACGCAACCCGGTGCGCAGGCGGATCAGCTCCAGCAGATCGGCGGCGATGCCGCGAAAATTGCCGGCGCTGTCAAAAAAAGTCAGCGGCGCGGCGGTTTCGTTGACCACCACGCGCACCACCGGGTGGCCGCTGAGCCAGCGCTCTTCGCGTTGCGACAGCTGCAGCTTGCGGTCGGTGAGCAGCACGTCGCTGCCGGCGCTCCAGCGTTTGAAGATGCTTTCGCGGGTGCTGCTGGAGACGCTGTCGAGGGTGGCGTTGATCAGTTCCAGCAAAGGCTGGTTGCTGCGCTGCACGGCAAAGCTGAAACCGACCGGTTCGTGCTTGCCGAAATTGGCCATCTTGATGTTCTGCAAATGGCCCTGGTTGATCAGGTAATGGGTCGAGATGGTGTCACCGAGAAACACATCGGCCTGATCGAAGGCCACGGCGTTGAGGGCGTTCTGGTAGGAGGGGTAGGACTGGATGGTGGCGTCCGGATAACTGGCCAGTACCTCGTCCATCGGCAGGTAGTGATAGACCATGCTCAGGCGCAGGCCGGCCAGGCCCATGTCGAGCGGGCGCGCCTCGTTCTCGCGGGTGACCAGCACCGGCTGGTCGACCGCGTAGGGCTTGGACAGGGCAATGCCGGGAGTTGCCGCCTCGTAGCCGTTGGTGCTGCCCAGCAGGTCGATCTGCCCTTGGGCCAGGGCCTTGACCGCATCCTGGCGGGTGGCGAAGCGCTTTACCTGGATGGGCAGGTCCAGGGCTGAGCCAATCAACCCGGCGAAATCGGCGGTCAGGCCTTCGTAGTCCCGGCCGCTGGCGGTCATGTCGAACGGCGGGTAGTCCGGCGCCGAAGTGCCCAGTACCAGCTGGCCCTTGCCCTTGATCCACAGGCGCTGGGCCGGGGTCAGCGACAGTTGCATGGCAATCGGCCCGGCCCGGCTGAACAGGGTGAACGGGCTGGCGGCGACTTCGTCTGCCTGCGTGACATGGCTCAGGCAGGCCAATACGCCGCACAACAACAGGGTCAGGCGCTGCCTAAGCATGAGTGGCCTCACACCAGTGCATTGCGTTTGGCCATTTCAATCAGTTCGACCAGCGAGCTGGCCTTGAGCTTTTGCATCAGCCGTTTCTTGTAGGTGCTGACAGTTTTGTTGCTGAGAAACATGCCCTGGGCAATTTCCTTATTGCTTCGGCCTTGGGCAAATAGTTGCAGCACCATTAACTCGCGGTCATTGACCTGTTTGAAAAGGTCCAGTTCCGAGGCGCAATCTTCGTGTTTGCGTGGCGGATTGATCGCTTGGCTGGGGAAGTAGTTATAACCGGAAAGCACCGCTTTTATCGCACTGAGCAGTTCACTGAGATCTTCTTGTTTGCACACATAGCCGGCAGCACCGGAGTGCATGCAGCGAATGGCAAAGAGTGCCGGCGATTGTGCGGTCAATATCAGGATTTTCAGCGGGATGCCCATGGCGTGAAAGCGTGAGAGCACTTCCAGCCCATCGAGCCGGGGGATGCTGATGTCGAGGATGATCAGGTCCGGCAGGCATTCGCGGACCATTTGCATGGCGTCTACGCCGTTGTCCGATTCGCCGACGACGCGATAGCCCTCATTCTCCAGAAGCATGCGCACCGCCAGGCGGATGACCGGGTGATCGTCGACGATGAATACAGAGTACATGGTGAAGTTTCCATAAAGGTGCCAGAGGGAGAAACGGCACCTTAGCGCAGATAGAACAGGTCGCACATGAACTCAAGGGGAGTTAAATGATATATAGGAAAAGTCCTACTGGTTTTGAAATGTAGGATTACAGGGGTTTCTGTATGGTGGCAGTGTCAATAGTGTTGATAGTAAGTTGATGTTGCGAAGGATAAGGTAAGTTTATTGTTGTTTGCAGTGTGTAGGTGGTTTCTCACATCTTATCGGCGAAATCGTACTGCCCGAATGCAGGGCAGTACGCTGTGGTCGCGATCAGGTCGGGCTTGAGCGGCCGGTCATTTCGCGGGCCATTTCGCTGGCATAGCTGTCGGTCATCCCGGCGATGAAGTCGATCATGCGCAGGAACGAGCTGTGCAGCGAGGCGTCAGGGTCGGGTGCGTTCTTGCCGAGCAGGTCGAGGATGCGCCGGCTCTTGAACGACGGCGTGCGTCCGCCATGTTGCTCAAGGGCCGCCCCACAGAACGAGTTGAGCAAAATCTCCAGGGTGGTGTAGGCGCCAATTTCGTGCAGGGTCTTGCGTTTATCCTGGAAGATTTTCTTGCGCGCAATGTCCTTGGCCTGCAGCACGCAGCGTTTGGCCGGGCCGTGCATGTGTTCGACCAGATCGCCGCCGAGGGTGCCGGCCAGCAGGGCGTCCTGTTGCTCGACAAAGGCGCGTGCGGCGGCGTTGGTCAGATGTTCGATGGCCTTGCCACGCAGGATCGCCAGCTTGCGTCGGCGCGAATCGTCGGGGCCCAGCTGGCGATAGGTTTCCGGCAGGTCGTCGCCCACCAGGCTGAGCAACAGCGACTCGACCTCGGCATAGTCGAGCAGGTCCATTTCCAGGCCGTCCTCGAGGTCGATCAGCGCATAGCAGATGTCATCTGCAGCCTCCATCAGGTACACCAGCGGATG
The DNA here is from genome assembly GCF_024749305.1 of Pseudomonas sp. B21-012. NCBI lineage: Bacteria > Pseudomonadati > Pseudomonadota > Gammaproteobacteria > Pseudomonadales > Pseudomonadaceae > Pseudomonas > Pseudomonas sp. B21-012. The sequence goes on along the minus strand of NZ_CP087197.1, from coordinate 4,115,388 downwards.
ACGCGCCCAGCGTTGCTCTTCAAGCTGCGGCAGACCGAGCTTGCGGGCGATCTGTTCAAGCAGCGCCAGTTCGCTCTGGTAACAGCCGAACTTGTGCTTCTTGTAGCCCAGGGCGTCGGCATGGCGGGCGGTCCAGGGGTACTTTAGGTAGGTGCCGAGGGTGGCATAGGTCAGCCGGGTGCCGCCGTCGAACTGGTGGTATTCGAGCTGGGTAAGCACGCGAAAGCCCTGGGCGTTGCCTTCGAAGTTGAGGAAGTCGGCGCGTTCGGCCTCGCTCATGGCGTCGAGCCAGCCACGCCCGGCGGCCTGCTGGAACCAGTGGCGGATGGCGTCTTCGCCGGAGTGGCCGAACGGCGGGTTGCCGATGTCATGGGCCAGGCAGGCGGACTGCACGACCATGCCCAGGTCGCTGGGTTCGCACCATTGCGGCAGGCTGGCGCGCAGGGTTTCGCCGACGCGCATGCCCAATGAGCGGCCGACGCAGCTGACTTCCAGGGAGTGGGTCAGGCGGGTGTGGATGTGGTCGTTGCTGGACACCGGATGAACCTGGGTTTTGCGCCCCAGGCGGCGGAAGGCGCCAGAGAAGATGATCCGGTCGTGGTCTTTGTGGAACGGGCTGCGGCCGAGTTCTTCGGGGCTGTGCAGGGGTTTGCCGAGGCGTTCGCGGGTGAGCAGGGTGTGCCAATCCAAGGCCATTTCTCCGGTGCGGGGGGCAGGGGGGTAGCTTCGGGGTTTGGCGCTGGGGGTGCAAGTGGCTTGGTGGGCTTATCCGTTTGGGGTGGGGGATCTGCGGGCCCCTTCCGCCCTTACGGCGGCTTACTTTTTTCAGTCGAAAAAAAAGTAAGCAAAAATTCTCGCCCCACCAGTGGGCCCTGCGCTGCGCTTCGGGTTCCCTCGCTCCGGTGTCGCTACGGGGCATTGCGAACTTCGAGTTGCAAGCAACTCTACGTTTCGCAACTTCGGCTCACGCCGAAGGTGCTGCGCACTCGCCCCTTCGCAACACCTGCACTCGGCCCTTCTGGTTAACGGGGCCGGTGGATCAAGATCAAAAGCAGATCAAGATCAAAAGCAGATCAAGATCAAGGTCAAGATCGCAATGCACTTCGCTCTTGCTTTTTAACGCTTGCTACCAGCCCCTTGCATGGCCAGTTTCAACAATGGAATCAAGCTGGTCCCCAGGCGCACCAGGCGGCTGACGCTGCCGCTGCGGGCGCCTTTGCCGGTCAGGAAGCCCAGCAGCACCACGGCGCCAATACCCCACAGCGGCGCGTGCTTGATGCCCAGGCCGCCTTGCAGCGAGTCGCCCATGGCGCGCAAGCGGGTCAGGGGGTTGAGCAGTTGCCCGGATTCGTGGCGAATTTCCTGGCGGTGCATCTCCAGGCGCAGGCGTACCAGGGCCTTGCGCAATTCGCGGCGGTTGGTGGTTTGCGGCAGTTCTGGCAGGCTCATGGCAACAGGCGCTCCCGGTCCTTGGCAAGTTCTTCGAGGGTCGAGCTGAACGGCGACGATTCATCGAACACCGCTGCCTTCAGGCGCAGGCCGCAAAACACTGCGGCAAGCCCGTAAAACACGCACAGGCCGATGATGCCGGCCAGGCGGTAGCTGTCCCAGAGCATCACCAGCACCAGGCCGGAGAGGGCGGTCAACAGCAGCAGGGCAAACACCAGGGCCAGCCCGGCGAACAGCAGCAGGCTCAGGGTTCGGGCTTTCTGCTCCTGCAGCTCGATGCCGAACAATTCGACATGCCCATGCAACAGGCCCAGTACTGCCGCGCCCAGGCGCTTGCTGGAGGGGCCGGCACCGGCCAGTGGTTCGCTTTCCATGCTCGGTCCTCAGCGGCGGGTGGCCAACAGGCCGATCAGAAACCCTACGCCGGCGGCAATGCCGATCGACTGCCAGGGGTTGCTCTGCACGTAGTCTTCGGTGGCGCTCAGGGCCGCCTGGCCGCGCTCGCGGACCGAGTCCTGGGTCAGTTGCAGGGTTTCCCGGGCGCGCAGCAGGCTGTCGTGGATCTGCTCGCGCAGGTCGTCGGCCTGATCGCCGGCCAGGGTTGCAGTGTGTTCCAGCAGCTTCTCGGTATCGCGTACCAGGGCCTGGAAGTCAGCCATCAATATGTCTTGAGCAGTCTTTGCCGATTTGCTGGCCATGGGGCTCTCCCTAACAGTGTGTGTGGCTATTTCGAGTCGTGGGCGCGGGCGAAGGTTCAAGTGCAATTGGCTGGTACAGCTTTTGCTTTGCCTTGGTGCGCCAGGACCGGTGCCCGCGCCGATTGTGGGCGCGGGCCCTTACCGGACCTGTAAACCTTAACCCAATCCACGACAAACCCAAGGAAAAACTCCCGTATCACCCGGATCGGCCAGGGAGGTGGCCGTCACAACGATCCAGGCTGGTGCACCAAGGAGTACTTCTGGGCTGTCTTGGTGCTTTTTTTGCAGGCCTGCCGACTCCATGGAAAATTTGCAAAGCGCGGTGGACACCCTGGTCCACGGTTCCAACACGCTGTTCATCCTGCTGGGGGCGGTGATGGTCCTGGCCATGCACGCAGGCTTCGCCTTCCTCGAGGTGGGCACGGTGCGGCACAAGAACCAGGTCAATGCCTTGTCGAAGATTCTCAGCGACTTTGCCGTCTCGACCCTGGCGTACTTTTTTGTCGGCTACTGGATCTCCTATGGCGTGAGTTTTCTCCAGCCGGCCCAGGTATTGAGCCAGGAGCATGGCTATAGCCTGGTGAAGTTCTTCTTCCTGTTGACCTTTGCCGCAGCCATTCCGGCGATTATCTCCGGTGGCATTGCCGAGCGGGCGCGCTTTGCCCCGCAATTGTGCGCCACGGTGCTGATCGTTGCCTTCGTCTATCCGTTTTTCGAAGGCATCGTCTGGAATGGCAACTTCGGCCTGCAAGCCTGGCTGACGGCACGCTTTGGCGCAGGCTTTCATGACTTTGCCGGCTCCGTGGTGGTGCATGCCATGGGCGGCTGGCTGGCGCTGGCGGCGGTATTGTTGCTGGGGCCGCGCAACGGCCGCTATCGCGACGGCAAGCTGGTGGCCTTTGCGCCGTCGAATATTCCGTTTCTTGCCCTGGGTTCGTGGATTCTGATTGTCGGCTGGTTCGGCTTCAACGTCATGAGCGCGCAAACCCTGCAAGGGGTTAGTGGCCTGGTGGCGGTCAATTCCTTGATGGCCATGGTCGGCGGTACTGTCGCCGCCTTGCTGGTCGGGCGTAACGACCCGGGCTTCCTGCACAACGGCCCGCTGGCCGGGCTGGTAGCGGTGTGCGCAGGTTCTGACCTGATGCACCCGGTGGGGGCGCTGGCCACCGGGGCGATTGCCGGGGCCTTGTTTGTCTGGTGTTTTATTGCCGCGCAGAACACCTGGAAGATCGACGACGTACTGGGCGTGTGGCCGCTGCATGGTTTGTGCGGGGTATGGGGCGGGATCGCCTGTGGAGTCTTCGGTCAGAGCGCGCTGGGTGGTTTGGGTGGGGTGAGCCTGGCCAGCCAGCTGATCGGCAGCCTGGCCGGGGTGCTGGTGGCGTTGCTCGGTGGCTTTGCCGTATATGGCAGCATCAAGTTGCTGCACGGCTTGCGCCTGAGTCAGGAGCAGGAGTACTACGGCGCCGACCTGTCGATTCACAAGATCGGCGCCACCAGTCAGGACTGAACGGCTCAGCGCCCGGCGAGCAAGCGCGCCTCGCAGGCTTCTACCGCGCTCAATGGGCCGCTGACCAATACGGCATCGCCGGCGTGCAGGCAGGTGCCGGTGTCGACATTCAGCTCCTCGCCCTGGCGCTGCACCGCCTGCAACTCAACGCCCAGTTGCTCCAGGCCCAGCTCGCTCAAGGGACGGCCGCAGGCGTAGGCTTCGGCGCCGAGGTTGACTGCGTGCATCATCGCCTTGGGCAGGCCCTCGCTGTCGACCGGGCTGGTCTGGGCGCCATGGTAGAAGGCATGCAGCAAGCGGTAGCGGGTCTTGCGTACTTCATCGACACGCTGCTGCACCTGCTCTTGCGGCAGGCCGAGCATGACCAGGGCGTGGGAGGCCAGCATCAGGCTGGATTCAAGCAGCTCCGGGACCACCGCCGTGGCGCCGGCGGCGCGCAGTTCTTCACGCTGGCTGTCATCACGGGTTCGCACCAGGATCTGCACCTGGGCGTGCCGCTCGCGGGCGGCTTTCAACACGCTCAGGGCAATGTCGGTCTTGTCCACGGCAATCACCAGCAGGCGCGCGCGTTCAAGGCCGATGGCGGTGAGCAGTTCGCCGCGCCGCGAGTCGCCGTAATGCACGCAGTTTTCCCCGGCGGCAGCTTCCTGAACGCGCACCGGGTCGTCATCCAGGGCAATGAAGGCGATGTTCTCGCGCCGCAGGAAGCGCCCGATCGATTGGCCGACGCGGCCGTAGCCGCAGATCAGCACGTGGCCATTCATTGCCGCGCTTTGCGCTTCGATCTCTTCCAGGTGGATCTCCTGGTTGGGCTTGCGGTGCAGGCGGGCGGCGATGCTCGGCGCTGCGCGCAGCAGTAGCGGGGTGACCAGCATCGAGCAGAAGGTCGCGGCCAGCAGCAGGTTGCCCAGCTCTTCTGGCAGCAGGCGGGTCTGTTGCATCTGCGCCATCAGGGCGAAACAGAACTCGCCACCCTGGGCCAGGGCCAGGCCGCTGCGCCAGGCGGTCTCGGCATCACTGCCGCGCAAGCGCACCAGGGCGGCCACCACCACACCTTTGATCAGCAGCAGGGCGAGGGTCAGGGCAAGCAGCTGCCAGCCGTGGCTGGCGAACAACTGCAGGTCGATGAGCATGCCGATACTGACGAAGAACAGCCCGAGCAAAATGTCGCGGAACGGGCGGATATCGGCTTCGATCTGATGGCGATAATTGCTTTCACCCAGCAACATGCCAGCGAGAAACGCGCCCAGGGCCGGGGACAACCCCAGCAGGTGGGTCAGCCAGGCGGTCAACAGCACGATCACCAGCGCCAGCAAGACGAACAGCTCAGCTGAGTGCGAGCTGGCCACCTCATGGAACAGCCGCGGCAGCAGCCAGCGGCTGGCCAGCAGCAGGCCGAAGAAGAGGATCACGGTCTTGCCCAGGGTCAGCGGCAAAGCCCAGTACCAGGCCTGGCCGCCTTGACCGGCAAACACCGGGACCAGGGTCAGCAGCAGCACCGCCACCACGTCCTGGAACAGCAGCACGCCGATGGCATTCTGGCCATGGCTGCTGAAGATTTCGCCAAGGCTGGTCAGCTCCTTGCTGACGATCGCCGTCGACGACAGCGCCAGGCCTGCGCCGAGCATCAGGGCGACGTTGGGTTGCATACCGAGCAGCACCAGCAGGCCGGCGAGGAGGATGCTGGTGCAGATCACCTGCAGGCTGCCGAGGCCAAACACCACCTTGCGCAAGGCGAGCATTTTCGACAGGGAAAATTCCAGTCCCAGGGAAAACAGCAAAAACACCACACCCATTTCAGCCAGGTCCGGCAGCTCTTCGCTTTCGTTGACCCAGTCCAGGGCGGTAGGGCCGACGAACAGGCCGACACACAAATAGCCAAGTACCGGTGGCAACTTCAGGCGCCGGAAGAACGCGATGACGACCAGCGATGAGGCCAGGATGATCAACAGGTTGGCAAACACAAAACACTCCCTTGCGAAAACAGCGGAAAAACCATTAAGTCTGAACGACTTGCGCGATTTGGCCGTTGATGTACATCAGCACTTCATTGCCGTTGGCCGGCTTCAGGGGCGGCGCTCGACTGGCCCCGATTGCAGACCTAGAATAATGATCCGTTCCTACAGATGCTGGTACCCATAAATGCCTCCTGAATGCCAATTGTTCGGCACCTTGGGTTGTCACCTGTGCGAAGTGGCCGAGGCGCTGCTGATGCCGTTTGTCGAGCATGGCCTGATGGTCGAACTGGTCGATATCGCCGAGCACGAGGGGATGATCGACACCTATGGCCTGCTCATTCCGGTGCTGCGTAGATGTGATACCGGTGCAGAGTTGAACTGGCCGTTTGACCCTGAACAGGTGGTGACCTTCTTGCAGTAAAGCAGGGGGCGCGGGGAGCGGCTTCCTGTCGTGCGTTGATTCAAGGGTGCGAGGACAATCCCTGGCGAATACACAATGCCAAGGAATGGTCCCATGCAGCTGTCCGCACATTTTTCCCTCGCCGAGATGATTACCTCGGAGACTGCCGCTCGTCGTGGTATCGACAATACCCCCGAAGCGCAGGTCATCTGTAACCTGCAACGACTGTGCACTGTGCTTGAAGAGGTTCGCAGCCTGGTCGGTCGGCCGATTAGAGTCAGCAGCGGCTACCGTTCGCAGGTCCTCAACAAGGCAATCGGTGGCTCGCCCAGGAGTGCGCATACCCTCGGCCTGGCGGTGGATATCAATGTGACCGGGCTGGCGCCGAGCGAACTGGCCAGGCGAATCAAGGACAGTGAGGTGATGTTCGATCAGTTGATCCTCGAATACGACCAGTGGGTGCACTTTGGCCTCAGCACGCAAGTGCCACGCCGTCAGGTGCTGACCATTCGCCGCGGTAGTGGCTACCTGCCGGGTCTGGTCTGACAGCTGTCGTCTGATTGACGCAGGCGACTTCTCTGAATATGCTGTATATAAATACAGTAAAGGGATGGCGCTTGCGTCGAGGGTCCGGATCAATGGTCAATGTCGAACAACTGAAATACTCCGTCAATCGCATGGCTGTCGAGGTCGTGAGTGAAGCGGTGCTCGAGTTGCGCCTTGACGGCCTGGTGCTGGAAGGCAAGACGCCGTTCAATAAAGTGCATTTCAATACCTGCTTCGCCGAGATCGAGGCGCTGTTCCAGCGCGCGGGTTACCACCGGCCGCTGGATGTGGTCGGTTACCAGGGGTTGTTGTACGCCCTTTACGACCCCGGCCGCTGGGAGGCGGTCGAGGTGCTGCGCTGGCTCAAGGAGTTCACCGAGGCTGCAGCCACCGAAGCTGGCTGAGCGGGCGGGCATGGGCGATAATGCCCGGTCCTTTCGTCCTGAGTGTTCCCATGGCCACGCCTCCCTTCGATCCGGCACAGCATCAAGCCAGTACTGTCTGCCTGCCGCCCGGCAACTGGGCGACGGTGGTCGATTGCCTGAGCGAGCACTTCAAGGCCATCGGTCGCGAGCAGTGGCTCGATCGTATCGCCCGCGGCCGGGTGCTCGATGCCCAGGGTGCGCCGATCAATGCCGCGCTTGCCTACCGTCCGGGCCTGCGCATTCACTACTTTCGTGAAGTGCCGAACGAAAAACCGATCCCGGTCGAAGAGGCCATCCTGCACATCGATGAGCACCTGGTGGTTGCCGACAAGCCGCATTTCCTGCCAGTCACCCCGACCGGCGAGTATGTCGAGCAGACCTTGCTGCGCCGGCTGATCCGCCGCCTGGACAATCCCCACCTGGTGCCCTTGCACCGCATCGACCGGCACACCGCCGGGCTGGTGCTGTTCTCGGCCAACCCGCAGAGCCGTTCGGCCTATCAGTCGCTGTTTCCCAACCGGCAGATCGACAAGCGCTACCAGGCCATCGCCCGCGCCTTGCCCGAGCGTGATTTTCCACTGGTGCACAAAAGTCGCCTGGTCAATGGCGAGCCGTTCTTCCGCATGCAGGAAGTGGAAGGGGTAAGCAACAGCGAAACCCTCGCCCAGGTGCTGGAGAAGAATGGCGAGCTGTGGCGCTACGGGCTGTCGCCGGTGACCGGCAAGACGCACCAGCTGCGCGTGCACATGACCGCCCTGGGCGCGAGCATTTGCAACGATCCGTTCTATCCGGACATCGTTCAGGGGCCGGACGACTACAGCAAGCCGCTGAAACTGCTGGCGCACAGCCTGCGTTTCAATGACCCGTTGAGCGGTGCAGAGCGATACTTTGAAAGCCGGCTGACGCTCGACTGGTAAGGCGGGGAGCCGCGCACCGCCAATGGCGATGCGCGGCCGGGCTTAGCGGTTGAAGCGTTCCACCAGCGAGTACTGGCTGGTGGCGGTGCGGGTCAGTTCTTCGCTGAGCAGCGCCGAGTGCTGGGCCTGTTCCGAGGTCTGGTCGGCCAGTTGGGCGATGGTGCTGATGTTGCGGCTGATCTCGTCGGCCACCGCAGTCTGCTCTTCAGTGGCAGCAGCAATTTGCGTGGCCATGTCGGTGATGTTGGCTACGGCTTCGCTGATGCCGACCAATGCCTGGTCGGCTTCCATTACCCGTGCAACGCCTTCTTCAGCCTGGCGATGACCGCTTTCCATGGTCTGCACGGCGCTGTTGGCAGTCTGTTGCAGTTTGGCGATCAGGCCGTGGATCTGCCCGGTGGATTCGGCGGTGCGTTGCGCCAGCTGGCGCACTTCGTCGGCCACTACGGCAAAGCCGCGGCCCATCTCACCGGCCCGGGCCGCTTCGATGGCGGCGTTCAGGGCCAGCAGGTTGGTCTGGTCGGCAATGCCCTTGATCACATCGACCACGCCACCGATTTCGTCGCTGTCGCGAGCCAGCTGAGTCACGGTCAGGCCGGTCTCGCCGACGGCAGCCGACAGGCGCTGGATGGCTTCGCGGGTTTCCCCGGCGATGTCACGGCCGCGCCCGGTCAGGCGATTGGCTTCCTGAGTGGCATCGGCCGTGCGCTGGACGTGGTTGGCCACTTCCTGGGTGGTGGCGGCCATCTGGTTGACGGCGGCGGCAACCTGTTCGGTTTCCACGCGCTGGCGTTCCAGGCCCGAGGAGCTGTTGTGGGCCAGGGTATCGGACTGGCGCGCCTGCTCGTTGAGGTGCTCGGCGGTATCCTGCAGGCGGGTCAGGCAGGTTTTCATCCGCGCATCCTGGCTGAGCATGGCCATTTCCAGGCGCGCCTGCACGCCGCGGCTGTCGGTGTACATCTGCGCGATCAGCGGGTCGGAAGTGGCTTGTTCGGCCAGGCGCAGCAGGCGCTTGAGGCCGCGTTGCTGCCAGCTCAGGCCAAGCAGGCCGAGCGGCACCGAAAGGCCGGCTGCCAGGGCAAAGCCCCAGGAATGGCCGAGCCAGTTGCCGATCAGGAAGCCGATCTGGCTGATGAGGATGAACGGCAGCCAGTCCTGCACCACCGGCAGCCACTTGTCGCGGCGCGGAATGGCCGGCTTGCCCTGGTTGATGCGCTGGTACAGCGCTTCGGCGCGGCGTACCTGTTCGGCGGTGGGCTTGACCCGCACCGATTCGAAGCCCACCACCTGGTTGCTCTCGAACACCGGCGTAACATAGGCGTTGACCCAGTAATGGTCACCCGACTTGCAGCGGTTCTTGACGATGCCCATCCATGGCAGGCCTTGCTTGAGCGTGGTCCACATATGCGCAAACACAGCAGGCGGCACATCCGGGTGGCGGACCAGGTTGTGCGGTGCGCGCATCAGCTCCTCGCGGGAGAAGCCGCTGATTTCGACGAAGGCGTCGTTGCAGTAAGTGATAACGCCCTTGGCATCAGTGGTCGAAATCAACCGTTGCTGAGCTGGGAAAGTCCGTTCGCGCTGGGTAATCGGCTGGTTGTTACGCATTAGCTGTTCAATCCGCAAGGCTTTCGAGAGGTATCGGCACGCCGGGGGTTTTGTTGAATGAATATTTGCAGGGCTTGATTTCGATCAATGAGTCCTGATCTGACCTGCGCTAAGTCACTCGTGCAAAGTTCAACAAATTAGCTGCATTCTTTCATGTTTTTGACACAAAAGTCAGCTAATGACCGCAAGTTCACAACGGCGCCAGCATCGGGTAACTGAAACCGGCGAAATGCGCCAGGTTCAGGCCGAAATGGCAGAGTACTGCGGCGAAAATACCGCCATAACGGTACGCCAGGCCGTAGCCGACACCGGCAAGCCCAGCCAGCAGCACCCATTGCCAGCCGCCACCGAGATGGGCCAGGCCGAACAGGCTGGCGGCCAGCAGCAGGGCCAGGTTCTGGTTTTTCAGCAGGCGCTGCAGGCCGCCCTGGATGTAGCCGCGAAACAGCAGCTCTTCGGTCAGGCACACCAGCAGCAGGTTGTTCATGGCCCAGATCCACGCCTGTTCAGGCCACTTCGGCGCCCAGGCGATCATTGCCAGCAGCCAGGCGCCGCCCAGGCAGACCGCGATGACCAATGGCAAGGTCCAGGCCAGGCTCGCCAGTGGGCGCTTGTTCTTCAGGGCCAGCACCCAGGGGCACGCCAGCAGCAGCCAGAAGCCGATCAGCGGCTTGTCGAGGTTCAGGTACATGGAGAAGGGCAGGGCTTCGCTGCTAAAACGCACCTTGTCGATGACCTTGGCGCCGCTGAAACCGGGCAGCATGTGCAGGGCCAGGGCAAAGGCCAGGAGCACGAACAGGGCATGGCCGACCAGCTTTTGCCAGAGGCTTGCGCGGCGTACCAGCAAGCCTGCACACAGCAGGGCAATCAGGGTGGGCAGGGCCAGCAGGCCGAGGTTGCCCTTGAGCAGGGCGAAGAGGTAACCGAGGCCGAGCAGCGCCAGGCCGATCCATTGCGGGGCAAGCATGAGACATCCTTTGAAAAGCAAAACGTGAAACCTTCGACTGCGCTTTTACAATCGAGGACACGCCACTCGGCCATCCTTTGGCCATTACTGCTTATCGTACGTGGTCTGCTCCATCAGGCATAGGCCCGGTCACAGGGACCGGGCCGTTACTTCAGGCTGCGATCAATTGCCGCAGTACATAATGAAGAATCCCGCCGGCCTTGAAGTACTCCACTTCATTGAGGGTATCGATGCGGCACAGCACTTCGATCTGCTCCTGGCGACCGTCCTCGCGGGTGATCTTCAGGTTCAGGGTCATGTGCGGCTGCACCTGTGCATGGCTCAGGCCAAGAATGTCGATGCGCTCGCGGCCGTCCAGGGCCAGGCTCTTGCGGTTCTGCCCGGGCTTGAATTGCAACGGCAACACGCCCATGCCCACCAGGTTGGAGCGGTGGATGCGTTCGAAGCTCTCCGCCAGCACCGCCTTGACCCCCAGCAGGTTGGTGCCCTTGGCGGCCCAGTCGCGGCTGGAGCCGGTGCCGTATTCCTGGCCGGCAATCACCACCAGTGGCGTGCGATCGGCCTGGTAGCGCATGGCCGCGTCGTAGATCGCCATCTTCTCGCCGCTGGGCACATAGAGAGTGTTGCCGCCTTCTTCACCGCCGAGCATCTCGTTGCGAATGCGGATATTGGCGAAGGTGCCGCGCATCATCACTTCATGGTTGCCCCGGCGTGAGCCGTAGGAGTTGAAGTCGTGCGGCTCGACGCCTTTTTCCCGCAGGTAACGTCCGGCCGGGCTGTCGGCCTTGATGTTGCCGGCCGGGGAAATGTGGTCGGTGGTCACCGAATCGCCCAGCAGGGCCAGGACCCTGGCGCCGTGAATATCCTCGATGACCGGCAGCGGCCCGGTAATGTCGTCAAAGAACGGCGGATGCTGGATGTAGGTGGAATCGTCCTGCCAGACATAGGTGGCCGCCTGCGGTACTTCGATGGCTTGCCATTGGGCGTCGCCGGCAAATACCTCGGCGTACTCCTTGTGGAACATCGCGGTATCGACGCTGGCCACGGCGTCGGCAATTTCTTTCTGGCTGGGCCAGATGTCGCGCAGGTACACCGGCTGGCCATCCTTGCCGACGCCCAGCGGTTCGCGGCTGATATCCACGCGCACGCTGCCGGCCAGGGCATAGGCGACCACCAGCGGTGGCGAGGCCAGCCAGTTGGTTTTCACCAGCGGGTGAACGCGGCCCTCGAAGTTGCGGTTGCCCGAGAGCACCGAGGCGACGGTGAGGTCGGCGCTGGTGATGGCTTTTTCGATGGCGTCGTCCAGCGGGCCGGAGTTGCCGATGCAGGTGGTGCAGCCATAGCCCACCAGGTCGAAGCCCAAGGCGTCGAGGTATTGGGTCAGGCCGGCGGCCTTGTAGTAGTCGGTAACCACCTTGGAGCCGGGGGCCAGCGAGCTCTTGACCCAGGGCTTGCGCTGCAGGCCTTTTTCCACTGCCTTTTTCGCCACCAGCCCGGCTGCCATCATCACGCTGGGGTTGGAGGTGTTGGTGCAGGAGGTGATCGCCGCGATCACCACCGCGCCGTTTCTGAGCAGGTGTTGCTGGCCCTGGTATTCATAGCTGACTTCACCGGCCTGGTCGGCATTGCCCACCGCCACGCCGCCACCGCCTTCGCTTTCAAGGCGACCTTCTTCCTTGCTCGAGGGCTTGAGTTGCAGGCCGATGAAGTCATCGAAGGCCTGGCTGACATTGCCCAGGGCGACGCGGTCTTGCGGGCGCTTGGGCCCGGCCAGGCTCGCTTCGACTTCGTTCATGTCCAGGGCCAGGGCGTCGGTGAACACCGGCTCCTGGCCGGGCAGGCGCCACAGGCCCTGGGCTTTGCAGTAAGCCTCGACCAGTTTCACCGTGGCTTCAGGACGGCCCGACAGGCGCAGGTAATCGAGGGTGATCTGGTCGACCGGGAAGAAGCCGCAGGTGGCGCCATACTCCGGTGCCATATTGGCGATGGTGGCGCGGTCAGCCAGGGGTAGGTCGGCCAGGCCGTCGCCGTAGAACTCGACGAATTTGCCGACCACGCCTTTTTTACGCAGCATCTGCGTGACGGTCAGCACCAGGTCGGTGGCGGTGATGCCTTCGCGCAGCTTGCCGGTCAGCTTGAAACCGATCACTTCCGGGATCAGCATCGACACCGGCTGGCCGAGCATTGCAGCCTCCGCCTCGATACCGCCGACACCCCAGCCGAGCACGCCCAGGCCGTTGATCATGGTGGTGTGCGAGTCGGTGCCGACCAGGGTGTCGGGGAAGGCGTAGGTGCGCCCGTCTTCTTCACGGGTCCAGACGGTGCGCCCCAGGTACTCGAGGTTGACCTGGTGGCAGATACCGGTGCCCGGCGGCACCACGCTGAAGTTGTCGAAAGCATTCTGGCCCCAGCGCAGGAAGGCGTAGCGTTCGCCGTTGCGCTGCATTTCGATGTCGACGTTCTGGGCAAAGGCCTGCTGGCTGGCGTAGCGGTCGACCATCACCGAGTGATCGATGACCAGGTCCACCGGCGACAACGGGTTGATCCGCTGCGGGTCGCCGCCGGCCTTGGCCATGGCCGCGCGCATGGCGGCGAGGTCGACCACCGCCGGTACGCCGGTAAAGTCCTGCATCAGCACCCGCGCCGGGCGGTACTGGATTTCGCGGTCGGAACGCCGCTCCTTGAGCCAGTTGGCCAGCGCCGAAAGGTCGCCGCTGGTGACGGTCTTGCCGTCTTCCCAGCGCAGCAGGTTTTCCAGCAGCACTTTCAGCGACATCGGCAGGCGCTGCAGGTCGCCGAGGCTATGGGCGGCGTCGGGCAGGCTGTAATAGTGGTAGAGACGATCATCGACCGTCAGGGTTTTGAGGGTTTTCAGGCTATCGAGCGAGGGCATTACCAACTCCTTCTGCGCCGGTGATCGGCAATCTTCCCTGCTGTCGCCGGTTCACCGCCTCTGTGACAGTCCGCACGGCACGGACCTGGCTGAACGGTCAGGGTAGCCCTGTTTGGCGGACCTGACCATGTACTGGACCGGCCGGAAGTGTCGCAGGTTCCGATCTTCCTTTATCATTCGCCGATTTACCGGCGCTGCGTATTGCGCCCGGTCAGGGTTGGCGGTAATGGCCGTCAGCCGTCCTGGAGTGAAGATGAATACCCTGTTTATGCATTGCCGGCCCGGTTTCGAGAGCGAAGTCTGTGCCGAAATCGCCGAGCACGCCGCGCGCCTGAATGTCGCCGGCTATGCCAAGGCCAAGCCGCAGAGCGCCTGCGCCGAGTTCATCTGCAACGACGCCGAAGGTGCCGAGCAACTGATGCGCGAGCTGCGTTTTGCCCAGCTGATCTTCCCCCGGCAATGGGCCCGCGGCGCGTTCATCGAGCTGCCGGAAACCGACCGCATCAGCGTTCTGCTCGAGGCCCTGGCCGATTACCCGCAGTGTGGCAGCCTGTGGCTGGAGGTGATGGACACCAACGATGGCAAAGAGCTGTCGACCTTCTGTCGCAAGTTCGAAGTGCCGTTGCGCAAGGCCCTGAGCAAGGCCGGGCGCCTGGTTGAGGATGCGCACAAACCACGATTGCTGCTGACCTTCGTCAGCGGCCGGCGGGTGTTTGTCGGCCTGGCGGCGGCGGATAACTCGGCGATGTGGCCGATGGGTATTCCGCGCCTGAAGTTCCCCCGCGAAGCGCCGAGCCGTTCGACCCTCAAGCTGGAAGAGGCCTGGCACCACTTCATCCCTCGCGATCAGTGGGATGCGCGCCTGTCCGATGACATGACCGGGGTTGACCTGGGCGCGGCGCCGGGCGGCTGGACTTACCAACTGGTCAAGCGCGGCATGCTGGTCACCGCCATCGACAACGGGCCGATGGCTGAGAGCCTGATGGACACCGGCCTGGTCCAGCACCTGATGGCCGACGGCTTTACCTACAAGCCCAGGCAGACCGTGGACTGGATGGTCTGTGACATCGTCGAGAAGCCGGCGCGCAGTGCCGCCTTGCTGGAAACCTGGCTCGGCGAGGGCTTGTGCCGCGAGGCGGTGGTCAACCTCAAGCTGCCGATGAAGCAGCGTTACGCCGAAGTGCGGCGCCTGCTCGAGCGCATCGAAGAGGGCTTCAAGGCGCGCAAGGTCAAGGTCTCGATTGGCTGCAAGCAGCTGTATCACGACCGTGAGGAAGTGACCTGCCACCTGCGGCGCCTGGATCTGAAACCGCGCTGAGGCTGTGGGAGCGGCTTGAGCGACAATAGCTGATTGTTTCCGGAGTTCTACATGACTGACTTCACCCCAGATGCCATCCTCGACGCCACCGGCCTGAATTGCCCGGAGCCGGTGATGATGCTGCACCAGTACATTCGCGACCTGGCCCCCGGCGGCCTGCTCAAGGTGATCGCCACCGATCCCTCGACCCGTCGCGATATCCCCAAGTTCTGCGTGTTCCTCGACCATGAACTGGTCCAGCAGCAGGAAGAGGCGGGCACTTACCTGTACTGGATCCGCAAGAAGCTCGGTTAACGCTTTTCAGCGCGGCGAATGTGCTTGGCGCTGCTGCGCGCCAAGCGAATCGCCAGCATCAGCGCCGCGCAGGTGAGGCCGGCAATCAGGCCTTCCCACAGGCCGTTAGGGCCGCTTGCGGGGCCGAACAGGTCGGTCAGGCCGAGCACGTAACCCACCGGCAAGCCGATGCCCCAGTAGGCGAACAGGGTCAGGATCATGGTCACCCGGGTGTCCTGGTAACCGCGCAGGGCGCCGGCGGCAATCACCTGGATGGCGTCGGAGAACTGATACAGCGCGGCATACACGATCAGCATCGCGGCAATCTGGATCACCGCCGTGTCCGGGGTGTAGATCGAGGCGATGGGCTCGCGCATCAGCAGGATCAGGCTGGCCGAGAAGCAGGCAAACACCAGCGCCGCACCCAGGCCCACCAGGGCGGCGCAGCGCGCCTGGCGCGGTAGCCCGGCGCCGATCGCCTGGCCAACCCGCACGGTCACCGCCATCCCCAGCGAATACGGAATCATGAACAGCAGCGAGCTGATGTTCAGGGCAATCTGGTGCCCGGCCACCACGGTCGGGCCGAGGCTGCCGATCAGCAGGGCAATCACTGCGAAGATGCTCGACTCGGCGAATACCGCGATGCCGATCGGCAGGCCGACGCCGACCAGGCGCTTGATCACCGGCCATTGCGGCTTGTCCAGGCGCACCAGCACGCGGTGGCGGGCATAGGCCGGGGCCCAGTGGGTCCAGGCGGCCATGCTCAAGGCCATGAACCACATGACGATGCCGCTGGCCCAGCCGCAACCGACGCCGCCCAGAGCCGGCATGCCGAAGTGGCCGTAAATCAGTACATAGTTCAGTGGAATGTTCAGCAGCAGCCCGGACAAGCCGATAACCATGCTCGGCCGGGTCCGGCCCAGGGCATCGCTGTAGCAGCGCAACACGTAATAAAGGGCGACACCGGGGAAGCCGAAGGCAATGCCCTGCAAATAGCCCATGCTCGGCGCCACCAGTTGCGGGTCGACTTTCATCACCTGCAAGATCGGTTCGGCGCTGAGCAGCAGGCCACTGGCGATCAGGCCGACGCACAGTGCCAGCCACAATGCCTGGCGCACCAGCGGGCCGATCTCGGCGTGCTGGCCGGCGCCATAGCGCTGGGCAACCTTGGGCGTGGTCGCCAGCAGGATGCCGGTCATCAGCAGGTACACCGGAATCCAGATCGAGTTACCCAGCGCCACGGCTGCCAGGTCGCGGGGGCTGACCCGGCCGGCCATCACCGCATCGACAAAACCCATGGCGGTGGTCGCCAACTGGGCAATGATGATTGGCGTGGCCAGCATCAGCAGGCCGCGCAGCTCGCTGCGGATCCGCGTCGGGCGCGACAGGGCGGGGGTTTGGGTCTCGGCGGTCATCGGTGTCACAAGGCAGGCGTCCACAGGAAAGATGGGCAAAGCCGGCTAGTCTACGCCTTGACGCGGCAGTCAGGAACCTCGCCTGCCTGTGGATCGCCCCACCCGTATCGGCCTACACTGCGCACCCCGATAGGAGAGCGCCATGCTGATTGTTGCTGACGAGAATATCCCGCTGCTCGATGCCTTCTTTGCCGGTTTTGGCGAAATCCGCCGCTACCCCGGGCGAGCGATCGATGCCGCCTGCGTCAAGGATGCCGATGTGCTGCTGGTGCGTTCAGTGACCAAGGTTGACCGCACTTTGCTCGAAGGCAGTCAGGTGAAGTTTGTCGGCACCTGCACCATCGGCACCGACCACCTGGCCCTGGATTACTTCGCCGAGGCTGGTATTCACTGGTCCAGCGCGCCAGGCTGCAACGCCCGCGGGGTGGTCGACTATGTGCTCGGCAGCCTGCTGACCCTGGCCGAGCTCGACGGCGCCAGCTTGCCTGCGCGCACCTATGGGGTGGTCGGCGCCGGGGAAGTCGGTGGGCGTCTGGTCGAAGTGCTGCGCGGCCTTGGCTGGCAGGTGCTGGTGTGCGACCCGCCGCGCCAGGCGCGCGAAGGCGGCGACTATGTGAGCCTGGAGCAGATCATCGAGCAGTGCGACGTCATTAGCCTGCACACCCCGCTGACCCGTAGCGGCGAGCTGCCGACCTGGCACCTGCTGGGCCAGGCGCAACTGGCCCGCCTGCGCCCCGGCGCCTGGCTGATCAATGCCAGCCGCGGCCCGGTGGTCGACAATCAGGCTCTACGCCAGCTGCTGCGCGAGCGCGACGATATCCAGGCGGTGCTCGACGTCTGGGAGGGCGAGCCCCAGGTCGACCTGGCCCTGGCCGACCTCTGCGTGATCGCCACCCCGCATATTGCTGGCTACAGCCTGGACGGCAAGCAGCGCGGCACCGCGCAGATCTACCAGGCGTTTTGCGCCTGGCGGGGCGAACCTGCCGAGGTGCAACTGAGCGACCTGCTGCCACAGCCGTGGCTGGCCGAAGTCGCCTTGCAGGCCGAGACCGATCCGGCCTGGGCCCTCGCGACCCTGTGCCGTGCGGTGTATGACCCGCGCCGTGACGATGCCGATTTTCGCCGCAGCTTGAGCCGCGACCCGGCGCAGCAGAAGGCCGCCTTCGACAACCTGCGCAAGCACTACCCGCCGCGCCGTGAAATCGAAGGCCTGGCCGTGCGCCTGCACGGTGAAGCGCCGCAACTGGCGCAGCTGGTCCGCGCCCTGGGCGGCGTGCTGGTGTAAATAGCGGGCAATAAAAAGGCTCTTCACGGAATCCCGGGTTGGGATGTTGAGGCTGCGAGTTTATCCATTCAGTGTGGGGCTGCTGCTGGCCCCTTCCGCCTTTACGGCGGCCTACTTTTCTCTTGGGAAGAAGTAGGCAAAACCGCTTGCTCCTGCATACGGCCCTACGCTGCGCTTCGGGTCCCCTCGCTACGGCACCTTCCGGGGCATCGCGGCCTACGACTTGCTTCGCAAGTCTACATCTCGCGTCTTCGGCTGCCGCCGAAGGTGCTGCGCACCGCCCCTACAGGCACCTACGCTCGGCCTCCTGAAGTCGCTTTTCGCGGTGCCTGGAAGTACGTGCATGAACATCAAGATCAAGACCAAACAAGTTGGTGCTCGTTTTATCAGCGGGCTTGTCCCGCTCCTGCGGCAGCATGGCTTCGCCAACATCTGCTTTCGTAGATGCGTCAGTGCAGGCGCCGCCCGTAACTTCGCGACTTCAGGAGGCTGAGCGTAGGTGTCTGGAGGGGGCTGGTGCGTAGCACCCTTCGGCCTGAGCCGAAGTCGCGAGACGTAGACTTGGCGAAGCAAGTCGTAGGCCGCGATGCCCCTGGAAGGCACCGTAGCGAAGGAACCCGGAGCGCAGCGTAGGGCCGTATGCTGGAGCGAGCGGTTTTGGTTCCTTTTGCCAAGAACAAAAGGGACCCGCCGAAAGGGCGGAAGGGGCCAACAGCGGCGCCACACCGAATGGATTAGCCCGCAACCCAACCCAAGAATCATAGCCCCCGGGATTCCGTGAAGAACCAATAAAAACCCGGCGCGTGCGCCGGGTTGAAGAATTCGGGTGGGTCAGTCTTTCTTGGCGAGTTCTACCCGGCTTTTTTCCAGCTTCTCGCAGGCCTGCTGGATCATCTCCTCGGTGATGGTGATCTCATTGCCATCCTTGTCGATGATCGTGCCGCCTACCGATGCCTGGGGGTTAGGCGCGGGTTTTTCCTGGGTATTGCCTTGATGTTGCAAGCTCATTTCCTGTCTCCTCATCAGGTTGCAAGCTCAGACTAGAATCGCCTCGTGACCGGCCTGTGACAGCTCCTTCGGTTATCACTGTGCGACGTGTCCAGTCCATCAGAAAGCCGAGTAAACCTCCAGTAGTACTTTAGACCGAAACGGTCTAGCCGGCTGTGGCCTGGGTCTTATATGCCCAGGTTCTGGTTCCGACGCCCAATCATTGCCCGCAGTTCCTTGGCGCTTGATCAACGGTCCGGTGTAGGCTGCTGTAAACAGCGGACAAACGGCGTACTCCATGCTCAACCGGTTTTCTTCACGCCAGCGCCAGGCCCTGCGCCTGGGCTGGCGTTTTATCCGTCCTTACCGCACGCAGGCGCTGCTGGCCTTGCTGGCACTCATCGTTACCGCAGCGATTACCCTGTCCATGGGCCAGGGTATTCGCCTGCTGGTGGACCAGGGCTTCATGACCCAGTCGCCACACCTGCTCAACCAGTCCATCGGCCTGTTCCTGCTGTTGGTGCTGGCCCTGGCGATCGGTACCTTCAGTCGCTTCTATCTGGTGTCGTGGATTGGCGAACGCTGTGTGGCCGATATCCGCCAGCAGGTGTTCGATCATCTGATCTACCTGCACCCGGGTTTTTTCGAAAGTAACCGCAGTTCGGAGATCCAGTCGCGGCTGACCGCCGACACAACCTTGTTGCAATCGGTGATCGGCTCGTCGCTGTCGCTGTTCCTGCGCAACGCGCTGATGGTGCTGGGCGGCATCGTCCTGCTGTTTGTCACCAACCCCAAGCTCACCAGCATCGTGGTGCTGGCCTTGCCGCTGGTGCTGGCGCCAATCCTGATCTTCGGTCGGCGGGTGCGCAGCCTGTCGCGGCAAAGCCAGGACCGGGTCGCCGACGTCGGCAGCTATGTGGCCGAGACCCTCGGCCAGATCAAGACCGTGCAGGCCTACAACCACCAGTCCAGCGACCAGCAGCGCTTCGGCGCCACGGTCGAGGCGGCCTTTGAGGTAGCGCGCAAACGCATCCTCCAGCGCGCCTGGCTGATCACCCTGGTGATCGTGCTGGTGCTCGGGGCAGTCGGGGTAATGCTCTGGGTCGGTGGCATGGACGTGATCGCCGGGCGTATTTCCGGCGGTGAGCTGGCCGCCTTCGTGTTCTACAGCCTGATCGTCGGCAGCGCCTTCGGCACCCTCAGCGAAGTGATTGGCGAGCTGCAGCGCGCTGCCGGTGCCGGCGAGCGGATTGCCGAGCTGCTGGCAGCGCGCAGCGAGATAGTCGCGCCTGCTGACCTGCAGCGCTCGGCGCTGCGGGTCAGTGGCCGGGTCGAGTTGCAGGGCATCCGTTTTTCTTATCCATCACGGCCAACATCGCCGGCCATCAATGACCTGAAGCTTACTGTCGAGCCCGGCGAAACCCTGGCCCTGGTCGGGCCGTCGGGGGCGGGCAAGTCGACCCTGTTCGACCTGTTACTGCGTTTTTACGACCCGCAGCAAGGGCGCATCCTGCTTGATGGTCAGGACATCAGGTGCCTCGATCCGCAGGACCTGCGCCGCCACTTCGCCCTGGTAGCGCAGAACCCGGCGCTGTTCTTTGGCACGGTGGAGGACAACATCCGCTACGGGCGTGCCGATGCCACGGCCGAACAGGTCGAGGCTGCTGCCCGCAGCGCCCATGCCCATGAGTTCATCTTGCAGTTGCCCAAGGGCTATCAGACTCACTTGGGTGACGCCGGCCTTGGCCTCTCGGGCGGTCAACGCCAGCGCCTGGCGATTGCCCGGGCCTTGCTGGTGGATGCACCGATTCTGTTGCTGGACGAAGCCACCAGCGCCCTCGACGCGCAGAGCGAGCATTTGATCCAGCAGGCGCTGCCGACCCTGATGAGCGGGCGCACCACCCTGGTGATCGCCCATCGCCTGGCCACGGTGCAGCATGCCGACCGCATTGCGGTGATTGATCAGGGCCGGCTGGTGGCCATCGGCACGCATCGCCAGTTGATTGCCCAGAGCCCCTTGTATGCACGGCTGGCGGCGTTGCAATTCAATAACGTGACGGAAATGTGACAGCGTCCTACAGACTGTCACATTTCTGTAGCAATCCCTTGAGACTATCTGTTCCAGCTGTTGCGTAATGCTCGAACCTGGCTGCTATCGATCGATGGCAGCTTTTTTTTGGCCTGCCGTCAGTGGCCAGTGAACGAGGACAGGGACGTCTTTGCCTGGTTGGCGCCGAGTGGCGCCGCTCCCTTATTCCTTGTTCCGGGACTTCTTCCGATGTTGCGTAAATCCCTCAGAGTGCAAATTCTCGCCCTGCTCGGCGGCAGCCTGGCGGCGATCCTGCTGATCGCCCTGGTGTGCTTTCAGTTGTTGTCCTCCAGCGTGCGCGGCTACGGCCAGCTGATCGACGGGCCATTGCAGGCGTCGCAGTTGATCGATGAAGCCAACCTGCAGTTCAAGGTTCAGGTCCAGGAGTGGAAGAACGTGCTGCTGCGCGGCAAGCAGCCCGCCGAGCTGGACAAGTACTGGCAGCAGTTCCTGGCCCGTGAGCAGCAGGTGCAGGGCATCCTTGACCAGTTGATCGCCCGCAGCGAGCAGCCGCTCAAGGGCCGTGCCGAGCAACTCAAGGCCAGCCACCGACAGTTGGGTCAGGCTTACGCACAGGGGCGTCAGGCGTTTCTGGCGGCGGGCGCTGATCCTGTTGTAGGCGATCAGGCAGTCAAAGGTGTTGACCGCGCTGCCAGCGAGCAAATGAGTGAGTTGGTCAGCCAGTTGCGCAGCGATGCCCAGGCGCGTGCCCAGACCATCAACCAGTCGGCAGAGCGTACGGTCTGGCTGGGGCTGCTGGTGATGTTCGGCTCGGCGTTGCTGGTCGGGCTGTTCAGTCTGTGGCTGGTCAACCGCAGCCTGATCGAGCCGATCCGTGGCTTGATCGATTATGTCGCGCAGTTGAGCCAGGGGCGCTTCGCCGCGCGGGTCGCCAGCGATCGCCAGGATGAGCTGGGGCGGCTGGCGGTGGCGGCCAATACTCTGCGCGACTTTCTTGCCGACACCTTCAGCCGCCTGCAGCGCAATGCCGGTGAGCTGGAAAGCGCCAGCGGCGAGCTGCGCGGCATTGCCGGCAACATGGCCCGAGGCACCGACGACCAGTTCCAGCGTACCGACCAGGTCGCTACGGCCATGCATGAAATGTCGGCGACCGCCCAGGAAGTCGCCCGCCATGCCGCCGACGCCGCGCGCGCCGCCGATGAAGCCGACCACAGCGCCCAGGCCGGCGAGCAGGTGATGCAGGCAACCATTGCCACCATTGCCGGGGTCAACCAGGAAATTGCCGACACCGCCAAGGTGATTCGCCATCTGGAAGCCGACAGCGACCGTATCGGCAAGGTGCTGGAAGTGATCCGCGCGATTGCCGAGCAGACCAACCTGCTGGCGCTCAACGCCGCCATCGAGGCGGCACGGGCCGGTGAGGCCGGACGCGGCTTTGCCGTGGTCGCCGATGAGGTGCGCAGCCTGGCCCAGCGTACGGCCGCGTCGATTGCCGAAATCAACCAGATCATCAGCGCCGTGCAGTCCGGCGCCGTGGCGGCGGTAAAAGCCATCGAGAGTGGCCGGCAGCGCAGCGAGGAGGGCGCCGAGCAGGTGCAGCAGGCCGGGCAGATGCTGCAGCGCATCACCGTTGCCGTCGAGGCTATCCGCGACATGAACCGACAGATCGCCACGGCGGCGGAAGAGCAGACCAGTGTTGCCGAGGACATCTCGCGTAACCTGGTGGAAATTACCCGGATTGCCACCACCAACCAGCAGGCGGTGCAGCAGACCGAGCAGGCCGGGCAGCACTTGCACGGCTTGTCCGGGCAGTTGGGGGAGGTCACTGCGCGCCTGAGTGCTTGAGCAAAAGCGGGGGAAATCCGCCACATCCAGCGGTAAAGGCCCGGCAATGTGGCGGATTGTCGCCAGCTAAACCGTTAAAGTTGGGGTGCGACGACACGTCCTAGCTATTAGCCGTTGGTCTTGTAAAAGTTGGCCCGCTTCCTGCTTTAAGGCGACCCACCCTGACAGCGGCGGCCATGCCCCGCGTCTGGCGTGACGACCGTTCCCGATCCATCGAACAACCCCAGCCGCCATCCAGTGCGCGGGTGTCCGGGCCGATTGCCCGAGCACCAGCTACGCTAAGCCTTGGACTGCGCGAGCAACAACAAGAATCCGGGCGTGCACTACGGGACCTGCGGTCATTGCCAATTACTTCACTTCAATTGGATTGAACTATGAAAAAAATCCTGCTGACGCTCCTGTGCCTGAGTGTCATCGGTTGCTCCAAGCCCAGTGAGCCCGAGAAAACCGTAGACGTGCTGCTGATCGGCGGCGGCATCATGAGTGCAAGCCTGGGTACCTACCTCAATGAGCTGGAACCCGGTTGGTCGATCGACATCTACGAGCGCCTGGACAAGGTCGCCGAAGAAAGCTCCAACGCCTGGAACAACGCCGGTACCGGTCACTCCGCGTTCTGCGAGCTGAACTACACCAGCGAAGGTGCCGACGGCAAGATCGACATCAGCAAGGCCGTTGGCGTCAACGAGCAGTTCGAGATCTCCAAGCAGTTCTGGGCCTACCAGGTCGAGCAGAACGTGCTGAGCAACCCGACCTCGTTCATCAATAACGTGCCGCACATGAGCTTCGTCTGGGGCGACAAGAACGTCGAGTTCCTCAAGAAGCGTCATGAAGCCCTGCAGCACAGCTCGCTGTTCCGTGGCATGGAGTACTCCGAAGACCACGAGCAGATCAAGAAGTGGGTACCGATCGTGATGGAAGGCCGCGCTGCCGACCAGAAGATCGCCGCCACCCGCATGCCGATCGGCACCGACGTCAACTTCGGCGAGATCACCCGCCAGCTGTTCGCCTCGCTGACCAAGCACGACAACGTCAAGCTGCACGTCCAGCACGAAGTCCGTGACATCGTCCGTAACGCCGACAACACCTGGACCGTGGTCGTCGCTGACCTGGCCAACAAGGGCGTCGAGAGCAGCATCAAGGCCAAGTTCGTCTTCATCGGTGCCGGTGGTGGCGCGCTGAAGCTGCTGCAGAAATCGGGCATCCCTGAAGCTGACGGCTATGCCGGCTTCCCGGTCGGTGGCCAGTTCCTGATGACCGACAACCAGGACATCGTTGCCCGTCACAAAGCCAAGCTGTACGGCAAGGCTTCGGTTGGTGCGCCGCCAATGTCGGTTCCGCACCTGGACACCCGCGTGATCGACGGCAAGGAAGTGCTGCTGTTCGGCCCGTTCGCCACCTTCTCGACCAAGTTCCTGAAGAGCGGCTCGCTGCTGGACATGTTCGCTGCGCTGACCACCCACAACATCATGCCGATGACCCACGCCGGTATCGACAACATCGACCTGAGCACCTACCTGATGGGTCAGTTGATGCTGAGCTTCGATGACCGCATGGCGGCCCTGCGCGAGTACTTCCCGAACGCCAAGAACGAAGACTGGAAACTGCTGCAGGCCGGTCAACGCGTCCAGGTGATCAAGAAGGACCCTGAGCACGGCGGCATCCTGCAGTTCGGTACTGAAGTCGTTGCTGCCCAGGATGGCACCATCGCCGCACTGCTGGGTGCCTCGCCAGGTGCTTCGACCGCTGCGCCGA
The DNA here is from genome assembly GCF_024749305.1 of Pseudomonas sp. B21-012. Taxonomy (NCBI): domain Bacteria; kingdom Pseudomonadati; phylum Pseudomonadota; class Gammaproteobacteria; order Pseudomonadales; family Pseudomonadaceae; genus Pseudomonas; species Pseudomonas sp. B21-012. Next base: position 4,091,092 of record NZ_CP087197.1, on the reverse strand, counting down.
TCATGCTGAGCGTGCTGGAAAAGACCTTCAAGGATCGCATCAAGACTCCTGAGTGGCAGGCCAAGCTGAAGGAAATCGTGCCGACCTACGGCCAGAAGCTCAACAACAACCTTGAGCTGACCAACAAGACCCGTGAGTGGAGCAGTTCGCGTCTGAACCTGCTGTACGTTCCGGTGCTGCCGGAAGAAGCGGCTGCGGTACAGGCTGAGCCTGCGCTGTAAGCTTTCGCTTTGCCAGAAACAAACAAGCCCCAGTTCAGGGGCTTGTTTGTTTCTGGCCTGGCAAAAATATCGCCGGCTACTCGGTTGCGGATCAGTGGCGTTTCTTGCGATGACTGTCCGCCAGGTTGTTACCCAACGCACCACCAGCCGCGCCGCCCAGGCCTGCGCCAATTGCCGAGCCGGTGCTGCCACCGAGCTTGCCGCCGACCAGCGAGCCACCGGCCGAACCCAGGCCGCCACCAATGGCCGCCTTGGTCTTGTTGCCTTTTTTCGCGCCCATGGCACTGCCTGCCGCGCCGCCGACGCCGGCACCAATGGCCGCACCGGTGCTGCCGCCAAGCTTCTGCCCGACCACGTTACCCAGAACACCACCCAGGCCACCGCCTACAGCGGTCTGGCCATCACCGGCCATGGCGCCTTGTGCGCACAAAAGGCCCAGGGTCAGGGCGGCAAGTGTCTTACGCATGTGAATCAACCTTACTGTTCAAAAAGGCGCGCATTCTGCTGGCAGCGTCGCCGCCGCGCAATGCTGGCCACTGCTGCTCGTCTGCCAGGCACGAAAAAGCCCGCGCGAGGGCGGGCTTTTTGCTGAGTAAAGTGGTCGGAGAGACAGGATTCGAACCTGCGGCCTTCTCGTCCCGAACGAGACGCGCTACCTGGCTGCGCTACACTCCGATGGAGAAAATATTACTCAAAATCTTCTCCTCGACAAGCCCCCAGAGGCGGCCTGTCGATCAGCTCACAGGTCCTTGACGGTGCGGACCTGGTCCTTGTTGATGCGGGTGCGCTTGCCGTCCAGTTGTTCGAATTCGTAGAAGCCCGAGTCTTCGTCGTATTGCGGAGTATCGACCGCCTGGATTTCGCGGCCGTCGTTCAGGGTAATGACGGTCGGCGAAGCGCAGCCAGCCAGAGTGCCAAGACCCAGGGCGAGCAGGAAAGCGGGAAGAGTCCGTTGAATCATTGTGTTTCTCCAGTAAAGGATGGTGCGTAATGTTTCTTGAGACGCATGGCGCCTGCGCAAGTTCCATGCAGATTTCAGCATAGCGGCAATCTAGCATTATTGACCGGCAACAATGCCTGGGCCGCTGGCGGGCGCGAGGCAGGCAGGGCTGTGATATAACACCGCTCATTCGTTCCTATCAATGGATTCAAGGTCCCATGAAAGCCAAGGCAGATGTACCTTTCGTGCCGCTGAACATTGCCGTCCTGACGGTCAGCGATACCCGCACCCTGGAAACCGACACCTCCGGCCAGGTGTTCGTCGACCGCCTGAGCGAGGCCGGCCACGCTCTGGCGGCGCGGGTGCTGCTCAAGGACGATCTGTACAAGATTCGCGCCCAGGTCGCCACCTGGATCGCCGATGAGCAGGTGCAGGTGGTGCTGATCACCGGCGGTACCGGCTTTACCGGGCGCGATAGCACCCCGGAAGCCGTGGCCTGCCTGCTGGACAAGCAGGTCGATGGCTTTGGCGAGCTGTTCCGGCATATCTCCCTGGCCGATATCGGTACCTCCACCGTGCAGTCCCGGGCCCTGGCCGGGCTGGCCAACGGCACCCTGGTGTGTTGCCTGCCGGGCTCGACCAACGCCGTGCGCACCGGCTGGGACGGCATCCTTGCCGAGCAGCTCGACGCCCGTCATCGCCCGTGCAACTTCGTCACCCACCTCAAGCAGGCCGCGCCCTGCGAAAGCCGTGGTTGAGGCGCCCATGCACACTCAACTGATGCCGGTCGAAGAAGCCCTGGCAAAACTGCTGGCGCTGGCCGAAGCCGCGCCTATCACCGCTACCGAGCAGGTCGCCCTGGCCGACGCCGAGGGCCGCGTGCTGGCACATGAGCTGGTCTCGAGCCTCGACCTGCCGCCCTGGCCCAACAGCGCCATGGACGGCTACGCGCTGCGCCTGGCCGACTGGACGGGCGAGCCCTTGACGGTCAGCCAGCGGGTATTCGCCGGGCATTCACCCGAGCCGTTGCAGCCGGGTACCTGTGCGCGGATCTTTACCGGGGCGCCGGTGCCGGTGGGGGCGGATTGCGTTGAGATGCAGGAAAACGCCGACGTCCTGGACGATCAGCGCGTGCGCTTTACCGAGGCGCTTCGCGTCGGTCAGAACATTCGCCCGCAAGGGCAGGAAACCCGCGCTGGCGAGGCGGTTTTGGCCGCGGGTACGCGCCTGGGGCCGATCGAGCTGGGCCTGGCAGCTTCCTTGGGGTGCGCCGAGCTGACCGTCGTGCGGCGGGTCAAGGTCGCTGTGCTGTCGACCGGCGACGAACTGGTCGAGCCCGGCTTGCCCCTGGGGCCCGGGCAGATCTACAACAGCAACCGGCGGCTGCTCGGCAGCTGGCTGCAACGCCTGGGCTGTGAAGTGATCGACGCTGGCATTCTGGCCGATGACCTGGAGAAAACCCGCAACTGCCTGGCTGCCCTGCAGGGCGTCGACCTGATCCTTTCCACTGGCGGTGTTTCGGTGGGCGAGGCCGATTACCTGGGCATCGCCCTGCGTGAAGAGGGTGAACTGTCGCTGTGGAAGCTGGCAATCAAGCCGGGCAAGCCGCTGACCTTCGGTCATTACAAGGGCGTCCCGGTCATTGGCTTGCCGGGTAACCCGGCTTCGACCCTGGTGACCTTCGGCCTGCTGACCCGCCCCTACCTGTTGCGCCGCCAGGGTGTTACCGAGGTCACGCCGCTGCAGTTCGCGGTGCCGGCCGGGTTCGACTGGCCCAAGGCTGGCACTCGCCGCGAATACCTGCGCGGGCGGCTGGAGCAGGGCAGCGCATTGATCTACAAGAACCAGAGTTCAGGGGTGCTGCGCAGCGCCGCCTGGGCCGAGGGCCTGGTCGAAGTCCGTGAGGGCCAGACCCCGGGCAAGGGCGATATCGTGCAGTTCATTCCCTTGAGCGAGCTACTTGGTTGAGCGGCTGAGCAGGGTGTCGCCCATCAGGGTGGCACCGCTCGGCGCGCGCAGGCTGGGGCGCGCATGTACGCTTTCCAGCTGGGCAGCGGCGATGCTCCAGTCGTGGCGGCTGCAGACAAACTCCCGCGCCGCTTGCGACAGCTGGCGCAGGCGCCAGGGCTGATTGAGCAGTTGGTTAATCATCAACGCCAGCTGGTCGCCGTCGTCACTGGCCAGGTAGTGCTCGCCATGGGTCACCTGCAGGCCTGACACGCCCTTGGCCGTGGTTACCACCGGCAGCCCGGCGGCCATGGCTTCCAGTATCTTGATCTTCGAGCCGCCGCCATAACGTAGCGGCGCAAAGAAGATCGCCGAGTTGCGTTGCAGTTCGCGCAGGTCAGGCAGGTAGCCAATCCATTCGATTCGCGGGTCGCTCCAGCGCAGTTTCCAGCTGGGCGGCAAGGCGTGGCCAACCACGGCCAGGCGTACTGCGGGGTTGCTCAACCAGACTTGCGGCAGAATGTCTTCCAGCGCCCATTCGATGGCTTCAAGGTTGGCGCCGTATTCGAAATTGCCGACGAACAGCAGGCGCTGGCTGCACAGCGACGGCTGGATATCCTGGTAATGCGCGCAATCCACGCCATTGATCACCACCGACACCGCAGCGCCGGTCGCCTGGCTGATGTGTTCGGCGTCGGTTGGGCTGACCGCTACCACTTCATGGGCCTGGCTGAGCACGCGGTTTTCCCAGCGCCGGTAACGCCAGCGATCAAAGGCATTGAACGGTCGCAGCCACAGTGGCAAGCGGTCGTGGCAAGCGGCGCCATTGACCGATTCGATGTTGTGCTCGCTGAGCACGAACGGCAGCCCGCGAGCCTGCAGGGCCTTTTCGAACGGCTGGAAGCTGTAGCTGTGCTCGATCTGGATGACATCCCAAGGCTCTTCCAGCAATTGCTCGAAGCAGTGGCGCAGGTGCGGCGCCAGGCCATTGATGCTGGCGCGCATCGGATAGCTGGGGTAGATCGCCGCCAGCAGGTTCAGGGGGCTGTGGAAGGGGCGCCTGGGTAGCACGATCAGGCGTTCGAGCAAAGGTTCCAAGGCCTGTCGGGCCGCGTCGCTGGGCGGGATTTTCGATTGCACCAGCAGGGTGATGCAGTGACCCCGCTGCGCCAGGCTGCGCAGCAGGTGGTATTGCCGTGTTTTACCGCCGCTGGTGGTGGGCCAGGGCAGGTAGGGTAGTGTCCAGAGTACGCGCATGACCCCTTTCCTCTGTGTTCAGGCGGGTAACGGCATGCAGATAAAAATGGACGCGCCGGGGGAATCAGCTTGCGGCTGGCTCCGGGGCGCGTCCATAGATATCAGTAAAGCGCACGATGTCATCCTCGCCCAGGTATTCGCCACTTTGTACTTCAATCATTACCAGATCGATCACCCCCGGGTTGGTCAGGCGGTGTACCCGGCCGGGTTTGATGAAGGTCGATTCGTTGGTATCGAGCAGAAATTCCTCTTCACCATTGGTCACACAGGCCATGCCGCTGACCACGATCCAGTGCTCGCTGCGGTGATGATGCATCTGCAGCGACAGCGAAGCCTCGGGGCGGACCATGATGCGCTTGATCTTGAACCGCGGGCCTTCCTCGAGCACCGTGTAGGTGCCCCACGGGCGGTTGACCGTGCGGTGCAGGCGGAACGCGTCGTGGCCCTGGCGCTTGAGCTGCTGGGCAATCACCTTGACCTCCTGGCTGCGCGCGGCATCGGCAATCAGCAGGGCATCGGGGGTGTCGATGATAATCAGGTTGTCCAGGCCCACCGCGCCGACCAGGCGCCGTGGCGAGTCAATGTAGCAATTGTGCACATCGTGCAGCACGGTTTCGCCGGTGCAGCGATTGCCTTGATGATCACCGGCCTTGAGCTCGCGCACCGCCTCCCAGCTGCCGATATCGCTCCAGCCCAGCTGGCTGGGCAGTACCGCGACCTGTTGCGAGGTCTCCATCACGGCATAGTCGATGGAAATGTCCGGCACCAGGGCGAAGCTGTCCGGGTCCAGTTCCACCTGACACTCGCGGGCGCCTTCCTTGCACGGGCTCAGGGCCAGGCAGTGATTGACCGCCGCCAGCAGTTGCGGGGCGTGCTGTTCCAGCTCATGCAGGATGGCGTCGACACGCATGCAGAACATCCCGGCATTCCACAGGTGCTGGCCGCCATCGAGGTACTGCTGGGCGGTGTCGGCGTCGGGCTTTTCGACAAAGCGGGCAACCCTGAAGCCGTTGGCATCCAGGGCCTGGCCTTTTTGGATATAGCCAAAACCGGTTTCGGCACGGGTCGGCAACAGGCCGAAGGTGGTCAGCCAGCCCTGGGCAGCCAGCAAGCGGGCCTGGCTGACGGCCTGGTCGAAGGCGCTGAGGTCGTTGATCAGGTGATCGGCCGGCAGTACCAGCAGTTGCGCATCCTCACCGTACAGCCGGGCGCAGTGCAGGGCGGCAGCGGCAATGGCGGCGGCTGTATTGCGGCCAAAGGGTTCTAGGATGTAGTCCAGGGCCAGGTTGGCCTTGTTCAACTGGCGGAATTCATCCTGGGTGCGGAAGAACACCTCGCGGTTGGTCACCGTCAGGATCCGCTCGACGTCGGCCAGGCGGCTGGCGCGGGCGAAGGTTTTCTGCAGCAGGCTCTGGCCGTCAGGCAGGCGCATGAACGGCTTGGGCATGGTTTCGCGCGATACCGGCCACAGGCGGGTGCCGGCGCCGCCAGCGATGATGCAAGGAATCAGAACACTCATCTCACAGCCTCGAGTCAGGGGCACTGCCTGGGCAGTGCAGCAAAAGTAAACAGAGCAACCTGGCAGGCTTTTGCGCAATGAGTCAATAAAATGACTTTTACCACTGGCATCGTCCATGAAGGCCAAATATTTGTCGAATGATGCCCCTCAGCGGCGAAGCTTTCAATGATATTTGTGTGAATGGCATGCGAAACTCTGCTGAAACGTTACCTGCAATGCAGTAAAGGGACGCCGGAAACGGTCGAGATACTCGACGCTCAATTCATCGGGGAACGCACACATGGCGCAGCAAAAGGCATTGATGATCCTGCATGGCAAGCAGGCCTTGAACGAAGAGGTGCGTGCTGCGGTGACCGGCATGCGAGAGCGCGGCTGGCAGTTGGACGTGCGCCTGACCTGGGAGGGGGGCGACGCCCAGCGCCTGGTCGAAGAAGCGCTGGCCGCCGGCTACCCGCACCTGGTGGGTGCGGGTGGCGATGGCACCCTGCGCGATGTCGCCGAGGCCATGGTGCGTGCCGACGCTGACGCCAGCCTGGTGTTGCTGGCGCTGGGCACCGCCAACGATTTTGCCAAGGCTGCCGGCGTGCCGCTGGAGCCGGCGCAAGCTTTGGACTTGCTGGAAGTGCCGGCCCGGGCCATTGACCTGGGCAAGGTGGGTGGGCAGGTATTCCTGAACATGGCCACCGGTGGCTTCGGCAGCCAGGTTACCGCCAATACCTCCGAAGACCTGAAAAAGGTATTGGGTGCGGCAGCCTACCTGTTCACCGGCCTGTCGCGCTTCAGCGAGCTGCGCGCGGCGTCGGTCGAACTGCACGGCCCGGATTTCCAGTGGCAGGGTGAGTTGCTGGCGCTGGGCATCGGCAACGGGCGGCAGGCCGGCGGCGGGCATGCGCTGTGCCCCCAGGCGCAGGTTGATGATGGCTTGCTCGACATCAGCATCCTGCCGGCACCCCAGGAAGTGGTCGGCACCTTGCGCGGCCTGCTCAGCGATGGCCTGGGGCTGGACAGCATGTTTGTCCGTGCGCGCTTGCCATGGGTCGAGATCAAAAGCTCGCAAGGCCTGGACATCAACCTCGATGGTGAGCCCTTGCAGGGCGACAACCTGCGTTTTGAAGTGCTGCCCGCGGCCTTGCGCGTGCACCTGCCGGTCGACTCGCCGATGCTCAGTCGTCGAGGCTGATGATTTGCTCGCGCACGGCAAACAGCACCAGGCCAGCAACGTCGTAGATCTGCAGGCGCTTCATGATCTGCGAGCGGTGGGTTTCCACGGTCTTGATGCTCAAGCCCAGGCCCTGGGCGATTTCCCGGGTCGACTTGCCGCGCACGATCAGGCGCAGGATTTCCAGTTGGCGGGCGGTGAGGTTGTGCTTTTCCGCTGTCTCCGGCTTGCCCGACTGGGCGCGCAGCAGGGCCTGGTTGATTACCGTGTGGGCAATCGCCGGGCTCAGGTAGCGCTCGTTGCCGCGCAGTGCTGCCAATGCCTGTTCAAGCTCGGTGGCGGTGGTGTCTTTGAGCAGGTAGCCATGGGCGCCGCTTTCCAGGGCCTGCATGATCAGCTCCGGGTCGGTGTGCATGGAGAGGATCAGCACCTTGCTGCGACAGCCCAGGGCGCGCAGGCGGGTCAGGGCATCCAGGCCGCTGGTGCAGCGCATGGAGATATCCAGCAGGACGATGTCCGGGTCCAGTTGCATGACCAGTTCCGGCACCTGGCTGCCGTCGTTGGCTTCGCCGATCACGGCATAGCCGGGAATGTCGGACACCAGCGCGCGCACACCTGCGCGAATCAGTGAATGGTCATCGACCAACAGCAATGTACAGGTCATGGGACGTTACTTGTCTTGGCGCGTTCGAGGGTGCGCGCAGGCCAGGGGAACAGGGCGTCGATCTGGGTGCCCAGGCCGGGCTGGCTGTTGACCGACAGTGTGCCATTGAGCAGGCCGACGCGCTCGAGCATTCCGGCCATGCCGCGCTGGCCTTCATCGGCTGGGCTGCTGGCCGGCGAAAAGCCCAGGCCGTCATCGCTGATCGACAACGCCAGGCCTTCGGGCTGGCGCTGAATGCGCACCACCAGGTTCTTTGCCTTGGCGTGACGCAGGATGTTGGTCACTGCTTCCTGGGTAATGCGAAAGGCGGCGATGGCCATATCTTCCGGGAGGCCGCCCAGGCGCTGGCGGCATTCCAGGCTCCAGTGCACCTCGGTGTTTTCCAGGGCGCGCAGCAGGTGCGCGCGCAGGCTGGCTTCCAGGCCCAGGCTGGACAGTTGTCTTGGGTTGAGGATGGCCGAAACATCGCGCACGCTGGCCAGGGTGTCGTCCAGGGTGCTGCGCAAGGTTTTGCAGTGCTCCTGCAACTCGCTCGGAGCGCGGCGCGCGAGCCAATCGGCCTGGAGTTTGGCGGCGGTCAGCAACTGGCCGATATCGTCGTGCAGTTCGCGGCTCAGGCGCTGGCGTTCGCTTTCCTGCACTTTGAGCAGGCGGTCGGCCAGTTCCGCCGGGCGCAGGGCAATCGAGCGCGCCCACTGGCGCAGTTGCCAGGCAATGCTCGACAGGGCGACCAGTTGCAGGGCCAGGGCGATGCCTGGCAGTGGTTGCTCAAGCAGGTACAAGGCCAGGTTGACGGCAACCGAAGCCAGGCACAGCAGGGCGGTTGCCCAGCGCAACAGAGAGGCTCCGGGGTGCCAGCGCTTGAGTGTCTTGAGGCTTGAGAACATAGAAATTGAAGCCACTGAAATATCGCTGTTGAAAGCCTTGCAAAGGTCGAACTAGAGGCGTTTGTCGAATTGCCTTCAATAACGTTTAAATGCCGGCGCCGGGGTAACCGCGATGAAAGTCTGCACGCGGTGTCTGGGGAGATCCGGGTAAGGTGCATGTGTTCATCAGCGCGCATGGTATCACTTCAAATACAATTGGTCGCGAACTCTGATAACTGACTGAATAGCCAGATTTTACGGGCTGGTACGACGGTTCCGATTGTCTTCGAATCTAGCATTTTGCCATCAGTTTGCGGGGCTGGGATTTTGCCCGAAATCAATTAAACGAAATGTTTGTTGCAGATAATTAGAGAGACCTGGAAATACACTAAGTTGGGTCTTAGTGTGCACTCGTCACAGGCTTGGTTAATCTCGCCGGGGCAGTATTGTTATGTCCCTTAGTTGCCCCTGGTTGGCGAAGAAAGTGCAGTGGCGTTCGCGCTGGTGGGCGCAGCCATTGAAGGGGCGGGGTGTTCGCAAGTGTGCCGGGTTTCGATGCAAGAGTCGCAGGCCAGAGCCTCCTGCGGGCTCAGGGCGGTGGCCAGGGTGTCGAGCAACTGCACCTGTTCCTCGGTATCCAGGCTCAGGCGGCCGGTGTGCGGATCGATCAACTCCAGCTGCCAGGCCAGCAGGGTCAGGCAGCTTTCCAGGGCTTGCAGGGCTTCACCTTGCAATGCCGGTTGCGCCTGCGCGGGTTCCAGCAGTGCCTGCAGATGTTGGCTGTAGCTTGCGACCTCGACCAGGCCAAGGGCCTGTGCGCGTTCTACCAGGGTGGCCAGGGTATCGTTGAGGCAGTGACAGGCATCCGGATCGTTGTCGATCAGTTGCAGGTGCAGCAGGCATTCCTCTGCCTTGGTCAGCAGCACCTGGGCGTCGATCAGGAAATCCTGCAGGGCGCTGTTGTGCAGTGCGTCGTTAGCCATCATTTGGCTCCAGCGCGTAAGGCTGGAGCAGGGGCTGGCCACCATGAGGCGATCGCTGACAAAAGCCTGACTCCGTTCATGCAATGAGAATGGCGTCACATTAATGGCTAATGGATATTGCGAACATCAGGTCTCACCCGATTGTCACTAGGGGATTCCCTGATACGGTGTTTTCGATACGACCCTTTGCGGGTGTTTGCGACAACGGAGAGGTGAGCGCAGTAAAGCATGATGGTAAAATGACATCAATGGGCTGCGGAGCATTTTCTTCACAGGGTCAAGCTCTGCGGCAAACGGCCGATACAGGGCCATTGGGATCATTTTCGACACACCTTGGGGGCTCTTCGATGGCTGGCATTCTCGACACGGTAGACCAAAGAACGCAGCTGGTGGGCGAGAACCGCCTGGAAATCCTGATGTTCCGCCTGGCTGGCCGGCAACTGTTCGCGATCAACGTGTTCAAGGTCCAGGAAGTGCTGCAGATGCCCAAGCTGACCCTGATGCCGCAACGCCATGCGTACGTCTGCGGCGTGGTCAACCTGCGTGGCCAGACCCTGCCGGTGATCGACCTGTCCCAGGCCATCGGCATGCGCCCGCTGGAGCCCGGCCCGGGCAGCACCATCATCGTCACCGAATACAACCGCTCGGTGCAGGCCTTCCTGGTAGGCGGCGTCGACCGCATCGTCAACATGAACTGGGAAGCCATCATGCCGCCGCCGACCAGCGCCGGTCGCCAGCACTACCTGACGGCGATCAGCAAGGTCGACGAGCAACTGGTGGAAATCATCGACGTCGAGAAGGTTCTGGCGGAAATCGTCCCGTACAGCGCCAAGGTCTCGCGCGACAAGCTCGAAGACCCGGTGCTGGCCCGTGCCCGCGGCCGCGAAGTACTGCTGGTCGACGACTCCACCGTAGCCCTGGCGCAGTTGCGCGACACCTTGTCGCAACTGGGAGTGAAAATGCATGTGGCCAGCGATGGCCTCAAGGCGCTGCGCATGCTCAAGGGCTGGGCCGATGCCGGCGAGGATGTTTGCGAGAAACTGCTGATGGTTTTCACCGATGCCGAAATGCCGGAAATGGACGGCTACCGCCTGACCACTGAAATCCGCAACGACCCGCGCCTGCGTTCGTTGTACGTGGTGCTGCACACGTCGCTGTCGGGCAGCTTCAACGAATCGATGGTGAAGAAGGTCGGCTGCGACAACTTCCTTTCCAAGTTCCAGCCCGACAAGCTGGTCGATGTCGTGCGCCAGCGGCTGATGCTGGATGAAGCCACGGCCTGAGTCGGTATAAGCTAGGGCTTTAACCGACACAAGGCAGGTCATGATGCGCCTCAGTGCGTTGTACCGATACCCGCTCAAATCAGCGCGCGGTGAGGCGCTGCAGACTTCCTCGCTGGACCTTCTGGGGTTGAGCGGGGACCGCCGCTGGCTGCTCGTGGAGCGCGCCAACGGGCGCTTCCTGACCCAGCGCATGTACCCGCAGATGACCCAGCTGGCCGCGCTGCACAACGCCGATGGCAGCCTCACCCTTGAGGCGCCGGGCCATCCCACGCTGCACGTGGCCGTGCCCGAGCCCGAAAACGACCTGCGCGGTATCACTATCTGGCGCGACACCTTTCGCGTACCCGATGCCGGCGATGCGGCCGCGCAGTGGCTTAGTGCATTCATCGGCAAGGACGTGCGCCTGGTTTACGTGCCCGATCAACGTGCACGCTTCCTGCCCAGTGGGTATGGCCTGAACAGCGACCGTGTGGCGTTCGCCGATGGTTTTCCCTTGCTGCTGATTGGCCAGGCATCGCTGGATGACCTGGTAGCGAAGGTCGGGCGGCCGCTGCAGATGCTGCGCTTTCGTCCCAACCTGGTGGTGGAGGGCAGTGCTGCCTTTGCCGAGGATGGCTGGAAGCGCATCCGTATCGGCGAGGTCGAGTTCCGGGTGCTCAAGCCCTGCGAGCGCTGCATCATGACCACCATCGACCCGCAGACCGGCGAACGCAGCCCGGACCGTGAACCACTGGCGACCTTGCAAACCTACCGGCAGAAGGAAGGCGATGTGCTGTTTGGCCAGAACCTGGTGGCCGATGGGGTAGGAAGGCTTGAGGTGGGGATGGCAGTGACGGTGCTGGAGTAGTTCGGCTGTGGACTTCTATCGCGGGGCAAGTCGAGGCGTTGCCCCGCGATGGAATCAATCACTGATCGTCAAAATACCGCTCATGCCAGTCCACCAGCGGCTGCGGCGAATTGAGCTTTTGCCCGTAGATCACCGAATACGACAGCACGTTCTGCACGTACTGGCGCGTCTCGTCGAACGGGATCGACTCGACCCAGACATCGAAGCTCAGGTGATCGGCGCCACGCAGCCACTGGCGTACCCGGCCTGGCCCGGCGTTGTAGGCGGCCGAGGCGAGCACGCGGTTGCCGTTGAACTGGCTGTGCACCTGGCTCAGGTAGGCAGCGCCGAGCTGGATGTTCTTGTCCGGGTTGAACACCTGCGCCGGCGAGGCCAGCGGGATGCTGAACTTGCGCGCGGTCTCTTTGGCGGTGGCCGGCATCAGTTGCATCAGGCCACTGGCGCCAACGCTTGAGCGGGCATCGTCCATGAACGCGCTTTCCTGGCGGGTGATGGCAAACACCCAGCTCGAATGCAGGCCGCGCACCTTGGCCTCGCGCACCAGGGTGTCGCGGTGGGCCATCGGGAAGCGGATGTCCAGGTCGTCCCAGTACTTGGCCTGGCTGATGGTGCGAATGGCCGGGAAGTACCAGCTCATGTCATAGGCCAGCTTGGCCTGGGCGACCATCTCGTCACGGTTGAAGTGCCGGCTGACGTGATACCACTCGCGGCGACCGTCGACGATCTGCCCCCGGGCGTGGAACTCCAGTGCACGTTTGACCCCGGGGGTGTTGCGTACCTTGTTGATGAGCTGCTGGCTGAGTACCAGCGGCTTGTTGTTCAATTGGTAGGGGGTTTGCGCGCGGTCGGCGGCGAGGAAGCCGTAGAAGTCGCGCTCACGGGCCACAGTTTTGTACAGCAGCGGGATCTGCGGGTTCTTCGGCTGCGCCAGCTCCAGGCTGCGCGCCTGCCAGTAGCGCCAGCGGTTGCTGCTGGCCAGGTCCTGGGGCAGGCGCTTGGTCAGCTCGTAGGCATCTTCCCAGCGGCCCAGGCGCAGCAGCAGGCGCAGGCGCCATTCGGTGACGGTGTTGTCACGCAGCTCCGGGTCGTAGCGGGTCATCAGGTCCAGCGCCCGCGGGTCGTAGCGGCGCGCCAGGGTCAGGCCGATTTCGCGGGCGATGGCGACCTTTTCGTCGCGGGAGAAATGCATGCGGTTGGCGTAGTCATCGAGCAGGCTCATGGCCCGCTCCGGGTCCTGGCGGGCCAGGCGGCGCAGGCCGAGGCTGACCACGTCGGACATCGCCTCGTTGACCGGAGTGAAGCGCCCGGGCTGGTTGAGCAACTCGGGCTTTTGTGCCACGTCGATCAGCAGGCGGCCCTGCGGCGCCAGGGTGTTGAGGCTCTTGACCAGGGTGTTGGCCAGCGCATAGTTGCGGGTTTGGGCCGCCAGCTTGGCGCGCTCCCAGCGTTTTTGCTCGGTCAACTGGCCTTCGGCGGCCCAGCGTTCGAACAGGGCATCGCAGGCAGCCGGTTGCGACTTGCCGACCAGCCAGAGTTTCTCGGCGCTGGCGAAGCCTTCGGCGCGCTGGCCGTGGCTGAGCTGGTACTGGCCGTTGAGGCAGTCCAGCTCGGTGAAATTGAGCTTTGGATCGTAGTACTTGGTGAAGGTCGTCCAGTCGCCGCGTTCGGCCAGCCAGCGCAACCAGCGCAGCTTCATCCAGTTGGCCTGGGGCAGGTCGCCGTGGGCGGCGAGGAATTTCTCGATTTCGTCGTTGCTGGCGGTTTTAAGCCGGGCGGTGAGTTCGTCGTAGGCCAGGTAAGGCGTCAACGGATAATCGCGCAGGGCATCGGCGTAACGCAGGTACGGGCCCTTGTCGCCCTTGGCCAGGGCGCGTTTGGCTTCATCGTAGTATTGACGTTGCTGGGTGATGTCGGTGGCCTGGGCGACACCCACTGCCGAGGCAGTGAGAAGCAGGCTGGATACGAGGCAGAGCAGGCGGCTGCGCATGAGACTTCCGGGCAGTTTGACCATGAAAAGTGACGGCGAAGCCAGCACTGTTGAAGTTGCATTGCCTTAGCTTAGCCGGTTGCCGCAGGCGGATGAAAGCATTGTGCTTGTATCTGGTTGTAAAGAAGCGGCCCGTCGTCGGAAGGTACAGTAGGACGCGCTGCTTAATGTGAAGCCGGCCCAAGTCGGGTAGAATGCGCGCCCGGTTTTTGGAGAAGATCATGACCCTGCTCAAATTAAGCGATGTGTCCCTTGCGTTCGGCGCCACGCCGTTGTTGGACAAGGTGTCCTGGCAGATCGCCCGTGGTGAGCGGGTGTGCATCATCGGCCGCAACGGCACTGGCAAGTCGAGCATGCTGCGCCTGGTCAAGGGCGATCAGAAGCCTGATGAAGGCGACGTCTGGCGTGCCCCGGGCCTGAAGATCGGCGAGCTGCCGCAAGAGTTGCCGGTGGCTGACGGCCGTACCGTGTTCGACGTGGTGGCCGAAGGCCTCGACGGCGTCGGCGCCTTACTGGCCGAATACCACCACCTGAGCCAGAACATCCATAGCGATGCCGACCTGGAAAAGCTCATGCACGTACAGCACGACCTCGAGTCGCGCGATGGCTGGCGCTTGCAGCAACTGGTCGACAGCACCCTGAGCCGCCTGCAACTGCCGGCCGACAAGACCCTGGCCGAGCTCTCCGGTGGCTGGCGCCGCCGCGTGCTGCTGGCCCAGGCGCTGGTGTCCGAGCCTGACCTGCTGCTGCTCGACGAACCGACCAACCACCTGGACATCGGCGCCATTGCCTGGCTTGAAGATGCCCTCAGTGGTTTCGGCGGCGCCGTGCTGTTCATTACCCACGACCGTTCCTTCCTGCAGAACCTGGCCACGCGCATTCTCGAGCTGGACCGCGGCGGCCTGATCGACTGGAACGGCGACTACGCAAGCTTCCTGGTGCACAAGGAAGCGGCGCTGGCGGCCGAAGAAACCGCCAACGCACTGTTCGACAAGAAGCTGGCCCAGGAAGAAGTGTGGATCCGCCAGGGCATCAAGGCTCGACGCACCCGCAACGAAGGTCGCGTACGCGCCCTCAAGGCCCTGCGTGTTGAGCGCAGCGAACGCCGCGAGCGCCAGGGCAAGGCCAACATCATGCTCGATGTCGCGGAGAAATCCGGCAAGCAGGTGATGGTCCTGGAAAATGTCAGCTTCAGCCACCCCAACGGCCCGCAGCTGGTCAAGGACTTCTCCATGGTCCTGCAGCGCGAAGACCGCATCGGCCTGCTCGGCGCCAACGGCACCGGCAAGACTACGCTGCTCAAGCTGATGCTCGGCGATCTTGAGCCCACCAGCGGCAAGGTCGAGTCCGGCACCCGTCTGGAAGTGGCCTATTTCGACCAGCTGCGCCATCAGCTGGACCTGGAAAAGACCGTGATCGACAACCTCGCCGAAGGTCGCGATTTCATCGACATCGACGGCCAGAGCCGTCACGTGCTGAGCTACCTGGGCGACTTCCTGTTCAGCCCGCAGCGTGCCCGCACGCCGGTCAAGGCCTTGTCCGGTGGTGAGCGTGCGCGCCTGCTGCTGGCCAAATTGTTCAGCAAACCGGCCAACCTGCTGGTGCTCGACGAACCGACCAACGACCTCGACGTCGAGACCCTCGAGCTGCTCGAAGAAGTGCTGTCGGCGTTCAAGGGCACCGTGCTGATGGTCAGCCACGACCGGGCCTTCCTCGACAACGTGGTCACCAGCACCCTGGTGTTCGAAGGCGAGGGCAAGGTGCGCGAATACGTCGGTGGCTACCAGGACTGGATCCGCCAGGGCGGTTCGCCGAAGTTGCTCGGTGTTACCGAGAGCAAGTCGGGCAAGTCCGAGCTCAACACCGCGGTGGTCGAGGCCGTGGCACCTGCGCCGGTAGCAGCGCCAGCAGCGGTTGACGCGCCGAAGAAAAAGCTTAGCTACAAGCTGCAGCGCGAGCTCGAAGCCCTGCCGGGCCAGATCGACGCACTGGAGCAGAAGATGGCTGCGGTGCAGGAAGAAATTGCTGCCCCGGCCTTCTACCAGCGCCCGATCGAGCAGACCAGCGCCGTACTGGCAAGCCTGGAGAAGATGCAGGGCGAACTGGACGTGCTGGTCGAGCGCTGGGCTGAGCTCGACAGCTGAGGGGCAGGGCCCGGCGCTTGAAAGTGCGCCGGGTCCGCCAGAGGTTTACTCGGCTTTTTTCTGCAGGCGTACCGCCAGCACATCGCACGGTGCGCCATGCAGCACGTCATTGGCGGTCGAGCCCAGCAGCAGGGCCAGGCCGTGGCGGCCATGGCTGCCGACCACGATCAGGTCGCATTTCTGCTCCTTGGCCAACTGGTGGATTTCCTGGCGCGGCTGGCCGTAGGTCAGGTGCGAATCGCCGCGGTTGATGTCGGGGTACTTGTTGTACAGGCGCTCCATGCGCTCCTTGGCCTGGTCGAACTGCTGCTGTTGCAGCTGCGACAGGTCCATTGGCACGTCGCCGCCAAAGGCCATGGCCATGGGCTCGACAATGTGCACCAGGGAAACCTTGGCGCGGGTAGGTTCAGCCAGCTTCATGGCGCGCTTGATGACCGGGTCGCATTCTTCGGTCAGGTCGACGGCAACCAGTATGTGTTCGTAGGGCATGAGAAGCTCTCCTGACAGTCGCGATAGTTAAAGTATGGTCGGTTTCAGGCTGATCGCTTCGAACCACGGCTAACCAGCTCATTTGCAAAGCTTTATGGGAACAACAGATATGACGGTCTGGGTAGTGGTGTCAATCCTTGCGCTGATTCTCAGCCCTTTGGCCTGGTTGCGTCCTTCACGCAAGCAGAGCGGCCAGATGGCCTTGCGCATGGAAGCCCGGCGCATGGGCCTGGCCATGCAACTGGCGCCCCAGGAGTGGCCGCACTGGCTGCCCAAAGAGCCGCCAAGCCCCTGTGCCCAGTACCTGCGACCGCGGCGCCAGGGCCGTAGCGACAGCTGGAGCTATTGGCAGACCACCCCTGGGGTATGGCTCAACCAGTGGCGCGAGCCGTGCACCGATGCTGTGCATGCCGGTCAATTGGCACGCTTGCCAGAAAGCGTCTACAAGGTCGAGGCGGGTCCGCAGATGGTTGCCCTGTACTGGGGAGAGCGCGGTGAAACGGCTGTATTGCAGGATATTGCCGAGGTCCTCAAGGCACTGGCCTGATCATCATCAATAAAAAGCCCGATTCACAGATCGGGCGGACAGGCCAGGCAGGCCGGCTTAAGGTTCAATCTCTCCCAGTGTAGCCATCTCGCGGCTATCTGCTGCAAATCCCAACTTTTTCCGTGTTGATCAATAGTAACGGCGTGTAAGCCGTTGAACACTATCGCGCCAGTGAATGGCTCAGCATCACCGCCACGGCGGTTTACCCGCGCTCAGCAGAAAATGACCGGAAAGTCGCGTTTTGCCGCTGCTTTTGGGTATTTGACAACGGCGATCTTTTCGTTGAATGTGTGCATACCCAAATCAAACGGGCGTATGAATTGAGCGTTTGTATTGTCAGACGGCTCTTACAGAATCCCGACTATCGCGCTGGCGGGTGTGCCTGGCGCAAGGGTTCGGCAACAACGGCCATTGGCCGGCCGGGCCTTTCACCAGCGATCGGCGTGTACAGTTCAGCTTCCATATCGTGGAGATCAGTTGATGATTTACGAAGGTAAAGCCATCACGGTTAAGGCTCTTGAAAGCGGCATCGTCGAACTGAAGTTCGACCTCAAGGGTGAGTCCGTCAACAAGTTCAACCGTCTTACCCTGAACGAATTGCGTCAGGCCGTAGACACCATCAAAGCCGACGCATCGATCAAGGGCGTGATTGTCAGCAGTGGCAAGGACGTGTTCATCGTCGGCGCGGACATCACCGAGTTTGTCGACAACTTCAAGCTGCCCGAGGCCGAACTGGTCGCCGGCAACCTGGAAGCCAACCGGATTTTCAGCGATTTCGAAGACCTGGCCGTGCCGACCGTTGCCGCGATCAATGGCATCGCCCTGGGCGGCGGCCTGGAAATGTGCCTGGCGGCGGACTACCGCGTCATGGCCAGCAGCGCCAAGATCGGCCTGCCGGAAGTCAAACTGGGCATCTACCCGGGCTTCGGCGGTACCGTGCGCCTGCCGCGCATCATCGGTGCCGACAACGCCATCGAGTGGATTGCCGCCGGCAAGGAAAACCGTGCTGAAGACGCGCTGAAGGTCGGCGCCGTCGATGCCGTGGTGGTTCCCGAGCTGCTGCAGGCTGCGGCCCTGGACCTGATCAAGCGCGCCATCAGCGGCGAGCTCGACCACAAGGCCAAGCGCCAGCCGAAACTGGAAAAACTCAAGCTCAACGCCATCGAGCAGATGATGTCGTTCGAAACCGCCAAGGGTTTCGTCGCCGGTCAAGCTGGCCCGAACTACCCGGCGCCGGTCGAAGCGATCAAGAGCATCCAGAAGGCCGCCAACTTCGGTCGTGACAAGGCCCTGGAAGTCGAAGCCGCAGGTTTCGTCAAACTGGCCAAGACCTCGGTCGCCGAGAGCCTGATCGGCCTGTTCCTCAACGACCAGGAGCTCAAGCGCAAAGCCAAGGCCCACGACGAAATCGCTCACGACGTGAAGCAGGCCGCCGTACTCGGCGCCGGCATCATGGGCGGCGGCATCGCCTACCAGTCGGCGGTCAAGGGCACCCCGATCCTGATGAAGGACATCAACGAAGCCGCCATCCAGCTGGGCTTGAACGAAGCCTCCAAGCTGCTCGGCAAGCGCGTTGAAAAAGGCCGCCTGACCCCGGCGAAAATGGCCGAAGCGCTGAACGCGATTCGCCCGACCCTGTCCTACGGCGACTTCGGCAACGTCGACATCGTCGTCGAAGCCGTGGTCGAGAACCCCAAGGTCAAACAAGCCGTGCTGGCTGAGGTGGAAGGCCAGGTCAAGGAAGACGCGATCCTTGCGTCCAACACCTCGACCATCTCCATCAACCTGCTGGCCAAGGCCCTCAAGCGTCCGGAAAACTTCGTCGGCATGCACTTCTTCAACCCGGTGCACATGATGCCGCTGGTCGAAGTCATCCGTGGCGAGAAGTCCAGCGAAGTGGCCGTCGCTACTACCGTGGCCTACGCCAAGAAGATGGGCAAGAACCCGATCGTGGTCAACGACTGCCCGGGCTTCTTGGTCAACCGCGTCCTGTTCCCGTACTTTGGCGGCTTCGCCAAGCTGGTCAGTGCCGGTGTCGACTTCGTGCGCATCGACAAGATCATGGAAAAATTCGGCTGGCCGATGGGCCCGGCCTACCTGATGGATGTGGTCGGCATCGACACCGGCCACCACGGCCGTGACGTCATGGCCGAGGGCTTCCCGGACCGCATGAAGGACGACCGTCGTTCGGCCGTCGATGTGCTCTACGAGGCCAAGCGCCTGGGCCAGAAGAACGGCAAGGGCTTCTACGCCTACGAGACCGACAAGCGCGGCAAGCCGAAGAAGGTCGCTGACGCGGCAGTCCTCGAAGTGCTCAAGCCGATCGTCTACGAGCAGCGTGAAGTCAGCGACGAAGACATCATCAACTGGATGATGATCCCGCTGTGCCTGGAAACCGTTCGCTGCCTGGAAGACGGCATCGTCGACACCGCGGCCGAGGCCGACATGGGCCTGGTCTACGGTATCGGTTTCCCTCCCTTCCGTGGCGGCGCGCTGCGTTACATCGACTCGATCGGTGTAGCCGAATTCGTTGCCCTGGCCGACAAATACGCCGATCTGGGTCCGCTGTATCACCCCACCGCGAAGCTGCGTGAAATGGCCAAGAACGGCCAGAGCTTCTTCGGTTAAGCGCCCAACGATATAGAGCGAGAGTGAATATATGAGCCTGAATCCAAGAGACGTGGTGATTGTCGACTTCGGTCGCACCCCGATGGGCCGCTCCAAGGGTGGCATGCATCGCAATACCCGCGCCGAAGACATGTCCGCGCACCTGATCAGCAAGGTGCTGGAGCGCAACACCAAGGTCGATCCGAGCGAAGTCGAAGACGTCATCTGGGGCTGCGTCAACCAGACCCTGGAGCAGGGCTGGAACATCGCCCGCATGGCCTCCCTGATGACCCAGATCCCGCACACCGCTGCCGGCCAGACCGTCAGCCGCCTGTGCGGCTCCTCGATGAGCGCGCTGCACACCGCCGCCCAGGCGATCATGACCGGCAACGGTGATGTCTTCGTCGTCGGTGGTGTCGAGCACATGGGCCACGTCAGCATGATGCACGGCGTCGACCCGAACCCGCACATGTCGCTGTACGCCGCCAAGGCCTCGGGCATGATGGGCCTGACCGCCGAAATGCTCGGCAAGATGCACGGCATCAGCCGTGAGCAGCAGGACCTGTTCGGCCTGCGTTCGCACCAGCTCGCCCACAAGGCGACGGTCGAAGGCAAGTTCAAGGATGAGATCATCCCGATGCAGGGCTACGACGAGAACGGCTTCCTCAAGGTCTTCGACTACGACGAAACCATTCGCCCGGACACCACCCTGGAAAGCCTGGCGGCCCTCAAGCCGGCTTTCAACCCCAAAGGTGGTACCGTGACTGCCGGTACTTCGTCGCAGATCACCGACGGTGCCTCGTGCATGATCGTCATGTCGGCCCAGCGTGCCCAGGACCTCGGTATCCAGCCTCTGGCGGTGATCCGTTCCATGGCCGTGGCCGGTGTCGACCCGGCAATCATGGGCTACGGTCCGGTTCCGGCAACCCAGAAAGCGCTCAAGCGCGCGGGCCTGTCGATCGCCGATATCGACTTCTTCGAGCTCAACGAAGCCTTCGCCGCACAGGCCCTGCCAGTGCTGAAGGATCTGAAAGTGCTCGACAAGATGGATGAGAAGGTTAACCTGCACGGCGGCGCCATCGCCCTGGGCCATCCTTTCGGTTGCTCCGGTGCGCGGATTTCCGGCACTCTGCTCAACGTCATGAAGCAGAATGGCGGGACCTTCGGCGTTTCGACCATGTGCGTCGGCCTGGGCCAAGGCATCACCACCGTCTTCGAACGCGTTTAACGCTTCGCTGGACGGAAACCGGGGCCTGGTGCCCCGGTTTTTGTTTTTGCAGCAAATTTTTTTCAAGAGGGTGAGCAACATGCAGATACAACCAGGCGTATACCGGCATTACAAGGGGCCTGAGTATCGTGTGTTCGGCACCGCGCGCCATTCCGAAACCGAGGAGTGGGTGGTGTTCTACCAAGCCCTGTACGGCGAATTCGGCCTGTGGGTGCGACCGCTTTCGATGTTTCTGGAGTCGGTCGAGGTTGACGGCGAGCAAGTGCCGCGCTTTGCTTTGGTCAAGGCTGAAACCGAGCTGTTTTCCCGCTCCGATGCCGAGGGTGGCTAAAGCCCCGCGCTTGACCTCACTCTGTTGCCACTATATATAGCGGTGCCGCGTCAGGTACCTGCCGTGTTTTTATTTTCAGTATTCAGGAATTTTCCGATCCATGGGCAAATCGCTGGTCATTGTGGAATCCCCGGCTAAGGCCAAGACCATCAACAAGTACCTGGGCAGCCAGTACGTGGTGAAGTCGAGTATCGGCCATATCCGAGACCTGCCCACCAGCGGTTCGGCCAGCGCCAGCAAGGAGCCTGCCGCCAAGCGCGGCAAGGCCGCCGCGGGCGAAGCGCCGGCCCTGTCGCCGAAAGAGAAGGCGCGCAAGCAGCTGGTTGCGCGCATGGGCGTCGACCCTGACCACGGCTGGAAGGCCAAGTACGAGATTCTCCCGGGCAAGGAGAAGGTCATCGACGAGCTGCGTCGCCTGGCCAAGGATGCCGACACCATCTATCTCGCAACCGACTTGGATCGCGAGGGGGAAGCCATCGCCTGGCACCTGCGCGAAGCCATCGGCGGGGACGACAGCCGCTACAAGCGCGTGGTGTTCAACGAAATCACCAAGAAAGCCATCCAGGAGGCGTTCTCGCAGCCTGGCGAGCTGGATATCGACCGGGTCAACGCCCAGCAGGCGCGGCGCTTCCTCGACCGCGTGGTGGGCTACATGGTTTCGCCACTGCTGTGGGCCAAGATCGCCCGCGGCCTGTCTGCCGGCCGGGTGCAATCGGTGGCGGTGAAGCTGGTGGTCGAGCGTGAGCGCGAAATCCGCGCCTTCATCCCTGAAGAATACTGGGAAGTGCACGCCGACCTGGGTACCGCCAAGGACGCCAAGGTGCGTTTCGAAGTGGCCCGCGAGAACGGCGAAGCCTTCAAGCCGCTGAACGAAGCCCAGGCCATGGCAGCGCTTGCGCAGCTCAAGTCGTCCAGCTACACCGTGGCCAAGCGTGAAGACCGCCCGACCAGCAGCAAGCCGTCGGCGCCGTTCATCACCTCGACCCTGCAGCAGGCCGCGAGCAACCGCCTGGGCTTCGGCGTGAAGAAAACCATGATGATGGCCCAGCGTCTGTACGAAGCCGGCTACATCACCTACATGCGTACCGACTCGACCAACCTTTCGGTCGATGCGGTGGAAATGGCCCGCAGCTACATCGAAAGCGAGTTCGGCAAGAAGTACCTGCCCGAAGCGCCGATCGTCTACGGCAGCAAAGAGGGTGCCCAGGAGGCGCACGAAGCGATTCGTCCGTCCGACGTCAACACCCATCCGACCAAGCTCAGCGGCATGGAGCGTGACGCCGAGCGTCTGTACGAGCTGATCTGGCGCCAGTTCCTGGCCTGCCAGATGCCGCCTGCGCAGTACCTGTCGACCACCGTCAGCGTCACCGCCGGCAACTTCGAACTGCGCGCCAAGGGCCGTATCCTCAAGTTCGACGGCTACACCCGGGTACTGCCGCAGCAGAGCAAGCCGGGCGATGACGATGTGCTGCCGGAAATGAACCAGGGCGAAGTGCTCAAGCTGATCCAGCTCGACCCGAGCCAGCACTTCACCAAGCCGCCGGCGCGCTACTCCGAAGCCAGCCTGGTCAAGGAGATGGAAAAACGCGGCATCGGTCGTCCTTCGACCTACGCGGCGATCATCTCGACCATCCAGGATCGCGGTTACGTGACCCTGCACAACCGCCGCTTCTACTCCGAGAAGATGGGCGACATCGTCACCGAGCGCCTGTCCGAGAGCTTCTCCAACCTCATGGACTACGGCTTTACCGCCGGCATGGAAGAGAACCTCGATGATGTGGCCCAGGGCGAGCGCGACTGGAAAAACGTGCTCGACGAGTTCTACGGCGACTTCAGCAACAAGCTCAAGCTGGCCGAGGACGGCGAGAAGGGCATGCGTGCCAACCAGCCGACCCTGACCAACATTGCCTGCAAGGAATGTGGCCGGCCAATGATGATCCGCACCGCCTCCACCGGCGTGTTCCTCGGCTGCTCGGGCTACAGCCTGCCACCGAAAGAGCGCTGCAAGGCCACCGTCAACCTGGTCCCTGGCGATGAGATCGCCGCCGATGACGAGGGTGAATCGGAATCGCGCGTGCTGCTCAACAAGCACCGCTGCCCGATCTGCTCGACTGCCATGGATGCCTACCTGCTCGATGAGAAGCGCAAGCTGCACATCTGCGGTAACAACCCGGACTGCACCGGCTACGAAATCGAAGAAGGCAACTACCGCATCAAGGGCTACGAAGGGCCGAGCCTTGAGTGCGACAAGTGCGGCAGCGAGATGCAGCTCAAGACCGGCCGTTTCGGCAAGTTCTTCGGTTGCACCAACGCCGAATGCAAGAACACCCGCAAGCTGCTCAAGAGCGGCGAGGCGGCGCCGCCGAAGATGGACGCGGTGAAGATGCCGGAGCTCAAGTGCGAGAAGGTCAACGACACCTACGTGCTGCGTGACGGCGCTTCGGGGTTGTTCCTGGCTGCCAGCCAGTTCCCGAAAAACCGCGAGACCCGCGCACCGCTGGTGATCGAGATCATCCCGCACAAGGACGAGATCGATCCGAAGTACCACTTCCTCTGCGAAGCGCCGAAGAAGGACCCGGACGGTCGCCCGGCAGTCATTCGCTACAGCCGCAAGACCAAGGAGCAGTACGTGCAGACCGAGGTTGACGGCAAGCCGACTGGCTGGCGTGCGTTCTACGACGGCAATGCCTGGAAGGTCGAAGACAAGCGCTGATCGCCAGGTCAGGTAAAAATCGCGGGGCAAGCCCGCTCCTACAGTCTGTAGGAGCGGGCTTGCCCCGCGATGCTTTTCAGGCCTGCACTAGTGTAGATTGATAGACCGCCTTGCAGCCTTTCGGAGGGCACCCAGATGGCCCAGGAACTCTACACCCGCACCAACCAGAAGATTTACTTCGCAGGCCTGGCCCTCGAAGCCCTTGGCAAGGCGCAGGAGAGCCGGGTCATGAACGCCCAGGCGCTGATCCAGGCCGAGCGCGAATCGGCGCTGTTCCACCTGTACGGCGCGTTGCTGGGCTTGTGTCACGAGATTGCCGGGTTCTATCGTTTGCCCCAGGCCGGCGCACCCCGCGCCGAGCTGCTGCTGACCCGTGAAGTGCTTGAGGCCATTGCCATTCCAGAGATGGCCGAACTGGTCGAACTGGCTGAACAGCGCGAAACCTGGCTGGCGCAATTGCTTGACGCTTATGCCGATTTGTTCCGACCGCCGGTCGCGAAAAAAGCAGCAAAAACCGACGTCACCCAGCCGCTGATTCAGGCGGTGAGCCTCGACGAACCCGAGGCGCCAGCGCTGTCGCGCGAAGAGCTGGAAAGCTGGCGGCAGAATCTCAAGCGCCTTACGGTTCGTTTTCGCGAGGGTTTGAGTGAGTGCTGATTGGGGCAACGGCTGGTACAATGCCGGCCTTTCGTGGAGAACAGCCCCTTATGCCAACGTCCTTTCTAGAAATTGTCGAGTTGCCTGATGGCCGGATCGAGCTGCGCCGTGCCGAGGACGAGGGTTCGTTGGTAACCCTGGATTTCTCCGAGGACGCCAAAGCCTTTTTGCAGGGTCAGCACGTCGAAGTGGCCAAGGCCATGCTCAGTGTTGGCGTGCAGATGGCTGGCAAGCTGGTGGAAGGCGAGATCGAGCGCGACGACGGGCCGCGGGTTCTGCACTGATCGCCTGCATGGCTTCCTCGTCCTGAGGAAGCCTGGCGAAATTCAACGATTGAAACAGACCTGAATATCAGCCGAGGCGGATGTTCAGGCTTTGTGCGTCTCCTGCGCGGGCGGCATTGCTCAGTTGCTGACGGGCGCTGCTGCTGACGGTATTGAGCCAGCTGACCACAGTGTGGCTGCGGCCCAGGCGCAGGGCTTCGCAGGCCAGTTGCAAGGCGCTCTGGTTGCCGCGCGGTTGCAGCAGCAGGATGCGCTCGCGGTTCAGCCCGGCCTCGCGCAGCCAGGCCTGGGTCAGGCTGGCGGGTGGAGCGATCAGGGTCAGCCAGCGGGCGTCATGTTCTTCGCTCAACTCGCTCAGTTCACGCAGCATCGGTGCCAGCAGGCTCTGGCAGCTACCCAGTGCGCCACGCAAGGACAGCTCGCTGAAAACCTGGGCCGCGCCGGGGTGGGGTGCAGGCCTGGAGTTTTTCAGTCCGGGCAGTACCGGCTGGGCCAGGAATGCTTCGAACAGTGGCAATTGTGCTTGCAGCGGTACGTTCTGTGACGCAGGGGGGAACTGCATGATGCCTCCTTTACCGGCGTATGACGCCGACACTCAAGCCCTCGATCACCAGCTCCTGGTCTTTCAGGTTGACTTCGATAGGGGCGAATTCGGGGTTCTCGGCAATCAGCCAGACCTTGCTGCCTTCGCGCTTGAAGCGCTTGACCGTGACTTCATCGCCGATGCGGGCGACGACGATCTGGCCGTTACGGGCTTCGCGGCAGGTGTGTACCGCCAGCAGGTCGCCGTCGACGATGCCGACATCCTTCATGCTCATGCCATGAACGCGCAGCAGGTAGTCGGCACGCGGATGGAAGAACGCCGGGTTGATGTTGCAGGACTCCTCGATGTGTTGCTGGGCGATGATCGGCGCACCGGCTGCTACCCGGCCGATGATCGGCAGGCCGCTGTCGTCGGGCTTGGCTTCGAAGCCCGGGATGCGAATGCCCCGTGACGCCCCGGGGGTCATTTCGATCGCACCCTTGCGGGCCAGGGCCTTGAGGTGCTCCTCGGCGGCGTTGGGCGATTTGAAGCCCAGCTCCTGGGCGATCTCTGCGCGGGTCGGCGGGAAGCCGTTGTCTTCCAGGCAGCGTTTGATAAAAGCCAGAATCTCAGCTTGGCGTGGCGTCAGTTTTAGCATGTCGATCGCTCTGTCTTTTTATACAGTGACTGGGATTATATACAGTGGGTGGCAAGCTGCAAGCGCCAAGCTTCAAGAAACGGCACAGGGGCGTTCTTGCAGCTTGCAGCTTGTGGCTTGCAGCTATGGTTTAATACGTGACCATATGGCCGCAAAACGGCTGCGCGGACTTGACAAATCACCACTTTGAAACGTATGTTTCAAACAAGTGTTTGTCAGGCGGAGAAGTCATGGCCCAGTCGGAAACCGTAGAACGCATTCTCGATGCTGCCGAGCAGCTGTTCGCGGAAAAAGGTTTTGCCGAAACCTCATTACGGCTGATCACCAGCAAGGCCGGCGTCAACCTGGCGGCGGTGAACTACCATTTCGGTTCGAAGAAGGCCCTGATCCAGGCGGTTTTCTCGCGTTTCCTCGGGCCGTTCTGCGCAAGCCTTGAGCGCGAGCTGGAGCGTCGCCAGGCCCGCCCCGAGCAAAAGCCCACCCTTGAAGAGCTGCTGGAGATACTGGTCGAACAGGCCCTGGTGGTACAGCCACGCAGCGGCAACGACCTGTCGATCTTCATGCGCCTGCTGGGCCTGGCCTTCAGCCAGAGCCAGGGTCACCTGCGCCGCTACCTTGAAGACATGTACGGCAAGGTATTCCGCCGCTACATGCTGCTGGTCAACGAAGCCGCGCCGCGCATTCCGCCAATCGAGCTGTTCTGGCGCGTGCACTTCATGCTCGGCGCTGCGGCGTTCAGCATGTCCGGGATCAAGGCCCTGCGCGCCATTGCCGAAACCGATTTCGGCATCAATACCTCGATCGAGCAGGTCATGCGCCTGATGGTGCCGTTCCTGGCCGCCGGCATGCGCGCCGACAGCGGCGTCACCGACGAGGCCATGGCTGCCGCGCAACTGCGCCCGCGCAGCAAGTCCTCCAGCGCTCCGGTCGCCGCCAAGGCCTGATGCCACGGCTGGGCGCGGCGGGCCGCATCGGCTAAGCTAGCGCCCCATGGCCAGTCTCGATTTCCTGCATATTTCCCTCGCTGATCAATGCCTCTATGGGTTCGCCCAGGGGCAGTTGCGCCTGCGCCTCGAGATCTCCACCGCGCGCAATGGCGCGGGCGAGCTCAATGGTTCAGGTTGCACGCCGCGAGGGCGCCACCAGGTACGTGCCAAGATCGGCGCCGGCCTGCCGCAAGGCGCGGTGCTGCGCGGGCGGCGCTGGACTGGCGAGACCTGGTCGGCCGAGCTGCATGAACAATTTCCCGGTCGCGACTGGATCCTTACGCGCATTCTCTGGCTCAGCGGTTGCGAGCCGGGCGTCAATCGCCTGGGGCCAGTCGACACCTTTCGCCGTTACATCTACCTGCATGGCACGCCCGATAGCGAACCTATGGGTGTGCCGTTGTCCCATGGCTGTGTGCGCTTGCGCAACGCCGACCTGCTGAGCCTGTTCGACCAGGTGCCGGTGCATTGCCCGGTGCAGATCGACGAAGCCGCGTGCCCCCAATGGGCTCACATCAGCGTCAACTGAAGGATCAATTATGAGTGCCAGCCTGCAAGGCTCCCTGATGGTCGACATCGCCGGTACCTGGCTGACCGCCGAGGACCGCCAGCTTTTGCGCCAGCCCGAAGTGGCCGGCCTGATCATCTTTGCCCGCAACATTGAAAGCCCGCGCCAGGTGCGTGAGCTGTGTGCCTCGATTCGCGCCATTCGCCCGGAACTGATCCTGGCGGTGGACCAGGAGGGCGGTCGGGTCCAGCGCCTGCGCCAGGGCTTTGTGCGGCTGCCGGCGATGCGCGCGATTGCCGACAACGACAACGCGGACTATCTGGCCGAACAGTGCGGTTGGCTGATGGCCACCGAGGTGCTGGCGGTGGGCCTGGACCTGAGCTTTGCGCCAGTGCTGGACCTCGATCACCAGCGCAGCGCGGTGGTCGGCAGCCGTGCCTTTGAAGGCGATCCACAGCGCGCCACGTTGCTTGCCGGTGCTTTTATCCGCGGCATGAACGCTGCGGGCATGGCCGCTTGCGGCAAGCATTTCCCCGGTCATGGCTGGGCCGAGGCCGATTCCCATGTGGCGATCCCTACCGACGAGCGCAGCCTGGAGCAGATCCGCGCAGCCGACCTGGTGCCGTTCACCCGCTTGAGCGGGCAAATGGCGGCAGTAATGCCGGCCCATGTGATCTACCCGCAGGTCGACAACCAGCCGGCCGGTTTCTCCCGCCGCTGGTTGCAGGACATCCTGCGTGGCGAGCTGGGTTTCAACGGGGTGATCTTCAGTGATGACCTGTCCATGGCTGGCGCCCACGTGGTCGGCGATGCGGCCAGCCGCATCGAGGCGGCGCTGAGTGCCGGCTGCGACATGGGCCTGGTGTGCAATGACCGTGCAGCGGCGGAACTTGCCCTGAGCGCGGCCCAGCGCCTGAAGGTCAAGCCTTCGCCGCGGATTGCGCAGATGCGCGGGCAGGGCTTTGCCCGTACCGACTATCGCCAGCAGCCGCGCTGGCTGGAGGCGCTGGGGGCGCTCAAGGAAGCGCAACTGGTTGATTGATGGCAATCGCGGGTCAAGCCCGCTCCCACACAGGATCGCAATCTTCTGTGGGAGCGGCGGTACGGCGACCCGACTTGACCCGCGATGAATTCAACCGGATCTAGAGCCGTGCCGCTTCCCCGGCAACGGCGCAAACAACGCATCGATATCCTCCGCCGCCAAACGCCAGTCCCCCGCCTGACGCCCATCCAGCACACCCGCCGCCAACGCCGATTTCTCCAGTTGCAACTGCTGGATCTTTTCTTCCACCGTGCCCCGGGTAATCAGCTTGTAGACGAACACCGGCTTCTCCTGGCCGATGCGATAGGCACGGTCGGTGGCCTGGTTTTCCGCGGCCGGGTTCCACCACGGATCGTAGTGGATCACGGTGTCGGCCGCGGTCAGGTTCAAGCCCACACCACCGGCCTTGAGGCTGATCAGGAAGATCTGCAATTGCCCGCTCTGGAAGTCCTGCACCGGCGAGCGGCGATCGCGGGTCTCGCCGGTCAGCAGGGCATAGGCGATACCGCGGTGCTGCAGTTCGGCCTCGATCAGCCGCAGCATGCTGGTGAACTGCGAGAACAGCAGGACGCGTCGCCCTTCGGCCAGCAGTTCTTCGAGCATTTCCATCAGGCTGGTGAGTTTGCCGGAGTGGGCGCCGCGCGCGGTCGAGGCTTCGCTGTTGATCAGGCGTAAATCGCAGCACACCTGGCGCAACTTGAGCAGCGCTTCGAGAATGATGATCTGGCTGCGCGCCACGCCCTTGCGGGTGATTTCGGCGCGCACTTTCTGGTCCATGGCCAGGCGCATGGTTTCGTACACGTCACGCTGGGCATCGCTTAGCTCGACCCAGTGGATCATTTCGGTCTTGGCCGGCAGTTCGGTGGCCACCTGCTCCTTGGTGCGCCTGAGCAGGAAGGGCTTGATTCGCGCATTCAGGTACTGCAGGCGTTCATCGTTGCCCTGGCGCTCTATCGGCACGCGGTAGTCGCGATTGAAGGCCTTGGCATCGCCCAGCCAGCCAGGCAGCAGGAAGTGAAACAGCGACCACAGCTCGCCCAGGTGGTTTTCCAGCGGCGTGCCGCTCAGGCACAGGCGCTGGCGTGCTTCGAGCTGGCGCGCGGCCTGGGCCGCCTTGCTGTTCGGGCTCTTGATGTACTGCGCCTCGTCGAGGATCAGCACATCCAGCATCAGGCCCTTGAAGTGCTCCAGGTCCTTGGGCAGCAGGGCGTAGGTGGTCAGCAGCAGGTCGTAGTCCTGCAGGTTGTCGAAATGCTTGCGCCGGCCAATGCCCTGCAGGGCCAGTACGCGCAAGCCTGGGGCGAAGCGCGCAGCTTCGTCCTGCCAGTTGGGGATCAGGCTGGTAGGCATCACCACCATCGCCGGGCGGGTCAGGCGTCCGGCGTTCTTTTCGCAGAGCAGGTGGGCGAGGGTCTGCAGGGTTTTGCCCAGGCCCATGTCGTCGGCGAGGATGCCGCCAACCTGCAGCTCGCGCAGGGCCTGCATCCAGCTCAGGCCTTCGAGCTGATAGGGGCGCAGGGTTGCGTTCAGGCCATCCGGGGTTTGTGCCGGCTGCAAGCGAATATCGCGCAGCCGTTCGCCCAGGCTGCGCACCTGTTCGCCACCTTGCCAGCTCAACGGCAGGTCTTCCAGGTCGTTGAGGCGAGTGGCGTCCAGGGTTGGCAGGCGCACGCTGGTTTCGCCGGGTTCGCGCAGGTAAAAATCACCCAGGGTGGCCAGCACCGGCTTGAGGCGGCCGTAGGGCAAGGCCACTTGCAGATTGCGCCGTGCTTCACCGGCGGGGGCGGGGATCTGCACCAGCAACTGCTCGTCATCGCGGCGTTTGTATAGCTGCGCCGGGTTGAGCAGCTCCGGGTGGCTGCGCAGCACATTGAGCAGAATCGGCAGCAGGCTCAGGCGCTGGCCGTTGATCTCGATGCCCAGCTCCAGGTCGAACCAGTCGCGGCCGCTGGCTTCGTCGATGTGCGCATACCAGTCGTCAACCTCGGCGAGGTTGAAGGCGAAGTCCTCGGTGTACTCGATCTCCCAGCCTTGCTCGCGCAGGCTGGGCAGATCGTTGAGCATGAAACGCAGCCAGGCCGCTTCGGAAGCCAGCTCCAGCAGGTCGCCGGCACTCTCCGGCAAGGCTTTGCTTTGCCGGGTGGCCACCTTGAAGCCCAGGCGTTGAAGGGTTTGGCGGATCTGACTTTCGGCTTCGGCGTGGCGCTGTATGCGTTGGCTGCTGACGTCCAGGCGGCCGGCTTCCTTGCCTTGCCTGCCGCTGGCGCGGATGCCGTCATAGTTGAACGACAGCGCCGCCCGGTGCTGGTGCTGGCGCTGCATCCGGCCGGTTTGCGGCACGTAGGCGCTGAACTCGTGGCTGCCCAGGATCAGGTGAGGTGTGGGGGCAAGACCATCGTTAGGCATCGGGTTACTGCTCCATCATCTCCGCAGGCGCAGCGGGGGCGCTGACTGGGCGGTGGGTAGTAACTTTCAGCAGCACGGCCAGGTGTCCGCCATCGAGGAAGGTCAACTCGCCATTTTTAATGTTGCTGTTGCTCTGCTTGAATGCTTCGCTCTGCAGCACGCTGCCGTTGCTGTCGAACTGGTTGACCCAGAAGTTGGCTTCTGCGGCGATGAAGCGCTCTTCCTTGATGCTCAGGTTGCCGGCGATGGGGAACTGGCCGAAGTGTTCTTCGCCGTCGCTTATCGCCACTGTGCCTGCGTCCTGTTTCCAGGCCTTGTGCAGCAGCACGGTGTACTGCGGGTCGGCGGCAAGCTTGGCCGCTTCGTCATTGAGCGCCGGTTGGCGCAGGTCACCTTCCTGGATGGCCTGGGCGCCGTTGCGCCAGTCTTCCGGAGCCGACTTGATGGTGATCGCCGGCACGGCGTTTTGCCGTACCAGGATCATTTCGACCTGAAAAGTGCCATCGGCAAAGGCTGCCGGGGCGATCAGCGCCAGCAGCAGGGTCAGGCTACGCATTACACGCAT
Organism: Pseudomonas sp. B21-012; assembly: GCF_024749305.1. Lineage (NCBI taxonomy): Bacteria > Pseudomonadati > Pseudomonadota > Gammaproteobacteria > Pseudomonadales > Pseudomonadaceae > Pseudomonas > Pseudomonas sp. B21-012. Next base: position 4,059,731 of record NZ_CP087197.1, on the reverse strand, counting down.
GGAACTTCCTTCACGCAGATTGTGGGGTCAGGCGCTCGAACAGCGCCTCAAGGTTGTTGAAGCGTTCTTCCGGACGCTCCATCGGCACCAGGAACTTGAACTGGGTGGCGCCTTCGAACTTGTAGCGTTTTGGCTGGCTCTGGATCAGCTTGATCAGCACCAGCGGATCGACCGGGGTTTCCGATTCGAACTCGATCTTGCCGCCATTGGGCCCGGCATCGACTTTCTTGATCCCGAGTTTTTCCGCCTGCAGCTTGAGCAGGGTCAGGCGCACCAGGTTCTTGGTCGGCTCCGGCAGCAGGCCGAAGCGGTCGATCATCTCCACTTGCAGGTCCTTGAGGCCGTCTTCATCCACCGCCGAGGCGATGCGCTTGTAGAGGATCAGCCGCGCATGGACATCCGGCAGGTAGTCCTCGGGAATCAGCGCCGGCAGGCGCAGGTTGATTTCCGGGCCGCCGCCCAGCGGCTGGTCGAGGTTCGGCTGGGCGCCCTTGCGGATGGCCTTGACCGCGCGCTCGAGCATTTCCATGTACAGGGTGAAGCCGACTGCCTGGATCTGCCCGCTCTGGCCTTCGCCGAGCAGCTCGCCGGCGCCGCGGATTTCCAGGTCGTTGGTAGCCAGGACGAAACCTGCGCCCAGGTCCTGGGTGTTGGCGATGGCTTCCAGGCGCTTCTCGGCGTCCGGAGTGATCTGCTGGCGCGGCGGGGTGAGCAGGTAGGCGTAGGCCTGGTGGTGGCTGCGCCCGACCCGGCCGCGCAACTGGTGCAACTGGGCCAGGCCGAACTTGTCGGCGCGCTCGATGATGATGGTGTTGGCGCTCGGCACGTCGATGCCGGTCTCGATGATGGTCGAGGCGATCAGCACGTTGAAGCGCTTGTGGTAGAAGTCGCTCATCACCTGTTCGAGTTCGCGTTCGCGCATCTGCCCGTGGCCGATGCCGATGCGGGCCTCCGGCACCAGTTCGGCGAGGTCGGCGGCGCATTTTTCGATGCTCTTCACATCGTTGTGCAGGTAGTACACCTGGCCACCGCGCAGCAGCTCACGCAGCAACGCCTCTTTGACCGTGCTCTTGTTCTGCTCCATGACAAAGGTGCGTACCGACAGCCGGCGTGCCGGCGGCGTGGCGATGATCGACAGGTCGCGCATGCCGGCCACGGCCATGTTCAGGGTGCGCGGGATTGGCGTGGCGGTCAGGGTGAGGATGTCCACCTCGCTGCGCAGGGCCTTGAGCTGTTCTTTCTGGCGCACACCGAAGCGGTGTTCTTCGTCGATGATCACCAGGCCCAGGTCTTTGATCTTGACGTCGTCCTGCAACAGCTTGTGGGTGCCAATGACGATGTCGATCTTGCCTTCGGCCAGGTCCGCCACCGCGGCAGCGACTTCCTTGGGCGACTTGAAGCGGCTCATCACTTCAACCGTTACCGGCCAGTCGGCAAAGCGGTCGCGAAAACTGTTGTAGTGCTGCTGGGCGAGCAGGGTGGTGGGCACCAGGATCGCCACCTGGCGACCGCCATGCACGGCAATGAAGGCTGCGCGCATGGCCACTTCGGTCTTGCCGAAGCCGACGTCGCCGCACACCAGGCGGTCCATCGGCTTGGCCGCGAGCATGTCCTCGCGCACCGCCTCGATAGCGCTCTGCTGGTCGGGGGTTTCCTCGAAGGGGAAGCCTGCGCTGAAGGTGGCGTAGTCCACCGACGGGTCGGCGAAGGCATAGCCTTTGCGCGCGGCGCGGCGGGCATAGATGTCGAGCAGTTCGGCGGCGACGTCGCGCACCTGTTCGGCAGCCTTGCGCTTGGCTTTCTGCCAGGCTTCGGAGCCGAGCCGGTGCAGCGGCGCCAGGGCGTCGTCGCTGCCGGTGTAGCGGGCGATCAGGTGCAGGTTGGCTACCGGCACATAGAGCTTGGCGCCCTCGGCGTATTCGAGGGTGAGGAACTCGGCGGCCTGGTTGTCGATTTCCAGGGTCGCCAGGCCCAGGTAGCGGCCCACGCCATGGTCGATATGCACTACCGGCGCGCCTTCGCGCAGCTCGGTGAGGTTCTTGATCACCGCATCGTTGTTGGCGTCGCTGCGCTTGTCGCGGCGCCGGCGCTGCATCACCCGCTGGCCGAACAGCGGGCTCTCGGCGACCAGGGCAATAGCCGGGTCGTCCAGCAGCAGGCCTTCGTCGAGCGGGGCGATGGTGATCGCCAGGCGCGCCTTGCCAGCGACGAAAGCGCTCCAGCTGTCGACGGTCTGCGGGCGCAGCTTCAGGCGTTCGAGCAGTTCCAGCAATACTTCGCGGCGCCCCGCCGATTCGGCGGTGAACAGCACGCGGCCAGGGAACGTCTCGAGAAACCCCGACAGCGCCGCCAATGGCTGGTTGGCCTTGGCTTCGATGGCAAGGTTGGGCAGGACCTGGGCCGGGAAGCGTTCGCGGCCGACCCCGCTGTCGAGGTCATCCTGGCTGACCACCACCCGCGGCCAGCTTTTGAGCCGGGCAAAGCAGTCTTCCACCGGCATGAACAGCTCGGCCGGCGGCAGCAGCGGCCGCGCCGGGTCGATGCGACGCTCCTCATAACGGTTGCGTACATCGCTCCAGAAGTGTTCGGCGGCCTGCTCGACACCGGGCAGGGAGAACACCTGGGTGTCCTGGGGCAGGTAGTCGAACAGGGTCGAGGTGTCGTCGAAGAACAGCGGCAGGTAGTACTCGATACCGGCCGGGGTGATGCCGCTGGAAAGGTCCTGGAAGATCGGGCAGCGGCGAAAATCAACGTCGAAGCGCTCGCGAAAGCGCGCCTTGAAACGCGTCACCGCATCTTTTTGCAGCGGGAACTCGCGGGCCGGCAGCAGTCGCACCGACTCGACCTTGTCGATCGAGCGCTGGGTTTCCGGGTCGAAGGTGCGCAAGGTCTCGATTTCGTCATCGAACAGGTCGATGCGGTACGGCAGCTTGCTGCCCATCGGGAACAGGTCGATCAAGGCGCCGCGCACGGCAAATTCGCCGTGCTCGTAGACCGTGTCGACACAGCGGTAGCCGCTGGCTTCAAGACGCGTGCGCATCTGCTCGACATCGAGCTTCTGGCCGATGTCCAGCACCAGGCTGCTGCCGAGCAGGAAGCGCGTCGGCGCCAGGCGGTGCAGGGCGGTGGTGATCGGCACCACGAGAATGCCGTGATCGAGCTCCGGCAGCCGGTACAGGCTGGAGATGCGCTGGGAGATGATGTCCTGGTGCGGCGAGAACAGGTCGTAGGGCAGGGTTTCCCAGTCGGGGAACGGCAGCACCGGCAGCTCGGGCGCAAAAAAGCGCAGCTCCTGCTCGAGGCGGTCAGCGCTCTGGCTGTCGGCGGTCAGCAGCAGGGTGAAGCGTTTGGCGGCGCTGGCCGCTTCGGCAATGGCCAGGCTCAGGGCGGCGCCCGGCAGGTTGCCCCAGGTTTGTTTGCCGGCAGTGGCCGGCAGGTGCGGTAGACGCAGAACAGGCACGGGAGGTCGAGCTCCAAGCGTTGCGACAAAGACGCCAATTGTACCGGGCGCAGGCCCGCGCTGTCAGGTTTGTGCAGGCTAAAAGCATGTAGTGCGATGCTGGCGACAGGCGCTCATTGCCCGATGGGCTGCGGGGCGTCATAATGTAGCCCCTTTTTTCTGTCCCTACATGTGGAAGGTTCCCGTGACTCAGAAGCCCGACCAGTGTCTTGGTGAGTGGATTGATCGTGAAGCGCTTGCAGAAGCGATGATCCCGCTTATCGGTCAGCTCTACCGCAATAACAATGTGGTGAGCTCGATCTATGGCCGTAGCCTGATCAACCGCTCGGTGATCTCGATCCTCAAAGCACACCGCTTTGCCCGTCATCGCCAGACCGACGAAACCGAACTGTCTGTACACGAGACATTCCCGCTGCTCAAAGCCATGAGCGAGCTGAAACTGGGCGCCGCCTCGGTCGACCTGGGCAAGCTGGCCAACAAGTTCAAGCAAGAAGGCAACGGCCGTACTGCCGAGCAGTTCGTGCGTGAAGAAATGGCTGACGTGGTTGGCCAGCAAAACGCTTCGGCACGCAAAGGCACCGACGTCGTGCTGTACGGCTTCGGTCGTATCGGCCGCCTGCTGGCGCGCATCCTGATCGAAAAAACCGGTGGTGGCGACGGCCTGCGTCTGCGCGCCATCGTCGTGCGCAAAGGCGCCGAGAACGATCTGGTCAAGCGTGCCAGCCTGCTGCGTCGTGACTCGGTGCACGGCCCGTTCGATGGCACCATCACCATCGACGAAGCCAACAACACCATCACCGCCAACGGCAACCTGATCCAGGTTATCTACGCCAAGAACCCGAGCGAAGTCGACTATACCCAGTACGGCATCGAGAATGCCCTGATCGTCGACAACACCGGTGTATGGCGCGACGCCGACGGCCTGGGCCAGCACCTGGCCTGCCCGGGCGCTGCCCGCGTGATCCTCACCGCACCTGGCAAGGGCGCGCTGAAGAACATCGTGCACGGCATCAACCATGGCGAAATCAGCGCTGATGACAAGATCATCTCCGCGGCTTCCTGCACCACCAACGCCATCGTTCCTGTGCTCAAAGCGGTCAACGACAAGTTCGGTATCGTCAACGGCCACGTTGAAACCGTTCACTCGTTCACCAACGACCAGAACCTGATCGACAACTTCCACAAGGGCAGCCGTCGTGGCCGCGCCGCGCCGCTGAACATGGTTATCACCGAGACCGGTGCTGCCACTGCAGCCGCCAAGGCACTGCCAGTGCTCAAGGGCAAGCTGACCGGCAATGCGATCCGCGTACCAACGCCGAACGTGTCGATGGCCATCCTCAACCTGAACCTGGAAAAAGCCACCAATCGCGAAGAGATCAACGAGTACCTGCGCCAGATGGCCATGCACTCGGACCTGCACAAGCAGATCGACTACGTGAGCTCCCAGGAAGTGGTCTCCACCGACTTCGTCGGTTCGCGCCACGCCGGTGTGGTCGATGCCGAAGCCACCATCTGCAACGATAACCGTGTTGTCCTGTACGTCTGGTACGACAACGAATTCGGTTACAGCTGCCAGGTAGTGCGCGTGATGGAAGACATGGCTGGCGTCAATCCGCCTGCTTTCCCACGCTAAGCTTGGCTTGATCGTGAAAGACGGGAACCTCAGGGTTCCCGTTTTTTTTGCCTGAATTTTCCCTGGAGGCTGGATGCGCAAGGCAGTGTTGATCGGTGCGATGCTGGGCCTGGCCGGGTGCGGGCAGGGCAACACCCTGGAGCGCATCAGTGGCCCGACCATGGGCAGCAGCTACACCGTGCAGTATGTGCGTACGCCCCAGGGGCCGGCACCGGAGCTGGTCAAGCGCGAGGTCGAGCGGATTCTGGAGGGTGTCGACAGGCGTTTTTCCACCTACCGTAGTGATTCTTTGACCGAAGCTTTCAACAGGCTGCCGGCCAATAGCTGTCAGTCGATGCCGGCCGATGTACTGCAATTGGTGCGGGTCGGCGAGCAACTGGCGCAGCAAAGTGACGGCGCTTTTGACCTGACCGTGGAGCCCTTGCTCGACCTGTGGGGCTTTGGCCCGCAGTCGCGGATGGAAAAAGTACCGGATGCCCAGGCCCTGGCTGCCACTCGCCAGCGGGTCGGGCATGGGCATTTGCGCATAGTTGGCGAGCAGCTGTGCAAGGATGCGCCGGTGGAAGTGGACTTCAACAGCATCGCCGCCGGGCATGCGGTAGACCTGCTGGTGGAGCGGCTAAAAGCCCTGGGGGTCGCGAATTTGCTGGTCGAGGCGACAGGTGAACTCAAGGCGATCGGGCGCAAGGCCGACGGCAGCCCGTGGAAAGTGGCGCTGGAACTGCCCCGCGCTGACCGCCAGATAGCCCAGCAAGTGCTGGACGTGGACGGGTTTGGTGTATCGACCTCCGGTGACTATCGCAATTATTTCGAGGAGAATGGCCAGCGCTATTCACACACCTTCGATGCGCGCCAGGGAAAACCCGTGAAACACGAGCTGGCCTCGGTGACGGTGTTTGACCGCTCGACGCTGATGGCTGATGGTTATTCGACCTTGCTGCTGATTCTCGGGCCTGAGCGCGGCTGGGAGTTTGCCCTTCGGCACGGGATTGGCGCAGTGTTCGTGACCCGGGTTGCCGATGGTTTCGTCTCCCGCAGCACGCCGGCGTTTGCCCAGGTGCTGGTGAACTGACAATGAATACATGTAGTGCAGAGAAAAATAGCCTACGACGCGACCAAGGGTTAATGTGCGCGGCGTTCAAGCTTGATTAGACTGCACCCGAATTTTTGCATGGCGCCGCTGGCGACATGAGGTAGCCCCGCCCGCCGATGTGGCGCGTGGGCCTGTTCTGAAGGAGTACGCATGGCTGTCTACAACTACGACGTAGTGGTGCTGGGTTCCGGCCCCGCAGGAGAAGGGGCGGCAATGAATGCTGCCAAAGCAGGACGCAAGGTGGCGATGGTCGATAGCCGTCGCCAGGTCGGCGGCAACTGCACCCACCTGGGTACCATTCCGTCCAAGGCCCTGCGTCACTCGGTGCGCCAGATCATGCAGTTCAACACCAACCCGATGTTCCGGGCCATTGGTGAGCCGCGCTGGTTCTCGTTCCCCGACGTGCTGAAAAGCGCCGAGAAGGTGATCTCCAAGCAGGTGGCCTCGCGCACCGGCTACTACGCCCGCAACCGCGTCGACGTGTTCTTCGGCACCGGCAGCTTCGCCGACGAGCAGACCATCGAAGTGGTCTGCGCCAACGGCGTGGTCGAGAAGCTGGTGGCCAAGCACATCATCATCGCCACCGGTTCGCGCCCGTATCGCCCGGCCGATATCGATTTCCACCACCCGCGAATCTACGATAGCGACACCATCCTCAGCCTCGGCCACACCCCGCGCAAACTGATCGTCTACGGCGCCGGCGTGATCGGCTGCGAGTACGCCTCGATCTTCAGCGGCCTGGGTGTGCTGGTAGAGCTGGTAGACAACCGCGGCCAGTTGCTGAGCTTCCTCGACTCGGAAATCTCCCAGGCGTTGAGCTACCACTTCAGCAACAACAACATCACCGTGCGCCACAACGAAGAGTACGAGCGTGTCGAAGGCCTGGACAACGGGGTGATCCTGCACCTGAAATCCGGCAAGAAGATCAAGGCCGATGCCTTGCTCTGGTGCAACGGCCGTACCGGCAACACCGACAAGCTGGGCCTGGAAAACATCGGCATCAAGGTCAATAGCCGTGGCCAGATCGAAGTCGACGAAAACTACCGCACCCACGTGGCGAACATTTACGGTGCCGGTGACGTGATCGGCTGGCCGAGCCTGGCCAGTGCCGCCCACGACCAGGGCCGCTCGGCTGCCGGCAGTATCGTCGACAATGGCAGCTGGCGCTTCGTCAACGATGTGCCGACCGGCATCTACACCATTCCGGAGATCAGCTCGATCGGCAAGAACGAGCAGGAGCTGACCCAGGCCAAGGTGCCTTACGAAGTCGGCAAGGCCTTCTTCAAGAGCATGGCCCGGGCGCAGATTGCCGGTGAGCCACAAGGCATGCTGAAGATCCTGTTCCACCGCGAAACCCTGGAAATCCTCGGCGTGCACTGCTTCGGCTACCAGGCCTCGGAGATCGTCCACATCGGCCAGGCGATCATGGACCAGCCGGGTGAGCGCAATACCCTGAAGTACTTCGTCAACACCACCTTCAACTACCCGACCATGGCCGAAGCCTATCGGGTAGCGGCTTACGACGGCCTCAACCGGCTTTTTTGAGCGGCTCCGGCCGGTGGCCTGAGCCGGCCGGGGAGACCGATTTCAGCGATTCTCGAGGGTGGCGCTGGCCAAACCGGGAAAGTCTGTAATCAGGCTGTCTACGCCGAAGTCGGCGAGCCTGCGCATCAGCGCCGGCTCGTTGACTGTCCACACCGACACGTGCAAACCCTGGCGCTGGGCCTTGATCAGGCGCTCGGGGGTGCACAGTGTCCAGTTCAACGCCAGCAAGTTGCAGCCATAGTTCTGGGCGACCTTCAGCGGGTCGAGCCAGGCGTACTCGGCCACCAGCCCCCTGGAAATATCCGGAGTCAGCTCCAGCGCTGCGCCCAGCACTTCCCGTGAGCTTGAGGTGATGGTGATCTTGTCGAGCAGGCCGAACTGCTGGGCCATTTCGCGGATCGCCAGCACAGTGGTGGCGGCGCGGGTGCGCGAGGCGCTCTTGACCTCAAGCTGCCAGTGCTCGAAATCGCACTTTTCAAACAGCTCCTCAAGTCGCGGGATCGGGCAGGGCGAGACCCAGCCCGGGCCGCCCTTGCGCGCATCGTAGGTGGCAAGGTCGGCGGCGCTGTGTTCAACCACCTTGCCGCGCCGGCCGGTGGTGCGCTTGAGGCTGGGGTCGTGAATCACCATCAGCTGGTTGTCAGCCGACAGGTGCAGGTCGAGCTCGCAGCGGCGCACGCCATGCTTGAGGCACTGCTGGAAGCTGGTGAGGGTGTTTTCGGGGGCTTCGCCCTTGGCGCCGCGGTGGCCGTAAATCGTGGTCACGTCTGTTCCTTCAACAAATAAGTGAAACTCAGGAGGCGCTTGGGTCGTTCTGCTCCAGGGCCTGGCGTCGTTGTTGCGCTTGGCGTTGCAGGATGTAGCGGGCCAGCAGCTGGCGCTGGGCGTCGGTGGTGTCGACGAACTCGGTGCCGATCTCGTACTGGCCGTCGGCCTGGCGGTCGCAATGGGTGACCTTGGCGCGCAGCAGCAAGCCCAGGGCCTGGGGCATCAACACCATCTTCACGGCCACGCGCTCGCCGGCTGCCAGCGGCTCGGCGCGGTTGAACTCGATGCCGCCCTCGGACAGCACTACCGCCTGCGGCGCGCTCAATTGCCCGAGCAGGGTCTGCGCAACCACGGCACTGAGCAGATCGATGCGTTTGTTCTGGGCCTTGAGAAAGGCCGCCAGGGTGCGGTCCTTGTCACTGAGCTGGCGCAGCAGGTGCTGGGACTCGAACTCGCTCAGGTGCAGTTCACTGAGCAGGTTGAACAGCGGTGAAGTATCTTGCAACAAGTCTGTGCCAAGCGCTTCGGCGGCGCTCAACGGGCTAATTTCCAGTGCGATCCGATCCTCGATACGGTAGTATTCGCGGCGATCTTCTTCATCTAATGTCGACATGGCGAACCCATGGTAGCGGCGGTGGTCTGAGTGTAAAGCTGCTAATCAAGCCCCGCCACAAGGACGTTCCTCTTTCATCCGAACAAGCCCCGACATGTTCAGACCTCTCTTCGTATTCATCGGCACGCGTTATACCCGTGCCAAGCGTCGCAACCACTTCGTCTCGTTCATTTCCCTGACCTCGATGATCGGCCTCGCCCTGGGCGTTGTCGTGATGATCGTGGTGTTGTCGGTCATGAATGGCTTCGATCACGAGATGCGCACCCGGGTGTTGGGCATGGTGCCCCACGCCACACTGGAAACCGGCCAGCCGATCAACGACTGGCCCGCCCTTGCCAGTCAAGTAAAGCAGAACCCGCAGGTTCTGGCGGTGGCGCCCTTCACCCAGATGCAGGGCCTGCTGACCCATGACGGCAAGGTGCAGAAGGTGCTGCTCAACGGCATCGACCCGGCCCAGGAGCGAAAGGTCTCGATCATCGACGACTTTATCCGCGAGGGTAAGCTCGATGACCTGGCCCCTGGCGGCTTCGGCATCATGATCGGCGACAAGGCGGCGGCCAAGCTGGGCGTCGGCATCGGTGACAAACTGACCTTCGTCGCCCCCGAGGTCACCGTCACTCCGGCCGGCATGTTCCCACGCATGAAGCGCTTTACCGTGGTCGGCATCTTCCATGTCGGCGCCGGTGAAATCGACGGCTACCTGGGCCTGACCAACCTGTCGGACCTGTCGCGCCTGCACCGTTGGAAAGCCGACCAGGTGCAGGGCCTGCGCCTGAAGTTCGACGACCTGTTCCAGGCCCCCCGGGTTGCCTGGGACATCGCCCAGAAGCTGGGCGAGCAGGAGTTCTACGCCCGCGACTGGACCCGTAGCCACGGCAACCTGTACCAGGCGATCCGCATGGAAAAAGCCATGATCGGCCTGCTGTTGCTGCTGATTGTCGCGGTGGCCGCGTTCAACATCATTTCCACCCTGGTGATGGTGGTCAACGACAAGAAGGGCGACATCGCCATCTTGCGCACCCTGGGCTCGACGCCGGGGCAGATCATGGCCATCTTCATGGTCCAGGGCACGGTGATCGGCGTGGTCGGCACCCTGATCGGCGCGCTGGTGGGCATTTTCGCCGCGCTCAATGTCAGCGCCGCGATTGCCGGCATCGAGACCCTGATCGGGCACAAGTTCCTCAATGCCGACGTCTACTTCATCGACTACCTGCCATCGCAGATCATGGCCGAGGACGTGTGGATGGTCTGCGGCGCGGCATTGGTCCTGAGTTTCCTCGCCACCCTGTATCCGGCCTGGCGTGCGGCACGCACCCAGCCTGCGGAGGCGCTACGTTATGAGTGAGTTGGGCATGAGTGATAAAGCAGTGCTGAGTTGCCGCAACCTGGGCAAGTCCTACGAGGAAGGCCCGGAGAAGGTCCAGGTGTTGTCCGGCCTGCAGCTGGAGCTGCACCCGGGCGAGCGGGTGGCGATCGTCGGTAGCTCCGGTTCAGGCAAGAGTACTTTGCTCAACCTGCTCGGCGGCCTCGATACCCCGACCGAAGGCAGTGTCTGGCTGGCCGGCGAAGAGCTCTCGGCATTGGGCGAGCGCGCCCGTGGCCTGCTGCGCAACCGCGCCCTGGGCTTCGTCTACCAGTTCCACCACCTGCTGCCGGAGTTCACGGCGCTGGAGAACGTGTGCATGCCGCTGCTGATCGGTCGCACCGCCATCCCCGAAGCCCGCGAGCGCGCCGAAGCGCTGCTCAAGCGCGTCGGCCTGGGCCATCGCCTGAGCCACAAGCCGGCCGAGCTGTCCGGTGGCGAACGCCAGCGCGTGGCCATCGCCCGGGCGCTGGTCAACCGTCCGGGGCTGGTGATGCTCGACGAGCCTACCGGCAACCTCGACCATCACACCGCCCAGGGCATCCAGGACTTGATGCAGGAGCTCAGCAGCTCTTCGCAGACGGCCTTCCTGGTGGTGACCCACGATCTCAACCTGGCGCGCCAGATGGACCGCGTACTGCGCCTGGAAGACGGGCACCTGGTACCGATCTGATTGCCCGCGCAACGTGCCCGCCGCTGTCAGGCGGGCACCTGGTTCCTTTTCTTTACCCGGGTGCTTTCGTTCATGTTCAGACCCTTGTCTATTTTCATCGGCGCGCGCTACACCCGCGCCAAGCGCCGCAACCATTTCATCTCGTTCATTTCCATGACCTCGATGATCGGCCTGTCCCTGGGCGTGCTGGCGATGATCGTGGTGCTGTCGGTGATGAACGGCTTCCAGCGCGAAATGAGCTCGCGCATCCTCGGCATGGTGCCGCACGCCAGCGTGCTCGGTGCCCAGCCGCTGGACGACTGGCGGCCGGTGGCGGCGCAAGCCTTGAAAAACCCTGAAGTGATCGCCGCCGCGCCACTGACCGAGATGGAAGGCATGCTCTCTTACAAGGGCTCGATGCAGCCGATCCAGGTCAGCGGCATCGACCCGGCCGAGGAGGGCAAGGTCTCGATCGTTGCCCAGCATATTGTCCAGGGCAGCCTTGAAGACCTCAAGCCGGGTGAGTTCGGCGTGGTCATCGGTGAAATCACCGCGCGCCGCTTTCGCCTCAATGTCGGCGACAAACTGACCCTGATCGTGCCCGAAGTCAGCAGCGCGCCGGGTGGCATCACCCCGCGCATGCAGCGCCTGAACGTGGTCGGGGTATTCAAGGTTGGCGCCGAGCTCGACGGCTCGCTGGGCCTGATGCACATGGCCGACGCCGCGCAGATGCAGCGCTGGGCGCCGAACCAGGTGCAGGGCGTGCGCCTCAAGGTCAAGGACCTGTACGCGGCGCCGCAGGTGTCCAAGGCGATTACCACAAGCCTTGGCGAGCAATACCGCGCCGATGACTGGACCCACACCCAGGGCAGCCTGTTCAGTGCCATGAAGATGGAAAAGACCATGATCGGCCTGTTGCTGCTGCTGATCATCGCCGTGGCGGCGTTCAACATCATTGCCACGCTGATCATGGTGGTCAACGACAAGGGCGCCGACATCGCCATCCTGCGCACCATCGGCGCAACGCCGGCGCAGATCATGGGCACCTTCATGGTTCAGGGCAGCCTGATCGGTATCGTCGGTACCTTGATCGGCGGTGTGCTGGGGGTTATTGCCGCGCTCAACGTCAGCCAGATCGTCGGCTGGCTGGAGCGGGTCAGCGGCCAGCACATCTTCACCTCGGACGTGTACTTCATCAGTACCTTGCCGTCGGAACTGCAATGGGGCGACGTGGCGCTGATCTGTAGTGCCGGCCTGATCATGAGCTTCCTGGCCACCCTGTACCCGGCCTGGCGGGCTTCGCAGGTAGAGCCGGCGTACGCCTTGCGTTACGAGTGATGGCTGATCGCGGGGCAAGCCCGCTCCTGCACCGGCTGTAGGAGCGGGCATGCCCCGCGATGGTATTCACACCGTCGGCAAGTCGATCACGAACCGCGTCCAGCCCCCAGCCGACTCCCCGCGAATACGCCCGCCGTGCGCCTGTACGATCGAGCGGGTAATCGCCAGCCCCAACCCCGCATGCTCACTGCTGCCTTCGCGCCGCGCCGGGTCTGCCCGGTAGAAGCGGTCGAACAGTTTCGGCAGCAACGCCGGGTCAATCGGCTCACCGCGGTTGGCCACCTGCAGCCTTACTCCGTCTTGGTGTCGCTCGATGGTCACACGTATCTCGCCGCCGGCCGGGGTAAAGCGCAGGGCATTGTCGAGCAAATTGGACAGCGCCCGGCGCAGCATATGCCGGTCGCCGGCAAGCGGCGCCTGGCCCTCACGGCTCAGGCTTACCTCGGCATCTTCAGCCAGCGGTGCGTAGTATTCGAGCAAGGCATCGGCCTCGTCCTCCAGCGCCAGTTGCTGGCGGCTGGGCATCAGCAAACCGTGGTCAGCCTTGGCCAGGTAGAGCATGTCGTTGACCAGTTGCGCCATCCATTGCAGCTCTTCGAGGTTGCTGTGCAGCGCCTCGCGGTATTCATCCAGGCTGCGCGGCCGGGTCAGGGTTACCTGGGTGTGGGTTAGCAGGTTGGACAGCGGCGTGCGCAGCTCGTGGGCAATGTCGGCAGAGAACGCCGAGAGGCGCTGAAAGGCATCGTCCAGGCGTTCGAGCATGGCGTTGACGGTCTGCGCCAGTTCTGCCAGCTCCACCGGCATTTGCCCTTCGGGCAGCCGCGTGGTCAGCGAGCGTGCCGATACCCCGGAGGCCACTTCGCCCATCTGCCGCAGTGGCCGCAGCCCGCTGCGCGCGGCCCAGGCGCCGAGCAGCGCGGTCGCCAGCGCCGAAAGGCCGACGGTCAGCCAGATCAGCTGCTGCATGCGCTGGAGGAAATGCTGATGGTGGGTGATGTCGAGAAACAGCGTCAGCTGCGCGTCGCCACCGTTGAGGTTGACACACAGGCTGCGAAAGTCGACGCCGCTGCTGTGCAGGGTGCTCAGGCCGAGCACTTGCGGCGACTCGGGCAGGCCGGCCTGGCTGTCGAACCAGATGCGCCCGTCCCGGCCGCGAATGCGCACGGCAAGGTCGGCCTGGTGGCTGAGTTCGGTTTGCAGGGCAGGCAGGCGCGGGGCGAGGCTGGCCGGGTCGTCCACGCCTTCGAGCATCTGGCGCAGCAGTGACAGGCGGCTGTTGAGCAGTTGCTGGTCGAGCTCGATGAAGTGGGTGGCGCTGGCGCGGCTAAAAAGGATACCGGCAGTCAGCGACACCACTGCCGTGCAGGCGGCAAACAGCAGTGCCAGGCGACTACCGAGGGACAGGCGGCGCATCAGGCGCTGCGCTCTTCAAGCACATAACCCATGCCGCGCACGGTATGGATCAGCTTGTTGTCGTGGGCATCGTCGATCTTCAGGCGCAGGCGGCGGATCGCCACTTCAATGACGTTGGTGTCGCTGTCAAAGTTCATGTCCCACACCTGCGAGGCGATCAGCGACTTGGGCAGCACTTCGCCCTGGCGGCGCAGCAGCAGTTCGAGCAGGGCGAACTCCTTGGCGGTCAAGTCGATGCGCTGGCCTGTGCGTTCGACCCGGCGGCGGATCAGGTCAAGGCGCAGGTCGGCCAGGCCCAGGCTGGTTTCCTGTGCCGGGCTGCTGCCGCGGCGCAGCAGGCTGCGCACCCGTGCCAGCAGTTCAGAGAAGGCGAACGGCTTGACCAGGTAATCGTCGGCGCCCAGTTCCAGGCCGTGCACGCGGTCTTCGACGGCGTCGCGGGCGGTGAGGAACAGCACCGGGATTTCCAGGCCGGCGGCGCGCACCGCCTGAAGGATCTGCCAGCCATCGCGGCCCGGCAGCATGACGTCGAGGATCAGCAAGTCATAGTCGCCGGTCAGGGCCAGGTGCTGGCCGGTATTGCCGTCGCTGGCAAGCTCGGTGGCAAAGCCCGCTTCACTGAGGCCCTGGCACAAGTACTGGCCGGTCTTGGTCTGGTCTTCGACGATCAACAGTTTCATCGGCTGGCTCTTTTACGTGGATTGCCGCAGGGTTATACCGCGGCGGGCGTGGCGGGTGGCCAAGCTGACAAAGTTGTAATGTTTTTGTCAGGTGACTGCCAGCGGCGATTTTCTACAGTGAAGCCTGAACCGTCGCAACCCTGGAGTGGGCTTGAAATGAAACACCTTTTTATCGTCGGCGCACTGGCGCTGTTCAGCCTTCCAGCCTTGGCGTCGCCCGCGCATTCCTACACCTTCGGCCAGCCTGCGCCTGCGAGCAAGGCCACCCGCAGCGTCGAGGTGGTGATGGGCGACATGTACTACGCGCCTCGCAGCCTTGAGGTCAAGGCCGGGGAGACCGTGCGCTTCGTGCTGGTGAACAAGGGCGCGGTAGTCCATGAGTTCAGCCTCGGCGATGCTGTGATGCACGCCAGGCACCAGAAAGAAATGCTCGCCATGCAGGGTCAGATGGACCATTCGGCCATGGGCCACGGCAACATGAATCACGCCAGCATGCAGCATGACGATCCGAACACGGTGATGGTCGAACCTGGCAAAAGCGCCGAGCTGACCTGGACCTTCAGCCAGTCGACGCCAATCGAGTTCGCCTGCAACGTGCCCGGTCATTATCAAGCGGGCATGGTCGGCAAGCTGACCATCGGCCAATAACAGCCGATTGCCCAAAGCATGGCCTAAAACCGATAAACTAGGCGCATTTGCTCCTACAGGTTTTAGCCATGCATCCTGCCGCCGAACATTCTCCGCTGGGTAAATCCAGCGAATACGTTTCCACCTACACACCCTCGCTGCTGTTCCCGATCCCGCGGGCGGCAAAATGGGCCGAGCTGGGCGTTAGCGCCGAGACCCTGCCATGGCAGGGCGTCGATTTCTGGAACTGCTTCGAGCTGTCCTGGTTGCTGGCGTCGGGTAAGCCGGTGGTGGCAATCGGTGAGTTCGCCATCCCGGCCGACTCGCCGAACATCATCGAGTCGAAGTCGTTCAAGCTGTACCTCAACTCGCTGAACCAGACCGTGTTCGAATCGCCCGCTGCCCTGCAGGCATGCCTGGTCAAGGACCTCTCGGCTGCCGCCGGCAAGCCGGTGGGCGTGCAGGTCCGCAGCCTGGCCGAGGTCGAAGGGCAGGGCGTGGTCGGCTTGCCGGGCGTGTGCATCGATGAGCTGGATGTCAGCATCAGCAACTACGAGCAACCGCAGCCGGAGTTGCTGCGTTGCGACAGCGACAACATTGTTGAAGAAACCCTGCACAGCCATTTGCTCAAGTCCAACTGCCCGGTCACCGGCCAGCCGGACTGGGGCAGTGTCACCGTGCACTACCGTGGCGCGGCGCTGGAGCATGCCAGCCTGCTGACCTACCTGATCAGCTTCCGCCAGCATGCCGACTTCCATGAGCAGTGCGTCGAGCGCATCTACCTTGACCTCAAGCGCCTGCTCAACCCCGAACACCTGACGGTTTATGCCCGTTACGTGCGCCGCGGCGGCCTGGACATCAACCCGTACCGCAGTACTTCCCAGGTGACCCTGGAGAACCTGCGACTGGTTCGCCAGTAACGAAAAGCCCCGTTCGATGACGGGGCTTTTTTATTCCGGCGGGCTTAGATGCCCATGCTTTGCAGGCTCTGAACGATATTGCGCAAGGTGGCGGTCAGGCCCGGGTGCTCGACTTCAAAGCGCTCCACGGCGAGGTTGACGCCATCGACCAGGTTGTTGTCCTTGGTCGCGGCTTCCAGCTTGATCTCGGCCTCGATCTTCTCCATCAGCTCATGCAGGTGTTGGCGCTCTTCTTCTGAAAGCGGCGGGTTCTGCTCCAGTTGCTCGCGCAGCTCAGTGAGTTGCTTTTGCAGTTCTTGGGCAGGCATGGGTGTTCTCCCTCTATGAATAGGCACAGTCATGGACCCCGTTAGCGGGTGAAAGGTCCATGCCCTGTCTACTAGAGTAATCCACCGGCTGGCGCTTTGCATGACCCTGATCAAAGGTGCTGTTTCAGGGTTTTTCACCTTTGCGCCGGCGCTGGCCGATGTCTGCCAGGCAGTCGGCCAGGGCTTCGAGGTGGTCGATCACCGAGTGCACGCCCAGGGCAAACAACTGCAAGGTGGCCTGGCCACGCTGGCGTTCCTGCTCTTTGGGGCCAAGGGCTTGCCACTGGCTGCTGGGCCCGCAGGCGGCCAGGCCGATGGTCCACAACCCGGCGTTGAGGCCCGACTGCAGCAGGCGTGGTTCGCCACTGACCAGCACGCAACCGTCGAGTTTGCCCGCCCTGAGGCTCATCAGTGCCTGCCAGCAGGCATCCGGTGCCGGCCAGGGGGTCTTGCAGGCCGGGAAGGCATTGAGCCAGGCCGGCAAGGGGCTGGCCATTTGTTTGCCGTCTGCAGCCGGCAGCTCATCGAGCCAGGCACAGGGAACCTTTTGCTGATACAGCCAGTCAAGGGTGGGCAGCGCGCCCGGAGTGGGGCAGGGTGCCTGGGCATCAGAGCCCGGGTTCACTTCGACAAGGCAGCCGCGCAAGCCGAACAGCAGGGCAGTAATGGCGGGGGAGTCTGGCATGGCAACGTCCCTGAAATACTTTGCAGGCTACGCTTGGGTTGTTACTTTTTGGTGACGCTGCCGATACACAGTTGTTCACATTTTTGCGACGTTGTTTATGCCAAGCTGCTTAACGGCAGCAGAGCCTTTATACTTGCTTCATTTTTTGGCGTAGGACGCGCGGCGTCTGCCTAGTTCGAGGAGTAACACTATGCGTAGGATCGGCCTGATCGATCGGATGACCCGGGCTTGTGTCTGTGCCGGCCTACTGTTGGCGCCTGTCGTCGCGGCCCAGGCGGCCACTGAAGAAGATCCCTGGGAAAGCATCAACCGGCCGATCTTCCGCTTCAACGACACGCTCGACACCTACGCGCTCAAGCCGCTGGCACAGGGGTACCAGGCGGTCACTCCGCAGTTCCTCGAAGACGGCATCCACAACATGTTCCGCAACCTGGGCGACGTCACCAACCTGGCCAACAACGTGCTGCAGCTCAAGCCGCACGCCGCCGGGGTTGATACTGCGCGGCTGATCGTCAACACCACCTTCGGTATTGGCGGGTTCTTCGATGTCGGCACCAAGATGGGCCTGCAGCGCAATGACGAAGACTTTGGCCAGACCCTCGGCTACTGGGGCGTGAGCAGCGGCCCGTACGTAATGCTGCCGTTGCTCGGCCCGAGCACCGTGCGCGATGCCATCGGCAAGTACCCGGACACCTACACCGAACCCTACCGCTACATCGACCACGTGCCGACCCGCAACACCGCCGCCGCCGTCGATGTGGTCGACACCCGCGCGAGCCTGCTGTCGGCTGAAAAGCTGATCAATGGCGACAAATACATCTTCATTCGCAATGCATACCTGCAAAATCGCGAATTCAAGGTCAAGGATGGCGCCGTCGTCGACGACTTCTGATCCGAGCGGGTAAACAAAAGGCGACCTTCAGGTCGCCTTTTTTGTGTCTGCAATTATTTCATACTGAGGATGCGCAGGCCGAGTTTCTGCTTGCCCTCTGGCTGGTCGGCAATCCACACCACCTCTGTGCTCGCTTCCAGGCCCTTGAGTGCCGGATGGTCGGAGTCGATACGCACCTCGAGTTGATCGCCAACCGTGAACGGCTGCGGCGCCTGGACCTGCATGCCACTGCTGGAGAGGTCGAGGCAGACGGCGGCGATGACCTGCCCCTGGTGGATCAGGCTTATATCTGCTTCCACCCGCATGCGAATGAAATCGCGCTTCTCGCTGTAGTCCATGGGCACTGAGCTCATCTCGGCATCCTTTCATTGCGTTGCGGTTGGAGGGGTTTTTATAACTCCCGGTGCTTTCGGCTGTAAAGAGCATCGGCGACCATCGGTGTGCCCTTGAAACGCCCGGCGGATGGGAGTACCGTCTGCGCCTTACAAGGCACCTCTGCTATTTGCCGGACAGGTTTTGATGTCCTACAACTCATAGAAGAGTAGCTCGAAGTGAATCCAGTACGTGGGCCGATGCTCACCTACGCCCAACCTATTCCTGGCGCCGTTTGCCCACATGCAGAAAACCAGTGCAACGCTGCTGATAATCGATGACGACGACGTCGTACGTGCGAGTCTTGCCGCCTACCTGGAAGACAGCGGTTTCAGCGTCCTGCAGGCAGCCAATGGCCAGCAGGGCCTGCAGGTCTTCGAACAGGAACATCCTGATCTGGTGATCTGCGATCTGCGCATGCCGCAAATGGGCGGCCTGGAGCTGATTCGCCAGGTAACCGAGCGCGCGCCGGAACTGCCGGTGATCGTGGTATCGGGCGCAGGGGTGATGAACGACGCCGTAGAGGCCCTGCGCCTGGGCGCGGCCGACTACCTGATCAAGCCCCTCGAAGACCTCGCGGTGCTCGAGCATTCGGTACGCCGGGCCCTGGACCGTGCGCGCCTGGTGCTGGAAAACCAGCGCTACCGGGAAAAGCTCGAAACCGCCAACCGCGAGCTTGAGGCCAGCCTGCACCTGCTGCAGGAAGACCAGACCGCCGGGCGTCAGGTGCAGATGAACATGCTGCCGGAAAGCCCCTGGGTGGCCGACGACCTGTCGTTCGAGCACCAGATCATTCCGTCGCTGTACCTGTCGGGCGACTTTGCCGACTATTTCCGTGTCGATGATCGGCGAATTGCCTTTTACCTGGCAGACGTTTCCGGGCATGGCGCGTCTTCGGCCTTCGTCACCGTGCTGCTGAAGTTCATGACCACGCGCCTGCTGTTCGAATTCAAGCGCGGCGGCAACTTGCGTGACTTCAAGCCGTCGGAAGTACTCGGACACATCAACCGCGGCCTGATCAACTGCAAGCTGGGCAAGCATGTGACCATGGTCGGCGGCGTGATCGACGAAGACACCGGTATCATGACCTACAGCATCGGTGGTCACCTGCCGTTGCCAGTGCTGTACACCCCGGGCCAGAGCCGTTATCTGGAGGGCCGCGGATTGCCGGTCGGCTTGTTCGAGGAGGCTACCTACCAGGACCACGTCCTGGAGTTGCCGCCGCAGTTCAGCCTGACCCTGCTGTCTGATGGCATTCTGGACCTTTTGCCCGGTGACACACTCAAAGATAAAGAGGCGGCCCTGCCTGAAATCATCAAGGCCGCAGGCGGTAGTCTGGATGGGCTGCGCCAACGATTCGGATTAGCTACGCTTGGGGAGATGCCGGATGATATCGCCCTATTGGTGTTGAGCAGGAACCTTCAATGAGTACGGGTAGAATCCAGTTCGCCGAGCAGAATGGCACCTTCGTGCTGAAGTTTGTCGGTGAAGTGCGCCTGACCTTGTGTTCGGCGCTGGATGCGACGATTGAAAAGATCTTCACGGCGCTGAATTTCTCGGCGATCGTCATCGATCTGACAGAAACCCACAGCATCGACAGCACCACCCTGGGCTTGCTGGCCAAGCTCTCGATCCTGTCGCGGCAAAAGGTCGGGCTGTTGCCCACGGTGGTCACCACCCACGCCGACATCACCCGCCTGCTGCAGTCGATGGGTTTCGACCAGGTGTTCAACATCGTTGACCGGCCGATCCCGTGCCCGGAATGCCTGACCGACCTGCCGTCGCAGGATCAGAACGAAGACGTGGTGCGCTCCAAGGTGCTTGAGGCGCACAAGATCCTCATGGGCCTGAACGATTCCAACCGCGAAGCCTTCCACGACCTGGTCAACGCCCTCGAGCGCACCTGATCGTCGAACGGGCGCCGTTCTGGCGCCGGTCAAAAATCACTTAACAGTCAGCTTCGCGCGGTGGAAACTCGGTCGCCGCGCTGCCATCGGCGTTGAGCTGGAAAATCCGCGCCGGCTGCCCCTGTTCATTGAAAAACACCTGGCCCAGGCCCGCGCTGTTCCACAGCCGCTCGCCGGCCTTGCTGTGCGCGGGTGTGCGCGGCATCACCTGCATCTGCCGGCGCTTGGTAAACCAGTTGAGCGGTGAGCGTGGCGAGTACAGCCAGCGGTTGAGGCGGTCGAAGGTGTCCAGCAGGCGCTTGGGGAACTGGTTCTTGATGCCGCTGCTGGTGATCTGCCACAGGTGCGGGGCGCGCTGGCGGTGGCGGATCAGCACCTCATAGACGAACGAGTAGTGCACGTCACCGGAGAGAATCACGTAGTGCCCCGGTGTGCGCGAGTGGCGGAAGATGTTCAGGATCACCTGCGCCGCGCCGCGATGGGCCATCCAGTTCTCGGCATCGACCAATAGCGGATAACCCAGCCAGCTGAATACCCGCTGCACGCTCTCGATCAGCTTGACGCCGAAGATCGGCGCCGGCGAGACGATGATCGCCGAAGGATGGTCGAGCAGCGCCTGCTGCAGCTCGCTTAAGGCTTCCCAGTCGAGCAGGCCCGAGGGTTTGTTGAAGTTGCTTTCACTGCGCCAGCGCCGGGTGCGGGTATCGAGCACCAGCAGCGCCGGGCTGCTGGGCAGGACGAACTGCCAGCCCTGAAAGCGCAGTACTTCGTTGATCAGCGCATCCTGCAGCGGCGTGTCGAGGTAGTCATCGGCGTCGGCACTGTGGCTGAAGGCCTGGCAATGCTCCAGTAGCCCGGTAAAGGCATCCGGGTTGTTGCCCCAGCCCTGGCACAGCATATAGCCGAGCAGGGCGTTGCCGATGATGCGCTTGGAGAACGGGTGGCCGTAGGCGGTTTCTTCCCATTGCGCCGACAGGTTCCAGTCATCGGTGATGTCGTGGTCATCGAAAATCATCAGGCTCGGCAAATGCGCCAATACCCGCGCCACCCCGCCCAGGCCGCTGGCAAAGCCGTCGATCAGTTGCTGTTCCTGGCGGTAGCGGGCCTGGCGCTCGGCATTGAGGCCGGGCGGCATCTGCACGTCGATCAGGCCCCAGGGCAGCGGGGACCAGACCAGCAGGTACATGGCCATGACTTCGGCGAAGGTCACCAGGTGGTTGTCGGCGTTGCTGCTGGTGAAGATCGGCTTGCGTGTGCCACCGAAAAAGCGCTCGCGCAGGGTTTCGTTGCTCTCGAGCGCCGGCAGCAGGTCGGCGCGGTGGTAATAGCTGGCCGGGTGCTGGTAGAGCGCGGCGCTGTCATCGACCACCGCGCCTTGCAGGTGCTCGCCAAACAGCCCCAGGCGCTCGATCAGCGCATGTATGGCGCGCAGCATGGGCCCGGCGACATCGTCGGCATACACCTGGTCACCGCTCATCATCAGCAGGGCCGGGCGCTGCAATGGCGTGGGGTGTTCCAGCAACAGGCGGTCGGCGCACAGCAGGCCGTCGGCCGCCGGGTGGTGGGGTTTGCGGCACGAGCCGTGGAGCAGGTGCTCCAGGTGTGAACGCAGGACGAAATTCGGCCGTTGCGCGCCGGGGTAAAGCAGGTGCGGGGCGTACTCGGCGATACCCTGGTTGTTGACGATCAGG
The DNA here is from genome assembly GCF_024749305.1 of Pseudomonas sp. B21-012. Taxonomy (NCBI): domain Bacteria; kingdom Pseudomonadati; phylum Pseudomonadota; class Gammaproteobacteria; order Pseudomonadales; family Pseudomonadaceae; genus Pseudomonas; species Pseudomonas sp. B21-012. The sequence continues at coordinate 4,037,771 of NZ_CP087197.1, read as the reverse complement.
TCGTAGTCGATCTGATCGTCACATGGCAGCGGGCTGTCGAGGCTGATGTCGAGCAGGTGGACAAACGCCTGGCGGCCAATCGGCACAACCGTGCAGTGGATGTCGGCGCTAACGCCTGCGCAGCTCAGTTGCAGCTCAGCTTGCAGCGGCTTGGAAGCTACCAGCCAGAACACGATGCGCGTGGGTTCGAGGCGGCGCAGTAAAGGTCCGGCCAGTACTGCGGGTAATTCGGAAGATTCAGACATCAACATCTCTGAAAGCAAAGTCGAAAGCATCGCGGGTCAAGTCGAGTCGTCGCACCGCCGCTTGTGTCTTGAGGTTGGAATAGAATCAGAAGTGAGAGCGGTGAATGGCAAGCTGTACGCCGGTAGTGCTTAAAGCACGTGTGGGAGCAAAGCTGCCATTCACCTCTCCACTCTGGCCCGAGCCCGAACAGTTGATTGAGCGCCTCTCGAATCACAAGCGTGGGCCAAGCCAGAGCGCTCTCACAACTGAGTGTAAGAGGGTTCAGCCATGTTGTCTTCTGTTGGAATCGACACTGCCAAAGCCACGTTGGAAATCTGCATCAAACCTCAGAAAATCCGCTTCGAAGTAATCAATGAGCGCCCAGGCTTTGATGTGCTGATCGGGCGACTGAAGGACTTCAAGATCAGCAGAGTGTTGATTGAAGCGACCGGCGGCTACGAGAAAGACGTGCTGATTGCATTGCGCTCGGCCGGTTTCGAAACCATCTGCATCAACCCAGCCCGTGCCCGGAAATTCGCCGAGGCGATGGGTAAAAAAGCCAAAACCGATAAGATCGACGCCGAGGTCCTTGCGGACTTCGCTGCACACCTCAGCGCTCCTCAAGACCAACTAATCAGCCCGGAACGCGAAGAGCTGCGCGAGTTGGTGAAGCAGCGCGCCCAATTTGTGCAGAGCCGTGATGACTACAAACGGCGCCGCCTGCAATGCCGCTCGGCAATGGTGATGGCTCACTTTGATGAGCACATAGAGCAGCTGAAAGTGCTGATCAAACGCCTTGACGAAGAAATTGACCAGGCGATGGTGCAACTGGACGACACCAGGGCGCGTCAGTTGTTGGCGGTGAGCGGAATTGGTCGGGTAACCGCCGCAAATCTGCTCGCCTCACTGCCAGAGCTGGGGCAATTGGACCGCCGTCAGATCGCCGCGCTAGTGGGCGTAGCGCCTTACAACAACGATAGCGGTAGCCATCAAGGGCACCGCCAGATATGGGGTGGCCGGGCGCATGTAAGGCGAGTCCTGTACATGTCGAGCTGGATCATCATCCGTCACAACACGGAATTTAAAGCACGCTACGAAGCACTTCGGGAGCGTGGCAAGTGCGCCAAAGTCGCCCTCGTAGCCTGTATGCGGGTGCTGATCGTCAGGCTGAATGCAATGCTGCGGGACAATACCCCTTGGCGAGTGCAAACAGCCTGATCAAGACAGTTGCTCCCACTTGCTGGGTGGGAGCGGCGGTGCGACGACTCGACTTGACCCGCGATGAGGCCCTGAAGGCCGATAGGATGCTCTACGCTGCACCCCTCACTGGCAAACCCAGATTTGTATCAGGCCTTTGCCAACAACGCCCCAAGCTTCTCCTGATCCCGGGCAAACTGGCGAATCCCCTCGGCCAGTTTCTCGGTGGCCATGGCATCTTCGTTCGACGCCCAGCGGAACTGGCTCTCCGTCAACTGCTGGCGCGCCTCGCCGGTTTTGCCAGGCTTGAGGATGCGCGGCAGCTCGCCCTGATCATCGCTCAACTGCTGCAGCAGCTCGGGGCTGATGGTCAGGCGGTCACAGCCGGCCAGTTGCTCGATCTGGCCGATATTGCGAAAGCTCGCGCCCATGACCACGGTCTTGTAGTCATTGGTCTTGTAGTAATCGTAGATGCGCGTCACCGACTGCACGCCCGGGTCTTCGGCGCCGACGTAGTCCTTGCCGGTGGACTTCTTGTACCAGTCGTAGATGCGCCCCACGAACGGCGAAATCAAGAACACCCCGGCGTCGGCGCAAGCCTGGGCCTGGGCGAAGGAGAACAGCAGGGTCAGGTTGGTCTGGATGCCTTCCTTTTCCAGAACCTCGGCGGCGCGGATGCCTTCCCAGGTCGAGGCCAGTTTGATCAGCACCCGGTCACGGCCGATACCGGCCTGGTCGTACAGCTCGATCAACTGCCGGGCCTTGGCCAGCAGCGCCGGTTGGTCGAAGGACAGGCGGGCGTCGACCTCAGTGGAGATACGCCCCGGAATCACCTTGAGAATGCCGGCGCCAACGGCCACGGCAAAGGCGTCACAGGCGAGGCCGACATCGCCCTTGCTGTGCGCGACCGATTGCTGGAGCAGCTCGGCATAGCCAGGCATGGCCGCGGCCTTGAGCAGCAGCGAAGGGTTGGTGGTGGCATCGACCGGTTTCAAGCGGCTGATGGCATCAATATCACCGGTGTCGGCAACCACAGTGGTGAACTGCTTGAGTTGTTCCAGCTTGGAAGTCATGGGCGTGCTCTGTCCTGTGCAATGGATCGACATTACCCGAGCGCTGCCAGCCGCTCAAGGGCTGGCTGGCAGGCGGGGCGAAGGGGATAAGCCTTCGAGTGCCAAAGCGCGCACAGGTTCCGGGGTTAACGCCCCTGCAGCAGCTCGCCGGCCTGGTCGAGCAGGGCCAGTGGGTCCTTGCTCTTGTGGATATCCACCGACAGCAACTGGCGGAACTTGCGCGCCCCCGGGAAGCTCTGGCCAAGGCCGAGAATATGCCGGGTGATGTGATGCATGGCGCCGCCGCAAGCCAAATGCGCAGCAATATACGGGCGCAACTTGGCCAGCGCCTCGCTGCGGCTGATCACCGGCGCGCTGCTGCCGAACAACTGCTGGTCAACTTCGGCCAACAGATACGGATTGTGATAAGCCTCGCGCCCGAGCATCACCCCGTCGAAAACCTTCAAGTGCTCCTGGCACTCGGCCAGGGTCTTGATCCCGCCGTTGAGCACCAGCTCAAGGTCCGGGAAGTCGGCCTTCAACTGCGCGGCGACGTCATACCGCAGCGGCGGAATCTCACGGTTCTCCTTCGGCGACAAGCCTTCAAGAATCGCAATGCGCGCATGCACGGTAAAACTGCGGCAACCGGCATCACGCACCTGACCGACGAAATCACACAGCTCGGCGTAGCTATCGCGGCCATTGATACCGATGCGGTGCTTGACCGTCACCGGAATCTGCACCGCATCCTGCATTGCCTTCACGCAATCGCCGACCAGCGCCGGATGGCCCATCAGGCAGGCGCCGATCATATTGTTCTGCACCCGATCGCTTGGGCAGCCGACGTTGAGGTTGACCTCGTCATAGCCTGCGGCCTCGGCCAGCTTGGCACAGGCGGCCAGATCAGCCGGCACACTGCCGCCCAACTGCAGCGCCAGCGGATGCTCGGCCTCGCTATGACGCAGAAAACGCTCGGCATCACCGTGCAGCAAGGCGCCGGTGGTAACCATTTCGGTGTAGAGCAGGGCGTTGCTGGACAGCAGGCGCAGGAAGAACCGGCAGTGGCGGTCGGTCCAATCCATCATAGGCGCAACGCTGAACCGGCGGGGCGGCTCAGGGCGCGGGTTTACTGGGGTTGAGGCGGATTCTAGGGGCATTTTCGGTTACGTATTTTGTACCATTTTTGGACGTTTTAAGGCGTTTTTTGTACCTCGGTGGTACGATGTACCACCGACAATCTCCTTTGTACCACCGGAATCTATGGCAACGATCAGAGCACGAAAAAAGGCCGACGGAACGGTCAGCTACACCGTCCAGATCCGTCTTAAAAACAAGGGTGTCCTAGTCTACCAAGAGTGCCAGACATTCGCCCGCAAGCAGGCTGCCCAGGCGTGGGCAAAGCGACGAGAGACAGAGCTAGCTGAACCTGGTGCGATCGAGCGAGCAAACCGCAAGGGGCACACCGTTCGGGAAATGATTGACCGCTACCTGGTCGAAGGCGCCAAGGTCCGGCCGCTTGGGAAAACCAAGAAGGCTACGTTGCTCGCCATTGCTGCGAGCCACTTCGGAGAGGTAGTGGACTCTGCTATCAACAGCCAGATCCTGGTTGATTACGCTTTGTGGCGCATGAGCCCTGAAGGTGGCGCTGTACAGCCGCAGACGGCTGGCAACGATCTCGCACACCTCGGATCGGTGCTATCGGTGGCTCGGCCTGCTTGGGGGTATGAGGTGGAACCTCACGCCATGAGTGATGCCCGTACCGTGTTGAAGAAGCTCGGGTACAACATGAAAAGCCGTGAGCGTGATCGTCGGCCGGCGATGGTTGAGCTGGACAGGCTGCTTGAGCACTTCTTCGAGATGCAGAAGCGTCGGCCATCGTCTATCAACATGCCAAAGGTGCTTGCCTTCGCCCTGTTCTCGACGCGTCGTCAGGAGGAGATCACGCGAATCCGCTGGGCTGATCTGGATGAAGAGCGGCAGGCAGTGAAGGTTCGGGACATGAAGAACCCGGGGCAGAAGATCGGTAACGATGTCTGGTGCCATTTGCCGGATGAGGCCTGGGCGATTGTCCACAGCATGCCTCGGGAGTGCGATGAGATATTCCCTTACAACAGTGATTCAATCTCGGCCGCATGGACCAGGGCTTGCCAGTTCCTAGAGATCGAGGACCTGCACTTCCACGACTTGCGGCATGAGGGGGTCAGTCGCTTGTTTGAGATGGACTGGGATATTCCGCGAGTGGCGAGTGTTTCGGGTCATAGGGACTGGAACTCACTACGCCGTTATACGCATCTGCGGGGGCGGGGTGATAATTACCGCGATTGGAAGTGGTTAGAGCAAATAAAGAAGGCGCCCGTAGAGTTGGGCGCCCGGATCAAGGCGTAAGTCAGCTGGCTTTCTTGTATCCGTTGAGCTGTGCGCATTCCTTTAATGCGGCTTCTCGTTGTTGGTCCAGATAGAGCGCCAAGTCGGCGATATGAATCCCTTTGGCGCTCTTCTGGCTGGACTCAAGTCGAGTGATGGGGATTTTGATCTGACCAGCCAAGACTTTACGCTCTAACATCTTTACAGTTAGGTGTGTGAAGTAATCGTTGCACACCTGCTCCAGAGGGATGACAGCAAGCCCGTTGTATTGCGCCATCAGTACGAAGGACGTATTCATAAATACCCCCTCTCTAAGGTGTCCTGTCGGTACGCTTCAATTAGTGCCTCACGAACATGCGTGTATTCGCCGGTCTCTGACTCGGTGTGTGGGAATCTTATTTCAGTTGTTTCGGGGTCGCTCCATATAGTGCCTCTCTGATCAAGCCATTCAATAAGTTGACTATCAGAAATACACTTATCCAGATGCATGCCAGGATGGATGTCGTGGTCGGGCGTGCCGCCCTCCGCTTTCGCCAAAGTGTGCTCGACCGTCACATCGGCGGTGGAGTGGCCAGCATGATCGTTGACGAGCTCGGGCTTACAGCCCTCGGCTTCTAGGCGGTGGCGCTCGATCTCTGTGATGAGTTCCAGAACAACCGCTGGCGGTACCGCCATGCCGTAGTCGTTCAGTACCAAACAGTCATACTGATCACGCTTGGCCGCCTCGGCTAGAGTCTTCAGTTTCAGGATGTCGACGCTCATGCCTTGCTCTCCTGCTTGATGATGAACCCAGCCGCTTGGCGGGCCTTTGAGCATTTGTCGTGGCCGCCTGGGCGAGTACGAGACTTGCCGCACACGTCGCAGATCGCCGACATCGCTGGGCGAAGCAGGGACTGCATGCCCCCGGGCGTTCTGGTCTCAGGTTGATAGCTGATAGTCGTATTCACAGTGAATACCTCTCATGAGCGCGGCGGGCTGCAGGGCTCAGCACTAGAGCGGTGGCAGCGTCGGCATTGATAACAGTCGGTAACATGCCTTTAGAGGCGAGCGCACAGGGCACTACCTGGTATAGGGCAGTGAGTGCGGCAACCAGCCCCACTGTCAGTACCACGCTGATGAACTGCCAGATGCGTTCTGGTTTAGGCATTGCGGCGGGCCTCGATCTGCATAAGGACCAGAGCGCGGGCATATGCAAACAGTTGGTCCGCTGATACGGGCTCTATGCGCTGCTCCCCGTTCTGCAGGGCTTCCAGGCGAGTGCGGTAAAGCCCGGCCGGGCCGAGCCACGCGACGGCGTTGTGTTCGGCGTCCGACACTGGACAGTCGTGGTTTTTGGGGCGGGGGCCTTGGTGGTCTCGACCACATTTTCTGCAGTGATGCAGGCCGCCGTCGTAACCTTCGGATGTGTACCAATTGTGGCTATGTGTGCTCATGCGGCCTCCTGCTGGTACAGGTCGATCAGGTCTTTCGCATTGGCGGCGATCAGGTCTTCAGCCTCATCGGGGCAAACACTGTTGCCGATCAGGCGTATCTGGTCAGTGTTCTTGATGGGGCGCCATTCCAGATGGCCAGTTTCTGCGTTCTCGAACAGGCCGCGATCGAGGATGTAGTCAGGGCTGAATCCCTGAGCGAGCTTCAGTTCGGGGGCTTTGAGCATGCGCAGGGTGAAATCGACTAGGGCGTGCTCGCCCAGCAGTATCACGTCGACCGGCTCAGGGAAGTGCTCCGGCAGGTACTTGTGCAGGAAACGGGCGCACTTGTGGGCCTTCTCCATCAACTCGGGAGGTAGGATCGCGGCGGGCACCTGAACTACGGTGACCAATGCCATGCGTTCTTTGGTAGGCAAGGTGTGCATCGGTTCGTACATGCCTTGCCATTGGCCGCCTGTGCCGTAGTACTTCACCAGGTACGCAGAGGCCAGGCGTTGATTGGTGCCGCGCCCAAGAATCGTGCTCAGTGGCGCCTTGGCTGCTCGGCCATCACCCTTGTAGAACCCGCCGTTCGCCTGTTCGAAGTGGCAGGCTACGACCGCGTGGTGGCCGCTGCTGGTGGTAAGGGCATTAACGGGCTGGCCCATGCCGTTGCCGATGGAGCCTTTACGCAGGGTGATCATGGAGGCGGTGACCAAAGCCTGCTCGCCTCGGTTAGCGCCGGTGATCGTGCGGGTTGCCTCGGTAATTGGGTAACCCGAGCGGTCCCCGTGATGGGTCAGGTGGGTGAGGTGTGCTGCGGCCAGAGCGAAGTGGCCGCCCTTGATCTGCGCAACCTGAGTACGCAGCGGCTCGGCGGCACTGAACGTTCGTTGAGTGCTCGCGTTAGCGAACTCAGTGAGACTCGCCGCTGCCAGCTGTTGCTCGTCCAGCTGGAGCACGAAGGGCTGCTCAGCCATGACGGTATGGCGCCAGAAGCCCTTGGCTACGCGGCGGCAGGTGTTGTCCACCAGCGGGCGCTTTCGGGTGAACAGGCTTTTGCCCAGGTCAGTGAAGTCAATGCACTCGGCGGCGGTTCGCCACGGCAGTTGACCCGACTTGGGATTCTCGTGTCGTTTCGGTTTCGTCCACACGATGGGACGGCCATCGGTGCGGCCGATGAGGAACAGACGCTTACGGATGGTGGGTGATCCTGCGTTCGAGGCGCGGCGCTCACGCCACTGCACGTCGCAGCCCAGTCCGCGCACTAAGGCATCCATTGGCACCCACTGGCCGATGCAGTCGATGATCTCGTCCATGTCCGGGTGATCGGCTGCGAGGCCGGTAGTGAGGCAGGCGACAAACGCCTTGAAAGTACGGCCCATTTCCGACTTGATCGGCTTGCCCTGGTCGTCCAATGGGCCCCAGGCCTGGAACTCTTCAACGTTTTCCATCAGGAAAAGGCGTGGGCGGGTCACGTAGACCCAGCGAACCACGACCCAAGGCAGCGAGCGCACGCTCTTACTGCGTGGGGCGCCGCCTTTCGCCTTGCTGAAATGGCGGCAGTCTGGCGATGCCCACAGGATGCCGACAGGTTGACCGCCGGTCGCCTGCAGTGGGTCGACCTCGTAGATGTCGCTGATGTAGTGGCGGGTGTTGCGATGGTTCGCTCGGTGAACTGCGATAGCGATTGGGTTGTGGTTAATGGCCACGTCGGGATCGCGGTAGGCGCGGGCCCCGCCGCTGCTGGCCCCGCCGGCGCCGGCGAACAGATCCACATAAAGCTCGCGCTGGAAGGGCAGGGCGTGCTGCTGTGCTCCCGCCAAACTGATCTGTTGGGCGATAGTCATGCCGCTTCCCCCGTGTCTGTTGGCTTGGCGGGGGTGATACGCAACTGGGCATGTACGCGGGCGGCGAGCTCTTCGATGTAGCGTTGCTGGTCATTAGCGTGCTGGGTCTGAGGGTCGACGTGCAGGGCCTTCCAGGTGCGGCCGGCCAGCTTCAAAGTGTTGGCGGTTTTGGTCAGCAGGTCGTGGTCAGCCCTGGTCACCGGCATGTCGGTGTAGGACATGATCCGGTCTTCAAGCTCTTTGACCCTGCCCTGGAGAGCGGCTTTGATGGTGAGGTGCTTTCGTTGTTCGGCTTCAAGCTGGATGGCGAGCTCGTCTCGCTCGATGCGTATCGACGCGATCCGCTGAGAGTTGATTGCGTCGCGGGTTTCAAGCCCTGCCGCTCTTCCGCTGTCGAATGCGCGAGTCCGGGCTTTTGCGAAAAGGAAAGGCAGGAATGCCAGGGTGAACAGCCAAAGGGCTGCGAGGGCCAGGATGTAGTGTTGCTGTTGCATGTGTTGTGCTCCAGGTGTTGCTCGGCACCAAGCCGTGAAGCCGTGGTGAGGTTCGATGCCGAGCAAGGTGTCCCAACAGGCCGGGACCGCCGTTTACGCCGTTTGCTTCGATTGGGAGTCGAGGAAGTCAGCAAGGTCGTGCAGGTAGACCACGGTTTGCGCTCGTGCCGAGTTATGCACCTTGCTGAGCTTGAGTTTGACCCGGTTGGTCTTGATCAACTCGCGCAGCCGGCGGTCTGTCTTTATGTGCGGGAAGTAGTGCTCTCGCACCGCTGATAGCGTTGGGCAAGGCGTGGTGAACTGCTTGCGCAGCTGGGCCAGCGTGTCAGTCATGGGTGCTCCCCGCCCCCTCTTGGGTGGGCCGGAGCTTGACGCGTACGGATTCTGCAAGATGGTTCTTACATCTGCCGGTGACAGCCGCACAGATTTCGCCTTGTACGTTGGTCACAACGACCCCGAAGGGGCGCTCCGAGTTGGTAGTCGGGGTGATGTAGGCGATCTGATCCCCTTCAAGCACGCCGTTCACGCTGTCGAGTGCTTCCATAAGAGCAAACGCCTGCTGCGACAGTTGCCCAGACTCAGTCCGGCCATTCGCCAGGTCTTGCATAAAGTCCCGCAAGGCGATGTATTTCGCCGAGTCGCCGCGTTGCAGTGTGAGAGAGCCGGTGAGAGGGCCGAAGGTAACTTTCAGCCGATGAGTGCGGTCATCGTTCTCAACGTCGATTCGAGCGTCAATGGACGTCTCAGGTCGGCGCATGGGGCAGGTGGTTGTGCCGCCATTTTCCAGAACGTGCTGAAGCAGCATGACTCGCTTGAGGGGGAGAATGTACTCGCTCATGCGGCACCTCCAGCGGGGATGGCGCGAACGATTCCTGTCGGAGAGACAATCAGTTGGAGCCCGGTGCGACGCTGGAAAGCGTCCACGATAGCAGGGCGAGTGCAGGTGGTTGGATGCAAGTAGACCTTGCATTCACTAGCGATATGTATGGGTTGCATGTCTGGACCTCAGTGGTGAGAGGGGGGTGCGGTCCAGACAATACTCAAACGAATTTATCAGGTCAATACATATTCGTATTGATCGGTTAGGAGGTTTGGTTAGAAAATCTCCACTTTCGAAATCACCACGCCGCAGATCAGTGCGCTATCAGGTAACTCAATGATTGGGTCGGGCCAGGAGGGATTGAGTGGCTTGAGAAATTGGCGCGTTCCCTCGCAGACGATCTGCTTGAAGGTCGCTTCCCGGCTGTCGGGTAGCTTGGCTATAACAAGTGACCCGTTCTCGTAGTCTTTAGCTGGATCTACAAAGATTATGTCGCCATCCCTGAATGACCGCCGCTCATGGGGGTTGAACATCGAAAGCCCCCTTACTCGTAGCGCGAAGGTACCGCTACTGTGGGATACGGCGCAGGGAAGCCACGTCTCCACATCTTGCAGCTCGAGCACGTCCTGCATCTCGCACCACGCCCCGGCCTGGACCCATGAAATCAGAGGGACAAAGCCGCGAACGCGAGGACCTGGCTCGATGTTGGAGTTAGGTCCAACAGTCATGTCAGGAGCTTCGCCTCCTTTCCAGAGCCACTCGCTGGTAACCCCCAGGGCTTTTGCAAGCTTCTCGACATTCGATTGGCGAGGGCTAGCGGATGTCCCTGTCAGGATCCTGTGGATGGTGGGTTGAGGTACGCCTGAACGCCTACCTAGTTCCCCTTCCGACCAGCCTAGTTCCTGCATTCGCTGGGCTATGCGTTTTCCAATCACGGCTATTGCTCGATTCGTTTGCGTATCGGAATTGTATTGCTCTGGTTAATTCGTTTGGGTATTATCCGCTCAATTCGATAACGCATCGGTGGGTGCAATGACCATTCAAGAGATGCTTCAAAAACTGATTGAGTTGGGATTCTCCCAGCGGGCAATTGCTGAGCGGGTGGGGGTTACCCAGCCGACTATCTATCGCGCAACGAAGGGGGCGGCAGTCCGCTATGAGGTGGGCAAGGCTGTTGAGCAGTTCTACGAAGAGCAAATCAAGATCGCAAATAAGCCCCAAAAGTAAGGAGTGCTGAGCTGGGCCTCTCACCACAAGAACCTCCCAGCTCAGCGTTGACGATGTATTAGCACCGCTACACCCGCCATCCGGTTGCCTCTCACCACAAGAATCACCGGATGACTAGAACGACATGCCGTGTCGCACAACACACTTGAACAGGCACATCGGTCGTGGTCGTAGGATAGGGCTTGCCCAATCCTGTGGCTACACCGTTAATCGAGGTTTAACGGTTATGAGTCGTATTGATCTATTTCCACGTCCAGGCGTGGTCCTCAGGCTTCGGCGGGCGCTCTATCGTGCAGGGCGCGATCCAGAGGGCGGCATTACTTCAGCAGCTTATGAGATGGGCATGGATGTCGATGCTCTGCAGAAAAAGCTCAACCCCAATGAAGAGCGCCGCTGGCTTTCGCCCGATGAGCTAGAAGAGTTTCTGGCATTGAGGCCCGATCCAAGGGTGCTCGACGCGATTTGCAGGGCGGCGGGAGTTGTGTGGTACCGCCCGGAGCCAGTTCCTGCCACAAATGAAGCGCTTAAAGCTGTCGGCAAGCTGCTTGATGAGGCTGGCGAGTTCGTTAGCAGCATGCACGATGGTGCGGCGGACAATATCTGGGAGCTGCATGAGGTGCTGCATCTTGAACAGCGCGGCATGGATGTGATCCGGCAGGTGTTGGCCATCATGGCCGGTGCTCGTCAGGCCATGGAGGACCGCACCAATGGCTAACCATCCAGATCCTCTCGACGTTGCAAACGAGCAGGCCGAGTACTTCCTTCAAATGGCGCTTCAGCGCCATACGCAAAAGCCCAGCAAACCTAGCGCCCAGTTCTGTGAGGATTGCGACGACGCTATTCCGTTGCTGCGTCAGCAATTGGTCGCGGGTTGTGAGACCTGCGTGAGTTGCCAGGAGCTGCGGGAGCGGCGTAGATGAGCGAGCCCAAAGGACATTCGATTGCGGCATGGTCGCGGCGTTATATCGAAACTTTCGGGCTCGCTCTGGTACCCGTTGAACCAGGAGAGAAGGGGCCCAAGGGGGACGCCTGGAACAAGCCCGGTGGTTACTTCACTGATGCCGACGCGGCCGAGGCGTTCTGGGCTGCTCATCCAACCCACAACCTTGGTGTAGTGCTTGGCCCAAGCCAGGTGTGCTCGCTGGACGTTGATGAAGTAGAGATGTCGCGGCAGGTCCTGCAGGAGGCATTCGGGCTGGACCTCGATGCGCTTGCCGCCGCCCATCCCACCACCGTGGGTAACCCTGCGCGTTTTCGCGTTATGTTTCGGGTGCCTACAGGCGTTGAATTGAGTCGTCGCTCGCTCACTTGGCCCAACCAGGCGGACCCGGATGGCTCGATTCTGAAGGCTCTCACCGCTCAGATGGTGGCAGCCAAAAAGGCGGGTGACGCGGGCAGGGTAGCCGCGCTGCGCATGGCTGCAGAGCCCTTCAAACGGACAACCGTGTTCGAACTGCGGGGTGGTGCTGTTCAAGACGTTCTGCCGCCATCCATTCATCCTGGTACTGGCCAGCCGTACACTTGGCGCAATCCACCCCCGCCTGAGGGCATGCCTGAGCTGCCAGCTGAATTGTTGGCAATTTGGCTTGGATGGGATCAACTCAAGGCTCAGGCGCAAGCGGTGTGTCCTTGGGCGCCTAAGCCTGCAGCTGCTCCGGCCCTTCCTGCCTCGAGGCCCCACTTAGCCGCTGAACGTTCTGGAGATCGACTGCCAGAGGTCATTCCCGAGTTCAACCGTTGTCACGACATCGCAACGCTGATCGAGGCCCACGGCTACGAGCGTAGAGGTGACAAGTGGCTGTGCCCGCACAGCAGCAGTGGCGATCCAGGAGTGACCATCATCGATGGCAAGCTCTATTCACATCACAGCTCCGATCCGCTTGCCAATGGCCACAAGAACGACGCTTTCGACGTTTTCTGCATCCTGATGCACGACGGTGACCAGCGGGCAGCGACCAGAGCGGCTGCGAAGGCCCTCGGTTTGGATGTTAAGTCGCGTCCACCAGCCCCACCGCCTCTCGGCGAGCTTCCCCATGCCCCATCGGTAAATGAGCCCGTGAGGCAGCCAGCCGGTGCGGCCACAACTGAACAGGAAGAAGGTGTGGCCCGCGAAGCATTGGATAGCGAGGTAGCCAGCTCGGCCGGCTCCTCAGGCCAAGGGGGCGCGGGGGGTAATGGTTTGGACATCGACGGAGCGATGCGGCGGTTCGCCCTGGTCGAGAGCACCACCAACGTGTGGGACTTCGACAAGGGTAAGCCTATGAAGCGGACCGGTTTCGAGGCCCTGGTTGGCAAGCCGCTCGCGAAGGAATGGATGGAGCGGACCGACAAGAAGTTGATCGCGTCGGAGAAGGTCCAAGAGCTGGACCAGGCGCGGCGTCTGTCGGCCAAAAAAGGCGCAGCGTTGAAGATGGACCCTATTGAACGCTATGTGTACATCGACGGCACAAAGGACGTCTGGGACCGCGAGAAGAAACGGCGCATCGCTGAAGGCGCTGTGAAGATGGCCCTGGGCGAGGAATACAAGTGGTGGTTGAACAGCCAGGATCGTCGGGTGGTGGACGTCGACCATATCGTGTTCGACCCGACCATGCGCAAGGACCCGAATGTTTACATCAATACCTTCGACGGGTTGCCCCTGGAGCCGGTGCGTGATGACGCCGCATGCGAGAACCTGCGATGGTTGATCTCATTCCTCTGCAACCATGACAACAAGGCGCTGGATTGGCTGGTCAAGTGGCTTGCGTATCCGCTGCAGCACATGGGAGCCAAGATGGACACCGCCGTCTTGATGCATTCGATCATGGAGGGTTCCGGCAAGAGTTTGCTGTTTGCTGATGTGTTCGGCCAGCTGTATGGCCAATACGCGGCGACCGTCGGGCAGACGCAGCTGGAGGGCAGCTTCAACGCCTGGCAAAGCCGCAAACTATGGGCGGTGTTCGAAGAAGTCGTCAGCCGGGATCAACGCTACAACCAGGTGGGCAAGATCAAGCACATGATCACCGGTAAGACGGTGCGCATGGAGTCCAAGTTCATCAATGGTTGGGAGGAAGCCAACCATATGAACGCGGTCTTCCTGAGTAACGAGATCATGCCGTGGCCGATCAGCGACGCTGACCGCCGAATGCTGGTTATGTGGCCAATGGAGACGCTGCCGGTCGAACGGCAAAAGGCGATCAGTCATGAACTGGCCAACGGCGGGGTGGCGGCGTTGTATGGCTGGCTGTTGGCTGTAGACCTGGGTGAGTTTGACCAGCGCACGCGTCCGCCTGATACCGAGGCGCGTCAGCGGTTGGTAGCCCTGAGTCGCACGGCCTGGCAAACCTTCCTTTTCCTTTGGCGTACTGGCGAGCTGGGGCATGGCCTATGGGGTTGCTGCCTCACCAGCGATCTGTATGCACTGTTCCTCGAGTGGTGCTCACGCAATAAGGAGCACTCCATGAGTCAGACCAAGTTCTCGCTGATGCTCAGCGCGACGGTGGAGAAGACGCGGGCGATCCCCTGGACCGATGGCAACAACCGGCGTTTCGCCGCGTTCTTCTTTCCCAGTGACGGCGATCCCTCCCTGCCCCCTTCCTTGAAGTCGGCCGAGCTGGGCAAGAACGTCGTCGAGTGGCGTGCTCGGGCAAAGCTCGCCGGCTGGAACGTGGACGCTTGGGAGCACGTCAAGGGGATCGCGGCATGAGTGCGTCAGTAAGTGTGGTGGGTGTGTTGGGTTGGTGTTGGGTCCGTTCTGGCAGGCCAACACAGTCTCAAGCCCCGGAATCAGCAGGGGGGCGGGCATCCGTGGCGGGTGTGTTGGGTTTGCGCACGCGCACGCGCAGGCGCGCCAACTTTAGTGGCGCCGCTATAGGTGAATTCAAAGTCCATGCGAAACTTCAAAAACTCAACAAACCCAACACACTCGACACAACCATAGGCAATCAATTGATTTTATTGAGTTTTAACTGTGTTGGGTTTGTGTTGGGTAGCGTGAATGTGTGTCGGGTTCAGTTTACGGTGAGGGGGCAATGACAATGGATCAGACTGAACGCCTACAAGCGGTAGCGGATTTAATGTGTCATTGGGGCAGGCAGCGGTCCCTGCTTGGGCAGGATGCTGGATTAGGCAGCCAAATGGGCAGCATCATGGAATGGAAGGGGGCAGCCCCCCGAGGCGGATCATCTGGTGCGCGTATCCTGGTAGCCGGAGCTGGTCTGGATCACTCAGCGGCAGAAGTCGATGCAGCGGTCGCTGAACTGGAGCGCCGTGATCAGCGTGGTGCAACGTTGGCAAAGCTGGCCCAGTTCCGCTACTTGCATGGCGCAACGATCCGCGAGCAAATGCACCAGGTGGGGCTCGCCGAAGATGCTGATCGGACCTACCGTAACTGGGTCAAGGCGCTGCATTTGCAGGTGTTATCGATTCTTATAGCGCGCTCTGGTCCGAATCGACGGCATACCGTCCGTCGGCTAACAATGCGCCGAGTATGCGCCGGGGATGCGTCGAAGTAGCGTCAAGGCTGCGAACCGAAAATCACCTCTTTTCGGTTTTTCCGGTGGCATGTAAAAAGGCGCCACGATATGAAAAGTGCGCTTAGGCGCTGACCCAACAACCACTGTGCCATGCAATTGCTCCGGTCTTAGGTGCATTGAGAACCCTGCCATTTGGCGGGGTTTTCTTTTGGGAGTACGCAAGGAGATGACGATGCGAGTTGAAGTACGAGATGAGGGGGGCGAATTGATTTGGTCGAGGAGCCCCGTAGGCGGCTTCACCAGCAACACCTACGGAGCAGATGGAACCCTCAAGCGTTTAGAACGAGCGCTGATGATGGCGCTTGATCAGTGTCGAGGTGAACTAGTCATTTCGGTGGATAGTAATCGAGTGGCGGATCTGGGCGGACCCACCACCTAGGTCAATAGTGATGTTCCAGTAGCCGGAATGTGGCGCAGCGATGCGTGCAGGCAGTTGCTTGTAGAAGCCACCGTAGTACGTGTGCTTCTTACCATTCTTGAAGTTCGAAAACTGAGAGTCGGTGGTCAGTCGAACATTGCATTGGTGAGAGCACTGTACCTCGACAACATCGCCTTCGTTCAAGTGTTCGCGTTTGTGCAAGAACTGCATAAGGCCTCCTTAGCCTATGTTGTGGTTGCATTTTGACATTAGCACCATATCCACCCTGCATGAGGAGAAGTTGTTAAAGACATGACTAGTGAACAGCAAACGCTGATTGATATGCCTATCTGGATGGTCATCGTACTGGCCCTGGTCGGCGGGGTGTCAGGTGAGATGTGGCGGGCAGACAAGGCCGGTGCTCGGGGCTGGGGACTAGTGCGGCGGATCGCCCTGCGGTCAGGTGCCTGCATCGTCTGCGGGCTCTCGACCATCATGCTCTTGTACTCCTTGGGGTTGTCGATCTGGTCGGCGGGGGCTGTTGGTTGCCTCACGGCCATGGCCGGTGCCGACGTGGCAATCGGCTTGTACGAACGTTGGGCCGCCAAGCGCCTGGGTGTCTGCGATGTGCCGCCATCGAGCGGTGGTGCTGGTCAGTGACCCAGGCGGGGTGGGGGTGGGGGTGCCAATTTTCTGGGTCCTCCCCCTGGGCCGCCCCCTACACGGGTACGGGGACTCGCGGAATCTCTGCAGCTGAGGTGTGTGCAGGGATGTCCGTCTTTTCAAGGACTTAGCAATGGGAAGGACAGTCAGCAAGGCCGAACTTGGTGAGATCGTCGGTCGAGATGAGCGCACCCTCAGCCGCTGGCAGAAGGACGGAATGCCGGTGATCGAGTTTGGCGTGGGGCGCGGCAACGAAAACCAGTACGACACCCAGGCGGTGATCGAGTGGCTCATGCGCCAGGCTGCGTTGAACGGCAAGAAAGAAAGCACACGGGATCGGCTAGACAGGCTACGCGGCGACCGCGAAGAGCTGGCGCTGGCCAAGGACCTGGGCGAAGTCGTGATCGAGGCAGAGATGGTTTCCCGCTTTGAGGCTGTCATTACCGCCGCCAAGATCGAGCTGCTCAACACTCTGCCGGATGAGTTGTCCGCAACCTTGTCCGCGCAGTACGGCGTCCAAGTTGACGACCAACTGATCCGCGAGCCCATCGAACTAATACTCAGGAGGTTGTCCGCGTATGACGAGGATGACGATGATCCCGAATGGGATCCTGACGAGCCGGACGATGAGGAGGGCTCTGAAGAAGACGGCGAGTAAGGGCATCAGCCGGGCGTGCCGAAAATGGGCGCCACCACCACGAATGAGCATCATCGAGTGGGCCACCAAGTACCGCTACCTCTCCACTGAAGAGGCGGGCAAGCCTGGTAAATACCGTTTCGATGTCACGCCTCACCTGGTCTGGCCGGGTGGCCCGCTGGAAGCCCTGGACGATCCGAACGTGTTCGAGATTGTTGGCCGCAAGTCCGCCCAGGTGGCCTGGACGTCGGGTGTGATGGGTAACGCCATCGGCAAGTGGATCGACCTTGATCCGTCCCCGATCCTGATTCTGTTTCCCAAGGCCGAAGCGGCCAAGCAGTACGTCGCTGAAAAGCTGGAGCCGATGATCGCGGCGACCAAGCGCTTGCGTAAGAAGGTCGATCTCCGCAGCCGCAAGCTGCAGCAGCGCCAGGACTTCAAGCGCTTCCCTGGCGGTTTCCTCAAGATGGTCGGATCAAACAGCCCCTCCAGCGTAAAGTCCACGCCGGTGCCTCGGGTCGCGGTCGAGGAGCCAGATGACTGCAACCTCAACCTGCGGGGGCAGGGGGACAGTATCAAGCTGGCTAAGGAGCGCCTCAAAACGTTCAGGCGCTCCAAGATCATTATCGGTGGCACGCCTACCATCAAGGGGCTCTCGGCGATTGACGCGGAGCTGGAGCTGTCGGACAAGCGCATTGGCCTGGTGCCATGCCATGGCTGCGGTCAGTCGCATGCGCTGAGCTTCGAGCACCTGTATTGCGACGAAGACCCCAGCTATCACCACGAGGTATACGGCAAGCGTCGGCCTGAAACGGCGTACTACGCCTGCCCTCATTGCGGCGAGATCTGGGACGACCACCAGAAGAACGCCAACCTCCAGCACGGCCGTTGGGAGGCTACCGCCGAGTTTCGGGGGATCGCGGGTTACATCCTCAATGAGCTGTATGCCACGTTCCACGGCTCTCGATTCGAAGTGCTGATGGAGAAGAAGCTCCAGGCTGAACACGCCGCGTCGAACGGCAACCACGGCCCGATGATCGCGTTCACCAACAGCCAGATGGGCGAGTGCTATGAGTACAAGAGCAATGCGCCCAAGACGGACGAGTTGGAGAAGCGCGCCGAACCTTACACCGAGTTGACCGCGCCGAAAGGCGTGCTGTTGGTCACCGTCGGCGTGGACGTTCAAGGTGACCGCCTGGCCCTGGTGATCGTGGGCTGGGGCAGGGGAGAAGAGTCCTGGCGGCTGTACTGGGGCGAGTTGGAGGGCAATCCGATTGATCCCCACGATCCGGTATGGACTGAGTTGGACAAGATCATCGCCACACCGATACCCGCCGAGGGCGGCGCTCAACTGGCCGTGTCAGCGGTGAGTATCGACAGCTCCGACGGCAACACTAACGATGCGGTTTACACCTACGTTCGGGATCGGCAGCGCTTCAACATAATGGCGATCAAGGGCGCATCGATCGACAGCCGGGACCGGGAGATCTTCACCAAACCGGCCCAGTCAGCGGACACCAGCCAGGACAATACTAAGGCTGCCAAGTACGGGCTGCGGGTCTACATCGTTGGCACTCACAAGGCCAAGACGCTGATCGATGGCCGTATGCGGCTCTCGGGCAGTGGGCCCGGCCGCATGCACTGGTACAGCGAGATTCGCGCTGATTACTACGAGCAGGTCACCAACGAAGTGCTGGCGCCGCACCCACGACAGCCAAGCAAGATGGTCTGGCAGAAGAAAGCAGGGCGGCGCAACGAAGCCCTGGACTGCGAGGTTTACGCCCTGCACGCGGCGCGCAGCCTCAAGACCCACCTGCTGCGCGATCACGAATGGGACCAGCTGGAGCAGCAACAGCTTCAGCCTACCCTCTTCAACACTGAGCAGGCGGTAGCGCCGGTGCCTCGCCGCGCTGTGACTCGCGGGCGTGGCACTCGGAGCCGCGTCAGCTAATCGAGGTTCACCATGACAGAAGCACAACAACGCCTTGCGGAAGTTCGGGCGGCGATCTCGGCCGTCCTGAAAAACGGCCAGCGCCTGCGCCGGGCGGATCGTGAGGTCCAGATGGCCGAACTCAACAGCCTGCGTCTGCTGGAGAAACAGTACGCCGAGCAGGTCGCCGCTGAGGCGGCTGCGCTCCAGCGCCGTGGCCGCAACCGCGTTTCGTACGTGAGGGTTTGAGCATGGGTTTCTGGAAGCGTGAAAGCGCAGCCGATCAGCTGATGCGCGAAGCCCTGAAGCTTGCTAAGGCTACGGTGGGTGGCCAGCAGATCGTTGCCCAGGGTGGCGGTGGCGGGGTCGAAACCCGGTGGCGCGGTGCCTCGCGCATGCTCCGTAGCATGGCCAGCTGGATCCCAGGCCTGGGCAGTCCGCGCCGCGACTTCAACCAGAGCGAGCGGCGGATGTTGGTGGCTCGCTCACGCGATGCCATGCGCAACCACCTGATCGCCCGTGCGGCGATTACCCGACTACGGACCAATGTGGTCGGTACCGGCCTGGTCTGCCGTGCCCAGGTCGACCATGTGGCGCTCGGTATCAGCGAAGAGGCGGCGGACGACTTGAACGGCGAGCTTGACCGCCTGTGGTCGTTGTACGCCGACGACCCACGGGAGTGTGATGCCGAAGCCACGCTCAACCATTACCAGCTCCAGGCGCTGGTCCTGGTGTCGTCAATGGTCGCGGGCGATGTGTTCGTGGCCAGCCCGGACCAGGAGCGCCCCGGTTGCATCTTCAGCACCCGTTTGCAGTTGATCGAATCCGACCGGGTCTGCAACCCAAATAACGGGATGGACCGGGTTGACCTGGTCGATGGCGTCGAGTTCGACGGGCTGGGTTCGCCCGTGGCGTATCACGCGTGCACCGGCTATGTCGGCGAGCACCTCGCGGGTAAGCCCCTGAGCTGGGAACGGCTGAGCGTGTTCGGCGCTGAGACAGGCCGCCGCCGCGTGTTGCATGTAATGGCGGACAAGGAACGGCCCGGCCAGAAGCGGGGCATGCCTTATCTGGCTCCGGTGCTTGAACCCTTGCAGAAGCTTGAGCGCTACGCCAGTGCCGAGCTTATGGCGGCGGTGATCTCGGCCATGTTCACCGTGTTCATCAAAAAGAGCAGCGACTTCCAGCCAGGCAACCTGCCGATGACGGCTTTGGCTGAAGAGAGCCCAGGCGGGGATGACACCACCGACGGAGAGTTGGCCCTGGGCGAGGGCGCTGTGGTTGATCTCGGCGTGGGCGAGGAACCAGTTGTGGCCAACCCCGGTCGGCCGAATGCCCAGTTCGATCCGTTCTTCACCGCCGTGGTGAAAGAGATTGGCGCCGCCCTGGAGCTGCCGCTGGAAGAACTGCTGCTGCACTACAGCAGCAGCTACAGCGCTGCCCGCGCCGCGATGCTGCAGGCATGGCGTTTCTACAGCCTGCGCCGCTGGTGGCTGGCCTGCGACTTCTGCCAGCCCAGTCGCGAGTTGGTGATCGATGAAGCGGTGGCCAGGGGCCTGATCGATCTGCCGGGATACGGCGACCCAGCCAAGCGCAGAGCGTACTGCCAGGCCATCTGGATCGGGCCGGCGCGTGGTGCCATCGATGAACTCAAAGAGGCCAATGCCGCTGGCAAGCGCATCGAGATCGGCGTCAGCAACGAAACTCTGGAAACGGCTGCAATGACCGGCGAGCCCTGGCAGCAGGTGTTCCGCCAGCGTGTGCGTGAGGTCGACCAGCGCCGCAAACACAACCTGCAGGCCCTGCCCAAAGGTGGGTTGGAAAACCCGCCTGAGCCCAAAACCGAAGAGGATTAATCATGCCGCGAGCACTTGAGCTGGCTGCCTCGCAGCCATGGCTGATGCTGCCCGACGCCCTGGACAATCTGTTGGCCATCTCTGATCGCATGGGCGATCCGGTGGCACTGGCGACCAAGCGCGGCGAGCGGCTGGAAGAAACCCGCAGTGTCAGCCTGCGCAACGGCGTGGCGGTGGTACCGGTCATAGGGCCGATCTTTCGCTACGCCAACTTGTTCACCGAGATCAGCGGCGCGACCAGTACTCAGGTCCTGGCCACCGATATCCAGCGCGCCTTGGATGACCCGAAGGTCAAGGCCATTGTGCTCAACATCGACAGCCCTGGTGGCGTGGCGTCGGGCATCAACGAACTGGCCGAGATGATCTTTGCCGGTCGCTCCCGCAAACGCATCGTCGCGTACATCGGCGGCACGGGGGCGAGCGCAGGTTACTGGATCGCCTCGGCAGCCAGCGAAATCGTCATCGACGAGGCCAGTCTGGCGGGCAGCATCGGCGTCGTTGTCGAAGCGGTTGTCGAGAACGAGTCCGCCAGCGGCCGCAAGCGATACCAGATCGTCAGCCGCAACGCCCCGAACAAGCGCCTGGACCTCTCAACCGAGGAAGGGCGCAGCAAGCTCGGCGAGACCATCGACGCCCTGGGCGATGTCTTCGTGAGCAAGGTTGCCCGCAACCTGGGTGTCGATGCCGAGACAGTCCCCGAGATGGGCGACCACGGCGGGTTGCGTGTCGGCGCTGATGCCGTCAAGCATGGCCTGGCCCATCGCGTGGGCTCGCTGGAAGCCCTGCTCACCGAACTGGCCAAACCGGCCATCACCTCCACAAGGATACACACCATGACCACCGTCAAGACCACGGCAGACCTGCGTGCGGCACTGGCTGCCGGTACCGACGTCAACACCATCGAGATTGCCCAGGCTGACCAGCCGGACACCGCCTCGATCCGTACCGAGGCTGCTACCGAAGAGCGCGAGCGGATCAAAGGCATCAATGCGCTGGCCAGCAAGGGCTTCGAGAAGGAAATCGAGGCGGCCATCGATAACGGCAGCTCTGTTGAAGCGACCGCGCTGGTGATGTTCAAGGCCGCACAGGATCGCGGTATTTCGCTGGCAAGCATCAAGAGCGATGCCCAGGGCGTAACCGGCACCACCCCAACCGGCGACGGCAAGCAAGGCGAGCGCAAGGCCGCCGTCAGCGCCATTGTTTTAGGCGCCTCGCGCCGTTAACTGGAGACACCCATGAGCAACCCCAAACGCACTACTTACCAGCCACGGCAGTTGTCTGCGGGCGACTTTCCCATCGCGATGGATACCGGTGTCATTGCTGCAGGCCAAACCTTGAGCTGTGGCGCTGTCCTGGGCCAGGTATCCGCCACCAAGGAATACCTGCTGTGCAAGGCCGCAGCCGATGATGGGTCGCAGGTGCCGACAGCGATCCTCGACCAGGACGTCGACACCACGGGTGGCGCCAAGAACGCCCCGATCCGCCTGACCGGCCAAGTGCTGGGCAGTCAACTCACTCTCGGCGAGGGCCTGACCCTGGCCGCCGCAAAGGTCGCGCTGCGACCTCTGTGCCTCTTCATTCGCTGACCGGAGCCCCCATGACCGATATTTTCGACACCCTGACCATGCTGGACGCGGTCGAGCAGATGACACTGCCGCGACGTTTCCTGATGAATACCTTTTTCAACGGTGCCAACCCGGTGACCTTCGGTACCGAAGCGGTGACCATCGATATCGTTAAAGGCCAGCGGACGATGGCGCCGTTTGTTCACCCTTCGCTGCCAGGGAGTATCTCGCTGCGTACTGGCTTCAGCAGCGAAACTTATACCCCGCCGTACATTCAGCCGAAGCGTAAGACCCGCGCCGAACAGATCCTCAAGCGTGCTGCCGGTGACAACCCCTTTTCTGCCCGTACCCCTCTGGAACGTGCGGGTGAGCAACTGGGGCGTGACCTGGCCGAGCTGGACGATGAGATCACCCGTCGCGAAGAGTGGATGTGCGCTCAGGCGTTGAGCACCGGCCGGGTTCGTGTGGTTGGCGAGGGCGTAGATGACACCATCGACTTCCTGATGGAAGACAGCCATAAGGTCACTCTGGCCACCGGCCGCTGGAACAGCTCGGACTCTGACCCCATCGGCAACCTGCGGCAGTGGAAGCGACAAATCGCCAAAGACTCCGGACGCACCGGCAACGTCGCGGTGCTCAGCGGCGAGGCCCAGGACGCCTTCCAGCGCAATGAAACCGTGCTGAAACAGCTCAACAGTCGCCGCGTTGATATGGGCTTGATCAAGCCGGAGCTGCTGCCCGACGGCGTGACTTACTTGGGCTACCTGAACGACCCAGGCATCGACCTGTACGTGTATGACGAGTGGTACCTGGACGATGCGGGGGACGAACAGCAGATGGTGCCTGCCGGTGGTTTGATCCTTGGCGCTACTTCAACGCGCAACGCGATGTTGTATGGCGCGATTCAAGACATCGACGCCATCGAGAGCGGGCTGGTGGAAGCGGTGCGTTTCCCGAAAAGCTGGGTCACCCCTGACCCGAGCGCTCGTTGGTTGAAACTGCAGAGTGCCGCACTGGCCGGCATGCTGGAACCTAACGCTTTCCTCTACGCGAAGGTGGTGTGACATGGCAGCGAAAATCGAATACGTCGTGGTAGACGGTTGCGTCCAGGACGGCAGCAAGATCTACAAGAAGGGCGAAGCCTACGTGCCGCCGAACAAGGAGCTCCTTGAGCTGTTGCTCGATGAAGGCAAAATCGCGCCCCGCGGGAAGCTCCCCGCTAAGGACGAGCAAGACGACGGTGAGTAACCATGGCCTTTCGTGACCAAGTGGCAGCGATGGACACGCAGCTACTGGAGGTCCTGGGCGATGAGGCGATGATCGAAGGGCGTGACGAGCCGGTGCCGGGTTTCTTCTCGGCACCTTGGTTGCAACCCAAGATCGGCCGCATCAACACCGGTGTGCGCGAGCCGGTCTTTGCAGTACGGATCGCAGAGGCGAACGGTATCAAGGAGGGGCAGCACCTGGTCTGCCTGCTCGCGCCTGAGGATGGCGGTGGACGCTATGTCATCAGCAAGCGGGAGCCGGACGGTACGGGCTGGATCAACCTGATATTGCGGGAGGTTTGATGAGCGTTGGCAGCTATCACAAGCAGTCGGCGAGCAGTGGCCTAATCAGTCTGCAGGCCGACCAGTCGGACCTGAAGGCGTTTGCCGACTTCGCTGCTTTAGTACCCAAGGCAGCCGCCGCCGCCCAGCGCCGGGCGATTAACAAAACCCTGCGCTGGTTGCGAACGCATGTCGCCCGGGCGGTCAGTCGGCAGGAGAAGGTTGCTGTTGGTGCAGTTCGGCAGCGTCTGCGGGCCTACCCGGTAGGTAGCAACGGTCAGGGCAAGCTGTGGTTCGGTATCAACCCGATCGAGGCCAGCCGCGCTGGCCGACCTCGGCAAAGCCGGTCGGGCGTTTCGGTGGCGGGGCGCCGCTATGAGGGGGCGTTCTACCGGAGAGTGTACGGCGGTCAGCCAGACATCTGGATCCGCACGGCCAGCAAGCACTTCAAGGCCAGTGACTACCCCGACAGCGAAGTCTCTGGCGGTAGTGGTGCGAGTTCGGGTTGGATCAGTGAAAACGGCAGCCGCTACCCGCTGGCCAAAGCCAAGATATCCCTGGATGACGTGCGCCCACACTTCGAGCGCTGGACCAAGCAAGCGCATGAGCACCTGCTGAAAGTCCTTGAGCAGGAGCTGAACTTTGAACTGCAGAAGTACTTGCGAGGATCTGCCCGTGTCTGAGGATGAGTTCAACCTGGAGCTGTTTTATCAAGCCATTGAGGAACATATCGACCGGGCAATCCCTGGTTTGGCTTGTGTTTGCACTATGCCGCACATGAAGGAACGCATAGATCTGCCAGCGGCAGTGATCGAGTTGGCGGGTTTTGAGCCCGGCCTTGATCAAGGTACGGGGGAAACGGCGCTGATTGCCCGATTGGAAGTGCGCTTCATCGTCGCTGGTGAGGATGTGGAATGCCAGCAGAAAGCCGCCTTCGCGGCGGCGCAAATGGCGGTGCTACTGCGCACTCAATCGTGGGGGCTGCCGGTCGACCAGGCCGAGTTCGTGAATTCGGCGCAGGATTGGACCCGACCCGAACTGGACAGTTACGCCGTGTGGGTCGTCGAGTGGACGCAGGGCATCTACCTCGGCGAGGAAGAGTGGCCTTGGCCCAATCAGCCCCCCGGCAGTTTGCTGTGGGGTATCAGCCCAGACGGCGGCCCGATCTCCGAAGGTGACTACCAGCCCCCGGAGGCCATGACATGAGCTACGCGAGCGCAGCCCATGACCGTATGCTGGCGGGGCTGATCATTCCTTGCCGGGTGGTGGCGGTCGATTTGGCTGCCGCGATGGTCCGCGTGTCCGACGGTGCTGGATGGACCAGCGCCTGGGTCCGCTGGCACAGCCAAGCTGCTGGCAAGGCCCGGCACTGGCGTGCGCCAAGCCTGGACGAACAGGGCGCTTTGATCAGCCCGAGCGGTGAGCCAGCTCAGGGCACGTTCGTGCCGGGGTTGTACGGCAATGCCGGTGCCCAGCCAGACAACCGCGACCATGTCGAGGTGTGGCGTTTCGATGATGGTGGCTCGCTGGTCTACGACTGGCAGGCCAGCAGCTACACCATCGAACTGCCAAGCGGCACCGCGACGGTCAAGGTTGGTGGCAGCACGGTGGTGGTGACGGACTCCGCGATCACCGCCAAGGCAGCGAGCATCACCCTGGAGGGCCAGGTGCAGGTCAACGGGCCTTTGCGCGTTACCGGCGACATCAACGGCGGCGGCAAGATCATCGATACCGGTGGCAACACGGCCAATCACAAACATTGAGTACTCAGTCATGGCTGAAAAGATGACAGCGTCGGATTTTGAACTTGCTTGGATTTTAAGCCCGACCAGGCCAGATGATCTCGGTGGTCACCCCTTAACTGGACAGCGCAACGATGCGAAGACATTGGTGCGTCTTGTTCTGGTTGAGGGGGTCGCAATTACGGAAGTAGCGTACCGATACGGCCTTAGAGGATGCACAGTAAGCCGATTGAAGGAATGCGTTAGCGAGGTAAGAAATCAAATTCTGGTACGTGTTGGCTGACGCTCTTCCATAGGAGCTGTTTATCGAAGTTTTTCAATGCCCGCTTTTTGCGGGTTTTTTGTGCCTGGAGGCATCATGGCCAAAGAAGTGAACAAGCAGCTAGATCCCCCGTTAGCCGTTCCACAAGCGGCAGCTCAGGTGTACCGCGACACGGTCTACACCTCCCGCGTGTTGATCCTGCCGGACGGCCGCACCCTGGCAGTGACCGGGGCGCTGGTGATCGCCGAGGCAGGCGACACCGTCGCACAGGCCTATCTGGGCAAACACCCAGACCTGAAGCTGCAGCCGGAGTAACCCCATGATCGGAATGGACCGCCGCCTGGGTCAGCCTCTTTCCGGTCTGGCGCATTTGCGGCAGTCCATAGAGGACATCCTGACCACCCCGCTGGGCAGCCGCCGTATGCGGCCGGAGTACGGCAGCCAGCTGCGCCGCTATGTCGATCTGCCGGTTAACGAAGGCTGGAAGAGCGCAGTGCAGGCGGAGGTGGCCCGGTCGCTTGGCCGCTGGGAGCCACGCCTGAAGCTGGAGCGGGTCAGGGTCACCGCCGTTGTCGGTGGCCAGATCACCCTGCAGCTGACCGGCCAGTACTTGGGCGAGAGCGCGATAGTTGAGGTAACGGCATGAGCACCATCGAACTGACGGCGCTGCCCGCGCCACAAGTGCTGGAGGATCTCGACTTTGAAGAGGTCTACCAGGCCGAGCTGGCAGTCTTTCGCCAGTTCATGGGCGACAACTGGTCGGCCCTTCTCGAAAGCGATCCGGTCACCAAGCTACTGGAGCTGGGGGCCTACCGGCGTCTGCAGGACCGGGCGCGGGTTAACGACGCGGCCAAGGCCTTGTTGCTGGCCTACGCCCAGGGCACTGACCTCGATCACCTGGCAGCCAACGTGCGGCTTAAGCGGTTGGTGGTTCAGGCCGAAGACTTGGCTGCTGTACCACCGGTACCGGCTGTGCTTGAGGCGGACGATGCTCTACGGGAGCGGATCCAGCTGGTGTATGAAGGGTTGACCACGGCAGGGCCCCGCAACAGTTACATCCTGCATGCGCGCAACGCCTCGGGCCTGGTCGCGGATGCCACCGCCGAAAGCCCCTCACCAGCAGTGGTAGTGGTCACGGTGTTGAGCCTGGAGGGAGAAGGCCAGGCCGGGCCGGAGCTGCTGGAGACGGTTCGCACCCGGCTCAGCGACGATGACGTGCGGCCGGTAGGTGATCGCCTGACGGTGCAGGGTGCCGAGATCCTGCGATACCGGATCGACGCGGTGGTGTACATGGCTGGCAGTGGCCCGGAGATCGAAGCCACGCTAGCCGAATGCCGCCGCCGACTCGAAGCATGGATCAACCCTCGGCGTCGCCTGGCGGTCGAGGTGGCCCGTTCGGGTGTGGACGCCCAGCTGCACATCGCCGGTGTCAGTCGGGTCGAGCTGAACAACTGGACGGACATTCGCCCGACCAAGTCGCAGGCGGCCTGGTGTGAGGGCATCACCGTCAAGCGGGGTGGCTGAGATGAAAAGCCTGCTCCCCCTGAACAGTACCCGGCTTGAGCGAGCGATCGAGACGGCCACCGAGAAAACCCCCGAGGTGCCCTTGCGGGTGCTGTACAACCCCGACACATGCCCGGCGGACCTGTTGCACCAGCTGGCCTGGGCCTGGTCCGTGGACCGCTGGGACGAGCAGTGGACGGAGGCGGTCAAGCGTTCAGTGATCCGCTCTGCGTTCTACGTGCATGCCCACAAGGGCACCATCGGTGCCTTGCGCAGGGTGGTCGAGCCGTTGGGCTACCTGATTGAAGTGCAGGAGTGGTGGGAGACCTTGCCACCGGGCGTGCCGGGTACCTTCGCGTTGCAGGTCGGCGTGCTCGATACCGGCATCACCGAGGAGATGTACCAGGAGCTGACCCGGTTGATCGATGACGCCAAGCCGGTCAGCCGCCACCTCACGGGGCTGGCAATCACCCTGGCCAGCACCGGCTACCTGCGCTTGCCGGGTTGTTTGTACGAAGGCGACGAAATCGACGTTTACCCGCCGACCTCCCGCGACATCGAGGTCATCGGCAGCTATGGCCCTGCAGGCCGCGAACACACTATTGAAACCCTGGACGTTTACCCATGACCGACCAAAACAGCCAGTTCTTTGCCATTCTTACGGCAGTAGGCGAGGCCAAGCAGGCCAACGCCGATGCCCTGGGTGTGCCCTGGACCTTCAGCCAGATGGGCGTTGGTGATGCCAACGGCACCGAGCCGATCCCCTCGCGCACGCAAACCCGTCTGATCAACGAGCGGCGCCGGGCGCCGTTGAACCAGGTCAAGGTCGACCCAGCCAACGTTAACATCGTCATCGCCGAGCAGATCATTCCGCCAGATGTTGGCGGCTGGTGGATCCGCGAGATCGGCCTGTATGACGCCGACAACGACCTGGTGGCCGTGGCCAACTGCGCGCCGAGCTTCAAGCCGCTGCTGAGCCAGGGCACTGGCAAGACCCAGGTGGTACGGATGAACTTCATCGTCACCAGCGCCGCCAACGTTACCTTGAAGATCGACCCGGCCGTGGTACTGGCCACGCGGGAGTTTGTCGAACTGCGCCTGAGCGAAGAGATCGGCAAGCTCGATGGCAAGAACAGCGTACGTGTCGCGACCCTCGGCCCTATTGATCTCGGCGGGATCCCCACCCTGGACGGGGTGGCCCTGCAGGCCGGTGATCGGGTACTGGTCAAGGACCAGGTACAAGGGCGGGAGAACGGACTGTACGTCGTCGGCCCTGGCCTGTGGGCTCGGGCGCAAGACGCGGATGGCAATGCCGAGGTAACTCCGGGTTTGACGGTGACGGTCGAGCAAGGTGCCAAGCTGGCCGATACCCAATGGAAACTGGTCACCGACGCGCCCATCGTGGTGGGCACCACGCCGCTGCAGTTCCAGAACGTGGCTGCCGGGTACAGCGGAATCGCTCCGCGCAATGTGGGTGGCCCGATTACCACCGCTGAGGCAGGTAAGCTGATCTACTTCTACGGTGGCGCGACCGGCCAGGTGCTGACCTTACCTAGCGCCGCCGACTTCCCCACGGGCGGTAAGCTCAACCTGCAAAGCATGAGCGGCGTGCCCTGTGAGCTTGCCGCGTTTGGAACTGAGCGGATCTGGGTCGGTGCCAGTACGGTTGCCAGTTTGACAATGTATCCCTGCACCGAGCTCGAGCTGGTGCGGGTCAGCTCCACCGAATGGTTTGCCCAGGGCACCGGCACCCTTTACCGGCTGAACAGCATGCCGCTGGTGGGCACAGGCGCAAATGACGGCCGACTGGCGAGCACAGCCTTTGTCCAGCAGGAACTGGTGGTCGAACGTGGCAGTGCTGCCCCGCTGATGGATGGCGTGGCCGCTGCCGGTACGGCGGTCAAGAAAGCGCGAGAGGATCATCGGCACCCGACCGATACCAGTCGGGCGCCGCTGGCATCGCCGGTATTTACCGGGGTGCCCCGCGTGCCCACGGCAGCAGCCAGCGCCACGGGTGACCAGGCGGCCAGTTTGGACTATTGCCGACTGGTGGTTGCGGCGCTGGTGGACTCGGCGCCGGGCGCATTGGACACGCTCAAAGAGCTGGCCGCCGCCCTGGGCAACGACCCGAACTTTGCCGCGACCATGACCTACTACCTGTCGCTCAAGGCGCCGTTGGTCAGCCCGGCCCTGACCGGCACCCCGACGACGCCGCTGGCGGCATTGTTCGACGACTCCAGCCTGCTGGCGTCGACGGCCTTTGTCCGCCGCTTTGGCAGTCAGTTCGGCGGCGTAGGCGTATACACCGCATCAGCGCAACTGCCGGTTACAGACGCGGGCAAGCTGATTTACTTTGCCGGTTCCGCACAAAACCAGACGCTGACGCTGCCTCCGGCCAGCTCGTTGCCGGTGGGTAGCAAGCTGCACTTCCAGAACATGGCGCCCAATCAGGTGTTTGTCAGTCGCGCCGGCACTGACACGGTGCAGGTGGGGGGTGTGCTGACGCCGGTAGTGGTGATCCCCGCCGGTGGTGATGCGTACTTCACCCGCGTGGGTGCCAGTGACTGGTTCGTCAACGGCACGGCAGTTCTGGACAAGCTGGCCAGCTTCGCCAGCCTCAAGCAGCCAAACGGCTGGGAGAAGTCACCGAGCGGAATCATTCGCCAGTGGGGCTACGCCAACAACGGCGACATGGTGAACGGCACGCTTATCACCCTGCCCATGACCTACCCGAACGAACACTTTCAGACCGTCGTCTGTGCCTACAACTCCACCGGCGATATCGACAACTGCTACATCGGCGAGCTGGGCACGAACTTTTTCCGCTTGCTCACGCAATCGCAGGCAGCGGCGGGAGGCCCCTGGGTCAACAACGTCGTGGCCGCCCGATACGTTTCCTATGGCTGGTAAGGAGTACACATGACCACTTTCTACAGTGCTTCAACCGGAGGCTTCTTTGACGACGCGCTGTTCGGTGCCGACAGCCTGCCAACCGATGTGGTCGAGATCACCGAAGATGATCATCAGGCGCTGCTGCAGGGGCAGTCGGACATGAAACAGATCGTCGCCGACGACAACGGCTACCCGCGCTTGCTGGAGCGTCCGACCAGCCTGCCGACCCCGGAAGAACTGGTGCAGCGGATCGATGCCTACGCCGTGACCCAGTACACCTACCTCAACCGGTTCGAAGTCGAGTACCGCGAGCGCGCAGCTGCAGCGCGCAGCTATCGCGAGGCTGGCTACAGCGGTGAGCCGGGGATCTGGATCACCTCGTTTGCCGAGGTAGCCGGACTCGAACCGGCATCGGCTGCCGATCGCATCATCAGCCAGGCCGAGGCGCTGGCCGATGCATTCGCCCAGCTGGCGGCGCTGCGCATGCGAAAGCGCGAGGTGCTCGCCCTGGACGGTGAGGATGCGCTGGTGCGCGCGCAGGAGATCACGGCGGCCATGGATGAGGTCGTGGCGCGGATCGAGTAGCCCCGCAGGTTAACCACCCCACAACAACCCCAGCCCCGTAAGGGGTTTTTTCATTTCTGGAGCATCACTTATGAGTGGCTTTTTCCACGGCGTGACCGTGACCAACGTCGACACCGGGTCGCGCACCATCGGCCTGCCATCGTCCTCGATCATCGGCCTGGTCGATACCTTCACCCCGGGCCCGACGGCCAGCGCCAAGGCCAACGACCTGGTGCTGATCACCAGCGAGCGTGAGGCGGTTGCCGCTTTCGGTCCCGACTCAGCAATCACTAAGGCCTGTCAGGCCATCTACATGCGCGCCAAGGCCGTTATCGTCGCCTGTGGCGTGGCCAAGGTCGAAGAGGCAGCAGCGCAAACTTCGGCGATCATCGGCGGTGTGCTGGCCGACGGCAAACGCACCGGCCTGCAGGCGCTGCTGGACGGCAAGAGCCGATTCAACGCGCAGCCGCGGCTACTGGTGACGCCCAAGCACAGCGCTACCCAGGCGGTCGGTACCGCGCTGGTGGCCTTGGCTGACAAGCTGCGGGGTATCGCCATCATCGACGGGCCGAACACCACCGACGAAGCGGCCATTGCCTACGCGGAAAACTTCGGTGCCAAGCGCGCCTACCTGGTCGACCCCGGCGTCCAGTCCTGGGACATCACCGCAGACGCGACCGTCGATGCCCCGGCCTCGGCCTGGGTTGCCGGTCTGTTTGCCTGGACCGATAGCGAGTACGGGTTCTGGGCCTCGCCATCGAACAAGGAGTTCGTCGGCATTACCGGTACCGGCCGCCCGATCGAGTTTCTCGACGGTGACGAAACCTGCCGGGCCAACCTGCTCAACAACGCCAACATCACCACCATCATCCGTGATGACGGCTACCGCCTGTGGGGTAACCGCACGCTGAGCAGTGATCCGAAGTGGGCGTTCGTCACCCGCGTGCGGACCATGGACATCGTCATGGACGCGATCCTGTACGGGCACAAATGGGCGGTCGACCGCTCGATTACCGCGACCTACGTCAAGGACGTGACCGAGGGCCTGCAGGCGTTCATGCGCGACCTCAAGGCCCAGGGCGCAATCATCAACTTTGAAGTGTTCGCTGACCCCGAGCTGAACACGGCCAGCCAGCTGGAGCAGGGCAAGGTGTACTGGAACATCCGCTTTACCGATGTGCCGCCTGCCGAAAACCCCAACTTTCGCGTCGAGGTCACCAACCAGTGGCTGACCGAAGTCCTCGACCAAAACGCCTAAGGAGCTGAACCCATGGCAATGATTCCCGAAACCCTGGCCAACCTGAACCTGTTCGTTGATGGCATCAGCTTCCAAGGCGATGTGCCCAGCCTGACCCTGCCCAAGCTGACCCTGAAGATGGAAGAGCACCGCGCCGGTGGCATGGATGCACCGATCGAGCTGGACCAGGGCATGGAAAAGCAGGAGGCCGGTTTTGTTACCACCGGCGTACGCCGTGAGTCGCTGAAGTTCTTCGGCCTGGCCGACGGCACCGCCTTTAACGGCACCTTCCGGGGCGCCTTCAAGGGCCTGAAAGGCAAGGTGACGCCGGTGGTGGTCACCCTGCGCGGCTCGCTGAAAGAGGTCGATATGGGCGACTGGAAGCCCGGCGACAAGGCCGAGATCAAGCACAACGTCGCGGTCACCTATTACAAGCTCGAGGTCGACGGCCGCCTGGTCTATGAGATCGATCCGCTTGGCATGAAACGCGTCATCAACGGCGTCGACCAGCTCGCCGCCCAACGTTCGGCCCTGGGCCTGTAAGGAGTGCAACCGATGATCAAAGTAGCCAAAACCCCGGCCTGGATGGAACTGCGTGCTGAGGGCGTCAGCATCACCCTGAGCAAGCCAACCGAAGCCAATGGCATGCAGGTCGACAAGTTGCACCTGCGGGCCCCTACCGTCCGCGATGTACGCGCTGCCGGGGCCACTGCGGGTGGTGATGACGAACAGCGCGAGCTGGCCCTGTTCGCCTCTCTGGCCGAGGTTGGCACCAAGGACCTGGAGGGCTTGACCCTCAAGGACTACAACCGCTTGCAGGCTGGCTATTTTCGCCTGGTGCAGGATGACAGCGTTTGACCCAGTGGTGCAGAAGCGAGCGGCCAAGCGATTGGCCGCCGAGCTGAATTTCTCGGCTGCTGAAATCGAGGCCATGCCGTTTGATCGCATGGCCTGGTGGCTCACGGACTGAGCCCGCACACAAGGGGTAGACCATGGCAGGCAAGCTATCACTGGGACTGGTGATCGGCGGCGCCGTCAGCGCGACGGTGCGTTCGGCGTTCACCGAAGTCCAGGGCCATATCAAGAAGCTGGAAGAGAAGGGCAACAAAGCCAAGGTGCTCAAGAGCACTATCGGCGAAACCATTCGCCTGCGCGAGGAATGGAAGAAGGCGCACGAAAGCGGCTCGGCCTCAGCCTCCGCCTTGTTGCGCAAGCTGGAAAGCAACCTCGACGGCCTGCGCAAGCAAGGGGTCGCGGTTGGCAAGTTGAACCAGGAGTACCAGCGCCTCGGCCGCACCGCCAAGGCGACGGATCTGCAGGTCAAGGGCCAGCAGCAGATCCAGCAGGGCAAGGAAGGGCTGAAGTCGACGGTCGGCCAGGCGGTGGTCGGCGTTGGTGCCTTGGGCGTGGCGGGCAAGATCAGCGCGGACTATCAGGCGATCATCCGCGACATTGCGATCAAGGCCGATGTGGTCAACCAGCCGCAAGAGGCCCAGATGAGCCGCACGGTTATTCAGACCTCGCAAGAAACCGGGATGGCGCGCAACGATGTAGCCGACCTGATCAATCAGTTGGTCGGCGCTGGCATGGACTTGAGCCAGGCTATGTCGTATGCGCCGGTGGCGGCCAAGTTCGCCATTGGCCAAGGGGCCAGCGGCGTCGACACGGCGAGCATGATTCAGGCGCTGCAGCAAAACGCCAAGATCACCGACCCCAAGGTCATGGAGCAGGCCCTGGAAGCCATCGCCCTGCAGGGTCAGGCAGGAAGCTTTGAGGCCTCCGACATGGCCAAGTGGTTCCCGCAGCTGTTGGCGGGTATGGAGAAGAACGGCAGCATCGGCATGGAGTCGGTCAGTTCCCTGGGTGCGATGCTGCAGGTGCAGATGAAGACCGCCGGCGGTTCCGATGAGGCGGCCAACAACCTCAAGAACTGGATGGAAAAAATCGGTTCGGGCGACGTGGTCAAGGCCTACAAGGACGCTGGCATTGACTATCAAAAATCTCTCAACACCGGCATTCAAAAGGGTATGTCTACCCTTGAGTCGAGCTTTTCCTTGGCTATGGAGTACATCCAAGCGACCGATCCCGCCAAGGCGGCCGCGATGGCCGAAGCTCAGGCCAAGATCAGCAAGGAGGCCAACCCCGAGAAAGCCAAGGCGATGCTCAACGCCCTGGAGCAGTCGCTGCGTACCGGCGATATCTTTGCTGATATGCAGGTTAAGGCGGCGCTGACTGCCTATGCCGGCAACCGTGACCTGTACGAACAGCTCAAGAAGGATTCGCAGAACGCCAAGGGCATTCTCGACAAGAACCTACGTGAGCGGCGGGAGGCATCGGCGCAAAAGTGGGCGGAAGCAACGCAAGCGATTAACGATTCGATGCGTAGCCTTGGCGAGGCAATTGCCCCGGTAACTGACATGATCGCGGTGGGCATCACGAAAGTCGCCCATGTGCTGACCAATCTGTCGGACGGCTCGCAATCGGTGGTGCTGGGGATCACAGCCATCGGTGCCGCATTCGTCGCCTTCAAGACCGTGCTCAACAGCCTGAAGATTGCCCGAGGGCTGGCCAACATCGGTCGCGGGGTGATGATGGAACGTAGCGGTTCACGCGGTGGGAGCCGCATCAGTGACGCCATCACCGGTAAGGGAGGGAAGACCGGTATCAAGCCGGTGGATACCGGCCTCAAGGTACTGGGCGGCCTGCTCGGGGCCAGCAACGATGGCGATGGCGGCAACAGCCGCGATCCGCAGCGGGTGTTTGTGGTCAATGCTAATGCCATGGGCGGATTGGGAGGCGCAGGCGGCAACGAGCGATCAGGTGGTCAGCGCTCCTCGAGGCGCAAACGCCGAGGGCGGACATCAACCAACACGCAGCAACGCTCGGCGGGCCCTCGCTCAAAGGGCGCTCGTCCAGTTACCTCGAGTGCGCCGGTTCCCCGGCCTGTGGTGCCGCCGGTCGCTGCGCCGGGCGCCCTCGGCAAGATGCTCGGTGCCGTTGGCAAGGTCAGTAAGTTCGCCAAGGGGGTGCCGGGCGGTGGCCTGATCGATGCTGGGGTGACCGCCGTTGATACCTTCATGAATGCCGAAACCCAGGACGAAAAAGCCGAGGGTTACGGCAGCGCGGCCGGTGGACTGGCCGGGACCATGGCCGGGATGGCTGCCGGGGCCGCGATTGGCTCGGTGGTACCGGTGATCGGTACCGCCATTGGTGGCGCCGTAGGGGCGCTACTCGGTGGCCTGGGTGGCGACAGCTTGGGTGGCATGCTGGGCAAGGCGTGGTTCGGTAGTGATGACAAGGACACGGCGGTGGCCAAGGCGGACGAACCTGACAAAGCCGCCAAGCCAGCGGTGCCCGGGGATGCTGTGCGTGCCATTGCCGCGACGGCGCCATCGCCTGCCGTGCCGGTCAAGGCTGCAGAACCGATCACGAAAGCGCCGGCCAACGCGCCGGGGGATGTTGTCCGCTCGATGGCCGTGGCGCCTCCGGCACCGGCAGCGGTGCAGGCCATCGCCAAAGCGGCGGAGCCAGCCAAGCCGGTGCAGCCGCAGGTGGACCAGCAGTTCACCTGGTCGCCGAGCTTCTCGGTCACGGTGCAAGGCGATGTGAAGGACGCGAACCAATTGGCCCGCGACCTGGCCCCCCATTTGCGGCCGCAGTTCGAGGAGTTTGCCCGTCAAGTTATGGGGCGACAGCTGTTCGACGCTCCCCACGTATAAGGAGGTGCCATGCCTTACATGGAACAAATGCAGTCCGGGCTGAAGTCCCTGGTCGCGGCGGGAGAAGCGGGCCGCCGCAATCTCGATGGCATGCTGGGCCCGCTCAACGGTGCGATCAGCGACATGACCGGTGCGGCGTCAGAGCTGGAAAACATCCCGTTCATCGGTCCCGCTCTGGGCGAGAAGCTGCAGCGCACCATGCGCGGTATCAACGCGGCCCAGTCAAAGGTCGGTGAGGTCGCGGCCAAGTACGGCCAAGCCACAGCGGCGGCCGCCCAGATCCAGGAGCGGATCGGCACCCTCAAAGAGCAGGCGTCCAAGGCCGGAGCGGAGATCAACCGGCTGGCCGGAAAGGTCAGTCCGTCCCTGGGCAACATCATGCCCACAGGCGCGCTAGCCCCGTCGATCACCCCGGCGGTCGAGGCGGTGAAGCCCTTCCCGCACCTGCTGATCCTGCAGCCGCTGCAGGCCAATGCGCAGCCGTACTTCTTCAACCTCGACACCGCCGCGTTCGATGAGCTGCGGCGGCAGACCGCGTTCCGTTGGGCGGGGCAGGAGCGCTTGAGCCGCAGCATTGCCCAGCAGGCCATCGGCCAGGGGGAAGACAAGCTCAGCCTCAAGGGCGCGATCTTTCCTGGGCACAAGGGTGGCCTCAAGCAACTCGACACCTTGCGCAGTATCGGTCGGCGCCTGCAGCCGCTGAGCCTGACCACCGGTTACGGCGAGGTGCTGGGCAACTGGTGCCTGCTCAGCCTGGACGAAGAGCAGAGCAACCTGTTGGCAGGCGGGATCCCGCGCAAACAAACCTTCAGCCTGGAGTTCGTGAGCTATGGCGATGACATGCAGAACGTCTGACGGGGATCTGCTCGACACCCTCTGTCAGCACCACTACGGCCACCTCAATGGCGCAGTCGAGGCGGTGCTCAATGCCAACCAGGGGTTAGCCGACGAACCGCAACCCTACCGTGCGGGGGTGCTGATCGTGCTGCCGGATCTGCCGACCTCGACCGAGGCACTGATGCGGCTCTGGGATTGATCGCCGTCACCTGGTCACCAACGAAGCCCCGCCTTGTGCGGGGTTTTGCATTTCTGGAGAGCAATCCATGCAACCCGTTTTCCGCCTTGTCGCTGACGGCAAGGACATTACCGCGCTGATCAACGACCGGCTGCTGACGTTGCGCACCTCGGACAAGCCCGGCATGGAGTCGGATGAGTTCGAGCTGCGTATCGATGACCGCGATCAGGGCGTGGCGCTGCCTTCGCGGGGCGCACATATCGAGGTGTTCCTCGGCTATGCAGGTCAGCCTCTGGCCCGCTTGGGCCGCTACACCGTGGATGAGGTCGAGTTGTCCGGCCCGCCCGATTCCTTGGTCATACGCGGCAAGGCCAGCGACATGCGCGGGAGCGGCAAGACCACACGCAGTGGCAGTTGGGAAGACGTGCCGCTGCAACAGATTGTTCGTGACGTGGCGGCACGCAACGGCTGGCAGCCGGTCTGCCCGGTGACCACCAAGGTGCCCCGCGTCGACCAGTTCAACGAGTCGGACTTCAACTTCATCACCCGCCTGGCCAAGCAGTACGACTGCACCGCCAAGGTCGGTGACGGCAAGTTGCTGGTGTTGCCGCGACAGGCCGGGCAAAGCGCGAGCGGCAAGGCCCTGGGCGCGGTCACCATCACCCGTCATGACGTTAGCCGCTACCAGTTCCGCCTGGGTGACAAGTCGACCCAGAAGGCGGTGCAAGCCAAGCACCAGGACAAGAAGAGCGGGGCGCTGAGGGTGGTCGAGCTTGGCAACGACGAGGCACCGGACGGCCTGCCGCCGGTGCATACCGATCGACACATCTACCCGAACAAGAGCGCCGCCGAGCAAGCCGCCAAGGCCCGCTTGGCCGCGTTCAACCGCAGCACTGCCGGGGTGCGACTGGAGATGCCCGGGCGAACCGACCTGTTTGCCGAGCGAATGATCAGCGCCCAGGGCTTCAAGGTCGGTCTTGATGGCGAGTACCTGGTGGACTCGGTGGAACAGGTGTTCACCCAGTCCGGCTGGAGCACCACGGTCGAGTGCAACGGCGGCAAGAAGGGCAAGGCCAAGGCCAAAGGCAAGAAAAAGAAACAAACCAAGCCACTGAAAGTGGTCGAGCTGTCCCCGTCGGCCTGACGTGGCCATCACTGGAGAAACATCGATGTCTATCACCGCGCAGCAGCTACTGCAGATCCTCCCCAACGCCGGCAAACAAGCCGGCGTTTTTGTTCCTGGCCTCAATGCCACCATGGGCAAGTACGCCATCATCACCCGCCTGCGCATGGCCGCGTTCATTGCCCAGATCGGCCATGAGTCTGGCCAGCTGCGCTATGTCCGTGAGCTGGGTGGTGACACCTACCTGGCGAAGTACGACACCGGCAGGCTGGCCCAGCGCCTGGGCAACACGCCAGAGGCCGACGGCGACGGCCAGAAGTATCGCGGCCGTGGGCTGATTCAGGTCACCGGGCGCGCCAACTACCAGGCCTGCAGTGAAGCCCTATTCGGCGACAGCCGATTGGTCAACACACCTGAGCTGCTCGAGCAGCCGGTCTATGCCGCGATGTCGGCGGGCTGGTACTGGCAACGGGCGGGGCTCAACACCCTCGCGGACAGGGGCGACTTTCTCGCCATCACCAAGAAAATCAACGGCGGTACCAACGGTCTGGCGGATCGCGAAGAGCTGTATGAACGTGCCTTGAAGGTGCTGCAGTGAAGCCCCTGGATTGGCAACTGCTGGCCCTGGCGCTGCTGCTGGGGCTTGCCATGGGCGGTGGTGCCGCCTGGGCCTGGCAGGCAAATAGCTACGAAAAGGCGCTTGCCCTGCAGGACGCTGACCATCGGAGGGAGCGAGAAGACGCCGCAACCGGCGCGATCAATCGGCTCGGCCAGGAACAAACCCAGCGCCGGACGCTGGAGGATCGCCTGCAGGCGAGTGATCAAGCCCACTATCAGGAGCTGCTCGATGCCCAACACATTCAGGCTCGCTTGCGTGACCGCCTTGCTACTGCTGATCTGCGGTTGTCAGTCCTACTCGACGCCACCCAGGGTGGTTACTGTGGGGTGCCAGCCACCACCGGCGCCGTCGGCGTGGTTCATGGAGGCATTCGAGCCAACCTTGACCCAAGACATGCTCAACGAATTATCAGCATCACCGATCGAGGCGACAAAGGATTGATCGCCCTCAAGGCCTGTCAGGCCTACGTGCGCGCTATCACGCGCTGAAGTGAAAAGGAGCGGGCCAGGAGGATGCGTCAACATCCAGCTGGCCCACCGAACCCGCAGACCCTTCCTGCAAGTCCAGCCGAGGCTCCTGCTCCGTGCACAAAGCGCGGCGAGCCTATCACCTGTTTATCCATACAGTAAAGACTTGCTATCAAATGACGACTCCAATCATTCCCTGGATGGGCGGCAAACGCCGCCTGGCCGACCGCCTTATCCCTCTCTTTCCCCCTCACGAATGCTACGTCGAGGTCTTCGCCGGTGGAGCTGCGCTGTTCTTCATGCGCCCGCAGCCCGCGCCGGTAGAAGTGCTCAACGACCTCAACGGCGACCTGGTGACGCTCTATCGGGTGGTGCAAAACCACCTGGAAGAATTCGTCCGCCAGTTCAAATGGGCCCTCAGCTCGCGCCAGATTTTCGAATGGCAGAAGATGACCCGGCCTGAAACCCTCACTGATATTCAGCGTGCCGCCCGGTTCTTCTACCTGCAGCAGCATGCCTTCGGCGGCAAGGTTACGGGTCAAACGTTCGGTACCGCGACAACCGGTCCGGCCATCAACCTGCTGCGCATTGAGGAGAACCTGTCGGCCGCGTGGCAGCGGCTGGCCGGTACCTACGTGGAGAACCTCTCCTGGCTGGAATGCGCCGAGCGCTACGATCGAGCGCACACCTTCCACTACATGGACCCGCCGTACTGGCAGACCGCCGGGTACGGGGTCGACTTTCCGTTCGACAACTACGAGCGGATGGCCGAGTTCATGCGGTGCTGCAAGGGCAAGGTGATGGTCAGCATCAATGACCACCCGGATATCCGGCGTGTGTTCGAGGGCTTTCATTTCGAAACGCTGGATATCCGGTACACCACGGCCAATCAGCGGCAAGGCAAGGCTGAAGTGACGGGTGAACTGGTGATCATGAACTGGACTCCTTCGGCTCTTGGGGGGTTATTTTAATCTAAATAGCGTCTGAATTAGTCTGACGACCTCGATGGCTAAGATAAGAGAAAGTTCGGTGATCATATAATTCTCCAGGCTGAGTTTGGCCGTCCGGCGCATTAGTGGGCGTCGGTTGCGGTTTGCTTTAGGTTGCTCGGCGATTAAATATAAATTCGGGGCGGGCTGTCAATGCTCTTGAATATATTTCTTAGAAGTCGGTCGCAAAGCCGCATCCCTCCGTTATGCCGGGGGCAGAGAGCAGGAAGGGTATTAGCCTGCACAGGCTGCTTAGGCGTCTTTGTTAACTTTGCTGCCTTTGGCTACTTAGGCGTCTTTGTTAACTTTGCTGTCTTTGGCTACTTAGGCGTCTTTGTTAACTTTGCTGTCTTTGGCGATTTAGGCGTCTTTGTTAACTTTGCTGTCTTTGGCGATTTAGGCGTCTTTGTTAACTTTGCTGTCTTTGGCGATTTAGGCGTCTTTGTTAACTTTGCTGTCTTTGGTGATACTTAGGCGTCTTCGTTAATTTTGCTGCCTTTGGTGACTTAGGTGTCTTCGTTAACTTTGTTGTCTTTGGTACCTTTGTCAGCTTGGTTCTCTTTACACGGCCTCTATTGAGGTAATCAAGCCCGCCCCTTGGTTTCGAACGTTACCTACGGAGGCTCCAACCCGAAACCACTCGAATGCCTCTGAGGGCTCGCCCAGGTTCAGGGCCATTTGCTCGGCCTGTTCTCTAGATGTAGTCGGAGCAAGCCACTCCCTGGCCAGATCCGGTGCCAGGACTACAGGACGGCGGTCGTGCACGTCGACCATCCCGCCTACGCTGTCGGCAGTGATGATCACGAAGCCATCATGTTCATTCGACTCGGCGCTGAACTGACCGATACCCGCACACAGGGCAGGGCGGCCATCCTTTCGCCTAATCAGGTAGGGCTGCTTTTTCGGTCCGCCTTCATCGACCCACTCGAACCAGTTGTCGATCGGTACGATAGCCCGGTGCGGCCAGATTGATCGGAAGAAGGGGCCGTGGGCCACTTTTTCTACTCGAGCATTGATAGGCGCTGAGTGGTCCGTTGCCCAGTGCGGCCGCCAGCCCCAGCGCACCAGGTCGGCATGAAGCACACCATCATCCAGCCGCAGTAAAGCAACGCGGGTGGTTGGGGCAACATTATATCGATCGAGTGGCTGCTTGCCGACGGAGTTGGCCAGCGGATGGCTCATGCTCAAGGCGTCTACGAAATCATGAATGCCACGGTACTGGCTCAATCTTCCGCACATCCCGGCTCACCTAGGTTATCCGCAACAAATCCCTGCCCATGGCAGGTCTCGCAGTCTTCGCGCTGAGCGAACGAATCACAGCACGCCGGACAACATATGAATGGCGAGTATCTCACCCGGTCCCGCAACAGGCGGTACCGCGCCCACTCTTTCTCCTCAAACGCTTCCTGCGCCAAATCAATCAGTACCCGGTATGCATCAGGGTCATCAACACCCTGCAGCATCCTGCCTTCAATCATCCTCGCGGTCTCAACCAGGCGGTAGACCCTGCCGTCGGCTCCAACCAGCCGCAGTCCCTGGATCACCCCCAGCTCACCTGAGGTTCGCAGCACGATTCGAAGTCGATCCGGCTCCTGGATCACCATGCCGTCGCAGCTGAATGCCTCCGTTCGGTTCTCCTTGTAGTAGTTGCCCTGGCGGATGCAGCCGATTCGCCGGTGCCCACCCACCGGCACAACGTTGTAGCTGGATGCTCTGCAGTACAGATCATTGGCGAACTGTTCCTCCAGAGCGGCGCTGTAAGCTGCTTGGGCTTGTTCGGATAGATCGTGCACTTCCAGCGGGTCGAGCAGCTCAAGGGCCTGCAGATCGGCGGTGGCCATTCGCATGACCTGCAGGTAGACCTCGGGGTTGCTCAGCCTGAGATGCTCGTTGCGCAGCGATCCGTTCCAGCGAGCCAGGGCTTCTGGCTTGCTCAGTGGCTTCTTGTTCACTGGGTGATTGCCCCTGGGTGAAGATCATTCGATCAAATGAAAGTCATCCCTGGTCCTGGGGCACGGAGTAGCCCCTCTCAAATTATCTCCCTTCATTGGTGGGTGGCCTGGAAGGAAGAACAATCCTTCTGCCTCCAGGGCGTAGGCGAGGGCCTGCATCGTGACGCGGCGCAGCTCGGCCCCTTTTTCCAGGCGCCTAATCGCACCAGGTGATACGCCCGAACGGAATGCCAAAGCTTCAATGCTCCAGCCAAGCATCGTGCGTGCTTCGGCGCAGTGATCACTGCGAAAGCCCAGTGGCAGGTTTTCCATAAGCCATTCCATGGTTGGTTTCTGTGTTTCATCCAGAGCCAATCGAATGGCTTGAATGTCGTCTTCGTCTGTAGGCATTGGCGCTCTCGCATAGCTGTATGTTTATACAGTGTAAGGCTTGGCGAGAGCGTGCGCAAAAAATGGTAGGTGTTGGCACACCGAGGTCTGCGCACGGGCGTTGGGGGATTGGTTTCTAGGGCAAATTTAGGGCAAAACTAGGGCCGCTATAGGCCGTTGCAGCCCGATAGGAAGAGTTCTAGTATCAGCAAAAGCGGGCCTATGGCGGCCTGTGATCCGCTGCGGGCGGGTTCAAATCCCTATCATGCCTGATCTACCACCAAGTGGAGGCATGCGGCAGCTCGGCCGAAGAAATTGAGCGTCTTAGATTGATAGCGGAACCGCTCTGCCAAGCGGTGACAGATTACCAACAGCGGTCTTTAGGTCTTTAGGAGCGCCATCAGGAACACCCCATTAGGAAGGGCGCGGGGCAAACCGTACGCCAAACCATGCCACTCAGCGCTAACCACTGCCATTTTACCTGAGCCAAACAAAAGCCCGAGGCCCTTTTGACTGGGGATCGGGCTTTTTTGTGTCACTACTCCAGCACAATCCGAGTATGTGCTGGTTAAACCTTATTTTTGATTTGGTTGTGCCGCAAAGTATTCATTTGCTTTGTTTATAAGGTCGGTGGTGAACTTTCCACGCTTTAAAGAGTCTGTCGATGGAGTGCCAGTGGATTTGATGATTTGCTGGCAAGTTATAAAGTGCTCCATGTATGGTTTGTCTTCGGCGGTGAGCGACAGAATTATCTTATTCGCATATTCTTCGGCGGCTTTTGAGGAGGGTGCAGGTATTTCAGTTTTTCCGTGAACTACCCATTTGTAGACCTGGATAATGTGCCAGCGAAGCTTGATGAAATTCTGCGCTCCGTTTTTACGGCCATTTACTAATGTGTTGTATTTGTAAAGGGCTAAAGCAGAAGCGTAATAGAGAGATTCATGGTCGTTGTCGCAAAAAAGCTCCTTGCCGCTAGTTGAGAAGATTTCCTTGACGTATCTGGCCGAATGATGCGCTTGATTTAACACCATCGCCGCATAGCAGCGAGCTAGTTCACGGACGTCGAAAATTCGAGTGAACTGATAGCCGGCTTCTTTATATTCGTTCTCGCGGCGCTCAAAGTAAATTCTGTTTTCTGGTGCGGCTTTAGCGTTCTTCGCGTCAAAGTATTTTTGAACCAGTTTGGCTTTGCCCTTCAAACCATGGAAAGACTCTGTGTTTACTTCGGTCTGGTTGTTGGTGGCGGAAATTATATCTTCTGATACATCTGTATTGGCGGACTCGATAAATTTTATGATGATATTTACAGAGTCATCTAGGAGGTGGCTATTCATAAATAATGTATTGCTGGTTTGGCAGCCGTTGATTACTTGATAGTTTGTTAAGTTGATTTCCTTTGTGTTGGGGGTCAGTGTAAGCTCTGGCGCAACAATTGTGATCCCGTTGTTGAGTACGGAAAACAAATTCTTTTTTTCCGCATCGTTAAGAGTGGACTTGATTTTGTTGTTGACTTGATTGCTTTCGCCCAAAAAGGATCGGACATTCTCTTCAAATACTCGATGATTTAGATTGCCATCGGCATCTGATAAGACATTGGTCACAAATTCTTTTGCGTTCGCAATTCCGATATATGACTGGGGGATGTTTGGAATTTTAGGCATTCCAAAGTAATCAATTAGCCTAAGGGCTGCTTCGTTTTTCTCGGTGGCATTCGCATATAGCTTTAGTAGTTCGGCTCGTCCGAGTGGTGTTACATGTACTTCACCAAAAAGGTCTTTTTCTTTAATTTTAATCTTTAGCGCATCAAAAGAGGCCTTTATTTCTCGTTCCTCTTTGTAATTGCCGCTGGTGCAGTAGTATGCGTGAAGGTTGGGGAGACGGTTTTTTATTTTCTTTAAGTTATCAAAGATTTCTTTGATTATTTTTAAAGCGTTATTGTTGAGTTTGCCTTGTGGGTATTGAGGCTTTAGTGTGATGAAGTCTTCAAGGCCAACGCTGAAATTGTTAATGTCTGCCTTTTTGAAAGCTTCACCGCTCTTGCATTGAGTGAATATAATGTCGGCGCTTAAGTTGGTTTTGTGGGTCTTGAAGATCTTCTGGACGTCATCTAGCGTTGTGATTAAGTCGCCGTCAATGATGATGGCGATTCCGTCAATTGATGCATCATCTTCATCAGTGGTGATGTCTTTCGGGTTGAATCTGCCGAGGTAATGCTTTGAGGTAATACAATAATTGCAGAAGTATTCGAATAGTTTGGATTCGACAGTTTTTTTGGAGTATTGGTATTCTTTTTTTAGTTCTTCAATATTTTTTTCGATGATGATATGCATGGCGGTCCATTGCTATGGCTTGTTGGCTAGGTGCCAGTATGCCACTGAAGCGTTTGCTT
Source organism: Pseudomonas sp. B21-012 (assembly GCF_024749305.1). Classification (NCBI taxonomy): domain Bacteria; kingdom Pseudomonadati; phylum Pseudomonadota; class Gammaproteobacteria; order Pseudomonadales; family Pseudomonadaceae; genus Pseudomonas; species Pseudomonas sp. B21-012. The sequence goes on along the minus strand of NZ_CP087197.1, from coordinate 3,993,221 downwards.
TTGGTACATGGGTACAGGAGAGGCGGGCGCTTAGAATTGATGTCTGGGCATCTGAACGATGCGTCAAGTGGTAGGTGGGTGGTACAAAAATGGTAAATGCTAAGAGCTTTCCGCTCTAAGCCCACGTGATTCAAGCTTTGCGAGAAAAACAGCTCCAATCCATCATAGGCGCAACGCTGAACCGGCGAGACGGCTCAGAGCGCGGGTTTACTGGGGTTGAGGCGGATTCTAGGGGCATGTTCTACGACGCATTTGCAGCCATTCAGGGGTGTTTTTGCTTTGCGTGGTTTGCTAAAGCATGCCGGCGCTAATCAAAAACAAAGGTGCTCTAGTCTACCAAGAGTACCGAGCGTTCGCTCGTAACCAGTCTACGACGAGAGGCGTTTCGTACAGCCCCTGAACAGGGCTCATGTAACCCGACAATGCGCCGATACCGTGCTGCGGAAAGTCCATAAAAGGCAGGAGCCTGAACATTGTTCGAACACATCTGGCGCAGCATCCATTCCCCGGGCTACTTCCCCAACGTACTGGAATGGATGATCGATATTCTCCTCAACCCGTTCATGGTGGTTATGTGCCTGATGGTCGGGGCGCTGGCCGGTAAAGGGTGGCGAGCCATCCCCTACGGCAGCCTCACCTGTTATGTGCTGTTCCTGAGCCGCTCGCCATTCTATCGGTGGGAAAGCATTTTTCCCGTAGCCGGGCTGCCCGCGCTGTTGATTGATGGCGCACTGTTGGCCCTGCTCGGTTTCTATTTGAAGGGCGTACTCAGAACCCGCTCAGCAGCAAGACCCGAAGGTCATTGGTTGCGCTGGCTTTATCAAAGCCTGAAGGTTGTCATGCTGACAATCGTGGTGGTGTTCTGGGTAGTCGTTGTGCTGTTTGTCTTGATCTTCACCGTCTCGGTCGCTACCCAACCGTCACTGGCGCACTGACCCAATTCCTGCTTGGCAACCCAGAACCGTTTCAGGCCGTTGCAGCCGGCAAGCTCATGTGCAGCAACGGGAACGGCCGGCCTTCGCCATCCAGCGGCGAACGGCCAGTCTGAACAAAGCCGTAATGCAGATAAAACCCCACCGCCTGGGGATTTTGCTCGTTTACGTCAACGCTCAGGGTATCCCGCGAATCATGCGCGTAATCCAGTAGCGCTCGGCCAATGCCTTGCCCGCGCAGGTCGGGATCAATGAAGAGCATCTCAACGTGGGTTTCGTTGAGCCCGATAAAGCCCAGCGGGCGGTCTTCAGTGTCTACTGCAACCCATAACTCAACCGCGGGTAGGTAGACGTCGCGCAGTTGCGGCAGCAGCGCGTCTATGTCGGATGCTTGCAGGAAGTGGTGGGTGGCGCGCACGGAGCGCAGCCAGAGGTCGAGCAGTTGCGGGTAGTCGGCAGCGTTAGCCTGACGAATGATCATGGAATCATCCTTGTGCACTTGATATCGGAGTAGAGGTACGCCAGGGAAGTGTCGGCATCTGTATGACCGCTTCGCGAGTTAACGCCTGGGCAGTGCACGGCAGAGGTAGCCGAAAAGGAGGGGCGGAAAAATTACTGAGTCTCTTTCGATGTGTCAAGAAAACTGGACGCTTGCGAGGCGTCAAGGAGCAACGCTGGGACATCAGTGCTCAGGATGCGATAGCATTGAGCCATTAACGAAGATTTTGCTCACCTGCAAGGGAATGTCTGATGTCGAAAAAAATGGGTTCTCTCGGATTGGCCTTGGCCGTGACCCTCGGAGCCAGCTCGTCGGCAATGGCCGAAGAAAAGCTGTTCAAGGATTTTGCCTTTGACTCGCCACGGTCAGCCTATACCGAAGCCAAGGGCTATTACGACTGCTCGGAAGATCTTCTCGCTCCCGCCATGTGCAAGGATGATGTGGACTTTATCGGCCACAAATTTACCCTGGCCCTGGTGTTTGCAGGCGGCAAACTGAACACGGTTTCGCTGATCAGTGACTTCGATCAGGAGATTTACAACAACGCCATGACAGCACTGAACAAGACGTTCATGTTGAGTTCGATGTCGGACGCCAACACGCAATTGGACTTGATCGAGCTGGCGAGCAGTGCGCGCAATCGCGACGACTACTTGACCCGGTATACCCGCTATGAAGAAGTGGGCGTCGCGGCGGGGGATTTCACTTACACCTTCCTTGAGGGGGCCGATACCTCGAAGAAATACTCCAGTGTCCCCACCTTGCTAAATGGCTCTGCAGATAACATCCGCTGCGCCGAGCTGATGCTGACCGGTGAGGGGGCTGACTCGGCGCTGTACATCCGCTTCTCCTTTCCTAACCTGGAGATGAAAAAAGCCGAAGCTGCGGCGCAGAAGCCGGTCGAATCCTTCTGACCGTCACCGCCAGAGCAAACCCCGCCCCGAGCGGGGTTTTTCATGTCTGTCGGGCAAGCAGAAATAATAAATCTTCCAGGTATTCCAAGTTGTTATAGTTGTGTTCGTTATTTTTATTTCAACTTTGACTGCCTGCTTTATAGGCTGTTTGGAATAACAAAGCAGCCGCTGCCTTGCCGATGTCTGAAAGTATGTTATGCTCGGAAAATAACCCCCGCCGCACCCTCTCTCCCTACCTGTTTTTCTCGCCTAAATTGATGATCTGCATCAGTTTTTTGCTCGCCTGCGGGCTCTATATTGAATTTAAAGGAATGAACAACTCTCCCCGCCACGCTGCGAAGTTCTGGTGTGAAAGTTTATAAAACAATAAGGAATCGCCCGTTAGGTTGAGTGCTGTTTTTACGGCGCTCGATCATCATCCGGTGTTACCCATGAAGTCGACCGTTGTCTCTGTTGCGCGCAAACTCAAACTCTATCAATTGGTGGTCTTCGACCAGGTCCTGCGTAGCGGCTCGCTGGTGGGCGCGGCCCAGGCGTTGAACCTGACCCAGCCGGCCGTGACCAAGATCATCCACGAAATGGAAGCCTTCCTCGGCGCCGCCTTGCTGGTGCGCGGCAACCGCGGGGTGCGTGCCACCGAGCTGGGCGGGGTGGTGGTGCGCCGCGCCCATGCCATGCTCACCGAACTGCGCAGCCTTACCGATGAGGTCAATGCCTACCACAGCGGCACCACCGGCCAGGTCATGGTCGGCTCGCTGACCTCGTCATCGGCCTTGCTGTTGCCGCATACCCTGCGCCTGCTCAAGGAGAGCGCGCCAGGGGTGCTGGTGACGGTGCGGGTCGGGCATATGGACCAGCTGTTCTCAAGCCTGTTGGCCGGTGAGCTGGATATTGTCGTCGGGCGCATTCCCGATGACTGGCGCTGGCACGAGCACGAGCCGCGGCTCAAAGTCGATGTGCTGTGCGAAGAGGGGCTGTGCATCGTCGCCGGTGCCGAGCACCCGCTGCACGCCAGCGGCGGGCCGCTGAGCCTGGCCGAGCTGCATCCGTTCCCGTGGATTCTGCCGCCGCGCAGCGGCCTGTTGCGGCGTACCGTCGACCGCCTGTTCGAGGAGCTGGACCTGGGCCCGCCGGCCAACGTCATCGAGTCGATCGCGGCCCTGACCAACTACGAATTGATGCAGGACCAACAGACCGTCGGTTTCTTCCCCCTGCAAACCACCCAGCAACTGGCCCAGGGCGGCAAGCTCAAGGCCTTCGACCTTGGCAAGCCGCTGAGCTTTGGCAGCATCGGCTGCTTCTACTCGGCCAATCGCAGCCTCGACCCGGCCAGCCGGCTGTTCCGTGAATGCCTGACCCTGGCCAACCAGCCCGGCGAGCAAAATTAACCAGGTATTCCATATCGCTATAGCTACAGCCGCTCTATTCATGAGGTATGGCCAATTGCCACACCTACAATGCGGGTAATTACACCCGATTGATCTCGCAATAACGGATACCCAGCGCATGAGAAGCAATCTGCCGGTCACCCAGCAGGAAGTCATCTTCCAGAACCAACAGCGGCTGATTTCTGCCACCGACCTGCACGGCAACCTGACCTACTGCAACGACGAGCTGGTGGCCATCAGCGGCTTCAGCCGTGAAGAGCTGATCGGCAGCCCGCACAATATCGTCCGCCACCCGGACATGCCCGAAGCGGTGTTCGCCCACATGTGGTCGTACCTCAAGGCCGGCAAGAGCTGGATGGGCATCGTCAAGAACCGCTGCCGCAACGGCGATCACTACTGGGTCAGCGCCTATGTCACGCCGATCCTCGAGGGGGCGACGGTCGTCGGCTACGAGTCGGTGCGGGTCAAGCCGCAGCGTGCCGATATCGAGCGTGCCGCCGCGCTTTACCAGCGCATCCGTACGGGCAAAAAGAGCTGGAGCTTCAAGCACCTGGCCAAGGCTGTGAAAGAGCAGGCGCTGGCGCCGGTGGCGCTTGGCGTGCCTTGCCTTGCCGCCGTGTGGTACCTCGATAGCTGGGCGGCGCTGGCCGTGCTGGCCTGTGGTTTTGTCGGCATGCAGGTGGCTGCGCACTGGAACCTGCAGCGCAAGTTCGCCCTGGCCCGGCGTGCCACCGCCGACAGTTTCGACAGCGAACTGATTGCCCGCACCTACACCGACGAGCACGGCGCCGTGGCGCAGTTGATGATGTCGCTGATCAGCGAACAGGCCAAGGTGCGCACCGCCCTCAGCCGTTCCGGCGACTACGCGCAGAAGACCGAAAGCATGGCCGGCGAAAGCGGCAAGCTGGCCCAGGCTTCCGAGTCGTCGTTGCAGCGCCAGCGCGACGAGACCGACATGGCCGCTACCGCCATGACCCAGATGGCGGCGTCTATCTCCGAGGTTTCGACCCACATCCACGACACCGCCCGTGAGGCCGACGACGTCAACCAGCTGACCCGGGTCGGCTCCGAAGAAGCCGGCAAGACTCGCCTGGTGATCGAGAAACTGCAGGACACGGTGAACCAGATCAGCCAGTCGGTGGAAAATTTTGCCGACGAGACCCAGTCGATCCAGATCGCCTCGAACATGATCCGCCAGATCGCCGACCAGACCAACCTGCTGGCGCTCAACGCCGCCATTGAAGCGGCCCGGGCCGGCGAGCAGGGCCGTGGTTTTGCCGTGGTCGCCGATGAGGTGCGGGCGCTGGCGTTCAAGACCCAGGAGTCGACCGAAACCATTCAGACCATCATCCAGTCGCTGCACAGCGCCGCCAACCAGGCGGTGGATATCGCCCGCCAGGGCAGTGACGAGGCCCATGCCGGTGTCGATCAGGTGATCGCCACCCAGAATGCCCTGGAAGGCATCGGCGTGGCGGTCGAGCATATCCACCAGATGACCGAACAGATGGCCGCCGCCTCCGAGCAGCAGGCCCATGTCGCCGAAGACATCAGCCGGCAGATCACCACCATCGCCCAGGTGTCGGAACAGAACGTCGACATAGCCGCCAGTTCCGCCAGCATCGGCCGTGAGCTTGAACACACGGCGCATGAAATGTATGCGCTGGTGGACCGCTTCAACCGCTAGGCCGCGATCATGACCCGAGAGGATTTCGACAAGCTCGCGGCCAACGCCGAGCGCGAGCTGACCAGCATTCCCTACGCGATTTTCGAGGCCGCCGCCGATGCGATTGTCATCACCGATGAATGGGGGCGGGTGCAGGCGATCAATGCCGCGGCGCAGAAGCTGTTCGGCTACAGCTTCGGCGAACTTGCCGGTGCGAATATTTCCCGGCTGATGCCCAGGGCCTACGCCGAGCACCATGATCAGTGCCTGGCGTCCTACCGTGCGGGCGGCGGGCGCAAGCTCAACGGCCTGGTACGCGAGCTGCTCGGCAAGCGCAAGGACGGCTCGTTGTTCGATTTGCACGTAAGTGTCGGCGAGCTGTTGCTGGGTGGCCGGCAACTGCTGATCGGGGTGTGCTATGACATCAGTGAACAGTTGCAGATGCACCGGCGCATCAACCACCTGGCCAGCCATGACACCCTGACCCACTGCATGAACCGCAGCGCCCTGCATGCGCGCCTGCAGCAGGAGATCGCCCTGGCGCAAGCGCAGGTGCAGCAACTGGTGCTGGTGTTCATCGACCTCGATGGCTTGAAAATCATCAACGACAACCATGGTCATTACGTCGGTGACCGGGTGCTGGTTGGCGTCGCCGAGCGCTTTCGCCAGCACCTGACCGGTGCGGGGTTGCTGGCCCGGGTTGGCGGCGATGAGTTCGTGGTGGTGGTGCGTCAGCCGTTTGCCGAACAGGGTGGCATGGGCCTGGCCACACGGCTGTTCGAGTGCCTGCAGGCGCCGCTGCGGATCGACGGCATGGCCTTGGCTGTGCGCGCAAGCCTTGGCGTCAGTACCTGCGCCAATTGCCGGGAAGGGCAAGCGCCGGCGCCGGATCAACTGATCATCGATGCCGACTTTGCCATGTACCAGGCGAAGAAGGCCGGCGGCAATCGCATCGCCTGTTTCAACCCGGCCATGCGCATCACCCAGCAGCGCGAGCAGCAGCGCCTGGAGCGCTTGCGCCAGGCGATCGAGACCGAGCAATTGCAGCTGCATTACCAGCCGCAGTTCGAGCTGGCGGACCCGCAACGGATCACCGGCCTTGAGGCTTTGCTGCGCTGGAACGACGGCGCCAACGGCCCGGTATCGCCCGAGGTGTTCATCCCCCTGGCCGAGCAGAACGGGCTGATGTCGGCGCTCAATGTCTGGGTGGTGACCCGTGCCTGCGCCGACAACCGGGCGCTGATCGAAGCCGGCCTGCTGGATGTGCCGGTGGCGGTGAACATGAGCGGCTACTCGTTCATGCAGTGCGATTTTGTCAGCAAGTTGGCGGCGGTTCTCGAGCGTAGCGGCCTGGCGGCCAACCGCCTGGAAATCGAAGTGACCGAAACCGCCGCGCTCAAGGATATCGAGCAGGCCCGGCAGAACGTTTTGCGCTTGCAAGGCATGGGCGTGCAGGTGTCGATCGATGATTTCGGTACCGGCTACTCATCGCCTAGCACCTTGCGCGCCTTGCCGTTCGAGAAGCTCAAAATCGACCGGGTGTTCATCAGCGAGGTGCAGAGCAACCCGATCGACCAGGCTATCGTCAATGGCTACCTGATGCTGGCCGAGAGCCTGGATATCCAGGTGGTGGCCGAGGGCATCGAAACCCGCGAGCAGCTCGATTACCTCAAGGCCCAGGGCTGTAGCCTGGGCCAGGGCTTCTGGTTCTGCCGGCCGTTGCCGATGGACCGCTTGCTGCAGTTCGTCATGGGCCGTGAGCATGCCGGACGTCGGTTGGTGAGGTAGCGCCAGCAAGGCTTGCCTACACTCATCGGTCGCCTGTGCAATGGATGCATGGGGCCATTTCATGGAGATCAGTGGCAATGAATTCGCCCGGAAAAGGACTTCCCGAGACCTTCCTGCAAGCCGCCGCCCTGCGCGAGCACGACCGCTACCCTGAGGATATGGACTGGCAGGCGCTGGTCCATGCGTTTTTCCCCGACAGCGTGGTCGGCATGGCCCAGTCGCTGTCGAACATCACCGGGGCCTTCTATGGCCTGATGCTGGAGCAGGCCGGGGAAATGTTCGGCCGCGAGCACATCAATCGCCTGTCCGAGCGCATGTTCTATCGCCTCGGCCGGCGCATGGCAGCGCGGCACATGGCCAGCCAGGTGCAACTGGAGCGCGACGCCCGTGGCCTCGGCCGGTTGGTGGTGGCGGCGATTTTTACCTCCAGTCCGGAATACCGCCTGCACATCCTCGAATTCGGCGCCGAGCAGGTGTTTATACGCATCACCGGCGCCGATCGCTACCACCGCATCGCCCGTGAACTGGGCTTCGAAGACGTGCTGCAGTGGCCGGTACTGCGCGAGTTTTTCCGTGGGCTGGGGGATGAGCTGGGGATTACCGAGCGCTTCGCACTGGCCATGGAACTGGTAAGCCTGGATGACGACAGCCGGTGCGATTATTCGCTGGCTATCGTCAGGCGCTCAGATCGAACGCTGGCCGACCCGCTGTGACAAAGCCTCGGCCGACTCCTTGCGCTCGGAGTAGCGATCGACCAGATGCTCGCTGCGCCCGCGCAGCAGCAGGGTGAACTTGACCAGCTCTTCCATGACGTCGACCACACGGTCGTAGTAGGCCGAAGGTTTCATCCGGTCGTTACCGTCGAATTCCAGCCAGGCCTTGGGCACCGAGGACTGGTTGGGGATGGTGAACATACGCATCCAGCGCCCCAGTACTCGCAGCTGGTTGACCACGTTGAATGATTGCGAACCACCACACACCTGCATCACTGCCAGGGTTTTACCCTGGGTCGGACGCACCGCGCCCATGGCCAGCGGCACCCAGTCGATCTGCGCCTTGAACACCGCCGACATGGCGCCGTGGCGCTCGGGCGAGCACCATACCTGGCCTTCGGACCATTGCATGAGGTCGCGCAGTTCGACCACCTTGGGATGGTCCTCGGGCGCGTCGTCGGGCAGGGGCAGGCCGCTGGGGTTGAAAATCCGGGTTTCGGCGCCGAAGTGCTCCAGCAGGCGCGCAGCTTCCTCAGTCAGCAGGCGGCTGAACGAGCGTTTGCGGGTCGAGCCGTAAAGCAGCAGGATGCGCGGCTTGTGCCCGTCATGGGCGGCGTTGGCAGGGATCAGGTCGAGGTCGAGATTGGGCAGTTGATCGTTCATGGGAGAGTCCTTTTACAGGGTGCCGATGCGGTCAATTTCAGCCTGCAGCTGATCGCGGCTCAGGCGCTCGAAGGGCAGGGCGAGGAAGGTTGTGCAGCGCAGCGCGATACGCGCCAGGGTGGCGTCGAAGGCGGCATCGAGCTGGGTGTCGGTGCCGTGGATTTCGGACGGGTCCGCCAGCCCCCAGTGGCTCTTCAGTGCCGGGCCGAAGTACAGCGGGCAGGCTTCGCCAGCGGCGTTGTCGCAGACGGTGATGACGATGTCCGGTGGGTTGTCGACGAAGGTGTCGTTGCCTTTGCTGGTCAGGCCGCTGATACCGATGCCGGCGCGTTGCAAGGTCGACAGGCTGCGAGGATGCACCTGGCCCTTGGGGAAGCTGCCGGCACTGAGCGCTTCGAAACCGGCCGGGGCCAGGTGGTTGAACAGCGCTTCGCACAGAATGCTGCGGCAGCTGTTGGCGGTGCACATGAACAGGATTCGCATGGGGCGGACTCCTTAGCAGCAGGTTGCGCGGGCAGGGCGATCACCCATGCCGTCGAGGCGGGTGCTGTCGGCGCTGAGCCACTGGCCGTTGGCTTCAAGGGTCAACTGCAATACCTGGTTGACCCAGGCCGGCAGTTGCGGGTTAAGCCGGTAGTACACCCACTGGCCCTGGCGGCGGTCGAGCAACAGGCCGCAGCTGCGCAGTTGCGCCAGGTGGCGGGAGATCTTTGGCTGGCTGTGGTCGAGCGCGCACATCAGCTCGCAGACGCACAGCTCACCTTCGCGGGCGATTAGCAGCGTGGCGCGGGCACGGGTTTCATCGGCGAGGCATTTGAACAGGGCGGTGGGGCTGAGCATCGAATCGGCCTTTTACATATGGAAATTCGAATATACGGATTTCCATATGTTTTTGGCAAGCCGGTTGTCTAATCAGCCAGCCGCTGGTGAACTCAGCATCATTACCCTGGAGCAGTACTTTCAGGATGCCCAGCGTTAGAATGCGCCGTTTACCAGAAACGGAATTCATCATGAGCGCACCGTTGCACGCCGCTTTTTTCACCTTGCTGGCCTTGCCCGGTGCTGCCCACGCTGCGGCGGCAGAACCGGTACCGCTGTACCAGCCCCTCAAGGACTGGGTGGTTGGCTGTGACAATACCCGCCAGTGCACGGCGCTGGCGGCCGATACCCGGGCGGACATGCCGCTGGGCATCCAGGTAATGCGCGGGGCCGGCCTCGATGGCCAACTGCAGGTGACGATCTTCAGCAACAGCTCGCTGGAGGCGCCGTTGCAGCTCGATGGCCAGCCGCTGGCACTACCCTTGAGCGAGGCTCAGGAGGACGGCGTGGTGTTCTGGCACGCCAGCGGCGAGCAGGCGATGGCCCTGCTCAAGGCCATGCGCAACGGCGCGCGCCTGACCTCGCAGAGCAATGATGGTGAGCTCGGTAGCTCTCTGAACGGCCTGACGGCTTCGTTGTTGCTGATCGATTCGGTGCAGGGGCGGGCAGGGCATCGCAGCGCCTTGGTGCGCACAGGGGATGCGCCGGATAGCGCCGTGCCTTCTGCGCCAGTACTGCCCAAGCTGGCGCCATTCGTACGCCCCGAGCCGATGGGTGAAGCAGAGGCCAGGCGCATCAGCGAGGTGGTCATGGCCGTCACCGCAAACGACTGGCGCGACCCCGACGCGGACTGGACCCCGGACAGTGCCCAGGCCTATGCCTTGAGCAAGGACACGGCGCTGGTCAGCTTTCGTTTCGGCTGCGGTGCCTACAACTGCGAGTACGCGCTGTACACCACTTCGCGGGCGCATCCCGAGCAGGCGAAGGCGCTGCAACTGGAGAAGATTGCGGCGCAGGAGCAGTGGGGCGACTTTGGCGGTTCGGTGGGCTATGACCCGGACTCCGGGGTGCTCAGCAGTTTCATCCTGGCGCGGGGCATTGGCGATTGCGGCATGGAACAGAGCTGGCGTTTTGACGGGGAGCGCATGCGACCGCGCTCGCTGTCACGCATGGGCAGTTGCACTGGGAACTGGCCAGACAAGTGGCCGGTGCTGTGGCGTACGCAGGATTGACCCTGGGGCTACTGCGTAGCCCATCGCCGGCAAGGCCGGCTTCCACAGGGATTGGTGTTGCCTGAAAGCCTTGATCAGAACGCCAGCTTGTAGCCAATCATCAGCAGCATGCCCGCCAGGCACGGGCGCAGGATGCTGTCGGAAATTCGCCCGGTCAGGTGGCTGCCCATGTAGATGCCCGGCAGCGAGCCGAGCAGCAGGTAGCCGAGCAGCGACCAGTCCATGTTGCCCATGCTCGCATGGCCGAGACCTGCCACCAGGGTCAGGGGCACGGCGTGGGCGATTTCGGTGCCGACCAGGCGGCGGGTGACCAGGTACGGATAGAGCAGAAACAGCGCCACGGTGCCCAGGGCGCCGGCACCGATCGAGGTCAGCGAGACCATGACGCCGAGCACCACGCCGGTGACTACGGTCAGCAGGTTGAGGCTGGTGCCGCTCAGGTGGTAGCGGTCGCCGGCGTGTTTGCTGGCGAAGGCCTGGAGTTTGCTTTTGAACAGGATGGCCAGGGCGGTGAGCACCAGGACCACGGCCAGGCCTTGCTTGATAATGGCGTTGGCGGCCTGGGTGTCGGCATCGAGGCTGGCGAGGAACCACAGGGTCAGGGCGGCGGCCGGGACGCTGCCGAGGGTCAGCCAGCCGGTGATTTTCCAGTCGATATTGTTGTTTTTGCCGTGGACCCAGACGCCGCTGGCTTTGGTGATGGCGGCGTAGAGCAGGTCGGTACCTACGGCGGTGGCGGGGTTGATGCCGAACCACAGCAGGATCGGGGTCATCAGCGAGCCGCCGCCGACGCCGGTCATGCCGACGATGAATCCAACTACCAGGCCTGCAATGGTGAAACCGAAAGAACCTACATCCATAAGTAACCTAAACGCCCAACGTGCCCGTGATCGGATGGCAGCCAGCATAAAGGTTTTTTTATAGCCAAATAGACTTGTTCGTTATTAGGTTATAACTGGGTCGAGCTTCGGGAGGGTTTGCACCATCCATTTGCCAGGGTGTGGCTTAGTCACCTTTCCGCCCTTACGGCGGCTTACTTTTTTCAGTCGAAAAAAAAGTAAGCAAAAATTCTCGCCCCACCAGTGGGCCCTGCGCTGCGCTTCGGGTTCCCTCGCTACGGTGTCGCTACGGGGCATTGCGAACTACGAGTTGCAAGCAACTCTACGTTTCGCAACTTCGGCTAACGCCGAAGGTGCTGCGCACTCGCCCCTTCGCAACACCTGCACTCGGCCCTTCTGGTTAACGGGGCCGGTAGATCAAGATCAAGAGCACAATTCGCTTCGCTCTTGTTGAGCGCGTAGCGCTGTGGGAGCGGCGGTGCGACGTCTCGACTTGACCCGCGATGCGGTGTTACAGACAACGCTGTTACCGATCCGTCATCACCACCATCACATGCGCATCCCCACCATCTTCCGTCTCGGAAAGATAAATATGCCCGACATTGCTGTTGAAGTACGCCGTCTCCTGCGGGCCGATACTCACCGCCTCACCGGTTTCAAACACAATCCGTACTCGCCCGCTCAGCACCAGGGCAAATTCCTGCCCGGGGTGGCGGATGAATTCGTCGAACTGTTGCCGCTCGCGAGCGATGATCCGGGCGTACATCGGGGTCATCAGGCGCTGCGGAAATTCGCCGGCAATCGGGTGGTAGTCGTAGGTGCCGGTGCTGTAGCCGGGAGCGCTGGGCAGGGAGTTGACCACGACGGTGGTCGGCACTGGCACATCGCTTACGCCTGAAGCGCGAAACAGCTGGGCGATATCCACCTGCAACGCCCGCGCCGCCGCCGCGAGTTTTTCGTAGCTCACCGAGACCTGCGCCAGTTCCATTTTCGACAGGGTCGAGACCGGTACCCCGGACAGCGCCGAGAGTTGCTTGAGCGTCAGTTGCTGGGCCTTGCGCACGCTGCGCAGGCGCGCGCCGACTTCGGCGCGGTCAATCAGCGGCAGCGCGCCAGGGCGGGTGTCGGCAGGGGAGCGGTCGGCACTCATCAAGCATCTCGGTCAGGTAAAACGGATGCGCATCTTACCGTGAGCGCTTGCATAATCCGAAATTCTCAGATATTAGAATTCTCACAAATGATAATTTCATCTCGCAGGTGATTGCATGGCTATGACACAGACCTTCGACATCGTGATCATCGGCGCCGGTATTGCCGGTGCTTCATTGGGCTATCGGCTGGCGCCAGGGCGCCAAGTGCTGATGCTTGAACGCGAAGCCCAGGCCGGCTACCACTCCACCGGGCGCTCGGCGGCGATGTTCATGGAGGCCTATGGCACCCCGCAGATCCAGGCGCTGACCCGCGCCAGCCGGGCCTTTTATGAGTCGCCGCCGCCGGGCTTCTGCGAGCATGCCTTGCTCGAACCGCGGGGTTGTCTGTATGTGGCGACCCTGGAGCAACAGGCGCTGCTCGACAGCACCTATGCACAGAGCCAGGCCAACGGTACCGAAGTGACCTTGCTCGACCGCGACGGGGCGCTGGCGCTGGTGCCGAGCCTGCGCGCCGAGGTGGTGGCCGGCGCGGTACTCGAACCCGGCGCCATGGACCTGGATGTACACGCGCTGCACCAGGGCTTCTTGCGCGGTTACCGCCAGGCCGGCGGGCACTTGCACTGCAATGCCGAGGTGGTCGAGGGCAGTTACCACGAAGGTTACTGGCAGCTCGTGATGGCCGACGGCAGCTGCATTCAGGCGCGCCAGTTGGTCAACGCCGCTGGCGCCTGGGCCGATCACATCGCGGCGGTCTGCGGCGTACAGCCGGTCGGCCTGCAGCCGTGCCGGCGCTCGGCCTTTACCTTCGACGGCCCGCCAGACCAGGCCTTCAGCCGCTGGCCGGCAGTGATCGGCGTCGATGAGAGCTTTTATTTCAAACCCGATGCCGGGCAGTTGCTCGGCTCACCGGCCAACGCCGACCCGGTCGAGCCCCAGGACGTGATGCCCGAAGAGCTCGACGTCGCCATCGGTATCTACAACATCGAGGCCATCACCACCCTGGCGATTCGCCGCCCCAGTCATAGCTGGGCCGGGCTGCGATCGTTCGTTGCCGATGGCGACCTGGTGATTGGCCGCGATCCGCACAACCCGGCGTTTTTCTGGCTGGCGGCGCAAGGCGGTTATGGTATCCAGTCCGCCGCTGGCGCTTCGCAACTGGCCTGTGCGCTGTTGCTTGAGCAACCGTTACCGGCAACCCTGAGCGCCGAGGGGGTCGAGCCGCAACGCTTGTCCCCGGCGCGTTTTCGTTAACTCCCGAAGGAGATTTCCCATGAGTTCGACTATCGAGCGTATCCCCAGCCACCTGCCATATCCGTTTTCCAAAGCGGTCAAGGTCGGCGGTTTTCTGTTTCTTTCCGGGCAGATCCCCCTGCACGCCGACGGTGAAGTGGTGCGCGGCGACATTCAGGTCCAGACCCGGGCGGCGCTTGAGCGTATCGGTGAAACCCTGGCCGAGTGCGGCGTCGGTTTCGACCAGGTGGTGAAGGCCACCGTGTGGCTGTCCGACATGGCTCATTTCGCCGGCTTCAACGAGGTCTACAAAAGCTTCTTCGCCAGCGGCTACCCGGTGCGTTCCACCGTCAGCGCCGGCCTGGCCCTGGGCGTGGATGTCGAGATCGAAGTGCAGGCCTGGCTCGGCAACGACTGAGTCAGCACGGCAACACTGGGTAAAAACAACAACAAAGGCCCCGCAGGGCCATCGATACCAGAGGGCTGAAAATGAAAGAGCAGCTGAAAATTGCAGGCGCCTTTATCGGCGTGATCGTCGGCGCAGGGTTCGCCTCGGGGCGGGAGCTGTTGCTGTTCTTTGTCGACTTCGGCCTCTGGGGCCTGCTTGGGGCGCTGGTCAGTGCGGCGTTGTTCACCTTTCTCGGCATGGCCCTGGCAAGGCTCGGCAATCGCTTGCAGGCGGCCTCGCACAAGGACGTGGTGTACGCCATCTGCGGGCGTTACCTGGGCTTGTTCGTCGATTTGCTGATCACCTTTTTCATGTTCGCCGTCACTGTGGTGATGCTTGCCGGCGGTGGGGCCTTGCTCGAGCAGCAGTTTGGCATTCCGGCGCTGGCCGGCAGTGTGCTGGTGACGGTGCTGGTGGTGGCGGTGGTGTGCCTGGATGTGCAGAAGGTGATTCTGCTGATCGGTGCGGTGACGCCGTTCCTGATCCTGGTCGCCACGGCGATTGCCTTGTACGCGGTATTTACCCGCGAGCTGAGCTTTGCCCAGCTTGACCGGGTGGCCAGCCAGCAAGAGGCGGGCACCCGCCATTGGCTGCTCGGTGCGTTCCTGTATGTGTCGTACAACATCGTTGCCGGAGCGCCGATCCTGGCGATTCTCGGTGGCTCCGCACGCCTGGAGAAAACCGCGATCTGGGGCGGGATTCTTGGCGGCGCGGCACTGGGCGGGCTGATGCTGGTGATGAGCGCCGGGCTGTTGTCGCGCCTGGACAGCGTGGCCGAGCTGCCGATGCCGATGCTGTCGATTGCCAGCGAAATCTCCCCGGCACTGGGCGTGATCATGTGCGTGATCATCTTCGGCATGATCGTCAACACCGCCGTGGGCACGCTGTATTCGTTTCTGGCGCGGCTGTTGCCGGCCGGCACCCGCAGTTTTCGCCTGGGTTCGGTGGCGGCGGGGGTGGCGGCGTTTGTCTGCAGCCTGATCGGCTTTATCAGCCTGGTCGGCCAGGTCTATCCGTTCTTCGGTTATCTGGGTTTTGTGCTGATGCTGGCGGTTTTGATCGGCTGGCTGCGCCTGGGGCGGGCCAAGCAGGTGCTTGCGGTGTAGCGCGAGAGGATGAAAAAAGGGGCCGCAAGCGGCCCCTTTTGTTTTTCACAGCGGTCAGATCTTGAAGCTGTCGACCAGTTGCTTGAGGCGCCCGGCCTGTTGGGCCAGGGCATCGCAATGACGCAGGGTGTCATTGAGGTTGGCCACGCCTTGCTGGTTGAGCACGTTGATCTGGGTGATATCCAGGTTCAGGCTTTCTACCACGGCGGTCTGCTCTTCGGTCGCGGCGGCCACCGACTGGTTCATGCCGTCGATCTCGCCGATGCGCTGGGTCACGCTGCTCAGGCGCTCGCCGGCCTGGTTGGCAACCATCACGCTTTCTTCGCTGGAGACCTGGCTGGCGTTCATGTTGTGCACCGCCTCGCGCGAACCGACCTGCAGGGTGGTGATCATCTTGTGGATTTCTTCGGCCGACTCCTGGGTGCGGTGGGCCAGGTTGCGGACCTCGTCGGCCACCACGGCAAAACCACGCCCGGCTTCACCGGCACGGGCCGCTTCGATGGCGGCGTTGAGCGCCAGCAGGTTGGTCTGCTGGGAGATGCCCTTGATCACGTCGAGGATCTGGCCGATGTCGTCGGTGCTGGCGTTGAGGGTTTCGATCTGCTCGCACGATTCGCTGATCTTCTGCGACAGCGAGGTCATCGCCGAAATGGTTTCCTGCACCACCTGACGACCGTCGTTGGCCTGCTCGCTGGCGCCGCTGGCGTGTTGCGAGGCATCGGCGGCGTTGCGGGCGATTTCCTGGGTGGCAGCGCCCAGCTCGTTGATCGCCGCAGCCACGCTGTTGGTGCGCATGCTTTGCTCTTCAGAGCCGATGATCGAGGCGTTGGAGGCGCTCATCACGCGCTCGGACAGGTCGTGGACCTGGCGAGTGGCCGAGGACACTTCGGCAATCGAGGCATGGATACGCTCGACGAACTGGTTGAAGGCACCGGCCAGTTCACCGAACTCGTCCTTGTTCTCGACGACCAGGCGGCGGGTCAGGTCGCCTTCGCCCTGGGCGATGTCCTGCATGGCGCGGCCCATGGTGGTCAGCGGACGCATCAGCACCGGGATCAGCAGGCTCAGCAGGCCGGCGATGGCGGCCACGGCAATGAGCATGGCGATAATGGCCGAGGTACGGAACTGGCTCAGGCCGGCGTAGGCTTTGTCGCGATCGATCGACAGGCCGATGTACCAGTCAGCCGTCGGCAGGCCGCTGACCGGGGCGAAGGAGATGATCCGCTCCTGTTTGTTCAGGGTGACCTCGTGGGTGCCCGGGGCGATGTGCAGGTTGCTGCCCGGGTAAATGTCCTTGAGGTTCTTCATCACCTGGTCTTTGTCCGGGCTGACGATCACCTGGCCGTTACGGTCGACCAGAAATGCATGGCCGATACCGCCGAAGTCCACGGCGTTGATGATGTCCACCAGGGTCGCCAGGCTCAGGTCGCCACCGACCACGCCGAGCAGCTCGCCGCTGGTTTTGCTTTTCACCGGCATGCCGATGGTGACCACCAGGCCGCCGACCGCCGCCATGTATGGCGGGGTCAGCATGGTCTGGTTGGCAGCGACGGCCGCGGTGTACCACGGGCGCTGGCGCGGGTCGTAGCCGTCAGGCATCTTCGCGTCCGGGCGCTGGGTGAACACGCCGTTGGCCTGGCCCACGTAGGTGAACTGGAAGTTGTTGGTGTACGAAGGCTGGTCGACCAGGCCCGGCAGGTCGGCGTTGGCGCCTTGCTGGGCGACGTCCTGGGCGAGGTTTTCCAGGACCAGAATGCGCCCGCTCATCCAGTTCTGCACACTGCTGGCAGCCAGTGCCCCGGCCTGTTTGACCGACGAGTCGATGTTCTGTTTGATGGTGTTGCGTTGCAGGTAATCGTTGTAAAGGGTGAACAGTGCAAATGCCAGAACCACGACGCCGCAGGCGCACAGCAGGATCTTGTGGCGAAATTTCAGGTTCATGTTCCGAGACCTTGTGCCAGTAAAGAGGAGTGCCGAGCGGCGCTTTTGGCGTGTGCTCGTACCTATCCAGACGGGTATCGGCCGCAAAACTGAAAAATTGATAGGAGTTTTTGCCGCAGGGGCTGACAGGATTTTCCTACTGCCTGCTCTGGAATGCGTGTTTCAGCCGGGCGCTTTATTGCACGCCCAATAAACGCACCAGCGCCTGGGCAGCTTTTTGCAGTGGCTGGTGCTGGCGCCAGAAGGCATGCACCGGCAACTGCAACTCGTTGCGGGTGTTGCTGAAGTCCAGGCGCACCAGGCGCCCGGCGCCGAGCAACGGTGCTACCCGCGACAACGGAAAGTCGCCCCAGCCAAGGCCGGCTTCGACCATTTCGATGGCCATGGCCAGGCTGTCGGTGCGCCAGTACGCCTTGCCGATCAGCGCGCGGGTGTCGCTAAGGGGCAGGTCGCGGCTGGCCACCAGGATCTGCCGGACGTTGGCCAGGTCTTCGAGGTAAACGATTTGCCGGGGGCGCTGTTGCAGGGCCGGGTGCTGCGGGCCGATGCAGGCCACCAGCGACTCCATGCCGATGTTCTGAAAGCGCTGGCGGGCGTCCACCGACAGCCCGGCGAAGGCCAGGCACAGGCTGACGCGGCCGTCGTGCAGCAGTTGCAGGGCATCTTCCTGCGGTGCGCTCAGCACCTCGACATTCAGCAGCGGGTGGCGCTCACTGAGGGTTCTGATCGCCGCCAGCAGGCGGGTGTGGTCGATGTCCGGCACCACGCTGATGCTCAAGGTGCTTTCCAGCCCTTGGGACAGCTCCAGGGCATGCACCTGCAATTGCCCCAGTTGGTTGGCGATCATCCGTGCATGCGGCTCCAGGGCCTGGGCCATGGCGGTGGGGCGGGTTTCCCGGTGGGTGCGTTCGAACAGGCTGAAGCCCAGTTCCGCTTCCAGGTTGCCGATGGCCATGCTCACCGCCGACGGCACCCGGCCCAAAGCCCGGGCGGCAGCGGAAAACGAGCCGCGGTCGAGTACGGCGAGAAACAGTTCGATGTTGTCGCTGGAAAAGTTCATGGCAATCTCCTGTCAGCTAATCTGATAGCTGCTGACTTTGGCTGTCAAGAAGATTGACGCATGCTTGCCCGCCTCAGTTGCCCAAGAGGGCGACGTTTTACGGCAAAACCGAGGTTAGCAACGTGCAAGGTGTCAAACGCAAACTGGTCTACGTGACCGCCTATGAACTGATCGGACTGTGCATGTCGACCCTGGGCCTGGCCTACCTGGCCGACAGCGCGCCGAGCAATACCGGGCCGCTGGCGGTGATGATCACCACCATCGCCATGGCCTGGAACTTCATCTACAACACCCTGTTCGAGTACTGGGAAAGCCGCCAGGCCAAGCGTGGGCGCAGTGTTGGCCGGCGGCTGGCGCATGCCATCGGTTTTCAGCTGACCCTGGTGGTGTACTTGATCCCGCTGATTGCCTGGTGGCTGGACATGAGCCTGCTGGAGGCCTTTGTCGTCGACCTGGCGTTCATCATCCTGATCCCGTGCTACACCTTCATCTACAACTGGCTGTTTGACCGCATCTTCGGCCTGCCGACCTCGGCCCAGGCTCAGCCCGACAACCGCGTCGCCGCATAAGCCGCGCGTTTATTGGGCCGGCAGGGTGATCACCTGGGCTGCGGGCTGCGGCTCGCGCTCGGGGCCTTCGGCGGCCAGCAGGCTGTCTTCTATCTCCCCCGACAGGTAGTAGACCCCGGCCATGGCGCCGGTCTTGCGGTTCTCCATCAATTCCCGCCATTCCTCGTTCAGCGCGACGTTGAGGATCACCCGCAGTTGCTCGATCATCGCCGGTTGTTCGCGGTTGTGGGTCATCACCCCGATGCCGGTGGCCGCCAGGGAAATCACCGTGCCCGCCGCACGCCCGACGGCTGCCGCCACGGCGCTGGCGATGCCCCGTGGCGCCAGGGTGGCGCCGAGCTTTTCACTGGCTTGCTGGGCGACCGATGACAGGCCGATGTCGGCGCGCTGGGTGCCGGCGCGCACGGCGCTGTGCAGGCGTTTGACCAGTGCGGCGTAGGCGGGTTGCTGTTCCAGCGGCTTGCTGAACAGCAATTGATGGAGCGAGGCATTGTTGTTGGCCGGGGGGCCGAGGCCGATGGCCTGGATTCGCGTCAGGTGCAGGTTGAACTGCTCCGGCGGCGCCCGGTAGCGCTGGGCAATCTGCTGCAGTTGCTGGCCAAGCAGCTGGATATACAGCTCCATGGCCCGGTCGCGAATGGCCTCGGGGTCGATCTCCTTGGCCACCGGGTCCAGCACCCGTTCGTGGTACTGCTCCTGCAGGTACTGGGCCAGGCGCTTTTCCGGGGTTTCGCTGCCGTCGCCACTGTTCATTTTGTACCAGGCCACTTTCATGGTCAGCCATTGCTGGGTCCAGTAGCCGGTGAACCAGGGGATGAACTCGCTTTCGGTGTACTGCTGCACGCGGTCTTTCCAGACCCGCATGGAGCGCCGGGCATAGTCGTTGACTGAACTGGTGACCGCCAGCGAAGCGTCGATGATCTCGCGGTCGATCTGTTGCCAGGTCGCCGCATTGACCGGGATGGGCGGCGGCTCGCTGACCTTTTGCCGTGAGCCGCAGCCGCCCAGCGCCAGGAGCACGGCGAGCAGCAGGGCGATGAGCGGGGAACGCGGAATCAAAGCGCAGCCCCCCTGTGGTCAGGCAAGCTCGAATGGTGTGGTTACCTGAGTATAGGTGCCGTCACTCGCGCTGCTGTTCGGCCTCAGCCTCGTCCAGGGCGAGGAGGATGTCGGCCCAGATCTCCTTGCAGAAAAACCACACCCAGGTGGCGTTCAACAGGCGGTCGATATGGCGCCGCCACCAGCTGTCGCGGCGTGCCTGGAGGGTTTCTTCGATCTCCTCCTGCAGCCAGGTTTCGTCGAAACCGGTCCAGACCGGCGGTACCGGCGTCATGATGTTGCCGTAGCAGGCGGGGGCGACTTCGCTGTAGAAGATTTCCTTGAGCAGCTCGCGGTCAAAACCCACCAGGTGGCGGGCGATCCACAGGTATTCGACGTGGGTGTCGACGAAGGCATCGGACATTGCTGCGCGCACTTGCTGGCGCTGCTGCGGTGTCATGTGCGGCGCAGGTGTCATCAGGGTGCCCTCCAAGGCGGTCATCGGTCCATTTGTTAGGAGCGGGCTTGACCCGCGATAGCGTCCTGTCGGCCACATCGTATCGCGGGGCAAGTCCCGCTCCCAGGCGAAAATGCTCAACCCTCCAGGTCGAGCTTGGCCTCGATATGATCCAGATGCTCATGCATCAACGCCAGCGCCGCCTCGCCATCGCCGTTCTCCAGCGCATCGATGATCGCCGCATGCTCCTGCCAGGCGCAATGGCTGCATGGTCGTGCTTCGTACTGGGCAATGATCAGCGAAGTCTGCGGTACCAGGCCGTTGAGAAAACGCGCCAGCGGCAGGTTGTCGGCCATGTCCGCAAGTTTGAGGTGAAACTCGCCGCCCAGGCGGATCGCCGTGCAGCGCTGGCCCTGTTCATGGTGCTGGCGCTCGCGGGCCACCAGTTCGCGCAACTGGCGGATCTTGGCCGGCCGTGCGCGCTTGGCCGCGAGGCTGATCAGGGTGGTTTCGGCCAGGCGCCGGGCGCTGAGGATCTGCCGTGCATGCTGCGGGTCGGGCGCAGCCAGGCGTGCGGTGTGGCTCGGGCGCTGGACGATCACCTGTTGGTCCGACAAACGCCCGAGCACCCGCCGGATCACCGTGCGGCTAACCCCGAAAGCATCGCCCAGGGCTTGCTCGGTCAGGGCGCTGCCAGGAGCCAGGCGCTGTTCGAGGATGGCATCGAACAGCCGTGGGTAGATCTGCTCGGCCGACAACCTGCGCTCACCCTGGGCAAGCAGCGAGGGCAGGGCGGTGTCATGGGCGTGGGCGCTGGCGTTCATGGTCGCACTCCTGGGGTCAGTTGCCCGGATGATCGTCCGGGATGTTCAGTTCGATGCCCATGCGCCGGCCTTCCTGAAGGATATGGTGGCGCATCTGCGCGCTGGCCTGGGCGCTGTTCTTGTTGCGGATGGCGCGCACCACCGCTTCGTTTTCCTCAAGTCGCGCCGCCAGATGCTCGGGCGAGTTGCGCAGCACTGCGGCGCTTTGCTTGAGGGCGTTGCTGGTCTGCTGCACCACGCTCTGGAAGATCGGGTTGGCGGTCAGGGTGAACAGCTCTTCGTGAAAGGCGATGTAGGCGTTGACCCCGGCTTCGCTGTCTTCGGCCTCGAGGGCTTCGCGCATGTCCATCAGGGTCAGGCGCAACTGGCCGATTTCCTTGCTGCTGATCGACTGCGCCACCAGGCCGACGATGAACGGCTCGAGGGTGTAGCGCAGTTGCAGCACATCCTCGAGGCTGGCCTCGGCGACACCGCTCTGGGGCGAGGTGCTTTGCGCCGCATCGGCGTCCAGTACCAGCACGCCCTTGCCCGGCATCGAGCGCACCAGGCCGAGGGTTTCCAGCACGGTCACCGCTTCGCGCAGGCTTGGCCGGCTGATACCCAGTTGCTCGGCCAGTTCGCGCTGGCCCGGCAGCATGTCGCCGGAGCGCCACTGGCCGCGGGCCAGGGCCTGGCGGAGTTTTTCCACCACCGAGTTGACGACGGTTGATGAAGTAATCATTGGTCACTCCATGAGAACACTTGCATGGTTTGCTCCTGTGGCCGGCAGTTTTGCTGCCGGCCCTGTTGCTCAGAACTCTTGTTGATGGGCGTTGGGGGTTTTGCGCTGGGCAAAGCCGAAGCCCTGTTTGCCCGACAGCACATTGTTGGCCCGTTCCATGTCGATATCGCCTTCCCAGCGGCCGATGGCCACGGTGGCCACGCAGTTGCCGATCAGGTTGGTCAGCGCCCGGCCGATGCCCATGAACCAGTCCACCGCCAGCACCAGCACCAGGCCGACCACCGGGATCGCCGGAATCGCGGTGAGGGTCGCGGCAAGGATCACCAGCGCCGAACCCGGAATACCGTGGGCGCCCTTGGAGGTAATCAGCGACACCAGCAGGATGGTCAGCAGGTCGGTCATCGCCAGCGGCGTGCCGGTGGCGTTGGCAATGAAGACGATGGCCAGGGTCAGGTAGATCGAGAAGCCGTCGAGGTTGAACGAGTAACCGGTAGGAATCACCAGGCCCACCGTCGAGCTGCCGATGCCCAGGTGCTCGAGCTTACGCATGATCTGTGGCAGCACGGCGTCGGAAGAAGCGGTGCCGAGGACGATGGTCAGCTCTTCGCGCAGGTACTTGATGAACGGCAGGATCTTCAGCCCCGACAGGCGCATCACGGTGCCCAGGATCAACAGCACGAAACCGGTGCAGGTCAGGTAGAACAAGGCCACCAGGCCGCCCAGGTGCTGCAGCGATTCCAGGCCATATTTGCTGGTGGTGAAGGCGATGGCACCGAACACGCCGATCGGCGCCAGGCGCACGATCATGCCCATGATGCGGAAGATGATGTGGCTCAGTTCGTTGATCAGCCGCGAAATGCCCGAGGCCGCTTCACCGACCAGGTTCAGGGCGCTGCCGAACAGCACTGAAAACAGCAGGACCTGGAGGATGTTGTTGTCGGCAAAGGCGCCGACCACCGAGGTCGGGATCAGGTCCATGAGGAACGCTGCAGTGCCATGGATGTGCTGGCCGCGTTCGGCCAGGTTGCTGGCTTCGCTGCTGGCCAGTTGGTCCAGATGAATGTTGGCGCCGCTGCCAATGCCCGAGGTAAAGGCGAACACCAGGCCGATCACCAGGGCGATGGTGGTCAGGATTTCGAAGTAGATCACCGATTTCAGGCCGATGCGCCCGACCTTCTTCAGGTCGCCAGCACCGGAGATGCCGCTGACCACCACGCAGAACACGATCAGCCCGATCAACATCTTGATCAGCTTGATGAAGCCGTCACCGAGGGGTTTGAGTTGCAGGGAAACTTCAGGAAAGCTCAGGCCGCAGGCTATGCCTAGCACAAGGCCCAACACCACTTGGAGGAAGATCGAACGCGAGCACCATTTGAGCATGGGAGGGATCTCTGGTCGGTGTCCCTGCTTCGATGCCACGGCGGGCGAAAGAGCGGAGGACTTAATTATTGTGGTCTTACCGGTATGTCCAGTGCGTGGGCAGTGTAGGCGCGATTTTTTTGGGTTTGCAAGGGGTTTTCGGCTGAGCGGGCAAGAATTGGCTTTACCGGTCTGACCAGTTGCGGTGCAATAGCCAGGCAAAAAAAGCTCTTCACGGAATTCAGGGTTGGGTTGTTGAGGCTGTGAGTTTATCCATTCAGTGTGGGGCTGCTGCTGGCCCCTTCCGCCTTTACGGCGGCCTACTTTTCTCTTGGGAAGAAGTAGGCAAAACCGCTTGCTCCTGCATACGGCCCTACGCTGCGCTTCGGGTCCCCTCGCTACGGCACCTTCCGGGGCATCGCGGCCTACGACTTGCTTTGCAAGTCTACATCTCGCGTCTTCGGCTGCCGCCGAAGGTGCTGCGCACCGCCCCTACAGGCACCTACGCTCGGCCTCCTGAAGTCGCTTTTCGCGGCGCCTGGAAGTACGTGCATGAACATCAAGATCAAGACCAAACAAGTTGGTGCTCGTTTTATCAGCGGGCTTGTCCCGCCCCTGCGTCAGCATGGCTTCGCCAACATCTGCTTTCGTAGATGCGTCAGTGCAGGCGCCGCCCGTAACTTCGCGACTTCAGGAGGCTGAGCGTAGGTGTCTGGAGGGGGCTGGTGCGTAGCACCCTTCGGCCGAGGCCGAAGTCGCGAGACGTAGACTTGGCGAAGCAAGTCGTAGGCCGCGATGCCCCTGGAAGGCACCGTAGCGAAGGAACCCGGAGCGCAGCGTAGGGCCGTATGCTGGAGCGAGCGGTTTTGGTTCCTTTTGCCAAGATGTATGGACCGGAGACATCGCTGACACATGTACGGGGACATGGTTGACACATTATCGCTTGCCATCCGGGTTGTTGAAATCGATGGTTCTCAGCTTGCGGTGGCAGAAGTAGACGTCGAAGTGATCAGGTCCCTTCTCGCTCGGGCGCAAAGCCAAAATGTGGCCCACCAGCGCTTTTGCTATCCGGAATGAGCGCTTCCTGAAGCGGAACTGACTATCGTAGGGTTTGACTAGGATATCTTCGGGTCCGTATTCAAAGGTTGGTACCCGGCTTGGAAACGGCCGTGTGCTCATCTGGTAGCGCTCCCTCGGTACTTGGTAGTCCAACTGCTGGTGGGGTCGCTTGTAGTTGTAGACGCCACGCCACAGGTCGAACGCCTCCTGCGCCTCCTGCGCCTCCCGCAAATCACGGAAGGTGCGGTCCCTGAGCACCTCTGTCTTGAGCGTTCGGTGGAAGCGCTCGTCTTTACCGTTGGTCTGTGGGTGCCCTGGCCGGCTGAAGGTCAAGCGTATGCCCAGACGCACTATCCAGATCCCTAGCGGCGTCAGCTCTCCAGGGTTTCGTGGTGCCCCCCAGGGCGCGCCATTGTCTGCGTTGATCTGCAGGGGAAGGCCATACCGCCTGAACAGATCGGTCAGGTGCTCCTGGACCAATTCGGTTCGCTGATGCGCACAGGCTTGAATCGCCAAGTTGAAGCGCGAGTGATCATCGATCAACGTCAACGGGTAGCACGGCCCCTGACCTGTCTGGAAGAAGCCTTTGAAGTCGATCTGCCAGAGATCATTAGGAGCCTCGCGTTCATAGCGTTTCCACGGCGTAGCTGCAGCACTGGCTTCGGAGGTGATCAGCCCGTGGCGATGCAGAACATTGGTGACGGTACTGGCGCAAATGCGCTGACCCAGTAGATGCCTGATCTTGCGGCCACCCCAGGCAGGGTGCTCCTTGCGGATGGCGATCACTTCTTTCTCAAGCCCACGATCCGTCAGCCTAGGGCTGCTGGCAGGTTTTCTGGATCGTTCCAAAAGGCCTGCCGCACCCTCCTGCCGGTAGCGGTTAAGCCACTTGTAACCTGTCTGGGGACTGATACCGAAGCGTCGGCACAACTCCCTGACATTGGCGTCTGGGTGATTGGCCAGACGAACGAACTCTTCTCTCAAGCTCATGGCGTCTCTCGCGTTCCAAGGCATGGTCGAATTCCCGGCAGGTTTGCTTGCCGAAAAGTGTCAACCATGTCCCCGTACACCTGTCCACCATGTGTCCGGTCCATACACCAAGACAAAAGGGACCCGCCGTAAGGGCGGAAGGGGCCGGCAGCCGCGCCACATCAAATGGATAAGCCCGCAGCCGTAACCGCAACAACCCAACCCAAAGATCATAGACTCCGGGATTGCGTGAAGAACCAAAAAAAAGCGGCAGGGTCGACCTGCCGCTTTTCGGGGTTGCCGCCACTAAGGCTTGGACAAGGCCAGGTCTACCGCTGCGATCAGCTTTCCCAGGTCTTGGGAGGGCGTTTTGTGAATGACGCCGAAGAGATAGGCACGCTGCTCGTCTTCGTCGTTCTCTTCGGCGAAGAAGGCTTTGAGTTTGATCCCCAGCACTTCGGAAAAGCTCGACAGGGCTTCCACGCTGGGAGTGTAGGTGCCGGTTTCGAAGCGACTGATGGTCTTGGGGTCAAAACCGGTTTTCTCGCCAAGTTCAGCCTGAGTGAGCCCGGCTACCTTGCGGTAACGTCTGATGGCCGAACCCAAACTTGAAATTGTCATCGCTTAATTCCCATTTAGAATCAAGAACTTAACGATATCTATCGGCAAGAGGCAACGCCACAATTCATCACCTTTGTTTGCATAATGTGATGTAATTCGTAGAATTGATCGTTTGGACAGGTCAAAAGCCATCGAGTTTCAACCGCGCTGACCCAGCTGAGACTATTCAGCAAAGCACCCCGGTAGAAGGCTGATCTCGGTGTCGGACGAATGGTTTGGGCGCTGCGCAGGACAACCTGGCAGACCCCTGCAAATGGAGTTTTATCGTGCGTCTCAACATGCCGGTTACCTCGGTCGAACAGACTTTCGGCGAGGATCAACGGCTTATTTCCGCCACCGACACTGCCAGCAATATTACCTACTGCAACGCCGAATTCGCCGCCATGAGCGGGTTCAGCCAGGCCGAGCTGATCGGTAGCCCGCACAACCTGGTGCGCCATCCGGACATGCCGCCAGCGGTGTTTGCCCTGATGTGGCAGTACCTCAAGGCCGGCCAGAGCTGGATGGGCATCGTCAAGAACCGCTGCAAGAACGGCAACTTCTATTGGGTCAGCGCCTATGTCACGCCGATTCTCGAGGACGGCCGCCTGGTCGGCTATGAGTCGGTGCGGGTCAAGCCCACTCGCGAGCAGGTGCTCCGTGCCGAAGCACTGTATGCACGCTTGCGCGAGGGCAAGCCGGCAGTGGCGAGCGGGCGCCGGCTGGCTCAGCTCGGCCAGGTGATGAGCCTGCCCCTGGCTGCAGGCGCGCTGGCGGTGGCGGCCAACCAGGTGCTGCCGGGCTGGCCGGGCCAGGGGATCACCCTGGGCCTGTTCGCGCTGCTCGGCCTGTGGGCGCATGGCCGTCTGGGTCGTCAGTTGGGGCAGATCGTCGGGTGTTCGACGCACACCTTTGCCGACCAGATCAGCGCCCTGACCTACAGCGACCTACTGGGCCCGGCGGCGCAGTTGCAGATGATTTTGATCAGCGAAGAAGCGCGGCTGAAAACCGCGCTCACCCGCCTGAGCGACCTGGCCACACAAATGGCCGAAGCCGCCAGCGACTCTAGCCGTTTGTCGCGCAACACTGAAACGGCACTGCTGGAGCAGCGCGGCGAAACCGACATGACCGCCACCGCCATGACTGAAATGGCCGCCTCCATCGGCGAGGTGGCCGAGCATGTGCAGCAGACCGCCGTGCAGGCGCAGACCGCCAACCAGTTGGCCGAGCAGGGCAGCCAGGTCGCCGGCACCAGTCGCGAGGCCATCCAGTTGCTGGCCACTACCGTCAGCCAGATCAACCAGGCGGTCACCCACCTGGCCGGGCAGACCCAGGACATCATGCTCGCCGCTGAAGTGATTCGCGCGATTGCCGAACAGACCAACCTGCTGGCGCTCAACGCCGCCATCGAAGCGGCCCGCGCCGGCGAGCAGGGCCGTGGCTTTGCCGTGGTCGCCGATGAGGTTCGCGCCTTGGCGGCCAAGACCCGGCACTCGACCGTGCAGATCCAGGGCATCATCGAGAACCTGCGCAGCGGCGCCGACGAGGCGGTGAGCATCGCCAGCCTCGGTATCAACGAGGCCGAGCAGGGCGTGGCCCAGGTGCTGGAAGCGCAGCGCGCCTTGCAGGGTATTCGCGCCGCGGTCGAACGCATCAGCGACATGAGCCAGCAGATGGCCGCCGCATCGCAAGAGCAATCCTCGGTGGCCGAAGACGTGTCCGAGCAGATCAACAAGGTTGCCAGCACCGTGCAGGCCACCGCGCTCAACGCCAATGCTGCAGCCAGCCGCGGCGCCGAACTGGAAAGCATTTCTTCGGGCCTGCGGGCCCTGGTCGAGCGTTTCAATCGCTAGCCACCAGGGTGCAGAGGAATTCATGGACGATAACTACCGCGCGGCAGTCGATGCCGCCGCGATCTTTTCCGAAACCGACCTGAGCGGCCGGATCACCTACGTCAACGAGCAGTTCTGCAGCATCTCCGGCTACAGCCGCGAGGAACTGCTGGGCGCCAACCACCGGATCCTCAACTCCGGCCTGCACGGGCCGGAGTTTTTCATCGGCATGTGGCGCGCGCTGGTTGCCGGGCGGGTGTGGAAGGGCGAGATCTGCAACCGCGCCAAGGACGGTTCGCTGTACTGGGTCGACAGCACCATGGTGCCGTTGATCGACCCGGCCACGGGCAAGGTGCGCAAGTACGTTTCGATCCGCTTCGACGTCACCGAAAAACGCCAGCTGCTGCATACCCTGCAATGGCGGGTCGGCCACGACGTGCTCACCGGCCTGCCCAATCGCGCCTACCTGTCCGACCTGCTTAACCAGGCCCTGGAGTTCTCGCGCAACGAGGACATTCCGCTGGCGGTGTGCATGCTCGACCTGGACGGCTTCAAGGCGGTCAACGATGGCTACGGGCATGCCAGCGGCGATCTGCTGCTGGTCGAAGTGGCCACCCGGCTCAAGGGCATTCTGCGTGGCGGCGATGCCGTGGCGCGCTTGTCGGGCGACGAGTTCGTGCTGATTCTGCGCCACGTGCAAGACCCCACCCACTTGCAGGCGGCGCTTGACCGGGTGCTGACCGCGATCGCCGCGCCATACCGGATTCGCGAGCAGGAGATTCGCGTCAGCGCCAGCATCGGCGTGACCCTGTTCCCCCAGGACAACGAAGACACCGACACCCTGGTGCGCCACGCCGACCAGGCCCTGTACGTGGCCAAGCAGAGCGGACGCAACCGCTTTCACCTGTTCGACGTGTCGCTGGACCAGGAGGTCAAGGCCACCCACCAGACCGTGGCGCGCCTGCGCCAGGCCTTGCACCAGGGTGAGCTGTGCCTGCATTACCAACCCAAGGTCAACATGCACAGCGGCGTGGTGATCGGCTTCGAGGCGCTGCTGCGCTGGCAGCACCCGGGCAAGGGCCTGGTGCTGCCCGGCGATTTTCTGCCGCAAGTCGAACAGACCGACTTGATCGTCGAGATTGGCGAGTGGGTGATCGACCAGGCCATGAGCCAGATGCAAAGCTGGCAGGCGCTGGACCATCAGTGGCCGGTCAGCGTCAACATCGCTGCCCGCCATGTGCAGCGTGACGACTTTGTCGAGCGCCTGCAGTTGCTGCTCGGGCGTCATCCGGACGTGGCGCCGGCGATGCTCGACCTGGAGATCGTCGAGTCGGTGGCGATCGAAAACATCCAGCGCGTCAGCCAGTGCCTGGAGGCCTGCCAGCGTTTGGGCGTGCAGTTCTCCCTGGATGATTTCGGCACCGGCTATTCGTCGCTCAGCTACCTCAAGCGCCTGCCGACGCGGACCATCAAGATCGACAAATCGTTCGTGCGCGACATCCTCCACGACCACGACGACCTGGCCCTGACCCGCGCCGTCATCGGCCTGGCCCGGGCCTTTGGCCGCCAGGTAATCGCCGAAGGCCTGGAGACGGTAGAGCATGGCCAACTGCTGATGGGCCTGGGTTGCGACATCGCCCAGGGCTACTGCATCGCAAGGCCGATGCCGGCCGAGCAGGTGATCGGCTGGGTTGCCGGTTACCAGCAGCCAGCGCAGTGGAAAGTCCTGTAGGGGCGGGCCTTCTGTGGGAGCGGGCCTTGCCCCGCGATCGAGCGCGTAGCGCTCGCAATCCAGGCCCCGCCGCATCGCGTTATTTACGCATTCTTTATGCCCGGCCCTGGCTCTCGATCTCGCCCCTTTACAGCCTCTCTACCGACAATGACCGTCAGCGGCACGTGCCGTAAGGACGGAGAGTTTTCATGAGCATTCTGGACGGGGTGTCACTGCTGCTGGCAGTGGCCTTGATG
The DNA here is from genome assembly GCF_024749305.1 of Pseudomonas sp. B21-012. Classification (NCBI taxonomy): domain Bacteria; kingdom Pseudomonadati; phylum Pseudomonadota; class Gammaproteobacteria; order Pseudomonadales; family Pseudomonadaceae; genus Pseudomonas; species Pseudomonas sp. B21-012. The sequence continues at coordinate 3,963,439 of NZ_CP087197.1, read as the reverse complement.
ATCTACCTGCTGGTCGCGCTGCTGCGCGCCGATCGGGGTTAGGAGCGACCATGCACAGTTACGATTACGCGTTGCTGCTGGCGTTCTTTGCGCTGGTACTGCTCCCGGCACCCTTGCTCGGGCGTTTCTATTTCAAGGTGATGGAGGGCCAGCGCACCTGGCTGTCGCCGCTGCTGGGGCCGGTCGAGCGTGGCTGCTACCGGCTCGCCGGGGTCGATGCCAGCAAGGAGCAGAGCTGGCAGCAGTACACCCTGGCCTTGCTGGCCTTCAACCTCGCAGGCTTTGTGCTGGTGTTTGCCGTACTGCTGTTACAGGGCTACCTGCCGCTCAACCCGCAGCACCTGGCGGGGCAGGAGTGGTCGCTGGCGTTCAATACCGCCGTGAGCTTCGTCACCAACACCAACTGGCAGTCCTATAGCGGCGAAGCCTCGGTCAGTTACCTGAGCCAGATGCTCGGCCTGACCGTGCAGAACTTCGTCAGCGCCGCCACCGGCCTCGCCGTGCTGGTTGCCTTGTGCCGTGGTATCGCCCGCCGTTCGGCACAGACCCTGGGCAACCTCTGGGTCGACATGACCCGCGCCACGCTCTACGGCCTGCTGCCGCTGTGCCTGGTGCTGGCCTTGCTGCTGGTGTGGCAGGGCGTGCCGCAGACCTTCGCCGATTATGTTCATGCCCTGACCCTGCAAGGCGCCGACCAGACCATCCCGCTGGGCCCGGCTGCCAGCCAGATCGCGATCAAGCAACTGGGCACCAACGGCGGTGGCTTTTTCGGCGTCAACTCGGCGCACCCGTTCGAGAACCCGACGGCCTGGAGCAACCTGTTCGAGGTGGCCTCGATCATTCTCATTCCGGTGGCCCTGGTGTTCACCTTCGGCCATTACGTCAAGGACATGCGCCAGAGCCGGGCGATCATCGCCGGCATGCTCGCGCTGTTCCTGATCGGCGGCGGCACCGCGCTGTGGAGCGAGTACCAGGCCAACCCGAACCTGAGCAGCCCGCTGGTTGAACAGACCGCGCCGCTCGAAGGCAAGGAAAGCCGTTTCGGCACCACCGCCAGCGTGCTCTGGACGGTGACCACCACCGCCGCTTCCAACGGCTCGGTGAACAACATGCACGACAGCCTCAACCCGCTCAGCGGCATGGTCGCGCTGGTCAACATGATGGTCGGCGAGGTGATCTTCGGCGGCGTCGGCGCCGGGCTCTACGGCATGCTGCTCAACGTGCTGATCGCGGTGTTCCTCGCCGGCCTGATGATCGGCCGCACCCCGGAATACCTGGGCAAGAAACTGCAGGCGCGGGAAGTGCAGTTGCTGGTGGCGACCCTGCTGGTAATGCCGGTCGGCGTGCTGGTGCTCGGCGCCCTGGCGGCCAGTTTGCCCGGCCCTGCGGCGGCGATCAGCAATCCCGGTGCCCACGGCTTCAGCCAGTTGCTGTACGCCTACACCTCGGCCAGCGCCAACAACGGTTCGGCCTTTGCTGGCCTGGGTGCCAACACCACCTTCCACAACCTGATGATCGGCCTGGGCATGCTGATTGGCCGCTTCGGCTACATCCTGCCGGTGCTGGCCCTGGCTGGCAGCCTGGCACTGAAAAAATCCGCACCGGTGGGGCAGAACAGCTTCCCGACCCACGGCCCGCTGTTCGTCACCTTGCTGGTGGTGACCATCCTGCTGGTTGGTGGCCTGACCTTCCTGCCGGCCCTGGCCCTGGGGCCGGTGACCGAATACCTGAGCCTGGGCTTGTGAGGAACAACTGATGAACATGCCGATTCCTGAAGTAAAGGCGCAGGCCCCCGAGGCTGCGCGCACTACCTTTGCCGCCCTGTGGCGCCCGGCGCTGGTGCAGGCCTTCGTCAAGCTCGACCCGCGCCAGCTCAAGCGCTCGCCGGTGATGCTGGTGGTGGAACTGACCGCAATCTTCACCACCTTGCTGTGCTTCGTGCCCGACAGCCGCGTGCCGACCGCCGTGGCGGTGCAGATCGCCCTGTGGCTGTGGTTCACGGTGCTGTTTGCCAACTTCGCCGAAGCCCTCGCCGAGGGCCGCGGCAAGGCCCGCGCCGACAGCCTCAAGGCCGGCAGCCAGGGCCTCAGTGCCCGCCGCCGGACGGCCTCGGGCAGCTTCGAGATTGTCCCGGCCACCAGCCTGCGCAAGGGCGATGTGGTCAAGGTCTCGGCCGGGGAGATGATCCCTGGCGACGGCGAGGTGCTCGAAGGTATCGCCGCGGTCAACGAGGCGGCGATTACCGGTGAGTCTGCGCCGGTGATCCGCGAGTCCGGCGGTGATCGTTCGGCGGTGACCGGCAACACCCGGTTGGTCTCCGACTGGCTGCTGATCAGCATCACCAGCAACCCCGGCGAGTCGACCCTGGACCGCATGATCGCCCTGGTCGAAGGCGCCAAGCGGCAGAAGACCCCCAACGAAATCGCCCTGGATATTCTGCTGATCGGCCTGACCCTGATCTTCCTGGTGGTTGTGGTGACCCTGCAGCCGTTTGCCCATTTCGCCGGTGGCAGCATCCCCCTGGTGTTCCTGGTGGCGCTGCTGGTCACGCTGATCCCGACCACCATCGGCGGCCTGCTGTCGGCCATCGGCATCGCCGGCATGGATCGCCTGGTACGCCTTAACGTCATCGCCCGTTCCGGTCGTGCGGTAGAAGCGGCAGGCGACGTGCATGTGCTGATGCTCGACAAGACCGGCACCATCACCTTCGGCAACCGCCGCTGCAGCGCCCTGCATGCTGCGCCCGGCGTCACCGCCCGCGAGCTTGGCGAGGGCGCCTTGCTGGCGTCGCTGGCCGACGACACCGCCGAAGGTAAATCGATTGTCGAATACCTGCGCCAGTTGCATGACTTCAACGAACCCAACGCCGAACAGTTCACGCCTGTAGCCTTCAGCGCCGAAACCCGGCTGTCCGGCATCGACTACCAGCAGCGTCGCTACCGCAAGGGCGCGGTGGACTCGGTGCTGGCCTTCGTCGCCATGCAGCGCCTGGAAATGCCCGCGCCCTTGGCCCGCGAAGTGGACAAGATCGCCCAGAGCGGCGGCACGCCCTTGCTGGTCTGCGCCGACAAGCGCCTGCTGGGGGTGATTCACCTCAAGGACGTGGTCAAGCCGGGCATCCGCGAGCGCTTTGCCGAATTGCGCAAGCTGGGTATTCGCACGGTGATGGTCACCGGTGACAACCCGCTGACCGCCGCCGCGATTGCCGCCGAAGCCGGGGTCGATGACGTGCTCGCCGAAGCCACCCCGGAGAAGAAACTGGCGCGCATTCGCCAGGAACAGAACGACGGCCGCCTGGTGGCGATGTGCGGCGACGGCGCCAACGACGCCCCGGCGCTGGCCCAGGCCGATGTCGGCATGGCCATGAACGACGGCACCCAGGCCGCGCGCGAGGCGGCCAACATGGTCGACCTCGACAGCGACCCGACCAAGCTGCTGGATGTGGTCCAGGTCGGCAAGGAGCTGCTGGTGACCCGCGGCGCGCTGACCACCTTCTCGATTGCCAACGACGTGGCCAAGTACTTCGCCATTCTTCCGGCGCTGTTCGCGGCGATCTACCCGCAACTGGGCGTGCTCAACCTGATGCACCTGAGCAGCCCGCAAAGCGCGATCCTCTCGGCGATCATCTTCAACGCCCTGATCATCGTCGTGCTGATCCCCCTGGCCCTGCGCGGGGTGCGGGTACAGGCGGCCAGCGCCGCCCACCTGCTGCGTCGCAACCTGCTGATCTATGGCCTGGGCGGGCTGATCGTGCCGTTCGCCGGGATCAAGCTGATCGACCTGTTGCTCACCGCCCTGAAGCTGGTCTGAACCAAGGAGATGACCATGACTAACCCTATTCGTCCGGCCCTGAGCCTGATCCTGTTGATGACATTGATCACCGGCGCGGTGTACCCGCTGGTGGTCACCGGGGTGGCCCAGCTGGCCTTCCCCGAGCAGGCCAATGGCAGCCTGCTGCGCGACGGCCAGGGCCAGGTGCGTGGCTCGCAGTTGATCGCGCAACGCTTCGAGGGTGACGCCTGGTTCCAGTCGCGGCCCTCGGCCGGTGACTACGCCACGGTATCGAGCAGCGCCAGCAACCTGGCGCCGAGCAACCCGGCGCTGGCCGAGCGGGTCAAGAGCAGCGCCGCGCAGTTGTATATCGAAGCGCAGGGGCCGGTGCCGCTGGCCTTGCTGACCACCTCCGGCAGCGGCCTGGACCCGCACCTGTCGCCGGCGGCGGTGGCTTACCAGCTGCCGCGGGTGGCGGCGGCGCGCAAGGTTGCCCCCGAGGCCTTGCAAGTACTGGTCGAGCAGTCCACCCTGCACCCCTTGATCGGCCCGCCGGTGGTCAATGTACTGGCCCTGAACAGCACCCTTGAGCAGCTGTCGCCGGCGTCGAAATAAGGACAGGCAGTGAGCATGAGCAATTCCGAACGCGCTGATGCGTTGTTGGCCGGGCTGCCGCGCGAAGGGCGCGGCCGGCTCAAGGTATTTCTGGGTGCGGCACCGGGGGTAGGCAAGACCTACGCCATGCTCCAGGCCGCCCATGCCCAGCTGCGCCAAGGCGTGGCGTTGCTGGCGGCGGTGGTCGAAACCCATGGCCGCGCCGAGACCGAGGCGCTGCTCGGCGGCTTGCCCCAGCAGCCGCTGCTACGCAGCGAATACCGCGGCATGCTGCTGGAAGAAATGGACCTCGACGGCCTGCTCAAGGCCCGTCCGCAACTGGTGCTGGTCGACGAGCTGGCCCACAGCAACGCCCCCGGCAGCCGCCATGCCAAGCGCTGGCAGGATGTCCAGGAACTGTTGGCCGCCGGCATCGACGTCTACACCACGGTCAACGTCCAGCACCTGGAAAGCCTCAACGACCAGGTGCGTGGCATTACCGGTGTGCAGGTGCGCGAAACCCTGCCCGACTGGGTGCTGCAGGAAGCCTTCGAACTGGTGCTGATCGACCTGCCGCCGCGCGAACTGCTCGAGCGCCTGCGCGAGGGCAAGGTCTACGTGCCGGAGCAGGCACGGGCGGCGATCGATGCATTCTTCACCCAGACCAACCTTACCGCCTTGCGCGAGCTGGCCATGCAAACCGCTGCGGCCCAGGTCGATGCCGACCTGGCCCACGGTTACCGCCAGCTTGGCCAGGATGCGCCGGCCTTGCGCGGGCGTTTGCTGGTTGGCGTCGATGGCGATGCCCAGGCCGAACGCCTGGTGCGTCACGCCAGCCGGGTGGCGCAGCGGCGTCATCTGCCGTGGACCCTGGTGCACGTCGACAACGGCCGGCTACGTGACGAAACCGCTCGCCAGCGCTTGCAGGCGGCCCAGCAACTGGCCGAACGGCTGGGCGGCGAAGTGGTGCTGCTGCGCGCCGGCGAGGTGGCCAAGACCCTGATCCAGCATGCCCTGGAACGCCGGGCCAGCCTGGTGCTGGTCGGCCAGTCGCGCGATCGCCTGCGCCGGCGGTTGTTCGGCGCTGGCGTGGCGACGCGCTTGCTGCGCGATGCCCACGGCCTGGAAATCAACGTGCTCGACCGCGACACTCAGCCCGAGCCGCCCAGTGCAGCGGCGAAAAAGGTCTGGGTCTGGCGTCATTACCTGTTGGCCTTCGCCGCCACGGTCCTGGCCACCGGCCTGGCCTGGGCGGTGGCCAGCGTGCTGGCGCTGCCGAACATTTCGCTGGTGTTCCTCGCGGCGGTGTTGCTGGTGGCGGTGCGCAGCAGCCTGGGCCCGGCATTGGCCTGTGCAGTGATGTCGTTTCTGGCCTATGACTTTCTGTTCATCCCGCCGAATTTCTCCTTCAGCATCCAGCGTGAAGAAGACGTACTGACCTCGCTGTTCTTCCTGTTGATGGCGGCGCTTACCGGCAACCTGGCGGCGCGCCAGCGCCGGCAATTGCAGGCTTTGCGCGAAACCCAGGAGCAGACCAGCCAGTTGCTCGACCTGTCGCGCAAGCTCACCGCTGCCACCGATCGCCAGGCGGTATTCACCGCCGCCGGCCAGCACCTGGATGGCTGGCAGGACCTGCAGGTGTGCCTGCTCGAGCGCGACGCCGAAGGCCATCTGCAGGTGGCCAGCGGCGGCAACCTGCAGTTCAGCGACAACGAGCGTGCCGCCGCCGACTGGGCCTGGCAGCACGACCAGGCGGCGGGTCTGGGCAGCGATACCCTGCCTAACGGTCGTTGGTGGTGGTGGCCGCTGTCGGTGGACGATGCGCGTCTGGCGCTGCTCGGCGTGCGCCCGCACAAGGGCGAGCAACTCACCGCTCAGCATCGGCGCCTGCTCAAGGCCCTGAGCCAGCCGCTGGCCCAGGCCCTGGCGCGGGCGCGCTTGGCCGAGCAGCTGGAATCGGCGCGTTTGCACGGCGAAACCGAGCAACTGCGCAGCGCCTTGCTGGCCTCGGTGTCCCACGACCTGCGCACGCCGCTGACCGCTATGCGCGGCAGCATCGACAGCCTGCTGGCCCTCGGCGAGGCGATCCCCAAGGCCGACCGCCAGGAACTGCTTGAAGGCACCCGCAATGAAGCCGAGCGCCTGGATCGCTATATCCAGAACTTGCTCGACATGACCCGCCTGGGCCATGGCGGCCTCAAGCTTGCGCGCGACTGGGTGGCGCCCAGCGACATCGTCGGCAGCGCCCTGAACCGCCTGCGGGTGGTGCTGGCGCCGTTGCAGCTGCGCACCGAAGTGCCGGCCGACCTGCCGCTGTTGTTCGTGCACGCGGCGTTGATCGAGCAGGCGCTGATCAATGTGCTGGAGAACGCCGCGCGCTTTTCGCCGGCGGCTGGCCGGCTTGATCTGCAGGTCAGCGTCGACGGCGAGTTGCTGTGCTGTGCCGTCAGTGATGAAGGCCCGGGCATTCCCGAAGCCGACCGCGAGCGGATTTTCGACATGTTCTACACCGCCGCGCGTGGTGACCGGGGCGGGCAGGGCACGGGGCTGGGCCTGGCGATCTGCCAGGGCATGATCGGCGCCCACGGTGGGCACATCCGCGTCGCTGACGGTATCGATGGCAAGGGCACCTGCATCACTCTATGCTTGCCGCTGCCGACCCAACCCGAGCCTGAAAGCGAAGCCCCATGAGCCAGAGCGCGACCCTGCTGGTCATCGATGACGAACCGCAAATCCGTAAATTCCTGCGTATCAGCCTGAGCTCCCAGGGCTATAAGGTAGTGGAAGCCGGCAGCGGCGCCGAGGGCCTGACCCAGGCGGCACTGGCGCGCCCGGACCTGGTGGTGCTTGACCTGGGCCTGCCGGACATGGACGGCCAGCAGGTGCTGCGTGAATTGCGCGAGTGGAGCGCGGTGCCGGTGCTGGTGCTGTCGGTGCGTGCCAGTGAAGTCCAGAAGGTCGAAGCCCTGGACAACGGCGCCAACGACTACGTCACCAAGCCCTTTGGCATTCAGGAATTCCTCGCTCGCGTACGCGCCTTGCTGCGCCAGGCGCCGCAGGCATCAGCCAGCGCCTCGGCGCTGAGCTTCGGGCCGTTGACCGTCGACCTGGCGTTTCGCAAGGTGACCCTGGACGGCGTCGAGGTGGCGCTGACGCGCAAGGAATATGCACTGCTGGCGCAGCTCGCCAGCCATCCCGGGCGGGTGATTACCCAGCAGCAACTGCTCAAGGACATCTGGGGGCCGACTCATGTCGACGACAGCCATTACCTGCGCATCGTCGTCGCCCATGTGCGCCAGAAGCTTGGCGATGACCCGACGGCGCCGCGGTTCATCGTGACTGAGCCCGGGGTGGGGTACAGGCTGATCGGACCGGAGTAGGGGCAAGCCCGCTCCCACAGCAAGTGTAGGAGCGGGCTTGCCCCGCGATGCTGTTAGTCATCAACGCCGCTCCGCTTCATAGTTATCCAGCGTGTCCCGGGCAATCTCCCGCCCCAGGGCGATCAGTTCCGGCGCCTTGTAGAACTCGAAAAACCGGCACACGCGCTTGGGCACGTTGATCAGTACATCCGGCGGGTAGCCGGCAATCTTGTACTGCGCAAGCGACGTTTGCATCACCTCGAAACTCTGGTTGATCAAGTCCAGCAATGACGCCGGCCCGACGTTGTCGATGATGAACGAACCGGTCGCCGATTTCGGCGCGCCTTCAATTTCTGGCGCTGCCGCCGGTTGCTGGGCTTCGGGGTCGGCAGCATCGCTGAGCCAGGGGTTGGGGATTTGCGCCGCCTCCGGTTGCAGGCCCTGCTCGATACGCATCAGTTGTTCGGCCGGTTTGCGCCGGAACGGCAAGTGCGAACCCAGCGAATTGATCAGGTTGTCAAAGCGCAGCTTGAACGCCGCCGGGCGTTCGATCACTGGCAACTGGTACTGCTTCTGGTTGGTCGAGTTGAGGTTCACGGCGATGATCAGGTCGCAGTGGCTGGACACCACCGGGATGATCGGCAAGGGGTTGAGGATGCCGCCGTCGACCAGCATGCGATTGCCTTGCACCACGGGCGTGAACAGGCTGGGGATCGCCGCCGAGGCGCGCATGGCCTGGTGCAGGCAGCCTTCCTGAAACCAGATTTCCTGCTGGTTGGTAAGGTCGGTGGCCACTGCCGTGTAGGGGATGCGCAGGTCTTCGATGTTGATCTCGCCGACGATCTTGCGGATCTGGCCGAAGACTTTCTCGCCACGGATCGCCCCCAGGCGAAAGCTCACGTCCACCAGGCGCAGGACGTCGAGGTAGTCCAGGCTTTCAATCCAGTTGCGGTATTCATCGAGCTTGCCGGCGGCATAAATTCCGCCAATCACCGCGCCCATGGAGCAGCCGGCGATACAGGCGATGTCATAGCCACGGCGTTCGATTTCCTCGATCACGCCGATGTGTGCATAGCCCCGGGCCCCGCCCGAACCCAGAACCAGTGCGACGCGTTTTTTCATGATGCTTCCCCGGTGTTCTGCTTCCATGGTCTAACAATGCGCCCAATTGTGTCTGTGCTTCAATCGTCACTGGCACTGGGCTACGCTGAACAGGGCACTTTTCTCGCTGTTTACCGTCGAAGTCGCCACCCTGAACTTTTTCTTTTGAGGTATTGCCGATGAAAGCCTGGATTTGCCTGCCCCTGATTGCCCTGGTTCTGACCGGTTGCGCTGGCAAGACAGCCTACCGCGACAGCTGCGCCAATCAGCTGGACTCGGCCTGGAAGGAGCTCGACCTGGCCAAGGCCGAAGGTTTCGCCGGTACTGTCAGTTATTCAAAAGCCCTGTCGTTGTTGACCGGGGCCAAGACCCAGCAGCAGTTCGAAGCGTTCGAGGGCTGCAGCAAGAAGGCCGAGAAGGCTCGCTTCTACATTCGTGAATCTCGCGCCGGGCGCTGATACAGGAGTAGACCATGTCGTCGGCCATGCTCGACCACGTCATTGCCCAGGTGCTGAGCCTGCAGGTGCGCCTTTTGGCCTGCCAGGCGCGCCTGGTTGCCGATACCGACAGCGAGGCGCTGCACGACCTGCGCATCGGCGTGCGGCGCTTGCGCAGTGTGTTGCGACCGTTACGGGCACTGCCCGGTGTCGATCAGCTGGAAGGTGCGGCCAAGGCCCTGGGCAGCTTGACGACGCCGTTGCGTGACCGTGAGGTACTGGCCGCGCAGCTGCTTGAGCGCCAGCAAGTGGCCGCGGCGCAGGCACGCCTGGCCCAGCGCCGGCAAACCTTCGCCAGCGTTGCCGCCAGTGCCGAACTGGCGCGCCTGCTGGCGATCATCGACGCCTTCCCGGTGTTCCTGCGCGCCGCCCAGCGCCAGGGCTTGATCCGCCGGCTGCAACAGCGCATCGACAAACGCCTGGTAAAACAGTGGAAGCAACTGCGTCAGGCCCTCGACGACCCGGCCCACGACCGCCATCGTCTGCGCCTGCTGATCAAACGGGTGCGCTACGCGGCTGAAGCCTACCCGCAACTGCAGCACTCCAACTCGCGCCTGCAAAAGGCTCTCAAGCGTGCCCAGAGTGACCTGGGCAGTTGGCACGACCTGTTGCAGTGGCTGCTGCAGGCCGAGCAGCAACGCGATCTGGCGCCGTGCGTCAGCCATTGGCAAGCGCAGTTGGCCAAAGCCGAACAAGGCGCCGACGCCACCCTCGAACGCCTGCAGGCGCAGCTTGCGCAGCGATAGCCCGCTGAAATGGCCGAAATGCGTGCTGTAGACCGCTTGCTGGCTGGTTAAGATCAGTTTTTTCCTGATCGCTGAGGTCGGCATGAACTTCTCACAATTGCTCACGGCGGTCCGCCAGCATCCCCAGTCGGTAGTTATTGATTCCAGCTGGGCCCAGGGCCGCGCCTGTTTCGGCGGGCTGATGGCGGCCTTGCTGTATGAGGCCATGCTGGCCAAGACCTCGCCGGGGCGCCCGGTGCGTTCCCTGGCCATCACCTTTGTCGGCCCGGCCGAGCCGCAAATGCCGATCAGTTTTGAAGTGGAACTGCTGCGCGAAGGCAAGGCGGTCAGTTCGCTGCTGGGCCGCGCCGTGCAGAACGGCCAGGTGGTTACCCTGATGCAGGGCAGCTTTGGCAGCGGCCGCGATTCGCTTATCGATGTTCCGGCCTTGCCGGCGGTAGACATGAAGCCGCTCGAGCAGTCGAGCACGGAGTTGCCGTACATCAAGGGCGTGACCCCCGAGTTCATGCGCCATGTGTCGCTGCGCTGGGCCATCGGCGGCATTCCGTTCAGCAACAACAAGTCCCGCGACATGGGCGGCTGGGTGCGTTTTCGCGACAGCGAACGGGAAGAGCCGATCAGCGAGGCGCACTTGCTGGCGCTGGTCGATGCCTGGCCGCCGACCTTGCTGTCACACCTGAACAAGCCGGCGGCTGGCAGCACCCTGACCTGGACCATCGAGTTCATCCAGCCGGTGGCGAGCCTGACCACCCTGGACTGGTGCCGCTATCACGTCGAAACCGAACATGCCCGCGATGGTTACGGGCATGCGGCGGCTGTGCTGTGGAGCGACAAGGGCGAGTTGCTGGCGCTCAGCCGCCAGACCGTAACAGTGTTCGGCTGACGCCACTCAATGCCGGTGGCGGTCGCGCCAGGCGCGCCACCAGGCACCGCTGAGCACAAAGCGCGGGAAGGTGATGAACTGCTCCACCAGCAGGCGGCCGATGGCGTCCTGGCGGTTGGCGAACGGCTCGGGTTGCTGGGCCTCCAGGCGATGCCCCTGGCGTTGCAGGCCGAGCCCGGCGATCAGGGCGATGATGCCCACCGCCAGTTGCCCCAGGTCCAGCGAGAACAAACCGGACAGCACTAGCAGCACGCCGAGGATGAACAGCGGCACGGCAATCAGGTGCAGCACCAGGTTGGTCGGGTTGCGGTGGTTGTGGTGGTAGCCACGCCATTGCCAGGCGGGCAGGTTGGGCAGGCGTTTGCTCATGGAAATGTTCCTCAGGGTCTTGCCTGAAGAATAGTGCGGCCCCGGTGAAGGGGCCAATCGATGGCGGCTATGACGCCTATAGCTTGAGCTGACCGATGGCCTTGTTCAGCTCACCGGCCAGGGTCGCCAGCTCGCTGCTGGTGGTGGCCGAGTCGACAGTCTGCTGTACGGTCTCTTCGGTCACATCGCGGATGCTTACCACTGCCCGGTTCATTTCTTCGGCCACCTGGCTTTGCTGCTCGGCGGCCACGGCAATTTGCGTGTTGCTTTCGCGCATCTGTGCCACCGCGCTGGTGATTTCCGCCAGGGCAGCGCCGGCTTCCTGGGCCTGCTGCACGCAGTCGTCAGCCTTGAACGAGCTTTCCTGCATGAAGTCCACGGCGTCGCGGGTACCGGCCTGCAGTGCCGAGACCATGGTGGTGATTTCGTCGGTGGAGGCCTGTACGCGCTTGGCCAGGTTGCGCACCTCGTCGGCGACCACGGCAAAGCCGCGGCCCAGGTCACCGGCACGGGCGGCCTCGATGGCAGCGTTGAGGGCCAGCAGGTTGGTCTGCTCGGCAATGCTGTGGATCACCCCGACCACGCCGTTGATCTTCTGGCTGTCGTCGGCCAGTTGGCGAATCATCTCGGCGGTCTGCTGCACGCCGCTGGACAGCCCGGCAATCGAGGTCTGCACCCGGCTGACCACCTCCTGGCCACTGCCGGCCAGGGAGTCGGCGCTCTGCGACAGGTCGCGGGTGGCACCGGCGTGCTGGGCAATGTGGTAGACCGTGGCAGTCATTTCGTTGATGGCGGTGGCGGCCTGGTCGGTTTCGCTCTGTTGGCCGAGCATGCCGTGGCGCACATCGTTCATGCTCGCGGCCAGGCGCGCGGCGCCGGAATCCAGCTGCGCGGCGGTGCGCGCGACGGTGTTGACCACCCGGTGGTAGGTGGTTTGCATGGCGTTGAAGGCGCTGGCCATCTGTCCGACTTCATCGCCGCAAGCCAGCGGCACGCGGGCCGACAGGTCGCCGGTTTTTTCCACGTGCAGCATCACGTCCTTGAGGGTGTTGAGCTGGCTGAGCAGAAAGCGGATCAACAATTGCGAGGCACAGAGCATCGCCAGCATCAGGATCAGTACGCACACGGCGTAGTTGGTGAAGCGGTCGGTGAACACCTGGATCAGGCTGGGGGAGGGGGCGAGCACGGCAATCTGCTGGTCACCGCGGCTGATCACCTGGGCGCCGGTCAAAGGGTTCTCACCCAGCAACGGCAAGCCTTCGAGTTCGACCCAGCCTTGGGCCGTGGCCAGCGCATCGAGGCTTTGCCCTTCGAATTGTGGCGCCTGGCCGGGGCTGTAGGTCAGCCACAGGGCGTTGCTCGGCAAAGTTTGCCCGGCAGGCCAGGCGGCCAGCAACTGCGCCTCGGCTTCAGCTTTGCTTTGGGCGGTCTGGGCCCGCGCCTGTTGTTCCAGGTGCACGGCATACAGCACCAGAAACAACGTGGTGACAAAGGCGACCGCGTTCACGGCCCAGAACTTGTATTTCAGGGAGATATTGCTAAGCCAGGCACCCATGGTAGGTCTTCTCTGATTGAGCGGAAACATTGTTGGCAAGGTGCCATCATTGTGCCGACTCGATCATCAAGACGTCTTGATATGCGTCAAATAATCGCGGGCAGGTTAAAGAAGGCCCGTGCCGTGGCGGTGCTGTGGGCGGCCAGTTGCTCGACGCTTTCGCCACGGTGCAGGGCCACTTCACGCAGTACTTCGGTGAGGAACGCCGGTTCGTTGCGCCCGCTTTTCGGTTTGGGCCGCAGGCTGCGCGGCAGCAGGTAGGGCGCATCGCTTTCGAGCATCAGGCGGCCTTGGGGGATGCTGCTGACCAGTGGGTGCAGGTGGGTGCCGCGGCGCTCGTCGCAGATCCAGCCGGTGATGCCGATGTGCAGGTCCAGGTCCAGGTAGCCGAACAACGCTGCGCGCTCGCCGGTAAAGCAGTGCACTACCGCTGCCGGCAGGCGGTCGCGAAAGTCCTTGAGGATCGCCAGCAGGCGTTCGCTGGCGTCGCGCTCGTGGAGGAACACCGGCATCTGCAACTCGACCGCCAGGGCCAGTTGCTCTTCCAGGGCCTTTTCCTGCTGCGGGCGCGGCGAAAAATCGCGGTTGAAATCCAGCCCGCATTCACCCACGGCCTGCACCCGCGGCTGCTCAAGCAAGGCCCGTAACTGACGGCTACTGGCACTGCTCCAGCTGCTGGCGTCATGGGGGTGCACGCCTGCGGTGCTGAACAGGTGCTGGGCGCTTTCATCGAGTTGCTGGCACAGCTCCAGGGCCTGTTCGCTGCCCTCAAGGCTGGTGCCGGTGACCATCATCTGCACCACCCCGGCGGCCAGGGCGCGTTCGAGAATTGCCTGGTGTTTGTCGGCAAAACTTGGGTTGGTCAGATTGACGCCGATGTCGATGAGTTGCATGGTGCTACCTCAGGCCGGAAGCCGGCCAGCATAACAAAGCTCGACCGAAATCGATAAAGCCAAGAACTTCAACGAGTTGTCGTGGTCTTTTGCGGTCAATTGTCATGGAACGACTGCAAACTATGGCGCCAACCCCACACGCGCGGACCTCGCAACGGATGACCCGAGCGCTGTTTTTGTTGATCGTGCTGAGCTTCTCGCTGCTGCCTGCCGGGCCGGCCAGCGCGCGTCTGGCCGGGCCGCAACAGGCGGTACCCAAGACCCCGGCGCGCGACCTTGCGCAAATCCGCAGCAGCCGGGTACTGAAGGTGCTGGTCAACCAGAGCCGCAACAGCTCCGGCGAAGTCAAGGGCGAGCCGGTGGGGGTCGAGTATCACCGCCTGCGCGCGTTCGAGCATTACCTCAATGCCCGCGCCCGTGATGGCGAGGAAATCCGCCTGAAGATCATCCCTCGCGCCAAAGACCAGTTGCTGGCCGCCTTGCAGCGCGGCGAAGCCGACCTGGTGGCGCCTGGCGAGCTGGTCGACCCGACCTCTACCCGCGGTCTCAGCGCCAGCGACCCGGTAGTCGACAAGGTGCCGCTGGTGCTGGTCGGGCGCAAGGGCGAGCGCAGCGTCCAGCGCGTCGAGCAGTTGTCCGGGCGTACCCTGGCGCTGACCAGCTCCAGCGCGGCCGGCGACACCCTGCACGAGATCAATCAGAAACTGGCCCTGCGTAAGCTTGCGCCGATCAAGGTTGAGTGGGTCGACCCGACGCTGGCCGTGGAAGACGTGCTGGAGATGGTCCAGGCCGGGATCTTTCACCTGACCGTGGTCGAGCAGCCAATTGCCGAACGCTGGGCCAAGGTCATGCCCAAGCTGCGGGTCGAGCGCAAACTGCACCTGGCCAGCCCCGAGGCCATGCGCTGGTACGTGCGCCGGGATGCGGTGATGCTGCACGCCAGCGTCGATCGTTTTTTGCAGGGCTACAAGGCGCCGGCCAACCAGGACGCAGCGTTCGAGCGGATCTACCGGCGCCTGTACCGGGTGCACAACCCGTTGGCGCGTAGCGACCGCAAGCGCCTGGAGGCCTTGCGCCCGGTGCTGCAGCGCCATGCCAGCGCTCAGAACATCGATTGGCTGAACCTGGCGGCGGTGGCCTTCAAGGAGTCGGCCCTGGACCCCAGCGCGCGCGGCGCCGGTGGCGCTCATGGGCTGATGCAGATCACTCCCAGTGCCGCCCAGCGGGTCGGGGTGAGCAATATTTCCAATGTCGATGGCAATGTTCAGGCCAGCGCCCGCTATATGGCGCTGATCCGGCGCAAGTTCTTTGCCAGTAACCAGCTCAACGAGCGTGAGCGCATGGCCTTCACTCTGGCGGCCTACAACCTGGGGCCGGAGCGGGTTCAGGCGATGCGCGCCGAGGCCCGGCGGCGGGGGCTCAATGGTAATCAGTGGTTTTTCCAGACCGAGCGCATTGCCATGGAGCAGGTGGGCATGGGGCCGGTGAGCTATGTGAACAGTGTCAACAAGTACTTCCTGGCGTTTGATCGGGAGCGGGCTTCGCTGGAGCCCAAAGGGGGGAAAGGTAATGGGCGTTAGTAATGGGGTGTTTGGAATGGCTCATTAAGGGTCCGGATGGGGCGGGGATGCTGAGTCACCTTTGCGCCCTTACGGCGCCTTACTTTTTTCAGTCGAAAAAAAAGTAAGCAAAAATTCTTGCCCCATCAGGGGCCCTGCGCTGCGCTTCGGGTCCCCTCGCTCCGGTGTCGCTACGGGGCATTGCGAACTACGAGTTGCAAGCAACTCTACGTTTCGCAACTTCGGCTATCGCCGAAGGTGCTGCGCACTCGCCCCTTCGCAACACCTACACTCGGCCCTTCTGGTTAACGGGGCCGGTGGATCAAGATCAAGAGCAGATCAAGATCAGGAGCACAATTCGCTTCGCTCTTGCTGAGCGCGGCTTGTCGAAATTCCGGGGTTTTTTAGTCCCAGGGCCGTTGACATTCCACCCGCAGCGCCTCTAGGATGCTGACTTGCGCCGATTTAAACAGCTACTTGCGGGGCGCAGGGTTACCTCTTCGGGGGTTTCACCAAATACCGCTAAAACGCTGGTTCGGTGACGCCTCCCACCGCAGCCCAGCGGGTTTTGCGAGGCGGAGATCTAACCCCATGAGTTGTCCACGTTCCAGTGTTTGCCTGACCCCGTTGCCCGCCAGCCAAGGCACGCGCACACCGCGTATTCTTTTGGGCGGCAGCCATCAGCCAACCCTCCTGCGCTACCTTGACGGCTGGCCGCGTCGCAACAGCCGCAACACTGCCTTCCTTATCCAGTTCGCCGACAGCCGTGATTCCCTTGGCCAGTTTGCCAACGACCGTTTCGATCTCGCCGTGATCCAGTCGCCCAGCGCCGACGACGCTGCCGAAGTTATCGGCCACCTGACCCGCGTCGCCCGCCAGGGTTTGATCACCCGGGCCTGAACAGCCCGGGCCCGGGCGTCAATGCGCCTTGGCTTTCCTGATCCGTAGCAAAATCACCAGCAGGGTCAATATCACCACCGGCGCCATGCCCAGCAGCGCTTCGCGGGCAGTGATCTGTGCGCCGAGGGTGTGCAGGCCGGCATAAAAGAGCTTGAACAGGCTCAGCAGGTAGTAGCTGATGGCGATGATCGACAGGCCTTCGACTGCCCGCTGGATCTTGATCTGGGTGTCGGCGCGGGCGTTGAGGCTGCGCAGGATCTCGGCATTCTGTTCTTCCATCTCCACCTGCACCCGCGCCTGCAACAGGTCGCCGAGGTTGGCGACGCTTTCGGCCAGGTGCTCCAGACGCTGCTCGCTGGCCGCGCAGTAACGCACGGTGGGCTTGAAGCGCCGCTCGATGAACACCCCCAGGCGCTGGCAATCGCCGACATGGCTCTCGCGCAGTTCGCCCAGGCGTTCGAACACCAGTTGCGCATAGGCCTGGGTGGCGCTGAAGCGGTGGCGGTGCTTGACCGTGCTGCCGACCACCTGGCGCGACAACTGGGCGATATCGGCCAGCAGCGCCTTGGCGTTGCCGCCGTCGCTGCTGACGTTACGCTCCGACAGGCTCACCAGTTTACGGTCATAGGCGTCCAGTTGCGGGCCCAGGGCCTTGGCGGCGGTCAGCGACAATGACGCCATCATCCGGTAGGTCTCGATCTCCAGCAGGCGGCGGATCATGCGCCCCTGGCGGTAAGCATTGAGCCTGCGGTTGATGAACAGGAAGCGGTTGGTGCCATCGGCGGTCAGGCGAAAATCGCTCCACACCACGGCATCGCCGCCGCCCACGCACGAGCCGCTGGGGTCCTTGAAACCGTAACGGCTGAGGTCGAGGTCGTGTTCATCGCGTACCAGCACCTGCACCGAGTTGATCATCTGCTCACGGTAGGGCTCCACACCTGCAGCCAGAGCCGCCGGCAGGGTACTCCAGTGCAGCTCGGCGCTGGCGGCGGGCACCACCAGCGTCAGGGTGAAGAACTCGGAATGGCGCTCCCATTTGAACGGATGGCCGTCCAGCGTGGTGATGCCCTGGGCGGCATCGGGCTCGAAGGCGCCCGGGCAGCAACGTTGCAACAGGGTATTGCAGTCGGCATCGGCGCCGAGAAACGCCAGGTGGAAAACATGCGCGGGCTCATCGAAATACAGCGACGGGCGGGCGTGCAACTCGTTGTGCAAGGCGGTGCGTTGGGCGTGCATGCGGGTCAGACCGTATTGTTGTGGTTGTCTGCGGTTTCACTCTTGGGACTGGAACCGACAGGCACAAGTCACGTGCAGTTGCGCCGTGCTTCGACAGGGTTGATGATCAGGCCCTGCAAGCCACTCAGTCAGCCTGGAAGCGAGAATTTTTGTTGAGTACGCAAATCATCACGAAGGAAGGTCACGAAGCGCTCAAACAGGAGCTGGACCATCTGTGGCGGGTCAAGCGCCCCGATGTCACCCAGAAAGTCACCTGGGCAGCGTCGCTGGGCGATCGCAGCGAGAACGCCGATTACCAGTACAACAAGAAGCTCTTGCGCGAGATCGACCGCCGCGTGCGCTACCTGCGCAAACGCCTGGAAGACATGCGCGTGGTCGACTATTCGCCAGAGCAGGAAGGCCGGGTGTTTTTCGGCGCCTGGGTCGAAATCGAGAACGAGGAGGGCGAGAGCAAGCGCTTTCGCATCGTTGGCTACGACGAGATCTACGGGCGCATGGACTACATCTCGATCGACTCGCCCATGGCCCGCGCCTTGCTGAAAAAAGAGGTCGGCGATGAAGTCATCGTCCAGACCCCTTCCGGCGAGATGTGCTGGTGGGTCAACGCCATCGACTACGTCAAACCCTGATCAGCCCTCGCGCAGTACCGCCAGCGGGCTGGCATTGAGCGCCCGGCGCGTGCCGTAGACCCCGGCACCGCCGACCAGCAGGGCGCCGAGGACCGGCAGCAACAGCAGCCATGGGTGCGGGCTCCAGTGCAGGTCGAAGGCGTAGCGGTACAGCACCAGGGTGATCAGCTCGCAGCCAATCGCCGCCAGCAGGCCGCTGGCCGCCCCGAGCAAGCCAAACTCGATGCGTCGGGCCTTGACCAGCAAACCGCGCCCGGCGCCCAGGGCGCGCAGCAGGGCGCCCTGGCGAATACGCTCGTCGAGGGTCGCCTGCAAACCGGCGAACAGCACCGCCAGGCCCGCCGCCAGCACGAACAACAGCACGTACTCCACCGCCAGGGTGACCTGGGCGAGGATGCTGCGCAGTTGTTCCAGCAACGCATCGACCTGAAGGATGGTCACCGCCGGGAACGCCCGCGACAGCGCTACCACCTGCTGGTCATGCCCGGGGGCCAGGTAGAAGCTGGTGAGGTAGGTGGTCGGCAGGTCCTGCAGGGTCTGAGGCTGGAAGATCATGTAGAAGTTGGGCTGGAAACTGTCCCAGTTGACCGTGCGCAGGCTGCTCACCTGCACCTGGCGTTGCAGGCCGCCGATGCTGAAGGTCAGCTGGTCACCGAGTTTGAGCTTGAGGCTCAGGGCCAGTTCGGCTTCCACCGAGACGCCGGGCAGGGCATCGGCCGGCGGTTGGGCCTGCCACCACTGGCCTTCGCTCAGGGTGTTGCCCTGGGGCAGGTCGGCAGCCCAGGTCAGGCTCAGGTCGCGCTGCACCGCGCGGTCGCCGGTGGATTCCTTGCTGACGATCTGTTGCACCGGCTCGCCGTTGATTGCGGTCAGGCGTCCGGGGATGACCGGGTACAGCGGCGCGGCTTCGGCGGAGAACTCGCTCAGGCGCTGGGCGAAGCTGTTCTTGTCGTCGGGCAGGATGTTCAGGGCGAAGTAGTTGGGGGCGTCCTTGGGCAGCTGGTTCTGCCAGGTGTCGAGCAGCTCGGCGCGCAGCAGGGCAATCAGCGCCATGGCCAGCAGGATCAGGCCGAAGGCCAGCGATTGCCCGGCCGCCGCCAGCGGATGGCGCAGCAACTGGCCAAGGCCCAGGCGCCAGGCCAGCGGGCTGCCGGCGAGCAGGCGGCGCAGGCTGCGCAGGCCGAGCAACAGCAGGCCGCCCAGCAGCAAGGCGGCCACCAGGCCACCGCCGAGCAGGGCGAAGGTCAGCAGCAGGTCGAGGCTCAGCCGCCACATGATCAGCCCGAGGGCGAACAGTGCGGCGCCATACACCAGCCAGCTGCTGGCCGGTACCGGCAGCAGGTCGCGGCGCAATACCCGCAGCGGCGGCACCCGGCCCAGGGCGGCCAGCGGCGGCAGGGCGAAACCGGCCAGGGCCACCAGGCCGGTGGCAATCCCGGCCAGGGCCGGGCCGATGCCGCCAGGTGGGATCTGCGCCGGCATCAACCCCTGCAGCAACTGGAACAGGCCCAGTTGGGCCAGCCAGCCGAGCGCCGCGCCACACAGCGCAGCGATGCTGCCAAGAATCGCCAGTTGCAGGCAGAACAGGCTCAGCGCCTGGCGCCGCGACAGGCCCAGGCAGCGCAGCAGGGCGCTGGCATCGAAACGGCGGGTAGCGAAGCGGCTGGCCGACAGGGCCACGGCGACACCAGCGAGCAGCACTGCCACCAGGCTGGCCATGTTCAGGTAGCGTTCGGCCTTGCCCAGGGCGCCGCCGATTTGCTGGTTGCCATCGCGCGAATCCTGCAGGCGCTGGTTGGCGGCAAGGTTTTTACTCACCGCGTCACGGTAGCTGGCCAGGGCTTCGGGCTCGCCGCGCCAGAGTTCGCGGTAGCTGACCCGGCTACCCGGTTGCACCACCCCGGTGGCCTCAAGGTCGGCAAGGTTGATCAGTACCCGTGGGGTCAGGCTATAGAAGTTGCCGGCGCGGTCGGGCTCGTAGGTCAGTACCCGGCTCATGCGCAGGGTTTTCATGCCGACATCGATGCTGTCGCCGATCTTCAGCTCCAGCGCTGCCAGCAGCCGTGGCTCGACCCAGGCCTCGCCCGGTGCCGGGCCGCCACCGGCGGTTTCGCTGGCATAGGGTTCGGCGGCGCTGCGCAGCTCACCGCGCAGCGGATAACGGTCGTTGGCCGCCTTGATGCTCGACAGCTGGATGCCGTTGTCGGTGGCGATCACGCTGGAGAACTCGACCACCTGGGCATGCTGCAGGCCCAGGGCGGTGCCGCGGCTGATCTGCTCGGGGGCGGCCGGCGAGCTGCCCTGCAGCACCAGGTCGGCGCCGAGGAATTCGGTGGCGCGCAGCAGCATGGCGCCATTGAGGCGGGCGCCGAAGTAGCCGATCGCGGTACTGGCCGCCACCGCCACCAGCAGGGCGAAGAACAGCACGCGCAACTCGCCGGCGCGGGCGTCGCGCAGCAACTGGCGCAGGGCCAGGGGGAACAACGGCAGGCGTTTCATCAGGGCTCCAGCGGCGCGACCAGGTGGCCGGCGTCCAGGCGGATCAGGCGACGGCAGCGCTGGGCCAGGCGTTCGTCATGGGTGACCAGTACCAGGGTGGTGCCGCGCTCCTTGTTCAGTTCGAACAACAGGTCGCTGATGCGCTCGCCGGTGTGGCTGTCGAGGTTGCCGGTCGGCTCGTCGGCAAACAGCACCGCAGGCTCGGCGGCAAAGGCGCGGGCGATGGCCACCCGTTGCTGCTCGCCACCGGACAACTGGCGCGGCGAGTGGCTCAGGCGCTGGCCCAGGCCGACCCGTTCGAGCAGGCTGCGGGCGTGCTCGCGGGCATCGCGGCGACCGTCCAGCTCCAGCGGCAGCATGACGTTCTCCAGGGCGTTGAGGCTGTCGAGCAACTGGAACGACTGGAACACGAAGCCGACATGCTCGGCCCGCACCCGTGCGCGCTGGTCTTCATCGAGCGGACCGAGGTCGTGGCCGGCCAGGGTCACGGAGCCTGCGCTAGGCAGGTCGAGGCCGGCCAGCAGGCCGAGCAGGGTCGATTTGCCCGAGCCCGAGGCGCCGACGATGGCCAGGCTGTCGCCTTGTTTCAATTCCAGCGAGAGTTCGTGCAGGATGGTCAGGTCGCCTTCCGCGCTGGGGACCACTTTGCTAAGGTTGCGCGCACTGAGAATGCTGGGGCCCATGGAGAATCCGATGCGAGTGTGGTTATTGAGTGCTGGCCTGGCCTTGATGTGCCTGGCCCAGGGCGCAGCCGCGGGGACCGTGCTGATTGTCGGCGATAGTATCAGTGCCGCTTTCGGCCTGGATACCCGCGAGGGGTGGGTTGCCTTGCTGGAAAAACGCCTGAAGAGCGAGGGTTTCGACGCCAAAGTGATCAATGCCTCGATCAGCGGCGACACCAGTGCCGGCGGCCAGGCGCGGCTGCCGGCGCTGCTTGCAGAGCACAAGCCGGAGCTGGTGGTGCTCGAATTGGGCGGCAACGATGGCCTGCGCGGGCAGCTGCCAACGCAATTGCAACAAAATCTTGCCTCGATGATCGACCGCTCGCGGGCTGCCGGCGCCAAGGTGCTGTTGCTGGGCATGCGCCTGCCGCCCAACTATGGCAAGCGTTACAACGAGGCTTTTGCCCAGGTGTATGAAAACCTGGCGACGGAAAAACAGGTGCCGCTGGTGCCGTTTTTCCTCGAAGGGGTGGGCGGTGTACCCGAGCTGATGCAGGGCGATGGCATCCATCCGGCGCAGGGCGCCCAGGCCAGGTTGCTGGAAAATGCCTGGCCGCAACTAAAACCGCTGCTTTGACGCTTTTATAGTGACCGGCTTTCGGCTAATGTTGCGCCCCCGATTTGGAGCCCCCGATGCCGCGTCCCGCCTGGTCCCTGTATGCCTATCAATTGATCGAGCCTGACGAACAGCTTGACCTGTTCGCCTGCCAGGAGATCCGCGTCCACCTGGTAGCCCGCCAGCTCGAGCTCGGTGGCTCGGCCGACCGCACCCTCTGCGGCACCCTGTTGCCGGCGCAACCGCGCTGGTCGCAGGCCGAGCGCAGCATCTACCGTGACCGCCGCCTGTGCTCGCTGTGCCGGGCGATTCTCGATGCCCAGCGCCGTGGCACGCGGCCAGTGTGGCCCGAGCTGTAACGCGCTGATATAACCTTTCATCCCCTGCACCGCCAACTGCGCCCGGGACATCTCCCTGTTCTGCGGGGGGCGGTGTACAATCGATTGCTTGACTCAATTGAATTAGCGAAGGATTTCCCGGATGTTGCCGCGCTTTCCCGCCGTCACCCGTTGCCTGTCCCTGGCCGCCCTGCTGGCGGCAGGTCCCGCTGCTGCGCTGGAGTTCCCCCTGCCGCCTCCCGGTGAAGACGTCATCGGCCAGGTCCAGGTGATCAAGGCCAAGTACGAAGACACCTTTGCCGACATCGGCACCGCCAACGACCTTGGCTACCTGGAAATGATCGCCGCCAACCCCGGCGTCGACCCGTGGCTGCCGGGCGCCGGCACCGAGATCATCCTGCCGACCCGCTTCATCCTGCCGCCGGGCCCGCGCGAAGGCATCGTCATCAACCTTGCCGAGTACCGGATGTACTACTACCCGAAAGGGCAGAACGTGGTGCACACCTACCCGCTGGGCATCGGCCGTGAAGGCTGGGGTTCGCCGATCGCCAACACCAAGGTCACCGCCAAGACCCCGAACCCGACCTGGACGCCGCCTGCCTCGATCCGCAAGGAGCACGCCGAAGACGGCGACATCCTCCCGTCCGTAGTACCGGCAGGTCCGGACAACCCGCTGGGGCCGTTCAAGTTCACCCTCGGCGTGCCGGGCTATCTGATCCACGGTTCGAACAAGAAGTTCGGCATCGGCATGCGCACCAGCCACGGCTGCTTCCGCATGTTCAACAACAACGTGCTGGAGCTAGCCAAGATGGCTCCGGTCGGCGTGCCGGTACGCATCATCAACGAGCCGTACAAGTTCGGTATCAGTGCCGGCAAGGTCTATCTCGAGGCGCACACGCCGCTGGACGACAAGGGCGACCCGTCGGTGGTCGACAAGCACACCGCAGTCATCAACGCCTTGCTCAAGCGCGAAGACCTGGCCAACAACCTGCGCATGAACTGGGACATGGTCCGTGACGTGGTCGCCGCCGAAGACGGCATGCCGGTGGAGATCGCCGTGCCCAATGGCGCTGGCAGCCCGGCACCGATGGTGTCCAGCGTGCCTTACGACATGCAGTAAGCCATTCCTGCTGTACCTGAGGCCTGCCATCGTGCAGGCCTCGTCGTTTCTGCTGTTGCACTTTCACGGCGGCAATAAAAAAGCCGACCCACAAGTGGGTCGGCTTCCAATAACAATCCCGAAGGACTATTACTTGCGGCTGGCTTTGTCCAGCATACGCAGAGCGCGCTCGTTAGCTTCGTCAGCGGTCTGTTGTGCTTTTTGAGCAGCAGCCAGAGCGTCGTCAGCTTTGCGATAGGCTTCATCGGCACGAGCTTGTGCACGAGCAGCTGCGTCTTCGGTAGCGGTCAGACGAGCTTCGGTTTCTTTGGATACGCTGCTGCAACCGGTAGCCAGGACTGCGGCCAGAGCCAGAGCAGAAAATTTCAGAACGTTGTTCATCGTGTTCCCCTTCAAGGACTTTCTATTAAATAGCCATCTCTCAAGAAAGAGAAACTGGCCGGCGTACATAGTACCCATTACTTGTAGTAAGTAAACTGACAGAGCGCAAGAACTGCAAAAAAATGCGCCTGTCCCGGGTCCGCCACAGCCTTATGTAGAAAAACTGTGAAGGCGCCGCATGCGCGGGTGCTAACAAGTGTAGCAAGTGTGTAATTTGTTGAACTAAAAGTGACTTAAAGTGTCATCCTTCGTCATAGCACTACAACATCCGGCAACTGTTCAGGCCGATGCTCGCCGCCGTGTCCGCTTGCCACAAGTGGGTGAAATTTGCGACCAGCCACCTTGAGCATCCGGGCATCGGGCGCCTACTATTTGTACGTGCTCATTTGCCAGAGAACAGCCATGCTCTTCTCGTTGTCCAATGGGGCACGGGGTGGCGTAGAGGTTCCTTCGCCGGACAAACATCGGTAAGGTAGGGTCATAGCACAAGACCCGCGAGGAGTAGTGATGAGCGAGGCGTTGTCCATCCACCATGACCAGGCTGGTCATCAGTTCGAGACCAATGTGGACGGTCATCGTGCTTACCTGACCTACATGGACCTGGGTAAGCAGACCCTGGATATCTACCGCACGTTCGTGCCCAACGCGTTGCGTGGCCGGGGTATCGCTGCGGCGCTCACCGAGCAGGCGCTCAAGTACGCCGAAGACATGGGCTATACCGTGATTCCGTCGTGCTCCTATGTTGAGCGCTACATGGAACGTCAGCAAAAGCACGCCACCAACAAGGCCTGAAGATCACGAAGGGCAGCCCTTTGCGCTGCTGTTCAACGCACCAACAAAAACGCCGGGCAATTGCCCGGCGTTTTTGTATCTGCCTGTCAGCCGCGCTGGCGTTTGGGCAACACGTCCTTGAGCTTGGCGTGCATGCTGCGCAGGGTTTTCTCGGTGGACGCCCAGTCGATGCAGGCGTCGGTGATCGAGACACCGTACTGCAGGTCGTTGAGGTCTTTCGGGATTGCCTGGCAGCCCCAGTTCAGGTGGCTCTCGACCATCAGGCCGATGATTGACTGGTTGCCTTCGAGGATCTGGTTGGCGACGTTCTCCATCACCAGCGGCTGCAGGGCCGGGTCCTTGTTGGAGTTGGCGTGGCTGCAGTCGACCATGATGTTCGGCTTGATCCTGGCCTTGGCCAGGGCCTGTTCGCACAGGGCGACGCTGACCGAGTCATAGTTGGGCTTGCCGTTGCCCCCACGCAGCACCACGTGGCCGTAGGCGTTGCCCTTGGTGGTGACGATGGACACGCCGCCTTCCTGGTTGATACCAAGGAAGCGGTGCGGGCTCGACACCGACTGCAGGGCGTTGATGGCAACGGTCAGGCCGCCGTCGGTGCCGTTCTTGAAGCCGACCGCGGAGGACAGGCCCGAGGCCATTTCCCGGTGGGTCTGGGATTCGGTGGTGCGCGCGCCGATGGCCGACCAGCTGATCAGGTCCTGCAGGTACTGCGGCGAGATCGGGTCGAGGGCTTCGGTGGCGGTCGGCAGGCCCATTTCCGCCAGGTCCAGCAGCAGCTGGCGGCCAATGTGCAGGCCGTCCTGGATCTTGAACGAGTCGTCCAGGTACGGGTCGTTGATCAGGCCTTTCCAGCCGACGGTGGTACGCGGCTTTTCGAAATACACGCGCATGACCAGGTACAGGGTGTCGGACACCTCTGCCGCCAGCACCTTGAGGCGCTCGGCGTATTCGTGGGCAGCCTTGATGTCGTGGATCGAGCAGGGGCCGATCACCACGAACAGGCGGTGGTCCTTGCCGTCGAGGATATTGCGCACCACTTCGCGACCGGCAGTCACGGTCTGCAGGGCAGTAGCGCTGAGAGGGATTTCCTTCTTGAGCTGATCGGGGGTGATCAAGGTCTCGTTGGAGGCAACGTTTAGGTCATCGATCGGTAAATCAGCCATCGTGTTACTCGTCAGGTCACGGGTGCCGGCCGCCAGCGATCCCCGTGCGGCGGAGCAGCGAAAATTGTACGCAGCGGGGAGCCGAACCTTAGCGCGTTACACCGTGGCTCGACAATGGGCAAGGGCGGCTTTCCTGCAAGGAAAAGCCCACAGCCACGGGGTTTTTACCCCGGAAGGAGGATTTGCCGGGTATGGCTTGCCTCAAGGCTGGCCTCGGAGAACTCGCCGGCGTGCAGGCTGACCCACTGCTGGGCGAGGGCTTCGACATCGGTATCGGGGTTGGCGGCGTGTTCCCGGGCCTGACAGAAGTGCTGGATCTGGCACACCTGTTCGCCCATGCGTGCGCCAAACAGCGCCTGTTCGTCGATAAAGGCAATACCCACCCGGTAGCCGTCCTGGTGCTTCTGGCACCAGGCCACGTAACCTGGGTAGCGCGCCTCGGCGCCGAGGGAGGGGATGAGCATTTCCACCGCCATGCCGCGTCGGTAGGCCCGAGGGTGGTTGCAGGCGATTCCGCCCAGGCTGATAGTGTGCAGCCGTTGGCGGAACAGTTTGGGCGACTGACGCAGGGTCAGCTCCACCGGAACATCGTCCGGGTGCAGCAAGAAACCACGCATGCTCGACTCCGTGTCGATTTTTTGACCTTGTTCGCCTCAGTATAGTGAAGGTTCGTAAAACGTATGATTTGCGTGTAAAAAATGTGAACAGAAAATGAACGCTTGAGGAGAGCAGGATGAACACGAGCAGCCCGCGTATCGGCGTAATCGGCACCGGTGCCATTGGAGGCTTCTATGGCCTGATGCTGGCGCGTGCCGGGTTCGAGGTGCACTTTCTCTTGCGCAGCGAGTTCGACGCCGTTCAGCTCAACGGTTTGCGCCTCGACAGCGCCGTGCATGGCATCGTGCAGATGAAGGTTTCGGCCTACGCCGACGCCGCCGACATGCCGCCCTGCGACTGGCTGCTGGTGGGCGCCAAGACCACCAGCAACGCTGAACTGGCGCCGTTGATTGGCAAAGCGGCGGCGCCGGATGCCAAGGTGGTGCTGCTGCAGAACGGCCTGGGCGTCGAAGAGCAGCTGCGACCGTTGCTGCCGGCCAACCTGCACCTGCTCGGCGGCTTGTGCTTTATCTGTGTCAACCGCGAAGCGCCGGGGGTGATCCGCCACCAGTCGTTGGGCGCGGTGAACCTGGGCTACCACAGCGGCCCGGCGGTCGATGAAGGCAGCCGCCAGCAGATTGTCGAGGCCGGGGCGGCGCTGTTCCATGGCGCCGGCATCGATTCCCAGGCTATGAGCAACCTGGCCCAGGCGCGCTGGCAGAAGCTGGTGTGGAATGTGCCCTACAACGGCTTGTCTGTGCTGCTCAAGGCCAGTACCACGCCGCTGATGGCCGATGCCGACAGCCGCGCATTGATCCAGGCGCTGATGGCCGAAGTAGTGCAGGGCGCACGTGCCTGTGGCCATGAGTTGCCGCAAGGCTATGCCGAACACCTGTTTGCGGTGACGCAGAAGATGCCCGACTACTGGCCGAGCATGTACCACGATTTTGTCCAGCAGCGGCCACTGGAGCTGGCGGCGATTTATGCCGAGCCGTTGGCCCAGTCACGGGCGGCGGGTTGTGAGTTGCCGAAGATGCAGGTGTTGTATCAGGCCTTGGCTTTTATTGACCGGCAAAACAGCATCGCCCCTGCAGGAGCGGGCTTGCCCCGCGATGAGGCCCGCTAGAACAGCGCAATAGGAGCAGCATATGAGCAAGAACCTCGGTGACAAACTGGTCGTCGCCATCTCCTCCCGGGCGCTGTTCGACCTCAGCGAGAGCCATCGGCTGTACCTGGCCGAGGGTGTTGAGGCGTATCGCCAGTACCAGATCGAACACGAAGACGAAGTGCTTGAACCCGGTGACGCTTTCCCGTTGGTGCAAAAGCTTCTGGGTCTGAATGCCCATCTTGGCCAGTCGCGGGTCGAGGTGGTGCTGGTGTCGCGCAACAGCGCCGATACCGGCTTGCGGGTGTTCAATTCGATCGAGCATCACGGCCTGGGTATTTACCGCGCCGCCTTCGTCGGCGGTCGTAGTCCTTATCCGTATCTGGCGGCGTTTGGTTGTCACCTGTTCCTGTCCACCGATGCCGATGACGTACGCAGCGCCCTGGAGGCTGGCTTTGCCGCCGCCACTATTCTCTCCGGTGGCGCCCAGCGTGCGGCCAGTGACGAGCTGCGCATCGCTTTTGACGGCGACGCGGTGCTGTTCTCCGATGAGTCCGAGCGAGTCTACCAGCTCGGCGGCCTCGAAGCGTTTCAGGCCAGCGAGCGTCAATCGGCGCGTGAACCGTTGCGTGGCGGGCCGTTCAAGCCGTTCCTGGCGGCGCTGAACCTTTTGCAAAAGGAGTTCCCGCAAGGCGCCTGCCCGATCCGCACGGCGCTGGTCACCGCCCGTTCGGCACCGGCCCATGAGCGGGTGATCCGCACCTTGCGCGAATGGGATATTCGCCTGGACGAATCGCTGTTTCTTGGCGGCCTGGACAAATCGGCGTTCCTCGAAGCCTTCGCTGCCGATGTGTTCTTCGACGATCAGGCCGGCCATTGCGAACGGGCCCGCAGCGTCGTCGCCACTGGCCATGTGCCTCATGGGATCAGCAACGAACCGACCCTGGGCTGACTGGCAAACCTCGGCGCCGGACGGCCCTGCGGCCGATCTTGGCGCTGCTAAGCTGAAGCTTGCTCTGCCGTCGTGGCAGTCGAGGAGGTCGAATGATCCGTTCCATGCTGTATGCCACTGACCTCGGTGTGTACGCGCCTTTTGTCATGCAACACGCGCTGGCGCTGGCGCGGACCTTCAACGCAGAGCTCTACGTCATTCATGCAGTCGAGCCCATGGGCCAGTTCGCCGAATCACTGCTGCAAAGCTATCTGGACGAGCAGACCCTCGATGAACTGCACAGCGAAGGCGTCACCACGGTGATGGCCAACATCGAGCAGCGGGTTCTGGAAAACTTTCGTGACGAATTAGGCGAGGAGGCCGATCTGGCCCTGATCAAGGCCGTGCGCGTGCGCCAGGGCGACCCGGCGCAGGTGATTCTCGAGCAGGCCCAGCGCCTGAGTGTCGACCTGCTGATCTTCGGCAGCCACAGCCAGGGCGCCGGCGTCGACATTCCGATTGGCCGCACCGCCGTGCGCTTGCTGCAGCTGTCGCCGGTGCCGGTGTACATGGTGCCGCTCGCGCAACATCTCGGTCGTAGGAAGTCTTAACTGGGTGACGTAGGTGGGTTCCTTGAAGACTGCTAAAATAGTTCTAGATTTATTCTTCAAACCACTAATATAGTTATAAATCGTCGCTGCTGCCGGTGACGCCCAGCTGATTTGAGGGATACCTATGAAGCTTCAACAATTGCGCTACATCTGGGAAGTGGCGCACCACGACCTCAACGTCTCCGCGACAGCGCAGAGCCTGTATACCTCCCAGCCGGGCATCAGTAAGCAGATCCGCCTGCTCGAGGACGAGCTGGGCGTCGAAGTGTTCGCCCGCAGTGGCAAGCACCTGACCCGCGTGACCCCGGCCGGTGAGCGCATCATCACCACCGCCGGCGAGATCCTGCGCAAGGTCGAAAGCATCAAGCAGATTGCCCAGGAATTCTCCAACGAGAAGAAGGGCACCCTGTCGATCGCCACCACTCACACCCAGGCGCGTTATGCCCTGCCACCGGTGATCAGCAGCTTCATCAAGCAGTACCCGGAAGTGGCCCTGCACATGCACCAGGGCTCGCCGATGCAGATTGCCGAAATGGCCGCCGACGGCACCGTCGATTTCGCCATCGCCACTGAAGCCCTGGAGCTGTTCGGCGACCTGGTGATGATGCCCTGCTATCGCTGGAATCGCTGCGTGGTGGTGCCTCAGGGCCACCCGCTGACCAAACTGCCAAAGCTCACCCTCGAAGCCCTGGCCGAATACCCGATCGTTACCTACGTGTTTGGTTTCACCGGCCGCTCCAAGCTCGATGAAGCCTTCAGCCACCGCGGCCTGACTCCGAAGGTGGTGTTCACTGCTGCCGACGCCGACGTGATCAAGACCTACGTGCGCCTGGGCCTGGGCGTGGGTATCGTGGCCAAGATGGCGGTCGACACCAAGCTCGATAATGACCTGGTGGTGCTTGATGCCAGCGAGCTGTTCGAGTCCAGCGTGACCAAGATCGGTTTCCGGCGTGGCACCTTCCTGCGTGGCTTCATGTGCGACTTCATCGAGAAGTTCGCCCCGCACCTGACCCGCGAAGTGATGGCCAAGGCGATCGCCTGCCACAACAAGCAGGAGCTTGAAGAGCTGTTCGAAGGTGTCGAGCTGCCGGTGCATTGATCCGAACCCTGATAGACGATGTGCAGAAAGCGCCCTTGAACGGGCGCTTTTTTTTGGCTCTTCACGGAATCCCGGGTTGGGATGTTGAGGCTGCGAGTTTATCCATTCAGTGTGGGGCCAGCAGCGCCACACCGAATGGATAAGCCCGCAACCCAACCCAAGAATCATAGCCCCCGGGATTCCGTGAAGAACCTTTTTTTTGTGCGATTGAACGCTAACGCTCTTTGGGAAATTTCCCAATCCTGCTGGGAGTGGTCCGACTTTTTGCGTCGGATATCTGCCGAATAATCCTCCTCGCCAACCGCCCTGTGCGGTGCGGCATTCGCCGTTGGCACGTCGCCTGTGACGATTGCACAGGTCAATTCGAGGAGATCAATTCATGAAGCGCACTTTTCTGGCCCTGCCGCTCGCCTTGCTGGCCGTTGGTAATGTATTTGCCGCCGACCCACTGGAGAAACAAGTCACCGTAACCGCCACCGTTCCGACCGAGAACTTTTATGTCGAGCCGGTGGGCGGCAACTGGATGAACGAACCGCAGAACATGGCCTGGAACGCCCTGCGCGAATCGCTTGAGCCGATCCGCAAGCAATTGCAGGTCAAGAGCACCACCGGGGCGATTTCCGCCCGTCTGCTCAGCCCGGCAGTGATCAACAGCGGCGCCAACAGCATCGGTCTGGACGTCGCGGTCAACGGCACCGACCTGACCACCACCTCGGTGCCGGTAGTGCCGGCAGCCGCAGCGGCGGCCGGCACCCTGGTGGCCTTCGATGTGGCCGCGCAGTCGGCCGGTGCTGGCGGCTACGTGCCAGGCAACTACCAGGGCATCGTCAACATGCTGTTCGAGACCGTTTCGCCGTAAGTCGCCAGCCGGCGTTTTTTTGTCCCCTTCTATTCACCCCGGTGCTCCTTCGTTTGGATGAGTACGGGGTGAATATTGCCTGTGAAAAATGGACATGGCCAATTACTTGTCTCTCGCTGCATCCGTTCGACGGGCCCTGGGTTGGGTTGTGCTCTGCAGTTCTGCCTGTGCCTGGGCCGATGCCCGGGGAGCGGCCGGGCCCTTGGGGGTGTTGAGCCAGGCGCAAGGCTTGCCGCAAGAATTCAGCGAGCACTTCTTTGATGTGCCCCTGGCGGTCCGCGTCGACCTCGATGGTCGCTACCTGGGTGATGCGCTGGTGGTGCTATCGCGCGATGAGCGCGTGCACCTGCTCGACTTTACCGACACCTTCGACAGCCAGGCCGCTGACAGCGAGCGTTCACGCTGGCGCGAACAGTTGCAGGAGCCGAGGTTGCTGGGCAACTGCCTGTCCAGTTGCCCGCTGGGGCTGGTGGCCTTGCACTACAGCCTGGTCAATTCGCAGTTGTCGATCCTGACCTCGGCAGCGGAACGCAGCGATCAGCCGTCGCTTTATCATCAATTGCCCGAACGTGGCAGCCACGGCTTGCTGCTGCGCAACCAGTTGAACCTGGTCGGCGGCGACCTGGAAACCACCGGCCGTTATGCCGTACAGGGACAGGGCAGCGTCGGCAACTGGACTGCCGTTGGCGAGGCGCAGTTCGACCGCAACAGCGACTACGCCGAGCAAACCCGGCACCGTGTCGACCAGCTCTATGCCGAGCGTGTGCACGACCAGCATTTCTTTCGCCTGGGCTACTTTACCCCGGGTGCCCAGGGCCTGACCCGCCAGCCGCGCCTGCTCGGCAACCTGCCCGATACCACCCGCGGCCTGATGCTCGGCAGCAGTGACAGCCTGGCGGTCAATAATGGCCAGGCCAGCGCCACGCCCATCTATGTCACCCCGAACCGCTCGGCTATCGCCGAAATCTACCGTGATGGTGTGCTGATCAACAGCCAGGCGGTGCAGGCCGGTTTGCAGGCGCTGGATACCCGGGTGCTGCCGGGAGGCATTTATGAAGTAGAAGTTCGCCTGATTGAAGACAACCAGGAAACCTCGCGCAGCGAGGCCTTCATCTACAAACCCTCGAACTGGAACAACGCCGAGTCGCCATGGCGCTACAACGTTTATGTCGGGCAGCAGAGCACCTTGTGGAGCAATTGGGACAAGGACTATGACAACAGCCTGACGGCCGGGGTCTTTACCAATTACCTGTTGCACCCGCGGGCAGTGCTCGGGCTCTCGGCCCAGCGCATCGATGAACTCATGCAATACGGCAGCTCGCTGGACTGGGATGTGCTCGATCCGTTCAAGCTCTATGGCAGCGTTTTTCACACCGAAGATCAGGGTAACGGCTACGACCTGCAAGGCATCTACAACTATGCCTCGGGCTCGCTGGTGTTCAGCCAGAGCCGCTCATGGCTGGACAGCCGCAGGTTCGAAGACGATCAGCCTGGCGCGCAGCGCGACTTCAGCGTGCGCGAGGTGCGCCAGAGCGCGCTGTCGCTGAACCACCGGGTCGATCGCCACAGTACCGCTACCGTACGGGTTTCCCATAGCAGTGGTACTGGCGCAAACGGCACCGGGTTCGATGTCGGCTGGGGCTATTTTGGCAAGTTGCTGGACTCCGATACCCACTGGCGGCTGTCGGTGTTCGATCGCCCTGGCACCAGCAGCTCGGGTGATGCGCGCAACCGCGGCGTCACCTTGAGCATGAGCATGAGCCTCGGCGGGCCGGGCCGCAGGATTTCGGCAACCCTGGGCAGCCGCACGTCCCGCGACGGCGGGCGCGATCAGAACGCTTCGCTGACCTATCAGCAAGATGTCGACTACGGCGCACTGCAGAGCCTGGCCGGCACGGTTTCGCTGGACCGTTATGGCACCGGCTTTGGCGGCAGTGCCCTGTTCGAGAGCCCGCTGCTGCATGGCGATGCCTATGCCCAAAGCTCGTCCTACAACGGCGAACTGACCGCCGGTTTGAACCTCGACAGCGTGGTGGCGATCGGCGCCGGCCAGGTGGCGATGTCCGGGCAGTACCTGCCCCACGAGGCCGGCCTGATTGTCGATGTCGAGTCGGACCTGCAGGGCCTGCGCATGCGCGCCGACGACCATCACGGCCACAGTGCCGTGCTGCGCCCGGGGCGCAATGTCATTCCGGTCAGCGCCTACAAGGCCGGCCAGGTGCACTTCGATTTCGAAGGCACGGACGCCCATGCTGCGGTCATCCAGCCCTCGGCAGTCGAGTATCACCTCAACCGTGGCGGGGTGGGCTATCACCAGATCCGCGTGATGCAGACCCTCACGGTGATCGGTCGACTGGTCGATGCTAAAGGCCAGCCGCTCAGGGGGGCAATGGTGATCAACCACGCCAGTCGCAGTGTCAGTGAAGCGGACGGTTTCTTCGCCATCGAAATGAGCGAGTCGACACCCACCCTGGAAATTCGCCGAGGCGCCGAAGCCTTGTGCCTGGTCAGTTTCGATCAAGGCAAGTACACCCGTGAGAACGACGTCCTGCTGGTCGGCGACCTGACCTGCGCCGGAGCCAACGTGGCCCGGGCCGAACTGAAACCAACAAAGGAGGATGCGTGATGCGGCAATTGCGAAAATGCTTGGGCGCGGCGCTTGCCGTGTTCATTGGTGTCTCAGGAGGCGGTCTGCCGGGGCTGTTCAGTACACAGGCCGAGGCCAGTGTGGTGAACATCACTTTTGAGTACAAGGGCCCTCGGCCGGGTTACAGGCCAGACGCGTTCGTCTACACCACGCCGTCGGCGCAGTTCTGTTCGGGGCTGGCGACCTGTAATCAACACAATGAACACAAATACACCGTCAATTTGCCGGTGAGCTTTCGCACCCGAGGCATCAATTATGCGTCGAATTGGAGGGACAGGTATTTCTTCAAGCTGCCGGACGTGACGTCTCTGAATCTGGTCAATGAACGAGGAGATTCGTTCAGTGCTGCGTTCAAGGCGACCCATATCGGCCTCAGAGGCACGGCTACCAGACCTCAGTTGGTATGGGAGGGTCTCGGCGGGTGTTCGGGCTTGGCATGGCGCGGGCTTGGGACCCTCAATACTCAGCTGTTCGCGCAGATCCAGGACCCGGCTCGTGGTTGTTACATTCTGGATCGGGACCCTACGCAAGGGGTTGTCAATGATGTCCGTACCGAGGTCATGGGCATATCCTTCACACTACAGTTGCCGTCCGCCTTAACACTGAAAAACGGCGTCTATCGCGGCCAGTTGCCATGGAGCGTTGGTGGAGCGGGCTCAGACTTTGACCTTGGTAACCAAGTCGTTTCGGCGACGCCGGACAGGTTGATTCTGGATTTCGAATTTATTGTCAGACACCCCTTGAAACTCGAGTTTCCTCCCGGCTCCGAACGTGCAGTACTCGAACCGCCCGGTGGCTGGGCAAGCTGGATCAATCGCGGCACGCCGCCTCAGCGCTTGTACCGGGTGTTGCCATTCCAGATCTGGACCACCGGTGCGATCAGCGTGCACACCCGCTGCGAATACGACCTGGGTGGGCGCTGCGGCATTCGCGGCCGCGACGGCCACCAGGTTCCGCTGAAAGTCGCCCTGACCCTGCCGTCCAGCATGAAGCACCAGGGCGCGCCGGTGGACGCCCTGGTGTTGCCGGTCGGCGCGCCGGCGGCGCTGCACATCGATACCGTCGAGGCCACGCTCGACCGTCAGGCGCGCTTGCTGTTCGAAGTGTCCCAGGCCGATACCGCCTCGATGCTTGGGTACCCGGGCGAAACCTTCCAGGGCGATGTGACGCTGGTACTGGATGCTGCGCTTTAAGCAACCCCCGAACGGGGCAATTGGAAGTTTCGCTGTCAGTTAAGGAAGTTTCCTACGGCCCCTGCCGGTTGCCCGGACAGACCGGGTGGATGAGAATGATATTAATTGGCCAGTTGAGCTGGGAGCTAAACGACATGAAAGGAATACTGGCGGTACCGCTGCTATGGATACTGGTGGCGAGCGCTGCGCTCGCCGGGCCCGAGCTCAACATCGGGACCTTCTACGATTACCTCGACGGTGAAAAGAGCACGTTGCTCAAGCGCGTGCGCAATGCTGGCGATACCACCGCCTTCGTCAAAGTCAGCGTCGCCGAGCTGGTCTACGATGAGCAGGGCCAGGCCCGCGAAGTCGAGATGGACGGCCGCGAGGCGTTGCAGCGTGGCCTGGTGGTGAGCCCGGCGCGGTTGATCATCCCCGCCAATGGCATGCAGGCGGTGCGCCTGCTGTATCGCGGCGAGCGTGAACACGAGCGCTATTTCAGGCTGCGTTTCATCCCGGTGCTGCCGGAGGTCAACGACGGTTTTGCCGTGACCGAAGACGAAGCCGAGCGCTATGAAAACGCCCTCAAGGTCGGGGTCAACATTTTGGCCGGCTACGGCTCGATCCTGTTCGTGCGGCCCCAGGCCAGCCGCTACCAGGTCGAAGTCGAGCATGAGGCCGGGCGCTTTCTGATTCCCAACAAGGGCAACACCACCATCGTCCTCGATCATTTCAATGATTGCGCCGCCGGCAACAAGGACTGCGCCCCGGCGACCAAGCACCATGTGTTGCCGGGCAAGGTCCGTGCATTCGAGAAACAGGCCGGGCGCCACTATCGCTTTGAGCTGGTAGAGGGCGAGCAACGTCGCGAAATTGCCTTCAAGGGGTGAATCGGACCGAGTCACCGTCGTGGTATGAGGGAAGGTATGAGTAGTGTTCTGATCGTGGACGATCACCCGTTTATTCGCTCCAGCGTCAACCTGCTGCTGGTCAGCGAGCGCTTCGAAGTCGTCGGCCAAACCGACAACGGCATCGATGCCGTGCGCCTGGCTCGTGAGCTGAGCCCTGACCTGATGATCCTCGATATCAGCATTCCGGGCCTGGACGGCCTGGAGGTGATTGCCCGGGTCAAAGCAATGAAGCTTGCGCTGAAAATTCTGATCCTGACCTCTCAGCAGGCTGATTATTTTTCCCTGCGCTGCATGAAGGCCGGCGCGGTCGGCTATGTATCGAAAACCGACGATTTATGCGAGCTGAGCAAGGCCGTGCATGCGGTCATGTCCGGCTACACCTACTTCCCTGAAGTCGCCTTGAGCTCGGTGAGCAGGGTCGATGTGCGCGCCTCGGAAGCCGAGTGCATCGCCAGCCTGACCAACCGTGAACTGCTGGTGCTGCAGCAACTGGCCCGCGGCCTGAGCAACAAGGCCATCGGCGACGCGATGCTGTTGAGCAACAAGACCATCAGCACGTACAAAACCCGTCTGATCGAGAAATTGAGGGTCAAATCATTGGTGGACCTGGCGGATGTCGCCAAGCGCAACCTGCTCATTTAGGTTGCCCAATTGTGTGCATGCTCGCTTGCTGCAGGCGCTGGTGTTGCTGGTACTGCAGTGCCTGGCCACAGTGGCCGGGGCCGAAGAGGTAGCGCCAGGCATCTGGCCGGATGCCATCCGCGGCCTGCACGCCTTTGAGGCGCAAGCGCATGCGGTGGTGGCGCAACACCCCACGCTGGCGATTGTCGACAGTTTCTGGCACGAAAACGGGCGCCTGATTGCCCAGGCTTGTGCCGTGGTCGGCAGCTTGCTGGCGCTGGCGCTGGTGTGGATTCACTACCTGCGCCAGTCAATCCGCAAGTGCGAACGGGCCGAGCGTGCCCTGACCGAGATGTATGCTGAACTGCAAGCGGCCAAGGAACAGGCAGAGGCGGCCAACCAGGCCAAGACGACGTTTCTGGCGACCATGAGCCACGAGATCCGCACGCCGATGAACGCCCTGTTGGGCATGCTCGAACTGGCCCAGGAAAAGGCCGATCAGGGGGTGCTCGACCGGCTGGCTATCGAGGTGGCCTCAAGCTCGGCGCGTGGCCTGCTTGAACTGCTCGGCGATGTGCTGGATGTCACCCGCATCGAATCCGGCCATTTGCTCCTTGAACCGCGCCGCACCCAGCTGCGCCAGCAGGTCGAAGGGGTGGTGCGCATGTTTGAACAGCAAGCCCTGGGCAAGGGCCTGCGCCTGCACCTGGAGGTTACCGGCGCCCTGGACAGCGACGTGCTGCTCGACGCCCTGCGCTTCAAGCAGGTTCTCTCCAACCTGATCAGCAATGCCATCAAGTTCACCCGTGAAGGCTCGGTGCGTGTGCGCCTGCACACCCAGCGCCGGCTGCGCCGCGTGGAGGTGAGCCTGGTGGTGGAAGATACCGGCGTCGGCATTCCCATGGCCGATTTGTCACGCCTGGGTACGCCCTATTGCCAGGCCAGCAACAACCGCCAGGCCGGGCGCAATGGTGCCGGGCTGGGGCTGAGCATCTGCCGGATGCTGTGCGAGCTGATGGGCGGGCGTATGCAGCTGGACAGCAGTATCGGTGTCGGTACCCGTGTCGAGGTGCAGTTGAACCTGGCCTGCCTGCCACCGGCGGCGTCCAGCGACGCTCCGGGCCGGCGCCGGGAGAGCGCCAGCCTGAGCAAGCCGCTGAAGGTGCTGGTGGTGGATGACTACCCGGCCAATCGCATCCTGCTCATGCACCAGCTCGGTTACCTGGGCCATCGCGTGCGGGTCTGCGAACACGGCGGCGAGGGCTTGCGCTGCTGGCTGCGCGAGTCGTTCGATGTGGTCATCGCCGACTGCAACATGCCGATCTTCGATGGCTATCGGCTGGCCAGGGCGATCCGCGAGCATGAGCGGCGCGCCGGCCGCGAGGCTTGCCGGGTGCTGGCGGTTACCGCCAATGCCCAGGCGTCGGAACGTGCCCGCTGCCTGGCGGCGGGAATGAATGCCTGCCTGTTCAAGCCCTTGAGCATCGACGATCTGCAGCAGGCGCTGGAGGGCCTGACGGGCCGTGTCGCGGTGCCGGTGGTGGCCCAGGCAGCGCCGGTGCTACCGGGCATGGACATCTCCAGCCTGCTGGTGCTGGCCGCCGGTGATCAGGACAAGGTCCGGGCCCTGCTCGGCGATCTGGTCAGCAGCAATCGCCAGGACCTGCGCGGTCTGGACCGGTTGCACGATGGTAAGGATCGGGTGGCGTTGGCCGACCTGGTGCATCGGCTCAAGGGCGGGGCGCGGATGATCCGTGCTCATGAGGTGTTGGCAGTTTGTGTGCAGCTGGAACAGGCCTGCAGTACACAGGCGCCGGCCCACCGCATCAGCCAGCTGGTGCAGATGCTGCGCCAGGCGATTATCGACCTTGAGCAGCACCTGGAGCGCTATTGCCAGCGCGAGGAAGTCAACCCTTGGTGATCAGGTTGCCGGCGTGCAGCCCGCATTCCTTCTGGGTCGACTCTTCCCACCACCAGCGGCCTTCGCGCTCGTGCTGGTTCGGCAGCACCGGGCGGGTGCAGGGCTCGCAGCCGATACTGATGAAGCCGCGCTCGTGCAGGCTGTTGTACGGCAGCTCGAGCATGCGGATGTAACCCCAGACTTCCTCACTGCTCATCTGTGCCAGCGGGTTGAACTTGTACAGGGTGTGCTCGGGGCTCGAGAAGGCGCTGTCGATTTCCAGCGCCGCCACCTGGCTGCGGGTGCCCGGGCTCTGGTCGCGGCGCTGGCCGGTGGCCCAGGCGCTGACAGTGCTCAGCTTGCGCCGCAGCGGCTCGATCTTGCGGATGCCGCAGCACTCGCCATGGCCGTCCTTGTAGAAGCTGAACAGGCCTTTTTCCTTGACGAAGGGCTCGAGCTTGCTGTGGTCGGGGGAAAGGATTTCGATCGGCAGCTGGTACTGTTCGCGCACCTGGTCGATGAAACGGTAGGTTTCCGGGTGCAGGCGGCCGGTATCCAGGCTGAACACCTTGAGGTTCTTGTTGAGCTTCCAGGCCATGTCCACCAGCACCACGTCCTCGGCGCCGCTGAAGGAAATCCACAGGTCATCGCCGAAGTGCTCGAAGGCCAGCTTGAGGATGTCTTGCGGCGACTTGTTGGCGTAGGTCGCGGCCAGGGCGGCGACGTCGAAGGGTTGGCTCATCAGGCGGCTTCCGGTCATTGAATGGCGCTTGGCGCTCGTAATGCCCTGATCTTAACAAAAATTGCCCGGGTAGACGCCGCGCATGTAGAGTGCGGCTTCCCATTTTTGGCGTTGTTCGAGGAGTGTGCTGTGGAAATTGCCTGTCTCGACCTGGAAGGCGTATTGGTCCCGGAAATCTGGATCGCCTTCGCGGAAAAAACCGGAATCGAATCGCTGCGGGCCACCACCCGTGACATTCCCGATTACGACGTGCTGATGAAACAGCGCCTGCGCATCCTCGATGAGCACGGCCTGAAGCTTTCCGATATCCAGGCGGTGATCGCCACGCTCAAGCCACTGGACGGCGCCATCGAGTTCGTCGACTGGCTGCGTGAGCGTTTCCAGGTGGTGATTCTTTCCGACACTTTCTACGAGTTCTCCCAGCCGCTGATGCGCCAGCTGGGCTTCCCGACGCTGCTTTGCCACCGGTTGATCACCGACGAAAACGACCGGGTGACCGGCTACCAGCTGCGCCAGAAAGACCCCAAGCGCCAGTCGGTGCTGGCCTTCAAGAGCCTGTACTACCGGGTGATTGCCGCAGGTGATTCATACAACGACACCACCATGCTCGGCGAGGCAGATGCGGGGATTCTGTTCCATGCGCCGGAGAACGTGATCCGCGAGTTTCCGCAGTTCCCGGCGGTGCATGATTTTGCGGCGCTGAAGAAAGAGTTCATCAAGGCTTCGAACCGCTCGTTGAGCCTGTAGGGCCTCATCGCGGGGCAAGTCGAGGCGTCGCACCGCCGCCTCGACTTGCCCCGCGATGCTTTTCAGAGGCCTTGCAAGGTCTCGAGCAACACCTTGACCTTGGTGATCGACTCTTCGTACTCCGCCTGCCAGTCCGAATCCGCCACCACTGCGCCACCCCCCCAGCAGCACACCTGACCGTCCTTGACCAGCAGGCTGCGGATGGCGATTGAGCTGTCCATCTCGCCGCGCACATCCACATACAGCAACGACCCGCAGTACAGCGCCCGACGGCTGGGTTCCAGCTCGTCGATGATCTGCATGGCGCGGATTTTCGGTGCGCCGGTGATCGAGCCGCCGGGGAAGCTGTCAGCGATCAGGTCCAGGGCGTCCTTGCCGGCCGCCAGGCGCCCGGTGACGCTGCTGACCAGGTGATGGACGTTGGGGTAGCTCTCCAGGCTGAACAGCTCCGGGACCTTCACCGAACCGATCTCGCAGGTGCGCCCCAGGTCGTTGCGCAGCAGGTCGACGATCATCAGGTTCTCTGCGCGATCCTTGCTGCTGCCCAGCAGTTCGGCGGCGTTGCGCGCATCTTCGTCGGCATCGCTGCTGCGCGGGCGGGTGCCCTTGATCGGCCGGGTTTCGACCTGGCCATTGCTGACCTGGATGAAACGCTCAGGCGAGAAGCTCAGCAGCGCGCTGCCGTCGGCCAGCAACTGGAACCCCGAATACGGCGTCGGGCAGGCCTGGCGCAGGGCCTGGTAGGCGTGCCAGGGGTCGCCCTGGCAGGGCGCGCGAAAGCGTTGGGTGAGGTTGATCTGGTAGCAGTCGCCGGCATGAATGTACTGCTGCACGCGGTCGAAGGCCTGGCGGTAGCTGTGTGCGCTGATATCGCCGCGCATCGGTGCTTGCAGGGCGAAGCTGGCGGTATCGATAGCGGGTGGCGCCTCGAACAGTTCGATCAGGCGCTGACGTTCGGCTGCAGCCAGGCTTGGGTGAAACAGCAGCTGGCTACTGTGCAGGCGGTGATCGCTGATCAGTGCCCAGGCATACAGGCCAAGGCTGGCATCGGCCAGGCCCAGGTCATCGACAGCGATGCTTGGCAGTTGCTCCAGGCGCCGGCCAAAGTCGTAGCTCAGGTAACCGATCAGGCCGCCGGCAAACGGCAACTCGATGCCATCCGGTACCTGCGCCTGGCCCAGTTGCGCCAGGCTTTCACGCAGCCGTTGCAGGTAGGCGCTACCACGTTCATCCATCGCGGGCGCCAGGGTTTGCAGCGGCCAGGCGCTGAGCAGGTCAAAGCGGCCGCGTTCGGCGCTAGGCCGGGCGCTGTCGAGCAACACGGCGCCGGGCGCCTGGCGAATACGCGCGAAGTAGGCCGCAGGGTCGGCCTGGTAGGGCAGGGGGTGGAGCGTACAGGTCGGCATGCAAGTAACAGCTATGAATGCGGGGAGGCGATTGTAGTCCTCTGTAGGAAATGCTCCTAGCGCTGACTACGACATAGAGGCTCCAGGGCGCGCCAGCCGGGCAGGCTGGCGCGCACAGGATGTGGACTCAGCTCGGCACGTGGCCGAACAGCTCCTGGGCGAAGCGTACGCGTTCTTCGGGGCTTTCCTGGCGGCCGTCTTTGGCCAGTTGCTCCAGGTGCGCTTCCACCGCGTGGGTGCGCAGGGTCAGGCCGCAGTCGTTGGCGATCTGGATGTTCAGGCCGGGGCGGGCGTTGAGTTCGAGGATCAACGGGCCCTTGTCCTGGTCCAGCACCATGTCGACACCGATGTAGCCCAGGCCGCACAGCTCGTAACAGCCGGCGGCAAGCTTCATGAAGCCGTCCCAGTTCGGCAGTTGCACGCCGTCCACCGC
The DNA here is from genome assembly GCF_024749305.1 of Pseudomonas sp. B21-012. NCBI lineage: Bacteria > Pseudomonadati > Pseudomonadota > Gammaproteobacteria > Pseudomonadales > Pseudomonadaceae > Pseudomonas > Pseudomonas sp. B21-012. Next base: position 3,921,995 of record NZ_CP087197.1, on the reverse strand, counting down.
GTTGGTGGTGTCCGGGTGCTTGCTGATGATGTTGTTCAGCCAGGTACCGCGCAGGGTCACGCCGGTGGCCAGGTCGACGCCGACGCCGATGGCGCCCTGGTGCAGGTTGGCCTTGCCGCCGGACTGGCGGGTGGGCAAACGCAGCATGGCCATCACCGGGTAGCCCATCAGCACGATGATGCGGATGTCCGGCACGCCTTCGTAGCTGATGCTCTTGAAGATCTGGTCGGGGGTAACGCGGTACTCGATCAAGGCGCGGTCGCGGTGACCGCCCAGCGAGTACAGGCCGGTGAGGATGCTGGAGATCTGGTGCTCGATTTCCTCATGGCTGATGATCTTGCCCGAGACCGTGCGGTAACGGTCTTCGAAGCGATCGGCAACCACCAGGATGCCGTCGCCGCCGGCACCCTGGGCAGGCTTGACGACGAAGTCGCTGCGCCCGCCGATGATCTCGCCGAGCTTGTCGATCTCTTTCTCGGTGGAGATGATCCCGTACATTTCCGGCACATGGATGCCGGCCTGGATCGCACGCTCCTTGGTGATGATCTTGTCGTCGACGATAGGGTACAAATGGCGCTTGTTGTACTTGAGGACGTAGTCCGCATTGCGCCGGTTGATACCCATGATGCCCCGGGCCTCCAGGGCTTTCCAGGTTTTCCAGAGACCGAACATCAGGCGTCAGCCTTCACGAAAGCCTTGAAACGCACCAGCTCCGTCAGGCGGTAGCCGCGGTAGCGACCCATCGCCAGCATGAAGCCCACCAGAATCAGCAGTACCGCCGGGAAGGTGAAGACGAAGTACACCAGCTCCGGCACGCTCATCAACAGATGCGCCAGGGAGGCAGCAAACAGGGTGCCGATCGCCACTTTCATGGCATGGCCGCCGCCGCGTTCTTCCCAGGTGATCGACAGGCGTTCGATGGTCATGGTCAGGATCACCATCGGGAACAGCGCGACCGACAGGCCGCGTTCCAGGCCCAGCTTGTGGCTGAACAGGCTGATGGCGGCGATCAATACCACGACGAAGGTCAGCACCACCGACAGGCGCGGCAGCATCTGCAACTTAAGGTGTTCAAGGTAGGAGCGTAGCGACAGCCCGAGCGCGGTAATCACCGTGAACAGGATGATGCCGAAGCCCAGCTGGGTTTCGCGGAAGGCCAGGGCGATCAGCACCGGGGTGAAGGTACCCAGGGTCTGGATGCCGATCAGGTTGCGCAGCACCAGGATCACCAGCACGCCGATCGGGATCATCACCATGATCATGAAGGTCTGCTGGGTCTGCAGCGGCAGGCCGTACAGCGAGTACTCGAGGAAGTCGGCGTCGGTGTTCTCGTCGGTCAGCTTGGCCAGGCGAATGGCGTTCATTTCGCTGTTGTTGAGGCTGAAGCTGACGTTGGCTTTCTTGCCGCCATCGACGGTGATCAGGTTGTCGTCACCGGTCCACCACAGCAGGCGGTCGGCCGGCAGGCCTTGCTCGCCGGTGTCCGGGTTGAAGTACAGCCAGTCGCTGCCGTTGAAGCTGCGCAGCCACAGTTCAGGAGTTTGCGGCTGGTCGGCGACCAGGCGGATGGTGTGGACCTTCTCCACCGGCACGTGGGCAATCGACAGCAGCAGGTCGATGACCTTGGCCTTGTTCAGCGACGAGGTATCGCCGGCCAGCAGCAGCTTGACGTTGTCGTCGTTGAGGTTGTTGACCCGCTTGATGGTCTCGCCAACAAAGGTTTCGACGTCGGCCGAGTGCTGGCGAATAGGCGCCATCAGGGCTTCGGCGGCGATCTTCTCGGGGCCTTCTACCGCCAGGCTGTCGCGGAAGGTCGGGCCTTTGATCTTGGCTTTTTCGGTGCTGTAGCGCTTGGTCAGCACCAGACGGTAGTAGAGGGTCTGGTTGCCGCTGGCGCGACGGGCCGACCAGGTCACCTTGCGGTTGCCGTCGACGCGGTTGACGCTGACGCCGTAGTTGTTGGAGATGAAACTCTCGTTGAGGCTCACATAGTCGCGGCTCAGCGGCGGCACGAACATCTGGACCTTGACCGGGTCCTTGGGGCTGGCGACGAACTCGACCTTGGCGTCGATGTTCCACAGGTCATCGGTTTCGTCCTCGGTCACCGGAATGCCGAGAAAGAAGATCTGATAGGCCGTGACCAGGATGCCCAGTAGCACCAGGACGGTAATCAGGACTTTCAGATGGAGGGTAAGAGAGCGCATCAGGATTACTCTGCGGTGTGAGCGTCAGTGGCGCAGGCGGGTTTGCCGGCAGCGTATTTAAGGCTTGGATCGACCAGCGCGTCGAAGTGCTTGAGGGCCTCGGAGCCGATCAGCAGCGGATACTGGAACGCGCTGCGGTCGGTCAGGTTCACTTCGATGCTGCGCAGGGCCGTACCCATGCAGATGTTCATGGCAATCACCGGGCGGGCGGTATAGGCCTTGCCTTCGTCCGGGTCGTAATCTCCGGCGCGTCGCTTGATCTTGCTGACGCGGGCCAGTGGTCGTTCTATCGGATGCGAGTGGGCAGCGTCAATTGCCAGGTAGAAGCGCACCCATGACTCACCATTGCGCTTGAAGCGCTTGATGTCGCGGGCACTGAGCGAGGCGGTCTTGGCCCCGGTGTCGAGTTTGGCCGCCACTTCCAGGTCGATATCGGCCAGGCGGGCGTATTCATTAAGGCCGTACACGGTCTTTTCCGCAGCCTGGCCCAGGGCCGGCAACAGACAGAGGCTGAACAACAGGGGGAGGGGCGTAAGTCTCATAAATCCTGGCGCGGTGCTGTGCGATGTTCGGGTCAAGGCCACTGGCAGTACTGCGCAAGCTTCCTCGTTTACCTGGCACCTGCATAAACAGATGACAGACACACTATTCGTGCCCCGTCGGGAGGCGCGGCATTCTATCACGCTGGTGTGCTGGCGCCAGCGGCTGGACTCAGACAACAGCGGACACCTTGAAGTTCGTTCTTAGACGATTGTCGACAATGTTCATTTTGTCTTTGACTCCGCATGCCAATTTAGCTAGTTTTGCCCTCATTGATTTATGAGGTGTCGACAATATGCTGGACACAGCCCAAGCCCCCGGCACAGTGGCAGACGACAGCGAAACCCTCTCGGAAAACGTCTTCCGGCGTATCCAGGCGGCCATCGTCAAAGGCGAGATCGCCCCCGGCAGCAAGATCTCGGAGCCGGAGCTGGCACGCACCTACGGCATCAGCCGCGGGCCGCTGCGCGAGGCCATCCACCGCCTGGAAGGCCAGCGCCTGCTGGTGCGCGTACCGCATGTCGGGGCGCGGGTGGTGTCGCTCAGCCATGCCGAGCTGATCGAGCTGTACGAGATCCGCGAGTCCCTCGAAGGCATGGCCTGCCGCCTGGCCGCCGAGCGTATGAGCGTAGCCGAGATCGACGAGCTGCGCCGGGTGCTCGACACCCACGAGCGCGACGCCACCTTCCAGGCCGGCCTGGGCTATTACCAGCAGGAAGGCGATTTCGACTTCCACTACCGGATCATCCAGGGCAGCGGCAACCGCACCCTGGTGCAGATGCTCTGCGGCGAGCTGTATCAACTGGTGCGCATGTACCGCATCCAGTTCTCCGCCACGCCCAACCGGCCACGCCAGGCGTTCGCCGAACACCACCGGATTCTCGATGCCATCGCCGACCGTGACGGTGAACTGGCCGAGCTCTTGATGCGCCGGCACATCGGCGCCTCCAAACGCAACATCGAGCGTCACTATCTGGACGCTACCAGCCCACGAGGTGAGTCATGAGTCAGAAAAGCAGTCCCGGCCAGCGCTTTCGCGATGCAGTTGCCGCCGAACACCCGTTGCAGGTGGTCGGTGCGATCAACGCCAACCACGCGCTGCTGGCCCAGCGTGCCGGTTTCAAGGCCATCTACCTGTCTGGTGGCGGTGTTGCCGCAGGCTCCCTGGGCCTGCCTGACCTGGGCATCAGTGGCCTGGACGACGTGCTGACCGACGTACGGCGCATCACCGACGTCTGCGACCTGCCGCTGCTGGTCGACGTCGATACCGGTTTTGGCTCCTCGGCGTTCAACGTCGCCCGTACGGTCAAGTCGATGATCAAGTTCGGCGCTGCCGCCATTCATATCGAAGACCAGGTCGGCGCCAAGCGCTGCGGCCACCGCCCGAACAAGGAGATCGTCACCCAGCAGGAGATGGTCGACCGCATCAAGGCCGCCGTTGATGCCCGTACCGACGACAGCTTCGTGATCATGGCGCGTACCGACGCCCTGGCCGTTGAAGGCCTGGAAGCGGCACTGGACCGCGCTGCCGCCTGCATCGAAGCCGGCGCCGACATGGTCTTCCCGGAAGCCATCACCGAGCTTTCGATGTACAAGACCTTTGCCGACCGGGTCAAAGCCCCGATCCTCGCCAATATCACCGAATTCGGCGCCACGCCTTTGTACACCACCGAAGAGCTGGCCTCGGTCGATGTCTCGCTGGTGCTGTACCCGCTGTCGGCCTTCCGTGCCATGAACAAGGCCGCGGAAAACGTCTACACCGCGCTGCGCCGCGACGGCACGCAGAAAAACGTCATCGACACCATGCAGACCCGCATGGAGCTGTACGACGCCATCAACTACCACGTGTTCGAGCAGAAGCTCGACGCCCTGTTCGCCCAGAAAAAGGGCTGAATGCTCGAACCTGTAGGAGCGGGCTTGCCCCGCGATTAGCCAAGATTCCATAACAATTTCAAAAGTGGAGAAAGACAATGGCCGAAGCAAAAGTACTCAGCGGTGCCGGCCTGCGTGGTCAAGTGGCCGGGCAAACCGCACTGTCGACCGTGGGCCAGGCCGGTGCCGGCCTGACCTACCGTGGTTACGACGTGCGCGACCTGGCCGAGCACGCGCTGTTTGAAGAAGTCGCCTACCTGCTGCTGTACGGCGAGCTGCCGAGCAAGGCGCAACTGGCCGAGTACCAGCAAAAGCTGAAAACCCTGCGCGACCTGCCGCAGGCCCTCAAGGAAGTGCTTGAGCGCATTCCGGCCAACGCCCACCCGATGGACGTCATGCGTACCGGTTGCTCGGTGCTCGGCACCCTGGAGCAGGAGCTGACCTTTGCGCAGCAGCACGACAAGACCGACCGCTTGCTGGCGCTGTTCCCGGCGGTGATGTGCTACTGGTACCGCTTCAGCCACCATGGCGTGCGCATCGACTGCACCAGCGACGAAGACACCCTCGGCGGCCACTTCCTGCACCTGCTGCACGGCAAGAAGCCGAGCGAGCTGCACGTCAAGGTGATGAACGTCTCGCTGATCCTTTACGCCGAGCACGAATTCAACGCCTCGACCTTCACCGCGCGGGTTTGTGCCTCGACCCTGTCCGACCTGTACTCCTGCGTCACCGCCGCCATCGGCTCGCTGCGCGGCCCGTTGCACGGCGGCGCCAACGAAGCGGCGATGGAGCTGATCGAGCGCTTCCAGAGCCCGCAGGAAGCGGTCACCGAGCTGCTGCAGATGCTCGCGCGCAAGGACAAGATCATGGGCTTTGGCCATGCCATCTACAAAGAGTCCGATCCGCGTAACGAAGTGATCAAGGCCTGGTCGAAGAAGCTGGCGGACGAGGTGGGCGATACCGTGCTGTACCCGGTGTCCGAAGCCATCGACAAGACCATGTGGGAGCAGAAGAAACTGTTCCCCAACGCCGACTTCTACCATGCCTCGGCGTACCACTTCATGGGCATCCCGACCAAGCTGTTCACCCCGATCTTCGTCTGCTCGCGCCTGACCGGCTGGGCGGCGCATGTGTTCGAACAGCGTGCCAACAACCGCATCATCCGCCCGAGCGCCGAGTACACCGGCGTCGAACAGCGCAAGTTCGTGCCAATCGAACAACGCTGAGACCAGGCCGAGCTGCAAGCTTGAAGCGCCAAGCTGCAAGTAACAGCAGGGATGTGCCCCGGCAGTAAATGCTGACGCACCACTCATCTGCTTTGCTTGCCGCTAGTGGCTTGGGGCTTGTAGCTGGCTTTCGACCTTACCGTGATTGAGTCCCTGTGCCATGAATAGTGAATTTCGCAAGAACCTGCCGGGCACTGGCCTGGATTATTTCGACGCCCGTGCGGCTGTCGATGCGATCAAGCCCGGCGCCTATGACCGTCTTCCCTATACCTCGCGGGTGCTGGCGGAAAACCTCGTGCGCCGCTGCGACCCGGCCAGCCTCAATGCTTCGCTGGGCCAGCTGATCGAGCGCAAGCGCGACCTCGACTTCCCCTGGTTCCCAGCCCGTGTGGTGTGCCACGACATTCTTGGCCAGACCGCGCTGGTCGACCTCGCCGGCCTGCGCGACGCCATCGCCGAAGGCGGCGGTGACCCGGCTCAGGTCAACCCGGTGGTACCGGTGCAACTGATCGTCGACCACTCCCTGGCGGTGGAATGCGGTGGTTTCGACCCGCAGGCGTTCGAGAAGAACCGCGCCATTGAAGACCGCCGCAACGAAGACCGTTTCCACTTCATCAACTGGACCAAAAAGGCGTTCAAGAACGTCGACGTGATTCAGCCAGGCAACGGCATCATGCACCAGATCAACCTGGAGAAAATGTCGCCGGTGATCCATGCCGAGCGCGGCGTGGCCTACCCGGACACCTGCGTCGGCACCGACAGCCACACCCCGCACGTCGATGCCCTGGGCGTGATCGCCATCGGCGTCGGCGGCCTTGAAGCCGAGAACGTCATGCTCGGCCGTGCCTCGTGGATGCGCCTGCCGGAGATCGTCGGCGTCGAGCTTTCGGGCAAGCCGCAGCCGGGCATCACCGCCACCGACGTGGTACTGGCCCTGACCGAATTCCTGCGCAAGGAAAAGGTCGTTGGCGCCTACCTTGAATTCTACGGCGAAGGCGCTCGCGCCCTGACCCTGGGCGACCGCGCGACCATCTCCAACATGGCCCCGGAATACGGCGCCACCGCGGCGATGTTCTCCATCGACCAGCAGACCATCGACTACCTCAAGCTCACCGGCCGTGAAGACCAGCAGGTCAAGCTGGTAGAAACCTACGCCAAGGTCGCAGGCCTGTGGTCCGACAGCCTGGCCAACGCCGAGTACGAGCGAGTGCTGCGTTTTGACCTGTCCAGCGTGGTGCGCAACATGGCCGGGCCGTCCAACCCGCACGCCCGGGTCGCCACCAGCGACCTGGCGAGCAAGGGCATCGCCGGCCAGTGGGAGGAAGTACCGGGGCAAATGCCCGATGGCGCGGTGATCATCGCTGCCATCACCAGTTGCACCAACACCAGCAACCCGCGCAACGTGATTGCCGCCGGTTTGCTTGCGCGCAACGCCAACAAGCTGGGCCTGGTGCGCAAGCCGTGGGTCAAGTCTTCGCTGGCGCCGGGTTCCAAAACCGTCGCCCTGTACCTGAAAGAGGCGGGCCTGGATGACGAGCTGGAGCAGCTCGGTTTTGGCATCGTCGCCTTTGCCTGCACCACCTGTAACGGTATGTCTGGCGCGCTGGATCCGCTGATACAGCAGGAAATCATCGACCGCGACCTGTACGCCACCGCCGTGCTCTCGGGCAACCGCAACTTCGACGGGCGGATTCACCCATACGCCAAGCAGGCGTTCCTGGCGTCGCCGCCGCTGGTGGTGGCCTACGCGATTGCCGGCACCATCCGTTTCGACATCGAGAAGGACGTGCTGGGCGTGGTCGACGGCAAGGAAATCCGCCTGAAAGACATCTGGCCAAGCGACGAAGAGATCGACGCGGTGGTCAAGGCCGCGGTCAAGCCCGAGCAGTTCCGCCAGGTGTACATCCCGATGTTCGCCGTGCAGGAAGACACAGGGCCCAAGGTCACCCCGCTGTACGACTGGCGCCCGATGAGCACCTACATCCGCCGCCCGCCGTACTGGGAAGGCGCCCTGGCCGGCGAGCGCACGCTCAAGGGCATGCGCCCGCTGGCGGTGCTGCCGGACAACATCACCACCGACCACCTGTCGCCGTCCAACGCCATCATGCTCGACAGCGCCGCCGGTGAATACCTGGCGAAAATGGGCCTGCCGGAGGAAGACTTCAACTCCTACGCCACCCACCGTGGTGACCACCTGACCGCTCAGCGCGCAACCTTTGCCAACCCGAAACTGTTCAACGAAATGGTCCAGGAAAACGGCAAGGTCAAGCAGGGTTCGCTGGCGCGCCTCGAGCCGGAAGGCAAGGTCACGCGCATGTGGGAGGCGATCGAAACCTACATGCAGCGCAAGCAGCCGCTGATCATCGTTGCCGGTGCCGACTACGGCCAGGGCTCGTCCCGTGACTGGGCGGCCAAGGGCGTGCGCCTGGCCGGTGTCGAAGCCATCGTCGCCGAAGGCTTCGAGCGTATCCACCGTACCAACCTGGTGGGCATGGGCGTGTTGCCGCTGGAGTTCAAGGTGGGCGTCAACCGCAAGACCCTGGGCATCGACGGCACTGAAACCTTCGACGTGCTCGGCGAGCGCACCCCGCGGGCGACCCTGACCCTGGTCATCACCCGGGCCAACGGTGAGCGTGTCGAAGTGCCGGTGACCTGCCGCCTGGATACCGCCGAAGAAGTCTCGATCTACGAAGCGGGCGGGGTGCTGCAGCGCTTTGCCCAGGACTTCCTCGAATCGGCGGTCGCGGTTTGAGGTAGGGCCTCATCGCGGGTCAAGCCCGCTCCCACTGAACTGTGGGAGCGGGCTTGACCCGCGATAGCTCCCCCAAAGCACTCACAGGACAACTCAGCCATGGCTCACGTACCCCAGATCAAAATCCCCGCCACCTACATTCGTGGCGGCACCAGCAAGGGCGTATTCTTTCGCCTCGACGACCTGCCGCAAAGCGCGCAGATCCCGGGCCCGGCCCGCGACGCGCTGCTGCTGCGGGTAATCGGCAGCCCCGACCCCTACGGCAAGCAGATCGACGGCATGGGCGGCGCGACGTCGAGCACCAGCAAGACCGTGATCCTCTCGCGCAGCATCAAGCCCGGGCATGATGTCGACTACCTGTTCGGCCAGGTCTCGATCGACACCGCGTTCGTCGACTGGAGCGGCAACTGCGGCAACCTCTCGGCAGCCGTTGGTTCGTTCGCCATCAGCGCCGGCCTGGTCGACAGCAGCCGCATCCCGCACAACGGCGTGGCCGTGGTGCGCATCTGGCAGGCCAATATCGGCAAGACCATCGTTGCCCACGTGCCGATCACTGACGGTGAAGTGCAGGAAACCGGCGACTTCGAACTGGACGGCGTGACCTTCCCGGCCGCCGAAGTGCAGCTCGAATTCATGGACCCGGCCGCCGACGAAGACGGCGAGGGCGGCTCGATGTTCCCCACCGGCAACCTGGTCGATGACCTGGTGGTGCCCGGTGTCGGCACCCTGAAAGCCACGCTGATCAATGCCGGCATCCCGACCATCTTCATCCAGGCCGAGGCCCTCGGCTACACCGGTACCGAGCTGCAGGATGCGATCAACGGCGACTCGCAGGCTCTGGCCCGTTTCGAAACCATCCGTGCCTATGGCGCGGTGCGCATGGGCCTGATCGAGCATATCGACGAGGCCGCCAAGCGCCAGCACACACCGAAAGTCGCCTTTGTCGCGCCAGCGGCGGCTTATCAGTCATCCAGTGGTAAAGCCGTGGCCGCCGGCGACGTTGATCTATTGGTACGGGCGCTGTCCATGGGCAAGCTGCACCACGCCATGATGGGCACCGCTGCGGTTGCCATTGGTACTGCCGCGGCAGTGCCTGGCACCCTGGTCAACCTCGCCGCCGGTGGTGGCGAGCGCACGGCCGTACGTTTCGGTCACCCCTCGGGCACCCTGCGCGTCGGCGCCGAAGCCCGCCAGGTGAACGGTGAGTGGACTGTCACCAAAGCAATCATGAGCCGTAGCGCTCGCGTACTGATGGAGGGCTGGGTACGGGTACCCGGTGATGCCTTCTAACCAGTAGCGGCGCTTGGCTCCCTGTTACTTACGTCAACAGAGAGATGTGAAATGAGTGCCAACGTTGATCTGAATAACCGTCCCGACTACGACCGGGTGCTGCAGGACATCGCCGATTACGTCCTCGGCTACAAGGTCGAGTCGCAGGAGGCGCTGGACACCGCGCGCAACTGCCTGATGGACACCCTGGGCTGCGGCCTGCTGGCCCTGCGCTTCCCGGAATGCACCAAGCACCTGGGGCCGCTGGTGGAGGGCACGGTGGTGCCGTTCGGCGCGCGGGTGCCAGGTACCCGCTACCGCCTGGACCCGGTCAAGGCCGCCTGGGACATCGGTTGCATCGTCCGTTGGCTCGATTACAACGACACCTGGCTGGCTGCCGAATGGGGCCACCCCTCGGACAACCTCGGCGGTATCCTGGCCGTCGCCGATCACCTCTCGCAAAAACGTGTGGCCAATGGCGAAGCGCCGCTGAGCATGCGCGTAGTGCTCGAGGCGATGGTCATGGCTCATGAGATCCAGGGTGTGATTGCCCTGGAAAACTCCTTCAACCGCGTTGGCCTCGATCATGTGTTGCTGGTCAAGGTCGCCTCGACCGCGGTGTGCGCCAAGCTCATGGGCGCCAATCGCGAACAGCTGCTGGCGGCGTTGTCCCACGCCTTTGTCGATGGGCAGGCGTTGCGTACTTATCGCCATGCGCCGAACGCCGGCTCGCGCAAGTCCTGGGCGGCGGGCGATGCCTCCAGCCGTGGCGTGCGCCTGGCCGATATCGCCCTGCGTGGCGAGATGGGCATCCCCGGGGTGCTGACGGCGCCGCAGTGGGGCTTTTATGATGTGCTGTTCAGCCACACCAACAAGGACCTGGCGCTCAAGCCTGAAGGCAAACGTGCTTTCAGCCTGAGTCAGAAGTACGCAAGCTACGTGATGGAAAACGTGCTGTTCAAGATCAGCTTCCCGGCCGAATTCCATGCCCAGACTGCCTGCGAAGCGGCAGTCACCTTGCACCCGCAGGTGCGCAACCGCCTGCATGAAATCGAGCGTATCGTCATTACCACCCATGAGTCGGCGATCCGCATCATCTCCAAGGTTGGCACCCTGGCCAATGCCGCTGACCGTGATCACTGCATCCAGTACATGACCGCCGTGCCGCTGATTTTCGGCAACCTGGTGGCCGAGCAGTACGAAGATGATTTCCATGCTGCGCACCCGATCATTGACCGTCTGCGCGAGAAGATGGAGATCGTCGAAGAGCCGCGATTCACCCGCGAGTACCTGGAGGCCGACAAGCGCTCGATCGCCAATGCCGTGCAGGTGTTCTTCAACGATGGTTCGAGTACCGAGCAGGTGGTGGTGGAGTACCCGATCGGCCATCGCCGGCGCCGGGCCGAGGGCATTCCGCTACTGGAAGAGAAGTTCAAGGCCAACCTGGCGACGCGGTTTACCGGGCAGCGCAGCGCCGAGATCTTTGCCTTGTGCAAGGACCAGGCGGCGCTTGAGGCGACGGCGGTGCAGCGGTTCATGGATTTGTTTGTGATCTGAGGGCCTCATCGCGGGGCAAGCCCGCTCCTACAGGGCCCCATAAAAAACCCCGCCAATTGGCGGGGTTTTTTTACGCTAAGTCAGCTTAGGCTTGAACAACCGGGATCTTGGCGTTCGCAGCGGCTTCACGGAACTCGGCGATCTGGTCGAAGCTCAGGTAGCGGTAAACGTCGGCAGCCATGCTGTCGATGTTCTTCGCGTACTCCATGTACTCTTCGACGGTTGGCAGCTTGCCCAGGATCGAGGCAACAGCGGCCAGCTCGGCAGAGGCCAGATAGACGTTGGCGCCATCACCCAGACGGTTCGGGAAGTTACGGGTCGAAGTCGACACTACGGTCGAGTTCGCCGCAACGCGTGCCTGGTTACCCATGCACAGCGAGCAGCCCGGCATTTCCATGCGCGCGCCAGCCTTGCCGTAGATGCCGTAGTAGCCTTCTTCGGTCAACTGGTGAGCGTCCATCTTGGTGGGCGGCGACAGCCACAGACGGGTCGGGATCGAGCCTTTGACCTTGTCCAGCAGCTTGCCGGCAGCGCGGAAGTGACCGATGTTGGTCATGCACGAACCGATGAACACTTCGTCGATCTTCTCGCCCTGTACCGAGGACAGCAGACGGGCGTCGTCCGGGTCGTTCGGGGCGCAGAGCACAGGCTCTTTGACGTCGGCCAGGTCGATCTCGATGATCTCGGCGTATTCGGCGTCCTTGTCGGCGGCCAGCAGTTGCGGGTTGGCCAGCCAGGCTTCCATCGCTTGCGCGCGGCGTTCCATGGTGCGGGCATCGCCGTAGCCTTCGCTGATCATCCAGCGCAGCAGGGTGATGTTCGACTTCAGGTACTCGGCAACGGCTTTTTCTGGCAGCTTGATGGTGCAACCGGCAGCCGAACGTTCGGCCGAGGCGTCGGACAGTTCGAACGCTTGCTCGACGGTCAGCTCGTCCAGGCCTTCGATTTCCAGGATGCGGCCGGAAAAGGCGTTGATCTTGCCTTTCTTCTCGACGGTCAGCAGGCCTTTCTGGATGCCGTAGTAAGGGATGGCATGGACCAGGTCACGCAGGGTGATGCCTGGCTGCAGCTTGCCCTTGAAGCGCACCAGTACCGACTCCGGCATGTCCAGCGGCATGACGCCGGTGGCAGCGGCGAAGGCGACCAGGCCGGAACCTGCAGGGAACGAGATGCCGATCGGGAAGCGGGTGTGCGAGTCACCACCGGTACCGACGGTGTCCGGCAGCAGCATGCGGTTCAGCCAGCTGTGGATGATGCCGTCGCCTGGACGCAGGGACACGCCGCCACGGGTGCGGATGAAATCCGGCAGGGTGTGGTGGGTGGTGACGTCGATCGGCTTTGGATAGGCCGCGGTGTGGCAGAACGACTGCATGACCAGGTCGGCGGAGAAGCCCAGGCACGCCAGGTCTTTCAGTTCGTCACGGGTCATCGGGCCAGTGGTGTCCTGGGAGCCGACGGTGGTCATCTTCGGTTCGCAGTAGGTGCCTGGACGCACGCCTTTGCCTTCCGGCAGGCCGCAGGCTTTACCGACCATCTTCTGTGCCAGGGTGTAGCCCTTGCCGGTGTCGACAGGTGCTTCAGGCAGCTTGAACAGGTCGGTTGGGCCCAGGCCCAGCTCGGCGCGGGCTTTCTCGGTCAGGCCACGGCCGACGATCAGCGGGATACGGCCGCCAGCGCGGACTTCGTCGAGCAGCACCGGGGTCTTCAGTTCGAAGGTGGTGATGACGTCTTCGGTGCCGTGCTTGCAGACTTTGCCAGCGTGCGGGTAAACGTCGATGACGTCGCCCATGTTCAGGTTCGACACGTCGAACTCGATCGGCAGGGCGCCGGCGTCTTCCATGGTGTTGTAGAAGATCGGGGCGATTTTCGAACCGAAGCAGAAGCCGCCAGCGCGTTTGTTCGGTACGTACGGGATGTCGTCGCCGAAGAACCACAGCACCGAGTTGGTGGCGGATTTACGCGAGGAACCGGTACCGACCACGTCACCGACGTAGGCAACCGGGAAGCCTTTGGCTTTGACTTCTTCGATCTGCTTGAGCGGGCCGATGGCGCCTTGTTGTTCAGGCACGATGCCGTCACGGGCCATTTTCAGCATGGCCAGGGCGTGCAGCGGGATGTCAGGGCGCGACCAGGCGTCCGGGGCAGGGGACAGGTCGTCGGTGTTGGTTTCGCCAGGGACCTTGAACACGGTCAGGCTGTACTTGTCAGCGATGGCTGGCTTGCTGGTGAACCACTCACCGGCGGCCCAGGATTCCAGCACGGCCTTGGCGTGGGCATTGCCCGCCTTGGCTTTTTCGGCGACGTCGTGGAAGGCATCGAACATCAGCAGGGTGTGCTTGAGCTGTTCGGCGGCCACAGGGGCCAGTTCGGCGCTGTCCAGCAGCTCGACCATGGTGGCGATGTTGTAGCCGCCCTGCATGGTGCCCAGCAGCTCAACGGCGCGCTTCTTGTCGATCAGCGGCGAGGTGGCTTCGCCTTTGGCGATGGCGGAAAGGAAACCAGCCTTGACGTAGGCGGCTTCGTCCACTCCTGGTGGAACGCGATTGGTGATCAGGTCGACGAGGACTGCTTCTTCGCCAGCAGGGGGATTCTTCAGCAGCTCGACCAGGCCTGCGGTTTGTTCGGCGTTAAGCGGCTGGGGCACGATACCCTGGGCGGCACGCTCTTCGATGTGTTTGCGGTAGGCTTCAAGCACAGTTATTACCCTCATCAGTGGTCCCAAATGGGTGTCCGGGACGCTCATCCAGAAATTCCGGCAGCCATGCGCAATACGGCTTCTTGGGCCGCGTAGCCAGGGTTGCAGGAAATCCTTACAGAAGCTGCTTTCAAAGTTTTACGCCTGTAGAACGGAGGCTGATGAGGGCTGGCGCGGGACATGCGCGAAGCGAATATCCCGGGCCAACGCCGTTCTACCGGATGAACTGTGCTCGTGACGCTTTGAAAACAGCTTCTAACGGACATTGCTGCCTTAAAAAGGCCGGATGATTCTACGGTAAAAAGTCGATAAAGGTAAGGCGCGCTGGATGACTTTAGCGGGTGACCCTCGTTAGACAAAGGGCTAACATGGCAGCCTGTTCCACCGCCAAGCTGTCGGTTTTTTCATGTCCAATCAGTCAATTAAAACGCCTTGCGTCGGCCTCTGTTCCACGGTTTACGGGGACTTGGTGTGCCGTGGCTGCAAGCGTTTTCACCATGAAGTGATCAACTGGAACGGCTACAACGAAGATGAAAAGCGTGCGGTGTGGCTGCGCCTGGAGCAATTGCTGGTGCAGGTCATGGTGGCCAAACTTGAAGTCTTTGATGCCACGCGCCTGCGCCAGCAACTGGAGCTGCGCAAGGTCCGCTTCGTAGCGCATCAGTCTGAATATTGCTGGGCTTATCAACTGATTGCCCGCGGCGCACGGGTGATCCGTGAGCTGGAGGCTTACGGCATGGTGCTGCTGCCGGAGTTTCGCGACTGGGAATTGCCCGAGCTGCGCGATGCCATTGATCGGGAATTCTTCCTGCTGTCTGAAGCGCATTACCAGCGCTATATCGCGCCAGGCTTTCTCAAGGATGCCTTGGGGTAGGTGGGTCAAGCCTGCTCCTGTAGGAGCGGGCTTGTTCTGGTCAAGTTTTACCGGACACCGATTACGGTGATCAAGCTGCCAACTGCTCCATTGCTATTGGCGACAGGTAGTTGTTGTAGCTATGGAGCCTGATTTGGTTGTAGCGCAAGAAGAAGCTGGTCATGTCCTGTCTGGCTTCTTCGATCGTTGCATAGCCCTTGGCGGGCACCCATTCTGATTTGAGCGTGCCAAATAAGCGCTCCGTTGGTGCGTTATCCCAGCATTGGCCTCTGCGGCTCATGCTTTGGGTTATGCCATGCTCAAGCAGTTCGGATTGGAAGCGTTGGCTGGTGTATTGGCAGCCTTGATCCGAATGAAACACCAAGCCCGCATGTTTGCCTCGTACTCCCACCGCCATTCCCAAGGCCTTGCTGACCAGGTGGGCATCATTGATCAGAGAAAATGACCAGCCAATGACCCGCCGGGCGAACAGGTCAATGACCACGGCCAAGTGATACCAGCGCTTCCCAATCATCAGGCTGGTTACGTCACCGCACCACACCTGATTGATTGCTGTGGGCTGGAAGTTGCGTTCAAGGACATTCTTGGCCACAAATGCTTCTACACCTCTGGAGCGATATTGGTGGCGACGGCGCTGTCTGCTGGTCAGGTTCGCTTCTGCCATAAGTCTTCCAGCTAGATACCTTCCAACCTTTAGCTGCTGGGCCTTCAAATACTGAGAAATCATTCTCGCACCAGCACTTTCCCTGCTTTCAGCATGCAATTGCACGACCTTTGCCCTGAGCGCATCACGCTCGGTATTGGGTACCGAGCGGCGATCGAGCCAGTCATAAAACGCACTGCGGGAAACGCCCAGAGCGCTGCAAAGCTGGCTGGTCGGATACGAGCCTGACTCTCTCAGCTCCTCGATCAGGAAAAACGATCGGGATCCGACATCAAGAGAGCGGTAGCTTTTTTTAGGATTTCGGCCTCGGTCTCTAAACGTTTGATCTTGGCGCGTAACTGCTGGAGCTCCCGCTGCTCATCGCTGATTGACTTGGTACCTGGCACTGGTTGCCCTTTCTGACGCTCTTTACGAACCTGGTCTACCCAGCGGCGCAGAGCTGTGGGGCCGACGTCCATTGATGCGCAGACCTCGGGAACCGAGCAGTTGTCGTCAAGAACCATGCTTGCAGCACGTTGCTTGAACTCGCGGGTATAAGTCTTTCGTTCTTGCATGGAACCTCCTGGTTGGGCGAATCATATCGCCCTTAAGAGGTGTCCGGGATCATTAGGCCAGTTCAGCTTGACCCGCGATGAGGCCCTCAGCCCCTGGCCAGTTCCGTCAGCTGCACCTTCACCTCCTCGGTCTTGAGCACCAGCACATCACACTCCAGCGCATCGAGCACCACTTCCGCGGTGTTGCCGATCAGCGCCCCGGAAATCCCGGTACGGGCCACGGTGCCAATCACCGTCACCGCCGCTTCGTACTTTTTCGCCGTATAGGGAATCAGCACATCGGCCGGCCCTTCGGCAACATGCAGGCGCTCGTCCTTGATGTCGAACTCGGCCTGGAACGCTGCGCATTCCTCGCGGTACTTGCGCTCGATGGTGTCCTTGAGCTGGTACACCGGGTCTGCCGCCGACAGCATCGGCGACGGATGGGCGCTGATCACATGCAGCTCGCCCTTGGCCAGGCTTGCGATCGCGTAGCCATGGTCGATGATGCTGGTGTGCAGCAGGCGATGGGCCTCGTCGTGGTTGCCGACATCCACCGCGGCGAGGATCACCCCGCCGGTCCAGGGCCGCTCGCTCTTGACCATCAATACCGCGCACGGGCACTGGCGCAGCAACTTCCAGTCGCTGGGGGTGAGCAGGGCGCGCTTGAGCGGGTTGTCCGGGCGATGCTCCTTGATCACCAGCTCGCAGCCTTCGGCCTGCTGCACACTGACAATCGACTCGTGCAAGGTGTCGTGCCAGGCCTGCTCATGGGTCACGTTGTTGTAGCCGTCATCATGCAGCTGGCTGGTCAGCAGGCTGAGCAGGGCGCTGTGGTCGTGTTTCTTGTCGCACATCAGCAAGTGCAGGCGCGCGCCGGTGACCCCGGCGATCAGTTTGGCCCGGGTCAGCGCCCGGCTGTGAGCGTGATCGGGATCCAGTACCACCAGGATGCTGCGTACTTCTTGCATGAGCGTGAACTCCCTTCATAAATGGCGGCCAATGCCTGACTATAGTCGGCGCCAACTGCACCGGGCGTTGATATGTATCAAGCATAGTTCACTGGTGATCGGCGCTGCTGCCGGTATAATCGCCGGTCTTGCCGTTTGCCCTGCCTGTTTGTGAGCCTATGTCCCTTATCCCTGAAATCGAAGCCTTCCTTGGTTGCCGTACCCCTGATGCCTGGGTCCAGGCGGCGCTCGCCGACCAGGAAACCCTGCTGATCGATCACAAGAACTGCGAGTTCAAGGCCGCCAGCACCGCCCTGAGCCTGATGGCCAAGTACAACACGCACCTGGACCTGATCAACATGATGTCGCGCCTGGCCCGCGAAGAGCTGGTGCACCATGAGCAGGTACTGCGCCTGATGAAGCGGCGCAAGATCGCCCTGCGGCCGTTGTCGGCCGGGCGCTATGCCTCGGGCCTGCGCCGGGTGGTGCGCACCCACGAGCCGGTGAAGCTGGTCGACACCCTGGTGGTCGGCGCCTTTATCGAGGCGCGCAGTTGCGAGCGCTTTGCCGCCCTGGTGCCGCACCTGGATGAAGAGCTGGGCAAGTTCTATCACGGCCTGCTCAACAGCGAAGCGCGGCATTATCAGGGTTACCTCAAGCTTGCCCATCAATACGGCGATAGCGCAGATATCGAGCGGGTGGTGGAGAAGGTCAGGGCGGTCGAGGCCGACCTGATCAGCAGCCCGGATGAAGAGTTCCGTTTTCATAGCGGCGTGCCGGCCTGATTAATCACTTCTTTTGAATGCCTGATCGCGGGGCAAGTCGGGTCGCCGCGATTGCCTTCTATCGACAAAATAATAAGCTAGCTAATTAATGCCTTGACGTTAGCTGCCTAAGCAGTAACATTATGTAACTTACTGCCTAAGCAGGTATCTGTGTCCATGCAGCACTACACCCCGGAAAACTTCCAGAACTGCACCCTCGGCATGCTTCTGGGCCGCACCGCGCTGGTCAAGGACCGCATCATCGACAGCCACATGCAGCCTTACGGCGTGACTGCCGCGCAGTTCAAGGTGCTGATCATCGTCGCCCAATACGGCGTCGACACCCCGGCCGAGCTGTGCCGCTACCTGTCGGTGGACAGCGGCTCGATGACGCGCATGCTCGACCGCCTCGAACAGAAAGACCTGATCATCCGCCGCCGTTGCCCGGACGACCGTCGGCAGATTCGCCTGGGTCTGAGCGAAGAAGGCCAGAAGCTCGCCGACCTGCTGCCACAGATCGGCGCTGCGGCGATGAACGAGCTGGTCGGTGTGCTCGAGCCCAGTGAGCTGGCCACCCTCGAAGCGATCCTGAGCAAGGTGCTGCTGGCCGCCGGCGACACCCTGACGGCCATGCGCCTGGGCGCCAAGTAAGCGCCCATTTCACCCATTCACTCAGCCAAGGTATTAGCAATGGCCACTACTTCTTCTGCGCACGACACCACGCAGGACCTCAACAACCAGCGCAAGCGCAAGACCTGGCTGTTGGCCCTGGCGTTGCTGATCGTCGTCGCCGGCGCTGGCGTCTGGGCCTGGCACGAGCTTTACGGGCGCTGGAGCGAAGAGACCGACGATGCCTATGTCAACGGCAACGTAGTGGAGATCACCCCGCTGGTCACCGGCACTGTGGTCAGCATCGGCGCGGACGATGGCGACCTGGTCCACGAAGGCCAGATGCTGCTCGAATTCGACCCCAGCGACGCCGAGGTCGGCCTGCAGGCTGCCGAGGCCAAGCTGGCGCGTGCGGTGCGCCAGGTGCGTGGCCTGTACAGCAACGTCGATGGCAAGAAGGCCCAGGTGGCTTCGCGCCAGGCCGAGCTGAAAAAAGCGCAGGAGAACTTCAACCGGCGACAAACCCTGGCCGCCGGTGGGGCGATCTCCAAAGAAGAGCTGTCCCATGCCCGCGACGACCTGTCTTCGGCGCAAAGCGCCTTGAATGATGCAAAACAGCAGCTCAACACCACAGCGGCGCTGGTCGATGACACCGTAGTGTCGTCGCACCCCGAGGTGATGGCCGCGGCCGCCGAGTTGCGCCAGGCCTACCTCAACAACGCCCGCACCACCCTGGTGGCACCGGTCACCGGCTACGTCGCCAAGCGCACCGTGCAACTGGGCCAGCGCCTGCAACCGGGCACTGCGACCATGGCGGTGATCCCCCTGGACCAGCTGTGGATCGACGCCAATTTCAAGGAAACCCAACTGCGCAACATGCGCATCGGCCAACCGGTCGACATCGTTGCCGACCTGTACGGCAGCGACGTCAAGTACAGCGGCACCATCGACAGCCTCGGCGCCGGCACTGGCAGCGCCTTTGCCCTGTTGCCGGCGCAGAACGCCACCGGTAACTGGATCAAGATCGTCCAGCGGGTGCCGGTGCGTATTCATATCAATGCCGAGCAACTGGCCAAGCACCCGCTGCGCATCGGCCTGTCGACCCAGGTCGAGGTCGATCTGCATGACCAGAGCGGCCCGGTGCTGGCCCAGCAGCCGCCGCAGAAGGCCTCGTTCGCCACCCAGGTGTACGACCGTCAACTGGTCGAGGCTGATCGCCTGATCACCAGGCTGATCCATGACAACAGTGCCGGTTCCAGCAAGACGGCGCAGCGATGAGCGCCAATCAGGCTTCCTTTACCCCGCCAAGCCTGTTGCTGACCACCATCGGCCTGTCACTGGCGACCTTCATGCAGGTGCTCGACACCACCATCGCCAACGTGGCATTGCCGACTATTTCCGGCAACCTCGGCGTCAGTTCGGAGCAGGGCACCTGGGTCATTACCTCGTTTGCGGTGAGCAACGCCATTGCCTTGCCGCTGACCGGCTGGCTGAGCCGGCGCTTCGGTGAGGTCAAGCTGTTCATCTGGGCCACGCTGCTGTTCGTGCTGGCTTCGTTCCTCTGCGGCATTGCCCAGTCGATGCCCGAGCTGGTCGGCTTTCGCGTGCTCCAGGGCATCGTTGCCGGGCCGCTGTATCCGATGACCCAGACCCTGCTGATCGCAGTCTATCCGCCGGCCAAGCGCGGCATGGCCCTGGCGTTATTGGCCATGGTTACGGTGGTGGCGCCGATTGCCGGGCCGATTCTCGGCGGCTGGATCACCGACAGCTACAGCTGGCCGTGGATCTTCTTCATCAATGTGCCGATCGGCCTGTTCGCCGCCGCCGTGGTGCGCCAGCAGATGCGCACGCGCCCGGTCAGCACCAGCCGCCAGCCGATGGACTACATTGGCCTGCTGAGCCTGATCATCGGCGTCGGCGCCTTGCAGATCGTGCTCGACAAGGGCAATGACCTGGATTGGTTCGAGTCGAATTTCATCGTCATCGGCAGCCTGATCTCGGTGGTGTTCCTGGCGGTGTTCATCATCTGGGAACTGACCGACAAGCACCCGGTGGTCAACCTGCGGCTGTTCGTGCACCGCAACTTTCGCATCGGCACCATCGTGCTGGTCGGCGGCTATGCCGGCTTCTTCGGCATCAATCTGATCCTGCCGCAGTGGCTGCAGACGCAGATGGGCTACACCGCCACCTGGGCGGGCCTGGCGGTGGCGCCGATCGGCCTGTTGCCGGTGCTGATGTCGCCGTTTGTCGGCAAGTACGCGCACAAGTTTGACCTGCGGGTGCTGGCGGGGCTGGCGTTCCTGGCGATTGGCGCCAGTTGCTTCATGCGTGCCGGTTTCACCAACGAAGTCGACTTCCAGCACATCGCCCTGGTGCAGCTGTTCATGGGGATCGGCGTGGCGCTGTTCTTCATGCCGACCTTGAGCATCCTGCTCTCCGACCTGCCGCCGCACCAGATCGCCGACGGCTCGGGGCTGGCGACCTTCCTGCGGACCCTGGGCGGCAGTTTTGCCGCGTCGCTGACCACCTGGATCTGGATTCGCCGGGCAGACCAGCACCATGCCTACCTGAGCGAGAGCATCAGCAACTACGAGCCTGCGACCCGCGAGGCGTTGAACCAGCTGGGCGGGGCGAGCGGGCAGTCGTATGCGCAGCTGGAGCGGATGCTCAGCAGTCAGGCGTACATGATGTCGACGGTGGATTACTTCACCCTGATGGGCTGGATTTTCGCAGGCTTGATATTGCTGGTGTGGTTGGCCAAGCCGCCGTTTGCGGCCAAGGCCGGGCCAGCGTCGGCGGGGCACTGATAATCGCGGGGCAAGCCCGCTCCTACCAGGAATGTAGGAGCGGGCTTGCCCCGCGATCAGTCTTCAGGGAAAAGCAAAAGGCTGCAGTTGAAACCCTTGCTCATCCACCTCCAGCGCCCAGCCTTGGCGGTCCCAATCGCCCAGCACGATACGCCGCGCCGGTTGATCGCCGACCACCAGCTTGTGAATCGCCGGCCGATGGGTGTGGCCATGCACCAGGGTGCGCACACCGTATTGCTGCATGATCCGCGGCACTTCCTCGGCGGTCACGTCGACAATGTCGTTGGCCTTCATCCGCGTCTGTGCCCGGCTTTCGCTACGCAGCTTGCGTGCAAGCTTCTGCCGGGTGCTCAGCGGCAGATGCCGAAGAATCCACAGGCTCAACGGGTTGCGCAGGTAACGGCGCATCTTCATGTAGGCCAGGTCGCGGGTGCACAGGCTGTCGCCGTGCATCAGCAACACCGGCTCGCCGCCCATCTCGACCACGCTCGGGTCGGCCAGCAGGGTGCAGCCAGCGGCCTTGCAAAAGGCCTGGCCGAGCAGGAAGTCGCGGTTGCCGTGCATCACAAAGACCTGCGTGCCGCTGTCGCTCAAGGCACGCAGGGCCTGGCAGATCGAGGTCTGGAAGGGCGTCATGGCGTCGTCGCCGATCCATGCCTCGAAAAAATCGCCAAGGATATACAGCGCCTCGGCGTGCCGCGCGCGACCGTCGAGCAGATCAACAAACGCCCGGGTAATGTCCGGGCGTTCTTCTTGCAGGTGCAGATCAGAGATCAGCAGTATCACTCAATGATCTCGGCTTTCTCGATGATCACGTCGTCCTTCGGCACGTCCTGGTGACCGGACTTGGAACCGGTGGCGACTTTCTCGATGGCGTCGACAACGTCGGTACCTTCGGTCACTTTGCCGAATACCGCGTAACCCCAGCCCTGCACGTTCTTGCCGCTGTGGTTGAGGAAGTCGTTGTCCGAGGCGTTGATGAAGAACTGCGCCGAGGCCGAATGCGGCTCCATGGTGCGAGCCATGGCGATGGTGTACTTGTCGTTCTTCAGGCCGTTGTCAGCTTCGTTCTGGATGCTGGCACGCTTGTCACGCTTCTCGTTCATGCCTGGCTCAAAACCGCCGCCCTGGATCATGAAACCCTTGATTACACGGTGGAATACGGTGTTGCTGTAGTGGCCAGCGTTAACGTACTCGATGAAGTTGGCCACGGTGATCGGGGCTTTCTCGGCGTTCAGCTCGATGACGATGTCACCGTGGTTGGTAGTCAGTTTGACTTTGGACATGCTTGAAACTCGCTCTGTTCGGGGGTTTTGCGGTGGTGTAGCTTCAAGCTTCAAGTGGCAAGCTGCAAGAAAAAGCGCACGGCGTTCGTCTTGGAGCGTGTTGCTTGTAGCTTGAAGCTGCTATTTGACCTGTCGGCAGCTCGACCGCTTCGGCTATGATAAGCGCTTTGATTCAGTCGGCCTACCCAGGCCGTGCACCCCGTATTCAAGGATCCTATGAGCAAGCCCACTGCCGACACCGCTCCCAACGCCGCTGCCAAAGGCGCTCCCGCCATCCCTGCGAACTTCCTGCGTCCGATCGTGCAGGCAGACCTGGACTCGGGCAAGCACAGCAGCATCGTCACCCGTTTCCCGCCAGAGCCCAACGGTTACCTGCACATCGGCCATGCCAAGTCGATCTGTGTGAACTTCGGCCTGGCCCAGGAATTCGGTGGGGCCTGTCACCTGCGTTTCGATGACACCAACCCGGCCAAAGAGGACCAGGAGTACATCGACGCGATCCAGAGCGACATCAAGTGGCTGGGCTTCGAGTGGACCGGCCCGGTGCGCTACGCTTCGCAATATTTCGACCAGTTGCACGACTGGGCGGTCGAGCTGATCAAGGCCGGCAAGGCCTACGTCTGCGACCTGACCCCGGAGCAGGCCAAGGAATACCGTGGCAACCTGACCACCCCTGGCCAGAACAGCCCGTTCCGCGAGCGCTCGGTTGCAGACAACCTCGACCTGTTCGCGCGCATGAAAGCCGGTGAGTTCAAGGATGGCGAGCGCGTGCTGCGGGCCAAGATCGACATGGCCTCGCCGAACATGAACCTGCGCGACCCGATCCTCTACCGCATTCGTCATGCCCATCACCACCAGACCGGTGATGCCTGGTGCATCTACCCCAACTACGACTTCACTCACGGTCAGTCGGACGCCATCGAAGGCATCACCCACTCGATCTGCACCCTCGAGTTCGAAGGCCATCGCCCGCTCTACGAGTGGTTCCTCGACAACCTGCCGGTGCCGGCCAAGCCGCGCCAGTACGAGTTCAGCCGCCTGAACCTGAACTACACCATCACCAGCAAGCGCAAGCTCAAGCAACTGGTCGATGAGCAGCACGTCAACGGCTGGGACGACCCGCGCATGTCGACCCTGTCGGGTTTCCGCCGTCGCGGCTACACCCCGGCGTCGATCCGCAACTTCTGCGAAATGGTCGGTACCAACCGCTCCGACGGCGTGGTCGACATGTCGATGCTCGAATTCAGCATCCGTGACGACCTTGACCGCACCGCGCCACGCGCCATGTGCGTGCTGCGCCCGCTGAAAGTGGTCATTACCAATTACCCGGAAGGCCAGGTCGAGAACCTCGAACTGCCGCGCCACCCCAAAGAAGACATGGGCGTGCGCGCACTGCCATTCGCCCGCGAAATCTACATCGACCGCGACGACTTCATGGAAGAGCCGCCCAAGGGCTACAAGCGCCTGGAGCCGGCCGGTGAAGTGCGCCTGCGCGGCAGCTACGTGATCCGCGCCGACGAGGCGATCAAGGACGCTGACGGCAACATCGTCGAGCTGCGCTGCTCGTACGACCCCGACACCCTGGGCAAAAACCCTGAAGGCCGCAAGGTCAAGGGCGTGATCCACTGGGTGCCGGCCGCGGCCAGCGTCGAATGCGAAGTACGCCTGTACGACCGCCTGTTCCGCTCGGCCAACCCCGAGAAGACCGAAGATGGCGGCAACTTCCTTGACAACATCAATCCTGATTCGCTGCAGGTGCTGACGGGTTGTCGTGCGGAACCTTCCCTGGGCCAGGCCCAGCCAGAAGACCGCTTCCAGTTCGAGCGCGAAGGCTACTTCTGCGCCGACCTGAAAGACTCCCAGCCGGGTCGCCCGGTGTTCAACCGCACCGTGACCCTGCGCGATTCGTGGGGCAGCTAAGGAACTCTCGTGCTTACCATCTACAACACGCTCAGCAAGACCAAGGAAGTCTTCAAACCGCTTGAAGGCAACAAGGTGCGGATGTACGTCTGCGGCATGACCGTCTACGACTTCTGCCACCTGGGCCACGGGCGCAGCATGGTCGCCTTCGACCTGGTGACCCGCTGGCTGCGTTACAGCGGCTACGACCTGACCTATGTGCGCAACATTACCGACATCGATGACAAGATCATCAACCGGGCCAACGAAAACGGCGAAAGCTTCGACGCCCTGACCGCCCGCATGATCGACGCGATGCACGAAGACGAGCGCCGCCTGAACATCCTGCCGCCGGACCAGGAGCCGCGTGCCACCGACCATATCGCCGGCATGCACGCGATGATCCAGACCCTGATCGACAAGGGCTATGCCTACGCGCCGGGCAACGGCGACGTGTACTACCGGGTCGGCAAGTTCGTCGGCTACGGCAAGCTGTCGCGCAAGAAGATCGAAGACCTGCGCATCGGTGCCCGCATCGAGGTTGACGAAGCCAAGCAGGACCCGCTCGACTTCGTCCTCTGGAAGGGCGTCAAGCCCGGCGAGCCGAGCTGGGAATCGCCCTGGGGCGCGGGTCGTCCGGGCTGGCACATCGAGTGCTCGGTGATGTCCACCTGCTGCCTGGGCGAGAGCTTCGACATTCACGGTGGTGGCAACGACCTGGAGTTCCCGCACCACGAGAACGAAATCGCCCAGAGCGAGGCCGCCACCGGCAAGCAGTACGCCAATTCGTGGATGCACTGCGGCATGATTCGCATCAATGGCGAGAAGATGTCCAAGTCCTTGAACAACTTCTTCACCATTCGCGACGTGCTCGACAAGTATCACCCGGAGGTGGTGCGCTACCTGCTGGCGTCGAGCCACTACCGCAGCTCGATCAACTACTCCGAAGACAGCCTGCGCGAGTCCAAGGGTGCCCTCGAGCGCTTCTACCACGCCCTGCGCGGCTTGCCACGGGTGGCGGCTGCAGGTGGCGAGGAGTACGTCGAGCGCTTCACCGCGGCGATGAACGACGACTTCGGCACCCCTGAAGCCTGCGCCGTGCTGTTCGACCTGGTGCGTGAGATCAACCGCCTGCGCGAGAACGATCCACAGGCCGCTGCCGGCCTGGCCGGTCGCTTGCGCGAACTGGGTGATCTGCTCGGTGTGCTGCAACTGGACGCCGATGACTTCCTGCGTGCCGGCGCCGAAGGCAAGGTCGATGCTGCCGAGGTTGAAGCCTTGATCCAGGCGCGCCTGCAAGCGCGTGCCGACAAGAACTGGGCCGAATCCGACCGCATCCGCGACCAGCTGACCGCCATGGGCGTGGTGCTGGAAGACGGCAAGGGCGGCACGACCTGGCGCCTGGCTGACTAAGCAATCGCGGGTCAAGCCCGCTCCCACAGAAGACTGCAATCCTCTGTGGGAGCGGGCTTGACCCGCGATGAGGCCCTAACTGACGACACCCGTCCTGCAGTGCAACACCAGTTTCGCCCCACCCAGCTCACTCTCGCCGACCTCCAGTTCAAAGCCATGCAGGTCAACGATCGCCGCCACAATCGACAGGCCCAGCCCGAACCCCGGGTGACGCTGGCCTTCCTCACTGCGATAAAAGCGCTTCAACACCGCCCCACGCTCGTCCACGGGAATTCCCGGGCCGCTGTCGTGCACCTCGATATGCAAGCCCTTGGCATCGCTCAACGCGCGCATCAGCACCTGGCCCTGGGCCGGGGTGAACTTGATCGCGTTGCCGACCAGGTTGGCCAGCGCCTCGAACAGCAACTCGCGATCACCGTGCAGCGCCGGCAATTGCTCGGGCATTTCCAGGGTTAGTCCAATCTCGCCGTCTTCGGCCAGCGGCAGGTAGAAGTCGTGCAGCTCCTGCAGCAGCCCGTGCGGGTCAAGCTCGACAAACCCGGCGCGGCGCTGGCGGTCTTCCAGCTCGCTGATGCGCAGCAACCCGCGAAAGCGCGCCATCAGCGTGTCGGTTTCGCCAATCGCCTGTTCCAGTGCTTCGGCCTGCGGCGAATCATCGCCGGCCTGCTGGCGGATGCGGTAGAGCTGGGCGCGCAGGCGGGTCAGCGGGGTGCGCAGGTCGTGGGCGATGTTGTCACAGACGCCTTTGACTTCATGCATCAGGCGCTCGATGCGGTCGAGCATGGCGTTGACGATGGCCGCCAGCATGTCCAGCTCGTCGCGCCGCGCCGACAACGGCAGGCGCCGGGTCAGGTCGCCGGAAACAATCTGCTCGGCGCTGGCCTGGATCGCGCGGATACGCTTGAGCGGCCTGCGCCGCAGCAGGTACCAGCCGGCAATGCCGGGAATGATGGTCAGCGACAGGCCCCAGAGCAGGGCGTGGAGGATGATCCGGGTGACCACGAACAGCGAACCGTTGTCGCGCACCAGCACCAGCCAGCGGCCATCGCGGACCTTGATCGCCACCGCATCGCAGCTGTCACGGGGCAGGTGCGGGTCGTCGGCGTCCAGGCAGCGGCTCAGTTCGTGGATCTTGCCGTCCAGGCCGAGCTCGGGCGGGATCTGGCGAACCTGCCCGCCGAGCGCATTGAACTGCGCGTCGAACAGCCCATAGGCATCAAAACTGCGCTCTTCGAAGGCCTGGCTGGCAATCAGCGCATCATCGAGCTGCTTGCCGCTCATGTGCGCGAACAGGTGCTGGCGCTGCAGCAGGGAGTGGCGGGTGAGCTTGTTCAGGTAGCCTGATACCTCGAAGTACAGCACCCCCATGAGGATGCTGCTCCAGGCCACGAACAGAAAGCTGTACAGCGCCAGCAGGCGGCTGGTGGACGAGCTCCAGCCCTTAGACGGGTTCGGCAATGGCATAGCCCGAGCCCCGCACGGTGCGAATCAGCGGCGTCTGGCCGGCGGCGTCGATCTTCTTGCGCAAGCGTCCGATGTGCACGTCGATCAGGTTGGTGCCCGGGTCGAAGTGATAGCCCCAGACTTCCTCGAAAATCATCATCCGGGTAATCACCTGGCCAGCGTGACGCATGAGAAATTCCAGCAGCTTGTACTCGGTGGGCAGCAGGTTGAGGGTCTGCTCGCCGCGCTTGGCCTCGTGGCTGATCAGGTCCAGCTCAAGGTCGGCAACCTGCAGGCGGGTCTGCGCCAGCGGCACGCTGTTGCGGCGCAACAGCACCTCGACGCGGGCGGCCATTTCATCGGAGGCGAACGGCTTGGTCAGGTAGTCATCACCGCCGGCGCGCAGGCCACGGACCCGTTCGTCGACATCCGAAAGGGCGCTGATCATCAGGATCGGCGTGGCGATCTTCAGGGTGCGCAGGGTGGTGACGATGGTCAGGCCGTCGACTTCCGGCAGCATCCGGTCCAGGGTGATTAGGTCGTAGCCACCGGCAATCGCCTTGGCCAGGCCTTCACGGCCGTTGTCGGCCCAATCCACTTCCAGGCCATGGCTGGAAAGCTCGGCGACGATCTCCTGGGCGGTGACAGCGTCGTCTTCGATAGTCAGTACGCGGGGCATGCTTTTACCTGGGCGGCGGGTAGAGACTTGATTGTGCCAAAGAATAGGCGGTGCCCGGGTTAAAGAAAAATTCATCTAGGGAGGAGAGCATCGCGGGTCAAGTCGGATCGCCTTGACCCGCGATGGCGGTTCAGCGCATCAGGCGACCTTGACGATCCAGCCCGCCGGGCCTTCGATGTCGCCGCTCTGGATACCGGTCAGCTCGTTGTAGAGCTTCTGGGTGACCGGGCCAACCTCGGTTTCGCTGTAGAACACGTGCAGCTTGTCGCCATACTGGATGCCGCCGATCGGGGTGATCACCGCGGCAGTACCGCAAGCGCCGGCTTCGACGAAGCGGTCCAGGTTGTTGATCAGCACGTCGCCTTCGATGACCTTCAGGCCCAGGCGCGATTGCGCCAGTTCCATCAGCGACAGGCGGGTGATGCCCGGCAGCACGGAGGCCGACTTCGGCGTGATGAACTCGTTGTTGGCGGTGATGCCGAAGAAGTTGGCCGAGCCGACCTCCTCGATCTTGGTGTGGGTCAGCGGGTCAAGGTAGATGCAGTCGGCAAAGCCGGCTTGCTTGGCCTTGTAGCCCGGTTGCAGGCTGGCCGCGTAGTTGCCGCCGACCTTGGCAGCGCCGGTGCCTTGTGGCGCGGCGCGGTCGTAGTCGGAAATCAGGAACTTGTGCGGGGTCATGCCGCCCTTGAAGTACGAGCCGACCGGGATGGCGAAGATCGAGAAGATGAACTCCGGCGCGGTCCGCACGCCGATGTTGTCGCCCACGCCGATGACGAACGGACGCAGGTACAGCGCACCTTTGCCATACGGCGGAATGAAACGCTCGTTGGCCTTGACCACTTGCTTGCAGGCGTCGATGAACTGTTCGGTCGGCACCTGCGGCATCAGCAGGCGGTCGCAGCTGCGCTGCATGCGCAGGGCGTTCTGGTCCGGGCGGAACAGGTTGATCGAGCCGTCCTTGCAGCGGTAGGCCTTCATCCCCTCGAAGCATTGCTGGCCATAATGCAGCGCGGTCGAGCCTTCGCTGATGTGCAGCTGGTTGTCTTCGGTCAGGGTGCCCTTGTCCCACTCGCCGTTACGGAAATAGGACAGGTAGCGCTTGTCGGTCTTGATGTAGTCGAAGCCCAGCTTGTCCCAGTTAATGCTTTCGTTACTCATGGCACCCTCGATTCGGTTGCAGATGCCTGCTCAGGCAGGCGGTTCTTATTGCGCACTCGGCCACGATAATACATCCCGTGCAGATCGGGAACGCCCAGTCATAGATTGGACCTTGGTCGCAGTGAAAATCTTCAGCCACCGAGCTGGCGCAGCAGTGCCAGACGCATGCCGAAGCCGATCAGCAGGGTGCCGAACACGCGGTTCTGCAGTTTCTGCTTCCAGGGGCTGGCGGCCAGCCAGCGCCCCAGGCGATCGCCACTCAGGGCATAGAGCCCGTCAAAGCCCAGGCCGACCACCACCAGCACCGTGCCGAGCACGGCAAACTGCTGGCCGACCGCAGCGCCGTGCGGGTCGATGAACTGCGGCAACAGCACCGAGCAGAACAGCAGCGCCTTGGGGTTGAGCAGGTTGGTCAACAGGCCCTGGCGCAATGCCGCCTGCCAGTGCCCGCGCTGCTGCACCCCGCTGTGACGTGGCGGCAGCGGCGCAACCGGGGCGCAGAGTAATTGCCAGCCGAGCCAGGCCAGGTAAATACCGCCGGCAATGCTCAGCAGGTCAAACGCCCAGGGGTGGCTGCGTAGCAGGGCGGCCAGGCCCAGTGCCGCCAGGCTTACGTGCGCCGCGCGGGCCAGGGCCAGGCCCAAGGCGGTCACCAGGGCCTGGCGCTTGCCCTGGCTGGCGCCGGTATTAAGCAGCAGGAACATGTCCGGGCCGGGCACCAGGTAGACCACCAGCAAGGCGGCGCAAAACAGGCTGTATTGAGACATGACGGGCTCCTGCGCACATAACGGGACGAGAAAATTCTAAGCGCGAAAGGCCTGGCAGGTGCTTGCGATTGTTGCGTGTTTGCCCGGGTGTATTGCTATAAACTGCCACGATCTACCGTTCAGAATTAAGATCATGCCAAAACTCACCCTCGACGCTTTTGATCGCAAGATTCTCGAAGCTTTGCAGCGCAATGCCCGCCTGAGCAATGTCGAGCTGGCTGAAGCCATTGGCCTGTCGCCGTCGCCGTGCCTGCGCCGGGTGCGTCTGCTGGAAGAGGCGGGGCTGATCAAGGGCTACGCCGCGCAACTGGACCGCGATGAAGTCGGCCTGGGCCTGACCGTGTTCGTCGGGGTCAAGGTCGAGCGCCACCACGAGCCAGCCGCCCAGGCCTTTCAGCAGGCGGTGCTGGCGCTACCGCAGGTAATTGCCGCGCACCTGGTGTCCGGCGAGTCGGACTTCCTTTTGCAAGTGGTGGTGCCGGACCTGCGCAGCTACGAGCGCTTTCTCATCGACACCTTGCTCAAATTGCCCGGCGTCAGCGATATCCGCAGCAACTTCGCCATCCAGACCGTCAAGGCGCACGGCCCGTTGCCGCTGGATCACCTGGGCCTGGCCGAGGAAAACAAGCGTTGACCGCTGCTTGGCCCGGGCGCATTATCGAGCTATGAAGATTTGCCTGCTGACCTCGTCGCGTACCACTACCACCGCTATACGCGGGGCGGGTACGGCTGCTTAACCTTAGGCAGCAGGTAATCCAAGGCCCCGCCAGCAATGGACGGGGCCTTGTCTTTTCTCCGTCCGGCTGGCCAATCACACGGAGATGAAGATGCAAGCAAAACGCGCACTGCTGGTCCTGGATATGCAAGTGGGTTTGTTCCATGGCCCCGAACAGCCCTGGCAGGGTGAGCAGGTGCTCAACCGGATCAACAGCCTGATTGGCGCTGCGCATAACGCCCAGGCACCGGTTTTTGCGGTTCGCCACACCGGCCCCGAAGGTTCGCCGATTGCCGCAGGCAGCCCCGCGTGGCAGTTGTTGCCGGCCCTGGCGATTGATCCCGCGCGCGACACGGTCTTCGATAAAACCCGCCCCAGTGCCTTCTTTGCCACCTCGCTGGCCGATCAGCTGCGCGAAGCCGCTATCGATGAACTGGTCATCGTCGGCCTCAAGACCCAGTACTGCGTCGACACCAACTGCCGGGTTGCCCGCGAGCTTGGCTTCAAGGTCGTGCTGGTCAGCGATGCTCACACCTGCATGGACACCCCAGGCTTGCCCGCCGAGGCGATCATCGCCCACCACAACCTGACCCTGGGCGGCGCCTTTTCACGCCTGCAATCAAGCGCGGATGTGCAGTTCTGAGCCTTTGTCCAGCTGCAGGTAGCCGTCCAGCGCCAGTTGCTGCATGAACACCCGGTCGTGGGACGCAACCAGCAAGGTCCCGCGATACTGGCGCAGCATGGCTTCAAGGGCGGCGAGGGAGGGCAGGTCGAGGTGGTTGCTCGGCTCGTCGAGCAACAGCAGGCCCACCGGGGTGTCGCGGTACAGCACCCCGGCCAGGGTTGCCTTGAGCCGTTCGCCGCCGCTGAGCACGCCGCTGGGCAAACTGATGCGCTCGGCGCCCAGGCCCAGTTGCGCCAGGCGCGTACGCAGCAGGCTCTCGTCCGGGTTGGCGCTGGCGCTGCGCAGGTAATCGAGCACCGATTGCCCGGCGGGCAGCAGGCTGCAGTGCTGGTCGAGCAAGGCGACTTCGCTGCGTACTTCACACGTCCCCGCGGCCGGCGCCAATTGCCCGGCCAGTACCTTGAGCAAGGTGGATTTACCGCTGCCATTGGCGCCGACCAGGCCCAGGCGTTCGCCGCTATACAGGTTGAGATTGACCAGGCCTTGGTGGGCGAAGGGCAATTGCAGGTCTTGAAGTACGACTACCTGACTGCCGCTCGGTTGTAGCGGCGCGGGCGCATGGATCACGATCGGGCTGGCAGATTCAACCTGCTGCGCCGCATCGCGCACCTGTGCGTTAAGCGCCTGGCGCGCCGCCTGATGATCACGCTGCTGTTTGCCGGCAGTGGTTTCGCTGCGTTGCTGCTGGCGGTCGAGAAGGATCTTCGCCTGATTGGCCGAACGCGCAGCCTTGCTGGCGCGCGACTGCTGGCGCTGCCGGCGCTCGCGCTGTTGCTGTAGCTCGCGGGCCTGGCGCTGGCGTTCGAGCTTGAGGCGTTCCAGGGTACGTTCGGCCTGCTCGGTCTGCGCGCTTTTGCACTGGGCATAGAAGCTGTAATTGCCGCCGTAGCTGCTCAGGCCCAGGGGCGAGAGTTCGACGATGCGCTCCATGCGCTCAAGCAGCGCGCGGTCATGACTGATCACCAACAGGCCCTTGTTCCAGCCCTCGAGCAGGGTCATCAGCGCCTCCCGGCTGGTGGCGTCCAGATGGTTGCTGGGTTCGTCGAGGATCAGGTAATCGGCATCACTGACAAAGGCCCCGAGCAGCGCCACGCGCATCGCCTGGCCGCCGCTCAGCGCCGCTGCACAGTGCGCCCAGTTCAGTTGCCCCAGGCCATGCAGATCAAGCTGCGCCTGCAGGCGTTCGCGAATGTCCCAGCGCTCGCCGACGCAATCGAAGTCCGCGTCTTGGGTGCTGCCGGCCTCGATGCGCAGCAAGGCATCGATCACCTCGCGTACCTGAGCCAGGTCCGCCACCGTGGCATCGGCATCGGCCAGATGCTGACCCACATAGTGCACCCGGCCACGACGCAAACAGCGGCCTTCGCTGGGCGGCAAGCGCCCGGCCAAAACTTGCGCCAGCAACGACTTGCCCACGCCATTGCGACCGACCAGGCCGGTACGGCGCTGGTCGAAAGTCTCGACAAGATCGGAAAACAACAACCTGCCATCCGGCAAGGCCAGGGTGACGCTGTCCAGCGTCAGGATCGACGTATTCGTCATGCAAAACTCCAAGAAATGCCCGCGACGTCCCCCAAAAAGGGGCTGAAGACTGGCCGTCGCAAAGACGGCGGCATTAATGGCGCATTGGACGAATACCTCGGGGAGATGGCGGAGGGGACAGCTTAGGGTGCAGAGCGGTGCGGGTAAAGAGCCATTTAGTCCAGGTGGTCAAACCTGCGACGCCTGAAGAATAAACTGGAGCCGGAACCTGAGATGAGCAATGACACCAGCCAGATGTCCAGTCCGTACCAGTACGTGTCAGGGAATGCGAACATGCCATAGATACCGGCTCCCCAAAGCGAAATCCCCAGCCACTTTCTGATCGGGTAGGGTTTCAGGCAGTGGTCCACCACGGACATCAGGATCATTGCAAAGCACATTTGTGTAATTGCAGACATAGCGTATGCCCTGCTCAGGCCCAGCGTTCGGGATTGAATCGGTGGCGCCTGAAGAACAGCTCCAGCCCACCGACAACGGCAAAGAGTGAAACGAGGTGCAAGTCAAAGCCAAGCCAATGGCTTTCGGTCAGCGTTAACCTGCCAAGCAAGCCGCCACCCAGGCAGGTAAGACCGAGCCATTTTCGTGGCTTGTAGGGCTTGATCAGACGGTCTATGAGGATGAAAAACGCCAGGACGAGGAAGAATTGATTGGACTCTGACATGGTATTTTTCAGCCTCGACTTTCGATGATCATTGAGGAAACTGAACGTTGAGGGCCAAAGCCGCCACTGACCGAAGCTTGGAGGCTGACGATGACATCTCCAGCATGGTAGGTGGGTAAGCGGCCTTTTATGAAGTCGCCTGATTCAGAGTTGGTAGCTTTTCCAAACAATGGATTGCTCAGCCAAGTGGTTAAGCCACCAAAGCCTGAGGCTAAAGTAGTTATCACTGTGTGACGTTGGTCGTTCAACCTATCTGCCTGCTGACGGCTCAACGCTCGAGAAACAGCGACTTTCATCTCGCAAGCTCGATTTTCGGCCTGCATTCTGTCGTATAGCGCCACGAGCATTGTGTTGACTTGGTAGTGCGCCCCCTTCGCCTCGCTGATATGCAACTCGCGCAGCCTCGCGCGATCCTCCGGCAGGACCACAATTTGCGAGACGTGGAAAACGATGCCGAAGTTGCCGGCGTACTCATAGGTTTTTTCGATCTGCACAACAACTTTCCCTGTGTAATACAGACGCGCCAGGCGCACCTCATCGACGTGCAGGGAAAGATGCCCAAATCAACTTCGGGCGTATGTCGTACTACTCCGACATCAAGGTAGGACCGATCCCAAATTAGCGGATGACGGTCTGTCGAAGAGGTTCATTCATTCGTCGGGTTGAAACTTGCGGCGTCCCTTAACCAGAGTCATGCCCGCGAACAATACGAACAAAGGGAACAGTTTCAGATTCAACTCATGCCAATAGAGGCCGCCGGGCACAAATTGCAACGTAACGGCGGCTGTCATCAGCGCCAGGCCCAGCCATTTGCGGAGTAAATAGGGTTTCAGGCAGTGATCCATAAATGCAATCAGGATCAGTGCGTAGCACAGCTGGGTAACGTCAGACATGGGCAGCACTCAAGCGTCCTCATCGAATCGGTTGCGCCTGAAGAGCAACTCCAAGCTAGCAATCATACCGACGCCAAACAATACGACGCCACAACGTTTTCTTAGCCGATAAGGCTTGATGAGGAAATACAGGAGGTAAAACACAACCAGAAGGATGGTGTATTGAAGATACTCACTCATTCGTCAGGTTGAAACTTGCGGCGTCCGATGATCAGCGTCGTACCTGCGCAGAACACGAGTATTGGCACTAGGAACAGATCCATTGCCTCCCAATAGCTGCCACCCGGTTTGAACAGTAAAGTAATACCGGCGGCCCATAGGAACAACCCTAGCCATTTACGAATCAGGTAGGGCTTCAGGCAGTGATCCAGAAAGGCGATGAGGATCAACGCGTAACATAGCTGGGTAACTTCAGACATGATGTGTGCTCTGCTCAGTCATCGTCTTCGTGGCGGTTGCGTCTGAAGAACAACTCAAGTCCTCCGACAATTGCAAAAAGCGAAACCAGATACAGATCAAAGCCGCCCCAGTAACTTTTTTCGCTCAGCGTGACTCTACCCAACAGGCCGCCCAGCAAGAATATCAAGCTTAGCCATTTTCGTAGCTTGGAGGGTTTGAGCAGGCGCTCAATCAGTGCGAAGAATACGAAGGCGATAAAAAATTGACCGAATTCCATCATGTGTTTCAGCCTTGATTCTTGATGGTCACTGAGGAAGTTGTTCGTTGGGTCCGATGAGGTCAATTAAGTCAACCCTGTTCGAGATACTTGCGTCGCGTCATGAAGAGCGCGCCGCCGGCTCCTGATATGCAGATGGCGATGAATTCGATATCCAATGAACCTGCCCGGGTAGGGAGCAGGTAGCTGGCAATCGTGCCGCCGAAAAACAGTACGATGCCACAGCGCTTTCGTAGACGATAAGGTTTGACTAAGAAGTACAGCAGGTAAAATAGCGTCAAGAGGATTGTGTACTGAAGATACTCATTCATGGGGCCAGACCTGCGGTCGGTATGATTATCGAGTCAGTTGAAAATTGTGGACCGATGCCCCCGTCGACACGAGCCTCAATGCTTATGATCAGGTCCCCTGTGTGATAGGTACGTAATGAGCCGCTTACAAAAAAACGGGTCAAGATTGCCACCGGAATGGTGAAAGCGGGTCCGGCAAGCATTGCAAACCTGCTGGCGCTGGAACTAGAAGCGTTGGAAATTTGGTGACGTTGTTCGTTAAGGATATCGCCCTGCACGCGAGTCAGTGGTCTTGAAATTCTAATGGTCATGGTGCAGGCGCGACTACGTGCTTGCATCCTGTCATAAATCGCGACTGTTCTTTGAACAACTTCATAGTTCCCGTTTTTCGCTTCGGGAAAGTGAAGTTCTCGCAGCTGTCCGCGATCGCCCTCCGTAACAACGAACTTGGAAACATGGAAAACTATTCCGTGAGGACCGGCGTACTCATAAATTTTTTCGATCTGCACAACAACCTTCCCTGTGTAATACAGACGCGCCAGGCGCACCTCATCGACGTGCAGGGAAAGATGCCCAAATCAACTTCGGGCGTATGCCATATTGTTCCGACATAAAGGTAGGACCGATCCCAAATTAGCGATCAGCCTCAGGAAACGCTCAGCCAACCGGCGCAAACCGACGACGTTTGAGGAACAGCCCTACACCCAGGGCGACGGCGAAGATCGACAGCAGCCCAAGGTCAGCCCCCAGCAGGCGGGCCTGGCTTGCCGCTACGCAGCCGACCGCGCCAGCGGCCACCAGCGCCAGGCCCAGCCACTTGCGCAGCGGGTAGGGCTTGAGAAAGCGATCGAGCAAAAAGAACAGCACCAGGGCCAGAACCAGCTGGGTAATCTCGGACATGTGCGGCTCCACTCAGGTCTTGATGATCAGGGTCGAAATGGTGCTTTGCGGGCCGATGCCGCCGTTGACCCGCGCTTCAATGCTGACCAGCACGTCGCCG
This sequence comes from Pseudomonas sp. B21-012, assembly GCF_024749305.1. Lineage (NCBI taxonomy): Bacteria > Pseudomonadati > Pseudomonadota > Gammaproteobacteria > Pseudomonadales > Pseudomonadaceae > Pseudomonas > Pseudomonas sp. B21-012. Next base: position 3,885,572 of record NZ_CP087197.1, on the reverse strand, counting down.
GCATGGTAGGTGGGCAGGATTTCGTTGGCGTACATGCGCACACCGGCACCCACCGGGACGCCGACATAGGGCGAGGCGACGGAACTGGCGGCGCCGGCGAAGGCCGAGGCGGCGAGGTTGGCGACCTTGGTGCGCTGGGCATTGAGCACGTCGCCCTGCTGGCGGGTCAACGGCTTGGAGATGCCGATCATCATGGTGCACGGCAGGTTCTTGGCGAGCATCTTGTCGTAGACCTCGACCACCTTGCTGTTCACTTCATAGTGAGCGCTTTTCGCTTCGCCAAAATGCAGCTCGCGCAGGCGCCCGCGTTCGCTGTCGGTGAGGGTGATCTGCGAGACGTTAAAGACGATCCCGTGTTGGCCCATGTATTGGAAAGTCCCTTCGAACTTCATTGCACGCATCCTTTCGAGGCAAAGGCGGCGATTCTGTACAAGGATCGCCGTCGGTGCAAATCATTGTGCCAGGGTTGTGATCAACTCGTGGCTTGGAGTTGAGAGGGCCCCAACGGGTTCACTTCACCGTTTGCAGACGCAGGTCGCTGTAGTAAAAGGCGTTCTTGTCGGTGCTGGCATTGAAGAAGTAGCCGTAGTCTTCCAGGTAGAACAGGTGATTCACGCGTTTGTACTCGTCACCCTTTACGCTGCAGTCGAGTGCCTTGGCATTGCCACTCAAGCTGGCGTTGAGGGTGTTGGCCGGCAGTTGCTGTTGCACGGTGCACTCGGTGATCTTCAGATCCTTGTCGTACTGGCCAATCACGCTGTTGTTGGTCACACCTTGCTGTGAATAGCTGAGTTTGCTGCCCACCGCCATGGTCTTCCAGTCACCCTTGAAGCTCAGGCTGGTCAGCGCGCTGCTTTCACTCATGCCGGTAAAGTCGCTTTTACTTACCAGCGGGATCAATCCGCGCCAGGTGACCTTTTGCGCCTCATAGCCTTTGCCACGCAGGATCAGCACCTGCTGCCGGCTGTTGGCATCGACGGAGAGAAAGTGCTCTTCGCGCATGGGCGACGTCTTGCCTTTCATGGTCGAGGTGCCGACGGTTTCCAGGTAGCTGAGCGGTTGAATCGGCTTGGGCAGTTGCAGGCGCTCGAGGGCGACCATCACCGACGGGCTGACCGGCGGCATCACCCCGGTGACGATCGGTGCCTTGAAGCGCGGGCTGAACGGCGCCAGTTGCGCGAGTTTGTCCGGCGTTGCGCAGGCCAGATCGTACAGCGCCTGGTAATCGGCGTTGCTGCCAGCCACAGGCGCCGGCTTGGGCAGTGACGGGACCATGCCGTCGGTGACCCGGTTGTCGGCATCGACATCGTAGCCGGCCAGCAGGGTGTAGGTGCCGGTGCTGCAGTTGAAGCGGTGATGCTCACGCTTTTGCGCGTAGGGGGCGTTGTACGGCAGGTCGAGGAGGATGCTCGGCTGGTCGAAGGCGGCCCACAGGCTGACCTCGTCGCCGATTTTGGCGATGCTGTTGCGCTCGACCAGCACCCATGGCTCGCCCTCTTCACCTTTAAGCTTGCGCCAGTCGGGCTTTGCTTGAGCCTTGCAGGCCTGGGCGAAGCTGGGGTTATTCAGCAGGGTGGCATGGTAGCGCGCCGGCATCGGCTGCGGTGGGGCATAGCCGCTGGTGCTTTTGAAGTAGGCACGCTGGTCGGCGTCCAGGTACATGATCGCCACGTTCGGCTCGATGCACGAGGCTTCGAGCTGGAAACTGCGATCACTCAGGCCGTTGTTGGCCGGTACCTTGATCTGGAAACTCAGCACATCGCCTTGGCGATACAAACTGTTGGCCGACAGCGGCTGGGCGAGCATGTTGCCGATGTACTGGTCGAGGCTGTCCTTGGAAGGCGTCGCGCAGCCCGTGAGGGTCGCGGCTGCCAGTGTGGTGACGATCAGACGTTGCACAACAAGCTCCGGTGAGTCCATTCAAGGTGGCGGCATTGTAGCGAAACTTGTCTTGGGTGCCTTGGGCAATTCGCGCTTGTGCCGGGTCTTGTCGTAGGCACTGATGATGGTTGTGGCCACGGCGTCATCGACCTCTTCGCCGTGCAAAAAGGCATCGATCTGCGCGTAGCTGACGCCGTAGACCTGCTCGTCGGCCAGGCCCGGGCGTAGCTCTTCAAGGTCGGCGGTCGGCACCTTGTGCACCAGGTGTTCAGGCGCACCGAGGGCGGCGGCGATGGCCCGCACCTGGCCCTTGCCCAGCCCGCTCAACGGCGCCAGGTCGCAGGCGCCGTCACCGAACTTGGTGAAAAACCCCATCACCGCTTCGGCGCCATGGTCGGTGCCGATCACCAGGCCATGGCGGGCATTGGCCAGGGTGTACTGAGCGAGCATGCGCAGGCGTGCCTTGACGTTGCCGAGGACAAAATCCCGCTGGCTGTCAGCCAGTGTGGCCAGTTGCGGCAGTTGCCCGGCCAGGCCCTGAACGCCATCGGCAATGTTCACCGTCACGCACTCATCGGCGCCGACAAAGGCCAGGGCCGCCTGGGCATCGGGCTCGTCATGCTGGGTGTTGTGCGGCAGGCGCATGGCGATGAAGCGGTAGCCGTTGTCGGCCTGTTCGCTGCGCAATTGCTCGACCGCCAACTGCGCCAGGCGCCCGGCGGTGGAGGAGTCGACGCCGCCACTGATGCCCAGCACCAGCACTTTCAGGCGCGCTTCGAGCAGGGTCTGCTTGATGAAGTCGATGCGCTGGCGGATCTCACTCGCCACTGCAGCACCGTCTGCGAAGGGCGCCACCACGCCCAGGGCTTGGGCAATCTCGATCTGACGACTGTTCATGTGCAGCTCCTTCACTGGCCTTCGACCTTGAACACGTGCTTGAGGTAGCTGACGAAGTTCTCGTCGCGGCATTGGGTCTTGCCCGGGCTGTCGGAGATCTTCGCCACCGGCGCGCCGTTGCAGGCGGTCATCTTGATCACGATGTTCATCGGCTCAACACCTGGAATGTCGCAGGTCAGGTTGGTGCCGATGCCGAAGCTGACGTTGATCCGCGGGCTGAGCTCGCGGTACAGGTGCAGGGTCTTGGCGAAGTTCAGGCCATCGGAAAACACCAGGGTCTTGCTCTTGGGGTCGATACCGAGTTTTTCGTAGTGGGCGATGGCCTTATTGGCCCAGAGCAACGGGTCGCCGGAGTCGTGGCGCAGGCCGTCGAACAGCTTGGCAAAGTACAGGTCGCAGTCCTTGAGGAAGGCGTCCATGCCGATGCAATCGGTCAGGGCGATGCCCAGCAACCCACGGTATTCCTTGACCCAGCATTCCAGCGCGGCGACCTGGCTGTCGATCAGCCGCGGGCCCAGTTGCTGGTGGGCCATGAACCATTCGTGGGCCATGGTGCCGATCGGCTTGATGTCCAGCTCGCGGGCCAGGTGCACGTTGCTGGTGCCGACAAAACGCCCCGGGAAGTCCTGCTTGAGGGTGTGTACCACGTGCTCCTGGACCCGGTAGGAAAAGCGCCGGCGGGTGCCGAAGTCGGCCAGTTGCAGGCCGGCCAGTTCTGCTGGCGAAGCCTCGGCCTTGAGCCAGTCGAGTTTCTGGTACAGGCGCTCGCCGACCTGCTCCATCACCACTTCGCGGTAGCGGTAGCGGTTGCGCACCTCCGAGACGATTGCCAGCAACGGGATCTCGTAGAGGATCACGTGCAGCCAGGGGCCGCGCAGGCGGATTGCCAGTTGTCCGGCGTCATCGATGCCAACGTGCACGTAGCGCAGGTTGAAGCGGAACAGGCTGAGAAAGCGGATGAAGTCCGGCTTGATGAAGGGGATGCGCCCCAGGTACGCCAGTTGATCCTGAGTGATCGAGACCTCGGCCAGTTGCTCGATCTGGTAGCGGATCTCGGCCAGGTACGGGGTCAGGTCTTCGCTGTTGCGGCAGCGGAACTCCCATTCCACCTCGGCGTTGGGGTAGTTGTGCAGTACCGCCTGCATCATGGTGATTTTGTAGAAGTCGGTGTCCAGCAGGTTCTGGATGATGCTTGGGCCGAAGACGCTCTCGCTCATGTTCATGCTCCCTTGAATGCGTTCAGTTGCTGGTCGAGGCTGGCGAGGTCGGCGCAGGCGATCACGCCGTGCCCGGTCATCTCGGCCAGGGCCTCGGCGCCGCCCTGGGCGCAAATCGCCCGGCACGCCGGTTGGTAGAGAAACACCTGCAAGCCTGCAGCCTGCAATTGCAGGGCGGTGTTCTTGACGCAGAAATCCAGGGCCAGGCCGCCGACGATCACCGCCTGCACGCCGTGCACCTTGAGGTACTCGATGACTCCGGTGGAGCGGCGGTTGGCCAGGTCGTGGTAGCAGGCGCCGTAAGGGTGCAGGTCGGGCTCGATGCCTTTCCAGACGAAAAAGTCGTAGTCGATCGGCGCGGGCAGGCCGGCCAGCAGCTCGAAGCCCGGGGTGCCCGGTACGCAGTGGCTGACCCAGGTCAGGTCGGCGTTGGCCATGCCCAGCGGCTGCAGCATCTCGGCGTGGCTGCCGACCACCCAGGCGGCTTTTGGCGTGTGCGCATCCTTGCTGCCGATGCGCAGGCTGGCGCGTTCGGCCATGGCGTTGAGGGCCGGGGCGATCTCGGCGCCGCCGGGTACCGGTAACTCATGGGGGGCGTTGTCGGTGAAGCCGTTCTGGGCGTCGACATCGAAGCTGGCGATTTTCATGCGGTGCCTCCTGCGCTGGGTGTGGACACATAATTCACTAGGTGTAATATGTATGTCAACCGCTTTTTCTTTTTCACAAGCAATCATGGTGGATATAGTATGCATAGTGAAATATATGAGTCGGCTCCGGTGCGGTTTCGCCTGGCGGTCTACGGTGGGGCCTTTGACCCGCCGCACCCCGGGCATTTGAGCGTGATCACCCGGGCGCTGCAGTGGGCCGAGCAGGTGCTCGTGGTGCCCAGTTACCGGCATGCCCATGGCAAGCGCATGGTCGACTTCGACCTGCGCTGGCGCTGGTTGCAGCGGCTGATCGCGCGCCTGGATAACCCGCGGGTCAGTTGCTCGGCGGTGGAGCGAGAGCTGGGCGGCGAGGGCGGGGCGGTGTACAGCTATGATGTGCTCTGTGCCTTGAGCGAGCGCAGCGGTATTGCCCGCGCTGATATTGCCCTGGTCATCGGCGAGGATAACCAGGCCAATGTCGCGGGCTTTTACCGAGGCCAGGAACTGCTGGCGGACTTCGGCCTGCTGGTAGCCGAGGAGCAACTGGGCGTGCACAGCTCGGCGATCCGCGCCGGCCTGCGCAGTGGCCAGGCGCTGCCGGCGGCCTGGTGCCTGGCCGACATCGTTGACGAGTTTGAGGTGTATAGGAGTCCACAGTGAGTGCTGCAGAAGTACTGGCCAGCGTCGACATCGTCGCGTTGCGCCTGCATCCCGAAAGCAAACAGCTGCAAGTGTTGCTGTACCGGCGCGAGCGCGCGCCCCACGAAGGTGAATGGGCGCTGCCGGGGGTGATCGTCAACGGCCGCACCCCGGACAACACCCTGGCGGCCGCGGCTGACCGGGCGATGAGCGAAAAAGCGCGGATTTTGCCGCGTCACCTGGAGCAGGTGGGCACCGAAGGCAACGCCTTTCGCGACCCGCGCGGCTGGTCGATGAGCACCTACTACCTGGCCTTGCTGGGCCCGCAGGTCGAGGCCGGCAGCGAGCAGCTGTGCTTTGTCGACGTCGCCAGCGTCATCGGCCGCAAGCGGGTACTGCCGTTCGACCACAACCTGCTGGTGCAACTGGCCTGCGAGCGCCTGGCCTCCAAGGCGGTGTACACCAACCTGCCGCTGTACCTGGCGCCGGAGCGCTTCACCGTGCTCGATGCCTTGAACGCGGTGCAGGCTTGCCTGGGTCACCCGGTCAACAACACCTCCCTGCGCAAGCGCCTGGAGCGCATGAAGGACGAAGGCTGGATTCGCGACACCGGCGAAAAGAACTTCCCGAAAATGGGCCGGCCGCAGCAACTGTTCGAACACACGCCAAAAGCCGAGACGCCGTTCGTGTTTGACCGTAGCCTGTTGCCCGAGCGCTCTGGCGCCTGAGCCAAAACACAAAAAAGGACATCACATGCCGAACCTGGAATGGCTTGAACAGCACTTGCAGCACTGCGACGCCTTCGCTGAACGGCTGTACCGGCAGTTCAGCTACGAATACGCCGGTATCCCGCTCAAGCAATGGCAGCGCGAGTTTGCCGAGGGCCAGCGCAATGGCGACTGGCAATGCCTGGTGGCGCTGCACGATGGCCACTTGCTCGGTGGCGCCGCGCTGGCCCGCGACGACTTGCCCGGGCGCCCGGAGCTTGGGCCCTGGCTTGCGTGTGTGCTGGTTGAACCGCAAGCGCGCGGGCAAGGCCTGGCGGAAAAACTGATTGAAGGAATCTGCCAGCAGGCCCGGGAGCGCGGCGTGGCCACCCTGTACCTGCACACCCATGACCAGAGCGCGTACTACGCCAAACGCGGCTGGAGCGTGCGCGAGCAGTTCGAGGCGTGGGGCAAGGCGCAGTGGTTGATGTCGCGGGAGTTGCTTGGCCAGTAGGCCCTTAGGCTTTGTACGAAAAGTGCCTGCGCGACGATCATGCTGCGTTGAAAACAGGCTCGGAATGCTCATTTACAACTCGTAAAGTCGTGCGCGACCCCGGCCGTTCCTCGCCTGTTTTCGCCTTGCCTGATCGCCGCTCGGCGACTTTTCGTACAAACCTTAGCTTCGCAGGTAGTTGTCGTGTAGGTCTTTGAGTGGCCGAGCAGCCTTCAGCGCCTGCTCAACCGCCATGAGCTCCCGACCTTCCAGCGTGCGCCGGCCAAACGAATAGAAAGCGCCGCCCGGGTCGACATGCGCCGAGAACAGCCCGAAAACCTCATCGCCTGTCGCCTCGAGCAGCAGCTCCATATGTGCTTCAAACGGCGTGCAGGCACTCAGGTAGGTCAGCCCCCCGACCACCGCGCAGGCACTCCAGCAGGCTTCCTCCAGGGCAAAGATCTGCGCCTCCTCGCCAGCGACTTGCTGTAGTGCCCAGGCGCTCTGCTCGTGTGGCAGCGACCTGAGCATGGGCAGTAGTTGCTCGCTACCAAGGATGTCGAGTTCATGGCTGTCGCCCCTGCTGCAGAGCACCTTTGCCTTGAGCAAGTAGCTCTGGGCAATTTCCGAAGGCTGTTCGCTCCAGCCATTGACGGCGGACAGCGGCGGGCACCATAGCAGTTGCACGGTCTCGCCAGCCTGCACAGCATCGTGCCGGTCGAACTGCGCCCAGGTCTTGTCGCCGGCTTTCGGCACAAGGGCCTGCAGGTCGAGGGTCGGCGCGCTGTAGTCAATGCCGGGCACGTTGCGCCAGCTTGAGGGCCAGCAGGTTTTCAGCGCAGGAGGCATCAGATCGGTTTGCTGGTTGGCCAAGGGTAGTACGGATGCTAGTGAGTGGTTAGCATTGCTGTCCACTTCGCAAGGATCGCCGATGAACATCTTCAAAAAACTGCTCGACGCATTTAAACAGCCAGCGTCCCAGGAAACTCCGCCAATCCTGCAAGCTGAAGCCGACAACCAGGCCGCCAGGCTTGCCAGCGAAGCCTGCCTGGATCGTCACTGGAGCAGTGTCGGCACAGTGGAGCGCGATGTCCTGGCCTACCTCATCAGCCCCAGCTTTGCCGGTGGCCCGCACTGGCCCTCGACCCGCCAGGCCTACCGCGTGGTGCGCCGTGGCGACTCGATCATCCTGGCAACCGAAGGCTTGTCCGACCCGTTCGACGATGACCAGGGGCAGGGCAATGGTTTCGAGATGGAGTTGTTCGTCGAAACCCCGGACATTCCCGAACATGCCCGTGGGCCGTTGGGCGAAGTCGACCCGTTCAAGCGCAGCTGGGCCTTCGAGCTGATCGAGAACATCGCCAAGACCGTGGCCGATGCCGGTGGCATTACCCAGCAGTTGGAGCGCTACGGCGCGCTGTCCCTGGAACTGCCCGGGTTCAGTGAATCGCACCACATAGCCAGTCAGGTGCCCAAACACTTCGTCACCGACGACGACAGCATCGGCGTACTGTTGGGCGGCCCGGCGCCAGACTTCCCGACCCGCCTTCAAGACATGCCGCTATCGCCCGTCACCTTGGTACCGGTGGTGCTGATCACCGCGGCGGAGCTTGAATACATCCGCGCCGGCGGCGGCGCGGCTCGTGCCGATCTGGTCAGCCGCCTACAGGCGGGCGGAGTGGGGCATGTCAGCAGCCTGCAGCGCGCCAGCGTGGTGTGATGCGGCCGCTTCAGTCAACACATCAATTATTGCCCGACTTGCGACCGCTACGCGTTCGATCGCTGGCAAGGCCAGCGCCCACAAGGTTTACGCCGCTCTGCGGATCAAGCGCCCTGACGGCGCATGGTCAGAATCGCCGCGCCAAAGCAGATAAACGTCGAACCCACCACCCGGCTGACCCAGCGTGAGAACGCCGGCCGGGTCAGGACGCCCTTGGCCCGCGAGGCGAGGGCGGCGTACAGGCTTAGCGAGGTCAGCGACAAGGCCATGAAGATCGCCGTAAGGATCAGGAACTGCGGCAGCAGCGCGGCGCTCTGGTCGATGAACTGCGGGAACAGCGCGGTGAAGAACATCGTTGCCTTGGGGTTGGTGGCAGCGGTGAGGAACGCCGATTTGTACAGCTTCAAGCGCGATGGCTTGACCTGTTCCTGGCCTGCGGTAACGTCGCTCGCCAGCATCGGGCTCTTTTTCATCAGCTGTTTGGCACCGAGGTAGAACAGGTAGCCGGCGCCGAGGATCTTCACCGCGTTGAACAGCCATTCGGAGCTGGCCAGCAGGGCACCGAGGCCGAGCATGGCCGCCGCCGACAGGCAGAACAGCCCGCTGGCATTGCCCAGCGAAGACCACACCGCGAAACGCGGCCCATAGGCCAGGCTGTTGTTGATCGCCATCAGCGTGGCGGGGCCAGGGCTGGCGATGGCAATCGCGGCAACCAGGGTGAAGGCAAGCAGTGCGTGAAGATCCATTTTCAGGCTCTAGAAGGTGGAGTAGGCACAGAATGTAACAGGATCAGCCACCGCTCTGCTCGGCAAACCACTGCATCACCAGCGCACACGCCGGATGCCCGGCCCCTGCCGCCTGCAGGCACAACGAATAGACCCCGCCGGTTTTCAGCGGCTGGCCGAACGGCACGACCAGCACGCCACGATCGATCGACTCCTGCGCCAGGGTCAGGTCGGTCATCGCCACCCCCAGGCCACGCGCTGCCGCATCCAGGGCCAGTTCGTCGAGGTTGAAGGGCAGGTGCCGGTAATCCGCCAGCGCCTTGTTACCCCGCGCCGCTAGCCATTGGCTCCAGGTCTGCTGGTCGGTGGAGCCATGGAGCAAGGCGAAGCGCTTCAGGCCGGCCTCTGAGCCCAGCCCCATGCCGGGTTTGCACACCGGCACCAGGGTTTCCTCGAACAGCGTCGAGCAGGCCGGATCGCTGGACGGCGCCGGCAGGTAAACGATGTAGGCATCGCTGTCACTGCCCGGCTCGACAAGCTCCGTGGCCACGGTCTCGATCGACAGCGAGATGTCCGGGTGCAAGCGATAGAACTCGTTGAGCCGCGGCAGCAACCAGCGCACCGCCAGCGACACATGCATGCGGATGCGGAACGGGCGCTGTTGCGGCGACAGGCGTTGTTCAAGGCTTTGCAGTTGCTCAAGAATGCTCCGCGCGCTGGCCAGCACCTGCTCGCCCTCGGCGGTGAGCTGCAGGCTGCGGCTGCTGCGCACGAACATGGCCACGCCAAAGTGGCTCTCCAGCAACTGGATCTTGCGGCTCACCGCGCTCTGGGTCAGGCACAGGCGGTGCGCGGCCTGGGTGAAGCTGCCGGCATCGGCAACGGCGACCAGCGCCTGCAGGGCTTGCAGCGAAGGCAGGTGGCGAACTTTATCCATGCGTTTTTCGAATGCCCCGATGAATTTATAACGTTGGTTGAATCGGCACAGACCTTTTAAATTCTGGCCATGGCAACCGCCACCAGCATAAAGCGTCCATGCGCTGTGTGCATACAGGTCGAGAGGTGATGCATGAAAAACCAATGTGGCTGGATTGCCCTGGCGGGTAGTTCACCGGCACGCGCTCGCCTGAGCGGCGCACAAAAAGCCGACTGGCTGGTGATCGGCGCCGGCATCACCGGGCTCAGCGCCGCCCATGCCCTGGCCGAGATGCACCCGCAGGCGCGGGTTGTCGTGGTCGATCGCCAGAGCGCTGCGCAAGGCGCGTCGGCGCGCAATTCCGGTTTTGTCGTCGCCCATGAGCACCCGGCAGACAGCGAACTGCTGGGGCGCCCGGGCTTTGCCGACTACGAAATCGACACCACGATCGGCCAGGCCGCCAGCAACGAAGTGCGCCAGCGCATCGCGCGCCACAACATCGACTGCGAGTTTCGTGACGACGGCTACTTTTTTGCGGTCAACGACCCAGACAAACTCAGCCAGGTCGAAGCCAAGCTGGCAACCCTGCGTGCCGTGGGTGCCGAGGCGCAGTTCCTGCAAGGCGCGGCGCTCAAGCACAGGCTTGGTAGCGGTCATTACCAGGCAGCGATCTGGTGCGCCAACGGCAATGCCTTGCTGCAACCGGCCAAGTACGTGAAAGGCTTGCTCGATGCGTTGCCAGCCAGTGTCACGCTGTACGAAGACACCGATATCAGCGGCCTTGAGCGCCTCGGCCAGGGCGGGATTCGCGCCAATACTGCCGATGGCAGTATCGAAGCCAAGCAGGTGCTGGTGTGCCTGAACGCTTTTATCCCGCGTGCCGGCATCGATCACAGCGCCACCTTTGCCATGGAGCTCAGCGCCAGCCTCACCCGGCCGATGACCGACGCCGAGTTCCGCGCCATCGGCAACGTCGAGCCCTGGGGCGTGCTCTCGACCCGGCCGCTGGGCGCCACAGTACGCCTGACTCCGGACCGTCGGGTGATGATCCGCAACACTGCCGAATACCGTGCCCGCGACCTCAACCCGAGTGAACTGGCCCAGCGTCAGCGGCACCACCTGCGCGGCCTGCAGCGGCGCTTTCCGTGGTTTGGCGCCGAAGATATCCAGTTCACTTGGAGCGGCCACCTCAGCGCCTCGCGCTCCGGCCAGCCGTATTTCGCCCGGGTCGAGGAGGGCGTGTTTGCCGTGGCCGGCTGCAATGGTTCGGGTGTCGCCCGCGGCACCCTGTGGGGGCGCTTGCTGGCAGAGCTTGCCAGCGGCCAAAGCTCACCGCTGCTGACCTCGGTCATGGCCCGCGCACAACCCGGCTGGCTGCCGCCCAAGCCGCTGCTCGACATCGGTGCCATGCTGCGTATGCGCGTGGAAGCGCTGCGAGCCAGAACCGAAATCTGACCCACCTAGCCCAACAAAAACAAAGCTCGCCAAAAGGTGATTGATCATGCCATTCAAAGCCCTGCCCCTGGTTGCCTTGCTCGCCACCTGTGCCACTGCCGCCCAGGCGGTAGAAGAAGTGAACATCTCCAACTGGAACGGCTACATCGCCGACGACACCTTGCCCAGCTTCACCAAGGCGACCGGTATCAAGGCCACCTACGACATTCATGACAGCAACGAGGTGCTCGAGTCCAAGCTGATGACCGGCAACACCGGCTATGACGTGGTCAGCCCCTCCAACCACTTCATGTCGCGGCTGATCAAGGCCGGGGCGATCCAGCCGCTGGACCGCAGCCAGTTGCCCAACTGGCAGAATCTCGACCCGCTGCTGATGAAAAAGCTCGAGGTCAACGACCCGGGCAACCAGTATGGATTCCCCTATATGTGGGGCACCGCCGGCATTGGCTACAACGTCGAGAAGATCAAGGCGATCTTCGGCAGTACCGACGTCACCCGTTCGTGGAAGCTGTTGTTTGACGTTGAGAACATTAAGAAGCTCAGCCAGTGCGGCGTGGCGATCATCGACAACCCGACGCAGATCCTGCCGATCACCCTCAACTACCTGGGCCTGCCGCACCACAGCCACACGCCTGCGCACTACAAGCAGGCCGAACAGGCGCTGCTGAAGATCCGCCCCTATGTGCAGTACTTTCATGCCTCCAAGTACATCAGTGACCTGGCCAACGGCAATATCTGCGCGGTGATCGGCTTCAACGGTGACGTGGTCCAGGCCGCGGCCAGCGCCAGGGAAGCCAACAATGGCATCGAGATCGCCTATTCGATCCCGCAGGAGGGCTCGACCCTGTGGATGGACATGCTGGTCATCCCCAAAAACGCGCCCCATGAGAAAAACGCCTACGCCTACCTCAACTACCTGCTCGACCCGCAGGTGATCGCCAACGTCAGCAACAGCATCCACTACGCCAACCCTAACAGCGCGGCGGATGCGTTCCTGGCGCCGGCGGTCAAGGACGATGCGGCGATCTATCCACCCAAGCGCGTGATGGAAAAACTCTTCACCGTTGAAGACCTGCCGCCGGCCATCGCCCGCCTGAGCACGCGGCTGTGGACCAGGCTCAAGTCCAACACCTGAGCCCTCGAGGCGCTGTCAGGTCTTGGCAGGCGCCTGCAATGAGTCCATATCGATGACGAAGCGGTAGCGCACATCGGAGCGCTCCATGCGCTCGAAGGCCTCGTTGATCTGCTCCATGCGGATCATTTCGCAGTCGGGCAGGATGTTCTTCTTGGCGCAGAAGTCGAGCATCTCCTGGGTCTGGGCAATCCCGCCAATCGGCGAGCCGGCCAGGCGCCGGCGGCCGAGGATCAAGGGTACGGTCTGTTGCTCATCGATCGGCCCGACCTGGCCGACGATCACCAGGGTGGCGTCGATGTCGAGCAAGGCCATGTAGGGCGAAACGTCGTGGCGCACCGGGATGGTGTCGATGATCAGGTCGAAGCTTGAACGGGCGCTGGCCATGGCCTTGGCGTCGGAGGACACCAGCAGCTTGTCGGCACCCAGGGCCAGGGCGTCAGCGAGCTTGTCGGCGCTGCGGCTGACCACGGTGACATCGGCGCCCATGCCAGCAGCCAGTTTCACCGCCATATGGCCCAGGCCGCCCAGGCCCAGCACCGCCACCCGGCTGCCGGGGCCGACATTCCAGGTGCGCAGCGGCGAGTAGGTGGTGATCCCGGCGCACAGCAGCGGCGCCGCCTTGGCCAGGTCCAGGCCTTCGGGCACGCGCAGGACGAATTCCTCGCGCACCACAAGGTGCTTGGAGTAACCGCCGTAGGTCGGCGCCCTGGTTATGCGGTCCAGGCCATTGTAGGTCTGGGTGTTGGTCTCGCGGCACAGTTGTTCTTCACCCTTGCGGCATTGGTCGCACTGCTGGCAGGAGTCGACCATGCACCCCACCGCCACGGCGTCGCCGACCTTGTAGCGTTTCACCTCGCTGCCGATTGCCGTGACCCGGCCGACGATCTCGTGCCCGGGCACGATCGGGTAGCGGCTGATGCCCCAGTCGTCGCGGGCCTGGTGCAGGTCGGAGTGGCACACCCCGCAGTAGAGGATCTCCATGGCTACGTCGTTGGCGCGCAGCTCGCGGCGTTCGAACGGGAAGGGGGCGAGGGGCGCGTCGGGCCGTTGCGCTGCATATCCGATGGTGTACATAGGCACCTCTGAAGGTTGCGGACGGAGGGCAAGCTCAGCGCTTCAATATAGCTACCCGGGCGACTTTTGCCGGCCGTAGCCTCAGGCGACCAATGGTGGCGTTATGTCAGTTAAGCGGTTTGACAGGGTATTCACCGTGGCTATGATCCAGAAACAGCCCATGAGCAGGGAGCACAGGGCATGAGCACCGTTTCAGTTGTGCCGATCATCGATATATCGGAAAGCATGAGCCAATATGGGCACGTCGAGCAGGCGCTGATCGACACCCAGGCGTTCCTGCGCTTGCACAAGGCCGGCGACAAGCTCGCGGTGGTCGCCTGTGACCACAAAGCGCGCACAGTGTTCACCGGCAACGGCGGCCTGGCCACGGTCGACCCGCTGCTCAACATCACCGCCAGCGCTGCCACTGCGGTCGCCGGGCTGGCCTTTGACGGGCTGTCCAGCGCCATCGGCCTGGGCTTGCAGCACAGTCGCAGTTTTCTCGACGCCTCGCGGCTGTCCCGCGCCTGCGTGCTGCTCAGCGACGGCCAGCATAACGACGGGCCGTCACCGCTGGAGGTGCTGCCGATCTATCCGGTGATGGCCTGCGCCCTCGGCCCACAGGCAGACCAACACCTGTTGCAGCAGATTGCCCAGCGCACCGGGGGCCGCTACTTCTATGCGCCGCGGGCAGTAGATTTGATGAAGGTCTACAACCAGATCCGCGCCTCCAGTGCCAGGGCGGCGCTACTGAACAACCAGTTGTGCGATATCGCCCAGCATGGCTACCAGTTGATTCCGGTGGTGATCGGCCAGCGCCCGGGGGCTGCGCAATTGTCGCTGGTGTGGTCGCGCCGCGAAGTCAGCTATACCAGCGCCAGCCCGCGCGGCAATCAGCTCTCAGTAAGCCTGGTCGACCCCAGCGGCGCCGTCAGCCCGCGGGCGCCGAGCATCATCGGTGCCGGTTTTGTCATCTTCAATATTCCCCAGCCGGCACCGGGGCAATGGTACCTGCAGGTCGAGTTCGCCGGCAGCGGGCAATCGATCAGTTGCACCGCCGGGGCGTTGCAGCACGGGGCAACGGTGCGCAGCGGCCTGGCCGACATCCGCCTGAGCGTGGAGATGGCCGCGCGGCACACGGCCGGCCAGCCGCTGCCGCTGACGGTGCACCTGGAGGCCGGTGGCGAAGTGCTCAGCAATGTCCGCGCCCATGCCATCGTGCAGGGGCCGACCATCAGCCTGGCCGACGCCCTGATCAAATACGACGACCAGCTCTACACCGTGCAGGCGCTGCCGTTCGACCGCGCCCAGGGCATCGCCGAACCCCTGGCGCGCCTGGCTGCACTGCGTCATACCTTGCTGCCGGAACTGGACATCCTCGCCCATCAGGAACGGGTGGTGCACCTGGGCAGCGGCGCCGGTCAACTCGGTACCTGGCTCGACACTCCGGTGCCGGGCTCCTACAGCGTGCAGGTGGTGGTCAGCGGCGAAAGCCAGGCTTCGGGACCGTTCCAGCGTTGTGAGCTGGTCAGTGTGCTGGTGACCGCGGATTAATTTATTGCACCTGTCGTTCGTTCTCTTGAAAGCCACCGTTCGCCATTGGCGTGACGGGCCCAATCAATCGAGGAGACAGGCAATGACATCGGTATTCGACCGCGAAGACATCGTGTTCCAGGTGGTGGTCAACCACGAAGAGCAGTATTCGATCTGGCCCGACTACAAGGCGATCCCGGCGGGCTGGCGGACCGTGGGCAAAAGCGGCCTGAAAAAAGAATGCCTGGCCTACATCGACGAAGTCTGGACCGATATGCGTCCTTTGAGCCTGCGCCAGAAGATGGCCGAAACCGCTGCGGCGCAGTAAGGGGCGGCCGTGTCTGCCTTGACCCTGCTGTGCCTGCCGTATTCCGGCGCCAGTGCCATGGTCTACAGCCGCTGGCGGCGCAAGCTGCCGGCCTGGTTGCAGGTGCGCCCGGTGGAACTGCCCGGGCGCGGCGCGCGCCTGGGCGAGCCGCTGTTGACCGACATGCAGGTGCTGGCCCGCCAGTTGGCCAGCGAGCAACGGCTGGCGGCCAGCCAGCCGTATGCCTTGCTCGGCCACAGCCTGGGCGCCTTGCTGGCCTTCGAGCTGGCCCACGAGCTGCAGGCGCTGGGCTGTCCGCCGCCGGTGGCGCTGTTCGCCTGCGGCACGGCTGCGCCCACCCGGCGTGAAGACTACGACGGCGGCAAGTGGCGCGAGCCCAAGAGCGATGAAGTATTGATCGACGAGTTGCGCACCTTGCAAGGCACGCCGGAAGAGGTGCTGGCCAATCAGGAGCTGATGAGCCTGACCCTGCCGGTGCTGCGCGCCGATTTCCTCTTGTGCGGGCGCTACGTATATCGCCAGCGCCCGCCGCTGCGTTGCCCCGTGCATGTGCTCGGCGGGGAAGACGACAAGGCCAGCGAAGAGCAACTGCTGGCCTGGCGCCAGGAGAGTGTCGGCGACTTCTCGCTGGAGATTTTCCCCGGTGGCCACTTCTTCATTCACGAGCATGAAGCGCGCGTGCTCGGCGTGCTCAGCGCTGCCCTGGAGCCCCATCGGCTGTCGGCTTGAGCATTGACGCAGCGCGGTCTGATGGGCGAGCCTTGGGCTTTACCCGCAACCCAGGGGCAGAGGATGTTGATCAAGCCGAATCAGGCCAGCTTGCTGGTCATCGATGTTCAGGAAAAACTCATTGGCGCGGTCAGCGACCCGGCCGGCACCCTCGCACGCACCCGCTGGCTGTTGGCGGCGACCGCTACCCTGGGCCTGCCGACGGTGTTTTCCGAACAGTATCCCAAGGGCCTGGGGCCGACCGTGGCGCAGCTCAAGGAGGCTTCGCCCGGCGCTGCGGTGGTCGAGAAACTGCACTTTTCCTGCGTGGCTGCCGAGTGCCTGCCGGCAGCGCTGCTGGCCCGCGAGCAGGTGATCGTCTGCGGCATGGAAACCCATATCTGCGTCTTGCAAAGCGTGCTCGGCCTGCTGGAGCTGGGTAAGCAGGTGTTCGTGGTCGAGGATGCCTGCGACTGTCGCGGTGCCCACAACCGTGACGCCGGCATTGCCCGCATGCGCGCCGCCGGGGCGCAGATCGTCACCCGCGAGATGGTGGTGTTCGAATTGATGGGCAGTTCGGCCCATGAACAGTTTCGCCACATCAGCAAGACCTACATGGTGGGCGAACAGCCGTGAGCGCTACACCTTCGATGCTGTATGTGGTGATGCTCGGCGGCAAGCACCCGCGGGCCAGGATCGAGGTGCACGATGTGGCCTTTGTCGTCGGGCCGTCGCTGGCGGCCTGTTACCCGCAGTTGCGCGAGCAGTGGTTCGGCAGCGCCAAGGGCCTGCATATCGACTCCTGGCTTGAGGTCGACGGGGTAGAGGGCTTCAAGCTGGGCTGGTCGGACCTGCAACCGGCGCCGGGCGAGCCGCGCCTGTACTTCATCAACCTTGGCGGTTACGAGCCGGGCTGCTTTGGCGAGGCGCATCACTACCTGCTGGTGGTCGCCAGCAACAAAGAGCAAGCCAAGGCCAAGGGCAAGCAGCAGATGGCCCGGCACTGGAGCAAACCGCACACCGACGCGTTGCTGGATGTCGACGACTGCGTGGCGGTCGACCAGGTCGGCGGGCGCTATGTGACGCTGCAGCCGGGGCCGCACGCAGCCTTGGCCCAGTACAGCGACTACATCATCCTGTCCTGAGCCGCAGGTGGTGGTGTTGCGCGCTGCTGTGCATTACAGTGCGCGCCACTTCATTACTTACAGGATGTTCAGATGAAACCGCGTGCATTGCTGACTATCGGCTCGACCCTGGCCCTGGCCTGCCTGCCCTTGTTTGCCCAGGCCCAGGCCACCGTTGCCCAGGTCTTCAATGGTGAAATGCTCGGCACCAACCTCAAGTACTTCGAGTCGGTCGCAGGCATTGCCCGCACCAGCTTCGGTGATAAGCACACCTATAAGGTACAGGGCTGCGAAATTACTGCCGACGCCGCCGGCGGCAGCATCAACGACCTGCGCCTGCAGCTGTCGCCGACCTGCAAGGCCGACCTCAGCTCGTTCATCGGCACCTTCGCGCCAGCGGCCAACCAGCCGCTGACCATCGCCGCCTTGCATGAATCCACCGGTGGCCCGCTGGAGTTCTACGCCGACTGCCTGGAGATGTGTGGCAACGCCGCCGACCCGTCGGTGTATGCCTTGTGGGAAGGGCCGCATGCGGTGGGCTTCACCCAGGTCCTGGCCGAGGTCATGCTCACCGACGACGCAGCCATCGCCGCCTCGAGCAAGTGGGCAGACGAGATGAAGAAGCACAAGGGCGAAGACTTCGTCATGGAAAACCAATACAACTGCGAGCGCAGCTTCGATCCGGCTGCCCTGCAGAGCTTCAAGCCGGTGGCGATCACGGCGGTGACCATCGGCACGCAACTGAGCAAACCAGGCTGCTGATTGCAGTCGTGTCCGCGCGCCGCTACTGTGCAGCTATTGCCCGATGCGGCGGGAGGGCTTATGCAGGTAACTGGTTGGCTGGTTGTGATCAGCGCGCTGCTGGCGCTTCAGGGTTGCGTCACCCAGGGTGAAGCCCCTGAGCAGGACCCGGCCAAGGTGCGCGCGCAGATCGTGCGCCTGCTGCCGGCCAGCGCCAACGACCGTGAAGGTTGGGCGCGGGATATCCAGGGCGCCTTCGCCGCGCAGCAGCTCAGCGCCAGCAAGAGCAACCTGTGCGCGGTACTGGCGGTCACCGAGCAGGAATCAACCTTCCAGGCCGACCCGAAAGTACCGGGCCTGGGTCGCATCGCCCGGCAAGAGATCGACCGCCGCGCCGCCAGCCTGCACATTCCCAAACTGCTGATCGACGCCACCCTGCAGACCCGCTCGGCAAGTGGCAAAACCTACGGCCAGCGCCTTGATGCGGTGCGCAGCGAAAAACAGCTCAGTGACCTGTTTGATGAACTGATCGGCGCCTTGCCCATGGGCAAGACCCTGCTCGGTGGTTTGAACCCGGTGCGTACCGGCGGGCCGATGCAGGTCAGCATCGACTTTGCCGAGCAGCATGCCAAGGGTTATCCCTACACCTATGCCGGAACCATTCGCCAGGAGGTCTTCAGCCGCCGTGGCGGCATGTATTTCGGCATCGCCCACCTGCTCGGTTACCCCACCCACTATGACCGTCAGCTGTACCGCTTCGGCGACTTCAATGCCGGTTGGTACGCCAGCCGCAATGCGGCGTTCCAGAGTGCTCTGAGCCGCGCTACCGGGGTGAAGCTGGCGCTCGACGGCGACCTTATCGCGCCGGGGGCAATCATGCCCGGCAGCACCGAGCAGGCGGCCAGGCGCCTGGGGCAGAAGCTGGACTTGCGCAATGTCAGCATCCGCAACCAGCTGGAGAAGGGCGACAGCCTGGAATTCGAAGACACCCGCTTATACAAGGGCGTGTATGCCCTGGCCGACGGTGCGGCGGGCAAGGCGGTGGCGCGGGCGCAGCTACCGGGGATCGAACTGAAAAGCCCGAAGATCACCCGCAAACTGACCACGGCCTGGTTTGCCAAGCGCGTGGATGAGCGCTATCAGCGCTGTATGAAGCGTTGAGCATCGCGGGTCAAGCCCGCTCCTACAGTAGATCTGCGTACACCGGACCTGTGGGAGCGGGCTTGACCCGCGATGAGGCCCTCAGCCATTGCCGGCGACCAAAGCCCCCACCACCTGCTCGACACTGGCCTTCAACCCCGCCAGGGTATCCTGGGCATCGGTCTCCACCACCAGCAGCTTGGCCCCGGAGGCTGCTATCACCTCGGCGACTTCCTTGCTCGGCTGCTTGTGATGCAGCACCAGCGCCACCTCCTGGTTCTTGAGCTCATCGCCCAGGCGCTTGAGCGCCGCCGCATCCCACTGGTCATCGGCCACCTGCGGGTGGTCGATCAGGTCCAGGTTCAATCCGCTGACAAGGTAATCCAGGCGATCCGACAGGTTCACCACGCTGAGGTTGTCCGCTTCGGCCAGGCGCGCTTCGCTGCCGGCACTGAGCTCGAGCAACTGGCGTTTGAGCGCCGCCAGGTTGCTCTGGATTTTCGGTTGGTCGGCCGGGCTCAAGCGCCCCAGGTCGTTGGCCAGCACATCGGCCATGCGCCCGAGGTTGCTCGGGTTCAGCCACGGGTAGCCGGCAAAGGCATTGTTGCCCTGCACGGCGATGCCCGGCAGGGCGCCATCGACCGGGCGCGCGGCATCGATCTCGACGATGCGGATGTTGCTGCGCCGGGCCACCGGGTACAGCGGGTCGTCGCTCCAGATCGAGCGCAGGCCGATCACCGCATCGGCGCCGCCAGCAGCCTTTTGCAGGCTGGCACCACCGCGGCCGCTGAAGTACGAGGGCTGGCGCGAGGCCGGAATATTCGCCGGCGCTGCCCGTTGCAGTTTTACCGAGGTGCCGTCGAGCAGGGCGCTGGCCAGGGTGCTAGTCACCGGCAGCGAAGCCAGGACGGTCACCCCGGCCGCTTGTTGTTTGGCCGCTGCCGGGGCGCTCTGGGCCAGGCTCAGGGACGGCAGGCCGGCCAGGGCCAGGGCCAGGGCCAGGCACAGGTGCTGGAGTTTGAAGGTCATGCCGGGTTTCCTTGCAGGCGTGGAACAAGGCCGCGGGCGAGGGCGGCGAGGGCGAAGCAGCAGCCGGCGACGAGGATGATCGCCGCACCCGAAGGCACCGGCAGGTCGAAGACGATCGGCAGCAAAATGCCCACCAAAGTGCTCAGGGTAGCGATCAGCACCGAAGCCCAGAAAAAGCCCTTGAGCGACTGGCTGATCAAGCGCGCCGCCGCTGCCGGAATCACCAGCAGGGCGCCGACCAGAATTGCACCGATGACTTTCACCGCCGCCACCGTGACCAGGGTCACCAGCACCACGAACAGGTAGTCCAGGCTCTTCACCGCAACGCCGCGCACCGCCGCCAGTTGCGGGTTGAAGCTGGCCAGCATGATGCGGTTGTACAGCGGCAAGGCCAGGGCCAGCACCAGGCTGGCGACGATGCCGAGCACCAGCAGGTCCTGGCCGCTGACGGTCAGCACCGAGCCGAACAGCACGTTCTCGAGGATGTGCACGTTGATCTTGCCGGCCAGCATCAGCAGCAGGCTGGCGCCCAGGGCCAAGGATACCGAGAGGAACACGCCGATCAGGGTGTCGGGCGACAGCCCGGTGCGGTTGCGCAGAAAGTTCAGCAGGATGCCGAACAGCAGGCAGTAGCCAAACAGGCTGCCATAGGGACCGGTGTAGGGTTCGCCAAGCAGGATGCCGATGGCAACGCCGGTCAGCGCCGCGTGGCCGACCGCTTCGGAGAAGAAGGCAAAGCGCTTGACCACCACCAGAGTGCCAAGGCCGCCGAGCACCGGGCCGATCATCAGGCCGGCGAGCAGGGCATTGACGACAAAGCCGTAGGCCAGGGCCTCGGGCAGGTAACCGGCAGTGGCCCAGCCCTGGATCAGCAGGCGAAATTCTTCGTAGTTCATCAGGCGGTGCTCTCGCTGCGCGGGTGGATGGAGAACAGGCTGAGCAGGCGGTCCGGGGTCAGTGCCTGTTTCGGCGGCGCATCGAACAGTACCCGGCGACTCAGGCCGGTGACCCGGTCGGCCAGACGTGCCACGGCTTCCAGGTCGTGTTCGATCCACAGCACCGTGGTGCCGGCAGCGCGCCACTCGTGCAGCAGGCGCTCGAACACCTGGATGCCGGCCTCGTCCAGCGCCGACATCGGCTCATCGAGCACCAGCAATTGCGGCGCCGGGATCAGCCCCTGGGCCAGCAGTACGCGCTGGCGCTCGCCACCGGAGAGCGCGCCCATGCGCCGCTTGCGCTTGTCAAGCATGCCCACCCGCTGCAGCGCCGCGTCGATGGCCGGCGCCACCTTGGCTGACAGGCCGAGAAAGGCCGGGCGGCGCTGGCACATGGCGGCCATAAAGTCGTCCACGGTCATTGGCAGGCCACGGTCGAATTCCAGGGCCTGGGGTACGTAGCCGATGATCTGCTGGTCGCCCGGCCAGGTCAGGGTCAACTGGCCCTGGTGCGGCATCTGCCCGAGCAGGGTCTTGATCAGCGAGCTCTTGCCGCCGCCATTGGGCCCGACCAGCGCATGCACGCTGCCGGCGGCAACGTTGAAGCTGACTTTGTCGAGGATGCGCGTGCGGCCCAGGGTCAGGTCGACCTCGGCGAAGGCAATGTCCGGCCCGCAGGCGCGGTTGAGCAGCGGCTGGGCCACGGTCATACCTGGGACTCCTTGATCGCCCGCACCACGGTGTCGAGGTTGCGCTTCATCTCGACTTCGTACTTCTCCTTGCTGTATTCGCCGTAGGAGATGTGCGTCAGCGGGTAGATCTTCACCCCCGATTCACGTTGGATGGTTTCGACGTAGGCCGAGGGGAAGTCCATCTCCGAGAAGATCACCTTCACATCCAGAGCCTTGAGCTGGTCGATGGTCTTTTTCAGCTGGCTCGGGCTGGGTTCGATGCCATGGGCCGGTTCCACTACGGCGGTGACTTCCAGGCCGAACTCGCGCACCAGGTAGTCGTAGGCGGCGTGGATGGTCGCCACGCGAAATTCGGCGCCCGGCGCTTCGGTGACCTGGGCTAGGGCTTCGGCGCGCAGTTTGCGCAGGCGCTTGGCGTAGGCGCGGGCGTTCTGGCTGTAGTACTTGGCGTTGTCCGGGTCGAGCTTGCCCAGTTCGCGGGCGATGTTGTTGACCTGGGCGATGCTGGCGCTGATCGACAGGAAGGTATGCGGGTTGACCACCTTGCCGGCGCCGCGCGCGGCCACGCCGGTGGCGGCCAGCAGCGGTACGTTGCTGTTCGATTCGATGGTGGCGATGGCGGGTTTTTCGCTGGCGGCGATCATCCGGTCGGCAAAGTCATCATGGCCGACGCCGTTGAGCACGATCACGTCCAGGGTGCCGATGCGCTTGATGTCCTCGGCCCGTGGCTCGTAGGCATGGGGGTTGAAGCCGGCTGGAATCAGCGGCACCACCTCGGCCTTGTCACCGACGATATTGCTTACATAGCTGTAGTACGGGTGCAGGGTGATGCCGATGCGCAGCGGCTTGCCGTTATCGGCCACGGCCAGGGCGGGCAGGGCGCAGGCGAGGAACACACTTAGAAGGCGACGGGCGAGGGTGGCGCGAAACATGGGGCGTCCTTGTGTCAGTGACGATGCTGGCGGGTGACGCCGGCGTCGTAGTGGGCGGCGATCTGTTGCCAGCCGGCGGCGATCAGCGCGGCCTGGCTGAAGTCGGCAGGGGCGCTGGCGGAAGGGCTGCGCTGCAGCCAGACGTCGGCTGTGCCGTCCACGGCTTCGGGCACCAGCAAGAGGAAGCTGCCGGCCACCGTGCTGGCCTGGCTCAGGCCCAGGTAGGCGCGTTCCTGCAGCAGTTGCCAGTGGTGCTGACCGCGGCTGGCGGCGCTGGCATCGGCGACGAAGGGCGGGAAGCCTTCGTCGGCCAGGTCTTCGACGGCCAGCAACTGTGGGGCTTCTTCGCGGCGTGCCTGGATCTCGTCGAAGGCCACCCGCAGGTCGGCATACACGCCTTGCTCAGCGGCAGTCAGGTCGCGGCGGGCATCCAGTTGGTGGGCCTCGATGCTGACCTCGTCATGGCGCTCGCCGCGCAGGGCGACGATGCCGGCGGCCACCGCCAGGATCAACAAGCTGACCAGCAGCACGTACAGGGTTTCATGCCCGGCGCCGGCCGGGCGCACCACCTGCACGCGACTCATTGCTCGATATCTGCGTAGTCGATTTCCACCACGTGGCCGGGGCCGGCGTCGAACAGCACATAGAACTCGCCTTCAGGGCGCTTGAAGGTCAGTTTGGAGTTTTCCCCCAGCTTGCCCGGCACCAGGATCTCTTCGTTGTAGCCGATCACGTCGAGGGTTACCCCGGGCGCGCCGCTACCGTCGGAAAAGCCGCCAGTGCATTCGATCTGCTCGCCATCGATCGGCTTGCATTCGCACATCGGGTTGTGGGCCAGGGCCTGGCCGGCAACGCCGAGCAGCAGCAACGGCAGGAGCAGTTTGCGGGACTTCATCATTTGCCTCCTTGTTTGTTCAGCCAGGCGACGGTGGCCGGCGAGGCCTTGCTCAGCGGCACGGCAGCCTGCTGCATGCTGCCGTCCCAGCCTTCGAGGGTGATCCAGATCTCGGCATCGGCGCGGGTCTTGGCCGGCACTGGCAGGCTGGTGCTCATGCGGTACGGGGTGCCGAAGAAAATCGTCCCGGCGGCGCGCAGGCTGCGCGGCTTGCCGATGCGCAGGTAAGCCGCCTTGACCTCGGCAATGCAGGCCTGGCACAGAGCAATGTTGAAGGCCTTGAAGTGACCGGCAGGGCCATCGGCGCGCGGTGCTTCATCGCGCAGTTCGGCCAGCTGCACGCTCCACGGCCCGACCTTGATCTCGCCCAGCTCGCGCTCGCCCAGGCCGCTGTCACCGCGAAACAGCGCGGCATCGGCAAAGTACTTGGGCATGAAGCCGAGCGGGATCAGCAACAACAGGATGTTCAGGTGAAAGCGCCACTTGTGCCAGAAGCGGCTCAACGGGCTTTGCGGCGCAACTGCTGCCTTGCTCATAGGCTGGCCTCCGTGGCGGTGTCGGTAGCACTGGCGGTTTGCTTGCGCGGCCGTTGCTCGCGCTTGAGGGCGGCAGCGGTGGCCTGGGCGGTGCGCTTGGTCCAGATCAGCAGGCCGCTCAGGACCATCATCGACAGCACCAGGCCGAAGAACGCCCAGATCAGCTTGATCGCCAGGCCGCCGAAGTCACCGGTGTGCAGCGGGCGCATGGATTCGGTGACGAACTCCAGGGTCGAGCGGTCGTTGATCAGGAACTGCGCCTCGATCTTGCTGTTGTACGGGTTGACGTTGACGGTCTGGAACATCAGCGGGTACCAGCCGCGCCCGCCCAGGTAGACGTGGGCGTAGGCGTTGCCGGGCAGCGACACGAAGCTCACATCAAGGCCGGGGATCTGCTCTTTGGCGATGCGCGTGGCGTCATCCAGGCTGATGCGCGGTGCCGGTGCGCCGGATTCGGTGCGCGGCACGTCTTCGCGGGCAATCACCGGCACCACCGGTTCGGTGGAAATGGTGATGTGGTTGTCACCGAGGATCGCCTGGATCAGGAACCAGGTGCCGGTGATGGAAATCACCGCAATGAACCAGATCGACCAGATGCCGCTGAGGCGGTGGAAGTCGCCCCAGAAGATCCGCGCGCCATGGTTAAAGCGCAACGTCGGCTTAAAGAATCCCTTCCAGAAGCGTTTATAGACCACCAGCCCGGTAACCAGCGAGGCCAGCATCGGCAGGCCGAGCAGCGACACCAGATACCAGCCCCAGCTGTAGCCATTGGTGAACGGCACCAGCCACCAGCCGTGCAGGGCACGGGTGAAACCCTCGAAGTTGAACGCCGGGCTCTTGCCCTGGATCGCCCCGGTATAGGGGTTGACGTACAGGGTCGGGGCGCTGCCGTCGGGGAAGGTGACCGCCGCGGTCAGGGCAAAGTGCGAACCGTCCGGCTGGCTGATAAAGCGCACGGCCATGTCCGGCTCGGCCTTGTGCAGGGCATCGAGCACCTGCTGGAAGCTCAGCCGCTCGGCGTCGCCGTCGGGCTTGCTGGCGCGCACATCGGGGTTGGCCAGCCAGACGATCTCCTGGCTGACCACCGCCAGGGTGCCGGTGACGCAGACGATCAGGACGAAAAACCAGATCGGCAGGGCGAGCCAGCTATGGACCAGGAACCACAGCCTGGATTTGGACTTTTTCGCTTTCTGGGACATTGCAGGTGTCTTTTCAGAGAAATTGAGGTCGAGCCAATGCTCAGCCTTGGGACTGCAATAGATAAGACGAACGAGAATCGTAAAACCCGCAGGGTTAGTTGAAAGCAAATGTTTCAAAGCTCCTGGGTCATCAGCCCGATGCGCTTAATTTTCATTCGCGGTCATCCGTTTTTCTTGAATTACCGGGCCTGCAGGCTCGTTGTTCCCCTGGATGGATGAAAGTCGATGAATGCCGAAGATGCCCGCAAGCTTGCCCGCCGATTCATAGAGTTGCCGTTGGAAAAGCGCCGCATCTTTCTTCAGGGGCTGGCCCGCGAAGGGGTCGACTTTGCCCAGTTCCCGATCCCGGCCCAGGTGCCGGTGGCCGGGCAGGGCGGCTTGTCCTATGCCCAGCAGCGCATGTGGCTGTTGTGGCAACTGGAGCCTGGCAGCGCGGCCTACAACCTGCCCAGCGCTGTGCGCCTGCAGGGCAACCTGGATGTCGAGGCGCTGGAACAGGCGTTTGCCAGCCTGGTACAGCGCCACGAAACCCTGCGCAGCGTGTTTGTTCAGCAAGCCGATGAACGCCTGGCGCTGATGCCGGCTGCGCAATGGCCGCAGGTCGAGCACCTGGACCTCGGTGTGCTGGATGCCGCCGAACGTGAACAGCGCGTGCGGACCCTGGCCGAGCAACAGTCGCTGCAGCCCTTCGACCTGGCCCGGGGGCCGTTGCTGCGGGTGC
The DNA here is from genome assembly GCF_024749305.1 of Pseudomonas sp. B21-012. Lineage (NCBI taxonomy): Bacteria > Pseudomonadati > Pseudomonadota > Gammaproteobacteria > Pseudomonadales > Pseudomonadaceae > Pseudomonas > Pseudomonas sp. B21-012. Next base: position 3,859,574 of record NZ_CP087197.1, on the reverse strand, counting down.
TGCTGCTCAAGCTCAAGGCCGATGAGCACGTGCTGTTGATGACTTTGCACCATATCGTTTCCGACGGTTGGTCGATGAACGTCCTGATTGAAGAGTTCAGCCAGTTGTACGCCGCGCACCTGGGCAAGCAGGTGCCGGCCCTGGCCGCGCTACCCATCCAGTACAGCGATTACGCCCTGTGGCAGCGCTGCTGGCTGGAAGCGGGCGAGAAGCAGCGTCAGCTCGACTACTGGCGCGCGCAGTTGGGCGAGGAGCACCCGCCGCTGGAACTGGCGCTGGATCATTCGCGCCCGGCGTTGCCCAGCTATCGCGGTGCACGCCAGCGCTTGAGCCTGGACCCGCAACTGGCCGAGGCCCTGGGCGCGTTTGCCCGCAGCCAGGGCGTGACCCTGTTCATGCTGCTGCTCGGGGCGTTCAACATTCTCCTGTACCGCTACACCGGTCAAGGTGACCTGCGCGTTGGCGTGCCGATTGCCAACCGCAACCGCAGTGAGATCGAAGGCCTGATCGGCTGCTTCGTCAACACCCAGGTACTGCGTACCCGGCTCGACGGGCAGACGACCGTCAGCCAACTGCTGGCGGCGGTCAAGGACACGGTGTTGGGGGCCCAGTCGCACCAGGACCTGCCGTTCGAGCAACTGCTGGAGGCCTTTGCCCTTGAGCGCAGCCTCAGCCACACGCCGTTGTTCCAGGTGATGTACAACCATCAGCCGCAGGTCGCCGACGTCACCACGCTGCACCTGGCGGGCGGGCTGCAGATGAGCCAGGTCGACTGGCAAAGCCGCACCACCCAGTTTGACCTGAGCCTGGATACCTTTGAGCAGGGCGGGCGTCTGCAGGCTGTAATCACCTACGCCAGCGACCTGTTCGAGGCGCCAACCATCGAGCGCATGGGCCGGCATTGGCAGAACCTGCTGGGTTCGATGCTGGCCGCACCGCACGCGCCTGTCGAGCAGTTGCGCATGCTTGATGTTCAAGAGTTGCAGCGTATTGTCGTCGACTGGAACGCGACATCCGTTGATTATCCACTGCAGCAACCGCTGCACCGGCTGATCGAAGCCCAGGTCGAGCGCAGCCCCCATGCCACGGCGTTGCTGTTTGCCGATCAAACGCTCAGCTATGCCGAGCTCAACGCCCGCGCCAACCAGCTTGCCCATTGCCTGATCGAAGCCGGCATCGGTGCCGACAGCCTGGTCGGCATTGCTGTCGAGCGTTCGCTGCAGATGGTTGTCGGCCTGCTGGCGATCCTCAAGGCCGGCGCCGCCTACGTGCCGTTCGACCCCGACTACCCGGCCGAGCGGCTGGCCTACATGATCGAGGACAGCGGCGTGCGCCTGGTACTGACCCAGGCGTCGCTGACCGAGCGCTTGCCGCTGCAGGCGGTGCAGGTGATGGTGCTGGACCAGGCCGGTGCCTGGCTGGGTGGCTACGCCACGAGCAACCCGAACATCGTCGTCGACCCGCTGCAGCTGGCCTATGTGATTTACACCTCGGGCTCCACCGGCCGCCCCAAAGGCGCCGGTAACAGCCACGCGGCGCTGGTCAACCGGCTGTGCTGGATGCAACAGGCTTATGGCCTGGAGGCCGGCGACACGGTACTGCAAAAAACCCCGTTCAGCTTTGACGTGTCGGTCTGGGAGTTCTTCTGGCCGCTGCTTAGCGGTGCCCGCCTGGCGGTGGCCGCGCCGGGCGAGCACCGCGAGCCTGCGCGGCTGATTGCCACGATCGAGCGTTATCAGGTCACCACCCTGCATTTTGTTCCGTCGATGCTCCAGGCATTTATTCATGAGCCGGGTGTCGAGGGTTGTCGCAGCCTCAAGCGTATCGTCTGCAGTGGCGAGGCGCTGCCGGTGGATGCCCAGCAACAGGTGTTTGCCAAGTTGCCGCAGGCCGGGCTTTACAACCTCTACGGTCCTACCGAAGCGGCCATCGATGTTACCCACTGGAGCTGTGTGGACGAGGGCCGCGACAGCGTGCCGATCGGGGTGCCGATCGCCAACCTGCGTACCCTGGTGCTGGATGCTAGCCTCGCGCCCGTACCGCCCGGTGTTGCGGGTGAGCTGTACCTCGGGGGGCAAGGCCTGGCCCGCGGTTATCACCGCCGCCCGGGGTTGACCGCCGAGCGCTTTGTGGTTGACCCGTTTGGCTGTGGCGAGCGCTTGTACCGCACTGGCGACCGTGTGCGACAGCGGGTCGACGGGGTTATCGAGTACCTGGGGCGCTTTGATCATCAGGTCAAGATCCGCGGCCTGCGCATTGAACTGGGCGAAATCGAGGCGCGCCTGGTTCAGCATGCTCTGGTGCGCGAGGCCGTGCTGCTGGCCCCGGAGGGCAAGCAACTGGTGGCGTACCTGGTGTTTGAAGGTGAGGCGCCAGACGACTGGCAAGCCCGGCTCAAGGCCTGGCTGCTGCAGAGCCTGCCCGAATTCATGCTGCCCAATCACCTGATGGTCTTGCCGGCGTTGCCGCTGACACCCAACGGCAAGCTCGACCGCAAGGCGTTGCCTGCGCCCCAGGCTGCCCCCAAAGGCGCCTACCAGGCCCCGGGCAGTGAACGTGAACGCGCCCTGGCGCAGATCTGGCAGACCCTGCTGGGGCATGAGCGCATTGGTCTGGATGACAACTTTTTTGAGCTGGGCGGTGACTCGATCATTGCCATCCAGGTGGTCAGCCGCGCGCGCCAGGCCGGCCTGCTGCTGGCGCCGCGCGATCTGTTCCAGTACCAGACGTTGCGCAGCCTGGCGCAGGCGGCGCAAGCCGGTACGGTGCGCGAAATCGAGCAGGGGCCGGTGCATGGCGATGTAGCCTTGACCCCGGTGCAACAGGGCTTTTTTGAGCTGTCACTGACGCAACCGGCGCACTGGAACCAGTCATTGCTGCTCAATGCGCGGCAAACGCTGGAGCCTGCGTTGCTGGAAGCGGCGCTCAAGGCGCTGGTCGATCACCATGATGCCCTGCGCTTGCGCTTTGAGCCGCTGGGCGCGAGCTGGCGCCAGTTTCACCAGGCCCCGCCAGCGGCCCTTGAGTTGTGGCAGCGTCAGGCCGATACGCCGACCCAGCTACTTGAACTGTGCGAAGCCGCCCAGCGCAGCCTCGATCTGCAGCAGGGGCCATTGCTGCGGGCCCTGTTGGTGCACATGGGCGATGGCAGTCAACGCCTGTTGCTGGTGGTTCATCACTTGCTGGTCGACGGGGTTTCCTGGCGGATCCTGCTCGAAGACCTGCAGTCGGCCTATACCCGGTTGCAGGCCGGGCAAGCTGTTCAACTGCCCGCCAAGACCAGTGCCTATCAGGCCTGGTCTGTGCAGCTGCAGGATTACCTCGAGCGTGCCGGCGAGCAACTGCCATATTGGCAAGCGCAGCTTGAGCACGCTGTGGACCTGCCCTGTGACAACCGCCAGGGCACGCTGTACAACCGCGACGCGGCAAGCATTGAAATCCGCCTCGATGTGCAGCACACCCGGCAATTGTTGCAGGACGCGGTGGGCGCTTACCGCACCCAGGTCAATGATCTGCTGCTGACCGCCCTGGCGCGGGCGGTGTGTCGCTGGACGGGGCATGACAGTGCGTTGCTGCAGTTGGAGGGCCATGGCCGCGAAGATCTGTTCGAACACCTGGACCTGACCCGTACCGTGGGTTGGTTCACCAGTATTTTCCCGCTTCGGCTGGTGCCCGAGGAGGATCTTGGGGCTTCGATCAAATCGATCAAGGAGCAGTTGCGGGCGGTGCCTGATCGAGGCCTGGGCTTTGGCGTGCTGCGTTACCTGGGGAGCGCGCAGCAGCGCGCAAGCCTGGGCGGCGATGCGCTTGCACCGCGGATCACCTTCAACTACCTGGGGCGTTTTGACAGTCAGTTCGACGAGCGCGCCTTGCTGTATCCGGCCAGTGAGCCGGGTGGCGCCGGGCAGGCCAGCGATGCGCCATTGGCCAACTGGCTGAGTATCGAGGGGCAAGTCTATGAAGGGCAACTGGGCCTGCGCCTGACGTTCAGTCAAGCCATGTTCCAGGCAAGTACCGTCCAGGCCTTGGCCGATGCCTACCTCGATGAGCTGCAAGGCTTGATCGGGCATTGCTGCCAGCTGCCAGGCGCGCAGGCGACACCGTCGGATTTCCCCCTGGCCAGGCTTGGGCAGGCGCAACTCGATCAGCTTGCGCCGCTGCTCGGCCAGGTCGATGAGCTTTACCCGCTGTCGCCCATGCAGCAGGGCATGCTGTTTCATGCCCTGTACAGCAACAACGGCGCCGAGTACGTCAACCAGTTACGGGTTGACGTCGACGGCCTGGAGCCGGAACGCTTTCGCCAGGCGTGGGAGGCGACGGTGCAGGCCCACGATATTCTGCGCAGTGGTTTTATCTGGGACGGCGGCCTGGCACAGCCGCTGCAGTTTGTCTGCAAGCAGGTCCGGCTTGATCTGCGCGAGCATGACTGGCGCGGCGATGCCGGGCTGGCGTCCAGGCTCGAGGCCCTGGCCCTGAGCCGGCGTCAACACGGCTTCGACCTGCAGGTCGCGGGCTTGTTGAACTTCGATCTGGTGCGCACCGGTGAGCAGCGGCATCACTTGATCTACACCCACCACCATATCCTGATGGATGGCTGGAGTAATGCCAGGCTGCTCGGCGAAGTGCTGGCGCGTTACAACGACCAGCCTGGCGCCTTGCCGGCAAGCCGCTACCGCGACTACATCGAGCATTTGCAGGGTCTTGATGGACGGGCAGCCCAGCAGTTCTGGACTGCGCAGCTGCAGGCGCTGGACGAGCCGCTGCACCTGGCGCGCTACCTGCCCGAAGCGGGCCGGGCACAGGCCCAGGGCCTGCGTGCAAGCCTGGTCCAGCGCTTCGACGCGCAGCACACCGCGCAGCTAAGTGCCTTCGCCCGTCAGCAGAAAATCACCCTTAATACCCTGGTGCAGGCGGCCTGGTTGTTGCTGTTGCAGCACTATAGCGGGCGCCGCAGCGTGGTGGTGGGCACCACGGTGGCCGGGCGCAGCCTGCCGCTGCCGGGGATCGAGCAGCAGATTGGCCTGTTCATCAACACCCTGCCGATCATTGCCAGCCCGCGGCCCGAGCAGACCGTGGCGCAGTGGCTGGAGCAGGTACAGGCGCTCAACCTTGCGGTGCGCGAGCACGAGCAAACCCCGCTGTTCGAAATCCAGCGCTGGGCGGGGCATCAGGCCCATGCGTTGTTCGACCATATTCTGGTGTTCGAGAACTACCCGCTGGCCGAGGCGTTGCAACAACAGCAGGGCCCTCGGTTTGGTGCGGTGGCGAACCAGGAGCAGACCCACTACGCGTTGTCGGTGGCGGTGAGCGTGGGCGATGAGCTGCAGCTCGATTACGACTATGCCTGCGACGCCATCGGCGAGCAGGCGCTGCAGGGCCTGGCCGAGCATTTGCGCGCGGTGCTCGAGCAATTGCCGCACGCGTTGTCGACGCCGCTGGGCGAACTGCAGATGTTGGCGCAGGCCGAACGCGAGGCGGTGTTGCAGCGGGCTCAACCTGAGCCGCCGGTGGACGTGCCGCCGTTGGCTATCCATGACTGGGTGCGGCAGCAGGCGGCGCGCACGCCGCAGGCCTGTGCCGTCGAGTATGCCGGCCAGCGCCTGAGCTACGAGCAATTGAACAGCGCAGCCAACCAGTTGGCAGTCCGTTTGCGTGAGACTGGGGTAGGGGCCGAGGTGGTCGTCGCCATTGCTGTCGAGCGAAGCCTGGAGATGATCATTGGCTTGCTGGCGATCCTCAAGGCCGGTGGCGCCTATCTGCCACTGGACCCCGGTTATCCGCAGGCGCGCATCCGCTTCATGCTCGACGACAGCGCCGCGCGCTTGTTGCTGGTTCAGCCGGGCCTTGCGCTGGACGTGCCGGCGGGCGTTACCCGCCTGGTGCTCGACAGCGCAGCCTACGCCGGGCCGCCAATCGCCGATGTCAGCACCTGCCTGCACCCGGACAACCTGGCCTACATGATCTACACCTCAGGCTCCACCGGCACCCCGAAAGGCGTGCAGGTGCGGCACGGGGCGCTGGCCAATCACATGCACTGGATGCAGCGCACCCTGCAACTAGAGCCTGCCGACCGGGTTCTGCAAAAGACCGCCCTGAGCTTCGACGCTTCGGTTTGGGAGTGCTGGCTGCCATTGATCTGCGGGGCGCAACTGGTCATTGCCGAGCCGGGCTTGTCAGCCGATATGTCCAGGCTCTGGGCCCGGGTCGAAGCGCTGGGCATCACCATTGTCCAGGCGGCGCCCTCGTTGCTGCAGGCGGTGCTGCCGGCGGCGACGGCGCAGAACATGGCCAGCTTGCGCTATCTGATGGCGGGGGGCGAGGCCTTGAGTGCAACCCTGGCCAACCAGCTGTTGCAGCGCTGGCCGGGTACGCTGGTCAACCTCTACGGCCCGACCGAAGCCACCATCGAGGTCACCTTCGCCATGGTCAGCGGGGCGCTGGAACGGGTCATGGTGCCGATCGGGCGGCCGCTCGATAACGTCCGGCTGCTGGTTTTGGGGCCGGCCCTGCAGCTATTGCCTGCGGGCGTGGTTGGCGAGTTGTGCATTGCCGGCGACTCACTGGCGCGGGGTTACCATGCGCGGCCCGGGTTGACGGCCGAACGCTTCGTGCCGGACCCGTTCGCCGCGCAACCTGGCGGGCGCCTGTACCGCACTGGCGATCTGGGCTGCTACGCGGCAGATGGGCAGATCGAGTATGCCGGGCGCGCCGATCATCAAGTCAAGGTCCGTGGCTTTCGTATCGAAACCGGTGAGATCGAGCGTCATTTGCTGGCCGATGCGCGGGTCCGTGATGCGGTGGTTGTGGCCCAGCAAGAGCAAGGTGTACAGCAGTTGGTGGGCTACCTGGTGGGGGCCGACCGGCAGCTGTTCGAGGACGCGGCGCAGGGCCAGCAACTGTGCAGCGAGTTGCGCCAGTCCCTGGCTTTGAACCTGCCGGCGCACATGCTGCCGACACGCCTGAGCGTCATTGCCCATCTGCCCTTGACCCCGAACGGCAAGCTCGACCGCAAGGCCTTGCTGGCCCAGGCCGACAGCAGCGTCGCCAGCAAGCCTTATCGGCCCGCCGGCACCGCGCTGCAGCAGCAGGTCGCCCAGGTCTGGCAGGAGGTCCTCAAGCTTGAGCGGGTCGGGCTCGACGACCAGTTCTTCGAGCTGGGCGGCCATTCATTGCTGGCGACCCAGGTGATCAGTCGACTGCGCCATGAACTGCAGCTGGACCTGCCTTTGCGCGCGCTGTTTGACAGCCCGTCGCTACAGGCATTCGTCGAGCAGTTACCGGCAAGCGGAAGCCGGCGCGTGTTGCCGGACTTGCATGGGGTCGACGCTTCGCAGCCGCAGCCGCTGTCTTATGCTCAGCAGCGCTTGTGGTTCCTCTGGCAACTTGAACCGCAAAGTTCGATGTACAACATTCCGCGCGCGCTGGAGTTGCTCGGGCCATTGCAGGTCGAGGCCGTGCGCCTGGCCTTCGAAGCCCTGGTTGCGCGCCACGCGGTGCTGCGCACGACGTTCTTCGAGGATCAGGGCGAAAGCTGGCAGCGGGTCCAGGCGCACTTGCCCGTGCCGTTCGAGAGTGTCGACTTGCAGGCCCTGGACAGCGCCAACCGGCAGGTGGTGCTGGCGCAACAGGTGCAGCAAGAGGCCCTGCGCCCCTTCGACCTGCAGCGTGGGCCGCTGCTGCGGGTGCAGTTGCTGTGCACCGAGCCAGAGCGCCACGTGTTGCTGGTGACGCTGCATCACATCGTCGCCGACCACTGGTCGTTTGCCATTTTGATCCGCGAGTTCAGCGCGCTCTACCAGGCATTTGCCACCGGTGTGGCGCCTGGCTTGAGCGCGCCAGGCCTGCAGTACCTCGATTTTGCGGTGTGGCAGCGTCAATGGCTGGCGGCTGGGGAGCATGACCGGCAGTTGCAGTACTGGCAGCAGCAATTGGGCAGCGAGCATTTCTTCACCACCCTGCCTGCCAGTGGCAGCGGCGTATCCGTCGATCAGCAGCAAGACTGCGAGGTGTACGAGTTTGCCCTTGAGCAGGGCTTGAGCGAGCGCTTGCGTCAGTTTGCCAAGGCACAGGGCCTGACCCTGTACATGCTCCTGCTGGCCGGCTTTGCCCTGGTCGTCAGCCAGCGCTGTGGCGCTGCCCGGGTCCGCCTGGGGACGGATGTCGCCAACCGAAATCACGCCGGCGTTGAAGAAATGGTCGGCTTCTTCGTCAATCAATTGGTACTGCAACTCTCGGTGGATCAACAACAGACGATCGGCAGTTTCCTGGCGTCCTGCCGCACCACGGTCATCGGTGCTTCGGACCATCAGGACCTGCCGTTCGATCGCCTGGTGGAGGCGCTGCGGTTGCCGCGTCGTTCAGGCAAGTCGCCGTTGTTCGCGATCAAATTCATCTACCAGGAACAAGGGGCGCAGCCGGTGGCTATCGATGGGCTGCAGATCAGGCCCTGGGCCGCGGGGCAGGCGGCGGCGGAGCTGGACCTGATCGCCGAGTTCGTCAACTCGTCGACGACCATCGGGGTTGGCTTCAAATGCATTGCCGGGCTGTACGAAAGCAATGACATGGCCTGTCTGTTTGCGCAGACGGCCTTGGTACTCGAACAGATGATTCAGGCGCCAGAGCAACCGCTCCAGGCTCTGCTCGACGCCTCGCGGGCCGTGCAGGAGCAGTCCGGCAAGGATCAGGCGCTAGCGCGCAGAACGCAATTGCTGCAGCAGCACCCGATTCGCCGGCGCTCGCCTCAGCGCGCAGGCAGTAACCAGGTGAATTGAAGCAGCGCCCGGACGGATCTATCGGTTGGCTTTGCCGCCAATGTCGAATCAGCGAATGGAAGGTGTTAAATGTCGGATTTCCAGTCTCACGTCATACCGGCACTGGCCAAAGGCAGAAGAAAGAGCCTTGGTGCCAGCGCCCAGCAGTTGGTGGCGTTTTCGCCGCTGCTGGAAGGCGGCTCTATGCCCTTGCTGTGTCGCCCGACCGTACCCGGCGTGGGCCTGGTGCAATGGGCCAGCGAAAACCGCGAACTGATCGAGCAACAGCTGGACAAGCACGCGGCGATTCTTTTTCGTGGTTTCGATGTACAGGACATTGAAACCTTCAACCGCTGTGTCGATGTGATCTCCGGCGGCGCGCTCGAGTACCTGTTCCGGGCTTCGCCACGTACCCAGATTACCCGCAAGTTGAATGTCTACAGCTCCACAGACTACCCGGCGGTGGAGAAGATCTTCCCGCACAACGAGCACTCCTATTCGCCGGTCTTTCCCTTGCACCTGTATTTCTACTGTGACCTGGCGTCACAGACCGGGGGCGAGACGCCCTTGGGTGATACACGGCTGATTCTCGATCGGATCGATCCTCAGGTGCGTGAAGCGTTTGCCCGCAAAGGCGTGCTGTATGTGCGCAACTATGGGGATGGCATGGGCTTGCCGTGGCAGACCGTGTTCCAGACCGAGGACCGCGAGGCGGTTGAAGCCTACTGCCGCAAGATCGGCGTCGAGCCGCAGTGGAAGCCCGGTAACCGGCTGCGCACGCGCCAGCGGGGTCCGGCCATGGTCCGTCATCCGCGTACGGGCGAGACGGTCTGGTTCAATCACGCGACCTTTTTCAATGCGCTGACGCTGCCAGACAGTATCCGCACCAGCCTGCTGGCCGAGTTCGCGCCGATGGACCTGCCGCAGAACACCTTCTTCGGTGACGGCTCGGCAATCCCCGAGCACTACATCACCCACCTGCAACAAATCTATCGAGAGGTCATGGTCGAGTTCCCCTGGCAGCAGGGCGACGTGGTGATTCTCGACAACATTCTTACGGTTCACGCGCGCAACGAATACACCGGGCCGCGAAAAATACTCACTGCAATGGCTATCGCGCTGAACAGCGTCGATGTGGCAATTGGTTAAGGATTCCCCATGAACGCTCCAGTCGACCCTTCCGAAGTTTTCCAGGTTTCCGCCCAGCAAGCGTCCATTCTCGATGCCCAGCAAGCCCGTGGTACGGTCCTCGGCGCCCAGCTGATCATGACGTTCGATGCCCCCATCGATCGCCAGCGGCTCGAGCAGGCGGCGATTGACCTGAGTGAACGGCACGAGATCCTGCGCACCGAGTACCGAAACATGCCGGGGATGAAACGTCCGGTTCAGGTGATTCATGCCCAGCCGCGCCTGTGCCTGCTGTCGGTGGCGCCGGGCACCTTCGAACAGGCGGGTCAAGCGTGCCTGGCGCAATTGGCAAACCACAGCCTGGTGCTGGGCCTGGGTAGTGGCGAGGATGCACACCGCTTACGAGTCGCTGCGCCCCTGGCGAGCCTGGATGAGGTTGCCCTGGGCTTGCTGGAGGAGCAATTGCGCGCGCTCTACCAGGGGCAGTCGCTGGCCCCCTTCGACGGGTTGCAATACGCCGACTACGCCGATTGGCAGACTGGCCTTGCGCAGGAGGACATCGGCCGCAAGGGGGGCGAGTTCTGGCGCAATCTGTACCGCGACATGCAGGTCGACTCGCGTCTGCCTTATGAACGGCTTACCCCGTTCATGGGGGCATTGCAGCAACACGAGCAGCATTTGCCAGCGGTTGTGCCGGCGCTGCGCACCCTGCGCCAGCAATGGCGACTGGACTCGGACGCAGCATCACTGCTGTTGCTCTGGGGGCTGTTCGTCGGTCGCCTGAGTGGCCGCGAGCATTGGCTGGTGGCCTGCGCAATGAGCGGGCGCAACGAGCAGTTGCACTCTACCCTGGGGCATCTGGCCTGGCGTTTGCCGGTTGCCTTCAGTCGCCAGGCTGATCTGTCCGTGGACGGCTACGCCGAGCACTTTGCCGCGCAGCTGCAGTTGAGCCAGTCCTGGCAGGACTGCTTCAACGAACTGGACATGCTCGGTGGCCAGGGCGCGGGGCTGGACTTCGGTTTTTCCTGGGCTGATCAGCCGCTTGAGGGGGCCCGGCTGGATCGCCCCAGCCTGGAAAAACTCCACCTGCAGGTAGCTCCCAGCGGTGATGATCTGCTGTTGCGCCTGCTGTCGCCGACCGGCTCGTTCAGGGCCGAACTGGGGCGCGCCTGGCTGGCTCAGTTTGCTGAGTTCGTCACTCAAGCCGTGGCTGACCCCCGGCAAGCAGCACAAAAGGTTGCCCTGGTGGATGCCGCCCAGGCCCGACCGTTGCAGCAGGCACTGGACCGCAGCCAGTCGCTGGGCGAGAGCGCCAGCCGCCAGTTGCACCAGTTGTTCGAGCGCCACGCGCAGCAGCATCCCGAACGGACAGCGATCCAGATCGGCGAGCAGCAGGTCAGTTATGCCCAGCTTGAGCGCCGTGCCAACCAGCTGGCCCGCGTCCTGAACCAGCGCGGAATCGGCCGTGAGGCGATTGTTGGCGTCTACGGCGCACGTTCGGTGGAGATCGTCGTGGCGTTGCTGGCTATCCTCAAGGCGGGAGCGGCGTACCTGCCGCTGGACCCGCGGTATCCGGCGCAGCGCCTGTCCTTCATGCTCGAGGACGCTGGGGTAGAGTGCCTGATTGCCTTGCAGGCGCTTGATCCGGCTATCGCCATGCCGGCGACGACAACCCTGCTCAGCCTGGATGACGAGGCGCTCGATCAGGTCGATGACAGCCCGCTGGCCAGTTGCGGCGAGGCGGATGACCTGGCGTACGTGATCTACACCTCAGGCTCCACCGGCACACCCAAGGGGGTGATGGTCAGCCACGCCAATGCGCTGGCCTCGACCCAGGCGCGGGTGCAGTTCTATCAGCAGCCGGTGCAACGCTTCCTGATGCTCTCGTCGTTCTCGTTCGACAGCTCCGTGGCGGGGATTTTCTGGTCCCTGGGGCAGGGCGGCAGCCTGTGCCTGCCGCTTGAGCAGGCGCACAAGGACCCTCAAGCCATTGCCCAACTGATAGAGCGCCAGGCCATCTCGCACTTTCTCGCCCTGCCGTCGCTGCACGCCCAGGTGCTTGAGCATCTGCAGGCGGCGCCCGCGTTGCGTTGCGCCATTGTTGCCGGCGAGGTCTGTCCTCCCGAGCTGCTGCGCCGCCACCGCCAGGCACTGCCGGGGGTAACGCTGGTCAACGAATACGGGCCCTCGGAGAGCACTGTCTGGTGCTGCGCCTACCAGGTGGCGCCAGAGGATCGCGGTGATTCTGAACTGCGCGTCGCCATCGGCGAGCCCATTGCCGGCACTCGCCTGTATGTGCTTGATGATCAACAGCGCTGGGCGGGGGTTGCCCAGGAGGGTGAGTTGTACGTTGCCGGTGCCGGGCTTAGCCGGGGATATCTCAACAGGCCCGGACTGACGGCCAGCCGCTTCGTTCCGGATCCGTTCGCCAGCGAGCCGGGCCAGCGCTGTTATCGCACCGGCGACCTTGCCTGTGTGCGCGCCGACGGCCTGGTTGATTACCTCGGTCGGCTGGATCATCAATTGAAAATTCGTGGCCACCGCATCGAGCTGGGTGAGATCGAGGCTCTGCTGGGTTCGCAGGAGGGCGTGCGCGAGGCCGTGGCCATCGCCCGCGACACCGTCGCCGGCAAGCAACTGGTGGCTTATGTGGTGTTGGCCGCCATGGCCGATGCGCAGCCGCGGACCGTGCAATTGCTGGGACTGTTGCGAGAGCAGTTGCCTGAGTACATGGTGCCCTCGACGTTGCAGGCGGTGCAAAGCCTGCCCCGTACCCCCAATGGCAAGCTTGACCGGACCGCCCTGGCTGCGCGGGCATTGGACGGTGTTGCCTACGTCGCGCCGGGCAATGAGCTCGAGCAATTGTTGGCCGAGGTCTGGCAGGAGGCTTTGCAACTGGAGCGGGTGGGCATCAACGACAACTTCTTTGCCCTGGGCGGGCATTCGTTGCTGGCCACGCGGATTCGTTCCCAGGTTCAGGCGCGGCTCAATGTCACCTTGCCGCTCAAGGTGTTCTTCGAGGGCGAAACCGTGGAGCTGCTGGCCCGGCAGATCGAGATGCACCGTGACGAGGCGGTCAGCGAAGACAAGGTCCAGGCGCTCGAAGCGCTGTTTGCCGAGGCTCAGGAGCAATGAGCATGCTTGAGCAACGAATGCTGGCGCTGGCTGAGCGCTTCACCCGTTTTTCCGCTGCTGAACGGCGCGCCTTGCAGGCGCGCATGCTTGAGCAAGGCCTGTCGCTGGAAAGCCTGCCGATTCCCCGGCGCGAAGACCCCAGCGAGGCGACACCCGCCTCGCATGCCCAGCAGCGGATGTGGTTTCTCTGGCAACTGGAGCCGGACTCCACGGCCTATAACCAACTGGCCGTGCTGCGCTTGCGCGGACAGCTGAATGTCGAAAGCCTGCGGCAAAGCTTCGAGGCGCTGGTGACCCGCCATGAAGTCCTGCGCACCCGTTTTGTGCTGCAGGACGGCCAGGTGTTGCAGCAGGTCGAGGCCGTTGCGCGCTTTGAACTGCAACTGCTCGACTTTAGCGGCGAGAACGGCCAGGCACTGGCGGATCAGGAGATTGAACGCCAGGCCCGGCAAGCCTTCGACCTGGAGCAGGGGCCGTTGCTGCGGGCCACGCTGCTCAGGCTGGATGCCGAGCAACATGTGCTGTTGTTCTGCACCCATCACATCGTTTGTGATGCCTGGTCCCTGCCGATTCTGGTCGAAGAAGTGACCCACGGCTATGCGCGCCTGGTCGCGGACGCCGAGCAGGCCGTACCCGCGCCGTTGGCCGTGCAGTATGCCGACCATGCACGTTGGCAGCGCCTGTGGCTGGACGCCGGTGAAGCGCAACGGCAGCTGGCGTACTGGAAAGCCAACCTTGGAGAGGAGGCGGTCAACCTCGAGCTGCCCCTCGATTACCCACGCCCGGCGTCGCGCAGTGCACGTGGCGCACGGGTGCCGATTGCCTTGTCCGAGAGCGTTTCGCAAGCGGTGCGCGCATTCGCCGCGAGCATGGGCGCGACGCCGTTCATGGTGCTGCTGGCATCGTTTCAGGCGGTGCTGCATCGCTACAGCGGCGCATCGGATATCCGCATTGGCACGCCGATCGCCAATAGGACACGGGCCGAGGTCGAGCCGCTGATCGGTTTCTTCGTCAATACCCAGGTACTGCGGGCACAGGTCGATGGGCAGATGTCGTTCGTCGAGCTGGTGCAGCAGGCCAAGCAGCGCGTGCTCGAGGCCCAGGCCCATCAGGACCTGCCGTTCGAGCACCTGGTCGATGCCTTGCAGCCGCAGCGCAGCCTGAACCAGAGCCCGCTGTTCCAGGTGATGTTCAACCACCAGGTGGCGCAACCGGCGGTTGACCAGTGGCGCCTGCCGGGATTGACCGTCGAGGCGCTCGATCGAGGCAGCGACACGGTGCGTTTCGATCTGACCCTCAACACCGAGGACCAGGGCGGGATACTCAAGGCGTCGCTGGCCTATGCCTGTGACCTGTTCGAGCCAGCCACCATCGAGCGGCTCGGCGAGCACTGGCGTTACCTGCTTGAGCGCTGCCTTGCCGAGCCGCACCAGCGCCTGGCGGAACAGTCGCTGTTCGACGATGCCCAGACTCGTCAGTTGCTCGACGCCTGCAATGACCCGCAAGCCAGCGTCCCGGCTTGCCTGCTGAGCCTGATCGCCGAGCAGGTCGCAACCCGGCCCCAGGCAACCGCGCTGGTGTTTGCCGAGGCGACCTTGAGTTATGCGCAGCTCGACGCCCAGGCCAACCGGCTGGCCCAGCGCCTGCGGGCGTCGGGGGTTGGGCCGGACGTTCTGGTGGGCATCGCCGTCGAGCGTTCGATGGCGTTGGTCGTGGCCGTGCTTGCCGTGCTCAAGGCCGGTGGCGCCTATGTACCGCTGGACCCTGAGTATCCGCGCGAGCGCCTGGCCTACATGATCGAGGACAGCAGCATTGCCCTGCTGCTGAGCCAGGCGCCGGTGCTCTCGCGCCTGCCCGCCGACCTGCCGTTGCCTGTGCAGTTGCTTGACGATCCGTCTCTGGAGCAGTGCAGCGACCAGCCTTTGCCGATTGTGCAGCAGGCCGAGAACCTCGCCTACCTGATCTATACCTCCGGTTCCACCGGCCGGCCGAAAGCGGCGGGTAATCGCTATGGGGCCTTGAGCGGGCGCTTGCAATGGATGCGCGATACCTATGCCATGAGCCCCGCAGACGCGGTGCTACAGAAAACCTCAAGCAGTTTTGATGTCTCGGTCTGGGAGCTGTTGCTGCCGTTGACCTGTGGTGCGCCGGTGGTGCTGGCGCAACCGGGCGACCAGCGAGACCCGGAGCGTCTGCTGGCGCTGATCCAGGCTCATCAGGTCAGTACCTTGCACTTTGTTCCCTCGATGCTCCAGGCGTTCATTGAAACCCCTGGGCTTGAAGGCTGTACGTCGTTGCGCAATCTGTTCAGTGGGGGCGAGGCGTTGTCTCGCGAGCTGCAGCACAAGGTGCTGCAACGCCTGCCCCACGTAGCCTTGTACAACCGTTACGGGCCCGTGGAGGCGACCATCAATGCCAGCCACAGCCAACGCGCAACCGCCAGCGATACACGGGTAGGCATTGGCCGGCCGCTGGTTGATACCGCCTTGTACGTGCTCGGTGGCGGTCTTGAGGTGCTGGCCCCGGCGGCCATCGGTGAGCTGTACATCGGCGGCGCGGCGCTGGCGCGTGGTTATCACCGCCGCCCTGGGCTGACGGCCGAGCGCTTTGTCCCCGATCCGTTCGGCCGCAGCCCGGGCGCACGCCTGTACCGCAGCGGTGACCTGGTGCGGCGGGGGGCTGACGGCGAATTGCAGTTTGTTACCCGTATCGATCACCAGGTGAAGATCCGCGGCATGCGTGTCGAACTGGGGGAAATCGAGTCGCAGTTGCTGGCCCTGGCACCGGTGCGCGAAGCGGTGGTGCTGGCCGTTGACGCCAGCCTTGGCAAACAGCTGGTTGCCTACGTGGTCGCCGACGCTGGCACCCCGCCAAGCCAGCTGCGCGAGCAATTGCACGCAGTGCTGCCGGACTACATGGTGCCCGCGCATGTGGTGCTGCTTGACCAACTGCCCGTGACGGCCAATGGCAAGCTCGACCGCATGGCCTTGCCGCAGCCCGGGCTGGAGCGCGCGCAGGAAGATTATCAGGCACCGGCCAATGAGCTGGAGCAGCGCATTGCAACGATCTGGGAGGCGGTGCTCAAGCGCCAGGCCATCGGTCGTCAGGACAACTTCTTCGAGCTCGGTGGCGACTCGATCATCTCCATTCAGGTGGTGAGCCGCGCACGCCAGGCCGGCATTCATTTCACCCCGCGCGATCTGTTCCAGCAGCAGACTGTCCAGGGCCTGGCCAGTGTCGCCCGGCTGGGTGGCGTGCAGCGCTTCGAACAAGCGCCGGTGGTCGGTGAGGTGCCATTGCTGCCGATTGCCCAGGCGTTTTTCGAGCAGTCACTGCAGGCCCCTGGGCACTGGAACCAATCGGTCCTGCTGCAACCGCGAGCGCCCTTGCAAGCCGAGCTGCTGGAGCAGGTGTTGCAAGCGCTGGTGGTGCATCACGATGCACTGCGCTTGAACTTCCAGCGCCAGGCCGACGGTAGCTGGCAGGCCACCTACGGTGCGCTGACGCGCCTGCCAGCGGCATTGCTTTGGCAGGCTGACGTGGCGGATGAGCAGGCCCTGACCGCGCGCTGCAACGAGGTTCAGCGCAGTCTGGACTTGCAGCACGGGCCGCTGCTGCGCGGGTTGCTGGCAACCTTGGCCGATGGCTCGCAGCGGCTGCTGCTGGTGGTTCACCACCTGGCGGTCGATGGTGTGTCGTGGCGCCTGTTGCTCGAGGATATCCAGCAGGCATACCAGCAGCTGATGGCTGGCCAAGCGCTGCGCTTGCAGGACAAGACCAGTTCGCTCAAGGCCTGGAGCGAGCGTTTGCAGGTGCGAGCCCGCGAGCGGCGCATGGACACCGAGCTGGCTTACTGGCGTGAGCAGTTGAGCTGCGCCAACGACTTGCCATGCCGTGACCCGCAGGCGAGCCTGTTGGCCAGTCACGCCCGCAGCGTCCAGACCCGGCTCGACAGCACCGCGACGCGCCAGTTGCTGCAACAGGCGCCTGCTGCCTACCGTACGCAGATCAACGACTTGCTGCTGACGGCCCTGGCTCGTGTCATCAGCCGCTGGACCGGCGACCGGCATACCTTGATCCGCCTGGAAGGCCACGGCCGTGAAGCGCTGTTTGACGATATCGACCTGAGCCGGACCCTGGGCTGGTTTACCAGCGTGTTTGCGCTGCGTCTGACGGCTTGCGACGACCTTGGGCAATCGATCAAGCAGATCAAGGAGCAACTGCGCCAGGTGCCTGACAAGGGCATTGGCTACGGTCTTCTGCGCTATCTGGCCGATGAGCCGACGCGCCTGCAGTTGCGTGGCCTGGCGCATCCGCGGATCACCTTCAACTACCTGGGGCAGTTCGATGCCAGTTTTGCCGATGGGCAAGGCCTGTTTGTCCCCAGTACCGAGGACAAGGGCGAGGAGCGCAGCCCGCAGGCACTGTTGAGCAACTGGCTGACCTTGAACGGCCAGGTCTACGCGGGCGAACTCAGCCTGGAATGGACTTTCAGCGAGCAGATGTTCGACCGCGCGCAGATGCAGACGCTGGCCGATGAGTATGCCGACGAGCTGCGCAGCCTGATCAGCCATTGCTGTGATCCACGCCACCGTGGGGTTACCCCGTCCGACTTCGCGCTGGCGCGCTTGAGCCAGGCGCAACTGGACCGGCTGGCGTGCAATGGCGCGGATATCGAGGACCTCTATCCACTGTCGCCGATGCAGCAGGGCATGTTTTTCCACTCCCTCTATGAGCAGGGATCGGGTGACTATATCAATCAGTTGCGCGTGGATATCCGCGGGCTGGATCTGCAGCGCTTCCGCGATGCCTGGCAGGCGTGCCTGCAGGCCCATGAAGTGCTGCGCAGTGGTTTTATCTGGCCTGACGATGCCGACACGCCTGTGCAAGTGGTGCTCAAACAGGTCGAGCTGCCGTTTGAGGTCCTTGACTGGCGCGGGCGGCCGGGCAGTGCCCAGGACCTGCAGGAACTGGCGGACACTGAGCGGGCACGGGGTTTCGAGCTGAGCTGCGGGCCATTGCTGCGTTTGCTGTTGGTGCGTAGCGGCGAGCATGACTATCACCTGATCCACACCAGTCATCACATCCTGATGGACGGCTGGAGCAGCTCGTTGCTGATGGGCGAAGTGCTCCAGCGTTACCGAGGGCACGCCGTGCCAGCGCGGCCTGGGCGTTATGCCGATTACATCGGCTGGTTGCAGGCGCAGGATGATGCGCGCAGCCGCGTGTTCTGGGAGGCGCAGTTGTCTGACCTCGCCGCGCCGACCCTGCTGGCACCAGCCCTGGCTGGCGCGCACGGGCAGGCCGCTAGCGGTCAGGGCCAGTACCAGGCGAGCCTGACGCCGGGGCAAAGCGCTCGCTTGAGCGAGTTTGCCCGGCAACAGAAAGTCACCCTCAATACCCTGGTACAGGCAGCCTGGCTGGTATTGCTACAGCGCTATACCGGCCAGCCTTCAGTGGCATTGGGTGCCACGGTGGCGGGGCGGCCGGCGGAGCTTGCCGGCATCGAACAGCAGGTTGGCCTGTTCATCAACACCCTGCCGGTCATTGCCAGCCCGGCTGCAGAGCTGAGCGTCGGGCACTGGCTGCAACAGGTCCAGGCGCAGAACGTGGCGCTGCGTGAACATGAGCAGGTGCCGCTGGCCGATATTCAGCGGTGGGCTGGACGGGCGGGCGAGCCGCTGTTCGACAGCATCCTGGTGTTCGAGAACTATCCTATTGCCGATGCGCTGCAACAAGGTGCGCCTGAAGGGCTGCAGTTCGGCGAGGTGCAGATGCAGGAGCAGACGCACTTTGCGCTGACCCTTGCGGTGGGGCTCGGCGAGGTGCTGACCTTGCAGTTCAGCTACGACCGGGCGCTGTGTGATGACACTGCGGTGACGAACCTGTGCGGCCATCTGACCCAACTGCTGCAAGGCTTTGTCGAGCAGGTCGATCAGCCGCTTGGCCAGTTGCCGATGCTGGGTGAACGCGCGCAACGCCAGGTTATCGACGGCTGGAACAATACCGCGCAGCACTACACCGACTCGCGCTGCGTGCACCAGGTGATTGCCGACCAGGCCCAGCGCACGCCCGCGGCCACGGCCCTGGTCTTCGCCGGACAGGCCATGTCCTACGCGGCGCTGGAGCTGCAGGCCAACCAATGGGCCCAGCGCCTGGTTGGCGCAGGCGTGGGCCCGGAGGTGCTGGTCGGCATCGCTGCCGAACGCAGCCTGGAAATGGTCGTCGGCTTGCTGGCGGTGCTCAAGGCCGGCGGCGCTTATGTGCCGCTGGACCCCGATTACCCCGCCGAACGCCTGACCTACATGATCGAGGACAGCGGTATCGGGCTGTTGCTGACCCAGTCGGCACTGCTCGAGCGCTTGAGCCTGCCGGGCAGTCTGCAGACCTTGCTGCTGGACCAGCCCGAGGCACTGACACCCGCCCAGGGCATGGCGCCAGTGCCGTGCACGCCTGATGCGCAGAACCTGGCCTACGTGATCTATACCTCAGGCTCGACCGGCAAGCCCAAGGGCGCCGGTAACCGCCATGTGGCCCTGAGCAACCGCCTTAACTGGATGCAACAGGCTTACGGCCTGACACCTGACGATGTCGTGCTGCAGAAGACCCCGTTCAGTTTCGACGTCTCGGTCTGGGAGTTCTTCTGGCCGCTGATGTTCGGTGCCCGCCTGGTCATCGCCGAGCCCGGCGATCATCGGGATCCTGCAAGGCTGGTTGCTTTGATCCGCAACCAGGGCGTCAGCA
This sequence comes from Pseudomonas sp. B21-012, assembly GCF_024749305.1. NCBI lineage: Bacteria > Pseudomonadati > Pseudomonadota > Gammaproteobacteria > Pseudomonadales > Pseudomonadaceae > Pseudomonas > Pseudomonas sp. B21-012. Next base: position 3,839,817 of record NZ_CP087197.1, on the reverse strand, counting down.
CCCTGCATTTTGTGCCGTCCATGTTGCAGGCGTTCATGCAGGACGAGGCGGTGGCCTGTTGTACCTCGCTCAAGCGGATAGTCTGCAGTGGCGAAGCACTGCCGGTGGATGCCCAGGCGCAGGTTTTTTCCCAGTTGCCCGGTGCGGCGCTTTACAACCTGTATGGGCCGACTGAAGCGGCCATCGACGTCACCCACTGGACCTGCCGGGAAGAGCCGGGGGACAGCGTGCCGATCGGTGAGCCGATCGCCAACCTGCAAACCTGGATTCTCGATGCGAGCCTGCAATTGCTGCCGGCGGGGGTGATCGGCGAGCTGTACCTTGGCGGCGAAGGCCTGGCCAGGGGATATCATTTGCGTCCAGGACTGACCGCCGAGCGTTTCGTCGCCAGCCCGTTCGACGCTGCTCAGCGCCTGTACCGCACCGGTGACCTGGCGCGCTACCGTGCCGATGGGGTGATCGAATATGCCGGTCGCATCGACCACCAGGTAAAAATTCGCGGGCTGCGTATCGAGCTGGGCGAAATCGAGGCACGCCTGGTCGAACACGCGTCGGTTCGCGAGGCCGCGGTGCTGGCGGTGGGCGACAACGCCGCCCAACGCCTGGTGGCCTATGTAGTACCGAGCGCGGACTTTGCCAGCGCCCAGGCCGAGCAAGGCGCCTGGCGCCAGGCGCTGGACCAGCACTTGAAGGCAAACCTGCCCGACTACATGGTGCCCGCTCGCATCCAGTTGATCGAGCGGATGCCACTCAGCCCCAACGGTAAACTGGAGCGCAAGGCCCTGCCTGCGCCTGACCTGGAACCGAGCCAGCAATACGTGGCACCGGTGGCGGAGCTGGAGCGGCAGATTGCCCAGATCTGGCAAAGCGTGCTCAAGTGCGAGCGCGTCGGTTTGACCGACAACTTTTTCGAACTGGGCGGTGACTCGATCATTTCCATCCAGGTGGTCAGCCGCGCGCGTCAGGCGGGTATCCATTTCACTCCTAAACAGCTGTTCCAGCATCAGACCGTGCAAAGCCTGGCGGCGGTTGCGGCAACCGGCGCCGCGGCCCTTGAGATCGATCAGGGGCCAGCCAGCGGGCGGGTGCAGTTGCTGCCGATCCAGGCGCAGTTCTTCGAACAAGACATGCAGACACGCCAGCACTGGAACCAGTCGGTGCTGCTCAAGCCCGCCGAACGCCTGCAGGCGCCAGCACTGGAGCAGGCCCTGCAAGCGCTGGTGCAGCATCATGACGCGTTGCGCCTGAACTTCAGCGCGGCAGACGGGCAATGGCGGGCCGATTACCGCAGCCTGCAACAACAGGCGCAGCACTGGCGGCGCGAAGGGCTGCTGTGGCAGGCAAGCGTGCACGACCAAAGCGAACTGGCCGCAGCCTGTGAACGGGCCCAGTGCAGCCTCGACCTTGCACAGGGGCCGCTGCTCAGAGCGTTGCTGCTCGACCTGCCTGACCAGCAGCAGCGCTTGCTGCTGGTCATCCACCACCTGGTGGTGGACGGGGTTTCCTGGCGCATCCTCTTTGAGGACCTGCAGGCAGCCTACGCCAGTGCCCTGGCGGGCACGCCCGGCAACCTGCCGGCCAAGACCAGTTCGGTGCAGGCCTGGGCGGCACGCTTGCAGCGCTATGCCCAAAGCGAGGCCGTGCGCGGGCAGGTCGACTACTGGCAGGCGCAATTGTCGGTGGCGGGCAGTGCGCTACCCTGCGACGATCCGGACGCCAGCCTGCATAGCCGTTACGCCCACAGCGTGGTCACTCGCCTGGATGCCGGGCTCACCCGGCAATTGCTGCAAGTGGCGCCGAATGCTTACCGGACGCAGGTCAACGATGTGCTCCTGGCGGCGCTGGCGCGGGTCATTGCGCGCTGGAGCGGGCAGGCCGATACGCTGATCCAGCTGGAAGGGCATGGCCGCGAAGACCTCTTCGATGACATTGACCTGACCCGGTCGGTTGGCTGGTTCACCAGCCTGTTCCCGGTGCGCCTGAGTGCCCGTGATGACCTGGGTGAGACCCTGAAAACCGTCAAGGAGCAGTTGCGCGCGATCCCCGACAAGGGGCTGGGCTATGGCGTGCTCGGCCATTTTGCTGAACCAGGCGATCGCGCCCGGCTCACAGGGCTGGCGGTGCCGCGCATCACGTTCAACTACCTGGGCCAGTTCGACAGCAGTTTCACCGACGACGCGGCACTGTTCACCCCGACTGGTGAGGCGCGGGGGGCCGAGCAGGGCGCTGATGTTCCACTGGCCAACTGGTTGATGCTCAATGGCCGGGTGTTTGATGGCGAGCTGAGTATCGGCTGGACGTTCAGCACGCAAATGTTCGCTGCCTCGACGGTGCAGCGCCTGGCCGATGACTATGAGCAGGAACTGACAGCGCTGGTCGCCCATTGCTGTGACCCACGCAGCCAGGGCGCCACGCCATCGGACTTTGCCCTGGCGCAACTGACTCAGGCACAGCTCGATCAGTTGGACCTGAGCGCAGTCGAAGACCTCTATCCGCTGTCACCGATGCAGCAGGGCATGCTGTTCCATGCCCTCGATGGTCGCGAGCAGGGCAGTTACGTCAACCAGATGAGCGTCGAGGTTTTCGGCCTCGATGTAGAGGCTTTTGCCGCTGCCTGGCAGGCCACTGTGCAGGCCCACGACATCCTGCGAACCCGTTTCATCTGGCAGGGCGTTGGCGCACGTCCCTTGCAGGCAGTGCAAGCATCGGTGGAGGTGCCCTTTACCGTTCTTGACTGGCGTCAGCGTGCCGACCTGGACGAGGCGCTGGGCGCGCTGGCGGCCAGTGAGCGCAAGCGCGGTTTCGACCTGGGCTGCGCGCCGTTGCTGCGCCTGCATGTGGTGCACTGCGACGGGCAACGCTACCAGCTGATCTACACCAGCCACCATATCCTTATGGACGGTTGGAGCAATTCACAACTGATGGGGGAGGTGCTGCAACGCTATCGTGGCGAGCAACCGGCTGCGCTGCACGGCCGTTACCGTGACTATATCCAGTGGCTGCAGGCTCAGGACGAGCAGGCCAGTGAAGCGTTCTGGAAAGCGCAACTGCAGGACCTGGTCGGCCCAACCCGGCTGGCCGCAAGCACGGCACATGACGCTGGCAACCGCCACCAGCGCGAGTACCGGCACGTGCTGGAAGGCTCGCGCAGCCAACGCTTGCATGGGTTTGCCCGCGAGCAGAAGGTGACCTTCAACACCCTGGTTCAGGCCGCCTGGGCACTCTTGCTGCAGAGTTACAGCGGCCAGCAAACGGTCGTGTTCGGTGCCACGGTAGCCGGGCGTCCGGTCGAACTGCCTGATGCCGAACGGCAGATGGGGTTGTTCATCAATACCCTGCCGGTTGCCGCCACGCCGCGCCCGGAGCAAAGCGTCGGCAGCTTCCTGCAGGCGCTGCAGGCGAAAAACCTGAGCCTGCGCGAGCATGAACATACCCCGCTGTTCGACATTCAACGCTGGGCCGGACACAGTGCTGAATCGCTGTTCGACAACATTCTGGTGTTCGAGAACTACCCGGTGTCGCAGGCCCTGGAGCAGGGCGCAACCCAGGATTTGCGTTTTGGCCGGCTCAACAGCCACGAGCAAACGCACTACCCGCTGACCTTGCTGGTTTCGACGGGCGAGGAACTGGTGCTGCAGTTCAACTATGCCTGCGCGTTGTTCAGCGATGCCCAGATCGAGCGTCTCGCCAGCCACCTGGACAACCTGCTCGAGCAACTCTGCCAGGCGCCGCAACGGGTCCTCGGCGAGTTGGACATGCTAACCGGCAACGAGCGCGGGCTGCTGCTCGAAACCTGCAACAGCAATACCCTGGCCTTTGCTCACCAGCGCTGTATCCATCAGCATATCGAAGCGCAGGCTGCGCGCAGGGCTGACGCAACGGCATTGATCGACGGTCAGGCGCACATCAGTTATGCCCAGTTGAACCAGCGGGCCAATCTTCTGGCCTGTGCCTTGATCGAGCTTGGCGTGGGCCCCGAGGTGCGGGTCGGCGTGGCGATGCCGCGCTCGAGTGAAATGCTGGTGGCCTTGCTGGCGGTGCTCAAGGCAGGTGGTGCGTATGTGCCGTTGGACCCCGACTACCCGGCCGAGCGTGTGGCCTACATGCTTGAAGACAGTCGCGCCCGCGTCCTGCTGAGCCAGCAGCAGGTGCTGGAGCACCTCAGCGTGCCCACCAGCGTTCAGGTCGTGCCGGTGGAGCGTGGCTATGGCGAGCAGGCGACGACCATGCCTGGCAACCCGCAGACAGCGGTCTCGGCGCAGAACCTGGCGTATGTCATCTATACCTCCGGCTCCACCGGCAAACCCAAGGGCGTGGCGATTACCCATCGCAACGTCGGCGCACTGATTCAGTGGTCGCAGCAGGTTTACAGCCAGGAAGATATCCAGGGTGTGCTGGCGTCGACGTCGATCTGCTTCGACCTGTCGGTGTGGGAGCTGTTCGTCACCCTGGCCAATGGCGGTCAGGTGATCATGGCGCGCAATGCCCTGGAGCTGCCGACCCTGGCGGCCCGCGAGCGGGTACGTCTGCTCAACAGTGTGCCCTCGGCAGTCGCGGCCCTGCAGCGTGCCGGGCAGATTCCGCCGGGCGTGCGCATTGTCAACCTGGCTGGCGAGCCGCTCAGGCAGGCGCTGGTGGAGCAGCTGTATGCCAGCGGCACCATCGAGCACGTCTACGACCTGTACGGACCGTCGGAAGACACCACCTACTCGACCTGGACGCGCCGTCACCCTGGCGGCACACCGAGTATCGGCCGGCCGTTGGCCAACACCCGCGCCTACGTCGTCGATGGCCGCTTGCAGCCGACCGCCCTTGGAGTGGCCGGCGAGTTGCTGCTGGCCGGCGACGGGGTTACCCGTGGCTACCTGCTGCGCCCGGGTCTTACCGCCGAGAGGTTCGTGCCGGATCCCTTCGGTGTGCCCGGCGCCCGCCTGTACCGCAGCGGTGACCTGGTGCGCTACCGCGACGACGGCGAGCTTGAGTACATCGGCCGCCTGGATCATCAGGTCAAGATCCGTGGGTTCCGCATCGAGCTGGGCGAAGTCGAAGCACGCCTGCAGGCCCTGGCCCAGGTGCGCGAGGCTGCGGTGCTGGCGCTGCAGGGCGCGCGGGGCGCGCACCTGGTGGCCTACCTGGTGGTGGATGGCGACCTCGCGCCAAGCGCCTACGCCCAGGCCGGCGGAGCCATCAGGCATGCGCTGCGAGCCGACCTGCCCGACTACATGATTCCAGCCCACGTGCTGTTCCTTGAACAGTTGCCGCTGACCCCCAACGGCAAACTTGACCGCAAGGCGCTGCCGGCAGTCGACAGCCAGGTTGGCAGCAGCGAATTCATTGCGCCAGGCACTGAGCTGGCCTGCCAGGTGGCGCAGATCTGGCAGCAGGTGCTGCAGGTCGAGCGGATTGGCATGAACGATAACTTCTTCGAGATGGGCGGTCACTCCTTGCTGGTGGTGAGCGTCGTGTCGCGAATTCAACTTGAGCTTGGTATGAAACTGACAGCGCAAACGGTTTTTCAATTCCCGGTCCTCGGCGCCTTGGTCGCCGAGCTGGAACAGAGCGGGTCTTCGCTGAACAGTGAAAAACTCAGCAGGCTCGATGCGTTGCTCGACGAAATGGAGGCCATCTGATGGATCAGCAGGTCGCCTTGAAGATTGCTCAGCGTTTCATTCTTCTGCCGCTGGAAAAACGCCGGCTGTACCTGGAAAAAATGCAGGCAGAGGGCATCTCGCCCGCCAACCTGCCGATACCGCGGGTGAGCGATGAGTTCGAACAACTGCCACTGTCTTTTGCCCAGGAGCGCCAGTGGTTTCTCTGGCAACTGGACCCTGACAGCGCCGCCTACCACATCCCCACCGCGCTGCGTCTACGTGGCCCGCTGGACATCGCCAGCCTGCAGCAGGCCTTCGACCTGCTGGGCGCGCGGCATGCCACACTGCGCACGCGGTTTGTCCAGAACGCCCAAGGTGGCACTTGCCAGGTCATTGATGCCCAGGCCAATTTGCGCATTGCGGTGCAGCCGTTGAGTGTGCCGCCGGGGCAGTCGGCCGAGCAGGCGCTCAGGCAGTTCATCAGCGCCGAAACCGCGCAGCTGTTTGACTTGCGCCAGGGGCCCTTGTTGCGGATCAAGCTGCTGACCCTGGGCCACGACGATCACGTGCTGGTGCTGACCCAGCATCACATCGTCTCGGATGCGCGCTCCATGCAGGTCATGGTCGAGGAACTGGTGGCCCTGTACAGCGCCCGCTTGCAAGGACAGCCTTGCAGCCTGCCGGCAGTGGCGCTGCAGTACAGTGACTATGCGATCTGGCAGCGCCACTGGATGCAAGCTGGTGAGCGCGAACGCCAACTGGCCTACTGGCTTGAGCAACTGGGCGATCAGCAACCGGTGCTGGCGCTGCCCACCGACCGGCCGCGCCCGGCCAGCAGGAGCTTTCGCGGTGCACGTGTGGAGATACAGCTGGACAGCGACCTGAGCCAGGCACTGCAAGGGCTGGCGCGACAACAGGGTGCAACGCTGTTCATGCTGTTACTGGCATCGTTCCAGGCGCTGCTGGCGCGCTATAGCGGCGAGCGGGATATTCGCGTCGGAGTACCGGTGGCCAACCGCAACCGCCCGGAAACCGAGCGCTTGATCGGCTTTTTCGTCAATACCCAGGTACTGCGTGCCGAGGTTGACGGGCACCTGCGTTTCAGCGAGCTGCTGGCCCAGGTTCGTGAGCGGGCGCTGGGCGCCCAGGCGCACCAGGACCTGCCCTTCGAACAACTGGTCGAAGCCCTGCACCCGGAGCGCAGCCTGAGCCATAGCCCGTTGTTCCAGGTGATGTTCAATCACCGCAGCGACACCCCGGGCGCGGCGCCTCAGGCCGCGCTGGCCCTGCAGGTCGAGGCGGTTGGCCAGGACAGCCAGGATGCACAGTTCGACCTCACCCTGACCACCCATGAATCCGCGCAAGGCATTGGCGCCAGCCTCAACTACGCTACGGACCTGTTCGACGCGGCCACCATCGAGCAGATGCTCGGGCATTGGCAAGCGCTGCTGCGGGCGGTGGCCGCTGACCCGCAGGCACGTCTGGGCCAGCTGGCGTTGCTCAACCCGGCGCAACAGCAGTCAACGCTGCGCTGCTGGAACCCGGCGCCGCAACAGTTCCCTGTGCGCCACTGCATCCATGAACTGTTCGAAGCCCAGGTCGAACGCAACCCGGATGCGCTGGCGGTGTCGCGCGGTGACCAGTGCTTGAGCTACGGCCAGCTCAACAACAGCGCCAACCAGCTGGCCCATCGGCTGATTGCCATGGGGGTGGGGGCCGATGTCCGGGTGGGCCTGGCGGCGACCCGCGACCTGCCGATGATCGTCGGCCTGCTGGCCATCCTCAAGGCCGGTGGCGCCTACGTTCCGCTCGACCCCAACTACCCGCAGGGCCGCCTGGCCTACATGATGCAGGACAGCGGCATGTCGATGTTGCTGGCGCAGGAGCAATTGCTGGCGCAGCTGCCGGTGCCGGAAGGCGTACCAACCCTGCTGCTGGACGTGGCGGATGACGGTGATTGCAGCAACCCGCAGCTCAAGCTCGACCCGGACAACCTGGCCTATGTGATCTACACCTCGGGCTCGACCGGGCTACCGAAGGGCACCTTGCTGGCGCATGCCAACGTCGTGCGTCTGTTCGCGGCCACCGAGCAGTGGTTCGCCTTCAACAGTGCCGATGTGTGGAGCCTGTTTCACTCATTCGCCTTCGATTTCTCGGTGTGGGAAATCTTTGGTGCCTTGCTGCACGGCGGCCGGCTGGTCATGGTCGACCAGGACACTGCCCGCTCGCCCGAGGCGTTCCTGGCGCTGCTGCAGCGCGAGCGGGTCACGGTGCTCAACCAGACCCCCTCGGCGTTCAAGGTGCTGGCCCAGGTTGCCTGCGCCGCGCCCGCCGGGACGCTGGACCTGGCCTTGCGTTATGTGGTGTTTGGCGGCGAAAACCTCGAGGTCAGCAGCCTGGCGCCGTGGTTCGAGCGCTTTGGTGACGAGGCACCGCGCCTGATCAACATGTATGGCATCACCGAGACCACGGTGCACGTGACCTATCGACCGTTGTCCAGGGCTGATCTGGGCAGTGCCCAGGGCAGCCCCATTGGCGAACCGATTGGCGACTTGTCCTGGTACGTGCTCGATGGCGACCTCAACCCGGTACCTCACGGCTGTGTGGGTGAGTTGTATGTCGGGCGCGCGGGGCTGGCCCGTGGCTATTTGAATCGCGGTGGTTTGAGTGCCAGCCGCTTTGTTCCCGATCCGTTCGGCAACCCCGGCGGGCGTCTCTATCGCACTGGAGACCTGGCGCGCTTCACCGCCAGCGGCACGGTCGAGTATGCCGGGCGTGCCGACCACCAGGTGAAGATCCGTGGTTTTCGCATTGAGCTGGGCGAGGTCCAGGAGCGTTTGCAAACCCTGGCAGAGGTCGACCAGGCCCTGGTGCTGGCGCACCAGGGCGTGGCCGGGCAACAACTGGTGGCCTACCTGATCGCTTCGCGCGCGGACATCGCCCTGGCCAGCGCCGAGGATCAAGCTCAGGCCGTGGAGCGTTTGCGCGGCTTGTTGTTGCAGGCGCTGCCCGAGTACATGGTGCCGACCCACATGGTCTTCCTCGCGGCGTGGCCGTTGACCGCCAACGGCAAGCTTGATCGCAAGGCCCTGCCGACGCCTGACCAATTGCAGGGATCACGCCGTTATCGCGCCCCGCAGAGCGCGCTCGAGTTGCAACTGGCAGCGGTCTGGCAAGAGGTACTGCAGGTGCCCCAGGTTGGCCTCGACGATGACTTCTTCAGCCTTGGCGGGCACTCGCTGCTGGCCACCCAGGTGATTGTCCGCATCCGTGAGCAAGTGAACCTGGAAGTGCCGTTGCGTGAATTGTTTCAGGCCCGCGACTTCAAGGCTTTCTGTGCGCTGGTGGCAACGCTTCAGGCGCAGAGCTCGCCGCTGGAAGACGAATTGGCTAAATCTCTGCAGGCCCTCAAACGTTTAACTGGAGATGAACTTGAAAAGCTAATTTCCTAATGAGGGTCTGGGTGTGCAAGAGCTGATCGGGGCAGTTGGAGCGCTTTCGTCAAAGGAACGCAAAGCCTTGGCGATACTGCTGAAGCAAAAAGGGATCAACCTCTTCAATGTCGCGCCGATTTTCAAGCGCAAAGCCGACGAGCCCTTGTTGTTGTCCTATGCGCAGGAGCGCCAGTGGTTTCTCTGGCAGATGGAGCCAGACAGCGCCAACTACCATATTCCACTCGCGCTGCGCCTGCGCGGCGAGCTCGACCTTGGCGCCTTGCAGCGCAGTGTCGAGGCGTTGCATCTGCGCCATGAAGCGTTGCGCACCACCTTTGTCGACGACGACCTGCAGGCCCTGCAGGTCGTCCACCCGTCCATGACTGCGGACTTCACCTGCCTGGACTGGTCGAACGAGCCAGCGTCGGCGCGTTCTGACGCGCGGCTGAAGGCCTTCGTCGAGGAGCAGGTCGGCCAGCTGTTCGATTTACGCCAGGGGCCGCTGTTGCGCGTCTGCCTGCTGCGCCTTGATGCCGATGAACACGTATTGCTGCTCATCCAGCACCATATTGTCTCTGACGGTTGGTCCATGGAGATCCTGCTGCGCGAGATCATCGAGTACTACAGCGCGTTCACCCAAGGCCGGGCCCCGGACCTTGCGCCGCTGCCGATCCAGTACGCCGACTACGCCCTCTGGCAGCGCCAGTGGATGGAGGCAGGTGAACGTGAGCGGCAACTGGCCTACTGGACTGCGCAGCTGGGTAGCGAGCATCCCTTGCTTGAGCTGCCCACTGACCGACCGCGTCCGGCTGAGCAGAGTTATCGCGGTGCGCGGCTGGCGCTGAGCCTGCCCGATGGCCTGGCCGATGCGCTCAAGCGTTTCGCCGGGCAGGAGAATGTCACCCTGTTCACCCTGCTGCTGAGCAGCTTCGAGCTGTTGCTGCACCGCTACAGTGGCCAGGCCGAGATTCGTGTCGGGGTACCCTCGGCCAACCGCAACCGGGTGGAGACCGAGGGGCTGATCGGTTTTTTCGTCAACACCCAGGTGATCAAGGCCTGCTTTGACGATCAGCTGACCTTCCGCCAGTTGCTGCAGGCCGTGCACCAGACAGTGCTCGATGCCCAGACTCATCAGGATTTGCCGTTCGAACAACTGGTCGAGGCGTTGCGCCCGGAGCGCAGCCTCAGCCACAGCCCGCTGTTCCAGGTCATGTACAACCACCAGAGCGACGCGCGCAAGCGTCACCAGCTGGCGGGGCAGGGCGGGCCCCTGACGATCGAGGCGCTGGCGTGGGAAAAGCACACCGCTCAGTTCGACCTGATGCTCGATACCCATGACAGCCCGAGCGGGCTTGCCGCCGGCCTGACCTACGCCAGCGACCTGTTTGAACGCGCGACCGTCGAGCGCATGGCTGCGCATTGGCTGGGCCTGTTGCAGGCGATCGTGCAACAGCCCGATCAGCGCGTCGCGGCCATGCCCCTGCTCGACAGCGATCAGTGGCAGCAACAGGTCGTGCGCTGGAACGACACGGCGATGGACTACCCCTTGGCGTGTTGCGTGCATCAGTTGATCGAACAACAGGCGCAGGCCACACCCGACCGGGTAGCCCTGGTTCTGGGTGCTGCGCAGCTCAGTTACCGCCAGCTCAATGAGGTCGCCAACCAGTGGGCACACCGCTTGCTGGGCGCAGGTGTCGGGCCCGATGTGCTGGTGGGTATTGCCGCCGAACGCAGCCTGGAAATGGTTATCGGCCTGCTGGCGGTGCTCAAGGCTGGCGGCGCTTATGTACCGCTGGACCCGGATTATCCCGCGGAGCGCCTGGCCTACATGATGCAGGACAGCGGCATGCGCCTGCTGCTGAGCCAACAATCGGTACGTGAGCGCTTGCCGGTGCCGGCCGATGTCGAATGCCTGCTGCTCGATCAACCTCAGGATGGCTGGCCTGTCAGCAACCCGGCGTGCTACCCGCACCCGCAGAACCTGGCCTATGTCATCTACACCTCCGGCTCCACGGGCAAGCCAAAAGGCGCGGCCAACCGCCACCTGGCCCTGACCAACCGGCTGTGCTGGATGCAACAGGCCTATGGCCTGGGCGAACAGGACCGGGTCTTGCAGAAGACGCCGTTCAGCTTCGACGTTTCGGTGTGGGAGTTCTTCTGGCCGCTGATGACGGGGGCACGCCTGGTGCTGGCGGCGCCGGGTGATCACAAGGATCCTGCGCGGCTGATCGAGGTCATCCGCCGTGAACAGATAACCACCTTGCACTTTGTGCCCTCGATGCTGCAGGTGTTCATGCTCGATGACCAGGCGGGTCTTTGCACCTCGCTGAGCCGAGTGATTTGCAGTGGCGAGGCGTTGCCGGCGGATGCCCAGCAACAGGTTCTGAGCCGCTTGCCGCAAGCCAGCTTGTACAACTTGTATGGACCGACCGAAGCGGCAATCGATGTTACCCACTGGACCTGTCGCGACGAAGGCCGCGACAGCGTGCCAATTGGCCAGCCGATTGCCAACCTTGGCACCTATGTGCTGGACGACGAGCTGACGCCGGTGCCCGTGGGGGTAACGGGTGAGCTGTACCTGGCCGGTATCGGGCTTGCGCGCGGCTATCATCGCCGTCCGGGCCTGAGCGCCGAACGGTTTGTCGTCAGCCCGTTCGCCAGCGGCGAGCGTATGTACCGCACAGGCGACCTGGCGCGTCAGCGCAGTGACGGGGTGATCGAGTACCGCGGGCGGATCGACCATCAGGTAAAAATCCGTGGACTGCGCATTGAGCTGGGCGAGATCGAGGCACGCTTGCTGGAACAGGATGAAATCCACGAGGCGGTTGTTCTGGCCGTTGCCACTGCCAATGGCCAGCAACTGGTGGCGTATCTGGTGCCGGCCCGGCGCGACTGGCCTGGCGACGACCGCCAGCGCCAGGCGCAGGCGCGCGAGCGGCTGCGGTCGCGCTTGCTGGCGGCCTTGCCCGACTACATGGTGCCCAGCCAACTGATGTTCCTCGACAGCCTGCCGTTGAGCCCCAACGGCAAGCTGGAACGCCGGGCGCTGCCGGTGCCTGATGCAGAGCAGATGCAGCAGGCCTATGTGGCCCCGGGCAGTGCCGTGGAAGTGGCGCTGGCGGCGCTTTGGCAAGAGGTGCTCAAGGTTGAACGGGTGGGTCTGAACGACAACTTTTTCGAACTCGGCGGCGACTCCATCGTGTCCATTCAACTGGTCAGCCGCGCGCGGCGCCAGGGCATCGTGTTCACCCCTAAAGAGCTGTTCCAGCACCAGACGGTGCAGAGCCTGGCGGCGGTCGCCCGGTCTCGCGAGGTCGGCGAAGGCGATGCAGTGGACCAGGGCCTGGTCAGTGGCGCGGCGTTGCTGCTGCCGATCCACCAGGCGTTTTTTGCCAGTGACATCCCCCAGCGTCACCAGTGGAACCAGTCGGTGCTGCTCAAGCCATCACAGCCGCTGCAGGCCGACCTGCTGGAGCGTGCGCTGCAAGCGTTGGTGATGCACCACGATGTCTTGCGTTCGTGCTTCAGCGCCGAACAGGTGTGCTATCTGCAGCCCGAGCGCCTGCTTGCGCACTGGGCGCAGGCCCCGCTGCTGTGGCAAATCGCGCCAGTCGACCTGGCCGCGCTTTCAGTCGACTGCGACGAGGCCCAGCGCAGCCTGCAACCGGCACAAGGGCAGTTGCTGCGGGCGCTGTTGGCGACCCTGGCCGACGGTCAGCAACGGCTGTTGCTGGTGGTCCACCACCTGGCTGTGGATGGTGTGTCCTGGCGCATCCTGTTCGAAGACCTGCAACAGGCCTACACACAGTTGGCGGCAGGCCAGCCTGTGGCCTTGCCGGCCAAGACCACTTCGGTCAAAGCCTGGGCCGAACGTCTGCAAACCTATGCGCGGGGCGACAACCTGCAGGCGCAGCTCGGCTACTGGCAGCAGCAGTTGCAGGGCGCATGCGCCGAGCTGCCCCAGGATCACGCCGACGGTACGCTGCGCAGTCGCGATGCGCTGACGCTGTACAGCCAGTTGAGCCCGCAGCTGACGCGCAAGCTGTTGCAGCAGGCTCCCGCGGCTTACCGCACGCAGATCAACGACCTGCTGCTGGCAGCCCTGGCCAGGGTGTTGCAGCGCTGGACCGGCGCCGACCATTGCCTGATCCAGCTTGAAGGCCATGGCCGTGAAGAGCTGTTCGATGAGGTCGACCTGACCCGCACCCTGGGTTGGTTCACCAGCATGTTTGCGCTCAAGTTGCAGGCCTTCGAGCAGTGGAGCGACACCCTCAAGGGGATCAAGGAGCAACTGCGGGCGGTGCCGGACAAAGGCATCGGCTACGGGGTGCTGCGTTACCTGGGTGATCAGCAGGCGCGTGAAAGCCTGGCGCAATTGCCGGTGCCGCGGGTGACCTTCAACTACCTTGGGCAGTTCGACGCCAGTTTCAGCAGCGATCAGGCACTGTTCGTTCCCGCCGCTGAAAACCGAGGGCTTGAGCGCAGCCTGGACGCGCCGCTGGGCAACTGGTTGAGCCTCAATGGCCAAGTGTACGACTCGGCCTTGAGCATAGGCTGGACCTTCAGCCGCAGCATGTTCGATGAGGCGACGATCGCGCACCTGGCCGCGCAGTACAGCGAGGAGCTCGAGCGTCTGATCGAGCATTGCTGCGATCAGGGCGTTGGCGCGGTGACCCCCTCGGACTTCCCGCTGGCGCAGGTTTCGCAGGCCTGGCTTGACCAACTGCCGATTGCCGCCGGCGAAATCGAAGACATCTACCCGCTCTCGCCGATGCAGCAGGGCATGCTCCTGCACACACTGGAAGACAACGAGTCGGCGCTTTACATCAACCAGGTGCAGTTGCCGGTGCAGGGCCTGGATGTCGAGCGATTCTGCCAGGCCTGGCAGGCGGCAATCGACCGCCACGAGGCCCTGCGTACCAGCTTTCATTGGCCCGATCGGCAGACGCCGGCGCTGCAAGTCGTGCAGCGCCGGGTCAAGCTGCACGTACAGACCCTCGACTGGCAGGATCAACCCTGGGATGAACAGCGTGTCGCGCAATGTGCCAGCGCCGAACGGGCCCGCGGCTTTGATATCGGCGCCGCGCCGTTGCTGCGCCTGTTGCTGATTGGTACCGGCCCCGGGCAATACCGGATGATCTGGACCAGCCACCACATCCTGATGGATGGCTGGAGCAATTCACGTCTGCTCGCAGAAGTGCTGCAGCATTACTGTGGCGCGCAGGTTGCGGCGCCAGGCGGGCGCTTTCGCGACTTCATCGGCTGGCTGCAGGGGCAGGACGCCAAGGGCCTCGAACAGTTCTGGAAGCAGCGCCTGCAGGCTTTGGTCGAGCCGACTTCGCTGAGCCAGGCGGTGCATCCGCGGCACAGCAGCAGCGAGCCCGGTCACCGGGCGCTGTACACCCGCTGGGATGCAGCGCGCACTGCACGGTTGCAGCAGGTGTGCCGTGACTTGCGTATCACCCCCAACACCCTGATTCAGGGCGCCTGGCTGCTCTTGCTGCAACGCTACACGCGCCAGGACACCGTGGTGTTCGGCGCCACGGTTGCCGGGCGACCGGAGGGCCTGGCCAATGCCGACACCCTGCTGGGCCTGTTTATCAATACCTTGCCAGTCATTCACCGCATCAAGCCGGAACAAGCGCTGGATGCCTGGTTGCGCGACCTGCAAGCCTACAACCTGGACGTGCGCGATCATTCCCATGTGCCGCTGGCGGATATCCAGCGTTGGGCAGGCATGGGCGGACAGGCGTTGTTCGACAGCATCATCGTGTTCGAGAACTACCCGATCGATGAGCGGCTTGGCGAGGCCCGGGACAGCGGCCTGCACTTTGGCGAGTCACGCAATCACGATGTCACCAACTTCCCGATGGACCTGGCCGTCCACCTCAACGACAGCCTGTCGATCGAATACCTGCATTTGCGCAGTGCCTTCAGCGAGCAGGCCGTCGAGGGCATCCGTCACGCCATGGAGGGGCTACTGACGGCCATGCTCGAGACACCGCTGCAGCGGGTGGGTAACCTGCAACGCCTGGATACCGCGCAGTGGCAGCAACTGCAGGCCTGGGGGGCACAGCCGGCGCGGCAGTACCGTCCGCTGTCGGTGGTCGAGCTGATTGACGAACAGGCCCGGCGTCAGCCCGGGGCGATTGCGGTGGAATGTGCGGGGCAGCGCCTGGACTATGCCGCCCTGCAGCGCCAGAGCAATGCTCTGGCCGCGACCTTGATGGCGCAGGGCGCGGGCCCTGAAGTTCTGCTCGGGGTGGCCCTGGAGCGTTCGCCGCAGATGATCGTGGCACTGCTGGCCGTGCTCAAGTGCGGCGCGGCGTATGTGCCGCTGGACATCGATTACCCGAGCGAGCGCCTGGCCTACATGATCGAGGACTCGGGCATGGCCCTGGTCATTACCCACAGCGATCTGCTCGGGCGCCTGCCGCTGCCGGCGCTGTTGCCACGGGTAGAGATGGATCGACTGCCGCTTGATGAACAGCGCGTCGGGCCAGCGCTTGCCTGCGGCGATGATCGCAACCTGGCGTACCTGATCTACACCTCCGGTTCCACCGGTCAGCCCAAGGGCGTGGCGGTTACCCGCGGGCCCTTGAGCATGCACTGCCAGGCAATTATCGAACGCTACGAAATGAACGCCAGCACCCGCGAACTGCACTTTATGTCGTTTGCCTTCGACGGTGCCCATGAGCGTTGGTTGAGCGTCCTCGGCAGCGGCGGGGCGCTGGTCATTCGCGACGCCGAACTGTGGACACCGGAGCAGACGTTCAAGGCCCTTGGGCAGCAGGCAATCACCATCGCCTGCTTCCCGCCGGCCTACCTCAAGCAGGTTGCCGAGTATGCCCGCCAGTGTGGCGAGCCTGCGCCTGCGGTGAACATCTACTGCTTTGGCGGCGACGCCGTACCCGAACAGACCTTCGAGCTGGTCAAGGCAGCATTGCGCCCGCAGTACTTCACCAATGGCTACGGACCGACTGAGACCGTGGTCACCCCGCTGCTATGGAAAGTGCCGGCCGATTCGACCTGTGAAGCTGCGTATGCACCGATCGGCCGCGCCGTCGGCTTGCGCGCCTTGCAGGTCCTGGACGATGACCTCAACCCGTTGCCTGCAGGCTTCGCCGGCGAGCTGTACATTGCTGGCGAGGGGGTCGCCCGAGGCTACCATCGTCGCCCGGGCCTGACCGCCGAGCGCTTCGTACCGGACCCTTTCGGCCAGCCAGGAACCCGGGCCTACCGCAGTGGTGACCTGGTGCGCCTGCGTGAGGACGGCATCATCGACTACGTCGGTCGTATCGATCACCAGGTAAAGATTCGCGGCTTTCGCATCGAGCTGGGCGAAGTCGAGGCCTGCCTGCGCCAGCAACCCGGGGTCAGCGATGCGCTGGTCATTGCCCGTGACTTTGCCGCCGGCAAGCGCTTGATTGCCTACGCGGTCACCCCGCACGGCATCGATCAGGGGCCGGCACTGCTCAGCGGTCTGCGCGCGGTGCTGCCCGACTACATGGTCCCGGCACAGGTTATCTGCCTCGCGGCACTGCCCATCTCGCTCAACGGCAAACTCGACCGCAAGGCCTTGCCAGAGCCGGATTTCAGCGCCGATAGCTACCTGGCCCCGCGCAGCGAGCAGGAACACCTGCTGGCGCAGGTCTGGGCCGAGGTGCTGCAAGTCGACAGGGTTGGCATCAGTGACAACTTCTTCGAGCTGGGCGGCGACTCGATTCTCAGCTTGCAGGTCATTTCCCGCGTGCGTAATCACCCGCAGCTGGACATCAACCTCAAGTTGCGCGACCTGATGCGCTACCAGACCATCGCCGGCCTGTTCGATCAGCAGGTCTTTGCCGGTGCTGCGCAGCAGGAGGACCTGAGCCACCTGGTCAGCGATGGCCGGTTCAGCCTGTTGCCGATCCAGGAATGGTTCTTCGCCCAGAACATGCCAGAGGCGCACCACTTCAACCAGGCATTGATGCTGCGCTCGCGCCAGGCACTCGAGCCGCAGGCGCTGGAGCAGGCTTTGCAGGCTGTGGTGCAGCAGCATGATGGCTTGCGCTTGTGCTTTGCCAAGGAGGGCGAACGTTGGTATCAGGCGTATCGGCCACAGCAGGCCCAGGCCGACAAGCCGCTGCTGGAGCAGGTGAGCGTGGCCGATGAGGCGGCGCTGGAAGACTTGACGGCCCAGGTGCAACGTAGCCTGGACCTGCAGCAAGGGCCATTGATGCGCGCCCTGAATATCACCTTTGCCGGCGAGCAGCGCTTGCTGCTGGTCATTCACCACCTGGCGATTGATACGGTGTCCTGGCGCATCTTGCTGCAGGACTTGCAACAGGCCTACCAGGCTTGCAGCCAGGGCAACAGCCCGGAGTTGCCGATTCGCACCAGCAGCTACCAGGCCTGGGCGACCCGTCTTGAACAACAAGCGCCGCTGCTGTTGGAGCGCGAGCTGGGGTACTGGCTCGAACAACTGCAAGACTCGGGGCAGCCTTTCCCTTGCGATAACCCCCGTGGCAAGAACCTGGTCGGCTTCCATGCGGTAGAGCGCATGGAGCTCGACGCCCAGCGCACCAGCGAACTGTTGACCCAGGTGCCGGCGGTCTACCAGACGCAGATCAATGACCTGTTGCTGGGCGCCTTGAGTCGCGTGCTGTGCCGCTGGACCGGGCAGGATGCGGCGTTGATCCAGCTTGAAGGTCACGGTCGTGAAGACCTGTTCGACGAGCTGGATTTGAGCCGTAGCCTGGGCTGGTTCACCAGCATGTACCCGGTACGCCTGGTGCCCGGTGCCGAGGATGACATCCGCGCCAGCCTGCTCGGGGTTCAGCGCCAGTTGGCGGCGGTCCCCGACAAGGGGCTGGGTTACGGCGTGTTGCGCTACCTGGCGGGCAATAGCCTCAGGCAGCAATTTGCCGGGCTGGCCCAGGCCAGGGTGACCTTCAACTACCTGGGCCAGTTCGACCAGAGCTTTGACGAGCGCGCCTTGTTGGTGCCGGCCGAGCAAAGCGTGGGGGCGTGCTACAGCCTGCAAGCGCCGCTGGGCAACTGGCTGGAGATTGTCGGCCAGGTGTTCGACGGCCGCCTGGCCTTGCGTTGTGTGTTCAGTACCCGGCGCTATCGTCGTGAAACCATTCGCCAGTTGATGGACGACTATCAGCGCGAGCTGCAGGCGATCATCAGCCATTGCCTGGCCCAGGCCGCCTGAGCCGCCAACCTGTGTGCCGGCAAACCTTTGCCGGCACGATTCGATACACCGTTTAGGAAGCTCAAATGTCTTTGCACCCTGATCTTGCTGATTTCCTCGACCTGGCCGAGGAAAGCCGCGGCCCGCTCGATCTGCCTTTTCATCAACAAACCCCGGAGCAGGCCCGGGCCGCGTTCGAGCAGACTACCCAGCAACTGCGCTGGCCCGTCGAGCAGCGGCTCGACTGTCAGGAACTGACGGTCACCAGCCGCGACGGCGGCGCGGTGCCGGTGCGCCTGTATCGTGCCCGGCAATGCGGGGGGGCACTGCCGTTGCTGGTGTACTTCCACGGCGGTGGCTACGTGGTGGGCAGCCTGGATTCGCACGATGGCGTTTGTCGCGAGTTTGCCGCAGGCGGCCAATGTGCAGTGCTGTCGGTGGGCTACCGGTTGGCGCCCGAACACCGTTTTCCGCAGCCGCTGCTCGATGGCGAGGATGTCCTGGCCTGGTTGCCCGGCCAGGCCCGGGCCCTGCAGCTGGACCTTGCCCGGGTCGCGTTTGCCGGCGACAGTGTCGGCGCGACCATTGCCACCGTGTTGGCGACCCAGGCTGCCCAGGCGGGGCCGGACGCGGCGCTGCAGCCGCGCTTGCAACTCCTGTGCTATCCGGTGACGGATGCCTCCCGGCGCAGCGCCTCCATGGAGCTGTTCGCCGAAGGCTACTTGCTCGAGAGCCAGACGCTGGAGTGGTTCTACCAGCACTACCAGAGTGCTGCGCAAGACCGCTGTGACTGGCGCTTTTCGCCGTTGCTGACAGATAAGCTGAGCAACGTTGCCCCCGCCTGCATTGCCCTGGCCGGGCTTGATCCGCTGCTTGATGAGGGCCGGGCCTATGCACACCGGCTGCAGGAGCAGGGCGTACCTGTAACGCTCAGGGAATACCCCGGCCTGACCCATGACTTTTTGCGCCTGGGCTCGGTGGTTGGCCAGATCACGGAGATCTACACGCAGTTATGCGCAGACCTGCGCCAGGCGTTCGAGCGTTGAGGCAAAGGTTTCACCCTGGCCATGAAAAAGGGGCACTGAACCGACGTTCAGTGCCCCTTTTTCCTGTGCCCTGGATCAGAACGAATACTTGAGGCTGGCCATCACATTGCGCGGTTCGCCGTAGAAGGTCGAACCGTAGGAGCCCATGCCGCTGAAGTACTTGCGGTCGGTCAGGTTGTTGAGGTTGATGTTGCCGCGCAGGTTGTCACTGAAATCGTAACCGGCCAGCAGGCCGACCAGGGTGTAGCCCTTCTGGTCGAAGCGGGCGGGGATTGCGCCGGGGCCAAAGCCCAGGGTGGTGTCGTAGTAGATATTGCTCTGCCATGAGACGTTGCCGCCCACTGTCATGCGGTTGAGCAGGCCGGGCAGGCGATAGGTGGTTGCGAACCGGGCAATCTGTTCAGGCTGGGTGGTGCTGACCTTGTTGCCGTCCTTGTCTTCGGAGGTGCGGTAGGTGTAGCCACCATGAACATTCCAGTCGGGAAGCAGTTCACCCGAGACTTCGATTTCAAAGCCTTTGGTGGTAGCGCCTGACACCGCCTTGTAAGCCGTGGCGTTGGGAATGTCCACACGCAGGCCGTCGGCTTCGGCGACGTTGTCCTGCTTGGAGGTGAACAGCGCGAGGCTGGCGTTCAGGCGGCCCTCGTAGTATTCGCCCTTGATCCCCACTTCGTAGCTTTCACCGGTCAGTGGCTCCAGCGGCGTGCCGTTGCGATCGGGGTTGAACGGTTGCGGTTTGAAGATATCGGCGTAGCTTGCGTAAACGGTGTGGTAGTCGTCCAGGTCATAGGTGATGCCCGCGTAAGGGGTGACCACGCCACTTTCGCGGGAGTTGTAATGGGTGTTGGGGTTGGGCAGCAACGGGTTGAAACCATCCTGGTTCCAGTAGTGGTCGGTCACCCGTGAACCGAGAATCACGTTCAGCCGGTCCGTCGGTTTGAGGATGGTCGCAAAGTACCCGGCACGCTCACGGGCAACGGTGTCGTAAGGCACGGTGAACAACAGTTTGCTGGGCTTGACCGGATTGTTGTCCCAGTTGAAAAAGTCATCGATCTTGTAACTGCCGAACGAATGGGTACCGGATTCGTTTTCGTTGCGTGCCCAGTTCAGGCCCATGACCATTTCATGGGTGCGCCCGAACAGCTGGAAAGGGCCGGTGGCATAAGCCGCTACGTCGACTTCCTTGGAGGTCGAGTAGTACTTGCTGGTAAAGGCGTTGGCCGAGTGGGTGACCGCGTCGATCTGGCCGTTGGCGGTGGCGGTGAGGTTGTCGACGTCATAGCGGCGGAAATTGGTCTCGACCTTGAGCAGCCAGTCATTTTCAAAATGGTGTTCGATGTTGGCGAAGTAGCGTTGGGTTTCGGTGTTGCTGTACGACCATTTTGCCCCGGAGTTGGTCGAACGCGACGGCTTGACCGTCGCGCCGTTGGTGTAGAACGCCGGCAGGTTGGAGTTGGTCGAGCCGTCGGCATTGCCTTTCTGATAGTCCATGCCGAAAGCGAAGGTGGTGCTGTCGGACAGGTCGGCCTCGATGATGCCGTAGAACACGTGGTCTTCACGACGCAGGTAGTCGATGTAGCTTTTTTCATCCTGAGTGGCAGCCACCATCCGGCCACGAATATGCTTGCTGTCGGTCAACGGGCCGGACAGGTCGACTTCGGTGCGGTACTGGTCCCAGCTGCCCGCGCCGGCGGTCACATGCCCCTGGAACTGCGCGGTCGGTTTTTTGCGCACGAAGTTGACCACGCCCGACGGGTAGCCGGTGCCATTGAGCAAGCCGGCCGAGCCGCGCAGGATCTCGATACGGTCGTAAATGGCGGTGCCGATCAAACCGTAGTTGTCGCGCAACGGGGCATTGGTGCTGAGGCTGGGCAGGCCGTCGAACTGAAAGTTGGAAATCTCAAAGCCCCGGGAATAAAAGGTATTGACCTCGGTATTGTCCTGGCTGACCGTCACCCCGGGCGTCTGGTTGAGCACATCGGCGATGCTCAACAGCCCTTGGTCTTCGATCTGCTGACGGGTGATTACGCTGACAGACTGCGGGGTCTTGCGCATCGACAGGTTCATCTTGGTCGCCGTACTGGTTTCACCGGTGGTGTAGGACCCGGTGCCCTCAGTGGTAAGGCCCAGGGATGAGCTGTTGACCGTGGTGGCATCCAGGGTCAGGTCGGCGCCGCCCTTGTTGCCATGGATGGTCAGCACATCGCCTTGCAGGTTGTAGCGCACGCTGGTCCCGCCGAGCAGTTCGGCAATCGCCTGGGCAGGCTCCTTGGTGCCGTTCAGTGCGCGGCTTCTAAGCCCGGCGACGTCGTCGGGGCTGTAGAGAATCTGGATGTTGGCCTGGGTGCCGAACGCCTGCAGGGCGCTGGCCAGCGATTGCGCTGGAATTGCAAACGCGACCATCTGCGCATGGGCCTGGGCAGTGACAGCCAGGGCGCTGAGGCCGACCAGGCTACTCAGTGCCAGTGGCCTGGTTAAAGTCCGACGAATCAGCAAAGCCCTGGTGAAGGGTGGCAAGCGGTATGCAGTGGTCAACGGAGGCTCCAGCGCGAAGGCAAACAAGTGAGAATGATTAGTATTTTTTGTAAGACGCTCTAGCAGGCCAAATCCGGAAAACTTTTTTCTTTTTCAAGCCATGGCACGTTCGGCCACGACTTGTCCGTTCTTCATCCGGATCAGTTGATCGGCGATATCGAAGTAACGGTCGTCGTGGGAAATGACAATGATGGTCTTGCCCAGGCGCTTGAGGTCGGGCAACAGCTCGGTGTAGAAAATGCGCCGGAACGTCGGGTCCTGGTCGGCGGCCCATTCATCGAACACCAGCACCGGGCGCTCTTCGATCCAGGCATTGACCAGGGCCAGGCGCTTGCGTTGCCCGGTCGACAGGTCGGTGGTGCTGAAGGCGCCGTCACGGATACTGACTTTGTGAGCGATCTCCAGGCGTTCCAGGTATTGCGAGGCTAGGGCAGGTACCTGCAGGCCGTCATTGACCAGGTCGTCGAACAGGTAATAGTCAGCAAAAATGGTGGTGAAGAGTTGCCGGTAGTCATCGCGGGCGCGATCGTCGATGACCTCGCCGTTGAGGCGGATCTGGCCTTGCTGTGGCGGGTAGAGCCCCAGTAACAGCTTGATCAGCGTGGTCTTGCCGCAGCCGTTTTCGCCGACGATGAAGACAATGTCGCCCTGGCGGATATCCAGGTTGACCGGCCCCAGGTGAAAGGGCGCGCAGCCGTCCCGGGTCGGGTAGCTGTGACAGACATCAAGCAGTTGCAGGCGCTCGACGCTCACTGTCGGCGCGCCCTGGTCGCTGAGCAGCAGGTGCGGCTCGGGCGATGAAAACTGCTCGGACAACTCGGCGATCCGGCGAAAGGCGATCTGCGCCCGGCTGACTATGGGCAGGGTGCTGACCAGATGCTCCAGCGGCCCCTTCATGTACAGCAACACCAGCACGAAGCCACTCATTACCGCTTTGTCGGCGCTCGGCCAGAACGACTGCAGGGCCAGGGCCAGGCCGATGACCACGAAGAACAGCATCGAGCCGAGGCTTTTGGCAATCACGAAAGTATTGATCGAGCGAATCTGGGTATTGCAGATATGCTCGGCAACCTTTTGTATCCCCGCGACGAACATGCGCTGGCGCCGGGGGCGGTGGATGCGCAGCTCCTTGGCGCCCTCGGCGATCGCACTGTAGTGTTTCTGCAGTTCATCCTCGGCTTCGCGAGCGGCCATGAAGCCCTTGATGCCACGAGCCCTGGCCACGTACTGGATCACCGTGCCGATGCCGATTGCCAGCAGCATCATGACAAACATTGGCCAGGACAGCATTGCCAGGTAACCCAGGCAGCCCAGGGTCACGGTCAGGGAAATGGCCAGGGGCGCAAAGGCGAAGGCGAACGAGCTGATGGTATCGATGTCGTGGGTCAGCACCGGAATCAAGCGATGGCTGCGGTAGCGTTCGATCTGCCCGATCGGGGCGCTGAGGACCTTTTCCCCCAGCTCCTTGCGCAGGTTGGCGATGATCTTCTGACCGATGCGGTTGCTGCCGATATCGGACAGAATCGAGCTCAGTAACGCCACCACACACAGCCCGGCGAAACTGGCAATCAGCGACGGGCCAAGGCCTTGCGGGCTGTGCAGGCCATCGTTGATGGTCGCCAGCAAGGCGGTGACACTCAAGCCACCGATCATGCCCAGAACAATCGACACGACCACCTGCGGCCAGAAAGGGCGCAACAGCGCCAACAGCTCGCGCATTGCGCCACGGTATTGCTTGCTCATGAAGGGTTCCTGGCTCAGGCGCTGGTCAGCGCAGTCGGCGCATGGGAAGTGGCAAAAGCAGGCACTGCCTGCTTGCCCAGGGTGTCGTACAGCGACTGGCCAATTTCGGCCGCGCGAATCGGCAGCACCGAGAGCAAGGTGTCGCTCAGGCCATGGGTGGCTTCACAGAAACCCTGCAAGTACACCGCGGCCTGCAGGTCGCTACTGGCCAGGGCGCGGTAGTCGCGGCCGACGCTGTAGTCCTCCAGGTAGTCTTGTAGCGGTGCCAGCAGTTCGCGGTGCGAGCGGCGCTCGTAGCCGGTGGCGAGGATCACGGCATCGTAACGATGGGTCTGCTGTTGCCCGGTCGAGAGGTCTTCCAGGGTCAGCTCGATGCCATCGGCCGTGGCGGAGGCCGCCTGCACCTGGCGGCGGCAGAGCACGGCGTGACGGAACTGATGGGCGACCTTCTGGCGATAGAGGATGCCGTAGATGCGTTCGAGCAGGTCGATATCAACGACCGAATAGTTGGTGTTGTGATATTCATCAATCAGCTTCTTGCGCTCCGGGCTGCTCTGGTTGAACACCAGGTCGGTGTACACAGGGGCGAAGACTTCGTTGACGAAGGGGCTATCGTCGGCCGGCTTGAGCGCCGAGGCGCGCACGATCATGTCGACCTTGACCGACGCAAAGCTGTCGTTCAGATCGATGAAGGCTTCCGCGGCGCTTTGCCCCGAGCCGATGATCGCAATGCGCATGGGTTTGCCTTCGGTGCAGGGCAAGCCGGCCAGGCTGCTGAGGTAGCGAGAATGGTGGAAGACTCGCGGGTCGTCCTTGAAGGCCGCAAAGATGCCGGGGACTTTCGGTGTGCCGCCACTGCCGACGACCACCGAGCGGGTCAGGCGGCCATGCTCCTGGCCCTGTGCGTCACGCGAAATGACCTTCAGGTGGCGGATCCGGCCGCTGTCGAGCACCGGCTCAATGCGCAGTACTTCTTCGCCGTAGCTGGCCTGCGTGGCGAAGTGCTCGGCGGCCCAGCGCAGGTAGTCGTTGTACTCCAGGCGGCAGGGATAGAAGGTGCCGAGGTTGATGAAGTCGACCAGGCGCTGCTTCTGGTGCAGGTAATTGACGAAGCTGTAGGGGCTGGTGGGGTTGCGCAGCGACACCAGGTCCTTGAGAAAGGAGATTTGCAGTTCGCTCTGGGTCGCCAGGGTGTTGCCGTGCCAGCGGTAGTCCAGCTGCTTGTCGATGAACAGCGCATCCAGCGCGTGACCATTGGTTTGCGCGAGCTCTTCCAGGGCAATGGCCAGGGCCAGATTGGAAGGGCCGAAGCCCACGCCGACGAGGTCGTGGACCTTCTGGGGGAAATGGATCTGGCTCATGCTATCGGTTCCTTCAGTGTCGGGGCCGATAGCCTCGAAGGCGGCCCCCGGGGCTTGGGGATTACAACGATAGGACGAGTGGCTTGCGGGACAATTTAGCGCCGTTGGCCCGTCACGGTTCGCGGACCAGGCGTACGCCAATCCAGTCTCCGCGGTTGCCTGGCAGGTTGGCGTTGCGGTTGCCGGAGCGCGAGAAAATCGGCGCCTCGCCCCAGTCGTTGCCACGAATCACCACCACCTTGCAGTCGGCCTGCTGCCAGGCACTGCCGTCGTTCGGGGCGCCTTCGTAGCTGTCGTGATAACAGTCGGCGACCCATTCGTAGACGTTGCCGTGCATGTCGTACACACCAAAGGCGTTGGCCGGGTAGCTGCCCACCGGCGAGCTGAAACTGAAGCCATCCCTGGGCCCGTAGACGTTGGCGTTGCGGCTGATCTGGTAGTCGCCGTCCGGGTCCATGTCGAACGGGAACGGCCCGTTGCTGCCGGCGCGTGCGGCGTATTCGCGCTGTGCTTCGCTGATCAACTGGTAGCGCTTGCCGGTCTTTTTCGTCAGCCAGTCGGCATAGGCCTGGGCATCGTGATAGCTCATGCACACCGCCGGTTGTCGCGGGCCTTGCTGGTAGCGCGGCTTGCTGGCCTTGCACTCGCGGCCCGGGCGGGTGTCGCCGTCGGCAATCTTGGCCCCGGACTCGCGCAAGTAGGCGTCCCATTCACTGGCAGTTACCTGGTAGCGGCTGACCGCGAACGGCTTGGCGAAGGTCACGGTGTGTTGCGGGCCTTCGTCGGGCTGGCGGCCGACTTCGTCGTCCGGGGTGCCCATGGTGTAACTGCCGGCCGGCAGCATGACCATTTCCGGGCAGCTGCTTTTACAGTCGCGAAAGACCTTGCCCGGTTGTACCGCGTCGGCGGCCTGGGCGCTGGCGATGCTGGTCAGCAGCACAAGTACGGATAGCGGGTAGAGCAGTGGTGAAGACATGCGAAGGCCTTTTCAGAGTTTTTTGATCAGCAGGGCCATGGCCCGATCGATTTCCTGCTCGTTGTTGAGCAGGCCCGGAGCGAAGCGAATCACCGGGCCGACGTCGCGCGACACGGCGTCGACCATTACCCGGTTCTGCACCAGGTAAGCGGCGATGGCATCGGCGTTGCGTTCCTTGACCCTGAAGAAGGTGAAGCCCGCCGAGTGTTCGCTGCTGAGCGGGGTGACCAGTTCGATGGCCTTGTGCTCTTTGAGCCGCTGCTTGAGCAGGTCGTTGAGCTGGTGGATGCGCGCCTGGACATCGGCCTTGCCCAGTTGCAGGTGCAGCTCGAAGGCCTTGCCCAGTGCCCAGCGGTGCTCGAAGGCGTGGTAGCCGCCGGGGGTCATGATGGTGGCGAAATCTTCGTCCTCGGAGAAAGTGGCGAAGGTCGGGGTCAGGTGCTGCATCTTCTCCGAGGCGGCGCAGATGATCCCGGTACCACGCGGGCCGAACATCCATTTATGGGTGCCGGCGATGAAGTAGTCGCAGTTGAAGTCGGCGAAGGTGCTGTTCTCGACACCGAAGCCGTGCACGCCGTCGACCACGTAAATGATCCGCTGGTTTTCATCGCGCTCGCGGTTGTGCCGGCGCACCAGTTCGCCGATCTGCCCGACCGGCAGCTTTACGCCGCTGCCCGAGTGCACCCAGGTCATGCCCAGCACCCGGGTGTTGGGGGTGATGGCCTGGTCGATCGTGCTCAGCACCTGGTCGGTGGAAATTTCCCAGGGCTGGCTGAACAGGCGCAGCTTGCGCACCTGGGTGCCTTCGTGGCGCTGACGGAAGGCCAGGGTGCGGTTTGTCGAGTAGTGCTCGTGTTCGGTGGTGAGGATTTCCTGTTGCGGGCTGACCTGCAAGCGCCCGTAAATCATCCCCAGGCCTTCGGTGGTGCTGCCGGTCAGGGCGATCTGCCGGGGCCTGACTTGCAGGTAGCGCGCCGCCCACTGGCGGACCTCGCCTTCACGCTGCCATTCGTACTGGCTCTCCCAGTCCATGCGGCTGGCCGGGTTGCGGTCGACTTCAGCGCGGTAGTAATCGATGGCTTCCTGCACCGGGCGCGGGTGGGCAGTGACCAGGAAATTGGCAAAGTGGGCGTAGTCCGGATCCAGGGGGAACAGCTGGCGCAGGTTGCGCCATTTGTCGCTGCCGCTCAGCGGCGCGGTCGGGGTGGCCAGCGCCTCGGGTAGCAACGGCAGGCTGGCGGCGAGCAGGCCGGCCTGCTTGAGAAAGGTACGGCGATCTGTCATGGCGGGCGGTTTCCGGCTCAAGGGGTGGCGGTGGCGGCAACGGGCTGGGCGGTTTTTTGCACCTGCGCCCACACCCGCAGGAAGTTGCCGGCCCACAGCTTGCCGATATCGGCCTCGGAGTAACCGCGGGTGAGCAGTTCGGCGGTGACGTTGCGGATCTCGCTGACATCCTTGAAACCCTCCAGGCCGCCGCCGTCGTTGAAGTCGGAGCTGATGCCGACGTGGTCGATGCCGACCTTCTTCACCGTGTAGTCGATGGCATCGACAAAGTCCTTGAGGGTGGCTTTGGGTTCTTGATCGAGGATGCCGTAGAGGCTGCTGGCGTACTCGCCAAAGCGTGTCTCGGGCCAGATGGCGATTACCGCGTCGCCGGGCATCAGGGCGTTGGCCAGGCCTTGCAGCGGTTGCAGGTCGAAGCGCAGGCGCAGGGCTTCGAGCTTGTCCAGGGTCGGCTTGCTCAGCGGTTTGAGGTACTGGCCGAAACCGACCACCTGGATGACGCCGCCGCTGTCCTTGATCAGCTGCATTTCCTTGTCGCTGAGGTTGCGCGGAATATCCACCAGCGCCCGCGGCGCCGAATGCGAGGCCACGAACGGCGCCTGGCTCAGGCGTGCGACGTCCTCCAGGGCCAGGGTCGACATCTGCGACACATCGATGATCACCCCCAGCGCGTTGAGGCGCTTGACCGCCTGCTCGCCCAGTGGCGACAGGCCGCCGAGGGCGTCGGCGGTGTCGTTGAAGAACGGCAGCGGGCGCGAGGAGTCGGCCCAATCGTTGTTGCCGGTGTAGCTGAAGCCGAACATGCGCATGCCGCGCTTGGCCCACAGGTCCAGCTGTGACAGGTCGTGGCCCAGCGGGTAGGCGTTGAGCATGCTGATGAACACGGCGAACTTGCCTTCGCCATTGAGGCGCCGGAAATCATCCGGGGTATAGGCAATGCCGACCTGGTTGGGGAAGTCGCGGACCATGTTGCTGATGATCTTGTAGCGCACCTCCTGCTGGTGCCGGGCTTCGTCGACAAAGCCCGGGGTCGGGCGGTGCGGGGCATTGGCGCCGTTCCACAGCTCCGGCCAGCCGAAAATGGTCAACGCCGCGCCCGACAAACGCCCTTGCCCGGCCTTGACCAGGTCGAACTGGCCGTGGCCGTCCTTGTCGATCTCGTTGCCGGCGCTACCGAAGTTCAGCGGCACAGTGACATGGCTGTCGAACGACAGCATGTGCTCGTGCAGGGCATTGGCCTGTTCGACGATCGGGCGCGGGTAGCCGTGCTGGGATTTGAAGTACAGGTAGCCGGCGGTGGCAGCGGCCACTGCCAGGGCCAGGGGCAGGCCGATGTAGAGGGCTTTGCGGGAACGGGATGTGGTCATTGCCATCTCGACGTTAGGCTGATCGGAACGGTTTGCCCGGTGCACAGGCGTGCCGTGGGCAAAGCTTGGGTATCAGGAGGGACGAGTGGCGTGCGGGCAAATTTATCCGGGGGGGCGCCTGGTTCAAGTTTGCGCCTATGTGGCCGATAGCCGGGTTAACCCCAACACCATCAGGACGATAGAAACATGGCAGGTTTTAGCGCCGTATCAATCAACGGGACCCCATTGAACAGCAGCATCAACACCGGCATCACCGTCACCGGCCAGGAAAGACAGGCCGGGATGGAAGCGACGGGCGCGGTCAGTGTCGACCTGTCCAAGCTGCGTGATAGCGGCAAGGCTGAAGAGGCCAAGGAAAAGGAAGAGGCCAGTGCCGGCGAAGAACCGGCGCACATCAAGCAATTGCGCGAGATGATCAAGAAAATGCAAAAGCAGTTGGCCGAGCAGCAGAAACGCTTGCAGGAAGTCCTGGCCAGCGACATGGAGCCGATCCTCAAGGCTTCCGCTGTTGCTGCCGCGCAATCGGCGGTGGGCGCGACCACGGCGTCGATCGCCAGCGCCACGGCAACGCTGCTCAAGGCGCTGACCGAAGCCGGTGGCAGCAGCTCGGGCTCGTTGGTCAGCACCAACGCCTGAAACGAAAAAGGGCCTGTGCATGCACAGGCCCTTTTGTTTTCAGTCAGCCAGTTGCCGGTTCTGCGTGCGCTCTGACTTGTAGCGCATGGCCACTGCCGGGGCCGGCTTGGTGCTGCCGGTCTCAAGCCACTGGCGCATGCGGCTGGCGTCGGCAAAGTGGGTGTACTTGCCAAAGGCATCGAGGATCACCATGGCCACCGGGCGGTTGTCCATCTTGGTCAACAACACCAGGCAGTGGCCGGCATCGT
Source organism: Pseudomonas sp. B21-012 (assembly GCF_024749305.1). Classification (NCBI taxonomy): domain Bacteria; kingdom Pseudomonadati; phylum Pseudomonadota; class Gammaproteobacteria; order Pseudomonadales; family Pseudomonadaceae; genus Pseudomonas; species Pseudomonas sp. B21-012. The sequence continues at coordinate 3,810,418 of NZ_CP087197.1, read as the reverse complement.
TGGTGAAGCCGGTCTTGGTCAGCTTGATGTCCCAGTTGCTCTTGTTGACCAGATGGTCGGTGTTGCGAAAGCCCAGGGTGTAGTTGGGTTTTTTGAACGCCACGGTCTGCTCGCGGGTGGTGCTCAAGCTGCTCAGCAGCGGGTAGTTGCGCGCCGCCATCAGCAGCTTGCTGAGGTCGCGGGCAGTGGAAACGTTGCTGGTCGAAAGCCCCGTCGGCTCAACATAACGGGTGTGGCTCATGCCTAATGCACGGGCCTTGGCGTTCATCGCCTTGATGAAGGCGTTGTAGCCGCCCGGGTAGTTGTGCGCCAGGGTTGAGGCCGCGCGGTTTTCCGACGACATCAGGGTGATCAGCAGCATGTCCTTGCGGTTGAGCTGGCTGCCCAGCTTGACCCGCGAATACACCCCTTTCATTTCCTTGTTCTGGGCGATGGTGACCGTGAGCATCTCGTCCATGTTCTGCTTGGCGTCGAGCACCACCATGCCGGTCATCAGCTTGGTCACCGAAGCGATCGGCACCACCCGGTCAGGGTTGTTGGCGTAGAGCACCTTGTTGGTTTGCAGATCGATCAGCAGGGCGCTGCCGGAGGCCAGGTGCAATTTCGCTGGATCGCGTTGTTGCTGGGCCGGGGGTTGAGCAGCAGCGGTCGACGTGACAGTCGCAGTACCTGTGAGCAACAGCAGCAGGCTTAGAATCGAAAGGGAAGTTTTCACGTTGAGGCTCACTAGAAGTTGTTATGTCGTTGGCTGTGCAAGGGTTTTCCCCCAAAAAACCGCTGCATTCTAGGAGTATGGCCTAGTTGCTGTCGATTGCCCGGACAGCGCTATCGTGCAGATGAAAAAAACTTAATCCAAGTGCCTTTCAGCGGCCCATAAAAAGCCCCGCCAAAGGGCGGGGCAAGGGGCTGTGCGGAGCAACGCACGATAAAACGGTGGGCAGGCCTCAGGCTTGCAGGCCGGGGCCCTCGAGACGCTCGGCGAGGGCCTGGGCGGCCGGCAGGGAGGTCAATGGCCCGGAGATCGCTTCGCCATTGCGCACCAGGTACCAGCAGGCCAGCAGGCCCAACTCCCTGAGCGAGGTGGGGACGGCGCTGCCGATGACGGACATGATGTTGATAGGGGCCATTGGGGGTTCCTCCCGTGAGTCATGGGCCTACCTTAGCGTCGAGTGCCGGGTGGTTGAAATCAACGCGCTTGATAGTGATCATCAGCCACGACAGTTCATAGCCACTCCTCACAGCACAACGCCGACGTCGGGGATATTTATAAGACTGCGGGAACCGAAAAAATCACACAGGTTCAGAGTAAAGGTTATGTAAGGGCCGATCAGCGGTCTGCGGCGGGCGAGGGCGCAGTGCCAGTCCGTTTCCTGAGGAGATTTCAATGGCAACATTTCCAGGCAAAGACACCCAGCTGTGCATCTCATTGGCGGGACGGCCGGGCACCTTTGGCGTGCGCTTTCACAACCATCTGTATCAGCAGCTGGATCTGGATTTCTACTACAAGGCCATGACTACCGATGACCTGCCGGCAGCCGTTGCCGGTATCCGTGCCTTGGGCATCCGCGGCTGTGGCGTGTCGATGCCTTACAAGGAAGCCTGCCTGGCCCTGGTCGACGGCATTGACCCGTCGGCGGCGGTCATCGAGTCGATCAACACCATCGTCAATACCAATGGCCACCTGGAAGGCTATAACACTGACTACCTGGCCGTGCGCCATTTGCTCCTGCGTCATCAGGTGGATCCGTCGACGGCCTTCGCCCTGCGCGGCAGCGGCGGCATGGCCAAGGCGGTGGCCAGTGCCCTGCGCGATGCCGGCTTTAGCCAGGGCATCATCGTTGCCCGCAATGAACAAGCCGGGCGGCAGCTGGCCGACAGTTGCGGCTATCGCTGGCAGGCAGAGCTGGGCGACCTGTGCCCGCCGATGCTGGTCAATGTCACGCCGATCGGCATGGCCGGTGGGGTTGAAGCCGAACAGTTGGCCTTCGCCCCCGAGGCGATAGCGGCGGCGCAACGGGTATTCGATGTGGTGGCGATGCCGGCGCTGACGCCGTTGATCGTCGAGGCCCAGCGTCTGGGTATACCGGTGATTACCGGGCTGGAGGTGATTGCCTTGCAGGCGCTGGAGCAGTTCGTGCTGTACACCGGGGTACGGCCAACGGCGGAGCAGGTGGCGCGGGCAGTGGCGTTTGCCCGCGGCTGAAGGGTAAAACCTATCGCGGGGCAAGTCGGGTCGCCGCACCGCCGCTCCCGCAGTGGGTCTGATGGTACACAACCCCGCGATGCTGTTACTCGAACTGCGCCAGGCGCTCTTCCAGCGCCGCAATCCGTGCTTCCAGCGCTTCGATCCGCTCCAGCGACACCGCGCCACCGGCCGAACGCTCCGGCCCTTGCTGGCGCGCCGCCAGGATCGCCTCGATTTCGGCCGGATCGCCCAGCGCATGGGTGTAGCGATCTTCACGCTGCCCGGCCTGGCGCGGCAGGTGCAGGGCAAAACCGCGGGCGATCAGGCGCTCAAGCTGGTGCACCACCTGCTCGGCATCTTCGAACTCATGCATGCGGCTGCTGCGGGTCAGCAGTTCGTTAACCGTTTGCGGCCCGCGCAGGAACATCAGCCCCAGCAGGGTTACCTGCGCCGGCACCAGCTCCAGGGCCTTGTCCACGCGCTGCTCCCAGCGGTCGGCGCGGCTGCCCATCTGCAGGCGGGTCAGGCCCTGGCCTTCGAGCGCGCGCAGGGCCTGGCCAACCTGGCCCTGGCTGAGGTTGGTGACCGGCTCACGGCTGGTCTTCTGGTTGCAGGCCAGCACTAGGGCGTTGAGGGTCAGCGGGTAGGTTTCCGGGCTGGTGGCCTGTTTTTCGATCAGCGAGCCGAGCACGCGGATCTCGGTGCTGGTGAAGCGGGCGTCGGAAGCGGTTTCGTGTTCGGCGGACATGGCCCTGTCTCTATGCGAAGAAAGGCCTCTAGCCTAGGTGCGCAACAGGGTAAAACACAAGCAGCCGGTGCAGGACGCACCGGCTGCAGGTCAAGCTCAGGCGGCCTGGCGCTCTTTGGCCATGCAGGCCGCAGCGGTGAACAGTACGTCGGTGGAGGAGTTCAGCGCGGTTTCCGCCGAGTCCTGCAGCACACCAATGATGAAACCGACGGCCACCACCTGCATGGCGATCTCGCTGGGGATGCCGAACAGGCTGCAGGCCAGCGGGATCAGCAGCAGCGAGCCGCCGGCCACGCCCGAGGCGCCACAGGCGCAGACAGCGGCGACAACGCTGAGCAGGATCGCGGTCGGGATGTCGACGGCGATGCCCAAGGTGTGCACGGCAGCCAGGGTCAGCACGGTGATGGTGGTCGCTGCGCCGGCCATGTTGATGGTCGCGCCCAGCGGGATCGACACCGAGTAGGTGTCTTCGTGCAGGCCGAGTTTCTCGCTCAGGGCCATGTTGACCGGGATGTTGGCCGCCGAGCTGCGGGTGAAGAAGGCGGTGATGCCACTTTCACGCAGGCACAGCAGCACCAGCGGGAAGGGGTTGCGGCGAATCTTCCAGAACACGATGATCGGGTTGACCACCAGCGCCACGAACAGCATGCAGCCGATCAGCACGGCCAGCAGGTGCAGGTAACCGAGCAGGGCGTCCAGCCCGGACTGCGCCAGGGTCGAGGCGACCAGGCCGAAAATCCCCAGCGGCGCAAAGCGAATCACCACGCGTACGATCAAAGTCACGCCGTTGGACAGGTCGGCAACCACCGTGCGCGTGGTCTCCCCGGCGTGACGAATGGCCACACCCAAGCCAATGGCCCAGGCCAGGATGCCGATGAAGTTGGCGTTCATCAGCGCGCTCACCGGGTTGTCGACCACGCTCAGCAGCAGGCTTTGCAGTACTTCAGTGATGCCACCGGGAGCACTCAAGGCAACGTCCGAGGTGCTAAGCGCCAGGTTGGACGGGAAGGCCATGCTGGCAATCACTGCGACCACGGCGGCGGCGAAGGTACCGAACAGGTACAGCACCAGGATCGGGCGGATATGGGTTTCGGTGCCGTGACGGTGGTTGGCGATCGAAGCCATGACCAGGATGAACACCAGGATCGGCGCCACCGCCTTGAGCGCGGAGACGAAGACCTTGCCGACGAAGCCGAGGCTTGCGGCGGTCGTGGGGGCGAACACGGCCAGGGCAATGCCGGCAGCGAGGCCGATCATGATCTGGACCACCAGGCTGGTGCGGTTCAACAGGTTTAGAACAGGGGTCATGGCAGGTGTTTCTCTGTCTTGTTCAGGGCGCGGTGGGCGAACCACGGCGCTGGAGCATGGGGCACCTGGCGGGGCAGGGCCGAGAAAAAGGGCGCGACTTTAGCACAGCAGGGCACATTTGGTGTTTGCGCTGCGTCAGACGGTAGGACGCAAGTGTAGTCTGCGCGCCCTTTGCAAACGGCGATGAACCCACGCCAGCTACCAGTTGAACAGCTCGCGGCGTGCGCCTTCGGTGATGGCGACGATACCCGGGTGCTTGACCTTGCGCTCCACTGAAATGGCATAGAACGACTCGTTGACCGCGTCGGTCTGGCCGATCAGCTCGACGCCATACTGCTTGCAGACCTCGTCGGCGATCACGCTGGGGGCAATGAAAATGCCGCTGCCCGATTGGCCGAAGGCCTGCATCAAGGCGCTGTCGTCGAACTCACCGACGATCCGCGGCTGTAATTGCTGTTCGGCGAACCAGCGCAGCAGGCGGCTGCGCACCACGGTTTCCTGGCCGGGAATCAACAGCGGCGCGTGTTGCAGGCAGGCCGGGAAGTTGCGCCCGTACTGTTCAGCCAACGCCTGCGTGGCAAAAAAGCTGATGCCGCATTCACCGAGCTTCTGGCTGTAGCCCTTGATGTCCAGGTGGCTGGGCATGGGGCTGTCGGAAATCACCAGGTCCAGGCGCTGGATCGCCAGGTCTGCCAGCAGCCGTTCGAGCTTGTCTTCGCGGCAACTCAGGCGCAGGGCGTCTTCCATGTCCATGGTCGGCGCCAGCAGGCGGTAGACGATGGACTTGGGCACCACATCGGCCACCCCGACCCGGAACAGTATCTGCTGCTCATCCGGCCGGGCCCGCAGCATCGCCTCGAGTTCGCCGCCAATCTGGAACATCTGCTCGGCGTAGGTCAGGGTCTGCCGGCCGCTTTCGGTCAGCTCCAGCTGGCGCCCGACCCGGCGAAACAGCTCGATGCCGTAGGTTTGCTCAAGCAGGGTGATCTGCCCGCTGATGGTCTGCGGGGTCAGGTTCAGTTGCTCGCAGGCACGCACGATGCTGCCGGTCTTGGCCACTACCCAGAAGTAATGCAACTGGCGGTAATTGAGCATGGCGATTTCCCGATTCGTAAAAACCGAAGTATAACCGCTGAAAATACGAATTTTCCTGATGTATCTGGCTCTTTAGAATCCCTTGCCATCACGGTGCCCCTGAATGCGCACCGATTTAATTGCATGGAGACCCACAGATGCTTCACTTCAAATCCATCGGTACACCCCTGGTGTTGCTGTTGGCCCTGCTGGCCATGAGCGGTTGCGAGCAGGCGGAAAAGTCCGCCCAGCAAATGCTCAACCAGGCGGCGGAGTCGGCCAAGGAGGCCATCGACAAAACCAACGAAGCCGCCCAGCAGGCCCTGAGCGAAGCCACCGGCTCCGAAGGCAGCGACAAGGCAGGCAAACCCGAGCGCGACGCCAGCGCCCAGGACATCTGACCCACCCCTTACCCCGATGCAGGATTTGATTCATGGAATACTTGTTGGAACTCGCTGCAAGCCCGACCGCCTGGGTCGCCCTGGCCACCCTGGTGGCCATGGAGATCGTCCTCGGTATCGACAACCTGATCTTCATCTCGATCCTGACCAACAAGTTGCCTGAAGAGTACCGCTCCAAGGCGCGGCGCATTGGTATCAGCATGGCCCTGATCATGCGCCTGGGCCTGCTCAGCACCGTGGCCTGGATCGTCCAGCTGACCGAGCCGGTGGTCGATGTATTCGGTCATACCTTCTCCTGGAAGGACATGATCCTCATCGCCGGTGGCCTGTTCCTGCTGTGGAAAGCGACCAAGGAAATCCACGAGAGTGTCGACCCGCGCGCCCAGGCTGAAGCCAAGGCGTCCTCGACCATCACCCTGGGCTTTGCTGCGGCGATTGGTCAGATCCTGGTGCTCGACATCGTCTTCTCGATCGACAGCATCATCACCGCCGTGGGCATGACCGAGCACCTGCCGATCATGATCATTGCCGTGATCAGTGCCGTGATCGTGATGCTGGTGGCCGCCGACCCGCTGGCCCGCTTCATCAACGACAACCCGACCGTGGTGATGCTGGCCCTGGGCTTCTTGATCATGATCGGCATGACCCTGATCGCCGAAGGTTTCGGTGCTCATGTACCCAAGGGTTATGTGTATGCGGCGATGGCCTTCTCGACGGCGATCGAGATCCTCAACATCATGTCGCGCCGGGCACGCTTGAAGCGCGAGGCGGTTGAGGGCTGATAAAGCCATCGCGGGGCAAGCCCGCTCCTGCAGTCACTGTGGGAGCGGGCTTGCCCCGCGATGCTTTTCAAGGATTTCTAATGCGCCCCGGCATGCCGGCGACTGCGCCGTACCGGTACAGCGTCTTTGCCTTCAGGCTGGATGCGATGGTGCGGATGATGACGCCGGGCGATGCGCAGCACCCCCCAGAGCATGGCAGCAGCGACGCTCAACCAGGCGCCGAGCAGCAGCAAAATTGCCATTGTCAGGCTCATGTGTGCCTCCTCAAATCCGCGCCAAGGCAACGAGGCTCGCCACGCGGACACGTCTTCAGTCTAGCCCGTTGCAGGTTGCAGGCTATTGACCGATGGTCTAGAGGCTTGGGCCGCTTTGTTCTAAGCCTGCAACGGGCTATACCCACGGCGCGCGCCAGCCTATGATCAGCGCTCAGGGCCGGGCAGTGGCTGCCGGCCGTCATCGAGCGAGTGTTCATGCCTGCACTGACTTCCCTAACCGCCTTTACCCCGCGCCGCCTGCTGCTGGCCTGCGCGCTCGGCCTGGCCCTGGCCGGCTGTGCCAGCCAGCCGCCATCCCAGCTGAAAAACCTGCCGCAACGGGTCGAGATCGGCTCGGTGCCTTTCTACCGTGGCGAAGCCAACCAGAGCGCCTCGATGGCCCTGGCGGCCTTGCTCTCGCAACAGGGGGTGCGCATCACTCCGGGGCTGCTCGACAAATCGCTGGGCCTGCCGCAGCACATCGACCAGCTTGAGCAGGCGATCCCGCGGGTGGGCCGCGAGTACGGCATGGTCGTGTATCCGCTCGAACCACGCCTGGACGCCTTGCTGGCGCAGGTAGCGGCGGGCAACCCGGTGTTGCTGCGCTTTCAGCAAGGTTCGACGTTCTGGAGCGAGCCACGCTATGCCTTGCTGGTCGGCTATGACCGTTACAAGCAGCGGGTATTGTTGCGGGCAGGGATGAACCGGCGCCTGCTGATGGAGTTCGATGACTTCGAATCAGCCTGGCAAAAGCAGGGGAGTTGGGCGGTGCTGGTGCAGCAGCCGGGCCAGTTGCCGGCCCAGGTTGACCGTCAGCGCTGGCTGAAAGCGGCCAATGACCTGGCCCAGGCGGGCCAGGAACAAGCCGCCCGGCAGGCCGTCAGCGCCCTGGGGCAGTGACGGCGCAGGCCGGGCAGGGGGCTTAGAAGCCCAGGCGATCGCGCAGGCTGTAGTACCAGGCGCCCAGGGCGCTGAACGGTACGCGCAGCAGCTGGCCACCCGGGAACGGGTAGTGCGGCAGCTCGGCGAAGGCATCGAAACGCTCGGCCTGGCCACGCAGGGCCTCGGCCAGCACCTTGCCCGCCAGGTGGGTGTAGGTGACGCCGTGGCCACTGCAACCCTGGGAGTAATAGATGTTGTCGCCCAGGCGGCCCACTTGCGGCAGGCGCGACAGGGTCAGCAGGAAGTTGCCGGTCCAGGCGTAGTCGATCTTCACGTCCTTGAGCTGCGGGAAGGCCTTGAGCATTTTCGGGCGGATGATCGCTTCGATGTTGGCCGGGTCGCGCGCACCGTACACCACGCCACCGCCGAAGATCAGGCGCTTGTCGCCGGTCAGGCGGTAGTAGTCGAGCAGGTAGTTGCAGTCTTCGACGCAGTAGTCTTGCGGCAGCAGGCTGCGCGCAAGCTCTTCGCCCAGCGGCTCGGTGGTGATCACCTGGGTGCCGCATGGCATCGACTTGGCGGCAAGTTCCGGCACCAGGCCGCCGAGGTAGGCGTTACCGGCAACGATGATGAACTTGGCGCGTACTTTACCTTGTGGTGTGTGCACCACCGGGTTGGCACCGCGCTCGATGCGGATGGCCGGCGATTGCTCGTAGATCTTGCCGCCCAGCGACTCGACCGCGGCCGCTTCGCCCAGGGCCAGGTTCAGCGGGTGGATGTGGCCGCCGCTCATGTCGAGCATGCCGCCGATGTACTGGTCGCAATCGACCACTTCACGGATGCGCTTCTGGTCCATCAGCTCCAGCTGGGTGTGGCCGAAGCGTTCCCACAGGCGCTTTTGCGATTCCAGGTGGCCCATCTGCTTGGGCGTCAGGGCGGCGAACACGCCACCGTCTTTAAGGTCGCACTGGATGTTGTATTTGGCCACGCGCTCACGGATGATGCGCCCGCCTTCAAAGGCCATGTGGCCCAGCAATTGTGCCTGCTTGGGGCCGACGGTGCGTTCAATGACGTCGATGTCGCGGCTATAGCTGTTGACGATCTGGCCGCCATTGCGGCCCGAGGCGCCAAAGCCGACCTTGGCAGCTTCCAGCACGGTGACCTTGAAGCCGCTCTCCAGCAGGAACAGGGCGCTGGACAGGCCGGTATAGCCGGCGCCGATCACGCAGACATCGGTCTGTACCTCTTCCTGCAGCGCCGGGCGCGGCGGAACCGGATTGGCCGATGCGGCGTAGTAGGACTGAGGGTAGGGGGTATTGGCCATGCTGCGAAACCTCTGTTTTATATTTTTTACGACTGTACCGATGCTATCAATAATAATAAACACCCGCTAGTCGTGTGTTGAAAATCCTTTACCCCGGCTTTTAGCAAATACTTTTGATATTCAGTGGCTTAGCGTTAAAAAAAGAGTTGACACCTTTCGGCGATTGGGTAGAATGCGCCCCACAGCAGGCACATAGCTCAGTTGGTTAGAGCACCACCTTGACATGGTGGGGGTCGTTGGTTCGAATCCAATTGTGCCTACCAAATCAAATCCGCCCCTGCTGGCGGTACACAAAAAGGCGATCCGCGAGGGTCGCCTTTTTTGTTTGCGGGAATTTTTTGCCGGCAAAGCAAAGCTGCTGATTTTTTTATGAAATTTCGCTTTACGAAGGTTAAAGACCTGCGTATTATGCGCCCCACAGCAGGCACATAGCTCAGTTGGTTAGAGCACCACCTTGACATGGTGGGGGTCGTTGGTTCGAATCCAATTGTGCCTACCAAACAAATCCACACTGCTGTGTGGTAACAAAAAGGGCGATCCGCAAGGGTCGCCCTTTTTGCATTTCAGCTGTAGGAGCGGGCTTGCCCCGCGATAGGGCCCTAAAGGCCAGCCAAGAATGCTAAAATCCGCCGCTTGCATTCAGGAGATAGACGCGTGCGCAAAGTGGCGGTGGTAATGGCGGTGCTGGCTCTGGCCGGTTGCGAAAACGAAGTCGAAGGCGTGCACAAGCAGGTGGCCGAACACCTGCAGAACCCCAAGACAGCCAAGTTCGCCAACGTGCGATTCGACCAGCAAGGCATTATTTGCGGCCAGGTGCGCGGCAAGGACGACGCCGGCGTGTTCGTGCCGTATCGCAGCTACGTGGCGATCAAGCAGGCCGCGGGCGACTATCAGCTCATTATTGCCGACCAGGGCAGCAACCTGGCCATTCGCGAAAAATGCGGTGGCGCTGACCTGCAGCGCGCCGCCGACGCTGCGGCAGACAAACCTGCGCCCCAAGGCTGGGATGTCGAGATCGTCCAGGGTGCGAACATGGGCGCCCTCAGCGACATGACCGCACGCCTGATCGAAAAGCAGATTCCGTCCTCGGTGGTCTACCGCAACGGCAAGCCGGTGGTGCTGCTCGGCCCTTATCCCGACAAGGCGCAAGCCGAGGCGCAGCAAGCCGATGTCATGGCGCGCCTGGGCACCGACTCGATCGTCATCCAGCACGACGCCCCGCGCTAGTTTATTAAGGTTGAGAGTTATGAGGGCGAGGTATTCATTCTCAACTGATTGACTATGCTATGCGTGACGGGGAGTTGATCGATGTCTACAGCATGGCGCGTCTACGACGCCAGCCGCGCTGAGCAGGAGGGCCATATGTCTACGCTGGAGCGGGCCATTGCGGTTGCGGCGAGGGCACATGAAGGGCAGCGCGATAAAGGCGGAACGGCCTATATCCTCCACCCGTTGCGGGTGATGCTGAGGGTGTCGACGGCCGAGCAGCGCATTGTCGCGGTGCTGCACGACGTGCTCGAGGATTCACCGATGACCCTCTCTGACCTTGCCCGCGAAGGCTTCGCCCTGAAGATCCTGGCCGCCGTGCAGGCGCTGAGCCGGCGCGATGACGAAAGCTACGAAGCCTTCGTGGTGCGGGTCGGCGATGATCCGCTGGCGCGGGTGGTCAAGTTGGCTGATCTGGCCGACAACAGCGACCTGTCGCGGATCCCCATGCCCGGCCCCGATGACATCGCCCGCCTGGCCCGTTACCAGCAGGCCAGCGCCTACCTGCAGGCGCTGGCCTGAGCCTCAACCGCAGGCGCTGAGGTTGACCGGGCCGACGAACTCGTTGCCATGGCCCATCACGCAAGCCACCCGCTGGTTGCGCTGGCGCTCCCAGGGCTGCGGCGGGTAGGTCTTGTTCCAGGCTTCGTACAGCTGGCGGTCCTGCTTGGACAGCTTGAGGCTGTACTGCTTGCTCATATAAAAGTAGGTGCGCGCAATCATGCCGCGAATGGACGGCCGCGGCATGACCTTCTTGGCTTTAAAGTCCACCTGGGTCAGGCACGAGCCGTATTGTCCGCGCTGCTCGGGCAGCCAGCCGAAACTGAAGTTGCTGCGGTCGCCATTGACCTCGCCAATGCTCGGCACCAGGTTGTGCAGGTCGGCCTCGGCGCGCTGGTAGACCTTGTCATTGCGCGAGCAGTTCTTGCGCCCGCCGCTTTGCCAGCACTGGCGCTGGTGGCCGATCTGCCAGGCCGGGACGATATGCTCCCACTCGATGCGCGAGGCGCGGTTGGCATTCTTGCGCGGCACATACCCGCAGGCCTGCAAATCGACCTTGTTGCCGTTGTATTTGCAGCCGCAATAAAACTCGGTGGACTGCGGCGCATACAAACGCCAGGCGACCTTCTTGGCTTCGCTGAAGGTGCGCGGTGCATCGGCGTGGGCGGTGGTGACACTGAACAACAAACAAGCTACTGCAAAAACCGGAAATCTCATGCGCTTTCAATCTTCCTTCGGCACAACCCAGAAAATCTGCACGCCACCGTCATCGCGGTAGGCGAGGGTGACGTTGTCGTTCTCGGCGATTTCGTCGAGCAGGGTGGCCCAGTCTTCAGGCGTTTCGTGCTCCAGGCGGAAGATCAGCGCGGCCCGGGCTTTTTGTGCGGTGGGGGAATTGATGATTTTCTGGATGCGGGTGCCCAGTTGCTCATAGCTGCTGGCAGGGGCGGAAGTGGTGGCCACAAAGCGTTCCTTTTTTAGCTGTATGCGCATACAGTATTTTACTGTAAGCAATTTCGCAACAGCTCGTCGGTGAAAGAGCGCATGTGACCGCAAACCGCGCCATTTGCTGCGGTCTGTTTAAAGTATTTTTTGCCAGGGTAGGGGAGGCAGGCTTGCCCGTCCTACAGGGCGGGCAAGCGCTTGGGGGTTACTCGATCAGTATTCCCAGAAGATCCGCTGCAGCTCTTTGCTGTCCTGGGTCTTGGTCATTGCAACCATGGCCAGGATCCGGGCTTTTTGCGGGTTCAGGTCGTGGGCGACGACGAAGTCGTTCTTGTCGTCAGGCTGCTCGGCGTTGCGCAGCACGAAGCCGCCGGCATTGACGTGGGACGAGCGAATGATCTGCACGCCTTGCTTGCGCAGGTCGATCAGGGTCGGGGCTACTTTAGAAGACACCGAGCCATTGCCGGTACCGGCGTGGATGATCGCCTTGGCGCCATTTTGTGCCAGGGCCTTGTAGGCGGTGTCGGTGACGTTGCCGTAACCGTAGGCGATGTCGACCGCAGGCAGGCTGCTGATTTTCTTGATATCGAATTCCGAGTCGACGGTGTGACGCTTGGCCGGCAGGCGGAACCAGTAGGACTTGCCTTCGACGACCATGCCCAGTGGGCCCCATTGGCTCTTGAAGGCTTCGGTCTTGATGTTCACCGATTTGCTGACGTCGCGACCCGACTGGATCTCGTCGTTCATGGTGACCAGCACGCCCTTGCCGCGCGAATCCTTGTTGCTGGCAACAGCCACGGCGTTGTACAGGTTGAGCATGCCGTCAGCCGACATGGCGGTGCCTGGGCGCATGGAGCCGACCACGACGATTGGCTTGTCGGTTTTTTCTACCAGGTTGAGGAAGTAGGCGGTCTCTTCCAGGGTGTCGGTACCGTGGGTGATGACGATGCCGTCGACATCCTTGCTGTCGGCAAGCTCGGCAACGCGCTTGCCCAGTTGCAGCAGGTTTTCGTTGCTGATGCTTTCGGAAGCGATCTGCAGCACTTGTTCGCCGCGCACATTGGCCAGGGTGGCCAGTTCCGGAACGCCGGCGATCAGCTTGTCGACACCGACCTTGGCGGCCTGGTAGGTGGCGCTGTTGGCGGTGCTGGCGCCGGCGCCGGCGATGGTGCCACCGGTGGCGAGGATCACCACGTTGGCCAGTTTCTGTTGGTTCTCGACTTCCTTGGCGTTGACGCCTGCGGGCATTAACAGCAGCAGGGCCAAAGCGCCCGGAACGAAGGAATTAAGCGCAGCTTTCATCGTTGATCTCTCTTGTGTCTGGAGTTCGCTGTGTAACGCGCTAACAGAGGCAGATTCCGTACCAGAACAGCCGTTCGTCGGTTTTCATCTTCAATCTATTGATTTTCATGGGCTCAGAGCGCTTGGGAAAACGTCGGTAAAGCATTTTCCTATTCGGAATTCCGAATATTGTGTACAAGAGGTGTTCGGTTTTCCGGTTATTTTTAGGATAATTCCTACGTGCGCTTTCCAAATGGTCTGCGGCAGCGGATTTGACAAAATTTGGTTACGTTTTCATAGTGAGTTAACGCAAACGTTTGCGGCCCGATAAAAATCATAAGATCCGGAGTAAACCCATGAAGCTGCCCTTTGCTGGACGCCTGCTGGCGCTCGCCGTACTTTCCTCACTGTCCCTCGCCACACCCGTTTCCCACGCCCTGGCCGACGACGCCAAGCCGAAAGTCGCGCTGGTGATGAAATCGTTGGCCAATGAGTTCTTCCTGACCATGGAAGACGGCGCCAAGGCCTACCAGAAAGACCACGCCAATGAATTCGAGCTGGTGTCCAACGGCATCAAGGACGAGACCGACTCCAGTAACCAGATCCGTATCGTCGAGCAGATGATCGTCTCCGGGGTCAACGCCCTGGTCATCGCTCCGGCCGATTCCAAGGCCCTGGTGCCGGTGGTGAAAAAGGCCATGGATGCCGGCATCACCGTGATCAACATCGACAACCGCCTCGACCCCGAGGTGCTCAAGAGCAAGCACCTCAGCGTGCCGTTCGTAGGCCCCGACAATCGCAAGGGCGCGCGGCTGGTCGGTGAATACCTGGCCAAGCAGAAGCTCAAGGCCGGCGATCAGGTGGCCATTATCGAAGGCGTCTCGACCACCACCAACGCCCAGCAGCGCACTGCCGGCTTCAAGGATGCAATGGAAGCGGCGCAGATCAAGGTGGTCTCGGTGCAATCGGGCGACTGGGAAATTGCCAAGGGCAATGCCGTCGCCGCCTCCCTGCTCAACGCCAACCCTGACCTCAAGGCTCTGCTGGCCGGCAACGACAGCATGGCCCTGGGCGCTGTATCGGCGGTGCGCGCCGCAGGCAAGGCCGGCCAGGTGCAGGTGGTCGGCTACGACAACATCAACGCCATCAAGCCGATGCTCAAGGACGGTCGCGTGCTTGCCACTGCCGACCAGTACGCCGCCAAGCAGGCGGTATTCGGCATCGAGGCGGCGCTGAAGATGCTCAAGGGTGAGAAAACCGATGTCGACGACGACAACGTCATCCAGACCCCGGTCGAGCTGGTTACCCAACCCTAGTCGCAGCGTGCGCGCCTGCCATGGGGTGGGCGCCAGGAGAACAGGCAATGTCAGCGACTGCGGATGTCGTACTTTCAGTCAGCGCCATCGGCAAGACCTACGCGCAGCCGGTGCTCGGCGATATCGAGCTGAGCCTGCTGCGGGGCGAAGTGCTGGCCCTGACCGGTGAAAACGGCGCGGGCAAGAGCACCCTGTCGAAAATCATCGGCGGCCTCGAACGGCCCACCACCGGCCATATGCTTTACCAGGGCCAGCCGTACCAGCCCGGTAGTCGCGCCGCGGCCGAGCGCTTGGGCGTGCGCATGGTCATGCAGGAGCTCAACCTGCTGCCGACCCTGACCGTGGCCGAGAACCTGTTTCTCGACAACTTGCCCGGGCGCGCCGGCTGGATCAACCGCAAACGCCTGCGCCAACTGGCGGTGGCGGCCATGGCCCAGGTCGGCCTGGACGCCATCGACCCGGACACCCCGGTGGGCGAACTGGGCATCGGTCATCAGCAGATGGTCGAGATTGCCCGCAACCTGATTGGCGACTGCCATGTGCTGATTTTCGATGAGCCGACGGCGATGCTCACCGCCCGCGAGGTGGAGCTGCTGTTTACCCAGATCGAGCGCCTGCAGCAGCGCGGCGTGGCCATCGTCTACATCTCCCATCGCCTCGAAGAACTCAAGCGCATCGCCCAGCGCATTGCCGTGCTGCGCGATGGCAAGCTGGTGTGCGTCGAGCCGATGCAGCGTTACAACAGCGAGCAACTGGTCAACCTGATGGTCGGCCGCGAGCTGGGCGAGCATATCGATTTGGGCGTGCGCAACATCGGCGCGCCGATCCTCAAGGTCAACGGCCTCGGCCGTAGCGACAAGGTCAAGGACGTCTCGTTCGAGGTGCGCAGCGGCGAGATCTTCGGCATCTGCGGCCTGATCGGCGCCGGGCGTACCGAGCTGCTGCGGCTGATTTTCGGCGCCGACAGCGCCGACAGCGGCACTATCGAGCTGGGCAATCCCTTGCGCGAAGTGCGCGTCGATTCGCCGGTGGCGGCGGTGCGTCAGGGCATTGCCCTGATCACTGAAGACCGCAAGGGCGAAGGGCTGCTGCTGAGCCAGTCGATCAGCGCCAATATCGCCCTGGGCAACCTGCCGGCGATTTCCCGCGCCGGCATCGTTAACAGCGGCGCCGAGCGCGAACTGGCCGAACGGCAGATCGCCGCCATGCGCATCCGCAGTTCCAGCCCCGAGCAGGTGGTCGGCGAGTTGTCGGGCGGCAACCAGCAAAAGGTGGTGATCGGCCGCTGGCTGGAGCGCGACTGTTCGGTGCTGCTGTTCGATGAGCCGACCCGCGGCATCGACGTCGGCGCCAAGTTCGACATCTATGGCTTGTTGGCGGAGCTTGCGCGCCAGGGCAAGGCGCTGGTGGTGGTGTCGAGCGACCTGCGCGAGCTGATGCTGATTTGCGACCGCATCGGCGTGCTCAGTGCAGGGCGCCTGATCGACACCTTCGAGCGCGACAGCTGGACTCAGGACCAACTACTGGCCGCAGCCTTTGCCGGCTATCAGAAACGTGATGCGTTGCTGCACGAAGCGGCGCCCAGGACGACCCCATGAAAACCACCCAACTGGACACCGCTGCCCCCAGCGCCAAGCGCAGCGGCAGCTACTACGGCCTCGGCACCTACCTGGGCCTGGCCGGCGCCTTGCTGGCAATGATCGTGCTGTTCTCGTTGTTGAGC
Source organism: Pseudomonas sp. B21-012 (assembly GCF_024749305.1). Classification (NCBI taxonomy): domain Bacteria; kingdom Pseudomonadati; phylum Pseudomonadota; class Gammaproteobacteria; order Pseudomonadales; family Pseudomonadaceae; genus Pseudomonas; species Pseudomonas sp. B21-012. Next base: position 3,794,428 of record NZ_CP087197.1, on the reverse strand, counting down.
AGCCACTTTTGGTCTTACGCCACCTTCAGCACCCTGGCCAACCAGATCCCCGATCTGATGGTGCTGGCGGTGGGCATGACCTTTGTGCTGATCATCGGCGGCATCGACCTGTCGGTGGGTTCGGTGCTGGCCCTGGCCGGTTCCGCGGTCAGTGTGGCGATGCTCGGCTGGGGCTGGAGCGTGATGCCGGCGGCCTTGCTCGGCATGGCTGTGGCGGCGCTGGCCGGCAGCATCACCGGCTCGATCACCGTGGCCTGGCGCATTCCGTCGTTTATCGTCTCGCTCGGCGTGTTGGAAATGGCCCGGGGCATGGCCTACCAGCTGACCGATTCGCGCACCGCTTACATCGGCGATGCCTTTGCCTGGCTGTCCAACCCGCTGGCTTTTGGCATCTCGCCGTCGTTCCTGATCGCCTTGCTGGTGATCATCCTCGCCCAGCTGGTGCTGACGCGCACGGTGTTCGGCCGCTACCTGATCGGCATTGGCACCAACGAAGAGGCGGTGCGCCTGGCCGGCATCGACCCGCGCCCGTACAAGATCCTGGTGTTCTCGCTGATGGGCCTGCTCGCAGGGCTGGCTGCGCTGTTCCAGATTTCCCGCCTGGAAGCCGCCGACCCCAACGCCGGCTCCGGCCTGGAGTTGCAAGTGATTGCTGCCGTGGTCATCGGCGGCACCAGCCTGATGGGCGGGCGGGGCTCTGTGATCAGCACCTTTTTTGGCGTGTTGATCATCTCGGTGCTGGCCGCAGGCCTAGCGCAGATCGGCGCTTCGGAGCCAACCAAACGCATTATCACCGGGGCGGTGATCGTCATCGCCGTGGTCCTCGACACCTACCGCAGCCGGCGCGCGCGCAGGCGGAACTGAAACAATGGCAACCATCAAAGATGTCGCGGCACTGGCGGGGATTTCCTACACCACCGTGTCGCATGTACTGAACAAGACCCGCCCGGTCAGTGAACCGGTGCGCCTCAAGGTCGAAGCGGCGATCGCTGAGCTCGACTACGTGCCCAGCGCCGTAGCGCGCTCGCTCAAGGCGCGCAGCACCGCGACCATCGGCCTGCTGGTGCCCAACAGCGTCAACCCGTATTTCGCCGAGCTGGCCCGCGGCATCGAGGACGGCTGCGAGCGCAACGGCTACTGCGTGATCCTCTGCAACTCCGACGACAACCCGCAAAAGCAGCGCAGCTACCTGCGCGTGCTGCTGGAAAAACGCATCGACGGCCTGATCGTCGCCTCGGTCGGTGAAGACAACGACCTGCTCGACAGCCTGGCCAGCGTGCGCACGCCGATGGTCATCGTCGACCGCGCCCTGGAAGGCGTGGCCGCTGACCTGGTACGTATCGATCACGAACAGGGCGCTTATCTGGCGACCCGCCACTTGCTGGAACTCGGACATCGCGACATCGCCTGCATCGGCGGCCCGGCGACCACCAGCGTCGCCCAGTTGCGCCTGGCCGGTTTCCATCGGGCGCTGGCCGAAGCCGGCGTCAGCCCGCGCCAGGAGTGGCTGCTGAGCAGCGAATTCACCAGCATCGGCGGCTATAGCGCGGCAGCGGCGCTGCTCGAAGGCGAGCGGCCGACGGCGATTTTTGCCGGCAACGACATGATCGGCATCGGCGTATTGCGCGCCGCCGCCGAACGCAACATCTGCGTGCCCAGCGAGCTGTCGGTGATCGGCTTCGACGATATCCAGATTAGCCAGTACGTATTTCCGGCGCTGACCACCGTTGGCCAGTCGATCCGCGAGCTGGGCGAGAGCGCCGCCGAACTGCTGCTGCGGCGCATCGCCGAACCCCTGCGCGGCGCGCCAGAGCAGCGCATTGTTGCGCCGAGCATCGTCCTGCGCGAATCCACCGCGCCGCGCCCTGACCTTTTCAATGATTACCGCTGAGAACGAGCCCGCACATGCAAGCCAATGTAGTAGTGGTAGGTAGCCTGAACATGGACCTGGTGACGCGTGCCCAGCGCCTGCCGCGCGGCGGCGAAACCCTGGTGGGTGAAAGCTTCGTCACCGTGCCAGGCGGCAAGGGCGCCAACCAGGCGGTAGCGGCGGCGCGCCTGGGCGCGCAGGTGGCGATGGTCGGCTGCGTCGGTGACGATGCTTACGGCCAGCAACTGCGCCAGGCCCTGGTCGATGAGCAGATCGACTGCCAGGCAGTGAGCATCGCTGCCGGGGTGTCCAGCGGCGTGGCGCTGATCGTGGTTGATGCCGCCAGCCAGAACGCCATCGTCATTGTTGCTGGCGGCAATGGCCAGTTGCTGCCCGAATCAGTACAGCGCTTCGACGCCTTGCTGCAAAACGCCGAGGTGATTATCTGCCAGCTGGAAGTGCCGATGGCCACCGTCGCCTACACCCTTGAGCGGGGCAGGGCGCTGGGCAAGACGGTGATCCTCAACCCGGCACCGGCCAGCGGCCCGCTGCCGGCTGAATGGTTTGCCCATATCGATTACCTGATCCCCAACGAAAGCGAAGCCGAAGCCCTGAGCGGGCTGCCGGTCAACGACCTGGACAGCGCCAAGGCGGCCGCCACGCATTTGCTGGCCATGGGCGTTGGCAAGGTCATCGTCACCCTCGGTGCCCAGGGCGCGCTGTTTGCCGATGGTCAGGTGTTCAGGCATTTCCCGGCGCCAGTGGTGCAGCCTGTGGACACCACAGCGGCCGGCGACACCTTTGTCGGCGGTTTCGCCGCGGCCCTGGCGCGTGGCGAAGCGCAGGGCGCGGCGATTGCCTTCGGCCAGCGTGCAGCGGCGTTGTCGGTCACCCGCGCCGGTGCGCAGCCTTCAATCCCGCACTTGAGCGAGCTGCAGCCATGAAGAAGACGCCCTTGCTGAACATCGCCCTGTCGCGCCTGATCGCCTCCCTCGGCCATGGCGACATCCTGCTGATTGGCGATGCCGGTTTGCCGGTGCCGGCGGGGGTGGAGCTGATCGACCTGGCGCTAACCCCGGGCATTCCGGATTTCGCCAGCACCCTGCGCATTGTTCTGACGGAAATGCAGGTCGAAAGCCACGTGCTGGCGGAGGAAATCCTTCAGCATCAGCCGCCGGGCCTGACCGCCGTCGAGCAGTTGACCGCCCAGGGCGAACTGGGCGCCCGACGCCTGCTCAGTCACGAAGAGTTCAAGCAGTTGAGCCGCAGCGCCCGAGCCATCGTGCGCACCGGCGAGTGCCAGCCCTACAGCAACATTGCCTTGGTTGCCGGGGTGACCTTCTAGCTGTTCCATCTGATCATAAGGACGTGTCTTATGTTGAGCTGTGCCAAACGTTTGCTCCAAGGAGTGTTGCTGATGTCCGTGCTTTCGGCTGGCGCCCAGGCGGCGCCCATTGACCTGATTATCGATACCGACCCCGGCGCCGACGACGTGGTGGCGCTGTTCCTGGCCATGGCTTCGCCAGATGAGCTGAAGATTCGCGCCATCACCACCGTGGCCGGCAACGTGCGACTCGAGAAGACCTCGCGCAATGCCCGCCTGGCCCGCGAATGGGCCGGGCGCGAGGACATTCCGGTATACGCCGGCGCGCCGAAGCCGCTGGTGCGCACGCCGATCTACGCCGCCGATATCCATGGCGAAGAAGGCTTGCCCGGGGTAACGGTCAGCGAGCCGCAGAAGGGGCTGGCCAACGGCAGTGCGGTGCGTTACCTGATCGACACCTTGAGCAGCGCCAAGCCGCACAGCATCACTATCGCCATGCTCGGCCCGCAGACCAACCTGGCTTTGGCGCTGATTGAAGCGCCCGAAATCGTCAATGGCATCAAGGAAGTGATCGTCATGGGCGGTGCCCACTTCAATGGCGGCAATATCACCCCGGTGGCCGAGTTCAACCTGTTCGCCGACCCTCACGCTGCCGAAGTGGTGCTCAACAGCGGGGTCAAGCTCACCTACCTGCCGCTGGACGTCACCCACAAGGTGCTGACCAGCGAGGCGCGGCTCAAACAGATTGCCGACCTCAACAATGGGGCGAGCAAGCGCGTGGTGGATATCCTCAACGCCTACGTCAAGCAGGACATGAAGCACTACGGCATGCCTGGCGGCCCGGTGCATGACACCACGGTGATTGCCTACCTGCTCAAGCCCGAACTGTTCCGCGGCCGCCAGGTATTCATGCAGGTCGACAGCCGCGACGGCCCGACCTTCGGCCAGACCATTACCGACTGGTACGGCACCCTGAAAGAGCCGGGCAACGTCACCTGGATTACCGAGGGGGATGCCCAGGGCTTTTTTGATCTGCTCAGTGCCCGTCTGGCGCGTCTGCCATAACCGGCTGGCTGTAACGCTCAAAGACCTGGTCGACGTAGCTGCGTGCGTCGTCCGGGCCCAGGTCCTTGACCAGCAAGTCGAGGGCGATCAGCAGCAGTTCTTCGGCGCTGGCCGGGCTGTAGGCGCTCTGGCCCTCGGGCCATTTGACCTTGATGTCGGCATCGATGATGTGGCTTGTCATGAACATTCTCGAGTAAAACCTGCGCGCGCTGTCGGTTCAAATGCCGGGCCCTGGCGTTTGAAGGGGAGGCTGGCCTGCGCTCCGCCGATAGCTGCAGTAAATCATGGCCGCCGCCTGCATCGCACTGCGACTTAGGCATAAGCGCAGGGGGCGTGGCAAACTATCGGTGTTTTAGCTTGCCGGGACAGCGCAGTGCAGATCGACCTCAACAACCCCAACGACTTTACCCTCGACAACGTCCGGGCCCTGCTGGTGGCCGGCAATGGTGCGGTTCACAACCAGCTGCGGGTCAATCACAAGGGCATCGCCTGGTTGTCCCAGGTCACCGGTGGCCGCGAACTGCAGGGCCTGTCCTTTCGTCTGGAAACCTGGGCGGCAGGCTCCGGTTGTGTCGGCCCGCAGGTGGCCGATGACGAGCGCTGGATACGCCAGGTGTACAACGCCCTGAAAAACAACTGGCCCAAACCTGCCAGCGATTACATCGACCTGTATTGAGCTTGCGCAAAATCCGGTCACGATTAGCCTTGGTCTAGAGCGCTCTGGCTCGGGCACAATGGTCCGGTTTTGCAACGAAAAACCAGGAGTGCTGTCACATAGGCAGCATTCAAGTATTTAAGGAGGATTCATGTTCCGCACGCGTGCATCATTGGTAAGCCTGTTGGCTGTCGCCGTATTGGCAGGTTGCAGCAGCACTGGCGGCTCTTCGTCGAAGGCCCCGCAGGCTGCTGCCAACACCGATGGCCGTTGCCAGGCCAGCGGCGCCGAGTTCGCCATCGGCAAGCCGGCCACCCCCGAGTTGCTCGAGCAGGCGCGTAAAGCCAGCGGCTCGCAACTGGCCCGTGTGCTCAAGCCTCACGACGTCATGACCCTGGAATACCGCTCCGAGCGCCTGAACCTCAACGCCGACGAACAAGGCGTGATCACCCGCGTAAACTGCGGCTAAAACGGTCTCTGTGGGAGCGGGCTTGACCCGCGATAGGGTCATTACTGGTTCTATCGCGGAGCAAGCCCGCTCCCAAATCCCAGGCACAAAAAAACCCGCCACAAGGACGGGTTTTTTTATTCGGTCAGATCTTACTCTGGACGAACTTGTGCAGCCTGCATGCCCTTCTGGCCTTTTTCGGCAACGAAGGAGACAGTCTGGCCTTCCTTCAGGCTTTTGAAACCGTCGGTTTCGATAGCCTTGAAGTGAACGAACAGGTCGTCGCCGCCACCTTGTGGAGTGATGAAGCCGAAGCCTTTCTCATCGTTGAACCATTTTACGGTGCCGGTTTGGCGATTAGACATGGGTGTATCTCCAGGAAACATGATTTTCAGTAGTGCGGTGTTGCCGAGGCCAACAGGGTGCACGCCGACCATCATAGTCTAATTATGGGCTTGTAGCCCCTTTTACCTTCGCAGATTGCTGATCTGGAGCAAATTAGCGATGGATAACTGGCCAAAGGCCCTATTATTTCGGGTTTTTCGGGCCGCAGACCGCTGCAATATTTTTTTGCGCGCGCTCCATTACCGCTGCATCAACGCCATCCTCCAGGGTATCCAGGTCTTTCATCTCTTTGTCGCTGAGGTTTTTCTGGAGCACGTCTCCGGCGCATTTGCAGTGCTGTTCGGCTTTATCCTTTGCCAGGCCTTGCTTCTGCGCCTGCGCTACGCAGGTCGACTGGTAGTTGCCGGGCAGTTTGCCGGCATGGGCTCCCAACGGCAGCAGCAGGGCAGAGGCAGCCGCCAGGGCCAGAAGAGACTGAAGTCGCATAACCAAACACTCCTTGGGGTCGAGTCTCACAAGAGTAGGACGCTTCACAAACTCTGAGCGGAAAAAATCCGCGCAAGTTCACCGCCAAAGCTCAATTTGCGAATATTTCTGCCCAGCCGGCCAATCTGCCCGCAATCGCCCGAAAGCTTTGTGCTAGCATGCTGGCCTTGAGCTCGCCGCCGGCTGTTTCTTGCAGCTTGCAGCTTGCAGCTCCCAACTGTTTTTTTACTATTCCAGTCACTCTGGTTCGTTCCCTGGCAGGCCTTCGGGCTTCTGCCACTGTGAGGCAGGCTTTGCTTGTGCAAAGACAGGGGCGGATCGCGTACTGGCTCATCCCAACCCACGTGACCTTTGGTAGGGGTCACCACTAGGAGAGGAGGCGCCATGCCCATTATTACTCTTCCCGATGGCAGTCAACGTTCATTCGACAAGGCAGTTTCGGTTGCCGAAGTCGCCGCATCCATTGGTGCGGGCCTCGCCAAAGCCACCGTCGCCGGCAAGGTCGACGGCAAGCTGGTCGACGCCTGCGACCTGATCGAGAACGATGCCAGCCTGCAAATCATCACGCCCAAGGACGAAGAGGGGCTGGAGATCATCCGTCACTCGTGCGCCCACCTGGTCGGCCACGCGGTCAAGCAGCTGTACCCGACTGCGCGCATGGTCATCGGTCCGGTCATCGATGAAGGCTTCTATTACGACATCGCCTACGAGCGTCCTTTCACGCCCGAAGACATGGCGGCGATCGAACAGCGCATGCAGCAGCTGATCGACACCGAATACGACGTCATCAAAAAAGTCACTCCGCGCGCCGAAGTGATCGAAGTGTTCAAGGCCCGCGGCGAAGACTACAAGCTGCGCCTGGTCGAGGACATGCCGGATGAACAGGCCATGGGCCTGTACTACCACGAAGAATACGTCGACATGTGCCGCGGCCCGCACGTGCCGAACACCCGTTTCCTGAAATCCTTCAAGCTGACCAAGCTGTCCGGCGCCTACTGGCGCGGCGACGCTAAAAACGAGCAGCTGCAGCGCGTCTACGGCACCGCCTGGGCCGACAAGAAACAGCTGGCTGCTTACATTCAGCGCATCGAAGAAGCAGAAAAACGCGACCACCGTAAAATCGGCAAGCGCCTGGGCCTGTTCCACCTCCAGGAAGAAGCGCCGGGCATGGTGTTCTGGCACCCGAACGGCTGGACCCTGTACCAGGTACTCGAGCAGTACATGCGCAAGGTTCAGCGCGACAACGGCTACCTGGAGATCAAGACTCCGCAGGTTGTTGACCGTTCGCTGTGGGAAAAGTCTGGCCACTGGGCCAACTACGCCGACAACATGTTCACCACCCAGTCGGAAAACCGCGACTACGCCATCAAGCCGATGAACTGCCCATGCCACGTGCAGGTGTTCAACCAGGGCCTGAAGAGCTACCGCGAGCTGCCGCTGCGTCTGGCCGAGTTCGGTGCCTGCCACCGTAACGAGCCGTCGGGCGCGCTGCACGGCATCATGCGTGTGCGTGGCTTTACCCAGGACGACGCGCACATCTTCTGCACCGAAGAGCAGATGCAGTCCGAATCCGCCGCGTTCATCAAGCTGACCATGGATGTCTACGCCGACTTCGGCTTCAAAGACATCGAAATGAAGCTCTCGACCCGCCCTGAAAAGCGTGTTGGCTCCGATGAGCTGTGGGATCGCGCCGAAGCCGCACTGGCCGCCGCCCTCGACAGCGCCGGCCTGCCGTACGACCTGCAGCCGGGCGAAGGGGCCTTCTACGGGCCGAAGATCGAGTTCTCGCTGAAGGATTGCCTTGGCCGCGTCTGGCAGTGTGGTACCCTGCAGCTCGACTTCAACCTGCCGATCCGTCTGGGCGCAGAATTCGTCTCCGAAGACAACGGCCGCAAGCATCCGGTGATGCTGCACCGTGCAATCCTCGGTTCGTTCGAGCGTTTCGTCGGAATTCTCATCGAGCATTACGAAGGTGCATTCCCGGCCTGGCTCGCGCCAACCCAGGCGGTGATCATGAATATCACCGACAAGCAGGCCGAATTCGCCCAGAATGTTGAAAAAACTCTCAATGAAAGCGGGTTCCGTGCCAAGTCCGACTTGAGAAATGAGAAAATCGGCTTTAAAATCCGCGAGCATACTTTGCTCAAGGTCCCTTACCTTTTGGTTATAGGGGATCGCGAAGTCGAAACGCAAACCGTCGCTGTGCGTACTCGTGAAGGCGCTGACCTGGGCTCGATGCCCGTCGCTCAATTCGCTGAATTCCTCGCTCAAGCGGTTTCCCGGCGTGGTCGCCAAGAATCGGAGTAATTACTATTAAGCGTGAAATGAGAAACGATAAACGAGCTGCACCGAAGGCCCCGATCAACGAGAATATCTCGGCACGCGAGGTTCGGTTAATTGGCGCTGACGGCGAGCAGATTGGCATCGTCTCGATTGATGAAGCGCTTCGTATCGCTGAAGAAGCGAAGCTGGACCTGGTAGAGATTTCTGCCGACGCAGTACCGCCTGTCTGCAAGGTCATGGACTACGGCAAGCACCTCTTCGAAAAGAAGAAGCAAGCTAACGAGGCCAAGAAGAATCAGAAGCAGGTCCAGATTAAAGAAATCAAGTTTCGTCCAGGGACGGAGGAGGGGGATTACCAGGTAAAACTACGCAACCTGGTACGTTTCCTGAGTGATGGGGACAGGGCCAAGATTTCCTTGAGATTTCGCGGTCGTGAGATGGCCCACCAGGAGCTGGGTATGGAACTGTTGAAGCGGGTCGAAACTGACCTTTTGGAATACGGTTCCGTCGAACAGCATCCTAAGATGGAAGGACGCCAGCTGATCATGGTCATCGCACCCAAGAAAAAGAAGTAACCACCAGGGCACGGCAGGCCTTGCGGTTATGTTTATCAACTGAATGCGGAGTATCCGAACATGCCAAAAATGAAAACCAAAAGCGGTGCGGCCAAGCGTTTCTTGAAAACGGCTAACGGCATCAAGCACAAACACGCTTTCAAGAGCCACATCCTGACCAAAATGTCGACCAAGCGTAAGCGTCAACTTCGTGGTAGCAGCTTGCTGAACCCGTCGGACGTGGCAAAAGTCGAGCGCATGCTGCGCCTTCGTTAATTTTTGGTTCTAGATAGAGGAAGTTACTCATGGCTCGTGTAAAGCGTGGCGTCATCGCTCGTAAGCGTCACAAGAAAATTCTGAAACTGGCTAAAGGCTACTACGGCGCTCGCTCGCGCGTATTCCGTGTTGCCAAGCAAGCGGTCATCAAGGCAGGCCAATACGCCTACCGCGACCGTCGTCAGAAAAAACGTCAGTTCCGCGCTCTGTGGATCGCTCGTATCAACGCTGGTGCGCGTATCAACGGTCTGTCCTACAGCCGCCTGATCGCTGGCCTGAAAAAAGCGTCGATCGAAATCGACCGCAAGGTTCTGGCCGATCTGGCAGTGAACGAAAAAGCGGCGTTTGCTGCGATTGTCGAGAAAGCTAAAGCCTCGCTGGCTTAAGTACCCCCGACAATCACCTGGCGTCATTTCCGGCGCCTGGTGTTAAACGTCTTAATAGGGGAAGAGCCTGCGCTCTTCCCCTATTTCGTATCTGGAGTCTGTACATGGAAAACCTGGACGCGCTGGTCTCCCAAGCCCTGGAGGCCGTGGAACGCGCTGAAGACATCAATGCCCTGGAACAGATCCGGGTGCAATTCCTTGGCAAGAAAGGCGAACTGACCCAGGTGATGAAGACCCTGGGCAACCTGCCAGCCGAAGAGCGGCCGAAAGTCGGTGCGCTGATCAACGACGCCAAGGAACGCGTCACCGAGGTCCTCAACGCGCGCAAAGCGGCGTTTGAAGAGGCCGAGCTCAGCGCCCGACTGGCCGCCGAGTGCATTGATGTAACCTTGCCGGGCCGTGGCCAGACCTCCGGTGGTCTGCATCCGATCACCCGTACCCTGGAACGCATCGAGCAGTTCTTCACCCACATTGGCTACGGCATCGCCGAAGGCCCTGAGGTCGAAGACGACTACCACAACTTCGAAGCGCTCAACATTCCCGGCCACCACCCGGCCCGGGCAATGCACGACACCTTCTATTTCAATGCCAACATGCTGCTGCGTACCCACACCTCGCCGGTGCAGGTGCGGACCATGGAGTCCACTCAGCCGCCCATCCGCATTGTCTGCCCGGGCCGCGTTTACCGCTGCGACTCGGACTTGACCCACTCGCCGATGTTCCACCAGGTCGAAGGCCTGTTGATCGATCGCGACATCAATTTCGCCGACCTCAAAGGCACCATCGAAGAATTCCTGCGGGTGTTCTTCGAAAAAGAGCTGGCGGTACGTTTCCGTCCGTCGTTCTTCCCCTTCACCGAGCCTTCGGCTGAAGTCGACATCCAGTGCGTGATCTGCAGCGGCAAAGGTTGCCGTGTGTGCAAGCAGACCGGCTGGCTGGAAGTCATGGGCTGCGGCATGGTTCACCCGAACGTGCTGCGCATGTCCGGCATCGACCCTGAAGAGTTCCAGGGCTTTGCCTTCGGCATGGGCGCCGAGCGCCTGGCCATGCTGCGTTACGGCGTCAACGATTTGCGCCTGTTCTTCGACAACGACTTGCGGTTCCTTGCGCAATTTCGCTAGGTCGCGCACCCGTAACGAATCTTTCAGGAGAGCAGGATGAAATTCAGTGAAAAGTGGCTGCGCGGTTGGGTCAACCCGCAAGTATCCCGTGACGATCTGGTCGCCCGTCTGTCGATGGCCGGCCTTGAGGTCGACAGCGTCACCCCGGCCGCCGGCCAGTTCAGCGGCATCATCGTCGGTGAGGTGCTGAGCACCGAACAGCACCCCGATGCCGACAAGCTGCGCGTGTGCCAGGTCAGCAATGGCAGCGAGACCTTCCAGGTAGTGTGCGGCGCGCCCAACGTGCGCCCTGGCCTGAAGATCCCGTTCGCGATGATCGGCGCCGAACTGCCGGGCGACTTCAAAATCAAGAAAGCCAAGCTGCGTGGCGTTGAATCCAACGGCATGCTCTGCTCGGCGGCCGAGCTGCAGATCAGCGAAGAAAACGACGGCCTGCTGGAACTGGCGGCTGACGCCCCGGTTGGCACCGACATTCGCGTGTACCTGGACCTGGACGACGCCAGCATCGAGATCGGCCTGACCCCGAACCGTGGCGACTGCCTGTCGCTGGCGGGCCTGGCGCGCGACGTCGGCGCCCTGTACGACGTACCGGTGACCCGTCCGCAAGTGCCGGCTGTTGCCGCCACTCACGACGAAGTGCGCCCGGTTGAAGTGCTGGCACCGGCTGCCTGCCCACGCTACCTGGGCCGCGTTATCCGTAACGTCGACCTGACCCGGCCGACCCCGCTGTGGATGGTCGAGCGCCTGCGTCGCTCCGACCTGCGCAGCATCGACGCTGCCGTCGACATCACCAACTACGTGATGCTCGAGCTCGGCCAGCCGATGCACGCCTTCGATCTCGCCGAAATCAACGGCGGCATCCGCGTGCGCATGGCCGAAGAGGGCGAGAAGCTGGTACTGCTCGACGGCCAGGAAGTCACCCTGCGCCCCGACACCCTGGTCATCGCCGACCACAGCCGCGCCCTGGCCATCGCCGGTGTGATGGGCGGTGAGCACAGCGGCGTTGCTGCTGGCACCCGCGACATCTTCCTCGAGAGCGCCTTCTTCGAGCCGATTTCCGTGGCTGGCAAGGCCCGTTCCTACGGCCTGCACACCGATGCCTCGCACCGCTACGAGCGCGGCGTCGACTCGCAACTGGCCCGCGAAGCCATCGAGCGCGCCACCGGCCTGCTGCTGGAGATCGTTGGCGGCGAAGCGGGCCCGGTGATCGACGTCACCAGCGAAGCGCACCTGCCCAAGGTGGCCCCGGTCACCCTGCGTGCCGAGCGCCTGACCCAGATGCTGGGCATGGAAATGGCCAGCGCCGAGGTCGAGCAACTGCTCAACGGCCTGGGTCTGAAAACCACCGCCGGCGAAGGCCAGTGGCAGGTTGAAGTACCAAGCCATCGCTTCGACATCAGCCTGGAAGTCGACCTGATCGAAGAGCTGGCGCGCCTGTACGGCTACAACCGCCTGCCAGTGCGTTACCCGCAAGCGCGCCTGGCCCCGCAAGCCAAGGCCGAGGCTCGTGGCGAACTGCCAGCCCTGCGCCGCCTGCTGGTGGCCCGTGGTTACCAGGAAGCCATCACCTACAGCTTCATCGACCCGAAACTGTTCGAGCTGTTCAGCCCGGGCGTCGAGCCGCTGCTGCTGGCCAACCCGATCTCCAACGACATGGCGGCCATGCGTGCCTCGCTGTGGCCGGGCCTGGTCAAGTCGCTGCAGCACAACCTCAACCGTCAGCAAGACCGCGTGCGCATGTTCGAAAGCGGCCTGCGCTTCGTCGGCCAGCTGGGCGACCTCAAGCAGCAGCCGATGCTTGCCGGTGTGGTCTGCGGCAGCCGCCTGCCGGAAGGCTGGGCCAACGGCCGTGACAGCATCGACTTCTTCGACGTGAAAGCCGACGTTGAAGCGGTACTGGGCTTCTCTGGCTCGCTCGCCGAGTTCAGCTTCGTTGCGGGCAAACACCCGGCGCTGCACCCGGGCCAAACCGCACGCATCGAGCGCGACGGTCGCGAAGTCGGCTACCTGGGTGCCATCCACCCGGAGCTGGCCAAGACCCTGGGCCTGGATCGTCCGGTGTACGTGTTTGAGCTGGTGCTGGGTGAAGTGGCCGAAGGCCGCCTGCCGAAGTTCAGCGAACTGTCGAAATTCCCGGAAGTGCGTCGTGACCTGGCCTTGGTCGCAGGACGTGATGTTGCTTCGAGCTCGGTGCTTGAAGTAATTCGTGACAATGCAGGCGAATGGCTCACAGACCTCAGGCTGTTTGATGTTTATCAGGGTAAAGGCATTGATCCTGATAGAAAAAGCCTGGCCGTCGGCTTGACCTGGCAGCATCCATCGCGCACTCTTAATGATGAAGAGGTGAATACTGCAACCCAGAACATCCTCACCTCGCTCGAACAAAGGTTGAACACCACGTTAAGGAAATAGCGTATGGGTGCTCTGACGAAAGCTGAGATGGCCGAACGGCTGTACGAGGAGCTGGGCCTGAACAAGCGCGAGGCCAAGGAATTGGTCGAGCTGTTCTTTGAGGAAATCAGGCACGCTCTTGAAGACAACGAGCAGGTCAAATTGTCCGGATTCGGCAATTTCGACCTGCGCGACAAGCGCCAGCGGCCGGGCCGCAACCCCAAGACCGGGGAAGAAATCCCGATCACGGCGCGTCGGGTCGTCACCTTTCGTCCAGGGCAGAAGTTGAAAGCCCGAGTTGAGGCCTATGCTGGAACCAAGTCATAACGACGAGCTTCCGCCGATTCCAGGCAAACGCTACTTCACCATTGGTGAAGTGAGTGAGCTTTGCGCGGTAAAACCGCACGTGCTCCGCTACTGGGAGCAGGAATTCCCACAACTCAACCCGGTAAAGCGCCGCGGCAACCGGCGGTACTATCAGCGCCAGGACGTGCTGATGATCCGCCAGATCCGCGCGCTGCTCTACGACCAAGGCTTCACCATCGGCGGGGCGCGTCTGCGCCTCTCTGGCGACGAAGCCAAGGACGACACCACCCAGTACAAGCAACTGATCCGGCAGATGATTGTCGAGTTGGAAGACGTGTTGGTGGTGCTGAAGAAGTAACCCCTATCGGGCCCGGAATTTTGGAAAAAATGCTTCCATAATTCAAAAGGTTAGGGTACATTCTTCAACGTTCTCAGCAACCAGGGGAACATGCTTCAAGCCCAGTCGGGGCGTAGCGCAGCCCGGTAGCGCACTTGCATGGGGTGCAAGGGGTCGAGTGTTCGAATCACTCCGTCCCGACCATTATTTAGAACGACTAAGCCACCTTCGGGTGGCTTTGTTGTTTCTGGCCTCAGTGACTTTTCGAGTGGCTTGGTCTTTTTCTTCATCCAGATCTCCTCTTCAGAATCGTCAGCACTGGTCCTAGGTTCTGTACGAAAAAAGATGTCGCAAACACCGTATGGAACAAGCCAGCGAGACCATAGCGCCATAGCTTTTCGCGAGCTTGTCGAAGCGCGTCACGATCCGTCGGTTCTCTTTCAGCCAGCCAAACATGCGCTCGATGATGTTGCGTTGTCGGTACTTGGGCCGATCAAACAGTCTTGGTAAGCCAGGCTTGGGTTTGCGTTTCATCGAACGCAGCGGGATGACGGGTTGCATTCGATATTGGTCGCAGTAACGGCGTAGGGCTTCGGCGTCGTAGCCCTTGTCGGCAAGCAGCCATTTACAGCGCTTACGCGGGCGGCCACGTTGGCTCGATGGAATGCTGACCTCGTCCAACAGGGGTTGGGCATAGCTGATGTCACTGGCTTGACCGCCAGAGAGGAGGAAGCGCAACGGTGTCCCGTTGGCGTCGCAGAGCATGTGGATTTTGGTTGTCAGGCCACCGCGACTGCGGCCTAGAGCGTGATCGGCAGGCTCGTCAGGCCCCCTTTTTTCCCGGCGCCAGAAGAGGCTCGGGTTGCACGTACTGCGGTTGAGTCGATCATCCAGGTTTGCACATCGATCAAGCCTTGCTCATTCAATCTCAGGTGCAAGCGTTTGAGCATCTGATCGAATGCCCCGTGGTTTCGCCAGCCCCGAAACCGTTGATACACAGTTGACCACGGGCCGAAGCGTTCCGGCATATCTCGCCACGCTGCGCCTGAGCAGAGCACCCAGAGCACGCCATCGAGCATCAGGCGGTCACTCAGGCGGGGCCGCCCCCGGCCAGGGGTTTCGGTGAAGAGATCAGCGACCACAGCCCAAGCCTCATCCGAGAGTTCGTAACGCTTTGCCATCACAGGATTCCTTTCCGTAGATGGCTGGAAACTCTACAAAACTTCAGCTTCCGAGGGACGTCGATTGGGTTTCTCGGGATTTCGTACAGAACCTAGAGAATCAGTGGCTGATACCATGTTTGCCGCCTCGATCAACTGGCCAAGCTCGGCACCCGAGTAGTGGCTGGTGATACTGTCGTTCTTGTGCCCGAGCAATGCCTTGCGGTCTTCCTCGGTTGCTCTGTGTGCTTCAGATCGGGAAGCCTGATGGATGCATGCCCTGGCACAGCAGGGCGTAGGTTTTTCTCCTGTCAGAGTTACGCACTGAAGAGCCTTGAGGAAAGGCTCAAGCGCCTGCTCATCAATGTGGGTCGACGTCAGGGGCGGGTTAACCTGAATATGACATGACAGCCACAAACCGTTGTCGGTGACAACGGTCTACCTGCGGGACGCTTACTAAACGAATGGAAACGTTTTTCTACCAGCCAATCGCAGATTTTCGGAGTCGATAATGCCGACCCGCATCCAGCGACTTGCAAGGGTTGCCATCTCGCTCATAGCTCTCCCATAGCGTACTTCGCCTAACCAAGTTAACTCATCGCCTTCAGCGCTACCTTCGGGTTTGAATATATATTTAGTGGGGGCGCCAGGAGTAATTACCTTGCTTCCGCGGACGCGCTTTAGTTTTTTCTCTGGTTTGAAAGAGTAAGTAATAACAGTTGGATAGTTCTTATCAAAGAAAACTGGTACTTCAACATCACCATCGAGGACGATCATATTATACGGAGAGTTCTTTCTGACACCCTCTATAAAAACGAAGGGCCTCGGGCCGTTGAGGCGCAGCATATCGCAGGCGGGGCTGAAGCAAAAAAGGTATTTTGCTTCACCATTTTTCACAGATTTGAGCAACGTCCCCGTCGTCAGTGATGGTAGCCAGTCCTGTGCTTGAGTGCTGACTGATGCGCCCGAAGCTTCCCTGCGAAATGCGACAAGCCGTGAAAACTCATTCTCAGCATTTCGTGATTTCTCTACACTTCCTGCTAGCACATGGGAAACAAGTCCTCTGAATTCCGCTGGGAATTTACGGCTTACAGAGTTGCTTATTTTAATGCCATGGTCATTAATGCCATGTGTGAGTAGGCCATTAATAGCAGTACGGTCAAACTCAAGAGTATCTAGTGGGTCAGTAGTGCCGACCCGATAGTGGAACGAATTTATGTCGCGCATGTTTAGCCAGGCAGTAATGGCATCTGGTTCTAGAAAGTCATCGGCGACACTGTCAAGTCCAATTGCGTTATCACATTCTGCTACAAGTAACTCCCGCATTAATTCCGCCACATCACCCGGTGGATTGGTGATTAGCCGATTTGCTATATATGCAGGGTCTAACGCCTCACCAAAGCGAGTCAGCATATGGTGAGTGTTCTTTCTGACGGCCCCAATAGCTGCGAGTGCAAAAGCGGGTATCAAACCATTTGCCAAAATAGCGAAAATATCAATCAGCTTGACTGGTAACACGTCCGCTTGCGTAGACGACTTGTTGGCGATGACGATAAGCGAGTTTTTGCTTTTGGCACAAAACGGAAAGTCTGCAATATTATCGACATTGGAAAATTGAACTCCTTGAACTGAAAGCTCTTGCTTTGCCTGATCAAGTATGTGTGAGTCTAAAGGCTCTCCAGTGTAGATACAAACCAAGCGCATACGACCATTTTCACTCGCATCGGATTCTGCGATTTCCCTTAGAAGCTTCAGGGTAAGGCTGGAAGATTTCGGTCTGAGATGCCAATCTATTACAAGGATGTCTGCAGTTTTGGCTGCTAAAACTACGCGTTTACGAATTCTCTCTTCGTTGGTGTCGCTGTCTTCAGGCAATACAAAAGCACATGCCATGCCGTTTTCGGAGAATGAGTCAGAGATTTTTCTTATGTCTAAGATGTTCTGCGAGTTATTCGGCAAAGGAGGTGTGTTTTCCTCCGCAATAACGTACGCGTCATT
The DNA here is from genome assembly GCF_024749305.1 of Pseudomonas sp. B21-012. Classification (NCBI taxonomy): domain Bacteria; kingdom Pseudomonadati; phylum Pseudomonadota; class Gammaproteobacteria; order Pseudomonadales; family Pseudomonadaceae; genus Pseudomonas; species Pseudomonas sp. B21-012. The sequence continues at coordinate 3,777,423 of NZ_CP087197.1, read as the reverse complement.
GCCTAACCCAGAATCCTCCACCGCCAAGCTTAAGCTAGGTGCGGATGGAGTAGGCGGAGTATTCTCTCGTGGATCATTGTCTACTACCACCGCAGTTTTCAGGAACTTCAGGACCGCTTTTCTAACATGGTCCATCCATACATCTTGGCAGCTCTTCACAGCTGCTTGCTGAATATTCATAAGTCTTCCTCATTCCCTTCCGTAGAATTTAAGGACGAAATCCTAAATACAGGATTGTTTTCTGCCCCAAATTCAACCAAATTGAGATCGAATCCGTCGCGTCTAAGAACTTCTCTACTAATAGCTAGCCCCATGCCCCGGCCCCCTGCCTTCTTAGTCTCTCCAAATTCAAAAATGCTATTTTGAAATCTGGCTTCAATACCAGGGCCGTTGTTTGATATGAGAAAGCCTTCCCCATCTGAGTCTAGGTATATATTTTTTTCACCTGATGCCCTAGTATTTAGCCAGTGTATTGCATTGTCGATGATGTTGATGAATGCGCCTATGATTACTGAGGATTTGCATTCGATAATGTGGTCTCTGAAAGCGAACGTTGGCTTAATATTAATAGATGTGTTGCTTATAGGTTCGGCGAAAACGTTTAAGATTACACCGAGGATTTCGTCACCGGAGAGCTTTACTGTGCTGCGGTACATCCTGCGCCCGAGAGGATCTAAAACTTTCAAATACCCATCTAAGTGATCAATGTGATCCCTGAGATTTTTGTATATCACTGCGAGAGGGGGGTTGCGGTCAGCCCAAACCTTTAGTTCAGACATTGCTGAACGAATGCCTCGTACCGCATTATGAAATTCATGCTGAAGAATACCAACCGACATTCCCAGCTGAGCGAAGTCGGAGAAAAACTCGATCTGATCCTCTAAGACCTGATTCCTCGCTTCTAGTGCTGCGAATCTGTCATCTAGTGTTTCTCGATCCTTGATGCTATCTGTGAGATCGAGCATCTGTCTTTTAAATGATTCGAGCAGGTCTAAGTCACGGGACTTTAGCGTATCAAGTCCGGTTCCTATTTCACGTTGAAGTGCATCAAGTTGGGTTGGCGCGTCCGCTGAGCGCTTCGTGAAGTCTGCGACAAGGAGTTCAGCATTAGTACGTAAGTCAGAGAATATTTCTTTCAAAACATTATTAACTGCGGCTTGCATCTTAGTTGCAGCCTCGGTGGCTTCACGACGTAATATCACGATGTCGCGTATAGCAGAGTCCTTTTCGCGTTCAATGTCTTGTAGTGCAGTTTTTCTACGCTCGGCTGAATCAATTTTTCCTGAGGTTGCGCTCGAAAATAATTTATCTACTTCGAGCTGTAGAGGGGTGAAGATAGATTCCTGAAGCAATCGAAATGTCGCATCATACGCAGACCAATCCCGGTCCATCTTTTTTGTCAAGGCCAGGCCGCGAGGAAGTGAAAGTTGGGCCTGGCCAATCAAAAATCTGATTTTATGTTTGGTTTCAAGCTCAAGTAATCTAATCTTAGACGCAAACTCCCCTAGGTCTAGCTCTCCGGTCAGCATTTCTAGTCTGTCTTTGGTATGCACTTGAATGCTAGAGCCTTCACGCTCAAAGAAACCATCGTTGTATTTTTCAAAGAAATTATCTAAATCGGTTCGAAGGGTTTCTCGCCTAGAGTCGGCTTTTTCTTTCTGTTTTTTGAGTAAGGCTGACTGTAAAGAAAAATGTTTTTTTCCAGCCCAGAAGTCGTCACCTTGAATCGCATTCGGTTTGAAAAATTCAATAGCGAGTTGTTTGAAAAGCCCCATAATTACCGAGCGGAAATCACGATATGCTTGGTTCTCCCTAAATCCCTCTCGACCAGCTTTTTCAGTAAGTGTTCCATTCTCGGAGTGGGTTATTGCCACATATCCAAAGCCTCGGCGATAGGCGAAAAACCAGTCTTTATTTGAAAGGTTCCTTCTGCGCTCCATATCAATCCAGTCGACATCGGAGTTACCATAGGGGAGTATCCTAATTCCGTCGCGGTAAATATATAGTCCGCCGACCTTGTCACACTTGCCGATCATGGATTCCCAGTCGGAAGGATTAAGTCTGGTCTCAGTCGCCCGGCCTTGGACATAACCATATCGAAAGTTAAATGGTCCGCATTTTGTTTTTCGTCCTTTTCCCTCGATCCAGTTACTAACGAATTTTCTCTGCTCACCATAGACCGAAACAATACCTACGAACTGACCGAATTCATCAAATGTTCCTTCAAAGTATTGGTCGGTTCGACTGAAGTCATCATTCGCGAAGAACTCTCTGCTTCCGATGCGCTGAATTGTCCCCTCCGCGGTATGGTCGCGGAACTCCGTCCTTATCACGGGAATATCATTAGCCATAGAGTTAGAAAACCCTAATAAATTCCGCTCTAGCTTTGAGGACTCCTTGTCGGTTCCGCCGTCTATATCATCATTTAACTCCGGTGCGACGGGCATCATTATGAAGTGAGTACCATGACCTTCCTCCGCTAGAGAAAGCGGCATATCACTATCTTTGCTGAGTGTCTTGTCCAGTAGGTCCGGCGCAACTACCTTGATTTTTTCGAGAGAGGCGAGCAAATTAATATAGGCAGAGTGTTCAATCTGATCCTGAAGGCTCTTTAGGTTGCACGCAACCTTGTCAATCAATGCCCCTATATCGTCACGTCCTGGCAGGCGCCCGCCATCAAAAGTTTCGATGGGGACATCGATATCATTTAAATCTAAACCTGGCTGTTCAAAAATCCCCCAATGAACCAATGCGACAACTAAATCATGCAGCCCATCTGCCCTAACTGCCCTACTCATCAGGATCGTTATCGGTGCGATGACAGCTATAGCTAATCTTCCTATGCCTTTTTCACCCATAATAGAGCGCTTAGGAAGATTTTTGGGGCCCCGCCAACTAGACTCTGTAGCTGCGCGATTTGCTCCCACCCTTGACTCAGTACCTAATGTCAACCATCTGGTTTCAACATCGTTGCGTGTCATGCCATACCCATCATCACGAATGATGAGCACTCCATTGCGCCGGAAATAGTCAACTTCGACCCGCTCGGCGTATGCGTCATGCGCGTTCTTGAATAACTCGTGTATCGCCGTAGGTATGCCTGCAATCTGTTGGCGACCGAGCATGTCGACGGCTCTTGCTCTAACCTTCAGCTTTGTCATTGTAGCTCCCAGAGAGATGAGGAGATCCAAAATGATAAGGGTGCCCCTTAATGACAACTGGGCTTGCAATTCGTTGAAATATTGACTCCACTCTCCATGTTAATCCCTTCATTTTCGGAGTTCCTTTTGGGGCTTAGATACTTAAATGTCTAACAAGATCGCTGTAGTTATCAGGTCTACTACCTAAGCTTAGATTTAATAAGATAAATTCGACTCAGGAGAAGCTTAGGAAGTAATTTCGGGTTCATTGTGGGGGCTGTAAATAGCAGACATCAAACTTGCTGCGATATTGCTCATCATTTTCGGAGGGACTGCGTTACCTATCTGAGTCGCGATTTGCGCCGAATTCCCTATGAAAATGTAGTCGTCCGGAAAGGATTGCAGCCTAGCAGCTTCCCTCAATGTGATTGCTCTATTTTCCTCTGGGTGGGCGAATCTACCGCGAGTGATGTCAGTACAGCCAGTAGTTAGAGTAGGGGCTACATCTCCCCATCTCATCCGGCCGTAAGTATCTGAAAAAGACCCCTTGCGGGCATTTTTGTGACAATCCAGTTGTAACGCTAGTGGGAGTGATTCTCTCCCGCCTCCGTCAGTTGGGATATGTTGCAAGCGCTGGATATTCAAAGATGAATGGCGTCTAGCGAAGTGCAGAGGGTCCAGACCCACCTGAGTTCGGCCTAAAGGAGGTGATTCAAGGCCGCGAATGGCATCGCTTACAGTGCTCCTAACTACGGGCTTGATATCGCTAGCTATTTTTAAAGAGACGCCTTTGGTGGCTATCAAGATCATTCGTGTGCGTCGTTGCGGAACACCCAAATTTGCAGCGTCTACTCGCATTGGGGTTGCAACGTCGTAGCCACATTCCTCACGTAACCACGAAGTAAACTCTTCGAATATTCCACTCGCCGCTAAGCCCGGCACATTTTCAAGAAATACAATAGTAGGGCTAAACAGAGAAATAAATTTTTTAGATTCCGCGACTAGATTGTTTCGGGAATCACTATTACATTTATGACGATTTTGACTGCTGAATGGCTGGCATGGGGCGCAAACTACGAGCAAGTCAAGTCGGTCAGCTATGAGATCGGAAAAAAGCTCTGGTTCGACATCGCGGATGTCACGCTCAATCAAACGGGTTTCACTATGATTGGCTTTGTAGGTGCAACAGGCGCTTGGATCAAAATCAACAGCGCCAACCACGTCAAAACCTGCGTGTTTCAGCCCCAGGGAAACGGCACCAGACCCGCAGAATAGGTCTAGAGCAATTGGCTTTCGTGGGAGCGGGGACATATGAGAACACCTAACGGACGGACATATTTTCAAGCCGGCAGGCCGTTAAGGCCATGCTGAGAATGACCTGAAATTTTAGGCGGTACCCTCTATCGAGTCTAGTAGTTTCCGAGGTCGTTCTACCTTGTTTGGCCGGCTAAACGATCGTTTTGCGAGATAAGCTTGGCAGTGAAAAAAGAGGCAGTTCAGGGGTTTGGCTGGGCAAATTTCACCTTCCGGAACAACTGGCCCGTCGCAATGGGCGAATCGCTCATGGAAGGCGTATGGACTTCAGCCCGGTTGCCGACGGATTTGCAATCCGTGACATGCAAATCTTCAGAATTTCCCGATTCCCTGTCGTCCATTTCCGAATCATACTTCCGCCTGCCTCAAGCCATTGCGGTGCTTCCACTAGCGCTCTAGTCTCCCCCAGGCGTTGCCAATTCAACGACCGGTTTTGACAGACCGATTAGCAAGTACCCTTTCGGCATGCTTTATGGCGGCTGTATGTGGGGCACATTCGTGTGCGCCGGGTTTTCTTGCTCTCGGTCTGTCAACCCGTGTATGGCTGCCACCTTTCTGTTTGACCGCAGGTCTGTGGCGGCTCCACCAGCAAGGAAATTCGCCATGTTAAAAATCGTCCCTGACCCACCGCCTCACTCAAACCAATTCCTCGAAGACATCCTCGTCCAAATCTCCGAATACCTGGTCTGCGCCGTGACCGTGGCACAGTAGACTGTCCTGCTTCATGCCAGCTCTCCAGGCTAGGTGCTGACCTTGGCGACCATGCATGAAATCGACCATGCCCGCACTTTGGTTGAAGTGGCTTGAGTAAGGTTCAGTTGCGGCATTGATATGGCGGCAGTAATGGCGGGCTTGGTTGTGATTGAGCTTTGGTGGCTGGTCTGGATGAGTCAGCTATTTGGGGTTGATCGCGGGGCAAGCCCGCTCCCACAGGCTGTGTGCACTCCACAGGTTGGGCTGTTCCCACAGATTTTGGAATCGGCCTTGTAGTTGCAATTGGGGCTAGGGAGGTTGGGATGGATGAGGGGGCGCGGTTGGAGCACAAGACGGTAGGCGTCGGCACGTTCGCTGAAGGCGAGGGCGGCGCAGGCGCCGAGCGGTTGTTTCGGGTCGAACCAGGCCACGGTGCGGCGTTTGTGCTGGAGCAGGTTTCGATCATGATAGGCGTGCGCACCACCTGACGTTGCAAGCCGGCCTTGAGCAGGACGGTACGTCGGCGTGGGCAGGGCATTATCTGGTGGGGATGGCCAAGGTGCTGGTTGAGAATGTGGCCCATGCCATGGTCGTTGAGTCGGGGGCCGGGCAGGGTGCAGGTTGATCTCGCGAGTAGCACGCTGCGCAGTCCTGCGGTCAGTACGAGAGGCTCCATCAGGCACGGAAAATCGTTGGGGATCTTCGTGCCTGATGGAGCACTTAGCTAAAGGCTCAATTACAGGTGGAAATCGCCCGCAGCCTCCGGCTGGTAAAGCACTTTCCTGATCCCGATCCGGCGGGTCCGGTCAGAAACTCGCCAGTCGATGGCGTCCCCCTCTTGATAGCCCAGGATGGCGGCGCCGATGTCGGAGCACACGGAGTACTTTCCGGCGCTGCTGTCGGCGTCTTCAGGGTAGACCAGGGCCACTTCGATCTCTTCGTCGTCCAGTTGCAGCAAGGCCCTGGAGTTCATTGTGACGACATTGCGCGCCACCTGCTGCGGCGTGACGACAATGGCGCGCTCAAGCTCATGTTCGAGTTCAACAACGGCCGGGCCTTGCTCAAGCGCGATCAGGCTCTCGAGCCTGGCCTTGTCGATTTCGGTGATGTAGATCTCCGTGGAGTCGGCAACGGCACCTTCGCGCAGGTACTGCAGATAGCGCCCAGCCGTCATGGAAAATGACTTCAATGTCGGCGTTTCGCTTTCAAGCAGAAAACCGCTGCGCACAAAGGCTTTCAGCGAGCGGGTGTTGTCGGGGTGGATCTTGGCGATGAGCTTTTCGGCACGCATGTCGAGGAAGGCCAGTTTCATGCCTTCGCGGATTGTGCGCGCGCCAAGGTTTCGGCCCCATTTGTCGCTGTCTCCAATAACCAGGACGATTTCGCAATTAGGGCCGGTCTTGATGAGACGGACAAAGCCCACCGGGGCGTCATGCCGGTCGTAGGCCATGAAGAATCGGCCGCCCCGGTTGAATAGATGGGTCAGGATCGGCAATTGAGTCCGATCGATAACTTGCTCGATGGAGCGGGAGACATGACGCGAATCGCTCAAGTAGCAGGTAACGCGCTCATCTTCCAACCAATCCATGAGCGTCAGTGCGTGTGCCCGAGTAATTTCCGGGCACAGCGAAATGAAAGGCTTGTTCATCTTCACCACAGTTATTTGGAAAGAATGAAAGCCCTTCATGGCTATGGCCATGACGGTTCTTTCGGCAACCGGCCATTTTATGGCAAAACGCTAGTGAATGGCGAACAGCCTGCGCACTCTGGCAGGCTTTTGCCGTTCTTTTCGATGACCTTGCCGATGAACATCCGCCCCTCAAAATCTTCAGAATTTCCTGATTCCATGTAGTCCATTTCCCAATCATACTCCCGCCGCCGTTAAGCCATTGCAGTGGTTCCTTGAGCGCTCTAGTCTCCGCCAGTCGTTGCCAATTCAACGACCGGTTTTGACAGACCGAATTCAAAGTGAATCCGCATGTGCTCGCGTTATGGCGGCTGTACGTGGGGCACCTTCGTGTGCGCCGGGTTTTCCTTTGCTTTGCCGGTCTGTCAACCCACGTATGGCTGCCACCTTTTGTTTGACAGCAAATGTGTGGCGGCTCCGTAAAGCAAAGGAGTTCGCAATGTTAAAAATCGTCCCCGACCCACCTCACCACCCCAACCAATCCCTCGAAGACCTCCTGGTCCAGACCTCCGAATACCTGGTCCGCGCCCAGACCATCGCCCGACAATCCGTCCTGCTCCACCCCAAAGCTCCCGACCAGGTACTCACCTTGGCGACCCTGCATGAAATCGAACACGCCCGTGCTCTTGTCGAAGTGGCCTTGAGCAAGGTGCAGTCACGCCACTGAGTGGCCAATCAGCAGACGCCCGCGTTGCTGACGAAATCCCTTGGCAACGCGGGCTAGCGATTTCAGCAGGAGGATCTGTCAATGGATGAGGACTTGAAAGCAGCCAGCACCTATAAGACCGCTGGCATCGCGGCCTTCGGTGAAGGCGAAAGTGGGCTCTGCACACAAAGGCTGTTCCGCGTCGAGCCCGGCCACAGTGCGGCGTTCGCTCTGGAGCAGTCGTCGCTGCTGATGGGCTGCGTAAACCGGCTGACCCTGCAAGCCGGCATCGAGCACGATCCCAAGCTGACCTGGGCGGCGCATTACCTTAGCGGCATGGCCAAAGCCCTGGTGGAGGATGTGGCTCACGCCATGCTGGACCGGCCGCAATGACGCAGCTGTTGGACCAGCGCTCGCCGAAGAGGCCGAGGCGATGACTGCAGGCGGGCAGCGCGGGCTAGTCCTGCGCCTCGTCTTCAAGCAAACGCAGCACTAGCGGCTCGATATCCAAAGTGCCTTTATCAGTAGCGTCCAGCAACTCCAGGTTCAACACCCAGTGTTTTTTCCCACGGCTCACTAGCTGAATCACCCCGAGGTCCTCAAGGATCGCAGCCAGGCGGCTCGACTCCGGCACCCGCTGTTGCCGGTTGATTGCCTGGTAGTAAGCGGTGCCGATGCCTTCTTCGCTGGTGCCGGCCGGCACACCGTCGGCGCTATTGGCCAGGGGGAATGGCCCGCGACCGAACTGCTGCCACAGGTAGTTAAGGGTGTCGTTGATTACCGGCAGCGGGTAGCGGGTGATGCTCTTGCCCAGGGTTTCGAAGCCCTGGTCGGTCAGGCGATAGAGAAAAGCCTTGCGCTTTGTCGGCGTCCAGCCTTCAGTCCAGCCGACCGTTGGCATAATTACTTCGCTCTGGCTGGTAGCCTTTGGCTGCGAATTCGTTACCGTACCGCCGCCCAGGTCGTAGCCGATCATGAACAACGCCGCTTCCAGGCGTCGCAACGGGCTGCTGCCTGTACCGTCGTCCTGGTTGAAGCCGCTGTGCTTTGCATTGTCATGGGCGAGCACCGCCGCGAGTATCTGGCTGGCGCGGATGTTCCACTGCGCGTGCAGCGTTCCGCCCTGCAGCGGCGGGAACTGCAAGTTGCCCTGGGACGGATCGCGCTGTTTGCAGATGCCCTTGTTCGGCCTGGCCGACGCCCAGGGGAAGGCCAGCTCGGGCGGAACTTGGGTAAGTTCAGGCTCGACCTGTTTGCAAAATTTCACCACCGCCCAGCCCAGCGCGGCAGCAACGCGGCTGTCGTAAATCACCAACTGCTTGCAGATCAGCGAGTAGACCTTGGTCATGCCGGCGTTGAAGCGCAGCTCGGGGTCCAGTAGCAGTTGATGATTCAGAGCACCGCTGTCGATTGCGTCGCGAGTGTGGATCAACAGCTGGGCCAAGCCCTCAGCATTGTTGGTCAGCCAACTGACGTTACCGTTTTGTACGCCACCCCAGATCATCACATCAATGGCTGCGCGGCTGGCGGCGAGGTCTTCAGGCGCGGGCGCCAGGGCGCGTTGCAGTTGCTGCTCAAGCGCCGTCAGTGCGCGGGTGTTACTGGTGATGTCGCTGCCCTTGTCGATGTCCAGGTGCGCAATCGCCGGGTGCGGCCAGTGGTAGGTTTCATAGGCGTTGAACAGGCTGCTGCAGTGCCAAGGCTCGCCACTCATGCGGTTCTGGTAGCCGTGGGCGAGGGTGGCGTTGTCCAGGTTGGCGCTCATCCATGCAATGAAGGCGTCGAGCAGGGGCTGGGCCATGGCGGTTTCCTTGTAGGGCGGCTTGGGCGTGCGAGGGGCGGGATTTTGGGCTAATCGGTTGATAGTGGCAATGTAGTATTATCGGCAGAGATTCGTACAAGGAAGCCGACGATTGAAGTTCACTAGCAATATTGTGCCGCTGATAAAAGAACAGCTGCAAAACGACAAGGTTGATCTGAAGATTTTCTCGCCGTACCTGACCGGTTCGGTCGCGCTGGAAATTGCCCAGCTGGGTAAAAGCGCCAAGGTTTATACGTTGCTCAATGTGCAGGTGCTTGCCTCGGGCGCCTCCAGTTACAGCGCCATCAAAGCCCTTCTGAAGAAAAAGATCCCGGTTTACTACCTGCCCAATCTTCACGCGAAGATGGTCGTTGCCAAGGACCGCTTTGTGACCTTGGGCAGCCAGAATTTTACCGAGCGGGGTGCGAGTGCGAATTTTGAGACCAACGTTCGCGTTCGTGGGGTCAGTAAGGGCGTTGAAGCATTAGTGGCGAAGATGGAGCGCAAGGCCACTTTGTTGACGTCGGGCTTTTTGGAGTCGGTTAACAATGCTGCGAAGGCGCTGGCTGGCAAATACGATGCGTTGCGCAAGCAGGCCGAAGAACTGGATCGCGACTTGATTGCTGCCGAGAAATCGCGCGCAAGTGTGCAACGCGGCGAGCGGGCAATCGATGCCGAGGTTCGCTCGGAGTTGGCCAAGCGGCCGCAGTCCAACCCCAGAAAGTGCACCATCGTTTCGCGCTACGATGAAAAAAACGCCAAGCTTCAACATTCGTTGAAAGGCGAAGAACTGTTGACCTGGTCCGTCGGCAAGGCCCCCCACGAGCTCAAGCCTCAGCACCGCTATTTGTGTATATCCGGTGCCGGCAAGCTCGGCTGGGTCAGGGTGAACAGAACGGTGTACTCGTTCATTGAAAACCAGATCGATATGGAAAAGGGCGAAATCAGAGGCCAGGTGCAGTGGGAGGTTGGCGTTGATGCAACCGAGCAGGCGTGCAAGGCGAGGAGGGGCGGGTACAACTTGCGTGTGGCGGTTGCTGACCACCAGGGTAATGAGCTGTGCCATGTGTTCATGCGCTACAACACCGAAGACCTTGATATCGATCCTGCCGTCTTGCTCAGGAGCACAGACACGCCCAAAGCGCCGATTGCCGAGCGACGCAAGGCAGCCGAATGGATCAACGCCAATACGCAGAGCTTCAAGGAAGATATCAAGCGAATTATCACGACACCGTTCAAGTTCCAGGAAAAACTGACCGGCGATCGAGCGGACAAGTTCTTCGGCGGTGATGGAACTTCGCACCTGCTCTGCCTGGTCGAACTGAGCTCAAACGTAGCGTTACAGGTGATTGACCCGGTGGAAACAATGGCTGGGTAACAGGTCTACAAGCGCTCTCAGGGTTTCTTCCTACAAGGTATTGTTTTCATTCTTATTTTGAGTTTTTAGGACGACATAACCGGCAAAAATACACTTCTGAAACGTTGATTTTTAGCTGCTAAAACTAGGCCGCTCAAGCGCCTGCAACCTTCGGGTTTGCAGGCGCTTTCACGTTTCAGGAGACCCCATGAACGACTCAAGGATGAGCGGGCTTGGCGCGAGCCCGTCGCAGTACTTTGGGGGAAGCAGTGCTGTACAGTCAGTAGCGCTTAGTCTAGTCGAGGGAAGTGAATCGTGATCAGTCAGGCCCAGATGTGGGTATTTATTCGTCGATTCTACCCGTGTTTGATCGGTACATACCTATTGGCACTTTTCGCTACGGCAATGGCTGCATTAAGCGTAATCAATACCTATTTTTTGAAGCACGCCTACGAGTCAGAGCTTGCGATGGGCATGCTGGCGGTCGGTACGCTGGCGATCACGTTAGGGACCTTCATCCTGATTCGTGGTCGCACTTGGGCGGTATGGATGATTGTTGTGCTGCTGTTTGTTTGCTTCCTTGCCACGCTCTCAACCTACGGTCGGTCATCTCATATGCTTCTGTTTGTGGCCTCATTGGCTGCATCCTTGCTCGGCTTGCTAATCATCAACAGCCGACGTTACCGCCAAATGTGCAGACGTGTGGTGGTCATACGCAGGATGCGGAATCGATGGCTAGCAAGCGGTGGTAAAGCATGATTGGCAAGGTAAGCAGTACAGGCTTGATCGCGGGGCAAGCCCGCTCCCACTCTGGCCGACAGAGGTTAGAGGGAGAGGGGATGGCCGTTCCTGGAGTTGTTGCCCAGCGTCATTGCCCAGCCATGAGGTCAGTCCTTTGAAAGCGCCAAGCTTGCACGCCAAGAAAGCCCATTGCGCCAAGACACGTCAATCCAATTATTCGGCCAGCCTGCGTCTCGCAGGCATCGATGTCACACCGGATGATGCTGAACGCAAGCTACCTGCCCGTGAAGCGATCCTCGAAGCCTATCGACAACAAGCCAAGGGCTAATTCTGGATCAGTATGGGGTAGGTCAGGATCCATACCGCTATACCGGTATGACGATTCAAGACGGCACTCTGCTGCGCGCTTAAGATTTGAATCGAGTGTCTGGCATGACTATTGGCACGACTTAAACCGTGTGCATAGCAGACGTTTGTCGTATCACTCGTGTACACCGGTTCAGGATATCGGCAACTAGCAATCTGATGGGGCACGATCATTCAAGCATAAAAAGATGCGTCCTACGCCCCCTTCGTTTACTTCCTCTTTTGAGCGTGTAGGACGACACACACAGCAAAAATACACTTCTGAAACGTTGATTTTTAGCTGCTAAAACTAGGCCGCTCAAGCGCCTGCAATCTTCGGGTTTGCAGGCGCTTTCACGTTTCAGGAGACCCCATGAACGACTCAAGGATGAGCGGGCTTGGCGCGAGCCCGTCGCAGTACTTTGCGCGCCAGCGGATTGAAAGCCTGGTCAACGTGCCGAGGCTGTTTGCAGCGATTGATGCCGATCCTGGGATCGTCGGCGCGGGGGTGGTGTACATCGATGCGGACTACAACGTGGTGACGTTGCGGGAGTTTCGGCCGATTTGTAGTGTGTTGACTAAGCGGGTGGTGTTGCAGGAGGTGAAGCGGTATTTGACGCCTGAGCAGTATGTAGACCAGGCCATGCGCACACCTCGGGAGTCACGGGTGTGGTGGGAGGCGGCAGGTGCGGCGCCAGCGTGTATAGGTCTGATTATCAGTGCCGTGGTGATACTCAAGGGCGGCATGATGACAATGTTTACGGGGCCTTTGGGTTTAATGGTGTCCGCTGCCGGTATTTCCAGTATTGTCGCAACCGGGCTCCAATGTGGGATCGGTCTTCACAGGGTTTATCAGGAAGTGGTCAACCCAGAACTCAATGACCTGCTTGATCAGCAAGGTTGGTATCGTACAGCCGTACCCATACTTGATGTGGTTTCACTACTTGGCGTGGTATCAAACGCGCTGAATACGGTGAGATTTCTGCTGGCGCGCAAAGCAGCAACGGGCGTCAACTGGTATGAGATCACCAGAACCTTGAGTCGACAGCAGCGCAAGGCGTTGACTACCGAGCTGTTGTTAATCAAGCATCCTTCTCTGACGGCTAAACAGCTCAAGCTGGCCCAGCATATGGGTACTATTCAAAAGCGCTACACACCGACAGAGCTCAAACACTCGACTACAGCAATGATCCGAGACTCGATTTCAGGTGCTCTTGGCGTTGCGGGTAGTAGTAACATTCAAACCATAGCATTGAGCCTGTTTGAGGAGCCTGAACAGTGAGACGTGTCGTAAACGTACGAACCTTCATGCGCCGCTATTTTCCTCTGCTGATCACGGCATATTTCCTGACCATTTTTGCGTGCTCTGTAGCATCAGCCAATGTAATCAACGCTAATTTTGTGGCTCATCCACAAGTATCGGGAATCTCGCTTGGCATTATTGCCGTGGGGGTCTTGGTCACCAGTGTGGGGAACTTCATTGTGATTCGGGGGCTGTCGTGGGGCATCTGGATCATCGCTGTTTTATTGGTAGTATGCTTGCTGACGACGCTGGTGACTTTTGGCGGCTCTCCTTACAAATCTGTAGCCCTGATGTCGGGTTCCATTCCTCTGCTCGCGTTGTTCCTGATTAATAGCCGACGCTATCGGCAAATGTGCAAACGTCTGGCTGTTGTCAGGCGCCAGCGAGCGCGTGGCGCGTGGCCGTTACTTTGAGCCGTGTGGTAACTGAGAAGAAGTATATGATCAGCGCCGAGCTATGGAACGCATTCGTGCGTCGGTTTTTTCCAAGGATGTTAGCTGCTATGTTTTCAACGATCGCTTCCTTCACGTTGGCAACGCTCAATGTCTTTGATGTCTACCTTTCAGGCTTTCCACATAAAGTGGAATACGCCTTTATCCTGCTTTCCGTTGGGGCCGTTCTGCTAAGCATCGGGCAATTTTTTGTCATCCGAGGGCGTGTTTGGGGTGTGTGGGCGATGGTTGCACTTTTGTGCGTTTGTCTACTAGCGAGCCTTTCAACCTACTATCGTTCCTCGTATAAGCTGTTAGTGACAATCTCCGTTTGCTTTCCACTATTTTCTTTGCTGCTGCTGAATAGCCGGCGCTACCGTCAGATGTGCAAACGGTTGGTAGCTATACGCCGGATGCGGATTCAAGGAGCAGCTAGTAGGGGGCGTCTGTGAAAAATTATGACGACTGTATTCGCTTCACCAATTCCTGCTCGTACGTTTTTTGGGGGGCTGAAAAATTAATTCATTCGTGAATGTTCGTACCTTTAGGCGACTCTATTTCCCGCGACTGATCTCAGCAATCTTGCTAGCCACCGCTTCCTTCTCGTTTGCCACTTTGAATGTAACGTATGCCTTCTTCCATAATCATCCCTATGAAAATGAATACGCTGTCGGCTCGGTAGTGACTGCCGCATTTTTGCTGTCCTATGGCAGCTACGTCCTTATTCGGGGGCGGGTATGGGGAGTCTGGGTGATCGTCGGGCTTCTATTGGCTTGTCTTCTCGCCGTGATTTCAACTGTTGAGAGAACGCCTCATAAGCTGTTTTCCGTCTTTTCTCTATTGGTTCCGCTGTCGACGCTGCTCGTGATCAACAGCCGAAGATTTCGCCAGATGTGCAAGCGTGTGGTGGTCATACGCAGGATGCGGAACCGATGTGTGGCGGGCGGTGCTAACGAATGAATGACGAGGCAATTTTTGCTGGTCGCATCGCGGGGCAAGCCCGCTCCTACCGTGGCAGGTTGGAGGTGGCGAGGTGACGCTCCTCCCTGCCGTCGTTGAACGGATGAAGCGATATTTTTCCCGTTTCGTCACCGGGTTTTTTCTTACAGGTTTTTCCATAACATTTGCAATGGTGCACGTCCTTGGCGTTTACGTGCATGACATCAAACGATTATTGCTTGTGTTACTGGCAGCTACATTCGTGTTGTGCGTGGGCCATTACATGTTGCTACGCGGCTTTACCAGCACGGTCTGGATCAGCGTCACATTTGTTGTGATTAGCCTGCTGGCAACGCTCTCGACATACGGACCCCCCACCCACCGGATGTTTTTCGCGGTGTCGTTGGCTACCTCCTTGTCTGCCCTGCTCACGATCAACAGCCGCCGTTACCGGATGATGTGCAAACGTCTGGTGGTGATACGTAAGCAGCGTAAAAAGTGGAGAGTCCGCTGAGATGAGCATGGCTTCGCGGTTTTCACAGCGCTACTTCCCCGTCTATGCCGCAGCATTGATGCTGAGCTGTTTTTCCTTCTCACTGGCGATAGCACTCGCGAGCCTGCTTCATTTCAAGACCCATCCCGACCTACCCGAGTACATCATTTCTTCACTCGTGGTCTGCTCTTTGCTGCTGAGCGTGGGCAACATGCTTCAGCTTCGAGGGCGGCGCTCCGGCATGTGGCTTGTCGTCATGGTGCTTGGCGCGTGCATGCTACTAACTCTTTCCACCTATGGCCCCCGCACGCCCATGCCACTTTTTACCCTGGCGCTGTTGGCACCGTTGCTGGCTCTGCTTTTGTTCAACAGCGAACGACACCGCGAGATGCGACGGCGGCTGATGAGGTTGCGGGAGAGGGAGAACCGAGGACGGGACGGGTTCACTTAGCGAGTTCGGCAAGGAGAACGGGCCAGTGCTAGATCCGTCGCAATTGCCGGCTTACATACGTCAATGCTCACTCCTTGCTATGGAGCGGATTTTTCCTGACTTTCATCTCCTTCACCGATGCGATCATCCGCCTGGGAGAGGCGTGTTTCGCAGGTGGCGCTGTTGGCGTATAACAGCCGCCGTTATCGAGAAATGAGCAAAACCCTGTCGGATATCCGGCGCAATCACTTCAAGCCTGTGTCTGGCAAACGATAAAATCGAACCCTCACCCTCAAAGGTTCACGGATGAATCACCAAGAACAAATCAACGCCTGCCTGCGCCGCAATTTTCCGCTGCTGACCTTGAGCTGGTTGCTGTCAGTTGCTTCCCTCATGAGCCTGATGCTGGTGATTAACGGCGCACACTCTCTGAGCGCCATGAGTTCATCCGACATCCTGCGCGGCGTGAAGAACGGCGTGGTTATCCCGACCCTGCTGCACCTCTTGCTGGTGTGGGGGAGCACGCGGTTGATCTGGTGGTTGGTGGCACTGCTGGTGTGCTGCTTGCTGGTCGCTTTGGGGATGTATGCCCAGCGTCCACCTGGGCTGGTTTATTACCTGGCGCTTTTCTGTCCCCTGGCCGGCCTGCTGGTGTTCAACAGCCAGGGCTATCGGCGGCTATATGCAAGGTTTGTCGAGATCAGCAAGGCTCCGCGAGCCAAGCGCTTGCCGGGGCAGCCTGTGGATGTGCTGCGGTATCCGGGGATGGCGGCGTTCTTGGGGCGTTACATGGGCCGCTCCAGCGCCGCGTTTTTCTTGACCATGGCCTCTATTGCGCTGGCAACGGTGCAGCTGGAGTACGCCTACTTTGCCGGGCATCTCGAGAACATGGGGTATGTGCTGATTGTGATTTTGCTCGGGGCGGCGGTGTGTGGCGTAGGCGCTGGTCTGATCGCTAACGGTTTTGCCTGGGGGGTATGGTGTCTCGTTGCGGTTGCGGTGACGAGTCTGCTAATGGCCATCGCCAGTTTGGGAGGCGGTATCCATCTGTTTTTTTCCGCGACATCGATTGCACTGCCTGCGGTGGCGCTGGTTTTGTTGAACAGTCACCACCATCGGCAGTTTTGTAAGCGTTTTGCGGTGCTGCGGCGGTTGCGGTTGCGTAAGGCTGGTAAGTGATCTGGCGGCCTTATCGCGGGGCAAGACCGCTCCCACTGTAATAGCATGTGTGCCAGTTCTGATTCTCCGTCATCACGAAAAGGACGCCACTCCTCATGGACCCTCTTTACCTGATCGCCCTCGGCGCCATGGTCGCCGGCTTTGTCCAGGGCCTGTCGGGCTTTGCCTTCGGCATGGTCGCGATGTCGTTCTGGGCCTGGAGCCTGGAGCCGCAGGTGGCGGCGGTGTTGACGGTGTTCGGAGGGCTGACCGGGCAGTTGATTGCGGCGTTCAGCATGCGCCGGGGCTTTCGCTGGGGATTGTTGTGGCCGTTTGTGCTGGGCGGGCTGGCGGGCATTCCCATGGGGGTGTGGGTGTTGCCTTACCTGGATATGCTCTGGTTCAAGGCGGTGTTCGGCACCTTGCTGGTGCTCTGGTGCCCGTTGATGTTGGCCGCACCGCGCTTGCCGCGGTTGCGCGGCGGGCGTCTGGCAGACGGGGTGGTGGGGATGGCGGGCGGGGCGCTGGGCGGCATCGGTGGTTTTACCGGTACGGTACCGACGCTGTGGTGCACGCTGCGCGGCTTTGATCGCGACGCGCAGCGAGCGGTAATCCAGAACTTCAATCTGTCGATGTTGATGGTGACCATGCTCACGTACCTGGGCACTGGCCTGGTGACCTCGTCGATGCTGCCGATGTTCGCGGTGGTGGCGCCGGCGATGCTGCTGCCGACGCTGATCGGTACGCGGGTGTACATCGGCATCAGCGAGGTGACCTTCCGCCGGTTGGTACTGGGCCTGTTGACCCTGTCCGGGGTGGCGATGCTGGTGGCGGCCGTGCCCGGGTTGCTGGCGCGCCACGTGCTCTGATCGTCAGCGCATCTGGAACAACTCCTGATGAAAGTCTTTCGGCTTCAGCCCATGGGCTACCAGGTCGTCACGCAGGGCCTGGCCAAAGTCGGCAGGCCCGCAGTACCAGAAACTCGCCTGCTGCCAGTCGGCAATTTCCTTGCGCAGGCGTTCGCCACTGAGCCGGCCATTTTGGCCAGACACACACAGGTGCAAACGCACGCCGGCCGCGGCCGCGTCGGCGCGCAAGTTGTCGATGGCGTCGGCAGCATCCGCGCCGCACGGGTGGAACAGGTCGATACTGTGTTGACGGTCCGGCTCCAGCGCCAGTTGCTTGAGCCGGGCCACGAAGGGGGTGATGCCAATGCCGGCCCCAATCCAGACCTGCCGGTGCTTTTGGTCTTCGAAGGTGAAGCAGCCGTAGGGGCCTTCTACCGTCACCGGGTCGCCTTCTTTCAGGCGCGTTGGCAGCCGGCGGGTGTGGTCGCCCAGGCCTTTGGTGATAAAGCGCAGTTGCGCCGCTTGCGGGTCCCAGGCCGAGGCGATGGTGTACGGGTGCGGCCCCTCCGATTCGGATGAGGTCACAAAAGCAAACTGGCCAGCCTGGTGCCCGGGCCAGCCCGCTTGCAGGGCGATGTGGGTTTCCAGCAGGTTCGCCTGCGGGTAGTGGATCAGGGTCTGGATCTGACCCTGGACCTTGCGCTGCTTGCCGATGCGCTTGAACAGTGCCTGGAGCGCCGCCAGCGTGCCGCCGACCAGCAGCAGTGCGGTGACGATGCCGATGGGTTGCAGCCAGTAGTCGAACTTGAGCAGCACCACGGTGTGGAACACCAGCACCAGATAGAGCGCCGCCAGCACCGTGTGGGTCTTGGCAAACCAGTGGTACGGAAAGCGCTTGACCAGGGCCAGGATGATCAGCACGCCGATGGCGTAGAACGCCCATTCCCCCAGGGTTTCAGCCAGGCCGCGCTGGCTGCGCAGCGCCTGCTCGATCGCGCCGAGTTCCGGCGCCGCGCCGCCGCCCTTGGCCGGCTTGACCAGCCAACCCCAGCCAACCGCCCACTTGGTGCCCTTGGCCCAGACCCAGTGCACGCTGGCGAATATCAGGGCGCTGATGCCGAGCCATTTGTGCAGCCGGTACATCTTGTCGAGCCCGCCCAGCAGCGGTTCCGGGCGGCGCGGGCGCACGGCCAGCATCATCGCCACGCTCATGGCGGCGATGGCGATGACGCCGGTGTATTGCACCAGCACTGAACGTAGCGAGAAGTAAGTCAGTGGGGTGGGCACAAAGGTATCTGCCAGTGCCCATAGTAGGGTCAAGCCGATAAACAACGTCCACAACACTATCTTGATGCGCTTCAACTCTACTCTCCACCGTGAATGGTGTAGACATTCTCGGCATTAAACGGGCAGTTGCGGGCATCTGTTGATAGGTTAACTGGTTAAATATTGATATAGATCAATCAGTTAGCGAATAAAGTGAGATTTTCCGCTGGACTTTGCTGTGAACGTTACTCATTACACCTTTAGCGGATCGCTACCGGGTTGATAGTCGACGGGGACAATCAGCTTTGCCCTGGGAGCACGGATGGCCGGGTTTTGCTGAGCTATGGCAACGCTGATAGCATTCGGCCATATTCTACGGAGGGAATGCTGTGGCACGTTGTTTTTACGGGCGGCTAGGGTTGGCCCTGGTACTGGTGTTGGCGGCGTCTACGGCGTTGGCGGGTAATAAGCCTTGCTCCGGGCGCAAGGGTGGGATTGCTGGATGTGATGGCGATCTGTTTTTGTGTAATGACGGGTCGATCAGTGCTTCTAAGAAAAGTTGCTCGGCGACCATGGGCGGCAGGGCGGCTCGGCCCGCGCTACAGCCGTTGCGCGGGGCGAGTGAGGGCTGTGGTTGTGGGACCGGAAGCTTCTGCACGGGGCCGCGGGGTGGGGTGTACTGCCTGACGCCCAGTGGCAAGAAGAGTTATCGGCGGCGGTGAGATCGTGCATTGGCTGCTGGCCTCATCGCGGGTCAAGTCGAGTCGTCGCACCGCCGCTCCCACAGGGGAGCGCTACACCCGGAACATCTGCATCAACCCCTGCTGATGATTGGCCAGGCGGTTCAGCGCCTGGCTGATCTGCGCCGATTCTTGCGCCTGCCCCGACAGCGACTCGGTCACATCGCGAATCCCCGCTACGTTGCGGTTCACTTCTTCGGCCACCGCGCTTTGCTCCTCGGCCGCCGAGGCGATCTGCAGGTTCATGTCGGTGATCACCGTCACCGCTTCGCCAATTCGCTGCAGTGCCGGTAGCGCCTGTTCGGCCTGGGCGACGCTGTCCTGGGCCTGGCGGTGGCTGCTGTGCATGGTGTCGACCACTTCGCGGGTGCCTTGTTGCAGGCCTTCGATCACCACGCGGATTTCGTCCACCGAGTCCTGGGTGCGTTTGGCCAGGTTGCGCACTTCATCGGCCACTACCGCAAAGCCGCGCCCGGCCTCGCCAGCGCGGGCGGCTTCGATGGCGGCGTTGAGGGCCAGCAGGTTGGTCTGCTCGGCGATGGCGCGGATCACTTCCAGCACCGAGCCGATCTGCTCGCTGCGGCTGGCCAGTTGCTGGACTTCTTGCATGCCGGCGGTCATTTCATTGGCCAGGCGTTCGATCGCCTGGGTGGTGTTGCGGATCATGCTCAGGCCTTCGCGGCTGGCAAGGTCGGCGCCGCGCGCAGCTTCGGCGGCTTGCGCGGCGTTGCGGGCGACATCCTGGGCGGTGGCGCTCATTTCCTGGGAGGCGGTGGCCACTTGGTCGACCTCGCGGTATTGCTGCTGCATGCCGGCGCTGGTCTGGCTGGCAATCGCCGCCGATTGGTCGGCGGTGCTGCGCGCGTCCTGCACCGAGGCTTTGACGTCGGCAATCACCGGTTGCAGCTTGTCGAGGAAGCGGTTGAACCAGTGGGTCAATTCGCCGAGTTCGTCCTTGTTGGCGTAGTCCAGGCGCCGGGTCAGGTCGCCTTCGCCGCTGGCGATGTCCTTGAGCATCGCCGCCACACTTAAAATCGGCCGGGTCACGCCACGGGCGGTCAGCCAGATCACCACCAGTCCCAGCACGGCCGCGGCCAGGGCCATCAGCAGGCTGCTGAGGTTGGCACTGCTGTTGTGCGCATCCAGGCGCGCGTTGAGTTCAATCGCCGGCGCTTGCAGCACCTGTTCGGGCACTTCCAGCAGCACGCTCCACGGTTGTGCGCCGGGCACCGGGGCGAACGACTGGCTGACCTGCAGCACGCCGTTATCGCTGAACTCAGCCGCCTTGCCGGCGCGCATCTGCGCGGCCACGGCGCTGGCGTGCTGGCCGAACACTTGCTCGAATTTCTTGCTTAGCTGCGCGGCATCGCGGCTATGCCCGGCGAGCAAACCGGCAGGGCTGACGATGCTGACCTGGCCGTTGCCGTCGAACAGCTCCTTGCGCCCGTCCAGGCTCAGTTGCTGCAGGTTGTCGAGGCTGATGTCCAGGCCCATGACGCCGACGATCTTGCCGTCCTGCTTGAGCGGGAAGGCGATGCTGGTCATCAATGGCGTACGGTCGCCGACGCTGTCGAAGTACGGATCGACTACACAGGCTTCACCGGTTTCCAGCGGGCAGGTGAGCCAGCGGTTGTAGGCCGAGCCGTTGGCCGACAGGCTGGTGTCGGCAAGCATCGACTCGGGCATGGCTTCGGACTCCAGCTCGCCGGGCTTGGGCTGCGACCAGTACAGCGAGAAGCGTCCGTTCTCGTTGCTGCCGACCGCGGCCTGATCGCTGAAGGCGCTGTCCTTGCCGTCCAGGGCGTTGGGCAGGAACACCAGGTACAGGCCGAGCAGGTCGGGGTTCTTGCCCAAGGCCTTGCGGGTCTGTTCGGTCAGGTCGTGGCGCAGGTTGTCGTTGCCCTGGGCCTTCAAGAACATCACCAGTTGCGCGACGCCATCGCCATACAGGTACGCATCGCGAAAGTAGCGCTGGATATTCGCTGCCTGCAACTGGGCCGAGGTGTGCAGGCGCAGGCGTGCGTTGTGGTCGAGCATCTGCGTGTTGGCAGTGTTGACCAGCGCGGCGCTGCGGCTCGACTGCATCAGCGTGGCCGCCATCAGCACCACCACGATGGCTAGCAGGCACAGGCCGGCGAGCAAAGTGATCTTCCATTGAATCAGCAGGCGGCGCAGCAGCATGGGGGCGTCCTTGTTCTGTCGGGTTGTTGAATGCACAAAGCCCGTCAGTATCGACGGGCTGTTTCCTACGGGCAGTTACTCGGCAATGAAGCTGGGTGGTGCGACCCTAAATGCCTTGGTCAGGTACGCCAGGTACAGCACCCCCAGCGTCGCCCACACCCCGCCGAACAGCAGCGAGTGGCTGTCCAGGTCCAGCCAGAGGATGGCGATGATACAAAAGCCGATGGTCGGCACCACCAGGTACTTGAGCTTGTCCAGCCAGGTCTTGTTGCAGCCTTCGCGCAGGTAGCAGTGCACGATCACCGAGAGGTTGACGAAGCTGAAGGCCACCAGCGCGCCGAAGTTGATCACCGAGGTGGCGGTCACCAGGTCGAAGAAGATCGCCGACAGCGAGATCAGCCCGACGATGGCGATGTTGATCACCGGGGTTTTCCATTTACCGTGCAGGCGGCCGAAGTAGCGCCGCGGGATGACGTTGTCGCGGCCCATGACGTACAACAGGCGCGACACGCTGGCTTGCGAAGCCAGGCCCGAGGCCAGGGTGTTGATGAAGGTGCAGCAGATGAAGATCGACTGGAACAGCTTGCCGCCGACATACAGGGCGATTTCCGGCAGGGCCGCTTCGTGGTCCTGGAACCGGTCCATGGTCGGGAAAAACGCCTGGATGTAGTAGGACACGACGATGAACACCAGGCCGCCGATCAAAGCAATCAGGAAGATCGCCCGTGGGATGACTTTCTGCGCGTTCTCGGTTTCTTCCGACAGGGTGGTCACCGCATCGAAACCCAGGAACGAGAAGCAGAGGATGGTGGCGCCGGCGACCAGGGCGTTGAAGTGCGTGCCTTGGTCGGCAAACGGCAGCAGGCTCCACGAAGTGCCGAGGCCTTCGCCGCTGTGCAGGCCGCGTAGGGTGAGGTAGATGAACACGCCGATGATCAGCGCCTGGATGGCGACGAACAGGGTGTTGAAGTTGGCCACCAGGTTGATGCTGCGCATGTTGATCAGGCTCATCACCGTGACGAAGCCCACTACCCAGACCCAGGCCGGCACCTCGGGGAACATCACCGACAGGTAGAGCTTGGCCAGCAGGGCGTTGACCATCGGCAGTAGCAGGTAATCGAGCAGCGACGACCAGCCGACCAGAAAGCCCACGTGTGGGTTGATTGCCCGGCGCGTGTAGGTATAGGCCGAACCAGACTCGGGAAAGCGCCGAACCAGCACGCCATAACTGACCGCGGTGAAGAGGATGCCCAGCAGCGCCAGCACGTAGGCGCTGGGCACATGCCCATTGGTGATGCCGGAGACGATGCCGAAGGTATCGAACACGGTCATCGGGGCGATGTAGGCCAGGCCAATGATGACCACTTGCCAGAGTTTCAGGGTCTTTTTGAAGTGTGCGTCCGCTGCGGAGTCGAGAACCGTTCCTGTGTTCTGCTGGTGTGCTGCACGCGAAGAGACTGGCATGGATGGCGCTTGCCCGTAGGGTTTGAAATTATTTTTATGAAGGTGAGGCAGGGAGGGAAAATAAGAAGAGTGACAGAGGTGTGTCAATTAAATTTTTACAAGAAATTTCTGGTTGGTACGGTGCGGGGTTCGAAAAAGCGATCTGTATGGCTCTATGGCGGGGTTTATGGGTAAGAGTGCGTGTTGAATAAAATAGACGCTGAGCTTTGTGTTTTTCAAAATAATCGATTTATATCGATTACCTTGTCGCCATCGCGGGGCAAGCCCGCTCCTACTGACGCCGCCCATGCTTGACCAGCAATTTCTCAAGCTTCTCCCACAACGCCGCGTCGGTACTGAACGCGACGTTGAAGCGCATCCACCCGGTCGCTTGTGAGTCGACCATGAACAACTGCCCGGGGCCGAGCATGATGCCTTGCTCCAGGGCGTCGTCGACCAGCGCCGCGCTGTCGGCGATGGCCGGGTGGCGGGTCCACAGGTACATGCCTTCATCGCCTTCGATAAAGCGCTCGAAACCCAGCCGCGTGAGCTGTTCGCTGACCTGCTGCTGCGCATCGGCCAGGCGCTGGCGCAGGCGTTTGAGGTGCTTGCGCCAGCGGCCGTCGGTGATGGCCGCGTACACCACCCGTTCCATCACCTGCGAGGTGGTCAGGCCCGAACGCATTTTCAGTTGCAGCAGTTGCTGCATCAGTTCGGGGTTGGCCAGCATGAAACCGACCCGCACATTCGGCGAGATGCTCTTCGAGTAGCTGCCGACGTACACCACCTGCTGTAGATGATCGAGGCTGGTCAGGCACGGCAGCGGCTCGTTGATCATGTCGGCGTAGAGGTTGTTCTCCACCAGGCGAAAGCCGTGGCGCGCGGCCAGTTGCAGCAGGCGGTGCAGTTGCGCCAGCGGCGTGCGCGAGGCGGTCGGGCTGTGCAGGTGCGGCTGGGTGAAGAACACCGTCGGCCGGTGGTGTTCGAGCAGCCGTTCGAGGTGGTCGAGGTCGTAGCCGTTGGGCGTGCGCGGTACGCCCAGAAGGGTCGCGCCCTGAAAGCGCAAAATGCTCATCAGGTTGGGGTAGCCGGGGTCGTCCACCAGCACCACGTCGCCCGGGCGCACCAGGGTGCGCACGGCCAGGTCCAGGGCCTGGCTGGCGCCGTGGGTGAGCATCAGCTGGTTGGGGTTGGCGACGATGCGCAGGTCCTGCTGCAGGTTCTGCGCGGTGAGGGTGCGCAGTTCCAGCAGGCCCATGGGGTCGCCGTAACCGCTCAGTTCCAGCACGCTGCTGGCAACCTGGCGCATGCCCCGGCGCAGGCCGTCTTCGAACATCCAGTCGTTGGGCAGCCAGCCGCAGCCGGGCTTGAACGCAAGCTGGCGGCTTTCGAAGATTTGCTGCAGGTACCACTCGGAGTTGAATTCCGGCTTGCCCGGCGCCGGCTCACTGGCCTGGCTTTCGATCAGCTCCACGGCCGAGCGGTTGACGAAGAACCCGGCATTGCCGCGGCTGACCAGCAAACCCTGGGCGACCAAGCGGTCGTAGGCTTCGACCACGGTGAATGTACTGACCGAATAGGTGGCGGCGAAGGCCCGGATCGAGGGCACCTTGGCACCGGGTTTGAGGGTCTGGTTCTCGATCAACTCCCGCAGCCCGTTGATGATCTGGTTGACCAGCGGGGGCGATGCGTCGGGTCGTAATTCAAGCATGGGGAAGCTGTGCCTTCAGGTGTGCGTAACGCCGGGCGCCTGCAGGAAAACGCGGTGTACTGCATCGGCGGCCTGTACAGTGCAGTGGATTTTTCATCGCGCTGTGCATGGCTCTATGTGTCGGACATTTTTACATTAGGGGTCTGTTATCGCTAGCTAAAGCACGTTGAAGCAGTATGAATAATCACAATGACACACATGCTTTCACCCTTGGGCACCGCCCAACCGCTCCTTGCGCACAGGTGGCACTGACCCGCCATCGCGCCATTGCACCGTTCAATCCGACCAGAGGTAATCCGCTGGCCCTGTGAGCAGCGTCGCCGACCCATGACCTGGGCCGGGCGATTGCGGCTGCCCGCACCTTTACCGATTCGAATGGGTGAGACCGCTGTCGCAGGCGGTGTCACGAGTTTCCTTGCATAAAAAGAACACGAGGTAGCTACTGATGGACGCAACATCCACATCCACTTCCACAGCGAAGGTGGAGCACGAGAGCAAGCTCAGCGCTTCGCTCAAGTCTCGCCACCTGACCATGATGTCGATCGCCGGGGTTATCGGCGGGGCATTGTTCGTCGGCTCCGGCAGTGTGATTCACAGCGCTGGCCCCGCGGCCATCCTGGCCTACCTGGCCGGCGGCATCCTGGTGGTGCTGATCATGCGCATGCTCGGTGAAATGGCGACTTCATCGCCCGACACCGGCTCGTTCTCCACCTACGCCGAGCGCGCCATCGGCCGCTGGGCGGGCTTTACCATCGGCTGGTTGTACTGGTGGTTCTGGGTGATTTTGATGGCCTGGGAAGCCTACGTCGCCGGCAAGATTCTGCACGGCTGGTTCCCGTCGATCAGCGTCAACGTGTTCGTCCTGGCCACCACCCTGGTGCTGATCAGCGTCAACTTCTTCAACGTCAAGCACTACGGCGAGTTCGAGTTCTGGTTCGCCTTGATAAAGGTGGTGGCGATCATCTGTTTCCTGGTGGTCTGCGGGTTGGCGGTAGTCAACCTGTGGCCCACCGGTGAAGTCCACGGCCTGAGCAACCTCACCGCGCAAGGCTTCATGCCCAACGGCATGGAGGCGGTGGTGGTGGCCATGCTCGGGGTGATGTTCGCCTTCCTCGGCGCCGAAATCGTCACCATTGCTGCCGCCGAGTCGAAGAACCCGTCCGAGCAGATCGTCAAAGCGACCAACTCGGTGGTCTGGCGGGTGTGCCTGTTCTACGTCGGCTCGATCTTCCTGATCGTCGCCCTGGTGCCGTGGAACGACCCGCTGATGGGCACCTCGGGCTACGGCTCGTACCGTCGTACCCTGGAGCTGCTGGGTATTCCGGGTGCGGAATTTGTGATGAACTTCGTGGTGCTGACTTCGGTAAGCAGCTGCCTGATCTCGGCGCACTACACCGCCTCGCGCATGCTGTTCTCGCTGTCGACCCGTGGTGATGCGCCGTCGTTCTTCAAGATCACCCGTGCCGGCACCGGCGTGCCGGTGTTCTCGATCATCGGTTCGTGCTCGGTGGCGGTGTTCGTGGCCCTGATCAACTTCAGCGAAACCCTGCGCCCGAAAGACGTGCTCGACGTGCTGATGAACACCACCGGCATGATCGCCTTGCTGGTGTACCTGGTGATCGCCTTCTCGCAACTGAAGATGCGCCGCAAGCTCGAAGCCGAGGGCAAGCCGATCCGTCTGAAAATGTGGCTGTTCCCGTGGCTGACCTACCTGGTGATCGTGTTCATCATCGGCTGCCTGGTAACCATGGCCTTTGTCCCGGACTACCAGGTGCTGGTGTTCTCCACCGGTGCGGCGGCGATTGTCGTGGCCCTGATGGGCGCGGTGTTGCACGTGCGGGCGGCGAAAAAAGCGCTGTCCTGAAGCACCCGATCGCGGGTCAAGTCGGGTCGCCGCACCGCCGCTCCCACAGGTTATACAAACCTCCTGTGGGAGCGGCGATGCGGCGACCCGACTTGACCCGCGATGAGGCCCTCAAGTTACCCGCAAAATCTCCCCCACCAACCAGCCCAGCGCCCGGTCCTGCCCGCGCTGGGCCAGGTGCACCAGCTCAAGCTCGAACGCCTCCAGCGCAAACGGCAAGTCATGCAGCTGCAACGGCAGCAGCGTGGCGAAGTGACGTGCCAGTTGCGTCGGCAGCACCACGCACAAGTCCGACGCCGCCACCAGGTGCGCCGCCTGCAAGTAGTTGGGCGTGGTGTAGACGATCTGCCGCGCCAGGCCTTGTTCCCCCAGCCATTGATCGACCATGCCGCGGGTCTGCCCGCCATGCACCCAGAGGTGGCGCAGACGCAGGAAGGTGTCCAGATCCAGTGCGCCGTTCACCAGCGGATGATCCTGGCGCAGGGCAATCTGCAAGGTCTCGTTGCGCCAGTGATGACGGGCAAAGCGCGCCGGAATCTCGTCGAAGCGCCCCAGCACCAGGTCCAGCTGGCCACGGTCGAGGGCATCCACCGGCAGGCTTGGCGCCAGCGGGGCGATGTCCAGGCGCAGGTTCGGCGCGCGCTCCTGCAGGCGGCGCAGCAGGCCGGGCATGCACAGCTGTTCGACGAAGTCGGTCATGGCAATGCGAAAGGTCTGCCGGCTCAGGTGCGGGTCGAAGCTTTCACCGACATTCAGCGTTTGCTCGATCTGCTGCAGCGCCGAGCGGATCGGGCCTTCCAGGGCCAGGGCCTTGGGCGTCGGTTGCATGCGCCGGCCGATGCGCACCAGCAGCGGGTCGTCGAGCAGTTCACGCAGGCGCGCCAGGGCGTTGCTCACCGTCGGCTGGCTGAGGGCCAGGCGCTCGGCGGCGCGCGAAACGTTCTGCTCGCGCAGCAGCACGTCGAGGATGCGCAGCAGGTTGAGGTCGAAGGTAGATATATTCATATTGCAAATATCACACATATGAAAATGAAATTTCTCAAATAGTAGGCAGCTGCTTAGGGTGTCGGCAATCCTTCTTTTCGACTTAGGGGTGCCGGTGTGAGCAACGACTTCGATGTGCAGCAGGCCGCAGTGATAGGGGCCGGGACCATGGGCCGGGGGATTGTCATCAGCCTGGCCAGTGCCGGCATTCCGGTGTTGTGGCTCGATGCCAGCGCGCAGATGGTCAGCGCCGGCCTGAAGATGGCTGCCGACACCTGGGCTCATCAGGTGGTCAAGGGCCGCATCAGCGAGGCGCAGGCCGAACAGAACCTGGCGCGCATTCGGCCGGTGGACGACTACGCAGCGCTGGCCGATGTCGACCTGGTGATCGAGGCGGTGTACGAGAACCTTGAGCTCAAGCAGGAAATCTTCCGCACCCTGGACCGCACCCTCAAGCCCGGCGCGACCCTCGCCAGCAACACCTCGGCGCTGGATATCGACGCCATTGCCGCCGTCACCCAGCGCCCGCAGCAGGTACTGGGCCTGCACTTTTTCAGCCCTGCGCACATCATGAAACTGCTGGAAATCGTTCGCGGCCAGCACACCTCGGCGGCCGTGCTTGAACAGGCCAAAGCCCTGGGCCAGCGCCTGGGCAAGATCGCCGTGGTGGCTGGCAACTGCCGCGGCTTTATCGGCAACCGCATGCTTAAAACCTACGCCGACGAGGCGCGCAAGATGCTCCTCGAAGGCGCGCTGCCCCACCAGGTCGATGGCGCCTTGCAGGCGTTCGGTTTTGCCATGGGCCCGTTTCGCATGTACGACGTGGTCGGTGTCGACCTTGAATGGCGCGCGCGCCAATTGGCCGGGCAGGGCATGGACAGCCCGCTGGTGCAGGTCGACAACGCCCTGTGCGAGCTCGGCCGCTTCGGTCAGAAGGCCGGCCGTGGTTACTACCAGTACGCCGAAGGCAGCCGCGAGGCCGAGCACGACCCAGAGGTCGATGCCCTGATCGAGCGTGTTTCTGCCGGCCTGGGCTATCGCCGCCGGCTGATCAGCGCCCCGGAAATCGTCGAGCGCAGCCTGCTGGCGCTGGTCAACGAAGGGGCGAAGATCCTCGAAGAGAACATTGCCGCCAACAGCCACGACATCGATCGGGTCTACCTCAATGGCTACGGCTTTCCGGCCGCGGTTGGCGGGCCGATGCACTGGGCCGACAGTCAGGGCCTGGCCTCGATTCAGGAGCGTCTGGAACGCTTGCAGCGCATGCTGGGTGAACATTGGCGGCCAGCGCCGTTGATTGCCCGTTTGGTTGCCGCCGGCAAAGACTTTGCAGTTGTCCAGGAGGGCCGGGCATGAGCTATCAGGCACCGCTGCGCGATATGCGTTTCGTGCTGCACGAGCTGTTCGATGTCAGCGGCCATTGCCAGCAACTGGGCAACGGCCTGGACCGCGAAACCATCGATGGCGTGCTCGAAGAGGGCGCCCGTTTTGCCGCCGAAGTGGTCGCACCGCTGAACCGCAACAGTGACGAGCAGGGGTGTCGTTTGCACGACGGTCAGGTGACCACGCCCGATGGCTTTCGCCAGGCCTACAAACGCTACGTCGAGCAGGGCTGGGCGAGCATGACCGGGCCGCTGGATTTCGGCGGCCAGGGTTTTCCGCAGATGGTTTCGGCCAGTTTTCACGAGATGCTGATGGCCGCGTCGCTGTCGTTTCGCATCTACTCCGGGCTCACCGAAGGCACGGTGCTGGCGCTGGATCGCCATGGCAGCGCCGCGCTCAAGCAACGCTACCTGGCGCAACTGGTCAGCGGCGAATGGACCGGCACTATGTGCCTTACCGAGCCCCAGGCCGGCACCGACCTGGCCCTGTTGCGTACCCGCGCCATGCCCCAGGCCGACGGCAGCTACCAGCTCAGTGGCAGCAAGATTTTCATCAGCGGCGGCGAGCAGGACCTGAGCGCCAACATCATCCACCTGGTGCTGGCGCGTTTGCCCGATGCACCGCCCGGGGTCAAGGGCATCAGCCTGTTCCTGGTGCCCAAGCGGCTGGTCAACGCCGACGGCACCCTCGGCGCGCGCAACGCGTTGAGTTGCGGCGCGCTGGAACACAAGATGGGCATCAAGGGCGCCTCCACCTGTGTGATGAACTTCGACGGCGCCAGCGGCTGGCTGGTGGGCGAGGCCAACCAGGGCCTGGCCTGCATGTTCACCATGATGAACGACGCACGCTTTCAGGTCGGCCTGCAGGGCCTGGGCATTGCCGAGGCGGCGTTCCAGGGGGGGCTGGTGTATGCCCGCGAGCGCTTGCAGTCGCGGGCCATCAGCGGCGCCAAGGCGCCGAACAAAGCCGCCGACCCGATCATCGTCCACCCCGATGTGCGGCGCATGCTGCTGACCCAGAAGACCCTCAGCGAAGGCTGCCGCATGCTCGCCGCCTACACCGCGCGCCAGCTCGATCTTGAACACCATTGCAGTGCTGCAAAACGTCGCGCCGCCTTGCTGATCCCGATCGTCAAAGCCTTCTTCACCGACTGCGGCCAGGAAGTCGCCAGCCTCGGCGTGCAGCTCTACGGCGGTCATGGTTTTATCCGCGAGTGGGGCATGGAGCAGTTGATGCGCGACAGCCGCATCACCCAGCTGTACGAGGGCACCAACGGCATCCAGGCCCTGGACCTGGTTCGGCGCAAGCTGCTCGGCGATGGCGGCAGTGAGCTCAATGCGCTGATCGATGAGCTGGCAACGCAGGTGGCCCAGGCTAGCCGTCAGGCGCAGATGGCCGAGCGGGTAGGGCAGTGCCTGCAGCAGTGGCGGGCGCTGGGCGAGTCGGTGTTGCAGGCCTGCCGCCACGACCCGGAAGAGATCGGCGCGGTGTCGGTGGATTTTCTCGCCTACTCGGCCTATGTGTTGTTGGCGGCCTTGTGGCTGCAAGCGGCAGAGCGCGCCAGCGCGGCCCTGGCGGCCGGCAGCAGCGAGGCGGCGTTCTACCAGGCCAAGCTGCAGGCGGCGGACTTTTACCTGCGCAGAGTCTTGCCGCGTGCCGGCGCCCACCGTGAAGCCTTGCTGGCCGGTGCTGGTTGCCTGATGAGCCTGCCGGAGGCCGATTTCGCTTTCTGATTTACCTGCGGGCATCACAACAACAACGAGGGACGCCGCATGCACTCATTCAGTTTTGCTACCACCGCGCAGATCCTCTGCGAAGCCGGCGCCGCCTTGCGCCTGGCCAGCCTGTGCCGCGAGCGGGGGGCGCGGGCGGTGTTGATCGTCACCGACCCGGGCATTGCCCGCCTGGGTTTGCTCGAGCCACTGTTGCCCGCTTTTGCCCAGCACGGCCTGGCCGTAGAGGTGTTCGACCAGGTGCAGGCCGACCCGCCGCAAGCCTGTGTGCTGGAGGTGGTGCTGCAGGCGCGGGCGATGCACGCCGACCTGATCGTCGGCTTTGGCGGCGGCAGTTCCATGGACGTCGCCAAGCTGGTGGCGCTGCTGGCGCACCCGCAATGCCAGCAACTGCTCAGCGATATCTATGGCGTCGACCAGGCCCGTGGCCGGCGCTTGCCGTTGATCCAGGTACCGACCACCGCCGGCACCGGTTCGGAAGTCACCCCGATTGCCATCGTCACCACTGGCGAGCACAGCAAGATGGGCGTGGTCTCCAACCTGTTGCTGCCCGACCTTGCGCTGCTCGACGCCGACCTGACCCTCGGCCTGCCGCCAGCCGTTACCGCTGCGACCGGCATCGACGCCATGGTTCACGCCATCGAAGCCTACACCAGCAAGCTCAAGCGCAACCCGTTGTCCAACCTGCTGGCCCGCGAGGCGTTGAAGTTGCTGGCGGGCAATCTTGACCAGGCGGTGCACAACGCCAGCAACCGCGAGGCGCGCCAGGCCATGCTGCTCGGTGCGTGCCTGGCCGGCCAGGCGTTTGCCAACGCGCCGGTGGCGGCGGTGCATGCGCTGGCCTATCCGCTGGGCGGGCATTTTCATATCCCCCACGGGCTGTCCAACGCCCTGGTGCTGCCCCATGTGCTGCGCTTCAACGCTGAAGCGGCGGCGCCCTTGTATGCCGAGCTAGCGCCGCTGCTGCTGGGTGAGCGCCTGCGCGCCGGCGATGTGCACAGCCTCACCGCGCAGATGATCGATGAGCTGGCGGAACTGAGCCCGCGCTGCGGCCTGCCGAGCCGCTTGCGCGATGCCGGTGTGCCTGAGGGCAGTCTCGAACAGCTGGCCCGCGATGCCATGCAACAGCAACGCCTGCTGGTCAACAACCCGCGCGAGGTCAGTGAAGCCGATGCCCTGGCGATTTATCGGGAGGCGTTCTGATGGAGCAGCCCGGGCGCGAGGCCTTTCGTCACTTCCAGCCGATCACCACGCGCTGGCACGACAACGACGTCTATGGCCACGTCAACAACGTCGTTTACTACAGCTTTTTCGACAGCGCGGTGAACAGCTACCTGATCGAGCACGGCGGGCTGGATATCCACCAGGGTGAAGTGATTGCCTTGGTGGTCAATTCCAGCTGCGATTATTTCGCCTCAGTTGCCTTTCCCGAGCGCATCGAGGTCGGCCTGGCGGTGAGCAAGCTGGGCAACAGCTCGGTGCACTACCGCCTGGGCATCTTCAAGGCCGGGCAGCCGCAGGCCTGCGCAGTGGGGCGCTTTGTTCACGTATTTGTCGAGCGCGCCAGCAACCGTCCGCTAACCATCCCTGAACCCCTGCGGGCGGCATTGGGCCGTTTGCGTTGTGACTGACTGGAGTACATCGCCATGCAAGACGCCGTAATTGTCTCAACCGCGCGCACGCCGATAGCCAAGGCCTTTCGCGGCGCCTTCAATGACTTCAAGGCACCGTCGATGAGCGCCGTGGCCATTCGCGCGGCGGTCGAACGCGCCGCCATCGAACCCGGCGAGATCGACGACCTGGTGCTGGGCACCGCCATGCAAAGCGGCACCGCTGCGACCAACCTGGCGCGCCTGTCGGTGCTGGCGGCGGGCTTGCCGCTGTCGGTCAGCGGCCAGACCATCGACCGCCAGTGCGCCTCGGGGCTGATGGCGATTTCGATTGCCGCCAAAGAGATCATGGTCGACGGCATGCAGGTGGTGATCGGCGCCGGCCAGGAGCAGATCAGCCTGGTGCAGAACGCCCATATGCAGGCCGCAGCGGCCGAGCAGGACGCAAGCGTAGTGCGCATGGCCGAGCATGCCTACATGCCCATGCTGCTCACTGCCGAGCTCGTCGCCAAGCGCTACGGCATCAGCCGCGAAGCCCAGGATGCCTATAGCCTGCAATCCCAGCAGCGCACGGCAGCAGCCCAGGCAGCGGGGCTGTTTGCCGATGAGGTCGTGCCGGTCAGCGTGCGCAAGAAAGTCGTCGACAAGCTCAGCGGGGCGATCAGCTACCAGGACGTGCAGCTGACCCAGGATGAAGGCAACCGCCCGCAAACCACCTTGGCGGGCCTGCAAAACCTGACGCCGGTGCGCGAAGGCGGCTGCATCACCGCCGGCAACGCCAGCCAGTTGTCTGACGGTGCCAGTGCCAGCGTGTTGATGAGCGGGACGCTGGCGGCGCGTAGCGGGGTCAGGCCACTGGGCCTGTATCGCGGCATCGCCGTGGCCGGCCTGGCCCCCGAGGAGATGGGCATCGGCCCGGTGCTGGCGATCCCCAAGTTGCTGCGTCAGCACGGTTTGCGCGTCGATGACATCGGCCTGTGGGAAATCAACGAAGCCTTCGCCTGCCAGGTGCTGTATTGCGCACAGACCCTGGGCATCGACCCGGCGCGGCTCAACGTCAATGGTGGCGCCATCGCCATCGGCCACCCCTACGGCATGAGTGGCGCACGCATGGTCGGCCATGCCTTGCTCGAAGGCCGGCGCCGTGGCGTCAAGTACGTGGTGGTGAGCATGTGCGTGGGCGGCGGCATGGGCGCCGCCGGCTTGTTCGAAGTGCTCTGAAACCCTCAGCGCCCGCGATAGGCCCCGGGCGCGCAGGCGAACCAGCGCAGGCAGGCGCGGTGAAAACTCTGCACGTCGCTGTAGCCGAGCTGGTCGGCGATCTGCACCAACTCAAGCTCACTGCCGTGCAGCAGGTCTTCGGCGCGGTAGCGGCGGTATTCGTCCAATAGCTCGGTATAACTCCAGCCCAGTGCTTTCAGGCGCCGGGCCGCGGTGCGTTCGAGCAGGTGCTGGTGGCTGCAGAATGTCGCCCAGCGCTCGCTGTTGGCAAGGCTCACGGCCAGGTGGTCGCTGGCCAGTTCCAGCAGGGTCGGCTGGCTGTTGCGCTGGGTTTGTTGCAGCAGCTCCACCAGCAACTGTTCCAGTGCCTGGTTGCCCGGCGTCAGCGCCTGTTCGAACACCCCTGGGTCAAGGCCGATGCCATGTTCGGCGTGGCCCCAGCTCACCGCCGTGCGCCAGGCGTGCGGATGCACGCGGGTGTCGGCCGGCGCCGGGTGGGCCAGCTCGATGGCGATGATCGGGTCCTGCTCCAGGCCGCTGGCCAGCAGTTTGCGGCGCAGCAGGCTGCACAGGCTGGTGAGCATGTAATCGGTGATCGGTGCTGTGGCCTTGAGGCTGCCGCAGTCCTGCAGGCGCAGGCTGACCTGGCCATTTTTACGCTCGATGCGGGCACGGAAATGGCCGTTGAAAAACGGAAAGTACTCGACAAAGTAGGCGCAGGCGCTGTCCAGCGAGGCGGCGACATCGAACAGGTAGGTCAGGCCGTTGGTGGCGGTGGAAACAAAACGCCGGCCGGCGGCCAGGCCGATAAAGGGGTCGTGGCTTTCGCTCAGGGCCAGGGTCCAGAAGCGCCGCGACAGCAGCAACGGCACGCGCAGGAACGGCGTGCGCAACTCGAACAGGCTACGGCGAAACACTGCCTCGATCAGCGTTTGGCTCACCCCGCGTTGCTGCAGTTCCTCGATGGCTGGCAGCAGGGTCGGGGCGTAGAAGGCATTGGGCGGCACGGGCTTCATGAGCGGCTCACCAGCAATTGTTGATCGACACTGAGGATAGCCGCGATCATCGCCTGCGCCGCGGGTGTCAGGCTGTCGCCGGCGCGGCTGACGATGCCGTACTGCAGCTGCAGGTCAGGGTCGTTGGCATCCACATCGACGAAGCTCAGCAGCTGGATCTCACCGGCCTCGACCCGTTCGTGCAGGGCTTCGGCGGTGGCCAGGCCAATGGCGTCCGAGCGCATCACCACCCGGCGAATGGCATCGAACTGCGCACATTCGACGCTGGTGACAAAGTCTTGGGTACCCTGGGCGCGGGCGAGGATCTTGCGGATCATCGGCGGGATGCGCGTGCCGGCGATCGGGTAGTCGAGCAGGGCCCTGAGGGTGAGCCCGGCGCGCGCGGCCAGCGGGTGCCCGGCCCGGCAGAAAAACCGCCCGCGCCGTGGCCGTAGCGCCTGCACCTGGTAGCGCGGGTCGTCCTTGAAGTAGCGCGAGTCGGCCACCAGGAACTCGATCTGCTGCTCCTTGAGCCAGCTGCCCAGTTGCTCCCAGTCGCCCTGGTGAAAGCGCGCGCGCACCAGCGGGTGGTCGTGAATGAACTGCGCCAGCGCCTCG
Source organism: Pseudomonas sp. B21-012 (assembly GCF_024749305.1). Classification (NCBI taxonomy): domain Bacteria; kingdom Pseudomonadati; phylum Pseudomonadota; class Gammaproteobacteria; order Pseudomonadales; family Pseudomonadaceae; genus Pseudomonas; species Pseudomonas sp. B21-012. Next base: position 3,742,348 of record NZ_CP087197.1, on the reverse strand, counting down.
GGCACCAGCAACTGGGCCGGGTAGGGGCCGCTGCCGAAACTCAGCTCGCCGCCTTCCAGGCCGTTGTATTGCAGCAGCTCGTTGTGCAGGCTCTGGCTGCTGGCCAGCAGGCGCCGGGCGTGTTGCAGCACCAGTTGGCCCTGGCCGGTCAGGCGAAATTCACGGCTGCCACGCTCGACCAGGGCGCAATCCAGATCGCGTTCCAGGGTCTGGATGCTGCGGCTGAAGGCCGGCTGGCTAAGGTTGACGGCATCGGCAGCGCGCACGAACCCGCGATAATCGGCCAGGGCCACGAAGTGGCGAAGTTGTCGAAGGTCCATCATGCGCCCCTTGCATGCTACGGATACTTTTTATGCATTTGATCGATAGTGTAGCCGCTGGCATAACTCAGGGCCTGATCATTTTGCGTGACCTGCCATGCTTGCTTCGCCCTATGTCTGCGCCGCCTTGACCCGCACCCTGGTCGCTCATGCCCAGGGCTGCGGGCTGCCTGTGAACCTGCTGTTGCAACGGGCCGACATGGAGCCTGCGCAGTTGCACGGGCAAAGCCGGATAGGGGCGGCGCAGGTCGAGCAGCTGTTGCGCGAATGCGAGGCCGCTGGCGCCGGTCATGAGTTCGGTTGCGAGCTGGTCCCGGGCATGGCCACCCATTCGCTGCAGGGGTTGAACATCCTGCTCGACTCGGCCGCCACCGTCGGCGACAGCCTTGAGTGTTTTATCCGCTACCTGCCACTGGTGACCAACTGCCTGCTGGTCAGCCTGGAGGCGTCGAGCCTGCACCTGCGCCGCTATCAGCAGCAACCCCATCACTACATGCTCGACGCCGTGGTACTGAGCCTGGTGCGCAACATCGCCCGACGCGCCGGGCGCACGCCGGCGCAGGTGTTCACTCAGGTCAGCGTGCTACCGCAGCAGGCGGCAGGACGCTGGTTGCAGGGCTGGGGCGTGGCGGTGGTCAGTGGCCCATGGTTGAGCCTGCAACTGGCGCCGGGCGCGCTCGAACTGGCGTTGCCCGGTGCCAATGCTTTTCTGCACCAGGGCATGCTGCGCCAGTGGCAAGGCGCGGGCCTGGCCGAGGTACGCGAAGACAGCCTGCACCTGGCTCGCCACTGGCTGGCGGCGGGCGACCAGCCCATCGAGCGAATTGCCGAACGCCTCGGCTACCGCCAGCCGAGCAATTTCATCCGGGCCTTTCGCAAGCAGTTCGGGGTCACGCCCAAGCAGTTTCGCCTGAGCGGATTGCAACCGGCCTAGGGGCATTTTTCGCAACGCCTTGATGATCGTTTTTTGTCGTGCGCCGCTTGCGTGTGGCGGCGGGCACTTGGGCATCTTGATCGGGCTTGATCCCTATTGGAGCTCGATAATGACAACAACAAGCTCAACCCCATCACCTTTGCTGCTGACCTTGTTGGCGGCCTGCGCAGTACCGGCACAGGCCGCCAGTTTCGACATCAATGAAGACTGGAGTTTCACCACCCGCAGCACCTTGAGCCTGGGCAGCAGCTGGTCGACCCAGAGCCCCGACCGCCACCTGATGACCCGCGCCAATGCCCTGCAGGCCCAGGGCGTGAACGCCGATGGCACGGGCGTGAGTGCCGACGACAACCGCCTGAACTTCAAGAAGGGCGACCCGATCTCGCAAACCTTCAAGGGCCTGACCGATTTCAGCCTCGACGGCCAGGGCCAGGGCGCCTTTGTGCGCCTGAAGTACTGGTACGACCATGCCTATGAAACCGGCGACGGCCGCTTCAAGGATTTCGACGACAGCGGCTGGGATGACCTGGCCAGGTTCCAGGGCCTGCAAGTGCTCGACGCCTACCTGTGGAAAGACTTCGAGCTGGCCGGTCATCCGCTGAGTTTCAAGTTTGGCAAGCAGGTGCTGTCGTGGGGTGAGGCGCTGCTGATCCAAAACGGTATCAACGTCATCAACCCGCTGGACATCACCGCCTTCAACCGCCCCGGGGTCGAGATCAAGGAAGGCCAGCTGCCGGTGGAGATGCTCTCGTTCAGCTTCGGCGTATCTGACACTCTCAACCTTGAAGGTTTCTACCAGTACAACTGGCGGCCCAGCGTGCTCGATGGCTGCGGCACCTTCTTTGCCGGCAGCGATGTCATCCAGCCGGGCTGCGGGCCGCTGTACCTGGGCCAGGTGCTCACTGACCAGCAGATGCAGGCCAGCGGCCTGTACGCCAGCGCGCGTGGCAACGAGTCGCCGTCCGACAACGGCCAGTTCGGTTTTGCCCTGCGCCAGATGCTGCCGGCGCTCAATGATGCCGAGGCGGCGCTGTACTTCATCAACTACCACTCGCGCCTGCCGTACCTGACCCTCGATGCGCGCAACACCGCGCTGCCAGGGAATTTTCCCGGGGGCGGGCAGGGGCCTTCGTACGCTGCGGCCTTCCCCGAGAACATCCGCCTGTACGGGCTGAGCATCAACGGCGTCGAGCCCAACAGCGGCATATCGCTGGCGGCCGAGCTCAGTTATCGGCCGAACATGCCGCTGAGTTTCAACGCCCCGGATGTCACCACCGCGGTGGTCTCCGGAGCGGCCGGCAACTCGTGGGTGCAATTGCCCGAGGGCTTCAACATCCGCGCTGGCGATCGCCTGGATGGCTGGGAACGCAAAGGCGTGTGGCAACTGACCAGCTCGGCGACCCAGGCCATCGACAACGTGCTCGGCGCCACCCGCCTGAGCCTGTTCGGTGAAGTCGGCGTGGTGCATATCGACGGCCTCGGTGACGAGCGCCTGGGCCGCAATGCCGCCTTTGGCCGCAGCGCACCGCGCAATGGCAGCGCCTGCAACAGCGTCGCCTCTGGAGTGACCAACCGCTACTGCACCGACAAGGGCTTTGCCACCGACTGGTCCTGGGGCTATCGCCTGCGCGCCAGCCTTGAATACAGCGATGTGTTGCCCGGCGTGAACCTGATTCCGGCGGTCAACTGGCGCCATGACGTCGAGGGTTATTCCTACGACCCGCTCGGGCCGTTCCAGGAAGGCCAGCAGGCCCTGGGCCTGAGTCTTACCGCCAACTACCTCAACGATTACAGCGTGGAGCTGGCTTACAACAGCTTCTTCGGTTCCAACCACTACAGCACCCTTGATGACCGTGATTTTGCCTCGGTCAGCTTCAAGGTCGATTTCTAAGGAGAACAATAAAAATGCGTATCCATCCCCTGTTGTTGGCCCTGACCTGCGTCAGCGCCCTGGCCCAGGCCAAGAGCACAGACCTCGGCCCGTTGGACAAGACCCTCACACCCATGGGCTCGGAGCGCGCCGGCAATGCCGACGGCAGCATCCCGGCCTGGACCGGCGGCCTCGACAAAACCGCCGGCAGCCTCGATGGCAACGGCGGCTACAGTGACCCGTTCGCCAGTGAAAAGCCGCTGTTCACTATCACCGCGCAAAACCTCGGGCAGTACCAGAGTGCGCTCAGCCCCGGCCAGATAGCGATGTTCAAGCGCTACCCGGGCAGCTACCAGATGCCGGTGTACCCGACCCATCGCAGTGCGCGCTTGCCCGCTGCGATACTTGCCGACAGCCGCAGCAACGCCAGCAAGACCACTCTCGCCGATGGCGGCAACGGCCTGCACGACTACACACGCGGTATTCCATTCCTGCTGCCGACCGAAGGCATGGAGGTGATGTGGAACCACATGACCCGCTGGCGTGGTGGCAGCTTTGAGCGCTTCAGCAGTATTGCCCTGGTGCGTGAGAACGGTGCGGTCAGCTATATCCGCGCGCAGTCGCTGGTAAGTTTTGCCCAAGCGGTCACCGGCCTTGAACCCAACGCCAATGTGCTGTTCATGTTCAAGAGCCGGGTGCTGGAGCCGGCGCGCCTGGCCGGCGAGACCGTGCTGGTGCACGAACCGCTCGACCAGGTCGTCGAGCCGCGTGCGGCCTGGCAATACCTGCCGGCGCAACGGCGAGTGCGACGGGCGCCGATGCTGGCTTATGACAACAGCGCGCGCTACAGCAACGGCCTGATCACCGCCGACAATATCGATGGCTTCAATGGCGCGCCGGACCGCTTTGACTGGAAGCTGATCGGCAAGCAGGAGTTGTACATTCCCTACAACAGCTATCGCCTGGGCAGCCGCGCCGTGAAGCTCGATGAACTGGTCAAGCCCAACCACATCAACCCGGCCTATACCCGCTATGAAAAGCATCGGGTCTGGGTGGTCGAAGCCACACTCAAGCCCGGTGCCCGGCATATCTACAGCAAGCGCAGGTTTTATCTGGACGAAGACAGCTGGCAGATCGCCCAGGTGGATCAGTACGACAGCCGCGGCGAGTTGTGGCGCAGCTCGGAGCTGCATGCGATCCAGCACTATGATCACGACTTTACCTACAACGTGCTGGAGACTTCGTACGACCTGATCTCCGGGCGTTATTACGCCGGTGGCTTGAGCAACGAAGAGAAGGCGCCGATGCGCGTAGGGTTTACTGCCAGGACTGACGATTACACCCCTTCGCAATTGCGTCGCTGGGCCAAGTAGCACACGAGCCCTGCGGGCTCGATCGCCGGCAGGCAGGCTTCCACAGGTGCGGTGTACTCAGACCTGTGGTAGCTGGCTTGCCAGCGATGAGGGCCCTCAAGGCGTAACGATATTGAACTGCGGGCTGAAGCTGTCGAGGGTGCCCAGCAGTTCGGCGATTTTCTTGCCGTTGCCTTCGACCTTGATCAGGCCTTTTTGCATCGCCGTCGGGAAGTCCAGTTGCTTGAGGCTGATCTGTTCAAGGGTCGCCTTGTTCATGCTCAAGCTGGCATCGGCCTTGGGGTTCAGGCCCGCGCGGTGGGTCAGCACGCCATTGCGCAAGGTCAGGTTGTAGGCCTGGTCCGGGTCGGTAAAGCTCCAGTTCAGGTTCAGGTCATGGCCCACCGCCTTGTCGACATCGACGCGCACCGCCATGTAGTCGAAGAACATGTCCGCGGTCAGCGCCCGCACCATGTCCACCGACACCGAACTGCCCGCCTGGCTCGGCGGGCCATCGCGCAGTTCCATGGCACCGGTCAGGTACATGTTGCGCCAGGTGGCGTTCTCGCTCTGGTAACCGAGCTGTTCCAGCGCTTGCGCCTGAGTGCTGCGCGCCTGGGCGTTGTCGGGCTCGGCAAACAGCAGCTGGTTGCCCAGTTGCACCGCCCAGCGGTACTCGCCCTTGTCCATCGCCGCATGCACCTTGGCCAGCACCGCCTCGCCGCCGCCCATGGCCTGGACATAGTGCCGGGCGCTCTCGACCGGCGGCAGCGGGTTGAGGTTGGCCGGGTTGCCGTCGTAAAAACCCATGTAGCGCTGGTACACCGCCCGCGCGTTGAAGCTCAGCGAGCCGTAGTAGCCACGGGCGTACCACTTGTTCGCCAGCTCCCCGGGCAGGGTCTGCATGTTCTGCGCGATTTCCATCGGCGTCAGGCCCTGGTTGAGCAAGTGCAAGGTGCGGTCGTTGAGGAAGGCATACATGTCGCGCTGGTCGGCGATCAGCGTACGCACTTGCTCTGCGCCCCAGGTCGGCCAGTTGTGCTGGCCGAACAGCACCTCGGTCTTGTCGCCGTAACGGCTCAGGCTGGCGTCCAGGTACTGCGACCAGGCCTTGGCGTCACGTACCTGGGCGCCGCGCGGGGTGAGAATGTTGTGCAGGGTCTGCACCGCGTTTTCGGCAATGCCCAGGGCCTTGAACTGCGGCAGGTACAGGTTCATTTCCGCTGGCGCTTCGGTGCCCGGGGTCAGCTGGAACTCCAGTTCGATACCGGCCACGGTGCGGGTCTCGTAGGGCTTGCTGATCAGCTCGGTGGGTTCGATCAGGGTGATGCTGCCACCGGTGGTCAAGCCCTTGCCGATCCCGGTGTCGACCTGGCCCTGGGGGCCGCGCGGCAGGTACACGCCGAACTGGTACTGGGCGCGCCGGCTCATGGCGTTGCCGGCATAGACGTTCTCGCTCATCACGTGCTCCATGAAGCCGCTGGGGGCGAACACCTTGACCTTGCCGGCCTTGACGTCGGCCTCGTCGATGACCCCGCGCACGCCGCCAAAATGGTCGGTGTGGCTGTGGCTGTAGATCACCGCCACCACCGGTTTTTGCGGGCGGTTCTGGTAGTACAGCTGCAGCGCGGCGCGGGCGGTTTCGGCGGTGGTCAGCGGGTCGATGATGATCAGCCCGTCGTCGCCTTCGATGATCGTCATGTTGGCCAGGTCCAGGCCGCGCACCTGGTACAAACGTGGCGCGACCTCGAACAAGCCGGCATGGGCGTTGAGCTGGGCCAGGCGCCAGAGGCTGGGGTTGACGCTGTCGGGACTGTCTTGGGCGGCGAGAAATCTGTAGTCCTCAAGGCTCCATACCGGCTTGCCGGCGGCATCGCTGATCTTGCCGGTGAACGGCGCAACCAGGCCACGGGTAGCGGCCTGGTAATCGGCGCGGTCGGCAAACGGCAGTTGGCTCAGCACAGCGGCATTGCTGCTGCGCGTCGGTTCGCTGGCGCTGGCCGGGGCCTGGGCGGCGTGCAGGGGCTGGCTCAGGCACCACGCTGTGATCAGGCAGGCCAGGCGGGTACGTGGGTGCAGGGTTGGGAAGGGCATGGCAACTCCATTTTTTGTCGTTATGGCACACCCTTTCGAGCCTAAGGCTCGGGTGCGGGCCGCCAACAAGCCGCGGACGACAAAAACCATGCAGGGCGCAGCTCAGGGCGCTGAACCACCCTGGCGCTCGGCCACCGCGCGCAAGGTGCGCAAGGACACGCTGGGGGCATCGAGGACGAACTGGTTGGCCAGCCACGAGGGAATGTCGCCGGCCGGATCGGCCTGCAGTTGGTAGGTCACTTCGGTGAGTTGCTCGCCCTTGGGCACGAAGGTCCACAGGCCCTGGAGCTGGCGCACGCGGATCTGCCCCGGCACATGCTTGACCATGCCCGGCACGGCCTTGATGCGCCGTACCAGGCTGCCGTCGTCGCGGCGCTCGCTCTGCACCTGGATGACCATGTCGCGGGTGCTGGCCGGCCAGGGCAGGGCGGTGGTCAGGTAGACCCAGGTGCTGTCGCCCTCGACCTTGAGCAGGCGCATGTCGGCGCAGCCGTACAGCCATTTGCAGGCAACCCGCAGGTTTTCCTGCAGCTCGCTCAAGGTCGACACGCTGGCCTTGATCAACGCCACGCCGCGAAACTGCTGGTAGGGCGAACCCGGCACCTCGCTGAGGTACACCTGGATACCGTCTTCATCCTGCGCCAGGTGCCACTGTTCAGTGGCGCTGGCGCCGCTGCTGAGGGCCAGCAACAGGCACAAGACAAGGCGAAGGCGCATGAACAGGCTCCAGCGGTTGGGCGACTGTTCAGAGCATAGTGCCTGGGATCAGATCTGGACGAGCCGGCCCTTGTGTTCGGCCTGCAAACGGTCACCGCGGCCGAACAGCTTGTGGCGCAAGGTTCCGTCTTCATATGCCGTGCGATAACGGCCACGGCGTTGCAGCTCGGGCACCACCTGCTCGACCACCGCGTGCAGGTCGTCGGGCACTACCGCATAGGTGAGGTTGAAACCGTCGATACCGGTGTGGTCGAGCCAGTCTTCCAGTTGATCGGCAATCTCTGACGCTGAACCGAGCAACACCGGGCCGCGGCCGCCGAGGCTGACGAACTCGGCCGCTTCGCGCACGGTCCAGCGCCGGTTCGGGTCGGCCTTGGTGAACACCGCCAGGGCAGTGCGGCCGGCGTCGTTGTCGATGTATTCGATCAACGCGTCGGGGTCGACCCCTGCGAAGTCGATGCCGGTCCAGCCCGACAGCAGGGTCAGCGCCGCCTCGACGTCCACGTACTGGCGGTATTCCTGCAGCCTGGCCTCGGCCGCCTGGCGACTGTCGGCGACGATCAGCAGCGCCTGGGCATAGATCAGCACGTCCTGTTCAGGCCGGCCGGCGTCGCGGGTGGCCTTGCGGATGCTCTCGACATAGCCGCTCAGCGCCGCCTGGGTCGGCGCGCTGATAAACACGCATTCGGCATGGTCGGCGGCAAAGCGCAGGCCGCGCGGCGAGGCGCCGGCCTGGAACAGCACCGGCGTGCGCTGCGGCGAGGGTTGGCTCAGGTGAATGCCGGGCACCTGGAAGTGCTCGCCCTGGTGGTTGATCGGGTGCACCCGGGCCGGGTCGAGGAACTGGCCGCTGGCACGGTCCTGCACCACGGCATCGTCGTCCCAGCTTTTTTCCCAGAGCTTGTACAGCACCTGCAGGTATTCCTCGGCCAGCTCGTAGCGCTCGTCGTGGCCCAGTTGCCGCGCCAGGCCGAGGTTGCGTGCGGCGCTGTCGAGGTAACCGGTGACGATGTTCCAGCCCACCCCCCGGCGCTCAGGTGATCGAGCGTGGACATTCGCCGGGCGAAGGGGTACGGGTGCTCGTAGGTCAGCGAAAAGGTGATGCCAAAGCCCAGGTGTTCGGTGACCCCGGCCATGGCCGGGACGATCAGCAGCGGGTCGTTGACCGGTACCTGCACGCCGCCGCGCAGGGCGCCGTCGGCGCTGCCCTGGTAGACGTCATAGATACCCAGCACATCGGCAATGAACAGCGCATCGAACAGCCCGCGTTCGAGCAGGCGGGCGAGGTCGGTCCAGTAACCCAGGCGATTGAAATCGACGCTGGTGTTGCGCGGATGGCGCCACAGCCCGGGGGACTGGTGGGTGGCGGCGTTCATGCTGAAAGCGTTGAAGCGGATGGTCTTGGACATGGTCTGTACTCAGGGCAGGACCGACACCGGGTAGACCGCATCGGCCACCTTCAGCGCTTTGGGGATCAGGCCCAGGCCCTGGAAGGTGTCGGCAAGCTTCTGCTGCTCGGCGGTAATTTTTGCGTCAATGGCCACGGCGTTGTAGTTGCGCCGCTCGCTGGCCACCTGCAGCACATCGGCGCCGATACCCAGTTGCGGTGCCAGCAGGGCAGCGACTTCGTCGGGCTTCTGGTTGGCCCAGTTGCTGACCTTGGCCAGTTCGCTGAAGAAGGTCTTCAGCAGCGCGCGGTTGTCGTCGGCAAAGGCCGCCGAGGACAGGTAGAAGGTGCGGTTGTTGGACAGCCCGCTGCCGTCGCGCAGGTTCTTCAGGCCCGGTTGCTGTTCGGCGGCGGCGAGGAACGGGTCCCACAGGGTCACGGCCTGCACGCTACCGGACTGCAGTGCGGCCACGGCGTCGGCGGCATTGTTGACGTAGGCCGGGGTGATGTCCTTGTAGCTCAGGCCGGCATCCTGCAGGGCCACGGCCAGCAGGTACTGGGCGTTCCAGCCGCGACCGGTGGCCACGCGCTGGCCCTTGAGGGCGGCGACGTTGGCGATGTGGTCCTGGTCGCGCACCACCAGGCCGATGCCCTTGGGGTAGGGCTGCTCGGCAGCCAGGTACACCACCGGCTTGCCGGCAGCCTGGGCAAATACCGAGGGTGCATCGGCGGCATGGCCAAGGTCGATGGCGCCGGTGCTCAGCGCTTCAAGCAACTGCGGGCCGGCGGCGAATTCGTACCAGCTGACTTTCACCCCTTGTGGCTCCAGGGCTTTTTCCAGGGCGCCGCTGCCTTTGAGGATGTTGATGCTGTTGAACTTCTGGTAGCCGATGCGCAGGGTCTTGCTCGCTTCGGCATGGGCCAGCGGGGCGGGCAGGATCAGCGCCGCCAGGGCGGCAAACAGGCCGCCGGTGAGCAGGCGACGCAGAGGGGAATGGGGCGTGTGCGACATGGGCGGACTCCTGGGATTCAAGGGCAAGGCATGCCCGAAAATATAAGGAGCCCGCGCAGGCCCTTCAATTTGTTTATTCCAAATTGTTAGATTGTTTTGTTATTTTTATATCCTTTTGTTCCTGTGGGAGCGGGCTTGCCCCGCGATTGCGATATGACTGACAGACCGCTATCGTGGGGCAAGCCCGCTCCTACAGGGTTAAAACTGCCATTGCACGCCCAGCGAGTAGCCAGCCTGATTACCTTCGCTATGGGCAAAGCGGCTGTTGACCTCGGCAAACACCCCCAACTGCTCGGTGAACATCAACTGCGCGCCCACTTGCGCGCGACCAAAGTCCTTGTCGACGCTGCCCATGTCCGCTACCCGCACACGGCCGTCGGCATTGCTGGTGAGGTCGATCTCGTCCAGGCGGCCATCGGCCAGTTCGCGTACCCAGCGCACGCTGGCGTAGGGTTGCAGGGCCATGTTCGCCCCCAGGCCGACGCTGCCATGCAGGCGCCAGCCGAGGCTGGCTTCGAGGGCGTCGTAGTTCTGCTTCTCGTAGCCCAGGGCGGTGCGCAGGCTTTCGTCTTCGTGGAAGTCGTCGATGCGGTAGTGCATGTAGTCCAGGCCCGCGACCGGGCCGGTCTTCAAGGCGCCGAAGCTGAAGTCGTAGCCGCCGTCGAGCCGCGCGCCCCAGAACCACGCCGAGGTGTCGCCGGACAGGCGCTGGTCGAGCAGCACCGGGCCGTTGCTGGCCTGGATGTACACCGAGCGCTTGGTATCAAAGCTTGTATGCCCGGCGCTCAGCTCGCCGGCCAGCCATTGCGGGCCGCCGTCGTTGAGCAGGGCAAACAGCCCGGCCTGCCAGGCGTCGCCTTCGATGCGCCCGCCGTGGTCGAGGGCGTCGCGGCTGCGCTGGAAGCTCAGGCTGGCACCGACAGTCAGGGCTTCATTGAGACGGTAATCGCCAACGCCATAAACGCCCACGCGTTTCGACTCGGGGTTGCCCGGCGCATCGAAACCGCTGTCTGGCGAAACTTCGCCTTCGACACCCACTTCACCATCAAAGCTGCCGACCGCCCGTGTGGCGTCCAGCAGGCTCAGCCAGCGGCGGTCATGCAGGCGGGTCAGGGCCTGGTGCTGGCGTTGCAACTGGTCTTCCATCTGCCGCGCCATGGCGCCGCCGGAGGCGGTGGAGGCGAGCAGGTCGGCGTTGGTCAGTTCCAGCACCAGGCGCGTCAGCAACCGCGAGAAGTCGCTCAGGCGCTGGTCGATGCGCTGCTGGCCGAAGGCGTTGGTCAGCACTTGCTGGTTGTCTTCAGCCGGGTCGTGCCAGGTCGAGCCGCCGGGGATCGCCGGGTTGTCGGTCTGCTCGTAGCCGTCCAGTTCACCCAGCTCCCAATTGGTGGCCTCGATGAACAGCACCGGCACGTTGAGGCTGTTGAAGCTTTCGCCGTCGCTGCAGCAGCCGGTGCCGGCCGGGTATTCGGGGTTCAGGCCGGGGTTGGTGAACAGCGCGATGTTCATCTCCTGGGCGATGCGCAGCAACTGGTCGCGGTAGGCGCCCAGGGCCGGGTTGGCGATGCTGTTGCTGGCGGCGTGGGCGTACATCTTGTCGCCGGTGATCAGGCTGTCGAGGTTGATCATGCCCAACAGGTTGGCGCGCTGGCTGTCGCTCAATGACGCGACATAGGCGCGCGAACCGCGCAGGCCTTCTTCTTCGGCACCAAAACCGACCACTTCCAGGCCGTTCTCCAGGGCCACGCCGCCCAGGTTGCGGGCGATCTCGGTGAGCACGGCGGCGCCCGAGGCGTTGTCGTCCAGGCCTTGCAGGGTAGGGCGGCCGAAGTAGGTGTCGTAGTGGGCGCCGAGCACCACGTAGGTGCTGTTCTGGCCCGCGGCGGAGGCGATGACGTTCTGCGAACTGCGGTTGCCGGCCCAGGTGAAGTCCTGGCGGCGGGTCTGGTAGCCGAAGCCCAGTTGCGTTTGCATCAGGGCGGTAGCACCTTCGAAACTGGCGGTACCGCGGTAACGTCCGGGGTAGTCGTTGATCAGACGGTCCAGGGTCTGCCCGGCATATTGCCCATATTCATAGGCGCTGGCGCCGGAGGACAACATTGCACAACCCAGGCTTACAGCGACTGCTAACGGTTTGAACACGGCACTTTTCCTTATGTGTCGTTACGAAAGGCGCATCATAGGATGCGTCGCCTCGCAGTAAGCAGGATGTGTACCGTTTTGTGACTGATGTAGGAAATTTATCCGGTTTTAGGCGTTTATCACTCCACGCAGCAACAGTTGCGTGAGGGTCTGCGCGCCCGCTTCCAGCTCGCTCTCGTTGATCTTGCCGACGCCCCCGGCCATCAGTTGCGAGCCGAAATTAGCGTAGGCCAGGGTGGTTGCCCACAGGCTGATCAGCAGGTGCTGCGGGTCGAGCGCCGCCAACTGGCCACGGGCAATCCACTGGCGCAGGCAATCGAGGCTGCGCTCGACCTCGCCCTGCAGATGCTCGATATGGCTGCCAGGCAACTGCCGCGCGCCGTGCAGCAATTCAGCCGCCAGCACTTTTGCCGCCCAGGGCTGCTTGCGGATCAGCCGCAGGTTGGCGCGGATCATGCCGCCCAGGGCGGGGCCGGGTTCGCTGTCGGGCTGCAGCAGGGCGAAAGCCTGCAGGTAGGGCACGGCGACCATCTCCAGCACCTGCTGGTAGAGGTTCTGCTTGGAGCTGAAGTAGTAGTTGATATTGGCCTTGGGCAGCCCGGTCGAGCGCGCCACATCGCCAATGGTGGTGGCGGCGAAACCCTTGCAGGCAAAGCTTCTGGCCGCCTCGCGCAGGATCCGTGCACGGTTGCGCCGCCCGGTACTGTTGGGCTTGATCGGTGCCGGGCTGGCCGGCTCGTAGACCTCGAGGTGCGAAGGGTCAGGGGCGCCCGGGTAACTTGACTGGTCCATCTGCGGCCTGCTGATCGCGTACAATTTTCGTAATATACAAAATTATATAGCGATAGGCGCAGGCTTTCCCAGTCAGGCGACCGTGGCGAAAAAAAACGAGGGGGTTTTAGCTGCCCAGGGTCGCCAGCAACGCGGCGATCGCCACCTTGGCCACCTGCGCATCCTGCTCCGACTTGACCCCGGAAACACCCACCGCGCCGATCACCTGGCCGTCCACCCGCAGCGGCACGCCGCCTTCGAGGGTGGCGTTGAGCACCGGCACCGAGAGAAAGGCCGTTCGCCCGCCGTTGATGATGTCTTCGTAGACCTTGCTGTCCTTGCGCCCCAGGGCCGCGGTGCGGGCTTTTTCCTGGGCGATGTAGGCGCTGATCGGCGGGCAGCCGTCCAGGCGTTCGAGGGCCAGCGGGTGGCCGCCGTCATCGACCACGGCGATGCTCACCGGCCACTGGTTGGCCTGGGCTTCGGCGCGGGCGGCGGCAAGCAGTTGCGCGACTTCGTGTTGGGTCAGTACGGCCTTGCTGAGCATGGGGAGGGCTCCACGAGTGAGAGGCGAGCAGGATGCGTCATTATTACCGTAGACGTTGCCGGATGTTTCTTGTCACTGCCTGCGACAACAGGCCGCACCCCGTAATTACTGGGATACAGACGTACGGGGCGCTGCGCGCTGGAACCTGCGTCCACCACCATGACAAAATGCGAAGGTTTCTCGACATGCCCTCTATCCAGGGGCTGGCACCTTCCCGAAAGGATGGTTACATGACTGATTTACTGACCCGGCGCCAGGTTGTTGCCGGGATCAGCCTGCTGGGCCTCGGCGCCCTTGCAGGTTGCGACCCCCGTTCCGGTGGCGCGCTGGACTTCAAGTACGGCAAGGACATGAGCAACAAGATCCTCGGCCGTTCGTTCAAGCTCAAGGATACCCAAGGCAACGTCCGTACCCTCTCGAGTTTCTGGGGTTCGATGCCGATGGTGTTCTTCGGTTTCACCCAGTGCCCGGCGGTGTGCCCGACCACCCTGGCGCGCGCGGTGCAGATCAAGAAGCTGATGGGCCGCGATGCAGGCTTTTTGCAGGTGGTGTTCATCAGCCTCGACCCCGAGCGCGATACCCCCGAGGTGCTCGACGCCTACGTCAAGGCCTTCGACCCCTCGTTCGTGGCGTTGTCCGGCACCCTCGAAGAAACCGCGGCAGCCGCCCGCGAGTTCGGTGTGTTCTACGAGAAGGTGCCAGCCGGCGATACCTATACCATCTCGCACACCTCGACCAGCTACGTCTTCGATTCCCGCGGCCAGCTGCGCCTGGGCCTGTCCCATTCGCTCAATGCAAAAGAGTGCGCAGAAGACCTGCTCACTGTCATGGAGGTGTGTTAATGCTTCGCAACCCTGTCAAACGTACCCTGGCCGCGCTGGCCCTGATCGGCCTGGCCCTGCCGGCCATGGCCGAAACCACCGTCAGCGACGCCTGGGCGCGCGCCACCGTGCCCAACCAGAAGTCCAGCGGTGCTTTCATGACCCTTACCGCCAGCACCGACAGCAAGCTGCTCAGCGTCGCCTCGCCGGTGGCCAGGACCGTGCAGGTGCACCAGATGACCATGGAAAACGACGTGATGAAAATGGGCGAGGTCGACAGCCTGCCGCTGCCGGCCGGCAAGGCGGTGAGCCTTGACCCCAACGGTTATCACGTGATGCTCATGGACCTCAACCAGCAACTCAAGGAAGGCGAGCAAGTGCCGCTGACCCTGGTGGTCGAGGATGCCAAGGGCGTCAAGCAGACCATCGAAGTGAAAGCGCCGGTGCGGGCGTTGAATGCGCAAGTCATGCATGGGCATGATCACCAGCCTATGCAGCACTGATAGAGGGCTGCTGCGCAGCCCATCGCTGGCAAGCCAGTTCCACAGTTCGGTGGGTGCTGGCTTGACCCGCGATCGTTTCAGCGCCGCCGGCGCCTGCCGGTGAGCATCGACAGCGGCAGGTTCTCCTTCAGCCGCCAGCTCTCGAACAGCGCCGCCGCAATGTGCAGGCACACCAGCGCCAGCAAGGCATCGGCCATCAGCTCATGGATATCGCGCAGGCCGTCGTCGCCCCAGAAGTAGTAGATCTCTTCCATCATGAAGCCGCTGACGCCAAGGCCGGCCATCAGCAGCAACATCAGCACCATCACCAGTGCGCCCAACGGCGAATGCCCGAGTTGGTGATAGTCTGCGCCGCTGAACAGGGCCTGCAGGTGCCACTTCAGCCGCGTGGGTGTCGGCCAGAAGTGCGCCCAGCGCGCCGCCGGGCTGCCGACAAAGCCCCAGACACTGCGCAGCAGCACGATCGCCAGGCCGTAATAGCCCAGCCAGCGGTGCCAGCCATCGCCTTCTTCGGTGAGAAAATAGCCGCCGACAAATACCACCACCAGCGACCAGTGGCACACGCGCACCAGTGGGTCCCAGAGGCGCAGGCTATCGTCGCTCACCTCAGTCGATCTCTTCCTTGACCTTCTTGCCGGTGACCGGGTCGAAGTAGATCTCGACTTTTTTACCGTCTTTGTTCTTGCCGTAGATCTCGTAGCAATTGCCCTTGGTGACCTTGAACTCCTTGATCTCGTAGCCCTGCTTTTTCAGTTCTTCCTGAAAGTTGTTCTGGTCCTGCCATTGGTTCTTTTCAGCAGTGCTGCATTCGGTCCTGGCCAGAACGGCGGGGCTGATGACCAGCAGTGAGACAAGCAGAAGATGACGCATGACGAGTCCTCGGGTTGTCGAACAGGGGGTGCCCGATTGAGCTTATGCCAGGCTTGGCGACTTCGCTAGCGCCTCGTCCACCAGCTCGATCCAGTGCCGCACCGGGGTGCGCCCGGCGCCATCGAGGTGGGTCTGGCAGCCGATATTGGCGCTGACGATGACATCCGGCCGGCCGCTTTCCAGGGCATCGAGCTTGTTGTCGCGCAGTTCCCTGGCCAGTTGCGGCTGGGTCAGCGAATAGGTGCCCGCCGAGCCGCAGCACAGGTGGCCGTCGGGCACATTGCTGAGGTTGAAACCCAGGCGCTTGAGCAGGGCCTCGACGCTGCCGCCAAGCTTCTGCGCATGCTGCAGGCTGCACGGGCAATGCACCGCCAGCAGCTGGCCGCTGTGGCAGGCCAGTTTATCCAGCGGCTCGGCCGCGACGACCTCGACCAGGTCCCTGGCCAGTTCGCTGACCCGCCGGGCTTTGCTTGCGTACTGCCCATCGCCGTGCAGCAGCTTGGCGTAGTCCTTGACAAAGGCGCCGCAACCGCTGGCGGTTTGCACGATGGCTTCGGCGCCGGCCTCGATGGCCGGCCACCAGGCGTCGATGTTGTGCCGGGCGCGTTCAAGGCCACGGGCTTGGGCATCGAGGTGATAGTCGACGGCGCCGCAGCAGCCGGCTTGGGGCGTGGCGGTGACGCTGATGCCCAGGCGATCGAGCACCCGCGCCGTGGCGGCATTGGTGTTGGGCGACAGGCCCGGTTGCACGCAGCCTTCAAGCAGCAGTACCCGTCGCTCATGGTGCGCTTGCGGGCGCGCCTGGGCCGTGGCTGCCGAGCGCGGCAGCTTGGCCTTGAGCGCTGCCGGCAGCAGGCTGTCGACGCTGCGCCCCAGTTGCACCAGGCGCTTGAACGCTGTCGGGTGGCTGGCCAGGTTACGCAGGCCGCTGCGCAAGGCCCGCTGCAGCGGCGGGCGGGCCACCGCCTGGTCGACCACGGCGCGGCCGATGTCCAGCAGGTTGTGGTAATCGACCCCGGACGGGCAGGTGGTTTCGCAGTTGCGGCACGACAGGCAGCGGTCCAGGTGCAGTTGGGTCTTGGCGCTGGCCGGCTGGCCTTCGAGCACCTGCTTGATCAGGTAGATGCGCCCGCGCGGGCCGTCCAGTTCGTCGCCGAGCAACTGATAGGTCGGGCAGGTGGCGTTGCAAAAGCCGCAGTGCACGCAACTGCGCAGGATGCGCTCGGCCTCTTCGGCGCGGGTCAGGCGTTTGGCGGCATCGCTCAGAGTGGTTTGCATGGCTCAGATCTCCGCGTACATCCGCCCGGGGTTGAAGATCCCTTGCGGGTCGAGGCGCTGCTTGAGTTGCCGGTGATAGCGCAACAAGGCCGCTGGCAAGGGTTGGAACGGGCTGTCGCTGGCGCTGTAGCAGGTGGCATGGCCGCCCAGTCGGCTTGCAGCCGCGCGAATGGCCTCGGCCGGGGCCTCGGACTTGAGCCAGCGCTGGGCACCGGCCCAGTCCAGCAGTTGCTCGCCGGGCAGCTCCAGCAGCGGGCTGTGGTTGGGCAAGGATATGCGCCATAGCGGGCGCGGGTCGGCGAAAAACCCCAGGCGCTGGTGGTTCAGGTCTTGCCACCAGCAAGCCTCGAAGCGCTCGCCGCCGAGCCGGTCGCGGGCGGCCTTGACCGAACCTTCACCGCCTTCAAGGCGCAGGCGCAACACATTGCCGTCATGGCAGGCGGCGCTGATCGGCAGCGGTTGCTGGCCCCATTGCGCCAGTTTCAGCAGGGCTTGCTGCGGGTCGAGCTGCAGGGCGATGTGCGCGTCGCAGCGCGGCTTGGGCAGCACTTTCAGTGACACCTCGCTGATCAGCCCCAGGCAGCCGAAGCTGCCGGCCATCAGCCGCGACAGGTCGTAGCCGGCGACGTTCTTCATCACCTCGCCGCCAAAGCGCAGGTGCAGGCCCAGGCCGCTGATCACCCGGGTGCCGAGCACGTAGTCACGCACCGAGCCTGCCCAGGGCCGGCGTGGCCCCGACAGCCCGGCAGCGAGCATGCCGCCGAGGGTGGCGCCGTCGTCACTGTGCGGCGGCTCGCAGGGCAGCATCTGCCCGGCGGCCTCAAGCGTCGCTGCCAACTCGCTCAGCGGCGTGCCGGCGCGGGCGGTGATCACCAGCTCCGTCGGGTCGTAGTTGACGATGCCGCGGTGCTCGCGGGTATCGAGCTCGATCCCGGCCACCGGGCGGCCGAGATAAGCCTTGCTGGCGCCGCCTCGAATGCGCAAGGGCGTGCCCTCGGCGCGGGCCTGGTTGACCTGTTCGAGCAGCGCCTGGCTGGCATCGTTGTTGTGCGCCAGCATCAGAAGCGCTCCAGCTCGGGGAAGGGCAGTTGCCCGGCGTGCACATGCATGGCGCCAAACTCGGCGCAGCGCTGCAGGGTCGGGATGTTCTTGCCGGGGTTGAGCAAGCGATGGGGGTCGAAGGCGGCCTTGACTGCGTGAAACAGGGTCAGCTCGTCGCTGCTGAACTGCGCGCACATCTGGTTGATCTTCTCGCGGCCGACGCCATGCTCGCCGGTGATGCTGCCGCCGACACTCACGCACAGTTCGAGAATCTCGCCGCCAAAGGCTTCGGCGCGCTCCAGCTCGCCGGGCTGGTTGGCATCGAAGAGGATCAGCGGGTGCATGTTGCCGTCGCCGGCATGAAAGACGTTGGCCACCCGCAGGTCATATTTGTGCGACAGCGCGGCGATGCGTTGCAGCACATGGGGCAGCTCGCGGCGCGGGATGGTGCCGTCCATGCAGTAATAATCGGCTGATATTCGCCCGACCGCCGGAAAGGCGTTCTTGCGCCCGGCCCAGAACTTCACCCGCTCCACCTCGTCACGGGCCTGGCGTACTTCGCTGGCACCGGCCTGTTCGAACAGGGTACGTACCCGCTCGCAATCGTCGTGCACATCGGCTTCGACGCCATCCAGCTCGCACAGCAGAATCGCCTCGGCGTCGACCGGGTAGCCGGCATGAATGAAGTCTTCAGCGGCGCGGATCGCCAAGTTGTCCATCATCTCCAGGCCACCGGGAATGATCCCGGCAGCGATGATGTCGCCAACCGCGCGCCCGGCTTTTTCCACCGAGTCGAAAGCCGCCAGCAGCACCTTGGCCACCTGCGGCCTGGGCAGCAGCTTGACCGTTACTTCGGTGATAATCCCGAGCATGCCTTCGGAGCCGGTGAACAGCGCCAGCAGGTCAAAGCCCGGGGCGTCGAGGCTGTCGGCACCGAGGGTCAGGCATTCGCCTTCAACGGTAAGGATCTCGACCTTGAGCAGGTTGTGCACGGTCAGGCCATATTTCAGGCAGTGCACGCCGCCGGCATTTTCGGCGACGTTGCCACCGATCGAGCAGGCGATCTGCGACGACGGGTCGGGTGCGTAGTAAAGTTCATAAGGCGCGGCGGCCTGGGAGATCGCCAGGTTGCGCACCCCCGGCTGCACCCGCGCGGTGCGCGCGGCGGGGTCAATGGCGAGGATCTTGTTGAAGCGCGCCATCACCAGCAGCACGCCTTTTTCCAGGGGCAAGGCGCCGCCCGACAGGCCGGTGCCGGCGCCACGGGCGACCACCGGCACCTTGCGGGCAAAACACAGCCTGAGGATGCCTTGCACCTGTTCGAGGGTATGTGGCAGCAGCACCAGCAGCGGCAGTGTGCGGTAGGCCGAGAGGCCATCGCATTCGTAGGGCTTGAGGTCTTCCTCGGCGTGGAGGATATCGAGATCGGGCAGTTGTGCCTGCAAGGCCTGCAGCAGCGCCTGCTTGTCGACGGCGGGCAGGGCACCATCGACGTTTTCGTCGTAAAGGATATTCATTGACAGCCAGTCACCGGAATGTGCCAGAAGTTGCTGGAAATCGTAGACGATAAACAGCACCTGGCACTGGCGACCCAGGCTCTTGGGCGATTGACCTCACGCGTGTCGCGCACCCGCCACCCGCCTTTGCGGGCTAGCGGAAACGCGGCAGCGGGCGTTCGACGCTCAGCGAGGTGAGGGTTTTTCTGACCAGCTGATCATCGGCTTCGACGGCCTTGAGGGTGTCGCGGATCTTGCCGGCCACCGGCACATCGCCCTGGCGGTCGATCCAGTCGGCAATCTCCTTGCACGCCGAAGCGAGCCGGGCCTGGCGCTGGTTGATCAGGTTAAGGGCTGTGGTGATCTCTTTATCGGACATGAGGGAATCCTCCATCTGCGCGAATAAAGTGTAGCAGCGCAGAAAAATCCTGCGCTGGGCCCTCAGCCAGCCAGGCGCTCGCGCACCCGCATCAGCGCATAACCGAGCAGGTTCAGCCCTTGCCACTGGCGTGGATCGGCCGCTTGCGCGGCCTTGGCGTCCAGGCCGATGCCCCAGATGCTGTCCACCGGGCTGGCCTCGACCAGCACCTGGCCGGCGGTAGAGAGTAGAAATGTGCGCAGCCCCGGGTTCTGTTCGAACTTGAGCAGGTTGGCCTGCTCGACGATCGCCGAGCGCTCGGCCACCCAGGCGGCGTCATCGTAGCCGGCGACTTCGCGGCCCAGCTTCTTGGCCTCGGCCGGCGTGCGCGCGGCGAGAATTTTCGCCAACGTTGCCTGGTCGTCGAACAGCCGCGCCTTGCCGGCCATCATGTAGTGCTCGGCGCTGGGGTAGTGGTGGCCGTGCTCTTTGAAGGCGGCCTCGAACCACTGGCTGAAGCAGCTTTTGTCCGGCTTGCCCTCGACCTTTTGCCGGTGGCCCCAGAAGTACAGGTACTGCGGCGCCAGGCCCTGGTCGATAGCGCCGATCAGGCTGTCATTGTCGAGGATGTTGGCCAAAGCCTGGGAGGGTTGCGACATAGCGGGGAGTCTTCCATGAACGAATCGGGCCATGGTACTCCACGCCTGCGCGGTTGTGACAGCTTCGGTGCTGACGTACTATCCTTGCCAGCAAGCGATACCCCGCATACTTATAAATCATTCCTCAGCGCACACGCTTCACTCAGGCCCGACCGGCATGAGTGTCTGGCGCTGGGCGCGTTTTCGTTCCCGGCAACCGCAAACGACTCGGAGCAAGGCTTTACTCATGAATACATCCGTGGATGCGCGAACCGGCAGTTGGCTGAGTGTCATCGCCCTGGCCCTGGCGGCCTTCATTTTCAACACCACTGAATTCGTCCCGGTGGCGCTGCTCAGCGACATCGGCCGCAGCTTCGACATGTCCACCGCCCAGGTCGGCCTGATGCTGACCATCTATGCCTGGGTGGTGGCCCTGGCCTCGCTGCCGATGATGCTGCTGACCCGCAATATCGAGCGGCGCAAGTTGCTGATCATCGTCTTTGCCTTGTTCATCCTCAGCCATTTGCTTTCGGGGGTGGCGCAGAGCTTTGGCATGCTGCTGGTCAGCCGTATCGGCATCGCCCTGGCCCATGCGGTGTTCTGGGCCATTACTGCCTCGCTGGCAGTGCGCGTAGCGCCGCCGGGGCAACAGGCCAAGGCCCTGGGGCTGCTGGCAACCGGTACCACCCTGGCGATGGTCATGGGCATTCCGCTGGGGCGGGTGGTGGGCGAGGCCCTGGGTTGGCGCACGACCTTCCTGGCGATTGCCGGGGTGGCCTTGGCAACCTTGTTGTGCCTGGTCAAATCGCTGCCGCTGCTGCCGAGCCAGAACTCCGGCTCGTTGCGCAGCGTACCGGTGCTGTTCAAGCGCCCGGCGCTGGTCACCGTGTATGTGCTGGTGGCGCTGGTGATTGCCGCGCAGTTCACCGCCTACAGCTACATCGAGCCGTTTGCCCTGAACGTCGCGCAGATCGGCGGCGAACTGACCACCGTGCTGCTGTTGCTGTTTGGCGGCGCCGGGGTGTTCGGCTCGGTGCTGTTCAGCCGCTACAGCGAGCGATTCCCGCAGGGCTTTCTGATCGGCGCGATCGCCATGCTGGCGACCTGTCTGCTGCTGTTGCTGCCGTTGGCCGGCGACTTCAGCCTGCTGGGTACCTTGAGCGTGTTCTGGGGTGTGTCGATCATGTGCTTCAGCCTGGCGTTGCAGTCCAGGGTGCTGATCCTCGCCTCGGACGCCACCGACGTGGCCATGGCCATGTTCTCCGGCATTTATAACATCGGCATTGGTGCCGGGGCGCTGATCGGCAGCCTGGTCAGCGTGCACATGGGCCTGGGCAATATCGGCTATGTTGGCGGATCGCTGGCCCTGGCGGGGTTGTTGTTGTGTGCGGTAACGACCTACCGTTTTGCCCGCGCCTAGGGGCTGCGTTGCAGCCCATCGCCGGCAAGCCAGCTCCCACACGGACTGCGCAAAACCTGTGGGAGCGGGCTTGCCCCGCGATCAATCGCGAATCTTCAGCAGCCCATCGCAGCCCAGGCAACGCACCTTCTTCAGCTTGCGCACTTCGCTGAAGCCGACCCGGCGTGACAGCGCGGTGCCGACCTCATCCTTGTACAAGTGCATCATCGCTGCGTTGCACAGTGGGCAGCGCACCAGCATCGACAACGGGAAGGTCAGGCAGCCAAGGCCCAGAACCACCAGGATAATGGTGGTGCCCAGGCTTTTCGGCATCCAGTCGAACAGGGTCAGCACCATCAGCGGCGCGCCGATATAGATGATGAAGTCATTGATGTAGATATTCAGAAACGCCACGCGGCGGTAGTCGAGCCGGGGCATTTCAGTTCATCGAGTCATAGGGCAGCAGGGCGGTGTCGACCACCATGTCCGCCGGCAGGGTGACAATCGCAGCCACCGGGCAGACGATGGTCACCCAGCAGAATATCGTTGAATAACCTTCGTAGCCGCTGGCGCCAATCGTGGTCAGTAACTGGACGTTGGCCTGGGTGCCTTTGTAGTAGTCGCCGCTGCCATAGTTGTTGGAGCCGCGCGCAAGAAAAGTGCCGCAACTGGCCAGGAACAGGGTCGAGGCCAGGAGCAAAGAGGTGAGGATTCTGATGATGCCATTCCTTAGCAGATAGAGAGGCGAAACCTGCGCGCATTCTCGCACAACAGCGCTAGTATCCGCGCATCCCGCGTGCACTGAAGTACTCTTCGAGCACCTCTGGCCCGGCGCCGACCTGGGCCAGGGCGACGTAGCTGTCCGGGCGCAGCAGGTACACGCCGTCCCGCTGCAAGCCGGCCGCCTCGTGGGCGTCGCACCATTCGAACACTTCCAGCGGCATGCCGCGCTCGCTGCACCAGGCCACCAGGCTGCCGCTGGCCGCACCATAGACCTGAACCTGCCAGCGCATCCGCGCCAGCCCGGCAAAGTTGTCGTGGGCGCCGTCGCTGACCCACGGCAGGCGCTCGCCACCGTGTACCTGGCCGGCGCTGCCGACGCTCAGGGGCATGTCGCGGTAGTTCAGGGTGATTTGCGAAACGGTGCGGAACAAAAACGTCCGCGCAGCTTTGAGCGCCGCCACCCGCGGCAGCAGCACGGGGGCCAGGCGGGTGCGCAGCAGGGCGGCCAGGCGGCCGTCGGCGGTGATGAAGTTGAACACCTGGTCGGTGGTCGCCACCAGCCGCTGGGCAAAAGCACTGCGCTCGATTTCGTAGGTTTCGAGCAGGGCCTCGGTGGCGCTGCCTTGCAACACCGCCGCCAGTTTCCACGCCAGGTTGATGGCATCGCCGATGCCGGTGTTCATGCCCTGGCCACCGGCCGGGCTGTGTACGTGGGCGGCGTCGCCAAGCAGGAAGGCGCGCTGGTGGCCAAACTGCTCGGCCACCCGGTGGTGCACGCGGTAGGTAGAGAACCAGTTGACCTGATGGATCTCGACCTTCAGGTGCTCCATGGCGCGCTGGCTGACATCCTCGAAACGCAGGTCGCGGGGGTGTTCGGCACGCGCGTCGCGCACCGTGCCGATCAACCGCGCGCGGCCGCTGCCGGCCAGTGGGAATACGGCGAGAAAGTCGGCCTCGTCGAGGTCGACGTGCAGCTCGCCATTGAACGCCGGCCCCGCGCCATCGACATCGGCGACATAAAACACCTGCTCGTAAGTGCCGCCGGGAAAGCCGATGCCCAGGACCTTGCGCACCGTCGAGCGGGCGCCGTCGCAACCGGCGATGTAATCGGCTTGGCAGACTTCCTCGACGCCGTCGGCATGGCGCAGGCGGGCGGTGACGCCTTCGGCGTCCTGGCTGAAGCCGAGCAGCTCGGTTTGCCGTTCGACGGCCACCGCAAAGCGCTGCAGGCGCTCGATCAGCAGTTGCTCGTGCTGGTCCTGCGGGTAGATATGCAGGAACGGGTAGGGCGTAAGTTCGGCGCCAATGCTGTTGAACGGCAGCCGCGCGGCGGTTTCGCCCTTGACCCACAGGTTGGCCGCCGGCACCTGGTGGCCCTGGGCGAGGACTGCCTCGGTCAGGTCCAGCTGGCGGTACAGCTCCAGAGTCCGCGCCTGCACCGCCAGGGCCCGGGAGGTGGTGCCGGGGCCGCTGGTCCTGTCGATGATCCGCACCTTGATGCCCAGTTTGCTCAGCCACAGCGCCAGCACCAGCCCGGTGGGGCCGGCGCCGATAATCAGTACGTCACAGCGGTTCATTGCAGGCGCTCCTCAGCGCTGGGCGAACGCCAGGTTCAGGCCCAGGCCGGCAAAAGAGGCAGCAAAACTGCGGCGCAGCCAGTTCTGAACCCGCGGCGATTCAATCACCGCGCGACGGAACAGGTTGGCCAGCAGGCCATACAGCACAAACACCACGAAGGTCATGAGCATGAACACTGCGCTCAGGCTGAGCATCTGCCCGCTCACCGAGCCCGCCTCGGCGCTGATGAACTGCGGCAGGAACGCCAGGAAGAAAATCGTCAGTTTCGGGTTGAGGATGTTCAGCAGGCAGGCCCGCAGGATCAGGCTGCCAGCGCTACCCACCGCGCTGTTGCTGTCGACGGCGAAGGCTGAGCGGTCGCGCCAGGTGGCGTAGGCCAGGTACAGCAGGTAGGCGACGCCGGCGAACTTCAGGCCCTGGAAGGCCAGGGCACTGGTGTGCAGGATCGCCGACAGGCCGAGGATCGAGGCCAGCAGGTGCGGGACGATCCCCGCCGTACAGCCCAGCGCGGTGTAGAGGCTGGCGCGCTTGCCGGCCACCAGGGCGGTGGAGATGGTCAGGATCACGCCGCTGCCGGGAATCAGCACGACGATCAATGAGGTAATGAGAAAATCCAGGCTCGGCATCGCGACAGGCTCCATCTCGTCAAGGTTGGCTGCAAGCATGTCTACAGGCGTCAACCGTTCAGATCAAGTGTAAGAGCCCTGGCAGCTTTTGCTAGTCAGTCGTCGGCGCATGGCCTGGCTACTCGGCCTTGCCACGCACGATGCGCCCGACCTTGATTTCGTCGGCGTAGGCCTTGAGCTTGTCGGAGTCTTTGTACAGGCGGTTCATCAGGTGCAGCACGGCAACCACGTCGACGCCGTCGATGCGCTCGGCCAGCTTGCTGATTTCACCGGCGGTGCGTTCCAGGTTGCCGGCGACGGCCTTGAGGTCGCGCTTGAGTTCGGCGGAAGATTTCTTGATGCCCATGGGGGTTCCGGGTGTGGGGTGAAAAGGGGGCATCGCGGGGCTTGCCCCGCGATAGCTTTATCAGCCGGGAAACAGAAACGGGCTGACACCACTGCGCCCATAACCCTCGCGCTCCACTTCGGCGTCCAGCGCCAGCGAAGCGAGGTCATCGGCCAGCACTTCCTGGTCGCGGTCCTTTTCCGGGTACAGCACTTTCAGGTAGCTGTGGCAGTCGTTGCAGCTCTCGGCCTTGATCGCGGCATCCTGACGCTCCAGCGACCAGTAGTCGAGGGCGCCGGTGGCTTCGCAGTTGCTGCATTTTACCCGAACCATGTGCCAGCGGCTCTCGCATAAACTGCAATGCAGGTAACGCAGGCCGGCCTGGGCGCCGTTCATGATCACGCTGGCCACCGGCGCGCTGGCGCACACCGGGCAGTGCTGGCGCTGTTCGCCCAGCGAGGCCCTGGCCGAAGCCGGCAGGGCATTGGCCAACTGGGTGAAGTACAGCGACAGCGCGCTCCAGAGGAACAGCGCCTGGCCGCTGTCGACCTGCTCGTAGCTACCGGCCAGCAAGGCGCTGGCGCGCTCTTCCAGTTGCGCTGGCGAGTAGCCGCGCAAGGCGTCGAGGGTGCTGCGCACCGCTGGCGTGGCGTCGCCGTACAGTGCCTCGATCAAGGCGCCGAGCAGTTGCTGCCAGTAAGCGTCGCGCGGGTACTCTGCGCTTGCCAGCGGCGCCCGGCCGGCGTCCAGGCGCGCCGCCAACCCGGCCGCCAGCGCTTCAGGCAGTGGCAGGGTGGCAAGCAGTTGCTGCTGAGCCTCGGCGATACCGGCACAAAACCCCAGGTAATCGCCCATGGCGTGGCCGTCGGCCAGCTGGCGCAGGCGCGCCGCGCGTTTTGAGTAACGGTCCTTGAGCGACGGCAGCAGTACCGCGACGATCTCGTTGACGCCACCGCTGGGCGTCTGCACCGGGGTCATCTGGATGCTGCTCATTTGTCGCTCCCGGCTTTGCCTTGCTTGCTGTTCAGCTGGCGGTACCAGCGGTCGTGGTGGGTCTTGGCCCAGCTGCGGCTGACGTAGCCGGTGACCATGCCGCGGATCGAACCCTTGACCCAGAATGCCAGGTAGGCATGGCCGATGATCAGCAGAATCAGGCTGATGCCGGCCAGTGCATGCACCAGCAAGCCGATGCGGATGGTCGGGATACTGAACAGCGGCGCGAAATACGGCCGCCAGATCACCACGCCACTGAGCAGCAGCAGGCTGATCAGGGCCATGATGCCCCAGAACAGGATCTTCTGCCCGGCGTTGTACTTGCCGATGTTCAGCGCCGGCTCATGCTTGCCGGCCAGCACTTGCTTGACGTTCTTGAACCACTGCAGGTCTTCGCGTTCCGGCAGGTTGTAGCGCACGAAGCGCACGAACAGAAACATCAGCAGCAAAAATACCACCACGCCGAAAAACGGGTGGAGGATGCGCGCCAGCTGCGGGGTGCCGAACACCGCGTTGAGGCCGTTGAGCGAGGGGAAGAACCACGACAGCCCCGACAGCGCCACGGCGAAGAAGCAGATCACCATGAACCAGTGGCTGGCGCGCTCGATGAAGCGCGTACGCAGGATCAGTTTGTCCTTGTTCATGCGTGGGTATCCTCTTCGATCTTCTGGTCCTGTTCATCGACTTCGTTGGGGCCGACGCCGATGTAATGGAACAGGGTGCCGGCCAGGGTGGCGAAGAACGCCGCCGCGGCCACCGGTTTCATCCAGCCTTTCCAGCCCTGGATGGCGTTGCTGATGCGCGGGTCGGTGGGCAGCTTGTGGTACAGCTGCGGCTTGTCGGCATGCTGCAGTACGTAGACCACGTGGGTGCCGCCAACGCCTTGCGGGTCGTAGATGCCGGCCCCGGCAAAGCCACGGCCCTGCAGCTCGGTGACCCGTTCGCTGGCCTGGTGCAGCATGTCTTGCTTGCTGCCGAAGTTGATTGCCCCGGTGGGGCAGGTCTTGACGCAGGCCGGCTCCTGGCCGACCGACACGCGGTCGACGCACAGCGTGCACTTGTAGGCCTTGTTGTCCTTCTTGCTGATGCGCGGCACATCGAACGGGCAGCCGGCGATGCAGTAGCCGCAACCGATGCAGTGCTCGGACTGGAAGTCGACGATGCCGTTGGCGTACTGGATGATCGCTCCCGGTTGCGGGCAGGCTTTCAGGCAGCCGGGGTCGGCGCAGTGCATGCAGCCGTCCTTGCGGATCAGCCACTCGAGCTTGCCGCTTTCATCTTCGACTTCATCAAAACGCATCAGCGTCCAGGTTTCGGCCGACAGGTCGGCCGGGTTGTCGTACACGCCAACGTTGTGGCCGACCTCGTCACGCAGGTCGTTCCACTCGTTGCAGGCCACCTGGCAGGCTTTGCAGCCGATGCAGATGCTCACGTCGATCAGCTTGGCCACTTCGGCCTGGTGATCGCGGGTGTGCGGCGCCGGGGTCAGCACGTTGGTGGCTGAGCGGCGGACGATGTCTTGGGATTGCATGGACATGGTATTCGCCCTCAGACCTTTTCAATGTTCACGAGAAACGCCTTGTACTCCGGCGTGTGGGTGTTCGACTCGCCGATGCCCGGGGTCAGGGTGTTGGCCAGGAAGCCCTTGCGCGTGCTGCCTTCGTAACCCCAGTGGCAAGGAATGCCGATGGTGTCGACATCCTGGCCATCGACGGCCAGGCGGCGGATGCGCTTGGTCACCACGGCCTTGGCCTTGATGTAGCCACGCTTGGTGCTGACCTTGACCAGGTCGCCCTGAACGATGCCCTTGTCGGCGGCGAGTTTCTCGCCGATCTCGATGAACTGCTCGGGCTGGACGATGGCGTTCAACCGCGCGTGCTTGGTCCAGTGGCGGAACAGCTCGGTGATCGAGTAGGTGGTCGCCACGTAGGGGAACTCTTCGCGCTTGCCCATGCGCTGGCGGTCGCTTTCGTACAGCCGCGCGGTCGGGCTGTAGGTCACGTTCGGGTGCAGCGGGTTGCTCGCCAGCGGGCTTTCGGTCGGCTCGTAGTGCTCGGGGAACGGCCCGTCGTTCATGGCGCCGACCGAGAACAGCCGGCCCAGGCCTTCGGGCAGCATGATGAACGGGTTGACCTTGCCACCGGGGGCGGCGCTGACGGCGAAGTCGGGCACGTCGACGCCGCTCCAGCGCACACCGTCCCAGCCGATCAGCTTGCGTTTCGGATCCCACGGCTTGCCCTGCGGGTCGGCCGAGGCGCGGTTGTAGAGGATGCGCCGGTTCTGCGGCCAGGCCCAGGCCCAGCCCGGGGTGCAACCCAGGCCGCTGTCGGCGTTGTCGCGGCGGGCCATCTGGTTGCCCTGTTCGGTCCAGGAGCCGGCGAAGATCCAGTTGAAGCACTGGGTCGTGCCGTCGTCGCGCAACTGCGAGAAGTCGCTGAGCAACTGGCCCTTGCGCAAAATCAGCTTGCCTTGCTCGTCGTGCAGGTCGGCCAGGGCGCGGCCGTTGGACTCCTTGGCCACTTCCTCGGGCTTGGGGTCCAGCGGGTCGGCGTAGTCCCAGGCCATGTTGAGGATCGGCGCCGGGTTGGCGCCGCCTTCCTTTTCGTACAGCTCGCGGATCTTCAGGAACAGGTGGCCGAGGATCTTGCCATCGTGCCAGGCCTCGCCCGGAGGCGCCGCGCCGGCCCAGTGCCACTGCAGCCAGCGCCCGGAGTTGACGATCGAGCCGTCTTCCTCGGCAAAGCACGAGGAGGGCAGGCGGAACACTTCGGTCTGGATCGCCGCGGTGTCGACGTCATGCTGCTCGCCGTGGTTCTGCCAGAAGCTCGAGGTCTCGGTGGCCAGCGGGTCGATGATCACCAGGAACTTGAGCTTGGCCAGCGCTGCCTGGGCCTTGTTCTTGTCGGGGAAGGCCGCCACCGGGTTGAAGCCCTGGGCGATGTAGCCGTTGACCTTGCCTTCGTACATGCGGTTGCTGAAGTTGAGCACGTCGTAGCTGTCGTCCCACTTGGGCAGCCAGTCGAAGCCCCAGTCGTTGTCTTTGGTGGCCTTGTCGCCCCAAAGGCTTTTCATCAGGCTGACGAAGAATTTCGGCGTGTGTTTGTAGTAGTTGACCTGATCCTCCAGCAGCGCCACCGGCGTCACCTGCTTGAGGTAGGTGGCCATGTCGGTCTGCTCGTCGGACGGCAGGTTCATGTAGCCAGGCAGGCGCAGCGACAGCAGGCCCAGGTCGGTGTAGCCCTGGATGTTGGAGTGGCCGCGCAGGGCGTTGACGCCACCACCGGCCATGCCGATGTTGCCCAAAAGCAGCTGGATCATGCCCGAGCCGCGGATCATCTGCGCGCCGTTGGTGTGGTGGGTCCAGCCCAGGGCGTAGAGGAAGGTCGCGGTCTTGTCCGGGGCGCTGGTTTCACCAAGGATCGCGCAAATCTTCAGGAAGTCATCTTTCGGCGTGCCGCAGACGTTAGTGACCATCTGCGGGGTGTAGCGGCTGACGTGGGCCTTGAGCAGGTTCCACACGCAACGCGGGTGCTGCAGGGTCAGGTCGCGCTTGGCGTAGCCCTTGCTGTCGAGCTCGTAGGTCCAGGAGCTGCGGTCGTAGCTGCGCTTGTTGGCGTCGTAGCCGCTGAACAGGCCGTCGTCGAAGTGGTAGTCCTCGCGCACGATCAGGCTGGCGTTGGTGTAGTGGCGTACGTATTCGTGCTGGATCTTGTCGTGGCTGATCAGGTAGTTGACCACGCCCATCAGGAAGGTCACGTCGGAGCCTGCGCGGATCGGCGAGTAGATGTCGGCCACCGCGGCGCTGCGGTTGAAGCGCGGGTCGACGACAATGACCTTGGCGCCGTTGCGGATCTTCGCCTCGATCACCCACTTGAAGCCCACCGGGTGCGCCTCGGCGGGGTTGCCGCCCATGATCAGCACAACGTTGGCGTTCTTGATGTCGACCCAGTTGTTGGTCATGGCGCCACGGCCAAAGGTCGGCGCCAGGGCCGAAACCGTCGGCGCGTGGCAGACCCGCGCCTGGCTGTCGGTGCCGAGAATGCCCAGGGCACGGGTGAAGCGCTGGTCGAGCGAGCCGGTTTCGCTGCTGGCCGCCGACGAGCAGAGCATGCCGGTGCTGAGCCAGCGGTTGACCGTGGTGCCCTTGGCGTTCTTCTCGATGAAGTTGGCGTCGCGGTCGTCTTTCATCAGCCGGGCGATGCGTTCGATGGCGTGGTCCCAGCTGATGCGCTGCCATTTGTCCGAGCCCGGTGCGCGGTATTCGGGGTAGAGCAGGCGCTGTTCGCTGTGCACATAGTCGACCAGGCCGGCGCCTTTAGGGCACAGCGAGCCACGGCTGACCGGATGATCAGGGTCGCCTTCGATATGGAAGATGCGCGCCTTGGCGTTCTTGGCGCCGTCGCCGAGGCTGTACATGAGAATCCCGCAACCGACCGAGCAATAGGTGCAGTTGTTACGGGTTTCCTTGGCGCGCAGCAGCTTGTACTGGCGCGACTGGGTCGCCTGGGCCACGCCCGGGGCAAAGCCCAGGCTTGCACAGGTGGCGGTGGCGACGCCGGCGGTACACAGCTTGAAAAACTGTCGTCTGCCAAGTCCCATGGGTATCTCCTCATTCTTATCGGCTGCACAAAGCTGCGGGCATAGGCATGCCCGGCAACAAGGCGTCGCAAGCGCAGTTGGCTGGGGTGTCGAAGCACGGTGTGTCGCAGGTCCCTGTCTGGCGCAGGGTTTTAAGCGGACGTATGCGCGCTAGTGTATTCCCGTACGGAATGTGGGACTAATCGACCTTGTTGATAGGTCTATCGACAGGATCTATCAAGGCCTGGGCCATGATCAACTGTTCGCCAGGCAACAGCAGTTGGACAGATACCCGCAATTCGAACAATTGTTTAAACCTTTGAAACCGCTCAAACCCAAGGATTTCAAGGGATTTTGTGGTTGGCACGGACGCTGCAACAGCTCCCTTTGAGATTGACTATACCAATAGAAACTCGCCTATTTTTTAATCAGGTGGGGAGCAAGACCTTGAATTTCGTGCCTCGGGCAACATCCGTTTTATCCAAATCTTCGACCAAAGTAGTAGGCAAGGACTGGAAGCTGGCCAGCGTCGGCGCCGCCCTGTTGAGCCTGGCGCCGCTGGCCCAGGCCGAAGACGCCACACAGACTGAAAAACGCCTGGAGACGGTTACCGTCCAGGCCGCCAAAGCCACCCCGGTAGAAGCGGCGCAGGCGCAACTGGACGAGATCCCCGGCGGTACCGGGCTGGTCCAGCAGGCCGAGGTGGAGAAGGGCCGTTCGGCCACCCTCGAAGACACCCTGGCCTATCAGCCGGGGGTGTATGCGCAGGCGGCCGGCGGCAACGATGCGATCAAGATTTCCATTCGCGGCTCGGGCGCCAACACATCGCCTGGCTACTTTCGCGAAGGCACCAAGTTTCTCTTCGACGGCCTGGCCCTGACTGGCGCCGGTGGCACGCCCTACGAGCTGCTCGACACCCAGGGCCTGAGCTACACCGAGGTACTGCGCGGTGCCAACGCCTTCGAATACGGCGCCTTGTCGCTGGGCGGGGCGATCAACTTCGTTACCAACTCCGGCCTCACTGCGCCGGGCAACCGCATCAAGGTCGAAGGCGGCAGTTTCGGCTGGCAGAAGCAGACCCTCAGCACCGGTGGCGTGGCTGGCAATGCCGACTACTTCATCAGTGTCGACAACTCCAAGCGCGACGGTTACCAGGACTTCACCTTCACCAAGGCCAAGGGCGTGGTGAGCAACTTCGGCTACCGCTTCAACCCCAAGCTGGAAACCCGCCTGTACATCCGCTACCGCGAGGAATACCACGAAAACTCCGGGGCCCTGACCCTGGCGCAACTGAAGAAGAACTCCTCGCAAACCAACCCCAGCACCCGCGCCACCCGCGGCGACTCGACCAAGGAAGGCTCGACCTGGGTCGGCAGCAAGACCACCTACACCTTCGATGACGATTCGACCCTGGTGGCCGGGCTGGTCTATCACAATTACCCGCAGATCCTTAGCAAGAAGAGCACGGTCAACCCCAACTACTGGGACTGGCGCGACATCAACTACTCGCTCAAGTACACCCGCAGCGACCAGCTGTTTGGCCTGCCGAGCACCACCACGGTCGGCTGGAGCAGCACCCAGCACATCCGCTCCGGGGTGCGCACCTACAGCGGCGACAAGGACCTGGGCCGGTTGCAGAAGCAGGTCGAGTACGACGGCTCGTTCGACCATGTGTTCTCGCTGGGCAACGACCTCGGCCTGACCGACAACCTGTACCTGTCCACGGGCCTCTCGGCCATTGAGGTCAAGCGCAATGTCGATGTCAATTTCAGCGACCGGCCCAACACCAGCGGCATCCCCAGCCACTATCGCTATCAGCAATGGAAACTGGCGCCACGGCTCGGCCTGCGTTACTACCTGACCCCGGACGTGCAGGTGTTCGGCAACGTCAGCCGCTCAATCGACCCGCCCAGCTCCTGGTCCAGTTCCGGCTCGGGGGTGACCACCAACTTCGCCAAGACCCTGGTGCCACAAAGCGCCAACACGGTTGAACTGGGGATTCGCGGGCGTTCGGAGATTTTCGACGGCAGCCTGACCCTGTACAAATCGTGGATCAAGGACGAACTGCTCAACGTCGAAATCCTCCCGGCCACCAACACTTCGGCCGCCGTGGTCTCGACCTCCAACGCCAGCCCGACCATCCACCAGGGCATCGAGGCGGGGCTGACCACCAAGCTCTGGCAGCGCGATAACGGCGATGTGCTGAGCTGGCGCCAGGCCTACACCCTCAACGACTTCCACTACCGCAACGACCCGCTGTTCAGCAAGAACGAGCTGCCGGGCCTGCCCAAGCACATCTACCAGGGCGAGCTGTTCTACCAGTACGCCAACGGCTTTTACGCCGGGATCAACGTGCGCTCGGCATCGAGCACGGCGGTGGACTACGCCAACAGCTTCTACGCGCCGTCTTACACCCTGTGGGGCGCACGCCTGGGCTACGACGCGCCGAACAAGACCTGGCAGGTGTACCTGGACCTGAAGAACCTCACCGACAAGGACTACGTCACCGCCCTGGTGCCCAGCTACGACGCCAAGGGCCAGGACACCGCCTCGCTGTACCCGGGTGACGGCTTCGGCGCCTACACCGGGATTGCCTACAACTTTTGAGCCAGGGGCGGGTGCCGTTCGTGCGGCACCTGCAGGAGAACCGCATGAGAGTAATCGCAAGGCTGGGCGCGCCCGCCGTGCTTGGCGCGCTGCTGGCCCTGGGCGCCTGCAAGCCGGTGGAGCAATCGCCGGGGCAGAGCAGCAGCGGCATCGACGGCACGCTGCACAACGGCACCCTCAGCTATGGCGCGCAGGACTATTACGAGGCCGCCCCGGGCAAGCCCGGTGGCACCCTGCGGGTGTCGACGGCCTCCGACACCACGACGCTGGACGTGCATTCGATTTCCCACGGCAATGTGCAGTGGCTGGGGCGCATTCTGTTCGACTGCCTGCTGTACCAGGACGAGCAGGGCAATATCTCGCCGTGGCTGGCCAAGTCCTGGGAGATCTCCGACGACGGCAAGACCTACACCTTTCACCTGCGCGATGACGTGACCTTCAGCGATGGCGAGAAATTCAACGCCCGTGCCGTACAGGTCAACCTTGAACACATGCGCGACCCGGCGACCAAATCGCCGCTGGCCGCTGCCTACATCGCCCCATATGTCGACGGGCGCATCGTCGATGAGTACACCTTCGAAGCGCACTTGCGCGAGCCGTATTCGCCGTTCCTCGATGTGCTGGCGCAGTCGTGGCTGAGCATGATCTCGCCCCGGCAGATCCTCGAAGCGCCAAAGACCATCGCCGAGCACCCGATTGGCTCCGGGCCCTTCGTGCTGGAAAGCTACACCCGCGACCAGGGCGCCAACTTCGTCAAGCGCAAGGGCTACAACTGGGCGCCCGCAGTCACCCGCCACCAGGGCGAGGCCTACCTCGACCGCCTGGAGCTGAGCATCGTCCCCGAGCCGATGATCCGCTTCAGTACCCTGGAAGCCGGCCAGTCGGACTTCACCGTCGATGCCCCGACCCAGAACGCCCGGGCCATTCGCGACAACCCGGACTTGCAGATGCGCAGCCGGATTCGCAAGGCCAACCCGTTTCGCAGCCTGACCTTCAACGTCGAGCGCTTTCCCTTCGACGACGTGCAGGTGCGCCGCGCCGTGGCCAAGGCCATCGACCGCGACGGCCTGGCCTGGATCACCGGTTTTGGCGAGTACCTGGCCAAGGGTGATTTTCTTGCCGCCAACACCCGCTACTACGACCCGGCATTCAAGGATGTACTGGCCTATGACGTCGCCGAGGCCAACCGCATTCTCGACCAGGCCGGCTGGAGTGAGCGCGACACCGAGGGTTACCGGGTCAAGAACGGCCAGCGCTTGGCCGCGCACCTGCTGACCTACGAAACCGCGGCCTACCCAAGCAGTATCGCCGTGGCCATCCAGGCCGACCTGAAGAAGATCGGCCTCAAGATCGACATCGACCTGCTGCCCCTGGCCCAGGTCACCCAGCGCCGTTACGCCAGTGATTTTCAGCTGATCGGCGGCGGTTACTGGCACACCAACACCCCCGATGGCCTGTACATCCTCTATCACAGCCAGGCAATCAGCACCGCCAAGCTGATCGGCCAGAACGCCGGGCGCTTTCGCGATGCCGAGCTCGACCGGGTACTCAGCGCGGCCCGGCAGACCACCGACCCGGTGGCGCTGAACGACCTCTACCGCATCGCCCAGCAGCGCCTGGCGCAGACCATCCCGGCGGTGCCGGTGTTCGAGAGCCATGTGCTGCTGGCCTACCGCAAGCAGGTCAAGGGGCTGATTTTCGACACTTCGCACAACACCCCGTTTTTCACCAGTGTCTGGCTCGACCCGGAGGGCAAATGACTAGCTTGCAACGATTGGCCTGGCGCCTGCTGGCCGGCATCGGCGTGCTTTGGGGCGCGGCGACCCTGACTTTCCTGGCCATCAACCTCAGTGCCGGCGACCCGGCCCTGGCGATTCTCGGCGGCCCCGACGCGATGCCCAGCGCCGAGCTGATTGCCCAGGTGCGCGCCGAATACGGCCTCGACCAGCCGTTGTGGGTGCAGTACGGCCAGTACCTGGCGCGCCTGGCCCAGGGCGATCTGGGCGAGTCATACCGTTTGCGCATCCCGGTGCTGCAGGTGATCGGCAGCCAGCTGGGCGCCACGGTGCAGCTGTCGCTGGCCGCCGCCTTGCTGTCGATTGTGCTGGCGGTGAGCTGCGCGGTGCTCACCGCCAACCGGCCGCGCTGGGTGCGCTCGCTGGTGTCCGGCACTGAACTGGTGCTGTCGTCGGCGCCGTCGTTCGTGATCGGCATCGTGCTGTTGCTGGTGTTTTCGTTCGGCTGGCACCTGCTGCCGCCGTCCGGTTCCAACAGCTGGCAGGCGCTGATATTGCCGAGCCTGGCCCTGGCCCTGCCGATTGCCGCGGTGCTGACCCAGGTACTGCGCCAGGAGCTGGAAGACATCCTCGAACAACCCTTTATCGCCATGGCCCGCGCCCGCGGCATGTCCGAGACCGGCGTGCGCCTCAAG
This sequence comes from Pseudomonas sp. B21-012, assembly GCF_024749305.1. Taxonomy (NCBI): domain Bacteria; kingdom Pseudomonadati; phylum Pseudomonadota; class Gammaproteobacteria; order Pseudomonadales; family Pseudomonadaceae; genus Pseudomonas; species Pseudomonas sp. B21-012. The sequence goes on along the minus strand of NZ_CP087197.1, from coordinate 3,706,937 downwards.
CATGCCTTGCGCCATGCCCTGGTGCCGCTGGTGACCTTGTCGGGCTTTGTTTTCGCCAGCCTGCTGGGCGGTGCGGTGATCATCGAAATGCTCTTCGCCCGCCAGGGCATCGGCCGCTTGATGCTCGACGCCGCCGTGACCAAGGACATGCCCTTGCTGCTGGGCATCACCCTGTTGGCGGCGGCGATTTATGTGCTCGTCAACTTTCTCGTCGACCTGATCAACCACTGGGTCGACCCGCGCAGCAAAAGCCTATGAACCCGAATCTCAAGGACCAGCCATGAGTGCCCATGAACTGCCAACAGCCCTGGCTGCGAACCCCGCAGGCCAGGACTACGTAAACCTGCAGGCGCGCTTTGCCCCGGTGTTTGCCCGCATTGCCAAATGTGCGGTCGAGCGCGAGCAGCAGCGCACCCTGGCCCATGAGCCGGTGGCCTGGCTGCGCGAAGCCGGCTTTGGCGCCCTGCGCGTGCCCCAGGCATTGAACGGCGCCCAGGTCAGCCTGCCGGTGCTGTTTCGCCTGCTGATCGACCTGGCCGAAGCCGACTCCAACCTGCCGCAAATCTTTCGTGCCCACTTCGGTTTTGTCGAAGGCCGGCTGTCCAGTGGCGATGCCGCTTCGCAACAGCACTGGCTGGCCAAGGTGGCGGCGGGGCAGTTGTGGGGCGCGGCCATGGCCGAACGCACCGACACCACCGGCAATTCGGTGCGCCTGCGCGCCGCCGACCCGCAGGTGCCCGAGGCCGGCTGGCTGCTGCACGGCGAGAAGTACTACTGCACCGGCGCCATCTATGCCGACTGGGTGGCGGCGGTGGCCATGCTCGACGAGGATTTTGTCAGCGTGGTGGTGCCGACCACGGCGTCAGGGGTCAGCCTGGAAGATGACTGGGACGGTTTCGGCCAGCGCCTGAGCGGCAGCGGCACTACCCGTTTTGCCAATGTCGCGGTGCCGCCGCAGCAGGTGCTGCGGCGCTTCAAGCCCGGCGAGCTGCGCGCCGAATCCTACCTGTCGGCCTTCTACCAGCTGTACCACCTGGCGACCCTGGCCGGTATCGCCCGCGCTGCGCAGCGCGATGCCGTGGCCTTCGTCCAGGGCCGCACCCGCGCCTTTGGCGTGCCGGGCCAGTCCAGCCCCAAGGACGACCCGCTGGTGCAGCGGGTGATCGGTCGTCTGTCGAGCCTGGCCTATGCCGCCCAGGCCCTGGTGCTGGATGTCGCCCAGGTGCTGCAGACCGTGCATGAAGCCGAGCTCGACGGTTCGATTGGCGAGGAGCACTACGTCGAGGCCGACATTCGCACCTACCAGGCCCAGCAGATTGTTCTCGAGCATGTGCTCGAAGCCACCACCTTGCTGTTTGAAGTCGGCGGCGCCTCGGCCACCAGCCAGGCCCGGCGCCTCGATCGGCATTGGCGCAATGCCCGCACCCTGGCCTCGCACAACCCGGCGATCTACCGCGAGCGGGCGCTGGGCAATTACTACCTCAACGGCATCAGCCCTGGTGCCGCCTGGCGCCAGTTGCACGCCCAGGACAATGCCGCCCGCGATGAAGCCAGCGCGGTCTGACCCCACTCAAGGAGTTGCCATGAGCCAGCCTGCAAAACACATGAGCATCGGCATGAACATCCTCGGTTTCGGTGCCCATTCCGGTGCCTGGCGCCAGGCCGAGGTGCCGGCCAATGCCTATCTCGATCACCAGTATTACAGCAACATCGCGCGCATCGCTGAACGCGGCAAGCTCGATGCGATCTTCCTCGCCGACGGCCCGGCGCTGATCGGCGATGTTGGCCAGCATCCGGCCGGGCGCCTGGAACCTACCGTGCTGCTCACCGCCGTGGCCCTGGCCACCCGTCATATCGGCGTGATCGCCACCGCCTCGAGCACCTACAACGACCCCTATAACCTGGCCCGGCGCTTCAGCTCGCTGGACCATATCAGCGGCGGCCGCGCGGCCTGGAACGTGGTCACCAATGCCGGTGATGCCGCCGCGCAGAACTTCGGCCTGGCCGGTGCGCCGCGGCATGTCGACCGTTATGCCCGGGCCGATGAGTTCATCGATGTCACCCTCAAATTGTGGGACAGCTGGGAAGATGACGCGGTGATCGGCGATGCCCGCCGTGGGCGTTTTGCCGACCCGGCCAAGGTGCATGCCATCGACTTTGTCGGCGAGCACTTTTCGGTCAAGGGCCCGCTCAACTTGCCGCGCTCGCCCCAGGGCCGGCCGGTGCTGGTGCAGGCCGGGTCTTCCGAAGGCGGCAAGGCCCTTGGCTCGCGCTATGCCGATGCGATCTTCACCACCCAGACCACCCTGGTCGACGGCCAGGCCTTCTATCAGGAAATGAAACAGCGCGCCCGCCAGTGGGGGCGCAACCCCGAGCACCTGAAAATCATGCCGGGGTTGTCGACGGTAATCGGCAGCAGCGAGGCCGAGGCCCAGGCGCGTTTCGACGAGCTCAACGCCTGGTACGGCGAAGAAGGGCTGATCAACCAGGTGGCGGCGCGGGTGGGCCTGACGGTCAGCGAGCTGCAGCTGGACGCGCCGTTGCCCTGGGAGCGGATTGGCCCGGTGGCGGATTTCGAGCGCGGCTCCCACGGTTTCCTTGAAGCCCAGTTGAACCTGGCGCGGCGCGAGAACCTGACCATCCGCGAACTGTCGCGGCGCATCCTGGTTGGCCACCGGCTGATCGTCGGCACCCCGGAACAGGTCGCCGACAGCCTCGAGCACTGGTTCCGTGCAGGCGCTGCCGATGGCTTCAACATCATGCCGGACATGTTCCCTTCCGGTGTCGAGGTGTTCGTCGACCAGGTGGTGCCGCTGCTGCAACAGCGCGGGGTGTTCCGCCATGAGTACCAGGGCAGCACCTTGCGCGAGCACCTCGGCCTGCCGTACCCGGTCAGCCAGTACCGGCGCGCCGCCGAAGCGGTTTGAGCTTTTTACTTTCGATACGGAGCGAGCATGATCAAACGTACTTTGGGCAACAGCGACATCCAGGTCAGCGTGCTGGGGCTGGGCAGCATGACCTGGGGCCACCAGAACAGCGAAAGCGATGCCCACCGCCAGCTCGACGCGGCGCTGGCCGCCGGTATCAACCTGATCGACACCGCCGAGATGTACCCAACGCCGACCCACGGCGAAACCTGGGGCAGCACCGAGCGTTTCATCGGCAGCTGGCTGGCGAACAGCGGGCGGCGCGCCGAGGTGGTGCTGGCCAGCAAGATCATCGGCCCGGCACGCCAGCCGGGGGCCGGCGCGCATATCCGTGAGGGGCTTACACGCCACAACCGGGCCAATATCGTCGCCGCCCTGGACGGCAGCCTCAAGCGCCTGCAAACCGATTACCTGGACCTCTACCAACTGCACTGGCCGGACCGCACCACCAATATTTTCGGCCAACGCGAATACCCCTATGTCGAGGATGACCGCGAAACCGTGAGCATCGCCGAGACCTTGCAGGTGCTGGCCGATCAGGTCGCCGCCGGCAAGATCCGCCATATCGGCGTGTCCAACGAAACCCCGTGGGGCGTGGCCGAGTTTTTGCGCCAGGCGCGCGAGCAGAACCTGCCGCGCATCGTCAGCATCCAGAACCCCTATAGCCTGCTCAACCGCCTGTACGAGGGCGGCCTGTCAGAGTTCAGCCAGCGCGACAACATCGGCTTGCTGGCCTATTCGCCGCTGGCCTTCGGCGCCCTGACCGGCAAGTACCTCAACGGCGCCTTGCCGCAGGGCTCGCGGCTGTCGTCGGTGTACCGCACCTTCAACCGTTACGACAGCCCCGGCGCTCATCAGGCCATCGCTGCCTATGTGGCGCTGGCGCAGGAGCTTTCGATCAGCCCGGCGCAACTGGCCCTGGCCTATGTGCTCAACAAGCCGTTTGTCAGCAGCGCACTGACCGGGCAGACCAGCCTGGCGCAACTGGCCGACAACCTCGGCGCATTGCAGGTGAAGCTGGGCAGCGAAGCCTTGGCGCGCATCGAGCAGATCCACCGGCAGATCCCTAACCCGGCTCCCTAACGTTCAGTTCATGGAGGTGCCCGATGGCGCCGATCAATTCAACGGCGGCGGTGCTGCCGGTCAGCGGTCTGATCCCGGCCCCGGCGCGTTTTGCCAGGCACCGGCCACTGGCGGTGCGCCCGGGGCTGGTGCTGGCGGCGCTGTTCGTCGCCTTTTTGCTGCTGGCGGCGCTGCAGCCAGGCTGGCTGGTCGCCGCCGACCCGCTCGATGCCAGCGCCCGCCAGGCCTTCCAGCCACCAAGCAGCCTGCACTGGTTGGGCACTGACGAGAACGGCCGCGACATCCTTGCGCGGCTGGTCTATGCGGTGCGCCCATCGCTGGTGCTGGGCCTGAGTGCCACCGCCCTGGGACTGCTGCTGGGTACCGTGCTCGGGCTCCTGGCCGGCCTCGGCCCACGGCTGGTCGACGGTGCGGTGATGCGCCTGGTCGATGTGCTGCTGGCCTTTCCCGACCTGTTGCTGGCGCTGGTGATCATCACCTTTTTTGGCCAGGGCGCGCTCAACACCATCATCGCCGTGGGCATTGCCAGCGTGCCGCGCTATGCGCGCCTGGTGCGCGCGCAAACCCTGGTGGTGCGCAATGCCGGCTACGTCGAGGCGGCCACGACCCTGGGCCTGCCACGACGGCAGGTGATCTGGCGGCACGTGCTGCCCAATGCGATCAAACCGATTTTGATTCTCGCCACCATCGGCATCGGCAGCACCATCGTTGCCGGCGCCGCCCTGAGCTTTCTTGGCTTTGGCGCGCCACCGCCGCAGCCGGAATGGGGCGGCATGCTCGCGATCGGCCGCAACTACCTGGCCAACGCCTGGTGGCTGGTGGCCTGGCCGGCCCTGGCCATCACCCTCACCGTGGTTTCGATCACCGCCATCGGCCGCGAACTGCTGCGCCGCAACGAAGGTAAACGCCTATGAACGCTGTTCTTCAACACCCCGCGCCGCTGATCGAGGTCAGCGACTTGCAGGTGCGCTTCGGCCAGGGCGTGCCGGTGCTCAAGGGCATCAGCTTCACCGTGCAGCAGGGCGAATGCCTGGCGCTGGTGGGTGAGTCGGGCTCGGGCAAGAGCGTCACTTCGCGCACCCTGGCCGGGCTCACCGGAGCCCATGCGCAGTTGCAGGCCAGCCGCCTGGCCTTTGCCGGGCAGGACCTGCGCCAGTTCGACGAGCGCGCCTGGCGCCGGGTGCGCGGCGCACAAATCGGCTTTGTCATGCAAGACGCCCTGGGCTCGCTCGACCCCCTGCGCCCGGTCGGCAAGGAGATTGCCGAGCCGCTGCAACTGCACAGCGCACTGAACCGCGAGCAGCGTCAGGCGCGGGTGCTGGAACTGCTGCGCGCGGTCGGCGTGCCGGAGCCTGAGCTGCGCGCCCGCCAGTACCCCTGGCAGCTCTCCGGCGGCTTGCGCCAACGGGCGCTGATCGCCTCGGCGATTGCCTGCAACCCGCGCCTGCTGATTGCCGACGAGCCGACCACGGCGCTGGATGCCACGGTGCAGGCCCAGGTCTTGAGCCTGCTCGAATCCCTGCGCGGCGACAGCACGGCGATGCTGATTGTCAGCCACGACCTGGCGGTGGTCTCGCGCCTGGCCAACCGCGTGGCAGTGATGCACAACGGCGTGATCGTCGAGCAGGGCAGTGTCGAGGCGGTGCTGCAAGACCCGCAGCACCCCTACACCCAGTACCTGCTCAAGGCCGGTGCCGCCGTGCATTTTCGCCGGCCGCAGGCAGCAAAACTTGCGGCCGTGGCGCCGCCGGTGGTGGAAACCAGCGCGCCGCTGTTGCAGGTGCAGCAACTGAGCAAGGCCTTCAAGGGCCCGGACGGCGCCTTGCGCACCGTGGTCGACAAGGTTTCGCTGCAGCTGCACAAGGGCCGCACCTTAGGCATTGTCGGCGAGTCGGGCTCGGGCAAGACCACCCTGACCCGGATGATCCTCGGCCTGGAAACCCCCGACAGCGGCGCGATCCAGATCAAGGGCCGGCCCTGGCTGCAACTCGATGACCAGGAGAAACGCGCGCTTCGCCGCAGCATCCAGGTGGTGTTCCAGGACCCGCTGAGCTCCTTCGACCCGCGCTACACCGTGCAGCGGGTGTTGTACGAGGCGCTGCAAGTAGCCGGGCACCTGCGCGCGCAGTGGCGCCCGCAGGCCGTCGAGTTGCTCACCCTGGTGCGCCTTGACGAAAGCCTGCTGGAGCGGCGCCCGATCGAGCTGTCGGGCGGCCAGCGGCAACGCATCGCCATTGCCCGCGCCCTGGCCGCGCAGCCGCAGATCCTGGTGTGCGACGAGCCGGTGTCGGCGCTGGATGTGTCGGTACAGGCGCAGATCCTCGAACTGCTCGACGACCTAAAACAGCGCCTGGGCCTGGCCTGCCTGTTCATCTCTCACGACCTGGGGGTGATCAACCACGTCAGCGACCAGGTGCTGGTGATGAAAGACGGCGTGGCGGTGGAAAGCGGCGCCGTGCGCGATGTTTTCGACCGTCCGCAACACCCCTATACCCGTGCCTTGCTTGACGCCATTCCACACCTGGAAAGCGGTCGCAAGGTCAGTTTCGAATTTCTCCGCCTGGCGATCTGATCGCCTGATTTGCACAAGGAAAGTCCATGCCTGGTTTATCCGCAGTCCCCCCGATTGAGCGTCGCAACCTCGACGACCTCAAAGGCAATACCGAAAACCTGCTGGCGCTGATTGCCGCCGGCGCCGCGCAACGTGAACGCGAACGCCAGCTGCCCTATGAAGCAGTACGCCAGATTGCCCAGGCCGGGCTCTACACCTGCCGCATACCCGAGCAATATGGCGGCCCGGGTGGCAGTGTCAGCGATGTGATCGGCCTGCTGCTGCGCATCGCCTCGGTGGACTCCAACGTCGCCCAGGCGCTGCGCCCTGGCTTCGGTTTTGTCGAAGGCTTGTTGTCGTCAACCGCCGACGGCGCCGAGGCCGAGCGCCAGCGCTGGTTCGCCCGCTACCTGCAAGGCGCGGTGCTGGGCAATGCCGGTTGGGAAGTGGGCGGCGCCAATGGCGCGATCAGTGCGCGCATCGTGCGTGACGGCGAGCATTACCGCGCCAGCGGCAGCAAGTACTACAGCACCGGCTCCCTGTACGCCGACTGGGTCAGCGCCGTGGCTCTGGATGAAAACGATCAGCCGGTGTCGTTCGTGCTGCCGCGCGAGCGCCAGGGCCTGGAGTTGCTCGACGATTTCGACGCCATGGGCCAGCGCCTGACTGCCAGCGGCACCACGCGCCTGAATGATGTCGTGGTGTACGCCGACGAGATCCGCACGCGCACGGTGGAGGAGGGCAAGCGGACCATCGTCACGCCGTTCCTGCAGTTGTTTCTGGCCACGGTGCAGGCCGGCATCGCCCGCAATGCGCTGGACGACGCCAGCCGCTTTGCCCGCGAGCATGCGCGGCCGATCAAGCACAGCAGCGCCGCGCGTTCGGTGGATGACCCTTACGTGCAGCTCAGCGTCGGCGAGATCGCCGCCCGTGCCTTTACCGCCGAAGCCGTGGTGTTGCGCGCGGCGGCGTCGATCGACCGCGCCTGGGCCAGCGGGCTTGATCCACATCAGGTTGACCAGGCCGCCATCGACGTGGCCCAGGCCCAGTACATTGCCGCCGAGTCCGCGCTCAAGGCTGCCGAGTTGCTGTTCGACGTCGGCGGCGCCTCGACCACCGGCCGCAGCCACAATCTCGACCGCCACTGGCGCAACGCACGCACGGTCGCCAACCACAACCCGCGGCACTGGAAGGCCGCAGCGGTGGGTGCCTGGCAACTGACCGGCACGCCGCCGCCGACGTCGGGCTTGTTCTGAGGTGGGCAGTTTGCAGGCGCCGCTGTTGACCCACAGCACCGGGCAATCACGGCGGGTACCGATGATCATCGGCTGTGCGTTGCTGATGGAGCTGATCGACTCCACCGTGGTCATGACCGCATTGCCACAGATGGCCAGCGAGTTCGGCGCGCCGAGTGTGCGCATGAACCTGGTGGTGTCGCTGTACATGCTTGCCGCGGCCCTGGCAGTGCCGGTCAGCGGCTGGGCGGCGGACCGCTACGGGCCGCGGCGGGTGTTCGTGCTGGCGATAGTGTTGTTCACCCTGTCGTCGCTGGCTTGCGCCCTGGCCGGGTCGTTGCTGCAACTGTGCCTGGCGCGCCTGTGCCAGGGCGCGGCGGGGGCGATGATGGTGCCGGTGGGCTTGATGATCCTGCTGCGCTGGTCGCCGCGCGAGCAGCTGCTGCGCAACATGTCCTACCTGACCATCCCGCCACTGGTGGGGCCGATGCTCGGGCCGCCGCTGGGCGGTCTGCTGGTGACGCTGCTGTCGTGGCAATGGATTTTTCTGGTCAACCTGCCCATCGGCGTGCTCGGGGTGTACCTGGTGCTGCGGCATATTCCCGATTACCCCGGCGACAGTCAGCAACGCCTGGACCTGCGCGGCTTGCTGCTGGCCAGTGTGGCCCTGGCGTCACTGGTGTTCGGCTTCGAGGCGCTCGGCCATGGTTTGCTGGCGCGGCGCTGGGTGCTGCTGTTGCTGCTGATCGGGCTAATAACAGCGCTGCTCTATGTGCGCCATGCCCGGCGTTGCGCCCAGCCGCTGCTGGACTTTTCGCCTTTGCGCGTAGGCAGTTTTGCCGTGAGTTTCTGGGGTGGCAACCTGTTTCGCCTGGGCACGGCGGCGCAGCCGTTCTTGATGGTGTTGTTGTTCCAGCTGTGCTTTGGTTTAAGCCCTTTGCATGCCGGTTTGCTGACCTTCACCGGGGGTGTCGGCGCCTTTGTGGTCAAGCTGCTGGCGGTGCGTATCGTGCGCCGCTTTGGCTTTCGCCGCACCTTGAGTATCAATGCGTTGTTCACCGGTTTGAGCCTGGGCGCCTGCGCCAGTTTCAACCTCGACACGCCGTACTGGCTGGTGGTGTTGATCCTGTTCGCCAGCGGCCTGATCCGCTCCTTGCAGTTCAGCGCCATGGGTGGCCTGACCTATGCCGACGTGCCCGCCGAACTGCACAGCCGCGCCAGCAGCCTGTCGGCGGCGACGGTGCAGTTGACCATGAGCTTGTCGGTGGGGGTGGCTGCTTCACTGCTCAGTGTGTTGATGAGCGTGAAAGGTGAGCAGCAAGTGGCGGTGGCGGATATCGCCCTGGTGATTGGCGTCGGGGCGCTGCTGTGCATGGCTTCGGCGCTGGTGTTTCGCACGCTGGCGGCGGATGCGGGGAGTGAGATCTACCGCTGAGCTTTTCTCGACTGGACTGCGACCGCTGCACGCTCGATCGCGGGTCGAGCCCGCTCCCACAGGATGGGTGCAGGGCCTGCGATAAGGCCATTAGATCGACAAATTCAGCACCCGCTCGCCCTGGGTACTGCCCCCGGGCTGCCGGCGATTCACCGCCAGTTCGCCCATCTTGATCAGCCGGGTGCGGGTGACGTTGCGGCTCAGGCCGAGCAAGTTGGCGGTGTGCACCTGGTTGTAATGACTGAAGCGGTAGGCCGCGCGCAACAGTGCGTCCTCGACCTTCTCGTGCAAGGCGCCGCCAGGTTGTTCGAAGAGTTTCTGGAAAGCCCGCGCCAGCAAGCCTTCCGCCGAATCATCGCTGCCGGGGCTGTCGTCGGCGCGTTCGATGCGCATGTTCGACAGGCGCAGGTCCTCCTGGCGGATCACGCCGTCACGGCAGATCAGTAAGGTGTGATGGATGACGTTTTCCAGCTCGCGGATGTTGCCCGGCCAGCCGTAGCTGCGCAGCTTGGCTTCGGCCTCGCTGCTGAGGCTGACCTGGCCATAGCCCAGGCGCTGGCTGTAGGCCTGGATGAAGTGGCGGGTCAGCGGCAGGATGTCGCCCGGGCGTTCACGCAGTGGCACCAGTTCCAGGCTGACGACGTCGAGGCGGTAGTACAGGTCTTCGCGAAAGTGCCCGGCGTTGATGGCTTTTTCCAGCTGCACGTTGGTAGCGGCCAGTACCCGCACATCGATGGCAATGCTCTTGCGCGAGCCCAGGCGTACCACTTCGCGCTCCTGCAGCACGCGCAACAGCTTGACCTGGATTGGCATCGGCAGGTCGCCGATCTCGTCGAGGAACAAGGTGCCGCCGTTGGCTTCTTCGAACCAGCCGGCCTTGGCACTGAGGGCGCCGGTGAACGCGCCTTTTTCGTGGCCGAACAATTCGGCCTCGACCAGCGACTCGGAAAACGCTCCGCAGTTGACTGCCACGAACGGCTTGTCACGCCGGCCGCTGAGGTTGTGGATGTGCCGGGCGACCAGCTCTTTGCCGGTGCCGGTCTCGCCGATGATCAGCACGCTGGCTTCACTCGGCGCGACCCGCTGCAGGTGCGCCAGCAAGGCCCGTGACTTGGGGTCTTCGAACACCTGCGCGGTGGCGCGGATCGAGGTGGCCAGGGCCGGGGAGGGCGGTAGGGTCAACAATTGCATGGCGGTCACACTATGAGTAGAAGGTCGGAGTCGGCAATTGCCCGCGCAGGGCCCATTCACCGAGTTCGTGCAGCTTGTAGTCGAGCGGGTCGTGCAGGCTCTGGGTGCGCAGGTTGCGCCAGTGCCGGTCGAGGCCCACCGAGGCCTGGGTGGCGCGGGCGCCGGTGACTTCAAACACCTTGCTGCAAATCTCCAGGCCATCGCGGCTGGCGGCGACCTTGGCGGTAGCGATGCTCACCGCCAGGCGCCCGCGTTGTTCGGCGCTCAGCGCCGCGCCTTTGGCCCAGGCCTGATCCAGCTCCTGGGCGGCCTGGTCAACCAGCAGCCGCGCACCCTGCAGGCGCACCCAGAAGTCGCCGAAATGCTTGAGTACATACGGGTCGGCGCTGCTCTGTTCGGCGAGCGATTTGAACCATGGCCGCGACTCGCGCAGGGCATAATCCCGGGCCTCTGCGAAAGCGCCCTCGGCGATGCCGAGGAAGATATTGGCGAAATGCAGCTGGGCAATCAGCGGCCGCAGGCAGGCGAACGGCGTGCTCAAGGGACCGGGGTCGAGCAGCAGATCGCTTTCTTCCACCCGCACCCGTTCGAAGCTGGCGCTGCCGCTGTCGGTCTGGCGCTGGCCCATGTTGTGCCAGTCGTTGTGCAGGGTGATGCCGGTGCGCCCGCTGGGGATCGCCGCAATCAGCAGCTTGCCGCCGGCGCTCTCGTCCACCGCCGAGGCGATGAGCATCTCTGAATCGCTGGCGCCGGAGCAGAAGCTTTTTTTACCGGAGAACTCGCGAAAGCTGCCACGGTCCTTGACCACCGTGCGGGTGTCCAGCGGGTTGAGGGCATTGCCCCAGAACCAGCTCTTGCGCGCGGTCAGTTCGAACCATGGCTGCCACTGCGCGGGCGTGGCGAACAGGCGCACGGTGGCGAGCATCAGGTGATGAAAACCAAACACGTGGGCGAGGGAGCTGTCGACCCGGGCGAATTCACGAACCACGTCGAAGGTTTGCGTCCAGCTGGCGCCCAGCCCGCCGAAGTCGCGGGGGATGCTCAAGGCCAGCAGGCCGCTGCTGCGGATGGCATCGCGTTCGGCCTTGGGCGTGCCGCCCTGGCGGTCACGCTCGACCGCACTGCGGGCGAACTCACTGGCCAGTTCCCGGGCGATGTGCAAAGGGGTCGATGGAGTGCTGTGCAAAGGTGGCGCTCACTTGCTCGATGAGGGTGGCACCGATGCTAAAGGATCTAAAAAACTGAAAATAAATAACTTATAGGTCTTTCGATATGTCGATTTATATATTTCTTTTGGTTCTATATTCGTAAGTATTTATTCTTTTTAATTTTATTCGCTCGAGCGCAATCTGCACCTCAAGCACTGCGCGGCAGTGCACCCCAGGACGAGGAAGCAGCACATGACCATCAAGGCGATCAACGTACGCAATCAGTTCAAAGGCACGGTCAAGGAGATCATCGAAGGCCCGGTGGTATCGGAAATCGACGTACAGACCTCCGCCGGCATCGTCACCTCGGTGATCACCACCCGCTCGGTGCACGAGCTGGAGCTGCGGGTCGGCAGCGAAGTGATTGCCTTCGTCAAATCCACTGAGGTGTCGATCGCCAAGCTATGAAGGGCAGGAACAAAAACAGGCCGAGCCCCGGTGACGGGGCTCGGCCTTTTTGTTTCAGGACTGGCTGGTTTGCGGCAGGATCATCTGCGCCGGGGCATCGGCAGCCTTGCGCCGTGCGACCAGGTAATACAGCACACTCGGTACGATCAGGCCGATGATCCACGACAGGTCGACGCCGCCCAGGTGGGCAACCATCGGGCCGGTGTAGAGCTTGGTGGAAATGAACGGCATCTGCACCAGCACGCCGATGGTGTAGACGATGATGCCGGGCATGTTCCAGCGCCCGTAGCGGCCGTTGGGGTCTGCCAGCGCCGGCACGTCGTAGCGCTCCTTGGTGATGAAGTAGTAGTCCACCAGGTTGACCGCGCTCCAGGGCACGAAGAAGGTCAGCAGGAACAGGATGAACGACTTGAACGCGGCCAGGAACGAATGCTGGCCGAGCAGGGCGATCAACGTCGAAGCGCCAACGATGGCGAGGACGAAGAACAGCCGCTGACGGCGGGTGACTTCGATGTGCCCGCGAAAGCCACTGATGATGGTGGCGATGCACATGAAGCTGCCGTAGGAGTTGAGGGTCGAGATGGTCACCTTGCCGAAGGCGATGCTGAAGTACAGCAGCGCGGCGGTGGCACCGGTACCGCCCAGGCCGACGATGTAGGCCACTTCACGGCCGGAGAACTGGCCGTTGGCAATCGCCGCGGCAAACACCCCGAGGACCATCGACGCCTGGGCGCCGACCACCGAGCCCAGGCCTGCGGCGAGGAAGGTCTTGAACGATGAGGTGTTGCTCGGCAGGTAGCGCGAATAATCCGCGACATAAGGGCCGAACGAGATCTGCCAGGACGCCGACAGCGACACCGCGAGCAGGAACGAGGCCCAGCTGAAGTGACGGTTCTCCAGCAACTGGCCGATGTCGCTGATGACCATGATGCGGCTGAACAGGTAGACGAAGGCGATGATCCCCAGCACGCTGGCCACCCGGCCGATCCAGTGGATCATGCGGTAGCCGAACACCGTGGCAAGGACGATGACCCCGGCGAAAATCAGAATGCCGGCGCTGTCGCTGACGCTCAGCAACTGGCCGATGGCCTGGCCCGAGAGCACCGTGCCGGTGGCGGTGAAGCCCAGGTACATCAGGCACACCAGGGCAATCGGGATGGCCGCGCCGTACACCCCGAACTGCACGCGGCTGGAGATCATCTGCGGCAGGCCGAGTTTCGGCCCTTGGGCGGCGTGCAGGGCCATGACCGCGCCGCCGACCAGTTGCCCGAGCAGCAGGCCGATCAGCGACCAGAACACATCGCCACCGAGCACCACGGCCAGGGCCCCGGTGACGATTGCGGTGATTTGCAGGTTGGCACCCAGCCACAGGGTGAACTGGCTGTAGAGGCGTCCGTGTCGTTCGTTTTCCGGGATGTAGTCGATCGAGCGCCGCTCGATCAGGGGCTTGCTGCGCGAGGCATTGGCCTGGGTCATTGCTCGGGATCTCCGCCTATTGTTGTGTTGTCGCGGTCGGGTCGCCAGCCGAACGCAGGCGGGCGACTGAAACAGATATGAGCATGTATATACAAATACAGTCAAGTGAAGGTGTCGGCTTTGCGGCGTCCATCCGTCGCGATGGATGCTGCGATGATTTCGTGCATAAGGTTATGCTGTTGCGAAATATTACAAAGCCGTTGAGGGAAGCATGCCGTTAAAGGATTTACTGCTGGCGCTGGTGGTGATTGTCGCCTGGGGCGTCAATTTCGTGGTGATCAAGGTCGGCCTCGATGGCTTGCCGCCGATGTTGCTGGGCGCCTTGCGCTTTGCCCTGGTGGCGTTTCCGGCGGTGCTGCTGGTCAAGCGCCCGCAGTTGCCCTGGCGCTGGCTGATTGCCTACGGCGCGACCATCTCCCTGGGCCAGTTCGCCTTTCTCTTCGAGGCCATGGGCAATGGCATGCCGCCGGGGCTGGCGTCGCTGGTGCTGCAATCCCAGGCGTTCTTCACCCTGTTTTTTGCCGCGATCTTCCTCGGCGAGCGGCTGCGCGCGGCCAGCGTACTGGGCCTGCTGGTGGCCGCCGGCGGCCTGGCCCTGATCGGCAGCGAAAACGGCGCCAGCGTGCCGTTTTTTGCCTTGCTGCTGACCCTGTGCGCCGCCGCGATGTGGGCCATGGGCAATATCATCACCCGGCGTTTCGGCAATATCGACCTGGTGGCCCTGGTGATCTGGGGCGGGTTGGTACCGCCGCTGCCGTTTCTGGCGCTGTCGTGGTGGCTGGAAGGCCCCGAGCGGATCGAAAGCTCGCTGCGCGGCATCGGCTGGAGCTCGGTGCTGGCGCTGGCCTACCTGGCGTTTATCGCCACCATGCTCGGCTACAGCCTGTGGAGCTATCTGCTGTCGCGCTACCCGGCCGGCAAGGTGGCGCCGTTTTCGTTGCTGGTGCCGGTGGTGGGCCTGAGCTCTTCGGCCTTGCTGCTGGACGAGCGCCTGACCCCGCTGCAAGGCTGGGGCGCGCTGCTGGTGATGGCCGGGCTGTTGATCAACGTCTTCGGCCCGCGCCTGCGCCAGTTGTTGCTGGCGCGGATGGCCTAGCAGTGGGCGATTACGCCGGCGTAACCCGGTAAACACAACGCCGATCACCGCTCAGCAGGTGTTCGCAGCGCGCCACCTGCGCCTGCTCACCGAGCGCGGCCTGGAACACCTGCAGCTCCGAGCGGCAAAAACCCTGGCAGCGGCGCGCCGCGACGCAGATCGGGCAGTGGTTTTCGATGATCAGCCAGCCGTCGCCGCAGGCCTGCATCTGGGCCATGTAGCCGGCCCGCTCACGCAGTTGCACCAGCACCCGCACTTTGTCTTCCAGCCCCTGGGCCTGGTTGCAGGCCTGCTGGTATTCGGCGCGGCTGCTGGCTTCCATGCGGCTGATGAGCTGGTCGACCCCCTCGGCGCCGAACACCTGTTCGACGCTGTCGATCAGTTGCAGGGTCAGCACACTGTGGGTGTCGGGAAAGCGCCGCTGGGCGGCGTCGGTCAACATCCACTTTTGCGAAGGCCGCCCGGCGCCAGTGCTCGGGACACTGATGCCATTGATTTGCCCGGCGGCCTGCAGCTTCTGCAGGTGCTGGCGCGTGGCCTCGAAGCTGATCTGCAGCAGGCTGGCCAGGTCGGTGGTTTTCAACGCGCCGCGGGTCTTGAGCAAGAACAGGATGCGCTCGGCGCTTGAGGCGCTATCGAGGTTGCTGAGGCTCATCGGGCCATGACCTTGGGTGCAGTGCCAGTCAGGCGCCAGACCAACAGCCAGGTCAGCAGTGGCGCGATGGCAAACACCGCGAACAGCCAGGTCGCGGCCTGTTGCGCGCCAGCGACGCCGCCCGGCTCGACCAGCCCGGCACTGTTGCTGACCACCCCGGCCAGGGCTGCCGCCAGCGCCGTGGCGTAGAGCTGCACGGTGGTGATCGACGCCGAGGTCAGGTTTTCTTCACCGGGTGGCGCGGCGCTGAGCACCTTGGTCAGCAGGTGCGGCCAGCCCAGGCCGATCCCCAGGCCCACGCCGGCCAGCGCCAGGCAATACACGGCCAGGCCGCCAGTGCTGCCCAGCCAGGCCTGCTGGCCGGTCATCAACGCCAGCCCCAGCAGGGCCGCAAGGACGATGCCCGGGCCGACGCGGATCATGCGCTCGGCGGCCTCACCGGTGCGGCTGGCGCTGCACAGCGCGGCCAGGGTCCAGCCCGCCGCCATGGCCGCGGTCATGTAGCCGGCGGCCAGCGGGCTGAGGCCGTGAATGGCCTGGAGGAAGTAGGGGACGAAAATTTCCGTGGTCACTGCCGCAATCAACAGGCACATCACCGCATACAACTTGCCCAGTGGGGTGCCCAGGGAGTAAGCGCCAGAAGGCAGCAAGCGGCGCTCGGGCTGGTGGTCGAGGCGGGCGATGAGCACTGCGAGGGCCAGGCCCGCGCCAATCCCGAGCAGGTTCCACAGCAGTTGCTGGGCCAGGCTGGCGGCAGAAATCGCCAGCACCGAGGCGACCAGGCAAGCAATCAGGCCATAGGGTGGGCGAGTGGCCCGGGTGCTGGCAGCCACCTTGCCGTGCAACTGGTTGATGACGATCAGCGCCAGCAGCGCCGCCACCGGCAGCAGCGACCAGAACGCCCAGCGCCAGTGGCCGCCCTGGGCAAAGATACCGCCTACCGCCGGCCCGCACAGGGTGGCCACGCCCCACATGCCCGAGACCATGGCCATGGCCCGGGGCCACAGGCGCTCATCGAAGATCAAGCGGATCAGCGCATAGCTCAGGGCGAACAGGATACCGCCGCCCAGGCCCTGGACGCTGCGACCGATCAGCAGCACCGGCATGCTCGGCGCGGCGGCGCAGATCACCGAGCCCAGGCTGAACACCGCCAGGGCCAGGAGAAAGGCCGCCCGCGCGCCCAGGCGCTCGATCAATTGCGCCGAGAGGGTCGAGCCGATGATCGAGGTGGCGACAAACAGCGTGGTGCTCCAGGCATAAAAGGCCAGGCCGCCGATATCCGCGATCACCGTGGGCAGGATGGTGGTGACGATATAGACGTTGATTGCATGCAGGGCGACGCCGCCGGCCAGGGCGATCGAGCGCAGGGCGTTGCGCCCGTGGAGCAGTTCGGCCCATGACGCGGGTTGAGGGTGGGCGGTGTTCATCGGCGACTCCTTCGCAAGTAAGGCGGCAATGGAAGGGGAGTCTAGGTGGCTGGCATGTATTACACAACCAATTGCTTGTATAAATGGCCACGCAGCGGCTGGCGGTTTTGTTACCATCGCGCTTTTTCCGCCCGCTCAATTGCGGGCGGCTGACAGGCAAGGCCGAAGGAGAGCAGCATGATCATTACCACCACAGGGACCATCGAAGGCCGGGAAATTTCCGCCTATCTGGATGTGGTCAGCGCCGAGTCGGTTCAGGGTATCAACGTGGTTCGCGATATGTTCGCCAGTTTCCGCGACTTTTTCGGTGGCCGTTCGCAAACCCTGGAAAGTGCGTTGAAAGAAGCGCGCATCCAGGCCACCGACGAAATCCGCGCCCGCGCTCGCAGCCTGCAGGCCGATGCGGTGGTCGGCCTGGACTATGAAATCAGCATGCCCTCGGCCCGTGGCGGCATGGTCGTGGTGTTCGTTACCGGTACCGCGGTGAAGCTCAGGTAAACGCCAGGGGTGCGACAAAACAGCCCGGCCATTGGTCGGGCTTTTTTGTTCTTGCCCGTGCGGTCCACAAATGACCGGCTAGTCTCAGAATCACCAGGGTCAGTACTTTTCTGGGCAATCATCTGCTTGCCGGTACTGGTCCGCCATCGGAGGGAGACTGGGGCATGATTGAATCCTACATTGAGGACCAGGGCGACGAATTTCCCATCAACAGTGTGGTGCGCTGTGGCCAGAGCGGCTATCGCCTGGGCTTTGCCAACATGACGCTGGATGATGCGCAGGTGCGCCTGAACGCGCTACAGCGCAGCAAGAAGGGCAAGTTCACCCCGCGCTTGCCAGCGAAGAAGTAAACGAATCGACCACCACCCCGCCCAACGGCGGGGTTTTTTTTGGTTCTTCACGGAATCTCGGGGGCTATGATTCTTGGGTTGGGTTGCGGGCTTATCCATTCGGTGTGGCGCCGCTGTTGGCCCCTTCCGCCCTTACGGCGGGTCCCTTTTGTTCTTGGCAAAAGGAACCAAAACCGCTCGCTCCAGCATACGGCCCTACGCTGCGCTCCGGGTTCCTTCGCTACGGTGCCTTCCAGGGGCATCGCGGCCTACGACTTGCTTCGCCAAGTCTACGTCTCGCGACTTCGGCCTCGGCCGAAGGGTGCTACGCACCAGCCCCCTCCAGACACCTACGCTCAGCCTCCTGAAGTCGCGAAGTTACGGGCGGCGCCTGCACTGACGCATCTGCGAAAGCAGATGTTGGCGCAGCCATGCTGACGCAGGAGCGGGACAGCCCGCTGATAAAACGAGCACCAACTTGTTTGGTCTTGATCTTGATGTTCATGCACGTACTTCCAGGCACCGCGAAAAGCGACTTCAGGAGGCCGAGCGGAGGTGCCTGTAGGGGCGGTGCGCAGCACCTTCGGCGGCAGCCGAAGACGCGAGATGTAGACTTGCGAAGCAAGTCGTAGGCCGCGATGCCCCGGAAGGTGCCGTAGCGAGGGGACCCGGAGCGCAGCGTAGGGCCGTATGCAGGAGCAAGCGGTTTTGCCTACTTCTTCCCAAGATGTATGGACCGGAGACATCGCTGACACATGTACGGGGACATGGTTGACACATTATCGCTTGCCATCCGGGTTGTTGAAATCGATGGTTCTCAGCTTGCGGTGGCAGAAGTAGACGTCGAAGTGATCAGGTCCCTTCTCGCTCGGGCGCAAAGCCAAAATGTGGCCCACCAGCGCTTTTGCTATCCGGAATGAGCGCTTCCTGAAGCGGAACTGACTATCGTAGGGTTTGACTAGGATATCTTCGGGTCCGTATTCAAAGGTTGGTACCCGGCTTGGAAACGGCCGTGTGCTCATCTGGTAGCGCTCCCTCGGTACTTGGTAGTCCAACTGCTGGTGGGGTCGCTTGTAGTTGTAGACGCCACGCCACAGGTCGAACGCCTCCTGCGCCTCCCGCAAATCACGGAAGGTGCGGTCCCTGAGCACCTCTGTCTTGAGCGTTCGGTGGAAGCGCTCGTCTTTACCGTTGGTCTGTGGGTGCCCTGGCCGGCTGAAGGTCAAGCGTATGCCCAGACGCACTATCCAGATCCCTAGTGGCGTCAGCTCTCCAGGGTTTCGTGGTGCCCCCCAGGGCGCGCCATTGTCTGCGTTGATCTGCAGGGGAAGGCCATACCGCCTGAACAGATCGGTCAGGTGCTCCTGGACCAATTCGGTTCGCTGATGCGCACAGGCTTGAATCGCCAAGTTGAAGCGCGAGTGATCATCGATCAACGTCAACGGGTAGCACGGCCCCTGACCTGTCTGGAAGAAGCCTTTGAAGTCGATCTGCCAGAGATCATTAGGAGCCTCGCGTTCATAGCGTTTCCACGGCGTAGCTGCAGCACTGGCTTCGGAGGTGATCAGCCCGTGGCGATGCAGAACATTGGTGACGGTACTGGCGCAAATGCGCTGACCCAGTAGATGCCTGATCTTGCGGCCACCCCAGGCAGGGTGCTCCTTGCGGATGGCGATCACTTCTTTCTCAAGCCCACGATCCGTCAGCCTAGGGCTGCTGGCAGGTTTTCTGGATCGTTCCAAAAGGCCTGCCGCACCCTCCTGCCGGTAGCGGTTAAGCCACTTGTAACCTGTCTGGGGACTGATACCGAAGCGTCGGCACAACTCCCTGACATTGGCGTCTGGGTGATTGGCCAGATGAACGAACTCTTCTCTCAAGCTCATGGCGTCTCTCGCGTTCCAAGGCATGGTCGAATTCCCGGCAGGTTTGCTTGCCGAAAAGTGTCAACCATGTCCCCGTACACCTGTCCACCATGTGTCCGGTCCATACACCAAGAGAAAAGTAGGCCGCCGTAAAGGCGGAAGGGGCCAGCAGCAGCCCCACACTGAATGGATAAACTCGCAGCCTCAACATCCCAACCCGGGATTCCGTGAAGAACCTTTTTTTTGCATTGTTTGACCTTGCGCAAAGGTTGCGCGGCTGGCGCTCGCCTGATGCCGGGTTGTGTGCCTTACTAATGCCGCCATCAATACAGGAGCCATTCGATGCGTATCAGGGAAGAGACCTACTGGAACTGGGCTGACGCACAACTGCACAGCCGCAGTCATGACGAACAGCTCAGCGACGGCACCAGTATCGACGTTCAGGTGAGGCTGTCGCGCACCGGCGCCACTCAGTTGTTCCTCGGCATTTATACGCGCCAGGGCAAGGCGCTGGTCGAGGAGTACCACGACAATCGCCCCGGCGAGACCATGACCCGCGCCATGGTCTGGGGCGTTGACCGCGCCAGGGCGCTGGCCACCGGTGCCTTGCCACTGGAGAAGGCGCCGCTGCGCCGTCAGGCCTGAGGGTGACGGGCGCGGCTGGCCTGGACGATGCGTTCGGCCGGCACGCGCAGTTGGCGCAACAGGTACTCGGCAAATTCTGCAGAATACTCCTGCAGGTTAATCGCCTGTCGCATACAGCCCAACCAGATAGCGCTGTGGCTTTCATTGATCGGCCATTGGGCATGGAAGGCCGGGATGGCGATCGGGCCATAGCGCTCACTGAACAGCCGCGGGCCGCCGAGCCAGCCACTGAGAAAACACGCCAGCTTGTCGCGCGAAGCTTCCAGGCTTTGCGGGTGCATCTGGCGCACGGTTCGTGCCTCGGGGTTTTCATCCATCAAGCGGTAGAAGTCATCGACCAGGCGGCGCAGGCCGTCGATGCCTCCGGCGGCCTGGTAGGATGCATCGTCGGTTCCGAAAGTGGGGTGGGTCATAAGCGGGTTCTTGGCGCAAAGGGGGCATTCTAGCCCTGTACCGCCATAAATAAAAAAGCCCAATCCGCGTGGATTGGGCTCAAGCGTGGCTGGGGCAGTGCCGCACCCCAGCGACCCTTAGCAGAGACGGTCGATCACCGCGACGCCAGGCTTGTTCTGCAGCGCAGCCCACTCGCTTTGCAGGGTCTGTAGAACCCGACCGACATATTGAGTGTCGGCGGCGGCCTTTTTGCCAACGTAGCCCTGGCCGCGACGGTACATCTTCAGGCGGGCACGCATGTTCGGCTTGCGTTCTTCGAACTCGGCTTCGTCGCTCATGGTTTCCAGGCTGTCCAGGTGAACTTCACCGGTTTTGCAAACCCAGAGGATGTGGCTGTCGAGAGTGTCCTTGCGCGCGGCGAACAGCCGGGCCAGTTCTTCAACAGTCGGTTGATTGTTCAGATTCATCATAAAGCCCCCTTGACCATTCGTTGTTTGTTCGCACTTGGCGCATAACATGTAGCGTTAAATGAAAGCTGCTACAGCAGCGTCACAACTGGGGGCTTCTACACGCTGCCTTTTGGGCAGTACCCATCCGCACACAGCTCATGGATCTGTCGAGCTGCCTGGAACACCCTTGCCAGTACCCCCGATCGGGGAGACGACCTCATCATGCAAGGGGCGACGAACGGCGTCAACAGGTTTTGTAGTGTTTTTTTCAAGGCACTACATCTTGTCGGACAATGCCTCGAATTCGGGGCATTGATGCGCATCAGTCTGCGCAAAAGCGATCTGCGCGATCATGGCCGCACATGTTCTAAAGGGAGTTACCGATGAATTCGCCGGCCAATGTGCCTGTCTCACAAACCGCCAGAGCCCGCGTGCCGATTGGCCTGCTGATCGGTATCGCAGCGCTGGTCGGGGTGCTGTTGCTGCCGATGCCCGCCGACCTGCCAGTGGCCGGCCACCGGGTGCTGGCGATTCTGGCTTTTGCCGTGGTGGTGTGGATCAGCGAAGCGGTGTCGTACGAAGCCAGCGCGATCATGATTACCTCGCTGATGGCCTTTTTGCTCGGCACGGCGCCGACGGTGGCCGACCCTTCGGTGATCTACGGCTCCTCGGCCGCCATCACCCTGGCCCTGACCGGTTTTTCCAACAGTGCCCTGGCCCTGGTGGTCGGCGCCTTGTTCATCGCTGCGGCCATGACCCACACCGGGCTGGACCGGCGTATCGCCCTGGTGACCTTGTCGAGCATCGGCGTCAGCACCCGGCGCATCCTTCTGGGGGCGGTGGCCGTCACCGTGCTGCTCAGCCTGGTGGTGCCCAGCGCCACTGCGCGCAGTGCCTGCGTGGTGCCGATCATGATGGGGGTGATCGCCGCTTTTGGTGTCGACAAACGCTCGAACATCGCTGCCGGGATCATGATCATCGTCGCTCAGGGCACCAGCATCTGGAACATCGGCATCCAGACTGCCGCGGCGCAGAACCTGCTGACCGTCGGCTTCATGGACAAGATGCTCGGTGCGCGGGTGTCGTGGATCGACTGGCTGATCGCTGGCGCGCCGTGGGCAGTGATCATGTCGGTGGTGCTGATCGTCCTGGTGCTGAAAATGCTGCCGCCCGAAAGCGATGCGATTCCGGGTGGCAAGGCGGCAGTAAGCAAGACCCTGGCCGAGCTCGGGCCGATGACCGGCGCGCAGAAACGTCTGTTGGGCGTGTCGCTGTTGCTGTTGCTGGCCTGGGCCACCGAGGGCAAGCTGCATCACTTTGACACCACTTCGACCACCTATGCCGGGCTGTGATCCTTCTTCTTCCCCTTTTTTCTCTTTTTTTTTCTTTCCCTTTCCCTCTTTTTCCCTTCCTCTTCCTTCCTCCTCCCTTTTTTTTCCCTTTCTTTTCTTCTTCTTTTTTCCTCTCCTTTTTCTTCCTTCCCCTTTCTCCCCCCCTCCTTTTCCTTTCCCTTTCTTTCTCCTCCCTTTTTTCCCCTTTTCCCTCCTTTCCTCCTTTTTTCCCCTTTTTTTTTTCCTCTCCCTTTCTTCCTTTTTCTCTTCTTCTTCCCCTTTTCTTTCCCTCTCCCCCTTTCCCTTCCCTCTTCTCTTCTTCCCTCTTTTTTTCTTCTCTTTTTTTCCCTCCCCCTCTTTCCTTTCTCCTTCCTCCTCCTTTCTCCTTTCCCCTTTCCTTTTCTTTTTTTTCCCTCTCCTTTCTTTCCTCTTATCCTCTCCCCTCTCCTCCTCCCTTTTCTTCCTTTTCCCCTTCTCCTTTCCCCTCCCCCCTCTTCTCTCCTTTTTTTCTTCTCTTCCCCCTCTTCTTTCTTCCTTTCTTCTTCTTTTTTTTTCCCTTCTCCCCTTTTTTTCCTTTCTTTTCCTTTTCTCCCCTCCCTCTTTCCTCTTCTTCTTCCCTCCCTCTCTCGTCCCGCTTCCCTCTTCTTCTCTGCCCCCTCTCCGCTCTCTTCCCCTCCTCCTTTCCCTTTTTTTTTTCTCTTCTTCTCTCTTCCTCCTCCTTTCGTTCTCTTCTTGAAGCTGTGGGGCAGGGTGGTGGGGAAGTAGTAGCCGTCACCGGAGTTGAGGATGCTGACCTGGCCATCGACCCGCAATTCGATGGTGCCACGGGTCACCAGGCCGCACTCTTCGCCCTCGGCGTGCACGATCGGCTCGCCGGAGTCGGCGCCCGGCGCGTACAGCTCGCGCAACATGCGCATTTGCCGGCCTTCGACACTGGCCCCGACCAGCAGCATGCGCAGGCCGCTGTTGCCCAGGTCGGGCTGTTCGGTCGAGCGGAACACAAAGCGTTCTTCGCGGATCGGCTCGTCAAAACTGAAGAACTCCGCCAACGACATCGGAATGCCTTCAAGCAGCTTTTTCAGGGAACTGACCGAAGGGCTGACGCGATTCTGCTCGATCTGCGAGATCGTCGAGTTGGTCAGGCCACTGCGCCGAGCCAGCTCCCGTTGGGAGAGTTTGTTGCGTTCACGCACCAGTTTGAGTCGTGTCCCCGTGTCCATAGCCGCCTTATGTGTCAAAAATTTTGGGCGAGGCATTAAAACACATTCGAACCGGCTTTAGCGGCCCACCTGTTAGGCGGGCTTTTTCGGCTGCGGCCACAGCCCGACCAACAACAGCAGCGCCGCGACAATCAGGTACGGCAGGCGCGGATCGACGGCGTAGATCAGGGTCCCGGCCAGCGGCCCGATGACCACTCCCAGGCCCTGCACGGCGCCGATGGAACCGGCCGTGGCGCCTTGCTCGGAGGCGTCCATGGCGTTGGCCGCCAGCGCCGAAAACGCCGGGAACACCCAGCCCATGCCGCAGGCCGAGAAAAAGAAGCACGCCCACAGGCCCACGGCGCTGGTGGCCAGGGCGCTGGCGGCAAAGCCTGCGGCGGCGATGCTGGCGCCGACGCGGATCATCCGCAGCGGTGGCCATTCGAGCTTGCGCACCAGGATCTGCGCCAGAATCAACGCCACGCCGACCATGGTCAGGGCGACGCCAGCGGTTTGCGCAGCATCGGCCGGGGCCATGCCCAGGCGGTCGAGGGCGAAGAAACCGACGGTGATCTGCGCCACCGACACGCTGAGCATCGCCACGAAGGCTACCAGCAGTGGCCGGCGCAGGCGCGGGTCGGCCAGGCGCACCGGCCGTGGCGGCTGTTTGAGGTGCAGTTCCTGACGCTTGAGCTTGAGCAGCAGCACCACAAACGCCAGCATCGGCAGCACCGCCATTACATAGAACGGCAGGCTCAGGCTGAAGCGCGCCAGCACCGCCGCCAGGGCCGGGCCGATGACCAGGCCGAAAGCGTTGGCCGCCCCCAGCGAAGCCATGGCCCGGGCGCGGTGCCGGGGTTCGATATTGTCGGCGATCAGCGCCGCGCCACCGACCGGCAACGCCGCGTAAAAAGCGCCAATCAGGCCGCGGCCCAGCACCAGCCCGGCAAAGGCCAGGGCGGCGCTGGGCAGCAGGTGCAAGGCGGTATCGAAGAACAGGCACAACGCCCAGTAGGCGACGGTGAAGCCCGCGGTGCCGAGCAGCAACACCTTGCGCCGCCCCAGGCGATCACTGGCGCGGCCCCAGGGGCGGGCCAGAAGCATCCAGATCACCCCGGCAACCGTTACCGCCGCGCCGGCTTGCCAGGTGGCCAGGCCGAGGGTGCGGGCAATCGGGCCGATCAACGAGACGAAGGCCATCATCGCCATGGTGCAGGCCATGTTGGCCGCCAGAAGCGGGCGCAGATCGAAGGTGGAGCGCTCGGGGGAGGCGAGCACGGCAGGGTCCGTTGCAGTGGTCATGGGCTATCCAGGGCAGGTGAGCATGCAGGGTATTGTGCCGTAGGAACGCGTTTGGCAGAACAGTTGGCAAGTAAATAATAATTATTTACGGGTCGTGATGGGCTGTCGAACACTGTTGACGACAACCAGGTACCTGGCATTTCTGCCAGTATACCTAGGAGTTTCACCGCACCTACTCTAACGCTGTCAGCCACCCGGCTCGACACTTAGAGGATTAGGTGATGAAAGACTTAGAGTACGCGACAATTGCTTCGGCAACTGAACTTCTCACGCAACCACCCGCGCCGCAGAGCACCCCGCATTTCCACGCTTCGCTGCATATCTGGAATGAAACATACGAAATCCGTGCCCAGACGTTCGAAGTTAACTACGGTTTCGACGGAGTCTTCTTGATCGCCAGGGGGGGGCTTCAACCGGTGCTTATTAACATCCCGTTTGCCTGCATTCCAAACTCGGGACAGTATCAGTTCAATTTACACCCAGGTTCGGATGTTGGTATCTGGCTGGGTGGAACCCGGGTGCCTATCGAGCAGGGTACGCTGACAGTTGATGTAAAACTGACGGACCAGGCGTTGATTGGTTTTTATGCCGGATGTTTTTCAAGCGTGTTGACCGATGGGAAATCAACATTCGAATGTCCTGATTTTCTCTTCACCAGCCGAGAACGCGATGCCGCGCAGGCCCACTCGTCGCGTGCGGGCAGCCGCTCAGGCAATGAGTTCAATGGCACCTGGAGTGTGGGTTACAGCAAAACAGCGCTGGTTGCCAATTCGTTCTCGTTGACGAGCGATGCTGAAGGTGTCTACTTGGTGTTTCAGGCCCGGGTACCTGTTTTGATAAACATTCCCCACCATCGCATTCCGGTCTCGGGATCGTACTCTTTTGATCTGGCAAAAACAGACGACATTCGGGTACTGCAAAATGGCGTTCTGCGTTTGCCGTACGGAACGCTTGATGTCACTGTCAACAAACGCGACGATTCGCAGTATCTACGGATGGAGGGCAGTTTTCGCGCGCGCTACGCGGACCTGATTTCTTCGATTGTCTGTGATCGTTTCGCCATCAGTTCGCGTGAGCGGTAGTCGGCGACGTGATCCACGCCGCCGACTGCTTTATTGCCTGTTTAGAAATCGCCCTTGAGGGTCACCATGAAATTGCGCGGTTCACCATAGAAGTTGCCCCAGGCCAGGGCGCCGACGCTGGAGTAGTAGTGCTTGTCGAACAGGTTGTTGCCGTTGACGGCAATGCTCCAGTTATCGTCCAGTTTGTAACCCACGCGCGCGTTCCAGATCGCATAGCCGGGCTGTTCGGTTTTCGCCGCGCGGTCCTGGTAGTGGTTGTCGCTTTGCGCATTGACCCCGCCGCCCAGGCTCCAGCGTTGCAGCGGGCCGTCCAGTTGGTAGTCGGCCCAGACCCGCAGCAGATGGCGCGGTACGTAGCTGGCGGTGAAGGTGGCGTCCTGGCTGGTGCTGTTGGTCTTGAGGTACTCAAGCTCGGTGTAGGTGTAGCCGGCCAGCACCTGCAGGCGTTCGGCCAGCTCGCCGCTGAGCTCGGCTTCGAAGCCCTGGGCGCGGACCTTGCCCTTGTCGCTGTAGCAGTAACCGTCGGAGGAGCCGGCGCACACCGAGTCGTAATCGGCTTCGGCGCGGTGCGCCTCGATGGTGCGGAACAGGTTGAACGCCGCGTTCAGGCCGCCATCGAGCCATTCGCCCTTGATCCCCAGCTCGTAGTTGGCGCCGGTCTTGGGCTGCAGCGGGCTGCCCTGGGCATCGGTGTAAGTGCCTTGGGGCTGGAAGATGTCGGCGTAGCTGCCGTACACCGACCAGGTCTCGTCCAGATCGTAGATCAGTGCGGCGAACGGTGTGACCTGGCCGTTTTCCTGGCTGCGGTCGTGCTGCCAGTAGTCCCAGGCCTGGGTGTAGGAGTCGCGCTGGCTGCGGTACCAGCTGACCCGGCTGCCGAGCACCAGGGTCAGGGGTTCGGCCAGTTTCAGGCGCAAGGTTGCATAGGTGCCGATCTGCCGGGTGTCGCTTTCCACCGGCAGCGGGCCGCCACGGTAGGAGGCCGTCTGGTACAGGCTGTCTGGCGGCTTGGGAATGTCGCGGTCGGGGGCGAAGGGGTTCATGGTCACGCCCATCAGCTGGGTCATATTGATCAGCGCGTAGCTGTCGCTGCCCTTGGCCCGGCTGGCGTTGGCGCCGACGATCAGCTCGTGCTCCAGGCCCCAGGCGGTGAATTTGCCGTCCAGATAGGCATCCATGCCGTAGTCGTGCTGGTCGTAGTCGAACACGCCGGAGTACAGCTGGCTGTTGGCCGAAGTGCTGCCGACCGGCACGCTGCCCAGGGTCATGGCGTACTGCATGTCCTGGGTGTTGTGGCTGTGCATGGCGGCGACTTTCAGCAGCCACTGGTCGTTGAAGTGGTGGGTAAGGTCGGCGAACAGGTTGACCCGCTGGCTTTCCCAGCTGTTCCAGGTCGCGCCCAGGCAGGTGGAACGCGACAGTTTCAGGTCCGAACCATCGCTGTAGCGTGGCAGGCCCTGCCAGCAGGGGGTGGCATTGAGCTTCTCGTAGGCGGCGCCGATGCCCAGGGTGGTGGTGTCGTTGAAGTCGTAGTCGAGGGCGCCGTAGACCACCTGGTCGTCGCGCTTGCCCATGTCGTAGAAGTACTGGCGGTCCTGGCCGGCGACCACCAGGCGGCCGCGCAGGCTGCCGGATTCGTTCAGCGGGCCGCCGGTATCGAGCTGGGCGCGGTAGTTGTCCCAGGAGCCGGCTGAAAGGCTGACACTGGTGGCGGCCTTTTCCTGCCCGCGTTTGCGAATGAAGTTGACCCCGCCGGCGGAACTGCCCGAGCCCTTGAGCATGCCAGCGGCGCCGCGCAGCACTTCGACGCGGTCGTAGTAGGCCATGTCGCTGGCGAAGCTGTTGGCCTGTACATAGTTGCCACCCAGGTCCAGCGGCACACCGTCGTACTGGTACTGGCCGGCGAGCATGAAACCGCGCGAGTAGAAGTATTTACCGCCCATGGGCGAATCGTGCACGGTGATCCCCGGGGTTTTCTCCATCACCTGTTCGAGGGTGGTGAGGTTCTGCTCATCCATCATCTTGCGGGTGATGACCGTCACCGATTGCGGCGTTTCGCGCAGCGAATGCTCGCCCTTGGCGAAACTGACCTGGCGCGCGGTGAAGCTGTCGGTGGTTTCCATCGGCGCCTGCAAGGTGCTGGCGCCAATGGTGGTTGCACCCAGCTCCAGCGCACCGTTGCTGGCCGGCAGCGGGCGCAGCGAGTAGCTGCCATCGGCCTGGCGGTAAGCCTGCAGGCCGCTGCCGGTGAGGATCCGGCTCAAGCCTTCGAGCACCCCGAAGCGGCCTTGCAGACCCGGGCTGTGCAGGCTGGCAGTCAACTGCGCGTCATACGACAGGTTGACCCCGGCGGCTGCGGCAAAGCTGCCCAGCACCCGGCTCAGGGAACCTGCTTCGATGGCAAAGACCTGGCCGCTGCTGGCGCTGTCGCTCTCTGCCGCCTGGGCAACAGTGACGGGCAGCAGGGGCAGGGCCAGGGCGGCAGCCAGCAGATGGCGGCCAATCAGCTGGGGAAGGGGGGCACGGGGGAAGCGGGGTTGCATGGAAATCCTCTTCGTTCGCAAATGAGATTATTTCCTACAGAGGCGGACGAACGAAAAAAAACAGGCACCCCCCTGGCTGAAAAAATTCAACTCAGGTCGACACTGACCCAGAAGCGGTTGTAACGACGCACCTTGAGCTTGAAGGAGGTGGCCAGGGCCGACAGCGCCGCATCGCTGTCGGTGAGCGAGAACGTCCCGGAAACCCGTAGCCCTTCAAGCTCGCTGGAGTAGGACAACAGCCCAGGGCGGTAGCGGCCGAGTTCGTCGAGCAACTCGCCCAGGCGCCAGTCCTCGACGATCAGGTGCCCACCGGTCCAGGCCGCTTCGCTGCTGGCGACGGCCTGCGCGGCCTGCACCGCATGGCTGTCGAACTGGCAACGCTGACCGGCCTCGAGGCGTCGTGCCGGGGCCTGGCGCGGGTTGATGCGTACCGCATGCTCGAACACTTCGACCCGGCTGGCGGCCTCGCGCTGATCAACGCTGAAGCGCGTGCCCAGGGCTTCGACCAGGCCCTCGGCGGTTTCCACCCGCAACGGGCGCTGGCGGCCGTCTTTGCCGC
The DNA here is from genome assembly GCF_024749305.1 of Pseudomonas sp. B21-012. Taxonomy (NCBI): domain Bacteria; kingdom Pseudomonadati; phylum Pseudomonadota; class Gammaproteobacteria; order Pseudomonadales; family Pseudomonadaceae; genus Pseudomonas; species Pseudomonas sp. B21-012. The sequence continues at coordinate 3,678,053 of NZ_CP087197.1, read as the reverse complement.
TAGTAAGAAAAATCCGCCCGTGGCGCAGGCGAATAAGGCGTTGCTGATCGTCGAAGCGGATGTCCACGGCGCTAGCGGTGTCGAGCACCAATTGGCTGCCATCGGCGAGGCGCAGGTGACGGATTTCGCCGGTGGCGCTGTGCTCATCTGCCAGCCACTGCTGCGCCGGCTGGCTGCGGTAGCTGGCCCAGCCACCGAGGCCAAGGCCGCTGGCCAGCAGCAGGCCTTTGAGCACACTGCGCCGGGGCAGGCCCTGGGCTTCACTGCGTTGCAAGGTGTCGAAGGCCAGCGCCCCCGGCACACTGGCCAGGCGCCCCTGCAACTGCTCGACCCGTGCCCAGGCCCAGCGATGCTCTGCGGCGCTGGCCAGCCACACCTGCCAGGCCTGCTGCAGTTCGGCCGGGGCATCGCCGGCGGCCAGTTGCACATGCCAGCGGGCGGCGGCTTTGAGGGCCTGGCGTTGGCGTTCGCGGTCAGTCATGGCTGGGCATCGAAGGCGAGCAGCAGGCAGCGCTCGGTGGTTTTGATCAGGTACTTTTTCACCGTGGTCAGCGACACGCCCAAGGCAGCGGCGATTTCCACGTAGGTCATGCCCAGCCAGTTGGCCATCAGAAACGCCTTGCGCGCCTTGGCGCCACAGCCGGCCAGCAGTTGGTCGATTTCCCGCAGGGTTTCCAGAATCAACACCTGCTCTTCGGTGGAGATCTGCTCGGCTTCCGGCTGCGCGGCCAGGGCTTCGAGGTAGGCGCGTTCCAGTTGCTGACGGCGGAAATGATCGATCATCACCCGCCGCGCCACGGTTGCCAGGTAATTGCGCGGCTCACGCAGCAAGCGCACCAGCTCCAGCGCCTCGGAAGAGGCGAGGATGCGCACGAAGGTGTCCTGCATCAGGTCGGCGGCGCGCTGCGGGCAGCTCAGGCGCCGGCGCAACCAGTGTTGCAGCCACACGTGATGGTGCTGGTAGAGCTGGCCGAGCTCGGCATTGGGCGGTGACGGCGGTGCGCTCATCCTGGCTGCATCCCGAAAAAATGATGCAGATGATAAGCATTCCCAAAAAACTAATAAAGGGTTGTTTTCACACTGCCGCCACCCGTGGTTACCAGAGGGCCAGGGTATAGCCGACGATCAGGCGGTTCTCGTCGATATCGGTGGTCAAGCCGCCGCTGGAGCGGAAGGTGGCATTGCGCAGGCGCACACTGACATTCTTCAGCGGCCCGCTTTGCACCACGTAGGCAATGTCGGTATCGAGCTCCCATTCCTTGCCGCCGCTGACACTGGCGGTCTCGATATGGCTGCCGTTGACGTAGCGGGTCATGAAGCTCAGGCCCGGCAGGCCGAGGGCGGCGAAGTTGTAGTCGTAGCGCGCTTGCCAGGCATCGGTCTCGGCCTTGGTGAAGACGTTGACGGTGACCAGGTTGACCGAATAAGGGTCCAGGCCCGGGTAGGCAAAATCGCCGTCGCCAGAAAGATTCTGGTAACCGAGGCCGAACTTGTGCGCGCCCACGCCCAGGGTCAGCATGCCGTTGAAGAAGCGGTTGTCGATCTTGCCACCATCGACCCGTGAGGTTGCGCGCAGGTCGTGGCTACCCTGTTCGCGGGTGTCGAAGTAGCGCAGGTCGCTGCGCAGGTTGATGCCTTCGGCCAGGGGCAGGTCGTGGACCAGTCCGGCGTAATGCTGGCGGTAGATGTCCTGCATTTGTGCGTAGTAGTAACTGACGGCCAGGCGCGGGTTGATCGCGTAGGTGCCGCCGGCCAGGTCCAGGTGGTTGCTTTCGACCCCGGCATAGCTCATCTCGTCGTTGCTCGAGGAGTCGCGCAGGTTCTGCTTTTCCAGGCGACCGAGGTTCAAGGTCAGGCCGTCGATGTCTTGCGAGGTCAGCAGGCCGCCGCTGTAGGTCGAGGGCAGCAGGCGTACGTCGTTGATCGCCGCCACCGGCAGCATCGGTTGCAGGGTGCCGAGCTTGAGGGTGGTCTTGCTGACGCGCAGCTTGGCGGTCAGGCCCAGCTCGCTGTAATCGTCGACCGGCTCCTGGCTGGCGCCAAAGGGCAGCAGGCCGGTGCCACGGCGGTCGCGGCTGGAGTCGAGCTTGACCCCCAGCTCACCCAGGGCATCGAGGCCGAAGCCTACGGTGCCTTCGGTAAAACCCGACTCCATTTTCAGGATAAAACCCTGGGCCCACTCCCGCGCCTGGCTCTGCGGCGCACCGCTCTGGCGAAAGTCGCGGCTGAAATAGAAGTTGCGCGTCTCAAGGCTGGCCTTGCTGTCCTTGATGAACTCGGCCTGGGCCAGGTAGGGGGTGAATGCGGCGCACAGGCCGGCACTCACCGTCAGCGAACGGGGCAGAAGCATTAGGGCTACCTTTCTTGTTGTTGTGTGTGGCGGGTGCCAGGTGTCTCTGCCTATATTGTTAACATATTATCTTTATTTTTGAATAGACCTCTTTAGGGTGGAAATGGCCAGGAATGAAAAATAATTAAGATATTAATCCTTGGGTAACGGCCCCGGCCACATGCTGCGCAGCACGCCATCACGGCGGATCAGCCCGTGCACCAGCGCTGCGCCCAGGTGCACCAGCACGGTGGCAAACAGCACATAGGCCAGCCAAGCGTGGGCCTGGCGCAGCAGGGCATACAGCTGCAGGTCGTGGGGCAGCAGCGCCGGCAGTTGCAACGGCAGCGGGTAGCCACCGGCAGACTGCATGCCCCAGCCCAGCAGCGGCATCGCCAGCATCAACCCGTACAACAACAGGTGCGAAGCCTTGGCCGCCCAGCGCTGCGGTGCTGGCACGTCGGCGGGCAGCGGCGGGTGCGGCAGGCTCAGGCGCAGGCCGATGCGCACAATCACCAGCAGCAACAGCGCAAGGCCAATGGCCTTGTGCAGGCTGATCAACCAGGTATGGCGCGGCGACAGGTCGCTGACCATGCTCACGCCCACAAACAGCATGGCCAGGATCAGCACGGCCATCAGCCAGTGCACGGCGCGGGCCAGGGGGTGGAAGGCAACAGGTTTCATGGGCGGGCTCCCAGCTGCGCGGCTTCACGGGCGCGACGGTTGAAGGATTCCGAGTAGGCCGCCGAGCGGGCTGCGAGGATCGGGTCTGCGGACGGCCGGATGCCGCTCGGCAGAATCAGCGGGTCGAAGTTCAGGTCGCGACAGGCGCCTTGCTCCGCGGCATCGACCTGGTCGATCACCAGGGTGCCGGCGTTCACCGTGGGCCGTTGCGCGGGCCAGGGCTGGCTGGGGTCATCGACGGCATCGCCGGCTTCGGCCAGGGTCAGTTGCAAGGTCCAGCGCAGCGGGCCCTGGCCCAGGCGCTGGCGCAGGTCGTGTTGCAGGTAGTCGCGATCATCGACCTGGGCCGGCAATGCGGCGAACGGCGTTTGCGGCAGCAGGCTCCAACGCACGAAGCGGGCCTTACCAGCGGCGTCGATCAGGGCAAAGGCATTGATGCTGTTGTAGCTTGAGTTGGCGAAACTGTCCGAAGCTTTGTAGTCCTTGGCCCATTGGCGAAAGGCGGCGCTTTCCGGATGGGCGGCGAAAAACGCCTGCAGGCGCGCTGGGTCCGGTTTGCCGGTGGCCGGGTCCGGGGTCATGGCCAGTACCTGCTGGTAGAAGGCTTCGGGCGTGCCTACCGCCAACACCGGCGGGGTATTCATGCCGGTTCGCCACAGTTGGCCATCGTCGCTGCTCAGTTGCAGCGCCAGGCTACGGGTCGGCACGCTGGCATCGGCGCTGTGGGGGTTGGCGCCGCCGATGGCGAAGCGGCCGATCACCGGCACCCGGGCCTGGCTGAATGCGCGCGCGGTGGACAGCTGGGCCGCCGCGCCGCTGCTCTGGAAGTAGCCGCTGACGCACAGGCCCTTGGCGTGATTCTTACGGTAGCCGGGATAGTGCCCGGCCTGGGCTTCGAAGGTGTCGATAAAGCGCTTGGGGCTCAGGCGTTCGGCGCCGATCCAGCCTGCGGTGTAGGCAAAGCCAGCGGCCAGGGCCGCCAGCCCGAGGCCAATGGCAGCCAGGCGCAGAGCGCGGGGGCGGCCGTGTAACGGAGTGCTCATGGCGGTGATCCGGGTCAGTGAATGAGCCGGTACGACGCCGGTCGCAGAAATTTATTCCAACGCCCGGGAATAATTCTTCACCGCCAGCGTCTGCCTCGTACACTGATCGCCTACAGGCCAAGACTGCGGCAATGAACGAACTAGACGACGAGCAATTGCGCGAAATGCTTCAGCGCCTGCGCCGCTTCGCCCTGTGGCTGACGCGCGAGGCCAGCAGCGCCGATGACCTGGTCCAGGCCACCGTCGAGCGCGCCTTGAGCCGCCGCGGGCAACAGCGGCAAGAGGGCAGCTTGCGCGCCTGGTTGTTCTCGATCCTGTACCGGCAGTTTATCGACGGCAAACGCCGCGAACGCCGCCAGGCGCGCTGGCTGGCCTGGTTCGGCAGTGGCGAGGAGGCGAGCAGCAACACCGAAGACATCGTTGTTGCCCAGTCGGGCCTGGCGGCGTTTGCGCAGTTGCCCACCGAGCAGCGCGCCTTATTGTTGTTGGTCAGCGTCGAAGGCCTGAGTTACAAGGAGGCCGCGCTGGCCCTGGATGTGCCGATTGGCACGGTGATGTCACGCTTGTCGCGCGCCCGTGCGGCCATGCGCGAACTGGCCGAGGGCAACACCCCGCCCGCGGCGCTGCGGAGGTTGAAATGAGCTTGATCCCGTCTGATCACGAATTACACGCCTATGTTGACGAGCGCCTGGACAGCGAGCGGCGCCGGGCGGTGGAGCTGTACCTGGCGGCCAACCCCGAACAGGCGGCGCGGGTCGAGGCCTGGCGCAACGATGCCCGCCAGTTGCGCGCGGCGCTGTCCGGCTTTGCCGGGCAGGCGCCCAACCCGCGCCTGGACCCGGCCAACGTACGCCGTGAGCTGCGCCGTCGGCGCCAGCGGCGCTGGGCCAGTGCTGCGGTGCTGCTGGTTACCCTGGGCATCGGCGGCCTGGGCGGCTGGCAAGGGCGCGAGGCGATTCTGCTGGCCAGTAACCCGCCGATGGCTGATGCCGTGCAGGCCCATCGGTTGTTCGCCGACGCCAAGGCCCTCGACCTCAGCGCCCAGGACCCGGCGCGCCTGCAGGCCTGGCTGGGCCAGCACTTTGCCCATGTCGGCAACCTGCCGGACCTCTCGGCCTACGGCTTCACCCCGGTGGGCGCGCGGCTGCTGAGCAACGAGCAGGGGCCGGCGGCGCTGCTGCTGTTCGAGGACGCCCAGGGTCAGCGGGTCAGCCTGTTCTTGCGCTCGCCGGGTGAGCACTACGTGCGCATGCCCAGTGGTGAGCGCACCGACGGCCAGTTGCAGGCCCGCTACTGGTCGCGAGGTGACTACAACTACGCCCTGGTCAGCGCCGCGTCTGACAGCCGCGGTGAGCAATTGCGTCAGGCCCTCGGTATCACTTTGTAGCTGGAATACCATTAGCGGCGTAAGCTCGAAACCGTTGTTCCTGTTGTCATTTCACTTCATTCGAGGTATCCGCCAATGAAGCGCATGCAAGGTTTGGTAATGGCCGCAGTGGTTCTGCTGGCCGGCCAAAGCGCGCAGGCTTCGGCACCAGAGGTAAAGGATGCGCGTCTGGTTGCCCATGAGCAGGCAGTGCAGGCCTATGCAGCAAGAACCGGCAAGAGCGTCCCCACTATCCAGGACTTTACCTACGGCAAATCTGTGGATGTCGCCCGTCTGATCGAACAGACGCCCATGGCCCGCGGCTGCGAAGCGGCGCCGATGCTGATGACCTTCGAGGACTCCAGTGGCCAGCTGGTTACCCTGCGTTATCGGCTCGAAGGTCAGTGCCCGCATTTTCAGTCAACGCGATAAAGCGCCCCGGCAGCGGCGAGGGATCGTCGCTGCGCCACATCAGGTACAGCCCCAGGCGCGGGCTGGCCTCGCGCAAGCGGCAAAAGCGCAGCCCTGGCTGGGCATTGGCCTGGGCGGCTGCGGCCGGCACCAGGGCGATGCCGAAGCCGCAACCGACCAGGTTGATCAACGTTTGCAGCTGCGCCGCCTGCTGGCTGATGCGCGGGTAAAAACCCGCGCTTTGGCACAGGTCGAGCAGTTGCTGGTGATAGCCTGCGCCCAGGGCTTGTGGGGTGAAGACAAAATCTTCATCGGCAAAATCCGCCAGGCTGACAGCCGCTTCGCCAGCGCGCGGATGCTCACTCGGCAGTGCCAGCAAGATCTCTTCTTCCAGCAACAAACGGCTGCTCAGGCGTTCGCTCATCAGTGGCAACTGGCGGACCACGGCAATATCCAGTTGATCATCGAGCAACTGTTCGACCAACTGCGCCGACGACCCTTGTTGCAGCTCCAGCTGTACCTTGGGCCAGTCGCTGCGAAACTGCTTGAGCGCCTTGAGCAGCAGCGGATAGCCCGCCAGCGCCAGGCTGCCGATACGCAGTTGGCCGGCGATGCCTTCGGCGACCTGGCGTGCCTGGACGATGCCGTGCTCCAGGGTTGCCAGGGTCGCCCGCGCGGTATGCACAAAGCTCGCGCCGGCGGCCGTCAGCGCCACGCCTCGGGAGTGTCGGGTAAACAGGGCAAAGCCCAGGCGCTGCTCAAGCCGGGCGATGGCCTGGCTCAGCGGCGGCTGGGCCATGTGCAGACGCTCGGCGGCGCGGTGAAAGTGCAACTCCTCGGCCACGGCGATGAACTGGCGCAGCAGGCGGGTTTCGATCACGGAGCGTGTCCTTGAATCAGAGCAGTTGGCGATTATGCCTCACTCGCAAGAGTGTCATATTGATGGCATGCGAGGGTTTCTCTAACATCTGTCTATTTTGGCCGGTGCAGAGAGAGGGTTGATGAAAGCTACAGGGAGGTCGCTGAGCGATTTCGTCGATTTGAACTCGGCGGAGGAATCTTTATTGGCAGCGTGCCGCGACGGTGAGGTTGTCCGCATTCTCGAGCATCGTCCTGTCAGTGCTGAAGATGGCCAGTGCGTACGCGCAGAACTACTCAGATTCCTGTTGTTGGGTGGGGATGCTGCTGCACCGGCTCATGAACGCGGTGTTCGTCTTGAGGGCGTGTGCATCGAGGGGCAGCTGGATCTGAGCGGAACTACGCTGGCGTATCCACTGAATTTGGAGGATTGCTTGTTTGAGCACGCCCCGGATTTCACCGACGCCCAGGTTTGCGGGACGCTGGTACTGGCCAACTGTCAAAGCCCGGGCCTGCGGGCAGACCGACTCATCACACGCGGTGCCTTGGATCTGAGCGGGTTTCGCTCCAGTGACAGAATCGATCTTGAAGATGCCCAGATCGGTGGCGGCTTTTGCTTGAGCGGCGCCGACCTGAATGGCAATGGCGCTGATGCCTTGCTGGCCGATCGGGTGGATGTACGGGGCGCACTATCAATGGACGACGGTTTTAAAAGCCGTGGCTGCGTGTCATTTGAAGGGGCGCGTGTCTCTGGGCAGATCAACTGTCGAGGGGGGCGATTCAATGGCAAGGGCGGGGTTGCCCTGGTCCTCGATCAGGTTGCCGTGAATGCGGATGTGTACTTCAGCGAAGGGTTTCGCTCTAAGGGAACGGTCAGATGCGTTTCGATGAAAACCCAAGGTGCCTTGGATTGCTCCAATGCCAAGTTTGACGGCAAGGGCAATGAAGCATTGATCCTGGACTCTGCGCACATCAACGGTAGCCTGTTTCTGACACAGGCTGCTCATGCAAAGGGGACCATCCGGTGTCTCGGGGCCAGGATCGAAGGCCAGTTCCAGCTCACCGGGGCCAGGCTGGACGGTCGCGGTGGGTATGCGCTGGGCGCCGATGGCCTGCAGGTCAAAGGCGATATCACCATCGGTGAGGGATTCACCGCGAACGGCGCAGTCCGTCTGGTTTGCGCGCGTATCGAAGGGCAACTGAGCTGCAGGGGCCACTTGAAGGCTACTCACGGAACTGCATTGTCTGCGGACGGAATAGTCGTCCGCGGAGGAGTGTTTCTGGTCGATGGATGCGTGATGGTGGGACAGGTACGGTTTATTGCCGCGCAAATCATCGGGCAATTCAACTGCAGGGGGGCTGAATTTGATGGCAATGGAGGCGTTGCCCTGACTGCCAGCAATCTTGTATTGACTGGAAATGCATTGCTCACCAGCGGGTTCAAGGCAAAAGGTCTGGTCCGCTTCAATAGCGCACAAATTGAAGGTGACCTGATCGCCAGGGACGCTGTTCTCGAGGGTGACAAGGGGCATTCTCTCATTGCCTCCGGTGCGGTGATTACCGGGACAGTCAACCTGGGGAAAGGGTTTGATGCACGGCGCTCGGTAAACTTCTCACGTTCCAGAATTGCCGGCGACTTCAATTGCGAGGGGGCTTGCCTGAGCGCAGAGCAAGGGCGAGCGCTGATCCTTGATGGCGCACAGATAGAAGGCACTCTGGCACTGCGTAACATTGCCAGGAAGCTTTGCAGTTCCTCTTTCGTGGGGGCCAGAGTAGGGGAGTTGGATGATGACGAGAATAGCTGGGGGGAACACATAGCGCTCAACGGCCTGGTCTATAAAGCCCTTTCTGCACGAGCACCTGTTTGCCCTGTGTTCAGGGCTGATTGGTTGAGTCGTCAAGTTCCGACCCTGCGGCGGGTTGGGGATGTGATGGATGCCGAGAGCAGTTTTCGCCCGCAGCCCTGGCGGCATTTGCAGAAAGTACTGGGGGAAATGGGGCATACCGAGCAAGCGCGGGAAATGGGTATTGCCTACGAACAGAAACTACGAGAAATCGGCCATGTCAGCCAACCTGCGGCACACTGGTATCCTTGGGTCCGCACCCTGTATTCCGGCTTTGGTAGAGGCTTGCATTTCCTTTACGGAAAGCTGACCGGTTTTGGCTACAGGCCCATGCAGCTGTTGATCTGGTTTGTCTGCATTTGGTTGTTCTGCGGGGGTTTCTACTGGTATGCGGCTTTGCAAAAAGGGGTGTTCGCACCCAGCAATCCGATAGTGTTCCAAAGCGACAGTTATCTTGAATGTCGGCCTGATCGCGCAGATGCCTGGCGCAAGCTAAATCCAGGCAGTCCACTCCCAGCCAGTTACCGTGGTGAAGGCAACTGGTACCTGTGCCAAACCCTGCGTGAGGAATACACCGGCTTCAGCCCCCTGGCCTATTCCCTGGATGTACTGATGCCCCTGGTCGACCTGCAGCAGGAGTCGGACTGGGCGCCGCTAGTGCCGACACCCAAGCAAGGCTATTGGGACGAGTTCACATCATTTGGCTGGAAGCATTTCGTGCGCCTGCTGATCTGGTTCGAAATTTTGGTTGGCTGGGGTATCAGCTTGCTGATGGTTGCCATCGTCTCCGGCCTGGCGCGCCGCAGCGAGTAGTGCCCGGGGGCCGCCGATATCCCACGGATATCGGCGGCCCTGTTCGATAGTATTCAACTTTGCAGCGCTGACTGGCTAGGCTGAACGGCCATCAGGAGACTGCTTGTGACCCCATTCAGAACCGTACTCATCACCGGCGGCGCCCGTGGCCTGGGCCTGGCCTATGCCCGCGCCCTGGCACAAACCGGTGCGCAGGTGGTAATCAGCGACCTTGGCACCGACCGCGAAGGTTGTGGCCACGATGCTTCGATTGCCGAGGGCGCCGCCGAACTGTTGCGCAATGAAGGCCACCAGGTGATTGGTCACAGCGCCGACCTTGGCGATGAGCAAGCGTGCCGACAGTTGATCAGCAAGGTGCTCGACACTTTCGGCGGCCTCGATGCGCTGATCCATAACGCCGGCTGGGTCGGTTACCAGAACATCGAAGACTGCAGCAGCGAATTCATCGAGCGCGCCCTGGCCATCAACGTGCACGCGCCGCTGTGGTTGAGCAAGCACGCCTGGCCGGCGCTCAAGGCGTCTGGCAGCGGGCGTATCGTGCTCACGACCTCGGACCGGGCCATGTACCTGCGCCATGCGCAAACCGGCCTGGGTGCCTACGCCGCCGGCAAGATGGCGCAACTGGGGATCATGAACGCCCTGGCCGCCGAGGGCGCCGAGCACGGGATTGCCGTCAACGCGATTTCGCCGGTGGCGCGCACGCGCATGTGGGGTCAGCAGGGCGAGCCCGAAGACCTCAAGCCCGAGTGGGTTGTGCCCGGGGTGTTGTACCTGGCCTCGGCAGACTGCCAGGACAGCGGCTACATCCTGCGTGCCAGCAACGGCCAGTTCTGCGCCACGCGCTTCGAGGAAAACCCGCAGGTGGACTATCCACGCGAGCTGCGCGGGGTGTCGGCCAGCACCGTGCGCGAGGTGCGGCAACGCTGGCAGATGATAAAAGCCATGTAATAGCGCTTGGTTTGCATCAGAGTATTAATTAGAATCAATCTCATTTGAGTCTAATCCATCCAGGTGCGTTGACATGAGCGAAGCGGCGGGCCCCACCGAGCAGACCCTGCAGGGCCTCTACCGAGAGCATCGCAGTTGGCTGGAGCGCTGGCTGTACCAGCGCCTGGGCAACCGCTGGGATGCCGCCGACCTCAGCCAGGATACTTTCCTGCGGGTGCTGGCCAGCCCCCAGGTGCTGAGCGAACTGCGCGAGCCGCGGGCCTACCTGCTGACGGTTGGCAAGCGTTTGCTGGTCAACTTCCACAAGCGCCGCAGCCTGGAGCGTGCCTACCTCGAGGCTCTGGCCAGCCTGCCCGAGGCCCTGATGCCTTCGCCAGAGCAGCGTTGGTTGCTGCTGGAAACCCTGCAGGCCCTGGACGAACTGCTCGACGGTTTGCCGGCGGCGGTGCGTCGGGCGTTTCTCTGGTCGCAACTTGAAGGCCTGAATTACGCACAGATCGCCGAGCGCCTGGCGCTCAGTGAACGTACGGTCAAACGCTACATGGCCCAGGCTTATGAGCATTGCCTGCTGGTTGAACTATGAGCCGCACCTTCAGCCGCGAAGCCCGGCAACTGGCGCGCACCGCCGCGCACTGGCTGGCCTTGCTCGATTCCGGGCAGGCCAGCGCCGAGGATTTGCAGCGTCTGCAGCACTGGCGCGCGGCCAATGCCCAGCACGAGCAGATCTGGCAGCGCGCCGAGGGCTTGCGCCAGCGTTTCCAGGACGTGCCGCCAACCCTGGCCATGGCCAGCCTCGACCGTCCCGAAGCCAACCGTCGAACCCTGCTCAAGCAAGGCCTGGCCTTGGCGCTGGTGTTGCCCGCCGGCTGGCTGCTTGGCCAGCAGGTGCCGCTGCAGGCCCTGCGGGCCGATCTGCGCACCGCTGTGGGCGAGCGCCGTGGCGTGCGCCTGGCCGATGGCAGCTTGTTGCAGTTGAACACGGCAACCGCCGTCAACCTTGACCTTGCTCACCAGCGCCTGACCCTGGTCGAAGGCGAAATCGCCCTGAGCGTCAGCCGCGCCCAGGCGCTGCACGTTGACCTTGGCATGGCCCGGGTGAGCGTCGGCCAGGCCCAGGTGTGCCTGCGGCGCGACGCCGAGCAGTGTCGCATCGCCGTGCTCCAGGGCGCAGTGCAGGTGCAGCCGCGCCAGGGCCCGGCGCTGGCCTTGCAGGTCGGCGATCAGCTGACTATCACCGCCGACGGCAGTGGCGCCATGGACCGTTTCGACCCCCACCAGCCGGACTGGCGCGATGGCGTTCTGAGTGTCAACAACCAGCCGCTGGCGCAGTTTTTGCTTGAGCTGGCGCGTTACCGACCGGGCTGGCTGCACTGGCAGCCGGCGCTGGAAACGCTGCGCGTCACCGGCACGTTCCGCCTGGATGACACCGATCGGGTGCTGGCCCTGCTGGCGGCCAGCCTGCCGGTAGCGGTACAGGCGCGCAGCCGCTACTGGGTGACCCTGGTGGCCAGGCCTGAAGCGGTGTAAGGCTTAGCCTTGAAGCTGCCCGGACGATGCTAGCAACTGAGCGACGAATGGCAGCTAGAACTGTCATTTTTGTCAGTAGCCCTATCGCGCCAAGATCGTGATGATGCCTACGTTGGGATGGCCAGGGGAGGCGCCAATGAATGAGGTCAATCGCGAACGTCTGAGCTTGTATCGGACTGGTGACCCTATTGCCTTGTATGGCTGCTTTCCGGCCGAGCTGGGGATCATGGAAACCCAGAGTGGCGAAGTCCGTAGTATCGACTGGAAGGCGGGCATATTAAAGATTTACTGCGGCGCTGATGATGAGTGTCGGACCCTGGCGATTGCTGCCATTACGGCGGTGTCAGTACATCCCTCCGAGTGCTGTCAAACAACTGCGCACTCGTTGCGCGAGGAGCTATCCAGTGAGTTCGATTAAAACGAAAGTACTGATGGGTGTGATGGTGATGGCATTGTTGCCAGCCTTATCGTGGGCCAAGGACTTCGAGTGTTCGGCCTATGACCTGAGTATTAACGGAGGCAAAGGGGCGGATGCGCGGCAAACAAATAACGAAGAGTCATCTGGCAGTAACGTTACGGAGGCTGAGAAGAACTATCGTGCTTCCAGACCTGACTATAAGGACCCCACCAAGTTCAGTGTGAGTTGCGTTGAGCGTGAGGTAGAGCCGGAAGAGTAATCACGTTCGATCTGTGTCGCAGGTTCGCACACGTAATAGCCTTGTTTGTGTGCGAGCCTAATCAAGGCCTCTACGTAGTTGATTGCTGACGGTCGCCGAAATGTGCATAAAGTCCTGGCCTTGCATCGATCAGGGAGGTTCGTCCATGAACATCAATTTCAACACAAATCGCCGTCGGGCCCTGGGCATCGCCGCACTGCTGGCCGTGCTGCTGGCGCTGGCGGGCCTGGGCAACCGCCTGTTCGCCGGCACGCCGGCAAGCCTTGAGACACTGGGGCCGATGCCGGAACTGGCCGGCGTCGTGCAGTGGCTCAACTCGCCACCACTGGACCGCGCAGCGCTCAAGGGCAAGGTGGTGCTGATGGACTTCTGGACCTACGAGTGCATCAATTGCCGGCGCAGCCTGCCGCACGTCAACACCTGGGCCAAGCGTTACGCCGACCAAGGCCTGGTGGTGATCGGCGTGCATACGCCGGAATACCCTGAAGAGCGGGTAGTCGACAATGTGCGTGCGCAAGTGACGAAACTGGGTATCGGCTACCCGGTGGCCATCGACAACGACTATGCAATATGGAACGCCTTCGGCAACCAGTTCTGGCCGGCGCACTACATCGTCGATGGCAGCGGCCAGGTGCGCTATGTGCACTTTGGCGAAGGCGCCTACGACACCCAGGAGCAAGTCATCCAGCAACTGCTCAAGGAGCGTGACGGGCAGGCGGGGTGAAGATGTTTGGGTGGCGCTGGCCTCATCGCGGGTCCAGCCCGCTCCTGCAGAGGGCCTTGGCCAGTTGCCGGATTGCGGTTTCGATTTCACTGGCTGTCAGCGATGAATAGCCCAGCAGCCAGCCCTGCTGCTTATGTTCACCGGCATACAAACGGCTGAGCCCGGGCAGTTGCACGCCGGCGCGGGCGGCCAGATTAATGGTGTGTTGCTCTGTCCAGCCTGGCTCGAGCACGCAGGGGATCTGCAGGCCGCCCGGTGGGCGCATGGCGGTGACGACGCCCGCCAGGTGCTTGCCAATCGCATCAAGCAGGCAGGCCCGGCGCCCGGCGTAGAGTTTGCGCATGGCGCGGATGTGGGCGTTGTAGTGGCCGTCGTCCATGAAGCGCGCCAGGGTCAGTTGCAGCACCTGCGGGGTGTGCCCGTCGATGATGCTGCGCGCCGCGCTGAAGGGCGCTACCAGCTCCGGCGGCAAGACCATGTAGCCGATGCGCAGGCCGGGGTAGAGGGTCTTGCTGAAGGTGCCGATGTAGAGGGTGCGCTGCTGGCTGTCCAGGCCCTGCACGCAGGCAGTAGGCAGGCCGTCGTAGTGGAACTCGCTGTCGTAGTCGTCCTCGATGATCCACTTGCCGTTCTGCGCCGCCCAGTCGATCAGCTCCAGGCGTCGCGCAAGGCTCAGGGTCGCGCCTGTGGGGTACTGGTGCGACGGCGTGACGTAGACGCAACTGGCGCCGCTTTGGTCGGCACGCAGCAGGTCGGTGCGGATGCCGTGGGCGTCGACGTCGATCGGCACGATCCGCGCCTGTGCCGCTTCAAAGGCCTTCTTCGCGCCGAAGTAACCGGGGTTCTCCAGCAGGATCGGCTTGCCGGCATCCACCAGCATTTGTGCGCACAGGAACAGCGCCTGGCGGGTGCTGCTGAGCACCAGCACCTGTTCGGGCATCACCTTGGCGCCACGTTCGAGGTTCAGGTAGGTGGCGATGGCCTTGCGCAGGGCTTCGCTGCCCTGCGGGTCGCCGTGCAGCAGGACGTTGCCGCGATGGTCCTTCACGGCCTGGCGCTGCAGGCGTTCCCAGACTGCAAGGGGGAACGAGCGGGTTTCTGGCAGGCCGGTGGCAAAGGCCTTGATCACCTGCTGGTCGCTGACGCCGCCGTTGTCGAACAGTGCCCGTCCGCGCAGGCTCAAGCCCTGGCCGGGCTCGAGATCACTGCGTTTTTGCGCCCCGGCCTTGATGCGCCGTTGCCCGCTGCCACGCAGTTGCGCGCCGAGGTTGTCCGGCACATAACTGCCCGAGCCTGCGCGGCGGACGATATAGCCGTCGCGCTGCAGCTGCACGTAGGCGTTCTCGACGGTGTCGCGGGCGACGCCCAGCGATTTGGCCAGGGCGCGGCTGGCCGGCAGCTTGACGCCAGCGGACAGCGCCCCTTCAAGGATCAGCGCGCGCAGCGCACGCTGGATGCGCTGGTGCAGGTCCAGCGCTGCGAACTCGGCGTCATTGACGCGCATCTTCAGGGTTTCAAGCTCGAACGTGGTTGCCATGTGGTCTGCCGCAAGTGAAGAAACTGGCCTGAACGATCAGCGCTTGGCCGCCTTGGCGCGCTGATTCTCGTCGCTGCGCGCCCGTGCCGGGATGTTCTCCAGCGAAGTGGGCTTGTCGGCGATGTTGATCACCGTCCACTCCCAGAACGCGCTGGTCCAGTAGGTCAGTTCACCGTCTTCGAGCAGCAGGTCGTGGCGGCCACTGCTGTTCGGCGCTTCTTTGGCCTGGCGCATCAACGGCACCAGTTGCATGGCGCGTTCGCTGTCGGTGGTCTCCAGTGACAGCGAAACCTGGCGCAGGCGGTCATCCTTGTCGAAGGCCGCTTCGATGCGGCTGACCTCGACGCCCCCGAGTTTGTAGGGTTCGATGCCCGGTACCGGGTCGACAGCCTGGTAGTACTGACGGGGCACGTTGTAGTGCACGCCGTTGATCAGCCAGACCCGGGTGAAATGCCGCTCCATTAGCTCCACGACCTGCGCGCGCGGCATCCCTAGCGTGAACTCGCCAAGGCTCAGCGCCGACCAGGCGGTGGTCGGGAACAGGGCACAGCAGAACAACAATGTCAGCATCCTTGGCACGCCGGGTCCTCCTTGAAATGAGCGCAAAGGGTACTGCAGCCCTCGCATCCACGCTAGGATCAGCAGTCCTGCACTGACAATGAGGTCACCTGTGAAATACGCGATTGCCCTGCTACTGAGCCTGATGCCGTTGCTGGCTGGCGCCGCCGAAGTCGGCGAACGCCTGGCGCCCTTTACCTTGCTTGACCAGCACGACCAGCCCTACAGCCTCAACGCGCAGACCCGCGTGCTGCTGGTGGCGCGCAACATGGACGGTGCCAAGCTGGTCCAGGCCGCCGTCGGTGAGCAGCCCAAGGGCTACCTGCAAGCACGCGAGGCGGTGTTCGTCGCCGACATCCAGCGCATGCCGGCACTGATCAGCAAACTGTTCGCGATCCCGGCCATGCGTGACTACAGCTACCGGGTGCTGCTGGATCGCGACGGCAAGGTGGTTGCGCGTTATCCGGGGGCTGAAGAGAAGGTGCTGTGGATTCAGTTGGAGCAGGGGGTTGTGGTGGGGCAGAAGGAATATGCCAGTGCCGAGGCGTTGGCCACAGCGCTCAAGGCGTTGCCGCAGCCATAGTGGATTTGAATGCAGCGCAACGCTGTGGGAGCAGGCTGGACCCGCGATCGAGCGCGAAGCGGTCGCAATCCAGATGCCACCTGATGGGGAGGCTGAACTGACCCCATCGCGGGGCAAGTCGGGTCGCCGCACCGCCTCTCCCACATAGCCAGTGCAGGCAGGCGCAGATCTTACAGCGGCACCTGCAAGGTCGTCTTGACCCGCTCCAGCACCACAATGGTGCGAAACCACTTCACGTTCGGGTTGTCATGAAACAGGCGCTGGGCGATGTCCTGGAATACGGTCATGCTCGCCACTGTCAGCACCAGCAAAAAGTCGGCGTCGCCGGTGACGTAGTAGCACTGCTGAATTTCAGGTCCCGAGAACGCACGCTTCATGACTTCCAGGTCCGCCGACTGGGTGCGGTCGGCGTGCACCTCGACCATCAGGGTAATCACCTGGCCGACTTTGTCCGGGTTGATCACCGCGGCATTGGCCTGGATTACCCCGGTCTTTTTCAAGCGCTGGATCCGTCGCTGCACCGAGGCGCTAGACAAGTGCACCTGCTCGGCCAGCTCACGCAGGGGCTGGCTGTTATCGCGCTGCAGGGCGGCAAGCAGGGCAAGGTCGAATTCATCCAGGTCCATGCAAAAATTTCTCATCTTGAGGGGTGAAAACGAGGGCACTTATCAGTGGCTGCGGAATAAATTATCACCCTCTGCTGGTCCTCATTAAGGAATTTGCAATGACCGCGCATAACTCCACGTTGGGCGTCGTGCTCAATGTTCTCGCCTCGGTGCTGTTCGCGGTGATGTACGCCTACACCAGCCTGCTCGCGCCCCTGGACGGCGCCGAAATCTATGGCTGGCGGATCCTTCTGACCGTGCCGTGCCTGACCCTGATGGTGATCGCCAGCGGGCACTGGCCGCAGGTGCGGCGGATATTCCTGCGCCTGTTCGAAGAGCGCTGGTTCTGGGCGATTCGCCTGGTTTCGGCGGTGTTGCTCGGCGCGCAGTTGTGGCTGTTCATGTGGGCACCGATCAACGGCTACGGCCTGGATGTGTCGTTGGGGTATTTCCTGATGCCGCTGGTGATGGTGATCGTCGGCCGCCTGGCGTTCAAGGATTCGATCAGCCGCCTGCAACTACTGGCCTGTGCCCTGGCGGCGCTGGGCATCATCAACCAGATCGCCATCGCCAAGGCGATTTCCTGGCCGGTGCTGGTGGTGTCGCTGGGCTATCCGCTGTACTTCTGGCTGCGCCGGGTGACCGACACCAACAACATGGGCGGGCTGTGGTTCGACATGAGCCTGAGCCTGCCGGTGAGCCTGTATTTCGTGCTCAAGGGCGGAGTAGTGCTCGGCCTTGCCGGCGCAGCCTCAAGCCTGCCCTGGCTGGTGCTCGGCCTCGGCGCGATCAGCGCCGCAGCCCTGGGCCTGCAGGCGCTGTCGGCACCACGGCTGAACCTGACCCTGTTTGGCCTGCTGATTTATGTCGAGCCAGTGCTGCTGGTGGTCGCCGCGGTGCTGCTGGGCGACAGCATCGCCCCGGCGCAGTGGCCGACCTATATTGCGATCTGGCTGGCGGTGCTGGTGCTGGTGGTGGAGGGCGGTTTGAGCCTCAACGGCAACCGCCGCGCTTACTCGCCCAGCCGCTGCTCGCGTGAAGGCGGGTAGCCGAAGTAGGCGCAGTAGCACTTGCTGAAGTGCGAGACCGAGACAAAACCGCAGGCAATCGCCACGTCCATCAGCGGCAGGTCGGAATACTGCAGCAGGCGCCGGCTTTTGGTGATGCGCAGTTCCATGTAATAGCGGCTTGGCGAGGTGCCCAGTTGCGCCTGGAACAGGCGGTCGATCTGCCGGCGCGAACGGCCGCTGTAGGCCGCCAGTTGATCGAGGCTGAGGGTTTCTTCAAGGTTGCTTTCCATCAGCTCGACGATGGTGCGCAGTGGCGCGCTCATGGTTTTCTTCTGGCTGCTGTCGACCCGGCGAAAGCGCGCACTGGAAAACGCCAGGATCTCCTCGACGCCCTCGGCCAGCGCTTCGCCATGTTGCAGCTTGAGCAGCGCCAGCATCATCTCTAGCGCGCCGTTGGGGCTGGCGGCGGTCAGGCGTTCGCGGTCGAGCACAAAGCTTGCCGGGGTGATGGTGCACTGCGGGCTGCGCTCGGCCAGGCTTGCCCGTTGTTCGGGGTGGATGGTGCAGTTGTAGCCCTCCAGCACCCCGGCACGGCCGAGAAACCAGGCGCCGTTCCACAGCCCGCCGAGGGCCAGTTGGTGGGCGGCAGCATCGCTCAGCAGCTTGTCCAGCTGCGGGTACTTGAGTGGGGTACGCAGGCCGCCGCAAACAATCAGCATGTCGAGGTTGTCCAGCGCTGCGCGGTCCAGGTGCGCGGCATAAATCTCCAGGCCCAGGTCACTGGTGACCCGCTCGCTGCCCAGGGAAAACGGCGTGCTCAAGAACAGGTTGCTCTTGAGCAGGTTGGCCGTCACCAGTACATCCATGGCCACGGTAAAGCTGGCCATGGAGAAGTTCTCCAGCAGCAAAAAGCCCACCTGGTACGCCGGGGTCGAGGCAGCCTCGGGGTGCTTGAGGTTGAGCATGTTACTAGTGCTGGATTTCTTGCTGAACTGGCGTGGGGTGGGCAAGGCGCGGCTCCGCGAACTGGCAGGTTGAGGCGATGATGCCAGATATTGCCCGGCCCGCAATGGCAATCAGAATGAACCCCGGCTGGCTGCGCACACCTAACCTTCAGAACCCCTCTGGAGGCTACCCATGGAAAACGGTCATATCTGGATCACCCTTGCCGTATTGCTCACCCTGGTCGAACTCTGGGCCATCAAACGCATCATCGGCAGCAAGAGCCGGGCGGATCGCAAGATGTTGTGGATCGTGTTTATCGTCTTTGTACCCGTGCTGGGCCTGATTGCCTGGGCCGTGGCCGGGCCGAAAGCCAGCGCGGGGGTGCCGATTTCGCGGGAGGGTTGACCCGGCGGCTGGCGACAGGGATTGTAGGGGCGACGGCGCATCGTCGCGCCTGCATGACCCAAGGAAGCACTTCATGCCGCTGTTTGAAACCCCACGCCTGCTCGTGCGCGAACTCTCGCGTCAAGACCTGACCGCCCTGACCGCCATTCTCAGCGACCCTGAGGTGATGAAATTCTCGGTGCGCGGTGTCTGCGACGAACAGATGACCGGGGCTTTTATCGACTGGTGCGTGCAGTGCTACGCCAGCTACGGCATGGGCCAATGGGCGCTGGTCGACAAGGCCAACGGCGAGCTGGCCGGTTTTTGCGGCGTCAGCCCGGAGCAGGTCGAAGGGGTAGAGCAGGCCAGCCTGGGCTATCGTCTGGCTACACGCTATTGGGGGCAGGGACTGGCCAGCGAAGCGGTGCGCGGCGTGCTTGAGCATGCGTTCAACGAGCAGCGGCTGGCGGTAGTGATTGCAATTATTGAAGCGGCCAACATTGCCTCCTTGCGCGTGGCGCAAAAAGCCGGCTTCAATGCCTTCGATACTGTGCAGTTTCACGAGCGGCCGGTGCGGGTGTATCGGCTGACGCATCCGCACTGGAAGGCACCATGACCAGCAGCAGACACCTCGACCCGTTGCGCCAGGTCATCCGCCAACAAGCGGTTGCACCCGCACCTGCGCCGTGGCGGTTGACTGGCCAGTTCACCGTCGCCGGCCTGCTGGAAATCGGCTTCGACCGTGACAGCGAGCGGCTGCTGGTGGCTTCGAGTTCAGGCCGCAGTGTGATCGACTGTCGCAGCGGCGAGAAAATCGCCCGCGACCGCACCGACAACCTGGGCAGCGACCATTATCTGGAAACCCGCGGCATCGGCCCGCTCAACGAGCGGGTGATCCGCATGTCGGGCATCCAGGGCGGCGGCCTGCCGATCAGCACCAGCGATGGCTGGGTGGTTGAGAACATCACCCTGGCCTGGCCTGAGCAGCACCTGCTGCTGGTCGAGCCGGGTTCCTGGCTGCATGGCGCGCGCTACAACCGGCCCGCCAGGTTTCATACCCTGGCAATCGAGACCGAAGTGCGTGCCTTCGGGTTTTCCTATACCGGTTTGAGCCTGGTGATCGCCACCGGTGGCGAGTTGCTGATCTATGGCCGCGCGGCGGCTCTTCGCGGGTGAATCGTGTTGCCCGGGTTACGACCGCTTCGCGCTCGATCGCGGGCAAGTCCCGCTCCCACAGATTTCGGTATACAGACCCAATGCTGATGACTACCCAACCTTTCCATCCCTGCCAAGCCCTCGCTGACCTGCTGTTGCCGCACCTGCCGGCGGACAACGGCGATGGCTCTCACGACCTGACGCATATCCACCGGGTCTGGAGCAATGCCCGGCGGATTCAGGCCCGGGAGGGCGGCGATCTGTCCATCCTCCTGGCCGCCACGCTGCTGCACGATTGCGTCGCGGTCGAAAAGAACTCGCCGCTGCGCGCCCAGGCCTCGACCCTGTCTGCGGAAAAAGCTGCCCGGATACTCGCCGATCTTGGCTGGCCCGGCGAGCGCATCAGCGCTGTCGCTCATGCCGTCGCTACGCACAGTTTTTCAGCCGGCCTGGCGCCGGAAACCCTCGAGGCAAAAATCCTTCAGGACAGTGACCGTCTGGACGCCATCGGTATGGTCGGTGTGGCTCGCTGCTTCTACGTCGGTGGGCGCATGGGCTCAGCCCTGTACGATTTCACTAATCCCAGCGCGGCAGGCCGCGACTACCAGGACCGCCAGTTCAGCCTCGAGCACTTTCACACCAAATTGCTGAAACTGGCCTCGGGCTTTCAAACCGGGGAGGGCGTACGCCTGGCGGCCGAGCGGCATCGGCGGCTTGAGCTGTTCGTGCAAGGTTTCATGGATGAGATTGGCGGCCCTCAAGACTGATGCGGGCAGCGCTGGAATCGTGCATTCTCGGCTGCCGAGCAACTTCAGCGAGAGCCACCGATGATCACCTGCTACCTGCGCTACGTCCTCGACCCTTACAAACTCGCCGAGTTCGAACACTACGGCAAACTCTGGATCCCGCTGGTGGAGCGCTTCGGCGGCCAGCACCACGGCTACTTCCTGCCTTCGGAAGGTGCCAACAATATCGCCCTGGCGATGTTCACCTTTCCAAGCCTTGCCGCGTACGAACGCTACCGCCAGGACTCGATGAACGACCCCGAGTGCCTGGCCGCCTTCCAGTACGCCCAGGACACCCGTTGCATCCTCAGCTATGAGCGCTCGTTCTTGCGCCCGGTGTTCGGGCAGGACTGATGAGCACGCTTTTCGACCTGGAACTGTTCGTGCGGGTGGCCGACGAGGGCAGCCTGTCTGCCGCCGCGCGCAGCCTCGACATCACCCCGGCAGCCGCCAGCCTTGCGCTCAAGCGCCTGGAAACGCGCCTGCAGGTACGCCTGTTTGCCCGTTCGACCCGCCAGCAACGGCTCACCGACGAAGGCCGGCGCTACCTCGACAGCGTGCGCCTGGCCCTGGGCGCGCTGGCCGAAGGCGAGCAGGCCCTGCGCGAGCAGGCGCTGGAAATGGGCGGCCTGCTGCAACTGGCGGCGCCCTCTGACTTTGGCCGCAGCGTGCTGCTGGCCTGGCTCGATGCGTTCAAGCGTGAATACCCGCGGGTCCAGCTGCAACTGCTGCTCAACGACCAGGCCAGCGACCTGTACCGCGAACCGGTCGACGTCGCCCTGCGTTTTGGCGTGCCGGCCGATTCCGACATGGTCGCCTTGCCGATTCTGCTCGATCACCACCGCGTGGCCTGCGCCAGCCCCGAGTACCTGGCGCGCCACGGCACGCCCTCGATGCCCCAGGAGCTGGCTGACCATCAGTGCGTGATCTACCAGCGCAACGGCCGGCCCTATGACCTGTGGCGCTTTGCGCGTGGCAGTGAAGTGAACGAAGTGCGGGTGCAGGGCGAATACCGCTGCGATGACGGTGAAGTGGCCCGGCGCTGGGCCCTGGCCGGGCATGGCGTGGTCTACAAGGCCTGGCTGGACGTGGCCGCGGACGTCGCGGCCGGGCGTTTGCAGCGCTTGTTCGGCGACTGGCAGGGCGAGCACGCCCCGGTGTACCTGATGTGCCCGCACCGGGCGCAGGTGACAGAGCGGGTCAAGGCGTTGCAGGGGTTTTTGCAAACACGCTGCCTGCAGTGGGCGGCCAAGGGGCTATAAGTAGGATATTTCCCACTCAATGGGAATCGAGTTTCACCTATTGAGAAAGACTGTGCACCATGGCGCCAAGGAGCACATATGACCTACACCACGCCCACCGATCGCCTGCTGCAGATCCTCGTCGCCCTCGGCCAGGCCAACGAGGCCGTGTCGGCCAAGGAGCTGAGCCTGCAACTGGACCAGCCCCTGAGCAGCACCTATCGGCACCTGAAGACCCTGCTGCGTTGGGGCCTGGCCGAGGACAACGGCCATGGTCGCTACCTGCCGGGCCCGGCCTGCCTGCAACTGGCGAAGAAGTTCGACCGCGAGGCGCTGCTGGTGTCGCTGGCCAAACCCGAGCTCAAGCGCCTGGCCGAACTCAGCCAGGAAAGCGTGGCACTGATGGTGCCGAGCAACGGCCAGGCCATTTGCATCGAACTGATCGACAGCCCGCAGCCGCTGCGCTGCTGTTACCAGAAGGGCCTGGCGCAACCGCTGCGGGTCGGCGCGTCGGCGCGGGTGTTGCTGGCGCACATGGAGCCGGCGCGCAGCCTGGCGATTCTTGAAGAGCAGGGCCTGGAAGCCGAAGCACTGGACAGTTACCGCCAGAGCTTCGTGCAGATCCGTGACCAGGGCTATGCCATCAGCCTCGGTGAAATCGACGACGGCATCTGGGGCGTCAGTGCCCCGGTGCTCGACAGCCGCAACCGCCTGCATGGCGCAATCAGCCTGATGGCCCCGGCCATTCGCGCCCGGCAAAACAGCGAGCGCCTGACCCGCTGGACCTGCGACGTGGCCCTGCGCATCGGTGCGCGGCTGGACTGAATCTACTGGAGTACCCGCATGAACAGCACTACCGCACTGCCGCTCTGGCAGGGCCGCGTCGACGCCGCAGAAGGTACGGCGGCCCTGCGCTGGCACCAATGGGTGCAGCCCTGGGCTGATGACCAACCGGCTGGCAACGCCCTGGTGGGCCTGGCCTGTGACGAAGGGGTGATCCGCAACCAGGGCCGCAGCGGCGCCCGCCAGGGGCCGCCGGCCCTGCGCAAGGCCTTGGCCAACCTGGCCTGGCGTGGCCAGCGCCCGGTTTATGACAGCGGCGACTTCGTCTGCCTCGGTACTGACCTGGAAGGTGCCCAGCAGGCCTATGCCAAGCGGGTGACGCAACTGCTGGGGCAAGGGCATCTGCCGTTGGGCCTGGGCGGCGGGCACGAAATCGCCTATGCCAGTTTTCTCGGCCTGGCTGGCCATTTACGCCAGCAAGAGGCGCAGCCGCGCATCGGCATTCTCAATTTCGATGCCCACTTCGACCTGCGCCACAGCGCCCAGAGCAGCTCCGGCACGCCGTTCCGGCAGATTGCCGAGTACTGCCAGCAGGCCGGCATGGCCTTTGAATACTGCTGCCTGGGCGTCAGCGAGCTGAACAACACCCAGGCCTTGTTCGACCAGGCCCAGCGCCTGAACGTGCGTTATCGCCTCGACCGGCAGATGCAGCCGTGGAATATCGCCGCGCTGGAAACCTTCGTCGATGACTTTCTCAGCGGCATCGACCACCTGTACCTGACCCTCTGCCTGGACGTCCTGCCGGCCAGCCAGGCGCCCGGCGTCAGTGCGCCCTCGGCCCATGGCGTCGAGCTGATGGTGGTCGAGCACCTGGCGCGGCGTGCCAAGGCCAGCGGCAAGTTGCGCATGGCCGACATCGCCGAACTCAACCCCGGTCTTGACCAGGACCAACGCACCGCGCGCATTGCTGCGCGGCTGCTGGCCAGCCTGGTCGACTGAAATCCACAACCCCTATCCAACTATAAAAAGAAGAGTGTTAACCATGCTGACCCTGCAACTCGATGCTCTGACCACCGTCGCCCTGGCGCTCCTGCTGCTGGCGATGGGTGCGCAACTGAAGAAGCACAGCTACTGGCTGCGCCAGCTCTGTGTCCCGGCGCCGGTCATCGGCGGTTTTGGCTTTGCCCTGGTGGTGTGGCTGCTGCGTGACCAGCAGTGGCTGGACATCAAGCTCGACACCGCCATGCAAACGCCGCTGATGGTGGCGTTCTTCACCACCGTCGGCCTGGGCGGCAGCCTTGGCCTGCTGCGCCAGGGCGGCAAGATCCTGTTCATCTACCTGGGTGCCTGCTGGGGCCTGGCGCTGCTGCAGAACCTGGTCGGCGTGGGCATGGCCAAGGCCCTGGGCATCGACCCGCTGCTGGGGATCATGGCCGGCGCCGTGTCGCTGGAAGGTGGCTTTGGCGCCGCCGCAGCCTTTGGCCCGATCGCCGAGAGCCTCGGCACGGTCGGCGCCACTACAGCCGCGCTGGCCTCGGCGACCTTCGGCATGGTTGCCGGTGGCCTGCTCGGCAGCCCGGTGGCGCGCTACCTGATCGAACGCAAGAAACTGGTGGTACAGGCAGACCAGGTCGATGCCCTGCAAGCCCTGGAAAAAGCCAATGAAACCCCCGTTGTCAGCATTGATACGCCGGTGCTGCTGCGCTTGCTGACCTGCATGTTGGTGATCATGGTGCTCGGCTTCTGGATCGGCGATGCGCTGAAGGCGCACCTGGGCATCGTCCTGCCGGTGTACGTCGGCGCCATGTTCGTCGCCATCCTGGCGCGCAACTTCAACGACCGCGCACGGGTCATCGAGATTCCCGACAATGCCGTCAGCACCCTGGGCGACATCAGCCTGGGCATGTTCCTGACCATGGCGATGATGAGCCTGAAGTTCTGGGAGCTGGAGCAACTGGGCCTGCCGCTGCTGGTGATCCTGGTGGTGCAAGTGCTGATCATGGTGCTGCTGTGCATCTTCGTCTTGTTCCGCCTGTTCGGCGGCAACTACGACGCGGCGGTGCTGTGCGCCGGCTACATGGGCCATGGCCTGGGCGCGACGCCGAACGCGGTGGCCAACATGGGCGCGATCTGCGACCACTACAAGGTGTTCTCGTACAAGGCCTTCATCATCGTGCCGCTGTGCGGGGCGGTGCTGATCGACATCGTCGCCTTGCCGCTGATTACCTGGTTCATCAACGCCTTCAGTTGATGGCCCGAGGCGGGGCGCAAGGCCCCGCCGTGGCTATCCCAGCACCGCCAGCCAGGCCGAGGCAATCAGCAGCAGCGCCAACAGCTGGTTGAAGCGCCGGGCCTTTTGCGGCGAGCGCAGCAAGCGTGCGCTACCGACGCCCATCAGCGCCCAACTGGTCATGCACGGCAGGGCGATGAGCAGAAACAAGAGCGCCAGTTGCAGCCTGTCCTGCAACGGGTTCGCGCTGGCGCTGCTGAAAACCCCGAGCACCGCGACCGCCATCAACCACACCTTGGGGTTGATCAACTGCAACAGTGCCGCGTCCCGGGCCCGCAGGTCTCGGGGGCTGTCGGGGCTGGCCAGCGGTGCTGCGCCAGCATTGAGCAATTGCCAGCCCAGCCAGCTCAACCAGGCCACGCCGAGCCAAGTCATCAGTTGCTGCACTCGCGGGTAGGCCAGCAGCACTTCACCCAGCCCCAGGCCGACCAGCAGCACCACTAGCGCGGCGGCCAGGCAGGCGCCGAGTATCAGCGGCAGGGTCGCGCGCAAACCGAAGCGCGCGCCATGGCCGAGGATCAGGATATTGGTCGGCCCAGGCGTGATACTGGCGACAAAAGCGAACAGGGCGAAAGGCAGCAGGTTGGGCAACATGATCGGACTCCAGTGCAGGGGAGCCCCATGTTCCCGGCTGGTGGGCTTTCAGTCTGGAAGCTTTGCGCAGCGGCGGCGGTAATCGGCAGGTGTGAGCCGGTAGGCGCGGCGAAACCAGCGGCCCAGGTGGCTCTGGTCGGCAAAGCCGAGGGCGGCGGCGACCACTGCCGGGCTGTCGCCACGGGCCAGCCAGCGGCGCGCCTTGGCCAGGCGCAGCTGGATCAGGTAGGCATGGGGCGCCAGGCCAAAGGCACTCTTGAAGGCACGGTTGAGGCGAAAGCGATCGACCTGGCAGGCCTGGGCCAGCTCCACCAGGCCAATGTCCTCGCAGTAATGCGCGTGCAGATACTCGCGGGCCCTGCGCGCCACCTGCGGCAGGCGCGGGTCGGGGTCGATGCGTTTGCGCCACAGGGTATGGCGGGTCATGCAGCCGAGCAGCTCGTCCATTGCCGTCTGCCGGAGCATTTTCAGCTCACCGCCATGCAACGCCTGAAAGGCCCGGGCAATGGCCCCGCACAGCTGCGGGTCGGCGCTCAAGGTGTCGGCAAAACTGGGCTGGCTAGCCGCTGGCGCCTGCTCGAACAATGCTTGCAGCTCGCGCTCCAGCCACTGCGGGTCGAGGTACAGCATCGAGTAGGTGAAGCCGTCCTCAGTTGGCGCATGGCCGTCGTGCAGTTCCCCAGGTTCGAGCATAAATACCTTGCCCGGCGTGCTGAAGTGCTGCAACTGGCGGCAATGAAACTGCTGCACGCCTTGCTCGGTGACCCCGATCAGGTAACTGTCATGCCAGTGCGGGTCATAGGCGTGGCCCTTGAAATGCGCGCGCACCGATTCGATGCCGGTGTCGGCGTCCTGGGCGAGATCGATCCAGTTGTGGCTGGGCACGGCGGGCTCCGGGCAGTGAGGCATGCACGACCATAACCCGTTTATGCGGCGGGGTTTAGAACAATTGTGCGCGCAGCTTACATCGGCAACGCGCTTCGAATGATCAAAAAATGACCGCCGATCCAGGGAAAAGCGCTTTTGCTCTTTCGACTTGAGACAAGGGAAGGCACAATGCGTGTCCTTTTTTTGGCCGGCCTGGCCGGGGGCCTCGAAATGATCAAAACGCCGTACTACCTCATCGACAAAACCAAGCTGCTGCGCAACATGGAAAAGATCGCCTATGTGCGCGAGCAGTCCGGGGCCAAGGCCCTGCTGGCACTCAAGTGCTTCGCCACCTGGTCGGTGTTCGACCTGATGGAGCAGTACATGGACGGCACTACCTCGTCGTCGCTGTACGAGCTCAAGCTCGGCCGCCAGAAGTTCGCCGGCGAGGCCCACGCCTACAGCGTGGCCTGGGCCGACGATGAAATCGAAGAGATGCTCGACAACTGCGACAAGATCATCTTCAACTCCATCGGCCAGCTCGAGCGTTTTGCCGAACAGTCTGAAGGCAAGGTCCGCGGCCTGCGCGTCAACCCGCAGGTGAGCAGCTCCGACTACCTGCTGGCCGACCCGGCGCGCCCGTTCAGCCGCCTGGGCGAGTGGGACCCGGTGAAGGTCGAGGCCGTCATCGAGAAGATCTCCGGTTTCATGTTCCACAACAACTGCGAGAACGGCGACTTCGGCCTGTTCGACCAGATGCTGTGCACCATCGAAGAGCGCTTCGGTCACCTGCTGCACAAGGTCGAGTGGGTCAGCCTTGGCGGCGGTATCCACTTCACCGGCGAAGGCTATGCAATCGACGCCTTCTGCGCGCGCCTGAAAGCCTTCTCCGAGAAGTACGGCGTGCAGGTTTACCTGGAGCCGGGCGAAGCGGCGATCACCCAGAGCGCCTCGCTGGAAGTTACCGTGCTCGACACCCTCTACAACGGCAAGCACCTGGCCGTGGTCGACAGCTCGATCGAAGCGCACATGCTCGACCTGCTGATCTACCGCCTGAACGCCAAGCTGGCGCCAAGCGAGGGCGAACACACCTACATGGTATGCGGCAAATCCTGCCTCGCCGGCGACATTTTCGGCGAATACCAATTCGATCGTCCGCTGGCCATCGGCGATCGGCTGTCGTTTGTTGACGCAGCGGGTTACACCATGGTCAAGAAAAACTGGTTCAACGGCCTGAAAATGCCGTCCATCGTAGTGAAACAACTCGACGGTAGTGTCGAGCTGGTTCGTGAGTTTGGTTTCGAAGACTACTTGTCCAGCCTGTCGTAAGCTGGCAGTAAAGGAGAGCAAGAGAAATTGAAGAAGAACGTTCTTATCATTGGTGCAGGAGGTGTCGCCAAGGTGGTGGCCCACAAGTGCGCGCAGCACAACGACGAACTCGGTCGTATTGCTATCGCGTCGCGCAACATCTCCAAATGCCAGGCCATCATCGACAGCGTCAAGGCCAAGGGTAGCCTCAAGCAGCCCGCAGAAATCAAGGCCTTCGCGCTGAATGCGCTGGACGTCGAAGCGACCAAAGCGCTGATCCGCGAAACCGAATCGCAAATCGTCATCAACGTCGGTTCCGCTTTCCTCAACATGTCGGTGCTGCGTGCCTGCATCGATACTGGCGTGGCCTACCTGGACACCGCCATTCACGAAGAACCGGGCAAGATCTGCGAGACGCCGCCCTGGTATGGCAACTACGAGTGGAAACACCTCGAAGAGTGCCAACAAAAGAACGTTACCGCCATTCTTGGCGTGGGCTTCGATCCGGGCGTGGTCAACGCCTATGCCGCCCTGGCCAAGCAACAGTATTTCGACAGCATTGATTCGATCGACATCCTCGACGTCAATGCCGGATCCCATGGCAAGTACTTTGCCACCAACTTCGACCCGGAAATCAACTTCCGCGAGTTCACCGGGCAGGTGTGGAGCTGGCAGAACAGCCAGTGGACCAGCAACACCATGTTCGAAGTCAAGCGTACCGACGACCTGCCGGTAGTCGGCTCGCAGAACCTGTACCTGACCGGCCACGACGAAGTGCACTCGCTGTCGAAGAATCTCGACGTGCCGAACGTGCGTTTCTGGATGAGCTTCGGCGAGCACTACATCAACGTCTTCACCGTGCTGAAAAATCTTGGCCTGCTCAGCGAGCAACCGGTCAAGACCGCCGAAGGCCTTGAAGTAGTACCGCTCAAAGTGGTCAAGGCCGTGCTGCCGGATCCTGCCTCGCTGGCACCGGGTTACACCGGCAAGACCTGCATCGGCGACCTGGTCAAGGGCACCAAGGACGGCCAGCCGCGCGAAGTGTTCATCTACAACGTAGCGGACCACGAAGAGGCCTACGCCGAAACCGACAGCCAGGGTATTTCCTACACCGCAGGCGTACCACCCGTAGCAGCAGCGCTGCTGGTTGCCCGTGGCGAGTGGGACGTGCAGCGCATGGTCAACGTCGAGGAGCTGCCAGCCGAGCCATTCCTCAAGGCACTGGATGTGATGGGCCTGCCGACTCGGGTTAAAGACGAGAACGGCGACCGTCCGTGGAACTGAGAACGTTCAAGTCCCAGTAAAAGCCAGGTGCGTCGGCAAGGGCGCACTTGGTTCTGCTCAGCTATTTCCCTCTCTCTATTGATATCGAAGTATGGCATCATATAGCCACCAATTATTTCTATCAGTATCTCCTGCTTCGTACGCCTGTTACATTGCCTTCTCCTGCTCTAACTAAGTGGAGAAACCTATGAGCGTAAGCAACTTTCAGTGGCCCGCTATCAGTAAAGCGAAACCAAAAAATATTACCCAGGGCGCGATTACTGGCCAGTACCGGATTGAAAACGAAGCGCTTGAGAGCTTTCGCTATAATGAACAGGTTGAGTATTTTCCTGACCCTCTAGGCGTTTTTGCTTATTTCATACACCAGGCGGATAACAAGCCCTTTCGTCTATTTTTCATGAGGTTTCCGGACGGGGCGGCGGCAGGTACGCACTATTCTCTCGCTCCATCAGCTGGAACCAATGAAGGCGTAGCCAGGTTCACTCTCTACGACACAGATCCACGCGGCGACGATTACGTAAGTCAATCGGGAAGTGTGTATTTTGATGAGCTAACAAGCACCAAGGCTTATGGCACCCTGCAGATGACAGCAAAGTCTGACGATGGCCGGACGCTCGTTTTAACGGAAGGTAAGTTCACGATCGATATTCTCCCTGCCTCATGAACCCCTGTGTTTGCTTGGGGCGGGCTGAGAGGTGCTGTTGCGTCATCCGGGGTGAACGGTCGAGGCGCCGACCTGGCGCCTCGACTCAGAGTAAGTGGCTGTTTTAACAACAATTTGTTTGCCTGGGGGCTTCCCAAATGCAATCAAGTTTGTTAAATTGCCGGCCATTCTTGCAACGGCCTTCACCGGCTGGCAGCGCAGGCCCGCAACTTCTCAGGTTGCACCACGCTGCATCATCGCAAGCGAGTGTCAGGCACTCATCGCTACAGCTACAGGGGCGTCGCCAAGCGGTAAGGCAGCAGGTTTTGATCCTGCCATGCGTTGGTTCGAATCCAGCCGCCCCTGCCATTTTCTCGTTGCAAATTCCCAATACTTAAGAACTTCCTGGCAAGCCCGATCAGAAATGCCGCAGGGCGCCCATGCTGACCAGCGCTGCCATCGCCAACAGGCAGACGATTGCCACGGCGTAGGCGATCGTGCGCCACGGTTGCCAGCGGGCCAGAAAGCACAGCGTGTGCAGCAGGCGGGCGACGGTGAACAACAGCATCAGCCCGGCCGTGAGCATGAGCGGTGGGTTGAATACCAGGCACAGCGCGCCGAGCACGAAAAACAGCGGAATGTTCTCCAGATCGTTGGCCCAGGCCTGAGCCGCACGGGCGACTTGCGGCAGTTCCTCGGCGCTCGGCGGGCGGCCGACCAGGCCGGCGTCTTCGGGGTTCTTGAAGGTCAGGCGGCTGATGCGATAGAAGCCCTGGTAGCAGGAGATCGCCAGCATCTTCACAAACAGCACGACCACGCACAGCGCGTAGATGGAAAGCAGCGTATTCATCTTCAATCCTTGAAAACCGGGAGCGCGATCATCGCCCGGATTGCCCGGGCGCGTATAGACCAACCGGCGCTCACCGGTGTCAGCAAGGCTCAGAACGTGGCTTTGACCTGCAGGCCGAACACCAGCGCGTTGTCGATGTTCTCAGCGGAAAACGCCCCCGGCTCGATGATGTATTGCACATCCGGGCGCAGGGTCAGCCACGGGGTGGCCTGGTAGCCGTAGCTCAGTTCAATCAACTGCTCGGCGCTGTCCAGGTAGGGGTAGGCAACCCCTGCGGCCACGGCGG
Source organism: Pseudomonas sp. B21-012 (assembly GCF_024749305.1). Classification (NCBI taxonomy): domain Bacteria; kingdom Pseudomonadati; phylum Pseudomonadota; class Gammaproteobacteria; order Pseudomonadales; family Pseudomonadaceae; genus Pseudomonas; species Pseudomonas sp. B21-012. The sequence goes on along the minus strand of NZ_CP087197.1, from coordinate 3,647,121 downwards.
CGTCTTGCTGCACATCACGGCTGCGCGGGTTGGGCACGGCGCGGCCATAGCCGAAGGCAAGCGTGTCACGCGGGCGGCCTTCGAACGGCTTGTACAGCACCACGCCTGCGCCATACCACTTGCTGAATGGCGAGGCGGCGGCGCTGGCGGCCGAGTACTGGCCAAAGGCATGCAGGCTGCGGCCCTCGGAGCTCTGCGAGGCCCAGACGGCCTGGTCCACCAGCAGGTAATGGCCGCTGCGGCCGGACACCTCTTTGTCGCTGCCGATGCGTTTCACATCGGAGCTGTCGTAGTAATAACCGAGCTTGTACTCACCCGGCAGTTCGCCGGCCAGCTTGTACACCAGCTCCACCGGAACCACGGTGCCGGTGGTGTGCCTGGGGCCCAGGTGCCAGGCGCGGCTGGAGTTGCCGTTGCTTTCGGGGTCGACGTTGAACGCCGCCACGCGCAGTTGCCAGGCCGGCGACAGGTCGTATTTGACCCGCACGCCCAGGTGCGCGTTGGGGTAGTTGGTCCAGCCGCTGCCGCCGGACATGTTCAGCGGATGGCCGCAGAAACCGGCGTTCATGAAGTTGCAGAGGATGCCGCTGTCGAGGCCTCCGAGGTCGTTGCCCATGGCCATGTAGCCGAGTTTGACGTTCAGCGCCGGGGTGAACAGGGTGCGCTCGTAGCTCAGTTCAGTCAGGCGGGTGTAAAGGCCGCCGTAGTTTTCCTGGATCGGCAGGCGGTTGCCCACCAGGTCTTCGGAGGCGCTGTTGCCGCGGCGGTCGTTGATCGTCAGCTGGACTTTGCCGCCGTTGTCCAGGCCGTACAGCTTGCCCAGGTCGAACTGCACGCCCAGCTTGAGGTTCTGCGAGTAACGCGCCGAGCGGTGCAGGCCGCCATCGGCGTTGTAGGCGGTTTCGCCGCTGTAGTCGCCAGTGAACTTGATGCCCTGTTCGTCGAGCTGATGGCGCAGGCCGCCCCAGTCGCCGGTCAGGGTATTGCGGGTCATCAGGTCGTCGGCCAGGGCCGTGGTGCTGGCCAGGGCCAGGAGCAGGGCAGGGGTGATGCGAGAAGCGCGGGGCATTGCGGGGTATTCCTGGGAGTTCGGTAAAAGTCCCATCGCGGGTCAAGCCCGCTCCCACAGCTTCTGTGGGAGCCGGCTTGACCCGCGATGGGGGCGATGCGATTTACGGCAGCGCGTAGGCCATTACATAGTCGCCACGGTCCGTCGACTGACGCGCACCACCGGCGGTGATGACCACGTATTGCTTGCCGGTTTTCGGCGACACATAGGTCATCGGGCCGCCCTGGCTGCCGACCGGCAGGCGGGCTTTCCACACTTCTTCACCGTTGGCGCTGTTGAAGGCGCGCAGGTAGAAGTCCTGGGTGCCGGCGATAAACACCAGGCCGCCCTGGGTCGACAGGGTGCCGCCGAGGGTCGGCAGGCCAACCTTGATCGGCAGGTGCATGCGGATGCCCAGTGGGCCGGTGTCTTCGACGGTGCCGACCGGCACTTGCCAGGCAACCTTGCGGGTCTTCATGTCGATGGCAGTGAGGGTGCCGAAGGGCGGCGCCTGGCACGGAATGCCGGCCACCGACAGGAAGCGGTTCTTGTTCACCGCATACGGCGTGCCCTTGAGCGGTACCGCGCCCATGCCGGTGTTCAGCGCTTCACCCCCGGAGGCGGCCTGGCCCTTGTTCTGCGACGGGATCATCTGAATCCACAGGCCCAGGCGCATGTCGTTGACGAAGATAAAACCATGCACCGGGTCGGTGGAGATGCTGCCCCAGTTCATGCCACCCAGCGAGCCCGGGAAGCTCAGCGACAGGTCGGTGCCCGGTGCGGTGTACAGGCCGTCGTAGCGCATCTTCTTGAAGTCGATGCGGCACAGCAGCTGGTCATACGGGGTGGCGCCCCACATGTCCGACTCGGTCAGTTGCTGGGCGCCGATCTGCGGCATGCCCACCGATTTAGGCTGGGTCGGCGAGTACGGCTCGCCGGGGATGTTGCCCGGTTTGACCGGGGTCTCGACTACTTCGGTCAGCGGCTTGCCGCTGGCGCGGTCGAGCACGTAGATCTGCCCGGCCTTGGTGCCGATGACCAGCGCCGGCACCGACTGACCGTCGGCCTTGGTGAAGTCGATCAGGCTTGGCTGCATCGGCAGGTCAAAGTCCCAGAGGTCGTTGTGCACGGTCTGGTACACCCACTTCTCTTCGCCGCTGGTCGCGTCCAGGGCCAGCACCGAAGCGCCGTACTTGTGGTTCAGCTCGGTACGCTCGACGCCATAGATGTCGGTGGACGAGCTGCCCATCGGCAGGAACAGGGTGTTCATCGCCGGGTCATAGGACATCGGTGCCCAGCTGTTGGGGGTGCTGCGCACGTAGGTGTTGTCGCCCGTCGGCGCATTGCGATCTTGCGGGTTGCCCGGGTCGAAGGCCCAGCGCATCTGCCCGCTGATCACGTCAAAGCCGCGGATCACACCGCCTGGCATGTCGGTCTGGACGTTGTCGGCGACCCGGCCGCCGACCACCACCGTGGTGCCGGCCATCAGCGGCGCCGAAGACAATTGGTAGAACGCGTCCGGGACATTGCCCAGGCCGGCCTTGAGGTCGACCTGGCCATTGTTGCCAAAGCCCTGGCAGAACTCACCGGTGTCGGCGTCGACCGCGATCAGGCGGGCGTCAATGGTGTTGGTCAGCAGGCGGCGCTGGCAGTTGGCACCGGCCGGCACGCTGGCGGCGATGATCGGGGTGCTGTTGGGCTGGGTCGGTTGGGCGATCGGCGCGCTGGCATCGAAATAGGCCATGCCGCGGCAACGCTGCCAGACTGCCGACTTGGCGTTGATCGGGTTCTTCCACAGCTCTTTGCCGGTGTCGGCATCGAGGGCGATCAGGTTGTTGTGCGGGGTGCAGATGAACACCTTGTTGCCAACCTGCAGCGGCGTCAGCTGGTCTTCGGCACCGTTGCCATCGCTGATGGCGACGTCACCGGTGTGGTAGGTCCAGGCCACTTTCAGCTTGTCGACGTTGCTGCGGTTGATCTGGTCCAGGGCGGCGAAGCGGCTACCGCCTTCGCTGTTGCCGTAGTGGGCCCAGTCTTTTTGCGCGTTGGCCGGGTCGACCGCAGTCAGGCCCGGGCCGTCACCGGTGGGGGCAACGCTTGGGTGGGCGACGAACATATTGCCGGCCGCCACCGCCAGGGCGATTGCCAGCACTGCGGCCAGGCCATAGGCACCACGGCCTGGCGTGCCGCCGGCGGCACGCTTGAGCAGCGGGTACACCAGCGTCACCGCCAGGCCCATCGCGGCGAACATGAACAGGCGCGAGAACAGCGGCCAGAACACCAGGCCGACATCGGCCACGGCCCAGATCGCGGTGCCGAGCACAAAGGCGGCAAACAGCCAGGCCCCGGCCAGTTTGCGGCGGGCGATCAGCAGCCCGGAAAGCGCCATCAGCAGGCCGCCGAGCAGGAAGTACCAGGAACCACCGAGGCTGACCAGCTTCACGCCACCGGCGGCGAGCGCAAGGCCGAGCAGGGCGATGATCACGCCCAGGCCAACCAGGATGAATGTTGAGGCGCCGTTGGCGCGCGGTGAGTGCGTCATATCGAAAAGAACTCGAAGGGGGGAGTGGCCGAATGTTATACCCTTAGCAAGCTAATTAACAAGTTGGTACATAATTCGGCAAGGGCTGCATTGGCGCTGAAATCAGGGCAAATGCCCTCTCCCGCTGGGGGAGAGGGCGGGTATCAGACTTAAGTATCAGTGATGTCGCGGTCCTTGGTTTCCGGCAGGAAGAAGGTGCCGAGAATCGCCGTCATCACCGCGATGACGATCGGGTACCAAAGCCCGTAGTAGATGTCGCCGGTGGCGGCGACCATGGCAAAGGCCACGGTTGGCAGGAAGCCGCCGAACCAGCCGTTGCCGATGTGGTAGGGCAGTGACATCGAGGTGTAGCGGATGCGCGTGGGGAACAGCTCCACCAGCCAGGCGGCGATCGGCCCGTAGACCATGGTCACGTAGATCACCAGGATGGTCAGCAGCAGCAACACCATCGGGTAGTTGGTCTTGGCCGGGTCGGCTTTTTCCGGGTAGCCGGCATCTTTCAGGGCCGTGCCCAGGGTAGCGATGAAGGCGTCGTTCTGCGCCTTGAAATCGGCGGCCGGCATGCCGGTGCCTTCAAAGCTTTGCAGCACCTTGTCGCCAATATGGATCTGCGCGACGCTGCCCGGTTCTGCCTTGACGTTGGCGTAGGGGATGGCTTTTTTCGCCAGCACGCTCTTGGCCAGGTCGCAGGAGCTGGTGAATTTGGCCTTGCCCACCGGGTCGAACTGGAACGAGCACTGGTTGGGGTCGGCCACCACCGTCACCGGGTTCTTCTCCTGGGCGATGAACACGTCGGGGTTACCGTATTCGGTCAGCGCCTTGAAGATCGGGAAGTAGGTCAGCGCGGCGATGATGCAGCCGGCCATGATGATGCCCTTGCGGCCGATGCGGTCCGAAAGGCTGCCGAACAGGATGAAGAACGGCGTACCGATCAGCAGTGAACCGGCAATCAGCAGGTTGGCGGTCTGCGGGTCGATCTTGAGCATCTGCAACAGGAAGAACAGCGCGTAGAACTGCCCGGTGTACCACACCACCGCCTGGCCGGCGGTGCCGCCGAGCAGGGCCATGATGACGATCTTGAGGTTGTCCCAGCGGGCGAACGACTCGGTCAGCGGCGCCTTCGAGGCCTTGCCCTCGGCCTTCATCTTCTGGAACACCGGCGACTCGCTCAGTTGCAGGCGGATGTACACCGAGACGATCAGCAGCAGGATCGACAGCAAAAACGGGATCCGCCAGCCCCAGGCCTCGAACGCCTCGGTGCCGAGAATGGTTCGGCAGGCGAGGATCACCAGCAGCGACAGAAACAGCCCCAGGGTGGCGGTGGTCTGAATCCACGAGGTGAAGTAACCGCGCTTGCCCTTGGGCGCATGCTCGGCGACGTAGGTCGCGGCACCGCCGTACTCACCGCCCAGGGCCAGGCCCTGGAGCAGGCGCAGGGTGATCAGGATGACCGGCGCGGCCACGCCGATGGTGGCGTAGTCGGGTAGCAAACCAACCACGGCGGTGGAGATACCCATGATCACGATGGTGATCAAAAAGGTGTACTTGCGCCCGATCATGTCCCCCAGCCGGCCGAACACAATCGCGCCGAACGGCCGTACGGCAAAGCCTGCGGCGAAGGCGAGGAGGGCGAAGATGAACGACGTGGTCTCGTTGACCCCGGCAAAGAAGTGCTTGGCGATGATCGCGGCGAGCGAGCCGTAGAGGTAGAAGTCATACCACTCGAACACCGTGCCCAGGGAGGAGGCGAAAATCACCTTGCGCTCTTCCTTGGTGATCCCGCGTTTGGGCGCGCTGCCCGTGGTTGTATTGTCGATTGCCGCCATGAGTCTTCTCCGTCTTGTGCTTGTAGGCCGGAGTTCCCACTGTCCTTGCCGCACCCAGGCCTTAGGGTGATGTCATCGGATTGCGCAAATCATGAACACAGACTGACGGCCTCGCATTGCTGCAAGGTTTCTTGAAGCATAATCAGGTTTGTCTGGATATCCACTCGCCAGCATCAGCGAGTGTGGGGATCACTCACTCGAACAGCACTTCAGAGGCCATTTGCGGATACTCGGCCTGCAGCGTGGCCAGGCACTTCTGCATCAGTTCGGCGTCTTTGGGCAAGCGCCTGGCAAAAGCCTCCCAGCCACTGAGCTGCAACTGTTGAGGCATCTGCACAAGTCCGGTAATCGCATCCCAGAAGGCATCCCAGTTACAGCCATACCAATCGGGAAAGCCGAGCGCGTCCCTTAACAGGTGATGCAATTGCCTGGCGCTGGTCACCTGGCCCAGATCAATCCTTACCACCTGCACGCGGCTCAATTGAAATGCCCCAGGTAGGTGAGCGTGGCGGTGCTTTGTGGCTGGCGCGATTGGGAGTGATCTGCTGAGCGGCGGTCGCCGAAAATGGCGTTGTCGCCGACGATGATGAAGTGACTGAAAGCGTCCAGAGACCGGGAACACAATTGCGCTTTCTGCGCCTCGTCGGCCATCAGGCTCTGCACATATTCCAGCGACTCATTCAGCTCGACGAAGTCCGAATCCATGAACCACTCAAGCTCCTGGGCAAGCTGCCAGGACGGATTGCGATCTTCCCAGGCGGCGAATTCGGCAGCACTCGCGCTGGCGGGCGGCTCGGGTTGCCATTGCTCGAAAGCGAACTGGCGGGCGTGCGTTTCGCTTTCGAAGGTGGCGGCGAAGAGGTGGAAGGGGTAGTAGCCTGAATTGTCCATAATCTGCCTTGCTGGCTGGCCGGAAAGGGGCTGCAGGTTACCAGTGATCGGTAGTTAATTTTTGCCGAGTTCGTAGGCACCGATGGCCAAGAGCATAAATGCAAAGCCGGTAAACCCCAGCCAGATTGCAATGATCATCCGGCGCCTGAGCCCTGGCGGCAAATTATCCATCGTGCCTGCATCGAGATGGCCCCTGCGAACATGCAGCTTTGGCCAGATCACCACGCCGCAGGCCGACCATACCAAGTAACAACGCGACTTGAAGCTTGCAGTGCCCCATAGGTTCTTCTGGCGCTCGAACCAGGGGTTGCCTTGTATTGCCTCAATCAAAAGGTCGAAATCACGGCTCAAGGCGACGTAGGCATTCATCGCCATTGCAGATAGCATCAACAGAAAAGGCGTTGATAAAAACACCAGTTGCACGCCGGGCATCCAGGTTCGCGGATCTTCTGTCATGGTTGTGTCCAGTCGTAAATCAAATCGCCCATTAGCTCACCACCTTTACTTAAGCCCAACCCCCCAATTAGCGACCCACCCCCGACCAGAACTATCCCACAAACGGGTACACCCAATCCGGCGCTTGCTACGGCAAACACACCGCATACGGCGGCGGCAGTAGCGATTCCAGCTTTGGCGCCGAAGGATCCACCAATAAGCCCACCGGCAAAACTACCCGACGCGGTAAAGCGGATTCTTTTGCACTCATCCGTCTCCCCAACCCGACAAGCATCGCGCACCGTCAGCCATGACGCCGTCCCACCCAGGCCAATCCCGACATACCCACCATACTTGAGGTACTTGGCTGTCTTCGCCACCTGCTCCAGATGCGTCGCATACCCCTGAATCTGCCCGGCCCCGCCGGCACGGTTCCAGTGGTGTACCAGGCTGCGGGTCGAAATGCCCAGGTCCTTGCGCAAGCTGTCGTAGCTGCCAAGATTCAGCTGCTTGTTCAAAAAGGCACTCTTGAGCTGCGCGTCGAGCTGCAAGTACAGCCGCTGGCGGGCATTGAAAAAATCCGTGCTGTTCAAGCGGCCGTTGCGGCTGAACTCGCGCTGGTGCAGTTGCTCGATGCTGCGCAAGGTTGCTTCGACCTGGCGCAAGCCCTTTTCCAGCATGTCCTTGCCCACGCCCATGGCCTGGCTCGCCCCGGCGGACAGCCCGGCAATCTCGGCCTGATGGCGCATCATGAAATTGGCTTCCTCAGCACTCAGCGCAGCCAGGCTTTCGCGCACCTGCGCGGCGGCCGTCATCAGTTCGGCCTCTTCGCGGGTGCAGGCGCTGGTGATGTCCGGGTCACCGATGACGAAGATTTCCCCGGCTTTAAAGCCTGTGGCAAAGGTCGGGTTAAGCCTTTGCAATCGAGCGATCAGTTGAGGCCCTTGTTGCGCCGTCAGCAGGGCCAGCACCTGGGTGCCTGACATGCTGCGCGGCACGATGTAAAAGCCTGGCTGCAAGGTGGAACTGGTGGCGGTTATCGCCGGAGCAGGGGATAAAACGGAAGAGGTCGTCCTTGTCATGCGCAGGTTCCTTGGGCAAAGAGGCCCGGAACCTAGCACTGGCATTCACGCCTTGATGCACCGCTGGACGGAATCGGAAACGTCCCACGGTAAAATCGGATTCACCTAAAGCCAACGAAAATGCCTGGCCAACAACTAAACCTGCATATTCAACTTTGTCAGGGTGACGTTCTTGAACAGATCATCCTCTATCAACTCCGACACACCGCCTGCAGACATTTTGAACGAGATAAACGCCATGCTCTCGACCGGCACGCGTTGTAACGCGCTAATCAGGAAACTGGCGGCAAAGCCGTGGGTTACGATAATTGCGCATTCAACCTCAGCATCCAGCGTTGCGACAAAGTCGTAAATTCGACGTGCGAATTGCCGACGGGTTTCAGCCCCGTCGCAGATGGCATGGTCCATGCGCTCGCCGGGTTTCTCGGCGCAAGGTTTCATGATGCTGTCATGCAGCGCCTGGTCCATGCCCTCATGACTGCCGAACGACATCTCGCGCAACCGTGCGTCGAGGCTCGGCTCAAGCCTCAGGGCATCGGCAACTATTGTTGCGGTCTCTTTACAACGCAGCAGGTCAGAAGAGTAAATTGCCGGGCTTTTTGAAAACCCCTGAGCGGAAAAAAACCTGGCCAGAGCCTGGGCCTGTTCAATGCCTTTAGGTGTTAGCCTGGAATCAAACCAGCCGCCGACAAGGTTATCGATGTGATGTTGCGCCTGTCCGTGGGTAACAATGTAATACCGCTTCATAGGTAGTTCACTTTTCTTCCATTCGTAAGTGTTCGCTGACAGGCCGGCGATTGTGCCAGAACAGGCAGTTTGCGGCGATAAAGCGACGCAAGTACGACGCAACACGGACAAAAAACGCATGCCCCGGACAGATCGCGCAGCGATTCGCCAATCCGGGCTTTTTGCAATATTCAGTTGCAGGTCAGCCCGCAATAGTAGCCAGCCCAACGTCACTTCCATGAGGCTGCATCGTGTATCAACGACTGTTGTGTTCGCTGTCCGTTTTGAGCCTGTCCATCGCCGCCCAGGCCGCAGAAAGTGTGCCGCTGGATACCCCGCGCCTGGCGCGTATCGACAACTTTCGCGATATCGCCGGCACCACCCATGCCTATTCCACTGCCCACGACGGTTTGATGCGCAGCGGCGTGTTCTACCGCTCCAACGCCCTGACGCCGTCGCCTGCTGACCTGGCCACGCTCAACGGCCTGGGCATCAAGGCAATCTACGACCTGCGCACGCCGGACGAGATTGCCGCGACCCCCGACACCCTGATCGAGGGCGCGCGCTATCGCAATATCGACATCATCGGCAACAACACCTCCGGCGCCGACATCACCCGCGTCAGCTTCACCAGTGCTGCCGATGCCATTGCCATGATGCAGGAGACCAACCGCGCCTTCGTCAACGATGCCGGTATGCGTGGCCAGTTCACCACGCTGTTCAATGAGCTGGCGGCGGGCGATGGTGCGGCGCTGTTCCACTGCACCGCCGGCAAGGACCGCACCGGTTGGACCGCTGCGGTGTTGCTGAGTATTGCCGGGGTCGACAGCGCGACGATCATGGACAACTACCTGGCCACCAACGACTACACCGCCGCACGCGTGGCGGCCACCCTGGCGCATATGCCGCCGGCTATGGCGGCGATCTATGCGCCGCTGCTGGCAGTGGACGCCAGCTACCTGCAAGCCGGCCTCGACCAGGTCACTGCGCAGTACGGCAGCATGGACAACTACCTCAAAGAGGGCCTGGGCTTGTCTCAGGAGACCCTCTACGTACTGCGGGCCAAGATGGTTTCCTACAACAGCCTGCCCGGCCAGTTGGGCTTGCTCGGCAACGCCGCGTCCGGCGCGCAGCTGTTGCAGCAGTTGCAAGACAGCAGCCTGTCGGGCACCTACAGTGCCTACAACTATTACTTGCAGTCGGCCATCGATGCCGGTGACCTGACTGGCGTCGAGTCGACCGTCGGCGGCCAGGTGCATGCCGACGCCGCCAGCTACCTGTTGCGCCAGGGCGCGCTGATCGACCGCGCCGCCGCGCCTTACAGCCGCGGCACTGAGCTTAAGGTTGGCCAGTACCGGTTGTGGAGTACTGCCCTGGCCAGCTACCTGGGCACCGACGGTTCAAGCCATGCCGCCAGCAGCAACGAGCACAGCCAGGGCCTGATGATCGGCCTGACCCAGCGCTTTTCCGAGCAGTTCAGCGGCCACGCCGGTTTTGGCTACAGCCGTGGCAGTGTCGGCGGCGCGGGCGGTGAGGCGGACACCGACCTGACCTTGTTCAAGGCCGGTGCGCGCTACGCTCCGGCGGGGCTTGAGCGTGGCCTGTTCGTCGATGCCGGCCTCAGTGCCGGCTGGCTCGATTACGCCAGCAAGCGCGAGCTTGGCGGTGGGCTGGGCGCGGCCAAGGGCGACAGCCATGGCACCCTCAGCGGCGCCAGCCTGGCCCTGGGCTATCGCGCACCGGTGAACGCCATCACGCTTGAGCCAAGCCTGGGCTTGCGCATCAGTCACCTGGACCTCTCGGGCTTCAACGAAAAAGGCAGCGAACTGGCCCTCGACGTCGACGGTATACAGCAAACCCGGCGCAGCGCATTCGCCAACCTCGATGTTGCATTCAGCGCCATCGACCTGGCGGGCTGGCAACTGGTGCCGGGCGTGCAACTGGGCTACGAGCATGTGCTGGGCGATCACCAGGTCGACAGCCAGGGTCACCTGCTGGGCCTTGACATCGAACAGCGCGCCGCCTTCGACAACCGCGACCAGTTCACTGCCGGGGTCAACCTGATGGTCAGCCTGGGGGCGCTGAGCTTCGCTGCCGAAGCCGGCGCCAGCAGCGGCGGTGACAGCCACGGCGCCAGTGGCAGCCTCAAGGCCAGCTACTTGTTCTGACTGCCAGCCGGGCCAGCCCTGCGCCGCTGGCCCGCGCCGTTGCGCACCTCGGCAGGGCTGACGCCGAAGGCACTGTGAAAGTACTGACAGAACCTGCCGACATTGCTGAAGCCAAACGCCAGCGCCACCTCGGTGACCGACGCCGCGCCGCGTTGGCGCAGTGCATGGTGCGCGTGTTCCAGGCGCAGTTGGCGCTGGTAGGCGACGATCGACAAACCCATGAAACGCCGAAAACCGTCCTGCAAGGCACGCAGGCTGACGTTGCACATTCGCGCAAGCTCGGTGCCGCTGACCTGGCTGTGCGGATGGGCCTGAAGGTACTCGATGGCCAGCTTCACCTGTCGCGGCGCGATCATCGGCGCCGGGCGCTGCAGGGCCTGGCTGAAGTTGTGCGGCCAGATTTCGAGCAGCGCATCGACGAGCATTTCCTGCAGGCGCGCCGGCATCAGCGCCCCGGCGTGCAGCAGCAGGTCGAACTGGCTGCCGGTGGCCAGCTCCACCAGGGCCCTGATGCCCTGCAGGTGGGCCAGCGGCACCACAGGCTCAAAATACAACCTGCCGAGAATCGGCTTGCCCAGCAGCGTTGCCAGCCGCTCGGTAAACAGCGCCCGGCGGATCGAGATACCGCACTGGTCGTGATCATCCATCAGGCGCATCGAGCGTACATCGGCCTTGTCGATCGCCAGGCCCATGTGCCGAAAACCCGCCGCGTCACGATCGGGGTTAAGGATCAGGGTCCCGGAGGAGGGAATGACGAAGGTGATCTCATCCTGTGACTCGGGAAAGCAGAAAGTGAAGTCACCGCGGTAATGCATGCGTCGAAAACTCACGCCGTCATGGCGGCCATAGACGCCACCGATGTTGATGTTACCGGGCAGCGGTGGGGTATCGGCGTACAGGTTGCCGAACAGGCTGCTGAACACTGCGCCGAAGTCGTCGCTGTGCATGCTGTCTGAGCGCAGGATGATCTGTTTGCGAGTCATGCTTGAGTACACCTTCGGGGTCATCTGGCGTGCGAGAGGTTTCGGGGCAGCAAAACATCAAGAGGCTAGCAGCTGAACGTGACAGCGGCGTGACCCATATGGGGGATAACAGCGTGCTTTACCGAGGCTGGCCAACCATTTGTCGGACATGGCCGGTTACCGCTACCTGAATAACCAGGGGCAATGGATCGTGGTCGAGGCGCCAGCGCACCGCGAAGACACCCGTATCAAGGCCTTCGGTAACCTCGACATCCAGGCGCTGTTGCACACCGCGACCCTGGAGGCGGCCATTGCTACCGGCGATGTCGCCCACCTCAAGGCCCTGGCGGCCGGTGATGCGGGCGCAGCCCTGAACACCGCCATCGATTCGACCAAGAGCGCTTCCGGCAAAGCCGGCAAGTCCAGCCGCGCCTGACCAGACAAGGAGTCGTACCATGCCCGCAATCGGACTGTTCCACACCCGTCTCAACGTACGCACCGGCCTGCTCGGCGCCCCCGTGCTGACCCTCGATCTGTTGGTCAACACCGTGCACAAGAAGATCACCGGCGTGGCCAGCATCTTTGCTGCCACCTACCCGCCGCTGAACTTCCATGCCGATGTCTGGGGGGATTACTCGGACCTCAAGCTCGGCCTCAAAGGTGAGGGCCATATTGTTATCAACCTCACCGGCAGCCCCAGCGGCCCGTTCAGTACCCTGGAGCAGACTTTCCATCTGCACGGAATCCTTGATGCCAAGTGGGCCAGCGGCACCGCCAGCTATCGCTACCTGCGCCTGGATGGCGGCGGCTGGCAAGTGGTAGCGCATGCCAACGTACGCCAGGCGCCGACCGAGACTCACCAGAGCCAGAAGGACGTCAGCGAACGTAGCCGCAGTCGTCTGCAGGCGGCGATTGGTCAGCTGGAAAGTGCGTAAAGGCGCGTGACAAGAGGGCAGCCCGGTAGCCCGGGCTGCTTATCGACTGCATCCAGGCGCTGCCAAACAAGGCTGCATCGGCGACAACGCTGACGATGGCTGCCGATTCAGCAGGGCGATGACTTTGAGTGCTTCGTGGCGGGTTTGCCCGAGTAATTGCGTCAGGCACAAGACTTCCCGGCGAAAACCCGGATAATGGCGGCCAAATCGTTTTGCTCGTATGGTATTCCCGCATGGAAATCAAGGTTAACTTTCTCGACAACCTTCGACTTGAAGCCAAGTTCGATGACTTCACGGTGGTGGCCGATCAACCGATCCGCTACAAGGGCGATGGCTCGGCACCGGGACCGTTCGATTACTTCCTGGCTTCGTCGGCCCTGTGCGCGGCGTACTTCGTCAAGCTGTACTGCCAGACCCGCGATATCCCCACCGATAACATCCGCCTGTCGCAAAACAACATTGTCGACCCGGAGAACCGCTACAAGCAGATCTTCAAGATCCAGGTCGAGTTGCCGGCCGATATCAGCGAGAAAGACCGCCAGGGCATCCTGCGTTCCATTGACCGCTGCACGGTGAAGAAGGTGGTGCAGACCGGCCCCGACTTCGTCATCGAAGAAGTGGAAAACCTCGACGCCAACGCCCAGGCCCTGCTGATGCTCGACCCGTCCTCGGACACCAGCACCTTCATCGCCGGCAAGGACCTGCCACTGGAGCAGACCATCGCCAACATGTCGGGGATTCTCGCCGGCCTCGGGATGAAGATCGAGATCGCCTCGTGGCGCAACATCGTGCCCAATGTCTGGTCGCTGCACATTCGCGATGCGCAGTCGCCGATGTGCTTCACCAACGGCAAGGGCGCCACCAAAGAGGGTGCGCTGGCCTCGGCGCTGGGCGAGTTCATCGAGCGGCTCAACTGCAACTTCTTCTACAACGATCAGTTCTGGGGTGAAGACATCGCCAATGCCGAATTCGTCCATTACCCCGACGAGCGCTGGTTCAAGCCAGTCCGTAAAGATGCGCTGCCGGCGGAGATTCTCGACGAATACTGCCGCGAGATCTACAACCCCGATGGCGAACTGTGCGGTTCGCACCTGTACGACACCAACTCGGGCAATATCGAGCGTGGTATCTGCTCGCTGCCGTTTGTGCGCCAGTCCGACGGCGAGGTGGTGTACTTCCCCTCCAACCTGATCGAGAACCTGTACCTGAGCAACGGCATGAGCGCCGGCAACACCCTGGCCGAAGCCCAGGTGCAATGCCTGTCGGAGATCTTCGAGCGCGCGGTCAAGCGTGAAATCCTCGAAGGCGAGCTGGCCCTGCCGGACGTACCGCAGGAGGTGCTGGCCAAGTACCCGGGCATTCTCGCCGGTATCCAGGGCCTGGAAGAGCAGGGCTTCCCGGTGCTGGTCAAGGACGCCTCGCTCGGCGGCGCCTTTCCGGTGATGTGCGTGACCTTGATGAACCCGCGCACTGGCGGCGTGTTCGCCTCGTTCGGCGCCCACCCAAGCTTTGAAGTGGCGCTGGAGCGCAGCCTCACCGAGCTGCTGCAGGGCCGCAGTTTCGAAGGACTCAACGACCTGCCGCAGCCAACCTTCGAAAGCCACGCGGTGACCGAGCCGAACAACTTTGTCGAGCACTTCATCGACTCCAGCGGTGTGGTCTCGTGGCGCTTCTTCAGCGCCAAGGCCGACTTCGAGTTCGTCGAATGGGACTTCTCTGCCGAGGGTGAAAACGCCAACGCCGAAGAAGCCGCGGCGCTGTTCGGCATCCTCGAAGACATGGGCAAAGAGGTGTACATGGCGGTGTACCAGCACCTGGGTGCCACCGCCTGCCGCATCCTGGTGCCGGACTACTCGGAAATCTACCCGGTGGACGACCTGATCTGGGACAACACCAACAAGGCGCTGTTCTTCCGTGAGGACATCCTCAACCTGCACCGCCTGGATGACGAGCAACTGCAGTCGCTGGTCGAGCGCCTGGAAGAAAGCGAGCTTGATGATTACACCGACATCACCACCCTGATCGGCGTCGAGTTCGACGACAACACCGCCTGGGGCCAGCTGACCATCCTCGAACTGAAGCTGCTGATCCACCTGGCCCTGCAGCAGTTCGAGCCGGCCAAGGAGCTGGTCGAAACCTTCCTGCAGTTCAACGACAACACCGTCGAGCGCGGCCTGTTCTACCAGGCGGTGAACGTGGTGCTCGAAGTGGCCATGGACGACGAGCTGGAGCTGGCCGACTACGAAGCCAACTTCCGCCGTATGTTTGGCAACCCGCGCATGGACGCGGTGCTCGGCTCGGTGGACGGCAGTGTGCGCTTCCATGGCCTGACGCCGACCAGCATGAAGCTCGAAGGCCTCGACCGTCACCAGCGTCTGATCGACAGCTACAAGAAACTGCACGCGGCGCGGGCCAAAGTGGCCAACCTGTCGCGCTAAAAGGCGCCAGCAAAAACAGCACCTTCGGGTGCTGTTTTGGTTTATGCGCACAGGTTATAGCCATGTAGCCAACCGGTCTTGCCGCTCAAACGCTGGCGCTTGCCGCAGGCGGGGGTTGGCGTTTAGCTGAGCGTTCGTGTGAACAACCTCATCAGGTGCAGACCATGAGCACACCCCTGGATTTGCATGCGTTAAAGGCGCGCCAGCAGGCGGCGTGGGCCAGCGGCGACTACGCGGTGATTGGCACCACCTTGCAACTGGTTGGCGAGCGCCTGGCCGAAGCCTGCGACTTGCGCTGGGATGAAAAGGTTCTGGATGTCGCCGCCGGCAACGGCAATGTCACCCTGGCCGCCGCCCGCCGTGGCTGCCAGGTCACCTCCACCGACTACGTACCCGAACTGCTCAAGCGCGGCGAGGAGCGCGCCCGGGCCGAGCACCTCAACGTGGCCTTCCAAGTGGCCGATGTCGAAGCCTTGCCGTTTGCCGATGGCGCCTTCGACGCCGTGGTTTCGACCTTTGGCGTGATGTTCGCCCCCGACCAGGCGCAGGCGGCCAGGGAACTGGGTCGCGTATGTCGTTCGGGCGGGCGCATCGGCCTGGCCAACTGGACCCCGCAAGGTTTTATCGGGCAGATGTTCAAGACCCTCGGCCGTCACGTGCCGCCACCGGCCGGTGCACAACCGCCGTCGCGCTGGGGCGATGAAGAGCAGTTGCACAACTTGTTCGGCGACGACATCGGTGCGATCAAGGTCAGCCGCGAACACTTCAACTTTCGCTATCGTTCGCCGGCGCACTTCATCGAGGTATTCAGAACCTGGTACGGGCCGGTGCACAAGGCGTTTGCCTCGCTCGACAGCGACCAGGCCCGCGCGCTGGAAAGCGACTTGACCCAACTGCTGAACGACAACAACGTGGCGGGAGGTGCATCGCTGGTGGTGCCGAGCGAGTACCTTGAGGTGGTCATCAGCCGCCGCTGAAATTATCGCGGGTCCTGCGCGCAAGCTGTGGGAGCGGGCCTTGCCCCGCGAAACGGTCGGTTGTGTTGTTTCATGGCCGAGCAAAGCAAAACCAGTAGTAGTAAATGAATGAGAAGTATTACCATGCACGGCTTTCCTTAGCTGCCAGGAGATCCCGTCCATGCCCCCGTCCAGCCCTCACGATGTTGGCGCGCTGTATCTGCAGCATCACAGCTGGGTGGTGGCCATGCTGCGGCGCAAGCTGGGCAATCGCGAGCAGGCGCTGGACCTGGCCCAGGACACCTTCGTAAAGCTTCTGCGCAGCGAGGTGCCGCCACTGCTGCGCGAGCCGCGGGCGTACCTTGGCACCATCGCCAGCCGCCTGTGCCTGCAGCATTTTCGCCGCCAGGCGCTGGAACGTGCCTACCTGCAAAGCCTGGCTCAGCTTGAGCCGCAGCATCAGCCGTCGGAAGAAACCCGGGTGCTGGTGCTCGAGGCGCTGGACGCCGTCGGCCAGGTGCTCGATGGCCTGGCCAGCCGGGTGCGGGAGGTGTTTTTGCTGTCCCAGCTCGATGGCCTGACCTACCCGCAGATCGCCGAGCGCCTGGGCCTGAGCGTCAATGTCGTGCAGAAGGCCATGCTCAAGGCCTATCGGCATTGCTACGCTGCCGTGCACGGCGAATGAAGCCGATGCCCGCAGCCGAACCGCGCCTCGACCCGCACATTCTCGAACAGGCGATGCTGTGGATGGTGCGCCTGCAATCGGGTGTGAGCTGCGATGCCGAGCAACTCGCCTGCCAGCGCTGGCGCCAGGAAAGCGCGGCCCATGAACTGGCCTGGCAGCGGCTCAGTGGTATCGGCCAAGGCCTGCGAGAAGGCACCTGCGGTATGTCGGCGGCGGGGGCGCGCAGCCTGCTTGAGGCGCGTTCGCTGCCTTCGCGCAGGGCAGTCCTCAAGAGCCTGGTCGCCGGTGGCGTACTGATCGCCAGTGGCTACGGGGTACAGCAGCGCAGTGTGCTGCCGGGCCTGTTCAGCGATTACGCCACTGCCACCGGCGAGCGCCGCAACTGGACCCTGGCCTCGGGGCTGGCGCTGCAACTGGATACCCGCAGCGCCCTGGACAGTGATTTGCTCGATGGCGTCCGGGTGCTGACTTTGAACCGTGGGCGGGTATTGCTGGAGGTGGGGCAGGGCACCAGCGTCAGCCTGCGCACGGGCGAGGCCCGGGTACGGCCAGCGGCACTGTCGCGCCTGGTGGTCAGCCGGCAACCCAGCGCGACGCTGGTGCAGATGCTCAAGGGCACCGTGCAGGTCGAACATGGGCAGGGCTCAGGCTTGACCCTGCAGGCCGGCTGGCAACAGCTTTACAGCAGCACCCGGGCCGGGCCGTTGCTGCCACTGGCAGCGGGCGCGCAGGCCTGGACCCAGGGCCTGCTGGTGGCGCAGCGCATGCCGCTGGCCGAACTGCTGGCTGAACTCGACCGCTACCGCCCCGGCGTGCTGCGTTGTGATCCGCAGGTTGCCGGCCTGCAGGTCAGCGGCTCGTTCTCCCTCGATCAACCCGATGCCAGCCTTGAGCTGATCACCCAGGTGTTGCCGGTTCGCGTGCAGCGGCTGCTGGGTTACTGGGCCAGCGTTGTACCGGCCTGAAATAATTTTCATTGGCGTTGGCAGGTTTTCTTGCTTCGCGCATCAAGACAAGGGAAAGCGCTGAACAGCCAGCGCCATGCCCACCTCTGCTCTCCAAGGACTGTCTCGATGCGTTGTCGCCTTACCCCCCTTGCCACTGCCGTTCGCGCCCTGATGCTGGGTGCTACCCTGGTCACCTTCAACCAAACCGTAATGGCTGCCCAGGCGAGCGCGGAGCAGGCCGGTATGCGCAGTTATGACATCGCCCCGGGGAGCCTGGACAGCGTGCTCGGCCAGTTTGGCCAGCAGGCCGGGGTGATGGTCGCGGTGGACTCGCAGGTGTCCAACGGCCTGCACAGCCCCGGGCTGCGCGGCCAGTTCGCCGTCGACCAGGCACTGGCGCAAGTGCTGGCCGGCACCGGCCTGCAACCTGTGGTCATGGGCCAGGGACGTTACCGGTTGATACCCCGCGCCGCGGATGCCGGTGCCCTTGAACTGGGAGCGACCAGTGTCAGCGCCGCCGGCCTGGGCGCCACCACCGAAGGCACGGGCTCCTACACCAGCGGCTCGACCAGCACGGCGACCAAGATGAACCTGTCGATCCGCGAAACACCGCAGTCGATCAGTGTCGTCACCCGCCAGCGCATGGACGACCAGCAGCTGCGCAACATGTCCGATGTGCTCAACCAGACCCCCGGCGTGACCATGTCCCAGGATGGCGGCGAGCGCTTCAACATCTATTCGCGCGGCAGCGCTATCAACACCTATCAGTTCGATGGCGTCACCACTTACCAGGAAAACCAGACCCGCACCATGCCCAGCACCTTGCTCGACATGGCCATCTACGACCGGGTGGAAGTGGTGCGCGGCGCCACCGGGCTGATGACCGGCGCGGGCGACCCCAGTGGCGTGGTCAACGTCATCCGCAAGCGCCCGACCCGCGAGTTCCAGGCCTATGTGCAAGGCGGTATCGGCTCCTGGGATTTCAAGCGCCTGGAGGCAGATGTCTCCGGGCCGCTGACCCCGACCGGCAACCTGCGCGGGCGCATGGTGGCGGCCAAGCAGCTCAACGATACGTTCATGGACTGGTACCAGCAGGACCGCGACATTCTTTACACAGCGCTCGAAGCCGACCTCAGCGACACCACCCTGGTGCGCCTGAGCATCGATCACCAGCGCTACCGGCCCACCGGCGGCCAGGGGGTGCCGATCCTGTTCAGCAACGGCCAGCCAACGGATTTCTCCCGTGATGCCAGTTCCGGCGCGCGCTGGGCGTCAGATCGCTTCGACACCAACAACTACAGCCTGGCGCTCGAACAGCAGCTGGCCAACGACTGGCAACTGAAGGTCGCGGGCACCTTCATGGATGTCGATCGCGACACCCGTAGCGGCTCCTACCAGAGCTCCACCGGCATGTCGTACATCACCCCCGAGGGCAATGCCACCATCAGCCAGGGCTGGTCCGAAGCCACCCAGCACCAGAAAGCCGTCGATGCCACCTTGCAGGGGCCATTCGAGCTGTTCGGGCAAACCCATGAACTGATCGTCGGCGCCAACTACCTCGACTACGTCAACCACCACTACGCCACCAGCGGGCGTTCGGCCATCGTCGACTTCAATACCTGGAACAACGAACTGCCCAAGCCCGACAAGGACAGCTTCGCCCCGGCGCTGGACTACGACGTCGACACCCGCCAGAGCGGCTACTTCGTTGCCGGGCGCTTCAACCTCAGCGACAGCCTGCATCTGATCCTCGGCGCCCGGGCCAGCAACTACCGCTATCACTACTATTCCAAGAGCCTGGCTTCCGGTTACGTGCTGGACTACAGCATGACCGAACGCGGCGAAGTCACGCCCTACGCCGGGGTGGTCTATGACCTGACGCCCGAGCAGTCGATCTACGTCAGCTACACCGATATCTTCAAGCCGCAGTCGAGCCAGGACCGCAGCGGCAAGGTGCTGGAGCCGGTGGTCGGCAAAAACTATGAACTGGGCTGGAAGGGCGAGTTCTACGATGGCCGCCTCAACGCCAACGTCGCCGGCTACGTGATCAAGCGCGATAACGTCGCCGAGCTGGATGCCGGCTACACCGTGCCGGGCACCGACCAGGACGCCTACCGCGCGGTCAGCGGGGCCAAGACCAAGGGCGTTGACCTGGAACTGGCCGGCGAGCTCGCCCCGGGCTGGGAGCTGCAAGCGGGCTTCAGCCACTCGCGCACCGAAGACGCCGAAGGCCAGCGCCTGACCAGCCAGCTGCCGCTGGACACCTTCCGGCTGTGGACCACCTACCAGCTACCCGGCCAATGGCAGCGCCTGACCCTCGGCGGCGGCGCCAGCTGGAACTCCAGCAACTCGCTGTACTTCAGCCGCTACAACAGCCGCGTCAGCCAGGATGACTACGCGGTGTTCAACCTGATGGCGCGCTACCGGTTCAGCGATCATCTTTCCACCACCCTCAACCTTAACAACCTGCTGGACGAGAAGTACTACGCCGGGTTTTCTGGCAGCTACGGGCACTACGGGCCGCCGCGCAATGTGATGATGAATGTGCGTTACGACTTCTGAGGTTTGTAGTCGCAATGGATCTGCATGCTCTCTGTTTCGTTTCGATGGATGTCAAAGCCGCATTGTTTCAATGCGTCTTTGACTCTGTCGATAACCACCAGGTAGTGCGCTGCGCGTGCGCGCTGGCGAGTCAGCGAGGTAAAGACGCCAAAGGGCAGAAAGCGCAGCCTTTTTCCCTTTAACACAATGGAGACATCGACATGTGAGCCATCCACGTCATGTCCATTGGCGCCAAATATCTCGCCGACTTCATCCTTGCGACCGGGGTAGCAGGCGCAGAACACCTTGATGCCCAGCCAGCGTGAGAGCGTTCTGAACGAACCCAGATGGCTGGTTTTGTTTTCGTACCCGCGCACCAGCAACAGCTCAATGTCGGGTGGCAGCATTGATTGGGCCTCAATCAACTTACGGAAAGTTTCTTCATCGATGGCTACTTCAGAGGACGGCCAGCGCGGGGATACTCGTATCCCGTGGCGCTCTCCCTTTGGCAGTACAAGCATGCTGGGCAATCTCAGATGGGGCTATCCGGGGAGAGGGGGCTGGTCAGATCAAGCACATCGACGACTGCACCGCTGAAAAAGTCCACGACCTCCAGACGGTGGGTCAGCAACTGATCGCCAAACCAGTCAGCGGCGAGCCGGCCGGGTGGGCCTTTGTGGCGTACAACCGTGGTTTCGATCTGGCCGCTGTCAGCCGCAAGGATGATGTCTTCACCCCAGTTCGAACGCTGCGTCGCCGAGATCGGCAGGCACAGGTGAGTAGCGGATTCATTGAACAGGATTGTCCCGGCGCCTACCTGACCATATTCGTCGATGTCCCTGGACCACAATGTCGCGCCGTTGCGATCGCAGCACAGCAGGCGGTTGTTTTCACCGGTGACAAACAGGTATTGACCATCACGGGAAAAGCGCAGGCTTCTGACCTTGGCGTCCAGCGCCAGGGTGATCTTGTTGATCTCGCCACTGGCGCAATCAACCGTCAGCACACTGTTGCTGGCCCGCTCATCGGGTGCCCAGAGTTTGCCTTGCACGGGGTCGATGCAACCAAACCGGGCATCGACATTACGGGCGATCGGTTCGCTGCATTCGCCGCTGTCCAGGTCGATGACCACCGGGCGCTTTTTATCGTTGCCGACCCCGACCAGCGCGTACCGGCCGCTGGGGTCCAGGTGCGACCAGTACGCCAGGAACCTGTCGGTTTCATGCAGCGCCGTGCGATCTTCAAGAAAGCTCAGGCGCGAGCGACTGGCGCCGCGCACCACCCGCCAATCGGTGCCTTGCAGGGCCATGCGCCGGCCATCGTGGGAGATGTCGCAAACCCTGTCGTCGGCCTGGGTACCGACGGGGTGGGTCAATGCACCGGTGTCCGGATCGTACTGGGTCAGGCAGGCGGGGCGAATACTGTCGCTTTTATCGAAGAACACCAGGCGGCGGGGTACATCAATGTACATTGCAACTCCGAAGGCCATTGGGCAAAGAGGCGCAAGGATAAAGCGTGTGCCGGCTGTATGGCGAGCGCTGTGCACTCGATCGCGGGTCGAGCCCGCTCCCACTGGTCCGGGGTGCACAGATCCATTGTGGGAGCCGGCTTTGCCGGCGATGAGGCCAGTAATGCCACGGCTATTGCTGGGGATCCTGCGGGCGGATCAGCGCCGGATCGGACTGCAACTGCCACTGGCTGCGTTGCGACTGCAGCTGTGCCTCCAGGATCGATACGCCGCGGTCACGCTGGGAGATGCGCTCGCGCTCGAACAGGTCAGTGAGCAGGCCAAGCAGGTTGCGTGATTCCGAGACCGACGCCGGAGTGCTCACGTCGCTTTGCAGCACGCCATCGGCGTAAGAGCGCACACGTTCATTGCGACTGGCCTGCTGGCTGACGCTGGCTTCGACCAGGCTGTTCTTGTCGTAGCGCAAGCGCGTGCTGGTGCTCGATTGGTCGCTGACCTCGTGGTAACGGTAGTTCTGCGTCGCCAGGGCGTCGACCAGCGCCATCTGCGGGTTGAGGCTGGTGTGGTAGGCGGCCGACAGGTTCGCTTGCTGATCCTGTTGCACCGCGCGGTTCGCCGGCGATGCACCACTGATCGTGGTTGACTGGGACACTTTGTAGTCGAAGCGATCCAGCTCGGTGGGGCGCAGCGGGTTGGGCTGCTGGCTGGTCTGGCTGATCGAGGCACTGAAGTCGGCCAGGCCACTGAGCAGGGCGGTGTCTTTGGCGGCCAGCAGCGGTATAGCCGCGCTCGATGGCCTGCTGATATCGTCGGCGCTGTTGAGCTGGACGAAGGCGTCCTTGAGCAGGCCCACCAGGTTCTCGTCGCCTTTGCCGCGGCTCTGCGCTGCATCGAACTGGCTCAGGTAATTACTGATCGCCGCTTGGCGCTGGGCGCTTTTACCCAGCAGCGAAGTGTCGCGGGTATCGAGGTTCAGTTGTACGTTACCGGCCGGGCCCTGCAGGCTGAGCTTGCGTGCGCTGTCATCCAGGGTCAGGTCGAACGTCAGCTGCTGGCCATTTACCGTGTCCAGCTTGGCGTTCATCTGCAGCGCGCTGAACAGGGTCGGGTCGAGCGTGGCCAGCTTGCCCAGTTGCAGGCGTGGTGGTTGCTCGCTCAGGCCGTTGATGGCGCCCTGGAAACTTTCGGCCAGCGACGCCAGGCCCTTGAGCTCATCGCTGCTGAGCTGGCCGCCCTGTACCTCGGCGCTGACCGCCAGGCCTTGCTCATTGCTGGCCAGGGACAGGTTCACGGTGGCACCGGAAGCGGTGGTCAAGCTCAGGTTTACCGCATTGGCCGGGTGCTGGCGCAGGTTGTTGCTCTGCACCTTGAGTGCTTCGGCGCTTGGCTGGGCGCCGTCGGCGAAGGCGAACACCGATTGCGTAAACGACTGGCCGCCGTTGGCTACCAGTTGATTCACCAAGGCTGCGCCGAGCCCGTGGAAGCGCGAACCGATAGCGCTGGCCTGAACACCCACCATCATGTTCATGCTCAGCTTGTTCAGGTTGTCGTTTTCCAGCACATAGCGCAACGGCACCGCGAGGGTCCCGCGCGACGAATAAGTCGCTGCATCTTCGCTACGAGGGCTTTGGCCCAGGTTGACGGAGGTACTGGGCGGCGTCGCGAGCTGATCGGTGCGACTGCTGACAGCGTTGGCTGGTGTCGCCTGGGGGGCGGCGTATGCAGGGGCAATGCGCAGTCCTGCGTTGATTGGGTTCATGGTCGGTACCCGTGGTTTCCATACGTGTTCAGGGATATCGGCGGTGGATTTCAAAGCTTTAGTGTGCAGGGGCCGGCCTGCCCCGGGATGCGACCAACGCGCTGCCGTCGGCGTGCGCCAAGACCAGCACTTTGCGGCGCAGTGGGTTAGGATCAGCGCACGCTGCACTGCAGTCTCTGAACGCAAGGACGACACCTCAATGCACAGCCACTTCGCTCACATCAGCGAGCGTTTGCACAATCGCCGCTTCGCCGTCGCCAACAATGCCCAAGGGCTCTCCGGCGCGGGTACGCTGTTCCACTATCAGGTTGAAGGTACTGCCATTTCGAGCACCTACCAGGGCGGCCGGATTCGTGTGGGGCATCAAGTCGGACGTGCCACGGGCGCCGATACCATCGAGTTGCTGTTTCACTGCCTGACCACCGAGGGCGAGCTGCTGTCCGGCTGGTCGCGTGGCACGATAGGCGTTGACGATGCCGGGCGGACCACGCTGAGTTTCGTCTGGGGCTGGTTGTCGGGGGCGAGCGGGGGCGGGGAGTCGAGCTACGTCGAGGTCGCCGAGCAACCCTAGCGACGATAGTAGCGGCGGTCGTCCTCGTAACGGTAACGCATGGCCCGGTCATGGTGGCGTTCCCAATAACGATGGCGCTCGGCCTCGCGTCGGGCTTGCTCCCTGCGCCATTGTTCTCTGCGCCAGTTTTCCCGGCGCCAATCGTCCCTGCGGTCGTGCCAGCGGTGGTCATCGCGGTAGCGGTCGTCATGGGCCAGCAATGGCCCAGGCTGTTGCTCGGTCATGCTCGGTCATGCTCGCCAGGCTCGGCCAGGGGCTTGGTGCAGGTTGCACAGCGCGGGCTTCGGGGGCCAGCAGCGGGGTGGACGTCTTCATCTGTGTGGCTGATGCCGAGCCTGCTGCTGCGAGTGCGAACAGGGCAGCGAGCAGCATCCGTGGGGCATGGAGTTTCATGAGCGAAGACAACCTCTAAATGACGATTGAACGTATCCCAATAGACCGGTAAACAGAGAAAAGTTCTATGGCTGCGCGGCTAAAGCGCTGGCGTATGATGCGCAGCCCTCTTTGCCGACAAGGATATCGCCATGCTCCCCAACAAGGCCTGCGCCGTGGTTGTTGCCGCCACACCGAACCCCAGAATCCTCTTGTTTCGTCATCCGCTGGCGGGTGTGCAGCTAGTAAAGGGCACGATTGAACAAGGCGAAACGGCGGGCCAGGCAGCGCTGCGGGAACTGGCCGAAGAGTCTGGCATCAATGCCGCGACCCTTGCCGATGATCTTGGCTGTTGGGACGCTGGGCATCTGGGGCAGGTCTGGTCGTTCCACCTGTGCCAGGCGAGCGGACCTTTGCCGGAGCAATGGACGCATCAGACGCTTGACGACCACGGCCACAGGTTCGAATTCTTCTGGGCTGCGCTCGAGCATTTGCCCCTTGCCGATTGCCATCCGGTCTTTCGGCGCGCGCTGCAGTTTTTATCGGCAAGCCTGAAAGCGCGCGGTCATTGGGCAGGCGAACAGCCGTTGCAGGACGATATACTCCGCGCCATTGATTGATGCTCAAGAGAACGTTATGCGCCAGGTTTTGCTTATCGTAGATGTCCAGTCCACCTTCAGCCCGCCCGAGTGGCTGGTCGATGGCGTGCGGGCGTTGTCAGAACGGATCCTGACGATTGCCTCGGTCGAGTTGCACGATGAGCAGGTGACGCCGTTTGAACAGCAACTCGGCTGGCATCCTGCGGCCGAAGACGAAAGCCTGGTCGAGGCCGATAAAGTGTTTATCAAGCACGGTTACGGGCAGACCGCTGAAACCATCGAGTACATCAAGCAGCTCGGTGTCGAGCGCGTGCTGGTGTGCGGCATCCAGACCGAAACCTGCGTGCTCGCCGCCGGCTTTGCGCTGTTCGATGCCGGGCTCTCGCCGACGTTGGTGACCGACCTTACGGTGGGCTCATCGCTGGACCGCTCGGGGCAGTTGGGCATCAGTTTGTGGAAGCATCACTTTCGTCAGGTTACGACCCGGGCAGAGGTGATTGCTGAGCTTGATGCTTGAGACCTCGCGGCAGATGCTTGAGGGATATTTTGATAGAGAGCGCTTTTAGCGCATCAGATAGGTGACGTTCGGAAACGTCCGACAGACGCGCGGGTCATGTTTTCCATAGTCTAGGTACTCTACTTACAAGGAGTACGCACAGTGGCGCATCATGGTTACATGTCAATTGTTGGCAAGCATCAAGGGTTGATCTCTGCAGGTTGTTCATCCTTGGACTCCATTGGCAATAGATGCCAGTCCGCTCACCTTGACAAGATCTTGGTGCTTTCTTTCTCTCACAACCTATCCAATGTAGATAACACCCAGTACGCGACGCACCGCCCCATCGTCCTCATCAAGCACGTCGACAAGGCAACACCATTGCTGGCGCAAGCCTTGGCTCGTCGCGAGAGAGTGAACTGCGAATTCGACTTCTACCGCACCAGCAGGAGTGGCAACCAGGAGCGATATTTCAGCATTCAACTTTGGGGTGGTGTGATTGTTGATCAAAGAATGGAAATGCCCCATTCCGTTCTGTTTAACGATCAAGATTCCCAGGAACAGTTGGCAATCAGTTACACCGACATCAACTGGACTCATCATATTGCCGCTACCACTGGTGGTGCCTCGTGGACGAACTCTCCGTGGATAGAGTGAGCAAACCCCATAAGGTGACCCCGCACGAATTCTGGGTGGTTAACGATGCTGCCGTCAGATTGAGCCAATATGCTTGCACCATCAGCGCTCAGCACATTGAAGACGGAGGATTGCGAAGTCGCTTCAATCGAGAAGTAACTGCCTTTGGGAAGTCGGTCGTTGAGGATGTTGAGCAGGCAAGAAAGCCCGTTGAGCACGGGCTTGAGGAAATCAACAACGAATATCGGTTTCTCAGGCAACAGGTCACTGAATATGCAAAACTGGTTGCTGGTTTGAGCGCTGGCGCCTTGCAGTTCGGTACAGGGGCGATGCTGTGTTACAGCTCGGCTGGAGTATTGTGCGGCCTGGCAGGTGCCCCCATGATGCTGCATGGATTGAACAACGCGTATGAGAGTGGTCGGAACATCATTCAAGGTCGCACAGATACGCAAGGTCCCCTCAGAAAAGCGTATCAAATGACGGCGCAGTCAGTGGGCGGGCGGGTGGTGCACGGGAACATGGCCTATGGCTTGAGTGATATCGGTTTATCAGTTTACGGGTTGTGGCGAATGGTACTTAAGCCTGATGCTTGGCGCCTGTTCCGCTATATCGACGCTGATAAAACTCGGGCTCATCGGGTCATGGGCTCTGGCCCGCTCGTCTTTGAGGTTGGCATCGACATGATGACCGGTGAGCAAGTGTACGTAGAGTCGCAGAAGTGATTCCCGGGCTGTTCGTACTCTTGTCCATATCAGCAGTAGTTGTAGCCTTTGTTTTGAGACACAAATCGTCGGGCGATGCCTTCAGCGGTTGGCGCTTCCTTGGCTGCCTGGCCTTCAACCTGTTTTTTGTGACCTACCATCTGCGCTTTCAAGACAATGGCTACTTGTTGCTGTTGGGAGAATACTCAGCGCTGGAAGGGCAATATCCCGTTGTCGGTTGGGTGTCGTTGCTCGCGATGCTGTTGCATTGTTTTGCTAGTCCGGTGAAATGGCGACTTGCTCGCTAAATGAAGCATCCTGAAATGTGCAGTCCCGACGTTCCTGAATCACGCACTGCCCATTTCTTCATACCAGGCAACAACGCGCGTTATCCGCGCTGCCCAAACGGCCCGGTGACCCCACTTCAATTATCGAATGGCAGTCCAGCGGGTGACGATTCACTCGGCAGTCGAAACGACAGCTTCGCTGGCCTCAGCTTCCAGTTTCAACCGGTCAGCCTTGCTGATGTATTTAGGCTTGCTCTTGGGCGCCAGTTTGGCGCTGGCCTTTTTTGCGTGGGCCTTTAACAGCTGCTTGATTTTCTTTTGACGGTTCACGTTGTCACTCGACTGGTAATTGCTTGAGAGCTACCCGCTGCGCGGCGCGGTGCTTCTTGATCCGGTACATATCGCCATCGGCATGGCTGAGCAGGGTATCGGCATTCTCCGCGTCCTGAGGGTAAAAGGCTACGCCGACGCTGCACGATGGCATCGAGACAGCGCCGAACTCGGCACCCAGCGGCTCGGCCATGGCCGCGAGAATCTGCCCCACCTTGGCGTAGACGGCTTCTTGCGACGCGATACCCGGCAACAGCACGGTGAATTCATCGCCACCAATCCGCGCCACCGTGCCAGCCTCGCGCACACAGTCTTCCAGGCGCCGGGCAATCATGCAGAGGATGCGGTCACCCATGGCATGCCCATGAACATCATTGATCCCCTTGAAATCATTGACGTCGAGAAACAGCAACGCCAGTGCGCTTTGCTGGCACTGCGCCGTGCGCACGGCCGACTCCAGCCGATCATTGAACAGCGCGCGGTTGCTCAGTGCCGTCAACGGATCATGATGGGCCAAAAAGCGTAACTCCGCTTCGGCCTCGTGCAGCGCTGTCACGTCCCGCGCCACGCCGATGCGCGCACCCACCTCCTCGGACCAGAACGCCGCCCAGAGGATGTGCACGATGCCGCCATCCTTGCGGATGTAGCGGTTACGAAAATCGACGTGGGATTGGCCGTTCATGACCCGGACAATGGAGGCCTTTGTAACCGCAAGGTCGTGCGGATGAATGTAGTCGGTGATCGGCGTGCCGGTCAGCTCGCCAGCGCGGTAACCCAGCAGCGCCTCGCAGGCATCACTGACAAAGACAATCTGGTGATCCCTGTCGACCACGAAGACCGTGTCCAGCATCAGGTGGATCAGTTTCGGGTACAGCGCTTGGAGGTCAACGGGCATAGGCTGGCACGTCCGGTGGGTGTCGGTGAATCGTAGCGCGATCGCCGCATTGCTAGTGCAGTTACGCTGCGCTTGCCAGCGTTTGTACATCAACCCTGGGCGGCTAGAAAAGCCCCGACGCTGTCTTCGAGCAAGGCCACCAGCTCCGGGTCCATGTACTGAAAATCGTCGGGAATATCCAGGGTATGGAGCCGCTTGTGCTCAAGCAGCCGCGCGTACTGCGCCTGCAGGCGATTGTGGTGCTTGCGTTCCATGACAAAAATCACATCGGCCCAGCGAATGTCTGCCGGGCCGATGGGTTTGCGCGCATTTGGGCTGGTGCCCGCCGACCGGGCATCGAAGCCTGGGCGGCGGCGCCAGAGCGCTTCTGCGGTAGGGCTGCGCCACTGGTTGCGGCTGCAGACGAACAGGAGGTTAGTCACTCTTGATCCAACAGTTGGCGGGTTGAGCGAACGGGATAGCTCAGGCCGAGCTGGCGTGCCCGTAGCAACTTGTCGCCACGGGTGTAGAGCAGCTTCCAGTTCTTTTCAGGCTTGAACAGCAGCGGGTCTGGCGCTTTGCTCTTGCCGTTTTTGCGGGCCTGGGAGCGTCTCCAGGCGCGGGTTCTGTGCATGATCATTTCCTCGTGAGTACCGGGTTCAGCAGCCGCGGTAATACGAGTTGGGCTTATAGTAAGCGCGAATCAGCGTTGCGGCTAGGTAGTCGCTGGTTTTCATGTAGGAGCGGGCTTGCCCCGCGATCAGGCCAGCGCAGCCAGCACATAAGGCGGCGCCTGAGTTACGACCGCTTCGCGCTCGATCGCGGGGCAAGGCCCGCTCCCACAGGCCCCAATACACCTCTCTAGCGTAACGGTACGTAGATATCCGTCTGCCACTGCGCCTGCGGCGTCTCTGGATACACGCTCAGGTAATGAAAAAACAGCGGCTGATCGCGCAGCTCCTCACCACTGTCCGGCAACCAGTCGCGATAGATCGGATAGATGGATTCACCAATATGGTCGGGCGAACCCGCATGCCGCACCACGGCATAGCGCCCACCAGCAATCAGCCGCTCGTGCACGCCGGCTTCATTCGCCGCGACCGCCTCGTCGATCTCGCCACAAATGGCGAAACGAAAATCCTCCGCCGGCGTGGTATCGGGGTTGCCAAAGGGGATACCAAAAGTACGGCTCGACGCCACCGGCGACTGCCCGCTGGCCTTGCGCCAGGCGATGAACCGGTTCACGCTCTGGCTGACCTGCGCGGGCGGCCCGCAGTGCTCCAGCGCCGCGACCCGGGTTTGCGCAAACTCGACAATACGTACCTGCATGATGACGCTCCTGGAAAAGTGAGGGATAGCGAACACCGCATTCCAGGCCTGCCAGTTCGGCTGCCGGCGAAAGCCGCTCGGCGACATCCCCAGCGCCCGCCGAAACGCCCGGCTGAATGCCTCGGGGCTTTCAAAACCTGCCGCGAGGGCGGCCTCCAGCACCGAGAGCTCGGCATTGGCCGCCAACCGGTGCGCCGCCTGGCGCAAGCGCATCAACTGCACATAACGCGAAACCGGCACGCCGACGTACGCCGTGAACTGGCGGTGAAAGTGAAACACCGAAAAGTTCGCCACCTGGCTCAGGTTTTTTACCGACAGATCACCGTCGAGGTTGGCGTCGATGTAGGCCAGTACAGCGCTGAAGCGCAAGGTGTAGGCGGCGTTGGGCGGCAGGTCGGGCACGGCTTCAGGCTCTTGGAAGTACGGTCGGCATAGAGTCGACTATACCCGCGTGGCTGCGCCTAGCCGGGTTTGCTCAAGATGAATTTTCAGTGGATGAGCATGCGCTCGGTGGGCCGCGTCGGCGGCCCGGGGTTAGCCTACAGTCTTCACTTCAGCGTCGCTTGATCCATCTGCGCAACACGCCGCTGCAAGGCTGCAGCCATGGCGTGTGCCTCGACTTCATCCAGGCACGCCTCGACCAGCGCAATGCTCATTTCCAGCGAGTGCTGAGTAGCCCAGAGCAGGCCGCGTACGTCAGGGTCGACCTTTTCACAGGCCTGGGCGTTGGTCTGGTAGGCGCTTTTGAGCAGAACGGTGGCATGCACCAGGGCGTCTTCGGCTGAAGCGCCTGTGCGCACGGCGAACAGAGGGGCGTGGCTGCCGTTGCAGGAGCCGAAGGTGGTGGCGGTTTTGGTGACGAGGGGTGGGTCGGGGACGGGCTTTGTCATTGTTGTGCTCCTAGAGTGGTGGAGCCAGCATCAATCGCTACCAAACGATTGGTGACGGCTGTACGCAGGTTGGTAGACCGGGACTCTAGGAACCCAGCGCGCACGAATGCGCCCCACGCACAGCCGCCATAGCACGAACAGCAGGCACAAAAAAACGCCGGCTGATCGGGAGCGGCGTCTGCACGCCTTAGAGTACTCGGGCTACCAAACCCGGTCGCTGGATTTACAGCGACTCGGGGAGGGTAGCGGGGTTGCAGACGGGATTCAAGGGAAGATTGGAATGCGCTCGTAGTTGCGGGTCCGGCCATTGCTGATGCTCACGCAAACTGTGCTGCCCAACTGCTCACCAGGCAACATCTAATCAGTCGGTAATAGATAAAGATCTTATAAATCAACAAGCTACATATCTGGCACAACCATTGCGAAGCCCCCCGTCTCTTTCCCCCTTGTGGAACATTGACGTTCATGACCGCTCCCTTCGCCCGCGTGCCCCTGTTGCTGGCCATCGCCGCAGCCTTGCCCACGCTCCCCGGCTTCGCCGCCGAGCCAGCCCCCGAAGCCCTGCCCACCGTTACCGTCACCGCGCAAAAGCGCGAAGAGTCGGTGCAGGACGTGCCCTCGGCCATCTCTGTGGTCAGCGCCAGACAGATCGCCGACAGCGGCGGCGGTTTCAGTGCCGGCAAGGCGTTGCAGAACGTGCCCAACGCCATCGCCCCGGAGTTTGCCGGGCACCAGCGGCCGCGCTGGTACATTCGTGGCATGGGCTCGGGGGACATGGCGTCGACCACGGTTTACCCGGTGGGCATCTACACCGATGACGTGTACATCGACCCTCACGTAGCCACCGGTTTTCCGCTCTACGACATGGAGCGCGTCGAGGTGCTGCGCGGGCCGCAGGGCACACTGTGGGGCAAGAACACCACCGGCGGGGCGATCAACTTCGTTTCGCGCAAGCCGGATTTCGAGAAAGCCAACGGTTACTTCAAGCTCGACCTGGGCAACTACAATGCGCGCCTGTACGAAGGTGCCTATGGCGATACGCTGATCGACAACAAGCTGGCCGTACGGGTGGCGTTTGTCGACCAGAGCGCCGATGGCCAACTGGAGAACCAGGTCGATGGCCACACCGTCGGCGATATCCACGACCAGGCCCTGCGCCTGCAGTTGCTGGCGCAGATCAACGACGACCTGCAGGCCACCCTGCAATTGCATGGCCGCGACTACACCGGGCAGGGCATTGCCACCCGCGCCTGGGGGGCGGGGCCGGGCGGCAGCACGCTGTTTGGCCCGGCACCCAAGCCGGATACCGATGAGGCCGCATTTACCGGCAAGGCCGAAGACCGCATCGAGCACAACGGTGTGCAGTTGGCGTTGAAGTGGGACCTGGGCGACCTGCAACTGGATTCGATCACCGCCTTCGACGATATTCACGAAAAAGCTGAAAGCCCGAACATGAGCATCTACGAGTTCGGCCGCGGTTTTAACGATGACCGCTGGAAGCAGGTGTCCCAGGAGTTGCGTTTGTCTTCGGCGAAGAACCAGCCGCTCAGCTGGATCGTCGGCACCCATCTGTTCCACGAACAGCTCGACAGCCGCAACGACAACGGCCTGTTGCCCAAGCCCTACAACCAGGCCTTTGGCGTGGCCGATTATGGCCGTACCGATATCGACCAGCGCACCGACAGTTTCGCGATTTTCGGCAGCAGCACCTGGCAGGCCACCGACAACCTGAGCCTCACCGCCGGCCTGCGCTGGACCCGCGAAACCAAGGACATCGACCTGCACCGCGTCGCCGCGCCGGATGCCGACGGGGTCAGCTACAGCAGCGAACGCGACTGGTGGAAGCACTACAGCGGCGACCTGGTGACCCGCGTTGAACAGGACGAAAAGCGCACCTGGAACAAGCTCACTTACGATTTCACCCCCGAGTACCAGCTCAACGACAACGCGCGGGTGTATTTCCGTTATGCCAAGGGCTTTCGCTCCGGTGGTTTCAGCGGCGGTGCACAGGTGCAGGCCGAGGCCTCGGTGGTGGCGCCGGAGAACGTCGATGCCTATGAACTGGGGGTCAAGAGCGAGTGGTTCGATGAGCGCCTGATCGCCAACGCCAACGTCTTTTACTACGACTACTCGGACATCCAGGTCAACGCCGTGTCGGTGCGCGACGGGCAGGTGGTATCGCTGCTGACCAACAGCGGCCAGGGGGTGATTCGCGGCGCCGAGTTCGAGCTGCAGGCCTTGCCATTCAGCAACCTGGAGCTGCATGGCTCGCTCGGCTTGCTGCATACCGAACTGCAGGACTTCGAGTCGGGCGGGGTGGATTACTCCGGTAACCGCATTGCCCGCTCGCCGTCGCGAACCCTGGCGGTGGGCGGCAGTTACCGGATACCGCTGGAAAATGGCGATGAAGTGCGCCTGGGCACGGACTGGCGCTACCAGAGCCGGATCTACTTCCTGCCCACGGCGCAGCAGGATCACAGCGTGTCCCAGGGCGGCTATACCTTGGGCAATGCCAGTGCCACCTATCACCTGGGCGGGCGCTATGACCTGGACCTGACCGCTTACGTGAACAACCTGACCGATAAACAGTACAAGACTGACAGCGTGCCACTGCCATTTGATATTGCCTGGGATGCGCGCGGGGATCGGCGTACCTTCGGGGTGAGTGCGACGACACGGTTTTGAGCCGGGGCTGCCGGCCTCATCGCTGGCAAGCCAGCCACACAGGGTGCGATGACCATCGGTCGGGCTTGCGTGCAAGCCTGTCGATCCACCCCCCGGCCAATCGACCATCCTGCACATACCCCACGTGCAGGAGTACCCCCATGTCCTATGTAGACGGTTTCGTCCTCGCAGTCCCCACCGCCAACCGCGACACTTTTAAAAAGCACGCCGAAGCAGCAGCCGTAGTGTTCAAGGAGTGCGGTGCCTTGAAGGTCATCGAATGCTGGGGCGACGATGTGCCGGATGGCAAGATCACCTCGTTCCCCATGGCCGTGAAGCTCAAGGACGACGAGACGGTGGTGTTTTCCTGGATCCTCTGGCCGTCGCGCGAGGTGCGCGACGCCGGGATGCAGAAGATGATGCAAGACCCGCGCATGCAGCCTGACAAGAATCCGATGCCGTTTGATGGCATGCGAATGATTTTTGGTGGGTTCAGGATTCTGGTGGAAGTCTAGATGTATCGCGGGGCAAGCCCGCTCCCACTGTAGGAGCGGGCTTGCCCCGCGATAGGCTCCCCGCTAAACCCTGAACCGCGCCACCAATGCCGTAAGCTGCCCGGCCAACCCCGCCAGCGCCTGGCTGGCTTCGCGGGTTTCCTGCGCCCCGGCCGCCGAGCGGGTCGACAGGTCGCGAATGTTCAGCAGGTTGCGATCCACTTCCCGCGCCACCTGCGCCTGTTCCTCGGCAGCGCTGGCAATCACCAGGTTGCGCTCGTTGATCTCGCCAATGGCGCTGTAGATCCCCTCCAGCACCTGTCCCGAGGCCTGGGTGATGTCCAGGGTTGATTGCGCCCGCTGGGTGCTGGCATGCATCGAGGCCACCGCCGCTTCGGTGCCGTGCTGCACGCGGCCGATCATCTGCTCGATTTCCTGGGTCGATTGCTGGGTGCGGTAGGCGAGGGTGCGTACCTCATCAGCGACCACGGCAAAGCCACGCCCGGCTTCACCGGCACGGGCTGCCTCGATGGCGGCATTGAGCGCCAGCAGGTTGGTTTGCTCGGACACCGAGCGGATCACCTCCAGTACCTGGCCGATATCGCGAATCTGCCCGGCCAGTTGCTCCAGGTGCTCGCTGCTGGTTTGCACTTCACGGGCCATGGCCTGGGTGCCGTCGAGGTTGTCGCTGACCTGGCGGCGGCTTTGTTCGGCCAGGTCATTCGAGGCGCTGGCGGCCTGGGAGGTGGACACGGCATTGCGCGCTACTTCTTCCACCGCGGTGGTCATTTCGGTGACGGCGGTGGCGGCCTGTTCCAGTTCCTGGTCCTGCTGGCGCAGGCTCTGCGAGCTCTGTTCGGTGATGCCATTGAGCGCACCGGCAGCTTCGGCCAGTTGCGTGGCGCAACTGCTGATCTGCCCCAGGGTGTCGCGCTGGCTGTGCTGCATGCGCTGCAGTTCGCTGAACAACTGGCCGATCTCGTTGCTGCTGTGCACCGCCACCGGCAGGCTCAAGTCGCCGCCGGCAATACGCTGAAAGTGCTGGCCGGCCTGTTGCAGCGGGCGCAGTACGCGCTGGGCGATAAAGCTCCAGCACAACGCCGCGAGCAGCAAGGTCAGCAGCCCCAGCGCCACGCTCAGCACCTGGGCGCTGCTCAGGCGTCGATCGGATTCGAGCATGATCTGCTGGCTGCGCTCGCTCAACGCCGCCACCAGTTGCTGGCGCAGCGCCTGCAAGCGGCCCATGGCGTTGCCAGCGTCGGTGTTGACCCTGAAGTAATGCTGCAGGTCGTTGTTGCCGGTCGCTTCACGCTGGCCGGCCACGGCCTTGGCGTAGTCGCCGAAGGTGGTTTGCAGCTCGACGGCGAGGCCTTTAAAGGTGGGCTCCTGGGCATTGCTGACCAGCTCGCTGATCAGTTGCGCGCTGTTGCCCAGCAGTTCTTGCGAGAGCTTCAAGCGTTTGTTGGCGCTGTCGCTGTGGCCGCCGCTCTGTTCGATAAAGCCCGAAGAGACATTGGCGCTGGCGCGGATCGCCATCAGCAAGGCGTTGTTCAGGCGATCCGACTGGTGCGCGGTCTGGTCCAGTTCGCTGATCTGCTGGTCGCTGCCCACCGCCGCGCGCCAGGCGCTGACGGTGGAAAACAGCAAGGTCAGGCTGAACAGCGACAGCACCCAGAACATACCGGTGCGGATTTTCAGGTCGGCGAACATGCGGGCAGTACTCCTTGAGTTGTTATCAGCACCACGCTTTGCCGCGGCAACGGCGGTGGGTGGTCTGCTATCGGAGTCGCCGGCGGCGGACTTGAGGGCGCTTAGCCTGCTTGTGTTCGATTACCGCACGCTGTTTGCCTCAGCGCCCCTCATGTTGGCGCCGATAGGCCCCCGGCTGCACGCCGACGGCCTTGCTGAAGGCGCGGGTAAACGCGGCAATCGACTGATACCCCACCGCTGCGCACACCTGCTCGACGGTGTTGTTGGCCTTGAGCAACTGGCAGGCATGGCGCATGCGCAGGGCCAGCAATACCTGCCCCGGCGATTGCCCGGCCAGTTCGCTGAAACGCTTGAAAAATGCCGAGCGCGACAGCCCGGTGCAGGCCGCCATGCTTTCCAGCGACCAGGGCTGCTCGGGGTGTTCGATCAACTGCTCGAGCAGGCTGGCAAAGTTGCCGTGGCGGGCCAGGGCGACCAGGCCGCGGATGCCCTGGTCGTCACTGACCCGCTGGCGCAGCACGTACAAGAACAGCAAATGACTCAAGCGTTCGAGCAAGGCCGAGGAGGGCGCAGGCAGGCGTTGGCACTCGGCCAGGATCAGCTCGAACAGCGCCCGCGCCGCGCTTAGCGCCGGGTTGCCGGCGCGCAGGATGATCCAGTCGTCCAGGCCTTCGATGATCAGCGACGACAAGCCCGGCTGAAAATGAAAGAAGCCGCACACCAGGCCCACGCCGTCGGTGGCTGTGCTGTCCAGCGGCTGCATGACCTGGCGCGGTTGCTGCCGGGCCAGCTCGCACTCTTCGGCGTTGGACAGCCGATAGTTGAAGTCGC
Organism: Pseudomonas sp. B21-012; assembly: GCF_024749305.1. NCBI lineage: Bacteria > Pseudomonadati > Pseudomonadota > Gammaproteobacteria > Pseudomonadales > Pseudomonadaceae > Pseudomonas > Pseudomonas sp. B21-012. The sequence continues at coordinate 3,610,928 of NZ_CP087197.1, read as the reverse complement.
GCAGCAGGAACACCGCATCGCCCGCTTGCAGGCGAATGGCCTCGGCCTGGCCATCGATATGCAGCCAGCAGTGGCCCTGGACGATCAGGTGGAAACTGGCCCGCGCCAGGCCGTGGGTGCTGGCGTGCCAGCCACCGCAGTAACGCCCGACATGGAACAGGCTGGCGTCTAGCTCAAGGCTTTCTAATAACCAATCGACTACTGGGCTGGATGAAATCATCTAATGAAAAGACTCAGGAGCAAGTAATAGCGACTGCAGAATATGGCAGGTAATTCTTATAACCAACAGACTTGTGGCACACCCTCAGTCAGCAGGAGTCCACTCCATGTCGCGCGTCACTGTCCATACTCTGCAAAGCGCCCCAGAGGCTGCCCGCCCTTACCTGGAAAACGCCCAGAAGGCTTCGGGCTTCATCCCCAACCTGCTCGGCGTGCTGGCCAGCGCCCCGGCGGCGCTGGAAACCTACGTTACCGTCTCGGCACTCAACGGCAAGGCCGAGCTGAGCCTCGCCGAGCGTGAGGTGGTGCAACTGGTGGCCGCCACCAATCATGGCTGCGACTTCTGCGTGGCCGGCCACACCGCCGTGGCACTGAACAAGGCCAAGCTGGCGCAGGAGGTGGTCGACGCCCTGCGCGCCAAGGGCGAGCTGCCAGAAGAGAAGCTCGAAGCCCTGGCGGCGTTCACCCGCGAAGTGATCGCCACCCGCGGCAATGTCAGCGAAGCCGGCTACCGTGCGTTTCGCGAAGCCGGCTACAGCGAAGGCAATGCCCTGGAGGTGATCCTCGGTGTCAGTCTGGCAACCCTGTGCAACTTTGCTAATGTGTTCGCCCAGACGCCGCTCAATGACGAGCTGAGCAAGTACCGCTGGCAGCCTTCGGCATAACGACCCTCGGCGCCAGCGCAAGCTGGCGCATTGTTAAAGGAGTAAACCCTATGCTCGATCCCGCATTGGTCGCGTGGCTGGATGCCCAGGCCGAAGCCCTCGACCAGGGCCACGGCGACCCGCAGGCGGTACTGGGGCAACTGGCGGCGGCGCAGGTGCTGCGCGTCGGTATTGACCAGAACCTGGGCGGCAGTGGCGGCACGGTCGCCGACGCGGTCGAGACGCTGGCCACGGTTGCCAGCCATTCCCTGGCGGCAGCCTTCGTGTTCTGGGGCCAGCGCGCCTTTATCGAATACCTGCTGCACAGCCCCAACGCCGGGCTGCGTGAACGCCTGCTGCCTGAGCTGCTTAGCGGCCAACTGGCTGGCGCCACCGGCCTGTCCAACGCCATGAAGTACCTCTCGGGTATCGAAGCGCTGCAGGTCAAGGGCCTGCGCGACGACCAGGGCTGGACCCTGGCCGGGCGCCTGCACTGGGTCACCAACCTGCGCAAGGGCGGTTTCGTGGTGGCGGCGGCGATTGAAGAAGAGGGCGCCTCGCCGTTCGTGCTGGCGATCCCCGATCACGCTGCAGGGCTGAGCCGCTCTGACGACCTTGAGTTAATGGGCCTGCAATCGAGCAACACCGCAGCCTTGAGTTTCGAACAGGTGTCGATCAGCCGTGACTGGCTGCTGCACGACAACGCCAAGCAGTTTCTGCCTGCCGTGCGCCCGTCGTTCCTGGGCCTGCAATGCGGCATGGCCATCGGCCTGGCGCGGCGCTCGTTGAGCGAAGTGGAAGGGCACCTTCAGGGCATGCGCTCGTTCCTTGGCGAGGCGCTGCAGGTGCTGCGCGAGCGCCTGGAAAACACCGTGGCCGAACTGAAAAAGGGCTTGCTCGACGGCCGTTTCCTGAGCCAGCCGGCGGCCTTGTTCAAGCTGCGCATCACCCTCGCCGAAACGGCTGCCGATGCCGTGCAGCTGGAGTTGCAAGCCAGTGGCGGCAAGGCTTACCTGACCGCCTACGGCGCAGGTTTTGCCCGGCGCTGGCGCGAGTCGGCGTTCGTGCCGATCGTTACCCCAAGCCTGGTGCAACTGCGCGCCGAGCTGCAGCGCCAGGCGTCGTCAGCATGACCGAAGTGTTGCTCGACGCCCGTGGCATCAGCCTCGGCTACCCGCGTGAACAAGGCTGGCAAAGCGTGCTGGAAAATTTCGACCTGCAACTGGCGCCGGGCGAGGTGATCACCATCCTCGGCCCCAGTGGCGTTGGCAAATCCAGCCTGTTGCGGGTGCTGGCCGGTTTGCAGCAGGCCAGCGCCGGCAGCGTCAGCCTGCTCGGCGAGCCGTTGCAGGGCCCGCACCCGCGCCTGGCGGTGGCCTTCCAGGACCCCAGCCTGCTGCCCTGGCTGAGCCTGGAAAGCAACGTCGCCTTCGGCCTGGACTTCGCCCGCCAGCCCAAGCTCGCTGCCAGTGAGCGACGGGCGCGCATCGATCACGCCATCGAGGCGGTCGGCCTGCAGCATGCACGCGAGCAGTACCCGGCGCAGCTTTCCGGCGGCATGGCCCAGCGCACCGCGCTGGCCCGCTGCCTGGCGCGCCAGCCGCAAGTGCTGTTGCTCGATGAGCCCTTCGGCGCGCTGGATGAAGTCACCCGCGCCGACATGCAGCAACTGCTGCTGCAACTGATAGCCCGGCACAACACCGCGGCCATCCTCATTACCCACGATATCGACGAAGCCCTGCTGTTGTCCGATCGCGTGCTGCTACTGGGCAACCACCCGGCGCGCACCCTCGGCCAATGGCTCATCGACCTGCCGCAGCCCCGCGAGCAGCGGGTCGAGGAACTGGGCGCGCTGCGCATCGACATACTCAAAACCCTTCGGCGGGCCAGCCGCACACCTGAACCTACTTCTGAACCTATGCCGCTGCCGTCGGAGACTGCCCATGTGCCTGGACGACTTCACCCACACTCGTCGTGACTTCATCAAACTCAGCGCCTTGCTCACCGCCGGCGGCGCCATGCCGCTGCTGAGCAGTCTGCAGGCCCGCGCCGCCAGCGACCCGGACGCGCCTGTACGCATCGGCTACTTGCCGATCACCGACGCCACGCCGTTGCTGGTGGCGCACAACAATGGCCTGTTCGAAGCCGAAGGTATCAAGGCCGAGCGGCCGGTGCTGCTGCGCAGTTGGGCGCAGGTGATCGAGGCGTTTATCTCCGGGCAGGTCAACGTCATTCACCTGCTGTCGCCGATGACCGTCTGGGCTCGTTATGCCAGCAAGGTACCGGCCAAGGTGGTGGCCTGGAACCACGTCGGCGGCTCGGGTTTGACCGTGGCCCCGGGCATCACCGAGGTCAAGCAACTGGGCGGGCAGACCGTGGCCATTCCGTTCTGGTATTCGATCCACAACGTGGTGGTGCAGCAGCTGTTTCGTGATCACGGCCTGACCCCGGTGTCCAAGGCCGCCACAGCCCAGCTGGCCGCCAACGAAGTCAACCTGGTGGTGCTGCCGCCGTCGGACATGCCGCCGGCCCTGGCCAGCAAGCGCATTGCCGGCTACATCGTCGCCGAGCCGTTCAACGCTCTGGCCGAAGACCTCAAGGTTGGCCGCGTGCAACGCTTTACCGGCGACATCTGGCGCAACCATGCCTGTTGCGTGGTGTTCATGCACGAGCATGACCTGAACAACCGCCCCGAGTGGTCGCAGAAGGTGGTCAACGCCATCGTCAAGGCCCAGCTGTGGACCCGCGAGCACCGCGCCGAAGCCGCCGCGCTGCTGTCCAAGAGTGGGCCGAACAAATACACCCCGCACACCCCGCAGGTGCTCAGCCAGGTGCTGGCGCCGGCGGCCGCAGCCCGCGACGCCTACATCGCCAGTGGCGCGATCCAGCATGCGCAGTGGGACGAAAAGCGCATCGATTTTCAGCCTTATCCGTTCCCCAGCTACACCGAAGAACTGGTGCGTCGCCTGCAGAACACCTTGATCGAGGGCGACAAGGGTTTCCTTGCCGGCCTCGACCCGCAACAGACCGCCCGCGACCTGGTCGACGACCGCTTCGTGCGCAACAGCATCGCCGCCGTTGGCGGGCTCAAGGCCTTCGGTTTGCCCGAGAGCTTCGAGCGTAGCGAGGAGTTTTCGATCTGATGGGCAAGCATGCAATCCATGGCGCCCTGGGCGTCGCCGGCCTGCTCGGCTTGTTGTTGCTGTGGTGGTTGGGCGTGCATGCGTTCGGCCAGGCCGATGGCCTGTCGGCGCGTTTTTCGCCGCAGGCGACCCTCAGCAGCCTGATCGAGCTGCTGGGCCAGGGCGAGGTGTACGAGCACATCTGGGTCAGCCTCAAGCGCATCCTTGTCGGCTTGCTGCTGGCCTTGCTGATCGGCGTGCCGCTGGGCTTGCTGGTGGGCAGCTATCGTCACCTGGAGGCGGCGACTACCCCGGCGTTCCAGTTCTTGCGGATGATCTCACCGCTGTCGTGGATGCCGGTGGTGGTGATGCTGATGGGGGTGGGCGACCAGCCGATCTACTTTCTTCTGGCCTTCGCCGCGCTGTGGCCGATCCTGCTCAACACCGCCGCAGGGGTGCGCCAGCTCGACCCGCGCTGGCTGCAGTTGAGCCGCAGCCTCAGCGCCACGCGCTGGGAGACCCTGTGCAAGGTGATCATCCCCGGCGTGCTCGGCCATGTACTGACCGGCGTGCGCCTGGCCATCGGTATTCTGTGGATCGTGCTGGTGCCGTGCGAGATGCTCGGAGTCAGTGCCGGGCTGGGCTACTTCATCCTCGATACCCGTGACCGGCTGGCGTATTCGGAGCTGATGGCGATGGTGCTGCTGATCGGCGTGTTGGGCTTTATGCTCGATGCCATTGCCCGTGGCCTGCATCGGCGTTGGGTGCATGCCTGATCGTGGGCAAGTTGCAGTGCTTTAGCGATTGATTTGCAAATTGCCTGTGGCCGTCTAGATTCTCATTCGGACCACGTTCAGTTTTTCAATGAAGCAATTGACCTTCGCCGACGTCAGGTGCGCAAGCCAGTGGATAACTCAAGGTCGCCTTACTGCCGCTGTTTGGAAATGCGTGCCGTAGATCGAACTTATCCTGCTGACAGCGTCGTCGGAGAATGTCATGAGCCTCAGATTATTCAATGCAATCGTATTCCAGATCCCGATAGTGGCAATCGCTTTAGCATTATTGGCAGGGTGTGCCGAGCACCCACCAACGCCTGTTGCCCAGCCCCCTGAAAAGTCGCTCGCAACCTTGGTACAGATCAAGCGAATAGACAATTACTGCCTAGCGGTGGGGACGCGCGGTTCAGAGGCGCCCAATTATTCCCGTGTTGTTGAGCTGGCCATGTGCAATGACCGGGACCCCGCACAGCAATGGCAATACAACGAAGACAAGGAACTGCTTTCCGAGATCACCGACCCGAATGGCGAGCGATTGATGCTGTACGGGATGGATATAGTCGGTGGCAGATCGTCCGTTTCGGCGCGTTCACGACCTTCGACAATGTGGCCCCAGTACCGCTGGGAGCATGACGCCCAGCGAAACAGACTGACGACGCAAAACCCTAGCCACGCAGGGCTTGCGTTGACCGTGTTTGCCGCGGGTGGCGCTTGGCTGGACCCTTGGGCCAGTGGCCGTGTGACGCAGAACTTTACGATTGCACCGATTCAACAGCCCGTCGCTCCGTGGGTGCAAATCAAACAGAGTAATGGCCACTGCCTGGCCGTAGGGGAGCTTGATGCTACGCAATCGCTCGCGACTCGCCGTGTCGGCCTGGTTACTTGCAACGCTACCGATCCAGCGCAGCAATGGCGCCACACTGCAGATAACGAAATCATTTCCGCGGTGGCCGACAGCAAGGGCGGGGCATTACTGCTGGAGGGGGAAAACATAGAGGTTGGCCGAGGCGCTGTTTGGGCCCGCCCGCGCGCTTCAAAGGCACAGGCCTACCAACATTGGACGTACAACAGTCGGCGAAAGGGCCTCTTTCCTCAGGGCCCGGGCACGGCTGATAAAGCCTTGACCGCTTTTCTCGACGACCTGGGAATGTCCTGGCTGGACCCCTGGAACGGCACGCCAATGCAACAGTTCACGCTTGATCCCGTCAGCCCCTGACAGGTCAGCACGCTACCCCCACCAACTTGCCGCCTTGGTGCGGCAAGTTGATGATCGGGTTCTTGGGATGCTTTTGGCTTCAGTTCAATGGGCACCACGATGCACTCATAAGCTCTGTCGCCCATAAACCCGCGCCGCAACACTGGCAAGCGCTGCACACAACATCAGGCTAACCCCCAATGCCTGCCACTCACTCGCCAGGCTCAAGCCCGCGCCAATCAACGCGTAATACAACAACCCGAACAACGCCCCCGCCGTCCCCCGGCAATCGCCATACTCGACCAGCGCCGAACCCAGCAGCAGCGCAATCGCCATGGCGAAGGCGCCGAGCATGAAGGCCATGGCCACCGCGATCAGCCAGTGCTCGCCCAGCAGCAGGATCGCCAGCGCCGCCAGCAGGTTCACCGCGCATGCCAGGTTGAGCAGGGTTGCCTGGCTGACACCCCGTGCCAGCAATCGCGCATTGAGGCGCGCGCCGAGCAGCGAGCCCAGCGCCAGCAGTACGCCGCTGTAGCCAAACAGGCTGTGCAACTGCAAACGCTGGAAAATGAACGGTGCCAGGCTGTACCAACTGAACACGCCGATGTTGAACAACGCCACCAGCAGCGTCGCCAGCAGCACCCGGCGATCACCGAGCATGCGCCGCAAGGTGCCGATCATACTGGCAGGGTGGGGCGCTTGCGGGCGGGTTTCCGGCATCCGTTGCCAACTCCACAGCCATAACGCCAGGGCCATCAGCAACTGCGCGGCGAGCACGCCACGGTAACCCAAGGCCTGGGTCAGCAGCGAGCCGCTGAGCACGCCAATCGCCGGGCTGATGGCCAGGAACATGCCGATCAGGGAAAACACCCGCGCCAGTTGCGCACCGCTATGCACATCGCGCAGCGCGGTTTGCGTGACCACCGAACCGACCGCTGCGGCGAAGGCGGCGACGATGCGCGCGCCAAGCAGGCCGGCGAAATGTGTGACCAACAGGGCCGCCAGCGAAGCCAGGCCGTACAGCAGCAAGCCTGCAAGCAACGCCGGGCGTCGGCCCCAGAGGTCGCACAGGCGGCCCCAGACCAGCACGCCGACGGCAAAGGCGGCGAAATACAGCGACAGGGTTTGCCCCGCCTGTGCAGGCGTTACCCCAAAGCCCTGGCCGATATCCACCAGGGCGGGGCTGTAGAGGGTTTCGCCGATCTGCGGGAACATCAGCAGGGCCGTGGCCAGGGGCAACCAGGTGCGTTGGGTCATGAGCAGGGTCCCGTGGGTAAAAGGGCGCTCATGGTAGGCGGCGGGAGATGGGTGTATTGTCGCGGTCTGGTCTAGAAATAGTGAAAATCGGACAACCTGCATGGCCTGGCTGGAACCTACCGCCCTCTTCAACCCCGAGCACGTCGATGCGCCCATCGTCGGCATCTGCTCGGCCCTGGGCGAGCACGATTCCGGCGTCCATCAGCACCGTATGGGACAGGTGCTGTTCACCCGCCAGGGCTGTGTGCGCATCGATGCCCAGGCGCCGGACCTGCTCTGCCTGCTGCCGCCGACCCGCGCGGCGTGGATTCCCGCCGGCGTAGCCCATCGGGCGCGAATGCGGGCGACCGTGGACTATCGCTCGGTGTACCTGGACACCCGCCACTGGCCGCGCTTGCCGGATGAAGTGGTGATCCTCGACGTCAACCCGCTGCTGCGCGAACTGCTCGAACGCATCGCCCTGGCGCCGTTCGAAACCGACTGGAGCCAAGGCGCCGCCGCGCACCTGGCCGGCCTGTGCATCGCCGAACTGCAGGCTGCCGGGCAGCAGCCGATGCGCTTGCCGCTGCCCAGGGACCGGCGCCTGGCGCGCCTGGTCGAGAACCTTGAGCAGTTACCGCCGCCGCTGCAAGAGCTGGCCCGCACAGTGGGCGCCAGCGAGAAAACCATCGGTCGCTTGATTCGTCGCGACACTGGCATGTCCTACCAGCAATGGCGCCAGCAGTGGCGGCTGGTGCGGGCGGTGGAGCAGTTGGCGATCCATCAGCCGCTGACCCAGGTGGCGCTGGAGCTGGGCTTTGCCAGCGACAGTGCGTTCATCGCCTTCTTCAAAAGCATGACCGGCAGCACGCCGCGGGCGTATTGCCGCTGAGCAGAAGAGCAGCCCAGGCTCAATCTTGCAGGTCGTCCTCGCTCATCCACTCCACGGCATCGGCCAGCGCCACTTCGGCCACCCACTCACTGAAACTGCGGGTCACCTGTTCATAGCTCAGCCGCGAGCGTAGCTCCAGCTTGTCGGCGAACGACAGGTGCGCGGTGATTACCTTGTCTTCGATCACCCCGTCGCGCACCACGAAGAAGGCAAAGTCTTCCCGGTCCTGGCGGCGGGCGAACAGGTAGACCTCGAAGTCCGCGCCGGTCTCCTTGGCAAAGGCCCGGGCGGCGAAGGCGTTTTTGCTCAGGTCCGGGCCTTGTTGCAGTGACGCCGGGGTATCGCAGAAATACCACGGCTCCCAGTCGGTCAGGCCTTTGTGGATGAACCAGCGGTAGGCAAGCGGGTAGGGCATGGGGTTGGTCCGTCAGTGAATGCAGGCGCGGCGGTACTCGCCCGGCGTTACGCCATAGGCTTGCTTGAACTGCCGGTTCAAATGGCTCTGGTCGGAAAAGCCCAGGGCGAAGGCGACGTTGAACGGCAGGCAGTCGTTTTTCAGCAGTTCGCGGGCGCGGCTCAGACGCCGTTGCTTGAGCCAGGCATGGGGCGGCAGGCCGGTGGCCTGGCGGAACACCCGGGCAAAGTGGAAGGGCGAGAGGTTGACTGCCGTGGCCAGTTCTTCCAGCGATGGCGGGTAGGCCAGGCGGCTGTCCATCAGTTCCTTGGCCCGGGCCACGGCGCAGGGTTCGTTGCCGGGCGTGCGCGCGGTGCCGGCACGGGCATGGCGTTGCACCAGCAACAGCACCGCTTCGCGCCAGGCGGTTTGTTGTTCCAGGGCACTGGCGCCGTGTTCGGCCGAGCAGTGCAGCCAGCTGAAGGCCTTGGCCAGTTGCGGGTCGTGCAGCACGCTGGCGTCAAAGCGCGGCAGGCCGTCGCGCTTGAGCTCCAGCTCGTCGAGCACGCCGGTGATGCGCTCGCTGTCGGGGTAGAAACCGCGATAGCGCCAGCCATCTTCGCTGGCCTTGGCGCCGGTGTGCAGCTCGTCGGGGTTGATCAGCACCATGCTGCCCACCGGCGCCAGGTGTTCACTGCCGCGGTGCCAGAACCGCTGGGCACCGGACTCGATGATGGTGATCACGTAGCCTTCGTGCACATGGGGAGCGAAGCGCTGCTGAAAATAACGCGCGTGCAGCATCTCGGTATCACCGAGCGCCGAGGCTTGCCAGAAGCGGGTCTGTTCCTTGTGTGCAGGGTTCATGGGCTGCCGTTCAACCACCAACGAAAGACAAAAAAGAAGGCCATGCTCAGCAGCATGCTGATCAAGGTGCTGCGGGTCAACAGCACCAGCACCACCGCCACTACCGAACCGACCAGGTAAGGGTTGCTCAGGCTCAGGTCGAGTTGGTGCCCGGGCAAGAACACAATCGGCCCGCAAATGGCGGTGAGCATGCCCGGCACGGCAAAGCCGAGGAACTGCCGGGCGTTGGAGCTCAGGCGCAGGGGCAGGCGCGGTTCCAGGAAGGCATAGCGGTTGAGGAACACCAGCAGGCCCATGCCGATAATCAGGGCGAAGATCATGTGCGTGCTCCACTGAATTTCTGGCAGACAAAGCCGGCGCTCATGCCCAGCAGGCCGGCGGCCACCAGGCCGATGTCCCAGTGCCAGGCACTGAACAGTACCGAGCAGAACAGCGACACCGCCACGCACACCACGGTGGGCAGGTTGCGTACCAGTGGCGCAATCAGGGCGACGAAGGTGGCGACGATCGAGAAGTCCAGGCCTAGCTGGTCGAGGTGCGGAATGTTCTGGCCGAGGATGATCCCGGCCAGGGTGAACAGGTTCCAGGCAATGTAGAACGTCAGGCCGACCCCCAGGGCGTACCAGCGATTGAACTGCTGTTGGTCGTACTGGCTGGTGAGGGCGAAGAACTCGTCAGTGAGCAAAAAGCCCAGGCCCAGCCGCCAGCGGGTCGGCAGGCCCGACAGCACCGGGCGCATCGACAGCCCGTAGAGTAGATGCTGGGAAGTCAGCAACAGGGTGGTCAGCAGGATCGAGAACAGGTTGGCGCCGCCCTTGAGCATGCCGATTGCCACCAGCTGCGCGGCACCGGCAAAGACGATCGCCGACAGGCCCTGGCCTTCCCAGGGGCTGAGGTTGGCTTCGATGGCCATGGAACCGGCCAGCAGCCCCCAGGGAGCGACGGCGAGGGACAACGGCAGGATGGCGATGGCGCCACGGATGAAGGCCTGGCGGGCGAACGGCGGACTGGACATGGACGGCAGCAACAACCAATGAACAAGGTTGTACAGCATGCCAGAGGCGGGCGCCGCTGACTTGAACGATCTTGCTGTCAGCGGCGCGGCAGAGGGCTTGGCGCTCAGTAGTGGTTGCTGGCCAGGCGGCGCTGCGCGGCGATGCAGCCATTGATGTCCACCGCTTTTTGCCAGTAGGCCTTGCTCTGCGCCGGGTCGGCGCTGGCCAGCAGGCGGTAGACCTCGGCCTGGTAGTCGCGCTGGCGGCCCCACTGCATGGCCAGGCCCTGCGGTTGCTCGCGATGGCACAACAGGCGCACGGCCGGTTGCGGGTAGTAGGGGGCGTACAGGCTGGCCAGGTTTGGCACGCTTTCGAGCGCGTTGCGGTATTCGCTACGGCTGTAGTTGGGGCACCAGTTCTCGATGCCCAGGGCCGCCGGGGCAAAGCCCTGGCCCATGCTGGCTTCGAGCAGCGGGCAGGCGGCAGCGGAAATCTGTGCTGCCGGCAGGTAGGTGATGTAGTAGAGCGCCAGGCGATACTGGGCGGCCGGGTGGTCAAGCTCCACGGCTTTTTTCAACAGGCTCACCGCAGGCGCCAGGGTGCGGCCCAGGGCCTGGCCTTGCTGGGCAAGATCCTGGTCGGTGGTGCTGGTCTTGAGGGTGAAGCTGGCGCTCTGGTTGTCGGCCTGTTCCAGCAAACTCACGGCCTGGCGGTACAGCAGGTCGGCATGCGGGTCGATCTGTACGCCGGCAGCCAGTACCGAAGTCGGCAGCACGACGGCGAGCAGGCCGTGCAAAAGGGGCGAGCGGATCAAGGAAGTGCCTCTGGAATTCGGGGCCGGGCGGGTATGCATGTTGGCTTGGAGAAGACTGCGCTGTTCAGGGTTCAATCCGACTGTCCATAGTGTGGCTGGCCTGGGTGATAGCGCGCCATTCTAACCGCTCCGGGCCCGCGCCCGAAAGCGTAGCCCGTCAGGGCAACAGTTGCCGGATGTTGTAGGCCAGCCCGACGGCGGCGATGGCCAGCAGTACCACGGCGCTGATGGCGCTGATCAGGCGCCGCTCGAGGCGCTCGGCGAGGCGGCCGATGACCAGGATGTACAGGCCCAGAATGCCCAGGTCGAGCACCAGCCAGACCAGCGCCAACAGCATCAGGCTGTGGCTGAACTGCTCGGTGACCTGAATGAACTGCGGGAAGAAGGCGACGAAAAACAGGATGTCCTTGGGGTTCGACAGGCCAATGGCAAACCCCTGCCATAGCCCGCCCTGGCGCACCGCATGCGGCGCTGCGGCGTGCGCGGGCCGGCGCAGTTCGGCCAGCGCGCCGAGGCCCAGAAAGCCGATGAACAGGCAGCCAAACACGCTCAAGGCGCTAAGCAGCAGCGGGTTGATCGCGGCGCTGCTGAAGATCAGCAGCGCCGCCAGGGCGATCAGTACCAGCGACGCGCCGTTGGTGCCCAGGGCGGTCAGCAGTGCCTGTTTGCGCCCGGCGCGAGCGGTGGTGTTGACCACCAGCGCCACCACCGGGCCGGGGCTGGCGATCAGCAGCACAACGGTCAGGGCGTAGGTAGCAAGCAGGGCACTGTTCACGGGCGGGTCTCGAGGGCGTTTGGCGGGAGCGCAATTTTCGGCAGGCCCGGTCCGGTTGTAAAACGCCTGTTACTGTGGCCTTCTATTAGTTTGACTCATGCTAGAGGCGGCCATGACCGAACGCATTCCCGCATTGCAGGCGCTCAGGGCGTTCGAGGTGGCCGCGCGCTACGGTTCGTTCACCCGCGCCGGCGAAGAACTGGCCCTGACCCAGGGCGCCATCAGCCATCACATTAAAACCCTCGAAGGCCTGTTCGACTGCGCGCTGTTCGAGCGCCGCGGGCCGAAAGTGGTGCTGACCGAAGCGGGCCGGCTGCTGGCCCAGGAGCTGAAAGTCGGCTTCAAGATCATCGAAAGCGCCTGCGGCCTGCTCAGACAGGACCGCCAGCAGCTGCGCCTGAAGGCGCCCTCGACCCTGACCGTGCGCTGGTTGCTTGGCCAGTTGGCGCTGTTCAAGCACTGTGAAGAACACGCTCAGGTGCAACTGAGCAGCGTGTGGATGGACATCGATACGGTGGATTTTTACAGCGAGCCCTACGACTGCGCGATCCTGTTGAGCGACGGACATTTCGGCGCCGGCATCGCCAGCCTCAAGCTGTTTGACGAATGGCTGGTACCGGTGTGCCAGCCCGGTTACCCGGCAGACCTGGCCCATTGCGAGCTGCTGCACCCATCTCCCGACCGGCGTGACTGGCGGCGCTGGCTGCAGCGCACCGGGGCTGCGGCCATCAGCCTTGAGCGCGGCCAGCTGTTCGACACCCTCGACCAGGGCATCTCGGCGGCTCAGCAAGGCCTGGGTGTGGCCGTGGTCGACCTGTTGCTGGCCAGCGCCGAGCTCGCCGCCGGGCGCCTGGTCACGCCATTTGCGCAGGCGGTGGCCACCGGTGAGGGCTATTACCTGGCCTGGCTGCAGGCCAGCCCCAAGGCCCGCCAGGTGCAACAACTGGGGGCGTTCCTGGTGCAGCAGGTGCCGCAATTGCCTGCCCAGGGCTTTGATTATTTATATGACTAATACTGCGGTGCGCCCGCATCGGGCAGCAGCCGCGTGCTCATGAAGTCGATGAACACCCGCAGCCGTGGCGGCACTTGCCGCCCCGAGGGCCACAGCAGGTAAAAGCTGCCGCGGCGCTCCATGAAGTCATCGAGCACGGTCACCAGGTCGCCGCGCTGCAACTGCTGGCGCACGGTGAAATCCGGAATGCAGGTGATGCCGCGATCGCGCATGGCAAAGCAGATGCGCGTGTCGACGTGGTTGCAGACCATCGACACCGGGATCTCATAGGCGTGGCCGGCGGGCTCCTGGCGCAGCGGCCACTGTTCGAGCTTGCCGGTGCTCGGGAAACGGTAATGCAGGCAGGTGTGGCGGGCCAGTTCGGCGGGGTGCGTGGGGCTGCCATTGCGCGCAAGGTAGGCCGGCGAGGCCACCAGTACATGGTGAAAATGGCCTAGAAAGCGTGCGCTCAGGCGTGAGTCGCTGGGCGTTCCGCCGCGCATTACCACGTCAAAACCTTCGCCGATGATATCGACCATGCGGTCGTCGAAATCCAGATCCAGCTCGATCTCCGGATACTGCGCCATGAACTCGCTCAAGGCCGGCATCACCAGCGCAGTGACTTGCGGCAGGCTGATGCGCAAACGCCCGCGCGGCACTTCACTGGCCTGGGACAGCTCAAGCTCGGTGGCCTCGATCTCGGCAAGGATGCGCCGGCTGCGCTCCAGAAACTGACTGCCCTCGGCGGTCAGGGTGATGCTGCGCGTGCTGCGGTGAAACAGGCGTACGCCCAGGCGGCGCTCCAGGCGCGCCACGCGCTTGCCAATGGCCGAGGCGCTGACCCCCAGCGACTGCGCAGCGCCGACAAAACTGCCGGTTTCTGCCACCCGCACGAACACCACGAAACCGCTGAGGCTATCCATCTGCATTTCCCGATTGCGGACACCCGTGTCCGTTATGAGCGGAATTGTACCCGGCTTTTTCCGCAGTGCGTGCAGGCTTAAGGTTCGCCCATCTTTCCTACAGGAGTTTCACCATGACCCACATCAGCTGCAGCGCCGATGGGCCGGCCGCACTGGAGCAGCCCTTGCCGGTCAGCGGCCTGCTGGCCCTGGCCATGACCGGCTTTATCGCCATCCTCAGCGAAACCTTGCCGGCCGGGCTGCTTGGGCAGATCTCCAGCGGCATGCAGGTCAGTGAGGCGATGGCCGGGCAGATGGTCAGCGTCTATGCCCTGGGCTCGCTTTTGACCGCCATCCCGCTGGTGACCCTGACCCAGGGTTGGCGCCGACGGCCGGTGCTGTTGCTGGCGATCATCGGCTTCTTGCTGTTCAACACGGTGACGGCGTTGTCGAGTTCGTACTGGCTGACCCTGGTCGCGCGCTTCATGACCGGTGTTGCCGCGGGCCTGGCCTGGGGCGTGATTGCCGGGCATGCACGGCGCATGGTCAGCCCCGAGCAGCAAGGCCGGGCCATGGCGGTGGCGATGATTGGTGCGCCAGTGGCCTTGTCACTGGGGGTGCCGGCCGGCACCTGGCTGGGCGAGCTGCTGGGCTGGCGCATGACCTTTGCCCTGGTGTCCGGCGCGACCCTGGTGCTGGTGGCCTGGGTGCTGTGCAAGGTGCCGGATTTCGACGGCCATGCCCCCGGCCAACGCCCCGGTATCGCTCAGGTGCTGCGCACACCCGGGGTGCTGGCGGTGCTGCTGGTGATCCTCACCTGGGTGCTGGCGCACAACGTGCTGTACACCTACATCGTGCCGTACCTGGCCTCGGTGGGCCTGGCGGCGAGCACCGGCATGGTCCTGCTGACCTTCGGCATTGCCGCCCTGGCCGGCATCGGCGTGGTCGGTGCGCTGATCGACAAGCACCTGCGCAACATGGTCCTGCTGAGTTTGTTCGGTTTTGCCGTGGTGGCGCTGGTGCTTGGTTTTGTCAGCCAGTCGGCGCCGCTGGTTTACCTCAGTGTCGCGCTCTGGGGCCTGACCTACGGTGGCGCGCCAACCCTGCTGCAAACCGCCAGCGCCGATGCCGCCGGGAAGGGCGCCGATGTCGCCCAGTCGATGATTGTCACGGTATGGAACTCGGCCATTGCCGCCGGTGGCCTGCTTGGCGGTGTGTTGCTCAGCCAGTGGGGCGTGGGCAGTTTCCCCTGGGTGTTGCTGGCGCTGATCGCCCTGGCCCTGCTGATTGCCGGTCGCGCCCATGGCCACGGTTTCGCCCCGGGCGCACGGGTGCCGAGCTAAGTTCGCCAGGCCGCCGCGCAGACGGGTAGAATCGGCGCATACACAGGCGTTTTCGAGGTTGCAGCGGTGGAGTTACAGCAGGGCTTTGTCCTGACCCGGCATTGGCGCGATACCCCGGCCGGTACCGTTGTCGAGTTCTGGCTGGCCACCGACCAGGGCCCACGGCGCTTGCGTCTGCCGCTGCAGACTTCAGTGGCGTTCATCCCCGCCGAACAGCGGCGCCAGGCCGAGGCGGTGTTGCGCGGCGAGCGCGAGGTCGAGTTGCGCGAGCTGGCCCTGCGCGATTTCGAACAACGGCCGGTGCTGGGCTTGTACTGCCGTCAGCACCGCCAGTTGATCCAGCTGGAAAAGCGCCTGCGCGCCGCCGGGGTGCAAATCTACGAAGCCGATGTGCGCCCGCCGGAGCGCTACCTGATGGAGCGCTTCATCACCGCGCCGGTCAGCTTCAGCGGCACGGCGGATGCCAGCGGCGTGTTGATCGACGCCCAGCTCAAGCCCGCCGCCGATTACCGCCCCACGCTCAAGCTGGTGTCGCTGGACATCGAAACCACCGAACGCGGCGAGCTGTATTCGATTGCCCTCGAAGGCTGTGGCCAGCGCCAGGTGTACATGCTCGGCCCGGCCAATGGCGACGCCGCAGGCGTGGATTTCGACCTCCAATACTGCGACAGCCGCGCTCAATTGCTCGAACGCCTCAACGACTGGCTGGCTGTGCACGACCCCGATGCGATCATCGGCTGGAACCTGGTGCAGTTTGACCTGCGCGTACTGCAGCAGCACGCCACCCAGCTCAAGGTGCCGCTGCGCCTGGGCCGTGGCGGTGAGGCAATGGACTGGCGCGAGCACGGCAGCCGCGCGCATTTTTTTGCCGGGGCGGCCGGGCGGCTGATCATCGACGGTATCGAAGGGCTACGTTCGGCGACCTGGAGCTTCCCCTCGTTCAGCCTGGAGAACGTCGCCCAGACCCTGCTCGGCGAAGGCAAGGCGATCGACACTCCGTACCAGCGCATGGACGAAATCAACCGCATGTTCGCCGAGGACAAGCCGGCCCTGGCCCGCTACAACCTCAAGGACTGCGAGCTGGTGACGCGGATCTTCGCCAGGACCGAACTGTTGACCTTCCTCCTCGAACGGGCCACGGTCACCGGTTTGCCGGCTGATCGCAGCGGCGGTTCGGTGGCGGCGTTCTGTCATCTATACATGCCGCTGATGCACCGCCAGGGCTTCGTCGCGCCCAACCAGGGCGAGCGCCCGGAGGAGGCCAGCCCCGGTGGTTTTGTCATGGATTCGCGACCGGGCTTGTACGAGTCGGTGCTGGTGCTCGACTACAAGAGCCTGTATCCATCGATCATCCGCACGTTTCTGATCGACCCGCTGGGGCTGGTCGAAGGCTTGCGCGAACCGGGCGATGAGACCTCGGTGCCAGGCTTTCGCGGGGCGCGTTTTTCCCGCAGCCGGCATTGCCTGCCGGCGATTGTCGAGCGGGTCTGGCAGGGCCGCGATACAGCCAAGCGCGAGCACAATGCGCCGCTGTCCCAGGCGCTGAAAATCATCATGAACGCCTTCTACGGCGTACTCGGTTCCAGCGGTTGCCGCTTCTTCGACCCGCGCCTGGCTTCATCGATCACCATGCGCGGCCACGAGATCATGCGCCGTACCCGCGAGTTGATCGAAGCCAAGGGTTATACGGTGATCTATGGCGACACCGACTCGACCTTCGTCTGGCTCAAGCGTGCCCATGACGAGGCGGACGCGGCGCAGATCGGCCGCGAGCTGGTGCAGCAGGTCAACCAGTGGTGGCGTGAGCACCTGCGCGACAGCTATGGCCTGGACAGTGCCCTGGAGCTGCAGTACGAAACCCACTACAAGCGCTTTTTGATGCCGACCATTCGCGGCGCCGAAGAAGGCAGCAAGAAACGCTATGCCGGCCTGGTGCAACGTGGCCAGGGCACTGAAGAGATGATCTACAAGGGCCTGGAAAGCGTGCGCACCGACTGGTCGCCGCTGGCCCGGCAGTTTCAGCA
Organism: Pseudomonas sp. B21-012; assembly: GCF_024749305.1. Classification (NCBI taxonomy): domain Bacteria; kingdom Pseudomonadati; phylum Pseudomonadota; class Gammaproteobacteria; order Pseudomonadales; family Pseudomonadaceae; genus Pseudomonas; species Pseudomonas sp. B21-012. The sequence continues at coordinate 3,593,742 of NZ_CP087197.1, read as the reverse complement.
GGAGCTGTACGAGCGCATCTTCAAGCGCCAGCCTTACCAGCAGTACCTGCGTGAGTATGTGCGCAAGACGTTGGCCGGTGAGCAGGATGAGCTGCTGATCTACCGCAAGCGCCTGCGCCGGCCGCTGGCCGACTACCAGCGCAACGTGCCGCCGCATGTGCGGGCGGCGCGCATGGCCGATGACTTCAATGACCGTCAGGGCCGGCCGCTGCAGTATCAGAATGGCGGCTGGATCAGCTACGTGATAACCGTGGCGGGGCCGGAGCCGCTGGAGACGCGACATTCGGCGATCGATTACGACCACTACCTGACCCGGCAATTGCAGCCGGTGGCGGATGCGATCCTGCCGTTCGTGGAGGATGACTTCACGGCGCTGATCGATCGGCAGATGGGCTTGTTCTAGCCGGACCTGCATGCACCGACACTGTGGAAGCTGGCTTGCCAGCGATGGCTGCGTAGCAGCCGCTATTGAGTCCACACCACCCGCAGCAAGGCCACCATCAACCACGCCGTCGCCGCCAGGGCGGTGATGGTGCGCACATGGTTCCAGCGGTTCCACACCCGTGCATAGGTTGGCCAGGCACTGGCCGCTTCGCTGCTGGCCGGGTCCAGGCGCGCCAGGCTCTGGTTGCGCGGCACGTTGAACAGCAGGGTCACCAGTACGTTGCCGAGCAGGTACAGGCCGCTGCCGATGCCGATGCACAGGCTGCCCGGCAATGGCCAGCGCAACCAGGCCCAGGCCAGCAGAATCGCGCAGGTGATGGCGGTGCCGAGAAACAACGACAGGAACAGGCGGTTGAGCACCACCTGGTTGATCGACTGCATGGCGGTGACCGCGCTCTGCGCCGGGATACGCTCCAGGGCCTGCATGACAAAGTTTGAGAAGGCGAAGAACAACCCGCCCATCAACCCACAGCCCAGGGCGGTAACAAGGATCAGCAGCAACAGCAGGGTATCGGCAATGCTCATGGTTCAGGCCTTTTTCCAGGGTGGTCGACGGGCATGGCTGGCGGCCTTCAGCTATCCTCAGAATCGGATGACAGACCTTTCGGTAGGTATCCAAGGTCGCACTTGGTAATCGGAAGTTACCTTTGCTTTGCCCACTCATCTGGCCCTGTAGTTTAGGCTCGCAACCCGGATCTTTCGTCGCGACTTGTAGTCTTTGATGCATGGAAATTGAAAGGAGATGCGCATGCTTGTCCGGTCACTGACCCTCGCCACCCTGCTGGCCTTCGTTGCCGGCCCCGCCCTCGCTGCCGATAGCGATGACCCTCTGGCCCAGGATCTGTACAAGGCCCGCCCCTTGATTGTCCTTGCCCCCAGTACTGCCGACCCGACCTTGCGTAAGTTGGTAGAGGCCCTCAAAGACCCGGCCACCAAGGCTGCCTTTGAGGAGCGAAAACTGGTGTTGTATAGCGTCGCCAGCATGGTCGGCAAACGCGATGATAAGTTTCTGGAGCAGCAGGAGACCATGGCCCTGATCCGCAAGTTCAAGTTCAGCGCCCGGGATACCATGGTCACCCCGGTGGTACTGGTAGGCAAGGACGGCGAACTGCACCGGCTCGAACACACCGGCACCCTCGAACCCAAGGCAATTTTCGATGCGGTCGACCAGTTGCCGGCGGCCGAAAAGGCCATCGTGCCGCCGACCGTTGCCGACCTGAAGAACGAGCCCGAAAAGGGCAAGAAAGACGCCAAGCCCGGCAAGCATGACAAACCGGCCAAACCGGCAAAACCTCCAAAGCCCTTGCCACCGCCCAAGCCGCTGGAGGATTGAGGCTCAGCGGTCGCCGAGCCCGCTTCGGGCAACTAACTGCCGGTCTTGACCTTGCTCCACACCCGGGTGCGGATGCGTTCGTACTTGAGTGGCAGCGGCTCCAGGGCGAACAGGGTATCGAGCACCGCCTGGGGCGGGTACACCGAGGGGTTGTCGCGGATTTTTGCGTCTACCAGCGGCGCGGCATCCTTGTTGGCGTTGGGGTAGCCGAGGTAGTTGGTCGAGGCAGCGATCACCTCGGGGCGCAGCATGTAGTCGATGAAGGCCAGGCCTTGCTGCGGGTTGGGCGCGTCCTTGAGCAGGACCATGCTTTCGAGCCAGAACGGTGCGCCTTCGTGCGGAATGCTGTAGCGGATGTCGCGGCCATTGTTGGCGTTGTTGGCGGCAAGCTTGGCATCGAACACCCCGCCAGACCAGCCGAGCACCACGCACACGTTGCCGTTGGCCAGGTCGGAGATGAACCGCGAGGAGTCGAAGTAGGCGATGTGCGGGCGCACCTTGAGCAGCAGCGCCTCGGCCTTGCGGTAGTCCTCGGGGTTCTTGCTGTTGTAGGGCAGGCCCAGGTAGTGCAGGGCGATGGGGATGATCTCGCCGGGTGCATCGAGCATGGCCACGCCGCAGTCGGCCAGCTTGGCGAGGTTTTCTTCCTTGAAGATCAGGTCCCAGGAGTTGAGCGGTGCATCCTTGCCCAGGCGCGCCTTGACCTTGTCGACGTCATAGCCCAGGCCCGTGGTGCCCCACAAGTAGGGGGCGGCGAAGCGGTTGCCGGGGTCGTTGCCCTGCAGTTTGGCGAGGATCTGCGGGTCCAGGTGCGCCAGGTTGGGCAACTGGCTGCGGTCGAGCTCGGCCAGCACCCCGGCCTTGATCAGGTTGGGCAGCAGGTCGGCGCTGGCGAACACCACGTCATAGCCGCTGCGCCCGGCCATCAGCTTGCTCTGCATGACATCGCTGTTGTCGAACACGTCATACACCGGGGCGATGCCCGAGGCCTGCTGGAACTCCTTGGTGGTGTTCGGCGCGATGTAGTCATACCAGTTATAGATGTGCACGCTGGGCGCGGCGGCCTGGGCGGCGGCCAGGTTTAGCAGCGCGGCCAGGGCCAGGGGCAGGCGACGGATCGACTTCATGAAGGGCACTCCGGATTCTTGTTATAGGGGTAGCGCTCAGGGGATCAGCAGTTCGCGGCGGCCATCGGCGTGTTCAAGGCGCTGGCCAGGCAGGTGCAGGCGCCGGTCGGCCAGGTAGTCGTAGTCGCGGCGAGCCAGTTCGAGTTGCCCAAGGTCCAGTTCGATGAGCTGCCGGCAGGGCTCGCGCCCGGCCTCGAACAGCAGGCGCCCGTGCGGGTCGACCACGGCGCTGCCACCGGCGAACACCATGTTGTCATCGCCTGCACCGACGCGGTTGACCATCAGGGCGAAGGCCTGATTTTCCTGGGCGCGGGCCATGATCGCGGTGCGGTGCACCGGGCCGTAGGGGTCCATGTTGCCGTTGCTGACCACGATCAGCTCGGCGCCCAGTTGCGCCAGGGCGCGGCTGCTTTCCGGCAGCTCGATGTCGTAGCAGATCAGCAGGCCGATACGCAGGCCTTTGAAGGTGGTGGTGGCGTAGCGATCACCGGGGGTGAACAGGCCGCGCTCCGAGGGCCACAGGTGGGTTTTGCGATAGCGCAGGGCGATGCCTTCGGGGGTGAGTAGCAGCGAGGTGTTGTAGAAGCGGCCATCGGCCTTTTCGGCCAGGCCGATCACCGCCGCCACGTCACGTTCGCGCAGCGCCTGCAGCACCGCCTGGACGCTGGGGCCGTCCACCGTTTCGGCAACCTTTGGCAGCTGTTCGGCGCTGGCAAAACCCATCAGTTGGGTTTCCGGGAACACCAGCAGGTCGGTGTCGGCCGCACAACCGGCGATCGCTTCAAGGGTGCGTTGCAGGTTGTAGGCGGTATCGCCGTCGCGGCCGGCGAGTTGTATCAGTTCGATTTTCATCGGGGTTCCTTGCGGGGGGCTGGAACCGAGTATGCGGCGCGACGGCGTGGGCGTTAATTACGTTGATGGAGTAACCCTGAATGGGTAATGGCGCTCAGATCTCGCGTTCGACAAAGGCAAAGTCATCGTCGATCAGTTGCTGCAGGTACTGATCGAAACTGTCGGCGATCACTTCATAGCTGTCCGGGTCGTGCAGGTAGCGCACCACCTGGCCGACAGTGCCACCGGCGGCGGGGTTGAAGTCGATGTACAGCTTCGAGCTGCCGCCGTTGTTCATGCAATGGGAGAAACACAGGCGCTGGTTCATGGCCAGTTCGCTGTCGATGCCCGCGCCGACGGTTTCCGGGTAATCCTCCAGGTACTCGCCGTACATGCCGCGAATGCTGTCGGTGTAGCCCCGGGCGTCTTCGAGGATCTGCTCGCTGGCGCTGAGGTAATAGGGGTATTCGAACACGTCCGAACCGAGCACCAGGACGATGACCGTGCCGCCCGGGTAATCACGAAAATGAGTGCCGTCGATCTGCCCGAGCAATCGCAGCAGGCTGTCGGGGCACAGCGGGTAGTGGGCGCTGAGTTTTTGCAGGTCTGCGGCCGAAGCGCCGTGGGCGAGGTTCAATTGTTCAAGCTCTTCGCTTGGCAGCGCCTGGCGCAGGCCGCTGAGGTAGGTTTCGACGAGTGACATGGGGCGGTTCCTTCCTGAAAGCGCAGAGGTGTGTGGCAGGCTGACTGAAATTCACCGGGATTGCCAGTGCTATGGGCGCGGCGGTGCGACGACTCGACTTGGCCCGTGATCAGCCTGACGCCGCGCTTCCACCGGCGTCCTACATTCGCATAGAATGATAGAAATTCTCATTTACTTTTTCGAGTCATCATGAGCGATTCCAACCCCGCCCTGCGCCAGCAGGTCAGCCACCTGTACCAGGCTCATCACCGCTGGCTGACCGGCTGGCTGCGCCCGCGAGTGGCGTGCCATGACCTGGCCGCCGACCTGATGCAGGACGTGTTTGTCCGCGTGCTCAGCGCCGACGATGCCGTCGACCGCCTGCGCGCCGTACGCGAACCGCGGGGCTACCTGGCGACCATCGCCCGGCGCTTGATGATCGACCATTTTCGCCGTGCGCGGCTCGAACGCGCCTGGCTGCAGGCGCTGGCCGAGCAACCTGAAGCCCTGGATATTTCCGCTGAAGCGCGGGCGATCCTGCTGGAAACCCTGTGCGAGCTGGATGCCATGCTCGCCGGCCTCGGCGCCCGGGTGCGCAAGGCTTTTCTGCTCTCGCAACTGGACGGCATGACCTACAAGGCCATCGCCGAAACCCTCGGCATCTCGGTGGTCACGGTCAATCGTGACATCGCCAAGGCCCTGCACCATTGCACGCTGTACAGCCTGCAACACGAGGCTGACTGATGGCCGCCCTCGATTCGCGTCAGCTCGCTGCCCTTGAGCAGGCCGCCGCCTGGCGTGCGCGCCTCAATGATGAAAGCGCCGGCAGCGCCGAACACGCCGCCTGGCACGCCTGGCTGCAGGCCGACGAGCAGCACCGCTGGGCCTGGCAGCAGGTCGAGCGGGTGCAGCAACGCCTGCAGCAAATGCCCACGCGCCTGGCCGGGCGCACCCTGGAACTGGCCGGCCAGCAACCGGCGCTGGGCCGTCGCGGTGTGCTCAAGGGGCTGGTGCTGGCGGCGGGAGCCGGTGCTGTGGGGTGGGGCGGTTACCAGCAGGCGCGCCAGGGCCCCTGGTTCGCTGATTATCACACCCGCACCGGCGAACGCCTGAACCTGACCCTGGACGACGGCAGCCAGGTGCAGCTCAACACCGCCAGCGCCCTGGATGTGCGCTTCGACCCTCAACAGCGCCTGCTGGTGCTGCGCGATGGCGAGGTGCTGATCACCACCGCCAAGGACCCGGCCAACCGGCCCTTCCTGGTACAAACCCGCCACGGCACCGTGCAGGCATTGGGCACACGCTTTTCGCTGCTGGCCGGCGAAAACACCACACGCCTGGCAGTGTTCGAAAGCCGCGTACAGGTGCTGGCGGGCGAGCAGGGTGGCGGTGCGCTGCTGGAGGCGGGCGAGCAATGCCGCTTCGCCAACCCGGCGCTGGTGCTCAGTTCGCCACTGGAGGGCAACCTGGATGCCTGGAGCAAGGGCCTGCTGATCGCCAACGAGCAGTACCTGGGGGCCTTTATCGCTGACCTGGCGCGCTACCGCCGCGGCTGGTTGCGTTGCGCGCCGCAAGTGGTGGGGCTGCGCATCAGCGGCACCTTCAGGCTCGACGACCAGGCACAGATCTTCCGCGCCCTTGAAAGCACGTTGCCGGTGCGGGTCAGCCAGCGCACGCCGTATTGGGTGACGGTAGAGGCACGCAAATAAAAGTGTTTTTCATGCAAATGATATTAATTCGTCTTGTCGTTCGACTTATGGAAGGCAGGCCCACTGCCTGAATGCCAACCAGAAGAGAACGCATCGAATGAGAACCCGCCCGATTCACCACGCCCTGCGCTGTTGCGCGCTGTTGTTGCCCTTGAGCATGGCCCAGGCCGAATCGGCCGCGCGCAGCTACGACCTGGCCCAGGACGATCTTGGCCAGGTGCTGACCCGTTTTGCCGCCCAGGCCGGCGTGGTGCTGTCATTTGACCCGGCGCTGACCCGGGGCCAGCGTAGCGAAGGTCTGCACGGCCAGTACGGGGTCGAGGAGGGCCTGCGCGCCTTGCTCGCCAGCAAGGGCCTGGCACTGATCAAGGAGGCCGACGGGCGCTACAGCCTGGTGCGCGAAGTGAACGAGGCGGGTGCGATCAACCTCAGCGCCACCGAGGTCACCAGCAACCAGCTGGGGACCATCACCGAAGAAAGCCGCTCCTACACCCCCGGCACCATTGCCACCGCCACACGCCTGGTATTGACCCCGCGCGAGACGCCGCAGTCGATCACCGTGGTGACCCGCCAGCACATGGATGACTTCGGCCTCAACAACATTGACGACGTGATGCGCCACACCCCGGGCATCACCGTCTCGGCCTATGACACCGAGCGCAACAGCTACTACGCCCGCGGCTTTGCCATCAGCAACTTCCAGTACGACGGCATTCCCTCGACTTCGCGCAACGTCGGTTACTCGGCTGGCAACAGCCTCAGCGACATGGCCATCTACGACCGCGTCGAAGTGCTCAAGGGCGCCACCGGCTTGCTCACCGGCGCAGGCTCGCTGGGCGCGACCATCAACCTGGTGCGCAAGAAACCCACCGCCGAGTTCAAAGGCCATTTTGATCTGGGCGCCGGCAGCTGGGACAACTACCGCAGCGAACTGGACGTCAGCGGCCCGTTGACCGACAGCGCCAACGTGCGTGGCCGGGCGGTGGCGGCCTATCAGGACAAGCACTCGTTCCTCGACCACTACCAGCGCAAGACCAGCGTCTACTACGCCATCCTCGAGTTCGACCTCGACCCCGACACCCTGCTGACCGTCGGCGCCGACTACCAGGACAACAACCCCAAAGGCTCCAGCTGGTCGGGCACCGTGCCGCTGTACGATGGCAATGGCGACACCAACAATGTCTCGCACCACTTCAACAACGCAGCGAAATGGAGCAGCTGGGAGCAGTACACCCGCACCGTGTTCGCCAGCCTTGAGCATCACCTGGACAACGGCTGGGTGGCCAAGGCCCAGTTCGATCACAAGATCAACGGCTACCACGCGCCGCTCGGCTCGATCCAGGGCTACCAGCCACGCAAGGACGGCACCGCCGGCATCTATGCGCAGAAGTACACCGGCGAAACCGTGAGCGACTCCCTCGACCTGTACCTGAGCGGGCCGTTCCAGCTGTTCGGCCGCGAGCATGAACTGGTGATCGGCAACTCCTATACCGCCTCGCGCTGGAAGGGCAACGACTACCGCGACGTTACCCATGCCAATAACAACATCCTCGACTTTCCCAACTGGGACGGCGACATCGGCGAACCTGACTGGGGCCCGGTGTCGGCGCGCACCGACGACAAGGTTCGCCAGAATGGCACTTACCTCACCGCGCGCCTGCACCCGATCGACGACCTGACCCTGCTGCTCGGCGGGCGCCTGGTCAACTACAGCTACGACGGCATCGACGCCGACAACAAGGAAAACGACCGCCTGATCCCTTACGTAGGCGCGGTCTATGACCTCAACGACACCTATTCGCTGTACGCCAGCTACACCGACATCTTCATGCCTCAGGACAGCTGGTTCCGCGACCGCACCGACCGCCTGCTGGACCCGGACGAAGGGCAGAACTACGAGGTGGGTATCAAGGGCGAGTTCCTCGATGGCCGGGTCAACGCCAGCCTTGCCTATTTCGAGATCCACCAGAGCAACCGTACCGTCGAGGACAACCAGTACAACGGCGACCCGACCAACCCGGCGGTGGGCTTCGCCTGGATGGGCGTCAAAGCCAAGACCAAGGGCTTCGAAGCTGAAGTCTCGGGTGAGCTGGCGCCGGGCTGGCAACTGCAGGGCGGCTACACCCACAAAGTGATTCGCGATGACGAGGGCCAGAAGGTGTCGACCTGGGAGCCGCAAGACCAGGTCAGCTTCTACACCAGCTACAAACTCAAGGGCGCGCTTGATCGCCTGACGGTCGGCGGCGGCGCGCGCTGGCAGGGCAAGGGCTGGCAGGTACTGCGCAACCGCCCCAAGGGCATCGACGAGGAGTTCGCCCAGGACCCGTTCTGGCTGGTGGACCTGATGGCCCGCTACCAGTTCACCGAGCGTTTTTCGGCCACGGTAAATGCCAATAACCTGTTCGATAAACGTTATTACACCAACATCGGTTTTTATAACTCGATGTCGTACGGTGATCCGCGTAACTTGATGCTGACCACCCGCTGGGATTTCTGATCGGCTAAATAAAAAACGCCCCCTTGATCTATAAAAAGGGGGCGTTCTGTTATTCCGGCTTACAATTGCTTATCGAGCGCCAGGCCCGGCTTCTACGGGCGGCTTCAGGATCAGGTAGGCTTTTAGCGCAAGGGCTGCAAAGCAGAAGGCCATGCCGGCAATGAATTGAAATGTAGTCATAAACTGCCCTCCAAAACAATTAACGGACGATTATAACATCTATAAATAATATAACTAGGCGTGGCCTTCGTGTTGCAATAACCAGCGCTTGCGTTCAATACCGCCGCCGTAACCTGTCAGTGCGCCATTGCTGCCCACCAACCGATGGCAGGGAATGGCCAGGCTCACCGGGTTCAGCGCGTTGGCCAAGCCTACCGCCCGCGCGGCAGCCGGGTTACCCAGCTGTGCAGCAATCTGCCCGTAGGTGCGGGTAGTGCCTGGCGGAATTTCCCGTAACGCCGCCCACACCCGTTGCTGGAACGGCGTGCCGCCGGCATCAACCGCCAGCGCATCAAACGCCTGCAACTGGCCTGAGCAATAAGCCTGCACAGCATCGGCGAGCGCCGTCAGCCCAGCAGTTTCGCGTAATTGCACAGCGGCGCCAAAACGGCTGCGCAGCAACCGCAGCAGGCGTTTTTCTGGCTCATCGAATTCCAGCGCCAACAGCCGTTGGTCATCGCCGACGATCAGCACCTGGCCAATCGGCTCCGGCACGTGCAGGCGGCGCAGCAGCAGTTCGCTCATGGGCAGTCCTCGTTTCAGGCGTGTTCGATCAGCATCACCGCCAGGGTGTCGGCGGCCAGGGCCTCGAACACGTGCGGGGCGTCGGCCGAATAGCTCATGTAGTCACCGGCCTCCAGGGTCACCGCTTGCTCGAGCGGGCCGACCCGGGCGCGGCCGCTGCAGAGGATCACGTGCTCAAGGGTACCCGGTGGATGCGGTTTTGACCGCCGCGGTTCACCCGGCTGCACCCGCAGCCGGTAGATATCGCGCTGCGCCCCGGCCGGGCAGGCGGCGAGCAGGGTGGCGGCGTAATGGGCCTGCTCGCTATGGCTGGCGGCGCCTTCAGCGGCGCGAATCACCTGCACGTGCTGGCGCGGCTGGCCCATCAGCCGGCTGACCGGCACCTGCAACGCAGTGGCCAGGGCCCAGAGGGTTTCCAGGCTGGGGTTGCCGACCCCGGACTCCAGTTGCGACAGGGTCGACTTGGCCAGGCCCGCGCGCTTGCCCAGCTCGGTCACCGACAGGCCCAGGCGCTCGCGCTCGCGGCGGATGGCGCTGGCCAGCAGCAGGATGGGGGAATGGGTTTCGATCATATGTTCTCTATACCGGTCATTTGTTCGCCTTGACGAACGCTACTCATCTGTTCAGCATAGCGGACCTTTGTTCGATATGACAGGAGTCGATTCAGCATGCAGCTGAAAACACGTGGCACCCTGGAGATGACCGCGGCCATGGTGATCTCCGGCACGGTGGGCTGGTTCGTGCTGGCCGCAGACCAGCCGGCAGCGGCTGTGGTGTTCTGGCGTTGCCTGTTTGGCGCGCTGGCGTTGCTGCTGGCCTGTGCCGGCCTGGGCTTGCTCCGGCGCAGGGTGATTAGCGGCCGCCAGGCGCTGGCGGCGGTGTTGGGCGGGGTCGCGCTGGTGCTGAACTGGGTGTTGCTGTTCAGTGCCTATACCCATGCTTCGATTGCCGTTACCACCGTGGTTTATCACACCCAGCCGTTCATGCTGGTGGGTTTGGGCATGCTGCTGTTCGCCGAGAAGATGACTGCCAACAAGGCTGGCTGGTTGCTGGCGGCGTTCGCCGGGATGCTGCTGATCGTCATGGCCGGATCGAGCGTTGACAGCGTTGCCGCAGACTACCGCCTGGGCGTGCTGATGGCCCTGGGCGCGGCGTTTTTCTATGCCGTCGCTGCCGCTATCACCAAGCGTTTGCAGGGGGTGGCGCCGCACCTGATCGTGTTGATCCAGATGCTGGTCGGGGTGCTGCTGCTGGCGCCGTTTGCGCAGCTGCCGGGGTTGGCCCTGGCGCCCGCTACCTGGGCACTGCTGGCCACGATCGGCATCGTCCACACCGGCTTGATGTCGACCCTGCTGTACAGCGCCATCCAGAAAATCCCCACCAGCCTGGTCGGCGCCTTGTCGTTCATCTATCCGGTGGTGGCGATCCTGGTCGACTGGCTGGCCCTGGGGCATCCGCTGAGTGCGCTGCAACTGGCCGGTTCCGGCTTGATATTGCTGGCGGCGGCGGGGATGACCTTTGGCTGGATGCTGCGGATCACGACCGCTAAGTAGCGCTCTTGTGGGAGCCGCCCTTGCCGGCGATGGGCTACGCAGTAGCCCCGCAATCAGCCATCAGAACCAGCGGTCATTCTTTTTGCGCCCACGGCTCAAGGCCGGCAAGATCAAGCCCGCCAGCAAACCGGCACCGGCGATGCCGCCGCCGTACACCATGTAGCGCATCAACACCTGTTTGTTCTCGTCACCCAGGCGCGCCTGGGTGCTGCGCAGTTCCGACTGGGTGTCGCTCAGCTCGGCATTGAGCGCCTTGCTGCGTGCTTGCAGCTCGTCGATCAGCGCCTTGCGCGAGTCGAGGGTCTCTTGCATGCCTTGCACGCGGGTCTTCCAGCTGTCGTCGATGGTCTTGAGCTGTTCGCTGAGCTGGGTCACCTGCTCGGTCAGTTGCGGCAGGCGCTCGGCCTGGCCGGGCACTGCCTGCAGGTCGCTGCTGGTGATCCACACGGTGTCGCCGGATTCGCCGCGCACCTGGCTGTAGTTGCCCTGGGTGGTCAGTAGTGTGACCTTTTGCCCGGACTTGAGGTTGCCGACAATGCGGTGGCCGTCAGTAGGGCCGCTACGCACGTAGGTGCTCAAGCTGTCGCTGACCCAGCGCTCGCTGCTGGGCGCTGCCTCTTCGGCATACAGCGGGTTGGCCAAAACCAGCAGGGCGCCTATCAGGCTGCCGGTCAGCAGGCGGCGCGCGCCCGGGTTGCAGGAGGAAAACAGCGCGGGCGCCGCAGAAACGGGACGAGAGATAGGCATGATGGTCTTCGCGTGAAATAAACAATAAAAGCCCGATGACTGGGCCGGTGAACAGTCGGCGTGCGCGCAGGCCGCCTGCTGAAAGACCATATTTCTGCGGGCAGGTTCACTGAAGGGGGTAGGAAAATAGCAGCAAATGTTGCGGGCACAGGCTGTGCCCGCAAGCGGGGGCGGGGCTTGAATCAGCTCACGACGCGGTAGCAGGGCACGTATTCGGCACCGCCCGGCAGTTTCATCCGGTGCTGGTCGACGAACGCCTGCAGCAGGTGGCCGAGGGGTTCGAGCACGGCGCTGTCACCTTTGATTTCGTACGGGCCTTTCTCTTCGATCAGGCGGATGCCCTTGTCCTTGACGTTGCCGGCGACAATCCCGGAAAACGCCCGGCGCAGGTTGGCGGCCAGTTCGTGAGGCGGTAGCGCGCGGCTGAGCTTGAGCCCGGCCATGTTCTCGTGGGTCGGGTCGAAGGGGCGCTGGAAGCCTTCTTCAATCTTCAGCAGCCAGTTGAAGTGGAAGGCGTCGTTGCGCTCGCGGCGAAACTGCTTGACCTCCTTGAGCCCGTCGACCATCTGCCGGGCCACTTCGGCCGGGTCGTCGATGATGATCTGGTAGTGCGCCTGGGCCTCGTCGCCGAGGGTCGCGCGCACGAAGGCATGCAGTTGCTGCAGGTACGGCGCGGCGCTCTTGGGCCCGGTGAGGATGACCGGGAACGGCAGGCCGCGGTTGTCCGGGTGCATGAGAATGCCGAGCAGGTACAGGAACTCTTCGGCGGTACCGGCGCCACCGGGGAAAATGATGATGCCGTGGCCGACGCGCACGAAGGCTTCAAGACGCTTTTCGATGTCCGGCAGGATCACCAGTTCGTTGACGATCGGGTTCGGCGCTTCGGCGGCGATGATGCCAGGCTCGGTCAGGCCCAGGTAGCGGCTGCCGCTCATGCGCTGCTTGGCGTGGGCGATGGTCGCGCCCTTCATCGGGCCTTTCATCACGCCCGGGCCGCAGCCGGTGCAGACGTCCAGCTTGCGCAGGCCGAGCTCGTGGCCGACCTTCTTGGTGTACTGGTATTCCTCGGTGCTGATCGAGTGACCGCCCCAGCACACGACCATTTTCGGCTCCACGCCAGGGCGCAGGGTGCGGGCGTTGCGCAGCAGGTGGAAGACGTAGTCGGTGATGCCCTGGGAGCTTTCCAGGTCGATGCGCTGGCTGGCCAGTTCGCTTTCGGTGTAGACGATGTCGCGCAGGGCGCTGAAGAGCATTTCACGGGTGCTGGCGATCATTTCGCCGTCGACGAAGGCATCGGCCGGGGCGTTCAGCAGTTCCAGGCGCACGCCGCGGTCTTGCTGGTGAATGCGTACCTCGAAGTCCTTGTAGGCTTCGAGGATGGTCTTGGCGTTGTCGACGTGCGCGCCGGTGTTGAGGATTGCCAGCGCGCACTGGCGGAACAGGGTGTACAGGCTGCCGGAACCGGCTTCACTCAGTTGCTGTACTTCACGTTGAGACAGTGTTTCCAGGCTGCCTTTTGGGCTGACAGATGCATTGATAACTTCACGTTGGGGCATTCTGGGTTTCCTGTGAGCGGGTAAACGTCCATCTTCAGAACACCACCATACCGACAAATTGTCGCAGCAACGAGTGCCTTTCGCTGTCAGGCCTTCCAGCCGACCGCCTGCAGGGCCTCAAGCAAACGCTCGGGGCGCAGCGCCAGGACCTTGCTGCCATGGGCCTCGAGGTCGGTGGCAGCCAGCAGGGCATTGACGATGGCTTCCTCGACGGCGTCCGCCGCTGCGCTGAACAACGCCGAGATATGGTCGTTGTTGACCATCTCAACCGTGCTGGTCGGCGCGCCGGGGTGGCCGAAGTTGGCTGCCGGCAGGCTGTTGCCGGTAGAGAAGGCGATGAAGATGTCGCCACTGGAGTCCTCGGTGCCGCCGCCGACCCGTGCCAGGCCGACGCTGGCCCGTTGCGCCAGGCGCGTGCATTGGTGCGGCAGCAGCGGGGCGTCGGTGGCCAGGGTGATGACAATCGAGCCCATGCCCGGCTCGCCGACATTGCGCGGCGCGCTGAACGGCGAATGCACCTCGCCCAGCACCTGGCCGACCGGGTAGCCGGCCACCCGCAGGGCGCCGCGTACGCCATAGTTGGCCTGCACCAGGACGCCGACGGTCCAGCCGCCGGCCGCGCGGTCCAGGACCCGCGACGAGGTACCGATACCGCCCTTGAACTCGTGGCAGATCATCCCGGTACCGCCGCCGACGCACCCTTCGGCCACCGGCCCCGATTGCGCCGCGGCCAGTGCGGCGTGGACATGCTCGGCCGTTACGTGCTGGCCCCAGATGTCGTTGAGCACGCCGTCGTAGGTTTCCAGTACCGTCGGCATGCACCAGTAGGTGCGGGCCTTGGCCATCTCGCGCTCGGCCGCCACCAGCGCATCGCGGACCACGCCGACGCTGTGGGTGTTGGTGTAGGCAATCGGCGTGGTCAGCAGGCCGGCTTCGCGAATCCACTCAAGGCCGGTGGCATCGCCGTTGCCGTTGAGCACGTGCACACCGGCAAAACACGGCTGCAGGCTGGCGGCCTGGGCCCGTGGTTCGATCACCGTGACGCCGGTATTGACCGCGTGGTCGCCGCTGCCGCGCTGCACGGTGTGATGGCCGACACGCACGCCCGGCACGTCGGTAATGGCGTTGAACGCGCCAGGGGTGCCGACGCCGATACGAATGCCCAGATCACGTACACGCATTGATTCACAGCTCCTGTTGGAAGGTTCGAGGGGCGCGCAAGGGCCGTTGTTCGCAGCGCATGACAAGTGCTTGAGCAACGGCAATACTGCGTGCCGGTGTGCAGAGTCTAGGAGCCCGACCTGCCGCTGGCGATTCCCCCCAATCGTTACCCCCTAGGAGTTACCGGTGAACCTGCTATTCGAAGCCGCTGCCCATCACCATGGCCTGGCCCGGGCCATCGACCAGTTGGGCAAGCCGGGGTTCTGGCATCAGCTGATCGTGCTGCTCGATCAACTGCTGCCGTGCGACACCGCCCTGGCCTTGCTGGTGGAGCGCGAGGGCGCGCCGCAGGTGCTGGAGGAATTCGACCGCGGCTTTCGCGATGCGCCGGCGGCAGCGCCCCTGTACCTGGGCGGTCTGTACCTGCTCGATCCGTTCATCCAGGCCATGCGCGACGGCCTTGCCGATGGCGTGTACCGCATGGAAGAGGTCGCCCCGGACGAGTTTCGCAAGAGCGACTACTTCAACAACTACTTTCGTGCCCTGGTCGGCGAGGACGAGCTGCAACTGATCCTCAACCTCGATGCGGGCAAGGTCCTGGCCATCTCGCTGGGCGCCAACCAGCGTTACGACACTGCGACCATAGGCCAGCTGAGCCTGCTGGCGCCGTGGCTGCTGGCCTTGATGCGCCAGCACTGGCACCAGCAGCATCCCCGGCAGGTTGCCGAGCATTCGACCCCGGTCGAGCGGGCGCTGGAGCATTTTGGCAGCGACACGCTGTCGGCGCGTGAGCTGGAAACCGCCCGCCTGGTGCTGCGCGGCAACTCCAGCAAGGCCATCGCCAAGCGCCTGGACATCTCCCAGGAGACGGTCAAGGTGCACCGGCGCAACCTCTACAGCAAGCTTGGGGTCTCGTCCCAATCGGAGCTGTTCAGCCTGTTTTTGCAACACCTGGGACAACATGACCATCAGGAGTGAATGATGCTACGGATACTCGGCAAGGCTTCATCGATCAACGTGCGCAAGGTGCTGTGGACCTGCGCCGAATTGCAGCTGCCGTTCGAGCGCGAGGATTGGGGCTCGGGCTTTCGCTCGACCGAGGATGAGGCGTTCCTGGCGCTGAACCCCAACGCCATGGTGCCGGTGATTGTCGACGGCGATTTTGTCTTGTGGGAGTCCAACAGCATCATCCGCTACCTCGCCGCCCAGTATGGCGGCCAGGCGTTGTACCCGGCCGAACCGAAGGCGCGGGCGCGGGTTGATCAATGGCTGGACTGGCAGGCCACCGACCTCAACGGTTCGTGGAGCTACGCCTTTGTCTCGCTGGTGCGCAAGGCACCGACCCACCAGGACCCGCAAGCGCTGGCGGCGGGTTGCCGCAACTGGGCGAAGCACATGACCATCCTCGAGCGCCAGCTGGAACGTACCGGGGCCTATGTCAGTGGCCAGGACTTTGCCCTGGCGGACATTGCCATCGGCCTGTCGGTTAACCGCTGGCTGCAGACCCCCATGGAGCGCCCGGCGTTGCCGGCGGTCGAGGCTTACTATGAGCGCCTGAACGAACGTGAAGGCTATCGCTTGCATGGGCGCAACGGGTTGCCGTGAGGCCTGCTGGCCTCATCGCGGGTCAAGCGTCGTGAGAATCTGATGCGCCACCTTCACCCGCTCGGCAATCGGGTAGTTCTTGTTCGCCAGCAACACAATGGCGATGCGTTTTGACGGTACGAACGCCACGTAGGCACCAAAACCATCGGTCGAGCCGGTCTTGTTCAAGAAGGTGTCGGCTGGCAGCGGCCGCGCCGGTTTCAGCCAGCTCACAGGTTGCGGCTCCAGCACCATCGACGGCGCATTGCCGGCCTGCAACTGCTCAAGGCTGACCGGGTAGGCATACTGCTCCCAACCCAGGCCCTGGGTCATGGCACCGACCTGATAATAGCCGGTCTGGATGGTGGCGATGGCCCGTTGCAGCGGTTTGCTCAGGCTGTGCGGCTGCATGTTCAGGTCCAGGTAGTGGAGCAGGTCCACGGCGGTCACTTTCAATCCATAGGCCTCGCCATCCAGCGGCCCGGGGCCGACGCGCACCGCTTGGTCCTGCTTGTTGTATCCCTGGGCATAGTTGCCCATCTGCGCGCCAGGCACTTGCAGGTAGCTGTGCTGCAGGCCCAGTTGCGGCAGCAGCTGTTGTTCCATCAACTGGGCGAACGGCGTTCCCAGGCTTTTCGCCGTGAGGTAGCCGAACAGGCCCAGGCTGGGGTTGGAATACAAGCGCTGAGTGCCCGGCGCGTAGTCGGCTTTCCAGTGGCCGTAGTAGCCGGCCAGGTCGGCTTCGCCCTTGACCGCGTCAGGGAACTGCAAGGGCAGGCCGCCCGCGCTGTAAGTCCCAAGGTTGAGCAGGGTGATGCCATCGAACGCGGTGCCTTTGAGTGCGGGCCAGTGCTTGCTGGCCGTATCGCCAAGGCTCAGCTTGCCACTGGCCTGGGCAAAGCCTGCAAGGGTGGCGGTAAAGGTTTTGCTCACCGAGCCGATCTCGAACAGGGTGTCGGCATTGACTGGCTGGCCGCTCTGTTTCGAGGCCACTCCGTAGTTAAAGTAGTGCTGCTGGCCATCGACGCTGATGGCCACGGCCATGCCGGGGATTGCCTGTTGCTGCATCAGCGGGCGCACGGCGGCGCTTACCGTTGACTCCAGCGGCGTCTGCGCAAGGCTTTGCCCGGCAACCAGGCAAAGGCTGAAGGCAGCCAGAATCCCTGGCTTGAGGTTGGTTTTTTGGTGCATGATCGGCAACCTTTCCTTAAGTGGACTGTTGTGAGCCTGGCTGCAGCAGGGAGCGCCAATCTAGGCGCTTTGCCCAGGTTGCACAAACGATGATATTTCGCAGCAGCCATTAGAAAAATTTGGGAGTCTGCATGATCCGACCACACCTGCCCCTGAATGCCCTGCGTGCCTTCGAGGCCTCGGCCCGGCATTTGAGCTTTACCCGCGCGGCCATCGAGCTGTGCGTGACCCAGGCGGCGGTCAGCCATCAGGTCAAGAGCCTCGAGGCCCAGCTCAAGGTCGCCCTGTTCAAGCGCCTGCCGCGCGGGCTGATGCTCACCCGTGAAGGCGAAACCTTGCTGCCGGTGCTGCGCGAATGCTTCGACCGCATCGCCCAGACCCTCGACTGCTTCGATGGCGGCCATTACCGCGAAGTACTCACCGTCGGCGCGGTGGGCACCTTTGCGCTCGGCTGGCTGCTGCCACGCCTGCCCGAGTTCCAGGCCCTGCACCCGTTTATCGATTTGCGCCTGTCGACCAATAACAACCGCGTCGATATCGCCGCCGAAGGCCTGGACTACGCCATCCGCTTTGGCAGCGGCGCCTGGCATGGCATCGATGCCCAGCCGTTGCTGGAGGCGCCGCTGTCGGTGTTGTGCGTGCCGTCGATTGCCGTGCAGTTGCACAGCCCGGCCGACCTGCTGCAACACACCCTGCTGCGTTCCTACCGCAGCGACGAGTGGGCCGAATGGTTCCAGGCCGCTGGCCTGCCGGGCGCGGTACAGCCGTCGCGGACCATGGTCTTCGATTCGTCGCTGGGGATGATGGACGCCGCCCTGCAAGGCGCCGGTGTGGCCCTGGCGCCACCGCTTATGTTCGAACGCCTGCTGGCCAGCGATGCCATTCGCCAGCCATTTGCCCTGGGCATCAGTACCGGCAGCTACTGGCTGACGCGCCTGCAGTCCAAGGCCGAAAGCCCGGCGATGGCGGCGTTCAAAGCCTGGCTGTTGAAGGCAGCTACAGGCTGAAACGCGAAGGCCGGCAGCCTTGCAGCTCGGGCGCCAGTCGGCTGTCGATCAGCTCTTGGGCCACCAGCCGGCCGACCACGGCCGCCAGGGTCACGCCCGAGTGCATCACCGCCAGGTACAGGCCGCTGACAGTTGGCAAGGCACCGATAATGGGGATGCGATCATCCGGCATGGGTCGCAAGCCAACCTCGGTACTGATTAGCTCAAGGCCCTGGCCGCCGTGCAAACTGTTGCGGATGGTAGTGCGCGCCCGCTGGGCAATGCCCTGGGGACCGTCTTCGCCGTCGGCGTCGAGGTAGTCTTCGGCGGCCAGGATCAGCTCCGGCGTCGGTTGGCGGATTTCCAGTTCGCTGCTGGCGATCAGGGTGTGCACCAGCCGCTGTTGCGCCCGCAGGCGGATCAGGATCGACGGCGACGGATGCAGTGGCAAGCTGACGCCCAAGGGCTGCAGCAAGGCCTTGCACGCGGTGCCTGCCGCTACGACCAGGCGCTCGCAACTGATCCGTCCCTCTGCGCTGACAAGCGCCGCGACGGCGCCGTCCCGGCATTCAATCGCCAGCACCTGTGTGTCGCTCAGCACCCTGGCGCCGTTGGCCTGGGCGCGTTCCAGCAGCAAACGGGTCATCGCCAGCGGGTCGATTGAGCCTTCCTGCGGTGCAAACAGCGCCTGCTGCGGTGGCGCTTTGAACTGCGGCTCAAGCTTTCGCACGCGAGCCGGGTCGATCGGCTCGACGCCAGCGGCGGGCAAGGGCGCTGCACTGAACGACAGTGCGCCGCTCCAGTTGATCGGCGCCGTGCCTAGCTCGTCTTGCAGGCGGTGATACTCACCAATCGCCAGATTGCGCAAGGCGGCGAATTCGCCAGGCTGCGGCGCCGTGGTGTTGATCCAGCCAAAGGCTCGCGAGGTGACCCCCAGGCCCGGCTGGCCCTTGTCGATCACTGTCACCTGGGTGTGCTTGCTCAGGTGATAGGCAATCGAGGCACCGACGATACCGGCGCCGATGACCACCACGTGCGGGCGCTCGGCCTCGGCTGTCATTGGCGATTCTCCGGCCAGGTGGCGGTCGGGAAGTAGCTTTCCATGCCCGGCTCCTTGTGCTCGACGCCGTCGCGTTGCCAGTAGCAGGTCAGGCGCGCGTAGTTGTCCAGGTCGCCGTGGATCAGGCAGGTCGAACGGTGACCGGGCCAAGTGAAACGCAGCACCTTGGCCTTGGCAATGGCCGCGACCTCGACCTGGCCGATGGCGGTGCGGGTCTTGCCGTCAATGGTCGTTGCCAGCAGCAGTTGCCCGTCCACATAGCGCAGCGTGGCCTGGCCGGCATAGCTGGCGCCGTTGTCGGGTTCTTTCCCGATCAGCGCATAGGAACCGACCACGAAGCCGTACAGCGGGTCCGGGTAGTCTTCGTCATCGGCGGTGCAGACGCTAGCGACCAGCGCCAGGGCGAGCATGAACCACCTCATAGCGGTATCAGTAGTTGGGCAATCATCGGCAATCCTTTGACTGAGGGAGTGTTATTGGGTCGGGACCAGATTACTGGCAATCAGTGTCGGGCAACTGAAAGTGGGCCTGAGCGCTAGAGGGTTCAAGGGGATCAGCACTGAGCCAGTGGCCAATAATGAGCCTGGGGGCGTCGAGCGATTACTGGTGCTCAGTGGGGTGGGCCAACCGCACAGGCTATGGTTTCTCAGGGCCGCTGCGCTAGGGTGGCGATGGACGTTGCCAGCACCGAGCGAAAGCGTCAGATGGCTTGCTGCGGGGATCGCTGCCATCGGGGGCGCTCCTGCGCGCCCACCGTGGTGGCTGGCAACCAGAGAAAGCAGGTCGGGCGCCGACGCTGGCCAGTGCAACTTGGCGTATTCAATATCTCCAGGAAGCAAGATAGCCGTCTGGGCGCTTTGATTCTCCATTACGAACCACGCTAGCCCTTGGTTGTTGCGGTCATATGGGTCCGTGACCGGGTCGGTGCGGGTGATGACACCGGCACTGAAGGCAACTCGCCTTAACCGGTTGGGCCAAACCAGTCGCTGACCAAGTTGACTGATGAAACGCAAATGGGTTGGGCCCAGTCCGACCCCCCGGTATCGGGTAGGCGGCCGCGGAACAATCCAGTAGCGTTGCAGAGCCAGAGGATCGAAGGTGATATGGGCGGCTTTCTTGCCGAAGTTGTAACTGGTATTGGCAACTGCAAATGCCCAGTGGTCAAAATCCCAGTGAGAGAGCACTACTGGGGCGGGGAGCGAGTCGTGGCTACAGCACCTGTCGCCAGCCAGCAAAGCAGGTCTGTTGGCCGGACGAGTGCGGGCATTGAAGCTGGTCGGCCAACCCAGGTCGTAAAACAGTCGAGGGTGACCGCCTTCGTCGACCAGGGCGTTTGCATTGCCTTGTCCAACGTCATAAGCAACCGTCCATCGTGAAGGGCCCGCTTTTGCGGCGGCTTGTTCAAGCACGTCGAGGATGCGTTGCTTGCGTACCGAAAGACCCGTCAGGAGCGCCAATGATTGCAATTGGGGGGAGGCCCAGCGCATGTCGCTTAACGTCAATCTGAGTGGCGCTTCTTCCCGTTCGCCAGCGAGGCCGACGAACGTGGCCTCAACTCCTTCGGCAGGTGCGCCCGAATCGTTCAAGTTGAAACAGATCCAGGCTGGGGCGGGGCGCAATAAAAAGAAGTCGCCCCAAATAGGCAGATTCAACAGGTCACGTTGGCGGATTGTCAGCAGCAAGGTATTTTCAAGGTGTTCGTTACCGGGTTGAATATTTGCCCATTTTAACCCTCTCAAGGCGTCGGCGGATTCAGCGGTAATGCAGTCAAGGATGACCAGACCTTCGGGATCACCAGGCACACTATCTTCGATCATTGCGTAATGCGTGCACGTCATTTGCTTTCCTTCCCTGGTCAGCCAAGTAGAGCGGCCAGTCACTTCAAAGCCAACTGCCGGGTAATGGTCGGGTCGCTGATCTTGTCGTCGTCAATCAGCAGCAAGGCCTTGGAGAGGATGATCGACAGCAGCGCGTCGCCCTCGAACGGCAGGTACTGCGGGGTGTTTTTCTGCCGCGCCTTGGCGTCGGGGACGATGCACAGGTACTGATCGTTGGGCAGCATCAGGATGTTGCCCGAGCCCAGGTGGATCTTGTAGCTGCGCAGCTTGCCGGTGACCTCCAGGAAGCGCCCGTGCAGGGTCCATTTGTCTTTGAGGCGGGTCATGCGCGGCAGCAGTTTTTCCAGCAATTGCTTGCGTGTTTGCGCGGTGGCGCCCAGCTCGCCGAACGAGTGGTTGTGCCAGTAATCGCGGTAGCGGCCGTCCGGCCCGCCGTCGGCCCACAGCGGGTCGTTGGCCAGCGAGGCGACGCCGACGAACAGGTCGACATCGCGCATCACTTCGCTGAGCACCAACGGCGGCACCTGGTCCAGCGGCAAGGGCGCAGCGTCCACGGCGTTATCCCAGCGGTTCAAGGCATAACCGCCGCCACCGGCATGGGCGCTGCGCTGGGCGGCGTCGATGGGGTAGAAGCGTACCTGGTCGCTGCTCAGGCGCAGGAAGGCGCCGGCTTCGTTGGTATCGACGCCATAGTCGTCGCCCACGCCCTCGATCCAGAACTCGGCACGCAGGCCCCAGGCCGGCAGCTCGCGGGTGGTCGGCGGGTAGGTGTCATCGACCATCAGCCGCAGCTTGTTGCGCCAGCCGCGGGCGGCGGCCAGGGCGTGGAACTGGTGCTGGCGCAAAATGTGCGCGGCGAAGCGGTTGGAGTAGCTGGCGGTGTTGCGCTCGGCTTCGGTCAGCAGGTAGACCTCGCGGTGGGCCTGCTTGAACGGCTGGGTGATCTGCAGCGCTTCAATGCGCTCGCGCCAGGCCAGGACCTCCTCCAGCGGGCGGCCGATCGGGTGCCAAAGGCGCACTTGCGCCGCCCTGGAAGGGCTGATGGTTTTACCGTCCAGGGTTTGCAGGCAGCCTTCGTTGAACACCACGGCGTGCTGCTGGCCGCCGTCGCTGATCACCCAGATCAACCGCCGCGCCAGGGTGCCGATCAGCGGGTGGTCGAGGTAACGCTCCTGCCATTGATCGTACGGCCAGTGTTTTTCCAGCAGGAACAGGCTGTCCAGGCGCTCGGCCTGGGCCGGCAGCATGGCGCCGATGTCCTTGAGCGCGCCTTGCAGCTCCTTGAGCTCGTCCTTGTAGTCGGCCTTGACCTTGGCCGGCACCGATTTTTGCGGCGTGCCGTCGGCGCGGAACCAGCTCAGGGTAGCGGCCTTGCCATCGACCTTGAGCTCGGCGACAAAGGCGCCGTCATCAAAACTTTCGCGGCGCAGGCCGACCTGCTCCAGACCGTAGGTCGGCACGCCGAGTTCTTCGATCTGGTCACGGGGCAGTTGCAGTGCTTGGGCGGCGCTGGTGAAGGCTTTTTCGATTTCCTTCTGCGCGGTGCCGAACTTGACCCGCACCTTGAGCAAGGCCAGTTGCCCGACCGCTTCGCTGGTTGGGATCGACGACAGCGCGAACACCGCCGCGTTGCCGACCTTGGGCGCCCGTGGGCCGATGCCGCGCACCTTGCGGTAGGCGCTCAGGGCCAGGCGGGCGATGGCCCGGGTCAGTTCGCTGTCGGCCAGCGGCGCGCACATCCACAACAGGCCGCGCAGCACCGTGGCGTTGCCATCGTGCATGCGTGCGCGGTCATCGGTGCTTTCCCAGCCGACGTTGAGCAACGCGCCGCAGCGCCCGGCATCGACCCGCGCAAACCAGCGCAGCAGTGCCGCCCGCAGCGGTGCTTCACCGACCTTGGCCAACAGCGCCTGGGCGTTCTTCAGCCATTTAGCCGAGGGCCGCGCCGAAGTTGCCGCAGCGGCCTGACGCAACAGCGCCAGCCAGTCTTCGCGCACCTCGGGGCTCAGTTGTTCGAGGTCTTCCAGGGCCAGCTGGGTCCAGTGTTCGCACGGCGCCAGCACCTGCCAGGCGCCGCTGCCCAGCAGCGGGTCGAGCTTGGCCAGCAGTTGTTCGCCGAAGTTGCCGTAGTGGCCCAGGTCGGCGCACTGGCTGCGCAGCATGATCAGCAGGTCACGCAGGTCGGTTGGCACTGTGCTGAAGTGTTGCGCGATGACCCAGTCGGCCACCGTCAGGGTCGGCAGGGTGCCGTAATAGGCGAAGCGGTAGCTGGTGAACCACTGCAGCACAGGCTCGGCCAGCTGGCCGACGTCGGCGCCGTTTTCCATCAGCCAGGTCATCAGCGCCGGCAGTACGCCGTAGTCGAAAATGTGCGAGAAGGCATGCCCAGCACTGGCGGTGCTCAGCTCACCGTTGTAGGCCACCACCCGTTCGATCAGCGCCAGCACCAGGCGCGTGCGCAGCGCCGGGTCAGGGCTCAGGGCCATCACCGCCGGCAATTTGCCCAGGGCGAAGACCATGGCGTCGGGGCGGCCGTGAATTTTTTGCAGCAGCGGTAGCAGTTCGCCGATCAGCTCATGCTCGTGGCGCAGTTCGGAGCCGGCCAGCAGCGGGTAGCCGTCCGGGCCGATGTGCTCGACCGGGCCCAGTTCGGTTTGCGCGCGGTCGTGGCGAAACGCCTGAAGTTGTTCCAGTGCCATGAGGTTCAGCCTCCTACCAGCGGGGTCAGTTTGATGAAATTGACCACGCTGTCGTGGCGGATGGTCAGGACTTCGTCGAGGCTTTCGGCCTGACGCTCGTCGAGCAGGATGAAAAAGCCATTGCGCTCGAAGGCCTCACAGGCGATGTCGACCTGCTTGCGCCAGTCGATGGTCTGGCGCTCGACGACAGGCTCGCCATTGAGCGCAGCTTCCAGCGGTTCGGGGCTGACCAGGCGCTGGCGCCGACTGTGGCCGGTCTCAGTGCTGCGCTGCAGGACTTCCTGATGGACCCGTTCGCGGATCAGCTGGCGCACGGTGATGGTGTCGGTGGCAAAGTGCAGGGCGAAATCGTCGAAGACTTCGCCCGAAACCGACTCGTCGCGGACGGTGAGCGTTGCCATGGGAACTCCTTTTCTGGCAAGAGGCAAAAAGCAATGGGCGCAAGAGTATCAGGCTGGTCGGCGGATTTCGACGTGCAGGCGCTCAACCATCACTGCCGTTGCGTGCGCGAAAGAACTCCCCCGGCGGCAGGCCGAACTGCTTGCCGAAGGCGGCGATAAACGCCGACAGTGATTCGTAGCCGCAGGCCAGGGCCACGTCGGTGACCCGCTCGCCGCGCTCAAGGGCCGGCAGGGCGCAAAGCAGGCGCATGCGCTGGCGCCAGAGGCGAAAGCTCAGGCCGGTTTCGCGTTGAAAACGCCGGCTCAGGGTTTTCTCCGACACGCCGGCTTGCCGCGCCCAGTCGGCCAGCCCGGTCGGCGAATCGGGTTGTGCCTGCAGGTGGCTGCACAGGGCGCGCAGGTCAGGGTCCAGTGGCAGCGGCAGCATCAGTTGCTGTTGTTCTGCATTGTCCAGCTGGTCGAGCAGCACCTGCACCAGGCGCCCGTCGGGGCCCTCGCTGTCGTATTCCACTGGCAGTTCGCTGAAGCTGCGGATCAGCTCGCGCAACAGCGGCTTGACCGCGACTACCCGGCATTGCGGCTCGCGCCAGCTTGCCGGTGCTTGTTCCAGGTACAGGCTGCGCAGGCAGGTGTCGTCGGCGCAACTGACCCGGTGCGGCACGTGCGCTGGCAGCCACACTGCGCGCTGCGGCGGCACCAGGTAGAAACCCTGGTCGGTGTGCACCTCCAGCACGCCGCGAATGGCATAGGACAACTGCCCCCACGGATGGCTATGGCGGTAGCCGAGCACCACGTTGGGCAGCGCCTGCACATGGCCATACACCGGGCGCGGCAGTGCCGTCAGCTGCTCCAGTGACTGCGGGGTGAAGGCGGGCGGTTGTCCTTTTGGCGACACTGGCGGGGCGCTGGCGTTAGTCAAGATCGGGCAAAGACCTTAACGTCTGCGGCGCCACAATAACAAGCCGGGAGCGGCCATGAAGTACCTGCGGATGCTGTTCGACAATTTCACCCTGGCGCTGCTCGGGGTCATCCTCATTGCCACGCTGCTGCCCTGCGAAGGCAGTGGCGCCGTGCTGTTCGGCTGGTTGACCAACCTTGCCATCGGCCTGCTGTTCTTTTTGCATGGCGCCAAGCTCTCGCGTGAGGCGGTCGCCGCCGGTGCCGGGCACTGGCGCCTGCACCTGCTGGTGTTTGCCTGCACCTTTGTGATGTTTCCGCTACTGGGCATGCTGCTCAAGCCGCTGTTGCTGCCGCTGGTGGGCGATGAACTGTACCTGGGCGTGCTGTACCTGTGCGCCTTGCCGGCCACGGTGCAGTCGGCCATCGCCTTTACCTCGCTGGCCCGTGGCAACGTACCGGCGGCGATCTGCAGCGCGGCGGCGTCGAGTTTGCTCGGCATCGTCTTGACGCCGTTGCTGGTGGTGCTGCTGATGGGCGTCGAGGGTGACAGCGGCTCGAGCCTCGATGCCGTGCTGAAAATCGTTGTGCAACTGCTGGTGCCGTTCGTGGCCGGGCAACTGGCGCGGCGCTGGATCGGCGCCTGGGTGGCGCGCAATGCCCGCTGGTTGAAGAGCGTCGACCAGGGTTCGATCCTGCTGGTGGTTTATACCGCCTTCAGCGATGCGGTGGTCAGCGGCCTGTGGCATGCAGTACCTGCGTCGCGCCTGCTGGGCCTGGCGCTGGTCTGCTGCCTGCTGCTGGCGCTGGTGCTGTGGCTGACCGGCGCGCTTGGGCGCTGGCTGGGCTTCAACCTCGAAGACCGCATCACCATTTTGTTTGCCGGCTCGAAAAAAAGCATGGCCACCGGCGTGCCGATGGCCCAGGTGCTGTTCGTCGGCGGCGGTATCGGTGCAATGATCCTGCCGCTGATGCTGTTCCACCAGATCCAGCTGATGGTCTGCGCGGTACTGGCCCAGCGCTATGCCGCGCGTACTGAAGAACCCTCGCTTACAACAGAACCCCTTTGACCGGTTGCAGTGGTGCCGGCGCCGCCTCATCGGCCAGCTCGCGCACGGCGATTTCCAGGTTGCGGCACATGGCGTCCAGGGCCAGGTCGTTGGGCTGGGTGTCGAACGGGTCGGCGATCTGGTCACCCAGGGCATCCAGGCCGAAGAAGGTATAGGCCAGCACGCACACGGCAAACGGCGTGAACCAGCCGATGCTGTCGACCAGGCAGAACGGCAGCAGGAAGCAGTAGACGTGGACGATGCGGTGCAGCATGAGGATGTAGGGGTAGGGGATGGGCGTGTTTTTGATCCGCTCGCAACCGCCAAGCACGTACGACAGCCGGTTGAGCTGCTGGTCGAGGTTGGCCTGGATCACCTCGCCGGCGCCGGCATCGCGGGCCTGGGCCATGAAGCGCTGGCCGAGCAGGCCGAGCAGGCGGCTGGCAGGCGCATCGCTGCTGGCCAGGGTGGTGCGCGTCGGGGTGTCGAGCAGGCGCTGGCGGTCGGCGCAGGCCGGGGTGCCGCGCAACTGGTCACGCAGCACGTAGGCGAAAGCAATCAAGGGGTCGAGCAGGGCGCGGCGCTGGCTGGCGTCGAGGTCGGGCAGCAGGCTCAGGGTCTGGCGGGTCAGGTTGCGGCTGACGATCAGCAGCTCGCCCCACAGCGTGCGCGCTTCCCAGAAGCGCTGGTAGGCCACGGTGTTGCGAAAGCCGAGGAAGATCGCCAGGGTCAGGCCCCAGAGGGTAAAGGGCGTGGCGGTGAGGATCACCTTGTACTCGAACAGGGTGCCATGGGTGGCTACCACTGCCGAGCTGATCAGCACCGTATACAGCACCTTGCGCCAGATCGCCGGGATGATCGAGCCCTTGAGCGAAAACAGCAGGACGCGGATGGAGGGTTTTTGTGGCTGGATGATCATGCAAGGCAGGCCCTGTACAGTAACGCGAGTATTGACGCGCGTTACTGTAGGGCAAAGCTGGGTCAGGATACAGTTTGGGATAAAAATGCCAGGGTCATTGGCACCAGAGAGTGAAGTCGCCGAGTAAAGAGGCGTCGTTTGCGATGACACGGATCAGGGCTATGTTGCTGTCCGCCGGGGCCTCATACTCCAGCCAATCACGCGCAGTGGAATCGGGGCGCTCAAGGATCTGTCTGTGCAGAAGAGTACCTTGCGAATCCAAGTACTCAACTTCTCCGCGTTTGTCTCTGACGATCCATTCAAACCTGATTCTTGTGCAGGGTAAGGCAAGATTTATATCAAGCTTTTGCGAAGACATCCGGATGATGTTCCCCATACGAAACACCCAGGTAATTGTAGTGGAGACCGCCCAAAAGAAGTCCGGCTCTGGCCGGGGCATCGTTAGGCAAACTGATGGTCATGGTCGGCAGTACCAGGCGTTGGCCGGCGCCGATAAGCTGCGGGGTATCGTAATCACGGAATCTCTCGTTGATCAGCAACGGGTAGATGCGGATATCATCGAAGCTGAAGTCAGCACCGTTATCACTGCCGTTGCCGGTATCGTCACGCCCGATCAGCTCGAGGGTGTGGGAGTGCTCCTGGGCGCGGAACTGCCAACGCAGGGTCTGCCATTCCGGCGCGGTGACGGCAAACTCGCCTTCGAGTCGGGCGCTATCGAGCTCGAATGACAGGTGAGGGGTCTTGGAGCTGTTGCCGTTGCGTTTTACCCGCATCGACAGGCGATAGTCGGTGCCGGGTGTCAGGCCTGCCAGTGCCTTGCGCATCACACTGCCCAACAGGTGACCGGCAAAATTTTCGAAGTGCACCCATTGGTTGCTGCCATCGCAGGTCAGCGCCAGCGCCTGGCCATTGGGGCCTTTGTGCCAAGCATTCCATGGGTCATTGCCGGGTTCGAAATCGGTGTGATCGATGAACACAGTGTTGAGTGTTGTCGCGGCCTCGTCGGGTAGTTGAGAGAAAGTGAAAAAATCGAGGAAGGCGTAGTCGCGCGAGGTAAACACCAGCGAGGCGATCGGGCGATTGGCTGGCGCTTGATACTCCACCCAATGATGTTTCGGCTCCCCGTCAAAGCTCAATGTTTCGAGCCGCTGGCCTTGCTCATCGTAGAACTCGACTTCGCCCGGACGTTGTCTCCAGGTCCAGGCGAACTTGATTCTATCGCACGGTACAATGGGGGCGATCCGCAGCCGTTGAGCTGAAGCAGATTTACTCACGCCGCGTTGCAGGACGATCGCTTCGCCCTCCAGCAAACCTGCCTCTGGATAGGCGTAGCGCTCGATACCGGCCTTGATGCCAGCAGGGCCTTCGAGCAGGGTAATGGTCATGGTCGGCAGTTGAATGCTTTGCCCGGGGTCGATCAGATGATTTGCCTGGCCGTCGAAGTTTTCCGTGATGGTGGTGGGGTGAATGCGGATATCGTCAAAGCTGATATCCCCACCTGTTTGTGCTGTGCCGTCACGGCCTAGCAACTCCAGGTGTTGCGTGATGCTGGTGGCTTGAAACGTCCAGCGAAGGGTTTGCCATTGCTTGTCGACTACCGCAATTCGCCCCTCCAGTTCATTACCGTCCAATTCGAACCACAGGCTGGGCGTCATCGACGTGTCTTTCTGGCGTCTGACGCGCATGGAAATTGTGTAGTGCGTTGCGGGTGTCAGCCCCTCGAGCGTTTTGTTGAGGATGCGCCCATTGAGGGTGCCCTGGAAGTTTTCAAATCCGGCAAAGTGATTTCCTTGCTCTGTCTTGATCGTCAACATGCTGCCATTGGGCCCTTTCTGCCAACCATTCCAGGGATCAACGTCGGATTCGAAATCGGTGTGATCGATGAAAAGTTCCATACGCCCTGCCTCCGGGGTGGGGCCTGTCGGTCGACAGGCCTCGGTGCATTCGAGCACCGCCAGGGCGTGCTGGCTACTGGCAAAAATACTAGGTAGCGCGGCTATTCATGGCAGCAGTGGGGTGGTTGGGCGAGGTCTTGGTAACGGTCATGATGGCGCACCCAGTCCATGGTGCCTTCCTCGTTGCGGCCTTTGGGCATCAGGTCGAGAAAGTTGTAGGTGCCGACCAGCATGTCCAGGCCGCGGGCGTAGCTTGAGTAGGTGTGGAACAGCGTGCCGCCGGCATCGCGGTAGAACACGCTAAGGCCCGGCAGCTCGGTTTCTTCGCCCGAATACGGCTCATAGTTGTATTGGTCGCTGCCCTTGGCGCCGACGCCGAAGTCCTGGTTGAAGCTACTGGCGTGGGACGAGACCCAGGGAAACTTCCAGCCCATGCGTTGCTTGAAGGCCTGGAACTGGGCATAGGGTGCGCGCGACACCGCCACCAGCGACACGTCGTGATGGGCCAGGTGCAGGTTGGCGCCGTCGAAATGATCGGCCAGAAACGAACAGCCCGGGCAGCCTTCATCCCAGCCTTCGCCGAACATGAAGTGATAGACCAGCAACTGGCTGCGGCCGGCGAACAGGTCGCCAAGGCTCAGGCGGCCTTGCGCGCCTTCGAAGCGATAGTCCTGGTCGACCCGCACCCAGGGCAGGGCGCGGCGGGCCTTGCTCAGTTCGTCGCGCTGGTGGGTCAGGGCCTTTTCATGCAGCAACAGCTGGCGGCGGGCGCTGAGCCATTCGCTGCGCGAGACCACCTGGGGGTTTTGATGGTTGTCCATGGGTACGGCTCCGCTGGGGGAATGTACTCATGGTCGATTGCCGGGTGGGGGATTCGACAGGTATGAGGCCAGGGCGATGAACGGTGGTGAATTCATCGCCGGCAAGGCCGGTTCCCACAGAGATCCTGCATACCCCGCAACCCTGTGGGAGCTGGCCTTGCCAGCGATGGGCGCGCCGCAGTCTTCAGCCGGACATCCGCCCGATCAATGTCCACAAGCGCTCATCGTCGAAATCCTTCACCACCAACTGCGCACCGGCTTCCAGCAAGGCTTCAGGCCGCTGGCTGGTCGACAACCCGACGGTGAATATCCCCGCGCCGCTGGCCGCCTTCACCCCCGGTACCGAGTCCTCGAACGCCAGCGAATGCGTCGCCCGCGCCTGCAGGCGCTCAAGGCCGGTGAGGTAGGGCAGCGGGTCGGGCTTGGCCCGGGGCAGTTCTTCGGCCACCAGCACATGCTCGAAGCGTTGCTCCAGGCCCATGGCGGCGAGCATGTGCACGGCGTTGGCCCGTGGCGCGTTGGTGACCACGGCAACGCCGATGCGCTGGCGTTCTGCATGTTCGAGCAAACGCAGCAGGCCTGCGGTGGGCTGCAAGGTTGGCGACAGGGCGCGAAAGCGCGCCTCCTTGCGCTCGGCGAACAGCTGGTGCTCGCTCACCGGGCGGTCGGGGAACAGGTAACGGCACAGGTCGGCATTAGCCCGGCCGCTGACGTGGGCATCGAACTCGGCTTCGGTGAACACCCGGCCTTCTTCGAGCAACAGCTGTTGCATGGCCAGCAGGTGGAGTTTGTCGGTATCGGTCAGGGTACCGTCGAGGTCGAACAACAGGGCATCAAGCATGGTCGGCTTCCGCTGCGGTGGCCGGCCATGATAACCGGATCAGCGGGGCTGGTCAGATGCGTAGGAAAAGAGTACAAATGTACTCCATGAATAAACTATCGCCCAAACGCCGCGCTATCCTCGATTTCATTCGCCAGCGCATCGCCGATCAGGCCCAGCCGCCAAGCCTGGCCGACATCGCCACGGCCTTCGGTTTTGCCTCGCGCAGTGTCGCGCGCAAGCACATCCAGGCGCTGACCGAGGCCGGTTTCATCGAGGTCACCCCCAACCAGGCCCGTGGCATCCGCCTGGCCGGTGCCTTGCGCCGCCCCGAGGTGCTGGAGATCCCGGTGCTCGGCCAGGTTGCCGCCGGCCGGCCGATCGGCCCGGACGTGGATATCCACGAACAACTGATGCTCGATTCGCACCTGTTCAGCCGCTCGCCGGACTACCTGCTCAAGGTGCGCGGCGACTCGATGATCGACGCCGGCATCCTCGATGGCGACCTGGTCGGCATCAAGCAGCAGGCCGAGGCCCGTGACGGGCAGATCATCGTCGCGCGCCTGGACGGCGAGGTGACCATCAAGCGCTTCGAACGCGCCGGCGGGCATTACCGCCTGCTGCCGCGCAACCCGGCCTATGCCCCCATCGAGGTCGGCCCGGAGCACGACTTCGTCATCGAAGGGGTGTTCTGCGGCCTGGTGAGGCGCGGCTGATGGGCGCGGTGGTCAGCCTCGACGGCCTGCTCGACCAGCAACGGCTCTGGAAGGGCCGCCCGCAGGCCTTGCCCCAGGGCCTGCAGCCCAGCGGTCATGCCGCCCTGGATGCGGCACTGCCCGGTGGCGGCTGGCCGCCCGGGGCGCTGACCGAGCTGCTGCTGGCGGCCGAAGGCTGTGGCGAGCTGCAATTGTTGTGGCCGAGCCTGGCGCGCCTGACCCAGGCCGGCGAGCGGGTGGTGCTGATTGCGCCGCCGTTCATTCCCTACCCGCCGGCCTGGCAGGCGGCCGGGGTCGACCTGCAGTGGCTGGCAGTGGTCCAGGCCACTGCCGGCGAAGTACTCTGGGCCGCCGAGCAGTGTTTGCGCTCGGGCAGTTGCGGCGCCGTGCTGTGCTGGCCGCACAAGGCCGATGATCGCGCCTTGCGCCGCTTGCAGGTTGCCGCCGAAAGCGGCCAGACCCTGGCTTTTGCCTGTCGCCGGCAACAGGCTGCGCTCAACCCGTCACCGGCGGCGCTGCGCATTGCCGTCGATGCCCAGCCGGCCCAGTGGCGGGTGCTCAAGTGCCGCGGCGGCCTGGCTCCGGCCACGCCCATTGCCTGCCCCGGGCGAGGCTGATGGATCATGCTCTGGGCCTGTATCCTGCTGCCGCAGCTGGCACTCGACGCCGTGCTACGCGCCCGCGACGACGCCGACACGCCATTGGTGTTGCTTAGCGGCCCGGCCCAGCGCCGGGTCTTGCAGGCGGTCAACCCGCCAGCCGCTGCCCTGGGCCTGCGCGCCGGGCAGGCGCTGACCACCGCCCAGGCCCTGGCCGGCAGTTTTACCTGCGTCGAGCACGACCCGGCAGCTATCGAGCAATTGCAGCAGTTTCTGGCCGCCTGGGCCTATCGCTTCAGCTCCCAGGTCAGCCTGCATTACCCACGGGTGCTGTTGCTTGAAGTCGAGTCCAGCCTCGGCCTGTTCGGGCCCTGGCCGGCCTTTGAAGCGCGGCTGCGCGCAGAGCTCAAGGCGCTGGGTTTTCGTCACCGCATCGTCCTGGCCAGCAACCCGGTGGCGGCGCGCATGCTCGCCAATGCCCACGACGGCCTGGCCCTTGAGTGCCCGCAGCAAACCCGCGCGGCGCTGGAGCAGATGCCCATCGACCGCGTCGGCCTGCCCGCCGAGGCCGCCAACGCCTTGGCGCGCATGGGCCTGCGCCAGCTCGGCCAGGTCCTGGCCTTGCCCCGTGACGCCCTGGCCCGGCGCTTTGCCGCAGCGGTGCAACTGCACCTGGACCGCCTGCTCGGGCGCCGGCCTATGGCCCTGGAATTCTATTTGCCACCGGACCGCTTCGATGCGCGCCTGGAGCTGAACTTCGATGTCGAATCCCATCAAGCCCTGCTGTTCCCCCTGCGCCGGCTGATCAACGACCTTGCCGCCTTCCTCGCCGGGCGCGACAGCGGCGTGCAGCGCTTTGCCCTGCACCTGGAGCACGGCGAAGGGCCCGACACCTGCGTGCCGGTCGGCCTGCTGGCGGCCGAGCGTGATCCGTCGATGCTGTTCGAGCTGGCCCGTGGCCGCCTTGAGCAACTGCAGATTGCCGCGCCGGTGCGCAACCTGCGCCTGCTGGCCGAAGACCTGCCGGCCTTCGTGCCGCAGCGCGCCGAACTGTTCGACCCGCGCCCGCAACAGAACCAGCCCTGGGAGCAACTGCGCGAACGCCTGCGCGCACGGCTGGGCGACGAGGCGGTACGGGGGCTTGCGGCCCAGGCCGATCACCGTCCCGAGTGCGCCTGGCAGGCGGGCGACGGGCCGCGCCAGGCGCTGGCGCTACCAGGTGCGCCGCGCCCGGGCTGGCTGTTGGCCGAGCCCCAGGCCTTGCCCGGCGTCGGCGTGCAGTTGCTGACCGACGCCGAGCGCATCGAATCCGGCTGGTGGGACGGCGGCGATGTGCGCCGCGACTACTACCGGGTGCGTACCGCCAGCGGTCTGTACGGCTGGGCCTACCGCACCCTCGGTGAAGACGGCCGCTTGTGGCTACAGGGCTGGTTCGCATGAACACCCCGGGCTACGCCGAGCTGCACTGCCTGTCCAACTTCAGCTTCCAGCGCGGCGCTTCCAGTGCCCAGGAGCTGTTCCAGCGTGCCCGCCAGCAGGGCTACCAGGCCCTGGCGATCACCGACGAGTGCACCCTGGCCGGTATCGTCCGCGCCTGGCAGGCAGCCAGGGCGGCGGGCCTGGCGCTGATCGTCGGCAGCGAAGTGCGCCTGCACGACGGCCCCAAGCTGGTGCTCCTGGCCGAGAACCTCGGCGGTTACCAGCACTTGTGCAAACTCATCACCCTGGGCCGGCGACGGGCGAAGAAGGGCGAGTACCAACTGCTGCGCGAAGACTTCGCCACGCCCCTGGACGGCCTGCTGGCGCTGTGGGTGCCGGACGGCAGTGAGGCTGACCAGGCCAGCGGCCACTGGTTGCGCGAGGTGTTCGCCGAGCGGCTGTGGCTGGCGGTCGAGCTGCACCGTGGCGCCGATGACCCGCGGCGCCTGCAACAGCTGCTGGCCCTGGCCGAGCGCCTCAATATTCCGGCCGTGGCCAGCGGCGATGTGCACATGCATGCCCGTGGTCGTCGTGCCCTGCAGGACAGCATGACCGCCATCCGCCATCACTGCAGCGTGGCCGAGGCCGGCCAGCGCCTGTTCGCCAATGGCGAACGGCACCTGCGCCCGCTGGCGCAACTGGCCGAGCTGTATCCGCCGGCATTGCTCGAAGAAAGCCTGTGCATTGCCGCGCGTTGCCAGTTCGACCTGGGCCAGTTGCGCTATCAATACCCTCGCGAACTGGTGCCCGAAGGCCAGACGGCCAGCGCCTGGCTGCGCCATCTGTGCGAGCGCGGCCACCGTGAACGCTGGCCCGGAGGGATCGGCGACAAGGCGCGCCAGTCCCTGGAACACGAGCTGCAACTGATTGCCGAGCTCAACTACGAAAGCTACTTTCTTACCGTCCACGACATCGTCAACTTCGCCCGGGGCCAGGGCATTCTCTGCCAGGGGCGCGGCTCGGCGGCCAACTCGGTGGTGTGTTTCGTGCTCGGCATCACCGAGCTCGACCCGATGAAAAGCCACCTGCTGTTCGAGCGCTTTTTGTCCCGCGAGCGCGACGAGCCGCCGGACATCGACGTCGACTTCGAACACGACCGCCGCGAAGAAGTCCTGCAGTACGTGTTCCGCCGCTACGGTCGTCATCGCGCGGCGCTCACTGCCGTGGCCAGCACCTACCACGCTGCCGGTGCAGTGCGCGATATCGCCCGGGTGCTGGGCTTGCCGGTGCAGCAGATCAACGCCCTGGCCGATTGCTGCGGGCGCTGGAGCGACCGCCTGCCGCCGCCCGAGCAACTGCGCGAAGCCGGTTTCGACCCCGACAGCCCGTTGCTGCGCCGGGTGCTGGCGTTGACCGGCGAGCTGATCGGCTTTCCCCGGCACCTGTCCCAGCACCCGGGCGGTTTCGTGATTTCCGAGCAGCCGCTGGACAGCCTGGTGCCGGTGGAAAACGCCGCCATGGACGAGCGCACGGTGATCCAGTGGGACAAGGACGACCTCGACCTGGTCGGCCTGCTCAAGGTCGATATTCTTGCCCTGGGCATGCTCAGCGCCTTGCGCCGCTGTTTCGACCTGCTGTATCGCCACCGTGGCCGCCGGTTGACCCTGGCCAGCATCCCGGCCGACTGCGCGGCGACCTACGCGATGATCGGCCGCGCCGACACCGTCGGTGTGTTCCAGATCGAGTCGCGGGCACAAATGGCCATGCTGCCGCGGCTCAAGCCGAAGAACTTCTACGACCTGGTGATCGAGGTGGCTATCGTTCGCCCCGGGCCGATCCAGGGCGACATGGTTCACCCGTTCCTGCGCCGGCGCCAGGGGCTTGAGCCGGTGAGCTATCCGTCGGATGCGCTGAAGCAGGTGTTCGAACGCACCCTCGGCGTGCCGTTGTTCCAGGAGCAGGTGATGGAACTGGCGATGGTCGCCGGCGGTTATTCGGCCGGCGAGGCCGACCAACTGCGCCGGGCCATGGCCGCCTGGAAGCGCCACGGCGGCCTGGAGCCGCACCGCCAACGGCTGACCCAGGGCATGCTCGACAACGGCTACAGCGCAGAATTTGCCGAGCGCATCTTCGAGCAGATCAAGGGCTTTGGCAGCTATGGCTTCCCCGAGTCCCACGCCGCCAGCTTCGCCTTGCTGACCTATGCCAGTTGCTGGCTCAAGTGCCACGAGCCGGCAATCTTTGCCTGTGCGCTGATCAACAGCTGGCCCATGGGCTTCTACAGCCCCGACCAGATCCTGCAGGACGCCCGCCGTCATCACCTCGAGATCCGCCCGGTGGATGTCTGCCACAGCGACTGGGATTGCAGCCTGGAGCCGGGGGCAGGGGACGCCCTGGCCATTCGCCTGGGCCTGCGCCAGGTGCGCGGCTTTCGCCAGCAGGACGCCTTGCGCATCGAACAGGCGCGGGCCGAGTGCGGCTGGCGCGATGTCAGCGACCTGTGCCTGCGGGCGCAGCTCGATGCCCGCGCCCGTGAGCTGCTGGCCGATGCCGGGGCCTTGCGCGGGTTGGCCAGCGACCGTTACCGGGCGCGCTGGAGCGTGGCCGCGGTGCAGGCGCAACTGCCGTTGTTCGCTGGCATCGAGGCGCCAGTGGAAGCACCGGTGGATTTACCGCAACCGTCGCTGAGCGAGGACATGTTTGCCGACTACGCCAGTGTCGGCACCACCCTCGGCCCGCACCCGCTGACCTTGCTGCGCCGCCGCCTCAATGCCCTGGGGTGCCGCAGTTCGCAAGCGCTGGAGCAGGCCGAACACAACGATCGGGTCAGCGTGGCGGGGCTGGTGACCGGGCGCCAACGGCCGGGGACCGCCAGCGGGGTGACCTTCGTCACCCTTGAAGACGAGTTCGGCAACGTCAACGTGGTGGTCTGGCGCGACCTGGCCGAGCGCCAGCGGCGGGTTCTGGTGGGCGCGCAACTGCTGCGGGTGAGCGGAAAGCTGGAGTGCGAGAGCGGGGTACGCCACCTGATTGCCCAGCGCCTGGAGGATCTGAGCCCGCTGTTGCAGGGGCTGGATGTGCGCAGTCGGGATTTTCACTGAACAGCATCGCGGCCCTCATACCATCGACAGATGCTGCTTGCGTGTCGGCGGCGCAAAGGCCCGGTCAATCGCGCGCAAATCTTCACTACTGAGCACCAGGTTGGCCGCCGCCGCGTTCAGGCGCACATGCTCAAGGTCCACCGCCTTGGGAATGGCAATCACGCCGTCCTGGCGAATCACCCAGGCCAGGCTCACCTGCGCCGGCGTCGCACCATGGCGCTCGGCAATCTCGGCCAGGGTCGGGTGCTTGAGCAAGCGCCCGGCCTGGGCCAGCGGGCAGTAGGCCATGGTCGGCAGGTTACGCTTGTGGCTCCAGGGCAGCAGATCGTATTCGATGCCGCGCTGGGAGGGGTTGTAGAGCACCTGGTTGGCCGCGCAATCACCGCTCAGCCGATACAGCTCGCGCAGGTCGTCGACATCGAAGTTGGACACGCCCCAACGGCCGATCTTGCCCTCGACGCGCAAGCGCTCGAAGGCTTCGACGGTTTCCGCCAGCGGGTACTGGCCACGCCAGTGCAGCAGGTACAGGTCGATGTGTTCGGTGCCCAGGCGCTTGAGGCTACGTTCGCAGGCCGCGGGAATGCCTTTGAGGCTGGCGTTGTGCGGGTACACCTTGCTGACCAGGAAAACCTGCTCGCGACGCCCGGCAATGGCCTTGCCTACAACGGTTTCCGCGCCGCCTTCGGCGTACATTTCGGCCGTATCGATGAGGTTCAGGCCCAGCTCGATACCGTGCTGCAAGGCGCCAACTTCGGCGTGCTGGCGGGCCGGGTCTTCGCCCATGTACCAGGTGCCCTGGCCAATCCTGGAAAGCTTGTGGGAGGTTGTTTGCAATCGTGCGAGGGGGGCCTTCGTGTCAGTCATCAGCAATCGAGTCCGTAGTTCTTGAAAATGGTGCGGGCAACGGCCAGAAAAGGCTCGTTTGGTGCCAGGTGGCTTCTGGCATCTTCGAGCAATTGCCGGGCGTGATCCCTGAGATTTTGCTTGAGCGCCGGATGGGTAGCCTGGCGCATCATTTCAATGGCTTTGAGCGCTCGTTCCAGCGCCGCCTTGACGCGCTTTTCCTTGAGCTGGCGCTGTTCGACGAGGTCGCGACGCAATAAACCGTACACTTCAATGGA
Source organism: Pseudomonas sp. B21-012 (assembly GCF_024749305.1). Lineage (NCBI taxonomy): Bacteria > Pseudomonadati > Pseudomonadota > Gammaproteobacteria > Pseudomonadales > Pseudomonadaceae > Pseudomonas > Pseudomonas sp. B21-012. The sequence goes on along the minus strand of NZ_CP087197.1, from coordinate 3,556,242 downwards.
GACTTGCCCCTTCGGGCTGGGCACCAGGTTGGCAGCTATCTGGATTGTCCTGGGGCGGACCAGGCCCTTGGCAAGAAACTCCAGGTGCTGCTCGGGGTCGTCCACGCAAGGATTGAGCAGCAACTCAATTTCATTTTTTTGCGCGGCGTGGTCGCGCCAGCGCAGCGTTTCATTGACCACAGGGAACAGATTGGCTTTGCCGGACATGCCGGTGCTGTCATCGGCAAAGGTCTTGCCGCGTTTGCGGTTGCAATCGATACACGACGGTAGCAGGTTGTCCCAGTCGGCGGCGAGCCAGTAATAGCCGGGTTTGCTCATTTTGCCATTGATCACCACAGCGCCTTTGGGGCGAAAGTGCTCGATGTCTTCCGGGCCACCGGCGGCGTAATTGAATTCGCAGTAGGCACATTTCTTGTGGAACAGCACGCGCAGGGCCTCGACGATTTCCGGGTCTTTGTACACACTGAACTCGAAGGGCGGAGGCGGGGTTGCAGGCGTGGCATTGACGATATGCGCGATCGCGCGCCGGGTCTCGTCCTGGCCGGCAGACTGCGCCCCATCGAGCACGGCCGGAGCGGCGCTGCGTTGTACCTTGATCATGATTCAGGCCCTTTCCCGTCGTGCGCCACAGGCTGGGCAGGTTCAAGCTGGATTTCCTCCCACAGGCTCTTGAGTTCGATGAGCGCATCATGCTCATCCTCCGCCGGCAGCTCGCGGGCACTCGCCATGCGCTCGGCCAGGAACTTGTCGGCCGCTTCAAAAACCATGTGCTCCCGAGGCGTCAGGCCCATCTTGTTGTTGCCCCGCAACTGCTCGCTGATGGTCTGCAGGCGATCCTGCTGGCCAGGGCTGCGTTGCTCCATGGCCAGCAGGCGGTAGTACTCCTCGAACAGGCGATCGATCTCCACGTCCTCAGTCGAATGCAAGCCGAAGTATTCTGACGCCAGCAGTTGATCGACGCGCATGAAGCGTGGGGAGGGCAGCTCAGTGTTCTTGGTGGTCATGGCCGTGACCGGGCCATCGAGAATGCGGGTCAGTACGGCGATTTCACTGCTGTCCAGCCCCCTGAGGGTGAGGGGTTCATGGCTGGTGGCAATAAACTGTACCCGCGGAAACACTTCGCGCAGGCGCTGCACGATACGCATTCGCCAGCGCGGATGCAGATGGGCGTCGACTTCGTCGATCAGCACAATGCCTTCCGCCGAGGACATGTCCTGCCAGCCCAGGCGCATGATACTCATGATATCCATGGCCAATGCCAGCACGGCCTGGTAGCCACTGCTGACGGCTGTCAGGGTATCTTGCCCGGAGGGGCTCTTGACGATGATCTGGTGATTGCGCCGAACCAGTTGGACGCCGTCGGCGCTGGGTAGCAACGAGGTCAGAGAGCGGGCGAAACGATTGAACTCTGCGGAACTTGCGGTGTTCAGCCAGGGGACTCCGTTGTCGAGGAAGCGTGTCGGGTCGAACAGGTTTTCCACTTTGCTTCTGGCCGCAGCAGACGGGTCGGCTGGCTGCGGTTTACCCATTAAACGAGTCGCGCCATAAGCCAGTACCATGACTTTCGGCTCCGCTGGCTTGATGCTGATTTTGTTGCCGCGCCGGGTCAGGGTCATGACGATAGGTTCCGACATGCCAGACAGCTCGACCCTGACTTCGCCGCGGGCTGCGCCTTTTTGCAGCAGGTCAGTGGCCTGCACGCCCAACCGTTCAACGCCACTCTGGCCAATCAGCGCGCACGCCAGTGCCTGGAGCAAGGTGCTCTTGCCCGTGCCGTTCTCACCGAGCAGCATGTACCAGGAGCCGATCTTGCCATCGCTGAACGAGGGTTCGAGTTGAAGGTGGTCAACCGCGCGGATATGCCTGAATTCCATGCGCTCAATGTACTGGGACATCCGATACAGTTGTTCGGGCGGCTGCGATTGCTCGATCGAGAATGACTCAAGCGCCTTGGTTCGTTGTGTCAGGTCTCTGGACGCATCGCGCAGCGCCTTGCTGTTACTCGCGCTGCTCGAGGCACCCAGCGCGGTGTTGAAATTGAGGAAATCCGTCATGCGCTTGTGGCTGCTGGGGAACTGCGCGACCACTTGTTCCGCCCAGGCCCGGACAAACTGGCGGCGCATGGCGCAGAACGGGCTTTGCGGCCTGACCATTTGCGCCAGGTATTCCAGGCTTTTTGTGTCGGGACGCTTGTTTTTCATCAGCGCTTGCAGATGTTCGAGATTGCGCAGGTCATCCGACCGGGCCTTGATCAGGTTGCTGCGGTTCAGGCCCAGCACATCGATGGTGGCCTGGCCGCGTTCGGTTGCGCTGGTGATCTTGCCGTCGCTGAGAAACAGGAATACCCCATCAAGATCATCTTCAGCGGGATCGAGCAGCAGGTTTTTTTCCTGGCGCAGGGCTTCCCCGGTGGTCCCCATTTTGGCCCGTGGCCCTTGCACCGGAAAGCGCGGCCCCTTGAGTGCATTGCATTCGGCGCAGCTGGGCAGGTAGTTGCTCCATTCGAACGTCAACCACCAATAGTGGTCATCGGAGACGCCACCGCTGAAGTCGGTGCTGCCGTAGCGCGGTCTGAACAGTTCGATTTCCGGGCGGCTGACCAACTGCTCGCAATAGGCACACTTATTGACCTGGCGTTCGCTCCAGAGCAGACGAATATCCGGGTGCAAGCGTGCGGCGATGCGTTGGAAGCCAAAACGCGCCTGGGCACGTTTCGCCGCAGGCTGGCGATAGAACGCCTCGGCTTCACTGCGTAGCCGGGTAAACGCCGCGGAGGAAAACACCTCTGGGATTGGCCCGCGTTCGATCCTGATCATCGGGTTAGACTCCAGTGAAGAGGGAGTTGCGACTGCGCGTGATGTGCTGACTATAGCTGCTGCAACGCAGCTGATGGCGATAAAGCATCATTGGCCTATAGTCAAAGCGTCAGCACAGGAGGCTCTGCACATGGCGCGGCAACTGGTGATATGCCTGGACGGCACCAACAACCGTTTCAGTCAGCAACCGACGCATATACTGCGCCTTGTGCGGGCACTCAATCCTGACCCGCAGCAAGTCCTGTCTTACTATGATCAGGGCGTCGGTACCTTCGGCCTCAAGGAAACCCTGTTCGAATGGCAGAAACTGCCGGCGCGGATCTTTGGCCTGGCCTTCGGCTGGGGGCTCAAGCGCAATGTCGAAGGGGCGTATCGTTTTCTTGCCGAGCAGTATCAGCCGGGCGACCAGGTGTTTGTTTTCGGCTTCTCGCGCGGCGCTTACGCGGCCAGGGTGCTCGCCGCCCTGGTGCATGGGCTGGGGTTGGTGCCGGCCCATCAGACTCATCTTTTCGATTATGCCTGGTCCATGCTGCTGGCCCGAGACCAGGACAAGACCCCTGATTTTGCTCTACAGCGCCAGTTCAAGGAGACGTTTGGCCGTGACCTGGAGATCAGCTTTCTTGGCCTGTTCGACACGGTGAAATCCCTGGGCTGGATCTATGACCCGGTCAGTATTCCCTTTACCGCCAGCAACCCAAGTGTGGCGAAGGTGCGTCATGCCGTGTCGCTTGATGAGCGTCGTTGTTTCTTTCGCCAGCACTTGTGGCGGGCCAAGCCGACAGATCCGACCGATGTCAAAGAGGTGTTTTTTCGCGGCGTGCACTGTGATGTCGGTGGCGGTTATGCGGTTGCCGAGTCGCAGTTGGCCCTGGTGGCCCTGCGCTGGATGTTCGCCCAGGCCGGTGCCGCAGGTTTGGCCCTGGACGCCCAGGCCTGCCAGGCACAATTGAACCCGTTGGCCGGCGTAGCCCCGGACCCTCTGGCGCAATCCCATGACTCGATGAACCGTGCCTGGCGAATTGCCGAATGGGTCCCGCGGCTGGTGTGGAGCAAGGGCAGGCGCAAACTGGTCATTGGCGCCATGCCGCCATTACGCCAGCCTTACCCGCGGGTATTGCCCAACGCATTGCTGGTGCATGAATCGGTTGATGCACGAATCAAGGCAGGCGGTTATGCGTCGGCAAGCATCGTCAATGGTGTGACGCAAGTGACCTATGTCGCCGATCTGCCTTGAGTGAGTCGGCGGTTCATAGCAGATTACCGGCGTTGCACTCCTGCAGCACCTCCAGCAGCGCCTGCGCCGCTGCCGAAAGCTTGTGGTCGGCCAGCAGGGTCACGCCAATACGCCGTTCTATACTCGGTTCTACCAGCGGCACGCAACGCGCGCCCAGCTCCTGCATCTGGCCGATGCACAGCGCCGGCACGGCACTGACGCCCAGGCCGTTGGCAACCATGCGGCCGATGGTCGACAGCTGATGGCTTTCAAAGGCTACCGCCAGCTTGCCGTGTTCGGCGGCCAGGTGTTGCTCCAGCAGCAGGCGCACCGCCGAAGGGCGTTGCAGGGCAATGAAGTCTTCGCCCAGCAGTTCACGCCAGCTCACCTTTGGCTGTTGCGCCAGCGGCGAGTCGGCCGGCACCACGGCGACGAAGCGGTCCAGGTACAGCGGCGTGAAGCGCAGCGGCTCGCTGGCTTCGGGTTCGAAGCCGATGCCCAGTTCGACGCGGCGGTGGCGCACGAGTTCCAGCACTTGTTCGTTGATGACGTCGTGCACCGTGACGTTGACCCTCGGGTAGCGCTGGCGGAACACCTTCAGCGCCGCCGGCAGCAGGTTGCCGGCAAAGGCCGGCATGGCGGCGATCGACACCCGCCCAAGCTGCAGGGTAAAGCGCTGGCGCAGCAATTCTTCAGTGTTGTCCCAGTCGGCCAGCAGTTGCCGGGCCAGCGGCAGCAGCACTTCGCCCTCCGGCGTCAGGCTGACGCTGCGGGTGGTGCGGCTGAGCAGGGCGCCGCCGAGGTTGTCCTCCAGGGCCTTGATGGTCAGGCTCAGGGCAGGCTGCGACAGGTGCAGGTGTTCGCCAGCCTGGGCAAAGCTCTGGTATTTGGCGACGGTGACGAAGGCGCGCAGCTGTTTGACGTTCATCGGGCTAGGCTATTCTTTTGAAAAGTTAATCAATCGATCATAAAAACAAAATTAACAAATAAGTGCTCAGGGGTGAAGATGGTTCAAACGCTCGCCGACACCCCTGTCGGATCAACAACTACAAAAGGCGGATCAGCATGGCCGGACTGGACAAGCGCGTAGCAACCTATGAACAGGCCCTTGAAGGCCTGACCGACAACATGACGGTACTGGCCGGTGGTTTCGGCCTGTGCGGCATCCCGGAAAACCTCATTGCCGAAATCAAGCGCCGTGGCGTCAAGGGCCTGACCGTGGTTTCCAACAACTGCGGCGTCGACGGCTTTGGCCTGGGCGTGCTGCTTGAAGAGCACCAGATCCGCAAGATGGTTGCCTCCTACGTGGGCGAAAACGCCGAGTTCGAGCGCCAGCTGCTCAGCGGCGAACTTGAAGTGGAACTCACCCCGCAAGGCACCCTGGCCGAGAAGATGCGCGCTGGCGGCGCCGGCATCCCGGCCTTCTTCACCGCCACCGGCTACGGCACCCCGGTCGCCGAAGGCAAAGAGGTGCGCGAATTCAACGGCCGCAAGTACATCCTTGAAGAGTCCATCACCGGCGACTTCGCCATCGTCAAGGGCTGGAAGGCCGACCACTACGGCAACGTTGTGTACCGCAACACCGCGCAGAACTTCAACCCGCTGGCCGCCACCGCCGGCAAGATCACCGTGGTCGAGGTCGAAGAGATCGTCGAGCCGGGCGTGCTGCTGCCGAGCGAAATCCATACCCCGGGCATCTATGTCGACCGGGTCATCGTCGGCACCTTCGAGAAGCGTATCGAAAAACGCACCGTCAAAGCCTGACCCGACCCCAGAACAATAAAGAGATCCTGACCATGGCACTTACCCGCGAACAAATGGCCCAACGTGTAGCCCGTGAACTCAAGGATGGCTACTACGTCAACCTCGGCATTGGCATCCCGACCCTGGTGGCCAACTACGTCCCGGCCGATATGGACGTAATGCTGCAATCGGAAAACGGCCTGCTGGGCATGGGTGAATTCCCCACCGAAGCGCAGCTGGACGCCGACATGATCAACGCCGGCAAGCAGACCGTCACCGCCCGCACCGGCGCCTCGATCTTCAACTCGGCCGAATCCTTCGCCATGATCCGCGGCGGTCACGTCGACCTCACCGTGCTCGGCGCCTTTGAAGTGGACGTGCAAGGCAACATCGCCTCGTGGATGATCCCCGGCAAGCTGGTCAAGGGCATGGGCGGGGCGATGGACCTGGTGGCCGGTGCCGACAACATCATCGTCACCATGACCCACGCCTCGAAGGACGGCGAGTCCAAGCTGCTGCCGCGTTGCAGCCTGCCGCTGACCGGCGCCGGCTGCATCCGCAAGGTGCTCACCGACCTGGCTTACCTTGAGATTGAAAACGGCGCCTTCATCCTGCGCGAGACTGCGCCGGGGGTGACGGTTGAAGAGATCATCGAGAAGACCGCGGGCAAGCTGATCGTGGCGGATGATGTTAAAGAAATGACCTTCTGATCTGAGTTTTTCGTAGTTCTTGCTGGCCTCATCGCTGGTCAAGCCAGCTCCCACAGAGTGGACCTTGTGGGAGCGGGCTTGACCCGCGATGGGGCCTTGTGCCGTTCCAATAAAACCAATAAAAGGAAAATCCCGTGGCCGCTGATATCCAAGACAGCCGCTCCGCCCGTTTTGCCCTGCGTTGCTCGAACTGGGCCGAACGCTGGTTCCCCGACTCCTGGGTGTTCGCCGCCCTGGCCGTGGTGCTGGTGTCGGTCGCTGCCCTCGCCATGGGCGGCAAGCCCACCGATACCGCCAAGGCCTTCGGTGACGGCTTCTGGAGCCTGATCCCGTTCACCATGCAGATGGCTTTCGTGGTCATCGGCGGTTACGTGGTGGCCAGCTCGCCACCTGCGGTCAAGCTGATCGACCGCCTGGCGCGCCTCCCCAACAACGGTCGTTCGGCGGTGTGCTGGGTGGCGTTGATCTCGATGGTCGCCTCGTTGCTCAACTGGGGCCTGTCGCTGGTGTTCGGCGGTTTGCTGGTGCGCGCCCTGGCCCGGCGCAGCGACCTTAAAATGGACTACCGCGCCGCCGGTGCCGCCGCCTACCTGGGCCTGGGTGCGGTGTGGGCCCTGGGCCTGTCGTCTTCGGCCGCGCAACTGCAGGCCAACCCGGCCAGCCTGCCGCCGTCGATCCTGGCGATCACCGGGGTGATCCCGTTCACCGAGACCATCTTCCTCTGGCAGTCGGGGGTGATGCTCGCCGCGCTGGTGGTGGTTTCGCTGGTCGTGGCCTATGCCACTGCGCCGGGCCCCAACAGCGCCCGCAGCGCCGAAGCCTGCGGCGTCGACCCAAGCTTCTCGGCACCGCCAACACCGCAGCGCACCCGCCCGGGCGAGTGGCTGGAGTACAGCCCGATCCTGATCCTGCTGCTGGTGGCGCTGGCCGCTGGCTGGCTGTACAACGAGTTTTCGACCAAGCCTGCGATCACCGCGATTTCCGGGCTGAACACTTACAACCTGCTGTTCATCATGGCCGGTGCCTTGCTGCACTGGCGCCCGCGCAGCTTCCTTGATGCCGTGGCCCGTGCGGTGCCGACCACCACCGGAGTGCTGATCCAGTTCCCGCTGTACGGCTCGATCGCAGCGATTTTGACCCAGGTCCAGGGCGCCGATGCGCAAAGCCTGGCGCACCACATCTCGACCTTCTTCGTACAGATCGCCACCCACGACACCTATGCCTTGCTGATGGGCGTGTACTCGGCGGTGCTGGGCTTCTTCATCCCTTCGGGCGGCGGCAAGTGGATCATCGAAGCGCCGTACGTGATGCTGGTGGCCAACGACCTGCAGTACCACCTGGGCTGGGCGGTGCAGATCTACAACGCCGCCGAGGCGCTGCCGAACCTGATCAACCCGTTCTACATGCTGCCGCTGCTGGGCGTGCTGGGCCTGAAGGCGCGCGACCTGATCGGCTTCTCGTTCGTGCAGTTGCTGGTGCACGTGCCGCTGGTGCTGTTCCTGCTGTGGATCCTCGGCACCACCTTGCAGTACACGCCGCCGGTGATGCCGACCCCGGCGGGTTGATCAGCCAGGAATCATCGCAAAGCCGACGCCGAAGCGGTTCCAGGCGTTGATGGTGGCGATGGCCAGGGTCAGGTTGACCACTTCGGCTTCGCTGAAGTGCTCGAGCAGCGCGCGGTACTGGTGCTCCGGGGCGCGCTGGTCGGGCAGGCGGGTCAGGCTTTCGACCCAGGCCAGCGCCGCCCGCTCGCGCGGGCTGAAGAATTCGGTTTCGTCCCAGACGCTCAGGGTCTGCAGGCGCGCTTCGCTTTCGCCGCTTTTGCGTGCATCGTTGGCGTGCAGGTTGACGCAGTAGGCGCAGCCATTGATTTGCGAAGCACGCAGGCGCACCAGCTCCAGCAGCGAATTCTCAAGCCCCGATTTACCCAGGGCCATTTCCAGGCCGACCATGGCTTTGTAGGCTTCAGGCGAGTGTTTGGCCCATTCGATACGATTGCTCATTGCTGCTCTCCGCTAAGGTCCGCCACAGGCGGCGATGGCGCTACCTTAGCGCCAGGTACGGCGTACTCGAATAGCCAATTTTGCCCTTTGTCAGGAGGCCAATCAGTCAAGGGCCTGGAGCACGTCGCGCAGGCGGTCCAGGGCCGGGTCGATGTCCAGCCGTTCGATGGCGCCAAAGCCCAGCAGCAGGCCCTGGCGCACCGGCACGCGGGCATGGAAGGGCGCCAGTGAATACAGGCCGACCTCGACCTTGCGCGCCATGCTGATCAGAAATTCCACGTCCAGATCGCTCCGGGCCAGGGCGCTCAGGTGATAACCGGCAGTGGCCGGCACCGCTTCGAACCAGGGCGCAAGATCACCCTGCAGGCGGGCCAGGATGCATTCGCGGCGCGCGGCATAGACCTCGTGCACGCGGCGAATGTGTTTTTGCAGCGAGCCTTCGCTGATGAACTGCGCCAGCGCCCACTGGTTGAGGGTCGGGGTGTGCCAGTCGGTCAGTTGCTTGGCGATGCAGATCGCCTCGCGCAGCGCTTCGGGGACGATGCAGTAACCCAGGCGCAGCTCCGGCAACAGTGTTTTGGAGAAGGTCCCGACATAGGCCACCAGGCCGTGGCGGTCGAGGCTTTGCAACGAGTCGGTGGGCCGCCCTTCATAGCGAAACTCGCTGTCGTAGTCGTCCTCGATGATGATCGCGCCCAGCGCTGCGGCGCGTTCGAGCAAGGCCTGGCGGCGCGCCGGGCTCATCGGCATGCCCAGCGGGAACTGGTGCGACGGGGTGACGTAGATCAGCCGTGTACCCTCGGCGATCTGCTCGACGCACATGCCCTCGGCGTCGACCGGCACGCATTGCAGCTCGGCGCCCTGGGCCAGGAACAACTGGCGCGCCGGGGTGTAGCCGGGGTCTTCCATGGCCACCTGGCAACCGGGTTCGACCAGCACCCGGGTGATCAGGTCGAGGGCTTGCTGGGCGCCGTTGCAGACCACCACGTCCTGGCTGCTGCAACGCACGCCGCGGGCGAAGGCGATATGCCGGGCGATCGCCTCGCGCAACTCCGGCAGGCCCTGGTGGGCGCTGTAGCGGGCGCTGCTGTGGCGGATCTGGCGCAGGGCGTATTGGCTGCAGCGGCGCCAGTCATCGAAGGGGAATTGCACCTTGCTCGAGGCGCCGCCGATAAAGTCGTAGCGCAACATCGGCAGTTTGAGGTCAGCCAGCGGGTTGGCCCGGGCCTGCCATTTGGCCAGGGTGGCGGCGCTGGCCAGGGGGATGCTGGTACTGGGTGGTGGGTTGCGGGTGGCGGCAGGGGTGATAAAGCTGCCTTTGCCGACCTGGCCGCTGAGCAGGTTGTCGTAGGTCAGGCGCGAATAGGCTTCGGCCACGGTCTTGCGCGACACCCCCAGTTGCTCGGCCAGCAGGCGGCTGGGGGGCAGTTGCGTGCCGGCCGCCAGGCGGCCGCTGTCAATGCCGTCGCGCAACTGCTGGTAAAGCTGCTCGGCCAGGCCCTTGCGGCCCTGCAGGCTGATGTGGAGTTCCATGGTGAGGGGCGTATCCGCAGGCGTTTGTCTGGCGTTCAGGTTACCTGATTCGCTGCCGTTGATCCCCTGGTGCAACGCCTATGCCCACAGCGCGCCACACTCAACGGGTCGAGGTTCGCCGGCACTGCGGCGAACCGCTTGCGTGCACAGGAGAATCACCATGAGCCTGCGTTATCTGCCGGGTTTGAGCCTGTTGCTGGCGGCGACGGCCCAGGCCGCCACACCGGTGCCGGTCTATCACTATGGCATGCCCGTGGATGTCGCCCGGGTGCTGCAGCTGAGCGAACCGGCCAGCGACACCTGCGAGGTGGTGCTGGCCAGCATGGTCTATGTCGACTCCGCGGGCCGGCAACACAGCCTGCAGTACCTGAAACTGGCCCGGGTCTGCACCGACCGCGGTTAGTCCCAGGCTGGCGCCAGGCTCTCGGGGCTGGTCAGGCGCAGGCCGCTGTCGAGGGCGGCGATCCTGCCCATGTCGTCAGCGCTGAGCTTGAGTTCGCGGGCCTTGAGGTTGCCGGCCAGGTTCTCGCGCCGGGTCGAGGACGGGATCACCGCATAACCCAGCTGCAGGGCCCAGGCCAGGGTCACCTGCGCCGGGGTGGCGCCGTGCTGCGCGGCGATCTGCTCGATCACCGGGTCGTGCAGGACCTTGCCGTAGCCCAGGGTCATGTACGAGGTCACGGCAATCCCCTGGCGGTGCATGAAGTCCACCAGCGTGCGGTTCTGCAGGTACGGGTGCAGCTCGATCTGGTTGGTGGCGATGGCGTCCTTGCCGACCACCTCGATGGCTTGGCGCAGCAGGTCGATGGTGAAGTTGGATACGCCGATCTGGCGGGTCAGGCCCTGCTTTTGCGCTTCGGCCAGGGCGCCCATGAACTCGCTGACCGGCACTGCGCCCTGGGGCGATGGCCAGTGGATCAGGGTCAGGTCGAGGTAGTCGCTGCGCAGCTTGTGCAGGCTGTCCTTGAGGCTGGGGATCAGCTTGTCGGCGGCCAGGTTCTCGGTCCAGATCTTGCTGGTGATGAACAGCTCGTCACGGTCGATGCCGCTGGCGGCCACGGCCTGGCCGACCTCGGCTTCGTTGCCGTAGATCTGCGCGGTGTCGATGGCGCGGTAACCGAGTTCGAGGGCGGTGGCCACCGAATCGATCACTACCTGGTCCTTGAGGCGGAAGGTGCCAAGGCCAAGGGCGGGAATAGTCATGAGCGGGTTCCTCCGGTGCGAGCGTTGATAAACAAGACGTGCAGTATTGCGACTGTGCCCGCGCAGAAAAATGCCCGTTGCCGCACAAGCTTTTTGCTTGCAGCGCACGAATGCTCCGGCAATGGTAGCCTTGCAGGGTCAGTCGCAACGGATTCGGCCATGGCCCAGCACAAGCTCAGCATTCGTCAACGCAACGTTGACAACATCCTTCTGGCAGCGGAAAAGGTCTTTGCCGAAAAAGGCTTCGCCGGCACCGCCATGGCCGACATCGCCGAGGCCGCGCAGCTTCCACGCAGCAACGTGCACTATTACTTCAGCACCAAGGTCGAGCTGTACCAGGCGGTGCTGTTCGGCCTGCTCGATGTGTGGAAGCAGGATGCCCTGTGTTTTGAACTGTATGACGATCCGCGCATCGTGCTGAGCAGCTACATCCGCGCCAAGATGAACCATTCGCGCACCCGGCCCCATGGCTCCAAAGTCTGGGCCAACGAGATCATCCATGGTGCGCCGAACCTCGGCGCGGCGCTGGACGACCCGCTGTACGACTGGGCGAAAATGAAAGAAGCGAAGATCCGCCAGTGGATCGAAGACGGGCGGATCCTGGCGGTGGAGCCCTCGGGCCTGCTGTACATGATCTGGGCCTCGACCCAGCACTACGCCGACTTCAGCCACCAGGTCGGGCTGCTCAACGATCACCAACCGCTGTCGGAGCTGCAGTTCGAACGGGCGGTACAGACGGTGACCAGTGTGATCCTCAGGGGGATCGGGCTTGAGCCCTGATCAAAAGCATCGCTGGCAAGCCAGCGATAGGGCCCTGATCGTCAAAAGCTGAACTCGATCTCCTCGTACAAGCTTCCCGGCTCCAAGCCATCGGTGCTGTGCAACTCGCTCTCCTTGCCCAGCGCCTCCAGCAACGGCCGCCTTGGCACTTCGGTACCGGCCTCGGGGTTGCCGTGCTTGCCGGGCATGGTCGACAGTACGCTGGTCAAGCGTTGTGGCGTGCCGGCCTTGCCGCGCTTGTTGAAGCCGCCCCAGAGGCTTTTTGGCGTGGCATTGAGGCTGCCGTGGTGGCCGACCTTGTACAGGTCGACGTCTGCCAGCAACGCGCGAATGTCCGGCTGGCTCAGTGCGTAACTCCAGTTCTCGATCTGCGCATCGCCCGGGAACAGCAGCTTCTTGCCCGCCACCTCGAACAGCAGGATCAGGCTGGTGTTGTTCATTTGCTTGTCCAGCGCAGTGACGATCTGCAGCAACTGCTCGCCACGGGCTTCGCGCACCCGCCGGGCGATCCAGCGGGTGCTCATCGGCAGCTTGCTGCCACGGGTCGCCGGGTAGTCGGCAAAGGGCCCGGGGTCGTCGTCCGGCGCAGTGACCTGGGCATCGACCAGTTGCCGGTGCAGGTGCCAGAACTCGGCCGGGTCACGGCTGCGCTGCTTGCGGATCGAGGTGCTCTGCTCGACTGTGGGCGGGCCGAGGATATGGGTGCGGACACCGGGCAACAGTTCGGCCAGGGCATCTTCGCTGCCAAAAAAGGCATAGGCGTTGCGCTTGCCCATGCTCGCCAGGTTGTTCACCGCGCTGGCGTTGGAGATGTTGTCTTCGCCGATAAACCCCAGGCGCCTGGCCAGCTCTGCGGACAACCCATGCTTGCCCTGGTCGAGCAGCTTGACCACGGCGCTGGCCAGGGCATTCATGCTCTTGAGGGTTTGGGCCATGCTGCGCGCGCCGCGCAGGCCCGGTTGCTCGGGGGCAATGGCGTCTTCGGCCAGCTCCAGCTGTTCGGTCCAGGGTTGCAGCACCAGCTCCGGCGCCAGGCTGCGAATCACATCGCCACTGGCGGTGCCGGCGCGATTGCTGGCAAAGCCGCTGATATGGTCGGCGTGCCGGTGGGTGGCGACCACCGCATCGAGCTTGCCCGCGCACTTGGCCTTGATGTCTTCGGCGATTGCCAGCAGGCGCTGGCCCTGGGCAACGCCCTTGGGCATGCCCATGGAGCCGAAGTCGATCAGCACATGGCGGCGTACGTCACCGGGGTAGTTGAAACGCAGCAAAAAGCAGTCGCCAAAACCGACCTGGTAGGCATAGAGGGTCAGGCTGGTCGGTTTCATGCTTGCTCCTCGCGCAATGGGCCGACCTGCCAGGCGCGCTGGCGGTGCAGTTGCGCCAACGGGTTGCGCAGGTCCAGCTCGCTGGTATCGAGACCTGCCAGGTAGCTCAAGCGCCGCAATTGCCACTGGCCGTCGTTGAGCGGGCGCTGGACGTGATACTTGATGCGCCCGTACTGGTCGAAAATCAGCGTGCCGGCGCCGTAGACGGTGAGCGCGTCGGTGGTCTTGATCCAGGCCGGGCGCGGGCTGATGTTGCACACGCTCTTGAGCTCGGCGCCAAAGATGTTGGCCTTCATGATGTATTCGCACACGCTCTCGCGCAGCAGCAGGCCGTCGGTGCCCAGGCGGATGCTCGGGCGCACCGACACCACCTCGGTGTAGGCGCGCTCGTCGATGCCCAGCACCGCACGGTTCTCCCAGAGAAAACGGAACACCTCTTCGTCGTCGCGCAGCATCGAGTCGAAGTGGCTGTTGCGGTATTGCACCTGGCCGTTGTCGGCAAAGCCGTGCCAGCAGCCGTCGCTGTCGGTGCGCGCTGGCGGCGGATTGATGCCGAAGGCTTCGAAGGTGGTGCGGATGATCAACCGGTAGTCGTAGCGCGAATCGTCCGGGGTCACCTGGGCATCGACGGTGAGCAGGGCGGCCAGGTAGTCGCCGAACTCCAGGTCCAGCGGCGGGCAGTAGTCCAGGGCGCGGATGGCGATGGTCAGCAACTGGTCGGCGGCCTTGGCGCCTTCTTCAACCACTTCGCGCAGGTTGTACAGGTTGTCGCCAAAATTGCCCAGCTCGCCCAGGCGCGCCACCCACAGCGCGAGCATGCTGCGCAGCATGGCGGCGGCGAAAACTTCGCCACGGTTGTGGGCTTCGGCGAACTGCTCGTCGCTCAGGTAGTCCGCCGACGGCGGCAGCATCACCGAGCGGCGCAGGGCATTGGCGCGCAGGCCTTCGAGTTGCTGGCCGAACTCTTCGCCGATACCGAACAGCAGCGACTCGGCAAGGTTTTGCGGGCTCAGCTGGTCGCCGTTGAGCAGCCGGCGATCGCCCTGTACGGTGAGCTCGATACGCCCGCCATTGGTCAGGGCGTACTCGATGATTTCGCGCAGGGAAAACACCGACAGCAGCGCCACCACGTCGGCAAAGCCTTCGTGGAAGGCTGCCTGATCGGGCCCCGAGGCATTCATGAAGCCGCCGCGCAGGCCGTCGAGAATCGCGTGGGTGGCCTCGTGGGCGACGATGTCGTGAGACAGGCAGGTGAACACGTGCTGGCCGTCGAGGCCCTTGAAATAACCGAACATCAAGGCGCGGTCGGCCCGCGAGTAAAAGGCATTGGCCTCGACGAAAGCATGCGGCACCACATGCAACTGGTGGCCCTCGAAGCCCCAGCCGACCCGGCGCCCCAGGGCCATCTCGAAGCGCGCCAGGGTGCGCATGACCACCGCGTAGACGTGCTGGCAGTGGAACGCCGGATTGCCCAGCAGCGCCTCGCCGGGCTGATCGAAGGGGTCGATCATCGCGCCGCTGGTGGCGTCCTGCTGGTAGGAGTGGGCGTGGTACAGCTGGTTGCGCGAGGCGTCGAAGTCGACCACCTTCAGGCGGTAGCCGGTGGGGCCCAGGCCGAGGGTTTCCAGCGGTACGCTGACCCGGGCGAACAGCAATTGGCCGCGGGCATCACGCACCGCCGGGTCCTGGGCGAGGATGGTGAAGGTCTGGCTATTGGCTTTGACGACCATGGGCAGCACTCCTGTGCACCAGGCTTACATCATTGGAAATACTCTCAGGGTAGCTTCAATGGCTCGTATTCCAAGGGCGTTTCGTTGCCCTTGCGGTCGATCCGGTAGTGCTTGCCGTCGCGTTGTACGATGGCCTGGCCGTCGCGAAAAAAACCGGGTCTGTCATAGATATAGGGCAGGACCACCTTGCCCTTAAGGTCGATAAAGCCCCATTTACCTTCTTTTGCCGCGCTCAGCAGATTGTCGTTGATCAGCCGTCCGCCCCAGGTATTGTAGGCGAAGCCGTCGTATTCGAAAGGCAGCACCACTTTGCCGGATGTGTTCATCAGGCCGCTTTTTTTGCTGGCGCTGTCGTTCAGCAGCACATAGCCCTTCTCGGTAATGGGCCGCGAGCTGAAGCGCAGGGGGATCACCTGCTCGCCCTTGCGGTTGATCATGCCGAACAGGTTGCCTTTGGCGACTACCGCCAGGCCGTCCTTGGCGTCGTCGAAACCCTCTACCCAGTCATACTCGAACGGCACCACGGTGCGGCCCCGGGTATCGATGTAGCCACACTCGGAATACGTCAGGCAGACGCCTGCCAGGCCATCGCTGAACGGCCCGGGGCGCGTGTAGAGGGTCGGGATGAGCAACTGCCCCTTGCGGTCCATGTAGCCCCATTTGTTGTTGATGCGAACGGCTGCCATGCCTTCGTGGTAAACCGGTTGCAGCTCGATGGACGGCGCAACGATGACCTTGCCGCTGGGGTCTTTAAGGCCATACAGGTCATTTTCCTTGAAACTGACCGGGTCGGCGGGGGTGGCGCTGCAGGCCGCCAGGGCAGCGCCCAGGCACAGTAACGGGAGGGAGCGAAAGAGGGCCTTCAATTCAGTGCATTCCTTGGCAAGGCGAGGTAAGGGCAAGGCGCGCACCTTAGCCGATCGCGCCGCACTTGCCCAGCCATTCAACCGCGGGCGAACGCCTCAAGGCCGGCGCCTTCGAGGCGGTAGCGCACCCATTCATCCTGGGGCAGGGCGCCCAGGGATTTATAGAATTGGATGGCCGGCTCGTTCCAGTCGAGCACGCTCCACTCCAGGCGCCCGCAGCCGTTGGCCAGGGCTTCGACGGCGATATGACGCAGCAACTGCTTGCCGGCACCGCCACCGCGTTGCTCGGGGGTGATGTACAGGTCTTCGAGGTAAATGCCGTTGCGCCCCAGCCAGGTCGAGTAGCTGTAGAAGTACACCGCATAGCCAATGGCCTGGCCGTCGCGCTCGCAAATCAGGCTCAGGGCCTTGGCGCCGTCGTCGAACAAAGTGCGTTCGATGTCGGCCCGGGAGGCGATTACTTCGTGGACGGCGCGCTCGTAGTCGGCAAGCTCGGTGATGAAGGCGAGGATCTGGGCGGCGTCTTCGCGCCGCGCGGGGCGGATGGTCAGGCTCATGGCAGGCTTCCGGCGGGTGAGGTAATCGCCCATGTTAGCCGGAACCGGCCTTGAGCGTCATCGCTTCGCTGCGCAGCCATTTGAGCACCAGGGCAAAGGCCAGGCTGGCCAGCGCAGTCATGCCGGCCAGGGGCCCGGCGCTGCCATCGGAGAGCTGGCCGATGACCAGGCTGCAGAGCGCAGTGAAGGCCATCTGGATGAAAAAGAAAAACCCCGAGGCGCTGCCGGCGATGGCCGCATAAGGCTGCAGCACCGCCCACTGGCAGGCCGGAATGGCCAGGCCCACCGAGAGCATGATCAGCAGCATCGGCAGGACGATCGCCAGCAGCGCGTCGGGCCACAGCCGGGTGGCGAGCATCAGCAGCAGCGCGCCAGCCAGGTTGAGCACCAGGGCCTGGCCGAGCAAGGCATCGGCACTGTAGCGGCCACTGCGCCGGCGAAACAGCTGCGAGCCTACCAGGTAGCCGCCGACGGTGACGGCGAACACCGCGGCGTACTGCGCCGAACTCAGGCCCAGGCGACGTTGCAGCAGGGGCGAGGACTCGGCGATGAACGGGAAGTAGGTGCAGTAAACGCAGGCAATCGCCAGTGAATAGCGCATGAAGTAGCCGTCACCGAGCAGGCGCAGGTAGACCTTCAGCACCGGTTGCTGACGCAGCCCGTCCACTTGCGGCGGGCGGGTTTCCGGCAGGCGCAGGGCGATCAGCAGCAGGCTCAGGGCAGCGCTCAAGGTCAGCAGCAGGAAGATCCAGCGCCAGCCCAGGCCGGTTTCGATCAGGCTGCCCAGCACGGGCGCGATCATCGGCGACAGCGCCATGCCCATCGACAGGTAGCCGAGCAACTGGCCCTGTTGCTGGCGGTCGAAGTGATCGCGCACCATCACCCGGCCAATCACCGCCCCGCAGCAACCGCCCAGGGCCTGGAACAGGCGCGCGGCAATCAGCACCTCGACACTGCTGGCCAGGCTGCAGGCCAGGCTTGCCAGCAGGTAAATCGTGCCGCCGAGCAGCAACAGCGGGCGGCGGCCAAAACGGTCGCACAGCGGGCCGCTGATCAGCATGCTCAGGGCGTAGCCGAGCATGTACAGGGTCAGGGTCAGGTGCAACTGAGCGTCGCTGGCGTGCAGGGCGATGGCGATGTCGGGCAGGGCGGGCAGGTAGATGTCCAGGGCCACCCGCGGCAGGCAGACAATCATCAGCAGCAATAGAAGCCAGGTTCGCGGGCCGGGCGAGGAGGGGGTGGGCATTGAACGGTTCCTTGTGATCGATGCGCAGACCTTAGCGGCCAATGTGGTTTAATCGGCAGCGCCATTAAGAACAAACCTGATTGGACCACTATGCGCACAGGCAAAGCCGCCATCGCCCTCGATCTCCCGCTGCCCACGGCATTGGCCCAGGGCAAGCAGCAAGGCGCCTATGCCGCCCTGCGCGATGCGATCCTCGACAAGCGCCTGGCGGCCGGCAGCCGCTTGCCCTCGACGCGCACCCTGGCCGAGCGTTGGCAGCTGTCGCGGGGCACCCTGGAGCTGGTGTTCGAGCGTCTGCGCGATGAGGGCTATGTCAACCGGGTGGCCGGCTCCGGTACCCGGGTGTGTGCAGTGGTGCCTGACGCCTTTATCGCTGCTGGCAGTGAGCCGGCAGCGGCGCCGGCGTGCCAGCCGCTCAGCGCACCGAGCACGGCCAGCGGCACCGGTGTGCAGGTGGGTGTGCCGTTTGTCGCGCGCCTGGCCGACCCGGCGCTGTTCCCGCTCAAGGCCTGGTCCCAGGCGCTGGCCAAGGCCCTGGCGACAGCGCCGGCAGCCTTGCTCAGCTCGCCGGATGCGGCCGGGCTGCCGGCCCTGCGCGAGCAGATCGCCGACTACCTGCGCCGCTATCGCGGCATCCGCTGCACTGCCCAGGACCTGATCGTCACCAGCGGCATCCGCCAGTGCATCGACCTGTTGGCGCGCAGTGTGATCCGCCCGGGCGACAAGGCCTGCGTCGAAGACCCCGGCTACCGCACCGCCAGGTCGCTGTTTGCGCGGGCCGGGGCGCAGGTGGTGGCAGTGCCGGTAACCGCCGAGGGCATCGACGCGCAAGCGCTTGAGCATCACCTGGATGCCCGCCTGGCCTGCGTGACCCCGGCGCACCAGTCGCCGCTGGGCGTGACCCTGTCGGTGTCGCGGCGGCTGATGTTGCTGGACTGGGCCACGCGTGCCGAGGCGTGGATCGTCGAAGACGACTACGACAGCGAATTCAACTACAACAACGCACCGCTGCCGGCGCTCAAGGCGCTGGATCACGGCGACCGGGTGATCTACTGCGGCAGTTTCAACAAGACCCTGTTCGCCGGCCTGCGCGTGGGTTTCATGCTGGTGCCGGCGAGCCTGCGCGCGCCGTTGCTGGCGACCCTGCAGGGCACCGGCGGTGCGGTCGGGGTTACCGAGCAACTGGGCCTGGCCGAGTACCTGGCCAATGGCAGCTTCGTACGCTACCTGAGGCAGGCGCGCCAGGCCTATCAGCAGCGCCGCGACCTGCTGCTCGCCTGCCTGGCCGAGCATGCGCCGGGCTGTTACGAGGTCAGCGGCCAGCAAGCCGGTTTGCACTTTGTCCTGTGGTTGCCGGCAGGGGCGGATGAGCAGGATTTTTGCCAGCGCGCCGCCGACCAGGGCCTGCAACTGCAACCGATCGGCAGCTTCTGCCAGCAGGTGCAACTGCGGCCTGCGGTGATGATCGGCTTCACCGCCCTGAGCGATGCGCAGCTGCGTTTTGCCGGGCGCAAACTGGCGGCATTGCTGTACGAGGTTTCTTAATCGGCGGGTAACCGGCATGCTAGGCTTTGTACGAAAAGTGCCTGCGCGACGATCATGCTGCGTTGAAAACAGGCTCGGAATGCTCATTTACAACTCGTAAACTCCGCTTCCTCGCCTGTTTTCGCCTTGCCTGATCGCCGCTCGGCGACTTTTCGTACAAACCCTAGGGCCACGCTATTCCCAAGGCCACTAAAGGAACCTGCGATGACCTGGTCAGCTGCGCAATACAGCACCTTCGAGAACGAACGCACGCGCCCGGTGCGCGACCTGGTGGCGGCGCTGCCCAACCACACCGTCGCCAGCGCGGTCGACCTTGGCTGCGGCCCGGGCAACTCCACGCAAGTGCTCGCCAGCCGCTATCCCGAGGCGCAGGTGACCGGCCTGGACAGCAGCGAAGACATGATCGCCGCCGCCCGCCAGCGTTTGCCGCAGCTGGCCTTCGAAGTGGCTGATATCGCTAGCTGGAGCGCCGCACAGGGTGTCGATGTGATCCTCGCCAACGCCTCGCTGCAATGGCTGCCCGACCACGCGCTGCTGTACCCGCAGCTGGTACGTCAACTGACGGCCGGTGGTAGCCTGGCGATCCAGACCCCGGACAACCTCGACGAACCGGCCCACCGGCAGCTTCGCGAGATCGCCAAACTGGGTAGCTGGGCCGGCAAGGTCGGTGATCTGCAGTTGCCGCCACGGCACACCGCTGCCTATTACTACGATGTGCTCAGCCCCCATTGCCGGCGCGTGGACGTCTGGCGCACCACTTATTACCACCCGCTGGCAGGCGGCGCGCCGGCGGTAGTGGAGTGGTTCAAGGGCTCGGCATTGCGGCCGTATCTGGCGGCGCTGGATGCCCAGGAGCAGGCAGATTTTCTGCAGTACTACCTGCAGGCGATGGAGCAGGCGTATCCGCCTGCCGCCGATGGCACGGTGCTGTTGCCGTTTCCGCGCCTGTTTATCGTTGCTACACGCTAGGCAATGCGCTGCTGACGCCGCGCCTGCCACTGGCGCATTACGCGCAGGTAGACCAGGCCGTTGACCAGCACCACCACCGAGCCGAGCACCAGCTGGATGCCAGGCGTCAGCCCCGCCGGGTAGATGATCGGCCAAATGTAGTGCTCGATGAAGCCGCCTTCATAACCGGCCAGGCCCGAGGCCTGGCGCAGGCGGTTTTCCCACTCGGTGAGCGGGCAGGTGAGGTGAAAGAACTCCACGGCCATGCCCCAGCTCATCGCCGGCAGATGCCACCACATCGCACCGCGCCATTTGAGCACCAGCAAACCGCCAAACAGCACGAAGACAATGAACAACAAGTGAAACAGCACCAGACCATCGGCGCCCAGGCGGTAAAGCATGACGATTCCTTCCTCGCGGGGATATTCCTGTAACCGTCATGATATAGGCATTCGCGGGATGGCACGATTGCCATGATCAGTCTGGCCGAGGCATGCTTGAGCCTTTCTGCCCGCGGAGCCCGCCATGGAAGCCTCGACCCTGCTGCTCTACGTTATCGCCGCCAGCGCGGTGATGATCACCCCCGGCCCGGCGATGCTCCTGGCCCTGAACAATGGCGCTTCCCACGGCATGCGCGTGGCCGGTTTCGGCATGGCCGGGGCGATGCTCTCCGACCTGGTGTTGATTGCGGCGGTGGGCTGTGGCCTGGGGGCGTTGCTGCAGGCTTCGGAGCAGCTGTTCAGCGTGGTCAAGTGGGTGGGCGCGGTGTACCTGCTGTACCTGGCCTGGGTGCTCTGGCGGGCGCCGAGCGGGGCCTTGCAACGTAGTACGGTGAGCGCTGGCGCCACGGGGCGTTCGGCCTTCTTGCGGGCCTTGTTCGTCGGCTTGTCCAACCCCAAGGGCTTGCTGTTCTTCTCGGCGTTCCTGCCGCAGTTCATTCGCCCCGAGCAACCGGTGGCCGAGCAGTACCTGGTGCTGGCGATCACCAGCGCGGCGATCGACGGGCTGATGATGGCCGTCTACGCCTATGGCGGGCGGCACGCCATGCGGCGCTTTTCGGCGCGCACCATGCAGTGGATCAACCGCAGTTGCGCCGGCATGCTGGCGGCGCTGGCAGTGGGCTTGAGCCTGTACCGGCGCAGTGATCTACGCTGAAACCGCGGTACCCCACTTGAACCGAATCTACAGGAACCACCATGAATGGACTCACGGTAGTGAGCGCTCAGGCGTTGTGGCGCGAGCTGCTCAGTGGCGCAGGTATTGAACTGAAGCTGAAGCGGCGTCCGGGGCGTGATGTACAGTTTGACCATCAGGTACAGCAGGCGCTGCTGGCGTCGGTACCTTCACTGGTTGCTCACCCATCGGTGGAGGCCCTGTTGAAGGCAGATGCGCGCAGTGGTTTGGCTCAGGTCAGCGTCGAGACCTTGCTGGTGGCCGTACTGACCTCCCAGCGCGATTTCGGTGTGATGATGAAGGATATCCTGCAGACCTTGGCCCTGGCTGAGGCGCAGGGGCAGCAGCCGCTGAGCGTGTCTTTTCGCTTCAAGAATGTGAGCAATCCTATCAAGTCGACGCTGGAGGCATTTCGTCAGAGTGTTGAGCGGCTGGAAAGGGTATTGGTTTCGCGGTATGAGTTAGCTTCGGCCGTTCAGCTCTGGGAATTAAGGAATAGCTTGAAATCGTTTGTGCCGGGAGTCGGCAGCACGAAATGCGAGGGGTTTCCCCAGGTGCTGCCTATGCCGGCTACTCAGCATGCCGAATTTGATCATGTAGTGCTGCGTCTTGCGCAATTGCTGAATGATCTTAGAAGCTGGTGTGGGAGCATGGCTTCAAGCAGGGATGGTCTAATGGCCTCTCGGTTGCCCAGCTTGTCAGAAGTGGATCGTGCACGGATCTCGGCAACCCACGATCAGGTAGATGCCGGAATCGAGTTCTACCTCAGGTCGATTGTCGAGGGAGTCCGCCAGGGCAGGCTCGCCCCCCAGGATATTGTGGCGAGCGTCACACCAACACTCGACGCACTGACAACACGCGAGCAATGGGTCGATCGCACCCGCAAGGAGTTGCTTGACCTGCTCAACCTGCCGTTATGGCGCAAGCGCCACGAGCTCTATTCCGTATGGGTTGGCAGCGTTCTGCTGCAAACTGCAGCGCGGCGTACCGAAAGCCTGCAATTCCATCCCGATGCAAATGGGGTCTTGTCTTTCGCGTTTGGGGGTAGCCGGCTGGCGTCTTACCAGTGGCAGGGTGAGCAGTATGATGTCTGGGCAGAGTTGCGCTCCGACCTGGTAGGGACCAGTAAAAAACGCAAAGTCGGTATTCAACCGGACTTTCGCATCCTGCGCGTCGATTCTGCCGGCGACCGTAACAGCAACACCCGTTTTGTCCTTGAGTGCAAACATTACCTGAACGCCAGCCGCGGCAACTTTACCGTTGCCGCCGATGACTATGCGCGCAGTTGTCCGCAGGCGGATGTGTTCGTGGTCAATCACGGTCCGGCAGATCACGCCGCTCTTGTGGCGGCCAATGAAGTCCTGGCAGTCAGCCGCATTCGTTACATCGGCGAAGCGACTGCAGAAATGGAGCGTCTACAGCCGAAGCTGGCCACCCAGATCGAAAACGCACTATTCGTTGAAACGCTTGACGTTGCTGCACCAACACTAACAAAAGACACTGGCCCTGAACTTACAAACGGCCGGGCAGGAAAAGTATGCCTGAGCTGGAGCGCCGCACTCGGAGATCTGGATGTCGCCCTGAACATGCCGCAGGCGTCGCTCAATGAACAGCCAAGCGTGAGTTACGCAAACAGGGGCGATCTGGAAAGGTCGCCTTACGCCCGTCTTGTCCAGGATGTAATGACGGGCCCGGGAATGGAGGTCATCGATATCTCTTTTTGGTACTACAGGCGCTACGATATCGTGGTAACCAACTATTCCAAGGTTGGCGAGCTCACCGCCGAACATGTCTGCTGCACAGTCACACTGGGCACGAATGTACACACGTTTTATCCCAAGCCTGTTCAGCTCGAAGCCAACCGGTGGCAGGTTGGCCGAATTGAGCTGATCAACGGCAAACCTACGCTGTTTGAGTTCGAGCCCGAGTAGCCTTGTGAGCAAGGCGACCTTGGCGCTTTGCAACGCCAAGGTCGTAACCTTATGCCTCAGGACGCTTCGCGATAGGGGTTGCGCGGGTCATGCAGCCAGTCGAGGAACGGCTTGCCAGTGTCCTGCGGGACCATCTCGATGCAGTCCTGCACCGGGCAGGTGATCTGGCACAGGTTGCAGCCCACGCATTCGGCGTCGATCACCTCGTAGCGGTGGCTGCCGTCGGTCTGCTTGAGGTTGGCGATGGCCTGGTGCGAGGTGTCTTCGCAGGCGATGTGGCAGCGCCCGCAACCGATGCACGCCGCCTGGTCGATCCTGGCCACCACCTGGTAGTTGATGTCCAGGTACTTCCAGTCGGTGGTGTGGCCCACGGCGCGGCCCTGGAACTCCTTGAGGCTACGGTAGCCCTGGCTGTCCATCCAGCGCGAGAGGCCGTCCTTCATCTCGTCGACGATGCGAAAGCCATGCAGCATCGCCGCCGTGCACACCTGCACCGCGCCGCAGCCGAGGGCGACGAACTCGGCGGCGTCACGCCAGCTGCCGATGCCGCCAATACCGCAGATCGGCAGGCCGTGGGTGGCCGGGTCGCGGGCGATTTCGGCAACCATGTTCAGGGCGATCGGCTTGACCGCCGAGCCGCAATAGCCGCCATGGGTGCTCATGTCGCCGACAATGGGGTGGGCAACCATGCGTTCGAGGTCGACGCTGGTGATCGAGTTGATGGTGTTGATCAGCGACACCGCGTCGGCGCCACCACGATGGGCGGCGCGGGCCGACTGGCGGATGTCGGTGATGTTCGGTGTCAGCTTGACGATCACCGGCAGCGAGCAGTACGTCTTGCACCAGCGCGTGACCTGTTCGACGTACTCCGGCACCTGGCCGACCGCCGCGCCCATGCCGCGTTCGGGCATGCCGTGGGGGCAGCCGAAGTTGAGCTCGATGCCGTCGGCGCCAGTGGCTTCGACCAGCGGCAAAATGGCTTTCCAGGATTCTTCGACGCAGGGCACCATCAGCGAGACGATCAGTGCGCGGTCTGGCCAGTCCTTTTTCACCTGGGTGATTTCGCGCAGGTTGATTTCCAGCGAACGGTCGGTGATCAGCTCGATGTTGTTGATGCCCATGACCTCGCGGTTGGCCCCGTAATGCGCCGAGTAACGCGACGAGACGTTGACTGCGGCGGGGTCTTCGCCCAGGGTTTTCCAGACCACGCCACCCCAGCCGGCCTGGTAGGCACGGACCACGTTGTAAGCCTTGTCGGTGGGCGGTGCGGAGGCCAGCCAGAACGGGTTGGGCGCCTTGATGCCAGCGAATTCGATCGACAGGTCAGCCATTATGCAGCCTCCACATTGAGCATCAGGTGCGCATGCATGGCCTCGGCGGCCAGCTTGCCGTGCTGCACGGCCTGGACGGTAAGGTCCTGGCCGAGCTGGGTGCAGTCGCCGCCGGCGTATACGCCGGGCAGGCTGGTACGCAGCTGCTCGTCGACGCGAATGCGCTCGCCCTCGCGGGCCAGCTGCTGGCCGCTGCTGTCGCTCAGGGCACCACCATCGAAGGCTTGGCCGATGGCTTTGAAGATCGCGTCGGCAGCCAGTTCGAAGGTCTCGCCGGTTGGCTGCAGGCGGCCATCGCTCAAGTGCGTGCGGGCAAAGCGCATGCCGCGCACCCGGCCCTGATCGTCGAGCAGCACTTGTTCGGGCTGGGCCCAGGTCAGCAGGCGTACCTGGTTGTCCTTGGCGATGTGTTGCTCGTGCGCGGTGGCGCCCATGTCCTCGACGCCACGGCGGTACACCAGGTTGACGTCGCGGGCACCGAGGCGGGCCATTTGCACGGCCATGTCGATGGCGGTATTGCCGGCGCCGAGGACGATGCAACGGTCGGCCACCGGCAAGGCGGTAAGGTCATCGGCCTGGCGCAGTTCGCGGATGAACTCGGTGGCGGCGAGCATGCCCGGCGCTGTCTCGTTGGCCAGGCCTAGCTGGCGCACGGCATTCAGGCCCAGGCCGAGGAACACCGCGTCGAACTGCTGTTGCAGCTCGGCCAGGCTGAGGTTGTCGCCCAGCACCTGGCCGTGACGAATCTCGATGCCGCCGATCTGCAGGACAAAGTCCAGCTCGCGCTGGGCGAAATCGTCGACCAGCTTGTACTTGGCGATCCCGTATTCATTGAGGCCGCCGGCTTTGTCCCGGGCTTCGAAGATCACCACGTCATGGCCGTGCCAGGCCAGGCGGTGGGCGCACGACAGCCCCGCCGGGCCGG
Source organism: Pseudomonas sp. B21-012 (assembly GCF_024749305.1). Classification (NCBI taxonomy): domain Bacteria; kingdom Pseudomonadati; phylum Pseudomonadota; class Gammaproteobacteria; order Pseudomonadales; family Pseudomonadaceae; genus Pseudomonas; species Pseudomonas sp. B21-012. Next base: position 3,530,661 of record NZ_CP087197.1, on the reverse strand, counting down.
CGCCGACCACGGCAATGCGTTTGCCGGTGCTGGCGGCGCGCTGGAACGGGTGTTGGGCAAATTCGGCATGGTCCACGGCATAGCGCTGCAACAGGCCGATCAGCACCGGCGCGCACTCTTGGTGGTTGTTGCGCACGCAGGCCTGCTGGCAGAGGATCTCGGTGGGGCACACCCGCGCGCAACTGCCGCCGAGGATGTTGGCCGAGAGAATCTTCTGCGCCGCGCCCTGGACGTTCTCCTGGTGGATGTTGCGGATGAACGAAGGGATGTCGATCTCGCTGGGGCAGGCGTTGACGCAAGGCGCGTCGTAGCAATACAGGCAGCGTGAGGCTTCCAGCGCGGCCTGGCGGGCGTTCAACGCTGGCGCCAGGTCGCTGAAGTGTTCGGCGAGGGTGGCGTTGCTTTCGGAAGGTCGGGGGAGGTGGTTGAGGGAATCGATCACGGTGGGTTCCTCATTTTTTTATTTTTTTTGGGGAAGGCTTTGCCTTCCATCGCGGGTCAAGTCGAGGCGTCGCACCGCCGCTCCCACATGTGGGAGCGGGCTTGACCCGCGATGCTCTTCAGCGCTTAACGGCGACCGGCCGGGAATGCTCGGCCCGCTTGCTGAGCAGGTCGAACACCGCCGGGTACGCCGGCCGTTCGATGTAGCGCCCGGCGCCGCGCTCGGCGCGCAGGTCGCCGTTGGCCCAGACCAGCTTGCCCTGGCTGAGGGTGTGGCTGGGGATGCCGCGCACGGTCTTGCCTTCGAAGATGTTGAAGTCCACCTGCTGATGGTGCGTGGCCGCCGAGATGGTCCGTGTGCCTTGCGGGTCCCAGAGCACCAGGTCGGCGTCGGCACCGACGCGCAGGGCGCCCTTGCGCGGGAACAGGTTGAAGATCTTCGCGGTGTTGGTCGAAGTCAGGGCGACAAAGTCCTGCATCGACAACTTGCCGCTGTTGACCCCTTCGTCCCACAGCACTGCCATGCGGTCCTCAATGCCGGCAGTACCGTTGGGGATGCGGCTGAAGTCGTCGCGCCCGGCGGCTTTCTGTTCGGCGCAGAAGCAGCAATGGTCGGTGGCGGTGGTGTGCAGGTTGCCCGATTGCAGGCCGTGCCACAGCGCCTCCTGGTGGCCGTCCTGGCGCGGGCGGAACGGCGGGCTCATGACGTAACCGGCGGCGGTTTGCCAGTCGGGGTGGCGGTAGACGCTGTCATCCAGCAGCAGGTGCCCGGCCAGCACTTCGCCGTAGACCTGCAGACCCTTGTTGCGCGCGTAGGTGATTTCATCCAGGGCTTCGCGGGTCGAAACATGCACCAGGTACAGCGGCGTGCCGAGGGTTTCAGCGATGCGAATGGCGCGGCTGGCGGCTTCGCCTTCAACCTGCGAGGGCCTTGATAGCGGGTGCGCTTCCGGCCCGGTAATGCCCTGGGCCATCAGTTTGCGCTGCAGGTGATAGACCAGCTCGCCGTTCTCGGCATGCACGGTCGGCACCGCGCCGAGCTCCAGGCAGCGCTCGAAGCTGGCGACCAGGGTGTCGTCGGCGGCCATGATCGCGTTCTTGTAGGCCATGAAGTGCTTGAAGCTGTTGACCCCGTGCAGGCGCACCAGCTCGCCCATCTCCTCGCGCACCTGCTCGCTCCACCAGGTCACGGCGACGTGAAAGCCGTAGTCGCTGGCCGACTTCTCGGCCCAGCCACGCCACTGGTGGAAGGCTTCGAGCAAGGACTGCTGCGGGTTGGGAATCACGAAGTCGATGATCGAGGTGGTACCGCCGGCCAGGCCCGCGGCAGTGCCGCTGTAGAAGTCTTCGCTGGCCACGGTGCCCATGAAGGGCAGTTGCATGTGGGTGTGCGGGTCGATGCCGCCGGGCATCAGGTACTGGCCGCTGCCGTCGAGCACTTCACAGCCGGCTGGCACCTCAAGGTCAGGGCCGATGGCCTTGATCACGCCGTCGGCACACAAGACATCGGCGCGGTAGCTTTCTTCATGGGTAATCAGGGTGGCGCCACGAATCATAAGCGTCATCAGATGCTCCTCGCAGGCTTGACCGGTTGTTACCGGTTCTAGGTTTTGTACTTTTTTCAGCGTAGGCGAAAACCTGTCATCGCTGTCAGGAAATGAATCTAGTCGGCGATTTCGGATAGGGCAAATATTTATTTTATATGCATATAACAAGGTTAACTTACTGATTTATAAGAGTTATATGATTTGAGTGGTGCTGAGGGAAAACGACCAGTGGTCCTGTCGTTCTTGACAGGTTGTAGAAATGGTCAAGATTTCTCATGGGCAACCGTGATTGCCCACATGCCCGTGCAATGCAACCAACTCCCAAAAACACAACAACAGTGGAGCGGCCATGCAGCAGACCAGATCGCAGGTGAGCGAACGCGACGGCTTGTTCGAACTCGACGCCGGCAGCGACGTCCTCGACAGCCCCAGGTATAACCACGACATCGCCCCGACCAAGGTGCACGAGCGCACCTGGAACAAATGGCACATCACCGCGCTGTGGGTCGGCATGTCGATCTGCGTGCCGACCTATACCCTGGGCGGCGTGCTCACCGCCTATTTTGGCCTGACCGTGGGCGAGGCGCTGCTGGCGATTTTGCTGGCCAACACCGTGGTATTGATCCCGCTGACCTTGAACGCTTTTCCCGGTACCAAGTACGGCATTCCCTTTCCGGTGCTGCTGCGTTCGTCCTTCGGCATCATCGGCTCCAACGTACCGTGCCTGATCCGCGCCCTGGTGGCTTGCGGCTGGTTCGGCATCCAGACGATGTTCGGCGGCCTGGCCATTCACCTGTTTCTCGGCTCGCTGTCGGCGGACTGGAAAGCCCTCGGCGGCACCGGCGAGGTGATCGGCTTCATGCTGTTCTGGTGCCTGAACCTGTGGGTGGTGCTGCGCGGCGCCGAGTCGATCAAATGGCTGGAAACCCTGTCGGCGCCGCTGCTGGTGCTGGTGGGAGCGGGGCTGCTGGTGTGGGCCTTGCCCAACGTCTCGATCAGCGAGTTGATGGCCCAGCCGCCCAAGCGCCCCGAGGGTGTCAGCGTCTATGGCTACTTCTTTGCCGGGCTCACTGCGATGGTCGGTTTCTGGGCCACCCTGTCGCTGAACATCCCCGATTTCAGCCGTTACGCCAAAAGCCAGAAGGACCAGATCCTCGGGCAGATCTTCGGCCTGCCACTGACCATGTTCCTGTTCGCCGCCCTCGGCGTGGTGCTGACCGCAGCCTCTGCCTCGCTGGTGGGCGAAACCGTGTCCGACCCGGTCAGCCTCATTGGCCATATCCAGAGCCCGATGTGGGTGGCGCTGGCCATGGCCCTGATCATCATCGCCACGCTGTCGACCAACACCGCAGCCAATATCGTCTCGCCGACCAATGACTTCCAGAACCTGGCGCCCAAATGGATCGGCCGCACCACGGCGGTGCTGCTCACCGGCCTGGTGGGCTTGCTGCTGATGGGCCATGAGCTGCTGAAAAAGCTCGGCTGGATCGTCAGCGACGTCAGCCTGGAGAGCGTCTATTCCAATTGGCTGCTGGGCTATTCGAGCCTGCTCGGGCCGATAGCCGGGATTATGGTGGTCGACTACTTCATCACCCGCAAACAGACCCTGGACCTCGCCGGCCTGTACCGCGACGACGTCTACCCGGCCTGGAACGCCGCTGGCTTCATTGCCTTCGGCGTGCCGGTGGCGCTGACCCTGCTGTCGCTGCACAGCAGCGCCTTCAGCTGGTTCTACGACTTTGGCTGGTTCACCGGCTCTGCCCTGGGCGGGCTGATCTACTACGCCCTCGGTAGCTTCAGGGCCGCCCGCACGGCCAACCTCAAACCCACCGTGTAAGCCCATGGCCCGCAGAGGCCAGGCACGTGATGCAGGAGACGCACATGCAAACCGCTCAGGATGTTCTGCAATCGACCCAACGGCATATCAACGGCGAACGCCTGTGGCAGTCGCTGATGGAGCTGGCCCGGCTTGGTGCCACGGTCAAGGGTGGCGTTTGCCGGCTGGCTTTGACCGACCTCGATCGCCAGGCCCGCGACCTGTTCGTCAAATGGAGCGAAGAGGCCGGCTGCACCGTCAGCATTGATGGCGTCGGCAACATCTTCGCCCGCCGCCCGGGGCGCAACCCGCAATTGCCGCCGGTGATGACCGGCAGCCATATCGATACCCAGCCCACCGGTGGCAAGTTCGATGGCTGCTTTGGCGTGCTGGCCGGGCTGGAAGTGCTGCGCACCCTCAACGACCTCAAGGTCGAAACCGAAGCGCCGCTGGAAGTGGTGGTGTGGACCAACGAAGAGGGCTCGCGCTTTGCCCCGTGCATGATGGGCTCGGGGGTGTTTGCCGAAAAATTCACCCTGGCCCAGACCCTGGCCAAGACCGACGCCGACGGCATCAGCGTCGGTGAGGCGCTTAACGCCATTGGTTATGCCGGGCCGCGGGCGGTCAGTGGTCATCCGGTGGGCGCCTATTTCGAAGCGCATATCGAGCAGGGGCCGATTCTTGAAGACCAGCACAAGACCATCGGCGTGGTGCTTGGCGCGCTCGGGCAGAAGTGGTTCGACCTGACCCTGCGCGGCGTCGAGGCCCACGCCGGGCCAACGCCGATGCACCTGCGCAAGGACGCCCTGGTCGGCGCCAGCGCGGTGGTGGCGGCGGTCAACCGCGTGGCTCTGGAGCACCAGCCCCATGCCTGCGGCACGGTCGGTTGCCTGCAGGCTTATCCCGGCTCGCGCAACGTCATTCCTGGCGAGGTGCGCATGACCCTGGATTTCCGGCATCTGGAGCCGGCGCGGCTCGACTCGATGATCGCCCAGGTCAAGGATGTGATCAGCAGCACCTGCCAGCAGCATGGGCTGACCTACAGCCTGACGCCGACCGCAGACTTTCCACCGCTGTACTTCGATGAGGGTTGCGTGCAGGCGGTGCGCAGCGCAGCCCAGGGCCTGGGGTTGTCGCACATGGATATCGTCAGTGGCGCCGGGCATGATGCGATCTTCGTCGCCGAACTGGGCCCGGCGGGGATGATCTTCGTCCCCTGCGAGGGCGGCATCAGCCACAACGAAATCGAGAATGCCGCGCCGCAAGACCTGGCCGATGGCTGCGCGGTGCTGTTGCGCTCGATGTTAGCGGCGGCCCAGGCGGTGGCGCAGGGCAGGGAGGCGGCTTAGGCCCTGATCGCGGGGCAAGCCCGCTCCTACTGTAGGAGCGGGCTTGCCCCGCGATGGGACTAAAGGCTGTCCTGTACCATCTGCAAAAACGTCGCCACCAGCCGCCGTGAGCTCTGCTCGCGCAAGCACACCAGGGTCTCGGTCAAACGCCGCTGGCAATCGACAATCGGCAACGCACACACCCGCGCATCGGCGCCGAACTCGGCGGCCGACACCACGCCCACGCCAATCCCCACCACCACCGCCTCGCGCGCAGCTTCGCGGCCTTCGACCTGGATCGCCGCGCGGATGCGCAGGCCGGCGCGGGCCATTTCTTCTTCCAGGGTCTGGCGGGTGACCGAACCCGGCTCGCGCAGCACGATCGGCGTGTCATCGAGGTCGGCCAGGCTGATCGAACCACGGCTGGCCCAGGGGTGGTTGTGCGAGACGAAGGCCACCATCGGGTCGCTGCGCAGCGGCACGCACAGCAGCCGGTCATCATCAACGTCGCGGCCGAGCAGGGCCAGGTCGGCCTGGTAGTTGAACAGCCGCAGCAGCGACTCGTCGGTATTGCCGGTCTCGACCTTGACGCTGATCCCCGGGTACTGCTGGCAGAAGCGCGCAATCTGCGGCAGCACGTGCACCGGCGCATCCACCGCCAGCACCAGGGTGCCGGTCTGCAAGGCGCGCGAGTCTTGCAGCAGCTCATGGGCTTCGGCCTCGCAGACGAACAGGCGCTGGGTGATCGCCAGTAAGCGCTCACCCAGGTCGGTCAGTTGCACCGAACGCTTGTTGCGGTGAAACAGCAAAACCCCGAAGCGTTCTTCGAGTTTACGCACCTGGTCGGAGATCGCCGGCTGGGTCAGGAACAACCGCTCGGCGGCGCGGGTGAAGCTGCCGTGCAGGGCAACTGCGTGAAAAGCCTTCAACTGAGCGTGGGACACCGACATCGCAGCACCTGTTACAAGCTGAGCTTATTTGTGAAATACGATAAATCGATTTTATTTATCAGTCAGTAATTGTTTCTATCTGAGCAGGTGACGGGTTCGACCGGCCGTCACGCAGTGCGCAACACAACAACAAGACAGGCGTTTTTTTCAAATTCTGCCGGCACACTCAGCTCTCGAGGTCAGATCCCACCATGAACAAACACGTTGCAGATATCAAACGTTGGCGCGTGCAGATTTTTGCCATCACCTGGCTGGCCTACGCCGCGTTCTACTTCACCCGCAAAGCCTTTTCGGTGGCCAAGCTCGGCATCGCCGAAGACCCAAGCTTTACCCTCGACAAGATGGCCATGGCCAACCTCGACGCCATCTACCTGACTGCCTACGCATTCGGGCAATTTACCTGGGGCATGCTCGCCGACCGCTTCGGCCCGCGGGTGGTGGTGCTCGGCGGCCTGGTGATTTCTGCCGCCGCTGCCGTGGTGATGGGCAGTTACGCGACCTTCCCGATCTTTGCTACCTGCATGCTGGTCCAGGGCCTGGCGCAATCGACCGGCTGGGCCGGGCTGTGCAAGAACATCGGCAGCTTCTTCCCCTCGTCCCAGCGCGGGCGGGTACTGGGGCTGTGGAGTTCATGCTATGCCTTTGGCGGCCTGGTGGCCTCGCCGTTTGCTGGCTGGTGGGCCTACACGCTGATCGGCAGCTGGCACGCGGCGTTCATCTCCAGCGCGGCGGTGGTGGCAGTGGTGGCGGTGCTGTTCTTCATCTTCCAGCGCAACAAGCCTGAAGACGTCGGTTTGCCGGCGGTGGAGCCCGAGCCTGAAAGCATGCTGCCGGGCTCGACGATCTGCAGCATCTGGGCGCCGTTGCGCGAGATCCTGCGCAACCGCACGGTGCTGACCCTGGGCCTGGCGTACTTTCTGTTAAAACCGGCGCGCTACGCGATTTTGCTCTGGGGGCCGGTGATTGTCTTCGAACAGATGCCCTCGGTGGGCAAGGTTGGCGCGGCGATCATCCCCACTGCCTTCGAGCTGGCCGGCCTGCTCGGCCCGATCATGATCGGCCTGGCTTCGGACAAACTCTTCGGCGCCCGGCGCATGCCGGCCTGCGTGATCAGCCTGGTGGTGCTGACCGTGGTGCTCGGGCTGTTCATGGCCGCCCTGCATACCGGCAGCGTATTGCTGGTGGTGGCCTTGCTGTTTGTCATGGGCCTGACCCTGTACGGGCCAGACTCGATGATCAGCGGCGCCGCGGCCATCGACTTCGGCACCGCCAAGGCCGGCGCCACTGCCGCAGGCTTCGTCAACGGCTGCGGTTCGGTCGGGGCGATTCTCGGCGGCCTGCTGCCGGGCTATTTCGACAGTGTCACGGTGTTCATTGTCTTTGCAGGCTGCGCGCTGTTCTCCGCCCTGGTGCTGCTGCCGCACTGGAACAGCCGCCCGGCCAGCCCCGAACACACCCCGGCCGTTGCCCCCAACACGGCCATGGCAATCAAACCGCTGCGTACTTGAACCCATAAGGAAACCGACATGAGACCGTTCTGGCTGCAACAGGCGCTGGACCAGGAAGTTGCACCCGCGTGCCCGCCGCTGGCGGCTGATACCGACTGCCAGGTGTGCATCGTCGGTGGCGGCTACACCGGCCTGTGGACGGCGCTCATGCTCAAGGAGCACAACCCGGCGCTGGATGTGGTGCTGATCGAGGCCGATATCTGCGGCGCCGGCGCCAGTGGGCGCAACGGCGGCTGTGCGCTGTCGTGGTCGGCCAAGTACTTCACCCTCGAACGGCTGTTCGGGGTGGAGGAGGCGGTACGCCTGGTCAAGGCTTCGGAGCAGAGCATCTACGCCATCGGCGAGTTCTGCCAGGCCCATGGCATCAACGCCGACTACCGCCTGGACGGCACCTTGTACACGGCCACCAATCGCGCCCAGGTCGGCGCCACCGATGGCGTGATTGCAGCGCTTGAGCGCCAGGGCATCAACTCGTTCCGGCGCCTGGCGGTTGCGCAGGTGCAGCGTCTGGCAGGCTCGACCAAGCACCTGGAGGGCTGGTTCTCGCCGGCCGCTGCCACGGTACAGCCGGGCAAGCTGGTGCGCGGGCTGCGCCGGATCGCTTTGCAAAAGGGCGTGCGCATCTATGAAGGCACGGCCATGAGCGGTTTGCAGCAAGGGCCGCAGGCGCTGGTCGAAACCGCCCGTGGCAACATCCGCGCCGGTCGCGTGGTGCTGGCCCTCAACGCCTGGATGGCGCGGGCCTTCCCGCAGTTCGAGCGCAGCGTGGCGATCGTCTCCAGCGACATGATCATCACCGAGCCGCAACCGCAGTTGCTCGAACAGATCGGCCTGACCAGCGGCATCAGCGTGCTCGATTCGCGGATCTTCGTGCATTACTACCACAACACCAGCGATGGCCGGCTGATGCTCGGCAAGGGCGGCAATACCTTCGCCTATGGCGGGCGGATGCTGCCGGTGTTCGACCAGCCTTCGCCCTATGAGCCGTTGCTGCGCCGCAGCCTTGGCGAGTTCTTCCCGGCCCTGGCCCAGGTGCCGGTTGCCGCGACCTGGAACGGGCCGTCGGATCGTTCGGTGACCGGCTTGCCGTTTTTTGGCCGGCTCAATGGCCAGGGCAATGTGTTTTACGGCTTTGGCTACTCGGGCAGCGGCGTCGGCCCCTGCCACATGGGCGGGCAGATCCTTTCGTCGCTGGCCCTGGGCCTGGACAACCCATGGACCCGCTCGCCGCTGGTCAACGGCCCGCTGGGCTACTTCCCGCCGGAGCCGATCCGCTACCTGGGCTCGCTGATGGTGCGCAATGCCATCCGTCGCAAGGAGCAGGCCGAAGACAACGGCCGCCGCCCGCGCCACCTTGACGTGCGCCTGGCGCGTTTTGCCGCTGCTGCGGGCAAGGCCGACAAGGGCTGAAGGGTTTTTTTGTCGATGGCCTGCGGAGCGTATAAACTGCTTGCCACTTTGGCCGGTCGCTACCTGAACCGGCACCTGAAACAAGAGAGTCGAGATGGGCGCACAGTGGAAAGCCAAGCATAGAGAAGTCGCAGCCAACGCCAAAGGCAAGATCATGGGCAAGCTGTCCAAAGAGATCCAGATCGCTGCCAAGTCCGGCGCCGACCCGGACATGAACCCGCGCCTGCGCCTGGCCATCGAGCAAGCCAAAAAGGCATCGATGACCCGCGAGACCCTTGAGCGTGCCATCCGCAAGGGTGCCGGCCTGGACGGCGATGCGGTGCAGTACACCGCCGTCACCTACGAAGGCTTTGCCCCGCACCAGGTGCCGCTGATCGTCGAGTGCCTGACCGACAACGTCAACCGCACCGTGGCGCAAATCCGCGTACTGTTCCGCAAGGGCCAGCTGGGCGCTTCCGGTTCGGTGGCCTGGGACTTCAACCACGTCGGCCTGATCGAAGCCACGCCGGCCAGCCCTGACGCTGACCCGGAAATGGCCGCCATCGAAGCCGGCGCCCAGGATTTTGCCGAAGGCGAAGAAGAGGGCGCGACCCTGTTCATCACCGACACCACCGACCTCGACGCCGTGCAGAAAGCCCTGCCGGGTCAAGGCTTCACCGTGGTCTCGGCAAAAATCGGCTACACCCCGAAAAACCCGGTCAGCACCCTGAGCGATGAGCAGATGGCAGAGGTTGAAGCCTTCCTGGAAGCCATCGACGATAACGATGACGTGCAGAACGTCTATGTAGGTCTGGCGGGTTGATGTAAACCTTCCGCTCCCACAGGTACATTGTGGGAGCGGCGGTGCGACGCCTCGACTTGACCCGCGATTCAGACACCGCGAAGCCGCTGACAAACCTCGGCAAACCCCGGACGCAGCATCACCTCATCCCGTACACACTCGCGCTGCACCCCCCGCAACACCTCGCAATCGCCCTCGCAACACGCCAGCAACTCCCCCAGCAACACCCCGAACGCCAGCACCTCGATCCGCTGTAGCGCTTCAGTCGCCACGCTGCCATCCAGCGGATGGAACGACGCCGCGCCAAAATCCCCCAGCAAGCAGTCGCCATGCTCGCCACACAGCACGTTGTGCGCATACAGGTCGCCATGGGTGATGCCGTGCCCGTGCAAATGCGCGCCTACCGCTGCAATGGCAGCGGCCAGGCGCCGCACGCTGGCAAGGCGCAAACGCCGCTCGGGCGGATAGCAGTCGCGGGTGCATGAATCCAGGCTCGGCGGCCCGGCGAGGTTGAACCAGCTCGGCTCGATCAACTGCATCACCAGCGCCGGCAGTTGCTGCGGGTGGTTGTCGATGCGCCCGGCCAGGCGCACCAGTTGCGGGTGATCGCCGGCGGCAATGCAGGCACTCATTTCGTTGAGCGGCAAGCCGTCGCTGGTGATCTCGCCCTTGTACAGCTTGACCGCCACCGGTGCGCTCTGCTGCTGCCAGCGGGCCTGGTGAATGACCCCGGACGCGCCCTGGCCCAATACCTGTTCAAGGTCGATCTGCTGCCAGTCAATCACCTGGCAATGGCCAGGATCTTGCGGTGTGCAGTAGCCCGCCGTCATGGGGTTACCGGCGTAGGCCAGCCAGGCCAGGCGCGGCATCTGCAGCAACCAGTCGGGCAGGGCCGGCAGCCGGTTGGCCGACAGGCGCAGCAGTTCAAGCCTGGTGCAGCGCGCAAGGCTTGCCGGCAGTTCGCGCAGGCGGTTGCCGGCAAGCATCAGCTTTTGCAGGTGCGGGCAATCGCCCAGGGCTTCGGGCAGGGTTTCGATGCAGTTGTCGGTCAGCACCAGGGCCCGCAGCCGTGGTGGCAGCGCCGCGCCGCTGACCTGCTCGATCTGGTTGCTCTTGAAACCGACCATTTCCAGCATCGGGCACTGGCCGATGCCTTCGGGCAGGTGGCGAAAGCGGTTTTGCGAGCAGAACAGCACCTTGAGCTGGTGCAGCCGGCCCAGGTCCTCGGGCAGGTCGCTTAGGTTGTTACCGGTCAGGTTGAGTACCTGCAGGCTGTCGGCCAGGTCGAAAATTTCCCGGGGGAAGTGCTCCAGCCCGCAGGCCAGGTCGAGGCGGGTAATGCCCGCCAGACGGCCGGCTTTGAGGTCTTCAAGGGTATGCATGGGGTTGGCGGCAGGCTCGTAAATAAACGCCGGTCATCATACCGGCAAGATGCGACTTAAGTCCCATGGCAGACTGGCAACTGCGGTCCATACTCGAAGCTCGCCCTTTATTAATAACAACAAGTTCAGGGTTCTACATTCGATGACATACCAGCACAGCTACGCCCGCTCCATCGCCGATCCTGCCGAATTCTGGGCCGAACAGGCCGACCACCTGGCCTGGTACCGCAAGCCCCTGCAAACCCTTGTTGAAAATGCCGATGGCAGCCACCAGTGGTTCGCCGACGGCCGTCTCAACAGCTGTTACCTGGCCCTCGACCATCAGATCGAACAGGGCCGTGGCGAGCAGATCGCACTGATTTACGACTCGCCGGTAACCGGCAGCCAGCAGCAGTTCAGCTACAACCAGCTGCGCGATGAAGTGGCGCGCCTGGCCGGCTTGCTGCGCGAACTTGGGGTCAAGAAGGGCGACGGGGTGATCATCTACATGCCCATGGTGCCCCAAGCGGCCATGGCCATGCTCGCCTGTGCGCGCATCGGTGCGGTGCATTCGGTGGTGTTTGGTGGTTTTGCCGCCAACGAGCTGGCGCTGCGCATCGACGATGCCCGGCCCACCCTGCTGCTGACTGCTTCGTGCGGGCTGGAATTCGACCGGGTCATCGACTACAAGCCGCTGGTGGATCGCGCCTTGCAGATGGCCAAACACCAGCCGCGCCAGGTGCTGGTGCTGCAACGTCCGCAAGCCAGCGCAACCCTGGTCGAGGGCCGCGACCTCGACTGGCTCGAAGCGGTGGCCACGGCCAGAGCAGTGGCGCCGGTGGAACTGGCCGCCGCTGACCCGCTGTACATCATGTATACCTCGGGCACAACCGGCAAACCCAAGGGGATCGTGCGCGAAAACGGCGGCAACGCCGTGGCCCTGAGTTTTGCCATGCGCCACATCTATGGCATGCAGGCGGGCGACGTGTGGTGGGGGATTTCCGACGTTGGCTGGGTGGTTGGCCATTCGCTGATCGTCTACGGGCCGCTGATGAATGGCTGCACCACGGTGTTCTACGAAGGCAAGCCGATCCGCACCCCGGATGCCGGCGCCTACTGGCGGGTGGTCGAGCAGTACCGGGTCAACGGCCTGTTCTGCGCGCCCACCGCCATGCGCGCGATCCGCAAGGAAGACCCCGACGGCGAATTGCTGCGCCGCTATGACCTGAGCTCCCTGCGCCAGCTGTTTCTGGCCGGCGAGAAGCTTGATTCCAGCACCCATCAATGGCTGGAGGCGACCAGCGGCAAGACCGTCCACGACCACTGGTGGCAGACCGAAACCGGCTGGCCGGTGACCGCACCGTGCGTGGGTATGGAGGGCAGTGCAGCGCGGCCGGGCTCGAGCAACCGGGCGGTGCCGGGCTACAACGTACAGGTGCTGGATGATGACGGGCATCTGCTCGGCGCCAACCAGCAAGGCTCGATCGTCATTGCCTTGCCGCTGCCGCCTGGCTGCAGCCAGACCTTGTGGGGCGACCACCAGCGCTACCTGGATGCCTACCTGAAGACCTACCCCGGCTATTACCACACCGGCGACGGCGGCTATCTGGATGAAGACGGTTTCGTCTACATCATGGGCCGCACCGACGACGTCATCAACGTCTCCGGCCATCGCCTGTCTACCGGCGAGATGGAAGACCTGGTGGCCCGCCATCCGGCGGTGGCCGAATGCGCGGTGATCGGCGTGCACGACGAGATCAAGGGCCAGGTGCCGCTGGCGCTGGTGGTGCTCAAGGACGGCCAGGACATTGCCCAGGCGCAGTTGCAGAGCGAGCTGGTGGCCAGCGTGCGCGAGCAGATTGGTGCGCTGGCCTGTTTCAACCAGGTGCGGGTGGTCAAGCGCCTGCCCAAGACCCGCTCGGGCAAGATCCTGCGCGCAGTGCTGCGCAAGATTGCCGACCAGCAGCCGTATACACCGCCTTCGACCCTGGATGATCCGGCGGTGTTGGTGGAGATTGAAGCGGTGTTGGCGAGCCTGGCGCGGGTTGGGTAAGGCTTTCATCGCGGGTCAAGCCCGCTCCCACAGATCTCAGACGCCAGCCTGGCGCAACTGCCCCAACCGGCTACGGGTGCGGGCCAGGTCGCTGGCGCTGCCGCCCAGGCTTGCGGCCAGCGGCAGGCTGCCGATCAGCACCAGGTGCTTGTCCTGGTCGTAGAGCACGTCCACCAGGTTGACGAAGCGCTGCTGGGCGGCAATCGAGCAGTCTTCAAGGTTCGGCAGGCAGTCGATGATCCAGTGGTCAAAACGCCGCGCCAGCTCCAGGTAGTCGATCACCGCGGTGGGTTGCTCGCACAGCTCGACAAAATCAAACCCCACGGTGCGCTGCTCGCTCAGGCGGGCGCGCAGGGTGCGCTTGCCTACCTCCAGTAAAACCGGCGCGTCACCCGGCTCGGGCAACTGCAGGGCCTGGCGCTGTTCGCGGCTGCCCGGCCACAGGTAATGGCCCTGGGTAAAGCGCTGCTGGCCAGCCGCGCCGGGCAGGCTGCGAAAGTCTTGCTCGCCGCCGACTTCCAGCACTTGCATGCGGCTGTTGATCAGGCGGATCACCGGCTCGAAACGCTGGTGATACAGCGGGTTGGGCAGCAAGCCTTGCGGCGCGTAGTTGGAGGTTACCAGGAGAAAAATCCGCCGCTCGAACAAGGCCTGAAATAACCGGGTGATGAGCATGGCATCGCCGATGTCATGCACGTGGAACTCGTCGAAACACAGCACCTGGCAGTCGTCGAGCAACTCATCCAGGGTGCAGGCCAGGGCGTCGTCCTGCTGGCGATGATCAAACATGCCCTGGTGCAGGCGGGCGAAAAAGTCATGAAAGTGCAGGCGGCGCTTGCGCGCCTGGGGCAGGGCCTGGAAGAAACCGTCGAGCAGCCAGCTTTTGCCGCGCCCGACCGCGCCGTACAGGTACAGGCTGCGCGCCTGGCCGCTCTCAATTTGCGCTGCCTGGGCCGCCATATGTTCGATGACCCGCAGCTGGCCGGCGCTCAGGGTGTAGCCGCGGGCTTGGGCCTTGGCGGCAAAATGCTGACGAACGGTCGCCGCCACGCTGTTGTCTTCGGCCACCGGCGTGCGTAAGCGACGCCAGGCGCGCAACGGCGAACGTATCCAGGAAGGGGGCAGGGCAGGCAAACCGGGCTCCTCGGGGCAACGGCACTCAAGGGCCAGCTTGAGCGAGGGCGGCTAATTTAACCAATATGAATAAGGCCGGCCAGCGATCTCTGAACGGGATAAGTGATGGCTTCTATCGCGGGGCAAGCCCGATCCTACAGATAGATCTTGTACGGGGCTTATACATTTCCCTGCAAACTGGCAGGTTTTTCCTTCACTGCTACCCTCAAGGTCAGATCACTCCTGCGTTGAAGGATGACAAGGTGAAGGGACGCTCTTTGGCGACGCTGCTCGGGCTGAGCATGGCCAGCACGGCAGGCGCCGCCGATTTCATGGTTGAAGTCAAAGTGCAAGTGGAGCGCGGCTGCCTGCTCATCCACCAGCCCCGCGATGCCGGCGCCCAGGCCCTGGGCGTGCTTGACTTCGGCAGTACGGCGCGGCTGGACGACCCGGCCGGCCCGCTCAGCAGCCAGTTGCTCGCGCTACGCCCGCCACGCCTGGAATGCAACCCCGACACCGCTTACCAGGTGCAGGTCGATGGTGGCCAGCACGGCGGCATCGGCGAGGTGCGTTACCTGGCCAGCAACCAGCCTGCGGCGAAACCCATACCCTACCGATTGTACCAGGACCCGGCCTGGCGCCTGCCGCTGCCGGTCAATGTTGCCCAGCATGCGCGGGTGCCCGATTCGGGCTCGGTGGCGCTGCCGTTGTATGCGCGTATCGAGCGCCTGGCCGAAGTGCCGGCGGTGGGGCGTTATTCGGACCTGCTCAAAGTCACCGTCACCTGGTAACCGGGGCGGCGCCTGCTAAAGGAACTGGCAGTATGAAAGGGATAATGCTGTTGACGCTTGGCCCGCTGCTGTTGCTCAGCCCCGATGCTTTCGCGGCCATGAGCGGGCATATCCA
Source organism: Pseudomonas sp. B21-012 (assembly GCF_024749305.1). Lineage (NCBI taxonomy): Bacteria > Pseudomonadati > Pseudomonadota > Gammaproteobacteria > Pseudomonadales > Pseudomonadaceae > Pseudomonas > Pseudomonas sp. B21-012. The sequence continues at coordinate 3,515,447 of NZ_CP087197.1, read as the reverse complement.
GGCGCGCCTGGTGATCAGCAGCGCCTGCCAGATTAGCGGCGGGCCGGGCACCCTGGAAACCCCCGGCGGCGGTGTACTGGATTTTGGCAGCCAGGGCCCGAGCTGGACCAACCCGCTGCGTTCCGGCATCGAAGAGGCCACCGGTGACGGCAGCCTGCAGGTGCGCTGCAACCCGGCGGTGCGCGCCTTTACCGTGAGCATCAACGGCGGTGCCAACGGTGATGGCGCCACCCGGCGCCTAAGCAATGGCCGCGAGCTGATCCCCTATGAGCTGTCTGCCGACCCGTCGGGCCGGGCCCGTTACAACATCGGCCAGACCCGCAACTTTTCGGTCAGCAGCGCCGCGCAGATTCCGATTCCAATCTACGGTGCAGTAGTCGCCCATCCCAAGGCGCTACCGGCCGGCATTTACCGCGACACCCTGATGGTGACCCTGGACTGGTAATACGCAAGGAGTGACTCATGCACCCGAACCTCTCACGCTTGATTTTCGCAGGCCTAGGCCTGGCGCTCGCCACCCAGGCCCAGGCGGCCACGGTAACCGGCAACATCACCGCCACCCTGACGCTGATCGCCAGTTGCCAGGTCAACGGGGGCGGCGGTGCCAGCGGCCTGAACTTCGGTACGCTGAACTTCGGTACCCAGGAAGCGCTGTTCACCACTGCCGGCGGGCAGGTGCTGGGCGGCGGCGGTGGCGCCATGAGCATCCTCTGCTCGAGCGGCACGGTGCCGGTGATCAAGGTGCGTGCCGGCGCCCACGACAGCCAGTCGCCCGGCGGCAGCCGCGCGCTCTACGACGGCGTGGCCAACTACGTGCCGTATGACTTCTACACCGATTCAGGGCATACCCAACTGCTGGTCATCGACGGCACCATCACCTTGCCGACCAGTACCGGCGTGGCCCAGACGGTCAACCTGTATGGCCAGGCCAAGGGCAAGGCGGGCCTGCCAGCCGGGGTGTACACCGACACGGTGGCGGTCGAGCTGAGCTTCTGAACCGTGCCCCGCACCTGGTCCGGGCTGCTGGCCATGGTTGCCTGCTGCCTGCCGCTGCCGTTGGCGGCGGTCACCACCAGCACTTTCCAGGTCAGCGCCACGGTGGCGGCCGGCTGCCTGGTGGTGGGCGGCGTGAGCAACTACGGCAACCTCAATTTCGGCAGCTATTCGGCGCTGTCGACCAGCAGCGTCACCACCGCCCTGGGCGGCACCACGGTGACCCTGCAATGCACGCCGGGAGTGAGCTTGAGCATGAGCGTCGATGCCGGGCTGAACAGCGCCAGCGGCACGCGCAACCTCAAGCGCAGCAGCGGCACCTCGCTGGTGGCCTACCAATTGTTTCGCGACGCCGGCTTCAGCCAGAGCCTGGGCATCAACCAGAGCGTGGCGGTGAGCTACAGCGATCCGAGCACGATCAAGTTGCCGGTTTACGCCCGGGCTCAGTTGACCGGCAACCTGCCGGCCGGCAGTTACACCGATGTGGTGCAGGTGGTGCTGACCTTTTGAACGGCGCCGCCGGATGAATATGACAATAAGGAGAGTGTGCATGGAAGTAGGCGCCGGCAGTTCGCGCTTGAGCTACACCCTGTTGAGCTGTGCCCTGGCGCTGTTGTGCAGTGCGCCGTTGCAGGCCGCCACCTCGGTACTGATCTGGCCGATCGATCCGGTGCTGGAGGCCAATCAGAAAGCCGGCGCGCTGTGGCTGGAGAACCGTGGCGATGCGCCGGCCAACCTGCAGGTGCGGGTGTTCGCCTGGCGCCAGGGCGAGTTCGACGACCAGTACCAGGCCCAGCGCGAGATTATCGGCAGCCCGCCAGTGGCCAATATCGCCCCGGGGCAAAAGCAGCTGATTCGCCTGACCCGCACCGGCAGCTCGCCGGTGGGCCAGGAGCAGGCCTACCGGATCATCATCGATGAAATTCCCCCGGCCTTGCCGGCCGCGGCCAGCGCCGACAAGGCCCAGGCGGCGATCCGTTTCCAGATGCGTTATTCGGTGCCGCTGTTCGTCTATGGCGAAGGCTTGTGGGGCAAGCCTGACCCCAGTGGCCAGCGCGGTGACAGTGCGGTGGGCAAGCCGTTGCTGAGCTGGCGTCAGGTCTCTGTACAAGGCAAGCCCTATGTGGAAATCCGCAACAGCGGCCCGGTGCACGCGCGCCTGACTGACGTGGTGCTGCAGCAGGGCAGCCAGAGCCGGCCGCTGGTGGAGGGTTTGCTCGGCTATGTGCTGCCCGGCGCCAGCATGCGCTGGCCGGCGCCGCAGCCGCTGGGCGCCGCTTCAGTGCTCAAGGGCCGGGTCAATGGCCAGGAGCCTGCGCAAACCCTGAGCCAGGGGCAATGAACGACAGCTAGCAGCACTACAGGGGCCAGGGAGGACCCGGTAATGGTCGGATACTGTGTGTGAGCATCTCTTCGGCGCTGCGGGCCTGTGGCCTGACCGTGCTGGGCTGTGGATCGCTGCTGGCTGGCGAACTGCCGCCGCCCCCGGCCAGCCTCGAGGCGGTCGCCGATGCGCCGTTGTTCCTGGAACTGCTGGTCAACCAGATGAGCAGCCCTGAACTGGTGGCGGTGCAGCAGCGCGCCGGGCGCCTGTACATGGCCACCGCCGACCTGCAGGCGGCTGGCATCGAGCTGCCTGGCGAGTACGGCGACGAAGTGGCGCTGGACAGCATCCCCGGCCTGCACACCGACTACGACAGCCAGGGCCAGCGCCTGGTGCTGCAGGTGCCACCGGCCTGGTTGCCGACCCAGCGCATCGGCAGCCGCCAGTTGTACCCGGCCAGCGAAGCGCGCAGCAGCTTCGGCGCCTTGCTCAACTATGACCTGTATTTCAACGATACCGACGACGGTGGCCGCTACCTGGCGGCCTGGAACGAGCTGCGCCTGTTCGACAGCTGGGGCACGCTGTCGACCACCGGCCAGTGGCGTCAGTCCCTGGGCGGCAACGACTACGCCGACAGCCAGGAAGGCTTTCGCCGCTACGACACCACCTGGCGCTACACCGACGAAGCGCGCCTGCTGACCCTGGAAGTCGGCGACGTGCTCAGCGGCGCCTTGCCCTGGACCAGTTCGGTGCGCCTGGGCGGCCTGCAACTGTCGCGCGACTTTGCCGTGCGCCCGGACCTGGTCACCTACCCATTGCCGGCCTTCGCCGGGGAAGCGGCGGTGCCGTCCTCGGTGGATCTGTTCATCAACGGCTACAAAAGCTCCAGCGCCGATTTGCAGCCAGGCCCCTACACCCTGACCAACGTGCCGTTCATCAACGGCGCCGGCGAGGCGGTGGTGGTGACCACCGATGCCCTCGGCCGGCAGGTGTCGACCACCTTGCCGTTCTATGTCACCAGCAGCTTGTTGCAAAAAGGCCTGGCGGATTTCTCGCTGGCCGCCGGCAGCCTGCGCCGGGACTACGCGCTTCGCGACTTTGCCTATGGCCCGGGGGTGGCCGCCGCCAGTTTGCGCTACGGCCTGAGCGACAGCTTCACCCTCGAAAGCCACGCCGAGGCGGCCGAGTCCCTGGCCCTTGGCGGGCTGGGCGGCAACTGGCAGGTGGGCAACTGGGGCGTGGTCAATGCGGCGCTGAGCCAGAGCAGCTTCGACAGCCGCAGCGGCCAGCAACTGAGCGTCGGCTACCAGTACAACAGCCAGCGCCTGGGCTTCAATTACCAGCGCCTGCAACGGCGCGGCGACTATGCCGACCTGTCGCTGGTCGACAGCCCCTACACGCGCCTGAGCCAGCGCAGCGAACAGGTGACCATGAGCGTCAACCTCGAACGCTACGGCAGCCTCGGCGCTGGTTACTTCGATGTGCGCGCCGGTGACAACTCGCGCACCCGTTTGCTCAACCTCAGCTGGAGCAAGCCGTTGTGGCGCAACAGCAGCCTGTACCTGTCGGCCAACCGCGAAATCGGCGACAGCCAGTGGGCAGTGCAGGCGCAACTGGTGATTCCGTTCGACCTGCGCGGCACCCTGAGCTTTAGCGTTGAGCGCAACAAGGAGGGCCAGAACCAGCAACGGGTCAACTACAGCCGCGCGGTGCCCAGCGAAGGAGGCTTGGGCTTCAACCTCGGCTACGCCGATGGCGACCGTGAGGCTTACCGTCAGGCCGACGTCACCTGGCGCCTGCAGTCGGTGCAACTGCAGGCCGGTGCCTATGGCAGCAGCGACAGCATGACCCGCTGGGCCGATGCCAGCGGGTCGCTGGTGTGGATGGACGCCGGGCTGTTCGCCGCCAACCGCATCGACGATGCCTTCGTGGTGGTCAGCACCGAGGGTTTTGCCCAAGTGCCGGTACGCTACGAAAACCAGCTGGTCGGGCGCACCGACAAGAACGGCCACCTGCTGGTGCCCTGGAGTAGCGCCTACTACCGCGCCAAGTACGAGATCGACCCCATGGAACTGCCGGCCAACGTCCAGAGCCCGCAGGTCGAGCAGCGGGTGGCGGTGCGCCGGGGCAGCGGCTACCTGCTGGAATTCCCGCTGCAACGGGTGGTGGCAGCGAGTATCGTTCTGGTCGATGGCAACCATAAGGAACTGCCCCTGGGCAGCCAGGTGCGCCATGAGCAGAGCGGGGCGCTGGCGGTGGTCGGCTGGGACGGGCTGGTGTACCTGGAAGGGCTGGCTGCGGACAACAGCCTGCAGGTGCAGATCGCCAACGGCGGCAGTTGCCGGGTGCAGTTCAAGCTGGCGCCCGAGCAGGACCAGGTGCCGCTGATCGGCCCGCTGGTGTGCCAATGAAGCGCCTGCTGATGCTCCTGGCCGTGCTCGCCAGCCCCCAGGTGCACGCGTTGTGCTCGGTGATCGATACCGCGCCGGCAAGCTTTGGCAGTGTCAGCTCGACCCTGGTGCGCACCACCGTGCAGTCGGCCTCGACCCTCAATGGCGGGCTGCAATGCACCGGCTCGCTGGTCAGCCTGCTGGCCAGCGACGATCACTTCTACGCCACTTTCACCCCACCGGCCGGCAGTACCGGCCTGCTCGGCCCCACGGGCGATGTGATCGGCTACACCCTGTACGCCAACAACACCACCAACTACCCGATTGCCCGCAGCCTGCCTTACGACTTCGCCCGCAACGGCATCCTCGATGCCTTGGGCCTGCTCAACGGCACCACGCCCAAGTCGGTGCCGCTCTACCTCAAGAGCCTGAGCGGCAGCAACGTCGCCGCCGGCCTTTATCAGGAAGTCCTGACGGTGTACTGGAACATCAGCTACTGCTGGGGCATCGGCATCGGCAGCATCTGCCTGGGCCGGCAGAACCTCACCGGCACCACCAGCCTGACCGTGAGCCTGACAGTCACCAATGACTGCCAGATCACCAGCCCCAACATCAGCTTCGGTAGCGCGCCGGTGGTCGGCGGCTTCAGCACGGTCAACAGCAACGTCAATGTCTCCTGCACCAAGGGCAGTAACTACACCGTGGGCCTGGACGATGGCCAGAATGTCTCCGCCGGGCGCCGGCGGATGAAGTCGGCGGCCAACAACTATATGGCCTATGACATCTTCAAGAGCGCTGGCAGCGTGCGTTGGGGCAGCGTCACCACGGCCCGGCGGGCCAGCAGCGACGCCGATATCAACCCCGGTGTGGGCACCGGCACCGGCAGCCAGATCTTCAACTACAACGCCAAGGTCTACACCGACCAGGCCACACCGCCCGCCGGCACTTACCTGGACAACGTAATACTCGACGTGCAGTTCTGAGCCCGTGCGCCTTCGCTCAGCCACCAGTAACCCAGGGCCACGGCATTGAGCAGCGCGCCATAGGCACACACCAGCAGCCAGCCGCCCCAGGCATAGGCCAGGGTCGAGGTCAGCGCGCCGAAGGCACTGCCCACCGAGTAGAACAGCATGTAGGCGGCGGTGAGCCGGCTGTGGGTGGCTTCAGGCAGGCGGTAGATCAGGCTCTGGCTGGCGACGTGCACGGCCTGCAGGCCCAGGTCGAAGACCACCACGCCGAGCAGCAGCGCCCACAGCGAATATTCAGTCAGGGCGATGGCCGCCCAGGACGCCAGCATCAATAACAGCGAGCCGCCGCTGACCCACTGGCCCAGGCCGCGATCCACCAGCGCCCCGGCCCGCGCCGCCGCCAGTGCGCCCGCCGCGCCCGCCAGGCCGAACAGGCCCACTTCGCTGGTCGACAACGACAGCGGCGGGGCGCTCAGGGGCAACACCAGCGGCGTCCACAGCACCATCGCCGAGGCGAAGCTGAGCAGGGCCAGCACTGAGCGCCGGCGCAGCAGCGGTTCATCGCGCAGCAGCAACGCCAGTGAATGCAGCAGCTCGCGGTAACTGCCCGCCGCCTGCACCGGTTGTTGCCGAGGCAGCACGCGCCAGAGCAGAGCGGCAATCACCAGGGTCAAGGCCGCCGACAGCCAGTAGATCGAGCGCCAGCCGGCGAGGTCAGCCATGGCCCCGGACAAGGTACGCGCCAGCAAAATGCCGATGACGATGCCGCTGGTGATCACCCCCACGACATGACCGCGCTCGCTGGCCGCCGACAGCGTCGCGGCGTAGGCCACCAGCACCTGGGTGACTACCGCCAGCAAGCCGGTCAGGCCCATGCCCAGCAGCAGCCAGGGCGTGCTCGGCGCCCAGGCAATCAGCACCAGGGCCAGGGCCGAGAGCAGCGACTGGCAGACGATCAGCCGCCGGCGGTTGAGGCGATCGCCCAGCGGCACCAGCAACAACAGGCCCAGGCCATAGCCGACCTGGGTCAGGGTCACCACCAGGCCGACCAGGCCGGGGTCGATGGCAAATTCCCGGGCCATGGCTTCGAGCAAGGGTTGCGCGTAGTAGACATTGCCAACCGCCAGGGCGCAGGCCACGGAGAACAGCAAGATGACGGCGGATGACATTCGGTGTTGGGGCTGCATGGGGTCGATCCTTCTGGTTGCATAATGAAACCAGTTGTACGCTAGAGAAACTGGTTTTATATTGCAACCACTTTCACTGGCGAGATTTCCCATGGTCCAACGTACCCGCCTGCAAGACGCCGAATGCCCGGTGGCGCGTTCCCTCGATGCCATTGGTGACTGGTGGTCGCTGCTGATCGTGCGTGATGCCTTCGATGGCCTGAAGCGCTTCAGTGAGTTCCAGCGCAACCTGGGCATGGCCAAGAACATCCTCAGCACCCGCCTGCGGCAACTGGTCGAGCACCAGATCTTCGAGCTGGTGCCGGTGTCCGAGGGCAGCGCCTACCAGGAATACGTGCTCACCGAGAAAGGCCTGGGCCTGTTCCCGTTGATCGTCGGCTTGCGCCAATGGGGCGAGGCGTTCTACTTCGCCGAGGGCGAGGCCCATTCGCAACTGGTCGACCGCGAACACGGCAAACCGGTCAAGGCCCTGCAGCTGCGCGCCGCCGACGGCCGCCTGCTCGGCCCGCACGACTGCGTGCGCCTGCCGGCCCGGGGCTGAGCCTGGCAGCCAGCTACAACCTTCACGGCAGCCACGGGCAAGACGGCCATTGCCAGCGCGCGCAGAGTAGGACCACTGTCATCCTTCTGCTCGAGGTCTTTTGCCATGTCGCTCAACGACACGCTCAGTGCGCACCTGAATCGCGGCACGGTCGGCTTTCCCACCGCCCTTGCCAGTACCATCGGCCTGATCATGGCAAGCCCGGTGATCCTCACCGCGACCATGGGCTTCGGTATCGGCGGCAGTGCCTTCGCCGTGGCCATGCTGATCGCTGTGGTGATGATGCTGGCGCAGGCGACCACCTTTGCCGAGGCGGCGTCGATCCTGCCGACCACCGGCGCGGTGTACGACTACATCAACTGCGGCATGGGGCGCTTTTTCGCCATCACCGGCACGCTGTCGGCCTACCTGATCGTCCACGTCTTTGCCGGCACCGCCGAGACCATGCTGGCCGGGGTCATGGCTCTGGTGAACTTCGAGCACCTCAACACCCTGGCCGAATCGGCCGGTGGTTCGTGGCTGCTGGGTGTCGGCTTCGTGATCATCTTCGCCATCCTCAATGCCTTTGGCGTCAGCGCCTTCGGCAAGGCCGAGATCATCCTCACCTTCGGCATGTGGACGACGCTGATGGTCTTCGGCGTGCTCGGCCTGATGGCCGCACCGGCGGTGGAGCTGGAGGGCTGGTTCGGCGTGTCGCTGGTCGGCACGGACCTGGTGACCATCCTCTCGCTGGTGGGCATGGCCATGTTCATGTTCGTCGGCTGCGAGTTCGTTACGCCGCTGGCGCCGGATTTGCGCCAGTCGGCGAAAAGCATGCCGCGGGCCATGGCCCTGGGTCTGCTGGGGGTGGCGACGTGCATGTTCATCTATGGCGCGGCGATGAAGCGCCAGGTCGACAACGTGCTGCTCGATGCCGCCAGCGGCGTGCACTTGCTCGACACGCCCATGGCCATCCCGCGCTTTGCCGAACAGGTGATGGGCGATATCGGCCCGCTGTGGCTGGGCATCGGCTTTCTGTTCGCCGGTGCGGCGACCATCAACACGCTGATGGCCGGGGTGCCGCGAATCCTCTACGGCATGGCCGTGGACGGCGCCTTGCCCAAGGTCTTCACCTACCTGCACCCGCGCTTTAAAACGCCGCTGCTGTGCATCCTCGTTGCCGCCCTGATTCCGTGCCTGCATGCCCTGTGGCTGGGCGGCAACACCGACCGCATCATGCACCTGGTGCTGGCGGCGGTGTGCGCCTGGAGCACCGCGTACCTGCTGGTAACGCTGTCGGTGGTGATCCTGCGCATCCGTCGCCCGGACCTGCCACGGGCCTATCGCTCGCCGTGGTTCCCGCTGCCGCAAATCCTCTCGAGCGTCGGTATTGTCCTGGGCATGTGGTTCATCACCCCGCCGGGCATGGACCCGGCCGACATCTACGTGCCCTTTGGCCTGATGCTGGCCGGCACCGCGGTGTATGCGCTGTTCTGGACGCTACTGGTGCAGAAGGTCAACCCGTTCAAGCCGGCTTCGGTGGAAGAGGTGCTGGCGCGCGAATTCGCTCATCAACCGGGGACTGCACATGGCTATTGCCCTGCGCCAACTGTGGCAAAGGCTGTCTGATCGGGCGCCGGCCGGCTATCGGCCGGGGCTGACCCTTGAAAAGCTGCAACGCAACCTCGGTCTGGACAGCTTCGAGGTGCTCGGCCCGGGCTTTGGTCGCTTCAACTGGGCCGGGCAGGCGGTGCAGGTGCGCGAGCGCTGCGAAGCGCAGTTGCTCATGCACCTGGTGCTGAGCGAATTCAGCCTGAGCCTGCCTGCCACAGGGCAGGGCAGCGCCCACCTTGAACTGCACCACAGCGGGTCATTGCGCCGCAGCGGCCTGCGGGTTCAGCTGCGTCAGGGCGAGCCGGCGTTGCAGGCCGAACTGCAACGGCGCCTGCTGGCCGATAGCGCGTTGCTGCAGGCGCTGATGCCGCTGGACTTCAAGCGCCTGCGCCTGCACAGAAGCGACGGCCAATGGACCCTGACCCTCGAACACATCGGCGCCAGCGAGGTGGTCAACCGCCTGCCGGCCTTTCGTCGCTACATTCGCCTGAGCCCCGAACAACGCCAGCACCTGCTGGCCGCGCTGCAAGGCGTGCCGGGGCTGTTGGCCGGGCTCTGAGCCGGCCATCTGGCATCAAACCTGCTTCCACTCTGGCTGCTTCACGCAAGTTGCGCGCACATAGATAACATGTTAACTATTGCCCAACAAAAACAAGATGCCATTGTGGAGGTACCCATGAGTATCCATCACGCCAGCAGCCCTGCGCTGGAACGCTGGAACGCAACGATGCAGAACATCTGCGGGGTGTACGAGACGGAACTGGCGTTCAACCCCTCGCTGTTCATCGGCGAGATTTCCACCTGGTCGCGCGGCGGCCTGGCCCTGGCCAACCTGCGTACCAACGCCGGGCTGATCCGCCGCAAGGGCCTGAACAGCGACCGCGACAACGACCAGCATTGCTTTCTGGTCAGCCAGCGCACCGGCTTCTCGCAGATCACCCAGAACGGCGTCAGCATCCAGCTGGCGCCCGGCGAAATGCTCCTGATGGACGCCGCCGGTGCCTGCGAAATCATGCCCTTCGGCCTGATCGAGCACGCTTCGCTGTCGTTGTCGCGGGCCGAGGTGTGCAAGCAACTGGGCAGCGACAGCCGCACCTTCGGCAAGATCTCCCAGACCCGCGCCTGCGGGCGCATGCTGCACCTGCTGATGGACCAGCTGTGCAAAGAGCAAAGCGCCGGCGAAGACGAGCAGGGCGAAGGTCAGGCGCTGCACAGCGCCTTCCTGTCGCTGCTCGGTTCGGCCCTTGAAGGCAGCGACGACCTCTGCGCGTTGCCGGCCTCAATACAGGGCGCCAACCTGCGCAGTTATGTGCAAAAAGTCATCGATGACTCCCTCGGCCAGGCCAACCTGACCCCGGTCAACCTCGCCAACCGCCTGAACATTTCCGTGCGCCACCTCTACCGCCTGTTCGAAGAGCAGGGCGACAGCGTCTGCCGCTACATCCAGCGCGCGCGCCTCAAACGCAGCGCCGCCGACCTCGCCAACCCGGTGCTCAAGCGCGAGTCGATCACCACCATTGCCTACAAATGGGGCTTCACCGACTCGGCGCACTTCAGCCGCTCGTTCAAGAAGCAGTTCGAGCAGTCGCCCAAGGACTACCGCGCCAGCAGCCTGGCCTGATCAGCGTTTGATCGTTGCTGGCTTGACCGCAGGATGCGGTCTGTATAGGCTCGTCCGACCTGGCTACCTACCGATAGGTAGGTAGAGCGCCAAGCGCCAGCCAGGTCCCGTTTTTATCTGGAATCAAGCCTATGCACAGTGCAGCCTCCACGCCGACCGCCCGGGTCGGCTTCGCCATTTCCCTGGCCCTGATCGGCGCCCTCGGGCCCTCGGCGGTCGACATGTACCTGGCCAGCATGCCAAGCATCGCCAGCGAGTTCGCCACCTCTTATGCCGGGGTGCAACTGACCCTGACCGTGTTCCTCCTGGCCATGGGCGCCGGGCAGTTGTTGTTCGGACCGTTGGTCGACACCCTCGGTCGGCGCCGGCCGTTGCTTGCCGGTTTGCTGGTATTCGTCTTGAGCTCGCTGGCCGCCGCTGCCGCGCCCGACCTCAACAGCCTGCTGCTGGCGCGTTTCATCCAGGGCCTGGGTAGCGCCCTGACCCTGGTGGTGATCATGAGCATGGTCCGTGACGTTGCCGAAGGCGCGCGGGCGGCGCAGATCTTCGCCTTGCTGATGACCATCGAAGGCCTGGCGCCAGTGATTGCCCCGGCATTGGGCGGCTTTGTCGGTGCGCACTTTGGCTGGCGGGCGATCATGCTGGTGCTGGCGGCATTGGGCGTGCTGGTGCTGATCAACTCGGCGCTGATGCTCAAGGAAACCTTGCCCGAGGACAAGCGCATGGCCTGGCAGCCTCGGGAGTTCTTGCGCACCTACGTACGGATCGCCCGCGACCGCCAGTTCCTGCGCCCGGCCCTGGCCTTGTCGGCGGTGTTCTTCTTTCTGTTTGCCTACATCGGCGGGGCCGCTTTCGTTTACCAGCATCACTTCGGGCTGTCGGTCGAGGCGTTCGGCACCCTGTTCGGCGCCACCGGCGTGGCCATTCTGCTCGGCGCCATCACCGCGGGCCGCCTGGTGGCGCGCAAGGGCCTGGTGCGCCTGGCCCGCTGGGGCGCGGCGTGCATGCTGGTCGGCGCCGTGCTGGTGCTGGTCGGGGCGCTGAGTGCGGCGGGGCTGGTGGGTATCGTTGCCGGCATGGCGGTTGCCATGTTCGGCCTGGGCATTGCCGAGGCCACGCTGATGTCGCTGGTGATGTCTTCGCAGAGCACCGCGCTGGGCTCGACTGCTGCGTTGCTCGGTGCCTTCCAGTTGATCATTTCGTCGTTCGCCACGCCATTGTCGGGCATCATGGCGCCTTTGGGCGCGGCGCACTGGGCGTTGTTGCTCGGCCTTTCGGCGCTGTGCGTGGCGCTGCTGGTGCACATCAGCACCCGCCATGCCGAGCCGCAGGTGCACAGCCTGGCTGGGCATTGATCCGTATTTGTTGGGGGAGACACCGCTATGAGAAGCCTGACGCCGTCGGCGGAAAAGATCTGCGCGATTGCCGTCGAGCAGTTTGCCGAACTGGGTTATGACGCCTCGTCGCTCAACGATATCGCCGCCGCGGCGGGCATGCGCAAGCCGTCGTTGTATGCGCATTTTGCCGGCAAGGACGACCTGTTCCAGGTGGTCTATGCCCGGGCCCTGCACGCCGAGCACGAGTACCTGGAGGCGTGCTTTGCCGAGCAGGTGCCGACCGGCGAGCTGCCGGGGCAACGTTTTGCCGAGCGCTTGAACGCGCGCTACCAGGCCTCGGCGCATTTGCGCTTCATGCTGCGCACGGCGTTCTTCCCGCCCAGTGAACTGCGGCCGGTGATCTGTGCCGGCTTCGAGGCCTACCTGGCGAGGCTGGGCGAGTTGTTTGCCCAGGCGTTGCGCACGTTCGCGCCGGGGCTGGAGGAGGGGCAGCAGCGCTTGTATGGCGATGCCTACCTGGGGATCGTCGACAGTTTGAATGTCGAGTTGATCTATGCGGGGGCGGAGGCGTTTGAGCGGCGGTTGGCGGCGCTTTGGTGGATGTTCGGGATGTCGTTGGCAAAGCTTTAGGGCCTCATCGCGGGTCAAGTCGGGTCGCCGCACCGCCGCTCCTACAGAGTGGCTCTGTGGGAGCGGCGGTGCGGCGACCCGACTTGACCCGCGATGCTTTCAGTCAGACCACCGCAAAATAATGCTTCACAAAGCTCTCGCTGAGAATCTCCCAGAGCACCGGCGTGCCCTTGGTCACGAACCAGCTGTCACCCACGTTGTAGGTGCGGCTCACACCCGTGGCTTCGTCGGTCAAGCGCACCTGACCGGTGACTACCACGGCCTGTTCGTTGAACGGGTAGACCATGCGGAACTTGCCGGTGGTGGTGCCAAAGTAGGCGCTGCTGACCGGGTCGGTCGGTGCGCCGAAGGTCATTTTGCCGAAGGCGCGTACTTCGCCTTCGAGTATCTGCGAGCCCAGGTCGGCAACGGTGCCCCAGGCGTCGAGTTGGCTGAGCTGGAGGTTCGGGGTGACGGCAGTCAGGGTCATGTCAGTGTTCCTTGAGGGTTGAAAGAGTTGGGGCTTAGCGCCGGCCATTCCAGTAGCCGGACAGCTGGTGCCAGGATTTGCCGGCGGTCAGCAGCACCGAGCGCAGTTGATCCTTGGCCGGGATGGTCGGGCGTGGCACCGAGCTGATCAGGTCATAGCGCGCCGAGCCTTCGCTCATGCCTTCGGCCAGGACCTTGCAGATGATGTGGCTGGGGGTGACGCCAAAACCGGAATAACCTTGCACGTAGAAAGCGTTGCGCCGACCGGGCAGGGTGCCGATCTGCGGGAACAGGTTGGGGCTGCAGGCCATCGGCCCGCCCCAGGCCAGGTCGATTTTCACGTCCTTGAGGTAGGGGAAAATCTTCAGCATCAGGTTACGGTTCCAGGCCTTGAGATCGCCCGGGATGTGTTCGACCAGCGGCGTGGCGGCACCAAACAGCAGGCGGTTCTCGTTGGTCACCCGGTAGTAGTCGATGACCGGGCGGATGTCACTGTAGGCCCCGCGAATCGGGCTGATGCGCTGGATCAGTTCGTCCGGCAATGGCTCGGTCATCATCTGGAAGGCGTAGGTGTTGATGGTCGAGCGGTGCAGCTCCGGCTCCAGCTTGTTGAGGAAACTGTCGCAAGCCCACAGCAGCTTGCTGGCGGTCACCGAACCGCGCCCGGTGCGCACGCGGATGCGCTCGCCGTACTGCACCTGCAGCGCCGGGCTGTTCTCGAAGATGCGCACGCCGTGTTCGCTGAGCGCCTTGGCTTCACCGAGCAACAGGTTCAGCGAGTGCACATGGCCACCGCCCATGTGCAGCAAGGCGCTGCTGTAGGCGTCGGAGCCGATGATCTGCTTGACCTCGCTGCCACCGAGAAATCGGATCTCATGCTGGGTGTTGACCGACTTGAAGTCCTTTTCCCAGGCGCGCAGGGTTTTTTCCTGGCGGGCGTTGAAGCCCATGTAGCCATAGCCGTGGCAGAAGTCGGCGTCGATGGCGTACTTGGCGATGCGGTTCTTGATGATGTCGGCGCCCAGGTCGCTGATCTCGAAGATCTGCCGCAGGCCATCGTCGCCGACGTGCTGCTTGATCTTCTCCAGATCATGGCCGATGCCGGCCATGATCTGCCCGCCATTGCGCCCGGTGCCGCCAAAGCCCAGGTAGCGAGCTTCGAGCACGACGATGTTGGTGATGCCTTTTTCCGCCAGCTCCAGGGCCGTGTTGATCCCGGAAAAGCCGCCGCCGATGATGACCACGTCGGCGTCCACGTCCTGTTCCAGGGTCGGGAAGCTCAGGTTGTATTTTTTGGTGGCGGTGTAGTAGGTCGGCGTTTCGATGTTGATCATGGCGCAGCCTGAAAAGTGAAGTACTGATGGGCTCTATTAAGGCCTTGCCCGGCGCCTGCGTCTTGACCCTGCGTGCCGCCGGCCTTGACTGCCGGTGCCAGGGCTGTGGCAAGGCGTTGATTTTGTTAAAGTGTTAACAAAGTAGCCTGATGATTAGCCTTCCCATGCCCCAGCCGCGCCCGTCGTTGACCCTGACCTTGTTGCAAGCCCGCGAAGCGGCCATGCGTTTTTTCCGCCCCTCGCTCAACCAGCACGGGCTCACCGAGCAGCAGTGGCGGGTGATCCGTATCCTGCGCCAACAGGGCGAAATGGAGATCTACCGCCTGGCGGAACTGGCCTGCATCCTCAAGCCGAGCATGACCGGCGTGCTGGTGCGCATGGAGGCGGCCGGCCTGGTCAGCCGGCGCAAGGCCGAACAGGACCAGCGCCGGGTGCTGGTCAACCTGGCGCAAAAGGGCGAGGAGATTTTTGCCTCGATGAGCCAGTGCATGGAGAGCAATTACCGGCGCATTCAGGAGCAGTTCGGCGAGCAGAAGCTGCAGGCGTTGCTGGGCTTGCTGGAGGAGTTGAAGCAGGTGGGGCGGTGACCGCATCGCGGGTCAAGCCCGCTCCTACGGGATGTGTAGGAGCGGGCTTGACCCGCGATGAGGCCAGTACAGTCAATACACAGAAGGCCCAGACGAGCCCACTACCACATCCCCCTTGAACTTACCCGCCAACCCCTGCAAGCCCTTCATCAACACCGTGGTATCGACCCCCACCGCGACGAAGCCTGCGCCCAGCTCCAGGTAGCGCCGTGCCAAGGCTTCATCGGCACTGAGAATCCCCGCCGCCTTGCCGGCCTTCTGAATCTGCACGATCGCCTGTTCAATCGCCGCTTGCACCTCGGGGTGCCCGGGGTTGCCGCGATAGCCCATGGAGGCACTCAAATCCGCCGGGCCGATGAACACCCCGTCAACGCCCTCGATCGCTGCAATCGCCTCAAGGTTGCGCAGCCCTTCAAGGCTTTCGATCTGCACCAGCAGGCACATCTGCTCATCGGCCTGGTCGAGGTAGCCGGGGATGCTGTTCCAGCGCGAGGCCCGCGCCAGGGCGCTGCCGACACCGCGCATGCCCTTGGGCGGGTAGTGCATGGCGCGCACCAGTTCGCGGGCCTGCCCGGCGCTTTCGACCATCGGCACCAGCAGGGTTTGTGCGCCGATATCCAGCACCTGCTTGATCAGCGCGGTGTCGCCGATCACCGGGCGGATGATCGCCTGGGCCGGGTAGGGGGCGATGGCCTGCAACTGGCCGAGCATGCCGCGCAGGTCGTTGGGCGCGTGTTCGCCGTCGATCAGCAGCCAGTCGAAACCGGCGTTGGCGGCAAGCTCGGCACAGTACGGCTCGGCCAGGCCAAGCCACAGGCCGATTTGCGCCTCGCCGCGTTGCAGGCGTTGTTTGAAGCGGTTGACGGGCATGTCCATGGGCAATTCCTCAAACGAAACGGCAGGCAATCGAACCGAGCATGTCGTAGTCGACATGGAAGGTATCGCCGGGGTTGGCCGCCACCGGGCGGGTGAAGGAGCCGCCGAGAATGATTTGCCCGGCTTCAAGGGTGACGTCGTACGGTGCCAGCTTGTTGGCCAGCCAGGCGACGCCCTTGGCCGGGTGGTTGAGCACCGCCGCCGAAACCCCGGACTCTTCGATCACGCCGTTGCGGTAGAGCACCGCCGGCACCTTGCGCAGGTCGATATCGCCCGGACGCACCGCGCGCCCGCCCATGACCACGCCGGCGTTGGCGGCGTTGTCGGAGATGGTGTCGAAGACCTTGCGGGTGGCCTGGGTCTGCGGGTCGATCTGCTGGATGCGCGCATCGATGATCTCCAGCGCCGGGATTACCCACTCGGTGGCGTCGAGTACGTCGAACAGGGTCACGTTCGGGCCCTTGAGCGGCTTGCCGAGGACGAACGCCAGCTCCACCTCGACCCGCGGCACGATAAAGCGCTCGAAGGGGATGTCGCTGCCTTCGTCGAAGAACATGTCATCGAGCAGCGCACCGTAGTCCGGTTCGGTGATGTTCGACGACACCTGCATGGCCCGCGAGGTCAGGCCGATCTTGTGGCCGACCAGCTTGCGCCCGCCCTCGATTTTTTGTGCGACCCAGGCGCGCTGGATGGCGTAGGCGTCCTCGATGCTGATGCCCGGGTGCTCCAGGGAGAACTGCCGCACCTGTTCGCGGCTGCGTTCGGCGCGCTCGAGCTGGGCGGCGGCTTGCAGGATCTGGCTGTGGTCAAGCATGGCGAAATCTCTTACTGAGGGTTGACGATGGCAGCCTTGGTGCGCAGCACCAGCAAGCCGCCGAGGGTGATGAACAGCGCCAGTACGTACAGGGCCAGGCTGGCGCTCTGGGTGGTGTCGCGCATCCAGCCGATCAGGTACGGGGCGAGGAACGAGGCGATGCTGCCGAACGAGCTGATCAGGGCGATACCGGCGGCCTGGGTGGTGTTCGAGAGGAATGCCGGCGGCAGTTGCCAGAACATCGGCAAGGCAGCGCTGGCGCCCATGCCGGCGATGATCAGGCCGCCCAGCACCATCACCGGGTTGCCGGGTGCCAGGCCGGCCACGGCGATACCGGTGGCCGACATCAGCAGCGGCACGCACAGGTGCCAGCGGCGTTCACGCTGACGGTCGGAGGAACGGCCACAGGCGATCATGAAGAAGCACCCGGCCAGGTACGGCACGGCGCTCAACAGCCCGACGCGGCCATCGCTGCCGATGCCGGCGCCGTGGATCAGGGTCGGCATCCAGAATGCCAGGGTGTTGACCGCCAACATCACCGCAAAGTACACCGCCACCAGCAGCCAGACCTGGCTGTCACGCAGGATGCCGGCAAACGAGGTGATGGATTTGCGCTGCTCTTCCTGGTTCAGTTGCTCGCGCAGTTGCTGCTTTTCAGTGCCGTTCAGCCAGCTGACACTCTCGAAGCTGTCGGGCAGGCACTTGAGCACTACCAGGCCGAGCAACACCACCGGCGCGCCTTCGATCAGGAACATCCACTGCCAGCCACGCAGGCCGGCGGCGTCGTGGAACAGCTCGAGGATGCCGCCCGACAGCGGCCCGCCGACCACCCCGGCCATGGGCACGGCGATGGCGAACAGCGCGGTGATCTGCCCACGACGGCGGGCCGGGTACCAGCGGTTGAGGTAAACCAGGATGCCGGGGAAGAAGCCGGCTTCAGCGACGCCGAGCAAAAAGCGCAGGACATAGAAGCCCGAGGCCGATTCGACCCAGAGCATGCTGGTCGACAGCGTACCCCAGACCACCATCAGGGTGGCGATCCAGCGCCGTGGGCCGACGCGGTCCAGGGCCATGTTGCTGGGTACGCCGAACAGCGCGTAGGCAATGAAGAACAGCCCGGCACCAAAGCCGTAGACCGTGTCGCTGAAGTGCAGGTCGCTGCTCATCTGCATCTTGGCAAAACCAATGTTGATGCGGTCCAGGTGAGCGAACAGGTAGCAAATCAGCAGCAGCGGCATCAGCCGCCAGGTGATCTTGCTGTGGGTCGAGTCATGTTGGGCAAGGGCAGCGTGTTGGGCAGTATTGGCTGTGCTCATGATCTTGTACTTTTTGTCAGAGGGCCGTTGGGGAGGGCGGGTGGCTGTGGTTCAGCCCGCCTGGTTTTGCAAAAAGGCGTGAACGTTGTTCTGTTTGAAATTCAGCTGCGGGTGCAGCTCGATCATCTCGAACGACAGCGCCAGCAGGCGTTGGCTTTGCAGCTCGGCAAAGTGCGCGGTGATCACCGCGAACAGCGCCTCGGCGACCTCGGTGCGGGTTTGCAGGTCGCGGCCGTGGCCGACCTTGAGGGTCATGTGGACGAAGGCGTAGTCGTGCTTGCCATCGGCCATGCGCCAGCTGTCCAGGCGCACGCCACGGCTGCGGATGCCGCCCAGGGGGAACACGCCGCTGGCGCCCAGGCTGGCGTGGACCTTGGCGAACAGGCCGGGCAGGTCGGCCTGTTGCTCGATGTTGTCGGTGTACTCGGCGATGAAGTGCGGCATGAAGATCTCCGTTTGAACGGCGGCAAGCGGCAAGCTACAAGCGGCAAGAGCGCGTGCTCTTCGCTTGCAGCTTGTGGCTTGAAGCTTGTGGCTGCTGCCTTCGCGCTACAGCGGGAAGATGGCGTTGATTTGCCCGGTGCCGGAGCTGCCGAACGGCTCGGTCAGGACCTCGACCGGCTTGTTGTAGTCGGCACCGCCAAGCAGGCCCAGGAGCATCGCCGTGTCGTGCATGCCGCCTTCGCCGTAGCAGTGGTTGGCGTAGTCCGGGAGCATCGCGCAGAACTCCTTGAAGCGGCCCTGCTTCCACAGCTCGACCACGCGCAGGTCCATCTGCTTGTCGAATTCGCGGGTCCAGTTGTGGATGTTGGCTTCGGCGTTGCGGTCATCGGAAAAACGGTGCGACAGCGAACCGGAGGCCAGCACCAGCACTTTGCGGTCGCTCTTTTCGATGGCCCGGCGCACCGCGGCGCCGAAGGCGAAGCTGTCTTCCAGGCGGTGCCAGGCGCACCAGGCGGCAATCGACACGACCTTGAGCTTGTGCTCGTCGGGCACGTCCATGTGCATGTAGCGCATCGGCACCAGGGTGCCGTATTCAAGCTCAAGGCTTGGGATGTTGTGGGCCAGGGTGCGCACGTCGGCGGCGTTGGCTTCAAGGCCGATCAGCTCGCCCAGTTGCGGGCAGCCGGGGTACTCGAAGTCCATGTTCTTGATGAAGTGCGGCAGCTCGTTGCTGGTGTAGGTGCCCTTGAAGTGTTCGCCACAGTTGATGTGGTAGCCGCTGTTGACCAGCCAGTGGACGTCGAACACCACGGCGGTGTCGGCGCCCAGTTCGCGGGCGCGGCGGCCGATTTCCTTGTGCCCGGCAATCGCCGCCTCGCGGCAGCCATGATGTTTGCCGGGCAGTTCGGACAGGTACATCGAGGGTACGTGGCAGACTTTGGCTGCCAGGACGACTTCGCCCATGATGGAACTCCTGGAAATTGTTGTTCTTGTGTGCGATCGGTTGCGCCTTCATCGCGGGTCAAGCCCGCTCCCACAAGGCAGCCTCAAAACCTGTGAGAGCGGGCTTGCCCCGCGATGCTGTCAGACGCCCCAGCGCGGAATATGGTGACTGCCCATCGAGATACACACGTTCTTGATCTCGGCAAACACCTCGAAGCTGTACTGCCCGCCCTCACGGCCGGTGCCTGAACCCTTGACCCCGCCGAACGGCTGGCGCAGGTCGCGCACGTTCTGGCTGTTGATGAACACCATGCCGGCCTCGATGCCGCGGGCCAGACGATGCGCCTTGCCGATGTCCTGCGTCCAGATGTACGAGGCCAGGCCATACTCGGTGTCGTTGGCCAGTCGCAGCGCCTCGGCTTCGTCCTTGAAGGGGATCAAACACACCACCGGGCCGAAGATTTCTTCCTGGGCGATGCGCATGTTGTTGTTCACGTCGGCAAACACCGTGGGCTGAATGAACTGCCCGCGGGCCAGGTGCGCCGGCAGGTTGGCCGGGCGCTCAAGGCCGCCAGCGAGCAGGGTCGCGCCTTCTTCGATGCCGATCTTGATGTAACCGGTGACTTTGTCATAGTGGGCCTGAGTGATCATCGAGCCTACCTGGGTTTGCGGGTCTTGCGGGTCGCCGACGATCAGGCGCTTGGCCCGCGCGGCAAACTCGGCGACGAACTGCGGGTAGACGCTCTGCTGGATGAAGATACGGCTGCCGGCGGTGCAGCGCTCGCCATTGAGCGAGAAGATGGTGAACAGCGCCGCATCCAGGGCGCGCTCAAGGTCGGCGTCTTCAAAAATCAGCACCGGCGACTTGCCGCCCAGCTCCATGGAGTACTTTTTCAGGCCCGCCGTCTGCATGATCTTCTTGCCGGTGGCGGTGCCGCCGGTGAAGGAAATGGCACGCACATCGGGGTGGCGCACCAGGGCGTCGCCAGCGGTGGCGCCGTAGCCCTGGATGACGTTGAGCACGCCGTTGGGGATGCCGGCTTCCACCGCCAGGCGCCCCAGTTCGTTGGCGGTCAGCGGCGACAGTTCGCTCATCTTCAGCACTGCGGTGTTGCCCAGGGCCAGGCACGGCGCGGTCTTCCAGGTGGCGGTCATGAATGGCACGTTCCACGGCGACACCAGCCCGCACACGCCCACCGGTTGGTACAGGGTGTAGTTGAGCATCTGGTCGTCGACCGGGTAGGTATGGCCGTCCATGCGTGTGCAGACTTCGGCGAAAAAGTCGAAGTTATGCGAGGCCCGCGGGATCAGCACGTTCTTGGTCTGGTGGATCGGCAAACCGGTGTCGAGGGTTTCAAGCTCAGCCAGGTGCGGCACGTTCTGCTCGATAAGCTCGCCGAGCTTGCGCATCAGCCGCGCGCGCTCCTTGGCCGGGGTGTTGGCCCATTTCGGGAACGCCTCTTTCGCTGCCGCTACCGCCTGGGCCACTTCTTCGGCACCGCCGCTGGCGACTTCGCCAATGGCCTCGCCGGTGGCCGGGTTGTAGTTGACGAACACGTCTTTGCTTTCGACCTCACGGCCGTTGATCCAGTGTTTGATCATGCTGCTCATGCCTCTTGGCGGTTGAGGGCGAAGAACTCGGCTTCGCTGACAATACGGTTGACCAGGCGCCCGACGCCTTCGACTTCGACCACCACTTCATCGCCCGGCACCACGTCGGCCAGGCCTTCGGGGGTGCCGGTGGCGATCATGTCGCCCGGCTGCAGGGTCATGAAGCTGGACAGGTATTCGATCAGGTAGGGGATGTCGAAAATCATGTCCTTGGTGCTGCCTTGCTGCTTGAGCTCACCGTTGATCCAGGTGCGCAAGGTCAGGTTGGAGGCATCCGGCACATCGGCGACATCGACGATCCACGGCCCGACCGGGGTGGTGGCGTCGCGGTTTTTCACCCGCAGGTTGGGCCGGTAGTAGTTCTCCAGGTAATCGCGAATCGCGTAGTCGTTGCACACCGTGTAGCCGGCCAGGTACTCCAGCGCATCCTCGCGCTTGACGTTGCGCGCAGGCTTGCCGATCACTGCCACCAGTTCGCACTCATAGTGCATGTAGGCGACGTTGTCCGGGCGCCAGCTGACCTGGTTGTGGCCGGTGTAGGTGCCCACCGACTTGACGAACGCCAGCGGTTCGGTGGGCGGTGTGAAGGCAAGCTCGGCGGCGTGGTCGGCGTAGTTCAGGCCCAGGGCGAACATATTGCCGGTGGCCGGTGGCAGCCACTCGACCTGCTGCTCGGCGAGCAAGCGGCCATCGGCCAGGCGCACGGCGTTGTCGGCCTCGACGGTGACGGCGTGGACTTCGCCCTGGTAACGGATACGTGCGTGTTTCATCAGCGCTTCTCCTGCGCGGCAACGATGCTGTTGGTCAGGCGTCCGAGGCCGCTGATCTCGACTTCAACCTGGTCCCCGGGCAGCACATCGACGCGGCCTTCGGAGGTGCCGGTAATCAGCACATCGCCTTCGTGCAGGGTCATGAATTCGCTGATCTCGGCGATCAGCTGGGCGACGCTGCGAACCATGTTGGCGGTGCTGTTGTGCTGGCGCAGGGCGCCGTTGACGAACAGCTTGATGCTCAGTTGCTGCGGGTCGGCGACCTGCGCGGCCGGCACCAGTTCAGGGCCCAGGGCGCAGAAACCGTCGCGGCACTTGGCCTTGACCGCCGGGCGGTAGTAGCTGTCTTCGGGCAGGCTGAATTCGTTGACGATGGTGTAGCCGGCGACATGGCTGAGGGCCTCGTCGACGCTGACCCGGGTGGCACGCTTGCCGATCACCACGCCCAGGGCCGGGCCCGGTTGCAGGTGCTCGATGCCTTGCGGGTAGACCACCGGCTGGCCATGGCCATTGCGGGTGTTGGGGGTCTTGATGAACAGCACCGGCTTGACCGGTGGCTTTTGATAGGGCGGCTGTTCGAATTCGGCGAGACGCTGGTCAAGCAGGCCCTGGTAGTTCAGCGCAACGCCGAACAAGGTACCGCTGGCAGCATCGTGCAAGGCACGGCTCATGGGGTTCTCCTGGCTGGGGCAGGGGCAGGGTCCCTGCTCGAATAATTGTTAATGTGTTAACGTTATAATTAAGATGTTAACGAAATGCAAGCGGCTTGCAGCAGGAGTAAGCTGGCCGCATAACAACAAGCGTGAGCAGGGCCATGCGCGAGCAACAACCAATCCCCAACATCAACATCGGCCAGGTCTACGATCAGCGCTACAGCGATGCCGAGGTGCATTACGACAAGCTCGGCAACCTCGCCGGGTTTTTCGGCCGCAATATGCCGGTGCACCGCCATGACCGGTTTTTCCAGGTGCATTACGTCAAAAGCGGCACGGTGCGGGTGTACCTGGACGATCAGCAGTACGTCGAATCGGGGCCGATGTTTTTCCTTACGCCACCGACCATCCCGCATTCCTTCGTAACCGAACCCGACGCCGACGGCCATGTGCTGACCGTGCGCCAGCAACTGGTCTGGCAGCTACTTGAAGCCGATCCCGGGTTGGCGCCGGGGCCGCAGGTGGCGCCGGCCTGTGTGGCCTTGAGCGGCCTGGAACCAAGCTACGCCGCCGAGGCGCGGCGCCTGGCGCTGCTGTTCGATGAGCTGCACAGTGAAATCAACGCCAGCGCCGCCGGGCGCGGGGCGGCGCTGGAAAGCCTGACGCGGCTGATCATGACCAGCCTGCTGCGCCTGTGCGCGCGCTCGCTGCCGGCGCGGCAAACCCGTCATGAAGACTTGCAGGTGTTTCATCGTTTCAATGAACTGATCGAGGCCCACTACCTTGAGCACTGGCCGCTGGCGCGCTATGCCCAGGGCATCGGCGTCACCGAAGCGCGGCTCAACGAAGTGTGCCGGCGCATCGCCGACCTGCCGTCCAAGCGCCTGATTCTCGAACGCCTGATGCAGGAAGCACGGCGTCTGCTGCTGTACACCGGCAGCTCGGCCAACGAGATCTGCTACCGCCTGGGCTTCAAGGACCCGGCGTACTTCAGCCGGTTCTTTTTGCGCTATGCGCAGCTGACGCCGGGGGAGTACCGTCAGCGTCAGGCTGGATTGCGCTAGGCCTGGCCGCGCAGCCAGAGGTTGTCGAAACGCCAGGTGCTGAACAGTGTCTGCTCGGCTGCGGCGCCGCCGACCTGGCGCGAAAACGCATCGAGCAGATTCACATAGCCCCAGATCAGCAAGCCGCCGCGCTCATACTGGATCTGCTGGGCCTGGTGCACCAGCGCGCTGCGCTTGGCCAGGTCCGGCTGGGCCATGGCCTGGAGGAACAGTTCGCTGAACTGCGGGTCGTTGAAGTGGGTCTTGTTGGCCACGGCGAAGGGCGCGTCGATGTGCATGGCGCTGGCCAGAAACGGTGCGCCGATGGTGCCGCCAGTGCTCAGTTGCCACTGGTCGTGCTGCGGGCCGTCGAAGGTGGCCTGGTCGACCTGGCGCACCTTGAGGTTCACACCGATGGCCTTGACCTGTTCGGCGAACACCAGCGCCGAGGCCAGGGCCGGGCCGCTGGTGGTCACCAGCTCGACTTGCAACTGCTCGTAGCCGGCTTCGCGCAGCAATTGCGCCGCCCGTTGCGGGTCATGGGGGCGCGGGCCGAGGCTGTGGTTGAAGGTCGGGTCATCAGGTGCGTACAGGTCGTTGGCCACCCGGCCCTGGCCGTTCAAGGCACGGCGCACCAGCTCCGGGCGGTCGGCGAGCAGGCGAAAGGCTTCGCGCACCTTGGGGTTGTCGAACGGCGGTTTGCTGGTGTTCATTTCGAACGAAAGCCAGTTGCCGCTGACCGAAGTCACCAGTTGCAGGCGCGGGTCGCGTTCGATGATCTGCAGCTGCTCGCTGGGCAGGCCGTTGGCCATGTCGATCTGCCCGGCGCGCAAGGCCGCCAGGCGCGAGACCTGGTCTTTGAAGTCGATGATCTCCAGTTCATCGGCGTAGGGTTTACCGTCCTTGTAGTAGTTCTCGAAGCGGCTGAACACCGAGCGCTGGCCGGGGCTGAAGCTTTTCAGCTTGTACGGCCCGGCACCCACCGGGTTGGTCACCGGGTGGTAATCGACCGGGACGATGCCGCCGAAGTTGACCCAGGTTTCGGCCAGCGGCAGGTAGCTGCGCCCGTCCTTGAAGCGGATGCGCACGGTGCGTGCGTCGAGTTTCTCCAGGTTGTCGCGATCGACCCAGTGCAGCAGCGCGGCGTAAGGCGACGCCAGTTGCGGGTCGGTCAGGCGGCGAATGGAAAAGATCAGGTCGTCGGCATCGATGCTCTTGCCGTTGTGAAACTCAAGGCCCTGGCGCAGGCGCACGGTCCAGCTGCTGGCGTCGGCGCTGGCTTCGGCTTCTTCAGCCAGGGCCAGGCGCGGCTGCATCTGCTCGTCCCATTCCCACAGCTTGCTGTACAGGGCAAAGCCGCGGACGATGCCGCTGCCGATCGGCTTGTGGGCATCGAGGTTGCCGACCTGGCCGCCGGCCAGCACGCCCAGGCGCAGGCGCCCGCCATGGCGCGGCGGGTCGCTGGCCGGGCTGCTGGCGGCCGGTGCGTCAGGGCCGCAGCCGCTGAGCAGCAGGCCGCTGCCCAGCGCCAGGCTATAGCCGAGAAAGCGTCGGCGCTGCTGATCGAAAAGGTCCATGGCCTCAGGCTCCTGCTGCACGCAGGGCGGGTGCCTGGGTGTCGATGCGCTTGAGCGGCGCCCGTTCGCCGCGAAAGTGCGGGAGGATGTGCTCGCCCAGGCGGTAGGCCTCTTCCAGGTGCGGGTAGCCGGCGAGGAAGAACAGGTCGATGCCCAGCGCGTTGTACTCGCGAATCCGCGCCACCACGTTGGCGTAGCTGCCGACCAGCGCCAGGCCCGGCGGAATGCCGATATAGCCGAAGCCGGCCCAGACGTTGGGGTAGATGAAAAAGTCGTCGAACGGCCGGGTTTCGTCCTTGGCCGCGTACTCGTTTTCGTAGCTGAGCTTGCGCGCGGTGCGCAGCCCGGCATGGGCGGCCACAGCCTTGACCGCACCTTTGGCCACGCCTTCGTCGAAGAAGCGCCTGGCCTCGGCCAGTGCCTGGGCTTCGGTCTCGCGGGTAATCACATCGATCGACAGGCCGAAGCGGATATTGCTGCGGCCATGCTTGAGCGCGCGCTCGCGAATGTCGGCTATCAGCGTGCGGATCTCGTCCGGGTGCTCGGCGCGCATCAGGTAGAAGTCGGCGTGGCGGGCGGCGAATTCCCGTGCTGCGATCGACGAGCCGGCGGTGCAGATCAGCGGCAACTCGGCCTTTTTCTGCGGGCCGCGCAGGCCGCCGCCTTCGGCCTTGTAGAAGCGCCCCTGGTAGTGGAAGTTCTCCGAGTGCCAGTAGCCCTTGACCACGTCCATGAACTCGGTGGCGCGCTCGTAACGTTCATCGTGGTCGCTGAAGTCGCCAACCTGGCGCTGCACGCTATCCGAGCCGCCATTGATGATGTTCCACACCAGGCGGTTGCCGCTGGCGCGCTGGTAGGTCGCCGCTTGCTGCACCGCGATCCAGGGCGTGTAGTGGTAGGGCTGGAAGGCGGTGACGTAGCTCAACGTGCGGGTTTCGCGGGCCAGCAGCGAGCACACCGTCCAGGGCTCTTCGCCGGACGGCGCGTTGACCATCAGCGCGCCACCGAAGCCGTTGATTTCGGCGGCGCGGGCGATCTGCCCGAGGTAGTCGATGTAGGTGAAGTGATCACCCACGGCAAAGTTCGATACGGCGCCGGTGCTGTCGCCGCCGGCATGCCAGTCGCCGCGGTTGCGCGGATCGCCAGGGAGGAACTGGGTTTCGCCGTGCAAGGGCAGGCGGGTGAAGAATTCAATGCTCACGGTCAGCGTCCTTATTGCACGGTGGGGTTGCAGAGGGGGGCGATGGGCTGGTCGTTGAACACCTTGCGGGCAAACGGCAGCGAGTCCTTGAGCGAGGCGTTGACCGTCTCGCTGTGGCCCAGACCCTTGTACAGGTGGCCTTCGACGATCGAGCCGGTCTTGCAGGCGTCCTGCATCAGCGCCACCTGGGTAGCGGCGGCCGGGGTCTTGTCTTCGGCGCCGGTGCCGATGAAGATCGGCTGGGCGAGTTTCAGGGTCGGGTAGGAGACCTGCGCCAGCCACGGCTTGAGCTGCTCGCCGTTGTTGGCCTTGCGGGTGTTGGCCGGGGTCAGGCCGGTGCCGAGCACATCGGCCACCAGCGACGACAGGCAAGTGCTGCGCGCTTGTTCGAACAGCGGCAGGGCCTTGTCGGTGTAGAAATCGCGTGGGTCGATGCTCGGGTCGTACTGCTGCGCCGCCAGCAGGGTGTAGAAACCGTAGGCCAGCGAGGCGTCGACCTTGTCCTGGTCCTGTTCGCCGACGTTCTTCGCGCCGACGGTGTAGATCACCCCGGTGCCGACGCTGCCCTTCAGGCCCAGGTCCGGGGCATAGGTGGGCGCATAGGCGGCCGAGGCGAAGGCGCCGGCGCCGCCCTGTGACTGGCCGACCACCAGCACCTTGTTGGCCAGCCCCGGCACCCCGGCGATCACCGCGCGGGCGGCATCGAGGATGCCGTAGGCGGCCATGCGGTTGTTCAGCAGCGGATGGCCGCCGGGCACGCCCAGGCCCTGGTAGTCGGTGGCGACGATGGCGTAGCCCTCGTTGAGCCAGCGCGCCAGGTACTGCACGTCGCGGTAAGAGCGCCCGGCCCAGGACGGCGCGCAGACATCCGCCACGCCCACCGTGCCATGGCCCCAGGTCACTACTGGCCAGCCGCCTGCCGGCGCCTGGCCTTTGGGGATGAACAGCGCGCCGGAGACCGCCACCGGGGTCTTGCCGTCGATGCCGTCGGTAGAGCTGTAGAGAATGCGCAGTTGCGAGGCGGCGCCGGGCAGGCTCAGGGTTTTTTCCAGCGGTTCGCTGCGCAGCAGTTTGCCCGGTTTGCCAGGGATCGCCTGGCTCCAGCTGTAGAACGCCGAGACCCGGCCGTCACCTTGCAGCGGGTCGGGCTTTGGCGCGAAGGTTTCTGCGGCCACGGCGCTGAGCGACAGGGCCAAAAGGCTCAGGCCAAAGGCGAAGGTTTTTTCCAGTTTCATCGAGAGGTCCTTGCACGGTGCGTTTGCCAGGCCTGAGCGAAATGCGTGCCAGGGCGCTGCAGGGCCCGGTTTTGCAGGGCCGAAATGCCTTCAAGGGCAATCCTGGCGGCGCGTCGATGCTGGCTGGCAGCCACGGATTGCTGGGCGACTGCTGCTGTGGCAGCAGCCTCAAGTGCATATCTCTAATTGGAATATATAAATGCTAATTAATAATTATTTGTTCTAATTTGTTTCGGGCACTATGGCCCTGCGCTTTCACTGCCAGGAATGCACCATGTCGCTGATAACCCATCCCCACGCCCGGGAACTGACCAAATCCGTACGCGCCACCGTTCTGGTGTTCAAGGACCCGCGCTCCCAGGAACTGCTCAGCCGCATCGAACGCCTGGCGCCGAGTGAAGCCAACACCCTGATCATCGGTGAGACCGGCACCGGCAAGGAGCTGGTCGCCCGCCATATCCATCAACTCAGCCGCCGCGGGCGCGAGCCGTTCGTGGCGGTCAACTGCGGCGCCTTCGCCGAAACCCTGGTCGAGAGCGAACTGTTCGGCCACGAGAAGGGCGCCTTTACCGGTGCCACCAACAGCAAGGCCGGTTGGTTCGAAGCGGCCAATGGCGGCACGCTGTTCCTCGATGAAATCGGCGACCTGCCGTTGAACATGCAGGTGAAATTACTGCGCGTGCTGCAGGAGCGCGAAGTGGTGCGCCTCGGTTCGCGCACACCGATCCCGATCAACGTGCGCCTGGTGGCGGCGACCAACGTCAACCTCGCCGATGCGGTGGTGGCCGGGCATTTCCGTGAAGACCTGTTCTACCGCCTGCACGTGGCAACCATCCGCCTGCCGCCGCTGCGCGAACGGCCTGGGGATATCCTGCCGCTGGCCGAGTTTTTCCTTGAAGAGCACTGCCAGCGCCTGGGTTACAGCCGCGCCAGCCTGAGCCTGGAAAGCGAACGCAAGCTGCTCTCGCACAGCTGGCCGGGCAATATCCGCGAGCTGGAAAACGCCATTCACCATGCGCTGCTGGTGTGCCGGCAACAAGTGGTGCAGCCGGCCGACCTGCACCTGGTGGACATGCGCTCGGTGGGCATCCGCCAGGAAGAACACAGCCAGCCGCTGCGCATCGCCAGCGAGCCGCCAAGCCTTGAAGCGGCGCTGACGGCGCTGTTCGAGCAGAACATCCCGGACTTGTACGAGCATATCGAGCAGACGGTGTTTCGCAGCGCGTACCGCTTCTGCCATGGCAACCAGTTGCAGACCGGGCGCTTGCTGAATATCAGCCGCAACATCGTGCGGGCGCGGCTGGAGAAAATTGGTGAGTTGAAGCGCACGGACGGTGTCGCCCTTTAGGGCCTCATCGCGGGGCAAGTCGGGTCGCCGCGATGCTTAAAGTCCATCTGATCCGTATAATTACCGCCAACCTGAATCTGTAACTCAGTACACCCAAAAGCCATAGTAACGGCCTCCCTGATGAGGTCCGAACCATGTATCAGTATGACGAGTATGACCGTGCGCTGGTGTTCGAGCGCGTGGCGCAATTTCGCGATCAGGTGCGCCGGTTCATCGCTGGCGAACTGAGTGAAGAAGAGTTCCTGCCCCTGCGCCTGCAAAACGGCCTGTACCTGCAAAAGCATGCCTACATGCTGCGCGTGGCCATTCCCTACGGCACCTTGGGTGCCCGGCAGTTGCGCACCCTGGCGCAGATCGCGCGCGAGTACGACCGTGGCTACGGCCACTTCACCACGCGCCAGAACATCCAGTTCAACTGGATCGAACTGGCCCAGGTGCCGGACATCCTCCAGCGCCTGGCCGAAGTCGAGATGCATGCGATCCAGACCTCCGGCAACTGCGTGCGCAACATCACCACCGAGGCCTTCGCCGGAGTGGCCGCCGACGAGTTGCTCGACCCGCGGCCGCTGGCCGAGATCCTGCGTCAGTGGTCGACCATCAACCCGGAATTCCTGTTCTTGCCGCGCAAGTTCAAGATCGCCATCTGCTCGGCCATCGAAGACCGCGCAGCGATCATGATGCATGACATCGGCCTTTATCTTTACCGCGACGGCCGCGGCCAGATGTGCCTGCGGGTGATGGTCGGCGGCGGCCTGGGGCGCACGCCGATCCTCGGTTTGCAGATTCGCGAAGGGCTGGCGTGGCAGCACCTGTTGTCCTACGTCGAAGCCATCTTGCGCGTGTACAACCGCCATGGCCGGCGCGACAACAAGTACAAGGCGCGGATCAAGATCCTGGTCAAGGCGCTGGGCATCGAGGCGTTCTCCCGCGAGGTGGAGGAGGAGTGGCAACACATCAAGGACGGTCCGGCGCAACTGACCGAGGACGAATTCCAGCGTGTCGCCGCCGCCTTCGAACCACCGGCCTACGACAGCGTCATCGATGATGAGCTGGCCTACGACACCCACCTGGCCCAGGATCACGCCTTCGCCCGCTGGGTGGCCTGCTGCGTCAAGGCGCACAAGGTCCCGGGTTATGCCAGCGTGGTGCTCTCGACCAAACCGGGCGATGCCTCGCCACCGGGCGACCTGACCGATGCGCAGATGGACGCGGTGGCCGACTGGTCGGAGCAGTTCGGTTTCGGCGAGATCCGTATTGCCCACGAGCAGAACCTGATCCTTCCCGACGTGCGCAAGCGCGACCTGCACGCGCTGTGGCGCCTGGCCTGCGAGCGCGGCCTGGGCACCGCCAACATTGGCCTGCTGACCGACATCATCGCCTGCCCGGGCGGCGACTTCTGCGCCCTGGCCAACGCCACCTCGATCCCGATTGCGCAGTCGATCCAGCGCCGCTTCGATGATCTTGACTACCTGCACGACCTGGGTGAGCTGAGCCTGAATATCTCCGGCTGCATCAACGCCTGCGGCCACCACCACATCGGTAACATCGGCATCCTCGGCGTCGATAAAAACGGCAGCGAGTGGTACCAGGTGACCCTCGGTGGCGCCCAGGGCAAGCACAGCACCCTGGGCAAGGTCATCGGCCCGTCGTTCAGTGCCGCCGAGATCCCCCAGGTGATCGAGCAGATCATCGCCACCTACTGCGCTTATCGCGAACTGGACGAACCCTTTGTCGACACCGTGCGCCGGGTCGGCCTGGAGCCTTTCAAGGAACGTGTCTATGCCAAGCGCCCGGAGGAGCTGATATGCGTAATGTGATTGGCCTGCGCAACGGTGAAGCGCAGTTGATCGAGGACGATCCCTGGCAGCTGTTGCGCGAACCCGGCGAGCTGCTGCCTGACGGCCTGGTGATCTTGCCCCTGGCCAGCTGGATTGCCCGCCGTACCCAGCGGCCCTTCGGCCGTGATGGCGTGTTGCTGGGCCCGGATGACGAGCTTGAGCCGCTGCGCCCGTGGCTGCCCCAGGTGCCACTGATTGCCGTGGATTTCCCGAGCTTTCGCGACGGTCGTGGCTACAGCCAGGCCTACCTGCTGCGCAGCCGCCTGGGCTGGCATGGCGAGCTGCGCGCGGTGGGCGACGTGCTGCGTGACCAGCTCAGCCATATGCGCCAGTGCGGTTTTGACAGCTATGCCGTGCGCCAAGACAAGTGTGCCGAGGATGCCCTCAAGGGCCTGGCCGGCATGAGCGTGCTGTACGGGCGTTCGGTGATCGAACCACGGCCGCTGTTTCGTCGACGCTGACGCCGTCGCCGGGTTCGGGCTACCATGCCGGATCGCCCGTTCGACAGGATGTTGCTGCATGCCATTCACTACCCGCGTTGCCCGGCCCAGTGATGCCGAGGCGCTGAGCATCATCGCTGGCCAGACCTTTGCCCTGGCCAGCCCGCCAGACGCTGCCGCCCCGGCATTGCAGGCGTACATCGACACGCAGTTGCAGCCCGAGCACTTTGTCTTGCACCTGCTCAATCGGCGCAAGCGCCTGCGCGTGCTCGAGCACCTGGGCACGGTGGTGGGCTACAGCCTGGTCGACAGCACACCCGAGGTATTGGGAATTGCTGAAGCGGACGGCTTGCCGGAACTCAGCCGCTGCTACGTGCTACCCGAGCACCACGGCCACGGCGGCGCCCAGCGGCTGCTCGACGACACCCTGGCGCAGGTGAGCGGCGCCATTCGCTTGACCGTCAACGAACAAAACGCCCGGGCGATCCGCTTCTACCAGCGCAATGGCTTTAACAAGGTCGGCGAGGCCGTGTTCGAATGCGGCCCGGAGCGCCATCGCGACTGGGTGATGGTCGCGCGGCGTTGATAAAACTGGTTAAAGTGTCGTTCACCTCTTATTGCTCAAGGTTGTGTTCATGACTGATCTCAGCGCATTCCCGATCACCCGCAAATGGCCGGCCAAACAGCCCGAGCTGCTGCAGCTGTATTCGCTGCCCACGCCCAACGGCGTCAAGGTGTCGATCATGCTCGAGGAGATCGGCCTGGCCTACGAGGTGCACAAGGTCAGCTTCGAGAGCAATGACCAGCTCACCCCCGAATTCATCTCCCTGAGCGCCAACAACAAGATCCCGGCGATCCTCGACCCCAACGGCCCTGGCGGCCAGCCGCTTGCGCTGTTCGAGTCCGGGGCGATCCTCATCTACCTGGCGGAAAAAACCGGCAAGCTGCTGCCGGCCGACCCGGCCAAGCGCTACCAGACCCTGCAGTGGCTGATGTTCCAGATGGGCGGCATCGGGCCGATGTTCGGCCAGCTAGGGTTCTTCAACAAGTTCGCCGGCAAGGACTATGAAGACAAGCGCCCGCGTGACCGCTACGTGGCCGAGTCGCGGCGTTTGCTCGGGGTGCTCGACAAGCGTCTTGAAGGGCGCGACTGGGTGATGGACGAGTACAGCATTGCCGACATCGCCATTGTGCCCTGGGTGCGCAACCTGATCGGATTTTATGAGGCGGGCGAGCTGGTCGGCTTTGACGACTTTGCCAACGTCAAGCGCGTGCTCGCGGCGTTTGTCGCGCGGCCGGCGGTGGAGCGGGGGCTGAAGATCCCTGCTTAGCGCCCAATCGCGGGGCAAGCCCGCTCGCACATACCTGTGGGAGCGAGCTTGCCCCACGATGACTAAAACACCTGCCGAAACACCCAGTACAACCCCCCGGCCAGCACAATCGCCGCCGGCAAGGTCAGCACCCAGGCCATCAGCAGGTTGAACAGGGTGCGCATCTGCAAGCCCGAGCCATTGGCAACCATGCTCCCGGCCACCCCGGACGACAGCACGTGGGTGGTCGACACCGGTAGCCCGTACATGTCCGCCGCGCCAATGGTGCACATCGCCACCAGCTCCGCCGAGGCGCCCTGGGCGTAGGTCAGGTGGGTCTTGCCGATCTTCTCGCCGACGGTCACCACGATGCGCCGCCAGCCAACCATGGTGCCCAGCCCCAGGGCGATGGCCACGGCGATCTTCACCCACAACGGAATGTAGCGGGTGGCGCTGTCGATCTGTTGCTTGAACAGCTGCACCTTGGCCCGGGTATCGGCATCGAACTGCGCCAGCTGGTGCTTGTCGATCAGGCGGATGGCCTCGGAGGTCAGGTACATGTCGTTGCGCACGTTGGCCATGGCCTCAGCGGGCACCCGGTTGAGCGAACCGTAGCCTTTGACTTCGCTGCCGATCATCCCGGCCAGCGCCGCCAGGGCCGGCAGCAGTTCGTCGCTGGCCTGTGGCTGGCGGATGAAGGCGCTGAGGGTCTGCCGTGGGTCCGCCGGCGCTGCTTGCGGGGCGCTGCGCTGCAAAGCCTGCTGGGTGACCTCGGCGACGGCGGCGAACTGCAGCGACTGGTCGGCCGGCATGGTCCGGTTCAGGGCGTAGGCCATGGGCAGGGTGCCGACCAGGATCAGCATGATCAGGCCCATGCCTTTTTGCCCGTCGTTGGAGCCATGGGCGAACGACACCCCGGTGCAGGTGAGGATCAACAGCCCGCGAATCCACCAGGGCGGCGGTGTGTTGCCGACCGGCGCCTGGTACAGCTCGCGGCGCTTGACCAGCATGCGCAGGGCCAGCAGCAATAGCGCCGCGCAGGTAAAGCCCACCAGCGGCGAGAGCAGCAGCGAATAGCCGACCTTGCTGGCCTGGGCCCAGTCCACGCCGCTGGTGCCGTCGCGCCCGTGCATCAGTGCGTTGGCGATACCGACGCCGATGATCGAGCCGATCAAGGTATGCGAGGACGAAGCCGGCAGGCCCAGCCACCAGGTGCCCAGGTTCCAGATGATCGCCGACAGCAGCAGGGCGAACACCATCGAGAAACCGGCCGAAGAGCCGACCTGCAGAATAAGCTCCACCGGCAGCAAGGCGATGATGCCGAAGGCCACCGCGCCGCTGGACAGCAGCACGCCAAGAAAGTTGAAACAGCCGGACCACACCACGGCCACCGACGGCGGCAACGAATGGGTGTAGATCACCGTGGCGACGGCGTTGGCGGTGTCGTGAAAACCGTTGACGAACTCGAAGCCCAGGGCAATCAGCAACGCCAGGCCGAGCAGCAGGAAGGGGGTCCAGGTGGTGACGACGGTGCCGGTGGCGTCGATGTCGCGCAACACGCTCCAGGCGGTATATACAAGGCCGGCCACCAGCAGGCCGAAGAACAGGGTCAGGGTGGTACGGCCGGGTTTGTGATCCAGACGTGGGCGTGGATCGTGGTTGGCCAGCGATGGGCTGCCAGCCAGGGTCGGGGTGGTCATGATGACGGGTCCGGGTTACCAGAAAGGGTCTAGCCTTGCCCGGCCATGATAAAAACAATCGGTGACAGCACCGTGACCTCGGTCAAGGAAAGTCCTAGGATTAAGGGACCTGCCGATGGAGGGTAACGATGATCCGCTGCAAACGCGTTTATGACCCGCAGGACGCTGCCGATGGCCAGCGGGTGCTGGTCGACCGCCTGTGGCCGCGCAACACGCGCAAGGACCAGCTGCAGGCCCTGTGGCTGCCGCAGGTGGCGCCGTCAACGGCGTTGCGCCAGGCGTTTCATCAGGGTGAAGTGGACTTTGCCGGCTTTGCCCAGCGTTATCGCCAGGAACTGGCGGCGCAGCCGGCGCACTGGTGGAAGCTGCTGGGCATGGCCGGGCAGGGCGACCTGACCTTGCTGTATGCCGGCAAGGACACCGGGCACAACAATGCCACGGTGCTGGCGCAATGGCTTGAGGATGAGCTGGAGCGCCAGGGGCCGGGAAGTTCGCCGGTGTGTTATGCCGATGAGTTCAAACCTTGAAAAGCATCGCGGGTCAAGTCGAGTCATCGCACCGCCGCTCCCACAGTGGCCAGGATCAATGCAATCCCTGTGGGAGCGGGCTTGACCCGCGAAGAGAACCACTATGACCTTGCAACTGACCCCCGCCACCGACCAGCACCGCTCCTTCGCCCGCGACCTCACCCGGCGGGCCATGCTGCCCTATTACCGCGAGTTCGACCTGCTCTGGCAGGAAGAAGCCTTCGACCAGGCCTGGGGGTGGCGCGAGCAATGGCTGATCAGCGACGCCGAACAGCCGCTGGGTTACTTCAGCCTCAGCCAGGACCGCCAGGCCCTGTTCATCCGTGAACTGCACCTGCTCGAAGGTTTTCGCGGCCGCGGCATCGGCAGTTGGGTATTAACGCAACTGGCCGACTGGACCGGCCAACGGCACTTGCCGCTGCTGCGCCTGATGGTGTTCAGGAGCAACCCGGCACGCTTGCTGTACCTGCGCGAGGGCTTTGTCTGCGTCGGCGAAGACGAGTGCTTTTTGCGCATGCAGCGGGCGATCACTTAGCTCGACCCGTACTACGCAGCCCTGGCGTTGGGTCGCCTCAAGCAGCAGGCTCTGCACCGGCAACAGGTCGCCAATCAGCAGGTTCTGCAAAATCGGCTTGCCCTCGAAGGTGTTCGGCCCCAGCACCACCTGCTGCACACCCTCGACCCGCACCACCGCCTTGCCGACCTTGCCCAGGGTGTTGCCGCTCAAGGTCAGGGGGCCGGCCAGCGGCGTGGCATTGCGCAGGCTGACGGCGTATTCCGGGCTGTTGCCGATGCGGTTGCCGATCAGGCTGACGGCACCGACCTCGCTGGCATCCACGGCGCTGCCCTGGCTGTTGCCGATCAGGTTGTCGCTGATCAGCAACGGTGCGGCTGCGCTCGGCGCCAGGTTGCGCAGCTGGATGCCGTTGCCCCGGCTATCGCCAATCAAGTTGCCGCTCAGCAGCACTGCACCTTGCTGCTCGCTGATCTCGATGGCTGCCTTGTGCGCGCCAAGGATCAGGTTGTGCTCGATACGTGCGCGGGTCTGGCCACGCAGGCGGATGCCGCTGTTGTTGTCGATGCCGCGTAGCTGGTTATTGCGGACCACGACCTGGCTGTCGCGCACGTCGATGGCGTACTGCTGGGACTGGCCGAACTGGCTGTTGTCGATCTGCGCCTGGCTGTGTTGCAGCTCTACGGCGCTTGACAGTTCATTGAACTGGCTGTCGCGGATGATCAGCGTGGCCGGGCGGGTAGAGGCTGCCTGCTGGCTGCTCAGGGCGGTGCTCAGGCCGCGCGAGAGGTTGGCGTTGTAGCCCAGGCGGTTGAGGGTCGAGCCGATCACCTGGGTGTGGCTACCGGCCCAGGCCACCACGAACGGCCGCCAGGCGCGCTCGGTGCTGCCGGGCTTGTCGCCGGCGACGCTCTCCAGGCGCGATTGGTTCAGGCCCAGCCAGCCCTGGTTGATCAGCGCCGTGCCGGAGTAGCTGTACAGGTACAGGCTGGTGCCTTCGAGCAACAGGCCGCCGTCGCTGGCGATCACCAGCGGGTAGCTGAGCAGGTAGCCGTCCTTGTAGCGTTTGATGATCTTCGGGTCGTTGAGGGCATCGTGCAGTTGCGCCAGGCTGATGCTGCCGCCGCGCACCATTACCGCTTGCGGGTGATGCGCCTGGTAGCCGGCGATGGCGCGGAACAGGCCGTTGTTGACGAACGGCTCGAACGGCCAGCTGCCGGCCTGGGAGGAGAACATCGGTTGCAGGCTGACACTGGCGCGGCCGGCCGGGCGCGGGCGTTCGCTGACCTGCAGTTGCACGGCCTGGCTGACCTGTTGCTGCAACTGCTGCAGGTCGCGCTGGTGTTCGGCGCTGTCTACCGCGCTCAGTGTTTGCTGCAGCGGCAAGCTCTGGCTGGCAGCCTGGGCCACGGCGCTGAACAGCAGCGCCAGGCAGGAAAGGGTAAGCGGGCGGGCAAGCATGGCCATGACGGTTCGTCCTTGGGTTACGGCAGTGTGGGATAGAACGGCTTGAGCGGGCCGCCGATCTGGCTGTAGTTGTCGACCTCGCCATCCTCGCTGTCATACAGCTGGCGGGCCAGGCGGTTACCCGGGGCGCGCTGCAGGAAGGGGATCAGCCAGGCCAGTTTGTACGGGGCGACGTCGCTCTGCGATTTGCCCTTGAGCTCGGGCAGGCCGTCGGGGTCGAGGATGCTGCGGGCGG
Source organism: Pseudomonas sp. B21-012 (assembly GCF_024749305.1). Lineage (NCBI taxonomy): Bacteria > Pseudomonadati > Pseudomonadota > Gammaproteobacteria > Pseudomonadales > Pseudomonadaceae > Pseudomonas > Pseudomonas sp. B21-012. The sequence continues at coordinate 3,478,613 of NZ_CP087197.1, read as the reverse complement.
CGAAGTTGGCCAGCAGCTCCAGGGTCTGCTGATCGTCGCTGCTCCACGGCAGGTCGTTGGCCCGCGCCGACTCGGCCAGCAACACCAGCGGCACCAGGGCGTACTGGCTGTAGGTGGCGGCCAGTTTGCTGCGCGCCACTTCCAGCGGCAGGTAGGCGTAGCTGCCGTCAGCGGACTTCACCGCCTGCTGCAGGCCGCGGCGCAGGTTGCCGTCGGCCCACTGGATGAAGTCGTCGCGCTGCACCAGCATGCCGGTCGCCGCCACCGCCCAGGCCGCCCAGTAGTCGTGGTTGTTGAACCAGGTAAAGCCCGGGGTACGGCGCGGCTGGTACTCGGCGATGATGCGCTCGCCCAACTGGTTGAACCAGGCTTTCTGCGCCGGCGACAGTTGCAGCTTGGCGTCGCTGGCGGCCTGGGTCATCAGCAGGGTCGAGGCCATGGCCGCCACCGCCCATTTGCGCGCTGCCATGCCGGTGCTGCTGGCGTCGGGGTTGAGCAGCGCACCGGCCTCGGCCCAGCGCTCCAGCCACTGGTCCTGGCAAGCCAGGGCCATGTTCGCCTCCTGCGGATTCTTCGCCCGCTGGAAGCGCTTGCTGGCGTAGATCAGGCCGCCGATGAACTGTTTGACCTGCTTGCCGATCTGTTCGCTGTTGGCGTCCGGGCTGCTGCGCAGGGTCGACTTGCTGGCGTCGCGCTGGTCGTACTTGCTTTGTAGCTGCAGGCTGCCGGTGTAGGGCGGCGGTGCTTGTTTGCTGCAGCTCAAGGTGCGGTAGTCGGCGATCATCGCCGACTGCGTGGTGGCCCGCGGCGGCCAGATCGAGCTGGCCGCCAGGCTGTCGGCCAACTGCAGGCTGGCGCACAGGCCCAGGCCCAGCGCGGTCCAGGTCTTTACAGGCATACGCGGGTTTCCACTTGGGTGGCGGCGGTGCCGGGCTTGGTCGGCTCCATGAACACCGACAGCAGGTTGGCCCCGGCAAATTCCTTGGCCCGGCTCAATTCAAGGTAGTACTGGCCGCCGCTAACCACCGCCTCGCGGCGAAACCAGACCTTGTCGCGGGCGCCGTTGTCGTAATAGACGATCACGTAGAAATCCTTGACGTTCTTGTCGCTGATGCGGATATCGAGAAAGCCCTGGCCGTTGCCGAGGTGCTTGCGGTTTTCGCCTGCGTTGCTGAGCAGTTCGATGCGCTCGTTGACCCGCAGCGGCGGGCGCTCTACCCGGTTGGCCAGGACTTCGGTCGACACCGGGCAACCGCCTTTGATCGCCGGGATCAGCTGGCGGTACATCTGCTCGGATTCCAGCTGGTAGTTGGCCGGCAGTTCCCAGATGATCAGCTTCGGCGGTGCCTTGGGCTTGTAGTTCTCTGACAGCAGGTATTCGAGCAGCGAGCCGTCCTGGCCGACGCCGGGCAGGGCGTAGTTGAGGATGTCGACCTCAAGGTACTGCTTGAGGTAGCCGTCGAAGTTGAACTGCTTGCTCTCGTCTTCACGGGCGGCGGCGTTACTGTCGCCAACCAGGATCACCTCTGGGTCCGGCGCGTCGTCGAACAGCGCATCGGCACCAGCGGCCTCGGGGATGGTCTGGTAGCCGCGCACGTACTGGAAACCATAGTTGTTGCCGCAGATATAGCTCAGCGCCAGGTTCAGGGTGCCGTCCTTGGGCACCATGACCCCGGGTTCGGTGCGGTAGCTTTTTTTGCTCAGGTCGGCGTAGAACGGCTGGCGACGGATTTCTTCGGCAACCAGCCGCGCCGTAGCTTGGGCACCGGCCGGGGTCCAGTGGTGGTCACGGCGAAAGAAGAACTCGCCCTTGGGCGGGGTGTGCACCAGTTGCATCAACGGCGGCACCACCGCGCCACCGGCGCGCAATTGCTGCAGGTAATTTTCCAGGTTGCCGCTGGCGCGGGCAAAGTCGAAGCCATGCAGCTTGTCGGCGTAAAGCTTGTCGCGGTGCATCAGGCCACGGGTCGGTTGAACCGCCATGGCCACATGGATGCCCTGTTGGCGAAAGGCGGCCATCAAGCGCGCAAACTCCGGGCGCATGGGCGCCGGGATGCCGAAGTCGTTGGTCAGGTCGACCGCCGAGCGGAACAGCCAGCGGTCCTTGGCCGGGACGATCTCGCGCATCAGCTTCATGCGCCCTTCGGCGTAATTCTGCGGGTTGCTCAGGCCCGGGCAGACCATGCACTCAAGGCTCGTGCAACTGGCCTTGGCGGGCTCTGCGGCCACGCTCGGCGCGCTCAGCAGAGGGCCCAGCAGCGCCGCCAGGCCAAGGGGAAGAATGCGCTTCATGATCACTCGCTCGGGTCGATGCTGTTGGCCAGGCTCATGCTCTGGTAGCCGGCGCCCTTGGGCAGCAGCACATAGCTGTAGGAGCGGCCCTTTTTCAGGAACAGTTCGTCGAACCGGGCAACGTTCTGCTCATCGACGTAGGCGGCAAAGCCGATCTTGATCTCGTTGACCATGCGGCTGCCGGTCTGGTCCTTGCCCAGCGGGTCGACGATCACGTGCTTGCCATCGACAGTTTTCAGCGCTGCCTGGGCCGGGGTCAGGTTGTAGAAGGCGACCTGGGCCTTCTTCGGCTCGTTGACGTACTTGTCGGCGATCAGGGTCAGCTTGCTGCCATCAAAGACTACAGTGCTGGCGGCGTTAGCCTTGAGCTGTGGCTCGATGGCGGTGCCGCCGACGGCGATCTTGTGCGCGCCGGCCGGGGTGAAGCGGTAGCCGCTGAGCTGCCCGGCGGCGACCCGTTGCGCGGTGATCTTGCCGCTCAGGGTCACATCGATGTTGCTGCCGGACAGGTTGAGCACGCGCACGAAGGCCGAGTCGGCCGGGGCTACGGCGTCATAGAGGTCGGCGTTGCCTTCGGCGGCATGAACGGCGGCGCTGCCCAGCAGCAGGGCGGAAGTGGCGAGCAGGCGTTGCAGTGCAGTGTTCATCAGTCTCTCCTTAGAAATGTTGGGTCTGGCCGGGGCGGCTCAGCGAGCCGAGGCGGTGGGCGAGCAGGGTGCGCAGGGGGAATTCCCAGACCACGGTGTCGATCTCGGGGTTGCTCAGCTGGTCGCTGGCAAGGAACTGGCTCATGGCCTCGAACGGCCCGCGGGCTTCCACCGACACGCTCAGCAGGTCGCGGTTGAGTGCCTCCTTGAGAAAGCCGACGAAGTTCCAGTCATCGATCTTGCTGTAGCTGGTACCCACCAGCATCAGGCTCTGGGTTTCACTGGCGAACAGGTCGCTGGCGCTTTGCTCGGCCTTGAGGGTTTCGTACAGGGCGATCTGGTTGGGGCCGAACTGCGGCGCCAGTTGCGCGTGGTTGAACTGGATGTAGTTCATCAGGTCGCCCTTGACCGTCTTGTCGGCGACTTTGTGCGACAGGTAACGCTGGTCACCGAGCAGTTCCGGGTGCTGGCGGGCCAGCTCGTAGGCACTCAGGCGCGCGCCTTGCGGGCTCCAGTGGGTGTCGGACTTGAGGAACAGCTCGGGGCCGGCAAGGTTGGCCAGAAATGCCGAGCGCAACGGCGTGACGGCAATCTCCTGCGCCTGCAGGCGCTCGACGAAACGGTCGTAGAGGCTGATCGCACGTGGGTCGACGGCGCGCTCGGTGTGCGCGGCATACACGTCGACTTTCATCGGCAGCGGCAGCACGATCAGGCGCTTGTTGTGGGCCTTGAGGCGTTGCTCGATCTCGGCGATCTGCCTGAGCTGGCCGTCGAGGTTGGCCTCAAGGTTGTTCGGCACGCGGTATTCCTGGTTGGTGTAGAGCCAGCCGTCCTTGCCCAGCACCACGCCCTTGGTGCCTTCGTCGAACAGCCGGTACTGGGCGTTGGCCCACAGCTCGACCGACGGCTCCCGCAGGAAGAAGCGCTTGTCGTAGACCTGCTCGAATTTGCGCAGCAGCTTGCCGTCGACGAACAGGTTCCAGGCGTCGGTCTGGTTGCGGGCAAAGCTCAACACCGGTGGCAGCGAGTAGACGAACATGCCCGCCAGCAGGACGCCGAAGGCAATGCCGTTGACCTTGCTGGCCGAATTCATGACCGGGTACATGGCGGTCTCCTAGAACTGAAAGTACAAAAAGGGCGAGAACGAATGCGCCGCCAGGCTGCTCAGCGCCAGGGCAAAGCCGGCCCACAGCAGCAGGGCCTTGAGGCCGCCGACATGGCGCATGAAGTACTGCTCCTTGTTGCCGGCGTAGAAGCGCACGTTGTTGCTGCCGGCCAGCACCAGCCAGCACAGGGCAATGGCGGCGAACGACATGGCCATCTTCGAGGCGCCAAGCACGTACAGGTCCAGCGAACCGAGGCCGTTGAGGCCGAACAGCGCCTGGTAGATGTCGATGCTGTGGCGCAGGTCGTTGGTGAAGAACAGCGGCATGCTCAGGATGATCAGCACGAAGGTGCGCAGGTTGCGGCCCAGGTGGTAGGGCGTGGTGATCTTGGTCGCCAGGTTGAATTTGCGCTCGATGACCATGCCGAAACCGAAGAACAGCCCCCAGCAGATAAAGGCGAAGCTGGCGCCGTGCCACAGCCCTGACAGCAGCATGGTGTAGACCAGCGCCGGCAGCGCCCCGGCGATGCGCTTGCGCACCAGCGGCATGTACACGTAGTCGCGCAGAAAGTGCGCCAGGGTCATGTGCCAGCGCGCCCAGAACTCGGTGATGCTCTGCGACACATACGGCTGGTTGAAGTTTTCCGGAAAACGGAAACCCATCATCAAGGCCAGGCCCAGGGCCATGTGGCTGTAGCCGGCGAAGTCGAAGTACAGCTGCAGGGTCGAGACCACCAGGCCGAACCAGGCATCGCTCAATTGCAGGGTGCCTTCGCTGATGAACAGCACGTTGATCGGCGCCAGCTGGTCGGCGATCAGCACCTTCATGATGAAGCCGAGCATGAACCGGCACACGCCCAGCGAGAACAGCTCCAGCGAATGGGTGCGCTGGCGCAGCTGCGGTGCCAGCTGGCTATAGCGCAGGATCGGGCCGGCCACCAGGTGCGGGAACAGCGCGACGAAGGCGGCGAAGTCGATGAAGTTGTTGGTCGGCGTGGCGTCCTTGCGGTAGATGTCGACGATGTAGCTCAGGGCATGGAACACATAGAAGGAGATACCCAGCGGCAGGAAGATCGTCTCCAGGGTGAAGGTGTTGATGCCCAGCGGCGCGAGCAGGGCGGCCAGCACCTCGGCGCCGAAGTTGGCGTACTTGAAGTAGCCCAGGGTCGACAGGTTGCCGATGATGCCGATCCATAGCAGGCGGAACGCCCAGCGCTTGTCGCCGGCATCCAGGCGCGCCTTGATGCGCAGGCCGAACCAGTAGTTCCAGTAGGTGATGGCGACGAACAGCAGCAAAAAGTCCGGCCGCCACCAGGCATAGAAGATGTAGCTGGCGGCGACGATCACCGTCGAGCGCCACGGCGCCCGGGCGAGGAAGTACACGGCCAGGAACAACGGCAGGTAGAGGAACAGGAAGACGTTGGAGGCGAAGATCATCTCGGGTTCCGTCCTTAGTAGCTGACCACGACGCCGAAGGTCAGCTGGTAGTCATCACCACTGTCCAGGGCGTTGCCGGCGTTGAGGTAGCTGGCGCTGACCAGGGCGTTGACGTCCAGGTGCTTGCCGTCGATGGCCACTGGAAACATCTTCCAGTAGTAGTTGAGGTCGAGCATCTGCCCGACGTCCTTGCCGCCGCCGTGGTTGCCCTGGGCAATGGCGCGGTTGCGCTCGCTGCGCTGGTCGCCTTCAAGGCGAATCGGCAGGGTGCCGTTGGCATCGCGCAGCTTCAGTTCGGTGAGGCGAAAATCCAGGGCGCTGCGCGGTGTCGGGTTGGTTTCCAGGGCGATGCCGTAGTAGCTCAGATTGCGCAGGTCGAGGCTGACGAAAGAGCTGGCCAGGCGCGTGCTGTAGCTGCCCTGGCGGGTGATGCGGTCGGACTGGATGGCATTCAGGCGAAAGCCGTCGTTGTCGTTGCTCGGTTTGTCGGTCAGGCCGCCGCGCAGGGCCACCCGTGGTGTCCACGGCAGGTCGTGAAAGCGCTTGCCGATTTCGCCCAGGGCCGCCCAGCCGCTGGCGTTGTGGCCGCTGCTGGTGAGGCCGTTGACATCGGTGTTGTCGACCTTGCCGTCCAGGCCCGCGAGTTCCAGGTGGTAGTCGCTGAACAGCGGCGTCAGGTCAAGATCGTCAGCCTTGAAGAACAGCCCGTAGCGCATGCCCTTGAAGTCGTAGCGGTCTTCGGCGTCGTGGCCGCTGTGGTCATTCTCGTGCATCAGGCGCACGCCGGCCCAGTTGTGCTCGCTCCAGCGGTAGGCGTACTCGCCCATCAGGTAGGTGGTGCGCTCCTCGCTGTCGGCCAGGCGATTGACGTCGCTGTTGTAGTTGTAGAACTTCTGCGCCACGGCGACAAAGCCACGGGAGAAGGTGTCGTTGTAGTTGAAACGCAGCGACTCGATGCTGTCGTCCCACCAGATGCCGTAATCGTCGAAATAGCGCTGGCGCCCGGCCGACAGCGAAAAACGCGGGTCGTCGCCGAGCAGGTTGCGTTTCACATACAGCTCGCGCAGTTCGGCGTACCAGCCTTCGGGCTGTTCGCGGTCGAGGTTGTTGGCGTTTTCGTTCTGCACGCTGGCCGACTCGCTGGAGTCGTAGTTAAGCCACAGGCGGCCGTAGACCATCCACTTGGCCCAGCGTTTTTCCGGCGAGTACCAGGCGAACGACGGCTCGTAGCGCAAGCTGTAGAACATCTCGCGGCTGCGGCCGACTTCGGAGTTTTCCGGGCCGTAGCCGGTTTGCACGGTGAGCTTGTTGAAAAACTCCGAGGTGATCACCGGCTCGCTGCCATCGGCGACCCGCACCGGCTCGCTGCTGTCGGCCTCGGGGCCGGTGACTTCTTCCAGGGCGTGCGCCGGGTACAGCGGTGCCAGGGCCAGCAGGGCGCCGAACAGGGTGTGGTGGGCTTTCACAGGGTTGCCTCCTTCAACAGATCGTTGCGTGCCGCCAGGGCGCGCGCGATGTCATCCTTTTTCAGGGTCTTTTCCAGGCGCGTGACCAGGCTGCGGGCACCGTTCTCGCCCAGCGCCACGGCCACCTGGGCATAGGTGTAGGCCTTGACCGGGTCATGGCAGATGGCACGGCCGTAAGCGTGCAGGGTGGCCATGCGGTACCAGGCGGCGGTGGAGCCGGCCCGGGCCTGGGCCTGGAAGATCTGCAGGGCCTTGTCCTGGTCGGGCTGGTCGGCCACGCCCTTGCTGTAGTACTCGGCCAGCAGCAGCTCGGCGTCGGGGTAGCGGCTGGCAACCAGCTCGTCGATCAGCGCGCGGGCCTTGTCCGGGTCCAGGGTCAGCCAGTTGTTGACCATGTAGAACGAGGCCTGCAGCGCCTTGGCCCGGGTCGCTTCGCGGGCCCGCACCTGGTCGATCAGCGCCTGGGTCTCTTCAGCGTTGTGCTCGGTGGGGTTGGAAATCATAAAGTTGGCCTTGGACACCATCGCCGGCACGAAGCCGCGCTCGACGGCGTTGTCACGCCAGCGATGGGCTTCGCCGCGGGCGAGGTCCAGGGCATCGCTGCGCTGTTTCTCCAGGGCCAGTTGCGCGGCGTCCGGCTGCACCCGCGCCGGGCCCATGGCACTGGCCTGGCGCTGGTAGCGGTCGGCTTCCTGCTCGGCGCGCTGCACGCTGTTGATGCTGTCGAGCAGCGAGCCGATGCGGTGTACGATTTCAACCGCCAGGGTCGGGCGCAGCGCTTCGAGGCTGCGGGCAAAGGCCGGGAAGGTGCGGTCCTGGTCGTCGCCGAGAAAACGGTAGTAGCGGTCGATCGCCCGCACATCGACGCGCACTGCCTGCTGGTACCAGCGCTCGGCGCCGGCGCGATCACCCAGGCGCTCGGCCAGCACCGCCTGGTACAGCTCGGGACGGCAGTTGAGCAGGCACGACTGTTGGTACAGCGCCAGCAACTGCGCCGCCTGTTCGCTGGAGACCAGCTGCGGGTACACCAGGAACACCTCCAGGGTGGTACTGGCATTGCGCGGGTCGAGGGTCGCCGGGTAACGCGTCAGGGCCTGGGCCATCCACTGCTGTTGGCCCTTTTGCAGGCTCGGGGTGCGATCCAGCAGGCGCGCCAGCGAGGCCAGCGCCGGCACCTGGCCGCGGCCGTCGGCAAACGCCTCCTGGTACAGGGCGATGACGTCTGCGCGGCTGGCGCCATCGCTGTTGGCCAGCACATCACCGAGCAACAGCTTGGACGCCAGGTCACCGCGCTCGGCCAGGATGCGCAGGTCGGCACTGACATTGGCGCTCGGGTCCTTGTACAGCGCGTAGCGGATCTGCTCCAGGCTTTGCCCGGCCAGGGCATTGCCGGCACAGGCCAGGCCAAAGCCTGCCAGCAGCAGGCGGGAGGGCGTCTTCGCATTCATTGCCTATTCCTTCCTTGGGGGTGCTTAGCGCGACGCCGTGAACGGCAGGCCCAGGTACAGGTCCACCGCCACCGGCTTCTGGTACGCGGCGCGCGGCAGCGGGCTGTCGGGGGCGATGGTCAGGGCCAGGTTCTTGTTGGCTTCGTCGACGCGAGAGTCGATGACCTTGCCGCTGAAGGTCTCATCCAGGCCGAACACCTTGAGGTCCACCGAGGTCACCCGGCCGATGTCGGCGAGCTTGTCGAACGGCACGTTGGCGGTGACGAACAGGCCTTCATCCCTGGGCAGCAGATGCACCAGTGGCGCCTGCTTGTAGCCAAAGCCGTCGAGGGGCTTGCTCGGGAAGTACAGCTCGCAGTCGCACGGGCTGTTGATCACGGTTTCGATGGTGGCGCGCCCGAGCAAGGTCTGCAGGTCGCCGGGCGAGAGGTCGGCTACCGCCTTCATGTCGGCCGGGCTGGTGAAGCTGGTGGCCAGCTGGGTGGAAATGCTCGCCACCGGCGCGCCGGCCTTGACCTCGGTCTGCCCCGGCGCCAGGAGGAACTTCACATAGCCGTTGTCGGGCATGCTGATGACCTGGGCATTGGCCGAGACCTGGGCCTGTACTGCCGGGATACGGAAGAACAGCAGGTAGCACTTGTAGGCGACAAAGCCCAGCGCGGCGAGGCCGGCGGCGGCATACAGCAGGGTGCCGAGGGTGGCCTTGAGGCGCTCGCTGGAGCTGCGCGCACTGGCGTACTTGTGCTTGCGTTCCTTGATGTAGTTTTCCCGCTGCATCACGTTGAACAGGCCATTGATGTCGGCGATTTCGCCCGACAGGTAGGCGCTGATGATGTAGCGCAGAATGTCGCGCTTTTGCGAATCGAGCTCGACGAACTGGGCGCCGACTTCCTGGCCGCGCTGGGAGACGATCTTGATCTGGCTGTCGATGTTCAGGTCGACCTGGTTCAGGCGCAGCTGGATCGAGGCGTGGTACAGGCTGCCGATCTTCAGCGGCTCGGGGTGGACCAGGCCGATGCCGCCCAGGGAGATGTCCTGCAGGGTGCTGTCGAACGGTGGCTGGCCGGCCGCGCTGAGCTTGACCCGGGCATTGAGTTTGGTGCGCACGTACTGGCGTTCGTCGATGGCTTCGTGGACTACGTTGGCCGGTACTGCGGGTGTGCTTGAGCTACTCATGGCAGGCGCCTTTCCTTAACGTTGCGTGAGTTCGAGAAGAACCGAGATGACCCCGAAGAAAATCGCGATGGATGAAAACAGCATCGCCTTCGAGGACCAGCGGTTCAGGGCGGCGTCGAAGTTGACGGCGCCGTTGCTTAATGTGGTTTTTTGCCGGGTCCAGCTCTGCTGGTCCATGTGGAACAGGGCGTAGACTTTCATCAGCGAGCCGATGATCTGGTTGTAATAAAGAACGAACGGGTACACCGGGCTGACCGGGTGGCCGGCGAACAGAAACAGCACGGTGACGATGCTGCGCGACAGCAGCACCCAGAACAGGTACACCAGCAGGTACTGGATGCCGAAGACGATGCCGGCGACCACCGAGGCGGTCAGGCCCATCAGGCAGGTCCACATCGACACCCGCTGATCGAGCAGCACATACAGGGTGAACAGGCCCAGGCGGGCGCGGCCGAGCAGGGCGGTGGCACGGAAGTTCTGGCGCAGCGAATTGCCGTACCAGCGGAACATCAACTGGCGGGTGGCGCGCCAGAAGCTGTTGTCTGGTGGATGCTCGACGGTCAGGGTGTTGCTGTCGGGCACGTAGAAAGTGTCCCAGCCGGCGCGCATCAGGCTCAGCCACGACGACTTGTCGTCCCCGGTCAAAAACTGAAAGCGCCCCAGGCGCCAGTGCTGGAGAAAATCCGCCTCGACGTCGCGGATGAAGTCCGGGTCGGTCATGACGCTGGCGCGAAAGAACGACAGCCGTCCGGTCAGGGTCAGCACCCGGTGCGACAAGGCCATCGAGCACATGTTGATGTGCCGCTGGACGAAGCGCATCGAGTGCCACTGGCGCATCAGGCTGCTGCCTTCGACTTCGCAGAACTCGTTGGTGGTCAGGCCGCCGACGTTGGGCAGGTAGGCAAACAGCTTGACTGCACGCTCGACGCAGCCGGGCAGCATCATGGTGTCGCCATCGACCACGCCGACCACCGAATCCTCCAGCGGCATCTGCCGTGACAGGGCGCGAAAGGCATGGGCCAGGCCGTCACGCTTGCCGGTGCCACGGGCGCGGACGATGACCAGCTTGATGTCATCGCGGTCCTTGACCTCGTTGCGCATGATCTCTTTGATGAACTGCTCGTCGCCCTTTTCGACGATCGAGGCAATCACCGTGCACGGTACCTTCAGCCGCTGCACCTCCTGGAACACCGACTGGTAAACCTTGAAGGTGGTGTGGGTGGGGATGCGAAAACTGGTCACTACCATGAACATGTGCGCCGGCAGCGCCGCATCGCCCATGCGTTCGACCGCCTTGCGCATGCGCGGGAACTTCCAGTGCAGAAAGTACATGCCGCGCAGGTAATGGACGATGGCGTTGCCATAGCGCCACATGCCCAGTGCACCGATGATGAAGATGAACTTATGGTGCGCAGGGTCGAGATACTGCGGCGCGACCATCTCCGACGCCAGCGCAATCAGGCCGAACAGGCAGGCCCAGGCGCAAAACCGCGCGCCTGCCTGCAGGTAGTCCGGCCGGCCCGAGGGCGGCTGTTGCTGTCGTTCCATGTAGTCGTTGCTCCTGTGTTCGGGCCGCACCCGGCTGAATGACATGCGCACTGTTCGCGCCTGGCCAGGACAAGGCCGGCCGGGCAGGAGGCAGGTGGGCAGTCAGTCAGGCGGGGCGCCTGGGTCAATCGCCGGGTACTCTCTGGATGGAGTACTTTCTGGCTGGAGTGCTCTCTGCTGGAGTACGGGCCTTACCAGCAGATACCTTCACGCCGGGCATCGCTGCCGTGGGCCATGAAGCCGACCAGGTCGATGATCTGCTTGCCGTCGCTGGCATCCAGGGCTTGCGCAAAACGGTCATCGTTGTTGCCCAGCACCACCACCTCGGCGTCGCGGATCACCTGCTGCAGGTCGTTGCACAGCAGCGACGAAACGTGGGGGATCTTCGACTCGATGTACTCGCGGTTGGCACCGAACACCCGCGCGTACTCGACGTTGGCGTCGTAGATGGTGAGCTCGTAGCCTTTACCGATGAGCATTTCCGCCAGCTCCACCAGCGGGCTTTCGCGCAGGTCGTCGCTGCCGGCCTTGAAACTCAGGCCCAGCAGGCCGATGCGGCGCTTGTCCTGGCGAGTGATCAGCTCGAAGGCGTTCTTCACCTGGTTGCGGTTGCTGGCCATGATCGAGGCCAGCAGCGGGTGCTCGACGTCCAGCTGGCCGGCGCGGTAGGTGAGGGCGCGCACGTCCTTGGGCAGGCACGAGCCACCGAAGGCGAAGCCGGGGCGCAGGTAGTAGCGCGACAGGTTGAGCTTGTAGTCCTGGCAGACCACATCCATCACCTCGCGGCCATCGACGCCGGAGGCCTTGGCGATGTTGCCAATCTCGTTGGCAAAACTGACCTTGGTCGCGTGCCAGACGTTGCAGGTGTACTTGATCATCTCGGCGACTTCGATCGACTTGCGGATCACCGGGGCGTCCAGGCCCTGGTACAGCGACTGCAGCAGGTCGCCCGATTGCGCGTCCAGTTCGCCGATCACAGTCATGGCCGGAAAATCGTAGTCCTGGATCGCGGTGCTTTCGCGCAGGAACTCGGGGTTGACCGCCACGCCGAAGTCGATGCCGGCGCGCTTGCCGGAGTACTTCTCGAGGATCGGAATCACCACGTTCTTGGCCGTGCCGGGCAGCACGGTGCTGCGCACCACGACGGTATGACGGCTGGCCTTGTCGCGCATGGCGGTGCCGATTTCGCGGCACACCGCTTCCATGTAGACCAGGTCCAGGTCGCCGTTTTTCTTGCTTGGGGTACCCACGCACAGCAGCGACATCTCTGTAGCCAGTACCGCAGCCTGGACATCCGTGGTACCGCGCAGGCGGCCATGGCGCACGCCATCGAGCAGCAGTTGCTCAAGGCCCGGCTCGACAATGGGCGACTTGCCCTGGTTGATCATGTCGATCTTGGCCGGCGAGATATCCACGCCCAGCACCTGATGGCCCCGTGCAGACAAACAACCGGCACAGACAGCGCCTACATAACCCAATCCAAAAATACTGATATTCATAGTTCCCTCTCCCAAGGTGCAGCGAAAGCTGACCGAGATACTCAGTTAAACGGCATGGTCGACGCGGCAGACGCGCAAGAAAAAGCAGCGCGCTAAAAGGAGGCGATGCAAGCGTTTTTTCGTTGTCTTATTACATCCTAAGGGAGTTTTTTTAACTTCGGCAAGCAGTCTCTAACTCTTGCTTGGATAAAGTTTAAAACTGCTCTGTTAAAGTTTAAAAACCTTTAAAAATCAATAAGTTAAAGTTTGTGGTTAGTTCGACGTCAAAAATCCGATATCGGCATTTTGCCGAGAAAATGGCGCCAGAAAGCCGTTGCATCTGTGGCTTTTGACGATTTTCACGGTTTTTTTGACGGGGCTTTTGCATGCGCTATGGAACTTCTTTATTCTCCCCGCGCTGTTGTATTAGTGGCTGTTGATTTCGTCGGTGATGGCACTTTAGCTATTAAGCAAAGTTGTTGGCTTATTAGCGCCTTGAGTAACAAGTGTGGGGCACAGTTGCAGGTTGTCCAGACAACCCCGGACAGGTAGGGCGGGCTTTGACTTGTGCCGCGCGGCTGATCGCGGCATAGTTCGGGCTTCGTTCGAGGCACGCCATTGACGGCTGTGTGCTCATCCATCCGGATGCTGGATAAAGGACGCCAAGCAAATGAACGGAATCGGTTCGCGTATCAGGGAAGAAAGAGAACGGCTGGGCCTGACCCAGCGCGCCTTTGGCGACATTGGCGGGGTAGAGCCCAACGCCCAGGGCAAGTATGAAAGCGGCGAGCGCACGCCCAAGGCCGACTACCTGGCGGCAGTGGCGGCGCGCGGGGTCGACGCGTTGTATGTGTTGAGCGGGGTGCACACGCCGGTCGAACACAGCAGCCTGAACACCCAGGAAGAACAGTTGCTCAGCAGTTTTCGCCTGCTGCAAGAGGCCGACCAGGCTGCCGTCCGGCAGTTGCTCGGCAGCCTGGCCGAGCGTGCCCAGATGCCGCCGGCGAGAGCGGGCGGCTATGAGCGCGGGATGTACGGGCGACTGTCGGGCAAATGAAAAAATGACGTCAGGTAAATGACGTCTTCCGTTAGGTCTACGGCTGTATTTTTTGCTAAGGTGGCGGGATCCAATTACCGCCGCAGTGCGAGGTGTCTGCTTGATTAGGGTGCTGGTGGTCGATGACCACGATCTGGTGCGTACGGGCATCACGCGCATGCTGGCCGATATCGATGGCTTGCAGGTGGTGGGCGAGGCCGACTCTGGCGAGGCATCGCTGAAGGTTGCGCGCGAGCTCAAGCCCGACGTGGTCCTGATGGATGTGAAAATGCCCGGTATCGGCGGCCTGGAGGCAACGCGCAAACTGCTGCGCAGCCACCCGGACGTGAAAGTGGTGGCGGTGACCGTCTGCGAAGAAGACCCGTTCCCCACCCGCCTGTTGCAGGCTGGCGCCGCCGGCTATCTGACCAAGGGCGCCGGACTGGACGAAATGGTCCAGGCCATTCGCCTGGTGTTTGCCGGCCAGCGCTACATCAGCCCGCAGATTGCCCAGCAACTGGCGCTCAAGTCGTTCCAGCCGCAAGGTTCGCCGTTCGATGCGTTGTCGGAGCGGGAAATCCAGATCGCACTGATGATCGTCGGTTGCCAGAAGGTGCAGATCATCTCCGACAAGCTGTGCCTGTCACCGAAAACGGTCAATACTTACCGTTACCGGATCTTCGAAAAACTCTCGGTCACCAGCGACGTCGAGCTGACGCTGCTGGCGGTCCGCCACGGCATGGTTGACGCCAGTCTCTGAGCGCATTCATGACACCTGTGTTCGATTCAAGCGCATTCCTGGCGACCTGTAGCGGTCGCCCGGGCGTCTACCGGATGTTCGACGCTGAGGCCCGGCTGCTGTATGTGGGCAAGGCCAAGAACCTCAAGAAGCGCCTCGCCAGTTACTTTCGCAAAGCTGGCCTGGCGCCGAAGACGGCTGCCCTGGTGGCGCGCATCGCCCAGGTCGAAACCACCATCACCGCCAACGAGACCGAGGCGCTGCTGCTCGAGCAGACCCTGATCAAGGAATGGCGGCCGCCGTACAACATCCTGCTGCGCGACGACAAATCCTATCCTTATGTGTTTCTTTCCGACGGCGACTACCCGCGCCTGGGCATCCACCGTGGGGCGAAGAAGCAAAAGGGCAAATACTTCGGCCCGTACCCCAGCGCTGGCGCCATCCGCGAAAGCCTGAGCCTGCTGCAAAAGACCTTTTTCGTCCGCCAGTGTGAAGACAGCTACTACAGCAACCGCACCCGGCCGTGCCTGCAGTACCAGATCAAGCGCTGCAAGGCGCCTTGTGTCGGCCTGGTCGAACCCGAAGAATACGCGGTGGATGTGCGCCACTCGGTGATGTTCCTTGAAGGCCGTAGCCACCAGCTGACCAACGAGCTGAACGCCGAGATGGAACAGGCGGCCATGGCTCTGGAATTCGAGAGGGCCGCCGAGCTGCGCGACCAGATTGCCTTGCTGCGCCGCGTGCAGGACCAGCAGAGCATGGAAGGCGGCAGCGGCGACGTCGATGTGGTCGCCGCCTTCGTCAACCCCGGCGGTGCTTGCGTGCACCTGATCAGCGTGCGCGGCGGGCGGGTGCTGGGCAGCAAGAACTTCTTCCCGCAAGTGGGCATCGAGGAGGAGGTGGCCGAGGTCATGGCCGCATTCCTCTCGCAGTATTACGTGGGCAACGCCGAGCGCGAACTGCCGGGCGAGCTGATCGTCAACGTCGTCCACGAGGATTTTGCCGCCATCACCGCCGCGATCGAAACCCTGCGCGGCCGCGAGCTGACTATCAGCCACCGGGTGCGCGGCACCCGTGCGCGCTGGCAGCAACTGGCGGTGACCAATGCCGAGCAGGCACTGGGCGCGCGCCTGGCTAACCGTCAGCACATGGCCTCGCGCTTCGAGGCCCTGGCCCAGGTGCTGGCCCTGGACGAAACCCCGCAGCGCCTGGAGTGCTACGACATCAGCCATTCCAGCGGCGAAGCCACCGTCGCCTCGTGCGTGGTGTTTGGCCCGGAAGGGCCGCTCAAGTCCGATTACCGCCGCTACAACATCGAAGGCGTAACCCCGGGCGATGACTATGCGGCCATGCACCAGGCCCTGACCCGGCGCTTTGGCCGGCTCAAGGACGGTGAGGGCAAGCTGCCCGACGTGCTGCTGGTGGACGGCGGCAAGGGCCAGCTGAACATGGCCCGTGAAGTGCTGCAGGAACTGGCGGTGCCCGACCTGATTTTGCTCGGGGTGGCCAAGGGCACCACGCGCAAGGCCGGTTTCGAAACCCTGTACCTGAACGACGTGGCCCACGAGTTCACCCTCAAGGGCGACTCGCCAGCGCTGCACCTGATCCAGCAGATTCGCGACGAAGCCCACCGCTTCGCCATCACCGGCCACCGCGCCCGCCGCGGCAAGACCCGCCGCACCTCGACCCTTGAAGGCGTCGCCGGGGTCGGCCCGAAACGCCGCCGCGACCTGCTCAAACATTTTGGTGGCCTGCAGGAACTGACCCGCGCCAGCGTCGAAGAAATCGCCAAAGCACCGGGAATCAGTAAAAAGCTTGCCGAGTCGATTTATGCCAACCTGCATAGCGAGTAGAATGCCCGCTCACTTTGCAGCCAGTTGTGCCGATGAATATTCCAAATCTGCTTACCGTTCTTCGCGTCCTGCTCATTCCGATCTTCATTTTGCTGTTCTATGTTCCGTATCACTGGAGCTATATCGCAGCGAGCAGTGTCTTCGCCATCGCCGCGGCCACTGACTGGCTGGACGGCTACCTGGCCCGTCGCCTGCAGCAGAGCACGCCGTTCGGTGCCTTCCTGGACCCGGTGGCCGACAAGCTGATGGTGGCGGTGGCCCTGGTATTGCTGGTGCAAGTGCACGCCAACTTCTGGCTGACCCTGCCGGCGGCGGTGATCATCGGCCGCGAGATCGTGGTCTCGGCGCTGCGCGAGTGGATGGCCGAGCTTGGGGCGAGGGCGCACGTGGCGGTGTCGAACCTGGGCAAGTGGAAGACTGCAGCGCAAATGCTCGCCCTGGTGATCCTGCTGGCCAACCCACCGGTGCTGAACTTCTGGGTGATTCTTGGCTACTCCTTGCTGATGATTTCTGCCGGCCTGACCCTGTGGTCGATGGTGCACTACCTGCGCGCCGCCTGGCCGCACCTGCGCGAAGGCTCGGAGCAGAAATAAAGCTTTTTTGAATCAAGGGCTTGACGAGATTTATTGAATCGTTACAATAGCCCCCATCACGACGCGGGAATAGCTCAGTTGGTAGAGCACGACCTTGCCAAGGTCGGGGTCGCGAGTTCGAGTCTCGTTTCCCGCTCCAAATATGGCGCTACAGCATTCAGCAGAGTGCTGTGGTGATAGAAAAAAGGCCCTTCGGGGCCTTTTTTCGTTTCTGCTGTTCGGTGCTGGGCAGGTGTCTGGTCCAGGGCACTGACGCATCGTTGAACCATCAGTGCCTTGAGATGAATTCACCATCCGTGTCTACGGCAATGCGGTCCATCGTCTTCTGCGTGTCTTTGACGATTTCGCCAATTCGGTGCGCTTCCTTGGCAAAGCCTTTGGCTGCCAAAAGTGGCAGGCTTTCTTGCAGGGCCTTCAGGGTTTGGCGGATATCGGCAGCGGCCTTGAGGTTTCGGTGCGGGTTGTCCATTGGCTCTCCATTGACGGTCTGTGAAGTGGCAGTGGGGCAGCCGCTTCAGGGTTTGCGCGAAGTAACCGCCGTCAGCGACAGCGTCACGGGACCGGTCGGTACGGCAGAGGCTACGGGGGCTGTCAGTTGCATCCCCATCGCACCTTCCTCGCGGGTCTGCATGTAGGGCGTGTGCTCCAGCTTCTCGACCTGCAATGAGGTGACACTGGCCTGATCACGGTGACCGCCAAGGACGGCGTGCTTGAGAACGTCCGTGTCGGGTGTTTGCCCACGGTCGATCACGCTCAACAATCCGCCGGGACGCAGCACTTCATCGGCCAGTTCATAGACGCTGTTCTGCACGAAAATTCGGTGCTCGAAGGCGCTTGGCATCAGGCGAGTGTCCACCGCGACGTTGTGGCCTCGGGCGTTGTGGGTGCCGAGCAGCCAGCAGGCCACTGCGTCGAATCGAGGTTGGGCCTTGAGCCACTGCTCAAGCTGCGGGTCACCCAGGGCATCGCCTTCGATCAGCAGGCAGTCGGCCTTGGGCGCATCACCCGGCGCGCAGTAGTCGAGTCGGTAGGCGTTGTCGTCCAGGCTTTGGGCAGATTCGCGTGCAATGACCGCGACCGAGTAGCCGTGTTCTGAGAGCAGGGCCTGAGTGGCTGCTATGCAGTGGGGGTTCTCTTCCACGCAGACCACGCTGTGACCATTCTTCAGCAGCGCCAGGGTGGAATGGCCGACGCCGCAACCAATCTCCAGGATTCGCAGGTAGCCCTCAACCTGAGCGGTCATCCAGGCATAGTGTCCCTGGTTGCGGTGGCTGTTGGCATTGATCCGCCAGTTGCGGGTGTACTCGCGGCGAAACTGCTCCAGCTGGTGCAGTGCGCGCGGCATATGGGTGGTCCAGGGCGGTGAGAGGCTGTCGCCTGAGTTTGGCGATTTCTTGTTGTTCACGGTAAGTCCTTTGCCTGAGTTGTTTCGACGATCTGCTATCGCCAGGCTGGATCTTCGGGCAAGGAGCGTGCACAGGGCAAGCGGCGGGATGGGGAGAAATCGCAAGGGGTCAGGGCGCGAAGCCTGCCGGTTTTGCTAAATGCTTTCAGCCAAGGCTCTGGTACGCGCCTCAACGACATTTCATACACTCGACTGACCGGTCGCCTGGACACATTGTCTTGCAAATTGGTTGAGTGGTCACCCGAGGTTGCCGCGTTCGTCGTAGACGTAGTGCTTGGCGCAATAGTCGCGCAAAAGGTTGTCGAGGATGTTCGAAGAACAGCTCGCTGGCGAGGATTTCAACCTGCTCGACCAATGTACAGGTACGTTCGTCAGTGGCGCAGAAGAACAGCACGCCGCTCCAGTGGTCATCGTCGTCCGGGTTGTGGACGTTGTGCTCGACAAGCTGTTGCAGGGCTTGCTTCAGCTCGGCAATTCGGGTTTTCAGTTGGCCCATGGCCTCATCCTCCGTTGACGCTGAGGTGTGGTCGCAATCCGTGCGAACAAAGTGCTCGTTGGCTTTGGGTTATCGATGCACGCTGCCGTGAGAGGCGCTGGCAATCAGGCTGGCGCCACAGGCGGTTTTCATGCCGTCGAGCGCGACCGGGATACCGTTGATGCTGTAGGTGCTGCTGCCTTCGATGATGGGGAAGATGCCTTTGCAGAGTGGGCAGGAAACTAGGTTGCCTTTGCCGGCTATTGGTTTGCCGTTGAGGTCCGTACGAGGGATGGAATTACTCACAGTACCGCCGTGGTCTGTCGAGTCGTTGAGGCGAACAATTGCTCTCATGTTGTCTCCAGCATCGCGTGTAACTATGTCGCTATTTTTCGGACGCCCTCTGTTGGGGGCATGAATACTATAGGATGTGAATGTTTTCAATTTGTATTTGTATGCCATCCCCATTGCTTAATGTAACGGTGACCTCTAACGTGAGATCTGATTCTCCTTCTTCCTCAGTCCAGAGTGGTAGTTGAATTGACCAGGCTTCTTTGTTGCTGCAGTTAATTTTTATGGCGTCAATACTTGAGTTGAGCTCTTCGGATGTTGGTGTGGTTAATTTTTGTCCATAATCATCTATCGCTCTGCACATTTCGTCGGCAGTCAATCCGCCTTTTGATGTAAGACTCTCAATTTTCTGATACTGGCCGTTTGTGAGCAAGGTAATGATGCTAAGCAATTCTTTGGACGCTTCGTGTGGGAGAACTCTCATCGTTGTGATCCTCGTCTGTTTTTTACTGTGCGTGTTGGAGTTGATTTGTTAACTCCAATAGACTCGAAGTATTAATAAGCTCTGTGAATGTTGGATCTAGCATTATCTTGCGATACTCTTGCTTGTCCACTCAACCGGATTCGGCGCATAGGCATAAACATTCAACTCACCCGCAAACCCGATCGGGTCCTTGCCAACAACCGCCCAACCCCTGGATCATAGTATCGGTTCCGGTTGTAATGCAGGCCGGTCTCGATATTTTTGTTCTGTTGTGTTCGTCGCTTATGCCGGCATTATGTTTTGTGGGGACGCCTGGGGACGGCAAATATCCTTACAATTTCTTCATCGCAAGCGGGGTCAAAAAATCTGCTCTCGTAAAATATAAAGCTATTTTCCAAGTTGCATTTTGAGAAGTGCTTTTGGATTGTTGTTAGCTCAATGGATTTTTTGTTGGGGGTGTTGTTTTTTAGACTTTGATGGAAGTCGTTTTCTTTGTTTTGATTGGGGTAGATAAAGATATTTGGGATTATGGGTTCGCTTCCGTAAGGATTGTCAAAATCTGTAAATGATATTGCTATGAAAAGTTCGTCCTCATTTAGTTTTTTTACCCTTGTCAGGGTGGCGATTGAGTTAAGTAGAAACGCTGAAAGGCCAATCAAAAAGTCTAGAGTGTTGCTTTTCCCTAATATGTCGGCAAGCTGGTCAAGTCTGTTGTATCTTGAAATAAGTGGGATTTCCTCAAAGCTTTCGTAGCTCAAGAAAAATACGTCCATATCATCATATGATTCCTTGCTTATTATCGAAATGTACAAATCTGTTAATTTCATTTTAATGGTATGCTCCAGCCATGCTCGTTAAGCCATTCGATTGTTTTTCTAGAAAATGTTACATCGCCTCTGCCCTTGTCGTGGATTGATCTGTCAAGGTTGTAACCTGAGCCGCATGGGCAGCGTGCATGCCATTGGCTGTGAGGAACATTCTGCTGGGGGGCGTCAATACGATCAATTTCAGACTTTGCTTGCTCCCTTTTAACTTTGGTTTGCGCTTGTTTGGGTGTTCCGCTTGCCTTGATCTTCTTTTTTGCAAGACCCAGCGGATCGACCCACTCAAGCGGATTCGGCGCATAGGCATAAACACTCAACCCATCCGCAAACCCAACCGGATCCTCTCCAACAAAGCTCTTTATCTAAGAGGAATTGGAAGTCTGCGAGTCAAAGGCCTAAGTTGCGCACGGTCTGCCCATAGTGTTGGAAAAATTTCATATTTCAGATCGTCTCTGTTAATTCCGGTACGAAAAAATCGTACTAATCGATCTTCTAGGTCTTGGTCGCCCCACATGTTAGTGAGTTCATATCGTTCGATTTTTTCTCGGTCTTCAGGTAGTGTTAAGTCATGCTTTAATACTGGCGCTGTTGTTGTTTCTCTGTCGTTGTTTGGTCCTAGATCTATGAGTTGTCCGCCCAAAAAGGGGAAGTCAGATGGCTTGCCTTTGTAGTGCTGTACATCCATGGAGGTATAAGGTTTTATCCAAAATGGATCTAGGTTGGAAGAGGGCGGTAAGTCAATCTTTATTTTTCGAATGCCCAGCTCTTTCAGGACGGTGTTTGCAACAAAAATTTGAAATGTCGGTTTTACGTTGCGCCACTCTACAGTCGCCCAGTCGTCCTCTTGGGAGACTATGTCAAAGAAGCGCAGCACTGGACTTGTAAGCATTTGTGCAATTGTATAATCCCCATTTTTTAGCCCGATGACAATAAAGTCTCCTTGTTTCCAAAGGATTCGCTTTGACATTTTTACCCACTCCTTCTTTTGTAGGGTGCGATGCAGCATGTTAAGGTGAGTGTGCTGTTTTGCTCCCTTGGATGCTGGTCCGCTGCGTCAAGATAGGTGTTCCTTCTTTCATTTTAGGTGGGGTAAGGTCGTCCAGGTGCTGAGGGTGCGTTATATTATAGTTCTATTATTTTTCGTGCTTTTATACTGCTGGCTATGATGTAGCACTCTCCATATTGCTGAATTTCTTTTAGTGATGCTGGGTCTTTGTCGAAATTGTAATTTCCGTCTATATCCAGGCACCAAAGATTGTTGAATTTCAATAGTCTTATTCCAGTGGTTATTGAGTTGAATTGATTTCCTTTTATTTTGATTTTTATTTCTTCTATGTCAGTTGCCAAGAACTCTACTTTTTCCCAGTGTTGGTTTTCTGTGCTGTGGTTTTTTCCATAAGCTACTATTCGTGCTGTTAATGGTTGGTTGGTTGGGTAAGAATACTCAAAGGTTAGTAATAGTCCGTCATCAAAGTTGTGAAATTCATTGAGAATTTTCTCTGCGTTTTCTGTCATGATCATTTTCCTATAGGTATGGCTGGAAGCATTCCGTTTGGTATTTTATTCCATCCTTTCGGCACTTTATTTGGCTCGATATGCACGGCTCCAGGGCCATGGCCTGCGGATAGATTTCCTGGGGGTGATATTATGTGTCCATGCCCTGAAGTAGCTTTGCCTCCATGATTTTTAAAGTCAATCTGGCCAATGGCGGAGCCTTTTTCATCATATACTGTATTTTGGACAGCAACGGAGCCAGTACGGTCGGTCTTAGTATAAATAGAGTTCGGAGCTGCATTGTGAGCTCTTGGCTTTTCGGGGCCCCAGTAGTGATTATCTTCTTCGCATCTGCAGTTTTTCTTCGCCAACCCCAGCGGATCAACCCACTCAACCGGATTCGGCGCATAAGCAAATACATTCAACCCACCCGCAAACCCGATCGGATCCTTGCCAACAAACCGCCCAACCCCCGGATCATAGTACCGATACCGGTTGTAATGCAGCCCTGTCTCGACATCGAAGTACTGCCCCTGAAAGCGCAACGGATTGTGGATGCCCGCGCGCTTGGCGGTGTCGCTGCGTTTCTCCTGTGCCGCGCCCCAGGCCTTGTAGGTGCCGCTCCAGGCCACTTCGCCCTGTTCGTCGGTAAGCTCCATGGGCGTGCCCAAGTGGTCGCACTGGTACCAGGCAAACGCATCGAAGGGCGCTGGCGCGGGCTTGTGCTGCCAGACGGGATCACGCTCGATGTCGTAGGGGAAGTCGTAGACGGGCTCGAGCAGCAACTTGATGGAGCGGTGCTCCAGCGCTTGAGCAACGGGCACGAAGGTGCCGGGCTCGTACACGTAGTGGGTCAGGCGGGCGCCAAGGTCATGGGTGCGGTTTTCGAAGGCCAGGGTGTCGCCATCCCAGCCGTAGAGGGTATTGCCGCAGCCGTACTGCTGATCGAGCTTGCGCTGTTCGTTCTGGTTCCATGCGGGACCGGCCTCGCGGCGGTTCTGGTACTTGGCGCGGGAGCGCTTGCACAGGCGCCGGCCGAGGGCGTCATAGGCATAGTAGACAGTCAGCCGATCATCCTCGTAGTGAGTCAAGCGGTCGTAGAGGTCCCAGCTGAAGGTGGCTTTCTTGCCGTTCTCGATGCGCTCCTTGAGGTTGCCGCGTTCGTCGTAGAGGTAGTGCTTGCCACAGTAGTCGCGCAGCAGGTTGTCGAGCAGTTTGCTGCGCGGGTAGCCGTTGCGCTCCTGGGGTGCCTGCGGGTCGAGGAGGTTGCTGGCCGGGTCGAAGGCGAAATGTTCGCTATTTGCCAAACTGCCTGCTTCGAGCAGGCGGCCAACAGGATCGTAGCGGTAGTTGATGGCGCCACGGCGCAGGTCCTGGATGTTGGTGAGCTGACCGGCAACGTCGTAACGGTAGTTGCGCACTGACAAGCGGCTTGACTCACCGCGTCGAGCGACGGTCTGTTCCTGCAAGTGACCGTTCGGTGTCCAGCTCTGGCGTTGTTGCAGGCCGTTGCCTTGCTCGCGGCCAATCTCTCGGTGCAGGTCGTCACGCTGATAATTCAGCAGTTCCCGATCGTCCAGCTTCAGCGCCAGCAGGTGGCCGCTGCCATAGGTCAACCAACTGACCCGATGGCCATCGGGACGGACCGTGGCAACCCGCTGGTTCAGCGCGTCATACTCGTGCCGCCAGATGCCAACATGGGGCTTTTTCAGGTAACGCAGGTACTGGTGTTCGCGCGTGTTGTTGCCGGCGGCATCGTAGAACCATTGCAGCTTGCAGGCGTCGTTCTCGGCGAGCAGCAGATTGCCGTTACCGTCGTAGGCGAACGTTTCGGTTTGCCATTGCTGCGCCGTCCTCTGGCCTGCCTGGCGCATTAGCAGTCGGCCCAGGGGGTCGTATTCGAAACAGGTGACGCGATCGCCATCAAGGCGGCGGGTAGGTTGGTTGCTGCCGTTGTCGTAGAGGTAGTGGGTGGTTTGCTGGTCGAAACCGGTTTCTTTCAGCAGGCGGCCAACCGGGTCGTACTTGAAGGTAGCCGTGCTGTTGTTCTCGTTGCGCAGCTCGACAAGCTGGCCAAGCCGGTCCCAGCGGTAGTTGAGGATGCTGCCATCGGCGTTCTGGCGTTGCTGGATCAGCCCCGCTTCGTTGTATTGCCAGACGGTGCGGCGCTGCAGGGCGTCGATGTGGTCGAGAAGACGCCCTTCGGCATCGCGCTCGAAACGCTCCTCGGTCTTGTCCGGGTGAACAATACGGCTGAGCTGACCTGCCTGGTAATGGTAGCTGGTGACCATGCCCGCGGCGTCGGTGACTTGGGACAGTTGCCTCAGCGCGTTGTATCGCCATTGGCTGGCTTTGCCGGAACAGTCGGTGTAGCGAATCAGTTGGCCGTCGGCGTTGTAGGCGAGTTTTTTCTCTGCGCCGTTGGCGTCGATGATGGCAACGGGCAGGTTGTCGCTGTTGTACCTGTACTGGGTCTTGTGCTCCAGCGGATCGAGGGTTTCGATGATGTTGCCGCGCGGGTCGTAGTCGTACTTCCACAGCCCGCCCTCGGCATCGCGGGTCTTGAAGCGCAGGTCCTGGTCGTCGTAGGCATGGTGGACGCTGGTGCCGTCGGGGCGGGTGTGCTGAACCAGGTTGCCGCGCTCATCGTAGGCGTAGCTGTCGACACTGCCGTCGGTGTGGATATGCTGGGTGACGTTCTTGGCGTCGTCGCGATAGAACCACTCCTCGTTGCTATCGGGATGGATGATGCGGTAGGTGTAGCCGAGGACATCGTAGTAATACAGCGTCTCTTGACCGTTGGCGTCGAGCAGGCGTGTCAGGCGGATGTTCGGGTCCCAGCTCAGGCGGGTGTCCTGGCTGCCATCGTCGGCCCATTCTCGAACCGCTTTGGCATCCGGCCCGTTGCCTTGCCATTGCAGGTTCATGCCGCGACCGGTGCGGTCGGTGTAGCGGGTTAGCAGATGGTGCTGATAGTCATAGTTCCATTGAGCATCGTGCTCGTCGCGGGCGGCGCGCAGGTCACCCTGGTGGTCGAACTCATAACGTGCCAACTGTCGAAGCGCTTGGCCGTCATGCATGAGCCAAAGTGCCTTGATTCGGCCCTGGTCGTCGATCTGGGTATGGATGTGCTGGTGCGGGGTGTCGTTCTGGTAGGTGAGCAAATCCGAGAGCACGCTGTGTTCAGCGTGTTGGTGCTCGTAGTGCAAGGCAATGCGGGCACCGCCGCGCAGGCTGATGGCTGTCAGGCGGAACTGATTGCTTACCCGTTCGTAGTGCTCCTGGCTGTCATGCCCCCGCAGCAATACCAATTTGTTTTTGCTGGTGCGCGCAATGACCAGGTTTTCAATCGGGTCGAGATGGTGATGGTGAACGTCGGGAAGCGGGTAGTGGTGGCTACGCCCATCGGTCGCATGGTAGGTGAGTTGATCTTCGTTCAGATCCAAGCGGCTGGAGAACGGCGTGATCCAGCGGGCACCGAACGGGTTGTTGTCGAAGGCTGAGAGTGAGGAGCGGTAGGTCCTGTTCCACACCAGGGGGAAGGTGCCGGGAAGCTCGAAGTCGGTATGGACAATTGTTTCGCTGCCCATGGCGAAGCTGATGCTGCACTGGGTGCCAGCTTTGCTTCCCTGCTTTTGGCAGTTACCGTCAGCACGGGCAGAGCGCTGGGCCGGACTGGCTTGAGTGCCATTTTGCGGCTGTGGCCTCCTGGCTTCGTTGGTTCTGCCAGGCGCCATGTTGGCCTGGCGTGGGGCATTCTTGCGTCGCTGCAAGGCACTGGAAAGCGCCCTGATAATGCTAAGAAGGCTGTCCGGATTGGTTTCACTGCCTGTCTGGATGATCTTGTCGCTGGCGATATTGCCAATCTGCTCGATGCTGGCCGCAACGGGCTCAAGGGTTTTCTGCAACTGTTGCTTTTGTCTGTCGCCCAAGCCGATATCGTCTTTTCCAAAGCCGAATCCGGTGCGTCTCTTGAAGGCATCAGCCGCTTCAACTACCAGGCTGATTCCGGGAAAGAGCACGGTCAGTGCCACGTCCTGTACAGCGCCGCTTGCCACCGAGCGGATGAGGTCAGCAAGGAATTTACAAACCTCGATGACCTTTTGTGCAAAGGCCTTGAGGATGCTGTGCAGGGTGGCTTCAACCTCCTTGATGAATGCCTCGAGATCGCCGGGGCAGACATCGGCCAGCGCGCTTTCTATGGTAGTCAGCAGCGCCTGGCTGATGTCGCCTTTGGTGGTTCTGAGGGTCTTCAGTGAAGGGCGCATGACCGCTCGGGCTGCTCCGACTCCAGGAAGCGGAACCAGGCCGAACAGGTTGATCCCCAGGCCGACCCAATTGTAGAGATCGGCCCTGTAGGTGGCGTCGCCCTGGGCCAGCTCAATGATGTCGCCGATCGCATCGGCCGCAGCGAAGATCGAGCCCGCGACGGGTAGCAGTTCACCGACAGTAATAACAGTGCGCCAGTTGACGGCATCACCGGTGAGCCCGGTCAGCCACTGCGCCAGTTTGTCGGTGCCAGCCCTAACATCCTCTTCGGTAAAAGTATTCTTGGGCGCGACCGCACCTTCACATCGAGCCATTCGGGCCGCCTCCGTTACTGGTTCGATTTGCGGGAATAGCGGGAAGGGAGAGGGGCAGTCCTTTATCAGCGGACTCCATTGCGAAGAGGCGGTCCAGCGTCTGCTGGATGACCTGCGACGGTCGCAAGGTAGTCATGGCGCCGGGTGTCGCTGCTGATCGTGCTGCTTGCTCTGCAAATGGCGCTGCCGAGGCGGCGCGAGTCTTGTCTGTGCCGAACAGCACCTTGACCGGTCCTGGCGCCAGGCCTGCCACCGCCGCAAACCCGTTGTCATCCAGCGTGCCCTTGAAAACCTGCCCGAGTGCATCCTCGACCTGATACTCCGAGCCCTTGAACGCAAAACCATTGGCGTAGTGCTGGAACAGCTCAAGATTGCCTTTGCCGGCTTTTGGCCCTTCAGGAAAGGCCGCCGCCTGGCTCTTTGCGCCTTTGTAGACAAAGTCTGTGGCGTGGGTTGTGTACACGCCGCTGGTGGCGTGGCTGATGCCGCCGGCGTTGTAGGTGGTGCTGCTGCCCGCCGCCTGGATCACCAGTTCCTCCTTGGCGCTGAGGATGATGCGTTCGGCGCTGACGGTGACCTTGAGCTTGGCCAGCAGGTTGATGCTGTCTTTCAAGGCGCGGATGTCGATATCGCCGGAGGCTGCGACCAGGCGCCAGCCGAGGCTTTGCACGAAGGTGCGCAGGCCTCGGCTGACACTGATCAGCAGGCGCTTGCCGACGGCCAGGCTGGTGTGCCCGCCACTGCTCAGGCCCAGGTGTTCGCCGCTGGCCAGGTGGGTGGATTGCGGCGTGCTGCTGGCGATCCCGGCCGGGCTGTCGAGGACCAGGAAGGGTTCACTGAACTCGGGGTATTGATTGGCATTCGGGTTGCCGGTACCGCGGCCGCGTATGCCGTCGTGCTGGGCCTGCAGCGCATCGGCGACTTCGTCCTGGTCGCCGCTTTCCTGGGCCAGGTGGTCGCGGGCTTCGCTGGCGAAAGTGGCGTGGTATTGCTGGGCGGTCTTCAGGCGTTCGGCGGTTTGCGGCAGGTCGGTGTGGTGGGAGGCGGCGCGGGCGCGCAGTTCGCTGGTCAGCAGCAGGCCGCCGCCGGCACGCACCACGCCGTGGGCGTCGGTGCGCAGTTCGAAGCCTTCACCCCGGGGCTGCCCGCCACCGGGCCGGGGGTGGGTCAGGTAGCCCAGGTTCAAGGCACTGGCGGCGTGATCGCTCATCAAGGCGGCGCTGATCTGCCCGCTGGTGTCGTCCAGGCGCAGTTCGTTGTGGCGCTGGCCGTGGTGCTCTTTGCTGCGCAGCGGGCTCAGTGCCTTGAACTCGGGCAAGCGGTACGGTGGGCGGTTGATCGCGTGATAGCTGCGGCCCATGATCATTGGCTGGTCCGGATCGCCGTGGAGAAAGCCCACCAGCACTTCCTGGCCGATCCGCGGCAGGGCCACATGCCCCCAGCCCGCCCCGGCCCAGGTCTGGGCGACGCGCACCCAGCACGAGCTGCGATCGTCTTCGCAGCCTTCGCGGTCCCAGGGAAACTGCACGCGCACGCGGCCATGCTCGTCGCAGTAGATTTCCTCTTTGGCCGGGCCGACCACCATGGCGATCTGCGGCCCTTCGATGCATGGCTTGGGGCGCGCCGGGGCATGCCATTCAACGGTATCGGGGATCAAGGTGGCGGTCAGGCTGTACCAGGTGCCGTGTTCGCTTTCGGCAGACTCTTCTTCCAGGGCGGTGTGCTGGCGGCCTTGGTGCTTGATCTGGATTGGTCGCCAGCCGCTGTTGAGGTCTTCGCGCGGATGGCCACTGAGAGTGAAGGCCTTGCCCGGCAGCAGACGCGCATCGTCGCCTTCGACCTCGGCGGTGCGCGCATCACCGCGCAGGGCCTTGAGGCGGGTCTGGGTGAAGGGTTTGCCGGCGTCGTCGTGCTTGTAGCGACCGGGGTAGTCGTAGCGCTCGTAGTCGACGGTCTGGCTGCCCATCTCGGCGGCCAGCACGTTTTGCTCCAGGTTGTAGCGCGGATGGCTGAAGGTGTAGTCACGCTGGGTCTGGCAGCTGGTCCGTACCTGTTCGCGGTAGGTGAACTGGCGCAGGGACGGTTGCCAGGCTTCGCCCCCCGGATTGGCCTCATACAGCACCGGCCCGCCCTCGATGGCGCCGAAGGTCGCGATATGGTCGGCCTGGATCAGCCGATGGCCGGCTTCGCTGTGCTCGAAGCTCGACAGCAAGCCTTCCTCGGCCGCCAGGCGCAGGTAGAAGTCCAGGTCCAGTTCGCCCGCCTGCACGCAGTACTCGCGGGGCAGGTGGGTTTCGCTCAGGTGCTGGCGGGCCTGGCCCCATTGACGCTCCTTGCACAGTTGCTCAAGGATCTGCGGCACGCTGCGTTTCTGGAAGATGCGCCAGTCGGAGCGCAGTTGCGCGCGCGCCAGCTGCGGTTCGATCTCGGCGCGGTAGCGGGTGCGGCGAAAGCCGGTCTGGCCCTGTTCGAAACGACTGATCAGGCCATGCACATGGCGAACGGCCTGGTTGCCCTGCCAGAGGGTCAGAGCCGCAGGCTGGTCGAGCAGGGTGGCAAAGTCGGCGTCGGCGGTTGCACTGACCAGCTCGATGGTCAAACGATAGAGTTGGGAAATACCCTCGTTCAGTTCAAAAGACACCACATCAAAGTCAATGTCAGCCGTCGAGCTGAAGGTAAAACGCACATCGCGCTGGCCGGGCATGGCAACTCCTGCTGTTCATTGCGTCGGGCAGGTCGAATGGACGTGGATGGAACGTCCAACAAGATTTGTTCTTACAGAGGGGAGAGACAGTAAGAGGTAACTTACTGCCTTGTCTTTGTTGGGCTTCCTAAATGCTTGTGGGAAAAGTCACTTGTTGTTTTTGGGGTGTTTTTTGCAGGCGTAGAAGTTTGCTCTGCTGATTACAGAGCGGTTTAAGTGCACGTTATTGAACGCAACTCAGCGCATCGCACGCGTAGTTTTTTCCGGCTCATACTCAGGTAGTGGCGGCCTGCCGGGTTCACATCACCGGCTGCTGGCCGGTGCGTGCGGGCCAGACGAAGCTGGTGTTACGCACGCTGTTGATGATTTCCAGCTGGTGAAAGGAGTTGCTGCTGGCATACAGCGCCATGAAGTGCGAGAGCACGCTGCCAAACAGCTGCAGGTCGCCCTCATTGTCGAAGGCGTTGGGGTTGACCCTGAGCGTGGTGAGCATGCCGCGCACGGGCAGGCCCTTGATCAACCAGTCAGTCGGCGCCGTGCTGGCGTGTTCGATAGCGTTCAGGCGGCGCTGGGTGGCGCGCTTGTGCTGCAGGTCATAGGGCGCCACGAAGTCATAGACTTGCAGCACCGCCTTGAGCGCGTCGGCGCAGGACAGCGACAGGTCATTCAGGGCCAGGTTGGAAAGCAGTACCCACTGCACATCCCCGTGCAGGTCGTCATCCAGCGCCGGTGGGTAACAGCGGGTCGGGCGGGTCAGGTTGCGGTAGGTGGCAAACGAGGGCGTGGCCTGGGTGGTGAGGTTGATATCGCCGATGTCCAGTTGCAGGGGCAGGTTGCCATTGCAGCAGGTGAGGTCGATGTTCAGGGTCTGCTGCTGGCCCCGGTAAGGGCGTTGATCACCGTGCAGCAGGCGGATGACATGGCGCGCCCGCTCTTTGATCAGGTCTTGTTCGAGCGTCACGCTGTAATAGTGTGCGCTACGCTCTTCGGCGCGTTCGACACGCCGGGGCAGTGCTTCGTAGGGCGCGAACTCCAGGCTTTGTTGATCCTGCGAGGTCTGCGTGTCCCGGCGTCGGGTAGCGACCTTGTCAACGCTGAAAATCTCATAGGCCTGCGCTTGCCGCCCGCTGGGTTGCACGGCTTCGCAGACGGCCTGCCCGTCAAGCGGGATGGGCCTGGCCGGGTGGTCGAAGAGGTTGATGGCCGGTGTGCAGTACAGTGAAAGGCTGTCGCGGTCGAGCTGGAAACCGTTGGGGAAGGGCGCGTCAAAACGCAGTTCCAGGCGGATATGCTCGGCTGCGGCGTCCGGCCAGTAGCGGCGCAGTTCGGTCAGGTTGAAGCCGTGAAAGCGCTGCGGGAAGTAAAAGTACTCCTGTATCAGGCGGTAGCCATCCAGGTGCTCGCCCGGGCTTGGCAGGAGTGCCTCGCCGGGTTCGAAACCGGCAAAGGTCAAGGTCGCGGGCGGGAGGGAATAGCGATGGTCGTTGATGTGCAAAACCACCTTGTGCAGGTGCTGTGACAGCCATTGGTAGAGCGTCAGGGCGTTGCTTGCAGCGCCTCCCAGATGAAAGCTCAACCGGTCGCAGTCGAGCTGGCGCAGCGGTTGCTCGGTCAGCGCGCCAAGGTCGATGTGGACGATGGATTTGTCGGCACTGTCGATGTGGCAGATCTCATCGATGACCAAGGGGTAGAGGGTCACGTCGGTACAGGTGCGAAAGGTACAGTTCACGCCGTCGACCGGCCTGGAGAACAGCGCGGTACCCTTGGGGATCAGCTGGCTTTCGCTCAGCGCATGATCGATCGGGTCGAAGCGCACCAGGGTGACGCTGGGCAAGGGCCGAAGGAAATTGGGGTAGACCAGTTGCAGCAGCGGCTGGGTGATTTCCGGCAGGTGGTCGTCGATCTTCATCGCAAGCTTTGCAGTCAGGAATGCAAAGCCTTCCATCAATCGCTCGACGTCGGGGTCAGAGGCTTCGCTGCCGAGAAAGTGCGCCAGGCGCGGATCGTCTTCGGCAAATTCGTCGGCCAGTTCGCGCAGGCGCCGGCGTTCTTCCATATAGCGACTTTTTAATGACATGTGCGGCCCTGCGTGAATGTTTGCTTTCAACGTATTGGGGGAAGTTGTTTAATGTTTTTTATTGTTTGTAGGAAGCATCTTTAATGTTTGCTTTTCAAACTTCTGTGTATCGCTCGGTCTGGGTTTATTGTTTTCGCCAGAGGGGCTGAAGCGTCAATGCAAATGTTTTGACAAGATGTAAGTTCGTATTTTATGGAGTCTGTATTCAGACGTGTTTGAGCGTGCTGCTGGTAGAGAACCGTGCGCAAAATCAGCATCGTTCTCATCGCTGACGAAGGCCAGCTCGCCGGGCCAAAAAAATATAGTGTTTACCCCCTCGCACCCGCTACCGCGCCTCGAAAAACACTGATAGCATCCTGCCACTTACCTTGATTGCAGTTCGCGCATTTCATCGCGCATGTTCCTCGCTACTACACTTGCCATGCCACCTGTGCCTGGCACGTAGGGCGGTGCCTGGGTTGCCAGCCATCGGCTGCTGACCAACGGTAATCAGGTTCGCGCCGCTGCAACCGATACACAACGCATACAACCAATAATGAAAGGATGCAGCGAGATGAAGCACGGAGCCTGGTGCCTGGCGTTGATGATGGTCGCAAGCCTGGCGCAGGCAGCTGCCGACAGCGATCCGCTGCTCGAGGGCGCGACCTCGAGCGTCAGCGAAGTGCGCGGCGTGCTGCGCGCGCGCTCGCAGGCGGTGCTGGCCAGCGAGCTGGCCGGGCGGGTGGTGGACATGCCGTTCGCCGAAGGCCAGTCGTTCAGCAAGGGCGATGTGCTGGTGCGTTTTGATTGCAGCGCTTACCAGGCCCAGCAGAATGCCGCCGGCGCTGCCGTGCGTGCGGCCCGTGAAGAGCTGCGCAACAAGCAGCAACTGGCGGCGCTCAATTCGGTCGGGCGCTTCGAAGTGACCCTGGCCGAAGCGCGCCAGGCGCAGGCCCAGGCCGAGGCGCAGGTTTATCAGGTGCAGGTGCAGCGCTGCCAGGTCAAGGCCCCGTTCGACGGCCAGGTGGTTGCCCGTAAGGTCCAGGCCCACGAAAGCGTGGCCAGCGGCGCGCCGTTGCTGGAAATCGTCGACAACCGTTCGCTGGAGGTGCACCTGCTGGTGCCTTCGCGCTGGCTGGGCAAGCTCAAGCCGGAACAGACCTTCAGCTTCGTCCCCGATGAAACCGGCGCGCCGCTGCAGGCGGTGGTCAAGCGCCTGGGCGCGCGCATCGATGAAGGCAGCCAGACCCTGCTGCTGATCGGCACGCTGCCGGCCGACAGCCGCGGCCTGCTGGCCGGCATGAGCGGCACCGCGCACTTCGCCGGCCAGCCATGAACGCGCCAGTAGCCAATGGCATGGAGCAGTTGCTGGCGCATTATCTGCGCCTGGAGCATCAGGCCCGGGCCGCGACCACGGTCGAGGCGCTGGCCTTCAGCATGGTCAACGATCCCCAGCCGCTGTTCGCCTTTCGCCACGCGGCATTGCTGATTGCCGGCAAGGTGCGGGCGTTGACCGCGATCAGCGTGGTCGAGGCGAACGCGCCGTTCGTGGCCTTCATCGAACATGCCGCCGCGCAACTGGGCAACAGTGCCCGCCTGGACACCAGCGGGCCGCTGAACCCGGACAGTTTCGATCAGGCCAGCCGCGATGACTGGCAGTCGTTGTCAGCTGCCCACGCATTCTGGCTGCCGCTCAAGGACCGCCAGGGTGTGGTTTTTGGCGGTTTGTGGCTGGCCCGCGACAACCCTTGGGTCGAGGCCGAGCACAGCTTGCTCAAGCACCTGGGCGAGTGTTACAGCCATGCCTGGCTGGCCTTGCAGCCGGGCAAACCATGGCGCCTGCGCTGGCCGGCACGCAGCCGCTGGGCGATCGGCGCCGCAGCCCTGCTGGTGCTGCTGGTGCCGGTGCGCCAGTCGGTGTTGGCGCCGGCCGAAGTAGTGCCACGCAACGGCCAGGTGGTGGCCGCACCGCTGGATGGGGTGATCGCCGAGTTCCTGATCAAGCCCAACCAGGCGGTGCAGGCCGGGCAGGTGCTGGTGCGCTTCGACGCCACCAGCCTCAAGGCCCAGGCCGATGTTGCCGAGCGCACCCTCGGGGTCGCCGAGGCCGAGCTCAAGGCCAACACCCAGCGAGCCTTTTCCGATGCTGAATCCAGCGCCCGGCTTGACCTGCTGGCCGCCCGTGTCGAGC
Organism: Pseudomonas sp. B21-012; assembly: GCF_024749305.1. Lineage (NCBI taxonomy): Bacteria > Pseudomonadati > Pseudomonadota > Gammaproteobacteria > Pseudomonadales > Pseudomonadaceae > Pseudomonas > Pseudomonas sp. B21-012. Next base: position 3,445,288 of record NZ_CP087197.1, on the reverse strand, counting down.
AAAAGCGCGCCGAGCGCGATTATGCCCGCGAGCTGCTGGCGCGCGCCGATGTGCGTGCCGAGCGTGCCGGTATTGCCGTGTTCGCCGACGCCCAGCGCCTGACCGGCAAGCCACTGCAGACCGGCGAGCGTCTGCTGGAAATCGCCGACCCGGCCCAGGCCGAGCTGCGCATCGAGCTGCCGGTGGCCGATGCCTTGAACCTTGAGCCTGGCGCCGAAGTGGCGCTGTTTCTTGACAGCGACCCGTTGCACCGCCATGGCGCCGAGCTCGAACGCGCCGCCTACGAAGCGCAGAACACTCCGGCCGGGCAACTGGCTTATCGCCTGGACGCACGCTTTACCGACGCGCCGCCGCGCATCGGCCTGCGTGGCACCGCCAAGCTGTTTGGCCAGCGTGCACCGCTGGCGCTGTACCTGCTGCGCCGGCCGTTGGCGGCCCTGCGCCAGACGGTGGGCCTTTGATGCTGCCGGCACTGCGCCCGGACCTGCAACTGTCGCCCGCCGCGCCAGGGCTGGACGGCGCTGCGCAATGGACCCTGGCCGACCCGCTGCGCGGGCGCTATTTCAAACTCGGCGCGCCCGCCATGCGCCTGTTGCGGCACTGGGCGCTGGGCGATCCGGCGCGGGTGCTGGCCGCAGCCAATCGCGAACCGGGCATGCCGCTGCCGGGCACGGCCATTGAGGAGCTGTTGCGCTTTTTGCGTGGCCATGACCTGGTCACCGCCAGTGATGACGAGCAACGGGCCAGCTACGCCGACAAGGCCGCCCGCCAGCGACAGGGGCTGTGGACCCAGTTGCTGCACAAGTACCTGTTCTTTCGTATCCCGTTGTGGCGCCCGGATGCCTTTCTCAACCGTACCTGGCCGTGGCTGGCGCGGTTCGGCCCGAACCTGCTGCGCTACGGCCTGCCCACGGTACTGTGCCTGGGGCTGTTTCTGGTCATGCGCGACTGGCAGCGTTTTCTCGCAACCTTTCCCCACCTGTTGAGCCTCGGCGGTGCTGCAGCCTTTGCCATCGCCCTGGGCTTTGCCAAGTTGTGCCACGAATTCGGCCACGCCTACATGGCCAAACGCGCCGGCTGCCGGGTGCCGAGCATGGGCCTGGCGTTCATGGTGCTGTTGCCGATGCTCTACACCGATGTCAGCGATGCCTGGCGCGTGCAGGACCGCCGCACCCGCCTGTTGATCGGCGCCGGCGGGGTGCTCGCCGAGTTGCTGCTGGCCTGCCTGGCCCTGCTGGCCTGGTCGCTGTTGCCGGACGGGGCAGGGCGCACGGCGGCGTTCATGCTGGCCAGCGCCACCTGGATCACCACCCTGGCGATCAACCTCAACCCGTTGATGCGCTTTGACGGCTACTTTCTGCTCAGCGATCTGTGGGCGGTCGACAACCTCCAGGGCCGGGCCTTCGCCCTGTGCCGCTGGCGCTTGCGCGAGGCGCTGTTCGGTTATGGCGAGGCGGCGCCCGAGCCGTGGTCGGCGGCCATGCGCCGGCGCTTGTTGAGCTGGGGTTACGCCGCCTGGCTGTGGCGCGCAGTGCTGTTTTTCGGCATCGCCCTGGCGGTGTATCACTTGTTTTTCAAGGCGCTGGGCATCTTTTTGATGCTGGTCGAGCTGACCTGGTTCATCGCCTTGCCGGTCTATAAGGAGGGCCAGCACTGGTGGCAGCAACGCCAGCGAGCGCAACCGCGCAAGGTGCTGGGCCTGGGCCTCGGCCTGCTGGCGGTGCTGCTGGTGCTGGTGTTGCCGTGGCGCAGCGATGTCGAGGTGCCGGCGCTGCTCGAAGCGTCGCGGGTCAGTGCCCTGCATGCACCGACCGCAGCGCGTATCCGCGAGGTGCATGTGCAGGACGGCCAGCGCGTGGCCCGCGATCAGTTGCTGGTGGTGCTGGAGTCACCGGACCTGGAATCGCGCCTGCAGATCGTACGGCGCGAAATCCAGATCCTGCAGCTGCAATTGCGTCGCCAGGCCGGGCGCAGTGAAACCGCCGCCGACAGCGGCATCCTTGAGCAGCGCCTGGCCGAGGCGGTGGCCGAATACCGTGGCCTGGCCGCCCAGCGCGAGCGCCTGAACCTGCGCGCGCCGCACGCCGGGGTGATACGCGACCTGGCCGTGGGCCTGGCACCGGGCCGCTGGATTGCCGCGCAGTTGCCGCTGGCTGCAGTGGTCGAGGAGGGCCTGCGCCTGCGTGGTTACCTGGCCGAAGCGGACTTGTGGCGGGTCGAGGCTGGCGCGCCCGGGCATTTTGTTGCCGATGATCCGCTGCGCGATTCGCTGCGGGTCAGCCTCAGCGATATCGACACCACCGGGGTCAGCGCCATCGATCAGGAGGCGCTGGTTTCCGAGCACCAGGGCCCCATCGCCATCCGCCGCGACGAGAACCGCCGGGCGCAGCCGCTGCAGGGGCAATACGGCGTACGCTTTGCCCTCGAAAACAGCCCGCCTGGGGGCCTGCAACGCCCGGTTCGCGGGCTGGTGGTGCTCGAAGGCAAGGGTCAATCGTTGCTGGCATCGGCATGGCGACGAATGGCTGCGCTGGGGGTAAGAGAAAGCGGATTTTGATAGTGCGATTGTCAGACAATTAGAATAAAATGCCATCACAATGATCTCACGCCAGGCGTGGGGCATTGGGGCGGACGGATCAATGCTCAGCATCTCGCAGGGACGCTACACACGATGAACCCACTCGGTTTGAGTTTCCGCCCCATCGGCCAAGGCGACCTGCCTTTCCTTGAGCATTTGTACGCCACCACCCGCGCCGGCGAAATGCGCCACAGCGGCTGGTCGGCCGAGCAGATTGCGCAGTTTCTGCGCCAGCAATTCAATGCCCAGCACCAGTATTACCAGGCCCATTACCCGGACGGTGAGTTCCTCCTGGTCGAACGCCAGGGCCAGGCCATCGGCCGCCTGTACCTGTTCTGGGGGCAGACTGCACTCAACCTCATCGATATCGCCTTGTTGCCCGCCTGCATTGGCCACGGCACTGGCAGCGCCATTCTCGACGACGTGCTGCGCCGCGCCGACCAGCGCGGGCTGGCCTGCGAGCTGTGTGTCGAGCACTACAATCCGGCGCAACGGCTGTATGCAAGGCTTGGTTTTATCCCGGTCGGCGAGTCGGGGGTCTACCGCCGCCTGCGGCGTGAGCCGGTGCCTGGCTGCCTGATGGCGCAGGCCTCATGAGCGCCGCCGGCCAGTTCCCCATGCCCACCTTCGCCGAGCTGCAAGCGGCCGACCGCCATGCCTTTGCGCTCTGGCTGGGGCCGCAGCAGCGCGTAGCCGTCGAACGCGTGCAACTGAGTGAGGGCGTGGCCATGAGCGCCCGCCACGAATGCTTCCTGGTGTTTTTCGCCTTGCCCGCCGGCCTGCTGCCGCAGCAGGGCGTGTACCGCGTTATCGGTCCGCAGCAGCAGGAATGGTTGCTGCTGATGACCCCGGTGCAGCCCGAGCCCGATGGCCGCCATGTGCTGCAGGCGGTGCTGCACCGTGAGCGGGAGCCGCAGGCCTGAGCGCCCTGAACTGATCTGTTCACACCCACAACCCAAAAACAGGTAATGCCAGATGAGTGATCCCTTCCTCGGTGAGATCAAGATGTTCGGTGGCAACTTTGCGCCCCGTGGTTATGCAATGTGCAGTGGGCAATTGATGGCGATATCGCAAAACGCCGCGCTGTTTTCGATCCTCGGCACGATCTATGGCGGCGACGGCCGGGTCACCTTCGGCTTGCCCGACCTGCGCGGCCGCTCGCCCGTCGGTTGGGGGCAGGGCCCGGGCCTGGGTGAAGTCGATCTCGGTGAAACGGGAGGTAGCCAGAACACCACGCTGACCGTGCAGCAAATGCCGATGCACAGCCATCCGCTAATGGTCTCGACGGAAGCTGCCGGCGCCGACAAAGGCACGGCAAGCCTGGTTCTGGCGCAGAGCGGCGATGCCAACCTGGGCACGGTCAACATCTATGGCAACCCCACGGCGCTGACCAACCTGGCAGCGCAAAGCTGTGGCGTTGCCGGTGGCAATCAGCCCTTCAACAACCTCAGCCCGTACCTGGGCCTGAGCATGATCATCGCCACCGAAGGCATTTTCCCTTCGCGCGGTTGATGAACCGGCGCGGTGGCGCGTGATGCGCGCCACCGATGCCATAGCCGTTCCATAGCAGTTTTAGGGCAACAACCCGTACAGCCTGAGGTGCAACATGAAGTTCATCGACCGATTCAAACGCCAGGGCCGGCCAGTGCCCACCCCTGCCGTTCAGGCACCGCTGTTGTTTGCCCTGGAACCGCGGATCATGTTCGACGCCTCGGTTGCGGTGGTTGCCCAGGAGGCAACTGCCGAGGCCGCCAAGGACACCGGCAAAGACAGCGCAAGCGATACCGCGCAGGCCGACAAGGCCGCGCTGGCCACGGCCGATACGCGTGGCGCCAGTGCCAGCGAACGCCATGAAGTGGTGTTTGTCGATGGCCAGATCAGCAACCCGCAGGAAGCCCTCAAGGGCCTGCCGGCGGGCAGTGAAGTGGTGGTGCTCGACCCGGGCAAGGACGGCCTGCAGCAAATGGCCGACTACCTCAAGGGCCGCAGCGACCTGGATGCCATCCATGTATTTTCCCACGGTGCTTCGGGTACCGTGCAATTGGGCAATGTCTGGCTGAGCAGCAGCAACCTTGCCGATCACGGCGAGGCGCTGCAGTCCATCGGCCAGTCGCTCAAGGCCGACGGCGACTTGATGCTGTATGGCTGCCAGGTCGGCAAGGACGATGCTGGCCAGGCCTTTGTCAGCCAGCTGGCAAGCCTGACCGGTGCCGACATCGGCGCCTCCAGCGACGACACCGGTAGCGGTGCGCTGGGCGGCAACTGGACCCTGGAGCGCAGCAGCGGCCCGCTGGCAACCACGGCCCTGGCGCTCAACGATTACCAGGGGCTGCTGGCCACCTCCTGGAGTACCGGCAGCGCGCCGCTGAGCGGCACCACCATCGCCGCCGGCAGCCGAGTGGTGGTGGGCGATTTCGACAACGACGGCGACGCCGACATCCTCTACCAGACCGGGGGCAATGGTACGCTCTGGGCATTCGCGCGCAGCAACGGCAACGGCAGCTTCACCCTGCAAAGCCTGGCGCAGTCGCCCTTTGCCGGGTTGTCGCTGCCGGACCACACCGGCTCCAACTACCACGTTGCCGACTTCGATGGCGACGGCGACCTCGATGTGCTGGCCGGGGTCAACGGCACTACCGGCACCTACCTGCGCAACGACGGCGGCAGTTTCAGCAGCCAGTCGACGGCAAGCTTCCCGGCGCCAGCGGCCGGCTCACGGATGCTCGCCGCTGACTTCGACAACGACGGCGACGCCGACCTGCTGTACCAGACCGGCGCCAACGGCACCGGCTTCGCCTATGCGCGCAGCAACGGCAACGGTACCTTTACCTTGTTGACCCTGGCGCAATCACCCTTTGCCGGGTTGACGCTGCCGGACCACAACGGCAGCAACTACTACGCCGCCGACATCGACGGCGACGGTGACATCGACGTACTGGCCGGCAGTAACGCCACCACCGGGGTCTACCTGCGCAATGACGGCGCCTCCTTCAGCAACCAGTCAACCGCCTCGTTCCCGGCCCCGGCAGCGTTCGGCCGCATGGTGCTGGCCGACTTCGACAGCGATGGCGACGCCGACATCCTCTACCAGACTGGCGGCAACGGCACAGCCTTCGCCTATGCGCGCAGCAACGGCGACGGCACCTTCACCCTGCAGACCCTGGCCCAGTCGCCGCTGGCCGGCCTGAGCCTGGTCGATCATACCGGCACCACCTATCGCGCCGCCGACTTTGACGGCGACGGCGATATCGACCTGTATGGTGGGTTCAACGGCACCGCCGGCAACCTATATGTACAGAACGACCGCCCACCGATCGTGGTCAGCTCGACGCCCAGCGACAACGCCAGCAACGTCGACACCAACGCCAACATCGTGCTGACCTTCAACGAAGCGGTGAGCAAGGGCAGCAGCGGCAACATCTACATCGTGCGCACCTTCGACAATGTCGTGGTCCAGACCATCGCCATTGGCAGTGCGCAGATCAGCGGCTCCGGCACCACCTGGACCATCGCCCTGCCGGTCCCCCTGGCACTGGGCACCGGCTATGCCATCCGCCTGGACGCCAAGACCTTCGTCGATGGCGATGGCGCGATCTTCAAGGGGGTGAAGAACAACACCACGCTGAACTTCACCACCAAGTCCAATGACCCGCCGGTGCTGAGCAACCTCAATGGCGACAGCAACACCTTTATCGAGGGTGGGGCGCCGGTGCTGCTCGACGCCGGCGGCAATGCGCTGCTCACCGACCTGGACTCGGCGGACTTCAACGGCGGCAACGTCACCGTGGCGATCACCGCCAACCGGGTCAGCGGCGAAGACCTGCTGGGGATCTTCAACCAGGGCAGCGGGGTCGGGCAGATCGGTGTCTCGGGCAGCAACGTGACTTATGCCGGGGTGATCATCGGCAGCTTTGCCGGCGGCAGCGCCAGCAGCAACCTGGTGATCTCGCTCAACAGCAACGCGACCGCCGCTGCGGTGCAGGCGCTGGTGCGCAACCTGACCTACAGCAACAGCAACAATGGCGATATCTCAACCGCGGCGCGTACCGTGCAGGTCAGCATCAACGATGGCGACAGCGCCAGCGACGCCAGCGCCCTGGTCAGCGTCAATGTCAGCGCGGTCAACGATGCACCGACGGTAACCGCCAGCGGCGGCACCCCGACCTTCACCGAAGGCGGCGCGCCGGTCGACCTGTTCAGCGCGGTGGTGGTGTCTACCGTCGAGGCCGGGCAGGGCATCAAGCAGCTGACCTTCACCGTCAGCAATGTCAGTGATCCCGGCAACGAGCGCCTGACCCTCGACGGCAGCAACATCGACCTGGTCAACGGCGCCTCGGGCACCACGGCCATCAACGGCTTCAGCTATTCGGTAACGCTCAGCGGCGCGACCGCGACGGTGACCCTGACCAAGGCCGCCGGTATCAGCAGCGGCCTGACCCAGACGCTGATCGATGGCGTGCAATACAGCAACCTCAGCCATGCGCCGACCATCGGCACCCGGGTGATCAGCTTGATCGGCGTGGCTGACACCGGCGGCACCGGCAATGGCGGTGCCGACAGCACTTCGCTGGCCATCAGCGCAACGGTCACGGTGCAGGCCAGCAATGATGCGCCCAGCCTCTCGGGCGGGCCGTTCGTGCTGCCGGGCACCGATGAAGACAGCAGCTCCAGCGGCCAGCTGATTGCAAGCATTCTTGCCGGGCTGAGCCATGGCGATGTCGACGGCGCCGGTTCGCTGAGCGGCGTCGCCGTGATCGGCAGCAGCGGTAATGGCTTCTGGCAGTACTCCAGCGACGGATTCAGTTGGGCCGACATCGGCGCGGTCTCCAGCAGCGCCGGCCTGCTGCTGTCGAGCACCACGCAAGTGCGTTTCGTCCCCGATGGCGCCAATGCCGGTAGCGCCAGCCTGACCTTGCGGGCCTGGGACCAGACCAGCGGCACGGCCTCCAGCAACTCAGTACGCCGCACTGGCGACACCACCATTAACGGCGGCAGCAGCAGCTTCTCGGTCGGCACCGCGCAGGCGCAGATCACAATCAACGCGGTCAACGACGCGCCACTGCTGACCCCGACTGCACCGGTGCTCATCGGCATCACTGATGGCCAGCTGAACAACCCCGGGCAAACCGTTGCCAGCTTCCTCAGTGGCGTAACCGATGTCGACACCGGCGCCCTTGTCGGTATCGCCATCACCGGCCTGAACAGCGGCACCGGCACCTGGCAGTACAGCACCGATGGCAGCACCTGGAGCGATATCGGCGCCGTGGCCGGCAACAGCGCCTTGCTGCTGCGCGGTAGCGACAAGCTGCGCCTTGTGCCCGACGGCGCCAACGCCATGGTGGCAACCCTGACCTACAAGGCCTGGGACCAGACTGGCGCCTCGGCAGGGCAGCAGGGCAGCAAGGTCGACACCACGGCCAGCGGCGCCAGCACGGCGTTTTCCATCGCCAGCGACACTGCCAGCATCACCGTCACGGCGGTCAATGACGCGCCGAACCTGAGCACCAGCGCTGGCAGCGCGCACTTCGTCGAGGGCAACAACGGCCCCTCGACCCCGGTAGTCATCGACAGCGGCCTGACCCTGAGCGATTCCGACAACAGCACCCTGGCCAGCGCCAGGGTCAGCATTATCGGTAATTTCCAGGGCGGTTTCGACGTGCTGGCATTTACCAATAACCCGGCAACCATGGGCAACATCAGCGCCAGCTACGACGTTTCCACCGGCGTGCTGACCCTGACCTCCGCAGGCGTCGCTGCCACCCTTGCGCAGTGGCAGGCGGCATTGGCCTCGGTGACCTTCAGCAACCAGAGCGAATCGCCCAGCACGGCTACCCGGACCCTGAGTTTCGTGGTCAACGACGGCACCCTGGACAGCCCGGCCGCAACCCGCACCTTGACCGTGGCGACAGTAGACGACACGCCGGTGATCGCCACCAGCGGCGGCAGCGAAACCTACTTCGAGAACGCAGGGCCCGTGGCAATCGACAGCGGGCTGACGCTCAGCGACGTCGACAGCAACACCCTGGCCAGCGCTACCATCAGCATCACCGGCAACTTCCGCGCCGGCCAGGATGTACTGGAGTTCAGCTCCGGTTCGCCGATTACGGGCAACATCAACGCCAGTTACAACGCCGCGACCGGCGTCCTGACCCTGACGTCGGCGGGGGCCACCGCGACCCTTTGGCAGTGGCAGGTCGCCCTGCAATCGGTGGGCTATCGCAACGTTTCCGACAACCCCGACACCTCGACGCGCACCGTCTCGTTCTCGGTCAATGACGGCAACAGCGACAGCGCCGTCGCCAGCAAGGCCGTCAACATCCAGGCCGTCAACGACGCCGGGATCCTCAGCGTACCGAGCAGCCTGAACTTCAATGAAGATGCTTCTGGCACGGTGTCGGGCATTTCCATCAGCGATGCCGATGCCGGCAGCGGGCAGGTCACCCTGACCCTGAGCGTGGTCTTCGGGCAACTGCGCGCCAATAGCGGCGCCGGTGTCACGGTCAACCCGTTGGGCAGCGGTCTGATACTGGTCGGCACGGTAGCGGACATCAACGCCTTTATCGCCGCTAACGGGGTCTCCTACATCGGGGCCGCCAACGGCAACGGCAACGTCAACCTGACGGTGACCTACAACGATGGCGGCAACACGGGCAGCGGCGGGGCGCAGCTCACTCAGCGGGTGGTGACGCTGGCCATTGGTGCGGTCAACGATGCGCCGGTCAACCAGGTACCGAGCAGCCAGAACGTCCTTCAGGACGGCTCGCTGACCTTCAACAACGGCAACGGCAACCTGATCAGCATCAGCGATATTGACGCCGGCAGCGCCGCCCTGCAGGTGACCTTGACCGCCAGCAATGGCCTGCTGACGCTGTCGAGCCTCAACGGCCTGGTGTTTACCGTCGGCAGCGGCACGGGCGATGCGAGCATGACCTTCACCGGCTCGCAAAGCGATATCAATGCCGCGCTCAACGGCCTGGTGTTCTCCCCGGTGGCCGGCTACCACGGTTCGGCCAGCCTGCAGATCACCACCAGCGACCAGGGCGGCAGCGGCAGCGGCGGGGCGCAGACCGACACCGACACCGTTATCATCAACGTCGCCTCGTTGAACCCGCGGGTTACCGATGTCTCGGCGCAGAGCGCCAATGGCAGCTACAAGACCGGCGACAGCATTACCCTGACCCTGACCTTCGACCAGATGGTCAGCGTCGACACCACTGGCGGCATCCCGGCCTTGCTGCTGGAAACCGGCCTTATCGATCGCTATGCCACCTATGTGGCCGGCTCGGGCACTAACACCCTGACGTTCCAGTACACCGTGCAGGCCGGTGATACCAGCGCCGACCTCGACTACGCCGGCGGCGCCGCCCTGGCTCTCAATGGCGCAGTGATTCGCAACGCCACCTTCGACAATGCCGTTTTGACCTTGCCAACGCCGGGCTCCGCCCATTCGCTGGGGGCCAACCACAACCTGGTCATCGACGGCATCGCGCCGCAGGTTACCAGTGTCAGCGTGCCGGCCAATGGCACCTACGTCGCCGGCCAGCAGCTGGACTTCACCGTCAACCTCAGCGAGGCGGTGACGGTGACCGGTACACCGCGCCTGCAGATCACCCTGGACACTGGCGGCACCGTGTTCGCCGATTACCTTTCCGGCTCCGGGACCGGCGCGCTGGTATTCCGCCTGACAGTCAGCAGCGGTCAGCTCGATAGCAACGGCATCACCCTTGGCAGCAACCTGGTGCTCAACGGCGGATCGGTTCGCGACCAGGCGGGCAATCTGGCAGGCGCGACACTCAACAACGTCGGCAGCACCACGGGCGTCAATGTCGATGCCGTGGCGCCGGTTATCGGCAGCGTCGCGGTACCGGCTGCGGGCAGCTACAAGGCCGGCGACGTGCTGAGCTTCACCGTCAATGCCAGCGAAGCGCTGATCGTCGATACCTCCACCGGTACGCCGCGCCTGCAACTGACCATTGGCGGGCTGAGCCGCTATGCCAGCTATGTGTCCGGCTCCAGTAGCGGCCAGTTGCTGTTCCAGTACAGTGTCGATGCCGGCGTCAACGATGCCGATGGTATTCAGCTCGGCAGCACCCTGGACCTCAACGGTGGTACGCTGCGCGACGCCGCCGGCAACGGCCTGGTGCTGGCCCTCAACGGCCTGGGCAGTACCGCCGGCGTGCTGGTCGATACCCTGGCACCCAGCGCTGGAGCGCTGCTGGCCATCGATGCCAGCCCGAGCAATGCCGGCAGCGTGCGCTACAACGTGACCTTCAGCGAAGCGGTCAGCGGTGTCGATGCCAGCGACTTCAGCCTGGTGTTCAGTGGCACGGCCAACGGCAGCATCAGCAGCGTTACCTCGCTGGACGGGCGCACCTACAGCGTACTGGTGTCCGGCCTGAGCGGCGTTGGCAGCCTGCGCCTGGACCTCAACAGCAGCGCCACCGGCATCAGCGACGCGGCCGGCAACAGCCTGAGCAATGGGCAGAGCGGCGCCAGCTACCAGATCGACCGGGTGGCGCCGACGGTCAACAGCGTTACGGTACCGGCCAACGGCAGCTACGTCGCCGGCCAGCACCTGGACTTTACCGTCAACCTCAGCGAGGCGGTGATGGTCACCGGTACACCGCGCCTGCAAATCACCCTGGACACTGGCGGTACAGTGTTCGCTGATTATCTGTCCGGCTCTGGCACTGGGGCGCTGGTGTTCCGCCTGACGGTCAGCAACGGCCAGCTCGACAGCACCGGCATCAGCCTGGGCAGCAACCTGGTGCTCAATGGCGGTGCACTGCGCGACAGCGTTGGCAATGACGCGCTGATCAGCCTCAACAACGTCGCCAGCACCAGTGGCGTACTGGTCGACGCTGTGCTGCCGACGGTGGCCAGCGTGTCGGTACCGGCAGCAGGCAGCTACAACGCTGGCGACGTGCTGAGCTTCACGGTCAACGCCAGTGAAGCGCTGATCGTCGATACCTCTGCCGGCACGCCGCGCCTGCAGCTGACTATTGGCGGGCTGACCCGCTATGCCAGCTATGTGTCCGGCTCTGGTAGCGGCCAGTTGGTGTTCCAGTACAGCGTGCAAGCCGGTAACAACGATGCCGATGGCATCCAGGTCGGCAGCACCCTGGATCTGAACGGTGGCACAGTGCGCGATGCGCCAGGCAACCCCCTTAACCTGGGCCTGAACGGGCTCGCCAGCACCACAGGGGTGCGTATCGATACCGCAGCGCCACAAGTGGCGGATATCGTTCGCGTCGATGTCAGCCCGAGCAACAGCGGTTCGCTGCGCTACACCGTGAGCTTCGACGAGAGCGTCAGCGGCGTCGACCTGGCCGACTTCAGCCTGGCGTTCAGCGCCAGCGCCAGCGGGCGGATCAGCAGCGTGACGCAGCTTGACGGGCGCACCTACAGCGTCCTGGTCGACAACCTCAGCGGTGTCGGCACCCTGCGCCTGGACCTGAATCCGACCGGCACCGGCATCACCGATGCGGCCGGCAATGCCCTTGCAGGGGGCCTGCAAGGCAGCAGCTACAGTATCGACCGCGTGGCGCCAAGCGTGACTGCGGTGGCGGTGCCGGCGGCGGGCAGTTATGTCGCCGGGCAGGGGCTGGAGTTCAGCGTGCAGCTGGACGAAGCGGTGCTGGTCGATACCGCCGCTGGCGCGCCGCGCCTGGCGGTCACCCTGGACAATGGCCGGGTGGTGTATGCCGACTACGTTTCCGGCTCCGGCAGCAACACCCTGGTGTTCCGCCTGACCATCAGCCCGGGCCTGCAGGCCAGCAATGGCCTGAGCGTGGCGCCGAGCCTGGACCTTAATGGCAGCACCGTGCGTGATGCACGCGGCAACGATGCCGGCACCGGCCTGACCAACGTCGCCAGCACCGCCGGCATCCTCGTCGATGCCCGGGCACCGCGGCCTGCCGAGATCGTCGTGCAAACTCCGGCAACGCCCGGCGAGCGGACGCTGAGCTACACCTTGAGCTTTGACGAGGCGGTCAGCGGCGTCGATGCCGCTGACTTCAGCGTGCTGTCCAGCGGCAGCGCCACGGGGGTGGTGCAGTCGGTGCAGCAACTGGATGCGCGGACCTACCGGGTAACCCTGGGCAGTATCAGCGGCCAGGGCGGCCTGGGGCTGAGCCTCAACGCGCTGAACAGCGGCATCCGCGACGGCGCCGGCAATGCCCTGGCGGTGTCGATGAGCAGCCCGCTGTATCAGTTGCCGAACCAGGATGTCGGCGATCTCGAATTCCGGGTCAATCCGCCCGTCAGCAACCCGGCGGTGAGCGTACCGCTGCTGCAGCCACAAGTTCCGCAGTTGCCGTCGGTTGCCAGCACGTCGCCGATGCTGCCCGCGCCGCTGTTCGAGGAGCGCACGCTGGGCAGTGGCATCGACACCCTGGGCAGCATTTTCATTCACAACGGTCTCAGCGCGCCGAGCTTCATCGCCCAGGTATTTGCCAGCAGCGATGGCAGCGGCGACGGATCGGGGCAGGGCTTTCTCGGTTTTGGCGGCGGTGATGGGGGCGTGTTCGGCACCAGTACCTTTGCCGCCCTGTTTGCCCGCGAGGCGGCGCCGGAGGGCGAGTCGATGCGGGTTTTCGACGGCAAGCAGTGGCGCACCACCGACCCTGCCCAAGGCTTGCGCGCAGTGTTTGGCGCCGCCTCGCTGGAGCAGCAGTTGCAGGACATCAAGGACGCCGAACAGCGTCCCGTACGCGAATTGGCCATGGCTCTGGCACAGCCGACACAGATCGGCAACCGGACCTGAAACGCCAGCACTTATTCAGAGATGATCGAGCCGTACCAGGGGGCGGCCCAAGGATGAAAAAAAGTCAGAAACTGTTCAGCGCCAGCTTGCTGGCGCTGGCAATCAGCGGATGTGCGGTTACCAGCGAACCGATCGAGCGCAGCATCAGCGAGGAGCGCGCGCGCACCGACCTGGTCAGCATGTTCAAGGACCAGGAGCCGCTCAACGGCCCGCTGACCCTGCACCAGGCCATGGCCCGGGCGGTCAAGTACAACCTCGAATCACGCCTTAAGGTCATGGAAGAAGCCCTGGCCAAGCGCCAGGTCGACCTGGCGCGCTTCGACATGCTGCCACGCATGGCCATGGAAGCCGGCTACGCCGGGCGCAACAATGTCAGCGCTTCGAGCAGCCAGAGCGTGCAGACCGGTACCCAGTCCCTGGAGCCGTCGACCTCCCAGGACCGCGACCGTGAAGTGGCGGACCTGACCATGGTCTGGAACGTACTGGACTTCGGTGTCAGCTACGTCAGTGCCAAGCAGCAGGCCGACCAGCGCCTGATCCTCCAGGAACGGCGCCGCAAGGTCATCCACACCATCACCCAGGACGTGCGCTCGGCCTATTGGCGGGCGGTCGCGGCGCAGCGCCTGCTGGCCCAGATCGACAGCCTGATGGGCCGCGTGGCCCAGGCCCGGGACAACAGCCAGCACATGAGCAGCCAGCGCATTGGCGACCCGGTGCAGTCGCTCAGCTACCAGCGTGCGTTGATCGAGGCGACCCGCCAGCTCGAAGAGCAGCGCCGCGCGCTGTCGCTGGCCAAGACGGAACTGGCGGCGCTGATCAACCTGCCGCTGAACACCGACTTCAGCCTGGCGCCGGAAGAGGGCTACACGGTGCCGCAGTTCAAGGGCGACTTCACGCGCCTGGAGCAACAGGCCCTGGCCAGCCGCCCGGAACTGCGCGAGCAGGACTACCAGGCGCGGATCAGTGCCGCCGAAACCCGCAAGGCCATGCTGCGCCTACTGCCGGGGCTGGAGTTCTCGGCCGGCGGGCACTACGACAGCAACTCCTTCCTGGTCAACCAGAGCTGGGCGGATTACGGCGTCAAGGTGACCTGGAACCTGTTCAACGTGCTTTCGGCCCCGGCGGCCATCAAGGTCGCCAAGGCCGGCGAAGACGTCGCGGCGGCGCGCCGCCAGGCGATGTCGATGGCGGTGCTGGCGCAGTTGTACGTGGCCAACGCCAACTACAACGAGGCCGCGCGGCAGTTTCGCACCAGCGAAGAGCTGGCGGCACTGGACGGGCAGATCGCCGAGCAACTGCGCAACCGCTACCAGACCCAGAACATTGGTGAGCTGGAGCTGATCCAGGGCGAGCTGAACAACCTGCAGACACAGTTGAAGCGCGACCTGTCGTATGCCGAATTGCGTAATGCCTATGCGCAGTTGTACGTCAGCTCCGGTACCGACCTGTTGCCGGACACCCTGCCGGACGGCAAGTTGGCGACCATTGCCTCGGCGCTACAAAACAGCGAGGCGCGCTGGGCACAGTGAGGCGATGCCTGGGTTCAGGGGCAGGGCCCGATCGCCTGGCCTTGCCAAAGCGCCCAGGCTGTCTCCCAACCCTGCTCGTGGGTTGCAGCCGGGATGATCACCCGTTGATTGCACCGGCTGGATGCCTGCGTGCCGCGAAAACTGGCGCTGATCTCGGCGCTGATCACCTGGTCGCGGCCGCCCAGCAGATGGCGCTGGGGCAATGCTACAAGGCGTTGGCGATAGACCATCGGGTCGAGCGAACCGTTCAGGGGCGACAAGCCTTTGAGCTGTACCCATAAGCCTGGATCAAGATTGCCGGCAAGGGTCTGGATCTGCGCGACATCGTCCCGTTGCGCGGCCAGCAGCACGGCCAATGCCGCACCACCTGAATAGCCCACCAACTCGAACTGGCGATTGCCAACGCGCTGCTTGAGCCGGTCCAGGGCCTGGCTGAGGCTGGTCACTACCTCCTGGGAAAAACGCCGATCGGTCCACAGCGCCGCCGTGCAGCCTGCAGCCGAGACAAACTGGCAGGGCCGGGCAAGGTAGGCGTTGGGGGCTGGATCATTGATCGCCAGGCGCGCCACCAGCAGGTTGCGCGGGCTGGGGTCGAGGCTCGGCTGGCTAGCCGTGGCCCAGGCATGGCCGTCGCCCTCCAGGTACACCCGCAGGCGCTCGGTGGGGCGTTGCTCAGACGGCGGCAAGAGGACCAGCGGGAACGCCTGGCCCGGCACGATTTGTACGTGGCGACCGTGCTGTTCAGCCAGCTCCTGCAGCGCTTGAAAGGGGGATTGGCAGGCACCAAGAAGGGCGCTGACCAGCAGCGCCCCCAAGGTTCGACCGACGCCGGCCCACGGGCGTGGGCCGGCAAGGTGTTGACTCATCAGAAGTCGTAACGGACTTTCGCCGAGAACACGTCGGCATCGAAGCCCGACTTGCCGATGTAGTCGTAGTTGACGCCCAGGGTTACCGCGCCCAGCTTGTAGTCGGCGCCCACGCCGGCTTCATAGCTGTCACGCGCCGCCTTGGCACCGCTGGTCACGAACGGCGTGCTGCCGAGCAGGAAGGTCGAGGTGCTTTTTGCTTCGTCAGCGGCGAAGTCGTGATACGCCATCAGCCTGGCTTGCGGCTCCAGGGTACCGGCGCCCAGGGCGACGCTGCCGGCCACGCGCAGGCCAGCACCGAGCTCGATGGCTTCATAGCGCTGGTCTTCGACTTTGAGCGCTGCCGAAGAGCCTTTTTCACGGTAGCCGTCGATGTTGACCAGGCTGTAGCGGGCCGCCAGGCGCGGTTCGACCAGCACTTGCGGGTTGATGTGATAGGTGTAGCCACCGACCAGGTTCAGGCCCAGCAGGTCGCTGTCATAGTCGGCCTTGGCTTGGGTGCCGGCAATGCTGCGCTTGCTCTGGTTGTCGTTGAAGCCGTAGGTCAGGCTGGCATCGACGAAGTAGTTGCCGTGCTCGAAACCGCCGTAGAGGGTGAAAGCATGGCTGTCGACTTCGGTCTGGTTGCCGCTTTTGCCGTTGACGTCGGTGTTGATGAAGCTGTACGCCAGGCCCAGGGTCAGGTTGTCGTTGAGCTTGCCATCGGCACCGACGGCGATACCGCGGCTGTAAGCGTTGTAGCCGGCCACGCCGTCGCGCAGGTCCTGGCTGGCATCGCTGTACAGCGACTGCACCCAGACGCCAGCTTCCTTGAAGCCTTCACCCGAGGAGGCGCCGCGCAGCGAGCTGGTGCGGCTGCCAGTGACGTTGCTGACCAGGTTCTGGCTGGTGGTGGCCGCCTGGGTCGCGCCGCCGTTGGTTTCCGGGGTCAGCTCGGAGGCCAGCTTGGCGACCTGGGCTTCGTCGGCGTTGAGCAGCGCCTGCTTGAACGGGTCGTTGTTGGCCAGCTTGGCGATCATGCCGTCGGCGGTCAGGCTGCCCAGGGCTTTCTGGCTGTTGGCCGAGCCACCCTGGTTGGTGATGATCTGTTCGACTTCTTCCTTGCCCTTGCCGGTGACCACGGCCACCACCTGGTTGTTGTCGACGGTGAAGCTGTCGACCTTGAGCAGCGCCGAGCTGCTGACCAGGTTGAGTTTGCCATTGGGGTCGACTGTTTCGCCGTCGGCGCCCAGCAGTTCGATCTGGCCGGCTTGGAGCAGGGTGTAGCGGCTGCCATTGGCGTTGAAGTCTTCGCCCTTGGCCGCCAGTTGCAACTGGGCGCCCTGACCGAACTGAGTGGTGCCGCTGACCTTGAGCACGGCGCGGTTGGCGTCGGTGGCGCTGCTCAGGTTCAGGCCCAGGGCCGAGTTGCCGGCGACGTACAGGTTACCGTCGATGCTGGTGTGCGGGGCTTCGAAGGTCAGGGTGGTTTTCAGGTCGTCGCTGAGGCTGCCGACATCGATCCAGCCGCCGTCTTTCATGCGGATGTTGGCGCCGTCAGCGCGGCTGTCGGTACCGGTGAAGGAGGTGTCGCCTTCGATCTCGATGTTGCTCAGGTCGATCAGGTTGCCGACGATGACGCTGCCTTTGCGCAGGATCAGCTCGACCGGGCGGTTGCTTTGCGAGGCGTCGATGGCCTCGTCGGCAGAGATGATCGAACCGCTGTTGAAGATGTTGAAGTCGCCTTCGGCTTTGTACCAGGGCTGGGCACCCGGGCTGTCGAAGTCGCTGAAGCCGATGGCGATGGCGGCGTCTTCGGCGCGGATGGTGCCGGTGTTGACCAGGTGGTTGTTCATGCCGGTGAAGCTGGCGCCGTCGATGCGGATGCCCTCGGCGTCGTCGCCATTGGCAATGATGGTGCCGTGGTTCTCGATGCCGGCCAGGTCGACCATGTCGGTGTACATGCCCGAGCCGCTGGTGGTGGCGTCGATGCCGGTGGCGCCGGCGCCGGTGACCTCGATCAGGCCGCGGTTGATGACCTTGCCGACGATCTCGCCGCCTTCCAGGTTGATGCCTTTGGCATCTTCGCCCTTGGCGATGATCTTGCCGCTGGCGGCGTTGAGCAGGTCGCCCTTGATCACCGACGAGCCGGAGAAATCCACGGCGCGGGCAACATCACGGCCGCCGTCGTCGCTCAATGGCGCACCTTCGGCGTACAGCAAACCTTCGTTGATGACGCTGCCGCCGATCTTGGCCGGGTCGATCATCAGCGCGTTGGCGCCACCGCCGATGGCAGAAATACTGCCCTTGTTGATCACGTCGCCGCCAACGCTGTTGGCCACCCACGGCTGCGTACCTTCCCACACGTCCATATCGACGCCGCCGGCGAAGTCGCCGGTGCTGTTGATGGTGGCGTTGAGAATCAGGTCTTTCTCGATGCTCGAGCCATTGAGCTCGATGGCATCTTCGTCGCTGCCGCCGCTGTAGGCGCCGTTGATCTCGAGGTTGCCGCTGTAGCGCTGGTGCTCGCTTTTGAAGCCGGCGTTGGTCAGTTGCACGGTTTCAGCGAGGGCGGGCAGGGCGGTGGCGGTTACGGCCAGGGCGAGCAGGGTTTTGCGGAACATCACGGGGGTCACGGTTCATTCCTTTAGCGGCGTTTTAAGTGCTTCGCTTCCGTGCGGGGCTGGACCTTGCGCTGACAAAAAGACAGGGCCACGCAGAAGAGCGCGGCGATGGTAAATTAGTTGACGTCAAAATGATATCACTTGCCTGTACAAGTGCTATTTGACCCGGAACGGTTGCGCCGCCATGAACGCCACCGGCAGCAGCGGCACGGCGAGGATCATCAACACTCCATCCGCAGTGACAGTGACCGGTGTCAGCAGCACCTGGGTGACCTTGCTCTTTTCCCTGTAGGCCGAAACCTGAAGGGTGTAGGTGCTGTTCAGCGTGTTGCCCTCCAGGGCGCTGATGTCCTTTCTCGCCTCGAATCGGCTGCCTTGAATTTTGTAGCGACGCACCAGGGCGTCCTGTTGCGTTGAGACCACAAAGCCCAGCGCTTTTGCCTCGTTGACCTCATGTGCCTGGAGTTGCGCAAGCCCGGGAATCCTGAGCTCGAACTCGCCGTCCAGGGTTTCATACATGCTGACGTGAACCGGCAGAAACTCGGCCTGCATCCTGGCATGCAACCCTGAGCGAATCGCCTGCAACAGCGCGGGTTCGACGAGGATGAAGTAATGGTACTTTTTGCCCAGCACCACAAAGCTCTTCTGGTCTGCCGTCACATAGAGCTGGCCAACCTGCTCGGTATAGACTTCATCGCTGGCTCGCGGCTCGTACAACTTGCTGGTCAGGCAGCCACTGATGCTGGCGATGGCCAGTGCAGACACTGCGGCCCTGAGCAATCGTGACCTGGGTGGGGGCTTGTGCATGTTTTATCCATTCCATGGAGGGACGTTGGTGGATCATAACCTGCAAGTGGTGCGATAGCGTCTAACAAACTGCGCAAGGCAGGCCCGCCACAACAGCGGGCCTGCTGCATGGGTCAGAGCTTGGGCAGTTGCCCGACACGCCCCATCATTTCCGTCACCACCTGCAGGTCCAGAAGGAACTGCTCCACCGTCTTGAACTCGTTGTCGTTATGCCCGGTGTACTTGACGTCGGGCATGGCCAGGCCGAACTGCACGCCGTTGGGCAGTTCATGCACCGAGGTGGCGCCTGCGGAGGTGCCGAATTCGTGCTTCATGCCCAGGTTCTCGCTGGCCACCGCCAGCAGCGCCTTGACCCACTCGCCCTCGGGGTTGCGGTACATCGGCTCGGCGATCGAGTAGTCGAAGGTCGGGCTGATGTGGCTCTGCTTGCTCCATGCATCCAGCTTGCCGGCGATTTCGCTCTTCAGGGTTTGCGGGCTTTTGCCCTTTGGCACCCGCAGGTTGACCGCCAGTTTCAAGGCTTTGTCATCGAGGCCAACGTAGGTCAGCGAGGTGGTCAGCGGGCCCATGAAACTGTCGGAGAAACCCACGCCCAGTTTGCCGCCCAGGTAGTCCAGGCCCCAGTTGTCGGCGGCGTAGCGAGCGGCGTCGGTGATGTGGTTGTGTTTGAGCGCAACCTTGCCATCAAGGCCGTTGATGAAGCCGAGCATCCGCGCCACCGGGTTGACCCCGGACTCAGGTTCAGAGGAGTGCGCCGAGACGCCAGTGACGGTCAGCTTTACATCCTTGCCGTCGACCTTGGCGCTGACCTCGAAATTGCCGCCATTGGCCTTGACGTACTCAGCGCCGGCTTTTTGCAGGCTGGCTGCCAGTTCGGCGGGCTTGTCGGTCACCAGGGTCGCCACCGAAGTCGAAGGGATCTGGTTGGTGGCCAGGCCACCGCTCAGGGTGGTGATTTCAGCGCCGTTGCCTTCGCCTGCGCGTCGGGCAAAGCTGGCCATGACCGTGCCGTAGCCTTTCTCGGCGATCACCACCGGGTAGCCACCGTCCAGCGCCAGGTTGTAGTTGGGCGTGGGGTTGCGTTCGAAGTAGTAGGGGATGGCGTCGCCAGTGGTCTCTTCGGTGGTGTCGACCAGCAGCTTGAAGTTGCGCGCCAGTGGCAGCTTTTCTTCCTTGATGATCTTCATCGCGTACATCGCCACGACGATGCCGTTTTTGTCGTCTTCGGTGCCGCGGCCGTACATGCGATCGCCAATCAGGGTGACCTTGAACGGGTCAAGGCGGGTGCCGTCCTTGAGTACCCAGTTCTCTGGCGTCACCGGTACTACGTCGGCGTGGGCGTGAATGCCGACCACTTCATCGCCTTTGCCTTCAAGGGAAATCTCATAGACACGGTTGTCGATGTTACGAAAGTTCAGGTTGAAAGCCTTGGCCAGACCTTTGATCTTCTCGGCGATCTTGATGAACTCGGGGTTGTCGTGCTGCTCGACGCCGTCGACCCGGAAGGTCGGGATGGCCACCAGCTCACGCAGGGTCTGGGTGGCCGCATCGCCGTACTTGACCCGCGCATAGATGCCCAGCAGGCGATGGATTTCGTTCTGTTGTTCAGCCGTCAGCTGCTGGTTGGCGAGAAAGGCGGCGATGCTCTGGTCGAGTTTGTCGGCCTTGCCGAGTTCGCTTTTCGCCAGGCTGGCGAGGAACTGGCGGAAGTCCTTGACCGAAGTGTTGCTGAAGCTCTTGAGAATGGCCGCGCTTTGCTGTGGGGTGAGGTTGGCATAGGCAGGCGTGGTGATTGACGCCAGGCCAGCCAGCATCAAGGTGGCCGCGGCCAGTTTTTTCAGGGCGAAATTCATTGCGGGGGGCATTCCTTTGCAGGCAAATAATGAGAAAGGATGGGTGCAACAAAACATTTCCAAGCTACCACCATGAGGGCCTGGTACGGGAGTGCCTGAAGTGGGATGTGTCGCACAGAAACGTAAAAGCGACGCAGAAACGAAAAAGCGTCGGGAGGGAATGGCGTGGAGTTTTCAGTCAGCCGCGCACGGCTCGGCATCGAAGCAGGCCTCCAGTGCCTCGATGTCATCCGGGCGGGGCAGGCTGATCCGGTGCGTCAACGACAGGGTCATGGCATCGGTATCGATGTGCAGGGTGTCGGTGAACAGGGGCAGCGCCAGGACTTCGCCACTGCGCAGGTGCATCAGCACGAAGGGCCGGTGCGCGGGCAGTTCGACGCAGAGTTGGCCGTTGTGGCCCAGGGCTGGAGCCGTGAGGTTGAACAGTTCGATGCGCAGCCTGGCGGGAAGAAAGTCGATTTGCTGGTCGATAGGGGCGGCGTTCCAGTAGGCAAAGTCGAAGTCGGCGGGTAGCCCGGGCCAGGGCTTTGCCTGCCAGGCTTTGTTATAGGTACCGGCCAGGGCCAGGCGTGGTGCCCAGTCCCGGCCCACCACCCCGAAGCCTGCCGGGCAGTAACCGTAGGTGGCCGACAGCTGGGCCATGTCGGCCGCACTGATGTCGCCGTCCGGGTGGTGAGTGATGTGCAGGTGGGTCACCGGCTGCTCGAGTGCTTCGATTTGCGGGGCTGCCAGGCGTTGCAGTGGCGTTTGCAGGGACCAGGCGTGTTTTTCGTGACGCTTTTCGATCCAGCCCCGGCCCAGGGGGTTGCTGTAGCAGACCTGATGGAGCAGGTAGGGCTCGGCGCTGGTGCCCGGGTAGCCGGGGTTGGCCAACACGCTGCTGCCGCCAAAGGCATACTCCCAACGCAGCGGCACGCAGGTGGCCGGCTCCGCGGCAGACAGGCGCCAGCCGCTGAACAGACCGTGTTCAAAGTAGCGCGGGCCGCTGAAACGCAGCTGTTTGTCGAGCAGGATTTCGCCCGCGGTTTCGCCCTGGGGCGCACTCAAGCGGATGCCGGCGGTCCAGGACGTTGCCGGTTCGCCGCCGGGGGCGTGGGCATGGCCGTTGACGATCACATCGCAGCGCGGTTTGAACGGCGCCAGGTCGCTTTCTTCATAGACACTGCTGCGGCCTTGTTCACCGAAGTAGCGATCGGCGGCGCAGAGCAGGGCCGGTTCCTCAGCCATCACTTCGGCACTGCAGTGCCCCGGCTGGCCGGCAATCGGCAGCAGGCGATAACCAACCTTGATGACCACCACGGGATGTTCGTTGCCCTGCGGGTCGAGCGCGCTGAAACACAGCGCGGCAAAGGGCGTCTGGTTGTGAAATTCCATCATGGGTCCTTGAATTGATGTCGACATCCTTGCCGTTGATTGGGGTAGCGCTCTGAGCCTGAGCCTGAGGCTGCAGG
Organism: Pseudomonas sp. B21-012; assembly: GCF_024749305.1. NCBI lineage: Bacteria > Pseudomonadati > Pseudomonadota > Gammaproteobacteria > Pseudomonadales > Pseudomonadaceae > Pseudomonas > Pseudomonas sp. B21-012. The sequence goes on along the minus strand of NZ_CP087197.1, from coordinate 3,422,836 downwards.
GGACGCGTCAGGGGAATCTAGGTGGGTGGGGCTTGGTGCCTCAAGAGACGAGATGGAAATCAGAAGCGTCCTACATGGCTCTTTGCTTTTGTCTGTCAGATATGTCGGAGGAGATCTGGATTTTTGTTGACTAGGGGCTGTTTCTTTTACGGGCATCAAGGTGCCGTCCGTGATTCCAGGTCCAGATCTTCCGGCCATTTCACCTTGGGCGCGAGGCGCCGGGCGAGATTGAAGGTGACCTTTTCGTTGTTCCAGTCCCGGGGCGGGCGAGGGAAGGCAGGGAGCGCCTGCGGTCCCTGCTGCATGAACAACTGAGCCAGGGCCCAGTACATTTCACCCTGCTGGATGCCGTGGGCGAAATGGAAGCGATCGATGACCTTGTTGGTGCCGGGGCTGACCACGGCCAGGGTAACTGTTTCGATGAAGCCGCCAGTGCCTATGGGGCCATACACACTACAGGCCTCAGCGCGCAAATCGTCCCAGTTGTAAGCTTCAACCCGTACCCCCCAGGCGCTGCGGCTGAACGGTCGGCGTCCGTCATGAAAGAAGCGGTAGACGTAGACTTTGCGGCGCAGGCGGTTGAAGCGAATGGGTTGGTCGCGAGGGGCTTCTACGTCCATTCTCCAACAGTAGATGCCTCCCCATACGCTTGTAATCAATACGATTAGAGAAGCTACATTGTCCAGGGCTGGGGGGGCGTTGCCTGTTATTTTGATGTAAGTAGCCAGAAAAATAACCGTGGTTATAGCGCACAATAAGAGAAAGAAAGATATCCAGATTCCGATGCCCTGTGCTAGCAGTTTTGAACTGGCTATTTCAAGATAGATTTCATCGGAGTGATTAGGGGTGTTTAAAAGTATCGATGGGTGTGGGCGGGTGTTCGGAGTTTCGTTGGGGGCATTTAAGTCGCGCTTCCAGCCTGGGGCCGGTTTGTCAAGAAAGGGGGAGGCACAGGCCATAGATGGACTCCAATAAATATAAATTGGGTATTCGCACCCGGTTCACGTGTTTATGTTATAGGCGGGAATTACTTTCAGACATGGAGTCTGTACAACAAAGCGCCGTCCGCGATTCCAGGTCCATGTTTTCTGGCCACTTCACCTTGGGTGCCAAGCGTCGAGCTAGATTGAAGGTGACCTTTTCGTTGTTCCAGTCCCGGGGCGGGCGAGTGAAGGCAGGGAGCGCCTGCGGTCCCTGCTGCATGAACAACTGAGCCAGGGCCCAGTACATTTCACCCTGCTGGATGCCGTGGGCGAAATGGAAGCGATCGATGACCTTGTTGGTGCCGGGGCTGACCACGGCGAGGGTGACTGTTTCGATGAAGCCGCCAGTGCCCATTAGGCCGTACACGCTACAGGCCTCAGCGCGCAAATCGTCCCAGTTGTAAGCTTCAACCCGTACCCCCCAGGCGCTGCGGCTGAACGGTCGGCGTCCGTCATGAAAGAAGCGGTAGACGTAGACTTTGCGGCGTAGGCGGTTGAAGCGAATGGGTTCGTCTCGGGGAGGCTCTACGTCCATTCGCCACATATATACGCCGCCCCACAAACAAGTAACAAATGGGAGTAGCAAGCTTAAAGCGAGTAGGGGGGGTGGTGCGTTGCCCGTGTCGACGATGTAGTTAGACATGAAAATTGGAGGTGCTATAGATGAGAAAAGAAAACAAATGGCTAGCCAGATGCCGATACCGCGGGACCTAACAGTGGCGCGGGGCAAGTCTAGATACAATTCATCAATATGGTTGGGGGCGTTGAGCAAAATGTGAGGATGTAGCTTTACTGTCTGTGCTTGATTGGGGCCGGGAAGGTCGTACTTCCATCCGGGCGCTGGCTTGTTGAGTAAAGGCTGGATGATGCCCATGAAATTGGCTCCTGGAACAATAGTAGAAGCAGTTGGCCCTGTAACGACAGGACGTCGAAGGTTTCTGGTTATTGTCTGATACTTACCGCGACGACGTTAACGTAAGCGTTGCATATGCGTCAGGAACATAGCGGTCCGGCCAATAGGTCAATGATAACGTGGACGCTTCAATTTTTTTAAATTGGCGACCAGGCGGCAGTATTAACACTCCCGTAATATCCAAGATTTGCATTGTACTGTTATTGTTTAGCTTAATTGTACGAATGCTGGAATTCGGCGTTTCGCTGTCTGCTACATAGTCAATCGTTTTCGGCGGTTTCGACGTGCCCGGCGCTGCATTGAGTTCGCTAGTTGGGGAGTTCAAGCTGCCTTTGACGGCTATTTCGGCTGTCTGCCGTTTGGACGGTCCGTCGCCTTCACGATGAAGATGGATCGTCCAATGATATGCAGAGCGGTCTGATTGGAAATAGGGCAGTGACAGACGATATTGCAAACGCTGCTCATATCTGGCCGTCGCAAGCCCCCCCGCGAATAGAACCTGTGTGGACAAAATTGAACGAAATTCCATTCCGGCGTTGATGCCCAATGTTGCAGCATTAAGTTCTGCGATGGCTATATGGGCATGCTGGGGCGTGTTCCAATGGGTTTTTGGTGTTTCATTCGCCCGGCCGAAGAAACATCTTTTGGCCCAAATCTCGAGGGGGGATGACTCTCTTCCTTCAGCGAGTTTATATAGTCCGTACCCGATTAGTCCTAGCGCTACAGCTATTCCAATAGGGCCCAACAATGCATTGGCTCCCATAACGGCAGCATATATACCCAAACTCACCCCAATGCCAGATGATGTCATAGATATGACGTAAAGGTTCGCTGCGCCGATGTCACCGCTTTTTAAACTACGTTTGGCTGCCATACCGGCCTGGGTCGCGTCGAATAGGCCTGCCACCGCCCCAACGACGGCCCCCGTTCTCACAAGAACTCTGCCTGTGTTGACTGTAGCGGCAGCAGTAGCGGTTGCCCGCGCAGTCAACGCACCCGCCTGCTGAATCTTCGCCGCCCCTACTTCCAGCGCCTTGCCTACGATCTCCACACTGCCGCCCAGCACCCCCAGGGTGCTGCCAAGCAAAGCCATTCGGGCTTCAAGCGATTTGTCGCCGATTGTCTGCTCAACGGCTTCAAGGTTTTTTTTCATGGAGTCGGCAAGCAGGTACATTCCTCCCAGAGCAAGCAGCAGCTCGCCACTGCCTGCGATGCCGCGCAATCCGGTAAAACCTGTGCGTACCCAGTTGGCCGCTTGCTGTGTGGAAACCTTGATCCCGTCCAGCAACGCTCGGGCCTTTGGGTCCAGGCTGCCGACGGTTACGACGATGCCTTCCAGGAGGTCCTGTGCGCCTTTGCCCGCGCGGTTGATGGCATGATTTGCTTCGCTCATCAGTTCACGCTGAAGTTTTTCCACTTCGCCTTCCACCCAGACACTGACGGTGATCATCTGGTCGGCCAGCTTGGGGTCCAGCACCGCCAGGCTCAGCAGCCCACCCTGGATCATCGGGATCACATTCCTGCGCACTTTGCGTTCGTCGTGATTCACCTTGCCCAGGCTCTCCTTGATTCCTTCGGTGCTCTGGTTGAAGGCCTCGACAGCCTTGCGTTGCAGCTCGCGCAGGTGTTCACACTGCAGGGCGTAGTACTCGCTGAGCTTCATCTGCACCTTGAGCTCGGTCAGGTGAATGCCGTTGTGCAGCAGTTGAATGGCGCTGTTGAGCCGGGACACAGCTCGCTCGACACCTGGCCCGAGCGCAGGCTGCAGGCGTGCGCTGGCGGCATTGAGGGCGCCCAGCAGTTGGGCCATGGCGTCTTGCACAGACGGGCGCAGCAACTGCATCGACTCGTCGCTGGCCAGTATCTTGCTCAGTGCAGCGTAGAGTTTTTCGCTGTCGTTCCAGTCGGTATCGGTGCTGGCCTTGAAGCTCGGCAGCAGCTCGGCCAGCAGTTGCCTGTCACGCCGCAGCAGCGCGCGGTAGACGGGGCTCTGCGGGTTGCGCAGCCAGGTGTCCCAGAGCATCGCCGTAGGCCCCGAGTCGGCGTCAGCACTGGCTGTTACCGGGGCCTCGCTGATCCCGCCACTCAGGCACAGCGCCATGGTCTGGCTGTAGGCCTGGCCCGAGGCAAAATCGGCACCGTCGTAATCGTGCTGTTCGCAGCATAGAAAGGCCGGCGTGCGGCAGGCCCCGGCGTAGGCTCGGCCGGCACCGTCGATGATGCGCTGGAAGCTTGCCAGCTGCTGGTCATAGCGCTGCTGGAACTCAGCGCGTTGCTGCTCGTTGTAACGCTCTTCCAATCGTCTGGTGTGCTCGAGGGCGCGCTCGTTGACCAGCCTTTCGCGCACCCGTTGCGGATCGGCAAACACCGGTGGGCCATCGCCGGTGAGCGGGTCGGGGGTGGCTGGCGTTTGCTGTTGCGCCCAGTCGCGATGCATGGCGCGGATCGCCAGCAGCAGTTGCGAGGTCTGCTGTTGATAGGCCCGGTCCGGGGTGTTCATCCACTGTTGACGGTGTCCAATCCAGCCGTTGCGAATCCTGTTGAGTTCCTGCACCAGGCCGATGCTGTCGTCCAGTTCCAGGGCCAGCACGCCGTGTGGCAGATCATGATGGGCGATGGCGTTGCGCAGGTAGCCTCGCAACGCGGTCAGGCGCCCGGCTCGAGTGTAAAAACCATGCACGCTATCAAAGCTTGGACTGGGCTGCTGTCGGTACTCGTAGACTTTGTTGTCCACCTGCAGGTTTTCGGCCGTCATGGCCCAGCCGACGCTGGCCGGATCGTTGCGTGCTGTGCCCAGGTCAAGCGCTAGAAAACGCCCGGGAAAACGCCCGCTCTTGTAGGCGGCGAGGACGCTGGCGGGCCACGGATCGCTGGCAAAAGCCAGCCACGCCATGGTGTATTTTTGCGTGTCGATGTTCAGCAACGCCGCTGGGCAGTCATGCCCGGCCGCGATGCAGCTATCGGCCAACGGTGTCTCGTTGGTGGCCGCAGGCTGGTAGGGGTTGAACTGACGCAGGTAACCGTCGGGCGTGACCTGATAGGCCTGCCAGACCTGGCGGTCGAGCAGCACGTATAGGTAACCTGCCCGCAGGGTGCGCCAACCCATGCGGGTATTGTCGTCAGGCAGGGGGTATTCATGGGCCAGGCGCGGCACCACGGCCTTGCGCAGCGGCAGGATGGGCAGGCCCTGACGCTGGCAGACCGTGCATTGGTCGTTGTTGACCAGGCATTCGGTGGTGGCGATGGCGAGTTGCGAAGTCAGGCTCAAGGGTATGCTCCTGCATGGCTCAAATCGGTGACAATCCGTTGCCAGCTGTTGTCGTTGCAAGGGGCGAGCAGGGTACTGAGCGATGCTGTTCCTCGAGCCGCCTGGTCGATCAGTGCACGGACGCGGGCGTGCTCATGCAGCCGCAGATCCAGCAACAGGCAGTGCATGGCCAGGGTGATGATGTCGTGATGGCTTTTCAGGCCCAATTGACGGGCCTGGTGAATCTGGTAGTGGGCCTTGGCAGCGGCATGGGGCGGCAGTGTCGTTGCACCTGTCCAGCGCGCCGGCGCGAACGTCAGCGGCAGGCTGAGGGCGCGTCGCCAGGTGGCAAGTAAGGTTGACACCAGCACCACCTCCTGCTGCACCTCGCCAGCGAGTGGACGAGGTACGACACTCGCGTGCGGATAGCTACTGATGACGCTGCTGGCACCGCTGGACATGGGAAACAGCCAGTGTTGAATCGGCCACCAGAATCCCTGTTCCGCCTGCTTCAACGTGCCGGCCAGCAATTCCAGGCGCAACGGTTCATACACCGGAAAGAACTGTGTGCCCTGTGCCATGGGCAGATGCCCTAGGGCGATCAGGTGCGCACTGAATGCAGCGGTGGTGACGCTGCTGCTGAGCCAGCCGCAGACGTAGCGTCGGGAGCGCGTGGCGTCCTCGTTTACACGCTGTGCCGAGAGCGACAGCAGACGCTCCGAAGGCCGGGCGCCGGGGCTCGCCAGGGTTACCAGCACCGGGCAGGCGTGCGGCGTGTGCTCAAGGTCCGGACGCCACACGCGGGTGAGGGCGTCGTCGCCCAGTGTCTGGCGCAGCGCCTCGATATGCAGGGGATCGTCCGAGGCACAGTCAGCCAATGGGTCGAGCAGCAGGTACAGCGTTGCTTCGGGCGTGTAGATCTCATCAACGAACTTCTGCACAAGCGCCGGCGTCATCGGTTTTTCTCCACACAGGCTTGCCCTGCCTCGGGCGAGAGCTGCAGGGAAAAGGGCTGTGCGCTGCCCGGCGCGGTCATTTGCACCGGCCCCTGTAGGGTAATGGCCAGGCCATTGAGGTGAATGCCCTGGGCATCGATCGTCAGGCTGCCGCCAGGGCCCTGAATGACCAGGCGCTCGCTGGCTTGCAGCTGGTAGGTTGTGGTGGTGCGCTGCATGCCCTGGCCGGCGCTCAGGTGATGCTGGCCGTGGGTGAGGTGCTCGCTGTGGCCGCCGACTTCGGTGCGATGGTTGGCAGTGGTGGCGTCAAAACGGTCATTGCCGACGCGCTCCCAGCGGTCATTGCCGATGCTGATCTCATGGTTCTGGCCAATGTTCAGCGAGCGGTTCAGGCCTATGTCCTGGGACTGGTTGTGACCGATGGAGAGGGTTTCATCGTTGCCCACCGTCTCACTGCGATCATTGCCAACAAACACCCCATTGTTGTGTTTGATATGAACGTTCTTGTCCTTCTGGGCATGGATGAACACCTCTTCCTGCCCCAGCTCATCCTCAAAGCGCAGCTCGTTGAAGCCCTGGCCCTTGTGGCTGCGGCTTTTGATGGTCATGCGCGTTTTGTGCTTGGGCAGTTGATACGGCGGCAGGTTGGTTTCGCGGTAGGCGCGGCCGGTGGCGATGGGCTGGTCGGGGTCGCCGTCCAGGTAGCTGATGATCAGTTCCTGGCCGACCCGGGGGATGGCCATGGCGCCCCAGGTGGCGCCGGCCCAGCCCTGGGCGACGCGGATCCAGCAGGAGCTGTGGTCGTCCTGGTGGCTGTCGCGGTCCCAGGGGAAGCTGACTTTGACCCGGCCCCATTCGTCGCAGTAGATCTCTTCGCCCGGCGGGCCGACCACGCTGGCGATCTGCGGGCCGTCGATGCGCGGCTTGGGCCGTAGCGGTGCTTTCCAGTCGGCGTCCCAGCGGATGGCGCTGGCGCTGAGCCGGTAGGCGGTGCCGCTGTCGCTGCCGAAGGCCTCTTCGAGCAGGCTGCTGTGCTGCGTGCCGTGGTGCTCGATGGCGATGGTGCGCCAGCGGTCGTTGAAGTCTTCGCGCGGGTGGTCGTTGAGGTCGAAGGCCAGGCCCGGCTGCAGCCGCGCGTCATCGCCTTCCATGTGGGCCAGGCGGGCGTCGCTGCGCAACGCGGTCAGGCGGGTTTTGGTGAAGGGCTTGCCGCTGGCGTCGCGCTTGTAGCGGCCGGGGTAGTCGTAGCGTTCGTAGTCGCTGTGCTGGTGGTCGAGGTCGCTGGCGCCGACGGCGTTGTGCTGCAGGTTGTAGTAGGGGTGGGTGAAGGTGTAGTCGCGCTGCACCTGGCGCGCGCTGCGCACCTGTTCGGTGTAGTGAAAGCGCTGCAGGGCCGGCTCGGCGCTGTCGCCGCCGGCCAGCGGCTGGTAGAGCACCGGGCAGTGCTCGTGGGTGCCGATGGTGCCCAGGCCGCCGACGCGGTCGGTGAGCCACAGGGTATGGCCGTCGGCACGGTGCTCGAAGCTGTACAGCAGGCCCTCTTCGGCGGCCAGGCGGGCGATGAAGTCGAGGTCGCTTTCGCCGGCCTGGACGCAGTACTCGCGCGGCGGATGGTCGAAGCACAGGTAGCTCTTGACCTCGCTCAGGCGCTGGGCCTCGAGCACCGCGAGGATGATCTCGGGCACGCTCTGGCCCTGGAACATGCGCCAGTTCGAGCGCAGGCCGGCGCGCGCCAGGCTGGGTTCGAGCACGGCGCGGTAGCGGGTGCGGCGAAAGCCGGTGTCGCCCTGGCTGAACAGGCTGACCAGGCCGTGCACGTAGCGCACCGGGGTGTCGCCCCGCCACAGGGTGAACAGCGCGGCCAGGTCGAGCACGCGGTTGAAGTCGACGGCCGGGTCGTGGCTGGCCAGCTCCAGGCTCAGGCGAAAGGGCTGGGACAGGCCTTCCTCGAGGTGGAATTCGACCACTTCGAAGGCGTCGCCCTGCAGGGGCTCGAAGGTGAAGCGCAGGTCGCTTTGGCGGGGCATGGGGGGCTCCTTGTAGGGTCAGTCGACCAGCCAGCTGGCGTCGCCGTTTTCCAGGGTGCCGCCGTGGTCGGTGGTATCGCCGACCCGGGCCACAGAATGGCCGCCAATGGTCATCGACGACGAGCCGCTGGTGATGCTGGCGCCGCAGCCGAGGGTGTCACCAACCCGGGCAATGGCGCGGCCGTTGACGGTGAAGCTGTCGGCGCCACTGTCGACCGTGGTCGGGCCGCAGGTGGGGCAGTGATGGTTGTGGCCAAGCAGTACGATGGCAGGCATATCGCCTCCTGATCGGTGCAGCATGAAAGGGGTGCGCCACAGGCGAGCCGTGGCGCAACGGTACGGGCGCAGCGGTTAGGCCGGTTTGCGCCAGTCGTCAGAGGCCTCGGTGCCGGCCACTTCATGGCTCCAGCTGACCTTGCGGTAGGCCAGGCTGGTCTTGATCAGCTGGGTGTAGTTGGCGTTGTCGCTGTCCTGGGCATGGGGCAGCACGGTGTGGATGTCGACCACGGTGGCGTCTTCCAGCTTGGTGGTGAAGAAGTGCTCCTGCTTGCCGTCTACCGAGGTCCGAAACCACTTCACCTCGACAGTCGGCAGCATTTCGCCGGTGGCCAGGGCCTGGTAGAGCATCGGCGAGGCCTTGCTCAGGGCGCTGGTGAAGATCAGCGGCTTGTGCACCCGCTGGCCTGACGGCTGGCCGCTCTGCGGGTCGGTCGGGGTGGTGATCTGGTGATCGATTTCCTGGGCGAGGATCTCGTCCTCATGGCCTTCGACATAGACGTTGCCGACCGAGTCGGCGGTGAAGGCGCCCTTGGTGATGTGGCCCTGGTTCTGGCCGTGGATGCTGATGTAGGCAGGTGTTGGCATGACATGCTCCGTGTCGCGTTCGATTGAACGACCCGCAGGTCGCCACCGTCGCCATGACGGTGAGTGTGTTGGCCCGATGGGCCAGGCTTTGCAGGCGCCCGGGGGCGCGCTGAAAATCGTTCAAAGGCTGAGAATCCGTTCCAGCGACACCAGCACCTGTTCGCTGATGCTGTTCAGGCGCAGGGCGTAGGCGCTGTAGGCGCCCACCAGGACCACGGCGGCCAGGGCCCAGGGTGTCCACAGCGGCAAGCTGCGCTTGAGCCGGTAATTGCGTGGGGCAATGTTGCGCAGCGGCTCGGTCAACTGCGCGGGCGTTTCGCCCCTGAGCGGGCGCAGCACGCCGTGCAACTGGGTGATGATCTTCTGCACCTCGACCTCACCGTTGGCCTGCTTGCCGTACTTGCCCTTGAGGCCCACGCACAGGCACAGGTACATGAACTCCAGGACGTGCTGGTACTTGGCCGCTTCGCTGGACATGCGCGCCAGCAGGGTGAAGAACTTTTCGCCGCCCCAGGATTCATGGTGCAAGGCACTGAGCAACGGCTGCTGTCGCCACTCGCCATGAAAGCCCCAGGCGCTGCTCATGACCACTTCATCCACCAGCAGGCAGAGGCTGTAGGAGTAGGCCTTGAGAGTGCTGGGTTGGTAGTCGAGCTGGGCGACTTCTTCCATTACCGTGACGATCTGGTTGTGAATGCTCTGGCGCAAGGCCAGCACCTCATCGTGCGCGTCCAGGCTATGCAGGCGCAGGACCAGCCCGATCAGCGGCATGGCGGCATCACACAGCGGGTTCCACGACAGCCCGCGCAAGTCGAACTGCGGGTCGCAGCGCAGCGGCCCGGGAGCGCCGGCGGGGTTGCCGGTTTTGTGCAGCACCGCGTCAAAGTGGAGCTCTTGATTGCTCGGCTCCTGGCTGGCATCACGCATCTTTTTCACTCCTGATGGCCCACAGCTGCAGCTCAAGCTCAGGGAAGTCACCGGCGATGTGGAGGCCAAAGCCGCTGGCGCTGTGCAGGCTTTGCCAGGCCGGGTCGTGGCGGTCGAGTTCGAAGTAGCTGAAGCCGGCGTGGAACGGCAGGTGGCGTGGCGCCACCGGCAGGGGGATCAAGGGGATGCCCGGCAGTTGCAGGCTGATCAGCCGGCCCAGGGTTTCGCTGGAACTGATCTTGATCTGCCGCGGCAACTGCTGGCGCAAGGTCTCCAGCGGCAGGCTGGCGCGTACCGCCAGAATGAACTCGGCGTTGTCCAGCAGGCGCTTGTCGCCCAGTGCGGCGCTCATGACGCCGTACTCCAGGGTTTCGATCGGCAGCGATACCGCCCGTGGTTGCAGCACCGTGCCCAGGGCCCGGCGCAGGGTAAGTTCCAGGGGCTTGAAGCACTGGTGCAGGCTGTCGTGCTGATAGGCCGGGCATTCCTCGGGCAGGTGGCTTTGCTCGGTGAAGGTCACCAGCTCGCCGCAGGCCTGGGCAAAGGTGATGTACAGGCGTTCGGGGTGGATGTGGCGTTGCCGGTTCAGGTGCTGGAACAGCGGGTACCAGCGGTTGAGGGTTTGCAGCAGGTTGAAGTCGGTGACGTCGGCCACCCCGGACTGCCCGGGCGAGCCGATGCGTTCGGCCAGGTTGCGCGCCCGTTCACGCATCAGCCCGGTGATTTCGCCCAGGTAGCGCTGCAGCGCCGGCACCGCCTGCAATGACAGGCTGGTGGGATAGAACTGCTCGTCCATCACCAGGCTGCCGTCGGGGCGCTTGTCGTGGATCCTGCCCACGGCAATGCTGGTGAAGGCGCTGCGGTCATCGCGTTCGAGCATCAGTTGCAGGTTGGGGACCGCCAGGTTCATTTCCACCTGGTCGCCGCTTTCGCTGTGGATGTCATGCACTGGCTTGCGCTGGGCGATGTAGCGGCTGTTGGCGTACTGCTCGGGCCAGCGCACCTCCAGGCCTACGGCGGATTTGAGCGGCAGCGTCAGGTAGACCACCTGGTTGACCAGGCCGCTGTCGCTGATTTCCAGTGGCGCCGGCGGGGCCAGGTCGCCGGGGATGTCGAAGACGCTGCCGTCAGGCAGGATGCCCCGCGCACGATTGATCGCCACCTTGGCAAAATTGAGGAACTCGTTGTTCAGCTCCAGCTCGCTGAAGCCGTACGGCGCCGGGTTGAGGCTCTCGACCCGCTGTTGCGCGGCGGCCTCCATAGCGCGTGCCTGTTGCTGGAAGTGCTGGGGTTTGACGAACAAACCCTCGTGCCAAATGACCGGGTTGCGTGAACTCATTGTCGGGCTCTCTGAAGGTAAGGGGCGCAAGCTGGCGTCATCGGGTTTCACCCTTGAGCTCGACTTGCGCCTGGCCAAGCTCGACCAGCAACGCGTAGCGCCGGCCCTTGGGTTCGACGCGCAGCAGCTGCTTCCACTGGCTGACCTCCTCGTTGTGGTAGTCGGCGATCACCGCGACGAAGCGCGTCTGCTCATCAAGGGGCTGTGGGTCGATGAACTTGAACTGGCCGGGCCGCAACAGGTAGTCGTCGACGCGGATATAGGTGCTGCCCAGGGCGTGTCTCAGGTCGAGCGCCAGGGCTTGGGCACTGGCGCTGATCAGCAACGAGTCGTCGCTCAGTTGCAGGACCCTGAACGCCACCGGCGTGGCAATCAGTTGCGGGGCAAGGTGCTGTGCCGAGGTAGCCAACTGAACGCCGGCAGCCTGATAATCGCCCAGCGCCGACGCCTCGACCCAGGACGCCCGGGCTTCAGGCTCAGGTTCCTCAAGGACGGGTGATTGCGCCGGGGCGTTTTCGTACAGATGCTCGAGCACCGCTTGCAGCTTGTCTGCCAGGGCCTGGGAGCTGCTGGCCTTGATGTCCAGGCGGTAGGGCGCCTCGGCGGGGTGTTCGGCGGCCATTGGCGCGTTGCCGGGGGTGACCAGGCGGCGGTTGACGTCATCGCTGGCGTGCAGGCTCAGCGAGTAGTAGCTGGGTTGATCATCGGGGCCGCCCACCGGCGTCGAAGGGTCGACGATCACCTGGCCGAGCTTGCCCAGCAGTGTGCAGCCGCCGAGGGTCAGGGCTGCCAGCAGCAACAGGCCCAGGCGCAGTGAGCTGGCCGCTGCCGGGTGTTTCCTGCCACGCGCAACAGGTGGGTGGCGGTGGTTGGGTGAGGGCTGGCGATGGGCTGTTGCCAGTGGCATCGACGGCGGCGCGCCCAGGCCCAGCAACGGGTCGTGCTGTTCGCGCGGATCCAGTGGCCGGCACAGGCGATCGAAATCCGCGCACAAGGCCGGGGCAGGCACAGGCGCTGGCTGCAGCGGGCGGGTATTGGCGTGCCAGTCCTCCAGGCCGTCCTCGTGCCCGCTGAGCAGCTCGGCCAGCGAACGCTGGCTCAGGTGGCGTGGGTCATCGTCGGCACAGGCAGCGCTGTGCAGGTGCACGACGATCCGGTAGACACCGACCTTAAGCCAGTCGCCTTCGTTCAGGCGAACGGTGGCGCCGCGGCCCAGGGGCAGGTCATGGCCATTGAGGTAAGTGCCGTCGCACAGGTCGGTGACACAGAAGCGGCCTTCATGCCAGTGGATCCGGCAGTGCTGCGGGCGCACGCGGCCAGAGCGGTCACGCAGCAGCCAGTCGCAGCCGTGGCTGCCGATCAGGCCGCCGCGGTAATCCATGCCCCGGCTGGGCAGGCAGCCATGCAGCAGCTGCGCCGGATTAGCGATCACCAGGGTCAGCTTCATGCGCGCCCCCTGATCCGTACCACGGCAGGGTGGCGCTGTTGCTGGCTCTCGATGAAGCTGGTCCAGCCCAGGTGGGTACCGCCCTGGCGCTGCAGGTTGAACGGTGGTACGTCCTCTGCGCACAGGCGCAGCTCCAGATCGTAGGCGGTCACGTCGCGCAGCAGAAACTCCAGCAACTGGCGCAGGCGGGCGAACTGCGCACCACTGGGCAGAAACTGGCGAAAGCGCGCCTGGGACAGGTTGGGGATCACCAGGGTGAATTTGCTGGCGCGGGTCCGGGTGCGCTCGCCAACCACGAAGCTGTTGCCCAGCTGGCCGTTGCGCTCGCCCAGCACCAGGCGCTGGCGCGAGGGCACGGGCACGGTGCGCCGTTCGAACTCACGTAGGTAGACGCCCTGTACATCGAAGCAATGCTCGACGATGCCGGACACCATCGACGGCGGCCGGCTGCGGCTGGCGATCAGCCCGGCAAAGCTCAGCAGGCGGCCCCAGGGCAAGGGCGTAGCACCCCGCAGGTCGTTGTCGTTCAGGCCGATCAGAGAAAACACATAACGCGAAAAACGGTCGCGGGCCCCGGGCTGGAAGCGGATGTAGTAGCGGTACTTGCGCCAGCTCTGGTGCAGCAGGGTCAGCAGGCGATGATTGAAAAAGTCCAGGAATGCCGGGCGAATCCCGCGCTCCTGGGCCTGCTCGTAAGCCAGGCGGTCGAGGTAGTAGGCGGGCAGGGGCGAGTCGCTGCCCTGCAGGCCGAAGAAGCTGGTCTGCACCCGATAACGCTGGTTGCCGCTGCCGTCATCAGCCAGCACGCCCGCCTGGGTTACGTCGGACGCCGGAAAGCCGAGGCTGGCCTGGCTCTGCAGGCGAACCCGGCGGCGCGTGGCCAGGGCCGCAGGCAGTGCTTCGAGGTCGTCGCCGTGCAGGGCGTGCAGGTGCTCGAGCAGGCGATGGAACGAATAGTTGCGGGCGTCGGCCAGCAGCGCTTGGGCTAGATCAGGGGTTGCCTGCCGGTCAACAGTGGCCATTCATAGTGCTCGTTGTTGGTGGTGTTGATCACTTCCAGGCGATGGAAGGAATTGATGCTGGCGTAGAGGGCAAAGAAGCGTGACAACACGCTGGCGAACAGGTACAGGTCGCCCTCGCAGAGAAAGGCCTGCTGGTCCAGGTGCAGGCAGGTCTGCAGGCCGCGCACCGGCAGGCCCTTCATCAGCCAGTCGACCGCGCAGGTCTGGGCCTTTCCAATGCCATTGAGGCGCTTGCGTGTGGCCCGGGCCTGCTGCAGGTCATGCAGGGCGGCAAAGTCGTAGGCGCGAATCACCGCCTTGAGCGGCTCGGCCGACAGCAGCGACAGGTAGTTGAGCGACAGGTTGGAAATCAGCGTCCAGTGCAGGCTGCTGTCGAGTACCGGCCGGTAGGCGTGGGTCGGTGCGATCAGGTTGGTATAGGTGGCGAACGAAGGCGTCGCCTCGGTCGACAACGACAGATCGCCGACCCCCAGGGCCTGGGGCAGGTCGCGGTTGCTGCAGGTCAGCTCGATCGAGGCGGTTTCGCGCTCGCCGATGTACAGGCTCTCGTCGCCGCGGACAAAGGCGATGCGATGGATCAGGCCATCACGGCCATGGGATTCTTCGATGTGGGTGCGAAAGTACAGGGCGGTGCGCCCGCGGGCGAGTTCGATCTCGTGCTGGAACGACTCGAAAGGGGTGAAGGTGCGCAGTGGCTCGCCCTGGCGTTCCTTGTCGCTGGCATCCCAGCCGGCCACCCGGTCGACACTGAACACCTCATACGCTTCAGGGTGCTTGCCCGCAGGCCGGATGCGCCGCTCCAGCTGGCGTCCGTCGAGGGCAATGGGCTCGGCATCCTGGCTGAACAGGTTGACCGCCGGTGCGCAGTACAGCTGCAGGTCGCGGGTGCACAGGCGCATGTTGGCCGGCATGGGCCGGGAGAATTCGAACTCGAAGCGAATCTGCCCGCAGCTCAGCGCCGGCCATACCCGCGCCAGGCCAGTGAGGCTGAAGAAGTGAAAGCGCTGGGGGAAGACGAAGTACTCCTGCAGTATCCGGTAGCCGTCGAAGACATTGCGCGGGTAGGGCAGCAGCGCCTCTTCGGCGCTGAACCCGGGAAAGCCGATGTTCTCGGCCGACAGCCCGTAGGTGTTGCCATCGATCTGCAGGGTCAGGCGTTTCAGGTAGTGGGCAATCCACAGGTACAGGGTCTGGGCCGTGGCGTCGTCACCGCTGAGGTGAAAATCCAGTTGCTCGCACTCCAGGCTGTTGAGCGGTTGCGGGGTCAGCACCTTGAGATCGATGCGCAGCATTGAGGTCTCGCGGCTGTGCGCATCACTGACCTCTTGCATGGCCAGGGGGAACAGGCTGACTTCGGTACAGGTGCGAAACTCGCACGACACACCATCCACGGGCTTGGCGAACAACCGCGTGCCCTTGGGCAGCACTTTGCGCCGGGTGATCGCGTCAGGCCGCGGCTCGAAGCGCACGATGGTGGCGCTGGGCAGTGGGCGCAGGTAGTTGGGCCAGAGCATCTGCAGCAACGGATGGGTCAGCTCGGGCAGGTCGTCGTCGATCTTCATGCCCAGCTTGGCGGTGAGAAAGGCGAAGCCTTCCAGCAGGCGCTCGACGTCCGGGTCGCCGGCCTGATCGCCGAGAAACTGCGCCAGCTGCGGGTTGTCTTCGGCAAACTCGCGGCCCAGCTCGCGCAGGTAACGCAGTTCATCGGCAAAGCGTTGTTTCAAGCTCATGGTTTTCTCACTTCACCCGGGTGTAGCCGTCGCGGCCATGGATGGCCACTTCCAGTTGCACCTGTTCTTCCCTGTGCTCGAGCCGTACCTGGCAGTCGAGGCGAAAGTTGAGCTCCAGCGGCAGGTCCGGGTCAGGCTGATAACGCACACCGGTGACCTTGATCCGCGGCTCGAATGCCTCGACCGAGCGGCGAATGTCGGCGCTGATGGCGATCAGCAGGTCGTTGCTGCCCTGGGCGGCACCGTTGAAATCGCGCAGGCCCAGTTCAGGGCTGCTTTGCGAGCAGCCCTGACGGGCGTTGAGCACCTGTTCAAGGTGCCGCTTGATCGCTTCGATCGCCTGCCGGGCCTGGCTCTGCGCCGTGCCCGGGCGGTAGTGCGGGGCGTCGGGCTCGAGGCGTTCGAACAGGCTGTTGACGCTCATCTACTGGGTGTCCAGGCGGCCAACCAGCGAGATCTCGAAGTTGGCGCCCATGTACTTGAAGTGCGGGCGCACCGCCAGCGAGACCTGGTACCAGCCCGGGTTGCCGGCCACCTCCTGGACTTCGATCTGCGCGGCGCGCAAGGGCCGGCGGCTGCGTACGTCGGCGGACGGGTTGTCCTGGTCGGCAACGTATTGCTTGAGCCAGGTGGTCAGTTCGCGCTCGACGTCCTGGCGCTCCTTCCAGCTGCCGATCTGCTCGCGTTGCAGCACCTTGATGTAATGGGCCAGGCGATTGACGATGAACAGGTAGGGCAGCTGGGTGCCCAGCTTGTAATTGGTCTGCGCTTGCTGGCCTTCGCGGGTCTTGGGGAAGGTCTTGGGTTTTTGCACCGAGTTGGCCGAAAAGAACGCCGCGTTGTCGCTGTCCTTGCGCATGGTCAGAGGGATGAAGCCGGCTTCGGACAGCTCGAATTCCTTGCGATCGGAAATCAGCACTTCGGTGGGGATCTTGGCCTGCAACTGGCCCATGGCTTCGAACAGGTGCACCGGCAGGTCATCGACCGCACCGCCCGATTGTGGGCCGATGATGTTCGGGCACCAGCGGTAGCGGGCAAAGCTTTCGGTGATGCGTGAAGCCATTAAAAACGCCGTGTTGCCCCACAGGTAGTGATCGTGATTGGCGTCGATGCCCTCGTCGTAGCAGAAGCTGCGAATCGGGTTCT
Organism: Pseudomonas sp. B21-012; assembly: GCF_024749305.1. NCBI lineage: Bacteria > Pseudomonadati > Pseudomonadota > Gammaproteobacteria > Pseudomonadales > Pseudomonadaceae > Pseudomonas > Pseudomonas sp. B21-012. Next base: position 3,406,235 of record NZ_CP087197.1, on the reverse strand, counting down.
CGGTGCTGTGCCAGGGCGAGCGCAACAAAAAGCGCGGCAGGGTCGCGGCCAGGTACTTGGCGTCTTCCATGTCCCGCAGACCGCGCCATTTGGCATGCGCCGGGCCTTCGAAGATGTCGTTGACTTCCTTGACCGCGGCCAGCTCCTGGAAACTCTTGAGGTTGAAAAACTCAGGCCCTGCGGCCATCACGAACGGCGCATGGGCCATGGCGCCAACCGCTGCCACGTAGCCGAGCAACTTGATATCCGGCGACGACGGGCCGAAGGTGTAGTTGCCGATCATCGCGGCCACCGGCTCGCCACCGAACTGGCCGAAGCCTGCGCTGTAGACGTGCTTGTACAGGCCGCTGCGGGTGATGTCGCCGGCATTGTCGAAGTCGTCGAGCAACTCCTCCTTGGTGACATGCAACACCTCGAGCTTGATGTTCTCGCGAAAATCCGTGCGATCGACCAGCAGCTTCAAACCGCGCCAGGCCGATTCCAGTTGCTGGAACTGCGGCTGGTGGAGGATCTGGTCGATTTGCCGGCTCAAGGCCTGGTCGATTTCGCTGATCATCTGGTCGACCCGGTGTTTGTTCACCGGTTGCTGGTGATCACCGCTTTGCAGGATCTCGCTGATGTAGGCGGCCACCCCCTGGCGGGCGATGGCGTAGCCTTCCTGGGCAGGGCGGATCGTGGTGTTGGCCAGTAGTTGATCGAGCAGCGAGGCGTGTTCATCGGTCGTCAGGACCTGGGCTGCAGCGCTTTCCTTGGGCATGGTGGGTTCTCCGTTCATAACTGGGATGCAGGGCAGGGGGAGTCAGTGTTAGTTGCGCGGTTGTTATGCGTCGGTAACCGTATTTGTTGCATCCAGGACCAGGTCGAGTTCCTGGGCCAGGCGCTGGCGAGTGGCTTCGTCACTGAGCAGGCTCTGCAAGTGCTTGCGAAAGGCCGGTACATTACCCATCGGCCCTTTAAGGGCGACCAGTGCTTCGCGAAGTTGCAGCAATTTGTTCAACTCAGGTACTTGCCGGGCGATGGCATCCGGGCCGAAGTCATTGATCGAGCGAAAGTGCAGGTGCACGTTCAAGTCATTGTCGCGGTCGGCGCACAGTGTTGACGGTACTGCCATCTGCAAACCCACCTCAGCCTCGGCCAGCACGGCGTTGAAGCTGTCCTTGTCAATGCGCACCGGGCGGCGCTCCTCGAGGCTCGAGGTATCGCCGCGGCCCAGGAAATCCCCGGTGACCAGCAGTTTCAGCGGCAGTTCGACTTCTGCCTGCTGATCACCGGTAGCGGGCACATATTTGATATTGATGCGCTCTTTGGGGGCGACGGAACCGTGCATTTTAGACATGGGAATATCCATTTCAGGCTGTAGGTCATTTATATTAGGAATGGATCCAATACCCTTTGTCATGTCGGATGCTTCCTAAAATGTTCTGATTAGTGCGTAGGATAATTCGCCAATATTCCGATTTACGTTTAAAGCTGTGTTTATGTTTCTTACTTGCTCTTCCTGTATTTGGCGGTTTGCTGTTTTTTTGCCTGTTGCAGCTTGCATTTCATTTTTTAATTGAGTGATGCTTTAAATGCGTTTTATTCGACTGAACAACTATCGGCAAACTTGCATGAGTTGCAGCTGAGGAGTGGCGATGGGCGCTATGGGCAAGGAGTGGCGATACAGGTGGCTGGGCCTGTGCGTAGCGGTATTGATGCCAGCCAGTGCGCTGGCGGCGCCGCTGGACTGCACCGCGATCGTTTCGCCGCTCAAGCGCCTGGCCTGTTTCGACGAAGCCGCCGGTACGCCACCGGGCCCGGCGCCGGTGGCGAGCCCGGCTTCGTGGGTAGGCCTGGTGCCGGCTGTCGTCGACCTGGTGCAGCGCAATGAGCAGCGCCGCGCCGCGGATGACTTTCGCTTCCTTGCATCGCTCTGGCCCGAAGCCGATGACGACAGTCGCCAGCGGATGATCATTTCCGCGCCGGCGCTGGGCGTCGCCCCGCCGCGGCCCTACCTTGCGATCAGTTGCGAGGCGAATATTTCCCGGGTGCAACTGGTGCTGGATGAGCCGCCCGGGCCCAACCGTATCCGCCTGCAACTGCTCAAGGACGGCAAGCCGGTGGCCGATGCCTACCCGTGGCAAGTGCTCGACGATGCCGGTTTGGTGGTTGACGCCGGGCGCGGGCTGCAAGCCATTGCCCTGCTGCGGCGCATGGGCGGCGGCCAGCGCCTGAGGGTGAAAAGCGATTACCCGCCACTGGACGGGCTGGTTTTCGATGCGCAAGGTTTGGGTGAACTGATCGAGCAGGAGCGCCAGTTATGTCGCTGGTGATCGACCTTCCGGCCGGCGCTCTCACGCAGTTGTTGGCGCCCATCGAGGCCGACCGGCCCGCCGGTTATTTTGATGTGGAAGATGAAACCTTCCAGGCCATCGACCAGGAAATGGTCAAGCTGGGCGGCCTGCGCGAGAACACCATCGACTGGCCATACATCGATGAAGCCTCGCGTCAGTACCTTGCCACTCAGTGCAAGCACTTGCGCATTCTCGGGCATCTGCAGGTGGTGTGGCTGCGCACTGCAGAGTGGGGGCACTGGAGCGCTGCCCTGACACTGCTGGCGGGCATGGTCGAGCATTACTGGGACAGTGCCCACCCGGTGCCAGGGCCGACCGGCTACCTGAACAAGCGCAAGCAGGTGCTGCGCCTGCTCGAAGGGCTCGGCCAGGCGCTGCCGAGCCTGCAGCGCAGCAGCTTTGCCGAGGTTCACCAGGCCGACGCCGAACAGGCCCTGGCCAGCTTGCTGGACGGCATCGAAACCACGCGGCTCGAGCCCGCAGCGATCGAAGCGCTGCAATTGCAACTGGGCAAGTACCGCGAACGCTGCCTGCCGGCCCCGGCAGGTCGCGCGGTAGCTGCCGATGCCGGCCTGAGCCCGGCGTTCTTCGCAAGCACGGCGCCGGTGGGCAATGAGCGTGAACAGCGCCGGGCCTTGCTGAACATGGCTGAACAGATCAACCAGCAGGACCCCTACGACCCGGTGGGCTATCAGTTGCGGCGCTTCGCACTGTGGACCCCGGTACGCACCGCGCCGTCGGTCACCCGCGAGCGGCGCAGCGAACTCAGCGCGGTGCCCCAGGATATCGTCGACAGCTACCACGACGCCCTGGCCGCCAACAACGTCGAGCCCGCGTTGCTGATGCGCATCGAGCGCAGTGTTGGCGCCTCACCCTACTGGTTGCGCGGCAGCTTTTTGGCGGCCAGCGTGGCTTCGCGCCTGGCCATGGACGAAGTGGCGGGTGCCATTCGCCAGGCCTGCGAACGCTTCGCCTGCCGTTTACCGGGTTTGACCAGCTTGTGCTTCAGCGACGGCACGCCGTTCGCCGATGCCCAGACCCTGGCCTGGATCAGCGGCGCCGATCAGCCCGAGGCGGCGCATAGCCCGGTGCAGGAGTTCGCCGGGCTGCGCGACGAACTGATTGCCCAGCTTGATCGCGAAGGCGTCGAGGTGGTGCTGTTGCGCTTGCAGGAACTGCAAGCCGAGCAGCAGGCCCCACGCCAGCGCTGTTATGCCACGGTGATTGCCGCCGACCTGTTGGCCGCCCGCGGTCTGGCGTGGCTGGCGGACGATCTGTATGCCGGCGTTGCCCGGATGATGCGCGAGACCAGCGCACAGGGCTGGGAGCCACAGTTGTACCTGAAGGTGGCACAGCGCTCTGGCGCCGACCCGCTGATCACTGCAGTCAAGGAGTAGCGAAAATATGGATAGGGTCTGGAGTCACCTCAAGCGTTGGCGGCTGCCGATGCTGCGCCAGTTCAACCGGTCACTCGCGTTGCTGGTGCTGCTGGGCGTGCTGCTGGTGCTGGGCGCAATCTGGTGGCTGGGCCCGCAATGGGTCTGGAATGACCATCGACCGCTGGCGCCACTGCCCGTGCGCGTGGCGGCCAGTGTCGTGGTGCTGGTAGCGCCGCTGCTGGCCTGGGCCTGGCGGGTACGCCGGCGATACCAGGCGTTTCAGGCCGAGCGCCAACAGCAGGCGGCGCGCCAGGCCGACCCCTGCCTGCCCCATGTACAGGCCCAGGAGCGGGCGTTGGCGCGCAGCCTCGATCACCTGCTCAACAACATGGAGCGCCGTCGCTCGCTGTACCAACTGCCCTGGTACCTGGTGCTCGGGGCGCAGAATGCCGGCAAGACCAGCCTGATTACCCGCTCCAACCAGAGCTTCGCCCTGTCCCAGGTTACCCGCGCGGGCGCCAGCGCCCAGCAGGATCCCGATCTGGCGTACCCGATCGACTGGTGGATAGGGGACGAGGCTGTGCTGTTCGACCCGCCGGGCGAACTGCTCAGCCAGCCTGAAGGGCCATTGCCCCACCAAGCCAGTGCCGAGGGCGAAGACAGCGTTCAGCAGGGGCTCCCCGTCGGTACTCACCAGCGGCTGTGGCTGCACCTGCTCGACTGGCTGGCCCGCACCCGCAGCCGTCGCGCCCTCAATGGCGTGGTGCTGGTGGTTGACCTGCAAAGCTTGCTGACCCAGGCGCCGGAGCAGCGCAAGGCCCAGGCGAACCTGCTGCGCACACGCTTGTATGAACTGACCCGGCAGTTGGGCACCCGCCTGCCGGTGTACGTGACCCTGAGCAAGGTCGACCTGCTGGAAGGTTTCGAAGAGTGCTTTGCCCGGCTTTCGCCGAGCGGGCGTGAAGCATTGTTGGGCTTCACCTTCAGCCTGGCGGCAGTGGACGACTTCGATGCCTGGCAGCAAGAGCTGGCCAGCCGTTACGACAGGTTTGTCGAGCTTCTGGGGGCGCAGGTGTTCGACAGCTGCGCCCAGGCCCATTCGTTGAGCGAGCGTCAGCGGCTGGTGGCGCTGGTGCGCCAGTTATCCGGCCTGCGTCCGGCACTGCTGGGTTTTTTCGCCGAGATGCTCGGCAGTGACTGCTTCACCACGCCGGCACTGGTGCGGGGGGTGTACTTTTCCTCGGTGTACCAGCAGGGAACGCTGAGCAACGCCTTCGTCGACGAGGCCGGCAAATCCTATCAACTGCCGTCGCCGGCAGCCGAGGTAAAGCCTGCCGGCGGCAAGGTGGTCTATTTCGCCCAGCAGCTGTTCCAGCGCGTCATCTACCCGGAGGCGGGGCTGGCCGGCGACAATATCAAGGTCGCCCGCAGCAAGCGCCGGCTGTTGCTTGCCGGGTTTGCCGTCGCTTCATTGGGCTGCTTGCTGGCGGTGGGGCTGTGGCAGCTGTACTTCAGCGTCAACCGTGACAAGGCGGCCAGCGTCCTGGCCAAAAGCCAGGAGTTCAGTGCACGGGATATCGATGCCAAGGTCGACACCACTGGCCGTAATCTTTTGGCGCCGCTGGACCAGATTCGTGACGCGGTGTCGGTGTACGGCGACTATCGTCAGGCCTGGCCGCTGCTGTCCGACATGGGCCTGTACCAGGGCAAGAAGATTGGCCCGACGGTGGACGAAGCCTACCTCAAGCTGCTGTCCAAGCGCTTTTTGCCGGCCCTCGCCAGCCGCGCCCTGGAAGCTGTCTTCACCGCGCCTACCGGCAGTGACGAGCAACTGCAGGCGTTGCGCGTGTACCGCATGATTGAAGATCGAGGCAATCGCCAGGCGGCCATTGTCGAGCAGTGGGCGGCTCGGCAATGGCAGCGCGCCTACCCCGGGCAGGGGCAGGTGCAAGCCGACCTGATGCGCCACCTCGACTACGCGCTGAAGTACGCCGACGCCGATCTGGCGCAGCACCACGAAAAAATCGCCCAGGTGCAACAGGCCTTGCGTCAGCGGCCCATGGCCGAGCGGGTTTATCTGGCTCTCAAGCGCCAGGCGCAGGCGCGTCTGCAGCCGGCGCTGGACCTGCGCAGCGAAGTGGGCCCGGCCTTTGACATCATCTACCAGGTGCCGTCCGCCAGTGAGGGCGACAGCCTGTTGCTGGCTCCGCTGCTCACGGCCAAAGGCTACAAGGCTTACTTCGAGTCGGGTAGCCGTAACCTCATCGAGCTGGCAATGATCGACCAATGGGTACTCGGCGAACGTCAGCGCCTGGATTACTCCGAACATGACCGCGAGGTGCTCGGCCAGCGCGTTCGCGCCCTGTACCACGCCGACTATGTGGACAGCTGGCGCCGGGCACTGAGCCAGGTTTCGATCGTCGATTTTCGTGACCTGGGCCACGGCGTGGCGGTGCTGGAGCAGGTGACCGGGCCTGGCGCACCGGTGCGCCGCCTGCTGGAAACCCTGCGCGACAATACGGTGATCTTTGCATCGCTGCCGGTGGCCGAAGTTGAGCCGCTAGCCGGTGCGCAAATGGCTACGGATGGGCCGCCCCAGGCGGTGGCGATCCGCCGGGCGTTTTCCGGCCTGACGGAGTTGATCACGGCCCAGGCTGACCGGCCGTCCTACTATGATGAAACCCTGCGTGCGGTCAGTGCGGTGTACGACTACGCCAAGGCTGTGCACGACAGCCCCGACCCGGGCAAGGCGGCATTGAAAGCGGTGTTGCAGCGCTTCGCGCTGGGCGCCGCCGACCCGATTGCCAACCTGCAGCGGATCGCCGCCGGCTTGCCCGAACCGCTCAACCAGCAGGCCAGAAAGCTTGCCGACCAGACCGCGCAGGTGTTGATGATCGCCGCCCTGGGCGAGCTGGAAAAGCGCTGGGACAGCGAGGTCTACAGTTTCTACCATGAGCGCCTGGCCAATCGTTACCCGTTCAGGCCTGCTGGCGAGGATGCCTCGCTGGAAGACTTCGAGAGCTTCTTCGGCCCCAAGGGGCGCTTGCAACAGTTTCAGGACCAGTACCTGAGCGTATTCCTCAAGGACAACCTCGACGCCCTGTACTCCGATGCCCTGGGTGGCTACCTGGTGCGCAGCGATGTGCTGGAGCAACTGCAGCATGCCGAACGCATCCGTGACACCTTCTTCAACAACCGCGGCCACCTGGCAGTGCAATTGAGCATCGAACCCCTGGCCTTGAGCAGCAGTCGCCTGAGCAGCCTGCTGAGCATCGATGGCCAACTGGTCCCGTACCGCCATGGCGCGCCGCAGCGCACCGGGCTGGTCTGGCCCAATGACCTGGGCAGTGCCAGTGCCAGCCAGCTGACGCTGGTGAACAGCAGCGGTAACACCGCAAGCCTCAGCTATCGTGGGCCCTGGTCGCTGTTTCGCCTGCTCAGCCGCGCCCAGCTCAACGGCCGCACCGACACCAGCGTCGATCTGACCTTTGCCGTCGCCGATGGCCTGATGCGCTACCGGGTCGAGGTACAGAAGGCCAACAACCCGGTGACCCAGCGCAGTTTCGCCGGATTTGCCTTGCCCAGGACCTTGCTCGAGGCGCGCCGCGGCCTGGCGGTCGATGATGAGTCATAGCCGTGCGCCCCGCGCCGCGCTTGATGCAAATCAAGGCCTGTGCGCCGCTCAGGGCAGACACTGAGGCTCCGCAGCCCGCCTGGGAGCCCGCCATGCTTGATTTACACCATCGCCACCCGCAGCCCGTCAGCGCGCACGGGCAATGGCCGGGCGAGCCCGGCGGGCATGCCGATACCCGCAGGTTCCACACCGGCATCGGTTCGCTGGACGTGTTGCGCGCCTTGCGCGCGAGCCGCAAGCAGCACCGGCCATTGTCGCTAAGCGTGCAACTGGCGGCCGGGCTCGATGAGCTGGAGCAGGACGCCTACCTGCGCGGCCTGCAACGGGAGATCGCCCTGGTCGGCTGCCACCTGGGGGCCGACCAGAGCATCGAGCAGTTCCGCTTGAGCGGTGCCACTCCAGGCCTTGAGGTGTTGCAGCGGTTGATGGAGCAACTGCGCCAACGCTTCAGTTTTTTGCCACACGAACTGGGTGACTACGCTGTTGAAGTCGATTTGCACCACACCCGGTGGGCGACCATGGGGCTGTTGCGCGACCTGGGTTTCAACCAGGTCAGTATCGGTGTGCCCGATTGTGGCCAGGGCGGCGTGCTGTCGGCTGCCGACTGGCAGAACCCGGCGCCGATCCATTCACTGATCGATGCCGCGCGCACCTTTGATTTTCGCTCAGTGAGTGTCGACCTGGGCTATGGCCATGCCTGGCAGACCCCGGACAGCTTTGCCCGCAAGCTTGCCACCCTGATCGAGCTTGAGCCCGACCGCCTGCAAGTTTTCGACTACAGCCAGCCGCCGGCGCGCTACGCCCAATGTGCCCGGCAGGCACCCTGCAGCGAGCAGGACAAAGCGCTGATGCGGCGCCTGTGCTTTGCCCAGTTGCTGGCTGCAGGTTACCAACACATCGGCCTGGGCCAGTTCGTGCGCGCCGACGACGACTTGGCGATTGCCCAGGAACGCGGGCGTTTGCGGCGCAATTGCCAGGGCTTTACCCGCCACGGCTATTGCGACCATGTCGGTCTGGGCCTGGGCGCGATCAGCCAGTTCGACGCGCTCTATGCGCAGAACGCCCTGACCCTGGCGCACTACCTGCAGCCGTTGCGCAACGATCAGTTGCCTACGTGCCGCGGCTGGCGCTGCGAGGCCGATGAGCAACTGCGCCAGGGCGTCAGCGAACGCCTGGCCTGTGACCTGGAGCTGGATATCCAGGCCATCGAGGCCCGCTACGGCGTGGATTTTCGCCAGTACTTCGCCAGTGCCTGGCGCCAGCTGGAGGCCATGCGCCGGACAGGGCTGGTCGAGGTCTCGGCGCGCCACATCAGCATATTGCCCGCCGGGCGGGTGAACGTGGATGCCATCTGCCAGCTGTTCGAACAGCAGCAATGGGTCGATCACGATGCCGGTCTTTGAGCCTGGCCAACTATTCTTTTGAGGGTCGAAAATACCCTGGATGACAAGGGTAGAAACAACCATGGCAGGGTCATTGTTACCCCGAATTCAGCCCATGGCCGAGCCCGCGCCCCGCAAACCGCGAGGGGCATGGCTCTTGCACTACCTTGCTCAAGTCCGACGGGTCACGCTGAGCTGTCGGGAACAAGGTAAGGAGAGGCTTGATGCAAGTTCTTGATCGGCGTAAAGCGTTGGCCATCGTGCCGCTGTTGCGCCTGGCGTTCCGCCCGTTGTTCCTCGCGGGCTGTGCCCTGGCAGTGCTGGCGATACCGCTGTGGCTGGCGGCCCTGAACGGCACCCTGGGCAACTGGCAGCCGGCCGGCGGCTGGCTGGCCTGGCACCGGCATGAACTGGTGTTCGGTTTTGGCCTGGCGATCATTGCCGGCTTTGTGCTCACGGCGGTGCAGACCTGGACCGGCCAGCCGGGCCTGAGCGGCAAGCCGCTGGCCGGCCTGGCGTTGCTCTGGCTGGCCGGGCGGGTAGCATGGTTGGTGAATGCGCCCTGGCCGTTGCTGGCGCTGCTGGAACTGGGCTTCCCGCTGCTGGTGGCGGTGCTGATGGGGCGCACCCTGTGGCAGGTGCGGCAAAAACGCAATTACCCGATCGTGATGGTGTTGCTGCTGTTGACGGCGGTCGATGGCCTGTCGGTGTATGGCCTGGTGCAAGAGCACGACGGTTGGCAGCGCCAGGGCGTGCTCGGCGGCATCTGGCTGGTCGGGGCGATGATGGGCCTGATTGGCGGGCGGGTGATTCCGTTCTTCACCCAGCGCGGCTTGGGCCGCACCGCGGCGGTAGTGCCCTGGCCGTGGCTCGACGGGCTGCTGCTGGCGGGTTCGGCACTGGTGGCGCTGTTGTATGCGGCGGGGCCGGCGCTGACCACCAATACCGGGATCGGCGCGCTGTTTGCTGCCCTGGCGTGCGGCCACGGGCTACGCCTGTGGCGCTGGTATGACCACGGGCTGTGGCGGGTGCCGCTGCTGTGGTCGCTGCACCTGGCCTATGCCTGGTTGGTGCTGGCCTGCCTGGGCATGGCCCTGTGGCATTTCGGTGTGGCGCTGAATCCGAGCCTGGCGGTGCATTGCCTGACCATCGGCGCCATGGCTGGGTTGATCCTGGCGATGATCGCCCGGGTCAGCCTTGGCCATACCGGGCGGGCGTTGCAGCCGCCGGCGGGGATGACCCTGGCGTTCATCCTGCTCAATCTGGCCGGGGTCAGCCGGGTGTTGCTGGTACTGTGGCTGCCGCTGGGCGGTTTGTGGCTGGCGGGCGTGTGCTGGGTGCTGGCGTTTGCCTTGTATGCCTGGCGCTATGCGCCGATGCTGTTGCGCGCCCGGGTCGACGGGCACCCTGGTTAAGCGCCTGGAGGCGAAGGATGCTGTATCCGTATTTGTTGGTGGTTCATCTACTGGCAGCCATCGCCTTTATCGGCACGCTGTTTTTTGAACTGCTCATCTGGCAGGCGGCGCGCCGCCACGTGCCGGCGGCGGCGCTGGCCGGGGTAGACCAGGCGCTATCGGTGCGTTCACGCAAGGTGCTGCATGGTGTGGTGCTGTTGTTGTACGGCGCGGGGCTTGGCCTGGCCTGGCATCACCGCGCAGCCTTGAGCGAACCGTTGGCCAGCAGCTTTGCCAGCCTGCTGAGCCTGAAGATCGTCCTGGCTCTGAGCATCATTGGCCATTACCTGTTGCTGGCGTACTGGCTCAAGCGCGATCACTTGAGCGAGGGGCGTGCGCGTTGGATTCGCTGCAGCATTCTTGGCCATATGTTGGTGATCGTGGTACTGGCCAAGGCGATGTTCTATTGGCATTAGCCTGCGCCGTACTCAGGCGGGCCCTTGCCTGGATTACAACTGCTGCGCGCTCGATCGCGGGTCAAGCCCGCTCCCACAGGTTTGGCCTACACAGACCCATTTGTAGGAGCGGGCTTGCCCCGCGATGAGGCCAGTGCGTCAAGCCAGGGCTTTGACGAACAGCACATCGTTCTCCAGATGAATATGCTGCAGCAAATCCTCGCGAAATTCCGCCAGCCCACGGTACAGGGTACGCCATGTGTTGCAGGCACCTTCCGGCGCGCTGATGTCGTTGGTCAACAGGCTCAAACGCTCCAGCGCCTCACCATGCTGGTCGTGCTCCATGCGCATCACCTGGATCGGCGCACCCGCCTGGCGACCCATGCCCCGTTGCAACATCGGGAACAGCACCTGTTCCTCCTTGAGCATGTGCCCTTCAAGTTCCTGCTGCATGTCCTGCAGGTGGTCGGCCAGGCCGTTGGGGCACTGGGCGTGGCCGCCATGGACCTGCTCGACGCGTCGGGCCAGGCGGATCAGTTCCGGCAGTTGCTCACGGTGACGATCGTGGTAGCGGGTGAGGATATGGGCGATCAGTTCGGTCGGGTTCATCAGGGGGCCTGCTCTGCTGGCAAAGTGTCCCAGGGTGATTGCATCGCCCATGCCAGCTTTACTTGCCCGAAATCAAGGTCTGGCGCCGGGCTTGTGGTGAAATCTACCCGCCTGCCTGCGGGTAGCGATAACCATAGAGGGTAATAACTACCATGCTGCGTGAAAGCCTGGCCGCCGACCTGATCGTCGAACTGCCCAATGCCGTGCGCTTGCAGCGCCTGGTACAAACCCTGCGCGAGTACTTCAACTGCGGCGCGGTCGGGCTGTTGCGCCTGGAGGGCGACAGCCTGCGCCCGCAGGCCAGCGTCGGGCTGGTCCACGAAGCCCTCGGCCGGCGCTTCGTGATCGCCCGGCATCCGCGCCTGGCAGCGATCATGGCTTCGCGCGAGCCAACCTGGTTCGAACCCGACAGCCGCCTGCCGGACCCTTACGATGGCCTGCTCGACAGCGCGCTGCATGAGCCCTTGGCTGTGCACGACTGCATGGGCGTCAGCCTTTACGTAGAAGGCCAACTGTGGGGTGCGATCACTCTCGATGCGTTGCAGCCGGGGACCTTCGACAGCGCTGCCCGCGATGAACTCAAACGCTGCACCTTGCAGATCGAAGCGGCCCTGCGGGTCACCCGCCTGGAGCAGGAAAACCGCAGCCTGCGCCTGTCGCGCAGCGAACCCCAGGACCTGCGTGCGCCGCTGGAAGCGAGCGAGATTCTTGGCCATAGCCCGGTGCTGCAGCAGTTGCTCAACGAGATCGAACTGCTCGCCGACGCCGAACTGCCGGTGTTGCTGCTGGGCGAGACCGGGGTCGGCAAGGAGCTGTTCGCCCGCCGCTTGCATGGTTTATCGCGGCGCCGCCACAAGCCGCTGATCCAGGTCAACTGCGCGGCCTTGCCCGAATCCCTGGCCGAAAGTGAGCTGTTCGGCCATGTCAAAGGTGCGTTTTCAGGCGCCAGCAGCGACCGCGCCGGGCGCTTCGATGCGGCCAACGGTGGCACGCTGTTTCTTGATGAAGTCGGCGAACTGCCGCTGAGCGTGCAGGCCAAGCTGCTGCGCACGTTGCAGAACGGCGAGATCCAGCGCCTGGGCGCCGACAAGCCGCTGCACGTGGATGTGCGCATCATCGCCGCGACCAACCGGCACTTGCCCGACAGCATCCGCGACGGTCTGTTTCGCGCCGACCTCTACCATCGCCTGTCGGTGTATCCGCTACCGATCCCGCCGCTGCGCGAGCGCGGCGACGATGTGTTGATGATTGCCGGGCAGTTCCTTGAGCTCAACCGCACCCGCCTGGGCCTGCGCGGCTTGCGCCTGTCGCCGGCGGCCGAGCGGGCGCTGCTGGCTTACCACTGGCCGGGCAATGTGCGCGAGCTTGAGCATGTAATCAGCCGCGCCGCGCTCAAGCAGCTGAGCCGCGAGGGCAGCCGCAACCTGATCATTACCCTGGAGCCGCAGGTGCTCGACCTCGACAGTGCGCCGGCAGCCGCGCCAGTGGCAGAGCAGGGGGCACCACCGGCGCTGGCGTTCAGCTCCCTGAGCGAAGCCGTCGACGCCTGCCAGCGCCAGGCCATTGCCCAGGCCCTGCAACTGAGCGGCGACAACTGGGCCAGCGCCGCGCGGCTGCTGGCGCTCGACCCGAGCAACCTGCACAAACTGGCCAGGCGTTTGCGCCTCAAGTAACGCCGCTGGCGTTGATGGCGGTCAAGGTGCGGGCGGGGCGCTGCTTACAGACTGCGCACACCTAACCAGGAGATCATCGCCATGCCGTTGTCCCTTGCCCAGATGCGTCGCAACTACACCCTCGGTGGCCTGCAGGAAGCCGAAGCGCCGCTGGAGCCTCTGAGCCTCTTTGCCCAGTGGCTGCAACAGGCCCGCGAAACCGAGCGCGAGCCGGTGGAGGCCAACAGTATGCACCTGGCCACGGTGGACGCCACTGGCCGCCCGCATTGCCGGGTATTGCTGCTCAAGGGCGTTGACGAACAGGGCTTTACCTTCTTCGGCAACTACCAGAGTGCCAAGGGCCAGGAGCTGGCGGCCAATCCCTATGCGGCGATGACTTTCTTCTGGCCGGGGCTGGAGCGCCAGGTTCGCATTGAAGGGCCGGTGGCGCGGCTTGATCCGCAGCTGTCCGATGCTTACTTCGATTCACGCCCCGAAGCCAGCCGCCTGGGCGCCTGGGCGTCGCCGCAAAGCCGGCCGCTGGCCGACCGCGACGAGTTGCAGGCGATGCTCGCGCAGACCATCCGCCGCTTCGTCGAACAACCCCTGCGCCGCCCCGAGCACTGGGGCGGCTACTGCCTGAAGCCTGAACGCATGGAGTTCTGGCAAGGCCGTGCCGACCGTTTGCACGACCGCCTCGACTACCGCTATCAGGGCGGGCAATGGACGCGCCAGCGCCTGGCGCCCTGAGTCCGAAGAGATACCTCCAAGGAGGAATAGGTTCGCCCAGGCTTTAGGTTCAGGCTTGGGCCCATCCCTATCTCACCGGAGCCCAGGCCATGGCCCATCTGGCGCAACGCACGTTTGAACCCCTGAACATCGCTGTGCTGACCATCAGCGACACGCGCAACTTTGATACCGACAGCTCGGGGCAGACCCTTGTCGACCTGCTGCAGGCGGCCGGGCATGTGCTGCTTGAGCGCGACCTGGTCAAGGACGATATCTACCAGATCCGCGCCACGCTCTCGCGCTGGATCGCCGACCCCAAGGTGCAGGTGGTACTGACTACCGGCGGCACCGGCTTTACCGCCCGCGACAACACCCCGCAGGCGGTGCTGCCGTTGCTGGACAAACACGTCGAGGGCTTTGGCGAGTTGTTCCGCCAGGTGTCGCTGGCCGAAATCGGCATGTCCAGCCTGCAGTCGCGCGCGCTGGCCGGCATGAGCAATGGCGTGCTGGTGTGCTGTGTGCCGGGCTCGCCCGGCGCCTGTCGCACGGCCTGGACGCAGATCCTCGACAGCCAGCTCGACAGCCGCACCGGCCCGTGCAATTTCGCCCCGCATCTCAAGGCTCAACCCGAGCAGGCCATCGACGCCTGTGGGACGCGGCCATGAGCGGGCGCGTGTGCGACAGCGGCAAGCTGATCCCGGTCGACCAGGCGATCCGCCATTTGCTCGAACAGGCGCCGCCACCACCGGCGGCGCAGATGGTTTTGCTGGAGCAGGCCCTGGGCCGGGTGCTGGCGGCCGATATCCACGCCCCGCGCAGCCTGCCGGGCTGGGATAACAGCGCCATGGACGGTTTTGCCTTCAGGGCCGCCGACCTGCCTGCGGCGGGCGGTTGCCTGACCCTGGCCGGGCGCATCGCTGCCGGCCAGCAGGCCAGTACTGCATTGCAGCCAGGCCAGGCGGTGCGCATCTTTACCGGCGCACCCTTGCCGCCAGGCGCCGACACGGTGGCCCCGCAAGAGCTGTGCCGGGTTGACGGCGAGCAGGTCTGGCTGCCGGCCGCAAGCCTTGGCGCGCATGTGCGCAAGGCCGGCGAAGAGGTGCGCGAAGGTCATCTGCTGCTGCAGGCCGGCAAGCGCCTGCGCGCCCAGGAGCTGGGCCTGCTGGCCGCCTCGGGGCTGGCCTGGGTCGAGGTCCATCGGCCCTTGCGCGTCGCTTTGCTGAGCAGCGGCGACGAGCTGCGTGAACCCGGCCAGCCGCTGGCCCCGGGGCAGATCTACAACAGCAACCGCTATTGCCTGACGGCCCTGTTGCAAGGCTGGGGCGTCGAGGTGCATGACTACGGGGTGATGGCCGATGAGCTGGCGGCCAGCAAGCACGCGCTTAACCTGGCCGCGGCTGAGTGCGACCTGTTACTGACCTCTGGCGGTGTGTCGGTGGGCGAGGAAGATCACCTCAAACAAGCCATCCAGGCGCTGGGCCGTGTTGATTTCTGGCGCCTGGCGATCCAGCCGGGCAAGCCCCTGGCCTTTGGCGAGGTGGCGGGGCGGCCGTGGATCGGCATGCCGGGCAACCCCGCTGCGGCACTGATCACTGCACTGGTGGTGGTAAGGCCATGGCTGCTGCGCGCCCAGGGCGTGCGCGATGTGCTGCCACGGCCCGTGGCGCTGCCGGCGGGTTTTGACTGGCTGCAACGCAACAAGCGCCGCCAGTACCTGCGGGCGCGCTTGCTGCCCGAGGCCAACGGCCAGTCCAGCGTGCAACTGCACCCGCAGCAAAGTTCGGCGATGCTCAGCGCCGCCTGCTGGGCCGACGGCCTGGCGCTGGTGGAGTGCGAGCAACAGGTGCACAAACACGACAGCGTACAGTTTTTGTCATTTGCCGAGCTGATGCAGTGAGTGGCCTTGATTGCCGTCAAGGTTCTGCTGGAGGCGCTGGCTAGACTGGCAGCGCTTTTTCCAGTGCTCCGGGCCTGTGTCAACCGCGCAGGCCAGTGGAGATAGGTTTCTTTGATGAGGAAAACCCATGCAACTGGTCTGCCCGGCAGGCAACCTGCCTGCGCTCAAAGCCGCGGTGCGCCAAGGCGCCGATGCGGTGTATGTCGGCTTTCGCGATGACACCAACGCCCGCCATTTCGCCGGCCTGAACATGGACGACAAGCAGTTCGACGCCGCCGTCGGCCATATCCGCCAGCACAATCGCAAGCTCTATGTCGCAGTCAACACCTACCCGCAACCGCTGGGTTGGGAGCGCTGGCAGCGGGCGGTGGACCGCGCCGCCGACCATGGTGTCGATGCCCTGATCGCCGCCGACCCGGGGGTGCTCGGCTACGCCGCCGAGCGCCACCCGCAACTGAACCTGCACCTCTCGGTCCAGGGCTCGGCCACCAACGCCAGTGCCCTGGCATTCTACGCCCGGCACTACAACATCCGCCGCGCCGTACTGCCGCGGGTGCTGTCGCTGGCCCAGGTGCGTCAGGTCGCTGCCAGCACCACGGTACCGATCGAGGTGTTCGCCTTCGGCAGCCTGTGCATCATGGCCGAAGGGCGCTGCCACCTGTCCTCGTACATCACCGGCGAGTCGCCGAACCTGTGCGGCGTGTGTTCGCCGGCCAAGGCGGTGCGCTGGAGCGAAGATGCCGATGGCCTCAGCGCGCGCCTGAGCGAGGTGCTGATCGACCGCTATCAAGCTGACGAACCCGCCGGCTACCCGACCTTGTGCAAGGGCCGCTTCCTGGTCGGCGGCAAGCGCTTCCACGCCCTGGAAGAGCCCACCAGCCTCGACACCCTCGACCTGCTGCCAGAGCTCGCCGCCATGGGCGTCGAGGCGGTCAAGATCGAAGGCCGTCAGCGCAGCCCGGCGTATGTCGAGCAGGTCACCCAGGTCTGGCGCGCCGCGCTCGACGCCCACCGCCTGGCGCCGCAACGCTTCACGGTCAAGGCGCAGTGGCGCCAGGTGCTGGCCGGTTTGTCCGAAGGCAGCCAGACCACCCTGGGTGCTTACCATCGATCATGGCAATAAGGGACTGCACATGAAGCTCAGCCTGGGACCCGTGTTGTACTACTGGAACAAGGAACAATTGGGGCGTTTCTACAGCGAAATGTCGGCTTTGCCCCTGGATGTGATTTACCTGGGGGAAACCGTCTGCTCGAAACGCCGGGCGATGAACCTCGACCACTGGCTGGGCCTGGGCCGCGAGCTACAGGCCTGCAGCCCGGCGCAGATCGTGCTGTCGAGCCTGACCCTGATCGAAGCTGCGTCCGAGCTCTCCAGCCTGCGCCGCCTGTGCGATAACGGCGAGTTGCTGGTGGAGGCCAACGACATGGGCGCGGTGCAGTACCTGGCCGAGCGCAAGCTGCCGTTCGTGGCCGGGCCGGCGCTCAACCTTTACAACGGCCACGCCCTGGCCAAGCTGCTCGATTGCGGGATGATCCGCTGGGTGCCGCCGGTGGAGTGCTCGGCGGCGCTGATTCGCGCGGTGCTCGACCAGACCGTTGAACTGGGCCGTGAACTGCCCGAGGTCGAGGTCTTCGCTTATGGCCACCTGCCGCTGGCCTATTCGGCGCGCTGCTTTACCGCGCGGGCGGAAAACCGGCCCAAGGATGACTGCCAGTTCTGTTGCATCAACTACCCCGATGGCCTGGCCCTGAGCAGCCAGGAAGGCCAGGCGCTGTTCACCCTCAACGGCATCCAGACCATGTCCGCCGAAGTCACCAACCTGCTGGCCGACTATGCCGGGTTGCAAGCCTGCGGCGCCGACCTGCTGCGCCTGAGCCCGCGCGCCCAGGGCATGGCCGAGGTGATCGAGGCCTTTGCCCGGGTGCGCCAGGGCGAGGCGCCGCCGCTCTGTGTCGACGGCTGCAACGGCTACTGGCATGGCCAGGCGGGCATGTTGCGGGTCGAGGAGGTGGGCCTGTGCTGAACCGTACGCAATGGCTGCTCAAAGGCGCCGACAAGGTCCTGCCGTTGGTGCGCAAGGTGCCCTTTGTGATCCAGCGCGTGGCCTTGCAGCAGGCGCTCAACCGCTGCCTGGCCGAGCCCTTGCGCGACGGTGAGTTCGACCTGTTGCGCGGGCGCTGGCTGTGCCTGCGCATCCCTGACCTCGACCTGACCTGGTACCTGACGCGCAACCGCGAGGGCCTGCAGATCGCCGAGCGGGCCAGGGCCGATGTGACCATTCGCGGCAATTGGCGCGAGTTCCTGTTGCTGGCCAGCCGTCAGGAAGACCCGGACACCCTGTTCTTTCGCCGCCGCCTGGTGATCGAGGGCGACACCGAGCTGGGCCTGACCCTGAAAAACCTGATCGACAGCCTCGACCCCGAGGTGCTGCCGGTGTGGTTGTGGCGCAACCTGGAACGCGCCGGCAAGGGCCTGGCGGCAAGCTGAGGGCAGCGCCGGCGCGCGGGCTAGCCCGTGTAGCCGGCCAGCTCGTCGGCTTTGAGGATCTGGATGCTGCGCCGCTCCATGGCGATCAGGCCGCGTTCCACCAGGCGGTGCAGGGTGCGCGAAAAGGTCTCCGGCTGGATCCCCAGCTTGGAGGCCACCAGGCGCTTGGACACCTGCAACTCGAGCCGGCCGCTGTCCGGGTCGCACTCCTGCAGCAAAAAGTTGATCACCCGCCGGCTGGCGCTGGCCGAGGTCAGCGTGTCGATGTCCTTGAGGCGCTGGTGCAGGTGGATGCTCATGCTCGCCAGGATCGCCAGGCACACCTGCGGCTGGTCTTCCAGGGCATTGCGGTAGTGGCCGCCGTCGATGCTGATCAGCAGGCAATCCTTGAGCGCCGTGGCCGTCACCGGGTAGCTGCGCGCCTGGCTGAACAGCAGCGCCTCGGCAAAGGTCTGGCCCGGCTGGATGATCTCCACCAGGTGTTCCTGGCCCTCGGCGCTGAGCCGGTACAGCTTGATCTGGCCGCTGACCAGCAAGAAGAAGCGCTTGGCCGGGTCGCCCTGGTGCATGAGCGTGTCATGACAGCCCAGGCGCCGGAGCATGGCCAGGCTGCAGACGGCTTCGAAGACTTTCTCCGGCAGTTGGCTGAACAGGTGATGGCGACGTAAAAGCAGAACGCTAGAAGGGTGTGTCAGCATGGCGTACCTCCGCTGGCGCCTATGGTAGAACCCGTGGCGCCGGCGGCCTATGCCTCTGCCGGTCTACCTCCAAAGGGGCAGTCGCCGGCTCAGGCACTGTGGCGCAGGTGCTCAAGGGCCCACACCGCCGCCTCCACCCGCGAGCGCAGGCCGAGCTTGTGCAGCAGGTTCTTCACATGCACCTTGACCGTGCCTTCGGTGATCCCCAGCTTGTGGCCGATGACCTTGTTGCTGTAGCCGCTGGCGATGGTTTTCAGCACCTGGCGTTCGCGTTCGGTGAGCTCGACGTCGGCCTGGCGCGGCGGTGAGCGCAGGGCCTGGGCCATGACCCGGGTCAGCCCCGGGCTGATCACCAGGGCGCCGTTCATGGCATCGCGGATGTACTGGATCAACAGCTCCGGCTCCATGTCCTTGAGCAGGTAGCCGTCGGCGTCCAGGCGCAGGGCATCGCGGATATCGTCTTCGGCATCGGACACGGTAAACAGCAGCACCTTGCCGGCAAAGCCCTGGCTGCGCAGATGGCGCAGGGTTTCGATGCCGTTCATCTGCGGCATGTTGTTGTCCAGCAGCAGCAGGTCAGGTTGCAGCGGCGCGATCAGGGCCAGGGCTTGTTCGCCGTGGCTGGCCTCGCCGACGATCTCGAAGTCGTCTTCCAGTTCAAGCATCTGGCGAATGCCATGGCGCATCATCGGGTGGTCGTCGACCAGCAGTATCCGGTAGCGCGGGGAGGGGCTCATGCAGGGTTACCTTCGTTCAAGTGCCCGAGAAATTCCGGGCGAAATTCCATCTGTACCCGGGTGCCTTGCGGCGCCCGGCCAACAATTTGCAACTGGCCGCGCAGGCTGCGCGCCCGCTCGTCCATGATGTTCAGGCCGTGGTGTTCACGCAGGTCGTGGGTGGCGCTGAAACCACGGCCATCGTCCTCGATCGACAGGCAGACCTGCTCGCCGTGCTGGCGCAATTGCAGCCAGGCGTTCTGCGCATGGGCATGGCGCAGGCAGTTGGACAGCGCCTCGCGGGTGATCTGCAGAATGTGGATCTGTTCGCTGGCCGACAGCTCGAAGGCCAGGCTGTCGACGTGCAGGTGCACCTGGAACTCGCCCCGGCGGGAAAACTCTTCGGCGGTGTCCTTGAGCTCCTGCACCAGGCCTGCGTCATGGATCTGCAGGCGAAAGGTGGTGAGCAGTTCGCGCAACTGCCGGTAGGCGTTGTTCAGGCCTTCGCGCAGCTCGGCGGTGACGTTCTCAAGGGTTGCCACCGGCTCGCCACGGCGCATCAGGGTTTGCATGCGGCTGACCTGCAGCTTCATGTACGACAGCGCCTGGGCCAGCGAATCGTGCAGCTCGCGGGCGATGATCGCGCGTTCTTCGAGCAGCACCAGGCGATGGTCCTGTTCGCGCTGGCGCTTGAGCGACAGCGAGGTGCCGATCAGGTTGGCCAGGGCCTGGATCAGCTCGGTTTCCCAGGCTTGTGGCTCGTGGCCGTCGATAAAGTGCGCCTTCAGCTCACCGAGGGTGCTGCCCTGGTTGCTGATGCTGAAGGTATGGCGCAGGGTGCGCTGGTGGCGCTGGCAACTGGCGCAGTCGCTGCTGGCGCAGATCTTGCGGCTGGCGGCGCCATGCAGGGCCAGCAGTTGCTGGGCCGGGGCCTGCAACTGGCCTTGCAGGCACAGCGACAGGCGCAGGCCCGGCAAGCGCTGTTGAAAGCGCCGGATCAGCTCATCCAGGCCCTCGGCGTTGGCCCGCCGCGTGGCCAGGCTGCGGCTGCTCTGGTACAGCAGCTCAAGGGCGGCATTGGCCTGCTGCAGGTTGAGGGTTTTTTGCTGCACCTGGCTTTGCAGGGTGCGGTGGGAGTGTTCGATGGTTTCGGCCATGGCGTTGAAGCGGGTGGCCAATTCGCCAAGTTCGTCTGCCGACTGATGATTGACCCGCGCCTGGAACTCGCCACGGCGAAAGCGCTGGGTGGCGTCGACCAATTCCTTGAGCGGCGTGATGACGTTGTATTGCAGTTCATACAGGCCGAACAGCAGGACGATCATGGTGGTGAACAGCGCCGCGCCCTGGATCACTTGCTGCCAGCCCTGCTTATGCTCGCTCTGGCGCTGCAGCAGGCTGACGAACTGGTTGAGCTGGTTGACGAAGGGCAGGGTGCTGGCCTGAAACGTGGCGGCGTCGCCGCGCTGCAAGGCTGGCAACAGGGTGTGCTGCCAGTAGTCCTGCAAGCGCTGGTAGCTGGCCTGCAGTTCAAGGTTCTTGCCGTCTTCGAGCACCGCTTGCAGGGCCGGGCTGTTGAGCCGTTGCTGCAGGCTGTCGCGGATGCGCTCAAGCTCGGCAGGCTCGGCACCGGCGGCGAGCTTCCAGCTCAGGTGGTAGGTCTCCATGCGCACCGAGCCTGCGGTATTGATCGCCGCCGCATCGCCCTGGCTGAACCAGGCGATCAGGCCGGCGCTGAGCGAGCTGGCCAGGGCCAGCACGGCAATCAGAATCACCGCCAGGCCGGCGCGCGCGGGCAACGAGCTGCGCAGCCAGCCGATCATGGACGGCGGCCGGGGGCGATGAGTGGAAAGCGGTACATGGAGCACTCCAGGGGGTTGCAGCTGATCGTTTCGCAGCCTTCCCTGGCGCTCTACCTCTAAAGAGTTTGCAACTGTCAGATTTCTTGCGATGGCGCTGAGAAACTTGACAAGGCCCTGATAAACAAAGGGTTTAGAGGTTTTTCGGCGCTACCTCGTTGGAGGTAGGCAGTACAAGCATAGGCCCAGGGGCGCCAGGGCTTCTTTGATCGGGGTCAAGTTTTATCGGGGTTTGCCTCTCTAGTCTGCCGGCCATGGCTACCTGACTGGAGACCCGAGATGACTCAACCGCGAATACGCCAAGGCCTGGTATTGGGCATGAGTACGCTGGCCTTCACCGTCTGCTTCATGGTCTGGATGATGTTTGCTGTGCTCGGCGTGCCGATCAAGGACCTGCTCCAGCTCAACGAAACCCAGTTCGGCCTGCTGGCCGCCACCCCGGTACTGACCGGCTCGCTGGTGCGCCTGCCGCTGGGCATGCTCACCGACCGCTTTGGCGGGCGCAGCGTGTTCTTCCTGTTGATGCTCGCCTGCGTGCTGCCGCTGTACCTGATCAGCCACGCCACGGCCTATTGGCAGTTCCTGGTCCTGGGTTTGTTCGTCGGCCTGGCCGGTGGCTCGTTCTCGGTGGGCATCGCCTATGTTGCCAAGTGGTTCGAGCAAGACAACCAGGGCCTGGCCATGGGCATTTTCGGTGCCGGCAACGCAGGCGCCGCGGTCACCAAGTTCCTCGCCCCGGCACTGATTGCCGCCGGCAGCTGGCAGCTGGTGCCGAAGGTGTTCAGCGCCATCCTGTTCATTACCGCGCTGCTGTTCTGGTTGCTCAGTGCCGACAACAAGGCCCATCGCAGCGCCAGCGGCGCGAGCCTTGGCGAGCAGCTCAAGGCCCTGGCCGAGCCTGCGGTGTGGCGCTACTGCCAGTACTACTCGATCGTCTTCGGCGGCTACGTGGCCCTGGCGCTGTGGATGACCAAGTACTACGTCCAGGAATATGGCTTCAGCCTGCAAAGCGCGGCGCTGCTGGCCGCCTGCTTCTCACTGCCGGGTGGCGTGCTGCGCGCCGTCGGCGGCTGGATGTCGGACCGCTGGGGCGCGCAGAGCGTGACCTGGTGGGTGCTGTGGGTCAGCTGGATCTGCCTGTTCCTGCTCTCGTACCCGCAAACCCAGCTGCAGGTGCAGACCATCAACGGCCCGCTGGACTTTCACATCGGCCTGAACCCTGCGCTGTTCACCGTGCTGCTGTTCGTCATGGGCATCGCCTTCGCCTTCGGCAAGGCCTCGGTGTTCAAGTACATCGCCAACGACTACCCGCAGAACATGGGCGCGGTGTCCGGCATCGTCGGCCTGGCCGGCGGCCTGGGCGGCTTCATTCTGCCGATCCTGTTCGGCGCGCTGGTGGACCTCACCGGCGTGCGCTCCTCCTGCTTCATGTTGATGTACGGCGTGGTCTGGGTCTCGCTCACCTGGATGTACTTCAGCGAAATCCGCAAGCGCCCGCTGCTGGGCAGACAGCCTGCAGCCGTAACGCCCCCGTTTTCCAGCATTGCCCAAGGAGAAGACCATGTCGGTTCTTAAACAGCCTGACCAAGGCCCGGTGATTCACGACTGGCGCCCGGAAGACCCCGCGTTCTGGGGGCGAAGCGGCAAGCAGACCGCCACCCGCAACCTGTGGATCTCGATCCCCGCACTGCTGCTGGCCTTTGCCGTGTGGATGGTGTGGAGCACGGTGATCGTGCGCCTGAATGCCATCGGCTTCAGCTTCAGCACTGACCAGTTGTTCTGGCTGGCCGCCTTGCCCGGGCTCTCGGGGGCGACCTTGCGGGTGTTCTACTCGTTCATGGTGCCGATCTTCGGCGGCCGGCGCTGGACCGCCCTGAGCACCGCCTCGCTGCTGGCACCGTCGCTGTGGATGGGCTTTGCCGTGCAAGACCCGAACACCCCCTACAGCGTGTTCGTGATCATCGCGCTGCTGTGCGGCTTTGGCGGCGGCAACTTCGCCTCGAGCATGTCCAATATCAGCTTTTTCTACCCCAAGTCGCAGCAGGGCACCGCCCTGGGCCTGAACGCCGGGCTGGGTAACCTCGGCGTTTCGGTGATGCAGTTCTGTGTGCCGCTGGTGATCACCTTCGGCCTGTTCGGCGCCCTCGGTGGCCAGCCGCAGATGCTGGCCGATGGTGGTCAGCTGTGGCTGCAGAACGCCGGTTTCATCTGGGTGCCGTTCATTGTCCTGGTCACGGTGCTGGCCTGGTTCGGCATGAACGACCTGTCCAGCGCCAAGGCTTCGTTCAGCGAGCAGGCGGTGATCTTCAAGCGCAAGCACAACTGGCTGATGTGCTGGCTGTACCTGGCAACCTTCGGCTCGTTCATCGGTTTTTCCGCCGCCTTTCCGCTGCTGATCAAGACCGCTTTCCCGCAGGTTAACGCCCTGACCTTCGCCTTCCTCGGCCCGCTGGTCGGCGCCCTGGTGCGCCCGCTCGGTGGCTGGCTGGCCGACAAGCTCGGCGGCGCACGGGTGACCCTGTGGAACTTCGTGCTGATGATCGTCATGGTCTTCGGCGTGCTGGCGTTCATCCCCGCCCAGGGCGAGAGCAGCAACTTCTACGGCTTTCTCGGCATGTTCATGCTGCTGTTCATCACCACCGGCATCGGCAACGGTTCGACCTTCCGCATGATCCCGGTGATCTTTCGCACCCTGCACGAACAGGCCGCCAGCGGCAAAGGCGCCGCCGCCCGCGAACAGGCGCTGAAGAACGCCGGCAAGGAATCGGCCGCAGTGCTCGGCTTCAGCTCGGCGATGGGTGCCTTCGGCGCGTTCTTCATCCCCAAGACCTTCGGCACCTCCATGGCCCTGACCGGTGGCCCGCAGATGGCCTTCTACCTGTTCGTCGGCTTTTACCTGAGCTGCATCGTCGTGACCTGGTGGTGGTACGCACGCAAAGGCGCTGCGACCCCCTGCTGACAGTACCCCGAATTCACACCTTGCCCGGGCGGGGCGCAGAACCCCGCAGCCGCAAGCCTGAGAGGAAAGCACCATGAGTCATTTACTGGATCAACTGCGGTTCTTCAATCGCAAGCAGGGCGAGTTCGCCGACGGTCATGGCGAAACCCGCAAAGAGTCGCGCGACTGGGAGAACGTCTACCGTTCGCGCTGGCAGTACGACAAGATCGTGCGCTCCACCCACGGGGTCAACTGCACCGGCTCCTGCTCGTGGAAGATCTACGTGAAGAACGGCCTGATCACCTGGGAAACCCAGCAGACCGACTACCCGCGAACCCGCAACGACCTGCCCAACCACGAGCCGCGCGGCTGCCCGCGGGGTGCCAGCTACAGCTGGTACATCTACAGCGCCAACCGCCTGAAGTACCCGAAGATCCGCAAGCCGCTGCTCAAATTGTGGCGTGAGGCGCGCCAGAACCTGGCGCCCGTCGAAGCCTGGGCCAGCATCGTCGAGAACCAGGCCAAGGCCGACAGCTACAAGAGCAAGCGCGGCATGGGCGGCTTCATTCGTTCCAGCTGGGATGAAGTCACCGAGATCATCGCCGCCGCCAACGTCTACACCATCAAGCAATACGGCCCCGACCGGGTGGTGGGCTTCTCGCCGATCCCGGCGATGTCGATGGTCAGCTACGCCGCCGGTGCCCGCTACCTGTCGCTGCTGGGCGGCACCTGCCTGAGCTTCTACGACTGGTACTGCGACCTGCCGCCGGCCTCGCCGATGGTCTGGGGCGAGCAGACCGACGTGCCGGAATCGGCCGACTGGTACAACTCCAACTACATCATCGCCTGGGGCTCCAACGTTCCGCAGACCCGCACCCCCGACGCGCATTTTTTTACCGAGGTGCGCTACAAAGGCACCAAGACCGTGGCCATCACCCCCGACTATTCGGAAGTGGCCAAGCTCACCGACCTGTGGCTCAACCCCAAGCAGGGTACCGACGCCGCCCTGGCCCAGGCCTTCAACCATGTGATCTTCAAGGAATTTCACCTCGACCGGCCCAGCGCCTACTTTACCGAGTACGCCAAGCGCT
Source organism: Pseudomonas sp. B21-012 (assembly GCF_024749305.1). Classification (NCBI taxonomy): domain Bacteria; kingdom Pseudomonadati; phylum Pseudomonadota; class Gammaproteobacteria; order Pseudomonadales; family Pseudomonadaceae; genus Pseudomonas; species Pseudomonas sp. B21-012. The sequence goes on along the minus strand of NZ_CP087197.1, from coordinate 3,380,984 downwards.
ACACCGACCTGCCGGTGCTGGTGCTGCTCAAGCCGATGCTCGGCACCGCGCCGGGCAACGGCTATCAGCCGGACCGCTTCCTGCGCGCCTCGGACCTGGCAAACAACCTTGGCCAGGACAACAACCCCGAGTGGAAAACCATTGCCCTGGACGCCGACGGCGAGCTGGTCTCGCCCCAGGGTTCGATTGGCTACCGCTGGGGCGAGCAGGGCAAGTGGAACATCCTTGCCCGTGAAGGCGGCGAAGGCCGCGAGATCGACCTGACCCTGAGCCTGATCGGTGGCGACGTCGCCGAAGTGGCCTTCCCGTACTTTGCCGGCGAGAGCCACGAGCACTTCCAGCATGTCGCCGGCGACGCCGTGCAGTACCGCCGCGTGCCGGTGCGCAGCCTGACCCTGGCCGACGGCAGCCAGGTCAAGGTGGCCACGGTGTTCGACCTGTCGGCGGCCAACCTTGCCATCGACCGTGGCCTGGGCGGCGCCAATGTGGCCCGCGACTACGACGACGCCAGCGTGCCCGGCACCCCGGCCTGGCAGGAGCAGATCACCGGCGTCAGCCGCGAGAAAGCCATCCAGATCGCCCGCGAGTTTGCCGACAACGCCGACAAGACCCGTGGCCGCTCGATGATTATCGTCGGCGCGGCGATGAACCACTGGTACCACATGGACATGAACTACCGCGGGCTGATCAACATGCTCATGCTCTGCGGTTGCGTCGGCCAGACCGGTGGCGGCTGGGCCCACTACGTCGGCCAGGAAAAACTGCGCCCGCAGTGTGGCTGGCTGCCGCTGGCCTTTGGCCTGGACTGGAGCCGGCCGCCACGGCAGATGAACGGCACCAGCTTCTTCTACGCCCACAGCTCGCAATGGCGTCATGAGAAGATGAGCATGCACGACGTGCTCTCGCCGCTGGCCGACAAGCGCGAGTTTCCCGAACACGCCCTGGACTACAACATCCGCGCCGAACGCGCCGGCTGGCTGCCCAGCGCGCCGCAGCTCAACACCAACCCGCTGCACATCTGCCGCGACGCCGCCGCAGCCGGCATGGCGCCCAAGGACTACGTGGTCAAGGGCCTGCACGAAGGCAGCCTGCGCTTTGCCTGCGAGCAGCCGGACAACCCGGTCAACTTCCCGCGCAACATGTTCATCTGGCGGTCCAACCTGCTTGGCTCCTCGGGCAAGGGCCACGAGTACATGCTCAAGTACCTGCTCGGCACCCGCAACGGGGTGATGAACGAAGACATCGGCCAGGTCGGCGACTGCAAGCCGCAAGAGGCCGAATGGGTCGACGACGGCGCCATCGGCAAGCTCGACCTGGTGACTACCCTGGATTTCCGCATGTCCTCGACCTGCGTGTATTCCGACATCGTCCTGCCGACCGCGACCTGGTACGAGAAGGACGACATGAACACCTCGGACATGCACCCGTTCATCCACCCGTTGTCGGCAGCCATTGACCCGGCCTGGGAATCGCGCTCGGACTGGGAGATCTACAAGGGCATCGCCAAGGCCTTCTCGGCCATGGCCCAAGGGCACCTGGGTATCGAGCAGGACCTGGTCACCGTGCCGCTGATGCATGACAGCGTCGGCGAGCTGGCCCAGCCGTTTGGCGGCAGCGACTGGAAAACCGCCGGCGTCGCCCCGCAGCCGGGCAAGAACGCACCGAACCTGCAGGTGGTCGAGCGCGACTATCCGAATATCTACAAGCAGTTCACCTCGCTCGGCCCGCTGCTGGAAAAACTCGGCAATGGCGGCAAGGGCATCAACTGGAACACCGATGAAGAAGTGAAGTTTCTCGGTGAGCTGAACTACCGCGAAGTCGAGGCGGGCATCAGCCAGGGCCGGCCGAAGATCGACACTGCCATCGACGCCGCCGAGGTGATTCTCTCGCTGGCCCCGGAAACCAATGGCCACGTGGCGGTCAAGGCCTGGGCGGCGCTGTCGCAATTCACCGGCATCGACCACAGCCACCTGGCGCTGTCCAAGGCCCACGAAGCGATCCGCTTTCGCGACATTCAGGCGCAGCCGCGCAAGATCATCTCCAGCCCGACCTGGTCGGGGCTCGAGGACGATCACGTCAGCTATAACGCCGGCTACACCAACGTCCACGAGAACATCCCGTGGCGGACCATCACCGGCCGCCAGCAGTTCTACCAGGATCACCCGTGGATGCAGGCGTTCGGCGAGCAGTTGATGAGCTACCGGCCACCGGTCAACACCCGCACCATCGCCGGGGTGAAAGACAAGCGCAGCAACGGCGAGACCGAGATCGTCCTGAACTGGATCACCCCGCACCAGAAGTGGGGCATCCACAGCACCTACAGCGACAACCTGCTGATGCTCACCCTGAGCCGTGGCGGGCCGATCGTCTGGCTCTCGGAGATTGATGCGAAGAAGGCCGGCATCGAGGACAACGACTGGATCGAGTGCTTCAACGCCAACGGCGCGCTGACTGCGCGGGCGGTGGTCAGCCAACGGGTCAAGGAGGGCATGGTGATGATGTACCACGCCCAGGAGCGGATCGTGAACGTGCCCGGCGCCGAGACCACCAAGACCCGCGGCGGCCACCACAACTCGGTCACCCGCGTGGTGCTCAAGCCGACCCACATGATCGGCGGCTACGCGCAACAGGCCTATGGCTTCAACTATTACGGCACGGTCGGCTGCAACCGCGACGAATTCGTCGTGGTGCGCAAGATGGCCAAGGTCGACTGGCTCGACGGCTCGCGCGGCGATGAGCTGCCCCGTCCGCTGCCGACCGAGATGGAATAAGGAGCACTGTCATGAAGATCCGTTCACAAATCGGCATGGTCCTCAACCTGGACAAATGCATCGGCTGCCACACCTGTTCGATCACCTGCAAGAACGTCTGGACCAGCCGCGAAGGCATGGAATACGCCTGGTTCAACAACGTTGAATCCAAGCCCGGGGTCGGCTACCCGAAAGAGTGGGAAAACCAGGACAAGTGGAAGGGCGGCTGGCAGCGCAACGCCAACGGCTCGATCAACCCGCGCATCGGCGGCAAGTTCCGGGTGCTGGCGAACATCTTCGCCAACCCCGATCTGCCGAGCCTGGACGACTACTACGAGCCGTTCGACTTCGACTACCAGCACCTGCACACCGCGCCCCTGGGCGAGCACCAGCCGACCGCGCGGCCGCGCTCGGTGGTGTCCGGCAAGCGCATGGAAAAGATCGAGTGGGGGCCGAACTGGGAAGAAATCCTTGGCACCGAGTTCGCCAAGCGGCGCAAGGACAAGAACTTCGACCAGATCCAGGCCGACATCTACGGTGAATACGAAAACACCTTCATGATGTACCTGCCGCGCCTGTGCGAGCACTGCCTCAATCCTGCGTGCGCGGCGTCCTGCCCGAGCGGGGCGATCTACAAGCGCGAAGAGGACGGCATCGTCCTCATCGACCAGGAAAAATGCCGCGGCTGGCGCATGTGCATCAGCGGCTGCCCGTACAAGAAGATCTACTTCAACTGGAAGAGCGGCAAGTCGGAAAAATGCATCTTCTGCTACCCGCGCATCGAAGCCGGCATGCCTACCGTGTGCGCCGAAACCTGCGTCGGGCGCATCCGCTACCTCGGCGTGCTGCTGTATGACGCCGAGCGCATTGCCGAGGTGGCCAGCACCGCCAACGAGCACGACCTGTACGAGAAGCAGCTGGAGATCTTCCTTGACCCCAACGACCCGGCGGTGATCCGCCAGGCCCTGGAGGACGGCGTACCGCAGTCGGTGATCGATGCCGCGCAACGCTCGCCGGTGTACAAGATGGCCGTCGACTGGCAGCTGGCGCTGCCGCTGCACCCGGAATACCGCACCTTGCCGATGGTCTGGTACGTGCCGCCGCTGTCGCCGATCCAGAACGCCGCAGCTGCCGGCACCGTGGGCATGAACGGGGTAATCCCGGACGTCGACAGCCTGCGTATCCCATTGCGCTACCTGGCCAACCTGCTCACCGCCGGAGACGAAAAGCCGGTCAAACGCGCCCTCAAACGGCTGCTGGCCATGCGCGCTTACAAGCGCGCCGAGCAGGTCGAGGGCGTGCAGGACCTCAAGGTGCTGGAGGACGTCGGCTTGAGCGTCAACCAGGTCGAGAAGATGTACCGCTACCTGGCCATCGCCAACTACGAAGACCGCTACGTGGTGCCCAGCGCCCACCGCGAAGAGGCCATGAGCGATGCCTTCGCCGAGCGTTCCGGTTGTGGCTTCAGCTTCGGCAGCGGCTGCAGCGGCAGCTCCGACACCAACCTGTTCGGGGCGAAGAAGGCCAACCGCCGCGACATCCTCAAAACCGTACAGCTGTGGGAGGAATGAGCATGCGCATCCTGAAAGTGATTTCGCTGCTGCTCGATTACCCGAACGAAGCCCTGGTGGCCGGCCGCGACGAGCTGGAGCAGGCGATCATCCAGGCGCGGGAAATCAGCCCGCGCCAGCGCGGCGCGCTGTTCGAGCTGCTGGAGCTGATCTGCAACAACGACCTGATGGATGGCCAGGAGCATTACGGCGCGTTGTTTGGCCGTGGCCGTTCGTTGTCGCTGCTGTTGTTCGAGCATGTGCATGGCGAGTCCCGCGACCGCGGCCAGGCCATGGTCGACATGCTCGCCCAGTACCAAGCGGCGGGCTTTGCCATCGGCGTCAAGGAGCTGCCGGACTACATCCCGCTGTACCTGGAATACCTCTCGACCCGCGAAGACCTCGAGGCCCGCGAGGGCCTGGCCGATGTCGCGCACCTGCTGGCGCTGCTTGCTGCACGCCTGGAGGAGCGTGAGAGCGCCTACGCGAGTTGCTTCCGGGCGTTGCTGCAGATTGCCGGCGCCGAGCCGCACCAGGCGGTGGCTGATTTGCGCGAGCAAGTCGCCGCCGAGCAACGCGATGATTCTCTCGAAGCCCTGGACAAGATCTGGGAAGAGGAGGCGGTGGACTTTCTCAAGGCCGAGCAGCAGGAGCGTTGCAGCTCACTGCCAAGCGCGCCGGGCAAGGCCCGGGAAGAAAGCGCGGTACCGCTGCACTGGGTCGATTTTCAGCATCAAGGCCAGGCTGCTGCGCCGGCCGGGGAGGTGGGTAATGTCTAAGTGGAACCTATTGATGTTCGGGGTCTATCCCTATGTCGCCCTGGCGATCTGCTTGCTCGGCAGTTGGGCACGGTTTGACCTTTCGCAGTACAGCTGGAAGGCCGGCTCCAGCCAGATGCTCGACAAGCGCGGCATGCGCGTGGCGAGCAACCTGTTCCATGTCGGCGTGCTGTTCGTGTTGGCCGGGCACTTCGTCGGCCTGCTGACCCCGGCGTCGGTCTATCACCATGTGCTTAGCACCGAGCACAAGCAGCTGCTGGCGATGGTCTCTGGTGGTTTCTTCGGCCTGCTGTGCCTGATCGGCCTGATCATGCTGCTGCACCGGCGCCTGACCGAGCCACGGGTGCGGGCGACTTCCAGCACCTCGGACATTCTCATCTTGCTGGTATTGCTCGCGCAACTGGTACTCGGCCTGCTGACCATCGTCGCCTCCACCGGCCATATGGACGGCTCGGTGATGGTCATGCTCGCCGACTGGGCGCAGAACACCGTGCTGCTGCGCCCGGTGGATGCGGCGGCGGCAATCGCCCCGGTGAGCCTGGTGTACAAGCTGCACGTGCTGCTGGGCCTGACCCTGTTCGTGCTGTTCCCCTTCACCCGCCTGGTGCACATCGTCAGCGCGCCGGTGTGGTACCTGGGCCGGCGCTATCAAATTGTCCGGCAGAAAGCCTGAGGAGGTCGCCATGACGCACGCAAGCGAAGCGCACCTGATTGCCAGCAGTGAACAGCAGTGGCCGGTTATCAGCGTCAATGACGTGGTCATCAGCCAGCAGGCCCTGGCCCAGGAGCTGCAATACCACCCGGCCAACGATCGTGAAGAGGCCGTGTACATGGCCGCCCGCGCCCTGGTGATCCGCGAGCTGATGCAGCAGCGCATCGCCGAACTGGGGCTGGCGCTGCAGGTGGGCGCCGGCGAGAACCCGGAGGAAGCGGCCACGCGGTTGCTGCTGGAGCGCGAAGTGCAGGTGCCCAGCTGTGACGAGGCCACCTGCCTGCGCTACTACCACAGCAACCGCGGGCGCTTTCACAGCGCGCCGCTGCTCGCGGTGCGGCACATCCTGCTCGAATGCGCGCCGGACGATGCCGAGGCGCGCAGCCTGGCCCTGGTGCAGGCCGAGATCCTGCATGAGCGGCTGCAGCAGTTCCCCGAGCAGTTCGCCGAGCTTGCGCAAAAGTACTCGGCCTGCCCGTCGAAGGCCCAGGGGGGTGAGCTGGGGCAGATCAGCAAGGGCCAGACCGTGCCGGAGCTTGAGCGCCAGCTGTTCACCCTGGCGCCGGGCCTCGCGCTCAAGCCGCTGGAAAGCCGCTACGGCTGGCACCTGGTCAGTGTCGACCAGCGCATCGAAGGCCAGGCCTTGCCTTACGAGGCAGTGGCCACGGCGATCCGCACCCAGTTGCAGCAGGGCGTGTGGCAAAAGGCCCTGGTGCAGTACCTGCAAACCCTGATCGGCGCCGCCGATATTCGTGGCATCCGCCTGCAGGGCGCCGATTCACCGCTGGTGCAATAAGGGGACGCTGATGAGCACTGTGATGCAGGACGGCTTCGGGCGGCAGATCGATTACCTGCGCATGTCAGTGACCGATCGTTGTGATTTTCGCTGTGTGTACTGCATGGCCAAACACATGACCTTCTTGCCGCGCCAGCAGGTGCTGACCCTCGAAGAGTTGCGGCGCCTGGCCACGCTGTTCGTCGGCCAGGGCGTGGGCAAGATCCGCCTGACCGGCGGCGAGCCGCTGATTCGCCCGGGTATCGTCGAGCTGTGCCGTGACATTGCCGCCTTGCCCGGCCTGCGTGAACTGGTGATGACCAGCAATGGCTCGCAGCTGCAGCGCCTGGCCCGGCCGCTGGTAGAGGCCGGGGTCAAGCGCATCAACATCAGCCTCGACAGCCTCGATGGCCAGCGCTTTCGGGCAATTACCCGCACGGGCGATCTGGATCAGGTGCTGCGCGGCATCGAGGCGGCGCGCGAGGCCGGTTTCGAAGGCATCAAGCTCAATTGCGTGGTGATGAAGGGGCGCAACTTCGATGAGGTGTTGGCGCTGCTGCAGTACGCCATCGACCAGCGCATCGACATCACCTTCATCGAGGAAATGCCCTTGGGCGAGGTCGGCCGTGCGCGCGCTGAGTCGTTTTGCGCCAGCGACGAGGTACGGGCGCTGATTGCCAACCGCCACGCCTTGCTCGACAGCGCCGAGCACAGCGGCGGGCCGGCGCGCTATGTGCGCCTGGCCCGGCACCCGGCAACGCGCATCGGTTTTATCTCGCCCAACAGCCACAACTTCTGCGCCAGCTGCAACCGGGTGCGGATGACTGTGGAAGGGCGCTTGCTGCTGTGCCTGGGGCAAGAGGATTCGCTGGATCTGCGCGGCTTGTTGCGGCGCTATCCGCTGGATGACCAACCGATCATCAGCGCTCTGCAACAGGCGTTGCGCCGCAAGCCGTTGCGCCATGATTTCAACCCGCAGGGGGAGGTGCAGATCTTGCGGTTCATGAACATGAGCGGCGGGTGAGGGTGGCTGTTCTGGCCTTATCGCGGGTCAAGCCCGCTCCTACAGGATCTTGCCAGTCTTGATATCGATCAATTTCTTTCACCCGCTTTACCCGTAGCCTGCACTGCATATTGTGTTTCCAAATTAATAAACGTCTATATGTAGTGTCAGGAGGGCAAATGCACAGCACGCTGATCAGGGTAGGGCACAACCGGTTGCACAAGCGCGATGGCAGCCTGGTGGCCTTTGACGCCGACAAGATCCGCCAGGCGTTGATCGCCGCCGGCAAGGCCACTGGCGAATATGCCGAAGCCGAGGCAGACGGTTTGCTTGAAGCAGTCCTTGCCCACCTTGAGGGCTACTCCAAGCTGCACGTCGAGCAGATCCAGGACCGGGTCGAACGGGTGCTGATGGACGCCGGGCACTTCCTTTCGCTGCGTGCCTTTATCGTCTATCGCGAACAGCACGGACGCCTGCGCCGTGACCGCAAGACCCTGGTCGAAGTCGCCACCTCGATGAACGAATACCTCAACCGCGAAGACTGGCGGGTGCAGGCCAACGCCAACCAGGGTTATTCCCTGGGCGGCCTGGTGCTCAACGTCTCCGGCAAGGTCACTGCCAACTACTGGCTCGACGAGGTCTACAGCGAAGCCATCGGCCGCGCCCATCGCGAGGCCGACCTGCATATCCACGACCTCGACATGCTCGCCGGCTACTGCGCCGGCTGGTCGCTGCGCAGTTTGCTGCACGAGGGCCTCAATGGCGTACCCGGGCGGGTCGAGGCCGGCCCGCCCAAACACTTGAGCAGCGCCCTGGGGCAGATGGTCAACTTTCTCGGCACCCTGCAGAACGAGTGGGCCGGGGCCCAGGCCTTCAGCTCCTTCGACACTTACCTGGCGCCCTACGTGCGCAAGGACCGGCTGAGTTATGAAGAGGTGCGCCAGGCCCTCCAGGAGTTCATCTACAACCTCAATGTGCCGTCGCGCTGGGGCACGCAAACGCCGTTTACCAACCTGACCTTCGACTGGGTCTGCCCGCAGGACCTGCGCGAGCAGATCCCGGTGATCGGCGGCGAAGAAATGCCCTTTGCCTACGGCGAGCTGCAAGCGGAGATGGACCTGCTCAACCGTGCCTACATCGAAGTGATGCAGGCCGGCGACGCCAAGGGCCGGGTGTTCACTTTCCCGATCCCGACCTACAACATCACCCACGACTTTCCCTGGGACAGCGACAACGCCGAGCGCCTGTTCGCCATGACCGCGCGCTATGGCCTGCCGTACTTCCAGAACTTCCTCAACTCGGACATGCAGCCCAACCAGGTGCGCTCGATGTGCTGTCGCCTGCAACTGGATGTGCGCGAACTGCTCAAACGTGGCGGCGGCCTGTTCGGCTCGGCCGAGCAGACCGGCTCGCTGGGGGTGGTGACCATCAACTGCGCGCGCCTGGGCTACCTGTACAAGGGCGACATCAGCGGCCTGTTGCAGCGCCTGGATGCGCTGATGGAACTGGCCATGGAGAGCCTGGAGGTCAAGCGCAAGGTGATCCAGCATCACATGGATGCCGGGCTCTATCCGTACACCAAGCGCTACCTGGGCACCCTGCGCAATCACTTCTCGACCATCGGCGTCAACGGCCTGCATGAGATGCTGCGCAACTTCAGCGACGAGCAGATGGGCCTGCACACCGCCCAGGGCCGGCGCTTCGCCCTGAACCTGCTGGACCATGTGCGCGCCACCCTGGTGCGCTTTCAGGAAGAAACCGGCCACCTGTACAACCTCGAAGCCACCCCGGCCGAGGGCACCACCTACCGCTTCGCCAAGGAAGACCTCAAGCGCTTCCCCGACATCCTCCAGGCCGGCTGCAGCCAGGCGCCGTACTACACCAACTCCTCGCAACTGCCGGTGGGCTATACCGACGATCCGTTCGAGGCCCTGGAACTGCAGGACGAGCTGCAATGCAAGTACACCGGCGGCACCGTGCTGCACCTGTACATGGCCGAGCGGATCTCCTCGGCCCAGGCCTGCAAGCAACTGGTGCGCAGGGCCCTGGAGCGCTTCCGGCTGCCGTACCTGACCATTACCCCGACGTTCTCCATTTGCCCGGTGCATGGCTACCTGGATGGCGAACACGAGTTCTGCCCCAAGTGCGACGAAGCGCTGCTGCTGGCCCAGCAGCAGGGCAGCGTGCATTGACCCGTTTTACCCTCAACAGCAAGGAGCTTCATCATGACTGCACAGCAAACCCTGCCGACGGCGCAACGCCAGCGGTGCGAAGTCTGGACCCGGGTCATGGGTTATCACCGCCCGGTGTCGGCGTTCAACCCCGGCAAACAGTCCGAGCACCACGAGCGGCTGCACTTCAATGAGGGCGCGGCAACGGCCGGGCATCCATGAGCCGAGCGCTGCGGGTCGGGGGCATGGTGCCCCTGACCACCCTCGATTACCCCGGCAAGCTCGCCTGTGTGCTGTTCTGCCAGGGCTGCGCCTGGCGCTGCCGTTACTGCCACAACCCGCAACTGATCCCGCCCCGGGGCAGCGATGAGCTGCCCTGGGCGCAGGTGCTGGCGTTTTTGCAGCGCCGCCGCGGCCTGCTCGATGCCGTGGTGTTCAGCGGCGGTGAGGCAACCTTGCAGGACAGCCTGCCAGAGGCCATGGCCCAGGTGCGGGCCATGGGTTTTGCCATCGGCCTGCACAGTGCCGGGATCAAGCCCGAGGCGTTTGCCCGGGCATTGCCTGGGGCCGACTGGGTCGGCTTTGACGTCAAGGCGCTGGCCGAAGATTGCCAGTTGGTTACCGGCGTGCGCGGCAGTGGCCAGGCCAACTGGCGCAGTCTTGAATACCTGCTGGCCAGCGGCGTCGACTACGAATGCCGCACCACGGTGCACTGGCACCTGATCGATCCACCGCGACTCCTCACCCTGGCCCGGCGCTTGAATGCGCTTGGGGTCCAACGCTTCGTCGTGCAGCGGGTACGCACGGCACGCATGCTCGACCCGCAGCTGCCCGGTGCTTCGGCACACAGATTGCTACCCGAGCTGTGGGACACCCTCCACACGCTGTTTCCCGCGTTTGAAGTACGCGACTAGTAAGGCTTTGAAATGACCAGATTGACCACAGCACAACGTATCCTCATTGGTTTTGCCATCGCGCCCCTGGCGCTTCTGGGCCTGGCCTTTTATGCATTGCATGACCTGGCCACGCTCAAAGAGCAGGCGGTGGTGATCGTCAAACAGGACTGGCCGAAGATCGAACCGATCATGGTCATCGCCACCGGGGTTCGCGACAACGCACGCAACACCCGCGACCTGTTGCTCGACAAGGACAACCTGCAGGTGCAGCAGGCCATCGACACCACCAAGCAGCGCATCAGCCAGGCCCTGGCAACGCTTGAGCCGCTGTTCTACCTGCCCGAGGGCAAGGCCGCCTACGCTGCGCTGAAAGCCAGCCGCGAAACCTATGTCGCGGCGTTTACCCAGGTACAGACACTGATCCGCCAGGGTAATGCGCAGGCGGCAATGACCCAGCTCAAGCAAAACGTGGTACCCGCCGAGCACGAGGTATACCAGCACCTGGAAAGCCTGATGGCCTTGCAGGGGCAGATCTTCGTCGAGCGCGAACAGGCCGCCCAGGCCCTGTACAACGACGCGCGGCTGAACATGCTCGGCCTGGTCGTGCTGTGCCTGCTGGCGGTGATCGCCGCTGCGCTGCTGGTGACCCGCAGCGTCACCCGGCCGCTGGGCGGCGAGCCGGATGCCGCCGCACGGGTGCTCAGCCGGATCGCCGAGGGCGACCTGACCATCGCCGTGCCGACCCATGGCAGTGCCGACGGCAGCGTGATGCTCAACATGCAGCAGATGCAGCAGAGCCTGAACAGCATGGTCAAGCACATCGCAGCTTCGGTGGAGCGGGTCGCCAGTTCTTCCGAGGAACTCAGCGCGGTCAGCAGCCAGACCAGCAGCAGCCTGCAGCTGCAGGGCCTGGAAATCGAACAGGCGGCAGCCGCAGTCAACGAGATGACCGCCGCGGTGGACGAAGTGGCGCGCAACGCGGTGAGCACCAGCGAAGCCTCGAAGGTCTCCGAACAAACCGCCCAGCGTGGCCGTGAGCAAGTGCGCGAGACGGTCGCCTCGATCAGCACCCTGGCCGACGGCGTCAGCGATACCTCCGCGCGCATTCAGCAACTGGCCGGGCGTGTGCAGGACATCAGCACGGTGCTGGATGTGATCCGCAGTATCGCCGAGCAGACCAACCTGCTGGCGCTCAACGCCGCCATCGAAGCGGCCCGCGCCGGCGATGCCGGGCGTGGCTTTGCCGTGGTTGCCGACGAGGTGCGGGCCCTGGCCCATCGTACCCAGGTGTCGACCCAGGAGATCGAGCAGATGATCGGCAACATCCGGCAGGACACCAGCGAAGCGGTGAGCGCCATGCTCAGCAGCAGCGAGTTGGTGCACACCACCCTGGATGTGGCCCAGCGTGCCGGCGAAGCGCTGGAGGCGATCACCCGGTCGATTTCGCAGATCAACGAGCGCAACCTGATGATCGCCAGCGCCACCGAAGAACAGGCCCTGGTGGCCCGTGAGGTGGACCGCAACCTGGTGGGTATTCGCAACCTCTCCGAACAGGTGCTGCTGGGGGCGCAACACACCGACAGCGCCGGCCAGGACCTGGCGCAGATGGCCGGCAGCCTGAGCCAGACCGTGGCGCGCTTCAAGGTTTGATACCAGTCTGGATCAGCGCCCTTGATCTGTATCAAGGGCAAACCCGGCACTGGGCGCTAGCGTGAACGCTCGCCCATTGCCGCCTGAGGCACTTCATGGCCAAGCCCTTTCCTGTCAGCCCCAAGCACCCCGAGCGTATCTGCTGGGGCTGTGACCGCTACTGCGCGGCCAACGCCCTGGCCTGCGGCAACGGCGCCGACCGCACCATGCACCCGGCAGAAATGTTCGGTGACGACTGGAACGAGGAAGTTGACTACGGGCTGGCGTCGCCGGCCGGCAACGAAGGCGCAGCGCAGCGGGCCACACTACTTAAATAGCACCCGCGCAGACCATGCCCAGGGTCTGCTGCTGACTTTTCCAACACCAGGAAGTCAGCATGAACGACCACGACGATGCCTCGATCGACAGCTTTATCGCCCAGCGCCTGCCAGGCTGGTTACGGGATGCGCCTTTGGCCGCGGTGCAAGCCTTGCAGCAGAGCATGGGCGACAGTCAACGCGCCCAGGTGCCGATGCAGGCACTGCTGGACTCGCTGCAGTCTCCTGAAGATTTTGCCGCGCCACTGTTGAGCGCAGCACTGAGTGCTCGCTTTGCCCAGCGGGTAAATGTGCGCACCTGGCGCTTGCGTCTGGTGCGGCGCATCCTCGAGGGCCTGCCGCAAGCGTCTCTGCCGCCGGTTTTTCGCGTGCAGACCACTTACCAGAGCCTGTTGCATGCCGCGCTGCACAATTTTGCGGCTGAAGAAACGGTGGAGGGTAGCCATGACGAACTGACCGCGATCATCGACGAAAAGGGCGTAGTGCAGCCGCTGTCGGTGGCAGCGTTCGCCAGCCTGTGCCGGGAACTGGACCTGGGTGGCCAGTACCAGGCTCACCTCAAGGCGCTGCTAAGCCCTGCTGGCGAGGTGGCCAGGCAGGTAAGCAAGACCCTGGAGCAGGCCAGCCGCAGCGGCCTGGCCGTCGCCCTCAACCAGGCCTGGATCAAGGGCGACCTCGACGCCGCCAGCCATGACTGTCTGTTGCGCGTCCTGGCGCTCAGGCCGCTGGTGCCCAATGCCGCCTTGAGCAGTTTTCCCCACCACCTCAATCTGCTGGGCAAGCGTCTGGTCGGGGTGGTGGCGTTTGAGATGCGCGAGAAACTGTTCGATCCCAATGGTTATTCCGATGTTCTGGGGGTGGTCTTGTATGTGCCGGATGATCCGCTGTACCCGGTCAAACACTACAACTCGTGGAGTGCGGCGTATTCGGCGCTTGCCACACGCTTTGCGCAAGCAGGGTACGGGAAGTTCTTTCAACGCTTTGTCAGCGAACGCGATCGTGCGACATTCGTGATCACCCTGACGCGGCTGCTCAGGCAAGCCACGGCGGGCTCGGCAATCGAGCTCGATGGTCGACAGTTCTCCTTTACCGGGCCGCTGCTGGCCACGCTGGCAGGCGCACGGATCAGCAAGATCGAGGACGACGCCCGGGTGCTGGCGGTGCCAACCGATGATGAAGACCGCGCCAACCGCAACGTCAGGTTGCAGGAGTACCTGGACGCCGGGTTGACCCTGGCGAACCTGGCGGCGTTTTTTGTTCCGGGGCTTGGGGAAGTGATGCTCGGTGTCGCCATCGGACAGATGCTCGGCGAGGTCTATCACGGTTATGAAGACTGGCAGCAGGGTGATCGAGAGGGGGCCTTGAACCACTTGCTCGGGGTGGCGGAGAACCTGGCGGCCAACGCCTTGCTGGTGGCCGGTGGCACGGCGTTGGTCAAGGCCGTGAAGCGTTCGGGCTTTGTCGATGGCCTGGTGCCGGTAACGCTAGCTGACCAGCACCAGCGCTTGTGGAGTCCCGACTGGCAATCGTACCGGGCCAATGCGTTCGAGCATCGCCTGGAGCTTCTCGGTACCACGGGCTGGCGCCCGGCCTGGGACAGCCCGCAGCACTGGCAGGATAGCCGGTTGATGCTCAGGCGTTACGGCGGGCAATGGGCCCGGGCATCCGACGCGCAACTGGACCGGGTACTGGCAATTACCGGCACCGAGGAGGCGCAGGTCAGGCACTGGCAGGTGCAGGGCGCGGCGGTGCCGGCGACGCTGGTCGATGCGCTGGAGCGCGTGCAGCTCGACCACCAGCTCGCCTCGATGCTCAGCAGCCTGACCGTGGGTAACGTCGGCCAGCCGGTACCCTTGCTATTACGGGCGCTGACCGCTATTGAGGGCTGGCCCGCACAAGTGCTGTTGCAGCTTGGTGATGAGCGTTTCGGCCAGCAGGCGCTCGAGCAATCGCGCACCATTGAACTGACCGGTGTGCCTTCGGCCAGTGGCGATTGGCTGAGTCAGGTTCTGCAGGCACTGGATGAAACCGAAAAGAGCACGCTGCTGAGCGATGACGCAGAGGGCCTGAGCGAGCGCCAGCAATTGATCGCGCGTCTGTCCAGTCACCTTGAACAGCAACGACCGGATGCCTTTGACTACCTCTATGCCCGTAGGCGGACAAACCCCGGCGCCGGGGCGCAGATCCTCCAGCGCAACTTTCCCGGGCTGCCGCTGGTGGTTGCCGAAGAGATCTGCAGCCACGCCCGGGCCGATCACCTGCAGAGCCTGCTGGACACCTCGAAAGTGCCCTTGGCGATGCTGGAAGAGGCTCGCCTGTTGATGCGCGAAGTGCGCATCAACCGCGCCCTGGAAGCTGTCCACCTGCAGAGCCCGGGCCGGGTCAGCAGCGCTACGCTGGCGGCCCTGAGCGGGGCGCGACGCGAGGAGGTGGCTGGCATTATCGGCCTGAGCGAGCCGGGGCAGTGGTTTCACCCGCCGCAGCGCCTGGCCGACGGGCGTATTGGTTACCCCTTGAGCGGGCGTGGGGTGGGCGGGCGGCAGGCAGTCAATCGCGCCGTGCGTGAGTTGTACCCCACGTTCAGCGACGCCGAGATTGGCGAATTCCTCGCCGAGTTGCGGGTGTCTGGCCGCGAGTTGTGGAGCGGCTTGCAGGCACTGCATCAGGAGCTGGCAACCCTCAATGAAACCCTCTACAGCTGGCAAGCGGCAGACCCGATCCGCGGCGCTGCCCGCGAACGGGTCGCCGCGCGCTTGCGTCGCTGCTGGCGCCGGCAGACGGCGCGGGTGCGCAATCGCGGCGCCGACTATCGCCTGCTGCTCGAGCACGAGCCGATAGGTGCATTGCCGCAGCTTCCCGAGAGCATCAGCTTTGCTCATGTGGCGGAGATTACCCTCAATGACTTGCAGATCACCGAGTTGCCGCCAGGCTTTCTCCAGCGCTTTAGCGCATTGCGCTGGCTGGATGTGGTGCACGGTGATCTCGCCCGAGTGCCTGAAGGCATTGACGGGCTGAATCATCTGACCTGGCTGAACCTCAGTCACAACCGGATTGCCTGGACCCCGGCCGACAATCAACTGCTGGCATCGCTGGGCCGCCTGGAGGTGCTCGACCTGGATCACAATCCGCTGGCGTCCCCGCCGGATGTGACCGCGCTGTCGCGCTTGCGCTTGTTGCGCCTGCGCAGTACCGCCATCACCACGGTCCCGGCCGGCTTGCTCAGCCGCCCGGCGCTGGAGAGCGCCGACCTGCGCGAAAACCCCATTGTGGTGTTGCAGGAGGGCCTATTCAACGCCCCGCGGCGCATCCTCGAACGCATCAACTTCCACGACAACCCGCTCAACGCCGAGAGCCGCGAACGCTTGCTGGCGTTCGAACGCGCCGGTTTGTTGCCGGCGGTCGCCGGCTTCAGTCATGCGCGCTTCGACAACCTGCAGGAGGAGTGGCTGACGGGATCGCAAGACGAGGTGCGCGTGCAGCGCGCCCGGCAATGGCAGGCACTGCAGGGGGAGGAAGGCTCCGCCGACCTGTTTCGCCTGTTGGGTGACCTGCGTGAGACGGCCGACTTCAGGCGTCGGCGCCAAGACCTCACGCGCCGTGTCTGGGAGGTGCTTGAGGGTTGTTATGACGATACCGGCTTGCGCAACGAACTGTTCGCCCTGGCCGGCGCACCGCGAAGCTGCTCGGACAGCGTCGCCCTGAACTTCAGCGCCCTGGAGGTGCGCGCCCATGAACTCACCGCGACCCGTGGCCTTACCGGAGCCAGTCGCCAGCAACCGTTGCTGAACCTGGCCCGTTCGCTGTTTCGCCTGGATGAAGTGGACCGCCTGAGCGCCGAGGAAATCCAGCTGCGTCGCGCGATGGGCATGGCCCCGGACGAAATCGAAGTCCTGCTGGCTTTTCGCACCGGGCTTGCCGACGAACTGGAACTGGTCGGGCAGCCACGGAGCATGGCTTACCGTTTTGTCGCCGGCGTCGATCGGCATGCCTTGAACACCATGCGCGACCAGGTCCGTATGGCCGAGCGCACGCCACGCCTGGCGGCATCGGTGGCGGCACGGGGATTCTGGGTCCGCTTTATCGAAGCGCATCAACAGGCGGCGTTCGATGCGCTCGACCAGCCGTTCTTCCAGCAACTGGAATCGCTGCAGGCGATGCAGGCCGAACTCACCGACCAGCAGTACCTGCAGCGCAGCAATGACATCGGTGCGGCCCGGGAAGCGGCGCGTGGCGAACTGGTCCTGCAGTTGACCACCCTTGCCCTTGGGCAACACCCCGCGGCCAGCGCCGGCGCCTTCAGCGAGGAGGGGCGATGAACACGCCAGGCCCGCAGGCGCAGGTGCCAGTGAACGACAGCCAGGTCCATGACTACCTGCCTCAATGGCTGCTGCAGGCGCCGGCCGAGCGCCTGCTGGCCCTGAGCCGCGCAATGCAGTTGAGCCAGCAGCAACGTACCCGGGTTGCTGGCGTACTGTCGAACATTCAACCACTCGATAGTTTCGCCCGCACCTTGCTGCGGCAACAATTGCGCAGGCAGACCGGCGTGGACCTTGACGTCGAGCACAACCAACTGGTCCACACCCGGCACCTGAGCCGGACCTCGACCTTGCTGTCGCTGCCGCGCCAGGGTTCAACCGCAGTGGTCTCCAGCCACAGCCTGTTACAGGCGGCGCTACAGAACTTCAGCGCGGCCGAGGCGGCCAATGGCGGGCTTGCGGGCAAGGCCCGGCTGCAGTTCGTGCGACCGCTGGCAACCTTGGCGCAATTGACTCCCGAATCCTTCGCCGGCTTGTGCCGCACACTCGACCTGGGGGGCCGCTACCAGCTGCATCTGGATCAGGTGCTGACGGACGAGCTCACGCAAATGCTGCGGCGCAGCCACTACCACGACCTGGAAGTCGCCGCGTTGCTCGCGGTACTCAGTGGCGCGCTCGATGAGTACGGCTTCACGGCACTCCTGCAGCATATTCATGCAGATTTTCTGCAGCCGGGCGATGACCCGGTCATCCGCCCCCTGCAGGTGCGTTTGGGTGGGGTGAGGCTCAGTGGCTTGGTGGTCTTCGAGCTATTGCCGGAGTCGGCCTTCAATACATCGCCGGGCGTGGTGCGCCTTGGCCAACTGAACTGGCTATTGTACATCCCCGGTGACCCACAACGTCCGTTGGTTCAGTTCAGTGCCCGCGAAGATATGCTGGGTGAGCTGGGAGCGCGCTTGAAATCGCCCGGCTACGCGCGCTGGTTCACGCGCTTCGTGCCCCAGGCCGAGCAACTGGCATTTGCCGCGAGCCTGGGTGAGCTGCGCCAGCGCGCTGCGCCGGGAGCGCCGCTGGCAATAAGCATGGGCTTGTCGGCCTTCGCCGGGCCGTTGTTCAGTACCCTTGCCAGCCAACAGCTGGCGAAGAGCCGCAACGATGCGCGCACCTTGGCCGTGCCTACCGATGACGAAGATGAAAAACAGCGGGTGGAACGCCTGCATGCCTACGAGAACGCCGGCCTGTTGTTGCTCAATGTTGCCGGTTTGTTTGTGCCGGTACTGGGTGCGGCAATGCTCGGCGTGGCTGCAGCGCAGTTGGCCTCGCAGTTGTTCGAAGGCTTTGAGGACTGGCTGCAGGGCGACAGCGACAAGGCCCTCGAACACCTGAGCGACGTGGTCGAGAACCTGGCGTTGTTTGCGGCCGCTGGCGCCGGCGTGCACCTGGTGAGCAAGGCGCTGCGCCACGCAGCCTTCATCGAGGCGCTGGTACCGGTCAGTAGCCGGCAAGGCCAGGCGCGTTTGTGGAAGCCCGACCTGGCGGGTTACCAGGCCCGGATCGAACCAGGTACGGCTGATGCCCAAGGGTTCATTGGCGGCGCCCCGGGCCCTTATCTCACCCTGGACGACCGGGTTTACGCGGTGGAGCACGACAGCGCGCTGGGGCAATGGCGCATCGTCCATCCCGAGGGGGGCGAACGCTATTCGCCGGTCCTGCAGGGCAATGCTCGGGGAGGGTGGCGCCATAGCGGGGAGAACCCGCTGCAGTGGCAAGACACGCGGTTCATGCTCAAGCGCCTGCTACCTGAGCTGGCAACGCTGGCGGAGCCTGCGCAAGAACAGATTCTGACCATAAGCGGCCTTGATGGCGGGCAGTTACGCCGCTTGCACCTGGACAACCTGGCGGCTCCAGGCCTGCTGTGCGACTGCCTGTTGCGCTGGCGTCTGGATCAGGACATCGAGCGTTTTATCGAACAGCTTGCGGTAGGGGCTCCACTGGACACCACAGAGGCGCAGATGCGTGACTACCTGGTGTCGCGCCTGCCCGCTGACACTACCGCCAGCCCTGCGCCCGGGGTGCTGGCCCGGCAAGCAAGGATGCTGCGCCAGGCGTTGTTCAGCCATTGCTATGGCCTGCGTACGCGCCTGGCAGGCATCGCCGGGTCCGTAGTCCAGGTGGATTTTCCCGAGCTGCCCAGCAGCCTCGTCGGTGATTTGCTCGAGGCGGCCAGTGACGCTGAGCTGGAACGCCTGGTGGAGCAATGGCGGGTGCCTCTGGCGATGGCCAACCGCATACGGGCGCCGTTGCACGATGTACGGATCAGCCGCGCCGTCGAAGGGCTGTTCCTGCAATCGGTGCGCAGCCGCGACAGCGACAGATTGATCCTGGCCTTGCTTGGGCAACTGCCTGGCTGGCCGCAGGCGCTAACTATCGAGGTGTTCGAAGGCAGCTTGTCAGGGCCCAGACTCGTCCCGGCCGCGGCAGCGACCGGCAGCCGTCGCGTACAGATCGTCAGGCTGGAGTCGGGATACCAGCTGTATCGCCAGGCGGGGGAGCACGCGGGCGAGTTTTACCTTGATCTGTCCAGTGCCTTGAGCAACGCGCTGTCTGCCTCGGAACAGGCGGCGCTGGACACGCCGCTGCGCAGCCGCCTTGGCGAGCTGATGCACCTGCACCGCGGCAAGGTTGGGCAGTGGCTGCAACCGACGCCCAGGCAACGCCCCTGGTTCAATCCGCCACAGCGCTTGGCCGATGGGCGTATCGGCTATCCCTTGAGTGGTCGCGGCCTGTTCGGTGGGCGCCGCGCGGCCCAGGTGCGGGATATCCGCCAGCTGTACCCGGGGCTCTCGGATACCGACGCCGATGCCTTTGTCGACGCACTGCAGCGCAATGGTGTCGACGTCGCGGCGCGTATCACAGCCTATCAGCGTGAATACCAGCTGCTCGACGGCACCTTGCGGGCCTGGAGCCAATCAGTAGCCGTCGATGAAGCGGGCCAGGCCCTGCGCCGCAGCCGTCAGCAGGCGGCGCTGCTGATCCGCCGTGCCTGGCGCAAGCTGTCGCCCAAACGTTGGTCCAACCACAGCGTCATCGGCTACAGCTTGAGCCTCGAAGGGCTGTACACCGGCGACTTGCCTGGCTGGCCGGCCGAGGTCAATTTTGACCATGTGGTCGATCTACAGTTGCACAACATGGGCCTGGGCGACGCCTCGGCGGCTTTCCTGCTGCCCTTCAAGCGCTTGCGCGAGTTGAACCTGGGCAACAACGCCCTGACCCGTTTGCCCGACGCCCTGAGTGCTATGCCGGCGCTGGCGCGCTTGTTGGCGCCGGGTAACCACATCGAACTCGACCAGCAGGCGGCCCGGCAACTGGCCGGGCTGTCGCAACTGCGCATCCTCAACCTCAATGACAATCCTGTGGGGCCCTTGCTGGACCTTGAACGTTTGTCGCGCCTGGAGGAGGTGCAACTGCGCAACACCGGGCTGCAAGCCTGGCCGCACGGGCTGTTGAACCGCTATCACGGCTACCGCCTGGACCTGCGCAACAACCAGATCGACAGCCTGCCGCAAGCGGTACTCGACGCCCCGGGCTGGATCAACCGCGGGCTGGCGCTGCATGACAACCCGCTGTCGCAGGCAACCCTTGAACAGCTTGAGCAGTACCAGCAGCGCACCGGTATTCGCCTGGCCAGCCGCCGTAGTCATCAGTCGTCAGTGAGCAAGGCGCGGCGCCTGTGGCTGCAAGCGGCGCCGGCCGGCGACAGCGCCCAGGCGCTGACTACCTGGCAGGCATTGGCCGACGAGCCGCAGGCGACAGGTTTGTTCCAGCTGCTGGCCGACCTCAGCGCGACTGCCGAGTTTCAGCGCACGCCTGCTGACCTGGGGGGGCGAGTATGGGCTTTGCTCGATGCCGCCAGCAAAGCGCCCGAACTGCGCGAGTCGCTGTTCGAGCTTGCGGCCTCACCAATCACCTGCGGTGACAGCGTCACCCTCAATTTTGCCACCCTGGAAATCCGCGCGTCGGTGTACATCGCCTCGCACCTGGCGACCGACCAGCCTCTGGCACAGCGGCTATTGAGCCTGGGGCGGCGGCTGTTTCGCCAGGAGCAACTGGACCTGCTGGTTGCCGAGCAGGCGCAGGCGCCAACAAACGCGGCGGCAGTTGTCGATGTCGTCGAGCTGAACCTGGCCTACCGCATTGCCCTGGGCGAGGCCCTGGACTTGCCGAGCAAGCCACAGAGCATGTTGTTCCCGGCCCTGGCGCCGCTGGATGAGGGCGAGATCGCCAGCGTCCGCCAGCGCATCGAGGGCCTTGAACAGACGCAGGCGCTGCAGCGCTTCATCGGTAGCCGGGACTTCTGGCTCGACTACCTCAAGGAGCAACACAAGGCGCAGTTCGACACCCTCGACCTGCCTTATCGCAACCAGCTGGAGGCGATCATGGACAGCCAGGGCGAGCTGCGCGATGACGATTATCTTCAGCGCATGCGGGCATTGGCCAGTGCCCGCGAGCACGCCGAAGCGAACCTGGCGTTGCGTTTGACCGAGGAGGCGTGGGCCGCCTTCGTGGCCCAGGCGGCCGAACCGTGAAGGTGCCTCAGAACAACTGCTGGCGCCTGTCCAGTTGCTGATCGACCAGCCACTTGCCGTGGGCCAGCGCCGCATGCTGGGCGTTTTCCAGGTCGGCCAGGTAGGCCATCTTCACCGGCAATGACAAGCGCCGGCTGGTGTGGCCTTCGGGATCGGTGATCAGGCAGCCGGCGTTATAGGGCGTGGGGATGCCGGGGTGGGTTTCGACGCTGGCGGTGATGGTGTGGTTGCGATGCTCGCATTGAAGGGTTTTCATCGTCCTTACCTCGCTGCTGTGGTATCGAAAGCGCCTCAGTCAGGGTGCTTTTTCGGGTATACCACAGCAGCGGCGCGGTTGGATCCGGGCCGACGAACGTCAGCTTCAGCGAAACGCTGGCAGCACTTCGTTGATGGGGCGTGATCCTCGGAAGCTAGACCGTAATACGTGATTTGCAGGTGTAATAGTTGGCTGCGAGCGCTGGCAAGTCCGGCTCCCACAGCTCTGGCGCACACCGTGGGAACCGGCGAGAAGGATCAGAACTCGGTCGGCTGGATGATCTCAACCCAGTAGTCATCCGGGTCCTTGATGAATGCCAGGTGCTTCATGCGGCCGTCGCTCAGGCGCTTCTGGAAGGTGACGCCCAGTTGCTCGAAACGCTCGCAGGCGGCGCGGATGTCCGGCACCGAGATGCAGATATGACCGAAGCCACGCGGGTCGGTGTTGCCGTTGTGGTAGGCAAACCCGGCGTCGTTTTCGGTGCCGTGGTTGTGGGTCAGCTCGAGAATGCCCGGGATCGATTTCATCCACTCGGTGCGCTGGGCAGCATCGGCCGGGATCTGTGCCTTGTCGACCAGGGCGAGGAAGTACAGGCTGAACTCGGCCTCGGGGAAGTCGCGCTTCTCGACCAGGCTGAAGCCCAGCACGCGGGTGTAGAAGTCCAGGGACTTGGCAACGTCCTTGACCCGCAGCATGGTGTGGTTGAAAACGAATTTGTGGGTCGCGGCATCCGGTTGCGCGGTGACACCAGGGAGGGTGTCGAGATGGTTCAGGCTCATGGGCTCTCCGCATTTGAGGCTGGCAACAGCGCTGCCAGCAAAACAGTCAGGGCGTCATGATACGGAACTGAAGCGATTGCGCAAACGATTTGCGCCCCGCCTTTGTGGGGCGGGGCGCAGGAATTAGAAGCCCGCCGAAGCGGGCGTATGGGGCGCTAGTCCGTTAGCAGTCTTCATCCTGAGCCAGTCGATGTGAAAAAAGTGTGAAGGGTTTTTTCACCTGCGCAACCAGCTGTCGACAGTCTTGGCCCCGTACTGCTCCTTCCAGGCCTTAAGGCCGCGGTGGTTGCCACCCTTGGTTTCGATCAACTCGCCGGTGTGCGGGTTTTCATAAACCTTTACCACCCGCGCACGGCGTTGTTTCGGTGCACTGGGCGGGGCTTTGTGGGTAGCCTTCGGGTCGAGGATCGCGACAATATCGCGCAGGCCCTTGTCGTAGTGTTTCATCAGGTCGACAAGTTTCTTCTCGAACTCGATTTCACGCTTCAGGCCGGCGTCCTTTTTCAGCGCCTCCAATTGCGCCATTTGTTCCTGAAGGGCCTTTTCGGCGGCGCGGAACTCTGCAAGTCTGGACACTGTCATCACTCCTTTAAGTCTGCAGTGGCCCGGCATGCGTGTAGATAGCAACATTCTGTATAACGCAGCCGCCACCGGGTTGGGCACAACATCGCACTAATAAAGAGTGTAGTAGTCGTCGCGCAGTGGGTAAACATTAAACTTTTATATTGTGTGTTATGGAACTTTCTTAATTGCCACCAGACCTTGACCAGAGAACTAGTCAATATTCCGCCAGCGGCCTTAGACCATGGTCCAATGGCCCGCAATAGAGCGGTTGCGAGATCATGATCGGTCACCGTCGACTGCCATCGACGCTGGGAGCATTGTCGGCGCCGGGATCGGCGCCGGTTGTTTTTTGCCTTTCTTTCGGATTTCGCTTCTCATGTTTGCCCCATACCCTCTCGCGCCCGGGCGCAGCCTTGTCGGCCTGCTCGCGATGTTTGCTGCTGTCTCGACACAGGCCGCTGGTTTTCTTCAAGACAGCAGCGCCAAAGTCGAAGCACGCAACGTCTACTTCAATCGTGACTTTCGCGATGGTCATACCAGTTCCGACCAGGGCGCGTCGAAACGCGAAGAGTGGGCCCAGGGTTTTATTCTCAATGTGCAGTCTGGTTATACCGAAGGCACTGTAGGATTTGGTGTAGATGCCATCGGCATGCTCGGCTTCAAACTCGACTCCAGTCCGGCCGATAGCAACAGTGGTCTGTTGCCCTCCAGCGGACATGATCCGCGTGGTTCGGTGGACCAGTACGCGAAGATGGGCGTAGCCGGCAAGATGCGTTATTCGCAGACTGTGCTCAAGGTCGGTTCGATGATGCCGGACATGCCGCTGCTCAAGTACAACGACGGCCGCCTGTTGCCGACGATGTTCCAGGGCGCGATGCTGAGTTCCGAAGAATTCAAGGACCTGAAGTTCACCGTGGCGCGCCTGGACAAGTACACCGCGCGGGACTCGACCGACCGCGAGGACATTCGCGTTCACTGCAAGAACAAGCGCTACGCCTGTGGTACCACGGCCGATCATTTCGACATGGCCGGGATCGACTACAAGTTCAATGACCGCCTCAGTGCGCAATACCAGGTAGGCAAACTTGAAAACATCTACCGCCAGCACTTTTTCGGCCTGGTGGCCAGCCAGCCGCTGAGCGTCGGCAGCCTGTCGGCCGACCTGCGCCTGATAAAAAGCGATGACATTGGCCGTGCCCGCGCCGGTGACATCGATCACCGCGCCTTCAGCGGTATGCTCGGCTACAGCCTTGGTGGTCACAAGGTCAGCGCCGGCTGGCAGCGCATGTATGGCGAGAACGCCATGCCGTACCTGGATGGCAGCAACCCGTACCTGGTCAACTACGCCCAGGTCAACGACTTCGCGGCGGCCCAGGAGCGTTCCTGGCAACTGCGTTACGACTACGACTTCAAGGCCATGGGTGTACCGGGCCTGAGCTTCTTTACCCGCTACATCAACGGCGACCATGTCAAGGTTCCGGGCAGCCTGGCCGAGGGCAAGGAGTGGGAGCGCGACAGCGAACTCAAGTACCAGGTCCAGAGCGGTACCTTCAAGGATGTCAGCGTGCGCCTGCGTAACTCCACCTATCGCAGCAACTATGAGAAGTATGCCCGCGACATGGACGAAACCCGGGTGATCGTCAGCTACAACTTCTCTATTTTCTAAAGCGCAGTACGTTGCCATTGTGCTTCGGCCAGCCGACTATGAAGGCTGGCTGAATCATGGAAGCGACGCGCAATGAAACAACTGCTGTTGATTGGTATCGGGCCGGGCAATCCGCGCCAGATCACCCTGCAAGCCATCGACGGGCTGAACCGGGCCCAGGTGTTCTTCGTGCTCGACAAGGGCGCGGTCAAGGACGAATTGCTGCAACTGCGCAAGCACATTCTCGAGCGTTACATCGATAAGCCCGGCTATCGCCTGGTGCAGGTCGAAGACCCCCTGCGCGATGGCGCTGCCAGCGATTACGTTGGCGCCGTCGAGGACTGGCACCAGCAGCGTGCGGCGTTGTACGCCAACCTGATCGAAAACGAACTGGCTGACGGCGAATGCGGCGCTTTCCTGCTCTGGGGCGAGCCGACCCTGTACGACAGCACCCTGCGTATTCTCGACCTGGTCCAGGCCCGTGGCGTGGCCCTGTCGCTTGAGGTGATCCCCGGCATCAGCAGCGTCCAGGCCCTGGCCGCCGCTCACCGTATTCCCTTGAACCGTATCGGCGAGCCGCTGACCGTGCTGCCTGGCCGGCGCCTGGCTGAACAGCCGTGCATCGACAACCTGGTGGTGATGCTCGACGGCCAGTGCGCCTTTGCCGCGTTGGACGATCCGCAGTTGCATATCTACTGGGGCGCTTACCTGGGTAGCGCCGATCAGGTCCTGATCGCCGGGCCGCTACTGGAGGTCAAGGCGCAGATCCTCGCCGCCCGTGAACAGGCACGGGCGCGCAAGGGCTGGATCATGGACACTTATCTGCTGCGTCGGCCGCTGTAGCCAGGCGGTTCTTGGCCTCGATCCACTGCGACATGTACTGGGTACTTTTGTGCTGGTGGTGACGGAGCATGGCGCCGGTGAAGTTGAACAGCCGGTGCTGGTCGAGGTCGGCCAGGGCGTACTCGATACGCTCGACCAGGGCGCTGGCGTGCTGGCGCCGGTCGTAGCGTGCGCCGAGCAAGCGCAGCGCGTCCTGCTGGGCGCGGTTCCAGCGTGCTTCATCGCTGTACAGGGCGGCGGCGGCTTCGGCCAGGCCTTCGGCGGTTTCGGCGATTGCCCCGGGCCAGGGCAGGGCGCCGTGCATGGCTTCGGCGCCGATGGGGGTGGTGACGCTGGGGGTACCGCACTGCATGGCGTCGGTGAGCTTGCCCTTGATCCCGGCGCCAAAGCGCAGCGGCGCCAGGCAAATGCGCGCGTTGCTCATCACTTCAAGGGCGTCTTCGGCCCAGTTCATGATGTGAAAGCCCTCGGCGGGTTTGTGCAGCGCCGTGGCCTTGGGCGGGGTGTAGGCGCCGTAGATGTGCAGCTGCGCCTGGGGCAGGCGCCGGCGGATCATCGGCCACAGGCTGTTCTTCATCCACAGCACCGCGTCCCAGTTAGGCGCATGGCGAAAGTTGCCGATGCTGAGAAAATGCGCGCGCTCGGCAAATGGCTTGAACGGCTCGCTGGGGGCGTCGAGCATCAGCGGGCACCAGTGCAGCAAGTGCTCGGGCACGCCGAAGCCGTTGATCAGCAGGTCGATCTCGACATCGGAAATCATCAGGCTGAGGTCGCTGCGGTAAATGGCGGCGAGTTCGCGCAGGGTCAGGTCGGCGCTGGCCATCTGCCGATAGAGGTCGGGGCCGGAAGTGTTGAACAGCGCGCGAAAGTCATTCGGGTCCAGGCCTTCGATCAGGCGCCGGCGCAGCAGTTGCTGGCGGGCATCGCGCAGGCTTTGCAGGTCGGAGGTTTCCAGCACGCGCAAGGCGTTGGGGCAGTGTTTTTCGACGCGCCAGCCGAACTGCTCTTCCATCATGAAGCGGTCGAACAGCACCACGTCCGGGGCCAGTTCGCTGACAAACGCGTCGAAGCTGCTGTCGTTGAGGGCAATGGCCTGTTCGCCGATGCCCAGGCTCGCCAGGTCGGCCTTGTGCTCACCGATGGCTGCGGGGCTGCTGAAGGTGACGCGCCAATCGCGCTGCACGAAGCTTTCAAGGATCTGCATCATGTGCGAGCCGGCGGCCGAAGAGCGCGGCTCGGGCCACACGTAACCGATGACCAGGACGTTGAGGGCAGGGGCGGGCATGGGCATCGGGGACCTTGGCAAAAAGTGCGTATTAAAGCAGATTCCGTGCTGGCCGGTAGGTGCACTAAATGGCCTGGAGAATACCCTGCACCTTGTCACGCAACTGGTCGATGCTGAACGGCTTGGTTATCTGGTGCATGCCGAGCGGTATGTCAACGTCGCCATAGCCGCTGGCAAACAGCACCGGCAGCTCCGGCCGCAGTTCCCGGGCTTTGACGGCCAGGTCCTTGCCGTTCATGTCCGGCAGGCCGACATCGGTGAGCATCAAGGCCAGGGATTGTTGCGTGTCTTTCAAAACCTTCAGCGCCGCTTCTGCATCGGCAGCCTGCAGCACCTGATAGCCCAGCTCTACAAGCACCTCGACCGTCAACATGCGCACGATATCGTCATCTTCAACGACGAGCAGGGGCGGGGATGTCTGCGCCATGGCGGTATTCCTGTACAAAAGTCTGTTCATTATCTGTAAGCCGGGCACGCCCTGAAGTTCCCTCTGCGCTGAAAAAAGCCTCCCGAATGAACAGCATAGCGGTCATTGAAAAAGCAGGGAACGTTTGCGCGCGACACCTCTCAAATGCTGGCTAAATGCCCTGCCAGAATGGCCAAAGGCGTTTAGACTCGGAGTAGGAAGGGCTGGCAGAATGGCCGTTCCCGCGGAAAATAGAACGATTACTCGAAAATTCCGCCACACTCTTTCGTTTGCTTCCTTTGCTCGGGCGTCTTGAGATGATTCAACCAGCCTCAATCGATCAGCGCAGCTTTCGCAAGCTGCTGACCCGCAACATCGGCCTGCCCCTGGGGGTAGGGCTGCTCAGTGCGGTGGTGTTCGTGACGATCATCAGCTACCTGCTGTCGGCCATTCAATGGGTCGAGCACACCGACCGGGTGATCAACAACGCCAACGAGACGGTGAAACTGTCGATCGACATGGAAACCGGCATGCGCGGCTTCCTGATCACCGGCGAGGAGCGCTTTCTCGACCCCTATGAGGTGGCCAAGCCGCAGGTGATTGCCGGCATCAAGGGCCTGGAACAACTGGTGGCCGACAACCCGCAGCAGGTTGACCGCCTGCAGCGCCTACTGGGCCTGCAGGATGAGTGGAACACCTTCGCCGCAAACATGATCAGCCTGCGCCGCGACAACGGTAATTTCCGCGAGGCCGTCGGCTCCGGACGGGGCAAGCGCCTGACCGACGAGATCCGCAAGGAGTTCGACGCGTTCATTGCCATGGAGCATCAGCTGCGGGTGGCCCGCAACGACACGGTGAATACCACCACCATCGTGTCGATTTCGGCATACCTGGTGTTTGTCATCCTGCTCAGTGGCCTGCTGGCCTACCTGGGTCGCCGCGACCTGCTGGCGCTGTCGGGCAGCTACGCCAGCAGCCTTGAATCGCAGCAACGGGCCAATCAGCGCCTGGAACGCCAGGCCTGGCTGCGTACCGGGCAGACCGAGCTGGCCGGCCAGGTATTGGGGCAACTGACCCTGCCGATGCTCGGCAACAACATCCTGCGCTTTTTTGCCGGGTACCTGGGCAGTGCTGTCGGCGCCATGTACGCCCGTGACGAGCACGGCGGCCTGCGCCGGGTGGCCACTTACGGCATGTCGGCCGAGCAGGCCGGGCAAGAGCAGTTGGTCGGCAGCCACGAAGGCATTCTGGCCCAGGCGGTGATGCAGGAGCGCCTGTTGCGCCTGGACGAGTTGCCGGCTGACTACTTCAAGGTCAGCAGCGGCCTGGGCCAGGGCTTGCCGCGCAGCGTGCTGGTGATGCCGACCAGCAACGACGGGCAGATCAACGGCGTGGTCGAACTGGGCTTCTTGCGCAGCCTGGATGAACGCGACATCGAATTCCTCGAACTGGTGGCCGGCAACATGGGCACTTCGATCGAGAGCGCCCGCTACCGCCAGCGCCTGCAGGAAGTGCTGGCCGAAACCCAGCAGCTCAACGAAGAGCTGCAGGTGCAACAGGAAGAGCTGAAAACCGCCAACGAAGAGCTCGAAGAGCAATCGCGGGTGCTCAAGGAGTCCCAGGCGCACCTGGAAACCCAGCAGGCCGAGCTTGAGCAGACCAACGAGCAACTGGCCGAGCGCACCGAAGCCCTGGCCGAGCAGCGCGACGTGCTGGACCGCAAGAACGGCGAGCTGAACCAGGCTCAGGTCGAGCTGCAGGAGCGCGCCGAAGAGCTGCAGCGCTCGAGCAAGTACAAGTCCGAGTTCCTCGCCAACATGTCCCACGAGCTGCGCACGCCGCTCAACAGCTCGCTGATCCTGGCCAAGCTGCTGGCCGAGAACGGCGAAGAGAACCTCACCGGCGAGCAGGTCAAGTTTGCCGAGTCGATCTACTCGGCGGGCAACGACCTGCTCAACCTGATCAACGATATTCTCGACATTGCCAAGGTCGAGGCCGGCAAGCTTGAAGTGCGCCCGGAAACCACCCATGTGGCGCGCCTGAGCGAAGGCCTGCGCAACTTGTTCGAGCCGCTGGCCAGCGAGAAGCAGCTGAGCTTCACGGTGTCGGTCGAGCCGCAGGTGCCGGCGACCCTGTACACCGATCGCCAGCGCCTGGAGCAGATCCTCAAGAACCTGTTGTCCAACGCGGTGAAGTTCACCGAACGCGGCGAAGTCAGCCTCACTATCGGCTGGCAGCCCGGCGCCGGCATTGTCTTCTCGGTGCGCGACAGC
Source organism: Pseudomonas sp. B21-012 (assembly GCF_024749305.1). Taxonomy (NCBI): domain Bacteria; kingdom Pseudomonadati; phylum Pseudomonadota; class Gammaproteobacteria; order Pseudomonadales; family Pseudomonadaceae; genus Pseudomonas; species Pseudomonas sp. B21-012. Next base: position 3,351,488 of record NZ_CP087197.1, on the reverse strand, counting down.
GGCATCGGCATCGCCGCCGACCAGCAGCAGAGCATCTTCGAAGCCTTCCACCAGGCCGATGGCACCACCAATCGCCGGTATGGCGGCACCGGCCTGGGCCTGTCGATCTCGCGCGACCTGGCGCAGTTGCTGGGCGGGCAGATCAGTGTCGACAGTAGCCTGGGCCAGGGCAGTGTGTTCAGCCTGGTCTTGCCGGAACGCTACGAGCCGATTGTCGATCAGAGCCCGGTGCAGATCGTTCATCAGCCAGCGCGCCTGGTCAGCGCGCCGCTGCCCGCACCCGTTGCGCCTGCGCCGCTAGCACGCCCGGCGCCGAGCTTTGCCGACGACCGCGACAAGGCGCCGTTCAGCAACCGGCTGATCCTGGTGATCGAAGACGAGCCGAATTTCGCCCGTATCCTCTTCGACCTGGCCCACGAACTGGGCTACAGCTGCCTGGTGGCCCAGGCTGCCGACGAGGGCTTTGAACTGGCGGCGAGCTTCATTCCCGATGCGGTGCTGCTGGACATGCGCCTGCCGGACCATTCCGGTCTCACCGTGCTGCAGCGCCTGAAAGAACAGGCCAGCACCCGGCACATTCCGGTGCATGTGATCTCGGTCGAGGACCGGGTCGAGGCGGCGCTGCACATGGGCGCCATCGGCTACGCGGTCAAACCTGCCACCCGCGAAGAGCTCAAGCAGGTGTTCGCGCGCCTGGAAGCCAAGCTGACCCAGAAGCTCAAGCACATCCTGCTGGTCGAGGACGATGACCTGCAGCGCGAAAGCATTGCCCGCCTGATCGGCGACGAAGACATCGAGATCACCGCGGTGGGCATGGCCCAGCAGGCCCTGGACCTGCTGCGCGAGAATATCTACGACTGCATGATCATCGACCTCAAGCTGCCGGACATGCTCGGCAACGAGCTGCTCAAGCGCATGTCCGACGACGACATCCGCGCGTTCCCGCCGGTGATCGTCTACACCGGGCGCAACCTGACCCGCGAAGAAGAAGCCGACCTGCTCAAGTACTCGCGCTCGATCATCATCAAGGGCGCGCGCTCGCCTGAGCGCCTGCTTGATGAAGTGACGCTTTTTCTGCACAAAGTCGAATCCAAGCTGTCCCATGAAAGACAGCGCATGCTCAAGACCGCGCGCAGCCGCGACAAGGTCTTCGAGGGCCGCAAGCTGCTGCTGGTGGATGACGATGTGCGCAATATCTTTGCCCTGACCAGCGCTCTGGAACACAAGGGCGCGATTGTCGAGATCGGGCGCAATGGCCGCGAAGCCATCGAGCGCCTGGAGCAGCACGAGGACATCGACCTGGTGCTGATGGACGTGATGATGCCGGAGATGGACGGCTACGAAGCCACCCGCCTGATCCGCAAGGACCCGCGCTGGCGCAAACTGCCGATCATCGCCGTCACCGCCAAGGCGATGAAGGATGACCAGGAGCGTTGCCTGCAGGCCGGGGCCAATGACTACCTGGCCAAGCCCATCGACCTTGACCGGTTGTTCTCGCTGATCCGTGTCTGGCTGCCGCAACTGGAGCGAATTTGAGTATCGAACGCAACACCGACATTGAAATACGGCTGCTGATCGAGGCGATCTACCTCAAGTACAGCTATGACTTTCGCGATTACTCCGGCGCCTCGATCAAGCGCCGGATCCAGCACGCATTGCGCCAGTTCGACTGCAAGACCGTCTCGGCCCTGCAGGAGCGGGTGCTGCACGACCCGGGCATGTTCATGCAGTTGCTGCAGTTCCTGACCATCCCGGTCAGCGAGATGTTCCGCGACCCCGAGCACTTCCTTGCAGTGCGCCAGGAAGTGGTGCCGCTGCTGCGCACCTGGCCGTCGATCAAGATCTGGATCGCCGGTTGCAGCACCGGCGAGGAGGTCTATTCGATGGCCATCCTGCTGCGTGAAGAAGGCTTGCTGGAGCGCACCATCATCTATGCCACCGACATCAACCCCAGCTCCCTGGAGAAGGCCAAGCAGGGCATCTACAGCATGCACAACATGCGCCTGTACGCTGACAACTACCGCAAGGCCGGCGGGCGCGGTGAACTCAGCGACTACTACACCTCGGCCTATGGCAACGCCATCGTCGACAGCAGCCTGCGCGACAACGTGACCTTCGCCGACCACAGTCTGGCCACCGACAGCGTGTTCTCCGAAACCCAGTTGATCTCCTGCCGCAACGTGCTGATCTACTTCAACAAGACCCTGCAGGATCGCGCGTTTGGTCTGTTTCACGAGTCGTTGTGCCATCGCGGCTTCCTGGTGCTTGGCAGCAAGGAAACCCTGGACTTTTCGGCCTATGCCGACAAGTTCGAGGCGCTGGTCAAGCCCGAACGGATCTACCGCAAATCATGAGCGGCGTTCAGGCGATTACCCTGGGCGCTTCGGCGGGCGGCGTCAGTGCCTTGCTCACGGTGTTTCATGCCTTGCCGCCGGCGTTTCGCATTCCGCTGCTGTGCGTGCTGCACTTGCCGGATGACCGGCGCAGCCACCTGGCCGAGGTCCTTGCCCGCAGGCTCAAGCGCCCGGTGCGCGAAGCGCGCGACAAGGAAGACATCGCCCCCGGCACCATTTATGTGGCCGGGCCCGGTTATCACCTGTCGGTGGAGCGCGACCACAGCCTGTCGTTGAGCCAGGAAGAGCGCGTGCATTTTTCCCGGCCTTCAATCGATTTTCTTTTCGAGTCGGCCGCCGATGCCTACGGCGCGAGCCTGCTTGGCGTGCTGCTGACCGGTGCCAACGAGGACGGTGCCCGCGGCCTTGCCTGCATCAAGCGCCAAGGCGGCCGGACCATTGTCCAGGACCCGCTTGAAGCGCAAGTGTCGACCATGCCGCGTGCGGCGCTGGCCCTGCATCGGCCCGACTACATACTCCCTTTGAATGGCATCGGGCAACTGCTCGCCAGCCTGGAAGCCCCAGAATGCTAAGGCACATACAAGCAAAACTGCTGATCGTCGACGACCTGCCGGAGAACCTCCTGGCCCTGGAGGCGTTGATCAAAGGCGAAGACCGCGAGGTGCACCAGGCCCAGTCCGCCGACCAGGCCCTGGCGCTGCTGCTCGAGCACGAATTCGCCCTGGCCATTCTTGACGTGCAGATGCCCGGCATGAACGGCTTCGAGCTGGCCGAACTGATGCGCGGCACCGAGAAGACCAAGAACATCCCCATCGTCTTCGTCAGCGCCGCCGGGCGCGAAATGAACTATGCCTTCAAGGGTTATGAAAGCGGCGCGGTGGACTTCCTGCACAAGCCGCTGGACAGCCTGGCGGTGAAAAGCAAGGTGGCGGTGTTCGTCGACCTGTTCCGCCAGCGCAAGGCCCTCGGCCAGCAACTGGAAGCCCTGGAGCGCAGCCGCGAAGAGCAGGAACTGCTGTTGGCCCAGTTGCAGGTGACCCGCCGGGAGCTTGAGCACGCGGTGCGCATGCGCGATGACTTCATGTCGATCGTCTCCCATGAGGTGCGCACGCCGCTCAACGGCCTGATTCTGGAAACCCAGTTGCGCAAGCTGCACCTGGCCAAGGACAACGCCGATGCCTTTACCCTGGACAAGATGCGCGCCATGGTCGAGCGCGACGAGCGGCAGATCAACAGCCTGATCCGTTTGATCGAAGACATGCTCGACGTGTCGCGGATCCGCACCGGCAAGCTGTCGATCCGCCCAAGCCAGTTCGACCTCGGGCAACTGGTCGGCGGCTTGATCGAGAACTTCCAGGCCCAGGCCGCAGCTGCCGAGTCGCATATCGAGTTCAACGCCGGCGTGCCGCTGGCCGGCGTATGGGACGAGTTTCGCATCGAGCAGGTGGTCGCCAATCTGCTGACCAACGCCCTGCGCTATGGGGCGAAAAGCCCGGTGCAGGTGCGCACCTTCGAGGAAGGCGGCATGGCCTGCGTCGAAGTGCGCGACCACGGCATCGGCATCAGCGAGCACAACCAGCAGCGGATTTTCCAGCAGTTCGAGCGGGTTGCCTCCAGCCAGAGCAGCGCTGGCCTGGGCCTTGGCCTGTATATCTCCGAGCAGATTGTGCTGGCCCATGGCGGCAGCATCAGCGTGCACAGCATTGAGGGTGCGGGCGCGACCTTTACCGTGCGTCTGCCGCTGCCGCAATCGCTGCGGGAAAATGACCGGCACCAGGCAACCTCTGCCTGAGGTCGGGGTCGTATAGCCAAACAGCTGAATATTTTATCGAACAAGGCATTGGCATGAGTGAAGATGCGCAAGACGTAGTACTGGTGGTCGAAGATGAGCCAGTGATTCGCATGATTCTCGAGGACTACCTCAAGGGCGAGGGTTACCACGTGCTGGTGGCGGAGAACGGTGAGCAAGCTTTCAAGATTCTCGCGAGCAAGCCGCACCTGGACCTGATCGTCACCGATTTTCGTTTGCCGGGAGGAATCACCGGGGTGCAGATCGCCGAACCTGCGGTGAAGATGCGCCCGGACCTGAAGGTGATCTTCATCAGCGGTTACCCGGCAGAAATTCGCGAATCAGGCAGCCCGATCGCCTTCAAGGCGCCGATCCTGGCCAAGCCGTTCGACCTGAACAGCTTGCGCGAGCAGATTCAGGAGCAATTGCGCTAGGAGCCTGCTGACACTTCCCACGCCATCCAGCATGGATGGCTGATGTTCCCCGTCGAGTAAAAAAGCGTCCGATAGCACCCTTGTGAGTCGCCACAGGGAGTCGGCGCATGCGCTTTATCGTTCGCAAGGGAGACGCCACCAGCACCGGTGGTGAAGTACGCAATGGCTGCGCAAAGCACCCGCTTGGCGGTCGGCCCATCGCCCGCATGGGCGACCCGGTGTATTGCCCTCGCTGCCAGCGTACCGGCGAAATTGCCCAGGGCAACCCGGCCTACCGGGTAAGCGGCCAGGCGGTGGCCGGCGAAGGTCACCTGGTGCGTTGCGCCTGCCCTTATGGCAGCCACACGCTGATTGCCAGCCAGCGGCGCGCACGCATGGGCCTGACCACCACCGGGCGAACGCTACCGCCCGCTATTGCCCTCGAAGAAGAGGAGGAAGAGGTCGAGGCAGACAATGGCGTCACCCTGCGTATTGGCGTGTTCTTTGATGGCACCGGTAACAACCTGGCCAACAGCGCCACCGTCGCCCAGTGTTTTGCCCGCGATGTAGAGCTGGCAGACGAGGCCGAGGAAGTGCGTCGCCATTGCGCCAGGTATGGCTATGACGGCCAGGGGAGTGTGCCGGAAGACAGCTACGGCAATGACATGACCAATGTCGCGCGGTTGTATGAGTTGTATCAGGATCGGGTGTGGGGTGATGAACAGCAGGGCAGGCGCCGCGATGTGCTCAAGGTCTACATCGACGGTATTGGCACCACGGCAGGTCAACAGGACTCGGCGTTAAGTCAGGCCACCGGTCGTTATTCGGCAGGGGTCGTGGCGCGTGCTGAAGAGGCCCACCAGAAAGTACTGAATCAGATAAGTGCATGGCTTAGTGTCGTTCCACAGGCACGCATCATTCGTCTGGAGTTCGATCTCTTCGGCTTTAGCCGAGGCGCGGCCGCAGCGCGTCATTTTGCCAATGATCTGGCCAAGGGTGGCAACAGTCACCTGGCGAAAATCTGGCCCAGGCACATGGAGGTGTTTTGCGAACAGTTTGACTGGAACACCCGCCGAAGCCTTGGTATCAACTTCATTGGCTTGTTTGACTCCGTGGCGGCCATCGTGTCAGTACTTGAAGGGAATTTCAGCCCGGCGAATGCCCGTTACTCTGGTGTCAACATGCGACTCGCGCCGGGCATTGCGAAAAAGGTTGTACAGTTGGTGGCACAAGATGAGCGCCGCAAGAATTTCCCGCTGACACAAACCGATAACGACATTATCGTCCCCGGTGCCCACTCGGACGTGGGTGGCGGTTACTTGCCACGTATACGCGAGAAGGTACTGCTGACGCGCCCGCGTAGCAGTACCGAGCAGCGAGGCGTGCCCGATGAGCGAAGCCAGGCTTACCTGAAAGTTCAGGAGGATTATTTGCGCAACCGGCGGGTATGGGAGGGGTTGAATTTACAGGTCGACATCATCGTCTGGTCCATCGACCTTCCGTTTTCACCCAAGCGTGACCTCTCTGCACAGAAGCGGGTATATGCGTTCCTGCGCTGCGAGCGGGAGGTGCTGGCAGATCTTTCCCTTGTGTATCTACGTGTCATGCGCGAGCTGGCCATCCGTGAAGGGGCGCCGTTCAACGAGATTCGAGCGCAGAAGGCATGGCTGCTACCGGACGAGCTACGGGGGATAACACGCAAGTTGATGGCCTATGCCCTAGGTGAAACCAGCAGCCCTGAACTTGTCTGGGAGGAAGAGAAGTTACTTCGGACCAAGTACATTCACTTGTCGGCCCATTGGAATCCCGCAGGCTATCCCATCAGCGACAGTGCTGATGTGATGTTTATCCATCGGCCTAATGACAGCGGCGAACGTAGCGTATACCCCAATGAATAGAGGGCTTCGAACCGCGCTACTTTGTGTTTTTTTGATTTTGACCGGCTGTGCCAAGCGAGGTGTATCCAGCCTGCCGTATGACGCCTGGTACCTGGGTTTTGTAGCCCCCACCCATATGGCTGTCTGGATCGAGGCCGCCGACGTACTGGACATTCGCGATCGGGGGTTCTGGAGGGTCATGGGCGGCGGCGCCAGGATGGACTTTTCGCACAGGCCTGAGGACGGCTGGTCTGAACGTACCGGTGTTGGCTCGGGCAAATACATAAGCGGCAGTGATCTGCCCAAGATGATTCGTGTTCGATGGCAGTCGTTGGCTGAAATGAAAACCTATGACGTGGTCGTTGAGATACCGCAATCCGCTCGTAACACCATGTTGACAGCGCAAAGGGTCTATTGCCGATTGGACGGCAAAGTGGTTCCTCAGTACCGCACCTACCTTACCATCGGCCTGGCCCCAGGCGGCATCGCCCAGGCCTGGCTACGGGGTGTTTGTCTGGACCGCATCCAGGTCACCCGCGCGGTCGGTCGCAGCGTGCCATCGGAGGACGGCTACCTACCCCTGGAACCCGAATCCCAAGCCTACATCGACGCCCACGGTATCCCCTATGGCGCCTGGTAAGTCAGGCCATCGAGTTCAGGCTTTCACCGCGCAGGGTCCGCTCGATTCCGCCCAGCAGCATGCTTTCCATCAGCGCCAGGCCCTGGGCCTGGGGCAGTTGCGAGGCTTGCAGCCAGCCGGGCAGGCTGTTGAGCAGGTTGGCGATGACATGGGCGGTGGCTTGCAGTGCCTTGCCGTGCAGAGTTGCCTTGGGCGCCAGCAGGCGCAGCAGGGCGCTTTCATACTGTTGACGCAGTTGGCCGATGCGCGCTTGCTGCTCGACACTCAAACAGCACAGGTCACGCTCGGCCAGACGAAACTGCAGCGGCCGCTCGGCATGCAGGCTCCAGTGCGCGGCAATCACCTCGCCCAGGGTCTGCTGCTGGCTGCGCCGCCCCGGGTTAAGGGTGGCCAGCAGCTCCTCGAACAACTCCTCGATGAGGTCGAACAGCAAGTGCTGCTTGCTCGGGAAGTGGTGGTACAAGGAGCCTGCGGTCAGGCCCAGGTGGGCGGCCAGTTCGCGCATGCTGACCTGGCCGAAACCCTTCTCGGCGAACAGCTCCAGGGCCTTGTCCCGCCGCTCTTCAAAGTTCGCACAACGCAAAGCGGCGTCCATGGCAGGGCTCCCTAGTAGGTGAAAAAGCCGCGACCGCTTTTACGCCCCAGGTAGCCGGCGGCAACCATTTCCTTGAGCAGCGGGGCAGGGCGGTACTTGCTGTCGTTGTAGCCTTCGTGGAAGGCTTCGATGATCGCCAGCAGGGTGTCGAGGCCGATCAGGTCGGCCAGGGCCAGCGGGCCGATCGGCTGGTTGCAGCCAAGGCGCATGCCGGTGTCGATGTCTTCGGCGCTGGCCAGACCTTCCTGGAGCACGAAGATCGCCTCGTTGATCATCGGCACCAGGATGCGGTTGACCACAAAGCCCGGGCGATTGCCGGCGCTGATCGGGGTCTTGCCGACCTTTTCGGTCAGGGCCAGGGCCTTGGCGTAGGTGGCGTCACTGGTTTGCAGGCCGCGGATGATCTCGACCAAGGCCATCATCGGTACCGGGTTGAAGAAGTGCACGCCAACAAAGCGCTCCGGCTGGCTGACCGCCGCGCCCAACTGGGTGATCGACAGCGACGAGGTGTTGGTGGCGATCACGCACTGCTCGCTGACGCTGGCGGCGATCTGCTTGAGGATGCGCAGCTTGAGCTCGAGGTTCTCGGTGGCCGCCTCGATCACCAGTTCGGCCTGTTGCAGTTGCGCGTAGTCGGTGCTGGTGCGGATGCGTGCCACGGCGGCTTCGGCATCTTCTGCGGCCAGGGTCTGCTTGCTGACCTGGCGCTCGAGGTTCTTGCGCAGGGTGGCCAGGCCGCGCTCCAGGGCGGCGTCGGAAACGTCGATCAAGGTGACCTGGTAACCGGCAACCGCACAGACCTGGGCAATGCCATTGCCCATGGTGCCGGCGCCGATTACTGCAATGTTCTGAATACTCACTTTTAAATCCTTGCTCAGACGCGTTCGAAGACGATGGCGATACCTTGGCCGCCGCCAATGCACATGGTTGCCAGGGCGTAGCGGCCCTGGATGCGCTGCAGTTCATGAATGGCCTTGGTGGCGATGATCGCCCCGGTGGCGCCGACCGGATGGCCGAGGGAGATGCCCGAGCCGTTGGGGTTGACCTTTTCCGGGTCGAAGCCCAGTTCACCGGCAACCGCGCAGGCCTGGGCGGCAAAGGCTTCGTTGGATTCGATCACGTCGAGGTCGGCAACGCTCAGGCCGGCCTTGTCGAGCACCTTGCGGGTCGCCGGTACCGGGCCCAGGCCCATCAGCTCAGGTTCGACGCCGGCGTGTGCGTAGGCCACCAGGCGTGCCAGCGGCTGCAGGTTGTGGCGCTTGACGAAGTCACCTGTGGCCAGCACCAGGGCGCCGGCGCCGTCGTTCAGGCCGCTGGCATTACCGGCGGTGACCGTACCGTCCTTCTTGAACACCGCCTTCATGCCGGCCAGTTGCTCTGCGGTGACTTCGCCGCGCACATGTTCATCCACCTCGAAACGCACCGGGCCTTTGCGGCTGGGGATCTCGATCGGCACGATCTGGCTGGCGAAGCGGCCCTCGGCGATGGCGCGGGCGGCGCGGCGCTGGCTGGTCAGGGCCAGTTCGTCCTGCATCTGGCGGGTGATGCCATTGCGTTCGGCGACGTTTTCCGCGGTGATACCCATATGAAAGCCGGCGAACGGGTCGTGAAGGATGCCGAGCATATAGTCGATGCCCTGCAGGTCACCCATGCGTGCGCCCCAGCGGGCTTGCGGGAGCAGGTAAGGGCCGCGGCTCATGGATTCGGCGCCAGCGGCGACCACTGCTTCAGCGTCGCCCAGCAGCAGGCTTTGCGCCGCCGAGACAATGGCCTGCAGGCCCGAGCCACACAGGCGGTTGACGTTGAACGCCGGGGTTTCCTTGGGAATGCCGGCGTTCATGGCCGCTACCCGCGCCAGGTAGGCGTCGCGCGCCTCGGTCGGAATCACGTTGCCCATGACCACATGGCCGATCTGCTCGGGGGCAACGCCTGCACGTTCGATGGCGGCACGGGTCACGCTGCTGGCCAGGTCCGCCAGGGGCAGGTCCTTGAGGGCGCCGCCGAAGCTGCCGATGGCCGAGCGTACAGCGCTGACTACATAGATGTCCGGGGTATTCATGATCGACTCCAGTGTGCGAAAGCGTGGCGGGGCAGGCCCGGCGTCTGCCAGAATGCTGCCCGCAGCCACCTTCAGGTTGGCTTCGAGTCTAGGCAAAGCCTGCGTACGGGCCTATGCCATAACTGTCCAGTGACACTGGTATTTTTTGCCACACCCTTGCGGAATCCGCCATGCGGGAAAACGATACAGTCGCCGTCTATTTCGTCCATACCATGCTCCATGCCCTGCGCGCGCAACCGGCGCGGGCGGCGGCGCTGCTGGTCGAAGCCGGAATCGACCCGGCGCTGCTCCAAGCGCCTGGCGCACGGGTGCCAGCGTCTGCGTTTGCACGCCTGTGGTTGCTGCTGATCGAGACCCTTGACGACGAATTCTTCAACCTCGACAGCCATGGCATGCCGTTGGGCAGCTTTGCCCTGATCTGCCGCGGGCTGATCCAGGAACCTAACCTGGAAAGGGCGCTGCGCCAGTGCCTGAACAACTTTGCGTTGTTCTTGCGCGATATCCGCGGGCAGTTGACGATCAAGGGTGGGCGCGCGGTGATCAGCCTGCGCACTGGCATCGAAGATCCGCTGACCCGGGTCTACGCCGAGGAAACCTTTCTCGCCCTGGTGATCAGCCTGGCGTGCTGGCTGGTCGGGCGACGTGTGGTCATCGATCGAACGGCACTGGCCGACACACGCCCGGCCCAGGACGATGACCCGTTGCTGTGGGGCGCCAACGTGCAGATGGGCGGTGGCCGTACCGAGATCGAGTTTGCCGCCGATTACCTGCGCCTGCCGGTGGTCCAGGACCTGGCGGCGCTGAAGACCTTCCTGCGCAGCGCACCGCAGTGGCTGGTGATTCGCTACCGCAACCAGAATGGCCAGGTGGCCCAGGTGTACCGTTACCTGCGTGCCCGTCAGTACGGCCAGTGGCCGACCCTGCTGGCCATGGCCGAACGCCAGGGCCTGAGCCCCAGCAGCTTTCGCCGCCAGCTGGAGCGCGAGGGCCGTTCGTACCAGCAGATCAAGGATGAAGTGCGTCGGGCGATGGCCTTTGAGTGCCTGCGCCAGACGCACCTGAGTATTGCCGAAGTCGCCGAGCTCACCGGCTTCCAGGAGCCCAGTGCGTTCCACCGGGCGTTCAAGAAGTGGACCGGCGAGAGCCCCGGCAGTTACCGCCAGCGCATGCTCAGTCCCGCAGCTGCGCTGCCAGTTGCTTGACCCTTACCAGGTCGCCACCGGCAACCTTGGCCACGCCCTTGCCATAGGCAGGGTCGGCCTTGTACAGGTACGCGAGGATGAGGTGCTTGCTTTCGTCGTCGCTGCTGGCCAATGAGCCACCGAAGCTATTGATCAGGTCGCGGCGGTCGTTGGCGCTATAGGAGCGGAACAGCTCGCCGGCCTGCTTGAAGTTCTGCTGACGTTCGATGCCTTGCTGCTGGGTGCTGCCGCTCAAGGGTTGCTGGCTGTAACGTGCCGACTCGGTCGGGGGGCGTGGCATCAGGCGGCTGGGCTCGTAGTTGACCCCGCTGACACTACGCGCGCTGTTGAGGGCACCATCCTGATTGGCGTTATTGATCCTGACCCTGGGCTGATTGATTGGCAAACCGGCGGCATTGGCGCCGACCCGGTACATCTGGGTGTCGGCATAGGAGAACAGCCGGCCTTGCAGCAGGCGGTCTTCCGAAGGCTCGATGCCCGGCACCAGGTTGGAGGGCGCCAGGGCCACCTGCTCGGTTTCCTGGAAGAAGTTGCCGACATTGCGGTTGAGTACCATCTGCCCGACTTTTTGTTCAGGCACATCTGGCCAGATCTTGGTCGGGTCCAGTGGGTCGAAGTCAAAACCGGCGAGCTGCTCGGGCTTGAGCGTCTGGATGTACAGGTCCCACTTTGGATGATCACCACGATTGATCGAATTGACCAGGTCGTTGGTCATGTGGCTGAAGTCATGCCCCTGAATCTTGGCCACTTCGCCAGGGCTCAGGTTTTTCTGACCTTGCAGGGTTTTCCAGCGAAACTTCACGTAGGTGATTTCGCCATCGCGGTTGACGAACTTGTAGGCATGCACGCTGTTGCCATCCATGTGCCGGTAGCTCAGCGGCGTGCCTTCGTTGGAGTAGAGCAACGTCAGGGTGCGGGTGGCTTCGGGCATGTGCGAGAGCAGGTCGAAGCGGCGCGCGTCATTGCCAAGGTTGGTGCGCGGGTCGGGCTTGAAGGCGTGAACCATGTCCGGGAACTTGATGGCATCACGAATGAAGAAGGTCGGGAAGTTATTGCCGACCAGGTCCCAGTTGCCATCGGTGGTGTAGAAACGTGTGGCAAAGCCGCGCGGGTCGCGCAGGGTTTCCGGGGAATGAAGGCCGTGCACCACCGAGGAGAAGCGCACGAACACCGGGGTTCGCTCCCCCGGGGTGAATACCTTGGCCTGGGTCAGTGCGGAAATATCGGCGCTGGCGGTGAACTCGCCATGGGCACCGGTACCGCGGGCATGCACCACACGCTCAGGCACCCGCTCGCGATCAAAACGCTGCAGCTTCTGGATCAACTGCACGTCCTGCAGCAGGGTGGGGCCGGTACTGCCAGCGGTCTGCGAGTTCTGGTTGTCGCCCACCGGGGCGCCATTGTCGCGAGTTAGCGGGGCGGCGAATGCCGTGCTGGCAATCAATACGGCCGAGGCGAGTACGCCCAGCGTAAAGCCTGAAAAACGTCGGGTGCTCATGGTGACTGTCCTGTCATGGGTTAGAGCAGCCGATGATAGAAACGGCAGGACACCAGCCCCAGATGGGCTTTCTTCAAGCAGTGTCGGACTTCTCCGGAACTGCTGGGTGACTCTGCATCGGTCCCCGGCACTGTTGCAGTGCCGGGTTGTTACGGTCGTCCTACAGCATGTGTTTGAGCAGTTGTTGCAAGTGCGCCTGACCTGCGTTGTCGAGAGCAAACACCGGCCGCCGCGGCTCACCCACCGGCAAACCGGTCATGCCCAGACCCGCCTTGATGGTTGCCGGCAGGCCACCTTTGAGGATGAACTCCAGCAGCGGCAATTGACGGTAGAACACCGCCTTGGCTGTGCCCAGGTCGTTGGCCTGGACGGCCTGGTAAAGCTGCTGGTTGAGGGCCGGGATCAGGTTCGCAGCGGCGGTGCACCAGCCGCTGGCGCCGGCCACGAAGGCTTCCAGGGCCAGCGGGTTGCAGCCGTTGTAGAACGGCACCTTGCCTTCACCCAGTAGCTGCAGCTTGTGCATGCGCTGGATGTCGCCGGTGCTCTCCTTGACCATGGTGACGTTTTCGACCTCGCGCACGATGCGCAGGATCAGTTCCACCGACATGTCGGTACCGCTGGTGGCCGGGTTGTTGTAGAGCATGATCGGCAGCTCGATGCTGGCGCCAATGGCCCGGTAGTGCTCGAGTATCTCCTCCTCGGTGAGCTTCCAGTAGGCGGCCGGCAGCACCATCACCGCATCGGCACCGTGTTCCTGGGCAAAGCGCGCGCGGCGAATGGCACCGGCGGTGGTCAGGTCGGAGACGCTGACGATGGTCGGTACTCGCCCGGCGATCTGGCGCAGGCTGAAGGCGGCTACCTGCTGCCATTCCAGATCGCTCAGGTAGGCGCCTTCGCCGGTGCTGCCCAGTGGCGCAATGGCGTGAACGCCACCCTCGATCAGGCGCTCGATCGAGCGGCCCAGGGCCTCGAGGTCAAGCTGTTCGCCGTCGGCGCTGAACGGGGTGATGGTGTAGCCGATGATGCCGTGAAAAGTCTTGGACATGAAATCTACTCCGCAAGGTCAGTGACAGGCTTGGTTCAGTTCAGGCAGTCGCCATGTACCCGCAGGCATTGGCGCGCATAGTAGTTGAAGGCGGCGCTGTGGCGCTTGGGCCGGGAGATCCAGTCGTGGGCTTCACGACCCAGCTCAGGGGCGATCGGCTTGATGCTGCCGGCGGCCATGGCCAGCAGTTGCAGCTTGGCGGCGCGCTCGATCAACTGGGCGATCACGCAGGCTTCCTCGATGCTGGCACCGGTCGACAACTGGCCGTGGTGCGACAGCAGGATGGCGCGCTTGTCGCCCAGGGCGGCGCTGATGATCTCGCCTTCTTCGTTGCCCACCGGCACGCCGGGCCAGGCCTCGAGGAACGCGCAATCGTCGTACAGCGGGCAGAGGTCCATGTGCGAGACCTCAAGTGGCACTTCCAGCATCGACAGGGCGGCGACGTGGGTCGGGTGGGTGTGGATGATGCAGTGCACATCCGGGCGGGCACGGTACACCCAGCTGTGGAAGCGGTTGGCCGGGTTGGGCATGCCCTGGCCTTCGAGCACGTCCAGGTCTTCGTTGACCAGCAACAGGTTGCTGGCGGTGATTTCGTCGAAACCCAGGCCCAGTTGCTGGGTGTAGAAGGTGCCTGGCTGCGGGCCGCGGGCGCTGATCTGCCCGGCCAGGCCGGAGTCGTGGCCGTTGTCGAACAGAATCCGGCAGGTCAGTGCCAGCTTTTCGCGCACAGTCCACGTATTATCGGCAAGCGAGCCTTGCATCTGCTTAAGGGCCTGCTGGATCAGTTGGTCCTTGGGGAGTGCCATTGTCTTGGCCATGGGGCTATCCTCGGTGGCGTGATGGAGTGTCACGGCTGGCCCGCCCCGGTTGCTTGGAAGGTGACGGGGTGGTCAACCGCATGACACAATCAAGGCTATATGACACAAGGTGTCATTAGCAAGAAAATACTTGCCCATGGCATTGGGAAAATCGCGTCACATGTCTATCCGATTGAAACTGTTGAGAAAAAAACTGGGTATTACCCTGGAGGCGCTGGCTGAAACGGCTGGCATGACCAAGAGTTACCTGTCCAAGGTTGAGCGCGGCTTGAATACGCCCTCCATCGCTGCAGCGTTGAAGCTGGCGCGTGCCTTGAACGTCAATGTCGAGGAGCTGTTTGCCGAAGACCAGCCAGGCCAGGCCCGCTACAGCCTGGTGCGCAGCCATGAACGCCAGGCGGTGTCGGGGCAGGGGCCGGGTTATTCGGTGCTGGCCAAGCAGATCGGCAGCCGCAGCCTGCTGCCGTTCATCATCAGCCCGCCGCCGGAGTTCAGCGATGCCTCGTTCAAGGAGCACCTTGGCGAGGAGTTCCTGTTCGTCCATGAAGGCCAGGTCGAGGTCGACTTCATGAACGAGCGAGTGATCCTCGAGCGTGGCGATGCCCTGTATTTCAACGCCCAGACCCCGCACCGCCTGCGTTCGTTGGGGCCGGTGCAGGCCCAGTTGCTGGTGGTGGTGCACGACGCCGAGGGCTGAAGCCTATGCACGCAAATTCGCGATTCTGGCGTAACCCGGCGCTGCCCTTCGTTGAAGTGCGCAGCGTCGCCGATGGTCGCAAGGTCTGTTACGCGGCGCATTCGCACGAGAGTTTCTCGATTGGTGCGATTACCGCAGGGCGCAGTACCTACATCAGTGGCGACCGCCAGCAGCAAGTGGCTGCCGGCACCGTGGTGCTGATGAACCCCGGAGTGGTGCACACCTGCAATCCCATCGAGGGCGAGCCCTGGTCCTACCTGATGCTGTTCATCGACTGGGCCTGGTTGCAGGGCCTGGGTTTCTCGCCGCTGGCGGCTGTCAGCAGCACCGAGGCGGGGCTGTTCGATGATTTGCTGCAGCTGTTTGCCGTGCTACTGGATGAGCAGCAGCCGCCAGTTGGTAAAGAGGCGGCACTGCGAGTGTTTTGCAGCGCACTGAGCCTGCGCCTGGGCGAAAGCGCAAGCGCGCTGGGCCAGGGCGACCCGCGCCTGCTGGCCGCAGCCGAATTCATCCGCGCGCACTGCACCGAGCCTTTGCGCCTTGAAGACATCAGCCGCGCTGCCGGCTTGTCCGCGTCCTACCTGATCCGTGCGTTCAAGCAGCAGTTCGGCTTGACGCCCCATGGCTACCTGCTCGATCAACGGGTGCACTATGCCCGTGCCCAGTTGCGCCGCGGGCGGTTGATCGCCGAGGTGGCACTGGAGGCAGGTTTTGCCGACCAGGCGCACTTGCAGCGTGCCTTCAAGCGCCACCTGGCGGCGACGCCTGGGCACTATCGTTCAGCCCACTAGCAGGTACAGCGCGCTGGCCAGCAACAACAGCGCCAGGCAGCGGTTGAACCGGCGCATACGCTGGGCATTGCTCAGGGAGTGGCTGATTGCACTGCCGGCCCAGGCCCAGCTGGCAATCGACAGAAAACAGATTACCAGGTAGATCGCGCTGAACTGCCACAACCGGCTGCTATCGCCCTCGCCGACATAGGCACCGATGCCGGCCACGCAGGCCAGCCAGGCCTTGGGGTTGAGCCATTGCAGGGTGGCACCGGCAAGCACCGAGGGCGCGCTCTTAGCGCCGCCAGCGCCCAGCTCGCCATTGTCGCTGGCCAGTTTCCAGGCCATGTACAACAAGAACACCACGCCGGCCCAGTGCAACACTTGGGTCATGGCCGGCCAATGGCGCAGCAACTGGTGCAAGCCAAGGCCGATCAGCACCAGCAGCAGGACAAAGCCGAGGGTTGCGCCGCTGACATGCCGCAAGCTGGCGCGAAAGCCGTGGCGGGCGCCGGCGCTGAGGGCGACGATATTGACCGGGCCGGGGGAGATTGAGGCGGCCAGGGCGAAGGCGGCCATTGATAACATCAGGCTCATGAGGGGTATCCAGCAGTGGAAGACCGGCACAGCCTAAGGCGCAGTGAGCGGCCGGGTATTGAAGAAAATTACCCTGGATATCTTCAAGCAATGGTTACAGGTGCTTGGCGTACAGCCTGGTTTTTCCCTGATTGCTCGCAGAGCAAGATGTAATCACTTCAAAGCACAGGCAGTGATCATCATGTACAACGCTCATCAATCCTTGTTGCACCAGACCGTGCTGGTGCTCGGCGGCGCCAGCGGTATCGGCGCGGCGGTAGCGCGCCAGGCCAGGGCACGTGGGGCACGGGTCATCGTTGCCAGCCGCCAGGCGGTAAGCCCGGGCGAGGGGATCGAGGCATGTGTTGCCGATATCACCGATACCCGGGCGCTGCAGGCGCTGTTTGCCGGCGTTGGCACCGTCGATCATCTGGTCATCAGCGCTGGCCCCGCCGTGCAGGCCAGGCCCCTGGCGCAGAGCGACCTGCAACTGGCGCGCGAGGCTTTCGAGGTGAAGTTCTGGGGCGCCTTGCAGGCGATCCAGCTGGCGTTGCCGCACCTTTCGGCGCACGCCAGCATCAGCCTGACCTCGGGGTTGCTGTCACGCAAGTTCGTCGCCGGGCAGATGATCAAGACCACCCTCAATGCGGCGCTCGAAGCCCTGGCCAGGCAACTGGCCAAAGAGCTTGCACCACGCCGGGTCAACGTTGTCAGCCCGGGGCTGACCGAAACCGAAGCCTACGCCGGGATGGACGCCGAGTCGCGGCAGGCGATGTTCGCCCGCGCCGGCGCGGGCCTGCCGGTCGGACGGGTGGGGGCGGCGGATGAAGTGGCGGCGGGGTATCTGCTGGCCATGGAGAACGGCTTCATGACCGCCAGCGTCATTGATATCGATGGTGGTGGGTTGATCTAGGCAGTTGTGGGAACGGGTGGGTACAGAATTTGAAATAGTTTCGCGCTGTGAGAAAAGCCTGCTGAAATTGTAGGATCACATCCCCAATTGATTTCAGGTTGATATGACTTCGTTCTCGGAGCCTCCCAGTACCCGGCCGTCCCGGCCATTCTCCCGTCCTTGCGACGTTTTCCGCCCGTTCTCGCACATGAGTAATCGCCCATGGAATGGCTAGCCGACCCCACGGCCTGGCTGGGCCTTGCCACGCTGATTGTGCTCGAACTGGTACTGGGTATCGACAACCTGGTGTTCATCGCCATCCTCGCCGACAAACTGCCGCCCCATCAGCGCGACCGTGCGCGGGTGATCGGCCTGTCGCTGGCGCTGATCATGCGCCTGGGCCTGCTGGCCAGTATCTCGTGGATGGTGACCCTCACCGCGCCGCTGTTCGAGGTGTTCGGCAAGAGCTTCTCCGGGCGCGATCTGATCATGCTCTTCGGTGGTGTGTTCCTGTTGTTCAAGGCCACCATGGAGTTGCACGAGCGCCTCGAAGGCCACGTTGCGCAGAACACCGGCAGTGTGCGCCATGCCGCGTTCTGGCCGATCGTTGCGCAGATCGTGGTGCTCGATGCAGTGTTCTCCCTCGACGCGGTGATCACCGCCGTGGGCATGGTCGAAGAGTTGTCGATCATGATGATCGCGGTGATCTTCTCCATCGGCATCATGATCGTTGCCAGCAAGCCGTTGACCCGCTTCGTCAACAATCACCCGACGGTGATCATGCTGTGCCTGGGCTTCTTGATGATGATCGGCTTTAGCCTCACCGCCGAGGGCCTGGGCTTTCATATTCCCAAAGGCTACCTGTACGCGGCCATTGGCTTCTCGATTCTGATCGAGCTGTTCAACCAGCTGGCCCGGGCGCGGCGCAAGCGCAGCCTGCAGCAACACCGGCCGCTGCGTGAGCGCACCGCCCACGCGGTCCTGCGCCTTTTGGGCGGGCGCCGGGTCGGGGCCGATGATGTCGGCGAGGAAATTGCCGACCTGGTCGAAGGTGGCGAAGAACAGGTGCTGTTCGACCGCCGCGAACGGGTGATGATCAGCGGCGTGCTGAACCTGGCCGAACGGCCGATCAAGACGGTGATGACGGTGCGCGCCGAGGTCGATGCCATCGACCTGGCGCAGCCGGCCGAGGCGATTCGTACCGCACTGATGCATTCGTCCTACTCGCGCCTGCCGTTGATTCGTGACGGGCGTATCGAAGAACCGCTGGGCTTCGTGCACAAGAAGGAGCTGCTCAAGGAACTGCTGGCCGGTAATCAGCCTGACCTCGAGAGCCTGGCCCGGGCGCCGGTGAACCTGCTGGAGAGTTTCAGCATCCTCAACGCCCTGGAGCAGATGCGCAGCCAATCGACGCACATCGCCTTCGTGGTCAACGAGTTCGGTGATTTCACCGGGGTGCTGACCATGACCGACATCCTTGAGTCCATTGCCGGTGAACTGCCCGATGCCAGTGAGGTGGAAGGCCCGGGCATCGTCGAGGACGGCCACGGCTTTGTCGTCAGCGGCGCCCTGAACCTCAGCCAGATCCAGGCACGCACCGGTTTTGCCGCCAAGCCCACCGAGGACTACCAGACCCTCGCCGGCCTGGTCATGAGCCTGCTCGATCGCTTGCCGATGGTCGGCGACAGCCTGGTGTGGAACAACTGGCAAATGACCGTGGTCGCGGTGGAGGAGCGCCGCGTGCGCCAGGTGCGCCTTACACCGAACGCCGCCGTTGACGCAGCAGGTGCCTGACGCCTTCGGCGATCAATACCAGCACCGCCAGCCAGATCGGCACGTAGGTCAGCCACTGGTCGGGGCCGATGGTCTCGCCCAGCAGCAGGGCCACGGCCACCAGCAGCACCGGCTCGACATAGCTGAGCAGGCCGAACAGGCTGAAGGCCAGCAGGCGGCTGGCCAGCACATAGCAGATCAGCGCCAGGGCGCTGATCACCCCAAGCAGCGGGATCAGGCCGTACAGCCCCGGATGCGCGGCCAGGTCCTGGGCTGACAGCGGCCCCTGGATGACAAAGTACAGCGCCGCCGGCAGCAGCAGGCACATGTCGGCCCACAAGCCGCCAAGGTGATCGGTCGCGCATTTGCGCCGCAGCACGAAGTACAGCGGGTAGCCTGCGGCGACCAGCAAGGTCTCCCAGGCAAAGCTGCCGTGCTGGTAGAGCTCATGGCCGACGCCGGTCATCGCGCAGGCTACCGCGACTTTCTGCAGCCGCGACAATTGTTCGCCATACACCAGGCGGCCGGTCAGGACCATGGTCAGCGGCAACAGGAAGTAGCCCAGCGACACTTCCAGGCTGCGCCCGTGCAACGGCGCCCAGAGGAACAGCCAGAGTTGCACACCCATCAGCGATGAAGTGCCCAGCAGGCCGAGCAACAGCAACGGCGTGCGCCGAACCCGCGCGAGCAAGCCGGTGACCAGCGGCCAGTCGCGGGTAAACAGCATGAACAGGGTAACGCAGGGCAAGGTCAGGAGCATGCGCCAGCCGAACACCTCCTCGCCATCGAGCGGGGTGAGCAGCGAGGTGTAGTAGTACATCACGGCAAACAGGAACGAGGCCGTGACCGATGTAATGATGCCTTTTGACACAAATGCCTCGGTTACAGAAGAAAACAGAGCGGGGAACCCGCCATGATCTCAGGGCGCAGGCCTAACCGGCAACCTTCGCGACCTGCGGCGCGGTTTCGGCCTGGGCCGCCAGGGCGGCGACAAAGTCCTCGATCGGCATCGGCCGGGCAAACAGGTAACCCTGCTGGAAATCGACATTGTGGCGCGCCAGGTAATCGCGCTGGGTTTCGTTCTCGACGCCTTCGGCGACGATGCCCAGCTCAAGCTTGGCCGACAGTTCGATAATGCTGTCGAGAATGTGCAGCGACAACGCATCGACCCCGATCAGGGCGACGAAGCTTTGGTCAATCTTCAGGTAATCGACCTTGAACTGGCGCAAGTAGCTGAGGCTGGACTGGCCGGTGCCAAAGTCGTCGATGGCGATCATCACCCCCAGTTCGTGGAGTTTGCCGAACAGCGTCTGGGTAACTTCGCTGGGGGCGATCAGCTTGCGTTCGGTCAGCTCCAGGGTCAGCAATACCCGGCCAGGCGGGAAGGCGCCGAGAAAGGCCCGGCAGTCGTCGTACAGGGCCAGGTCCTGGCAATGATCGGCGGTGATGTTGATGCCGACATGAAAACCCTCGCCCATCAATGCGGCATGCGGCGCCAGCAAGTGCGCAGTGCGCTGCATGAGCATGCGCGTCATCGGTACGATCTGGCCGCTGTGCTCGGCGTAGGGAATGAACAGGTCGGGGCGCACCAGACCGTCGCGCGGGTGCTGCCAGCGCATCAGCACTTCGGCGCCGGCCCAGCGGTAGTCGCCCTTGCGCACCACTGGCTGGAAGTACGGCAAGAACTCGTTGGCTTCCATGGCCCGCTGCAGCTCGGCCCGTGGGGAGCTGGCACGGCGCAGCATCCAGCGGCATACGGTACCGGCAATCACCCCGAGAAACACCAGCAGGCCGAACAGGGCAGGGTATTCATCGCGCATTACCTGGCCGACCTTGCCTGGCGCATAACCGCTGTGGATCGAGAACGGGTAGTGGCTGGAGGTCAGGCGCACTGGCGCGACCTCAGCGGCGGGGGTGATCCCTTCATGCACCACGCCGTCCTTGCCCATCCAGTAACGGCCCACCTGTAGCAGCAACTGGGTCTGCGGGCCGATCAGGCGCAGGGCGGTCAGCAGGTGGTCACCATCGACGGTAGTGATGGCGCCGCGCTCGCCTTCATAGACCCGATACACCAGCAATGGGTGGCCAGGAGTCACCGAGTTGCCGTTCATCAGCCAGAGCTTGCCGTCTACATAGTCGCTGGCATTGACCGGTTCGCTGTAGGGGCCGAACAGCGAGCTGCAATACAGCTCGTTGCGGTACACCAGGTTGGTCGAGCGTACGAACGAGCGGCGGGTGACCTGGTCGCGCAGGGCCAGTTTCTCTTCCACGCACGGCATTCCGGCCAAGGGCAGCAACGACCTGGCCGCGCCAGAAATGTTGTCGAGGATCAGCTCTACCTGGGCCACCACTTGCTGCGCCGTGGCGCGGCTGCGGGCGTCCAGTTCGCGCTGGGCCTGCAGGTGCATGATCAGCAGCCCGCACAGCACCGGCACCGCGCCCACTACCCAGGGCAGCAGAGCACGCAGGGTCCAGCGTCCGGGGCGTTTTACCGTGAGCGGCATGGCAGCTAACCTGTACAAGCGGAGGGAAGTAAACGGCTGTGTGCCAAGGATAGCCGTTCGTCGCCGCTCGGGCGTCAACTAAAGTGCGGACAAAACGTTTTACGCACTGTAGAATCCCGTTACGCATACAATAATAAGGTTCTCCACCTTCGGGGAATCAACCCGCCGAGAATGGGTCCATATGAAGTGTCATGGGTTCAAGCTGATCTATGGTGACTACCTCGCCAGAAGTGTGAGGGGCATCTCTTGCGCGCCACCACGCCTGCTCGACATCGATAGCAATTAACGACCGTTATTTACCCGCTTTGATGATGAGGAAACGAGCATGGCTGATATCTTTGAAAACCCGATGGGCCTGATGGGCTTTGAATTCATCGAGTTCGCATCGCCGACCCCGGGCGCCCTGGAACCGATCTTCCAGATCATGGGCTTCACCAAGGTGGCTACCCACCGTTCCAAGGACGTGCACCTGTACCGCCAGGGCGGTATCAACCTGATCCTGAACAACGAACCGAAAAGCGTCGCCTCGTACTTTGCCGCCGAGCATGGTCCGTCGGTGTGCGGCATGGCCTTCCGTGTGCGTAACGCCCACGAAGCCTACGCCCGCGCCCTGGAGCTGGGCGCCCAGCCGGTCGAGATCGAAACCGGGCCGATGGAGCTGCGTTTGCCGGCGATCAAGGGCATTGGCGGTGCGCCGCTGTACCTGATCGACCGTTTCGAGGAAGGCAGTTCGATCTATGACATCGACTTCAACTTCATCGAAGGTGTCGATCGTCACCCGGTCGGTGCGGGCCTGAAGATCATCGATCACCTGACCCATAACGTTTATCGCGGGCGCATGGCCTACTGGGCCGGCTTCTACGAGAAGCTGTTCAACTTCCGCGAAATCCGTTACTTCGACATCAAGGGCGAATACACCGGCCTGACCTCCAAGGCCATGACCGCGCCGGATGGCATGATCCGTATCCCGCTGAACGAAGAGTCGTCCAAGGGCGCCGGGCAGATCGAAGAGTTCCTCATGCAGTTCAACGGCGAGGGCATCCAGCACGTGGCCTTCCTCAGCGACAACCTGCTCGAGAGCTGGGATGCCCTGAAAAAGCTCGGCATGCGCTTCATGACCGCGCCGCCAGACACCTACTACGAGATGCTCGAAGGGCGTCTGCCGGGCCATGGCGAGCCGGTCGGCGAACTGCAGGCCCGTGGCATCCTGCTCGATGGCTCCTCCGAGGCCGGTGACAAGCGCCTGCTGCTGCAGATCTTCTCCGAAACCCTGATGGGCCCGGTGTTCTTCGAGTTCATCCAGCGCAAGGGTGACGATGGCTTCGGCGAAGGCAACTTCAAGGCCCTGTTCGAGTCGATCGAGCGTGACCAGGTCCGTCGCGGTGTACTCAGTACCGACTGATCCGGACCGTCACTGAAAAAGGCCATTGAGCAAACGCTCAATGGCCTTTTTTCATGGTGGAGCTCACGCTGTTTTTCGTCGTTGCCTGAACAGCCCCCAGTAGGCCACGGCGCAGGTGATAATGCCGACCAGAAGCAAGGAAGGCGCTGTGGAGGCCATGGCCTGGCTGAGCATCTTGCTGGTGTGGCCATCGGGGTAGCCGGCGTGGACGGTGTAGCCGTACTTCTCCGAGACCATGCGCTGGCTGTTTTCTTCATGGTTGGGTACCTGCTTGGCGCTGCCACTGCCGGTTGCCCAGACAAAATCGCTGCCGAACTGCAGGGCCAGGACAATGGCGTTCTTGAAGCCCTGCAGTTCTGTTTGCAGGGAGCGCGCATCGCTGATGGCGATGACGCCCATGGGATATTCCTGCAGGCGGTAGTGCAGCACCGGCATGTCCGGGGTGATTTCGTTGCGCGAGTCCAGGCGCAGGCGCTGGTTGAAGTAGCTGCCCGGGTCGATTGCCGTGTCGATGCTGCCGAGCAGGGTGCTGCAGTAGGCACGGTTTTCTCGGGTCAGCACCAGCGAGCGCACGCTTGGCTGCCTCAGCGCTTCCTGGCGCAGAGTCGGGAGGATTTTCTCGCAGGGTTGCCCGACCAACCCGAGCACAGCATTGCTGGAGCCGTGCATGGCATCGAAGACCCGGTCGATAGCATAGATAGCCTCGACCACAGACACCTCGGCGGTTTCTTCCTGCTTGCGCTCGACCTGCAGGGCCAACACCAGAAGGCCACAGGCCACGGGCGCCAGGCCGATCAGCAGGGTTATCAGAAACTCGAGCAGGCTGCGGCCGGCAAGACGGGTTGGAGCCATGAGTGCACCTCTATGCTGAACAAGAGCCCGACCTTCCTGGTCGGGTGACACTCGTCAGCATAAAGAGCGCAATCAGCGGCGGATGTAGGCCGCGTTTACCCTCGGCGAAGTATCTATCGGCAAGCCAAGTAGGCGCCTCAGCGCTTTTTCAGTGCGGCCACCACCAGGTCAGCCACCGCGCCCCCGGAGGCGGGATTCTGTCCGGTAATCAAGCGTCCGTCTTTCTGGTCGGCGATGGCGAAGGCCTGCCACGGCTCTTCTGCCTTGCGGTACAAACCGCCGCGGGCCTTGAGCTCGGTTTCGGTGAGGTAAGGCACCACTTTGTCCAGTTCGGCCAGTTTCTCTTCGGTATCGGAAAAACCGGTGACTTCGCGGTCCTTGACCAGCAAGGTGTTGTCACTGAGCTTGATATTGAGCAGGCCAACCGCGCCATGGCACACCGAGGCCACTACGCCGCCGGCCTCGAAGATGCGCCGGGCCAGGTCCTGCAGCCCACTGTTGTCGGGAAAGTCCCAGATCACCCCATGACCGCCGGCATAATAAATGGCGCTGTAGTCCTGGGCCTTGACCTCGCCGGGGCTCAGGGTCTTGCCCAGGCGGTTCATGAACGCCTTGTCCTGGTACCACTGCCAGTCGATATCTGCGGCCATCTGCAGGCTGTGCGGGTCAATCGGCACGTAACCGCCGCTGGGGCTGAGGTAATCGACCTTGTAGCCGGCGTTTTCGACCTTGTCGACAAAGTGCACCGCCTCGCCCAGCCACAATCCGGTGGCGCGCTTAAGCGTCGGGTATTTGGCCGTATTGGTCAGCACCACCAGTATTTTCTTGCTCATCGCAACGCTCCCTATACTGGAACGGACCCGGACTGCCCAGGTCGCAGAGGAGAAACCTGTTCAGCATAGTAGCGACTGGCATGGATGCCATTCCTTGCTGGCGGTATGCTAGCCTGCGAAGAAAACCGCTTTGCCACAGGGAGTCGACCAACCGATGAGCACGTTGAACCAAGACATAGATGCGTTCATGCAGGCTGCTATCGATGAGGCCCAACTGGGCCGTAAAGAAGACGGCATACCGATCGGGTCGGTGCTGGTACACAATAACCAGATCATCGGCCGTGGCCACAACCGCCGGGTCCAGAAGGGCAGCGCGATCCTGCACGGCGAAATGGACGCTCTGGAAAACGCCGGCCGCCAGCCGGCCAGGGTTTATCGCGAGGCGACCCTGTACACCACCTTGTCGCCATGCCCGATGTGCAGCGGGGCGATCCTGCTGTATGGCATCAAACGCGTGATTGTTGGTGAAAACCAGACCTTCATGGGTGAGGAAGCGCTGCTCAAGGCCCGCGGCGTCGATGTGCAGGTGCTGCACAATGATAACTGCGTCAAGATGATGCGCGATTTTATCAAGGACAGCCCCGAACTCTGGAACGAAGATATCGGCGTTTAGGTCCGATTGTTCAGGCCCCCACCGTCAGCCGAGCTTGCCCATGCCAGGATCAATGAGTGTAAAGGTGCGTAACCACGACTGGGCCAGTACCGCC
The DNA here is from genome assembly GCF_024749305.1 of Pseudomonas sp. B21-012. NCBI lineage: Bacteria > Pseudomonadati > Pseudomonadota > Gammaproteobacteria > Pseudomonadales > Pseudomonadaceae > Pseudomonas > Pseudomonas sp. B21-012. The sequence goes on along the minus strand of NZ_CP087197.1, from coordinate 3,326,192 downwards.
CTTGGGCCTTTGCACCTGTGGCCGGCGCCCTTGCGCATTGCCGTGGACATGCTGCTGGCGTCCAAATTCCCCGGTTGCCTGGTCTGGGGGCCGCAGTTGGTGACCATTTACAACGATGCCTTCAAGCCGATCCTCGGGGCCAAGCCCGAGGCACTGGGACGCGGGTTTGACGAGGTGTGGAGCGAGGCCTGGGAGAACATCGGCGCGCTGGTCTTCCGTACCCTGTCGGGGGAGGCGATCTTCATCGAGAACTTCCCGTTGATGATCAATCGCAACGGCAGCCTCGAGCAGGCCTATTTCACCTTCTGCTACAGCCCCATTCGAGACGAGCGCGGGGCGGTGGCCGGCTTTCTCGACACGGTGATCGAAACCACCGCCAGCGTCGAATCGGCGCAGCAGTGGCGTCACCTGGCCAATACCTTCGAGCGCCAGGTGCAGGAGCGCACCTGCGATCGAAACCATTTCTGGGACTTGTCCGGCGACATCATGGTGATTGTCCTGCCGGATTTGCGCATCAGTGCGGTCAACCCGGCCTGGAGCCAGATCCTTGGCTGGGCAGCAGACGAGGTGCTGGACACCTCGATCATGGACTTGCTGCATGCCGACGACCAACCGCAAGTCGCCTCGCTGGTTGAGCGCCTGCGCGCCGGCCAGCGCACCGAGAACACCATCAGCCGCTTGCGTCACAAGGACGGGCACTACCGTTGGTTCAACTGGGCAGCGGTACCCTCGCAGCTTGGTTTTACCGCCGTGGGCACCGACATCAGCCAGGAGCGCGAGCGCGAAGAGGCGCTGCGTCACGCTGAAGAACTGTTGCGCCAGAGCCAGAAGATGGAAGCCATCGGCCAACTGTCCGGCGGCATGGCCCATGACTTCAATAACCTGTTGACCGGCATCAGCGGCAGCCTGGAGTTGCTCGAGCGACGCATTGCCCAGGGTAATGTGGATAATCTGCAGGTCTACCTTGATGCCGCTCGGGGTGCGGCCAAGCGTGCCGCCACGCTCACCCACCGCTTGCTTGCCTTCTCCCGGCGCCAGGCGCTCGACCCCAAGCCCGTCTGTGTCAACCAACTGGTGCAGGACATCGAGCAGTTGGTCCAGCAGACCGTGGGTAGCCATATCGATCTGCAGGTCCAGGTGGAGCCGGCGCCCTGGTGGGTACTGATTGATGCCAACCAGCTGGAAAATGCCCTGATCAACCTGTGCATCAATGCCCGCGATGCCATGGGCGCCGGTGGCTGCCTGCGCATCACCACCGCTAACGAACGTCACGAGCTGGCCCTGGAGGGCGAAGATAGCCTGGGCCCGGGCGATTACTTTGCCTTGCAGGTGCAGGACAACGGCCACGGCATGAACGCCGATATCGTCGCACGGGCCTTTGACCCGTTCTTTACCACCAAGCCGGTCGGCCAGGGCACCGGGCTTGGCTTGTCGATGGTCTATGGCTTTGTCCGTCAGTCAGGGGGCCGGGTGTGGATCGATTCGAGCCCTGGCCAGGGTACCCGGGTGAAGGTCCTCCTGCCGCGCTATGTGGGCGAGCTGCCGCAGCCACTGGCCGGCGAGCCGGGGCGCAAGCGCTACCCACGCGCCAATGGCGAACGCATCCTGCTGGTCGACGACGAGAGTACCTTGCGCTTGCTGATCAAGGAGGCGCTGGAGGAGGAGGGCTTCGAGGTGTTTACCGCCGCTGACGCCAACAGCGCGCTGCAGCAGTATCGCCAGTTGGGCACGGTTGACCTGCTGATCACCGATATCGGTCTGCCAGGCGGCTTCAGTGGCCGTCAGGTGGCCAATGCCCTGCGCATGCTGCAGGCGCAGCAGAAGGTGCTGTTGATCACCGGCTTCGCCGAACAGGAAGTGACCGACCAGGAGGTGCTGGAGCCCGGCATCGCCCTGATGACCAAGCCCTTTGCCCTGCAAGACCTGGTGTACCAGGTACACCAGATGCTCGAGCCGGTTCAGCCGGTGGTTTGCGAACTTTCCCCGCTGGCGCGCTGACTGGCCAGGCGCTCGAGCATCAGGTAGGTCAGCGTGGCTACCAGCAACGGCAACAAAAAGTAGATCGCCCGGTAGCCAATCAGCGCCGCCAGCAGCGTGCCCTTGCCGTAGGTGCCTTGCAGCAGGGTCAAAAACACCGTCTCGAGTACCCCAAGCCCGGCCGGAATATGAGTAATGACCCCGGCAATGCTGCTGATCATCAGTACCGCCAGCACGGTCGGGTAGCTAGCCCCCTTGGGCAGCAGGATGAACACCACCAGCGCCATCAACGACCAGTTCAGAGCGCCCATCACCACTTGCAACGCCGCCAGACGGATGCCTGGCAGGGTGATCTGCTGCTTGCGAAAGTGCCAGGTGCGGCGAGTAGCGAAGGCGCACGCCAGCAAGTAAGCCATGACCACCAACAACAGCGCTGCACCGATCAGGCGCAGGCCGGTATTGCCGATCTCCATGCCCGCTGGCAACTTCGGCAGCCCGCAGACGAACAAGCTGCCGGCCACCGCGAAATAGCCTGCCCAGTTGGTCAACAGCCCCAGGCTGAGGATCCGGGTGATGGTCGCGACCTTGAGGCCGAGGCGGCTGTACAAACGGTAGCGCAGGGCGATGCCGCCGACCCAGGCGCTGAGGTTGAGGTTGAAGGCGTAGCACACGAACGCCAGCGGCAACACCTGGCGCGCCGGCAAATGATGCCCGGTGTAGTAGCGCCCGAGCAGGTCGAAGCTGCTGAACAGGGCAAAGCTGCACAGGGTTACGCCTGCAGCCATTGCCAGGGTGCGCCAGCGATAGGAGGCCAGGGCCTGGTACACCTCTTGCCAGTCGAGGTTTTTCAGCACGCTGAACAGCAGCACCGGCACCAGGATGAAGAACGCCAGGGTCAGCGCCTGGCGGGCACGGCGCCAGTGCTTATGCTGCCTGCTCATGTCGGCTTGCCCGCAGGTTGCTCGCCGTCATACAGCGGCTTGAGCCGTGGTACATGGGCCGGCAGCCAGCCGATCACGGCCGGGAATCGGCGGATGAAGTGAAAGGTCAAAAAGATCAGCGGCGCCCGCCACCAGTAGCCACGCAGTGCCCGCTGCAGGCTCACCGGTTTGCAGCGGTGGGCGGTAAGCTCCTGCAGGTGTTCATGCAGGCGGCTGTTGAAGGTCTGGTCGCGGATGACCAGGTTGGCCTCAAGGTTCAGGGCCAGGCTCAAAGGGTCGAGATTGCTTGAGCCGACCGTCGACCAGTGCCGGTCCACCAGTGCCACCTTGCCGTGCAAGGGCCGTTCGCAGTACTCGAAAATGCGCACGCCGTCGCGGATCAGGTAGTTGTACAGCAAGCGCGAGCACAAACGCACCCAGGGCATGTCGGGCATACCCTGCAGCACCAGGGTAACCTTCACGCCCCGGCGCGCGGCGTTGCGGATCGCCCGCAGCAGGCGGTAGCCGGGAAAGAAGTAGGCATTGGCAATGGTGATCCGCTCGCGGGCGCCGTTCAGCGCCCGCAAGTAGTGCTGTTCGATGTCGTTGGGGTGATCCTGGTTATCGCGGATGCACAGGGTCATGCTTGCCTGTTCGCTGTCGGCGGCGATCGGTAGCCGGCGTTGCCACCAGCGCCGGGTTCCGGGCTTGAGCGCGCTCTGTTGCTCCAGCAGGGTCAAGGTGGCGCGCTGCAGGTCGGCGACGATCGGCCCGCGCACTTGTACCGCGTAGTCCTGCTTGGCCATCGGTCCGAAATCGGCCAGGTGATCGGCGCAATAATTGATGCCGCCAACAAAACCGACCTCGCCATCGACCACCAGGATCTTGCGGTGCAGGCGGCGAAACAGATTGGTGCGCATGCCCAGGCGTTTCGGGCTCGGGTCGAAGGCCTGCAAATGCACGCCGGCGTCGCTGAGCTCGCGCAGGTAGTCAAGGCTCAGGTCTGCGGTGCCATAACCGTCGACCAGCATCTCGACCTTTACCCCGCGCCGGGCGGCGGCGATCAACAGTTGCTGCAACTGCTTGCCGACCTTGTCTTCAAAGATGATGAAGGTTTCCAGGAGAATTTCCGCCCGGGCCTGCTCGATCGCGGCAAAGGCGCTGGCGAAATAGTCCTCGCCGTTGATCAGCAGTTGCACCTGGTTGTCAGGTCGCCATTGGCTGTTCACAAGAGCACCTCCACTGCCAATGGCAGGTGATCGGACAGGTGGGTCCAGGGCTTGCGCGCCATGACCTTGGGCGCCTGTGCGCGGGCATTGCGCAGGTAGATGCGGTCCAGGCGCAACAGCGGCCAGCGTGCCGGAAAACTGCGTGCCGGGCGACCATGGGCCTGGCTGAACACTTCATTCAGGCCGCATTCGGCCAGTAATGCATCCGCGCGCTGGCGCCAGTCATTGAAGTCGCCGGCGACGATCACCGGCGCGTCGATCGGCAGGCTGTGCAGTAATTCGCAGAGCAGGTGCAACTGCTGCTGGCGCTGGCGCTCGTCCAGACCCAGGTGCACACAGACGGTATGCAGCTCGCACTCGGCGGGCAAGGCCAGTACCGAATGCAGCAAGCCGCGCTGCTCGGTGCCATGGACGCTGACATCGAGGTTGGCGTGGCGCCGGATCGGGTATTTCGACAGCAGGGCATTGCCGTGTTCGCCGTCCGGATACACCGCATTGCGGCCATAGGCGAATTCTGGCCAGAGGCTGTCGGCAAGAAACTCATATTGCGGCACATCCGACCAGTTGCGGTGGCGCAGAGCGTGCTTGCGGTGGCTGCCGAGCACTTCCTGGAGGAACACCAGGTCGGCGTTTTCGCTGCGTACCGCCTCACGCAGTTCTGGCAGCACGTAGTAACGGTTAAGCGCGCTGAAGCCCTTGTGCGCATTGACCGTCAGCACCCGCACCCGCTGCACGGCCGGCGCCGCCGCCAGGGCGGCGCTGGGTTGCACCTGGCTCATGAGGCGCTGCCCTTGCCGAGCATCTGCGCGACCTTAGCGGTCAACTGGGCGAACTCGAAGGGTTTGCAGATCATCTGCATGCCGGGGTCAAGAAAGCCGCCGCGGGCTACCGCGGTTTCGGCGTAACCGGTGATGAACAGCACCTTGAGTTGCGGGCGCAGTTGCCGGCCGATTTCCGCCAGTTGCCGACCGTTCATGCCTGGCAGCCCGACGTCGCTGACCAGCAGGTCGACGGCTTCTCCGGCCTGCAGAATGGCCAGGGCGACATTGGCATCCTCGGCCACCTTGCACGGGTAACCCTGGTCACTCAGCACCTGATGCACCAACTGGCGCACAGCGGGGTCGTCCTCGACGATCAGCACCGTGTGGCTGTTGCCGCAAGGTGGCGCCGGCGTTGCTGGCTCTTCGCTTTCACGGTTGGGTGCGGCGTGGCGCGGCAGGTAGACATCGACCCGGGTGCCGTGGCCGATGCGGCTTTGCAGCGCCACATGGCCCTGGGACTGCTTGCTGAAGCCATACACCATCGACAGCCCCAGGCCCGTTCCCTGGCCGATTGGCTTGGTGGTGAAGAACGGGTCGAAAGCGCGGTCCAGGGTACTTTGCGGCATGCCACAGCCATTATCGTTGAAGCTGATCAGCACATAGTCGCCAGCGGCCAGCGAGTGGCCACCGAACAGGCTGCCGTCCTGGCGCTGATTGCTGGCGCTGACGGTCAGGCGCCCGCCGTTGGGCATGGCGTCGTGGGCGTTGCTGAGCAAGTTGCCGAGGGCTTCCTGCAGCTGCGCCGGGTCGGCTTCCACGGCCCACAGATCCGCCTCGATATGCAGTTGCAGCTTGATCTGCGGGTCAAGCAACGGCTGCAGGCGCTCGGCCGTGAGCAGGGTGGCAACTTCCACGGGCTGGGCATCGAGCGATTGCCGGCTGGAAAACGCCAGCAGGCGGTGGGTCATGCTGGCGGCGCGCTTGACCGCCGCCTGGCTGAGGCTGAGCAGGGCGGGCAGGGCGTCGTGGCGACCCTGCTGCAGGCGTTTGCCGATCATTTCCAGGCTGCCGCCGATGCCGGTCAGCAGGTTGTTGAAGTCATGGGCGACGCCGCCTGCGAGCTGACCGATGGCTTCCATTTTCTGCGCCTGGCGCAGGTACTGTTCTTCTTCGCGCAACTGGCGCAATTGCTCTTCGACCCGTTGGCTCTGGCGCTCCAGTTCCTGGCCCTGGTTGCGTGCCTGGTACTGGCGCCGCCGCGCGCGCAACGAGGAATGGGTCAGGGCCAGCAGGTTGTCGGGTTCGAATGGATACTGCAGCAGGAACAGGTTGCCGAGCGCGGCGTGCTGGCTTTGCGGCGGGCTCTGGCCCTGGACCGGCGGCCCCGTCAGCAGCACCACCGGCAAGTCCGACCAAACCGGCTGCTTGCCCAGGTAAAGGTGCAAAGGCGAGCGCACGCTGCCGTCCAGGCAAGTGTCGGCAATGATCGCCAGGCCCACGCCTTGCTCCAGGGCAAGGCCCAGGTCTTCCATGCTGGCCGCTTGCAGCGCCTGGATGCCGGCCTGGTCGAGCAGGCGCTGGGCCAGCTGGCTAAGCTGGGCCGGGGCCAGGATCAGCGCTCGTTCGGCATTGGCTAACGCGTCGCCCACGGGTGTTCTCCTTTGATAACGCTCAGGCAAGCACCGCCGGTGCCTGCCGTGTTCGCACTATCTCTGGACCACAGGCTGGGTTGAGGGGTTCAACCGGGTTGTCAGACGGTCGTTTGCAAGCCTACAGGCCTTGCTGCACCAACGGATCGTCGGGGTTCTGCTGCTCCAGCTGGGCTAACAGCACCTGCACATTCTGCAACTGGCCGGTCTCTTTCCAGTACTCGATCAGCAGCACCCGGGCCTTGCGGTTGGCCGGTTGCCGGGCAAGGATGGTTTCCAGTTGCTTTTGCGCGGCGTCGACCTGCTCCAGCTGATGCAGGCTGGTGGCCAGGGTGTAGCGGTAGTCATTGTTGTCCGGCTCCAGCTCCAGGGCCCGGGCAAAGGCCAGCAGGGCGTATTCGTCCTGGCCGTGGCGCAGCAGCCAGCGGCCCAGTTCATGTTGTAGAAAGGCCGAGTCGGGACGTTGTTGCAAGGCCTTGGCCAGCACCTGGCGCGAGGCGTCGGTCTGGTTCTGGCGCTCCAGCAACTGCACCTGCGCGGCCAGTGCCTCGAGGTTGTCCGGCGCCAGCTGCAAGGTGCGCTCAAGCGCCTGCGCGGCCTCCTGGTAGCTGTTTTCATGCAGGTACAGCTGCGCCAGGTGCAACTGCGCGCTGGCATCGTCGTCGCGCTGCGCCAGCACCTGCTGATACTGCTCCAGCACCTCTTGCAGCGGGCCGAAGTACAGGCCGATGTCATCGGCGCTGAGCCCCAGCAGGGCATCGACCACGGCAAAGCGTACGCTTTGCTCCTCATCATCGAGCAACGGCCCGAGCACCAGGCTGCGCTGGGCGCCGGGCAGCATCGCCTGGATACTGGCGATGGCCGCGCGACGCACCAGCGGCTCGTCATGCTGCAGGTCGCGGCTGGCCAGCTTCAATGCCAGCGGCGAGGGGTAGTTGGGCAGTTCGGCGTACAGGCTGGCGCGGCGGATCGGCGACAGGTCATTGCGCCCCAGTTGCTGGTAGAGCACCCGGGCGGCGCCGGGCTGGCCGTCATGGGCCATGGTCAGGGCCTTGGTGTAGCTGTGCTTGAGGGCAGGCGTCGGCGCCGGGCTGTCGTCACGCCAGAAATAGCCACCCAGGCCGAGGATGATGAGCAGGGTCAGGCTGATAAGCGTGTACTGGCGCTGTTTCGACATGGTGAATCCGAAGCGTGTCGCGGCTGCAAAGGCTTGAGCTTGGGTCACGAGGGCCGGTGGCGTCAAATGTAAAAGGGGGGGGGGGCCCTATCGCGGGGCAAGCCCGCGCCTACAGATATCGCAGCGATGCCAAACCTGTAGGCGCGGGCTTGCCCCGCGATCGGCCATAAAAAAGGTTCTTCACGGAATCCCGGGGGCTATGATTCTTGGGTTGGGTTGCGGGCTTATCCATTCGGTGTGGCGCCGCTGTTGGCCCCTTCCGCCCTTACGGCGGGTCCCTTTTGTTCTTGGCAAAAGGAACCAAAACCGCTCGCTCCAGCATACGGCCCTACGCTGCGCTCCGGGTTCCTTCGCTACGGTGCCTTCCAGGGGCATCGCGGCCTACGACTTGCTTCGCCAAGTCTACGTCTCGCGACTTCGGCCTCGGCCGAAGGGTGCTACGCACCAGCCCCCTCCAGACACCTACGCTCAGCCTCCTGAAGTCGCGAAGTCACGGGCGGCGCCTGCACTGACGTATCTGCGAAAGCAGATGTTGGCGAAGCCATGCTGACGCAGGAGCGGGACAGCCCGCTGATAAAACGAGCACCAACTTGATCTTGATAGACATGCACGCACTTCCAGACGCCGCGAAAAGCGACTTCAGGAGGCCGAGCGTAGGTGCCTGTAGGGGCGGTGCGCAGCCGAAGACGCGAGATGTAGACTTGCGAAGCAAGTCGTAGGCCGCGATGCCCCGGAAGGTGCCGTAGCGAGGGGACCCGAAGCGCAGCGTAGGGCCGTATGCAGGAGCAAGCGGTTTTGCCTACTTCTTCCCAAGATGTATGGACCGGAGACATCGCTGACACATGTACGGGGACATGGTTGACACATTATCGCTTGCCATCCGGGTTGTTGAAATCGATGGTTCTCAGCTTGCGGTGGCAGAAGTAGACGTCGAAGTGATCAGGTCCCTTCTCGCTCGGGCGCAAAGCCAAAATGTGGCCCACCAGCGCTTTTGCTATCCGGAATGAGCGCTTCCTGAAGCGGAACTGACTATCGTAGGGTTTGACTAGGATATCTTCGGGTCCGTATTCAAAGGTTGGTACCCGGCTTGGAAACGGCCGTGTGCTCATCTGGTAGCGCTCCCTCGGTACTTGGTAGTCCAACTGCTGGTGGGGTCGCTTGTAGTTGTAGACGCCACGCCACAGGTCGAACGCCTCCTGCGCCTCCCGCAAATCACGGAAGGTGCGGTCCCTGAGCACCTCTGTCTTGAGCGTTCGGTGGAAGCGCTCGTCTTTACCGTTGGTCTGTGGGTGCCCTGGCCGGCTGAAGGTCAAGCGTATGCCCAGACGCACTATCCAGATCCCTAGTGGCGTCAGCTCTCCAGGGTTTCGTGGTGCCCCCCAGGGCGCGCCATTGTCTGCGTTGATCTGCAGGGGAAGGCCATACCGCCTGAACAGATCGGTCAGGTGCTCCTGGACCAATTCGGTTCGCTGATGCGCACAGGCTTGAATCGCCAAGTTGAAGCGCGAGTGATCATCGATCAACGTCAACGGGTAGCACGGCCCCTGACCTGTCTGGAAGAAGCCTTTGAAGTCGATCTGCCAGAGATCATTAGGAGCCTCGCGTTCATAGCGTTTCCACGGCGTAGCTGCAGCACTGGCTTCGGAGGTGATCAGCCCGTGGCGATGCAGAACATTGGTGACGGTACTGGCGCAAATGCGCTGACCCAGTAGATGCCTGATCTTGCGGCCACCCCAGGCAGGGTGCTCCTTGCGGATGGCGATCACTTCTTTCTCAAGCCCACGATCCGTCAGCCTAGGGCTGCTGGCAGGTTTTCTGGATCGTTCCAAAAGGCCTGCCGCACCCTCCTGCCGGTAGCGGTTAAGCCACTTGTAACCTGTCTGGGGACTGATACCGAAGCGTCGGCACAACTCCCTGACATTGGCGTCTGGGTGATTGGCCAGATGAACGAACTCTTCTCTCAAGCTCATGGCGTCTCTCGCGTTCCAAGGCATGGTCGAATTCCCGGCAGGTTTGCTTGCCGAAAAGTGTCAACCATGTCCCCGTACACCTGTCCACCATGTGTCCGGTCCATACACCAAGAGAAAAGTAGGCCGCCGTAAAGGCGGAAGGGGCCAGCAGCAGCCCCACACTGAATGGATAAACTCGCAGCCTCAACATCCCAACCCGGGATTCCGTGAAGACCCATAAAAAGCCCCGCAAGCGGGGCAAAAGGCCGGTCAGAAACCAACCAAAGGAGCCGTTGAATCAGTTCGCCGCAGCCACGCTTTCGGCCTGCCAGCCGCCACCGAGGGCCTTGTAGATGGCGACGATGCCGCGGTACAGGTCGACTTCGCCCTGGGCCTGGGCATCTTCGGCGCTCAGGCGTTCGCGTTCGGCGTCGAGCAGCACCAGGTAGTCGACCGTGCCTTCGCGGTAGCGAATCGAGGCGAGGTCGGCCGCCTTGCGACTGGCTTCGCTCTGGCGCAGCAGGGCCAGCAGCCGTTGCTGGCGTTTGCTGTAGTCGCTGAAGGCGTTTTCCGATTCTTCCAGGGCCAGCAATACCTGCTGCTCATAGTTGGCCAGCGCACCCTCGGCATCGGCGTTGGCGCCGCGCAGGCGGGCGCGCACGCTGCCCAGGTCGAAGGCCGCCCAGGTAATGCTCGGGCCCAGGGCCCAGGCCTTGGCGGCCGAGGAGCCCAGTTGCGAGCCGCGCCCGGCGGTAAAGCCGAGAAAGCCGCTGAGGCTGACCCGGGGGAACAGGTCGGCGGTGGCCACGCCAATGTTGGCGGTTGCCGCTGCCAACTGGCGCTCGGCGCTGCGGATATCCGGGCGGCGCTTGAGCAGCTCGCCGGGGTCGCCCACCGGCAGCGCCTTGGCGATGGCCGGCAGTTGCGCCGGCGACAGGTCAACCGCCAGGGCGTCCGGGCGCTGGCCGAGCAGAGTGGCGATGCGGTTGCGCGCCCGTACCTGTTCGGCCTGCAGTTGCGGCACACTGGCCTCGACCGCCGCCAGGCGGGCATCGGCCCGCACCACATCAAGGTCGTTACCGACCCCGGCGTCACGCAAGGTTTCGGTGATACCCCGCGAATCCTGCTGGGTCTTGAGGTTGGCCAGGGCGATCTTCTCGCGCAATTGCGCACCGCGCAGCAGGCCATAGGCATCGACCAGTTCGGCGATCAGGCTCACCTGCAGTTGCTGCAGGTCGGCCTGGGCGGCGTCCTGCTCGGCTTCGCTGGCTTCAAGTTGACGCTGGATGCGGCCGAACAGGTCCAGCTCCCAGGCCATGTCCAGGCCCAGGTCATAGCGTTCGCTGTTGACCCGGTCCTCGCTCTGGCCAGGCACCTGGCCCTTGCCCAGGTCGGCGCTGGCGCGGCTGGTGACGGTGGGCAGGGCGTCGTTGCTGACATCGTCGCGAATCGCCCGCGCCGCTTTCAGGCGGGCGAAGGCCACGCGCAGTTCGCGGTTGCCGTCCAGCGACTGGCTGACCAGTTTGTTCAGCACCGGGTCGTCGAACTGCTTCCACCAGATGCTTTCAAAACGGCTGCGGTCGAAGGTGGCCTTGGCGCTCGGTTCGTTGGCCGCGCTCAATTGCGCCGCCGCGGTGTCCGGGGCCTTGTAGTCCGGGCCCACCGCACAAGCGGCCAGGGCCAGCACCAGCAGGCTGGGCATAAAGAATTTCACACTGCGGTTCATGCATGAGTCTCCAGCTTCAGCGCACGCGCCGCTTTGCGGGCCTGGCTGCGTTCCACGTAACGGCGGATCAGAACAAAGAACACCGGCGTCAGCAGCAGACCGAAGAAGGTCACCCCGATCATCCCGGAGAACACCGCCACACCCATGGCATGACGCATTTCAGCACCGGCGCCGGAGGAGAACACCAGCGGCACCACACCCATGATGAAGGCGATCGAGGTCATCAGGATCGGCCGCAGGCGCAGGCGGCAGGCTTCCAGTACCGCGGCCAGCGGGTCGAGGCCTTCGGCTTGTTTGTCCTTGGCGAACTCGACGATCAGGATGGCGTTCTTGCACGCCAGCCCCACCAGTACGATCAAGCCGATCTGGGTGAAGATGTTGTTGTCGCCACCGGACAGAATCACCCCGGTAATCGCCGACAGCAGGGTCATCGGCACGATCAGGATCACCGCCAGCGGCAGGCTCCAGCTTTCGTACTGGGCGGCCAGCACCAGGAAGGCCAGCAGTACGCAGAGCGGGAAGACGAACAGCGCGGTGTTACCGGCCAGGATCTGCTGGTAGGTCAGTTCGGTCCATTCGAAGGTCATGCCGTTGGGCAGCTCTTCCTTGAGCAGTTTCTCGATGGCCTTTTCCGCTTGCCCAGAGCTGTAGCCCGGTGCTGCGGCACCGTTGATCTCGGCGGTGATAAAGCCGTTGTAGTGCATGACGCGGTCCGGCCCCGAGGTGTCGCTGACCTTGATGAAGGTCGCCAGCGGGATCATCTCGCCCTGGTTGTTGCGCACCTTGAGCTGGCCGATCTGCTCGGCTTCAAGGCGGAACTGCTGCTCGGCCTGGACGTTGACCTGATAGGTGCGGCCAAAGCGGTTGAAGTCGTTGGCGTACAACGAACCCAGGTAGATCTGCAGGGTGTCGAAGATATCGCTGATCGCTACACCGTGGGTCTTGGCCTTCTCGCGGTCGATGGCAGCATCGACCTGCGGCACGTTGACCTGGTAGCTGGTGAACAGCCCGGCCAGCTCCGGCACGTTGTGGCTCTTGGCGATGATGTTCTGGGTTTCCTTGTACAGCGCTTCATAACCCAGGTTGCCACGGTCTTCGATCTGCAGGCGGAAACCACCGATGGTGCCCAGCCCCTGTACCGGCGGCGGCGGGAAGATCGCGATGTAGGCGTCTTCGATATCGGCGAACTGCGCGTTCAGCGCGGCAGCAATCGCGGCGGCCGACTGGCTCGGGTCCTTGCGCTCGTCGAAGGGCTTGAGCGGGGTGAAGACGATGCCGCTGTTCGGGCTGTTGGTGAAGCCGTTGATCGACAGGCCCGGGAAGGCCACCGAGTCAGCCACGCCCGGTTGCTTGAGGGCGATCTCGCTCATCTTCTTGATCACCGCCTCGGTGCGGTCAAGGCTGGCGGCATCCGGCAGTTGCGCGAAGGCAACCAGGTACTGCTTGTCTTGCGCCGGTACAAAGCCGGTAGGCGTCGACGAAAAGCCCAGCCAGGTCATGATGATCAGGCCGCCATAGACGAACAGGGCGATGCCGCTGCTGCGGATGACCCGGCCGACAGCGCCGACATAGCCATGGCTGGCACGGTCGAAGAAGCGGTTGAACGGGCCGAACAGCCAGCCACCGAGCAGGCGTTCGAGCACTTTCGAGAAGCGGTCTTTGGGTGCGTGGTGCTCCTTGAGCAGTACCGCGGCCAGGGCCGGCGACAGGGTCAGGGAGTTGAAGGCCGAGATCACCGTGGAGATGGCGATGGTCAGCGCGAACTGCTTGTAGAACTGCCCGGTAAGGCCGGAAATGAACGCCGCCGGCACGAACACCGCGCACAGCACCAGTGCCGTGGCGATGATTGGCCCGGTCACTTCGCCCATGGCCTTTTGCGTGGCTTCCAGGGGCTTGAGGCCCAGGCCGATGTTACGCTCGACGTTTTCCACCACGACGATGGCGTCGTCCACCACGATACCGATGGCCAGTACCAGGCCGAACAGCGACAGGGCGTTGAGCGAGAAGCCGAACAGGTGCATCACCGCGAAGGTACCGATCAAGGAAACCGGAACCGCCACCAGCGGGATGATCGAGGCGCGCCAGGTCTGCAGGAACAGAATGACCACCAGCACCACCAGGATCAGCGCTTCGAACAGGGTGTGGACCACCGCCTCGATCGAACCGCGAACGAATACCGTTGGGTCATAGACAATGCTGTAGTCCATGCCTTCAGGGAAGTCCTTCTTCAGCTCGGCCATTTTCGCCCGGACCTCGTCGGAGATCTCGATGGCGTTGGAGCCTGGGCGCTGGAAGATCGGGATGGCCACGGCCGGCTGGTTGTTCAGCAGCGAGCGCAGGGCGTACTGGCTGGAGCCGAGCTCAACGCGGGCGATGTCCTTGAGGCGGGTGATCTCACCATCGGCGCCGGAGCGGATGATGATGTTCTCGAACTCTTCTTCACTGACCAGGCGGCCCTGGGTGTTGACCGACAGCTGGAAGCTGGTGGCCCCGGGTGCGGGTGGCGCGCCAAGTTGACCGGCGGCTACCTGACGGTTCTGCTCGCGAATGGCGGCGACCACGTCGCTGGCGGTGAGGTTGCGCGAAGCGGTCTTGTTCGGGTCGAGCCAGACCCGCAGCGAATAGTCGCCCATGCCGAACAGTTGCACGTCACCGACACCGCCCAGGCGCGCCAGTTCATCCTTGATGTTGAGGATGGCGTAGTTGGACAGGTAGAGCATGTCGTAACGGTTGTCCGGCGAGGTCAGGTGCACCACCATGGTCAGGTCGGGCGAAGCCTTGTCGACGGTAATACCGATACGCGTAACTTCCTCGGGCAGCTTGGGCTGGGTGCGGGTCACGCGGTTCTGCACCTGAACCTGGGCGTTGTCCAGGTCGGTACCGAGGGCGAAGGTGACGGTCAGAGTGACCTTGCCGTCGGCGGTGGACTGCGAGGACATGTAGAGCATGTTCTCGACCCCGGTAATCGCCTGCTCAAGCGGCGCGGCGACGGTTTCGCCGATCACTTTCGGGTTGGCGCCGGGGAAGTTGGCACGCACCACCACGGTGGGCGGTACCACTTCCGGGTATTCGCTGATCGGCAGCTGGAACAGCGAGATGCTGCCGGCGATCAGAATCAGCAGCGACAGCACCGCGGCGAAGATCGGCCGGGTGATAAAAAACTTGGAAAAATTCATCGGACTGATCCCTTAACCGCGCGGTGCCGAGGCACTGGCGAGTTTTACGCTGGGGGTGGCCACTGTTTTGCCCTGGATACTGGCTTCGAGCGCCTGACGTTGTTGGGCGAGGGCGGCGATGGTCGCGTCACTGGCCATTGGCGTGTCCTGCGGGTCGACCGGCGAGCCCGGGCGTACCCGTTGCAGGCCCTTGACGACGATGCGGTCATCCTTGCTCAGGCCGTTGCGCACGATGCGCAGGCCTTCGAGTTTCGGCCCCAGCTCGACGGCGCGGTAGGCGGCCTTGTTGTCTTTGTCCATGACCAGCACGAACTTCTTGCCAAGGTCGGTGCCGACCGCTTCGTCGTTGATCAGCACCGCCGAGTAGGTGGCGCTGCCGACCAGTTTCAGGCGTGCGTACAGGCCCGGGGTGAACTGCCCGTCGCGGTTGTCGAACACCGCGCGGCCACGGATGGTGCCGGTCTTGGGGTTGACCTGGTTGTCGACGAAGTTCATCTGGCCCAGGTGCGGGTTGCCGTTTTCGTTGGACAGGCCCAGGTACACCGGGGTGCTCTGGCCGCGCTGGCCGTCGCGCGCCAGCTGGGTGTACTTGAGGTACACGCGCTCGTCGGCGTCGAAGTAGGCGTAGACCTTGTCGGTGGAGACCACGCTGGTCAGCGGCGTGACGTCAGCCGTGACGATGTTGCCGGCGGTGAACTGCGCGCGGCTGACCCGGCCGCTGATCGGCGCGGTGACGCGGGTGAAGCTTAAGTTCAGGCGCGCCAGGTCCAGTTGCGCCTGGATCGCGGCGACACCGGCGCGGGCTTCGGCAGCGGCACTGGTGCGCGACTCGGCAAGCTCGGCGGAAATCGCGTTGCTGCTGCGCAGGCGCTCGCCGCGCTGGGCTTCGTTTTCGCTGCGGATGGCGGTGGCGCGGGCTTGTTGCAGTTGGGCTTCGAGGCGGCGGACCTCAGCCTGGAACGGACGCGGGTCGATCTGGAACAGCAGATCGCCTTTTTTCACCTGGGCGCCTTCGGTGAAGGCCACCTGGTCGATCTGCCCGGAGACGCGCGGACGCACCTCGACGGTTTCCGGCGCCTCCAGGCGGCCGGTGAACTCGTCCCATTCGTTGATTGGTTGTTCCAGCACCTTGGCCACGCTGACCTTGGCCGCCGCCGGCGCCTGCACGGCCTCCGGGGTGCGACCGCAGGCACTCATCACCAATACAGCCAATAGAGCAAGGGGGTAACGCAAAGGTTTGAGTGACTGTTCCATGGGGAGTCCGCCAATTTATTGATAGTGGGCGGATTCTGCGATTTGAAACTATCAACGACGAATCGAATGGGGCGAAGGTTATTATCATTGGGAATGATATGAGGAGTGTAAGGGCAGCGTTTCGGGGGTATGCTCCTGGCGATTGATGGCTAGAGGCCATGCAGGGATAGGACCGGAGTAGCAATGCCAACGCATGAAGTACAAGGTGCAGTTGAAGGCCACGACAGAGCCGCGCAACAGCGCGAAGATGATTTGCTCGATCGCTGGAGCATCGCCCGATCGGTACTGCGCGCCGCCAGCGCAACACCCGCATGGTCGACGCGAATTGCCTTGTGCGGCAGGTGGGGTAGTGGCAAGACCAGCGTGCTGAATTTCATTGAGCGTCAGGCTGGGCAAGAGAATCGCCGACGTTGTCAGGCAGATAGGCAATGGGTGATTGTGCGATTTTCAGCGTGGAATGCCACCGAGCAAGGGGGGATCGGCAGTTTTTACCAGGCATTGCTTGGCCAGCTGGGTAAACAGCAGATCAAAGTACCCAGGCTGGCCCGATGGGCCAAAAACGCCGCTGCGAAACTGGGCGGTATGGCCGATGTCGTTAAGGTCGTTATCGACGCGGGGGTGAAGCTCCTGCCTGGCGCAGAGGTCACGACGGCCGCAGTCGGGGGAGTGCACAAGTTGCTCGCCAGGCTACCAAAATGGCTGCAACCAGGTGCCGAGGATTTGCGTGCTTTGCAGGCTGAACTGCATTCGGTTCAGGTGCTGGTATTTATCGACGACCTCGACCGCATCGACCCCAAATTGATCCCCAGCGTATTGATGAGCTTGAAAGAGCTGCTGGACTGGCCAAGGTTCGTCTTTGTCCTGGCGTTTGACCTGGAGGTTGTCAGCAAAGCGCTCAAGGATCATTCGCAAGCCTTCGGCCCTGATGCCCAGCGGTTTCTGGAAAAAATCATTGATATTCGCTTCCACTTGCCGGAACCAGAGGCCGAGCAGGCAGCCAGCCTGGCCTGGTCATTGTATGAGCAGAACTTGGCGTTCATACCCAGGCCGGCCTATGCCAGGGTCGTTGACTGTATGCCGGGTAACCCGCGCTTGGCGAAAGCGATTGTCCGGGAACTCTGTTTGTACCGGGAGGTGGCAGGAAGGCACGCCAGCCACGAGCTACGCTGGGAAGTCATTGTTTTGCAAACCATCTTGCGCCATGAAGCGCCGGCAACCGAACGTGCACTTGCGAGGGCTTTGCAATCTGCAGAGAGTGGCTTGAAAGCAAAAAAAGACAGTTTTGTAGCTGAATCCATCAAGGCAGACGAGGTGGGTTTCGAGGCATTGCAGCGCAAGGTTCAAGAGTTCCTCTTGCTGTGTGAGCGCGTGCCCGCAACGTTGCTAGCAAAACAGGCAAAGTTGCTGATCAGCGAGCCCGTTTTCACTGACAAGGAATATCAGGACTTTCTTCGGCGATGGAACGCACAAGAAGAGGCCGAGCAGGTGTCTGCATTTATCAGACAGTGCGTTGACATTGCCTTCAAGCGGCCAGGTGATGTGGCCCGTGAATTTCTCGAAAAGGTTCTGGCTGACTACGGGGGTGCTTCACGGAAAATGGTCGATCAGCACAGTGAAGGGTTGCGTCGGTCATCTACCGATGCGGCTCATAAGCAGCTTTCGTTACTTGAAACTAGCTGGCGCATGAGTGATCCGGCGATCCAGGAAAGTTGCCAGAGCCTCGACGCCTTCACGCGCCTATGGGGTAATACGTTGTTGAGCAGAACGTCCTTCATGTCGGCATCGGCGCCTCGGGACTTTGTGCAACGCGAAGAGCAGTTGCTCGAACGTGCGCTGGAGGGGTGTCGTAACAAGATCGAGCTGTTCGAGTGGATGCAGGAGATGCTCTATCGGCATTCGCTGGAAAAAAGGACGAGCCAGCGCCAACTTCAGTTCATCGATAAACTGGCGCGGTCATTAGATTCTGAGGTTATCGACAGCACCCTGCAGGCGTTTATCCAAGCCAGGGGAGTGGCCCGTGCGCAGGCGCAGTCAGGCAATCCACACGGTTCGTTGTACTGGCGGTTAACCTCTGAGGATTCACCACTCTACACTCCGGCGGGATGCCGCCGGCTGTGCCAACTGTTCGAGGACGTGCCATCGGCGGTTACGGCGCGGGCTGATTTCACGGAGAACGTCGTTGATTATCTGGTTATGTTGGCAAGTCGCATCATGCCCACCCAGAAAATGGAAACCTACACTGCGCAGCAGGTACGGCAAATGCAGAACATTGCTGCGACGGCTTGGCGTACCTTGCTCTCGACCGCTCAGGATTATAAAGACCCGGGGAGGTTGATGGATAACCACAAGTACCTGTCCTCTTACCTTGATAGCGCGCTCATCCCAGTACCTGAATGGCTATCGCAATGGCATGAGCGTACGCGGATGAGCAGGGTCGAAAATTAGCAGCAATAATAATCGGGCCATGCCCAGCATGGCGGGCAGGATGTGGGAATGGAAACGGTAGACGAAGTGAAGGATGTATTGTTGGCAGGTATTCGTAGCGGTCTTGAACTCGGCTATGTAGCAATGGTGCTGCAGTACGCCGGTTTTATCTGCATCGCCGCAATCATTGGTTTTTTGTGGGTGACTCGCCGGGTCAAGGAAAATAAGGTTCCGCTCACCGAGAATAGCTTCCAAACGTTTTATTGGATCAATCGGCGGGGCGTTTTCTCGATCATCATACTGCTATCGATTTTTAGTTTATTGAATGCGATAGTTATTGTCTGTTCCGCAGAGGGCGGCGACTTCCATAATAGTCTGTCCGCGCACCCAGAGGTTTTGTTGTACTCGACGGTTATTGTGTTATTGATGGTCATTTTCATGCGCGGGCAGGGGTTCGCCCTTCCTTTGGGCGGCGGGGTTTCGCTAGGTGTCGACGCTACAGAGCTTCAGGCTGGCAAGCCAGTCAAGCGCGTCATGAGTTTTCACCTGAGTTGCGATTTTGAGAAAAATCGGTCCTTTGTACTGGAGAAAGTTGAAAAGGCGGTCCGTGAAATTCAAGGTGGCGGGCCAGCGTTCGAGGTGGTACTGAAAAGCTGGTTTCTCGCCAGCAAACATGGAATGGATGACGCCTTGGTCAGGCAGTTTCGGCAGCACATGCGTGGCACACGATATGCTGTGCTATCCATTGTTGCTGCGTTGGTATCTCTGTTTGTGGCGATGGTGATATATGAACTCTTCACTTACGTTGCTGCGCAGCAGTGTGTGGGCTGGCAGTGCGTGTCCTACGCAGGGTTTATTGTAAAGGTCTGTGGTGCAATAACCCTGATCGGCATGTTCGATGTGCTAATCGAGTTGTTTTACGCTCGTAGAAAAATGAAGGAAATCATCAGTCGCTACCGAAAGGCGCCGTCACTGGTTAACAACCGCAACGCATTCGAAAACGGCAATTGTGAAGTGGTCGCAAAGCGAATGCAGCGTAAAGTCGCTGTTCACTGTCGGTTCATCAAACCTGAACCGATGAGCCTGAGAAATTTTCTTTCCATCAGTGTGTTGATGCCCAATGTTATGAACACCTGTGTCGGGGCTGAGGCCGGCTTAATTTTCTCCGGGTGAGGCGAGGGCTCTCAAGGGCACTGCACCTCTACAGTGAGCGCAGGAATTCCAGTAACTCTTGGCGCTCCTGCCGCGAATAGCCTGCAAAGCGCTCCCGCGCCACTGCCGCCTCCCCACCATGCCACAACACCGCCTCCTCAAGCGTACGCGCGCGGCCATCATGCAGGTAGCCAGCGCCGGGGTTGATCCGTTCGAGCAAGCCCAGGCCCCACAGTGGCGGGGTGCGCCACTCGCGGCCGGTGGCCAGGTAATCGTCACGTCCATCGGCCAGGCCCGGGCCCATGTCATGCAACAACAGGTCGCTGTAAGGCTCGATCTGCCGCGCTGACAACAGCGGGTAGAGCGGATGCTGGCCCGTGCTCAGGTGCGGGCGGTGGCATTGGGCGCAGCCAGCCTGGTTAAACAACTGCTCGCCACGTTGCACCTCGGGTTTGCTCCGGTCGCGGCGCTGCGGTGGTGCCAGGTGGGCCAGGTAGAAGTGCAGGTCGCCCAGTTGCACGGCATCGAGCTCCGGTTCGCCGCCGCTGGCAGCCTGGCGACAGGCCGCTTGCAACGGCGTGCAGTTTTGTTGGGGATACAGTGGCGAAGTGATCCCCAGGTCACCGTGCATGGCGCCGGCAATCTGCTGACGCAGGTCCGGCTGGTTGGCCTTGAGGCCAAAGCGCCCGGGCTCAAGGCGCTGGCGTTCGACGCTCCATACCTGGTTGACGCGGCCCTTGACGCCATCGGGCTTGGGCGCGTCGGCCAGTGCCTGCAGGGTGCTGGCCTCGATGGCTTCGAGCAGGCCCAGGCCGAATACCGGCGAGCCGACCCGCATCGAGGTGCGCACGTTACCCAACGGGCCGTAGGCCAGTTCGCTGAAGCTCAGGCGCGGTGAACGCAGGCCGATGCGTTCGCCATCGGTCAGGGTGACCCACTGCTCTTGCCAGCGGATATGCGCACGGCCTTCGCCAGCCACGCCTGGAATGGCCGACTCACTTAGCTGGTCGCCATAGACCGGATGCGGCAGCGGCCCGCCGTGGGCATCGTGCCCGGGTAGCGACAGGCGCACCAGCATCGTGCGCAGCGGTTGCTGTTCACTGGCAGGTGCCTGCCCGCGACCATTCTTGGGGTGGCAGGCAATGCAGCTGATGCGGTTGTACAGCGGTCCCAGGCCATCGACCGCTTCGTCCCGTGAAGGCGCCACCACCCAGGCCTGGCGGAACAGGCTGCGGCCGTGAAAGAAACGCTCCAGCTGCTGCGCATCGTCCAGCCCCGGCAAGGGCTGGGCGAAGGCTTCACGGCTGACGGCGGCGCTGGCGGGCTGGCTCAGCAGCGCGCCTATCAGCAAGCAGACAACCCGCTTCACAGGCCCATGGCCGACAGCAGGCGCTCGGCTTGCGCCTGTTGCCGGGCGCTATGGAACTGCCAGGCGATTTCCTCGCGGCCGAGGGCATCCTGGTCGCTCGCCGGCTGGCGCTGCATGCCATGGTCCTGGCGCTGGGCAAACAGTGCCAGCAACGGCGCCGACGCCGCTTGCTCTTCGTCGATCGGCGGCACGCTGAGAAACTCGCGCACCGCGGTCAGGTCGCGGCCCTGGGCTTCACCGGCATGCACCCGCGCCCACAATAGGCCGAGGCGTTCATGGGGTTGGCCGAGCCATTGCTCGAACAGCGAGGTGATCAGCGCCAGGCGCTCGCGCGAGCTGTCGTCGGTGTAGGCATAGGCGCCCTGGCGGGCGGCGGCGAAGGGGTCGTGATAGCCCGCCGGCAAGTCGGCATAAACGCTGGGGCGCACCGGCAACTTGCGAATGTCCGGGTCGGCCAGCAGGCGTTGCCCTTCAGGCGACAACACGAAGCGCACGAAGGCCCGCGCTCCCTCGACCTGCCTGGCCTGGCGAGGGATGGCGATATGCGCCGGATTGAGCCCGCCGTGGGCCGGGTAGACAAACTCGACCGCTTCGCCGTTACTCACCGCCGAAGCCACGAAAAAGTCGATCGACACACCCACTGCCGAACGCCCGCTGGCGACCTCGTCACTGACCAGGGTGCCGCCGCGACTCACCAGCCGCGATTGCCCGGCGAGCTCGCTCCATAGCGCCCAGCCTTGATCCCAGCCGTAGGCCTGCAAAACGATATCCAGCAGCACTGGGGCAAAGCCGACGCGCGCAGGTTCGGGCAAGGCGACGCGCCCGCGCAGGCGGGCATCGAGCAGGTCCGGCCAGTCTTGCGGGGCAGGCATGTTCAGCTTGGCCAGTTCTTCCGGGTTAATGGCAAAGCCGTAACCGGCAAGCTCCGTGGCCTGGTAGCGCGCCGCGCGATCGCGCAGGGCGATGCCGCCAATGCGCGGCGGCAAACCGTCCAGCTCGACCCCTAGCGGCTGCCAGCCGGCGTCCTGGGCCAGACGCTTGAAGTTGCCCGGCGACGGTGCCCAGTAGACATCGACCCCGCCCTGATCGGCCTGACGCAGATAGGGCAGGGCATCGAAGCCCTGGCGCCAGAGGATCTGCAGGCGATAATCAGGGTTGGCGCGCTCGAAGGCCTCTTCGAAGCGCGTCATCATCTCCTCGGGGTAGCTGGTCAACACCACCACCGGCTGCGGCGCGCCCGCCTGGGCACTGGCTGCGCCCAGCAGCAGCGCCAGCAGCCAGGCCTTAGAGCGGCACATTGAACTGTACGAAGTAGCTGCGGCCAATTTCCGGGTACCCCTCGCTGTATTCATAAAGGCGATCGAACAGGTTGCGGATGCCCGCTTCGATGCGCACGTCATTGCTCAAGCGGTAGCCGCTTTTGAGGTTGTACACCGCGTAGCCGCCGCTCATCTGGCTGCCATCGGACATGTTGTAACGCCGCGAAGCGGCTTCGACGCTGGCGGTGTGGCGCCAGGCGTCGAGGTTCAGGCTGGCCGAGGCGAACAGGTTGTGGCGCGGTGTATCGATCGGGCGCAGCTCGGGATTGCTGCGGTTTTCACGATCGAGGTAGGTGTAGCTGGTGTTGAATTCCCAGTTGCCCAGATCGCCGCGCAGGCCCAGTTCGACGCCCTGGTTACGCGCCTTGGCGATGTTCTGGTACTGCCCGCAGGGCGCTGCGCAACCGGCGACCGGGGCGACGGTGACCTGCTGGATGGAGTCTTCGATGTTGCTGACGAACAGCGCCGTGTCGAGGGTCCATTGGCGGCTGATCGCGCCGCTGTAACCCAGCTCGTAGTGGGTAGCGCGTTCGGATTTCAGGTCGGGGCTGGGGATTACCGTGCCAAAACGGGTCGAGTAGCGGTCCTTGATGGTGGCAAAGCGGCTCTTGCGCGCCACGGTCAGGCGCACCTGGCCGTTGTGGTCGATGTCCAGCAAGGGGCCTGTGTTGATGAACAGGCCCAACTGGCTGTTGACCGCATCGTCGCTGCCGGTCGGCTCGTCATACAGGGTCTTGATCCGGGGCGAGGCGGCGCTGGTGCCGGAGTTTTCGGCCTCAAGGCTCTTGCGGTAGTTGTACGACACGCCGCCGACCACGCTGAAGATGTCGTTCAGGCGCAGAGTGTCTTCCAGGGCGATGGACTGGGTCTGGTCGCGAAAGTGGGTTTGCGGGTCGCTGCCATCGCGCGAGCGGTGCACGTCTTCCTTGAAGTGATAAGCGATGCCCAGGCGGTTGCCGGTGCTCAGGGCCAGGTCGCCCTCGACCGAGAAACCGGTGGACTCGTCATCGTATTTGCTCGGGAACCCCGGCTGCATCGCGCCATGGATACCGTTGTTGTAGACAAAGCTTTCCAGCGAGTTCTTGAAGGTGTCGCGGAACACCCGGGTCTTCAGGCCGTGCTCGCCGAAGCGGGTGTTGGTGGCCAGGAACAGGCTGGTCTTGTCCCACTGCGGCCACTCCCACCAGCGCTTGCGCTGGCCGCTGGCGGGCAGGTCGCCGGCGTAGGGCGGCTGGCCCTTGCGGCCTTCCTGCTGGACATAACCGAGCACGTACTCGTCGGTATCGTTAGGGGTGAAGCCGAGCTTGAAGCTGAACTTGCCGTCGCGCCTGTTACTGTTTTCCCGGCGGCCCTTGCCTTGCTGGTTGTTGGTTGGCTCGAAGTCGTCGGGCAGCATCGTGTAGTCATAGTCGACATACGATACGCCACCCTGCATCCACCAGTTGCCCTGGTTGGAACCCAGGTTGGCGTAGCTGCGATAGGCGTTGACGTTGCCGTGGTCGGTCAGCTCCAGGCCGCCACCGACTTCACCTTCGAAGGTTTCGGTGGGCCGCCGGGTGATCAGGTTGATCGCCCCGCCCAGGGTGTTGGGGCCGTACAGCAACGAGGCGAAACCCTTGGCCACTTCGATGCGCGACAGGTCGTAGGTGGTGAAACGTCCCAGGTCGATGTTGCCGTCATAGGGCACATAGGTGGGAATGCCGTCGATATACACCGGCACCTGCAGGCGGTCAAAACCGCGCACGTACACCACCTGCTCGGCGCGCCCGCCCATGTAGGCGAGGTTGACCCCAGGCGCCAGGGCCAGGGCGCGGTCGACGGTCTCGCGGTCATGCAGGCGCATGTCTTCGAGCTCGACGACGCTGCTGCCGGTGGCGAGCGCCTCATCCTGCGGGGCCCAAATCTGGATTTCACCGAGGCTGAAGGTTTTCTTCTGCTCGGCCACGGCAGCCTCGGCGCTGATGGCGGCCAGGGCGAGCAGCAGGGTACGGGGGGCGAACGGGGTCATGACGCTCCTTTGTCGGTATCGATATATATTATTTTATATAGCGCGTGGCGCAAAACGACCGACAGCTCCCTCCCCGGAGCCGTCTGATCGCATCGATCAAGCGGGTACGCGCAACGGCAGAACGCCGCCGATACTAGAGCCAGGCGAGCAAATTGACAACGCTATATAAGTATTTATATAGCGTATGGCTTACATGCGGATCAGCGTTTGCACTCGGCCAGCACCACCTTGCAGGTCCTGGGCAGGCCGCCGGAGCGCCCGGCGTAGCGGATGCAGTTGTTCATGGATTTCTGCCGGGCGATCTGCAAGGTCGGGCCCCACGCCAGGCCGCCTTCGCCGGCTGTGGGCACGGCTTTGGCGTGGCAGTTGGAACCGGCATTGGCGGCCAGGTATTTGGCCTTGGGTTTGCTCGAGCAACCGGCCGTGAGTGCCAGGCAGAGGGCGAGCAGGCAGGTGGTGAAGAGGGTAGTGTTCATGTCAGAGGCAGTCCGGATCGCCGAAGGGGGCTGTGCCCGGGTTGGCTACCGGTCTAGCTAATTATAGGTTCTTAGTGCAAACGGTGGAAATTGGTCCTTGGGTCTGTAAGTTGGGGCACCGAGCTTATCCATTCGCTGTGGCGCTGCTGCTGGCCCCTTCCGCCTTTACGGCGGCCTACTTTTCTCTTGGTGTATGGACCGGAGACATGGTGGACAGGTGTACGGGGACATGGTTGACACTTTTCGGCAAGCAAACCTGCCGGGAATTCGACCATGCCTTGGAACGCGAGAGACGCCATGAGCTTGAGAGAAGAGTTCGTTCATCTGGCCAATCACCCAGACGCCAATGTCAGGGAGTTGTGCCGACGCTTCGGTATCAGTCCCCAGACAGGTTACAAGTGGCTTAACCGCTACCGGCAGGAGGGTGCGGCAGGCCTTTTGGAACGATCCAGAAAACCTGCCAGCAGCCCTAGGCTGACGGATCGTGGGCTTGAGAAAGAAGTGATCGCCATCCGCAAGGAGCACCCTGCCTGGGGTGGCCGCAAGATCAGGCATCTACTGGGTCAGCGCATTTGCGCCAGTACCGTCACCAATGTTCTGCATCGCCACGGGCTGATCACCTCCGAAGCCAGTGCTGCAGCTACGCCGTGGAAACGCTATGAACGCGAGGCTCCTAATGATCTCTGGCAGATCGACTTCAAAGGCTTCTTCCAGACAGGTCAGGGGCCGTGCTACCCGTTGACGTTGATCGATGATCACTCGCGCTTCAACTTGGCGATTCAAGCCTGTGCGCATCAGCGAACCGAATTGGTCCAGGAGCACCTGACCGATCTGTTCAGGCGGTATGGCCTTCCCCTGCAGATCAACGCAGACAATGGCGCGCCCTGGGGGGCACCACGAAACCCTGGAGAGCTGACGCCACTAGGGATCTGGATAGTGCGTCTGGGCATACGCTTGACCTTCAGCCGGCCAGGGCACCCACAGACCAACGGTAAAGACGAGCGCTTCCACCGAACGCTCAAGACAGAGGTGCTCAGGGACCGCACCTTCCGTGATTTGCGGGAGGCGCAGGAGGCGTTCGACCTGTGGCGTGGCGTCTACAACTACAAGCGACCCCACCAGCAGTTGGACTACCAAGTACCGAGGGAGCGCTACCAGATGAGCACACGGCCGTTTCCAAGCCGGGTACCAACCTTTGAATACGGACCCGAAGATATCCTAGTCAAACCCTACGATAGTCAGTTCCGCTTCAGGAAGCGCTCATTCCGGATAGCAAAAGCGCTGGTGGGCCACATTTTGGCTTTGCGCCCGAGCGAGAAGGGACCTGATCACTTCGACGTCTACTTCTGCCACCGCAAGCTGAGAACCATCGATTTCAACAACCCGGATGGCAAGCGATAATGTGTCAACCATGTCCCCGTACATGTGTCAGCGATGTCTCCGGTCCATACATCTTGGGAAAAGGTAGGCAAAACCGCTCGCTCCAGCATACGGCCCTACGCTGCGCTTCGGGTCCCCTCGCTACGGCGCCTTCCGGGGCATCGCGGCCTACGACTTGCTACGCCAAGTCTACGTCTCGCGTCTTCGGCTGACGCCGAAGGTGCTGCGCACTGCCCCTACAGGCACCTACGCTCGGCCTCCTGAAGTCGCGAAGTTACGGGCGGTGCCTGTGCTGGCGTATCTACGAAATTGGATATCGGCAGAGCTTAGCGCCACGTCGAATGGATAAGCCCATCATCACCCCATTCAAGCCTGCAACGCCAACTGCATCCCCGCAAGCTTAATGCAGGTCTCCTCGTATTCACTGGCCGGGTCCGAGCAAGGCACGATGCCGCAACCGGCGAACAGACGGGCCTGCTCGCCGTTCAACAGCGCCGAGCGCAGGCCGACGATGAATTCGCCGTTGCCCTGCGCGTCCAGCCAGCCCAGGGGCGCGGCGTACCAGCCACGGTCAAAACCTTCGCAGTGGCGAATATGCGCCATGGCCTGCTGGCGCTCGTGGCCGCCGACGGCGGGTGTCGGGTGCAGGGCTTCGACCACTTGCAGCAGGCTTGTTTGCGGGCGCAGGCGACCTTCGATCACCGTACTCAGGTGCTGGACCCGACTCAGGCGTTGCACCGAAGGGGTCGCCGGTACCTGCAACTGGCTTGCCCACGGCGCCAGGCCGCTTTCGATGATCTGCACCACCAGTGCATGTTCGTGGCGGTTTTTCTCGCAGTCCAGCAGCGCCTGTGCCAGTTGCGCGTCTTGTTGCGGGTCGGGGTCGCGGCGGCTGGTGCCGGCCAGCGCCAGGGTCTGCAGGCGGCCGCCGTCGAGCTTGACCAGGCGTTCCGGCGAGGCGCCGATAAAGCAGCTTTGCTGGCGGCGAAAGGCGAACAGGTAGGCCGCCGGATCGTTGCTGGCCAGGCGCGCCAGGGTGCGTCCCGGGCTGACGGCCCGGGAAAACTCGCTGAGCACTTCGCGCGCCAGCACCACCTTTTTCATCGAGGTATCGCGTAGCGCGTCCAGGGCCTGGGCGATTTTGCTCTCCCAGCAGGCGCGCGGCAGGCTCTGGTCGCGCCGGTGCTGCGCGGGCGGCGTGACAACCGGCGCCGACAGGTAGCGATCCATCAGCCCGTGCCACTCATTGAGCACCTGCTCGCAGCGGCTTTGGGCAGTGTCCGCAGGCCCGACCAACTGCTGGCACAGCAGCCAGCAGGCGTCGGCGTCGCGTATCAGCAGCAAGGTCATCAGTCGCATCGAGGCGTCGCCAAAACCCTGCCAGGCGCTGCTGGCCTGGACCTGGTGGTCGAAGCGAAACCCCCCGCACAGCAGCGGCGGCTGCGGGCCGTGGATCACCGCGCTGCGCAGCCAGTGCTGCCACTGCTGGTCAACGCTGGCGAAACGCTGCTCGCCAGCACCGCTCAGCTCTGCAGCCACGCCCCAGCCGAACAGGCTCCTGCCGCCATCGGCGGCGCGCCAGAACACGGCCTCGGCGCAGGGCTGGTCGACCCGGCAAAACAGCTCCAGCAGGTCCACCGCATCGATCGCCAGGGCGTAACTGGCCAGCACCGGCTCAGCTTGCAGCACCGCGCGCTGGCGGGCCTGCTCGAACACCTGGGTCAGCTCGCCGAGGTGCTCTTCCAGTCGGGCCAGGGTTTTCATGCTGGCACCCTCATGCTGCGCCAGTGCACGACTTGCTGGGCGATGTACCAATGAATGATCTGGGCAAACAGGGTTTCGACAAAGTGTGCATCGAGCCCGGCGTCCTCGGCCCACTGGCGCCGTTGCGGGAGCATCTGGGCGACGCGCTCGGGCGCGGCGATGCTGTTTTCGGTCGGTTTGAAGCGGGCGGCGGCTTTGACGTAAGCCATGCGGTGGCGCATGAGTTCGATGATCTGGTGGTCCAGTGAATCGATGGCGATCCGGATGTCCGGCAGGCCTTCACAAGCGTCAGGCGATTTCATCAGAGGGCTTCCTCAAGGGCAGGTGATGTCAGCGGGCGACGGCCGAGCAGGCTGGCCGCCAGGACATCGAGCAGCGCCTGGCGCTGCTCGATGAGGTAGAAGTGCTCGCCCTGCCAGCGCTGCAGGTGCAGTGGCTGACGGCTGGCGGCTTGCCAGGCCAGGGCTTCGTCAAGGTCGATCTCCGTGTCCTGCTCGGGGTAGAACACGGTGATGCGGCTGTTGAGCGGCTGCGGCGCGGCGCGGCTGTAGGTTTCGACGATCTGGTAGTCATGGCGCAGGCTGGGCAGGAACATCTGGCACAGGGCCGGGTCTTCGAGCAGCGGGTTGGGGCGGCTCGACAGCCGCCGCACATCGTCGAGCAGGGCCTGGTCGGGGCCGCTGTGCAACTGCCCGCCACGCTGGCACTGCGGCGCCGGGTGGGCGGAGACGAACAACTGCTCGACGGCGATGGCCTGCTGCGCCAGGCGCACCGCCACTTCATAGGCGACCACCGCGCCGAGGCTGTGGCCGAACAGCGCCAGCGGCCGGTCGGCATAGCCACCCAGCGCAACGCTTGCGGCCTCGGCCAGGCTGGGCATGTCGCTCAGGCAGGCTTCGGCGAAACGGTCTTCGCGGCCCGGGTACTGGATGGCCAACAGGTCGATATCGGCGGGCAGGGCGCTGGCCCAGTCGCGGAAAAAACTCGCACTGCCGCCAGCATGGGCAAAGCACACCAGGCGCCAGCGCGGCATCGGCGTCAATCGATAGGGGCGCACCCAGCGCTCGCCCTGGGACAACAGCCCGGCCATCACGAGGCGACGCTCCCACAGTTGGCATCGAGCCAGGCCTGGCGCAGGGTTGCGCGCAGGTCCTTGCGGCTGACCTTGCCGACCCCGGTCTGCGGGAACTGCGCCACGAACTCGATGCGGTCTGGCACCTTGAACGCGGCCAGGCCCTGGCTGCGCAGGTGCTGCTTGAGGCCAAACGCCGAGGGCGCCGGATCGCGGGCGACGATAAAGGCGCAGGTGGACTCGCCCAGCACCGCGTCGGGCATCGCCACCAGCGCCGCGTCATGCACCTGGGGATGGTTGATCAGCAGGTTTTCCACTTCTTCGGCGGCGACCTTTTCGCCGCCGCGGTTGATCTGGTCCTTGTCCCGCCCCTCGACCACCAGGTAACCCTCGGCGGTGCGCCGCACGCGGTCGCCGCTGCAATAGAAACCATCAGCGGTGAAGGCCTTGGCGTTGTGTTCGGGCAGCCGGTAGTAGCCGCGAATGGTGTAGGGGCCGCGCACTTGCAGCTCGCCGACTACACCGTCGGGTACTGGCTGGCCCTGTTCGTCGACGATGCGCAACTCGTCATCGGCGCACAGTGGCCGGCCCTGGGTGTGCAGAAGCAACTCCTCGCGATCGTCCAGGCGGGTGTAGCAGAGCAGCCCCTCGGCCATGCCCAGCACTTGTTGCAAGGTGCAGCCGAGCACCGGTTTGACCCGCGCCGCAGCAGTGCTGAGCAGCTTCGCGCCGCCGACCTGGAGCAGTCGCAAGCTCGACAGATCGGCCTGGCGCTGGGCCTGGGCGTCGAGCCAGAGCATGGCCAGCGGCGGCACCAGGGCGGTGACGGTGACCCGCTCGGCGCTGATCAGGGCGAAGCAGGTGTCCGGATCGGGGCGGCGGCTGCACACCACCCGGCCACCGGCGAGTAAGGTGCCGATCACCCCGGGGCAGCAGAGGGTGAAGTTGTGCGCCATGGGCAGCGCGGCAAGGTACACGGTCTGCGCGTCGAGCCCGCAGACCGCGCTGCTGGCACGCACGTTGTAGAGATATTCGGCGTGCCGGCGCGGAATCAGCTTGGGCGTGCCGGTGGTCCCCCCCGACAACTGGAAGCACGCCACCGCCTCGGGATCGCCGGCGTCCTGCTCCATTGCTTCGCCGCCGTACAGCGTGCTGAGGGCAATGAACTCTTCGGCGTCACCGGCGATCAGCACATGCCGCAGGTGCGGGTTGGCAGTGCGCAACTGGCGCGCCATCTGCCGGCAGTCGAAACCTTCGAGCTGATCGCAGCCGATGTAGGCCTTGGCCTGGGCGAAGCTGCAGAAGCCGCCGATCTCGTGCTGACGATGAGCGGGCAGGGCCAGGATCGGCCGCGCGCCGAGGCGAAACAGGGCAAAGCACACTTCGACAAAGGCGCTGCCATTGGGCAGGTGCACCACCACGTTGTCACCGGCTTCGAGGCCAAGGGCACGCAAGCCGCCGGCCAGGCGCTGGCAGCGTTCTGCCAGGCTGGCGTAGCTCAAATGCAGGGCGCCGTCGCTGATGGCGATCGCAGCCGGGTTGCGGGCCGCGGCGGTGTCGAGGGCCTGGGCAAAGGTCTGCGCTTGCCAGTAGCCGGCCTGGCGATAGCGCCGGGCAAAGGCCGGCGGCCAGTCGGGCGCGTCGCCTACGGCATCTGGCAGGGGCGTCGAAGTGTTCAAGGACATGAAATCTCCTATTTGTAGAAATAATTGGCTACAAATGGCTTAATGAGATCTATTATCATTATCCTTCGCCGAGCGCTTCTCAACGCCAAGGCTTTCGGTGCCGCGACTTTTTCATTAGATGAAATACGCAGTGGCTTCAAACAGGGAGGTTGAGGGTTTACAAACCTCCCGTTATTTCAGGTCAGGCCCCACGTAATGGCCTCAGGAAAAGGGAAAACCCAATGACTATTACGATCATCGCCCCCACTCACCCAGAGAAGCAGGCCGAACCCAAGGGCAACCAGCCCGGGACGGTCTACCTGGAACCGCACATGACCCTGGTTACCGGCACCCTCTGGTCCGAGAGCGAGGCCTGGGTCGAAGACCCGCTGGAGCGCGGTCTGAAGCTGATCCTGGTGCAGAGCGGCGAGTTGTCCTGCCGGATTCCGGGGCACGCCGAGCAATCGATCCGCGGCCCGAGCCTGTGCACCATCGTCAATGACGGCGAGTTCACCTCGTCGCAGATCTACGGCACCTCGACGCCGTTGCGCTACACCATCGTCCAGCTCGACCTGGAGTCGCTCGACCGCCACCTGGGCATGGCCCCGCGCAAGCTGCTGGCGGCCAGGGGCGGCGACCCCTACATGATGGTGCGCCCGGCGCCGCGGGCAATGCAGGCCCTGGCCACGCAGATCGCCACCTGCCCGATGCAGGGCCCGAGCCGCTCGCTGTACCTGGGTGGCAAGGCCCTCGAGCTGACCGCGCTCAGTGCCCAGTTTTTACTGGATGAACGCGCCCAGCCAGAGCAGAAACTGCGCATCACCGCCTCGGATGTCGAGCGCGTGCACGCCGCCCGTGACCTGCTGGTGCGCTCGCTGCTCGAGCCGCCGAGCCTCAATGCCCTGGCCGCCCATGTCGGCATGAGCCCGCGCAAGCTCACCGCAGGCTTTCGCAAAGTGTTTGGCACCAGTGTGTTCGGCTACCTGCACGAGCATCGCCTGAGCGAAGCGCACCGCATGCTCAGCGATGAAGAGAGCAACGTTTCGACCGTCGCCTATGGCGTGGGCTACAGCCCGGCGCATTTTTCCATTGCCTTTCGCAAACGCTACGGCGTATCGCCCAGCGAGATCCGCTGACGCGCGCTGACTCTGAATCGAATAAAAAGGCCTGTGCATCTAAAGCCTTGAGCGCTTCCTGAAAACCCGCCTGCGATAAAGTCTCATTTGATAATGGCTTGCATCTTGGTGAGCCACGCAGACTTTATTCTTACGGGCTACAGGAAGCTTTTCATGCGCGAGCTGACAACAGCAGACACCCCCTCGGCCAACCCGTTGCGCCTCTGGCTGATCGAACACCTCGCCCAGTTGCTGGGCGCCTCGGTGGCTGAAATCGACAGCCTGGGCGACGAGCAGAACCTGCTCGGCTGCGGGCTTGATTCGATCCGCCTGATGTACCTGCAAGAGCGCCTGCGCAGCCACGGCCTGCAGGTCGAGTTTGCCCAACTGAGCGCTGAACCGAGCCTGGCCGCCTGGCTGGCGCTGCTGCACGGGCAAACCTTGCAACCTGCGCTGGCGCCTGGCGTTGCACCGGTATCAGCTGGCGAGCAGCGCTTCGAGCTCAGCGCCGTGCAACAGGCCTACTGGCTGGGCCGGGGCGCCGCCGAAGTGCTGGGTAATATCAGTTGTCATGCCTGGCTTGAGTTCGATTGCCAGGGCATCGACCCGCAGCGCCTTGAAGCGGCGGTGAACCTGGTGCAAGCCCGCCACCCGATGCTGCGGGCGAGTTTCAACGACGGCTGCCAACGTATCCTGGCGGCGCCGACTACGCCGGTGTTCGACCATCAGGACTGGCGCCAGGATTCACCCCATGGCGCGCAGCAGGCCTGGGCTGAACTGCGCCGCTGGCGCTCGCACCAGTGCCTGGCGGTGGAGGCGGGGCAGGTGATGCTGGTGGGCCTGGTGCAACTGCCGGGTGGCCGCGACCGGGTCTGGCTGAGTGTCGACCTGCTGGCCGCCGACGTAGAAAGCCTGCGCCTGCTGATGGCCGAACTGGGCCAGGCTTACCAAACGCCGGCGTTGCTGCCGGCGCCGCCGGCCCTGCACTTTGCCGACTACCTGAGCCGCCGCCAGCAACGGCGCGCCGAGGCTTACGGCCGCGACCGCGAGTACTGGTGCCAGCGCCTGGCGCAATTG
Source organism: Pseudomonas sp. B21-012 (assembly GCF_024749305.1). Classification (NCBI taxonomy): domain Bacteria; kingdom Pseudomonadati; phylum Pseudomonadota; class Gammaproteobacteria; order Pseudomonadales; family Pseudomonadaceae; genus Pseudomonas; species Pseudomonas sp. B21-012. The sequence goes on along the minus strand of NZ_CP087197.1, from coordinate 3,293,554 downwards.
CCCGATGGCCCGGCGCTGGCGCTGGCCTGCGCCCCTGAGTCAATCCGCGAACCGCGTTTCAGTCGCCAGGCGTTTGTCTTAAGCGCCGCTGAAGCCGAGCGTTTGCAGCGCCAGGCCAGCGACCATGGCCTGACCTTGTCCTGCGTGTTCGCCACTGCCTTCAACGCAGTGCTGGCGCGCTGGAGCGGGCAGTCGAAGTTCTTGCTCAACGTGCCGTTGTTCGACCGCCATGATGACCATCCGGACATCGATCGGGCGATCGCCGACTTCACCACCTTGCTGCTGGTGGAATGCCAGGACGCGCCGCAGTTGCCCTTCGCCGAGGCGGTACGCGAGTTTCAGCGCAGCCTGCACGGCGCCATCGACCGTTCGGCCTTTGCGGCCCTGGAAGTGTTGCGCGAAGGCCGTCGCCAGGGCCATCCGCGCTCAGCGCCGGTGGTGTTTTCCAGCAACCTCAACGAGACGGGGTTTGTTCCGGCAAGCTTTCGCCAGGTGTTTGGCGACCTCGACGACATGCTTTCGCAAACCCCGCAGGTATGGCTCGATCACCAGCTGTACCGGGTTGACGACGGCCTGTTGCTGGCCTGGGACAGCATCAGCGAACTGTTCGCCGAGGGTGTGCTGGCGGCGATGTTCCAGGCCTACATCGAATTGCTGCAGCGCCTTGCCGACAGTGACTGGAGCCTGCCGCAACCGGTGCTCCTGCCGCTGGCGCAACAGGCCCGGCGCGAGCGCCAGAACAGCGTACCGGCGCTGGCCCCGGGGCGCGGCCTGCTGGACGACTTTTTCCGCCACGCCAGCCAGCGCCCGGATGACCTGGCGCTGATCTGTGGCGCCCAGCGTTGCAGCTACGGCGAGCTGGCCACGCGCGCGCTGCGGGTGGCTGCCGGTTTGCTGGAGGCCGGCATGCGCCAGGGCGAGGCGGTGGAAGTCTGCCTGCCGCGCGGGCTCGGGCAGATCGTTGCGGTGTTCGGCGTGCTCGCAGCAGGCGGCTGCTATGTACCGGTCGACACTGCGCAACCGCCGGCGCGCCGTAGCCTGATCGAATCGGCGGCGGGCATCAGCCTGGTGATTGCCGAGCAAGCACCAACGCCCACGGCGCATAGCCCGTCATTGCGCTGGCTCAACCTGGCGCAGCTGGAACAGTGCGCAGCATTGGCAGCGCCGCGGGCGGTGGCGGCGCAGGCCAGTGCCTATGTGATCTACACCTCCGGCTCCACCGGCGTGCCCAAGGGCGTCGAGGTCAGCCATGGCGCGGCGATCAATACCATCGACGCGCTGCAGGCCGAACTTGGCATCGACCGCGACGACTGCCTGCTGGCAGTGTCGGCGCTGGATTTCGACCTGTCGGTGTTCGACCTGTTCGGGGTGCTGGGGCAGGGCGCGCGCCTGGTGTTGCTGGAGCCCGAAGAAACCCGCGATGCGGCGCGCTGGGCGCAATTGATTGCCGAGCACCGGGTGAGCCTGTGGAACTCGGCGCCGGCGTTGCTGGAAATGGCCCTGGGCATTGCCGCCAGCGACTGCCACTACCAGAGCCTGCGGGCGGTGTTGCTGTCCGGCGACTGGATCGCCCTGGACCTTGCCGCGCGACTGCGCCGGCATGCCACGGCGCAGTGCCGGGTGTATGGCCTGGGCGGGGCCACCGAGGCCGGAATCTGGTCGAACCTGCACAGCATCGACGAGGTGTCGGGTCATTGGACCTCGATCCCCTATGGCAAACCTCTGGCCGGCCAGGCCTATCGGGTGGTCGACGACAGCGGCCGCGATGTGCCCGAGCAGGTGGTCGGGCAATTGCTGATCGGCGGCGCCAGCCTTGCCCGTGGCTATCGCAACGACCCGCAATTGACTGCCCAGCGTTTTCGCAGCGACGAGCGCGGGCGTTGGTACCACACCGGCGATCGCGGGCGTTTCTGGGGCGACGGCACCATTGAGTTTCTCGGCCGTATCGACCAGCAGGTCAAGGTGCGTGGGCAACGCATCGAACTGGGCGAGATCGAGGCGGCGCTGAGTGCCCATCCTTTGATCGACAACGCCTGCGCGGCGGTGCTGCCAGGCACGGTGGCCAGCCTTGGCGCGGTGCTGGTGAGCAGCCCGGCGCCGGTGACTGTGGCCACGGATGCCCTGCAAGGCGGCTCAATGCTGGACGACACCCTGCAAGCTGAAGCACGGGTTAGCGCCGAGCTGCTGCAACGCCTGCTCAATGGCCAAGCGTTGCCGGCGCCGGCGCTGCTGGACACCTGGCGCCAGTGGTTGGGCGAACACCCCAGCCAAGCCATGAGCCTCGGTGATGCCCTGGCGCAACTGGGCTGGCGCGAGGCCGACCTGCAGGCCATGGTCGCTTCGCTGCAGTCGCTGTTGGCGGTCGAGGGTGGCGCTGCCCAGGTGCTGTTCGATCCGCTGCTGGCACCCCAGGCCATGGCCCTTAACCTGCCGGCCGGGCGCCAGTTGCTCGATGCCATGAGCCAGGCGCTGCAGCAGCAGTGCCGCGCCCAGGCCGGGCCGTTGAGGGTCGCGGTGCTGGACGTGCGCGGTGGCCAGTTGCTGGATCAATGGCTCGACCACCTCGGCCAGCGCGAGCTGCAACTGACCCTGTTCGAGACCAGCCCCGGGCTGTTGGCCGCCAGCGCCGGCAAGCGCCCGGGCGTTGCCAGCCAACTGCTGGTGGATGGCCTGCTGCCCATCGAGCAGTGCGCGCAGTACGACCTGGTGATCAGCTTCGCCGCCTTGCACAGCTATGCGCAGCCGGCTGACTGCCTGAACCTGGCCCAGGCGCTGCTCAAGCCGGGCGGGCGCCTGCTGCTCGCCGAGCTGTTGCGTGACTCGCCGCTGAGGCTGGTCAGCGCAGCACTGCTCGACAGCCGCAGGCCAGTGCTGCCTGACCCTGCGCAGATCGCCCAGTTGCTTGGCCGCAGTGGCTTTGCCGAGCTGCACAGCCTGTGGCAGAACCCGGCGATGCTGTTGCTCAGCGCCACCGCCACGGCCGATGCCCTGAGCGCCGACAGTCTGCAGCACTGGCTGCAACAACGCCTGCCGCAAGCGATGCGCCCCGAACACCTCTGGTGCCTGCCGCGCCTGGAGCTCAACGCCAACGGCAAGATCGACCGCAAGCGCCTGCAAGCCTGCATGACGCAAGCGTTGCAGCGCCAACAACCGGCCAGCGGCGAGGAGGGCGAGCTCAATCCTGCGCTGCAACCCCTGGCCGGGTGCTGGGAGGCGGTGCTGGGACGCCCGGTGCGCAGCGCCCAGGGCAGTTTTTTCAGCCTCGGCGGCGACAGCCTGCTGGCGACCCGGCTGCTGGCCAGCGTGCGCGAGCAACTGGGCGTGAGCCTGCGCATGAGTGACTTCTACCTGCAGCCAACCTTGGCCGGCATGGCCGCGCTGCTGGCCAGCAGTGCCGCAGTAGAGGAGGGCGTGCTATGAGCCTGAATGACCTTTTGCACATCTGCCGTGAGCGCCAGATCGAACTCTGGGCTACTGAAGGCCAGTTGCATTTTCGTGCGCCGCAAGGGGCGCTGGACCCGGCCCTGGCCGAACGTATCCGCGCCCAGCGCGAGGCGTTGATGGACCATCTGTTGCCACGTTCGCAATGGCGCTCGCAACCCGATCAGGCGCTGCAACCTTTTGCCCTGAGCGCGGTGCAGGGCGCCTACGTGCTGGGGCGCAATCCGGCCTTCGACTATGGCGGCAATGCCTGCCACCTGTATGTTGAATACCCCTGGCCGGCCACTGTCGACAGCGAGCAACTGAACCAGGCCTGGAACGCCCTGGTGCAGCGCCACCCGATGCTGCGCGCGGTGGTGCAGGACAACAGCCGTCAGTGCGTGCAGGCCCAGGTGCCTTGGCAATGCCTGCCTTTGCATGACCTGCGCCAGGCCTCGGCGCAAGCCTTCGATGCACACCTGCAGCAGGTACGCGAGCGCCTCGATCATGCCTGCCATGCCCTCGACCAGTGGCCGGTCCTGCTGCCGGAACTGAGCCTGGGCGCCGATCGCGCGGTTCTGCATTGCTCGGTGGATTTCACCCTCATCGACTACGCCAGCTTGCAACTGCTGCTGGTAGAGCTGAGCCAGCGCTACCTGGAGCCAAACCGGCACTGGCCGGTGCTGGAGGCGACCTTTCGCGACTACCTGCAGCATGAACAACAGAGCCGTGAAAGCGCCGCCTGGCAGAGCGACAAGGCCTGGTGGCTGGCGCGCCTGGAGAGCCTGCCCGGGCGTCCGGACCTGCCCTTGAGCGATGACGCCGGGATCACCTCGCGGCGCTTTCAGCACCACCATGCCAGCTTGAGCGTGGCCCAGTGGAATGCGCTCTGCGCCCTGGCCAGCGCCCAGGGTTTGAGTGCGGCGGGGGTGACCCTGGCGGCGTTCGCCGAGGTCATCGGGCGCTGGAGCCAGAGCGCTGACTTTTGCCTCAACCTCACTGTCCTCAACCGCCCGGACCTGCACCCGCAACTGGGCCAGGTGCTGGGCGACTTCACCGCTTTGAGCCTGTTGCAGGTCAATGGCGCCAGTGGCGCCAACTTCGTCCAGCGGGCACGGCGCATCGGCGCGCAGCTGTTCGACGACCTCGACCACAGCCGCTTTACCGGGGTCGAGGTGTTGCGCGAACTGGCACGGGTCCAGGGCCGTGGCGCCGACCTCATGCCGGTGGTGTTCACCAGCGGCATCGGCAGCGTCGAGCGCCTGCTGGGGGATAGCGGGCGCTTGTTGCAGCCGCCAAGCTACATGATCAGCCAGACCCCCCAGGTGTGGATCGATTGCCAGGTCAGCGACCAGTACGGCGGTTTGCAGATCGGCTGGGACGTGCGCGTCGGCGTCCTGCCGGACGGCATGGCGGCGCAGATGTTCGAGGCCTATGTCGCGTTGCTGCAGCGCCTGTCTGCGGATGCACAGCTTTGGCAGCAGCGCGGCGATATCGTCCTGGCGCAGCAGCGGGTCGCGCATCTGTCGGCGGTTAAAGCCGAGGACCGCAACATCGCCAGCGGCTTTGCCGGTCAGGCGTTGCGCAGCCCGGATGCGCCGGTGATCAGCGATCGCGACGGCGTTTACAGCTATCGCCAGGTCGCCCGGCACGCCGACGCCGTGCGCGCGGCGCTGGAGGCCCTTGATGTTGCCCCCGGGGCGCGGGTGGCGGTGATGCTGCCCAAGAGCGCCTGGCAACTGATGGCCGTGCTCGGCATCAACCAGATGGGCGCAGCCTATGTGCCCATCGACATCCGCCAACCGGCTCTGCGCCGCGAAGCCATTTTGCGCGATGGCGGAATTGCTGCGCTCATCTGCCTGGAAACCGAAGCCTTGCCTGCAGGCCTTGCGCTGCCGCGCATTGCCATCGACAGCCTCACGGCCGCAAGCCACTGGCCGCCGCGCGAACCGCTGGCGGTGCAGGCTGGCGACCTGGCCTACATCATCTACACATCCGGCTCCACCGGCACGCCCAAGGGCGTGATGCTCAGCCATGGCGCGGTGGTCAACACCCTCGACGACATCAACCAGCGCTACGGCGTCAATGCCCGGGACCGGGTGCTGGGGCTGGCGGAGCTGAGTTTCGACCTGTCGGTGTACGACTTTTTCGGCGCAACGGCTGTGGGCGCGCAGGTGGTACTGCCAGACCCCGAGCGTGGCGCCGATCCTTCGCACTGGGCGCAACTGATGGCCGAGTACGGTGTGACCCTGTGGAACTCGGTGCCGGCCCAGGGGCAGATGCTGATCGATTACCTTGAAAGCGAACCGGCAGCCATTCCCGGGCCGCGTTGCGTGATGTGGTCTGGCGACTGGATTCCCACCACCTTGCCAACCCGCTGGTGGCAGCGCTGGCCCGACAGCCAGCTGTTCAGCCTCGGCGGTGCGACCGAGGCGGCGATCTGGTCGGTGGAGCACCCGATTCGCCCCGCCGACACGGCCTTGCCGAGCATCCCCTACGGCCTCGCCCTCAACGGCCAGACCCTGGAAGTGCTCGACAGCCTCGGCAGGCAATGCCCGCCGGGGGTACGCGGCGAGATTCATATCGGCGGCCTGGGCCTGGCATTGGGCTACGCCGAAGACCCGCAACGTACCGCCGAGCGCTTCATCACCCATGCCAGCGGCCGGCGCTTGTACCGCACCGGCGACCTCGGCCGCTACCTGGACGAGGACGGCCTGATCGAGTTCCTCGGGCGCCAGGACGATCAGGTGAAAATCCGCGGCCATCGCATCGAGCTTGCGGAGATCGACGCTGCCTGGCTCGCTCATCCACAGATCGCCGCCAGCACCACGGTACTGGTGGGCGAGCGTCACGAGCGTTCGCTGTGCAGCTTTGTCACTGCACAAACTTCGGCTAACGATCCACAACGGGTTGGCGAGGAATTGGCCGAGGTTATGGCCAAGGCGCGTGACACCCTGGAACAGGCCGATTTCGGCCCGCGTGAAGAAATTCACGCCGCCCTGGCGGCGCTGGACCGGGCGGCCGATGCCTCGCTGCTGCACTGGCTGGCCAGCAGCGGTCTGCTCGCAGCGGGCGAGGAGGTGGCCTTTGCCCCGCTGTGCCAGGCGCTCAAGCTTGAGGCCGGTCAGCAGCGGCTGCTGCAGCATTGGCTGATGCTGTTGACCGACAGCGGCTATCTGCAACGTGGCGGCGCTGGCTGGCGCTGCCTGGTAGACCCCGGCGCGTTCGATCAGGCCCAGGCCTGGGCGCGTTTCGCCCAATTGGCCCCGGCGCCGTTGTGGCCGGTGGAACTGGTCGACTACCTGCGCGGCAGCGCCATGCGCCTGGCCGAGCAGCTGGATGGCCGGCTGAGCCCGGCCAGCCTGATGTTCCCCGAGGGCTCGGCGCATATTGCCGAGGCCATGTACAGCCGTGGCCTGCATGCCCAGGTGCTGCACCAGGCCATGGCCGAGGCGGTCAGGGCGATTGTTGCCCGTGAAGGCCAGCGCAACTGGCGCATTCTTGAAGTCGGCGCCGGCACCGCTGCCGCCAGTGCCTCGGTCATTGCCGCGCTGGCGCCTTTGGCGGCAGCCGGGGTGCAGATCGACTACCTGTTCTCGGATGTCTCCAGCTACTTCCTCAATGCTGCCCGGGAGCGCTTTGCCGAGTACCCGTGGGTGCGCTTCATGCATTTCGACATGAACAAACCCGCCTGCGAGCAGGGCCTGCAGCCAGGCTCGGTGGACCTGCTGCTCAGTTCCGGGGCCTTGAACAATGCCCTTGACACCCCGTGCTTGCTGGCCGGCCTGCGCCAGCTGTTGCAGGCCGATGCCTGGCTGGTGATCCAGGAGCTGACCCGCGAGCACCGGGAAATCAGCATCAGCCAGAGCCTGATGATGGAAACGCCGCAAGACCTGCGGGCGAGCACCGGGCAATTGTTCGTGCACCGCCAGCAGTGGCTGGACTGGCTCAACGCTCAGGCCGGCGACCATGCCCAGGCCCTGGGGTCAGCGGACAGCGTATTGTCGTTGCTGGGCTATGACCTGCTGGTGGCACGGATGAAAACCGACCGCCCCGTGCTCGCCAGCAACGACCTGCTGGCGTTTATCGCCGAGCGTGTGCCGCGCTACATGGTGCCGGCCCAGGTGCGGGTGCTGGACGCGCTGCCGGTCACCGCCAACGGCAAGATCGACCGCCGCGCCCTGACCCATCAGGCCCAGCAGCGCCAGCTGGAGCCGGTGCGCCAGGTGCGCAGCGAGGTCAGCGATGAGTTGGTCCAGCGCCTGATCGGGCACTGGCAGCGGGTGCTCGACTGCACCGAGCTGTCGGCCGATCAGGACTTCTTCGCCGCCGGTGGCGACTCGCTGCTGATCGCCCAGTTGATCGCCGGCCTGCGCGAGCAGGAAGCGCTGGCCCGTGCACACCCCTTCGATCGCCTGTTGCGCTGGGCCCTCAGCCAGCCGACCCCGGCCGGCCTGGCCCAGCGTTTGCGTAGTGAGTCAGGGGCTGAGGCGCCGGCCGCTGAACAGCCGGCAACGCCTGTTTTGCAAGCCACCCGCGCGCCGCTGGCCGGGCGCGTACGGGTCGACGCCTTGAGCGAGCTGGCCGCAGGCGAGGGCATCGCCCGGGTGCTGGTGCATGAAGGCCTCGGCACGCTGTTGCCGTATCGCCGGCTGATTGCCGAGCTTGCCGGCAGCGGCCCGCTGCTGGGGCTGGCGGTACACGACAGCGAGGCCTACCTGCGCCTGGCGCCGCAGCATGTCAATGCCACCCTCGGCAAGCGTTATGCCCAGGCTCTGTGGGACAGCGGCCGGCGCAGCTTCGATCTGCTGGGCTACTGCTCCGGCGGGCTGGTGACCCTGGAACTGGCCAAGGCGCTGCTGCAACTGGGCGCCGAGGTGCGCCGGGTGGACATTGTCTCCAGCTACCGCATCCCGTATCGGCTGGATGACGAGTTGCTGATCCTCTACAGCTTTGCCGCCACCCTCGGCCTGGACCCGCAGGCGCTCGGCTTGCCGTCGGCCGAGCAGTTGCAGGCGGCCCTGGCGCCGCTGCTGCAGGCATCCGTGCAACACCTGCCGGCGGGCAGCTTGAGCGCAGCCTTGCCGGCCTTCGACGTTGCCCAGCTCAAGGCCCGGGTGCTGAGCGCCGCCAGCGGCATCGCCGATGAACAGCTGTACCGGGTGTTTGCCCATTCGGTACGGGCCAGCCACTACAGCGACAGTGCGCCGTACATCGGTGCCGTGCGCCTGTTCGTGCCCAGTGTCGGCAACCCCTTGATCGCCAATCACCAGGCCAGCCTGCAGGCCTGGTGGCAGGCCGCGTCGCTGGCGCCGCTCAGTGTGCAGACCCTGCGCGGCAATCACTTCGATTGCCTGAACGCCGGGCTCAGTCGTTACTTGCTGGAGGAACAGCGCCCATGAACACTCCCGTCAAAACCCTGGTAGTGGGTTCCCGATTCGGCCAGTTCTACGCCGCCGGTGTCGCCGCTGCCGAGCACCTGCAACTGGTCGGCGTGCTGGGCCAGGGCAGTCGCCGTTCACAGGCCCTGGCCCGGCATCTTCGTGTACCGTGTTTCGCGGCCCTCGAACAGCTGCCCGACGACACCCGCCTGGCCTGCGTGGCGGTGGGCGGCGCGGCGCGCGGCGAGCAGGGCCCGGCCCTGGCGCAAGCGTTGATGGCGCGCGGTATCGATGTGTTGATCGAACACCCGCTGTTGCCTCAGGAGCTGCACGAGCTGTTGCGCTGCGCGGCACGCTTGCAGCGCCGTTGCCTGCTCAACAGTTTTTACCCGCAGTTGCCGTGGGTGGCGCGCTTCATCGAGCTGGGCCGGCAGTTGCATCGTCAGCAGGGCATCCGCCATATCGAGGCCAGTTGTGCGGTGCAGGTCAGCTTCGCCACCCTCGACATCCTGGCGGCGTTGTTGGAGTCGGTGGGGCCGTGGTCGCTGGACAACCTGGCACCGGCGCTGTCGCCGTGGCGCGATGTCAGCCTGGTGATGGCCGAGGTGCCGGTGGCGTTACGGGTGCTCAATGAACTGGCGGCGGCCGATGACGGGCGCATGCAGATGCTCCAGCGCATCAGCCTGGCTACCGACAGCGGCACCTTGCTGCTGGCCTCACCGCACGGGCCGCTGCTGTGGATGCCAGCGGTGCGCGCGCCGCGCGAGGACGAGGACGGCTTGTTTGTGCTGAGCGGCGGCGCCTTGCCGTGTGCCGAAGTGCTGATGGACGCCGCCACGGACTGGGGCCAGGTCTATCGGCAGGTCTGGCCACAGGCTGCGGCCAGGGCCTTGGAGCCGTTGCTCGACGGTGCAGGGCTGGTGCGCCGGCAACAGTGCAGCCTGGAGGTGGTCGCGCTGTGGCAGCAGGTGACGGCCGCCCTGGGCTTTCCACAGACACCCGCCCAGGCCTTGCCGGCGGCCACCTTGGCGCAGGCGCTGGAGGGGTGCCAATGAACCTGCTGGGGCCTGAACTGCAGGCACTGCTACGGCCGTTCCGGGCGCGCTTGTGGCTGGCGGTGGCGGTACAGGCCATCGCCGGGGTCAATTCGCTGCTGCCGCTGATTGCCCTGGCGCACCTGGCCGACAGCCTGCAACAGGCGCCGCCGCTGGCGCCCGGGGTGATGAACTGGGTGCTGCTGGCGGTGCTCGGCTCGGCCCTGTGGCTGTGTGGCCAGACCCTGGCCCTGCACCTCACCCACGGTGTCGATGCCGACCTGTGCGAGCGTTTGCGCGTGCGCCTGGCCGAGCATCTGCAACGCTTGCCGCTGGGCTGGTTCGCCCGGCTCGGGCCCGAGGGCGTGACCCGCTATGCCGAGCAGGACGTACGTGCATTGCACCAGTTGGTCGGTCATGCGCCGACCGATCTGGTCAACCTGCTGCTGATCCCCCTGGCCACCTTCGGCTACCTGCTGTGGAGCGACAGCGCCCTGGCGCTGTGGTGCCTGCTGCCATTGGCACTGGGGGTGCTGGGGTACTGGCGGCTGGGCTCGGCGCACTACCGCGAAGATGTCGAGCAGCGCAATGCGGCGGTGCAGCAGTTGTTCAGCGACTACAGCCAGTTCGCCGCCAACTTGCGCCTGGTGCGCCAGTTCCCGGGGGCCGGCGTGCAGCGCAGCCTGCAACAGGCGGTGCAGCGCTTTGATCAGAGTTTCAGCCACTGGGTGAGCCGCGCCGGTCAACTGGCGGCGTTGGTCCAGGTGCTGCTCAGTGCGCCCTGGCTGCTGGCCTGGGTGGTGCTTGGCGCGTTGCTGCCGGGGCTGACCGAGGTGGGCGCGGCGCAGTTGTGCGCCTTTCTGTTGCTGGTCCGGGCCATGGCCGCGCCGGTGCTGGCCATGGGGCACGGCCTCGATGCCCTCAATAGCGCGCGGGTCAGTGCGCAGCGCTTGCAGGCAGTGTTGAGCACGCCGCCGCTGGCCGAGCCCGACGCGCCGCAAGCGCCCAGGGACGCCAGCGTGGAAATGCGCGAGGTGTCCTTCGCCCATGGCGAGGTGCCGGTATTGTCAGCGATCAACCTGCGCCTGGAGCCGGGCACCACCACGGCCCTGGTGGGGCCGTCGGGGGCGGGCAAAAGTACCCTGGCCGGCTTGATTGCGCGGTTCATGGACGTCGACAGCGGCCAGGTGCTGGTCGGCGGGGTGGATGTTCGGCAGATCGCCAGCGCGCAACTGCAACGGCATCTGGCGCTGGTGTTCCAGCACGCCGGAGTGCTGCGCCTGTCGCTGGCGCAGAACATCGCCCTGTACCAGCCCGACGCCAGCCTCGAGCAGATTCGCGAGGCTGCACGGGCGGCCTGCCTCGACAGCCGGATCATGGCGCTGGCCAAGGGCTACGCGAGCATAGCCGGTGACGATGTGCAGCTATCGGGCGGCGAGCTGCAACGCCTGGCCATTGCCCGGGCGCTGCTTTCGAGTGCGCCGATCATGCTCCTCGACGAGCCGACCTCGGCCACCGATCCGCACACCGAGCGGGCCTTGCGCATGGCCCTGCACGAGGGCGCGGCCGGGCGTACGCGGTTGATCGTTGCCCACCGCTTGCAGAGCATCTGCCATGCCGAGCAGATCCTGGTGTTGAACCAGGGCCGGATCGTTCAGCGTGGCAGTCATCAGCAGTTGCTGGCCATGGACGGCCTTTACCGTCAGTTGTGGCGTGAACAAATGTCCGATGCCGAGCAAATGGAGCCTGTGTCATGAGTGTTTTTTCGTCCTTGCGCCAGTTGCCGCAGCGCACCTGGCAAGCCCTGCGCGCGGCGCTGATATGGATGGTGCTGGCCGCGGTGCTTGATGGTCTGGCGGGGCTGGCACTGGTGCCGCTGGTGCTGGCCTGGTTCGACCGCGCAGGCGCCGATGTGCTGCAGCCGGTGGGGCTGCTGCTGGGCCTGACGCTGCTGCAGGCCCTGGTCAGTTACATCGCCCAGCGGCGTGGTTACCTCGCCGGGGCAGGGCTGGCAGCGGGGCTGGTGTCGCGCTTGCTGGAGCATTTGCCACGGCTGGCGCGGGGCCGCCAGCGCCATCTCGACGACCTGGTGCGCGGGCCGGTGTTCAGCAGCATGAGTATCCCGGCGCACCTGTTGGCGCCGTTGATTACCGCGTTGGTGACGCCAACGGTGGTGGTCCTTGGCCTGTTCGCCCTGGCGCCATCCGTGGCGCTGGCGCTGGCCGTGGCCTACCTGCCGTTGTTCGGCCTGCTGCGCTGGGCCGGGCGCCGCAGCCTGGACCTTGAGCAACAGCGCCAGGCGGTTGATCGGCATGCCGGGCAACTGCTGCAAACTTTCGCCGAACAACAGGCGCTGATGCGTAGCAGCGCCGTTGCCAGCCAGGGCCAGGTGGCCCTGCGCGAGGCCCTGCAGCAGCAACATCAGGCGACCCGTTCGCTCAACCGCCAGGCATTGCCCGCCAGCCTGGGCTTTGCCAGCGCAGTGCAACTGGTGTTTTCGGCGCTGCTGGTCGGCGGCGTGCTGGCGGTCGCCGCCGGGCATTTGCCGGGGGCGCTGCTGGTGGCGGTGCTGGTATTGCTGGTGCGCTTTGTCGAGCCGCTGTCACAACTGGCGCAACTGGACCAGGCCCTGCGCATGGCCTGGCAGGCCTTGGCACAGGTGCTGGGGGTATTGGCGCAACCGATCCTGCACAGCCCGCAACCCGGCTTGCAACCCCTGGACGCCAGCCTGCAGGGCCAGGGCCTGAGCAGCTACGGCGAACATGGCGAGCACCTGCTCAAGGACCTCGACCTGTACTGCGCGTCTGGTACCTTCACGGCCCTTGTCGGGCCGTCGGGCGCCGGTAAAAGCACGCTGCTGGCGTTGCTGGGGCGGGGCATGGATGCCCAGGCCGGCGAAGTGCGTCTGGGCCAGATGGACATCCGTCAGTTGAGCGAGCAAACCCTTGCCGCGCACTTGACCCAGGTGTTCCAGGACAGCGGCCTGTTCGCCGGCAGCCTGCTGTGGAATGTCAGCATGGCGCGGCCACAGGCGACAGCTGCGCAATTGCAGCAGGCCGCTGAAGCGGCGGCGCTGGATGAGGTGATCGCCAGCCTGGCCGAGGGCTGGCACAGCGAGGTAGGCCCAGGCGGCGCCTTGCTCTCCGGTGGCCAGCGCCAGCGCGTGGGGCTGGCGCGGGCGCTGCTGTCGCCGGCGCCGATCCTGTTGCTCGACGAGCCCACTGCCAGCCTCGATGCGCGCAGCGAGGCGCGGGTCAATCGCAGCCTGCGGGCATTGCGCGGCCGGCGCACGCTGGTGCTGGTGTCGCACAACCCGGCGCTGGTGCGCGACGCCGATCAGATCCTGGTGCTGGAGGCCGGGCGCCTGAGCGGCAGCGGCAGTCATGAGCAACTGCTGGCCACCCACCCGTGGTATGCGCAGTTCGTCGAGCAGCACGGTGTCGTCGATTGAATGCACCGGTGCCGGGCATCAATTGAAAAAGTCCCTAAATCGAAAAGTTCGCCCACTCGTTTGAAGGATACTAATGAGAATTATTATCGAAATTGGGGCGGGGCAATGTTACATCAGGGAGTCAAAAAGGCAGGACGGAGTGGGCAACGCAGCCGGGCGCACTTGGGGATGGTCCTGGTACTGGGCCTGAATCCGCTGGCGCTGGCGATTGCTGCAGAGAACGGCAACGGCACGCTGCAACTGGGCAACATCGAGATCACCGGCAAGGACAGCGCCAGCAGCGTGACCGCACCCGGTGTCACCACCATCGGCAAGATGCCGCTCAAGCTGCGCGAGACGCCGCAGTCGGTGAGTGTGATCGACCATGAACGCATCGAGCAGCAGAACCTGTTCAGCCTCGATGAGGTGATGCAGCAAGCCACTGGCGTCACCGTGCAGCCGTTCCAGCTGCTGACCACCGCTTATTACGTGCGTGGCTTCAAGGTCAACTCGTTCGAACTCGACGGCGTGCCGGCCTTGCTCGGCGACACCGCCAGCTCACCGCAGGACATGGCGGTGTACGAACGGGTCGAGATCCTGCGGGGCTCCAATGGCTTGCTGCACGGCAGTGGCAACCCGGCGGCCACGGTCAACCTGGTGCGCAAGCGCCCGCAAAAGGAGTTTGCCGCCAGCACCACCTTGAGCGGCGGCAGTTGGGACCGTTACCGCGGCGAGGTCGATGTCGGCGGGCCGTTGACCGAGTCTGGCAATGTGCGCGGGCGCATGGTCGCCGCCTACGAGGACCGCGACTACTTCTACGACATCGGCAAGCAAGACACCCAGTTGCTGTACGGCATCAGCGAATTCGACCTGAGCCCGGACACCCTGCTGACCCTGGGCGCGCAGTACCAGACCATCGACTCGGTGACCAACATGGCTGGCGTGCCGATGGCCAAGGACGGCTCGAGCCTGAACCTGCCGCGCTCCACTTACCTGGATGTCGACTGGGACCGCTTCAAGTGGACCACGCGGCGGGTGTTCGGCTCGCTCGAGCAGCAACTGGACTACGGCTGGAAAGCCAAGGTCGCCGCCGAATACCAGGACGCCGACTCCAGCCTGCGTTATGCCGGCGCCTACGGTGCAATTGACCCCGTCACCGGTGACGGCGGCCGTCTGATGGGCGCGGCGTACAAGTTCGAAAGCACCCAGAAGAGCGTCGATGCCTCGGTCAACGGGCCGTTCTCGCTGTTCGGTCGCAGTCATGAACTGCTGCTGGGCAGCAACTACAGCCAGGGGGAAACCGAGCAGCGCACGGCGGACTTCACTACGCCGTTGAACGTGCCGGTCAACGTCTATCGCTGGGACCCGCACAGCGTGCCCAAGCCGGGTATCGGCGCCTACACTTCGCCGGGCTCGACCACCACCACCTCCAAGGGTGTCTACGCGCTGACCCGCTACAAGCTGCTCGATCCGCTGACCCTGGTGGTCGGTGCCCGGGCCAGCTGGTGGGACCAGGATGCGCCGGGCGATCACTTCAAACCCGGGCGCGAGATCACCCCGTACGGCGGGCTGATCTGGGACTTCGCCCAGGACTGGTCGTGGTACGCCAGTTATGCCGAGGTGTTCCAGCCGCAGACCGGGCAGACCTGGAGCGGCGACCTGCTCAAGCCGGTGGAAGGCAAGACCTACGAGACCGGGGTCAAGGGCGAGTTGCTGGATGGCCGCCTGAACGTGTCGCTGGCGGCGTTCCGCATCGACCTGGAGAACAATCCGCAGGTCGACCCGGAACACCCCGGCGCCGGCCCCAACACCTACTACATCAGCGGCGGCAAGGTGCGCAGCCAGGGCTTCGAGCTGGAAAGCACCGGCTATATCACCCCGGACTGGAGCCTGTTCGCCGGCTACACCTACACCACCACCGAATACCTCAAGGACACCCGCAGCAACTCCGGCGAGCGCTATGCCGAGTTCACCCCGCGGCACATGCTGCGGTTGTGGAGCCAGTACGAGCTGCCTTGGCAGGAGCGGCGCTGGAGCGTCGGTGCCGGGGTGCAGGCGCAGAGTGATTTCTCGGCGCAGTCGGGCGCCGTATCGATGCAGCAGGGCGGTTATGCGTTGCTCAATGCACGGGTTGCCTATCGCATTGACGAGCACTGGACGGCCTCGCTCAACGGCAACAACCTGGCCGACCGCAAGTATTACCAGAGCCTTTCCAACCCCAACTGGAACAACCGCTACGGGGAGCCGCGCAGCCTCAACATGACCTTGCGAGGCACGTTCTGATGGCAGCCCCGGGCCTTGGGCCATGGCCGCTGCGCATCAGCCTGGCGCTGGCTGGCAGCGTGCTCAGCAGCCTGCAACTGGCGGCGCTGCTGGCCCGCCACTACCCCTTGGGCGACGGGCTTGAGCGGCTTTATGCGGCGATCTTTCTCGGCCTGGGGTTTCTCGTCACGGTGCTGTTGTGGGCGCTGCTGGCGCCGGACTGCAAGCGCGTGGTCTACCGCTCCAGCGCCTGGTTGCTGCTGTTCAGCCCTTGCCTGGCATGGGCAGGAGCCGGGTCATGATGGGCGCACCGCGGGCGCTGGTGCAGCGCGTGCATGCCGGTGCCGGCGGGGTGTTCGGCGTGCTGCTGTTGGTGATTCTGCTCAGCGGCGCCTGGAGCATGGCCCATGAGGACCTGCGCAGCTGGTTTCGCGGTCCGGCAGCCTTGGCGCCAGGGCCGCTGTTGCCCTTGGCGCAATGGCTGCCGGTGGCCAGCCGCCACGGCCTGGCGCCCGAGGCGTTGCAGATTCGCCTGCCCGACGGCGAGCGCGCGGTGGTCGAGCTGTGCGCGCCTGCCAAGCCGTGCAACCTGGCCCTGGACCCGGCCACTGGCCGGGAGCTGGAAACGGAGAACGCCGCCGATATCCTCTTCAACCTGCACAAGAGCCTGTTTGCCGGCTTCCCCGGGCGGGTGCTGATCAGCCTGCTGGGGGTGGCGCTGTTGCTGATGATCTGGGCCGGCAGCGCGCTGCACAGCGGCCGCTTGCAGGACCTTACGCGCTTGCGCCGTGACCGTGGCCCGCGGCTGCTGGCCCACGACCTGCACAGCCTGATCGGCCGCTGGGCCGGGCCGTGGCTGCTGTTGTTCGGGGTTACCGGGGCGATGTCCGGCCTTGGCGCCCTGGGTACCCTGACCCTGGCCGGGCAGGCGTTTCCCGGGGCCCCGCAACAGGCGTTCATGCAGCTGCTGGGCGCACCACCGCAGGTCGATCCGCAAGCGGCGCCGGCCCAGCCCTTCGATCTCGATCAACTGCTGAGCAACGACGCGGCGGCGCACCCGGGCTTCACCGCCCAGAGCGTCACCCTGCATCACTGGGGCGAGCCCGGAGCCTGGCTGGAAGTGGCCGGCATCGAGTCCGGCCTGCCCAGCACCGCAGTGTTCGAACGCCATGCCTACCGCGGCGATGACGGCCGGCCGCTGGCCTCCAGCAGTGCCAGTGGCCGAGGTTTCTGGCTGCAGGCGTTTATCGCGGTGCAGCCGCTGCACTTTGCCGATTATCGCTGGCTACCCCACGCCGGGCCGCTGTTGCGCGTCGTGCATTTCAGCATGGCCCTGGGCGCCGCAGTGCTGGTGCTCAGCGGCCTGTACCTGTGGCTGGAGCGCCGGCGGCTGAAGGGCGGGGCAGGCTGGCAAGTGCTGCTGCGCCTGGTGGTCGGGGTCGGCGGCGGGCTGCTGGCGGCCAGCGCCGTGCTGCTGTGCGCCGGGGCGCTGGCCAACCTCGGGCTGTTGCCGCGCGGTTCACTGACGGCGTGGTTCTGGGGCTGCTGGATCGCCAGCCTGCTGCTGGCCGCGCTGATGCAGCCGCAGCGCCAACCGCTACGCCTGCTGTTGAGCGTGGCCGGCCTGGCCTTCCTGAGTGCTGGCGCCTTGCACCTGGCTGGCAGCCTGGTGCACGCCAACCTGAGCCTATGGCCGATTGACCTGGTGCTGTTGCTCGTGGGCGCCAGTGCCCTGTGGGCGGTGCGCCGCCTGACTGTTTTTTCGCGTACGGCACGGGCTGCCGACGCCAACGCTATCTGAATGGAGACTCGCATGCTGGATCTGTTGAAACACTGGCGCATGGTGCTGACCTTCGCCCTGTTGTACCTGTCCCAGGGCATTTGCTTCGGCATCGCCATGGACGCCTTGCCAACCCTGCTGCGCCACGACGGCGCGGCCCTCGATGCCCTGGCCTTCCTGCCATTGGTGGGCCTGCCGTGGGTGGTGAAGTTCATCTGGGCGCCGCAGGTCGACAACCACTGGAGCCCGCGCCTGGGGCGGCGGCGCAGTTGGATCATACCGATGCAGATCCTTGTGCTGCTGTGCCTGGTGACCCTGGCGAGCATCGGCTTGAGTGTCGATACCGCCGGCTGGGCCGTGGGCCTGCTGATCCTCGCTTCGTTCGCCAGCGCCACCCAGGACATCGCCACCGACGGCATGGCCGCCGAGTATTTCAGCGACAACATGCTCGCGCGGATCAACGCCATCCAGGTCGGCGGCACCATGTTCGGCTTCTTCGTCGGCGGCGCCGGGGCGCTGCTGCTCAGTGGCCACTTCGGGCAAACCACGGCCTTCGGCCTGTTGGCCCTGGTGCCCTTGGCGAGCCTGTGCTGCGTAGCCTGGCTGCATGTGGCACCGGCGAAAGAGAAACAACCCGACGTCGCCCACGCCAGCCTGTTGCGCTTCATCAAGCGCCCCGGGGCGCTGTCGCTGGTGGTGCTGGCATTGCTCTCGGCGATGACCGCGGTGTCTGGCTTCGGCCTGTCGAAACTGTTCCTAAACGATGCTGGCTGGTCGTTGCAGGCCATCGGCCAACTGGGCATGAGCGGCGGCGTGGTGACCATCGTGCTCGGTTGCGGCGGCGGTGCCTGGCTGATCCGTGTGCTGGGCTTGTGGCCGGCGTTCATGCTGGCGGTGGCCATGGCCGGGGTGGCGGCGCTGGTCTGGCTGCTGCAGGCAAGCGGGCTAGTGGCGCCCCGGGTCGAGTTGATCTGGCTGGCGGTGGGGCTGGGCTCGTTTGCCACCGGCGCGACCTCGGTGGCAATCATGACCGCCTCGATGGCGTTTGCCGGGCAAAGCGACCAGGCCGGCACCGACATGACCGCCGTGCAAAGCACCCGCGACCTTGGCGAAATGCTGTCGTCCTCGCTGTTGCTGGGGCTGACCGCGCAGGTCGGTTACAGCGGCGGGTTCCTCACCGGGGCGCTGATGGCGGTGGTGGCGCTGCTGGTGGCGTTGAATTTGGCGCGGTATCGGGTTATTGCGCAGTAGGGGGATCGTCCGCTCGAACGGCGATTAGACGGTGGGAGCGGGCTTGCCCCGCGATAGGGTCATGGCTGCGTGATAGACAATGCCCATGGCCCGGATCGCGGGGCAAGCCCGCTCCCACTTGACCGTCATGCATCGGCGGCTGAGGGTTGAACTAATGGCCGCTATCGACCCGAAGCTGCCTTTGGCGGCGGGCAGCTCATGGCCAGAAGGGGACAGTCGACCAATTAAGCCGAGGCGGTTAGAGTTGCGGGCAGAAGGCCTGCTGACGATAACTCCAGTCTGAGGAAACGAGCAGCAGGTCGACAGCCATTTAAAGGACTGCTAATGAGCGTTGTGGATTCACGATACGAAAGGTTGAGCCCGCGTATTGGGTTGCTCCAAGATGAAGTCGTACTTGCCCAAGCATGGAAGAAAACCCACACTTTCATAAGACGGCATAACTGGTATGCGGATGTGTTGGAGCTTGATGCTTCTGCCGTATGCCTGGCTGATAATTTAAGTCTTTGGTCAAAGTCGATCTCATCCGGGGAGTACCAGACTGCTCCTGCCTGGCTCGTGCCCGCACCGAAAAACGGCCTTTGGGGCTTTCGTGAGAACGAAGAAGGTGGCTGGGGGCCTCGGAAGAGCGGAAATGATGACGAGCCTGTACTGCGCCCACTTGCTCACATCGGGATCAAGGAACAGACCGTTGCTACCGCAGTTATGTTGTGCCTTGCGGACTGTATCGAGACGGCTCAAGGCGACACGTCGCAGGATGCGCTAGCGGCCTCGAAATCCAAAGTGTTTAGCTACGGCAACCGGCTTTTTTGCTCATGGTCGAAAGATCATTCCGCTGCAACATTCTCATGGGGTAATTCCAATACTTACAGCCGCTATTTTCAGGACTACCAACGTTTCGTGCAGAGGCCGGTAGTTTTGGCTAAGCATGCTGAAGCTGAAGGTGAAGAAAACATTTTCATCGTGAGCTTGGATCTGAGCGCATTTTTCGACAGCATCGATGTGGATCTACTCATCGAGCGAATGCGTGATGAATATGCGCGCTTCGTAGGGGCCACTGATGAGGAGTATCTTGACTCTGATGAAGCATTTTGGACGGTTACCCGCGCGGCTCTAAAATTCGACTGGCGAATTGAAGAGCAACCGCTTGCAAAATTATTTCGAGACCAACAGCTCCCATTAGGCCTCCCTCAAGGCTTAGTCGGAAGTGGTTTTTTTGCAAACGCATATCTTTTGAAATTTGATCGCATGGTAGGCGAATTTATCGGTAGGCGGCCTCAAAAGAGATCTTTCCGAATTCACGACTACTGCCGATACGTAGATGACATCAGATTGGTTGTATCAGTAGACAAGGAGGAGGGAGAGTTTGTCGATCCAGCGCAATTAGGTAGTGAAATCAGCGACTGGGCGCAACGCCTGTTAAAGAAACATACCGCCCCGAAGGATAACCCTGATGCGTATTTGAGAATCAACGAGCGTAAAACTCAGCTTGAACCACTTATCGAAGTAGGTGGCGAATCCGGCACGGCTGCGCGGATGAAAACTTTTCAGAAACAGTTGAGTGGCCCATTCGATGTGGATTCACTGCGTCAGTTGGAGTCAGGCCTGAACGGCTTGCTTTCATTAGCTGAACTCAGCCTTGTTGAAGACGAATCTTCTCCACTGCTGACCCAAGGCCTTCAATTGGCATCAGTTGCAAAGCTAAAGCTCGAAGTGCGTGACGACACGTTGACTAGGTTTTCAGCGTACAGACTCGTTCGCTCATTGAGAATGCGTCGGAGCATGACTGATCTAACAGAGTCTACCGACGGAAAAGACCCCAAGATTGATCTTATCCAAGACTATCAGGCTGTTGCCCGTAGGCTGGTGTCCGCATGGGCTGTCAACCCCTCCTTGGTTCAGGTGCTCAGGTATGCACTAGACCTCTATCCGAGCACTGATCTCCTCGAACCTATAGAGCAAGCTCTGATGAGCAAAATTGATCAGGTAACGTCGACCGGTGAGTTTGGGAAACGTGTTGCTTGGTACGTGCTCGCTGACCTTTTTAAAGCGGGCGCGACAGAAACTGGGAAGGAGGCAGAAAGCGACTCAGCTTTGGGCGTTGCCGATGTAGGGAGCTACCGCGTTGCGCTTTCGATTTTGGCGAAGAAAATTATCGAGAGAAAAGATTCGCCATGGTATGTCCAACAGCAGGCCACGCTCCTATTGGCTTCTCAGCGTCAAGCCGCATCGTTGTCAAAAAGTGTCGAGGAACTACGTTTTTATCGAGTGCTCAGTTCGTATGTGAGATTTCGACCTCTAGAAGATGAGGTATCGGCGCAAGAGCAAATCGTCGTTTCACTTGTAGGGCATCAGTTACTCAACGATATACCTCACTATGAAAAATGGTTCATACGTTTTTGTGAGAATCGAGATAGAGTCGTGGTCGGCAGGGCGTGGCAGGCAATCGCAGAAACCTCTTCAGAGTTGTTTATATCTTTGCTGGAATCCCCCCGCAGTGGAATGTCTGATGCAATAACCAAAATTCCGAGGTATCTAACCCGCTACTCAGCCGCTAGATGGGATAAGGGCACCGATTTTCTTCCCGCGCGCAAATGGCTGCCGCTGTTAACGGTGATCACTCATCCTTCCGAATTATTCGCACAGGAAAACGCTCTTCTCGTGCTAGCCCGCGCCTTGGGACGCAATAAAACGATTCGAAGCTTTGATCCCGAGATTCTTACTCTTTTGAACGTTGAAGTTCGAAGCGACGACTGGGATAAATTAAATAATCCCAGACTAGCAAATCTTGATGCCAGGGCGATCGAGCACATAAAAACCACGGGAGGGTATTATGACACGCCGTCTTGGTGTCGCCCTGAGGAAGCTTGGAAATACGCCTTTGGTCGCCTCCTTCGCGCTGCCGCTACGGGAGAGCCCGACTTTACAGTTCGTCATTGGCTGACGCGCGAAGACTCTGGTTGGTATTTAGGGATTCGCAGCACTTGGCATAAACGCCGGCTGGGCATGCTCCATTCTGCTGAAGGTTTGCGTGGAACCACTGCTGCTATAACTCCATGGTTCTCAGAGCTTCTTCTTAATCTGCTCCGATGGCCTGGTATAGCTGAACGAGACCAAGTTGAATCAGTAAATATTCGCACGCGTACCGACTTTTTGAAGACCATCGAAAAACGCATCGACGAGCAGACCTTGATCTTCGGAGAGAGCAGTAATCTGCCAATTTATAGGTATCCCTTTGAGTGGCGTCTGAACGAAAAGCGTGGCTTGCGGGTGGTGATGGTCCAAGGACTGATGCCGATGCAGACCCATTTTGATCGAGGACTTGAAGGACTTGATGACCCAGGGTACAGAGAACGGCACCGGAACCACACGGCGGCGCTATTGCATTTAACGACCAAACACCTTGCTGCACGTGACTACGTTTTGGGACGTTCAGAAAAGCCACAATTCGATCTGGTCGTGTTCCCTGAATTGAGCATCCATGTCGACGATCAGGATTTAATGCGCGCGTTCTCAGACGCCACGGGTGCAATGTTGTTCTACGGGCTACTTGGGGCAGCGGACCGTGGCGGGAAGCCCATTAACGCGGCAAGGTGGCTAGTACCCCAAATGAGAGCGCAAGGGCGCTCGTGGGTTCAGGTAGATCAGGGGAAGTTCCACCTCACGCCAGGGGAGAAAATTCTGGGGATTAACTCATGGCGCCCCTACCAGGTAGTGATCGAGCTTCGCGATCCGTCAAGTTCTACATTAAGCCCATACCGCTTAACTGGGTCGATATGCTTCGATGCAACTGACCTAGCCCTCGCGGCAGACCTCAGGGATGAAAGCCACATGTATGTGGTATCTGCAATGAACAAAGACGTGAAGACGTTTGACGGGATGGTCGCAGCCCTGCGTTATCACATGTACCAGCACATTCTGATCGCCAATATTGGTGAATATGGCGGCTCGACGGCCCAAGCCCCATACGATCAAGAACACCGGCGTCTCATCTCCCATTCTCACGGTAGTGAGCAACTTGCAGTTTCAGTTTTCGATGTCCGCATGGAAGATTTTGGTCCAGAACTACAAGCAGCGGGTCCTGGAACCAAAAAACTCAAGGAGGTTACTGAAAGGATTGGCAAAACCCCCCCTGCTGGTTTGAAGCGCAAGTCAACTATGTAATTGTAGATCGCGAGCGGTGTCCAGAGAGGTTCACAGGTATGCCAGGTGCGCGTACAGACCCGCCCCAGTCCACGATGAGGCCATGGAAGGCTTACATTCTCTCCACCGTTTTTGCTGGGGCGGACAATCCACGAATATTCCCGAGCAGCCGCGTCGGACGACATTTGGTTCAATCTTGGTTCTCGCGGACGTCTGCTATGGGTGGGTAGCAGCCAATTGGGACTGACCGCCATCGACCCAAAGCAGCCCTTCAGGAAGGACGGGAATCGGCCAGAAGCGGACAGTAATCCCAACAATCCCCATCTCGCTGACCTACGTTTCGCTAATTGCGTACTTCCCCGCAATACCAATCTTTTGCCTCGGCAGCCTGGATACGAACTTTTCGAGATGAGACTGAGCGGAGATTTATAAGGATCGATTCTAAAAAAAACTGCGCGCAAAAAAATCAACTAATTTGGATGGCTTTTATTTCTATATCACCATCATACCCCCAAAAAAATGAAATCTCACGGGATGCTCGCTCTTTTACTTCGAGCGAACGGGCAATCTCCAAAAACTCCAGTCTGCTTGATGATATCTCAACTACAGGATTGCGAGACTCAACAGAGATGTTTATTCGCAACTTCAAAGGTATAGAAGGCAGAGCCTTGCGGCGCGCACAGTCCCAAATATAGCTTTCCAGTGCGGCATTAAATTCTTGCGAGTGAACTGCCAGCTTGCGTGGATCGAATATGGCCTCATGTCGAAATTCATTTTCTTTTTCAACAAAAAACTCAACATTTAGCTCATGAAGCCTTGTGAGGCGCGACACATCTTCCTCGAATTTCTTTTTTGTAAGATAAATGATCCTAGAGTCGTGATCGAGATTGTCTATTTTGTAACTGGCCATGGATACTTGCTCTGAGATTTCGACCGCATCGACATCTGTGCCATCGCTAAAATCAAAGGCTACAAAATCGCCTTCAGTCAAAGATATCAAGTTAAACTGCTTAATTTCACGAGCATCTCCGTGGTGCTGATTCGATATTTCGTATGCCTGAGCTTTGATCAGTTGCATGGTTGCGCTATGCATGTCGCTATCATGAAGTTTTCCTTTCTCCAGCGGGATTTGCTGATGTGCAAATACGTCATATTGGGGCGCGCCAAACCAACTCGATAGCCCGTTCTTTGCCATAAAATCACAAAACTTTCTCTGCCAACCCCAACCATCAAGAGCATAATTTACTGGGGGGTACTTTGAAGAGATCATGGCTGGAAATAAATTTATTTGGTTTCCATATTCTGGAAAAGACCTGCGCAAGAATCCCCAAACGGAAGATTTTGATTTTTTGCAGCTTATTAAAAGAACCGTCTTTACATTGAATCTACCAGCGCTCTTTAGCTTGAAAGCCACGATATCCATTTCCCGAGGCTTCTTATCATCTGAATCGATATAGTAATAATTGGTCCTTACAGTCCAGCCTTCCCTTCGTAAAAGCGAAGACGCCCAGTGCTCAAGTGGGAATCCTGACTCTTTGATCTGGCCTACAAATTTATTAAGCTGTTCATTTGATACCATACCCAATCCTCCTTAGCCAATTTCCGAGAGTTAATTGTATTCCATTTGCGTAAAAATTTAAAACGCCACATGCCTCGCCCATGCAAAACAACACGCTTACGAAATAGCCACGTCGACAAGACCCTCTGCAATTCGGAAAGTGCAGATAAATATGATCTCCAAAAAATTACCATTGCTAACTTCTAGTATTATAATGTCAAAACGACAACCCTCATAGAGCGAAGCAACTCGATGCTGGAAGAGGCGACGGGAGCCGCTAAAAAGGATAGTTTTACATTCCGGGCTGACAGCTCGCTTCTGGCCGGGATCGGATGGAACCAGTCGGCACCACGCCTATGTAAAGGCCTCCTGACTCGACACAGGCCACCTGGTGCTACCTGAGGTTAGTCCCAAGGCTACGGCTATCGTTACTAAACTTAGTCGTTGGGATGGGAGGCCCATGCACAAAAGAGCCGACGGCATCGCCTGACCTACCGAGACTCATTAAGGATGTTCTGGCGGAGCTGGGATATGACGCGGAGGCCGCAGCGGAGGCCGCAGCAGTGGCCGAGTGAGTTCGCCGCCCGTGTATCGAACTGCCGATTGAGGACGAGTTCTCAGTAGTGTGCGCCTGGCTCGGGAAGTGCCAACAACCGTCCCCTTCTGGCCGATTGCCGACCTCGGCGAAGGACCGCTTTGGGTCGAAAACGGCCTTTCGCGAGAGCCAGCAAACAGCGGTGGCTTCAACCGCAGGTGCCTTCGAAACTTGCTTCGATTCTCCGACCGGCCTTGATTCCGCACACCGCCAAAGCCTTGCACGCCTTAGAGCGCTGCACGCTATTTACCCTGTTTGTTGCCAGATTGCGCAACCGGCACCGAGGATTGCCCCGCGATTCGCTTGACCAGCGCCGCATGACTGCTGGCTTGGTCGCTGCGGGAAATGACCTGGATGACCGCCATGCGCTCGCCGGAGCCTGCGATAAAGGTGCTGTTCAAGGTTTTGCCGCCGCCCAGGGTCGCCGTGCTGTCGATTTGTCGCACGCCAAGGCCGTTGCGGTTCAGGCGCGCTTCGCCGGTTTGTCGAAAGTCCGGCAGCCCGGCACTCTGGCGTTCGACGAAACCGCTGACGGCGCCGTCGAGGAAGGCGTCGTCGTTGTCACCTGGGCGCGACGCTTCGGGGAGCGGTTTTTCGACCACCATGACCACGCGCTTTTCCTGCGCATTGGCATACAGGGTGCCCACGGCGCCGGCGCCTTCGCTGCTCTGTTCGTCGGCGCTCAAGGGGCTGGCGATGAAGCCTGCCGGCAGGGTGAAGCTGAACTTGCCGCCGAGCACCGCGACCTTTACTTCAGCTTTCGCCTGGCTGCCGGCTTTGCTCGCGGCATGCAGATTCGGTAGCGCCAACAGGCCGACAACGGCCAGGGTCAGCGTCAGGGCGGTTTTGTGGAAAATCGTCATACAGCCTCTCGTGGGGCGCGGGGCAGGGCGGGGTGGATATGCTCACATAAACCTGCATGCTCGGTAAGCCCCGGCTTTGCCGTCGGCCAGACGGTCATGGCAGATCGCCTTGCGGGGGCTATCGTTGCTTGTCTAAACAGCAACTACCGACCGAGGGCGGTGCTATGAACACCAGCGATCTACTCGAACAGCTGCTTCGCGCCGGGCAGGGTTCGCAAGCGCAACAAGGGAGCAGCGGCAGGTCCGTGCAAGACGGCCTGGGCGGTCTGGGCGGCTTGCTGGGCGGGCTGCTTGGCGGCGGCAGTGCATCGGCGGGCGGTGCTGGCCTGGGTGGTCTACTGGGCGGGCTGTTGGGGGGCAGCGCGGGTGGCGCTAGCCAGGGGCGCTCCGCCGGAGGCACCAATTACGCCGCCCTGGCGTCGTTGGGCATGATGGCGTTCCAGGCCTATCAAAGCTGGCAGCGCAGCCAGGCGGCGGCCCCGCAACAGGCGCTGCGTACGGTCGATCAATTGTCCGGCGCCGAGGCCGAGGGCCACAGTCATGCAATCTTGCGCGCGCTGATTGCGGCAGCCAAGGCTGACGGTCGTATCGATGAGCAAGAACAAGCGTTGATTTGCGCTGAAATCAAACGTCACACCAACGACCCGCAACTGCAGCAATGGCTGGATGAGGAAGTCAGCAAGCCACTGGATGCTGGCGAGGTGGCGCAGTCGGCCCAGGACCCAGGCATGGCAGCGGAAATGTACCTGGCCAGCGTAATGCTGGTGGATGACCAGCAGGACGCAGAGCGGGCCTACCTTGACGAACTGGCCGGCGCGCTGCAGATCGATCCGGCCTTGCAGGTGCATCTGGAACAGCAGGCCAAGGGAAACGCCTGACGCCGCTCAACTGATGAAGATGATCTTCGACACCAGCTCTGCGCTGTTCTTGGCCTGAAGCTTCTTCATTAGCCGGGCGCGGTGGACTTCCACGGTGCGGTGGGAGATACCCAGCTTGCGCGCCACCTCTTTGCAGGTCAGGCCGTTGACGATATGCAGCGAGATCTCGCGTTCGCGCGGGGTCAGCTGGATGGTCGGCGCCGGCTGGCGGTCCAGGCGCTCGAAATGCCAGACCATCAGTTTGAACGGGTCCTCGACCGTCAGCGAAAAGCCGTGGGCCCGGGCCCAGAACACCTCGCCATTACGATGCTGCATGAAGCGCTCGTCGGAGTAGAAGGCGCCGGGGCCGTTGCGCAGCCAGTGCTCGCTGCGTTCGCCGATGCTCTGGTAGTCGGCGTGGGAGGGGTACAGCAACAGGGTCAGGTTGCCTTGCAGATGCTCGCGCTCGTAGCCGAACAGGCGCTCAAAGGCCTGGTTGCAGTCGAGCATGCGCCGATGGCCGGTGATCATCTGCGGCGCGGGGGAAACCTGGAAGGCCAGGCGCTCAAGGTCCTGGAAGTGCGGGGCGTCTTCGATCATCGGGCGTCCTGCCTCGGGTTTGTCGGTGTGCACCGGGTTGGCGGGCACTACTTACTGGCGTAAGTAGTTGCCCCAACTAGCGTGGGATTCGGGCGCTGAATCATTGTATGGAATACGCGCTTCAAGGACAGAAGAAAATCACCATGACACACGATTCCGTATCCATCGTCGCGGCTGCCCACAGCCCTTTTGGTCGCCTGGATGGCCTCAACCTCGAAGACCTGATCGTCAAGGTCACCCGCGAAGCCCTGGCAGACGCCGAGATCGACGCCGGTGAGATCGACGCGCTGTTTCTCGGGCACTTCAACTCAGGCCTGGTGGCCGACGGCTTTCCTGCCTCGCTGATGCTTCAGGCCGACCCGCAACTGCGCTTCAAACCCGCCACCCGCTGCGAGAACGCCTGCGCCTCGGGCTCGGCGGCGATCCAGGCCGGCATCAACGCGATTCGCAGCGGCGCCGCCGACCTGGTGCTGGTGGTCGGCGCCGAGAAAATGACCGGCAACAGCACCGTCGAAGTCACCCGCGCCCTGGCCGGTGCCGGCTACCAGAACGCCATGCAGGAGGCCGGCCTGAGCTTCGCCCAGCTGTTTGGCCAGGTGGCCCAGCAGTATGCCGAGCGCTACCACAGCCCGTTGGCCTCGATGGCCGCGATTGCGGTAAAGAACCACGCCAATGCCATGGCCAACCCGTTGGCGCAGATGCACCGGCTGATGGATTTCGAACACTGCAACAATGTTTCCTCGGGCAACCCGCTGATCGCACCGCCCCTGCGCCTGACCGACTGCTCGCTGATCAGTGACGGCGCGGCGGCGATCATCCTCGCCTCGCCGCAGCGTGCACGTTCGATGCGCCGCCAGGTGGCGATTCGTGCCATGGTCCAGGTCAACGACTTCCTGCCGCTGTCGCGCCGCGATGTGCTGGCCTTCGAGGGGCCGCAGCGGGCGATTCAGGGTGCCTTGCGCGAAGCCGGGGTGACCCTAGGCGACCTGAACTTTGCCGAGGTCCACGACTGCTTCACCATCGCCGAGTTGCTGATTTACGAAGCCATGGGCCTGGTCCCCCGCGGTGAAGGCCATCGCGCCCTCGACGACGGTATCGTGCGCCAGGGCGGGCGCCTGCCGGTCAATCTGTCCGGTGGGCTCAAGGCCAAGGGCCATCCGGTCGGTGCCACCGGGGTTTCGATGCATGCCCTGGGCTTTGCCCAGCTGACCGGCGAACCCATCGGCCTGGGCGTACCCGGTGCTGAGTTCGGCTTGCTGTTCAACATGGGCGGCATGGCCGTGGCCAACTACGCCAGTGTCCTGCAAGCGGTCAAGGCCTGAGGATGAACATCGCCCATTGGCTGCGCGATGCGGCCCAGCGCTGGCCGCAGCGCCCGGCGTTGTTCGAGGGGCAGCGCCAGGTTGCCGACTACCAGGCGTTCGCCGCCCAGGCCCGGGCCCGCGCCGTGCAACTGCGCGAGCAGTACGGCATTGCGCCGGGCGAGCGGGTGGCGCTGTTGATGAAGAACAGCTGCCGCTATCTCGAACTGCTGTACGCCATCTGGTGGAGCGGCGCGGTGGCGGTGCCGATCAACAGCAAGCTGCACGCCCTGGAAGCCGCCTGGATTGCCGCCAATGCCGGCGCCCGGCTGGTCTACACAGATGACGGCCAGGTGTTCGCCAGCAGCGCGTTGCCGAGCGGCTGCCAAGAGCTGGCGGCGCACACGCCGAGCCCGCAAGGCCCCTTGGCGGATGAGCAACTGCCCGAGCCGTACCCGCGCCAGGACAGCGACCTGGCCTGGCTGTTCTACACCTCCGGCACCACCGGGCGCTCCAAGGGCGTGATGCTGTCCCATGGCAATTTGATCGCCATGTCCCTGTGCTATCCACTGGACGTCGATGCGGTGGCCGCTGGTGACGCGGTGGTGTACGCCGCGCCGATGTCCCATGGCGCCGGCCTGTACAACTTCATTCATGTGCGCTGTGGTGCCCGCCATGTGGTGCCGGCCTCGCGTGGCTTCCAGGCGGCGGAGCTGTTTGAGCTTGCGCAGCAACTGGGCCAGGTCAGCCTGTTTGCCGCGCCGACCATGGTCAAGCGCATGGTCGACCAGGCGCGCCTGCAGGGGTATGCCGGCGAAGGCATCAAGACCATCGTTTACGGTGGCGGGCCAATGTACCTGGCCGATCTTGCCCAGGCCCTGGACACCTTTGGCCCGCGTCTGGTGCAGATCTACGGCCAGGGCGAATGCCCGATGACCATCAGCGCCCTGTCGCGCCAGGCCATCGCCGATCGCGGGCACGCCGACTGGGCGCAGATCGCCGCCTCGGTGGGGCGTGCCCACGCCTGCGTCGAGGTGCGCGTGGTGGATGCCCAAGGCCAGCCGGTGGCCGCGGGCGAGCCGGGGCAGATCGTGGTGCGCGGGCCAGTAGTGATGCTGGGCTACTGGGACAACCCGCAAGCCACCCAAGAGGCCCTGGTAAACGGCTGGCTGCTGACCGGCGACATTGGCTTTTTCAACCAGCAGGGCTACCTGACCCTCACCGATCGTTGCAAGGATGTGATCATCTCCGGCGGCAGCAACATCTACCCACGCGAAGTCGAGGAAGTGCTGATGCAGCACCCCGAAGTGTTCGAGGTGTGCGTGGTCGGCGAGGCCGATGCCGAATGGGGCGAATCGGTGGTAGCCTTCGTGGCCTTGCGTTCACCCGATAGCCTCGATGCGCAGGCCCTCAACCAGTGGTTTCTGGGGCGCATGGCCTCGTTCAAAAAACCGAAAAAGTTCGTCTTTTGCCCCGAGCTGCCGAAGAACAGCTATGGCAAGATTCTCAAGACCCGCTTGCGCCAGTGGTTACAGGAGCCTTCGCAGCCTCTGATCAACCTTTGAAGCGCGGTATTTCATGGATAGCACTACGACAGGAGTCCCCACTATGGGTGTGCCAGCTTCCAACCCCCAGCGCCAGCGGCGCCGGGCCTTTATCGGCGCCACCTCCGGCCACTTGATCGAGTGGTACGACTATGGCGTCTACGGCTTTCTCGCCGTGTACATCGGCAAGGCGTTTTTTGTTTCTGACGACCCTACCAGCAGCCTGCTGGCAAGTTTTGCCGCCTTTGCCCTGAGCTTCTTCATCCGGCCCTTGGGCGGGCTGTTCTTCGGCCCCCTGGCCGACAAGATCGGCCGGCGCAAAACCCTGATCACCGTGCTGGTGATGATGGCCGGCTCGACCTTCCTGCTCGGCCTGTTGCCATCCTACGCCAGCATCGGCATTGCCGCGCCGATAATCCTCGTGTTGATCCGCTGCGTGCAGGGCTTCTCGGCCGGTGGCGAGATCGGCACCATCACCAGCTTCATTTCCGAATACGCCGGCCCCGGCCGCCGCGGCTTTGCCACCTGCTGGCTGATGGTCACCGCGGTGCTCGGCCTGCTGCTGGGCGGCGCCGTGGCCAATGGCATGACCTGGGCCCTGGGCGCCGAGCTGATGCAGGAGTGGGGCTGGCGTATTCCGTTTCTGGTTGCCGGCCCACTGGGCTTCATCTCGATGTACATCCGCCTCAAGCTTGAAGACAGCCCGGAGTTCCTCGCCCTGGTCGAGGCCGGGCAGACCTCCAAGGCGCCGCTGCGCGAAGTCTGGCAGTGGAAGCGGGCGATCGCCCTGGTGTTCTTCATCATCACCCTGCACAGCTCGATCTTCTACCTGGTGCTGACCTTCGCCTCGACCTACATGTCCAACACCCTCAAGTTCGACAGCGGCACCACCTTGCTCTACGTCTTCGTCGCCAGCCTCTCGGCGGCGCTGGTGATGCCCCTAGGCGGTGCCTTCACCGACCGTTACGGGCGCAAGCCGTTCTTGCTGGTGATCGGCACCCTGGCAACCCTGGCCATGTACTGGTTCTTCAAGACCGCGCCGGGCGCCACGCCTGCGACCCTGTTCTGGCCGCTGATGGCCGTGGCGATTTTGTTCGGTTTGTACGCGTCCTCGACCTACGCCTTGATGAGCGAGTTGCTGCCCACCCGCATCCGCTCCACCGGCATCGCCGTGGCCTATAACATTCCGGTGGCGGTGTTCGGCGGCAGTGCGCCGCTGATTTCTACCTGGCTGATCAAGCTGACTGGCGACATCACTGCGCCCTGGTATTTCTATGTGGGCACCGGGGTGGCGTCGCTGCTGGCGTTGGTGGTGTTGCGCAAGGAAGATTTTGTCGCGGGTGGGCATGCGGTTGGCAAGGAGGAGGGGGTGCCTGTTTTAGTCTGAGCGGGTTATCGATCCGTTTACTGCTTAAAATCAGTTTCTCGCGAACCACGTGGGCAGCCACTAATTTGCAGGGTTCATGGCCAACTGCTATTAGTTGTTAAAGCCTGCTGGGAGCGAGCCATGGCCAGAGCACTCATGCTTCATCAGATTCCCCTATCGTTTTTCGTTAAAGGCGGGGGAATCGCCATAAGCATGGCATGTTGTGTTCTGGCGATCAGCCCAGCTTACGCTGCCGAGGGATCGCTGCAGACCCGTGTAGTCTGGCAGTCAACGTGCCCCAGTGACCCTCCCCCTCCCATCGTGAAAGACAGTGATCGGTCCGGAGTGATCGCCCTGATTGCTGCAGCTATGGCCCCGAAGCTGATAGAGGGGGCAGTCGATATGGCTGCCGAGGCATTGAAGGCTGCTGGTCAAACAAAGACTACGGCATCGACAGCGAAATCCGCGGACTATTTTTATAAAGTCAGCCAAGAGGCTGACATACTCAGCCGAACAAACTGCCTAGTGGTTGTTCGTGGTGAATTTGAGCCGAAGTCGATAACCCGGCATGAGTTTGCAGCCAAAGTCGAGGCGTTCCACGGCTTAACGAAATTACATTTTTACTACGAAGCAAAACTTAATCGCCTCAGAGGACTGCAGTACTTTCAGCTGACGCCAAACTATCTGGAGGTAACCGAGTTTGACCATTGGCGATTATTTGGTACCAGGAAACGCGACTTCATCGTCGCCGTTACCTTGACCGTTCCTGGGGGCGCTGCGCCGTTTGGTTCCGCTGAGATGACGTTCAAGGACATTCGTCGGGGCGAGAAAATAAAGGCAGGCGATTGGCGCCTGAGCTCAGCGTCGACGCTTCCCATTGCATTCCCACCAGCGTCCGCAGATGCCACTAAGGCTAAGGAAAAACAGGAAGCCAGGGTGGCTCGCTATTTGTTGGCGCTCGATATTCTAAACCCCAAGGACCCAACACCTTCTCAGCCGGAAAGTGTCTACCTGGACAAACGTGTTGTCGCGGCGGTCGATACGTACTGTGCGGCCATGAGCGCCCAGAACCTCAAGCTGGGTAAAGACCATCAGTTGCATGATGATCGATGCAATTACTCATTGACGGCTGATCGTGAACGCCTGGACAACGCCATTGAGGCTGCCAACTCAAATAAACACCGCAAAAAGTGGGCTGGAACGGTGTGTGATTATAGACCCGCGCGCACAGCCGATAAAAAACCCGCTACGTGTGAAAGCATGGGCGAAGACGTTGATCTTGAAGACAAGGTCTTCACCTACTTTGTAACGCAGCTAACGTTAAGTGAGACCAGTGAGGGAAGCAAGTTCGCGTTGTATCTGGGCAATGCCCTATCCTCTTCAAAGGAAGAGGTAAGTACGGTGCTTAAAGGCTATTTACCTAAATCTGCAGACGCTAAAGATGCGGATAAAGCATCCCGGCGAGCGGCGCGCGAAGATGCTTTGCTTGCCGACCTCGAAGTGCAGAAGGCAGAGGAAGCCCTGGCTGATGCGTTGCTTCCCGAAACCCCTGTGGCGGTGGACGTTACGTCGGCTCGAATTGCGTTGCTGAAGGCCAAGATTGCTGCTAACGAAGCACATCGCAAAGCGGGAACCAGTGTTCCATTTCCGTTGATACCTGGCGTGTAGGTCTGCGCTAATGAACTGCGTTCGAGCGTGGGCCGTGATTGCCGTTGTCGCACTGGCGACGGTTGGCTATGGCAACACATCGGCAGGAGCGTTGAAACAGATCAGCGACGAATTAAAAGCCTGGATAGAAAAATACGCTGAGCCGACGATCTATAACGGTAAGCCGGTCAAAATTGAGTTTTCGCCCTGGCAGGTTGCGCTGCTGCAGTTTGGTGCAGCCGATACCAGGTCTGCAGTCGTCTGTGGTGGGGTGTCGATTGATTCGGTTTGGGTATTAACAGCTGCACACTGCTTTTTCGATCCGACCACAAAAAGTAGAAA
Organism: Pseudomonas sp. B21-012; assembly: GCF_024749305.1. Taxonomy (NCBI): domain Bacteria; kingdom Pseudomonadati; phylum Pseudomonadota; class Gammaproteobacteria; order Pseudomonadales; family Pseudomonadaceae; genus Pseudomonas; species Pseudomonas sp. B21-012. Next base: position 3,260,183 of record NZ_CP087197.1, on the reverse strand, counting down.
GCCGGATTCGAAGTTTTATGTGGGGTACAACGCTGACGACCTTACAAAAGCTGTTGCGAAGGTCAAGATAAAGAGAGTGGTGGTGAATGAGAAGTATGATCCCAGGGGGAAAGAATTTGATGTGGCATTAGTTCGCTTGGACACACCCATACCGGTGCGAGGATTTATGCGCTTGCCCAGTCAGGCAGAGGCGACGGCCCTGATCAAGCCGGGGACGCGCCTAACGACCACCGGCTGGGGCTTGACCGAGGCTGGCGTTAAATCAAATCTGCTGTTGGAAGTTGAGGTGCCGGTTGTAGGCTTTAGTGATTGCAGCAAGCATTACAACGCTACATTACCGGCAAATGCTATTTGTGCGGGAGAACAGGGTAAAGATGCGTGCTCGTGGGACAGTGGTGGGCCACTTTTCAAGCGGGCTGAAGATGGGCAGTCAGTCCAGATTGGAATTGTCAGCTACGGCAATGTGTGTGGACGCGAGTCGCCGGGGGTTTATACGCCTGTTGCTGCACATCTCGACTGGATTGCGAAAACACGTTCTGCAAAATGATTGACCACGCACTATGCGCTGTCTGCTTCGGGCGCACGCAACGCCTTACTGTAATAGCCGGACGAATCGAAACAGCACACCTGCTTCTTGCCGGATGCAAGCATATCGCAGGCATCGCTTATGCGTTTTGCCCGGGTCTTGAGTTGCTTGGCTGACGTGATCCAGTGGATCCAGTCGACGCGTGCGAGGGTGGTCGTACTGTTCCAGACTTCACGCGCCTCGCCAGCGCTGGCCAGGGCCTGCTGAAAGTCGGCCGGGATGTTGGGCTCGGGCTCCTTCTTCACCGGGGTCAGCTCCAGTGTAACGACATCCCCCACGGCCGCGCCTGCGGCTTCGAGCAAGGCGCTGTTTACCTGCAGCCAATGGCTCAGTTGGCCATCGGGCTCAAGCGTTGCCTGGAAAGGCTGCCCGTTGATGGTGCCGTCAACGCTGGTGCGGCCGCGCCGGGGAAGCTGTTCGCTTGCCTCTCTTGGCAGGACGACGAACGCCCACGAGGCATCGTCGCCAGGCTTTGCCGGGCGCAGAAGCTTTGCTTCGAAGCGGGATTTCACAGCGCTTGTTGTCATTGCCACGCCTTGCTGTCCACTCACTGTCGCGTGCACACGCGACAGTGAGAATAGATTCAGTACAGAAGGTCTAGCTATTGGCCACGGGTCTGTCCAGCGGCTAGGCGGGTTGGGCTGCCAGGCGATTGCTGACGTTACGCCCCAGCACCAGCACCGTGACGAAACCGCAGCCCACCAGGGCCGTGGCCAGGCTCAGCAGCACCGAGCTGCCCAGCTGGTCGACGATCTGCCCGCCGAAGAACGAGCCCAATGCGATGATCACCTGGAACATGGCGACAAACAGGGGCATGCCGCGTTCGACATCCTTGGGTGCGACCACAAACATCCAGATGCTGGCGCAGGCCGGGAAGGCGCCGAAGGCGAAGCCCCAGAGCGCGATCAGCAGCGCTGCGCCGGTCATGCCGGTGGCGAAGTAGGGGAACAGCGCGGTGCTGATGGCGATCATCAGGGCGACCAGCATCAGGGTGTGACGCACGCTGCGGTTGGCGGCGAAACCGGCAAAGATATTGCCCGCCACCCCGGCCACGCCATACAGCAGCAACAGTGAGCCAATGGTCGGCCCATCGAAGCCGGCACTCTGTTTGAAGAACGGAGCGACATAGGTGTAGGCGGCAAAGTGCGCCAGGCCAATCAGCAATACCGCAATCAAGCCAACCCGGGCCTGTGGATTGATAAACAGGGCCGGCAGGTCACTGATGCGAATGGCCTTGTCAGGATTGAGCCGCGGCAGCAGGAAGACCTGCGCCAGCAGCACCGGCACGCCGACCAGCGAAGTGACCAGGAAGGTCATGCGCCAGCCCATCAAGCCACTCAGCCAGGTGCCGACGGGCACGCCCAGCACGGTGGCCAGGGTCACACCGACCATGATGATCGACGTGGCCTGGGCCACGCCCACGCCCTTGGGTGCCAGGCGGCCGCTGAGGGCAATGGCCGTCGCCCAGAAACCGCCGATACTCACGCCCAGCAGAACGCGGCCGAACAGCAGCAGACTGAAGTCGCTGGCGTAGGCCACCACAGCGTTGGCGATGATCATGATCAGCGTCAGGCCGATCAGCAGATAACGCCGGTCCAGCGCGCCAATGCCCACCGACAGCAAGGGCGCGGCGAGGGCGGCCATTATACCGGGCAGGGTAACCATCAGGCCGGCCTGGCCGGCACTGATGCCCAGGTCGCTGGCGACATCGTTGAGCACGCCCACCGGCAGAAACTCACTGGTTACCAGGGCGAAGGCACCCACGGCGACCGAGAGAATCGCCAGCCACTGCTGCTTGACGCTCTGTTGATTATGTTCGGGAAGGCCGTGACGGCCTTGGCTTGCGCTTGGCATGGTGCGGGGTTCCAAGGGGGGATATCGCCTGGGGCAGGCGGGGGCAGCGGGGGAAATCTGTGGGCGATTATAGGGGGTGGTTGTGGCAAGCAGACAGGTGGGGTACTCGATAGTAATCATTAGTGTGATTGATGAGGGCGTCGTTCAGGCAAGGCGTGGCCTTGTACTCACTCGGGTTGCGAGTGCGTTGAACAGCTGGCGCAGGTTCTGAAGTGCTTTCAGAGGCTGTCCGGATCGCCAAAGAACATCTGAATCCGCGACCGCAACCACCGCTCCCCCGGATCATTGTCCTGCGACCCGCGCCAGGCCATGTGCAGTTCGAAGGTCTGCACCTCGAGCGGCGGGTCTTCGGCGCGCAGGCCGCCGGCGGCGGTCAGCACTTCGGCGGTGTAGTCGGGGACGGTGGCGATGATGTCAGTACCGGTCAGCAGGCTGCCCAGGCCGTTGAACTGCGGTACGGCAAGGACCACGTGGCGCTTGCGCCCGACCTTTTCCAGGGTTTCGTCCATGAACCCGCCCAGGTCGCCGGCAAACGACACCAGGGCGTGGGGGCGGGCGCAGAAGTCGTCCAGGCTCAGGCTGCCGGGCATGCTGTCGGCACGCAGGACCTTGGGCTTGCTGCGCCGCAGCACCTTGCGCTTGGCGTTGGCCGGCAGGTCGTTGGTCCAGCTCACGCCGACCGAGATTTCCCCCGAGGCCAGCAATGCCGGCATCAGCAGGTAGTTGACCCGGCGCACCACCAGGACGATACCCGGGGCTTCGGCGCGCACGCGCTTGAGCAGTTGCGGCAGCAGGGCGAATTCGGCATCGTCCGACAGGCCGATGCGAAACACCGCGGTGCTGGTCGCCGGGTCAAAATCCGCTGCGCGGCTGACTGCGGTGGAGATCGAGTCCAGCGCCGGCGACAGCAGGGCGAAGATTTCCACCGCCCGCGCCGAGGGTTCCATGCTGCGCCCGGTGCGCACGAACAACGGGTCGTCGAACAGGTTGCGCAGGCGCGACAGGGCGGCGCTGATGGCCGGCTGGCCGAGGAAGAGTTTTTCCGCCGCGCGGGTCACGCTACGCTCGTGCATCAGGGTCTCGAAGACGATCAGCAGGTTCAGGTCGACGCGGCGCAAGTCGTTACGGTTCATCGGCTCGGCTTCACAAGGCGGATGGGGCAGGGGTGAATCTTACGGGTAAAGGCTGCTACCCTGCACCGCATAATTTGATGGACGCTGCATTACCATCAATCAATGACAAGCATGTTGACTATTAATGGCCACTGATGGTCTAACCGTCAAAGCCCGGATAGAGTTCAGGGCATTAGAGGTTCAATTGGCGAGGTTTGCGATGTCCCGCATGATCCGTTTCCACAAGTTCGGCCCGGCCGAGGTGCTCAAGATCGAAGAGCAGGCCCCGGCGCAACCGGCGGCTGGCGAGGTGCAGATTCGCGTTGAAGCGATCGGCATCAGCTGGTACGACGTGCTCTGGCGGCAGAACCTGGCGCCGTCCCAGGCGCGTCTGCCTGCCGGTATCGGACACGAGATGGCGGGTGTGGTTACAGCCGTGGGCGAAGGTGTCGATGACCTGGCCATTGGCGACAAGGTTGCCAGCTTTCCGGCCAGCAGTGCCAACGAGCACCCGGTGTACGGCGAAGTCATCGTCATGCCGCGCAATGCCCTGACCCGTTACCCCGAGATTCTCTCGCCGGTCGAGGCCAGCGTGCACTACACGCCGCTGCTGATCGCCTACTTTGCCTTCGTCGACCTGGCGCGGGCCAAGGCCGGGCAAACCGCGCTGATCACCGACGCCAGCCACTGCGCAGGCCCGGCCTTCGTGCAACTGGGCAAGGCCCTGGGCCTTAAGGTGTTTGCCGCGACCAAAGAGGCCGAGCAGCGCGACTACCTGATCAAGCTCGGCGCCGACAAGGTGATCGTCACCGAAGAGCAGGACCTGCTCATGCAGATCAACAAGTACACCGACAACCGCGGTGTCGATATGGTCCTCGACGGCCTTGGCGGGCCGCAGATGGCCTTGCTCGGTGATGCCCTGGCACCGCGTGGCAGCCTGGTGCTGTATGGCCTGCAAGGCGGCAACCAGACGCCGTTCCCTGCTTGTGCGGCGTTCCAGAAGAACATCCAGTTCTTCGTGCATTGCATCGGCAACTTCACCGGCAAGCCGGAGCTGGGCATCAGCCAGGACCAGGTGGCGCTGCAGCGCGCCCTGCGCGATATCAACCAGTTCACCGCCGACAAGCTGCTGACGCCGCTGATCATCAAGACCTACCCGTTCGAGAAGGTGGTCGAGGCGCACCGCTACATGGACGAATGCCCTTGCGGTGGCCGGCTGGTGCTGGACTTGTCGCAGGCGGAGTAAACGCAGCACGACCGTTCATCACGGCAAAAGCCCGAGCATTGACTCGGGCTTTTTTGTGGTTTTTCACGTTCTCCTGGGTTTGGGCGCGAGCTTATCCATTCGCTGTGGCGCTGCTGCTGGCCCCTTCCGCCTTTACGGCGGCCTACTTTTCTCTTGGGAAAAGGTAGGCAAAACCGCCTGCTCCTGCATACGGCCCTACGCTGCGCTTCGGGTCCCCTCGCTACGGCACCTTCCGGGGCATCGCGGCCTACGACTTGCTTCGCAAGTCTACATCTCGCGTCTTCGGCTGCCGCCGAAGGTGCTGCGCACCGCCCCTACAGGCACCTACGCTCGGCCTCCTGAAGTCGCCTTTCGCGGCGCCTGGAAGTACGTGCATGAAGATCAAGAGCAAAACCAAAACCAAGCAAGTCGTTCCTAGCTTTGGCTTCAGTATGACCGCGCCAGAATCTGCTTTCGCAGATACGTCAGTGCAGGCGCCGCCCGTAACTTCGCGACGTCAGGAGGCCGAGCGTAGGTGTCTGGAGGGGCCGGCAGCGGCGCCACATCGAATGGATATGCCCGCAGCCGTAGCCTCAACATCCGATCCCAAGGACCATAAACCCGGAAATCCGTGAAGAACCTTTTTTGTGGGTATTTCCCAGGGTTGTTTAGGATGTTTCCGAGGTAACTTTGCCTGCTGACGCTTGCCTGCTTGCGCTATGTTTGTGCAATAGGAAAAAGCACAGGCAGCCTGTCTGATTATCGGTATTGTCGAAGATGAATCTGAATGGTTTTTTTACCGTGATCTGTATCTTTTATTCGCGGGGCAACGCCCGATAATAGTTCTTCAATAGTCGTCTCACGGAGCGAGGCATGATGGGTCGTAAGCCAGGGGTTAAAGGCGCTGTGCTGCCGGGCTGGGGGAGGGAAGAACGATGGTGAGCAAGAGCTTCTGAAGTTATTTCCGTAGGAAGTTGTAGGAAGTTTCTGAGGATAAACTTATTTATCCTTCTTTGCTGATTGAAAGTTCTTCGATGGAATCTTTTTCTTTCAGGTGGCCGTTTATTGAAATCGGGTAGGCGTTATGAGCAGCATTCACGATCAAGCCATGCAGTATATCTACCAGCAAGTATTGGCGCGCTTGCTGGAGCATTTGTCCCAGGCCCAGCGGGCCTCTTTGCAGTTATTGATTCAACGCTTGATTGTCGCGGCGGGCGGCGCCGAGCGCATCAACGGCTTCAGGCTGATGTTCGCCCATGATGGCAGCCAGAATGCCAGCCATGCCCTGGCCTGCCTGCGCGCGGCGCAACTGAGCATTGCCGCACGCTCGCCGGGCACCTTCGAGCTGCGTATCGCCGTGGTGCGCCAGGCCGGCATGAGTACTACGGCCTTGAACAATATCGAGCAGGGCTTCTCGGCGCTGTTTCTGCACGATGATCCGCGGGTCGAGCTGCTGATGCTCGATGACCAGCAGTTGCTGCCATTCGACCGCCGCCACGCTATTTCCCAGAGCCAGCAACTGGCCGAGCGTCACGAATTGCTGTTGTTCGGGCATTTGCTCGCTGGCGGGCCACGGGCCGGTTTCGGTAGCCATGGCACCCTGCGCCTTGCCGAGCTGTGCCGCCAGGCCATCGGCTGGCGTGGCGGTGTCGATGCCATCATCACCGCCCAGCCGCTGCCCGAGCGCCGGCGTCTGCTGGCCTGGAGCCGCCGCGCCCTGCGCGAGGAAGACCTGCTGTGCATCCGGCCGATTCACAGTTGTGCCACGTCGCTGTGCGAGGGCATGAGCGAGTTGCGCCAGCGTTACCTGCAGCAGCTGTACGGCCAGGCCCGGCCCATGGCCACCGGGCCCAACGGCGATTACTGTGCGCCGGCGATGCGCTTCATCATCATCGATGACCTGGTGCATGACCCCGACCTGCCGTATGACGAGCGCCTGAACCGCTTTCTGGGCTGTCGCTTCGACGAGCAGTATTTTGCCTGCGCGCAGGCGGGCACCGCCAACCCGCTGTTGCTGGCGCACCTGAGCGGGCTGCACGGGCAGTTCATCGAAGACAGCGACTACCGCGAAGGCGTCGATGCCTACCTGCGCCAGGCGCGCCAGCGCATGCAACGTAAGGGCCTGCCGCGCACGTTGCAGGTGCGCCTGCTGGGCCGCTGGCAGCACGCCGAGCAGTTACAGCAACGCCGTAGCCAGGCCAGCGATTTCGCCTTGCAGGCCTACGGCTTGAGCGAAGCGCAGCTGGTCTGCCAGTTGTTTGCGCCGTTTGTTTCCCGGGGCCTGCGCCTTGAGGTGTTTTTGCGCCGCTGTCACCCCGGCATGCTGGTGGCCTTGCCTTACCTGCACAAGGCCCTGCAACGATTGCCGGCGCCAGAGCCGGTGGTGCAGTGGATGGTCGACATCAGTGGCCTGGACTTGCCACTGCTGCAGATGCTCTATCTGCGTGAACCGGAAAGCTGGGCCCGGCCGCGTTCGTTGCTGGCGCGAATCCAGGGCCGCGGCGCCGACCTGCGCCACCTGCGCGTGCAGCCGCCGTCCTGGGCCTGGCTCAAGGCAGAGCAGCCAGGCCGGTACTGATGAAAGCCCCGCACAGTAGCGAGTTCGCCTACCGGGCGGTGTATCGCTACCTGGTTGAGCTGATCGAGCAGATGGCGCCGGGCAGCTACAGCCGGATGCCGTCGTTGCGCGACCTGGCCCAGCGCCTGAACGTGTCGATTTCGACGGTCCAGTACGCCTATTCGCTGCTTGAGCACGAAGGGCGGGTGCAGCCGGTGCCCAAGTCGGGCTACTACGCCAGGGGGCCGGCCCTTGAGCCGGCACGGCCCAGCGCTGGCGATCTGCTCCAGGATTTGCAGCAGCACGCCAACTCGGCGCGCATGCTGGTGCTCAGCGGCGGCCAGGAGCAGGCGCTGCAGTCACTGGAGGCAACCTTGCTGGGCATCGAGCGCCAGTTGCTGCGCCAGTACCCGCGCCTGGGCGGCGCCCCCCAGCCCTGTGGCGAGCTGGAACTGCGCACCGCCCTGGCGGCGCGCTATACCCGCTCGGCGCAGTTGTACTGGAGCGCCGAGGACGTCTACCTGGCGCTGGACCTGCGCTCGTTGCTGGAGACCACCCTGGCCGCCCTTGAGCTGCACAACAGCGCCGTGGTGGTGACCACGCCCTGTTCCTGGCGTTTGCTGCGGGTGTTTCAGGCGGCGCGGATACGGGTGCTCGAAGTGCCCTTGCAGGCCGACGGCGGCCTTGATCTCGAGCGCTTTGCCCGGCTGCTGCGCGACGAGCCGGTGCGCCTGGCGATGCTGGCCTCGCGCCTGAGCCTGCCCCATGGCAGCATCATGCCCGAGGCCGCGCGCCAGGCCGTGGCCAGGTTGCTCAACCAGCACGGCGTGTGGCTGCTGGAAAACGACCTGGACAGCGAACTGTGCCTCAGCCCAGGCTCTGGCGCTGACCTGCGCGAACTGGTCGACCCGCAGCGCCTGCTGGTGTTCTCGTCGCTGGAGCGCAGCGTTGGCGCCGAAGCGCCTTACGCCTTCCTGCTGTCGCGCCAGTGGCACGGGCCCTTGCTGCGCCAGTTCCTGCTGCGCGGGTTTCGCCTGCCGCCGTTGCGCCAGCAAGCCGTGGCCAGGCTGTACAGCAAGGGCCGTGTCGATGTGCACCTGGAGCAACTGCGGGCGCGTCTGCACGAGCGCCTGGGCCTCCTGTACCGGCAGATGCAGCTGTACCTGGGCTCGCAGCTGGAGTTCCAGATGCCCGCCGGCGGTGGCTGCATCTGGGCCCGGGTATGCGCCCCGGTAGAGACCCGGCCGTTGTTCCATCGCCTGCTGCAGCAGGGCCTGGTGATTGCCCCGGGCGAGCTGTTCAGCCTGCAGGGCGATTTTCGCCAGCACCTGCGCCTGGGCTGGCCCGCCGGGCCGCAAGGGGACTTGCCCTACGGCTTGAGTGTGCTCAGTGATGAGTTGCGGCGCAGCAACGGTTTAAATTAGTATTGAAAATCGTTATCAATTACAAAAAACCGCCACCCCATGAGCGATGCGCTGCCTTCTGCCGACTCCCACCTGCGTACTGTCGAGGCGCTGTACAGTGGCCATCACGGCTGGCTGTACGCCAGGCTGCGCAAGCGCCTGGGCAATGCGCTGGATGCGGCAGACCTGGCGCAGGATACCTTCACCCGCATCCTCGCTTCGAAGGTGGCGGTGTTCGACAACCCGCGGGCGTACCTGAACTGCGTCGCCGGCGGCATTCTTGCCAACTGGTGCCAGCGCAAATCGCTGGAGCGCGCCTACCTGACGGCGCTGGCGCAACTGCCGGTGCCCGAGGCGCCGTCCCCTGAGCAGCGCCTGCTGGTGCTCGAGACCCTGCACGAAATCGATGCCATGCTCGATGCCCTGCCGGCGGTGGTCCGGCGCACCTTTTTGCTGTCGCAACTGAACGGCATGAAGTACGCCGAGATTGCCGAACAGCTCGGCGTTTCGCTGATCAGCGTCAAACGCTACATGAAACAGGCCTTCTTGCAGTGCCTGACGCTGGTGGAGTGATGACGTCAACCGCGATTGACCCGCAAGCGCTCGATGAAGCGGCGCAATGGCTGATGTGCCTGAGCGAAGGCGAGGCCTCTGAGGCTGAGCAGGCGGCGTGGGCGGCCTGGCGCACCAGCAGCGTCGAACGAGAGCGCGCCTGGCAGCGCGCCGAATTGTTGCTGGGCAAACTCGGCGGCTTGCCGCCGGCGCTGGCCATGTCGGCGCTCGATCGCCCGGCAGACCCGCGCCGGCGCGCCGCCATCGCCCGCCTGGCGTTGATGCTCGCGGCAGTGCCAGCCGCCTGGGCCGGCTGGAAGGTCAGCGACGAGCAAGCGTGGATGGCCGATTACCGTTCTGCGCTGGGCGAGTGCCGCGAGTTGACCCTGGCCGACGGCACCCGGGTGTTCCTCAACACCGACTCGGCCATCGATGTGCGCTATGACGCGCAGCAGCGCTTCATCCAGTTGCGGCGTGGCGAAATCCTCGTGCACACCGCCACCGACCGCCAGCAGCCGCCACGGCCGTTGCGGGTTGGCACCCGCGAAGGCCGCATGCAAGCGCTGGGCACGCGGTTTTGCGTGCGCGAGCAGGGCGGGCGGACTTACCTGGCGGTGCTCGAAGGGGCCGTCCGCATCGAACCGGCCAATGCACCCCCTGGCGCGGTGCAGGTTGTCCGCGCCGGAGAAAAGACTGACTTCGATGGCCACAGCAGCCGTGCACCACAGGCGGTCGACGCCAGCATCAGCGCCTGGACCCAGGGCATGCTGCTTGCCGACCGCATGCGCCTGGAAGATTTTGCCGCTGAGCTTGGCCGTTATCGGCGCGGTTTCATCCGCTGCGACCCGCAGATCGCCGACCTGCGCGTATCGGGCGCGTTCCCGCTCAACGACAGCCAGCGCAGCTTGAACATGCTGGCAGCGACTTACCCGCTGGCGGTCAAGGCGCACCTGAACGGCTATTGGCTGTTGCTCACGCCGGCCTAAGTCAGGCGCAGGAAAATAAACCTGGCTGGCGCTGATACTTTTTTGCGTTTCGACTGGCAAGGGGAGTGCACACCTCATTTATCCAGTCCAAAGGATCCCTCAGTCATGTCTGTTGCAAGTCGCCCTCGCGCTCAACGTCCCCTGGCCCTGGCCGTGCGTAGCGCCATGCTCGGTCTTACCCTGGTCGCAGGCAGTGGCGCCTCGTGGCTTGCCGCCGCGCAGCCACTGGATGCCGTCGCCGCCCAGGCCTACGACATTGCGCCAGGGCCGCTGGGGCGCGTGCTGTCGAGCTTTGCCATGGCCTCTGGTATGGCCTTGTCGTTCGAACCGGCACTGACCGAAGGGCAGCACAGCCAGGGCCTGCGCGGCAGCTACACAGCGCACGACGGCGCGGCGCGGCTGTTGGCCGGCAGCGGCCTGCAATTGCTTGAGCGCGCCGACGGCAGTTTCACCCTCGCCAGGCTGCCTGCCGGCGCCGACGGCCTGACCCTGGACGCCACCACCATCGAGGCCACCAGTACCCGTGCCGGCGGCCTGCCCGAGGCCTATGCCGGTGGCCAGGTGGCCCGTGGCGGGCGCGTGGGCATGCTCGGCAACAAGGACGTGATGGACACGCCGTTCAGTGTCACCAGCTACACCGCCAAGACCCTGGCCGACCTGCAGACGGTCACCGTCGCCGATGCCCTGGAACGCGACCCGTCGGTGCGCTCGACCGGGCAGACCGGCGGGATCGTCGACTCGTTCTTCATTCGCGGCTTTGCTGTGGGCGAAGGCAACCTGGGTGAGCTGGCCTTCGACGGCGTGTATGGCGTGGCGCCCAACTACCGGGTGTTCACCGAATACGCCGAACGGGTCGAGGTACTCAAGGGGCCCGGGGCGCTGATGTATGGCATTTCCCCCAATAGCGGCGTCGGCGGGGTGATCAACATCGTGCCCAAGCGCCCGCTGGCCGAAGACCTGACCCGTTTTACCGCCAGCTACAGTTCCGACACCCAGGTAGGCGGGCACCTGGACATCAGCCGCCGCTTCGGTAGCGAGAAAGCGTGGGGCGTACGTTTCAACGGCAGTGTCGCCCAGGGCGATACCGCCATTGACGATCAGCAACGCGCCCTGGATATCGGCGCCATTGCCCTGGATTACCAGGGCGAGCGCTTGCGCCTGAACCTTGACTTCATCAGCCAGAAAGAAAAATGGGACGCCTCCTCGCGACCCTTTACCGTGGCTCCAGGCATCGACGTACCGTCGGCGCCGAACGGGCGCAGCAACCTGCCGCAGGACTGGGGCTGGTCCAATACCCGCGAGCAATCGGCACTGCTCGGCGGCGAGTATGACCTGAACGACTCCGTCACGGTGTTTGCCCACGCAGGCGGCGGCAAGGCGGACGTCAAGCGGATGTCCGACCAGGTACCGCGAATCCTCAACGAGGCGGGCGACACCAGCAACATTCCCGGCTACTACAAGTTCAACGTCGACCGTTCGACGGCGGACGTGGGCATGCGCGCGCTGTTCGACACCGGCCCGGTCACCCATACGGCCACGCTGATGGCGACCCGTTATCAGGACGAATTGTCCCGGGGTATCAACAACGGCAGCGAAATCCTCTCCAACATCTACCACCCGATCGATGTGCCCAAGCAGTACATCAGTGCGCCGAAGGTGCTGCGCATCTCCGAGTCGGAACTCTCCGGCGTGGCGTTGACCGACACCTTGTCGGTGCTCGAAGACCGCCTGCAACTGACCCTGGGTGTGCGTCGCCAGGAAATCGAGTCGCGCAACTACAGCGCCACCGGAATAGTGAGTTCACGCTACAAGGACAGCGCCACCACGCCGGTGGTCGGCCTGGTGGTCAAGCCCTGGGACGACGTATCGTTCTACTACAACTACGTCGAAGGCCTGAGCAAGGGCGATATCGCCCCGGCCACGGCGGCCAACGCCGGTGAGGCCTTTGCGCCCTACGAGTCAAAGCAGCATGAACTGGGGGTCAAGTACGAGCACGGCACTTTCATGACCACCCTGGCGCTGTTCCAGATCGAGAAACCCAGTGGCGAACTGGCAAGCGGCAATGTCTTCTCGGTGCAGGCAGAACAACGCAACCGCGGGATCGAGCTGAGCATGTTCGGTGAAGTTGCGCCTGGCACCCGCTTGCTCGGCGGGGTGACGCTGCTCGACGGCGAGCTGACCGACTCGGCCACCGCTGCCAACCGGGGCAATGAGCCGGTGGGGGTGCCGGATGTCCAGGCCAACCTCTGGGCCGAGTGGGACACCCCCTGGGCCGAGGGCTTCACCCTGACCGGCGGGGCGATCTACACCGCCAGCCAGTACATCAACCAGGCCAATACCCAGGAGCTGGACGCCTGGACCCGCGTTGATGCCGGTGCCCGCTACAGCACCCGCATCGACGGGCGCCCGACCACCTTCCGGGCCACGCTGCAGAACGTCTTCGACCGTGAGTACTGGTCGGGGGTAGCCTCTTATGGCGCCATCTCGCCGGGCTATCCGCGAACCTTGCAGCTGTCGGCGACGGTGGACTTCTGATGCGCTAGGCAGCGCGTTGGTCGCCCGCGGGTTGCCAGAGGGCGGCGTCTGTATGTATAACCAGTACTCCAGCCGCCAGCCCGTACCGCGCCGTGATCGCCCATTCCGTCGACGACCCGTTCTACTACCTGCACAACTTCCAGCAAGTGCTCGACTGGATCGAGCTGCGCTATGCCGACCTGCTCGACGACCAGGAGCAAGCCTTCATCAGCCAGTTCCGCCAGCAGCCGCAGGCGGCCCGGGCCTTGTTGGTGCGCATGGTGATGCGCAAGGGCCAGCTGTTTCGCCCGAGCAAGCTCGACTACGCCGAGATCGGCTCGACCCAGGCTGCCCTGGCGCCATTGCTGGCCCTGGGCTGGGTGGTCGATGACGGCGTGCTGAGCCTTGAGCAGCTGTTCCAGCTGCTGCGCAAGGACGAGTTGGCCCAGGGCTTTGCCGACCGGCTCGAACGGCCACGGGCGGCCAAGGGCGAACTGCTTGCCCAGTTGCAGGCCCTTGAGCTGCCGCCGCAGCCGTTGCAGCAATGGCTGCCGGGCTTTGCCGAGCCGATCATCGAGCTACGCCTGCAGGCCTTGTGCGACCGTCTGCGCCTGCTGTTCTTCGGCAACCTCTACCAGGACTGGTCGGAGTTCGTGCTGGCCGACCTGGGCCTGCTGCGCTACGAGCAGGTGGCCTTCAGCGCCGACTCGCGGGCCTTGCGCCAGCGCAGCGACATCGATGTGGCGCTGGCCTTGCACCAGTGCGCCGAGCTGCTGGAGCAGGGCGTGGCGCTTGAACAGGTGGTCGGGCACATCGAGTGCCTGGACAGCGACAACCCCTGGCTGCTGCGCCGTCGCTCGCGGCTGCTGTACCAGCTTGGCCAGCACAGTGAGCGCCTCGGTGACTGGCCGCTGGCCCTGCGCATCTACCCGCGCAGCCAGCATCCGCAGGCGCGCATCCGCCATGTGCGGGTACTGGAGCGTAGCGAGCAGTGGGCGCAGGCGTTCGAACTGGCCTCGCAGATCGCCCGGCAACCGGTCAACAGTCTTGAGGTCCAGGCCCTGGCGCGAATGCTGCCGCGTTTGCAGCGCAAGCTGGGCGGGCCGCCGCAGCCACGGCGGGCCAAGCCCCAGGTCAGCCTGGTCGAGCTGCAACTGCCGGCCGAACTGGCGGCGTTGGGCGTAGAGCAGGCCGTGCAGCTGCACCTGGGGCAGGGCGGCGGGCAGGTGCATTACGTCGAGAACAGCCTGTTCAACAGTCTGTTCGGCCTGTTGTGCTGGGAGGCGATCTTCGCGCCGTTGCCGGGGGCGTTCTTCCACCCGTTCCAGAGCGCCCCGCAGGACTTGCACGACGCCGAGTTCCATGGCCGGCGCAGCGAGCTGTTCGCCCGTTGCCTGGGGCAACTGGACGACGGCAGTTACCGGCAGACCATTCGCCGTCATTTTGTCAGCAAGCAGGGGCTGCAATCGCCCTTCGTCTATTGGCAGGTGCTCAGCGAAGAGTTGCTCGAACAGGCGCTGATCTGCCTGCCCCCGGCACACCTGAAAAGCTGTTTCGAGCGCCTGCTCGAAGACATCCAGGCCAACCGTTCGGGCATGCCTGATTTGATCCAGTTCTGGCCCGAGCAGCAGCGCTACCGCATGGTCGAGGTCAAGGGCCCGGGTGACCGCCTGCAGGACAGCCAGCTGCGCTGGATCGAATTCTGCGCCGGGCACGGCCTGCCGGTAGAAGTCTGTCACGTGCACTGGGCGCCATGAGCTACAGCGTGGCGGTGCGGGCGTTGTGCGAGTTTACCGCCAAGGTCGGCGACCTCGACCTGCGCTTCACCCCGTCGCCCACGGCCCAGGAGGGCATCAGCGGCCACCGGCGGGTGGTGGCCGGGCGCGGCGAGGGCTACGAGGCCGAAGTCAGCCTCGAAGGCCAGTATGCGACCTTGCAGGTGCGCGGCCGCGCCGACGGCTACGACCCGCGGCTCAACCGCCTCGAAGAAATCAAGACCTATCGCGGCGACCTGACGCGCCAGCCCGACAACCATCGCCAGTTGCACTGGGCTCAGGCCTGGGTCTACGGCTGGTTGTTGTGCCAGCAGCGCCAGTTGCCGGCATTGCGCCTGGCGCTGGTGTACCTGAATGTCGACAACGATGAACAGACCCTGGTCGAAGAGCAGCGCAGTGCCCAGGAGCTTGAACAGTTCTTCAACGCCCAGTGTGCGATCTTCCTGCACTGGGCCGAGCAGCAGCTGCAGCGCCAGGCCTTGCGCAATCAGGGCCTGCAGGCCCTGGCATTCCCCCACGGGCAGTTTCGCCATGGCCAGCGTGAACTGGCCGAAACCGTTTACAAGGCGGTCAGCACCGGCCGCTGCCTGATGGCCCAGGCCACCACCGGCATCGGCAAGACCTTGGGCACGCTGTTTCCGCTGCTCAAGGCCATGGTCCCGCAGCAACTGGACAAAATCCTCTTCCTCAGCGCCAAGACCCCCGGCCGCGCCCTGGGGCTGGAGGCGCTGCGCCAGGTGATGGCCAGCGGCACCCAGCCGGCCCTGCGCAGCCTGGAGCTGGTGGCCCGCGACAAGTCCTGCGAATACCCCGGCACGGCTTGCCATGGTGATGCCTGCCCGTTGGCCAAGGGCTTCTACGACCGCCTGCCAGCGGCGCGCCAGGCCGCCCAGGCCGTGGCGGTGCTGGACAAGGCCGCCCTGCGTGAGGTGGCCCTGGCCCATCAGGTGTGCCCCTATTACCTGGGCCAGGAGATGGCCCGCTGGGTCGATGTGCTGGTGGCCGACTACAACTATTACTTTGACCAGAGCGCCTTGCTGTTCGGCCTGGCCCAGGCCAACCAGTGGCGCCTGGCGCTGTTGGTGGACGAGGCGCACAACCTGGTCGAGCGGGCCCGGCAGATGTACAGCGCAAGCCTCGACCAGGGCCAGTTGCTGACCCTGCGCAAGCTTAAGCCGGCCGGGCTGGGCAGCGCCCTGGAGCGCCTCAATCGCCAGTGGAATGCCCTGCACAAGGCGCAGCTGGCGCCTTACCGGGTGGTCGACGGCCTGCCCGACGCCCTGCTCAAGGCCTTGCAACAGTGCATCGGGCTGATCCAGGAGCAACTCAACCAGACGCCGACCGGTATTGACCCTGCGCTGTTACAGTTCTTCTTTCAGGCGCTGCAGTTCAGCCGCGTCAGTGAATTGTTCGACGAGCACTTCCTGTTCGATATCAGCAAGCGCCCGGGCCCGGGCAAGCGCGCCTTGTCGACCCTGTGCCTGCGCAACGTGGTGCCGGCGACGCTGATTGGCCCGCGGCTGACTGCAGCGCGCAGTGCCACGCTGTTTTCCGCCACCTTGAGCCCGCGCCATTACTACGCCGACCTGCTCGGCATGCCGGCCGATTGCGCCTGGCTCGAGGTCGCCTCACCGTTTGCCGCCGAGCAACTGCAGGTGCGGGTGATCAGCAGCGTCTCGACCCGTTACCAGCACCGCGAGGCGTCGCTGGCGCCAATCGTCGAACTGATCGCCGAGCAGTATGCCCAGGCGCCGGGCAACTACCTGGCGTTCTTCAGCAGTTTCGACTACCTGCAGCAGGTCTCGAGCCTGTTGGCCGCGCGCCACCCGGCCATCAGCCAATGGAGCCAGGCGCCGGGCATGGACGAGCAGCAGCGCCAGGGTTTTCTTGAGCGTTTTGTTCCCCAGGGCCAGGGCGTCGGCTTTGCCGTGCTCGGCGGCGCCTTTGCCGAAGGCGTCGACCTGCCGGGCACGCGCCTGATCGGCGCCTTTGTCGCCACCCTCGGGCTGCCCCAGGTCAACCCGGTCAACGAACAGATCAAGCAGCGCATGGCCCGGCTGTTCAGCGCAGGCTTCGACTACACCTACCTGTACCCCGGGGTGCAGAAGGTCATCCAGGCGGCCGGCCGGGTGATTCGCGGCAGCGACGACCGTGGCACGCTGTTGCTGATCGATGACCGCTTCGCCGAAGCCCGCGTACAGCGCATGTTTCCGGCCTGGTGGGCGCCTGAGCAGAAATAATCGCCGGCGCGGGGATAGTCACGGTCGCTTGCTGGTCAAACTGCCAGTAAACTGCGTGTTTTCATCACCCTGAACATCCTTTCTTGAGGTTTTGCATGAAGCTCAGTCCTTTGGCGGGCAAACCGGCCCCGGCCTCCGTGCTGGTGGATATCCCGCAACTGTTGACCGCCTACTACACCGGCCAGCCCGATGCCAGCATCGCTACCCAGCGCGTGGCCTTCGGCACCTCCGGGCACCGTGGCAGCTCCCTGGACCTGAGCTTCAACGAAAACCACGTGCTGGCCATCAGTCAGGCCATTTGCCTGTACCGTCAGGCCAAGGGCATCGACGGTCCGCTGTTCATCGGCGCCGACACCCATGCGCTGTCGACCCCGGCCGCAGCCAGCGCCCTGCAGGTACTGGCGGCCAACGGCGTTGAGGTGATGTTGTCCAAGGACGACGAGTACACCCCGACCCCGGCGGTGTCCCACGCCATCATCTGCTACAACCGCGGGCGCAGTAGCGGCCTTGCCGACGGCATTGTCATTACCCCGTCGCACAACCCGCCGCAAAGCGGTGGCTTCAAGTACAACCCGCCCAACGGCGGCCCGGCCGACAGCGATGTCACCAAGTGGATCGAGGCCAAGGCCAACGACCTGCTGGCAGCGGGCCTCGACGGCGTCAAGCGCATGGCCCATGAGCAGGCGCTGGCGGCCAGCACCACCCACCGTCATGACTATGTCGCCAGCTACGTCGCCGACCTGGAAAACGTCATCGACTTCGACGTGATCCGCGGCGCCAACCTGCGCCTGGGCGTCGATCCGCTGGGCGGGGCAGGGGTGCGCTACTGGTCGGCGATTGCCGAGCACTACAAGCTCAACCTGGAAGTGGTCAACACCGAGGTCGACCCGACCTTCCGTTTCATGTCGGTCGACTGGGACGGGCAGATCCGCATGGACCCATCCTCGCCGTACGCCATGCAGGGCCTGATCGGCCTGCGCGAGCGCTTCGACGTGGCCTTTGCCTGCGACCCGGACCACGACCGCCACGGCATCGTTACCAAAAATGGCCTGCTTGCCCCGAACAACTACCTGGCGGTGGCCATCGACTATCTGTTCCAGCACCGTCCGCAGTGGCGCAGCGACGCCGCCGTGGGCAAGACCGTGGTCAGCAGCGGCCTGATTGACCGCGTCACCGCGCGCCTGGGCCGTCGCCTGTTCGAGGTGCCGGTGGGCTTCAAGTTCTTTGCCGACGGTTTGTTCGATGGCTCCCTGGGCTTTGGTGGCGAGGAGAGCGCTGGCGCCTCGTTCCTGCGCAAGGACGGCAGCGTCTGGACCACCGACAAGGACGGCCTGATCCCGGCCTTGCTGGCGGCAGAAATCACCGCGCGCACCGGCCGCGACCCGAGCCAGGCCTATGCCGAGCTTACCGCTGCGCTGGGCGAGCCGTTTGCCACCCGCGTCGAGGCCAAGGCCAACCCGCAGCAAAAGGCCCTGCTGAGCAAACTGGCACCGGAGCAGGTCAAGTCGACCATGCTCGCCGGCGAGCCGATCGAGCAGATCCTCAGCCATGCGCCGGGCAACAACCAGGCCATTGGCGGCCTCAAGGTGATGACTGCCAACGGCTGGTTCGCCGCGCGGCCGTCGGGTACCGAGGACATCTACAAGATCTACGCCGAAAGCTTCATCGATCAAGCGCACCTGCAGCGCCTGGTGGCCGAAGCCCAGGAACTGGTGGACGCGGCGATTGCCTGACCGCTAACAGCATCGCGGGTCAAGCCCGCTCCTACAGATGGGTGTAGGAGCAACTGTCTTGATCAGGCTGTTTGCACTCGCCAAGGGGTATTGTCCCGCAGCATTGCATTCAGCCTGACGATCAGCACCCGCATACAGGCTACGAGGGCGACTTTGGCGCACTTGCCACGCTCCCGAAGTGCTTCGTAGCGTGCTTTAAATTCCGTGTTGTGACGGATGATGATCCAGCTCGACATGTACAGGACTCGCCTTACATGCGCCCGGCCACCCCATATCTGGCGGTGCCCTTGATGGCTACCGCTATCGTTGTTGTAAGGCGCTACGCCCACTAGCGCGGCGATCTGACGGCGGTCCAATTGCCCCAGCTCTGGCAGTGAGGCGAGCAGATTTGCGGCGGTTACCCGACCAATTCCGCTCACCGCCAACAACTGACGCGCCCTGGTGTCGTCCAGTTGCACCATCGCCTGGTCAATTTCTTCGTCAAGGCGTTTGATCAGCACTTTCAGCTGCTCTATGTGCTCATCAAAGTGAGCCATCACCATTGCCGAGCGGCATTGCAGGCGGCGCCGTTTGTAGTCATCACGGCTCTGCACAAATTGGGCGCGCTGCTTCACCAACTCGCGCAGCTCTTCGCGTTCCGGGCTGATTAGTTGGTCTTGAGGAGCGCTGAGGTGTGCAGCGAAGTCCGCAAGGACCTCGGCGTCGATCTTATCGGTTTTGGCTTTTTTACCCATCGCCTCGGCGAATTTCCGGGCACGGGCTGGGTTGATGCAGATGGTTTCGAAACCGGCCGAGCGCAATGCAATCAGCACGTCTTTCTCGTAGCCGCCGGTCGCTTCAATCAACACTCTGCTGATCTTGAAGTCCTTCAGTCGCCCGATCAGCACATCAAAGCCTGGGCGCTCATTGATTACTTCGAAGCGGATTTTCTGAGGTTTGATGCAGATTTCCAACGTGGCTTTGGCAGTGTCGATTCCAACAGAAGACAACATGGCTGAACCCTCTTACACTCAGTTGTGAGAGCGCTCTGGCTTGGCCCACGCTTGTGATTCGAGAGGCGCTCAATCAACTGTTCGGGCTCGGGCCAGAGTGGAGAGGTGAATGGCAGCTTTGCTCCCACACGTGCTTTAAGCACTACCGGCGTACAGCTTGCCATTCACCGCTCTCACTTCTGATTCTATTCCAACCTCAAGACACAAGCGGCGGTGCGGCGATCCGACTTGACCTGCGATGGCCCTCACGCGATATCAACCAGCACTATCTCGCTGTCCTGCACCGCCATCACCCTGAGCACCTGCTCATCCTCGATCGCCAGCCCGTCACGGGCTTCGACGCTCACGCCGTTGACTTCAACCAGGCCCTTGGCCGGCACCAGGTAGCCTCGACGCCCGGCTTCGAAGCGGTATTCGGCGCTTTCCCCGGCGCGCAAGGTCGCCGCCACCAGGCGTGCATCGGCACGAATCTGCAGCGCCTGCTCATCGCCTTCACGGCCGCTGGCCAGGGTCACGAAGCCTTCGCCGCGCTCGCCTTTGGGGAACGGCCGGGTGCCCCAGGACGGCGCCTGGCCAACGCGCTGCGGGATGATCCAGATCTGGAAGATGCGCGCATCGACCTGCTCCAGGTTGTACTCGCTGTGGGTGATGCCGGTGCCAGCGCTCATCACCTGCACGTCACCGGCTTCGGTACGGCCCTTGTTGCCCAGGTTGTCCTGGTGGCTGATGGCGCCTTCACGTACATAAGTGATGATTTCCATGTCGCGGTGCGGGTGCGGCGGGAAGCCGCTGCCGGCGGCGATCAGGTCGTCGTTCCAGACCCGCAGGGTGCCCCAGTGCATGCGCGCCGGGTCGTGGTACTCGGCGAACGAAAAGTGGTGATGGGCGTCGAGCCAACCATGGTTGGCATGGCCAAGGCTCTTGAACGGGCGCAGTTGCAGCATGATGGTTGTCCTCGAAAGTGAGTGGATGGAGCAGATGATCCATCAATCAATGATCGAAAATAAGCGTAAATTTCGGCTGATAATAATCATGTTTGTCGATATATATAGCTGCGGTAATTTGTACGCTTCATCGCCTAATTCACTGATCTGCAAGTAATCGGCTGGTGATTTTTGCCCGATGGAGCGAACATGGCCGCTGGTTTTCATTCTGTTGGAGTCGGTGTGTCTGAAGAGCGTCCCAAGCTACCCCTGGAGTTGATTGCGCCGGCGCAGCTACCGTGGCTGCGTCGCCTCGCTGCGCGCCTGCTGGGTCGAGGCCTGAGCCGTTTGCAGGCGCAGCACCGCGACTCCTGGTTCCAGGGCCATGCCAATGGTCAGCGCACCGGTCACGCCGATGGCTTGCGCGAAGGCTACGAAGAAGGGCGGATTGATGGCTACGAAGCCGGGCGCCAGGTTTTGGTGATCCGTGACACCCGCCCCGACGGCCATGGCGTGCCCGGGCTCGACGACGCCCTGTTCGACGACTGGCGCCTGGCGCTGACTGCCGAGCTCAAGAAGCGCTTCAAGGCCGACGTCGCCCAGCGCCTGCCAGCCCACGCCCAGCCGAGCGCGGCGCAGTGGAAGATGATCTTCAGCGACACGCCGTCGACCTGCGTTATCGCCGGTGCCGGCGCCGGCAAGTCGACTTCGCTGGTACTGCGCATCCTGCTGTTGCGCCATTACCTGGGCTACGAGCTGGACGCCATGACCGTGGTGACCTTCACCCGCGAATCGCGCAAGGACTTCATCAACCGCCTGGTCCAGGTCTTTGCCCTGTGGCAACTGGAACTCAGCCAGGTGCAGGCGCGCGAGCTGGTGCGCACCTTCCATTCGCGTATCCTGCCGCTGGTGCGCAGCCTGCCGGGTTTCAGCCAGGTGCGCGCGTTCGAGACCCTGGGCAGCGAAATGCCCGGCGGCAGCGAAGCCAACGCCGACAGCAACCCGTTCGACCTGCGCATCAACGATGCCCAGCGCCAGCAACTCAACCTCTGTTACCGCGACCTGCTGGGCAGCAGCCCGCGCTTTGCCGAGCTGATCGCCGGCCTGCGCCGCGAGGCCCTGCAGCTCAAGGCGCTGGACCGCGATCACCCCGATGTGCAAAAGCGCGTGGCGGTGACCCAGCTGTCGGCCAGCCGCGACGAAGAACTGTGCGACACCCTCGAAGACCTCTGGTTCGGCGCTGGTGCCTGGCCGATCAAGGGCATCGAGCCGAGCCGCGAAACCGTCGAAATCAACGGTAGCCGCTTTCATTTCCATGGCCATATCGCTGAGCTGGACGCCTACGTAGTGCTCGGTTTCGACCCCAAGGAAAACCAGCAGTACAAGCGCCCCGGGGCCAAGCTGCCGGTGTGGGCGGAGTGGGTGATCAAGCGCACCCTGTTTCAAGCTTTCTGCGATAAGCCTGTGATTTGGCTGGAAAACTACGCTGCGGCCAAGCGCCTGACATCGTCCCTGGCCGGTGATGCCGTGGCCGGGCCGGGCTTTGATTACAAGGTCAAGGGCGAGCTGGGCGCAGCGCCGCTGCTGGATGCCTTTGTTGGCGCTGCCGGCTTTATCGAGAACCTCGGGCTTGAGGTCAACAAGGCGGTCGGTGCCATGAGCTTCCCGGCCGGCGACACCGACGCCCTGTTCTTTGAAGCCCTGGGCCTGTACTGGAAAGCCCTGGAGGCGCACCTGCTGGGCCAGTCGCCGCCGATCATGAGCTACAACCGCATGTTCGCCCTGTTCGGCGAGAACAACCCGCAGAACCTGCAACTGTTGCCCGACCCGCTGTTGCGGCCGTTGGCACACCTGATGATCGACGAGTTCCAGGACGTCTCGCCGCAGATCGTGTCCTGGCTGCGCGCCTGCCTGCGCGAGATCCGCCGCCGTGGCCCGGCCATGCAGGTCGGGCGGGTGGCGCAGCATTCGTCGCTCTTGTGCGTGGGTGATGACTGGCAGTCGATCTACGGCTGGCGTGGCAGCTCGCCCAAGTACTTCATGGAGTTTGCCAAGGAGTTCCCGGCGCCGAGCAGCACGCGGGTGATGCTCGCCGACAACTACCGCAGCCACCAGCACATCATCGATGCGGCCGAGCATATCGTCAAATCGGCGCCGGCCATCAGCGGCAAGAAGGCCAGGGCTTGCGGCCCGGCGGCCGAGACGCCGCTGCCGGTCAAGGTGCTCGAGCGTGACGAGGCGAGCCTGGCCGAAACCCTGCTCGAGCACTACCGCAACGGCGAATCGGTCATGCTGCTGTACCGCAAGAGCAGCGACAAGGCGGCGATTGCCGAGCACCTGCAGGCACTGGTCAACCACGAAGCCGGTTTGCCGGCGGCGCAACGGCGCCTGCGCCAGCTGACCTATCACAGCGCCAAGGGCCTGCAGGCCGACGCGGTGTTCATGCTCGGCGACTGCCAGCACCTGACCCATTCGCCGTACAAGAACCAGGTCTATCGTCAGGCGGGCCTGGGCCGCAGCGGCGATGCCCAGGCGTTCGACAACGCGCAAAAGGACGAAGTCCTGCGCCTGGCCTACGTGGCCATTACCCGCGCGGCGAAACACTGCTACTGGTATGTCGAGAAGCCCACGGCAGAGGCGGCCAACCTGCCTCGCGCCTCCAGCCAGGTGGATGGGCGCAAGGCCTTTTTTGCCGACGAGCGCGTGCCTGGCTAGGGCCGCTTGACCCGGCACCAGGCGGCGTACAGCGCCGGCAGGAACAACAGGGTGAGGGCGGTGGCGACGATCAGGCCGCCCATGATGGCCACCGCCATGGGCCCGAAGAAAATGCTGCGCGACAGCGGAATCATTGCCAGCACCGCCGCCAGGGCGGTCAGCACGATGGGCCGAAAGCGCCGTACCGTGGCCTCGATGATCGCCTGCCAGCGGTCCATGCCGGCCTTGATGTCCTGTTCGATCTGATCGACCAGGATCACCGAGTTGCGCATGATCATGCCCGACAGGGCGATGGTGCCCAGCAGCGCGACAAAGCCGAACGGCTGCTGGAACATCAGCAGAAACAGGGTGACGCCGATCAGCCCCAGCGGGGCGGTGAGGAACACCATGATCGAGCGCGAGAAACTGCGCAACTGGACCATCAACAGGGTCAGTACCACCACCACGAACAGCGGCAGGCCAGCCTTCACCGACTGCTGGCCGCGCGCCGAGTTCTCTACCGTGCCGCCGACTTCCAGCAGGTAGCCGTCAGGCAGGCTGGCGCGGATCGGCTCCAGGGTCGGCTGGATCTGCTTGACCAGGCTCACCGGTTGCTGGTCGCCCTGGATATCGGCGCGAATGGTCACTGTCGGCAGGCGGTTGCGGTGCCAGATCACCCCCTCTTCAAAGCCGTATTCAAGAATCGCGATCTGCGCCAGGCTGACGCTATGGCCCTGGGCGGTCGGCATCGACAGGCTGGACAGTTGCGACAGTTGCTGGCGCTCCTGCTCGCTGCCGCGCACAAGAATCTCGATCAGTTCGTTGTCTTCGCGGTACTGGCTGACCGCAGCGCCGGTCAGCGAGCCCTGGAGGAACCGCGACAGGTCGGCGGTGCTGGCCCCCAGAGCCCGGGCGCGGTCCTGGTCGATGTTCAAGCGCACCACCTTGCTTGGCTCTTCCCAGTCGAGGTGGACGTTGAGCACATGGGGGTTCTCGCGAATTTTATCGGCCACCTGGCGGGCCAGGGCGCGGACCTCCTGAATGTGTTCACCCGATACCCGAAACTGCACCGGGTAGCCCACCGGCGGCCCGTTCTCCAGGCGTGAGACCCGTGTGCGCAGGGCCGGGAATTGTTCATTGAGGGTCGCGACCAGCCACTGGCGCAGCGCTTCGCGGTCTTCGATGGTTTTCGCCAGCACCACGAACTGGGCAAAGCTTGCCGCCGCCAGTTGCTGGTCCAGGGGCAGATAGAAGCGCGGCGAACCGGTGCCGACATAGGCCACGTAGTTGTCGATGCCGTCATGCTCGGCCAGCAGGCGCTCCAGGCGATGGACCTGTTGTTCGGTCGCGGTCAGCGATGCACCCTCGGCCAGCTTGATATCTACCATCAGCTCCAGGCGCCCCGAGGCCGGAAAGAACTGCTGCGGGACGAAGCGAAACAGCAGGATCGAGGCGACGAACAACCCCAGGGTCAGGGCGATCACGGTTTTGCGATGGTCCACGCACCAGGCCACCAGTGCCCGCACCCGGCGGTAGAAGGGCGTGTCGTAAGTGGCCTGGGCGCCGTGCGCCTGGGCTTGCGCGCCGGTGTGGCTGCGCTGGGGCAGCAGCCGTGCGCCCAGGTAGGGGACGAACACCACCGCGGCGATCCACGACATCAACAGTGCCAGGGTCACCACCTGGAAGATTGAGCGGGTGTATTCGCCGGTGTCCGACTGCGCGGTGGCAATTGGCAGAAAACCTGCGGCGGTGATCAGGGTGCCGGTGAGCATCGGAAAGGCCGTGCTGGTCCAGGCGTAACTGGCCGCGGCCAATCGGTCGAGGCCTTGCTCCATCTTGATCGCCATCATTTCCACGGCAATGATCGCGTCGTCGACCATCAACCCCAGCGCCAGCACCAGTGCCCCCAGGGAGATCTTGTGCAGGCCGATGCCCAGGTAGTACATGGCGGTAAAGGTCATGGCCAGCACCAGCGGGATCGACAGGGCCACGACCAGGCCGGTGCGCAGCCCCAGCGACAGGAAACTGACCACCAGCACGATCACCAGGGCTTCGCTCAGCACCCGGACAAACTCGCCGACGCCGGTCTTTACCGCCGCCGGCTGGTCAGAGACCTTGTGCAGTTGCATGCCCGCCGGCAAGTGCTGCTGCAGGCGGGCAAACTCGCCTTGCAGGGCCTGGCCGAGGACCAGGATGTCGCCGCCGGCCTTCATCGACACGGCAAGACCGATCGCCGGCTCGCCCATGAAGCGCATCCGCGGCGCCGGCGGGTCGTTGAAGCCGCGCTTGACCTCGGCAACGTCACCCAGGCGAAAGGTATTGCCGGCCACCTGCAGGGGGAAGTTACGGATCTGCTCGACGGTCTCGAAGCGCCCGCTGACCCGCAATTGCACGCGGTCGGTCGGGGTCTCGACGAAGCCGCTGGCGGCCACCGCGTTCTGCTCCTCTAGGGCCTGGCGCACCGCGCCCAGGCTCAAACCGAGGTTGACCAGCTTGGTGTTCAACAGCTCGATCCAGATCTTTTCATCCTGCAGGCCCAGCAGCTCGACCTTGCCGACGTCCTTGACCCGTTGCAGCTGCAACTGGATGCGGTCGGCGTAGTCTTTGAGCACGGCATAGTCGTAGCCCTGGCCGGTTAAGGCATAGATGTTGCCGAAGGTGGTACCGAACTCATCGTTGAAGAACGGCCCGAGCGTGCCCTGGGGCAGGGTGTGGCGGATATCGCTGACCTTCTTGCGGACCTGGTACCACAGCTCGGGCAGTTTCGCCGAGTTCAGGGTCTGGCTGGCGGTGAAGATCACCTGCGATTCCCCCGGGCGCGAGAACGAGGTGATGCGTTCATACTCGCCGGTTTCCATCAGCTTCTTTTCGATCCGTTCGGTGACCTGGCGCGCCACCTCTTCGGCGCTCGCCCCGGGCCACAGGGTACGGATGACCATGGCCTTGAAGGTGAAGGGCGGGTCTTCGCTCTGGCCCAGCTTGGTGTAGGCCAGGGCGCCGGTCACGGCCATCAGCAACATCACATAGAGGACGATCTGGCGATTGCGCAGCGCCCAGGCAGACAGGTTGAAATTCATCCGGGCTACTCCTTGCCGGCCAAGGCAACCTGACGGTTCTGGTTATCGACCGGCTGGACCTTCTGCCCCTCGCGCAGCACCTGAACCCCGGCGCTGACCACCCAGTCGTCCGGCGCCAGCCCCTGCAGCACCGCGACCTGCTGTTCGCCAAAGCTGCCGATGCTGACGAAGGCACGGCGCAGGGTCGATTGCTGCGGGTCGACCACCCACACAAACGGCCGGTTGGCTTCAGCGCTGAGCGCCGACAGCGGCACTGCCAGGGTCGCGCTGGCTTCATGGGCGATGAACACTCGCGCGCTTTGCCCCAGCTCCACCGGTACGGCGTTGTCGGTGAAGGTCACCCGGGCGGCAAAGGTCCGTGAGCGGGGGTCGGCCGACGGTGACATCTCGCGGATCTGGCCGTTGAAGCGCCGTTGCGGTTGCGACCACAGCTCGATGGATACCGGCTGGCCAATGCGAAAACGCTCGAAGGCTTGCTCCGGCAAGTTGATCAGCACTTCACGCTCGCCGTCGGCGGCCAGGCTGAACACCGTGCGCCCGGCGCTGACCACCTGCCCGACTTCGAGCATGCGCCGGGCAATCACCCCGCTTTGGGTGGCGCGCAGCACGGCATAGTCGGCCTGGTTGCGGGCACTGTTGAATTGCGCGGTGGCCTGCCTGAGCTGGGCTTCGCCTGCGCGGTAGGCGTTGTCGACATTCTCGAATTGCGAATGGCTGACCATATTGCGCTGCAACAGCCGCTGGTAGCGATCACGCTCGGCCTGCACCAGGCGCAGGTTGGCCTGGGCGGCGGCCACCTGGGCGCGGCGGGCGTCGAGCTGAAAATGCAGGTCTTGCGGGTCGAGTTGCGCCAGTGGCTGGCCCTCGCGAACCTTCTGGCCAACCTCGACCAAGCGCTTGCTGACCTTGCCATCGATGCGAAAGGCCAGCTCCGGCTCGAAGCGTGCGCGCACTTCCCCCGGGTAGGCATCGGCCAGGTCGGTCGCCGCCTGCGGATGGACAATCAGCACCGCAAGGGGAGGGGGCGAAGGCGGGGCAGGGGCGTCACAGGCCGCGAGCAGAGCAATGAGGCTGACAGGCAATACCATAGACAACACGGGGCTGTGCATGCGGATAAACCTTCCCTGGGCGTTGTAATTGTTATGGGCAGCGAAAAGATCCTAGGTCTGCTACCCCCCAGCGTCCAGTAATGAAATGTAAATCCGGGCAACGCTGAAACTGCAATTTCAGCGGGAAAATAGCGTGACCGTTTGGTCACTGTAAGACCGATAGTTATTTATTAAAAAATATCAACTCATTTGAATAGCCGTTATCGCCAAACCCTCTTTATGGTGTGATGCCCGGTCTAGACTTGTTACTCGACGCCGGTGTGACAACTTCTTTACAGGTAAACAGCGCAAGTGCCCGGCGAAGGGATCCAAAAGCGATGAGCGGCATTTTTTTTCGCTTGACGCTCGAAAAGAACCGTGCAACTTTTGGAAACAGTTAAGCGAGGAGCGCGAATATGTCGAACGGAGTCGACCACGTCATTCGGGTTGCAGTTAAACCCATCACCACACGGCTTTTGTCGTCTCGGTCCTGCTCAGATTGCTGGCGTAACCGCTGCTGCTACATGCAGTAGACACGGTCTCGGGCAATCGCTGTCAATGCTGCCGAAGTAGCCTGAATAGTCACAACTGTTTGGGATGTTTCTTACGCTGTATTACGCCACCGTAAAGTAGTCGGTCTGTTATCGTCGATTTGGCCTTGAACCCAGGGCCAACTGTTCAGCCTGCGCGCCGGTGTAGTGGCGGGCGAGCGGCTGGGCATCGGAAAGTTGTAGAAAACCAACAATAAGAAGGTGTGTGCAATGAATCAAGGTCTGATGTTTTATCCGGCGCTGGCAATGATCCTGCTGACCGTCGTGGTGCTGTATCTGATGTTTCGTGGACGGCAAAGTGCCGTGAAGTCCGGAGCGCTGAGTGCCGCTTACTTCAAGACCTATGACACCGGCGAGAAGCTGCCGCGGGCAGTGCGCCAGACCGAGCGCTGCTTTCACAACCTGCTGGAGTCGACGCCACCGTTCTACTTCCTGTGTGTCGCCCTGATCAGCCTGGCCAAGGTTGACTGGGTGTTCATCGGCCTGGCCTGGGCCTACGTCGCCTGCCGGGTGCTGCAGAGCCTGGTGCACGTCACCAACAACAAGGTCGGGCCACGCTCCAAGCTGTTCATGCTGAGCTGGCTGGTGCTCCTGGCGATGTGCGTGCGCCTGGGCTTTCTGATCCTCTGACAGTACGTTTGTTAGTTTCTAATGATAGACCGCGGCTACTACTGGCAATCACCGGAGACCGTTCGAGATGAGCACAACAATAACAACAACAGCGCGTGGCAGTAAAAACAGGCGAATGTTTATAACCGGGGTGTTGTCGGCCATCCTCTACGGCGGCTGGGCCTATTATGTAAACGCCGGGCTGGAAACCGCCATGGCCTCGGCCATGGTACAGGCGCTGGGCAGTTTTATTGGCGGCTACCTGGTTGCCGGCCTGGTAGAGTTTGCCTTTAGCGTCACGCCCAGACCCTGGCGCTTTCCAATTGCTGCATTTGTCCCCTATGGCTTGACCCTGCTGACCTATGCCGCTGCGCATCGATTGGTCGGTACGCCGGAAATTCTCAAAACCATCATGCTCAATATTATTGTCGGGACACCCTACTTTGTTCTTTATTGCGTGAAACTTGAACGCAATGAAGCGCAGCGTTTGATAGTGAGCAGTTGAGTCTCGCACGTCACAGCTAATAACACTGTTTCAATAACATGTCGGTCGCGCGCGAGTGCGCGCGAGTCAGGGCTGTGCGCTGTATAAAAATAATAACGAACCAGAGCCGTTAATCATGAATATGAACGTTGAGCGGAGCGCCTCACTGGTGAAACCGTCGGCCGCTGCATCGGTAGTTGCAACGCTGGTGGATCTCGCCCGTCATCATGCCCGGGTACAACCCGATAAACAGTACCTGTTGTGGCTCGACAAGGGCCGCGAAGAGGGCAAGGCCTATACCTTCGCCGAGTTGGATTACGCCGCCAGGGCACTGGCGGTCGAACTTCAACAGCAACTGGCCCTGAAGGCCGGCGCCGAGCGGCAACCACCGGCGGCGATCATCGCCACGCAACCCGGGCCGCAGTTTGTATTGGCGTTTTTCGCCTGCCTGTATGCCGGCATTGCCGCAGTGCCGGTCTACCCGCAGAAAAAAAATGAAAGCAGTGAACGCTTGTGCCGGGTCATCAGCGATGCCGGGGCGCAGTTGCTGATCACTGACCGGCTGTCGCTGGCGGCGCTGCTCGCGCATGAGGCCATCACCGGCCTGGTGCAGGTGGTCGACGTCGACCAGGCCGACCCCGCGCTTGCCGGGCAATGGCAGGCGCCGGCCATCGATGCAGACTCAGTGGCCTTCATCCAGTACACCTCGGGCTCCACCGGCATTCCCAAGGGCGTGGTGGTCACTCACGCCAACCTGATGAGCAACGAGCAGATGATTGCCGAGTCGCTCAATCACGACCACAACACCGTGTATGTCAGCTGGCTGCCGGTGTTCCACGACCTGGGCCTGATCGGCCTGCTGCAGGCGTTCTACCTGGGCGTGCGCTGCATCCTTATGTCGCCGCTGGCTTTTGTCGCCAACCCGTTGCGCTGGCTGGAGGCGATCTCCCGCTACCGCGCAACCACCAGTGGCGCACCGAACTTCGCCTACGACCTGTGCCTGCAGCGCACCACGCCGGAGCAACGCCAGCAGTTGGACCTGAGCAGCTGGACGGTCGCCTACAGCGGCGCCGAACCGGTGCGCAAGGGCACCCTCGAGCGCTTTGCCGAAGCCTTTGCCGACAGTGGCTTCCGGGCGCAGGCGTATTGCCCCTGCTATGGCATGGCCGAAAGCACGCTGTTCGTCACCGGCGTGCCGCAAGGCATCACGCCGCTGACCCTGACCCTGGACAAAGCGCAGCTCAACCTCGACCGCGCGGTGCTGGTCGACGCACAGCACGCCGGGCCACAGAGCATTCACTTCGTCAGCTCCGGGGTACCGGCGCAAAGCTGCCAGGTACGCGTGGTCGACCCGCAGCGCTGCGTGGCGCTGGCGGACGATCTGGTCGGTGAAATCTGGGTCAGCAGCCCGAGCGTCAGTGGCGGCTATCGCAACCGCCCGCAACTGTCCCAGGAGGTGCTGCAGGCAACCCTTGAAGGCGAGCCGCAGCGGCGCTTCCTGCGCACCGGCGACCTGGGCTTCATGCACCAGGGCGAGCTGTTCGTCACCGGCCGGCGCAAGGATCTGATCATCATCGATGGCAAAAATCACTACCCCCACGACCTTGAACAGACCATCGAAAGCACCCTCGCCGAGCTGAGCATCAGCATCGCCAATGCCTTTTCCATCGCGGCGTTTTCCGTCGATCGCGACGAGCGCGAGCAACTGGTGGTGGTGATCTCGCTGCACAAGAGCCAGGCGCAGATCTTCTCGGTCGAGCAGACCAGCCGGGCGATCAGCGCGGCAGTGTCGCGTGCCCATGGCGTGGCCCTGGATGAGCTGTTGTTCGTCAGCAGCCGCTTGCCCTTGACCTCCAGTGGCAAGTTGCAGCGCGCGCAGTGCCGCAGCCTGTACCTGGACGGGCAGTTGCAGGCGGTGGTCTCGCCGTTCGAGCTCAACCACCAGGGCACCAGGGAGGTGACGTCATGAGCCAGCAACAGATCGCCCAATGGCTGCGCGAACACCTGGCAAGCCTGCTCAAGCTTGACCTGGCCCAGGTCGACAGCGCCCTGGCGTTCGATGAGTACGGCGTCGCCTCGCGCGATGCCGTGGGCATGATCGGTGAGCTCGGTGAATGGCTTGAGCGCGAGCTCGATCCTGCCCTGGTCTACGACTACCCGTCGATCGACGAACTCAGCAACCACCTTTCCACGCTCACGAGGGCTGAACCATGAACCCAGTACCGCAGCACGGCGCGCGCGTCGATTGCGAGGACGAGTTTCGCCGCCTGATGACCCGCCCGCGCTTCGCCTGGCCGACCATCATCCTGTTCGTGGTGATCATGCTGGCCTTCATCCTGTCCACGGCGCTGGCGGTCAGCGACCGCCTGGCCATGGGCTGGGCATTCGTCATCAACACCTTGTGTTCGTACCTGGCCTACACCGTGTTGCACGAAGCGTCCCACGGGCTGATCTGCGCCAACCGCTTTGCCAATGACGTCATTGGCCGCCTGGGGTTCCTGCTGGTGACCCTGACGCCGTTCTTGCGCACTTACCGCTTCCTGCACATGGCCCACCACCATCACACCAATGATCCGCGCCTGGACCCGGATTATTCCTGCGGTGGCGGCCGCGCCTGGACCCTGCCGCTGCGCTGGCTGATGATGGACAGTGCCTACATCACCACCTACTTTCGCAACGGCTCTTATCAGTCCCGGCCGACCGCCGAGAAGGTCGAGTTCTGGCTGGCCTGGCTATTTGCCGTGGCGGTGGTGGTGACCGTCTGCCTGATGGGCTGGATCGTACCGTTCCTGGTGCTGTACCTGCTGCCGACCCGGGTCGCGCAGTTCTTCCTGGCGATCACCTTCGACTACTTGCCGCACTTTCCCCACGCCACCAAGGCGCACGACAACAAGTACCAGGCGACCAACAACCGGGTCGGCATGGACTGGCTGTTCTTCCCGCTGTTCGTCGGCCAGAACTATCACCTGTCGCACCACCTGTACCCCGGCGCGCCGTTCTATCGCTACAAGAAAGTCTGGCTGTCGAGAAAGACCCGCCATGAAGCCCAGGCGCCGGCACTGGTGCCCGGGCACCGCCTGGCACCGATCAAGCAACCCCTTTCTCTGGCTGAGTAACTGAAGGCAGGTGATGGACATGAACCATTCGATTTCCAGTGTTGCCGACCCGGCCCAGGTGCGCCCTGTGTCCTTGAGTGATCAGCCACAGGCGCCAGCCTCGGCGCTGCAGGCGATTTTCGAGCAACAGACGGCAGCCTTTCTCGAACAGCCGATGCCCAGCCTTGAGGAGCGCCTGCGCGCGCTGGACGACCTCGAGCAACTGGTGCGCAGCCACATCCCGCAGATCCAGGCGGCGCTGGACAAGGACTTCGGCCACCGCTGCGAAGAAGAAACGCTGATGGCCGAGATCGTCGGCAGCCTCAAGGCCTGCACCTACGCCAAGCGTCATCTGAAGCGCTGGATGAAACGCCGGCGCTGCGCGGTGGACATCAACTTCAAGCCCGCCCGCGCCTGGGTGATGCCGCAGCCGCTGGGGGTAGTGGGAGTCATGTCGCCGTGGAACTACCCCTTTGGCCTGGTGATCAAGCCGCTGATCGCCGCATTGGCCGCCGGCAACCGGGTAATGATCAAGCCCAGCGAAATGGCCCCGGCAGTCGGCCGCCTGCTGCAGGTGATGCTGGCCAAGGCGTTCAAGCCGTCGCACGTGTGCGTGGTCGAAGGCGACCAGCAACTGGCCCGGCAGTTTACCGAGCTGCCGTTCAACCACCTGCTGTTTACCGGCAGCACTTCGGTCGGCAAGCAGGTGATGGCGGCCGCGGCGGCCAACCTCACGGCGCTGACCCTGGAGCTGGGCGGCAAGTCGCCGGTGATCATCGACGAGCACTTCGACATGCGGCGCGCAGTCAAGTCGATCGTGACCGGCAAGCTGCTCAATGCCGGGCAAACCTGTACCGCACCGGACTATGTGTTGGTGCCCAAGGCGCGCCAGGCCGAGTTCGTCGAGGCGTTCAGCGCGCAGGTCCGGCACATGTACCCCGACCCGCTGCACAGCCCGGATTACACCAGCATCATCAACAGCCGCCACTTCGAGCGCCTGCAGGGTTACTGCGACGATGCCATTGGCCGTGGGGCGCAGCAGCACCCGGTGTACCCGCAGCAGCTGTCTTGCGCGCAGAGCCGCAGGTTGTTGCCGACGCTGTTGATCGACCCGCCCGAGGATGCGCGGATCATGCAGGACGAGATCTTCGGCCCGCTGCTGATTGTCGTGCCTTACGAGCAGCTTTCCAGCGCCGTTGGCTACATCAACCAGCGCCCGCGGCCACTGGCCCTGTATGTGTTCACCGACGACCATAACGTCGAGGACTACGTGCTCAAAAGCACAGTGGCCGGTGGCGTGACCATCAATGACACGCTGCTGCACTACACCCAGGAATCGCTGCCGTTCGGCGGCGTCGGCAACAGCGGTTTCGGTGCCTATCACGGCGAACGCGGGTTCCAGGCCTTCAGCCATTTCAAGCCGGTGTTCCGCCAGTCGCGCATCAACTTCCTTGATGCGGTGCGCGCGCCCTATACCAGCAGTTCACGCTGGTTCCTGAAGAAAATGATCGGGATGGCCTGACCATGAACGCACCCCTGCACACTTCTAACCCGGCGCGCGTGCCTGACTGGTACGTTGAGCACATGCGCCCGGCTTGCGAGTTCGTCGCCAGCCTCGACCCGTTCCCGTTCTGCCAGCCGAGCGACCTGAGCGGCTACATCGCCTTGCACCAGAACGACTACCTGCGCCTGGGCAATCACCCGGCCGTGAGTGCCGCCCGCGCCGGGGCCAATGCCCAGTTGCGCGACGAGTCGTTCATGTCGAGCATCTTTGGCGGCAGCGCCGATGAGTGCGAGGCGTTCCGCGCACAGATGGCCCGCTGCATGCGCGCCGACGACGCGATTCTGACCACCTCCGGCTGGGCCGCCAACGTCGGCCTGCTCGAGGCGATCACGCCGCTGTTCAAGCCGGTGTACATCGACAGGCATGCCCATGCGTCGCTGTATGACGGCATCAAGTTGTCGCTGGGCAAGAAGATCGTCATCGAACACAACGACACCGACGACCTGCTGCGCCGGCTGGAGAAGAACGGCCCGGGCATCGTCGTCATCGATGCGGTGTACAGCACCGACGGCTCGATCGGCGACATCCGCCGCTACCTGGAAATCTGCGAAGCCCACGAGTGCCTGCTGGTGCTCGACGAGGCGCATTCCTTCGGCATGTTCGGCAACGGCGGCGGGCTGGCGGTGGAACTGGGCCTGGCCGAACGCGTGCACTTTCGCACGGTGAGCCTGAACAAGGCGCTGGGCGGGCACGGCGGGCTGATTGCCGGCAATGCCCAAGCCATGCAGCTGGTGCGCGCCGGCTGTCGCTCGGTGATTTTCAGCTCGGCCACCTCCAGCGTCTCGGCGGCGGGGCACCTGGCTGCGCTGAACATCATCATGCACCAACCCGAGCGCGCCCGGCGCTGCCTGGACAACGCCAGCGAGTTTCGCCGCCAGTTGCAGGAGGCCGGGGTGGCGGTGGGCGACAGCCAGTGCCAGATCGTCTCGCTGTTTTTCGACGACGAACAGCAAGCCTGCGTGTTCTACGGCAAGTTGCAGCAGCGCGGGGTGTTGACCTCGGTGTTCCTGCAGCCGGCAATCCCGGCGGGCATGGGTGTGGTGCGCTATTCGATCCACTCCCAGCTCAGCGCCGCGGAGCTGGACAAGGCGGTCGCCGCCACCCTGCAAACCCTGATGGAAATGGACCTGCTCGATGCACCGCAGGCCAGCGCGCAACAGCGCGAAGGCTGAGCGTGTCTGCGCATAACTATAAAAACAAGGGAGTCATCATGAGCGATAAGAAACAAGGCAAGCTGTCGGTGCATCCGTACATCGGCGGCAGTGCCAGCAACCTGATCCGCAATGTCATCAAGCATGGCGGCGTCAGCCGCGACAAGCTGGCGACCTTCACCCTGACACTGTGCGGCACGGCGCTGACCTTGCCGCTGCGCCTGGTGGAAACCCTGCGGTTCAACAAGGCCATCGAGCGCAGCCGCCTGCAGGAAGACCCGATCTTCATCCTCGGCCATTGGCGCAGCGGCACCACCCATTTGCACAACGTCATCAGCCAGGACAAGCGCCTGGGCTACCTGACCACCCTGCAGGCGATCTTCCCCACCTGCGCGGTAATCCTCAGCCGCCACAAGCTGCTCAAACGCATGGTTGCCAGCCTGCTGCCGGCGCAGCGGATGATGGACAACATGAAGATCGGCGTCGACCTGCCGCAGGAAGAAGAGTTCAGCCTGTCGTGCCTGATGACCACCTCGCACCACTGCAACCACTTTCCGCGCACCATCCGCGAAAGCTTCGACAAGTACGTGCTGTTCCAGACCAGCCCCGACGAGGTGGCGAACTGGGAAAAGGTCTACCAGCAGGTGATCAAGAAGGCCTCGTTCCTGGCCAACGGCAAGCGCCTGGTGCTGAAGAACCCCTACAACACCGCACGGATTCCGATGCTGCTCAAGCTCTATCCCAACGCCAAGTTCATCCACATCTCGCGCAACCCCTACAACATTTATGTGTCGGCACTGCATGACTTCGTCAAGGAAGCCGAGGAAATGGCCCTGCAGGAGTTCACCAACGAGGACTTTTCCGAGCTCTGCTACAGCCTGTACGGGAAGATCATGAATGCCTACTGGGATGCGCGCGACCTGGTGCCGCCGGGCAACCTGGTCGAGGTGAGTTACGAGGACTTCGACGAAGACCCGCTCAACGAAGTCAAGCGTATCTACCAGACCCTCGACCTGCCGCTCGAGCCTGCCGTGCTCAAAGACATCGAGGCCTACCTGGCATCGATCGCCGGCTACAAAAAGAACAAATACACCTACAGCGAGCAGCAGGCCCGGGCCATCGAGGCCAACTGGGGCTTTGCCCTGGAAAAAATGAAATACAGCCTGCCGCCCGACATCGTCGTCGATAACAGCCGCGACTGGTCCTGTGACATGAACTACTGAGTGCCCTGGTTCACCCGTCAATGTCCGCGTGGGCCACAGGCTCACCCCTCTATAGCGCAGGAAGTGTGTTCATGAGCATGGCTGAAGATATCCACCAAACGGTTGCCCAGGGTCAGCAGGACTGGGCGTTCAGTGTCGGTGTGCAACTGGTGGTCTGGGGGCTGCCGATCGTCGAGTGCTGGAAGTATCGCCTGGGCAAGGTGGTCGGCCACGGCGCGCAAGCGCAGGGGCAGGCGATCAACGCCTTCCAGCATATGCGCAGCCTGTCGACCCGGGCGTCGAGCAAGTTCGTCAACTCGGCCACCGATTTTCTCTATTCAACCGCGGTACTGGATTTGCACCAGGGCCCGCTGGTACTCACGGCGCCAGATTTCCAGGAGCGCTGGTATGGCCTGCAGGTGCTCGATCCGTACATGGAGACCCTGGCCAACCTCGGCACCCGCACCTATGGCCGACAACTGCCCAGCGTGGTGATTGCCAACCGTCGCGATCAGCATCGGGTGCCGGCGCAGGCCACGGTGATCTACAGC
Source organism: Pseudomonas sp. B21-012 (assembly GCF_024749305.1). Classification (NCBI taxonomy): domain Bacteria; kingdom Pseudomonadati; phylum Pseudomonadota; class Gammaproteobacteria; order Pseudomonadales; family Pseudomonadaceae; genus Pseudomonas; species Pseudomonas sp. B21-012. The sequence continues at coordinate 3,223,665 of NZ_CP087197.1, read as the reverse complement.
GACAGCGACTTTCTGTATGTTGTCGGGCGCATTGCCGCGGGCGATCATGAAGACCTGAGCGCGGTTAACGCCCTGCAGGACGGCCTGCGCCTGACACCGCTGCACGGCGCCGACCACCCGGGCTTTGACCTGACGCAGGTTACCCCGGGGTCTTGTGCGCCGCTGCGTGCGGGCGATTCCAGTTGCCCGGCGGAGCTGGCGTTCTTCGAAGAGCTGGGCGCGGTGCTCAAGTTTGTCCCGCCCAGCGCCAGCGAAGGCATGTTGCTCGGGCTGATGGCCGACGTCGGTATCAGCGTTGAAAACGGCTTCGCCCACCAGAGCCTGGCACCTGCAGTGCGCGAAGGCCTGGCGCGCGCGGTGGTGCAAGCCACGGCGATCCTGCAAGGCAAGGTGTTCGAGCGTGGCGAGCTGAACAACGGCTGGAAGTTGCCGGGGGCGATCGGCAACTACGGCCATGACTACATCCTGCGTGCGCTGGTGTCGTTGCACGGCATCTGGGCCAACGTAGCGGAAGAAAGCCTGTACTTCATGGCCTGGACCGATTGCGAAGGCAACCTGCTGCATGGCGACAACCAGTATGAAATCCGCTTTGAAGCCGGGCAGTTGCCACCGGTTGAAGCCTTCTGGTCGATCAGCTACTACGACGACCAGGGCCGCCTGACCGACAACCCGCAGGACAAGTACACGGTCAATTCGCTGTATCACCAGTTGCAGGCCAATGCCGATGGCTCGACCTCGGTGTTCATTGGCAAGGCGCCGGTGGCGCCGCCGTTCGCCGGGAACTGGCTGCCTTCGCACAGCGGCTACTTCAACCTCAACCTGCGCTGCTACAACCCGGGGCCAGCCTTGCTCTCGGGCCAGTACCGGGTGGCGCCGATCGTCCGCATACAGGGGCAGTGAAGCCGATGAACAAGATCGCATTGATTACCGGCGGCTCATCCGGCCTGGGCCTGGAGCTGGGCGGGCAACTGGCCAGAAAAGGCTATGACGTGCTGCTGCTGGCCCGCGACGAGGGCCGGCTGCAGGCGGCCAAGGCCAGCCTTGAGGCGCTGAACAGCCGGATCAACGTGCACACCTTCGTCTGTGATGTTGCCGACGAGCAGGCCATGTGCAGCACCTTTGCCACGATCAGCCGGCGCTTTGAGGCCATCGACTTTCTGATCGTCAACGCGGCGATTGCCACCATCGACCTGCTGGGCGATTACAAGAGCCTGCAGGAGGTCAACCGCAACCTGAAGATCAACCTGCTCGGCGCGGTGTCGTCCACCTACCTGGGCATCCCCTTGCTGCGCCGCGGCGCCCATGTGCTGTTCATCTCATCGGGCTTTGGCCTGGTCGGCGCGGCCGGTTATTCGTTGTACGCCGCCTCCAAGGGCGGCCTGAACAACTTTGCCGATGCCATCCGCCGCGAGCTGTTGCCGCGCCAGGTGCACGTGCACCTGGCCTGCCTGGGCGACCTGGACACGCCGATGTACGCCGGTGAGCTTGAGCATATGCCGGCCTGGATCAAGGCCAAGATGGGCCGTGGCAAGCCGATGCCCGCAGGCCAGGCGGCCGCGGCGATTCTCAAGGGCTGCTTCAGGCGCCAGTTTCGCATCAACCTGTCCAGTGACGTCAAGCTGCTGATCCTGGTGCAGAAGTTGTTACCGCAAAAACTGTCTACCTATGTCATCGACCGGGTGCTGCCGTTCCCGCCGGTTTGAACCGCCGGGCAGCCGATGACACAGCGTGAAGTGGAACTTCAACCGTTATTGCATGAGGTCGATGGACATGGGAAAAGTCGGAACCAATATCGTCTGGCATCCACAAGCGGTCGAGAAGCAGGCACGGGCCAGGCTCAAGCGGCAAAAGCCGTGCATCATCTGGCTCACCGGGTTGAGCGGGGCAGGCAAGTCGACCATCGCCAATGCACTGGATCAGTTTTTGATCGACCAGGGCTTTCATACCTACCTGCTCGATGGCGACAACGTCCGCCACGGGCTGAACAAGGACCTGGGTTTCAGCGAAGCCGACCGCATCGAGAACATCCGCCGCGTGGGTGAGGTCTCGCGCTTGTTTGTCGATGCCGGGGTGATTGTGCTGTGCTCGTTCATCTCGCCGTTCTGCGCCGACCGCCAGCTGGTGCGCGAGCTGGTCAAGGGCGACGAGTTTGTCGAGGTCTACGTCAAGGCCAGCGTGGCTACCTGCGAGCAGCGCGATGTGAAGGGCTTGTACAAGAAGGCCCGGGCCGGGCAGATCAAGAACTTTACCGGTATCGACTCGCCCTACGAGGCGCCGCAGCAGCCGGAGCTGCTGCTGGACACCGAAAGCCAGGATGTCGACGCCTGCGTCGCGCAGCTGGTGGCAGTGCTGCGCGGGCAGGGCTACCTGGGCGCCTTCTGAGCCCGGCGCGGTTCAGGCCTTCAGGGCCGCATCCGGCGCCACTGCCGGCACCGGCTTGCCGGTGGCGGCCTCGACCCGGCGGGCCACCGCCGGGTCATCGGCGAAGGGTATCAGGCTGGCCTGATCGTCCACTTCGCCGCTGTGACGCTGCAGGCAGGCGCTGGTGACCAGGTAGAAGAACAGTACGCCGCTCAGGCAATACAGTGCATACAGCCAGTCATCCATGGTCGGGCCTCCTAGGCCAGGCTGGCGTTGTTCAGCGCCAGTTTTTCATCGGCCACACGCACGGTGCGCCAGGTGTTGTAGGCCATCAGCAGCATGCCGCTCAAGAAGCACACGCCGCCGACAAAGCGCACGATAAAGCCCGGGTGGCTGGCCACCAGCGCCTCGACGAACGAGTAGGTGAGGGTGCCGTCGTCGTTGGTGGCGCGCCACATCAGGCCCTGGGCAATGCCGTTGACCCACATCGAGGCGATGTACAGCACGGTGCCGATGGTCGCCAGCCAGAAGTGCAGGTTGATCAGGCCGACGCTGTACATCTGCTCGCGGCCGAACACTTTCGGGATCATGTGGTATAGCGAACCGAAGGTGATCATCGCCACCCAGCCCAGGGCACCGGCGTGTACGTGGCCGATGGTCCAGTCGGTGTAGTGCGAGAGGGCGTTGACGGTCTTGATCGCCATCATCGGGCCTTCGAAGGTCGACATGCCGTAGAACGCCAGCGACAGCACCAGAAAGCGCAGGATCGGGTCGCTGCGCAGCTTATGCCAGGCGCCGGAGAGGGTCATCATGCCGTTGATCATGCCGCCCCAGCTGGGTGCCAGGAGGATCAGCGACATGGCCATGCCCAGCGATTGCGCCCAGTCGGGCAGGGCGGTGTAGTGCAAGTGGTGCGGGCCGGCCCAGATGTACAGGGTGATCAGCGCCCAGAAATGCACGATCGACAGGCGATAGCTGTACACCGGGCGACCGACCTGCTTGGGCACGAAGTAATACATCATGCCGAGAAAGCCGGTGGTCAGGAAGAAGCCCACGGCGTTGTGGCCGTACCACCACTGGACCATGGCGTCGGTGGCCCCGGCGTACACCGGGTACGACTTGAACCAACTGACCGGGATCGACAGGTGGTTGACCACGTGAAGCATGGCGATGACCACGATGAAGGCGCCGAAGAACCAGTTGCCGACGTAGATGTACTTGGCCTTGCGGCGCATCAGGGTGGCGAAGAAGACGATGCCGTAGGCGACCCAGACGATGGCCATCCACACCGCGCCGGTGAATTCGATCTCGGCGTATTCCTTGGTGGTGGTCAGGCCCAGGGGCAGGCTTACCAGCATGATCACGATGGTCGCCTGCCAGCCCCAGAAGGTGAAGGCGGCAAGTTTGTCGCTGAACAGCCGCACCTGGCAGGTGCGCTGCACGGCGTAGTAACTGGCGGCAAATTGCGCGCTACCGGCAAAGCCGAAAATGACCAGGCTGGTGTGCAAGGGGCGCAGGCGGCCGAACGAGGTCCAGGGCAAGTCGAGGTTAAGTTCTGGCCAGACCAGTTGCGAGGCGATCCAGACGCCCATGGCCATGCCGACGATACCCCAGACCACCGTCATGATGACGAATTGCCGGACCACCTTGTAGTTATAGGCCTGCGCCTGTTGATGTGTGCTCATGGCTAGTTTCCACAGTTCCTGTATGGCTCGCCCTGCCGTGGGGCAGGGGCACAGGCGCAGACTCTAGGAAGCTGCCGACATACAAAACAGACTCAGAAACCTGCGTTAACACCGGATCAGATCAAACCCCCGTATTCATTGGCCGATACGGCACCTGTTATGGGCAAGCTGCAGTGAATTACTGCTGTTCTGCATTGATCGTGCCGGTAAATGCGTGTCGCTGTGTCGCAGCCAAAACCCCGTGGAATTATCTTGACATCACCGCAAATGCGGCCGCAGAATTTCACAAACTTTGCGCGCAAAGTTTTATGCCGGACGCCAGCACACGTCCGGCAGTGGTGCGCAACCAACCTTGACGCCATCCCGCTATTCGCCCCTGTAACGGTGCTTTCGAGCCGGGACGGGGTACGCGCGCAGCGGCGGCACACTATAAGAACGAAGGGAGCAACAGATGAAGCTTTCCAAGGAACTGGTCGTCCAGGCAAAAGCAACGTTCGGGACACCGACCTACCTCTACGATGAAGCCGTGCTGCGCAACAGTTTCAACGAGTTGCGCGATGCATTGCCGGACTGTGTGGACATCTTCTATGCGTTGAAGGTCAACCCGAACCTGTCCCTGGTAAAACTGATCCGCTCCTACGGCGGTAACACCGAAGTCTGCTCGCTGGGCGAGCTGGAAATTGCCCTCAAGGCCGGGGTCGACCCCCAGGACATCATTTTCCTCGGGCCTTATAAAAAGCCTGAAGAACACCGGCGCGCCCTGGAGGTCGGGGTGTTCGCCATCGTCGTCGAGTCCGAGACCGAGCTGCGCAAGCTCTCGGCCCTGGCCGGCGAGCTGAACTGCGTGGCGCCGGTGGCGATCCGCATCAACCCGAATTTCTCCGCCTCCGGCTCGCCGTGGAAGATGGGCGGGCGGCCGACCCACTTCGGTATCGAAGAAGACACCGCGGTGGCCAATTTCGGTGACTACGCAGCGTTGCCCAACCTGAAGATAAAGGGCATTCACGTCTACAACGGCACCAAGATCCTCGATGCGCAATCGGTGTACGACAACGCCAAGTACATCCTCGGCCTGTTCCGCAGCCTGACCCGGCGCTACAACCTGGACATGAGCATGGTCGATGTCGGTGGCGGCCTGGGCATCAAGTACTACGAGAACGAGAACGAACTCGACACCCGCCAGCTCAAGCAACTGCTGGCGCCGCTGTTCGAAGCCTTCAACCAGCAGTTCCCGCAGACCCGCATCATCGTCGAGTCCGGGCGCTTTATCGCCGGCAAGTGCGGCGCCTTGCTGGTGACGGTCGACAACATCAAGGAAAACCACGGCAAGACCTTTGCCGTCACTGATGGCGGTACCAACTGCCATGGCGCCGCCGCCGGCAGCGGCCAGGTGCTCAAGCGCAACTTTCGTATCGTGCATGCCACCGGCAGCACCGGCGCACCGCTGCGCGAATACCATATCTCCGGGCCGCTCTGTAGTCCCGACGACCTGCTGGCCCGCGACCTGCAGATCGAAACCCTGCACGAGGGCGACATCCTCGCTGTCACCGCTTCCGGCGCCTATGGCCCGTCCGCATCGCCCACCCTGTTCCACAGCCATGGCCACCCGGCCGAGGTGATCGTCAGCAACGGCCAGCTGTTCCTCGCCCGCGCCCGGCAAACCGCCCTGGACATCCGCGACAGCCATGCCGACGTACCACTGTCGGCCATGCTCGGCGCCGCACCGGCACCGGCACCTGGCGAGCCGACGCCGATCGCCCAGGCCGCGACCCAGCGCCAGCTTGGCGAGATCCTGCGGGTGGTGCTGAAGCTGCCGGAAAACACCGTGATCAGCGCCGACTCGCACCTGCGCGACGACCTCGGCCTGGACTCGCTGACCTCGATGGAGCTGCTGGTCAACCTCGAAGACGACATCGAAGGCTTCTTCGTCAACCCCGACACCATCGCCCCGGGCCACTTCAACACCGTGGCGACCCTGGCGGGCTACATCGACGCTCATCGTCAGCCAGCGGTCGCGCGCCGGTCGCGTACCGAGGTGCAGCATGAAGGCGTCTGACGTCCTCCTGCAGCAGGTGCTGGAAACCCCCAACGGCCTGCACCCGGACAAAGCGGCGATCATCTACGCCGATGAAACCTACACCTACGCCCAGCTCGATGAAGCCAGCGGGCGCCTGGCTGCCGGCCTGCAGGTCAATGGCCTGCTGCGCCAGGAACGCGTGGTGGTGTGCCTGGGCAACCGGGTCGAAACCGTTTGTGCCTTCTGGGGCGTGCTGCGGGCCGGCGGGGTGATGGTCAACGTCGGCCTGGAAACCCCGGCCGACAGCCTCGACTACATCATTCGCGATGCCGAGGCCTCGGTGCTGATCACCACTTCGGAGAAATTCGCCAGCCTGGCGCCCGGCACCGCCGAGCTGAGCTACCTCAAGGCCATTGTGTTGCTCGACGGCGAAGCCGATGCAGCCGATACCCACACGCTTGAAAGCCTGCTGGGGCAGGGCGCCGGCATTCCGCTGCCGTGCGGCAACCTTGACCTGGACCTGGCGGCGATCATCTACACCTCCGGCTCCACCGGCGCGCCCAAGGGCGTGATGCTCACCCACCGCAACATGCTCGCGGCGCTCAACTCGTTGCACACCTACCTGGGCTACCAGGCCAGCGACAATGTGCTGTGCTCGCTGCCGCTGTCGTTCGACTACGGCCTGTACCAGATGATCATGGCCCTGAGCGCCGGGGCCACGCTGGTGCTGGAGAAGGAGTTCACCTGGCCGATCTTCCTGATCAAGAAGATCCGCCAGTACCAGGTCACGGTGATCCCGTTCGTGCCGACCATGCTCATGCTCCTGCACGAGTATGCGCACAAGCGCGAGGCGACCTTCCCGCAGGTACGCATGGTCACCAACACCGGCGCGGCCTTGAAGGCCAACCATATTGCGCAGATGAAGGGCCTGTTCCCCCAGGCGCTGATCTTCTCGATGTACGGCCTGACCGAGTGCAAGCGCTGCACCTACCTGCCGCCCGAGGACATCGACGACAAGCCGGGCAGTGTCGGCATCGCCATCCCCAACACCGAGCTGTGGCTGGTGGACGATGAGGGCCGGCGCATCGACACGCCGCATCAGGTCGGCCAGCTGGTGATTCGCGGCGCCACGGTGATGGCCGGCTATTGGCGCAACCCCCAGGCCACCGCGCAAAAACTCAAGCCGGGCCCGTACCCGGGGGAAAGCGTGCTGTACACCGGTGACTATTGCAGCCTCGACCAGGATGGCTACCTGTACTTCCAGGGGCGCATGGACCACATGATCAAATCGCGCGGCATGAAGGTCAGCCCCAGCGAGGTCGAGAGCTTTCTGTATGCCATCGACGGTGTCGAAGCGGCGGCGGTGGTCGGTATCGAACATGCTTCGGTCGGCGAGGGGCTATGGGCGTTCGTCACCTTGGGCCAAGGTGTCAGCCTGAGTGCCGAGCATTTGCTCGAACGTTGCCGCCATGGCCTTGAAGCGCACAAGGTGCCGCTGTCGATCAGCATCGAGGGCAACCTGCCGCGCACCGCCAATGGCAAGTTCGACTTGCAGCAACTGCAACAGACAGCGCGCCATGCGCAACTGGCCGTGGCCGGTTGAGTGGCGCTTTTTTATCGGTGATTCAGGCATACAGGATGTGCGGATATGAGTCTGGGCAACAGAGGTCGCGAGCAATCGCTGGACGTCAACGGCAACCATTTCGCCTTGCGCATCTGGGGCAATGAGCGCGGCCACCCGGTGCTCGCCGTGCATGGCTGGCTGGACAACGCAGCGTCGTTCGAACGGATCGCGCCGCTGCTCGAGGACTGCTTCGTGGTCGCCCCGGACCTGGCCGGTCACGGCCGCTCCGAGCACCGCCGGGGTGACAGCGGCTATTACCTGTGGGAACACGCCGACGACATGAACGCCCTGGTCGAGTGCCTGGGCTGGAAGCGTTTTTCGGTCCTGGGGCACTCCATGGGCACCGGGGTTGCATCGATTCTGGCGGCGATGAACAAGTCGATCGACAGCATGGTGTTCATCGATGGCATGGGCGCGCCTTTTACCATTGCCGAAGAGGACACCGTCGAGCACCTGAAAAAATCCCAGCGCCTGCTGCGCCTGGCCTTGCGTACCCGCTTGCATGGGTTTTCAGCGCCGCAATCGGCACAGTTTGGCAGCCTTGAAGCGGCCATCGGCGAGCGGCGCAACAGCATCGACGGCACCCTGTGCGCCGAGGGCGCGCGGCTGCTGGCCATGCGCGACCTGCTCAGTGTCGGCGACGGTTACCGCTGGCGCCACGACCCACGCCTGGTGCTGCCTGAGCCTATGCAACTGACCGAGCGCCAGGCCTGCGACTTTTTGCGCCAGATCAGCTGCCCGCTGCACCTGCTGCTCGGGCGCCAGGGGCTGTTTGCCGGTGCCCAGTTCGATAAAAGAAAAAACGCCTTGCCCTGGGCCACCCAGGTGCACTGGCATGAGGGTGGCCATCATTTTCACCTGGAGGAACCCGGCACGGCCTTGATCGCGCAGATCAACGCCGCGCTGCTTCAGCGTGAACCCGGGCCGCGGCAACGATTAGTCAATGAGTAATGGAGTACACCCGTGAAAGAGTTCTGGATTGCACCGTCGATTCTGGCGGCCGATTTCGCCCGCCTCGGCGCTGAAGCCGAGCAGGTACTGGCCGCCGGTGCCGATGTCATCCATATCGATGTGATGGATAACCACTATGTGCCCAACCTGACCATGGGCCCGCAGTTCTGCAAGGCCCTGCGCAGCCACGGGATCACCGCGCCGATTGACGTGCACCTGATGGTGACGCCGGTGGATGCGATGATCCAGGCCTTTGCCGAAGCCGGCGCCGACTACATCTCGATTCACCCCGAGGCGACCCTGCACCTGGACCGCTCGCTGCAACTGATCAAGGACCTGGGCTGCAAGGCGGGCCTGGTGTTCAACCCGGCCAGCGGCCTGGACGCCGCGCAATACGTGCTCGACAAGCTCGATCTGATCCTGCTGATGTCGGTCAACCCGGGCTTTGGCGGACAGAAGTTCATCCCTGCGGTATTGCCCAAGATTGCCGCAGCGCGCAAGCTTATCGACGACAGTGGCCGGGCGATACGTCTGGAGGTGGACGGTGGCGTCAACCTTGACACCATCGGCCAGGTGGCCGCCGCCGGCGCCGACATGTTCGTGGCCGGCACGGCGATTTTCGCCCAGGGCGATTACCGCGCCAGCATCGAGGCCTTGCGCCGCGAGATTGCCCACGCTTTGCCCAACCGCCACTGATAGGCGGTCTTTCCAACGATTCTCGCGAATCCAGTACGAGTTACCTGTCCTTGCACACTACAACCCTAATCAAGGCCTTGCTGCGTCAGCCGACAACGCATACGCCGGTCTGGCTGATGCGCCAGGCCGGGCGCTACCTGCCCGAGTACCGCGAGCTGCGGGCCCGGGCCGGGTCGTTCCTGAGCCTGGTGAAAACCCCGGACTACGCCACCGAAGCCACCTTGCAACCCTTGCGGCGTTTCAACCTGGATGCAGCCATCGTCTTTTCCGACATCCTCAGCGTGCCCGATGCCATGGGCCTGGGCCTGTATTTCGGCCATGGCGAAGGCCCGCGCTTTCGCCATCCGCTGCGTGACGAGCAGGCCATCAAGCGCCTGCGCGTGCCAGAGCCCGAAGCGCTGGACTACCTGTACCAGGCGGTGGCCCAGAGCCGCCGCGAGCTTGACCCCAAGGTGGCACTGCTCGGCTTTGCCGGCAGCCCCTGGACCCTGGCCTGCTACATGGTCGAAGGCGGCCCGCCGGGCGATTTCCAGCTGATCAAGAAGATGCTCTACCGCCGCCCGGAGCTGCTCCAGCGCATTCTCCAGGTCACCAGCCAGGCGGTGGCGGCCAGCCTCAATGCGCAGATCGAATCCGGTGCCCAGGCGCTGATGATCTTCGACACCTGGGGCGGGGTGCTGGCCGACGGCGCCTACCAGCGGTTTTCGCTGTTCTACATGCGCGAGGTGCTGGCGCGCCTGCACAAGACCCACCACGGCCAGCGCGTACCGTCGATCATCTACACCAAGGGCGGCAGCCCGTGGCTGGCGGAGATGGCCGACAGCGGCGCCGATGCCCTGAGCCTGGACTGGACCTGCGACCTGGGCATGGCCCGGCAACTGGTGGGTAACAGTGTTGCCCTGCAGGGCAACCTCGACCCCAGCGTGTTGCTGGGTGATGAGGCCTGTATCCGCCATGAAGTGCAGCGTACCCTGCAGGCCTTCGGGCCGCCCGCTGCGGGCTTTGGCCATGTGTTCAACCTGGGCCACGGGATTTCCCCGGCGACCTCGCCCGAGGCGGTGGCCACGCTGGTCAATGCCGTGCATGAACTGAGCCGTGTGCGCGGAGGTGCCTATGCTTGACCCGACCTTCGACTTCGACCGGATGCTGTGCTTCTCGCTGTACTCGACGGCCAACGCCATGGTTCGCGACTACGCCGAGCCGCTGAAAAAGCGCGGCGTAACCTACCCGCAACTGCTGGTGATGGCCGGCCTGTGGGGCCAGGACGATGTCTCGATCAGCGCCCTGAGCGAGCTGACCCTGTTCGACCTTGGCACCCTGACGCCGATCGTCAAACGCCTGGCCGACAACGGCTTCATCACCGTGTACCTCGACCCCAACGACCGTCGCCGGCGCAACCTGTTGCTGACCGACAAGGGCCGTGAGCTCAAGGCCGAGGCGGCGCAGGTGTTCAGCAACATGGCCTGCAAGATCGACCTGGGCGAGGGTGAGGTGGAGCAGGTGCTGGATGTTTGCCACCGGATCAGGGCGCGTTTGCGCTGAGCCCGCCGCGCGGGGCAAGTCCGCTTGCCCCGCGAAAGGGGATTGTGCAATCACTCCAGCATCATGATAATGAGAGTAATTACCATTAATGTGTGATCACCCTCGTGCCGAGCTCTGTCGACTCCAAGGCTATCGTCGCCCACCTCTACAGTGACCATCACCGCTGGCTGCGAGCCTGGCTGTACCGGCGGCTGAACTGCCCGGACGATGCCGCGGACCTGGCCCAGGACACCTTTGTGCGGGCCATGACCAGCAGCGCCTTGCCCGCCCTTGACCAGCCGCGGGCGTTTCTCGCCACTGTCGCCCGCCGCCTGCTGAGCAATCTGTTCCGCCGCCGGGCGCTGGAGCAGGCCTATCTCGACGAGCTGGCGAGCCTGCCCGAGCAGTGCATGCCTTCGGCTGAAGACGTGCTGCTGGTGCGCGAAGCCCTGGCTGAAATCGACCGCCTGCTTGACGGCCTGCCGACGCGGGTGCGCCATGGGTTCATCCTGCATCGTCTCGAAGGCCTGAGCCAGCCGGCCATCGCCGAGCACCTGGGGGTGTCGCTGGCCACGGTCGAGCGTGACCTGCGCCGGGCCTTCCTGCATTGCCTGGGCGCCAGGCTAGAATGAGCAGCACACCACTGGACCGCGCTACCCACGAAGCGGTGGACTGGCTGCTCAAGCTGGAGAATGCCCCGGCCGGCAGCCCGTTGCTGCTGGCCTTCAACACCTGGCTCAAGCAATCGCCCGGCCATCAGGCCGCCTGGCAGCGGGTCAACGCCTTGCTCGGCGAACCCCTGGCCGACCTGCAGCAGGCCGAGCAGCGTAGCCCCGGCCAGTTGGCCATGGCCAGCCGCAGCCTGCGCGCCTTGCCGTCGCCGTCGCGGCGCAAGGCCCTGGGCGGCGGCCTGGCAATGCTGTTGCTGGGTTTGGGCGCCGGCGCGCTCGGCAATCGCATGACGCCACTGGGCGACCTGCTCGCCGACCTGCGCACCGGCACCGGCGAGCGGCGCACTTTCACCCTGGCCGATGGTTCACGGCTGTGCCTGAATGCGCGCAGCGCGGTGGATGTGCGCTTCAGCGCCGGGCAGCGGCTGGTGCTGCTGCGCGACGGCGAGCTGCAAGCCGAGGTTGCTGCAGAGCCGGGCCGGCCCTTTGTCGTCGCCACCCGCGAAGGCCAGGTGCAGGCCCTGGGCACGCGCTTCAGCGTGCGCCAGGAACAACAACAGAGCCTGGTCTCGGTGCAGCAGCACAGCGTGCTGCTCAGAAGCGGCAGTGCGCCCGCCTTGCGTGTGGAGGAGGGCCAGGCTTTTCGTTTCGATGGCCACGCCAGCCAGCCGCTGGCCGCGTCGCTGCGTACCCGGGCGAGCTGGACCGAGGGCCGCGTGGATGTGCGCGACGAACCCCTGGGCGAGCTGATCGAAGCCTTGCGCCCGTACCGCGCCGGGCTGCTGCGCATCAGCCCGCAGGCCGCGCAGGTGCGGGTCTATGGTAGCTTTCCGCTGGATGACAGTGAACGCACCCTGCGCTCCCTGGCCGAGACCTTGCCGATCCGGGTCGACAGTTTTGCTGGCTGGCTGACCCGCATCGATGTGATCTAAATAAAAATAATTGCGATTTCTTTGAGGGGGTTTGTTGCGTGGCGTGTCCTCGTTATCGACAACAACTTTGAACGAGCCAACACCTCCATGCCCGACTCCATGATCCGTCCCAGCCTGCTGGCCCTTGCCATCGCCCTGGGCAGCGGCGCGCCGTTGTACACCGTGGCGCAAACCGACAGCAGCGTCAGCGCCAGCCAGCGCTTCGATATCCCGGCCGGCGACCTGGGCGAAGCCCTGAGCCGCATCGCCCGTCAGTCTGGGCGGGTGCTGTCGGTCAAGCCGGCGCTGCTGCAAGGCAAGCGCTCGGCGGCGGTCAGCGGCCAGTTCACGCCCGAGCAAGCGGCCAGCCAGGCCCTCAATGGCAGCGGCCTCAACCTCAATATCACCGCCGGCGGCACCTGGAGCCTGGTGCCGGCCGAGCACAGCGGGGCGCTGGAGCTGGGCCTGACCCAGATCGTCTCCAACGCCAGCGAAGACGCCTGGGGCCCGGTGCAGGGCTATGTGGCCAAGCGCACCGGTACCGCGACCAAAACCGACACCTCGGTGCTGGAAGTGCCGCAGACCATCAACGTCATCACCCAGGATGAAATCACGGCGCTGGGTTCGCAGACCGTTACCCAGGCCCTGCGCTACACCCCGGGCATTACCGGTGGCGGTTTCTCCGACCGGGTGGGGATTTTCGACGAACCGACCTCCCGCGGCTTCAGCCCGACGCCGCTGTACCTGGACGGCCTGCACCTGCCGTATGGCGGTGGCAGTACCGGTGGCGCCCTGCAGATCGACCCCTACGCGCTGGAGCGCATCGAGGTGATGAAGGGCCCGGCCTCGGTGCTCTACGGCCAGAACCAGCCAGGCGGGCTGGTCAACATGGTCTCCAAGCGCCCGACCGCGACGCCGCTGCATGAGGTCAAGATCGGTGGCGGTAGCCAGGACCGCCGCTATGGCGCCTTCGACTTCGCCGGCCCGGTGGATGACCAGGGCGAGTACCAGTACCGGGTCACCGGCATGGGCCTGGATAAGAACGGCGAAATCGACTACGTCGAACAGCAGCGCTACATGATCGCCCCGAGCCTGACCTGGAGCCCCAACGAGCAGACCCGCCTGACCGTCTACGGGCATTACCAGCGCGACAACGGCGTGCCCGAAGCCCAGGGCTTGCCGGCGGTGGGCACGGTGTTCGCCAGCGCCAACGGGCGGATCAAGCGCAGCCGCTTCATCGGTGAACCGGGGGTCAACGCCTATGATCGCGAGCAGTACACCTTCGGCTACGAAGTCAGCCATGAGCTGGACGATGTCTGGACCCTCAAGCAGAACACCCGCTACGCCTACGTCGATGACAAGTTTCGGGCGCCATTGCACGGCTACGCTTTCGTGCCCAACCCGGTCACCGGCGCCGACGACCAGAGCGCCATGACCCGCTTTGGCGTCGACTGGGCCCAGCGCAACAAGGTGTTCGGCATCGATAACATGGCCCAGGCCAAGTTCAACACCTTCGACCTTGCCCACACCCTGTTGATCGGTGTCGATTACTACCACTCCAACTCCCGATTCCTCGGCCTGTATGACCGCAATCCGCCGATCATCGACCTCTACAACCCGGTGTATGGCAAGCCTATGAACTTCGGCCAGCCGTTCAAATGGGACCGCACCATCAACCAGACCGGCCTGTACGTGCAGGATCAGCTCAAATGGGATAACTGGTTCCTGACCCTCGGTGGTCGCTATGACTGGGCCGAGGCCGATAACAAGGAGCCGCTCGCTGGCACCCATACCACTGTCAAGGACGAGAAATTCACCGGCCGTGCCGGCCTGGGCTACGCCTTCGATAATGGCGTCACGCCTTACCTCAGCTACTCCGAATCATTCCTGCCGCTGGCCGGCGCCGACTACGCCGGCAAAGCGTTCGAGCCGTCCACCGGCAAGCAGGTCGAGGCCGGTATCAAGTACCAGCCGCCTGGCCAGGACAGCTTCATCCAGCTCTCGGTGTACGAGATCAAGCAGCAGAACATCCTCACCGCCGATGTCGGCAACCCCGGCTTCAACAGCCAGGTCGGCGAGCTGCGTTCACGCGGTGTCGAGCTTGAGGGCAAGGCCAGCCTCACCGACAACCTCGGCCTGATCGCCTCGGTGTCGCGCAACGACGTGGTCTACACCAAGGACAACGACGGCCGCGAAGGCCGTCATCCGTCCGGCACGCCGCCGATGACCGCAGCGCTGTGGCTGGATTACCACTTCACCGGCGACACGAAGGTCGCCGGCCTCGGCATGGGCCTGGGCGCGCGTTATGTGCGCGGTAGCGACGGTACCGATTTTGCCGACGGGCATTTCAGCATCCCGTCCTACACCGTGTACGACGCCATGCTCTCCTACGACCTGCAGCAATCGCCGCTGCGCCTGAAGGGCGTGAAGGTGCAGATGAACCTGCAGAACCTCGAAGACAAGACCTACGTCAGCCGCTGCACCAGTGACGTGGACTGCTACTACGGCGAAGGGCGGACCATCACCACCGACCTGACCTACAACTGGTAAGCCTTCAGGTATCGCGCAACAAGTCATGGGCATCCAGCAGCCGGTAGGCAATCTCCGGCTGCTTCTCCAGTGCCCGGCGAATCGCCGCCGGAATGTTCTGCCGGGTCTTGCGGCACAAGCCCGGCAGGTCTTCGATCTGGATGCTGATGCCGCGCATGGTCCGCACCTCGTTGAAGCTCGGGGTGATCTGCAGCCGAATCCCCAACTGCTCATACAAGCGCCGCTGCATGTGCTCCAGGTCGTCCAGGCTCTGCAGGTTTTCCAGGCGTTCGAGCAGGCGCCTTTCTTCCTGGCGCGTCAGCAGCAGGATGCGCGGGTCCTGCAGCGTCTCGCGGCCGCAGTCGCAAGCGCCGGGCGGGCAGGGGGTGCGGGTGGGCAGGGTGGCGTTCATGCCTTGCAGCATAGCGAGGCTCGAGGACTTTTGCCCATGCCTGGCAGATAGCTATTGAGCACTGGTGCGGGCGGCGCTCAGTGATACCCTTTCACTTCGCCGAACTTCACCAGGAGCGAGTCGCCCATGCTGGCGCAACAACTGCAACTGCAAAGCGTATTGACCGGGCGCGCCGTGCCTTTCACCCGTCCGGGCTCATCCAGTGCCATCGCCAAGATGCCGCGTGACGGCGAGGTCGCGGTCACCGAACTGGGCCTGGTTGGCGACGAGCAGGGCGACTTGCGCGTGCATGGCGGGGTCGAAAAGGCCATCCACCATTACCCCCGCGAACACTATGCCGCCTGGGCTGCAGAGCTGGGCGAGCATCCGCTGCTGCAGGCTCCGGGCGCCTTCGGCGAAAACTTAAGCACCTGCGGCTGGACC
Organism: Pseudomonas sp. B21-012; assembly: GCF_024749305.1. NCBI lineage: Bacteria > Pseudomonadati > Pseudomonadota > Gammaproteobacteria > Pseudomonadales > Pseudomonadaceae > Pseudomonas > Pseudomonas sp. B21-012. The sequence continues at coordinate 3,207,864 of NZ_CP087197.1, read as the reverse complement.
GAGCAGACCGTATGCCTGGGCGATCGCTTTCGCGCTGGCAGCGCGCTGCTGGAGATTTCCCAGGGGCGCATGCCGTGCTGGAAACTCAATGACCGCTTCGGGGTAAAAGACATGTCGTTGCGGGTCCAGCAAAGCGGCCGTACCGGCTGGTACTACCGGGTGCTGGAAGAAGGCATATTGGCTGCCGGCATGAACATCGAGCTGATCGAACGGCCGCATCCGCAGTGGTCGGTAGCGCGCTTGTCGTCGGTGCTGTTCGACAGGCAGGTCGACCTCGAGGTGATTCGCCAGTGCCTGGAACTGCCGTTGGCGGCTTCCTGGCGCCGGACCCTGTCACGACGTTTGGAAAAGGCCGAAGTCGAGGACTGGGCGCCGCGTTTGCAGGGGTCTGGCGTCGAAGTGCAGGGGTGAGAAACATTGCAAACCGGGGACACGGTTTACAGGTCTTGCCTTAGCCGAAGAAACAGGATCAATCCTTCCTCAATGTCAGAGTAATCTCAACTCTGACGGTCGCAATTGCGACTAGGATCGATATCCCTTGCCATCGACCCAGGTTGGTCCTTCCATGTCGCCTTCAGAGACCGTGACCCGCAAACCTGACCAAACAACAGGCAGGAGCAATACGCTGGCAATCATCGCTGGGATGGGCGCCAATATTTGGTTAGGGGGCTCGGCGCTGTACTGGAAGGCGCTGCGGGAGGTTTCACCCTCGGTGCTCGTTGCTTACCGGGTGTTGCTCTCGCTGGCTGTGTTGATGCTGGCGCTGGTGCTGCTGGGTAAGCTGGGTGCGCTCTACCGGAATTTAACGCTGAACAGCGTAGTCGTTCACGGGGTGGCTGCATTGCTCCTGGCGACGAACTGGGGCTTATTCATTTACGCCTCTATTCAGGGTTTCGTCCTGGAGTCTGGTCTGGGGTATTTGATTGCTCCTTGCATCACGGTCGCAGCCAGCGTGCTGATGCTGAGTGAGCGTTTGAGCAGCCTGCACACAGTTGCTTTCGTTCTGATTGGCATCGCACTGGCCTATTTGGCGGTGTACGCACAGGGGCTGAATCATGGCATCTATCTGGCGATAGCGCTTACGTGGGGCGGGTATGTGTGTTTGAAGAAGGTATCGACGATTGATGCCTTATGCGCAACTGCACTGGAAACTTTGCTGTTATCGCTGGTTTGCCTGGTAGCACTGCTTTTTACTTCATGGGAGATGGCGTTGCCCGTGAGGATGCCCACGTCGATGTCGATTGTCCTGCTGTTTGCCGGGCTGGTATCGGTGGTGCCGTTACTGCTGATCGCGTTTTCGGCCAGACGCTTGGCGTTGACGACAATGAGTACATTCCAGTTTCTTTTACCGACTACTCAGTTCGTACTGGCTGTAGTTGTATATAAACAGTCGATCAACATGACCGTTGCGACAGTCATATCGTTTGTCTGGTTATTGTTAGCGCTGCTCGTGGCCTTGCCGGCAATGAAAAACATGCTTCGCCAGTAAACCAAACTGGCTCCAACGAATCTCGAAGGAACCAGTTCAATCAACAATCAGGCAGCGGTACCCAGCTTCTTCACCACCTGACCCTTGGCAGCCTGCTTGCGGCAGGCTTCACCGAAGGCCTGGAACATCTTCACCGAGTCGGGGTTTTTCGCCGCTTGCCATTCCGGGTGCCATTGCACCGCGAAGAGGAACGGCGACAGGCTCGGGGCGTGGATGGCTTCGACCAGGCCGTCTTCGGCACGGGCCAGGGGTTCGATGCCTTCGCCGAGGTTTTTCAGGCCCTGGCCGTGCAGCGAGTTGACGCAGATTTCATCGCTCTGCAGCAACTTTTGCAGCCAGCTGCCTTGCTCCAGTTTGACGCTGTGAACCGCACTGTACTGGACATCGACCGGATCGTCCGGGTTTTCCCGGTGGTCGTTGAAGCCTGGCTCGGCGTAGACCTTCTGGTAGATGTCACCACCCAGGGCCACGTTGATTTCCTGCATGCCACGGCAGATGCCGAAAATCGGCAGGCCACGGGCGATTGCCAGTTGCACCAGCGGCAGGTCGAACAGGTCGCGGTCGCGGTCCTGGGCCTTGCCCGGGGTTTCGTTCTCCTGGCCGTACAGGGCCGGGTCGATGTTGCTGCCGGCGCCGGTCAGGTAAACACCGTCGGCCATGTCCAGGTAGGCTTCGAGGTCGTCAGTACCGCAGCAGGTCGGCACCAGCACCGGTACGCAGCCGGCGTGTTCTACCAGCGGGACGATGTATTTGTGGGTCATTACCTGATAGTCGTGGCCTTTGCGCTCCTGGGAGCCCATGGTCATCAGCACGACGGGTTTGCGAAGGGTTTGATTCTTATTGCCAATGTTGCTGTTGGGCATATGTCACCTTGGGACAGGCGCAGCCTGTCATTATTGTGCAGGCGCGCAGCTGGAACCTTTGCGCTGCCTGAGGTTTCGAGCACTGCCGGTACGCCAAGCAAGGGGCTGTATCCGGTCGAAACCTGTCATATAGCTTGCCAGAGCCGTTTAATATGTCAAACGACTTCAGATTGCACGGGCGAAGCTTGAGATTGCCTGGATGCAATTATCAGCCTGCAGCCCCCGATAACCGGCAAGGCGCCTGCTGCGGCCAGTTCATTATATTTAACAAGCGTCCGGTGTATGGCCGAACCAGCGCCTGCGCGGCTTTGCTGCATCGCGCGGTTTCTCTTAAGCTGGCTGTCACCGATGACTACCAGCCTGAATCATGCCCACTCCAAGACCGTCCCTGACCCTGACCCTGTTGCAAGCCCGCGAAGCCGCCATGGCCTTCTTCCGCCCCTCGCTCAACGCCCATGGCCTGACCGAACAACAGTGGCGGGTGATCCGCATCCTGCGCCAGCAAGGCGAACTGGAAAGCCACCAACTGGCCGAGCAGGCCTGCATCCTCAAGCCGAGCATGACCGGCGTGCTGGCGCGCCTGGAGCGTGACGGCCTGGTGCGGCGCAAGAAGTCGACCCAGGACCAGCGCCGGGTGTTTGTCGGCCTGACCGAACAGGGCCAGCAATGCTTCGTCGACATGAGCGAAGACATGGAACACAACTACCAGCGCATCCTTGAGCAATTCGGCGAAGACAAACTGCACGAGCTGCTGGGCCTGCTCAACTGCCTGAAGAACATCAAGCCCTGAGCGCCGTTTTGGCGCACTGGCCGCTGGCTACCTATACTGTGCCTATCCGCAACAGTGTGCCGTCGTTGACCGGAGCGCGGCGTCTCTGTTCCCGTGGTCGTGACTTTCTGAAGTAGCAGGACGCGAGTCGTCAATTGATAACGCTACAAAGGGGTTGGATCATGGATATTGTCAGTCTGATTATTCAGATTGTTGCCGGTGTGGTGGGCGGCAACGCAGCCGGTATGAGTAAACAAAGCATGGGCCCGCTACTCAACTCGATCTTCGGTGGAGTGGGTGGGGTGATTGTCGGGCAGATACTCGCAGCCTTTACCGGTGAACCCGGTGCGGCGGTGGCCGCGGGCGGTTCGCTGGACCTGCCGGCACTGATCAGCAGTATTGTCGGCGGCGGTGCAGGGGGCGCGTTGCTCGCCTTCATCGCCGGCCTGATCAAATCAAAAATGCACCCGCAGTAAGCCTTGCCAGGCCTGCCCCTGATTGCAGGGGCGGGCCTGTTCAGAAGTACTTCAGCCAACCGATATCGCGGCGCCGGGCCTTGAGGACGGCGAACCAGCGCACCGGCGGATAGAGCGCAACGCTCAAGACCATCGCCGTCAGCCATACCGACCAGACCCCGTCGAAACCAAAGTAGCTGCCCTGGTTCAGGCCAAAGCAGGCGACGCCGATCAGGTACAGCACTTTCAGTGCGTACAGGTGCAGCAGGTAGAAGAACATCGGCGCGGCACCGAATACGCTCAGCACCCGGATCGCATGGCTGCCTTGCAGGTGCTCGAACCTGCGCAGCAGCAACAGGCCGACGCCCAGGGTCAGGGCCAGGAACAGCAGCGATGGCGGGTATTTGGTGATGTTGAAAAAGCTCATCAGCGTGCGCAACGTGGTTTCGCCAACCTGCCACCGGGCTTCGCCGTAACCGTTGAGCAAGCGCAGCAGCAGGAAGCCGGCGAGGGCACCGAGGCCGGCCAGCAGCAACGTGCGCTGACGTGCCTGCGCATCCGCACCTTGGGCAAACCAGGGGGCCATGGCATAGCCCAGGGCAATCACGCCGATCCATGGCAGCAACGGGTACGAGGTACGCAGGCGCAAGTTGTCGGCTACCTCGATCCAGCCACGGTCATGCAGGATCGCCCAAGGGATATGCAGCGCCGAGCCCGCAGCGAAGTGCAGCGGGTCGAGCAGGTTGTGCCCGGCGACAATCAGCACGCCGACTACCACCAGCAGCGGGCGCGGCAGCCACACCAGGCCGGCCAGGGCGATCATGCTCAAGCCAATGGCCCAGATCACCTGCAGGTAGATCACCTTGGGCGGCAGTTCCAGGGTCCAAGCCAGGCTGACCAGGGTGAACTCCAGCAGCACCAGGACCAGGCCACGCTTGAACAGGAAGGCCGAGACCGCAGCCTTGCCCTGGTGCTTTTCGCCATACAGGTAAGCCGACAAACCGGTCAGCAGGACAAACACCGGCGCACACAGGTGGGCGAGGGTACGGCTGAGGAACAGCCAGGGGTCGGTGCTGGCGACATCCATCGGGTCGCTGACCTGGCGGTGCAGAAAGAAGGTTTCGCGTACATGGTCAAGGAGCATGAAGACAATGACCAGGCCGCGCAGGGCGTCGATGCAAAGCAGGCGTTGGTTGGCGAGTGGCATGGGTGAGGTAGCGCCGGAAGGATGAGGTTGTGCGTTATAACATAACCAATATTGTTGCGCTGGCCTCATCGCGGGACAAGTCGAGGCGTCGCACCGCCGCTCCTACAGGTTCGTTGTAGGAGCGGCGGTGCGACGCCTCGACTTGACCCGCGATCGAGCGCGCAGCGCTCGTAATCCCAGGTTAGTGCAGTATCTGCGCCAGAAAGCCCTTGGCCCGCGCACTCTGCGGGTTATTGAAGAACGCCTCGGGCGCTGCGTCTTCAATGATCTGCCCGCCATCGAGAAACAGCACCCGCTCGGCCACCTGGCGGGCGAAGCCCATTTCATGGGTAACGCAGAGCATGGTCATGCCGGTATCGGCCAGTTTCACCAGCACATCGAGCACTTCGGCGACCATCTCCGGGTCCAGCGCCGAGGTCGGCTCGTCGAACAGCATGATCTTTGGCTTCATGCACAGCGCCCGGGCGATCGCCACCCGTTGTTGCTGGCCGCCAGACAACTGGCTGGGGTATTTGCCGGCCTGGCTTTCGATCCCGACCTTGTTCAGGTAAAAGCGCGCGCGGTCTTCGGCCTCCCTGCGCGACAGGCCGCGCACGCTCATCGGCGCCAGGGTGCAGTTGTCGAGCACGCTCATGTGCGGGAACAGGTTGAAATGCTGGAACACCATGCCGATTTCGCTGCGCACCTCGGCGGCCTGGCGGGTGGTCAGGGCAAGATCGGTGTCGTTGACGCGGATGTTGCCCTGTTCGGCGATTTCCAGGCGGTTGATGCAGCGGATCAGCGTCGATTTGCCCGAACCGGAAGGGCCGCACAAGACGATACGCTCGCCCTCGCGCACCTGCAGGTTGATGTCGCGCAGCACATGGAAGGCGCCGTAGTGCTTGTTCAGGCCTTCGATGGTCACCACGACCTTGCGCGGGTCAGCCGCAAGGGCAGGGGTTGGGGTAGCAAGGCTCAGTGAAGCGGTCATGTTGTTATTCTCCCGCGATCAGTTGAAGCGGTCCGCGCGGTACGGCGCAGGGTCGGTAAAGGGTGTTTCGCCGGTGATCATTTGCGCCAGCAGGCGGCCGGTCACCGGGCCCAGGGTCAGGCCGTGGTGGGCATGGCCGAAGTTGAACCACAGGCCCTTGTGGCGCGCGGCCGGGCCGATCACCGGGCGCATGTCCGGCAGGCACGGGCGGCGGCCCAGCCAGGGTTCGGCATCGATCCGCTCGCCCAGCGGGAAGACCTTGCGCGCCAACGCTTCGCAGCGCTGCAACTGGATCTGGTTGGCGGCATCGCTGCTGGCGGCGAACTCGATGCCGGTGGTCAGGCGGATGCCCATGGCCATCGGCGCCAGCACGTAACCGCCCTGGGCATCGCAGATCGAATGCTTGAGCTCGGCGCCGTCACGGGCACGATAGTGCATGTGGTAGCCGCGCTTGATTTCCAGCGGAATGCGATAACCCAGCGGCTTGAACAGCTCGGCCGACTGCGGACCGAGGGCGATCACCACTTCCGGCGCGCTGATCGGCCCCTGGCGGCTGTCGACCTGCCAGTCGCTGCCGATCTGGCGCAGGGTGCGGGCATCGCCGTGGATGAACTGGCCGCCACGCTGGACGAACAGCGCCGCATAGCCGCGGGTCAGGCCGCCGGGGTTGCTGACGGTCTTGGGGTCGAGCCAGTGAATACCGCCGACCACCTTGTCGCTGAGGTCCACTTCGCGCGCGTGCAGTTGCTGGCGGTCGAGAATTTCGTACTTCAAGCCATAGGCTTTCAGGGCATGGGCGTCGGCCACGGCTTTGCGGTAGGCCTCTTCATTGCGGTACACCTCGATCCAGCCGCTGGCCTTGACCAGCTCGCCGAGGCCTGCGGCATCGATCAGCGCGTCGTGTTCCTCGACACAGCGCTGCACCAGCGGCAGCATGGCCTGGGTGGCCACGGCAAGGCCGGCGGGCGAGGAGTTCTGCCAGTACTTGAACAGCCATGGGGCGATCCTGGGCAGGTGGGTGAAGCTGTAGCGCACGTCGGGTTGGCGGTTCAGGCCGTAACGCAACAGGCTCGACAGCTCGTGGGGGAAGGCATAGGGGATGACGCTGGAGCGCTCGATCAGCCCGGCGTTGCCATGGCTGGTGCCGCTGCCGGGTTCTTCACGGTCGATCAGGATCACCTTGCGCCCGCGTGCCTGCAGGTGCAGGGCCGTGGACACGCCGACGATGCCGGCGCCCAGAACGATGGTTTGACAATGCATTGGAGCGGTCCTCACAAACAGGCGATCAGCGCAGGTGGCGGCCCAGGCGGGCTTCGATGTGTTTCAGGCTGCGCCGCACGATCTCGACGATCAGCAGGTAGAGCACGGCAGCCCACAGGTAGATCTGGAAGTCGAAACTGCGCGAGAACGCAAGCTTGGTCACGCCCATCAGGTCGTAGATGGTCACCAGCGAGGCAATCGCGCTGGCCTTGATCATCAGGATCAGTTCGTTGCCCAGCGGGCCGATGGCAACGATCAATGACTGCGGCAGGATCACTTTGAAGAAGGTGGTCGAGCGCTTCAGGCTCAGGGCCTTGGCGGCTTCGTACTGGCCGGGGGCGACTGCCAGCAGGCTGCCCCGGAAAATCTCCGCCTGGTAGGCGGCGGTGTTGAGGGTGAAGGCCAGCACCGTGCAGTACCAGGCATCGCGGAAGAACCACCACAGGCCAACCTCTTGCCAGAAGCCCTTGAGCGACCCCAGGCCGTAGTACAGCAAGAACAGCTGGGCCAGCAGCGGCGAGCCACGAAAGAAGTAGATGTAGCCGGCGCTCAGGCGTTGCAGCACCAGCTTGTCCGACAGCCGGGCCAGGGCCAGGAGCATGCCGAGCAGGGCGCCGAGGGTAAACGACAGTGCCACCAGCTTGCCGGTGACCAGCAGGCCGTCGATAAAACGCGGGCCGTAGCGTTCCAGCAGGTCGGGGTCGAGTACCAGCGCCAGCAGTTGTTCGAAGCTCATGTCCGTGCCCCCCGCAAATGGCGGCTGAAATACTGTTCGATGAAGCTGAACACCCGTCCCGACAGCGCCGAGAACAACAGGTAGCCCAGGCAGGCGACGCCGTAGAAGAACATCGGCTCCTTGGTCACGCTGACCGCGAGGTTGGTCTGGCGCATCAGGTCGACCAGGGAGATGGTCGATACCAGCGAGGTGTCCTTGAGCAGCGACAGCCAGTTGTTCGACAGGCCCGGCAGGGCGATGCGTACCAGTTGCGGGAAGACCACCTTGCGAAAGGTCGTGGCCTTGCTCAGGCCCAGCGCCGCCGAGGCTTCGTACTGGCCCTTGGCGACGGTCTTGAACGCAGCCAGCCAGATCTCGCTGGAGAACGCGGCGAACACCAGGCTGAAGGCGATCATCGCCGCCAGGAAGGTGTTGATCAGCACTTCGCCTTCATAGCCCATGGCCAGGAGGATTTTCTGCGCGGCAATCTGGCAGCCGTAGTAGATGATCAGCAGCGTGAGCAGTTCCGGCAGGCCACGAAACACAGTAGAGAACACCGTCGCCGCAGCACGCGGGAAGCGCCTGGAGGAGCGGGCGGCGAGGGCCACGCCCAGGCCCAGCGGCAGGCCGATGGGCAGGCAGGCCAGGGCCAGGGAAATGGTCACCAGGGCGCCGGCCAGCAAAGCCTGGCCCCAGCCGCCGCTGGCGAAGGAAAGCAGTGACAGTTGTTCGAGCATGGGCGAACCCTCTCGGTTCAAGAGTGATGGTGCTTTGGAGGGCCTCTTCGCGGGTCCAGTCGGGACGCCGCACCGCCGCTCCCACAGGGTATTTGTGGGAGCGGCGGTGCGACGCTTCGACTGGACCCGCGATCAGTCACTGATAGATATCGAAGTCGAAGTAGCGACTGGCGATCTTCTGGTAGGTGCCGTTGGCGACGATTTCGTCCAGGGCCTTGTTCAGGCGTTCGCGCAGCGCTTGGTCTTCCTTGCGCACGGCAATCGAGGCGTCGGCCTTGGTGCCGTTGACGTCGCCAAGGATCTTGCAGCAGTCCTTGCCGGCCTTGCCCAGCCATTCGGTCAGCGGGAACTTGTCGGCAATCACCCCGTCCAGGCGCCCGGCGGCGAGGTCGGCGTTGGCTTCATCAAGGGTCGGGTAGAGTTTGACGTCGGCGCCGGCCTTGCCATAGACGTCTTCGGCGTAGATGGCCTGGGTCGAGGAGGATTGCGCGCCGACCGTGTAGCCTTTGAAGGTGGTCTGTGCGTCGGTGATGTCGCTGTCCTTGGCCACGGCCACCGACAACGGGGTCTTGTAGTAGTGGTTGGTGAAGGCGATCTTCTTGCGCCGCTCTTCGGTATTGATCATCGACGCCACCACGGCGTCGTACTTCTTGGCCATCAGGGCCGGGATGATGCCTTCCCAGTCCTGGGCCACCAGGGTGCATTCGACCTTCATCTGTTCGCACAGCGCGTGGCTGATGTCGACGTCGAAGCCATGCAGTTTGTTATCCGAATCAACGTAGTTGAACGGTGGGTAAGCGCCTTCGGTAGCGATCTTCAGGGTTTCGGCCTGGGCCAGGGTCGAGCCGGCGAGCAGCAGGGCGCAAGCCCCTGCGAAGCGGATAACAGGTTTCATGACACACCTCGATCTGTTGTTGTTTGCACTCTTGCTATTGTTTGCTCGTTGACGTGTAGCCAACGAATTCGTTGTGTAGAGCTGCAGTTGCTTCCAAGCGTTTTTCAACATCCGGTCCTAGCTTTTTGCAGACCTCGTTGACCATCAGGTGTACCCACGACAGCATCGTCGCGGTGGACTCCCAGAACAGATTGAATTCGGTGGGGATGCGAAACACCTCACTGGCGTTGGCATCGGCCCAGTCACAAAAAGTGTCGGTCACCAGGGTGACGGCAATGCCCGCGGCATGCGCCTTGCGGCACAGGTTCAGGGCATGGCGGGAATAGCGGCGGGCCTCGAACACCACCAGGGCGCAGTCGGCCGGGTCACTGAGCAGCACTTCGCCAAAATGCCCGGCACTGCCATCGACCACCTGCACGCCGTCGCGCAGGTATTGCAGCAGGTGCGCCATGCACTGGGCGATGCCGCGCTCGGTCTGAAAACCGGCGATAAACACCTTGCGCCGTTGCGCCAGGCGCTGGCTGACGGTATTCCATGCCGGGGTGCGGCTGTATTCGTAAACCCGCACCAGGGCGCCGACCTCCTGCTCCAGGCTGCGTGCCAGGCCGGCGGCATCCTGGCCATGGCGTTGGCGAAATTCTTGCAGGCGATCACCGACCAGCCACGGGCCTTCGCCGAGGTCGTCTTTAAGATCGTGCTTGAGGGCTTTGAGGTGCTCGTAACCCAGCGAGCGGCAGAAGCGCCCGACACTCGACTCGCTGACGCCGATTTTCGCCGCCAGGCTTGCGGAGGTTTCGAACGGCAGGTCGGTGAGGTGGGCGAGCATGTAGCTGGCGATCTTGCGCCCCGACGCCGCTGCGTTGTGCAGGCTGTGTTCCAGGCGCTGTTTGATCGGTTGGCTCACAGGGCGATACTCGAAGGCGGTGGTCCGTGGAAACAGAAAATGAATGTTTTCTGTCATCAAGTCAACATTTGACAGTTTGCTGTCACTGGAGGAAAGTCTGGCCATTGCCCATCGCTGTCGCCCATTCCAAATCCAATAAGGGAGCTTCAGATGTCCGCACGTCCCGACACTGCTGTCGCGCAGATCGCCTTTGCCGACCTGCAGGCCTTGTTGCAGCGTATTTTCGTCCGTCATGGTTGCAGCGCAGCGGTCGCCCAGGCCCTGGCCTTCAACTGCGCCAGCGCCCAGCGCGATGGCGCTCACAGCCACGGTGTGTTCCGTATTCCCGGTTATGTCTCGACCCTGGAAAGTGGTTGGGTCGATGGCCAGGCCGTACCCGCTGTCGAAGACCTCGCCAGCGGTTATGTGCGCGTCGATGCCAAGGGTGGTTTTGCCCAGCCGGCGCTGGCCGCGGCTCGCGAGCTATTGGTGGCCAAGGCCCGCAGCGCCGGCATTGCCGTGCTGGCGATCCATAATTCGCACCATTTTGCCGCCCTCTGGCCGGATGTCGAACCCTTTGCCGATGAAGGTCTGGTGGCCCTGAGCGTGGTCAACAGCATGACCTGTGTGGTGCCCCATGGCGCCCGGCAACCGCTGTTTGGCACCAACCCGATTGCCTTTGCCGCGCCGTGCGCCGGCAGCGACCCGATCGTCTTCGACATGGCCACCAGCGCCATGGCCCATGGCGACGTGCAGATCGCCGCGCGCAAGGGCGAACTGCTGCCCGAAGGCATGGGCGTCGACAATAAAGGCGAACCGACCTGCGACCCGCAGGCGATTCTCGATGGCGGCGCGCTGCTGCCGTTTGGCGGGCACAAGGGCTCGGCGCTGTCGATGATGGTCGAACTGCTGGCGGCGGCGCTGACCGGCGGCAACTTCTCGTTCGAGTTCGACTGGTCGCAGCACCCAGGGGCGAAAACGCCCTGGACCGGGCAGTTGATCATCGTCATCGACCCGGCCCGCTCAGTAGGTAACCGCTTTGCTGAACGCAGCCGCGAGCTGGTGCGGCAGATGCAGACGGTGGGCCTGCAGCGCCTGCCGGGTGAGCGGCGTTTTCGCGAGCGCGAGCAGTCGGCGAAGCAGGGCGTGACCCTGACAGTGGCGGAGCTTGAGCAGCTACAGGGCTTGGCGGGGTAGGGCAGCCAGCCGATTACTGTGCACACATGCACTGATCAGTTGCACCAAGGGTAATGTTCCTCGGCCGCCACTACAGGTATCCTCGACACAGCTTTTAGTCCGAACTGTCCTGACCCAAGGAGCTGTGCGCTGTGTTCAAACATGTCGATGCCTATGCCGGCGATCCGATTCTCTCCCTGATGGAGACCTTCAAGGCCGATCCGCGCGGCGCCAAGGTCAACCTGAGCATCGGCCTGTATTATGATGCCGCAGGCGTGGTGCCACAGCTGGCCGCGGTGCGCGAAGCCGAGCAGCGCTTTGCCGCCCAGCCTCACGAAGCCTCGATGTACCTGCCGATGGAAGGCCTGAACAGCTACCGCCAGGCGATCCAGGCGCTGTTGTTCGGTGCCGGCCACCCGGCGGTCGAGGCCGGTCGTGTGGCCACCGTACAGACCGTCGGCGGCTCCGGCGCGCTGAAAGTCGGTGCCGACTTCCTCAAGCGCTACTTCCCCGAGTCGCAGGTGTGGGTCAGTGATCCGACCTGGGACAACCACCGGGCGATCTTTGAAGGCGCAGGTTTCAAGGTCAACACCTACCCGTACTTCGACCCGGCCAGCCGCGGCGTCGACTTCGACGGCATGCTTGGCACCCTCAACGGCCTGCCGGCCAACAGCATCGTCCTGCTCCACCCGTGCTGCCACAACCCCACCGGCGTCGACCTGAGCCAGGCGCAGTGGCAGCAAGTGATCGAAGTGCTCAAGGCGCGCAACCTGATCCCGTTCCTCGACATCGCCTACCAGGGCTTTGGCGAAGGCCTGGACGCAGACGCCTACGCCATCCGTGAAGTGGCCCGCGCCGGCGTGCCGTGCCTGGTGAGCAACTCGTTCTCGAAGATCTTCTCGCTATATGGCGAGCGGGTCGGCGGCCTGTCGGTGGTCTGTGACGACAGCGATACTGCACAAAGCGTGCTCGGCCAGCTCAAGGCCACCGTGCGCCGCAACTACTCCAGTCCGCCAAGCTTTGGTGCACAGCTGGTGGCCGCGGTGCTCGGTGATGCTGAGCTCAATGCCCAGTGGGAGGCGGAAGTGGAGAAGATGCGCCTGCGTATCCTCGACATGCGCCAGGCCCTGGTCGATACCCTGGCCGACCTCTTGCCGGGCCAGGACTTCCAGTTCTTCCTGCGCCAGCGCGGCATGTTCAGCTACACCGGCTTGAGCGTCGAGCAGGTGCGTCGCCTGCGTGACGAGTTCGGTGTATACCTGATCGACAGCGGCCGGGTGTGCATGGCCGGCCTGCGTCCGGACAACCTGCAGCAGGTGGCCAAGGCGTTCGCTGCGGTTCAATAAGTAACTTCAATCGCGGGTCAAGCCCGCTCCCACAGCGACTCAGCTGATTTCAAGGATGGGGTAACTCCTGTGGGAGCGGCGGTGCGGCGATCCGACTTGACCCGCGATGCTTTCAACCCAAGGTGCAACCACTCCTCGGCCAGGGCTTTGCAAGTGCAACCAATCGGCGCACAATCGCGCCCCTCTTTGTATGGTCAAGAGGGGCGAAGCGTCTGTTTAGCCACTCCTGGCCCTGTTGCAGTCTTGCGAGTGGAGTTGCACCCGGATGAATGAGCAGGCCCCAAGCGTTGAACAACGCTTCGAATCGACCCCCGCCGCCCTCGGCAGCTGGGCCCGTCAGGACACCACCTGGATGCTGGGCCTGTTTGGCACGGCGATCGGCGCCGGGACCCTGTTCCTGCCGATCAACGCCGGCCTCGGCGGCTTCTGGCCGCTGCTGATCCTGGCGCTGCTGGCGTTCCCGATGACCTTCTACGCCCACCGCGGCCTGACCCGCTTCGTGCTCTCCGGGCGCGACGGCGCCGACATCACCGACGTCGTCGAAGAGCATTTCGGCCTGAGTGCCGGTGCCCTGATCACCTTGCTGTACTTTTTCGCCATCTTCCCAATCCTGCTGATCTACAGCGTGGCCCTGACCAACACCGTCGGCAGCTTCATGGAGCACCAGCTGCACATCGAGCCGCCACCGCGCGCGCTGCTGTCGTTCGTGCTGATCCTCGGCCTGCTGGCCATCGTGCGCTGCGGCGAGCAGGCCACGGTCAAGGTCATGAGCTGGCTGGTCTATCCGTTCATCGTCGCCCTGGCGTTCCTCGCGGTGTTCCTGATTCCGCACTGGAGCGGCGGTATCCTCAGCACCGCCACTGAAATGCCTTCGGGCTCGGCGTTCCTGCATACCCTGTGGCTGGCGATTCCGGTGATGGTCTTCTCGTTCAACCATTCGCCGATCATCTCGGCCTTTGCCGTTGACCAGAAGCGCCGTTATGGCGCGCATGCCGATGAGCGCAGCGGGCAGATCCTGTGCCGCGCCCACCTGCTGATGGTGGCCATGGTGATGTTCTTCGTGTTCAGTTGCGTACTGACCCTGACCCCGGCGCAACTGGCCGAAGCCAAGGCGCAGAACCTGTCGATCCTGTCGTACCTGGCCAACCATTTCAGCAACCCGACCATCGCCTTCGCCGCGCCGCTGATTGCCTTCATCGCCATCGCCAAGTCGTTCCTGGGCCACTACATCGGTGCCAGCGAAGGCCTCAAAGGCCTGGTGCTGAAGACCGGCAAGCGCCCGGGCGCCAAGGCCCTGGACCGCATGACCGCAGCCTTCATGCTGATCATCTGCTGGATCGTCGCCACCCTTAACCCGAGCATCCTCGGCATGATCGAGACCCTCGGCGGCCCGGTGATCGCCGCGATCCTGTTCCTGATGCCGATGTACGCCATCCGCAAGGTGCCGGCGATGAGTAAGTACCGCGGGCAGATGTCCAACGTCTTCGTCGTCGCCGTGGGCCTGGTGGCCATCTCGGCACTGGTGTACTCGCTGCTGAGCTGAAATGCCTGATTCGGGAGCCGGCAATCGGCTCCCGGACAACTAAAGATTGTCCACAAAAGTTGTCTGGCAATTCAACAATTTAACATTCGCCCATAGGTAGACGGGCACTTTCATGGTTAACTCTGGTCCTTTAATCACCCCCGCATAAGGACTTCGTTCATGGCTCAAGTGACTCTTAAAGGCAACCCGGTTCAGGTCAAAGGCGAACTGCCGAAAGTCGGCGCCCAGGCACCTGCGTTTTCCCTGGTTGGTGCAGGCCTTGCCGACGTGACCCTGGCTTCCCTGGCCGGCAAGCGCAAAGTGCTGAACATCTTTCCAAGCGTCGACACCCCGACCTGCGCCACTTCGGTTCGCAAGTTCAACGCCCAGGCCAACGAGCTGAACAACACCGTCGTCCTGTGCATCTCCGCCGACCTGCCGTTCGCGCAAGCGCGTTTCTGCGGTGCTGAAGGCCTGGAGAACGTGCAGAACCTGTCGACCCTGCGTGGCGCTGAGTTCAAGGAAGCCTATGGTGTTGCCATCGCCGACGGCCCGCTGGCCGGCCTGACTGCCCGCGCCGTTGTTGTGCTGGACGAGAACGACAAAGTGCTGCACAGCGAGCTGGTTGGCGAAATCGCCGAAGAGCCGAATTATGAGGCTGCCCTGGCTGTTCTGAAGTAACAGTGACAGCCGATCGCGGGGCAAGCCCGCTCCTACACCATCCCCGTAGGAGCGGGCTTGCCCCGCGAAGAATTGCTAAGAGTTGTTGCGGCCTGGCCCTCGTCCAGGCCGTTTTTATTTATAGTTCATTACGTTAGCTACGTAAGCTCAAGGTAAAGTGCCGGTAAAGGCGCTTTGCTTATCTGTCTGCAGTGCTTATCGTTCAGCCTCCTGAAAAGAATTCTTTCCCGCACAATGGTCGATCAACCGATGCTTTCTCGTTCCCGTTCCTCCCGTCGCTGGCTTGTCGGCCTGCTGATCCTGCTGCTGGTCGCCGGCCTGTGCTGGTGGCTGTGGCCGTCGCCGGCGGCGCACAAGGCCGGTGCCGCGCCGGGCGGCAAGGGCGGGCGGCCGGGTTTTGGCGCGTTCGGCGGGCCGGTACCGGTACGGGTCGAGCCGGCCACGGTTGGCGACTTCCCGGTATACCTCAAGGCCCTGGGCACGGTGACCGCGACCAACACGGTGAATGTGCGCAGCCGGGTCGGCGGCGAACTGGTCAAGGTCAACTTCCAGGAAGGCCAGAAGGTCAAGGCCGGCGACCTGCTGGCCGAGATCGATCCGCGCAGCTACCAGATCGCCCTGCAACAGGCCGAAGGCACCCTGGCGCAGAACCAGGCGCAACTAAAAAACGCCCAGATCGACCTGCAGCGTTATAAAGGCCTGTTCGCCGAAGACAGCATCGCCAAGCAGACCCTCGATACCCAGGAGGCACTGGTCGGCCAGTACCAGGGCACGATCAAGACCAACCAGGCGGCGGTAGGCGACGCCAAGCTCAACCTCGACTTCACCCGCATCCGCGCGCCGATCAGCGGCCGTCTGGGCCTGCGCCAGCTGGACGTCGGCAACCTGGTGGCGGCCAACGACACCACCGCGCTGGTGGTCATCACCCAGACCCAGCCAATCACCGTGGCCTTCACCTTGCCGGAAACAGAGCTGAACACGGTGCTGGCGCGCTATCGCAGCGGCGCGCAGTTGCCGGTCGAGGCCTGGGACCGCAGCGACAGCAAGCAACAGGCGGCAGGCGTGCTGCGTAGCCTCGACAACCAGATCGACACCACCACCGGCACCCTGAAGTTCAAGGCCTTCTTCGAAAACCAGGACGAAGCGCTGTTCCCCAACCAGTTCGTCAACGTGCGCCTGCTCGCCGATACCCTCAAGGATGTGGTGATGGCGCCGTCGGCGGCGATCCAGTTCGGCACCGACGGCTCGTTCGTCTATGTCATGGAAGGCGACAACAAGGTACGCATCCGCAAGCTCACGCTGGGCGCCAGCGATGGTGATCTCACCGTGGTCAACGAAGGCCTGGCCAAGGGCGAGCGGGTGGTGCTTGAAGGCACCGACCGCTTGCGTGATGGCAGCGAGGTGGAGGTGGTCAACGACAGCGCCGAAGTGCCGGTCACCCCTGGCCAGCACCTGCAGGGCCAGGACAAGAAAGAAGCCTCCGCCGCTGACGGCGCACAGGGCAAGGCCGGCGCATGAACCTCTCGCGGCTGTTCATCCTGCGCCCGGTGGCGACCACCCTGAGCATGCTGGCCATCGTCCTGGCCGGCCTGATCGCCTACAAGATGCTGCCGGTGGCGGCGCTGCCCCAGGTCGATTACCCGACCATCCGGGTGATGACCCTGTACCCCGGCGCCAGCCCCCAGGTGATGACCAGCGCGGTTACCGCACCGCTTGAGCGCCAGTTCGGGCAGATGCCCGGGCTGACCCAGATGGCCTCGACCAGCTCCGGTGGCGCCTCGGTGCTGACCCTGCGCTTCAGCCTGGACATGAACATGGACGTTGCCGAGCAACAGGTGCAGGCGGCGATCAACGCAGCCAGCAACCTGCTGCCCAGCGACCTGCCGGCGCCACCGGTGTACAACAAGGTCAACCCGGCCGACACGCCGGTGCTGACCCTGGCGATTTCGTCGAAAACCATGCCGCTGCCCAAGCTCAACGACCTGGTCGACACCCGCGTGGCGCAAAAAATCGCCCAGATCGGCGGCGTCGGCATGGTCAGCATTGCCGGCGGCCAACGCCAGGCGGTGCGGATCAAGGTCAACCCCGAGGCCCTGGCCTCGGCCGGGCTCAACCTGGCCGACGTGCGCACCCTGATCGGCGCTTCCAACGTCAACCAGCCCAAAGGCAACTTCGATGGCCCGACGCGGGTGTCGATGCTCGACGCCAACGACCAGCTGCGTTCGCCCGAGGAATACGCCAACCTGATTCTCGCCTACAACAACGGCGCGCCGCTGCGCCTCAAGGACGTCGCCGAAATCGTCGACGGCGCCGAAAACGAACGCCTGGCGGCCTGGGCCAACCAGAACCAGGCGGTGCTGCTGAACATCCAGCGCCAGCCCGGGGCCAACGTCATCGAGGTGGTCGACCGGATCAAGGCGATGCTGCCGTCGATCACCGACAACCTGCCGGCGGGCCTGGATGTCAGCGTGCTCACCGACCGCACCCAGACCATCCGCGCCTCGGTCAAGGACGTGCAGCACGAGCTGCTGATCGCCATCGCCCTGGTGGTCATGGTCACCTTCATCTTTTTGCGCCGCTTCAGCGCCACCATCATCCCCTCGGTGGCTGTGCCGCTGTCGCTGATCGGCACCTTTGCGGTCATGCACCTGGCCGGGTTCTCGATCAACAACCTGACCCTGATGGCCCTGACCATCGCCACCGGCTTTGTGGTCGACGATGCCATCGTCATGCTGGAGAACATCTCGCGGCATATCGAAGAGGGCGAGACGCCGATGCAGGCGGCGCTCAAAGGCGCGCGGCAGATCGGCTTCACCCTGGTTTCGCTGACCTTCTCGCTGATTGCGGTACTGATCCCGCTGCTGTTCATGGCTGATGTGGTCGGCCGGCTGTTTCGCGAATTCGCCATCACCCTGGCGGTGGCCATTCTGATCTCGCTGGTGGTGTCGCTGACCCTGACGCCGATGATGTGCGCGCGCTTGCTCAAGCGCGAACCGAAGGAGGAAGAACAGGGGCGTTTCTACCGTGCCAGCGGCGCCTGGATCGACTGGATGATCGACTACTACGGCCGTGGCCTGCAGTGGGTGCTCCGCCACCAGCCGCTGACCCTGCTGGTGGCCGTGGCGACCCTGGGCCTGACCGTGCTGCTGTACCTGGTGGTGCCCAAGGGCTTCTTCCCGGTGCAGGACACCGGGGTGATCCAGGGTATTTCCGAGGCGCCGCAGTCGGTGTCGTTCAGCGCCATGAGCCAGCGCCAGCAGCAGCTCAGCGCGGTGATCCTCAAGGACCCGGCGGTGCAGAGCCTGTCGTCGTACATCGGCGTCGATGGCGACAACGCCACGCTTAACAGTGGTCGCCTGCTGATCAACCTCAAGCCCCATGGCGAGCGTGACCTCACCGCAGCCCAGGTGATTGCCCGCCTGCAACCGGAGGTCGACAAGCTGGTCGGCATCCGCCTGTTCATGCAGCCGGTGCAGGATTTGAGCATCGAAGACCGGGTCAGCCGCACTCAGTACCAGTTCAGCCTGTCCTCGCCGGATGCCGAGCTGCTGGCGCAGTGGAGCGCCAAGCTGGTCGATGCCCTGCAGCAACGCCCGGAACTCACCGATGTCGCCAGCGACCTGCAGGACAAGGGCCTGCAGGTATTCCTGGTGATCGACCGCGACGCCGCCAGCCGCCTGGGCATCAACGTCGCCGACATCACCAACGCCCTCTACGATGCCTTCGGCCAGCGGCAGATCTCGACCATCTACACCCAGGCCAGCCAGTACCGCGTGGTGCTGCAGGCCGAGGCGGCGTCGAGCATCGGCCCGCAGGTGCTCGAGCAGATTCACGTCAAGGCTGCCGACGGCGGCCAGGTGCGGCTGTCGAGCCTGGCGCGCATCGAGCAGCGCCAGGCGCAACTGGCGATTGCCCATATCGGCCAGTTCCCGGCGGTGATGATGTCGTTCAACCTTGGCGACGGCGTGGCCCTCGGCGAGGCGGTCAAGGTCATCGAGCAGGTGCAGCAGGACATCGGCATGCCGGTGGGCGTGCAAACCCGCTTCCAGGGCGCGGCCGAAGCCTTCCAGGCCTCGCTGTCGAGCACCTTGCTGCTGATCCTGGCGGCGGTGGTGACCATGTACATCGTGCTTGGCGTGCTCTACGAGAGCTACATCCACCCGGTGACCATCCTCTCGACCCTGCCGTCGGCGGCGGTGGGCGCCTTGCTGGCGTTGATCCTCTCCGGTAACGACCTGGGCATGATCGCCATCATCGGCATCATCCTGCTCATCGGTATCGTCAAGAAGAACGCGATCATGATGATCGACTTCGCCCTGGAGGCCGAGCGCAACCAGGGCATGGCCCCGGAAGCGGCCATCTACCAGGCCGCGCTGCTGCGCTTCCGGCCGATCCTGATGACCACGTTGGCGGCACTGTTCGGCGCCATCCCGCTGATGCTCGCGAGCGGCTCCGGCGCCGAGCTGCGCCAGCCCCTGGGCCTGGTGATGGTTGGCGGGCTGCTGGTCAGCCAGGTGCTGACGCTGTTCACTACGCCTGTCATCTATTTGTACTTTGATCGGTTGTCGAGGCGCCTTCGCTCCCGTGGCCTGACTGGAGACTTGGTGTGATCGGGGCCAGCTCCAAGCCGCAAGCTGCAAGCTGCAAGCGGTCTGGTGCCGGACCGCAGTTGCAGAGGTCACCTCAAACTGCTTGCAGCTTGCAGCTTGCAGCTTGGAGCTACCGCCCATGAACCTCTCAGCTCCGTTCATCGCCCGCCCAGTGGCGACCATGCTCCTGAGCCTGGCGATCATGCTGCTTGGCGGTGTCAGCTTCGGCCTGTTGCCGGTGGCGCCGCTGCCGCAGATCGAGTTCCCGGTGATCGTGGTCCAGGCCAACCTGCCGGGCGCCAGCCCCGAGGTCATGGCCTCGACCGTGGCCACGCCGCTGGAGCGCTCGATGGGCGCGATCTCCGGGGTGACCACCCTTACCAGCAGCTCGAGCCAGGGCTCGACGCGGGTGATCCTCGGTTTCGACCAGGGCCGTGACATCGACGCCGCCGCGCGCGAGGTGCAGGCGGCGATCAATGCCTCGCGCAACTTGCTGCCCAGCGGCATGCGCAGTATGCCCACCTACAAGAAATACAACCCGTCCCAGGCGCCGATCATGGTCCTGGCGCTGACCTCGAGCGTGCTGCAGAAGGGCCAGTTGTACGACCTGGCCTCGACCATCCTGTCCCAGAGCCTGTCGCAGGTGCCGGGGGTCGGCGAAGTGCAGATCGGCGGCAGTTCGCTGCCGGCGGTGCGGGTCGAGCTCGAGCCGCACTTGCTCAACCAGTACGGCGTGTCCCTGGACGACGTGCGCCAGACCATCGCCAACGCCAACCAGCGCCGGCCCAAGGGCTTTATCGAAGACAGCCAGCGCAACTGGCAGGTGCAGGCCAACGACCAGCTGGAGAAAGCCAAGGACTACGAGCCGCTGGTGATTCGCTACCAGGATGGCGCGGTGCTGCGCCTGAGCCATGTGGCCAGGGTCAGCGACGCGGTGGAGAACCGCTACAACAGTGGTTTCTTCAATGACCAGGACGCGGTGCTGCTGGTGATCAACCGCCAGACCGGCGCCAACATCATCGAGACCGTGAACAAGATCAAGGAGCAGTTGCCGGCCCTGGAGTCGCTGATGCCGGCCAGCGTCAAGCTGGACGTGGCCATGGACCGCTCGCCGGTGATCAAGGCGACCCTCAAGGAAGCCGAGCACACCCTGATCATCGCCGTGGTGCTGGTGGTGCTGGTGGTGTTCCTGTTTCTCGGCAACCTGCGCGCCTCGCTGATCCCGACCCTGGCGGTGCCGGTGTCGCTGGTCGGCACCTTCGCGGCCATGTACCTGTGCGGCTTTTCGCTGAACAACCTGTCGCTGATGGCGCTGATTCTTGCCACCGGCCTGGTGGTGGATGACGCCATCGTGGTGCTGGAGAATATCTCCCGGCACATCGACGAAGGCGTACCGCCGATGCGCGCGGCGTACATGGGTTCCAAGGAGGTGGGCTTCACCTTGCTGTCGATGAACCTGTCGCTGGTGGTGGTGTTCGTCTCGATCCTGTTCATGGGCGGCATCGTCGGCTCGCTGTTTCGCGAGTTCTCGATCACCCTGGCAGTGGCGATCCTGGTCTCCCTGCTGGTGTCGCTGACGCTGACGCCGATGCTCTGCGCGCGATGGCTCAAGCCCCACGCCGAGGGGCAACAGACCCGCCTGCAACGCTGGAGCGAGCAGCTCAACCAGCGCATGATGGCCGGCTACGGGCGCAGCCTTGACTGGGTCATGCGCCACCGGCGCCTGACCCTGTTGAGCCTGCTGGTGACCATCGCGGTCAACATCGCCCTGTACGTGGTGGTGCCCAAGACCTTTTTGCCGCAGCAGGACACCGGCCAGCTGATGGGCTTTGTCCGCGGCGACGACGGCCTGTCGTTCCAGGTCATGCAGCCGAAGATGGAGATCTTCCGCCGCGCCTTGCTGGCCGACCCGGCAGTGGAAAGCGTTGCCGGTTTCATCGGTGGCAACAGCGGCACCAACAACGCCATGGTGCTGGTGCGCCTCAAGCCGATCAGCGAGCGCAAGGTCTCGGCGCAGAAGATCATCGAGCGCCTGCGCAAAGAGATGCCCAAGGTGCCCGGCGGGCGGCTGTTCCTGATGGCCGACCAGGACTTGCAGTTCGGCGGCGGTCGCGACCAGAGCAGCTCGCAGTTCCTCTACACCCTGCAAAGCAGTGAGCTCTCGGCCCTGCGCGAGTGGTACCCGAAGGTGGTCGCGGCGTTCAAGAGCCTGCCGGAACTGACCGCCATCGACGCCCGTGAAGGCGGCGGTACCCAGCAGATCACCCTGGTGGTCGATCGCGAGCAGGCCAAGCGCCTGGGCATCGACATGAGCATGGTCACCTCGGTGCTTAACAACGCCTACAGCCAGCGGCAGATCTCGACCATCTACGACAGCCTCAACCAGTACCAGGTGGTGATGGAGATCAACCCCAAATATGCCCAGGACCCGCGCACCCTCGAGCAGGTCCAGGTGATCACCGCCGATGGCGCGCGGGTACCGCTGTCCACCTTCGCCCATTACCAGAACAGCCTGGCCGATGATCGCGTCAGCCACGAAGGCCAGTTTGCCTCCGAGAGCATCAACTTCGACATTGCCGAAGGCTACAGCCAGGACCAGGCTTTGGCCGCTGTGGAGCGGGCAGTGGCCAAGGTCGGCCTGCCCGAGGACGTGATCGCCAAGCTCGGCGGTACCGGCGATGCCTTCACCGAAAGCCAGAAGGGCCAGCCGTTTATGATCCTCGGCGCCTTGCTGGCGGTGTACCTGGTGCTGGGCATTCTCTACGAAAGCTACATTCACCCGCTGACCATCCTCTCGACCCTGCCATCGGCCGGGGTGGGGGCCTTGCTGACCTTGTATGTGGTCGGTAGCGAGTTCAGCCTGATCTCGCTGCTGGGCCTGTTCCTGCTGATTGGCGTGGTGAAGAAGAACGCGATCATGATGATCGACCTGGCCCTGCAGCTGGAGCGCCACGAGCACCTGAGCCCGGAGGAGTCGATCCGCCGTGCCTGCCTGTTGCGCCTGCGGCCGATCCTGATGACCACCCTGGCGGCCATCCTCGGCGCCTTGCCGCTGCTGCTCAGCCACGCCGAAGGCGCCGAGATGCGCCAGCCGCTGGGCCTGACCATCATCGGCGGGCTGGTCTTCAGCCAGATCCTCACGCTTTACACCACCCCGGTGGTCTACCTCTATCTGGACCGCCTGCGCCATCGCTTCAACCGCTGGCGCGGCGTGCGTACCGACGCTGCTTTGGAAACCCCGCTATGACCCGACGTCCGCTTCTTTCCGACCGTTCGCTGCAGCCGCTGCTGGCTGCCCGCGGCTCGCGCCTGCTGGCCTCGGCCCTGTGCCTGGGGATGCTCAGCGCCTGTACCCTGAGCCCGGACTACCACCGCCCCGAAACCCCGGCGCCGGTGGCCTTCAAGCACGCCGAAGGCTGGACCCAGGCCAACCCCTCGGACGCCATCGCCCGCGGCGCCTGGTGGGAGCTGTACGGCGACGCCCAGCTCAACGGCCTGGTCGAACAGCTCAACGCCGGCAACCAGACCGTCGCCCAGTACGAAGCCCAGTACCGCCAGGCCCAGGCTCTGGTGCGTAGCGCCCGCGGCGCACTGTTCCCAAGCCTCGACCTGTCGGCCGGCAAGACCCGCTCCAGCCAGGGCACCGGCAGCTCAAGTTCGAGTCTGAGCAACAACAGCAGCGGCATCCGCAACACCTACAACACCCAGCTGGGGGTGAGCTGGGAGGCCGACCTGTGGGGCAAACTGCGTGACGGCCTGGCCGCCAACCAGGCCAGCGCCGAGGCCAGCCTCGCCGACATGGCGGCGATCCGCCTGAGCCTGCAGTCGGAGCTGGTGCAGAACTACCTGCAACTGCGGGTGATCGACGAACAGAAGCGCTTGCTCGAGGCCACCGTCGAGGCCTATGAGCGTTCGCTGAAAATGACCGAGAACCAGTACCGTGCCGGGGTCTCGGGCAAGGACGCCGTGGCCCAGGCGCAGACCCAGCTGAAAAGCACCCAGGCCGACCTGATCGACCTGGTGTGGCAGCGCGCGCAGCTGGAAAACGCCATTGCCGTGCTGCTCGGCAAGGCCCCGGCCGAGTTCGCCCTGGCCGACAGCAAGGACATTCCGGCCCTGCCGCAAGTGCCGCTGGCCTTGCCTTCGCAACTGCTGGAACGCCGCCCGGACATCGCCAAGGCCGAGCGTAACGTGATGTCGGCCAACGCCAGCATCGGCGTGGCCCGCGCCGCCTACTTCCCGGACCTGACCCTGAGCATGAGCGGCGGCTACAGCAGTAGCAGCTTCAGCGACTGGATCAGCCTGCCGAACCGCTTTTGGTCGGTTGGCCCGCAACTGGCCATGACCCTGTTCGACGCCGGCCAGCGCGCGGCAGAAGTCGACCGCAGCGAAGCGGTCTACGACCAGACCGTGGCCCAGTACCGGCAGACCGTGCTCGACGGCTTCAAGGAAGTGGAAAACTACCTGGTACAGCTCAAGGTCTATGAAGACGAAGCGCGGGTGCGCAGCGAAGCCCTGGCCTCGGCCCGCGAATCCCTGCGCCTGACCAACAACCAGTACAAGGCCGGGCTGATCGCCTACCTGGACGTGGTCAACGTGCAGACCACCGCCCTGAGCAACGAGCGCAGCGTGCTCAACCTGCTACAGGGGCGGCTGGTGGCCAGCGTGCAGTTGATCGCGGCGCTGGGCGGGGGCTGGGAGGCGCAGGCGGCGTTTGCCGAGCAGTAAAGCGCGAGCACTCAGCCAGAAGGCTTCAGCTGAAATACTGCTGGGGGCCTGAGCCGCCCTGCAATTACGCTTGGCTCGCAACAAAACTCGCTCAATGGTTCATCCGGTATCCGCCGCCGGGTGTACCTTCGTGCAGCGCCGCCTGAATGCGTTCGTAAAGCGCATTGGCCTCTTCGGTTGCGATAGATCGTGAGCTGTCCCGTAGCACTACGCTGAGTAATACGTTTTCTTGCCCCGGCAACAGGCCGAGACGATCGATTGCCTGAGTTGGCAAGTCGCTTGCCGCCCAGCGTCCTTTTATTTGCATTTCTTCGATCCAGTTTGCCCTGTCCGCAGCAGCCACCAGCATTTTTTCAGTGAGCTCTTCTTCACTTTGGCCGGGCGATACGGCAAGGGAAATATCACGCGTGATGGAAGGCAGGCGGGAGACGGGGCTCCAGGGAAGAAGGTCGTGCATCTGCGCTTGCACGCGGGGATGCTCGTCTCTGAGCAGTCGTATATCGGGAATCCCTTTACGCAGCATGGTCAGGCGATCCAGGCCCATGCCCAGTGCCAGTCCGCCATGTTGATTCGGGTCGATACCCAGGCGTTGAAGAAGCGATGTGGCAATGCATCCGCATTCAAGCACTTCTACTGGCTGTTCTTCTGCAAGAAGGTTCACCTCGATTCCGCCTTCGGTGTAGTGATGCGGACTGTCGCTGTAAATCCAGGCCATGTCCGGCACCGCAATGTGAAGGATATCGCGGACCAGTCGCAGGAGTTCGGTTCGGGATGACAGGGCAGGTTCGCCGAGGACCCAAATGTCCATCTGATGGGGTTCTGCGCAATGCCAGCGATCGCGCGTGTCGCGCCGGAAGGTGATGCCGGGCGCAGCAATCATGATGAGTTCTTCAGGGCCCCGGCATCTCGCTGCGGCCTGCAGCGCTGCGGGAATCTGGCTGGTGGTCTGAGTTCGCAACAAGGTCAATTCATCTACCCAGCGAGTGTGCGCACTACCAAGCGTTATTTCGTCAGGGCTGTATCCCAGCAAGCCGTAGTTTTCCTCTGCGGTCACGACTCTGGGCCCGGTAACAAGTTGAGCCTCTGGCCATCCTTTGTGGCGCAGGCCTGAAATTATTTCCTGCTGCAGCAAATGAATTGCGTGAGAAGGCGATGACTTTTCCGATAGGTCTTTAAGTTCTAAAGAATATTTTAGTTTTTCTGTCGGAATTGTACGGTTTGTAGGCATGCGCTGTAGTTCCTGGGCTAAGGGTGGCGTGATGTTTAACTGTTTTTCATCGGGAGATCAAAAAACGTACTCTTGGTTTTTTTCTTCGGCAAGTGGTTCTCAGAGAAAAGGAAGGTTCTTTCGGTGTTCGGCTACATGTGGCGCTATGTATTAAGCGGCTGACTAAACATCTGCAGAAAGGCGTAGTTGAAATTAATCTAAAGAAGTTGATGAAAATAATTGCATCGGCTTTATTGAAGGCCTAAGAATAGATCGCTCCTCATTTGGAGGGGTGCCATCGTAACTTACTGAAGGAGAATGCGATGAAAGCTACAACGTCCACGTTAAAGCGCATGGCGCCGGGTCCTGACAATTTCGGCTGGGCACCACTTGCCTGGGCTCATGTTGAAGACTAAACCGTGAGTCATGGTAGAGAGGCGCGCCTCTCTACCATGAAACAAAGGAGGTGACAGATGTCTGCTGATCTATCCGGGTTTGACTGGGTTCGCAATGGCGAGGCAGTCATCGTTACCGACTCGTCTGAGCTTCAATCAATTTTGCAACGGCGAGGGGTCGCCACACAGAGCCTGCTGGAACTGGCCGAGTTGCCGCCAAGAAGCCTGGTGATCTCGTTTTCGAAAGAGGCATCCAGGCATACCTTTGAAATTGCCACACACGGGGTCGGCAGGAAGTGCATTTTTTGTGCGTTGCATGTTTTTGAGGCGTCTGTGCAGCATGCGGAATATGCGATCAAAGCAATCGTTGGAAGTGATTTCAGTTCTTCGTTGGCTCAACAAGAAAAGCTCTTGGCCAAGCTCGACGATGCGAATGTCATTGTTGTTTCAGGCGGCATTAACACAGGGCAAGCATTGATCCATTCAGACGCTGTGCCTTACGCCATGATAAGGGATGATGCAGAAGGGGACTACATTCATTCTGTCGCTGAGTTTTTTGAGGTTCACTACGCTCATATGCAAGCGGAGGCGCCTTGCCCATTTAGTTTTACTGGGCAGTTGCAAGTGGCAGGAATGCTGAGTGTCATAAGGAATGAGGGCTGGGCGCTACGCTCCGAACTCAAGGGTGAACTCGAAGGTCTTGATCGCTCGGTGGCTGAATGTGGTGCGATTCTGGAAGTTATGGACAATGCTATTGTATCTTTTTTAGTGGCGGGGGAAGAGTGTTCTGATTTATTGGCAGTTGCCGCAGGCAGAAGAGGTCTATAACTTACCGAGTTTGCTATCGGTGTGAATCAATCGATTGCTCGTTTTATCGACTATAAGCTCAACTCTCAGCTCAATGAAGGTGTCGAGGGCATTCATGTTGCCATTGGCGACGGAGCGTCTGGGTACCACATTGACCTGTTGGTTCCTGAGGTCGAGTTAGCGTTTTCCAGCAAATGTCAGCATTAAGGGCGAGACGGGCGCTGCGCAACCGTCTTTGGCCTTGAGTCACCCGCGTTAGTGAGGGAAATCCAAAGGTTATCCGCTGTCTTTTACTGGCTGGGTCTGGTTTTCCAACCCACCGAAAACTCCGTGCGTTTCGCCAAAGGTTGAGTACAATCATCGGCTTTTATCCGGGCCTCGCCAGTGCCCGGTCTACGGGTTGTGGAAGGCCTCATGCTGATCGGTAGTTACTCTTCGTCGCTGGTATTGATTTCGCTGTGTGTGGCCATCCTTGCTTCGTATACCGCCCTCGACCTGGCCGGGCGGATCAACACCGCCAAGGGCCGTGCGGTGTACCTGTGGATCGGTGGCGGGGCGCTGGCCATGGGCATCGGGATCTGGTCGATGCACTTTATCGGCATGCTCGCCCTGAACCTGCCGATCGAGCTCGGTTATGACATTACCCTGACCCTGCTGTCGCTGCTGATCGCCGGGTTGTCGTCGGGTTTCGCCCTGTGGCTGGTCAGCCAGCCGACCTTGCCGTGGCTGCAACTGGGCGCTGGCGCGCTGATCATGGGCACCGGCATCAGCAGCATGCACTACACCGGCATGGCCGCGCTGCGCATGACCCCGGGCATCGACTACGACCCCGCGCTGTTCAGCGCCTCGCTGCTGATCGCTGTCGGCGCTTCAGCAGCGGCGTTGTGGATCGCCTTTCGCCTGCGCCAGCAAACCCTTTACGTGCGCCATTTGCGTGGCGGCGCGGCGATCATCATGGGCGTGGCGATCGTCGGCATGCATTACACCGGCATGGCCGCGGCGAACTTCCCCGAAGGCAGTTACTGCGGCGCACTGGGCGGCGGCCTGAGCGGCAACGGCCTGGATTACCTGGTGCTGATCACCACCCTGGCGGTGCTGGCCGCAGCCTTGCTGACCTCGGTGCTGGATGCGCGCCTGGAAGCGCGCACCGCCGAGCTTGCCCGCTCGCTGACCCTGGCCAACCAGGAACTGACCCAACTGGCCCTGCACGACACCCTCACCAGCCTGCCCAACCGTACGCTGCTGGCCGACCGTATCGACCAGGCGATCAGCAAGGTGGCCGAGCAGGGCGGTTGTTTTGCGCTGATGTTCATCGACCTGGACGGCTTCAAGCCGGTCAACGATGCCTTCGGTCACCACATGGGCGACCAGTTGCTCAAGGAAGTCGCCCTGCGCCTGCGCGGCCACCTGCACAGCCAGGACACCCTGGCGCGGATCGGCGGCGATGAGTTCGTGCTGCTGGTCGAGCTGCAGGAAGCCGACGACGCCGTGGGCGTGGCGGCCAAGCAGGTCAACCTGATCTCGCGCAGCTTCCGCGTTGCTGAACAGAACCTGCAGATCTCGGCGAGTATCGGCATCGTCCTCTACCCGGGCAATGGTATCGACCAGCACGAACTGCTGCGCAACGCCGATGCGGCCATGTACCACGCCAAGAGCGCCGGCAAGAACGGCTACAGCTTCTTCGACGTGTCGATGAACAGCAACGCCCGCCTGCAACTGCAACTGCTGCAGGATTTGCGCGTGGCCCTGGAGCAGGGCCAGTTCCGCCTGTACTACCAACCCAAGTTCGACGCCCTCGAGTGCCAGCCGATCGGCGCCGAGGCCTTGCTGCGCTGGGAACACCCGCAACATGGCCTGCTGCTGCCCGACCGGTTCATCATCCAGGCGGAAAAAACCGGCCTGATCATCCCCATCGGCGAGTGGGTGCTGGACGAGGCCTGCCGGCAGATGCGCATCTGGATCGACCGGGGCCACAGCAACTGGCGCATCGCCGTTAACCTGTCGGCCATCCAGTTCTGCCACACCGGGCTGGTCGAGAGCGTTGCCAGGGTGCTGGCGCGTCACCAGTTGCCGGCCAACAGCCTGACCCTGGAAATCACCGAAACCACCGCCATGCGCGATGCCGACGCCAGCATGCAGGTGCTGCAGCGGCTTTCGGACATGGGTGTGGACCTGTCTATCGATGACTTCGGTACCGGCTATTCGAGCCTGATGTACTTGAAGCGCCTGCCGGCCAACGAATTGAAGATTGACCGCGGCTTCGTGCGAGACCTGGAGCAGGACAGCGACGACGCTGCCATCGTTTCGGCCATCGTCGCGCTGGGCCAGGCCCTGGGCTTGCGGATTGTCGCCGAAGGGGTCGAGACCGACCGCCAGCAGAGCTTCCTGACCCGCCTGGGATGTGACTCGTTGCAAGGCTATCTGCTCGGCCAGCCACAGCCGGCCGAGCGCTTCATTGCCGATATCGAGCGCGGGCGCGAGCCCCGGGTTGTCAGCTGATCAGCCGACGGCGCGCAGGTTGCAGGACGGTTCGAAGGCGTCGAGTTCCGCCTCCACCGCTTCGATGATGCGCTCGACGTCTGCCGCGTGCATCAGCGTGGCGCAGGGAATGCCGGCAATCGCCAGCAGGGTTTCGCCGGTGGCCCGGTCGAACAGGCGCGCCACCATGCTGCGCGGGGCGTCCATGCTGGCTTCGAAGCCCAGCGGGTGGAAATGCCAGCGCATCATCTGGCAGGCGTTGGGGAACGTCAGCTTGTTCATGCCGGCCTCCTTGTACGGTGAACCTCACGCAAGAATGGGCGGGTCGGTGCGACCCGGCGGGAAACCTAAACATAGCATTGATGGCGCCAGTGTCGGCCCAGGATGATGACGGTTTGTCGAGAGTTTGACCCAGCTCACGTTCCTCGGCAGGCGCGGCGACCACTTTGGTGTTGGCGGCAAACGTTTGCTGGCAATATTTCCCCGCCTGCTATGGCGCCGCTCTGCTATTTTTACCGACAGTCGGCTGGGATGCTTGCCTGGGAGTTTCAGACCAATGGCGCGTCCAGGTTCAGTCAAGGAGACCGTCAATGCGTTATTCCGCGCTCACCCAACGTATCGCCGGTGACGGTGCTGCTGCCTGGAACATCCACTACCGCGCCGTCGAACTGCAAGGCCAGGGCCGGGATATCATCCTGTTGTCGATTGGCGACCCGGACTTCGACACCCCGCAACCAATAGTCGACGCCGCCATCGACAGCCTGCGCGGTGGCCACACCCACTATTCCGATGTGCGCGGCAGCGAGGCCCTGCGCCGCGCCATCGCCGCCCATCACACCCGCCACAGCGGCCAGCCGGTCGACCCGCTGGAAGTGGTGGTGCTGGCCGGGGCGCAATGTGCGTTGTATGGCGTGGCCCAGTGCCTGTTCGACCCGGGCGACGAGGTGATCGTCGCCGAGCCCATGTATGTCACCTACGAAGCGGTGTTCGGTGCCTGCGCCGCAAGTCTGGTGCCGGTGCCGGTACGCCCCGAGCAGGGCTTCAGGGTCGACCCTGACGACATCGCCCGGCGTATTACCCCGCGCACCCGCGCCTTGCTGCTCAACAGCCCGCACAACCCCTCTGGCGCCAGCCTGCCCAAGGCCACCTGGCAGCGCCTGGCGCAGCTGTGCATCGACCACGACCTGTGGCTGATCTCCGATGAGGTCTACAGCGAGCTGCTGTACGAGGGCGAGCATTTCAGCCCGGCGTGCCTGCCGGGCATGGCTGAGCGCAGCGCGACCATCAACAGCCTGTCCAAGTCCCATGCCATGTCGGGCTGGCGGGTCGGCTGGGTGATCGGCCCGCAGCAGTTGACCGAGCACTTGAGCAACCTGGCGCTGTGCATGCTGTATGGCCTGCCGGATTTTATCCAGGACGCCGCCCGGGTGGCCCTGGAGCAGGACCTACCCCAGGTGCGGCAGATGCGCGAGCGCTACCGCGAGCGGCGTGACCGGGTTTGCGCAAGCCTTGACGGCTGCCCGGGCATCCGCGTGCACAAGCCCGATGGCGGCATGTTCGTGATGATCGATATCCGCGAGACCGGCATTGGCGCCCAGGCCTTTGCCGAGCGTCTGCTGGAGGAGCATGGGGTGTCGGTGCTCGCTGGCGACGCCTTCGGCCCCAGCGCCGCCGGCCACCTGCGTTTTGGCCTGGTGCTCGACAGCGACCGTTTGGAGCAGGCCTGCCAGCGCATCGCCCGTTGCGCCATGCAGGTGCTTGAAGGCGTGCCGTCAGTTCAACAGGCCGGCGGCGATGTTGATGGTAAAGCCCAGAATCGCGGTGTTGAACACGAACCCCACCAATGAGTGGGCGAGGACGATACGGCGCATCTGCCGGTCGGCAACGCCCACGTCCGAGGTCTGCACGGCGACGTTGAGGGTGAACGAGAAGTAGTGGAAGTCCCAATAGTCGGGGTTCAGCTCGCCATCGGCAAAGCGCAGCAAAGGCTCCTTGCTGCCGGCGGTGTAGAACAGCCTGGCGTAGTGCAGGCTGAAGATGGTGCCGATCATCAGCCAGGAGCTGGCAATGGTAAAGCCGGTGTAGGCGTAGTGCAGCAGTTGCGGGCCACCGGCAAGGCCGCGGCTGGCGGCCAGTTGCAGGGTCACTGCGGCAAGGCTGGCGATCGCTGCGATGCTGACGGTGAGCAGCACCAGGCCGGCGTTTTCATCTTCGACACAGGCCACTTCGCGTACCTTCTCGGGGCTGGCGCGCAGGGTCAGCCACAGCACCAGCAGCAGGTACAGCCAGACGCCGATGTTCCAGCCAGTGAGGATGTGCTGCACCAGATTGTCGGCGGGAATCAGCCAGCCGCCCAGGCAGCCGGCAACGGCAGAAAAACTCAGGCGCGGGTGGGTGCGGGTCAGTCGATGGAAAGCCATGGGGCCTCGGGGCAGGGGGTTCCTCGGCAACTGTAGCCCATCGTTGCCGCCTGCGGGCGCGGAAATGCTTGCTGGCGGGCGCGGCCTTGGGCATTCTTGCGCGCCTCGCTTGCTCATGGATGACGCCCCTTTGTTCGCCCCCTCTTTACGCCTCGCCGCGTGCGCCCTGGGCGCTGCGCTAGCGCTTGGCGGTTGCAGCCACGGTATCGAGTCGATGCCGCTGGAATTCACCTCGTTCACCTATCACGATGGTTCTTACTCCCTGCGCTTTCGCAGCGACGAAGAGATTATCAGCCTGTTCGAACGGCATACCGGCGACGGGCAGATCGGCGAGTGGTTTACCTGCGCCCTGGACGATGACCAAGATTTCACCGTTGGCCATGCGATGATCTACAGCCTGGTTGGCGGTGTCGATTTCGAGGGCATCTCCGAAATCAAGGGCTACAACTACGTGGTCAACGCGCATTTCTACAAGACCACCCCGGACCGCAGCACGCAGACCGAACTGCTCAAGCCGGCGATCCAGCGCCTGCTGGCGGACAAGGCGCATGTCCCCTGCAAACTGAGCATTACCGCGTTTCTTTACGATGCCTACTATTCGAAAACCCTGCAGTTGCCGGTCGACCAGGTGCTCACCGAAGTGGCCCGGCACCGCGAGCGCCTGGTGCAATGGCAGCCCGAGCCGATTGTCATCGGTCGTTCGCCGCTGGTGCCGCGGATCGAGCCGTTGCCGCTGTACAGCGACCGCCTGCAAATCATCGATAACGACACCGGCCGCCCACGCGGCCACGTGGCCTATGTGGTCAAGCGCAGTGACGGCTACCTGGAGCATGGCGAGACGGATTTCAACGGTTTGACCCATGAAGTCATGTCGCTGACCCGCGAAACCGTGAAGCTGTACCTGGATGACTCGGTGCCATGAAAATGCCCTCAATCGATTCCGGGGGCGTCGATGAGGTACTATCGGGATTCTTGCCGTGGCTAAAAAGACTTGCCAATCAATGACCTGATTGTGATGCAGGTCAGTGGCCACGGTGTTGTCACGAGTCAGACTGGCCCGTTGCAGGCCCCTGACCTCAGCTGCGCTCTACAGGATTCCCGGTTTGTCCGATTCACTGCAAAACCCCTTGCTGCAATACCTCGCCCGCCTGGCGCCGTCCAGCCAGCTGACCATGAAGTACATCCTCCAGGATGCTGCCGACCGCCTGGGCTTCGAGGATTGCGACATCGCCGAGGTGCCCTGGCACCAGCTCGAGCCCGGGCATGTCACCGCGCTGGTGGCGGCCTTGCGCGCCGATGGCTATGCGCCGAACACCTCGTCGCTGTACGTCAACGCGGTACGCGGGGTAATGAACGAGGCCTGGCGCCTGAGCCTGATCAGCCAGGAGCAGTTGCTCAAGATCCGCACGGTCAAGCCGACCCAGGGCACGCGCCTGCCGGCCGGGCGCAACCTCAAGCGCAGCCTGATTCGCGAGCTGATGGACGCCTGCGCTGCCGACCCGCGCCCGCAGGGGTTGCGCGATGCGGCGGTGATCGCCTTGCTGTACGGCACCGGCATGCGCAAGTCCGAGTCGGTCAACCTGACCCTCAGCCAGGTCGACTTCAGCGAACGCAGCCTGCAGGTGCTGGGCAAGGGCAACAAGCAACTGATCAAATACGCGCCGCCCTGGGCGTTTGCAAAGCTCAATGCCTGGCTGGCGTTTCGCCGCGAGCAGTTGCCTGAAGGGCAGGCCGACGACGAGTTCCTGTTCAACCGCATCCGCCGTGGCAGCCACATCACCCGCGAGCGCATCACCAAGCACGCGATCTACTACATCGCCCGCCAGCGTGGCACCCAGGTCGGGGTAAAGATCATGCCCCACGATTTTCGCCGCTCGTTCATCACCCGGGTGATCGAAGAGCATGACCTGTCGATCGCGCAAAAGCTGGCCCACCACACCAACATCCAGACCACCGCCAACTACGACATGCGCGATGACAACGAGCGGCGGCGGGCGGTGGATCGCTACGATTACTGACCTGTGGAATCTTTAACCCTTACTGTCCAGCCGCATCCAGCCCCATCTGCCAGAAGTCGGCTTCCAGCCGCGAGGCCTGGGCGAAGACCTTGACCAGTTCCTCGAAGCGGCGCTCGGTCATGGTTCGCGCGGCCAGGTCATCCAGGTGCGCGCGGGCAGCCGTGGCCACGCCCTGGTAGCCGGCGCCTGCGTATTCGCCAATCCACTCGCGGTAAGGATGATCGCCCAGTGCCTGAACGCCGTCGGGGGTCAGGTTGCGGCCGATTTCAGCGTAGCCGATCACGCACGGCGCCAGGGCCACGTGCAGGTCCAGCAGGTCGCCGGCGGCGCCGCAGTCCAGCACGAAGCGGGTGTAGGCGACAGTGGCCTGGTGCTCGGGTGTCGCCGCGAGGTCGTCGGCCGACAGCCCCCAACGCTCGCACAGGCGCACGTGCAGCTCGGTTTCGTCGAGAATCGCCGCCAGCCCCGCCTGGGCGGCGCGGATGTCGGCGAGGGTGCGGCTCTTGTAGGCGGCCAGGGCCCAGGAACGGGCGAACTGGATCAAGAACAGGTAGTCCTGCACCAGGTACTTGCGAAACGCCGGTTGCGCCAGGGTGCCGGCGCCCATCTGGCGAACGAAGTCGTGCTCGACGTAGCTGTGCCAGTCGGCGCTGGCGGCCTGTTTCAGGCGCTCGAAGATATCCATGGTTTAGCCCTCAATGTCGTAGGCGGCGTCGAAAAACGCCTGTTCCAGCGCCACGCTGCGCAGGAAGAAGTCGCGGCTGACCTGTGCGTGTGCAGGCCCGACGCGGTCCAGCTCGGCGCGCAGGAAGGCGACAAAGTCCTGGAACGCCGGGTTGTCGTGCAGGGTGATCCACTCGGCGTGCTCGAAGCGCGGCGGCAGTTGCTTGTTGGCCCGCAGCGCCCAGTCCAGGTACAGGCCCTCGGCGACGTTGAGCACCGCCAGGGCGGCGGCGTAGGAGCGGGTGGCCGCGGCTTCGCGCATGATCGCCTTGAAGCCTGCGGTCGGCGCTGAGTCCGGTGCCTCAAGGCGCTGCGCCTCGCTGACGCCCAGGGCTTCGAAAGCGCGCAGGAAGTAGGTGTTCTCTTCACCGGCGATCACCCCGGTAAAGCGCCCCAGGCGAATCCGCGCCTCGAAGGTATCGGCGCTGGCGATGGCGGCGCCGAGCAGGGTCAGGAACGCATCGATGAAACGGTGATCCTGGATCAGGTAGTTGACCAGCACAGGGTCGGCCAGGCTGCCGTCGAGCAGCTCATCGACGAAGCGGTGTTCGATGCACTGGGTCCAGCTCGGCTCGCTTTGCTGGCGAAGGCTGTCGGTGAAGCGCGCGGTCATGCTGTTGTCCTTTTTATCGTGACGACAGCGGGGCCGGTGATGGCTGGCATGGTCGGCCCCGCAGTGAGGCCGGCAAAAAGGCAGGTGCACAATACCCATCCCTTCGCCGGCATGATCCGGATCAGGTTCGAAGGGTCACCGCGCTGCACATGCCAGCGGTTTCTCAGCCCGTTGCCGGGCTCCCCTTGGTGGCCGAATCTATACAGCAAGGGCCCTGGATTGTCACGCGTTGCGCTAGTGGATGCTCGAGGCCAGCTCGAAGATCGGCATGTACATGAGGATCACGATCAGGCCGATCAGCAGGCCGATGAAGGTCATCAGCAGCGGCTCGAACAGGCGCACGAACCACTCGATCCAGCGGCTGATCTCCTCGTCGTAGAAGTCGGCGCTGCGCTCCATCATCTGCCCGAGGTTGCCCGACTGCTCGCCAGCGCGCAGCAGGCGCAACGACACTGGCGTCACCAGGTGCCCGGCCTCCAGCGCCGCCGACAGCGACTGGCCTTCCTTGACCCGTTCACAGGCCTGCTCCAGCCGCAGGCCACTGGCCGCGCCGAGCAGGCCGCGGGCCATGGCCATGGCGGTGAGAATCGGGATGCCGCCCTGCAGGAGGATCCCCAGCGAGCGGTAGAACCGCGCCAGCTCATACATCACCAGGCGTTTGTGCAGGGCCGGCAGGCGTTCCAGCTGGCGGTTCAGCCAGCGCCGCACCCGCGGCTCGCGACGCAGCATGAACAGCAGCGCCATGAGTAGCCCAAAGCTGCTGGCCATGGCCAGCTGATGCGCGTGCAGGAACATCCCGGCCTGCATCAGCCAGCGCGACATCCACGGCAGCTCGGTGCCCAGGCCTTCGAACACCAGGCTGAAACGCGGTACCACATAGCCGAGCAGAAACAGCACCACGCCGCCGCCGACCAGCAACAGCAGCAGCGGGTAGATCGAGGCGCTGATGATCTTCTGGCGCACTTCGTCCATGCGCTGGCGGTAGGCAACATAGCGGCCGAGGGCATCGCCCAGGGCGCCGGTCTTCTCGCTCGATTGCACCAGCGCCACGTACAGCGGCGGGAACACGCTGGGCAACTGCGCCAGGGCCTGGGAGAACGACTTGCCTTCATACAGCAGGCGCACCAGTTCGCCGAGGGTCTTGCGTGCCTGGGGCGCGGTCTCTTTTTCGGCCAGGCTCTCGAGGGCGTCGATCAGCGGCAGGCCGGCATTGAGCAGGGTGGTCAGCTCCTGGCTGAACAGCACCAGGTTGAACACCTCGCCACGCCGCCAGCGCAGACCGGCCAGGCGCTGGCAACTGCGCACGCTGACCACCCGCAAGCCCTGTTGCTCGACCTGCTCGCGGGCCTGGCCCGGGTCCTGGGCGTCGACCTGGAGCAAGACTACCCCGGCCTTGCCCAGGGCCTTGAGTTCATAGCGCATGCGCAAGCCCTCCGGTTATTGCCAACTGGTGATCTCGGCATTCTCGCCATCGCCACCGGGCTGGCCGTCCTTGCCCATCGACAGCAGGTCGTATTCGCCGTTTTCACCGGGCTGGCGGTAGATGTAGTTACGCCCCCAGGGGTCTTGCGGGACCTTTTTCTGCAGGTACGGGCCCGACCAGCGGGTTTCGTCACTGGGTGCCGCCACCAGTGCCTGCAGGCCTTGCTCGGAATTGGGGTAGTGGCCCACTTCCAGCCGGTACAGGTCCAGGGCCTTGCTCAGGCCTTCGATCTGCGCCCGGGCGACCTTGGCCTCCGAGCGCCCCAGCTGGCTGAAGTACTTGGGGGCAACGATGCCGGCCAAGAGGCCCAGCACGACCAGGACTACCAGCAGTTCGAGCAGGGTGAAGCCGCGTTGCGCGCGATGGTTGTTGTTCATAGCCAGGCCCTCCACAGGTGCGCTGCAAGGCCTTATGCAATTGCCGTGCGCGTCTGCGCCGGGCCTTTGCCGCACGGGCCTGGCAAGGCGGCACAGTGCTTGCGTCACAAGGGTAACGCCCTGGCAATCGGGGCATATGCCCCACTTTCTGGGGGACGCAACGGGGAGGGTGGCACGATGCGCTGGCTCACTGCGGCAATCCTGGCCTGGCTGGCCATAGTCAATCCGGCTCAGGCCGATGTGTACATCTCGATCAAGGCCGATGGCAGTTATGTGTTGAGCAACGTCCACCGGCCGGGGCGAACCTACCAGCGGGTCATCAGCGAGGCCGTGAGCCTGGCCAGCAACGGCCCGCAGCTGATCACCGGCATGCCCTACGCCGAAGTGGTGGCGGCAGCGGCGCAGGCCAACGACCTGCCGGCGGCCTTGCTGCACGCAGTGATCCAGGCCGAATCGCGCTACGACCCCAACGCCCGCTCGACCAGCGGCGCGGCCGGGCTGATGCAGCTGATGCCCGACACCGCCAAGGAAATGGGTGTGAAGAATGTTCTCGACCCGGCCGCCAACGTGCAGGGCGGGGCGCGCTACCTCAAGCGCATGCTGACCCTGTTCGACAACGACATCACCCTGGCCGTGGCCGCCTACAACGCCGGGCCCGATGCGGTGCTGCGTCGCGGTCGGGTAGTACCGCCGTTTGCCGAAACCCAGCGCTACGTGCCCAAGGTGCTGCGCCAGTATCGGCGGCTGCAGGGCCTGGCGGTGGATGCGCCTTTGTAATCGCAAAACCTGTGGGAGCGGGCTTGCCCCGCGATGAGGCAACCCCCGATTAGTGGGGAATACCGGGGAATCACCCCCAATCAAGATTCATTCAGCTTTATAAGCTACTGAAAAACAACAATAAAAAATTTGGCATAGGCTTTGCTCAAGCCCCTCCAGAGTCCCCTTGCACCACCGAGGCACGCCATGATGACTCCAATCAAAGGCTCAGTCCTGACTTCACTGCTGCTTGCGGCCGCCAGCCTTGCCTGGCAACCGCTCAGCGAAGCTGCCGTGCGCTGCGAGCGCAATCTGGTGGCCAATGTGGTGGCGCTCGATCAGCCACTGATGTTCAACCGCCTCGGTGCGCAGAATGCCAACGGCATGATGTTCGCCCTGCGCCGCGACGTGGTCGACGAGCACCAGGTGTCGCTGGCCACTGGCGGCGCCGCGGTACCGGGCAAGGTCAGCCTGCGCCCGGACAAACGCCCGCGGCCGATCGTGCTGCGGGTGGCGGCGGGCGACTGCCTGACCATCAACCTGCAAAACCTGCTGGCCTACCAGGCCAACCCGAACAAGCACGGCATCGACCACGAGCAAGAGAACGAGGTCGAAGAAAACGAAGGCGCTGAAAACGAAGCCGGCGAGGGCAACGAGCAGGGCGGCGAGCATTTTGTCGCCGACGAGCAGGTCAGCGACCGTCATGTCGGTTTTCAGGTCAACGGCATGCAGGCGGTCAACAGCATCGGTGACATCGCCGCCAATACCGGGCGCAACGGCAACTTCCTGATCGCCCCCGGCGCCAGCCGTTCCTACACCCTTTACGCCGAGCGTGAAGGCGCGTTTGCCGCCACCAGCCAGGGCGCGACCTTTGGCGGCGAGGGCGGTGCCGGCAACGTCGCCAATGGCCTGTTCGGCCAGGTGGTGGTGGTGCCCAAAGGTGGGCGCACCTTCCGTAATACCCTGACCGAAGAAGAGATGCGCCTGAGCAGCAGCGGCCGCACCCCCACCGGCCAGCCGATCGTCGACTACCAGGCGCGCTACCCGCAGCAGGAGCCGTGGATCCGCGAAGGCAAGGCCGGTTCGCCGATCATTGCCATGACCGATGGCAACGAGATCATCTCCAGCGAATCCGACGCAATTGTCATGGGCCCCAACGCCGATGGCAGTTTCCCGGCCTCGACCTACCCGCTGGAAAGCATCGGCAAACGCAACCCGGCGATCCCCAACCGTCTGGAGCCGTTCCGTGATTTCGCCGCGCAGTTCACCGACGAAGCCGCCTCGACCCAGGCCTTCCCCGGTTACTGGGCAGACCCGGTAATGGGCCATGTGCTGGAGCCGACCCGCGACTCGTTCATGATCAACTATGGCTCCGGCGGCATGGGCGCCGAGGTTGTGGCCAACCGCCTGGGCGTGGGGCCGATGCATGACTGCCTGTCATGCGCCTATGAAGAGTTCTTCTTGAGTTCGCACACCGTCGGCGACGTGGCGATGCTGGTGGACGTACCGGCCAACGTCGGCCTGGAGAACATCCGCCCGGGCCAGACCCCGAGCGCCGAGCAGGTCGGGGTCAAGGCGACCATGGCCCTGTACCCGGCGGAACCGGCCAACGTCAACCACAGCTACATCGGTGACATGGTCAAGTTCCGCAACACCCACAACGGCCACGAGCAGCACATCTTTCACCTGCACGGCCACCAGTGGCTGTTCAACCCCAATGACGACAACTCCGACTATGTCGACGCCCAGGGCATCGGCCCGGGTGTCGGCTACACCTACGAAATCGCCAACGGCGGCTCGGGCAACCGTAACCGCGTGGCCGGCGATGCGATCTATCACTGCCACTTCTACCCGCACTTTGCCCAGGGTATGTGGAGCATGTGGCGGGTCCACGATGTGTTCGAAGAAGGCACCCGCCTGGAAGTCTCCGGGCAGAGCGAAAACGGCTATCACAGCGTGCCGTTCGCCTTGCGCAGCGGCAAGCCGGCCGCGGGCGCCCGGGCCTTGCCGGACGGCGAGATCGTCGCCGGTACGCCGATCCCGGCCATCGTGCCGTTGCCCGGCAAGGCCATGGCGCCGATGCCCGGCAAGGTCGCGGTGATTCCCAAGCTGGCGCAAACCCTGGTTGCCGCAAACCATGACGACGATGAGCAAGAAGAGGGCGATGATGACGCTGGCCATGACGACGCCGCGCCGCGCGCAGTCGGCTCGCTGGCCCTGGTCGATCGCAGCGAGGCCAACCGCAACGCCGACGGCAGCCTGAAGAACCCGGGCTTCCCGTTCTGGATCGGCGGCATGGAAAACACCGTCGGCCAGCGCCCGCCAACCCCGCCGCTGGACATGCTCGACCCGGCCAAGGCGCAACAGTTGAAAAACTCCGGCAACGCCCTGTGGGCCAACCTCGACCCGGCCCAGGTCGGTGGCTGGGACGGCGGCCTGCCACGCCATGCCCTGGACGGCCTGTCGGCCGGCGGCGAGGCGCTGGTGACCACCACTGCGCTGGACTTCACCAAGGCCATCACCAAGGCCAAGGCGGTGTTTTTGCCCGAGGAGGGTACCGACGTCGAACAGGCGGCGATGAGCTTTCACTCCAAGCTGGAGCACCCAAGCTACGCCGTGCTGCCCGGCAAGCAGACCGTGGCGCGCAACTTTCGCACCAACGGCGCCGCACCCACCGCCGGTGCGCCGTACTACGAGCCGTGCATGGACGACCGCGCCAAGCGCCTGACCCAACTGTCCGGCGCCGGTGAGTTCAACAGCGGCGAGCGTCTGGACGGCATGAGCTTTACCGGCAGCTCGACTTTCACCGCCGACCGCCCGCGCATCTACAAGGGCGCCAACATCCAGTTCGACGCGGTGTACAACAAGGTCGGCTACCACTTCCCGCAAGCGCGGATCATCAGCCTCTGGGAAGACGCCTGGGCGGTGATCAACAAGCAGCGCCCACCGGAGCCGCTGGTGATGCGCATGAACACCTTCGACTGCGTGATGTACCAGCACACCAACCTGATCCCCTCGTACTATGAAATGGACGACTACCAGGTGCGTACGCCAACCGACGTTATCGGCCAGCACATCCACCTGCCAAAATGGGACCTGACCGCCGCCGACGGGTCGGCCAACGGCTGGAACTACGAGGACGGTATCCTTTCCCCTGGCACCGTGGTCGAGCGTATCCATGCGATTCGCGAGTTCAACGAGTGCCGCGCCGGCGACCCGCGCGAAGGCACGGCC
Organism: Pseudomonas sp. B21-012; assembly: GCF_024749305.1. NCBI lineage: Bacteria > Pseudomonadati > Pseudomonadota > Gammaproteobacteria > Pseudomonadales > Pseudomonadaceae > Pseudomonas > Pseudomonas sp. B21-012. The sequence goes on along the minus strand of NZ_CP087197.1, from coordinate 3,167,068 downwards.
GAGTGCCCGGTGGCCAAGGCGCACCCGTTCTTCGGCCGCTACGGGCGCGCCGACTGGCTGGGCGCACGCACGGCCATGCAGCGCTGGTTCGTCGACCCGGTGGTCAACGTGCATAACGTCGACCGTGGCCTGGGCACCATCTTTACCCACGACCACCTCGGCCCATCGACCCACCAGCAACTGGGCCTGTACGCCACCGTGCTGGCCGAGCCTGCCGGCTCTACCTGGTACCACGCCGAAACCGGCGAGCTGCTGTACAACAGTGCCCTGCGCGAAGACGGCGGGCCGACCTCGTGGCAGGCGGTGGTGAAAACCGGCGACCTTGACGGTGACGGGCGCAACGACAGCTACCGCGAGTTTTTCCTCGAGTACAGCGACTTCCAGCATGCCTATGAGGCCGGCGTTTACGTGGGTGCCGGCCCGGACGGCATCCCCAATGCCCAGGCTTACCCGGCCAGCGCCGACAGCTTCCGCTATGCGATCAACCCGCCGGTGCGGCAGAAGGCTTCGAACCTGCTGGAATCGGTGGTCGAGTCGCGCGGCGGGCTCAACCCGGGCTGCCCGAGCCGGCCTTGCCCGCAGGCAATCTCGGTGGATGACCCGGGGATGTTCGTCGTCAACTACCGCAACGAGCCGCTGGCCCTGCGTGTCTACGACCCCAACAAGGTCGCCCCCGACGGCAAGCGCGGCATGCAGGCCGACGGCCTGGCCGGCGATCTCGCCTATGCCATGCAGAGCCGCACCGACCGCGCCATCCCGGCGATGAACCTGTCGCCGGCGGCTGTTACCTCGGCTGTGGGGCCAACCGGTGGCACCACCTTGTTCCCGCCGCACATCAACGCCGCCGGGGCCGAGCCGGGCGACCCGTTCACGCCGATGCTGCGCACCTACTCTGGCGACAACGTGCGCCTGCGCATGCATGCCGGTGGCCATGAAGAGGAACACAACGTGACCCTGCATGGCGTCAAATGGCTGCAGAACGGCTCGGGCTTCGGCAACAGCTCGAACTCCGGCTGGAAGGCCTCGCAGATGGTCGGGATCTCCGAGCAACTGGGCTTCATGGCACCGGTGTCGATGATCTCCAGCGCGGCGGCGCCCAACGGTGACTACCTGTATTCGCTGGACGCCGCCCACGAAGGCTACTGGAATGGCATCTGGGGCGTTATGCGCAACTACAGCAACAGCCGCAACGACCTGTTTGCCCTGCCCAACAACCCGTTGCCGATGGCGGCGCGCAATACCGTGGCATTCGACGGCATCTGCCCGCGCTTTACCGCCAACACCAATGGTATCGGCACCCGGCCAACGGTGCAGCGCAGCTATGAAGTCGTCGCCGCCCTGGCCAACGATATCCTCGGCAACTCGCTGGGTGTGAGCATCACCGACCCGGCCAGCGCCGGCCAGCACGTCGGCGGCCCGCTCAAGGCCAGCGGCGGCACCCTGGTGTACAACAGCCGGCGCACCAGCATCCCGCAGGTGACGGTGACCGACCCCGAAGATGGCGAGACCTTCACCATCGGCGGCCACAGCGGCCCGCTGCACGATCCGACGGCAATCCTCTATGTGCGCAAGGCCGACCTCGACCCGGGCACCGGCAAGCTCAAGCCCGGTGTGCCGATCGAGCCGCTGGTGCTGCGCGCCGCTGCCGGTGAGTGCCTGAAGGTCACCCTGGAAAACCGCCTGCCGCAGGTAATGCCCGACCTGCCGAGTACCGCCGTGATGCAGAACGTGGTCAAGCGCGACCGCAATGGCAGTGAAGGCTCCACCGCCTTCAACAACAACCTCATGCGGCCCTCCAGCCATGTCGGCCTGCATGCCCAGTTGCTGGCCTACGACATCACCAAGTCGGACGGCGCCAACGTCGGCCAGAACCCGGTGCAGACCGTGCCGCCACGGGCCGGCAACAGCGGCGCCTACCCGAGCAAGGTCTACCAGTACTACGCCGGGCACCTGGAGCGCGAAGGCAAGCCGGTGCTGCAGATGGGCCGTGCGGTGGACAACATCAACACCACCGCCATCGAGTTCGGCGGCCTGAACATCACCCCGGCCGATGTCATCAAGCAGGGGCAAAAGGGCCTGATCGGCGCCATGAGCATCCTGCCGCTGGGTGCCACCTGGAGCGAAGACACGGCCAGCCGCGCCTCGGCCACCGTGCAGGTGCCGGGGCAAACCGCCTACCGCGACTTCGCCACCTTGTGGCAGCGCTCGCTGAACATGCGCTGGGCCGATGGCCGGCCGGTGGAGGGCATTGCCACTGAAGGCAACGGCGTGCCGGGCGATCCGAAGGACAACTCGAACATGGCCATCAACTACAAGACCGAGCCGTTGTGGTTCCGCTTCGGCCTGGCCCCGGATGCGCCGTTCGGCCATGCCGATGGCAATGGCTGGGCCGATGTAGCCAATGCCCACATGGCCTACAGCAACGCCCTGGTCGGCGGCGATCCGCAAACCCCGGTGCTCTGGGCCAAGCCTGGCCAGCCACTGCGCAACCACGTGCTGATGCCCACCGGTGGCAGCCGCGGCATTACCTACCAGCTCGACGGGCACCTGTGGCCGCTGCACGCCTACCAGCCGGAGAAGGCCGACCCCGGTGGCTACCCGATGTACCAGCCCGGTATCGGTTCGGTGCGCTTTGGCTACAACCCGCAGGCCATGTACATCGGCGCCCAGGAGAGCGTGCTGCCGGCCGCGCACTTCAGTTTCATGCTGCCTAGCGCCGGCGGCAGCAACGCGGTGCCGGGTGACTACCTGTTCCGCGACTACGCCGCCTACGGCAACGCCTCCGGGTTGTGGGGGATCCTGCGGGTGACCAACGAAACACCACCGGCCACGCCGCCAGCACAGTGAGTGAGGGGAAGGTCATGAACAACAAGAATCGACCGCTGTACCTGGGCCTGCTGGTGGGCCTGACTCTGATCGGCCTGGGGGTGAGTTACGAAAGCCTGTGGTGCGACCCGCGCAGCGAGCAGGCCGAAGGTGACCCCCAGGGCCTGCATAGCTTCAGCCGCGACGGCGTCAGCGTCGAGTTCGAGGCGCGGCCGCTGGGCAGCGGCGGGACCTTGACCGAAGGCAGCTTCGCCAATGTGCGCTTCAAGATCACCGACCAGAACAGCGGCCAGCCATTGTCGGGGGTATCCCCCGGCGCCTGGCTGGACCCGGCGCTGACCGGCGAAGCCGCCAAGGACCGCAGCACCAGTTGCAAGGCACGGGTGGCGCTGTTTCTCAAAAGCAGCATCGGCGCACGGCCCTTGCTCGATTTGAACAGCTACTTCCTGCTGGTGCTGAACAAGGACGCCAGCCTCACGGTGATTGATCCGTCGGTGTCGGTGGGCGGGGTCACCAGCACCCTGGCGCGCATCGAACTGCCGGGCACGCCGATGGACTGGGTGGCGAGCAAGGATGACAAGCAGGTCTACGTGTCGATGCCGGAGCGCGGCGAAGTGGCGCTTATCGACACCGAGACCTTCCAGCGCGTCGCCAACCTGCCGGCCGGCAAGCAGCCGCTGCGCCTGGCGATGCAGCCCGACCAGCGCCTGCTGTGGGTCGGCAACAATGCCCGCGACGCCCAGAGCAGTGGGGTGACAGTGATCGACGTGCCCAGCCGCAAGACTCTGAAGTTTTTCGCCACCGGCGCCGGTCACCACGAAATCGCCTTTAGCAGCGATTCGCGCTACGCCTTTGTCAGCAACCGCGACAGCGGCACCCTGAGCGTGATCGACGCCAGCGAGATGCGCCTGGTGAAAACCCTCAAGGTCGGCTCGCACCCTTTGTCGGTGGCTTATTCGCCGCTGTCCCAGGCGGTGTACGTGGCCGATGGCCGCGACGGCAGCATCAGCGTCATCGATGCCCGCAGCCACACCCAGCGCCACCTGATCGAAGGCAAGCAGGGCCTGGGGCCGATGCGCTTCAGCAATGACGGGCGCTTCGGCATCGTCCTCAACACCCTGCAAAGCCAGGCCATGGTCATCGATGCCAGCAGCGACCGGCTGATCCACAGCCTGCCGGTGGCCGCCGAACCCTACCAGCTGACCTTCACCCAGGCCTATGCCTATGTCCGCGGCCTGGCCTCGCCCAAGGTCAGCATGATCAACCTCAGCAGCCTCGGCGAAGGCCGCCAGCCGATCGTCCAGGGCTTCGAAGCCGGGCCCGCGGCGCCGCGCCAGGCCGGTGACCTGCCGCTGGCCCAGGGCCTGACCGTGGCCCGCGACGAGAACTCGGTGTTTGTGGTCAACCCGGTGGACAACACCACCTACTTCTACGCCGAAGGCATGAACGCGCCGATGTCCGGCTACGCCAACCGCGGCCACAGCGCCCGCGCCGCGCTGGTCATCGACCGCAGCCTGCGCGAGGTGGCGCCGGGGGTGTACAGCTCGACCATCAAGCTGCCAGCCGCCGGTACCTTCGATGTCGCCTTTTTGCTCAACCAGCCGCAGATCATTCACTGCTTCAGTACCGAAGTGGCGGCTTCCAGCAGCGCCCCGCACCGGCAGACGCCACGGGTGGAGTTCCTTATCGGCCCCTCGGTGGTCGACCAGGGCCGGCCGCTGATCGCGCGCTTTCGCATCAGCGAGGGCAACGGCACGCCGCGCACCGGGATCAAGGACCTGAGCCTGCGCTACTTTCTCGCGCCCACCTCGCGGGCCCGGACCAGCGTGGTCCGCGAAGTGGGCGAGGGCATCTACGAGGCGCCGCTGGAACAACTTGAAGCCGGCGCCTGGTACCTGCACGTGCAGGCGCCGTCACTGGGCAAGCGCTTTGCCGAGAACAACTACACCAGCCTGCGGGTAATGCCCGCCGGCGCACAGCAAGCATCCGACGCCGGACCAAGGAGTGTGCAATGAAACTGCTCGATCGCTGCAGACTGTTCAGCCTCTGCCTGCTCGCCGCCAGTTGCGGTATCGCCCAGGCCCACAACGGTGTCGACCACAGCGGCCATGGCGCGCCCGCCGCCCACCAGGAAAAGACCTCGGTGCGCTTTGCCGATGTCTCGTTGCTCGACCAGAACGGCATGCCGGTGCGCCTGGAAAAGGACCTGGTGGCCGATCACCTGGTGGTCATGGGCTTTATCTACACCAGTTGCACCACGGTGTGCCCGGTGGTTTCCTCGATCATGGCCAAGGTGCAGAAGCAGCTGGGCGGCCGGGTCGGCACCGAAGTACAACTGGTGTCGATCAGCGTCGACCCGCAGCGCGATGATCCCAAGCGCCTGCTCGGCTACGCCCAGACGTTCCAGAACGGCCCGGGCTGGAGCTGGCTGACCGGCACCCCGTATGCCATCAACGAAACCCTCAAGGGCCTGGGCAGCTTCAGCGCCGACCTTGGCCAGCATCCGCCGCTGATCCTTGTCGGTGACGGCCACAGCGGCCACTGGACGCGCTATTACGGCTTTACCGACCCACAGCTGCTGATCAGCGAAATCGACCGCCTCAGCGCCCGCCGGGTGCACGCCAAGCACACCGCCATTGCCCAGGAGGTGCAACCATGAGCGCCGTCAGCCGTGGCATGCGCAGCACCGACTGGCTGGCCCTGGCGCTGTGCCTGTGGATCCTCAGCTCAGTGGCCCTGGCCCATGAAGGCCATGGCGCACCACCGCCCAACGCCACCCCGGCGACGGCCGAGGGCGGGACCCGCGACGCCCGCACGTACTTCACCGACACCGTGCTGCAGGACCAGAACGGTCGCAACCTGCGCTTTTACGAAGACGTCCTGAAAGACCGCGTGGTGCTGCTCAATGTGATCTTCACCCACTGCAATGACGCCTGCCCGCTGATTACCCGCAAGCTGCGCGAGGTGCGCGAAGCCCTGGGCGAAGACGCAGCCAGCAAGGTCACGTTCATTTCCCTGAGCAGCGACCCGCAGAACGACACCCCGGCGGTGCTCAAGGCCTTTGCCGAAAAACAGGGGGTGGACAGCGCCAACTGGCTGTTCCTCACCGGTGACAAGGCGCAGATGGACCTAGTCTTGGCGCGCCTGGGCCACTTGATTCCAAGCCCCGAGCAGCATTCGACCCAGTTGATTGCCGGCGACGTGGCCAACAAGCGCTGGAGCAAGATCCGCCCGGACGCGCCGGCGCAAGCCATCGCCCAGCGTCTGCAACTGCTGTCGCAACCCTTGGCGGGGCGCTGAGCCATGGCCGCGCGCCTGGCTATCGGCCTGCTGCTGAGCGTGCTGCTGGTCAGCCCGCTGGCCAGCGCCCTCGAGCTCAGCCCGCAGGAGCAGGCCGGCAAGCGCCTGTACCGCGAAGGCCTGTCGAGCAGCGATGCCCAGGTGTCGGCGCGGGTCGGCGCCGCCGACATGCTGGTGCCGGCCAGCGTCGTACCCTGTGCCAGTTGCCACGGCAACGATGGCCTGGGCCGGGCCGAGGGCGGAGTGCGTCCGCCGTCGTTGAACTGGCAGCGCCTGGCCGGCGGGCAGGGCATGCGCGAGGTCAATGGCCGCCGCTATCCGGTTTACACCGAGGCGAACCTGGCCCGCGCCATCCAGGAGGGCCGCGACCCGGCCGGCAACCGCCTGGACCCGGCGATGCCGCGCTTTGTCCTGAGCATGGCCGACCAGCGCGACCTCAGTGCCTACCTCAAGCGCCTGGCCGATGACCGCGACCCTGGGCTGGAGGAACAGATCCTGCGCCTGGGCACCTTGCTGCCGACCCAGGGCGCTCTGGCCGAGCCTGCGCGGGTGGTGGCGGCGGTGTTGGCCGACCGTATCGAGCAGATCAACCGCCAGGGCGGCATTCATGGCCGCAGCTTGCAGCTGGTCAACCTCGACCCCGGCCCCGACCAGGCCAGTGCCGAGCAGGCGCTGGCGCAACTGATCGACCAGCAGCGGGTATTCGCCCTGGTCGCGCCGATGGCGCCAGCCCTTGATGCCACGCTGGGCGAGCGCCTGGAGCAGGCGCGCCTGCCGTTGATCGGCGCCGCCCCGCAGCTGGCCGGCAGTCGCCAGGTGTTCGACCCCTTGCCCGGGCTGCGTGAGCAGCTGCTGAGCCTGGCCGACTACGCCCAAGGCAGCCTGTCGTTGCAGCAGGCCCAGGTGACTATCGTTTATGCCGAGGCCAACCAGGCCGCGCTGGCGGCCAGTTTGCGCGAGGCCTTGCTGGCGCGCGGCTGGAGCCAGGTCAAGGTCGAGGCCTTCGAGCAGCAGGCGCCGACCGGGCAGGCGCTGTTCTATCTCGGCAAGGCCTCGGCTTTCAGCCGCCTGACCGACGCCTTGCAGCAGGCCGGGCGCACGCCTTACCTGTTCGCCGCCTCAAGCCAGGTCGCCAGCGAGCTGCTGCTGGTGCCGCAGGCGTGGTCGCGGCGGGTGTTCCTGGCCTATCCGTTCATCCCCAGCGACTGGACCGCCCAGGGCCGCGAGGCGCTCACCGCGCTGCGCCAGCGCCAGGGCCTGGATGGCCGCCAAGGCTTGTTGCAGGTCAGTACCTGGTGCGCCATGCAATTGCTTGAAGAAGCGCTCAAGCGCGCCGGGCGTGACGCCAGCCGCGAGAAACTCACCCAGGCCCTCGAAGGCCTGCACGACGTGCACACCGGCCTGACCCCGGCCCTGGGCTTTGGCCCGGGCCGGCGCCAGGGCCTGAACGGTGCGCATGTGGTCACCGTTGAAATGCCCGGCCCGGTGTTCTATCCGGTTGCCGCCTACCAGAGTGTCCTTGAGACGAGGTCGCCATGAACCGCCTGATGCCGTTGCTGCTGTGCCTGTTGGCTGTATCGCTGCACGCCGCGGACGGGCCGCCGGCGGCGCGGGTCAACGGCGTGGAGATCAGCCAGATGCGCCTGGAGCGCTATTTTGCCGAGTATCTTGAGGACCAGGGCAGGGCGCTGACCAGTATCCGCAACCCCAGCGTGTACAAGCGCCTGCGCGAACAGGCGCTGAACGACCTGATCGACCGCGAGCTGCTGTGGCAGGAGGCCCAGCGCCAGGGCGTGGCGGTCAGTGATGCCGAGGTCGAGGCGCGCATCGGCCACCTGCGCCAGGCGTTCGGCAGCAATGAAGTGTTCGAGCGGCGCCTGGCCGATGCCGGTTTCGACCCCCAGAGCTTTGCCGCTTACACCCGTCAGGAGATGGCCGCGCAGCAGGTGTTCGTGGCTGCCAGCCGCGTGCCGGAGCCAAGCGCGGCGCAGGTGTCGGCGTTCTATCAAGCCAACGCGAAAACCTTTGCGGGTGGGCAGAACCAAAGCCAGGGCGACCCTGTCCAACGGGAGCAAGGACTTGCAATGGCTAAAACCCTTCTTATCGATCAACTGCAGACGCAGGCGCGTCAGGCGTTGTTGCAACGCTTGCGCGACAGCGGTCAACTGCAGCGTATCGACTGAGCGCCGCGCCGCCCCCACTATTGGGGGCAGCACTAGGGGCAAAACGCCATCTGTCCCCCGGGATTGGGGAAGGGGCTAGCACCCGTTTGCGTCTATGCTCACAGAATCAACGACATAGCACAGTGATTTGCGCCGTATCACGCCTGGCACGAAGCATGCGTAAGCCTCTACAAGGCCGCACTCGTGCCGGGCCGGGAAACCGGGCCAGCGATGCTTCAGGGAGTGGACCTTGGTGAACAGAGTATTGGTAGTCGATGACGAACAGACCCTTGCCGGCAATATCCAGGATTACCTGGTTCTGCAAGGCCTCGACGTCCATGTTGCCCACGACGGAGCCAGTGCCATCGGCGCTGCCGAACGCACCCGGCCCGAAGTGGTAGTGCTGGATTATCGCTTGCCCGATATGGAGGGGTTTCAGGTTCTGGAGTCTGTGCGCCAACAAGGTACGCGCTGTCATTTCGTGCTGATCACCGCCCACCCGACCGCCGAGGTCCGTGAGCGGGCCAGCCAACTGGGTGTCAGCCATATCCTGTTCAAGCCTTTTCCCCTGGCGGAACTGGCCCGCGCAGTCCTCGACCTGATGGGCATCAAGCGAGAAAGCCGGCGCGCAGCCGACAAGGACACAGGGTTCGTCGAACGACGCCAGAGCAGGAGTGAGAGTTTCCCCCTGCAGTTGTTCGACGGTAGCTGGGTCCTGGCCGATCGCCGACGTAATGGCGCACGGCCGCCGGGGCCCGACGACGACCAGCTGCTCACCGGGGAATAACGCGCGAGCAGGGCTGAACCAGGCTCTCCGCGCCCCGCGTCGGAGAGCATGCCATGGAACCGTTGTCGCTCGTTCCTCCCGTTGTAGCCAGCACCTCGGCGCCCCTTGGCCGCGCGCTGCTGGCCCAGGCCAGGGCCAGTGCCGAACTCAGCGGCGAGCGTCTGCTCGATACCCTGCAATCGCTCAGCGGCCTTGAGCCGGCAGCGTTTGTCCAGTGCCTGGGCGCCACCCTGCATTACCCGCTGCTCGACGGCCCGGCGCTGTTCGCCGCCACGCCGCTGTTCGAGCGGGTCAGCCTGGCCCAGTGCCTGAAACGCGAATTTATCCTACTCCAGCATGACGGCCAGACCCTCGGGGTGTTCGCCGACCCCTTCGACGACGCCCGCCTGGCCTGGATCGACGACTGCCTGCAAGGCGCACCGCTGTACCTGGTGCAAGCCGCCGAGCTCACGGGCTTTCTGGCCCGCCACGAAGAGAGCTTCCACGCGGTCGATTCGCTGGACACCGAGAACGAAACCGCCAACGAGCTCGACAGCCTGCAGAGCCTGTCGCTGGCGAGCATCAGCGAAGACCAGAGCCGGGTGGTCAAGCTGGTCAACTCGACCCTCTACGATGCCCTGAAGATGCACGCCAGCGACATTCACCTGGGCGTGACCGGCAGCGGCCTGGTGATCAAGTACCGCATCGACGGCGTACTCAACAGTATCAGCAAGGTCAGTGGCAGCGAGTTCGCCGACCAGGTGATCTCGCGGATCAAGGTCATGGCCGAGCTTGACATCGGCGAGAAACGCGTACCCCAGGACGGCCGCTTCAAGATCGGCATCAGCGCCCGGCAGATCGATTTCCGAGTCTCGATCATGCCGAGCATTTTCGGCGAAGACGCGGTGCTGCGGGTGCTCGACAAACAGGACCTGGCCGATCGCGTCAGCGGCGTGCAGTTGCAGGCCCTGGGCTTTGAACAGCAGACCTTGCGCAGCCTGCGCCGGCTGGCCAGCGAACCCTACGGGATGATCCTGGTCACCGGCCCCACCGGCAGCGGCAAGACCACCACCCTTTACGCCATGATCAGCGAGATCAACCACGGCGTGGACAAGATCATCACCATCGAAGACCCGGTGGAGTACCAGTTGCCGGGGGTGCTGCAGATCCCGGTCAATGAAAAGAAAGGCCTGACCTTCGCCCGCGGCCTGCGCTCGATCCTGCGCCACGACCCGGACAAGATCATGGTCGGCGAGATCCGCGACCCGGACACCGCGCAAATCGCCGTGCAGTCGGCACTCACCGGGCACCTGGTGTTCACCACCATCCATGCCAACAACGTCTTCGATGTGATCGGCCGCTTCAGCCAGATGCAGGTCGACCCCTACAGCTTTGTCTCGGCGCTCAACGCCGTGCTGGCCCAGCGCCTGATTCGCCTGGTTTGCCCGCATTGCGCCGCTGCCCAGCAACCCAGCCATGAAGAGCTCGTCGCCTCGGGCCTGGAGCCCGGCCAGGTCGGCCATTACCGCTTCGTTCACGGCAGTGGCTGCGGCCAGTGCCGGGGCAGCGGTTATCGCGGGCGCACGGCGATTGCCGAGCTGCTGCACCTGGATGACGACCTGCGCCAGATGATCGTCGAGCGCAAGCCCCTGGCGCAAATCAAGACCCTGGCCTGCCAACGCGGCCTGCGCCTGCTGCGCAACTCGGCGCTGGAGCTGGTGCGTGATGGCCGGACCACCCTGGAGGAGATCAATCGTGTCACTTTTATCGCCTGATCGCTTTATCGCCGTGTTCGGCGCCCAGGGTGTGGGCCTGTGCCAATGCCAGGGTCAACAGCAACGCTGGCTCGCCAGCCTGGACTTTATCGCCGAGCGCAGCCAGGCCTGGGCCGTGGCCCTGGAGTCGCTGCAGCACCTGCTGGTTGAACATGCCGGCAAGGGTGCGCAGTTGCAGGTGTTGCTCTCGGCCCAGTACAGCCGCTTCTGCCTGGTGCCCTGGAGCGCCGCCATCAGCCGCCCGGACGAGTTGCAGCAGTACGCCCGCGCCTGTTTCGAGGCGCATTACGGGCAGAGCCTGGAAGGCTGGCGCATTGTCGTATCCCCCGAAGCCGGCGGTTGCCCGCGCATCGCCAGCGCCACGCCGCAGGCCTTGCTCGATCAGCTTGAGGTCCTGTGCCGCAACCTCGGGCTACGCCTGCGCTCGACGCGGCCTTACCTGATGGCGGCCTACAACCACTTTGCCGAGCAACTGGGGCAGGGCGACTTTCTCTTCGTCCTGGCCGAGCCGCAACGCAGCGTCTGCCTGCTGGCGCAAAACGGCGTCTGGCAGCACGTCAGTGCCCAGGGCTGTAGCGACAGTGACCAGGCCCTGCAAGCCTTGATCGCCCGCCACAGCGAGTTGCACCACGGCGAGGGGCAACTGCCGGTGTACCTGCATGCGCCCGGGCGCCTTGAGCCAGTACCGGCGCTGGCGGGCGTGCAACTGTGCGAGCTGGCGCCAGCGCCGCTGGCGGTACGCGACGTGCTGTGCAGCATGTCACGGGCGGTGGCCTGAAATGCGCCGCCTGATGCTGGACCTGCAACCCGCCCGCACAGGTTGGCCCGCCTGGGCGCTGCTGGCATGCGCACTGAGCCTGCTGCTCGGCACTGCGCTGCTGCAGCAGGGCTTCGATCAACAACAGGCCGGGCTTGAACAGCAACTTGAACAGCTCGACCGGCAACTGGGCAAACGGCCCCAGGCCGAGCCAGCGCTCAATGCCGCGCAAAGCCGCGAGCAGGCCGAGAAACTGGCACAGATGCGCAGCGTCTCGCAGCAACTGCAACGGCCGTGGGAGCGCCTGTTCAACATGCTTGAAGGGCTGCCGCAAGACGACGTTGCCTTGCTCACCCTGACCCCCGACGCGCGCAAGGGCCAACTGCGTATCAGCGCCGAGGCCCGCGACCTGGAGGCCATGCTGGCCTTCCACAAGCGTCTGGAAGCCAGCGACGAGCTGCGCGATGTGTCGCTGCTCAACCACGAAATCATCGCCAAGCAGGCCGAGCATCCGGTGCAGTTCAACCTGTCGGCCACCTGGGAGAACGGCAATGCGCATCCCTAGCCTGATCCTCCATGAACGCGCCCGCCAGCTCGGCGTAGTGGGCCTGGCCGGTGCCGGGTTGCTGGCCCTGGCCCTGCTGTATGGCGTTACTGCCTTGCTCGGCCAATGGCAGCAGTTGCAACAGCTGGAGCAGCAGCGTGATCAGGCCCTGGCCCAGGTCGCGCAGTTCAAGCAGGGCACGCTGAAGCTGGCGCAGGTGCCCAGGCACGAGCTGGAAGACTTTCACAAACAGCTGCCGGCCCAGCCTCAGGCCACTGTGGCCATCGACCGCATCTACGCCCTGGCCAAGGCCGAGCAGATCACCCTGGCCCGCGGCGAGTACGCCCTGGGGGTGGATCCCAAGACTCAGCTGGCGCGTTACCAGATCCTCCTGCCGGTGCGCGGCAGCTACCCGCAAATCCGCCGCTACGTGCATGCCTTGCTCGGCCAGTTGCCGGCACTGGTGCTCGAAGACATTGACCTGCAGCGCAAGAAGATCGGCGACCGCGAGCTGACCGGGCGCATCCGTATGACCCTTTACCTGTCGAGGTCATGATGAACACTCAACGCAGCCTGGCCTGGCTGGCTTTTCTCGGCACCGCCGCAGTGCTGGCCTGGGCGCCGGGGTATTTCTTCGACGACGTAGCTGAAGACGCCGAGGCGGCTGTTGAGGTCGCCGGCAAGGCTTCTGCACCGCTGACGGCGACCGCGCAGACGGCGGCAAGGCCGGCAGCCCTGCAGCCGCGCGACCTGTTCCCGAGCAAGAGCTGGAAGCCTGCGGTGCAGGTCACCACCGTCACCGAACAACCGGTGGTCATCGCTCCGGTGGCCGTGGCGCCTGTCGCCCCGGCACTGCCATTCCAGTTCGTTGGCCGCCTGGATGATCGCGACGACCAGCAGGTGTTCCTGCAAAGCGGCGAAAAACTCTACGTCGTGCGCCGCGGCGACGTGATTGATGACACCTACCGGATCGAGCAGATCTCCGCTACGGAGCTGAGCCTGGTCTACCTGCCATTGCACCTGTCCCAGACCTTGTCTGTAGGGAGCGCACCATGAATTCGCCAAGGCTCAGCCACAAAGCGCCGTACCTGATGCTTGCCCTGTGTGTCGCCCTGGCCGGATGCGGCACTTCGGGTGTGCGCAAGGACGCCCAGGCCCTGATCGGTGAGGGCCAGTACGAAGCCGGAATCGCCCAGCTCGAAGACGCGCTCAAGGAACACCCGCGCGACACCGAACTGAACATCGCCTTGATCCAGGGCCGGCGCCAGGCGGTGGAGGCGCTGCTGACCCAGGCCGACAGCGACCGCAGCCGCCATGACTTCGGCGGTGCGCGCACAGGTTACGGGCGGGTGCTGACCCTGGAGCCGAACAACCGCCGGGCCCTGGATGCGGTGCGCCAGATCGAGCAGATGCGCAACCTCGGCGAGCGCATTGCCCTGGGCCAGGCGGCGTTGCGCAGCGGCGACCTGTTCGGCGCCGAGCGGCACATGCGCGAAGTGCTGCTGCTTGACCCGCAGAACGAAGGCGGCCTGGCCCTGCGCAAGGACATCGAGCTGGTGCAAAGCCGCACCGCCCAGCCCAACCCGCAACTGCGCAGCAAGCTCGAACGGCCGGTGACCCTGGAGTTTCGCGACGCCAACCTGAAGACCATCTTCGAGGTGCTGTCGCAGGTGGCGGGGCTGAACTTCATCTTCGACAAGGACCTGCGCCCGGACATGAAGGCGACCATCTTCGTGCGTGACGTGCGCATCGAAGACGCCGTGGCCCTGCTGCTGGAACAGAACCAGCTGCACCAGAAGGTGGTGAACGACAACACCCTGCTGATCTACCCGGACTCGCCGCAGAAGATCAAGGATTACCAGGAGCTGGTGATGCGCACCTTCTACCTGACCAGCATCGACGCCAACACCGCGCTGAACATGGTCAAGACCATGCTCAAGACCCGCGACGTGTTCGTCGACGAGCGCCTCAACACCCTGACCATGCGCGACACCCCCGACGCCGTGCGCATGGCCGAGAAACTGCTGCAGTCCCAGGACCAGTCCAACCCGGAAGTGGTGCTGGAGGTGGAAGTGATGGAGGTTGCCCGTTCGCGGATCCTCGAGCTTGGCCTGCAGTGGCCCAACACCTTCGGCATCCTCAACGCCGATGGCAACCCGGTGGGCACCCTCGACCAACTGCGCGGCATCAACTCCTCGCGCATCAGCATCGCCCCGGCACCGCAAGCCAAGATCAACGCCCAGGACAACGACATCAACACCCTGGCCAGCCCGGTGATCCGCGTCAGCAACCGTGAACAGGCGCGCATCCACATTGGCCAGCGGGTGCCGATCATCAGCGCCACCTCGGTGCCCTCGACCCAGGGCCCGGTGATCACCGAAAGCGTCACCTACCTGGACGTCGGCCTCAAGCTCGAAGTGACCCCGGTGGTGCACCTGAACAACGAAGTGGCGATCAAGGTGGCCCTGGAAGTCAGCAACGCCAAGCCGCTGGAGCCGACCCGCCAGGGCACCATCCCGGTTCAGGTCGACACCCGCAACGCCCAGACCAGCCTGCGCCTGCACGACGGCGAAACCCAGGTGCTGGCCGGGTTGATGCGCAACGACCAGGGTGGCAGCGGCAACAAGATCCCGGGGCTTGGCGACATTCCCGGCCTGGGCCGGCTGTTCGGCAGCAACCGCAGCGACAACAGCCAGTCGGAGCTGGTGCTGTCGATCACCCCGCGGATCATCCGCAACCTGCCGTACCAGAGCCCGTCGGACATGGAGTTTGCCACCGGCACTGAAACCAGCATGCAGATCCGCAACCTCAACCGCAGCATCGAGGTCGACGACGAGCAACCCATTGCGGCGGTACCGACCGCGGTGAGGCCGTAAATCATGAAACGCCCGATGGCAGGTTTCAGCCTGATCGAAGTGATGCTGACCCTGGCACTGCTCGGGTTGCTCGCCTCGATTGCCGCGCCGCTGACCGAAACCCTGGTGCGGCGCAACAAGGAGCAGGAGCTGCGCACCGCGCTGTACCAACTGCGCGATGCCATCGACGCCTACAAGCGCGCCTTCGACGCCGGCTATATCGAGAAGTCCCTCGACGCCAGCGGCTACCCGCCGAACCTGCAGGTGCTGGTCGATGGCGTGCGCGATGTGCGCAGTGCCAAGGGCGCCAAGTTCTACTTTCTGCGGCGCATTCCCCAGGACCCGCTGCTGGCCGCGCGCAAGGACGACGAGCAGGGCGGGTGGGGCCTGCGCGCCTACGACAGCCCGGCGCAGAGCCCGCGTGATGGTGAAGACGTTTTTGATGTGTACTCCCGGGCCCGCGGCAAGGGCCTCAACGGCATCGCCTACGGGCAGTGGTGAGCAGCATGAAATGCAACCAGGGCTTTACCTTGATCGAATTGCTGGTGGTGATGGCGATCATCGCCACGCTGATGACCATCGCCATGCCGCGCTACTTCAACAGCCTCGAGACCTCGCGCGAGGCCACCCTGCGCCAGAGCCTGGCGGTGATGCGCGAGGCGCTGGACCACTACTACGGCGACACCGGCCGCTACCCCGAGTCGCTGGAACAGTTGGTCGAGCAGCGCTACCTGCGCGGCGCGCCGCTGGACCCGATCACCGAACGCCGTGACGGCTGGCTGCTGGTGGCACCGCCTGAAGGCGTCGCCGGCGCCGTTGCCGACATCAAAAGCGGTTCAACCGGGAGGGCCCGTGATGGCAGCCTTTATGCCGAGTGGTAATGCCGGGCAGGCAGGCTTCACCTACCTGGGCGTGCTGTTGCTGATTGCCGTCACCGGCATGGCCCTGGCGGCCACCGTCACGCTGTGGTCGACCGTCGCCCAGCGCGAGCGCGAACGCGAGCTGCTGTGGGTCGGCGGCCAGTATGCCCAGGCCCTGCGCAGCTACTTTCGCGCCTCACCTGGCCTGGCCCAATACCCGCAGAGCCTTGAGGAGCTGCTGGAGGATAGCCGTTACCCCAACCCCAAGCGGCACCTGCGCAAGTTGTACCCGGACCCGATCACCGCCAGCGATGACTGGGGCCTGCTGCGCTCGATCGACGGGCGCATCACCGGCGTCTACAGCCGCTCCCAGGCCCTGCCGTTCAAACGCACCGGCTTTGCCGGGCAATGGTCGGAGTTCGACGGCCTTGAGCACTACAGCGACTGGCAGTTCGTCGCCGAAAAGGCCTTCAACGAAAGCGCCGCCGGCGCACGCAAGGGCCTGGCCCAGGGAGCCGGGCAATGAACCGCCGCCTCAGTGCCCTGGCCCTGGCCCTGGTGCTGCTGGCCGGCACCGCCCGGGGCGGCGCCGAGGACGAGATGATGGGCTTTATCGTCGACAACACCATCTCGCACATCGGCCACGACTTCTATTACAGCTTTGCCGAGCGGCTGCGTGCCACCAGCCGCCTGGATTTCAACCTGGTGGTACGTGAACGACCCGACCCGCGCTGGGGCAGCCTGGTGACGGTCGAGTACGAGCAACGCGTGCTGTACCGGCGTTTTCTGCCACCCAACACCACTGAGCTTAAGGACGCCGCCTACGAGGCTGCGGACCTGGTCAAGGCGCAGATCATCCAGCGCAAGCTGCAGATGCTGCTGCAGGACACCACTGATCTGGAGAGGGACGAGCTATGAACAACAACAAAACCTGCAGCCTGGCCTCGCTGGTATTGCTGGCGAGCCTCGCCAGTGCAGCCAGCGCCACGGAACTGGTCTACACCCCGGTCAACCCGGCGTTTGGCGGCAACCCGCTGAACGGCACCTGGCTGCTCAACAACGCCCAGGCGCAGAACGATCACGAAGACCCGGCCATCAAGGACCGCACCTCGGCCTTTGCCAGCACCTCGGCACTGGAGCGCTTCACCAGCCAGCTGGAGTCGCGCCTGCTCTCGCAACTGCTGACCAACATCAACAACGGCAACACCGGCAGCCTGCAGACCGACGCCTTCATCATCAACGTCATCGACGACTCGGGGGCCCTGAGCATTCAGGTGACCGACCGGGTGACCGGGGAAATCTCGGAAATTCAGGTCAACGGCCTGAACCCTTGAAGGGCCAGGACACGGGGAGAAACAGCGATGAAACGAATTCTGAGCACACTGCTGATCCTGGCCGCCTTGCAAGGCTGCAGCCTGCGCGAACCGATGCCGGCCGAACAGGACAGCGAAAGCCCGACCCTGACGCCACGGGCCTCGACCTACTACGACCTGCTCAACATGCCGCGGCCCAAGGGCCGGCTGATGGCGGTGGTGTATGGTTTTCGCGACCAGACCGGGCAATACAAGCCGACCCCGGCCAGCTCGTTTTCCACCAGCGTCACCCAGGGCGCGGCGAGCATGCTGATGGATGCCCTGCAGGCCAGCGGCTGGTTCGTGGTGCTTGAGCGCGAAGGGCTGCAAAACCTGCTGACCGAACGCAAGATCATTCGCGCCTCGCAGAAAAAGCCCGACACCCCGGTGAATATCCAGGGCGAGCTGCCGCCGCTGCAGGCGGCCAACCTGATGCTCGAAGGCGGCATCATCGCCTACGACACCAACGTGCGCAGCGGCGGCGAGGGCGCGCGCTACCTGGGTATCGACCTGTCGCGCGAGTACCGGGTCGACCAGGTCTCGGTCAACCTGCGGGCGGTGGACGTGCGCAGCGGCCAGGTGCTGGCCAACGTCATGACCAGCAAGACCATCTACTCGGTCGGGCGCAGCGCCGGGGTGTTCAAGTTCATCGAATTCAAGAAGCTCCTGGAAGCCGAGGTCGGCTACACCACCAACGAGCCGGCGCAGCTGTGCGTGCTGTCGGCGATCGAGGCGGCGGTGGGGCACTTGCTGGCCCAGGGCATTGAACGGCGCCTGTGGCAGGTGGCGGGGGATGGCAGTGGCGACAAGGCGGTACTGGACAAATACCTGAGCCAGTACCAGAGCCCTGAGTGAGTGTGTCAGTGGCTGGGGCAGCCCTGTTCCTTGACGATCCGCTGGGTCGAGGCCGGGTTGTTGACCAGCTTGGCCGCCGAGCGCGCCGGGCGTTTGACCAGCTCACCGCCGCAATTGGGGCACTGGCCCTTGAGCTGACGTTCGTTGCAGTCACGGCAAAAGGTGCATTCGAACGAGCAGATCAACGCATCCGCGCTATCGCCGGGCAGGTCGCTGCCACAGCATTCACAGTTGGGGCGCAATTCGAGCATGGTCAGGTCCTCACAGGCGGAACGGAATCGTCAGTGTATACGCTCAGGGCCGATACAGGTGGGCGTGGCCAGCGCGGTACAGCGCCGACTCGCTGAAGCTGTCGTTGCCCAGCACCCGGCCTACCAGAATCAGCGCGGTACGGCGAAAATCCTTGGCTGCCGCCAGCTCGACAATCGTATCCAGGGTGCCCAGCACCCAGTCCTGGTCCGGCCAGGTTGCGCGGTGCACCACGGCAATCGGGCAGTCGCCGCCATAGTGCGGGCGCAGCTCTTCGACGATTTTAGCCAGGTGCTTGACCCCCAGGTGCACTGCCAGGGTGGACTGGTGGCGGGCCAGGTCGGCCAGTTGCTCGCCAGCCGGCATGGGTGATTTGTCGGCGTAGCGGGTGAGGATCACACTTTGGGCGATGTCCGGCAGGGTCAGCTCGCAGCCGAGCAGGGCGGCGCTGGCGGCCACGGCGGTGACGCCGGGGACAATCTCGTAGGGGATGCCCAGCTCGCGCAGGTAGCGGATCTGCTCACCGATGGCGCCATACAGGCTGGGGTCGCCACTGTGCACCCGGGCGACGTCCTGGCCATTGTCGTGGGCGCTCTTGATGGCTTCGATAATCTGCGCCAGGTGCAGTTCGGCGCTGTTGATCAGGGTCTCGGCGCGGTGACCTTCCAGCACTGCGGCGGGCACCAGGGAGCCGGCGTAGATGATCACCGGGCAGCGCTGGATCAGGCGCTGGCCCTTGACGGTGATCAGCTGCGGATCGCCGGGGCCGGCGCCGATGAAATAGACGGTCATGGGGTGTCCTTGCGGGTAAAGGGCTGATTATCAGCGAAAACCGCTGGTGCAGGCCAATGCCAGGCTGGCGTCGGCCTGCAAGGTGCGAGTGACCAGCAGCCGGGCCGGGCCGCCAAGCTGCTCGGCCAGGGCCAGGGCGGCGCTCTCGGCCACGCCATAACAGCCGCTGTGCTGGAAGGCTACCGCAGAGCGATGGCTCAGCTGTGATTCGAAAGCGGCCAGCTGCGCCGCACTGTAGAACCGCAGCGGCACGCCCAGGCGCCGGGCCAGTTCATGCAGGCCGGGTTCGTCGTGCTTGAGGTCGATGCTGGCAAGGCCCATGACCGCGCCGGGCGGCAGGTCATGGGCGAGCAGGGTGCGGGTGAGCAGCTCGCTCAGGGCATCGGCCGGGCAGCCGCGACGGCAACCCAGGCCGAGGTACAACTGCATCCTCAGGCCTGACTCGAACGGCGGTACAGCCAGGCGCTGATCAGCCCCAGGGCCAGCCAGAACGCGGCGTTGGTCAGCAGCGAGGCGACCTTGAACTCGGCTTCCAGGGCTTCTGGGGCGAGCATCTGGTGCACTTCCGGCTGTGGCGCGCCAATCACATGCGGCACTACCAGCAAGACTGCGCCGACTATCTTCAGCAGCCAGTTGTGGGCAAACACGATCAAGGCCAGGCCCACGGCGGTGGCGGCAGCGGTGCCAACCCACCAGGTCTGGCGCTGGGCCAGATCGGCGGCAGCGGTGCCCGGCAGTTCCGGTGGCAGGCCCAGGGTCGGCGCCAGGCAGAACACGGCAAAGCCGCCCAGGCCCCAGAGCGCGCCGCTGATCACGGTTTTCGGTGCGCGCAGGGTGTAGAGCGCGGCGAGGATCAGGGCGAAACCGACCGCCACCACCAGATTGCCACCGGTGGTCGACAGCACACGCTGCCAGCCGTCTTGCGGCGACCAGGCTTCGCTGTCGTGATGATGCTCGGCGGTGCCGGCGGCATGTTCATGGGGCGCTTCGAGCGCAGGGGCGGCGCTTTCATAGGTTTCCGCCTGGAGAATCAGCGGCGCGACCCAGAAGCTTTGCAGCAGGGTCAGCAGCAGGGCGGCCAGCAGGCCGGTAAAGCCTGCGGTACTGGCAATACGCTTGATCATCGGGGCAGCACTCAGTGGCAAGGGAAGGCGGCGCTGTGGCGGGTATCGTGGGCAGCGTTGTGCACCGCTTCGATGTGCGAGAAACCGGCGAAGTACACCAGGCACAGGCCCAGCAGCGAGGCGCCGACAGCAACCAGTAGGCGCTGGCTGAGGCTTGACGGGGTAACGGCTTGGTTAATGGCGGTACTGGTACGCATGGCGCTTTCCTCTTGGTGTTGTCGGCAACAGGCAAGCGCAGCAAACCCCTGCGCGGCGTTCGCCCAGGGGTTGTAACAGCGCCCGCCCACCGCGGGTTTGTTCGGTCAAGCGTTGGGCCGGTCTCCGGGCTGGTGAGGGTTGGCCGCAGGCCACACCACAGGCGTCACCTTCCCATGCCAGACAGCGGGCACAGTGGCTCTGACGCTTTTCTCACTTACCGTTGCGGGGGCAGCACCGGACTTGCCATACACCCTATAAAGAGCGTACGACGCACCGGTTTCCCAGTTTCACCCTCAAGGGGCACCCAAACGAATGGCGTTAGCAAATCACGGGCGCGGGCAGGCGTCAATCGTGACAGCAGTTGACCGCTCACCGGGCACTGCGTAGCCTAGCCGCTTCGAGGTTCTTCGGCGCTGGCCGAAGCTAAGACGGGAACGCGGTTCAAGCCGCGGCTGCCCCCGCAACTGTAAGCATTGAAGGGTTCGACACAGCCACTGCAGCACGTGCGGGAAGGCGTCGTTCGACTGGCCACGGCGCCGGTGCAATGCAAGCCAGGAGACCTGCCTCGAACAGTTTCCGACATTCAACCGGGCGGGGTGATCCGGTGGCGAACAGGCCAGGTGCACAACACCTTTGGCGCTCGTCCCGCATGCCCGCCATCCTGCCAAGGGCATCGAAATGAAAACACTGGCCAAACTCCCCGTCACCATCGTTACCGGCTTCCTCGGCTCGGGCAAGACCACGCTGCTGCGGCACATGCTCGACAACGCCCAGGGGCGGCGCATCGCGGTGATCGTCAACGAGTTTGGCGAGCTGGGCATCGACGGCGAAATCCTCAAGCAATGCAGCATCGGCTGCACTGAAGAAGAGGCCAGCGGCCGCGTCTATGAGCTGGCCAACGGCTGCCTGTGCTGCACCGTGCAGGAAGAGTTCTTCCCGGTGATGCGCGAGCTGGTGGCGCGTCGCGGCGACCTCGACCATATCCTCATCGAAACCAGCGGCCTGGCCCTGCCCAAGCCCCTGGTACAAGCCTTCCAGTGGCCAGAAATCCGTAACGCCTGCACCGTTGATGCGGTGATCACCGTGGTCGACAGCCCGGCTGTTGCTGCCGGCACCTTTGCCGCCTACCCGGAGCAGGTCGATGCGCAGCGCAAGCTCGACCCCAACCTGGACCACGAATCGCCGCTGCACGAGCTGTTCGCCGACCAGCTGGCCAGCGCCGACCTGGTGGTGCTGAACAAGGCCGACCTGATCGCCGCCGACGACCTGGCCAAGGTTCGCGCTGAAGTCGAAGAAGAGCTGCCGCCGGCGGTCAAGGTGATCGAAGCCAGCAGCGGCCGCCTGCCGCTGGAGGTGTTGCTGGGCCTGGGCGCCGAATCCGAGGCGCACATCGATGGCCGCCGCACCCACCACGACTCGCACCACGACGGTGACGATCACGACGACCATGACCACGACGCCTTCGACTCGATCTCCATCGAGCTGCCGCAAGCCGACGAAAGCCTGCTGCTCGACGCCCTGACCCAACTGGTGGTGCAACACGGCATCCTGCGGGTCAAAGGTTTTGCGGCGATCCCGGGCAAGCCGATGCGCCTGCTGATCCAGGGCGTAGGCACCCGTTTCGACAAGCACTTCGACCGCGCCTGGCGCAGCGAAGAGCCGCGCACCACGCGCCTGGTGCTGATCGGCCAGGAGCTGGATGCGCCGCAGCTGCAAGCGAGCCTGCGCGCCGCCCTGGGCGCCTGACCCATGCACCTGCTGCGGACCCAGCCCGGTGGTTTTGTACCGGACGACAGCATTGCCGACCTCGGCCAGACCCCGGCCGAGCTGGTAATCCTCTGCAGCGGTGACTCGCACCTGGCGCTGCTGGCCGAAACCGCCCAGCAGCTGCCCGAGGATTTCCCCAGCCTGCGTCTGGCCAACCCGATGCAGGTACAGAATCATGCCTCGGTCGACCTGTATGTCGACCAGGTGCTGCGCCATGCCAAGGTCATCCTGGTGTCGCTGCACGGCGGTGTCGGCTACTGGCGCTATGGCGTGGAGCAACTGCTGGAACTGGCCGCCCGTGGCGTGCAGCTGATCCTGGTGCCCGGCGACGACCGCCCCGACCCGGAACTGACCGGCCTGAGCACGGTGCCGGCCGAGCAGGCCGAACGGCTCTGGCACTTTTTGCGCCAGGGCGGCAAGGCCAATGCCCTGAACCTGTTCAACTGCCTGGCCAGCCAGTACCTGCAGCGCGACTACCCGTGGAGCGCGCCGCAGCAACTGCCGCGCACCGCGGTGTACCACCCGCGCAAGGCCGCTGCGGTGCTGGAGGACTGGTTCGGCGAGTGGCAGGTCGAGCAGCCGGTGGTGCCGATCCTGTTCTACCGCTCGCACCTGCAGGCGGCCAACACGGCCTTTATCGACACCTTTTGCGAGCGTTTGCAGCTGGCCGGGCTCAACCCCTTGCCGATTGCCGTGGCCAGCCTCAAGGAGGCTGCATGCCTGCAGCAGGTCGAAGACTGGCTGGACCAGGTCGACGCTGCGCTGATCATCAACACCACAGGCTTTGCCCAGTCCAGCCCCGAGCAGCCGCACCTGCGCCCGTTTCGCCGCGACATCCCGGTGTTGCAGGCGATCTGCGCCCAGGACAACGAACCGGCCTGGCAGGCCAGCGAGCAGGGCCTGGGTGCCCGTGACCTGGCCATGCACATCGCCTTGCCGGAGCTGGACGGGCGCATCATCACCCGCCCGGTCAGCTTCAAGGACCTGGCCTGGCGCAGCGAGCGCAGCCAGTCCGACGTGGTCTGCTACCGCGCCCAGCCCGAGCGCATGGACTTTGTCGCCGAGCTGGCGCGGCGCTGGTGTGCGCTGGCGCAGATACCCAACGGCCAGAAGCGCGTAGCGCTGATTCTCGCCAACTACCCGACCCGCGATGGTCGCATCGGCAATGGCGTGGGCCTCGATACCCCGGCGGCGGCGCTGAACATCCTGCGCGCCTTGCAGGCCCAGGGCTATCCGCTGGCGCCCTTGCCCGACAGCGGCACGGCGCTGATCCAGGCCTTGCTCGGTGGCGTCAGCAATGACCTGGACAGCCTTGACCTGCGCCCGTGCATGCAGAGCATGGCCCTGGAGGACTACCTGGCGGCCTTTGCTACCTTGCCCGAGGCCAACCAGATCGCTGTGCGCGAGCGCTGGGGCGAACCGAGCCAGGACCCGATGTGGCGCAGCGGGCGGATGATGATCGCCGGCCTGCGCTACGGCCTGACTTTTGTCGGCATCCAGCCGGCCCGTGGCTACCAGTTGGACCAGAGCGCGGTCTATCACGACCCGGACCTGGTGCCGCCGCATGGCTACCTGGCGTTCTATTTCTGGCTGCGCCATGGCTTTGCCGCCGATGCGCTGATCCATGTCGGCAAGCATGGCAACCTGGAATGGCTGCCAGGCAAGGGCGTCGGGCTGTCCGATAGCTGCTGGCCGGACGCCTTGCTCGGGCCGCTGCCGAACATTTACCCGTTTATCGTCAACGATCCGGGCGAGGGCGCCCAGGCCAAGCGCCGCACCCAGGCGGTGATCATCGACCACCTGATGCCGCCGCTGACCCGCGCCGAAACCTACGGGCCGTTGCGCCACCTGGAGCTGCTGGCCGACGAGTACTACGAGGCGCAGCTGCTCGACCCGCGCCGGGCCCGCGAGCTGCAGCGCGACATCCTCGCCCTGGTGCGCGACAACCATATCGACCGCGAACTGCAGATCGAAGGCGCCCTGGACGATGCCGCGATCTGGCTGCCGCGCCTGGACACCTACCTGTGCGACCTCAAGGAATCGCAGATCCGCGATGGCCTGCACGTGTTCGGCGAGTCGCCGAGCGGGCGCCTGCGCATCGACACCTTGCTGGCCTTGTTGCGGGTGGAACGCGGCGATGGGCGCGGGGCCAATGGCAGTTTGTTGCGGGCCCTGGCCAAGGCGCTGAACCTGGGCTTCGACCCGCTCGATTGCGACCTCGGCCAGCCCTGGCAGGGCCCTCGGCCTACGCAGTTGGCGACGCTGGACGACGCATGGCGCACTGCCGGCGATACCCGCGAGCGCCTTGAGCTGTACGCCAGCCAACTGATCGAGCAGACCCTCGATGGCAGCGTGCAGCTGGTCGGCAGCCCTGAATGGGCGCAGGTGCAGGCGATTCTCGACGCGCTGGCGCAGCAGGTCGCGCCGCAACTGGACAGCTGCGGCCCGGCCGAAATGCACGGCTTGCTGGCCGCCCTCGACGGCCGCTTCGTGCCCGCCGGCCCCAGTGGCGCGCCAAGCCGCGGGCGCCTGGACGTACTGCCGACCGGGCGCAACTTCTATACCGTCGATGTGCGCAACCTGCCGACCACCACCGCCTGGCGCATCGGTTTTGCTTCGGCCAACCTGATCCTCGAACGCCATTTGCAAGACCATGGCGATCACCTGCGCCAGCTCGGCCTTTCAGTGTGGGGCACGGCGACCATGCGCACTGGCGGCGACGATATCGCCCAGGCCATGGCCCTGCTTGGCGTGCGGCCGGTGTGGGCCAGCGGCAGCCAGCGCGTCGACGACTTCGAAATCCTGCCCTTGAGCCTGCTCGACCGGCCACGGGTGGATGTCACCTTGCGCGTCTCGGGGTTCTTCCGCGATGCTTTTGGCAACCTGATCAAGCTGTTCGATGCGGCGGTGCAAGCGGTGGCGGCGCTGGATGAGCCGGATGAGCTCAATCCGCTGGCGGCCAAGGTCCGTAGCGAGCGCGCAGAACTGCTGGCCCAGGGCCTGGACGCCGAACAGGCCGCTCGCCAGGCCGGCTGGCGGGTGTTCGGGGCCAAACCGGGCGCTTATGGCGCCGGCGTGCAGAATGCCATCGACGGACGGCTGTGGAATGACCGTCAGGACCTCGCCGAGGTCTACTTGAATCACGGTGGCTATGCCTATGGCACCGCCGATGATGGCACGCCGGCGCGCGCCGATTTTGCCCGGCGCCTGAGCCAGGTGCAGGCGGTGGTGCAAAATCAGGACAACCACGAGCACGACCTGCTCGATTCCAATGACTACTACCAGTTCCAGGGCGGCATGCTTGCCGCCGTGGAGAGCCTGGGCGGCAGCAGTGTGGCCAGTTACCACGGCGACCACAGCCAGCCGGACCGGCCGCGCATCCGCACCCTGAAAGAAGAGCTGAACCGGGTGATTCGCGCCCGGGCGCTGAACCCCAAGTGGATCGACGGGGTCAAGCGTCACGGCTATAAAGGTGCCTTCGAGCTGGCCGCCACCGTCGATAACCTGTTCGCTTTCGATGCCACCACGCAGCTGATCGACGACCACCATTACCAGTCGCTGGCCGACGCCTATGTGCTCGACGATGCGACCCGCGACTTTATCCGCCAGCACAACCCCGAGGCCTTGCGCGACATCACCGAGCGCCTGCTCGAAGCCCAGCAGCGCGGGCTCTGGCAGGAGCCGGGCGACTACCGTGAAGCCCTGGAAGAACAGCTGCTGGACGGCGAAGAAGAGAATTGAGATGAGCGAACCTGCACATTTTCCCCTGGCTGCCGTGGTCGGCGCCGATGAGCTGAAACTAGCGCTGTGCCTGACCGCCATCGACCCGAAGATCGGCGGCGTGCTGATCGAAGGTCCGCGCGGCATGGCCAAGAGCACCCTGGCCCGGGGCCTGGCTGATTTGCTCGGCGAAGGGCCGTTCGTGACCCTGCCGCTGGGTGCCAGTGAAGAGCGCCTGGTCGGCACCCTCGACCTGGATGCGGCGCTGGGCCAGGGCAAGGCGCAGTTTTCCCCCGGGGTGCTGGCCAAGGCCGATGGCGGCGTGCTCTATGTGGATGAAGTCAATCTTCTGGCGGATCATCTGGTCGACCTGTTGCTGGACGTGGCTGCCAGTGGCACCAACCGGGTCGAGCGCGACGGAATTTCCCACCGCCATAGCGCCCGTTTCGTGTTGATTGGCACCATGAACCCGGAGGAAGGCGAGTTGCGCCCGCAGTTGCTCGATCGCTTCGGCCTCAATGTGGTGCTCGAAGGCCAGCCGCTACCTGAAGCCCGTGGCCAGATCATTCGCCGCCGGCTGGATTTCGACAGTGATCCCGAGGCCTTTTGCGCCCAATGGGCGCCTGCTCAGGCGGCCCTGCGCGAGCGTTGCCATGGTGCTCGCGAGCGCTTGGCGCAGATTGCCCTGGACGACCAGGCCCTGGCGCAGATTACCCAGCGCTGTTTTGCTGCGGGCGTTGATGGCTTGCGCGCCGACCTGGTCTGGCTGCGCGCCGCCCGCGCCCATGCAGCCTGGCGCGGTGCTCAGGTAATCGAGGCCGAGGATATCGATGCGGTGGCCGAGTTCGCCTTGCGCCATCGGCGTCGCGAAGTGCCAGCGCCACAACCACAAGCGCCAGATAACGGTGCCGCGTTGCCGCCTGCGGCCGGGCAGCAAGGCCAGGGCCAATGGGGCGAATTACCGCCGCAAGCCACACCGAGCGGCGCCCGGCGCGAGGTGCCGAGCTGGGCAAAAAAGCCCTGAGCATCCGCCGGCGCAGCAGCGCGGATGCCAGCCCCCGGCCCGGAGCACTTGCCGCAGGCCCGCGTGGGCGCAGCAAACAGGCGGCATCTGGCGCGGTGGCCTGGCCGGCCACCTTGCTCAAGGGCCGGCCGCGCACGCGTAACGCGCTGTGCTGGCAACAGCGCACGGCCAGCGCCCACGAGCTTTGGCTGGTGATTGTCGATGCGTCGGCGTCGACCCGCCGACACCAGGCGCTGGGCCGGGCCAAGGGCATGCTGGCGAGTTTCTTCGACCAGGCCTACCGCAACCGCGCGCGCTTGACCCTGCTCACCGCCAGCGGCAATGCACCACACTGGCAGCGACACGGGCTCAAGGCTTCGGCGAGCTTGCAGCCATGGCTTGAGGCGTTGGGGGCGGGGGGCGGAACGCCATTGCTGGCGGCACTGGCGCAGGCACGGGACTGGCTGCAGGAGCGTCAGCGGCGTTATCCGGCAGAACTGCAACGTTGCCTGATTGTCACCGATGGCCGGCTCAAGGCCTGGGAGGCGCTGCAGCCGCTGCCGTGCCAAGCGTTGCTGGTAGATATCGA
Organism: Pseudomonas sp. B21-012; assembly: GCF_024749305.1. Classification (NCBI taxonomy): domain Bacteria; kingdom Pseudomonadati; phylum Pseudomonadota; class Gammaproteobacteria; order Pseudomonadales; family Pseudomonadaceae; genus Pseudomonas; species Pseudomonas sp. B21-012. The sequence continues at coordinate 3,139,574 of NZ_CP087197.1, read as the reverse complement.
AAGTTCGCCGGTAAAGCTCGGCAGGGCGCAGTTACTTGCACAACAACTGCACGCCGATTACCAGCATCTGGAAACGCTGGCAGTACTCGGCAAATAAACAGGCATCAATAAATACAACTGCGGCCAAGTGTCGCAGTTTATCCGGCGAATTATAACAACGTTACCAAAGACGGGCGCCTGGGCCGCGCCTTTGGTAATTAACCGGTCGTTACTTGGGCATCGACCAAGGCTGCAAGTCATAACCTTTTTCGCTCAGCTCGGCGCGCACTTGCTCGATCAGATCAGCCCACTGGGCGGGGTCGGAGTAGGTGCTGCTCGGCACCTGCTTGCTGCCAATGCGGGTACTGGTCCGGTCGATAACTGCCAGGCTTAGTTCACCGGTGCCATTGGGCGCATCCCAGGCAACACACTGGAAAGGTTCGAAGGCGTGGTCGGCAATCAGCAGTGCTTCGTTGACACGGAGCGGGGCGTTCATGGGTTCGGTCTCTCTGTGGGCCCAAACATCGAATATAACCGCATGCGTGTTTGCATAGCGGTAAGTTACTTGTACTGATGCCCCCGACCGGGGGACAAGTCACACTTCTTTTAAAAATAGTTGAATACCGTTCATCGGTTGATGCCGGGGTACCTGGCATTTTTGTCAGTAGCGGCCAGGTCAGGAGCGGCGTTGAATAGGGCCAGCCACAGCGCTTATGCGCCAATGACTGGAGGATGGAATGCGCCAAGGTGTATTAACCCAGCAACTTTTGCCGGCGCCTGTCGTACTTGAAGCCGTTGGCAACAACCTCGTCGATACCCTTGAGCGTGCGACGGTACAAATCCCGGTGTATGCGCAAATGGCCGCCAACCAGCTGGTGCGAATGATCTGGGATGGGCGGCGGGAAAACAATCAGCACTATTTGCATACCGAGGATCGGATCGTTGACGCCGACAGGGTGGGAGAGCCTATCGATTTCCTCGTGCTGGCCGAACATATCGCCCCGCTCAACAAGGGCCTATTGATGGTGCGGTATCGTGTATTTGATTTTGAAACCGACTGGCACGAATCTGACCAGCTGGTTCTGGAAGTCGGGCGCACAGACCTGGTGCTGCCTCCTCCTTTGGTAGACGAAGCCAAGGAGGGCAGGCTGGATCCAATCGGTCTGACAACCGCTACCGTGCGCGTGGTTGTCTACGATGGCATGTTAGTTGGACAAAGGGTTTATCTGGAGTGCCTTCGAACAGGTGGCGGGGGCAGCTATCTGAGGGACAAGGAGGTGACCGCCTTAACGGACCTGACCTTTGACCTGCCTGTCGAATTCATTATTCCGACCATCGGCCAAAATATCTTGTTCCGATACTGGGTGGTGGAGCCAGGTGTACGGACCCGGCACTCGCAGTTACTGTCGTTATGGATCAGGCTTGAGACCCTGGAACTACAGCAGCCCTGCGTTACTCAGGCCACGGCGGGACAGCTTGATCCTTTGCAAGCGTTATCCGGGGTAAACATCAAGGTTGGTTACCCGCACATGACCGTGCAGGAAAACATTACCTTGAACTGGACCGGCTCGGCCATTGGATCGACCATTAGCGAACCGCTCAGGGGAGATCCTCGCGGTGAAGTCGAATTTACCCTTGCCCCTGAGCTTGTGGGCGCAAACATAGGGCCCAGCTTGCGCACGGTACAGGTCCGCTATGACGTCGAGCGCGTGGGCGGCGGGGCACAGCGGTCGCCGCTGTTGAGTCTGGGCATACGGCCCCTGGCAGGGCTGGCGCAGCCCGCCGTCGCCGGTGTGATTGGAACGACACTGGACCTTGATCGAGTAACCGACAATCCCCTGGTATCGATAATGCGGTGGAATTTCGCCCACGCAGGGCAACGCGTGTGGCTGCGTTGTCATGGCACCAAGCTCAACGGTGATGCCGATGTCATCGAGTTGGGCAGCGCCGCCGAGGTGAATGAAGGCGAAGCCGCAAATGGCCTGAGCAGGGCGATCGCGCGCAACCGTCTGGTGCTTCTGCGGGATAACTCCGAACTACGGGTGGAATTCAAAGTCAGCTTCGCGCGCACGCAGCAAGAAGCCGACGCGGTTACCTTCCCCTTGCTCCGCCTGACGCTGCGTACGGGTCTTAGCATTGCCCCAGAGCTCCTGGTGTTGAACGGTCCGGCAGTCCGGGTGACGAAAAACTGGCAACAGACCAGGGACTTTTCTGGCAACACTTCGCAGCGCCAGCCTACGGGTGGCCAACCGCCGTATACCTATGTCGCCGGTAACCCCGAGATAGCCGCTGTGGATCAACAGGGGAAAGTCACCGGCATGGGCAACGGGACAACCACCATCACGGTTCGCGATGCTAACCAGCGCAGCGTTGCCTACACGGTGCAGGTGTCGAACATACGCTGGCTCAATGTCGACGAGCTCTCCACGTCCTATGCGACCGGCTTGCAATTGATGCAGAGTCGGGGCGGCAGCCCGGTGCAGGCGGGTGATGAAGCGTTGTTGCTGGGCCACTATGCGCAGCCGTTTCCATCGCTGATGCGGCGCTACTTCTTCATGTTTACCAACGGTCAATGCCCCGGAACCGAGCGCGTCTATGAAGTGGGCTCGGCTAATACCTTTCGCTGTAATTCCCGCTCTACCAATGCGGGCGGTTGGTTTCTGACAAGCACAAGGCCCGCTAACTGAATCGGGTATGGGACATTAAAACGATTCTCCACCAAGCAAAGAGGTGCATCATGTCATACCGTTCACGTTTTACCGCAAGTCGTACCTTGGGGCGTCTGGTAGTCGCATCAGCATTCACCTTGTTAGCAGGCTGCAGCTCATCCGGAGGCGTCAGCAACGAAGAGGTTCAGGTTAACTGTGCGGCGGTCGGGGCGGGTTATCATCCAGACCCCAGCGATTGCACGAGCTATTTCAAGTGTCAGCTAATAGGTGGGCAGTGGTATCGCTTTGCCTACAGCTGCCCGGCCGGCAGCTTCTATTCCCCGTCGGCCCAGCGATGTGTGACGGCCAGCAGTTGCCCGAGTGCCGCTCAACCCGCCACCGGCCAGCTCGATCCGGGCTTGCCCGAACGCCGCCAGCTGGTACGCTGAATACTGAGGATCCAGGCGTTCTAGCGTCAGCAAAATTTCAAGGTTGCCGCAGTGGTACCGACCCGGTATCCAGCTCGTTGCGGCGCCGCCTTTGACCGCAATTGCTCGACAAATACTCCCTTCCAGCAGACAGACGGTAGTGGGCGATTGACGCATCGTTGCTACTGTTAAAACGGGCCTGCCAACACACTGTTTCTATTTAAAATTCCAACTATTGGCGCCAAGGAATAGGTCATGCTAGAGCCTGCATCCAACCGCCGCCTGCTGATCGTCGATCCTTGCGATGACTGCCATCGTCTATTGCCTGGCTTGCGCAGTGTTGGCTGGGATGTGCACAGCTGCACCTTGAACTCGGCCCTGGAACATCCCTGCGACGTCGGGCTACTGCGTTTGCAGGCTTCGCACCTGCAGCACCCGGATGCGGTCAAGGATTTGATCAGCCGCAGCAATACCGAATGGATCGCCGTACTCAGTCCGCAGGAGCTGCGGGCGCAGAATGTCGGCGATTTTGTCTGCGAATGGTTTTTTGACTTTCATACCTTGCCCTTTGATGTCTCGCGGGTACAGGTCACCCTTGGCCGCGCGTTCGGCATGGCGCGCCTGCGCGGCAAGGGCTATGTGCATGTCGATGAACCGGAGCACGAACTGCTCGGTGACAGCCGGCCGATTCGCGAACTGCGCAAGCTGCTGAGCAAGCTGGCGCCCACCGAGTCGCCGGTGCTGATTCGCGGCGAGAGCGGCACCGGCAAGGAGCTGGTGGCGCGCACCTTGCATCGCCAGTCTCAGCGCCGTGACAAACCCTTCGTGCCGATCAACTGCGGCGCCATCCCCGAGCACCTGATCCAGTCCGAGCTGTTCGGCCACGAGAAAGGCGCCTTCACCGGCGCCCATCAACGCAAGATCGGCCGTATCGAAGCCGCCCACGGTGGCACGCTGTTTCTCGATGAAATTGGTGACCTGCCGCTGGAGCTGCAGGCCAATCTGCTGCGCTTTTTGCAGGAAAAACACATCGAGCGGGTCGGCGGCAGCCAGCCGATAGCCGTCGATGTGCGGGTACTGGCAGCGACCCACGTCGACCTGGAAAAAGCCATCGACAGCGGGCGCTTTCGCGAAGACCTGTATTACCGCCTGAATGTCCTGCAGGTGGTCACCGCGCCGCTGCGCGACCGCCATGGCGACCTGTCGATGCTGGCCAGTCATTTCTCGCACTTCTACAGCCTGGAAACCGGCCGCCGGCCCCGCTCCTTCAGTGAAGACGCCCTGGTGGCCATGGGCAAGCACGACTGGCCCGGCAACGTCCGTGAGCTGGCCAACCGCGTGCGCCGCGGCCTGGTTCTGGCCGAAGGCCGGCAGATCGAGGCACAAGATCTGGGCTTGCTGGGCCAGCACGAGTTCGCCCCGAGCATGGGCACCCTTGAAGACTACAAGCACCGGGCCGAGCGCCAGGCGTTGTGCGACGTGCTCAACCGCCACAGCGACAACCTGAGCATCGCAGCCAAGGTGCTGGGGGTTTCCCGGCCGACCTTTTACCGGCTGCTGCACAAGCACCAGATTCGTTGAGTCGTGACCAATGCGCACGAAAAAGCCCGCTGAAGCGGGCTTTTTCATGGCTGTGAACCTTAGAAGTAGTAAGGGAATTTCAGACTGAAGGAGAAATCCGGCGAGTCGTCGGTCAGGCCAATGGACAGGTTGGGGACGATGGTCAGGTTGTCGGTGGCGGCCAGGGTCATGCCGATGTTGAAGTTGGCCGCGTTGTAGTCGCTGCTGGGCACCGATTGCCAGTCACCGCCATCGGGTTTGATCTTGCTCTTGCTGGCAAACTGGTCAGTGAACGAGAACGACATACTCATCTTCTCGTTCAGGGCAAAGGCGATACCGGCGCCAATCTGCCAGGAGTCGCCCAGTTTCACGTCACCTGCGACCTTGGTGTTGATCGTCGGGCTGATGTCGCTGAACGAATCCTGCATGTTGTAGGTATACGACAGGCTGCCGAACAGCACCGCCGGGTCGAAGGTCTTGACCAGCGAGATACCCGGTGTAATCGCCCAGACGCCGTTGCCGGTGGGCAGGCTCTCAGGCACCGAGAGGTTGTCGTTGGTCGGGTCGTTGACCAGCTTGATGCCGTAGGGGTCTTTGCCGGTGGGGGCCTTGACCCGCAGGGTGGCGACCGCGTCGGGCCAGTTTTCCGACTCATCGAGGAACTTGTAGGCAATGCCGACGTTGACATCGCCAATGGTTGGATCGCGCCTGACGGTCGCATCGGAAGTAACCGGGCCGGCACCGCCGGCACCGCCGGAGGAATAGGTGGATTCACGGTAGATCACCGGGACGTTGATATCGAACTGCCAACGCTGATCGAGGTTGTAGCGGGCGGTCAGGTCCAGGGTCCAGTTGTCGGCCTTGATGCGGTCGAGGTTGATGTTGCCGAGGAAGATCGAGTCCAGCGCCAGAAAACCGTTGAGGACCAGGGCGCGGGTGTCGTAGTGGGTGTAGGTCAGGCCGGTTTCGACGCTGAACCTGCCGCCACCAAAAAAGCCACTGGCTTCGTCATACAGGTTGGAAACGCTTTGCGCCGGTTCCGAGTCGTCTTTGAGCGACTGCCCATAAGAGCTGCCGGTGGTTCCCGGCGCACCGGTGGCCACGGTCTGGCCGCCCTTGACGGTTTCGGCGGGGGATTTGGTCAGGCGTCTGGGCGCGGGTGCTGGCGGTGCTGTTTCGACCTGGCGAACGCGCTGTTCAAGGACCATCAACGCGTTCTGCTGGGCTTCGTAGCGTTGTTTCAACTCCATGAGTTCTTGTTTTAGTGCTTCGACCTGGGGGTCGGCTGCTGCGTAGAGCAATGTGGCCGGGGTCAGGCTACTCAAACAGACAATAGCTCTGAAGGTTAACGATCGGTGCATGGGTTAGCCGTCCCTTCTGACTACAAGTGATGAGACAGAGCGTAGATCAGAAACCGAGAGTGCGAAGGCCTTTGAGCTGGTCCAGGTTACCGTTCAGCGCCCCGGCGCTCGGCACGTTGTCACGCAGCACGACGTTCAGGGAGGTGAGGTTGCTGACCTTGTTGCCAGCGCCGAGCAAGGTGGTGTTCTGCATCAGCCCACCCTGGGCCAGGCGCTGCACGGTGCTGCCCTGGTTGTTGTTGGCGATGATGTTGAATTGCACGCCGCTGCCGGTCGAGGACACGCTCAACGACCCTGCGCCATTGGCGCCGACCAGGGTCGTGCCTGCGGCGAGGGCTTCGCCTTGTGGCTGCTGGGCTGCTGCGGGCGCCTGGTTGGCCTTGGTGACGTTGATATCGACGTTGTTGTAGGCGCTGTTGTTGTCGCCGGCGGCGCGCACCACCTGGGTCACGCCCTCGGTGCTGTTGAGGCCACTGCCACCGGTGACGCTACCGCTGCCGACACTCTGCGAGCGCGCCGCGCCGCTGCCTTTTTCGTCGATCATCGACACGTAGAACTGCGGCTTGATCGTCGTTTGCTGGATTTGCATCGAAGACCTGGCGCCAATCACTTCGCCATTGGCGTTTTGCCAGGTGCTGCTCATGACAATGCCAAAGCTGATGATCCGCCCGGGCATGACAAAGCGGCCGCGCAGGTTGGCCAGCTCCTGATCCTTCAGTTCAATGGGCTTGAGCGTCTGGGCCTGGGTTGGCAGGCTGGCGGCCAGGCAAAGCACGGCGAGCCAGATAGAAGTCTTCATGGGATGCTCCCGGAGCCTCATGCTCCCTTGTCATTAGAAGAAGTCGCTTTGGATGAAGCCGAAATCCATCAACTCAGCGTCTTGCACCGGGGTGAAGGTATTGATGCGGTTCTTGGCCGTGAGCGGCAGTGGTGGGTCGAGCAAGGCGTTGGCCTTGTCGTAGCCCCGGCCGATGACGGCGAAGAGAATGCCGTTCCAGCCTTTGACGAAGTCTTCGATCTTGTAGCGTTTATGGCCGAGCACCGGGTCGCCGATGTACACCCAGCCGTTGTGGACTTTCTGCATGACCACGAAGTGCTTGTAGCCGCGCACGTCCATCAGCACCACCACCGGAATGCGCACGCTCTGCAAGGCGTCCAGTTGTACCCGGTAACCGCGGGCGCGCATCCCGAGGCTTTCGACGTAGCGCTTCATGTCGAGCATGGAAAAGCCCTGGACCCGCACCACATCATGGTCGGAGTGGGCGAGCATGCCTTCGATGATCTGATCTTCGCTGACGTCCAGCCAGTAGGCCTGGCGCAAGATGGTCGCCAATGCCGCGGCGCCACAGCTGAAATCGGTTTTCTGTTGCACCAGGTCGGCGAATTTGCGTTCACGCACGCTCTGGATGGGCTTGAACACCACCGCACCACCCGGTAATACCGAAAGCGGCAATTGCGCCGCTTCGCTGATGCTGCTCAGGCAGAGCAAAAATGCCAAGGCGATAACGCGCATGTCCGACGCCCCCCTGATGGTGTTGAAAAAGGCCCCCCGAAGGGGGCCTCCAGATCACAGCATTTACATCGAGGTGTTGGAGATGGCCAGCGAGTTGCTTTGCTGGTTGCCCACACCGGCTGCTACGTTGACGCCCAGGTTGCCGCTGCCGCCGTTCACCGAACCGCTCAGGGTTGCAGTGTTGGTTACAGGGTTGGCCCAGCCGGTTGGAGTCAGCACTTGATAAGAGAAAGTATTGCTCAAATCATAAGAGCTGCTTTCACTGTAGCTTTTCGCTTTGTTGTACTCAGACTCGGAGGATTTGCTGCCCGATTTTTCGAACGAAGAATCGAAGGCTTTTTCGAACGAAGAGCTCTTGGACTTATCGTACGAAGAGCTGGACTCTTTGTTCCACGACTTGTCGATATCAACATCCAGCGAGGCAGTCAGCGAAGCATCGGCCGACTGCGAGCTGCTGCCGCTGTGATGACGGCCATAGTCATAGGACGAGTTTCTGCTGGCTTCAACCGATGCATCCAGCGAAGCGGTCAGAGAAGCACTGCTCGAGCCGCTGGCTTCATGGTTTTTAGAACCGCTAGCTTCGGAGTTGTGCGAGCCGCTGGCATTGAAGCTGTTGGCGCCGGCGAGCTCGAAGCTCGAAGAGTTGCTCTTGCTGCCGCTGGCTTCCATGGATTTATCGTAATTGGCGCTACCACTGGCGGTTTTGGTCACCGTCAGGGTATCGACACGATAGGTACGGTCAGCGTTGTTGTTGACGGTCAGGCCAGGGCCGCTTTGATCGGCAGAGGCGGTGGCGGTTGCGTTACCCAGTGCAGCGTTGGTATTGGCAATTGCCATGGTGTTTTTCTGTTGGTTCAGGTCGCCACCGGCAATGTTGATGCCCATGTTGCCGCTGCCGTTGTTGCCCGAACCGCCCATGACCGCCGAGTTGGTGCTGCCGTAGTTGTCGACCCGGTTGTTGTTGCTGTATTGCGAGACCTTGGCGGTCGCCGTTGCGTTGCCGAACACGAAGGTGTTGTCGATTTCCGAGTTGTCGGTGGCGGCGTTGGCGATGGCGGCGGCGTTGTCTTGCTGGTTGCCGGCACCGGCAGCCACGTTGACGCCGACGTTACCGCTGGTGCCGGTGGCCGAGCTGCTCATTTCGGCTTCGTTCACAGTGCCTTCGTTGCGGATGCGGTTGTTGGTGCTGCTTTGCTTGTCCCACGCGTTGGCGGTCGCGTTGATCGAGATTTTGGTGGGAGGAGGAGGGGTGTGGTGGCCATTGTTGTGATGACCGTTATGGCCATGGCCACGTGGTTCGTTCTGCCCAGCTTGTACAGCAACAGCCATGACCGCAGCAATTGCGAAAACCAGAGGCTTGAGTGCCATCGAAGGTTTCATGGTGATTCTCCGTACTTTATTTTAGGTTAAGTGTTGTTCCTAGCTGTTTGGGTCAGTCCGCGACCCGGATGCTCAGGGTGTTGGCCGTTCGGTTTCCCACCCCGGCACTCTGATTCAGCTGAATCACCCCACGGCTACCGGTGAAGGCCTGGTCACTGGTAGTGACCTGGCGAAAGCCGGGTGCGGAGTCAGCTGAGTCGGAGTTGTTGAGCAGCGCCACGTTCTGTTGCATGAGGACGCTGTCGTCGATACTTTGCGGACCGGAACTGATGCTGATCCGCATGGCGTTGGCTTGCTGGTTGCTGGCCCCGGCACTCTGGTTGACGCCCAGGGCGCCGCTGCCGTGGCTGAAAGAGTTGCCCTGGATGTTCGACTGGGCATCGATGCTTGGGTCTACCGTTGTGCGCAGGCGCTGGCGGAGCTGGGTGCTGGCGCTGGCGCCATGGCCCACCGCGATGGCCCGGGCGTTGGCCTGTTGCTGCTGATCGCCGGCAGCCTGGTTGACCGTGAGGTTGCCCTGGTACTGGGCACCGGAATTGTCGATGTTGGCGTTATTGACGACGGGGGGCTGGGCGAAGGCCGGTACACTGCAGAACATGGCCAGAATCAGCAACGAGTGCTTCATCTCACTTGCCTCCGGTGAGGATCTGCAGGGGCGCGAGGCCTTTCTGCACGCTGGAATTGACCATGTTGGAGATGCCGTTGCCGGAGTTGCCGGAACGTCCACCGGCCAGGTTCGGCAGTTGCGTCTGGTTATTGATGTTGCTGCCCAGGTTATTGGTCTGCTGGGTGACCATGGCGCCGATTCCCGAGCCGCTGGTGATCGAGGCAAAATCGCCGTCGCTCAGCTCGTTGGTTTGCTTGAGGATCTGCGCCGACGGGTTGGTGTTGACCGTGGTCGGGTAAGGGTCGGGCGCCAGCGGTGGGCGCATGGCGTTGCGCGGTTGTACATCGCGGGTGATGACGACGATGCCGTTTTCGGCCTGGGCCGGCAGGCTCAAGCTCAGGCTTGAACTCACTGCACAGGCAAGCAGCAGGAGGCGGTAGATGCCTTTATCAATCTTTCCCACGATGGCAATTCCTTCTTATGGTGCGCTGGCCCTGTTCAGCGTTGCGAAGAAGAGAGCAGAAGGTGTGCCGGTTTTTATTTATCAAGCGAAAACAATGGCTTGGTTTTATGCTTGGCCAGGGTCAAAAAAATGTTGTAATGCCGCTGAGACACCGGCGCTGTTCAGCGCCTGATACTGCGGGCGCCACGGCCCGGCAACAGGCGTGCGCGGGGATTGTTTCAGCGGCTTAACACTTTTCTCCGGGCACGGGCTGGCCGCTTTAGCTCGCGGCTTTGCGCAGGTGAGAGTGTTTCAGGAATGGACACTGTGCAGCGCGCAGTCGCTCAGGTCTTGAGCAACTGCGCAACTGCGGCAAAGGCTGCGCGCCGACGCTGCGTCCAGTCGCCTTGCACGACCTGGGACGCTTGCTGGTGCTGCGCCAGCCACTCGCCCGTGGCATTGAAAAACGCCATACGTTCGGCCAGCAGCGGCTGGCAACGCTGGCCATCGTCGTGCCAGGCAACGGCCTCGGGGCTGAGCAGCAAGTGCAGGTCGTAGTGACGGGCCAGCAGCGCCTGTTCCAGCCACGCCGGGCAATCGCCGAACAGCGTGCGGCTCCAGAGCATGTTGCTCAGCAGGTGGGTGTCGAGGATCAGCAGCGCCGGTTGCCGCGCTCGTGCGGCGTCTTCCCAGGCCAACTGCCCGCGGGCAATGGCCGGGATGTCGGCATAGCAGGTGTCACGCACCTGCTCGTCAATGAAGTGGCGCACGTACTCGCCCACCCGTTCGCCACCGAAGTGCGCCTGGATTTCGGAGCTGAGCCAGCTTTTACCGCTGGATTCAGGGCCGGTGAGGACCACTACCTTCATGCGTAGGTCAACGCCGGATCGCGTCGCCAATCGCGCCAGCCTTGTACCGCGATCAAGGTGAACAGGGCATAGAGCGCGGCGGTCAGGTACATAGCCTTGGACAGGAACAGGCCGACGAAAATAACATCAAGTACCACCCACAGCGGCCAGCACTGCAGGCGCTTTTGCGCCATCCACCATTGCGCCACCAGGCTGAAACCGGTCAGCGCAGCGTCCAGCCAGGGGTGGGCGGCGTCTGTCCAGGTGGCCATGGCCGCGCCCAGGCCGAGGCTGCCGAGCAAGCCAATGCCCAGGCCAAAGGCAACCGAATGCGCCGGCAACAGGCTGACCTGGCGAGCTTCGCGCGTGCTGCCCGGCCGTGTCCATTGCCACCAGCCATAAAGCTGCAGCACGGCATACACCAGTTGCAGGAGCATGTCCGAATACAACTTCACGTCATAGAAGACCCAGGTGTACAGCAACACCATCACCAGGCCGATCGGCCAGCACCAGGGGTTCTGTTTGGTCGTGAGCCACACGGCGATAACGCCGAGCACGGCGGCGAACAGTTCGAGGCCGGACATCGGCGTTCCTTGGTAGTTTGCGCAAGGGCGCGATTGTACCTGCTGGCGCTACTTCTGGCATACGCACAGGCATGAGGTTTGGACTGCCACCTAGCATTTTTGTCAGTTGTTGGCCTCGATAACGAGGTATTGAATAAGGGTCGACTTTACCCAGGTCGGCCCTTTTTCATGGCGGTATGCACGCAGGGCCGCAACGCGTTTCCCCTGCACCGAGGCATGTCTGCCATGAATGATTTGCAAAGCGATACCGTCGACGCAACCACCACCAGCGAACTGCCCGTCTTGTCCCTGTTCGCTGCGGTAGCACCGGTCAGCGGCCATGACGCGGGTGTCAACCTGCATACTCTGAGCATCGATCCGCGTGGCGTGCTGGCGACCGTGCCGCCGTTCGTTGATGTGGTCGCCGGTGATGAGTTGCGGGTGTACATGGATGCCGACAGCACGCCGGTCGTTGCGCCGCTGGTGCTTGAGGGATACGACCTCGGCCGGCCGTTGACCCTGTTCCTGCCGAGCGAGCGGTTTACCCCGGGTGCACATACAGTGCGCTATGCCTTCAGCCGCAACAATGTGGAGTATGGGCCCTCCCGCGATCTCGCGATCCTGGTCAAGCTGGACCGCCCGGGCGGTTCCGAGCCTGGGCACCAGGGCCTGGTGGCGGCGGATGTCGGTGTCAACCCGGTGACCGCCGAACACCTGGAAAACGGCGTTCAGGTGCAGGTCTACTTCTATGAGAACCGTGCGGTCGACGACGTGATCCGCCTGAGCTGGGGCGGGGTCATGCTGAGCTATACCCTGGTCGAGGCCGACCTCAACCAGCCGGTGGTGTTCACCGTGCCCGGCAGCGTCATCCTCCAGGCCGGTGATAGCCCCAACCTGGTGGTGACCTGGGAAGTGCACGATATTGTCCACAACACCAGCCAGACCTGGGCACCGCATGTCTCGGTGGTGGTCGACACCGGCCATGCGCAGTTGCCGGGCGTTTCGGTCACGGGGCTGGATCACGAGGGTTATCTCAACCTTGAGGTTCTGGGCAGCAATGATTTGCTGATTCATGTGCAGGCCAGCGCGCCGGCATTCGCCACCGGTGACACGGTCAAGCTGCGCTTTACCGGCTACATCGATTCGGGCGTGCCGACCGTAACCGAGCTGGACCAGACCATCCGCGGGACTTTGCCGCAGACGCTGACGTTCACCATCCCCAATGACAAAGTCTGGGCGCTGGCCAGTGGTTTGGCGGTGGTGGGCTACACGCTGGTGAATGCTGGGGGCCAGCAGCAGTCGCAGCGCCTGAGCATCGGTTTCAAAGGCCAGCCCAAGGCGCTGACTGTGCCTCGGGTCCATCAGGCGCCGGAGGGTGTGCTGCCCTATGATGTTGCCCGGGCCGCGGTAATGATCCCCAAGTACCAGGGGCGTACGCAAGGCCACCAGGTGACCGTGGTATGGCAGGGGACTCAAAGTGATGGCCGGCCGACGTTGTACCAGGTCAGCCGGGCAGTCTCCCATAACGAGGCGGCAGGTGACGATGAGATGGCGTTCAGTGTCGACAAGGCGCACATCAACCTGCTGGAGTCGGGCTCGGTCAGGGTGTTCTACCAGGTGCGCATGCTGAGCACGCGCAGCGTCGGTTTTCGCCAATCGGCGGTGCTGGAGCTGCGCATCAGTGCTGCCGGCTTGCTGCCGGCGCCGGAGCTGGACGACCCGGTCAATGAGCTCGACCCGTATTTTTACCCGTTCGGGGTGCAGGTGAACATCAACTACCCGAACAAGCGCGCCGGGGACAAGGTCACCTTTACCTGGCAAGGTGAGGATCCGGAGCATAGCTACAGCGAAGCCAAGCTTGTCGACAGCAGTGGCGCCGCACCCAGCTTTCGCGTGCCCCAGGCCATCGCCCAGGCCGGGGTGGGCAGCACGGTGATGATGAGCTACGTGGTCGAGCCGGCGCTGGGCGGGCGGCCGCTACCGTCCCAGGCGCGGGCGCTGGCGTTGCGCTCGGTGGCGCCGGTGCCTGAGCGTGCGCTGCTGATTGGCGCCCAGGACGGCAGTTACGACCCGATGCTCGGCCTGCATGGCGCCCAGGTGCTGGTCAGCTACCCGGGCATGCGTGAAAGCGATCGCATTCTCCTGCACTGGAAAGGATCGGCGGGCGCCGGCACTCCCACCCTCCCGGAGCGTGCGGGCAGTGACAGCGGCAGCATCACTATCAGCGTGCCAGCGGCGGCGGTGGCGGCGAATTTCAACGGCCCGGTGCAGTTCTATTATGAAGTGCTGCGCAACGAGCTGGCGGCGATCGAATCGCCCAGGCAGGCGGTGCAAATCGGCGTGCCGAATGATCACGACTTGCCGCACCCGAGGATCGATGAGGCGATCGGCAACGAGCTGGACCTGGACCTGTTCGAAGGCGATGCCCAGGTCAGCGTCAGAGCCTGGCCTTTTATGGCCGTGGGCCAGCGGGTGTGGCTGGAAGTGCGCAGCGCCACCGCCACGCTCGCGCTGTGGGAGGACAGCCCGGTCGAGCAGGTGGCGGAATTGAGCGTGGCGTTGCCGCGCGATTTTCTCGAACCGCTGGAGGATGGCAGCCCGTTGTCGCTGCACCTGAGCGTCAGCTACGGCGGCGCTGCGGCGCTAGAGTGTCCGGTGCGCAGCTACACCGTGCGCCAGGGGCAATTGCACATAGGCATCTCCGATGCCGGCCTGGCCAGCTCGGTCTTGCCGGCGGACTGGACGCTGCCAACCCAGACCTGCGCGGTGACCCTGGCCGGCCGGCCCGGCGCGCAAGGCAGTCTCAGCGTCAATGGCTCGGCGCAGTTCGACAACGACAGCCAGCAACTGGACTTCACTCTCGATGCCCAGGGCGAGTTTATCGCCTGGCTGGGTGATCCGTACGCCGAGACGGTGCTGGTCAGCGCGCAGATCGGCGGCGCACAAGCCCAGCACGTGCCGGTGAAATTCGTTGATGTGTTCCCGTACGCCCAGCAGCAAGATGAGCAGCGTGTGCGCGCCCGTGCGGCGAGCGGCGCGCTGGCCAACGGCCGGTCGGCCAATCGGGTGTGCTTCGATGCCGACGGCTTTGCCAGCGCCACCTATGTGCAGGTTGAGCTCAGCGGCAGTGCACGGATTGTCGGCCACCCTGGCCAGGTGGTTAGCCTGCCGCTGACGGCGCTGAGCGGTGATTGCCAGTTCGACGTGGTCGACAGCGTCGCCGAAGAAGTGACAGTGACGTTTCAACTGCCCCAGGGTGGTAGCTGGACCCGCTTCAGCCAGACCCTGTACTTCACCCGCCTGGCCTCGCGCTATGCGACCCGTGGCGTCGCCGCCGACGGTAGCCCCTGGTTCATGCGTGTCAACCAGATCACCAGCGTCGAAACCAGCCATGTGCGCATCCCGCAATGGAAAGAGTTCATCGATCATCCCGCAGGCCTTGATGGCGGCATTGGTGTACGGGCCCTGGAAGCTCATGCCGATGGGCTGCTGGTTCTGGTCGAGCCGTACCTGCAAATGGCCGCTGGCGATAAGGTTCATGTGCATTTTGGCGACGAACAGGTGCCGGCCACGCCGATTGCGGTGGTGATACTGCCTGAAGAGGTGAACGATCTAGTCACCCTATACGTTCCCGCTGCCCGCATTCCCAAAGGCGTCAGCGAGGTATGGTTCACGGTCGAGCCGCTGAGCGGCAATAAGCGCGCGTCGGCGCGTTTGCGGGTCAAGGTCAAGGTCACCTTGCCCGGCGGCCCCAATCCCATCCCCGGCAGCCCTCATAATGCCGCCCTGATGTCGCCAGATGTGCCCTTCGGCCTGATCGACTGGGAAATGGCCCAGGACGGCATCACGGTGTACGTCAACCGCTGGCACATCATGGAGGCGGGTGATGTCCTCAATTTGAGCTGGGGCGGGGCCAAGGTCACCCATGTTGTCCAGCAAGGCGAAGTGGGCAGGACCATACCGGTGTTCGTCGACTTTGCCACCATCGAGGCCGGGGGCGATGATGAACGCCTGCTGGTGCTGTACTGGCTCGAAGACGAGGTGGGCAACGAATCCGATGGCGCCTCGTTGCCCAGTTACGCCTTTGTCGAGGTCAGCCTGGTGTTGCTGCCACGGCCGGCGGTGGCCGGGCTCGACGAGGAAGGCTTCCTCGACCTGGGGGAACTGCAAGGGGCCGATGTGGGGGTCTCGGTGATTGCCGTCCGGCCCGACTTCCGGGTCGGCGACCAGGTGGTGTTCATCTTCCGTGGATTCACCGAAGAGGTGGTGGCGATCCCGCCGCATGAATCCCTCCCGTACCCGGTGGGGGTTATCCCGCCTCCGCGGCTCATTGTCCACGAGGTGCCCAACAGCATCGCCGAGTCGATCTCGGGGGGGCTGGCCTATGTCTCCTATAAGGTCACCCGCGAAGGCCAGGAGTTTGCTTCGCGAACCACTGCCGTAGGTGTGCGGGGCAAGGCGGCCGAGTTGCTGCCGCCGAGGGTGAACGATAGCCAGGAGGATTACCTCCCTGACACCCTGTCGCAGGCCGTGGTGATCGTTCCGCCGTGGGTGGGCATGTACCGCAACCAGCTGGCACGCCTGGTCTGGCAAGGCAAGCAGGCCAACGGTCACGCCTATTCTTATTTTCGCGATTGGCAGGTGACTGAACTTGGGGTGGGCAAAGAGGTGGCGCTTATCGTGCCGCCCGAGCATATCGTCGCGTTGTCGGGCGGGCACCTGGAGTTGTCCTACCGGGTGTTCTACGGCAGCAGCGAGCCGCGGGAGTCGCAAGTCCTGAAACTATGGGTCGGTGAAACCGCTCCCGATCTGGTCACCCCGAACGTGCCTGAGGCGGAGAACGATACCCTCGACCCGGTCGGCCTTGTGGTGGCTAACGTCGAGGCTCCGGTGTACGACGGCATGCTGAAAGACCAAAGGGTGACCATGGAGTGGTTGAGCCCGGTGGCCGGGGCGAACATCATCGATTTTTATGATGTGCAGTTTATTGGTGACATCGGCTTTCCCGTGTATGAGCGAGACATGGTACGCAGCCTGGGGCATGAGGTACGCATCCGCTACCACGTCAGCGAGGTGGGCCAACGTCGGCGCTATTCGGACTACCTGCGCCTGGGAATCGGCCCGGTGTTGAGCAACCCGCCGCGGCCGCGGATCGAGGAGGCCAGTGGCGATGTGCTCGATCTGCTGAGTTTTCCGGGCAATGCGCTGGCGACGGTGGCGAAATGGAACGGAATCAACGAGCGTCAGCGTTACTGGTTTCGCTGCCGTGGAGAGGATGCACAAGGTAATGCCAAATCCATCGTTCTAGGCGAAGGGCGACAGGTCTCGGCTGGCGAAGTCAACCTGGGTGTACGCGCTACGCTGACCAGGGCGGACTTACTGGAATTCGCCCATCAGAGCCGGATCACCCTGGAGATGGCGGTGGCGCTGCGTGAGGATGCCGAAGAGTCGCAGGCCATCAGGTTTCCGGTGCGTGAGTACCAGATTCTGCAGGTACCGGTCAGTTTATCCGCGCCGTACATACTTGAGGCGCGAGGTAATATATTGGAACTGGCAACCTTTGTCGGCAACGCCACGTTGCGTATTGAGCCTTGGCAGGGGATTGTTCGTGGTCAGGTGTTCTGGATCGACCTGCGTGGCATGCGCCCAGGAGGCGTGCCTTGGGAACTGCGGTTGGTTGATGCCGAGGCGGTAATCGCCGAGGAGGAGAGAAATGGAATTACTCGCCACATTCTACGAACAGCACTCGAGGCTTTGTCTGACGGGACAAGCTTGAGCCTTCACCTGCGGGTGGACGTAAGCGGGGCAGGTAATGAGAACGGTGCTATCGTGGCACCGCAAATCTCATATCAGATTTTGCACCAGTCGCAAATTTCGCTCACGGTAACGCAGAATGGACCTTCATTAGACTTTATTCCAAGCGATTGGGTGCACCGCAAAGACACCAACACTGTTACCGTACACGGTCGAATGGGAACAGTCGCTGAGCTTCGAGTGACGGGTGGGCAATTTCTTGACGGTAGGACAGTCAAGCCCATAGTGCTGGATCAATTCGGCGAATACCAAGATTTTGTTTTAGCTAGAAATTTAGCTGTTGTAACGGCTAGAGTTTCGACGCTGCCGAGCGTGACAGCCAGTATGTCATTTTTGCGCAGTTGGCATCCCGCAAAGAGTAGTGGGTATCAAAGTGTTTATGGGTTTGTGGCTACAGGAGCACCTGCTAATGGCAGAAGTGTCAATGTGGTTTGTTATGACACCTCAGTATTGAGGGCGGATTATGTGCGAGTATCAGTTACAGGTAGTGCCCGCATTGTTGGGTACTCAGGCCAAGTGGTTGATATACCATTGACCACCGGTAACTATCCTTATGGATATGATGCGATTTTCTATGTGACGAATACTGTTAGAGAGACAGTGACAGTCACCTTCTTCCTTCCTCAGCGAGGAAGTTGGTCTCAATTCTCAAGGCTCATGAACTTTACTTGATTTAAGCCATCGCTCGCCCGTGAAGGCCGTCCATTGGGGCGGCCTTTTTTGCCTGTAGCGAGTTGTCCGAAGTTGTAATAAGAACGCGACGAGGGGCATAACCCTTCACAGCAATACTGGTCGCACTTTGCCCCCTTCTCGGGTTGAACATATGTTTAGTATGGCTTCGATACAGCGCTTGCACAGCCTCGACTAACCGACCATCGCCGCACAGCCCAACTTTAGGGGAGCCCGTTAGGGCGCGCGCTGCAGGGCATTGCATTGGCCGCTGGACAGATTCTTAACGCTAACAGCATTCGTCGCACTGATTTCAAACTAGTATTTTGCTCAGTTTCGCAGGACGCCGTACTGGGCAAATTGACGTTTGCAACGGCTCGCCGTGGCTGGCAGTGCGGCTTCAACATGCGCAACCTGATGAGCAGCAAGGAGCGGGTGGACGCGTTTAAAAGATTCATGGGCGCCCGGCAGGTCATCAATACCCGCGAGTTCCAGACCCAGACGGAGTTCGGCCTGGGTAACCCGAAAGAGGATGAGCTGCCGATACTGGCCTTTTTCTACAGTGTGTCCCGTCCTAAATAAGGTATACACCTGTTCAGGACTAGACAATTGGCAAAAGTCTTACCTGATTTGCGCTAAACCCGGAACTGCCGCAGCAGTTGTTCAAGCTGCGTGCTCAGCCGCGCAAGTGCTTTGCCCGAGTCGCTGGAGTGCTGTGCTGCCAGGGCGGTTTGCTGCGACAGGTCTGCCGTTTCGGTCACGTTGCGGTTGATCTCTTCGACCACGTGCGCCTGCTGCAAGGTGGCACTGGCAATCGAGGCGTTGAGCGCCGTCAGGTTGTGCAGCGCCTGGCTGATGGCGTCCAGGCTGACTCCGGCTTCGCTGGCTTGTTCGACGGTCTGGCGCGAGGCTTCGCTGCTGGCGTCGATGGCCTTCACGGCCGCCTCGGACTGGCCTTGCAGGTGTTCGATCATGCTCTGAATTTCGGCGGTGGACTGTTGGGTGCGCTGGGCCAGCAGGCGCACTTCGTCGGCCACCACGGCAAAGCCGCGGCCCTGCTCGCCGGCACGCGCCGCTTCGATCGCGGCATTGAGGGCCAGCAGGTTGGTCTGTTCGGCAATCGAGCGGATCACTTCCAGTACGCTGCCGATGCGCGTGCTCTGACCGGCCAGGGCGCGGATTACCTGCACCGCTTCATCGATGGTCGTCGATAGTTGGTCGATGCGCTGCAGGCTGCCGTGGATGCTGTGTTGCCCCTGTTCGGCGCGCAACTGGGCGTCATGCATTTCGCTGGACGCCTGTTCGGCATTCTTCGCCACATCCTGCACGGCGTAGGTCACTTCGTTGATGGCCGTGGCCACCTGCTCCATTTGCTGGGACTGCTGTTCGCTGCGTTGCTGGGCCTGGCCGGCGTTGTTGCCCACATCGCTGGCCGATTGCGCCAGGGCATGCACCGCGCCCTGCAACTGGCTGATCACGCCCTGCAACTTACCGGTAAAGCTGTTGAAGTGGATACCCAGCTGGGTGACTTCATCGTTGCCGTGGGTATCCAGGCGCCGGGTCAGGTCGCTCTCGCCACTGGCAATGGTGGCCATGGCATCGACCGCTTCCTGCAGCGGCCGGGCGATACTGCGGGCAATCAGCACCACCAGCAGGGTCATGACCAGGGCGATGCCCAGGCCGAGGATCGAGGCATCGCGCAACTGGCGCAAAAACTCGTCCTGCATGTCATCGATGTAAACGCCCGAACCGATCACCCAGCCCCAGGGCTTGAACAGCTGCACGTAGGAGGTCTTTTTCACCGGCTCGCTGGCGCCGGGCTTGGGCCAGCGGTAGTCGATGCTGCCGGCGCCCTTGGCCTTGGCCAGGGCGGCCATTTCGTTGAACAGGGCAAAGCCGTCCGGGTCGCGGATTGCCGAAAGGTCCTGGCCGTCGAGCTTGGGGTTGGTCGGATGCATGATCATCTTCGGCCCCAGGTCGTTGATCCAGAAATAGTCATTCTGATCGTAACGCAGGCCGCGCACCGCGCTCAGGGCCTGTTGCTGGGCCGCGTCGCGGCTCAATGTGCCGGCTGCTTCCAGCCCTTGGTAATACGCCAGCACGCCAGCGGCGGTTTCTACCACATGGCGGGTTTTTTCCGCCTTGGCCTGGTACAGGTCGCCATGAATCTGGCGCAGCATCAGCAAACCGAGGGTTACCAGCATCACCACTGCCACTACCAGGATCAGCCACAAACGCCGGCTGATCGACATACTGCGAAGAGTCTTCATGGAATGCTTACCTCGAGTTCTTTTTTATTGTTGCCCACATCCAAGCATGCTTTGCCTCCCGCCACCTACTCGACCAAGGACTAAGTGCTTGATTCGTTGAGGTCTGTTGCGTCGTCCCAGCAGCGTTTATCCGAGAGGTCTGATAGGATTTCGGCCTCGACGGGATAAACCTGAAGGCCGCGTGAACTTTTCTGCTGGCTTTGCGACCAACTGTCGCTGTAAAACGGCCAGGCGCTGAACAGCCATTGGCAACTAAAAGACTATAAAGGGGCATGCCACAGGCATTGCCCCACGGGGGAAGCATGGATCTTTGGACCGGCCTGCAGGCTGTCATTCTAGGTATTGTCGAAGGCTTGACGGAGTTCTTGCCGATCTCCAGTACCGGCCACCAGATTGTCGTGGCCGACCTGATCAATTTCGGTGGTGAGCGGGCCATGGCCTTCAACATCATCATCCAGCTGGGCGCGATCCTGGCGGTGGTCTGGGAATTTCGCCGCAAGATCTTCGAGGTGGTGGTGGGGCTGCCGCGTCAGCGTGAGGCCCAGCGCTTTACCGTCAATCTGCTGATCGCCTTCATGCCGGCGGTGGTGCTGGGGGTGCTGTTTGCTGACCTGATCCATGAGTACCTGTTCAACCCCATCACCGTGGCCGCCGCCCTGGTGGTTGGTGGCGTGATCATGCTCTGGGCCGAGCGCCGCGAGCATGTGATCCGCGTTGACCAGGTCGACGACATGCGCTGGTCCGACGCCCTGAAGATTGGTTGCGCTCAGTGCCTGGCGATGATTCCGGGTACTTCGCGCTCCGGCTCGACCATCATTGGCGGCCTGCTGTTCGGCCTGTCGCGCAAAGCAGCCACCGAGTTCTCGTTCTTCCTGGCCATGCCGACCATGGTCGGTGCGGCGGTGTATTCGGGCTACAAGTACCGCGATCTGTTCCAGCCGGACGACTTCCCGGTGTTTGCCATCGGCTTTGTGGTCTCGTTCATCTTCGCCATGATCGCGGTACGCGGCCTGCTCAAGTTCATCGCCAACCACAGTTACGCGGCCTTTGCCTGGTACCGTATCGTGTTCGGTTTGATCATCCTCGGCACCTGGCTGTTCGGCTGGGTCGACTGGACCACGGCGCACGGTTGAGATGAGCCGTAGCCCAAGCCAGCCGCGCCGCGCAGCCCAAACCAGCGGCGCCCTGCAAAACCCCCGCAGCAAGTTGCTGGCCTTTGTCGGCTTGTGCCTGCTGCCGGTGGGCGGCGCTTTGCAGATGCTTTTGAGCGGGCAATCCTGGCTACCGGCCGTGGCCTACCCGTTGGCCAGCCTGGTGAGTTTCGTGCTGTATTGGCGCGACAAGCAGCAGGCCCGCAACCAGGCCTGGCGCACGCCAGAGAAAGTCCTTCACGCCAGTGAGCTGTGCGGCGGCTGGCCGGGCGCCTTGCTGGCCCAGCAACGCTTTCGGCACAAGACCCGCAAACTGTCGTTTCAGCTCAGTTTCTGGGCCATTGTCGGCGTGCATCAGTTGTTCTGGATCGACCACCTGCTGCTCGGCGGCCGCTGGCTTGGCGCTGCCCTGGGGCCAATCCTCAGATAAGCAAGCCTGGCTGCAGGCGCTTGGGCAGGCGCCGGACCACCAGTTGATGGGAGCGTTGCAGCAGTTCGGTCAGCTCGGTGCGGCCCATGGGGTAGGGCGGTGCCATGCTGACCCAGTGCGCCCGCGCAAGGTAAGGCGCCGGGCGCACGCCGGGGCGGTCGACGTAGCCGAGAAACAGCTCGCTATCGACCTTGAACGACAACCCGGCGCCGCCCAGGTCAAGCACGGCAAACATCTTGTTGCCGGCCACCGAGAACACCCGGATGCCGCCCCATTTGTAGTCTTCGCGCGCACCCGGTAGGTTCAGGCAGAAGGCTGCGACCTGTTCTTCGCTGATTTTCTTGTCAGACATAACGCTCCCCGCATTGGGCAAATTCCGCGACCAGGTGATCGATCCATACCCGCACCGCCGGCAGCAGCCCGCGCCGATGGGGGTAGACCGCCTGCAGATAACCGCCGGGCAGCGACCAGTCTGGCAGCAGGCGCACCAGCTCGCCACGTTCGAGTTCTTCTTCGCAGTGCATGAACGGCAGCGTGGTAAAGCCAAGGCCGGCGACAGCGGCGGCTTTGCGCACGACAAAGTCGTCGATCGCCAGGCGTGCCTCCAGGGCCAGTTCGTGCTTGTGGCCCTGGCCATCGAGCAGGCGCAGATGCACCAGGCGGTCGGCATCCACCGCACCGAGTACCGGCAGGCTGGCCAGGTCTTGCGGGTGGTCGAGCGCCTGCGCGGCGGCAAACTGCGGGGCGGCCACCAGCAGCATTTGCGCCTGACGCAGGCGCCGGGTGACCAGCGCCGGGTCTTCATCGCCCAGGTCGCGCACTCGCAGGGCTACGTCGACACCTTCGGTGATCAGGTCGACGCGGCGGTTGAGGAGGATCATGTCCAGTTGCACCTGCGGGTATTGCTGCAGGAAGCGGCTGATCACGTTCGGTAAAAATTCGTGGGCCAGGCCCACCGGGCACGACACCCGCAAGCGCCCGCGCGGTTCGCTGGTCATGCTCGCCACCGCTTCGTCGGCCATTTCCGCCTCCAGCAGCATGGCCTGGCAGTGGCGCAAATAACGTTCACCCACGGCCGTCAGCTTCAACTGGCGTGTGGTGCGTTGCAGCAGGCGTGTGCCCAGGCGCTCTTCGAGTTCGGCGATACGTCGCGACAGGCGTGACTTGGGAATCCCGAGCACACGGCCAGCGGCGGCAAAACCACCGGCTTCGACCACCCGGGCGAAGTAGAACAGATCATTGAGGTCTTGCATGTGCGTCACCATTGTCCTGCCAGTAGGACAAACTAACGCATTTTTACTGACTTATCAGCTATTCGCCACCCAAGTAGGATTCTCCCCATCGTGATCGCCCACTCGCGGTCTTCATTCAGGAGAGTCCCATGAAACTGTTGCATATCGATTCGAGCATCCTGGGCGATAATTCCGCCTCCCGTCAGCTGAGCCGCAGCGTGGTTGAAGCCTGGAAAGCCGCCGAGCCGTCGCTGCAAGTGACTTACCGTGACCTGGCCGGCGACGCCATCAGCCACTTCTCGGCCGCGACCCTGGTCGCCGCCGGCACCCCGGAAGAACTGCGCGACGCCGCCCAGCAGCATGAAGCCAAACTCAGCGCCGAAACCCTGCAGGAGTTTCTCGACGCCGACGCCGTGGTACTGGCCGCGCCGATGTACAACTTCACCGTGCCGACCCAGCTCAAGGCCTGGATTGACCGCGTCGCAGTGGCCGGCAAGACCTTTCGCTACACCGAAGCCGGCCCTGAAGGCCTGTGCGGTAACAAGAAGGTGATCCTGGTATCGACCGCAGGCGGCCTGCACGCCGGCCAGCCTACCGCGGTCGGCCATGAAGAGTTCCTCAAGGTGTTCCTTGGCTTTATCGGCATCACCGACCTGGAAATCGTCCGTGCCCACGGCCTGGCCTATGGCGATGAGCACCGGGCCAAGGCCCTGAACGCCGCGCAAGTGCAGATCAGCACCGACCTGTTCGTCGCCGCCTGATCTCTGGGCCAGTAATCAAACCGACTGCCGGCAGCGCCTGCAGTCGGTTTTTTCATTGAGGTTTCATCTGCGCCGGGCTGGCCCGTTCTATGCTGCGCACTATCAGCATTGATCGATCGCGTTGCTTAAGGTGCAAAACGATGCGGCGTCTTGGCGCATTACTCCTGTTAGTCCTGTTGGGCAGCCCGCTGATGGTGCAGGCCGAGCCGGCTGCGCACTGGAGTGTCGGCGTGCATCGCCTCAGTTTCGCCGACCCGCTCGATGCGCAGCCGGTGCAGGCCCTGGCGTTCTATCCTTCCAGTGCAGTTGAGCGCAGCAGCCGCATCGACGGCTACCGGGTCCAGGCTTGGGAAGGTGCGCCGATGGTTATCGGCCGTTATCCGCTGTTGATGTTGTCCCACGGCAATACCGGTACGCCGCTGGCCTTGCACGACCTGGCCACCGCCCTGGCGCGGCGCGGCTTTATCGTCGTCGCCGTCACCCACCCGGGCGATAATGCCCGCGACCACAGCCGCCTGGGCACCTTGAGCAACCTTTACGGGCGGCCGTTGCAGATCAGTGCAGCGATCACCGCCAGCCTCGGCGATAGCTTTCTGGCCCCGTACATCAATGGCCCGCAGGTGGGCGTGATCGGCTATTCGGCTGGCGGTGAGACCGCCTTGATTCTGTCCGGGGCGCAACCGGACCTGGAGCGTTTGCAGCGCTACTGCCAGGAGCGGCCGCTGGATGCCGACGCCTGCAAGACCAAGGGCGTGCTGATCGCCGACCGCGCCGACCTGCGTGCCGCGCCCGATCCGCGGGTCAAGGCGCTGATGTTGATGGCGCCGCTGAGCCTGATGTTCGGCCGTCACGCGTTGGCCGAGGTCAAGGTCCCGGCGTTGATCTACAGCGGCGACAAGGACCAGCTGCTGGCCATCGACAAGAATGCCCAGGCCCTGGCGCGCAAGCTGCCGGTCACGCCCAACTACAAGCTGTTGGCCGGTGCCGGGCACTTCGTGTTCATGGCGCCGTGCGACGACGAGCAGCGCCAGAAAATGGCCGCCTTGTGCAACGACCCGGACGGCGTCGACCGTGAGGACATTCACCTGACGCTACAGGCTGAGGCTGCGCGGTTTTTCAACCACACCCTGGCTGACCGCCATCAGGGCGGCCTGCACATGGCCGATCAGTAGTTGCCGGCGCGCCGTGACAGCAGGAGGGTGAGGCCGACGCCAAGCAGCGAAAGCAAAGCAGCCAGGCAAAAAATCCAGGCATAGCCCAGGTGCAGGGCCACCGCACCCATCAATGGCCCGGCAATCGCCAGGGCCAGGTCGAAGAACACTGCATAGGCGCCCAGGCCTGCACCGCGGCTGGAACTGGGCACCTGTTTGATCGCCTCGACACCCAACGCCGGATACACCAGCGACAGGCCGAAACCGGCAAAGCCTGCGCCAATCAATGCCAGCACCGGGCTGGGTGCCAGCCACAATAAGGCCAGGCCCAGGGCTTCGGTGGCCATGCAGGCCATCGCCACGGGATAGCCGCCAAAGCGGTTGACTGCGTTGACGAACAAGAGCCGTGAAAGGATGAAACACACGCCGAATGCGCTGAGGCACCAGGCTGCGCCGCTCCAGCCCTGCTCGAGGTAGAACAGGGTGACGAAAGTGGTCAGGGTGCCGTAGCCGATCGACGCCAGAGTCAGGCTGACCCCGCACGGCGCAACCCGGCCGAATGCGGCCCAGAACGGCAGGCGCTCGCCACGTACCACCGGCGTCGACGGTTTGTTGCGGATTACCAGCAGGGCCAGCACTGCCAGGACGCTCAAGGCCAGGCCCAGGGTGGCGAAATTGACTCGGTCGACCAGTGCCACGCCCAGCGGCGCACCGATGGCGATGGCCCCGTAGGAGGCAATGCCGTTCCAGGAAATCACCCGCGCGGTATGCTCGGCGCCCACCGCACCGATGCCCCAGCTCAAGGTGCCGACGCCGATCAGACCCTGGGCGATGCCCAGCAGCACGCGCCCGCCCAGCAGCGCCAGCAGGCTCAGCAACGGCACATCGACTGTCAGTGCTGAAGCAAAGGTCAGCACACCGCTGGCGGCAATACCGATCAAGCCGTAAATGATTGCCCGCTTGGTACCCAGGCTGTCTGCCGCGCGTCCGGCCAGGGGCCGGCTGAGCAGGGTGGCCAGGTATTGCAGGCCGATGGTGATACCGGCGATCACCGCACTGAAGCCCAACTGGTCATGCACATAGCTGGGCAACACCGCGATCGGCAAACCGATGCAGAGGAAGGCGATAAAGGTATAGAAGACAATCGAAAGGATTTGCCGGGTGATCGACCCGGTATCGACGGCGGCGGGTGCTTGCGCGGACATGAGCTCGTTCGCTGGCGGGCGGTGGGAGAGGGCCCATGATCGCCGGGTGCGAAGAGAAAAGGAAGCAGGCTAACGGATTTTCCAGCATCGCGGGGCAAGCCCGCTCCTACAGGATTATAGGAGCGGGCTTGCCCCGCGATCAGATCTGGATCAGATCACCACACCCTGGCTACGCAGGTAGTCATCGTAGGTGCCGCTGAAGTCCACCACACCGCTCGGGCTCAGCTCGATGATGCGGGTGGCCAGCGACGATACGAACTCACGGTCGTGGCTGACGAAGATCAGCGTGCCCGGGTAGTTCTCCAGCGCCAGGTTGAGCGCCTCGATCGATTCCATGTCCAGGTGGTTGGTCGGTTCGTCCATCACCAGTACGTTGGGCTTTTGCAGGATCAGCTTGCCGAACAGCATGCGGCCTTGCTCACCACCGGAGATCACCTTGACCGACTTGAGGATCTCGTCGTTGGAGAACAGCATGCGCCCCAGGGTGCCACGGATTACCTGCTCGCCTTGAGTCCACTGGCCCATCCAGTCGAACAGGCTCAGGTCCTCTTCGAAGTCGTGGGCGTGGTCCTGGGCGTAGTAGCCCAGTTCCGCGCTTTCGGTCCACTTTACCGCGCCGGCATCCGGGCTCAGTTCACCGACCAGGGTACGCAGCAGGGTAGTCTTGCCGATACCGTTGGGGCCGATGATCGCTACGCGCTCGCCGGCTTCGACGGTGAAGCTGAAGTTTTCGAACAGGGTCTTGCCGTCGAAGCCCTTGGACATCTTCTCGATGGTCACGGCCTGGCGGTGCAGCTTTTTGGTCTGCTCGAAGCGGATGAACGGGCTGACCCGGCTCGATGGCTTGACCTCGGCCAGCTGGATCTTGTCGATCTGCTTGGCGCGCGAGGTGGCCTGCTTGGCTTTCGAGGCGTTGGCCGAGAAGCGGCTGACGAAGGTCTGCAGTTCGGCGATCTGGGCCTTCTTCTTGGCGTTGTCCGACAGCAGCTGCTCGCGCGACTGGGTCGCGGCGGTCATGTACTCGTCGTAGTTGCCCGGGAACAGGCGCAGTTCGCCGTAGTCCAGGTCGGCCATGTGGGTGCAGACGCTGTTGAGGAAGTGGCGGTCGTGGGAAATGATGATCATGGTGCTGTTACGCGCCGTGAGAATGTTTTCCAGCCAGCGGATGGTGTTGATGTCCAGGTGGTTGGTTGGCTCGTCGAGCAGCAACACTTCCGGGTCCGAGAACAGCGCCTGGGCCAGCAATACACGCAGTTTCCAGCCTGGCGCGACTTCGGTCATCGGGCCGAAATGCTGTTCCAGCGGGATACCCAGGCCCAGCAGCAGCTCACCGGCGCGGGATTCGGCGGTGTAGCCGTCCATCTCGGCGAACTCGGTTTCCAGCTCGGCGACGGCCATGCCGTCTTCTTCGGTCATTTCCGGCAGCGAATAGATGCGATCGCGCTCGGCCTTGACCTTCCACAGCTCTTCATGGCCCATGATCACGGTGTCGATCACGGTGAACTCTTCGTAGGCGAACTGATCCTGGCGCAATTTACCCAGGCGCACGTTCGGCTCGAGCATGACCTGGCCGGCGGACGGCTCCAGATCGTTGCCGAGGATTTTCATGAAGGTCGACTTGCCGCAGCCGTTGGCGCCGATCAGGCCGTAGCGGTTGCCGTTGTTGAACTTGACCGAGACGTTCTCGAACAAGGGCTTGGCGCCGAACTGCATGGTGATGTTAGCGGTGGAGATCAAAGGGCTTACCTATCAATAGCTTACGTCGCTGGCATTGCGGCTGATACCGATTTGATACCAATTTGCAGCTTTTCCAGCTCGCTCCAGTCGGAGCTTGAGTTAATCCAACGCGCATACGTCGACAGCAGCATTTGCACGCTGTGGCCGAGCTGTTGGGAGATAAATGCGGGGTTGAGGCCAGACATTAAGCATATTGTCGCATAGGTGTGACGACAGTTGTATGGCGGACGGTAACGAATCCCCAGTTCTTTAAGCACCGGCCGCCACTGATGATGCAGATCGGAGGTCTGCCGGACGTACTCTGCGTTCTTCGATGGCGGGAAAATGAACGGTGACTCCGTGACCCGCCCCTTTCCTTTCCTGCGTCGCTCGGCGTACTCCCTGGCGAACTCGAGCGCATGCAAGGCCCTCTCGTTGAGTAGCACGAACCGATCTTTGCCGGTTTTGGTGCGCTCCACTACCTCGCCCAGCGCTACAGTGCGCTTCACATGGGCAACCTTCTTCTCCAGGTCGACAGCATCCCAGCGCAGCGCCAGGCCCTCCGACAGGCGTACGCCGCTGAAGAACACGAACTCGAAGAACGCCGCGTAGATCTGGCTTGGCCAGTGCGGGTGCTCGTAGAGCCTGGCGGTGATCTGGTTCGCCTCCTCTAAAGTGAACGGGTCGATCTCTTTCTTGGTGCGCTTGGGCAGTTGCAGAGCCTCGGCAGGGTTTCTGCTGATCAATCCGTCGATCACCGCTGAGCGCAGAATCGTTGACAGCTTCACCAGGGCGTTGCGCTTTACCCCCGGCGATCTCCAGGTGATTGAACTCACCACCTTGCGAACCAGGGTGGTGGTGATCAGGTCCACACGAGCCATCGCGAAGTGGAGCATCCAGTAATTGTTCAGCGCGCTTTTGTAGTTGTTGTAAGTGCCGGGCGTAATCTCCCGGCTGTCGAGCCAGAGCTGGGCGTACTCACCAAATGTCGGCTTGCTGCCCGCGACAGTTTGCGAGCCCGGGAAAAGCTCGGCGTACTTGTCCTGGTCCAGAAGGCCAAGCTTGTTAAAGCTAACTACCTGATCGCGAAGCTGGGATGCAGCCTTGATGCCTTTTTGTGTCGGGGGGTAAGGGAGCGTTTCGCATCGACGGATACCGTCCCATGTGAAACGAATCCGGAGGGAGTTGCGGAAGACTTCGACCCCTCGGGGTAAATCCATTGGCTTTCCAGCCATTCGTCATACCTCTTCTTGCTATAGATGATTCGGCCCTGGTGCTTAATCCAGACGCCCTCGGGGAATACTCCCCGCAGGCGCCGACCCTCCAGGGTTCGCTTTGTGCATCCCAATAGATCGGCCATGCGCTGTTCGGTGACCTTGTCGAAGTCACCATCTGTTTCGGTGGTCATGATTGTCTCCACGCCGCGCATGGCGGCAGAGGTGGGGATGGGTTAAGCGGTGGCTTTCTCGATTGCTGTTGCGAGGCGCACCTGGGTTCCGTTTCCATTTCCTGCGGGTTTGATTCGATCGATCACCCTCAAGGCTTCTTGCGCCGCGCTGAGCAAGGCATCCCGCTGTTCGCGTGCTTGGGCCAGCGCTTCCAACAGCTCTTCCTGCCGAGCGCCCTCGGCCCGGCCTATATCCCAAAACTCCTTGCACCAGTGGTCGGCAGGCGGTGGATTGTTGTTCTGTTTACCGAATGCCATGGCACCAATGATTGCGTCGCACAGATCGCGCTTGTAGGCGTTTTCGCCGTCAATGCTCAGGCCAGACCGGCGTAGGGTGCTGACCACTTCACCAAGGACAATGCCTTGGTCCTTCAGGACGATGTCCTTGCCGGGCTCGCCAGGCGTGTAGATGACCAGGGCGAGCCTGGCCTCGGGCCACAGGTTGTTGCTGATCTGCACCAGAGCGTCGTTGGCGGCTTCGTGAAAACGGGTTGTTGCGGACATAGCTCATCCTCGCCCGCCTACCGGCAGGCTTGAGTTGTTGTAGGGGGAGGGGTTACTCGCTGTACTGCTTGCGGATGCGGCGGGCGATGGCGCGGAGCTCGAAGTCCATCTCGAACATCTCGTTGTTGTCCTTGCGCGAGACGATTGGCGACCTTGCAACGTTGCGGCCACCCAGTATCCAGGCGGCCAGCAGGATCAACGCAGATTCCAGTTGGCGTCGGAGAAAACCCTTGCGTGGGATCATGGCTCCCAACTCTTGCCAACGCGGAACACCATCATCATGTTGTGATGGAGGGGCACCTTGAGGACGTTGTCGAAAAACTCGCCCTTTCCAGAGATGAATCCAGTAGGCACCTTGCTTCCTGCGATTCCGAATTCTCGCCAGCATTCTTCGCCGCCGTTCTTGTCCCAATAGGCGCGTCGCGTTTTGGAATCTCATCGTAGGTTTTCGTGAACACGGAGGAGTCCGGGATATCGCAGATCCGGCGCCATGCGGGATGGCGTTTGCACCAGTCGGCGGCATGCTGAGAAGCTTGCTCGACAGAGTAAAATTCTTTTGCGTCTTTCACAGCTCATACCTCTCTTCATTCCAGCGCACTGGCGCCTTTGCAGGGGTAGGGGTGTCTTGTTCGTGCGGGGAGAGCTGGCGCTCGTTGCCGGCCTGCAGCTGGCCTTGCAGCATCCAATCTGGAAGGCACGAAAGAGATACGTAGTTTCTGCTGCTCTGCCAGCAGGTCACGCCACGGGCATCATCGTGCAGCACGTCCAAGGCCTGCGGAGGCGTTTCCGGTCGCGTGTCGCAGCCGGCCAGGGTGGCCAGCAGCAGGAGGCAGAGGGCGAAGCGGGTCATGACTCGATCCTCTTGAACTCGACGACCCAGACCCAGGGGTTTGCATCCCAATTGCCACCGGTGGATTGCCAAAGACCCGCGAACCCGTGAATTGCCGCAGCCTTGCACTCAAAACGTGAAGGTGAAGTTTCCAGGTATTGGCGGCACATGTCGGCATCGACCCCTTCCGCGATCGCCTGCTCCAGGGTGATGTCCTGCAGTCGCTCGACGCGCACGGCGGTGATCTCCAGCAGGATGCGGCTGGCCCAGCGCGGCATATGGATGCTTGGCTTCCAAGTCGGCTGGTCTGCTTCGTATGGCTCAAGGCCGTCTGCAGCGTAAACCAGCGTTCCGTCGTCGCGAGCCTGCACTACATCGAGATCGTCCGGCTTGAGGTAAGGCCCGCGCATCACCTCGTAATGGTCGCAGAACCATGTTTCGCGCACCCAGAGGCGATCGCCTGGCTCGCCGAACGGGCAAGCGCCCAACTCACCCAGCTTGGCGGCGCATTCGTCCTCGGTTTTGCCTTGCACGACGAACCCGTAACGCGGGTGATGCTGGCCTACGGCAGCCCAAGGCTCCGGACTGTCCGGATAATCCAGGCGAGGGATCTGGCCGTCTTTTACCGGCCGGCGGGTGACCGTCTTACGTCCTTCCAGGATGGCTCGGACCATCGGTCCGCTGAATAAGATCGGGCGTTCCTTTGCTTGAGACATAGCTTCGCCTTGGCCGCCATATCGCGGCTGCTCAATAGAGGGGAGAGGGGTTAAGTGGGGTGGAGTACAAATGTACTCCAAACAGAAACCCTCACTGAAACAGAGGAAATAGTTTCTCTGGACTTACTCGGGAGGCCTCTAGATGGAAGAATTAGTCCAACTAACCAAATTGGCGGATGCGATTGTTCAACTCATCCTGCACATAGTTTCATTGGTGCAGGTGATCAAGCTGTTGCTGAATGCGCCGACCAATCCAGCGGACGACGAAGACGGCCTTGCTGTTGCCGATCGCCTTGTAGCGTGGGCCGTCTGGGCATTCGTCGGCGGGTTTGCCGCGATAGGGGATGCGGGTGTGGTCGCCGGGGAAGCCTTGGAGCCATTCGCACTCGCGCGGGGTCAGGCGGCGAACACCGCCCCCCCCCTGAACCATCGGCTGGCCACGGCCAGTGCCGTCCTCACTGGCGTCGAAGCCCTCAGCCTTCAGCGTGTGCGTGATCTCGCCAGTGATGCATACCGCGACCTGGCCGCCGGCGTTGGGGTGGCTGCCGCCATACCCCATGGCTCTAAGGGTTGGGGCGACTTGGCCAGCGTCTGCGCCATGGTCCTTGCAACCGAAGGCGATAGGCGCTTTGCTCGCCGCCGGCAGGGTATGGCAAAGACCAGGCTCAGGATTGCTGCGGTTTGCGGGGCTGGTGATCTGACTCGGATCGAAAACCGCGTTCTCTTGTCCGTTGTTCCGGCCCAAGGCGCGAGCCTGGTCCTTAAGGATGCAAGGGTCTTGGGTGCCGTGCACCACGAAACTCTCAACTTCGAAATCGCACTTCTGACCCTTTGCCACCAAGCACGCAGCTACATCAATCGCCCCGGCGCTCCGTCCGCCGCCATACGTCGTTAGCGGCACATCATCAGTTGAGTAGCCGCCGTTCTTTCTAGCGCCGCCTGCAATGGTCCCGGCAACGTTTTGCCTCTCACCTCGGCGCGGCGGAGTATCCCGGCGCACGCCTTCGCGCTCAAAAAGTACTTCGAGGGGATCGAACCCTGCTCGAGCACTTGCGACAACGAACACACGGCGGCGTCGTTGGGCCAAGCCGAAATATTGGGCATCCAGAATCCGCCATGCGACTGTTCGCGTGGGTCCATACACACAACCAGCGTCCTTCCATTTACCCCCTGGCGGTTGGAGCTCTTCGGATTCGCCCACCAGGGCGCCGAGGAAGCAGCCAAACGCGTTACCTTTGTCGGAGAGGACGCCTGGGACGTTTTCCCAGACGCAGACGGCCTCTGGCTCACCTCGCAGGGTTCGAACATGGTCAATTGCATCGAGGAGCTCCACGTATCTGATGGTGAGGGCGCCGCGGGGATCGGCAAGGCCTTCGCGCATGCCGGCCACACTGAAGGCCTGGCATGGGGTTCCGCCCACCAGAACGTCAGGCGCTGGGATCTTGCCGGACAGCACCATAGCGGCCAGGCGGGTCATGTCGCCGTGGTTTGGCGTGTCGGGGTAGTGGTGAGCCAGTACCGCGCAGGGGAATGGCTCGATCTCGGCGTACCAAGCGGCACGCCAGCCCAGCGGGTGCCAGGCCACGGTCGCAGCTTCAATGCCGCTGCAGACGCTTCCGTATGTAACGGTCATAGGTGGTCCTCGGCTACGCGACTTTCGGCGTCATCTCTGGCTGGTAGTCCACCCAGCCAACTCGAGGAGCCTTCGTTTTCTTGTTGATGATTGGTTGCCCCTCGGCGTCGGTGAGGGTGCATTTCGCCCTGACCCGAAGGTCTCGGCAGTTGCCAGTCTTGCGGGCCAGCTCGGCGAACTGCTCGGCGAACTGCGGCGCATCGAACGCCGGGCTGAGCTGGCGCATCTTCTTGCCGCGCATGATCTTGTCCACCTGCTTGTCGACGGCTTCATTCCATTCGGTGATCGTCATTTCCAAGGGGGGGCAGCCAGCTTTCCCGCTCGGCCTGGTCGTCTTGGTGATCTTCCTGGCCTCAGCCAGCGCTACGTCGGCGGTCATGCCG
This sequence comes from Pseudomonas sp. B21-012, assembly GCF_024749305.1. Taxonomy (NCBI): domain Bacteria; kingdom Pseudomonadati; phylum Pseudomonadota; class Gammaproteobacteria; order Pseudomonadales; family Pseudomonadaceae; genus Pseudomonas; species Pseudomonas sp. B21-012. The sequence continues at coordinate 3,106,334 of NZ_CP087197.1, read as the reverse complement.
AAGACTGCGAATGTGCTCATGGTGTTCTCCAGGCGCTAGCTTCTGTGCCTGCGCTGCGTGGTTTATCGGGTTAAGCTACGAAAATGGAGCAAATCAAAGGAGGCTTTCCGTGGGGGACGTAACTAAGAAATTCAATCTCACCTGCTCAGAGAGTGAGCAGGATAAATTTCCTTGCAAGAAGTGTTGCCTGGAAACAAATCACAGAGTAATCGCCGACTATTCCGAAAGAGGATCGGAAGACTGTGGCGGTGGGAACTCTGTTGATTGGAAGGTTAGTAACCAACTGATTCAGTGTATGGGTTGTGAAGATGTTTCATTTCGTGTTGCCTCGTCTAACTCCGAGGACTACGACCATGACTATGCAACTGGAGAGATGATCTACAACGAAACCGTTACCTATTATCCTGGCAGAGTCTTGGGCTCAAGGGTGATTGATCACTGGATGTTGCCTGTGGGGATCGGCCAGATATACAAGGAGGCTCGCACCGCAGTAGAAAATGAACTATTTATCGTAGGCGGAATATCGATCCGTGCGCTAGTTGAGTCGATATGCTCTGACGTGAAGGCGAAAGGTAAAAATTTAGCCCTCAAGATCGATGATCTCCACGCAAGATCTTTGGTTACCAAAGAGGGCGTGGATACATTGCATAAAATTCGGGTTCTCGGTAATCGAGCAGCTCATGATGCGAAACATCACTCAAAGGACCAGCTTCTCTTAGCCCTTGAGGTTATTGAACATATTCTCATTGGGACCTACATAATTCCCGCCAGAGCTGAAATCGCTTTTAAAAATATTAAGATGCCAATACTTCCCGCTCCAGCCAAAGAGACTGTCGCCGATTCGAACGCAGAGGATTGATTGTGTGTAAGATTCGCCTCCCCTCACGGGGAAGGCATTCCAGTAACAACGGTCGTTCTGGCGGGTAGCGCGGGAAGGTCAGGCGGTCGACTGCTCGGCGATGAAGCGGTCCCAGGCGGCTTTATCTCCCTGTGCCACGTACCATTTCAGCTCCGTGCCATCCTCGGCTTCGCTGACCGAGCCTCCGTATTGTGCGCCGGGGAACATGAACTTCGCCCTGTTGCCGCACCACGGGTATCCGCCGGTGAATTCGGTGAAGGTGACACCAGGGCGGACAGCTACGACCCGCTCCTTGAATGCTTCAAACTTGGCATTGCGAGCCGCGACTTCGGCTTCATGCCCTTCCTTACAGCCCGCAGAGCAGTAGACGACGCGGCCGTCGAATACCAAGTCCAGCGAGATGTCGGAATCTGTCTCTTCGTCCCAGTAGCTGGCATCGCTGTCGCACCTGATGCCGCAGTGGTTGCAGCCGAACCACCAGCCGGCATCGATGTAGGCCTTGGCCGGAATGAACCGCTGATTGACGTACTGGTCGGCCCACCGAGCGCGGCGGCATGACACCGCCCCGAAGTCAGTGCCGATCTCATCCGCGCCCTGGCGCCGGGCTGCCGCGTTCGACGTGGCGAACTGAATCGTGGATTCTTCGGGATCGTTAGTTTCCACGGAGTAGGCCAGCACCTTTCGGGGCGCGGGGTCTGCGTTTGGATTTTTGCTCATGGCTTTCTCCATGCATGCGCCGCCCTCGCCGGGGTGGCTTATTTAAAAAAAAGAGTGGGGCCGCTAGTCAGCATCCACCGACTAGTGTTTTATGTGCTGGCAATCTAATGCCCAGGAGAAAAGCAGATGACGGATACCATTGATCACAAGTCAGGCCGAACAATCGACGCCGACGTTGTAGCGGCAGGCGCCGGTACCGCTACGCTGATAACTCTGGCGATTCAGAACAAAGAAGCAATTGCAGCAGCGGGCTCTGCCGTGATTGGAGTGGCTGTTGCCAACCCGAAGATCACAGCTTCTGTCGCTGCGGCCGCGACCGTGGGCTATGGGATTTACCGACTCACTCAGCCCGGTACCAAAATTGAGCTTGGCAAGTTCAAGTACGAGCGGAAGTAATTGAGGAGTTGAACTGACCTGTGGCGCTGGCGGGCAGCGCTGAGTGGTCTTTGCGACGCGGGCCGAGGTTTGCTATAAATCCCGGCCACTTCAACGGAATGAGCTCATGTCTCTGAAATCCCTCCTCTTTATTTCCCTCGTAGCAGCCTCTGCAGCCATTTCGGCTGGCTGCAAAGAAGACGCCGTCGACACCGCCGCCTACGAGCCGACTACCGAACACTGTCAGCCTGACTACCTGAAAACGCTCCCAGACAATAAGGCTCGCGAAGACCTGGTTGAGAAGTGCATGACCGGTGGCTCGTACAAGAAGTCAGAGCCGAAGACCTGGTAACGTCCGTTTCAGTCAGCGCCGCCTCATCAGGCGGCGTTTTCGTTTAAGGGCTGGCGGGCAGCGCGGGAGGGTCAGGCCAAATCAGTGAGACGCAGCAGCACCTGAGCTTGATCGACCGCGCCGGCAGGGCGAACGGAGTTGAAACCGGTCTCTACCGCCGCCAGGGCCGCTATCCAGTGGCTTTCCCGTTGAGTGATGTAGGCTGCCCGGTTTGTGCAATCATCCGGGTAAGCGATCACCTCGATAACGGAAAACTCCCAGTCGGTAATGTCGGAGCCGCCCAGGGCTGCGTGGAACTTGCAGCTGGTTGGTTTGCTCAGGTGCTGCCACCACCGCAGCGTGAATGGCTGTGTGGTCTGGCCGACGTAGACCCGACCGCTGGACTTCTGCCGCACCTGGTAAATCACTGGCGGCGACCGGCCTTCGGTGGCCAGGCGGAACTCCGAAAGGTCACGAAACTTAGCGGCCGCCTGGCACTTCTCGGTGCAGTAGGCATGGCTTTTCGTTTCGGTGTGCGGGTCGTTGTACTTGTCGATCAACTTGAAAACGGTACCGCACTCCTTGCACGGCCTGTTCTCGAAGCGCCCCATCAGGTAGCTGTCGTTCTCGTCGATCGGCTGGATGTGCAGCAAATACTCGTGCGCGTCCATGTCCTTGCGCAGCACGCGCGATGGGAACTGGCGTTCGTACTGATCCTCGACCACTGCCTTAGCCGACTTTCGGTCGGGCGCCTCGACCATTCCGCTGAACACTGGTGGCCAGGCCCACTCAGCCTCGCCGTATGCGCTTGTTGCCGGGCGGCGTCCCTTGATCTGGTAGTAGAACTTCGCCATGACTTTCTCCATGCATGCGCCACCCTCCGTGGCCGGATGCGGCATGGTTGTAAAAAGGCTTAGGACGAGCTATGAAAAGGTCGGCAGGTACAGCGAATGAGGGTTTAGCTATGACATTCGATAAAAAGTACGAAGGAGTTCATTACCGACTTTCAGCGACATCTCTTGGAAATGGGCCATGGCAGGGAGAAGCCCACATCCGGATCAAAAATGGCCAGGATTACGGTTCTCACTCCATACATACAGCGGAGGATTTCAATTCCGACGGGGAAGCCATGCAGGCGGCCGAGAGGCTACTCATAGCGCTTTGTTCAAGCGGCGACCTTCGTCGAGACGTTCCGGCAGCATATGAAACTACCGACTCGCAGGGAGCGAAAGATCAGTGATCCGCGCAGATGCGTAGCGATTCACGCTCTCGGAAACGCTCCAGCTTCCGCGCCACAGTCGGTGACACCGTGATTTCGTGGCGCGGAGGTGTCAGCAGTGGTAGGGCGACGTTCGGGCCCAGCCCATGCAGGTGATGAATCATCAGCGTCATCGCCTCGCCCTGTTCCTCGATACCGGCCCACTCCATCAGCTCCAGCAGGGCCTGCTTAGTCCCTGGTCGAACCTTCAAGCGCAGATCTTCTTCCTGCACCTTCGCGGACTTCTCGCGCCTGCGCCGGTCGCGCTCGGCCTGGTCCATCGCCATATGACGCCTCCTTTAATCCGCTGGGCGGCAAGTGAACATGCAGCTGCCGGCGGCGCTGCTGGGTGATCTTCTGGATGCGTCTCATGGGTGGCACACCTCGATTGGCTTCTTGTTCGTAGAGCCAGAGGGCATGACCACTAGTAGACGCTTGTTTCCGCGATACACGCCCCAGGGCCGACCAGTGGACGCGGCCATGGCCGCCGCGTACTTCACAGCGGGGATTGGCTGGGCGATTGTGGCGATCATGGCTACGCCCCGGCCAGGTGATGCAGCGGGGCGAAGGGGATGTCGTCGTCGAAGCTGTCGTAGTCGGGGCCCGGGGCGCCTTGCTGGTTCTGCGGCTGGGCCTGCGGGCGGCTCTGCTGGCGCTGCTGCTGGGGCCGAGGCTGTTGCTGCTGGCTTCCTTGCTGCGCCTGCTGCGGCGGGCTGCCGGCGAACTTGATGATGATCACGCGGCCGGTGAGCTTCACTCCCTGGGAGTGATCGGCCTTGGTGTAGGTCTCGACGTGGGCGTCGTCGATGGTGAAGTGCAGTTGCTGGCCCTTGAGCAGGTAGGGCGCCATGGCTTCGGCCTGCTTGCCCCAGAGCGTAGCGTCGACCCACTGAGTAGGGCGCTTGCCATCTTGGCCTTTGCGGCCATATTCGCAGGCCAGGGCCAGGTTGCAGACGGCATTCCCGTCAGGCGTGTAGCGCAGTTCAGCGTCGCGGCCCAGGCGGCCGATATCGGTAAGAGTAGGCATCGTGATTCCTTGGTTATGCGGCCAGGCCGAGCACCTTGTTCATGCGCTCGTCGAGGATTTCGTAGAAGGTCTTCACCCGTTCGGTGAGCTTGCGGATCATGGCTTCGTCGCGGTACACGCGCTTGACGAAGAGCGGCATGCCGGGCCAGTAGCTGATGAAGTCGATCCACTCGCGCTCCGACACCCATAGGCCGCCCTGGCACTGGGCTACGTGCTCTTTTGGAACATCGCCGGCCAAGATCACGCCAACCTGAAACTTTGGCAGCTTGGTCTTGATCTCGGTGAGGCCATCGTCGCCGACCAGGGCGTCAGGCGAGTAGCCGATGCCGTGGTTCAGGATGATCCCGACTGAGCGAGTCTTGAGGCTTTCGCGGTCCTCGTAGAGCCCGCGTGCGACACCCTCAAGCTCGTGGCCCCGGATTGTTGCCTTTGTCTGGAAAGGAATCTCGGCGGCCTCTTCAGTGATGCGCTCTCCGATCAGCTGGTCCATGTAGGTGAAAGCGGCCACGCCGAAGCCTGCTTCGCCCTTACCGCTTACCAGCAGGCAATCCAGCTCCGAGCAGGTGATGATGCCCAAGCGCAGGGCCAGCCACTCCGGCGTGCCTTGCTCGATGTCAGTGATGATCTGCATTTGAGGTCTCCTGGTCTGCGGCTGCATTCTGGTTGGCTGACTTGGTGAGCATGCCCAGCACCTGGTCGAACGCGGCTTTCTCAACCGCAGATGGGGTGCCATGGATGCTGGCGAACGCGGCCTTGGCTTTGTCGCTGCAGCGCTCCAGCAGCATGGCCAGCTGGCTGGCTTGCACCGAAGTTACCCGCGGCGTCACGACTGCACCGTTGCCGTCGTCGTCCTCGCCGGTGGTGGTGAAGTTGAGCAGGGCGCCGGCGGTGTACCGTTTGCCGTAGCTCACGCTGGAGGCCACGGCCTGTACGCCGTTCTTGCTGCCTGTGGTATCAGCCGGCAAAACCAGGGAGGTGGTTTCTCGATGCCCAGCGCGGTGGCTCAGTACACCCTCGACCTCGATTCCGCGCTCGTTGCGCGGTGTGCGGAAGGAGAGGGCAAAGCCGTGGCGGGCCAGCACCGGCTTGATCATCTCGTTGATGTCCTCCCAGAGCGCATAGGTGCTCTGGATGCGGCCGCTCTTGTCTTTGATCCCGCCGCGCTCGCCGATCACTGGCAGCTCTTCCTGCATGGCGGCCAGGGCCTCGTCGAACTGCTGCTTGGCCTGCAGGGCCTGGATGTTCTGGTGCATGACCATCAGGCGCTCCATCTTGTCGATGTCGGCGTTCGGGGACATGGCAACCTGCTGAATAATCTGCAGAACGGTGACCGACTCGGTGGCGATCACTGGGCTGTTGGTCTGTTCGACCCGGGCTACTTGGCTCATGGCGACCTCAGTAGGAAATGGAGACGTTGGGGATCTTGCGCTGCGCGATCAAGGTGACCGCTTGCTTGGCGCAGGCCTCAGGCATGCCACCAGCAATGAAGGCTTCCAGCGCTGCCCGGTTGATGCTCCGGCGATGGGCTTCGTCGCGTTCGCGGGCTTGCTGCTGGCGGAGTATCTCGGCGGCAGCGTCGTCTGCCCGGCGGCGTTCATCAATGCGAGCATGTTCAGCCGCCTGTTCGGCACGTTGTGCTGCGGCCTGGCGCTCCTGCTCGGCGCGCTGCTCTGTGGCGACTCGTTCGGCTTCGGCCTGGGCCCTTGCGCGCTCGGCTTGCTCGGCCTGCAGCTTCAGCTCCAGCTCGCGGCGGTCGGCGTTGGCTTTGGCTTCAAGTTCGCGGCGCTGGGTGGCTTCGCGCTCGGCCTGGGCCTTCTGTTCGGCTTCGACCCGGGCGCGCTCGGCGGCCTCTCGGGCGATGCGCTCTTCGCGCTCTTTCTGCTCGCGGGCTTCAGCCTCGGCGCGCAGGCGGGCCAGTTCAGCCTGCTCAGCTTCGTACTGCTGGCGGGCGGCGAGGGCGGCGCGCAGCACCTTCAGCGAATCGTCCTTGGCCCTGGCGGCTTCGGCTTCGAACTCTTCCCACTGTTCGCCCAGGGCGACGGCCTCAACCTTGGCGATGCGATCGGCCAGGTCTTCGGCAGTGATGCCTTCGAGCGTTTCGGCATACAGCTTCAGGTGGGCGATGGTGTTGTTGTGTCCATCTACCCGCGCATCTTCGGCTGCCTGCCACTCGTTCAGCGGCTTGCGCACCTGGTCGCGGAGGTTGTCCATCGCAGTCACGAACTCGCGCAGTTCGGCTTCGACGACCTTCGGCATTTCCTTCAGGCGGCGCAGGTAGTCGCGACCTGGCTTCTCGGCGGCGATCTTCGACTTGCTGACCTTGGCGGCCAGGCTGGCGATGCGCTCGCGGCCTTTGCGGGTGGTCAGGTCGGGCACTTCACCTTCGACCTCCAACTTTGCAATTTCGATGAACTGCCTCAGGCCGCCGGCGACGTAGATGGCCGGGGCGTTCTCTTCGCTGATGTCGTCGACGGTTGTCAGCTGCTGTTGTGCGGACATATGAGTCTCCCGCGCCATCCCTGCGGTGGGCGCTAATGAAAGGGTCACTGAGTGATGGCGCCGGCCAGCGAGCTGGCGAGCATGAAGGCGGTGCAGGCGAGAAGGGTGAGGGCAGACCCACGCCAGAAGGCGACGCGCTTGGCGCGCTGGTAGCAGGTCACGCCTTCACCTCATAGGCGACCGTCCACTCACCGCACAGGCAAGCGCGGCCGCTCCAGGCGTGCACGTTCGGGATGCCAGCGTCGTGGGCCAGGGAGAGAGCGCCCAGCCATTTCGGGTGGGTAAACGCCAGGATCATGCGGTCACTCGGCAGTTCTTCGATCTGCTCATCGATGAGCGATTTAACCGGTGCAGTGCTCATGCAACCTCCTTGCGCCGCTCGGCAACCCGGCGAACGCGCTCGCAGTAGTGTTTGAACTCGTCGGCGTCGATGCCGCCAGCAGAGAAGTGGCGGACGATCAGGGCTTCGGTGAGGGTTTCTTGCAGCCTCGACCCTGATTGCTCAAGGTCGTCCAGGGCGCGGTCTATGGCGATATGCGGGCTCATAACTCTGCGTCCTCTGCCTGGGCGATAAGCGCGTCGTCAGCCAGCGGCTCAAGGAACTCTACGGCCAGGTCAATCAGGTGCTGATCCGGCTTGTCGTCGCCCAGCAGGCTCGCTGCTGTGGTCCTGCAGGGTTCGCCAAAGGCCGCCTGAATGACGATCTCTGCCAGCCAGTCGCCTTTATCCTCGCCATCCTCCCAGCGCTTCAGCAAGAGCAGCTGAATGTGGGTCTTGAACTCGGCGAAGGTGACGATGCGCGGCGCGCGCAGGCGGCGCTGCACCTTGATGTCGCTGCCCCGGGCCAGTTGCTCGCCGGCTTCTTCAAGCCATGTTTGGCGGGCAGAGTCGCGGGCATCAACCACTGGAGGCGCCTGCCGGTTGTCGTACTCAAACTGTGCTGCTCGAAGTGCGCCCATGGTCGCCTCCAGGTGGTGGGTTACTCGTTGTCGCCCGCTTGGTAGGCGTACTCGGACGGATTGGGATGGTCGTGCTTCTCCTCGCCGCAAACCCGGCACTCGAGATAGCTGCAGTCGAAGGTGCCGCCGATCACTGCCAGATCGCCGCCCCAGTCGCTGATGTACTTCCAGTCGTGGTCTGACTCACCGTTGTCTCCCTTGCATTCCCAGCCGCTCATGGCTTCACCCGGGCGGCGAGCATGGCGTCGGCGTACTCGTAGGCCATGCTGGCGGTATGAGCCGGGTCACTGTTCGAGTGGTAGCTCCCACTGGAATCGTCACCAGCCCAGGACAACAAGCCCTGCAAAGCCTTGGTAGCGAAGTAGTCGCGGAGATCCATGCCGGACATCAGCCGCTTGGCCTCATCAACGCGGGATGGCTGAAAGGTGTCGTGGTCATACGAGACCGGGAATGCCGGTCCGCCTGTGTCTTTGTTCATCGCGTGAACCTCGGTAGGACCGCATTGGTCAGGAGCCAGGCGCGGGCCACCAAACCCAGCCGTGAGACTGGCCTGGCACCTGCCGATGCGGTCGATATGAAGGGAAGGGGATGCAGGCGCCCGGCGCTGCCCGGGAAGCATCTGGTCTGGCCGGGAAGGCCCCGGATTCGCCTGCGGTGATGCGATCTGCATCGGGGTGTGATCTGGCCGGTACTGATCTCCGGCTTGCGAACCATGCCGAGGTGAACGGCTTGCGCCTACCTCAATGCCAGTTATTACGAGCCGGTACCGCGCGGGCATATGAAACTACTTAGCCGGTATCGATCGTTCGCGGGAACTGTTTGCTTTCAAACCTGCGCATCAGCCTGCGCGTTCAGATCACACTCCGATACAGCCTGCGATGGGGAGCAGGGCATCGGGCAGTTAACGTCAGGCTGACGTGGCGCTGGTTGATCAGATAACCGCGGTCAGGATCTTGCTGCCGTCAGGCTTGGTTGTAGTCATGTGCATAACTGAGCCCAAACTGCCGGGGAGAGGGAGGCCGTTGCGGATGGTGTTCGCCGACTTGCTGAAGCGTGCGTCGAACTCATCGTCGCCATCAGGCAAGTGGGTGGTCACGGTCAGGCTGGTGGCATCCTCGCCGTTGGGGCCGCCGTCTTCATGGCCAATGGCAAAGCTCGCGATCATGGCGATACCGTTATCCCTCGCGATCTGAATCACTTGCTGCATCAGTGGGCTGACCTGGCCGTCGTAGATTTCTTCTTTGTTCACGTGAGTGCCCTCGGGTTGATTTCCCGGCAGCCACTCATGGGAATGGCTGCGAGTGAAATCACCAGGAGCGAGGTCGGTGCATCAGCTCAAGGATCAGAGCCTTCTCGTAGCCAGGTACGTCGCAGGTGGCGGTGTTGTTGATACGGTCGAGCTTCACGGCAACACGGGCCTTTCGGAATTGCTTGCGGTTCATGTCGTGTTCCTCCAGTGGCATTCCCAATGCCGCCTCATAGAAGCGGCATTAGTGAATCTCGTGGTGCGCCGCGACCCGCTACTGGCGTCGGTCGCTGGCTCATGTGCGCCTTGGTTACCACCTGGCCCTAGTCCAGTTCGCACTCGTGTTGTTCCTCCAGCCGCGGGCCTTTCGGCTTGTTCTCCCGCTGGATAACTGGTCTTGGCGATTTACGCTGCACGCCCGGGGCAGTTGCCACCCCTCTGGACTGTTGAGGCCTGTCCATCGCTGCCTTTGAATCTGGGCCGGTGTCGATCCGGCAAGGTGTGTCGCTAAAGAGCTGGGCCCTTTTGAGGGCCGGCCGGGATAAGCGGCGTTGATGCAAATATAAGCGTGCTTATCTTGATCGTCAATAAGCGTGCTTATATTTTTTCATGAAGACGTAAAAAAGCCCGCAGACGGCGGGCGCTTTACTTATTTCAGAAGGGTTTGGAGGGGAAGGTGCCTACATCAGCGCTTTGGTGCCCGGCGAACGGTGGACCACCAAAATACCCTGCCGAGCATCTTCACTTCGTCGTGAAACTGTTCGGCACTCATGATCTCGTCAGGGTACTCGTCGTCATTCTCGCTTCGAATACGTACGGCTCCAGCCGGGAGGCGATAGAGGTACTTTACGCGCAGCATCCCGCCATGGTTGAAGGCATAGATCTCGCCATCAATGATGTTTGTATCGTGTGTGTCAAAACCGATAGCTGCGCCATCCAGGATGAGGCGCTCCATGCTTTTACCTTTCAACCTGGCGCATGCAGCTCCACGACTATCAACACCAGCAGCGCGAAGGGTGGCGGTACTGAAGCGCAACCGCCGGTTCGCAACCTCTACTACTTCGGTCATTCCATTGCCGCCAGCGAACTCAACCTCGGCGTAGTAGGGCACTTCAATATCGTCATCTTCCAGCGGGTCTCCATCGTCCCAAGGTGCAAGCTCTCCGAGCAATTCGGCGTTTGACTCAACAGCAGTGGAACGGCCCGACTGGGTCTTGAGCATTTCGCCAGTGCCTTTGGCCAGCCACATAGGGTCGACCCCGCAGGTGCTGGCGATACCAAGAAGATGGTTACTCGTCTGGTTTTTCCCGGTCTCCAATTGAGAGATCACGGGCTGTTCAACACCGACCCGGCTGGCGAGCTCTCGTTGCGTCAGCTTGGCGTGTTTGCGTGCGGCTTTGATTCGTTCGGCAAGGGTCGTCATAGCAGTGAATTTATAAGTTGCCTTATGCGCTTGCAAATAAGCCTCCTTCTACATACGATATAAGCACGCTTATCAGGAGTTCTCGCCATGAGCCCGATTGAAAAGCTCGTCGAATTCTTTGGCGGGCAAGCAAAAACCGCCGCAGCCCTGAGTGTTACCCAGCCAGCAGTTTCCTATTGGCTTTCTGGGACCCACTCGATGAGTGCGGCAAAAGCATTCCTGGCTGAAGAGTTGACCAGCGGGCAAGTCACCGCTCGCGAGCTCTGCGCCACAACAACCCGTAAATCAGCTGCGTAAGGAGCAATCCCGATGTACATGGACCCCAGCCAAAAACGTGCGATCCCTGTGAAGGTTCGTTTCGAGCCGGTTCTTGACCGGATCTTGCGGAAAGCTGCGAGCAAGACGCGCATGCAGCATGCCACGTACCTCTACGAAATCATCGAGTGGGCAGTTGCCAACGGCGTTATCGAAGAGCTGATGCAGGACAAGCAAGAAGATATCGCGGGCTGAAGGCCCTTTGGAGGCCCAAATGACCGTACAGCTTGATCAGCTGCCGCCTGATACGCGGCAGCGAGTAGAGGGGCTGATGAGGGCCAATGGCTGGGATTTCAGCAAGGCAATGAACGAAATGTTCGAAGCAGCTGTAGCCGGTGGCGCTCTTTCAGTGGTTGGCCGAAGGAAGGCCAAAGTCCTGCAGTTGGTGACCCCAAAAAGGGCCTCTGCGGGGGACTCTTCAGGGTAGGGCGGAGGCCCTCTCTGATTTCCAGGCACAAAAAAGCCGACGGACGAGGTCGGCTCTTTCAACAGCGGTAAAGCAAGTGGAGCAAATCATGCACCATCAAACCGAAATCAGCAATACCTCACCCAGGGCCGCGCCACAAAACGCGAACTACGAAAACGTGGCGCGCACCATGTCCAGCGTTGAGCTGCGTGATTTGATCAACGAAGCACGATTAGCCGCCGGCGAGCCAAAGGTTCGCAACGACCAGTTCGTCGCTCGTGTTCGAGACGAGCTTGGCGATGAACTGGGGGTATGCAAAAAAATTGCACACCCCCAGAGCAGCGTTCGAATGGATAGTTACGACCTCACCCTCGACCAGTGCATGCTGGTGGGGATGCGTGAGTCGAAGGCGGTACGCCGTAGCGTCCTAGAAAAGCTGAAGACTCTCGAAGCTCCTCGCGTCATCGCAACCCTGCCAGACTTCTCCAGTCCAGCCGCCGCCGCCCGCGCCTGGGCTGAACAGTACGAGCTGCAGCAGGCCGCAAACCAGGCCCTGGCCATTGCTGCACCAAAGGTTGAGTTCGTCGACCGCTATGTCGAAGCCACAGGCCTGAAGGGCTTCCGCCAGACCGCCAAGCTCCTACGGGCTAATGAGGCCCGCTTCCGCGAGTTCCTGCTCGACAAGAAGATCATGTACCGCATGGGCGGGGAATGGCAGGCGTACCAGCAGCACATTGACGCCGGCCGGTTCGATATCAAGACCGGCACCACCGATGGCGGCCACGCATTCAACCAAACCAAATTTACCCCGAAGGGCGTCACCTGGGTGGCCGGCCTGTGGGCTCAGTACAACCTGGAGGCCCAATGATGGCCAGATCGAGAAACATTAAACCGGGCTTCTTCTCCAACGAAGACCTGGCAGACCTGGACTTCGCCGCGCGCCTCCTGTTCATCGGTATGTGGACCGAAGCCGACCGAGAAGGGCGCCTGGAAGATCGTCCAAAGCGCCTGAAGATGGCCCTCTTTCCGGCAGACAATGTCGATATCGATGGCATGCTTGATGCGCTGGAGCTTAAGGGCTTCATTCGCCGCTACGAAGCCTCAGGCGTCAAGGCAATCCAGGTGGTGAACTGGTCCAAGCACCAGAACCCCCACGTAAAAGAGGCGGCAAGCACCATTCCAGCAGAAGGCCAGCATCATCCTGTTCAGGGTGAGCATGGTGAAAGCACCGGACAAGCACCGGGCGAGAACAGTTCTTTCCCTGCTGATTCCCTCTCTCTTGATTCCCTTAACCTGATTCCTGATTCCCTCACTCCGTCGAGCGAATCGCCGGAGGACCTGTTCGATCGGTTCTGGAAGCTCTACCCGCGGAAGGTGGGTAAGGCGAATGCGCAGAAGGCCTGGGCCAAGCTGAAGGTCCACTCGGCGCTGTTCGACCGCATGGCCGCTGCGTTGGCTGCTTGGAGTGTGTCTGCTGATTGGACAAAGGATGGCGGCCAGTTCATTCCGCACCCGGCTACCTGGCTAAACGGCAAGCGCTGGGAGGATGAGTTGCCGGTGCCAGCGAATGTCCACCACCTGCCAACCAGTCGTCACCACGGTTTCGCTGAGCGTGACTACACCGCCGGGCTGATCCAGCGGGAGGATGGCACCTATGCGTTCTGAGAAGGTCGTTCACTTGGCTAGCATGGCCAGGCCCCAAGTCACCTCGATGGCCGTCTGCGAAGAGCATGGCGAGTACTCCGCCACCGTCACCCAAGTGCTGAGCCATACGTTCCGTACGCCATGCCCGCACTGCAAGGCTGCCCAGGTCGCGAAGGAGAAGGCGGAGGCTGTCGAGCGTCAGCGCCATGAACTGGCCTGGAAGCTCGGTGATGCGCTGGTGCCTAAGCGCTTCAAGGGTAAGACCTTCGACAGCTATCAGGCTGTGAACCCGGGCCAGGCCAAGGCCTTGATGAAGTGTCGACAGTACGTCGAGCAGTTCGAGCAGAACCTTGCGGCTGGGCGCTGCATGATTCTGGTCGGTCACCCCGGTACCGGGAAGACTCACCTCGGCGTTTCCATGGCCCAGGCCGTCATGTCCGCCACCGAGCACACCGCTGCCTACCGCACACTGGGCGGAATTCTGCACTCCATCCGCGCAACATTCGACGGCAGCTCAAGCCAGACCGAAGGCAGCATCCTCGACGCGCTTGTACGCCCGACTCTGCTGGTGCTGGACGAGGTCGGTGCAAGCAAGGAAGCCCCGAGCGACTTCGAGCTGAGCCGCCTGTTCTCGATCATCAACGGCCGCTACGAGCGGATGCTGCCGACCATCGTGATTTCCAACCTGGATGTTCGCGAGCTCCCAGCGGCGATGGGCGAGCGATCTGCCGACCGCCTCCGTGAGGGTGGTGTGATTGTGCTCCCGTTCAACTGGGAGTCTCAGCGCGGCAAGGAGGGGTTCTGATGAGCGTCGACAAAGCAAAGCTGCAGCCCCTGCTGTGGGCAGTGGTAGGCGCCTGGAAGGCCGGTGATCAGGATCTGCACCTGCACACCGACGCCCTGGACGAATTCCTCGGTGAGCGGACGATAGAGGAGGTCGCTTTGGGACTGCTTGAAGAGATCAGTCAGTTAACTGCCCGGGCGCGCGATGCCGAGAAGCAATTACAGGAGGTGGCCAATGCCTGACCTCAACTCGATGTCACAGGCTGCCCGTTCCGCTGCAATGCGTGGCGGCATGGATGGCTGGGGCCAGGTCGGCGGACAGCCGGGTCACATCCGCTACATGGAGGTCCGAAAGAGGCGCCCAGGCCGCCAGCCAAAATGCTGGTGCGGCTGCGGGGCCAACAAGACTCATCGCGGTCTGGCGAACGGCGTCTGCCTCATCTCAGGTTGCGAGATGGCGATCCGCCGCTGGGTGAAGGAGGCGAATCGTGGCTGACCTGATGCTCCGCACGGAGCAAGACCGCGCTCGGCTGATCGGCTACCTCACTGGCCTGGATCTGGCCAAGCCGCGCCGCCTGACCATAGTCGAGGTACGGAACAAGCGCAGCGACGCCCAGAACCGCCTGCTGTGGATGTGGAACGGCTTGATTCAGGAGCATCTCCGCGACTCCTACGGCCAGGTGGCCAGCAGCGAGGAGTGGCACGAGATCCTGGTCGCCAAACTGTGGCCGGCAGAGGTACACCCGGTGGAGCTGCCCGACGGCACCCGGTACCGCGTTGGCCGGGCCAAGACCCGAAAGTTCAATACCCAGCAGATGACTCAGTACCTGGAGCTGCTGGACGCCTACTGCGCCGAGATCCTGCAGTTGCTCCTCCCGCACCCAGAGGACCTGATGATGGCGATCTACGGTGAGCGCCGGGGGAGGGCTGCATGAAGACTGCGTACGGAGCGATCACCGCCTTGCTTGGTGGAGTGCTGGCGGCAGAGCTGGCCTCGATCGGGGTGTACATGAACAGCCCTGGTTTTTGGATGATCTTTGGCACAGCGCTCGCCATGGGCGGTGTGTTTTACAAGTGGGGCGACGAGATATGAGGACAGCTCTCAAGGAAGTGAAGCAGAAGACCTGCAAGGCCTGCGGCGGGAAGTTCCGGCCATCGTTGTCGACGCAGACGGCCTGCAGCGTGAAGTGCGCCCTGGCCATGGCGCCGGCGAATCACGACAAAGCCCGAAAGGCCATTGACCAGCGCAAGCGCCGCGAGATCAAGGTCCGCAAGGAGAAGCTCAAGAGCCGCGGCGACTACATGCGCGAGGCCCAGGCCGAGTTCAACACCTACATCCGCCTGCGCGACCAGCACCTGCCGTGCATCAGCTGCGACTCGCTGCCCAGCGATCACGACCTGATCACCGGCAGCCGCTGGGACGCCGGCCACTACCGCTCTGTTGGCGCTTGCCCTGAGCTGCGCTTCGAGCCGCTCAACGTCCATCGCCAGTGCGTGAAGTGCAATCGCAACCTTTCGGGCAATGCGGTCGAGTACCGCATCCGGTTGGTACAGCGCATCGGTGCTGACCGGGTGGCCTGGCTGGAAGGGCCTCATCAGGCCTGCAAGCACACCATCGAAGACCTTAAGGCCATCAGGGCCGAGTACCGGGCAAGGATCAAACAGCTGAAGGAGGCTGCAGCATGACCACAGCATGGGCGTTTTTCATTCTGGCCGCGATGCTTGTGGCATCCGGCGCTGTGCTTGCCTGGGGTGCCGCAGTCGCCCGCAAGCGCAGCTACGAAGAATTCATTTTGAGGAAATCCAAGTGGGCAGGGGGTGGGCAATGATCTATCGCGACGTTATCTCCGCAGTAATTCGTGCGCTGGCATCCGAGACGATCAATAGCGCCGGCGGCTGCGATTACACGCCAAAAATCCAGGCCAGCAAGCTCAAAGGCGAGATCGTGGGTAAAGAGGCGGCTTTTCTCACCGATTGTTGGGTGTTTGGCAGGCTTCACTCTTGCCTGGAGCCTAAGCACTGGATGGCCTTGAACGCTTGCTACTCAACGCACATGGCATCGAAGGTCGGCGCTATCGGGCGGATCGTCTCGCATGTGTCTTCGCCTGCCCCGCGCCTGTTCCTGACCAAGGCAGTTACAGCGTGGGCGTATCCGCAGCTGGGAGGCGCTGAGCGGGCGCCTGCGGAGAAAGTGACGCTTGAGGTGGATGATGATGCTCCGGCCTGGAGAAAGGCGGCTGTGGCGAAATCCCAGAAGGCTATCAACGCCAAGCTCAAGCAGCGCCAGGAGGCGCCATGTGAAGGCGTCATCATCCTGCCAGCCCATAACTACGACATGAACACCTGGGACGTCGACGGCACGCCGGAGCGCACCAGGCGTGACTGGCGCAGGAAGATATTCAGGGGGTTGGATACGCTGGTGAATCAGGCGCTACTTGAAGCTGGGGAGATCCTGACCAATGAGGGAGTTTTCTTCGATGAGCAGGATGTTGCATAGAGGGCCTTGACAGGGCCTGCCGGTTCGCCGAATATTCACCCATCCTGTCATTCCTGCGCGTTTAGGAGTGACCACAAAGAACCCGGCCAAGTGCCGGGTTTTTTGTTGCCCAAAGAGGGCCTCAAGAGGCCCGGCTACAACGTCGGGTTTTTGTGTCTGCTTACCTGCCAAGCTTTTCCATTGCCGCATCGGCGAGGAAAGACGAACGGCTTTTGACATTGTGATCGCGCACGTACCGATCGATCCGCTGGATGACAAAGCCAGGCAGGGTCACGTTGACCTTCTCGGTCTTGCCCAGGTACGGCGTAATGTCGATCTCAATCATGCCCCAGCCCATATCCGCGAAGTCTGGATTGCTCCGGTGCGTTGCGGCAGTGGTCGGCATGGGAATGGCCTGGCCATTCGAAGCGATCTCCTCGAGCATGATGTGCGCGACCTCGACTGCGGCGGTATAAGCCTCCTCGAAGGTGTCGCCTGCGGTTACAGCGCCTGGAATGTCCGGCACCTGGATGCCGATAGCGGTGTTCTCGTCGCCCCACTCGATACAGATTGGATATTGCATTGTCGTCTCCTGCGAAGGTGCAAAGGGTGAAGCCGGGTTACTTCAACCCGGCTCGTTCCTTGATGCTCTTTACCGTGCCTATCGGTAGATCTTTCTTTGGGTGAGGCACTGGTATCGAGTTTGGGTTGTTGGGGTGCTTGAAGATGTGGTGGCTTCCAGTGACTCGCTTTAGAACCCATCCAGCCGCTTCAAGCTCCTTTATCAACTGCCTGCTTTGCACCTCCGTCTCCTTGTGTGGTT
Source organism: Pseudomonas sp. B21-012 (assembly GCF_024749305.1). Taxonomy (NCBI): domain Bacteria; kingdom Pseudomonadati; phylum Pseudomonadota; class Gammaproteobacteria; order Pseudomonadales; family Pseudomonadaceae; genus Pseudomonas; species Pseudomonas sp. B21-012. The sequence goes on along the minus strand of NZ_CP087197.1, from coordinate 3,089,193 downwards.
GATGGGGTAATTATACCTCTAGGCGCATAACGTGTAAATGGTTTTGTGTGTCTGGGGTTATCTTTTTCTCGGCATTCGCCGGGGCTCTAATTCTGGAGTTCACTCATGACCGCTGAATCACGCTACCTGACTGCAGGCGAGCTCTCGAGCACCTCGGGGCAAGTAGATATCGACCTGAAGACGGGCTCGCTCATCCTCAAGGGGCCGGCCGGCGGCACGGTCATCGGCGATTTGGAGAAGGGTGACATTGTTGCCCGAATCGACGCCGAGCCTGCCGTCGAGCCACTGCGCCTTGGCGGCGTCACGCTGTACGGTGAGTTGGCCCGCAACCTACGCGAAGTGCAGTCGATGCTGGAAGCCCACGGCGCTGGTGAGTTGAAGGTGGTCAAATCCGGCGGCGAGTCCGGCAAGCACTTCTTCATCATCGACGGCCAGATGTTTATCAGCCAGGCCGAAGTCGACGCCGGCAAGCTCACGGCTGGGTACACCATCAGGACTGAAACCTTGAGCAACAGCCTTGAGGTTATGGCTGGCCTGATCAGTAAGTCCCAGCTGTACGAAGAGATGCGCAAGAACATCGAGAGCATCAGCGCGGATGACGGCCTGGCTCGCACCGTCCGCCAAGTCATCCGAGAAGAGCTGCGACCAGGCGGCATGCTGCACTCCCGCTAACCCTGCGCCACCTTGCCCGCCTCGAGCGGGCTTTCTTTTTACAGCTCCCCGTGAGGGAGGAATCGAGTATGTCCAACATGCCAGACAAACCAGACACCTGGGCGATTGCTCTTGCGTGGTTGAGCCAGCATTCGCCCCTCCTGTACGCGGCCGGTCTGTCCTGCGCCATGGCAGTCCTTCGGATCACCTATGGAGGTGGCACCCGTCGCCAGATGCTGGTTGAGGGTGCTATCTGCGGAGGGCTGACCCTAACGATGATCAGCGGCTTCGAGTTCTTCGGACTGCCTCAAAGCATGGCTGCCTTCGTCGGCGGCTGGGTTGGCCTGCTTGGGGTAGATAAGGTTCGGGCCATCGCTGACCGTGTGACCGACTTCAAGCTGCCGGCCCGTAAGGCGGACTGATCCGCGCCACAAATTCAAGGTGCGCCATTTCGTGGCGCGATACTGGAGCCTTCATGAGCATCAAGAAGACGCTGATTCACTTCAACGACATTACGCTGACGTTGTCTGCGGATGACCTGAAGGCTGCATTGGTCGCCAAGTATGGCAGTGCTGCGGTGGAGGTACTGGGTGAGGGGGTGATCCTCCAAGACGCCAGTTACTCCACCTATTACCCGGAAGAAGGTGTGAAGTTCACCTTTGCTCAGCCGCTGGAAGGGCACAACACATGACCACCATTGCCTACAAGGACGGCGTGATCGCCTACGACTCTCGCCAAACCCGGGGCGGAGTAATCGTCTCTGATGATTCCCCGAAGTGCCAGATCGTCGACGGCGCCAGCTTCTTCCTGTCGGGTGCTGTATGTGATGAGAAGGCATTGATCGCCGCCTACTTTGGTACGCCATCGGCAGCTCCTGTGGAGTGCTCAGGCTATGTTGTCGATGGCGGCAAGCTGTTGATGGTCGGCCATGACGACAAGACAGGCATCTGGCGGCAAGAGCTGGACCCGTCCAACCCGGACGCTATCGGAAGCGGCTCGGCCTATGCCTTGGCTGCAATGGACATGGGCGCAAGCGCAGAAGATGCGGTGCGCGCTGCCATGAAGCGAGACATCTACACCGGCGGGAAGATTAGAACGCTGAGGTTTTGAGTAAATAGGCGCACCTCAACTGAATGAGGCGCGCTATGCCTTTAAGGCTCCTACAGGTCTTCGATTCCACTCCAGGTGCGCTTGTGCTTCCGATTCAGGTCAATGAATCTGTCACATACCACGGGGCCGTGGAGCGATACATATTCTTCGGATTCCTGGCGGGTGAGCCCAGCAAAGATCTCCCTGCCAGACTCAATGATTATTCTTCCATTTTCCTCCAGTAGCAGCCTATTGAAGCCTGGAAGGTAGAGGATATCGACTCCGGAATTCAGGCGAGCGCAGGCGAAGCTTGCCTCGCGCTCATCTGAGTAAGGCCCGCCTACGTAGTCGTCTTCGAGCGAGTCTTCAATTTGATAACAGAATTGCTCCATTGGAGTGGCTGGTGCTTGGGTGCCAATTTCTATAGCGATGAGATCTACACGAGGCAAGTGTACGACGCTGTATCTATCGGGCATTAGGTTCATCCTTGTGATTTGACCCTTACCAATAACGGTATCCCGACACCATTTCAAGTCTCAGGAATTCTTCATGACAACCAAGCAACCCGACTGGGAGGCGATCGAACGAGCCTACCGGGCCGGGGCGCTCTCCATCAGAACCATCGCTGAGCGCCAGGGCGTGAGCGACACCGCAATCAGGAAAAAGGCCAAGGCCCTGAACTGGGCGCGGGACCTTTCCGACCAGGTGCGTAAAGAGGTTCGCAGCAAGCTGGTTCGCGGCGAGGTTCGCAACGATCAAGGCGCGAACCGCGAACTCGATACCGAAATCATCGAAGAGGCCGCAGAGGAGGGCGCGCAGGTAGTTCGCAGCCATCGCCGCGACATCCGCAAGGCCACCAACCTTGCGAACCTGCTGATGGATGATCTGCTGACCACCATCCAGCGCCGGGAGGAAATTGAGGAGGCAATCGACGAAGAGACCGCCGAGGACAGCAACGGCATGCGCCGCGCCTCGATGCTTGCCGCCGTCGCCCTCCCCAGTAACTCCAAGACCCTGTTCCAGCTGTCAGCTGCAATGAAGAACCTCCAGGTGCTCGAGCGCCAGGCATTCGGCCTGGACGAGAAGGAGAAGACAGACGAAGCGGACGAACTGTCCAAGCTGATGGATGAACTATCGAAGGAAGCCTGACCCATGAAGCCCGAGCACCTGAAGTTGCTCCGGGACCGGTTCTGGCGGCTGAACAACCTCTACTTCATCACCGACAAGCAGGGGAAGAAGGTCCGCTTCCGCATGACGCAGGAGCAGGTCGATTACTTCCAGGGGATGCACACCCGCAACATCATCCTCAAGGCGCGGCAACTCGGGTTCACTACCCTGGTGTGCATCGTCCAGCTGGATGCCGCGCTGTTCGAAGCGGCGAAGTGCGCCCTGATTGCCCACACGTTGAATGACGCCAAGCGGCTGTTCAGGGAGAAGGTGAAGTACGCCTACGACAGCCTGCCCAAGGAGATCAAGGCGGCAAACCCGGCACGCAACGACGCTGCGGGCGAGTTGGTGTTCAGCAAGGGCGGATCGCTCTATGTGTCCACATCCTTTCGGGGCGGGACTTTACGGTATCTGCACGTATCTGAGTTCGGGAAGATCTGTGCCAAGTTTCCTCACAAAGCCCGAGAGATCGTGACCGGTGCCTTTGAGGCTGTCGCCGCAGAGTGTTTCGTTACGATCGAGTCGACGGCGGAGGGGAGGGCGGGTTATTTCTTCGATTACTCGCAGAGCGCAGAGAAGCAGCAGCTCGCCGGCGTGCCCCTGGGCCTGTTGGACTGGAAGTTCTTCTTCTTCAGCTGGTGGCGGAACCCGCTGTACTGGCTTGACCCGACCGATGTCACCATCCCGGATCGGCTGACAAAGTATTTCGACGACCTGGCCGCCAAGCACGGCATCGTCACAAACCCGGGCCAGCGTGCCTGGTACAGCGCCAAGGAAAAGACCCTCGGCGATGACATGAAGCGTGAGTACCCGTCGATCCCTGCCGAAGCATTCCAGCAGACGATCGAGGGCGCCTATTACGCCAAGCAGTTCACCAAGCTCTACGCCGCCCAGCGCATCGGCAAGCTGCCCGACAATAGCCACCTGCCGGTGCACACATTTTGGGATATCGGCGTGGGCGACTCGACCGCAATCTGGTTTGTCCGGATCGTCGGCGAGGAATACCACGTCATCGACTTCTACCAGAACAGCGGCGAAGGCCTGCGGCACTACATGAAGGTGCTGAAGGATCGCGGCTACACCTACGGTGAGCATTGGGGCCCACACGACATCGACAACCGCGAGTTCGGCAGCGATGGCAAGACCCGCCGAGAGCTGGCCCGCGAGGGTTATGAGATCGACGGAGAAAAGTACCGGATGACATTCCTGGTCGTGCCCAAGCTCGGCATCGATGAAGGCATCGAGCAGGCCCGGGAGGTGTTGCCGAACTGCGCCTTCGACGAAGCCAAATGCGGCGAGGGCATTACCGCCCTTGAGAGCTACCGCAAAGAGTGGGACGACAAGCGTGGGTGCTGGAAGGATAAGCCGCTTCATGACTGGTCATCCCACCCGGCCGACGGCTTCCGCTATTTCGCCGTTGCCATGGCGCGACGTAAACGCACAGGCGGTGTCCGCCGCATCGGAGGTTTGGCGTAATGCCTGTTCAATCAACCAACCCAGACTACGACGCTCACATTGCTGAGTGGCGGATGATGGACGACGCCCTTGAGGGCGAGGGCGCTATCAAGCGCAGCCCGCGCAATCTGCCGAAGCCGAGCGGCATGGTGGAGGCCGAGAAGCTGGACGGCGCGGGTAACGCATACCTCTACCGTAATTACACCGACCGCGCCCAGTATGAGCACTGGGTGCGAGACTCGCTGCGCTCAATGATGGGCCTGGTCTCGCGACTGATCCCTGAGGTGAAACTGCCTGCCGGCCTGAAGAACCTCGAAGAGAATGCCACCGCCGACGGGTTTGGCTTGATTCAGTTGTTCCTGCGCATCGTGCGCCAGGCCATATCCCATGGCCGGGTACCGCTGGTGGTCAACGTCGACGACACGGGGCAGCCGTATTTCTCCACCTACGCAGTACGCAACGCCATCAACTGGGACACTGCCGATCAGGGTGGTCGCCAGGACCTGGTCCTATCGGTGTTTCGTGAGTTCCGGAAGAAGGATGCAGAGGACCGCTACAGCCATGAGTGCGTGACTGTTTTCCGAGAGTTCTACATGGAGGGTGAGGTCTGTTACACCGCTGTGCGCAACGAGGCCGGAGAGCTAATCGAGGTTGCGCACCCTTTGGGTACTGTCGGCGCCGACAACCAACTGGTGCGCGGTTTGGAGTACATCCCGGTCATCTATTGCGGATCGACTGACAACTCCCCTGACGTGGACGAGATCCCGCTCCTGACTATGGCACGGGCCGCACTGAAGTCCTACCAGCTCAGCGCCGACTACTTCACCGCGCTACACCAGACCAGCCACCCGCAACCGTGGGTATCTGGCCTGGATGAGAGCGTGGAGCTCAGCGTCACTGGGCCGTCCGCTGCTTGGGACCTCGGCCCAAGTGGCCAATGCGGCTACTTGGAGTTCCAGGGCGCCGGCATTCAGGCCGTTCGTACTGCCATGGAAGACCAGAAGAATGCCGCCCTAGAAGCTGGTGCCAAGGTGATGGATGTATCCGGCACCGAGTCGGGCGAGGCCCGCAAGACCCGCCAGAACGACCAGCACGCCACGCTGCACAGTATCGTCATTACTGCTGCAGCCGGCATCGAGCAGGCCCTGCGCTACGCCGCAGAGTGGACCGGCTACAACCCGGACGAAGTCGTCTTCACAGTTAAACCGGAGTTCGTAATTCCCGAGGTCGATGCCCAGGTGCTGGCCGAACTGCAGAAGAGCGTCATGGCCGGGACCATCAGCGCCGAAACCTACTGGCAGTACCTCACCACCGGCAAGCTGCCGGAGCGCCCCTACGACGAAGAGGCCGAGATGATCAGCGACGAGCGCGAATCGGCCGGCATCAACCTGGATAAAGACGATGGCGACGAAACCGGAGCAAACGGCGGACGAGAAGCTGCTGGAGCAGGTAAGCCGCCACTCGGTTCTGCTTGAGCGACTCAAGGCCGGCGAGGTCAAGAAGTTCGAGACCTACCTGCGCAGGGCTGATACCCACGTCCGCGACCAGCTCACCCGCAAGGAGCTGACGACCTACAGCCGCAGCAGGCTCGAGGAGTTTCTGGGGCGGGTCGGCGGAAAGCTGCTGGAGATCTACAAAGCCTTCAGCGACCGGATGCAATCCGACCTGGTGGACATCGCGCAGTACGAGGCTGCATTTGAGGGCCGCAGCCTGGCAAAGGCGTTGCTGATCGACGCGGTCATGCCGGCTGACTCTCTGATCCGGGCGGCGATCAACACGCAGCCGCTACAGGTGACAGGGATCGACGGCGGCACGCTGCTGAAGTCATTACTGAACGGCTGGACGCGCACCGAGTCAACCCGGGTGACGAACGCCATCCGACTTGGCGTCGTGCAGGGACACTCCAACGCCGAGATCACTCAAGCAGTTCGTGGCACCGCGGCACAGAACTTCACTGACGGCATCCTGGCTGTGAGTAATCGCAACGCCCGCTCCATCGTCCAGACCGCAGTCCAGCATGTGGCCACCACGGCGCGCATGGAGACGCTCAAGGCGAACTCCGATGTCATCCCAGGTTATCGCTGGGTGTCGACGCTCGATCGCAAGACCAGCACCCTGTGCAAGAGCCTGGACGGTAGAGTGTTCGAGGTAGGTAGGGGCCCGCTGCCGCCGGCGCATATCAACTGCCGGTCGACCACGGTACCGATAACCAGGCTATCGGCATTGTTCGCCGAAGGTGCATCACGGGCATCTGTGGGCGCAGGCGGTGGCGCGCAGGTGTCGGCAGGGCTCAGCTACTACCAGTGGCTGAAAACACAGCCAGCGGCGTTTCAGGATGCCGCCCTGGGGCCGGTCCGAGCAAAGCTTTTCCGCGATGGCGGCCTGACGGCCGAGCGGTTCGCCGCGCTACAGTTGGACAAGAACTTCAAGCCGCTGACGCTGGATCAGCTCAAAGAGATAGAGCCCCTAGCGTTCATGGCTGCTGGCTTGTAAGGTTGAAGTTTCGAGATCGCTCAGGGAGAGCAATTTGCTTACTAGTATGAGCTCGACGGAAAGAGGCATCGTAATGCAGCAACTTATGCTGATGTTCAATGGTGCGCTCACACCCAGGGTATCAAGGTCTATTCGAATGCAAGGGTTTCGTGGTCTGAGGCGTCACGCTAAAGCTACAAACTCTCCCCATTCGGCCGACGTAGCTTTCGTCCTCAAACACCTCCTGAAAGTTCGCTGGATTAAGCTGTTAGCAAGACGCCATGCAACTGCAGTCATGACTAATGGACGCCAATCTCAAGAAGGTAATGCTGGTTACCAAGCGTTGTTTGATCTTGTGGAGAATGTCCATGCATATGCCGGTACGAGCAGCGGCATGACCCTTTTAGAGATAATTTATTTTTAGCTTCTAACCATTAATCAACCCGCTTCGGCGGGTTTTTTTATGCCCGCAAGGCGGGTCAATCAATCCCAAGGGGATAGCCACATGCCTTTTGACTTCGACCCGGCCGCCCACGGCCTCACCCTCGACGAGAACCAAACCGCAGCCCTCAAGGCGGCGCTGGGCGGCGAGGTGCAGAAATTTCTGGACGGCGAGGTCTCGGGCCTCAAGTCCAAGAACCAGGAGCTGATCGGCTCTAACAAGACCATCAAGACCGAGCTGGATAAGTTGAAAGGCCAGTTCGACGGCCTGGATATCGAAGCGGTCAAGGGCCTGCTGGCCAAAGTTGGCCAGGACGAAGAGACCAAGCTGATCGCCGAGGGCAAGCTGGACGAGGTTATTAACCGTCGTACCGAGCGCCTACGCGGCGACTTGGACAAGCAGGTCAAGGCCGCCAACGAGCGTGCCGACAAGGCCGAAGCTTTCGCTGCCAAGTACAGCGACAAAGTGCTGGCCGACTCCATTCGCGCGGCCGCCATCAAAGCCGGCGCGCTGCCTGAGGCTGCCGAGGACATCATTCTTCGTGCCCGAGGCACCTTCAAACTGAGCGAAGACGGCGAACCAATCGCCACTGACCGTGCCGGCGAAGTCGTGTACGGGAAGGACGGCAAGACCCCGCTGTCTCCCCTCGAATGGGCGGAATCGCTGCGCGAAACCGCTACCCACCTGTGGCCAAGGGCTCAGGGTGCCGGGCAGACCGGTGACAACGGTGGCAAGGCCACGAAGAAGTGGGGCGAGTACACCGAGGCAGAGCGCGCTGCGATCGCCCGGGACAACCCTGAAGCATACAAAAAACTCCAAGCCACCCGAGGAACTTAAACCATGGCATCTACCCAACTGTCGGATATCTTCGTTTCCGACTACTACGGCACCCTGGAGCCGGTGAACTCCCCCGAGAAGACTGCCGTCTTCGAGTCGGGCATCGTGACCCGCTCGGCGACTCTCGACGACATCGCCAAGAACGGCCAGGGCACTTCCGAAATCAGCTACTGGCAGGACCTGGACGCCGACGAGGCGCCGAACATTTCCAACGACAACCCCGACGACCTGGGCGAGGTTGGCAAGGCGAAACAGGGCAGCATGCGGGCTCGGACCTTGTACCTCAACAAAGGGTACGGCGTTTCCGACCTCACCGCTGAACTTGCCAACTCCGAGCCACAGCAACACATCCGCAACCGCTTTGGCACCTACTGGACCCGCCAGTGGCAGCGTTACCTGCTGGGCTCTGCGCGTGGCGTGATCGCCTCCAACATCGCCAACAACGGCGGTGACATGGTCAAGGACTCCGGCGCATCGATCAGCGCCAATGCCTTCCAGGACGCCGCCTTTACCGCCGGCGACGCCGCCGATATGTTCGCTGCAATCGGCGTGCACTCGGTGGTGATGAACCAGATGGTCAAGCAGGACATGATCGAGTACCTGCGCGACTCCCAGGGCAAGATCATCCTGGCCACCTATCTGGGAAAACCAGTGTTCATGGATGACAGCCTGACCTACGCGCCAGGTCAGTTTCTGTCCGTCTTCTTCGGCCAGGGGGCATTCGGCTACGGTGAGGGCTCGCCGACTGTGCCGGTCGAGCTGGAGCGCAAGCCCGGCGGTGGTAACGGTGGTGGTGCCGAGGTCCTGTGGGAGCGCAAGACTTTCATTCTGCAGCCAGCCGGATTCAGCTGGAAGGGCAGCGAGAACTTGAACCTCAGTCCTTCTGCTGTCCAATACGCCAGTGCCGCCAACTGGCAGCGCGTGTTCGACCGCAAGCAGGTCCCGTTCGCCGCGGTAATCAGCGGCACTGCCACCCCTTGATCCCATGATGCGGGGCGCCGACCTGGTGCCCTGCGCAGGAGCTCACCATGAAAGTCATCTACACCAACTCCCCGGGCAGCGAGCTCGGCACCTGCTATCGCCGCCTGGATCAGTTCTTTGGCGTCATCGACGGCGCCACCTCGGTTTCTGTGCAGGGCGATGCCCCTCATATCAGCGAGGCGTACCAGCGCCAGGGAATCAGCGTCAGCGAGATCGAGGAAGGCCTGCGCCTGGATGGCCCGACCATCGCCCAGTGGGTAGCGGAGGGCTACAAGGCTTCTGCTTACCCGCCGGCTGGCTATGCCTCTGTGAGCAGCCAGGCCGAGATCGACAAAGCGATTGAGGTAGAGGGCGGCGACGACGAGACCGATCCGCACAAAATGAAGGTCCCGCAGCTGAAGGAGTGGCTGACGGCCCAGGGCATCACCTTCGACGCCGCCCTCAATAAGCCCGACCTGCAGGCCCTGATCCCGAAGGAATAAGCCATGACCGACTTCGTCACCGTCGCTGACGTCGACCAGAAGCTTGGGCCGGGTTGGGCGGGCTCCGGTGATGCGGTTCTTGCCGTAGCCATGGGCAATGCCTGGCTCACGGCCAAGATCAGGCGGACGGTGCCAGACCCGGTGCCAGACGCGATTGTGTCCGCTGGCGCGCAGGTGGCCAAGTTGGCTGCCGAGAAAAAGCTCTACAAGGACACTGGCAAGGAGGTGCTCAGCAAGACCGTGTCAGCTCAGGCTGGCACCTCAACCAGCAAGACCTACGCCGAGGGCTCAGTCGAGTTGTCCGCGGCTGAGAACTTCGCATTGGACCTGATTGCACCCTGGATGCGTCGTTCCGGGACCCTCATGCTCAAGAGGATTTGACCATGGGCATGCGCGAAGAGATTCAGGCGGAGCTGGCCGAGGCGTTTAGCGACCCCGACGGCCTGGCCGACGCAGTGAAGCCTGTAGCTGGCAGCCGCACCATTAAGGGTGGTTATGACCCGGCGATCGGCGGCACAGCGCCTGCCACGACCATTCGCTACACCGGTCGCGGGATGTTCGGCAGCTACTTGGCCAAGGAAATTGATGGATCACGTATCCAGACTGAGGACGTGAAGCTGCTGGTGCTCCAGAACGAGCTGTTTGAGGGGCAGGCTGTTGCCGTTACCGATGTCCCGGTGGCGCCCAAGATCGGCGACCAGGTTAGCGGATACCGGGTGCTAAACGTGTCTGAAGACCCCGCTCAAGCTACCTGGACCATTCAGTTGAGGAAGTGATCATGCCACGCGGTTCACACATGACGCAGCGATATGGCGGGCTGCAGGGCGGATTCGCTGAAGCCATTAGGGCTTTCGCAGAGCAGGCCGAGCAGGCGCTTGATGCCACGTTTCGAGAGATCGTTATTGAGATTGGTAGCAGTGTCATCCGCATGTCGCCAGTGGGCGATCCCGAGATTTGGAAGGCCAACGTAGCTCATCGAGCGGCTAACACTAGGGCTGCTGACAGCTACGACTTCAAGGTTGCGGTACGCAACACCCTTATCAACCTGAACCAGGACAACTTCACCAAGGCCGGCAAGCTGCGCAAGGGCGTCAGATACGCCAAGCCGCTCACCAAGGCAGAGCGCGATCAGAACTTCGCTGTGAACGGTCTTGTGGCGGGCCAGGGGTATGTCGGCGGGCGCTTTCGTGGCAACTGGCAATTCTCCATCGATGCGCCGGCAACTGGCGAGCTGGACCGGATCGATCGATCTGGTAACGAGACCATCGCCGAGCTGAAGGCGCAGGTCGCTGCGCTGACGATCGGCCAGACCGCCTACATCGTGAACAATCTGCCGTACGCGATCCCTCTCGAGTATGGCCATTCGACTCAAGCTCCCGGCGGAATGGTTCGCGTGACGCTGGCGCGCTTTAAGGCCATCGTCGACGAAGCCATCAGGAACAACCAAGTATGAGCCACGCACGCGCCCGTCAGGCAATTGAGATCAAGCTGGCGGCCTGGGCAGCTGCGCGCCCGATCCGGGTTGCGCACATGGAGGAGGACTTCGAGGCCTCTCCGGGCGAAACCTACCTCCGGGCCTTCTTACTGCCGGCCAGCACCACCACCCGCTACTTGGCTGCAGAAGCCTATGAGTACCGAGGTATCTACCAGATCAGCATCGTCTGCCCGGCAGGCCAGGCCCTGGCTACTGCTGAGACCCTTATCGACGAGCTGAGCACATTGTTCCGCGTCGACACCGAGCTCAGTCGGAACGGCTTCGAAGGCCTGATCGTCGAGCCGCTGGAGCAGGGGCCCACCATCACCGAGCCGGCGACCTACACGGTCCCGACCAGCTTCACCTACCAGGGTGTCGCAGACCAACCGCCCGCTGGGGCATAACCAACCGCCGCCCGGCGGGCATCAATGAGGAAATACACCATGGCCGCACGCTTCCCGCTGCCGAACGGAGCTACGCTCGAGATCGCCAGAGTCATTGGCGCCGCCGTAGCGTTCACGGCACTCACCAACGCAAAGCCGCCGGTGGCGACCGCTGCCGGTCACACTGTCCAGAACGGCGACGTTCTGCTGGTCAACTCCGGCTGGGCACTCATCAGCGACCGCGCCGTTAAGGCCTCAAACGTCGCCGATGACGCGTTCTCTCTGGCTGGTCTCGATACCAGCGACGCAGAAAAATTCACCGCAGGCGCGGGCGTGGGTTCCGTGTACCCGGTTTCCGACTGGGTTCAGATCTCGAAGGTCACGTCGTTCAACTCGGCCGGTGGTGAGCAGCAGTATGCGACCGTCGGCTATCTGGAAGATGACGACGACAAGCAGTTCCCTACCAACCGCAACCCGACCACCTTGTCGATCGTGGTGGAAGACCAGCCTACCGCGCCTTACGTGCAGGCTGTTGAGGGTTACGACACCTCCAAAGAGCTAGCGGTGATCCGTATGAAGCTGCGAAACGGTGACCAGATTCTGTACCCAGGCTACGTCAGCATCACCCCTGACCCGACCATGGAACGGAACAACGTCATGACCCGAACCATCAGCGTGGGTCTGTCTGCTCGTTCGCTTCGTTACCTGGCTGGCGCGTAAGGAGTTCCCATGGCAAAGATTAAAATCGCGCAGAACCCAACGTTCGGCGCAGCGGTGCAGCTTCCACGGGTGGGCTCCGATCCCGTGGAGGTTGGGTTCGAGTTTCGTTACTTGGACCGTATCGCGCTATCCGAAATGTTCGATCGCTGGAACAATGCGCGTGACGCCTGGGCGGAGAAGGCGAAGGAAGAGGGTATCAGCTGGAAGGACGCCACCACCGCCGAGATTGAGCTTCAGGCTGAGCAGCTGAAGGACATCGTGGTTGGCTGGGATCTCGACGACAAGTTCAGCGACGACGCCATCCTCGACCTGGTGCGAACCTGCACCGGTGCGCCAAAAGCTGTCATCGATGCCTTCCAGAACGCCTATAACCCGGCACGCCTGGGAAACTGAGGGCGGCGGCCCGCGCCTGCTATGAGCGTGGCCCATCCGCCGAGCAGCTAGCGGCCTTGGGGCTTACGCCAGACGACATCGATGAGGAAGAGGTAGAGGTCTGGCCGGACGCCTGGCCAGCCTTCCGCCTGCTCGAGGCAATGTCCACTCAGTGGCGGACGGGCATAGGCGGTGCTTCAGGCCTGGACTACTCGATCATTCCGCTCACCGCCTCGATGCTCGGCATCAAACGCCGCGACCTTCCCGACATTTTTCCCGATCTCCGTGTAATGGAGGCCGAGGCCTTGGCCGTCATGGCCGAATCCGTGGAGTAGATCATGACCACCATTGCCGAACTGGGCATCCGGGTTGATTCCGGCGATGCCGCGCACGCCGCGACGGACCTGGACAAACTGGTTGAGGCTGGTGGTCGTGCCGAGAAGGCTGCTGCTGGGGTCGAGCAGAGTGCGAAGAAGGCTGGCCAGGCCCTTCGAGGGCAGGCTGATGACCTTGGCCAACTGCTCGGCGAGATCGACCCGACGGTTAAAGCGCTGGGCCGCCTGGACGAACTGGAAAGTCGCCTGGCCAAGCAGAAGAAGTTCCTCGACCCCGAGATCTTCAGCGAATACCAGGGCAAGATTCATCAGTCCCGTGAGGCGCTGACCCGCTTCGATGACTCGCTGACTCGAACGGGAAACACCGCCAAGCAGAACGCCGCAGCGCTCCGTGGGGTGCCAGCGCAGTTCACTGACATCTTCGTTTCTCTGCAGGGCGGCCAGGCACCGCTGACTGTGCTGCTGCAGCAGGGCGGCCAGCTCAAGGATATGTTCGGCGGTATCGCGCCGGCGGCGAAGGCCGTGGGCGGCTATGTGCTTGGCCTGGTCAACCCGTTCACCGTGGCTGCAGCTGCAGCCGGTGCGCTGGCCTTGGCCTACTACAAGGGCAGCCAGGAGGCCGACGAGTACAACGAGGCGATCATCTTCACCGGCAACGCCGCGGGCACCAGCGCCGGGCAGTTGGCGGCTATGGCCCAGCAGGTGAGTGCCACTGTCGGCACAACTGGTGCAGCAGCTGAAGTGCTGGCCAAGCTCGCCGGTAACGGCAAGATCGCCAGTGGCAGCTTCGAAACGATCTCTGAAGCCGCATTGAACATGGAAAAGGCCGCAGACCGTTCCATTGATGCGACTGTTGCCGAGTTCGCCAAGATCGCCAAAGACCCGGTCGCTGCCGCCAAGGAGCTGAACGACCAGTACAACTTCCTGACGGCATCGGTCTATTCGCAGATCGTGGCCCTGAAGGAGCAGGGCGACACCATCGGCGCGGCTAAGCTGCTGACCGATACCTACGCCGACACCATCAGAACCAGGGCTGGCGAGGTCACGGAAAACCTCGGCCTGATCGAAAGCGCCTGGAAAGGAATCAAGAGTGCGGCTGCTGAGGCTCTCGATGCCACACTGAGTGTTGGCCGGGCTCAGACCTTGGAGCAGCAGGCGGAGGTGATTCGCCTGCGGCTGCAGACCAATCAGGGGCGCGGAGGGCGCGCCGCTGCCATGGGGATTGAGACCCGAGACACCGAGAACGACAAAAGGGAGCTTGCCTACCTCGAGATGCAGATTGAGGCAGAGCGGAGTCGTACCAAGTTTGTAGCAGATCGGGTACGGGTAGAGCGAGATGGTATCGATGCAGCCGCACGCCTCAAACAAATCAGCGATACCAACCTCACCAATGAAGAGAAGCGCAACAAGCTGATCAAAGAGTATCGGCGGGATGTCGAGGCGCTGAGGAAGGCCAACCCGAACGACCCGTTGGTGCAGGCTGATGTTGTCGCCAAGACCATCCAGAACATCAAGGACAAGAACAAGGACCCGGCGGTCCGAGCCACAGCGGTAAACCTGACTGGCTTCAATGACTCAAAGAACTCGCTCGCGGCGATTCTCGCTGAGTACAAGAACGCCGAGAAAGAGCTGGATGCTGCCCAGAAGGCCGGCATCATCTCCCAGGAGTCGTACGCGGCCCAGCGCGCGGCCATCATCGAGCAGCAGAAAGGCGAAGTGACCAACGCCTACCAGGCGGAGATCGCGGCGCTTGAAGCTGCCAAGGGCAAGGCCGGCACCTCGGCTGCTCAGCGGGTCCAGCTGGACCAGAAGATCGCCGATGCCCGGACCAACATGGTCAAGGCGCAGAAGGACGCTGATTCGGAGCTGGCCGTACTGGCCACGAACGAGGAGGGGCGGCTGCGCAAGCAGGCCCAGGCGGTGCAGACCTACACCAGCGCGCTGGATCAGCAGGTGAAGGCTCTGCGCTTGCAGGGCCAGCGATCTGCCGAAGGCCTCGGCCTGGGCGACCGGCAGCGCGGCCTGCAGGAACAGCAGAACGGAATCACCGACCGGATCAACCAGCAGAAGCTGGACCTGGCCAACCAGTACGGTGACGGCTCCCGCGGCATGAGCCTCGATGAGTACAACCAGAAGCTGGCGGCACTCGACAAGACCCAGCGCGACCTGCAGGAAACTGCGATCGCCAACTACAACGACATGACCACTGCCCAGGGCAGCTGGAGCGCCGGCGCCTCGTCGGCCTTCCAGAACTACCTGGAGTCGGCCCGGGATGTCACCGGGCAGACCAAAAGCCTGTTCACCAACGCCTTCAGCTCGATGGAAGACTCAGTCGTTAACTTCACCATCACTGGGAAAGGCTCGTTCGCCGACTTCACCAAGTCGATCCTGGCGGACATGGCACGGATTGCCACCCGGCAGGCTGCCTCAGGGCTGCTGTCGAGCATTGCCGGCAGTGCGCTGGGCGCCTGGTTCAGTGGCGGCAGCGCACCTTCCTCTGCAGGCTCAACCCAGGCCGGCTACAGCCCGGAGATCATGGACAACTTCGTCTCTGGTCGACGTGCCGCCGGCGGCCCGGTAGCGGCGAACTCGCTCTACCAGGTCAACGAACTGGGCCCGGAGTTGCTGAATCAGGGAGGGAAGACCTACCTGATGATGGGGGCCGAGGGCGGTACGATCACGCCGCTGGGGACTGGGCCGGTATCCGCTGCGGCAGCCGGAGGCGGGGGAGGATCCGTGATGCACGTAACGATCAACATCGATGGCGACGGTAACACCAGTTCAACCAGCGACACCGCTGGGCTTGAGCAGTTTGCCGCTGAAATTGGCCCTCTTATCGAGCAGAGGTACCACCAGATGATGGCCAAGGATCTTAGGCAGGGCGGCCGTATCAACAACGCATTGAAGGGGCGCTGATGGCTATCGAGACTTTTACCTGGCCTGTGCAAAACGGCGAGCAGGGCGAGGTGACGTTTGCCGTACGCACAAAGAAGTTCGGCGATGGCTACGAGCAATCGGTCGGCGAAAGCCTGAACAACCGCTCGCAGTCCTGGCCGATCACGTACACCGGCACCAAGGAGCGTGTGAAGGCCGTCCAGGCCTTCCTCGATCGCCACAAGGGCACCAAAGCCTTCTTGTGGACGCCTCCGCTTGGAGGGCTTGGCCTGTACAAGTGCGCCGGCTATCAACCGATTAACCGCGGCGGGCGGATCTACGCCCTGACTGCAACGTTTACGCAGACATTCCACCCATAAGGCCAACCCATGCCCCTGATCAGAGACATCCAAAGGCTGGAGCCAGGCGATGAGGTCATCCTTTTCGAGATCGACGGCTCCGAATACGGCGCTGATGTACTTCGATTTCACGGCCATGCCATTCCACACTCGCCGGAAGAGCTGGCTGCAGCCGGGGCTGATGCAGATCAGCTGCCGGCCAAGTCGATCTTCTGGCAGGGCAACGAGTATGCGGCCTGGCCCGTGCAGATCGAAGGTTTTGGGGCGGACAGCAACGGCTCTGCAACCCGGCCGACATTGTCAGCCGGCAACGTCAACGGCCGTATCACTGCGCTGTGCCTGGCGTTCGACGACCTGCTGAAGTTCCAGCTGACCGTGCGCGAGACCCTGGCCCAGTACCTGGATGCTGAGAACTTCCCGGGCGGCAATCCCGAAGCGGACCCGACCCAGGAAGCGCTCGAAATCTGGTACATCGACCAGAAGACCGGCGAAGACGGCGAGATGGTCGTGTGGGAGCTCTCTTCACCGGGCGAAATCGACGGCTTTGGTCTGCCGGGCCGGCAGATGACCACCTTCTGCCACTGGGCCATGACCAATGGCTATCGGGGCCCTGACTGCAACTACACCGGCGCCGCAATGTTCGACGACGAGGACAACCCCACGGACGACCCTTCGAAGGACCAGTGCAAGGGCTGCCTCAGCTCCTGCAAGTTGCGCTTCGGCGAAACCAACGAGCTCTCCTTCGGTGGCTTCCCGGCCGTATCCCTGATCGCACGGAGCTGACCATGCGCAAACACATCCTGGCCGCCGTGCAAGCGCACGCCGCGGCTGAGTACCCGCGCGAGTGTTGCGGACTGATCCTGGCCGTGGGCCGAAAGCAGATCTACGTGCCGTGCACCAACACTGCGAGTGATCCAGGCGAAGAGTTCCGGATCGCGCCGGAGGAATACGCTGCAGCGGAAGACCGGGGCGATGTGATCGGCATCGTGCACTCGCACCCCGACGCCACCAGCAGGCCGTCACCGCGTGACCTGGCCATGTGCGAAGCCACGGCACTGCCCTGGCACATCCTGTCCTGGCCTGAAGGCGATCTACGCACCATCACCCCAAGCGGCAGCACGCCGCTGCTGGGCCGACCATTCGTGCATGGCGCCTGGGACTGCTGGCAGGCCTGCGCGGACTGGTATCAGCGGGAGTGGGGGTTGGAGTTTCCGGCCTACGCCCGCGAGGACGGTTGGTGGGAGCAGGCCTCCGGGCCAAGCCTGTACGAGCAGGCCTACGAGGCGGCGGGCTTCTACCAGGTCGACCGACCACAGCGCGGCGACATGATCGTCATGGAAGTGGGGCGCACGGCGCACCCGAACCATGCCGGGATCTACTTGGGCGCAGACCCGCAATTGCCGGACGAGCAGGTCCAGGTGTTCGGGCAGGGGCCGTTCCTGCTGCACCACCTGTACGGCAGACCATCAGAAATCATCGTGTTCGGCGGGCCTTGGCTTGCCCGGACACGCCTTGTGTTGCGTCATCGAGACGCGAGCAGAAAAGTGAGGGTTGAAAATGATTCAACTGAGGATCGTTAAACTAGAAAGTGGCAAACGCGTCTTGGCGGGCTTGATATTTTGGCCCGGCAGCGGCTCAGGCGCTGCCGGTGAAAATGCTAAGAAAGTCGTTCTTGGACCATCGAAATAGTGTCCTCGTAATGCTGCTGCGAACCCCCTTCAATTTGAACGGCTTTAACGAGGTCCAGCTCGCGCAAGAGTGCATTCTTGTCGAAGCCTGGCTGGTCGTTTAATGCAGTTGCAATAGATAGGATGCTGTTTAAAAGCGCTGATGTCGTGGAAACTAGCACTCTCTCCAAGTCGGCGACACGCTGATCTAATGTTTGCATAACTAATCCTTTTGCTTAGCCCCAGTCCATGGGCTTTCCGGCAACGGACTGGGGCAGTTCGTTGGAGGCATAAAGCTACTACGCTGCCGAGCAGGAAAGGTACTGGCTTTCCATCCACACTGGATGCCCGGCCAGGAAGACGGTAGATTCAGCCTCTAAAGGATGACTCTCTTCCATGGAGTGGACTTTTGCGCAAACTGATTGTTGTGCTTATGCTTGGTTTTTCGTGCAGTTTTCCCGTGATCGCTGGTGATGGCAGGGCGGTCGACGTCTCGACTTTTGGAGCGATTGTTTCATCAAGTCTTGCTGTGACACTTTTCCCCGTTACGCTTACCGAAGACAGTCAAGAAAGTAGCCGGAATAGCTGTAAGAGAGGCGACCAAAAGATGCTCGCCGCTCGCAATGATGCTGCAGCTTTCGTTGCGAGTGATGGATTAATTCGAGGCGTGGGCCTGGAGGCAGCATTCGAGGTGTTGCGTTCTCAGAATGAAGTGGGCACAGTCAGCGACATTGAGCTAGCTCAAGCAGTTTTGATTTACGAAATTCGCTAGCATAAAAGCGTTTCGACCACTGGTAACGAGCCCAGCCCCGCGCTGGGCTTTTTGCATTTGGCTGCCCGGCCAGGTCCGCGCTACAGTCAGCCTTTTCTGGACCGCTCACATGCGAACTCTGATTGGGCTGGTGGTGTTCTTGGTACTGGCAGGATGCTCCAACACCGGGGCAATGAAAGTCGGCCCTGACACCTACATGATTTCGACCCGCGTAGCTTTCGGTGGCCCTGCTTCGGCTAAAGGTGAGGCACTGAGAGACGCGAGTATCTACTGCAGCTCTCTTCAGCGCGAAATCCTGGTCAATCGTATTCAGGCGAGCGAGTGCGCCTTACGGGGTGGCTGTGGCGAGGCGGAGGTTTTCTTCTACTGCTTGCCGGCTGGCGACCCACAACTGGCGCGCCCAAAGTACGTACCGGATCCTGACCTGAAGATTGAGATAAACAACCGGTGATCCGACGCTCGTCGCTAATGGCTGACTGGGGTTTGAGACTTGGGGAATGCAACAGTCACCCATTTCAACGGAGGGATCACATGCGAATTCTGATTGGGGCGGTGGCGGTGGCGTTGCCGTCATTCCGGAAATACCCGTTCGAATGGTAGAGTTTCCCGAATCTGAACAGGGATGCTCTCGATGTGAACCTCCTAGATGCCATTCAGCCGTACCTCTACGGCCCCGATGACACCATTAGTCACCAGTACGATCCGCTAGCGTATCGCCTCACTGTTGAGGATAAGCTCAGCCTAGAAAAGGCCATCTTGGTCCGTGGCGCAAAAGCAATTGAGAACGTAACCAAGGGCGGGGCAGTGCTCTACCAGCGTACGCCTCAACGCTTCTCTGGCGAGGATGAGGCCTATCTTCGAGGTTTGTTCGCTCCGGGAACCGAGACTGCGGCGCCGTGGAACGGACCTGATCACATCGTTGTCAGTCAACATGATTCAGACCCCAGTGGCGTCATCATGGTGGAAAGCTACTCACCTTTTGAGGATCGCTTCCTGTGCTTGCCGTACACGAAGAAGCTGGAAGGCGCTGACGGTATTGCTGCTTATCAGTTTTTCGCGACGATGCAGGCTCGAAACTCTCTTCGCGTGCTGCAACAGCACGGCCGCCTGGAGTCCCTGCCGCCTGGGAAACTACCCAAAATAGCTAGGCATGAATGGCAGGGGATATGGGTGCCAACAACCAAGCATAGGAGAGTTTTTGCACAGGGAGGGCAGATGGCGTCAGAGATTGGTCCTATCGCGGCAGACGGAGGCGACTACCTGAGGTTTCTCCTCATAGTGAAAACGGTCGGCAAGTTGAAGGTCCCCATATCAGAAAAGCGCAGGCTGCTATCTGAGGTTGAGCGCATGAGAGGGCAGGCAGGAACTGACTTCAGCGTCTTTATCAACAAGGCTTATATGAGCCTTGAAGATATGATGAAGCTTTGAAGAAATAGACGAGTTACTCCAAGAGGGGATGAGATGCGAATTCTGATAAGTATGTTGGGGCTGGTGCTGCTGGCGGGGTGTGTGTCCCCGAGCGAATTGAAGAAGAGCGGCCCTAGCCTCGAAGCCAAAACTGCAAAGTCCCCGCGTGACTATTCACGGTGCCTAACCCCGAAATGGCAAGACCTCAATTCGAGTGTAGCGGCAACCGAGACCGAGGACGGCTACAGCATCAAGCTCAACATTGATATGGTTGGAACGCCAGCCATGGCGGTTGTTGATGAGGCTGCAGGTGGCGCCTCAGTGCGAGTCTACGTTCGCAATGGCACCTGGAATAAGTGGGTAGATGTAGCGCGTACCTGTCTTTAGAGATGTCGAATTTTCGAAGCCGCCTTAGGGCGGTTTTTTTATGCCCGGAGAAAATGTATGTCTGCTATTTGCTACGAACCGATGACCATTGTCAGGCTGTACGGTTTGCTCAGAAAGTTCGGCCGAGAGTTTCGGCTTTCAGTGAAAACCCCGGCCGAGGCGATCAAGGCGCTCTGTGTCCAGATCCCAGGGTTCGAGAAATTTATTTCCAATGCAAGGTCGCGAGGGCTTGAATTCGCCATTTTCAGAGGGTCAAAGAATCTCCAGGAAAAGGAGTTGGGCTTCAGCGGAACTGGCGAAGTTCGAATTGCCCCTGTGGTGGTTGGTAGTAAGCGCGGAGGCAGTCTGCACACCATCATCGGAGCTGTCTTGGTCGCCGCAGCGTATGTCGTTTCCTTCACGCCATTTGCCGCTGCTTCGCCGTTCCTCTACCAGGCAGGCGCGGCTTTGATGATCGGCGGCGTCATCCAGATGCTCAGCCCCCAAGCCAAAGGCCTTAAGACCAGCGCTGCCCCTGAGAACACTCCGGGCTACGCCTTCGGCAGCGCCAAGAACACCACGGCCAGCGGCAACCCCGTACCGCTCTGCCTGGGGCGCCGGCGATGGGGTGGCGCGATCATCAGCGCCGCGATCTATGCCGAAGACCAGATGTAACCCGCACACAGAACACCGACCGCCGCCTGGCGGTTTTTTTACGCCTGGAGGAAAGCATGGGCACAGCACAGAAACTGGTTATCGTTGGCGCCAAGGGCGGCTCGGATAAGCCGAAACAGCCTACAGAGGCGCCGGACAGCCTGCGCTCGGTTGCCGTGGCAAAAATGCTGATCGCCGTGGGCGAGGGTGAGTTCGAAGGCACGCCAACCGCCCGCGACATCTATCTGGACAGCACGCCTCTAGCCGATCCGACCGGCAATCTGAACTTCCCGAACGTGAAGTGGGAATGGCGCACCGGCTCGGTGGAGCAGGGCCATATCCCAGGCATCCCGTCCATCGAGAACGAGATCAGCGAAAGCGTTGAGCTGCGTAGCGACAACGCCTACATCCGCGCTATCGACAGGTTGGAGCTGTCTGCGATCCGCCTGCGCTTTGCCTGGCCAATGCTCCAGTCGATTGACGAAGGCGGCAACGTCAACGGCTACCGGATCGAGTATGCCGTGGACCTGGCCACCGACGGCAGCGCCTATCAGCAGGTGCTGCTGGAGGCAGTCGACGGCAAGACCACCAGCACTTACGAGCGTACCCGGCGTATCGACCTGCCGAAGGCCACCAGTGGCTGGCTGCTGCGCGTCCGCCGCCTGACGCCCAACCAAAACAACAACAAGATTGCCGACACCATGCAGATCGTCGGGCGCACTGAGGTGATCGACGCCAAGGTCCGCTACCCGAACACCGCGCTGCTGTACATCGAGTTCTCGGCCGAGCAGTTCCGCAACATTCCGGCTGTCACCGTGGACTGTGACGCCCGCAGATTTCAGGTGCCCAGCAACTACGACCCGCGCACCAGGGTTTACACCGGGGTATGGGACGGCACCTTCAAAGAGGCCTGGACCGATAACCCGGCCTGGCACACCTACGGCATCACCGTGAACGACCGCTTTGGCCTGGGCCGGCGCATCAAGTCCTGGCAGGTCGACAAGTGGGAGCTTTACCGGATCGCCCAGTACTGCGACCAGTCGGTACCGAACGGGAAGGGCGGCCAGGAGCCGCGCTTCATCTGCAACCTGAACCTGCAGAGCAAAGCCGACGCCTGGAGCCTGCTGCGCGACATTTCGGCGATCTACCGGGGTATGACTTACTGGGCGCAGGGGCAGGTGTACAGCTTGGCTGACATGCCGCGCGACACCGACTTCGACTTCGCCTACACCCGGGCGAACGTCATCGACGGCAAGTTCACCTATTCGAGCGCCTCGGAGCGCACGCGCTACAGCCGCGCCTTGATCAGCTACGACAACCCGGCGAACAGCTACGACACTGATGTCACCTCGGTGACCGACCAGAAGCTGCAGCGCCGCTATGGCGATAATGTGCTGGAGATCAGCGCAATCGGCTGCACCCGCGAGTCGGAGGCCCAGCGCCGCGGCAAATGGGCGTTGCTGACGAACTCACGAGATCGAGGCATCACCTTCAAGGTCGGGCTCGATGGGCGCATCCCATTGCCGGGCTATGTGATCCCGGTCGCGGACGAGCTGCTGGCGGGCCGGCCAATTGGCGGGCGTATTGCTGCTGTGTCTGGCCGTACCATCGGCTTGGACCGCGATACCCAGGCCAAGGCCGGTGACCGCTTGATCCTCAACCTACCGGATGGCACCTGCCAGGCGCGCACCGTTCAATCGGTGAGTGGCCGGGCTGTAACGGTCACCACCGCCTACTCGGTGGCGCCTGAGCCCGAGCTGGTATGGGCGCTCGACGCCGACGACCTGGCGGTACCGCTGTACCGTGTGACCAGCGTGACCCGCCCAGAGCCGGGCGTGTTCGAGATCAGCGCGGTGCAGTACGACCCAAGCAAATTCGCGCACATCGACACCGGCGCCCGCCTGGAAGAGCGGCCGATCAGCGTGATCCCGATCACCGTCGTTCCGCCGCCGGCGAGCGTAGCCCTAACCTCGAGCTATGCCGTGGACCAGGGTATCGCGGTCAGCACCATGACCATCGCCTGGCCAGCCGTGAATGGCGCTGTGGCCTATGACGTGGAGTGGCGCAAGGACAACGGCAACTGGATCAAGCTGCAGCGCACTGGCGCGACCTCGGTCGACGTGACGGGCATCTACGCCGGCGCCTACCTGGCCCGGGTGCGGGCGGTGAGCGCCTTCGATATCTCGTCGATCTGGAAGAGCTCCAGCCTCACGCAGCTGACGGGTAAGGCCGGCCTGCCGCCGGCGGTGTCGTTCCTGAACACCACGCCGCTGGTCTACGGCATCAAGCTGGCCTGGGGCTTCCCTGTTGGCGCCGAGGACACCCAGCGGACGGAGATCTGGTACAGCAAGACCACCTCGCGGGACGACGCGATCAAGCTGGGCGACTTCGCTTATCCGCAGGCCGAGCACGAAATGCACGGCCTGGCTGCTGGCGTGTCGTTCTTCTTCTGGGCGCGCCTGATCGACCGCACCGGCAACATCGGCCCGTGGTTTCCGGCTGGCGTGGGCGTCAATGGCCAGTCCAGTTCCGACCAGAGCGAGTACGAGGAGTACTTCAAGGACAAGATCGGCAACGGCGCGCTGTACCCGGAGCTGCGCGAGGAGATCGCGCTGATCTCTGGCCCACCGACCCTGCCGGGATCGGTGAACAATCGCCTCAAGGAAATCAACGACCAACTGCAGGAGCAGATCGACGCCATAGGCGACGTGGTCGACGCGCTTGAGTACGACCCGGCCAAGGCCTACGCCCTGGGCGACAACGTGCGCCAGGGCCAGCGCTTGTATGTTGCGATCCAAGCTGTGCCGGCTGCCGCCGGCGGTAGCAACGCGCCTCCGAATCCAGCCTACTGGCTCGACATCGGCCAGGTGGCCAGGACGGAAAACGGCACCGCGGCGCGCGTGACCGTGGTGGAGACCAAGGTAACCGAACAGGACGGCAAGCTGACCGCCCAGGCCCAGCGCATCGATGGTGTTCAGTCGAGCCTTGACGGCAAGGCAGACGCCTCTACGGTGAATACGCTGGCCAACCGCGTGACCCAGACAGAGCAGGGGCTGACAAGCCAAGGCTCGGCCATCACCGGGCTCACCAATAGCTTGCAGACCACCAACAGCAACGTCACCGCTGCGCAGCAGGCCGCCCAGGCAGCCTCAGACAAGGCGGGGGCGAAGGGGGAGGTGATCTACGGCACGGCGGCGCCGGCGGCTGATAAGCGCCTGGCCCAGAACCTGTGGATCGACACCACCGGAAATGCCAACACACCGAAGCGTTGGAATGGCGCAGCCTGGGTGGCGGTTACGGACAAAGTGGCCACGGATGCAGCGGCAGCAGCCGCCAGTGCACTGACCCAGGTGGCCACTAAGGCCGAGGCCTCGACGGTCCAGGCGCTGAGCAATACAGTCAGCCAGCAGGGCAGCACCTTGACCAGTCAGGGGGCGGCGATCACACAAATCAAGTCGTCTATCGGCCAGCAGCCGGACAACCTGGTGCTCAAGGGCAACTTTGAGGACGGGATTGCCGCGCCGTGGGGTGCCGCGACAACGACAGTGGTTGCCACAACGGCGCACCCGTCAGCCGGAAAGGCTATTGCGTTCTACGAGGCCAGCTTCTGCGGCCAGGACCAGAACATCCTTACCGCAGCTGGCGAGCAGTTCGACCTGTCTGCCGACGTTTACCGCGCTGAGATGACTGCAGGGCAAACCGGTAGTTTCCAGCTGCGCTTCGCCGACAAGAATGGCGTGAACCTCGGCTATTTCGACGCCTTCACGTTCTCCGCGGGCGGTGGGTTCCAGACCTTCAAGGGACGGATCACCGCGCCTGCCGGGGCGGCGTCGGCTCGGTTTGTGTCTCGCCTGCAGCCAGCAGGGGGCAGGGCGCTGTGGTGCAACATCGTTGGCCGCCGGGTAACCGCGGCGGATTCAGCGAATGCGGAAGCGGTCTCGAGCCTGAGCTCGACGGTGACCCAGCAGGGCACAACGATCACCAGCCAGGGCCAGGCGATCACCAACCTCACCAGCAGGGTAACCAGTGCCGAAGGCGTCAACAGCGCCCAAGCCCAGGCAATCAGCCAGCTCGATACCAATGTCACTCAACAGGGCGACCAGATTACCGCGCAGGCTACTCGCCTGGACGGCCTGTATGTCCAAGTGAACCCAGAGCAAGCGGGGACCACCGAGGGTTTTGCTGGCAGCAGTTCCAGCTCGGTCGGGGTCTGGTCCGAGCAGTCGGCCCGGATCGAGGACGGCATAGCTACGGGGCAACGGATTGACACCGTGCAGGCGCAAGCCGGTGAGGCAAACGCCTCGGTCCAGATGCTGAGCGAGGTAGTGGCGGGTGTCGATGGAAAGGTTTCCGCTCAATCCACATGGAAGACCGAGACGAACTCAAACGGCAAAAAGGTTGCAACCGGTATCGTTCAGGGAAGCAATGGCGAGGTTGGGGAGATCCTGCTTTCTGCCCAACGTGTAGCCATCATCGATGGCATCAACGGCGTGGAAGGGAACCTGTTCGTTTTCCAGAACGGCCAGCTCTTCGTCAACCAGGCATTTATCAGCCAGGCGTTCATCAAGGAGATCGTGCTCGGCATGACATTGCGCTCTGCTGCGGTCAACTCGCAAGGGTTGCCGCTGTTGGAGATCAACGTGCCAGCTGGGACGCTGACATTGCGCGGACAGACGGCAGATGGTTCGGTGTTGCTCAACAACTACGGCCTGTATGTCTACGACCTGAACTACATCGAGCGCACAGGCGTGGGGAGGATGACCTGATGGCGTTGTACGGATTCAGGACCAGGGAGGCAGCGGGGGTGGTCACTTTCGACACTTCTGTTACACCTATCCGATCCCTGAAGATGATGACAGTCACCGGGGATGGCAGCTTCGACCAGTACATCTCGATTCCGGAGATTCAGGCGCAGTCATTCGTTGTCGTCGATACCTTGGCGGACCAAGGGGAATACACCTATTCCCCTGCAGCCTGGTACTCGGCCGGCACTCTGCAGCTGCGACAGCCGCTCACCAATACCTGGCAAGTGATGATCCTGTCTCAGGGCGGGGAGCCGTTCACCGCGACCGGCTCGTACGGTATCAGGAGCAGGAACGACAACATCCGCATGCAGATCGATGCGGTGAATCGAGTGCTCAGTGTTCGTCACAGTGGCAGCTTCCAGTTTGGCCAGCAGGTGATTCCGGGCCAGCAGGCGCAGTTTATCCAGTGGGCGGACATCAACTTCCCGGCGCCGATCACCACGTCCGAGAGGCCGTTGGTATTTTTGAATGCGGTCGACTACATGATGGTCGGCAACTTTTCGATCAAGGGCAGCCCTGGGAACTGGACCGGGTTTAGGTTGAAGGCCTGGCCACACCCATTGCATGGGAGCGCCTGGCAGCAGTTCATGACAATCAAGTGGTTCTGCTCGAGCTACATGGCTGACAGTTCGCCCGTCGGCCAGTACGGGATTTCAGTGCGGGACGCCAATGGCGTCCGCCTGTTTTCCACATCAACAAACATCACCTCCCTCAACAGTCAGCCGGCGAACAACTCGTTCGTTCAGGCAGGCGACCCGATCAGCGGCTCCGGCAGTTACTCGCCGAGCCAGCAGATGCCATGGACCGGCAGCTATGACGACTACGTGCTGGCCAATGCCCTGTTTACTTGCACGAACGTCGTGCAAACGACCCAGCCAATACGGGCGAACTTCGGGGGCTTCTGGCCTGGCAATAGGGGAATGCTCCAGATGTATGTCGATAACGGCTCAGGCATCAACCCACTTACCGCCAATGGCCGGACGCTGTTTGCAGCGCGGCCTATGAAACCGATTTGAGGAGTCTTTAATGGCCAAACAAGCAATCAACCTTGGAGCTGTTTCCTCTGGAGTCGGTGGTGATACGCCGCGTGCAGCCTGGACCAAAGCCATTGCGAACTTCGATGAGCTGTACACGCAGTTGGGAGGCAACACTCTCCCGGCGGCTATTCCAGTGGCCAAGGGCGGCACCGGCGGCACCACTCAGGCGACTGCCCGGACGGGTCTTGGTCTTGGGACTGCCGCCACGTCGAACAAGCAGGCCAGCGCGACCGATGCAACTGCTGGCGCCTTGCTAGCCGTCGGAGGCTTTGGCCTCGGCGCATCAGGTGGCGGGCCTGCAGCAACCCCGAACTCGGCCTACCTGGTAGGGTTCTACAAGTTCGGCGCTGGCGCTGCTGGAAGTCCATTCGGCGACACTGGCGGTTCGCTCCTGGTCAACAGTCTCGGCGGAAACTACATCCAGCAGATCGCGATGACGGCGACCGCGGGCAACCTTCCTTTCATCACCGCGCGCCATTTTTCCAGCGAGGGTAATCCAGGGGCCTGGGTAACGCTCTACCACACGGGCAACACAATCCGTGCCGCTGACGGCACTTTGAAGGCGATCTGAACATGAGCAGAGCGGCAATCAACATCCTTGGCAGTACCGGGGAAATTATCGATATCGCCTCATTGGGCAAGGCTGAAATCACCTGCGAGCACGCTGGCCCTGGCCATTACCTGGTGCACGGAACGCAGGGTTTGGTCCCTGCACCTGAAGGCTGGGGCTATGCCCTCAACACTGTCGACAGGGATGCGTCGATTGCGATCGCATTTGATGACGATGTCCTGGCCGTGACTGCAATGGTGGGCGGGCAGCCTGCGGATCTGCAGCACAGCATCACTCTGCATGTCGCGGTCGAGGCTCTGCCTGCGATTCAACCGCCGCCCCCTGCAAAGCCCGAGCCTAGCGACCCGCTGCTCCTGGCCCAGCAAGCCCAGGCACGGCTGCGAGAGATTGCCGACTATCACATTGCCCCACTGCAGGATGCGGTAGATCTGGAGGAGGCGACAGAGGAGGAGGCGGCAGCGCTCAAGGCCTGGAAGAAGTACCGCATAGCGCTGAGCCGCGTTCACGACCAAGAGAGTTATCCAACTTCCATCGATTGGCCTCAGCAGCCCGCCTGACATCAAGCTGTCCCCATCGCACCCGCCATCGAGCGGGTTTATTTTTGCCTGGAGAAACACATGCCTTTCATCGTCATCAACACCAGTAACCATTTCGATCCAGCCAATCAGGTTGAGCACGCGACTGAGGAAGCTGCGGACCAAGCCGCGCGCGAACTGCTGGCGGCTCAGCCAACGGCAGTTGTCCGTACAGCCAAGGTGCTTCAGCGCTACAGCTCCACGGTCACGGTAGCCGCCGAGGCAGCCGATAGCGAAGGAGGCGCCTGATGCCCCCGTTGACCGAGCAGCAGTTGCTGCAGATCCTCCCGAACGCCCGCCCAGTCGCGGGCATTTTTTTGCCTGCGCTGAACCGGGCCATGGCGCGCTACAAGATCGACAGCCCGGTGCGCGTTGCGGCGTTTCTGGCTCAGGTCGGCCATGAGTCGGGCCAGCTGCGCAACCTGGTGGAGAACCTGAACTACAGCGCCGAGGCGCTGGTGCGCACTTGGCCCAGCCGCTTTACCGCGGCCTCAGCGGCCGCCTGTGCGCGGCAGCCGGAGAAGATCGCCAACAACGTCTACAGCGGTCGCATGGGCAACACTCGCCCCGGGGACGGCTGGCGGTACCGTGGGCGTGGCCTGATCCAGCTCACGGGCCGGTCGAACTATGTCGCTGCCGGCGCCGGCTTGGCCCTGCCGCTGGAGGACAACCCCGAGCTGCTCGAGCAGCCTGAGCACGCCGCCATGTCCGCCGCCTGGTGGTGGTCGACCCACGGCCTGAATGAGCTGGCCGACGCCGGCCGCTTCCAGGATATCGGCAGCGTGATCAACACCGGCAAGCCCGGCCGGGTGCCGCATGGCGCCGCTGAGCGGAAAGCGCTGTATGACCGCGCGCTGAAGGTGCTGGCGTGAGCGCCTGGGCGCTGCGGGTTGCCGGCGCCGGCCTGCTGATCCTGTTGGGTATTGCAGTCGGCACCTGGGCAACCACCAGTCACTTCCGTCCGCTGCTCGATGCGGAGCAGGATCAAGCAACTCAGTGCAAGACTGGCCTCGACAACCTTGCTGGGCTGGCGCAGGAGCAGGGCAAGGCCCTGGGAGACCTGGTGCTGGCGGCGAGTGCTCGGGAGTCCGCTGCTGAGCAGGCCGTGAGCGAAGCCAAGGCCAGTGCCGATCTCGACTACGCCGCGGCGATCCGGCTGCAGCAGGAGCGCACCGGCGGCGACCAGTGCGCTGCCGCGACCTCGATTATCGATAAGGAGCTTGGTCTATGAGCCTGCTGATCCACGACACCCTCTGTGGGGGCGGAAATGGCCTTGTGCGAACCTCAGCTCCCCTGTTTACTGGCTTTTTTCGTAGGCGCGGACTGCTGATCTTGCTGGCCTTGGGCGGCTGTGTTGGGCAGCCACAACCGGAGGCCCGCTTCGTGCGCGTCGAAGTGCCGGTTCAGGTGCCTTGCCGCACGCCAGATGTCGCGGCGCCGGCGTGGGCGGCTGCAGGCCTGCATAAGTCGGACAGCCTGGAGGTAAAGGTGCGCGCACTGTTGGCGGAGCGTCGACAGCGAGTTGGTTATGAGACACAATTGCTAGCTTCGATAAATAGTTGCCAATAGAGTAGTTGTGATGCAAAAAATTGATATTTATCTCTCTAGGATTTCGCAGCTTGTCCAAGTTGGGCTGTTTATCACGACCCTGCTTACAATTTATTACACTGTGATACCTCTGTATAAGAGTGCTCAGCTTGAAGAGTCATTGGCTCGAAAGGAGGCTGAGTACGAGTCACTGAGTGTGAAAGCAAAGGATATTCTTTACAAGGTTAATGGCTGGGAGTACCAGCAGTTTGTGCGTATAGCATCTGAGTGCAGTGGTGTACCGGAAGTTTTCCTTAAAGATGAAAAACCCAGCATTGGTAATCGTCCAGCAGTCGAAGTTGATGCATGTTTGCATACAGTGCTTGCTAAATTTAAATTTACCGATTTGAGCAGTGAAAAAAATACGGAAATTCATGCTCGGGTCGCAAGTGTCCGGCCGGTGCTTTTTTCTATTTATAAAGATTACTCGAATCGGTTTGATGAGTATCCTTCAAAAATTGATCAGGATATGAAGAATGGGAAAACGCCTAGGTCGAGTATTGATCAACTAGATCAGCTAGTAGGTGATCTAGGGTACAGGATAAGCGATAATCAAAAGCGGGATAGTTATGTTAACTCAGGCAGACTTGAAATTACGTACGGATATTTCAGCGCGGTTAGTGACGCTATAAGGGCTACTCTTGGTGAGAAGTTATAAATTCTTACCCTGCTCAGGTCCGTATAGGCGCAGACCCAAAAGGTGGAACAGTAGAGTGAAGAAAACCCTGACGGGAGTGATTGAGGCTGGCGAGCCGCTGATTCAGCAGGCCATCGATGCGCAGCGGCGGTACCAAGCTGCCCAGGACGCCGGTGGGCCAGCGGCAGAAATCGAACGCCTGCACCTGGAGGCCGAATCACTCTATCAAGCTGTCACCGAGTATCAGTTGCGCGCATTGGGCGGCGAAGGCGCGACACGTCACTGAACAGGCCTGATCAGTTCGGGCCCCTGGTGGCGTACATTCCCAACTGCTGTGCTTACTCGAAACCATTCGAACATATCTGGCGGCTCGCCCAGGTTCAGAGCCATTTGCTCCGCTTGCTCTTTCGGCGTTGCCGGGTCGAGCCACTCCGGAGCAAGCTCCGGCGCCAGGACTACCGGCCGCCGATCGTGCACATCGACCATGCCGCCCGCGCTGTCGGCAGTGATGATGACGAACCCGTCATGCTCGTTCGTCTCTTCGCCAGGTTGTCCGGTACTTTGGCTGAACTGTCCAATGCTGGCGCAAAAGGACGGGCGGCCATCTCTACGCCGGATCAGGTAGGGCTGCTTTTTCGGCCCGCCCTCATCGACCCACTCGAACCAGTTGTCGATCGGCACAATGGCTCGATGCGGCCAGATCGCGCGGAAAAAGGGGCCGTGGGCCACCTTCTCGACCCGGGCATTGATCGGCGCGGCGCGGTCCTTGGCCCAGTGCGGCCGCCAACCCCAGCGCACCAGGTCCGCATGCAACACTTCATCCTGAATTCGTAGCAGAGCGACCCTAGTGGTTGGGGCGACGTTGAACCGCTCAAGCGGATGATCACCGACACTGTTGGCAAGCGGGTAGGGCATGCTCAGGGCGTCGACGAAGTCGTGGATGCCGTGGTACTGGCTCAATCTTCCGCACATCGAGATTCCCGCCTGTCAGAAAATTCTCACGTAGAAATTGACCGCAAGGCTTTCTGAAAGTTAACTGTATATTCGTACAGTATCGGAAGTCGTGCGTCATGAGCTACTCAATCATAGGCCCCATTGCTGAAGGCGGCCTGGAACTCCCGTTGTGCTCCTCTCAGGTTCCTGCCGGATTTCCCTCGCCGGCGGCAGACCATATCGAGGCGCACATCTCCCTGGATGAGGTATTGAACATCAGGGCTCCGCACGTCTATCTGGTGTCGATCACCGGCGAGAGCATGCAGGGGGCCGGGATCTTCGAGGGTGATCTGGCGATCGTCGACCGCTCGCTGGAGCCGGCTCACGGCCACATCGTCGTAGCGCTGCTGAACAACGACCCCGTATGCAAGCGGCTGTGCATCCGCGGCAAGGACGTGATCCTGCTGTCCGAGAACCCGAAGTACCCGCCGCGTTACGTGCTGGAGGGCGATGAGCTGTCGATTTGGGGTGTGGTCACCAGCAGCGTGCGCAGCCATGTCTAACCCACCGGTCTTCGCGCTGATCGATTGCAACTCGTTTTACGCATCCTGCGAGCGGGTCTTCCGCCCGGACCTGGCCAAGGTGCCGATTGTGGTGCTGTCGAACAACGATGGTTGCGTCATCGCTCGAAGCTACGACGCCAAGCCATTTGTGAAAATGGGCGAACCGTATTTCCAGATCAAGCAGAAGCTGAAGCAGCACGGCATTGTGGCGTTCTCCTCAAACTACGCCCTTTACGGCGACATGAGCGAGCGGGTAATGAGCCTGATTGAATCCATGGTCCCCGGCGTCGAGGTCTACAGCATCGACGAAGCCTTCGCCGATCTGACCGGCATAACCGGCATAACCGGCTTGGACGCGCTGGGGCGCCGAATTCGGGGGCAGGTGCTGCGCTGTACAGGCATCCCGGTCGGCGTCGGCATAGCCGGTACCAAGACCCTGGCCAAGCTGGCGAACCATACCGCGAAGCGACTGCAGGCGCAGACTGGCGGCGTGGTAAACATCTGCGACCCTTTCAAGCGCGACTGGGTGCTGCGCAACACTGCGGTATCCGAGGTGTGGGGCGTTGGCCGGCGCATGAGCGCGCACTTTGAAGGCATGGGCATCAAGACGGCAATGGACCTGGCCAGAGCTGACCCCTGGACGCTTCGGAAGAAGTTCAGCGTGGTGGTCGAGAAGACCGCCCGGGAGCTGGCCGGCACGCCCTGCCTGGAACTGGATGAGCCGAACCCGCCGAAGCAGGAGATCTGCTGTAGCCGGATGTTTGGCAAGCGGCTCAAGGAACTACCCCCGATTAAGGAAGCGGTAGCCACCTACATGATGCGGGCGTCGGAAAAGCTGCGGGCCCAGGGTTCTGTCTGCAAGAAGCTGCGCGTCAGCATCCGCACCGGTATGTTCAATCCCGATGAGGCCAAGTACGCCAATGGCGTGGTCGTCGATTTGCCATATCCCACCGATGACGTGCGACTGCTCACAAAGGCTGCGGTCGACGCGCTTGATCGAGTGTTCCGACCAGGCTTCAACTACAGCAAGGCCGAGGTGATGCTCCTGAATCTCTGCCAGCGCGGTGAGTACACCGACGACTTGTTCGCGGCGGCGCAGCCGGCCGAGGCGACCAGGGTGATGGCGGTGCTCGACCAGATCAATGAGCGATGGGGCAGGGGAACACTGAGGGCGGCGAGCGTACCAGTGAACCCCGATTGGGGGATGCGCCGGGACATGATGAGCGCCAGTTACACCACAAGGCTCGATCAACTATGGAAAGTATCGTGCAGTTGAGGTGCAATTCCAGCCACTTTCACCACCGGCTTGGTTTACGGAGTCGCGCGAGGTGAACTTGACCCAGCAGCGGCTCAACGAATTGTTGCCATTACAGATGCCGGCGACCAATGATCGGTTGCCCTGAAGGCCTGTCAGGATTACGTGCAATCAATAAACCCTTTAGAGAATAGGTAACGACACGCGGAAAACTGTACCTTGCTCAAGCGTCGACCCTACTTCTATTTGTCCGTCGTGCCCCGCAACAATCTCCGCAGCGATAAATAATCCTAGGCCCAGGCCAACAGTTTCACCCCGATTGTCGTTTGAGTATCTCGAACAACGTCCTTCGGGGCTGAAAAGAATGGGTATCGCGTCGGGGGGAATAGGTTCGCCGAAATTTAAAACATCAAAGAAAGCTGAATTTTCATTAGCTTTTAAAGTTATTTTAATTGGTTGTTTTAAGTCCCCATGACGTACGGCATTGCCGATCAAGTTAGAGAAGACCTGCGCAATACGCGCTGGATCGAACTGACCAACGACTCTCTCAATGTCGTTGAATATTAGCTGCGCTTGGGGATGACCTGCCCGGAGTTCATTTACGATGGATTGGCATATGGGATGCAAGTCAGTGACTTCTCGCTTAATCGGCAGTCCCACCCCTAGGTTGCAACGAGCAAGATCAAGGAGGTCGCTGACCAGCTGATTGGCGTTGCGAACACTAATAGCAATCTGGGCAGCGATTGTCTTTTCCCGGTCAGGGATTTTTTTCGATCTGCGTAATAGATCAGCCCCCATAGTCACTGCGCTCAGAGGTGTTCGGAGGTCATGACCCAGTACACCCAAGACCATTTTTCTATTTGTCTCTACCGCTTTTCCATAGGACCCGATCGACTCGACCAATGCTTGGTCGATTGCTTCGTTGAAACGAACCATGTCTTCGACGTCCTGGGCTTCCCCAGTGTACTTCTGGGCCAACCATAATCGCAGAACACTCGATCTAAGGGCGCGATACTCCGAAACCATTTGATCTAAAGTGAAACCAGCCATCAAGCGGGTTATTGCATGGGTTTGCGCAGCTGTCTCATCTACGCTGATAGGCCCGTGACCTTGGGACTTGGCGATCTGCTGCTGCTGGGATTGGGAGCTACGCATGTCGAGTACTACCGTTTTCAAAATGTACTCGGCATGGTTTCTGAGGCCTCGATCGTCCAGATGAGGCATCTGGGTATCCACCGACCTGGCGAATTCTTCCCACGCTTTGAGAATTTCCTCCATGTTGGCGATGATGAAATCTGACAATTGCATGTCTGTCTCAGCGTGCGTCTGCTTTCTACTAATATTATCAGCCTAACGGGAGGCGGGCGGGCAGTGTGTTGAGCGGAGCGCACCGTTCGTCATTTCGTCTCAAGCGGCCACAATGCGCTTTTTTACATGCAGAGGGAGCAGTAGCGTGAAGAAGACCTTGGCAGGTGTTGTGGAGGCCGGCGAGCCGCTTATTAGGCAGGCTATCGATGCGCAGCGACGCTACCACGCAGCCCAGGACGCTGGTCAGACAGCAGAGGAAGTCGAGCGCCTGCGCCTCGAGGCCGAATCACTCTACCAGGCTGTCACTGAGTATCAGCTGCGGTCGCTTGGCGGACCTGCACGCACGCTGCACTAAGCGCTAACCCTGCGGCGGCATTGCACCCCAGGTGGCAGGGCAGCGTGGGTGATACAGGAACCTTCGAACTCAGTCGAGAAACTGGACAAGCTGTTCTCGATTTACGCAGAGACCTCATCGTCGACAAAGCAGCCTTGAGGGCGGCGCAGACGTATATCAGGGAGTTTGCCAGCGACCCTAGGAAGCTCGGGTTTCGCTTTGTCTTTTTGCGGCCAGCTCTTTTTGACGGTTCCTCTTATCCAATCGGTAACCCCACCAGAGTGTGGCAATACCGAAAACGACCAGCAGTGCTATTTGATATATAGGCACTATTTTCTCCTTTAAAAATTAGACACGCAGAAGGATTTGGCAGCGTCGTACAGAATTTTTCCGAAGCGCTCAAGTGCGTGACGAGTGGGCGGCGATTTGATGGGGCTATCGAAAAGAGCTGCGAGCAGGCCTGTGGTGGCCTGCTGCAATATCGCTCAGGAGTGGCGAGAGTAATAGTGGTTTTCCTGGTTGTTCTTATAGGTTTTTAGGTTACTACTCTCTTGGGGTCGCTGTATTATTATTCAGATGCGTCTCGGCAGCTCCCGCAGCGCCATCCTTTATAAAGCTCTGACCTCTCAAGGGCTGTAACCAATTCACGACCGCCTATAGTATTTTGGCAGTTGTTATGTTTTTCATTTGGTTTTTTCGTCCCCTCGCATTTTTTTTGCAGGAAGGGGCTTACCACTGCCTGTTGCTTTGACGAAAGCGCTCTAAACCCCTTGTCGACGGCTAGCTGGGCGTAGCTTTGTACGCTTGGCTTTTCACCTTGTAATGCGTTCTGCGCGATAAGGGCCGAGAAAATCTCTCGCTCGATAGTCATTCGTTAATCCTTTATTCAACCAACAAGTTTGCTCGTGCTACTTCTTGTTCTGAGCAATGCGAAAGCATACGTTACCATTGGGTGGGGTTTTAATGAACTGGGTTTCCATCCAGCTATAGAAGGCAAGGCTTCTCATTCTTCGTCAATAAATGTTGGTTTCTTGGTGTTTAGAGTATTTCAAGAGGTCTTTGTTACAATTTATTTCTTGTTCGCTAAAAGGGAGAAATTTTAATTTCTGCTTTAATGGGGATAGTGTGGCGAGCGAAATCGCCTGTGTTTCTCGATAGATTTAAGGGTGACGATATTTTTTATGAGCTTCTATTTTTTATAAGAGATGCACTGTGGTAATAGTAAGGGCCGCTATTTTTCTCTTGCGGGCTGGCAACCAAATTCGCACGAAGGAGCTTAGTCTATAGCCCCTGGTCTACGACACTTCTTGTGGGGGCGGGAATGGCCTTGTCCGAACCGCAGCCCCGTATTTACTGGCGCTTTTCGTAGGTGCGGA
This sequence comes from Pseudomonas sp. B21-012, assembly GCF_024749305.1. Taxonomy (NCBI): domain Bacteria; kingdom Pseudomonadati; phylum Pseudomonadota; class Gammaproteobacteria; order Pseudomonadales; family Pseudomonadaceae; genus Pseudomonas; species Pseudomonas sp. B21-012. The sequence goes on along the minus strand of NZ_CP087197.1, from coordinate 3,053,253 downwards.
CTGCTGATCTTGCTGGCTCTGGGCGGCTGTGTTGCGCAGGCTCAACCGGAGGCCCGCCTCGTGCGCGTCGAAGTGCCGGTTCAGGTGCCTTGCCACGCGCCAGATGACGGGGTGCCGACGTGGGCAGTTGCAGGGCTGCGCAAGAACGCCAGAGGAGGGGTGATGCTGATACCAATTTTGATACCAATGGGTGCGCTTGGGTGGGTGCTGATGGGGGATTTCGCCCAATGAAATCAACGCATTGGCACCCGCTAACACCCATGCAGGACTGCATGGTGATGTTAGCGGTGGAGATCAAAGGGCTTACCTATCAATAGCTTATGTGACGTCTTCGCAGCTGCGGACCCATTTCGGACCAATCTGGAGCTTTTCCAGCGCCTGCCAGTCATTGGACGAGTTTATCCAGCGTGCATACGTCGATAAGAGCATCTGCACGCTATGCCCGAGCTGTTGGGCGATAAATGCGGGGTTGAGGCCAGACATTAAGCATATTGTCGCATAGGTGTGACGGCAGTTGTATGGCCGCCGGTAGCCGATCCCCAATTCCTTGAGGATTGGCCGCCATGGGTGATGCAGATCGGAGGTTTGCTGCACACATTCTGCGTTTTTTGACGGCGCAAAGATGTACAGCGGCTCCTGTCAGATTTTCGGTTTTACGTTCTTCGCTTGCTCATCAGACAGTTTCTTGCTTCGATCGGCTTCGGCGTTAGCATCACGCGCAGCCAGCTCGTCAAACATCGATTTGACGTCGATGATGGACACTGTGTAGTGAGGCACCATTTCGTCTGGTTGTTCCGAAGCGCCAACCTGGATGATTTTCCCGCAGGTCGGGCTAAACGATTGCGGCGCCGGAAACGACACACCGGGAATGTTGCTGCTGGCGCTGCGCACGCCCTTGCATGGACCCTCTGAGCTGGGGCCAAAGTACTGTTTCCCGTCGCGGTCGTACTGCCAGACAAGGCCGAGCGACATCATCTGGGTAATGTTCGACGGTTTACCGAACTTTTCAGTCAAGGCAGCTTTAAGTGCCTCTGTCTTGATGCGCGACCCGTCTTCGAAGCGTTGAACACGCGCAATGAACCAGACTTTCCCAGCATCATTCTGAAGCGCTGCAAACTCGTCAGAAGGCCCCCCCGCATTGCTGAGGCCGGTTCCTTTGAGTCGGTCTGCTGTAACTGCTGTAACGCCGGCTTCCTTGCCGTCACGCAGCATCAATGGCGAAAGCTTGAAGTTTGGGTTTGCCTCTGCAATGGCTTCTTTGGCGACAGCCAACGAGGATCCAAGGGCGACGCCGGAAATGTCATCTGCGGCCAGAACAGCCGTGCAGGTTAACGTGGCGAGAAGGGCGGCGATGCCCGAACGTTGAAAACGCATGAGAAATAGTCCTTATCAAAAATCAGCATACCTACAAGGTATGCATGCTGCTCCTGTTGCGCAGTGCGGCGTGGCCGCGCCGAATATTAACATCAACCTGCCGTAACAGTGTCAATGCTGGCGCGCATGCAGGGGGCAAGACATCGGCTTCGATGCGTATCAGGTGAAGGCGATTCGGGCGAATCGATCTGGCGGGATAAATCCGAAATTCAAAGCACGCCAGGGCGGGGCCAGGAACAGGAATAAAGGCAAAGGGTGAGGCTAGCGTTGGTCACCGCGCACAGTGACCCTGATGCCCGTGGCCACAATCTCGTACTCCGTCTCGGAAATCTTCTTCACCTCACCGCCGAATTGCATCTCGAAATGCTTGCGGCCCTCATGGCGAACCATGCCGTGAGATGAGCGTTCAACGGTCTCGTCCTGATAAATGTTGATCACGTACTGCACGTTGTCCGTGCCAACACCCATGAGCTTTCCAACATATTTATCGGCCATGTTCGAACTCCTTGCGTGAAGCCTCAAGGTAGCGGGTACTAGCAGATCTATCCACTGCCTTGAACGGTGCGGGTCACCCTGCTGGTGTTTTGTGGCCTGGGCAGTGCTAGGCTTTGGGCGAACCATACCATCCAGGGAACAGGAAATGAGCTTCGACTGGCACGCAGGGCCGATTACCCGCAGCACGCCGCTGGACAAGAATTATCGCAATACCCAGGAGGTCCGGCGGTTTCTGATTGGCCAGTGTGGGGCAGCATTCAAGTTCGATCGGGCCTTCATGGCCTGGGTTAAAACGGCAGAACCCCTGACGATGGGCGACGTGGCGGATGAGTGGATGCGGACTCACCGTTGATCTGATGCTGGCGTTTGCCGATACGGGCCACGGTATGGACAATGGCGCGGCGCATCAACTCACACTCGTCGTCCGAGTCGATATCCGAGCCTTCAGTCCAGTCGTCCGGGTTCTTTCCGTAAAGGTCTCTGGGCATCGCGCAGAGAAATGCGCAATCGATGTGAATACCCAGCTGCACCGCCAGGCGCAGGGCGTCGCCATCATCCAGTAGCGGGTTCCACAGCATGTGCCGTGCGTCGACGCGCAGCAGAAAACCCGCTTCGCCGTCCCTCGGGTGCCCCGTATGGCCTTGCCATGCATCCGTCCATTCGATGAGTTCATAGCCGGCAGCCTGGGCTGCCAGTTCCAGTAATTCCCGGTCAGTCATGCCGTATACCCATCTTCAAGTGCCCGGCTTAGCCGTGCTATCCGTATTTTCGCGTCCCTGCGTTTACGCATGACGAAGCGCCTCATCATAACGGCCTTCACAGGTCATTTCCAAAAGGGCGGGACGCTGGCGAAGGGGAAACTACACCTCCATTTCCAGTGCCATGAGCTCCTGTATGGTCTGTCGGCGCCTGATCATCCGCAAAGCACCGTCTTCGATCAGCAACTCAGGTAGCAACGGGCGGCTGTTGTAATTCGAAGACATGGATGCACCGTAGGCGCCTGTGTCGTGGATCACCAGAAGATCACCGACTTGAGCCTGTGGCAGGTGCTGAGGGGCCAGCGCCAGTTCGTCCTGGGTAAACACATCACCTGACTCGCACAGCGGCCCGGCCACCAGGCTGGGCTGCAGCGGGCGATCTACCGGCATCCCCTGGGCGTCGAGCAGGGTCATGCGGTGATAGGCGCCGTACAGCGCCGGGCGCATCAAGTCGTTGAAGCCGGCATCGACCAGGATGAAGAGATTACGGCCCACCTGTTTCACTGCACGGACTTCGGTCACCAGGCAGCCTGCTTGCGCCACCAGAAACCGCCCTGGCTCGATTTCCATGCGCACCCCATGACCGAGTATTGCCTCAATCTCCAGCCGGGCCGCTGCCCAGGTGCGGGCGTAACACTCAAGGTCGACCGGCTTGTCGCCGCGTTGGTAGGGCGTGGACAGCCCTCCACCGATCGAAAAGGCTTCGATGTCCATACCCAGCCGGCCAACCAGATCGACCATCGAGCGGGCAACCTGCTGCAGATGCTGGTAGTCCACGCCCGAGCCGATATGCATGTGCACGCCTACCAGGTGCAGGCCATGGGACCTCACGCAGTCGAGCGCTTCGAGCAATTGCGCGTGCCAGATGCCGTGCTTGCTGTGCTCACCGCCAGTGTTGGTCTTGCGACTGTGACCGTGGCCGAACCCCGGGTTGATCCGGATCCACACGCGGTGCCCGGGGGAGTGCTGGCCCAGTTGGCGAAGCATGTCGATCGAGCCGGCATTCACTTCGATCTTCGATTCGATGACCCGCGCCAGGGTGGGCTGATCCAGCACGTCGCAGGTCAGTACCACCCCGGCAGGATCTCCCGCCACCGACGCACCCGCCGCGAAGGCCCGTTCCATTTCACCCAGCGATACGGCGTCGAGCACCAGGCCGCGCTCGCGCATCAGGCGCAGAATATGCAGGTTCGGATTGGCTTTCTGCGCGTAGCGGACCGTGTCGAAGCCTTGCAGTTGCTCGATCCGCTCACCGATGGTGTTGGCATCGTAGATCCACAGCGGCGAACCGTGGCGGCGCACGGCGTCGGCCAGTAATGTTAAGGGAGCGGTCATGATGGCGTTACTCATAGGCAGGGAAGCCCCGAGGATGAGTCATTCAGGTGATCCAGAAAAATAGCTAGTTTTCTCAAGGCTATTCATATCTGATATGTCAATCACCTCCCGTTGAGTGTTGTCGTGAAGCTGACCGTTCGCCATATCGAAGTATTTCGCGCCATCATGAACGCGGGCAGCGTTACCGGTGCGGCTCGCCTGCTGTTTACCTCGCAGCCGACCGTCAGCCGGGAACTGGCGCGCCTGGAGCACCTTAGCGGTTTGCGCCTGTTCGAGCGTGAAGGTGGGCGCCTGGTGGCGACGGCCCAGGCGCTGCTGCTGATAGAGGAGGTCGAGCGTGCCTATGTCGGGCTTGAGCGTATCGATCGCTTTGCTCAGGCCATACGCAACTTCGAGCAGGGCCGATTGGCCATCACCTGCCTGCCGCTGTTCTCCCAGACCTTGCTGCCCAAGGCCTGCCAGCGATTCCACCAGCAGCACCGCGGCGTCAGCGTGAGCATCACGGCGCAAGAATCGCCGTTACTGGAAGAGTCGCTGGTCGCCCAGCAACACGATCTCGGCCTGACCGAAGTCGAGCAGATTCCGCGAGGTGCCTACGGGGAGTTGATTTTCAGTGCCAGCATGGTCTGCGTATTGCCCGACCAGCATCCGTTACTGGCGAAGTCCGAACTTGCGCTGAGCGATTTTCATGAGGTGGACTTTATCAACCTGGCAAGTCTGGATACCTACCGGCAGCAGTTGGACCAGCATTTCAGAGCGATTGCAGTCAATCGGCGCACGATCATCGAGACCACCAGTGCAGCATCGGTGTGCGCCATGGTCAGGCAAGGCCTGGGGGTGGCGATCATCAACCCGTTGAGTGGGCTGGAGGCGGCGCAAAGTGGGCTGCCGATTCGCCGCCTGAGTGTTTCTGTGCCGTATAAGGTGATGTTGATACGCCCGGATTATCGGCCGGCCTCAACCGTGGTGGAGCGATTTTGCGAGGTACTGAGGCTGCAGGCGCAGGACATGGCTGCAGTATTGGCAAGGGGCTTCTGACACGACGCCAGGGCGCTGCCACTCTGCCGTGAGTATCAGCCTTTCAGAATCGTCTGATACAGGCCGGGCCTGGGCCACGCCATCATCGGCGGATGAAATTCGAACGCAGCGTCTCGCCAGTACCCCGCAGGTTTATCGCCTCAATTGGTTTCCTCCTGGCCTTGGCCTGCGCCTGCGCACGGGCCGACATTACCTTCGACGGCTTTACCCGGTTCGTTTTCGAGGGCACGCAGAAGCAGTTGCCGCTGATTATCGTCAATCAGGGCAATGAGCCGGCGCTGGTGCAGGTCAAGCTCGGCTGGGGCGACAAGCAGGACAGCCGCGAGTTGCCCATGGCCGTGTCGAAACCCTTGTTGCTGATACCCGCCAACAGCAAGGCATCGACCGACATTCTCTATCAAGGGCAGGGCCTGCCTGATGACCGCGAGTCGTTGCTGATGCTGAAAGTGCTGCAGATTCCGAAAAAGACTGCCGACAGCAACGCCATGGCGATTGCCCTGCAGCACAACCTCAAGCTGTTCTACCGGCCGCGATTGCCTGGCTCGGTCAAGGAGGCTGTGGAGCAGCTGCGCTGGTCTGCAAGCGCAGCCGGCAGCTATGAAGCGCGCAACGATTCGCCCTATTACCTGACCCTGACCGAAGTCGGTTTGCTTGACCATTCAGGCGCCGCCTGCGGCAAGGTCATTGATCATCTGATGATTGCGCCGTTTTCGACCTATTCATTGCCCGTAAGCGACTGCGACCGGCCCGTCGACCAGGTGGCCTACGCCTATATCAGCGACGCCGGGCTGGCCCATGCGCGTCGCAGCGAGCTGCAGTTGTGATTACTCCGGAAGGCGTTGCCATGTTGAGCAGACAGTTACTTTTTATTGGTGTTTTGTTTTTTCTGAGCATTCCTGACAGCTATGCGTTGAAATGCCAGAAGAGCGCTTCGGCGCTAATCAATGATACGACCACCATTACCGATACCACCGCCATTCCCAACTCGTTGCCTGCCGGCACCATTCTCTGGCGACAACCCACGCAATCCATCAGGGTTGAGTGTTGGGTGGACTTTGCGGGCAGCCCTAGTGAAAATATTTACTTTTACATGAACCCGAACAGGGTCGATCTTGGCAAGGACATAGAAATCGGCGTCACTTACCAAGGCAAAGACTATTTGTATTCATCCTTAACCGGTGGAAAGCTGGACATCGGTTGGACTGTGGCCGGCTGTCCAAAAGGCGATACGTGCGGCTGGCAAAAAGAAAGCAAAGCCATGACCTACTCGTTGTTCTTCGTCAAGAAGTCGCCAGCAGGCGATAACAAGGAAGGACCGATCACTTCACTTGCCAACTACCGGGCGTTCCAGTTCGACGGGGTTGGCGGTGTGCGGCCCGGCGAGAGCTACAACGTCACCGTCAACGGCTTGAACAAATTTCGCTACCTGCCTTGCGAGTCGTCGATCAACATTCAGCCGAGTGTCATCAATTTCGGTGCGATCCGTACCTCAGGGGCCAAGGTCGGAGCAACGATCAAGGAGGTGCCGTTCACCATCACCGAACAGCGCACCTGCAATGCCGCCTATGGCCTGGGCGGATATCTGGAGCCGTTGACCGCGACGTTGAACACGGCCCAGGACACGCTGGTCCCGACCGACAACAAATCGGTGGGCATCAGCCTGATCAACGAAGACGATCAACGCGCGTTGTTTTTCAAGAAAGAGTTCTTGCTCACCCCCAAGACCACTTCGACCACCAACACCCATAACTTCCTGGCACGCCTTAAATGGATGACCGCAACGCCGACTTTTGGTGAGTTCAATGCCGGCGCGACCCTGGATATTTTCTACAAGTAGGCCGCAGCGCTGTTGTAGACTCGGCGCTTTGCCAGGGAGGCGCAGCGGTGTTTCGCTATCTTAGCTGGAGTGCACTTGCACTAATGACCGGCTGCAGCACGCAGCAGGCGCCGGTCATCGACGCGTCGTTGCTACCGGTGTATAGCCCGCAATTGCACACCAATACCTACGCACGCTGGGGTGAAGAGGGCGTGCAACGCATCAGCCGCGCCCAGCGCCAGGCGCTATACGCTATCGCCCGCCAGCCGGCCTGTGACCAGGTCACGTTTCTGGCCCTCACCGAGACCATGAGCCAGCCACCGGCAACCATCGTGACCTTCGTTGAATGCCGCAACCGCTGGCGCTTTTATATCGACCAGGATGCCCGTGTGCTCAGCAGCGAGCACCGTGGTTAGCTTTTCTTCCCTTTATGGATATGCCGATGTTCAAGATGAACGCACTGGTGCCGGAACTGATTGTCAGCGACCTGCAGCGCAGCCTTGGGTTTTACTGCGAGGTTGGCGGCTTTGCGCTGGAGTACCAACGCCCCGAGGACAAGTTCGCCTTCCTGTCGCTGGGCAACAGCCAGATCATGCTCGAGCAGGACTGGCACAGCGAATCGCCCTGGCGCGTCGGCCCGCTTGAGGCGCCTTTTGGCCGAGGCCTGAACCTGCAGATCCGCTGTGAAGATGCCACGGTACTGGCCGGCGCATTCGAGGCCGGCGGTTACCCGCTGCGGCGGGCGGTGGAAGATCATTGGTACCGCAGTGATGAGCGTGAGGCCGGCCAGCGCAATTTCCTTATTCAGGACCCGGATGGCTATTTGCTGCGCTTCTTCCAGGACCTCGGCTTTCGCCCCTGCCCATAAGGAAACACGCCGATGAACAAGCCCATCAAAGCCTGTGCGGTTCCGGGTAATGCACGCATCCACCTGCAACTGGCCGGCGCCGATTTCGTCGATGCGCAGCGGGCGCAGGTGGCAAACGCCGAGCGCACGGCGCTGGGCCATTTCTTGCGGTTGATGAGCAGCATGCCGGGCTGGATCGACAACCTGATGGTGCTGCGCAATCGCCTGGTTCGCCTGTGTGGCCTGAAAGACCTGGGGCGCTTGTCGAGGATCGACCTTGATCGCGAAGAAGGGTCTTACCGGGTCGATGAGCGCATTGGTATCTTCACCCTGGTCAGCAATAGCCCGGATGAAGTGCTGCTGGTCGATCGCGACAAGCACCTGGACGTTTACATCTCGTTGCTGCGCCTGCCCCTGGGCGCCGACAAGCGCCGCGAGATCGTGGTGTCCACCGTGGTGCACACGCACAATCGTCTCGGCCGCCTGTACATGTTGCCGGTCGCGCCGTTTCACCGCTTTATCGCACCCATTGCCCTCAGGCGCCTGGTCAACGCCAGCTAAGCGCTTGCGCTCAGACAAAACCCTGATCGGCAAAGCCGCGGGGCAAGCGCTGGCGACCGGGCAGGGCGCTCAGGCGCTCGACCCAGGCACTGCGCCAGTCGCTGGCGGCGTGCTGGGTGCTGGCCCTGCGTGCGCGTCGGGCGGCATTGCGCTGGTCTTTGCGTGCGGTCTTGAACGCATCGGTGTTGCGGCAGCTACGGCATTTGACCTGATTGAGTTCGCTGCTGGCGACCAGGTTTTTACCGTGGTGTCCGCAGGCCAGGTGGCCGGCGGTCTTGAAGTGAGTGACCATGGGGATCCTCCTCGGCACTGTTGCTCAACAACAGGCTCTAAGGGTTGGACCGCTTGGTCAGGGTCAGGTTCGGCGCCGCTAGAGGGTGACGATGGCCAGGGCCAGTTGCATGTCGCTCATCGGCCGTGGGCCGCTGCCGGCCCGGTATTCCTGCACCGCCCGTTCGAAGGCGACGCCACGTATGGCGCCGTCGGAGCCGACGAACGCGGTGGCGTCATCCTTGGCCGACTTGAACAGCGCCGGCGCACCGGTGGTGGTGATAAACGGGCTGGCCACGACGACGCTGACGCCAATTGCCACCACCATGGTGCTGCGTTCGATCGGGTTCTCGATCGGTTCACCGGCCCAGGCCGGCGTTGCCAGCCCCAGCACCACCAGCAGTGCTGCAATCTTGCCCACGTCCATGTTAATGCCGCTCCGTTACTTGAGAGGGGTGTTGCGTGAAACTGTGTGACGGTTGTATGACGGATAGCGGCGCATTTTCGTCACCGCCCAGCCCAGCAGCAGGCCGGCGATCAGCAAGGCGCCGGCAAACCACAGGTTGAACAACAGGGCCCGGTGGAATTCTTCTGGCTGCAGGTCGGCGTAGTAGGTGATGTAGCCGGAGCCCGTGCGACCACCCCGGGGCATGCGGACCCAGCCGCGTTCCTGGTCTATCCAGTACGACAGGGTCAGCCATAAGGCGCCAGTCAGCGCGGCGATGGCCAGGGCCAGCACTCCCAGGTCGTTGCTATCCCACGGGCGAGAGCGTTTGCGCATAAGCGTCCTTGCTTGCGGGCCGTCCTCTGACGGCTGGAAAACCGCCAGCATAACAGCTGATGGCTAAAAGCCCGAGGTCTGGTGCTGCACGCTGAACTGCTTGCGAAACCACTCCTGGAGCATGGCCTTTTCGGCATACAGGCGGTCGCTGTCGGCGCGCCGGCCCGGGCGCTGCAGGTAGAACTTGTCGCTCACATGGGCATCGGCCTGGCTGACAACCTGGCCGGGTTGCGACAGGGCATAGTGCAGGTCGATACTGGGCCAGGTGACGTCACGCATGATCCGCACTGAATAGGCATTGGCCCGCCACGGTTCGTACTGGCCCGCCAGGTCGATATCGCGGATGTCGATGCGCAGGCTCTGGCCGGGCGCCAGGTAACGCTGGCCGAGCTTGACCAGGTAGGCGCTCAGTTCCTTCATCACATAGGCATCGGCGCCGCGTGGGTAGCCGTTGCTGTCGAGGCTGGCGTCGCGAAAGTGTTCGGGTTTGTCGAAGGTGACTTCGACGTTGGGCGCGGCCGCCGGTTGCGCCAGGCTGTTGCAGGCCAAAAGGCTCAAGGTGGCCAGGGTCAGGGCAGGGCGCATGATTCACCTCCAGGTGCAGCCTTGCACAGTGTGCTGCACAGGCTTCATTGTACGCCTGTACGGATTGAAAACAGAGGAGTCGGCAGTGCGCAGGATCGAGCGGTTTACAGCCAACAGGCGCGGGCGGGACGTGGCCGTGGGCGATATCCATGGGCATTTTTCACGCCTGCAGGAGCGGCTGGCAGCTATTGGCTTCGATCCGGCGGTAGACCGCCTGTTCAGCGTTGGCGACCTGGTCGACCGCGGCCCGGAGTGCCCGCAGGCCCTGGAGTGGCTGGCCAAGCCGTGGTTCCACGCGGTGCAGGGCAACCATGAAGCCTTGGCGATCACCCACGTTGATGGCGGCACCCTCGACTACAGCCAGTACCGCGCCGCCGGCGGCGGCTGGTTCCTGGCCCTGGACAGCGATGAACAGGCGCGCTTTGCCGAGCGCTTTCGGCGCCTGCCGCTGGCCCTTGAGGTGGAAACCGCAGACGGGCTGATCGCCCTGCTGCATGCCGATTGCCCGTTCCGCCACTGGTCGCAATTACGCGAGCTGCTGGTGAGCACGCCACCGAGCGAGGTCCAGGAAGTTTGCCAATGGTCGCGCAAGCGCCTGGCTGCTGGCGATGAGACGCCCGTTGAGGGGCTGCGGGCGCTGGTGGTCGGGCACACCCCGCAGCGTGAGGTGCGGGTGCTGGGTAATATCTGGCATATCGACACCGGCGGCTGGGCCAGCGGCCAGTTCAGCCTGCTCGACCTCGCCAGCCTTACGGTGCTCACCGCCAGGCCAGGTGAATGATCACCCCCAGCGCCATCAGCATCAGCACCACCCCCGACACCCGCTCAAGCCAGGGCAGCAGCCGGGCAAAGCGCCGGCGTACCCGCAGGTTGCCAATGGCCGCGGCCACCAGCACATCCCACAGCAACACCGCGCTGAACATCCACAGGCCATACAGCCATTTCCAGCCAGCACTGGCCTGGCTGGCCGCGACCATGCTGGCCAGGCTGACATAGAACAGCGCGTTCTTCGGGTTGAGAATCCCCGACACCAAGCCCATCACCAGGCCCTGGAACCACGGGTTCTTTAGCCGTACAAGGTCATCGCCCACCGGGGTCAGGGCGCTGGCACCGGCATGGCGCAGGAACAGCACGCCCAGGTACAGCAAATAGGCGCAACCGGCCAACTGGACGAGGACAAACAGCGTGCTGTCCGGGCGCAGCGCCGACACTCCGGCAAAGGCTGCGACAATAAACACGCCATTGGCCATGGCAATGCCCAGGCAGGCGCCGGTTGCCTTCAGCCAGCCGGCGCTCATGGAGGTGCGCGCGACCAGGAAAAAATCCGGGCCGGGTGACAGCAAGGCAAGAAAGTGCGCGGCGGCAATGAGTAAAAACTGCTCCATCGGTTTCGGACTTCTTCAGCAAGAGGGTTGCTGATTGTCCGTAGCGGCTGCAGCGCCTGTATTGAAGAAAATTGCGCGCTCAGCTGCGGTACAGGCCGGGCGTCACCCCGGTATGGGCCTTGAACACCCGCTGGAAGTGGCTCTGGTCGGCAAAACCCAGGCGGTAGGCAATGTCGGCCATGTCCTGGCCCTTGCGCAGCCACTGGCGGGCACGGTTGATGCGCAGGTTCAACTGCCAGGCATGGGGAGTGAGGCCGGTGGCGGCGCGAAACGCCCGGATCAGTTGGTAACGGCCCATGCCGGCGCTGCTCGCCAGTTCGCCCAGCGACAGGTTGCTGGCGTCTTCCTGGGCAAGGCGCTCGAGCAAGGGTTGCAGGCGGTGTTCAAGCGCCTGAGCTGTGGTGGCTGGCGCCTGGTCATCATGATCACCGATGAACTCGATCAGCGCGGCCTCTTTCACACCGGCGCAGGCCTCGGAGAACAGCAAGTCGTTGAGCCGGGTAAAGCGCTCATAGGTAGAAGGGTTGCGGGTGATCCGCGCAGGCCTTGCCTGAACCTGCGGGGCCAGGGCCGACTCCAGGCGCAGGGCTTGCAGCCAGCCGGCGTCGAGGTGGAGCATCTGGTAGCTCCAGCTCAGCCCGGGCTCGGGGTTGCAGGCATGCACGCAGTGCGCCGGGACGAACACCAGGGTGCCGGGCAACAGGCGCATTTGCGCTTTACCCGCGCCGGTGAACACACTGCAGCCCTGATCGACCGCGCCAATCGAGAACGTGGGGTGGCTGTGCGCCTTGTAGCAGGCACGGCTGTCGCAGGCGCGGCGGCTCTCGACAAAGGGCAGGGCCGGGTCACGCCAGAACAGGGTAGGGTTTTTGCCGGTGGCCCGCAGCATCACGACAGCCTCAAGGGGGCGAAGCCTGCAGCTTATCCGCAATCCACCGGCTAAAACAAACGCCCCTCACGTTGCCGGGAGGGGCGTTTGCGCAAGCTCAGGCGAAATTACATGGACTGCAAGGCGATGCTGGCCGATTGCGAATCTTGCGCACTATCGGCATCCATCCACACCCATTGGCTGCCATCGCCCTGCAGGGTATTGGTGATGCTCTGCAAGCTGGTTGGCAGGATGGTCACCACGCCAGCGGTCTTGGCGGTTGGCCCGATGGAAGTGATCTGGCCCGACAACAAGCCGTTCGAGGTTTCATTGATCACGTAGACGACGGCCTTTTCCTCGCGGAACTGACAGGAGACGAACTGGGTGATCTTGCTGGCAATCGTCAGGCTCATCCATTTTGAAGGTGGCACTGCGTAGTAGCGGCTGTACTTGCTGAACGGGTAGAGCTCGCCATTGGCCTGCAACGCCTGGTTGTTCAAGCCGGCGGTGTTGATCGGCATGCTGACGCTACCGAGCCAGATATCCACCTGGGCCAGGCCGCTGTTGGGGGCAATCGACACCGAGACTGTCTGGGTATCCGTACCCGAGACAAACCCTATTGAGGCAAGGCCGGCATTGGCGGTGGTGCCAGGCACGGTGATCGGGCAAGGCGGCTGGCTGTTGCTCCAGTTCACATTGACCGTGGCGCTGGTCTGGTTCTGCGCCGAGTTGTAGATGAAGATCCCGTACAACTGCCCCGGGCTCAGGGTAGTGCAGGTGGCGGTATCGCCGGCATTGAGGGTAAGACGTTGGCCACCGTTCCAGTTGGTCTGGGTGGCGAGTACACCGATGCTTTCCATGGAAATGTCCTTTTCCTAGCGTTGACAGGGCAGGTGACGGTGCGCTGCTTTCCTGTGTGCAGCCTCCGTGCACCCGGGCACGTATGTGCCAGAGGGAGGTATAGCCAAGCCCAAGGTGAGCGCTGATATTGTTTTGCTATCACTGGTGCGGCACGTTCAAGCGAATCGCTTTAGCCGCAAGCCAAGTGCTTGTTGGCAAAGGGGCAGGGTGTATTGCCAGGCACACAGTTTTTTCCCTCAGCTGTACCTTGACCCGGCAACGCTGCGCGCAGGAACCTTGTCGCTCCTGTCACCGGAGAGCCCCCAATGGACCTGTCCACCCTCGCGCTGTTCATCCCGGCCTGCTTTGCCCTGAACATGGCCCCTGGCCCTAACAACCTGTTGTCGCTGAACAATGCCAGCCGCTACGGCCTGCGCATTGCCTGTGTGGCAGGTATTGGCCGGCTGCTGGCCTTTGCCGGGATGATCGTGCTGGCGGCCATGGGCCTGGCAGTGGTGCTGCACACCAGCGAATACCTGTTCCTGGTGGTCAAGGTGCTGGGCGCAGCCTATCTGTTCTACATCGCCTGGCAGCTGTGGCGGGCGCCGGTGGGCGAGGCGCTGGCGGCTGACGGGCAACGCCGCGGTGCCTTGCGCCTGGCGCGCCAGGAGTTCTGGGTGGCGGCGGGCAACCCCAAGGCGATTCTGATTTTCACCGCCTTCCTGCCGCAGTTTGTCAGCGTCGCCAGCCCGGTGCCGGTGGCCGAACAGTTCGCCTGGCTGGGCGGGCTGTTCCTGCTGCTGGAGTGGCTGGCCATCGCGATTTATGCCTGGCTGGGCGCCTACCTGCAGCGCTGGTTCAGCCAGCCCGGGCCACGCCGATTATTCAACCGGGTCAGCGCTACGCTGCTCGGCTGCGCCGGGGTCGGCTTGCTGGCAGCGCGGCGCGCCTAGTAGCTAAGGCGTAAACCGAGGTTGGCGCCGACTCGCTCCTGTTGGTTGGCGTCGAGGTTGGTGGCGTAGTCGATGCCGACATGCACGCTGAAGTTCTGGTTGACCTGAGCGACCAGGCCGGTACCGATGTCCATGGAGGTGTAACGGTAGTCGGTCTTGACCTTGTCGAGGTTGTCGAAGGTCAGGGTGTCGCGGCCACCATCGCCGTGCCAGATATTGGCCTGCAAGTAGGGTTGCAAGGGCATGGCAGCGGGTTTGAAGTTGCCTTCCAGGCGCACGCCCAGGCGCCCGGTGAGCTCGGTCTGGGCGTCGAAACTGACGTGGGCGACACTGTCGTTGGCGCTGTCGAGCGAGACTTTCTGGGCGATGAGCTGCGCTTGTGGCTCGATAGTCCAGCGGGGCGACAGGGGGAACGGGTAGCCGGCCTCCAATGAAGCTGTCCAGGCGTGGCCGTTGAGGTCGAGCTTGTCGCCGCGATCGGATTTGGCCCGGCCGTCGAGGTCGGAATACTGCACCACGGCATCGACATACCATGGCTGCGCGCCGATCAGGGTCCAGTAGGCGCCAACGCTGTCGCTGTCGAGTTTCAGGTCGCCAACCTTGTTGTCTTCAAAGCCCAGGGCGAAGCCCTTTACATCGCCGCTCAGGCGACTGTGACCGACATACATGCCGACGTGCTGGCGCATGCCATCGTCGTTGAGCCAGGCATAGAGGTCCTGGCCAACCTTGAAGCCGTACAGGCTACCATCCAGGCTTGGGCTGACAGTGCCCGACCAGCTCTGGTGGAAATTGTCGCCATAAGCCTGGCCCCAGCTGGCCGATAACGCGCCATCCTGGTTCAGCAGGCTCTGGTCGCCCTGACGTTGGTGAAAGGTGCCCAGCGCCGAGCGTGCAATCAATGCCGCAGCCCGGGGCGCAGCGGCATAGACGGCAACTTCCGGGCGGTACAGCGGGATGCTCACGCCGGGCGCCGGCGGTGGCGGCAAGTCAGGCTGGCCGGGAGCAGGGCCAGGGATTGGCGGCGGCACCACCACAACCGGTGTGCCGGGTTCGACTGGCGTACCAGGATCAACCGGTGTTCCGGGGTCAACCGGCGTACCGGGTTCAACAGGTGTAACTGGCTCCGGCAACGGGGTGGGCACGACGACGGTGGAACGCAGGTACCAGCTGTTCACGCTATCAGCAGTCACCCCGCCTTTGAACAGGCGATAGTCAAACGCCCCGGCCGACAACACCTGTGTCTGGACGAAGGCGGTGTTGCTGCTGGTGGCGCCGTTGATGGCTTCGACCACCTGGATACCGTTCTGGCTGGTTACCGCACCGGCGCCGCGCAAGTTGCTGATCTGCAGGTTGGTGCTACCGGAGATCCTCCCGCCGCTGACCACCAGCCGATCAGATGGCGCGCCATCGCCGGCCAGTACGCTGTTGAGCTTGAGGGTGCCGCCGTTGCCGGTGTAGTTGCCATTGATGGTCAACCGCCCTTGGGCATCGCCGCCGCTGCTCAGGTCGATAAGCCCGCTGTTGTTGACCGTCAGTTGCTGGCCGGCGGTGAAGGGGCTGATCACCCCGGTACGCGAGACCAGCGAACTGCTGGCGTCGATGTCAAGGCGGGTGGGCGCGGCAACGGCACTGGCATCGCCCAGGGTCAGGGTGTTATCCAGTTTGAACAGGCTGGCGTTGATCAGGCTGACTGACTCCCAATTGATATAACGGTCGCCCCCCACCGGCTGGCTGTTGTTGAAGGTCAGGCTGTCGATGCCGGCCCCACCGTTGACGGTGATGTTCAGCAGCGTGCTGCCCAGGCCTTCGAGGGCTGCCACATCATCGTTGCCGCCCATGTCGACGCTGCCGCGAATGATGCCGCCTTGCCATTTGAGCGAGTCATTGCCAAAGCTCGCCAGCAGGTTGCCCTGCAGCGTGCCGCCGGTAATCACGAAGACATCGGTGCCGCCACTGGTGCTGATGTTGCCGCCGATGAACCCGGCGTTGAGGAAGATCTGGTCATTGCCAAAGCCGGTGACCAGGTTGCCGACGATGGTGCCGCCGGACATGCTGAAAATGTTGTTGTCCAGCTTCATGTCGACCCGGCCGATGCGGCCGCCAGAGAAGAATGCGATGTCGCCGTCTTCGAAGGCACCGATGATCTGCCCCAGTGACATGTTGAAGGTATCGCGGCCATCGCCCTGGGCAAGGGATTGCAGGGTGCCACCGGTCATCAGGAAGTCATCGACCAAGGGTGTCTGCACGACCACACCGAGGGTATCGCCGGGCCTGACCACCAGGTTCTGGGCCAGGGCCGCAAGGGGTAGGGCGCTGAGTACCGCGATAAGCGAAATTCGCATCAGGCAGGCTCCATATCTTCCAGGCATTGGCCCACTGGCTGTCCAGCCACCTTGTTAGTACCGGACGGGTCTTGCTTTGCAGGTATAGAGCAATCCGCAATATCGGCAACTGACAAAAATGCTAGGTGGCGAATGGCCGCTACCGTCCGCCGGTCGGTAAAAGCGCCAGGTGCTTATAGTGAAAGGGTCTGATTCGCCTGGGAAATATGGCCTAGTCTTGGGGCTGGACCGGGCAACACGGAACCGCTGTCCGCCACCTGCCAAGGAGATGTACCGATGCTCTCGACCCTGGAGTTGCGCAACATCATAGAAAGCAGTTTTTTACCCACCCGCTGCCAATGCACCCTGGCTGCCGACCGCTCGCTGACCGTGCGGGTGTTCGACCGCAGCTGTGAGCGGGTCGACTTGCTGGTGACCGGCATCAGTGCCGAGCAACTGACCAGCAGCCGGGCGATTTCCAACCTGATCGTCGGCCTGCGCAATGACCTTGAAGACCAGCGCAGTCAACGCTTGCAACGGCGTCGCGACAGCCTTTAATCGCGGTAGAACACCTGCACCAGGTGATAGCCGAACTTGCTCTTGATCGGGCCGTGCACGGTGCGCAGTGGCTTTTTGAAAATCACCTGGTCGATGGCGCCGACCATCTGCCCGGGGCGCACTTCGCCCAGGTCGCCACCGCGCTTGCCGGACGGGCAGGTGGAGTACTTCTTGGCCAGCACATCGAACGCCTCGCCCTTGGCGATGCGTTGCTTGAGCTGTTCGGCCTCTTCAGCGGTCTTGACCAGAATGTGCCGGGCCTGTGCTTTCATCTGAACCTACCTTCGCAACGGGTAAAAACCGCGCATTATGCCTGATCGCGAAGCGCTTGGCGGTCACGAAATTGCTCAAGGGCTTCGGGGTTGGCCAGGGCGTCGGTGCCGGCGAAAGGCATACAGTACCTGTTTGCACCGCACCGCCGCTCCCACAGGGCTGTTATTCAAGCAGCAGCGCTTTATTCCACTGTCGCTTTTTTCACTTTGCTCGAAGCCGACCACACGCGGTAGCGCACTTCAACACCTTCCGGCACATACACCACCACCGGCAGCTTGCTGTTGTAGCGCAGCAGGAAACCGTCGCCAACCACCGGCACGAACGCCTGTTTCTTCTTGCCGTCCGGGCAGGCCATCAGGGTCGAGGCCGGGCCCGAGACTTTTTCCAGGCGGTAGTAGTTGTAGCCCCAGCCTTGCAGGGTTTGTTCTTCGAGGTTGCCGCCCAGGTGCTGGCGGTTGCAGTCGACTTCCAGCTGTTTGCCAGCCAGCACTTCGAGTTTGTAGGCCGACTCGTCAGCCTGTTTTGGCAGGTGGATCACCTGGCGGCTAAAGCCTTTTTCGGCCTCGGGGTAGGGCGCTACATCCTTGAGGCTGGCAGCTTGTACCGAAGTAGCGGCCGCCAGGGTCAGGGTGAACAACGCGGTGAGGGAGCGTGGGCGCATAAGGCCTCCTTGCAGATAAAAAAACACGATGCCGCAGCCAGGGTGCAAGGCTGCCCGTCATTGGGCCAGCCAGCCGCCATCGATGTTCCAGGCAGCGCCACGAACCTGACTGCCAGCCTCGCTACAGAGGAACAATACCAGCTCACCCAGGTGTTCGGGAGTGACAAAGGCCAACGACGGCTGCTTCTCGGCCAGCAAGTCGTGCTGGGCCTGCTGAGGATCGACTCCGCTGGCGGTGCGATCATCGATCTGTTTCTGCACCAGCGGCGTCAGTACCCAGCCGGGGCAAATGGCGTTGCAGGTGATGTTGCTGGTGGCGGTTTCCAGCCCGACCACCTTGGTCAGGCCGACCACCCCGTGCTTGGCGGCGACATAAGCGGCCTTGCCGGTGGAGCCGACCTGGCCGTGCACCGAGGCGATGTTGACGATCCGTCCCCAGTTGCGCGCACGCATGCCCGGCAGCACCAGGCGGGTGCCATGGAACACTGCCGAGAGGTTGACGGCGATGATCGAATCCCAGCGCCCCACCGGGAAGTCTTCGACCGCTGCCACATGCTGGATGCCGGCATTGTTGACGAGGATATCGACGCCGCCGAACTCGCGTTCCGCATAGGCGAACAGGTCTTCGATCTGCGCCACATCGCTAAGGTCGGCCGGGTGATGGCCGACCCGGGTGCCGTGGCGGGCGACTTCGGCAATCGCCGCGCGGGCATCGCCAAAGCCATTGAGGATCAAATTGGCCCCGGCCTTGGCCAGTACCTGGGCGATGCCCAGGCCGATGCCGCTGGTGGAGCCGGTGACGACTGCTGTCTTGCCATTGAGACTCATGAGGTGCTCCTTAGACGATACCGGTGGCATAGAACGTAGCAATCACCACGAACACTGCCAGGGTCTTGATCAGGGTAATGCCGAAAATATCCTTGTAGGCCTCGCGGTGGGTCAGGCCGGTGACCGCCAGCAGGGTAATCACCGCGCCGTTGTGCGGCAGGGTGTCCATGCCGCCGCTGGCCATGGCCGCGACCCGGTGCAGCACTTCAAGGGGGATGTTGGCCGCATTGGCGGCGGCGATGAAGCTGTCGGACATCGCTGCCAGGGCGATGCTCATACCACCGGACGCGGAGCCGGTGATACCGGCCAGCAAGGTCACGGTAATCGCTTCATTGACCAGCGGATTGGGGATCGCCTTGAGCGCGTCGGCCAGCACCAGAAAGCCCGGCAGCGAGGCAATCACCGCACCAAAGCCATATTCGGACGCGGTGTTCATCGCCGCCAGCAAGGCGCCGCTGACCGCGCTTTTGCTGCCCTCGGCCAGGCGGCTCTTGATCGCGCCAAAGCCTGCCACCAGCACCAGCAGGATGCCCAGCAGCAAGGCCGCTTCCACCGCCCAGATCGCCGTGAGTTTGGCGATGTCGGTCTGTACCGGCGCGCTCATGCCTGGCAAATTGAGGCTATGGGTCTTGCCGTACCAGGCCGGAATCCAGTGGGTGAACAGCAGGTTCATCACCCCTACCAGCAGCAGTGGCGACAGTGCCAGCAGCGGGTTGGGCAGCTTGAGGTCGGCGGCGGTTTCCGGCTCGTTGCGCAGCTCGCTGCCGTAGCCTTCGCCGGCGCGCTGGGCCTTGTTGCGCTGGCGCTGCAGGTAAAGCATGCCGGTGCAGAACACGAACAGCGTACCGATCAGGCCCAGCCAGGGCGCGGCCCAGGCGGTGGTGTTGAAGAAGGTACTGGGGATGATGTTCTGGATCTGCGGGGTGCCGGGCAGCGCATCCATGGTGAACGAAAACGCGCCCAGGGCAATGGTTGCCGGGATCAGGCGCTTGGGGATGTTGCTCTGGCGGAACATCTCGGCGGCAAACGGGTACACCGCAAACACCACCACAAACAGCGACACGCCGCCGTAGGTGAGCAGGGCGCAGACCAGCACGATCACCAGCATGGCCTGGCGGGTGCCAAGCAGGCGGATGGCGGCGGCGACGATCGAGCGCGAAAAACCCGACAGCTCGATCAGCTTGCCGAACACCGCGCCGAGCAAGAACACCGGAAAGTACAGCTTGATAAAGCCGACCATTTTTTCCATGAACACCCCGGTAAAGGCCGGGGCGACTGCCGAAGGGTCGGTCAACAGCACCGCGCCGAGGGCGGCGATGGGGGCGAAGAGGATAACGCTATAACCACGGTAGGCAGCCAGCATCAGCAGCGCCAGGGCTGCCAGGGCGATGATCACACTCATCGAGTGTCTCCTTGGGTGCATCTTGTTTTTGTTGGTCAGGAGGCGATAGCGGGAATCGTGCCAACTCTTTAAGCTGTTGATTTATATAGATATAGTTTGTTTTTTTGAGATGAAAGTCTCTGAATTGAGATTGAACGGTTCGCGGGGCAAGCCCGCTCCTGCCGTCGGACATCTTCCCGGTGGGAGCGGGCTTGCCCCGCGATAACAATCTCAAAAAAGAAACACATATCTCTTTATTGAGACTTGATCCCCAGCGCCACCAGTTTCTTGTACAGCGTCGAGCGTCCCAACCCCAGCTGCCGCGCCGCTTGCGGTACATTCCCGGCACAGCGCGCCAGGGTGTTTTCGAGTAACTGCCGCTCAAAATCGGCACAGGCCTGTTTATAGCTCAACGTGGCGGCTTCAACCGGCAGCGGCGCCAGGTCGCCCAGCGCCGCCTGAACATCGCCCAGCCCCAGGCGCGCTTGATCGGCCAGCAAGGTCGCCCGTTCCAGTACATTGCGCAGCTCGCGGATATTGCCCGGCCAGGCATGCCGGGCCAGCAGCGCCTGGGCGCCATCGTCCAGCTCGTGCTGGCTGCCCAGCTCTTCAAGAATCGCCTCGCTCAACGCTGGCAAATCCTCCAGGCGTTCACGCAGCGGCGGCACCTGGATCGGCAGCACGTTCAAGCGGTAGTACAGGTCGGCACGAAACTCGCCACGGGCCATGGCCGCCTGCAGGTCGGTGGAGGTGGCGGCAATGATCCGCACATCGCTGTGGATCATCTGGTTGGAGCCGACCGGCTCGTATTCCTTCTCCTGCAAGACGCGCAGCAGCTTGCTTTGCAGCGGCAAGGGCATGTCACCGATTTCATCGAGAAACAGCGTGCCACCCTCGGCAATCTGCAGTTTGCCCGGGCGGCCCTTGCGCTCGGCGCCGGTAAAGGCGCCCGGGGCGGTGCCGAAGAACTCGGCTTCGAGCAGCGTCTCCGGGATTGCGGCGCTGTTGATGCTGACAAACGCCTTGTGCGCCCGCGGCGAAGCGGCATGAATGGCATGGGCCAGTAGCTCTTTGCCGGTGCCGGTTTCACCCAGCAGCAACACCGGTGAGTCACTGCTGGCGCCACGCCGGGCGCGGCGCTTGACTTCAAGGCTGGCGGCGCTGGTGCCGATGAACTGAGCGAAGCTGTACTTGGCCTGGCGGGCGCGCAGCAACGAACGGGTCGAGGCCAGTTCCTGCTGCATGCTGGCGTAGCGCTTGAGCAGCGGCGAGAGGCTGCGCAGCTCGTCGAACAGGGCAAAACCGATAGCGCCGATCAGCGTGCCGGCGGCGTCGTGCACCGGCAGGCGCATGACCACCAGCGGCTCCTTGGGGGTGTCGAGCATGTCAAGCAGGATCGGCCGGCCATTGCTCAGCACCTCGCGCATCAGGCTGCCGGGGATGACACTTTCGCACGGCTGGCCGATGGCGCTGCTGGCGTCTTCAAGGCCAAAGCGCCGGGCATAGCGCTGGTTCATCCAGACAATGCGCGCATCGCGGTCGACGATGATCGTGCCTTCGCTGGACTGCTCGATGATCTCGAACAGCGAACGAATCGCCAGCAGGCGCACCTGCTGATAGTCCTTGAGGCTGTCACTGTCCTGCATGGGCCGCTCCGCCGGGGTAAAGGCTGCGATTATGCCCGTGGATCGAAGGCTTCGCGCAAGGCATCGCCAATGAACACCAACAGCGACAATATCAATGCCAGGGCAAAGAACGCGGTAAAGCCCAGCCACGGTGCCTGCAAATGCTGCTTGCCCTGGGTCACCAACTCGCCCAGCGAAGCGCTGCCGGCGGGCATGCCGAAGCCGAGAAAATCCAGGGCGGTGAGGGTGGTGATGGCGCCGGTGAGAATAAACGGCAGGTAGGTCAGGGTGGCGTTCATGGCATTGGGCAAAATGTGCCGCAGGATCACCCAACGGTCAGGCAGGCCCAGGGCACGGGCGGCCAGCACGTACTCGAGGTTGCGCCCACGCAGGAACTCGGCGCGCACCACGTCCACCAGCGCCAGCCAGGAAAACAGCGCCATGATCCCCAGCAGCCACCAGAAGTTTGGCTCGACAAAGCCGCTGAGGATGATCAGCAGGTACAACACCGGCAGCCCCGACCAGACCTCCAGCAAGCGCTGGCCGATCAGGTCGACCCAACCACCGTGGTAGCCCTGCAAGGCGCCGGCGGCGATGCCGATCAGGGTGCTGATCAGGGTCAGCGCCAGGGCAAACAGAATCGACACCCGAGTGCCATACAGCACCCGCGCCAGTACATCGCGGGCCTGGTCGTCGGTACCCAGCCAGTTGACCGCCGACGGCGGGCTGGGGGCGGGCACCAGCAAATCGTAGTTCGGTGTATCGGCGCTGAACGGCACCGGTGCAAACAGCATCCAGCCGCCCTGGCCTTCGATCAGCTGGCGTACGTACTGGCTGCGGTAGTCCGGCTGGAATGGCAGCTGGCCGCCGAACTGCTGCTCGCTGTAACGTTTGAACGCCGGGTAATACAGCTGGTCTTGATAGCTCAACAGCAATGGCTTGTCGTTGGCCACCAGCTCCGCCCCCAGGCTCACCAGCAGCAACAAGGCAAACAGCCACAGCGACACCCAGCCACGACGGTTGCGCCGAAAGCGCTGCAGGCGCCTGCGCGATACCGGCGACAGGCTGAACATCAGTGCGCCCTCGTGGCAAAGTCGATGCGCGGGTCGACCAGGGTGTAGCACAGGTCGCCGATCAGGCGCACCAGCAGGCCGAACAGGGTAAAGATGAACAGCGAGCCGAACACCACCGGATAATCCCGCGCCACCGCCGCCTCGTAGCTCATGCGCCCCAGGCCGTCGAGGGAGAAGATCACCTCGATCAGCAGGGAACCTGCAAAGAACACGCTGATCAACGCCTGGGGAATGCCGGCCACCACCAGCAGGATGGCGTTGCGAAACACATGCCCGTACAGCACCCGTTGCTCGCTCAGGCCTTTGGCCCGGGCGGTGATCACGTACTGGCGGGTGATCTCGTTGAGAAAGGCGTTCTTGGTCAGCAGGGTCAGGGTGGCAAAGCCGCCAATTACCAGCGCGCCCACCGGCAGCACCAGGTGCCAGAAGTAATCAGCGATCTTGCCCAACAGGCTGAGCTGGTCGAAATCTTCCGACACCAGCCCGCGCACCGGAAACCAGTTCAGCGAGGTGCCGCCGGCAAACAGCACGATCAGCAGCAGGGCGAACAGGAACGAGGGCAGGGCGTAGCCAATGACGATCAGGCTGCTGCTCCAGGCATCGAACGCGGTGCCGTGGCGCACCGCCTTGCGGATCCCCAACGGGATCGACACCAGGTAGGTGATCAGTGTGGCCCAGAAACCCAGCGACAGGGTCACCGGCATCTTCTCAAGGATCAGGTCGGTGACCTTGGCGCCGCGAAAAAAGCTTGAGCCGAAGTCCAGCCGGGCGTACTGGCTGAGCATCAGCCACAGGCGCTCGGGCGCCGACTTGTCGAAACCGTACTGGCGCTTGATGTCTTCCAGCAGCTTGGGGTCCAGGCCACGGCTGGCCCTGGAGCTTGCGTGCAGGGTTTCGCTGCTGGCACCCGGCGCACCGCCGCCGATCCCCTGCAGGCGCGCTACCGCTTGTTCCACCGGGCCGCCGGGGGCAGCCTGGACGATGACGAAATTGACCAGCAGGATAATCAGCAAGGTCGGGATGATCAGCAGCAGACGGCGCAGGATGTAGCCGATCATGGCCGGCTCCCCAGGCGCTCGGCCATCTGCACGTTGGTCAGCGGCGTCGGGCTGACTTGCCACCAGCTGTCCAGGCCTTCGTCGTTGCTCGGCTGCACCTTGGGCAGGCCGAAGCGGTTCCACCAGACAGTGGATGAGCCGGGTGGGTAATAGTTGGGAATCCAGTAGTAGTTCCAGCTCAGCACACGGTCCAGGGCATGGGCATGACGGAGCATGTCGGCCTTGGTTTCGGCCTTGACCAGGCCGTCGAGCAAGCGGTCCACGGCCGGGTCCTGGAGCACCATGTAGTTGTTCGAGCCGGGGTCGCTGGCCGCCGCCGAACCAAAATAGTTGTACAGCTCAAGCCCGGGCGACGGCGACACCGGGTAGCCGGTGACGATCAGGTCGTAGTCGCGGGCCATCAGCCGGTTGACGTATTGCGAGGCGTCGATGCGGCGGATCTCCAGGGTGATGCCGATCTGCGCCAGGTTGCGCTTCCACGGCAGCAGCAAGCGTTCGAAACCGGCCTGGCCGTTGAGGAAGGTAAAGCTCAGCGGTTCACCCTGGGCATTGACCAGTTGATCACCGCGCGGCTGCCAGCCTGCCGCTTCGAGCAGTTCGAGGGCTTGTAGCTGCTGGTCGCGGATCAGCCCCGAGCCGTCGCTGCGCGGCGCTTCGAACACCTGGCTGAAGACCTCGTCGGGTATCTGCCCGCGCAACGGCTCCAGCAGCTTGAGCTCCTGGGCGTCGGGCAGGTTGCGCGCGGCCAGTTCGGTATTGGCGAAAAAGCTCTGCTGGCGAATGTACAGGTTGCGCATCATCTGCCGGTTGCTCCACTCGAAGTCCCACAGCAGGCCCAGCGCCTGGCGCACCCGGCGGTCCTTGAACACCGGGCGTTGCAGGTTGAAGACAAAGCCCTGGGCGGTTTGCGGGGCGTCCTTGGCCAGGTGCGCGCGCTGCAGGCGGCCATCGTCCAGCGCCGGGCTGGCGTAGCCGAGGGTATAGGCGGTGGCCGAGAACTCGCGGTTGTAGTCGAAGCCGCCGCCGCGCAGCACCTGGCGCGCCACTTCGGTGTCGCCAAAGTACTCGATGCGCACCTGGTCGAAGTTGTAACGGCCACGGTTGACCGGCAGGTCGCGCGCCCACCAGCTCTTGTTACGCTCGAAGGTGATGCTGCGGCCGTTGTCGACCCGCCCGACGCTGTACGGGCCGCTGCCCAGCGGCGCCTCGAAGCCTGCGCCATTGGCGAAATCGCGGTCTTTCCACCAGTGTTCGGGCAGCACCGGCAGGGTCGCCAGGTCCAGAGGCAAGGTGCGGTTCTGGTTGTTCTTGAAGTAAAAGATGATCTGGCGCGGGTTCTCGACCTTTACCTCAGAGACATCGGCGAACTGGGTGCGGTACTTGAGACTGCCGGCGCGCATCAACAGCGAGAAGGTGTAGCGCACATCCTCGGCGCGGATCGGCTGGCCATCGGCAAAGCGCGCACGCGGGTCAAGATAGAAGCGCAGCCACAGCCCTTGCGGATCACGCTCAAGCTTTTGCGCCACCAGCCCGTACACGGTGTAGGGCTCATCCTGGGAGCGCACCGCCAGCGGCGAATACAGCCAGCCATCGACCTCGGCAACGCCGATGCCCTTGTCGATGTAGGGAATGATGTGGTCGAACTGGCCGATTTCGATGGCCGAGCGGCGCAGGCTGCCGCCTTTGGGCGCATCGGGGTTGGCGTAGCGCAAGTGCTGGAAGCTGGACGGATAGCGCGGTGCTTCGCCGTATACCGTCAGGGCGTGGACCGGCGCTGGCGTGGCAGCGCATGACCAGGTAAGGGCCAGGCCGAAGACGAACAACAAGAAGGGGAAGGGAGCAATTCGCAAGCGCCTGACCACCTGAACCACGACTGTGGCTGAAGCTTAGCAGGTCACTTGCGCGAGCAAACCGGCCCTGGAGGCCGGTTTGCAGAGTAGTGATCAGTCCTGACGGCTGGTCACTTCCAGCAGGTGATAACCGAACTGGGTCTTCACCGGGCCTTGCACGGTGTTGACCGGCGCGCTGAACACCACGGTGTCGAACTCCTTGACCATCTGGCCCGGGCCGAACGAGCCCAGGTCGCCGCCCTGGCGGCTCGATGGGCAGGTGGAGTTGGCTTTGGCGATTTCGGCGAAATCGGCGCCGGCTTCGATCTGGGCTTTGAGTTCGTTGCACTTGTCTTCGGTGGCAACCAGGATGTGACGGGCAGTGGCTTTGGCCATGGGAGTGGCTCCTTGGGGTAAAACGTAAAGCCTAACGTAAATGCGGGTTGGCTGATAGTTGTCGCGGGGCAAGTGGGAGCTTCGCTGCGGCGCCCGGCTTGCCCCGTGATACGGCTCACAAGCGCGCAGCCGCCTCACGCAGCAAGCGCTCGGTCGAATCCCAGCCCAGGCAACCGTCGGTGATCGACACGCCGTATTTGAGCGGCTGCGTGCCCAGTGTCTGGCAACCGTCGAACAGGTGGCCCTCGATCATCATGCCGATCAGCGAGGTATCGCCCTGCAGGCGCTGTTCGAGCACCTCGTTGAACACCGCCGGCTGGCGCAGGGGGTCCTTGGCGCTGTTGGCGTGGCTGCAATCGACCATGATCCGTGCCGCGACGCCGGCTTTGGCCAGGCCCTGGCGGGCCAGGGCGATGCTCTGGCGGTCGTAGTTCGGGCCCTTGCTGCCGCCGCGCAGCACCAGGTGGGTGTCGGCGTTGCCCAGGGTCTCGACAATCGCCGGGTAGCCTTGCACGTCCATGCCGAAGTGCCGGTGGCCGTGGGCGGCGCTGCGGATCGCGTCGCAGGCAATGCCAACACCGCCGTCGGTGCCGTTCTTGAAGCCTACCGGCAAACCCAGGCCGCTGACCATTTCACGGTGAATCTGCGACTCGGTGGTGCGCGCGCCAATCGCCGCCCAGCTCAGCAGGTCATCGAAGTAGCCGGCCGCCATCGGTTGCAGCAGCTCGGTGGCCACCGGCAGGCCGCATTCGAGCATGGCCAGCATCAGCCCGCGCGACAGCGCGATGCCGCCGTGCATGTCGTCGCTGCCATCCAGGTGCGGATCGTAGGCCAGGCCTTTCCAGCCGACGGTGGTGCGCGGCTTTTCGACGTAGGCGCGCATCACCAGGAGCATCTTGTCGCTGACCTCCGAGGCCAGGCGGGCCAGGCGTTGGGCGTATTCGCGGGCCGAGCGCGGGTCGTGCAGCGAGCACGGGCCGACGATCAGCAGCAGGCGCTGGTCGTGGCCATCGAGGATGGCGCGTACGGCCTGGCGATGGGCTTCGACCTGGGCGGCGAGGGTGGGGGAAAGCGGCATTTGCTGCTTGAGCAACATCGGGCTCGGCAGGCGTTGGCTGACGGCGCTGTTGGCAGCGCTGGGTTCGGACAGTGGCAGAGCGAGGGTGGACGATTGCATGGTGTGAATTCCCTGGGCGGCTGGCGGGGTCTGGCCCGCGCGCTCGGCCCTATCGAGGTGTTCGACAGTTGGCCGGATTGGCGTCATGTGTATGTGTGCCACCAACAAGTGACCGATCGGAGGCGGCAGGCTGGCCCGAACGGGATTGGCTAAATCGCCAGAAGTTGAAGCTTTGGTAACGGTAAGTGGCGTAGTTCATGTTCTGTTCCTCAATGTGATTCGTTGATTGCCGGGGCCTTGAAACGCAAAACCCCCGGTCGGGGGGCCGACCGGGGGTTGAGTATTCTCGTGTTCGGCGGCCCCTTGAAAGTGGGCGCCGGTGAGGGTATCAGCGGCGCCTGTGGCTAAACCAATACCCAAAATAAAACGCTGCCGGGGAGACAGTCGCGCACTCGGCAGCGGCCACGGGGCGCGACAGGCGACCAGTGCTGCAAGCGTGAGTGAGGGTGGTGTGCGACATGTGACTCTCCAGTTGATGTGCCCGAGCTTACTTCAGGCCTTGCCCAGGTTTCAATGGCTAATTTGCATGATTGTCATGGAGCGTGACTATCGCCGCAGGTAAGCGGTGAAGTCGATGTCGCCGGCACTGAGGATCGCCTGCACGCGGTTGTGCACGTTGAGCTTGCGCAAAATCGCCGAGACGTGAGCCTTGACCGTGGTTTCGGCGATGTCGAGGTTGTAGGCGATCTGCTTGTTCGATTCGCCCTTGGTCATGCGTTCGAGCACCAGCAACTGCTTGCGGGTCAGGGCTTGCAGCAGCTCGGGGGCAAAGCCCTGATGGTCACCCTGGTTGCGCCGGCTGCTGCTCTTTTGCGTGCGGATGATGTCCGGCGGCAAGTAGACATTGCCGTTGAGAATCTGCTCGATGGCCTCGGTCATCTGTGAGCGTGGCGAGGATTTGGTGATAAAGCCGACGGCGCCGTAGGTAATGGCCTGCAGCACCACCTGCTTGTCCTGTTCGGCCGAGACGATCACCACCGGGATGGTCGGCGCCTCGTTGCGCAGGTTGATCAAACCGCCCAGGCCGTGCATACCGGGCATGTTCAGGTCGAGCAGGATCAGGTCGAGGTCGTCATGATCGCCAGTGATCGCCAGGGCGCTGTCGAGGTCGGCGGTTTCCATCACCTCGCTGCCGGGAAAGCCGTCGCTGATGACATTGTGGATGGCCTCGCGAAACAACGGATGGTCGTCGGCGATCAGAATCTTGTACATGGCTTTGCACCTTATTGTTGTGGTTGTGCTGCACCCCTTCATTACAGGCCAGGTGCAACGCTTTGGGAATGCGACCATCGACAAGCAAAACAGTACCAAAGTAGTAGGCGGGCGCCCAGGCGTGCGTTCTAGCATGGGGCAAACCTGCGGGAGCTGCGAAGATGGCGATATTGCTGGTGGATGATCACCCGATGCTGCGCCTGGGCCTGGTCGCGGCGCTGCAACAGGGCCTGGAGGGCATGGCGGTGATCGAGGCGGCCAGTGGCGAAGAGGCGCTGGCCAAGGTCGGCGAGCAGTTGCCGGGGCTGGTGATCATGGACGTTGACTTGCCGGGTATCAGCGGCGTGGAAACCACCCGACGCCTGCGCCAGCGCCTGCCGCAACTGCGCGTGCTGTTTTTCAGCGAGCACACCGACCTTGGCCTGGTGCGCCAGGCCATGGCGGCCGGCGCCTGTGGTTACCTGTCCAAGGCGGCGGAGCCTGCCGTGCTGCTTGAAGCGGTGCGCCGGGTGCTTTGCGGGCATGCCTACATCGAACAGGCACTGGCCACCGAGCTTGTCTGTCAGCCAGGCGATACTGGCATTCACGGCCTGACCCAACGTGAAACGGAAATCTTTCTGATGCTGGCCAAGGGCACGCCGACCCGGCTGATCGCCGAGCAGTTGTGCATCAGCAGCAAGACCGTGAGCAACTACTTGACCCTGCTCAAAAGCAAATTGCAGGTGGCCTCCCAGGCGCAGATGGTGCGCCTGGCGATCGAGGCCGGCTTGCTGCGGGTGGTTACCTAGTCCCAGGAGGTCGGGCAGCCCTGGCAGCCTTGCATGTTGCTGTCCTGGAAGTTGGCGTAATGCTGGCGGCTGCCGCGCAGGTCGGCCTGCTCCAGGTTGCTTTCGCCGAACTTGGCTTCTTGCAGATTGGCATCGGCAAGGTTGGCGCCCTTGAGGTCGGCCTTGCTCAACCAGGTCATTTCCAGGTCGGCGGCCTGCAGTTTGCTGTTGTGCAGTTTGGCCCCGGACAGGCGGGCGAACTCCAGGTAGGCGGCGCTCAAATCGGCGTTCTCGAAGTTGGCGCCCTGGGCGAACATGCCCCAGGCCTGTACCGCAATCAGCCTGGCATCGCGCAGGTCGGCCAGGCGCAGGTTGCTTTGCTGCAGGCTGGCGCGGGTGAGGTTGGCGCCTTGCAGTCGGGCTTTTTCCAGGTTGGCCAGGTCCAGGCGCGCGTGGCGCAAATTCGCCCCGCGCAGGTCGGCACCGGCCAGGTTCATTTTGCGCAGGTCCTGGTTGCTGAGGTCGGCGTTGCGCAGGTTGGCGTTGGGGCACTGGCTCTCCTGGGCGATGGTGCAGCCGTTGATGGTCAATGGCGCGTCGTCGTCGGCGAGGGCGGCGGTGCAGGCGAGGGTAAGCAAGAGCGGGAGGTATTTCATGGGGATCTCCTGGGCTGTGAGAGGGCTATCGCGGGGCAAGCCCGCTCCAACACGGAGCGGGCTTGGCCGGCGATGGGCTTAGCGCTGGGCCGTTTTGGTATCCCAGGCCGGGATCTTGAACACCCAGAACGAGCCACCCTGGGCCACCGGCTTGGTCAGCTCGGCCATGTCGCCGCCCCACAGCGGCACCGCGCCGCCGTAGCCGACGGTCACGCCGATGTACTGCTCACCGTCCTGTTCCCAAGTGATCGGCGGCGAGACGATGCCGCTGCCAGTCTGGAATTTCCACAGCTCCTCGCCGGTCTTGGCGTTGAAGGCCTTGAAGTAGCCATCACCGGTACCGGTGAACACCAGGTTGCCCTTGGTCGCCAGCACCCCGGCCCACAGCGGCAGGCGCTCCTTGTGCTCCCAGACCATCTTGCCGGTGGTCGGGTCCATGGCCCGCAGCGAACCGACGTGGTCCTCGTACATGCGCTTGATCCTGAAACCCATGCCCAGGTAGGCCGAGCCTTTCTTGTAGTTGACTTCCTCGGTCCAGTACTCCTCTTTCCACTGGTTAGACGGCACATAGAACAGGCCGGTGTCCTGGCTGTAGGCCATCGGGTTCCAGTTCTTGCCGCCCAAAAACGGTGGCGAGACTTCTACCGGCTTGCCCTTGGTTTGCCCAGGTTCGGGCTTGGCCGGACGCTGGCCGGGGTTTTCCACCGGGCGGCCGGTCTTGAGGTCGATGTGGCTGGCCCAGGTGATGTTGTCGGCGAACGGGAAGGCGTTCTTGAGTTTGCCGTTGGTGCGGTCGACCACGTAGAAGAAGCCGTTGCGGTCGGCATGGGCGGTGGCCTTGTACTGCTTGCCGTCCTTGTCCTTGTAGTCGAACAGCACCAGTTCGTTGTTGCCGGAAAAGTCCCAGGCGTCGTTAGGCGTGTGCTGGTAGAACCACTTCACTTCGCCGGTCGAGGGGTCGACACCGACCTGGCCCGAGGTGTAGAGGCTGTCGAAGTCGTGCGGGTTGCCATCCTTGGAGGTACGCGCCCAGGTGTTCCACGGCCCCGGGTTGCCGGCGCCGACGATGATGGTATTGGTCTGGGCATCGAAGCTTGCGCTCTGCCACGGCGCGCCGCCGCCATGGCTCCAGGCTTCGACTTTGCCGGTCTCGGTGTTCGGATCATCCGGCCAGGACGGCGCCTTGACGTCACCGGTGGGGGTGCTGTCCTTGCCGTTCAGGCGGCCCATGTGGCCCTCGACGAAGGGCCGCATCCACACCTCGTCGCCGGTTTCCGGGTCGCGGGCATACAGCTGGCCGACCACGCCGAATTCATCGCCGGAGCTGCCGTGAATCAGCAACACCTTGCCGCTCTTCTGGTCCTTGATCAGGGTCGGGGCGCCGGTCATGGTGTAGCCGGCGCTGTGGTCGCCGAACTTTTTCTTCCACACCACCTTGCCGGTGTCCTTGTTCAGGGCGATGACCTGGGCGTCGAGGGTGCCGAAGTAGATCTTGTCGCCATAGATGGCGGCGCCGCGGTTGACCACGTCGCAGCACGGGCGAATGTTGTCCGGCAGGCGATGGTTGTAGGTCCACAGGCGCTTGCCGGTCTTGGCATCGAGGGCAAACACCCGCGAGTACGAGCCGGTGACGTAGATCACGCCGTCGTTGACGATGGCCTGGGACTCCTGGCCGCGCTGCTTCTCGTCACCAAAAGAGTACGACCAGGCCGGGGTCAGCTTGAACACGTTGTGGTCGTTGACCTGGGCCAGCGGGCTCCAGCGCTGAGCATTGGTGCCCATGCCGTACTGCAGCACGTTGCCGGTGCTCTTGTGGTCGTCGGCGATGTCTTCCCAGCTCACAGGTTTCGCCAGGGCATGCGGGGCCAGGGCCAGGCTGCCCAGCAGGAGGACGGTATGCACGGCAGCAGTCAGCGGGGAAAGTGCGGCGGGTAACGATCTTATTGTCATGGTTGGAGTTCCCAATGAAGGTTTTGGCCTGCATAGCCTGGAACGCCAAGGGCGCGATCGATACGGAAAATCTCCCGGTCTTTGCGGGAAAATTTCCCAGGCCGGGCATGATTTGGCACTGCCCCACAAGCGCTACTACCAAGGGAGGAGGTTGCGGCCACCAAAGCAGCATGGGGCCCTCGCCAGCACGTTTCTAAGATGCCGGCACAACCTTTCAGCCGAGAGGTTTTTGCGTGCAAACAGCAGTCGAGGGCAGAACAATGAAAACAGCAAAAAACGCCTGGTTGAGCCTGATCGTCAGCGCCAGCCTGATGAGCAGCGCCGGGGCTTTTGCCCATGGCAACGTGACGCCGACCGCGGTCAACACCGGCAACCTGGAAAAGCTCGGCGAGCAGTGGCGCGCAGAAAACCCCTACCGCAACAGCAAGGACCACGACGAGGCGGTGTCCATCGGTGCTTCGGCCTACAACCAGAACTGCGCTGCTTGCCACGGCCTTGAAGCCAAGTCCGGCGGCATCGCCCCGGACCTGCGCTTGCTCGAC
Organism: Pseudomonas sp. B21-012; assembly: GCF_024749305.1. Classification (NCBI taxonomy): domain Bacteria; kingdom Pseudomonadati; phylum Pseudomonadota; class Gammaproteobacteria; order Pseudomonadales; family Pseudomonadaceae; genus Pseudomonas; species Pseudomonas sp. B21-012. The sequence goes on along the minus strand of NZ_CP087197.1, from coordinate 3,021,040 downwards.
GAAGGCGCTGCCGGTGATGAATGGTTTGTCGAGCGGGTGCGCAATGGCGCGGTACGCGATGGCCGGGTGTACATGCCGAAGATGGCTGACTACCTCAGCCAGGAAGCCTTATGGGCGGTGCGCAGTTACCTCGACAGCGTGCATGTCGAGGAGTGACTGTAGGAGCGGGCTTGCCCCGCGATAGCGATTCAACAGTGAAATCGCATCGCGGGGCAAGCCCGCTCCTACAGTAGGCCGTGTTTACAAGGTGTAGTGCTTCAACTCCCGGGCAATCAGCATGCGCTGGATTTCGCTGGAGCCTTCGTAGATCTGGGTAATGCGCGCATCGCGGTAGTAACGCTCGACCGGGTAATCTTCCAGATAGCCATACCCGCCATGCACCTGGATCGCCTTGGAGCACACCCGCTCGGCCATTTCCGAGGCGAACAGCTTGGCCTGTGAGGCTTCGCTCAGGCACGGCTTGCCGGCGCTGCGCAGGCGTGCGGCGTGGAGAATCAACAGCCGTGCGGCGTTGATCTGCACCTGCATGTCGGCCAGCAGGTTGGCGATGCTCTGGTGCTCGTTGATCGGCTTGCCGAACTGAATACGGTCACGCGAATACACCAGCGCCGCCTCGAATGCCGCGCGGGCAATGCCCAGGGCCTGGGCGGCGATGCCGATACGCCCGCCTTCGAGGTTGGACAGGGCAATGGCCAGGCCCTTGCCGCGCTCGCCGAGCATGTTGGCTGCCGGGATACGGCAGTTGTTGAGGGTTACCGCGCAGGTGTCGGAGGCGCGGATGCCCATCTTGTGCTCGCTGCGATCGACCACGAAGCCTTCGTTGTCGGTGGGCACCAGGAACGCCGAAATACCTTTTTTGCCCAGCTCCGGGTCAGTGACCGCGAAGACGATCGCCAGCCCTGCACGGCGGGCATTGCTGACGAACTGCTTGGCGCCATTGATCACCCAGTGATCGCCCTTAAGCTCGGCGCGGGTGCGCAGGTTGTGGGCCTCGGAGCCCGCTTGCGGCTCGGTCAGGCAGAAGCAGCCGATCACCTGGCCGCTGGCCAGGCGCTCAAGCCAGGTCTGTTGCTGTTCGGCGCTGCCGTAGGCGAGCAGCGGGCCGCAGCCCACCGAATTGTGAATGCTCATCAGCGCACCGGTGGCACCATCGCCGGCGGCGATCTCTTCGACCGCCAGGGCGTAGGCGACATAGTCGGTGTAACTGCCGCCCCATTGCTCGGGCACGACCATGCCCAGCAGGCCCAGCTCGCCCATCTTCTGCACCACGCCATCGTCGATCCAGCCGGCCTTTTCCCAGGCCTGGGCATGGGGGGCGATCTCGCCACGGGCGAAGTCCCGGGCCATGTCGCGGATCATGATCTGTTCTTCAGTCAGTTCCAGGTCTTGCATCTGCGTACTCCAGGCCTCAGAGGCCTTCGAAGAATTGATCCACGCGCTGGCGGTCGAGGCCGGCGAGGGTGGCGGGGTTCCAGCGTGGCTGCTTGTCCTTGTCGATGATCAGTGCGCGTACGCCTTCGATCAGGTCGCCATGCTCGAACCACTGGCGGTCCAGGTGCAGCTCCATCTTGAAGCAGTCTTCAAGACTCAGGTGACGGCCGCGACGAAGCATCTCCAGGGTCACGGCCATGGCCAGCGGCGAGCGGCTGTCGAGCAGATCGGCGGTTTTCAGTGCCCATTCATGGCTGTCGGCCACGGTCACGGCGCGCAGTTGCTCGACGATACTGGCAACGTCGGGCAGGGCGAAGAAGTGATCGATGGCCGGGCGCAACCTGGCCAGCGGTGCGTCTTCAAGCACCTGGGTGCCGAGTTTGGCCAGCACCCCTTGCAGGTCCTTGAGCGGGTGTTCGCCAAAGCTCAGGGTGTCGAGGCGCTCATCGAGGCTGGCCAGTTTGCTGCTGTCCAGGTACCAGTCGGCCAGGCCGCAGTACAGCGCATCGGCCGCCTGCACTTGCACGCCGCTGACCCCCAGGTAGATGCCCAGCTCGCCGGGAATGCGCGAGAGGAAGTAGCTGCCGCCAACATCCGGGAAATAACCGATGGCGGTTTCCGGCATGGCCAGGCGGCTGCGCTCGGTGACCACCCGCAGGTCGGCGCCCTGGGCCAGGCCCATGCCGCCGCCGAGGGTGAAGCCGTCCATCAGTGCCAGCACCGGCTTGGGGTAATGGTGGATGCACAGGTCGAGGGCGTACTCCTCGACGAAAAAATCCCGGTGCAGGCTGTCACCGGCCTTGTAGCTGTCGTACAGCGAGCGGATGTCGCCGCCGGCGCAGAAACCTTTCGGGCCTTCGCCGCGCAGGGTCACGGCATGCACCTGTGAGTCCGTGGCCCAGGCGTCAAGTTGGCGCTGCAGGCGGCGGACCATGTCCAGGGTCAGGGCGTTGAGGCCGGTGGGGCGGTTGAGGGTCAAGTGACCGATATGGTTGCGAACCTCGGCCAGTACATGGACGTCGGTTGGCGCTTGAGCGTGCGCGGTCATCGCTTTCTCCCTGCTTTGTTATTGATTTTCCACGTGTTTTAACACGGTCTGGATAGGCGCTAGAGGATCGAAGGATCGTATCAGTGCAAATTTGCCCAATACAATCCGTAAATCTGCAGGCTCAGTCTGCATTTTTGCATGGGTGGGCGCGCCTAACGCACCGGGTCTTGCCACTTTAGCCTTGTGACACTGACGGGCAAGGGATTAGTTCCGCCTGCGGGCAGCCGGGCCGGTTGCGCCAAAGCAGCACGGGAGCGCCGCCAAGGCAGGGTATGGCCGCTTGCCTGGCCTTTCGATAATCGCCTCCGACATCTGTCCCCCCGTTTTGCGGAGAGCGCCATGCACAACAATAACAATGCCAATCGCCGTTTCCTGCCGTTGCTGACCAGCCTTGCCGCCCTGGGCCTGAGCCCGCTGGCCGGCGCCGAGATCATGCTCTACGACAAGGAGCAGACGACCTTTTCCACCGACGGCTACATCAACGCCTTCTACGTCAACAGCGACGTCGACCGCGCCGGGGAGCAATACGACCGTCGCCAGTCGCGGGTGAAGATGGGCTTTCTGCCCAATTACCTGGGCTTCAACATGACCCGCCAGGTCGATGACCTCAAGCTCGGCGGCCGGGCCTCGTTCTGGGTGACCATCAACGACAGCGAAACCAACGGCACCGACACCGCCATCGACGTGCGCCAGTTCTACGGCACCGTGGCCAACCCCGAATGGGGCGAGGTGTTGATCGGCAAGGACTTCGGCCTGTTCGCCCGCTCCAACATCCTCCTCGACGAGTTGCTCGCCGGCTACGGCCAGGTCAGCGACACCCTGGGCCTGGTCGATGGCGGCGGGGTGTCGTTCGGCAACATCGGCAGCGGCTACCCGTACCCGTTCCCGACCTCGCAGATCACCTACCGCACGCCGGTGTTGGACGGCTTGCGCATTGCCGTGGGGATCCTCGACCCGGTGGACACCAACGACGACAGCGCAGTGGGCAAGGCCTACCAGGAAAACCCGCGCACCGAGAGCGAGATCACCTACCAGTTCGACCTCGGCGGCGCGCAGATTTATAGCTGGCTCAACGGCACCTACCAGACCTCGGACAACACCGACAGCAGCGTCGATTCGGTGACTTCCAAGGGCCTGGGCTATGGCGTGCAGGCGAAGATCGGCGGGTTGTCGCTGACCGGCTCAGGTTTTACCGCCAAGGGCATCAACCCGTTCTTCACCAACAACGCCGGCGAGGCGACCTTGCGTGAGGTCGACAGCAAGGGTTATCTGTTTCAGGGCTCGTACAAGCTCGGCAAAAACCGCCTGGCGCTGTCGTATGGCAAGACCAGGGATGACGGCAATGGCGCGGTGAACACCGGCGCCGACTATGAAACCCGTGGCATAGCGCTGTTTCATGACATCAACGACAACCTCAAGCTGGTCGCCGAGTACAACCAGTTCGAGATCGACGGCCATGAAGGCGATGCGCAGAACGAAGACACCGATACCTTTGCTGTGGGCGCGGTGCTGACCTGGTAAACGCGTTGACCGGTAGGAGCGGGCTTGCCCCGCGATGAGGCCACCCGCTCTACAACCAATGCCACCCATACCCAGTACCCAAGTAGCATTCGGCACGCTACCGCGCCTGCCTAAACTGCCTGCATCGATCAATGCCCACCCAGGAGGCACCCATGCAGCAGTTCCCGGCCGAGGGCGTGATCAGTGCCGTGTCGCGGGCCAGCGCCGCTGAGCTTGCCGCCCAGGAACTGGCCAGCCAGCTGCTGCACCCGCACCTGGGTTTCGTGTTGTTCTTCTGCTCCGCCGAGTACGACCTGCCGGCCCTGGCCCAGGCCCTGCAACAGAGTTTCGGCGGCATTCGCCTGGCCGGTTGCACCAGTGCCGGCGAACTGACCCCCGACGGTTACGGCCGTGGCTGCATCACCGCCCTGGGTTTTGATCACCGGCAGTTTTCCATCGCCGCCGAACTGATCGACGCCATGCCGGCGTTCAGCCTGATCCAGGCCCAGGCCACGGTCGAGCGCCTGGTGGGCGAGTGTCGTAGCAATACCCTGGCGCCGATCAAGGGCCACAGCTTTGCCCTGACCCTGCTCGACGGCCTGTCCAGCCGTGAAGAAACCGTGCTGGCGGCACTCAGTGCGGCGTTGGGCGATATCCCGCATTTCGGTGGCTCGGCCGGTGACGACAATCACCTGCACCACACCCATGTGTACTTCGACGGCGCCTTTCGCAGTGGCGCTGCGGTGGTGCTGCTGGTCAACACCGGGCTTGAGTTCGAGGTGTTCACCACCCATCACATCGAGCCGCGCAGTGAAAAACTGGTCATCACCCGCGCCGATCGCCAGTTGCGCCGGGTCTACGAGCTCAACGCCGAACCGGCAGCGCTTGAATACGCGCAGTTGATCGGCGTGCCGGTCAGCCAGATCAATCACCGCACCTTCGCCGCCAACCCGCTGGCGGTGCGCATCAACGAGCGTTATTACGTGCGCGCCATCCAGCAGGTGCACGAGGACCTGAGCCTGAGTTTCTACTGCGCGGTGGAGAACGGCATCGTCCTCACCGCCATGCGTCCGGGGCCGCTGTTGCCGAATCTGCAGCACCTGTTTAGCGGCCTGCAACAACGCCTCGGGCCCTTGCTGCTGACCATCGGTTGCGATTGCTTCCTGCGCCGCCTGGAGCTCGAAGGCAGCGACAGCCTGGCCGAGGTCGGCCGTTTTCTGCGCAGCCAACGGGTGCTGGGTTTCAACTCCTACGGGGAACAGTTCAATGGCATGCACATCAACCAGACCTTCACCGGCGTTGCCATCGGCCGGCCCCGAGGCCAGCGTGAACAGTGACCCGCGCCTGGCCGAGCTGCAACGGGCCAACCACAAGCTGCTGCGCATCAACGCTGCGCTGATCGAGCGCCTGGAGTCGGGGGCGGCGCGCCCGGACGATTCCTATGCGGCGTTCCAGCATTCGGTGGTGCTGGCCGAACAGGTGCGCGAGCGCACCGATGCCCTGAACCAGACCCTGGTCGAGCTCAAGGCCAGCAACCACCTGCTCAGCGAGGCCCGGCTGCGCGCGGAAACCGCCCACCAGCACCTGGTCGATGCCATCGAAAGCATCTCCGACGCCTTTGTGCTGTTCGACCCGGACTTGCGCATCGTCCTCTTCAACAGCCGTTTCAAAGCCTTCTGGGCCGGCAGCCGCTTGCGCATCATCAGCGGCATGCGCCTGGCCGAGGTCAAGCGCCTGATGCACAGCAGCGGCCTGTTGCGCGAAGAACTGCGCGGTGTCAGCGACGAACACCTGCTGTACCGTCTGCACAACGGGCGCTGGCTGCAGGTCAGCGAGCGGCCAACCCAGGACGGCGGGCGGGTGATGCTGTTCACCGACATCACCGAGGTCAAGCACAGCGAAACCCGGCGCCGCGAGCAGGCGGTGGCGCAAAAGTCCTACTTGCTGCAACGGGCGGTCGACAACCTGTCCCAGGGCGTGGCCATGGTCAATGCCGACGGCGTGCTGGAACTGTGGAACCGGCGTTTTCTCGAACTCAGCGGCCTGGCGCCGATCGCCGCCCACCGATCCTTTACCGAAGTGATCGCCGACAGCGAACTGGCCTTGCTGACCCCGGCCAGCCGCGACGGCAATGGCCGCTGTGTGCATGAACTGGAACAGCGCCTGTTCGACGGACGCATGCTGGAAATCCGTACCCATCCGTTGCCCACCGGCGGTTTCGTCAACACTTTCACCGACATCACCGAACGCTACCAGCACGCGCAAGCCCTGAGCGAAAGCGAGCGCTGGATTCGGCTGATCACCGACCATGTGCCGGCGCTGATTGCCTACCTCAATGCCGAGCTGGTCTACGAGTTCACCAACAAGGTCTACGAGCAGTGGTACTGCTGGCCGCCGGGGGTGATGCTCGGGCAGAACCTGCGCGAGGTACACAGCCCCGGCCACTACCAGCGCCTGGAGGGCTACATCGAGCGGGCGCTGGCCGGCGAGAGCGTGACGTTCGAATGCGCCGAGACCCACGTCAACGGCCAGGAACGCTACATGCTGCGTTCCTACGTGCCCAACCGCCTGGCCAGTGGCGAGGTGGTTGGGATTTTCGTGCTGATTCGCGACATCACCGAACGCCGGCGCAGCGCCGAGGCCCTGCACCAGGCCTACCAGAACCTCGAAGTGCGGGTACGTGAACGCACCGCCGAACTGAGCAAGGCCAAGCAGCAAGCCGAGCAGGCCAACCTGTCGAAGACCAAGTTCCTCGCCGCCGTCAGCCATGACCTGCTGCAACCCTTGAACGCGGCGCGGCTGTTCACCAGTGCCTTGCTCGAACAGAGCAGCGCTAACCCGGCGCTGGTGCGCAATGTCAGCAACTCGCTGGATGACGTCGAGAACCTGCTCGGCACCCTGGTGGATATCTCCAAGCTCGACGCCGGGGTGATCAAGGCCGACCTTGCCAGCTTCGCCGTCAGCGACCTGCTCGACAACCTCGCCGCCGAATTTGCTCATGCCGCCGCCAGCGCGGGCTTGCGCATGGCCTATGTACCCTGTGGGATGAGCGTGCACAGCGATATCCAGTTGCTGGCGCGGATACTGCGCAACCTGCTCAGCAATGCCATCCGCTACACCCCGCGCGGCCGCGTGCTGCTCGGCTGCCGGCGGCGCGCCAAGGCGTTGTCGATCGAGGTCTGGGACACCGGCATCGGCATTGCCCAAGAGCGCCGCGAAGAGGTGTTTGAGGAGTTTCGTCGTGGTGATGCGCAGCGCCCGGACCAGGATCGCGGCCTGGGCCTGGGCTTGGCCATCGTCGACAAGATCGCCGGGATTCTCGGCCACCGCCTGCAATTGCGTTCAGTGCCGGGCAAGGGCTCGGTGTTTACCGTCGAAGTACCCTGCAGCCTCCAGGCACCCAGGCGGCTGGCCGAACCCGACCTCAGCGAGCCGCTGCGCGAACGCCTGGAAGGCGCGCGTATCTGGGTGCTGGATAACGACGCGGCGATCTGCGCCGGCATGCGCACCTTGCTCGAGCAGTGGGGCTGCGAGGTGGTGACGGCCTTGAGCGAGCAGGACCTGGCGCGCCAGGTGGCCTGCAACCGCGCCGAAGCCGACCTGCTGATCGCCGATTACCACCTGGACAACGGCCGCAACGGCGTCGATGCGGTGGCGGCGATCAATGCCCAGCGGCCTGTACCGCTGGCGGCCTTGATGATCACCGCCAATTACAGCAACGAGCTAAAACAACAGGTGCGCGAGCGCGGCCATACGTTGATGCACAAGCCGGTGCGGCCGATGAAGCTCAAGGCCGCCATCAGCCACCTGCTCGGCGCCGAACTCAGCGCGCCACGCGACCGCTGACGTAGTGCGCGCTGTCGTTGTAGCCGTGAGTCGAGGCGTGGCCCGGGGTTACCAGTGAATCGATGAAGGCTTCGTCTTCAGCGCTGATCTGCACCTCCAGCGCGCCGCTGTAGGTGTCCCACTGGGCTTCGGTGCGCGGGCCGACGATCGCCGAGCTGACCGCGCGGTTGTTGAGCACCCAGGCGATGGCGAACTCGACCATGCCGATGCCCCTGGGCTGCAGGTAGGCGTGGATCTGCTGGGCGATCTGCAGCGATTCTGGGCGCCATTCGGTTTCCAGGATGCGCTTGTCCTGGCGTCCGGCGCGGCTGTTGGCGTCGGGGCTGGCATTGGGCGCGTACTTGCCGCTGAGCACGCCGCGCGCCAGCGGGCTGTAGGGCACGATGCCCAGGCCGTGATGGGCGGCGGCGCTGAACTGCTCGGGTTCGGCCTGGCGGTTGACGATGTTGTACAGCGGCTGGCTGGCCACCGGCTTGGGCACGCCCAGGCGCTCGGCCAGGTTGCACAGCTCGGCGATGCGCCAGCCGCGGAAGTTGGACACCCCCCAGTGGCGAATCTTGCCCTGGCGCAGCAGGTCGCCGATGGCGCTGACGGTGACCTCAAGCGGGGTGTTGTGGTCTTCGCGGTGCAGGTAGTAGATGTCCAGGTAATCGGTGCCCAGGCGGGTCAGGCTGGCTTCGATGGCATTGAAGATGTGCTTGCGGCTTAAGCCGCTACGGTTGGGCAGGCCCTCGGCAGGGCCGAAGCCGACCTTGGAGGCGAGGATCCAGTCGTGGCGGTGGCGGGCGATGGCCTCGCCGACGATTTCCTCGCTGCGCCCGGCGTTGTAGACGTCGGCGGTGTCGATGAAATTGATGCCCTGGTCCCAGGCCTTGGCGATGATGCGCAGCGAGTCTTCGGTGCTGGTCGGCTCGCCGAACATCATGCTGCCCAGGGTCAGTGCCGACACCTGCAGGCCGCTTTGGCCCAGTGGACGGTAAATCATGATCGAAAGGCCTTTGGCGATTGGAGTTCGATCTGTTTTACACAGTTCCATCTCTGATTTAAAGCATCGCGGGGCACGCCCGCTCCTACATTATGTAGGAGCGGGCTTGCCTCAGTTCGCCGGTTCGGCGGCCGCCCCGGCAGCCCGCACCCGCGAAACCCGCAACGCCACCAGGCTGCCAAACACAATCAAGCCCGCCAGCGAATACAGCGCGGCATCGGTCGAGCCGGTCTGGTCCTTGATGAAACCGACCAGGTAGGGGCTGAGAAAGCCGGCCATCTGCCCGACCGAGTTGATGATCGCCAGGCCCGCCACTGCCGTACCGGCGCTGAGCAACGCGGTGGGCATTGGCCAGAACATCGGCAGGCCGGTGAGGGCGCCCATGGTGGCAATGCTCAAACCGATAATCGCGATCACCGGGCTGTGGCCGAAGTTCACCGCGATCAGCAGGCCCAGGGCACCCATCAGCATCGGCACCACCAGATGCCAGCGGCGCTCGTTGCGCAGGTCTGCCGAGCGCCCGACCAGCAGCATGAACACCCCGGCCAGCAGGTAGGGGATGGCGCTCAGCCAACCGATCAGCAGGGCGTCGCTGAAACCCAGGTTCTTGATGATCGACGGCAGCCAGAAGTTGATCGCATAGACCCCGCTCTGGATGCAGAAGTAGACGAAACCGAAGGTCCAGATCAGCGGGTTGGCAAACACCGACAGCAGGCTGTCGCTGCTGGTCACCGGCTTGCTGGCGGCATCGGCCTTGAGGTCGGTTTCGATGATCTGGCGTTCGGCCGGGCTTAGCCATTTGGCCTTGGCGTAACCGTCACTGAGCAGGAAGATCGCCAGAAAGCCCAGCAGCACGGTCGGCAGGCCCTGGATCAGGAACATCCACTGCCAGCCGGCCAGGCCATGCTGGCCGGCGGCGAAATGATTGAGAATCCAGCCCGAGAACGGCCCGCCGAGCAAGCCCGACACCGGGATCGCCGACATGAACAGGGCCATGATCCGCCCGCGACGGGTGGCCGGGAACCAGCGCGAAAGGTACAGCACGATGCCGGGGAAGAAGCCCGCTTCGGCGGCGCCGGTGAACAGGCGCAGGACGTAGAACTCCATGGGCGTGGTGACGAACAGCAGGCAGGTCGACAGCGTGCCCCAGGCGATCATCATCAGCGCGATCCAGCGTCGCGGGCCGAAGCGGTTGAGTGCCAGGTTGCTGGGCAGCCCGCACAGCACATAGCCGATGAAGAAAATCCCGGCACCCAGGCCGTAGATGGTTTCGCTGAACTTGAGCGCATCGAGCATCTGCAACTTGGCAAAGCCGACGTTGACCCGGTCCAGGTAGTTGAACAGGTAGCAGATGAAGATGAACGGAATCAGCCGCAAGGTTATGCGCCGATACAGCGCATTGCGGGTGACGTCTTGGCCTTGGTCAGGGGCAGGGCTGTATGACATGATTCTCTCTCTGTTGTTATGTTTATCGCCGCAGCCTGCATCGAGGCGGCTGCTGCGACGAGTCTCGGTGAGCGGGCCGTGGCTGTCTTTGTGCTTTTGCACAGCAATTCGTGCGGCCTGCTGTGCCCCGGACCAATCATTGCGACAACAAGGATCCTCCCATGTTCGAACTGGACCATGACCTGGCGCAAGACATCGTCGAGCGGGCGATGGCGATTCTGCCGTGCAACGTCAACGTCATGGACAGCCAGGGCCTGATCCTCGGCAGTGGCGAGCCCGAGCGCATCAACACCCGTCACGAAGGTGCGCAGCTGGTGCTGGCCAACGGTCGAATCGTCGAGCTCGACGTCGAAGCGGCCAAGTGCCTCAAGGGTGTGCAGCCCGGGGTCAACCTGCCGCTGCTGCTCGACGGGCGCTTGATCGGCGTGCTGGGCCTGACCGGCGATCCGCAGCAGTTGCGTACCTATGGCGAGCTGGTACGGATGACCGCCGAAATGCTTTTGGCCCAGCGTCACCTGCAGGTCGAGCAGCAGTGGCGGCGCCAGCGCTGCGACGACCTGCTGGCATTGCTGCTGGGCGGCTCTGGCGATTCGCCGCGGCTGGTCGATGAGGCTCGCCAGCTGGGCCTCAAGCCGCAACTGCCGCGCATTCCCTGCCTGTTTGAGCTGGATGCCGGGCCTGCGGCCGAGGCGTTGGCCAGCTGGTTGATGAGCCGCTACCCGGACAGCTGGTGCGTAAGCCCCGCGCGTCAATCGCTGCTCTGGTGCCGGCCCGCCACCGTGGTGCTGGATGAGCCGAAACTGCTGGAGCGTTTGCAACGCCATGGCTGGCAGGTGCAGCGCCTGGCCGCAGGTTCGCCGGCGCAAAGCCTGGAGCAACTGCGCCGGGGTTATCGGCGGGTGCGCGACTTGCTGGCCTATGGCCGCGAAGTGCTGCCGGCCGAGCGCCTGCTGACCTTGAGCCGCTACCGGCTGCCAGCGTTGCTGTGGCGCCATCGCAATGATGACGCCCTCGACGAGCTGCTCGAACCGCTGCAGCGCATTCGTGCCAAGGACAACAGCGGCCAGCTGCTGGCGACCCTGCGCGCCTGGTGTGCCCACGATGGCCAGAGCCAGGCCTGCGCCGATGCCCTGGGCATTCACCGCAACAGCCTGCGCTATCGCCTGGAGCGCATCGCCGAACTGAGCGAAGTCGACCCGTTGCGCCTGGAAGGGATGCTCAGCCTGTACCTGGGCTTACAGTTGCTGCCAGCCGCCAACTGAGGCGGTTTTGGCCAAGTGCCAAACAAGCGCGGGCGGTTTTTGTGCATCCGACCGACGCACTCTTGCAGCCCAACTGTCAGCATGCAGGCATCTGGATCAGGAGAATCCCCATGAAAATCGTCATCGCCCCCGACTCGTTCAAGGACAGCCTCAGCGCCGAAGGCGTCGCCGACGCCATTGCTGCCGGTATTGCCCTGGTGTTGCCGCAGGCGCAACGGGTCAAGTGCCCGATGGCCGACGGCGGCGAAGGTACCATGGCGGCCATCGTCGCTGCCTGTGCCGGCGAGCTGCGCAGCCTGCGCGTGCGCGGACCGCTGGGTGAGCCGGTCGACGCCGGTTGGGGCTGGCTGGCCGACAGCCACACGGCGATCATCGAAATGGCCACCGCCAGTGGCCTGCAACTGCTCACCCTGGCGCAGCGCGATGCCTGTCGCAGCAGCACCTTTGGCACCGGCCAACTGATTGCTGCGGCGCTGGATGCCGGCGCCCGGCGGATTATCCTGGCCATCGGCGGCAGTGCCACCAATGATGCCGGCAGCGGCATGTTGCGGGCGCTGGGCCTGCAATTGTTCGACGCCGACAATCAGCCGCTGGCTGAAGGCGGCCTGGCCCTGGCCCAGCTTGCCCGCATCGATGCCAGCGCGTTGGACCGGCGTTTGCGCGAGGTGCAGCTGGAAGTTGCCGCGGATGTCGACAACCCGCTGTGCGGCAGCAATGGCGCTTCAGCGATCTTTGGCCCGCAAAAGGGCGCAAGCCCCGAGCAGGTCCGGGCCCTGGACCAGGCCTTGGGACACTTTGCCGACCACTGCGGGCAACTGCTGGGCACTGATGTGCGTGACTTTCCTGGCAGCGGCGCCGCTGGCGGCATGGGCTTTGCCGCCAAGGCCTTCATGCAGGCGGCCTTTCGCCCGGGGATCGAAGTGGTGGCCGAGCTTGCCGGGCTTGAAGCGGCGGTGCAGGGGGCAGACCTGGTGATTACCGGCGAGGGCCGTTTTGATGCGCAGACCCTGCGCGGCAAGACGCCGTTCGGCGTGGCCCGGGTAGCACAGCGCCATGGGGTGCCGGTGGTGGTGATTGCTGGCACCTTGGGCGAGGGTTACCAACAGCTGTATGCCCATGGCATCGACGCCGCGTTTGCCCTGACCAGCGGGCCGATGACCCTGGAGGCGGCCTGTGCCAATGCGCCAGCCTTGCTCCAGGCCCGCGCCGGCGACATCGCCCGCCTGTGGTGCCGCGCCCGGGCGTTGCCCGCCGGCTGACGGGCCGGCGTCATCGCCGCTAGCCCCCCGTCATGTTCATGAAACGCAAAATCTGCACCTCGCCATTGATATCGAAAGTATGGCTGTAGGGCTTGAGGGTCATGGCCTGGCGGATGGCCTTGTCCAGGCGTTCGCTGTCACCCGGGTGGGCACGCAGCACCTGCTTGAGATCGGCGGCGTGCTCATTGCCCAGGCACAGCAGCAGACGGCCTTCGACGGTCAGCCGCACGCGGTTGCAGCTGGCGCAAAAGTTGTGGCTGTGCGGCGAGATGAAGCCGATGCGGATATCCGGCGCCTCAGCCAGACGCCAGTAACGCGAGGGGCCCTGGGTTGATTCGGCCGACTCGATCAGGCTGAAGTGCTCGGCGATACGCGCGCGCACTTCGTCACTTGAACAATAGGACTCGCTGCGCTGGTGCTCGCTGATCACCCCCAGGGGCATTTCTTCAATAAAGGAAATATCCAGCTGGCGATCGATGGCAAAGCGCACCAGATCGACCACTTCATCATCGTTGCGGCCCTTGAGCACCACGCAGTTGAGCTTGGTGCGGCGAAAGCCGGCGGCTTGGGCGGCGTCGATGCCGGCAACCACCTGGGCCAGGTCGCCGGTGCGGGTCAAAGCCTTGAAACGCTCGGCATCGAGGCTGTCGAGGCTGATGTTCAGGCGCGAAAGGCCGGCATCGAACAGCGGCTGGGCCAGGCGGGTGAGTTGCGAGCCGTTGCTGGTCATGCACAGTTCGCGCAGGCCGGGCAGGGCGGCGATGCGTGCGCACAGCTCGACGATGCCGGCGCGCACCAGCGGCTCGCCACCGGTCAGGCGGATCTTGCGGGTGCCCATGGCGACGAAACGCTCGGCCAGCTGGTACAGCTCCTCGAGGGTGAGGATGCGCTGGCGCGGCAGGAACTGCATGTCTTCGGCCATGCAATAGACGCAGCGAAAGTCGCAGCGATCGGTGACCGACATGCGCAGGTAATCGATTTTACGACTGTAGCCGTCGACCAGTTGTTTGCCGTTTGCACTCATGCTGGGCAGGGCCTCTTATCGCGCGTCTGGGATGCGTTTGCGCACTAGTTCTTTGATGATGGTCGAGGCTATTTAAATCGTCCATGTCGGTCAAATCACTAATAATGACCAACTGATAAGGCTCATCTATCGGTAGCTTGCAGCCCCCGTATTACGAGGGTTTCAGCGGCGTGATAGAGGGTCTTGATCGGTTCGCCATTTGTTTTGATTAGACGCCTGAGTCCACGCTCAATAGCCTGAAAGGGTAGAAAACGAAGTTCGCCATTAATCAACCTGTCAATAACAAGTTGTTAATCGGTGAAACGTTAAAGATGCCCTGCGAGCCAAGCGAGGAAGCCGCGATGAGCCAAGATGAACATATAAAAAACTATGACGCCCCCGCCGCCGGTTGGGGTGCGCTGAAAAGCGTGACCAAGAGCTGGCTGGGCAGCGAAAACGCCTTCAAGAACCTGCGCGTTATGCTCAAGACCAACCAGAACGGCGGTTTCGACTGCCCCGGTTGCGCCTGGGGCGAGTCGCCGGAAAGCGGCATGGTCAAGTTCTGCGAGAACGGCGCCAAGGCGGTCAACTGGGAGTCCACCGGGCGCCTGGTCGATGCGGATTTCTTCGCCCGCTACAGCGTCACCGAGCTAGCCCGCCAGAGCGACTACTGGCTTGAATATCAGGGCCGCCTGACCCATCCGATGCGCTATGACGCCGCCACCGACCACTACGTCGAAACCAGCTGGGAGGACGCCTTTGCGCTGATCGCCCAGCACCTCAACAGCCTCGAGTCTCCTGACCAGGCCGAGTTCTACACCTCCGGCCGGGCCAGCAACGAGGCGGCGTTCCTTTACCAGCTGTTCGTGCGCGCCTACGGCACCAACAACTTCCCTGATTGCTCGAACATGTGCCATGAGGCCAGCGGTGTCGGCATGTCGGAAACCCTAGGGGTCGGCAAGGGCACGGTGGTGTTCGACGACCTGGAGCACGCCGACGCAATCTTCGTTATCGGCCAGAACCCCGGCACCAACCACCCGCGCATGCTCGAACCGCTGCGCGAGGCAGTCAAGCGCGGGGCTCAGGTGATCTGCCTGAACCCGCTCAAGGAGCGTGGCCTGGAGCGTTTCCAGCATCCGCAGCACCCGTTCGAGATGCTCAGCAACGGCTCCGAGCCGACCAACACCGCGTACTTTCGTCCGGCCCTGGGCGGCGACATGGCGGTGATGCGCGGCATTGCCAAGTTTTTGCTGCAATGGGAACGCGAGGCCCAGGCCAAGGGCGAGCCGGCAGTGTTCGACCACGTCTTTATCGCCGAGCACACCTCGGGGCTCGACGCTTATCTGGCCGAAGTCGATGCCACCCGCTGGGCGCATATTGTCGAGCAGTCGGGCCTGAGCCTGGCCGAGCTTGAGCTGGCTGCCCGCATGTACCGGCGCGCCGAGCGGGTGATCATGTGCTGGGCCATGGGCGTGACCCAGCACCGCCACTCGGTGCCGACCGTGCAGGAAATCATCAACCTGCAGCTGCTGCGCGGCAACGTCGGCAAGCCTGGCGCCGGGCTGTCGCCGGTACGCGGCCACAGTAACGTGCAAGGCGACCGCACCATGGGCATCGACGAGCAGCCACCGGCGCGCCTGCTCGATGCCCTGGAAGCGCGCTTCGCCTTCAAGGCCCCGCGCCTGCACGGGCACAACGCGGTGCTGGCGATCCAGGCCATGGAAGAGCAGCGCGCCAAGGTGTTCATCGCCCTGGGCGGCAACTTCGCCCAGGCCACCCCCGATACCCCGCGCACCCACGATGCCTTGCGCAACTGCGCGCTGACCGCGCACATCGCCACCAAGCTCAACCGCTCGCACCTGGTCACCGGCCGTGACGCCCTGATCCTGCCGTGCCTGGGCCGTACCGAAATCGACCTGCAGGCCGAAGGGCCGCAAGGCATCACCGTCGAAGACACCTTCAGCATGGTGCATATCTCCCACGGCCAGCTCAAACCCTGCTCGCCGCTGCTGCGCTCGGAGCCTGCGATCGTCGCCGGCATCGCCAAGGCCACCCTCGGTGACCGGCCGATCGACTGGCAGTGGACGGTTGCCCACTACAGCCGCATTCGCGACCTGATTGCCGACGTCATCCCGGGTTTCGAGGACTTCAATGCGCGCCTGCAGCACCCAGGCGGCTTCCACCTGGGCAATACCGCGGCGCAGCGCGATTGGCACACCGAAAGCGGCAAGGCGCAGTTCACTGCCAGCGTGCTGCCGGCGCAGCTGGTCAACGAAGAAGTTCTGGCCCGTGGCGACACCCCGGACCTGATCCTGCAGACCCTGCGCTCCCACGACCAGTACAACACCACCCTGTACGGCCTCGACGATCGCTACCGCGGCGTATTCGGCCTGCGTGAGGTGGTCTTCGCCAACGAGCAGGACATCCGCCGCCTGGGTTTCAAGCCCAACGACAAGGTCGATATGGTTTCGCTGTGGGAAGACGGCCGCGAGCGCCGGGTCAGCGGCTTTACCCTGGTCGCCTACGACATTCCGCCAGGACAGGCCGCAGCCTACTACCCGGAGACCAACCCGCTGGTGCCGCTGGAAAGCTACGGCGAGCGCACCTTCACACCGACCTCGAAATTCATCGCCATCAAGCTCGAGAAAGCCAGCGCCGACAACCTGATTCCATCAGCGCACCTCTGACGCTGTACTCGAGTCGCCGAGGCAATCGCGCCCACCATCGCACTTTTTCCGATTTGTCGGCTCTATTCATGGCCAGGCGACGCTGACTCCCAGCGTCGCCGCTGATTACCGACCGGTGCCGATGGTTGATCCGTTTCTCGTTTTCCTGCGACACCTGCGCCTGCCGGTGATGGCGGGCGCCTTGCTTGCCAGCCTCAGCGCCTGCAGCCAGCAACAAGGCCGCGACATCGTCAGCCAGTTCAGCCAAGGCCGCCCTCAGGAGCTGTTGCAGACCAGCGTCGACCGCATGGCCACGCTGTCGATGCGCGACAACCTGCGCAGCCTTTACCTGCTGATGAACAAGCTGTACCAGCGCAACCCCAACCAGTGGCGCCAGTCCGGCTATGTCGATGCCAGCACCGCCGAGCGGCAGATCCGCCAGGCCATCGAGCAACGCCAGCCGTTGGCGCAACTGGGCGAGCGCCGCGACCTGGCTGCGCTCAGCTATGCGCTTAGCCCGGAGTTTCGCGGCGATCGGGTCGGCGCCTTCATCTATGCCATCGGCAGCATGCTGGTCACCGCCCATGGCGGGCGCACGGAATTTTTCATGACCGACACCATCGACCCGCAGTTCGTCAGCAATGCCGCGCGCAACATCGAAAAGGCCACCTGGCTGCTCAGCCAGCGCCAGGACGCCAATGGCGTGCTGCTGCTGTTTTCCAATGAAATATCGGAGGAGGGCAGCAACCTGAGCTTTGCCGTGGAGTTCGGCAAGATCGTCGCGCGCCTGGACCTGCTGGCGCAGATGCTCGACGAGCGCTATCGGCGTATTGGCCTTAACTACGCGCAAAGCCTGCTGCTGATGAACTTTCTGCCGGTGCAATAGGCCGGGGAACTCAAGGTACTTACGGCAATCCTAGTTGATGTAGGTACTCTTTATCCGGAGGCATCACCATGCGCCGTTTACTGCTCGTTTCCTCGCTTGTGCTCTGTCTGCCCTTCGGCTCGGCCCTGGCCAAAGTCGACGCCGGTGATGTTGCCACCTCGGCCGGGGTATCCGCTTCGCTGTACTCGACCTTCAAGGACGACAAACGCATCATCCCCGCCCGTGACGACGCCTCGTCGTTCATCGCCAGTGACGGTGCGATCCGCGGCGTGTACCTGGAGTCGATGCTTCAGAGCATCCGCGCGCAGAACCCCGACCTCAAAGCCAGTGATGAAGAACTGGCGCGGGCGATCCTGCTGAAAGATCAATTCGGCGCCGGGCAATAATCACCAGCGGGAGCCGGCCAGGTCGGCGATGAGGCCGCTACAGGTCCACCTCAAAGCGCCTCGATCGCCTGCCGGTAACGCTGCCCCGCCAGGCTCATGCTGTTGTTATGGGTAGCCCCCGGCACCAGCAGCAGGTTTTTCGGCGGCTGCGCCGCAGCGAACAGTTGCTCGCTGAAACGCGGCGGCACAAAGCGGTCGTCCAGGCCGTGAACCACCAGCAGCGGCATGCCGATGGCGGCAATCTTGTCGATTGAATCGAACTTCTGCGACAGCAGCCAGCGCACTGGCAGCGAGGTCTTGGCCACTGCCGTGGCGGCATCGCCCAGGGAGGTGAAGGTCGATTCGATGATCAAGCCGCGCGCCGGCACCGGACGCTGGTCCTTGTGCGCTTGCTGGCCCAACTGCGCGGCCAGCTCGACCGCCACCGCACCGCCCAGCGAGTGCCCGTAGATCAGCCGTTTGCGCGGGTCGGGCTGCAACGCCTGCAAGCGTTCCCAGGCCACCTGCGCGTCCTCGTAGACGCTCGCCTCGGAGGGCAGGCCGCCACGGCTCTGGCCAAAACCGCGGTAGTCGATCGCCAGCACCGAATAGCCAAGGTTATGCAGTTGCTGGATGCGAAACAGCTGGCCGGTGAGGTTCCAGCGCACCCCATGCAGGTAGAGGATGGCCGGTGCATCCGGCCTTTTTGCCGGCCACCACCAGGCATGGATGTTCTGCCCGGCCTTGAAGGTCTCGGGCCGCAACTCAAGCTCCTGCACGCCTGCAGGCATGCCCCGGTACCAGCTGGCATTGCCCGGCTCGATGCGAAACAGCAACTCGCGCTCCTTGTGCTCAAGCACCGCGCAGCCCACCGGCAGGCCGACCACTACGCAGGTCAGGGCCAGCCCGTAGAGCCAGCGGCGCGGGCGATTGAGCGAGAAAAAGGCCATGGCAATTCGTTCGTCTGAATACAAAGACGCGTTTTAACAGAAGCGCCGCCCAAGCTGTAGGGGAACTTGCCAGGCGACGAACTGCACCTCGCGAAATGCAACGCATTACTAGACTATCTGCAGCCCGTTCATGGCGCGCCCGCAGGGCTTGGACGCAGCGCCGGACCGAGTTGATCGATCGATCACATTGCACACCCGTACCAGAGGCGCACCGGGTTCCAGCAAGGCAGTCGGCATCTCGTGCACGTGGCGTGGCAAACGCCGGTAACGTGAGACGGAGCAAGGCCTTATGAAGCGCAACAACAAGTGGCTGTCGACGCTGGCGCTTGCCGCGTCGGCGACCTTCGGCGCGGCGGCTGCCGCTGCCGCAGACAAACCGAACATCCTGGTAATCTTCGGCGACGATATCGGCCAGACCAACATCAGCGCCTACGCCATGGGTGTGGTCGGCTATGAGACGCCGAACATCGACCGCATCGCCAAGGAGGGCATGATCTTCACCGACTACTATGCCGAAAACAGCTGCACCGCCGGCCGCTCATCATTCATTACCGGCCAGTCGCCGCTGCGCACCGGTTTGTCCAAAGTCGGCATGCCGGGGGTGGCGGTGGGCCTGCAGGCCCGCGATGTAACCATAGCTCAGGCGCTCAAGGCCCAGGGCTACGCCACCGGCCAGTTCGGCAAGAACCACCTGGGCGACCGCGACGAATACCTGCCGACCAACCACGGTTTCGACGAGTTCTTCGGCAACCTTTATCACCTCAACGCCGAAGAAGAGCCCGAGCGCCCGTACTGGCCCAAGGATGACCAGGAGTTCCTCAAGGCTGCTTCGCCTCGCGGGGTGATCAAGGCCAGCGCCGACGGCAAGATCGAGGACACTGGGGCGCTGACCAGCAAGCGTATGGAAACCATCGACGACGAAACCACCCAGGCGGCCATCAGCTTCATCGAGAAACAGGCCAAGGCCGACAAGCCATTTTTCGTCTGGATGAACACCACCCGCATGCACGCCTTCACCCACGTGCGTGACGCCATGAAGGGTCAGAGCGGCATGCCCGGCAATGACTACGCAGACGGCATGCTCGAGCACGACGGCGATGTCGGCAAGCTGCTCAAATCGCTGGATGACCTGAAGATCACCGATAACACCATCGTCATCTACACCACGGACAACGGCCCCAACCAGTGGTCCTGGCCGGATGCGGCGACCACGCCGTTCCGTAACGAGAAAAACTCCAACTGGGAAGGCGCCTACCGGGTACCGGCGATGATCCGCTGGCCGGGCAAGGTCGAGGCCGGCAAGGTCTCGCGGCAGATGTTCTCGGGCCTGGACTGGTTCCCGACCTTGCTCGCGGCAGCCGGCGACAGCGGTATCAAGGACCGCCTGCTCAAGGGCGCCGATGTCGATGGCAAGAACTTCAAGGTGCACCTGGATGGCTTCAACCAGCTCGACTACCTGACCGGCAAGGCGGCGAAAAGCGCGCGCGACGAGTTCTACTATTTCAACGACGACGGTGAACTGGTGTCGATGCGCTTCGGCGACTGGAAGCTGATGTTTTGCGAGCAGCGCGCCCCGGGCGGACTGACGGTGTGGAGCGAGCCCTTCACCTGCCTGCGGGTGCCGAAGCTGTTCAACCTGCGCATGGACCCCTATGAGCGCGCCGACGTGGTCTCTGACCAGTATTACGACTGGCTGACCAAGAACGACTACCTGTTGTTCCAGGGCACGCGCAAGGCTGCGGCATTCCTCAAGACCTTCGTCGAATACCCGCCCAGCCAGCGCCCGGCGAGCTTCAGCATCGATCAGATTCGCGAAGAGGTCGACAAGGAAATCGAAGCGAAGATGAAGTAACGCCGCACCTTGTGAGCGGGACGTACTGTCGCACTCAGTCGGCCAGGGTCAATTCGCCAAACCAGCGCTGCCGGGCGAGTTCGAGCCTGGCTTGAGTGACGCTGGCAAGCCGCGCCTGATCACTGACGGCCATGCCTTCGAGGTAGACGAAGTGCACATTCTGCAGGCCCAACGTGCCGAGCACGTGGCGCAGGTAAGCGCTGAGAAAGTCCGGCTGGCGGGCCCGTGCCCCGCGGTGGTAGCCGCCTGAACTGACGATCAGGTACACCGGCCGGTCTTTGAGCAGGCCGACCTTGCCTTCAGGGCCGGCAATGAAGGTGCGGTGGATGCGCAACACATGGTCGATCCAGAGCTTGAGCGCTGCCGGCACGGTGAAGTTGTGCATGGGCGTGGCAATCAGCAGCAGGTCACAGCCTTCGAGCTCGCTGATCAGTGCCTCGGAGCTTGCAAATACCGGGTCGTGCGGCGGTACAAAGCCGGTCAGCGCTGTCGCGTAGCCGGCACTCAACGGCGCCAGTGGCGTGGCCGCCAGGTCCCGCAGGGTCACCTTGAGGTGTGGGTACTGGTGGCGGATGCAAGCGACCATTTCGTCGGCCAGGCGCAAGCCGATCGAGGCGCTGCCGCGCATGCTGGCATTGACCAGGAGCAGGTTATCCATGGCGCTGTGCCTCGGCGGCGGGCAGTGCCTGAACAAAATGCATGCCTTTGGCCAAAAGTCCTTCGCGGTAATAGAAGCGCTGGGCCAATGGCATATGCAGCCCGGTATCGAGCACCAGGTAGGCATGGCCGTTGCGCAGGCCATCGGCGCGCGCGGCATCGAGCAATGCGGCGCCGACCCGCAGGCCGCGCATGGCCGGGGACACCACCAGGTCGTCGACGTAGGTAAAGCGTCCATAGAGCAAGTTTTCGCTGCTCCTTACCCCTGCCAGCCCCAGCAGTTGCTTGCCGTAGAAAGCCCCGAGCAAGCGGTAGCCCTGCAGCGCCTGGCGCCTGACTTGCTGCGCGAACGCGTCGGCATCCACCAGGTGCGGCCGAAGTTCGCGCATTAGCTCGAAGGCGTCGCGTTGCTCGGTGCCTTCTTGCAGGTAGCGGATGGTTGCCTGTTCGCCCACGGGTTTCTCCCAGATCAATTTGAGCCGTTACTTTACGGCGGCAACGGACTACCTTATAGGTCCAAAAAATGCACAAATGACTAGGACATGCCAGCCTCCAGCCCACCGACGATGACGCCCCTCTATCGACAGATCTACCTGCGTTTTCGCGACGCCATCAGTACCGGGCGCCTGCAGCCGGGTGAGCGCCTGCCTTCGGTGCGGGCCCTGGCGGCGGAACTCAACCTGGCGCGCGGCACGGTCGAGGCGGCTTACCAGATGCTCGGCGGTGAAGGCTATGTGCAGTCCAGGGGCCCGGCAGGCACGGTGGTCGCCCCGTCGCTCAGTACCAGGGCAGTAGATGTCGATGTGCCGGGGCCCGCGCTGGCCCCGGGGCCGCAGACGTATTTGCCAATGCCCTTGCAGATCGGCTTGCCGGCGCTGGACGCCTTTCCGCGCAAGCTGTGGACGCGCCTGGTGGGGCGTACCTTGCGCCAAAGCGGGGTGGAGGGCCTGGCGTACCCGGACCCTCAAGGGCAGCTTGCCCTGCGCCATGCATTGGCGGGTTACCTGGCGGTGTCGCGGGGCATCAGCTGTACTGCGCAACAGGTTTTCATCTGCGCAGGCTACCGTGCCTGTCTCGACCTGATCTGCTCCAGCCTGCTGGAGGGCGGTGACCGCTGCTGGTTCGAAGACCCAGGCTACTTCCAGGCCAGGCGTTTTCTTGAGCGAGCCCGGGTGCAGTTGGTGCCGGTGCCGGTGGATGGCGACGGCCTTGATGTCGACGCCGCTATCGCTCGGGCTGCTGATGCGCGCTTTGCCCTGGTCACGCCCCATCACCAGAGCCCTCTTGGCGTCACGCTGTCGCTGCCGCGGCGCCAGCGCCTGCTGGACTGGGCCAGTAGCCAGGGCAGCTGGATCATCGAGGACGACTACGACAGCGAGTACCGTTACCGCGGCCGGCCGGTGCCGGCACTCAAGAGCCTCGACAGCGAGGGGCGGGTGCTGTACTGCGCGACCTTCAGCAAAGTACTGGCGCCGGGCATACGCCTGGCCTATCTGGTGGTTCCCCAGGCCCAGGTAGAGCGCTTCGCCAGCGTGGCCCGGGACATGCACAACCACTGCCCGCAGTTGTTGCAGGCGACGGTGAGCGCATTTATCGAAGAAGGCCATTTTGCCCGGCACTTGCGCAAGATGCGCAGCCTCTATGCCCAGCGGCGCCAGCAACTGGTCGAGGCCTTGCAGGCCGAACTCGGTGAGTATCTGCAACTGGACAATCAGGCAGGCGGCATGCACCTGGTGGTAGATGTGCGCGGCGGCCTCGACGATTGTGCGATTGCCCGCCGCGCGCGGGCGCTTGGCCTGGCGATCGAGCCGCTTTCAGGCTGGTACCGACAACCCGGGCAACGGCGCGGGTTGTTGATCGGCTTTACCAATGTCACCAGCCGCGAACAAGCCGTTGCGCTGGCCAGGCAGTTACGCCTGGCGATGGGCCGTTAGCCGTGGCGGCTGTCAGTTGCGGTCAACCCACACGGTCTGCGCATTGCAGAACTCGCGTACGCCGAAGTGCGACAATTCACGGCCAAAGCCGCTTTTCTTGACGCCGCCGAAGGTCACCCGCGGGTCGCTGGCGCAGTAGCCGTTGATGAACACGCCGCCGGTGTCCAGTTCGTCGGCCAGTTGCTCGGCCAGTGCAGCATTGGCGGTGTAGATGGTCGAGGCCAGGCCAAACTCGCTGTCGTTGGCCAGTTGCAGGGCATGGCGGGCATCGCGCACGGTGATGATCGAGGCCACCGGGCCGAACAACTCCTGCTTGAACGAAGTCATCTGGTCGGTGACGTCGGCCAGCACGGTGGGCGGGTAGTAGTTGCCGTTGCCTTGCACCTTGCCACCGCCAAGCAGCAGGGTCGCGCCCTCGGCCAGGGTTGCCTGGACTTGCTGGTCGAGCTCATCGCGCAGGTCGAAGCGGGCCATCGGGCCGATGTAGGTGTCGCTGGCATGCGGATCGCCCATGACCAGGGCCTGGGTGGCCTCGACGAATTTGCGGGTGAAGGCCTCGACCACGCCTTGCTCGACGATCAGGCGCTTGGCTGCGGCGCAGACCTGGCCGGTGTTCTGGTAACGGCCGATGACGGCGGCTTTGACCGCTTCATCAAGGTCGGCATCGTTGAGGACGATGAACGGGTCGGAGCCGCCCAGCTCCAGCACGCACTTTTTCAGCGCGGCGCCGGCCTGGGCGCCGATGGCGGTACCGGCACGTACGCTGCCGGTCAAGGTCACGGCGGCGATGCGCGGGTCGGCGATGGCCTTGGACACGCCCTCTGGGGTGACGTTGATCACCTCGAACACGCCCTCGGGGAAACCTGCGCGCTGGAACGCCTCGAGCAGCAGGTAGGCGCTGCCCATCACGTTCGGCGCGTGCTTGAGTACATAGGTATTGCCGGCCAGCAACGCCGGCACCGCGCCGCGCAGCACCTGCCAGATCGGGAAGTTCCACGGCATCACTGCCAGCAGCGGGCCGAGTGGACGGTATTCGATGCGCGCCTTGCCGACGGGCACCGGGGCCGCTTCAGCCTCGAGCATGGCCGGGCCGTTGGCCGCGTACCACTCGCAGAGCTGCGCGCATTTCTCGATTTCGCCCCTGGCCTGGGCCACCGGCTTGCCCATTTCGTCGGTGATCATCCGCGCCATGGCCTCGGCGTTGTTGCGCAGGGCGCCGGCCAGGGCCAGCAGCAATGCGGTGCGTGCCGCTACCGGCGTGCGGCGCCAGGCAGCATAGCCCTTGGCGGCGCGACTCAGGGCGGCGTCGAGGACAGCGTCGCTTTCGTAGGCATAGTGGCCGATCTGCTCGCCATTGGCGGGGTTGATCGACAAGGCGTGGGTGTGCAAGTTGATCGCGGTCATCACGGCGGTCCTGAGGGGAGGGGAACGGTTTCAGACTACTGCGTTGTGCCTTTGCCTTAAACTGAATAATACTGAGCAAAACATTCACGCAGAGAGAATGACTATGGATCTGGTGCAACTGGAGATGTTCAAGGCGGTGGCCGAGCAGGGCAGCATCAGTGCCGCGGCCCAGCACATCCATCGGGTGCCGTCGAACCTGACCACGCGGATCAAGCAGCTGGAGCAGGAGCTGGGTGCCGAGCTGTTCATCCGCGAAAAA
This sequence comes from Pseudomonas sp. B21-012, assembly GCF_024749305.1. Classification (NCBI taxonomy): domain Bacteria; kingdom Pseudomonadati; phylum Pseudomonadota; class Gammaproteobacteria; order Pseudomonadales; family Pseudomonadaceae; genus Pseudomonas; species Pseudomonas sp. B21-012. Next base: position 2,996,287 of record NZ_CP087197.1, on the reverse strand, counting down.
AGCCGTTTGCGCCTGTCGCCGGCGGGCTGGAATTTTCTCGACTATGCCCGGCGTATTCTCGACCTGGTGGCCGAGGCGCGGCTGACCGTGGCCGGTGACGAGCCGCAAGGCGCCTTCGCCCTCGGCTCGCTGGAAAGCACCGCCGCGGTGCGCATTCCGACGCTGCTGGCGGCTTACAACCAGGCCTATGCCAAGGTCGAACTGGACCTCACCACCGGGCCGTCCGGGGCGATGATCGACGGCGTGCTGGCCGGGCGCCTGAGCGCCGCCTTCGTCGACGGCCCGGTGTTGCACCCGGCGCTCGAGGGGGTGCCGGTGTTCGTCGAAGAGATGGTGCTGATCGCACCGCTCAACCACACGCCGATCACCCGCGCTGGCGAGGTCAACGGCATGACCATCTACGCCTTTCGCGCCAACTGCTCATACCGTCATCACTTCGAGAACTGGTTTGCCCAGGACCAGGCGGTGCCGGGCAAGATCATTGAGATGGAGTCGTACCACGGCATGCTTGCCTGCGTCAGCGCCGGCGCCGGCCTGGCGCTGATGCCGCGCAGCATGCTCGAAAGCATGCCCGGCTGCAGCACGGTCAGTGTCTGGCCGCTGTCCCAGCGCTTTCGCTACCTGCGCACCTGGCTGGTGTGGCGGCGCGGCACGGTATCGCGCAGCTTGAGGACCTTCGTGCAACTGCTGGAAGAGCGCGGCGAGGTACTCAAGGTCGAGGAACCGGTGTGACCTGATGTGCTGGCCTCATCGCTGGCAAGCCAGCGTCTACTGGCCAGCTACACTGTTGCTACTGTCCGATCCCGGAGTCCATCATGAACAGGTTGTCCTCCATTGGCCTGTGCTTGGCGTTATCGACTGTATGTGCGCAGGGCTGGGCCGAAACCGTGGTGCCGCTCAAGGGCCAGAGCGCCCAGCAGGTGCAGGTCGATATCAACGATTGCCATAACGTCGCCGCGAGTTCCGCCAGCAGCGATGCCCATGTCGGTGGCCGGGTACGCGGAGCTGCCGTGGGTGCGGCCGCCGGCGCCGCGGGCGCCGAGGTACGGGGACGCCAGCATGATGAGGTGTATGAGCGCGTCGATGATGACGTCAAACAGCAATACCGGCAGAACCGTGCCGGTGAAACCGCCGCTGCCGGCGCGGTTGTCGGTGGTGCCCGCCAGCGCCAGGAGCGTCGGCAGGACCGGCGCAGCAATGAGGCTACCAGCGCTTCGGCCTATACCAGCTGCCTGCAGAACAAGGGTTACCAGGTCACGCCATAGCCGCTGCCGATCTGCTAGGCTGCAGGCTTTGACCCGTGTGCAGGCAGCCATGAACAACGATATTCCCGAACCCCAGGCGGTGGGCAGTCCGATCACCAGCAGCGCGATTTTCATGGTCGCCACCCTGGCCCCAGGCAGTGAGGCACTGCAAACCGTGCGTGAGTGGTGCGCCGATATCGCCGGCCTGACCCGCTCAGTGGGCAAGCGCGTGCCGGCTGGCAACCTGTCGTGCGTCTGCGGCTTTGCCTCCAGTGCCTGGGACCAGCTGTTCGGCGGGCCACGGCCACAGGCCTTGCACCCGTTCCGCGAGTTTGGCGTCGAAGGGCGCCGCGCGCCGGCAACCCCCGGCGATATCCTCTTGCACATCCGCGCCGAGCAGATGGACCTGTGCTTCGAACTGGCCACCCAACTGATCACGGCCCTGGGCGATGCAGTCAAGGTGGTGGACGAAGTGCAGGGTTTTCGGTACTTCGACATGCGCAGCATCATCGGCTTCGTCGATGGTACCGAGAACCCGGTCGGCCGCCAGGTGCCCAAATTCACCCTGGTCGGCGACGAAGACCCGGGCTTCAGCGGCGGCAGCTACGTGCTGGTGCAAAAGTACCTGCACAACATGAGCGCCTGGAACGCGCTGCCGGTCGAGGCGCAGGAGCGGGTGATCGGCCGCACCAAGCTGTCGGACATCGAGCTGGGTGACGAAGCCAAACCCAGCAACTCCCACAGCGCACTGACCACCATCACCGACGCGAACGGCGAAGAGCTGAAGATCCTGCGCGACAACATGCCGTTCGGCCGCCCCGGCGCCGGTGAGTTCGGCACTTACTTCATTGGTTATGCGCGCTCGCCGGCGCCGATCGAGCAGATGCTCGAGAACATGTTCGTCGGTCGCCCGGCAGGCAATTACGACCGCTTGCTGGACTTCAGCAACGCGGTCACCGGCGGCCTGTTCTTCGTGCCGTCGGCCGAGCTGCTCGAAGACCTGGCCGAGCGCACCCCGGGCTAGTGCTCATGCCGGTTTCAATTCACTGTCGAGCAGTGATCGAACTTCGGCAAAACACTTCTCGGCGATGGCCGAACGCGGCTCGGTACGCCGCAGCAGCAAGCCGATCGGTGCATGCACGCTGGCAGCACTGATCGGCACGATACGCAGGTGCTCGCTGAGGCCTTCGAGGCCGTAATCGAGCGGCATGATCGCGCAGCACATCCCGGCGCAAACGGCCTGGATCAACTGGTAGCTGGAGTCGCTTTCGAGCACCGCATGGGGCTGCAGGCCGCGGCTGCGAAAGCTCAGGTCGACCGACTGGCGATAGTGCATGCCCTTGCTCAACAGCCCCAGCGGCACGGCGCTGACCGCTTCCCAGGGCAGTTCAGCCTGCTCGAACTGAAAATGGCGCACGTCATACAGCAGGCCCATGCGCGTGGTGCCCAGTTCGATCACTTCGAAATAGGCGCTGTTGATCTGGTCCAGGTAGCAGATACCCAGGTCCAGCTGGTTACGGCTCAGGCCATCGGTGATCTGTTCGGAGCTCAAGGACGACAGCTGGAACTGCAGCTCCGGATAGCGCTGGGCCAGGGGCTGGAGAAACTGCATGGGGTTGAAGCTCGACAGCGGCACCATGCCCAGGCGCAGGCTGCCGACGATCTGCCCGCGGCAACTGGCGGCTTCAGCCTGCAGGCCGTCATAGGCGGCCAGCAGGGTGCGAGCCCAGGCCAGGATGCGCTCGCCGGCCTCGGTAAAGCCTTCGAAACGCTGGCCACGGGTTACCAGCACCAGGTTCAGTTCGTCCTCAAGGTTACGCAGGCGCATCGACAGGGTCGGCTGGGTGATATGGCACAGCGCGGCGGCCTGGCCGAAGTGGCGGGTCTGGTCCAGGGCGAGCAGAAACTTCAGTTGTTTGATATCCATGGCGCAGCCTGGCAAGTCAGTAGGGCGGGTGGCAAAACGGTAAAGCAATGCCCCCGGGCCGTCCAATGGGCATTAGTGACCGGCTGATAGAGGCGCTTGATCAATAGACGATAGACCACCTCGATAAGCCGGTCGGATCTATCGATTGGACGCTAATGGTGTTTGCCTCTAGCGTTGGCCGCAACTTCCTGACTGCTGCCAAGGGGCTGTGCATGAGTATCAAACTGGACGCGGTGTTCGTGCCGCTGAACATCGCCGTGCTGACTGTCAGCGACACCCGCAGCTTCGACACCGACACCTCCGGCGAGCTGCTGGCCAGCCGCGCGGTGGAGATGGGCCACCGCCTGGTCGAGCGGGTGCTGCTCAAGGATGACCTGTACAAGATTCGCGCCCAGGTCGCCGGCTGGATTGCCGAGGACGACGTGCAGGTGGTGCTGATCACCGGCGGCACCGGCTTTACCGGGCGCGACAGCACCCCGGAAGCTGTGGCCTGCCTGTTCGACAAGCACATCGATGGCTTTGGCGAGTTGTTCCGCGCCTTGTCGATCCTCGATATCGGCACTTCCACCGTGCAGACCCGTGCCCTGGCCGGCCTTGCCAATGGCACCCTGGTCTGCTGCCTGCCGGGCTCTACCGGCGCCTGCCGCACTGCCTGGGAAGGTATCCTCGCCGAGCAACTGGATGCCCGCCATCGCCCGTGCAACTTCGTTGCCCACCTCAAGCCTGGCACACTGTGCAAGACGCGTAACTGATACGCCAGGCAGTCCACATAAAAGCAGGGAGCGGGTAGATGAGCGCGATTGTACTTCGCCAGGCCAGGGCCGCCGATGCGCAGGCCATTTTCAACGTGCACAAGGACTCGGTCGAGTCCCAGTGTGGTGAGCATTACAGCGTCGAGCAGATCCACATGTGGCTGGATGGCCGCTCACCGGCGACTTATCTGCCGGCCATCGAGCAGGGCAACCTGTGGGTCGCGCAAGCCGAAAGCATTCTCGGCTTCGTCGAGATCGACGGCTTTGAACTCAGCAAGCTGTTTGTCTGCGGTGCGGGTGCCGGGCAGGGCATTGGTGGGCGGCTGCTGAACCTGGCGATCGAGCGTATCCGCGCGACGAAGGCCAGCAGCGTTTACCTGGAAGCCACGCGCAACGCTCAGGGCTTTTATCAAGCCAACGGCTTTGTGCCTATCGGCAACGGCACCTTCAGCCGCGGCAACAGTCGCGCAGTGATCGAGATCGTCAAGATGCAGCGCCCGCTTCAGGACTGATCCGTCAGTTGCCCCGGGGCGCTGGCGTCGAGCAGCGCCAGCTCGCCAAACGACACCGACGCATCGATATAGCGCAGCGCCGACTTGGCGTCTTTCCAGCCGACATGGCTCATCAACGCCTTGAGCTCCCAGCCATTGCTGGTGGCCCAGGTGGCAAAGCCGCGGCGCAGCGAGTGCCCGGTATATAACGCTGCCGGTACGCCTGCGCGTTCGAGGATGCGCCGCAACAAGCCGATCAGGCTGTTGCTGTTGAGCGGCTGTTCGCCGAGGTTGCCCCAGCGGTCGAGTTTGCGAAACACCGGGCCGCGGGCAATGCCTGCCACTTCAAGCCATTGCAGGTAGGCCTGGACCGGGCACAACACTTTAAGGGCCGGCGCCCGATGGCGCACGCCCAGTGCCTGGCGGTCGCCCTTGCTGCGCGGCAAGTAGATCGACAGGCCGATACCCGCCTGGGCCTGGATATGCTCGACCTGCAGGCGCGCCAGTTCATCGCCGCGAAACCCGCGCCAGAACCCGATCAACAGCAAGGCCTTGTCGCGGCTGGCGCGCAACAGTGCCGGCAAATTGTGCCCGGCGCGGGCCTGGGCGGCTTCTTGCTCAAGTACGCCAACCGCTGTTTGCAGGTGCTGGATCAACAGCGGTGCCGCCTGTTTTGGTTCGGCCGGGTGCAGGGTGCGGATGCCCTTGAGCAACTGGCGCACCATCGGTGCCTTGGTCGGGTCGGGAAAGCCCTGGCTGACATGCCATTGCCCTAGCGCTGCCAGGCGCTGCTTGAGGGTGCTGATCGAGTGGCTGTGCGCATGCTCGGCCAGGTAGCGGGCGATGCTGTCGGCGGTGGCCGGCAGAAAGCCTCCCCAGCTCACTTCGAAGTGCTCGACCGCAGCCTGGTAACTGCGCCGGGTGTTATCGCGCACTGCGGCCTGCAGGTAGCGCTCGATCGTGTTCATTGCCTCGTTCCCGCCAGGTGTACCGCTCTGGGCACATTTACCTGCCATTCTAGCGCTTCACATGCGATAAGCCGTGATTATTTTATCTCAGGACTTGATTGTTTGAGCGTGAGGAAGATCAATAGGATAGTATGTAAATACATGGTACGTATCACAGTACGAAATAGTAGGAGCTGACATGGCCCGTGGCGGTATCAACAAGGCATTAGTGCAGAAGGCGCGGCAGGCGCTGCTGGCCCGGGGCGAGCATCCGAGTATCGATGCCGTACGTATCGAGCTGGGTAATACCGGCTCGAAAACCACCATTCATCGTTACCTCAAAGAGCTGGAAAGCCTGCAGCCGACGGCACCCGCCAGCACGGCAAACCTCAGCGATGCGCTGGCGGCAGTGGTCGAGCAACTGGCCGCGCAACTGCAGGAGGAGGCTGAGGCGCGTATCGACCTTGCCCGTAGTGCCTTTGAACAAGAGCGCCAGACCCTGCTGGCGCAGGTGCAGATCAGCCAGCAGGCGCTGGCCGCCTTGCAACAGCAACATGAAATCCAGACGGCGGCGCTGGCCAGCGAGTCAGAGGCCCTGGCCACCGCCCGCACCAGCTTGCAAAGCGAGCAGACCCGCAACGCCACCCTCAACCAGGCGGTGGGCGAACTGAACCTGCGCCTGGCCGATAAGGACGAGCAGGTCCGCTCGCTGGAAGACAAGCACCAGCACGCCCGCGATGCCCTTGAGCATTACCGCAACGCCAGCCGCGAACAGCGCGACCAGGATCAACGCCGGCACGAGGCGCAGGTACAGTTGCTGCAGGTGGAAGTGCGCCAGTTGCAGCAGAGCCTGATCGTCAAGCAAGACGAACTGACCCGCCTTAACCGCGACAACGAAGGCCTGCTGGTGCAGGTTCGCACCCTCAAGGAAGCGCAGCGCGGCCTCAAGACCCAGGGCGATCGCCAGCAGGCGAAAATTCACGGCCTGGAGGTCAAGCTTGCGCAGCTCAGCGGTTCACGCGATGAGCTGGAGAAGCAGAACCAGGACCTGGCCTTGAGCCTGGCCGAACGGGTGTCGGAATTGCGCCGCCAGCTGCAGCTGATCGGCAAGCAGGAAGCACAGTTGCGCCAGGCCGAGCGTGCCCGCGAACAGGTTCAGGACAACGGCTGAAGTTTCATGCGCATGGCGCAGCGGCCGATCAGTCCCTGCAGTTGTTCGCGGTTCAACTGTTGGCGCAAAGCCTGGCTCAGTTGCTGTTCAGCGAGTGTCTCGAAGCCCAGGCGGGCATAGAAGGGCGCGTTCCAGGGAACGCAGGCAAAGGTGGTCAGGCTCAGGGCTTCGAAGCCGTGTTCGCGGGCCCAGTCAGCGGCGGCGCCGATCAACCGGCGGCCATGGCCCTGACCTTGCGCAGATTGCGCAACCGAGAGTTCATGAATGAACAGGTCGCGGCCTGCGGGTTGCGCGCAGAGGAACCCCTGCGGCACGTCGTCGGCGTCGGCCAGCACCCACTCATGGCCCTGGTCGATGAACTGGCGGTGCTCGTCGCTGCTCATCACCGGCCCCGTGGCAATCCACTCAAGACCTGGCTGATCGGCAAAAACCCGGGCGGCAGAACGTTCGACGGCGGGTAGCAGTTGCGCGTCTTCGACGCGGGCAAGGCGCAGGGTAACTGACATGGCGAAGGCTATTGAAGGTGGCTTTGCAGTGTCGTCAATTGCCGTTTTTTTCGCAACTGCAAGGGCGCTGCAAGCCTTTTGGACTAACGCCAAAAACGTTTAAGTGCGCTTAGGTATTAAGCCTAAAGCCAGAATCGTTTTTTTTCCCAGAACTGCTATTTCTTCAGGCAGCAGTGTGACCCCTTCGGTCATCTATGGGCAAAAGGACTGTCTAGCATGTCGATCCAGGCGCAGGTTTCCCCCCTCAATCAAAATGTCTCGTCCGCCGCTGTCACTGAAATCCCTACCAACGGCATCCTGAAACTTACCGAAAGCAGCGAAATCGCCCTCGACATCGATCCCGAGGCGGTTGCCAGCTATTCGAAAAGCGATGCCGACCTGGTGGTGCAGCTCAAGAACGGCGAGAGCGTCCGTATTGCCAATTTCTATGCCGAAGGCCAGCCACCCAGTGAGCTGTTCCTGGTCCATGAAGGCAAGCTGGTGGCGGTTAGCCTGCCGCCGGTTGCCGCAGAGGGCATCCTGGCGGCCACCTATGTCGCCCAGGAAAGCGCTGCAGGCTTTGACTCGCTGACCGCTGCCGGGGGCGCCGGTGCCGGTGCGACCGCAGGCGGCCTGGGGGTAGGGGGGATGCTGCTGGCGGGCGCGGCGGTGATTGGTGCGGGCGTTGCGGTGTCGAACAGTGGCGGCGGCGGCGGTGGTGGCGGCGGCAGTGAAACCCCACCGGTGGATACCACCGCGCCGGGTGCAGCGACGGGGTTGCAGGTGGCCACCGACGGCAGTTCGGTGAGCGGCAAGGCCGAGCCGGGCGCTACCGTCGGCATCGACACTAACGGCGACGGCAAGCCTGATGCAACCGTGGTGGTCGGCGCCGATGGCAGCTTCCAGGTACCGTTGAACCCGCCACTGACCAACGGTGAGACGGTGACCGTGGTGGTCACCGACCCGTCCGGCAACAGCAGCCCGCCGACCCAGATCACCGCACCGGACACCACCGCACCGGCGCCGGCAAGCGATCTGCAAGTCTCCCCCGATGGCACCCTGGTCAGTGGCAAGGGTGAGCCGGGAGCCACGGCGGGCATCGACACCGATGGCGACGGCCATCCCGACATCACGGTGATCATCGGCCCTGACGGCAGCTTCCAGGTGCCGCTTAACCCACCGCTGACCAATGGCCAGACGGTGACCGTGGTGATCACCGACCCGGCCGGCAACAGCAGCCCGCCAGCCCAGGCCAGCGCACCGGACACCACCGCCCCGGCGGCGCCCACGGATGTCGAAGTGGCGCCCGACGGCAGCAGCGTCAGCGGCAATGGCGAGCCCGGTGCCAGCGTTGGTGTCGACACCAATGGTGATGGCCAGCCGGATGTCACGGCGGTGATCGGCAGCGATGGCAGCTTCCAGGTGCCGCTTGATCCACCGCTGACCGATGGCCAGACCGTCACCGTGGTGGTCACTGACCCTGCCGGCAACAGCAGCCCGGGCGTCAGCGTCCAGGCCCCCGATTACCCGGATGCACCCCAGGTCAATGCCAGCAATGGCAGCGAGCTGTCGGGTACTGCCGAGCCCGGCGTAACCCTGGTGATCACCGACGGTAATGGCAACCCGATCGGCCAGACGGTCGCCGACGGCAATGGCAACTGGAGCTTTACGCCAGGCACGGCGCTGGCCGATGGCACCGTGGTCACTGTGGTGGCCCAGGATGCCAGCGGCCACAGCAGCCCGCCGGCGTCGATCACCGTCGACGGCGTGGCGCCGGCAGCGCCGCAGATCAACCCGAGCAACGGTAGCGAGATCAGCGGTAGCGCCGAAGCCGGGGCGACCATCACCCTGACCGACGGCAGCGGCAACCCGATCGGCCAGGCCACTGCCGATGCCAACGGCAACTGGAGTTTTACCCCGGCCACGCCGTTGCCCGATGGCACCGTGATCAATGCCGTGGCCCAGGACGCCGCCGGCAACATCAGTGGCCCGGGCAGCGTCACCGTCGATGGCGTAGCGCCTGGCGCACCGACGGTCAACCCGAGCAATGGCAGCGAGCTTAGCGGCAGCGCCGAGCCAGGCAGTACGGTGATCATCACCGACGGCAACGGCAATCCCATCGGCCAGACCAGCGCCGATGGCAGTGGCAACTGGAGCTACACCCCCAGCACGCCAATTGCCGATGGCACCGTGGTCAGTGTGGTCAGTCAGGATGCGGCGGGCAACAGCAGCGCGCCGGCAACGGTCAGCGTCGACGCAGTAGCGCCCGCGGCGCCAGTGGTCAACCCGAGCAATGGCGGTGTCATCAGCGGTACTGCCGAACCCGGTTCGACCGTCACCCTGACCGACGGCAGTGGCAACCCGATTGGTCAAACCAGCGCCGATGGCAGCGGCAACTGGAGTTTCACCCCGGGTAGCCCGTTACCCAACGGCACCGTGGTCAACGTCACCGCCACCGACGCCAGCGGCAACACCAGCGTCCCCGGCGGTACTGTCGTCGATGCCCAGGCGCCGGCCGCACCGCAGGTCAATCCGAGCAATGGCGCGGTCATCAGCGGTACTGCCGAAGCCGGTGCCAAGGTCATTCTCAGCGACGGCAGTGGTAACCCCATTGGTGAAACCACTGCCGACGGCAGCGGCAACTGGAGCTTTACTCCGGGCGCCGCGTTGCCTGATGGCAGCGTGATCAATGCCGTGGCCCAGGACGCCGCCGGCAACAGCAGCGGCCCGGCCGCCGTCACTGTCGATGCCGTCGCGCCACTGGCGCCGACCATCAATCCGAGCAATGGCAGCAGCCTCAGTGGCACCGCCGAAGCCAACAGCAAGGTGATCGTCAGCGATGGCAACGGCAACCCGATTGCCGAGGTGACCGCCGATGGCAGCGGTAACTGGAGTTACACCCCGGGCACGCCAATCGCCGATGGCACGGTAATCAATGTGCTCGCCCAGGACGCGGCAGGTAACAGTAGCCCGCCGGCGAGCGTAAGCGTCGACAGCTCGGCACCTGCGGCTCCGGTACTCAACCCGAGCAATGGTAGCGTCATCAGCGGCACCGCCGAAGCCGGCGCCACGGTGCTGCTCAAGGATGGCAGCGGCAACCCGATCGGCCAGGTCACGGCCGACGGCAGCGGCAACTGGAGCTTCACCCCGGGCAGCCCGTTGCCCAACGGTACGGTAGTGGTGGCCACGGCCACCGACCCGACCGGCAACACCGGTGCTCCAGCGGCCACCACGGTAGACAGCGTCGCTCCGGGCGCGCCGCTACTCAACCCGAGCAATGGCAGCGTCATCAGTGGTACCGCCGAAGCCGGCGCCACCGTCACCCTGAGCGATGGCAGCGGCAACCCGATTGGACAGGTGACCGCCGACGGCAGCGGCAACTGGAGCTTTACCCCGGGCAGCCCGCTGCCCAACGGCACCGTGGTCAATGCGGTGGCCAGCGACCCGGCCGGCAACACCGGCGCACCGGCTTCTGCCGTAGTGGATGCCGTCGCGCCGCCGGCCCCGACGGTCAACCTGAGCAACGGCAACAGCCTGAGCGGCACCGCCGAAGCCAACAGCAAAGTCATTCTCACCGACGGCAGCGGCAACCCGATCGCCGAAGTCTTTGCCGACGGCAGCGGCAACTGGACCTACACCCCGGGTTCGGCGCTGGCCGATGGCACCGTGGTCAACGTTGTCGCCCAGGATGCTGCCGGCAATGTCAGCGCACCGGCCAGCGTTACTGTCGACAGCTCGGCGCCTGCGGCCCCGGTCATCAACCCGAGCAATGGCGCCACCATCAGCGGCACTGCCGAAGCCGGTGCCACGGTTGTCCTCAAGGATGGCAGCGGCAACCCGATTGGCCAGGTGACCGCCGATGGCAGCGGCAACTGGAGCTTCACCCCGGGCAGCCCGCTGGCCAACGGCACCGTGGTGATTGCCACCGCCACCGATCCGACTGGCAACACGGGCCTGCAGGCCGCCACCACCGTGGACAGCGTTGCCCCGGGCGCACCGGTCATCAATCCGAGCAATGGCAGCACCATCAGCGGCACTGCCGAAGCGGGGGCCAGGATCATCATCACCGATGGTGGTGGCAATCCGATCGGCCAGACCACCGCCGACGGTAGCGGCAACTGGACGTTCACGCCTGCTGCGCCATTGGTCAACGGCGTAGTGGTCAATGCCGTGGCCCAGGACCCGGCCGGCAATAGCAGCGGCCCGGGCACCACCACGGTGGATGCCGTGCCGCCGCCAGCGCCGGTGGTCAACCCAAGCAACGGTAATACCCTCAACGGCACCGCCGAGGCCAACAGCACCGTTACCCTGACCGACGCCAGCGGCAACCCGATCGGCCAGACCACCGCCGATGGCAGCGGCAACTGGACGTTCACCCCCGGTGCGCAACTGCCCAACGGCACCGTGGTCAATGTCACCGCCACCGACGCGGCCGGCAACACCGGCGCGCCCGCTAGCACTATCGTAGATACCTCTTTGCCGTCGATCCCGCAGATCGACCCCAGCAACGGTTCGGTCATCAGCGGCAGCGCCGATGCCGGCAACACCCTCATCATCACCGACGGCAACGGCAACCCGATCGGCCAGGTGACGGCCGACGGCAGTGGCAACTGGAGCTTCACCCCCGGTGTGCCGCTGCCGGACGGCACCGTGATCAATGTCGTGGCGCGCAACCCCGGCGGGGTCGACAGTGCGGCGGCGGTTGCCACGATTGATGGCGTTGCGCCCGCGGCGCCGCTGGTCGAGCCGAGCAACGGCGCCGAGATCAGCGGTACCGCCGAAGCCGGCGCGACCATCCTGCTCACCGATGGCGGCGGCAACCCGATTGGCCAGACCAGCGCCGATGGCAGTGGCAACTGGAGCTTCACCCCGGCCAGCCCGTTGCCCAACGGCACGGTGATCAACGCCGTGGCCCAGGATGCTGCCGGCAACAGCAGTGGCCCGGGCAGCACCACGGTGGATGCCGTGGCGCCTGCCGCGCCGGTGATCAACCCGAGCAATGGCGCGGTCATCAGCGGTACCGCCGAGATGGGTGCCAAGGTCATCCTTACCGATGGCAGCGGCAACCCGATTGGCCAGGTCACGGCCGACGGCAGCGGCAACTGGACGTTCACCCCAGGCAGCCCCTTGCCCAATGGCACGGTAATCAATGCCGTGGCCCAGGACGCGGCCGGCAACACCAGCAGCCCGGTCAGCACCACTATTGACGCGGTGGCCCCGGCTGCGCCGGTGATCGACCCGAGTAACGGCGCGGTCATCGTCGGCACTGCTGAAGCCGGTGCCAAGGTTATCCTCACCGACGGCAGCGGCAACCCGATTGGCCAGGTGACGGCCGATGGCAGCGGCAACTGGAGCTACACCCCGGGCTCGCCACTTGCCAACGGCACCGTGGTCAATGCCGTAGCCCAGGACGCTGCCGGCAACACCAGCCTGCAAGGCAGCACCACGGTCGACGCCGTGGCCCCCGGCGCACCGGTGGTCAACCCGAGCAATGGTGCAGTCATCAGCGGCACCGCCGAAGCGGGTGCCAAGGTCATCCTTACTGACGGCAGCGGCAACCCGATTGGTCAAACCACTGCTGATGGCAGCGGCAACTGGAGCTTCACCCCGGCCAGCCCGTTGCCCAACGGCACGGTGATCAACGCCGTGGCCCAGGATGCTGCCGGCAACAGCAGTGGCCCGGGCAGCACCACGGTGGATGCCGTGGCGCCTGCGGTGCCGGTGGTCAACGTCAGTAACGGCGTGGTCATCAGCGGCAGCGCCGAAATCGGCGCCAAGGTCGTTCTGACCGATGGCAGTGGCAACCCGATTGGTGAAACCACCGCCGATGGCAGCGGTAACTGGAGCTTCGTGCCAGGCACGCCGCTGCCCGATGGCACCGTGGTCAACGCCGTGGCCGAGGACGCCGCAGGCAACAGCAGCGGCCCGGCCAGCACCACGGTGGATGCCGTGGCACCGGCAACACCGGTGATCAATGCCAGCAACGGGGCAGTTGTTGTCGGTACTGCCGAAGCCAATGCCACGGTGATCCTCACCGATGGCAGCGGCAACCCGATCGGTCAGACCAGCGCCGATGGCAGCGGCAACTGGAGCTACACACCGCTGCCGCCGTTGGCCAACGGCACGGTGGTCAATGCCGTAGCCCAGGACGCCGCCGGCAACAACAGCGGCCCGGCCAGTACGGTGGTTGATGCCGTGGCGCCCGGCGCGCCGGTGGTCGATCCGAGCAATGGCACAGCGATCAGCGGCACCGCCGAAGCGGGTGCCAAGGTCATCCTTACCGACGGCAGCGGCAGCCCGATTGGTCAAACCACTGCCGATGGCAGTGGTAACTGGAGCTTCACCCCGGCCAGCCCGTTGCCCAATGGCACCGTCGTCAATGCCGTGGCCCAGGACGCTGCCGGCAACAGCAGCGGCCCGGCCAGCACCACGGTGGATGCCGTGGCGCCTGCAACACCTGTGATCAACCCGAGCAATGGTGCGGTGATCACCGGCACCGCGGAAATCGGCGCCAAGGTCATTCTTACCGATGGCAGCGGCAATCCGATTGGTCAAACCACCGCTGATGGCAGCGGCAACTGGAGCTTTGTTCCGGGTTCGCCATTGGCCAATGGCACGCTGATCAATGCCGTGGCCCAGGATGCTGCCGGCAACAATAGCGGCCCGGTCAGTACCACGGTTGACGCCGTGGCGCCGGCCGCACCGGTAATCGAGCCGAGCAACGGCGCGATCATTGTCGGTACCGCCGAAGCCGGCGCCAAGGTCATTCTCACCGACGGCAGCGGCAACCCGATCGGTCAAACCACTGCTGATGGCAGCGGCAATTGGAGCTTTACCCCAGGCGTGCCACTTGCCAACGGCACCGTGATCAATGCGCTGGCCCAGGATGCCGCTGGCAACAGCAGCGGGCCGGTCAGCACTACCATTGACGCGGTGGCGCCTGGCGCACCGGTGATCAACCCGAGCAATGGCGCGATCATCAGCGGTACCGCCGAGATCGGTGCCAAGGTCATCCTTACCGACGGCAGCGGCAACCCGATCGGTCAAACCACTGCTGATGGCAGCGGCAACTGGAGCTTCACCCCCGGCGCGCCACTTGCCAACGGCACGGTGGTCAATGCCGTGACCCAGGACGCCGCCGGCAACAACAGCGGCCCGGCTAGCACCACAGTGGATTCCGTGGCGCCGGCCGCACCGGTGATCAACCCGAGCAACGGCGCAGTCATCAGCGGTACTGCCGAAATCGGCGCCAAGGTCACGCTCACCGATGGCAGCGGCAACCCGATTGGCCAGACCACCGCCGATGGCAGCGGCAACTGGAGCTTCACCCCGGCCAGCCCGCTGCCCAACGGCACCGTGGTCAATGCCGTGGCCGAGGACGCCGCCGGCAATGACAGCGGGCCGGCAACCACTACGGTCGACAGCGTGGCACCGGGTGCACCGGTGCTGAGCATCAGTGCCGACGGCGCGTTACTCACCGGTACCGCCGAGGCCAACAGCCAGGTGCGCATCGTGGTCAACGGCGACAGCGCCAACCCGATCACGGTCAACGTCGATGGCAGCGGCACCTTCAGCCTGCCGTTCGCACCACCACTGATTACCGGCGAGCTGCTGTCGGCGGTGGCGGTGGATGCGGCCGGCAACGTCAGCGGCCCGGGCAGCGTCATTGCCCCGGACCTGGCGCCGCCAACCATCAGCGTGCCGGAAGCCGCCGATACCTGGATCAACGCCGCCGAAATCAGCGATGGCATCCAGGTCAACGTGAGCGTGCGGCCGACCATGCAGGCCGGCCAGGTGGTCACCGTCAAGTTCGCCGGCCAGAACGGCTATGAAGCCGAGGTCAGCCATACCCTGACGGCCGGTGATATCAGCGCTGGCAGCGTGACCCTGACCCTGACCCCGCCAGGCGGGCAGGGGCCGTTCCCGCAGGGCGCCTCGACCGTCACGGCCGACATCAACGGCGGCGCCGCCTCGACGCCGGCACCGTTCACCATCGACACCGTGCCACCGGCCACCCCGGTGCTGTCGCTGGTCGGCAACCTGCTGACCATCTCTGCCGAACCTGGCACTGAGCTGACCGTCAACCTGACCGTCGGCGGGGTAGTCGCTACGGTAACGGTAACCGCCGACAACAGCGGGCTGGCGTCGCTGAACCTGCTCACTGACCTGGACATCGACTTCAGCTGGGACCAACTGCTCAGTGCCCAGGTCTCGGTGGTCGGCCGCGACCCGGCCGGCAACCCGAGCAACGTCGCCAGCATCGGCATTGGCGCCAGCATCGAGCAGCCGGTGACCATCGGCGGCTTCGGGGTTGATGTCAGCCTCAACCCGTTGAACCCCAGGTTTGGCTTCAGCGGTACCACCGAGGCCGGTTCCAGCCTGGTGATTCGCGTCATCACCCCGGTGTTGAACGTCGAATTGCTGCCAATCAACGCCGATGGCACTGGGCACTTTGCCCTGAACCTGCTGAGCCCGAGCGTCCTCACCCAGTTGGGGCTGAACATTACCGACATCCTCAACCTTGGCTCGCAGATCTCCTTCAACGTTGTCTCAACCGATGGTCAGGGCAACGACAGCGCCGCCTATGGCATCACCCTGGTACCCAACGGCCTGTCGCTGAACATTGGCCAGATCGACGTCAACGGCACCGCTGGCGACGACGTGATGGCGGGGGCCAACGGCAGCTCCGAGCATATCAATGGCGGGGCCGGCAGCGACCTGATCTTCAACCTCGGCACCGGCGATCATGTGGTGGCGGGTGACGGCAACGACACCATCCAGATCACCGCCACCAACTTTGTCAGCATCGACGGCGGGGCGGGCTTCGATACCCTGTTGTTCGCCAACGGCATCGACCTGGACTACAACTCGGTGGGGGTCGGCACGCTGAGCAATATCGAGCGTATCGACCTGGGCAAGGGCGATTCGGGCAGCGTGCTGACCCTGACCGCAGCGGAGGTCAACGCCATTACCGATGCCAACAACACCCTGCAGATCACCGGTGAAAGCAACGACACCCTGAACGTGGTCGGGGCGGTGAACACCGGGACCAGCCAGGCGATCAACGGCGTCAACTACGACGTCTACACCTTTGGCGCCAACATCTTGCTGGTCGAGGACAATACGGTTCAGGTTGTCGTGTGATGGCAGCGCGCATGCAGTACGCGCGCAAGGGACGGCGGCAAGCGCAAGTGGCCCTGTGGCTGCTGGCGCTGGGCCTGCCGATGGTTGCGCCAGCCATGCCACTGGACCAGGCGGTCCGGGCAGGGCTGGCGATTCACCCTGAGGTGCGCTCGGCGATGGCCGAAGCCGATCGCGCCGGAACAGAAGTGGAGATTGCCAAAGGCGGCTACTACCCGTCGGTGTCGGTGTCTGGCGGGCCGCAGGAGTTCGATTTTGGCGACGTGGTCTACGACCTGACCGCCTCGCAGATGCTCTATGACTGGGGCCGGGTCAACAGCAAGGTCGACAGCGCCAGCGCCACCCAGCGCAAACTGTCGCAGGCACTGCTGGTGGCCCGCGACGATGCCGCGCTGGATATCGTCGAGACCTACCTGGATGTACTGGCGGCCGAGCGCCGGGTCGAGGCGGTGCGCGAGCACCTGCAGCGCCTCGGTGGCATCCGCCAGATGACCGAGGACCGTGGCGGCGACGGCTATGCCGACCGCAGCGAGCTGGACCGCGCCAACCTTGAACTGGCACGGGCCCAGGAGCAACTGGCGCTGGAGAAGGGCAACCTGCAGGATGCCCGCAACCAGTACGCCCTCCTGGTTGGCCAGGAACCCGATGCCCTCAGCGACCCCGAGCCGCTGTCGCTCAAGCGCTACCTGGCCTCAAGCGACCTGACCCGGGTGATCCACGACGCGCCCTTGCAACGCAAGGCCCTGGAAGACGCCAACGTTGCCGAAGCCCAGGTCCGCGAAGCCAAGGCGTCGTTGTTGCCGCAACTGAATATTGAAGCCACAGCCTTGCGCCGGGAAGTCGGCGGGCATCCGGAAAGCGACTCGGTGGTGGCCCTGCGCTTGCGCATGGACACCTTCCAGGGCCTGTCCAACTTCCGCCGCCCGACCGCCGCGCAGCAACGCCTGGAGTCGGCGCGCTTTACCGCCGATGCCATGCAGCGCGACATCCGCCGCCAATTGCAGACCTTGTTCGACAACAGTGAAACCCTGGGTTGGCGGGAGAAGTCGCTGCAGCAGCAGGTCACCGAGTCGGCGCAGGTCAGCGAGCTGTACCGCGAGCAGTTCGAGGTGGGCCGGCGCGATGTGATCGACCTGCTCAACGTCCAGCGCGAACGCTTCGAGGCCGAGCGGCAACTGATCAACCTGCACATCGAACGCAAACGCATCGAGTACCGGGCGGCCGCACAGGTCGGCTTGTTGGGCCCACTGGTGGAGAATCGCTTGAATGGAAGCTGACAACAGGATTGCCGACAACGTCGTGGTGCTCAACCACGACCCTCTCAACGATCCGCTGCGCGAGGGCTTGCTGTTGCTGTGCCGGCAATTGGGGCGGCCGCTGGGCGATGCCGAGCTGGTCGACGGCTTGCCGTTGGAGCACGGCCGCCTGCCGCTGCGCATGGTCGCCCGGGCTTTGCGCCGCGCCGATATCACCGCGCGGGTCGATCAACTACCGCTGGCGCAGATGGACAACTACCTGCTGCCCGCGCTGTTGCTGCTTAACGACGGGCGCAGCCTGGTGCTGGTCAAGCTCGACGCTGAGCACGCTCAGGTGCTGGTACCGCAGAGCGATGGCGGCGGCGAGCGTTTGCCCCTGGCTGAACTGGCGGCGCTGTACAGCGGCACGGCGGTGTTCGCCAAGTGCCGGTTTCGCGCCGACGAGCGGGTAGGGGATTACGCCAGGGCGGTGCCCGAGCACTGGTTTTTCGGCCCGCTGAAAAAGCTCTGGCGTTCTTACGCCGAAGTGGCCGCCGCCGCCCTGGTGGCCAACGTCCTGGCGATTGCCTCGGCGCTGTTCGCCATGCAGGTATATGACCGCGTGGTGCCCAACGCCGCCTTCGACACCCTGTGGATTCTGGCCAGCGGCGTGGCCCTGGCGATTGTCCTCGACGGCGTGCTGCGGATCATGCGCGGGCATTTGCTTAACGTGCTGGGCAAGCGCCTCGACCTGCAGCTCTCCAGCCTGTTGTTTTCGCGGGTGCTGAGCACGCGGATCGCCGCCAAGCCGGCGTCCATGGGCGCCTTCAGCACCCAGGTGCGCGAGTTCGAATCGGTACGCGAGTTCTTTACCTCATCCAGCGCTGCGCTGATCAGCGATTTGCCGTTCGTGCTGATCTTTTTGTTGATCATTGCCCTGATCGGTGGCCAGGTGGTCTGGGTTCCGATCGTCGCCTGTGTGCTGATGGTACTGCCGGGGCTGCTGACCCAGCGCCTGCTGGGTAATCTGTCGCGGCAGAACCTGCGCGAAGGGGCGATGAAAAACGGCGTGCTGCTGGAAGCCTTCGAGCACCTGGAAACGGTCAAGGCCACCCGCGCCGAAGGCCGTTGCCTGCAGCAGTGGGAAACCCTGACCGGCGAGCTTTCAAGCACGGCAATGAAAACCCACGCCCTGGCCTCGAGCCTGAGCTACGCCTCGAGCATCGTCCAGCAATTGTGCTACGTCGGCGTGGTGGTGTTCGGTGTCTACCGCATCAGCGAAGGGGCGATGACCGTCGGGGCCCTGGTGGCCTGTTCGATCCTCGCCTCGCGAGCCATCGCGCCGCTGTCCCAGGCGGCTGGCATTCTCGGGCGCTGGCAGCACACCAAGGTGGCCATGGAAGGCCTCGACCAGCTGATGGCCGCCGAGCAGGAGCGGCCCAAGGGCAAGCGCTTCGTGCACAAGCCGCACCTGCACGGGCACTTTCGCCTTGAAGGCGTGCGCCTGAGCCACGGTGACAGCCCGCCGGTGGTGGACATTCAGGCACTGACCATCCAGGCCGGCGAGCGGGTGGCGCTGCTGGGCGGCAACGGCGCCGGCAAGTCGACCCTGCTGCGCCTGCTCAGCGGCTTGCTCGATGCCCAGGCCGGGCGCCTGCTGCTCGATGACGTCGCCCTCAGCCAGATCGACCCGGCCGACCGCCAGCGCGGTATTGGCTACCTGCCCCAGGAGGTGGCGTTGTTCCAGGGCAGCCTGCGCGACAACCTCAACCTCGAAAGCGCCGCCCTGAGCGATGACGAACTGCTGGAAACCCTCGACGGCGTCGGCCTCGGCGCTTTCGTGCGCAGCCATTCGCTGGGCCTGGACATGCCGCTGCAGGGCAACGCCAGTTTGTCTGGCGGCCAGCGCCAGGCCGTGGGCCTGGCCCGGGTACTGCTGCAGGACCCGCCAATACTGCTGCTCGACGAACCCACTGCAGCCTTCGACCAGACCAGCGAAAAACAGGTGATCGACTACCTGCAGCAATGGCTGGGCAAGCGCACCCTGATCATCACCACGCACAAAAAAAGCATGCTTGCCCTGGTCGAGCGCGCGGTGGTGCTGCGCCAGGGCCGGGTGATCATGGATGGCCCGCTGGACCAGGTGGTGCAGGGCAGTCAGGTACAGGCCCCACAGGCCGCAGGAGGTGCACATGGACTCTGAGCGCAAGGCGGCGAAACTGCGCCGCGAGCTGGCCGACCCGCTGCTGGCGGTGACCCACCCGGTGTACCGGCCGCTGTTGTGGCTGTTGCTGGCCTGCATCCTCATCGCTATCGCCTGGGCGGCCTGGGCCGAGCTTGACGAGGTCACCCGTGGCGATGGTCGGGTGGTGCCGTACAGCCGCATCCAGAAGATCCAGAGCCTGGAAGGCGGCATCCTCGACCGCCTGCTGGTCAAGGAGGGCGACCTGGTGGAGGTTGGCCAGCCGCTGGTGCGCCTGGATGAAACGCGCTTTCTGACCAACGTCCAGGAGTCGACCAACCAGGCCGACGGCCTGCGCGCGGCGATTGCCCGCCTGGATGCCGAGGTGCTGGGCAAGGAACGCATCGAGTTCGGCCCCGGGGTCGACCCCGACAGCCCGTTGGCGCGCTCCGAGCGCGAGCTGTTCAAGTCGCGGCGCGGCAAGTTGCTGGAAAACACCCGCTCGATCCAGGCGCAGATCCGCCTGGCCCAGAGCCAGCTCGACCTGGTGCGCCCGCTGGTGGCCAAGCGCGCGGTCAGCCAGATGGAGGCATTGAAACTCAGCCAGGACATCGCCACCCTCAACGGCAAGCTCACCGAGCTGAAGAACACCTATTTCCAGGACGCCTACACCGAGCGCTCGCAGCGCAAGGCCGACCTCAGCGCCCTGGAGCCGATCATCCAGCAGCGCCAGGACCAGTTGCGCCGCACCGAGATCCTGTCGCCGGTGCGCGGACGGGTCAACACTGTGCTGATCAACACCCGCGGCGGGGTGATCCAGCCGGGCGAGGCGATCATGGAGGTGATCCCGGTAGAAGAGCGCCTGCTGGTCGAGGCGCGAATCAAGCCGCGGGACGTGGCCTTCCTGGTGCCGGGCATGCCGGCCAAGGTCAAGATCACCGCCTACGACTTCTCCATCTATGGCGACCTCAAGGGCACCCTGGAGCAAATCAGCGCCGACACCATCGAGGAAGACACCCCGCGCGGCAAGGAGTCGTACTACCAGGTGCTGATCAAAACCGACGGCAGCCAGCTGAAGAAGGGCGATGAGGTGCTGCCGATCATCCCCGGCATGGTTGCCGAGGTGGATATCCTCAGCGGCAAGCGCACGGTGCTCAATTATCTGATCAGGCCGCTGGTCAAGGCGCGCCTGTACTAGCGAGTCCCTGTGGGAACCGGCCTTGCCGGTGAAGGGCTGCGCAGCAGCCCTTAGTTTTTTACTCTCCAACAACCACAAAAATCATAATTTCGCCTTTCTTCGCGCTCTCCCAGAATGCGACCTACACCCTCCCACGGCCACCCGCGTGGGACAACTCAGTAGGGCGCAGACATGACAACCAATAAAACCAAGATCGATACGCTCGTAGTGGGCGCCGGGCAAGCCGGCGTGGCCATGAGTGAACACCTGAGCCGCCTGGGCGTGCCGCACCTGGTGCTGGAGCGCAACCGTATCGCCGAAGCCTGGCGCACCGGTCGCTGGGATTCGCTGGTGGCCAATGGGCCGGCCTGGCACGACCGCTTCCCGGGCCTGGAGTTCGACGGCCTCGACCCGGACGCCTTCGCTGGTAAAGACCAGGTGGCCGATTACTTCGAAGCCTACGCGCGCAAATTCAACGCACCGATCCGCACTGGCGTCGAAGTTACCCAGGTGCTGCGCAACAGCGATCGTCCGGGGTTCACCGTGCACACCAGCGATGGCGTGATCGAGGCCCAGCAGGTGGTGGTTGCCACCGGCCCGTTCCAGCGCCCGGTGATCCCGCCGATTGCGCCGAAGCAGTCGAACGTATTGCAGATGCACTCGGCCGCCTACCGCAACCCGCAGCAGTTGCCTGAAGGCGCGGTGCTGGTGGTTGGCGCCGGCTCATCGGGGGTGCAGATCGCCGATGAACTGCAGCGTGCCGGCAAGCAGGTGTACCTCTCGGTCGGCGCCCACGACCGGCCGCCACGGGCCTACCGCAACCGTGACTTCTGTTGGTGGCTGGGGGTGCTCGGCGAGTGGGATGCCGAGACCATGCAGCCGGGCAAGGAGCACGTGACCATCGCCGTCAGCGGTGCCCGCGGCGGCCACACCGTGGATTTTCGCCGCCTGGCCCAACAAGGCATGACCCTGGTCGGCCTGACCAAGGGCTTTGATAACGGCGTGGTCAGCTTTGAAGCCAACCTGGCCGAGAACATCGCCCGCGGCGACGAGAACTACCTGGCGCTGCTCGATGCCGCCGACGCCTACATTGCCCGCAATGGCCTGGACCTGCCGCAAGAGCCGCAAGCGCGGGAAATTCTGCCTGATCCGCAGTGCCTGACCCAGCCCATCCTCGAACTCGACCTGGCCAAGGCCGGGGTCGGCACCATCATCTGGGCCACCGGCTATTCGGTGGACTACAGCTGGCTGCAGGTCGACGCCTTCAAGGACAACGGCAAGCCCCGGCACCAGCGCGGCGTGTCCAGCGAGCCGGGGGTGTACTTCGTCGGCCTGCCTTGGCTGTCGCGGCGCGGCTCGGCGTTTATCTGGGGGGTGTGGCACGACGCCAAGCACATCGCCGATCACATCGCCAAACAGCGCACCTACCTCAATTACCGCGACGCTTCGCAGCGCCAGGCCGAACAGCAAGCGTCCAGCCAACCAGCCAGCCTCATGGGAGCCCGTTGATGCCTACTCATACCCGTATTCGCATGTTCAACACCAAAGACACCTACCCCAACCAGACCCTGGACAACGACCTGTGCCAGGCCGTGCGTGCCGGCAACACCGTGTATGTGCGCGGCCAGGTGGGTACCGACTTCAATGGCCAGCTGGTCGGCCTGGGTGACCCGCGGGCGCAAGCCGAGCAGGCCATGCGCAACGTCAAGCAACTGCTGGAGGAGGCCGGCAGCGACCTCAGCCATATCGTCAAGACCACCACCTACCTGATCGACCCGCGCTATCGCGAGCCGGTGTACCAGGAAGTCGGTAAATGGCTCAAGGGCGTGTTCCCGATCTCCACCGGCCTGGTGGTCAGCGCCCTCGGCCAGCCGCAGTGGCTGATGGAAATCGACGTGATCGCGGTCATCCCCGAATAAGGAGCGTGCCATGACCTTCTCCATTGTTGGCCGCTGCGCCGAAACCGGCCAGCTGGGCATTGCCATCAGCTCTTCAAGCATCGCCGTCGGTGCTCGCTGCCCGTGGCTGCGCACGGGTGTCGGTGCGGTGTCGAGCCAGAACATCACCTTGCCGGCCCTCGGCCCGCAGATCCTCGATGGCCTGGACGAAGGCCTGGCGCCGCACCAGGCCCTGGACCGCGCCTTGACCCGCAACGGCTACAGCCAGTACCGCCAGGTGGCAGTGGTCGATGCCCAGGGCCGCACTGCGGTGTTCAGCGGCAATCATGCGCTGGGCATCAACCATGCCGTGGCCGGCGAACAATGCGTGGCCGCCGGCAACCTGCTGGCCAACAGCGCGGTGATCGAGCGCATGGTCGAGGCCTTCGAGCGCAGCGAAGGCTGCCTGGCCGCGCGTTTGCTGACCGCCCTTGAGGCCGGCCAGGACGCCGGCGGCGAAGCCGGGGCGGTGCATTCGGCGGCGCTGTCGGTGGTCGGCGAGCTGGTCTGGCCGATCGTTGACCTGCGCGTCGACTGGGCTGAGGACAACCCCATCGGCGAATTGGGCAAGCTCTGGAACGCCTATGAGCCGCAGTTGCAGGACTACCTGACCCGCGCCCTCAACCCGACCCTGGCGCCAAGCTACGGAGTGCCGGGCGATGAGTGAGCTGCGCAGCCGTGCATTGTTGGCCAGCCTGATCGGCTTTGCCACGGTCAGCCGCGATTCGAACCTGGCCCTGATCGAGTTCGTCCGCGACTACCTGCACGGCCTGGGCGTGAGCTGCGAGCTGATCTACAACACGCAGCGGACCAAGGCCAACCTGCTGGCCAGCATTGGCCCGGCAGTGGCGGGCGGTGTGGTGCTGTCGGGCCATACCGATGTGGTGCCGGTGGACGGCCAGGCGTGGACAGTCGAGCCGTTCAGCCTCACCGAGCGCGACGGCAAGCTGTACGGCCGCGGCGCCGCCGACATGAAAGGCTACCTGGCTTCGGTACTGGCAGCGGTGCCGGTGTTTCTTAAAAGCCCGCTGCGCCGGCCGGTGCACCTGGCGTTCTCGTATGACGAGGAAGTCGGCTGCCTGGGCGTACGCAGCCTGCTCGAGGTACTGCCCCAGCGCATCGCGCAACCGGCCTTGTGCCTGATTGGCGAGCCGACCGAGCTCAAACCGGTGCTTGGCCACAAGGGCAAGCTGGCCATGCGTTGCCATGTACACGGCGCGCCGTGCCATTCAGCCTATGCGCCGTATGGCGTCAACGCCATCGAACAGGCGGCGCGGCTGATCGCTCGCCTGGGCGAGATCGGCCAGCGCCTGGCCGCGCCGCAGCATCACGATCAACGCTTTGACCCGGCGTTTTCCACCGTGCAGGTCGGGGTGATCCAGGGCGGTACGGCGCTGAACATCGTCCCGGCCGATTGCCGCTTCGACTTTGAGGTGCGTGCCTTGCCGGCGTTCGAACCGCAGGCGGTGGTGGACGAGCTGCACACCTACGCGCAGCACACCCTGCTGCCGGCCATGCAGGCGATCAAGGCTGATACGGCGATCCGCTTCGAAGCACTCTCGGCCTACCCGGGCCTGGCCACCGCACCTGAGAGCGGCGCAGCGCAACTGGTCTCTCAGCTGTGTGGCAGCGATGCCTTCAGCACCGTGGCCTTTGGCACCGAAGGCGGCCTGTTCGATGAGGCCGGAATCCCGGCGGTGGTGTGCGGGCCGGGCAGCATGGAGCAGGGTCACAAGCCGGATGAATTTGTCAGCGTCGAGCAGATGGCGGCCTGTGACCGCCTGATGGATCGCCTGGCCGAATACCTCTCCAACAACGGATAACAACAAGGAGTCTGCAGTGAACGATTTCAACCAGTGGACCAGCCTGGCGCAACAGCAGCGCCTGATCGACAGCGCATTTATTCAAGGCGAGGCCTGTCAGGCCGCAAGCGGCGCACGATTCGAGGTGATCAACCCGGCCACCGGCACATTGCTGGCCC
Source organism: Pseudomonas sp. B21-012 (assembly GCF_024749305.1). Taxonomy (NCBI): domain Bacteria; kingdom Pseudomonadati; phylum Pseudomonadota; class Gammaproteobacteria; order Pseudomonadales; family Pseudomonadaceae; genus Pseudomonas; species Pseudomonas sp. B21-012. Next base: position 2,971,617 of record NZ_CP087197.1, on the reverse strand, counting down.
AGGTCGCCGCTTGCGGCCAGGCCGAGGTTGACCTGGCCGTGCGCAGCGCCCGCCAGGCCTTCGAACAAGGCCCTTGGGCAAAGATGGCGCCCGGCGAGCGTAAGGCCGTGCTGTTGCGCCTGGCGCAGTTGATGCTCGAGCACCGCGCCGAACTGGCCTTGCTCGACTCGCTGAGCATGGGCAAGCCGGTGATGGATGCCTGGAACATCGACGTGCCGGGCGCGGCCCAGGTGTTCACCTGGTACGGCGAAAGCCTCGACAAGCTCTACGACCAGGTGGCGCCGACCGCCAGCAATGCCCTGGCGACCATCACCCGCGTGCCGCTGGGGGTGATCGGGGCGGTGGTGCCGTGGAATTTCCCGCTGGACATGGCCGCCTGGAAACTCGCCCCGGCGTTGGCCGCCGGTAACAGCGTGGTGCTCAAGCCCGCCGAGCAGTCGCCGTTCTCGGCGCTGCGCCTGGCAGAGCTTGCGATTGAAGCGGGCCTGCCCAAGGGCGTGCTCAACGTGGTGCCGGGGCTGGGCGAGGAGGCCGGTCGCGCCCTGGGCCTGCACATGGACGTCGATGCCCTGGTGTTTACCGGCTCCACCGAAGTCGGCAAGTACTTCATGCAATACGCCGCGCAGTCGAACCTCAAGCAGGTGTGGCTGGAATGCGGCGGCAAGAGCCCGAACCTGGTGTTCGCCGATTGCCAGGACCTGGACCTGGCGGCCGAGAAAGCCGCGTTCGGCATCTTCTTCAACCAGGGCGAAGTCTGCTCGGCCAACTCGCGCCTGCTGGTACAGCGCTCGATCGCCGACGCGTTCATCGAGCGGCTGATCGTCAAGGCGCGCCAGTGGCTGCCGGGCAACCCGCTGAACCCGGCAAGCCGCGCCGGGGCCATTGTCGACAGCCGCCAGGCGCAGCGGATCATGCACTACATCGAGCAGGCCCAGGCTGAAGGCGCGCAACTGGTGTGTGGTGGTCGACAGCTGAGTTTCGACGGTTCGAGCAACTTCATCGAGCCGACGATTTTTACCGGCGTCACCGCCGACATGACCCTGGCCCGCGAAGAAGTGTTCGGCCCGGTGCTGGCGGTCAGCGTGTTCGATGACGAAGACCAGGCGGTGGCCATGGCCAACGATCACATCTATGGCCTGGCGGCGTCGCTGTGGACCGACGACCTCAACCGCGCCCACCGCGTCGCCCGGCGGCTGAATGCCGGCACGGTGTCGGTCAATACCGTCGATGCCCTGGACGTCTGCGTGCCCTTTGGCGGCGGCAAGCAGTCGGGCTTTGGCCGCGACCTGTCGTTGCATTCGTTCGACAAGTACACGCAGTTGAAAACGACCTGGATTCAGCTGCGCGGCTGATGGCCTGTGGGAGCGGGCTTGACCCGCGATGAGGCCAGCACAGGCAACACCTAATAACAACAATTCGGAGCACCCGATGAACAGCAATGCAAGCGTGCAAACCGGCGCCCTGGCGCCGCCAGCAAGTCGCAAGAAACTCGGCCTTACCGCGCTGCTGGCGGTGGCCATCGGCCTGGTGGTGTCCCAGGGCGTCATGGTGCTGATGCTGCAAGGCGTCGGCATCGCCGGCCTGGGCTTTATCGTGCCGCTGGGCCTGGCTTACCTGCTGGCCCTGAGTTACGCCTGTTCGTTCTCGGAACTGGCGCTGATGATCCCCCGCGCCGGCAGCCTGAGCAGCTACACCGAAGTCGCCATCGGCCAGTTCCCGGCGATCCTCGCGACCTTTTCCGGCTATATCGTGGTGGCGATGTTCGCGCTGTCGGCCGAGCTGTTGCTGATGGAGTTCATCATCGACAAGGTCTACCCACACTCGATGCCACCGCTTACCGTGGCCCTGGGTGTACTGGCGCTGTTCACTGTGCTCAACCTGTTCAACATCGACATCTTCGCCCGCCTGCAAACCGTGCTGGCGGTGGTGATGACCGTGGTGCTGCTGGTGATGGGCCTGAGCGCGATGAACAGCGACATCGTCGCGCCCAACCCGGCGCTGTTCGACAGCGCCCACTGGAACCCGTTGGGCCTGGGGGTGATCGCCCTGACCGCGATGGCGGTGTGGGGCTTTGTCGGCGCCGAGTTCGTCTGCCCGCTGGTAGAAGAAACCCGCCGCCCGGAGCGCAACATCCCGGGCTCGATGATGCTCGGCCTGACCATCATCTTCGTGATCATCTGCCTGTACGGCCTGGGCGCCTTGCTCACCGTGCCGCAGGCGGAGCTGGCCAGCAACGGCCTGCCGCATTACCTGTTCGCCACCACGGTGTTCGGGGAAGCCGGCAAAGTGTTTTTGGTTACCGCCGCGATCACCGCCACCTGCAGCACCCTCAACAGTTCGCTGGCGGCGATCCCGCGCATGCTTTATGGCATGGCCCGCAACGGCCAGGCCTTCGGCGTGTTCAAGCGCCAGGGCAAGCGCACCGGCGCGCCCTGGGTGGCGGTGCTGTTCATTGCCGCGGTCACCGGCCTGCCATTGCTGCTGATGCACGACCATGCCGATGCCATCAATCAGCTGCTGTTGTCGGCCGCCCTGGCCTGGCTGCTGGCCTACATCATCACCCACGTCAACGTCATTGCCCTGCGCCGGCGCTACCCGCAGGTGGCGCGGCCGTTCCGCACGCCGTTCTACCCGCTGCCGCAGCTGTTTGGCATCGCCGGCATGCTGTTTGCGATCTGGAACGTCTCGCCCAGCCCGGACATGACCTTTTCGATTTTTGCCTACGCAGGCCTGGTGCTGCTGATCGTCTCGATCATCGCCGTGCTGTGGATCAAGGGCGTGATGGGCAAGCCACTGTTCAAGCCCGAGCCGCTGGCAAGCGTGCTGGGCACTCAAACCGATAAAGACCCGCAAGGAGATTCGCAATGACCGCTCACGTCAAACCTGCCCGTAGCACCGGCGATTACCAGGCAGCGGATGCCGCGCACCACATTCATGCCTTTCTCGACCAGAAGGCGCTGAACGCTGAAGGCCCGCGGGTGATCGTCCGTGGCGAAGGCCTGGCATTGTGGGACAACGACGGCAAGCGCTACCTGGACGGCATGTCGGGGCTGTGGTGTACCAACCTCGGCTATGGCCGCAAGGACCTGGCCGCAGCCGCCAGCCAGCAGCTGGAGCAGCTGCCGTACTACAACATGTTCTTCCACACCACCCACCCGGCGGTGGTCGAGCTCTCGGAGCTGTTGTTCAGCCTGCTGCCGGCGCACTACAGCCACGCGATCTACACCAACTCCGGCTCCGAAGCCAACGAGGTGCTGATCCGTACCGTGCGCCGCTACTGGCAGATCCTCGGCAAGGCGCAGAAGAAGATCATGATCGGCCGCTGGAACGGCTACCACGGCTCGACCCTGGGCGCCACAGCGCTGGGCGGGATGAAGTTCATGCATGACATGGGCGGGGTGATCCCCGATGTTGCGCACATTGACGAGCCGTACTGGTTTGCCCACGAGGGCGACCTGACCCCGGCCGAATTCGGCCTGCGCGCGGCGCGCCAACTGGAAGAGAAGATCCTCGAACTTGGCGCCGACAACGTCGCCGCGTTTGTTGCCGAACCCTTCCAGGGCGCCGGCGGCATGATCTTCCCGCCAGAAAGCTACTGGCCAGAAATTCAGCGCATCTGCCGGCAGTACGACGTGCTGCTGTGCGCCGATGAAGTCATCGGCGGCTTTGGCCGTACCGGCGAGTGGTTCGCCCACCAGCATTTTGGTTTCGAGCCCGACACCCTGTCGATCGCCAAGGGCCTGACCAGCGGCTACATCCCCATGGGCGGCCTGATCCTGTCCAAACGCATGGCCGAGGTGCTGGTGGAGCAGGGCGGGGTATTCGCCCACGGCCTGACCTATTCCGGTCACCCGGTGGCGGCAGCGGTAGCAATTGCCAACCTCAAGGCGCTGCGCGACGAAGGCATCGTCAGCCGCGTCAAGCACGAGACCGGCCCCTACCTGCAGCGTTGCCTGCGCGAAGTGTTCGGCAACCACCCGCTGATTGGCGAGGTGCAGGGCGCAGGCCTGGTTGCGGCCTTGCAGTTCGCCGAAGACAAGGCCAGCCGCAAGCGCTTTGCCAACGAAAACGACATGGCCTGGCGTTGCCGCACCCTCGGTTTTGAAGAGGGCCTGATCATTCGCTCGACCCTGGGCCGGATGATCATGGCCCCGGCCCTGGTGGCCAGCCACGCCGACATCGATGAACTGGTCGACAAGACCCGTACCGCTGTAGACCGTACCGCCCGCGAATTCGGTCGCCTGTAAACCCAAAAGTGGCCGGCGCGCGCGGGCGTGCCGGCCTATTAGAGGAACCGCTTCATGTCCAGATCCTTGCGTTGCTGTGTTCCCTTTGCCCTGGTTGTGCTGTGCAGCGCGGTGTCGGCTGCGCCGCAGAACCTCACCGTCATCTCCTTTGGCGGCGCCACCAAGCAGGCCCAGGACAAGGCCTACTTCCAACCTTTCAACGCCAGCGGCGCAGGACGCGTGGTTGCCGGCGAGTACAACGGTGAGCTGTCGAAAATCAAGGCCATGGTCGATGTCGGCCATACCAGCTGGGACGTGGTCGAGGTCGAGAGCCCGGAGCTGTTGCGCGGCTGTGACGAAGGCCTGTTCGAGCGTCTCGATCCGGCGCGCTTCGGCGACCCGGCGCAGTTCGTCCCGGGTACCCTGAGCGAATGCGGGGTGGCCACCTACGTCTGGTCGATGGTCATGGCCTACGACAACGGCAAGCTGGCCAAGGCGCCGAGTTCCTGGGCCGACTTCTGGAACGTTGCCGACTTCCCCGGCAAGCGCGGCTTGCGCAAGGGTGCCAAGTACACCCTGGAGATCGCCTTGCTCGCCGACGGGGTCAAGCCCGAGCAGCTGTATGAAGTGCTCGGTACGCCGCAAGGGGTGAGCCGCGCCTTTGCCAAACTGGACCAGATCAAGGGCAATATCCAGTGGTGGGAAGCCGGCGCGCAACCGGCGCAGTGGCTGATTGCCGGTGACGTGGTCATGAGCGCGGCCTACAACGGCCGGATCGCCTCGGCACAGAAGGAGGGCATGAAGCTCAGTATCGTCTGGCCGCAAAGCCTGTACGACCCGGAATACTGGGCGGTGGTCAAGGGCACGCCGAACAAGGCCCTGGCCGAGGACTTCATTGCCTTTGCCAGCCAGCCACAGACCCAGAAGGTGTTTTCCGAGGAGATTCCCTACGGGCCGGTGCACCGCGAGGCGCTGAAGCTGCTGCCGGCGAATGTCCAGCAACAGTTGCCGACCGCCGAGGCCAACCTGGCCGGGGCGCGGGCGGTGGATGCCGGGTTCTGGGTGGACCATGGCGAGGAGCTGGAGCAGCGCTTCAACGCCTGGGCTGCGCGCTGAATTCATCGCGGGTCAAGCCCGCTCCCACAGATAATGTGGGAGCGGCGGTGCGACGCCTCGACTTGACCCGCGATGCTGTAGAACCCTAAGCCAGCCAGGCAGCAAACTGCTCCTTGCAGTAATCGACAAACAACTGCGCAGGCTTGGTCAGCTGCGCACGCTTGAGCCAGCCGGCCACCAGCGCGGAGCCGGTGACATCCTCGGCAATCTCCACACAGACCACTTCCTGGCCATCATAGGTGCTGTGGCCATGGGGCTTGGTCACCAGCAGGGCAAAGCCAAAGCCCTGGCCGACCATGCCGCGGACCATCTCGATCGACGGTGAGCTGAAGACGATGTTCGGGCTCAGCTGCAGTTCTTCGAAAATACTCACGAAGTAAGTGCGGCTGGGCTGCACGTCGAGGAGGATCATCGGCTCCAGCGCCAGGTCCCTGATCGAGACCTGCTTCTGCCCGGCAAAGCGATGGCCCGCCGGCACTAGCGCATAGGGGCGCTGGGGCGCGGTCAGGGCTTCGGTTTCAATGGTGCTGTCCAGGTCATGTTCGTAGAAGATCGCCAGGTCGAAGCGCCCGCCGGTCAGGCCTTGCACCAATTCCTGCTGCTCGCCGTCCTGCAGGCGGATCTCCACCCCCGGAAAACGCTGGCGAAAGCCTGCGATCAAACGCGGCAGGTAGAGCGGGGCGACGGTCTCGAAGCAGCCGATGTCGATCTGGCCACAGACCACGTCGTTGTCGGCCAGGGCGTTCTGCTCGAACTCGCGGGCCATACGCAGCAGTTCCTGGGCCTTGCGGTAGAAGCGTGCGCCACCGGGGGTCAGCGACACGCCCTGGGCGTGATGGCGGATGAACAGCTGCACGCCGAAGCTGTCTTCCAGGCCCTTGACCGCCGTCGAAATCGACGGCTGGGCGATGTACAGCTTGCGCGACGCCTCGGCGACGCTGCCGCATTCAACGGTGGTGACGAAATACTTCAGTTGACGCAAGGTATAGGACGCCACAGTGCACCTCTGGCTGATTATTTTGCTACACGATACCCCCAGGACGGCCCGGTGCTGCAGCGGATTTTGCTGGCCATTGAGCATATTTACCCGGGCCTGCCGTTGATCGCCTGGGTGGCACTGCGGACCCGCGCACAGCCTCGAACCTGTACGGCGCGCATTTCTTGCGCCGCTCTTGCGAGGTAACTGCCATGAGCCAGCCACGTCCCGACGATGAACCCCTGTGGAAAGATCCGCTGAACAACCCGCAACGCGAGCACGATCCGCTCAGCGACCCGAATGTCTCTGACCCGCAGCGGCGCGACCAGCCCGAGGACGTCGAGCGGGTGCCCGACGACCAGCCCCTGGACGATCGCCTGCCCGAACCCGACCAGCCGACCCCGCTGTCGGACGAACGCCGCTAATCGGCGCTCAGCTCGTGCACTTGCCAGCGCACCGAGCTGACGCCTTTCTCCAGGCTCACCCGGCTGACCAGGCGTTCCAGCTGGGTGGGCGCATCGGGGCTGCCCATCAGCTCGGCGCGTACTTCCAGCTTGGCCGGGTTGGCCAGGTCTTCACTGTGCAGCGACTGCAGGCGCAGGCCGCCGTTGCCGAAGCTGTGCAGCATCAGGCTGCGCACCTGGATTTCATCCTCGGCGCGGCAGGTGATGCGCACCTCGAAGCGCTGCTCGGCCTCGTTGGCCGGCAGCACGTCCTGATGATTCAGACGCTGGGCGATGTCGCGCAGCAGGATATTGGCGCAGAGCACCACGCAGCTGCCCAGCGCCGCCTCCAGCAACAGCCCCAGGCTGCACAGCACGCCAATGGCGGCGGTGCACCAGAGCGTCGCAGCGGTGTTCAGCCCGCGTACGTTGAGGCCGTCGCGCATGATCACACCACCGCCCAGAAAGCCGATGCCCGAGACCACATAGGCGGCAACCCGTGAAGCGTCGGTGGCGGCCATGCCCGGCACCGCCTGGGTCATCAGCACGAACAGGCAGGCGCCGGTGCTGACCAGGGCATTGGTGCGCAGGCCGGTCAGGCGCTGACGCAGTTGACGTTCGGCGCCAATCAGCGCCCCGAGTACCAGCGCGACGGTGACGCGCAGCAGAAATACTTTCCAATCCATAGCAAACCTCGAATCCACGGCAATACGCCGCGTTGTCATCGCCAGTGGGCGATGTACGTGAACAAAGAGAATGCGCAGGGCCACGGGCCTTCAACACCGGTGAAGGTGCAAGGTGTGCGGGAAGGAGAATGAGGATTTGTCATCCACAAGGGATGCGAATCGCCACTGACCGCCATGTTCGGCGTGCCAGTGACAGGGGGAACCTGCTGTACTAGCGCGCCGTGTGGACCTGTCGCAATCGACTAGGGCTACTGTCCAATGCAGGACTCCTGTGTAGGCATGCAAAAATGCGGGCGAGAAACTAACCCTCGGGCAGCGCAGGGTCAAGGGTAAAAACATGACAAATAGTGCATCGACAGCGGCTCGTTCCATATCAGCGGCTATTTCGAGGAAACCAAGCTGCCGCGCATCCACCCGGGCAGCAAGGTCGACATCGCCCTGATGAGCGGCGAACGCTTCCAGGGCACGGTGCAGAGCATCGCCTACGCCATCACCGACCGCGAAAACGCCCCTGGCAACCGCCTGCTGGCCAACATCAACCCCAGCTACACCTGGGTGAAGCTGGCCCAGCGGGTGCCGGTGCGCATCGACATCGACCCAGGCTTTGCCGGCAAAGCCGACCTGCGGGCCGGTACCACGGCGACGGTGACGGTGCGCGAATAGGGTCGAGGTGGTAGGCTTTGCGGCGTTTCTGCCCAGCCACGCGAAGCTCGACGCATGATCCTCAACCTCGCTGTATTTCTCTGCACCCTGACGGCCATGGAGGGCATCGGCTACCTGGCGCATCGCTACATCATGCACGGCTGGGGCTGGTTCCTGCATCGCTCGCACCATGAGCCGCACCTGGGGGCGCTGGAAACCAACGACGTCTATCTGCTGGCCCTGGCCCTGATCGCCTTGGCCCTGGTGGCCATCGGCCGCGCCGGGCATGCGCCGTTGCAGTGGGTGGGGGCGGGCGTGGCGGCGTTCGGGGTGATCTACGTGATCGTCCATGACGGCATCGTCCACCGCCACTGGCCGTTTGCGCCACGGCCGCGCAACCGTTACCTCAAGCGCTTGTACCGCGCGCACCTGCTCCACCACGCGCTCAAGGGGCGGGACAACAATGTCTCGTTCGGCTTTTTGTATGCGCCGCCGCTGCGTCGCTTGAAGCAGCAACTGCGGGCGCGCTCCCGCAGGTAGAGTGCATAGGCTCTGCGCGCAATTTCATACAAGATTCCGACAACCCAGTAGCAGTAGGCTGGCCAGGTTCCCACCTCAAGGCCACCTGCCATGCCCGTATCCCCTTATCAGCGCCTCGAACAACTGGGCATCACCCTGACGCCGCCCAGCCCGCCGGCTGCCGCTTATCTGCCGTGGGTGCAGAGCGGTAACCTGTTGTTCATTTCCGGGCATATCGCCAAGCAGGGCGGGGCCCCCTGGGTCGGCCAGCTTGGCCGCGAACTGGACACCGCCACCGGGCAAAAAGCCGCGCGAATGGTCGGCCTCGACCTGCTCGGCACCTTGCTCGCCGCCACCGGCGACTTGAACCGCATCCACAAAGTGGTCAAGCTGCTGTGCCTGGTCAACAGCAGCAGTGAGTACAGCGAACAGCACCTGGTCGCCAATGGCTGCTCGCAGCTGTTCGAAGAAGTCTTCGGCGAGCGCGGCAAGCATGCCCGCAGCGCCTTCGGTGCCAGCCAGATCCCGCTGGGCGCCTGTGTCGAAATAGAACTGATCGTTGAATTGACCAGTGGAGAAACCTTATGAGCCTGCACATCGAAACCCCGCTGGTGGCTTCCCGGCCGTTGAGCCTGGCCAGTGGCCTGGAGGTCTGGCTGAAGCTCGACGCGCTGCAGCCCTCCGGCTCGTTCAAGCTGCGCGGCATCGGCGCTGCCTGTGAAGCCTATGCCCAGCAGGGCAAGCGCCGCTTCGTGTCGTCTTCGGGCGGCAATGCCGGTATCGCCGTGGCCGTGGCCGGGCGCATTCTCGGCCTGGCGGTGACCGTGGTGGTGCCGGAGACCACCACCGAGCGGGCCAAGCAACTGATTCGTCAGGAGCAGGCCGAGGTGATCGTGCATGGCAAGGCCTGGCACGAGGCCAATGCCCTGGCGCTGTCGCTGATGGGCGAGGATGACGCCTATATCCACCCCTTCGACGACCCGCTGCTGTGGCAAGGCCACGCGAGCATGATCGACGAGGTCGCCGCTACCCGCTTCAAGCCCGATGCGGTAGTGGTCGCGGTCGGCGGCGGTGGTTTGTTGTCGGGGGTCTGTGAGGGCCTGGCGCGCAACGGCTGGGGCCAGGTGCCGGTGTTTGCCGTAGAAACCAGCGGCGCCGCATCGCTGGCCGCGGCCATGGCGCAAAAGCAGCTGGTGGCGCTGGACGGGGTCAACACCGTGGCCACTTCGCTGGCGGCCAAGCAAGTGTGCCAGCGCGCCTTCGAGTGGAGCCAGGAGCGGCCGGTGGTCAGCCATGTGGTCAGTGACCAGGCGGCGCTGGAGGCCTGCGAGCAGTTCCTGCTCGACCAGCGCATCCTGGTCGAGCCCGCCTGCGGTGCAGCCCTGGCCCTGGCGTACGCGCCCACGGCCGAGCTCAAGCAGCACCAGAAGGTGCTGGTGATCGTGTGTGGCGGCGTCACCGCAACCCTCGACCAGATCCGCCAATGGCGCGCGGCCTGCTAGTTGGATAGCGTCGTCCATCAGGCTCCCGGGCATCCAGGCGTACGCCTGATCGATGCCCGTTACCAGCAATTTGCCTTTCCCCGGCATTTTCACCTGGAGTACCACATCGGCCTGATCGTCACCGGCCAGCAGCGTTACGCCGCCGGCGGCACACGCCAGCTGGCCGGGGCCGGGGACATCCTGCTGATGGCCCCGGAGCACGTGCACGACGGCGCCAGTGCCGATGACCAGGGCTACGGCATCCGTATCCTGACCCTCGATCCTGGCTGGCTGGCCGAGGTCAGCCGTGACCTGAGCGACGGCCGCCAGGGCCTGCCCAACCTCAATGCCTTGCAACTGCGCCACCCGCAGTTGCAGCAGCTGCTTAATGGTTTGCACCAGCAGCACGACCCGCTGGCGTTTGCAAGTCACCTGTGGGAAACCCTGGCGCTGCTGTTCGGGCTGGGTTCCACCCTCAAAGTGAACGAGCACAGCAACGGTTTTGATCCACAGCGTTGGCGGCAGTTGCGTGAATGGCTGGAGTCGCGCCTGGATCAGCCGCCGAGCCTGGAAGAAATGGCTGCATTCGTTGATTTGAGCCCTTGGCAGCTATTGCGCCGCTTTCGCAATCACTGCGGCTTGCCGCCCCAGCAATGGTTGACCCACCTGCGTCTGGAGCGGGCCTTGCCGCGGGTGCTGGCCGGGCAGCCCTTGAGTGAAATTGCCCTGGACCTGGGCTTCTACGACCAGGCCCATTTCAGCCGCCTGTTTCGCCGCACTTACGGCGCGCCACCGCGGGGCCTGAAGGTGCTTAAGCGCTAACCCGGGCGTATTCTCAGCGCCTGGGCACATCACCGGCAACCGTGGTCCGGAACATCTCGCGGCGCATGCCATGGTAGTCAGCGATCGGCAGGTGCCAGGTGCTGCGGTTGTCCCAGATCGCCAGGGTTCCCTGACGCCAGCGCATGCGGCAGGTAAAAGCGGGTGCGCTGGCCAGGTTGAACAGGTAGTCGAGCAGCGGCCTGGCTTCTTCGCTGCGCAAACCCTGGATGCCAACGGTGTAGGCAGGGTTGATGAACAGCACCTTCTCGCCGGTTTGCGGATGACGGGTCACCAGCGGGTGGCTGCGCATGTCCTGCGAGGTGTCGCTGCCATAGTGGATGGCCATGTTTTCCAGCAGGGCGTTGTGGTTGGCGCCGACCCCGTAGGCCCGCTCGGGGCTGTGCAGTGCATCGAGAGTGTCCAGCAGCGCCTGCATGCCCGCTGACAGCCATTGATAGGCCAGTGCCAGGTTGGCGTAGCAGGTATCGCCACCGTAAGGCGGGATGTCGTGGCCGTAGAGCAGGGTGTAGGCCGGCGGGCGCTGCTGGAAGGTCCAGTCGCTGTGCCAGGCGCCACCGAACACGAAGGGCGCCTTCTCGTCGGCCTCCTTGACCACGTGCACCACGTGCGGATGGTCAACCATGGTAGTCACGTAGGGCTCGCGGCCGAATTCGCCGAACTGTCGGGTGACCCGTTCAAGGTCGGCAATGCGCAGGTTCTGCTCGCGAATGAACAATACCTTGTGCGCCAGCAGCGCCTGGCGCAGTTCTACCCAGCCTGCGTCCTCCAGGCGGTTCAGGTCGAGGCCCTCGACGTCGGCACCGAGGGCGCCGGTGCTGGGCAAGACGCGCAAGTGGCGGTAATCGGCTGCGCGGTTGTGGTCGGGATGGCAGTAGATGAATTCGCTCATGACGGACACTCGTGTGGGCCTGCTGTCATCGGGATTGCAGTTCATCGCGCACCGCGGCTGCAACCGGGTCGGGGTCATGTCCACGGCTCACCCACCAGCCAAAGCCTGCCGCCGTAAAGAACATGATCAAGCTGTAGATTGCCGCCGGTATGGCCATGGTCGAGTTGTTCAGCAGGGTCGGGCTCAGCGCCAGGGCAATGGCCAGGGTGCCGTTGTGGATGCCGATCTCCATGCCGATGGCAATCGCCTGGCGCTTGGGGATTTTCAGCAGCCGTGGCAGCCAGTAGCCGACGCCCAGGCTCAGCAGGTTGAACAGCAGCGCCGCGCCGCCTACCACCGGGGCATAGTCGACGACGGTCTGCCAGTCCTTGACCATTGCCAGGACAATCGTGAATACCAGAAACAGCGCGGCGATGATCTTCATCGGCCGCTCCATGCGCATGGCAAAGCCCGGCGCCAGGCGGCGGATCAGCATGCCGATGGCCACCGGCACCAGGACAATGGCAAACACCTGCAGCACCTTGGCAAACTGCAGCGGGATGGCCTGGTCGGCGGCCATGAAGTAGGCCAGCGACAGGTTGACCAGCAGCGGCATGGTCAGGATCGCAATCAGCGAGTTGACCGCCGTCAGGGTCACGTTCAAGGCTACGTCACCATGGGCCAGGTGGCTGAACAGGTTGGCGGTGGTGCCGCCAGGGGATGCGGCCAGCAGCATCAGACCGACCGCCAAAGCAGGGGCCAGGCCAAAGCCCTTGGCGATCAGAAAGCAAATGAACGGCAGCAGCAGGATCTGGCAGGCCAGGCCGATCAGCACCGGCCGGGGGAACTTCACCACCCGGGCAAAATCGGCCAGGGTCAGGGTCAGCCCCAGGCCGAGCATGATGAAACCCAGGGCGATGGGCAGGAAGGCACTGAGCAAGGGCGATGCAGTCATGGCGCGGACTCACAAGAAGGCGGTGTCCGCCAGTGTAGGCAAGGATTTCGATATCCATTACAGATGTTGCGGTTTATGCCCGGCAAACAGTAGCATCGCCGCTTTTGCCCCAGGACCCGATACCCGATGCAGTTTCAGCCAGGCATTCTCGCCGCCCCCGTTCCCGCCCAGGCCCGCCACCTGTTCTTCACCTTGCACTCGCCCGCTGCATTGCCGGGCGTGCTCGATGCGCTGCTGCAGCAGGTTGATGGCAGCCGTGTGGTAGCCGGTTTCGGCGCGCCGCTGGTGCAGGCCCTGGGTGGCAGCATCGACGGCCTGCGCGGGTTTCCGCAGCTGACCGCGGCAGTCGACAACCCCTGCACCCAGCACGACCTGTGGCTGTGGCTGCGCGGTGACGACCGTGGCGAGCTGTGGCTGCACAGCCAGGCGCTTGAGCAACTGCTGGCCCCGGCCTTGAAACGGGTCGAGGCCACCGATGCCTTCCGCCACAAGAGCGGCCACGACCTGACCGGCTATGAAGACGGCACCGAGAACCCGGTGGAAGACGCCGCCGTCGAAGCGGCGATCCTTGCCAGCGAGGTACCAGGCTTGAACGGTTCGAGCTTTGCCGCGTTCCAGCTGTGGCGCCATGACCTCAATTGTTTCAAAGCTTTGCCGCAAGCCGAACAGGACGACATCATCGGCCGGCGCAAGGCCGACAACGAAGAGCTCGACGACGCGCCGGAGTCGGCCCACGTCAAGCGCACCGCCCAGGAAAGCTTCGCCCCCGAGGCCTTTATCGTCCGCCGCTCGATGCCCTGGGCAGACGAGCGTGGTGCCGGCCTGGCGTTCCTGGCCTTCGGTCACTCGTTTGATGCGTTCGAAGTGCAGCTGCGGCGCATGAGCGGCCTGGAAGATGGCGTGGTCGATGCCCTGTACCGCTTCAGCCGGCCGCTGACTGGCGGCTACTACTGGTGCCCGCCGCTGGGCGAGCATGGGTTGGATTTGAGCGCTGTGCTCGGGCGGTAGATCGATCGCGGGTCAAGTCGATGCAGACCTGTAGGAGCGGGCTTGACCCGCGATGAGGCCCGTACAAGTGTAAGAAAATTTTACGGACTTTTTACGAAGGTGCGTCAAGCACAAAGCCATACTGCCGGCGCATTTCTTCGAGACGTCTGACCGTGAGCCAAGCCGCAACTTCCGCAAGCGCCCATTCCCCCGTAAAAACTTCGTCACTGAGCCTGTTGATCGCCGCCGCCGGCGTGGTCTATGGCGATATCGGCACCAGCCCGCTGTACACCCTCAAAGAGGTCTTCGCCGGTCACTACGGCGTGCAGGCCAACCATGACGGTGTGCTCGGCATCCTCTCGCTGGTGTTCTGGTCGCTTATCTGGGTGGTGACCATCAAGTACGTGCTGTTCGTGCTGCGTGCCGACAACCAGGGCGAAGGCGGGATCATGGCCCTGACCGCCCTGGCGCGGCGGGCGGCGGCGCCGTACCCGCGCTTGAGCCGGGTGTTGGTGCTGCTCGGGCTGTTTGGCGCGGCCTTGTTTTACGGCGACAGCATGATCACTCCGGCGATTTCCGTGCTGTCGGCGGTGGAGGGGCTGCAACTGGCCTTTGACGGCATCGACCATTGGGTCGTGCCCTTGGCGGTGGTGGTGCTGGTGGCGCTGTTTCTGATCCAGAAGCATGGCACCGCACGCATCGGGATCATTTTCGGCCCGGTCATGGTGCTGTGGTTCAGCGTGCTTGGCGCGCTGGGCATCTATGGCATCGTCCAGCGCCCGGAAGTGCTGCTGGCGATGAACCCGGCCTGGGCGGTGAACTTCTTTATCGTCCACCCGGGCATGGGCGTGGCGATTCTTGGCGCGGTGGTTCTGGCCCTGACCGGCGCCGAGGCGCTGTATGCCGACATGGGCCATTTCGGCCGCAAGCCGATTGCCCGCGCCTGGATCCTGCTGGTGCTGCCGGGGCTGGTACTCAACTATTTCGGTCAGGGCGCGCTGATCCTCGGCAACCCCGAGGCGGTCCGCAACCCGTTCTACCTGCTGGCCCCGGACTGGGCGCTGCTGCCGATGATCGCCCTGGCCACCCTGGCGACCATCATTGCCTCCCAGGCGGTGATTTCCGGCGCCTTCTCGCTGACGCGCCAGGCGATTCAGCTGGGCTACGTGCCGCGCATGTTCATCCAGCACACCTCAAGCCAGGAGCAGGGTCAGATCTACATCGGCACGGTGAACTGGGCGCTGATGGTCGGCGTGGTGCTGCTGGTGATCGGCTTCGAGTCGTCCGGCGCCCTGGCGGCAGCCTATGGCGTGGCGGTCACTGGCACCATGTTGATCACCACCTTGCTGTCTTCGGCGGTGGTACTGCTGTTGTGGAAGGCTCCGCGCTGGCTGGCGCTGCCGTTGCTGTTGGGCTTTTTGCTGGTCGACAGCCTGTACTTTGCCGCCAACGCGCCGAAGATCTTCCAGGGCGGCGCCTTCCCGGTAATCGCCGGTATCGCCTTGTTCATTCTGATGACCACCTGGAAACGCGGACGCAAGATCATCGTCGAGCGCCTCGACGAATCGGCCTTGCCGCTGCCGCTGTTCATCAGCAGCCTGGCTGCGCAACCGCCGCACCGGGTGCAGGGCACTGCGGTGTTCCTCACCGCCCGCGCCGACGCCGTGCCCCACGCGCTGCTGCATAATCTGCTGCACAACCAGGTGTTGCACGAGCGGGTGGTGCTGCTCACCGTGGTGTCCCAGGACCGGCCGCGGGTGCCGGTGGCCCAGCGTTTTGAAGTACAGGCCTTTGGCGAGGGCTTCTATCGGGTCAACCTCAACTTCGGTTTTATCGAAGAACCCGACGTACCGGCGGCGCTGCAACTGTGCCACCTCAAGGAGCTGGATTTCAGCCCGATGGTGACTACCTACTTCCTCAGCCGCGAGACGGTGATCCCGACCAGGCGCATCGGCATGGCGCGTTGGCGCGAGGCGCTGTTCGCGTTCTTGCTGAAGAACGCCAACAGCAACCTCAAGTACTTCAACCTGCCGCTGAACCGGGTGATCGAGCTGGGCACCCAGGTCGAGATGTAGCCCAGGCCCTAGGCGGTGGCCGCTGTGGCCAGCGGCGCCGCCTTGCGCACCAGGCGCTGCAGGCGGCTGGCGATGGCAAAGCCGATCAACGCCAGCAGCATCATGGCGACGAACACATAGTTGTAGCCTTGCTGGCCGGGGAAGTGGTCAAGGAGCGCGCCGTAGCCGACGTAGGCGAACATCCCCGGCGCATAGCCGATCAGGCAGCCGATGCCAAAGGCGGAACCGGTGATGTGCGGGGCGATCCCGACTTCACCCATCGGCGCCCAGAACACCCCGCGCATGGAAAACACGATGAAGGCGAACGACAGCGTCGCGGCCATGCCGGCATAGATGAAGCCCGGGCTCTTGGGCACCAGAAGGATGATCGCCATCATCGGCAGCAGCGCCAGGAACGCCCACTTCAGGTAGCGGCTGGGGCTCTTGAAGTGCTTGTCGGCGATAAACCCGCCCGCCGGCCCACCGAGGATCTTCAGCATGTACTGGTTGATGATGCCGTAGGCGCCGACCAGTGCCACCGGCAGGCCGTAGACTTCCTTCAGGTAGGGGATGAAGTAGGTCAGGCCGCAGTAGACGATGTAGACCATGAACACGTTGAAGCTGACCAGCCAGATCGCCGGCACCTTGATTGCCTCCATAAGGTTGGCCAGCGGGTTCTTGGCGCTGGTCTGGGCCTGGGCCTGATTGCCTTTGAGCAAAAACCAGGTCAGCACCCCGGCGGCGATGTCGATCAGCGCGTAGAACAGGATCGCCGCTTTCAGGCCGTGTTCGCCGCTGCCCAGGGCAACGAACACGCCCAGCGCACTAAACGCCACCAGGGTGTCGACCACCCCGCGGCCGCCTTCGAGCAGGCCGAACATGCGCCCTTGTTCCTGGTCGTTGCCCAGGCCGCGAATGGCCTTGAGCAGCGCCGGCCAGTAGATGCAGTCGGCGCACACCGCCAGCAGGCAGAACACCAGCATCAGGCTGCTGAACGGCGGGAAGGTGGCCAGGTACAGGCCCAGGGCGCCGGTACCGATCAGGCCCAGGGGGATCAGCTTGCGGGTATCAAAACGGTCAGCGAGCATGCCGCCGACCACGAACAGGCCAGTGGCGATGATGGCGTTGGCGCTGAGCAGCAAGCCGATCTGGGTGTGCGAGAGGCCCATGAACTCCTGCATGGGTACGTAGAACGCATCCTTGAGGTTGGCCAGTTTGTAGACGGTGCCGCCACCGAGGATCAGTATCAGGAACTTGAACCATTTGGCCTTGTTTTGCGCAGTCATTGTTATTCTCCAGGCGTAGTGGGGTAGGGGCTCAAAGGCTGGCAGGGCTGGCCAGGGTCAACTCGGCGAGGGTGCGCAACTCGGCCAGCAAGGTTTTCACGTAGCTGACCTGGTTGTTGGCCCAGCGCTGTTCGCCGGCCAGCATCTGCTCGAGGGTCAGGCCGGCGGGCAGCGGCGTGTCGCTCATTTCCCGGTAGGCAATGAACGGGTCGGCCGGCTCGTTGCGCTGGCGGAAGGCCGGGGCGAGGTAGTGGTTTTCCTGTTCGAGGATGAAGGCGATCACTTGCGGCTGCTGTTCACCGAGCATCAGCAGCTCGAACAGCATGCGCGCGCCGGGCAGCTCGTCCTCGGCGCTGCCCTGCAGTACCCCGCAGTGGCCAAAACCCTGGTCTTCGGCCACCACCCGCACGCCCTTGAGGTGGCTCTGGCGGATATGCGGGGCGAGGTTGTGCAGGGCCTGCAGCGGTTGCTCGCAGGCATTGATCATGTTGCCGAAATCGAACAGGGCATTGAGCCGCGGATGATTGACCTGGCGCAGCAACTGGGCGATCTCGTCGCTCTTGAGCTCTTCATGCTGCTCGAAATCAAAATGCAGGTCGTGGGCATCGGCCAGCCGGGCCAGGTACAGCAGGTCGCCACCGATCTGGTCCATGACCTGCGAGAGCAGGCCTTCATAACGCGAGTACACGCGAATATTGCGGCTGCCGATGACCTTGGCCACGGCCACCACCGCATCGACGTCGGCCTTGCGCGTGCTGCTGATTTCCAGGTGCACGTCCAGTTGCAATGCGCGGGCTTTTTCGGCGAAGGCACACAACTGCCCGGCGTTCATCTGCGACAGGCTGTTGTGCTCGCCATCGAGCATGTGCAGGCTCAGCCCGGCCAGTTCATGGCGATAGGCGAAGTCGAGCAGGTCAAACGGCGTGACGCGGCCGTGGGTGAGGTTGGTCAGCAGCGGATAGGCGTGGGCAAACAGCCGCGCCTGGTCGAGGCGTTCAAGCACGCGGCTGGCCAGCTCGCGGGTCAGCAGCGGCGCCTGGGCACCTTGCGCATTGTGGTTCAGTAACGTAGCGAAGCGTTCTTGTAGTGTGTTCATTCGAGTCGTTCCTGGTGCGGGCACCGGTTCTACCGGCGCCGTCTTTATCGCGCCGGCAAGGAACACTCGATAGATCCATTACGGATCATTTGATAAGGCCACTTTCAGACCTGGTGGCCAATCGCCCGCAGCGCCTGGACCAGCGCCTCGACCTTGGCCTCGGCCTGGTCCTGTGGCGTGCCGGCAAAGCCGAGCAACAGTGCCGGCGGCAAGTAGCGGTTCAGGCAGTAGTCGCTCAGGGCGTAGGTGTGCACGCCATGCTCGGCCAGTTGCCGGGCCAGGGCCTGGTCATCGAGCTGCGGCGCAAGCCAGGCGATCAGGTGCATGCCGGCCTCGACCGGGGCCACCTGGAAAAAGCCGCCCAGGCGCCGCTGCAGCACCTCGAGCAGGCACTGCTGGCGGGCCTGGTACAGCGCCCGCATGCGGCGGATATGGCCAATGAAGTGGCCTTCGCTCATGAAATCGGCGGTCACCGCCTGCAGCAGGGTCGGCGGGCTGCGGTCGAGCACTGCGCGCAAGGTGCAGAACGGCTCGACCAGGGCCTGGGGCAGAATCACATAGCCCAGGCGCAAGGAGGGGAACAGCACCTTGCTGAAGGTGCCGACATAGATCACCCGTTCGCTCTGGTCCATGGCATACAGCGCCGGCAACTGCCGACCGGCGTAGCGCAGCTCGCTGTCGCAATCGTCTTCAATGATCCAGCTGCCGCTGGCAGCCGCCCAGGCAATCAGCGCCAGGCGCCGGTTGTGGCTGAGGGTCATGCCCAGCGGGTGCTGGCGCGACGGGGTGGTGAAGGCCAGGCGCGCTTCGGGGCAATCACGAATACCCTGTTGCACGTCGATACCCTGGTCATCGACGCGCACCGGTACCACCCGGCAGCCGTGGGCCTGAAAGGCGATGCGCGCGGCGATATGCCCCGGGTCTTCCATCCACAGCGGCTCGTCGGGGTTGAGCAGCAGCATCGCCAGCAGGTTGAAGGCCTGCTGGGCGCCGGAGACGATCACCACCTGCCCGGCGCTGCAATCGATACCGCGGGCGTCGAAGACGTACTCGGCAATGGCCTGGCGCAGCGTCTGCAGGCCTTGCAACTCGCCATAACCGAGCAGGGCCTTGCTCGGCTTGTGGCCGTGGCGGTTGAGCAGGCGTTTCCACAATGCCTGGGGAAAGGCCTCGAAAGCGCCATGGCTGGGCAGGAACGAGATCGGCGCCTGATCGCCGCAATGGGCGTAGGACACCCCGCGAAAATGATCGCTGCGCAGCGACAGCATCGTCTGGGTCAGGTCCGACAGTTTGGGCGGCGCAGGTGCTGACGGCTCGGCATCGGTACTGCGCTGCCACTCATCACCGACATAGGTGCCAGCGCCGGTGCGCGAGACCAGGAAACCCTCGGCAATCAGCTGGTCGAAGGCATTGAGCAGGGTGATGCGCGAAACCTGCAATTCCTGGCTCAAGGTGCGCGTCGACGGTAGGCGAATGCCCCCTTGCAGACGGCCGGTGAGGATCTGCTTGCGGATCTGCAGGTACAGCTGGCGATAAAGCGGGGTGGCGCTGTCGCGATCGAGGTCGATACCTGCAAACAGCAAACCGGCGGGGGACTTCATCGAGCTCTCGCAGACACTAGGAAGGGCCTGGACATGCTACGAGAAAGCCCGCCAGGCGGCCAGCCCAGGGCGCTTGTCATCAAATGAAAACAGCTTGTCGTCCGATGCGAAGCACCTGCCTGGCGTAGGGCATAGAGTCCAGTCAACAAGAATTGACGCACGGCGTCAGGATGACTGGAGTGACATGCATGGCCAAAGTCGTACGCTTCTATGAAACCGGTGGCCCCGAGGTCCTGCGCTACGAGGACGCCGAGGTCGGCGAGCCGGGCCCGGGCCAGGTGCGCCTGCGCCAGGTGGCGGTGGGGCTGAACTACGCCGACACCTACTTTCGCAACGGCACCTACCCGATCCCGCTGCCCAGCGGCATGGGCGTCGAGGCCTCGGGGGTGGTGCAGGCGGTGGGCGAGGGCGTGACCCAGGTGGCGGTGGGCGACCGGGTAACCTACACCGGCTTTCTCAACACCCTGGGCGCCTATTGCACCGAGCGGCTGATTCCGGCGGCAGCCTTGATCAAGCTACCGGAAACCATCGCCTTCGAAACCGCCGCGGCAATGACCATGCGCGGCCTGACCTCGGCCTACCTGATGCGCCGCCTGTATGACTTCAAGCCGGGTGACAGCGTGCTGCTGCACGCCGCCGCCGGCGGTGTCGGCCTGATTGTCTCGCAGTGGGCGCGCCTGCTCGGGCTGACGGTGATCGGCACGGTGTCCACCGACGCCAAAGCCGAAGTGGCCCGCGCCCATGGCTGCAGCCACACCATCAACTACAGCCATGAAGACGTCGCCAAGCGCGTGCGCGAGCTGACTGACGGGGTTGGCGTCAACGTGGTGTTCGACAGCGTTGGCAAGAGCACCTTCATGGCCTCGCTCGATTCGCTCAAGCGCCGCGGGCTGATGGTCTGCGTCGGCACCGCCTCCGGGACCATCCCGCCGTTCGACCCGCAGATCCTGGCGATCAAGGGCTCGCTGCACCTGACCCGCCCGGCCCTGGCCGACTACATCGCCGACCCGGCGGAGAAGGCGGACCTGGCCGGCGAGCTGTTCGAGCATGTCAGCAGCGGGCGGATCAAGATCGAGATCAACCAGCACTACGCCTTGCAGGATGCGGTTCAGGCCCACCGTGACCTGGAAGCGCGCAAAACCACCGGCTCGTCAATCTTCGTCATCTGAAGAGGGCAACAGCATGCACATCGAACAACTGACCTGCGCCATCGGTGCTGAAATCACCGGGGTCAATCTGGCAGATGCAATTGATGACGACGACCTGTTCGAGCAGCTGCGTGCGCAGTTGCTCAAGCACCGGGTGCTGTTCTTGCGCGATCAGACCTTCAGCCGCGCCGAGCATGTGGCCTTTGCCCAGCGCTTCGGCGAGCTGGAAAACCACCCGGTGGCCGGCAGCGACCCCGAACACCCGGGCCTGGTGCAGATCTACAAGCGCCCGGACCAGCCCGCCGATCGCTACGAGAACGCCTGGCACACCGACGCCACCTGGCGCGAGGCGCCGCCCATGGGTTGCGTGCTGCGCTGTGTGGAGTGCCCGCCGGTGGGCGGCGACACCATGTGGGCGAACATGGCGCTGGCCTACCAGAACCTGCCGGATGACGTGAAGGCGCGGATCGAGGGCCTGCGCGCCCGGCACAGCATCGAGGCCAGTTTTGGCGCGGCGATGGCGCTGGAAAAACGCCTGGCGCTCAAGGCGCAGTTCCCCGACGCCGAACACCCGGTGGTGCGCACCCACCCGGACACCGGCGAGCCGGTGTTGTTCGTCAACGCCTTCACCACCCACTTCAGCAACTACCACACCCCGCAGCGGGTGCGTTTCGGCCAGGACGCCAACCCCGGTGCCAGTGACCTGCTGCGCTACCTGATCAGCCAGGCCTACCTGCCCGAGTACCAGGTGCGCTGGCGCTGGAAACCCAACAGCGTGGCGATCTGGGACAACCGCAGCACCCAGCATTACGCGGTGATGGACTACCCAGCGTGCCACCGCAAGATGGACCGCGCCGGCATCAAGGGCGAGCGCACCTTCTAAAGGCCAGCAACACCCCAGGACAATAACAAGACCGAGGACTACAGCATGCAATTCTTCGACGATTCGTTGCACCCGGAAAACATGGAAAAGGTTGTGATCACCGTGGCCCCCTATGGCCCGGAGTGGATGCCCGAGGACTTTCCCGAAGACATCCCGCTGACCATGGACGAGCAGGTGCAAAAGGCAGTCGACTGCTATGAAGCCGGCGCCACGGTGCTGCACCTGCACGTGCGCGAGCTGGACGGCAAGGGCTCCAAGCGCCTGTCGAAGTTCAACGAACTGATTGCCGGCGTGCGCGAAGCGGTGCCGGAGATGATCATCCAGGTCGGTGGCTCGATCTCGTTCGCCCCGGAAAGCGACGGCGAGGCGGCCAAGTGGTTGTCCGATGACACCCGGCACATGCTCGCCGAGCTTACGCCCAAGCCCGACCAGGTCACCGTGGCGATCAACACCACGCAGATGAACATCATGGAGCTGCTGTACCCGGAGTACCTGGAGGGCACCTCCCTGGCCCATCCGGCGATCCACGCCGCTTACAGCGAAATGACCGTGCCGGCCGGCCCGGCCTGGGTGCGCGAACACCTGCGCCGCCTGCAGGCCAGCAACATCCAGCCGCACTTCCAGTTGACCGGCATGCACGCCCTGGAAACCCTAGAACGCATCGTGCGCAAGGGCGACTACATGGGCCCGCTGAACCTGACCTGGATCGGCATTGGTGGCGGCTTCGACGGCCCCAACCCGTTCAACTTCTTCAACTTCATTCACCGTGCGCCCAACGGCTGCACGCTGACCGCCGAATCGCTGCTGAAAAACGTGCTGCCGTTCAACACCATGGCCCTGGCCATGGGGCTGCACCCGCGTTGCGGCAACGAAGACACCATCATCGACCAGCACGGCAAGCGCTTCGGTTCGGTGCAGCAGATCCAGCAGACCGTACGCGTGGCCCATGAACTGGGCCGTGAGATCGCCAACGGCAAGGAAGCGCGGGCCATCTACCGCATCGGTGAGCAGTACAGCAGCATCGAGCAGACCCTCAAGGCCAACGGCATGGCGCCTAACCGCCAGCCGGGCCAGAAGGGTGTGCCGCAGCGCGCCTGATTGGCCTGGTCCGGCACGTGGTTACGTGCCGGGCCGGCGATCCACAGCGCTGACCGTCGGGCTTTTCAGCTTTTCAATAAAAACAATAAGTAAGTCTCATGCCAGACAACCCCAAGGAGGCAGCATGGCCGCCTATCTCGCCAGCGCCACAGACGATGGCGCCGACACTTCACGAGGCATTTCCCGGCGATATGCCTGGATTGTCTTTGCCCTGACCTTTGGCCTGCTGATTTCCGACTACATGTCGCGGCAGGTACTCAACGCAGTCTTCCCGTTGCTCAAGGCCGAATGGGCCCTGAGCGACAGCCAGCTGGGCCTGCTCAGCGGCATTGTCGCGCTGATGGTCGGGCTGCTGACCTTCCCCTTGTCACTGTTGGCCGACCGCTTCGGGCGCATCCGCAGCCTGGTGCTGATGGCCGTACTCTGGAGCCTGGCCACCCTCGGCTGCGCCCTGGCCGACAACTACCCGCAGATGTTTGCCGCGCGCTTTCTGGTCGGTGTCGGCGAGGCCGCCTATGGCAGCGTCGGCATTGCCGTGGTGGTCGCGGTGTTCCCCCGTGACATGCGCGCGACCCTGGCCGGGGCCTTCATGGCCGGCGGCATGTTCGGCTCGGTGCTGGGCATGGCCCTGGGCGGCTTGATGGCCCAGCACTTTGGCTGGCGCTGGGCGTTCGCCGCGATGGCCCTGTTCGGCCTGTTGCTGGCATTGCTGTACCCGCTGATCGTCAAGGAGGCGAAGATCGCTCCGCAGCGGGTCAATGCCGCCGCCTGCAAGATCGCCCGGCCACTGCACACCTTGTACGGCAGCCGCTCGGTGATCGCCGCTTACGTGGGCAGTGGCCTGCAGCTGTTCGTCGGCGGCACGGTGATTGTCTGGATGCCCAGCTACCTCAATCGCTACTACGCCATGGGCACCGACCAGGCCGGCGTGGTCGCCGCCATCATCGTGCTGTGCAGCGGCATCGGCATGATCCTCTGCGCCATGCTTTGCGATCGCCTCGGCCGGCAGCGCCCGGACCGCAAGATCAGCCTGGCCATCGGTTACTGCCTGGGCAGTTGCCTGTTGCTGTCGCTGGCCTTCGCGCTGCCCTCGGGCACCGCGCAACTGGTGCTGATCTGCCTGGGGATGATGGTTGCCGCCGGCACCAACGGCCCGTCCAGTGCCATGGTCGCCAACCTGACCCATTACTCGGTGCACGGCACCGCGTTTGCCACCCTGACCCTGGCCAACAACCTGCTCGGGCTTGCGACCGGGCCGTTGATTACCGGCCGCGTCTCCGACCTGATCGGCCTGCAGGCCGCCTTCCAGCTGGTGCCGCTGATCAGCATCGCGGCGGCGGCAGTGTTTTTTATTGCCAAGCGTCATTACCACCGTGACATGGCCCGCCTGGAGTTGAATCCGTGAAGCACGTTTTGTCGATCGAAGTGTTCTTCGACTTTATCTGCCCCTGGTGCCTGATTGGCCAGGCGCATCTGCAGCGGGCGCTGGAACAACTGCGCCGCGAGCGGCCCGAGGTCGAGGTCAAGCTGCTCTTGCGCGGCGTGCAGTTGCTGCCGCAGATGGCCAGGACCGGCCAGCCGTTCGAGGCCTTTTACCGCAAGCGCCTGGGCAGCGATGAGGCGGTACGCCTGCGCCAGGCGCAGGTGCGCAGCGCCGCCAAAGCCGCAGGGGTGGAGATCGATTTCAGCCGCATCAGCCGCATGCCCAACACCGCCGACGCCCATCGCCTGCTGCAGCGCGCGGGGGCGCTGGGTTCACCGCAGCAAGCCGAAGCACTGCTGGCCAGGCTGTTTGCCGGCTACTTCCAGCAGGGCAAGGATTTGGGTGACCCGGTGACCTTGATGCACATCGCCAGCGCCTGTGGCCTGGAGCCTGGGCGGGTTGCCGATTGCCTGCGCGGCGATGCCAGCCCGTTCATCGGCGCCAACGACCAGGCTGCCGACGGCGTGCCGTGCTTTCGCTTCAACCAGCGCCTGCGGGTCTCGGGGGCACAGCCGGTCGAGGTGTTGCTGCAGGCCATGGCCCAAGCCCTGGAACACGAGGTGGCGGCATGAGCGGGGTGTATCCGGTACCGGCCGACAAAGTCCCGCCCCGTGGCGGGCGGGTGTTGCTGGAATGGGCGGACAGGAGCGTGGCGCTGTTCAACGTTGCCGACAGCTTCTACGCCATCGACGACAGTTGCCCGCACCAGGGCGCCTCGCTGTGCGGCGGGCGCCTGGACGGACGGGTGATCCAGTGCTGCGCCCACGGCCTGCGTTTTGATCTGGCCAGCGGTTATCTGCTCAACTCGACGCAGCTCAAGGTTGCCAGCTACCCGGTCGAGCAACGGGATGGGCAACTGTTCATCGTGCTGGCGAGCAAGGAGGCGGGCCAATGAGCGTGGTCGCAATCGCCGCCGCCAACCACCGCGCCCGGGAACTGGCGCCGGGCTTTATCGTCAGCCTGATTGCCGCAGCGGCGGCGAGTTTTCTCAGTGAGCATTACGATGCCCCGGTGATGTTGTTTGCCTTGTTGCTGGGCATGGCCCTGAACTTTCTGGCCAGCGATGGCCGTTGCAAAGCCGGGATCGAATTCACCGCACGCACGGTATTGCGCCTGGGCGTGGCGCTGCTGGGCATGCGCATTACCCTGGGCCAGATCGCCAGCCTTGGCTGGAAGCCGGTAGCGCTGGTGGTGATGCTGGTGGTGGTGACCATCCTGGTCTCGGTGGTGGCGGCGCGGGCCCTGGGTTTTCAGCGCTTGTTCGGCATGCTCACCGGTGGTGCCACGGCGATTTGCGGGGCCTCGGCGGCGCTGGCCCTGGCCGCGGCCTTGCCGCATCACCCGCAAAAAGAGCGCGCCACCCTGTTTACCGTGATTGGCGTGTCGGCGTTGTCGACCCTGGCGATGATCGTCTATCCGATGATTGCCAGCTGGCTGCAGCTGTCGCCACAACAGGCCGGGGTGTTTCTCGGCGCAACCATTCATGATGTCGCGCAGGTGGTGGGCGCGGGGTACAGCATGTCCACCGAGACCGGCGACATTGCCACGGTGGTCAAGCTGATGCGCGTGGCCATGTTGCTGCCGGTGATTGTCTGCGCGGCGATGATCACCCGCCGCGCCGGCGGTGATGCCGGTGGGCAGCGGCCACCGTTACTGCCGTGGTTTGCGGTGGGTTTTGTCCTGCTGGCGTGCATCAACAGCACCGGCTGGGTATCGGCGGCGGTGCAGGGCGGGGTCAACGACCTGTCGCGCTGGTGCCTGGTGGTGGCGATCAGCGCCCTGGGCATGAAGACTCAGTTAAAAGAGCTGGCCGCGGTGGGCTTCAAGCCGATTGCGTTGATGGTCGGGGAGACGGTGTTCCTGGTGCTGCTGGTATTGGCATTGATGCACTGGGGGTTGTAGACGGTTGCCCCAGTAGTGGACTGGCATGCACCGAACCCAAGCGCGCAGCACTCGTGTTTGACAGCGCCGGCTAGTCTTGCCGGCGCTCATGCTGCGCCCGCCAACTGGCCGGCGGCATGCCGAACTGGGCGATGAACCAGCGGGTAAAGGAGCTGGGCATCGAGTAGCCGAGCATGTCGGCAATGCGCCCCATTGTATAGCTGGGGTTTTCCAGGTAGCGGATCACCAGGTCGCGGCGCACGCCGTTGATCAAATCGCTGAAGGTCACCCCGCATTCCTCCAGGCGCCGCTGCAAGGTGCGCACGTTCATGCCCTGGGTTTGCGCCACCTGCTCGATGGTCGCCCGACCCATGGGCAATAGCAGGTAGATGGTCTTGCGCATTTCCAGTTCCAGCGACAGCTTGCCACTGGCCTGCAGGGTGTCCAGGTAACGCTGCGCCAGGCGCGCCATGGC
Organism: Pseudomonas sp. B21-012; assembly: GCF_024749305.1. NCBI lineage: Bacteria > Pseudomonadati > Pseudomonadota > Gammaproteobacteria > Pseudomonadales > Pseudomonadaceae > Pseudomonas > Pseudomonas sp. B21-012. Next base: position 2,944,870 of record NZ_CP087197.1, on the reverse strand, counting down.
CTGGTTGGCCAGCGGGTTGGCGGTGTCGAGGTCGGCGGCCGGGCAGACGATACCGTTGAACTCGCTGCCAAACACCAGCTTGCAGCCAAAAATCCGCCGGTGAATGGCCAGGTCCGCCGGCGCCGCATGGGTGAAGTTGGCGCTGATCGGGTGCCAGTGGGCGCCAAGCAGGGCCGCGCACAGGCGCAACATCACGCCAATCGCCAGCTCTGTGGCCTGGCGCCCGCGCTGGGGCTGGTCGGTGACCACTTCTTCACGAATGATCACGGTCTTGCCGGCTTCTTCGATATGAATGGCCAGGGCGTCGTTGAGCAAATGCCGGTACTGGACGATCACCTGCAGGGCGTCGCGCAGGGTGCGCTGGTGGCTGAGCAGCAGGCTGATCTCGCCAAAATCCGACAACTGGCGCAGCTCGGCCATGCGCAGGCCGAAGGTTTCGCAGCCACTGACCCGCGCCGACTCCTCCAGCAGGGTCACCACGCTGGACACCGCAATACGCTGGTTGGGGTCGTCGAGCAGGCTGGCGCTGAGGCCGACCTGAGCCAGCAGGGCATGCGGGTTGAGCCCCAGGTGCCGGGACACCTCAAGGTAGTTGGTCAGGCTTGCAGCACGTACGAGGGCGGTCATTTTATTGTTTTCCACGCATTCATCAGGCGCCCCGCTTCTATGGCGGGTAGTTCGATTCGTTATAGCGTGGGTGTCGCCAAATGAGAAGCCGTTTTCGGCGGCTGAAAAAAGCCCGATGACCTGCACCCCCGGGCCACTCGGACATACGCCACAAACCCTGTCATCAAATGAAAAGTCGCTGACGCGCAATGTAAAGCGCCAGCGGGGAGGGCTGATTACTGTGGCTGTGCAAGCGCTCGAGATCACCTGCGAGCGGACTGTCCTGAGCCTAGGTGCCGACGTGGAAAAACTGCATACCACCGCTACTGTCCTGATCGTCCCCGGCCTGCGCGAGCATGTGCCCGAGCATTGGCAGACCCGGCTGGCCGAACGCCTGGCCAAGGTCCATACGCTGGCGCCGCTGCAGGTCGATGGCCTGGACTGCAACGCCCGGGTCGACGCCATCCAGCGTGCGCTTGAACAGATTGAAGGCGAGGTGTTGCTGGTGGCGCACAGCGCCGGGGTGCTGATGGTTGCCCACTGGGCGGCGCGTTACCAGCGGCCGATCAAGGGCGCGCTGCTGGCGGCGCCACCGGACCTTGCGGCCAGCTGGCCGGCGCACTACCCAAGCCCGCAAACCCTGCGCGCCAAAGGCTGGAGCCCGCTGCCGATGACGCCGTTGCCGTTCCCGAGCATCGTCGCCGCCAGCAGCGACGACCACCTGGCCAGTCTCGACGCGGTCAGGGCCATGGCCCGCAACTGGGGCAGCCAGTTGCTGGAACTGGGCGCTGTCGGCCACCTCAACCCGGCCGCAGGCTTTGGCCCCTGGCCACGGGCCGAACAACTGGTCCAGGCCCTGGACCGGCAATAACGCACGGACGCTTGAACCACGCCCGCATTCGACGGGCGGCGATAACAACAATAACAATAAGTGGAGCCATCGCGATGTCCAACCCTCGCATTCACCGTGCTGTGAAGCCACAGCGCTGCCTGCTCGCCTGCGCCATCGGCTTGCTGGCGCTGCCTGGCGCCCAGGCGTTCGAACTCGATACCGGCAGTGAAGACTGGGCCGTGCGCCTGGATAACACGGTCAAGTACAACTACGGCGTACGCACCGAAAGCGCTGACAAACGCCTGCTGGCAACCCCCAACAACAACGACGGCGACTACAACTTCCGCAAGGCCGGGACCACGGTCACCAACCGTATCGACCTGCTCAGCGAGCTGGACGTGATCTACCAGGGCAACATGGGCTTTCGCGTCAGCGCCGCCAGCTGGTACGACAAGGCCTACGACAACACCGGCTCCAACGCCAACCCGTTCGTCAACGGCAACGGCGGCCAGTCGGGCATCAACCCCAGCCTCAACGGCTTGCCCGGCACCGGCGTGCCGCTGGGCAGCCCGCACCTGAGCAACTATGCCCAGCGCTACTACAGCGGCCCGTCCGGTGAGGTACTGGATGCCTTCGTGTTCATGCGTCGCGAAGTGGGCGAGGCCTCGCAGATCAGCGCCAAGCTCGGCCAGCACAACCTGTTCTGGGGCGAAACCCTGCTCAACCCGGTGCATTCGCTGAGCTACGGCCAGTCTGGCCTGGACCTGGCCAAGCTGGCCGCCTCACCCGGCACCGAAGCCAAGGAGCTGTTCGTGCCGCGCAACCAGCTGTCGGCGGCGTTGCTGGTCAACCCCGAGCTGACCATCGGCGCGCAGTACTTCCTTGACTGGGATGCCGCGCGACTGCCGGAAGCCGGCACCTATTACGGCGGTTCGGACCTGGTGGGCGAGGGCGCACAGAGCTTTCTGCTCGGCCACACCGGCACGCCCGGGCTGATCCCGGTGCGCGGCGCGCTGACCAACATCCGCCGCGGCCACGACCTGACCCCGGACAAACGCGGCGACTGGGGCGTCATGGCCAAGTGGTCGCCCGAATGGCTGGGCGGCACCCTGGGCGTGTATTACCGCAAGACTTCGGAGATACTGCCCCAGGCCTGGCTCGACGCCCGCGGCCTGACCGTCGCCAACGGCCCGTTCGGCAGCCCGCCGGGCAGTGCCCAGGGCGCGGTCGGCAACCTCTACAACTCGCTGCAAAGCGCCACCTACCAGTTCGCCTACGCCGACAACATCGACATCTACGGCCTGAGCCTGTCCAAGGATGTCGGCGGTATCAGCGTCGGCAGCGACCTGAACATCCGCCACAACATGCCCCTGGCGAGCATTCCGGCGATCCTCAGTGCGCCGGGCCAGGCCGGCCTGGGTGGCGGCTTCGGCCTGCTGCCGGCGCGTTTGCCCAGCAGTGGCGTGGTCTATGAAGCGCCGTCCGACGGCGACAGCATGAGCGCCACCGGCGACACCCTGCACTGGACCCTCAACGGCCTGATGACCATTGCCGATACGCCGTTGTTCGACTCGGCGACCCTGCTCGGCGAGCTGTTCTACAGCAACCTGCTCAAGCTCGATAACCACAACGCGGCCTTGTACAAGGGTAAAAGCAGCTACCGCGGCATCGACCAGCCGACCCGCGATAACTGGGGCATCGCGGTCAACTTCACCCCGACCTGGTACCAGGTGTTGCCGGGCATGGACCTGAGCATGCCGCTGTCGATCAACGTCGGCCTGGACGGCGTATCGCCGGTGCAGGGCGGCGGCGCCGAGAACACCGGCAACTACGCCGTGGGCCTGAGCGCGGCGATCTACAACCAGTACTTCGTCGACCTCAAGTACGTCGATGGCTTCGGCAAGACCCAGTCCTGCAACAACGGCCAGACCGACGGCAGCACCCCCAACGCCCTGGACGGCGAGCAGGACTACACCTGCTACGGCGGCGGTTACGCCGCGTTCTCTGGCGGCGCCGCCACCACCGAGGACCGTGGCGCGCTGTACCTGACCCTGAAAACCACCTTCTGAGTCACACAGGAAAACAACAACATGAACTACGTGCACACCCTGTTGGCCACGTGCCTGTCGCTGGCTGCCCTGAACCCGGCCCATGCCGCCGTCTCCAACGACCAGGCCGCGCGCCTGGGCACCAGCCTGACGCCGATAGGCGCAGAAAAGGCCGCCAACGCCGACGGCTCGATTCCCGCCTACCAGGGCGGCCTGCTGACCCCGCCAGCGGCATACCAGAGCGGTGCGAGCATGCGCCCGGACCCGTTCGCCGCCGAGCAACCGCTGCTGGTCATCGATGGCAAGAATGCCGAACAGTACAAGGCTCAACTGACCGCCACCACCCAGGAACTGCTCAAGCGCTTCCCCAGTTTTCGCGTCGATGTCTATCCCACTCATCGCACCGTGGCGCTGCCGCAGCCGGTGCTCGACAACACCCTGAAGAACGCCGTAGGTGCGCGCAGCCAGGAGGGCGGTAGCGCGGTCGACAATGTGCTGCCGGGCATTCCCTTCCCGATTCCGCAGAGCGGTGCCGAGGCCATGTGGAACTTCCTGTTGCGCTACCAGGGCGTGAGCATGACCGCCAAGTACGACTCGTGGAACGTCGATGCCGCCGGCAACGCCACCCTGAGCACCACCGGCCAGGCCAACATCAGCTACCCGATCTACGAGGACATGAGCAAGCCGATCGGCGCCAAGGACACCTACTACCAGATGAAACTCACCTACACCGCGCCGGCCCGCCGCGCCGGTGAAGCGATGATGCTGCGCGATGCCGCCAACCCGCTAGTGCAACCACGCAGCGCCTGGCAGTACCTGCCGGGCCAGCGCCGGGTCAAGCTGGCGCCGAACCTGGCCTACGACACGCCGAACCCGGGCACCTCGGGTTCGGGCACCTACGATGATGTGTTCGTCTTCAACGGCGCCCTCGACCGCTACGACTGGACCCTGGTCGGCAAGCAGGAGATGTACGTGCCGTACAACACCTACCGGCTGACCTACAACACCGACGTCAAGCAACTGACCACCGCCAACCACCTCGCGCCGCAATTCGTGCGCTGGGAAAAGCACCGGGTCTGGGTGGTCGAAGGCAAACTCAAGGACGGCGCCCGGCACATCTACCACAAGCGCCGCTTCTACCTCGACGAGGACAGCTGGATCGCCCTGGCCTCAGACCAGTATGACGCCCGTGGCCAGCTGTACCGCGGCAGCTTTGCCTTCCTCAGCCAGAGCTACGACAAACAGACCCCGGATGCCACGCCGTTCATGATCTACGACCTGATCGGCGGCACCTACAACCTCAATGGCGTAGTCGGGGCCTACGGCGGCATTCGCTACATCGAGCCGCTGTCGCGCACCCAGTGGTCGCCCGAGTCCCTGGCCGGGGCCGGCATTCGCTGAGCCTGTCGAGCACGCACCGAGGAGGATCAGGGATGGCTTTTTTCAAACGCTGCAGCGTGATGCTGCTGGCCTGGGCCGCGCTGCAGGGCGCGGCCCGGGCCGAGCCTTACGTCGACGTGCTCGACCTGCCGGCGCAGCCCAGCGCCCTGGCCGCCACCAGCGCCTTGCGCGATGTCAGCGTCGCCGGCACGCGCCTGGTGGCGGTGGGGCCACGGGGGCACATCCTCTACTCGGATGACCAGGGCAGCCACTGGCAACAGGCGCAGGTGCCGGTCAGCGCCGACCTCAATGCGGTGAGCTTCGCCACCGCGCAGCTGGGCTGGGCGGTGGGCAACGACGGGGTGATATTGCACAGCCGCGATGGCGGCCAGCGCTGGGAAAAACAGCTGGACGGGCGGGTGCTCGGCGAGCAGGTGCTGGCTTATTACCAGGCACGGGCGCAAGCGGGCGGCGATCAATGGGCACGCTGGGTGGGCGAGGGTGAGCGCCTGGTCGCGGAGGGCGCCGACAAGCCGTTGCTCGACGTCTGGTTCAGCGACCCGCTGCACGGTTTTGCGGTGGGCGTGTTCAACCTGCTGCTGCACACCGTTGACGGCGGCCAGCACTGGACGCCGTGGCTGGAACGCAGCGACAACCCGCAAGGCTTGCACCTGACCGGCCTGGCCAGCGTCGACGGCGCGCTGTACATCAGCGGCGAGCAGGGCCTGCTGCTCAAGCTGAGCGCTGCTGGCGACCATTTCGAGCGCCTGAGCACCCCCTATGCTGGCAGTTATTTCGGCGTCATTGGCAAACCTGGGGCGCTGCTGGCCTACGGGTTGCGCGGCCACGTACTGCGCAGCACCGATGGCGGTGCCGGCTGGCAAGTGATCAAGACCGACCTGAACACCAGCATCACCGCCGCCAGCCTCGACGCCCGCGGGCGGTTCTGGCTGGCCAGCCAGGCCGGCGACCTGCTGGTCAGTAACGATGACGGCGCAAGCTTCAGCCCGCTGGCGCAAACCCAGCGCGCGCCGGTCAGCGGCGCAGCCTTTGATAGCGGCGCCGCGCTGGTGCTGGTAGGTGAGCGCGGCATCCGCACCCTGGCCCCCGACCAACCGCAGCAGCCATAACAAGAGAAAACCCTGATGGCCGACATCCAACAAGACACCTTGCCGGTGATCCGCAACCTCGGCGACTTCGATGCACGCTCCGGCAATCGCCTCGAACGCCTGGTGTTCAACCACCGGCTGGCGTTCATGCTGTGCATGCTGCTGGTTACCCTGGTGCTGGGCTACATGGCCATGACCCGCCTGGAGCTGCGGCCCAGCTTCGAGAAGATGATCCCGCAGAGTCATCCCTACATCCGCAACTACCTGGACAACCGCCAGGCGCTGCGCGGCCTGGGCAATTCCCTGCGGGTGGTGGTCGAGAACACCCGTGGCGATATCTTCGACCCGGCCTACCTGCAGACCCTGCGCCAGATCAATGACGAGCTGTTCCTGAGCCAAGGTGTCGACCGCGCCTGGATGAAGTCGCTGTGGAGCCCGGCGGTGCGCTGGACCGAAGTCACCGAAGAGGGCTTCCAGGGCGGCCCGGTGATGCCCGATGCCTACCAGGGCTCGGCCGCCGATATCCAGCAACTGCGCCAGAACATCGAACGGGCCAATATTGTCGGCAGCCTGGTCGCTCGCGACTTCACCTCGAGCATGCTTATTGTGCCGCTGCTCGACCAGGCCTCGGCGACCGGTGCCGGCATCGACTACCACGGGTTCTCCGTCAAGCTCGAGCAATTGCGCGCGCACTACGAAGCGGGTGGCGTTTATAAGCTGCATGTGATCGGCTTTGCCAAGCTGATGGGCGACCTGATCGACGGCCTGCTGCAGGTGATGCTGTTCTTCGCCCTGGCGGTGCTGACCACGCTGCTGATCATCTACCTCTATACCCGCTGCGTGCGCAGCACCTTGCTGGTGGTGCTGTGCTCGTTGACGGCGGTGGTCTGGCAACTGGGGATCGTCGCCTGGCTGGGGTATGCCATCGATCCGTATTCGATCCTGGTGCCTTTTTTGATCTTCGCCATCGGCGTGTCCCATGCGGCGCAGAAGATGAACGGCATCATGCAGGACATCGGCCTCGGCACCCACCGCCAGATCGCTGCGCGCTACACCTTCAGGCGTTTGTTCGTCGCCGGGGTCACCGCCTTGCTGGCCGATGCGGTGGGCTTTGCCGTACTGATGCTGATCGACATCCCGGTAATCAAGGACCTGGCGATTACCGCCAGTATTGGCGTGGCGGTGCTGATCTTCACCTCGCTGCTGCTGATGCCGGTGGCGTTGTCGTATGTCGGCGTCGGGCGCAAGGCCGCTGAACGGGCCTTGCGTATCGACCTGCGCGCCGCCGAGCATCGCGGCTTTGGCAAACTCTGGGACCTGCTCGATCGCTTCACCGAACGCAAGTGGGCAACCGGCGCCGTGCTGGTGGCCGCCTTGCTTGGTGCCGGCGGTTTCTGGCTGAGCCTGCAACTGAAAATCGGCGACCTCGACAGCGGCGCCCCGGAGCTGCACGCCGACTCGCGCTACAACCGCGACAACGCCTACATCACCGGCCATTACGCGCTGTCCAGCGACACCTTTGCGGTAATGATCAAGACCGCCCCGGAAGGCTGCCTGCGCTACCAGACCCTGGTGCTCGCCGACCGCCTGGCCTGGGCCCTGCAACAGAACCCGCAGGTGCAGACCACCTTGTCGCTGACCAACGCGGTACGCCAGATAACCGCCGGCACCTACGAGGGCAACCCCAAGCTGAGCAGCATCCAGCGCAACCAGGACGTGCTCAACTACGCCGCCCAGCAGGCCTCGGTGAACGCCCCGGAGCTGTTTAACAACGACTGCTCGCTGATGCCGGTGATCGCCTACCTCAAGGACCACAAGGCCGACACCCTCGACCAGGTGGTGGCGATTGCCGAGCGCTTTGCCCAGGCCAACAGCAGCGAGGACCGCCAGTTCCTGCTGGCGGCCGGCAGCGCCGGGATCGAGGCGGCGACCAACATCGTGGTGCGCGAGGCCAACCGCAGCATGCTGTTGCTGGTGTACCTGGCGGTGACGCTGTTCTGCCTGATCACCTTTCGCAGCTGGCGCGCAACCCTGGTGGCGGTACTGCCATTGATGCTCACCTCGATACTCTGCGAGGCGCTGATGGTGATGATGGGCATCGGCGTCAAGGTCGCCACCTTGCCGGTAATCGCCCTGGGCGTGGGCATTGGCGTCGATTACGCGCTGTACCTGCTCAGCGTGCAGCTGCATTACCAGCGCCAGGGCCTGTCGCTGGCGCAATCCTACAAGAACGCCGTGGCCTTTACCGGGCGGGTGGTCGGCCTGGTCGGCATCACCCTGGCCGCCGGCGTGGTTGGCTGGGCCTGGTCGCCGATCAAGTTCCAGGCCGACATGGGCATCCTGCTGACCTTCATGTTCCTCTGGAACATGCTCGGCGCGCTGGTGCTGATCCCGGCGCTGTCGCACTTCCTCTTGCCCGCCAGCCAGGCGCGGGCGCCTTCACCCAGCCCCGGCAGTGTCGAGGGGCTGAACCTTAACAGCCAAAAAGCCGAGTGTTCATCGCATGTCTGATTACCTACCGCCGTTGCGTGACATGGATTTTCTGTTCAACGAAGTGTTCGACATTCCTGGCCAGTGGGCGCGCATTCCGGCCCTGGCCGAGCAGGTCGATGCCGACACCGCGCGGGCCATCCTCGAGCAGGCCGGCAAGCTCATCGCCCGGCAGGTGGCACCGCTCAACCGCAGTGGCGACGAGCAGGGTTGCCAGTGGCATGAGGGCCGGGTGAGCACCCCGGATGGTTTTGCCCAGGCTTATCGCAACTATGCCGACGACGGCTGGGTCGGCGTTGCCGGGGCTTGTGAATATGGCGGCATGGGCATGCCCAAGGTGATTGCCGCCCAGGTCGAGGAGATGCTCAACGCCGCCAACCTGTCGTTCGCCCTGTACCCGATGCTGACCGCCGGCGCCTGCCTGTCGCTGCTCAACCATGCCAGCGAGGCGCTCAAGGCGCGCTACCTGCCGCCCATGTACGAAGGGCGCTGGTCGGGGTCGATGTGCCTGACCGAACCCCATGCCGGTACCGACCTGGGCCTGATCCGTACCCGAGCCGAACCCCGGGCTGATGGCAGCTACCGGGTCACGGGCACGAAGATCTTCATCACCGGCGGCGAGCAGGACCTGACCGAGAACATCATCCACCTGGTGCTGGCCAAGCTGCCGGACGCACCGGCTGGCGCCAAGGGCATCTCGCTGTTCCTGGTGCCCAAGCTGCTGGTGGAGGAGGACGGCGCACTGGGCGAGGCCAACGCGGTGAGCTGTGGCTCGATCGAACACAAGATGGGCATCAAGGCCTCGGCCACCTGCGTGATGAACTTCGACGGCGCCGTCGGCTACCTGGTGGGCGAGGCCAACAAGGGCCTGAATGCCATGTTCACCATGATGAACTACGAGCGCCTGGGCGTCGGTATCCAGGGCCTGGCGCTGGGCGAGCGCTCGTACCAGAACGCCGTGGCCTACGCCCGCGAACGCTTGCAAAGCCGCGCTGCCACTGGCCCGGTAAACGCGCAGCAGGCGGCCGACCCGATTATCGAGCACGCCGATGTGCGGCGCATGCTGTTGACCATGAAGGCGTTGAACGAAGGCGGGCGGGCGTTCTCCACCTATGTGGCGCTGCAACTGGACCTGGCCAAGTACAGCGAAAATGCCGATGAGCGCAGCCAGGCGCAAGCGCGGGTAGCGCTGCTGACGCCGGTGGCCAAGGCGTTCTTGACCGACATGGGCCTGGAAACCACCGTGCACGGCCAGCAGGTGTTCGGCGGCCATGGTTATATTCGCGAATGGGGCCAGGAACAGCTGATTCGCGATTGCCGCATCACCCAGATCTACGAAGGCACCAACGGCATCCAGGCCCTGGACCTGCTCGGGCGCAAGCTGGTCGCCGACGGTGGCCGCAGCTACGCGGCGCTTGCGCAGGAGATCAAGGCCTACGCCCAGACCCTGGCGGCCTCGCGCGCCGAGTTCAAGACCCCGCTGTTGCTGGCGCTGGCCAATCTCGACGACCTCACCGCCTGGGTGCTCGACCGCGCCCAGGGCAACCCTGAGGAGATCGGCGCGGCGGCGGTGGAGTACCTGCAGGTGTTCGGCTACACCCTGTATGCCTATTTGTGGACGCGCATGGCCGATGTCGCTATGCAGCACCACGGCGCCTTCTACCAGAGCAAGCTGGGCACCGCACGCTTCTATTTCGCCCGCCTGCTGCCGCGCATCGATTCGCTCAGCGCCAGTGTCAAGGCCGGCAGCCACAGCCTGTTCCTGCTCAAGGCCGAGCAACTGTGAAGGACACGCCCATGACCCGCACCCGCATCATCGAACCTGCGCCCGGCGCCTACAGCTACCCGTTGCTGATCAAGCGCCTGCTGTTGTCGGGCGTGCGCTACCAGCCCGGCCAGGAGATCGTCTACGCCGACAAGCTGCGCTACAGCTACAGCACCTTGCTTGAACGCATCCAGCGCCTGGCCAATGTGCTGAGCGCTGCCGGGGTCAAGCCTGGCGACACCGTGGCCTTGCTCGACTGGGACAGCCACCGCGCGCTGGAGTGCTTTTTTGCCGTGCCGATGCTCGGCGCCGTGCTGCACACCGTCAACGTACGGCTGTCGCCCGAGCAGGTGCGCTACACCATGAACCACGCCGAGGATCACCTGGTGCTGGTGCATGACGACTTCATGCCGCTGATGACCCAGTTGCGCGAGCAATTACCGACGGTCAAGGGTTACCTGCGCCTGAGTGACGGCGCTGAAGTGCACACGGAACTGCCGCTGCTGGGCGAATACGAAGCGCTGCTGGCCGATGCCGACAGCCACTTCGACTTTGCCGATTTCGACGAGAACTCGGTGGCCACGCTGTTCTACACCACCGGCATCACCGGCAACCCCAAGGGCGTGTACTTCAGCCATCGGCAACTGGTGCTGCACACCCTCAACGAACTCGGCACCTTCGCCGCCTGCGGCGGTGAGCCGCTGTTGCGTTCGGGCGATGTGTACATGCCGATCACGCCGATGTTCCATGTGCATGCCTGGGGCGTGCCCTACGTGGCCACGGCCCTGGGCATCAAGCAGGTGTACCCCGGCCGCTACGAGCCCAACCAGCTGGTGCGGCTGATGTGCGAAGAGCAGGTGAGCTTCTCGCACTGCGTGCCGACCCTGTTGCAGATGATGCTCGATTGCGACGAAGGCCAGCGCACCGACTTCAGCGGCTGGAAGATGCTGCTCGGCGGCAGCGCGCTGACCCAGGGCCTGGCCGCGCGGGCCAGCGCCAGGGGCATTCGCGTGCACTGCGGCTATGGCATGTCCGAGACCTGCCCGCTGCTGTGCGTGACCAGCCTTGGCGCCGCTGACCTGGCGTTGCCGATGCAGGCGCAACTGCCGTTGCGGATCAACGCCGGGGTGCCGATCCCGCTGGTGGACCTGCGCATCGTCGACGAACAGGGCAAAGACGTGGCCCACGACGGCGCAAGCCTCGGTGAAATCGTCGTGCGCGCGCCATGGCTGACCCAGGGTTACCTCAAGGAGCCGGAGCAGGGCGCCGCACTGTGGGCCGGCGGCTGGCTGCACACCGGCGACATGGCCTGCATCGATGAGCGCGGCGCGGTGCAGATTCGCGACCGGATCAAGGACGTGATCAAGACCGGCGGTGAGTGGATCAGCTCGGTGGAGCTGGAAAGCCTGATCAGCCAGCACAGCGGGGTCGATTCGGTGGCGGTGGTGGGGGTGGCGGATGCGCAGTGGGGCGAGCAGCCGCTGGCCCTGGTGGTCTGCGTTGCCGGCGTCGAGCTGGATCAGCCAGCGCTGGCCCGGCACCTGCAGCCGTTTGTCGACAGCGGGCGCCTGAACAAATGGGCGATTCCGCGCCTGGTGCGCTTTGTCAGCGAAATTCCCAAGACCAGCGTCGGCAAGATCAACAAGAAGCTGATTCGCCAGAGCCATTGTGGCGTCTGAGTAAAGCAAGTGGGCATTCGACTTGCGCCGCGATGGGCTTGACCGGCCTCATCGCGGGGCAAGCCCGCTGCTACCTGTCAGACTTCAGTGAGGTCCGAGGTGGGCGGGGTGGGGGTGTTGACGCTGTCCAGTTGCTGGTCGGCAAGATCCTGGGCCAGGGCAACCATGGTCATGGTCGGGTTCCACGAACCACTGGCCGGCCACAGCGCACCGCCGGTGACGTAGACGTTCTCCACGCCATGGGGACGGTAGTCCAGGCCAACCACGCCTTCGTCCTTGTCGCCGATCCACAGGGTCGAGCCCTCGTGCACCAGCCCGGCCACACGCCGTTCAGGGATGCTTGGCCGTTCGCCGGTCCAGTGGCCCAGGTTCGGGTCGCCGTGCCAGTACTCGACCTTGCCTTCAGGGGCGAACACCCGCTCCATCATCTGGAAAGTGCCTTCGTCCATGGTGTCCCAGGTTTGCTGGTCGGTCTTGCTGGCCAGCACCTGCAGGTTGACGTTGGTGGTCGGGTCGGCCTGGTCGTTGAGGTGGAAGTGGTTGTCGGGGTTTCGGAAGTCGATCTCGCCAAGCACGGCGCAAACGAACACCAGATGGTCCTTCGACGATTCCAGCTGCGCCATCGACGCCGTGGCGACCACGTCCGGCATATAGCGTGCGGCTTTCTGCGCGTTCTTTGCAGGTTTGCGGTCTGACAGCACCGACAACTGCACGTGGTACTGCATGCCGCTTTGCTTGTTCTTGCCGGCCAGGTAAATGGCCGCGAGCTCAAGCTCGGCCAGTTTGTCGGCGAACGGGTAGTCCTTGCGCGGCACCCGTGCCACCACCGAGGTGATGAAGTGGGCGGTGAAGCGATCGCCGGCACGTTTGATTTGCGGGAACGAGTTCATCAGCAAGGTCGCCGGCGGCAGGGTGCCCATGGCCAGGATCAGCTTGGCGTTGCCGATGTTGATCACCCCGCGCGAGGTTTGTAGCGCCGTGGCCGCGCCATCCTGCTGGTGGATGCGCTCGACGATGCACTCGGTGATGATCCGCAGCGGGCTGCCAGTACCGGCAGCGGCGCGGTCGGCCTGTTTGCCGGCCAGCTCCATGATTGCCGCCGGGGTCGAGAACTTGGCAAAGTCCACGCCACCGGCGCGATCGGCCGCGGCGGCCAGGGGCGCCGACAACCAGCGGGTGGCCGAGTCGATCTTGCCGATGTTGTGCTCGAGCATGTTTTGCAGCTCAAGCTGCAGGGTGCCGTAGACCGGGCGTTGCTCGGTGACATGGGCGCGCACCTGCGGGTCGAGCTGGGTGTCGATCTTGTCGGCCGGGATGACGTTGAGCAGCTTTTCGGCCGACTCGAAGCGGGCCTCGGCGGCGGCGATGGTCTGCTCGGGCCAGTAGGCCATTTCCTCCTTGGTCGGCCGAGGGCACCAGGCGCTCCACATGATGCTGCGGCCACCGAAGAACGGCACCATGCCGTGCTGCCAGCCGATGTTGCCCGGTGGCTGGCTGGCGGTACGCGCCGAGAGGGTCCAGGGGAAGGTTTCGGAGAAACCGCCAAGGGTTTTCTGGTAAGGGATCGGCAGGTTCTGGAAGTGCTCGGGGAGGAAGAACGGCCCGCGCTCGACCATCAGTATCCGCGCCTTGGGCTGGCTTTCGAGGATGCGTTCGGCGAAGGCCAGGGAACAGAAACCGGTGCCGATGATGATGAAATCGAACTGTTCTTCTTCGCGGACCTGCTTCCAGGCCGACTCGGAGAGAAAGAACACGTGGTCCAGCACCTTCTGGGCGTTGGGTGTTTGCGGACCGGGGGTAGGGTAGCCGTGACCGAAGTTGGTCGAACTGGTGACTGCGCTCATTGTTGCCTCCAATCATTGTTGGCAGAGGGTCTATCGTCCTTGTGCAGCGTGCAGCCGGGGGGCTGCGCTGCTAACGCTAGCAGAGCGAAGTGGCAATTCAAGATCACTTGGTCGGGGGAGCCGCGGGCCTCAGGCAACCCCGGAGTACTTCACCGCTGCCGCCGCCCGCGACGGCACATTGAGGGTGCGCAGCAACGACGACACATGAATGCGCACGGTAAACGGCGAGATGTCCAGCGCACGGGCGATTTCCTTGTTGGTCTTGCCCTGGGCGATCAGGCGCAACACCTCTTGCTGGCGTGCGGTCAGGGTTGTGGCGACGGCGCTGCTGTCCAGCGGCAGGAGCCCGGAGGGGGCAAAACGCACCAGCACTTCACCTTCACGAATGGCCAGGATCGCCTGGCCGATCTCGTCCGGGGCGATGTTCTTGCCAATGAAGCCGTCAATGCCGGCGGCCATGACCTCGCCGATCAGTTCCTCGTCATCGACCATCGATACCACGATCAAGGTGGTGCGCCGTAATTGCTGACGCAGCTCGACCAGCTGGCTGATGCAGGTCAGCCCCGGGAAGCGCAGGTCGAGGATCAGGGTGTCTGGTTCCGGGCCGTTGGCGACCAGCTTGAGCACCGTGTCGAAATCACCGGCCTCTTCGCTCCGGGCATCGGGCAGCAGGCGCTGGACCGTACGCAGCATCGCTTCGCGAAACAGCGGATGGTCGTCGGCTATGATGATCCGGCATGCCATGGTGAGTGCCTCCCTGGGCCTGGCGTTCCTTTCGGACGTGCTACTTTACCACCGGGTACGGGCACCGCCCGGTGTTCATGCTGGATATGACGACTGTCGCACAAGGATGTTCCGATGAAGTTCGAGAAAAACTCCGAGCTCGACCAGGCTAACCTGCGCATCATTGTCGCCTGTATTGCCGTGGTTTATATCAGCGTGCTGGGCTTTCTGCCCGGGCAGCATTTTGAAACCTACCGGCCGATCGTAATCTACATCATCCTGTTCCTGCTGCTGTCGGTGGTTATACGCCAGGTTATCGTGCGCTGGCCGGGGGTGTACCCGGCGCGGCGCATTTTCAGCATGGTCCAGGACTACACCGGTACCTGTTTCGGCCTGGTGGTGGGCGGCGAGGCGGCATTGCCGCTGTACGCGGTGATGGTCTGGGTCAACCTGGGCAATGGCATGCGCTTCGGCTCGCGCTACCTGGCGATCGCCACCGCCCTGGCGCTGCTGGCGCTGCTGTGCGTCTACCGCCTGACGCCGTACTGGCAGGCGCAACCGTTCATGGTGCTGATGCTGATGATCACCAGCACGGTCATCCCCATGTACGCGCACCTGTTGCTTGAACGTACGCGCAAGGCTTCGGAGGAGGCCACCGCCGCCAACCTGGAAAAATCGCGCTTTCTGGCCCAGGCCAGCCACGACCTGCGCCAGCCCATTCATTCCATCGGCCTGTTCACTGCCTGCCTGCGCGAGGCGCGCCTGGGCGATGAAGAACGCCGGCTGGTCGACAACATCGACCGCTCGTTGCTCAACGTCTCGCAGCTGTTTCGCTCGATCCTCGACCTCTACACCCTCGACAACGGCCGCCTGCAGCCGCGCCTGCAGCCTGTGCAACTGGGCGAGTTTGTTCACGACCTGCTGCGCCAGAACGCCGAGGCGGCGCGCTGGGCAGGCGTCGAGCTGCGCTTGCGTGCCTGCGCGCACTGGGTGCAGATTGACCCGGCGCTGCTGGCGACCATGGTCCAGAACGTGCTGTCCAACTGCTTCAAGTACGCGCCGCAGCGCCCGCTGCTGATCGGCGTGCGCAAGCGTGGCGAGGGCCTGGCCATTGTCATTTATGACCAGGGCAGCGGCATCGAGGCGCAGGAACTGCCGAAGGTTTTCGAAGAGTTCTACCGCGTGCGCCAGTTGCGCGACAAGGACGTCGAGGGCGTGGGCCTGGGCCTGTCGATTGTCCGGCGCCTGGGGCAGATGATGGGCATGCAGGTGACGATACGTTCGCGAGTGGGCCATGGCACGGCCGTCAGCCTTGAAGGTTTGCGCGAAATTTCCGCGCCCAAGCGTCAGGCCTACCGTGAAGACCCGAGCCAGGTCGGCCTGCTGACCGGTTTGAAAGTCTGCCTGGTGGAGGATGATCGCAACGTGCTGCTGGCCACCAAGGCCTTGCTCGAGCGCTGGGGCTGTGACGTCCAGGCCGAACTGAGCGGCAAGGACCTGGCCAGCGACTGCGACATCATCGTCGCCGACTATGACCTGGGCAACCACGCCACCGGCATCGAGTGCATCGATGAGCTACGGGCGCAACGGGGCAGGGCGGTGCCGGCGCTGATTCTTACCGGCCACGAAGTGGAGAAGATCCAGGCGGCCCTGCACGACCGCCAGATCGCGATCCTGTCCAAACCGGTGCGCCCGGCCGAGCTGCGCGCTACCTTGCGGGCGTTGCGCGAGGCCTCGGCAGCGTCGGTTTAGCCTGGAATCAGTACCGCTGCAGCGGATTTTGCGGGCGGCCACTGTTCTTGTTGTAGCATTGCGCGCCCATGCCCATGCCCATCGAGGCGATCCCGATCATCACGCCGCTGGGCAGCTCGCAGTTGTAGTCACCCGATGCGGTGCTGGCGATGTAGTAAGTGGAGCTGTGGTCGCTGCGCACGTTGGAAATCTTCGTCACCGGCTCGCCGATGGTGGTCTGCGCGGTGGACTTGAGACGGTCTTCGTTGGGTTTCATGGTCTGGCAACCGGCGACGGCGACCAGCAGGGCGCTGAGCAGGGTGATCTTGCTGAATGCTGATTTCATGGTGCATCTTCCTTGGTGTTGTTCTGTTTTACCGGCACAACGATCCCGCACGCCGCATAGGCGCGGCGTTGGGGAACACTGGGGGTTGCCGGGGAATATAGCGCCAGGGAGGAGGGGGGTCGATTAGCACAAATGGGCTAATGGCATATTGATATAATTTTTTATCTATCGTTGTGACAAGGATATCCGCATGCCCATTTATCTCGCAGCAGAGCAACAGCTGAACGTAGGACACGCCACCGTCATCGAGGCACCGGCGCAGGAGGGGCCTTTTGCCGTGGTCTTCGAGGACGATGAAAATACCGCCTATTTCTACGCCCTGGACAGCAGTGCCAGTGACAACCCGATCCAGGATGCGCTGCATATCTATAACGTCGAAGATATCTCCGACCGGGAGAAGCCCTCGACGGTGAAGATCGGCTGGTCCATGGACCACAGCAAGGCGGTGCTGCTGATCAATGAATATCCCCATGCCGTGTTTGATTTTACCGGCAAGCAGGGTTACTGCCACTCAGGCTTTCCGCCGTCTGTGGGGAAGGGCTGGTCGCTGCAGGGTCATGAGTGGCAGGAAGACGTACTCAAGCTGTTTGCCTGAGGCATGAATATATAACTCAACTAAATAGTTATTTAGTTGAGTTATATTTTAAGGCTATAAAAAAGAGCAGGGCAGTAGCGTACTTCCAGGTTCACCTTTGTTCAATGGCCGCGTGGGGAAACTCCTCGCGCAAAGCCTGGCTCAACCACTCGATAAACCATGCAGCATCTTCCGACAACGGCTGTTGCGGTGTCAGCACTTGATAGCTTTCAAGTGCAATTTGCGCGTCGGTACAACGCACCAGCGAGCCGTCTGCCAGTTCATGTTTGACCAGCACTTCGGTGGCCAGGGCAATCCCGTGCCCACGCCGGGCCAGGTTCAAGGCAATGTCGTTGCTCATGTGCGAGGCTTCGGACCTGACCTTTAGCGGTAACTGTTGCGCCGCAAACCAACTGTTCCACCAGGTGCCGTCGTCGACGTGAATCAGCTCGCAGTTCGGCAAGTCCTGCACCTGCAGGGCTTTATTCGGCAATTTTGCCAGGTACGTCGGCGAACAGACCGGGAAAACCGGCGGTTTGATCATCCTCAGAAACACCCCTGAATGCTCGCCTGGCAGGCCAAAACCGATACCCAGGTCAGCCTGACGGGCATCCACTGACGTGAACGAGGCATTGGGTTCAATGGCCAGCTTCAGGCCCGGGCGCAGGCTGCGCACTGCATCGACATGCGGCGTCAACCAGCGAGACGCAAAGGCCGGGACACACAGGATGCGCAGCCAGCGCTCCTGCTGGCGACTTGCAACCCGCGAGCCGGCATCGGCCAGAATCTTTAGGGCCTGGGTCGCGGCCCGGTGAAACTCAAGCCCGGCCGCAGTCAGAGTAACGCCGCGAGGCGTACGCTCGAGCAGTTGCACGCCCAGCCAGTCCTCAAGGTTTTTCACGTGGCGGCCAATGGCCGGCTGGGTCACGTGCAGCGCCCGGGAAGCGGCCACGTAACTGCCCAGGCGCGCAGCCGCCTCGAAGGCACGAATGGCATTGAGCGGAGGCAGACGGTCGCTGGGCATGGCGTTCACTGTTGTTAGTTTTTGTAATATCGACCCGGACTTTATTGTTCTTTTCCCGCCCCGGCAAGTTGATAAGCTCGAAATCGACTGACGCAATTTCACTGGATGTCGAGGAAGTACCGATGTTACGCAGAACAATAAAAAAACAATCCACCCAGGTTTTTTCGCTGTTGGCATTGAGCATTGCCGCACTGGGCTTGACCCATAGCGGTATCAGCCTGGCTAGCGACCAAGGCGCACACTGTGGCGTTCCAGGGCTCAGCGTTTGCCCGCAACCCTTTGATAAAACGCTGCCCGACCCGCACAACATGCTGACCTGGGACCAGGCCACACGGGTAGTGGGTTTTCGTAATACCTACCGCCTGTACGAAGGCGATGTATTCAGCACCCAGGGCGTCAAACCATCGCCATTAATGCCGGCCAGCAGCCCATTGCCAGCCATTGACTATGCAATGAACGGCAAGCACTTCAGCATCGATAACTACATCGCCAACCAGAGCGTCACCGGCCTGTTGATCCTCAAGGACGGCAAGATTGCCTACGAGTACTACGGCAAGGGCAACAGCGAAAACACCCTGTGGACCTCGCGCTCAGTGGCCAAATCGGTGGTCAGCGTGCTGGTGGGCGTGGCGATAAAAGAAGGCAAGATCAACTCGGTGGACGACAAGATCACCCGGTACATCCCGGAACTCAAAGGCACGGCCTGGCAAGAGGTAACCTTGCACCAGTTACTGCAGCACACCTCGGGCGTGGTCTGGGATGAAAACTACGCATCACCTGACTCCGATTTCTCCCACATGACCCAGTGCGAAGCCAAGCCTGCGCCATACGACTGCGTGTTCAACCTGGTCAAATCGGTGAAACGCAAACCCGGGGTCAATCCGGGCGAAGTCTGGTCCTACAATACCGGCGGCGCCTGGCTGGTGGGGCGCGTGCTGGAAAACGCCACCGGCATGACCCTGGCCAAATACCTCGAAAGTCGCATCTGGAGCCGTTACGGCATGCAGCAGGATGGCGTCTGGCATGCCTTGGTCAAAGACAAAGTCGACATGGGCGGCCACGGCTTCAACGCAGCACTGCGTGACTGGGGCCGCTTTGGCCAGTTCGTGCTCAGCGGCGGTCAGTTGCCATCCGGCGAGAAGATCCTGCCGGATGACTGGATTGCACGCTCGACACACTGGACCACCGCCAAAGGCTCGGTCACGCCATCGGCACCGAACGGACAGTACGGCTATCAATGGTGGTACTCGGCGCCGGCACCTGACGCCAATGCCGAACCCAAGAAAACCGCCACCAGCGAACAAACGTTCTGGGCGCTTGGGATTTACGGCCAGACCATTGCAATCAACCCGGCGGAGAAACTGGTGATGGTGCAATGGTCGACGTGGCAGAACGCAGAGACACCGAGTTCGCTGTATGACGAGCAGGCGTTGTTTGTGAATGCGGTGAGTGAAGCGTTGCACGGCAAGTAACGGTGTAAGGCTGAAAACGGGTGGTGCCAGGCTTGAAATCTGTCCTGGCACTGCCCGTGGGCTGCTATAGATGACTACGCATAATGTATATTATGTTAAATAGAGTATTATGAAAGAAAGCCCGGCATCACCGCCGGGCTTTGCACTACACGGAAGTAAATCTCCAAATTTCTGGCCTGTAAATATCCGAATCCGTAGAGCCTCCCCGGATTCGGATATTTACTTCCTGACGCATTGTGCCTTCGTACATCTCCCTGCGACTGAAAAAATCGAGACTTCCTCTTCGGAATTTGTCACGCGCCCGTTTTACTGGGGCGAGCTTGAAACAAAATCGCGTCAAGCTGCTCAATTTCGAAATTTCCTCGCCTGTCGGTTGCATGTCTGACTCGGGAATTCAGTGACCTGTGTTAGCGCAAAAATCATCGACGTATCGATCCTGTGCGCAGACCTTTAGACTTTTCAGAAATGCAACCCAACCCCACCATACTCATCAACGGTTATTTGAAAAATTCAGAGAAACCGTGCATTCCCAAGTCTAGTGCCTGGCTCATCAAGGAGCGGTCCGAATTGCTTAAAGTTACGAGCTCGCTGGAATGTGACAATTGAGACCAGGCAGCCAAGGTACAGTGCCAGCATTTTTCGAGTCTGAGAGATCGCCACCCTCTTCCTTTGTGGGTACGACACGGTTCTGCAGAGTTACCAAAGATGGGGGAATAGAACCTCAATCGAGTCTGGTGAAAGGTTCAGCGATACAGGTTTACGATCGTCCAGATAGATCAGGCCCTCGCTGGCCATCTGCGCGAGAATGCTCTGAGTGGTTCGTTCGCCTACGCGTAGGCGGGCGTAGATATCAGCACGTTGCTGGTCGCCTTGATAGAGCAACGTTTTGTAGATATCGCGTGACTCGATTCGTAGTGGTGATAACTTTTGGGCCTTGCGATTGGTGTATACCCCGCGCTGTCGCAATTCGAAGTACGCATCGATACGGACGCCGAGCAGTTGTGGCTCGAGCACCGAACTGAAGTACTGCACTTGGCCCAACGCAGTTTCGAGGAAGTATCGAGTGAAGACCAGCAGGCCCGAGTCAGACAGTTCACAACGGCCGTCAAGATCGCCTTTCCTGGGGTGGTCCGCAGCACGCAGTGCGGCATAGTACGCCTCGACGTCCCGACCGAAGCCACGACTCATCGACCACAGCCCGTACCCACCCATACCGACTGCTTTGAGATACTGGTCCGTGAATAGCCGGCCGATCCGGCCATTGCCGTCCAGGAATGGGTGAATCCACATCAGGCGGTGATGCGCTCCTGCAGCCGCAAAGAAGCGGGAAAGCCCGTGAATCCTGTCAAGCCGGTACGCGTTTTCGAACCAGTTCATGTGGGAACGCATTTCCTCGACGCTTGGAGGAATGTGCTTACCCACGACTACGTCCTTCTGCCGAAATTCACCTGGTACCAGTCGAACTGTAGCGCCGCCATCATTAAGCTTGGGATCTAAGTACTGGTCAGACATGCTCGTATAAATCTCGCGATGCATCCGGGCAATCGCGTTACGGGAGCAGACTTCCACCTTGTGAATGGGGTCATCGGCAAGACGCTTTTGAGCCTCTATGTGACGCTTGATCTCCTGTAGGTCCTCGTCGAAGTTCTTCTCCTGGGAGCGCAGGACGTCTTCCGGATCCGTCGCGTTGCCCTCAATCTTGTTGCTATAGTACGAGTTTACCTGTCGCAGCAGATTCAACATTGGCAAGCGAAGCGGCGCAGGGATCTTCCCGTGCAACTCAATGTCGTACTGGATAAGCCTGACCACTGCTTCCTGTAGGTCCGATGGGGCTCTGTCATGTGGGATGAAGGGAGTGAGTGCCATTTGCCGGTTCTATGATTTATCAGTTGCCTTATAAATGAAGGCTTAAAACATCTTCAGAGATGAAGGGTGTCACCCCTCCTCCTTCAACCCAATTTCCGCCTATGCGAATTGTCGGTAGTTCCGAGCCCGGCTTGCGCCGCTACACATCGTCGCGACAACGATGCGTGCGTTCCTTCAAGCAAACTGACTGCGTCAGACTTCAGCCGCATACATGGGCCACTGCCCAGCCGAAAAGACCTGCAGGGTGATGTCACAGCCAAACCATTGGCTGGTGGGCATCTAGAGTCTGCAGCCGAGTAATTCGCCCCTCGGTGAAGAGAGAGGATGCGCTGCTCACATTCGTGCGTCTCTGTTATCAGGCTCTCTGCGCGAGGCTAGGCCTCTCGCGCTCCTTATGTGTACACGCCGTACTGCAGACGTACCAAATAATCATGCACGGTCTCATAGCCCGAGTGGGTCGATAACAGCGCACACGGTGCCACATGACCAAGACCTAACGCTGGCTCGATGAGCCAACGTTTAGCGATGCTGTATTGGCCAAAAACCCTTATAGCCGTCTTCATTATTTCGCTACGCATAGCTAGAAAGTGTCCGTATCGAATACTCCAGCAATAAGTGTGGGGCCTTTCAGAAAGTCTCGAAAGCATCACAGTGCTCAACCGTTCCCGCGTGAATTCTAATCCCTTGACCGCATAAAGGTGCTGAAACGAGGCGTTTTAGCTCCAAGTGGTGTGTTCGTCAGATTTCCTACCGGAATCTACCCAAGCACGACGGACATGCGCCTCGACGCTAACGAACTCAATGACCTATTGCTGTTGCCCGCTAGCCTGGCATCTGAGAGTCACGAGAACCAAGCCAAGCGACTGCTTGGAAAATGGAGAGCAGCGGCGGTGACCATAGGCATTTTGTTGTAGAAAGGGAGCCACCTTCGGCATGGAATATTCTACGCATGTCTGCGCTGCTCCCCGAAGATTGTCGCTGGAGAGCGGCACGATGGTAAACGAGAATTCAATAAATGAACACTATAGGGCTCATCCGACATCAGAATCTGAGCAAGTTCTCAAGGCTCAATGACCTCTTCTCTCAACCGGCTGATCAGCCCGTCCATACAGGCGTCAGGGTCTTGGAGCAAATAAGCGGTCACAATGAGACTTAGTGGGTGGATACCGATCCGACCTGCCAAGTCGTCAATTTTTTGCAGGGTTGGCGCCTTTATCCCACGCTCGAGTGCGCTCACATAGGTTCGGCTGCTCACCAAGGCGAAATCTTCTTGGGTCAAGCCGTGTAAATTTCGCATGCGTCGCAACGCTTCACCCAGGGCCTCACGGATTTCCATGATCATTCCTCGTAAAAGGAATGATGAAGCGCTAACGAACACAATAGGGCTACAACCTATAGTGTTCATTGTGGGATAATTTGAAGTTTCCAGCCCTAGCGACGAGTCGCCTAAAGGGCATGAAGTGCTCAGTGGAGCCTGCTTTGATCTATTTGTCTGAATCTCATACCCGCACTGTTCGTACTGGCTCTTACTGTGAAATTGAGGGGTTGTGCTTCTGGGTGACTTTGCGGTCGCCTACCAACGGTCAGAGGGAACGTGCAGCGGTCATTGAGAATGCTTACGAGCTCAACGTATTTCTCACCCAAGCCACTGGCGTCGATATCGAAAAAGTGCAAATGCTATGCCCTCCATCCATCACTGGACGTTCGCATTGGAGCATGGAGGAGCTTCGCAAGGTTGTGATTCATCGCGGGATTGAATCCTCAAAAAGCGCGGTGGTGTACGAGACTGAGGTGGCCACTTATAAATTGGGGGACCTAGACCTACGCTTACGTAAGCGTTCACACGCGTTGTTTTCTGCACGAATTCTGAAAGCGCGCACCTCCTGTAGTACGGCCCTAGCTCCAAAATCTGGTGAGGATCCACAACTGTACGCGCGCTATTGATGAGGTTACGCACCTACCTCCTTAGCTCTGGCACAAATACATGTGTTTCTGGCTACAAGTCTGTCTGTAGTGGTCAACTAATCCCGGACACCGCGTTAAGTTTTTCTTCGGCCATCGGACACCTCTCTATGGCGAGCATTCTCGCCTAAATGGGTGTCCGGAATCATTAGACCACTACATAAGTGAGCCTCACCTTCAGATTTCGTTAAGAAATACCTTGGATACTCCTCCCCAACCTATACAGGGAGGCAATCTGCCCATGCCCCATTTCGACTGGAACACCCCCCTGCCCCTGCGCTTCGGCCAAGCCGAGACGCCGCAGCTGACATTGACCAGTGCCATTCCAGGCGACAGCCTGCGACCCGCACTCGAAGCGTTTATTCAGCAACGCTTTCGCAAGGCTCACGGCGCCGACATCCGTTATTTCATGCCTCAGCTGTTTGGCATGAGCAAAGCCCATGGCGAATTATGTGCGGTCGCCGGGGTGCGCCTTGCACGTGACGAACCACTGTTCCTGGAACGTTACCTGGACGAGCCCATCGATCCGCTGATCAGTGCTACTGCCGGATACCCGGTGGGTCGGGCCAGCATTGTCGAGGTCGGTAACCTGGCTGCCTGCGATACCGGCAGTGCACGACTGAGTATCATCGCCATCACCTGGCTACTGGCCATGGGCGGCCTGGAATGGGTGGCATTTACCGGCAACATCGGCTTGGTCAATAGCTTCCATCGCCTCGGTCTGAAACCGGTGACGTTGTGTGCAGCCGACCCGGGCCGACTGGGTGACGATCGCTACAGTTGGGGCAGCTATTACGAGAGCAAACCCTGGGTACACGTCGGTAACATTCGCGCGGGATTCATCCATTTGCGCAACAGTGGTCTGTTTACTCGGCTGGGTCTGCCGTCATCCATTGAGGGCACTAGCCATGTCGCTTGAGTTACAACGTTTCCAGAAGATCCTGCATAGCCATATGGAGCGCAACCCACACGCAATTGCACTTTGGGATGATCGGGTGAGACTCGATTACGCCACTCTTTACGCCGAAGTGTCGTACCGCCAGCAACGCCTACGCGACGAACACGTTCAGGTTATAGCCCTGGCACTGGATAACGGCGTTGAAGCAATACTCTGGGATCTTGCCGCGCTGTTCGAGGGCTTGACTTGCGTAACCTTGCCGCCCTTCTTTAGCCCTACACAGCGCGCCCATTGCCTGGAGCAAAGTCAGGCGGCAAGGGTGATTTCGGAACCGGAGCTGGATGCTGAATTGCTTGCCTTGGGCTATGAAAAAAGCGGCGAGTTCTGGCGCCGTACATTCGCCGGCCCGAACCGGATGCCCCCAGGCACGGCCAAACTGACCTTCACCTCCGGTACCACCGGTACCCCTAAAGGCGTGTGCCTGAGTGCTGAAAACCTACTACAAGTAGCAAGAGAGCTGGATCAAGCCAGTAAACCTGCTGACCCGCAGCATCACTTGGCATTGTTGCCACTAGCAATCCTGCTGGAAAACCTCGGTTGCTACGCCGCACTGTACGCTGGCGCAACCTTGAGCTTACCGAGTCAGAAAGCTTTGGGCATTCAAGGCGCCAGCGGCGTCAACTTACCCCGGCTACTCGAGCACCTTACCAAGCGCGCACCCGAGAGTCTGATTTTGGTGCCGCAGTTGCTGCAGATGTTGGTCAGCGCCACTGAGCAGAAAGCCTTCGACCCACAGAAATTGCGCTTTGCTGCTGTAGGAGGAGCGCGCGTCTCTGAGGACTTGTTGCTCCGAGCTGAGCGCGTCGGTCTGCCGGTTTACGAAGGTTACGGATTATCTGAGTGCGCCTCGGTGGTGTGCCTAAATCGTCCCGGTGCACAGCGCCCGGGAAGCGTTGGTAGACCCTTGCCTCACATCCAGGTGAAGCTGGCAGACGATGGTGAAGTACTGATCAAGGGCTCGGCACTGCTCGGCTATCTGGGCGATGCACCTTACGCCGAGGATTGGTGGCCCAGCGGCGACCTCGGAGAGCTAGATCCGGAAGGCTTCCTTTACCTCAAAGGTCGCAAGAAGCATCAATTTGTCACTAGTTTCGGACGCAACGTCAACCCGGAATGGGTAGAGGCCGAACTCACCCAACGCTGCCACATTGCCCAAGCCTTTGTGTATGGGGAATCGCTTCCACGCAATCACGCCCTGTTGTGGCCCCATCGTACCGATTGTACGGATGCAGAACTGGCTAGGGCTGTAGCGGAAGCAAATGACGCATTGCCCGACTACGCCCAAGTTCATAGCTGGACGCGCCTGCCCTATCCCTTCACGGCTGCCAACGGCTTGCTGACTGCCAATGGCCGACCGCGCCGCGACGCTATTGTCGAGGCGTTTCACGCGCAACTTACCGAATCTGCCGTATCTGAGGAGTCTGCATCATGAGTTTTTTCGACACGCTTCAAGAAGCTACACATCAAGAGCGCCACGAACTGTTCAACCTGCCGATAATCCTCGACGCACTTGAAGGTAAGGTCAGCCTTGAGAGCTATCGGGAATTTCTTGCGCAAGCCTACTACCACGTCCGCCACACTGTGCCACTGATGATGGCCTGCGGCGCGCGACTGCCAAGCCACCTCGAATGGCTACGCAAAGCGGTATGCGAGTACATCGAAGAAGAATACGGCCATGAACAGTGGGTGCTTAACGATATAGCCGCCTGCGGCGGTGACCGTGACGCCGTGCGTGACGGCCAACCCTCAATGCCGATTGAACTGATGATCAGCTTTCTTTACGACTTGATTGCTCGAGGCAACCCGGTAGGCCTGTTCGGCATGGTCAATGTGCTGGAAGGCACAAGCATTGCCCTGGCCACCCATGCAGCGGGCAGCATCCGCGAGCATCTGGGTCTTCCAGAAAGCGCCCTCAGCTATCTCAGTTCCCACGGTTCACTGGATATCGAGCATATGCAGACCTACCGCCGCCTGATGAACAGGCTGGAAGACCCCGCAGACCAGGCGGCTGTCATCCATGCGTCAAAAGTGGTGTACCGGCTGTACATCGATATGTTTCATGGTTTGCCCCGGACTGCGGAGGTTCATCATGCAGCTGCATGATGCCCGCGTGGTCTTGACTGGCGCTAGCGGTGGGATCGGCCAGGAAATTGCCAGGGCTCTGTGCGCCGCCGGTGCCCGGGTGCTGGCGGTAGCTCGACATCAGGAATCCCTGATGCCGTTGCTTGAGCGCTATCCGCAAAATCTGTGCTGGGTAGCCGCCGACCTTACATTCCTCAATGATCGTCGTAAAGTACTGGCCGCCGCCGAAGCCATTGATGGCATCAACTTGTTGATCAATGCTGCCGGCGTCAACCACTTCGCCATGCTCGAACAGCTGGATGACAATGAAATCAACGCGATGTTGAGCGTGAACGTCAGCGCCCCAATTTGCCTGACCAAACTGCTTCTACCATTGCTCAAGCAGGCCGACAGCGCCATGGTGGTCAACGTCGGTTCAACCTATGGCTCGATTGGCTACCCTGGATATGCCAGTTACTGTGCAAGCAAGTTTGCACTTCGCGGCTTTTCCGAAGCCCTGCGCCGGGAGCTTGCCGACACCCGGGTCGGCGTCCTCTATGTCGCACCACGCGCCACCCGTACCTCGATGAACAGCTCTGCCGCCCAAGCGCTCAACGATGCACTCAAGGCAAGCGTCGATGATCCACAGGCGGTGGCAGGGGCGGTGATCCACGCCATTGCTGGTGACCGTCGCGATCTCTATCTGGGGTGGCCGGAGCGATTTTTTGTGCGGTTGAACAGCCTGTTGCCCAACTTGGTGGATCGTGGCCTGCGCAAGCAATTGCCGCTGATCCGGCGTCTTAGTCACACCCACGAAAATGAGCACCTCAAACCATGAAAAAGACCGTTGCCTGCCTGCTGCTCGGCATGTTGAGCCAAGGCGTCTGGGCGCTCGACAACGCGGATCAGCAACGCCTTAATGACATTCAGCAAAGCTGGGCGCACACACAATATGAACTGCCAGAGCAACAGCGCGTAGCGGCGTTCGCGCAATTGGCGGCACAAACATCGTCGTTCACGCGAGATCGCCCAGTGTTAGCCGAAGCGTGGATCTGGTCAGGAATCGTCACCAGCAGTTGGGCGGGTGCTCAAGGCGGGCTGGGCGCCCTAGGCAAGGTCAAAGATGCCAAGGCCGATCTGGAAAAAGCCCTGACTCTAGACGCCGACGCCTTGCAAGGCTCGGCCTATACCAGCCTTGCTGCACTCTACGACAGAGTGCCCGGCTGGCCGATCGGTTTCGGTGATGCTGACAAGGCAGAGCAACTGCTTCAGAAAGCATTGCAACTCAATCCTGCCGGCATCGATAGCCTATATTTCTGGGGCGATCACCTCTACCGCCAGAAGCGCTACGCTGAAGCGAAGGTTGCCCTGCAAAAAGCACTACAAGCGCCTCCAAGGCAGGGCCGGGAAAGTGCTGACGTTGGACGGCGCAAAGAAATCGCCGCACTACTGGAAGACGTTAACAAGAAACTCGATTGACTGGAGTTTGCGTGCGTTTATTACTGATCGAAGATGATGTCGCCCTGGGCGAGGGTATTCATCAAGCGCTAGGGCGTGAAGGTTACACTGTCGATTGGCTCAAGGAAGGGAGTAGTGCTCTGCACGCCATGCTCAGTGAGACCTTCGACTTGGCAGTGCTTGACCTTGGTTTGCCACGTATGGACGGACTAGAAGTACTCAGTCGCCTGCGCTATAGCGGTTCCAACCTGCCGGTGCTGATCCTCACGGCCCGTGATGCAACAGAAGACCGTATCGCAGGGCTGGACGCAGGCGCCGATGACTATTTGATCAAACCGTTCGATCTGGCCGAACTGAAGGCCCGTTTACGTGCTTTGTTACGCCGCAGTGCCGGGCGAGCACAGATGTTGATCGAGCATGCGGGCATCTGTCTGAACCCTGGCACTCAGCAAGTCAGCTACCAGGGCCTGCCTGTAGCCCTGACACCCAAGGAATATCAGTTGCTGCATGAATTGCTGTCACCCCCTGGTCGCGTGATGACCCGAGATCAACTGATGCAATTGTTGTACGGCTGGAACGAAGAAGCCGAAAGCAACACGCTGGAAGTACACATCCATCACCTGCGCAAGAAGTTCTCGACTGATCTGATTCGCACAGTTCGCGGCGTGGGATATCTGGTGGAGGAGCGTCGATGACGTCAATCCGACGTCGCACACTCACCCTGATAATCGGCTTGATGCTCTTGGGGTTTGCGGTGATCAGTGCGCTTAATTTTCACGACAGTAATCACGAAATCACAGAAGTCTACGACGCTCAGCTCGCACAAAACGCACGGCTTCTACAGGGTGTCATGCGCATGCCACTACAGAGAAAGGAGTACGCCGAGCTCTATCAGGCCTTCAATACAGCATTAGGCGAAGCCGTACCCAGAGTCGACGGACATCCTTACGAAAGCAAAATCGCGTTTCAAGTCTGGAACAGCCAAGGTGAGCTCCTTGTGCATACGGCGAGCGCCCCCTCTTTTCACACCCTGCCTGGCAAGCCCGGTTTCAGCGATGTCGTGGATCTGAACAATCGGAATTGGCGCGCTTTCATGTTGGAAGACAAACGCAACGGTATGCGGATTTGGGTGGGCGAGCGCGATGATGTGCGAGCTGACCTCGTTGAGCGTATTGTGCGCCACACCTTGTGGCCCAACGTTTTGGGCAGCTTGATTCTTGCGGCAATGGTTTGGCTTGCCATTGGATGGGGTCTCAGGCCGCTCGCGAATATGGCTTCTACCCTTCGTGCTAGACACAGCGGGTCACTGGAGCCACTTCAATTGACCCCCCTTCCGAGCGAGCTGGAGCCAATGCAGGCAGCGCTCAACCGTATGCTGGCGCAAATTCAGGAAGTGCTTGGGCGTGAGCGACGTTTCATTGCCGACGCTGCGCATGAAATGCGCACCCCCCTGGCGGTGCTAAAGGTACATGCCCAGAACTTGTTGGAAACACAGAGTGAAGAAAGTCGGCGCGAGTCACTAGAGCATTTGATTGCGGGTGTGGATCGTACCAGTCGATTGGTCAACCAGTTGCTGACGATGGCTCGCATCGAGCCGCAATCAGTATCCACTACGCCATCAACCATTGATCTTGCAGCCACCGTCCGCGACAGCCTGGTTCAATTGACGCCTTGGCTGCTGAGCCAGGGACTTGAACTGGTATTCGATGTCAGCGACGACACCTACAACGTCAGAGTTGATCCGACTGCCATCAATATTGCGATAAACAATCTGGTAACCAATGCGGCAAATTTTTCTCCGGCACACGGTCTGATCACGGTGCGTCTTGGAAGAAAAGGCGACCACTACGAACTGTCTGTCGAAGACGACGGCCCGGGTATCGATGAGTCCGAGTATGGCCGGCTCCTTGAACGTTTCTATAGTCGAGGTAATGACCAGGGAGCAGGACTGGGGCTCGCTATCGTGAAAACAATTGCAGATCGTATGGGAGGGCAGATAACGCTAGAAAATCGTAGTCAGGGAGGTATGCGTGCAACGTTAGACCTACCCTTCAAGTAATACTCTCGGATTCGCAATCAGTCTCCCGTCGGTGGGCCCAGTGGCTGGGCGCGCGTCGGACAAAGCCTTGAAAGTAGCCACCCGTAAATTGGTTGGGAAGACTCATGTTTGACATACATCAAACGGGGGCGCCCCGACAGGTGTAGATAAGAATGGTGATTTACGAACCTCTCCATCCCTTCGGAGTAAATCCCATGGCACCTGTTCAATCTAACGCGCAAACACCATCTACTCCCGCCTTTCCTCCTGAAAAAGGCGAACACTGGATCGAGCCGCTAAAGGATGGCGGGCACGTCCTCATCAGACCTCTGCGTGCAGAGGATCGCGAGCGAGAAAAGGCCTTCATCATGCGCCTTTCACCAGAGTCGCGACACTTTCGCTTTTTGTGCCAAATCAAAGAGCCAGGTGAAGCCATGCTTGATCAGTTGATGACCGTCGATCAGCGGGAGAAAATGGCATATGTGGCTTTGGCACATGTAAAAGGCGAGCTCATAGAGGTCGGTATTAGTCGTT
This sequence comes from Pseudomonas sp. B21-012, assembly GCF_024749305.1. NCBI lineage: Bacteria > Pseudomonadati > Pseudomonadota > Gammaproteobacteria > Pseudomonadales > Pseudomonadaceae > Pseudomonas > Pseudomonas sp. B21-012. Next base: position 2,914,370 of record NZ_CP087197.1, on the reverse strand, counting down.
ACGCAGCCGGCGCCCAACCAGATGAATGTGAGTGTGCGGTTACCGTTGATGATCAATGGAAGCATCGCGGCCTAGGAGCACTGCTACTTAGCCACCTGATCGATATGGCTCGGGCGAATGGGTACAAAGAGATGTACTCAATCGACTCGGCGGCCAATACGGCGATGCATGATCTAGCTCGTGACCTCGGCTTTTCCACTGCACGTGATCCCAGCGATGCCTGCCAGGTTATCCATCGCCTTTCATTGACTTGATGAGCGCTGCGGAGCTGCAGACTGTCCACCTGAAATCACACGGTTCAAACATTGCTGCTCGTCCTCCTCAGTGATGCCTTGGAAATCACTTACTTCAAAGACTGAAGTGTTGAACAGGGCGAGCCGCAATACACCATTTCTTTCCAAAAACACCTCAGACAAACACAAGCAGATGGGCGAAGAAACAGATACCAACCTCCCATCCTCCCCCAGGAACGCAAGCTGATCGTTGAGATTCGTTTCACAGGCAGAAACGATGGTACGAATTGATCGAGCCGCGTAGTACAACGTTGTGGGATACCCCACACCTATGGCTATCAGAAGACACAATACAAGGTTCGATTCCTTAGCGTAGGTCGAGATACGATCAACCTTATGCCGCCACCCTGTTGAGCCAGGATTGAAAATAGCTTTACCAACAAGCAGGGTATAACGATGTTGCACAATGACCCCAACGCACAGACTGATCGTAACAAAGCCCAGTAAGATCCAGGGCTTGGCCGTAAGCAACTCAACAGCACCATCGAACCAGCCTGCAATAGATACCAACACTACGAAGCTCACCACTCCAGCAATTATGCCGAAGCTAGCTCGTGGCCTTTTCAACCAGGCTTTAAGCTTCTCTTTACTGGTTGCGTTCATGGTCAATACCCTCACATTAGTCCGTGCCAAATTAGGCTATACGGTGCTGGGCAACTAAAGCTCTACGGTTTCAAGGTGCTCTGGCACTGACACCGACCAACCAAGCTCAAGGCTGATTCGGCGCCGCAGCGTATCAGCTGCATGGGGTTCACCATGCACCACAAAGGTATGCCGAGGGGGCCTCTTGAAGCCCCGCAACCACTGCATGATTTCATCAGTATCGGCATGCGCCGACAGACTCTCCATGGCAGAGACCTGAGCGCGTATCGGGACATCCTCACCGTGCATACGGATTGTCCTAACTCCAGCAATGATGTCCGCTCCGCGAGTACCACCGGCCTGAAACCCAGAAAACAACAACGTATTGCGGGGGGTGGGAGCCAGCGCCTTCAGGTGATGCAGTACCCTGCCCCCGGTTGCCATGCCACTGGCTGCGATGATCACCGCAGGGTCGCGAAGCTGGTCAAGGTGTTTTGATTCGTCGACTGTACGAATGATATGGGTGCTACGGCACATCGCTGCGCACTCCACGGCAGACAGGCGATGCTCTTGGTGAAAGCGCTGATACAGCGCGGTGGTATCTGATGCCATTGGACTATTGAGGTAAACCGGAATGTCTGGGATTCGATGCTCTCTTTTGAGCGCATACAGGTAGTACATCAATAATTGCGCACGCCCAACGGCAAATGACGGAACCAGGGTGATGCCGTGCCTTAGCAGTGTTTGATTAATGACATTGGCGAGATACGTCTCTGGAGCCTCCTTCGGGTGCTGTCGGTCACCATACGTAGATTCGACCAAAAGAATGTCTGCGTTCTCGATCAGCTCCGGGGTTCGCATGATAGGGTCGTTGGGGCGCCCTAGGTCACCAGAAAACACTATGATTTGGCCTCCTGCATTTATTTCGACAGTCGCGGCACCTAAAATGTGACCTGCAGAACGAAGATAGACCTGTAGACAGTCGACGATTTCAACCGAGTGATGTAGTTCCAGTGGGCGGAGATGTGCAAGTGCTCGCTTCGCCTCCTCTTCCGTGTACAGCGCCTGGGCGGGGTGGTGCTTGGAGTAGCCACGTCGGTTTGCATAGTCGGCTTCCTCTTCCTGTAGGCGACCACTGTCGAGCAACAGGATCCTCACCAGCTCACAAGTGGCCGCAGTCGCATAAATCGGCCCACGAAACCCATTCCGAACCAGAACTGGAAGGTAACCGCTGTGATCGAGGTGCGCATGGGTAAGGACTACCGCATCGATTTCATCCACGGGTATAGGCAAAGATTGCCAGTTGCGTAAGCGCAACTGCTTGTATCCTTGGAACAGTCCACAATCGACAAGCACCTGCGTCGAATTGTGCTGGAGTAGATACTTGCTTCCGGTAACCGTACCCGTCGCACCGAGAAATGTGAGCTGCATGATTCTGACCTCGAAAGCTGACCGGAGGGCTCTAGTTGCCGGAATTAACAGCCAGTACGCTGCAATGTGCCGAGTTCACTATCCGGTCTGTCGTATCACCGAGCAGTTTGCCCAAGCCTTTAGGTTGCACTATCCCCATAACCACAACATCAACAGCCAAATCGCGCACCAGATCGCTGATAGCGGTCACTGGCGGCCCTTGGACAAAATGTCGACATTCAGTAACAACGCCGTAGAAGTCGGCCAGTTCATCATAAGGTTCGCGTAATACAGCAATTAGCTCCTCAACCCAGTCCAAAGCCGCATTCGAATCGGCAACAAAGATTGGTGAAATGTCATAGGCAGAAAGTAGGTGCAACTGAGCATTGCATTGCAGCGCCATGGCCGTGGCTGCGCGGATTATTTTGTGATTGAAGTCGTTTCCTTGCTCCGAATTGGCCGTATCGACGGCTGCAAGGATTACGTTGGGAAGAGGCACATTGCCATGCTGGACAAAATGTACAGGTACCGGACTGGTGCGCATCAGCTCGCTATCGAAAGAGACCCCAAACACCCGCTTGAGCGCTGAAATCTCATCAATGTCCTTGATGACCATGTCGGGACGAAGCGTGTGAATGCAGTCAAGCACGTCCTTGACGGGATCGTCGGTCAATGCTGCCTGGCTGGTAGCGCACGCATCGTCTATATGTATTGCCCCAACCGTTTCCGTCAATCGATCACGATATTGTGAGAACTGCTCGGCGATTTGCTGTTCAACCTCTACTTCTTCTCGCCAGTTGCTAAGCCCATGAGGTTCAAACAAACCCAAGACATGCAACCCTGCCCCCGTCGTTTTAGCCAAAGCCTTGGCGCGTTGTGCCGCTGGCGAGGTCAAATCGGCATCCAGGGCAAGCAGCAACAATTGTTGGTACTGACTCATCGCAAACCTCCAATCATGTCATCGCCTACCGGGAATTGAAGCTCAGGCACTAAATTCTGTGCCTTGACCCCGCTTCAGACTTGATTCAGATCAGAAAGGCTGCGACACGCAACGAACTTGATGCAAGTCAGAACGAGGATGCTGGTGAGCAGTACAACAGTAATCGGCAAGCTCCCTTTGATGACTGTAAGCCCGGAGAGCGCGATGAATAACGATATCGATTTTGGCGATCTGTCTAGGGAGCACTGGATAGAGTCGTTGAACGACGGTACTCCTGTACTGATTCGACCACTGCGTGAGCCCGACCGTGAGAGGGATCATGAGTTTGTAGGGCATGTGTCTTACGAGTTGAGACGCTTTCGCTTCCTAGCAGGGTTTAGCGGGGAGGCATCATCGTTTTTCGAACGGTTGATGGATGTGGACTACCACCACCGCATGGCTTACGTCGCGTTGATGTATGACGGTGGCCAACTGCGTGAAATCGGCGAAAGCCGCTATGCGGCAGTCCCCGACAGCAAGAACTGCGAGTGTGCGGTTGCCGTGAGCGAGCAATGGCAGCGCAAAGGCTTGGGTAGACTGTTAATGAATCACCTGATCAGCGCCGCACGCAGCAATGGCTATGAGCGCATGATTTCACGTGATCTCTCAAACAACTACGGGATGCATCGACTTGCGAAAACACTCGGTTTTTCCTCACGCTACCTGGCTGGAGATGTAACTGAAATCATCCATGAGCTCAACCTACATGGATGATCATTTACCTCTGCGCGGTATTATCCGAGCTCCGAAACCGCGCTGAGGCAGGTTCTTTGTCAGACCACTGGAGTTTCCGGGGTGATGACCAGGACACTGCTAGGCATTTTGTAAAGTACCCTTTCAACCGTGCTGCCGATGTACTTGGCCAAACCACGGTGGTGCACCCGCCCCATCACTACGATATCGGTACCTTGGGCTTCGCAGAAGATGCTCAAGACTTTTGCTGGGTCGCCCATGATCATATGGCAACTCTCCGGATCAATACCGTTGCGCTCAGCCAGCTCGCGAAAGGCGTCGCTTTGGGCTTCATGCAGACTTTCGGCAACATTTGAGCCAAACAAAAATGATTTACGCCCAAGGTTCTCCGCATCCGTTTGCATAGAGGTCAGATCATAGGCATACAAGATCTCCACCTGCGCCTTACATTGCATGGCCAATTTCAACGCCTCAGTGATGATGCGGTCATTGAATCCTTGGTACTGATCCTCGGGACGCGATAGGTCAACGGCAGCGAGAACTTTACGAGGCATAGCATGGCTGGCCTTGTCGACAAAATGCAGCGGCACCGAGCACTCCCGTAACAGCCGGATATCAAGTGTAGTGAACATCGCCCGCATCAGGCGCGACTCATGCTCTATGTCCTTGACCACCATTGCAAACGGCTGCTCCCTCAGATGGGTCAGGATTTCATCCAAGACATCGTTCACCCAGACAACCTCTGTGGTGACTGTAAGCCCGTTCCTACGCAGGGGTACGGCTTGGGTTTCAAGCCACTGGCGGTGCTTTTCGACATAGGCCTGGCGCATCACTGCCAGTGCCTGTTCATTGACCAGCCCTGCGGTGGCAAGCCCCTCAAGGTAATCGAAAGCCACTATATGCAATGCAATGCCTTTGGCTTTTGCCAAAGCGGCAGCACGGTCAAAGGCGTCAGTGCGCTGCATCAAAGGGGGGGCGATGAACAACAAGCGTTGATAGTCGGACATGACACACCTCGCACTAAGGGATGAGTAGGTACGCACCATCCTGCATCCGTCCAAGGCTGTGTGTTTGACTTGCATCAAAATCGGATGCACACCACCTCAAAAGGACACGACGATTGGGTGTAGCACACGACCATAGGCGCAGTCCGACGCACGGCAACCTAACTACAAAAAATGGATTTGATTCCTTGATCCCGGTCAATTGATTCGACGATTTTCAGCGCACGCTAAGCAAAGGTGAATGCCACGATCCCAAAGAGGAACCCGCTGCCATGGCTACCATGAAAGCTGCAATTTTTGTGGAGAAAAATCGGATAGAACTGGACGAAAAGCCAATACCGAACATTGGCCCTGCCGATGCGTTGGTTCGGCTCACAACCACGACGATCTGCGGAACCGACATCCACATCCTCCGAGGTGAATACCCTGTCGCCAAAGGGTTGACCATAGGTCATGAACCCGTTGGTATCATTGAAAAACTCGGCGCCCAGGTTCAAGGCTTTAGCGAAGGACAGCGGGTCATTGCTGGCGCAATAACCCCGAGCGGCCACAGTAATGCGTGCCTGTGTGGATGCTCATCCCAGGATGGGCCGGGCACCCTTCATGGATTCAAAGCTATTGGTGGTTGGAAGCTCGGCAACACGATTGATGGCTGCCAGGCCGAGTATGTTCGGGTGCCTGACGCCATGGCCAACCTTTCACTGATTCCCGATAACCTTAGTGACGAACAAGTTTTGATGTGCCCAGACATCATGTCTACCGGGTTCTCCGGTGCAGAACGGGGTGATGTAAAAATCGGTGATACGGTCGCCGTATTTGCCCTAGGGCCCATTGGTCTTTGCGCGGTGGCCGGTGCCCGCTTGAAAGGTGCCGGCACGATCATCGGTGTCGACACCGTAAATGCGCGTATGGCCGTTGCCCGTCAGCTAGGTGCTACTCACGTAATCGACTTCACACAAGGCAACGTCGTCGAGCAAATCATGGCGATTACCATAGGCCGTGGGGTCGATGTTGCGATTGAAGCACTTGGAACCCAATCGACATTTGAATCAGCGCTGCGGGTGCTACGTCCTGGAGGCACCTTATCCAGCCTTGGCGTATACTCTTCGGACTTGCGCATTCCACTTGATGCCTTTGCTGCTGGCCTAGGCGACTACAACATCGTGACCACACTGTGTCCAGGCGGTAAAGAGCGCATGCGACGCTTGATGGAAATCATAGCCAGCGGGCGCATCGATCTGGCGCCACTCGTGACGCACCGGTTCAAGCTGGACGATATTGAAGCCGCCTACGAGTTATTTGGGCATCAACGAGACGGTGTCATGAAGGTGGCCATTACGCCCTGATTCCATCTGCTGTCAGCAGCTTGAATACCTGATGGCATGGACGCCGTTCCTGATTCGATTGAATGTGGAGCGCGCCAAATGCTCAAATTACTCCTACTGTCGATCCTACCGCGAATAGTCCCAGGTTCAATGCTTAACCAGACTAGAAAACGCTTACTTGGTCTCGTCGACGGTAAGCGGAGCTACCGCGCCCCAGACCTGGAACTCATGTTGCGCCGCGAAGTGGGATTGCCCTACCAACCTGTCCTGTTCGCCAGGAACATCGGGGATCAGTTCATCGTCACCGCGGACTTGCAGTCTGTAGGTATCGACAGCTTGCAGATAGGGATTACAACGCAGCAATTCACCTTAAGCGGTTGGGTGATGCCGGATGCTGCCGACGCCTCGACGACAGCTATCTCATCTGAGTGTGGATGTTTTAGTTCTTCACGAACCATTCCGCCCTCAATGGATCTTGACCATTTCACTCTCAATTACCATCAGGGTTTGTTGGTATTCAGCGTGCCTAGTAAGCACTCACAAAACCGGCGTCCTTTGCATTCCACTGCATCGATTACGGAGTAGCATCAATGAACGTCTACATTGAAAATAATCCGCGTCAAAACCGTTGGTGGGTTCACCTGGACATATGGATGGTGAGTTTTCGCAGTATTGACGAAGCGACAGCCTTCGTTGATCGACTTAATACTCGATTGAACGCCCCACACTCCCTGGCGCTGATTGCTAGCTATCCTCTAGTACCTGGAAAGTTCATAAATCGCGACCTGCATGACCCTATTGCCCCATCAGGATCTGCTACCCCGGTATCGGAGGTGAGAAATGCATAGCCTCCTGAACGTTGCCACTGACCTAGAGGAACGTAATCCCATAGGGGTGATATCACCGATCAATGTAAACCCATATAGGGCGGCTTGCGTGGATTGCAAGGTCGGTTCGTTGTGCCTTCCAACTGGCATGTGCAAACACGGAAACGACCGTTTCAGTGAGCTGATCAGGCAGCGCATACGGATTAAGAAAGGTTACGGCTTGTATCACGCCAACGACCCGTTGGAATTCCTCTACGCAGTACGCTTTGGGAGTTTTAAGACCTGCTTTGCAAATGCGGAAGGACAAGGGCTGGTAACCAACTTCTGGATGTCAGGAGACACAATGGGGTGCGATGCGATCAGCACCAACCGGCATGTATGCAGTGCGTTTGCTCTTGAGGACAGTGAAGTTTGCCTTATTCCTTATCAACGCCTGGAGTCGTTAGCCCATGAGTTCCCGTTCTTACAACAAAGCCTCAATAGGTTGCTCAGCAGTGAAATTGTTCGAGAGCATAAGCGGCTTTTAATGATGTGCAACCTCACCGCAGAAGAACGAATGGCCAGCTTTCTACTAGGCTTGTCCAAACGATACCTAGAACGCGGATTTTCCGCCCATAGCTTTGTTTTACGCATGTCGAGAGATGACATTGCGTCCTACTTGGGACTGAGACTTGAAACCATCTGTAGATCCATAGCGCACCTGCGCCAGCTGGAAATAGTTCAGTTCAGCGGACGTACAGTGGAAATTTTGAATTTGTCTGACTTAAAGGCTTTAGAACATGGCTACGGTAGAGGCCCAGCGGCAACTCACTAAGTCGGGATGGGTTTCAGCTCATCCCGAGCAGTCCCGACACCTACCCTCTCCCGCACATCGATGCGGCTCTCATGCTTGAAACCCTGGACATTACACATCTCGCTGCTGCCTTGGGTATAGGTATGCTCGTAGGCCTGGAGCGTGAACGCAAAAAAGGTACCGGGGAACATCGCGCATTTGCCGGACTTAGAACCTTTGCCATCACGTCTGTACTGGGTTACGTATGCATGGCCGTCGCGGGTGCGATGTTGGTCGCCATCATGAGTATTGGCTTGGCAATCATAGTTGCAGTTGCCTACTGGAAACACCCTAGCAAGGATCCTGGCATCACCAGTGAAATAGCTCTGCTTTTCGTCTTGCTGCTCGGTGCCCTAAGTTATGACCAGCCCGAACTGGCTGTCGCCGTCGGTGTCGTGCTTACAGTTGTCCTCGCATTCAGGCAAGAGCTGCATCGCTTTGCCCGCCATCAATTAACTGAAAACGAAGTCCGCGACGGGTTGATACTACTGATTGCCGTATTGATCATTTTACCCTTGGCACCCGATCGCTTCATCGGCCCCTTTGGTGCCATCAATCCCCGCACAATCGGTACCCTGATCATACTGCTGATGTGTGTAGGGGCGCTGGGGCATATCGCCTTACGGGTGGTCGGCACACGCTATGGCTATACCCTCAGTGCCATTGCATCAGGGTTTGCTTCAGGATCCGCGACAATTGCGCTGATGGGGCACCTGGCTCGGAGCGAACAATCGTCTGTCAGAGCACTCAGCGCTGCAGCTATATTTTCCAACCTAGCGACTATTGCAATGCTGGGTCTGGTGCTGGGTACAGTCGACCCCGCTTTCTTGAGGGAATTATGGGCTCCCATTCTGCTAGCGTCGCTCACAACAATAGTATATGGCTCTGTGCTGCTCGCCCCCTGGAGTACTTCCCTTGTGCCGACCGCAACCCAAGTCGGCGATAGTGCATTCAATCTCAAGGTCGCCCTCGTTGTGACTATGGCCATAACAGGTATCACGTTGCTATCTTCGGCACTGCTGCATGCCTTTGGACACAATGGTGTACTGATTGCGGCGATAGTTAGCGGTCTAGCAGATGCCCACGCAACGGCAGCATCTATCGCGTCGCTGGTGAAGTCTGGGCAATTATCAATGGCAGAAATTGCGGTGCCCGCGCTGACCGCAATGAGCAGCAATACACTTACTAAATGTGTGCTGGCCTGGATCAGCGGGGGCGCAAAATTTGCCGCGAACGTAATTGTCGGTCAGTTGGCAATCATTACTTCGATGTGGGCTGGACTGCTGCTCCAGTGAATAATCCGCCCTTTCTTGCAAGCCAGATAAACGATAGTACGCGCCAATCTTTAACGAGCACGCCAGCTTTCCAGGAGACTGAAGAGCACCATTCCCACCAACATCGCAAGTACGAATACGAGTATTTTCCAGTGCCCACTTAACACCAGGGCGAGTGCAGGCCCCGGGCAGATACCGGCAATACCCCAACCAACACCAAATACCAGGCTGCCCACCACCAACCGCCGATCTAATGCTCGCACCCGAGGCATTTGCATCGGCAAACCAAGCATCGAGCGTGTTTGTTTGCTGCTCCACTGCATGGGCAAAAGTGCCACCCCGATAGCACCCACCATTACCAACCCGAGCGATGGATCCCAGCTTCCTGCCAGATCCAGAAAGCCGATTACCTTGGCTGGATTAACCATGCCTGCCAACAGCAAGCCAAGGCCAAACACCACACCGCAGATAAAAGCCGTTACCCATCGCATGCTCATACTCCTGCCAGGTGACGGCTAACGAACACAACTGCAAATCCCGCGCACATAAAGCACAGTGTTGCGACAAGTGAACGAGGCGACAGACGCGCCAGTCCACAGACACCATGCCCACTGGTGCAACCTGCCGCGCAACGTGTTCCCAGGCCAACCAGCAAACCGGCCACAAGCAACCCTACCCAGTCTGTCTGAAACTGTACGACCGGCCGACCCGCAAATAACCACCACACTAGGGGGGCTACCAACACCCCCAGGAGAAACAGTGCTTTCTCGCCTCTGCCCTCGCCCTTCTTTTGCAGCAAACTGCCCAGCAGCCCGCTAATACCGGCAATACGGCCATTCACAAGTGCAAACAGGCTCACGGCAAGCCCGATCAACGCACCGCCGAGCAAGGCCGACCAAGGTGTGAAATTGGCCCAGTCGATAGTCATTTCGGCTCCTTCGCACAGAACCATTGATACAAGGTTTTAATCACCGCCAGGGCAGCTGGACTATCGATGCGATAGAAAATCTGCTTACCTTCACGCCTTGTCGCCACCAGATCTTCGCGCCTCAAAACCCCTAATTGCTGAGACAAGGTGGGCTGCTGAATGCCAAGCAGGGACTCCAGCTCACTTACACTGCGCTCACCTTCAGACAACTGGCATAGCAACAGCAGTCGCTCTGGATTTCCCAGGGTTTTAAGCAACTGAGCTGCTGCTTCGGTGTTGCCGCTTAACTGCTGAACATCCATCGCCAGTTCTTCTATGACTGTAATCTCGCTCACATGATAGATCTAAATATATTATATAAAATAATATAATATTATACAAAACCTGCAAGTACCACGACCGATCAGGTTCCGACGATATGCCCCGGCGACGTTGGTGCCGAAGGTCTCAAAGGGCCTGCCCATGCCTTGGAAGGCCAATAGAAATTAGCGCAGCCAACAGCACGAATGCCGAGGAAACCAACCTTCCGAGGCACCGGGTATCGAGCGTGTCCTCGCCGGCTTGAGAGAGTGCATCGGCGATGACGATCAACTGACAACTGAATCGCCCCGGGCTTTCTAGACACCTTGCAAGCTCTTTGGACTGCCCCCGGAAAGGTAGACATCCCCGGCCTATGCTTGGACTGCCCCCGGAAAGGTAGACATCCCCGGCCTATGCTTTGAGCATAGGAGGAAGTCTATGAGTACCCAACGATACACCCCGGAATTCAAGGCGGAAGCGGTCAGGCAGGTGGTTGAACGCGGCTATTCAGTCGCGGAGATTGCCGCACGCCTCGGCGTCTCGACGCACAGCCTCTATAAATGGGTCAGCGCCGTCACCCCTGATAAATCAGAAAAGCAGGCCAGCGAATTGCTCGAAGCCAAGAGTGAAATCCTGCGGCTACGGGCCCAAATGCGCCGCCTTGAAGAAGAGCGGGATATCTTAAAAAAAGCCGCGCGGTACTTTGCCAGAGAGCCCGAGTGAAGTACCGCTTCATGAACGAGCATCGTCATCAGTATGCAATTACCACGATGTGCAGGGTATTGCGGATCGCTCGTGCCGGGTTCTACCAATGGCTGCACAAGCCCGTTTCTGAGCGCGACCAGGACAACGACCGCTTGCTGAAACTGATTCGCGATTCCTATGCGGCTAGCCGAGGGGTTTACGGTGCTCTACGCGTCTATGGCGACTTGCGGGAAGCCGGCGAGAGTTGCGGCAAACACCGCGTTGCGCGGTTGATGCGTGCCAACCGGATAAAGGCGTTGAGGGGTTATAAGGCGCCGCGCCCAATTGCCGGGCGGCCGTCGATCATTGCACCCAATCATCTCAACCGAGCATTCACAGTTGATGCCCCCAACAAGGCTTGGGTGACCGACATCACCTATATCCGCACATGGCAGGGTTGGCTGTATTTGGCCGTGGTGGTGGATCTCTATGCGCGCAAGGTCGTGGGCTGGTCGATGAAGCCGACATTGGCCCGTGAACTCGCGCTGGACGCGTTATTGATGGCGCTCTGGCGCCGTAGGCCCAAGGAGCGCGTACTGGTGCATTCCGATCAGGGCAGCCAGTACGGCAGTGATGACTGGAAGCGCTTTTGCTTGGCCAATAACCTTGAGCAGAGCATGAGTCGGCGTGGCAACTGCTGGGATAATGCCGTGGCCGAATCGTTTTTCAGCAGTTTGAAGAAAGAACGGATCCGTAAGCGCATCTACAAAACCCGTGACTTGGCCAGGGCCGATGTGTTCGATTACATCGAAATGTTTTACAACCGAACCCGCCGCCACAGTCACCTGGGCGGCGTTAGTCCTGAGGCCTTTGAAAGCGCCTCGTTATGAGGCCGGAAAATGTCTATTGGAATGGGGGTAGTCCAATCAAGCCTCGCCGCACATTGTGGACTGCGCCGTCCTCGACGTACCGGAGAACCAGGTACGCGTGGTCATGGTGCTGACGCGCGCCAAGGCACCGCTGATGCAGCAATTCTCGCAGATACCAGATCAATAGACCGAAGATGAGCGACTCTTTCCCCGCTCACACTACACTCCGACAATCCGCTATGTTCAACGCGCGAGCACTAAACAGTCGAACGGGTTGAAGAACATAGTCAGGCAACAGGCAGCGCAACGTCTAAGGCCCTTGAGCGGTCAGTCAAAGCTCCAAAGCGCCCCTGAGCAATGCATCCAGTTTCAAACTAGCTCCAACGTTTCGCTGATCCAGAAGCGCGATCGGAATATCGTGCAGAACTGCAATCGAGTCAGGCAACCCGTCCCCAATCAATGCAAGTGGACAGGCAATGTCCATCTGTAAGGAACATAGCTTCTTCGCCAGTGCCGTGTTTACGGGCCCCTGGAGTGCGAGCACAAGTGCTGCAGGCTGGAGGGTCGCGCACAACAATGGCAGTTCCTCGAGCGGCTGCCCACTGCCTAACACCTCGATACGCCACCGCTCACTACTGAGAAGTAAGCCGTTGCTCAGCAAATCCAGCTCAGCGCTTCCTTCAATGCCGGCCAGTAACACACATGGGGCACCGAGTTGATTTAGTTGCAGACGTAGCAATAGGCGAGCTCGCAGAAAAGTATCGAGGAACAGCCATTGGCTACGCTGACCGAAAGCGCTGCCAGACAACAGACTGCGCCAGACCGGCATCAGCACATCGAGCAACACCGTAGCCTTGGGGTACAAGGTGAAAAGCTGACCATGAATGCCCTCGAGCGCCTGCCGGTCGAATGCTTTCGTCGCTCGTAGTACAGCAGCGCGCCAATGCTCAATGGAATCGGTCTGCGGCCCGGGCGGGCGGGCGACTTCGTCGTGCTGGCGTGCGAGCAACTCACCCACCTTGCTGATCGGCAAGCCACTACCGGTCCAGCGCAGTATGTCGCGTATGCGCTGTACATCCTGGGCCGTGTACAGGCGGTGCCCGCCTTCGGTGCGTTGGGGGCGAATCAAACCATGACGACGTTCCCAGGCGCGCAGGGTCACTGGATTTATGCCAGTCAAGTTGACGACATCGCGCATGGGCAGCAAATCGGTGGAGGTCGCTTCAGTCATCGCAAGTGATCATCAGGGCGGTTGCACATTCTAAACCCATACCAACCTTCTACGGCGATCGTTCTTCCATCATGATATCGACAACCGCACCTTAGCCTTCCAGCACAAAGGTCTACGCTGCGCATACCGAAAACGCTACTTGAGTGGGTGGGCCACATGATCGACGCAAAACTCTTGCAATTAATGGTCGAGAGCTCCAACGATGGCATCGTCGTCGCCGAGCAGGAAGGCGACGACAGCATCCTGATCTACACCAACCCTGCCTTCGAGCGCCTCACCGGCTACGCCACGGACGACATCCTCTATCAGGATTGCCGCTTCCTCCAGGGCCAGGACCACAACCAACCAGGTATCGCAGCCATCCGCGAGGCAATTCGCGAAGGGCGCCCGTGTTGCCAAGTGCTGCGCAACTATCGCAAGGATGGCAGCCTGTTCTGGAATGAGCTGTCTATCACCCCCGTACACAACGATGCCGATGAACTGACTTACTACATCGGCATCCAGCGTGATGTTACGGCACAGGTCTTCGCCGAAGAGCGGGTCCGCGAACTGGAGGCAGAGATAGTCGATTTGCGTCGACAACTCGCATCAGGCAACGGCTGACCTTGCAACAAATCTATACAGGGCCGTTGACTTGTATAGATTTAGACGTAAGCTCCTCTTATATCTGTACAGAATTTCACTGTTGTACAGGATTTTCGGGAGCCTTGCATGTCCACTTATCTGCAGTATTTCGCGGAGCGCTTCTCCAGCCTTGATGGGCGGAGCCTCGATAGCCTCGAAAAACTGTATAGCGATAACGTAACGTTCCGTGATCCGTTGCATCAGATCGATGGCCTGGCAGCGCTTCGTCGCTACCTCACCGAGCTTTACGCCAACGCACAGGACATTCGTTACGTTATCGCCGGCGCGGACGAAGTTCAGCCGGGCCAGGGCTACCTGCGCTGGACGCTAGAGTTCCGCCACCCCCGACTCGCCAATGGCAGGCTGATCAGTCTGCAGGGCTGCAGTTTTCTCAAGTGGCAAGAGCGTGTTCACTTCCACCAGGACTACTTTGACGCAGGTGCACTGCTTTACGAGCACGTACCAGTCATGGGCGGCGCTATCCGCTTGCTCAAGGGCCGGCTGGTATGAGCCGTTGCTGGCTGACGGGGGCAAGTAGCGGAATCGGCGCTGCCCTTGCCGTCCAATTGCTGGACCAAGGGCACCGGGTTGCCTTGGGTACACGTGATGCCAACCGCTTATTGCACTTGATGCAACGATATCCGGGGCAGGTATTGGCGGCCGTCGGCGATGTCGATTGCGCTGAGCAGGTCTCCAGGATCACCGCACAGATCGAGCACACCTGGGGGGCGCTGGACCTGGTCATCCTCAATGCCGGAACGTGCGAATACCTCGAACCAGGACTCTTCGACCCGGCACTGGTCGAACGTGTGGTGCGCACCAACCTGTTTGGTGTAAGCCACTGTATTGCAGCGGCCATCCCTTTGCTGCATCGCGGTGAGCGCCCGCACCTGGTCGTAATGGGCAGTGCGGTGACCTGGTTGTCGCTCCCTCGTGCCGGAGCCTATGGCGCCTCCAAGGCGGCCGTGCGCTACCTGGTGGAATCGCTTCGCTTCGACCTGATCAATGAAGGTATTGCCGTAACGCTGGTCAGCCCTGGATTCGTCGATACGCCGTTGACCCGTCGCAACGACTTCCCCATGCCTCAGTTGTGGACCACCGAGCGTGCCGCCGCACATATCACTGCACGCCTGCCGCGACGCCCGCTGGAAATTAACTTCCCCACTGCATTTACGCTGGGCCTGCGCGTGATCGGCGCCCTGCCGGTGCGCTGGCGACTGAAGCTTTGCCAGCGCCTGGTGCGTGCCCCAAAGGACTAAAACTCATGCGTATCGCCATCATCGGCACCGGCATCGCTGGACTAACCTGCAGCTACCTGCTGTCCCGCCGGCACGAGGTGACGGTATTTGAGGCCGCCGATTGGATCGGCGGCCATACCCATACAGTCGATGTGCAATGGCAAGGCCAGCGGTACGCGGTGGATACCGGGTTCATCGTGTTCAACGACTGGACCTACCCAAACTTCATCCGCTTGCTCGACCATCTAAAGGTTGCCTCGCAGCCCACGCAGATGAGCTTTTCAGTGCATGACCCACGTAGAGGTTTCGAATACAACGGCCATGGCTTGGACACGTTGTTCGCGCAGCGTCGTAACCTGGTGTCCCCCGGATTCTGGGGCATGCTGAAGGATATCCTGCGTTTTAACCGCGAGGTTCTGGCCGATCTGGACAACCAGCGCATTGATAGTGAAACGACCCTCGGTATCTACCTTAAGACACAGGGCTATGGGCAACGCTTCATCGACCATTACATCGTGCCCATGGGCTCGGCAATCTGGTCTATGTCACTTGCCGACATGCTCGCTTTTCCCTTGCAGTTCTTTGTGCGCTTCTGCCGAAATCACGGCCTGTTATCGGTGAGCCACCGTCCGCAGTGGCGGGTGATCGAGGGCGGCTCACGCAGCTATGTGGCGCCGTTGTGCCGGCCCTTTGCCGAGCGCATCCGCTTGAACTGTCCGGTCAAGCGGGTCGAGCGTGACGAAGGCGGCGTAACCCTCTTCAGCGCGGCGGGCATGGAGCGTTTCGACAGCATTGTGTTTGCCTGCCATAGCGACCAGGCCCTGGCCCTGCTGGGAAGACCCAGCGTGGCCGAACGCTCGGTGTTGAGCGCCATCACCTATGCCAGCAATGACGTAGTGCTTCACACCGACACCCGACTGCTGCCGCGCCGGCGCAAGGCCTGGGCCAGTTGGAACTACCGCCTGGGCGGCGAGGAACAGGCCCCCGCGGCTCTGACCTACAACATGAGCATCCTTCAAGCAATCGAAGCGCCGGTAACGTTCTGCGTGAGCCTCAATCAGACCGCGCTGGTGGATCCCGCGCAGATTCTGGCCCGCTTCAAATACGCCCACCCCCAATACAGCCTCGCAGCATTGATAGCCCAGGCCCGCCACGGCGAACTACAGGGCAGGCAAAACAGTTACTACTGCGGAGCCTACTGGGGCAATGGCTTTCACGAGGACGGGGTGCTCAGCGCACTTAAAGTGGCCGAGCACTTTGGAGAGCGCCTGTGAACAGCAGTTTGTGCCAGGGCTGGGTCAGCCACCGCCGGATGGCCCCGCACCACCATGCATTCCGCTACCGGATCGGCTTGTTCTACCTGGATCTGGATGAGCAGGCCTGGCTAACAGGTCTCTCTCCCTGGCTGGGCCGGTCGCGGTTTGCGCCCCTGAGCTGGCGCGAAACCGATTACCTGCCGGGGCTGACCCGTGATGGAGAATCATTGGCGCAGGCCGCGCGTCTATTAGTGGAGCAAGCCACCGGACAGCGCCCCGAAGGTGCCGTGCAATTGCTCGCCCAACCACGCTGCTGGGGGCTGTCGTTCAACCCTGTGAGCTTCTATTTTTGCCATGACGTTGACGGGCACCTGGCAGCAATCCTGCTGGAGGTGCGTAACACACCTTGGCGCGAACGCTTTCACTACGTGCTGCCGGTACAGGAGGGTCAGGGACGCTCATTCGCCATGGCCAAAGCGTTCCACGTCTCGCCGTTCATGCCGCTGGATATGGATTATCGCCTGCATTTCTTCCTCGATGAGCAACGCGTGCGTATCCATATGGAGAACTGGCGTGCGGGGCACAAAGTGTTCGAGGCCGATCTAGCATTGCAACGCCAGCCGCTCAATCGCGCCACCTTGCATCGGCACATTTTGGCTTTTCCGTGGATGAGCCTACGCACCGTTTCATCCATCTATTGGCAAGCCTTGCGCCTCTTGCTCAAGCGCACCCCCATTCACGACCACACTGCCGGCCAGGGCAACCTAGTGCTCGGTAAACCTTGCAAGGACCCCGATCATGTCCAATCCCACTCTGAGCGTTAGCAAGTCAACAGGCATCACCCCATTCCTGGGCGGCCTCACCCGAAACACCGTGCTCGCTCAGTTACGGCGGTTGAGCCAAGGACATCTACGCGTGCTCAGCAAGGGTCAGCAGTGGAGCTTCGGCGACCCGGCGAGTCAGTTGCAAGCCGAGGTGGAGATCCTCGAAGACGCGACCTGGAACCTGATCGCCGGTAATGGCTCGATTGGTGCTGGGGAAGCGTATATCCACGGCTATTGGCGCAGTCCTGACCTAGCGGCTGTGACCCGTCTGTTCGTTGCCAACCTCGATGTCCTCGACGCCATGGAGGCAGGCCTGTCTCGACTCGGGCGCCCGGTCCTGCGCTTGCTGCACCGGCTCAACCGGAACAGCCGACGAGGCGCTCGACGCAACATTCTCGCCCATTACGACATGGGCAACGCCCTGTTCGAGCGTTTGCTCGACCCGACTATGATGTACTCCGCCGCACAGTTCGACAGTGCCGAACAGACCCTTGAAGCGGCCCAGCTGAACAAGCTGGAACGCATCTGCCAGAAGCTTGAGCTCAAACCCCACGAGCATCTTCTGGAGATTGGCAGCGGCTGGGGCAGCCTGGCCATCCATGCCGCTACCCGCCACGGCTGCCGCGTTACCACCACGACACTCTCCGACGCGCAGTACGCTTATACGTGCCAACGTGTGAAGGCGCTGGGCCTGGAGCAACGTATTACGGTGTTGCGCGAGGATTACCGTGATCTGCGCGGACGTTTCGATAAACTGGTATCGATCGAGATGATCGAGGCCGTCGGACACCGCTATCTACCCACCTATTTTCGCCAGTGTGAGTCGTTGCTCAAAGACGATGGCCTGATGCTGTTACAGGCCATCACCATTCGCGACCAGCGCTATGCACTGGCCCGCCGCTCGGTGGACTTCATCCAACGTTACATCTTCCCCGGAGGCGCGCTACCTTCGCTGAGCGTGATGCTCGAAACCGCTAGCCGCCAGACCGCGCTGAACCTGGTACACCTCGAAGACTTCGGTCTGGACTACGCGCGTACCCTACGTCATTGGCATGACAACTTGCGTCAAACGCGGACGGTGCTGACGGAACTGGGCTACGACGACACCTTCCAGCGCTTGTGGGAGTTCTACCTGTGCTACTGCCAAGGCGGCTTTGAAGAGCGCGCGATCGGCGTGGCGCAGTTACTGTGGGCTACGCCGCGGGCTCGCCGGGCGCCATTGCCGGGCACGTAAAATTGGGCCGCGGGTGGATGATCGGCAATGCCCTTTGGCTTCAGGTCGGCTGGTGGGCATGCGTCTTGGGTGCACACGTTCAATGGCTTCTGCTCATTGTGCCGATCGGACTAGCTTTACACCTGCGCCTTTGTCAGGAGCGTAGCGCCGAAGTGCGTGCGCTTTTGCGCGTGGCACTTGCAGGGTGCTTGCTGGACACTCTGTTGGGCTCTGTGGGGGTGTTCAGCTTTGACCAGCGGCCCTTGCCTGTGTGGCTGGCATTACTGTGGCTGGTGTTAGCCAGCGGCTTGCGCCATAGCCTGGCTTGGACAGGACGCCCCTACTGGCGGGCGGCTCTGGTGGGCATGTTCAGTGGCCCGCTGGCATATCTGGCCGGTGCCAGGCTCACAGGTGTTGATCTGCCGATGGGGCACGTCGGCACAGGCCTGCTGCTAGCGCCGATCTGGGCGCTGGTCTTGCCCCTCGCCGTGCGGGTCGCGTCGTGGCGCTGAGCGGCGACAGCGCTCAGAACAGTAGCGAACGTGCTCCCAGCAGCGTGCCCAACGCTTGCGCCAGGTGAACGGCAAGCCACACACGACGCAGAACTTGCTCGGCAACAATCGCTTGTTCATATCGACTCCCCCGCATCCAGGTGTGCCAACAGCCTCTGGCCACGTAGCCACACCGCATCGCGCCGGGTCGACGACATGCCATCCAGACTGCGATAGACCAATGCCAGTCGAGGGTTTTTCGACAGTAACTGGCGATGACGGATGAGGAAATGCCAATAGAGTGCATTAAACGGACAAGCGTCCTCCTCCACGGCGTGTTCGACTTTGTAGCTGCAAGATTTGCAATGGTCGGACATGCGCTGAATATAACGGCCGCTGGCGCAATAGGGCTTCGAGCCAAGGTAACCACCATCTGCATGCATCACCATGCCCAGTGTATTGGGCAGCTCGACCCAGTCGAAGGCATCCATGTACACGGCCAGGTACCATTCGCATATCGCGGGCGGCGCGATGCCGGCCAGTAACGCGAAATTACCGGTGACCATCAGTCGCTGGATATGATGCGCGTAGCCCAACTCCAGGGTCTGATCAATCACCTGGGCCATGCAGCGCATGCGGGTCTGCCCCGTCCAATAAAATTCGGGCAGCGATCGGTCGTTGCCCAAGTAATTCAGCGCCGCGTATTCGGGCATGCGTAGCCAGTAGATACCCCGCACAAACTCGCGCCAACCGATCAACTGGCGGATAAAGCCTTCGGCGGCGTTGAGCGGTACCCTCCCCTCGCGCCGGGCTCGGTCGACATCGTCACACAGCCGGCGCACATCCAGCAGGCCGATATTCAGTGCTGCACTGATGCGTGCATGAAAAAGGTATGGTTCGCCCTCAGCCATCGCATCCTGATAGTCACCGAAGGCCGCAAGACTGAACTCAAGAAAGTGCTCCCAGAGCTGCTGTGCTTGGTCATGAGTGACCGGGTAGTCAAAGGTATCGACTGCACCATAATGGTCGGCAAAACGCTCACGTACTAATGTCACCACCGCCGCTGTGATCGCATCATGAGCAAATTGTGCGGGAATTGGCCCGCGCAGACCACGCGGCAGTGGCTTACGGTTGTCGCCATCAAAATTCCAGGCACCTCCGGCAGGGCTTCCTTCAGGTTCCAGCAGCAGGCCACAACGCTTGCGCATTCCCCGATAGAAGTGCTCCATTCGCAAGTGCTTGCGGCCAGCGGACCAACGCGCGAAGGCTTCGCGCGAACATAGAAAGCGGGTGTCACGATGCCACACAAGCGGCAACCCGGCATCACGTAACGCCTGTTCTAGCCGCCACTCGCCACATTCGGTTACATGCACCTCGTCTGCATGCAGTAACGCCTGCCACCGCTGTAGCTCCCCGGCGATACTACCGCTGTTGCCCGGCGTATCCAGTTGCTGGTAGTGCACATTCCAGCCTCGCTCGCGCAGGGCCTGAGCGAAATGGCGCATTGCGCTGAGTATCAGCACAATCTTCTGCGGATGATGCGGCACATAGCGTGCTTCACCCTCGACCTCAGCCATCAGCAGAACGTCGCGTGCCGGGTCCAGGGCGCGCAGCACCGCCAGGTCAAAAGACAGCTGATCGCCCAGCACCAAACCCAGGCGCCTCCCCTGCGCTACCACTGGCTGGTTAGCGTAAACGGCACCCGCAGCGGGGCAACAGGACCGCCGCGCTGGCCGCATATTTCCTCGTGCACCAAATACTGCACCAGCATGCACGGCACTGGAAGCACATCGGCCAGAAATTGCCGCAGCTCGGTGGTCGAGCGCAGGCGAAAAACTTCGCCGTTCGCGTCGCACAAGGAATAGGGCCCAGTGTCGGTCAACACGCGCAACACGTTAAAGCCCCCTTCAAGTAACAGAACTTCAAGCTCATTGATATCGCGAGCGCTCGCCGACTTGATCAGCTGCTTCAGGTTCATGGTGTGCCCTCCGGCAAGCGGCGGAAGAACAAGGTTATCTGCCCAATCTCCACACCGAGTTTGCTCATGCTCGAGCGGTTTAGGAGGGTGTCATCGTCCATCAGGTACATCCAGTCATCCAGGTCCACCTCCCAGTTCCGCCCATCAACAGGCAGGTCCAGGCGGTAGCGCCAGCGCAACGTATTACCCGCTACTTCACCGATGGCCTCGCCAATCACGTCACCAGCGGTGCCGCGCCAGCGACTGGGGCCGTCCGGGGTTAGGGTCCAGGTTCTCTGCTGGCGCGTACCGTCGCTGTACAGAAAATGCTCGTCGAGGATCAGTCGTTCGCCCTCGCGGCGGCTGTCGATACGCACATGGAAGCGCTTGACTACCTCCCCCGAGCGCTTTTGGAACATGCCCCAGGCCTGCACCGGCCGCGAGAAAAACTCCACCAGGTTGAGGCGTGGATGCTCCCCAGCGTAGCGCTCAACGCCGACGTTTCCGCAACTACCTAGTAGCAAGCAGCCGATCAACAGAAGCACTTTGTACATATTTCAGTCTCCTCGGTCGCTCCCGGCCAGCCCGAGCAGGCGCTGGCGCAATTGTGGATCACGGGCCCGCGGATCAACCCAAATGGCGAAGAAAGCACGGGCGAAGGCCGGGTCGGTCACTTCAAGGCTGAGTTGGCCATCGACATAGAATCGGCAACCTTGCCCCGGTAGGTACAGACCGGTGATGCGCATGCCCGGGCGCACATCCACAAACGCTTCCTGCATCGCTTTTGACCATCGCTTCACGGTTTCCCTCGCCATTGGACGGTCAGCTAGGCGCTGCATTTCATCAATGCTGGCCTGCACCAACGTTTCCCGGGTCAATGCCCGGTGGTAGATCAGCTCGAGGGCGAACGGCTCATTCCAGCTCCATGCAGCACCGGCGCTCCACAGGCGGGCGGTGTAAAGACGCAGGCCGAACCAGGTGAATTCGCCGCTGCCGACCACGCGCGCCTCTGAAAGCGAAGGCCTCCAGTCTGACAATGCAGGCTGTGTGATCGTCATAAGAAAGGCCAAGGCGAATAGGCTGAGTGCTGAGGTTCTGCTTGCCATGTGCGGGACACCGGGAAGAGAAAATACTGTACAAGTATATTTTAATGTACAGTTTTGAGTACAAATATCGAAGGTGATGATCAATTTCGTATGACCCGGGGGTTAATACCGCGGCAACATCTTGCCGGGAGAGCAATATGACGCTGATCACCAATCTAGCTGTGGCAGCAAACACTCTTGTCTGCGGCGCCAGCGAAGGCATCGGTCTTGCGCTTTGCTCACAATTGCTAGCGCGTGATGACGTTAGGCAGGTGTTTGCTGTCTCGCGTCAGGCTAACCACAGCGCGGGTCTGGAGGCGTTGGCCCGGCAACATGGCCGGCGTTTGATACGCATCAATTGCGACGCCCGCTACGAAAAGTCGCTGGAGAAACTGACTCGTCATATCGGCGCAACTTGCGAGTGTTTGCATCTAGTGATCAGCACACTGGGCGTGCTGCACGACGCTCCAGCACGGGCGGAAAAAAAACTTGCGCAGTTAGACTTAGCAAGCCTGCAGGCCAGTTTCGTCACCAACAGCTTTGCCCCCATCTTACTGCTTAAACACCTCTTCCCGCTGCTGCTGCATCAGCCTACGACCTTCGCCGCGCTTTCGGCGAGAGTCGGCTCAATCAGCGACAACCGTCTGGGTGGCTGGTACAGCTACCGGGCCAGCAAGGCGGCGCTCAACCAACTGTTGCGCACCGCCAGTATCGAACTGAAGCGGCTGAACCCCGCGTCGACGGTGCTGGCGCTACACCCCGGCACGACGGCTACCCGCCTTTCTCAACCGTTCCAGGCCAATGTACCGCCAGACAAACTGTTCGCGCCTGCGTTTGCCGCGCAGTGCATCCTCGAACTAATCGCTCGGCACGGGCCAGCTCACAGCGGCACTTTCTGGGCATGGGACCATCAGCCGGTCGCCTGGTGAACCTCCCTGCCTTTGTCACAGCAGAAAGCGTTGCATGAAACCTACCAGCATCCAGTTTGCCAACAGGGCCTGAAATTAGAGTAGGAGCGCGATTTAGGTTGCAGTTATGACTATCAATCTCGCTCTAACGTTTCATCCAGCTTGGACCCGGAGCAGACAACTACAACCAAGCCTGGAGGGACCATCAGATTACTTTCACGGCACGGCCGATGAATTGCACCGGTCCTGTGGGTTTGCCAGTCTTCGATCCAGTGGGACTTTCCAGCGTCAGTTCAAAGAGCTGGTTGGGCTCCAGCGGTGGCAGTTTATCTAGAGGGACAGAAAGTGTTTGTCCAGGTGTGACCAATCCAAGAGATACCGGTCCTTGCCAGTCGTCGGCTTTGGTCCAGAACTCAAGTGCTTTGTCGGCAGGGACTTGCGTGCCCCCCAAAGGTATCAGTTGGATTTCCCGTGGACTGCTCGCCTGAATCACCCAGCCGGGCGTCTGATTTTGTGGCGCCACCAGAACGACCAGGTAGGTGATCGGTTTCATCTGAGCGGTTTGGGTCAGGAGTGCGGTTGCGAGCAACAGCGATGCGACAAGACCTGTCGCCGCCAGCCCACGCCATAGTGCAAGACGGTTCCACCATGAGTTCGGCTGTGCGGCGGCCGTTGCTCGTGGTGCTTGTCGCTCAATGCTGTTCACGCTGCGCTCGATACGCTCCCAGAGGCGTGGCGTAGGCGATTGCGCTTCAACCAGTTCAGTCAACGGGTATAAGCGCTGCTCCCAAGCATCTACAGCGGATCGTAGTTCAGTGTCTTGGGCCAGACGCTTTTGTACTTCGATGCGCTGCTCGGCCTGCAGCGTGCCCAGAACATACTCACTGGCCAGCGCGTCGATGTCGTCCGGGCTTTCATCTTGAGGGGTCTCGGTCATCCCATGCACTCCCGCAATGCCACCAGACTGCGTTTGATCCAGGCTTTGACCGTCCCCAGTGGTGTACCCAGTTTCTGTGCGATTTGTGCATGCGAATAGCCGTCGACATACGCATGAAGTATGCAGGTGCGCCGCGCCGGCTCCAGTTGCTCAAGGCAGGTATAAATGCGCCCTGAATGGCCGTGATAATCGAAGGTTTGCGCAGTCTCTAGCGATGCCTCCATGGAGGCTGAAGCGTGCAACGCCGTTTCGCTCTGCTCACTGACCTGTACTTCCCTGGCGCCATTACGCATGAAATTAAGCGCCAGGTGCCGCGTCACGCTGAAAATCCAGCCACGTGCTGAGCCTCTTGCCGGGTTGAAACTGGCGGCACGGGTCCAGATCCTGATAAAGGCATCGTGCACGATGTCTTCGGCCAGAACGTTGTCACGCGCAATGCGCCTGGCGACACCCAAAAGCCGAGGACTTTCCTGCTCATATAAATCCCGTAGTGCCTGCTGGTCGCCTCTGGCGCAGGCAATCAGGCAGGATTCATAGTCAAAACCGGGCTCGGGCAAGGACAATTTTTCCGCCGTCAGCAAGGGGTAGCCCCCAGCCGTATAGCTGGAGTTCGATCAGAGCAGCGTAGACGACTTTGTGCGCTGTCAGGCTGCTCTGAATCGCTGGCTTAATTGGCTGTCCAGAAAATATAGTCAGCCTGATATTTGACCATCTCTTGTTTGCCCTTGTTTGCGGCGGAGCATTCGCTACTGGGGGCTACGCCGCCTTTGACGGCCACCCGCTGGATATAGCTGACACCGTTCATCGCGCCTTTGCCTTCAGCTGGGTTGGCCTTGACCAACTGATAAGGGAGGTCACCGGTGCTTGAAGGGGCAACAGACAGTTGCGTCCCGGTGACTTTGGAGCCGTCATTGGCTTGCCAGGTGGCAGGCGGTCCAAAGTAGGTGCCGATCTGTTTGCCGCTACGATCATTGAGCACCGCCTTGGGCCCGACAAACACCCATTCGGTCTGGCCGGCGGCGTTGGCTTTGTCGCGGCATTCATAAGTGATTTCGCCCACGCCTACGGCTTCCAGTACGGTCTTGTGGCCGTCCGGAACCTTGATGCTGTCGGGCAGATTTGCCTGTCCATAGGCCGCAGGGATCATGAGTGACAAACAGGTGACAGCGAGCGTAGTACTGGTCATGCAGAGGAATCGTATGGCGTTCATGTAAGCCTCTCCAGAAGGATAATCAGCTCAGCAGCGCGATGGCTACTACCTGTACTACCCGCTGGAGGTCGATCTGGATGCAGTTACATTAGAAATATCAGTACAACTAACGCCGTAGAGCAAGTCCTTGATCGCTTGCCGGTGTGAGTGTCAGCTCTTGGATTGTCGCTGATTCAGAATTGGGTGATTGGCCCGGTGCTGATGTTCGGGTTGGCTGTCGTATTCCTCTCCGACAAGCCCGAGTACATGACCGGCCTAATCCTCATCGGCTTGGCACGCTGCATCGCCATGGTGCTGGTGTGGAACCAGATTGCAGGCGGCAACAACCAGTACGTTGCGGGCTTGGTCGCCTTCAACAGCATCTTCCAAATTCTGTTCTTCAGCGTGTATGCCTGGATCTTCCTGGGCCTTCTGCCGCCGCTGTTCGGGCTGGAAGGTAGCATCATCGAAACCAGCTTCATCGAAATTGCCCAATCGGTACTGATCTATCTGGGTATCCCATTCCTGGCTGGCTTCCTGACCCGCAAGATCCTGATCAGCCGTAAGGGCTCCGCGTGGTACGAGGAGCGCTTCATTCCGAAGATCAGCCCGCTGACGCTCGTGGCGTTGCTGCTGACCATCGTCGCTATGTTCAGCCTGAAAGGCGACATGGTGCTGCAACTGCCTCTGGATGTGCTGCGCATAGCCATCCCGCTAACCATCTACTTCGTGGTGATGTTCTTCATCAGCTTCTGGATGGGCAAGCTGCTGGAGGCCGACTACCCACGCACCACCGCGCTGGCATTTACCGCTGCCAGTAACAACTTCGAACTGGCCATTGCCGTGGCCATTGCCACTTTTGGCCTTGCCTCGCCGGTAGCATTTGCCACCGTCATCGGGCCTTTGGTGGAAGTACCGGTACTGATCTCCCTGGTCGGCGTTGCCTTGTGGCTCAAGCGTCGCTGGTTCGATCAGCCATCTGGTGCCTTGTCCCAGGAGTGAAATCATGACCGAACACCATATCCCCAACATCGACAGTGATCTGATCGATCTGCCGTCTTCCGAAAAGCTGGCTATCGAGCAGCAGTCCACTCACAAACCGCGCATCCTGCTGCTGTATGGATCGACCCGAGAGCGCTCTTTCAGCCGCCTTCTGACCGAGGAAGCAGCCCGCCTGCTGGAGCACTTCGGTGCCGAGACGCGGATCTTCAATCCGTCGGGCCTGCCGCTGCCGGATGACGTACCCGACGACCACCCCATGGTCAAAGAGCTGCGCGACCTGGTGCTCTGGTCGGAAGGCATGGTCTGGTGTTCACCAGAACGCCACGGTGCGATGACCGGCGTGTTCAAGTCGCAGATCAACTGGATTCCGCTGAGCATGGGTGCAGTGCGGCCGACGCAGGGCAAAACCCTCCCGGTGATGCAGGTCTGCGGTGGCTCGCAGTCATTCAACGTGGTCAACCAACCGCCTGCGCAGCTACCTCGCTGAAGCGCATCTCACGTTCCACACGGCCGTGCCAGTAGTCGTGGATTTTGTGTGTCTGATGTTCATGCAGAACCGCTGCAACCTGGGTGTAATGCTCCAATTGATTGAGTTCTGCTTTGAGCCATTGTTCAGGCATCCACACTGTCCGGAGGGCTTCCGGCAGTTGGCCCTTGAACAGATTTCCCTTAGGTTCTACGGGACTGGTATTGACCCCATAGCTTTTGAAACCTTTGAGCAAAGTATGCAGGCGGCTGAACAGCGAGCTGAGCGTCCATACAAACAGGTGACGCTGGCCGCAGAGATTACCTTTGGCTCTGTAACCCCATTTTGGTCGGTAATGATCCCCTCAGCGTTGAGCTCTATCCAAGTAGAGTGATATCTCAGCGTACATGCGATACCGCTTCAGCCGAGCAGGATTGAGTACGAGTTCACTCAACATGCAGCGCTTGGCGAAAGAGGCGTCCTAACGCAGTTACGGTACTTTAGCCACTTGGTAGCTCAGGTGGCTCAGCAGTGTTGGTAGATACTGGACACCTATCGACGAGAGACACCGACCGGGATTATCTCATTTTGAGTATTGTTCAAAGGCGGCGTGAGTTTCTGCAGAAATTGCTGAACGAGTACGGCTACTGAGCGAATCATGACTTTTGAAAACGTCCAGCGGCTGATGCTGAACTGGTCAAGTAATTTTGCACACCAGTTAAGGTTTTGAATGAATGCCCAGCATTTCAGCCGGGCTTCATGGCTATCGTCGTTTCCGGGGATTGCTGCGTCGCGCCCGTGAAACTCAGTTGCTGCCTGCGATCAACGCGGAGAGTTTCGTGAAGACGATCAAGCGGGATTACGTCGCGCACATGCCCAAGCCGGATCGAGAAACAGCGTTGCGTAACCTGGCAATTGCCTTTGAGCATTTCAACGGTTTTGTAGGGGCAAGTCCATAGGCTGAAAGTTATATTGGAGGTACGTAAGGTTCAAGATGGAGACTGGGCTAATACGCTGCCATTAACGCCAGCTCAAGTGCAATAATCGCTTGCTGAACATTCTCCACACAACGCTTGAGCTGCTGGAAATGCACCTGTGGCTCCAGACACGCCAATTCGAGTTCGCGACAGCACTGCACCAATTGCTCACCCTTAACCACTCGCGCAGCGCCTTTAATGCGGTGGGCCAATTCCACAAGTTTTTCGCTTTCCTGATTGTTAAGCAACACCGTCATCAGCGCGTGGTCCTTGCGGTTGTTATTGATTAGTTCTTCGAGAATTTGGCGAAACTTAACCGGCTCGCTGCTGACTAGCAGCTGCAGTGGCCCCAAGTCTACCAGCGCTGAAGTTTCGGCTACTTGCCCCGCCGTGATCTGCGAACCTGCTTGTTCCGCTTCAACGTTACTCACCTGTTGCAATACCAGCAGACGCTCATCCAGCTCCTCCAACGCAATGGGTTTGATCAAGCAGTCATTCATGCCCGCTTCGATACACAGTTCGATCTCCTCGGGCTGGGCGTCGGCCGTCAGGCCGATAATCAAAATTGGCTCCAGCCCTTTCCTGCCTTCAGCCTGACGGATGGCCTGGGCCAACTGGGAACCGGTCATCACCGGCATGTGGCAGTCCGTGATGATGATGTCAAAAAGTTGCTCGGACCATAGTTTGAACGCCGCCTGACCATTTTCTGCTTCGCTGACATCATGGCCGAGGAAGCTCAGTTGCTGATGCAGGACCTGGCGATTGACTTGATGATCATCCACCACCAGTACTTGTAGCCGCAGTCGCTGGCTGGTCACTGCCAATAGTGGCGCAGGCGCCGAATCGATTCGCTCCAGTGCCTGCAAGCGCAGCTCCATTTCAATCCGGGTCCCCTGCCCTGGCTCACTACTCATCTGCAGGGTGCCTCCCATCATTTCACACAGCGAACGGGAGATCACTAGGCCCAAACCAGCTCCTTCGGCGTCGCGCACATTGCGTTGAGCCTGGACAAAAGGCTGGAACAAGCGCTGTTGGTCCCCAGGACAAATACCCACGCCCGAGTCCTCAACAACCACCTGCACGTTGATTGTCGACGGTTCACTGAAGTGGCCGACAATGCTGATTTTGACAAAGCCTTCTTCAGTGAACTTAATGGCATTGCCAACCAGGTTGGAGAGGATCTGCTTAAACCTCAGGGCATCGACCAAAACGTCACGGTTAATTGCAGCATCGATATCGAGCATCAGGTTCAGGCGCTTCTGCCGCGCTAGGCCTTCGAATACCCGTGCCACCGATTCGACCAGCTCACGCAGGTTGGCGCGTTTGAGTGACAGGCTTAAACGACCAGACTCGATCCGGGCAATATCGAGAATATCGCCAATCAATTCCAGCAAGCTTCTCGCCGAGTTGTGCGCGATCTCAATACTGGCCCGGTCAATAGGCTGGCTGGGTGACCGCTTGAGGGCGAGTTCCAGTAAGCCGATCACGGCGTTCATTGGCGTGCGGATCTCGTGGCTCATGGTTGCGAGAAAGCGAGTCTTGGCTTGGCTCGCACCGTCGGCTTGCTCCTTGGCCTGCTGCAACTGTTTGACTAGATGGCGGTGCTCGGTGATATCTAGCCAGCCGCAGATCACCCCACGGGTAACGCCCTGAGAATCCTGGAAGGGATGAACCCAATGATCGATCCATACCTCTCGGCCCTGCAGCAGCAGGTTGTGGACCGACTGGAGCGACTGCCCATCGCGTATGGCTTGCAGGTAGTGCTCGTGGAAATTGGCCTGTACCTCCACACTCTCCTCGGGCAGTTCATGCACCGTCTTGTTCAGCACCTGCTCGGCGCGCAGCCCCATGCTGGCCAGATAACTGCGGTTGCACGACAGCATCCGCCCGTTTAGGTCGCGCACGTACAGTGCCGGCGGCATGCTGTCGGTCAGGGTTTCAATGAACTGCAACTCATCGTTGAGCATCTTTTCGGCTTTGGTTCGGGCGCGGATCTGCAGCCGCAAATAGTGCACCCAGACCAGTGTCAGGAGGATCAGCAAAGCGGCGCCAGCAACCACTTCGGTGATCAACAGCTGATAATCACGCCAGGTCTCGCCACTCATGCCCGGGGGCGAACGCCATCGGTTGGCAATCGCTGTAAGCTCATCCGGCGTAATGTCTTGCAACGCTTTG
Source organism: Pseudomonas sp. B21-012 (assembly GCF_024749305.1). Taxonomy (NCBI): domain Bacteria; kingdom Pseudomonadati; phylum Pseudomonadota; class Gammaproteobacteria; order Pseudomonadales; family Pseudomonadaceae; genus Pseudomonas; species Pseudomonas sp. B21-012. Next base: position 2,884,797 of record NZ_CP087197.1, on the reverse strand, counting down.
TCAAGAATCGACTGTAGCTCGGCATCACGGCGGTCCATGGCGAAATTGGCCGTTGCCGGACCGATGTCGAGCAAGTCATTGATCCGGAGGCTGTTTTGAAACAAGCGCACGATGTAGTAGCGGGCAGTTACAAGAGTAGCTACGGCGGCATCGGCCTTGCCTTCATATAGCAGGTTCATTGCATCCAGCGAGGCACCGGCTTCGATCAGAGTCGCCTGAGGGTATCGTTTGCGTAACGCCTGCGAGCCAACCAGTCCGCTGGGGACCGCTAGGCGCTTGCCGGCTAGATCCCCGAGGTCATGCGGTTGACCGCGCTTGCCAAGGAGCACAAAGCGGCTGGACAGAAACGGCCGAGAGAATCGTAGTAGCTCATTGCGCTCGGGGCTGGCGGTCATGATCGCCATGTCAGCTTGCTTGTTTTGCAGTGAGTCAATCTGTTGCGGGTAGCTACCACTGCGAGACTGCACCTGAAAATGTAGGCCTGTACTCAGGGTTACAACCTCAAGTAAATCCGCGGCCATCCCCGAGAACGTGCCGCTGGCATCAAAGAAGGCCACCGGCGCCAAGTCGTCATTTATTTGAAGGCGCACCACTGGGTGGCGCGCCAGCCAGCGAGACTCTTCTGCCGTCAGGGCTATACGCTCGTCGTTGGGCAGAAAACTGTTGCCCAACCAGCGACTGGCGAGGTTGCTCAACTGCTCTTTACCAATCGCCTCGATGGCAATGTTGACCAAGGATTGCAAGCGTGTGTTGTCGTCGCGCAAGGCATAACCATAGCCACCTGCAGGCACGTCGGCAAAACGCTCAAAACGCAGGTAGCCGTAAAAGGCATGGTTGAGCCGATAATAAGCGCTTAGCACATCATCTATGTAGACATCTGCATGGCCAAAAGCGGCGGCGGCGATCGCTTGATCATGATCTGGGTACTCGCGGATCGCCGCGCGTGGAAATCGCTTGTGCAGCTCAGCGCTGTGTTCGGCCGTCACCGAGACGCGCAGACCGGCCAGATCAGTGGGCGAATGCCGCGGTTCATCGCTACGTTTGAACATTGCCAGGCGGTCGCGGGCATAGGGCTCGCTGAAAATCAGTCCGTCGATCGGAGCCTGTCGGGCATGGCGACTAAGCAAGTCGATGCTGCCAGCTTGCAGCGCCTGCAGCGCGTCCTGATCAGTCCCGAATGGAACAACTCGCACCTGCATGCCGAGCAATTGAGCGATCAATGCCGTTGCGTCAGCACTTATACCTTCATATTGATTGTCGTCGTCAATAACTCTGAATGGCGCGGCCTCAGTGGCCGAAACACCGATGACCAGTTCGCCCTTGCGCCGCAACCAATGCCAGTCCTCGCTGGATATAGCTATATCGTGGCGATCGATGCGTAATTGGCTCGATAGTACTTGAGGCTCCACCGGCAGCATCGCGGCGGACATAGGGGTGCTGGCCAGTAAAAGGCACAAGGTGATACAAAGAGTTCGTGGGTGCATGAATAGTTCAGAAAGCTAGGGACGGGAGACTGTCATTTGCAACGTATGTCGGGTGAGGCACCAAGAAGGGGCAGCCATGATACCTATCATCCCGGCGCGCTCATCGGTTCTCAAGTCTGCAAAAGCGATCAGCAGCTACTTTCATACAGTAGTTGATAAAGTGGCTAGCCGGCATCGGTCGAGCGAATAAAAAACCCTGGGCGACGGAACAGCCTAGATCTATCAGCCGCTGTGCCTGCTCTTGCGTCTCAACGCCTTCAACCACCAGAGTGATACCTAGCGCCTCTGCCAAGGCTACCGAGCAACTTATGATCGCAGAAATTTTCGGCTGGCTATGCATCTTGTATACAAAAGCACGATCGAGTTTGATCTGGCTGAATGGTATTTCACTGAGACGATCCAGCGATGAATAGCCGGCGCCGAAGTCATCCATGGCCAGGCCGCAACCCATGATGCGTAAGCGCACCAGGTTTTCCAGGCTACTAGCTGGAGCATTGATCAGCGCTGATTCGGTAATCTCGAACAGCACACTGGCGGCCGGCGCCTGAAAGCGCTCGAGCAGCAGCGCGGCATTTTCACTCAAGCTATGCCCCTCCAGCAACGAAGGATGCAGATTAACCGCCAGCTCGATCGACATGCCCAATCGCAACAGATTCCGGCGTAAAACAAGGCCTTGTTCGAACATTTGCCAGAACAGTTGTGGGAGCAGGTTGTGCTGCTCCATAACTGGGAGGAAGTGCACCGGAGCCAGAACCCCTAACCGCGGGTGGTTCCAGCGCGCAAGTAACTCGACGCCAACCAGGCGCTGACCTTGCAAAGTCACCTTAGGCTGGAAATACGCTTCAAACTCGCAGTTGTCCAACCCGCGATGGACATCAGCTAATGATGGTAATTCAGCACTTTCGAGAGGTAGGGCCGCATGATTGCGACCAGTCTGATAACCCCCCAACAGCGCAGCGAAACCTTCAAGGCAGAATGGCTTGCCCAGGTCACCGAGAAATTCCAGTCCCAAGTAGCGAATAATCGAGACGGTTGCCTGGCGCAGGATTGGTTCGAGCTCACTGCACAGCACCACGGCCCGCAATTTTCCGCTGGCGCTGGCATGGCGGAAAAACTCCAAGCCGTCCATGCCAGCCATTTTGAGGTCGCAAATAGCTACATCGAACGGGCCGCGGCTCTCGAGCAATTGTAAGGCTTCATCACCACTGGCCGCTTCAGCAATCGGACCAGGCAGCCGTTGCCTTAACGCCGTCACCGTGATCAGCCTCTGGAACGGATCATCTTCAAGTACCAGCACATTCAAATCCTGCATCACTGAACCACCGGAAATAAGGGGCGCCAGTGTGCGAAGGAATTCTCGCTCAATCGATAGGAAATTTCCTATGAGGCGTGAGAATTTTCTCGACACGACCTAAAGTGATAAGCACTTTCCTATTCTACCAATGGTGATAACCTTCAACGACGAAAGGTTTGCCCCTGGCTGATGTAAGCCACATTTTCAAGGATCATGATTTATGCACAGCGTCCTCATCGTCGATGATCACCCGGTCATCCGCCTAGCCGTTAGGGTGTTACTGGAAAAGCACGGCATGCAGGTTATCGGTGAAACTGATAACGGCCTCGATGCCATTCAGCTGTCGCGTTTGCATAAGCCAGATGTCGTGATCCTCGATATCGGTATTCCCAGGCTCGACGGCTTGACGGTGATCGCCCGAATTAAAGCGCTTGAGGTACCCAGTAAGGTACTGGTTCTGACGTCGCAAACCGCTGATGCTGCCAGCCGGCGTTGCATGCAGATGGGAGCGCGCGGTTTCATCAACAAAGAAGAAGATCTCAACAACCTTATCAGCGCAGTGAAAGCGGTAGTTGCCGGCTACTCCTTCTTCCCGACCCTCACTCACGACAGCGTCAATCCGTCGGATCAATTGACAGAGGCCGAACAGATCGGATTGCTGACCGACCGCGAAATGGTCGTGCTGCAACACCTAGCCATGGGCTTGTCGAACAAGGCCATCGGCGACATATTGTTCCTCAGCAACAAAACAGTGAGTACTTACAAGACCCGCTTGCTTCAAAAGCTGGGTGCAAGTTCAACTGTGGAGCTTGCGGAATTCGCGAAGCGCAATGCCTTGATTCCGTGATATTTCATCGATATTCTGTTGCTTAGGAAATTTCCTAGGCATTCAACGGAATCTTCCTACTCAGTTTGTTTGCTTCGCCTCCTAGACTAGCCCCGGCCCAACGGTACTTCGATACCGCAGCTATCAGAGACCTCAGGTTTCTTCAAGGACATAATCTAGGAGTATCAAATGAAACTGAGTACCTTAACTGGCGCGATGATCACAATTGCCCTAGCAGCTACCTCGGTTGCTGTAAGTGCAGCAGAAGCAGATAAAGGCCACGGTGTGATCACTTTCAAGGGATCGATAATCGACTCCCCTTGCACCATTGCGCAAGAGTCACAGTATCAGACCATCGAAATGGACCAAGTTTCGAACGTGGCTCTTAAGGACGGTGGCAAGTCCATCCCCACTCCATTTCGCATCCAGCTACGCGGCTGTGAGCTGGGTTCTATCAAAACGGCCACCGCCACCTTTACCGGCCCTCCTTCGTTCGCCAACTCTGACATGCTGGCGCTCAACGGTACTGCAAAAGGGGTCAGCCTGGGTATCGCCGACAACAAGGGCGACCTAATTAAACTCGGCAGTGCCTCCCCTGCGCAATCGCTGTCCAACGGTGATACCTACCTGCAGTTCCAGGCCTATCTGCAAGGTGATCAAACTACCCCAGAAAAGGGCGACCCTGTTGCCGCCGTTATTGTGCCGGGTGATTTTGAGACCTTCGCCAATTTCACTCTGGCCTATCAGTAAGCTGCATCACCACGCAGATATTTCTGGTAAGTAGGAAATACCTATCCAGAAAAAGCTAGCGGAGGGTTTGATGTTTCGGGCAACCGTACGAATGCTTATTCCTCTGCATCTGTGCTTGCTGGCAACCAATGCATGCGCCGTTGAGCCTCCGTTAGGTCAGTTGCTCAAAGGGCGCGTGCATCTAGCCGGGAGCATTGTTGATGCAGCCTGTGCAATACGAGTGGGTAATGAAAACCAGACAGTCACCCTGCATCCCGAAACTATAAGTAATGTAGTCAGCGGCGAAGTCGCTATCCGGCAACCATTGGATATCTACATAACCCGCTGCATGACCTCGAGCGCCGAGTTCGCAGGCCGTGGCCTGAACGCCTTCAAGGTAACGTTCGAAGGAGATAACCAAACCCAATTTACTGTTCACGGTAGTGCGAAGGGTATTGGCATTCAGATCATGGATGACCACGGAACGGTGATTAGCCCTGGGGTGGCGCTAGATGGCAATTCAATGCCCTCAGGCAGTATGGCACTTAGATTTTTTATCGCACTGGTAGGCACTGGTCACTTACTCGAAGCAGGCGACTTTCACGCGACGATTAAACTTCGTATTCAGCACTTCTGAGTTGTATCGACCTGCGGTAGTTTTTTCTTTCAAGGATATTAGTCTCGTGAACCATCGCAGGGTACTGGCCACTGCCACGTTGTGCGCTGTCGCGGCATGGGCAAATGCCGCCGAAGAGTTTCAGTTCAACACAGACGTCCTCGACATTAAGGATCGCCAGAACTTGGACTTGGGCGTATTCGCCAGTGCTAACTTCATTATGCCCGGTCAGTACAGCCTGATGATTCACGTCAATAACGACACGTTGAATGAAAGTGATGTGTTATTTGTTACACCTGCCGATAACCCCAAGGGTAGTACTGCTTGTATCTCGCCTGCGCTGGTCAGTGTGTTGGGTTTGAAGCAGCACGCACTTGATACACTCACTTGGTGGCACGACGGTACCTGCCTGGACACTGCCAGTATTCCGGGCATGCAAGTGCGTGGCGACCTGAGCGCGTCGGCGTTATATCTGAGTATTCCACAGGAATCGCTCGAATACACCGCCCCCAACTGGGACCCACCATCACGCTGGGATATTGGCATCCCGGGCCTGATGTTTGATTACAACTTCAACGCCCAGACCACCGACCGCAAACGTCATAAAGGTCGCACGGATAATCTCAGTGGTAACGGCACCACGGGTGTCAATATGGGCGCTTGGCGCTTGCGTGGCGATTGGCAAGCGCAGATGGAGCGCAGCACAGGCGAAAAAAAACAGCAGTCGTTCGAATGGAGCCGTTTCTACGCCCTGCGCCCTATCCCCTCTTTTCGCTCAAGCCTTGTTGTCGGCGAAGACTATCTGGACTCCAACTTATTCGGCAGCTTTCGCTATGCCGGAGCAAACCTCAGTAGTGATGACAGCATGCTACCGCCCAACCTCAGGGGGTACGCCCCGGAAGTAACCGGCGTAGCAAGAACCAACGCTCGAGTGGTAATCCGCCAACAGGACCGTGTGCTATACGACACCCAAGTTGCGCCCGGTCCATTCCGAATCCAGGACCTGAACGATGCCGTCAGCGGTGAGCTGGACGTGCGCGTCGAGGAACAGGACGGTAGCGTGCAGTCTTTCAAAATGGACACCGCAAGTATCCCCTACCTGACCCGCCCAGGGTCAGTGCGCTACAAACTTGCAGCCGGGAGGCCATCAGACTGGAACCACCAGGTGGACGGACCAGCGTTTTCCACTGGAGAATTCTCCTGGGGCGTAAGCAACGGCTGGTCGCTTTACGGCGGGGGTCTAGGCGCAAAAGACTACAATGCGCTGGCTTTGGGGGTCGGCCGTGACTTGCTGGAGTTCGGTGCGATGTCCTTCGACATCACGCAGTCCCACGCGAACATGCCTGATAACGACACTTTTATCGGAAAATCCTATCGAGTTAGTTACTCCAAGCGCTTCGAGAACTACAACAGCCAGGTGACGTTTGCCGGTTACCGCTTCTCGGAAGAAAACTACATGAGCATGAACGAGTTCATCGAGGCACTGCGCGGTGATCGGCCGTTCAATCAGAGCAAGGAAATGTACACTGCAACTTTCAATAAACAGTTTCGTGACGCCAACTTTAATATCAACTTCAACTTAAATCATCAAACTTATTGGAACAGTCAGCCCAGCGATAGCTATAGTCTTTCGCTGTCCCGTTACTTTGATTTTGGCCGTTTGAAGAACCTCAGCCTATCGCTGACAGCTTACCGTAACAACACCAACGGTACTAACGATGACGGCGCCTACTTGTCGGTCAATATTCCTTGGGGTGGCACCGGCTCGATCGGTTACAGCACTTCGGTCACCTCAGGGAATACCAACCAGACCGTCAGCTATTCCGACCGTATCAACGAGCGCAGCAACTACATGATCAGTGCCGGTAAATCCTCCAGTGGAAATTCTACCAGCGGCTTTCTGAGCCACGATGGCGATATGGCGGCAGTGGTGGCCACTGCCAGTTATCAAAGCGGTGAGTACAGTTCTGCAGGCCTTTCACTACAAGGGGGCGCCACCATCACCGCCGAGGGTGCAGCCTTGCATCGCATCATGCAGATGGGTGGGACTCGCCTGTTGGTCGATACCCAAGGGGTATCCGGGGTGCCAGTACGCGGTAACGGACCCGCAAGCCGCACTAATTACTTCGGCAAGGCGGTCATTGCCGACGTCAATAGCTACTACCGCAACCAAGCAAGCATCGATATCGATCACTTGGCTGAGGACGTCGAAGCCGTTCAATCAGTGACCCAAGCCACACTCACTGAAGGTGCCATCGGCTATCGCCGTTTCGACGTAATCGCCGGCGACAAGGCCATGGTAGTCATTCGCCTGGCCAATCTCGATGCACCGCCGTTCGGCGCCACGGCTCAGAACAGCCGCGGCCAGGAAACTGGCATTGTCGGGGACGAAGGTTCGATTTACCTAAGCGGTATGAAACCGGACGAAACCATGTCGCTGCACTGGGACGGTAAAACACGTTGCAGCTTCACGCTTCCAGGCACTACCAACTTGACGACCGGACAGTTGGAACTTCTTTGCCTGCCCGCTGAGCACCGCGACTCCTCCGCCTGATCAATGCTCACACATTGAAACCCATACGGTATATCACTATGAAATATTCAAATTTTTTCTCACCTACCCTACTGGCCCTGATTGGCCTGTGCAACGTACAACCAGCTTATGCCGCTGTCTCGCTTGATCGTACACGGGTGATATTCATCGGCTCGGAAAAATCGGTGAGCCTGAACATCAGTAATCAAAACACCGAGTTGCCCTACTTGGCGCAGGCATGGATTGAAAACGAAGAGGGTCAGAAGATAACCCATCCGCTGGTGGTCTTACCTCCAATCCAGCGACTTGAGCCGGGTTCCACTAGCCAGGTCAAAATTCAGGGCCTTCCGCAACTGAGCGCGCTGCCGCAGGACCGCGAGTCGCTGTTCTACTTCAACTTGCGCGAAATTCCGCCGCGTAGCGACAAACCCAACACCCTCCAAATTGCCCTGCAGACGCGGGTAAAGCTGTTCTATAGACCTTTGGCTATCGCCCGACAGCAGGGTCTGGGTGAAGCACCCTGGCAGGAAAAATTGATACTTAAACAGCAACATGGCCGCTATCAGATTAACAACCCTACGCCCTACTACGTCACATTGATCGACGCCAGCAAAAACATTAAGAGCAACTCCGAGAAGGAGTTCAAACCACTGATGATTGCCCCCAATGGCAACGCGGACCTAGGCGTGAGTGTGAAGGCGCTGGGCCTGAAACCGGTGCTGACCTATGTGAACGATTATGGCGGTCGACCACAAATACTGTTTGATTGCACAGCCAACACCTGCACCGCCTCACCCGTTGCTGAAAAGCGGTAACGCCCTTCAAGCCTAACTTTTGCTCTGGCCCAAATATGAAGCCAAAAACTCTTTCTCGGTTGGCGCTGATGTTGATTGGTGCCAGCAGTACAACATTGATACGCGCATCCGACAGCAGCGATCAGACCGCCTTTTTCCAAGTCACTGGCTCGCTGCTTGAAAGCGCCTGCTACTTGGACCCGGGGTCTACATATCAGGAACTTGCGCTGGGCGAGCTCAATACAGCAAGCCTTGGCAGGCCGGGGGATCAAGGAGCTCCGATAGCCTTGGAGCTGAAGTTGCGCGGATGCGTGCGCATTGATGGCGGGCGTCAAGACGCGCAGACCGGCTCACTGCTCTGGAACAGTGTTGAACCACTAGTAAGCCTTACGTTCCGAGCAGTGGTAGACCCTGACAGCCCAGATTTGGTGAATGTCATCGGTGCGGGGGGCTTTGGTCTTCGTCTAACCGATGTACAGGGCGCAGACGTGCGCCTGGGTCGTATGGCGCCAGCCTGGTTCTTGACGCCCGGGGACAACCAAATCATTTACTACATCAGGCCGGAGCGCACCACGGCCTCTCTGCGCCCGGGCCATTTTCGCGCCAGTCTAAACGTCAACCTAAATTATGACTAAGTTCAAAAAAATAGCTCATATTCGCGTTCCACTATTGGTAGCGGCCTGTGCAATGTCATTGGCCGGCTCCGCTAACGCCGATCAAAGATTGATGGTGAAGGGTGTCATCATTGCGACGGTGTGCAAAATAAGCGAGGGACAGCTCATCACTGGTGCATTTGGGGATGTACGGACTGACCTCATTGACGGAAGCTACAAGGCCGTAGAGCTTAATTACGCGATCGTTTGCGCTTCAAATAAATCGGTGAAAATGCGTGTTGAGGGCACCGCAGCTAGCTTCGATGAATCAATACTTGCAATTCCGACGTTTGACAACGTGGGTATCGCATTCAAACGCTCCGAGCAGCAATGGCCGATCAATACGTGGTACAGCTTTAACTCAAGCGCCCCTCCAACGCTGCACGCTGTACTAGTCAAAGTGCCTGGAAGCCGACTAAAGCTTGGCTCTTTCAGTACCGGTGCGACCCTGGTTTTGGAGTACCAATGAGCAGACTTAGCGTAACCCTGATCGGATCATTCCTACTCGTTTCGCTCACCACTGCCACTCCCGCGCAGTGCTATGCGGCCCAGAATATGCAATTTACCGGCAATTTCATTGTTCCACCCGCTTGCACTGTAAGTGATAAAGGCAGGCGTCTCGAAGTACATTTCGAATCGGTAATCGCGATCAATAATATTAATGGTGACCAATACCGCCAGGCGGTCCCGTATCAGATTGACTGCCCAGGTGCTGCTGAATCAGGAGTCAGCTACAACATGAAGCTGACTCTGCTAGGCACACCCACTCAATTCGACCCAGCCGCTATCCAGTCGTCATTGCCCGATTTAGGTATAAAGATGCTGCTGGGTGGCACCGACTTGGTCCTCAATGAACCCAGGCAGATCGACATCAGCAACACATCGACATTACCTACACTTGAAGCGGTGCCAGTAAAGAACAGCGGAGCGGCCTTGGACAGCGGCAATTTCGATGCTTCTGCGTTACTGATAGCTGAACTTTACTAGGAGCCGCGATGAAACAATGGGCCCGCGTAGTTATTGCCTTTTTCGCAACCGCAAGCTGGCTATCCACAACGCAAGCGCTGGAGCACAATTTTTACATTTCAGGAGTTTTAGTAAATGAGCCGTGCACCTTGGCCGTTGAGGATGGGTTGATTGAATTGGATTTTCTCAGTGTCAGTGACAAGGACCTCTACCTGAACAGCCGGACAAGAGGTAATCCACTCGTTTTACATTTACAAAACTGCGACCCAACGATAGCCAGTCATGTCAGCATCATATTTTCGGGGGTGGAAAGCGCTAACTTGCCCGGCTTGTTAAAGCTTGAGGATGGAAAGAGCAGGGGTTTAGCTATTGGCCTGGAGAGTCAACAAAGTAACCCTTTGCTGTTGAATAAAATTCATCACATGGCAGACCTTGCCGAGGGTAATAATGAAGTTTACTTTAAAGCGTTCTTGCAAGCTGAACCCGACACTTTGATCGACCGGGCGATAGGGCTTGGATCGTTTTTTGGCTCTTTGACATTTACGCTAATCTATGAATAGCAGTGCACGGCTAAATTTTAGGACGCTCATAATGAAACGGCTTATTGCGCATTCTGCGACAAGTTTAATACTTGCACTACTACTGTTCAGCATCCCCACCCCCGAGGCATGCGCCAGCAAATTAACAGTCACCAGCTACAGCAGGGGATATTACGAACCCGGCAAGTATTATTTCAGCATTTATCAATATGTCATATCGGACTGGAGGTGGTCCGATCCAGAGCCCAGCATTTGTAATGCTGGCCCCACTGGTGCCACATGTTCACTTTATGTGGAGTTACGGGACGGACCGCAGGGAAAAGTCTATAACCGTGTAGAGAAATTTCGCGTCGACTCAGCCCCCAATGCAACTATGGGCGATTTATTGAAAGCCGCTAACGCAAAAGGTTTCTCAGCCCCCCACCGTGGTAGAGACCAAGTTGAAGACTCATTATTAGACCCCGTACGGCGCACGCTATGTGTGACGCTAGCTGTTGGCTTCAATGGTAGTCGCGAAACGTCACCCATAGGTTCCTGCATACCCCTTAACCCAATCCCCCCTCAGCAATCATGCAGCGTCACTGGCAACACAACAATTGATCATAAAATCATCACGGATGATGTAAAAATAAGTGAAGCGTCTGTCAATCTATCGTTAACCTGTAATTTAACAGGAAGCGTAGAACTTTACGCAGGTACAGAATCATACCGAGGCACATTATTGGACGCTCGTAGAGAAATCACCTCAACGTTCTCGATTAATGGCGCAAGCGCTGGCGAGGGCGTACTAATACCTGTAAGAGGAAATCAGACTGCAAATATACAAGTTAAGTCAATTTTGTCACTACCCAAAATTGCAGGACGAACAGCGCCAGGACCTTTTTCTGGCTCCACCATTCTTAAGATTATTCAGCCTTGATAATTGCAATTATAAACATCCCGCTTCCTCATGGCGCTCTCCGCATACGTAGAGCCCTATCGGTCACGTCCTCTCGTCCGCGTCAGGCAGAAAAAGCTAAATGGCCATTGGATCAGGCAGATGACGGAGCACTATAAGTGCTACTGTAGTGGTCAACTAATCCCGGACACTGCGTTAAGTTTTTCCTCGGCCACAGCGGGCGCCAGCCCGCTGTTAAATTGATGTGGCCGTTGCCAATTGTAGTGCTGCATCAAAAACCGGCCGATATACTGATCACGGGAACGCGCCTTGGAATACGTCGCGTGCGTTACGCGCGAATGAAGAAAAATTGTAGAGAAACCAGAACTGAAGCTTTTCTTTGCTAAGTGAAGAAAATCATTCACGTTGAGGCAATCGTAACAAAAAAACACGACCTCGACTTCACGATCCTGGAGCTCTCAAGCTCTGCGCCCGACACGGCAGTAGGCTGCCTGACAGTGTTTGGTATGGAGACCATGATTCATCCAGATTTGGAACCAGGGCCGGTGTTGAAATTGACATCTGCTCCACTTCTAACCTAGCGCTCGAGTAGCGCCAGGCTCAGCCGTTCAGACTTCAGTGCACAGTGCTGGCTCGTTTGAGCACGGATCAATCCAGAATTGAGCTCATTGGGTGGAGACGAACGGGAAATATCTTCTTCGCTTGGTGATGAAGATAATGAATGCTTCCCCTCACCTACGTGTCCGCCTCCGCATAGCCGGCCTGCCATCGCTAGGCGCCCACCCCGCGATGTATTCGCCAGCCCCAAGGCGAACTCCTCGTCGCCATGACGGTCCGCCAGGTTCGTTTGCTGGGATTTTGCTACCGGGAGCATGGCTGTACACCCGTGAAAAAATATCTGCAATAAAATGTGCAGAAACCTGTCAGGACACGCCTGCGAAAAAGCTATGAAAGGCCTGCCCCCGTTGAGGTACAGCGGCTAGAAATCTGCGAGAAGAAATGTGCACACTGCAGAGCAAATCATGCAGCTAACAGCATCAACTGCAACTTGATCGATTTTCCGTTGTCCATCTTGCACTGCCTTGTTGATTGAGTTCTGCCGGGTCTGCTCTTTTTCACCCTCGGCCTCCTCGGAGCTTTTCGAGGTAACGCTGATAAAGGCTCAACTGATCGGTGTAGTCAATCCCGTTGGTATCTAGATGCTTCGTAAACGGCGCCCTGGTCTTGTTCTCGATAATGAAGAAAATACCCGGGCCACGCCTAACCAGATCTAGCCCCTTGTTGGTAGCACTGTCATGGCCCTACCCAATCACGTACTGCGTTTGCCAGCTCACAGCACGCAGGTCTTCCGCGGGTGCATTGGCGAACTTGTCCAGCTTGAACAAGCCGTGCGGTATCCGCCCCAACTCGCCTGCCAAGGTGGCCTGACGTAGCCATTCAGCGAAGGCCTCTGTGAGGTAATCGTCGAGCAGACTGCACTATTCGCGTTGACGGTAGCGGTATAGCTGAGAGAGGAAACTCATTGCCTGCAGTCGTCACCCCGCAACTCGACCAGTGCCTGCTCGAACACCAACCGATCCTCCTGCACAACCTGATCTCCCTTTTCAAGCGCCTCACTTTGCCCAGAATTCCACCCATCCATAGGCGCAAACACTTGCTCCACCACCAAAAAAATTTGCTGCTGATAAGGCTGACGCAAGTCATGCACAAACGTACTGGCACAGTCATCAATCGCTTTCGTACGCCGCTCCTGCGCGGCCTTCTCGGCGTTCTCGGCGTTCTCCGTGCTCACCGCACGGTAATGAACCAAGTAGCCGATACTGGATTAATGAAGTGGGCGCACCGAGCCGCCAAGCGCTCGCAGTTGGTACTCGGTGACAGCCTGGAAAAGCGACTCGGCCTCCAGCCGTAACCGCTCGATTTCCTTTTCAGGCCGACCGGCGTCCTGGGCTGCATGGTAGCGGCGCACCGCATCGATGGCCTGTTGAATCAGTGGCTCGCCAGCCTCGACAACTCCCTCCAGGGTCTTCTTCACGCTCTGTCGCTCGAGTCATTTGGTCAAAGCAGTATAGGTCAGCGGTCATTCGGGCTTTGCTGCAGGGCGGCCAGATCGATTAAGATTACCAATGCTCCGCTTCCGGCCAAAAGCGAACTTTCAATTCGCTCTAATTTCCGCCCTAAGGAACATGTCACGCACTGGATGGATACAGGGGCGGTAATTCCCGCCATCAGCAGTTAAGTACGCATTCAATGCAGCAACCCCATGCCGCGAGTACCGAGATAACCGGCTGATTAAAATGGCGGGTGCATTAAGGTTGAGCGGAGACGCCAACCGATTGAACTATCGTAGGTAGGATAGTCGCGTCCGGTTGAGCGTTTTTGATTTACGCGCATGAACTTGGATCAAAGATGTTCGATTATGTACCTGGTACAACAGGCCAATGTGCTGATCACCAATCCAAAAATAACCATGTTCTTGGCTGTAACCACTATCGCCTCTTTCGCTATAGCTCGCATTTCCTTTTCTTCGGGCATAGTGGGGTTAACGCCAACTAGAACCATGTTCTGAGATAGAATCAGAGCTCTGCTTAATATCCAAGAAACTACAACCCGCTCAAAGCGCTCAATGATGTTTAGCCCAAAGTAGCAAAATAATCCTAGCCCTATAGTTAATGACGCCAACGTAGCTTCGTATTCTAAGGGTTGGGCAGTGAGTACAGACTTTATTTTTAGCAATTTTTCTGACGTATCAATGTGGTATGCCACGAATAAAGGAAAAAGCAGCGAAAATGGCAATAAAATATATTTTTTCGCCTCTGCAGTTCTTTTTTTATCTTGAAGAGCATTTCCGATAGCAGCAAAAAAACCCAATGAAAGAAAGATTGCCGGAGCTGCAGGTGATAAGAAATCGGAAAAGAGGAACTGGAGCAATAGGAGAACAACAAACAAAATATTAACCACTTTATAAGCCACTCTCGACACACCTGAAAGCTTGGCGCGCTTGACTCTGGGCCAAATTTTTTCCAGAAATTTGTTGGCTTTTATCTGAAGCGAGTAATTTTTAAGGAATTTGTCGTTGTCAATGATCTTGGGCTGATTGTCCAATATTACGCTAATCAATTTTAGCTGGTATACCGCATAAGCGATAGCACCCACTAATGCCGTATAACCGGTAGCCATTACCCAAACAATTAATTCCATGCGCACGATTGCTACGCCTTTTAATGTCAGAAGTTCAATTGACCAGAGGTGTCTAATTGCCATTAGACGCTATGCTCAAAAAAAACACAATACAAACGGATCATTGATCGCCCGTTGATCTCCAGTAATACCGGTGCCAGCCTGTAGGCCTCCCAAACGGACTGAAAGCCTGTACGGACAACTCAAGAATCTACACCAAAAGCCTTGGCTAGGATCAGGTGCTGCGGCCATAAACGAAATTAATGGCTAGCGCATCACAGATCCGATCGCCGTTTGCCTTTTCAGGGCGAACGTAGTCTGTCGTCAATTTCAGCTTTGGGTCGATAGCGGTCGGTCGCGAATGACCTTTATCACCCCATAGTCGACCGTCAGCTACTAGGCCTTAGCCCCGTGCGGCCTGGGTTAGCGAGCAGCGTTCCTGGTTGAAGTCGCCGCCCCACAGCAGCTCGGTGGTGCCGGCGCTGCCGATCGGGGTGCGCAGGGTCACGCGGCTGCCGAACACTTCGCTGTTCTGCATCACCTGGTCGACATTGCGCCCGCGGGTGGCCACCGCCCGCGCATCAAACGGCGTGAAGCGGGTGAAGTAATCGCGGTAGTACAGCTGCGCATTGAGCGTGCCGCCGAGGATGTCGGTGTGGGCGTATTCAAGGTTGAGCAAGGTGTTCTTGATCTGGTTCTGCTCGTCCAGCGACAGCCCCGACAGCGGCCGGGCCGCTACCGTGCCTGGCGGCAGGCGGGCAACCGAAGGGTCGGAGGTGTAGTCGGAGTTCTGCTCGGCGTTGTAGTGGCTGGCCGACAGCTGAATGCGCTGCACATCGTCGATGCGCAAGCCCAGCTTGCCGCCGATGTTGTAGGTGTTGGAGTCAAACAGGTCGCCCTGGCTCGGCTCGGGTGCTATACGGTGGCCTTTGGCGTCATAGGAGGCGCCAATGTGCCGGGCGCCAAAATCCAGGGCGTAATCGACCTGGCCCTGAGCGCCCGACAGGTGATGCTGCAACTGCCCGCCGAGGCCGTCGCTGTCCAGTTGGCTCAGTGGCGATACAGCGCTGAGGGTGGTTTGCGCACGCGGCTCGCCACCGGCCGGGCGGGTGGTGATGGAGATGATCCCGCCGGTTGCCCCCGCGCCATAAATGGCGCTGCTGCCACGAATCACTTCGATGCGCTCGATCAGCGCCGGGTCGATGTTGGCCAGGTTACGTGAGGAATCGCGGTTGGTGTTCAGCGGTACGCCGTCGACCAGCACCAGCATCGTTCGCCCGCGCAGCGTCTGCCCGTAGTCGGTGATAGTGCGGCTGGAGTCCGCCATGCCGGGGATGCTTTTCGCCAGCAGGGTGGCCAGGCCATCAGAGCCCTGGCGCAACTGCTCCAGCTGTTCGCGCTCGATGACATTGACCTGCCGGGCTTGCGGCACCAGGTCGCTGTTCAGGCGCGACGAGCTGATCTCCAGGCTGGCCAGTTCCACTGCAGCCGAATCGCTGGCGGCCGCTTCTTTAACAGCCGAAGTGGCGGCCGGCAGCACCAGGTAGGTATGTTCGTCGCGCTCCTGGGCGGTCAGCCCGCTCTTGCCCAGCAGCCGCTGCAGCGCTTGCTGCAAGGTATAGCGCCCGCGCAGCGCAGGTGCACGCTTGCCGGCAGTGATGTCGCTGGCAAAGAGGATCTGCGCCGAGGATTGGCGGGCAACGGCGTTCAGGGATGTTTCTAGCGAGCTGGCGGGCACATCGAAATCGACCGGTGCCGATTGCGCCAGCGACCACTGGCTGAGCAGCAGGCTGCTGGCCAGCAAAGACAGGCGCACAGGCGCACGCAGGAAGGGCTGACTCACGTTTTTAGGCTCCACAAAGTAAGGTTGCAGAGAGATAGCCGTCAGCACCGGCGCGCAACCCTACCTCTGGCGCAGATTATTTTTTCGTGTCGCGGGATTTGATCAGCACCGCGCCATCGGCTGCGGTTGCAACGCTGACCGGCAGGATCGCCGGCAACAGCGCCAGCAGGCGCTCGACATGCTCGCTGTCGAACACCCCGGATACCGGCAAGCGGGCCGTGCCCGGATCGATCAGCCTGATTGGCTGGCGGTGATAGCGCTGCAGCGTGGCGATGACCTCGACCAGCGGCGTGCTGGCAAACACCAGGCGGTTGTCTTTCCAGGCCGTGACATCATCGGCGCTGACCCGTGTCACCTGGCCCGCGATGCCATCGCGCACGCGCAGTTGCTGGCCAGGTTCGAGCAACGTCACCGCCTCGGTGGCACGCCCGCGCACCGCGACCTTGCCTTCGGCCACGGTCACCTGCACGTCTTGCCCGTTGCGGTTGACGTTGAAGCGGGTGCCGACCACCCGCACCCCTGCGCCGCCGGCATCGACCAGAAACGGCCGGTAGACCCTCGGCGACACCTGGAACAGCGCCTGGCCCCGTTGCAGCTCGACCTGGCGGGTGCGCAGGTGCCAGCTGATGGTCAGCGCGCTGTCGCTGTCGAGCAGTACCTGGCTGCCGTCGGCCAGTTGCAGGGCCTGGCGCTGGCCGACCTGGCTGGCGATATGTTGAGTTTGATACGCAGGGTCCAGCCACAGCGCGCCCGCCGCCAGGGCCAGCACAACCAGCCCCAGGGTTTTGCCGGTGGCGCGCTTGCGCTTGGCGGGTGTTGGCGCCGGCAGCGGGAATCGCTGCTTGAGCTCTTCGCGAAAGCGCGCCAGGGCTTCGTCTTCTTCGCGGTAGTCCTGGGGCTTGCGGCTCATGGCAGCAGCTCCGTGGACAGGTGTTTGCGACACGCGTTCATGCCCAGGCGCAGGTGTTTTTCTACGGTTTTGAGCGAAATGCCCAGGCGTTCGGCCACTTGCGCTTGCGGCAGTTCGTGCAGTTTGTGCATGACGAACACCGCCTGGCAGCGCGCCGGCAAGCTGGCAATCGCATCGGTCAGCAGCGCCAGGGTGCGTTCCGCGTCAAGATGGCGCTCGAGGCTTGGGGCACCGCTGGCCACTTCAGGCAAGGCATCAACGCCGATTATCCAGCCCTGGCGGCGGCGCTCGCTACGGTAGCGGCTAACCGCAATGTCGTGGGCGATCTTGCGCAACAACGCCACCGGCGTGCGCACGTCCTGTTTTTCGTCCTTTTCCAGCAACTGCAGGCACAGGTCATGCACCACCTCACGGGCGAACACCCGCTCGCCAAAACGCCGGCGCACATGGTCGACCAGCTCGTCATAATGACGGACCAAGGTTGCCAGGAGTGTGGGTTTGCTGGGCTCGACCTGCACGATGACCTGCGCGAAGGGAATGCCAAGGGAGGCGTGGCCGCGCAGTATAAATGCGAATACTTTACATTTAAAGCAAATACCGCATTCACGCCTCCAGGCCCTTGACTAGCCCTCTACCCGCGAATGAGCGCTGAAGCAGGTCTCGATCAACTTCCACTGCCCGTCGATGCGCCGGTAGCGATCCTGGTAAATGCCACCCAGTTGCCGCGTGGCGCCGCTCTCGCCATCCAGGTTGAAGTAGTACAGGGCCCAGCGGCCCTGGGCCTGGTCGTCACCGGTCAGGTGTATTTCCGGGTTGGCGCCGTGATGCAGGTCGATCACCCGCGCGTTGCATGCCAGTTGCTGATAGAGCGCGACGAAACTGTCGCGATCGCGAAACGTCCCCACCGGGCCGTAGTCGATGAGGATCTCGCCTTCGGCAAAGCAGTCGCGGATGACCTCCACCTGCTTGAGGTCGCAGGCGTTGAAATAGCGGTGCTTGAGCTGGCGAATGGCGTCAAGCGCCTCCAGGCGGGCAATGCGGTGTTCCAGGCTCATTCGGCTGACCTCACAAGTGGGTGTGGCTTGAGTCTATCGAGCCGCAGGCGGGTGCTGATCGTCCGTTGGGACTAGCTGTGGCAAAGCGTTTGAACAGGGGCCAGCGCTAGTCTGTTCGGAGGATTCCGTGGTTTCGCGTTGCCCCCAGCATGGCTTTGGGTCGATTCCCCGCCCGTTCATTGACCAACTGCGAAGGACCTTGATCGCCATGGAAAAAGTCATCTACCTGCTCTGGCGCGACACCCAGACCCCGCGCGAAACCTTTGCCCGGCAACTGCGCTGCGAAGTTGCCGCGCAACTGCAGGCGCTGGGTGCGCAAAGGCTGCAACTCAACCTGGCCGACAGCGACGTCGACGCTGCGGCAGGCCTGCGCCAGGAGAACAACCGGCCGCTGCCGCACGCCTGCCTGTCGCTGTGGCTGGACAGCGCCAACGCCAGTGCCAGGCAGCCGTTCGACAGGCTCGTCACGGCGGCAACCGCGCGTATGGCGGCCTATCTGGTGTGTGAGTCGGAAGCCATTGGCAACACACGCTTTGCTTGCGCGCCGGGCGAGCGAACCTACGGTTTTGCGCAAGTCGCCCTGCTGACCCGCCCTCCTCGCCTGACCCCGCAGGCCTGGCTGGACATCTGGCGCAACCACCACACGGCAGTGGCCATCGACACCCAGGACAACTTTCAGTACGTGCAGAACCTGGTGGTGCAGGTGCTGACCCACGGCGCCCCGCCGATCGACGCCATCGTCGAAGAGTGCTTCCCGCCGGCGGCGATGACCGACCCTCAAGCCTTCTTCGACGCGGTCGGCGACGAGGCGAAGTTCCAGCGCAACCTGGCAATCATGATGGACAGCTGCGCGCGCTTTATCGATTTCGACAAGATCGACGTGCTGCCCACCAGTCAATATCGCCTCTAGGGCCGGTCAAACAGGTTGGCCGTGACCTTAAGCTGTGCAGGTATCGGTGAGGTCACGGTTTCAAACAGGCGCTGGTAGCCTGTGGCAACGATCAACCAGCGCCCGTCACGCTTGACGTAGTCATCCTGGTACAGCGCCGTGCCGTGCAGCATCCAGTCGCCCTCAAGGTCGATGGCGTGATCTTCCAGGTACCAGCTGCCACGCGCGGTGTCGGCCGAGAGCATTTCGATCTGCGGATGGTGCCCGTGGTGTTTGCACAGGAACGTCGGCCGGTCGAGTATCGCCTTGAGCCCTTCAATAAAGGCTGCCCGGCTGTCGAAGCTGTATTTGCCGCCGTCCAGGGCGGTGGTCAGGTCTTCGGCCAGGCACGCCTCCAGTGCCGTCCAGTCATGGCAATCAACCGCAAGAAAGTAACGGTACTTGAGCTGCTTGATGTGCTCGATCTCGACAAGGTCGTCCAAAGTAAGGGCCATCAGTGGTACTCCTGGGGGTGGGGAGGCATCGGCACAGGATAGGTCGATGCCCACTGACGTCATCGTCCGGCTAGACTACAGGGCTACACGTTTTCGGAAGCCACCATGCTGCAGATCTTTGAACGCCGCCTCGACCCCTTCCCGCCCGACGAAGTACCACCGCCACCGGTAGGCCTGTTGCGCTTTCTGTGGGCCTGCACCCGTGGTGCGCGCGGCTATGTGCTTGCGCTCGCGCTGCTCAGTGCCAGTGTGTCGATCTACGAAGCCTGGTTGTTCGCCTTTCTCGGCCAGGTGGTCGACCTGCTCTCGACCTGGCAGGCCGGTGGCGCCACCGACGGCGAGGAACGGCGCGTGCTGTGGGGCATCGGTATCGTGCTGTTGACCAGCATCGGCCTGGTGGCGCTGCGCACCATGGTCCAGCACCAGGTACTGGCGATCAACCTGCCGCTGCGCCTGCGCTGGGACTTCCACCGGCTGATGTTGCGCCAGAGCCTGTCGTTCTTTTCCGATGAGTTCTCCGGGCGGGTGACCACCAAGGTGATGCAGACCGCCCTCGCCGTGCGCGAAGTGCTGTTCACCCTGATCGAGATCATCCCCGGCATCGGCGTGTACTTCATCGCCATCATCGCCCTGGCCGGTGGCTTCGCCCTCAAGCTGATGCTGCCTTTTATTGCCTGGGTGGCGTTGTTCGGGCTGGCCATGCTGTACTTCGTGCCGCGCCTGGGCAAGGTCGGGCAGGAGCAGGCCCATGCCCGCTCTTCGATGACCGGGCGAATCTCCGACGCTTACACCAACATCACCACGGTCAAGCTGTTTTCCCACTCCAAGCGTGAAGCGCACTTCGCCCGCGCGGCGATGGAAGATTTCAAGCAGACCGGCTTTCGCCAGATGCGCCTGGTCAGCCAGTTCGAAATCGTCAACCAGGCGCTGGTGGTGGCCTTGATCATCGGCGCCGGCGGCTACGCCCTGTGGTTGTGGCACCAGGGTGACGTCGGCACCGGCGCGGTGGCGGCGATTACCGCCATGGCCCTGCGCATCAATGGCATGTCGCACTGGATCATGTGGCAAATGACCGCGCTGTTCGAGAACATCGGCACCGTGCAGGACGGCATGGCCACCCTCACCCGCGGCCCCAAGGTGCAGGATGCGCCGAACGCCGGCGTGCTGCAGACCCGCGGCGGCGCGGTGAATTTTGACAACGTCAGCTTCAACTACAACGGCGAGCGCCAGGTGCTCGACGGCCTCAACCTGAACATCCGCGCCGGTGAAAAGGTCGGCCTGGTGGGCCGCTCCGGCGCCGGCAAGTCGACGCTGATCAACCTGCTGTTGCGCTTCTACGACGTCGACAAGGGGGTGATTCGCATCGACGGCCAGAACATCGCCGAGGTCACCCAGGACAGCCTGCGCAGCGCCATCGGCATGGTCACCCAGGATACTTCCCTGCTGCACCGCTCCATCCGCGACAACATCGCCTATGGCCGCCCGGATGCCACTGATGCGCAAATCCGCGCGGCGGCCTACCACGCCCAGGCCGATGGCTTTATCAGCCAGCTGAGCGACAAGCAGGGCCATAGCGGCTACGACACCCTGGTCGGCGAGCGCGGTATCAAGCTCTCGGGCGGCCAGCGCCAACGCATTGCCATCGCCCGGGTGATGCTCAAGAACGCGCCGATCCTGCTGCTCGACGAAGCCACCAGCGCGCTGGACTCGGAAGTGGAAGTAGCAATCCAGGAAAGCCTTGGCGAAATGATGCAAGGCAAGACCGTCATCGCCATCGCCCACCGGCTCTCGACCATCGCGGCCATGGACCGGCTGATCGTCATGGATGAGGGCCGTATCATCGAGCAAGGTACCCACGCCGAACTGCTCGGGCGCAACGGCACCTATGCACGGCTGTGGCAGCACCAGAGTGGCGGCTTTCTGGGTGAGGACCAGGGGCTGGCGCTGGCCGAGGAACAGTAGCCGTTGCTAGTGCAGGACTGCATAGATCGACGAAACCACCTGGCGGGTGGCTTCCTCGATCGTGCCTTCATTGCGGCACAGCACCCAGCCGTTATCGGCAACCGCCTGCTCGAACGCCTCGGTACTCGCCACGTGCTCTTCGAGCCGGTGCATCACCGTGCTGTTCAGCCCGCGGTTGCGTGCCGCGGCCCTCGCCCACGACACTTCAGGGTCGGTGACCACCCCGACATGCAGGTCCGGCACCCGTACGTTGCGCTCCAGGTTCAACTGCAGAATCTCGGCAAACGGCACTAAACGGCGAAACGCCGCATCGGACGGGTACCAGCGATCGATGAGGATGATGCTGTCGGCGGGCTGTTTGCTCAGCACATGCGCGGATATCCAGGTGCGGCTATCGGCCAGACGCTTGCACACGGCCAGTTCCAGATCCCGGCAGGGATTACGCACCAACTGGTTGACCAGGGCCATGGTTGCACCGCGAAAGGGGTCGCTTTTTTTCTCGCACAGGCGGATCACCTTGTGCTTGTCGGCGCGCAAGGCTTTGGTCACGGCCTCCAGGAGCGTGGTCTTGCCGGTGCCCTTGGGCCCATCGAGGGAAACAAACAGCGGACGGTTCATGCTTCAAGCAACAATTGAGGGAGTGATGCGCACTCTACTGGTTTCTGCCGATCATTGGGCTTGCTCCCACAGTAAACAGCGACAAATCGCGACGCTGTAGGTGTTTTCTGTAAGACCGTTCTGAATCATACTTCCGCCGCCGTTGCGCTATTGTGCCGAGCCTTTTATGGCCCTAGGCTGCTGCCGTCGTTGGAAAATCCAATGACCGGATTTAGCAGTCCGAACATGCATCTAGAGTTCAACGGAAACCGCTATATGGCGGCTGTACGTGGGGCACCTTCGGGTGCGCCGGTTTTGCTCTAGGTGCCCGGTCTGCTAACCCGCGTACAGCTGCCACCCTTCGTTTAGCAGCGAAGCGTGGCCGCTCCACCGCACCTCGGAGCACGACATGAAAAAGCCAGTCCCCGATCCCCCCAGCCTCGACCTTTCCACCGCAACCACCGCCAGCACCCCGTTTGGCAGCAATCACATGTTCACTGTTCGCGCCGGCATTCCCGCCGAAGAAGCGCTGCTGCATGCCTGCCAGTTGCTGGAATGCGCCGAGGCCACGGTCAGCGACGCGCTCGACCACCTGACGCTCAACGACCACTCCCTGGTGTACGGCGCCGGCCAGCACATCGAGACGGCGCGGGCGCTGATTGACGCCGTGCTTGATGGTGGGGGCGTGAACCGGGTCTTTAGCCCCCGCTAGACGGTGGGATCAGGGGCGAGTGGAGCAAGGGCAGCTATTGGCTCAATACCCCAGGAGCCAATCATTGGCTATGATGCCTGCCCGTCAGACAACCGGAAGTCCGATCCTCATGCTCAAGCCCCTGGCCCTGCTGACTCTCGCTGGTGCGTGTGGCTACGCCAGTGCCGCATCCAGCGACCTTGCCGGCGTCTGGCAAGGCACTCTGGGCAAGGCGGCGATCAGCGCCTGTTTCAACGCCGCCCCCGAGCGCAACGGTAGCTACTACTACCAGCGCTTTCTCACGCCGATCCCGCTAGCCCAGGAAACCCCCGGCGAACCCTGGGCCGAACACGGCAATACGGGTTTCTGGCACCTGGACGCACCCCAGGGCGATCACCTGAGCGGAACCTGGCGCAAGGCCCCGGGCGCCACGCCGCTACCTCTGGCGCTGACACGCACCAGCGCCGAAGGCTGTGGTGGCGACGCCTTCAACCAGCCGATGGAGGCAGCCCCGCTGCCGGTCAAGGTCGAGAAGAAAACCTTCGGCGAGCACGCCTATCAAGTACGCACCCAAGGCGCCCAGGTCACCTTGAAGCTCAACGGCGACAGCCCGGCCATCCATAAAATCAATCAACACCTGGCCCGCCTGGCCGCAAGCCCCGAGGGCCAGAAAACGTTCTTCAGCGAGCGCCGCGAGTTCCTCGGCCGCAACGGCTCCGCCGCAACCAGCGAGATCAGCGTCGAACCCACCTATTGGTCATCGCAGTGGATCACCGTCAGGTTCTACCGCTGGAGCGCAGGCTATGGTCGCGGCGGCATCAGTTGGGGCCTGCACAGCTGGAACCTGCAAACCGGTGAAAGCGTCGACCCCTGGACCTGGATCGGTACGCGCTTTGCGTGGGACAGCCCCTACACCGGGCATGTCGAGCTGCCGAAAAAATTCGCCAGCTGGTTGCAGACCCAGGCCAGCGCAGACAGCGACTGCCCGGATGTCGCCAGCTACAGCAGCTACGACCTGAGTTTCGACACCCAGGGCCTGCGCCTGGCCAACCAGCCCAGCGGCGATGGCTGTGATGTCGACCTGAGCTTCACCTGGCAACAACTGCAGCCGCTGCTCTCGGCGCAGGGTCGGGCCGCGCTGCCGAGCTTGCAGGTGCCGTGACAGGTTCGCCAAACATAGACAACTCCCCGAGGTAGCCAGTCAATGGACCCGACCGACACCCAGGCCCTGCAGCAACTGCGCAGCGCCATCCCCATCGGCCTGCGCCATGCCCTGGCCTTGCTGGAGCGCTGCGCAGGCGACCCGCAGCAGGCCGCCGAGTGTTACAAGGCCGAGCTGCTGCAGGTGCTGGTGGACAAGTCCGGGCTGCCCGCCGATCAGGCCCGGGCGCACCTGCATGGCGCAGGCTATGAGCTGAGCCGCGCCTTGAGCGCCATCGAGCAAATGCGCTACAGCCTGACCGAGCGCATCTTGCGCCAGCATCATCACGACAAGGGCCGCGCCCTGGACCTGATTGCCCAGGCGCTGGAAACCGCCGAGCAACTGCCGCGCCCGTACTGGCTGGACTTCGCACGGCTGGAGCAATTGCCCCCGGCTACCCGCTGCTTCATGGTGCTGCACGAATGGCTGGCCTTCGAGGACTGGGAAGGCTTTGACTGTGCCCTGCACTTTCATCTGCCGCAGGCCGTCGCCCAGCTTCGGCACCTGCAGCGGGATGCGCTGGCCGTTACCCTGGAACAGGCCGAGCAACGCCAGCAACAACTGCGGGCAGCCCATGCCGGGGGCGAAAGCGCCGCAGAGCTTGCCGTTCGGGTCAACCAGGATGCGCTGTTCAACACCTGCCAGCAGCGCTTCAGTGAGCAGCGCGCGCACCTCGATGAGTGCCTGTACGCGTGGGTAGAGCGCCATATCGAGCAGTTCCCCGCCTGAAACGGGGTCGTCAGGCTGCAAAAGCCGGTAGACTGCCGCCCCCACCGAACACGGACCTCGGATCAACGCCGCCATGGAACTGCACTTCAGCATCACCGCCGCCCATCTTCACACCTGGATGGCCGAACGGCTCGAGCAGGAATTGCTCAAGCAGGATCAGCAGCAAGCGCGGGCCATGGCCACCTTTGCCCGTTGGCAAAGCCGCCTGGTCGGCCCGCTGATGTTCACCCTGTGCCTGGTCGGCGGCCTGCTGGCGATCTATTTCCCCGAACGACGCTTCACCCCGCAAAAGGTCATCACCCTGGGGCTGTTCGTGCTGCTGTTCATCCCGCTCTGGTGGCGTTTTTCCGGACGCTGGATCAAGCACCTGCAAGCACGCATCGCCGCCAACCACGCCAAGCCCCGGGCACCGTTGCGCGGGCTCAATCAGCGGCTGATCGAAGCCCGCTTGCGGGCGCCACTGAAATCGCTTGAAAGCACCTATTGCCTGCGCTTCGACGAGCAGGGCTTTAGCCTCGACAAAGCCGGTGCCGGCACCAGCAGCCTGGCCTGGGAGCAGATCGCGCAGGTGCTGGAAACGCCTTACTGCTACCTCGTGGCCAGCGCGCCGATGGTTAGCCAGGGCCAGTCCCTGGTGATTGTCAAAGACAGCGAGCTGATGCCGCCTGAGCAATACCAGCAAGGCTTGCGTGCGTTCCTCGGCCACTGCCCGGTGGCGCCCTCGACAATCGTTGAGGCCACCGGGCACACCGATCAGGGTACGGCCATCACTGATAGCGAGCCGGCCAGCAGGAACATCGGCACGAACGACAGCACCGTGGACACCGCCACGACGAACGCCATCAGCCGATGATCGCCACCATACTGGGTTGCCAGCACATATGAATTGCTCGCACAGGGCGCCACCGAGTACAGCAGCACCAGCGTGGCGACCAAGGGCGGCACGGGCCAGGCGCTGATCAGCGCATAGGCCAGCAGCGGGAACAGCCCCAGGCGGATGCTGGCGGTGAGCAAGCCGGTCTTGCACAAGCGGGCAAACTCGCCACTGGGTATCTGCAAGGCCGCCCCGACGCAGATCAGGCTCAACGGCAAGGCCGGTGCACCCAGTGCGCTCAGCGGCTGGGCAAGCGCTTGCGGCAGCAGCACGCCGCTCAGGTTGAGGGCAAGCCCCGCGCCACTGGCGAGGATCAGCGGGTTGAGGCAAACCTTCAGGACAATCCCCCACACCGAGCCGTCCCTGCTGCCGAACGCCAGCAATACCACGGTATTGGAAATCGCCACCATGTAGGCAACCACCACCGCTGCAACGCCGTAGTCCTCGGGCGTGAGCAACTGCGAGGCCACCGACAGGAAGATGAAACTGTTGAAGCGCACCGAGCCCTGCATGATCGAGGTGAAGGTTGCATGCACCACGCGCAGGTAGCGACAGCCCAGCAATACGCCCAAGGTAATCACCAGGGTGACCGCACCGAGGATCAGCACCGTCGATTTGGCCGTGCTGCCCATGGTGCCGGCGGTGGCGATGGTATGCACCAGGTACGCCGGAAAGAACAGCCAGTGGGTGAGCTTCTCGGCGCCCTTCCAGAAGCCGCTGTCCAGCCACTCGCCACGCCTGAGCACGACACCGATCAGGATCAATATGAATGACGGCGCAATGGCCGCCAGCGCTGTTGCTGCATGCATGATGCTCAGGTTTCCTTGCAATGATTGATAAAGCCCGGGGCGCTGGCATCGGCCAGCAGCCCGACCGCCACCAGCGCTTCGTTTGCCAGCGCCGGGGCAAAACGCACCCCCGAGCCGGAAGCACCGACCAACGCACAGGCGCCAGGCCCCCCGGGCAGGCACACGACCCTGGGTTCGCCATCGGCGCAGTAGCTGTCAAATGCCGCGCGCGCGCGCAGCGAACGGATGGGCAGGCCGGGCAGTTCTTGTTGGAGAATGCTCTGCGCTTCGCGCGCTTCGTCGGGCAAGGCGTCGACGCGACCGTCAGCGACAGCGCGCCAGTCGGCAGAGGTGATGCTTAACAGCCAGCCATCGCGGCGCTGGTTGGGCATCACAAAGGCCTTGCGCGCTGGCATGTAGATGACCCCTTGCGTTGGGTCCGGTAGCTGTGCAGCTTGCAGGTCGAACGCCACGATCTTCTTGATCAGGCTGCCCGGGATTGCCCCCAGCAACGCGTTGCTGCGGGCACCGCTGGCGAAGATCACGCGCCGCGCCGTCACCGCGCCGGCGCTGGTCTGCAGGCACCAGGCACGGCCATCGCCGTCCAGGCGCTCAACCCGGGCGGCAAGCCGGGTCAGGCGACCCTCGCCAGGTGCCAGGTAAGCGCTCACCAGGCCCGGGACATCGATGACAAAGGCATGCCCGGCCTGGAACAAGGCCGGCTTGGCCGAGGCGCCGCGGTACTGGTGCATGAGCGCTGCCAGGCGGCCTTCGAGTGGCTTGGCGTCGAACAACAGCGGCCTTTGCCCCTCGCTGGCGACAAAGCTGAACGCAACCTTGGCGACCCCCGGCCAGCGCTGGCTCAGTGCCTGGTAATGGGCGAAGGCCAGCTCCGAGCGCCGGCGCCGGCTGCCCGCGCCGCAAAACGGCGTCACCAGGCCCGCCGACAGCGCCGAGGCACTGGCGCGCTGGCCGTCATCGACCAGCATCAGTGACAAACCGGGCAAGCACTGGCGTACCCGGGCCACCAGGGTCGCGCCGACAATGCCAGCGCCGACCACCACCAGGTCAGCCTGCATGGACATTCCACCAAACGGTGCTGATGACCAGCGGTTGCACACCATCATTGTGAATCTGGTGCTGATGATGCGGCTCGAACAGCAGCACATCGCCCTGCTCGACCCGCAGCGTGCTGCCCTGGTATTCCAGCACCCCACCGCCGTTGGCGATCATCCAGCATTCGCGTACTGCGTGCTTGTCCGGGCGCGAGGTGCACTGGGGCGCCACGGTAAACAGCCCGCCCCTGAACGGCGTGACCCCTGCGCCCAGTCCGGCGAAGTCCGCCTGGCACAGCACCACGCCCGGTACATGCGACTCGGCGGGCAGTGGCTTGACCTTGGGATTGGCAGTGCCGTTCATGCTTTTACCTCCCGAATGGAGCGTGACAGTTGCTTGAGGATCGCCTCGCGATCCTGGTCCAGTGCCGGTGCGGCGCGACGCTGGCGTGGGTCAGGCGCGTCAGAAATCTTGATCGGCGAACCCACCAGGCGGTAGCGCCCCACTTGCGGGTCATCGACGTCGATGAGCATGTTGCGCTCGGCCACCTGCGGATGGGCGACGGCCTGGTCGACGCGGTTGATCGGGCCGGCGGGCAGCCCGGCCGCAGCGAAGTGCTCGGTCCAGGCGCTGACCGGTTTTGCCGCCAGGGCGGCATTGAGCGTCTGTGCCAGCAGTGCCTCGTTGTCCTTGCGTGCTTCGGCGCTCGAGAAGCGCGGATCGAGCAGCATGTCCGGGCGCTCAATGGCTTCGCACAGCACGGCAAACAGCTTGTCGTTGCCGGCCGCGATGATCAGCCCGCCATCGAGCGCCTGGTACACGCCAAACGGTGGGGCGATCGCCGGCCGGTAGCTGCCCACCGGCCCGGTCACCTCGCCAGTGGCGAAATAGCGCCCGATGAAGTATTCCATCAGGGCCAGCTGGCAATCGAACATGGCGATATCGACCTTCGCGCCATGCCCGCTGTGCTGGCGCTTGAGCAAGGCCATCAGCAGCCCGCAGGTAAGAAACAGGCCAGCGCTGATATCGCCGATCGACACCCCGACGCGCACCGGGGTGCGTCCTGGTTCACCGGTGACGCTCATGATCCCGCCCATGCCCTGGACGATCATGTCGTAGGCGCGCCGCTGGGATGACGAACCGGTGTGCCCGAACCCCGAGGCGGCGCCGTAGATCAGCCGCGGGTAGCGCGCATGCAGGGTATCCCAGCCATAACCGAGCTTTTCCATGGTGCCTGGGCGAAAGTTCTCGGTCAGCACATCGGCGTGCTCCAGCAGGTCTTCGAAGATCTGCCGGTCTTCGGCCTTCTTCAGGTCCAGGGCGATGCTTTGCTTGCCGCGATTGAGCGACGAGAAATAGGCAGACTTATTGCCAAACCACGGGCCATAGGCGCGGGCGTCGTCGCCCTTGCCCGGCTGCTCGACCTTGATGACCCGCGCCCCATGGTCGGCCAGCAGCATGGTACAGAACGGGCCCGCCAGTACCCGGGTCAGGTCGACGATGAGCAATCCTTCAAGGGCAGGTTTCATGAGCTGGCCTCCAGTTGGCCGTTGGCGACGGCTCGGGTTGCAGCGCGGCGTTGCTGCTTGAACGCCTGCACGCTGACCTCACCCGGCTGCCCTAGCCTGTGCCAGATCGACTGCGCCAGCGTCGGCAGCAACGGACAGGCCAGCACCGCCAGGCCCTTGAGCCACCAGTACCGACTGTTGTCGTCAGCCAGGCTGGCGAACAGCGCCTCCCAGCCGGCGATGCTGCGGCTCACCGCCTGCGGATCGAAGCTGGCGAAGGTCAGGGCCTGGGCCTGCTCGGCGTAGGCTGCATCGAATGCAGCCATCACCGGCGCATCGACCGCCGCAGCCTTGGCGGCACCGCCGAGTGCCGTGTTCACCCGCTCGATCAGGCCCGCGTAGCGGCCATTGAGGAACTGCTCGAAGTCTTGCCGGGTGAAATCCGTGCGCTGGTGAATCGGGCTGGTGCTGGCCAGGAAGTACCTTAAGGCATCGCAAGGTACCCGCCCTTCGCGGGCCATGTCCTCGACCCACACCGCCCAGCCGAGGCTGGTGGAAAACTTGCGCCCCTCCAGCGTGTAGAAGTGGTTGATGAGAAAGTGCTCGAACGGCTTGGAAAGGCCGTCGGCCATGGCCATCGCCTGGATGCTGACCAGGTGCGAAACACTGTTGTCGATGCCAAAACCATTGACCGTGATGACCGGCGAGTCGCGATCGAACGGGTTTTGCGCCAGGCCCGTCGCCCGGGCAAAGCAGTCGCCGACAAAACGCACCGCGCCAAACAGCAGGCCATGGCCAAACAGCGTCCGCGCCTGACCGTCCAGCTGATAGGGCAAGCCCCATCCGGCGTGGTTGGTGACCCGTACCCGGGCTGGCAGCCGGCTTAGATGGCGCCGGGCGATGTCGATGAATGGGTCTGGGGTCTGGGTGGCCTGCAACTGCGCGAGCAGCGCCTGCGGCTCGCGGATCTGGAAGAACAGGTTGTCCAGTGCCCGCGCGGGCACCTCTTCGCCCCAGCGTGCACGTGGCGCGCGCACCTGGTCCGGCTCGAAATGTGCGCCGCAGTCTTCACAGAAGAACCCGGAAATGGCCTGATCGCACTGCGGGCAGTGCCCGGTCAGAAAGCTGCCACTGACAAACGTCTGCCTGGCGGTGGACCACGGCATTTGCTCTTCGACGCAGCTCACCTGGCCCTGGGCGCTCAAGCGATCGACCAGGTCGACATGCGCGGCCAGGTATTGCTCGCGGTGCTCGGGGTCGAGCGGATCGACGAACAGGTCGACCTGGATGTTCATGTAGGCCAGGTCGTTGATGATCCCTGCGCAGCTTTCCTGGGCCAGCGACGCGGGATCGACGTCCGCCTGCTGGGCGCGCAGCGGAATGTAGGAGTCGAAGGGGTCGCTGGCGCAGACGATGCTGGCCCGGTGGCCTTCGCGGCGCAGGTGGCGCGCCAGTATGTCCAGGTTCAGGTACGGGCCGGCGACGTGGCCAAGGTGCAGCCGGCCGTTCGGCGCCGGCATCGCCGGTACCAGCAGGTATTGTTTTGCCGTGATCTCAGACATGCGACGCCTCCCGTTGCTGAGCAATGTCCACCTTGACTTCGCTGGCCAACTGCCCGAGCACCGCGTGGATATCGTCCTCCAAGGCGCACTGGGCAATCAGATAGGCAATTTCGTAGGCCTTGAAGCGCTCGGCGGGCAAGGCCATTTGCGCGCCCTCGCCGGCCACCACCTGAAGAAAGCGCATCTCGCTGCGTTTCCACAGGCGTTCGTAGCCTTCGACCCGGGTCACCTGGCCGGTGCGCGGCGGCATGATCACCCGTTGCCCGGCGCGGGTAGCGGCGCTGGCGATGCGATCCACGCAGCCGTCCGGGATCACCCCGCACGCCAGTTGCAGCACGGCCTGATACGGGGAGTAGCCCAGCAGGCTGTTGGGCAGCAGGTGCGAGTTGATGAACTCGCCGCCCAGGCGACCGCCGATCTCGAGGATCTTCGGCCCTTGGGCGGTGACCATCAGGTCGACATGAAAGCCGCACCAGTCAATGCCGGTGGCCGCGACCGCCGCGCGAACCATGGCGCAGATACGTTCCTGCAGCGCGCCGTCGAGCTGCGAAGGTGTGGTGTTTTCGTACTGGATCGGGATCGAGCGGTCGAATGTCTTGTCGATGATTGCGTTGATCACCACCCGGCCGTCGGCGACCAGCCCCGACACCGAGTGCTCGCTGCCGACCAGTTGTTCCTCAAGCAGCGCATGCTCGCCATACAGCGCGTACATCTCGCCTTTGTCCGCAGTGTTGTAGGCACGGAAGGCGCGGTACACCTGCAGCGCATCGCAGCCTTGGTCGAGCACAAAGATGCCGCGGCTGCCCGAGTTGCCGGCAGGCTTGAGCAAGGCTGGCAGGCCGACGCTTTGCAGGCCGTCAAGCAACGCCTGTTCGTCGCTGACCACGGCGTAACGGGGGTTGGCGTTGGCCACCGCGTCCAGGCAGCGGCGCGTGCGCGCCTTGTCACGCACATTGGCAGCGGCCTCGGCCGAGCTCCCCACCAGGCCCAGGCGCTGGCTCAGGCGGCTGGCCAGTTCGACCTCCAGGTCCTTCCAGGCAACGATGCCTGAGAGCGTGATGCGCTGCTCGTCGAGGTAGCCAAGAATCGCCTCCTGAGCGGCGTCATAGTCGCCCAGGCGAGTGGCGATCAGCCCTGCGCAACCCATGGACTTGAACACCTCTGGCGTGGGCGTGGCGACCAGCACTTTGAAGCCAAGCGCATGGCCCGCGGCGATTTCGGCGATCCTTTCGCCGGCCAGGGCACGGGTGTCGAGGTAGAGGATGTAAGGTGCTTCAGACATGATGTGGTCCTTCATTCAGTCAGTTGTTGGTCTTGCATCAGGAACGTCGGCGGCGCCGCTTCTGCGCCCCACTCGACCAGCCCCGGCGGCGTGCCGACGTCGTAGTGCGGCTTGCCGAGCACGGCATTGGCGATCTTGGCGCTGCGCCAGGCGGCCAGGCTCAGGTTCGGGTCGGCGATGCCGCGCAGGTGACGCGCGGCGTTCTGGAAGAACAGCCGTGGGTGGTCGGCCCGCGACCATTTCACCGAATAGTCTGCGCTGAGCTCGGGCAGGCCATTTTTCGTCGCCATCTCGAAACGCAGCGGCTGCAGCGCTGCCGGCATCTGAAACTCGGAACCGGTCGCCAGCAGCACCAGGTCGGCACCCAGGTTGCGCGTGCCGGTGGCATTGCCGATACGCAGCGCCAGCCCGTCGTCTACCGCGCGCAGCGACTCCAGGGTGGACCCGGGCAGCAGCCGGCAGAATTGATTGCGCCCCTCGATGTAGGTCACCTCGTAAAGGCGCCGGTAGATGCTCTCGAGCAAGGCCTGGACCACCCCGTCACTGGCCATGTGCTGCTGGGCGAGTGCGCCTTGCCGTTGCTCGGCGGGCAAGCCGAAAAAGTGATCGCTGTAGCCGGGGACAAACCACTCGTTGACAAAGGGCGAGTCGTCCATCGGCAAAAAGTTGCTGCGCCGGCTGACCCACACCAGCGACGCCGGTGCGCTGGCTTCTGGCAGGTTGAGCATCATCTGCATCAGTTCCGCCCCGCTCTGGCCGCCACCGATGACCACCACGCGCTTGCCGCTCACCTGCGGGGCCTTGACCACGAACTGTGAGGAATGCATCACCGCCGGCCCCAGGCAGGCTTGCGCACACTTGGGAATGAACGGCCGCTGGCCGGCACCGACCACCAGGTTGGCGGTCCTCGCCGTGCCCTTGGCGTGGTTGATCACCCACTCGTTGCCATCCCTGGACACCCGCAGCACCTCGCTGTCGAACGTCAGGTTGTGCAGCGACCGGCAGACCCAGACCATGTACTGCTCGAACTCCTTGCGGCGCACCGTGGGAAAGCGCGCGTTGAGGAACGAGTAGAACCGCTCGGTGTTCTTCAGGAACGCGATGAACGAATACGGGCTGCAAGGATCAGCCGGGGTTACCAGGTCCTTGAGAAAGCTGGTGGTCAGCGAAGAGTTCACATGCATCATGCCTTCGTGCCAGCGAAAGTCGGCACGGCGCTCGAAGAACATGCTCTTGAAGCCTTTGCAAGGCTCCAGCAACGCCGCCAGGCTCAGGTTGGCCGGGCCGATGCCCAGGCCGATGACGTCGAAGCGCTCGCCGTGACGCGACACGCCCTTGGCGCCTACCGACGGGATTTCATAGGTATTCATGGATAACACACTCCCTGCATGCTTCAGGAAACCGCAGCGCGCCCGGGCGGGCTCAGCGCTGGCGTGATTGCATCGGTTGCGAGCCCGTGGTGACACCGGCCTCGGTCGCCATCCTTGCCAACTGCCGCCCGCACTGCACGGCCGTGGCAATGCCGCTGCCGCAGTAACCACCGCCCCAGGACACCGGGCCGCTGGCCCCCAGGCGCGGCAGGCCGTTGTCGGTAAAGCCGAGGCTGCCCGACCACACCCTGGCCACCGGGATTGCCGCCAGTGACGGAAAATAGCCCGCCAGCCGCGCCTGCAAGGCGGCGACCACGGCCTGCGGGCTGGCATCCAGCGGTACCAGGCCCAGGCGACTGCCGAACAACAAGCGGCCGTGGTGCACGCGAAAGTAATCCTTGTCGGCGGTGGCGGTGCCATAGACGCGGGCACGCCGGGATATCAGCTGCAAATCCCGCGCGCCGAGCACCTGGCTTTCGCACAGGTGGGTCTGGAACATCGTCAGCGGTTGCAACGCAGCCTCTGTGCAGAGGCCCCAGGCTTCCTCGCTGGCGATCAGTACCCGCGCCGCGTTGACCCGCGCCGCAGGCAACTGCAGGTTGACCGAGTCTGCCTGCGGATCGAGCGCAAGCACCGGGCTTGAGTAGTCGATGCGCACGCCAAGGGCCTGGGCGTGATTGCGCATGGCAAGCAGCAGCCCGGCGGGATCAATCAAGGCAAAGTGCTCATTGAGCAGCCCCGCCACCACCCCTTGCGCAGCGGTTTGTGCACTGACCTGACGGGCGTCCAGCCAATGCACACCGCCGCCAAACAGCGTGCTCGCCTCGGCATGACGCTGCTTGAGCGTGCGCGCCGCATCATCATCCATTGCCAGGGTAATGTGCCCGGGCTGACGCCACTGGCAGTCGTATTCGAAGGTGTCGATCTGGCGCTTGAGTTCGCTGATCGGCTCCAGCACCGCGCGCAGGCGCTGCTGCGCATCGGCGCCTTGGGAGCCTTGCGCGTCGCGATTGGGCAAGGCCGGGGGCATGGCCGCCACCGAGCCGAAATTGAAGGCGCTGGCATTGCCCGCCCATTCGCCGCGTTCGAAGACGCGTACGCCAAAACCCCGGCCAGCCAGCTCGATTGCCGCACTCAAGCCACAGTAGCCGGCGCCGATGATGGCCATTTCGCAGGCCAGCGCCTTCATGCCTCACCCCGTACGAGCGCTTGCGTAGCTTGTTGTGCTCCTTGCTCGACGAACCGGCGGTATTGGGCCTCGAAGAAAAACTCCGACTGCCCCTGCGGCGGTTGCAGTTGATCGAGCCAGCAGGCGGTCTCGCTGTACCTGGCCAGGAACGGCTTGCCCAGCCAGCGGGTATCGCGCGCCTGAATGAACTTCAGCAGGAAATAGCGTTGCCCTTGCAGGTCGAGGGTTCCGCTGACCTCGACCTTGCCCGGCCCGGCGCTCATCGAGGGGCCCCGCGCGGTTTTCGCCAGGCCCGAGACGGATTCGATGGCCTCGTTGTAAATCGACAGGGCCCGCGCCAGGGGCACCTGGAAGTAGTCCTGCGGGCCGGTATCGCGCTCCACGAACATGTAGTAGGGCACGATGCCCAGGCGCACTTGCTGCTCCCAGTTGCGCTTCCAGGTGCTGGCACTGTCGTTGATGTGCCGGAGTACCGGCCCCTGGGCACGGATCACGATGCCCAGTTGCTGCAGGGCAGACACTGCTTGCTCGGCGACTGGCGTGGTCAGTTCCCGCCAATGGTTCAAATGGGCCATGAGCGCGACGTTCTTGCCGCTGTCCACCAGGCGGCGCAACAGCGCCATCAACTGCGGCGTATCGGTGTCGCTGACGAAACGGTACGGCCAGTAGCTCAGTGCCTTGGTGCCGATCCTGATGGTGGTGACATGGCTCAGCGCCGGTTGCAGAAACGGTTCCAGGTAGCGCGTCAGGTGCGCGGCCGTCATCACCATGGGGTCGCCGCCGGTGAACAGCACGTCGGTCACCTCAGGGTGGCGCGCCAGATAGCGGTGCAACTGTTCGCCATCGTTCGAAGCAAACTTCAGCGACTTGTCGCCAATGAACTGCGGCCAGCGAAAACAGAAAGTGCAGTAACTGTGACAGGTCTGACCGTGGCTGGGAAAGAACAGCACCGTTTGCGCGTACTTGTGCTGCACCCCTTGCAGCAGTTGCCCATCCAGGGAAGGCGCGTTCAACTGCTGGTGCGCCGGGTGCGGGTTCATGCCGTCGCGCACGCGCTGGATGAGCGCGTTAAGTTGCTGTTCACCGACCTCGTTGCGTACGCAATACGCCAGTTGTTCGAGGTCTTCGGCGTCAAGCATTTGCGCCTGGGGAAAGGTCAGGCGAAAGATCGGATCGTTTGGCACATCCGTCCAGTCGATCAGTTTGTTGACCACGTAATCGTTGACTTTGAACGGCAGTACACGTGCCACCAGGCTGATGGATTCCATCAGGTGGGGCGCATGCCTGACCAGTTGCGGGATCTGCCCGAGGCGCTGGTGGCTGAATACACGCATGGGCGGCGACGCCAACTGCGTTCGACGTGCACTAGTGCTCACGTTACAGGTGTTACTTGCTGAAACTTTCGTAATCAGGTTATCCATAACCACTTCCGACCTCAGATTATTAAATATTGTATTGAGTCAGTTTTCAGACGAAGGAAACCGCCACCGAAACTTCAGGGTCTCGGTGTTTCACACGTTGTTGTTCAGATGCACGCAAGGACGTTGATACGCGGCAGGCGCCGCAGTTCAATTACCTGTCAGGCGCAGCGTAGTGACGCTCAAGTTGATCAAACATCGTCTTGTTCACCAGGCGCTGGCGCTCGGCGAACGGCACCACCAGCGACGGATCTTCGTCCAGGCGGCCGTCGCGCAGCAGCGTAGCCAAGGCGCGTTGCATGCCCAGTGAGGCGCTCTGCAGGCCGGCATTGGCGTAGAGCACGATGCCGTAGCCGAGCGCTGCCAGCTCATCGCGGCTCAAGGTCGGGGTCTTGCCACCGATGACGATGTTGATCAGGTTCGGCGTGCTGAACAGCGCCGGCAGGCGCCTGATGTCCTCGAGGCTTTCGGTGGCCTCGATGAACAGGATATCGGCACCCGCCTGCACATAACGATGGGCGCGCTCGATGGCCGCCTCCATGCCTTCTACCGCGCAGGCATCGGTGCGGGCGATGATCAGCAGGTTCGGGTCCTGGCGGGCATCGACCGCCGCCTTGAGCTTGCCGACCATCTCGGCGCAACTGATCACTTCCTTGCCATTGAAATGCCCGCACTTCTTCGGCAGCACCTGGTCCTCGAACTGGATGGCATCTGCCCCGCTGCGCTCCAGCACCCGTACCGAGTGGCGCACGTTCAGGGCATTGCCGAAGCCGGTGTCGGCATCGACGATCAGCGCCAAGTCGGTGGTATCGCGAACCCGGGCGGCATGGGCAGCCATCTCGTCCAGCCCGACGAAACCAAGGTCCGGCAGGCCGAGCGCCATGTTGGTCACCCCTGCGCCGCTCAGGTACAAGGCCTGAAAACCGATATCGGCAGCGATCCGTGCGCTCAGGGCATTGAATACACCGGCGACCAGCAGCCCCTTGCGGGCTTCGACCTGGCGACGAAAAGCGGCTCTGCGCTGCAAGCTTGAAAGGCTCATGGAAACTCCTTATGGATTGAACTTGAACAGTTTCTTCGGGGTTTGGCACACCACGTCGTGGCGCTCGAGCGGGTCAGGTACCCAGTCGGCCAGCGCCGACTTCGCCGCGGCGTAATCGACCCATTGGCGGTGCTGGGTATGAGGCCAGTCACTGCCCCAGAGCAGCCGCTCACTGGTAAAGGCCTGCATCAAAAGCCGCGTGGCCCGTTGCCCAAAGGCCCGGCCGCCGGGGTCGGCAGCCGGCTGTGCACAGCGATAGGCAGCGGACAACTTGACCCACAGCCGGGCGCTGTCGCCCTGGCGCAGCAAATACTCAAAGCCTGGGTCGGCCTCGGCCTGGCGTGGGTCCGGGCGGCCAAAGTGGTCGACCACTACCTTGCAGCCGCTGGCCAGCAGTACGCTGAGCAGGCCAGGCAGGTCCTGGGCCTGGCACTGCACCTCGACATGCCAGTCCAGGGCCTTGATGCGTGCCAGAAAACCTTGCCACAGCAGGCTGCGCAGCGCCGGCAGGGGGACACCGATCAGGTTCAGCCGGACGCCGACCACACCCTGCAGCGCCAGCGCTTGCAACTGTGGCTCGTCGATATCCGGCGCGACCACCACCACGCCACGAAAGCGCGACGGATAGCGTTCAAGCGCCGCCAGCAGGAAGGTATTGTCGGTGCCAAGAAAACTCGGCTGTACCAGCACGCCATGGGAAATCCGGTTGGCGGCCAGGTGGCGGGCGTAATCATCCACGCTGGCGTTGTAGTCCGGCGTGTGCCGCCGCTCTGGAGCCAGGCGCAAGCCCTGGACGAAAACGTGAGCGTGGCTGTCTATCGCGCTGATCACCGCTGCGCCTTGTGCGCACCAACGATCGGCAAACCCTTCGGCGGTGTGTTCCTGGCTGATCGTCCTTTCGCCATCCTGGGTCATTGCGCTTCCTTGTTATTGCCTGCCAGTCTGCAAGGCTTTATTGGATCCGATCCTTGGTGCCATCCTATGAAAATCTTGGATTGATATCTATTATGTCAACGATCAATATTCATACCGTGGGCTTATGGAAAACCGTCACCTGCGTTACTTCCTGGCAATCGCCGACACCGGCAGCATCACCCGCGCCGCAGAACACCTGGGGATTGCCCAGCCGGCGTTGAGCCAGGCCCTGGTGCGGATGGAAAACGAGCTGGGGGTCAAGCTGTTCGAGCGGTCGCGGCGCGGCGCCGTACTGACCCCTGCGGCTACCGCGATCATCGATGACATCCGCGTCAGCCTGGCCAGGATTGACGCCGCCACCCAGCGTGCCCGCGCCATCGGCGCCAAGCGGGCCGGCCGGCTGATCATCGGCTTCGTCTCCACGGCATTGTTTGGCGCCCTGCCCCGGGCACTGGACCGCATGCAGGCAAACTACCCGGGTGTAGAAGTGGTGCTGCGCGAGATGAGCAACGCCGAGCAGGGCCTGGCCCTGCAACGGGGCGAAATCGATATCGGCCTGCTGCACACGCCGGTGTCGATCCAGGGCAACATGCGCGAGAAGCTCATCAGCCAGGACCCGCTGATTGCCGTGCTACCCAGTGGCTACGCGCTGGGCGAAGACGGCAAGGTGGGCATGGAGCAACTGGCCGCCACCGGGCTGGTATGGTTTCCCGAACAGCAGTTGCCGTTGATTCGCAATGCCATTGTCGGCACGTTTCGCCGCCTCGGGCACCCGATCGAGATTATCCAGGAGGCCAACCGCACCCTGACGGTCGTCGCCTACGTTGCCGCCGGCCGGGGGGTTTCGCTGTTGCCGGCAACGGTGCAGGCCCTGCAATTCGAAGGCATGAAGTACAGCGAGATCCGCGATGGCGCCGACTTGCCGCACTTCGAGCTCAGTGCCATCTGGCCTGCCCAGTCCAAGCCGACCATGGCCGACCGCTTCGCCGAGCTGTTGTTTGCCCGCTAAGCGCTGGCAGGTGAAACCAGGTTCCCCCCCTTCACTGCGCTTTACGAATCGTGGCCAGGGCTTTTTCCAGCAGTTTCATGTCCGGCGGATTCTTTTGCCCGCCTTTGGAGCCCAGCCAGCGCTGTACCGGATTGTTGCGGCCATGGGTAAGCAGCTTGCCCTCCCCGCTTATCTCGCTGGCCATGAGCGCGCGCTTGAACAGCTTGCCTTGCGCATCGGTTACCCGACAGGTCAGAAGCTGATGCTTTTCGAGAAAAACCAGCAACGCTGTCAGGCCGGCTTCGACACCCGCCCTGAGTTCAGGCTCATGGCTGTAAGCCTCAAGAATCTGATCGATATCCCATACTGCGTAGTCTTCGCTCATTCAGTCCCTCACCATCGCCTTGAGCAGCGCATCATTCAAATACGCCACGTTTAACCGCGTCCATGGGTTCACCCGGGCCTGCTCGGGCGAAAAGATATGCCCCGGGGCAATCATGAAGCCCTTGGGCAATAGCTGGCGGGTCAGCTCTTTGGCATCCTCGACCCCAGGAAACCGCGCCCACAGGTACAGGCTCTGCTCTGGCCGCACGAACACCTCGGCACCGATCTCGTCGAGCATCTGCAGGCCCGCCGTGGTGGCGGCTTTCAGGCGCTCCTGCAGGCGGATCAGGTGGCGCAGAAAATGCCCTTCGGTGAGGATCACGTCAACGGTGCGCTCGCACAGCTCCGAGCTGCTGGTGTGCAGGAGCATCTTCAGGTCACCCAGCTCGTCGATGACCTCCTTGCTGCCGGCAATGAAGCCGACCCGCAGCGCCGCCGACACCGACTTGGAGAAACTGCCGACGTACAGCGAGCGCTGCAACTGGTCGAGCGCCGAGACCTTGATCGCCGAGGCCGGTTTGAAATCGGCCAGGGCGTCGTCGTCCACCAGGATGAACTGATGTTCTGCGGCCAGTTGCACCAACCGATGGGCCTTGCTTGGGGAAATGTCCGAGCCGGTCGGGTTGTGGCCCACCGACTGAATGAAAAACAGCTTGGGCCTGTGCTCGCGCAGGTGCTGCTCCAGCACCTCGATGTCCGGGCCATCCGCTAAACGCGGCACCGCGAGCATCCGCGCACCTTGCAGTTGCAGCTTGCCGAATAGCGGGTAATAGCCCGGGTCTTCGACCAGCACGCTGTCGCCCGGGGCGACGAAGCGGCGGATGATCAGGTCCAGGGCATGGTTGGCGCCATGGGTGGTGACGATTTGCCGGGGGCTGGCGCTGATTGCATAGCTGGCGAGCTTCTGCACCAGGTGCTGGCGCAGGCTGGCGTTGCCCAGGCGGTTGCCATAGCGGAACAGCGTGGTCACCCCGGTGCGCATGATCTGCCGGGTGAACTTGTCCAGGCGCATGTCCATTAGCCACTCGACCGGCGGGAAGCCCTCGCCCAGCGGTGAGTGGCCGGGCTCGCGGACGAACTGCTGGCGCATCAGCCAGATGGTGTCCATCGCCCGCTCGTAGGGCATCGGTTCTTCGGCTTCGTGGCCGTTGGGTGCGCCTTGCTTGACGAAAAAGCCCTGCCCGTGGCGAGCCTCGACCAGCCCCTGGGCAGCCAGCGCTTCATAGGCGTTGATCACGGTGTTTTTCGAATGGCCGAACAGGCGCATGCACTCGCGCAGCGACGGCAGGCGCTCGCCGACCCGGTAGGTGCCATTGCCGATCTGCCCGGCCAGGGATGCCGCCAGTTGTTCTGCGAGTGTCAGCCGCGCCATCGTCAGGTGTCCTGAATGCCTTTTGTCCACTGAGGGTACAGCTTGGGTACTGTCTGTCCAAACTGTACCTTCTTTAGCACAACAGTTCGGACTAGGGTGGCGCCATCTCACAACAATAACTGCAAGAGAGCCCTCCCCATGAGCATCGACTCCCGCCTGCCCATGTTCCGCGCCATGTCGCCTGCCGAACGCTTGAGCCACTTGCAAGCAGTGCTCGAACTGCCCGAGCAGGACCTCGCCCTGCTTCGCGACGCCGGCGCCCTGCCGCTGGAAATCGCCGACGGCATGATCGAGAACGTCCTCGGCACCTTCGAATTGCCCTACGCCGTGGCCAGCAACTTCCAGATCAACGGCCGCGACGTCATCGTGCCGCTGGTGGTCGAAGAGCCTTCGGTGGTCGCCGCCGCCTCGTTCATGGCCAAGCTGGCCCGCGAGGCCGGCGGCTTCCAGACCTCCAGTTCGCTGCCGCTGATGCGTGCCCAGGTGCAGATCGTCGAGATCGACGACCCCTACAATGCCCGCCTGAGCCTGATGCGCCGCAAGGACGAAATCATCGAGCTGGCCAACCGCAAGGACCAGTTGCTCAACAGCCTCGGTGGCGGCTGCCGCGACATCGAAGTGCACACTTTCGCCCAGAGCCCGCGCGGGCCGATGCTGGTCGCCCACCTGATCGTCGACGTGCGCGACGCCATGGGCGCCAACACCGTCAACACCATGGCCGAGGCGGTGGCGCCGCTGCTGGAGGAAATCACCGGCGGCAAGGTGCGCCTGCGCATCCTTTCCAACCTCGCCGACCTGCGCCTGGCCAGGGCTCAGCTGCGCATCGCTCCCGAACACCTGGGCACGGGCGCCTACAGCGGTGAAGAGGTCATCGAGGGCATCCTCGATGCGTACAATTTTGCCGTGGTCGATCCCTACCGGGCCGCCACCCACAACAAGGGCATCATGAACGGCATCGACCCCTTGATCGTCGCCACCGGCAACGACTGGCGCGCAGTGGAAGCCGGCGCCCATGCCTATGCCTGCCGCAACGGCCACTACGGCTCGCTGACCACCTGGGAAAAAGACCGCCAGGGCCATCTGGTCGGGACTCTGGAGATGCCGATGCCGGTCGGCCTGGTCGGCGGCGCCACGAAGACCCACCCGCTGGCGCAACTGTCGCTGCGCATCCTCGGGGTGAAAACTGCCCAGGAACTGGCCGAAATCGCCGTCGCCGTGGGCCTGGCGCAAAACCTCGGGGCGCTGCGGGCACTGTCGACCGAAGGCATTCAGCGCGGGCACATGGCCTTGCACGCACGCAACATTGCCCTGGCGGCCGGGGCCCGCGGCGATGAGCTCAACTGGCTGGTCAAGCAGATGGTCGAGGCCCGCGATGTGCGCGCCGACAAGGCGGCAGAACTGCTCAAGCACAAGCGGGCGCAGTAATGGACGCGGTACGGCTGGTCGAAGTCGGCGCCAGGGATGGCCTGCAAAATGAAAAGCTGACGCTGTCGCCGCAGATTCGCGTGCAATTGCTCCAGCGCCTGGCCGACGCCGGGTTGCAAACCCTGGAAGCCGGGGCGTTTGTCTCGCCGCGCTGGGTGCCGCAGATGGCCGGGTCCGATGAGGTGTTCAAGGCGTTGCCTGTGCGCCCGGGGGTAACCTGGACGGCGCTTGTGCCCAACCTCAAAGGGCTGCAGGCGGCAATCGCCGCGGGTTGCCAGGAGGTCGCGGTGTTCGCCGCCGCCTCCGAGGCATTCTCGCAAAAAAACCTCAACTGCTCGATCGAACAAAGCCTGCGCCAGTACCAGCAGGTCATGGTCCGCGCCCGTGACGCCGGCATCCGCGTGCG
Source organism: Pseudomonas sp. B21-012 (assembly GCF_024749305.1). NCBI lineage: Bacteria > Pseudomonadati > Pseudomonadota > Gammaproteobacteria > Pseudomonadales > Pseudomonadaceae > Pseudomonas > Pseudomonas sp. B21-012. The sequence continues at coordinate 2,842,335 of NZ_CP087197.1, read as the reverse complement.
CGGCTACGTGTCGTGCGTCATGGGTTGCCCGTTCACCGGTGCAGTAAAGCCTGAAGCCGTGGCTGCGGTCAGCGCTGCATTGTTTGGCATGGGCTGCTATGAAATCAGCCTTGGCGACACCCTCGGCACCGGTACGCCGGCGGCGACCCGGGCGCTGCTCGCGGCCTGTCGCCAGGTGGTGCCGGTCAGCGCGCTGGCCGGGCATTTCCACGATACTTACGGTATGGCCATCGCCAATATCCATGCGGCGCTGGAAGCCGATGTACGGGTGTTCGACAGTTCGGTCGCAGGCCTGGGTGGCTGCCCGTATTCGCCCGGCGCCACTGGCAATGTCGCCAGCGAAGAGCTGGTGTACCTGCTCGACGGCCTGGGCGTGAACCATGGCGTCGATCTTGGCGCCCTGATCGATGCCGGTGAGTTTATCAGTGCCGAACTCGGCCGGCCGACCGGCTCCAGGGTCGCCCGTGCCCTGCTCGCCCAACGCCGCCTGTGTGCAATGCAATAAGCGTTATCTCTTCACCTTCATAACAATAAAAGCCCGCAAGGGCAGTGGGAGAATCCCGATGAAAGCCGAACTGTTCGAAGTCTGGGGCGACACCGTCGACGGTCGTCACCTTATCTGTTCCATCGCCATTGGCGCCAGCGTCAGCCTCGGCGCGTTTTTCACCGCCCAGCACCTGCTGACCGACTGGGTGGAGTCGCTGCAAATGGCCCGCGCCTACGCCATGCTGGTCGGTATTGTCGGCTGCCTGGCCGGCGGCGCCATCAGCGCAGCGCTGTTCAAGCCCAAGCGCAACGTTGTCGAGCACCTGGCAGACCCGGCCTGGCGGGCGAAAATCCTTGTCGAGCTGCAAAACGAATTCGGCCCTCTCGGCAGCTTGAGCGACCTGCCTGCGGCGACGATTGCCGAACTGCGCGAGATGGACCTGTATGACCTGTTCGCCGACTACGAAAAAGGCCTGCGCTCACCCCCGGACAACCCTGACGTGACACCTGCCGTGGTGGTCCGCGCCGCCAGCGCCGCCGGAGGCCGGTCATGATTGCCCTGTTGATGGATCAGTTTCTGATCGCCCTGGGCATGGGGGTTCTTGGCGCGGTGATCTTTGCCGGTATCGGCCTGATCTCCGGCAGCGATGAAACCACCACCCTCGCGCCGCTGACGCTGTTGGTGGTACTGCTGGGTGTACCCGCCCCCGGCGTGCTGACCTTCTTTCTGGCCGGCGCCGTGGCCAAGCACATGACCCATGCGGTGCCGACCGCCTTGCTCGGCATCCCGGGCGACACCATGGCCACGCCATTGATGCGCGAAGCGAACTTTTTGCGCAACCTCGGGGTTCCGCACATTGCCCTGCGCAAGATGATTTCCGGCGCGGTGATTGCCGCCCTGATCGCCGTGCCCATGGCGGTGTTGTTCGCGGTAATGCTGGCGCCGTTCGGCGACATGATCAAGCATGCCGCGCCGTGGGTATTCCTGTTGGCGGCGGTGGCCATCGCCTGGTTCTCCAAAGGCCGCCTGGCAGCGGTGCTGACCCTGATCCCGTTCGTCATGGTGATTATCGGCCTGCAGACCCTGACCGCGCAGCATGGGGTCAAGCTCAGCGTCAGCTACTTCCTCGGCATTGCCATCGGCCCGTTGATCGCCGCGCTGTTCTCTCTGCTGGCGCCGGCCGAGCGCGCCAGCATGCGTCGCCAGCAACCGCGCACCTTCTCGTTGTCGCCTGACGTAAAAAGCTGGGGCAGTTTCTTTCCCAACCCACTGCGCGTGCTCGACAGCAAGCAAAGCCTGTGGACGGCCGTTACTGCGGTGGTCTCCAGCGCCACCTTCGTGTTCAGCCCGGTGGCCATGACCGTGATTCTCGGCGAGGCGGTCGGTTCGCGGGTCAAGCACGTCTACCATCGCCTGACCACAGTGATCACTGCGCGCAACGGCGTCACCGAGTCCACCTACATCGCCGAAGCGCTGATTCCGCTGATCGCTTTCGGCCTGCCGCTGAGCCCGGTCGCCGCCGGCCCGGCTGCGCCGCTGTTCAATGCACCACCGCGCTTTAGCGTCGATGCCGCCAGCGGCCAGGTCAACAACCTGCACTCGCTGCTCAGCACCTGGGAGTTTCTCGGCTACGGCATGCTGGCGGTGATCGTCGCCATCCTGATCGCCTACCCCTTCACCATGAACTACGCGCACCGGGCAGCCTCCTACGTGTCGCGCAAAATCAGCCATGAAGCGGTGATCGCGACCTTTGTCGGCCTGATCCTGGTGATCGGCATCTGGGAAGGCGGCCTGCTCGGTTTGCTGGTGATCGTCACCATTGGCCTGCTGGGCGGATTTCTCTCGCGCTTTCTGGGCTTCAACATCGGCGTGCAGTTCATGGGCTACTACACCGCCGTGCTCACCGTGCCCGCCCTGGTTGCCCTGATCGGCGCCTGACCCCCACTCCCTCCTGTAACCGCCATTTTTCGCAGCCTTTGCGCTGCGAGGGCTTGCTGCGCTCACTAGAAAGGAAATAACAATAATGAAGATCCTTGCACGCACCAAAACCGCCAACCTTGCGTCACTGTTGATCTGCTCGACAGCCTCGCTTGGCGCCTCGGCAGCCGGCCTGGTCGACGACACCACGGCGTCGCTGAACCTGCGCAACTTCTACCACAACCGCAACTTCGTAAACCCGGCCTACCCCCAGGGCAAGGCCGAGGAATGGACGCAAAGCTTCATCTTCGACCTGCGTTCGGGCTTCACCCAGGGTACGCTAGGCTTTGGCGTCGACCTGCTGGGGCTGTACTCGGTCAAGCTCGATGGCGGTCGCGGCACGGCCGGTACGCAACTGCTGCCAGTGCACGATGATGGCCGCCCGGCCGACGACTTTGGCCGCCTGGGGGTTGCGCTCAAGGCCCGCTATTCGAAGACGGAACTGAAAGTCGGTGAATGGGTTTCGCTGTTGCCGATCTTGCGCTCGGACGATGGCCGCTCGCTGCCACAGACCTTTCGCGGCGCCCAGCTGACTTCACGGGAAATCGACAACCTGACCCTTTATACCGGCCAGTTTCGCGGCAACAGCCCGCGCAACGACGCCAGCATGGAGCGCATGTTCATGACCGGCCGGCCCGACGCCACCTCGGACCGTTTCAACTTTGCCGGCGGCGAGTACCTGTTCAACGACAAGGCCACCCAGGTGGGCCTGTGGTATGCCCAGCTCGAGGACATCTACCAACAGCAGTACCTGAACCTGATCCACAGCCAGGCTGTGGGCAGCTGGAAGCTGGGCGCCAACCTTGGCCTGTTTCTGGGCGATGAAGACGGCGCGGCCAAGGCAGGCCAGCTGGACAACAAAACCGCAACGCTGATGCTGTCTGCGAAAACCGGCGCACACACCTTCTCCCTCGGCCTGCAACGGGTGTACGGCGAGACCGGCTGGATGCGGGTCAACGGCACCGCCGGCTACCCGCTGGCCAACGACACCTACAACTCAAGCTACGACAGCGCCCGCGAACGCTCCTGGCAGTTGCGTCACGACTATGACTTCGTTGCCCTCGGCGTGCCGGGCCTGACCCTGATGAACCGCTACCTGTCCGGTGCTCATGTGCACACCAGCGCCACCCGCAACGGCAAGGAATGGGGCCGCGAGACGGAGCTGGGCTACGTGTTCCAGAGCGGCCCGCTCAAGGACCTGTCGCTGCGCTGGCGCAATTCGACCCTGCGCCGGGATTTCAGCAGCTACGACATCGATGAGAACCGCCTGATCGTCAATTACCCGATCAAGTTTCTTTAATCCCTGGCGCCCTCAACAATCTGCCGCCGCTGCCGATAAACTGTGTGCCAGGCCGTATATTCGGCCTGGCATCTATTTTCAGGGGCAGACAGGATTCGATATGAACGAGATGGGTATGGCGTTGGCCAACAAGTATTGCCAGGGTTCCGGCCTGGAGATTGGCGCTGCCAGCCATAACGCTTTCTATTTGCCCGACTGCCTCAATCTGGGCCCTTGCGACGGTGAGTCGTTTCTCTACCCGCTGGATCTGAAAGACTTCAACCTCTACAAGAACGAACAGGCCAACTATCAAGTCCCGCCTGCCCGGATCGATGCGTTGGGCGATTTCACCGATATCCCCTTCGCCGATGAAACCTTCGACTACCTGATCAGCTCCCACGTCATCGAACACGTGCCCAACCTGTTTGCCGCCTATGTCGAGGCCGCGCGGGTGATCAAGGACGATGGCGTGTTCTTTTGCATCTTCCCGAAAAGGAACGCCGACCCCAATGACCGGGTACGCGCCCTGACCACCCTGGAGTCGATGATCGATGCGTTCGAAAAACGCGTCGACATGAGCGTGATGCCTGAATACAACTGGCGCGGGCACTACCATGTGTTCTCGCTACAGAGCATGCTGCGGGCGATCAACATGATCAACTCGGTAGGCCTGGGGCACTGGCTGATCGAAACCATCGAAGAGACCGATTCGAAAGTCGGCAATGGCCACACCGTGGTGTTGCGCAAGCAACCCGGGCTGTCGGCCTTGAGCGCCAGCGACGCCAGTCAGTTCAACCAGGAGTTCAACGCACGCTTTCAGGCCCAGGACCTGAACGGTGCACTGCACCTGGTGAAGGTCGCGCTGTCGTACGATTTCTTCAATGCCCAGAACCTGTACCTGGCCTTCGCCCTCAATTGCCAGCTGGACAATGCCCGCGAGGGCGTGGAGTTCCTGCGTCAGGCACTGATCCTTACCCCTGAGAACGAAGAGTTTCGCAAGCTGTTCGTCCAGGTCACCGGTGGGCCGTTCATCAACCCGGTGCAGTAACAGTCGCAGGGCGGCGTGATCAATCATCGCCCCCTGCACCCTGCCCCTTATTGCGTCACGCCCACCACCCGCTCAGGCGCGGCTTGTGCGTTGCCAATCGGCGCCTTGAGCAACAGGAAATACGCCAGCGCCGAACACAGCGCGACGATCGCACTGATCCCCCAGGTACTGCGGTGCCTGAACAGGTCGAGCCAGCCGGCAAAGTACGAAGCCTTGGGCTCTGCCGTTGCCTGTGGCGCCTGGTACTCACCTGGCAACGGCTTGCCTTGCACGGCTAGTTCGGCCAGGTACTGCGCCTTGCTCTTGAGAAGCCGGTAGGCGTGCCGCGCTCGTTGGCATCGAACCACTCCGACAGCGCCTTGGCCGCCGAGGGGAACATCGGCGCCTCGCCAATCCCCAGCAGCACGCGCAAGCCCATGAAGCCGGCAAAACTGTTGACCATGCCGAACGCCGATTGCGCCACCGACCAGGCCAGCAACAAGGCGCCAAGGGCGATCTTGCTGCCCAGGCGGTCGATGATCAGGCCCATGGGCAACTGGGCGAAGGCATAGGCGATGGAAAACGCCGAGAGCAGGATGCCCATCTGCGACGGGCTGATCATCATGTCCTTCTGGATCGAGGTGTTGGCGATCGACACCGCGCTACGGTCCAGGTAGTTGACGATGCCGATCAACAGCAGGAAGACAACGGTGATGCGTTGGTACTTCTTCAGCGCGCTCATCTCGGTTTTATCGCCGGGGCGATCCTTCAGGCCGTCACACACTCATCCCTGGAACGTCTTTCAATCAACTCTGCCGGGCGCTCACAGCGGCATCAAGCAGGCCGCGCCGGGCAAGGCTGTCGATCAGCGCGCGCACGCCGAAGTCCCACTGCGGCGCCAGGTCGCTGGTGGTCACCCGGTTGCACAGGCTGCCCAGCTGCCCGTTGCTGATGGTCACCACGTCGCCGGGTTTGTGGGTGAAGCCGTTGCCCGGCTGGTCGCGGTCCTGTTTGGGTGCGAACAGGGTGCCGAGAAACAGCACCAGGCCGTCAGGGTACTGGTGGTTTTCATTCAGGGTCTGCTGCACCAGGTCGAGCGGGTCGCGGCTGATCTGGCGCATCGAGCTGCGGCCCTGGAGCACAAAGCCGTCCAGGCCTTCGACCCGCAAGTCGACCTCGGCGCTGCGCACATCCTCAAGGCTGAAGGTCTCGTCGAACAGCCGCAGCAGCGGCCCCAGTGCGGTCGAGGCGTTGTTGTCCTTGGCCTTGGACAGCAGCAAGGCGCTGCGCCCTTCGAAGTCGCGCAGGTTGACGTCGTTGCCGAGGGTGGCGCCCTGCACCGTGCCGTTGCTCGACACCGCCAGCACCACTTCCGGCTCGGGGTTGTTCCAGCTCGACTTCGGGTGAATGCCGATATCGGCGCCATGGCCGACCGCCGACAACGGCTGGGCCTTGGTGAAGACCTCGGCGTCCGGGCCGATGCCCACTTCCAGGTACTGCGACCACAGCCCCTGCTCTACCAGGACCTTGCGCAAGGCTTCAGCCTGCGCCGAGCCCGGAACGATCTGCGACAGATCGGCGCCGATGCGGCTGGCTAGCGTCGCCCTGATCGCGTCGGCCTTGGCCGGATCGCCCTTGGCCTGCTCCTCGACCACCCGCTCCAGCAGGCTGGCGGCGAAGGTCACGCCGGCGGCCTTGACCGCCTGCAGGTCGATCGGCGCCAGCAGCCAGGGCAAGGCCGGATCGCGATGATTCGGGTCGCTGTTGGCCAGCAGCGCCGGCAACTCGATCAGCGCCTCGCCCAACGGCAGCGAACGCAGGTAGGCCACCGGCTCAGCTACTTCGAGCAAGGCCGAGACGGTCGCCACTTGGGCGCTGATATCGTGCACGGCGCCGGCTTTGACCAGCACCACGGCCGGGCCCTGCTGCGCCAGCCAGACGCGGCCGATCCAGGTACCGGTGTTGAATAGCGCAGCGTCTTTGCTCAGGTGTAGCGGTGTTTGGGTGTTCGCGTGCTCTGTCATGTCAGCGCTCTTGTTGTCGGTTAATGCGAAAGTGTCGGGCACTGCAGTTGTCCGGCGAGCAATAGTTGCTCCGTGATCAGTTCAGGGCCGCGTTGCTTGGCTTGCCATCGACCAGGCGCTGGATACCCAGCGGGTTGGCATCGCGTAGCGCTTCGGGGAGCAAGGCATCGGGCACGTTCTGGTAGCACACCGGGCGCAGAAAGCGATCGATCGCCAGGGTGCCGACCGAGGTGCCGCGGGCATCGGAGGTGGCCGGGTACGGGCCGCCATGGACCATCGCATCGCAGACCTCGACGCCGGTCGGGTAGCCATTGAGCAGCACCCGCCCGACCTTGACTTCGAGCACCTCGAACAGTTGGCCAAAGTTGGCCAGGTCGTCGCTGTCGGCCAGCAAGGTGGCGGTCAGCTGGCCATGCAGGGCGTTGACCGCGCGCAACAGCTGGGCCTGATCATTGACCTCGACCACCACCGTGCACGGGCCGAAGACTTCTTCCTGCAACAGCTCGTCCTGCTCCAGCAGCAGGCTGACATCGGCCTTGAACAGCTGCGGCTGCGCCTGGTTGCCGGATTGCGCCAGGCCGCTGAGTTTTTCTACCCCCGGGTGGGCCAGCAGCGCCTGGATACCCTTGCCGTAGCTTGCCAGGGTGCCGGCATTGAGCATGGTCTGCGGCGCCTGTTCGGCCATATGGCCGCGCAGCTGCTCGATAAAGGCACAGAAGGCCGGCGAGCGGATGCCCAGCACCAGGCCCGGGTTGGTGCAGAACTGGCCACAGCCCTGCACCACCGAGGCGCTCAAGTCCTTGGCCAGCTGCGCACTGCGGCTGGCCAGGGCCTGGGGCAAAACCAGCACCGGGTTGATGCTCGACATCTCGGCGAATACCGGGATCGGTTGCGCCCGCGCGGCGGCCATGTCGCACAGGGCGCGGCCGCCCTTGAGCGAGCCGGTAAAGCCCACGGCCTGGATGCCCGGGTGCTTGACCAGCGCCTCGCCGACACCGCCACCAAAGATCATGTTGAACACACCCGCCGGCATGGCCGTGCGCTCGGCAGCGCGCAGCAGCGCCTCGGCGACCCGCTCGGCCGTGGCCATGTGGCCGCTGTGGGCCTTGAACACCACCGGGCAACCGGCAGCCAGGGCGGCGGCGGTATCACCGCCGGCGGTGGAGAACGCCAGGGGGAAGTTGCTGGCACCGAACACCGCCACCGGGCCGACACCAATACGGTACTGGCGCAGGTCCGGGCGCGGCAATGGCGTGCGCGCTGGCAAGGCGCGGTCGATGCGCGCGCCATAAAAATCGCCCCGGCGCAGCACCTGGGCAAACAGGCGCATCTGGCCGCTGGTGCGTGCGCGCTCACCGACAATGCGCGCACTGGGCAGCGCGGTTTCCTGGCAGGTCACGGCGATAAAGTCCTCGCCCAGGCCGTCGAGCTCGTCGGCGATGGCCTCGAGAAACTGCGCCCGGCGCTCGGCCGAGAGTTTGCGATAGGCCGGGAACGCGGCGCTGGCCGCATCCACGGCATTGTCGACTTCGTCCAGGCTGGCCTGGTGAAAGGCGCCCGGCAGGCGCTCGCCGGTGTGGGCATCGACGCTGTAGACCAAGGTGTCGCCCAGGGCACTGCGCTGGCCGCCAATGAAGTTGTATCCGCTAAAGCTCATGTGCATGTCGCCTCATCAAGAAGGTTGCAGGGCTGTCAATCAGGTCACGGCACCGATCTGCCAGGGCACGAATTCGTTCTGCCCGTAGCCGTGCTGTTCACTCTTGCTGCGCTCACCGGAGGCGATGCGCAGCATCTGCTCGAAGATGTAGGCGCCGCGTTCTTCGATGCTGGTGCTGCCGTCGGCGATGCCGCCGCAGTTCACATCCATGTCTTCAAGCTGGTGCTCGAACACCCGGTTGTTGGTGGCCAGCTTGATCGACGGCGCCGGCGCGCAGCCGTAGGCCGAACCGCGGCCGGTGGTAAAGGCAATCAGGTTGGCGCCGCCGGCGACCTGGCCGGTGGCCGAAACCGGGTCGTAGCCCGGGGTGTCCATGAACACCAGGCCTTTGGCGCGCACCGCTTCGGCGTAGTGGTAGACGTCCACCAGGTTGCTGGAGCCGGCCTTGGCCACTGCACCGAGGGATTTCTCCAGGATGGTGGTCAGGCCGCCGGCCTTGTTGCCGGCCGAGGGGTTATTGTTCAGCGCGGCGTTCATGCGCTGGCAGTAGTCTTCCCACCAATGGATGCGGGCGATGAGTTTCTCACCCACTTCACGGCTGACCGCGCGGCGCGTGAGCAAGTGCTCGGCGCCGTAGATCTCCGGGGTTTCCGAGAGGATTGCGGTGCCGCCAGCTGCCACCAGACGGTCAACGGCATTACCCAGGGCCGGGTTGGCGGTGATCCCCGAGTAGCCGTCGGAGCCGCCGCATTGCAGGCCGACTACCAGATGGCGGGCGCTGACCGGCTCACGCTTGACCCGGTTGGCCTCGGCCAGCAGCGCCTCGACCTGCGCGATGCCGGCAGCGATGGTCTTCGAGGTACCGCCAATGCCCTGGATGGTAAAGGCGCGCAGCTGATCACCGGTTTGCAGCTGCTGGGTTTGCAGCAGGCTTTCGATCTGGTTGGTCTCGCAGCCCAGGCCGATGATCAGCACGGCGGCAAAGTTGGGGTGGATAGCGTAGCCGCCCAGGGTCCGGCGCAGCAGGCCCAGGGCTTCGCCGCTGGGGTCTACCGCGCAACCGGCGCCGTGGGTCAAAGCGACCACGCCGTCGATGTTCGGGTAGGCGGCGAGCGCCTCGGGGTGGATGTCGCGGCGAAAGTGGTCGGCCACGGCGCGGGCGACGGTGGCCGAGCAGTTCACCGACGTCAGAATGCCGATGTAGTTGCGGGTCGCGACCCGGCCGTCGGCACGCACGATGCCCTGGAACTGCGCCTCGCTGGCAGGCGTTGGCCTGGCATCGACGCCGAAGGCATAGTCGCGGGCAAAATCGCCCATCTCGACGTTGTGCACGTGCACATGCTCGCCGGCCTCGATCACTTGCGAGGCAAAACCGATGATCTGCCCGTAGCGGCGCAGCGGCTGGCCTTGCTCCACGCGCTCGGTGGCGACTTTATGCCCGGACGGGACCGCCTGGCGCACGGTGATGGCTTCGGCGTCCAGGTGCTGGCCTTCAACCAGGGCCTGGCGGGCAATCAGTACATTGTCCAGGGGGTTCAAGCGGATAACGGCAGGGTCGCCGCTGCGGGTGCTGGCAATCAGTTGCATGGGACCTCTCAGGGCGGATGCGGCCGGCTTCTTGTTATGGCGCCGCCCGTGCTGTGCCGGGCGAATCTGCGATAACTCTAAGGAGCCGGGCGCAACATTCCCAATGAGATGATCCGATCAAGCGATAACCCAGGGTTATCGCAAGCTGTCAGTCAGCCGTTTTTATCAATCGCCAGCACTGCCCTGCTCTGCCCGTCGCTGGCGGGCGAACGCCAGCAACAGCTCGACAAACGCCTGCGCCGAGGCGCTCAAGGGTTCGTCCTTGCGGGTGATCACCCCGTACTCCAGCGGCGCCAGTTGCAACGGCGACTGCAGCTCGCAGAACTGGCCACTGCTCAACTGCGCAGCGACCATCGAGCGCGGCAACATGGCGATCATCGGCCCGGACTCGAGCAAATGCAGGAACATCGGCATCGAGATGGTATCGACGCTGTCTGCCGGGGTGGCGATGCCGACCGCCCTGAAGGCCTGCTCCAGGCGCTCGCGCAGCGGTGTGCCGACCGGGTACAGCACCCACGGCCAGTCGCCCAGTGCCTGCAGCGAGGCACTGCCCGGCTGGTTGAGCGGGTGATCCTTGTTGACCACCAGGCTGAAGGGTTCCGGCTCCAGGGCCTGGAAGTCAAACAGTTGGCTGAAGCGCTCCTCGGTGAAGCGGCCGATCATCAGGTCGAGCTTGTTCTGCTCAAGCATGGCCAGCAGATGGTCGCTGGATTGCTCGACCACTTCGATCGACAGCAGCGGGCTGCGCGCCTTGATCGCGGCAATCGCCTGGGGCAGCACCAGGGGCGTTGCGGCAAAAATCCCGCCGACGCGAATAAAGCCATGGCCGCCCTTGCGCAGGCGGTTGACCTGGTCGACGAACTGCTGCGACTCGGCCAGCGCCCCTTGCGCATAACGCACCACGTACTCACCGAGTTCGGTGGGCGGCATGCTGCGCGGCAGGCGCTCGAACAGGGCAAAGCCGAACTGCTCTTCAAGGTCGCGCAGCATCTTGCTCAAGGCCGGCTGGCTGAGGTTCATGCGCGTGGCGGTGGCGTGCATGTTGCGCGTGCGCGCCAGGGTGTCGATCAGCACCAGGTGTTTGAAGCGGATCCAGTTGCAGAAACTGGCGTGGGTAATGTCTGAAGCCATCAACGAACTGCCTCTTGCCGATGAATACGCGGGGCTACTGCGCCCGCAGGTAGTGCAACAGGGTTTCCAGGGCCACCGAGCGCGGCCGCGAACGCAAGGTCAGCAGCCCCAGGTTGACCATCGAGATCGGCAGTTCCACCGGCAGGATGGCAACCATGGCGTAACGGGCATAATGCTCGGCGACGTCGTTGGGCACCACTGCAATCATGTCCGAGGCCTCAAGCATCGCCGTGGTGGCGAGGATCGAGGCGGTCTCGACGATGTCCAGCGACTGCACCATGCCGGCTGCCTGCAGAGCGTTCTCGACCCGCCGGCGCATGGGGCTGCCGATCGGGTGGAGGATCCAGGTCAGCTCGGCGAGGTCGGCCAGCGCAAGGCGTGCGGTGCTGGCCAGTGGATGCCCGGCACGGGCGACCACGCGCATCTGCTCGTCGCTGTCGAACAGTTCGATGTTCAGCTCGTGACTGTCGCTCTGATCCGGCAGGCGTCCGACCACCAGGTCGAAATCGCCGCGCAGCAGCGACGGCAGCAAGGTGTCGCTGGTACCGACCTCCAGCGAAATACGCACCTTGGGATGCTCGCGTTTGTAGGCCAGCACCGCCTGGGTCAGCAGCCCCGGCACCGGGCCCATGACACTACCGACCCGCACCAGGCCGCAGGCGCCGCGGGCCAGTTCAGCGATCTGCGCCTGGGCGTGCTCGAATTCGTGCAGGGCGCCCTGGGCGTAGCGGATCATCACCTCGCCATACAGGGTCGGCTGCATGCCCCGGGGCAAACGTTCGAACAGGCGCACGCCGAGGCGCTCTTCCAGTTGCTGCAGCAAAAGGCTGGCCGCAGGTTGCGTGGTGTGCATCGCCGCCGCGGCGCGGCGCAAATTGCCGAACTCGCCCAGGGCGTTGAGCAAGGTGATTTGCCGGCTGGAGATCTTCAGCGCCCCCAGGCTGGCAGGGGCCGGTAACGTGTGGTCGGGCTTAGGAGGCATATCAAATCCGGTATCCCTACTTAGGAATTGGCGATTATGCCTGTATCGCTCGACAACCTACAGTCAGGCCTCCCTGTGCCACCCCAGAACAAGAGCCCGCCATGAGCATACGCATTACCCACTTGAGTGTTCGCGACATCCGCTTTCCTACTTCGCTGTCGCTGGACGGCTCCGACGCGATGAACAGCGCCCCGGACTACTCGGCCTCCTATGTCGTGCTGCACACCGATGCCGACAGCCTCGAAGGCCATGGCCTGACCTTCACTATCGGGCGCGGCAACGAGATCTGCGCCGCCGCCGTGCAATCGCTGGCGCCGCTGATTGTCGGCCTGACCCTTGAAGACATCACCGCCGACATGGGCGGCTTCTGGCACCGCTTTACCGCAGGCGACAGCCAGTTGCGCTGGCTGGGCCCGGAAAAAGGCGTGATCCACCTGGCCACCGCCGCCATCGTCAATGCGGTCTGGGACCTGTGGGCCAAGCACGAAGGCAAGCCGGTGTGGAAGCTGCTCGCCGACATGAGCCCCGAACAGCTGGTGGGCTGCCTGGACTTCAGCTACGTCACCGACGTGCTCACCCCCGAAGAAGCCATCGCCCTGCTGCGCCGTCAGGTGCCAGGCAAGGCCGAGCGCGAGGCGCAGATGCTGCGCGAAGGCTACCCCGGCTACACCACCGCACCCGGCTGGCTCGGCTACAGCGAAGAGAAAATGCGCCAGCTGACCCGCGAGGCTATCGCTGACGGCTGGACCCACATCAAGCAGAAAATCGGCGCCAACCTTGAAGACGACATGCGCCGCGCCAGCATCCTGCGCGACGAAATGGGCTGGGAGCGCACGCTGATGATGGACGCCAACCAGGTCTGGAGCGTCGATGAGTCGGTGGCCAACATGCGCCGCCTGGCAGTCTTCGAGCCGCTGTGGATCGAAGAGCCAACCAGCCCCGACGATATTCTCGGCCACGCCGCGATCCGCCAGCGCATCGCGCCGATCGGCGTCGCCACCGGCGAGCACTGCCACAACCGGGTGATGTTCAAGCAGATGTTCCAGGCCGGCGCGCTGGATTTCTGCCAGCTCGATGCCGCACGCCTGGGTGGCCTCAACGAGGTGCTGATCGTGCTGCTGATGGCGGCCAAGTACGATGTGCCGGTGTGCCCCCATGGCGGCGGCGTCGGCCTGTGCGAATATGTGCAGAACATCGCCCTGTTCGACTACATCGCCGTCTCGGCCTCGTTGCACAACCGCGTGCTGGAGTACGTCGACCACCTGCACGAACACTTCATCGACCCGGTGGTGATCCGCCGCGGTCGCTACATGCCGCCGCAACGCCCTGGCTACAGCATCGAAATGCACGCGCAAACCCTGGAGCGCTACCAGTATCCCGATGGCGCCGTGTGGCTGGACATCAACCGTGGCTGACTGACCTGAGCCTGCGCGCCGCAACACGTGCGGCGCGCAGTACGCACATTTGAACGGGGAAAAAACAATGACAATCCTCACTAACGCGACAGCGGCCGCCGCGCCTGCCGTCGCCGACGACCAGCGCCTGAACCGTCTGCTGCTGCGCAAGCTGATGCCGCTGCTGATCGTGGTCTATGTAATGAGTTTTCTGGACCGCACCAACATTGCCCTGGCCAAGGCCAGCATGGGCATCGACCTGGGCCTTTCGGCCGCAGCCTATGGCCTGGGTGCCGGGCTGTTCTTCCTGACCTACGCGCTGGCCGAAGTGCCGAGCAACCTGATCATGCACCGGGTCGGCGCGCGTTTCTGGATCACCCGCATCATGATCACCTGGGGCCTGCTGTCGGCGGGCATGGCCTTCGTCCAGGGCGAAACCTCGTTCTACATCATGCGCCTGCTGCTGGGCGTGGCCGAGGCCGGGTTGTTCCCCGGGGTGATGCTCTACCTGACCTACTGGTTCGACCGCGAGCAACGGGCGCGGGCCACCGGCTATTTTCTGCTCGGGGTGTGCCTGGCGAATATTCTCAGCGGTCCGCTGGGCGGCGCCTTGCTCGAACTCGACGGCCTGCTGGGCTGGCATGGCTGGCAGTGGCTGTTCGTCATCGAAGGCCTGCCGGCGGTGGCCCTGGCCTATGTGGTGTGGAAGAAACTGCCGGACGGCCCGGCCTCCGCGCCCTGGCTGTCGGCGGCCGATGCCCGCGACATCGAGCAGCGCCTGAACGCCGAAAAAGCCTTGGCGCCGCAACAGAGCCGGCTCAGCCAGATGTTCGCCGACAAACAGATCTGGCTGGCGATCGCGGTGTACTTCGTGCACCAGATCACCATCTATACAGTGATCTTCTTCCTGCCGGGCATCATTGGCACCTACGCCGCCCTGACCCCGTTGCAGATCGGCCTGCTGACCTCGGTGCCGTGGATTGCCGCCGCCATCGGCGCCGCCACCCTGCCGCGCCTGGCCACCTCACCGGGGCGCTGCCGCACCCTGCTGTTCTTCGGTTTGCTGACCATGGCCGCCGGCTTGCTGCTGGCGTCGTTGTCGAACTCGTTCATCGGCCTGATCGGTTTCTCGCTGACCGCGCTGATGCTGTTCGTGGTGCAGTCGATCATCTTCGTCTTCCCCTCCAGCCGCCTCAGCGGCAATGCCCTGGCGGCGGGCCTGGCCTTCGTCACCACCTGCGGGTTGCTCGGCGGTTTTGTCGGGCCGTCGGTGATGGGCCTGATCGAACAGACCACCGGCAATACCCGCAACGGCCTGTGGCTGATCGCCGCGCTGCTGGTGCTGGCGGCGCTGATCAGCACGCGCTTGCGCCAGGGTCAGGAGCCCTAGCACAGCCCGAGGTGACTCCGTCCATCGCAAACCGGCCAGGCCTGTCCATTTTTTGACAAGGCTTGGCCTGCGGATTGCAGAGGCTGGCAATCACCGTCGGGCAGTGACGTAATACTGACGCGACGGCCAGCCCCCCAACGCTTATGGACGCCAGCAATCGCCTTGCTCGGTTACCGGAGAAGTCACGTGTCTACCCTCACTGAAATTGCAGCCAACCACGCCAGAATGATCAACGCCGTGGCCGCCGGCACGAGCGAACCGAGCGAGCGCCCGGCGCTGCTGGTGGTGGGCTTGCAGGCCCCCGCCGGCCTTGACGGGGTAGTCCCGGTACCGCTGGAGCTGATGCTTGCAGCCCAGGAACCCAGCCACTTCACTTGCCTGTCATAAAGGCTGGATAGTCGCTGTAGCCCAGCTCATCTCCGCCAAACAAGCGGCTGCCATCGAACTGCGCCATCGGCCAGCCGTTTGCTAGCCGCGCCGGCAAGTCCGGGTTGGCGACAAAGGGCCGGCCGAAGGCAATCAGGTCGACCAGCCCGGCCTCGAGCAAGGCCTGCGCACGATCCTCGTCGTAGCGCCCGGCAACGATGATGGCGCCGGCAAACACCTGGCGCAGCTCATGGCGGAACGGCTCGGGGATCTGCGGGGCATCGTCCCAGTCGGCTTCGGCCAGGTGCAGGTAGGCAATGCCTTGGGCGCCCAGGGCCTTGGCGGCCTGGAGGATGGTCGGGATGACGTCCGTGCAGTCCATGCCGCGGGCGGTGATGTAGGGCGCCAGGCGCACGCCGGTGCGCTGCGCACCGATTTCGTCGGCCACCGCCGCGGCCACTTCCAGCAGAAAGCGGATACGGTTTTCGCGGCTGCCGCCGTAGGCGTCATTGCGCAGGTTGGAGGTGGTGCGCAAGAACTGGTCGATCAGGTAACCGTTGCCCGCGTGAATCTCGACGCCATCAAAACCCGCCTCGCGGGCATGCCGGGCGGCAAGCCGATAATCCTCGATCACCGCTTGAATGTCTGCCTGGCTCAGGGCCCGTGGCGGGCTGACCTCGACCATGCGCCCGACGCCATCATCGCCCACCACCCACACCTGGGCATCGGCACGCAGCGCTGACGGCGCAACCGGCTGGCCATCGGCATGGAAGCTCGCATGGGACATGCGCCCGACATGCCACAGCTGCAGGAAAATCCGCCCGCCTTGGCCATGCACGGCGTCGGTCACCTGACGCCAGCCGGCTACTTGCCCGGCACTGTAGATGCCGGGGGTAAAGCTGTAACCCTTGCCCTGCGGGCTGATCTGCGTGGCTTCACTGATGATCAGGCCGGCACTGGCGCGCTGGGCGTAATAGGCCGCCATCATGGCGTTGGGCACATCACCGGGCTGGCTGCTGCGCGAGCGGGTCATCGGCGCCATGACGATACGGTTGGGCAACTGCAGTGGGCCCAGTTCAAAGGGTGTAAACAACGAAGCTGAAGTAGACATGCGTGTGGCTCTCCTGAAGTCAGACAGGTGCGTGGTCGCACTGCTGGTAGTCGTGGGTAATGCCGAGGTCGTCACGATCGAGCGGGCAGTCCAGTTCCAGGACCAGGCCGCCGGGCAGGCTGACAAACAGTTGGCAGATGCGTTGCTCCGGTACCAGCGCGACCTGGTAGGCCAGGCCACTGGCGCGGACGCGTTCGAGCACTGCCGACGCCGGCTGCCGGGTACGCAAGGCCAGATGGCTGAGCTCGGTGTGCGGCCCCTGGATCAGATGCACCAGGGCCTGGTCGCCCTGGTACAGCCATTGCCCGGGAAATGGAAACGCCGGCCTCGGCCCGGGCTCGACGCCCAGCAGGGTTTGCAGCGCGGCCTGAAGCTCGCCGTCGGCGGCGGTGGTGAAGGCCAGGTGATCGAACTGCAGGTCAAGGGTCATGCTGAGCACCTCTGTGTGGGGTGTCAGCATGATGTTTGATTGAAAGTCGCTGATAAACAGGGCTGGACTGCAATGACTTGTTAGCAATTTTTATAGATCAGTCGAAACCCGCCACTAGGTGCCGGCTGAGGCCAGGTGCAATTTGCGGCTGAGCGTCGCAGGCAGGCGTTCAAATGGTGAGGATATGCTCATAAAAATACTTAATCGCAATAATTCACCAATATTTTCAACTTTAAGGCGATCAGCAAAGGCTTCTTCACCCGTCACTGGCAAAATTAGCAATTATTTCTAGATGTAACAGCGCTAGAATTGGATCCCATCTGCGATTGGCATCGGTTGCTTGCGGGCAACCGGCGCTGCGCAAAACCGTAGGCACAGGAGAACGCCGCCATGATGTTGAAGGATCCTTCTACCAAGTACCGTCACTTCACCACCGTCGACCTGCCGGACCGCCAGTGGCCGAACCGGGTCCAGCAGGTCGCCCCGACCTGGTGCAGTGTGGACATGCGCGACGGTAACCAGGCGCTGATCGAACCGATGAACGCCGAGCGCAAGCGGCGCTTCTTCGACCTGCTGGTCAAGGTCGGCTTCAAGCAGATCGAGGTGGGTTTCCCGGCGGCCTCGCAAACCGACTTCGATTACGTGCGCGAGCTGGTCGAGAGCGGCGCGATCCCTGACGACGTCACCATCCAGGTGATGACCCAGGCCCGCAGCCACCTGATCGAGCGCACCTTCGAAGCCCTCAAGGGCGTGCCCCGGGCGATTGTCCACGTCTACAACGCCACCGCGCCGGTGTTTCGCGAGGTGGTGTTCGGGGTCGACCGCGCCGGCTGCATCGAGATCGCCACCCAGGCCACCCGCGAGATCAAGGCCCACATGCAGGCCAACCCGCACACCCAGTGGACCTACCAGTACTCGCCCGAGACCTTCTGCTTTACCGAGCTGGATTTCGCCCTGGAGATCTGCGAGGCGGTGACCGAGGTGTTCCAGCCCTCGCCAAGCAACAAGATGATCCTCAACCTGCCGACCACCGTCGAGGTCTCGACCGCCAACGTCTTCGCCGACCAGATCGAGTGGTTCTGCCGCCACTTGAGCTGCCGCGACAGCGTGGTCATCAGCGTGCACCCGCACAACGACCGCGGTACCGGCGTGTCGACCGCCGAGCAGGCCTGCCTGGCGGGCGCCGAGCGGGTCGAGGGCACCTTGTTCGGCAACGGTGAGCGCACCGGCAACGTCGATATCCTGACCCTGGCGATGAACCTCTACACCAGCGGTATCAGCCCGCAGCTGGACTTCTCGGACATCATCCACGTGCAGCGCGAAGTCGAGTTCTGCAACCAGTTGCCGACCCACCCGCGCCACCCGTATGCCGGCGAACTGGTGTTCACGGCGTTTTCCGGCTCGCACCAGGACGCCATCAAGAAAGGCTTCGCCCACCGGCGCAACAACCCCGAGGGCTACTGGCAGATCCCTTACCTGCCGATCGATCCGGCCGACATGGGCCGCAGCTACGAGGCAGTGATCCGGGTCAACAGCCAGTCCGGCAAAGGCGGTGTTGCCTATCTGCTCGAGCAACACGGCATCGTCTTGCCGCGACGCCTGCAGATGGAGTTCAGTGGCCTGGTGCAACAAGTGGCCGACGAGGCCGGCCAGGAGATCACCAGCGACATGATCCTGTCGTGCTTCACCGACAACTACCTTGAGCAAGGCAAGCCCTACACCCTGCAGCAACCTCGGCTTGCCAGCGAAGACAGCTGCACCTACCTCGATGCCCAGTTGGACATCGCCGGCGCGCGCCTGGCGCTCAGCGGCGAAGGCAACGGGCCGTTGGCGGCGCTGGTCAATGCCTTCGCCCAGCAGGGCCTGAACTTCGATATCGCCGACTATCACGAGCACGCCATTCGTGACGGTGCCCAGGCCGAAGCCATCGCCTATGTCGAAATCCGCGTCAACAGCCAGCTGCTGTTCGGCGTCGGCAAAGACAACAGCATCCTCCAGGCATCGCTCAAGGCCGTGGTCGGTGCCGTGTCGCGGGCCACCCGCCAGGGCTTGCTCAAACCCCTGCACGCCGCCAGCGTTTCTGCCTGAGGAGAAAGGCATGGAACCATTAGCGATGGACTATGAACATGGCGAGGTCGTGGGCAGCCACTGCCATGCCGAGGACCAGTTGATCTACGCCACCAGCGGGGTCATGCGCGTGTGCAGCGACGAAGGCAACTGGGTGATCCCCTGCGGGCACGCCCTCTGGGTGCCGGCAGGGGTCAGCCACGAGGTGCGCATGAGCGGCGAAGTGAGCATGCGCACCTTGTTGCTCAGCGCCCACGTCGACCGCTGTCAGGTGATCGTGGTCTCGGGGCTGCTGCGCGAGCTGATCCTGGCCTCATCACGCATGCAGGAGCAGCGCGACGAGTCGTTGGGCGAGCATGTGCGCGCGCTGATTCACCGCGAGCTGGAGGCGGCTGAACGCATCGAGGCGCATGTGCCGGTGCCGCAGCATCCACGCCTGCGGGCCTGGTGCGAGCGCTTTCTCGAAGACCCTGCGCAAGACCTCACCCTGGAGCAATGCGGCGCGCAGTTGAACATGAGTGCGCGCACCGTGGCGCGATTGTTCCAGCGCGAGGTGGGGATGTCCTACGGTGAATGGCGCACCCGCACGCGCATGATTCTCAGCCAGCAGCGCCTGGCCGGTGGCATGCCGATCCTGCACGTGGCGCTCGAACACGGCTACCAGAGTGCCAGCGCCTTTGCCGCGATGTTCAAGCGCATCCTCGGCTACACCCCACGCGACTGGCAGGTCAGCGCCCTGGAAGGCAGCGCCACGCGCAGCCACTGAGACCCGCAGCGAGGATGGCGGCCACGCCCTCCTCGCTGCCGGGCCAGGTTGTCCCGGTCACGGCCATGGTTGTCCCGCTCGCGGCAGAAGCGCTGCCCTCCCCTCGTTAATCTGGCATCACGACCCTAGATGTGACTTTCGTGATGCGTGCACTTCGATCCCCGCCGTTCCCCGCCCGGCTTCTCGCCGCCACCAGCCTCCTGGCTGTGCTCTGCGCTTGCACCAGCCAATCCGTAACGACCCCGGCGCCATTGGCACTGCAAGCCGATCCACTGGCCAGCCTGCCCGCCGGCGTCAGCCAGCAGGCCTTGCCCGAGCGCTGGTGGGAGCTGTACCAGGACCCGCAGCTCAACACCTGGGTCCAGCATGCCCTGGCGCATAACCAGGACCTGGCCCAGGCCGAGGCCAACGTGCAGGCCATGCTCGCCGGTATCGGCGAGTACGACGCCAGACGCTGGCCCTCGACCAGCGTCGAGTTCGGTGCCAGCTACGGCAAAAGTGCCGACGACCAGACCCTGGCCCAGGCCACCGACAGCCATGCGCCGTCGCAATGGGAATTCAACCCGGGCATCGAGCTGGCCTATCAGGTCGATGTCTGGGGCCAGGTGCGGGCTGCCATCGAGCGCGCCCGGGCCCAGGCCGACGCCTCCCGCGAGGCCATGGAGCTGGTGCGTTTGCAGGTGGTGACCCAGACCAGCCGCGCTTACATCGACCAGTGCGTTTACGGCGCGCGCCTGCAGGAAACCGAACAATCCCTGCAGACCCTGGAGCGCAGCGTGCAGCTCAGTGACCGCCAGCGCCAGGCCGGGATCGCCACCGAACTCGATGCGGTGCGCCTGCGCGGGCTGCGCGAGCAGGTCCGCGCGCAACTGCCGATGCTTGAAGCGCGGCGGCAAATGGCGCTGTTCGAACTCAGCATGCTCAGTGGCCAGCCGCCTGCGGCAATCAGCGCCGGTGCCGCCAGTTGCCGAAGCATCCCGACCCTGAAAGCAGCGTTGCCTGGCGGCGATGGCTGGCAACTGCTGGCCCGCCGCCCGGATGTGCGCAAGGCCGAGCGCGACCTGCGCGCCGCCGACCTTGAAGTCGACATCGTCAAGGCCGACCTGTACCCGAAGGTCAGCTTCGGCGCCTCGCTGACGTCCTCGGACCATCACCTGTCCAACCTCGGTGACAGCCAGGCGGTGATGTTCGCCGTCGGCCCGCTGATCAGCTGGGAGTTCCCCAACATCAAGGCCAACCGCGCCCGGGTCAGCAAGGCCCGGGCCCTGCAGCAAGCGCAGATCGCCCACTACCGCGGCGTGGCCCTGGGCGCGCTCAAGGATGTGCGCCAGGCCCTGGCCGGCTACGACGGCGAACGCCAGCGGGCGCAAGCCCTGGGTGCGGCCCTGGCGCACAGCCAGCGCGGCTTTGCCCTGGCCCAGGACAACTACCGCGCCGGCACCGTCGATGCCCTCGAGGTGCTCGACAGCGAGCGCGACCTGATCAGCGTCCGCGCTCGCCACGTCGAGGCCCAGGGACGCCTGGCGCGGGCACAAATCAATCTGTTCCGGGCCCTGGGCGGCAGCTGGCAAACGCCACCGGCCGCGGCCGCGACCCTGGTGCAGAGCGCACCTACCGACACTGGAATCCAACCATGAATATTGCCGTTGAAAAACCACCGCTGGCTGCCGATCAGCAGCAGCGCAAAGCCCCTTTGCCCACCCTCACCCGCCGGCGCCTGGCGCTGTACGCCACAGGCGGCCTGAGCGTGGTGGCGGTGCTGGTGTTCGGCGGCTACTGGTTTAGCACCGGGCGCTTTCTGGAGACCACCGATGACGCCTACGTGCGCGCCGACTGGGTGGCCTTGAGCCCGCGCGTGGCCGGCTATGTCGCCCAGGTTGAAGTCGATGACGACCAGGCGGTAAAAGCTGGCGACGTGCTGGTACGCCTGCAAAACCGCGACTACCAGGCCCGCCGCGACCAGGCCGAAGCCGGGGTGGCCGAGGCCCAGGCTGCGCTGACCGCCGCCCAGGCCAGCCAGCAGGTGGCAGTGGAGCGCATCAACCAGCAGCAGCAAGCCATCCTCCAGGCCGAATCGGCCGTGCACAGCGCCGAGGCCGAGCGGCGCCGCAGCGAACTGGACATGCAGCGCTACCAGGGCCTGGTGCGCGACAACGCCGCCACCGTGCAGCGCCTGGAATCGGCCAACGCCAATGCCATCCAGGCCCGCGCCGCCTTGCAGAGCGCCCAGGCCCGCCAGCGCGAGCAGCAGTCGCAACTGGCAATGGCCAAGGCCCAGGCGCTGCTGGCCGAGGCGCAGATCAAACAACGTTCGGCAGCCCTGGCCAGCGCCAAGGCCCGCCACGCCCTGGCCGACCAGGACACCCAGGACACGGTGATCCGCGCCCCTATCGATGGCGTGGTTGGCCAGCGCCGGGTGCGCGCCGGGCAATACGTGGTGCCCGGCCAGCCATTGCTGGCGGTGGTGCCGCTGCACCAGACCTACGTGGTTGCCAACTACAAAGAAACCCAGCTGGCCCACATGCACCAGGGGCAGCCGGTGGAAATCAGCATCGACAGTTTTTCCAGCCAGCACCTGCGCGGCCGGGTGGCCAGCTTCTCGCCGGCTTCGGGCAACGTCTTTGCCCTGCTGCCCTCGGACAACGCCACCGGCAACTTCACCAAGATCGTCCAGCGCTTTCCCGTGCGCATCCTGCTCGACCAGGCCGAGGGCGGCGTGCAGGTGCTGCCGGGGATGTCGGTGGTGACCACCGTCGACACCCGTGGGGAGCCTGCCGATGAGCAGTGAACAGCCGGTCTCGTTGCGGGCCTGGGTGGCGGTGATCGGCGGCTTGTTCGGCTGTTTCATGGCCGGCATGAACGTCCACGTCACCAGCGCTGCGCTGCCGGAAATCCGCGGTTCGCTGGGCGCCAGTTTCGAGGAAGGCTCGTGGATCTCCACCGCCTACCTGGTGGCGGAGATCGTCATGATTCCGCTCACGGCCTGGCTGGTCGAAGTGTTCTCCATGCGCCGGGTGATGTGGACCGGCTCGTTCATCTTCCTGCTGGCCTCGATCGCCTGCTCCTGGGCGCCCAACCTTGAGGCGATGATCATCATCCGGGTGATCCAGGGCGCCGCCGGCGCGGTGCTGATCCCGCTGTCGTTCCAGCTGATCATCACCGAACTGCCGGCCAGCAAGATGGCCATGGGCATGGCCCTGTTCAGCCTCGCCAACAGTGTTGCCCAGGCCGCGGGGCCGTCGATTGGCGGCTGGTTGACCGATGCCTATTCCTGGCGCTGGATTTTCTACCTGCAGCTGTTCCCCGGGGTAGCGCTATTGATTGCCATCGCCTGGTCGATCGAGGCCAAGCCGATGAAGCTTGAGTTACTGCGCCGCGGCGACTGGCTGGGGATCTTCGCCATGGTCGTGGGCCTGGGCGGCCTGCAGATCGTGCTCGAGGAAGGTGGGCGCCTGGACTGGTTCGGCTCGGGCTATATCCTCGGCATGTCGGTGGCCGCCGGCATCGCCCTGGTGGTGTTTGTGGTCACCCAGCTGTACGGCAGCCGCGCCTTCATCAACCTGCGCCTGCTCGGGCGCTACAACTTTGGCGTGGCCAGCGTGGCCATGTTCATCTTTGGCGGCGCCACCTTCGGCCTGGTGTTCCTGGTGCCCAACTACCTCTCGCAGTTGCAGGGTTTCAGCGCCCGCGATGTCGGCGTCAGCCTGATCGCCTATGGCCTGGTGCAATTGCTGCTGGCGCCGCTGATGCCGCGGTTGATGGCCTGGACCAGCGCCAAGTTCATGGTTGCCAGCGGCTTTCTGATCATGGCCCTGGGCTGCTGGCTGGGCGCCAGCCTCAACGTCGACAGCGCCGACAACGTGATCATCCCTTCCACCGTGGTTCGCGGCATCGGCCAGCCGTTCATCATGGTCGCGCTGTCGGTGCTGGCGGTGGCGGGCCTGGATAAGCGCGAAGCGGGCTCGGCATCGGCGGTGTTTTCCATGCTGCGCAACCTCGGTGGCGCCATCGGTACCGCCGGGCTGACGCAGATCGTCGCCACCCGCGAGCGCTACCACAGCGAGCGTATTCACGAACATGTCACAGTGTTTTCGCCAGGTTTGCAGGAGCGCCTCAACCAGGCGGTGCACACCTGGCTGCCGCAACAGCAGCAGATACTGGAGGGTCTGGCTGCAACCATACGCCGCGAGGCGTACCTGATGGCCTACAGCGATGCGTTTTATGTCGCCTGCCTGGCCCTGATTGGCTGCGCAGTAGCAGCGTTGGTGCTGCGCACCCAGCGGGCGGCCTGAAGTTTACATGTAATTAATAGTTATAACGGTATTAGCGAACAGGGAGTTCAGTGGTATGGCATGCACTAAATCTAATTAAATAGCGATAAAAAACGCTATTAACAGCCTCTTGCCGCTTGGCAACTTCAGTAATGAAGTTGCCTTTTTCGCGTGCCTACAAGTTATTAATCCGCCCCTAAATTTTATGTTTTCGAAGTCTTGATTTGTAACTTCTTATGTCTTAGCTTTCCGTTGCCTGGCGCCATAACGGTTCCGGCCACTGCATGACGCAAACGCGCCAACAGGCCAGTTTCTGGCCACCTGTGCGGCTGCCCTAAAAACGATAACGCTGTTTTATATCCCGACAAAAAACCTGATAACCGAGGAAAACATGCACAATCAAAAAGCCGTTCTTGAACACAACAAAACCGAACTTGGCAACCACCCGATCTTCGCTGAAATCGGTTCTTTGCAGGTATTGCGCACGTTCATGGAGACCCATGTTTTTGCGGTCTGGGACTTCATGTCGCTGACCAAGCGCCTGCAGCAGGAACTGACCTGCACCCGCCTGCCGTGGCTACCACCGCTGGACCCCGCCGCCGCCCACCTGATCAACGAAATCGTCCTCGGTGAAGAGTCCGACCAGAACCTGCAAGGCGGCCACTACAGCCACTTCGAACTGTACCTGCACGCCATGCGCGAGATTGGCGCGAGCACCGACCGTATCGAGCATTTTGTCCGTCTGCTGCGCAGCGGCGTCGAGCTTGACGAAGCCCTGCAGCACTGCCATGCCTCGCCGGCAGCGGTGCGGTTTGTCAGCAACACCCTCGACACCGCCATCAACGCCAAGCCTCATGAAGTTGCCGCAGCCTTTCTGCACGGGCGTGAAAGCGTGATCCCACGGATGTTCCAGACCATTCTCGATGACTGGGACATCGGTACCGACCAGGCCCCGACCTTCCGCTACTACCTGCAGCGCCATATCGACGTCGACTCCGACGACCATGGCCCGGCCGCCGAAAAACTGCTCGATCGCCTGGTCCAGGGCGACCCGCAGCGCCAGCAGGAAGTCTACGCCGCCGCCATTGCCGCAGTCGAAAGCCGCCGCGTGCTGTGGGACGAACTGCGCGCCGAAATGGCCGTGCAGATCGCCGAGTGTGTCGCATGAAGTTCGAAGTCATCGAGCACGACCAGGCCACCTGGCAAGCGGTCAGCAGCGAGCGCGGCATCACCCTCACGGTGTTCAAGGACACCCTCGATGCCAACACCCGTACCGGTATCCGCACACGCTTGGTGCGCTTTAACCCCGGCGGCGGCACGCGTGAAATCTATACCCATGATTATCACGAAGAAGTGTATCTGATCGAAGGTGATCAAACCGAACAGGCCGCGCCGGGGCGTGCACAAAAGACCTACGGGCAAGGCAGTTACTTCTTTCGCGCGGCGCACACGGAACATGGTCCGTTTCATTCGGAGCAGGGCTGCCTGTTATTTGAAGTTCATTACTATTGAACGGTGGGCAAGGTTAAATGAACGCACATGAGTATCAGTCTTTCGCCGACTCCTGGGAGCGGCGAGCGACCATTCGCACGCGTCCGCGGCGCACTGTGGAAGATGACGGCAAGTTGATTTACCCGACCAGCCGTCAACCCTTGGTGACCAGCGCCGTCTTTATGGAACAGTGCCCGCACTTGACAGACTTTGCCCTGGTGCAAAGTCTCTACAAGTTCATTAATGACGTGGTGATCTTCGAAACCGAGATTGTCGACAAAACCGCACGCAGCATTGCCAAGGACAGCTTTGCGATCCGCTTTCCGTTTGCCTGCCGCTACGACGCCATGACCGTGGTGGTGGATGAGGACTACCACGCCCTGGTGGCCATGGACTACCTGCAGCAGACCATCGAGCTGACCGGTATCGAGCCCATCGCCCTGCCGCGGGAAATCGAGCTCAGCCGCTCGATCCCCAAAGCCATGGAGATGGCCCCCGAACACCTGAAAGCGGCGGTCGAGCTGATTTGCGTGGCGGTTGCCGAGAACACCCTGACCAATGATGTCGCCGCCTTCGCCCGCGACGACACGGTCAAGGAATCGGTCAAGGGCCTGATGGCCGACCACCTGGCCGACGAAGGCCGGCATTCGAGCTTCTGGGCGCGGCTGACGCGCATCTACTGGAGTGCGGCGCCGGCTGAAGACCGGCAGATCCTCGCTTCGATCATGCCGGTGTTCCTCAGCCACTACCTGACCAACGACATCCAGAAAGCCTTCGACCTGGCGCTGATTGCCCACCTGGACACCAGTGAGCAGGTCAAGGCAGCGCTGCGCCTGGAAGTTGAAGCCATGGACTTCCCGATCACCCCGGGGCATCCCCTGGTGGGCAACATCATGCGGTTTTTCCGCGCCAGCGCAATGCTCGAAGATCCGGCCGTGCAGTCTTCCCTGGCCGCCTACCTGATCTGACATCAAAGGAATCAATGCCGATGAGACGTCTTGAAATTCTGCTGTGCGGGAGCAGCCGCGGGCTGGCCTGCCTGGCGGACGAGTTGCGGCGAATGGGCCATGGTGCCCATTTGCTCGACACGCCGGCCAGTTACGATCACTGGCAACTCCACGCCTCGGACCTGGTCATCGACGACGCGACCCTGGCGCCGTGGCCGGAAACGGGCAACACCTGGCAAGTCTCGTTGCAGGTCAGCGGCAGCGACCTCTGCGACCCGCTGCAAGACCTGCAACTGCACCTGCTGGGCCGCCAGGGCAGCCAGCCCTGGCAATGCCTGGAACGCCAGGATGTACCTGCAGAGGCCTCGGGCAACGGCGCCGACCTGGTGAACAGGGCCTTGCAGGAACTGGTCGAGGCGGCAGCGGCGCATGTCAGCGGCTACTCGCGCCATGACGACTACTTCAGCCAGTACCGCTTCCAGGCCCTGGGCCAGGTGCCAAGCGCCGGGCTGGGCGTGCTCGACACCCTGGCCTTCGCCCACCGTTGCAACCGCACGGCAGAACCGGCCATTAGCGAGGCGGCCAGCGTACCGTTCATCCAGCGCCTGGCCGCCAGCCTGCGCCAGCACCAAGACGCCCCGGCCTTGCTGGTCGAAGGCCGCAGCGTCAGCTATGGCGAGCTGCATGCCCTGAGCGTGGCGATCCAGGAGCGCCTGGTGCCGCTGCTGGGTGAAGACCGGCAGCAGCCGGTGGTGGCCATCGCCCTGGGCAAGGGCGTGGCCCTCTACGCCTCGATCCTCGCCGTGCTCGGCTGCGGCGCCCTGTACCTGCCGCTGGACCCCAGCCACCCTGCCGAACGCCGGGCGCTGATCGTCGAACATGCCCGGGCGCGGATCGTCATCCACGACGATAACCTGGCCATCCCTGCCGGCTGCATCGGCCTGGATGTCAGCCACCTGAGCGCCGTGCACCAGGGCGCCGATGGCCACCAGGGCATTGCCCTGGCCCAGCATCAGTCGCTGCTGCGCGGCACCTGGGAAGGTGCGCGGCCGTGCGTGGCGATCTACACCTCGGGCACCACCGGAACGCCCAAAGGCGTGCAGTTGACCGTTGCCAACCTCAGCCACTTCTGTGCCTGGTACGCCGAGCATGTCGAGGTCGGGCCCAAGACCCGCGCCTTGCAGTTCTCGACCATCAACTTCGATGCTTCGCTGCTGGACATCTTCCCGACCCTGCTCGAAGGCGGTTGCCTGGTGGTGCCCAACGAGGACCAGCGCCGCGACCCGCTGGCCCTGGCGCAACTGGTGGTCCAGGCCGAAGTCAGCCATGCCTTCTTGCCACCGGCGCTGCTGAGCATCCTGCCGCTGCACAGCCTGCGCGGCATGACCCACCTGATCACCGGCGGCGATGTGTGCGAGCCTCACGTGATCGACGCCCTGGCCGAGCACTGCCACCTGCACAACATCTACGGCCCCACCGAAACCACGGTGCTGGCCACCAGCCGGGTGATGCGCGCCGGCGACTCGAACCGCCTGCTCGGCCTGCCGATCGCCAATACCCGCCTGTACCTGCTCGACGAGCAAGGCCTGCCGGTGTCCGAAGGCCAGAGCGGCGAGATCTACATCGCCGGGCCCGGCGTCGGTGCCGGCTACCTGCACAACCCCGCCGCCAGCGCCGAGCGCTACCTGAACGGCAGCGGCGGCCTGCACGGCGAGCGCCTGTACCGCACCGGCGACCTGGCGCGCTGGGGCCGCGCCGGCGTGGAAATCATCGGCCGCCTGGACAATCAGGTGAAGATCCGCGGCTTTCGGGTCGAGCCCGAAGAGATCGAGCACGTGCTGCGCAGCAGCAACCTGTTCGGCCAGCAGGCCGTGGTGATCGATGAACAGCGGCGCATCCTGGCGTTCTTCGCCGAACCGCGCAACGGTGATGCGCACAGCGCCACCGAAGCCTTGAAGGCCCATGCCCAGCAGCACTTGCCGGACTACATGCGCCCTGCCCGCTGGCGCCTGCTCGAGACCCTGCCCGCGACCACCAACGGCAAGATCGATCGCAAGGCCCTGCGCCTGATGCCCGACGACAGCCGTCAGCGCCAGGTGCGCGCCCAGCCGCTGAGCGCGGCCACGCAAAGCCTGCTGGCGATCTGGGCCAAGCTGCTGGAAATCGACGCCGACGACATCGGCCTGGACGAGAGCTTCTTCAACCTCGGCGGCCATTCGATCCTGCTCTCGCGCATGCTCATGGACATTCGCGAGACCTTCGCCAAGGGCGTGTCGATCAACCGCTTCATCGAGCAGCCAACCCTGACCAACTTGGCGCGCCTGCTCGAGCAGGACGACGCCGGCGATGCGGTGGTCAGCGCCCGGGCCCTGGCCGACGCCAACCTCAGTGTCGACCTTCAGGTGCTGCCGCTCAGCCGCCAGGGTGACGTGCACAAGGTCATCGTCACCGGCGCCAATGGCTTTCTTGGTGTGCACCTGGTCGAGGCTCTGCTCGAACTGGGCTCCAGCGAAGTCGCCTGCCTGGTACGCGCATCCCCCGGGCAATCGGCGCAGCAGCGTTTTGCCCAGGCCCTGGTCGACAACCGCCTCGAACACCTGGACATGAGCCGTGTGCGGGTGCTGGCCGCCGACATCAGCCAGCCGCTGCTGGGCCTGAGCGCCGAAGAGTACGAACACCTGGACCGCGACTACGGCGCGCTGATCTACAACGCGGCCAACGTCAACCACGTGCTCGACTACGAGTCGCTGATCAAGGACAACGTGGCGCCGCTGCTTGAATGCCTGAAACTGTGCGAGGGGCGCAGCAAGAAGATCTTCAACTTCATCTCCACCCTGTCGGCCTCCAGCAGCATCGATGCCCAGGGCCGGGTGCTGGAAACCCCGCCCGCGGCGACGCCGCCGATCTACATCCGCAATGGCTACAACCTGTCCAAGTGGGTCGGCGAGCGGATTCTCTGGAACGCCTGCGAGCGTGGCGTGCGAGTCAATATCTATCGCCCCGGGAACATTGCCTTCAATACCCGCACCGGCGTCTGCCAACCGCACCAGAACCGCCTGATGCTGATGCTCAAGGGCTCGCTGCAACTGAAGGAAGTGCCGCAACTGTCGCTGAACTTCGACCTGATGCCGGTGGATTTCCTCGCGCGCTTCATCGGTTTTCATGCCAGCCGCCACACCATCAACCGCGCGGTGTTCAACCTGCACAACCCGACGCCGCTGAGCTGGGACAACTACGTCGAGGCGTTCCGCCACATGGGCCACGACTTCCAACTGGTGCCGGTCAGCCGCTGGCAGCAGCGGCTGTCGACCATCGGCAGCGACAACGCCCTGTTCGGTGTAGTCGGTTTCTACCTCAACGGTTTTGAGGAAGACATCGGCGACATCTCGATGATCGAGCACGGCAATGCCCGCCACGGCATCGACAACATGGGCGAGGAGTACCCCGCCAAAAGCCCGACCCTGCTGCGCCGGGGTTGTGAATTCCTCAAAGAAATCGACTTCATCTAACCCGTCAAAGGAGCTCGACATGTCACATCTGGAACCCGATACCCTGATCAAAAACCCTGTTGGCGAGCCCGTGGTTGCCACGGTGGCCGTCAATGCCGACGCCCGCAGCGTGTGGAACATCGTCGGCAACTTCGCCGGTTTTCCGGTGTTTATCCCGGCGCTGTCGCACATTGAAATGACCGGCAGCGGCGTGCGCTCGGTGCGCAAGAAGCTGTTCAAGGATGGCAACGTGGTGATGGAGCAACTCAATAGCCATGATGACCAGCAGATGGTCATGACCTGGTCGTTGATCTACACCTCGCTGAACATCGGCAACCTCTGGGCGCGCATGGAGGTCAAGGCCCAGGGCGCCAATCAGTCACTGGCCACCTGGACCATCATTGGCGAGCCGCAGACCGGCGGCGCGCAAGACCTGCCGGCGTTCCAGGCGTTCCTCCAGGGCTTTGCCGATGGTGCCATGAACAACGTCAAGCAGATGTTCGCTTAAGCCGCAGCGCAAGCCCGCTCCCACCGCCCGGTAGGCGCGGGCTTTGCCTCGCGGTTCACTACACAACGCACAAGCGCAGCCGGGCAAATGCCCGCCGATGTCCTACCCTCATAAGCTGGGAGATCAATAACCGAACCGGGCATAACCATGCGCAGTGCTTTGCAGATCATCGGCTTCATTGCCCTCACCCTGCTGCTGTCCAGCCCTCCCGGGCAGGCCGCACAACCCCCTGCGCCAGCACCCGCCAGTGCTGCCGCGCCTGTGGTCAAGGTCACCCAGCAAGACCTGCAAGCCCTGCAACTGCGCCTGGACAGCCTCAAGCAGCAGATTTCCCAGGCCAACAACTACAACCAGCTCGAAGGCCCGCAAGACCGCTTGCAGGCGCTGATCGTCGATATCGACCGGCTGAGCGCGGCGCTGTTGCCCGAACAGGCGCAGTTGCGCGCGCAACTGGAAGTGCTCGGCCCGGCGCCGGTCGAAGCCCTGGTGCCGGGCACCTCGGACATCGCCGCGCAACGCACGGCGCTTACCGAGCAAAAAAACAGCCTCGACACCACCCTCAAAGCCCTGGCGGCGCTCAAGGAAAACGCCAGCAACCTGCTGACGCAGATTTCCGCCATTCGCCGCACCATGCTCGAAAGCGAGCTGACCCTGAGCACCCACAGCTTGCTCAACCCGGCATTCTGGTCGCCGGTGCTCACCCCTTCGGCAGACGACCGCCAGCGCTTGCAGGCGTTCTTCGACGAGGTCAACGATACCGCCAACGCGGTCTGGCAGCCCGGCCAGCGCTTCGCCACCCTGCTGCTGGTGCTGCTTGCCCTACTGGCCTGGACCCTCGGCCGCCGGCTGCTGGAGCGCTGGCTGGCCTGGTTATGCATGAACCGCGTGCCTGAAGGCCGCCTGCGCCGCAGCTCGCTGGCTCTGGCCTCGGTAATGGCCACCCTGCTGGCCACCGGGGTAGCCCTGGAGCTGCTGTTTTACGCCTGCACCCACCACCTGCCGTTGCCGTCGATGCTGGCGACGTTTTCTGAAGAGTTCGAAAAGCTTGCCTATACCTGCGTGCTGATCACCGGCTTGAGCCGCGCACTGCTGTCGACCTCGCATCCGTCCTGGCGGCTGCCGGACATCGCCGACCCGGTGGCGCTGGCCTTGCAGCCCTTCGCCCGCTGGCTGGCCAGTACCTTGCTGGTACTGGTGGCCCTGGTGCAGATCTCCAACGCCGCCGGCATGAGCAGCCAGCTGGTGATCGCCGGGCGGGGAATCGCCGCGCTGGTGATCAGTGCCCTGATCATCGCCCTGCTGGTGCGCACCAGCCGCGCGCGCCGGGTCATGGCCGCCGCCGGCGATGCACCGGAAGCCGCCTCGACCATGGCCGGGCTGATCTACAGCATCGCCAGCATGGCCATGGTCATCTCGGTGATTGCCCTGCTGACCGGCTACGTGTCGCTGGCGCGCTTTGTGACCTACGAGGTGGTCTGGGTGTTCATCCTGCTGGCCGGCTTCTATGTGCTCATCCAGGTGTTCAAGGACGGCTGCGAATATGTCTTCTCACCGCGTCAGGCCAGCGGCAAGGCGCTCAAGGAACTGCTGGGCATCGGCGACCGGCGCCTGGACCAGATCGAGACCCTGGTCTCCGGCTTCGGCCGTGCCGCGCTGTTGCTGCTGGCGGTAATCACCCTGTTCGTTGGCGGCATCGGCACCACCCTGGGGCAGTTGATCAGCAACATCGTCGCGTTTCTGGGCGGCGCCGGCTTGCGCCAGTTCAACATCATCCCCGGGCACCTGTTCAATGCCGTGCTGGCCCTGGTGCTGGGCATCTACCTGATCCGCACGCTGCGCCGCTGGCTGGACAACGAGTTCCTGCCCAAGACCGACATGGACCCGGGCATGTGCGCCTCGCTCAGCACCCTGTTCGCCAACATCGGCTATGCCCTGGTGATCCTCCTGACCCTGTCGTCGCTAGGGGTGAAGTGGACCAACCTGGCCTGGATCGTCAGTGCGCTGTCGGTGGGTATCGGCTTCGGCCTGCAGGAAATCGTCAAGAACTTCGTCTCCGGGCTGATCCTGCTCACCGAGCGCCCGGTCAAGGTCGGCGACCTGATCAGCATCAGCGGGGTCGAGGGTGATATCCGCCGCATCAATGTGCGCGCCACCGAGATCCAGCTCAGCGACCGCTCGATCGTCATCGTGCCCAACTCGCAACTGATCTCGCAGAACCTGCGCAACGTCACCCTCGGTGGCAGCGCCCAGGGCGTGGCGAGCCTGGAGCTGGTGTTCCCGCTGGATATCGACCCCGAGCAGGTGCAAACCTTGCTTTACGATACCTACTGCGAGCACGAAACCATCCTCGACAAACCGGCGCCGTTCGTGCGCTTCAGCAAGCTCACGGCCGACGGCATCACCCTGACCGTGACCGGTTACGTCAGCAGCCCGCGGATTGTCGGCACCACCAAGAGCGACCTGCTGTTCGAGATCCTCAAGCGCCTGGGCGCGGCGGGTATCGAACTGGCCAAGCCGGCCGCGCCGGCAAGCTGAACATTGTGGGAGCAACTGCCTTGGAAGGCTTACAAGTGTTGGGGCGGCCAGGTTGTGTTTGAGTTGATCCATTTGATGATGAGGCGCTGCCGGCGCCTTCCGCCCTTACGGCGGGTCACTTTTGCTTGGCGGCAAAAGTAACCAAAAACGCCCTGTCCCTTCATCGGCCCTGCGCTGCGCTCCGGGTTCCCTCCTTCCACCCTTGCTCCCGTGGGGGCGCGCCGAAGGGCCGTCCCTGGCCCTGCGGCGCTCGCCGGCCATCCATGGCCGTCGCCCCACTACGCAAGGGTTCCACTCGGCCTTCTGCAAGGGACGATAGGTAGCGCCTGCGATTACGTACATCTAGAAGCAAAGCGCTTCTTTGCTTTAGCTTTTCGTGCATCGCCGGTCCATTCACCACCACTCGTAGCCCGCCACAAAAGCGTAAAAGTGAAGTGTGAGCAGCGTCGCCAATGGATCCGCTCACGCCTCTCAAGGCCTACGCCACCTGTGGGAACCGGCTTGCCGGCGATGAAACCTGCTAGCGCGCAAGCTGCAGCCTTGACTGCGAACGGTAGCCCAGCGGGCTGGTGCCCAGTTGCCGCTGAAAACTGCGGCGCATGCGTTCTTCGTTACCGAAGCCGGTGGTTTCGGCGATGCGCTTGATCGGTTCCTGGCTGGTTTCGAGCAAGCGGCAGGCAGCTTCAAGCCTCAGGGTTTCGACGGTTTGCGCCGGGGTGCCGCCCGTAGCCGCGGCATAGGCGCGGGCAAAGTGCCGGGGGCTCATGCCGAGTTTTTCGGCCAGGCGTTCAACCCGCAGGTCGCCATTAAGGTTTGCCGCGATCCAGGCATGCAGGCGCACCAGGCGCTGGTCACGGTCGCGGTGCAGCGCTTGGCTCTGCGCCTTGAGTGGCGCGCTGAGCTGGGCCTGCTCGGCCGAGCGTTGCAAAAACACTGTGAAGTAACGCGCCAGGGCCAATGCCGCCTGGGCACCCAGGTCCTGTTCGAGCAGGGCCAGGCCCAGGTCGATGCCGGCCGCGGCGCCGCCGCAGGTCCATAAGCGCTCATCATGCAGGTACAACGCCTGGTGTTCCACGCGCAGCGCCGGGTAGCTGTGTTGCAGAGCCTGGGCAAACTGCCAGTGGGTGACCACCCGGCGTCCGTCCAGCAGCCCGGCGGCGGCCAGGGCGAAGGCGCCGGTGCCGATCGAACACAGGCGCCGCGCCGTCGGCGCCCGGCGTTGCAGCCAGGCGATTGCCTGCTGGTCACGCTCAAGCTCGGCAACCCCCGGCCCACCGATGACGATCAGGGTGTCGATTGCAAGCGCGCTGTCGACCTCGGCCAACGAACGGGTCATCACGCCAATCCCGGAGATCGTCTCGATCTCGCCGCCCTGGGCCGACGCCAGTATCACCCGGTAAGGCGGGTTATCGGCCAGTTCGCCGCCGAGCACCCGCGACGCCGCGGCAAATACTTCAAGGGGCCCGGCGGCGTTGAGCAGCAGCGCGCCGGGAAATGCCAGTACCAGCACCGTCCGGGCGCTGTGCATGGCAGAAAAGGTGGGGTGTTTGGCATGGTGGCTGGCAGGTTGCGTCGACATACTCAAGGCACACGTGATTCGAGAGCCCAGACGATGCCGAGAAAGTCCTTCACTGCCAAGCACCTTGTGTTGCTGACCAGCCTGCTGGCCACCTTGCAGGTCTGGGCCGCGCCCGCGCCGGAACTTGAAGTCGGCGACCAGAGCGGCCTGACCCAGGCGCTGCTGGTGGCCGCCGGCCAAGACCAGGGGCTTGCCTACCGCCTCGACTGGCACCCGTTCGGCGCCGGCACCGCGCTGATGGAAGCGCTCAATGCCGCTGCCATCGACGTGGGTGTAGTCGGTAACGCGCCACCGGTGTTTGCCCAAGCCGGCGGCTTTGCGGTGCGCGTGGTCGCCGCGGCCGAAGGTGCACAGAACAACAACGCGCTGCTGGTGCAGGCGGACTCGCCGATTCGCCAGGCGGCCGACCTCAAGGGCAAGCGCATCGCCGTGGCCAAAGGCAGCAGCGGCCACTACCTGCTGCTGGCCACCCTCGCCCGCGCCGGGCTGCAGCTCAGTGACGTCAACGTGGTCTATGCAAGCCCGGTGGATGCGCAGAACGCCTTTGCCAGCGGCAAGCTCGATGCCTGGGCGGTGTGGTACCCCTTTGTCGGCCAGGCCACCGCGCGCGGTGCGCAAAAACTGCTGGACGGCAGCCAGTGGCCGGAAACCGGGCTGAACTTTACCGTGGCAAGCCTCGCCGCCCTCGACGATCCGCACAAAGCCGAGGCGCTGGGTGATTTCGTCCAGCGCCTGGCCCGCGCCCAGGCCTGGGCCACGGCCAACCCCGAAGCCTGGGCGCAACAATTGGCCAGGGTTACCCGCCTGCCCCTGGGGCTGGTGCGCGACATGCTTGCCCAGCAGCACTTGCAGTACGTGGCCCTGGACGCCCGGGTCATCGGCCTGCAGCAACGCCTGGCCGACAGCTTTGCCCAGGCCCGCGTGATTGCGCGCCCGCTCAAGGTCGCCGAGGCTTTCGACGACCGCTACAACCCCCTGCTGCCCTAACCCCCCTGCCCTTGTCGCCATGCCGCAAGCGCCGGCAGGGCGGCGTTCATCTGGAGAAATGTGATGCCCACCCTCGATAGCACCACCTTGCGCCGCCAGGCCACCGGCCTGCTCGCCGTCGACGCCGAGCGTTCGGCCGGCGGCTACACCCTGTTTGCCCCGCAAACCGCCGGCGGCAAGGTGTTTTTGATCGACCTGCACGGCGAAGAAGTGCACCGCTGGCAGTTGCCCCAGCGCCCCGGGCGCGACGCGGTGATCCTCGCCAACGGCAACCTTGGCTACAACGGCAATCACCCGGATTCGCCCGAGCTGTTCCCCGGCTGGTCGGTGTGGCACGGCGGCGCCTTCAGCGAGGTAACGCCCGAGGGCGAAGTGCTCTGGCAGCACACCGACCTCGGCCATCATCACGACGCCCAGTGGCTGGCCAACGGCAACCTGCTGTACACCACCGCCGAGCCGTTGCCGCTGGACATCGCCCGCCGCGTGCAAGGCGGCATCCCCGGCAGCGAAGCGCCTGGCGGGGTGATCTACGGTGATGTGGTCAAGGAAGTCGATCGCGCCGGCAACCTGCTCTGGCAATGGCGCAGCTGGGAACACCTGGCCCCGGAAGACTACCCTCTGCACGCCTGTTTCGAGCGCTATCACTGGCCGATGACCAACAGCGTGACGCCGGGGCGCGACGGCAAGGTCATCCTCAGCCTGCGCAGCGTATCCTCGGTAATCGCCGTCGACAAAGCCAGCGACCGCGTACTCTGGCGCCTGGGCCATGACCTGGTGGCGCAGCAGCATTGCCCCAGCGAGCTGGCGGACGGCCGTATCCTGGTGTTCGACAACGGCATCTCGCGCCCGCAGGTGTCGATGCCGCATTCGCGGGTGATCGAGATCGACCCCGTGCGCCAGCGCATCGAATGGCAATATGCCGATACCCCAGGCTACGCCTTCTTCACCCCGTTCATGGGCGGCGCCCAGCGTTTGCACAACGGCAACACGCTGATCACCGAGGCCAACTTCGGCCGCCTGTTCGAAGTCACCCGCGCCGGCGAGGTGGTCTGGGAATACATCAACCCGCACTTTGCCGCCTACCCGGACGCCGCCTCACAGGCTTACCTGCCGGGTGAAAACAATGCGATCTTCCGTGCGCACCGTTACCAGGCGCAGGATATCGCCTGGCTGCAACGCGACTAGCGTTTTAAATCCGCCAGCCGCCGGCGCCGATCACCGGGTCCTGGCAAGGTAACGGCACCTGGGCGATGCGCGCCTGGCACGCCTCATGGGTCTTGGCGCTGGGGCGCTGGATATCGTAGCCCTGCTGGCCCAGCGGGTAAGCGCCGACCACCAGAAAGTCCTCGCTGCTGTCGATGCAGCAGTGCCCGGTACCGGCCGGCAGCACCAGCACATCGCCGCGCTTGAGCCCCAGGAGCTGGCCCTGCGCACCGCCGAGCATCACCTGGGCGTGCCCGCTGGCAACGCCCAGGGCTTCGTGGGCGTCGGAGTGATAATGCTGGTAGGCAAAGATGCCCGCGCGCCACAAGGGTGGCCATTGATGGGCGCGGAACAAGGCTTCGAAGCCCGCCGCGGCGTCGCTCTGCGGCGCGAGCCGAAGATGATAGAGCAGCACCGGCAAGCGGCTGTTGGGGGTCGCGCCGTCATCCTCGAAATACAACAGCCGGCGATTGCCGAGCATGGTTTGCGGGTCGATCTCACTGAGGTGCGGGTTCATCACGGTTGTCCATCTGACCTGCGCTGCTGGCACCCTTAGCGCTGATTGTCGCGCTCGTGCTCGCGGGCGATGCGCTCTTCGCGCCGTCGGCGCCGGGCCAACGCCGCGCCCCAGGCCAGTACCCCGACCGAGGCGATCAGCATCGCCGCCAACAGCAAGTAGCCCCAGTGAACTTCCATCATGCTGCGACACCTGGGGCCCGAATCAAGCCCTCACTGATCGATACACCTGGGTCCGCGCGACTTCGACCGGTGAGCCAGTACCTGAAGCTCAAGTATAGTCAATGATGGTAATGAGTTTGATCAGCAACAGATGCAGCGGATAGAACCAGTAGCCCCAGCGCCCGACGCGCCATACCTGACGTTGCAGCTGCAGGCGCAACAGCCCGAGGCCGAGCGGGGCCGACAGCAGTGCGGCGCCCAGGGCCATGACTGAAATGGCCTGCAGCGGATGGGCGCGCAGCCAGAGGTTGCTCAGGTTGGCCGCCACCGCCAGGCCTGCAGGCAGCAGCCACGCTAGCGGGCCCAGGCGCAGGGCCAGCAGGAATGCCGCCGGCAGCAGCACCCCGGCCAGCCCGTACATCAACCCGTCGGCTGCCAGCGTCGCCACCACAGCTGTTGCCAGGGCAACCCACACACTGCTGCGCCGACCGTGATGGTGCAGGCCCCAGGCAATCAACAGGCCCAGCGCCAGGGTCGGCATGATGTTGAGCGTCGGCGACGGGCCGTTGAGCCAGCGATACGGCCACTGCGACAGCACGGCAAAAATCACCAGCCCTTGCAGGTAGCGCGCCGTGCCCGCGGTAAAGGCCTGCCCGGGTGGGGCGCGGGCCACGTTGGCGGCAATCGCCAGGCAAAACCAGGGGAACGCCAGGCGGCCGACGACAAACAGCCAGTGCTCGGCCGGCCAGATAAAACGCAGGTGATCGGCGATCATGCTGATGATCGCCAGCCACTTGAGCAGGTCCAGGCTGATGTGCCGCTGGGCGCCACGCTGCTCGCTCATGTCCGTCCCGCTCGGAAAAAAGGTTAGCGAACAATGCCACAGGCACCTGCAGTTTGTCGGCTGGACTGGAAAAAGGTTGTAAACATAAATTACTGTATATGCATACAGCAACAACGAGTAACCATGATGACCGACTACGAAGAAGACTTCGCCGCACCGGATTCACCGACCCTGGTGGAAATGTGGAAGCATCAGGTGGTGCTGATGACCAACGAAGCCGAGTACCTCAACAGCGAACTGCTCAAGGCCCGGCAGAACATTGCCAAGCTGGTGGCGATCAATGCCGAGCTTGCCGCGCAGTTGCGCGGGGTGCGCAGCAGTTAAACATGGCCCGGCTGATCCTCGCGCCGGCGCTGCTGACGCCCCAGCCACCAGCCGCTGCCTGCCCAGCCCAGGGCAATCCCCGCGCCGATGAGCATCGCCAGCTGCGGGTGGTCGCCCATCACATCCAGGCCGCGCTTGAGCCAGCCACTCACGGCATCGGCACCGCGATAAACCACGGTGTCGGTAAAGTTCTTGGCCTTGTACTTGTGCCCGGGCTCAACCACGGTGTAGAGCATTTCGCGTCCCGGCCGCACCAGCGCGTACTCGCCCACCCGGCGCACCACCATGACCAGCACGAACACGGCAAACAGCGGCGCCAGGGCCAGCCAGATGAACCCCAGCACCATCACCAGCGGCACCGCCACCAGCAACACCCCGACCCCGAGCTTGCGGGCGACATGCCCGGTGACAAACAGCTGGGTGAGGATCGCCAGGGCCTGCACGGCGCTGTCGATCAGGCCGAACACCTGGGTCTGTTCGGTACGGCTGGTGAAGTGCGCGGCCACCAGCCGCGCCTGCTCGAAATACAAGAAGGTGCTGACGCTGGCCAGCAGCACAACGAACAGCGCTATACCCAGCAGGTAGGGCGAACGCAACACCTCGCTGGCACCGGCAAAGGGGTTGCCGCCCAACGCCTGTGAACGCGGATGCTCGGTTTGCGCCGGCAGCGGGTACAGGTCGCGCCAGTGCTGCAGGTACATGGCCGCCACCACACTGGCGAGCAGGCACACCGTGGCCAGCAGCACCAGCCCGGCATGGCCGATCAGGCCCACCAGCAACGTCCCAAGCAATGGCCCGAGCAAGCCACCGCCGCTCGCCCCCGCCGCCAGCAGGCCGAACAGGCGCTTGGCCTGCTCGCTGGAGAACAGGTCGGCGAGCACGCTCCAGGCCAGGGAGATGGTCAACAGGTTGAACATCGACAACCAGATATAGAACGCCCGCGCGCCCCAGAGGTTATCGGGTTGCACGGCGAACAAGGCCGCAAACAGCAACAGGTTGCTGGCCATGAACGCGTAGGTCCAGGGCAGGATGCGCCGGCGCTGTACTTTCGAGGCCAGCCAGCCGAACAGCGGCAAGGCGATCAGGGTGACGACAAAGGTCCCGGTGAACAGCCACTGCAGGTTGTCCACGCCACCGGCCACGCCCATGGTTTCGCGCACCGGGCGCAGCATGAAGTAACCGGCGAACAGCAAAAAGAACAGCGCCAAACCGGCAACCACCGCCGGCGCCTCGCCAGGCCTGACGTTGAACACGCGGGTGCCCAGGCGTTTCATGGCTTCAGGCGAACTGCTTGATCAGGTCTTGTTGCTGCGCGCTGGTGAGCAGTGGCCCGCTACCGGCCTTGAGCTGGTCAAGCTGGCGGTCTGGGCGGCTGGTGGCCGGGATCACCGTGGTCACCGCCGGGTGGCTGATGGCGAACTTGAGAAACAACTGCGCCCAGCTACCGATCCCCGCCTCGGTCGCCCAGCCGGGCAGCGCCTGGCCCTTGACCTTGGCAAACAGCCGGCCATCGTCGAAGGCACGGTTGATCAACACCGCCACGCCTTTGTCCTGGGCCAGGGGCAGCACGGTGCGCGCAGCCTGGGGCGAATTGACCGAGTAGTGGATCTGGATGAAGTCCAGGGCTTCACTGCGCAGAATTTGCTCAAGCGCTTCCAGGCCACTGTCAATGTAGTGGGTCACGCCGACATAGCGGGTCAGGCCCTGGGCTTTGAGCTCGCGGGCATAGGGCAACTGGCGTTGCCAGTCGCGCAGGTTGTGAATTTGCAGCAGGTCGACCTTGTCGGTGCGCAGCTTTTGCAGGGTCCCGGCCCACTGCGATTCGGCGTCGACGCGGCTGTCGGCGGCGATCTTGGTGGCGATAAAGGTTTTGTCCCGCCAGCCGCCCTCCTCCAGCAACTGGCCAAGGATGGCGTCGGCGCCGCCGTAGTTGGGCGAGGTGTCGATAACCCGGCCGCCGCCATTGAAAAACACCTTGAGCACTTGCTTGAGCTGCTGGTACTCAGGCGAACCCGCCTCGACCTCGAAACTGCCAGACGTACCGGCACCGATCACTGGCAGCGCCTCACCCGTGGACGGGATCTTGCGGGTGAGCATTGCGCTGCTGGCCTGGGCCAAGGGCAAGCCAGTGAGGGCCAGCCCGGCGGCCAGGGTGGCACTGGCGGCAAGAAAGTGGCGACGGGTGGGCATGGCACACCTCCTGATAAAGCCTGCACTCAAGGGCTAAAAGCTTAGTGCGCGAGAGCGCTTTGCACCGCAGTATTCGTAACTGCATATGTAGTCGCTAGCTGCATTCAAGCCCGAGGGCCGTTGTACGCAGGCTCACGCCGGGGCCTTGAGCTCGATCCACACCGGCGCATGATCGCTGGCGTGCGCTTCGTTGCGCACCCAGGCATCGACCCCGGCGTTTTTCAGCTGCGTGGCCAGGGCCGGGTTGAGCAGCAGGTGATCGATACGCAGGCCGGCGTTTTTCTGCCAGTGCTGGCGAAAGTAGTCCCAGAAGGTGTAGACCCGCTCATCCGGGTACAGGTGGCGGATGGCATCGGTCCAGCCCTGGGCCAGCAGGCGCTGGTAGCAGTCGCGGCTCTCGGGCTGGAGCAAGGCGTCCTTGAGCCAGGAGCGGGTGTTGTAGATGTCGAAATCGGTGGGCACGACATTGAAGTCGCCGGCCAGCAACACCGGGTGATCGTTGCCGACCAGGGTCTTGGCATGGTCGATCAGCCGCTCGAACCAGGCCAGCTTGTAGGCGAACTTCGGCCCCGGTTGCGGGTTGCCGTTGGGCAGGTACAGGCAGGCGATATGAATGCCCTGTACGGCGGCCTCCAGGTAGCGGCTCTGGCTGTCGTCCTCAAGGCCCGGCAGGCCGCGGCGGATCTCCAGCGGCTGGGCCTCGCGGGCAAGAATCGCCACGCCATTCCACGAGGCCTGGCCGTGGTGCAGCGAGCCATAGCCAAGGGCCTCGAAATCGGCGGCCGGAAACGCAGCATCGGCGGCCTTGAGTTCCTGCAGGCAGACCACATCGGGCTGTTCGCGCTGCAGCCAGTCGAGCAGGCTGGGCAGCCGCGCGCGAATGCCGTTGATGTTGAAGGTGGCGATCTTCAAGGGGCTCTTCCTCTGGCTTGCCAGCGATGGGCTGCAGCGCAGCCCTCAAAGCCTCAGACCGCCACCGTCAGCATTTGATCAACGAGATTTTCGTCCCTTCGCTACGCACCCCGGCCTGCAAGCCCCAGGAGCCGGTGACCGAGTTGTACACCTCAGCCTAAGTGCAATGGACCAAGCGCTCTGTTCGCTAGCGTACAGACCCGCCACCGCCACCGCGGCACACTGCAGCTGTCAGCCTCAGCCCATACAAGGACATCATGGACAAGCCCTGGCCCCGTGCCCTGATGCTGCTCAAGCGCCTTTCATGGCGATCCGCACCGCGTACTTTCGGCTACGAGGCGCTGTTGCGCGCGGAGCTGCTGAGC
Organism: Pseudomonas sp. B21-012; assembly: GCF_024749305.1. Lineage (NCBI taxonomy): Bacteria > Pseudomonadati > Pseudomonadota > Gammaproteobacteria > Pseudomonadales > Pseudomonadaceae > Pseudomonas > Pseudomonas sp. B21-012. Next base: position 2,800,338 of record NZ_CP087197.1, on the reverse strand, counting down.
GCCGAACAAATGGCCAGCCATGGCACCCTGCTCGCCCGCCAGCACCGGCTGGACCCGACGCCCCGTGCCGATGGCCTTTTAGCACGCCTGGCCGACAATGAACGGGTCCTGGCCAGCAGTTGTGCACGCTTCATCGACGCCCAGCCCAGCAGCCGGCGAGTGACCCCCGCCGCCGAATGGCTACTGGACAACTACTACCTGGTCGAAGCCCATATCCGCCTGGCCAAGACCCACTTGCCCAAAGGCTACAGCCGCCAGTTGCCGCGCCTGGGCAACGGCCCGTCGACCGGCTTGCCGAGGGTCTACGACATCGCCCTGGAAACCATCAGCCACGGCGATGGGCGGGTCGACGACGAAAGCCTGAGCCGCTTCGTCGAGGCCTACCAGAGCGTCACCGCGCTGACCCTGGGTGAGTTGTGGGCGATTGCGATCATGCTGCGCCTGGCCCTGATCGAGAACCTGCGGCGCATCGCTGCGCGGGTCATGGCCAGCTGGGCTGACCGCAACCTGGCCAATGACTGGGCCGACCGTCTCAGCGAAACCGCCGAGCGCGACGCCAAAAGCGTGGTGCTGGTGGTGGCCGACATGGCCCGCTCCGAACCGCCGATGACCGCCGCCTTCGTTGCCGAACTTACCCGCAGGCTGCAGGGCCAGAGCGCAACCCTGATCCAGCCGTTGACCTGGATCGAGCAACTGCTGGCCGAATCCGGCCTGACCATCGAGCGCCTGGTGCACCTGGATGCCCAGCAACAGGCCGCCGACCAGGTGTCGATCAGCAACAGCATTGCCAGCCTGCGGTTGCTCTCGACCAGCGACTGGCGGGCCTTCGTCGAGCGCCTGAGCCACGTCGAGCGCCAGCTGCGCAACGACCCCGCAGGCGCCTACGCGCACATGGACTTCGCCAGCCGCGATCACTACCGCCACGTCATCGAGCGCCTGGCGCGGCACTGCCCGCACAGCGAGGAACAGGTCGCGCAACAGGCCATCGCGCTCGCCCAGCAGCGCGGCCAACCGCCGCCGGCAGCGGATTTCGCCGGGCATGTCGGCTTCTACCTGATCGGCCCGGGCCTTGAGCAACTGGAGCGCCACCTGGGCGCCGGTGTGCCGCTGGCCCAACGCTGGCAACGGCTGTTGCACCGCGCGCCGCTGGCGTTTTTTTTAACCCCGGTAGCGCTGCTGTCACTGGGCTTTGCCTGGCCCTTTCTGCTCGACGGCCATCGGGCCGGTTGGCCCGGTTGGGGCCTGGCACTGCTGGCCGTGGCGCTGCTGCTGATGACCAGCCGCCTGGCCATCGGCCTGATCAACTGGCTGGTGACCCTCACTGTTGCGCCGTGCCAGCTACCGCGCCTGGACTACCGCGAAGGCCTGCCGGCCGAGGCCCGCACCCTGGTGGTGGTGCCGACGCTGATGGCCAGCAGTGCCGATGTCGAGGAACTGGTCGAAGGGCTTGAGGTGCGTTTTCTCGCCAACCGCGACGAGCAGCTGTACTTCGCCCTGCTCACCGACTTCATGGATAGCCCGGTCGAGGTGCAGGAGCAGGACGCCGGCCTGCTGACCGAGGCCAGCGAGCGCATTGGCGCCTTGAACCGCAAGTACCCGGCGTTGCTTGGCGAGCGGTTTTTGCTGTTGCACCGGCCGCGGCGCTGGAACCCCGCCGAACGCGCCTGGATGGGTTACGAGCGCAAGCGCGGCAAGCTGGCCGAGCTCAATGCGCTGCTGCGCGGGCACGGCGTTGAGCGCTTTGCGCTGATCGTCGGCGATATCGCGGCGTTGCCAGGAGTGCGCTATGTCATCACCCTGGACACCGACACTCAGTTGCCCCGCGATGCTGCCCGCCAGTTCATCGGCGCCATGCAGCACCCGCTCAATCAGCCGCACTTCGACGCCCAGGGGCGGATCCATCGCGGCTACGCCATATTGCAACCGCGGGTCGGCATCAGCCTGCCCAGCGCCGCCCGTTCGCGCTATGCGCGGCTGTTCGGCAGCGATGCCGGGGTCGACCCGTACACCCGCGCGGTGTCCGATGTGTATCAGGACCTGTTCCTGCATGGCTCGTTCATCGGCAAAGGCATTTACGCGGTCGATGCCTTCGAACAGGCACTGGACGGCCGCTTTGCCGAGAACCGCATCCTCAGCCATGACCTGATCGAAGGCTGTTACGCCCATTCCGGGCTACTCAGCGACGTGCAACTGTTCGAGGAATACCCGGCCCGCTTCAGCGCCGACGTCAAGCGCCGGCACCGCTGGATTCGCGGCGACTGGCAACTGCTGCCGTGGCTGCTGCCCTGGGCGCCGTGCTGTAGCGGCTTGCAAAGCAACCACCTCAGCGCCCTGGCGCGCTGGAAGCTGTTCGACAACCTGCGCCGCAGCCTGGAGCCGGCGGCGTTCCTCGGTGTGCTGCTGTGCGCCTGGTTGATTGCCCCGCAACCGGGGCTGTGGACCCTGGCCGTGGTCGCCCTGCTGCTGACTCAGCCGCTGCTGGACAGCTTGCTCGCGCTGCTGGGCAAAACCACCGACGTGCCGCTGGCCGAGCACCTGCTGGCGGTGCTGCACGGCGCCGCCCAGCACGGCATACGCGCCACTTTCAACCTGGCCTGGTTGCCGTTCGAGGCCCATTACAGCCTGGATGCGATTGCCCGCACGCTGTGGCGCATGCTGGTGAGCAAACGGCGCTTGTTGCAATGGAGCCCGTCGCGGGAGGTCGAGCGCACCAGCGTCAACAGCCTGGCGGGGCTGTATCGCACCCTGTGGGTCGCGCCGGCACTTACCCTGGCGCTGATCGCCGTGCTGGCGCCAACGCCGGGCCTGCTCGCCCTCGCCGCACCGTTTTTGCTGCTGTGGCTGGCTAGCCCGGCCCTGGCCTGGTGGGTCAGCCGCGCCGACAGCGGCGCCAGCCAGGCCATCTCGCCCCAGGGCGTGCAGTTTCTGCGCTTGCTGGCCCGGCGCAACTGGGCTTTTTTCAACCAGTACGTCAATGCCGAAGATCGCTGGCTGCCACCGGACAACATCCAGCAAGCGCCTTACGCCAACGTCGCCCACCGCACCTCGCCGACCAACATGGGCATGGCCCTGCTTGCCCACCTGGCCGCCCATGACTTCGGCTACCTGGGCAGCGCGCACCTGCTGCAGCGCCTGGCAGCGATGCTACAGAGCATGCACAGCCTGGAGCGTCACCAGCAGCACTTCTACAACTGGTACGACACCCGCAGCGGCTTGGCGCTGCACCCCCTGTATGTATCGACGGTGGACAGCGGCAACCTCGCCGGCCTGCTGCTGACCTTGCGCCCCGGCTTGCTGGCCCTGGGCGATGCGCCGCTGCTCGATGGGCGCCTGCGCCAGGGGCTGCTGGACAGCCTCGATGTGCTGCTGCAAGCCTACAAGGCGGCGGGCATTGCCGATGAGCAATGGCAGGTGCTGCGCGCCGAGCTCGAGATCAACCAAGCACCGCAGCAACTGCCGGCGCTGCTGCAACAGCTGCTCGACTGCCCGCTGTCGCCAGCCGAGCCCAGCGGCGATTGCGCCTTCTGGCGCGCTGCGCTGCAGGAGCACTGCCAGGACCTGCTCGATGAATTGCGCGCCTTCGCGCTGCCTGCTGGCGACGACCCGGCAGCGCAGCTACCGCTAAGCTGGCGGCAACTGGCGCAGCTCGACGCCCAGCGCTGGCCGGCAGCCGAGCGCGCGCGGGTTAATGCCGTGCGCAACCTCGCTCGCGAGCGTATCGCCAGCGCCGCGCACCTGGCCGAACAGGCTGGTGCCCTGGCCAACATGGATTTCCGCTTTCTCTACGATCTGCAGCGCGACCTTTTCGTGATCGGCTACAACGTCGACGAACAACGCCTGGACAGCGCCTTCTACGACCTGCTGGCCTCGGAAATGCGCCTGACCAACTTCGTCGTCATTGCCCAGGGCCAGGTGCCTCAGGACAGCTGGTTCGCCCTTGGCCGCCTGCTCACCAGCAATGCCGGTGAGCCGGTATTGTTGTCGTGGTCGGGGTCGATGTTCGAGTACTTGATGCCGATGCTGGTGATGCCCTCCTACCCGGGCACGCTGCTGGAGCAGTCCTGCCGTGCGGCGGTCAACCGGCAGATCGCCTACGGCAACCAGCTGGGCATCCCCTGGGGGGTTTCGGAGTCGGCCTACAACAGCCTCGACACTCACTTCAACTACCAGTACCGGGCCTTCGGCGTGCCCGGCCTGGGTCTGAAGCGCGGCTTGGGCGAAGACCGGGTGGTGGCGCCCTATGCCAGTGCCCTGGCGCTGCTGGTGGCGCCCGCAGCGGCCTGCGCCAACCTCCAGCGCCTGGCCGCACAGGGGGTTGCCGGGCGCTTCGGGCTTTATGAGGCGGTGGACTACAGCGAAGCACGGCTGCCGCCCGGGCAGGAGGCGGTGGTGATCAAGTCGTTCATGGCCCACCACCAGGGCATGAGCCTGCTTGCCCTGACCTCAGTGCTGCTCGATCGCCCGATGCAGCAGCGCTTCGAGTCCGCCCCGCAGTTCCAGGCCAGCGCTCTGCTGCTGCAGGAGCGCGTGCCGAAGACTGCCGCCGCCTACCTGCACGCCGCCCAGGCCCCGGTCAGCGAAGACGCCAGCGCAGGCGAGCAACAGTTGCGGGTGTTCACCGAGCCCAACCGGCGCTGCCCGGCCGTGCAACTGCTGTCCAACGGCCGTTACCATGTGATGGTCAACAACGCCGGCGCCGGTTACAGCCGTTGCAACGACCTGGCCGTGACCCGCTGGCACGAGGATATCGCCAGCGATAGCCTGGGCATCTTCTGCTACCTGCGCGATGTTGCCAGCGGTGCGTTCTGGTCCACGGCGCACCAGCCGACCCTGTACCGGCCACAAAGCCAGGAGGCGATCTTCAGTGACGCGCGGGCCGAATTTCGCCTGCGCGAACGCGACATCGATTGCCACACTGAAATCATCGTCTCGCCCGAGGACGATGTCGAACTGCGCCGCCTGCACCTGACCAACCATGGCCGCCAGCGCCGCCAACTGGAGCTGACCAGCTACGCCGAGGTGGTGCTGGCCCCGGCGATCAGCGATGCCCTGCACCCGGCGTTCAGCAAGCTGTTCGTGCAGACCGAGCTGCTGCGCCCGCTGCAGGCCATTGTCTGTAGCCGCCGGCCACGTTCGCAGCAAGAACCGGTGCCATGGCTGTGCCACCTGCTGGCCGCCCATGGTGTGGACATCGAAGCGCTCTCGTACGAAACCGACCGTGCCCGCTTCATCGGCCGTGGCCGCACGCTCAAGGCCCCGGCGGCGTTGCTGCCTGAGGTTGAGCGGTTGTCCGACAGCGCCGGGGCGGTGCTCGATCCGATCGTCGCCATTCGCTGCCGGATCAGCCTTGATCCCGGGCAGAGTGCGACCATCGACCTGGTCACCGGCATCGCCCCAAGCCGCGAAAGCTGCCTGCAGCAGATCCACAAGTACCGCGACCGGCACCTGGCAGACCGGGTCTTTGACCTGGCCTGGACCCACAGCCAGGTGCTGCTGCGCCAGCTCAACGCGTCCCTGGCCGATGCGCGGCTGTTCGAGCAGATGGCCGCCTCGGTGATCTATGCCAACCCGTCGCTGCGCAGCGAAAGCGCAGTGCTGACAAGCAATCGGCGTAACCAGTCCGGGCTCTGGGGCCAGGCGATTTCCGGCGACCTGCCGATCGTGCTGGTGCAGATCAGCGACCCGGCCAACATTGAACTTGTGCGCCAGATGGTCCAGGCCCATGCCTACTGGCGGCAGAAAGGCCTGAGCCTTGACCTGATGATCTGGAACGAAGACCAGGCCGGCTACCGCCAGCAACTGCAGGAGCTGATCATGGGCCTGGTGACCTCGGGCAGCGAAGCGGCGCTGCTCGACCGCCCGGGCGGGATCTTCGTGCGCCCGGCCCAGCAGTTGTCCAGCGAAGACCGCACGCTGATGCTCAGCGTCGCCCGCCTGGTGCTCAGCGACAGCCGTGGCAGCCTCGCCGAACAGGTACAGCAACGGCGCAGCGAGCACGCCTTGGCGCGCTTCGAAGCCAACCCCGGCAGCCTGGCGCAGGCGCCGGTACGGCCGGGGCCTAGCGTGCGGCCAGGGCTGCTGATGGAAAACCCCTACGGCGGTTTCAGCGCCGATGGCAGCGAGTACATCATCAATCACCGCCCGGGGCAGCCGACGCCGGCGCCCTGGGTCAACGTGCTGGCCAACCCGCAGTTCGGCTCGGTGATCAGCGAAAGCGGTGGCGCCTACACCTTTGGCGACAATGCCCATGAGTTTCGCCTGACGCCCTGGCACAACGACCCGGTCAGCGACCCCAGCGGCGAGGCCCTGTACCTGCGCGACGAAGACAGCGGCCGCTACTGGTCGCCAACCCCGCAGCCGTGCCCTGGCCAGGGCAGCTACCGCACCCGCCACGGCTTTGGCTACAGCGTCTTCGAGCATGACGAGGACGGCCTGCACAGCGAGCTGTGGGTGTTCGTCGCCCTCGATGCGCCGGTAAAGTTCTCGCGCCTGAAGCTGCGCAACACCTCGGGCCGGCCGCGCCGGTTGTCGGTAACCAGCTATGTGGAATGGGTGCTGGGCGACCTGCGCAGCAAGACGGCCATGCACGTGGTCAGCGAGGCCGATCCGTTCAGTGGCGCGCTGTTTGCGCGCAATGCCTACTCCATCGAGTTTTCCGCGCGGGTGGCGTTCCTCGACAGCGACCTGGCCGACCGCAGCCTCAGTTGCGACCGCCTGGAGTTCATTGGCCGCAACGGCAATCTTGGCGCACCGGCAGCCATGGGCCGGGCGCGGCTTTCCGGGCGCAGCGGCGGTGGCCTGGACCCTTGCGCAGCGCTGCAGGTGGCGCTGGAACTGGCCGACGGTGAAAGCCAGGAAGTGGTGTTCCGCCTCGGCGCCGAGCACGACGCCACCGCCGCCACCCGCCGGGTGCAGCAGTACCGTGGGCTGCGCGCGGCAGCGATCGAGCTGGAACGGGTGCGCGCGCACTGGCGCGAAGTACTCGGCGCCATCCGCATCGAAACCCCGGAGCCGGCCCTGAATGTACTGGTCAATGGCTGGTTGATGTACCAGGTGATTGCCTGCCGCTTCTGGGCGCGCAGTGGTTTTTACCAGTCCGGTGGCGCCTTCGGGTTCCGCGACCAGTTGCAGGACAGCATGGCGATGATCCACGCCGACCCGGGCGCGGCGCGCCAGCACCTGCTGCTGTGTGCCAGCCATCAGTACCACGAAGGCGACGTCCAGCATTGGTGGCACCCGCCGCTGCAGCGCGGCGTGCGCACCCGTTGCGCCGACGACATGCTCTGGCTGCCCCTGGCCACCAGCCGCTATGTGCAGGTGACCGGCGACCTCGGCGTGCTCGATGAACAGGTCGGCTATATCGAAGGCCGCGCGCTGAACCCTGGCGAGGAGTCCTACTACGACCTGCCGAACCGTTCGGCACTCACCGAGAACCTCTACCAGCATTGCCAGCGGGCGCTGCAACACGGCCTGCAGTGCGGCGTGCATGGCCTGCCGCTGATGGGCAGCGGCGACTGGAACGACGGCATGAACCGCGTCGGCGAACAGGGCCTGGGCGAAAGTGTGTGGCTGGGCTTTTTCGGCGTCGAGGTGCTGCAGCAGTTCGCCCGCACCGCCCAGCGCCAGGGTGACGGCCCGTTCGCCGAGGACTGCAACAGGCGCGCCGCCACCCTGCGCGGCAATCTCCAAGCCCATGGCTGGGACGGCGGTTGGTACCGCCGCGCCTATTTCGATGACGGCCAGGTGCTGGGTTCGGCGAGCAATGAAGAATGCCGCATCGACTCCATCGCCCAGAGCTGGGCAGTGCTCTCGGGCGCCGCCGCCCCTGAACGGGGCCGCCTGGCCATGGAGGCGCTGGACCGTTACCTGGTGCGCCGCGACATCGGTATCGTCAAGCTGCTTGATCCACCCTTTGACCAGGGCAGCCTGGACCCTGGCTACATCAAGGGCTACGTGCCCGGCGTGCGTGAGAACGGCGGCCAGTACAGCCATGCCGCCGTCTGGGCGAGCATGGCCTTTGCCCGCCTGGGCGACGGCGCCAGGGCCTGGGAACTGCTGCGCCTGATCAACCCGTTGCGCCAGGGCAGCGCCGAGCGTATCGACACCTACAAGGTCGAGCCGTACGTGATGGCCGCCGATGTCTATGGCGCGCCGCCCCATGCCGGGCGCGGCGGCTGGAGCTGGTACAGCGGCGCCGCCGGCTGGATGTACCGGCTGATCGTCGAGTCACTGCTGGGCTTGCAGCGCAGCGGCGAGACCTTGAGCCTGCAACCGCTGCTGCCGGCCGAATGGCCGGGCTACGTGCTGCACTATCGCTATGGCGCCAGCCGCTACCGCATCGAGGTGCACCATGCGGGCGCCGGCGCGTTGAGCCTGAGCCTGGATGGCCAGCCCCTGGCCGACGGCGTGGTCAGGCTCGTGGATGACGGTCAAACCCACCAGATCAGCGCGCATTGCCTGCCGGCCACTGCCAGCCTCCCCTAGCCTGCGCGGATAGGAGTACCCTGAGGCCAGACAGCTCTCGTCTGCCATCGGTGGCTCCGTATGCCCGCATCACCCAAGCCACAGGTCAGGCCACAGGACAATCACCTGCTGGCGGCCCTGCCGACAACCGCGCTGGAGCGCCTGCTGGTGCACCTGGAACTGATCGCCCTGCCGCTGGGCAAGGTGCTTTATGAGTCTGGCGATGCCTTGCGTCACGTCTACTTCCCGACCAACGCCATCGTCTCGCTGCTGTACGTGATGGAAAACGGCGCCTCGGCGGAGATCTCCGTGGTCGGTAACGAAGGCCTGATCGGCGTTGCCGTATTCATGGGCGGCGAAAGCACCCCGAGCCGCGCCATCGTGCAGAGTGCCGGCCACGCCTACCGCCTGCCCGGCCAGCGCCTGAAAGACGAATTCAATCGCCACGGCGAGCTGCTGGTGCTGATGCTGCGCTACACCCAGGCGCTGATCACGCAGATGGCGCAGACCGCAGTGTGCAATCGTCATCACTCGATTGACCAGCAACTGTGCCGCTGGCTGCTGTTGTCGCTGGATCGGCTCAAAGGCAACCAGCTGACCATGACCCAGGAGCTGATCGCCAACATGCTCGGGGTGCGCCGCGAAGGCGTCACCGATGCCGCCGGCAAGCTGCAGCGCCTGGGCGTGATCGAGTACAGCCGCGGGCATATCAAGGTCCTTGATCGGGCGCGCCTGGAGCAGTTGAGCTGCGAGTGCTATGCGGTGGTCAGAAAGGAAACCGAGCGCCTGCTGCCGTATCTACCGACCCGGCCGCAGGCGTGAACCCGGCGCGGAGTACATTTGTACTCCACTAGTGGAACGGGAAGATATAGTTCATCCACGCCGCCATGCGCAGGAGGATCTTGCGCATGGTGGCGATGTGCGGAAAGTGCTTGCTGTACAGCGCCGCCTGGCCATAGGCGCCGCCGGGCATCTGCGCGCTGTACTGGGCGTACGCCGGGTCGTCGATTTCTATGATGACCGGCACCCGCCCGGGTGGCGGCGAACCGGTGTAGCCGATCAGGGTGCCGGACGGCTGCACCTGGCCCTCGGCGATCACCGCGATGACGTTCTTGACCTTGCCATGAAAGACCTTGCCCGGAATGCCGTCGAAGGCTACTTCCGCCTCATCCCCGGGCACCAGGCGCAGCAGGCTGTTCTGGCGCATCCAGGCAGCAAAGTACTGGCCTTCCTGGGGAATGAACACCATCGATGGGCGCAGCGGCAAGGCGCTCGCGCGCATCCCGGTGCGCAGCGACACATGGGTGACATAACCCTTGCTCGGCGCCCGCACCACGGTGCTATCGAGTTCGAACTGGGCGTTGTCCAGTTGCGCCTGCAGGTCATCGACCTGGGCGATGGCCGCTTCCTGCTCGCGGCGGGTACCGAAGTTGCGCTTGATCAGTTCGTTGATGCGGTACAGGTCGCCCCGGGCCGCAACGATCTGCGCCTTGAGCGAGCGCACCCGGTACTCGAACGGCGCCGGATCGATACGAAACAGCACATCGCCCTTCTCCAGCGGCTGGTTGCCTTTGACCGGCACCTCGATCACCTGGCCGGTAACCGCCGGGATCACCGGCACCGAGACGAAGTAGGAACGCGCCACTTCCGAATACGGGTGGTTGTAGTTCATGGTGAAGATCAGCGCGCCGATCATCACGATGCCACCCAGCACCGCCGTGGGCACTGTCCACTTGTTCAGGGGGATGCGAAACAGCTTGAAGATCGCCACGCAAATGGCCGCGTAAGTGAGGATCAGCAGCAAGTCCATGCTCAGTGCCCTCCGTTGCCATCGTCGTGGCCGGGCGCAGGCTCGGCGGGCGCTACGCCTTCGAGGCGGGCGATGCGTTGCTGCAGCTCGGCGACCTGTTGTTCAAGGCGCACCACGTGGTTTTGCGGCGACTTGCCATCGCGAAAGCCCCAACCGCGATCTTCGCGGTAGAGCATTGCCCAGATCCACAGGAACGGCCACAGCGCGTGCAGGGTGAACAAGCTGACCCAGCCGGTGGCGTGGATCGCATCCTGGTGCGGGTGGTTGCGGTGTACGGCGATTTCATAGGGAATGTCGTGCAAGACGATGATCCCGTAGAACAGCACCAGGCCGACAAAAATCAAAATACCCAACGCGAAGTAATCAAGCATGTTCGCTTTCCACCGCAGCCAGGGGATCCGTGCCAGCAGTGTAGTTCACCTGTAGTGTTTTCAAGGCCGTGTTGACCGTTGGTCGCGCCAGCCGGCGTGGGCAGAGCACGCTGATCTAGGCTCAGTTCACGCTCGACAGGAGGCCGCTCCATGTCATTGGCTGAAGAACAGAAAATCGCCCGCAGAAGAGAAACGCTGCTGTTCCTGTTTTTGATCGTCTGCCTGTTCCCCTTGATGTCGGTCGCCATCGTTGGCGGCTACGGTTTTCTCGTCTGGTTTTTCCAGTTGCTGTATGGCCCACCCGGCCCTCCCAACGGCTAGCCGAGACTGCCGGAGCCCGCCCATGGACGACGTTCTGCACATTGCCAGCCTGGTGGTACATGCCCGCCCCGAACTGTTCGAGGCGGTAAAGGCGAACCTGCTGCTGCTCGACAACCTCGAACTGCATCAGCACAGCCCCGCCGGCAAGCTGGTGGTGGTGCTCGAAGCCCACCATGAACAGCAGATCCTGCAGCGCATCGAGCAGATCAACACCCTGCCCGGGGTGCTCAATGCCGCGCTGATTTACCACGAACTCCTCGCCCCAGAAGGAGACTCACCATGAGCATGACCCGCCGTGAATTTGCCAAGGCCCAGGCCGCCGCCATTGCCGCCGCCGCGGCGGGCCTGCCGATCTTCACCAGCGCCAGCAACCTGGTGACCGAAGCCGACCTGGTGACCCTGAACTGGAACAAGGCGCCCTGCCGCTTTTGCGGCACCGGTTGCAGCGTCATGGTGGCGACGCGCGACAATCGCGTGGTGGCCACCCACGGCGACGTCAAAGCCGAGGTCAATCGCGGCCTGAACTGCGTCAAAGGCTATTTTCTGTCGAAAATCATGTACGGCAATGACCGCCTGACCCAACCGCTGCTGCGCATGCGCAACGGTCAGTACCACAAGCAGGGCGAATTCCAGCCGATCAGCTGGGAAAAAGCCTTCGACATCATGGCCGAAAAGTACAAGCAAGCGCTGCACAACAAAGGCCCGGAATCGATCGGCATGTTTGGCTCCGGGCAATGGACGGTGTGGGAAGGCTACGCCGCCAACAAACTGATGAAGGCCGGCTTTCGCAGCAACAACATCGACCCCAATGCCCGCCACTGCATGGCTTCGGCGGTGATGGGCTTCATGCGCACCTTCGGCATGGATGAACCCATGGGCTGTTACGACGACATCGAGGCCACCGATGCCTTTGTGCTGTGGGGCTCGAACATGGCCGAAATGCACCCGATCCTCTGGAGCCGGGTCACCGACCGGCGCCTGAGCCAGCCGCAGGTCAAGGTCGCGGTGCTGTCGACCTTCGAACACCGCAGCTTCGACCTGGCCGACATTCCCATGGTGTTCAAGCCGCAAACCGACCTGCTGATCCTCAACTACATCGCCAACCACATCATCGAAAGCGGCGCGGTGAACAAGGACTTCATCAGCAAGCACACACGCTTCGCCCTCGGCGCCGACGACATCGGCTACGGCCTGCGCGCCGACGATCCACGCGAAGCCAAGGCCAGAAACGCCGACAAGGCCAACACCTGGAGCGACATCGATTTCGAGCAGTTCGCCGCCTTTGTGCGGCCCTACACCCTTGAGCGCGCAGCCACCGAATCGGGCGTGCCGCAAGAGCGCCTCAAGGCGCTGGCCGAGCTGTATGCCGACCCCAAGCGCAAGGTGGTGTCGTTCTGGACCATGGGCTTCAACCAGCACACCCGCGGGGTGTGGGCCAACAACCTGATCTACAACATCCACCTGCTCACCGGCAAGATCAGCGAGCCGGGCAACAGCCCCTTCTCGCTCACCGGCCAGCCCTCGGCCTGTGGCACCGCCCGCGAGGTCGGGACCTTCTCGCACCGCTTGCCGGCCGACTTGGTGGTGACCAACCCCAAGCACCGCGCCAGCGCCGAAAAAATCTGGAAGCTGCCCGCCGGCACTATCCAGGAGAAAGTCGGCTTTCATGCCGTGCAACAGAGCCGCATGCTCAAGGACGGGGTGCTCAACGTCTACTGGACCCAGGCCAGCAATAACATGCACGCCGGGCCCAATATCATGCAGGAAGTGCTGCCGGGCTGGCGCAAGCCGGACAATTTCGTGATTGTCTCGGACGTTTACCCCACGGTGTCGGCCCAGGCTGCCGACCTGATCCTGCCCAGCGCCATGTGGGTAGAAAAGGAAGGCGCCTATGGCAATGCCGAGCGCCGCACCCAGTTCTGGCATCAGTTGGTGACCGCCCCGGGCGAAGCACGTTCAGACCTGTGGCAACTGATGGAGTTTTCCAAGCGCTTCACCACCGACGAGGTCTGGCCTGCCGAGTTGCTGGCCAAGGCCCCCGAGTACAAAGGCAAGACCCTGTTCGAAGTGCTGTACAAAAATGGTCAGGTCGACCAGTTCCCGGTCGAGCAGCTGCAAGCCGGTTACCACAACGATGAAGCCAAGGCCTTTGGCTTCTACCCGCAAAAGGGCTTGTTCGAAGAGTACGCACAGTTCGGACGGGGCCATGGTCACGACCTGGCCGCGTTTGATCGCTACCACAGCGAGCGCGGCCTGCGCTGGCCGGTGGTCGACGGCCAGGAAACCCGCTGGCGCTACCGCGAAGGCCTCGACCCGTACGTGGAGAAAGGCAGTGAAGTGCAGTTTTACGGTTACCCGGACAAGAAGGCGATCATCTTCGCCCTGCCCTACGAGCCGCCGGCCGAAGCACCGGATGCCGACTACCCGTTCTGGCTGAGTACCGGCCGGGTGCTGGAGCATTGGCACACCGGGAGCATGACCCAGCGCGTTGAAGAATTGTACAAAGCAGTGCCCGATGCCCTGGTGTACATGCACCCTGACGATGCCAAGGCCCTGAATGCACGGCGCGGCAGCGAAGTGAAACTGATCAGCCGGCGCGGCGAGATTCGCGCGCGCATCGAAACCCGCGGGCGCAACAAGCCACCGCGCGGCCTGGTGTTCGTACCGTTTTTCGATGCCAACAAGCTGATCAACAAAGTCACCCTGGACGCCACCGACCCGATCTCCAAGCAAACCGATTACAAGAAATGCGCCATACGCATCGAGCTGATCAGCGCGGCCTGAGGAGAACCGTCATGCCCATTCGCAGCCTGCCCTTGCTGCTGTTCGCGGTCATCGGCCTGGTGGTCGCCGCCGAAGTCGACTACCCCCTCGATGCCCCCGGCCCCGATGGCCGGCGCCCGGGCGGCACGCTGACCCAGAGTTTGCCGGCGCCACCGCTGGCCAACGACGAGAACAAGGACCTCAAGCGCGAACGCAATTACCCCGACCAGCCGCCGACCATCCCCCACACGATTCGCGGCTATCAGGTCGACCTCAACGGCAACAAGTGCCTGTCCTGCCACAGCCGCGCCAACAGTGCGCGCAGCCAGGCGACCATGATCAGCATCACCCACTACATGGACCGCGACGGCCAGGCGTTGGCAGCGGTATCGCCACGGCGCTACTTCTGCACCCAGTGCCATGTGCCGCAAAAAGAGGTGCAGCCACTGGTGGGCAACAGCTTCGAAACCATCGACAAGCTGCTGCAAGACGACGCCAACGCCGCGCAAAAACCCTGAGGAGGCGCCATGCGAGCACTGTTCGGGCTACTCAAGCAATACTGGGGCATTCTCTGGCGGCCCAGTGTCTACTACAGCCTGGGCTTTCTGACCCTCGGCGGGTTCGTCGCCGGGATCATCTTCTGGGGCGGCTTCAACACCGCCCTGGAGGTGACCAACACCGAGAAGTTCTGCACCTCCTGCCATGAGATGCGCGACAACGTCTTTGTCGAACTCAAGGAGACCATTCACTACAGCAACCGCTCCGGGGTACGCGCCAGTTGCCCGGATTGCCATGTACCGCACGAATGGACACACAAGATCGCGCGCAAGATGCAGGCGTCCAAGGAAGTCTGGGGCAAGATTTTCGGCACCATCGACACCCGCGACAAATTCCTCGCGCACCGCCGTGAACTGGCCGAGCACGAATGGGCGCGGCTCAAGGCCAACGACTCGCGCGAATGTCGCAACTGCCACAACTTCGAGTTCATGGATTTCACCCGCCAGAGCAAGCGCGCCGCAGCCATGCACTCGACCTCGCTGGCCAGCGGGCAGGCGACCTGTATCGATTGCCACAAGGGCATCGCCCACAAACTGCCGGACATGCGCGGGGTGCCGGGTTGGTAGCCGCTGCCTCATCGCGGGTCAAGTCGGGTCGCCGCACCGCCGCTCTCACAGGTCCGGTGTGTAGGAGCGGCGGTGCGACGACTCGACTTGACCCGCGATGAGGCCGGTGCAGCCAGCTCCCGCAGTGGGTAAAAAATCCGCAGCCCCGCGCCAGCGCCGACTATATTGAGCTAGTCCCCGCCCGCAGCCAGAGCGCGCGCCATGCTGGATACCCATCAGTTGATCATCTGCGAACATTGCGACTGCGTGTACCAGAAAGTCAGCCTCGGCAAACATCAGAAGGCCCTGTGTCAGTGCTGTGGCGCGGTGCTGCAGCGCTATAACGGCCTGAGCGTGCAGCAACGCCTGGCCCTGAGCGTCACCGCGCTGATCCTCTGGGTGTTCGCCAATTTCTACCCGATCATGAGCATCAGCCTCAAAGGCCTGCACAACAGCGCCACCCTGTGGGACTCGGTGCGGGCCCTGGCCAATGGGCCGATCACCTTTATCGCCCTGGTGGCGGCGATTTCGATCATCATCGCCCCGGTGTTCCAGTTGCTGCTGTTGATCTGGGTGCTCGGCTTTGCCCTGGCCGGCGGCCGCGCCCCGGGCTTCAGCCTGTGCATGCGCTGGCTGGAAACCCTGCGCCCGTGGAGCATGCTCGAAGTCTGCCTGCTCGGCGCCATGGTCGCGGTGTTCAAGCTGGCCGGCATGCTCGATGTGCTGCCGGGCATCGGCCTGCTGGCACTGGCGGCCCTGAGCCTGTTGATTCTGCGCATCGCCGGGCGCGACATCCGCGAGCTCTGGGACCTGCTGCCATGAGCCGCCCACCGCGCGCCGCCGAGCTCAACCTGGTGCTCTGCCATGCCTGCGGCATGGCCTGCGACAACACTCATCAGCCGCACGAATGCGAACGCTGCGGCGCGCCGCTGCATGCGCACAAGCCCGATTCGCTGACCCGCACCTGGGCCTACCTGGTCGCCTCGCTGGTGCTCTATATCCCCGCCAACCTGCTGCCGGTGATGAACACCACGCTGTTCGGCAGCGGCGCCGACAGCACCATCATGAGCGGCGTCATGGAGTTCTGGGAGCACGGCGCCTGGGACATCGCCCTGATCATCTTCATCGCCAGCATCGCTGTACCGGCGACCAAATTCGTTGCCCTGGCCCTGCTGCTGATCACCGTGCAGCGCCGCAGCACCTGGGCGCAGACGCAACGGGCGCGCCTGTACCGCTTCGTCGAGCTGATCGGCTACTGGTCGATGCTCGATGTGCTGGTGGTCGCCCTGGTGGCGGCGCTGGTCAAGTTTCAGGCCCTGGGCGACATCGAACCGCGCCCGGGCATTCTGTTCTTCGGCATGGTGGTGGTGCTGACCATGCTTGCGGCAATGAGCTTCGACCCTAGACTGATCTGGCAGCACGACAAGGAGCAGGCCGATGACTGATACCCGCCAAGACAGCCCCCTACCCGGCCAGCCCGGGGTCAAGACCCGGCGCTTCAGCATCTCGCTGGTGTGGATCGTGCCGCTGGTGGCGGTGCTGGTGGGCTTGTCGCTGGTGGTCCATAACGTCATGCAGCAAGGCCCGACCATCGAGATCACCTTCAAGACCGGCCAGGGCCTGGAGGCCAACAAGACCGCGGTCAAGTACCGCAACGTGGTGATCGGCCAGGTCACCGCAGTGGAGTTGAGCAAGGACCAGAAGAGCGTCACCGCCACGGTCAAGCTGGTCAAGCAGGCCGACAATTTTACCCGCGAGGACTCCAAATTCTGGGTGGTGCGCGCGCGCATCGGCGCCGGCGGCGTGTCGGGCATCGACACCCTGCTGTCCGGCGACTTTATCGGCGCCGATTCCGGCGAATCTCACACCCGCGCCAAGGCCTTCGTCGGCCTCGAATCGCCGCCGCCGATCACCTACGGCGAGCCCGGCAAGCGCTTCTTCCTGCACGCCAGCGACCTCGGCTCGCTGGGGGTCGGTTCGCCGGTCTACTACCGCAAGATCCCGGTCGGCCAGGTGGTCGCCTATAACCTCGACGAGAACGGCAAAGGGGTGAGTATCGAGGTGTTCATCAACTCGCCCAACGATGCCTTCGTCACCGACAACACGCGCTTCTGGAACGCCAGCGGCGTCGATGTCGAGGTCGGCGCCAACGGCTTTGCCTTTCGTACCGAATCGCTGTCGTCGGTGATTGTCGGCGGCATTGCCTTTCGCGCCCCCGACTACAGCCCCGATGACCAGGTGGCCGCCGAAGACCGCCAGTTCGAACTGTTCGACGATCGCGCCCGGGCCCTGTCGCCGCCGCATGGCAAGGCGCAGTACCTGAGCCTGCGTTTCGACCAGGCGCTGCGCGGCCTCAAGGTCGGAGCGCCGGTGGAGTTCCTCGGCGTCGAGATCGGCTCGGTGGTGTCGGTCAACCTCGATTTCGACGTCGACAAGCGCACCTTCCCGGTCAATGTCGGCATCGTCATCTACCCGCAACGCCTGGGCCGCGCCCACACCAAGCTGCTCAAGGCGCTGAACCACGACCCCGACGACGAAAAAGCCGCCGCGCAGTTGCTCGGCACCTTCGTCGACAACGGCCTGCGTGCCCAGGCGCGCAGCGGCAACCTGCTCACCGGGCAGTTGTACATCGCCCTGGATTTCGACCCCAAGGCGCCAAAAGTGGTGTTCGACCCGAGCGCCCGGCCGATTACCATCCCCACCGTACCGGGTAGCCTGGAGCAACTGCAGGAGCAGTTCCAGGCCATGGTCGAGAAGCTCAACCGCCTGCCGATCGAGCGCATCGCCAACAACCTCGACGCCAACCTGGTGGAACTGCGCAAGGGCCTGCAGCAGTTCAACAGCCGTACCTTGCCGGGCGTCCAGGGCACCTTGCAGGAGGTCAGCAAGACCCTGCAGTCGGCCAACTCGACCCTGGCCGAGGATTCGCCGCAACGCGAGCAACTGACCCAGACCCTCGACGAGCTGGGGCGCATGTCGCGCTCGCTCCGGGAGCTGGCCGACTACCTGGGGCGCAACCCCGAGTCGCTGCTGCGCGGCCGGCCCAAAGATGCACCCGCTGACGCATTGAAACCTTCGTCGCGCAACTGACCGCAGGAGCACACCCATGGCGCATGCCTTCAAGATTGCCGTGTTGAGCCTGGCCTTGCTGCTGGCCGCTTGCCGCAGCGACCCGATCCACTACCACACGCTGATCCCGCAACAGCCGGCTGCGGCCAGCAGTGCCGATGTGCTGCTGGAACAGGTCAGCGTGCCGCCGCAAGTCGATCGCCCGCAGGTGGTGATTCGCCAGAGCAACAGCAGCCTGGCGATCCTTGAGACCGAATGGTGGGGCGCAAGCCTCGCCGACGAGCTGCGCAACGCCCTGGTCAACCAGTTCGCCAACAGCAGCGCCCAGCCACGCCTGGGCCTGCGCGTGGAAGTCCAGCGCTTTGACTCGGTGCCTGGGCAATACGCCCTGTTCGATGCCCGCTGGCGCCTTCGGGCCGGCAACGGCGGCGCGGCGCTCAACTGTCGCAGCGTGATCCAGACCCCGGCAGGCGCCAGCATCGACGCGCTGGTGCTGGCCCACCAGCAGAACCTCAAGCGCTTCACCGAACTGGTCAGCCAGGCGGCCAGCGGCGGCGCCAGTCGCTGCCCGGCGCTGCGCTAAAGCGCCGATTGCCGGCCCAAGGAGACGCCGATGGCCAACAACCGCCCCCTGCACCTGGGCACCGCCCGCGAACTGCTGGATGTGCTGATCCGCGCTGGCCTGATCGCGGTGCTGGTGATGTTCTGCTTCGAGATCTTCCGGCCGTTTTTGAGCCTGATGCTCTGGGCGGTGATCCTGGCGATCACCCTCTACCCGCTCAACCAGCGCCTGGGCAGCTGGCTGGGTGGCCGCCCTGGCTGGGCCGCCGGGGTGCTGGTGATTATCGGCCTGGCCTGCCTGATCGGGCCGCTGAGCCTGCTCGGCACCTCGGTGGCCGACACCGTGCAGCAAGGCATCCACGGCTTCGAGGACCAGCGCATCGAAATCCCGCCGCCACCGGACAACGTGCGTGACTGGCCGCTGATCGGCGCACCGCTGTACGGTATCTGGGCCCATGCCAGCAGCGACCTGAGCTGGGCGTTGTCGCAGGTGGCCCCGCACCTCAAGGGCGTGAGCAAGACCTTGCTGACGCAACTGGCCGGGATCGGCTCGGGCATCCTGGTGTTCGTGGTTGCCCTGGTGGTCGCCGGGGTGATCATGGCCAAGGGCGATAATGGTCAGCGCACCGCCGAGGCCATTGCCATGCGCATTTCCGGGCCACAGCGCGGCGAGCAACTGGCCGCGCTGTGCACCGCGACCATTCGCGCCGTGGCCCAGGGCGTGGTTGGCATCGCCTTCGTGCAGATGCTGCTGGTGGGCATCGGCCTGGTGGTCATGGGCGTGCCCGCGGCCGGGGTGCTGGCGCTACTGGTGTTGCTGCTGGGCATCACCCAGCTGCCGGTGCTGCTGGTGACCTTGCCGGTGGTGATCTACGTGTTTGCCCATGACGGAGTCAGTGCCAGCACGGTGATCTTCGCCATCTGGACCCTGCTCGCCGGGCTTTGCGACAACGTCCTCAAGCCGCTGCTGCTGGGCCGCGGGGTTGCCGTGCCGATGCCGGTTGTGCTGATTGGCGCGCTCGGCGGCATGTTGACCAACGGCATCATCGGCCTGTTCATCGGCCCGGTGGTGCTGGCCGTGGGTTACGAGCTGTTCATGAGCTGGGTGGCGCAGCCGTTGGCCGCCGACAGCCCGGCCGAAGAGCCCTGAGTTCAGGGCGCCCCGGGCGGCTGCGCCGGGGCGCTGTACCACTGCGCCGGGGGCACCGACTTGGGCTGTTGCGGGTCGCCCAGGTAATGCGGCGACATGATCTGCACGCCGTACTCGTTGAACACGTCCTGGATATGCCCGTGCAGTTCGCTGAGCAGCACCGCCCGCGGCCGGGGCTGGCTGGGAATGGCCTGGGCCACCAGGCGGTACTCGGGATAGAAGTCCGACAAGGCGGTCTGGAACACCTGCGGCAACGGTTGCGCGAGGATGCCATTGGTACGCCGCGCCGCCTCCAGCAGCATCGCCTCGACTTGTCGCCAGGGCGTGTCGTAGCCAATGGTCACGGTGGTGTCGACCACATAGCCCTCGCCCTCGACGATCCGCGAGTAGTTCTTGGTCACGCTGGCAGTGATCAACGAATTGGGCAGCGTCAGCACTTCACCCAGGCCAGTGCGGATGCGCGTGGTGAACATGCCAAGCTCGGTGACCGTGCCCTCGTACTCGCCGATGCGCACGAATTCGCCAGGACGCAAAGTGCGCGTGTAGGTCAGGATCAGCCCGGCAGCGGCCTGGCCGACGACGCTGGTGGCGCCCAGGGAAATCATCAGGCCGATCAATACCGACAAGCCCTTGAACGCGTCGGTACCCGCACCAGGCAAGTATGGGTAGGCCATGGCCAGGGCGAACAACCAGATCGCCAGGGCGGTCAGGCGTGTGGTCGGGGCCAGAGTCTCCTGGTTGAGCCAGCTCAGGGTCCCCGGCACCGCCAGGCGGCGCAGCAAGCGGCGGCTGAAAGCGACCGCGCCACGGGCAATGAAAAAAATCGCCAGGGCCACCACCAGCCCCGGCACCGCGCTGATCATGCCTTCGAGCAGATAGCGCAGCAGCTCGAGCAAGTATTCATTGAGGCGCTCGCCCCATGGCCGGGTGTAGGGAAAGCGCGACAGGACAAAACCCAGCCATTCATAACTGAGCAAGGCGATCAGCAACCAGCGCACGCTCTCCAGCACCCGGCGTATCAAGGTGTAGAAGAAATTCGCCTCGATCACCGGCGTCTGCCCCACGCTCAGGGTCCGCGCGTGACGGCGCATCAGCCGCGGCAGGCGCGCTTGCAGCTTGCCTCTGGTAAACGCGATAGCCCACAACAGCGCCAGGTACAGCGCGGTGGCCAGCGCTGCTGCCAGCCCCGCGCGTGCCAGCCGTTGCAGGTTACGCGCCTCGCGCTGCTCGCCCACGGCCTGGCGCAGGTTGGCTGCGGCCTGCTCGGCGGCCTCGCGCACCGTGCCCTGGCTCAGCGGGTCAATGTCGCGGCTGGAGACAATGAACGCACGTTTGTCGCCCAGCAGCACCAAATAGCTGGACTGCACCGGGTCGAGGCTGACCTGCGGGTCGGGGCTGTCGTCCAGGGTTTCGCCGATCACCGTGCGGGCGCGCTTGACCCGCAACTGCGGGGTTTCGCCCAGCACCGTCGCGCGAAACAGCATGATGCTGCGGTTGAACACCTTCAGCTCCACCGGCTCGGCGCTGGCCGACACTGCGCCTGGCTCCTGGGCCCAGGTCAGGGCGCCCAGCAGCAACCCGCCCATCAGCAGCCACGCCTTGAGTACCGCATTGCTCATGCCCTCACCCTCGCCCGCCCGGTCCTGTAGCGCAGCCTAGACCAGCGCGGACCGCTTGTCAGATAGCCCGCCCCGGAGCCTGCGGGCGCCCCGCTGCGATGGACTAGACTTCAAGCACCGGGGGGCTGGCAACACAACGCTACCGGAGGTACCCCATGAGCCAGTACCAACGCCTGTTCCTGATGGTCGGATCGGACCTGCGCCACACCCCGGCGCTGGAGCGCGCCGCTGCCCTGGCCCACGCCACCGGCGCCACCTTGCATATCTGCGCCTTTGTCGACGAAATCGATACCCTCGGGCTCATGAGCGGTGACGAACACCGCCTCGATACCCTGCTGCAGAACAACCGCCAGTGGCTGGCCGATGAAGCGACCTTGCTGCACGAAAACGGTATTCGCGTCAGTACCGAGGTGATCCTCGCCCGCGACGTACTGCAAGCGGCCCTGGCGCAAGTGGCCGAAATCACCCCCGACCTGCTGATCAAGGACGTACAGCACGAGCCGCTGCTCAAGCGCCTGGTGGTCGCGCCGCTGGACTGGCAACTGCTGCGCGAATGCCCGTGCCCGGTGCACCTGGTCAGCGAGGTGCACTGCCCGCTGCCGCGCATCGTGATTGCCGCCGTCGACCCGACCCACCCCGAACACCCCCACGACGATCTTAACGAAAGTGTTATCGACGCCGCCGCCGACCTGGCCCGCCAGTGCAACGCCGAGCTGCACCTGTTGCACGTATGCGACAGCGCCCACACTCACATGGCCGACTTCGGCGCCGGCACCGTGACCATGCCGGGCTTTGGCAGTGACGTGCGCAAGTCGATCCACAAGGCTTTCGAGCAGATGGCCGCGCGCCATGGGGTACCGGTTGAGCGCCAGCACTTTTTGTCGGCGCCGATCACCCGCAGCATCGCCGAGTTCATCGCCCACAGCCGCGCCGACGTGCTGGTGATGGGCAACCACCCGCGCAAACTGCTCGAGCGCCTGACCGGTAGCACCACCGAGCATGTGCTGGAACAGCGCTTGTGCAATGTGCTGGCGATCAGGGGAACAGCGTGAGATAGCCTCAGCCTAGGCGCAGCCAGTCGATAAAACGCGCAAACAGTTCGGACTGGGAGTTGATCTCAAGCTTAAGGTAGAGGTTCTTGCGGTGCATGCGCACGGTTTCTGGCGAAATGCCCATTTCGCCGGCGGTGGACTTCACCGAGTGGCCGCGCAGGATCATCTGCGCCACCTGCCGTTCACGCTCGGTCAGTTTGTTGCAGCCGAAGCTGTCGAAGGCGGCCTGGACGCTGCCCTGGCTGGCCGCTTCACTGCCGGGCTCAAGGCCATGCTGGGCAAAGCGGCGGATCAGTTCGCGGACCATCGGCTCGACCGCCTGCAACACGTGCAGTTGTTCGACGCTCAGGCTGCTGCCACCACAGCCCTGGAACAGGCTCAGGGATATTTTGCTGTGCGGGTCGATGTCGACGATGTAGTAGCTGTCTTCGCTGCAGCCGGTGCCCAGGTAGTAGGTCTTGTAGTAGTCGCTGTCGAAGAAGTGGTCCGGGGCGATGTCCTGCAGGTGGTAAAAACCCTGGGCCAGGCCTTTTTCTACCGCCAGGCAGAACGGGTCGAGCAGGTAGCCGGCGGTAAAGTAACGGTTGAGGATGGCGTCGCGATGACGCTCGGGGATGCCCTGCTGGTACAACAGTTGCGGTGGCTGGCCCTGGCGCTCGAGGCTGATCATCATCGACTCGACCGCCACCAGTTGGCTCAGGGCGGCGGCGAGGTTTGCCAGGGCGTCGGCCTCGCCGCTGCGGGCAATGGCATGCTGCAGCGCCGCATGCCATTGCTGCAGGGCTGAGAACGACAGGCAGATCGGGGTGTCGGCAGTGGCTCGGGTCATGCCCGGCAGTCTAACCCGCCGGGGGGCTGCGATGCAGCCCATCGCCGGCAAGGCCGGCTCCCGCAAGCGCTTGTCATGCACCCGCGTACAACCCTTCGCGGCGCAGTTCTTCAGCGGTTTCGATGATGCACTGGCGCAGGGTTTCAACGATCTCGTCGACCTGCGCGCGGGTGATGATCAGCGGCGGCGACATCACGTTCAGGTGCATGATCGGCCGCACCAGCAAGCCTTTGGCCTGGGCCCGGCGGTGGATGCGCTCGCCGATGTTCACTTCATCGGCAAACAGCGCCTTGCTGCGCTTGTCGGCGACGAACTCGACGCAGGCCATCAGCTTCATGCAGCGCACCTCGCCGACCAGCGGCAGCCCGGCCAGGCTCTGCAGACGCTGTTCCAGATAACCACCCACCTCATCGACATGGGCCAGAAGCTGCTCGCGCTCGATGATTTCGATGTTCTTCAGCGCCGCCGTGCAGCACACCGGATGGCCGCTGTAGGTAAAGCCATGGGTGAAGCAGCGGCCCTTGCCCGGCTCGGCGATGACCTTCCAGATGCGCGCCGAGAAGATGCACGCGCCCAGCGGCAGGTACGCCGAAGTCAGGCCCTTGGCGGTGGTGATGATGTCCGGCTGCACGCCGAACAGCGCCTCGCTGGCGAAGAATTTGCCCAGGCGGCCAAATGAGGTCACCACCTCGTCGGCCACGAAGAGGATGTCGTAGGTCTGGCACACCTGCCACATGCGTAGGAAGTAGTCCTTGGGCGGGATGATCACCCCGCCCGAGCCCATGATCGGCTCGGCAAAGAACGCCGCGACGTTGTCGGCGCCGAGCGAGAGGATCTTGTCTTCGAACTCGGCCACCAGAAAGTCGAGAAACTCTGCTTCGTCCATGTCATCCGGCGCCCGGTAGGGGTTGGGGTTGGAGACGTGATGGATCAGCTCGTTGGCATAGTCGAACTCGGGCACGCGGTCGGCGGCCTTGTTGCCGATCGACATGGTCAGGCAGGTCGAGCCGTGGTAGGCGTTGTAGCGGGCGATCACGTGCTTTTTATCCGGCTTGCCACGGCAGTTCTGGTAGTACTGGATCAGCCGGTAGGCGGTATCGACCGCAGTCGAGCCGCCAGTGGTGAGAAACACGTGATCGAGATCGCCCGGGGCCAGGCTGGCCAGTTTTGCGCAAAGCTCGATGGCGACGTTGTTGGCCATGTCCGAAAACGGGTTGGAATAGGCCAGCTGGCGTACCTGGTCGGCGATGGCCAGGGCCATCTCTTCGCGGCCCAGGCCGATGTTGGTGCACCACATGCCGCCGACAGCGTCGAGAAAGCGGTTGCCCTCGGTGTCGTAGATATAGGCGCCCTCGCCTTCGACGATGTTCAGCGCGCCTTGCTCGGCATGCTCGTCGAACACGTGGTATCCGTGCATGTAGTGGGCTTTGTCGGCGGCCACCAGGGCATCGTTGGCAGCATTTGTTGGCAAGGCTTGGTTTGGCGTGGCCATGGCAGTGTCCTTGGCGAAGGGAAATTGAAATGTCAGCTACCGGTCTTGACCGTGCTCCAGACCCGGGTGATGGCGCGCATGTCCTTGCCGCTCTGGGTTTTCTGCGCGAACAGGCGCTGGCGGGTGGCGGCGTCCGGGTAGATCGCCGGGTCGTCGCGAATCTCGGCCTGCACCCAGGGCGTGGCAGCGGCGTTGCTGTTGGCGTAGTGAATGTAGTTGCTGACCTTGGCGATGTTCTGCGGCTGCAGGAGGAATTCGATGAAACGGTGGGCGTTGGCCGGGTGCGGCGCGTCGCTGGGCAGGTAAAGGTTGTCGAACCAGATCAGCGAGCCCTCCTCCGGGATGAAGAACGACAGCTTGATGTTCTTCTTCGCCTCCTCGGCCCGCGCCTGGGCGGTGGCGTAGTCGCCGGACCAGGTCAATGCCAGGCAGGTATCACCGTTGGGCAGGCTGGTCAGGTAGTTGACCGAGTCGAATTTGTTGATGAACGGCCGCACGCCGAGCAGCAACTGCTGGGCCGCCTTGAGGTCATCGGCGCTGGCGCTGTTGGGGTCGCGCCCCAGGTACTTGAGGGCCAGCGGGATGACTTCGCTGGGTGCATCCATCAAGGTCACGCCGCAGTCGGCGAAGCGCGAGACGATCTTCGGGTCGAACAGCATGGCCAGCGAGCCGATGGGCGCATCGGGCATGCGTGCCTTGATCTTGTCGACGTTGTAGGTCACCCCCGAGCTGCCCCAGGTGTAGGGCGCCGAATACGCAAGGCCCGGGTCGTAGCCTTGCAGGGTGCTGAGCACCTGCGGGTCGAGGTTGTTCCAGCTGGGCAGCTGCTTTTTGTCCAGCGGCTGGAATACCCGGGCCTTGATCAGCGGCGGCACCAGGGAGGCGTTGAGCACCACCAGGTCGTAGCCCGAGCGCCCGGTCAGCAGTTTGGTCTGCACCGTTTCGTAGCCGTCGAAGGTGTCGTAGATGACCTTGATGCCGGTGGCGTGTTCAAAGTCGGCGAGGGTCGTTTCGCCGATGTAGTCCGTCCAGTTGTACAGCCTGAGTGTGTTGCCCGCCCCGTCGTCGGCGGCAAGGGCCGCCGCTGCCAGGGGCGCGAGCAACAGACTGGAAATCACCTTCAGTGTCTTTCGCATAGCCACTCCGTCGTGTCACCAGATCTGCTCGGTGTGAGCCGACGGAGTTACTATCGCGGGAGCCGGTGATGGCGACCATACCCCGAATGGGTAGGTGTCGTTTTTATCGCGGGGCAAGCCCGCGATGAGGCCCTCAAGCCAACGGATACAACGCCTCATCAAACTGCGCCAGGCGCGGAAACACCAGCGGCTGGTCATCGGGCAGATGCTCCAGGCGTTGCTGATAGCTGCGCAAAAAGTCCTTGCGCGCCTCGTCACTGATATACGGCACGTGCCAGGCCACGAACGGCTCCAGCACCTCGAAGCCGACGTAGGCCAGGGTGCCGCGCAGGATCGGTCGCAGCATGTCCTCCAGCGGCCCGTGAATCGCCCCTTCGCCGAACATGTGCTCGCGCCCGCCGAGGGTCACGGTGACCAGCGCCTTCTTGCCCGCCAGCCCGCCCTGGTCATAAAAGCGCTTGCCGCCGTAGCACACCCCGGACACCAGCACGCGGTCGATCCAGCCCTTGAGCATGGCCGGTGCCGAGAACCAGAAGATCGGGAAGTTCAGCACCACAAGGTCCGCCCACAGCAGCTTGTCGAGCTCCTGCTGGATGTCGGCGGCAATCGACTGACTTTTGACTCCCAGGCGCTGCTCCAGGGCATACACCAGGTAATCGGGGTTCTCGCGGCTGATGAAGTCAGCGGCGCTGGCCACCGGGTTCCAGTTCATCGCATACAGGTCGCTGACCTGCACCTGGTGACCCTGGGCGGTGAAGGTTGCAACGGCCTGGTCGCGCAGGGCGGCAGTGAAGGATTGCGGCTCGGGGTGAGCGTGAACGATCAGTACATTCATGAGGGGTCCTTAAACGGTTTGCACAGGGGAAATCAGCGCCCGCTTGGCCAGCAGGCGGTCGAGCCAGTCCGGGTCCATTTCCGGCTCGCTGGAGAACAGCAAGCCGGTGTAGTCGCGGTGCGGTGGGGTAAAGATCGCCTCGCGGCTGCCGTGATCGACCACCTGCCCGCGCTGCATCACGAGCACCTCGTCGGCGATGGCGCGCACGGTGGCGACGTCGTGGGTGATGAACAGATAAGCCACGCCCAGTTGCTGCTGGATGCGGGTGAGCAGCTTCAGAACGCCTTCGGCCACCAGTTGATCGAGGGCCGAGGTAACTTCGTCGCAGATGATCAACTGCGGCTCGGCCGCCAGCGCCCGAGCGATGCAGATGCGCTGCTTCTGCCCGCCGGACAACTCGCGGGGCTGGCGGTCCATGTAGCGCGCCGGATCGAGTTCGATCATCTCCAGCAGTTCGGCGACCCGCTGGCGCAGGGCCTGGCCTTTGAGGCCGAGGTAGAAGCTCAGCGGCCGGCCGATGATGTCGACGATGCGCTGGCGCGGGTTGAGGGCGGTGTCGGGGATCTGGTAGATCATCTGCACCCGGCGCAGTTGCTCCTTGCTGCGCTGGCGATAATCGGCCGGCAGCGCTTCACCGTCATACAACACCTGGCCTGAAGTCGGCGGCAACAGGCCGGTGATCAGCCGCGCGGTTGAGCTCTTGCCGCTGCCCGACTCACCGATCACCGCCAGGGTCTGGCCGCGATGGAGCGTGAGCGAGACCTCATGCAGCACCGGCTGGTGGCCATAACTGGCACTGGCCTTGCGCACCTCCAGCAGCGGCGTCGCCTGCGCCGGGTACGGCTTGGGTTCGGTACGAAAGCTGCGTACCGCCCACAGCGACTTGGTGTAATCCTGCTGCGGGGTGTCGAGCATGGTCCGGGTGTCGGCCTCTTCCACCAGCTTGCCGTGGCGCAGGACCATGATGCGGTCGGCCATCTGCGCCACCACCGCCAGGTCGTGGCTGATGTACAAGGCGGCGCTGTCGTAGGTTTTCAGCGCCTCGCGAATCGCCGCCAGCACTTCGATCTGGGTGGTGACGTCCAGCGCCGTGGTCGGTTCGTCGAAGATGATCAAGTCCGGGTGGCAGGCCATGGCCATGGCGGTCATGACCCGTTGCAACTGGCCGCCGGAGACCTGGTGGGGGTAACGCTGGCCGATCTGTTCGGGGTTGGGCAGGCGCAGCACGCGGTACAGCTCGACCGCTTCGGCTTGCGCCTTGGCACGGTCGATACCGCCGTTCTTCACCGCGGTCTCGACATGCTGGTCGATCAGCCGGTGTGCCGGGTTGAACGAGGCCGCCGCGCTTTGCGCAACATAGGCGATACGCAGGCCGCGCAACTTGCGCAGGGCTTCGGGCTTGGCGCCGACCAGCTCCCGGCCGTCGAAGCGCACCGAGCCACCGGTGATGCGGCAACCGTCGCGCACATAGCCCATGGCGGCCAGCCCCAGGGTCGACTTGCCCGCCCCCGATTCACCAATCAGACCCAGTACTTCGCCGCGTTGCAGGCTTAGGTCGATGCCCTTGATCAGTGGGTGCCAGGTGTCCTGGTAATGGCCTTCGATGCGCAGGTCGCGGATGTCCAGCAGCGGCTTGTCAGTTGAATGTACGCTCATGCTCAGCACTCCTTCAGGCCACTGGATTGATGCAGCACCCAGTCCACGACAAAGTTGACGCTGACGGTGATCAGCGCCACCGCCAGGGCCGGCAGCAACGGGCTGATATCGCCGAAAGTAATCAGCACGGCGTTGTCGCGGACCATGCTGCCCCAGTCGGCGGTTGGCGGCTGGATGCCCAGGCCCAGGAACGACAGCGCACTGATGAACAAAAACACAAAGCAAAAGCGCAGGCCGAACTCGGCAATCAGCGGCGCAGCGGCATTGGGCAGCACCTCGCGGCTGACCAGCCACCACAGCCCCTCGCCACGAAGCCGGGCGGCCTCGACGAAGTCCTGGACCACCACGGTCATCGCCACCGCCCGCGACAGGCGAAACACCTGGGTAGCATCGAGCAGCGCGATCACCAGCACCAACGAGGTGGCATTGGTGCCAACCACGCTGAGGATCAGCAAGGCGAAGATCAGCTGCGGGATGGCCATGAGGATATCCACCAGGCGCGACAGGCCCTGGTCGATCCAGCCGCCCCTGATCGCCGCCACCAGGCCGCAGAAACCGCCGACGGCAAAGGCCAGCAAGGTGGTCAGGAAGGCGATCCCCAGGGTGTTGCGCGCGCCATACACCAGGCGGCTGAACATGTCGCGGCCAAGGTTATCGGTGCCCAGCAGGAACTGCCCGCCCCAGGGTGCG
This sequence comes from Pseudomonas sp. B21-012, assembly GCF_024749305.1. NCBI lineage: Bacteria > Pseudomonadati > Pseudomonadota > Gammaproteobacteria > Pseudomonadales > Pseudomonadaceae > Pseudomonas > Pseudomonas sp. B21-012. Next base: position 2,771,418 of record NZ_CP087197.1, on the reverse strand, counting down.
AAGCCCTCGCCAACCACTTCGGTCTCGCCAAACGGCGCCAGCACCGGCGCGAACAACGCCACCAGAATGTAGGCAACAATCACCAACAGGCCGAACTGGGCGCTCAACGGCACCCGCAACAACGCTTTGATCAGGCTCATGGCTTACCCCTTCGGATGCATCAGGCGTGGGTTGCTGGCAATCGACAGCACGTCGGCCGTGGTATTGAGCAGAATGTAGGTGGCGGCGAAGATCAGGCTGCAGGCCTGCACCACCGGGATGTCGCGCTTGGACACCGAATCGACCAGCAACTGGCCGAGCCCCGGGTAGACGAACACCACCTCGACCACCACCACGCCAACCACCAGGTAGGCCAGGTTCAGCGCCACCACGTTGATGATCGGTGCCAGGGCATTGGGCAAGGCGTGGTGGAAGATGATCCGCGCCTGGCTGATGCCCTTGAGCCGGGCCATCTCGATATACGGGCTGGCCAGCAGGTTGATCAAGGCCGCGCGGGTCATGCGCATCATCTGTGCGATCACCACCAGGCTCAGGGTCAGCACCGGCAGCAGCGAACGCTCCAGCACCTCGGCGAAGGACGCACCCGGGGCCAGGTTGGAGATGCTCGGCAACCAGTTGAGCTTGACCGCGAACACCAGGATCAGGATGTAGGCGACGAAAAACTCCGGGAACGACACCGCACTCAGGGCGCTGGTGTTGAGCAGCCGGTCGAACCAGCTGTTGCGGTACAGCGCCGCGAGCATGCCCAGCAGCAAAGCCACCGGCACCGACACCAGCGCCGCCAGCAAGGCCAGGGTAAAGGTGTTGCCCAGGCGCGTGCCGATCAGCTCGGCAATCGGCCGCTGGTTGGCCAGCGACAGGCCAAGGTCACCGTGCAGCAGTTGCCAGGCCCAGTGGCCGAAGCGGGTCAGCGGCGGCAGGTCCAGGCCCAGTTGGGCGCGAAAGGCGGCGACGGTCTCGGGGGTTGCCGCCTGGCCGAGCATGGCTTGGGCGACGTCGCCCGGGAGCATACCAACGGCCAGGAAGATGATCACCGATACCGCCAACAGCGCCAGCAGGCCCAGGGCCAGGCGCTGGAGCAGCAGTTTGCAAAGACTATTCACCGTACAGCTCCTCGAACAGGCTCAACGAAAGAAGGTGCAAGCAACGTGTCGGGCTTACGCCTGCCACCAGCGCTCGATCAGCCGCAGGCCGTCGAGCTCGCCGTAAGGCGCGGTCAGCCCACCGTGGGCCACCCGTTTGGAGCGCGCGGCCACGGAGTTTGCGAACAGCGGCACGATCGCCCCGCCCTCGTCGCGGCACAGGGCCTGCATTTCGTTGTACATCTCCTGGCGCAGCGGCGCGTTCATCTCGCCGCGGGCGGCGTTGAGCAACTGGTTGAAGCGGGCGTTGTCCCAGTGCGTCTCGTTCCAGGCCGCGCCCTTGGCGTAGCCGATGCTGAACATGCGGTCGGCGGTCAGGCTGCTGTACCAGAACGAGGTGGTGAACGGCTGCTTCATCCACACATTGGAGAAAAAGCCGTCGGCAGGTTCGCGCACCACGTCGATGTCGATGCCAGCCTGGCGCGCCTGTTCCTTGAACAGCACCGAGGCGTCGACCGCGCCGGTGTAGGCGGCGTCGGAGGCCTGCAGGCGCACCTTGAGCGAATCGACCCCAGCCTGGCGCAGATAGAACCGCGCCTTGTCCGGGTCATAGCCGCGCTGCTCCAGGGCGCTATTGATAAAGCGGCTGCCGGGCTGGATCGGGTGGTCGTTGCCGATCTGGCCGTAGCCGTAGAGCACCGAGGCCAGCAGGGTTTCACGGTTGATCGCATGCTTGAGCGCCAGGCGGATGTTGTTGTCCTGGAACTGCTGGCTGTCGGTGAGCATCGGGAAGGTGTAATGCTGGGCGCCCTTGGTCTCTTCGATGACCAGGTTGGGATTACGCTTGAGCAGAGCGACGGTCTTCAGGTCGACCTTGTTGATCACATCGACTTGCCCTGTGACCAGGGCGTTGACCCGCGCCGCGCCATCGGCGATGGCCAGCAGTTCGGCGCTGGCGAAATGCGCGCGGCCGGCTTTCCAGTAATCCGGGCTGCGTTCAAGGTCCATGCGTACGCCGGGCTCGAAGCCCTTGAGGCGATAGCCGCCGGTGCCGACCCCGGCCTGCCAGTCGGCGGCGCCGTCCTTGGCCGGCATGATCACCAGATGATAGTCGGCCACCACGTAGGCGAAGTCGGCATTGCCCGAGTGCAGCTCGAACACCACGGTGTCGGTGCCCTGGGCGCTGACCTTGGCGACATCGCCGAGCACGGTCTTGGCCGCCGAGGTGGACTTGTCGCCCAGGTGGTGCTGGATCGAGGCGACCACGTCGCCGGCATCGAGGGTCTTGCCGTTATGGAAGGTCACGCCCTGGCGCAGGGTGAAGGTCCAGACACGCGCGTCGGGGGTGGACTCCCAGCGCTCGGCAAGCTCGGGAATCGCCGTGCCGTCGACGCTGATTTCGCTCAAGGTGTTGTAGACCGCAGAGAAACCGACAAAGGTGAAGGTGTCGCTCCATGAGCCCGGGTCGCGGGAGTCGGTGGTGCTGCCACCGGCCAGGCCCATGCGCAGTACGCCACCGGCTTTCGGGGCGGCCTCCTCGGCCCGGCCGTGCAGCGGCAAACCCAGGGAAAGCACCCCGGCCACGGCCGCCGCAGCGGCGCTGTACTTGAGAAAATCCCGACGCGGCAGGCCGCTGTCGTGCATCGCTTGAGTAATCTTGTTGTTGTTATCGCTCATGGCATTGCCCCTGTAGAACTGCAGAGAAAAGGATTCAGCCAACCTCGCACGCATCGATGCAAATATTTGTAATTGTCATCGTAACAAATACATTAAACTCAAAAACACGTCGCTGCCAATCCCCTTCCTCTGTAGGAGCGGGCTTGCCCCGCGATAGGTTTTTTTCAGTCACATCGATTCGCGGGGCAAGCCCGCTCCCACAGACAAGGGACTTCGCCAGATGAGCCAGTCGACCCGCCTGATCACCGCCTCGTACATCCTCTCGTTCGTGGCCGCCAATGCGCCGCAAAAGCTGCGCACCGAGACCATCGCCAAGTGGGTCAAGACCCACCCCACGCGGGTGCGCAGCCTGGTCTCGCTGATGGTCAAGGCCAATATCCTCAAGTCCTGGCGTGGCGCCCATGGCGGCCTGACCCTGGCCCGCCCGGCCAGCGAGATCACCCTGCGCGAGGTCTATGACGCGGTGCAGGAGAGCTCGCTGATCGCCGAGAAAATCGACAACCCGTTTTCCGGCATGGAAGATCATTGCAAAGTGTTCGAGGTGTTCACCCGCCTGTTCGCCATGCTCGAAGCCAACATGCGTCTGGACCTGGGGGCCATCACCGCCGACCAGTTGTTCGTCGCCTTCGACAAGCCGCAGGACAACATCGGGCAGGCCTGAGCCTGCCCGACACTTCAGAGCTGAATGGCCTTGGTCTCGACGAACTCGGCCAGGCCCTCCTCGCCCCATTCGCGGCCATTGCCCGAGGTCTTGTAGCCGCCGAACGGCGCCTGGTAGTTGAACGCCGCGCCATTGATAAAGCACTGCCCGGCGCGCAGTTGCCGGCCCAGGTGCAGGGCCCGCTCGCGGTCGGCCGCCCACACTGCGCTGGACAAACCAAAGGGCGAATCGTTGGCGATGGCCAGCGCTTGCGCCTCATCGGCATAGGGGATCAGGCACAGCACCGGGCCGAAGATCTCTTCCTGGGCGATACGCATGCGGTTGTCGACGTCAGCGAACAGCGTTGGCGCCACGTAGAAGCCACGCTCGAAACCCGGCGCTGTGTCGCCGCCACACAACAGCCGTGCGCCCTCCTCCTGGCCGATGCGGATGTAGTCGAGCACGGTGCGCCGCTGCGCTGCCGAACACATCGGGCCGAGGAAGCTGCCGGGGTCTTGCGGGTCGCCCATGACCAGGCTGCGGGTTTCATCCACGGCGATTGCCAGGGCCTCTTCATAACGGCTGGCCGGCAACAGCATGCGCGTCAGTGCGGTGCAGGTCTGCCCGGAATTGATCATTACGTCCTGCACGCCATAGCGCACCGCGGCTTCCAGGTCGGCGTCGGCGGTGATCAACAACGGCGACTTGCCGCCCAGTTCCAGGCACACGCGCTTGACCGACGGCGCCGCGGCCTGGGCCACGCGCACACCGGCGCCGGTAGAGCCGGTGAACGAGACCATGTCGACTTGCGGGTGGCGGGCCAGCGCCTCGCCGACCTTGGCGCCGGGGCCGCTGACCAGGTTGAAGACCCCGGCCGGCAAGCCGATGGCATCGATCATCTCGGCCAGCAAAAAGGCATGCAGCGGGGTTTCCTGGCTCGGCTTGAGCACCACCGTGCAACCGGCGGCCAGGGCCGGGGCGAGCTTGCCGATCAACTGGTGCAGCGGGTAGTTCCAGGGGTTGATGAAGGCGCACACACCGACGGCCTCGCGCACCACCAGCGAGTTGCCGACCTCGCGCACCTCATCCATCAGCCCGGCCAGTTCGATGTACTGCTCAAGGCCGACAATCGGCCCGTCGACCTGCACCGCCCGGCACCATTGCACCGGCATGCCCAGCTCGCGGGTGATCACGGCGGCCATCTCATCGGCGCGGGCCTTGAGCTGCTCGGCCAGGGCGCGGATGAAACCTGCGCGCACGCGGGACGGGGTTTGCGACCAACTGCCAAAGGCATGGCGCGCAGCTGCCACCGCGCGGTTGACGTCGTGCTCGTCGCCCAGCGGCACCCTGCCGGCCACGGCTTCGGTGGCCGGGTTGATCACCTCGGCCAGGCCCTGCCCCGACGGCAGTTGCCAGCTGCCATCGATGAACAGCCGCGAATAGTCAGCCATGGGCCTTGCCCTCCATCAGTTCGGCGGCGCAGCGGGCAATACGCTGGCAGGCCTCGCGCAGCGGTTCGGCGCCGAGCACCAGGCCCAGGCGGATATGCCCGGCGGCGCTGGGGCCGAAGGCTTCGCCGGCAAGTACCGAGACGCCATGGTGATCGAGCAGGCGATAGGAGAACGCCTGGGCGCTAAGGCCGGTCTGGCGGATATCGACCATCACGAACATGCCGCCATCAGGCTTGAGCGCACGCAGGCCCGGGCAATCGGCCAGGCACTCGCAGACCAGGTCGCGGCGCTGGCGGTACGCTTCGCGCATGGCCGCAAGCTCCGGCAATTGTTGCTCCAGGGCCACCACGGCGGCGTCCTGGATGAAGTCCGGCGAGCCGTAGAGCATGCACAGTGCGAGGTTTTCCAGGTGCGTGGCCAAAGCCTGCGAGCCGACCACCCAGCCCACCCGCCAGCCGGTCATGGCATGGGACTTGGACAGGCTGTTCAAGGTCGCGGTGCGCTCGGCCATGCCCGGCAGGCTGCCGGGGCTGATGTGCTCGCCGTCGTACAGCAGCTCGCTGTAGACCTCATCGGAAATCAGCCACAGGTCATGGGCAATGCACAACTCGGCCAGCGCCTCCCAGGTGCTGCGCGGCAGGCTGGCGCCGGAGGGGTTGTGCGGGCTGTTGAGGGCCAGGGCGCGGGTCTTGGGGGTGATGCGCGCGGCGACATCTTCAGCCTGGACCCGAAAGCCGTTCTCCGGGCGCACCGGCACCGGGATCACCGTGGCGCCACAGGCCCCGAACACCGCTTCGTAGGTGACATACATCGGCTCGGCGACAATCACCTCATCACCGGGGTTGAGCAGGCACTGGGCCACGCAGAACAGCGCGCATTGAGCGCCGGCCAGCACGGTTACCTGATCGGCGCCGGTCGGCTGGCCGCTGCGTTGCTGATGGCGGCGGGCAATGGCCTGACGCAGGGCCAGTTTGCCGCGCACGTCGGAGTAATGGGTGTGGCCGTTGCGCAGGCTGTCGATGGCAGCCTCAACGATCGGCGCCGGGGTGTCGAAATCCGGGTCGCCGACCGACAGCAGCAACACGTCCTGGCCTTTTTCCAGCAGCTCAAGGGCGCGGTAGTGAATCTCCCAGGCAGCGGCGCCGTCACCGGCGATACGTTGGGTCAGAGCGGAAAAACGCATGGCAGTCTCCCAAAAATACGGTTTAGGCTCAGCGCGCGCAGGCGTGCTTGAGCTCGATCAGGGTCACGCCATTGCGGGCAAAGCCGCTGCGCAGTTCCCGTTGCAGGTCATCCAGGCTGTGTGGCTGCGCCACGTTGCAGCCAAAGGCCCGGGCCAGGCCGATGAAGTCCGGGTTGCGCGGCAGCACGCCGATCGGCTCGATATCCAGGCCGAGCATGTCGTCGCGAATCTGCCCCAGGGCATCGTTGTTCCACAGCAGGACCACCAGTGGGCGCTCCAGTTCTTCGACCGCAGTGGCCAGTTCCTGGGCGGTGTAGAGGAACCCGCCATCACCGACCAGCACCAGGCCCGGGCGGTCAGCCGTGGCGAACATGGCGCCGATACCGGCAGGCAAGCCGTAACCGAGGGTGCCGTAGCCGGTGGGGTGCAGCCAGCTACGGGGCGCGCGGCTGGCATAGACATAGTTGCCGGTGTAGGCCAGCTGGGTCATGTCGGTGCTGATAAAGGCGTTGGCAGGAAGCTCGGCCGCGACACGGTCAAGGATCGCCTGGTGGATCGCCTGCAGCGGGCCGTGGCTGGCCTTGACCGCCTGGCGCAGGCTGGCGACCGCATCACTGGCGGCAGCGGCATCACGCGGTGCTGGCGGCAAACGTTCGAGCAACGCCGCGACGGTCTGCCGGGCATCGCCCTGCAAGGCCACGGCACAGGGGTAGAAGTCGTTGAACTTGCGCGGATCGATATCCACCCGCAGCAGCTCGCCATTGAGCTGCAACCGTTCGCGCCAGAAGTCGGTGTCGGCCATTTCGGTGCCGACCGCAAGGATCACATCGGCCTCGGCGATCAGTTGCCAGCCTGGCTCCACGCACAACGATGAGCCGGCATTGAGCGGCGCATCGGGTGGCAGCAGGCCTTTGCCGGCAACGCTGGTGAACAGCGGCGCGGCCAGGCGGGTGCTCAATCGTTGCAGCTCCTGGGCCGCGGCCAGGGCACCGCCACCGGCGATGATCATCGGCCGTTTGGCGCCGGCCAATTTACCTGCGGCCTGATCCAGCGCGCTGCTGGCCGGCACGCCCCGCCCCGGGCGGCGCACCACTTCATTGCTCCAGTCGCGGGCGACCGGTGCGGCCAGCACATCCAGCGGCACCGAAATATGCACCGGGCGCGGGCGTTCGCTGTCGAACACTGCGTAAGCTCGGGCGATCAGCTCGGGCAGGTCCTCGGCGCTCAGGGCCACCGCAGAAAACGCTGTGATCGGCGCGGTCATGGCGCGCTGGTCCTGGGTTTCGTGCAGGCAGCCCCAGCCTTTGCCCAGGCTCGCGGTATGGTTGACGCTGGAAATCACCAGCATCGGGATCGAGTCGGCATAGGCCTGGCCGATGGCGGTGGCGGCGTTGGTAACGCCGGGGCCGGTGATGACGAAACACACCCCCGGCTTGTCGCTGACTCGCGCATAACCGTCGGCCATGAAACCCGCGCCCTGCTCGTGGCGGGTCAGCACGTGGCGGATACCGCTGCCGGGCAGGCCGCGGTAGAGCTCCAGGGTGTGCACCCCGGGAATGCCGAACACGGTATCGACGCCGTAGTTGGCCAACAGACGCACCAGGGCCTGGCCACCGGTCAATGGGCTGTTGTGCATGTTCATCTCCTTACACCTGGCCGAGGCGAATCAACGCATCGACCGCGGTGGTGCCCTGGGCACCGACCATTAATGGGTTGACATCCAGTTCCAGCAATTGCGCAGCGTTTTCGCAGGCGTAGTCGGCCACCGCACGAATCGCCGCCACCAGCGCCTCGAGGTCCGCCGCTTCACGGCCACGAAAGCCCTGGAGCAAGGCGGCGCTGCGCAGGCCGAGCACGGCCTTGCGGATGGCGCCGTCGGTGGTCGGCAGCAGCAGGCTGGTGCTGTCCTTGAGCAACTCGACAAGGATGCCACCTGCGCCTATCACCAGCGCCAGGCCGAAGTCGTTCTCGCGCTTGATGCCGACGATCAGCTCGGCCAGCGGCGCGCTGGCCATGGGTTCGAGCAGCACCTGGTCGAACACTACACCCGGCGCATAGGCCGCGATCCGCGTACGCATCTGTTCCAGGGCCGCGCCCAGGGCCTGCGGGTCACGCAGGTTGAGAGCAACGGCACCGGCTTCGGTCTTGTGCGGCAGTTGCGCACTGACCGCTTTGAGCACCAAGGGATAGCCGACCGTTTCAGCATCCTTGAGGGCTTGCTCAGGGCTGCTCAACACGCCCTTGGGCACCGCCAGGCCGAACGCCTGCAAGGCTTGCTTGGACTGCCACTCGGTGAGCAGCTCGCCCTCGCCATGCAGCGGCTGTGGGCACAACGGCGCCAATGCCGACTCGCCCAGATCAAGCAGCGCCTGGCGCCTGGCCTGGTACGCGGCAATTCGCCCCCAGGCCGCCAGGCCATCCTCGACGCCCTGCAGCGCAGCAATGCCGTGGCCATGCAGGCGCTCGCGGGCAACGGCCGGCAACAGCTCGGGCAAGGCCGAGGTGACAAAACCGCTCTTGCCATGACGTTTGAGCGCCGCGCAGTACAGCTCCAGCAGCAGGTCGCACTCCTTGCGCTCGCCGGTGAACTCGGCCGGGTAGTCGAGCACCAGCATGGCGGCATCGGCCTCGGTGCGCAGGGCACTGTCGAGCATGCGTTCAAGCGCGCAGGCGTCGCCCCAGATCGCCGTGGTGAAGTCCAGCGGGTTGACCAGGTTGGCATAGCTTGGCAACACCTGGGCCAGCTCGCCGACCTGGCCGTCATCCAGTTTCGGCAGGCTCAGCGCGTTACGCTCGGCATAGTCGGCGATCAGCCCGGCGTCGCCCCCGGAGCAGGCCAGGGCAATCAGCCTGCCGCCCTTGGGCAGCTGGCCGCAGGCGGCGGCCTTGAGGGTTTCGACAAAGCTCACCGGGCCGCTGACGCGGATCACCCCGAGGCGCTCGAACAGGCTGTCATACAGCGCATCGGAGCCGGACAGCGAGCTGGTGTGGCTCAGCGCCAGTTGCGCGCCGATCTGCGACACCCCGGTTTTCAGGGCGATGATCGGGATGCCCTTTTCCAGTGCCTTGTGCGCGGCGCGGGCAAAGCCCGGCACGTTCTTCAAGCCTTCCAGGTGCAGGCCGATGGCGGTCACCCGCGGCTCATCGAGCAGCGCGTCCATCAGTTCGGCGATACCGATCTGCGCCTGGTTGCCCACCGAGGCCATGTAGGCCACCGGCAGCGAGCGGTCGCTCATCGACAGGTTGTAGGCAAAGTTGCCGCTCTGGGTCAGCACCGCCACGCCCTTCTCCACCGCCTTGCCGCCATGGGCCACCGGCCACAGCGCCGAGCTGTGCAGGTAGTCGAGCAGGCCATAGCAGTTGGGGCCCAGCAGCGCCATGTCACCGGCGGCCTTGAGCAGTTGCTGTTGCAGGGCCAGGCCTTCGGCGCCGGTTTCGGCAAAGCCCGAGGCGTAGCAAATCGCCCCGCCGGCGCCCTTGGCGGCCAGCTCGGCCACGCAGGTCAGGGTCAGTTCGCGGTTGGTGGCGATGAACACCGCATCCGGCGCACAGGGCAACTCGGCGACGCTGCGCACGCACGGCACGCCATCGAGGCTGTCGTGCTGCGGGTTGACCAGCCACATCTGCCCTGGGTAGCCGCCTTCGGCGCAGCGCTTGAAGGCCCGGGCCATGCTGCGCCCGCCGACGAAGGCCAGGTGGCGCGGAGCGAGCAGGCGTTTGAGGTTGTCTCGTAACATGAGCAGGCTCCTGGTCAGCGCAGCAGCGGGCGCAGCAGTTCACGGGAAATGATGTGCCGCTGGATCTCCGAGGTGCCCTCCCAGACCCGCTCGATGCGCGCATTGCGCCAGATCCGCTCGACCGGCCCTTCGTCCATCAGGCCCATGCCGCCATAGATCTGCACCGCCTCATCGGCGACCTTGCCGAGCACTTCACTGGCAAACAGCTTGGCCATGCCCGCCTCGCCGTCGGTCATCGTGCCCTGGTCCATCTTCCAGGCGGTGTGCAGGGTCAATAGCTCAGCGGCGCGGATTTGCGTGGCCATGTCGGCGAGCTTGAACGAAATGCCCTGGTAGGTGCCGATCGGCTGACCGAACTGCTTGCGGTCGGCCGCCCATTGCAGCGACACATCCAGGGCACGCTGGGCCTGGCCAACACAGTTGGCGGCAACCATCACCCGCCCGGCGGTGAGCCAGGCGTTGGCCACTTCCCAGCCCTTGCCGACCTCACCGAGCACCTTGCTGGCCGGCACCTTGCAGTCATCGAAGAACAGCTCGAAGGTGTGATAGCCGCGATTGCTCACGCATTTAGGCCCGCGGCGGATGGTCATGCCCGGGGTGCCGCGGTCGACCAGGAAGGCGGTCACCGCATTGCGCGTCTTGCCGTTGTGCTGGTAGGTGTCGGTGACGGCAAAGACAATGGCGAAATCGGCATGCCCGGCATGGCTGATAAAGTGCTTGCTGCCGTTGAGCACAAAGTTGTCGCCCTCGCGCACGGCGCGGGTCTTGATCGCATTGGCATCGGAGCCGGCGCCAGGCTCGGTGAGGGCAAAGCAGTCGGTCTTCTCGCCCTGGATGCACGGCAGCAGGTAATCGTTGATCTGTTCGTCCTTGCAAGCCATGAGGATCTTCGACGGCCGCGCGACAAACACGTGCAGGGCCCACGACACCTTCGACAGCTCGCGTTCGATCAGCGCCTGGGACAGGTAGTCGAGGCCGCCACCGCCGACTTCCTCGGGCATGTTGAAGGCATAGAAGCCGGCGGCGATGGCCTTGCCGCGAATCTGCGCGGCAAGCTCTGGCGAGACCTCGTCGGCGCGGTCGACGGCCTCTTCATGGGGCAGTAACTCCTTGGCGACAAAACTGCGTACCGCTTCCACCAACATTTGTTGTTCTTGGGTCAGTTGGAAATTCATGAGTCGATCCTGAAGAAGTGCTTGTAAGTGTTTATTTGCCAACGAAATTAGCAGTGCGCTTCTCGACGGCGGCGCGCAACGCTTCGGCGCCGTCTGCGCTGCGCCCGCACAGCAGCCCGGCGGCAAGCTCAGCCTGTAGCTGCTCGCCCAGGGTGCGCTGGGCGCCGTCGCGGATCAGCTGCTTGGTCTGGGCGAAGGCGAAGGTCGGGCCCTTGGCCAGGCGCCCGGCAAGGTCTGCGGTCACCGCCAGCAACTGCTCATCGGCGCACACCTCGCCGACCAGCCCGGCCGCCAGGGCCCGCTCGGCGCCCCACAGCTCATCGAGAAACAGCAGGCGCTTGGCCTGTTCGCTGCCGATCAGCCGTGGCAGGTGCCAGCTGGCGCCGGCATCCGGGCTGTAGGCCATGCTGGTGTAGCCAGCCTTGAACCGCGCCGAGGCCGCTGCTACGCGCAGGTCGCAGCACAGGGTCAGGTCCATGCCGGCGCCGACGGCGGTGCCGTTGATGGCGGCAATGGTTGGCTTGTCGAGGCTGTGCAGGCGCTGCATCAGGGCATGGGCGGTTTCGGTCCAGCCGTAGCTTTCCAGCGCGCCGCGGGATTCGGCCTCGGCCCATTCGGCAAGGTCGGCGCCGGCGCAGAAGCTGCGGCCCGTGCCGGTCAGCACCACCACACGCACGGCCGGGTCGGCGTTATGGGCGTCGAGCAAGGCATGCAGGTTTTTCAGGCTGGGGATGTCCAGCGCGTTGCGCTGATCCGGACGGTTGAGGGTGATCCAGGCAATGCCGGCTTCGACCTGGCTGAGCAGCGACGCAGGAGGGGTCATGGGTGGCCTCGAATTATTGTGGTTGGCGTTAGAGGTATGACGTGAGGCCATACTAAACGAGTGTTCAACAAGGAGACAATCGGTTGCACTACTTGCTGTAACAGGTGAAGTAACACAGCTATCTTTTTGTTTTTAAAAGATTTAAATATTTACATGAAGAAGTAATGTCCGCGCCTGTTACAACTTTGTACAACCTATCGCGGGGCAAGCCCGCTCCTACATTTACAGGTAGGAGCGGGCTTGCCCCGCGATGGGTTTACACCGACGGTGCCAACACCGCCTGGCGCTTGCGGTGGATGATGAAGTACGCCGCGTAACACACGGCGATGAAACCAAAACCCCAGTACAGCGACGGCCGCTGGGTTTCGTCCAGGGCCAGGAACACGAACAGCGAACTGCACAGGGTGATGCACAGCAGCGGCACCAGCGGGAACAGCGGCGCGCGGTACTTGAGGTCGGCCAGCTTGCCGCCATCGCGCAGGTACGCACGGCGGAATTTGTACTGGGCCAGGGCAATGACGATCCAGGTCACGGTGCCGGACATGCCGCTCACCGCCATCAGCACCATGAACAAGGTGTCGGCGGCAACGAAGCTGGTCATCAGCGACACCAGGGCAAAGCACAGGGTGATGCTCAGGGCCCGCAGCGGCACGCCGCGCTTGCTCAAGGGCGACAGGCTCTTGGGCGCCATGCCGGTCTTGGACATGGCCCAGAGGATGCGCGTCGAGGCATACAGGCCGGAGTTGCCCACCGACAGGATCGCGGTAAGGATGACGAAGTTCATCAGGTCGGCGGCGTAGGGAATGCCGACCATGTCGAAGACCTGCACGAACGGGCTCTCCATCAGCCCGGCCTGCTGCCACGGCACGATGGCCGAAAGCACGACGATGGCCAGCACGTAGAAGATCAGTACGCGGAACACCACGTTGCGCACCGCCCGCGGGATGCTCTTTTCTGGCTGGTCGGTTTCACCGGCGGCCACGCCCATGATTTCGCAGCCCTGGAAGGCATAGACCACGGTCATCATCACCGCGAACACCGCCGACAGGCCGTTGGGGAACATCGAGTCGCCAATCAGGTTGTTCATCATCGGCGCTGGCTCGCCGCTGGTCAGCGGGATCGCGCCGAAGATCACCAGCACGCCGACGATGATAAACCCGAGGATCGCCGCCACCTTGATCCCCGAGAACCAGTACTCGGCTTCGCCAAAGGCGCGGGTGGCCAGGGCATTGAGGCCGAACAGCACCACCACGAACAGCGCCGACCAGTACCAGATCGGCACCTCGGGGAACCAGCGCACCATCAGCATGCCGGCGGCGGTGAACTCAAGGCCCACGGTGGTGGCCCAGCTCATCCAGTACACCCAGCCGATCATGAAGCCGGTGGCCGGGCCGATGAACTTGGTCGCGTGGGTCTGGAACGAGCCGGACACCGGCATCTGCACCGACAGCTCGCCCAGGCAGACCATCACCAGGTACATCAGGAAACCCGCCACCAGGTAGGCAAGGATCGCGCCCATGGGCCCGCCCTGGTTGATGGTCACCCCCGAGCCCATGAACAGCCCGGTACCGATCACCCCGCCCAGCGACAGCATGAAGATGTGCCGGCTTTTCAGCGCGCGGGTCAGGTGGATGCCTTTACGGTCAGTAGAGTCAGTCATGTCGGCACCTCAACAGTGGTTGAAGCGCGGGAGGGACAGACGATGGTGCGGGGACGGCTGAGCTTTACGGCAGTTCATTATTATTATCTCCAATAAGCTTCGAAGACCGCGTGCAGCGGTTGCCGTCGATTATTGGAAAGCGATGTAAGCTGGCGTTGTACCTGAAGATCGAAGATGTAAAAAGTCGTAAGGTTTTTGTACGTCAGCTCTGGATCAACTGTTTGAGGGTCTGTGCGGCCAGGCGCAACTGCTCGGTCAAGGGTGCTTGCAGTGCATTCAGGGCCGCCTGGTGCTTGCCCAGTGCTGCTGTTTCCAGCTCGCGCAGTACCGTCGCCAGGCCGCTAAAACCCAGGGAGTCGCTGCTGCCGGCGAGGCGATGGGCCAGGTGTGCGACCTCGGTGCAGTCACCGGCCTTGAGCGCCTCGGCCAGCGCGCCTTGGTGCTGTTCGAGGGCATCGCGCAGCACCGTCAGCAAACCCTGGACTTTCTGTTCGCCGAGCAGGCTGCGATGGGTGTCGAGCAGCGCCCAGTCCATGCCCTGCCCGGCCGTCGCCGCCTCGACCACCACCCCCTGTTGCGCCAGCGCCTGGCGCAGGCTGTCGAGCTTCAGCGGCTTGGCGAGGATGCCCTGCATGCCCGCCGCAAGAAATCCGCGCACCAGCGCCGGTTGCACGCTGGCGGTCAGCGCCAGGATCCGGCACGCGCGGTTCGGCCCGGGAATGCGGCGGATCTGCCGGCACAGCTCGACGCCACTGATACCCGGCAGGTGCACATCGAGCAGGATCAGTTCGAAGCGCCGCTGGGCGCAGAGCTCCAGCGCCTGTTCACCGTCTTCGGCCATCCACAAGCGGTGGCCGTCACGCTGCAGCAGGCCGCGCACCACCTCGCGGTTGAGCTCGACGTCTTCGACCACAAGAATATCCAGGGCCTGCACCGCTGCCGCCGGCAGCAGCGCCGGGGCCTCGGCGGCCGCCGCTGGCAGCTGCAGCTCGAACCAGAAACAACTGCCCTGGCCCTCGACGCTTTCAAGGCCGATGCGCCCGCCGAGCAGCTCGACCAGGTGCTTGCAGATCGCCAGGCCCAGGCCGGTGCCGCCGTAACGCCGGGCCACGGCGTCGCTGGCCTGGACGAAGCGATCGAAAATCCGCCCCTGCACCGGCGCAGCGATGCCGATGCCGTTGTCGCGCACGCTGACCCGCAACTGTTGGCGGCCTTGCGCCTGGTCCAGCACCTGGACATCGACACTCACCTCGCCGGCCTCGGTGAACTTGATGGCGTTGGCCAGCAAGTTGCTAAGCACCTGACGCAAAAACTGCTCGGCGCCGTGCTGGCGAGGCGCCAACTGGCTATCGATGCGACAGCGCAGCACCGTATCGTTGTTCAGCGCTCGCGGCTCGAGCAGGGTCATGACCTCGTCGCATAATTGGCGCAAGGAGAAATCCACCGGCTCCGGGTGGCTTTCGCCCTCTTCCAGGCGGGCGAAATACAGCACTTCGTTAAGGATGGTCAGCAAACCTTCGCCGGCTTTGTACAGGGCATCCAGGCGCTTGCGGTCACGGGCGTCGAGGTGCGCTTCGCGCAGCAGTTCGGCCATGCCGAGGATGCCGTTGAGCGGGGTGCGCAGTTCATGGCTCATGGTTGCCAGGAAGCGCGACTTGGCCAGGTTCGCCGCCTCGGCCTCCTCCTTGGCATGCATCAGGCTGGCGGTGCGGCGCTCGACCATCTTCTGCAGTTCGTCGCGTTTGTCCTGCAGGGCCAGGCGGTCGATTTCACGGCGATCGATATCGCTGAGAATATTGCGCCGCATGTCGTCCAGGGCGTGGGCCACGGTATCGATTTCGTCTTCGCGGCTGGAACGGCGCTTGTCCAGGCGCAGCGGCTCCTGCAAATCGCCGGCGCCTATACGGCGGGCAAACTCGGCCATCACCTGCAGGTGGCGGGTGACCAGGCGGTAGAACAACCCCGACAGGGCCACGGCCAGGCCGCAGAGGAACACGCTCATCCACAACAGGCTGGTCAGCCCGGTGGCGAACAGGCGTCGGTGCACCGCGCCCAGGTCGATGCTGACTTCCAGCTCGCCCAGATGGCGTGGCGGCCCTGACGGCGGCTGGTAGTCGAGGGCGAAGCGCTCGATGCGCAGCGGCCCTTGCGGCATGGCCTCGCCCTGCAGCAAGTCGAAATCGGCGCTGCTCAGGCGTACCCGCGCCACATCGGAGAAGTCCACCAGGCCGCGCAATTGCACGTTCAGTTGCTCCTGGTTGAGGTCCCAGAGGCTGCGCTCAAGGCTTGCCAGGTAGCCGGCGCGAATCAGCGCCATGCGCGAATCGATGTCGCGCATTTCGCGGCGGTACTCGAAATACAACTGCACGGTGCTGGCCAGCACGGTAAAGCACAGGCTGAACAACAGGATGAACAGCAGCAGGCGCCGCAGCAGGCCACCGGGTTGCAGGCGCATCAACGGGCGTCCGCCGGCAGGTTGACCATGTCGCGGTAGGTGACTTCGCTTTGTTCCAGCCAGCGCAGGATCTCACCGTTGTCGGTCATGCGCTGCAACTGCTCATCGATTTGCGCCATGTGCTGGCTCAAGGGTGAATGACGCGACACCGCCACCCGCAGGTAGTCGACGCTCAGCGCGGTGGGCAAGGCCTGGATGTCCTGGGCGCCAGGCAGGTGCTCGACAAACAATTGGCCGGTACGCCGCTCCTGGATGACGAAATCGATGCGCCCGCGAATCAGCTTGCCGAAGTTCTGCTGGCTGTCGGAGACCCACTCGATGTTCTGGTGGCGGGCGACGAAGCGGTCGAAGTCAGGGCCGTAGCTTTCGCCGAACAACAGCCCGCCGCGGTAGCTGGCAAGGTCTTCAAGGCGCTCGAATTTCACCGGCCGCTGGCGGTTGAAAAACACCGCCACCTCTTCGCGCAGCACTGGCACCGTGGAAAAACGCATGCCCTGGTCGCGCTGGTCGCTGTTGTAGGCCAACACCACGTCGACCCGGCCTTCGGCGGCATCGAGCAGGCAGCGCTTCCAGTTGCCGAGCACGACGATCTCCACCTCATAGCCCAGGCGCGCGAACAACTGGCGTACCACGGTCGGCGCCAGGCCGCGCACCTGCTTGCCGTCACTCCAGGAGACCGGCGGGTACACCGGGTAGTCGCAATAGCGGATGCGCTCGGCGCCCTGGGCCTGGGCGCCGAGCACTAGCAGGGCGAGCCAGAACAGCCGCCACATGCGCTCAGGCCGCCACGCTGGCGGTAAACAGGTAACCGGCGCCGTGAATGGTGATGATCAGCTGCGGTTCGGCCGGGTCATCGTGCAGCTTGCGCCGCAAGCGGCCGACCAGCACATCGATGGAACGGTCGTTGGGCACCCATTCGCGGTTGCGGATCTGGTCCATCAACTGGTCGCGGCTCAGGGTATGGCCGCTGTTGCGCAGGAACACGCTGAGCAGCTGGAACTCGCCATGGGTCAGCAGGGTTTCGCCGCCCTGGGGGTCGATCAGGCGCCGGCGGTCGGTGTCCAGGGCCCAGTCGGCAAACTGCTTGAGCGGATGATTGGCGCCACTGGGCGGCTTGCCGGCCTGGGCATGGCGCACCCGGCGCACCAGGTTCTTGGCCCGCGACACCAGCTCGCGCGGGTTCAGCGGTTTGATCACGTAGTCGTCGGCGCCGCATTCCAGGCCAACGATGCGGTCGATGTCGTCGTTGCGGCCAGTGATGAGGATGATGCCGACTTCCGAGCGCACCCGCAGTTCGCGGGTCAGGGTCAGGCCATCCTTGCCCGGCAGACGGATGTCGAGCATGACCAGGTCGACGGCCTGCTCGCCAAGAAAATGCTCGGCCTGCTCCGCCGTGGCGGCGCAGTGCACGTCGTAGCCTTCCTGGGACAGGTAGGCGTGCAGCAAGTCGCGAATCAGCGGATCGTCATCGACGACCAGTACCCGAGGCGTCATTGCGTGTTGTCTCTTATAAAAATTGTTGTATGACTCACGACAGCAGCGTACCCATTACTGAACGACCGATCAACAGCCCTCGATCAGGGTGAAGCGCCGGCGCCCACCGGCTTGCAAACCATCGACCCAGGCCTCGCAGATCTGCACGCCCTGCTCGGGGGTGAAGGTCCCGGGGTTGAGCCCCGATTCCAGCCACAGGCCGTCAAGCAAGGCACTCAGGCTGATGGCCGCAAGGTCGGCGTTGAATGCCTGCCAGCCCTCCTCTGTGGCCAGGTCCGCCAGCAGCCGGCCCAGTTCGTTGCGGTACTCGCCGTAGGAATGATCGTGCACCTGGTTGATCGCCTCGGCGGTTTTCACCGCGCCCCAGAACGCCAGCCAGGCATCGAGCAGTTGCGGGTCGAGCAATTCGGCGCAGAATGAGGCGCGAAAGAACGCCGACAGCCGTTCGCGGGCATTGGGTGCGGCCTGGGCCATGGCTTCGCGGATCAGCCCCATGACCCGGCCGGTGACCGCCATGTAGGCCTCGGCGACCAGTTCGTCCTTGCCCGAATAGTGATGGCTGATCAACCCCACCGAGACGCCGGCCTCGGCGGAGATCTTGCGGATCGAGGCGCCCTGGAAGCCGTGGCGTTTCAGGCACACCAGGGTCGCTTCGACCAGGTTGGCCTTGCGCAACTCCGGGACCATACGGCTGTAACGGGCTTCCTGGCTCATTGGCGGTTCTCTTCGGGTGGGAGACTTTTCGCGGTGCGGCGACCCGACTTGCCCCGCGATGCTGTTGAACAACTGTACAACAACTGCTGATCAGTCGCGATAGCCCGGCGCCACCCGATCGAGCAGACGCAGCAACGCCGACCAGGCCAGTTGCATGCCGTCCGGATCGCTCAGCTCGCCTTCCTTCAGCGGCCGCGCCGGTTCGTTGAACTGGCGTTCGGTGTGGGCACAGACTTCTTCCGATGGCAGCAGCAGCTCGCCGGCCGCCATCGCCGTGAGCTGGATCTCGCAGGCTTTTTCCAGGTAGTACATGCGCAGGAACGCCTCGCTGACACTGCGCCCGACACTGAGCAAGCCATGGTTGCGCAAAATCAGCACCGCCTTGTCACCCAGGTCATCGACCAGGCGCGCTTGTTCGGCCATGTCCAGGGCGATGCCTTCGTAGTCGTGGTAGGCAACCTTGCCGTGGAATTCCATGGAAATCTGGTTGACCGCCAGCAACCCGCACTTGAGCGCCGCCAGCGTGCAGCCGGCCTTGGTGTGAGTGTGCAGCACGCACTGGGCGTCTTCGCGGGCACCGTGGATGGCACTGTGAATGACAAAACCGGCCGGGTTCACCGGGTACGGCGAAGCCTCCACCGCCCTGCCCGCAAGGTCGATCTTGACCAGGTTAGAGGCGCTGATTTCATCGAACATCAAACCATAGGGGTTGATCAGAAAATGATGCTCGGGGCCGGGAATGCGCACCGAGATATGGGTGAAGATCAGATCGGTCATGCGAAAGTGCGCGATCAATCGATAGCAGGCGGCCAGTTCCTGGCGCAGGCGGATTTCGGTCTCGGTCATTATTGTTGTCCTCAGGCGAAAAACTGGCCAGACAATAGGGCTGGACACCGTACGATGTCCAGCCACAGGGGTTAGCGACTGGCCCAGGCGTTGAAGCGCTCTTCCAGCTCATCGCCGTGATCGACCCAAAATTCGACGTTCATCGACAGTGCGCCCTCAAGGTTCTGCCTGGACGTCGGCACCCAGCTCGCCAGCTTCGGATCAAGCTCGGCGGCAGCCTGGGTGTTGGTCGGCCCGTAGGGGATTTGCTTGACGTAGCGCACCTGGGTGTCGGGCTGGTTGGCGAAGGCGATCAAGCGCTTGGCCTGGTCGACATGCCTGGAGCCCTTGATGATCGCCCAGTAGTCCATGCCGTACAGGCTGCCCGGCCACACCAGGGCCAGCGAGCTGCCCTCCTGGGCGGCGACGGCGACCCGACCGCTGTAGGTCGAGGTCATGACCACGTCGCCGGCGCTCAGCCACTGCGCCGGTTGCGCGCCGGCTTCCCACCACTGGATATAGGGCTTGAGCTCGCTGAGCTTGTTGAAGGCGCGGTCGACACCCTCGGGGGTGGCCAGGACCTTGTAGACGTCCTCGACCTTGACCCCGTCGGCCATCAGCGCGAACTCCAGGTTGTACACCGCACGCTTGCGCAGGCCGCGCTTGCCGGGGATTTTCTTGACGTCCCAGAAGTCCGCCCACGAGGCCGGCGCCTGGGCCAGCCTGTTGCGGTCGTAGGCAATCGCCACGCTCCACACCAGCACCGCCGAGCCGCACGCCTGGGCGGCGTCGGGTATCAGTTGCTCGGCACGCCCGAGCTGGGTCCAGTCGAGGCGCTCGTACATGCCCTCGTCGCAGCCGCGCATCAGGTCCGGGCCTTCGATCTGCACCAGGTCCCAGTCGACGTTGCCGGTATCGACCATGACCTTGATCCGGGCCATTTCGCCGTTGTATTCACTCTGGATCAACGTGCTGCCGTCCTGGGCACTGAAAGGCTTGAAGATCGCCGCATCCTGGGCTTTCTGGCCGGCGCCGCCATAGGCGACCACGACCATGTCCGGTGCTGCCTGGGCGCCGCCGACCGCAAAGGCAAGCAACCAGGGAGAGAGCTTGAGCAGGTTCGATTTCATCAATGCTTCCTCTTGCCGGTACCACGTGATGCGTGGCCCGTTTTCTTGTTGTTGTGAGGTGTGCCCCAGGACCCGGGGTGATTTGCAAACTAGTCAAAGGCCAGTAAAAAAACAAGTTGATTTTTTACTGGCGGTACACTTCTATAGAAAAATAACAACAACACCCCGCTGGAGCCTGACCCGCATGTCGACCTTCGCGCACCTGTTCGAACCGCTGCACATCCGTGGCAAACGCCTGAAGAACCGCATCATGTCCAGCGGCCACGACACCTCGATGCCCACCGACAACCTGGTCAACGAGCGCCTGATTGCCTACCACCAGGCCCGTGCCGCCGGCGGCGTCGGCCTGATCGTGCTGCAGGTGGCCGGGGTGCACGACAGTGCGCGCTACACCTCGCACGTGCTGATGGCCACCGACGATGCCTGCATCGACGGCTACCGCCAACTGGCCGAGACCTGCCATGCCCACGACACCGTGGTGCTGTCGCAGATCTTCCACCCCGGGCGGGAAATCATGGAGTCCAGCGACGGCTTGCTGGCCGTGGCCTACTCGGCCTCGGCGGTGCCCAACGAGCGTTTTCGGGTGATGCCACGGGCGCTGGACCAGGCCATGATCGACGAGATCGTTGCTGGCTATGCCGCTGCGGCCCGGCGCCTGCACCAGGCCGGCATCGATGGCGTCGAGGTGGTGGCCAGCCACGGCTACCTGCCGGCGCAGTTCATCAACCCACGGGTCAACCGCCGCAGCGATGGCTACAACGGTGAGTTGCAGCAACGCCTGCGCTTTGTCCGTGAAGTAATCGCCGCAGTGCGGGCGGCGACGGCAGACGACTTCATCATCGGCCTGCGCATCAGCGCCGATGAGCGCGACGCCGAGGGCCTGACCGAGGATGAATCGCTGGCGGCGGTGAAGCTGCTTCAAGCAGAACTGGACTACGTGCATATCGTCGCCGGCACCTCGGCCTCGCTCGGCGGCGCCGTGCACATCGTCCCGCCAATGGCTATCGAGGCGGCTTACCTGGCGCGCGAGGCCGGGACCTTCAAGGCGCAACTGAGCATTCCGCTGTTCGTCACCGGGCGCATCAACCAGCCCCAGGAAGCCGAACTGATCCTCGCCCGTGGCCAGGCCGATGTCTGCGGCATGACCCGCGCGCTGATCTGCGACCCGCAAATGCCCAACAAGACCCGCACTGAGCGCGTCGAAGATGTACGCGCCTGCATCGCCTGCAACCAGGCCTGCATCGGCCACTTTCACAAGGGCCTGCCGATCTCGTGCATCCAGCATCCGGAAACCGGGCGTGAGCAGCAGTTCGGCAGCTTGCAGCCGGCAGTTGTGCGCAAGCGCATCATGATCGCCGGTGGCGGCCCGGCCGGCATGAAGGCGGCGGCAGTGGCGGCAGCGCGCGGCCACGACGTCACCTTGTACGAAGCCAGCACACAGCTCGGCGGCCAGGTGCTGCTCGCGCAATTGCTGCCGCGCCGGGCCGAATTCGGCGGCGCCAGCACCAACCTGCAACGGGAGATGCAGCTGGCCGGGGTCAAGGTGGTGCGTAATACCCGGGTGGATCGCGCCCTCGTCGAACGCGAACAGCC
This sequence comes from Pseudomonas sp. B21-012, assembly GCF_024749305.1. Classification (NCBI taxonomy): domain Bacteria; kingdom Pseudomonadati; phylum Pseudomonadota; class Gammaproteobacteria; order Pseudomonadales; family Pseudomonadaceae; genus Pseudomonas; species Pseudomonas sp. B21-012. The sequence goes on along the minus strand of NZ_CP087197.1, from coordinate 2,749,779 downwards.
CGACCTGGTGATCGTCGCCACCGGCGCCGAACCCTACTGGCCGGCCTTCGAGCGCGGTGGCGAACTGCAGGTGCTCGATGCCTGGCAGATCCTGCGCGGCGAGGCCCGGCCCGGGCGCTCGGTGCTGGTGGTCGACTGGCGCTGCGACTGGATCGGCCCGGGCATCGCCGAACGCCTGGTGCGTGAAGGCCACCAGGTGCAACTGGCGGTCAATGGCACCCACTGCGGCGAAAGCCTGCCGCTGTACGTGCGCGACCAGATGGCCGGCGAGCTGCACAAGCTGGGTATCCCGATCACCCCCTATGCGCGCCTGTACGGCTGCGACGACACCACCGTGTACCTGCAACACACCGCCAGCGGCGAGCCGATGATCTTCGAAGACATCGACACCCTGGTGCTGTGCCAGGGCCATCAGCCGGTCGATACCCTGGCCGCTGAACTGCACGGCCTGGTCGAAGTAAAACGCATCGGCGACTGCCTGGCCCCGCGCACGGTGGAAGAAGCCGTCTACGACGGTTTGAAAGTCGCCTGGAGCCTGTAAGCCTGTTTATACTCCGGGGCTTTGACAGTGCGGTTCGGAGCACGCCATGAGCAACAGCAGCAAGACGCCGCCCGCCGCCAGCCAGGAAGGCACCAGCACCGCGCATTTTCTCGGCACGCGCATCCGCGGCCTGCGCAAGCGCCGCGGCATGACCCTGGCCGAGCTTGCCGAGCAGAGCGAGCTGACCGCCGGCTACATCAGCCAGCTGGAGCGCAACCTCTCCTACCCGTCGATCCCGGCGCTGTTCAACATCGCCCGCAGCCTGGGCGTGACCATCCAGTGGTTTTTCGCCAGCGAAGCCAGTACTGCCCCGGAAGACAACGGCTACGTGGTGCGCAAGCACAGCCGCCTGAGCGTGCACTACGAAGACGGCATCGTCGACCAGTTGCTGACCCCGCAACCCAACCGCCAGCTGGAAATCCTCCACTCGCGCTTCCCGCCGGGCACCTACAGCCAGCAAAGCTACAGCCATGACGGCGAAGAAGCCGGCTACCTGCTGTCCGGCAGTTTCGAGCTGTGGGTTGGCGAGCGCTATTTTCAGCTCGGCGAAGGCGACAGCTTCAGTTTTTCCAGCCAGGAGCCGCACCGTTACGGCAACCCCGGCGAAGTGGATGCGGTGGTGATCTGGGTGATCACCCCGCCGACGTTCTGATACCTACAACAACACAGGCACGCCATGAACGAATTGATCACCCGCGAACTGCATCAGGGCCTGCTGACCCTGACCTTCAACCGCCCGGACAAGCTCAATGCGCTGAACAACGCCATGTACAGCCAGCTGGGCGAGCTATTGCTGGCGGCCCAGGAGGACGCCCAGGTCGAGGTCATCCTCCTGACCGGCGGCGCGCAGTGCTTCAGCGCCGGCAACGACCTCAAGGACTTTCTCGACAACCCGCCCGGCGACCTGGACAGCCCGGTGTTCCGCCTGATGCGCGTGGTGCTGGCACTGGACAAGCCGCTGATCGCAGCGGTTGCCGGCGCCGCCATCGGCATCGGCGCCACCTTGCTGCTGCACTGCGACCAGATACTGGTCAGCCGTTGCACTAAACTGCGCATGCCGTTCGTGCCGCTGGGGGTGTGCCCGGAGTTTGGCTCCAGCCTGCTATTGCCACGCCTGCTCGGCCATGCCCGGGCGGCGCGCTTGTTGCTGTGCAATGAACTGCTCACAGGCGAACAGGCCGTTGAATGGGGCCTGGCCAATGAGCTGCATGAAGATGGCGAACAGTGCCTGGCGGCGGCGCGCAAGCTGGCGGCACGGCTACAGGCCCTGCCCCAGGATGCACTGCGCATCAGCAAGCGCCTGCTCAAGGATGCCCACCGCCAGGAACTGGAAGCGACGGTTCAACGTGAAGGCCTGCTGTTTATCGAACGGCTGCAAACGCCTGAGGCGAAGGCGGCGTTGCGGGCGTTGGTCAAGGATTGACGCTGGCGGCCTCATCGCGGGTCAAGCCCGCTCCCACAGGTTCAACGCCACCGGCGTGGGAGCGGGCTTGCCCCGCGATCCAGGCAACGCCGAATCAGTCTTTGACCACCCTCAACTCAATCCCATCCAACAACGCATCCACCAGCGCCCTGGCCAGCTCCACCGACTGCTGGGCCGACCAGACAAACTCTCGTCCTTCCTCACTGCAGTGCTGCACCGCCTGGCCAATAGTGGCGCTGGCACATTTGAGGTACAGCAAGGCATGCACCAGCGCGTCTTCGGCGCTGACACCTGCACACACGCTGAATAGCGGCGGATGCTCCGGGCAACTTCTGACAGGGGTTTCAACGGTTTCAGCGAGGTGCAGGCTTGGGGGATCGGGGACGAGCTTTTTCATGGTCAACTCCTAACTTGTGGAGCCGCCACGCTTTCGTCGCCAAACAAAATGGGTGGCAGCTGTACGCGGGTTGGCGAACCGGTAAGTTAGGAACCCGGCAGGGCCAAAGCCCTCCCGCGCACAGCCACCATAGAGAGTCATGGTGATGTCTTAACTTGTCCGGGTCGCCAAACCCGGTCACCGAACATTCAGTGACCGAGCGAGCCTAGTGTGCAGACCTTCCCCGGGCAAGCTTGTGAGATCGACAGACTGCGTAGGATAGGTCCTAGGACCTGAAATTGGCTAGCGCTTTGCCGGCCTAATCGCTGGCAAGCCCGCTCCCACAGAGGCACCATCGATCCTGTGGGAGCGGCGGTGCGACGCCTCGACTTGACCCGCGATTGAGCACCGAACTTGAATCAACCCTTCAACTCATACCGCAACCGCGCATTCGCCCCAGCCGCCGACGCCACCCGCCTGAACCCCAGCCCCTCCACCAGGCGCTGGCACGCAACATTGGCCGGCGACGTGGTCAGCCACAACAGCGAGCCTTCGAGCAGTGGTAGCAGGGTTTCCAGCGCCTCGGTCATCAAGCCCTGCCGAGCATGGGCCTCGGCGATCCAGTAACCCAGGCCGACCTTGCCCTGGGCATCCGGGCGCACACCGAGGCAACCGATCAGCTCACCACTGGCCAGGAACAGGTAGTAGCGTTTTTCATCCTGGGGCGCCGCCCAGTTCTGCCGGGCCTGGAGCAGGCTTTGGCGAGCCTGCTCCAGGGTCCAGTCGTCACGGGCCCAGGGCAGAAACTCACGGTGAAAGTCGAAGTTGGCGTTGAGCACCGCCTGCAGTTGCGCAGCGAAGGTCAGTTCCGGGGCGTGGAGTTTCAGCTGTTTGCTGCGCAGGCGGCGGGGCAGGTCCATTGCGGGGTCCAGAGGTGGGTAAGGATTGACCAGTATTGCATAGTCAAAATCATTGCGAGCGCTTTGCGCTCGACACACTCACGGGGTAATCGCCACCTTCATCACCCCGTCCCGCTGATGGGCAAACAACTCATACGCCGCCTCAATGTCATCGAGCTTGAAGTGATGGGTCACCAGCGGCTTGAGGTCCACCTGGCCGCTGCCTACCACTTCCATCAGCCGGCGCATGCGCTCCTTGCCGCCGGGGCACAGGGTGCTGACGATGCGGTAGTCGCCAAGCCCTGCGGCAAAGGCGTCCAGCGGCAAGCGCAAGTCGCTGGAGTACACCCCAAGACTCGACAAGGTGCCACCGGGGCGCAGCACCCGCAACGCTGATTCGAAGGTCGATTGCGTGCCCAGCGCCTCGATGGCGACGTCAACCCCACGGCCATCGGTGAGCTGCATGATCTGCTGGACCACATCGCCCTGGTTGAAATCCACTACATGGGTTGCACCGAGCTTGTGCGCCACTCCAATCCGCGCCGCGACGGTATCGACGCCAATGATCGTGGTCGCGCCCTTGAGCCGCGCGCCGGCGACGGCACACAGGCCAATCGGGCCGAGGGCAAAGACCACGACCGTGTCGCCTATCTGCACCTCGCCACGCTCGGCGCCAGAAAACCCGGTAGACATGATGTCCGGGCACATCAGCACCTGCTCGTCGCTCAGGTGATCGGGAATGGCGCAGAGGTTGGCGGTGGCATCGGGCACCAGCAGGTACTCGGCCTGGCTGCCGTCGATGCTGTTGCCGAATTTCCAGCCGCCCGCCGCACGAAAGCCGTGGCGGGTATCCGGGCCGTCCTGGGCGCCGCAGCCGCACAGGCAGGCAAAGCTATGGCCGCTTGGGGTGATGGCGCCGGCGATCACCCGCTGGCCTTCGACAAAACCCTGCACCTGGGAGCCGAGCTTTTCGATCACCCCCACCGGCTCGTGGCCGATGGTCAAGCCCTTGGCCACCGGGTACTCACCGCGCAGGATGTGCACGTCGGTGCCGCACAAGGTTGTGGTGGTGATGCGGATCAGCGCATCCAGCGGGCCCACTTCGGGGATCGGCTTTTCGTCCAGCACGATGCGGTTCCTTTCAACGAAAATCGCAGCTTTCATCTTGGCCATGGCGGTGTCCTCGACGGGGCGGTAGTGATTGTCCACCCTGCGCCCGACAGGCCAGGGTACGCTTGACCGGGGTCAATGAACTGGCGGCCAGGCCAAGAGCTGCTAGCGTTGTTCAGGCGATCAATTCCCCGTCCCGTGCGGTCATTGCCAAGGATACGAACGTCGATGAAACCCACCTTGCGCTCCACCCTGCTCTGCTCTGCCCTTATCGTCCTTGCCGGTTGCTCCAGCAGCCAGGTCGACCCCAGCCAGTACTCCGGGTTTCTCAAGGACTATAGCCGCCTCAAGCCCGCCGAAAGCAGCTCCGGCAAGCCGGTGATGCGCTGGATCGACCCACAAGTGAAGGCCGCGCGCTTTACCCAGGTGTTTATCGAGCCCAGCCAGTTCTACCCCAAGCCCCAGCCTACCGCGGCGATTTCGCCGCAAATCCTCAGCCAGATCACCCAGTACTACAACACCGCGCTCAAGCGTGAACTGGGCGCCGAATTGCCTTTGGCCCAGGGCCCGGGCCCCGGCGTGCTGGTGGTGCGCCCGGCGATCACCGCGGTATCGACCAAGACCGAAGGCCTCAAGCCCTACGAAGTGATCCCCATCGCCCTGGTGGCGGCTGCGGTCAATACCGCCGCCGGCGGCCGCGACCAGGAAGTCGACATCGCCACCGAGGCGGCCTTCCTCGACGGCGGCAATAACAAGGTGATTGCCCAGGTGGTGCGCAAAGGCACCGGCGAGGCCCTGGAAAACGACACCTCCAAGCTGGCCCTGGAGAACGTCAAGCCGGTGCTGGACGGTTGGGCCAGTGACCTGCGCAAAAGCTTCGCCAAGCTCAAGAGCGAGTCGCGCTAGCTACTGACACTGGAGCGCACCGGGTTCACTGCGTTGATCCCGGTGTGCGCTGCAGGGCTTTTCGGCGTGCGAACTGATAGGGAAATCGACCATGTCCCAGCTCCTGGACCCCACCTCCAACGAAAGCAAGTACGCCAAGCTCGCCAGCACCGCGATCATCGGCGCGATCACCCCCACCAGCGTGCGCTTGTGGTTTCGCGTGTACCTGCCCGGCGAGTGGGTGCTGGTGGTCACTACTGCGCCGCTGAGCGGCGACCTGCAGCGCCTCGATGAGCTGCCGGTGGCCGATTTCCTGAAAAAGTACAAGATCAAGCCGGTGTTCACCCAGGCGCAAACCTTCAGCTTCGACAGCGACCTCACCGGTGTCTTTGCGGTGACTGGCCTGAAGGCGCAAAGCACCTACTACTACGCCCTGATCAGCAACATCAGCGACCGCGACATCATTCGCCGGCGTACCGAAATCGGTGGCGACAGCCCGAAAAGCCTGATTACCCCGGCGGCCAACCCGCAGACCCTGACCTTCGGCTTCTACAGCTGCCACGACCCGATCAGCGCCGACGGCAGTGCCGGCGCCTGGCCGCTGCTGCACCAGCAACTGGTCGACCAGCGCGCGCAATTCGTCATCGGCGGTGGCGATCAGATGTACGTCGACACCAACAAGAAAAACGGCTTCCTGGATATCTGGGAATGGCTCAAGGACAACAAGCAGGCGCTGCTGGCCCAGTTCAAGCAAGGCAGCAGCTACGACAAGGCCGGCATCGAGAAGTACCTGCTGAACATCTACCGCTGGTACTACCGGGTGTACTGGAACATCCCGACCCTTCGCGAGGTGTACGAGCAGTTCCCCCAGTACATGATCTGGGACGATCACGAAATCATGGACGGCTGGGGCTCGCTGACCAACAAGGAGCGGCAAAAGCGTATCTCGCTGTTGTTCGAAAGCTCCAGCAACGGCGCCACCAATCAAATGCTCGTCGACCTGATGTGGCGTGCCGCCTGCCGTGCCTACTACGAATATGAGCACAGCCACAACCCGGTTACCTCGATCAACCTCGACAAGCCCGACGACTGTCATTGGGACTACGCCTTCGAGCAAGGCGGCTCGGCCTTTTACGTGCTGGACATGCGCGGCCACCACGATGTCGAGGCCAAGGACCCGCACAAGATTCTTGGCAGCGCACAGATGAAGCGCTTCAAGGACTGGTTGAACAGTGCCGTGGTGCAAAGCGCCAAGGCGGTGTTCATCGTCTCGCCGGTGCCGGTCATGCACTGGAAGAACGTGGTCACCAACGGCGCCGATTTCGGCTCGCTGAAGGATGACTGCATGGATGAGTGGGACCACAAGAGCAACCAGGCCGAACGCAAGGTGCTGCTCGATCAGGTCTACGCGGCGCTGGGCAAGAGCGCCAGGCCGGTGGTGTTTCTCAGTGGCGACGTGCACTGCGCGGCGGTGTTTCGCCTGTTGCACAAGCAATACCCGGCGGCCAAGGTGTTCCAGGTCACCTCCAGTGCCATCTCGCGCGTACCAGCGCCAGGCATGCTCAAGCTGGCCATCAGCGGCGGCGGCGAGATGCCGGGCATTGCCAACATGGTCTGCGAGCGTTGGTACGCCATGGCCGGTTCGAAGAACTTCGCCATGCTCAGCGTGCGCCCGTCGCTGGACGGCCAGCAGACTGAAGTGCTGGTGGAACTGCATTGGCCCAGTGGCGAGGACGGCGAACTGACCAAGCGCCGGGTGTTGCTCAAGTAGCGCTACACTGACTGGGTGTCACCGTTGCCCATGAGGGCTGAGTCATGCGTCCGGTCACCAAGCAGCCACGCCATGCGAAATACTCGCCGCCGCAGAAGCTCTTGTTAGGCGGCACCGTGGCGGCCCTTTTTCAGAAAATCGCCGGCGTCACGTCTGCGACGCCAACCTACCAGATACCCCTGACTCTGGCCTTGCAAGTACTGTTGGACCACGTTACAGGCCTGCGTATCCGGCGCATTACGCCTGCCGAGCAAACCGTGCTGGCAAGTGGGCTGATGCAACGGATCAGTAAAATCTACAAAACGGCTGCATTGCCTCTGACTGACGAACTGGGCGCCTTCTGCTCTTATTGCGGTACTGCCTTGCCTGGCCTGATCGAAGTCGAACACGCCCTACCCAAGAGCCATTTCCCTTACTACGCCGTGGAGTGGAGGAATTTCCTTCTGGCCTGCAGCCCATGCAACACGTGCAAAGCCGATGACCCGGATCGAAAAACCGCAACAAGCTGGGCACAGGCTTTTTCCCCGACCGAACAACAATTGCATAACAGTATCCGCCAGCAACACTACATCTGGCCGGACCTGAACGCTGGCTGCTGGCAGGCATTGCCCAACCAACTGCAGTACCTGGACCCTAAAGTGCAGACATGGACTGTGTTGAATGCAGCAGAATCGGTCAGTGCGGGAATCAGGCTCACTGCTTATGACGTGATACAGCACAAGGTCCTGGCCAACCTCGATGCCAGTATCGGCGGCGGCCCCTTCGGCGACGTGGAGGTTGCCGTGGTTGTCAGTGACGCCAACGGCCGGGCGACAGAGATGATCGACTTGCTGGGCTTGAATGCCGACTCTTCCAGCGTCTTCGATCGACGGCTGATGAATCGCACCAGGGCCTGGTTCGATGCCTTGGAGGAGTGCCGATTGCTCAGCCGCGTCGACCCCGACCCCAAACACAACTGGCTGTGGCCGATCACTCTGCGACGCGCAGCAAGTTCCGGATTCTATTCAGTCTGGCTGACGGTCATGCAGGCGTTCGACAACTCGCACGGCACCCACTATGCAAAAGCTTTCGTCAATGACTCCGCCAGCAAGTTGTATTACCCCAGCACCAACATCAGCCAGCTCCCCTGCTGAGTGAGGCGCCATGAGACCCTTAGTACGCCCATTGCTGCCGAATCGGCTACGCCAGGCTCCCGCAGCACGACTGTTGTTGAGCGCTTTCGGCAACTTCTGTTCATTCTGCGAGCGCCCGCTGCTCGATGACGTTTGGGTGTGGAATGCCCGGACAGGCGCATGCGTTGAAGGGGACAACTGCAGTGCCCAGGACTGGGAGCACCTCTATCTGCTTGATCATAATTGCCACCAAGCGCAACAACAGGCCGATCAACAGGAGCTGCCGTTGCTGATGCTGCCGACCGAATCGCTCGTGTCTTACCCTCATGGCGCCAACTATCCGTTGAGCTACTCATTCCAGTCGATACAGAGGGTTTTGCTTGACGAAGACAACAGCGAGTATGAACGCGAGCCAATCGGCGCTGTGCTGATCTCAACAACCCACTACCGGGCCCAAGCCACCCTGCGTTACTTCGCGCTCAATACGTCATACATCAATGCAGATGCCAACGAGTTGAGGATCCCTGGCCTGGACTATCTGTCGTTGCTTGACCGGCGCCTGGATCAACGTACCGATGCCTGGAATTTTACCCAGGAAGCAGCCATGAGGATCAATGAAAGCCAGACGCAAGCGGTCAGAGAAGCTGGGCTCCAGCAGTTGCGGCTGCTTGTCGGCACAGTGGGCTTCTGGTCCACCTGCCGGACAGCCGCAGGAACCATCCTGCCCTATGAACAGTTGCAACAGGTGTTTGATCCGATCCCCTTGGGCCAGCTGGCCATTACCGTCCAGCCCCTGGAACACCACGCAGGCTTTCTCGGCAACGGCCCGCACCAGCCCTTCCCTGGTACAGCTCGGATCTAGGCAAAAAACGAGAACAGAATCGCCGACAGGGTAATCAGGCCAATCAGCACCACAAACACGTTCGAGGCCTTGCCCGAGTATTTGCGCAGCGCCGGCACCTTGTGGATGGCGTACATCGGCATCAGGAACAGCAAGCAGGCGATGATCGGCCCGCCGAGGTTCTCGATCATGCCGAGGATGCTCGGGTTGAGGGTCGCCACGGCCCAGCAGGTGATGACCATGAACAACGCGGTCATCTGTTCCAGGCGCTTGCTTGAGACCTGTTTGCCGCGGCTGCGCAGGCTTTTCACGATCATGCCCTGGAAGCCTTCGCTGGCACCGATGTAGTGGCCGAGGAACGACTTGGTGATTGCCACCAGCGCGATCAGCGGCGCGACAAAGGCGATCACCGGGGTCTGGAAGTGGTTGGCCAGGTACGACAGGATCGAGATGTTCTGCTGCTTGGCGGCGGCCAGGTCGGCCGGGCTCAGGGCCAGCACGCAGCTGAAGCAGAAGAACATTACCGTCAGCACCATCATCACATGGGCGCTGGCGAGGATCTTGCCGCTCCTGGCATCGGCCTGCTCGCCGTAGCGGTGCTTCTGGTCAACGGCAAAGGCGGAGATGATCGGCGAGTGGTTGAAGGAGAACACCATCACCGGGATGGCCAGCCACAAGGTTTTGAAGAACAGCTCCAGGGGCATGCCTGCGCTGGCCTGGGCGAAGAAGGCGCCGTTCCAGTTGGGGATCAGGCTCACCGCCAGCAGCAACAGCGCGGCCACGAACGGGTAGACCAGCAGGCTCATGACCTTGACGATAATGCCCTGGCCGCTGCGCACCACGATCATCAGCCCGCAAATCAGCAGCAAGGCCAGCAGCGCCCGCGGCGGCGGGGTCATGTGCAGCTGGTGCTCCATGAAATTGCCCAGGGTGTTGGTCAGGGCGACGCTGTACACCAGCAGGATCGGGAAGATGGCAAAGAAGTACAGCAAGGTGATGAGCTTGCCGGCGCCGACGCCGAAGTGCTCTTCGACCACTTCGGTGATGTCTTCGCTGGCGCCGCGCTTGCCCGAAAGCACGAAGCGGGTCAGGCCGCGGTGGGCGTAGAACGTCATCGGGAAGGCCAGTACCGCCAGGACCAGCAGCGGCCAGAAGCCCCCTACCCCGGCGTTGATCGGCAGGAACAGGGTACCGGCGCCGATGGCGGTGCCATACAGGCCCAGGACCCAGGTGGTGTCGTGACGGCTCCAGGCACGGCTTTGCGCAGGCGCGGCCGAATCCACACGAACGGTCGTGGTGCTATTTACATCAGTCATCGATATTGCCTTGTAGTTGTTTTTGTTGCTTATGAATAACTTTGGAACAGCGGTGCAGCTATCGCGGGTCAAGCCCGCTCCCACATGTAGGAGCGGGCTTGACCCGCGATGGGATCAACACTCGACGAAGGCGACCGCCAGGCCGCCGCGTGACGTCTCCTTGTAGTTGGCATGCATGTCGGCGCCGGTGTCGCGCATGGTGCGGATCACCCGGTCGAGGGAGATGAAGTGCTCGCCATCGCCACGCAAGGCCATCTGCACGGCGTTGATGGCCTTGACTGCAGCAATCGCGTTGCGCTCGATGCACGGCACCTGGACCAGGCCGCCGACCGGGTCGCAGGTCAGCCCGAGGTTGTGCTCAAGGGCGATTTCGGCGGCGTTTTCCACTTGCATGGGCGTTGCCCCCAGCACGTCGGCAAGGCCGGCCGCGGCCATCGCGCAGGCCGAACCGACCTCGCCCTGGCAGCCGACTTCGGCGCCGGAGATCGAGGCGTTCTTCTTGCACAGGATGCCCACCGCAGCGGCGCTGAGGAGGAAGTCGACGACGTCGTTGTCGCAGGCCTCGGGGTTGAATTTCATGTAGTAGTGCAGCACCGCCGGGATGATGCCGGCGGCGCCATTGGTCGGTGCGGTGACCATGCGCCCGCCGGCGGCGTTTTCTTCGTTGACCGCCAGGGCGAACAGGTTGACCCACTCCATGGCGCTCAGGGTCGAGCCGATGACGTTGGGCTTGCCCAGCTCCTGCAGGCTGCGGTGCAGCTTGGCGGCGCGGCGCTTGACCTTGAGCCCGCCCGGCAGTATGCCCTCGTTGCGCAGGCCGTTGTCGACGCACTCGCGCATCGCCGCCCAGAGTTTCAGCAGGCCGCTGCGCACCTGGGCTTCCTCGCGCCAGGCCAGCTCGTTGGCCATCATCACCTGGCTGACCCGCAGCTTGTGCTGCTTGCACAGCGCCAGCAACTGGGCGGCGCTGTCGAAGTCATAGGGCAGTTGCACCTGCTCGGCGCTGTTGCCGGCCGTGCCCACTTGCGCGGCCTCGACGATAAAACCGCCGCCGACCGAATAGTAGGTTTGCTGCAGCAACGAGCCCGATGCGCTGCTGGCCTCCAGGGTCATGGCGTTGGGGTGGTACGGCAGGCTTTCATCGAGCAGCAGCAAGTCGCTGGCGCAGTCGAATGCAATCGCCTGCGTGCCGTCGAGCATCAGTACCTGGCTTTGCTGCAGTTGCGCGATCAGCGGCTCGATGCTTTGCGGGTCGATCTGGTCCGGCCATTCGCCCATCAGCCCGAGCAGGCAGGCGCGGTCGGTGGCGTGGCCGACGCCGGTGGCCGACAACGAGCCGTACAGGCGCACCTCGACCCGGCTGACCTGCTCCAGCAGGCCTTGCTCACGCAGGGCCTGGGCAAAGGTTGCCGCCGCACGCATAGGGCCTACGGTGTGGGAGCTGGAGGGGCCGATGCCAATCTTGAAAAGGTCGAAAACACTGATAGCCATGCTAATGCCTGACCGAGGCAACAATCCATGTCACGCAACGGCACTGTTAAAAAATTGATGGGTGTCGCGAAGTTGCGCGATACTGCCCGGTCACTTGCGTGTTGACCAACGAAACTTTCTAAGCAAGCCTTTAGCAGAGCTAAACGATGAAGCGACAAATGAATGGCCAGATGTACGTCTGGCTGCATGTGTTTGCCTGTGCGGCGCGGCACCTGTCGTTCACCCGCTGCGCCGAAGAACTGCACATCACCCCCGGCGCAGTCAGCCAGCAGATCCGCCAACTGGAAGAGCGCCTGGGCTTTCGCCTGTTCCTGCGCCGCGCCCGCGGTGTGGAGCTGACCGCCGAAGGCCAGCGCCTGGCGCAGACCGTCGGCGAAGCCTATGGCAGCATCGATGCCGAGTTGCGCCGCCTGGACGCTGGCGAAATCCGCGGCACCCTGCGCCTGCGCTCGATCCCGTCGTTTCTGGCCAAGTGGCTGACCCCGCGCCTGCCGCGCCTGCAGCAACGCTACCCGGACATCCAGCTGCGCCTGGTGGCCGAAGACAGCAGCCAGGCCTTGCACGAAGGCGACTTCGACCTGGCCATCGACCTCAACGACGGCAGCTACCCGGGCATGCATTCCACACCGCTGCTCGACGAACAGATCTTCCCGGTCTGCGCCCCTTCCCTGCTGCGCGGCCGCCCGCCGCTGCACGGCCCGGCGGACCTGGCGCATTACCCGCTGCTGCACGACATCACCGCCTGGCGCGGCAGTTCGGAATACGCCGAATGGGAGTTCTACCTCGAGGGCATTGGCGCCAGCGGCCTGGACGTGCGCCGTGGGCACACCTTCAACCGCAACCACCTGACCATCGAGGCGGCGATTGCCGGCATCGGCGTGGCCATTGCCCGGCGTACCCTGCTCAATGACGAGCTGGAGCGCGGCGCGCTGATCGTGCCGTTCGGCCTGCCGATCGCCAACCACAAGCGTTATGTGTTGCTGTACCCGCCCGGTGGCCTGGCGCACCCGGGGGCGCGGGCGGTGCATGACTGGCTGGTGGAAGAAGCCGAAGGCTTTCGCGCGTTGCATGCCCAGGACGCCAGTGCGCTTGCCTTGCGCCGATAGTGCAGCGACGCAAGGCAAGGCCGTTCAGGCCGCTTAGCTTTCGCTGCTGCGGGTCAGTTCGAGGATGAGGCCGTGCTCGGCCGCAGTGCTGACTTCTTTCAACTGCTGCTCAGCGGTAAAGTAGCGCCCTTCCGACAGTGCCAGACGCTGCAGGTGCCCCTGCCCGTCCACGGGTGCATCGGGCAGGATCTGCTGCAGCGCACTGCGCACCTCGGGCGCCAGCGGCCCGTCGAACTCATGCCAGTCGTACAGGCAGCTCAACAGGTAGTCGGCGGCATCGCGCCATTGCTGTTCGAAGGTCGCAAAGCGCTGCCCGTGCAGTTTGCGCAAGTAGCGCTTCCAGCCATGTTGCAGCACCATCCATTGCTGCCTGGCCTCCACCTGGCTGCTCAGGCGCTGGACTTCACGCTCGACATTCTTGACCACACGCGCGTCAACACCGGCCCGGTGCGCATAGAGCATGCCGCTGGACGGCTCGGGGAAGTCGAGCCGGGTGGCCAGTTCCTGACGCAACTTCAGGCGAATTTCCACCGGGTCGGACTCATGCTCCAGGTCCTGGTCGGTAAGGTTATCCAGCGGGTCGAAGGCCGGCAACGGGCGGCTGCCGGCACGCATGGCATCGCGGCGCAGATCGCGGGCAAGGCCGATACGCTGGGCCAGGGAGTTGACCAACTCGCGGCGGTAGAGCTGCTTGTACAAGCCGACCACTGCCGCCGTGCGCTGCAGCGGGTCAAGCGCCTCCTGGCTTTGGCGATAGGCGAGAAACTCGACTTCCAGGGCACTGAAGCCGTCGGCCCCGGCGTCGCCACAGGTTGGTGGGTAAGCGTCGGCAACCGCCTGCAAATCACTGAACAGCTGGTCAGAACCTTGTGCGGCGCGCAGCAGCTCCCAGACCCTGGCGGACATGTTGTTGAAATCGAACCGGGCCTCGCTGGACTCCAGCGCCCGGTCGAGCACCAGCAACAGCGGGCGATGGGTGTCTTCATCGGGGAACAAGGTGTCCCACAGTTGCTGCTGTTCGGCGCTCGCCTCACGTAACCAGCCGGCGGCCAGGCCGCTGGCACGGCGACTGAACGGCATCCCCAGGCCGCGCAAGTGGGTGGCAGCGGCCTCGCTGAGCGGGTTCTGGTTGAGCAGCAGCCAGCGGCTGCGCTGGCCATCGGCACGCAACGCACCGCCGAAGGCCGTGGCCGCAAGGTCGGGAAGCTCGCTCAGCTCGTTGCTGCTCAGGTCCACCGTGCGCAGCGGATGCTCTGGCGGCTGCATCAGCTCCAGCAATCCTTCAGGCCAGTCTTCGAGCTGGCAGCCACGCAGGCTCAGGTGCTCAAGCATCCGCAGGCCGGCCAGCTGCGGCGCCCGGCCCAGGGGGTTGTCGGCCAGGTTGAGCTTGCGCAACCGCACAAGGCCGGCAAAGGCTGTGGCCCCGTCTTCGTCCAGCTGGATGTTATTGCGGGCAAGGTCCAGCTCCTGCAAGGGGATTGCCGCCAGGGCTTGCAACTGCTCGGCATCGAGGGTCGCGCCATTGGCCCGAAAGCCCAGCGTGGTCAGGCTATCGAGCTTGCCCAGGGCATTGATCGCTTCAACCGGCAGCGTGGCCATCTGGTTACCGGTGAGGCCCAGCCCACGCAAGGCCCGCAAGCTTTGCAGCGGGTCGAACATGCGCGCATTGACCGCGATCTGGTTGCCCTCGAGGCTGAGCAACCGCAGCTTGGTCCGGGTGCCAAGCGCAGCGGGTATCTCGGTCAGGCGGTTGTGGTCCAGGTTCAGTTCCCTGAGTTCGGTAAACGACGAAAGGAATTGCTCCGGCACTGCGCTCAGCTCCATCCGATGCAGGAACAAGCGGGTGACATGGCGAAAGCGCACATTGATCGCTGGCAATCCGCCAGGCCTCCAGGAGGACAGGTCCAGTTCATGTTTATGATCGCCACCCACACGGCGCCAGGCGGCTTTTAGCCGGTCACGAAGCATTTCCCGGTCCACCCGCTCGCCAGCGCTGGGTCGCTGCGCCACCCAGTTGTCGAGGGTTTGCCCGAGCTGGCGATATTCATCCTCCAGGCCCTGGATCGCAGCACCAAGGTCTTCATTGGCGAGTCTCAGCTGGTTCTTGATCTCGGAAATTTCATTGGCGCGCAACTCGGGGTACAAGGCACTCAAACGGCGATATTCGCTGGAACGCAAGGTCCCCACCGCGCCGCCCAGCGGGTAGCCACGGCGCCCGTCGGCCAGGCGCAACGGCGATTGCAACCAGGGCCGCGAGGGTTGCTGGCCGATCAGGGTCGAACAGCGGGCGCGATTGCCCAGGGCTTGCTGGGTCAGACGCTGGCGCAGTTGCGCGGGCTCGTAGATCTCTACCCCAAGCGACTGGCGCAGGGTGTCGGGCAGTGCGCGTAACAGCGCAGCAAAAAAGTCATCGCTCAGCCCCAGTTCATTACCGCGGGCATCGAAAACGCGATAGCCACCCTCGTACTTGAGTATCGAGCGCAGCTCTGCCTCGGTGTCACCGACGCTGGCCAGCACCGCGCTAGCCAGCGTCTGTTGGTGTAGCTCAAGGCGAATACCGCTGTTCCAGCCGGGCAAATCGGCGAGCAGTTGCAGCGCCAGGCGCTCGCTGTCCAGGGCCATTCGTGCAGGGAACACCAACCCTTCAAGGGCACGATTGAGGCGCAACTGGCGCTGATAGGCCCGGGCTTCTTCGGCCAAGCGTCCAGGTACGCGCGCTTGCTCGCCAATCAGTTGCCCACGCTCCTGGGCAGTGGCGTGCCGCACAATTTCCTCGGCAAGCGAATCAGGCAGCGAGGCGAAGTCACGCTGCAAGGTCTTGGCGCCCAGGCCGGGGGCGCTTTCGATACTGGCGTACAGACTGTCGAACACCGCGCTGCGCTTGCGCTCTGCCAGATCGGCCAATTGCTCGCGCAAGGCCGGCAAGCGTGCCTGCTCGGGCAAATGCTCACCCAGCAGCTCGCTGCGTTGCGCCTCACTCAAGGCCTGCAACAGCACCTGGGCGAGCTTGCCGCTGCGCACATCGGCGGCCAGTACCTTGAAGGCGTGACCCTGGGGCCAGCGTTCCAGGCCATAGGTCTGCGATTCACCCCACAGCTCCGGCCCCCTGAACACCTGCAATACCCGGTTGGCCGGCCATTTGGGCAACTCGACCAGCAACGCCAGCGGATAGGTCATGCCCGCCTCCAGCGCCGCGCCACTGCGGATATCGGCGACCATCCGGGTAATGCGCCGGTCCAGTTGCAGGCGCTGCAAGGTATCGGCCAGCAGCGGTGCAAGCGGCCCCTGCTCGACATGCATGTGGCGCAGCACGTCGTCGTCGACCCCGCTGATCTCGGCAGCCTGTGCCAGGCTGGCATCGTTCAGGCCCTCGGCCAGAACGCCGATGCGCCGCAGCAACTGGCCACGCTCCCAGTGCAGCGGCTGTTCACCCTGGAACTGCCAGGTGCCGTTACCGTAGTGCTTGAGTGGCGGCTCGAAGGCGTCGTTGTTGTCCGGGTGCCTGATTCGCCATTGTTGAAGGTCGGCATCATAGCGTTGCTGGTACAGCTTGCCATCCAGGCGGATGTACAACTGATCGTTCAGCGCGTACTGCCCCAGGGCATTGGGCGCCAGGCGCTCGGGTAGTTGCACCGGGCTTGCATAACCGCTCAGGTCGGGCTTCCACAGACGCACTTGGCCATTGGCCAATTCGACACGCTCCAGACCATCGACAAACAGCGACGGTTCGGCGGCGCTGCCGGCTACCCCCAGCCCTGCGATCAAACCCAGGTTGACCACCAGCGACTCGACCTGCGCCAGGGCTTCGGCGGTTTCCCCGGCTTCCCAGGCCTCGACGCCATGGAACACATTGCCCATCAGTTGCGCGCCGGTCACCGCCAGCATCAGCGGATTGAGCGCCGGGACTACAAACGCCGCAGCGTTGAGCACATTCAGGCCGATATCCAGCCAATGCTGCAAACGCGCCAGGCGCGCGGCGCGGTCTTCATCGGCGGTCGGCACCGCCAGTACCCGGGCATTGGCCTTGAGCCTGCGCACCTGCAGGCGCTGCAAGCGGCTCCACAGCTCGCCGTCGAGCGCATGTTCCTCGACCTGCAGGCGCGGATTGCGGATCGGTTGGCGGATCTTTTCCTCGCCCTCAAAGCGTTCGACGTACAGCGCCTGATTCAAGGCGCGCACAAATGCCGGGCGCTCGGCCTGGGGCACGCATTTGAGTATTGCCTGGCGGTAATCGTCAGCTTGCAGGCTGGTAGCCAGGTCGTGGGCAAAGGCGCTGATCGAGGAATACTCCTTGATCGGGTACAGCGGCGCGCCGGCGATCCAGGCCACACAGCGTTCAGTGACAGTGCTCGCCGCCGGATCCGGGCCGATCAACAGCGCTCCGTCCAGCACGCTGCCCAACACGCTGATCTGCCGACAGACCACGGCTTTGCCATCGAGCCGGGGCGCAGCGCCATTGGCCAGCAGCAACAACGCGGCCTGTACTGCGTCGGTGATTTCACCGTAGCTTCGCGCCCGCTGCACTTGCGCGACGAAGTCGGCCCGGGTCGCTGCTGTCATGCTGGCGGCCCTGACGGGGCCCTGCAGCACCTCGGCCAGGTGCTGCTGATACTGCCGACCCAGGTCGAGTTCGCGGCACAGGGCGACGAAACGCTCACAGCTCAGGCTCATGGTTTGACCTTGCGCGTCAGCCAGGTAGCTGAAAGGGCCCAGGTCTTCATTGGCGCTGAAATTCTGCAGCGCCGCCTCAAGCAGGCTGCTGCTGTGGGTCGCGCCCTTGGGCAAGGTACGCCCGCCAAGGGTTTCAAAACCGACCTGGTGCAGTTGCGCCTTGAGCACATCCACTTCCACCCCATGGGCCTCACGTAATGAACGGGCCAACAGTGGCGCACAGAACTGGCTGATACCCTTGAGCGCGGCAAGCTGCACTGCCAGCGCCTGGCGTGCAGCCCTCGAAGCCTTGAGCGCAGCCTGTAGCTGCGGCTCTATCGCCGACGGCAGTTGCTGGCTCTGCAGCAGGGTTTGAAAGTCCTTGGCCGCCAGATGGCTGACCCAGGCAGGAATCGCCGCGCCGATCAAGGTGCGGTGGAAAATCAACGCAGGGTTTGGCTTTGCAGGTGTCATTGGAAAAGTTCCTGACAGTGGGGGGCTGTCAGGAGAGCAGCACCGCCGTTGACGGCGGTGCTAGATAAATAGTGCCTTCACCCGCTCAATCAGCCTGGCCCACCGGCATCTGCGCATTCGGCAAGGCCGCCCCCGGGGTCACCACTTCGCTCAGGTCAATATGCTTGAACACCGGCTTGGCCCCCAGCCGCGCATTGAAGCGGGTATTGAAGCTGAACGGGTCGTCGCTCGGCACTACCAGCGAGCGCCCGTACACCGCGGCGATGCCGGCCGGGTCGTAGCCGAGCAGCTGCAGCAAGGTGGGAAAGATGTTGTAGTGGCTGGAACGGTCCTTGTTGGTTGCCAGTTGCGCCTGCCAGTCGAGGGTTTGCAGGCCCTGGCCCTGGATCACCACCAGCGGCACCAGGCCCTCCTCTTCCACCGGGTTGCTGTCGCAGTGGGTATTCAGCCCCGGGTTGCCGCGCTCGTGCAGGTCCTGGCCGTGGTCGGAGGTGTAGATGAGCACCGCCTGGCTGAGGTCGGCCTTGGCAAACAGGCGGTTGAAGAACTCGCCGACGTTCCACAGCAGGCTGTTCATGTACGAATTGCGGTACAGCACCCAGTCTTCGGGCTGGCCATTGAATCCGTCGCGTCGGCCGGTGTCGGTGATGTCGGTGTACTGCCCGCGTGGCAAGGCCGGGCGGTAGGCCATGAAGTCGTCGGGGTATTTGTCGTGCACCGGGAAATGCACGCCGACCTTGTTGATCACGATCAGTTGCGCTTTGCCGTCGGCCAGCAGCTCGGTGAGCTTGGCCACAGCGGCCATGTCACGGTCACGCACCGGGGTGCTGTCGAACTGGATGAACTGGTCGATGTCGCGTTTTTCTGCGGCGTTCATCAGGTTCTGCAGGTTGCCGCCGGTGCGCTGGGCGTCGATGTACACGGTGCCCAGGCCGGCAGCCTTGGCGTACTGCCAGATCGACGGCAGGGTCGAGTTGATGCGCAGGTAGTCGTCGCGGGTGCCGCCATAACGCAGGGTGACGTTGGTGTCGGAGCTGCAGTTGGCGATCGAGGCGGCGTAGCCATAATTGAAAATGCTCACCCCGGGCCGGGCCTGGTTGAGCTGGCTGCGCACGCCATGGGCGGTGTTCAGGTCCAGGTAATTGCCCGAGACGCTTTCGTCGATGATCAGCACGATGTCGCGGGCCAGGGCCGGGCCGCTGCGTGCCAGGGTCACCGGCTCACGGGGGCCGACGCTGTCGTGCAGCGACTCGTAGAGCATCAGGTTGGCATAGGCCAGCGGCGTGTACATGATCGGCAGGCCGCGCGCGCCTTCACCGGCGCGCACGAACAGAATCGCCGTGAGCAAGGCAATGCCCAGCAGCGGCGCCGCCCACGGCAGCGCCCCGGGCCCGGGCACAGGGTGGCGTGGCTTGAGCCCCAGGCCCAGCAGCAACAGCAGCGAACTGCCCAGTACCCGGAGGATCACGCTGTGGTACTGCTCGATGGCCTCGCCGATAAAACCACCGGAATACACCATTGAGATAAAACCGCTGTAGGTCAGGTAGTCGGCGGTAATGCGCGTATAGGCATCGAAGAACACCGCGCTGGCGCTGAACACCAGGGCAAAGCCCCAGCGCAGCCAGGCCTGGCGAATGTTGGCGCACAGCAGCAAGGCCAGCACCAGCAGCACCAGTACGCCGAGGTACAACAGCAACGCCGGGCTCAGGCCGATGGCCTGCAAGCGCTCCAGGTAATAGGGGTAATTGCTCAGCAGGTACAGCGCCAGCAGCAGTTCCTTGACGTATTTGAACATCTTCCCCTCACCCAATTTTGACCTTGCAAGCACCCGGACATTGACACGTTAGCAGTCGCCACCCAAAGCGCAAACCGGAACAACGTCAGTTTTTTGACCCAACTTGGCGGCGCCAATTCTGACAGTTCAAAAACGCGAAAGCGTTGCATTCGTGAAACATCCACATCCATAAACGCCTTGTTTATCGCGGGCTTCGACCGTTCATCGTTTTACGATGCGGCAATTGGCCAGTGCTCACCAATGCTAACCCCCGGATTTAGAACGGCTTGATAGCAAAAAGCCCAAATCACAGCGAGTGTAAATCCGACGAAACATGCCATTTGATTGACACGACTTCCCACGGGTGGGCTATACCGAAATCACACCACTGTTTCATCCTCATTACTCCATACGAGGCACGCCGACATGGACGTGAGCGTATTTGGCACCGGCTATGTCGGTCTTGTGCAAGCTGCGGCCCTCGCAGACGTAGGACACCGGGTTTTGTGCGTCGATGTCGATGCGCACAAGATCAGTCAACTGCGTCAGGGCGTACCGCCGATCAGCGAGCCGGGGCTTTCGGCCATGCTCGAAGAAAACATCAAGGAAGGCCGCCTGCTGTTCAGCACCCAGGCCAGTGATGCGGTCAGTCACGCCGAACTGATCTTCATCGCCGTCGGTACGCCGCCGGATGAAGACGGCTCGGCCGACCTCTCCCATGTCCTGGGGGTGACCCGGCAGATCGCCGGGCTGATGGAGGCCGATCGCACCCTGATCATCAAGTCCACCGTCCCGGTCGGCACCGCTGACAAGGTCGCCGCCCTGGCCGGCGAAGAACTGCAGCGCCTGGGCAAGGGCGCGCTCAAGGTGCGGGTGGTGTCCAACCCCGAATTCCTTAAAGAAGGCAGCGCCCTGGCCGACTGCATGCGTCCGGACCGGATCATCGTTGGCACCGCCGATGACCAGGCCCACGACCAGCTCGCCGAGCTCTACGCGCCCTTCTGCCGCAACCATGAAAAGCTCATGTTCATGGACAACCGCAGCGCCGAGCTGACCAAGTACGCGGCCAACGCCATGCTCGCCACGCGCATCAGTTTCATGAACGAGCTGGCCAACCTCACCGAGCACCTGGGCGCCGACATCGAAGCGGTGCGCAAAGGCATCGGCTCCGACCCGCGCATCGGCTACCACTTCATCTACCCCGGCTGCGGCTTTGGCGGCTCGTGCTTTCCCAAGGACCTGCGCGCCCTGCTGCACACCGCCGAACGCAGCGGCATGCCGCTGCGCCTGCTGCAAAGCGTCAGTGAAGTCAACGACAGCCAGCGTCAGATCCTCTTCGCCAAGCTCAAGCAGCGCTTTCCTGGCAGCCTGGCCGGCAAGTCGATTGCGGTCTGGGGCCTGGCCTTCAAACCCAACACCGACGACATGCGCGAAGCCCCCAGCCGCTACCTGATGGAAGCGCTGTGGGCCGAAGGCGCTACCGTGTGCGCCTTTGACCCTGAGGCGATGTCCGAATGCCGGCGCATCTACGGCTACCGCAAAGACCTGCAGCTGTGCGCCACCCGCGACGACACCCTGGAAGACGCCGACGCCCTGGTGATCTGCACCGAGTGGAAGAACTTTCGCGTGGTCGACTTCGCCCTGCTGGCGAAAAAACTGCGCAGCCGCCTGATCATTGACGGGCGCAACCTGTACAACCCCGACCAGGTCGCCACCTACGGCCTGAGCTACAGTGGCATCGGCCTGCGCCAGGTGCAGCCGGAGGTACCGGCGCCATGAAGATCCTGGTCACCGGCGCCGCCGGTTTCATTGGTGCCCATTGCAGCCTGCGGCTGTTGCGCGACGGCCACCAGGTGATCGGCCTGGACAACTTCAACGACTACTACGACCCGGCGCTCAAGCATGCGCGGGTGCGCTGGGTTGAAGCTGAGGCCAGAGCCTTTACCCTCTACCGCCTCGACCTCAACGATGCCGCCGGCATGGCCGAGCTGTTTGCCAGCGAGCAACCCGAGGTAGTGATTCACCTGGCGGCGCAAGCCGGGGTGCGCTACTCGCTGGAAAACCCGCGGGCCTACATCGACAGCAACCTCAGCGGCTTTCTGAACATTCTCGAAGGCTGCCGCCGCCATCCGGTGCAGCACCTGCTGTATGCCTCGTCGAGCTCGGTGTACGGCGCCAACCAGCACACCCCGTACCGGGTCGAGGATGCCGTCGACCATCCGCTGTCGCTGTACGCGGCGACCAAAAAAGCCAACGAGGCCATGGCCCACAGCTACAGCCACCTGTTCGGCATACCCGCCAGCGGCCTGCGCTTTTTTACCGTGTACGGCCCCTGGGGCCGCCCGGACATGTCGCCGATCCAGTTCGCCCGGGCGATTGCCGAAGGCCGGCCGATCCAGCTGTTCAACTACGGCCAGCACCAGCGCGACTTCACCTACATCGACGACATCGTCGAAAGCCTGGTACGCCTGATCCCGCTGGCGCCAACCGCCAATCCGGCCTGGGACCGCGAGCATCCGGACCCGGCCAGCAGCCACGCGCCGTGGCGCCTGTTCAACATCGGCGGCCAGCGCCCGGTGGAACTCACCGACTACGTGGCCTTGCTGGAAAAACACTTGCAACGCAGCGCCAGCATCGAGCTGCTGCCCTTGCAACCGGGTGATGTGCTGGCCACCTGTGCCGATGCCAGCGCCCTGGAACAGGTCACCGGCTTCACCCCCCAGGTTTCGCTGGATGAAGGGCTCGGGCGTTTTATTGCCTGGTTTCATCAGTACTACCCGCAACTTGACCGGGACGCGGTGCGGGTCAACGGGCAATTGCCCGCGCAGCAACGGAGAACGGTATGACAGGACAACCTAAAAGTGCGCAACTGCAGGCACTGTATCAAGACAAGCGCATGGACCCCGCGCACCGCCAGCGCATCGACGCGGCGATTCACATGCAAGGCCGAGGCTGGCTGACCGGCCGTGCCGGCGGGCGCCCCTGGACCCTGTCGCGCACCAACCGGGTGGTCGCCTGCTTTGGTGCCTTGTGCATTCTGGCGATCATTTCGCCACTGCTGCTGGGCCTGGCCGTGCTGGTCAAGCTCAGCAGCCCCGGCCCGGTGTTCTTCGTGCAAAAGCGCACCGGCTATCGCGGCCGCGCCTTCGGCATGTACAAGTTCCGCACCATGGTCGCCAACGCCGAGGCCTTGAAGGACTCGGTGCGCCACCTCAACAAGCACGGCGCCGATGCCATCGATTTCAAGATCGACAAAGACCCGCGCGTCACCCCGATCGGCCAATGGCTGCGGCGCAGCAGCCTGGACGAGTTGCCCAACCTGTTCAACGTGGTGCTCGGTGACATGCGCCTGGTCGGCCCGCGCCCCACCTCGTTCAACGCCTATCGCTACAAAGACAACCACCTCGCGCGCCTGAGCATCTACCCCGGCATGACCGGCTTGTGGCAGATCTCCGGACGCAGCGACATAGACTTCGACCAGCGAGTCGAACTGGACCTGAGCTACATCAACGAACAGAGCTTGATGCTGGATCTGAAGATCCTCTTCAAGACTCCCTTCAAAGTCTTCAGCGGCCACGGAGCAAGTTGAATGGACGGTTCTACTTCAAGAAGTCTGACGATCGCCACCCCGAGCGAAACCAACCTGACCTCCACGGTGCTCGATGAAGACCAGCGCATCCTGCTGCTGACCGCTGCCAACACCGGCAGCGGCACCAGTACCAGCGCCCTGGCCTTTGCCAGCCAGTTGGCATTGATGAGCGGCGGCCCGGTCTTGCTGGTCGACAGCAGCCCCAGCGGCAACAACCTCAGCCAGCAGTTGAGCCTGCACAAGTTGCGCGGTTTCAACGACCTGATGTTCGACCAGGACACCCCGCCGTTGATGCAGGACTGCATCGTGCGCCTGTCCGACCAGCCGTTCGACGTGCTGCCGGCCGGCACCTACAAGCGCGGCAAGGAGCGTCTGAACCCCGATCTGCTGCGGGTGCTGCTCAAGCACATGGGCGAGCACTACCGCTTCGTGGTGATCGACGGCGAGGCGGTGTACGCCAGCGCCGACAGCCTGATCATCGGCACCCTGGTCGATGGCGTGATTCTCGTCGTGTGCGCCGAGGAAACCCGCTGGGAGGTGGCCCAGGCCGCCGCCCAGCGCCTGACCCAGGCCGGCGCCAGGCTGATCGGCAGCGTCTTCAACCGACGCAAGTACTACATGCCCAAGTGGCTGTACAACAACCTTTAGGCCAGCAGACCAGGAGCCTCACATGAAATACACGACGTTCGCGCTGTGCCTGCTGACCCTGGCCGGCTGCGCCAATCAGGACACCCGGCAGATGCCGGTACAGATCATGACCGCCAATGCCGCCAACGCCCAGGACGCCGAACTGCCGCGCAGCGAACAGGTGCTGCGCCCGCAGGACGTGCTCGATGTGATCTTCCACATCAGCACCAGCGGCTCGGCGTCGTACCGTATCCAGTCCGGCGACACCGTCGGCCTGGCCTTCCCGGCAGCCAGCTCGCTCAACGGCAACCAGCTGGTGCTGCCCGACGGCACCATCGAACTGCCGCGGGCCAACACCTCGGTCAACGTTGCCGGGCAAACCCCGGACCAAGCCCGGCGCACCATCCAGCAGGCCTACCGCAACAAGCGTCTGTTCCAGCCCGGGCGCGACAACGTCACCGTGCAGGTGATCAGCCCGCTGACCAACGAGCAGAACCTCAAGAGCGCCCTCAACCACCCGGCCACCGGCATGAGCCGCGAAATCACCGTCGGCAGCGACGGCCAGGCGAGCTTCCCGGAAATCGGTTCGGTGCCGCTGCAGGGCATGACCGTCACCCAGCTGCAGACCTACCTGAACAAGCGCTACGCCGACCTGCCGGGGCGCATGACCGTGGACGTGATGCTCAAGTCCACCGCCGTCAACGAGATCTACGTACTGGGTGAAGTCGGCCAGCCCGGCGCCTACCCGATCCGCCGCCCGGTGTCGGTGCTTGAAGCCCTGACCCTGGCCCGTGGCCCGAACGTCAAGGCGCGGCTCGACTCGGTGGTGATCATGCGCCGCAACGGCAACCAGGTGCAGGCCGTGCCCTACAACGTCGACAAGGCCCTGGATGCCAGCGCCGCGCAAGTCGCCTACCTGCAGCCGGACGACATGCTCTACGTGCCCAAGACCAAGCTCGCCAGCGCCGGCGACCTGGCCCGGCAACTGGCTGACGTGGTGCTGTTCCAGGGGGTCGGCTTCAGCTTCGGTTATCGCGTTGACAACAAAGACAGCGACAACAACTAATTCCAGGCGGGTATCCGAGCATGAATACAAAAGAAAACTACCTGCATGAATTCTTCAGGATCTTCTTTGCCAACCGCCAGTTGGTCAAACGGGTGTTCCTGGTCTTCGCAGTGATCGCCTTGCTGTTGCCGCTGGTGCTCAAGCAGAGCTTCGACATTACCGCCGAAGTGATCGTGCAGTCGAAAAAACTGTCCCAGAGCGACACCAACACCACCCTCGCCCAGGAGACCGACAAGTTCATCCCGCCGTCGCTGGCCGACATGGAGACCGAGAGCAATATCCTGCGTTCGCCGACCCTGATCCGCGAAACCATCAGCCAGCTGCGCGCCGAGGGCAAGTACGAGATCCCGCCCAGCTTCATGCAGCGGGTGGTGTTCGGGCCGATCCGCAGCGGCATCATCAACCCGCTGCGCGAGTATGTGGTCAACCCGGTGCGCTCGCTGTTCGGCCTCGAGGTCGACCCGGTGCGCGACACCCAGCTCGACACCCTCACCGACGACGCCATCAAGGACCTCAAGGTCGAAACCCTGCCCGGCTCCAACGTGGTCTCGGTGACGTATAGCTTTCCCGACCCGAAACTGGGCACGCTGTTCGTCAGCCGCCTGCTCGACAACTACCTGCGCAACCGCCAGAACCTGCAGTCCAACGAGCTGCCCGAGCAGTTCTACGAGCAGAAGAAACTGCAGTACCAGGTGCGCATGGATGACCTCGAAGGCAAGCGCCTGGGCATGCTCGAAAGCATCGGCTCCTCGGACCCCAAAGAAGAGATCACCTTCCGCCTCAACGCCATCAACACCGAAGAACAGGCACTGAACCAGTACCGCGACCGCCTGCTGCAAAGCCAGCAGTGGCTGGACTACCTGAAAACCAGCCTGGCCGCGGCCAGCAACGCCAACATGCGCGATTTCGCCTTCCCCTACACCTTCACCACCACGGTCGACAACGTGGCCTTTGAAGACCGCGAAATCAAGCAGCTCGGTGAACAGCTGACCACCCTGGTGCTGACCTACGTCAGCGACCTGGCGGTGTTCCAGCCCGGCAGCGAGCAGATGCTGCTGCAACGCGAACAGATCGCCAAGACCCGCCAGCAGTTCTTGAAGATCGTCGCCAACCGCATCAAGGAGCGCGAGAAGGACCTGGCCGTGGTCCAGGACGTGATCGCCCAGAAGACCGCGCGCATCGCCGACTTCAAAGGCCGCGTGCACCAGTTGCAAGAAACCCAGAGCAAGGCGCGCCAGCTCGACACCGAGATCGACGCCCTGCACAAGGCCTACTTCACCTACACCCAGCGCTACGAAGAATCGCGCGGCGCCGACCTGCTCAACGGCCTGTCCAACGCGCGCATCCTCAGCGCCCCGTACGAGCCTGCGGAGCCGGCGTTTCCCAAGCCGCTGCTGATCGTGCCGTTCGGCATGCTCACCGGCCTGCTGCTGGCGATTGCCCTGGTGTACGTCAAAGAGTTCTTTGACCGGCGCTTCAAGCACCCGGCGCAAATCAGCCATCAACTGGACCTGCCGGTACTGCTGGTGATCAACGACCAGACCCCGGAAACCCCCAACCCTTACAAGGGCTGGTCGCTGCCGCGGCTGGTGCACTGGGTGCGCAATTGAACGCAGCCCTGAGTCCACAGCGCCCGATCCTGCACCTGCTCAGCAGTGGCGGCTTCTACGGCGCCGAGCGGATGCTGCTGGACCACTGCCAGGCCACCCCGGGGCAGCACCAGGTGCTGTTTCTCGGGGCCCCGGAGCAACTGGTGGCGCGTTTTCGCGCCGCCGGCGTGGCCTGCCAGACCTGCGACGGGGTCGGCGAGCTGCTGGCTGAACTGCGTCGGCGCCACGACCAGCAGCCGCTGATCAACAGCCACAACTTCAAGGGCCTGCTGTTCGGCTGGCTGGGCGCGCAGTTGTGGCGCCTGCCGATGGTCGCCACCCAGCACGGCTTTACCCCCAGCAGCCGCAAGCAGCGCCTGTATACCTGGATCAGCCTGCAGCTGTGCCGCACCGCCACCATCGAGCGGGTGGTTTGCGTGGCCGAGAGCATCAAGCGCATCCATCGCCAGGCCGGGGTCGCCGAGCACAAGCTGCAGGTGATCCCCAACGGCTTGCCCGAGGCCGACGCTCTGCCCGCACGCCACCCTGGCGCTGGCCGCTGGCTGGCCGGCTATGTTGGCCGCTTGAGCTGCGAGAAAGGCCCGGACCTGTTTCTCGATACGCTGATCCCGCTGTGCCAGCGCCACCCGCAGCTCGATGCGGTGATGCTCGGCGATGGCCCGGAGCAAGAGGCGCTGCAAGCGCGCATCGACGCCGCCGGCCTGACCCAGCGCATCCGCCTGCCCGGCTTTCAGGCCGACATGCGCCAGTGGATGGGGCGCCTGGATGCCCTGGTGATCAGCTCGCGCACCGAAGGCACGCCAATGATCCTGCTCGAAGCCATGCAGGATGGCGTGCCGGTGGTGGCCTTTGCGGTCGGCGGTATCCCCGATGTGATCGAGCACGGGCGCAGCGGCCTGCTGGCCCGGCCCCTGGCGGTGCAAGAGCTGGCCGCCCAGCTTGAGGCGCTGATGCTCGACCCGGCCCAGGCCGGCGAGCTGATCGCCCAGGCGCGGCGCACCCAACGCGAACGTTATCACCTGCCGACGCTGGCGCAACGCTGGGCCCGGGTTTACCTGGGCGCGGCCACGGAGACCTGCGCATGATCATTCCCCTGTCCCTGATCGGCCTGCTGGCCATCGCCTGCGTGGCATTGCTGGCCAGCCCCTACCCGTTTCTCGCCCCCGGCGCGGTAATCGGCCTGGCCGGCCTGCTGGCGCTGTACAAACGCCCGGCCTGGGGACTGCTGGCAATTATCACCCTGGTGCCGCTGGAAGGCCTGTTCAAGGACAGCGAGCTGACCGCCTCGAAAATGATCGGCGCGGCCCTGGCCCTGGTGCTGGTGCTGCAACTGGCGGTCAAGCAACTGCCCGCTGAGCGCCTGCGCAGCAGCATGTGGCGGCTGCTGCTGGGGTTTATGGCGCTGTACCTGCTGAGTTTCTGGGCCAGCGACAGCAGCGAGATGTCCCTTGGGCACTTTCGCGAGCTGGCGGTGGGCCTGCTGCTGTTCGGCATCACCCTGCTGGTTGGCCGCGACCTCGACCTGGCGATGATGTACCGGCTGGTGACCCTCAGCGTCAGCCTGACCTGCATCATGGCCATGGCCTCGGCCAAGTACCAGGACGAGGGCCGCGCCGCCGGCCTGCTGGAAGACCCCAACGTGTTCGCCATGCTCATCGCCATCGCCGTGCCCATGGCCTTGTGGCTGGTGTTCAACAGCCCGCGGCGGCTGCACAAACTGTTCTGGATCGCCTGCTGCATCCTGCTGCTGGCGGGCATGACCAAGACCAACTCGCGCTCGGGCCTGGTGGTGCTGCTGATCAGCCTGGGCATCGTGCTGGTGCACTACCGCACCCAGGTCGCCCACCTGCGCCCGCGGCACCTGGGCTTTGCCATGCTTGGCCTGGCGATTCTGCTGCCGACCATGGTGGCGCTGATGCCGGCCAGCTACGTGGCGCGCATCCAGTCGCTGGCGCTGCTCAAGTCCGGGGTCAATGCCTTCCAGGACGATTCCCTGGGCCGGCGCTCGTCGTACATCGTGGTCGGCAGCAAGATGATCCGCGAACACCCGGTGCTCGGCACCGGCCCCGGCACCTTCCCCCTGCACTACGCCACCACCGGCTACGCCAAGGCGTTTTCGGCCAACCGCAAGGTCGGCGACCTGTACCGCCGCGCGCACAACACCTACCTGGAGATCTTCAGCGAGGTCGGCATACCGGCCGGCATCCTCTTTGTCAGCATGGTCTTGCTGGCCCTGTACAACGTCTGGTACGCCCGGCGCCTGTGGCTGCGCCAGGGTGAGCAGGGCCAGGCCGACCTGCTCACCCACCTGTGCATGAGCATGCTCGCCATCAGCCTGTTCCTGATGTTCCTCAGCGCGCCCAACCACAAGTACCTGTGGATCATACTGGCGTTGTCCAGTGTGCTGCGGCTCCAGGCCGAACAGGCGCAACCGGCGCAGGTGAAGGCATGAAGGTCAGTGTCGTGGTGCCGATGTTCAACGAAGCCCGGCACATCGCCCGGACCCTGCAGTCGGCGTTGAACGCCGCCGCCGATGCCGGCCTTGACTGCGAGCTGGTGGTGGTCGACAACGGCTCCAGTGACGACGGCCCGCAGATCGCCCGCAGCCTCGGCGCCCAGGTGCTGAGCCTGCCCGGGCTGACCATCGGCGCCTTGCGCAACCGTGGCGTACAGGCCAGCAGCGGTGAGTGGCTGGCGTTTCTCGATGCCGACATCGAAGTGCCCGAGCACTGGTTGAGCCTGCTGCTCAAGCTGCATGGCGAAGGCCGTGGCGACGTCTTCGCGCTGGACTGCGACACCCCGCGCCAGGCGCCCTGGTTCGCCCGCGCCTGGCAACGCCGGACCCTGCGTGCAGGCTTGCCGGCACTGCACCCGATGCAGTGGCTGCCGACCCCCAACCTGCTGATGCAGCGCCACTGGTTCGATCAGGTGGGCGGCTTCAACGAAACCCTGCGCACCGGCGAAGACAAGGACTTTACCTGGCACCTGAACAAGGCCGGCGCGCGGCTTTTGGCCCTGCGCGAGCCGGTGGTGCTGCACTGGGGTTTTGAGGGCAGCTGGCGCGAGTGGCTGGGCAAGGAGCTGTGGCGCCAGGGCAGCAACCTGCAACTGCTGCGCAGCAACGGCCCGAGCCTGCGCCTGCTGCGCTTTCCGCTGCTGTCGCTGGGCGCCTGGCTGCTCGACTTCATGGCTTTGTCGGCGCTGCTCGACGGTTACCCGCACCTGGCGCTGTTGTTGCTGCTGGTCACCAGCTTGCCCGCGCTGGCCCTGAGCCTGCGCCAGAGCCTGAAACACCGCGACCTGCTGTTCGCCCTTCAGCTTTGGGGCCTGCACTGGATTCGCCTGCACCTGGCCGGCGCGGCCTTCGTGCTCAGCCTGTTCAACTGGAACGCAAGGAGGCCCGCCCGTGGCTGAGTTCATCTTTTGGTTGTGCTTGTTGCTACCGTTCTATGCCTGGCTGGGCTACCCGCTGCTGCTGACCCTGGTGGGGCCGCTGTTCCCCCGTCACCGCCCCGCGCCGCTGGCGCCGCAGCGGGTCAGCGTGGTGGTGGCCGCGCACAACGAAGCGCGCAATATCGACAACAAGCTGCGCAACCTGCTGGCCCAGGATTACCAGGCCCAGAGCCTGCAGATCGTGGTGGCCAGCGATGGCTCCACGGATAGCACCGTGGCCCTGGCGCGCAATTTCGACGACCCGCGCATCCAGGTCCTCGACCTGCCACGCATGGGCAAGAACAGCGTGCTCAACGTCGCCGTCACCCAGTGTACGGGCGACATCGTGGTGTTCACCGACGCCGATGTGCACTGGATCGACGGCACCCTCGGCGCCTTGCTGGCACCCTTTGCCGACCCTGAAGTGGGCGGCACGGTGGGCAAGATGATCATCCCCGAGGCCGGCAAGGGCCTGAGCCTGGGCGAAAGCCTGTACCGCCACTACGAAGCCTGGCTGCGCCGGGTGGAGAGCCGCACCGGTTGCACGGTGTCGGCCGATGGCGCCCTGCAGGCGCTGCGCCGCGAGCTGTACCAGCCGATTCCGGCGCGGGTCAACGACGACTTCTACATCAACACCTGCGCACCGGTGGCCGGCAAACGGGTGGTCTACGTTGACGAAGCCCAGGTGCTCGACCAGGGCGTGGACGAGGCCGACCGCCAGTTCAGCCGCCGCCAGCGCGTCACCGTCGGCGGCCTGATCAGCCTGGCCGCCCGCCGCGAACTGCTCAACCCGTTGCGCCACGGCCTGTACGCCATTGCCCTGATCAGCCACAAACTGATCCGCCGCCTGGCGCCGGTGCTGCTGTTGCCCCTGCTGCTGGCCAACCTGTGGTTGCTCGACGGCCACGGCTTTTACCAACTGACCCTGGCCGCGCAACTGCTCGGCTATGCCATCGC
Source organism: Pseudomonas sp. B21-012 (assembly GCF_024749305.1). Lineage (NCBI taxonomy): Bacteria > Pseudomonadati > Pseudomonadota > Gammaproteobacteria > Pseudomonadales > Pseudomonadaceae > Pseudomonas > Pseudomonas sp. B21-012. Next base: position 2,718,729 of record NZ_CP087197.1, on the reverse strand, counting down.
CATCGCCGGCCTGCTGGACGTGCGCCAGCGCCTGCCCAAACCGTTTCGCCTGGCGGCCTTCGTGCTGGTGACCCTGGCCGGCATGAGCGTCGGCCTGTGGCAGTTTTTACGCGGGCACAGCTACAACCAATGGAACCCCGACCAGACTCGATGAGCACCTGACATGCCGATAAAAACCAGTATCAAGCGTGCCAGCGGTTGGCTGTACCTCAACTCCCCCAAGGGCCGCAGCCAGTTGCGCGGCGCCGGGGTGATCCTCATGCTGCACCGGGTGCTGGCCGACGACGACAGTGCCGCCCTGCCGCACCGCAATGAACTGTGCGTCGGCCCCCAGGCCTTCGAACGCCTGCTGCGCTGGTTGCAACGCCACTTTGACTGCGTACACTTGATGGACCTGCTCAAGGCCCACGAACACCCGCGCAGCGGCAACCGGCCGAAAGTGGCCCTGACCTTCGACGACGGCTGGCGCGACAACGCCCTCAATGCCTTCCCGCTGCTGCAGCAATACCAGGTGCCGGCGAGCATCTTTTTGTCCACCGACTACATCGGCAGCCGCCAGCGCTTCTGGTGGGAAAGCCTCGGCGAAACCCTGTGGGGCACCCACGGCGAAATCTCCCGCCGGGCGCTGATCGAGCAACTGCGCAAGATCGGCCGGCCGCTGCCGGCCGCCTACTTCATGAACGAGCGCCCGCACGCGCGCAGCCAGGCCCTGGGCAAATACCTGCAAAGCCTGAAAAGCCTCAGCCCGATGGCCCTGCATCACCTCACCGACGCCTGCCCGGCTGAATCCCTGCCCCAGGCCCTGGACTGGAACCAGGTACGCCACCTGGAAAACTCCGGGTTGATCAGCTTCGGCCCCCACGGCGCCAGCCACGCGCTGCTGCCGGGCCTGGACGACCAGCGCCTGGAAGAAGAACTGAGCCGCAGCCACTACGCCCTGCAACAAGGCTGTAAACAGCCGCTGCCGGTGTACTGCTATCCCAACGGCGACCACGACGCGCGGGTGCGCGAGCGCCTGGCCGCGCACCGCTACCCCTTTGCCCTGAGCACCCGCGCCGGGATCTGCCAGGGCCATGACGACCCCCTGGCCCTGCCGCGCATCAGTGTCAGCCAGCGCAGCGCCAGCCGCCCTTCGCTGTTGGCCTGGCGCATCAGCCGCGGAGGCCGCCCATGAGCCGCAGCCACTACGTGCGCCACCTGCTGCTGAGCATGGGCACGCGCCTGGCGATGATCGCCCTGCGGCTGATGCGCAACGTGCTGCTGGCGCGCATTCTTGGCCCCAGCGAGCGCGGCCTGTTCGCCCTGCTCAGCACCCTGCCCGACCTGATCAGCGCCGCCACCAGCGGCGGGCTCAACACCGCCGTCGGTTACCAGGCGGCCAAGCAGCGCAACATGGGCCTGCTGCTCAGCCAGGTGCTGATCTACGGCTGCCTGGTGGCCGGCGCCTTGACCCTGGTCTGCGTGGCCCTGGCCCGGGAGTTCGGCACAGAACTGGAAGTGACCACCCAGCTGGGCCTGCTGGCCTGGCTGTTGCTGCTGGCGGTGCCGTTGACGGTGCTTAAAAGCGGCCTGCTGACCCTGCACAACGCCACCGGCGGCGTCGGCGCCTTCAACGCCCTGCGCCTGACCGAGTCGCTGGTGCCGCTGCTGCTGTTTGTCGGCCTGTTCTGGATGTGGCAGCACGCGGCCCTGGAAGCGGCGCTGATCAGCTGGCTGCTGGGCCTGAGCCTGGTGGTCATGCTCGGTTTGTACTGGCTCGGCCGGCAGCACTCGATCCGCCTGTGCTGGGACCGCAGCGGCCAGCGCGAGCTGCTCTCCTATAGCGCCAAGAGCCACCCGGACTTATTGTTCCAGCAGGTGATTCTGCGCTCCGACTACCTGTTCATCAGCGCCATGCTCGGCAGCGCCGCGCTGGGCCATTACGCCATGGCCAGCGCCGCCGCCGAACTGCTGCTGATCGTCCCTGAGGCGGTGACCACACCGCTGATGAAACGCCTGCTGCAGCAGGACGCCGGCATGGACAAGCTCACCCCGCTGGCCCTGCGTCTGACCGCCACGGTGATGCTCGGCGCCTGCCTGAGCATGGCGCTGATTGGCGAGTGGCTGATCGTCACCCTGTTCGGCGCCGAGTACCAACCGGCCTATCCGGCGCTGCTGGCTTTGCTGCCGGGGCTGTTCGGCCTGTGCTATGCGAGCATCCTGCGCCTCGACCTGCTGGGCAAGAACCGCCCCGGCACGGTATCGCTGATGATGGGCCTGGGCGCGGCGCTGAACCTGCTGCTCAACGTGCTGTTGATCCCCACCTATGGCATCGTCGGCGCTGCGGCGGCCTCATCCATCGCCTACCTGGCGGTGACCCTGGCGATGCTGCTGGTGTACTGCAAGCTCAGCGGCGTGCCGTTCTGGCAAACCCTGCTGGTACTGCCCAGCGACCTCGCGCCGCTTCGGCAGATGCTGCAACGGCGGCCGGCATGAAAGCCCTGGCCCTGGTGGTGAGCGGCGTGCTGGTGAGCGCCACGCTACAGGCTGCGCCCCTGCAATGGGGCGACTTGCGCGATGGCAGCCTGTACCTGCAAGTGAGCAAGGCCGACACCGTCACGGTCAGCTGGCAACCGGCCTGGCAGGCCGAAGCCAACCCCGAGCGTATCTTTTTGCTCGACGGCCAGGGCCACTTGCAGGCCGAGCGCGCGATCGAGGCCAATGAAAGCCGAGGCCGGGTGCAATGGCCGCTGGCGGCGAGCGCCAGCGACTACCAGGTGGAAATCCCCGGCTACAGCTTTCGCCGTTACCGCATCGAGCATGCCGACAGTACCCGGGCGCTGTTCGCCCCGGCCAAGGTGCACTTCAGCGCCGAAGTCGGGCCCAATGTCGAGCTGTACTTCAAAGTGCCCGCGGGCGAGAAAGCCACCCTGGCCGGCAAATATCATGGCGGCGTACGCAGCCTGCAGGTGCAGCGCCTGGGCGACAGCCAGCAACTGAGCCTGGCGCTCAAGCCCTACCCCGCCTATTGGCAGTTCGATCGCCTGGCGCTGCCGCAGTCGAGCAAAGAGCAGACCTTCCGCCTGCAACTGCAAGGCCGTGGCAAGGTGGCGTTCTGGCTCGACGGCAGCGCCAACCTGTTCGCCCAACAGCCCGGGCAACTACGCCCGCTACACAACAGCGACGGCAAGGTCGCGCTCAGCCTTGGCCACACCGTACTGGGCCGCACCCCGGACCTGGGCGTCAACCTGCCCTATGTGCTGCCGCCGCCATCGAGCTACGCCGTGCTCGATACCCTGCAACCGCAAGCAGCCGGCTACTACAGCTTCGCCGACCTGCTGGCACGCAAGCCCGGCTATGAAACTGCCTTTCGCAGCTTTTACCAGCAACGCTACAACATCAAACAGGACATCACCCTGCTGGCCGGCACCGGCCGCGAATCGGTACTGGCCGCCGACCGCATCCGCAACGACGGCCTCGACGACTGGCTGAACACCACCCGCACGCTGGGCGGCAACAGCCTGCACTACCTGGCCTTCGCCGACGAACCGAACCTCAACTACAGCGACTACCCCACCTTCAGCCGCTACTTCCAGGCCATGGCCGAGCGCGTACAACGCAGCCCCGGCGCCCGCGAAGCCGGGGTGCGCATCGCCATGCCGGCAAGCTCGCGACTGGTCAACGGCCCGCTGCACAGCGACAGCGAAAAGCGCATCGGCCTTGACTGGGCACAGCGCCTGCTCAAGGAGCACGGTGCGCAGATCGACGCCCTGGCCTGGCACGAATGGATGGTCCGCGACCTGCTGGCCACCCGCAGCTACCGCGACTCGGTGCGCCAGGCGGCCAGGCTGGTCGGCCTCGATGCCCGGGGCCGGCCGAACAAGGCGCTGCTGCTGGACCAGACCAACCTCTCCAGCGGCTCGAGCCTGAGCCCCTACGACCAGGAAACCCACTTCACCGCCCTGTGGTGGGCCTCGGTGGTGATCAACGCCTCCCAGGACGGCCTGCTCGACATGCTCAACTGGTTCCACGTCGCCGACGAGCCCGAATGGCCCAAGGGCATGGTCCGGGTGCTGGGCGAAAACCGTTTTGAACTAAAGCCCGTGGGCCTGGCCCAGCAGTTCATCCAGCAGCACTGGCTCGACCAGGTGCTGGCGCTGGACAACGACGCCTTCGAAGTCGACGCCCTGGCCATGGCCCGTGGCAAGCAGCGCAGCCTGTTGGGGGTGAACAAGGGCGAGCGCCTGCAACAGGTGACCCTGGCCACCGAACAACGCTGCGCCGCAGGCGCCCTGAGCTTTTTCGGCCCCGACAACAGCACACGCCGCGCGCAGTTTGTCTGCGAGCAAGGCCGTATCCATTTTCAATTGCCAGGGCAAACCTTGTTCGCCCTGACCTGGAGCGCGTCATGAGCGCGCACCTCACCTGCCAGAAACAGGAGGCACCATGAGTGCTTTGAGCAAGATCCAGGATCGCATCCAGCGCAAAGGACTGCGTAATACCATCAACGCTGGGGTCAAGCGCTACCTGTTCTACCATTGGGAATTGCTGTGGATGGAGCGCGACCTGGTCAGCCCCGTGCCGCCGCACAAACTCAAACCCTACCCGCCGCTGCGGGTCGAGCCGATCACCGTGCACAACGTACGGGCCTTCGCCAAACACTTTGGCGACCGCATCGAGACCATGCGCGAGCTGGCCGCCGAGGGCCACACCGGGCTGATGTTCCTCGATGACGCCGGTGACGTGGTGGCGTTCATCTGGGGCAGCCTGCGCCACTACCACGACCGCCACTTCTACGGCTGCTGGTTCCCGGTCGAGCCCGGGCAGTTCTTTGAATTTGGCGGCGAGCTGGCGCGCAAGTACTGGGGCACCGAGCTTTCGGTCGACCTGCAGCTGGAGCTGTGGAAAGCCATGGCCGCCCAGGGCTGCGACACCGTGGTGGACGTGTGCGAAAGCCACAACATCCCGGCGCTCAAGCTGCACCTGCGCATGGGCTATAAGGAACAAGGACGGGTTATGAATGTGTACTGCCTGTTCGGCCGCTGGAAGTTCTACCGCGAAACCCGCTACAGCGAATCGCGCCTGGAGCCCCTGCGCAAACCTGAAGCAAGCCCCGCCCCGGCCACGGTGACCTGAACCCATGAGCCTTGAACTGCAGTGGTATCCGTCGCTGGCGGCGGCGGACTTCCCCGCCGCCGACTACGAGCAACTGCGTCAGCAACTGGCCGACAGCACGCCGTTCAACCACCTGGGCTGGCTGCTGGCGGCCGAAGCGGCCCTGACGGCCGGGCAACAACTGCAGGTGCTGGTGGGCCGCGACCAGGGCCGGTTGTGCCTGTGCCTGCCGCTGGTACGCGGCACTGAGCGCTTTGGCCCATTGACCGCGCAGGTGGTGCGCCACCTGGGCTACCCGCTCAGTGACCGCATCGCCCTGCTCTGCGACCTGCCGGCCAAAGCGGCCGCGCAGGTGTTACGGGCGATCCGCAAGCAACTGCCCCATGCCCTGCTGCAACTGGACGAAGTGCCCGACGACGCGGCAACCCACAGCCTGCTCAGCCGCTGGGCAAGGCGCAGCTCTACCCATGAGCAGCGCCTGAACTGCCGGGTGCCGGTGCACCGCATCGTGCCCGAAGACCGTCAGGAAATCAGCGGCGACCCGCGCTACAAACTGCGCCGCGCGCGTAAGCGCATTGCCGCCTGCGGCGCCCAGGTACGCCGGGTTACTCCGGATGCAAACACCATCACGCCACTGCTCGATGCCATCAGCGCCGTCGAAGAGCTCAGCTGGAAAGGCGACGACGAGGTCGGCATCTTCTCTGGCCGCCTGCGCCGCCAATGGATGTACCAGGCTTTCACCGCCCTGGCGGCCCAGGGCCTGGTGCGCATGGTACTGCTGGAGCTCGATGGCCGCTGCATCAGCTACCGCCTGGGGGTGTTCGAGCGCGGCCGGGTGTACGACTACAACCTGGCCTTCGTGCCCGCCTATGCCGAGCTTGGCAGCGGCCGGGTGCTGCTCGAAGAATGGATTCACTGGGGCCTGGACGACGGCTGGGAGTGGGTCGACGCCTCGCGGGTGAGCCTGCACAACTCCAGCCACCAACTGCACGAACGCATGAGCGGCGCCGTTGAACACCAGCGGCAAAGCTTCTACAGCTGGCGCCCCAGCGGCCTGGCCCTGGGCCTGGCCTTGCGCCTGTGGCAACGCTTCAAGCCACAGTTGCAACGCCTGCGCCAAAAAACCTCGGCCACAGCCGCCGAGCCCGACTCGCCACAGGAGAACCCGGATGCCCTCACAGGTCATAGTCAACGCTGACGACTTCGGCCTCAGCGCCCACACCAACGCGGTCATCCTGCACGCCTTCCAGGCCGGGCTGATCAGCTCGGCCACGGCCATGGCCAATATGCCGGCCTTCAGCGCCGCCTGCAGCCTGGCGCAACTGCCGGCCTTGCGCGGGCGTATCGGCCTGCACTTCAACCTCACCTACGGCCGGCCGCTGAGCCAAGCCATTCGCCAGCAGCCACGCTTCTGCGCGCCCAACGGCGAATTCGACCTGCGCCTGAAACAACGCACCCTGCGCCTGAGCCGCGCCGAGCGCGAGGCAGTCGAGCAGGAACTGCAGGCGCAGTGGCAACACTGCCTGAACCAGGGCCTGATGCCCAGCCACCTGGACTCGCACCAGCATGTGCACAACATCTGGCCCATTGGCGTAATCGTCGCCCGCTTTGCGGCGCGCGAAGGCGTAGCGGTGAGGTTGGCGCGTAATCTTGGGCATAACATCGGGCCGCTGAAGCGGGTGTTCAAGACGTTGCTAAATAGGCGCTTGAAGCAGTTAGCGGGGGCGACGGCGGATTATGTGTGTACGCCGGCGGATTTACGCGCGGGGTTGGCGCCGGCGGATGGGTTGCTGGAGGTGGTGGCGCACCCGAGTGCGTTGGGGGGGCATGATTTTGGCGATGCGTATTTGGGAAGTGGGGAGTCGTTGAAGGCGTTGGTGGACTTGCGGTTGGGGGGGGTGCCTAGGGTGGGGTATGGGATCTTGAGTGAAATAAGTCAAGGAACCGTAACGCAATAAAATCCAGAAAATAAAACAGGGCTTCTCTCGAAGCCCCAAAAAAGAACAATTAACTACAGCTTGCAATTAATCTAAGGGGCATAACTTGGCACTGGCAACAGATTATAGACACTCAAAAAGCGCTCGTCATTACGACCGTAGCAGAAAGCCATAATATGATGCCCTGGCTGCCTTTCCCAGGCGTCCAATACAGCCAAAGGAGTTTGACTGTTCAATTCATGAATGGCGATCGCCCTCTTGTTTGGAAATGGATTATTCATTGATAGTTTTCTCAAGTCCTCCTTGAAAAAAGCAGCTTCATCCAATTTAGAGTTTCTAATCGCCGACGGCCTCCCCCCTAATGGTTTGTCCACCCAATTATTACCTGATCGCTCTCCATGGGCCCCAGAGTAAAAATGGACATCGCTGTGCGATCCACGACGTATTATCTGTTGCACCGGGTCCTGCAAATCACCACCATTGATTGTAGTATTAGCACCCCAAAAGTGCCGATCACCGTACCTTGGATCGATTATTGACTCTTGATACCATCGAAGAAACTGCTTGGGCTTCGGAACAACTGTTACGAGGGTGTTCTTATGGAGGTTGCCGAAATAAACTGCCCGCTCTGCTCCAGTTTCATTACGAACAGCACTGTGTATTGCTGCAGTTCTAGCCCCTCGTGTGGTCGCAAGCTTTGCTGCCGTTACTCCTGACACAGCACTAGCCATCCCAAACCCTAATCCAACATAAGCCAACGTCGATGACAAACCAGGGTCACTTTCTTCCAACAGGGCCGAAGCAATCTCGAACCCCGCCGCAACAATCGCGAGGCCGGTCGCAGCTACTGCCAATGCCATTGAAGCCCCCCCCCCCGAAAAAGGAGCCGTCAGTACCCCCAAGACTGCAGTAGCAATGCGAAATTCCTTAGTATACATGAAAGGTTGACTCTCCATGCGACTGTACTGCGCAACTGCCACATGGCCACTAGGATCATGATAGTTCACTGGGTCGCCACCACAGTATACATAGGTAGCTGCGCCTCCGGCACCGAATGGACTCCAACTGTCAGGGCTCTGGAAATGCTGAAGTATTGGGTGATACACCCGATAGCCGTTGCCTAGATAATAAATTCCTAATTCATGCAACGGTTCTCCTTTGAAGCCAAGCCAAGTTGTTGACTTGGGATCTACAGGCCGATAACCATAGGGCAGATAATGAAAATAGTTAACGACGTCATCTGCCGCATTGAAACTTGCAAACACACTACCTGCCGCATCACGCAACTCGAAAGTCGTCGCTTTCAAGCTTTCGCTTTTCTCTTCGGCACGACTAATAACCTGCTGTAAAAAACAACCGCCACTTTCATTGAGCAAAGTAATGCTGCGCTCGTATTTACCATAGTAGCGGCTACCCTTGGTATTTATTTGATGCAGCGCGTATATCTTATCTCCACGATAGTGATATGTTTCGGTGCGAGAACCAAGGGTAGTACCGCGATAGCGGCCCCGATCATCATAATTAAATGTATAAGGAGTGGGATCGTCAGCAAAAGTAACACCATAAGTATTAACCTGACCATTTTCATGATAAGTTATATGTCGCCCCATGGAATTGGTAGTCCGCCCCAATGTATCAACCGTTAGAGACTGACCGCTGTACTCAGTCAGTGCTCCCGGTTGCTTACTGGCGTAACTGAACGTCGAGTGCGTGTTCTCAGGGGCATGAGTACTTACTTGAGACGTTGAGTTACCGAGAGCATCATAGCTGAACGTTTGGGTAACTACTTTCTTACCGTTTTCATTTAAAGGAAATTTCCCGCCAGTCCGCCCCCAGTACCCAACTCTATTCTTCCCGTCGTATGTATAATTATCAGTGTAGCCGGCATCATCATCTATCTGGAGCGCACTCGACTTCAAGCGCCCGTCTCCAAAGTACGTGCGCACAAGTGTGTGCGCAGCCAACCCATCGCAACTAAATTTACGCGAAGTCTCATTACCACTTACATCATAGGTGTAATCCACAATCATAGCTTTACCGCTTGCCACATCCTGGATAACTTCCGTTGTTAGTTGGCCATTATCTGCATAGGTTAGCGTAGTGATACATGCGCTACTTGTCGATCCTGTTCGACGACCGAGGGCGTCATACTGGTAAGCTGTGACATTCCCCACCACATCAGTAAATTTAAGAATCTTCCCACAAAGACTAAATTCTGTCTTCGAAACACGACTTACGGACTCACCGGCCTTCACGAGCTGCGGGAAACTCTCAGTATAGGTTAACGTTTTACTATCGTAGTTACTGGAGCATCCATCCACCGCTGGAGGAGCACCAGCGCTACTTTCTTTGGCCCATCCGCTAGCGCCGTCATAACTGAATGTAGTGACCGCACCGCTAACAGTTCGAGTAGCGACACGACCTAGCACATCTATGGTCTGCTTGCCAAGGGAAGTCTCAGTACTGTCGGCTTTCACGCTGGAGGAAATCGCTACACTGGTTAGGCTTGCGTTGGAATAATTGTTAACTAATGTTACACCATCTAGAGTTTCCGCGGTTTGCCGACCAAACAGGTCATATGCATACGTGGTTGTCTTACGATCTTTAGGGGTAACGAAATCAATCTCCCCTGCATCATTATAGCTAAACTTTATACTGTCGAACTCGCTAGCTACTCCATCCGCCGTTACGACCTTATACCGCTTGGCTTCCTTCAACTGGCCGCTTTCCGAATAATTGCTTACTTGCTTAAGATATTCTTTGCCTGCCACTGCACCAAAAGTCTCGACCAGCGAGTGCTGAGTAAAATTATATTGCATCTCCGCAAAAAACTTCCCCATAGTAACTTTTTTTGATTTTGCTGAAACCTCAACAACTTGGACCTTTGTATCGATCACCTCCTCTGCAGCGTTTTTTAGCTCTATTGTAACAGTACAGGTCTTACCGTCTCCCGCATACGCCCAGCTAGTAATGTGAGTGCTCTGCTTTGCACCCGAACCATCGTAGTCATAGGTACTAACAGCGACAACCCTCCCTCGACTATCGTATTGGGTATAGGTGGCTTCTAGCCAATCATTTCCCTTAAGGCATATCCAAGTGTGTGTTTCCCGACCAAGTTTATCGGTGACCGTACGCTTTTTTCCATGTTCAGTGCTGCGTTCATATTGGTACCCCCCGTCTACGACGGTTACAGCATAGTCTGTATTGCGAACAAGCGATTCGCCACGGGACACCTTTTCTTTGGTCAAAACACCGCCTTCACCGTAACTCAGTGTGGTCGTTATCCCTTGACTATCGAGGCTTTCTTCCAGACGACCTCCGAACCCGACACGGGTCTGGCTAGAAGTACCACATGATTTCCCATCCACGCTTACAGTCGTTGTTGTCTTGACCTTACGCGCACTTGCATTCTCGATTTTATATTCAAACTTTGTTTCTGTTTCAGAGCCCGCAACAACATTACCCTTACCATCCAGAAAATGAGTAACAACCGAACTAACGCGACCACATTGAAAGGTATCCTTGGTATCTTTGTGGTAACCAATCTTCTCGACCTGCATGGAACCCTCTGCCATGCTCTTCAATTTAAAGCCCTGGCTGTATATTTTACTTTGCTTTAGAAGGCTATCCTTTAACTCATCAATTTTTCTCTGCAACTTTTTCTTTTCCTCTGCCCCGACCGTATTTTTCTGTGCTTCCAGGCTATCCAGCAGCGGTTTGGCCGCAAAGTTGGCAACAGCAAGTTGTTGGGCGGAGATGTCTACACGTTCGATATCTGGCTTAAGGACCGTGAGCTTTATCGCTGGCAGGACCGAATGTTGCCTGCCAAGGGCCTCGTGAGCAGGCGACTGCGCCGCCTCGTAACCATAGTATGTCACACGTTGTGGAACCTCTCCCCCCTCCTTGATAAGGTAGACATATTCCGACTCGACATGCGAAGTGCAATTGCTTACATCGCCCGGATAGTTGATATCCAGCGGCAGATTGAATGAACTTTTTGCATAATTATTCGCACTGACAGACATGTCGACAGCTGAGTCAATGCGCGTCCCCCAGGTCAACCCTGAACTGCCAAACGCGAGGAACCCCCAGCCAACCGGGTTGGCGTAATCTAGCGGCTTGAGCAATGCATTGAAGAAACCACTAGCATGGGTCGTTACTTTATCCTCTTTTACCCGATACTGGCGATAGTTATTGAAATAAGTCCACTCGGTTACTTCCTCACCCTTAATCAGCTTGATTATATTACCACGCGGATCGAGTTCATAAGTCACTTGTTCAACTGTGGCACCATCCACTTGCTGCCTGGAGGTCACCACCAGCACATGACGCTTATCATCAACCTGCATGCTCTGTTCGCTGGATATGCTCACACCGGCAACCATCCGTGTTTCCTTGGTTTGGCGGCCGTGCTCAAACGTCAATACTCTTTTTCCGACATTTAACCAACCCTGAGAGCAGCTGATGGTGACCTGATTAGGCGTATCATAATTATAGGTTTCGGTTAGCGCATCGATCCCACCGCCCGGTGCGATGGTATAGGTTGAAACTTTATCGCCCAAGTACGTCAGAGATTCCGTTTGCACGTGGCTCGGTGCGGCTGCGCCTGCTACGGTGGTGGAAACTTTCAGTTCCTTTAGCTGGTTACCATCGGTTCGAATGTCGTATCTGCGCCCACCCAGTAATCCTTTGCCTGCTGCGGTTATCGTGTGTGCAGTTGATGACGCGTTGGCAATGTCATAATTTACTTCTTCGCCCGAACCAGGAAACAATGATAGTTTATTCAAGCTTGTATCAGCATGTGTAAATTTAACCAACACCCCTGCGTCATCAGCAATGGATTCAATTAGTTTAAAATCGAACGATAGTTCACTTGACGACATGAGCCAAGAAAATTTCAGCTGCCGCCCACTAGGAGATATCAAGTGATCTAAGTACATGTTGACGATGCCACTAATATTCAAGTTATCGCTAAGTTCAATGCGATATACCTCAATCACTCCATTTTTTCTAACCACATCCAGCCTATTAAAAGCGGCATGCAGGGTATAGTCTTCCCCTTCGTAACTTTGCCCTTCGAGTATATCAACCGCTATCAGCCTACCGTCCGATAGCCGAAGCTTCTTGCTTAGCTTGATCGTGAATGCATCATTTATTAGCTCCCGCTCGCACGTATAGACGTCTAACGACTGAACCCTAACTTTAGCACCATCAACAACAAGCCCAAGATCAAACATCGGCCCAAGCCCATCATTCCCAACCAAGCGCGCAACAGGAATATTCCAGTTACTCTTGCCGGCACTAGGATCAATCGAGACATAACGTTCCCCGCTATAGCCAACATTCGCCAATGCTTCGGCAGCGGCAGGGATTTTATCTGCCGTATTACCCAGCACCGCACCATGCAGGTTAATCTGCGTAACGGCTTTATCTTTGCTTGTGATAAGTTGATAAATTTCGGCTGCGGTGGTTCTTTCTGTATCGACAATGATCGTATATTGCAGGGGGAAAGTTGCAGGGTCCTGTGCCGTCATCCCCACTTGAGCCTCTTTTCCCTCCGCAGAGACGGAGACGGTCCACACTTCAATTCCTTCTTTATCGGGCCGATGTTTACTACCGTCGTACAAGCCTGGCAGCAGGTAAATATCTTTTGCTGTAGCGTCGCCACTACGCAGCGCACCTCCACTTGCCCTGGCGTTACCTGATGAGGTGGACTGCACATCTTGCAAACGGAAAATCACATTTCCTGCACAGGAGTAACCGAAGGTCGAGTCCAGCGGATCGAACGATGCCAAGTCCTTGCCAACCCGCATGTTTGCAAAGCGGTCATCGTAGGCATTGAACACCATGTCCGGATTGGTTTGCAGCAAGTGCAACAACTGCTCATACTGGTGACGAGGGAGCTTCGACTGCAAGCGATCCAGCGTTTCAGGATTCTGCCAGAAGTATTCGCCCCACTCACTTTGCCCTTGCAGTTTTTTGTGAAGCAATTGGTCTTCCACCGGGTATCCATAATGGTCCTGGATAAACTGCGCGACGGCCAAATCGTCGCGTATGTAGGGGTCGCCATACATCTCGCCGCCCATGCCGGGAAACTCAGGAAAGTTTCCATTTTCAAGCATCTCAAATAGATAATCTGCTCGATCCAGAAAATCGGGATGCGCCAGTCGGTAGTTTTGACGATCATCACCGTGTACGACTTTATAATTATCTATGGTCCCACGAATCCATACAGCTGGTTCTCGCCATTCGGGCTCTACATACACCGACTCACCATTAGGGCGACTTACCGGCCAGTCATTAAGCAGCATCGGTGCACCGTTCAGGTAGACCTGGACATCGGGGTAACCTGCCAGCCCCTGAATCAGTTGATGCACTTCTTTGCCGCTATTGCGCTCGGTGTCCACCACGATCTTGTGATAAGTCCAGCCCACTTCCATTGGTGATGGCTGTACTCCCACCTGAGCGAGCTGGTGGTCGGGGCTGAGCAATACCCACCAGGTTTCGATACCGTCCAGCACCGGCAGCTCGGTGTACTCATCCGCCAGACCCGGTACCAACCAGATGCTATCCGCCCGCTGCTGGCCGCCTTGATCGGACAACTTGAATACTGCATCCCCTGCACTGCCAAAGCCTAGGGTCGAATCGGCCGCGTTCAATGCAGCGTAGTGCTGCCCCACCACCAGGTTGGCGAAGCGCTTATCAAATGCCTCCAGCACTCTACGTGGTTTGCGCCGGAAGTTCTCAAGACGGTTATTGAAAAGCGTATCGCTCAGGGGAGAACGAGGCCGCAGTTCGCTGTCTTTTTGTGGGTCAAAACGCGAAATAAGTCCCTGAGGACCGAACTGGGCATCTTTGTAGGTTTCAATCGAATATTCGGTCGCGAATGTCTCATTGAAGTAGGCGACCAACGCAGCATCATTACCCAATGGCGGTTCTGCCTGATCCGCTGGAACGGGCTCATTGAAGGTGGCGGGAAGCTCACCGCGCAGGTAGTCCCGCAAGAACAAGTCGAAGCGTCGAGTGAACTCCGGATAGACCAGGGGATGCCGCTGGCCTTGCATATCAGTGACTTGCTTATGGTCATGAACAGTGCCGCGGACCCAACTGAAGTTACTGGTCTGGGTGCCGGGGATGCTCGGGATCAGGCTATCGTCATCGGCAATGTCTTTGCCGCCGGCCGTCACGCCCAATACCGCTCCGGTGCCGCCGAAGATAGTCGCAAACGCACGCAGGAAGTTGTGCAGCGTCTTGCCCGTATTCCTGCGGGTGTCGACGATAAAGTGATAACGCACCTTGAACTCGCTGCCGGCCGCAAAGGTGGTACCGATCTCGACCCGTGACATGTCACTGGTGAAGGAGGCCAACCACACTTCAACGCCTTCAAGTACTGGCATGTAGGCACCGCGATAGAACACACCGGGCAACAGCCAGACATCATCGGCCTGGATATCCCGGTTGGCTTCTACAGGACGGAAAGCGACTGATGATCCGGAGCACGAGTGACCGAAGCTGGATTCGCGGGCATCAAACGCACAGTTGAAGGTACTGTTACGCATGTTTTCGAAGCGGTCGTCGTACGCTCTGATCACGGCCTGCGGGTTTTTCTTCAACACTGCCAGGCGCCTGGCCATCTCATCGGTATTGACCATCGGCTGCGGGTACGTTTGCTGGATTCGGTTGATATCGTTCTTCAAGTAGAAATCGAGGAGCGCGGCGCCGAACAGTGGCTCTGCTGCCTGGGCAGCGTCGAAGTCCTTGAGGTCACTGGCAAACGTATCATTGAAAAAGCTGACCATCGCTGCCGGAGAACTTAATGTCTCCAGTGGCTCGGGCGTTTCATGTTTACGGTACTGCAAGGCAAACTCATGACTCAACAGACGCTTCAGATAGTCTCCACTATGAAGGAAGTATGGATAGACCAGATCATAGTGAAACCCGTCATCGCCAATAACTTGTTTGTGATCAAACACTGTACCGCGGAGCCAAAGTGCAGAATTACTCATGACCGCTTCCTCACATTCGACACAACTTTATTGATAGTTACGAACTAGTTTGCAGCCACGCGCCTGGCTCTGGTTAACCAGACCCAGGGCTACCGGCAATTAAACAAGCAATGAACTTTGTTCTTTAAGCTTGAGATGCTGGAACCGTCTCAGCTTACCTTGACCCAGGGGCTTTCCGTGGTACCGCCAACACTAATCAGGCCACCTACAATATCCGACAGTGCGACGATCCCTGATAACGACTGGAATTGTCGGTCGCGCCCGGCCATCGCCCCGACGATATAGCCGTGCGCAGGATTCAGCCCGATGAATGCAATTGCACACTCGCTACCGGCTGGATCTTTGTAGTGAAAGTTTCCCGTCATTTGATATACGCGGCTGGCCGTTTCTACGGTTCCAAAAAAAGTACCGGCTTCGTCATCAATTGATTCAGATGGAATGATTAATGTTGCACCCGCGAGGTCATCACGATAACGTCCAGCCAACAGGCTGCTAGACGCTAGTTTAATACCTGTACCCTCTCCCTTGCGCGGGCCGGTATCAATAGGCGCTCCGGTATCAGGATCAATTTCGGGATCGGTTCCGGTTCCGGTTCCTGTATCGCTGTGTGCGGTGCAGCCCCCTTTGTAAGGTGGCTTCTCACAGTTGATAAACCACTTACCAAACCAGAACTCATTGTAAATGTGCCCGGACGCGGGGTCTTTGAACCATCCTTCAGGGGTCAACGGTTCAGTTGGCTTGGTTGGGTCCGTTGGTTTGGTTGGGTCGGTCGGGTCGGTGGGCTTGGGCAGCTCGGGTTGGCGGGGGCTGTCTGGAATTACGATCCATTGAAAGAAGGGCATTCGACTAACTCCTAAACCTGTTCGGGAATACAGCAGTTTTCATCGATGTCGCCAAAATAGATTGCCCTTCCTGTCGCCCCTTCGCTACTGACAAAAATGATAGTTTTATCATGCAACCAGATGTAAAGAGGGCCCGTCAGACGGCGCGAAGCAGGGCACTTTTCCACGTCAACGCTGTCGTTGATTGCTCGCCCGAGTAGGCTATAGTTGCGTCGACCACACCAAGCCCTTCCCCGCCTCGCTGCTGTACTGCACAGCTTCAGCAATGGTCGAACTGGCACAAGGCAAATACAGCAACGCATGCACCAGCGGGCGGATCGGGAACAGACTTTTTCATGGTCAACTCCGAGTGTATTTGGGACCGGAACACTCGGAGAACCCGGCAGAGCCGAAGCACTCCCACGCACAGCTGCCATAAAACAGACGGCCACCTCTGGCGACGACGCCAGCCAGCACTGGAAGTCTCGACCCTTCACTGGCCAGCGCAGTCAGCAATAACTACCACCCTCCCCCAATCCCCCCGTCGTCTCCTGTCGGCCTTCAACCCCACAGGACCATCCCCATGCCCCCGCTCGACCAACACTCACCACACCAACGCCTGATCCAGCAAAACCTCCCCACCTGGACCCGCCACACCCCCGCCGAGCACTGGCAACGCTTGCGCCAAACCCAGCAACCACCCCAGGGCCATGCCGGTTTCGAGGCCGACTGGTTTGCCAACGCCGCGCCCGATCTGCGCGAGGCGGTGCTCGCCGCCCAGGCCCGCAGCCGCGCTTCGGCAGCGGCGCTGGCGGGCAGGTTGCAGGGGCTGCAGAGCCTGAGCCAGTTTGCCGAGCCCCTGCTCGCCGCACAGTTGCAGGCGGACTTCGGCCTGCAACTTGAGGTGCGCAAGGCGCAATTGGTGGATTATGAAGAGGTGCTGTTTTCGCCCCGCCAGCCGCCCAGGGCGGTGGCCAAGGCGCCGATCAGCCTGTTGCAGGCGGCGCTGCATAATTTCTATGCCGGCCAGGGCTTTCTGTCGCCAAGTTTCTTGCGCAACGGCGCCCATGCCCGGCTGGCCATCACCCCACAGGCCTTCGCTGCGTCCTGCCGCGCCCTGGACCTCGGTGTGCAGTACCAGGCTCACTTGCTCGGGCAGTACCGGGCGCCCTTCGTTGCCCACCTGTGGATCAACGCCAGCCACGACCGCGTGCGCGCCGCCGTGCAGCTGGCACGCTTGCGCCTGGATATCCGTGGCACAAGCCAAGACCGCCTGCTGGCGCTGCTGGACGGTAACGCGCAATTGATGCCGGTGCAGCAGCTAAGCCTGTTTGCCGTGGCCCTGCGCGAGGTGCTGCTGTTCTACCCCGAGGGCCTGGGCGATGAACAACCGGTGGTGCTGTGGTTGCCGGGTGCTATGGCGGGTGAATTGAAGGAATACAGCTCGCTCGCCGCCTGTATCGCCGACTTGCAAACCCACCTGTGCCAGGCAAGCTTTCGCGGGTTCTTCGCACGCTTTGTGGCCAACGAGCAACAGGCGCATTTTTTCAGTGTGCTCCAGCGCAACCTCGATGCCGGCAACAGCAGCGCCGAGCAGGACTGGCCGCTGCACAGCGGCGCAGACCTGCACCTGGTCGGGCAAAAACTGGCCAACCCGCACTTTCACAATTTGTTCGAGCAGCACCTGCAGCAGGCCCTGGCCGATGCTCGGCAGTTGGCGGTGCCCTCTGCCGATGCCGATGCGGCGCGCCATGCGCAGGTCAAGGCGTTCTGGGAAAACACCACGCTGAATTTCTTGAATGTAGCGGCGTTTTTTGTTCCGGGCCTGGGCGAGGTAATGATGGCGGTGGTGGCCTATCAGTTGGCAAAGGAAGTGATTGAAGGGGTGGAGGACTGGCAGGTCGGCGATGTCGATGCCGCCCTCGGCCACTTGCAGTCGGTGGCGTTGAATGTGGCCTTTATCGGTGGCCTGGCCCTGGCCGGCAAAGCTGCCGCACAGCTGTCGCAGTTGGCCGAAGTGCGCCTGCCCGATGGCCGGCTGCGCTTATGGAAGCCGGACCTTGGCCGCTACCGCGTGGATATCGAGCTGCCCGCGCAAACCACGGCCAATGAGTTGGGCCAGTTCCAGGTGGGCAACAAGACCTACGTACGCATCGACGGCCAGTTGCACCAGCAGCGCTTCGATGCGGCGCTGGGCCGCTGGCGCCTGGTCCATCCCAGCGAGCCGAACGCCTATGAACCGGAGCTTAGCCACAATGGCCATGGCGCCTGGCGCTCAATCCATGAGCGGCCATTGACCTGGTCGAGGCAACAGCTGCTGCGCCGCCTCGGCCCGGTGACCGAGGGCCTGAGCGATGCCGAACTGGAGCAGGCCCTGCACATCAGCGGCGTTGACTACGGGCAACTGCGCCAGGCCCATGTGCGCAACCAGCCGCCAGCGCCCTTGCTGGCCGACACCCTGGCCCGGCTGCAGGCCGCGCGCCGGGCAGGTCTGGGCGCCGAGGGCCGGCAGCGCTTTGCGCAGCTGTACACACCGCCCTCACCCGCCCCGACCGCTGCCGAGCTGCCCCTGGCCCGCGCTCTTGAAGGGCTGTATTGGCCGCTGCTGGCAAGCACTGAGAGTGACCACCTGCTGCTCACCTGCCTGGCGCGCCTGCGCGGCTGGCCCGAAGGTTTTACCCTGGAGTTGCGCGGTGCCAGTGCCGACGGGCCGTTGCTCGCGCGGGTCGGTGCGCGGGCAGCGGCTGAGCGGCGGGTGTTGTTCAAGCGCGAGCATGGCTACCAGCTGGCCAGCGAGCCGGCAGCGGTGAGCGATGATCTGTTCGAAAGCGTCTTCAATGCGCTGCCGGCGAAGGCGCGCCAGGCCATGGAGCTGCCCGACAGCAACGCGCTCAGGCACAAGCTGCAGCAACTGACGCAGCAGCATCGCGACCAGCTCAGCCAATGGCTATGGGCTTACCCGCGCTTGGGCTGGGCCGAAGGTGGCGGCCTGCGCGGCGGCAGCGGTCGCGGCTACCCGCCGAGCCGGCATGCCCTGGCTTCACTGGTGGCGCGTTATCGCCAGCTGTACCCGGCGTTGAGCGATGCCCAGGCGCAGGCGGCGCTCGACAGCTGGGCCGGGGTCAATCTCGATGCCGCCGAACAGATCGGCCGCCTGGAGGCGCAGTTCAACCGCCTTGAGCACGACTTGTTGCGCTGGTCGCAAGGCAACGAAGCCCGCGAAACCCTGCGGGAAGAGCTGATCAGCGTCTGGCAGCAAGAGCGCTTTCGCCAATTGCCCGATGGCTCGCGGGTGTTCCAGCTGAACATGGACGAAACCGGGCTCAACACCGACGACCTGCGCAGTTTCCCGGCCATCCAGGCGTCGTTCGCCCATGTGCGTGAACTGTCGCTGGACGACAACCCGCTGGATGAACTGCCCACCGCCTTCAGCCGGCACTTTCCCAACCTGCGGCGTCTGTCGTTGAGCAGTACCCAGCTCGCCAGCGTGCCCACTGGCCTGGGTGCGCAATTGCAGGTGATGGACCTCTCCGACAGCGCACTGATCTGGACACCGGCCGACCAGCGGGCCTTGCAGCAATACCCCAACCTGGAGGAATTGCAGCTGTCGGCCAACCCCCTGGCCACGCCACCGGACCTCAGCGCCCTGACCCAGCTGCGCATGCTTGACTTGTCGCACACGCAAATCAGCGCGCTGCCACCCGGCCTGCCAGGCTTGCAACAGGCGCAGTTGATCGACCTCAGCGATAACCTGCTGCAGCGCCTGCCGGTCGGTTTCGTGCTGCCCGAGCCCATCGCGCGAGCCCTGCGCCTGGAGAACAACCCCTTCGACGCGGTGACCCTGGAGCGCATCGAGCAGTACTTTACGGCCCACCAGGTCGACCTGATGGTCTCCGATGTCAACTACGACGGCCTGCTGTTCACCGCCACCCCCGAGCAACGGGCGCTGTGGCAGCGCCTGCAGGTGCACGCCCCGCGCCCGTTCGTGCGCCACCTGCGCGGGTTGTATGGCCGCCTGGACTACCAGACCGCCCCCCACGCCACCTTGCGGCGCTGGTGGCGGGTACTAAGCTGGCTCGAACACGCCCCGGCCAATCAGACATTGATGGTGCCTGAGGTCGCCCGCAACCTGCTGGTTCTCGAGCCCCAGGCGCAAAGCGCCTTCGCCCTGTCGGCGCCGAGCACAGCCTTACAGGCCGAACGGCTGCTGCGCCAGGTGCTTGAGCGCGTGCGTTTGCAGGCGGTGCAGAGCGCCGCCGAACAAACCAGTACGGCGTTGATTCTGGGTGATGCCGCCGCAGCGGTGAACCGCGAGCCGATTCAGCAAGCGTTTTTCTATTGGTTCTTGCAACAACTGGGCGAGGACCCGACCCTGGTCATGGCGCCTACGCCCCTGGCTGGCGAGCCGCTGTCCAGCGAGTTGATCGAACCCTATCTGCAGCAACAACCGGGTGGCTGGCTGGAGCCGTTGCGCGAGCACATTGAACAGCTCAACCCGGGCACCGAGGCGGGCCTGAACGCGATTTTGCAGCGCTACCAGGGCACGCGACTTTTTGTCCAGGCCGATTGGGCCGCCCTGCTGCGCCAACGCTTTGGCGCAGATTTCGTCGAGTTGGAAAGCCAATATGCACGCACCCTGGAACTGGCCGAGGGGATGATTGAAGATCCGCAGTACCTGCAGGTGTATCGCCAAGACCTCGAGCAGCAGTTTTTGCAGCATCTCGATGCCCTGGTACGGCGCCTGACCCGCAATATCGAGGTCGAACCCCACGAAGAGTAATAACTACCACCCGCTGACAAGCGTGCGGGAGCTTGCTGACGGCTTCATGCCACAGGAGCCTCCCGCATGCCTTCCAACAACCCGCACCACGCCTTCCTCAGCCAGCAATTGCCCGGCTGGGCCTTGCATGCCAGCCAGGAAAACTGGCAGCACCTGCGCCAGAGCCTGCTTACAACAGGCGCCGACGCGCTACTCAGTCCCCAGGCAAGGCAGTATCAACTGCAGTTACGTCGCTCGCGCAATGCCCTGCACGCCTTGCTCAAGCCTTTGCAAGGCGTCATGGCCTTCACTCAGCCCCTGCTCACCGCACGCCTGAAAGATGCCTTTGGCCTGGAGGTAGATGTCAGCCGTTGCACCCTGACGCCCGTCAGCACGAACATTGGTGGCTTGCTGACGGGGCGGGACGTTACCGGATTGACTGCCAGCCTGCTGCAATACGCACTGCACAACTTCAGCGGTATTTACTTCGACCCACCCAGCGCCATTCGTGACGCCCAAGGCCAGCCCCTGGCGATCAGTGCCACGGCGTTTGCCGCCGAGTGTCGCAGGCTCGACCTCGGCCGGCGCTATCAGGATCATCTCGACGGGCTGCTGGTGTATGGCGACCAAGCCAGGCAGGTGCGCGACGCCTTCGAGCAGGTACACAAGGACCAACTGCGCCTTGACCTGCACCTTGCCCATGGACAAAAACGCCTGGGTGACAACGGCATGAGCGCCCTCAGCGACCTGCTCGCCGGCCGAACAACCGTGAAAATCGGTAGCCGGCCCGTGCGCTGCTGGTCGCTGAGCCTGTTCGGCATCGATCTGCACGATGCCTGGATGCTAGCCCCCGCCGAATCCGAGGCTGAACGTATCGCCCAGGTGTCGGAGCTACTGTCCACGCCGCTGGCGCTGTTCAACCCGCTGTCGATCTTTTCGCCGCGCCAGGGCGTGCTCGACCGCAACCGGCTGAAGTCTGTCGGCCCGGTGTTGCTGTACCTGCCGGGAACCACGCCCGCCGTGCAGCAGTATCCCTCGTTGCAGGCGCTGCACCATGATCTCAAGGGCAAGCTGTGCAAGGCGCAGTTTCGCGCGCTGTTCATGCGCTTCGTACCCCTTGAACAACGCGCGCACTTTGCCAGCGTGCTCAGGCACAACCTGGCTGCCAAGGCGGCGGCCGATGCCGACTGGCCGCTGCCCGGTTTTGCCAAGCTGCACCTCAAGCGCCAACTGATCGAAGGCGAACTGTTCAATTACCTACAAAGCGCCCAGCTGCGCCGCCTGCGCAACGAAGCCCGGACCCTGGCGGTGCCTACCGCCGATGTCGACGAACAGGCCCGCCAGGCGCTGCTGCAGGGCCTGGAAGACCTGGGGCTGAATTTTCTCAATCTGGCAGCGTTCTTTGTCCCGGGCCTGGGCCAGGTGATGATGGGGGTGTTTGCCGCGCAGTTGCTGTACAGCGCCTTCGAGGGCGTCGAAGCCTGGCACGAGGGCGATGTCGACACGGCGCTGGCACACCTGCAGTCCATCGCCCTGAATGTGGCGGTGGCCGGCGGCCTGGCGGTCGGTGCCGGGGTGGCCGGCAAGCTGTTCAACGCCACGCTGATGGACTCACTGGTCAGCGTTGAACGCGCCGATGGCAGCCCGCGCCTGTGGCAGCCGTCACTGGCCGGGTACCGCAGCGAGGTGCGCCTGGCCGACGGGCTCGAGGCCAATGCGTTGGGCCAGTATGTGATCGACGGCAAGCATTACATTCGCCTGCAGGGCGAGCTGTTCGAACAGCGTCTGGACGCAGGCACTGGGCAATGGCAAATCGTCCACCCGCACGACCCCGAGGCCTACCAGCCTGCCCTGCTGCATGACGGACAGGGCGCCTGGCGCCATGTGCACGAACGGCCGCTGCAATGGTCGCGGGCCACCCTGCTGCGCCGCCTCGGGCAGCGCGTCGAGGGCTACAGCGACCAGCACCTGAGCCAGGCGGCGTGGGTCAGCGGCGTTAGCGAAGACGCCCTGCGCAGCCTGCATATGCATCATCAACAGCCCCCTGAACTGTTTTTCGATAGTCTGCGGCGTTTGCACGCGGCAAGTGCCAGCAGTGCGCTCAGCGAACGCCTGGGGGATATCAGCTTTGCACAAGTGTTTGCCGATTACTACCAAGGCCCGGCAGATGGCCTCACGCCCCTGCAACTGGCCTTGCCACGTGCCATCGAAGGCCTGTACCAACCCTGGCTTGCCAACGATGACTGCGAGCGCCTGGTATTCGCCTGCCTCAAGCGCTTGCCAGGCTGGCCCGAGGCGCTGCGCCTGGAACTGCGCCGGGGCAACCTGGACGGCCCGCTGATTGCCCAGATCGGTGCCAGGCAGGCCGCCGAGCACCGGGTGCTGGTAAAAAGAGGCCACTCCTGGCGTGCTTATCGAGCCGGCGAGCCGCTGGCTATGCCTAGCGCCAATCGCTACAAGGCGATCCTCGATGCCCTGCCCGTCAGCGATCGCCAGGCCCTGGCGCTGCAAGCCGACGATGGCTACCAGCTCGGTAGCCGTATCCGTGACCTGAGCCAGGCCAACCGCGACACCCTTGGCCAATGGTTGTGGGCGTACGAGCCGGGCTGGTCGCAGGCTATCGGCTTGCGTGGCGGCGCGCCGACTGGCTATGAACCGACGCCGCCGACCTCATCACTGCTGGCACGTTATCGCGAGCTCTACCCGCGAAGCAGCGAGGTGCAGGCGCAGGCGGCGCTGGATGACTGGCGCGCCGCCAACGTCGACCCCACTGCCGCCGTGCAACAGCTTGAAACGCAGTTGCAGCGCCTGCGCAGCGACCTGCAGGGCTGGGCCGCTGCCAGCGAGCAGCGCCAGCAGGCGATCCCCGGCCTGCTCGATGCCTGGAGGCGAGTTCATTCGTTACGAACACTCAATGGCCAACCGATCTTCGCCCTGTACCTGGATGAACTGGGGCTGCTCGCGCAAGACCTGGACAGCTTCCCGCAGTTGCAACCCGGCACTTACACCCACATCCAGGAGCTGTCGCTCGACAGTAACGCGCTGGGCCACCTGCCCAGGCATTTCACCCGCCACTTTCCGTACCTGCGCAGCCTGTCGGCCCGCGAGTGCGAGCTGACCAGCGTTCCCGAAGGCCTTGGCGAGCAACTGGTGTCGCTCGACCTGGCGCAGAACCGGCTGAGCTGGATGGCCAGCGACCAGGCCAGGCTGGCAACCTACCCGGGCCTGCAGAACCTGTTTCTGGATGGCAACCCGATAACCACCGCACCCGAGCTGGGCGGGCATCGTCATTTGCGCCACCTGTCGCTGAACGGCTGCGGCCTGGTTGAACTGCCCGGCGGCCTGGACGAGCTGCGGGCCCCGGCTCTGATCGACCTGTCGGATAATCAACTGACGCACCTGCCAGAGAACTTTGACCCGCCGCGGGTGGTCGGCCACGCTCTGCAACTGGAACTCAACCCCTTCACGCCAATGACCCAGGCGCACATTGAGCGCTACTTCGCCGACTACCGGGTCGATTTGCTGGTGTCCCGTGACGCCTACAGCGACCTGCTCACCCAGGCGTCGGACGATCAGCTGCAACTGTGGGAGCGCCTGCAGGTGCCGGCACGCCTGGACTTCGTGCAGCGCCTGCGCGAGCTGTACGAAAGCTTCAGCTACCTGGTGGCGCCAGACACCACGCGCCGGCGCTTGTGGCGGGTACTTGAGGTCATCGAGGCGCAGCCGCAGGGTGATGAGTTGCTGGCCCAGCATGCCGGCGGCGCACGCATCCTGCAGTTGGAGGATACCGTCGACAGCTACCTGGCCCTGGCCGAGGACCACCCCCGGCAACGCGGCCAAAACCTGTTGCAGGTCATGCAGCGCCGTACCTGGCGCGAAGCCATCCAGGCGCATGTCGACCGCCAGATACCCTTGGCTGCCGAGCTGGGTGCACCGCGCTACCTGCGCGCCCAGGCCCTGTATCATTGGGCTTTGCGCCAACTGGCCTATGACCCGGCAATGATCTCCACGCACACGCCGCTACCCGCAGAAGCGCTGGTGACCGGCTCGATCGAGACGACCTTGCAACAGCTGCCCGCCGACTGGGTGGAGCAGTTGCACGGGCAGTTGCTGGCGCTCAGCCCCGACAGCGATGCCGGGCTCAATGCCATGCTGCGCCGCGACGAGCACCACCAGTACCTTAACCAGGACTGGGTGCATTACCTGCGCTTGAGCTATGCCGAGCGTTTTGAGGAACTGCGCGGCGAGCTGAGTCAACGCTTGCACGCCGCCCAGGAGGAGATCCCCAACCCCGACGAGCGCGAGCTGACCGAGCAACTGATACGCCGCAACCATGAAGCCGAGGAGCAACAGTTGCTGGGCGAATTGACCCAGAACGCTTATCGCGACTCGCTCAACGAAGAGTAGAGGCAAGACTGGCTGGCCGTGCGCGCGGCCAACCAGCTATCAAACTCGGCCACCGGCATCGGCCGGCCCATCCAGAAGCCCTGGCCCTGATCGCACCCGGCATTGCGCAAAAACGCATACTGCTCGGCGGTTTCGATGCCTTCGGCGGTAATCTTGAAGCCCAGGGCGTGGCCCAGGTCGATGATCGCCCGGGTAATGGCGGCGCCGTCGTCGTCTTCGGGCAGGTCCTTGATAAAGGCGCGGTCGATCTTCAGGTGGTCGATCGGCAGCATCTTCAGGTACGCCAGCGACGAATATCCGGTGCCGAAGTCGTCCACTGCGGTGGTCACGCCCAGTTCCTGCAACTGCGCCAGGACTGCGCAGGCGTGCTGCTGGCTTTCCATCAGCAGGCTTTCGGTGATCTCGACTTCCAGCAGGGTCGGCCCCAGGTCATAGCGTTTGAGGCTGCGCCTGAGGCTGGCGACATAGTCGCTGCGCTCGATCTGCAGGGCCGCGACGTTGATTGCCACCGGCCCCGGCAGGCGGTCGGCGGCTCGCCAGGCGGCGATCTGCGCGCAGGCAAGATCCAGCACTTTCTCGCCCAGGGGGATGATCAGCCCGGTGCGCTCGGCCAGCGGGATGAACTGCGCCGGCGACACCAGGCCGTGCTCGGGGTCACGCCAGCGCAGCAGCGCCTCGGCGCCTTCGACGCGGCCGCTGAACAGGTCGATCTTGGGCTGGTACCAGAGCTCGAATTCATTGTGCTTGAGCGCCCGGCGCAGGTTGTGCTCCAGGTCCAGGCGCTGCTGCAGGCGCTGGGTCATTTCCGGCTGGTACAGGCGGTAGGCATTACGCCCGCTCTCCTTGGCCGCGTACATCGCGGTGTCGGCGTGGCGCAGCAGGCGGTCGGCGCTCTGCCCATGTTCCGGGCACCAGGCCAGGCCGATGCTGCCGGTCACCAGCGCGGCGTTGCCCTTGAGGTCAAACGGCAATTGCAGGGTTTGCAGCAGGGCCTGGATACGCTCGATGCAACGGTCATCCGGCCCTTTGAGAACAAAGGCAAATTCGTCGCCACCCAGGCGGCACAGGCAATCCTCAGGCTCGATGATCTGCATGAAGCGCGCCGTGGCCTGCTGCAGCAACAGGTCGCCCATGGCGTGGCCGAGGCTGTCGTTGATCTGCTTGAAGCCGTCGATGTCGAGCACCAGCACGGCCAGGCGCTGGCCCTGGCTGATGGCGTCGAGCAACTGCTGCTGAAAGCGCAGGCGGTTGGGCAGCCCGGTAATGGCATCGAAATGCGCCAGGCGCTCCAGTTGCGCCTGGGACTGCTTGAGTTCCAGGTTGCGCAGGTTGATCAGGTGGTTGCTGCGGTTGAGCTGGGCGACGAACACGCTGAACAGCCCGGTGCAGGTCAGGGCAAACAAAAACAGCGGCGAGGCGAACAGGCTCATCGACGGCCAGCCGCCCAGGGGGCTGGCCGCCAGTTGCCAGAGCCCGCCGGGCACATCGACATTGACCGTCACCGGGTGCTGTTCGAACAACTGCGGGTCACCCCAGATCACCGCGCCCGCCGGGCCCTGGCCATCGGCGCCGCGCAGGGCCAGCTCGAAGCCCGGGTCCAGATCGAGCCCGGCGGTGCTGAGCAAGCGGTCGATATCGGCAACAATCGAGACATTGCCCCAGTACAGGTTGACGCCTTTGTGGCCCTTGAGGAACACCGGGCGCCGGTAGATCAGCCCGCGCCCGCCCTGCAGCAACTGCACGGGGCCGGCCAGCACCGGGCTGTAGTTGTCGCGGGCACGCTGCAGCAGCGGGTACTGGTCGGGCAGCCGACGGTAGTCCATGCCCAGCACGCCCTGATTGCCATTGAGCGGGTAGACATCGGCGATCACATCGTTGGGCGCCAGGGAAACATGGCGGATATGCGGCACCGAGGCGATGGCCTGGCGGGCCATGTCGTGAAAATGCTCGGGGCTGATTTCGCCATCGGCACTCAGCAGTTGGGCAATGCCTTCGGTCTCGCCGAACGCCGAGCGCAACTGCGCCTCGATGCTGGCGCGCACGCCCGACAGGCGCGCGCTGGCATTGGCGATCACCTCGGCTTCCTGACGCTGCACGTCCAGGCGCCCGAGCACCACCGACAGGCCGATGCCGATCAGGGCAAAACCTACGGGCAGCAGGCGATTGAGGGTGGTGCGCAGGTTCTTCGACAGGACCGGATTGTCATCAAGGGCGAGGATTCTTGTGCTCATAGGTCCGTAATTCGCATCGCATTACTGCTTTATCGGCGCCGGCGGCGCATTGTTTAGCCAGGCTGGCTTTTTTTAGCGCGCTGGCGTTATGCTCAAACTGAAACGTTTCACCCATTACCGAAAAAGAGGTGCTGCGCCCATGGACCGTCTGCTCGATTCGCTGTTTCCCACCGCCAACGAGATCCCTGAGGCGTACCGCCTGGGTGAGCCGCTGGTGCAACGCGAGTACCTGGTCAACGGCCAGTTGCAGCAATGGGACGGGCCGCTGGCCACGGTGCGCAGCCCGGTGTGGCTCAAGGAGGGCAATGAAGAACGCCAGGTGACCCTCGGCAACACGCCACTGCTGGACGCCGACACCGCCCTCACCGCCCTGGACGCCGCCGTGCAGGCCTACGACAAGGGCCGTGGTGCCTGGCCCAACATGCGCGTGGCCGAGCGTATCCAGCATGTCGAAACCTTCCTGGCCAAGATGCGCGAACAGCGCGCGGCGGTGGTCAAGCTGCTGATGTGGGAAATCGGCAAGAACCTCAAGGACTCGGAAAAAGAGTTCGACCGCACCTGCGACTACATCGTCGACACCATCGGCGCCCTCAAAGAGCTGGACCGCCGCTCCAGCCGCTTCGAACTGGAGCAGGACACCCTCGGGCAGATCCGCCGTGCGCCGCTGGGCGTGGCTTTGTGCATGGGCCCCTACAACTATCCGCTGAACGAGACCTTCACCACCCTGATCCCGGCGCTGATCATGGGCAACACCGTGGTGTTCAAGCCGGCCAAGTTCGGCGTACTGTTGATCCGTCCGCTGCTTGAGGCCTTCCGCGACAGTTTCCCGGCCGGGGTCATCAACGTTATCTACGGCCGTGGCCGCGAGACCGTCAGCGCGCTGATGGCCAGCGGCAAGATCGACGTGTTCGCCTTCATCGGCACCAACAAGGCCGCCAGCGACCTGAAAAAACTCCACCCGCGCCCGCATCGCCTGCGCGCAGCCCTGGGCCTGGATGCCAAGAACCCGGGCATCGTGCTGCCCGAGGTTGACCTGGACAACGCGGTGAACGAGGCGGTCACCGGCGCGCTGTCGTTCAACGGCCAGCGCTGCACGGCGCTGAAAATCCTCTTCGTCCATGAAGACGTGGTCGATGAATTCCTCGATAAATTCCAGCGCAAGCTGGCCGCGCTCAAGCCAGGCATGCCATGGGAGCCGGGCGTGGCCCTGACGCCGCTGCCCGAGGCCGGCAAGATCGATTACCTCAATGGCCTGGTGGCCGATGCCATCGACAAAGGCGCCAGGGTCATCAACGAAGGCGGTGGCGCCAGCCGTGGCTCGTTCTTCTACCCCGCCCTGCTATACCCGGTGAATGCGCAGATGCGCGTGTACCAGGAGGAGCAATTCGGCCCGGTGGTGCCGGTGGTGCCTTATCGCGACCTGCAGACGGTGATCGACTACGTGCTCGATTCCGATTTCGGCCAGCAACTGAGCATCTTTGGCACTCATTCGGCCGAGGTCGGCAGGCTGGTCGATACCTTCGCCAACCAGGTCGGGCGCATCAACCTCAACGCCCAGTGCCAGCGCGGCCCCGACACCTATCCGTTCAACGGGCGCAAGAACTCGGCCGAGGGCACCCTCTCGGTACACGACGCCCTGCGGGTGTTCTCGATCCGTACGCTGGTGGCGACCAAGTTCCAGGACAGCAACAAGCAGTTGATCAGCGACATCATCCGTAACCGCGAGTCGAGCTTCCTGACCACCGATTACATTTTCTGACTGCCGCTCGTCCAGCGCCGCGACTTTTGATTTGCCCAATCGCCGAAACTGTATAAATATACAGTTTCGCGCCATTCACCCTGCGGCGCCTTAAAGGAGGATCAATAAAATGGCAGTCAAACCAATCCCCGAAGGACAGCACAGCATTACCCCCTACCTGGGCATCAAGGATGCCGCCAAGGCCATCGAGTTCTACAAGAAGGCCTTCGGCGCGCTCGAGATGTTCCGCCTCGACGGCCCCGACGGGCGCGTCGGCCATGCCGAGCTGAAAATCGGCGATTCCTCGCTGATGCTTGGCGACCCGTGCGATCAGTCCGGCGGGCTGGTCAGCAGCCAGTCGCTCAATGGCACGGCCGTTGGCCTGCACCTGTATGTCGAGGACGCCGATGCCACCTATGCCCAGGCCCTCGCCGCCGGTGCCAGCCAGGTTAGCGAGGTCAAAGACCAGTTCTACGGCGACCGTAGCGGCACCCTGAAAGACCCGTTCGGCAACCTCTGGTTCGTCTCCACCCACAAGGAAGACCTGAGCGTGGAAGAGATCCGCGAGCGCGCCGCCAAGCTGTTTGGCGGCCAGTAGGGCCAGGTTCGGCTGGCGGGCATGTTCGCCAGCCGGGCTTTGCATTAAGGTGGCAGGCACAGGAAGGCAGGCCAGGATTGTCCATGCGAATCATCGAAAAGAACGCCGCGCTGGTGCGCACCCTCACCCCTGCTGAAGACGAGCTGTTGCGTGGGTTTGTCCAGGGCAACCTCGAAGGCCCGCGCTTGCTGCAGGCCAACCAGTTGCTGATCAAGGTGCGCGCTGCCGGCCATTGGCTGGCCTGTGATTGCCAGCCCAAGGCGATGCCGGTGCTCAACGTCAACCTCAACGGCAACACCGGCACCCTGTTCCTCAAGAACAACCCGGGCACCGCCGAGCACGCGCCAGACTGTGCGTTCATCAAGGACGAGCGTGAAAGCGCCAGCCGCGACAGCGACACTGATGCACCACCGGCCGCGTGGCTGGCGCCCGATGCGCCGCTGCGGCTGATTGGCGATTTCAAGCGCGCCAGTGAAGCCAGCAGCGAATCCGCAGGTAGTGGCGACAAACGCGAACAGCACCGATTGCTGTCGTTGCTGCTGACCCTGATCGAGGCCAGTGGCCTGAACGTCTACGCCACTCACCTGAAAAAAGACCTCACCGGGCAGTTTGCCGAGTTGCGCGGCGTGGCCAGCCGTTATCCGCTGATCGAGCGGGTGCCGGCCAGCAACTACCTGGAAACCCGCCTGGACATGAAGCACATGATGATGCTCAAGGCGCGCTTGCGCGAGTCTACGGCCTTTGGCAACCATCGCCGGCATGGCTTGCTGCTCGACTGCGTCAGCCAGATCAAGGCGCGCAAGGTGTTCAACGAGCGCAGCGAGGACGGCTTCGACTTCCAGGGCCATCACCTGCTCTGGGGTGGCAGCAAGACCCCGGGGCCGTTGCTGGCCCTGGCGATCTACTCGCCGGCCAGTGCCGGCAGTCATTTCTATGAGCTGATCCATGTCGCCAGTGTGCCGGTGCTTTCGCGCGGGCAGCTGTTTGCGGTGTACCGCGATGAAGAGCGCGAGCCGCTGAAAATGCTCATCTCGCTGATCGACTGGATGGCCAGCAAGGGCGTCAAGGTGATCATGCGCCGGCCGGTGCTCGGTGGCCAGGGCATGGACGCGCTGGTGCTCAGCTCCGACCAGGACCGGGTGCTGTCGGTGTCGCTGACCGAGCAGCCACTGGGGCCGGAGCCAGAGGGCGAGGCCTTCAAGCGCTATGCCGACTTCAAGAGCCTGGATACCTTCCGCAAGTACGTGGCAGGTTTTTTCATGCGCGGGCGCGAGTAGCGCCGTTGGTCGCGTGCGTCGCACCTTCCCTTCGCGGCTGGGCCTAACCTCTGGCACCTGCCCTGAAAAGGAGTTTGACCATGACCCGTAGCGCCCTCGCTGCCTTATTGTTTGCCGCATTGCTCGGCACCCAAGCGGTTGCCGCCGGCACCGGCCCGACCAACCCCAACCCGGACACCACCCCGACCACGCCGTTGCCGGGCATCAACACCGGCACCAACCCCACCGACACCCCACTGCCCAGCGGCACCGACCCGCGCACCCAGGGCAATGACGCCGGGCGCCAAGGTGGTAGCGAGACCGATGGCAGCCGGCGCGAGCCGAAGAAAGACGGCAGCGGCTCGGAGAATGGCGGCGACGCTGGGGGCAGTGCCGGTAGCTACTAGGGTTTGTACGAGAAGTTGCCGAGCGGCGATCAGGCAAGGCGAAAACAGGCGAGGAACGGCCGGGGTCGCGCACGACTTTACGAGTTGTAAATGAGCATTCCGAGCCTGTTTTCAACGCAGCATGATCGTCGCGCAGGCACTTTTCGTACAAAGCCTAGGGCTGACCTCCAATGTGGATCTGATTACGACCGCTGCGCGCTCGATCGCGGGTCAAGCCCGCTCCCACAGGTTTGGCATTATGTACGCCTACCACTGGCGCTTGTCCGGCCGGGTCAGGCCGAGCTTTTCGATCCGGTAGCGCAACATGTCCCGGCTCAGGCCCAGCAGCCGCGCCGATTTGGTGACGTTCCAGTCGGTGCGGTCGAGCATCTTGCGCACCATGTCGCGCTCCACTTCCGGCAAGCTCGCCGAGGCCATGGCCTCAGCATTGCCGAACGCTTCATGCACGGCAGGCGCCGGCATTTCCAGCGGCTCGTCGACCAGGCTCATGCACACGTTGAGCTGGTGCGGAGCGATCAGCTCCTGGGGCGCCAGCAATACCGTCTGTTCAAGCATGTTGCGCAACTCGCGCACGTTGCCCGGCCAGCTGTAGTTGAGCATCAGCTCCTCGGCCTCGTCGCAAAAGCGCAGGTTGGGCTTGCCATAGCGTTTGCCGTGCAGGGCAAGAAAATGCCGGGCCAGCAGCAGGATGTCTTCACCCCGGGCATACAGCCTGGGCACCTTGATCGAGATAATACGCAGGCGGAAGAACAGGTCACGGCGAAACTTGCCCTGCTGGACCATCTGCTCCAGGTTGCAGTTGGTGGCGCTGATGATGCGCAAGTCGACCTTGCGCTCCTTCACCGCGCCAATCCGGCGAATGGTGCGGTCTTCCAGTAGCTTGAGCAGCTTGGCCTGCAGCAGCAGGTCCATTTCGCCAATCTCGTCGAGGAACAAGGTGCCGCCGTCGGCCGCCTCGACCAAGCCCACCCGGCGATCCTTGGCATCGGTAAACGCGCCCTTCTCATGGCCGAACAGTTCAGCCTCCAGCAGGTTGGCCGGGATCGATGCGCAGTTGAACTCGATAAACGGCCCCTTGCTGCGCACTCCGTCAAAATGCAGGGCGCGGGCTACCAGTTCCTTGCCGGTACCGGTCTCGCCTTCTACCAGCACCGGCGGCAGGTCACCGCTGGCCATGCGCTGCTCGGCATCGAGCAACTGGCGGATGGTGTGCTTGAGGCCGAGCATGGCCGGTGATTCGCCTATCAGCGCCTGGCCACCTGATTTTTGCGCCTCGCGTTCCTGGTAGAACGACAGGGTACGCTCCATGCGCTCGGTGGCCAGGGCCTTCTCCAGCATCAGTTTGAGCTCGGCCAGCACCACCGGTTTGGTCAGGTAGTGGAAAGCGCCCTCCTTCATCGCCAGCACGGCGTCTTCGACGTTGCCGTAGCCGGTCATCATGATCACCTTGAGCTCCGGCGCGCGCTGGGCCAGGGCCTTGAGCAGCTCGTGGCCGTTCATGCCCGGCAGCGAGTTGTCGGTCAGCACCGCATCGGGCTGACAGCGCGGCAGCTGCTCCAGGGCCTCTTCGGCGCTGTGGCAAACCGTGACCTCGAAGCCTTTGCGCTCAAGGTAGGTCTGGATGTTCTCGGCGAGGATTTGATCGTCCTCAACCACCAGGATGCTCTGCTCCATGGTCCCCTCCCGCTGCAATATTGAAGATCAGGCACACGCGGGTTCCTTCCTCTTCGCGGCTGGCCAGGCTCACCGAGCCACCAAAACGTTCCATGATCCGCTTGACCAGTACCAGGCCGACCCCGAGGCCGCCCTGTTTGGTAGTAAAAAACGGCTTGAAGACCATCCGCTCCTGCTGCTGGGTCATGCCCTTGCCGGTGTCGCTCAAGGTCAGTTGCAGCTGTTTGCCGTCTTCCAGCGCCTGCACCACCACGCTCAGGCGCCCGCCCGTGGGCATGGCTTCAAGGGCATTGGCGAACAGACTGTTGAGAATCTGCGTCAGCAGCACCGGCTGGCTGATCACCCAGGCCGCCTCGGGCGTGTCGATCTGCACCTGGACCTTGTGCCGCTCCAGTTGCTGGGCAAAGGCATGGCGGGTGTCGTCGATCGCCGCCACCAGCTCGACCGCTTCGGCATCGTCGTTGACCGGGCGCAGCGACACCAGCAAGTCGCGCACCCAGCGCGACATGCGGTCGACCTGGCTGATGATGTCGCCAATGTTCTTCTGCGCCGGGGCACTGGCGATGTCCTGGGCAAGTTCGGCGCTGGAGCGGATATTGGCCAGCGGGTTGCGCAGGCTGTGGGCCACCGCCGAGGACATTTCACCAAGGGCGACGAAGGTTTCGCTGGCCACCAGCTGGGTTTGCTGGGTCTGCAGCATGCTCGCGGCGCGGCGCACGATCCAGAACAGGCCGAAGTAGATCAGCGCCCCGCCGACCAGGGTCGAGGCCCAGATCAGCACGTAGCCGCGCTGGATGCGCCGCACCAGGTCCTGGGGTTCCTTGTACACCTCGACCATCGACAGCACCTTTTGCCCGTCGCTGTCGAACATCGGGATGTAGTTCTCGATGAACAAGTACTGCGGCGCGCGCTGGAACTTTTGTTCATCGCGGTCTTCATTGGCCTTGTGGTAGCTGGCCGAGACCGGCACTTTCGAGGCGAACGATTCATCCAGGTCGTCGTCGCCGACGATTTTCTCCCCGATCAGCTGCGGGTTGGTCGACCAGACGATGGTCCGGTCCAGGGCATAGACGTTGGCCAGCAAGGTGTCGGGCAGGTGTTCGACATGGTCGAGAAACTCCACCCGGGTGGACTCGGCCAGGGTCGGGCTGACCCCCGGGTGGTGCTGGTCCAGGCGCGGGTCGAGCAGCTCGCCCATGGTGGTGCCCGGCGGAATGCGCGAATGGCGCACTTCGGCCTGGGCCATGGCCTGGATGAACTGGGCGGTGAGCATGGCATCGCGCTCGACGCTGTCGGTGACCACGAAGCGGGTCGAGACATAGCCCAGCCCGCCTGCCACCGAAGCGATGATCAACAGGCTGACCAACGAGAACCAGCGCAACAGGTTGAACTGGCGCAAGGGTCGGTCGGCTGCCTGGCTGTCGAGGCCCTCATCGGCCAGTTTTCCGTTGAGCATCTGCATCGGGTCTGGTCCTGCCGTGGATGCTTCTTTTCTTAGAACTTATAGCCCAGCGTGCACACAGGCGTGGCACATCAAAACTAATGGCCACGGCGCCAGTGATAGTATTTTGCCTTTATGGCTGTTGGCGTTCGGCCTCCTGCTCGAGAAAGGCTAGCAAGGCCTGGGCATCGGCCTCGTTCAGGCGCAGGTTGGGCATGGCCACGCCGTTGTATTGCCGGTACAGCGCCATGACCTGCGGGTCTTGCTCGGCGAGCATGCGATCCGGCTCGCGGATCCAGCGGCTCAGCCAGCGCTGCTCGCGGCGCCGGGTAACGCCGAGCAAGTCCGGGCCGACCGCGCGCAGGCCGGTAGCCTGGCCATCTTCCGGGCCGAGGCTGTGACAGGCGGCGCAACGGGTGCGAAACAGCTCTTCGCCGCTGCTCGGCGGGCGAATCTGCGGGGCATCGGCGTAGCTCTGCTCGCTGCTGGGTTGCTTCCAGTTCTGCAGGCTGTTGGCCAGTTGATCGGCGAGAATCCACGGGTTTTCGAAGGGTGAGGCCTTCATCCAGCGCCCGGTGGCCTGGTTGCCGACGATCAGGCTGAGGTTATGGTCGCGGCTGCGGCCGTTGTCGACGCCTTCGATAAACAGGCCCAGGCTGCGGCGCAAGGCATCGATCTGGCCTTTGTCGCCGGTCAGAAAGCGCCAGCCGGGCGCCACCTTGAACTTTGCCGCATAGGCCTTGAGCACCTCGGGGGTATCGCTGAGCGGGTCGATGCTGATCGAGTAGAAGAACACCTCGCGCCCGACCCGCTCGCCCAGCAGTTGCTGGACCTGGCGCAGGCGCGCGGTCTCCAGCGGGCAGGAATCGCCACAACCGGTGAAGATGAAGTTGATCACCACCACCTTGTCCTTGATCAGGTCGTCGAAAAAGCGCAGGTGCTCACCGTTGTGGTCGATCAGCTCGGTATTGGGGAAGTACTGCGCCCCCCAGGGCGTGGCCTCCTCGGCCAGCCCCGGCAGGCTGCTGCACAGCCAGCAGAGCAACAGGCAACGTGCGATAACGCCCATGGCAACCTCCCCCGGCTATTTGCCGACCTTGACCTGCGGGCCCTTGCCATCGCCGTTGCGCCAGGTCGGCAGCGCCGCCGAGTTGACGTACTTGACCCCGTCCCAGCTGGGCAAGGGCGTGGGCATCAACTGCAACTGGCCGGGGTGCTCGATGTCCCAGCGCAGCAGCATCGAGTTGTCCTCGTGCTGGGTGTTGTGGCAGTGCTCCATGTAGGTGCCGGCGAATTCGCGAAAATTGATCGCCACCTCGACGTTGTCCAGGCCGTCGGCTTCGCTGCCGATCCGGTAGACGTCCTTGCGCGCCCACTTTTCCCATTCCGGCGGCGCCTTGCCGCCGCGGCTGAGGATGATGCCCTCCTCGAAGTGCACGTGCACCGGGTGGCTCCAGCCGTTGCCACCGTTCTGGATCTTCCAGATTTCCAGGGTGCCGAAGCCGCTGGCGCCGGCGTCGGTGGGGCCAGTGGCCAGCTGAGGCGCGGCGTTGAGCCGGCGCGGGTCCATGTGATAGCCAAAGCCGCCGTCGGTCTTGACCGTCCACGGCGCCTGGTCGGTGCCATCGGAGCGGCCGAAGATGAAGGTGCGATGGCGGGCCTGGGCCAGGCGGGCGATGTCTGCCGGGTTGTCGCGGTGCAGCTTGAGCGGGATCATCACCTTGCCCTCGGCCTTGCCGGGTTTGGCCGGCTCGTAGGCGGCCGGGTCCATGGCCAGGTCCTGGCCGCTGTAGGGCTTGACGTTGAACTGCAGGATCTTGTTGACGGTGGGGTCGCCTTTATCCCATTGCGGGCCCTTGCTGGTCTGCTTGATCACCGCCTGATACTTCTCCGACAGCACGTCGGCCAGGGCAATGGCCTCTTTGGGGCCCTTGCCGGTGTCATGGGCCTGGAGGTTGAGCAGGAACAGCTTGTCGCCGGGCTTGATCCCGTTCTTGGCGAAGTTAACGACAATGTCGAAGCGCTCGGCGATGCCCTGGGTCGGCAGGATGGCGTTGTGGTCCTGTTTGTCGCCGTTGGCGTCCAGGTCCATGCTGCCGTCGAACGGCACCGCGTGCTCCATGATGTTGCCGTCGTTGGCAATCATGTGGAATGGCACCCGCGCATAAGAAAGCCCCGAACCCTTGGGCCCGGCGAACTCGCCGCCGCTGCCCTTGATTTCACGCACCAGCGCCAGTTTCAGGTAGCGCGACACCGAACCGTTGAGGATGCGCAGGCGGTAGCTGCGGGCGCGCACGTCGAGGTATGGCTTGTATTGCCAGTTGACCAGGATCTGGTCGCCGAGAAAGCCGTCGGTGTTGAACGGGTTGAACCACAGCTGGCCGTTCTGGCCCCAGGCCTTGTCGGCGATCAGCAGGTTGAGGTCATAGTCGCGATTGCCCCACGACAGCGCCGAGCCGCTGGGCAGGCGCAGGTTGACGCCATCGTCGAAGGCCTCGTTGCCGCGGTCCAGGGCGCTGTAGTAGTTCATCATCGCAGCGTTGCCCTTGTAGACGTTCTGCGCGGTGAAATCGAGCATGTGGTCATGAAACCAGTGGGTGCTCATGGTTTCGCGCCAGTCGCCGCGAATACGGATACTGCCGTTCTCGCAGGTTTTCAGCCCCGGGTTGGCGTCGTTGACCCACAGGGTTTCGCCCGGGGTGCAGGGGAACGCCGCGCGCGGGTCTTCGGCGCGGGTGTTGATGCTGTCGTAGCCGGCCAGCTGGATCGGCCAGCGGTAGTCGTAGTACTGGCCCGGGAAGAAGAACGCGTTGGCGTAGCCGTCGCTTTCGGCCGGGGCGTGGCCGTTGTGTTCATGGGTGCTGATGGTGTGCAGGCCAAAGCCGTGGTTGGCGGCGGGGTCGATCGGCAAGGCGTTGTAATGGCGCATCAGCAGCGGCTGGCCGTATCGCACCATCAACAGCTTGGCCGGCAAGGTGCCGTCGAAGGTCCATAGCGACTTGTGATCCTGCAGCGGCATGTTGGGGTGGAAGCGGGTATCGACGCCCTTGGTGGTGCCCAGGGTGTTGGCCTGGCCGGCGGTGTTGTAGTACAGGCCGCCGGGGCCGAACTCGCCGACGCTGTAGTGGTGCATCTGCATGGCGTCACGCAGGCCGCTGTTGATCCGCGCCCCGGCTTGCGCGGTTTTGTAGGCGGCCTGGGGGTAGAACTCGTTCCAGCGCTGGTGCGACCAGCCCTTTCCTGGTGGCCGGCCTTCGGCGGCAGAGCCGATGTGGCGGTTGAGGAACAGCTCGATCTGCTGCTGCCAGGGGTTGCGGTCGACAACGTTGGCAAACTGGCCGGGGAACGGAGTCAGGCCCGGCTGCTTGAGAAAGGCATCGAGCAACGGCCCGGACGGCGCACTGCGCGCGACGTTGAGCGGGTCTTGCTGCGGCGCCGGGCCGGTGCTGGGCGCCGGGAACACCAGTAGCCCGGCGGGGGTGGTCGGGTCGAGGCGGGTCGGGCCGAATTCTTCGAACAGCAGCAGTTGCTGGCTGAACGGCTGGGCGCCGAACATCGGGCTGGGGGCGCCGTTGGTGGGGTAGTTGAAGCTGGTTTGCAGGGCGGGCGGGCGCTCGTTCTCCTGGCGCGGGGTGGTGCGGTCGCCCTCACCCTCGGGCAGGTCGAAGGCGCCGAGGTTGGCCTCGGGCAGCGACAGCAGGTTGTTCAACGCTGCGGCGCTGTCGGCGGGTGGATCGCTAAAGGCCGAGGGGTCGCCAGGCTCTGGCGGCTCGACATCATCCAGGCGGCTGGCGTTGGCATCAGCCAGCAAGGCAATGGCCAGGGCGATGCTCAGGACAAGAGGCGTGGGGGTTGGGGTTTTCATCATCTTCACCCAGATTCAGGGACCGGTAATGTCGTTTTGCAATTACCTGGCCACATCTGTATCAGGATGTGTATTCGTTAATTATCAATAGGTTATGCCTACAACCTAATATTATTTACGAAGAGTGATGTTGGAAAACCACCCCCAGTTCTGGGTCTTTACCCTGCGGAAGCTAAAAAACAGTAATGTGTTTAAATTCATATAGTTATCAGTATTTATTAAAGTGCTTTATCCGTTACTTCCCCACCACCCTGAACGTCAGCAACACACACGTACCCTGCCCCTCCTCGCTACTGAGCTTCACCGTTCCGCCAAAGCGCTCCATGATCCGCCGCACCAGCACCAGGCCAACCCCCAGTCCGCCTTGCTTGGTGCTGAAGAACGGCTTGAAGGCCATGCGTTGCTGCTCCTCGGTCATGCCCTTGCCGCTGTCGCACAACTGCAGGGTCAGGCCCTGGCGCGTTTGCCGGCGCCGCTCGACACGCAGTTCACCGCCTTCGGGCATGGCCTCCAGGGCGTTGGCGACCAGGCTGTTGAAGATCTGCCCGAGCAGTACCGGCTGGCACAACACCAGGGCCTGGGGCAACTCGCCCATCTGCAGGCGCACGCCCTGGCGCAGCAGTTGCGGGGCAAAGCCTTGCAGGCTGTCCTGCAGCACCCGCAGCAGGTCTACCGGCTCCGGGGTATCGTTCAAGGGCCGCAGCGACTGCAACAGCTCGCGCACCCAGTGGGACATGCGGTCGACCTGGCTGATGATGTCGCCGATGTTCTTCTGCGCCGGCCCCTCTTCGATCTCCTGGGCCAGTTCGGCGCTGGAGCGAATGCTCGCCAGGGGGTTGCGCAGGCTGTGGGCCACCGCCGACGACATCTCGCCCAGGGCCACATAGGTTTCGTTGTTGATCAGGCACTTTTGCTGCACCGCCAACTGCCGGGCGGCGCGGCGCATGATGCCGTACAGGCCGATGTACACAAGCCCCGCGCCGATCGCCGTGGCCAGCCAGATCAGCAACAGGCCGCGTTCGATACGCAAAATCAGGTCGCGGGGCTCCTTGTAGATCTCGACCATGGCAGTGACGTTGCCGCCCTCGGCATCGAACAGCGGGATGTAGTTCTCGATGAACAACTGCTCGGGCGGGGTAATGAACTTCTGCTCGCTGCGCGCCTGGTCGACGTCGTGGTAGCTGGCCGAGACGCGCATCTTCTGGTCGAAGGCATGGTCAAGGTCGTCATCGGCGTCGATCATCTTGCCCACCAGCGCCGGGTTGCTCGACCAGATGACCATGCGGTCCGGGGCGTAGATATTGGCCAGCAACACGTCGGGCAGGTGGGCGATATGGTCGAGGAACTCGCCCCGGGCGCTGCGCCGGGCCTCGGGGTCGACATCCGGGAAGGCCTGGTCCAGGCGCGGGTCGAGCAATTCGCCCATGGTCCGCACGTTGGGGATCGACACGTGGCGCACTTCGGCCAGGGCGATGGCCTGGATGAACTGGGCGGTGAGCAAGGCGTCGCGCTCGACGCTTTCGTTGATCACGAAGCGGCTGGAGATCAAGCCCAGGCCCACGGCCACTGAAAGGATGATCGCCAGGCTGACGAAGGCGTACCAGCGCAGCAGGTTGAACGGCTTGCGCGCGGCGGCCGGGGCCGGGCTTGCGAGCTGCAGGGACGACGAATCGAGGCGTGGCTGGCTGCTCATCACTGACTCCCGAATGAACGCTCCTTAGGTTATAGCCCAGCCCGCGCAATTCCCCCGCCCGCTTGCCCCACTTGCCCCCAACCCTGGGGCCAGCGCCCCGAGTCGAGTGGCTCTGCCGACACCCTGTAACCGCACCCCAGGCCTTGTGCAGCAAGGCCTGCAGCGCCTTGAGAATAAATTGGTACGGATGTTGCCGATGCCTGTGCAGACGACCCAAGTCCATGGGCCCGATTGCAAGAGGGAAGACTCATGCACCGTCCAACGCCCCACCCACTGGCTCTGCTGATCCTGGCGAGCATTATCCAGGCACCGGCCCAGGCCGCCCTGTTCGAAGTAGACCCCGGCCCTTACCTGCCCGCTACCGGCGGCTTTGCTGCCTGGTACCAGGACACCCATGGCCGGGTGCTCGACCTGTGCCTGTCCAAGGCGGTCAGTTCGCGGGTGCCCGGTGCACCCGGGGCGCCGTCGTACATGTGCGTGCTCAACCCCGCCCCCGGGGTGTTCGATGACACCCGGCCGATCAGCTTCCCGAGCAACTACCCCGACGAAACCTTCTGGTTCACCGCCGATGCCGCCATCACCGACGCCGCCAGCGGCATCGACCTGACCTACGGCACCGCCATCGAGGCCGCCTTCGCTGCCGAAGACGTGGTCGACGGTGACCAGGTCAGCTTTGCCCGGGTGCGTATCCGCGTCGACGTGCCCACGCCAGGCACTTACATCGTCACCCACCCCTACGGCGTCGAAGTGTTCGATGTGCCGGCGGCCGGGCGGCGGGCAATCAACATGACCCGCGACATCGGCATCGGCTCGCCGAAAACCTACACCGGGGCGCTCAAGGGCGATGTCGGCCCGTTCCTGCGCGGTGCCGGTGGCCCCTACAGCGAAACCAACCCGGCCACCGGCGCCAGCGAACGCTTCATCGGCGACCCGAACCTGCAGGAAGCGGTGACCGGCAGCCCGTTCAACACCAACTTCGTGCGCATCGAGGGCCCCAACGGCCTGGATTTGCGTACCGAACTGTTCTCGGTCTCGGGCAAGCTCTCCACCGTCGCCCGCCCGACCCCGGTGATCGCCCAGCGCAGCACCTATTCGCGGCATAGCGAAAACGGCGACCTGCGTGCCCAGCAGGACCTGTTCGTACAAGCCCCGCCGCCACCGGCGACCGCCACCCTGGTCAGCCAGACCCCCAACCTCAACCTCAGCGAGGCCAACACCACTGGCGCCTGGTACGCCCAGTCGGTGCTCAACCCGTCGCTGCCGCTGAACCTGCAGGTGACCGCCGACAACAGCCTGGCGATCCCCTCCAGTACCCCGACCACCCTGACCCTGGCGCTGACCGACCTGGTGGTGATTGAGCGCGCCGAGTACAGCCTGGCCTCCGGGCAACTGACCCTGGTCGCCAGCACCAGCGACGAAACCAGCCCGCCCGTGCTCAGCGCCCGCACCGGCAACGGCGCCACGATCGGCACCCTGAGCGGCAATGGCGCGGTCAAGACCCTCACCACCGGCCTGTCGCCGATTCCGCCCGCCAAGGTCACGGTGACCAGCGCCAACGGCGGTAGCGACAGCGAAGAAGTGGTGCTCGTGCCATGAACACTCTTACGCCACGTCCCGTAGCAGGAGGCAGCATGAACAACTGGCCACGCCTGGCGCTCTGCGCAGCCGGGCTTTCCCTCTCGCTGGCCGGCACTGCCTGGGCCGGCCTCAAGGCGGTCGATCCCGGCCCCTACACCCTGGCCACCGGGCGTTACCCGATGTGGTACCAGGACCACGGCAA
Source organism: Pseudomonas sp. B21-012 (assembly GCF_024749305.1). Classification (NCBI taxonomy): domain Bacteria; kingdom Pseudomonadati; phylum Pseudomonadota; class Gammaproteobacteria; order Pseudomonadales; family Pseudomonadaceae; genus Pseudomonas; species Pseudomonas sp. B21-012. The sequence continues at coordinate 2,677,022 of NZ_CP087197.1, read as the reverse complement.
CCTGTCGCTGGAGCTGTGCCAGTCGCGGGCGGCAAGCTCGCGGGTAGCGGTTTCGGTGCCGCCGGCCTACATGTGTACCTTGCTGCCGGAGCCCGGGGTGTACGACGACGCCCTGCCGCTGGTGTTCCCCGACAACTGGCCGCCGGAGATGTTCTGGTTTCTGGCCGAGACCGAAATCCCTGAAGTAGGCAACAGCGGTTACGAGCTGGAAGTCTATGTCGCCGGCATCGAGGCGGCGTTTGCCGCCGAAAACCCGGTGGACGGCGACCAGCAAAGCTTCGCCCGTATCCGTATCCGCGCCTCGGTGCCGCGCACCGGCACCTACGTGATCACCCACCCGTACGGGGTCGAGACGGTCAACGTCACCACCGCCGGGCGCCGCGCCATCAACATTACCCGCGACATCGGCATCGGCGCCCCGGGCAACTTCAGCGGCGTGCTCAACGGCGCGATCGGGCCGTTCCTGCGCGGCGTCGGCGGCCCCTACACCGAGATCAACCCGGACACCGGCGCCAGCGAAACCTACGTCGGCGACCCGAACATCACCGAAGCGGTCACCGGCAGCCCCAACAACACCAACTTCGTGCGCATCCAGGGCCCGGCCGGGACCATCCAGACCAACCTGTTCACGGTCTCCGGCAAGGTCCTCGACCCACGCAAGCAAACCCCTGCCGAACTGCAGCGGGCCAGCTACCGGCGCACCTCGGACGGCACCCGCGTCGAGGTGTTCGCCAAGGCGCCGAACAACGCCACGCTGTGCATGCGCGAGACCCTTGCGCTGGTGCCGGGCACCCCGCCCTCGCCCTGCCAGTTCAACCTGCTGGCCGACAACAATGGCCTGTTCTTCGCCCAGCACCTGAGCAGCGCCGCACCGCCGCCAGTCATCGTCGTCACCGCCAGCGACCCGACCGGCGCCACCCGCCCCACCGCGCTGTCGAGCAAGCTCAGCGACGTAGTCAAGGTCACCACCGCCCGCTATGACTGGGCCAACAAGCGCCTGCGCATCGAGGCCAGCTCCAGTGATGAAGTGCAGGTGCCCGACCTGGTCGCCCAGGGTTACGGGCGGTTGTCGAAGTCCGGCACCCTGCAGACCCTGACGGTCAACGAGCTGAGCCAGCCGCCTGCGATCGTGACGGTGAAATCCGCCGCCGGCGGCAGCGACAGCGAGCCGGTGGTGGTAATCGGCAATGCCCCGGTCGACGCCGCCAACCAGCCGCCAGTGGCCCAGGCCGACGTCGGCAGCACCCGCGTTGGCGTGCCGCTGAGCCTGAACTTGCTGGCCAACGACAGCGACCCTGACGAAAACGTGCCGCTGAGCATCAGCGACCTCACCCAGCCGGCCACCGGCCAGGGCACGGTGGTGCTCAACGGCACCACGGCCGTCACCTACACCCCACCGGCAGTAGTCAATGCGCCGCTGGTGGTCACCTTCACTTACCGTGCCCAGGACAGCAAAGGGCTGAAATCACCCGTCACTAACGTCACGGTCAATGTCGCCGCCAACCAGCCGCCGCTGGCTGTCAACGACACCGCCAGCACCCTCGGCGTGGCCTTGCCGATCAACGTGCTGGGCAACGACAGCGATCCGGATGGCAACGTACCACTGACGGTCGCCAGCGTTACCCAGCCGGCGCTGGGCCGCGGCACGGTCAGCACCGACGGCAACCAGGTCACCTACACCCCGCCGGCAGTGATCCTGGCCGCGTTCAGCACCACCTTCACCTACATCGCCCGCGACAGCGCAGGTGCCCTGTCGGCACCGGCCACGGTCACGGTGCAGGTGTCGCCACGGCCACCGGCAGAGAACTTCACCGTCACCGCCGCAACGGTCACGGCGCGGGCTGGCGGTCGCTTTACCTGGGACATCTCCGGCACCACCTCGGCGATCCTGCTCAACGCCGTCACCGTGCAGGTCAGCACCCCGACCGGCCTGGTCAGCCTGGGCACCACCCCGGTACCGCTGACCGGACGCTGGCGGCTGAGCGTCACCAACAGCGTCGCGCCGAGCACACCGGCACCGACGGCAACCGTCACCACCAGCCTGGGCACCGTGCGCACTGTGCCGGTCACCGTGCAGTAACCACAGGAGAACGACCATGGCGCGCCTGACCACCTTGCTGCTGTGCCTGAGCCTGAGCGCTCAGGGCGCCCTGGCCGACGACCTGATGGACAACGCTGACCTGGCCATGGGCAGCGACCTGGGCGAGCTGTCGATGCAGCCACTGGCGCCCTCAAGTGGCCAGCAGGCGTTGGTCGAGCAGAACGGCCAGAGCAACCGCGCAGCGATTGGCCAGGACGGCCAGGCGCTGCTCGGGCGCATCGTCCAGCAAGGTGGCGCGCAGGAGGCGTACATCCTGCAACAAGGCAACGACCTGATGGCCTCGATCAGCCAGCAGGGCTACGGCAACAGCGCCTCGATCAGCCAGAGCGGCAGCAACAACCGCGCGCAGATCGAGCAATACGGCAACAGCAACAGCGCCAGCATCGAGCAGGCCGGCAGCGGGCTTTCCAGCTCGGTGATCCAGGCCGGCAACGGTCAGCGCGTGCAGGTCAACCAATACCGTTAAACCTGGAGGCACCACCATGTTCAAGCTCGCTCCTTTAAGCGCCGCCATTGTCCTGGCCCTTGCCGGCCAGGCCATGGCTGACGACAGCCAGTCGACCCAGAGCCAGTTCGGCACCGAGAACATCGCCGAGGTCAAGCAGACCGCCGCGCCGCTCAGTACCACCACCCAGAACCAGCTGGGCCTGGGCAACAACCACGCCGCCAAGCAGGACGGCGGCAACAGCCAGATCCAGCAAAGCGGCGCCGGCGACTACAACGCCGGCTACGCCGAGCAGTTGTACGAGTTCGGCAGCCAGATCAACCAGCAAAACGCCGGGGCCCTGAACAACACCCACGCCAGCCAGTCGCTGGGGGTCGAGAACAGCGCCCAGCAGACCCAGCAAGGCACCGGCAACTTCTCGTTCATCTACCAGGACACCCAGGCCGGCAGCCAGGGCACCACCGTGCAATTCGGCGATAACAACCGCGCCTTTGTCGAGCAGCAGTACGGAGGCGGCGGCAACAACGCCCTGAGTATCCAGGCCGGTAGCGGCAACTACAGCGCCGCCGAGCACCTGAACTACAACAATGGCCAGATCGGCATCTACCAGGCCGGCGATGACAACTGGGCCTATGGCGATCAGCGCGAAGGCCAGGACGGCAGCGTCACCATCAGCCAGACCGGCAGCGCCAACTCCAGCGAAGTCTGGCAAGACACCCAACTGGGCAGCCAGGCCACGGTGACCCAGTACGGGCAAACCAACGAAAGCGTGCTCGACCAGAGCTTCGGCGAGGGCAACGTGGCCAGCATCACCCAGGCCGGCAGCCTCAACGCCAGCTATGCCGACCAGTTCGGATCGCAGCAGTCGACCACCACGGTGTTCCAGAACGGCCAGGGCAACGTCCACTACACCTACCAGAATGGCGACAACCACGTGCTCACGGTGAGCTCCACCGGCACCGGCAACAAGATCCTCGCCAGCAACTGGAAGGGCGACAAGTCCGGCGGCCAGTTCGGCAGCGCCCAGCGCGCCGAGGTCAACCAGAACGGCAGCGGCAACAGTGCCAACTTCACCCAGGACGGCAGCACCCAGCTCGCCCGCCTGAACCAGAACGGCAGCGGCAACAGCGCCGAACTTGCCCAGGTCGACAACAACAACGAGCTGTATTTTGAACAGAACGGCAGCGACAACCTGCTGATCGCCGACCAGCGCGGCACCGCCAACTACGCCACCGGCGTCAGCAGCGGCGCCGGCAACAGCGTCAAGGTCGAGCAATCGGGCAGCGGCAACCAGAGCTACACCTGGCAGCTGTACGGCGACAACAACCAGGCCAACATCAAGCAGACCGACGGCGTCAACGTCGCCTACGTGACCCAGGGCGGCTCGGCCAACCAGGCGATGGTCGACCAGAGCGGCGCAAACATGGCCGCGACCATCCAGCAGTTTGGTGCGGGTAACCAGGCGACGGTGTTGCAGCAGTAATTAATTCGGGGCCGCTTCGCGCCCCATCGCCGGCAATCTGATTCTCCCCCCCCCCTTGACCGTGACTCGCCGACAGGCTGGTCACGGTTCTTTTTTTGCCCTTATAATGCGAACAATTCGCAACTGCATCTTTCATGTTTCAGGATCTCCGGGTGTCCCCTACCTCCCCCGCTCCCCAGCAACAGCTCCATGGCCTCTATCGCGATCACCACGGCTGGCTGCAGGCCTGGCTGCGCAAGCGCCTGGGCGACCGTGAGCGTGCTGCCGACATCGCCCACGACACCTTCCTGCGCCTGCTGGTCAGCGGCCGTTTGCCCGGCCACGACGAGGGCCGCAGCTACCTGGTGCAACTGGCGCGCAACCTGGTCATCGACCAGTGGCGCCGGCAACGCATCGAGCAGGCGTACCTGGCCAGCATCGCCCACCTGGACGAACCGCAAACGCCGTCGCTGGAGACCCGCGCGATGATCCTGCAGACCCTGCAACAGATCGACCAGATGCTCGACAGCATGCCGGCCAAGGTGCGCAGCGCCTTTTTGCTGTCGCGCTTCGAAGGCCTGGGCTATGCCGAGATCGCCGAGCGCCTGGGGGTCACCGTAAGCTCGGTGCAAAAGTACATGATCCGCGCCATCCAGGCCTGCTACCAGGTGCTCTACAGCGAATGAGCGCGGTAAACGATGCACCGATCGACGCGGCGATTGTCGAGCAGGCCAGCCACTGGCTGATGCTGCACTGGGACGGCCCGCTGGATGCCGGGCAACGCCTGGCGTTTGCCGATTGGCAAGCGGCCGATGCCGAGCACCGGCGCGCCTGGCAGCGCCTGCAAACCCTGCAGCAGACCCTCGCCGCCGTGCCTGCGCAAACTGCCCGCAGCGTGCTCGAAGAGCGCCAGAGCCGGCGTTCGCTGCTGCGCCAGCTGTGCGTCGTGCTACTGCTGGGCGGCAGCGCTTACCTGGGGCAGCGCCACCTGCCGTGGCGCGAGGCGATGGCCGACCAGCGCAGCGCCCCCGGCGAAGTGCGCCGCCTGCAACTGGCCGATGGCAGCCAGCTGCTGCTCAACAGCCGCAGCAGCGTCAACATCCAGTTCAGCCCACAAGAGCGGCGCATCCACCTGCTCGAAGGCGAGCTGCTGCTGACCAGCGGCAAAGACCCAAGGCCGCTCAAGGTCCAGACCCTGGCTGGTGAAGTGCAGGCCCTCGGTACCCGCTTTGCCGTGCGCGAGCTGCAGGGTGGCAGCCGCGTCGAGCTGTTCGAAGGCGCCTTGATGATTCGCCCCGGGGCGGGCACCGAGCAGTTGCTCACGGCCGGCCATGGCCTGTGGTTCAACCGCCAGGGCTGCGGGCCACAGCATCCGGCCGACAGCAACAGCATTGCCTGGGAGCACGGCCGGCTGATTGCCGAGCGCCAGCCGCTGGGGCGTTTTCTCGAGGAACTGGGCCGCCATCGGCGCGGGGTCATCCGCTGCGAGCCGGCCATCGCCGAACTGCCAATCACCGGCGTATTTGCCCTCGCCGACAGCGAGCGCACCCTCACCGCCCTGCAAGACAGCCTGCCGATCCGGGTGCACTACCTGAGCCGCTACTGGGTGACCGTCACCGCGCGTTGACCGCCCGTGCTTGCACTTTCGCAAAAATAACTGCGCAAGCCGTTGTCGGTTTGCGCCGCTCGTTCGGGTTAGTCATCAAAGCTAACCAATACGCATTCTCAAAGGAGTCTTCGGGATGCCGAACCTGCCGCCCCCCTGCCCGTCCCCCCTGAGCTTGGCAATCCGCAGCGGATTGCTCGCCGGCCTGCTCGGCAGCGCCTGCTGCAGCCTGGCCATGCCCGCCCAGGCCGAAGCTGCCCGCCAGGAACAACGCTTGTACCAGATTCCCGCTGGCACCCTCGACCAGGCCCTGACCCAGTTCGCCGCCAGTGCCGGCCTGCTGCTGTCGGTGGATGCGCGCCTGACCGCCGGCAAGCCGTCGCTGGGCCTGCAGGGCCATTACGCGCCGGCCCAGGCCTTGAGCAAACTGCTGGCCGGTAGCGGCCTGAGCGCCTACTTCAGTGACGACGGCCGGGTGCTGATCGAAAAGGCCGCGCACGCCAGTGATGCCCTGGAGCTCGGCGCCACCCGGGTCAAGGGCCAGGCCGCGGACGACGGGCTCAAGGACTACGGCGTGCCGCGCTCGGTGGAAACCCGCAATCTGGAGCAACTGGAGCGTTTTCGCGGTCGCTCCAATGCCGACCTGCTCGCCGGCATCGCTGGCGTGCAGACCTCCGACGGGCGCAACGGCGGCGGCATCGAAGTCAACATCCGCGGCATCCAGGGCCAGGGCCGGGTGCCGGTCAAGGTCGATGGCAGCCAGCAGTCGCTGGATGTTTACCGCGGCTACGCCGGCACTGCACAGCGTGCCTACATCGACCCGGATCTGATCAGCAGCGTCACCGTCAACAAGGGCCCGAGCCTGGACGCCGGTGCTTCCGGCGCCATCGGCGGCTCGGTCGAGATGCAGACACTGACCGTCGATGACATCCTCAAGCCCGGCGAGACCACCGGCTGGCGCCTGCGCGGCTCGCTGGCGGACAACAGCAGCGCCGACGTCCCCAGCGACTATCGGGTGCGCCCACGCACCGAGCGCAATGACCTGCTGCACGCGCACGACTGGTCGCGCAGCCTGGCCTTCGCCCACAAGGACGAAGCCTTCGATGTGGTCGCCGCCTACGCCGAGCGACGTAACAACAACTACTTTGCCGGCAAGCACGGTTATTCGCGCTACGACACCTCGGTAATCAGTGGCGGCGCCCTGGTCGATGCCAACACCGTGGCACGCAACTACTGGCCCGGCGAAGAGGTGCTCAACTCCAGCACCCACAACAAATCCTTCATGCTCAAGGGCACCCTGTACCGCGACAACGGCCTGGAGCTGGGCCTGGGCTACCGCTACATGGATTCGAGCTTTGGCGAAATCATGCCCTCGCAGATTGGCCGCTCAGGCCCGTCGATGACCCAACCACTGGGCGACTTCAAAAAAGACATCGACCGCTACGACGAAGCCTTCTGGATGAGCGCCGCCCCCGAGTATTACCAGCAATGCTCGGCCATCGCGGCCCCGGTGCCGGACGGCGACAATATGTGGGACAGCACCGGCTGCTTTGTGCGCGAGACCCTCGACCCGGTCTACGACTACAGCGGCGCCAACCAGATGATCCAGTTCAAGCCCGGCAACATGAAGCTGCACACCCTCACCAGCGAGTTCAAATGGCGCCCCGAGGACGACAGCCTGGCCCGCTACATCGACCTCAACGGTCATGCCTGGGCAACCTTCGGGCGCAGCATCATGTACAACAACGTCGGCTTTACCGCGCCGCAACGCGGCCAGGGCTATCAGGACGAGCAAAGCGAGCACTACCGCCAATCGCTCAAGTCCGACCTGAGCAACCTCAAGGTCGGCACCGACATCAGCAACACCAGCCGCCTGGTGACCGGCAGCGGCGACTACGCCCTGACCTATGGCGCCTCGTACCAGTACGAAACCATCGACCCGAGCCGCAAGCCGTGGCAGGACGACCTGGAAAACAACCGCATCGAACGCAATGGCTATCGCCACGAATACAGCCTCAGCACCGCCCTGGAATACAAACCGGTCCCGCAGCTGACGTTCACCGCTGGCGGGCGCTACAGCGGTTACCGCATCTATGACCGCAACCGCCAGGCGCTGTATGCCGCGCCGGCCGGGGCCGGCCCCGACGAGCCGTGGTGGAACGCCGAATTTGCCGGCTTCGCCGACAATGCCGAACTGTCTGGCCACGGCTTCGCCCCGGCCTACAGCGTCAGCTATGCCTTTACCCCCAATGTCATGGCCTATGCCCTGTACAACCAGGGCATGCGCATGCCGTCGCTGTTCGAGACCACCCTGGGCAGCTGGTCGGCAGAACCCAACTACGACCTGCGCCCGGAGCGGATGAAAACCTTCGAGGTCGGCGCATCGTTCAAGGGCAGCAACCTGCTGCTGGACAACGACCAGGCCGGGTTCAAGCTGGCCTACTTTCACAACACCATCGATGACATGGTCACCCGCAACTATCGCTACAACCCCAAGGGCCGCCCCGGTTTCAACGGCGAGTTGAAGATCCGCAACGTCGACAGCTTCACCACCCAGGGCATCGAGCTGCAGAGCCACTACGACAGCGCCTGGTGGTTCGCCGACGCCTCATACGTCTACAACATCAAGGCCGAAACCTGCGACCGCGCCTTTGCCCAGGCCCTGCGCGACGGCGGCAAGAGCGAAACGCCGGACTGCACCACCGGCGGTTTCCAGGGTTCCTACACCAACACCCAGAACCCGCCGCGCTACAGCGTCAACCTGGTGCTGGGGGCCAAGGCCTTCGAGCAGAAACTGGCCAGTGGCATACGCATGCGCTACACCAGCGGGCCGATGTACGTGCTGGATAAAAGCTGGCACGTGGGCACCACCACCCCACAGCAGCACTACCTGGAAGCGCGCATCTATGATTTTTTCGCCGACTACCAGGTCAGCGATGAACTCAAGGTCAGTTTCAATGTTTACAACTTTACCGACCAGTACTACCTCGACCCCATGTCGCAAAGCATGATGCCAGCACCCGGCCGCACCTCAAGCCTGGCAGCATCCCTACAGTTCTAAAGGCCTTTTGCCATTAATCTGTCGGAATCGCCGTAGCAGGGTTTTACCGCCCTGCTTCGTTAATATTTTATTTTTCTCCTTAAGGGTTTACACGCGAATGGTAATTCTTATCATTCTCGACTTCCCGAACGGCCCGGCCCTTCCGTCCAGGCCGTTCACCCTTTGTTTCAGGAGAGATCTGACATGGTGTCGCGCTTCAACCTCAGCCGCTTGAGCATTGCCTTGCTGGCCACCCTGGGTTCCACGGCACTGGCCGCAGCGCCCCTGGAGCTGCAACCGGACGAAGTCCAGGTGCAGCCCACCGACCTGCCAGTGGACGGCAGCCGGCAGGCGATCGAGCTGGAGAACACCCGGGTGCTGGGCACCGCCGAAGAGGAGCTCAAGCAAGCGCCAGGCGTGTCGATCATCACCGCTGAAGACATCAAGAAGCGTCCGCCGGTCAACGATCTTTCCGACATCATCCGCCGCGAGCCGGGGGTCAACCTCACCGGCAACAGCAGCAGCGGCGCGCGTGGCAACAACCGCCAGATCGACCTGCGCGGCATGGGCCCGGAAAACACCCTGATCCTCATCGATGGCAAGCCGTCGACCTCGCGCAACGCCGTGCGCTACGGCTGGAGCGGCGACCGCGACACCCGCGGCGAAACCAACTGGGTGCCGGCCGAAGAAGTCGAACGCATCGAGATCCTCCGCGGCCCGGCTGCCGCACGCTACGGCTCGGGTGCCATGGGTGGTGTGGTCAACATCATCACCAAGCGCCCGACCCAGGACCTGCGCGGCTCGATGACCCTCTACACCATGCTCCCCGAGGACGACTCCGAAGGTACCGGCAAGCGGGTCAACTTCAGCCTCAGCGGGCCGCTCACCGACAGCCTGATCTTTCGCGTGTACGGCAACCTGAACAAGACCGACGCCGACGACATGAAGATCAACTCGGCGCACCAGGCCTATGAAGAATCGCTGATGGCCGGCCGCGAAGGTGTGCGCAACAAGGACATCAACGGCCTGCTGAGCTGGAAGATCGACCCGGCCAACACCGTCGACCTGGAGTCCAGCTACAGCCGCCAGGGCAACATCTTTGCCGGCGACACCATGCTCAACGCCGGCGGCGAGTTCGTCGAGAGCCAGGTGGGCAAGGAAACCAACGTCATGCAGCGCTCAAGCTTTGCCCTGACCCACCGTGGCGACTACGACTGGGGCACCTCCACCGCCTCGCTGTCCTACGACCTGACCCGCAACGAGCGTCTCAACGAAGGCCTGGCCGGCTGGGGCGAAGGCGCGCCATCGGGCGGTGCCGGGCGCTTCGAGTCGCGCCTGCGCAACACCCGCGCCACCGGCGAGGTCAACCTGCCGCTGAGCATGGGCCTGGAGCAGGTGCTGACACTGGGCGGCGAGTACCTCTACGAGTCGCTCAACGACCCAGGTTCGCTGCGCCCGCAAAGCTATGACCCGGGTGCCGAGCTGCCGGGCTTTGACCGCACCCAGACCAAATCCACCGCGCGCAGCTTTGCCCTGTACGCCGAGGACAATATCGAAGTCGGTGAAAACACCATCGTCACCCCCGGCCTGCGCCTGGACCACCACGAAGACTACGGCGACAACTGGAGCCCGAGCCTGAACGCCTCGCACCAGATCACCGAGGCTCTGAGCATCAAGGGCGGCATCGCCCGCGCCTACAAGACCCCGAACCTGTACCAGGCCAACCCCAACTACCTGCTGTACAGCCGTGGCGGCGGCTGCAACTCCGGCGAGCTCAACGAAGGCGGCTGCTACCTGCTGGGCAACGCCAACCTCGACCCGGAAACCAGCGTCAACAAGGAGCTGGGCCTGGCCTACGACAAGGGCACCTGGCGCACCAGCGCTACCTACTTCCGTAACGACTACAAGAACAAGATCGAGGCCGGCAACCAGACCTTGTTCCGCCTGCCCAACGGCCGGCGCATCCTGCGCTGGGAAAACACCGGCAAAGCCGTGGTGCAAGGGGTCGAGGGCAACCTGTTCGTCGAGCTGACTCCGGCGCTGGACTGGAACACCAATTTCACCTACATGATCGAGTCCAAGGACAAGAAAACCGACGAGCCACTGAGCATCATCCCCGAGTACACGGTCAACTCGACCCTGGACTGGAATGTCACCGACAAGCTGTCGTTCCAGCTCAACGGCACCTACTACGGCAAGCAGGAAGCGCCAACCTACAACGCCCGGGCCAATGAAACCCTGGACAAGAAGGTGCAGAAGGACGTCGATCCCTATGGCATTGTCGGCATCAGCAGCGGTTACGAGTTCACCAAGAACCTGAGCATGCGCGTGGGCGTCAACAACCTGTTCGACAAGCGCCTGTACCGCGAGGGCAACTCCGATGAAGCCGGGGCGCTGACCTATAACGAAGCAGGCCGGGCGTACTTCGCCTCGTTTACCACCTCGTTCTGAATCAGCGGGCAGCTTTGCAGCCATCGCCGGCAAGGCCGGCGATAGGCCGCGCAGCGGCCTTTATCTAACTGACGCGTAGGAATTTTCTACAATTCCTACCACAATTTTCAACGCCTCTATACTTCCCATACTCTTGCAACCTGATTCGACGTATCGTTGGCGGCTCGCCGGCTCCGGCCCGACTCGTCTTCCTGAATGATTCAGGAAACGGCCTACCCTCTTCGTCAAGGAGTTGTGCCAATGCCTTCGGTACTGATCGTCGATGATCACCCCACGATTCGCCTTGCGGTGCGCATGCTGCTCGAGCGTGAACGCTACGAAATCGTCGGTGAAACCGGTGACGGCGTGGCTGCCGTGCAGATGGCCCGCGAACTGCGCCCCGATGTGGTCATCCTGGATATCGGCCTGCCCGGGCTCGATGGCCTGAGCGTGATCAAGCGCCTGCACCTGCTGGAAAAAACCCCGAAAATCATGGTCCTCACCGGGCAACCGGCCAGTTTGTTCGCCCGTCGCTGCCTGGATGCCGGCAGCTCCGCCTTCGTGCACAAAGACGAGGACCTGGAAGCGCTGGTATTCGCCTTGAAAGCCATGGTCAAAGGCTACTCGACCTTCCCCGACATGTCGGCCAACCGTGGCCCGCTGGGTTCTGAAGAAGAACGCCTGGGCAGCCTGTCGCACCGCGAGATGGAAGTGCTGCGCATGCTCGCGGCCGGGCTGTCGAACAACGACATCGGCGAACGCATGCTGCTGAGCCCGAAAACCATCAGCACCTACAAAAGCCGGATCATGGAGAAACTTCAGGTAGGATCTTTCGTCGAGTTAATGGCTCTGGCCACTCGTAACCAGGTGATCTGAGCCCGTCATGAACATCCGCCCTGCTCTGCTGGCCCTGGTGCTGGGCTGCCTGCCGCTGTTGCTGCTCGACAGCAGCCTGGCCGATGAGCCCGGCGAGCCACGTACATTACTGGCGCGTTCGGTGGTCGGCGGCGAAGGCGTCGCCCTGTCAGCAGATGACCGGCGCTGGCTGAAGGAAAAAGCCGTGCTGCGCCTGGGAACCTCGAGCCCGGACTACCCGCCTTTCGATATCAATGTCAGCCAGAACGAATACGAAGGCCTGACCGCCGACTACGCCGGGCTGATCAGCGAGCTGCTGGGCATCGCTGTCGAGGTTCGCCGCTACAACAGCCGTCAACAGGCAATCACTGCCCTGCACACCGGGGCCATCGACCTGCTCGGCAGTTCCAATGGCTTTGAGGCTGCCGATGCGCAACTGGTGCTCAGCCAACCCTATGCCGACGACTTGCCAGTCATCGTCACGCCCCAGGGCAAGACCCGCGCCGTCGATGACGAGCTGGACGGGCTGCGTCTGGCGATGGTCGATCACTACCTGCCGGATGAAGAGGTCCAGCACCTGTTTCCCAAGGCCCACCTGCAGCTGTACTCCTCGACCATGGCCGGCTTGTCGGCGGTATCGCTGGGCCAGGCCGATGCCTTTCTCGGCGATGCCATCAGCAGTGACTACCTGATCGGCAAGAGCTTTCAGGAAAGTGTGCAGATCTCGCACTTCGTCAGGCACGAGCGCGAAACCTTCGCCTTTGCCCTGGCCCTGGGCAACGACCGATTGCTGCGCTTGCTCAACCAGTCGCTGGCCGTCACCAGTGAAACCGAGCGTCTGAACATCCTGCGCCGCTGGAGCAGTGGCAGCACCAGCATGCTGCTCAACCGCGGGGCCCTGCCGCTAAGTCGTCAGGAGCAAGCGTGGATCGAGCAGCACCCGGTGGCCAGGGTAGTATTCAACAAGTACTACGCGCCGTTGACCTTTTATGACGACCAACAGCAACTGCGCGGCATCAGCGCCGACGTGCTGGAACAAATCAGCTTGCGTACTGGCCTTAAGTTCGAGTTCATCGAAGCCGATCCTGGTGCCGCAACCATCGCCTTGCTTGAACAGGGAGATGCCGACATTGCCAGTACCTTGGTCCCCAGCAAACAGCGCGAGGCCCGCCTGCGCTTTACCCGGCCATACATGCTCAGCCCGCGGGTACTGGTCACTCGCGCCGAACCTGACGCCGTGCAAGGTATCGAACAACTGAACGGCAAGCGCCTGGCGATCATCCGCGACTATCCGTTGAAGCCGCTGTTACAGGCGAACTTCCCCGGAGTCCGCTTGATCGAGGTCGATAATCCCCTGTCACTGATGGAGCATGTCGCCCAGGGCCAGGCCGATGCCGCCATCAGTTCGCAGATCAACGCCGCCTACTTCATCAGCCGGCTGTTCAAGGATCGCCTGCGCATCGCTTCGCTGTTCGGCGATCAACCGGTGATCGGTGCCTTCTCCACCTCACGCTCGGCGCCCGAGCTGCATGGAATTCTCGACAAGGCGCTGCTGAGTATCGAGCCGGACGAGCTGGCGCAACTGACCAACCGCTGGCGCACCAACGCGCTGATCAGCGACAGCCCCTGGTACAACTACCGCTCGCTGATGCTGCAGATCGTTATCGTCGCCAGCCTGCTGATCGCCTGCGTGGTGTTCTGGAACCGCTACCTGCGCAACCTGATCCGCCAGCGCAGCGAAGCCCAGCAGGCATTGCAACATGAGCTGGGCTTCAGCAAACGCCTGCTCGAAGAGCTGCGCCTGGCCAAGGACCAGGCCGACGATGCCAGCCGCGCCAAAAGCACCTTCCTGGCGACCATGAGCCATGAAATCCGCACGCCGATGAACGCGGTGATCGGCTTGCTCGAGCTTGCGGTCAAGGACGCCGAACAGGGCCGCGCCGATCGTGCGTCGTTGCAGGTCGCCTTCGACTCGGCCAACGGCCTGCTGGCGCTGATCGGCGACATTCTCGACATCGCCCGCATCGAGTCCGGGCACATGCAACTGAACGCCGAAGCCACCGACCTGACCGCCCTGGTCGCCGCCACCGTGCGCGTGTTCGAGGGCAATGCGCGACTCAAGGGCCTGGCCTTGGTCACCGACCTGCAGGCCCTCGACGAAGGCCTCATGGTCGACCCGCTGCGGCTCAAGCAAGTGCTGTCGAACCTGCTGGGCAATGCCCTGAAGTTCACCGAGCAGGGCCAGGTGCAAGTCACCCTGCGCTACGGCCCGGCGCAACCCGGGCAACTGCGTCGGGTGCTGCTGAGCGTGCAAGACAGCGGCATCGGCATCAGCGCTGCAGACCAGGCGCGCTTGTTCCACAACTTTGCCCAGGTGGGCGAGCAACCCGCGCGCCAGGGCACCGGCCTGGGCCTGGTGATCAGCCGCACCCTGTGCGAGCTGATGGGCGGCCGCCTGAGCCTGAGCAGCAGCCCGGGCCGCGGCACCCGCGTCGATATCGAGTTGCAACTGGCGCTGGCGACGGTGGTGCACGCCCCGGTGGCGCCGATCGAGCAAGCGCCAGCCACGCAGGCCTTGAACATCCTGGTGGTGGACGACTACCCGGCCAACCTGATGCTGCTCGAGCGCCAGTTGAGCGTGCTCGGCCATCAGGTCAGCCAGGCCGGCGATGGCCAGGCGGCGCTGGGGTTGTGGCTGCAGGGGCAGTTCGAGGTGGTCATCACTGATTGCCACATGCCCGGCATGGACGGCCATCAACTGGCACGGCGTCTGCGCAATGAGGAGCAGCAACAGCAACGCCAGCCCTGCCTGATCCTCGGCCTGACCGCCAACGCCCAGGCCGAAGAGCGCGAGCGTTGCCTGGCCAGCGGCATGAACGATTGCCTGTTCAAGCCGATCGGCCTCAATGAACTGCGCCGTCACCTGACCGGCATCGACAGCCCGGCTGCGCCGGTAGTGGCAAGCGATAACCTTGAAGCACATGCCAGCGGCTTCGAGGTCGACAACCTCAGGTACCTGACCCTGGGCGACCCGCAACTGGTCGAACGCCTGCTACGGGAACTGGCCCAGAGCAACGGCGATGACCTCAAGGCCCTGCGCGCCCTCGGCCCGACGCCCAGCCGCGATGCCTTGCGCAGCCTGGCTCACCGGATCAAGGGCGGCGCCAAGATGCTCAAGGCCCGGGGCGTGGTGCAGCGCTGCGAAGCGCTTGAGCAAGCCTGTGTCGGCGACGCCGGTATCGAGCACCTCCAGGCCCTGGCCAGGGCCCTGGAACTGAGCCTGCAGACCCTCGAGACCGAGCTCAATCAGCGCGTCAGTGCAACTGCAAGGTCGAGTTGATCTGGCTGATCGCATCGACCACATGCTGCGAGCCCTGCTGGATTTCCAGAATCACCTCACCGGCTTCGTTGGCCAGCTCCACGCCAAGGCCCGTGCGGCTCAGGCTCGACTGCATGCTGGCCACGGCAGTCAACGACAGGTCGTGGTTCTGGCGCACCACTTCGACGATCTCCAGGGTCGCCTTGCTGGTGCGCGCCGCCAGGTTGCGAACCTCATCGGCGACCACCGCAAAACCGCGTCCGTGCTCGCCGGCGCGGGCCGCTTCGATGGCCGCGTTGAGGGCCAGCAGGTTGGTCTGGTCGGCGATGCTGCGGATGGTCTGGACGATCTGCCCGATCAGTTCCGACTGTTTGCTCACCGCATCGATACTGCGCGCGGCGGCGTTGAGGTCCTGGGAGATTTCCTCGATCACCTGTACGGTTTGCTGCACCACCTGCGAGCCTTTGCGCGCGCAGGCGTCGTTCTGCACCGAAGTGGCATGGGCCGACTCGGCGGCGGTCTGCTGGGTGCTGACCTGGCGGGTGATGTCGCTGGCGAACTTGACCACCTTGTACAGGCGCCCACGGGTGTCGAAGATCGGGTTGTAGGAGGCTTCGAGGTAAACCATCTGCCCGAGCTTGTTGACCCGCTCGAATCGGTGGGAATGGTACTCGCCACGGTTGAGCGAGGCCCAGAAGGCCTTGTAGGCCGCCGACTCGCTTTCGCTTTTGTGGCAGAACAGGCTGTGGTGCTTGCCCACCACCTCGTCGAGGCGGTAGTGCATGGTATTGAGGAAGTTCTGGTTGGCGTCGATGACCTTGCCATCCGGGGTGAACTCGATCATTGCCATCGAGCGGCTGATGGCGTTGATCAGGCTCTCGGTCTCGTGCTCGTGCTGCACCCGCTGGGTGATATCGGAAGCGACCTTGATGACGCTGGTGACCTGCTGCTGGGCGCCAAGCACCGGCATGTAGCTGGCTTCGAGCCAGACTTCGCGGCCGCGCTTGTCGATCCGGGCGAAGGTGCCGCTGCGTGGCTCGCCACGGTTCAGGTCACGCCACAGTTGGCGGTATTCCTCGCTTTTGCCGAAGGCTTCGTCGCAGAACAGGCGGTGATGCTTGCCACGGATCTCTTCGACGCCGTAGCCCATGGTCTTGCAGAAGTTTTCGTTGGCGTCGAGGATGACCCCGTCGGGGCTGAACTCGATCATCGCCATCGAGCGGCTGATTGCCGCCAACTTGGCAGTCATCTGGCCCAGGGCCTGGGTGCAACGCTCGATTTCAGCCAGATCGGACTTACGATGCAAATCAAACATTTTGTAACACTCCATGCTCGGGATTTGCTGAGCATAGATGGCGATTGGCACCGTGCAAGCACTCTGACATCACCTTGCAGCGCCCGCCGACTGGCGGTTTCAGCTGCTTTCGCGAACCATCAGTTCGAAGCCCAGATCCTGGCACTGCAACTGACTGCGCTTGCCATCAAGCAGGCCCAACAGCGCCTGCGCGGCGCAACGGCCAATGTCCGCGCGCGGGGTGCGGATCGAGGTCAGGCGCGGCACCATGTACGCCGAAGCCGGCAGGTCGTTGAAACCGACCATGGCCACCTGCTGCGGCACCTTGATGCCCTGGCGCAAGGCTTCAAGAATCGCCCCCTGGGCCAGGTCGTCGTTACAGAAGAAAATGCCATCGACATCGGCATGGCGCTGCAGCAGCTGGGCAAACAGCTCGCCGCCCAGGCCGATCGATGAAGGTTGCGCCGCCAGCAGCTCGCGGCCGTGGGCATCCAGGCCGGCTTCGGCCAGGGCCTGGCGAAAGCCTTCGGCGCGCTGCATCACCCGTGGGTCAAGTTGCGCGGCAATAAAGCCCGGGCGTTTGCAACCGCGCTCGAGCAGATGGCGCGCCGCCGCCCTGCCCGCTTCCTGTTGGGAAAACCCTACCGACATGGCCTGGCCTTCGCCGCCCAGCTCCATCATGTGCACGCACGGCACGCCGCTGGCGGCGAGCATCTGCTTGGCGGCGTCGCTGCGGTCAAAACCGGTGAGCAGGATGCCGCGCGGCTGATAAGCCAGGTAGTTGCGGATCAGGTTTTCTTCTTCGGCGATATCGTAGTGATAGTTGCCGATCAGCACTTCAAGACCGCGAGGGCGCATAACCTCGTGAATGGCTTCGAGGGTGTCGATGAACAGGTGGTTGGACAGCGACGGGATCAACACCACGATCGACTGGCTCTGCTTGGAGGCCAGTGCCCGCGCAGCCGGGTTGGCCACATAGCCGAGGCTGGCGGCGGCGACCTGGACCTTTTCCACCAGCTCAGGGGCAACCGTGCTGACCCCGCGCAGTGCCCGCGAAGCGGTGATCGGGGAAACCCCGGAAAGCCTGGCAACTTCCGCCAGGGTGGGACGACCGGTAGTACGAGAGCCAATGCGGGTCATGAGGGGTTTTATTTTCGACTTGCAAAGAATGGGGAACGGGCACTAAGGTAGCGCTGTCTCAGACCACAGGCAATGCAAAACTGCATGAGGCCAGGAATGAGCATCCAGACTGCTTTTACAAAATCAATAACATCTGGGTGGGAAGCGCCCGAGACGTTAGCCGTCTCGCTTCAAGATAGCGCTATCTTACCCTGCAGGAGGTACCGATGAACCCACCCCTCTCCGCGATTGTGGTCATGGGCGTCGCTGGCTGTGGCAAGAGCTACGTCGGTGCTGCCATTGCAGGCCTTAGCGGCGGTCGCCTGATCGAAGGCGACGACTTCCACCCCGCTGCCAATATCCAGAAAATGAGTGCCGGCATCCCCCTGGACGACGACGACCGTGCCGGTTGGCTGATTCGCCTGGGCGAGGAACTGCAAGCGTGCCTGAAGGCCGGCGAGCGTCCGATCCTCACCTGCTCGGCGCTGAAGAAGCGCTACCGCGATGCCCTGCGCCATGCCGTGCCGGACCTGGGCTTCGTGTTTCTCGATCTCACCCCCGCTGAAGCCAGCCGCCGCGTGCTCGCCCGCCCCGGCCACTTCATGCCCGCCAGCCTGATCGACAGCCAGTTCGCCGCCCTCGAACGGCCCAACAGCGAGCCGCTGACCCTGGCGCTGGACGCCACCCTGGCGGTAGACAAGCTGGCCATCGAGGTAGACCAGTGGCTAAAGCCCTGCGGTGAACCGCTGCTGGCGCGAACGGCCTGACCCTGGCTGTTTTTTCGGCTCACCCAAGATAGCGCTGTCTCGACCCGTAAACGCTGTAATAGTTCCGCCCACAACAATGACAATACGAGGCACTGAACCATGTTTGGTTTGGCAACTGATACCTACCTGCTGCTCGATGCGGTGGTCACCATCATCGGCCTGGTGCTGCTGATTACCCACTTCAAGGTCCACCCCTTTGTCGCCCTGACCCTGGCGGCCGGTTTTCTCGGCCTGACCTCGGGGATGCCGGTGGCCAAGGTGATGAAATCATTCCAGGACGGCTTCGGTGGCGTGCTGGGTTTTGTCGGCATCGTCCTGGCCCTGGGCACCATGCTCGGCAAGCTGATGGCCGACTCCGGCGGCGCCGACCAGATCGCCCAGACCCTGATCCGCGCCTTCGGCAAGCAGAAGGTGCACTGGGCGATGATGTTCGCCGCTTTCCTGGTGGGCATTCCGCTGTTCTTCGAGATCGGCTTCGTGCTGTTGATCCCGCTGGTGTTCATCGTCGCCCGGCGCTCCGGGGTGTCGTTGATCAAGATCGGCATTCCGCTGCTGGCCGGCTTGTCGGTGGTCCACGGCCTGGTGCCGCCGCACCCCGGGCCGCTGCTGGCGATCGGCATCTTCAATGCCGACATCGGCAAGACCATTTTCTACGGGCTGATCGTCGCCCTGCCCACGGCGATCATTGCCGGTCCCCTGTACGGCAACTTCATCTCCAAATACATCCCGGGCAACCCCAACAAGGAGCTGATGGAGCAGATCGCCCGCGAGTCCGACCAGCAGAACCTGCCCAGCTTCAGCATCACCCTGATCACCGTGCTGCTGCCAGTGTTCCTGATGCTGCTGAAAACCTTCGCCGACGTGGTGCTGCCGGCCGAGCACATCGTGCGCCAATGGATGGACCTGATCGGCCACCCGATCAGCGCCCTGCTTGCCGCCTTGCTGCTGGCGTTCTACACCTTTGGCGCGGCGCGCGGGTTTTCCCGCCAGCAGATCATGAAGCTGCTTGACCAGAGCCTGGCGCCCACGGCGGCGATCATCCTGATCGTCGGTGCCGGCGGTGGCTTCAAGCAGATGCTGGTGGACACCGGGGTCGGCAACGTGATTGGGCAGATGGCCGTGCAGGCACAGATTTCGCCAATCATGCTGGCCTGGCTGGTGGCGGCGGTGATTCGTATCGCCACCGGTTCCGCGACGGTGGCGACCATTACCGGCGCGGGCATCGTTGCGCCGGTGATCGGCATGATGCCGGGGGTCAACCGCGAGCTGCTGGTACTGGCGACCGGCGCCGGCTCGTTGATTTTGTCGCACGTCAACGATGCCGGCTTCTGGCTGGTGAAACAGTACTTCAACATGACCGTGGCCGAGACCTTCAAGACCTGGAGCATGATGGAGACCATCCTCTCGGTGGTCGGCATCATCTTTATCATGCTGTTGTCGCTGGTGGTTTGAGGGCCTCATCGCGGGGCAAGCCCGCTCCTACACTGTAGGAGCGGGCTTGCCCCGCGATGCTGTTAAAAGGCTGCTTTAAAGATCGCCTCGATCTCTGCCTGGCTGGCCACCCGCGGGTTGGTCAGACCGCAGGCATCCTTCAGGGCATTGGCCGCCAGGGTCGGAATATCCGCCTCCTTGGCCCCCAGTACCGCCAGCCCCGGCGGGATATCAATGGCCCGCGACAGCTGCTCGATCGCCGCCAGGGCGGCATCGCTGCCCTGCCCGGCATTCATGGCGCTGACATCCACGCCCATGGCCTTGGCCACATCGCGCAGGCGCGCAGCGCTGACGCTGGCGTTGAAGCGCTGCACATGGGGCAACAGCACCGCGTTGCACACGCCATGGGGCAAGTCATAAAAACCACCGAGCTGGTGGGCCATGGCATGCACGTAACCCAGCGAGGCGTTGTTGAACGCCATGCCGGCGAGGAACTGGGCGTAGGCCATGTTTTCCCGGGCCTTGAGGTCGCTGCCGTCGGCCACGGCCTGGCGCAGGTTGTCGCTGATCAGCTCGATGGCCTTGATCGCGCAGGCGTCGGTGATCGGCGTGGCGGCAGTGGAAACGTAGGCCTCGATGGCGTGGGTCAGGGCATCCATGCCGGTGGCCGCGGTCAGGCCCTTGGGCATGCCGACCATCAGTGCCGGGTCGTTGACCGACAGCAGCGGTGTGACGTTGCGGTCGACAATGGCCATTTTCACGTGGCGCGCTTCGTCGGTGATGATGCAGAAGCGGGTCATCTCACTGGCGGTGCCGGCGGTGGTGTTGATGGCAATCAGCGGCAGTTGCGGCTTGGCCGACTGGTCCACCCCTTCGTAATCACGGATATGCCCGCCGTTGGTGGCGCACAGGGCAATGCCCTTGGCGCAGTCATGGGGCGAGCCGCCGCCCAGGGAAATCACGCAGTCGCAGCGTTCACGCTGCAACAGCGCCAGGCCCTGCTCGACGTTGGCAATGCTCGGGTTGGGCTTGGCGCCATCGAAGATCGCCGAGTCGATGTCGCGCATCGCCAGCATTTCGGCAATGCGCTCGGCAATCCCGGCCTTGGCCAGGCCCGCGTCGGTGACGATCAGGGCCTTGCGCAGGCCGTATCCGGCAATGGCAGCCATCGCCTCTTCGAGGCAATCGATGCCCATGATGTTGACGGCGGGGATGAAAAACGTGCTGCTCATGGCGAAATCCTCATGCAATGTTCCTTTGCCATGAGGATCCGCCTGTCTGCCCTGCCCCGTGTTGATCTGAGTCAGCCGAGGAACAGCCGGTAGGCCGGGTTGTCGCTTTCGTCCCAGTAGCGGTAGCCCATGGCGTCCAGCGCTGCGGGCAGGCCGGGCTGTTCGTCCTGGGGCACTTCCAGGGCGGCAAACACCCGTGCTTCGGCGGCGCCGTGGTTGCGGTAGTGGAACAGGCTGATGTTCCAGCGCTTGCCCAGGCGCTCGAGAAAGCCCAGCAAGGCCCCCGGACGCTCGGGGAATTCAAAGCGCAGCACGCGCTCGTCCGCCCCAGGCCCGGCATGCCCGCCCACGGTGTGGCGCACATGGGCCTTGGCCAGTTCGTTGTCGGTCAGGTCGAGCACGCTGTAACCCTGTTCGCGCAGGCTGGCCAGCAACTGGTCGCGCGGGTCGGTCTGCGGATGGGTCTGCACGCCAACGAACAGTCGCGCCTCCTTGCCGGGGTAGTAGCGGTAGTTGAACTCGGTGATCTGGCGCTTGCCCAGGGCCTGGCAAAAGGCGCGGAAACTGCCCGGCTGCTCGGGGATGGTCACGGCGATGATCGCTTCGCGCTGCTCGCCCAGTTCGGCGCGCTCGGCAACATGGCGCAGGCGGTCGAAATTGACGTTGGCACCGGAGTCGATCGCCACCAGGGTCTGACCCTGGGCGCCTTCGCGGGCCACGTACTTCTTGATCCCGGCCACGGCCAAAGCGCCGGAAGGTTCGGTGATCGAGCGGGTGTCGTCGTAGATGTCCTTGATCGCCGCGCACAGCTCGTCGCTGCTGACGGTGATGACCTCATCGACATAGTGGCGGCACAACTCGAAGCAATGGGCGCCGATCTGCGCCACCGCCACGCCTTCGGCAAAGCTGCCGACCTGGGCCAGCACCACCCGCTCGCCGGCGGCCATGGCCGCTTGCAGGCAGTTCGAGTCCTGCGGCTCGACGCCGATCACCTTGACCTCGGGGCGCAGGTACTTGACGTAGGCGGCGATGCCGGCGATCAGGCCGCCGCCACCGACCGGAACGAAGATCGCATCCAGCGCGCCGGGTTGCTGACGGAGGATCTCCATGGCCACCGTACCCTGGCCGGCGATCACGTCGGGGTCGTCGAACGGCGGCACGAAGGTCGCGCCTTCGCTGTCAGCCAGTTTCAGTGCATGGGCCAGGGCGTGGGGGAAGCTTTCGCCGTGCAGCACCACCTGGCCACCGCGCGAACGCACGCCTTCGACCTTGAGCTCCGGGGTGGTGGTCGGCATCACGATAGTGGCGCGCATGCCCAGTTCGCGGGCGGCCAACGCCACGCCCTGGGCGTGGTTGCCGGCGGACGCGGTGATCACCCCGCGCTGGCGCTGGGCCGGGCTCAGGCGGCTGAGACGGGTGTAGGCGCCGCGGATCTTGAAGGAAAAGGTCGGCTGCAGGTCTTCGCGCTTGAGCAACACCTGGTTGCCAAGGCTGCGCGACAGCGCCGGCGCCGCTTGCAGGGGCGTTTCGATCGCCAGGTCGTACACCGGCGCCGCAAGAATGCGCCGCACGTAGTCAGACAGCAGGTTCAGCGGCGCGGCAGGTGTGCGGGGGCTAACGGCAAGGCTGGTCATCGGTGACTCCTGGTTTTTTTAAAGTGCCCAGGAGAGAGAGAAAGAACCCGCCTCCAGGGCGGGTTCGGTGCAAGTGCCAGCTAGCCCGCCAAAACGATAATGGCGGTAATAATGCTGTGCTGAGGCGACTGCAGGAATGTGTTCATGCCAGCGAAACTAGCGCAGCCGCCCAGGCAAAGTCAAGCAGGCTCGCGGGCAGAATCGGGCACATCGAACACCCGGTCGAAGGCCCACTGGAACACGAAGGCATAGACAAAGAAGAATGCGAACAGCGCAAGGTTGGTCAGCAGCGCCTGCCACAGGCTGATCTGCAGCCAGCCGGCGACCACCGGCAAGAGGATCAGCACCAGCCCGCCTTCAAAGCCCAGGGCGTGGAGGAAGCGTCGCCACAGGGTGCGCTGGCGCTGGGCCTGGCGGGCTTCCCAGTGCTCGAACGCCCAGTTGTAGAACATGTTCCAGGCCAGGGCCACCGCCGACAGAATCAGCGACAGCACCGTGGAGTGGGCCATGCCGGCATCGAAGGCCCAGGACAGCGCCGGCGCCACGCACAGCACGGCGATGGTTTCGTAGAGAATGGCCTGGACGACCTTGCGCGACTTGCCTTGCATATCTGCCACCCTGAACGTCAATGAAGCCCCACCCTAGCGGCGTTGAGGCGATGCTTCAATTGAGCTAAATTGAGCCTCCCTCAATTGGCTTGAGCACCGTGTTCGGCAAACTGCCCCTGACTGCCCTGCGCACCTTTGAATCGGCGGCCCGCCTGGGCGGCTTCAAGGCTGCCAGCGACGAACTGGCAGTCACGCCTGCGGCGGTTTCGCACCAGATCAAACGCCTGGAATCGCAGCTGGGCCTGCTGCTGTTCGAGCGCAGCCGCCAGGGTGTCAGGCTCAGCGACGCCGGCGAGCGCCTGTACCTGCAGGTGCACCAGGGCCTGGCCAACCTGCAGCAAAGTCTTGACGACCTGCAACCGCCCTGTGATCGCCAGCAACTGACCCTGACCACCACCGCGGCCTTCGCCAGTGCATGGCTGATCCCGCGGCTGGGCGATTTCCATCGCCGCCATGCCGACATCCAGGTGCGGGTGCTGACCGGCAACGAGATGGTCGACCTGCAGCGCGAGCACCGTTTCGACCTGGCCTTGCGTGCCGAATTCAATCCTGATCCGGCGTTGCAGCGGTTGCCATTGCTGGCCGAGCATTTCTCGGTATACACCCCGCCCGGTTGGCAGCCGCCGCCTGCCAATCTGCCGCTGTCGATGCTTGAAGTGCCGTGGACTTCGGTCAGTGGCGTAGTCATCGACTGGGCCCGCTGGTGCGCCCTGGCCGGGTGTGAAGACTGGCTGCAACGGGCGCGTTTTCATCACTATGACGATGAGCACCATGCCCTGCAGGCAGCCGCGGCCGGCTATGGGCTGGTGCTGGCCAGCAACGTGCTGGTGGCCGACAGTGTGCGCCAGGGTGTGCTGCAGCCGTGGCACCCTGAGGTGCGCTTGCCGGCCGCGCAGTACAGCGCCGTGTGGTTGCCGGGGCGCGAGCGCGAACCTGCGCTGCGGGCGTTTCTCGACTGGCTGGCAGTCTCGCTGGGGCCTTGAGCAATCGCTGAGCCGCCCATTGGACAACCCCGCCTTCTACTGCTTGTATCTAAACCTTACAAGAGCGGCAGAACGTACAACTTCTCAGAAAAGGACGGACGAGGAGCGGGACAATGGCGTACACAGTCATGATGGTGTTTGGCACACGCCCGGAAGCGATCAAAATGGCCCCGCTGGCCCAGGTGTTGCGCCAGTGGCCGGATATCGAGCTGAACATCTGCTCCACCGGCCAGCACCGGGAAATGCTCCAGCAAGTGCTGCACGATTTTGGCCTGAGCGTCGATGAAGACCTCAAGGTGATGACCCAGAACCAGACCCTCAACGGCCTGTCCCAGCAATTGCTCAAACAGCTCGACGACACCTACGCACGCATCCAGCCCGACATCGTCCTGGTGCACGGCGACACCACCACCAGTTTCATCGCCGCGCTGGCGGCGTTCAACCGGCAGATCCCCATCGGCCACGTCGAGGCAGGGCTGCGCACCGGCAACCTCAAGGCGCCGTGGCCCGAGGAAGCCAACCGGCGCCTGACCGGGGTGATCGCCGACCTGCATTTCCCGCCCACCACCAAGGCCCGCGACAACCTGCTGCGCGAAGGCGTGGTGCTCGAGCACATCGAAGTCACCGGCAACACCGTGATCGACGCGCTGCTGTGGATGCGCGAGCACCTGAACAAGAGCCAGTGGAAACCTGCGCCCGAGTCGCCGCTGGCGCAACTGCGCGACGACCAGCGCCTGGTACTGATTACCGGCCATCGCCGGGAAAACTTCGGCCAGGGTTTCGAACGCATCTGCCTGGCCCTGGCCGAACTTGCCTTGCGTTACCCGCACGTGCAGTTCGTCTACCCGGTGCACCTCAACCCGCAGGTGCAAAAAGCCGTGTACGCGCTGCTCTCGCATCAGCCGAACATCCTCCTGGTGGCGCCCCAGGACTATCAGCATTTCGTCTGGCTGATGGACCGCGCCTACCTGATCCTCACCGATTCGGGCGGCGTCCAGGAAGAAGCGCCGGCACTCGGCAAGCCCCTGCTGGTGCTGCGCAAGGTCACCGAGCGGCCGTCAGTGCTCGAAGGCGGCACGGTGATGCTGGTGGGCACCCAGACCGAACGCATCGTCAAGGAAACCAGCCGCCTGCTCGATGACAGCGAGGCCTACCAACGCATGAGCCGGGTGTTCAGCCCTTACGGCGACGGCCATGCCAGCGAACGCATCGCCGAACGCCTGAGCCGCTGGCTCGAGGAAAACGCCGCTGAGCGAGACGAGGCATGAGCCTGGCCTGGGTCGATTTCTTCACCTATGTATTGTTCGGCCTCAAGCTGCTGGCCATCGTCCTTGCCAGTTTGATGTTCCTGCTCGGCCTGGATGACCTGTTCATCGACATCGTCTATTGGGGCCGCAAGCTGATTCGCCGCTTTCGCATCTACGACAAGTACGAAAAGGCCGACGAGAAACGTCTGTTCGAGGTCGCGGAAAAGCCCCTGGCGATCATGGTCCCGGCCTGGAACGAGGTCGGCGTGGTCGGCGAGATGGCGCGCCTGGCGGCCTCGACCATCGACTACGAAAACTACCAGATCTTCGTCGGCACCTACCCCAACGACCCGCAGACCCAGGCCGACGTCGACGCCGTGTGCCTGCACTACCCCAACGTGCACAAGGTGGTGTGCGCGCGGCCCGGGCCGACCAGCAAGGCCGACTGCCTGAACAACATCATCGATGCGATCCTGCGCTTTGAGCAGGACGCGCGCATCGAGTTCGCCGGCTTCATCCTGCACGACGCCGAAGACGTGATCTCGCCCATGGAACTGCGGCTGTACAACTACCTGCTGCCGAACAAGGACATGATCCAGATCCCGGTCTACCCCTTCGCCCCCGAGTGGCGCGGTTTTACCGCCGGGCACTACGTCGACGAGTTCGCCGAGAACCACGGCAAGGACGTGATCGTGCGCGAAGCGCTGACCGGCCAGGTGCCCAGCGCCGGGGTCGGCACCTGCTTCAGCCGCAAGGCGATCAGCGCCCTGCTCGAAGACGGCGACGGCATTGCCTTCGACGTGCAGAGCCTGACCGAAGACTACGACATCGGCTTTCGCCTCAAGCAAAAGGGCATGAAGTGCATCTTCGCCCGCTACTCGATGAGCGACCCGCAACTGGCGCTCAAGCGCGACTGGCGCTGGGGCATGAGCCGAGAATTTGCCCAGGTCATCTGCGTGCGCGAGCACTTTCCGCGCGACTGGCAACATGCGATCCGGCAAAAGTCGCGGTGGATCGTCGGCATTGTCTTCCAGGGCACCAGCAACCTGGGCTGGAGCCGCACCGGCGCACTCAACTATTTTCTCTGGCGCGACCGCCGCGGCTTGTTCGCCTACCTGCTGAGCTTTCTGGTCAACCTGCTGTTCCTGGTGCTGATCGCCATGTGGCTGGTGACAATGCTGGCGCCCAACGCCTGGCGCTTCCAGTCGATCCTGAGCGACAGCCCGCTGCTGATGACCCTGCTCTGGCTCAACGGCCTGTTGCTGATCAACCGCCTGTTCCAGCGCGGCTTCTTCGTCACCCGTTACTACGGCATCTTCGAGGGGCTGCTGTCGGCGCCGCGGATGATGTGGAGCAACTTCGTCAACTTCTTCGCCAACCTGCGGGCGCTGCGCCAGGTCATGGAAATGGGCGACTCGCGCCGCGTGGCCTGGGACAAGACCACCCACGAGTTCCCCGCCCTCGGCACGCCGGCGCGTACACCGCTGGGCCAGCGCCTGGTGGCCAAGGGGCTGATCAGCGAGGAGCAGCTACAGGCAGCAATCACCAGCCCGGTGCGCCGGCGCCTGGGCCGCGAACTGCTGCTGCGCGGGCTGTTGACCAGCGAGCAACTGGTGCAAACTCTGGCCGAACAACTGGATTTACCCTGGGCGCCATTAAATCCATTCAAACTTGAGCGCAAATTGATTACCCTGCTGCCCCGCCGCCTGGCAGTGCACTACGGGGTGCTGCCGGTAGCGCAAGACGGCGATACATTGATCCTGGCCAGCGAAGGCCCGGTCAGCCAGGTGTCCCTCGGGGTCATCAGCCGCCAACTCAAGCGCCCGGTGCAATATCGCCTGGCGCCCCAGGGCCGGGTCACCCTCGGCCTGCGTTACCACTACCCCAGCCCCTGGCAGAAGGAGGAGACCCGGCACATGCTCGCGGTTCTCGAAAAGCATCAGGACGATGCCGCGTTGCTTGAGCGGGTCAGTCACCACCAAATCATGCTCGGCACCCTGTTGCAGGTGCGCGGCATGGTCCCCCCCACGTTGTTCAACCAGGCCTTGATCGATTTCAACCCGGAGCACATGTCCCTGGGCGAGCACCTGATTGCCCGCGGCATCATCAGCGAAGCGGTACTGCAAGACGCCCTCGCCGAGCAGCTCGAAGAACAGCAAGCCGCTTATGACCTGACCCGGGAGGTGGCATGAGTGTGCGCCCGCCGCTGACGCTGGCCAGTTTGTTGTTGTCGTTCTACACCGTGCACGGCCTGGCCGCGCCGCTTAGCGACTTCGAACGCTTTCGCAGCTACCCCTTCCTTGAACGCAGCTACCGCGAGGCCAAGGCCGACAACTGGAAAGAAGTCGAACGCCTGACCCGCCACCTGCTCGAGCGGGTACCCAACAACAGCGAAGCCCGCGCCTTGCTGATCCAGGCCCTGGCCCATCAGCGCCGCTACCGCGAAGCCGAGCAACTGGCCGAAGCCGCCAGCAGCAGCGACGCCGACGCCCTGCTGGAGCTGCGCCTGACCTGGATCGAGCAGGCCCCACCCGCCGCAAGCCGGGTCGAGGGCTGGATCGCCACCAGCAGCCTCAACCAGCGTATCCGCCTGTGGCAGGCCTACAGCCTGAGCCTGGCCAAGTTCGGTGGCGCGGCCAAGGCCCTGGAGTGGCTCAACCACCTGCCGGCCCATGGCGACGACAACATCCTGCGCCTGGCCCGGGCCAACTGGGCCGAGCAACTGCGCAACTGGAGCCAGACCATCGCCGCCCTGGCGCCGCT
Source organism: Pseudomonas sp. B21-012 (assembly GCF_024749305.1). Taxonomy (NCBI): domain Bacteria; kingdom Pseudomonadati; phylum Pseudomonadota; class Gammaproteobacteria; order Pseudomonadales; family Pseudomonadaceae; genus Pseudomonas; species Pseudomonas sp. B21-012. The sequence continues at coordinate 2,648,686 of NZ_CP087197.1, read as the reverse complement.
GGCCGAGCGCGGCGAGCTGCCGGCGCAAGACTGGCAGCGCCTGGCCAACGCCTACGTGCAACGCCTGGACGAGGCGCCACTGCAACAACTGCTCAAGCAGGCGCCCACCCCCGAGATCGCCCGCCAGACCCGCCTGGCCATGGCCAACCGGGCAATTGCCATGGGCCACACCGAGCTGGCCCAGCGCTGGCTGCAGTCGCTGCCCGAGCAAGACCTGCACGACCCGGCCAATCGCCGGCAGCTGTGGGAACTGGCGCGCCAGGGCGATGATGCCGCGCTGGTACGGCGGCTCAGCAACGAGCTGAACCGGCCATGCCTGGAAACCACCGAATGGCTGTCGCGCCACGACCGGCAGGCCGCCCGCGAGCAGCTCAAAGGCTGCCGCGCCGATGACAACCCCAAAGCCTGGCTGGTACTCAACCAGCGCCTGCAGGGCCCGGGTGGCGAGGCGCGTTCCGCACAGATGTGGGAGCGCCTGTACCGCCAGAGCGGCGACCTGCAGGCCCTCGAACAGGCGAGCTTCCTGCAGCTCAAGGAGGGCCGCAAGGAGCATGTGCGCCAACTGCTCGAACAGGCCTACGACCGCCGCCAGGGCCGCTTGCCACAACCCTTGCTGCAGCGCCTGGCCGGGCTTTACAGTGCCGACGATGCGCCGCTCGACAGCCGGCGAATGGCCGCCTTGATCCCGCGGGTCGATGCCGCCAACCGCGCCCTGCTGCTCGCCCGCCTGGCCGAGCGCGGGCAGTGCGACACGGTCCGCCAGGCGATCCCCGCCACACCCAGCGAAGTCGGCCAGTTGCGTGCCCTGGGCCGCTGCGCCATGCCCGAGCGCCCTGGCGAAGCGGTGGTCTATTACCAGGCCGCCGCAGACCTGGGCGATACCGGCAGCCGCCTGCCGCTGGCCTACGCCCTGGAAGCCGCCGGCGATTCCTACGCGGCGCAACCGATCTGGAAATCTCTGGCCGACAGCGAGTGGACCGCCAACGCCCGGCTTACCGCCGCGCGCAGTGCGCTGAACGCCGACAATCCTCACCTGGCATACACCTATTGGAAACAGGCAACGCCGGTAACGGCCGATGACTGGGCGCTGGGCGCGGCCATCGCCCAGCGCGACTACCAGGTCCACGACGCCATGGACTACCAGCGCCAGGCCCTCGCGCAGCAACCGCGCCCCGACCATTACTATGGCGCTGCGGTGACCGCCGCGCAGAACGGCGACCTGGCGCAGAGCACCGCCTGGCTTGCCGAGGCCGTGCGCCTGGCGCCAGAGCAGCCGCGCTACAGCGCCGACTACGGCATGCGCCTGGCGGGCTCGGAACAACAAGTAACCCGCGACCGCTCGATCCCCTACCTTGAGCGCGCCGCCAAGGCCTTCCCCGAGGATTACCGGATCGGCGAAACCCTGGCCTGGCGCTACGACGAAGTCGAGAACAGCGCGGCGGCCCGCAAAGAGCTGCGCCGGGTACTGGATGTCGAACACGACCTGGTCGATGGCGACGACCAGTTCGGCAGCCTGGACGCGCGCAAGTACCGTCAGCGCCGCGCCCACGAGGCGCTGTCGCGGCGCGACAGCTTCACCCTGGCCAGCACCTGGTCACCGGCCGGCGTCTCGACCAACGACAACTTTCGTGATGACCGCCAGGACCGCCGCGCCAGTTCGCAGAACGTGCAACTGGCGATGTGGGACCACGCCCTGGGCGAAGAGCCGAGCCGCAACGGCAGCACCTTCTCGGTCTATGGCCGGGTGCTGTTCGGCGGCAGCGGGCGCAACGACTATGCGCAGAGCATGGGCACCGGCGTCGGCCTGCGCTACAAGCCGTTGGGCACCAGCAACCTGAACCTGTACACCGAGCTATACCACCAGCGCCAGATCGACGACGCCCGTTACGGCGGCCTGAGCCTTGGCCAGTTGCTCAGCCCGAGCAAGGTCGGCGACAACTATGGCGACCTGCGCGGCCATGCCGAGTCGAGCAACGACCTGCTGCTGCGCGCCACCGCTTCGTACCTCGACCAGGGCAAATGGCGCAACGACTGGCGGGTCGACGAGGACGAGTGGGACGAGCGCTTCCTCTACCTCGATGCCGCCTGGTGGACCCGCGCCGGCGACCATCAATGGCTGTCGCGCTACCAGCGCGGGCACACCTGGAAGCTGCCCAGCGCCTCGCCACAAACCCTGATGCCCTATGGTTTTCTCGAGTTCTCAAGCCAGGACCCGAGCAACGACTGGCGCCAGGACCTACGCACCGGCCTGGGCCTGCGCTGGCAATGGTGGTTCGACGACGACCGCTACAACGCCTATCGCGGTTCGCTGAAAGTACGCGCCGAATACCAGCAGTCGCTGGGCGGCAATCTTTATGAACACGCCAACGGCGTGTTGCTGGGTGCGGAGTTGACCTTTTGATGCGCCGCTTGATCGCTGTGATGCTGTTCGTCCTGAGCCTGCAGGCAACTGCCGACGAGCGCCTGTTCTACCAACCGCTGAACCGCGACGCGCAGTTGAGCGAGGCGCAGTGGCGCGCGCTGTGGCAAGCCACTGCGGCCCAGGGCGGCAAGACCCTGATCGTGCAGTGGAGCGCCTATGGCGACAGCGACTTCGGCGGTGCCCGGGGCTGGCTGGCCAACAGCCTGCGCCTGGCCCACGAACAGGGCCTGCAACTGGTGCTGGGACTGTACATGGACGCCGCCTATTACCAGCGCATCGACGAACTCGATGGCGCCGGCCTGGCCGCCTATTGGCGCGCGCAACTGGGCAATTCCCTGGCCCAGCAGCGCAAGATCCGCCAGGACTGGCAGTTGCCGGTGGCCGGCTGGTACCTGCCGATGGAGCTGGACGACCTGCACTTTCACAGTGCCGACCGCCGCCAGGCGCTGTACACCCAGCTACAGGCCTTCAATCGCCGCCTGGATGCGCCGCTGCACATCAGCGCTTTCAGCGCCGCGCGCCTGAGCCCGCAAGTCAATGCCCGCTGGCTCGAGCAGCTGGCCAGCCTCAAGCTTCAGGTCTGGTGGCAGGACGGCGCCGGCACCGGGCGCCTGGCGCCGCTGGTGCGCCAGCACTACGAGGATGCCCTGCCCTGCAGCATCGGCATCGTCAACGAAGCCTTTCGCCAGACCAGCGCCGCCGGCCAGCCCTTCACTGCCGTGGCAGCGCCACCGCAGTTGCGCAGCGACTGTCATCCGCGGGCAGTGTTCTCGTTGCGCTACCGGCCCTGGACCCAGGGGGTACTGCCCTTGGCCGGGCACTGAAACCGTCTTCTTCGAGCATTCAGGGCTGCCATGTACAAGACCATCGAACAGCAAGTGCGCAGGAACGTCGCACCGCCGCAACTGCGCGAAGAATTCCGCCAGCACGACTTCGAAAGCCTGAAGTCGTTCAGCTTGCTGGTGTTCGTGCTGAGCCTGGGGATCTGGATTCTGTTCGACCTGATCGTCAGCTACCAGGGCCATCAGGGCCTGACCTGGCTGTCGGCGCTGTTCATCGCGGTGATGGGCATGCTCACCATCATCCTCGGCTTCGTCCGCAAGGCGGCGCATTTCGATGTGCTCAACCTGGTGTTCATCGCCGTGATCACCCTGGCGGTGCGCCTGGTGATCGACGGCCTGCCGCAAGCGCTGCGCCCGGCCTGGATGGTGCTCGGCGCCTCGAGTGTGCTGTACAGCGTGTCGGTGCTGCCGGTGCGGCGCTGGTCGTTCCTGGCGACGATGCTGGTGACCTGGGTCAACCTCAACCCGTTCCAGGTCCCGGACATGCACCTGTTCGAGCTGCGTGGCAGCATGTTCGTCTGCTATGCGGTGTTTCTCAACGGCCTGACCCTGTACAGCTACCTGAAGATGCGCCGGGCCAAGCTGTACAACTTCTACATGGCCAAGCTGCTGCTCGAGCAAGCCTACGTCGATGCCCTGACCGAGATCCCCAACCGCCGTTCGTTCATGGCCAAGGCCGAAAAACACCTGCAGCAGGACGCGGCCCCCACGCGCTACCTGGCGATGATCGACATCGACAACTTCAAGAAGGTCAACGACCAGTTCGGCCACGACATCGGCGACGTGGTGCTCAAGCGCATCGCCGCCAGCATCAAGGCCTCGATGAGCGAATTCGAGTACGCACGGCTGGGCGGTGAAGAGTTCGTGATCTACGTCTGGGGGCTCAACCAGGCCGACGCCGAACGGCGCATCGACGCCCTGTGTCGGCGGGTCCGTGACGAAGTCGCCGAGCATCCGGTGACCATCAGTATCGGCCTGGCGCAAATCCTCGCCGAAGACACCCTGAGCAACGCCCTGGTCAAGGCCGACCAGGCGTTGTACGAGGCCAAGCGCAGTGGCAAGGACCGCTACGTGCTGTGGCGCGAGCCTCTCGGATTGTAAGCCTTCAGCCCTTCGCGGCGGCCGCCAATGGCGCCGCGCCTTCGCCGAGATGCTCCCGCCACCCCTGCCGAGCCGCCTGGCAGCGAGTGCAAGCCTGCGGCCAACCGCGACCATCCTGCCGGTAAAGGCTGCAATCGTGCCGTCACAGCGGCTGTAGTAGTGCTCTGCCGGTCATCGCCAAGCCCCCTTGCGCTGCCTCTCAAAGCCCCCGTCCGCGTGCACTTGCAGATCATTTGCGCCGCTCTACGCTGCAATTTCGCGCAAACCCGGACAGAGGAACACTCGAATGGATTCGAAGATCACCAGCGAAACCGGCCACCCCTTGACCGCAGGCCAACTGTGCATGTGGTTCAACGCCCAGCTTGCCCCACCCCAGACCAACATGAACCTGGCGGAGTCCGTCGACATATTTGGCGCGGTGGACGTCGAGCGCTTCATGACCGCCCTGCGCCGAGTGGCTGATGAGGCCGAAGCGGTGCGGCTGAACTTCGTTGACAGCGCCGAAGGCCCGCGGCAACTGCTGGCCCCGCGATTCAGGGGGGAACTGCCGTTTCTCGACTTCAGCACGGCGGATGATCCACGGGCCAGTGCCGATGCCTGGATGCATGACGACATCCAGCGCCGCGTCGACCTGGGCTGCGACCCGCTGTGGATGTCGGCGCTGCTCAAGCTGGGCCCGGCACATTTTGTCTGGTACCAGCGCCCGCACCACATCATCCTCGACGGCTTTGGCGCCGGGTTGCTGGTGCGGCGCCTGGCCGACACCTACCAGGCCCTCGGCGAAGGCCAGCCGGTGTCCGCCGCCAGCGCCTTGCTGCCGATCAGCGAACTGGCCGAACAAGACAGCGAGTATCGCCAGTCGGAGCGCTTTCAGCGTGACCGCGAGTACTGGATGCAGCGCTTCGCCGACCTGCCGGCGCCGATGAGCCTGGCGCGCCAGCGCACCCTCAACCACGACGGCCTGCTGCGCCGCACCGCCCACCTGCCCGCGGCCAGGGTCGACGCCCTGCGCCAGCGCGCCAGCGAACTGGGCAGCACCTTGCCGCAGATCCTCACCGCCGCCACCGCCGCCTACCTCTATCGGGCCACCGGCAACCAGGACATGGTCATCGGTGTGCCGCTCAGCGCCCGGCGCAACGCACGCATGCGCCAGGTGCCGGGCATGGTCGCCAACGCCATGCCGATGCGCCTGAGCATGCGCCCGGACATGAACCTGGCCGAGCTGGTCCAGGAGGTATCGCGGCAAATGCGCCAGTTGCTGCGCCACCAGTCATACCGCTACGAGCACCTGCGCAACGACCTGGGCCTGCACGGGGCTCATCAGCAGCTGTTCACCACCCTGGTCAATATCGAGCCCTTCGACTACGCCATTGCCTTCGACGGCCACCCTACCCGCGCACGCAACCTGTCCAACGGCACCACCGACGATTTGGGCATCTTCTTCTATGAGCGCGGCCTGGGCCAGGACCTGCAGTTCGATTTCGACGCCAACCCCGGGCTTTACAGCGCCCAGGCACTGGCCGAACACCAGCAGCGCCTGCTCAAGGTGTTCGACGCGCTGATCGAACAGCCCCAACAGATGGTTGCCCGCATCGAACTGCTGAGCGACGAACAGCACCAGCAGTTGCACGCCTGGAACCGCACCGCGGTGGACTACTCGCCGTGGCAGCCGGTCAGCCAACTGATCGAACAGCAGGCCCGGCGCACACCCGATGCCTGCGCGCTGCTGTTCGCCAACCAGCAGCTCAGCTACGGGCGCCTGAACCAGCAGGCCAATCGCCTGGCCAATCGTCTGCAACAGCACGGCATCGGCGCCGACAGCCTGGTCGCCATCGCCATGCCGCGCTCGCTGGAACTGGTGATCGGCCTGCTGGCCATCCTCAAGGCCGGCGCCGCTTATGTGCCGCTGGACCTGGAGCTGCCGCGCGAGCGACTGCGCTTCATGATCGAGGACAGCGCAGTCCAGTTGTTGCTGACAGCGCAGGCGTACAGCGGCCTTGGCGCCAATCTTGCCCCTGAACTGATGCTCGATGACCTGCTGGACGATGAGCACGGCAACGACGATCCCCCCCTCAGCCACGTGCAAGGCAGCAACCTCGCCTACCTGATCTACACCTCCGGCTCCACCGGCCAGCCCAAGGGTGCCGGCAACAGCCATGAAGCCTTGTACAACCGGTTGATGTGGATGCAGGCGGCCTACCCGTTGACGAGCGCCGACACTGTGCTGCAGAAGACCCCTTGTGGCTTTGACGTGTCGGTCTGGGAGTTCTTCTGGCCGTTGATGAGCGGTGCCCGCCTGGCCATCGCCGAGCCCGGGGCCCACCGCGACCCGCAACAGTTGCTGGCGCTGATCGAGCGCTACCAGGTCACCACCCTGCACTTCGTGCCGTCGATGCTGCAGGTGTTTGTGCCCGAGCTCCAACCCGGCCAGGGCCAAAGCCTGCGGCACATCATCTGCAGCGGCGAAGCGCTGCCCGCCGAGCTGCAGCACCAGGTGCTGCAGGCGCTGCCCAACACCGCCCTGCACAACCTCTATGGCCCCACCGAAGCGGCCATCGATGTCAGCCACTGGACTTGTCGCGACGATGGTAGCCACAGCGTGCCGATCGGCCAACCGATCGCCAACCTGCAGGCCTATGTACTCGACAGCAGCCTGCACCAGCAGGCAATCGGCAGCCCTGGCGAGCTGTACCTGGGCGGCATCGGCCTGGCCCGGGGTTATCACCGCCGCCCGGGGCTGACCGCCGAGCGCTTTGTCGCCAACCCGTTCGGGCCGCCCGGCAGCCGCCTGTACCGTACCGGCGACCTGGCACTGTGGCGCGCCGACGGCCAGCTTGAATACCTCGGGCGGGTTGATCAGCAGGTCAAGCTGCGCGGCCTGCGCATCGAGCTCGGCGAGATCGAGCACCTGCTGGCCAGCCATCCGCAGATTGCCCGCTGTACGGTGCAGGTGCGCGAAGACTGCCCCGGCCAGCAACAACTGGTGGCCTACCTGGTGCTGGCCGGTGAACAGGCGCTGGACCTGGGCCAGCTTGGCTATTACCTGGGCGAGCGCCTGCCCGAGTACATGGTGCCCAAGGTATTTGTGGTGCTGGCGCAACTGCCGTGCACCGCCAATGGCAAGCTCGACCGCCGGGCGCTGCCGGTGCCGGCGCAGCACCTGCAGGCACAACGCCCCGCCGAGCCTGCGCAAGGCCCGCTCGAACAGGCCTTGGTGCAGATCTGGAGTGAACTGCTGCAGCGCCAGGGCATCGACCGCAACAGTCACTTCTTCGAACTGGGCGGCCATTCGATCCTGGCAGTGCAAGTCGCCGCACGCTTGCGCCAGCAACTGGGCATAGAAGTGATGCCCACCGATCTGTTCACCCGCCCGGTGCTGCACCAGTTTGCCGAGCAGCTCCAGCGCAGCGCGGACCTGGCCCGCCCTGGCGACCCGTTCACGGTGCTGCTGGAGCTGCGCAGCGAGGGCAGCCAGGCGCCGCTGTTCTGCCTGCCGCCGGGCGGCGGCCTGGGCTGGCCTTACGCGGCGCTCAGTGGTTACCTGCCCGACCGCCCGCTGTATGCCCTGCAGGCTCGCGGCCTGCGCAACCCGGGGCTGCGCCCGCAGAGCGTCGAAGCCTGCGCCAGCGACTACCTGGCGCAGATCCGCAAGGTCCAGCCGGTTGGCCCGTACCATTTGCTCGGCTGGTCATTCGGCTGCCATGTCGCCCACGCCGTGGCGACCTTGCTGCAGCGCGAGGGCGAGTCTGTGGCACTGCTGGCGCTGCTCGACGGCTACCCGCTGCAACCTCACAGCCAGGTCCCGCAACTGAGCGACCAACAGCTGCTGGCCCTACTGATCGGCACCCTGACCAACAGCCCGGCAGACTTCAGCCAGCCCTTGCAACCGATCGCCGAGCAGCGCCGTTACCTGGCCGAAGTGCTCAATCTGGAAGGCGCGATCGTCCAGGCCTTCTGCGATGAAGTGCGCCAGACCGTGCCGTTGATGGAGCGTTTCAAACCGCAGGTGTTTGCCGGCGAGGTGTTGTTCCTGCGCGCTACCGAAGGGCTGCGTGACGCCCTGTGGCAAGACCCCGAGCACTGGCGCGCCCACGTCGATGGCCGGTTGCAGGTCCACGATATTGCCTGCATGCACGAAAACATGCTGCGTGCCGACGCCGTGGCGCAGATCGCACCGCTGCTGGCCAGGGCCCTGCAGGCCAGCGAAACCGCCCGCCGTGCCCAGGAGGTGAACCCATGAACGGCCCATTCGACAACCCGCAAGGGCAATTCCAGGTGCTGCGCAATCACTTGCACCAGCACAGCCTGTGGCCCGCCTACCTGCCCTGCCCGCCCGGCTGGCAGGCGGTGTTCGGCCCGCAGCGCAAAGCGCTGTGCCTGGACTACGTCGAGCAGCACTGGCGCGACTTGCGCCCGCGCCGCTAGCCGCGCGGCAGCCTGATCTTGAACTGCGCACCGCCCAGCGCCGACTGCCCGACCGTCAGGGTGCCGCCTTGGCCTTCGATGGCCCGGCGGCTGATCGCCAGGCCCAGGCCGAAGCCGCCGGTGGTACGGTCGCGGCTGCGGTCCAGGCGGTAGAACGGCTGGAAGATCAGCTCGCGCTGGTCGTGGGGGATGCCGATGCCGTTGTCCTCCACGGTCAGCAGGCAATGGCCCTGGGGGTCGAGGCTCAGGCGCAGGAGGATCTGCCCGTCGCAGTAGCGCATAGCGTTGCGCACCAGGTTCTGCAAGGCACGGGCGGTCAGCCGTGGGTCGAGGATGAAGCGCGGCAGGTTGTCGTCGGCGCGCACCTGCCATTCGATGCCACGGCCATCGAGCTCTTCGGCAAAGCTGCCGAGGATGCTGTCGACCAGCTCCAGCAGCGACACCTCGACCCGTTCACGGGCCTGGTCGGCGTTCTGCAGGCGGCTGTAGGACAGCAGCTCGAGCACCAGTTCATCCAGCTCGCGCACATGCCCGACCAGCTCCAGCAGGCGCTTGCGGCAGTTGGGCGGGACTTCGTCAAACAGCAGCACCAGGCCAAAATCCAGGCGCGTCAGCGGCGTGCGCAGCTCATGGGACACGGCATTGAGCAGTTCGCGCTGCTGGGTCAGCAGGCGTTCGACGTCCTGGGCCATGGTGTCGAACACCTGGGCCAGTTCGCCGATGTTCGAGCGCGGCGGAATATGCGTGCGCTGCGACAGCTCGCCCTGGCCCAGGCGCCGGGCGGTTTCCTTGAGCCGTTCAAGGTCGCGCCAGTGCGGCCAGACCCAGAACAGCAGGCAGCCGAGCAAGGCGGCGCCGATCAGCACGGTCACCACCCAGGACAGCAGGCTGATGTCCAGAGGATCGGGCGGATTGCTCAGTTCCACCAGCCAGGTGTCGTCCAGTGGCGCCAGGGCGGTCTCGTAGTAGCCCCAGTCGCCCAGGCGCACCACGTTCAGGCCGGCCTTGAGGCGATCACGCTCCGCATAGCTGAGGCCAATCTGGTCCTGGCGGCGCAATTGGATTTCCAGCGGGGCGAAATCCGCCGCCAGTTCCTTGGCCTTGGCCGGCCACTCACTGCTCGGCAACTGTTCGAACTGCTTGACGATCAAGCGTTGCACGCCACGGGCCTGGTCAAGGTTGTAGGCAATGAAACGCTGGTGAAAGGCGCCAACGATGGCATCGGGAATCAAAAAGATCGCCCCGGCATAGGCGACGATGGTGATCAGGTACAGGCGGATAAGGATTTTCAGCATGAGCCGCTAGAACTCCCACTCGACCCGGCTGAACAGATACCCCTTGCCCCACACGGTCTTGATCTTGCGCGCCTCGCCCGCGCTGTCGTCGAACTTGCGCCGCAGCTTGGAAATCGCCACGTCCACCGAGCGGTCGGTGCCGTTGAACTCGATGCCGCGCAGTTGCTGGAGGATGCGGTCGCGGCTGAGCACCACCCCGGCATTGCGCGCCAGCACCACCAGCAGGTTGAACTCGCCGCTGGACAGCTCCACCGGCTGCTCGCGCCAGAACACATTGCGCTCGGCCAGGTCGATGCGCAGGCCGCCGACCACGATCAGGTCGCTCTCAAGGCGTGGCTCGTTGATGCTGCTGCGGCGCAGCAAGGTGCGTATCCGCGCCAGCAGCACCCGTGGCTCGCACGGTTTGGTCACGTAGTCGTCGGCGCCCATTTCCAGGCCCAGCACCTGGTCGTGGCTATCGTCGCGGGCGGTCAGCATGAGGATCGGCAGGGCCTGGGACTCGGCGCGCAACAGCCGGCACACCTGCAGGCCGTCGAGGCCCGGCAGCATCAGGTCGAGGATCACCAGGTCCGGTTTGTTGCGCCGCGCCTCGGCCAGCACGTGATCGCCACGGGCAATCACGCTGACGCTGAAGTCGTTGCGCTGCAAGTAGCTGGCGATCAGTTCGGACAAGGCGCAGTCGTCTTCGACCAGGAGAATATTGGGCATGGGCAGTTTGACAGGCTGGGAAAGTCAGGCAGGATATAAGAGCTCACGCGCTCGCAGGATAAAGCTTCACACTTTTTTACACATGGCCTACACAGCTTAACTGTTGCCCGTCGGTCGCCTGCCTTAGCATTGCCGGGTCATTTTCGGAAGATCCGCATGTCCAGTTCAAGTCCCGCCCGTCTGCGCGCCCTGGCGCCGCTGTTGTTGATCACTTTCGCCCTGAGCGCCTGCGACGACAAATCGCCTGCCGAAGAAAAGGCCCCGCCCAGCGCAGTGCGGGTCGAGACCGTGCAGGTGCAGCCGCTGGCAATCACCACCGAGCTCAATGGCCGCATCCTCGCCCCGCGCACTGCCGAAGTGCGCGCGCGGGTGGCCGGCGTGGTGCTCAAGCGCGTGTACCGCGAAGGCAGCGACGTCAAACAGGGCGATGTGCTGTTTCGCATCGACCCGGCGCCGTTCCAGGCCGACTTCGACAGTGCCCGCGCCGCCCTGGCCCGCGCCGAGGCCACGCGCTACCAGGCGCGCCTGCAGGATCAGCGTTACCGCGAACTGATCGCCATCAATGCCATCAGCCGCCAGCAGCACGACGATGCCCGCGCCGCCTTCCTGCAGGCCGATGCCGACGTCGCCGCGGCCAAGGCGGCGCTTGAGCGAGCCAGGCTCAACCTCGGTTACGCCACCGTCACCGCGCCGATTTCCGGACGCATCGGCCGCGCCCTGGTGACCGAAGGGGCATTGGTCGGGCAGAACGAAACCACACCGCTGGCGACCATCCAGCAGCTCGACCCGATCCATGCCGACGTCACCCAGTCGACCCGCGAACTCAATGCCCTGCGCCGCGCCCTGCGTGCCGGCGAACTGCAGCAGGTGGGCCAGGACCAGGCCAGCGCGACGCTGATCCAGGACGACGGCACGCCCTACCCGCTGCCGGGCAAACTGCTGTTCTCGGACATCAGCGTCGACCCGAGCACCGGCCAGATCACCCTGCGCAGCGAGTTCCCCAACCCCGACCTCGACCTGCTGCCGGGCAGCTTCATCCGCGTGCGCCTGGAGCAGGCGGTCAAGCAGCAAGGCATCAGCGTGCCGCAGCGGGCCATCCTGCGCGACAGCGCCGGCAAGCCGAAGGTCATGCTGGTCGATGGCGAACAGCGCGTCAGCGAACGCCCGGTGGTGCTGGGCAGTGTGCAGAACGACCGCTGGATCGTCAGCGAAGGCCTGGCCCCCGGTGACCGGGTGGTGGTCGAAGGCCTGCAGCACATCAGCCCCGGCGACCAGGTAGAGGTCGACAACGCGGGCAAGGACGCCCTCCCCATCGTTCAGTCCAACGGCCAGTGAGGGCCTGATTCATGCCGCAGTTTTTCATTGACCGCCCGGTGTTCGCCTGGGTGGTCGCCTTGTTCATCCTGCTTGCCGGCGCCCTGGCCATCCCGCAATTGCCGGTGGCCCAGTACCCCGACGTGGCGCCGCCGCAGGTGGAAATCTACGCCGTGTACCCGGGTGCCTCGGCGCAGACCATCGACGACAGCGTGGTCAGCCTGATCGAGGAAGAGCTCAACGGTGCCGACAACCTGCTCTATTTCAGCTCGCAAAGCAGCCTGGGCAGCGCCACCATCACCGCCACCTTCGAACCGGGCACCAACCCGGACCTGGCCCAGGTCGATGTGCAGAACCGCCTTAAAGTGGTCGAGTCGCGCTTGCCGCGCCCGGTCACCCAGCAAGGCCTGCAGGTCGAGAAAGTCTCCACCGGCTTCCTGCTGATGGTGACCCTCACGGCCATGGACGGCAGCCTTGACGAAGTCACCCTGAGCGATTTTCTCGCCCGCAACGTGATGAACGAGATCCGCCGCCTCAAGGGTGTCGGCAAGGCCCAGCTGTATGGTTCGGAGCGGGCCATGCGCATCTGGATCGACCCGGCCAGGCTGATCGGCTTCAACCTCACCCCCGATGACGTCAACGAGGCCATTGCCGCGCAGAACGCCCAGGTGGCGCCGGGCAGCATCGGCGACCTGCCGGGCACCGGCACCCAGGAAATCACTGCCAACGTGGTGATCAAGGGCCAGCTCAGCACCGTCCAGGAGTTCCAGGACATCGTCCTGCGCGCCAACCCCGATGGCTCGACCGTGACCATTGGCGATGTCGCCCGGGTCGAGATCGGCAGCCAGGAGTACCAGTACGGCACCCGCCTCAACGGCAAGCCGACCAGTGCCTTCAGCGTGCAGCTGTCGCCCGGCGCCAACGCCATGGAAACCGCGACCCTGGTGCAAGCCAAGCTCAGCGAGCTGTCGCGCTACCTGCCGCCGGGGGCCAAGTTCGACATCCCCTACGACACCTCGCCGTTCGTCAAGGTCTCGATCCAGCAGGTGATCACCACCCTGCTCGAAGCCATGGCCCTGGTGTTCGCGGTGATGTTCCTGTTCCTGCAGAACATCCGCTACACGCTGATCCCGACCCTGGTGGTACCGGTGGCGCTGATGGGCACCTTTGCGGTGATGCTGTCGCTGGGCTTCTCGGTCAACGTCCTGACCCTGTTCGGCATGGTATTGGCCATCGGTATCCTGGTGGACGACGCCATCGTCGTGGTCGAGAACGTCGAGCGGATCATGAGCGAGGAAGGCCTGGCGCCGCGCGAGGCGACCAAAAAGGCCATGAGCCAGATCAGCGGCGCCATCGTCGGCATCACCCTGGTACTGGTGGCGGTATTCCTGCCGATGGCCTTCATGAAAGGCTCGGTGGGGGTCATCTATCAGCAGTTCTCGGTGTCGATGGCAGTGTCGATCCTGTTCTCGGCGTTCCTCGCCCTGAGCCTGACCCCGGCCCTGTGCGCGACCTTGCTCAAGCCGATTGCCAAGGGTTCGCACCACGAAAAAACCGGCTTCTTCGGCTGGTTCAACCGCCGCTTCGAGAGCATGACCAACGGCTACCAGCGCTGGGTGATCCAGGCCCTCAAGCGCAGCGGTCGCTACCTGCTGGTCTACGCGGTGCTGGTGGCCGGGCTGGTGTACGGCTTCAGCCAGTTGCCCTCCTCGTTCCTGCCCACCGAAGACCAGGGCTACACCATCACCGACATCCAGCTGCCGCCGGGGGCCAGCCGCGCCCGCACCGAACAGGTGGCGGCGCAAATCGAGGCGCACAACGCCACCGAACCTGGCGTGGGCAACAGCACGCTGATTCTCGGTTTCAGCTTCTCTGGCAACGGCCAGAACGCGGCGCTGGCATTCACTACCCTCAAGGACTGGTCCGAACGCGGCAGCGACGACAGCGCGCAATCGATCGCCGACCGCGCCAACGCCGCCTTCAGCCAGCTCAAGGACGCCATCGCCTATTCGGTGCTGCCACCGCCGGTGGACGGCCTGGGCACTTCCAGCGGATTCGAGTTCCGCCTGCAGGACCGCGGTGGCCTCGGCCATGCCGGCCTGATGGCGGCGCGTGACCAGTTGCTCGCCGCCGCCGAGAAGAGCCCGGTGCTGGTCAACGTGCGCGAAAGCGCCCTGGCCGAAAGCCCGCAGGTGCAGCTGGAAGTCGACCGCAAGCAGGCCAACGCCCTGGGCGTATCGTTTGCCGATATCGGCAACGTGCTCAACACTGCGGTGGGTTCCAACTACGTCAACGACTTCCCCAACCAGGGGCGCATGCAGCGCGTGGTGGTGCAGGCCGAAGGCGACCAGCGCAGCCAGGTCGATGACCTGCTGAAAATTCACGTGCGCAACAGCAGCGGCAAGATGGTGCCCCTGTCGGCGTTCGTCCAGGCCAAGTGGATCACCGGCCCCGTGCAGCTGACCCGCTACAACGGCTACCCGGCGATTGCCGTGTCGGGCGAGCCGGCACCGGGCTACAGCTCCGGCGAGGCGATGAACGAGATCCAGCGCCTGGTCGACCAACTGCCCTTGGGCATGGGCCTGGAATGGACCGGGCTGTCGCTGCAGGAGCGCTTGTCCGGCTCCCAGGCGCCGATCCTCATGGCCTTGTCGCTGCTGGTGGTGTTCCTGTGCCTGGCGGCCTTGTACGAGAGCTGGTCGATCCCGACCTCGGTGCTGCTGGTGGTACCGCTGGGGGTGCTCGGCGCGGTGATTGCGGTGAGCCTGCGCGGCATGCCCAACGATGTGTTCTTCAAGGTCGGCCTGATCACCCTGATCGGCCTGTCGGCGAAGAACGCCATCCTCATCATCGAGTTCGCCAAGAGCCTGGTCGATGAAGGCCACGACCTGGTCGATGCCACCGTGCAGGCGGCGCGCCTGCGCCTGCGGCCGATCGTCATGACCTCGCTGGCATTCATCCTCGGCGTGGTGCCCCTGGCAATTGCCAGCGGCGCAAGCTCCGCCAGCCAGCAGGCGATCGGTACCGGGGTGATCGGCGGCATGCTCAGCGCCACCCTGGCGGTGGTGTTCGTGCCGGTGTTCTTTGTTGTGGTGATGCGCCTGACCGGCAAACGCCGGGCCAAGGCTCAAGCCCCTGCGCCAGAAGCCAGCGACAGCTGATCTGGACAGACCGCGGCGTGCATGGGAAGGTGAGCGGCTGATACTGCCAGGAACCCTGACCATGCCCGCCGCCCCGCCTCCCTGCTCCATCCTCATTCTTGCCGGTGGCCGTGGCCAGCGCATGGGCGGCCAGGACAAAGGCCTGCTCGACTGGCAGGGCCAGCCGCTGATCGCCCACATCCACGCCGTGGTGCGGCCGCTGACCGACGACCTGATCATCTCCTGCAACCGCAACCAGGACCGCTACCGGGCCTATGCCGATCAACTGGTCGGCGACGCCGAGGCGGACTTCCCCGGGCCGCTGGCCGGAGTACTGGCCGGGCTTGCAGTGGCGCGCCACGACTGGATACTGGTGCTGGCCTGCGATGCGCCACTGATTGACCAGGCACTGATCCTTGAGCTGATGAACCTGGCCAATGACCAGCAGCAACCGGCGATGATTCGCCAGGGTGGTTACTGGCAGCCGATGTTCAGCCTGATCCCCTGCGCCTTGCGCAGCGACTTGCAGCAAGCCTGGGACGCCGGCGACCGGGGGGTGCAGCGAACCTTGCGCCAGCATCCGCTGCGGGCGCTGGAGTGCGCCGAGGGAGACCCGCGCCTGAGCAATTTCAATACCCCGGATTTTTTGCGCGGCTGATCGCGGGGTAAACTCAGTAGTCCTGCCCCGCCACCACCGTCGCCTGTTTACCCGGCTGTACGACGCGCTGGAATGCCGCTTTTACTTGCGCAGGCGTCACCGTCTCAAGCTGCTCGCGCCAGGTCACCAGGGTGTCGTCCGGCAGCTGGTTCAAGGCGACCTGCGCCACGTGTTCAAGCAGACGCTGGCGGCTGGTACCGTCAAAATGGGCAAGCAAACGCGCCTTGGCCTCGTCCAGTTCCTCCGGGCTCGGGCCTTCGCTGACAAAGCGTGCCAACGCTTGATGAACCGCCTGCTCGGCCTGCTGCTGGTACCCGGCGCTCACTTCCACAGAGATCACAAACGCCCCGGCTTGCTGGCCCATGGCGAAATAGCTGGCCGACTGCCAACTGACATCACCGCCAAGCGCCTGGCCGATGGCCCGATTGAGCCGCGTCGGCCAGTGCTCGCCACCGAGAATGTCGCTGCCCAGCAGCAACGGGAAAAAGTCCGGGTCGCTACGCGGCACCGCCGGCTGGCCGATCTGTATCCAGATTGTGCCTTTCTGTGGCTCGATCTGCTGGTGGCTGGCCTGGCTCAGGGCCTGCACCTTGGGCAGCGCCGGCAATGCCGTGCACTGACCGCTCGGCAAGCGCCCCAGTACCGCGCTGGCCACGGCATCGGCCTGGGCCCGGTCAAGCTTGCCGACCAGGCTGACCGTGGCCCGGCACGGCAGCATCATTGCCGTGTAATGGCTGCGCAGATCTTCCATGCGGGTACGTTCGAGCATGGCCGGGGTCAGGGCATAGCCGAACGGCAGCGCGTATTCGTACAGGTCGATCTGCTTGTTGCGCTGCAGCCCCGGGCGCGTCAGCTCGCGGGCATAAGGGTGGTCGCCGTACAGCGCCTGGGCAAAGCGATGCCCTACCCCGGGAAAACGCTTGGTGGTTTCACCGTTGACCTGGCGAATGTAATAGGGCTTGGCGCGAAACCAGATACTGCCGGCAAAGGCCGGCTCGGCAATCTGCCGGCCGAGCAAGGCGCTGGCCTCGGCCTGGCGCTGGGGGTTGGTGTCGGTAATGGTCAGGATGTAGCTGAAACGGTCGGCATCGACCTGGGTATTGAGTTGGCTGTCCAGGCGCATCCAGTCCATGCGCAGCGCGTTGCCGTTCAGTTCCGGGGCGTCGCCCTGGGCGTGCACACCTTCCACCGCGAGGACCGCGCCAAGCACTGCCAGGCCCGGTTGGTCCTGTGGGTCGCGGCGGCTGCCGGCATCGAAGTCGACCTGGATCTGCAGGTCGCTGGCCTGGCTTTGCGCCAACAGGTAGACCCGCGCGCCACTGGGCTGGGTCCAGTGTTCAATGGCCAGGCTGTCGGCGGCCAAGGCCGGGGCGATTGCGCTCAATCCCAACGCGCAGGTGAAGAGTCGTTCCATCAGGGTCATAGCAATTTCTCAAAGGACCAGGGCGCGGACGCTACGCACTTGGCTCGCGCAGATCAAGCCCGGGCAACGGCTGACACTGGCGCCGGCAGGCTTTATGCTCAGCCCCCCGCTTTTGAGAATGAAACAGATGCCAGCCCTGAGTGCCCGCGAGGTTTGCCAGCAACTGCGTGACGCCGCCCTCGGCCTTCGACCGTTGCGCCGTGTCGGGGTTGAGATCGACATCGACGGCTGGCGCCTGCGCCTGGATTTCGACGGCAGCCACTTGCACCATTGCCTCGCGTGTCGCAGCAGCGATGGCCGTGAAGGCACGCTGGACAGCTGGCAATGGGGCACAGATCCGGTGAGCTTGCTCAGTACCTGGGAGCTGGCGCAGGTCGAGCGATTGCTGCGCCTACAAACAACAAATTCAACACAGTGTTGATATTTAAAATTTACGTTGATAGCCTACCTTCACCGTCCAACGCCCACGAAGGCTGCGATGAAGGTTTGCCCAGCAAAAAACCACGAACAGCAACTTATCCTCGGCGTACTGCACAGCACCCTGAAAATGCTCAGCCAGGTCGTCGGTAACCATACCGAGATTGTCCTGCACGACCTGCTTAACCCCGAGCGCTCGATCCTCGCCATCGCCAACGGCCATGTCACCGGGCGCCGCGTCGGTGATTCGCTGCTCGGCAGCCCGCGTCATGATCTGGGCTTTGCCGCGGTGCGCCGGGCCATGGACGATCGCAGCAGCTGCGAGCCGATCGTGGTCGACAACTACGCCACCCTCGCCCCTGACGGCCGTACCTTGCGCAGCGCTACCGTGGTCTATCGCGACAGCAGCGGGCAGCCGTTTGCCAGCCTGTGCGTGAATGCCGATCTGAGCGCCGTCGAAGCTGCGCACCAGTTGCTCGGCGGGCTGCTGGGCCTGGCCAGTGCGGCCGCGCCGGTGGCGGACGAGACCAGGGACCTGCAACAGCTGATGGCCGAGATCATTCACGACGCCTGCCCCGGCGGTGTGCTCGGCATGAAGACGGCGCAAAAGCGCGAAGCGGTGCGGCTGATGCAGGAACGCGGCCTGTTCCTGGTCAAGGGCGGCATCGAAAAGGCCGCTGCCTCGCTCGGGGTGACCCGCTACACCATCTACAACTACCTGGAGCAGCTCCGGGCAACAGACAACGGACAGCAATGACTCATGCAACTTGAAATGTTCCAGGTAGACGCGTTCTCAGCCACGGCGTTTGGCGGCAATCCGGCGGCGGTGTGCCCGCTTGAAGCCTGGCTGGCCGACGCGACGCTGCAGCAGATTGCTGCCGAAAACAACCTGTCGGAAACCGCGTTCGTGGTCGCCAATGGCGAGCTGTTCGAGCTGCGCTGGTTTACCCCGACGGTAGAAGTCGACCTGTGCGGCCACGCCACCCTGGCGGCGGCCTGGGTGCTGTTCGAGCAATTGGGCGAACAACGCGACACCCTGCGCTTTGCCACCCGCAGCGGCGAGTTGCGCGTTCGGCGTGACGGCGCTCGCCTGGCCATGGACTTCCCGGCCCGCCAGCCACAGGCGCTGGCCGTGCCCGAGGGTTTGTTGCAGGCCCTGGGGCTTGAGCGGATCGAGGCGCTGTATCGCACCGATGACTACCTGGTGGTGGTCGACGACCCGGCGCTGGTCGCAGCGCTTGCCCCCGACTTCGCCGCCCTGGCCGCCTTTGACGTGCGCGGCATCGCCGTCACCGCCCCGGGCCGCGAGGTTGACTTCGTCTCGCGCTGGTTCGGCCCGCGGGTAGGCGTCAATGAAGACCCGGTCACCGGCTCTGCCCATACTTCGCTGGCGCCCTACTGGGCCGCGCGCCTGGGCAAGCACAGCCTCAGCGCCGAGCAAGGCGGCCTGCGCAAAGGCCAGTTGCATTGCCAAGTGCTCGACAACGGCCGGGTGATCATCAGCGGCCAGGCGGCGCTGTACCTGCGCGGCACGATTTTTATCTGAGCAGGCTCAAGCACTGCCCGCCCAGGCCACAGGCGATCACCACCAGCCAGGGCGGCAGCTTGAAGGCCATCAGTGCGACCAGCGCCAGCAACACCAGGACAACATCCAGCGGCTGGCCAATGGCGCTGGTCCACAGCGGCTGATACAACGCCGCCAGCAACAGCCCCACCACCGCCGCATTGACGCCCAGCATCGCCGCCTGCAGGCGCGGGTGGCGGCGCAGGCGTTCCCAGAACGGCAACGCCGCGAACACCAGCAAAAACGCCGGGGTGAAGATCGCCAGCAGGCACAGCACCGCCCCCAGCCAGCCGGACTGCGGCCCGTGCATCGAGGCGCCAAGAAAGGCGGCAAAGGTGAACAAGGGGCCGGGCACTGCCTGGGCAGCGCCGTAACCTGCCACAAACGTCTCGTTGCCGACCCAGCCGGTGGGCACCACTTCAGCCTGCAGCAGTGGCAGCATCACGTGTCCGCCACCGAACACCAGCGCGCCGGTGCGGTAGAAGGCATCGATCATGCTCAAGGTCGGATCGGGCCAGAGCCCGGCCAGCAGCGGCAAACCGAGCAACAGGGCAAAGAACAGCAACCACCACCAGCCGCCAGCGCGCTGGCTGACCCCGATCGGCAAAGGCTCGTGGACAACGCTGCTGCCCGGTTTCAGCAGCATCAACCCCGCGCCAGCCGCTGCAACCATCACCGCCACCTGCGCCCCGGCACCGGGCAGCAACAGCACCAGGCCGGCAGATGCCAGCATCAGCACAATCCGCGGCGCATCCGCGCATAACGTGCGGGCCATGCCCCACACCGCCTGGGCGACAATCGCGACCGCCACCACCTTAAGGCCATGGAGGATGCCGGCCGGCACCGCCTCGGCATAACCGCCCAGCCCCAGGGCCAGCAGGGTCAGGGCCAGCGCCGAAGGCAGGGTGAATCCCAGCCAGGCCGCTAGCGCCCCGGCGTAACCTGCGCGCGACAGGCCCAGGGCGATGCCGACCTGGCTGCTGGCAGGGCCCGGCAGAAACTGGCAAAGCGTCACCAGGTCGGCATAGCTGCGCTCGCTCAGCCAGCGCCGACGGCTGACGAACTCCTGGCGAAAAAAGCCAAGGTGGGCGACGGGGCCACCGAACGACGTCAGGCCCAGGCGCAGGAAGATCAGGAAAACCTGCCATGGCGTGTGATCGTTGGCGTGGGGCATACAACGCTCGTTCTACCGGACTGCGCCCATCTTGCCAGCGATGGGCTTTGTGCAGCCAGAAAATTACCAGCGCTGCGCACTCGATCGCCGGCAAGGCCGACTCCCACAGGGTGTGCAGGTCACCAGTCGTAAGTCATTTCAAGCGACGCCACCCGCTCCTGCCCGTAGTAGCAGCCAAAGGAATAGTTGCAGTCCGAGACATACTCGCGGTCAAACAGGTTCTGCACGTTCAGGCTGGTCTGCAGCCCGCGCAGGCTTGGGTCGAGTTTGCCCAGGTCGTAGCGGATAGTGGTGTCGTAAACGACGAACGCCGGCACGTCGAAGGCGTTGGCCGAATCCCCCGGCTTGCGCCCGGTGTAGCGCGCGCCGGCACCGACGGTCAGGCCGTTGAGCGCAGCCTGGGTGAAGTGGTAGTCGGCCCACAGGGTAGCCGACACCGGCGCTTGCGCCTCGGAACGGTTGCCCTTATCGCCATAGTTGCTCTTGGTGTAGAACGAGTCGATGTAGGTGGCCGCCGCCAGCACGTCGAGGTTGTCGAGGCGGGTCTTGAGCTCGAGCTCGACACCGCGCGAGCGCACTTCGCCGTCCTGGCTTTCGTACTCAGGGTAGAGCTTGTCGCCGGTCTTGACGTTCTTCTGGGTCAGCTCGAACAGCGAGGCGGTGATCAGGGTCTTGTCCAGCGGCTGGTACTTGACGCCGATTTCATACTGCTCGCCCTCGGTCGGCTCAAAGGCCTTGGCGCCGCGCTGCGGGGCGCTGGTGCCGATGGTCGGCAGGAACGACTGCGAATAGCTGATGTAAGGCGCCAGGCCGAACTCGGTGACGTAGGTCAGCCCTACCCGGCCGGTGAATTTCTGGTCGTTCTGCTCGGTGATGGTCCGCGCCAGCAGGTCCTTGTTTTCGACCTTGGCCCAGTCCTGACGCCCGCCGACGGTAAGGATCCACTGGTCGAGCCTGATCTGGTCCTGCACATACAGGCCGGTCTGGCCGATGGTGTTGTCCCATTGGGTGGTCAGCTGCGGCACCACGTCGTCGGTGGGGTAGTTGCTCGGGTTGTACAGGTCGACCGGGGCCACGCCATAGGCATTGTAGCCGGTGTACTTGCGGTTGAAGCGGCGGTAGTCGAGGCCCACCAGGGTGGTGTGCTGCAGGCGGCCGGTGGCGAACCTGTACTCCAGGTTGTTATCGATGGTGTAGGCGGTGTTGTGCTGGCGCCAGTCGAGCTTGGTGCGGGTGGCGTGGGTCTGGTCGAGCACGCCGGTGTCGGCATCGCTGACGAAGCCGCGCAGGTAGAAGCCCTTGTAGCGGTCGCGGATGTCGATGTAGCGCGCGGTCTGGCGGTACTTCAAGTCGTCGCTGAAGGCATGGCTGAAGTCGTAGCCGAGCACGAACTGGTCGCGGCGGTAGTCGTTGTAATGGGAGTCGCCGAGAAACGCATCGCGGTCGATGCGCTGGCCATCGGGGCCGCGGTCGAGCGAGCCGATTTTCGGCAAGGCCTGGTAATCGGCCAGGCCGTCATCGCGCTGCAGCTGGGCATACAGGGTCAGCGCGGTGTCTTCGTTGGGCGCCCAGGTCAGGCTCGGCGCCAGCAGCATGCGCTGGCTGTTGGTGTGGTCGAGCTGGTCGTTGCCCTTTTTCGCCACGCCCACCAGGCGGTAGCTGAGGGTCCCGGCTTCATCCATCGGGCCGCTCAGATCAATCGCGCCATTGACCCGGCTGTAGCTGCCCAGGCCGAACTTGACCTGGTTGCGCTGTTCGCGGGTCGGGCGCTTGGAGACCATGTTGACGATACCGCCCGGCTGGTTCTGGCCATACAGCACCGACGACGGGCCCTTGAGCACTTCGATGCGTTCGAGGGTGTAGGGGTCGATCTGCGGCGCGCCGCCCAGGCTTCCGGCGTATGGCAGGTAGGCGCCGTCCAGGTACAGCGGGGTCGGGGCGAAGCCGCGGCTGGTGATCTCGTCGGCAATGTTGTTGCGGTCGGTAAAGCCGTTGACGCTCAGGCCCGGGGTGTAGCGCAGGGCCTGGGTGAGGTTGCGCGCGCCCTGGGTTTCGACCTGGGCGGCGGTGACCACGTTGACCGCCTGGGGGATTTCCAGGATCGGCGTGTCGGTCTTGGTGCCGGTGGCGCTGCGGGTGGCGACATAACCATCGACCGGCCCGTAGGCCGACTCGACCGCCTTGCCGTTGATGGCGGTGGCGTCCAGCTGCACGCTGGCGTCATCGCCCGCCCCTGGCAGCAGCGAGTAGCTACCGCTGTCCTGGCGCAGCAGTTGCAGGTTGCTGCCGGCCAGCAGTTGGCGCAAGCCGGCCTCGACGCTGTAGCGGCCATGCAAACCTGGCGATTGCAGGCCACGGGTATCGGCCGGCTGGAACGACACGGTGACCCCGGCGCTGGCGGCAAAGCGGGTCAGCGCCGACTCCAGGGAGCCGGCGGGAATGTCGAACTGGCTTTCGACGCGGGTCTCGGCCCAGGCCGGCGCAGCGGCCATCAGGCTGGCGCCGGCGCCTGCCAGGGCCGAGCCGAACAGCGCGGCCTGAATGGCACGGCGCAAAGGGGTGAGTGTGCGCAGGTTGCGCGTGGAGTGTGGATTACAAAGGGACATGCAGTTTCCTTTCGCCCGTTGGCAGTGGTGGTGGCGTCTGAGGCGCCTCTACCTACAAGTCGAATGAGAATCTGAATCAACACCCCCCTTGTGAAAATAATTTTCTGCTGCGTTTCAGGCCGCTTCGACCCTGACCCAGTAGCGGCTGAACTGGCGAATACGCACCGGCAAGGTGCTGCTCAGGTTGGCGAGAATAGGGTCGCTGTTGGCCAACTGGAAGGCCCCGGAAATTCTCAGGCCGGCCACCGCCGGGTGGCACCCCAGGTGCCCGGGGCGGTAGCGCTGCAATTCGTTGATAAAGTCGTCCAGGCGCCAGTCGTGCACCACCAGCAGGTCGCGCAGCCAGGCGTCGGCCTCGGGGTTGGCGGGCTGCAACGGGCTGATGCTGGCGCGCTCAAAGCTCAGTTGCTGGCCGGCCTCGACCCGCACGGGGGTGAGCAGATCAGCGCTGCAACGCACTTGCACGGCATGCTCCTGCACGCTCACCCGGGTGCGCCCGGCGTCGCGGCGAACGATAAAACGCGTGCCCAGCGCGCGAATGCTGCCTTCGCCGGTATGCACGATGAAGGGCCGGGCCAGGGCATCTTTTGCCGTTTCGATGAGGATCTCGCCGCTGAGCAGGCGCAGTTCGCGCAACTGCCCGCTGTAGTGGATATCCACCGCCGTAGCGGTGTTCAGGTGCAACTGGCTGCCCTCCTGCAGGCGCAGGCTGCGCCGCTCGCCGGTGCCGGTGCGCTGGTCGGCGATCAAGGCCGGCAACGGCGTGGTCTGCCAGGCCAGGGTCCCTGCCCCGCCCGCGGCCAGCAGCAGCGACAGCACCTTGAGCACTTCGCGGCGCTTGGCCTGGGCGCTGGCCAGCAGCGGCCGGGCAACGCCAGCACTGACCTGAGCAAAGGTGCCTTGTACCCGCTGCAAGCGCTCCCAGGCCTGGCGGTGGCGCGGATCACCGGCCAGCCACTGCTGGTGGGCAAGGCGGGTAGCCGGGTCTGGCGCTTCGCAGCGCAGTTCGACGAACCAGTGGGCAGCCGCTTCGAGGGTGGCGCGATCCAGGCGCTGGGCGCTCACCGCTCAGTCCTCGGCCAGCAGCAGGCAATGGGTCAGGGCGCGCACGGCGTGTTTCTTCACCGTGTTGACCGCGAGGTTCTGGCGCCGGGCGATTTCCACGTAGCTCAGGCCGTCGAGCTGGGCCATGAGAAAGATCTCGCGGGTCTTGCGCCCCAGACCGTCAAGCATGGCGTCGATTTCCATCAGCGTCTCGATCACCAGGGCGCGGGTTTCCGGCGAGATGTCGAGCAGCTCCGGGCGTGCGGCGAGGGTTTCGAGGTAGGCCTGCTCCAGTGCGCGGCGGCGGAACAGGTCGATCATCAGGCTGCGCGCGACGGTGCTCAGGTAGGCCCGTGGCTCACGCAGTTCCGGGGCCTTGCGCTGGGTCATGACGCGGATGAAGGTGTCCTGGGCGAGGTCCGCGGCATGCTCGCGGCAGCCCAGGCGCTTGCGCAGCCAGCCGCACAGCCACGGGTGATGCGCCTCATACAGCGTGTGAACAGCGAGTTGCAGCGAAGGGTCAGCGCTGGACATGGAGGCGGCCTGGGCAAAGTTATCTGGTAATGAATCTCATTCATTATAGTTAGATCCAAATTTGCCAGGCAAGCCGCAATGCAGTTGCCGCTCCACCCACCAGGACAGCGGCAGGGTCAGCAGCAGGAGTGCCGCCAGGCTGATCACCGCCGTGGTGATGCCGGCGCTATCACCAACAGCGCCAAACACCACCGGTGCCAGGGCGCCGCCGCCGATGGTGCCGGTGTAGAACAGGGCAAAGGCCTGGTCGCGCCTGCCCGCCCCCGCCAGCTCCGGCACCACGCCGTAGAGCACCGACGAGGTGCCATTGAGCACCAGGCCCAACAGCGGCAACAGCACCAGCATCGGCGTCAGCGGCAGGTACAGCATCGACACGATCAGCAGCGCAGTGAGCGACTCGGTGCACCACACGGTTTTCATCATGCCGATACGTGCGCCCAGGTAGCCGCACAGCAGCTTGCCGAAGGCGCCGCCGACGAACAGCAGCATCAGCGCCAGGCCGATACCGGCGGAGCCTACGCCCTTGGCTTGCAGCAGAAACGGCAGAAAGGTGAGAAAGCCCATGCGTACCGCACTGTCGAGGGTGCCGGTGAGCAGCAAGGCGGCCAGGCCGCTGCCGGAGTCGCTGCCAACAGCAGTCACTGCTTTGCCCACGCCCGGCGCCGCCGACGGCTGCGGCGCGATCAGCCACCAGAGCAGCGCAGCGGCCGCAAGGCCAAGGATGCCCAGCACGGTGACGCTGGTTTGCCAGCTGGTCACCACCAGCAACAGGCCGACTCCGGCGGGCACCAGCATCTTGCCGATATCACCGGCAAAGTTGTAGTGCGCCAGCGCCTCCTTGACCTCGCCGCCGGCCTCATGGCTATCGCTGACCAACGACGATGCCAGCGGGTGCTGGGTACTGGCACCGAGGCCGCCCAGCAACAAGGCGAACAGCAGCATACCCAGGCCCCCGGCCTGGCCAGCCACCAGGTAGGCCAGCCCGGCCAGGGCGGTGCCGCCGACCAGCAGACGCTCACGGCCCCAGCGTTTTGCCGCGCGGCTGGCCAGCAATTGCAGGCCAGCCATCATCCCGGCGTAGGCGCCACGCAGCAGGCCGACCTGGGCGAAGCTCAGGGCAAACTGCGCCTGCCACAGCGGCAGCAAGACGTAGATGACATCGGTGAGGCCGTCGTGCACGGCGTGGGCCATGCTGGCGGCAATCAGTGAACGACGGCGGGTGTTCATGCATAAAGGCTCGGGCGGGAAGACCAGAGCCTTTATAGATCACGGTTTTTGCGTATGACCAATACCGTTTTCAGACCGATCGATACCGGTTCAGTACACCGCCCCCACCGGATAGACAAAGGCATTGACGTCATAGAACGGCGTACGCTGGTAGAACCAGTGCAAGCGTGCGCTGGGGCTGGCGGCGAAGGCCTTGTCACCCTTGAGCTTGCTGTCGAACTCGGCCTTGAGCTCGGGGCTTTCGGCGAGCATCTTGCGCGCCATCGGCTCCATCACGTATTCCTCAGGTTCTTCCGCCGCCACCAGGGTCGCGTTGAAAAAGCCCCAGGCCCAGAACGAGTCGGGGCTTTCGGGGTACAGCAGGTTGACCGCCAGCACGCCCAGCGGCTGGTCGGTATCGATCACCACCGAGCCGGCCGGGAAGGTCTGCAAGCGCTCCAGCGGCTTGGCCACGCCACTGACCAGCAAGCGCCCTTCGTAGCCCGGGATCTGGTTGACCTGGGTGCGATCGGGCTCGAAGCCCCCCGCCACTTTTACCTGGTCCATGCGATACAGGGTGACGGCAATCGGCGTCGGCTTGTCGAGGGTGGTCATGTGGATGCCATGGGCCTTGAGCCGGGCAATCACCTCGCGCCACTGGCCCGGCACCACATACTGTTTAGGCCGTTTGACCACCAGGTCGGGCTCGGTGTTGCCCGTCACCGGCACGCTGAGTTTTTTCGGCGTGTTGCTCCAGACGAGGGTCCTGGCACCGGTGATCGGCGACTGCTCATAGCGGTAGTCACCGACAGTAAAGGCGGTGCTCTGGGCCTTGCCCGGTTTCCAGGTGAGGGTCACCTGCTCCTGGGCTTCGAGGCGTTCGCGGTCCTGGCGGATGGCTTCGCCAAGCGACGTGGCTTGGTCGCCGATCACCTGGAACATGCTCTTGAGCATCACGTAGTTGCCCAGCACCTGGGTTTGATACGGGTGCAAGGCGTGCTGCTCGATGAGGATCGACGGCACGTTGCGGATGTCGCCGTACTGGTTGGAAAAGCGCGCGTAGTCGGTGCGGTACGGGTAGTAACCCTGGGTCGGGTCCTGGTTGCTGTTGAGGCTGATGCATTCATGCACCACATGGCCGTCGGCCTCCAGCGCCTGGTACACCGGTGCGCGCATGACCTTGTCGATCCAGGCGCTGCTGGCCGGCGACCAGCCGTTGCCGTTGTGGCAATAGGAGCTGTCGTAGGGGTACATGGCGCCGTCGGTGGAATGGGTGTCGGCAAAAAAGCTCAGCTGGTAGGTGTTGAACACCCAGGCGACGTTGCGGATCTCGGCGCTGTCGAGCTTGGTGAAATCGCGGTTGAGGTTGTAGTTCAGGCCGTTGACCCGCCAGCCGGTTTCATCCGGACCGTTCTGGTTGATGCGCCCGTAGGCGCTGCGGCGCAGGTCGCCGTCGACATTGACGGTGGGAATGAAAAGGATGTTGACCTTCTCCAGTAACGCAGCCAGCGGTTTGTCGCCAGTGGTCATGTCGCGCAGGAGCATGAACATCGCGTCCTTGCCATTGGCTTCGCCGGGGTGAATCTGGGCTTCGACGAAAATCGTCGGCTTGCCCGACTCGTTGAGCCCGGCCGGCGACTTGTCGACCTCAAGGGAAGCGATGGCCATCAGCATCGGGTGGCCTTCGGCGCTTTTCTCCGGCAGGTCGTTGAGCACGATGCTGCCCCCGGAGGCGGCGGCCAGGCGGGTCATGTAGGCACGGGTTTCGTCGTAGTTGCTGGTCTGGCGAAATTCGCTCGCCTCGGCCTGGGTGATCAGCGGGTTGTCCGGCCTGGCCAGGTAACGGGTGCTGGCCAGGGTCTGGGCGAACATCGGTGGCAGGATGCGCTGCTTGGCAGCCGGGGAATACAGGCTATCGTCGATATACGACGGCGCGCTGGGCAACGCCGCCGGGGCTTGCACGGCAGCGCCCAGCAACAGCGCGACAACGAGGGGCTGCAAAAGCGGGTGTTTCATGATCGATCCCTGTCATGAGAGGCAGGTGCCCACCTTAAACCACAATGTGTAAGCAGACGAGAGCCAGGCCGGGTCACAGATACGTCTGTTCTTCCCCCGGGCTGCGCTGGAAATGGCGCTTGTACTCGCGGCTGAACTGCGAGGTGCTCTGGTAGCCCACCCGGTGCGCCGCCTGGGCCACCCCTGCGCCCTCGCCGATCAGCATCTGCTGGGCCTTGAGCAAGCGCAGGCGCTTGAGGTACTGCATCGGCGACAGCAAGGTGCTGCGCTTGAAGTGCTCGTGAAAGGTCGAGGCGCTCATGTTCGCGCACGCCGCCAGCGCTTCGACGCTCAGCGGTTCGGCATAGTGCTCGCGCAAGTAGCTGAGCGCCGCCGCGATGCGGGCAAAGTGGCCCTGCTGCTCGACCAGTGCCCGCAACACCCCGGCCTGCGGCCCGCGCAAGGCCACATACAGCACCTCCCGCACCCGCGCCTGGCCCATTACCTGGCAGTCCAGCGGGTCGAGCAGGCAGCGCAGCAAACGCTCGACGCTGTCGCGCATGGCCTCATCCAGCGCCGCCGAGGTCATCGACTCCGGGGTTTGCGCCGTGATCGCCCGGTCTGGCGCCAGGCCCATGCTCTGCACCAGCTCCCCGAGCACGCCGCGGTCGATGGCCACCGACACCCCCAGCAGCGGCTCCTGCTCGGTGGCGAAGGTCTCGCACATGAACGGCACCGACAGCGCCTGCACCAGGTAATGCCCGGCGCCGTATTCCAGGGTACGCGGCCCAAGGCGCGCCAGCTTGCTGCCCTGGGCGAGGATCATCAGGCTCGGTTCGTAAATCTGCGGGCTGCTGGCCACGTAGTGACTGGCCGACAGCACCTGCACCTGGGCAAGTGGCGTGTCGACAAAACCCGGGCGCAGCGCCAGGGAGCGGATCAGGGTACAGAGGGTGGCGTTGGCATCGGAGTGGCGAGTGAGCTGCATGAAAAACCGCACGGAGGATTGGACACTGACATGATCGCAGCTTCGCGGCCAGGCGCCAGCACCCGGCGACCAAGTACGGAGTTTTAGGCATGACTGGCGGAGGAATGGCGATAGGCGAGCCGACGCTGGATGCGCAGAATGCGCAGCCTTCACCGATCACCGTTTATTGAGGCCCTATGTACACAGCCATCGGTTACGCCGCCCAGTCCGCCACCACGCCCCTGGCGCCCATGACCTTCCAGCGCCGCAGCCCGCGCGCCGACGATGTGGCGATCGAGATCCTCTACTGTGGCGTGTGCCACTCCGACATCCACCAGGCCCGCAACGAGTGGGGCATCGCCGTGTATCCGCTGATGCCCGGCCACGAGATCGTCGGCAAGGTCACCGCCGTCGGCGCCAAGGTCAGCCGCTATCAGGTCGGTGACCTGGTGGGCGTGGGCTGCATGGTCGACTCCTGCCGCCACTGCGAAGCCTGCCAGGCGGACCTGGAGCAATACTGCCTGCAAGGCCCGACCATGACCTACGCCACCCCCGACCGGGTCGACGGCAGCAACACCATGGGCGGTTACTCCAGCAGCATCGTCGTCAGCGAGCACTTTGTCGTGCGCATTCCACAAGGCCTGGACTTGCCCAGCGCGGCGCCGATCCTCTGCGCCGGCATCACCACCTACTCACCGCTCAAGCATTACGGGGTCAAGCCCGGTGACCGCGTGGGCATTCTCGGCATGGGCGGCCTGGGCCATATGGGCATCAAATTCGCCAAGGCCATGGGCGCTGAAGTCACCCTCTTCACCCGCTCGCCGGCCAAGGCCGAAGAAGCCAGGCGCCAGGGGGCTGACCACGTGATCGTGTCCACCGATGAGGCGCAGATGCGCGCCGCGGCCGAGCGTTTCGATTTTCTTCTCGACACCATTCCGGTCCAGCACGACCTCAACCCCTACCTGCAGACCTTGAAGTTCGACGGCGTACACATTCTCGTCGGCCTGATCGAGCCGGTCGACCCGGCGCTGCACGCCGCCAACCTGGTAATGAAGCGCCGGGTGCTGGCCGGCTCGCTGATCGGCGGCATCGCCGAAACCCAGGAAGTGCTGGAGTTCTGCGCCGAGCACGGCATCAGCTGCGACATCGAGATGCTCGATATCGGTAACATCAACGAAGCCTTCAGCCGCATGATCGCCGGCGATGTGAAGTACCGCTTCGTCATCGACATGGCCACGCTCAAGGCCTGAGCCTGTCAGGCAAACACCTGGCTGTACTCGTGGACGCGGTGCAGGGAAATGCCCTTGGCCTGCTCCACCGCCAATGGGTGGCTGCTGGCGGCCAGGGTCACGCTGGGGCGCGAAGTCGGGCCGCTCAACTGCAACCGGCCTTCAAGCCCCAGGGTTTCTGCCAGGGTCGGAATACTGTTGGCCAGGCGCACGGCAAAAGGCGGCTCGGCGGCCTGGTGCTCATCGCGCCAGAGCTCACAGACGCGCTCGAAATCCGTCGGCTGCAGTTCGACCCAGATACCGATGCAGTAGCTGTCGTTGATTTGCGCCACGGCCAGCGGCAACAGCGCCCGCAAAAAAAACCGCTCGCCGGCAATCACGCACCAGTCGTTGCTTTCCCTGACCTTGCTCTGGCGTTCCTCGGCGGCAAGCGCGAACAGCGCATCCGGGCGCCGAAACGCAAGTTCGCCTAGTTCATCGCCGTGGTCGTTACCGCACTGACTGCACATCATCAAAGCTGCCTCCTGCACCGGACTGATTGGTTAAGGGGCGCGACTCTAGCAGGCTCGCCGGGCAAAGTTGAGCTGCGGCTGATTGCCCCACCGGGTCTGGCAGCCGTTGTACTGGTCTAGGGTTAAGGGTTCAGCCGTTGCACCCCACCTGAGCAGGACGTTCAGGTGCTGACTCAAAGGAGCCCCTCATGGACGAGATCCCCCTGCTGCGCAAATGCCTCGGCTTGCTCTATAGCCTGGTCTGTTACCTGTTCTCCATGCTGGTGCTGGCGTACTTCGTGGGCTTTATTGGCCCCCCGGAAGTTCCCAAGGACATCAACTCCGGCCCGCCGACCGCCTGGTACTTCGCGGTGCCGATCAATGTGCTGCTGATCAGCCTGTTCGCCCTGCAGCACAGCGGCATGGCGCGCAAGGGCTTCAAGCAGTTCTGGCTGCAATGGGTACCGGCGCCCATCGAGCGGGCCACCTATGTGCTATTCAGCAGCCTGGCGCTGAGCCTGCTGTTCGTGCTCTGGCAGCCGATTCCCCTGACCCTGTGGGATGTCCAGGCGCAACCGGCCCGCGGGCTGATCGAGGCGCTCTACTGGCTGGGCTGGATCATCGTGGTGCTGGCTACCTTCCTGCTCAGCCACTTCGAACTGTTCGGCCTCAAGCAGGCGTTCGACGCCTTTCGCCCACACCCCGGCAAAGCCAGCGCCTTCAAGACCCCCTGGCTGTACCGGCTGGTGCGCCACCCGTTGTACCTGGGCTTTGTCATGAGCTTCTGGGCGACGCCGCAGATGACGGTTGGCCACTTGCTGTTTGCCGGGGTGAGTACCTTGTACATCCTGATGGGCACACTGCTGGAGGAGAAGGACCTGGTGCAGTTGTTTGGCGAGCAGTATCGGCAGTATCAGCGCAAGGTCGGGATGTTGTTGCCTTTTGTCGGGCGCAGATAGATTGATCGCGGGGCAAGTCGAGGCGTCGCACCGCCGCTTGTGTCTTGAGGTTGGAATAGAATCAGAAGTGAGAGCGGTGAATGGCAAGCTGTACGCCGGTAGTGCTTAAAGCACGTGTGGGAGCAAAGCTGCCATTCACCTCTCCACTCTGGCCCGAGCCCGAACAGTTGATTGAGCGCCTCTCGAATCACAAGCGTGGGCCAAGCCAGAGCGCTCTCACAACTGAGTGTAAGAGGGTTCAGCCATGTTGTCTTCTGTTGGAATCGACACTGCCAAAGCCACGTTGGAAATCTGCATCAAACCTCAGAAAATCCGCTTCGAAGTAATCAATGAGCGCCCAGGCTTTGATGTGCTGATCGGGCGACTGAAGGACTTCAAGATCAGCAGAGTGTTGATTGAAGCGACCGGCGGCTACGAGAAAGACGTGCTGATTGCATTGCGCTCGGCCGGTTTCGAAACCATCTGCATCAACCCAGCCCGTGCCCGGAAATTCGCCGAGGCGATGGGTAAAAAAGCCAAAACCGATAAGATCGACGCCGAGGTCCTTGCGGACTTCGCTGCACACCTCAGCGCTCCTCAAGACCAACTAATCAGCCCGGAACGCGAAGAGCTGCGCGAGTTGGTGAAGCAGCGCGCCCAATTTGTGCAGAGCCGTGATGACTACAAACGGCGCCGCCTGCAATGCCGCTCGGCAATGGTGATGGCTCACTTTGATGAGCACATAGAGCAGCTGAAAGTGCTGATCAAACGCCTTGACGAAGAAATTGACCAGGCGATGGTGCAACTGGACGACACCAGGGCGCGTCAGTTGTTGGCGGTGAGCGGAATTGGTCGGGTAACCGCCGCAAATCTGCTCGCCTCACTGCCAGAGCTGGGGCAATTGGACCGCCGTCAGATCGCCGCGCTAGTGGGCGTAGCGCCTTACAACAACGATAGCGGTAGCCATCAAGGGCACCGCCAGATATGGGGTGGCCGGGCGCATGTAAGGCGAGTCCTGTACATGTCGAGCTGGATCATCATCCGTCACAACACGGAATTTAAAGCACGCTACGAAGCACTTCGGGAGCGTGGCAAGTGCGCCAAAGTCGCCCTCGTAGCCTGTATGCGGGTGCTGATCGTCAGGCTGAATGCAATGCTGCGGGACAATACCCCTTGGCGAGTGCAAACAGCCTGATCAAGACAGTTGCTCCCACAGGATTGCGCGGCCCCGCGATGCTTTTGGCTACACCGACACTTTCAACATCCCCCGCTCGACAATGAAATCAATCACCCGCTGCAACCCCTGCCCGGTCTTGAGGTTAGTGAAGGCCCAGGGTCGTTCCGGACGCATGCGCCAGGTGTCCTTTTCCATCACCTCCAGCGAAGCGCCGACATAAGGCGCCAGGTCGATCTTGTTGATCACCAGGAAATCCGACTTGGTGATCCCCGGCCCGCCCTTGCGCGGGATCTTCTCGCCTTCGGCAACATCGATCACGTACACAGTGAGGTCGGCCAGCTCTGGGCTGAAGGTGGCGCTGAGGTTGTCGCCGCCGCTCTCGACGAAGATCACTTCGAGGTTGCCGAACGTGCGCGCCAGCTCTTCCACCGCCGCCAGGTTCATCGAGGCATCTTCGCGGATCGCGGTGTGCGGGCAGCCGCCGGTTTCCACTCCGACGATGCGCTCGGGGGCCAGGGCGCCGGCCTCGGTGAGGATGCGCTGGTCTTCCTTGGTGTAGATGTCGTTGGTTACCACGGCGATTTCATAGTGGTCGCGCATGGCCTTGCACAGCGCTTCAAGCAGCGCGGTCTTGCCGGAACCGACCGGGCCGCCGACACCAACGCGCAGGGGTTGCTGATAACTTTGCATGGGGCTTTCCTCAGGAGCGGAACAATCGGGTGTATTGGGTTTCGTGGCGCGCCGAGGCAATCGCCAGCAACGGCAGGCCGCCGCCAAGCTGGTCATCGTCCAGGGCCAGGGCAGTTACCAGCGCAGCGGGCAAGGTTTCGCTCAGGTCACGCAACAGGGTCTGCGCTGCTTGCTGGCCGAACGGCACCAGCTTGACCCCGGCCATCACCGCGCCTTCGAGCCAGGCATAGCCGTGAGCCAGGGCCAGGTCAGCCAAGGGGATATCCCAGTGCACGCCCAGCCAGGCCATGCCGCCGAGTTGGCTGAGCTCAAGCGAACTGCGCCATTGGGGTGCCTGGCCCAGTTGCCAGCCGTCGAGCAAACGGGTCAGGGCCTTGCCGCGCTGGCGTTCTTCCAGGCGCAGTTCGGCGGTTTCGCGGTTGGCCAGCAAAAACCGGCTCCAGCGCGCGAAGGCTTCGGCGTCATCCGCCAGGCAAGCCTGGTACAAGCGCGCCAGCAGCGGCCAGTCGAGGTGGCACAGGGTGTCTTCGATCTGCTGGCGTTGCCAGGCGCGAAAACCATCGGCGCCCTGCACCCAGCCGGCCTCCACCGCCCACTCCAGGCCTTGCGAGTAGGTAAAGCCGCCTACCGGCAGGCTCGGGCTTGCCAGCTGCAACAGGCGCAGCAGCTTCAGCTTGCTGCTCATCAGCCGGCCAGCACCAGCGCGGCACCGGCCAGCAAGCCGCCACCGAAGACTTTCTGCAGGCCGGTGTGCCGACGCAGCAGGCAACCCCCGGCAAAGCCTGCCAGCAGCAACAGGCCACTGACCGTGACGAAACCTGCGCTGAACACCCAGAACGCACCCGGGCTGGCTTCAACGCCGTGGGCCCAGCCGTGGAACAGGGCAAACAGCGGCATGGCCAGGGCCAGCAGCACCTGGCGGCTGGGCAGCAGCAGCGCGGCAGCGGCCACCAGCAGCGAGCCGATGATCATCTGCTCCATGCCGATCACACCGCCGAACACATGGCCCATCAGCGCCCCGCCGAACATCGCCCCGAGGGTCAGCAACGGTAGCGCCAGGGTACGCCCGGTCAGCGCCGCGAGCACCCCGGTGCCAAGCAGCATGAGCAAGTGATCGAGGCCGGTCAGCGGGTGCAGCAAACCATCCTGCAGCGGATTGGCATCATGGCCGGGGTGGGCAAAGGCCGGAAGCGCAACCAGCAGCAACGCGAGGGTGACGAGTTTTTTCATGGGACAATCTCCTTATCGACAATCAGTGGTGAGCGACGCGAACGAACAGGTGGTCACTGTGGGCATGGCTGTGCGGGGCACTCTGGTAGGCCCCGGCTTCGGGCTCGAACGGTGCTTGCTCGACCGTTACGTCAAGGCCCAGGCCACGGACCATTTCATCCAGCACATGGTCGTGCTGATAGCGCAGCAGGCCGGCCTCGATCTGCAGCGGCACATGGCGGTTGCCCAGGTGATAGGCGGCGCGGGTCAGCAACAGTGGATCGGCGCAGCGCACGCTGGACACCTGCTCGGCCGCCGCCAGCACGCGAATCACCTCGCCGCCCTGCGCTTCGCCAAGCAGCTCGCCACCGCGCAGCAACTGCCCGCGTTCGAGCATCAGGCCGGCCTCGCGGCCATCGTCGAGGGTGACGCGCACGCGGCTCTTGATCCGCGTATCGACAGTGAGGGTGACGGTGCCGCTTACCGTGGCGGCGTCGCTCAGGCGACGGGTCAACAGGATCATCTTCGCTCCTTAAAACAGAAAATAACGCTGGGCCATCGGCAACACCGTGGCCGGTTCGCACACCAGCAGTTCACCGTCGGCGCGCACCTCGTAGGTTTGCGAGTCGACCTCGATCATCGGCAACAGGCCGTTATGGACCATGTCGCCCTTGCGCACTGTGCGACAGCCCCGGGCCTCGCCGATCAGGCTGTGCAGCCCCAGTTGCCGGTGCACGCCACGCGCAATCGCCGCCTGCGACAGGAAGGTCATGCGCGTGGCGTGGCGCGCGGCACCGAGGGCGCCGAACATCGGCCGGTAGTGCACCGGTTGCGGGGTCGGGATCGAGCCGTTGATATCACCCATCGGCGCCATGGCGATCATCCCGCCCTTGATCACCAGCGCAGGCTTGACGCCGAAGAACGCCGGCGCCCAGAGCACCAGGTCGGCGAGTTTGCCGGCCTCCACCGAACCCACTTCGTGGGCGATGCCATGGGTCAGCGCCGGGTTGATGGTGTACTTGGCGATGTAGCGCTTGACCCGGAAGTTGTCGCTGCGCGCGGTATCCGGCGCCAAGGGGCCACGGCGTAGTTTCATCTGGTGCGCCACCTGCCAGGTGCGCAGCACCACTTCGCCGACCCGGCCCATGGCCTGGGAGTCGGACGAAGTCATCGAGAACGCGCCCAGGTCATGGAGGATGTCTTCGGCGGCAATCGTCTCGCGGCGGATACGCGACTCGGCAAACGCCACGTCCTCGGCAATGCTCGGGTCCAGGTGATGGCAGACCATGAGCATGTCCAGGTGCTCGTCGACAGTGTTCTGGGTGTAGGGCAAGGTCGGGTTGGTCGAGGACGGCAGCACATTGGCAAAGGCCGCCGCGCGGATGATGTCCGGCGCATGGCCACCGCCGGCGCCTTCGGTGTGGAAGGTATGGATGGTGCGATCGCCAATCGCCGCCAGAGTGTCCTCGATACAGCCCGACTCGTTGAGGGTGTCGGTATGGATCGCCACCTGCACGTCGTGCTCTTCAGCCACGCCCAGGCAGCAGTCGATGGCTGCCGGGGTCGAACCCCAGTCTTCGTGCAGCTTGAGGCCCACGGCGCCGGCTTCGATCTGCTCGCGCAAGGCTTCGGGCCGCGAGGCGTTGCCTTTGCCCAGCAGGCCGATATTGATCGGCAACTGGTCGGCGGCCTGGAGCATGCGCGCCAGGTACCAGGGCCCGGAGGTGCAGGTGGTGGCATTGGTGCCGGTGGCAGGCCCGGTGCCGCCGCCAATGAAGGTGGTAATGCCCGAGGTCAGCGCCTCTTCGACCTGCTGCGGGCAGATGAAGTGGATGTGCGAGTCGATGCCGCCAGCGGTGACGATCTTGCCTTCGGCGGCGATGACTTCGGTGCCCGGCCCGACTGGCAAGGTCACTCCCGGTTGCACATCGGGGTTGCCAGCCTTGCCGACACCGACGATGCGCCCGTCCTTGATGCCGATGTCGGCCTTGACGATGCCCCAGTGGTCGATGATCAGCGCGTTGGTCAGCACCAGGTCCAGCGCCTGCGCGGCAAGCATCTGGCCCTGGCCCATGCCGTCGCGG
Organism: Pseudomonas sp. B21-012; assembly: GCF_024749305.1. NCBI lineage: Bacteria > Pseudomonadati > Pseudomonadota > Gammaproteobacteria > Pseudomonadales > Pseudomonadaceae > Pseudomonas > Pseudomonas sp. B21-012. The sequence continues at coordinate 2,612,033 of NZ_CP087197.1, read as the reverse complement.
ATGACCTTGCCGCCGCCGAACTTGACCTCCTCGCCATAGATCGTGAAGTCCTTCTCGACCTCGACCCACAGCTCAGTGTCGGCCAGGCGTACGCGATCGCCCAACGTCGGGCCGAACATGTCGGCATAGGCCCTGCGCGATATGCGGCTCATGCCTGATTCTCCAGCTTGCCCATGACCTTGCCCTGAAAGCCGTAGACCTCGCGCTTGCCGCGGTACGGCACCAGCGGGACGGTCCGCGCCTGGCCCGGTTCGAAACGCACGGCGGTGCCAGCGGCGATGTCCAGGCGGTAACCTCGGGTCGGCTCGCGCTCGAACACCAGGGCGTTGTTGACCTCGAAAAAGTGATAGTGCGAGCCGACCTGCACCGGCCGGTCGCCGTGGTTGGCGACGGTGACGCTGATTGCCTCAAGGCCGGCATTGAGTTCGATGTCGCCGTCGGCAACCTGTATTTCTCCGGGAATCATCCTGCGCTCCTAGACGATCGGGTCATGGACGGTGACCAGCTTGGTGCCGTCGGGAAAGGTCGCTTCCACCTGCACATCGGCGATCATCTCGCTGACCCCGGCCATCACCTGGTCACGGCGCAGCACCTCGCGGCCGAGGTTCATCAGCTCGGCAACGGTGCGCCCGTCGCGGGCGCCTTCCATCACCGTGGCGCTGATCAAGGCCACCGCCTCCGGGTAGTTGAGCTGCAGGCCACGGGCCAGGCGCCGTTCGGCCAGCAGTGCGGCGGTGAACAGCAGCAGTTTGTCTTTCTCTCGCGGGGTCAGCTCCATGGCGTTCTCTCAGGTGGCCCAGATCCGCGGCGGGCATGGCGCCAGGCCGACCACGACGGGTCGCAAGGCGTGCCAGAGCCGCTGCAGGGTAAGTTGCAGGCGTTGGTTGTCGTGATCGAGCAGGCGTACCACCAGCAACGGGCCAAGCAGGGTCGCGCCGGCCGGGGCGCCCAGGTCTTCAAGCAAGGCGCGGCTCTGTTCAAGCAGTTCGCTGCTGGCCGGATAGGCGCAAAAGGTTGCTTGCAGCGGCAAGCCGGCGACTTTGTCGAGCTGCCCGCCGTCGATGCGCAGGCGCTCGTGCAGGCCCGGGTCGTCGGCCAGCTCGATGTGCAGGCGACTGTCGACGGCGCCGTGACTGAAGGTCTCGGCCATCACCGGGCGGCCCAGGCACAGGGTTTCCCAGGCCAGCAGGCGCGCGCCGGGCGCCAGGGTAAAGCGGTTTTCCAGACGCACGCGGGCGCCGGCAAAACAGATGTTGCCCTGGGGCAGCCATTCGAGCGTGCTGTTTTCGGCCAGGTAAAAATGCTGCTGGAGGATCGAGGTCGGGCCGCCGCTGCGGTAGAATTTGGTCGCCCCGGGCATGGTCAGCAGCGCATGGCTGCCGGGCTCCAGGTGCACATCGAGCAGCAGTTTGTCGCCGCCGACCACGCCACCCGGTGGGTGCAGCACGTAGACGTGGCACGGTGCGCCTTCGGGATAAAACGGCCGCTGCACCAAAAGAGGACCGAAATGGCGCCGCGCACCAATACAGGTCTTGCTCTCGCCCCGAACGAAACGCAGCCGCAGCTCGGCGCGCCAGCCGGCATCTACGGTGTCCAGGTCGGGGGTTGCGGGGAGCGACATGCCTCAGGTTCCAGTAAACGCTGCCCCAACTCGGCGACAGACGCATTTGCAAGAAACAACCTACGCGCTCAAGCGAATCCAGCGACTTGCAGGTTTGACCAATCGATCAGTAATCGATAGCTGAGGCAAAGCACATAGCGGGCCAAGATGGCGCGCTGGAGGGGTTTGTTTAAACAGCCGGCATGCACCGGTTTAGCGCTGTGTGCTTGCCGCGTGTTTAAACCCGGGCATCAGACCATGCCTACAACGGTGTGGTGCGATAGGGTGAAAACCCATGCCTGAGGTGCAGGAATGATCTGCAATCAACCAGATTGCTGCGCCATGACCCGATCAATACCCTCGACCACACTCACACTGTGCTCGAGGAGCCCGCCCCATGGTCATGCAAATCCGCCTTACGCAAACCGGCGCCCCCGCCGTCCTGCAGCTCGTACAAAGCACCGCGCAAGCCCCCGGCCCCGGCGAGGTCTGGCTTGAACAGGCGGCGATCGGCGTCAACCCGCTGGACGTCAGCCAGCGCAAGGGCGATGTGCCCATCGCCCTGCCCTGCGGGCTGGGCCTTGAGGGCGCCGGAACGGTAGCGGCAATCGGCGCCGGCGTCAGCGGCTTGGCTGTCGGCGAGCGCGTCGGCTACGCCACCGGCCCCTTGGGCGCCTATGCCAGCGCCCGGCTGTACCCCGCCGAGCGGCTGGTGAAACTGCCCGATGATCTTGGCCTGGAACAGGCCGCCGCCGTGCTGTTCAAGGGCATCACCGCCCATTACCTGCTGCACAGCACGTACCCGGTCGGGCCCGGCACGCGGCTGATGATCTACGGCGCCGCCGGGGCCCTGGGGCAATTGCTGGTGCCCTGGGCCAAGCACCTGGGCGCATTTGTGATTGGCGTGGTCTCCAAGCCGGAAAGTGTCGCCCGCGCCCGTGCCGCCGGCTGTGACCAGGTGCTGGTGTTCGACGCCGCGACCCTCGCTGCGCAGGTGCTGGATATCACTCAAGGGCGCAAACTCGACGTGGTCTACGACCCGATTGGCCGGCTGTCGTTCGAGGCCTCACTGGACAGCCTGCGCCCGCGCGGCTTGCTGGTGTCCTGCGGCATGGCCTCGGGAGCGCCGCCAGCCATCGAGCTGAGCACCCTCAATGCCAAGGGCTCGTTGTTCATCACCCGGCCGTCGCTGGCGGCGCACACGGCAAGCGCTGGCGAGTACCAGCAGCGCGCCGGGGAGGTGCTGGCAGCGCTGGCGGCAGGTATCATTCGCGCGCAGATCTGGCAGCGTTATGCCCTGGCCGACGCCGCACTGGCCCATGACGACCTGCAACAAGGACGCTCACAGGGCGCAATCATCCTCACGCCCTGACCTACCGAGGTAACCGCGATGGACCCGTTCGACAGTCGCCAGGCCGATGAGCTTGCCACCCTCCTGGCGCTGTTCGAGCACGGCTCGTTTGCCGCTGCCGGGCGCACGCTGCAGCGCCACCCGTCGGTGCTGTCCAAACGCCTGGGGGCCCTGGAACAGCGCTTGGGCATTCGCCTGGTCGAGCGCACCACCCGCCAGTTGCGCTTCACCGACGAAGGCGCACGCCTGGTCGAGCGCCTGCGCCAGGCCGCCAGCCTGATCAGCGAGGCCGAGCGCGAAGCCGCCGAAGGTGCGACCCAGGTGCGCGGGCGCCTGCGCATCGCCCTGCCCTCGTCCATGGGCCGGCTGTGGCTGAGCCCGATGCTTGCCGAGTTTGCCCTGGCGTTTCCCCAGGTGCAGCTTGAGACCGAATACGCCGAACGTTTTGTCGATATCGTCGCCGAAGGCTTCGATGCGGCGATCCGCATTGGCGAGCTGGCCGACAGCCGCCTGGTGGCGCGCAAGCTCTGTGAGCACCGGCGTATCCTCTGCGCAGCGCCAGCCTACCTGCAACAGCACGGTCAGCCGCAAACCCCGGCCGACCTCGCCGGGCATAACTGCCTGGGTTTTACCGGCCTGCGTTCGTACCCGGAGTGGCGCCTGGCCGGTCTGGGCCAGCAACACACGGTTAAAGTGCGCGGCTCGCTGCTCAGCAACGACAACGAAGCGCTGCTGGCCGCCGCCCGGGCCGGGGTTGGCATCCTTGCCGGCGGCGACTGGCTGATGCAGCACGACCTCGACAGCGGCCGCCTGCTGCGGGTGCTGCCCGACTGGCAGCTGGATGCCGACGCCGGCATTTACCTGGTACGCCCCGGCGCCCGCTACAACAGCGCCGCGACCCTCGCCTTCAAGCAGTGGATCGAGGCGCGCTTTGCCCACGGCGCGCCCTGGCGCAGCCGCTAGACCGCCGCCAGGCGTGGCGTATGGGCCAGCAGGCTCTGCGTGTAGCGGTCTGCCGGCCGGTCCAGCACCTGATCCACCGGGCCCTGCTCAACGATGCGCCCCTGCTGGATCACCACCACCCGATCGGCAATCGCCCGCACCACCCCCAGGTCGTGGGTGACGAACACCAGGGTCATGCCCTCGCCTTGCAGTTGCTTGAGCAACGCCAGAATCGCCGCCTGCACCGAAACATCCAGCGCCGAGGTCACTTCATCGCAGATCAGCACACTCGGCTCGCACACCAGCGCGCGGGCAATCGCCACCCGCTGGCGCTCGCCACCGGAGAGGTGATGGGGATACTTGTCGGCCACCGAAACCGGCAAGGCCACCCGCTGCAGCGCCGCCGCGATACGCGCCCGGCAGGCCTGGCCCTTGAGCTTGAAGAAGTGCTCCAGCGGCGCCTGCAGGCACTGGGCCACGGTCTGCCGGGGGTTCAATGCCCGGTACGGGTTCTGGAAAATGTACTGGATGCGATGACGACTGGCGCTGGGCCGCTGCCGGGCCAGCAGGCTCAGCGGCTGGCCGTCGAAACGCAGCTCACCGCTGGCGTTGTCGCCAAGGCCTGCCAGGGTGCGGGCCAGGCTGGTCTTGCCCGAGCCGGACTCACCGACCACCGCCAGGCATTCGCCTGCCTGTACCTCGAGGGCCAGGTCGAACAGCACCTGGCGGTCGTAGCTGAGGTTCAGATTACTGATCGCCAGCAACGGTGCCTGATCGGCGCGAATCGCCCGCACCTGCAGCGCCGCGATCGGTGCCGGTGTCTCAAGCTGCGGATGCAGGCAAGCGACCTGTTGCTGCGCCTCGAGGGTTTGCAAGCCCGGCTCGGCCTGTTCGCAGGCAGCCGTTCGCCGTGGGCAGCGCGGTGCAAACGCACAGCCATGGGCACGCTGGCCCGGCGCCGGGGCATGCCCGGGAATTGCTTGCAGCGAATGCTGGCGGGCAACGTCTGGAATCGCCGCCAGCAAGCCCAGGGTATAAGGGTGGCTGGGGCGGGCGAACAGCCGTTCGCGGCTGGCGACTTCGACGATGCGCCCGGCGTACATGACCATCACCCGGTCGACCAGGTCCTTGATCACCGCCAGGTCGTGGGACACGTACACTGCCGCCACGCCCTGCTCCTTGCACAGCCGGCGCAGGGTTTGCAGGATGTGCGCCTGGGTGCTGACGTCCAGCGCCGTGGTCGGCTCGTCGAGGACGATCAGCCGCGGGCGCAACACGAACGCCAGGGCGAGCATCACCCGCTGCTGCTGGCCGCCAGACAATTGATGAGGGAAGCGCCGCAAGAACTCGGCGTCGCCCGGCAGGCCGACATCGCTCAGGGTTTGCTGCAGGCGTTGTTGCTGCGCCTCCTTTGCCAGCTGCGGTTCATGGGCGTGCAGGGTTTCCAGCAACAAGCGGCCGATGCGCAGCGCCGGGTTGAGGGCTTGCGCCGGGTCCTGGGCGACGTAGCCGATCAGCCCGCCACGGGCCTGGCGCAGGGCTTCGCCGCGCAGCTCAAGGAGGCTGACGTCGGCGACCACGATCTGCCCGGTGGCAATCCGTGCACCGCGCCGGGCGTGGGCCAGCAAGGCGGTGGCCAGGGTGGTCTTGCCCGAGCCGGACTCACCGACCAGGCCGAGGATTTCACCGGGGGCCAGGCTGAAGTTGATATGGTCGATGATGTCGGCGCTTGTGTTGAGTTCAACCCGCAGTTTTTGCACCCGCAGGGCCGGCTTTTCGCGGGTCAAGCCCGCTCGTGCCACTGTGGGAGCGGGCTTGACCCGCGATGGCGCATAGGAATTCATCGGCGCTCTCCCGCGCTGTGCCGGGCAATGCCTTCGGCGAAGATGTTGGTGCCGTAGGCGAACACCCCGATCAGCAGCGCCGGGGCCAATACCGCCCAGGGCTGAACCAGCAGGCCAGCCTGGTTTTCATTGATCATCAGGCCCCAGTCGGCAGCCGGCGGCGCCACGCCGTACCCCAGGTAACTGAGGCCCGAGAGCATGCCGATGCCCCAGGTGAGCATGTTGCCAAAGTGCACCAGCAACGGCGTGAGCACGTTGGGCAGGATCTCGCGCACAAGGATGCGCGTGCGCGAAAAGCCCATCATCTGCGCCGCCTCGACGAACTCCTGGCTGGCCACCGCTACCGCGCTACCCCGGGCCAGGCGGATCACCCCGGGGGTAAAGGCAATGGCCACGGTGAGCACGATCAGCCACGGCGCGCGGCCGAGCATCGAGACGATCAACAGCACCAGGATCAGGTCGGGAAACGCCAGCCAGACATCCGCGAGCCAAGTGATCGCCTGATCCAGGCGCTGGCGCGACAGGCCGGCCAGCAGCCCCAGTACGGTGCCGACAATCAAGGCAATCGCCGCGGCTGCCAGCGACATCCACAAAATCGACAGGCCGCCGTTGAGCAACCGCGACAGCACGTCATGGCCGAGAAAATCGTGGCCCAGCGGCGCATCCGTTGCCGGCGCGCCGTACACCCCGCCGACCATGTCGGTGGGCGCATGGGGCGCCAGCCACGGCCCGAGCAGCGCCAGGAGGACAATGGCCAGGGTCACCAGGGCGCCGCGGCGAATCTGCGGCTCACGCCACCAGCGTGAATTGAACATGGGCTATTCCTCTCAAGGGGCTTTGGCTGCCGGGCGCCGCCACCAGCTCTGGATACCGCGGCGGTTGCGCTGGATCAGGGTGGCACGGCGGGCGGTGCGCAGTTTTGGGGTGAGCAGCACGGTGAGCAGGTCGGCCACCAGATTGATCAGCACCACCCCGAGGGTGATCACCAGCACCACGCCCTGCACCAGCGGCAGGTCGCGCATCTGGATCGCGCTGTTGAGCTGGGTGCCGATGCCCGGGTAGCTGAAGATCACCTCGGCGAGCAAGGCACCGCCGATCAGGGTGCGCAAGGTCAGGGCCACGCCCTGGATCGCCGGCACCAGGGCATTGGGCAAGGTGTGGCGCCAGACGATGCGCCATTCGGCGATGCCGCGCAGGCGCGCCGCGCTGACGTAGTCCGACTCCAGCGCTTCGATCATCGAGGCGCGGACCATGCGCGCCAGGTACGGCAGCGACGACAGGCTCAGGGCCAGGATCGGCAGCAACAGGTACTCAAGCTGCTGCCACAGGGCCTTGTCCGGATCGAGGATCGATACCGCCGGCAGCAGATTGACCCGGGGCATGGAGAACAGCAGCACCAGGCCGATGGCCAGCAAAAAACCCGGCGTGGCTTTGAGGAAGATCAGCGCCGACAGGCCAAAGCGGTCCAGGCGGCTGTCGCGGCGCAAAGCCAGGCTGACGCCGATGCTCAAGGCCAGCGGTACCACCAGCACCAGCACGCCGGCCAGCAGCGCCAGGGTATTGCCGAAGCGGCTGAAAATGATCGAGGCCACCGGCTGGCTGGAGTCCAGCGAGATGCCCAGGTCGCCGCGCAGCACCTGGCCAAGCCAGCTGCAATACTGCACCAGGATCGGCCGGTTCAGGCCCAGTTGCTCGCGCAGGGTCAGCACGCTTTGCAGCGGCGCCTCGGGGCCGAGGATGACCCGCGCCGGGTCCGACGGCAACGCCTGGGTGGCGATGAACACCACCAGGCTGATAACCCAGGCGGTAAGCAGGCCGTAGCCCAGGCGGCCGATGAACCAGGGCAGCCAGGCAGGCAGTCGGGAAGTTCGTGCGCACGGTTCAGGCATGGTTCAACCACAGGCTGTCAAAGCGCCAGGAGGCGAAGGTGGTCTGTTCGCCGTGCAGCCCGCCGACCTTGCTGGAGGCGGCATCGAGCACGTCGGTAAAGCCCCAGATCAGCAAGCCGCCGCGCTGGTGCTGGATGCTCTGGGCCTCGTGCACCAGTTGCTTGCGCCGCTCAAGGTCGGGCTGGCCGAGGGCCTGGGTGAACAGCTCGGAGAAACGCTCATCGCGAAAATTGCTGCGGTTGTAGATCGCCAGCGGCGCGTCGTTGTGCAGGCCGGTGGCCAGAAAGCCACGGGCGGGCGTGGAGCCTGGCGACATCAGCCACTGCTCTTTTTGCGGGCCGTTGAACACCGAACTGTCCACGGGTGTGACCTTGACCTGGACCCCGGCCTTCTTCGCCTGTTGAGCGAACACCAGCGCGGCGTTGACTTCGTTGGCGGTGGTGGTCAGCTCGACGCGCAGGTCGGTGGCACCGGCCTGGCGCAGCAGCGAGCGGGCCTGGTCGAGATCGTAGCCGCGCTGGGCGATGGCGTGGTTATAGGTCGGGTCTTGCGGCGAGTACAGGTCGTTGGCGATGCGCCCGAAACCATTGAGGCCACGGCCGGTCAGCTCCTGTCGATCGGCCAGCAGGCGAAAGGCCTGACGCACCCGTTCGTCCTGAAACGGCGCCTTGGCGGTGTTGAGGTTGAAGCCGCTGAACGAGGTGGTGGGCGATACCACCAGTTGCAAGCGTGGGTCGGCCTTGATCAGGGCGCTGTGCTCGGCCTGCACACCGCTGGCGACGTCGATCTGCCCGGCGCGCAGGGCGGCGACCCGCGACACCTGGTCCTTGAATTCGATGATCTCCAGCTCGTCGGCGTAGGGCTGGTTGGGTTTGTAGTAATTCTCGAAGCGGGTAAACAGCGCGCGTTGGCCTGGCACGAAGCTTTTCAGCCGGTATGGCCCCGCCCCCACCGGGTTGCTTAGCGGATCGTAATCGGTCGGCACGATAGCGCCGAAGGCAATCAGGGTTTCGTCCAGCGGGAAGAAGCTGCGACCCTGCTTGAAGCGGATCTCGATGGTACGCTCATCGAGCTTGCGCAAGGCCTGGCGGTCGATGGCTCCAACCAGCCCGGCAAACGGCGAGGCCAGTTTCGGGTCGGTCAGGCGCAGGATCGAAAACAGCATGTCGTCGGCAGTGATGCTCTTGCCATGGTGGAACTCCAGGCCCGGCTTGATGCGGATGGTCCAGGCGCTGGCATCGGCGTTGGGCTCGGCGAACTCGGCCAGGCCCAGGCGCGTACTGACGTCGTCGTTCCACTCCCAGAACTTGCTGTACAGCGCCCAGCCGCGAATGATCCCGCCGCCAGACGGCTTGTGGGCATCAAGATTGCCGGCCTGGTCGCCGTCGATGATGCCAACCCGCAAGCGCCCGCCACGCACCGGCTGGGTGGGCCGGCTGATGGCGCCGACCACCGCCGGCTCGCCGGCGCCGCAACCTGTGAGCAAACTGGAGCCGAGCAACAGGCCGCCACCGACGGCCAGGCTGTTGCCGAGAAACACCCGGCGGGAAAATTCGTTTGGCATGGGCAACTCCTTAAGCCGGTTCGGCAACCGTGCGCGCACTCAGGTGCGCAATGTCGAAACCGTGGTCCAGGTCGAGCAAGGGGAACAGCAGGTCGGCGACCCGGTGGGCTTCATCAATCAGCGGGAAGCCCGAGAGGATGAACGCCGAGGTGCCCTGGGCCTCGTACTCGCGAATCCGTTCGGCCACCTGCTCGGCGCTGCCGACCAGGTAGGTACCGGCCGCCGGGCCGAGAATGTTGAAGCCGAACAGGCTCGGGCCGGTCCAGACGTTGGGATAGATCTCAAGCTCCCGCGCGGTGGGCAGGCGGCCGTCGCGAATGCTCTGCACATTGCGCTGGATCTGCGGGTTGTCACTGCTGAAGGTCTCCAGGCTCTGCCCGGGCGGCAACTGGCGTTCGATGGCGGCGCGGGCGGTGGCCAGCGAAGTCTGCTGCAGCAGTTTTTCGGCGTGGGCCCAGGCCTCTTCCTCGGTTTCGCGCACGATGATCTGCAGGCGCGTGCCAAAGCTCAGTTCGCGGCCGATCTTCGCCGCCTCCGCCGCCACCCGGCGGAACTTGTCGCCGAGCTTCGGCGGGGTGTCGGCAAAACTCAAGTAAACGTCCAGCAGTTGCACCGAATGAGCCACGCCCGGGCCCGAGGTGCCGGCGCCCCACAGCGGCACGCTGGCGCGTTCTGGCGGGTGCCAGCCGCCCAGCGGGTGACGTGCCGCCGCAGCCGGGCGCGGCGCCAGCTTGACGTACTGACCGTCAAAGCCTGCGGTTTCGCCGGCATAAATACTCTGGAACGCGCGCCAGTATTCCAGGCTGAACTGGTAGCGCTCGTCGTGCGGGTAATGCACGCCGAGAGTGGCCAGGCCGGCGTCGCTGCCGTTGACCACGTTGAACAACAGGCGACCGTTGGAGAACTCGTCAAAAGTCAGCGCCCACTTGGCCAGCACCGCCGGCGACAGCTCGCCCGGATGCTGGGCCACCAGAAAACGCAGGCGCTCGGTGGCGTCGATCAGCGCGGCGGCCACTGCCAGGCTTTCGTTGGGGCTTGAACCCAGCAGCGAGCCGTAGTAACCCAGGCGATCGCTGGCCACCGCCAGTTGCTTGAGGTGGGCGAAATCGGTTTTCCAGCGCCCCTGGGCTTCCCACGGATAGGGGCCATCGGGGCTGGTCAGGTACCAGAGAATTTTCACTGCCATGGTCTTTCCTCAAGCGCGAATGCGGTCGGTGGCGGGAATCAGGCCCAGCTCGCTGGCCTTGTCGATCAGCCTGCTCATCTTCCATTGCTGGGTGAGCACGCCCGGGCCGAAGGGCCGCGAGCCGCCGATGGCTTCGGCCAGCAGTTGCAGTTGCGCGCCCTCCTCCAGCAGCACGATGAACTCGGCAGTGGCGCGCAGGCCCTGCTGGCCCCACACCGTGGCGCCACCGTTGGCTTCAAGGATGGCCGGGGTGAAAGGGTTCTCGGCCAGGCGTTCGAGGATGAAATCGACCTCGTCCTGGCGCCGGTCGATGTAGGTCGGCAGCTCGCGGGCTAGCTGGAAGCGCTGCACCGGCACGTAGTTGAACGGCAAGGTGCGCTGGGTCTGGGCCCAGGCGCCGAGGTACGGCGAGTGCACATGTGACACCGTGGTGATCTGCGCCTGCTCGCGGAACAGTTTGGCGTAACGGCCCAGGCCGCCCTTGCCCTGGCCATGCACCAGGTTGCCGGCCAGGTCGCTGACCGTGGCCTGCAGCGGTTTGCGGTACTCCCACGGCCCCGGGTAGTTGACCGACACCAGCAGCTCGCGCCCCGGTACCCGTTCGATAAAGCCGACGGTGCCGTTGGCGGTGATGGTGTTGGTTTCGCGGAACACGGTGAAGGCCTGCCCGGCCTCGTCGAGCACCTGCTCGATGAAGGTTTGCAGCTCGGCGTCGATCAGGTGCTCGGTGGTCAGTACGGTCATGGCAATGCTCCTTTAAGCGCGGGCGCGGCGTTCAGCCAGCAGTTGCTGGGCGGCTTGCAGTGGACGCGGGTCGACCCAGTCGGCCAGGGCAAAATCGGCTTCGAGAAAGCCGTGCAGGTTGAGGAAGGTTTTCTGGATGTCGAGGTACGCCAGGCGTTCGGCCGAAAGGTCCGGGGCCAGGGTGGTATGAAAGTCGCCGCGGTAGGCTTGATCGACGCCTTCGGCACCGGCGCGGGTTTCGTCCTGGAGGATGCGCAGCAGGCCGTCGCGGTTGTCGCGGGCCCAGTCGGCGGCGCGCAGGGTCTGGGCAAGAAAGCGCACCACCAGCTCGAAGTGATCGTCGAGCAGGCTCTGGTGCACGGTGATCGGCCGCGGCGTGCCGTTGTTGATGCGATAGCGTGGGTCTGTGATCTGGTCCAGGTCAATGCCAACCACCAGGCCCAGGCGCCGGGCGGCATCGGCGGCGGCAGCGCCCTTGACGTAGACCGCATCGACCTCGCCGCGTACCAGGTAATCCAGGCCCGACCACAGGCGTTGCAGGCCCTGCTGCGGGGTCGGTGCATCGTCCTGGGACTGCAGCGCCACCTCCACCAGCTGGACATCATCGAAGCTCAGCCCGGCCAGGCTCAGCGCGCCCTTGTAGCCGTGCAGGCTCATGGCCCGGGCGATGCTGCCGGGGCGGTTGGCGCCCCAGGCCGGCAGCGCCAGGCGCTTGCCCTTGAGGTCGGCGGCGCTGCGAATGCCCGAATCCGGGCGCACCAGGATGGTCTGCCATTCCTCGATCCAGGTCAGGCCGATCAGCCGGCTCGGTGCACCGGCGGCGCGGGCGGCCAATGCCGGCACGTTACCGCCCTCGCGAAACAGCCCGGGCAGTTGGTGATCGTAGTGGTGATGACCCAGTTGCCGGGCTTCCTGCAGGGTTTCTACCGGCAGGCCGTCGGCGGCGAATTCTTCGGTGAGCCAGCCCAGGGTGTAGGCGATGCCGGAAGCGGTCGGCACCGGGCAGCGGGTGAACCAGAGTTGCTCAAGCGTGGTTGCGCTGGGCAGTGGCAAGGTGGCGGCGATTGTCATGGGCATGCTCCATCAAGCGGATCGAATCGGCCAGGTGGCCTTTGCCTGAGCTATTGCAGCGCCCGTGCCAACTCGGCAAAGCCCTGATTTCATTGGGCTTTACCCCTTGCCGCAAGGCCCGACTGCTGATCTGCCAGCAGTCGGGCCGCAAGCCTGCTGCTGCCAGAGCAACAATCACCGGCTTACTGCTGCCCCAGCAACACCCGGCACCGGCAAAAACGCCGCGAGCCCTGCCCCACGGGGGTTTGCCGCCACTGGCACAGAACCTGCTCAAGGCCCTGGGTACCTGTTCATTCAAGGAAGCCCTATCGTGAGTACCCTGCCCCGTCGCCTGCACAGCCCCGCCCAGGCCATCGCCGCGGCCCATGAAATTGCCGAGCAAATCGCCGCCCTCGCTGCCGACCCGTTGCTCAACCGCGAACTGCCCCGGCGCCAGGCGCAGTTGCTGTCCGACAGCGGCATCACCGCCATCGGCGTACCGACAGCGCTCGGCGGCCTGGGCGCGTCGGTCGAGACCATCGTCGAGACCGTGCGGATCATCTCCCGCGCCGACGGCGGCGTCGGCCAGTTGCTGCAGATTCACAACGTGATGCTGCGCGGCGTGCTCAGCGGCTACCCGGATGCCGTGCGCGACCGGCTGATCGCCGATGTACTGGCCGGCAAGCGCCTGGGCAATGCCCTGGCCGAGGTCGGCGGCAAGAACAAGTTCGCCCTCAAGACCCGGGTCGAGCGCCGCGCCGATGGCAAGCTGATCCTCAACGGCAGCAAGTTCTACTCCACCGGCGCCTACCTGGCCGAGTGGATCTCGCTGACCGCCGCCAGCGATGATGGCGGCGCCGGCGTGCTGCTGCAGCGCGACACGCCCGGCCTGACCCTGGTCGATGACTGGGACGCCTTCGGCCAGAACAACTCGGTCAGCGGCACGGTAATCTTCGACAACATCGAGCTGGACGAGCGCTACGTGCTGCACCGCCAGGGCCCGATGAAGCGCACCGGCCTGACCTTCCCGCAGATCCTCCACGCCGCCATCGACACCGGTATCGCCGCCGGCGCCCTGCAGGCCGGCATCGACTACCTCAACCAGCACGCCCGGCCGTGGGTCGAGAGCGAGGTGGAACGGGCCAGCGACGAGCCGCACATCATTCGCCAGATCGGCGAGTACGCGGTGGCCCTGCGCGCCGCCGAATCACTGCTGCGCGACGCCGCGCGAACCTTCGACGCCCACGAGCAGGACCCGGACAACAAGGCCCTGCAAGACGAGCTGATCCTTTCGGTGGCCAGCGCCCGCGCCCATTCCGATGGCGCTGCGCTGAAGATCTCCAGCGACATCTTCTCGCTGCTCGGCGCCAGCTCATCCTTGAGCAAGTGGAACCTCGACCGCTTCTGGCGCAACGCCCGGGTGCACACCACCCACGACCCGATCCGCTGGCGCCTGCACCACGTCGGCAACTACTACCTCAACGGCATCGACCCCGGCGAATACACCGCCATCCTCACTGCCAAGCAAAAGGCCGGCGCCAGCCGCTGAGCACACACTTTCCTCCTGCCGCGAGTCCTTCATGAGCCCTCGACACCCGCTGCTGCGCAGCCTGGCGATCTACGGTGAAATGCCCTGGCGTTTCGCCCTGGTCGCCGGGCTGTTCGTTTCCATCAACCTTGGCCTGGTCTGGCAACAATGGCTGATCGGCCACGCCCTCAACGAGGTCAGCGCCGGCACGGCGGTGCAGCGCCTGGCCGATGGCAGCCTCGACGGTCAGCGCGCCTGGGGCTGGTTCTGGCTGATCCTCGGCGTGGCCCTGGGCCGCGCGCTGCTGCAGTACGCCGCCGCCATCGGCTCGCTGATCCTTGGCCAGGCGCTGCTCACGCGCCTGCGCGAGCGCCTGCTGGAGCAGGTGCTGCGCCTGCACCTGGGTTATCACTGGCAGCACGGCATGGGCGAGATGGTCACCCGCACCACCCGCGATGCCGACAAGGTCCGCGATGCACTGGTGAGCTTCTGGCGCCAGCTGGTCGAAACGCCACTGGTGATACTCGCCACCGTCGGCCTGCTGGCCTGGTACCACCCGTGGCTGGCGCTCGGGCCGCTGCTGCTGACGGTGATCGGCGTGTGGATATTCGTAGTGCAGACCGAGCGCCTGGTCAGCCTCGACCGCGCGGTCGGCGCCGCCTACGACCGGGTCAACCAGGACCTCGCCGAGGGCATTGGCGCGGTGCGGGTGATCAAGTCGTTCGGCCTGCAGGCCCAGCGCATCGACGGCTTCGAGCGTCAGGTCCTGCAGTTCAGCAGCCTGGCACGCCAGGCCCTGGCCTACGCCAGTTCGCGGATTCCACTGCCGCAGGCGGTGGTGGCGCTGGGGCATGTGTGGATACTGGTGGTGGGCGCGCAATTGGTCGCCGCCGGCCGGATCGGCATTGGCGAACTGGTGACGTCGCTGCTGATCGCCACCACCCTGGTGTTTCGCATTGAAGGCATCGGCCGGGTGATGCAGACCTTCGCCGACGCCCGCGCCTCGGCCGGGCGTATCTGGCAGTTGCTGGATGCGCCGGCGGCGATTGTCGGCGGCAGTCAGCGCCTGCCCGAGGGGCCGCTGGGGCTGAGGCTTGAAGACGTCAGCGTAGCCGCCCCTGGCGGTGGCCAGGCGATTCTGCATCACTGCTCGTTCGAACTGGCCCCCGGTGAAACCGTCGCCCTGGTCGGCGCCACCGGCACCGGCAAGAGCCTGCTGGCCAGCCTGTTGCCACGCCTGAGCGATGTTGCCCAGGGCCGTGTGCTGCTCGGCAACGCGCAGTCCGGTTGGCAGGACATTCGCGACCTGGAGCTGCGCGACCTGCGCAGGCGCGTGCATGTGCTGCCTCAGGAGAGTTTTCTGTTTGCCGACAGCCTGGCCGCCAACCTGCGCCTGAGTGCGCCCGACGCCAGCGACCCGCAACTGCTCCAGGCCCTGCACCAGGCCGCCGCCGACGATATCCTAGAACGCCTGCCCGCAGGCCTCGACAGCCCGCTCGGCGATCGCGGCGTAACCCTCTCGGGCGGCCAGCGCCAGCGCTTGTGCCTGGCCCGGGCCTTGCTCGCGGCGCCGGCCATTCTCTGCCTGGACGATGCCACCAGCGCCCTGGATGCGCTGAGCGAAGGCCGGGTGCTGGACAACCTGCGCCAGCAGGCAAGCGCCACCACCCTGCTGCTGATCGCCAGCAAAGTTTCCACCGTGCAACGCGCCGACCGCGTGCTGCTGCTCGACCACGGCGCCATCGCCGACAGCGGCACCCACGCGCAACTGCTGCAGCGCAACCCGACTTACCGTGACCTGCTGGGGATCGACCATGGCTAAGCCACTGCCGGGCAACGCCCTGAGCGATATCGAGATCGAAGAGCTGCTGGCAAAAAAAGCCCTCGACCGCAGCATGTTCCAGCGACTGCTGCCGTTGTTGCGGCCGGTGCGCAAACAAATCGCCTGGGTCATCGGCCTGGAGCTGCTGCTGGTGTTTACCGTGTTCCTGCGACCCTGGTTCGTTCGTGAACTGCTCGACCGCGGTCTGATCCACGACGGCAATCGCTGGCTGCTCGACCAGCCGCTGGTGCTGTGGCTGGGGCTGGGCCTGGCGGCCAGTTGGCTGGGGCGCTTTGTGCTGGCCGGGGTATCGCAGTATATCGCCGGCAGCGCGGCGATCCAGGTGCTCAACCAATTGCGGGTGCGGGTGTTTGCCCACGTCCAGGCCTTGAGCGTCGGTTACTTCGACCGCACCCGCGCCGGGCGTATCATTTCCCGCGCCGACCGCGATGTCGATGCCCTGGAGCCGCTGCTGATCCAGGGCCCGCCGGAACTGCTCGGCGCCCTGCTGCGCTGCAGCCTGGCGGCGGTGATGCTGTGGCTGATCGAGCCGCTGTTCTTCTTCAGCCTGATCGGCAGCGTGCCGCTGCTGCTGGCGGCGACCTGGGCGTTCAAGCGCATCGCCCAGCGCAACTGGGCCAAGGTCGCCGAACAGCGCAGCCGCTTCACCGCGCACCTGGTCGAGAGCGTCAGCGGCGTGCGCCTGCTACAGCAGACCGGCCAGCAGGCGCCGAACCTTAAGCGTTACACACAACTGCTGCACGACTTCAACGAAGCGCTGATCATCGGCAGCCTGCGCTCGGGCTGGTTCGCGCCCTTTACCGCGCTGCTCAGCGCCGCCGGCATGGCGGTGCTGGTGCTGGTCGGCGGCTACAGCCTGGCCAAGGGCACGGTCACGGTCGGCCAGGTCGGCGAAAGCCTGTTCTACGTGATGCTGTTCCTTGGGCCATTGCAAGAACTGACCGACCTGTTCGAACGCTATGCCACCGGTTCCGCCTCGGCCCAGCGGATCTTCCTGTTGCTCGACACCGCGCCGCAGATTGTCGACCCGGTGGCGCCGCTGGACTTGCCCGCGGCGCGCGGCGAGGTGCATTTTCAGCAGGTGCGCTTTGCCTATTTGCCGCAACCCACCCGGCCGGTGATCGACGGCCTCGACCTGCGCATCAATGCCGGTGAAGTGCTGGCGATTGTCGGCCCGTCCGGGCATGGCAAGAGCACCCTGGTGCAGTTGCTCACACGCTTCTACGAAGTTGATCACGGCGCGGTGACCCTCGATGGCGTCGATATTCGCCAGCTCAGCCAGCAACAGCTGCGCCGCCACGTTGGCGTGGTACTGCAGGACAACGTGCTGTTCAACGGCAGCATCCTCGACAACCTGCGCCTGGCCGCGCCGCATGCCGATGACGACACGCTGATTGACGCGGTGCGCGAGCTGGGGGCAGACGAGGTGCTGGAGCGCCTGGCGCATCGCTATGACACCCAGGTCGGGCCGCTGGGCAGCCACCTCAGCCAGGGCCAGCGCCAGCTGGTGTGCCTGGTGCGCGCCTACCTGGCGGACCCGGCGGTGCTGGTGCTCGACGAGGCCACCTCGGCGGTCGATGTGCACACCGAGCGGCGCATCCAGCGGGCGCTGCGGCGGCTGTGCGAGGGGCGCACGGCGATCATCATCGCCCACCGCCTGGCGACCATTCGCGATGCCGACCGCATCGTGCTGATTCGCGAGGGCAAGCTGGTCGAGCAAGGGCCGCATCAGCAGTTGCTGGCCAAGGGTGGCGATTATGCGGCGTTGTATCGGCGGTATCAGCAGGGTGCCGAGCTGCAAGCGTGTTGAGGCATTTCGCGGGTCAATGCAGGACCTGTGGGGCGGTGCGACGACTCGACTTGACCCGCGATGCTTTGTGCTGCAACCGCCGCAGCCACTGCTGACCGGTTGCTGACCTGGCAACACCCCTGCCGCCAACCCCCAATGATTACGGGCCCGCGCGGCGTGGCATGGGCGTTGCACCGCTGTCTCTACCTTCATCGAGGAACAGCCATGAGCACCGAATTCTTCTGGCGTCTGCCCCTGGGCACCGACGGCCCGCAACTGAGCACCGACAAGCACAACCGCGGCAGTTTCAGCCGCAGCCCCGGGCATATCGCTCCCGGCCTGTTGCAGGACGGCAGCGCCGATGGTTTCACCTACATCGACTACATCGCCCAGGTGGCCAAGGCCGCAGAACTTGCAGGCTTTGAAGGCGCGCTGCTGCCCACCGGCCCCGAGCCGTGGATCGCCGCCGCGGCCCTGGCCCGGGAAACCCGCCGCCTGCGCTTTCTGATCGCTTTCCAGGCCACCTGGACCCTGCCCGCCTACGCCGCGCAGCAGGCGGCAATCCTCCAGCACCTGAGCCACGGGCGCCTGGACTGGAACATCATCACCGGCGGCAACCCGGCCAGCCAGCGCGCCCAGGGCGACTTTCTCGACCACGACCAGCGCTACAAGCGTACCGGCGAGTTCCTCGACATCATCCAGGGTTTGTGGAGCAACGAGCGCTTCTCTTACGACGGCGACATCTACCGCCTGGAAAACGGCGCACTGCCGCCGCACCTGGGTAACGAACGCAAGCCGGGGGTGTACTTCTCCGGCTTCTCCGAGCCGGCGCTGGAAGTCGCCGCCCGCCACGCCGACGTGTACCTGAACTGGGCCGAGCCGGTTGAGCAGCTCAAGCCGCACATCGAGCGGGTACGCGAGCTTGCCGACAAGCAAGGGCGCACGGTGCGCTTCGGCCTGCGCGTCGACCTGTTCGCGCGTGAAACCGAAGAAGCCGCCTGGCGCGACCTGCGCCGCCAGTTCGACAAGCTCGAAGGCAAGCCCAGCGCCGTCTCCAAGGCCTTCACCAGCGCCAGCGACTCGGTGGGCGGCGCGCGGCAAACCGCCTATCACCAGAACATCCAGCGCTTCGACGACCTGATCATCGGCGCCAACCTCTGGGCCGGTTTTGCCAAGGCCAAGCCTGGGCCGACCGTGGGCCTGGTGGGCAGCCACGAGAACATCGCCGAACGCCTGGCCGAATACCGCGACGCCGGTTTCTCGACCTTTATCCTGGCCGGCAATCCGCACCTGGAAGAAGCCTTGCGCATCGGCCAGGAGGTGCTGCCGCTGGTGCGCCAGGCGCCGCTGGCCAGCCTGTCGCTGACCGCCAGCGCCTGACCGGAGCCCGATATGAGCACACCCCTCGATACCCTCTGGTACACCCGCTGCCCGGTGCCCACGGGCCTGGGCATTGCCGTTCAGCAAGGCTGGCTGCAGGACAGCCTGCACACGCTTGGCACCCAGGTGCAGTCAATTCGCGAGGCCGACGATGCTGCGGTGCGCGAGTCGCACTTCGATCACAGCCTGCGCCATTCGGTGCGTCATGGCGGCAGCATTCCAGCAATCTGGGCCCGCGCCCAGGGCCGCGAGACGCGCCTGATAGGGCTGTCCTGGGCCGATGAGGCGCAGTTGATCCTGACCCGCGCCGACAGCGCCATTCACAGCATCAGGCAACTGGCCGGCAAGCGCTTCGGCCTGCCCGACCGTGCCCACGCGCAAATCGACTTCACCCGTGCGCAAGCCCTGCGCGGGCTGGAGAACGCGCTGAAACTCGAGGGCTTGCAGGTCGGCGACCTGCAGCTGGTCAACTACCGCTACGACAGCGGTTTCAGTGACAGCCCGCTGCGCGTTGTTGCCGGCAGCAGCGTGGCCAGCAGTGACGAGGCGCGCAACCTGGAGCTGATCGGCCTGCTGCGCGGTGAAGTCGATGCGATCTTTCTCAAGGGCGCCAGCGCCGTGCAGCAGGCCCATGATTTCGGTCTGCGCACATTACTGGACATCGGCGCCCACCCCGATCCGCTGATGCGCAGCAACAACGGCACGCCGCGCACCCTGACGGTCGACCAGGCGCTGCTCGACCAGCACCTGCCGGTGGCCACCCAGGTGCTCGACAGCGTCCTGCGCGCCGAAGCCTGGGCCCATCAGCACCCAGAGCAGACCCGCCGCTACCTGGCGCTGGAAACCAACAGCAGCGAGTACTGGGTCAGCCGCGCCTACGGCGAAGACGCGCACCTGCGCTTGCGCACCGCCCTCGACGAACAGGCCATCGCCGCCCTGCAGGACTTCGTGACCTTCCTGCAGCGCTGGCGCTTTATCCGCACGGCGTTCGATGTACGCCAATGGATCGACCGCCGCCCCATGGACGGGCTGCATACCGCACTGGCCGGCTAACCGGCCACCTGACAAGGACTAGAACCGACAATGAGCACACCCCTCGATACCCTCTGGTACACCCACAGCCCGGTGCCCACCGGCCTTGGCATCGCCGTGCAAAGCGGGCGCCTGGCCGAAGCCTTTCAGCCGCTGGGCACCTCGATCCAGTCGCTGCGCGAATCGAGCGAGCGCGAAGTGCGCGAAGCCCATTACGACCATCACCTGCGCAACTCGGTGCGCCACGGCGGCAACATCCCGGCGATCTGGGCCTACGCCAGCGGCGTGCAGACCCGCGTGCTGGGCCTGAGCTGGGCCGATGAAGTGCAGTTGATCCTGACCACCGAAGACAGCGGCGTACGCACCGTGCGCGACCTCAAGAACCGCCGCTTCGGCCTGCCGAAATGGGCCAACGTGCAGATCGACTTCACCCGCGCCCAGGCCCTGCGCGGGCTGGAGAACGCGCTGAAGCTCGAAGGCCTGAACGTCGCCGATGTCGAGCTGGTCGACTACCCCTACGGCGGCACCCACAGCGATGAACAGGTCACTCATGTGCATGGCGCGGCGGTGACCCTCGGCGTCAACCGCGTCAGCCGCCGCAACAACGAGCTGATCGGCCTGCTGCGCGGCGATATCGACGCGATCTTTTTAAAGGGCGCCACGGCCCTGCAACTGGCCCACGAATTCGGCCTGCGGGTAGTGATCGACACCGGCTCCCACCCCGATCCGCTGATTCGCGCCAACAACGGCACGCCGCGGACCCTGACCGTGGACATCAACCTGCTGGAGCAGCACTTCGGTGCCTGCAAGCGCATCGTTGATGTGCTGCTGCGTACCGAGCAGTGGGCCTGGGCCAATGCCGATGAAACCCGGCGCTATCTTGCCCGCGAGCTGAACACCAGCGAGTACTGGGTGGCAGCGGCCTATGGCGAGGACGCCCACCGGCGACTGCGCACCACCCTCGATGGTCGCTCGATCGAGGCGTTGCAGGACTTCACCGATTTTCTCCATCGCTGGGACTTTATACCGAGGCGTTTCGATGTGCGTGAGTGGATTGATTTCAGTGTGCTGGAGGCAGTGATCGGCTCGACTTCGCGGGTCGCTACCTGATCGCGGGGCAAGTCGGGTCGCCGCGATTGCTGCCCCAGCAACAGGCATTCCACACCCCCCTGCTGAATAACTAGCAGCCACCGCTAAAAAACCCAATAAAATCCTTTAAATACAACAAGATACAAACATGGCACAAACCCTGCTCTATCCCCTTCAACTGCACATCCGGGGAGACCAGCAGCATGCACACACTTAACCCAATCGCCCAAGGCATCGGCCTGAGCATCCTGCTGGCCAGCCAGTCGGAGCTGCTCAGGGCCGAAGACAACACCAGCACTACACCGGCGCTGAAAACCGTTACGGTCACCGCCCAGCACCGCGAAGAAACCCTGCAGGAAGTGCCAGTGGCGGTCACTGCGGTGCAAGGCAGCAGCATCACCGCCGACGGCGTGCGCGCCATGGGCGATATCACCACCTTCATCCCCAACGCCTCGGCCAAGAACCCCGACGGCGATGGCCGCCCGCGCTGGTACATTCGCGGCCTGGGCACCGGCGACACCGGCGCCGCCACCGTCTACCCGGTGGGTATCTACGCCGACGACGTCTACCTCAATGCCCCGGTGGCCGGCGGCGGCCCGTTGTTCGACCTTGAGCGCATCGAGATCCTGCGCGGCCCGCAAGGCACCCTGTATGGCAAGAACACCACCGCAGGCGCGGTGAACATCATCTCCAAGAAGCCGGGCTTCGACACCGACGGCTTCGGCACCCTCGGCTTTGGCAGCAAGAACGAGCGAATCCTCAGTGGCGCCATCGGCGGCGCCCTGGTCGATGAGCGCCTGGCAGCAAGGGTGTCGCTGTACTCCGAAGAGCGCGATGGCTTCACCCACAACCTGAGCAACGACCAGACCTACGGCGACGTCAACAAGAAGGCCGTGCGTGTGCAGTTCCTGGCCAGGCTCAACCCTGACCTTCAAGCACTGTGGAAGGTCCACGGCCGCCAGTTCAAGGGCGATGGCAGCAGCGGTTCGCTGACGCTGGGGCGCTACTACAACGTCGGCTACCAGCGCCCGGAAGGCCGGCGCATCGAGCTGAACGTCGATGAAGATGCCAAGCTCGACCACAACGGCACCTCGCTGACCCTGAACTGGGACATCGGCGACTACAAGCTGACCTCGATCACCGCCTACGACTACATCCGCAACCAGCAACTCAGCGACGCCGACTACACCCCCTATGAAGTCAACGGCGCCGCCGACAGCGACAACCGTTACGACCAGTACTCCCAGGAATTTCGCCTGGCCTCGCCGCAACAGGAAACCCTGCGCTGGATGCTTGGCGCCCACTACTTCCACGAAACCCTCGACAGCAGCGCCTTGCGCACCGTCACCCCGGGGCCTACGCCCAACGGCACCGGCTCCAACCAGACCGGCGGCACGGTGGATTTTCGTGACCTGAGCTACACCCACAAAACCGACAGCTACGCGCTGTTCGGCAACCTCGCCTACGACCTGAGCGACAACCTGACCGTTACCGGTGGCCTGCGCTGGACCACCGAGAAAAAGGACATCGACCTGGACCTGGTGCAATTGACCCGCGCCACTGCCAACGGCCCGCTGATCCCGCTGACCGCCAGCGGCAGCAACGGCTCCCAGGAAGAGGCCAAGCGCTGGGATGCCTGGACCTACGACCTGACCCCCGAGTACCGCATCAACGACAACCTGCGGGTGTTCTTCCGTTATGCCCATGGTTTTCGGTCCGGCGGTTTCAACACCGGTCTATCCACCAGCCTTGCGCAGTTGACCACGGTCGATCCGGAAGAGCTGGATGCCTACGAGCTGGGCCTGAAGTCTGAATGGCTTGACCATCGCCTGACGGTCAATGCCAACCTGTTCTACTACGACTACCAGGACATCCAGGTCAACCTGCTGACGGTCAACAACGGCATCCTCACCACGGCGCTGACCAACGGCGCCAAGGGCAAGGTCAAGGGCGCCGAGCTTGAGCTCGAAGGCCAGCCGACCGACTACCTGCACCTGCGCGCGGCGCTGTCGTTCCTCGACACCGAGTACACCGACTTCAAGAACACCAACCCCACCACCGGCGCGGTGACCGCCGACTACAGCGGCAACAGCTTCGTGCGCTCGCCGCGTTACGTGGTGTCGCTGGGCGGCGACTACACCATCCCGCTGGAAGTCGGCGGCAAGCTGGTGGCCGGTGCCGATGTCAGCTTCCGTGACCGCGAGTACTTTCTGGCCGACCGCCAGAGCAGCGCCGACCAGCCGCTCAACCAGCCGCACTACACCCTGGCCAACAGCCGCCTGACCTGGTTCAGCCCGGATGAAAAGCTCAGCGTCACCGGTTTCGTCAATAACCTCACCGACCGCCGCTACCAGGTTCACGGCCGCCCCAACGGCACCGCCGGCCAGTACGTGATCACCTATGGCGACCCGCGCACCGTGGGTCTGAGTGTCACCAGCCGGTTCTGATCGCTGCATCCTTTCTGCCTTACAGGAGTCTGTTCCCATGTTCCGACCTACCCCCTTGGCTGGCGCCATCGCGCTGGTCATCGGCGGCTTCGGCGCGCCCGGCGTTTACGCCCAGGCGCCGGGCGCCAGCGACAGCAAGCTCGACACCGTGGTGGTGGTCGGCACCCGCCGCAGTGATGTCACCGCCCTGCAGAGCGCCGCCCCGGTGGATGTGCTCAGCGCCGAGCAGTTGCAGGAAACCGGCGCCCAGGATTTGTCCGGGGCACTCACCGCGCTGTCGCCTTCGTTCAGCTTCCCGCAGTCGCCGCAAGGCGCCTTTGCCGGCTCCATCGCCCAGGGCGCCTCGTTGCGCGGCCTGGCCTCCGACCAGGTCTTGGTGCTGGTCAACGGCAAGCGCCGCCACAGCAGCGCCAACGTCACCCGCCAGGGCCTGGCCAACGGTCGCGGCGCGGCGGCGGTGGACTTGAGCCTGATCCCGTTGAGCGCCATCTCGCGGGTGGAGGTCCTGCGTGACGGCGCCGCCGCCCAGTACGGCTCGGATGCCATCGCCGGGGTGATCAACATCGTGCTCAAAGAGAACGACGCCGGTGGCAACCTCGGCTATCGCTTCGGCGGCTACGCCAAGGGCGACGGCCTGCAGCGCAAGCTCAGCGGCTGGAAAGGCCTGGCGCTGCCCAACGATGGCTTTCTCAACCTGAGTTTCGATGCCGGCAGCCAGGACCCGGCCAGCGACACCCGCGCGGACAACCGGATCTTTTACCCAGGCTCGACCAACATCAACAGCGAGCGCGAACAGAACAACCGCTACCGCACCTGGAACTGGGGCTCGGGCAATGTCTCGGACCAGTACAACCTGGTGGCCAACAGCGAGCTGGGCATCGGCGACGGCCTGAGCGCCTACGGCTTTGCCACCTACGCGCACAAGAACACCGACGCCGAAGGCTTCTTCGACCCGCCGACCACCCTGCGCAACAACTACGCAAGCGTGGCCCTGCAGCGCTATCCGGACGGGCGCCTGCCGATCACCCGCTACAACCTCGAAGACTACGCCGTGACGGGTGGCCTGCGTTACGAAGACGAACACCTGGGCAAGTTCGACCTGGCGGCCAACTACGGCAACGACACGCTCAAGTCCACCGATCGCAATGCCATCAACCCCAGCTGGGGCAACGCCAGCCCGGATAAAATCTACACCGGCGAGCGCGAGAACGAGCAGACCAACCTGACCCTGGACTGGGTCCGCGACTTCCCCACCGACCTGCTGGCCAGGCCGCTGACCCTGTCGGCGGGCCTGGCCTGGCGCAAGGAGCACTACAGCCTGAGTGCCGGCGAAGCGGCCGGCTGGCAGAACGGGCCGCTGTTCAACACCCTCGACCCGCTCACTGGCCGGCGCATTCCCGGTTACTACGCCGGCATCACCCAGGTCGATGCCGCCTCGCTTGAGCGCAAGGTGCTCGGTGCCTATGTCGATGTCGAAGGGCAGATCACCGACAAGTTCCAGGCCGGGGTGGCGGTGCGTTCCGAGCACTATTCGGACTTTGGCGACACCACCAACGGCAAGCTGTCGCTGCGCTACGACTTCACCCCGCAGATTGCCGCGCGCGGCAGCATCAGCTCCGGCTACCGCGCGCCGTCGCTGGTGCAGAGCGGCCTTTCGTCGTTTAGTGTGCAGGTAGTCGAGCAGCCTTCGGGCAGCGGCAACTGGGTCGAGGTGCAGCAGCGCACCCTGCGCGCCGACAGCCCGGAAGCGGCCTTGCTGGGTGGCCGGGCGTTGAAGCCGGAGGAGTCCACCAACCTGTCGCTGGGGCTGGTCTGGCGGCCACTGAGCAATGCCTCAGTGACCCTCGACGCTTACCGCATCGATATCGACAACCGCATCACCCTCTCTGACCAGCTGCCGGGCAACGTGGTCGGGCCGATCTTTGCCGGCACGCCCTACGCCAACATCCAGAGCGCGGCGTTCTACACCAACATCGCCGACACCCGCACCGACGGCGTCGAGCTGGCCGGGCAGTACCAGTGGGACTTGCAGCAGTTTGGCCGGCTCAACCTCAACGCAGGCTTTGCCAAGACCCGCACGCGGATCACCGAGCTGCGCGATGTCGGCGGTATCAGCGGCGAGCAGATCGTCGGCCGCGCCACCCAGGGCCTGATCGAACACGGCACGCCGGAAGACAAACTGACCTTGAGCGCCAACTGGCTGTACGAGAACTGGGGCGTGACCCTGACCCAGCGCCGCTATGGCGAGTGGCAGAGCCTGAACA
Source organism: Pseudomonas sp. B21-012 (assembly GCF_024749305.1). Lineage (NCBI taxonomy): Bacteria > Pseudomonadati > Pseudomonadota > Gammaproteobacteria > Pseudomonadales > Pseudomonadaceae > Pseudomonas > Pseudomonas sp. B21-012. Next base: position 2,586,491 of record NZ_CP087197.1, on the reverse strand, counting down.
GCAGCAACCCGGACCTGGACCAGACCTTCAGCGCGCAGTGGATCACCGACCTGGACCTGAGCTACAGCTTCGACCAGGGGCTGAAATTATCGGTGGGCGCGATCAACCTGTTCGACAGCCATCCGGACAAGCTCGATGGGCCGCAGTTGTATGGGGTGCCGAAGTATTCGATTACCTCGCCCGAGGGGGCGCAGGGGGCGTTTTACTATGCGAGTGTCAGTTATGACTTTTGAGGCTTGAAAACCATCGCGGGTCAAGCCCGCTCCCACAAGAAGCGTGCTTGACCCGTGATCAGACTTTAGTAGTAAGCGTTTTCTTTCTGACTGTGGTCAGTCACATCACGCACACCCTTGAGCTCGGGAATGCGCTCGAGCAAGGTCCGCTCGATGCCTTCCTTCAAGGTCACGTCGGCCTGGCCGCAGCCCTGGCAACCACCACCGAACTGCAGCACGGCGATGCCGTCCTCGACCACTTCGATCAGGCTGACCTGGCCGCCGTGGCTGGCCAGCCCCGGGTTGATCTCGGTTTGCAGGTAGTAGTTGATGCGCTCGTTGACCGGGCTGTCTTCGTTGACCATCGGCACCTTGGCGTTCGGCGCCTTGATGGTCAGCTGGCCGCCCATGCGGTCGGTAGCGTAGTCGACCACGGCATCCTCAAGAAACGGAATGCTGACCGCGTCAAGGTAGGCAGTGAAGGTCTTCAGACCTACCGCCTCGTCTTCCGGCTTCTCCTCGCCCGGCTTGCAGTAGGCAATGCAGGTTTCTGCGTAGGTGGTGCCCGGTTGGGTAATGAAAATGCGAATGCCAATACCCGGGGTGTTCTGCTTTTCCAGCAGATCGGCCAGGTAATCATGCGCGGCGTCGGTAATAGTTATGGCGCTCATGGAAGTTCCTCACAGACTTGCCGGCAGTTTACGCCAACCTGGCCGCCGAACAAAGTCCTAGTAATTCTGTCAGGAAAGGGTTACCGCCACTGGCGTGCCGCGCCGGGCCTCGAACCAGGCGCTCATGCGCCGGTACAAACGCTTTTCCAGCAGCAGATAACTGGCCCACGACAGCCCGGCGATCAACGGTACGCACAGGGCAAATACCGCATACGGGCTGAGGTTCAGGCGCTGGCTTGCAAACCAGCCGGCATACAGCACCAGCACGTGGATCAGGTACACCGAGTACGAGCAATCGCCCAGCGCCTTGAGCAGGCGGTTGCCCTTGAAGTACGGCTCCAGGGCAATGCAGGCGAAAACAATCAACGCGCTCGGCACGCCCCAGTGCAGCAAGCGCATCGAGGCATCCAGGTGATAGATCGCCAGCCCCGCCGCCGCCAGGATCGCCAGCGGCAGCCACAGGCCCTGGGCGATCCAGCCGCGCCGGTAGAGCACGCCGATGCCGATACCGAGCAAAAATTCATAGACGATATTGTTACGGTAGAAGTGATTGAGCAGCCCGGCGCGGGTTAGCACCTCGCTGACCAGCAGCAATGCTAACGCCACCAGCAATAGCCGGTGTTGCTGGCGGACCACGAACACCAGCGAGAACAGCAGGTAGAAGAACATCTCGTAGTTCAGGGTCCAGCCGACATTGAGGGTCGGGTACTGGCCGTAACCGCCGGGATTCTCGGCCGGAATGAACAGCAACGACAAAAGAAAATGCTCAAGGTCGATGGCCTGGTGCGGCATCCACTGGCTGGCGGCGACCAGCAGCAAGGCCATCAGTGCGGTGTAGAACCAGTAGGCCGGCACGATGCGCAGCGCCCGGTTGAGCAGAAAGCGCCGGGCCGGCATGGCCTTGTCGCGGGTCGAGAGGTAGATCACCAGACCGCTGATCACAAAAAACACATCCACGCCCACGGCGCCGCGGTCAGTCAAGAACTGCCCAATCGGGCCACTGGCATGGAAGTCGAAGAAAATCTGCATGAAGTGATGGCAAACCACCACCCAGGCGGCAAGCGCCCTTAAAGCCTGAAGCGAATACAGCATCCGGTTACCTGCGTCTCAAGTCCCACTCAAGCCCCGGCCGGAACCGGGGCCGCATGAGAGCTCGGACCACAGGTTGCCGGGAAAGGTCAGGCGACCTTCCCGGCGGTCATGTTTACAGGTTCTCGTAGCGGTTCATGTCGAGCACCCCCGACTCCACCGCGTCGGTCTCCTTGATGTAGCTGTCAAGGTCGTGGAAGTACTGCCAGAACTGCGGATGGCTGCGGCGCACACCCCAGCGCATGACGATGCGCTCGAACCTGGCGGTGTCGTCGCGAGCCGCTTCCAGGTCTTCGACGAACTCCGGCACATCGCTGGCCGGAACGTTGAACATGAAGTTGGGGTAGCTGCTGAGCACGCCCGGCACCAGGGTCAGGGTGTCCAGGCCCGGCTGGTAGCGGTAGGCCTCGCCGAGCATGAAGGCGACGTTGCTGTGCGCGCGGTTGCGCAGCAGGCTGTAGACCTGGCGCTGGCCGCCCTGCCCTTCGATGCGCAGCATGGTCGCTTCAGGCAACTGATTGATCACCTTAAGGCCCGCCGCCGGGCGCGAGACCAGGCGGCTCAGCGACTGCTCGACATCACGGAACTCCTCGCTCATTTGCGGCCGCGAGCAATAGGCGCCCTGGCAGCGGTTGATCGGGTCGGGCGCGGCGTTGAGGCTGCCGGTGCGCTGGATCAGCTTGAGACCGAAGTCACGCTTGGGGTCGCGCTTGTCGAGTTTCAGTGCGCTCGGGGTGTCGGTGTCGATGTCCTCATAGTCCATCCACATCTTCACCTTGCCGCCGTTCTGGTACCAGTCGCTGAGGATCGCGCCACGGGCATCGGCCGGCATCAGGCGCAGGAAGTTGACCTCAGCGCCATTGCGGATCAGGTCGAAGTACAGCCGCGTCTGCGCCTGGTGCGAGACGTTGCCATAGACATCGAAGTTGACCGCCAACTGGTAGTAGGTGCGTTCGAACAGCGGGTAATCGAACAGCCAGATGGTTTTTGGCACGTCACCGATCAGGCCCTTGCTCACCGAGGCGCTGTCAAAGTGACGGAAGATGGTCAACAGCGCGTTGTCGTTGCCGGCCCAGAGGGTCGACCAGCTCGGCGGCGGCACTTCGGCATAGGCCTCGCGGCGCAGCTTTTCGTACTCGTTGCGCTTGTCGCGGTAGGCATGCCAGAGGGTCAGGATGCTGCCGACATCGTCGATCTGCCCGGGCATCGCCAGCAGCGGCGTGGCCTGGCCGCGGTACTCGGCATCGGTCAGGTAGCGGTCGTGGGCCGGCTCCTGGAACAGCGTCCAGAAGTTGTCGCGGATCACGTCGGTGGCAATCTGGCCTCGGCACACCGGGCCGCGGATGAAGGTGCGCACGAAGTACTCGGCGTTATCCAGCATGAACTGGTAACGGGCCACCGCCGGGATCGCTTCGAAGGTCTCGAACGGGTTGGCGCGGTGACGCGGGCCGTAGCCAGGCAGCGCATTGGCGTGCCAGTCGCCGCTGTAGAACAGCTGCTTGACGCGCTTGAGCTTCTGCGGGCCCATCGGGTAGGTGATGTGGGTTTTATGCACGATCACGCCCTGCACCGGCATCAGCCGGTAATAGAAGTCGGTGCCCGGCGGGTCGTTGGGCCGGCGCGTGGCGATCAGGTCGATCGGCTGGCCGCTTGGCGTGCGCGAACGTACCCACTGGAAGAAATGCCCCTGCTCGCCGCCAACAAAGTGGATGTGGGCAAGGAACAGGTGCTCGTACAGCCAGCGCCCGACCAGCGCTTCGGTCGAACCGGGGCGGTTGAGCAACGCTTCCCAGTCGGCAATTTGCGCGGCCTCCCTGGCGCTCGGCTGGATCGGCTCGTGCTCCACCGGCGCACCGGCCGCCAGCCAGCGCTGCAGGGTCTGGTACTGGGCATCGGTGAGGCCGGTAACTGCCAGCGGCATGCCCTCTTTCGGGTGCGCGCCGGCATAGGCGTCGAACTCCCCGGGCAATGGGCACATGTTGTTGCGGTTCAGGCCCAGGACAATCTCCTCGGGCAACTTGGCGTTGGGCGTCAGCGGGGTCTTGTGCCCAAGCTCGAGCATGCGCGCCATCAGCGCGGCCTGGCTGCCCTGGTTGTCGAGCACCGAGTAAAAGCCCTTGCGCTGCCAGCCTTCGGTGCTGGTGGCATCGTAGAACAAGCGCGTCGGCGCGACCGCCTTGCTGCGCTCGCCCTGGTACACCGGCACCTTGGAGGCACCGCGCGAGGCGCCCTCGGCACTGCCCAGGTTGAGCTGGCAGGCCGCGTCGTTGCAGGCGTGGCAGGCCACGCATTTCTCGGTGAAGATCGGTTGGATGTCCCGGGTATACGAAATAGCCGAGCTTGATTGAGGGGCTTGCCCCAACGCCACGCCGCTGATGAACAGAGCGAAAGCGCCGGCAAGAAAGCGATGCACCATGTGCCGAATGTCCTGGGTATTGATAGCTTCACGATTCTACCGGTGCTGGCGGCGTGCCAACATGAATGAAATTCATGTAAATCTTCAACACGTCTAAAAACCGCGCAGCTTTGTTATTATTCCGCAACTTTTGTTTTTGCCCGACCAGGTAGTCCTATGTCTGACCGCAGCGCTCGTTTCCAAGCACTTCAGCAAGCACTCAAAGAGCGCATCCTGATTCTCGATGGCGGCATGGGTACTATGATCCAAAGCTACCGCCTCGAGGAACACGACTATCGTGGCACGCGCTTCGCCGATTGGCCAAGCGATGTCAAAGGCAACAACGACCTGTTGCTGCTGTCGCGCCCCGACGTCATCGCCGCCATCGAGAAGGCCTACCTGGACGCCGGCGCCGACATTCTCGAAACCAACACCTTCAACGCCACGCAGATTTCCCAGGCCGACTACGGCATGGAGTCGCTGGCCTATGAGCTTAACCTCGAAGGCGCACGCATCGCCCGTCAGGTCGCCGATGCCAAGACCCTCGAAACCCCGGACAAACCGCGCTTCGTTGCCGGCGTGCTCGGCCCCACCAGCCGCACCTGCTCGATTTCCCCCGACGTCAACGACCCGGGCTATCGCAACGTCACTTTCGACCTGCTGGTAGAAAACTACCTTGAGGCGACCCGTGGCCTGATCGCAGGCGGCGCCGACCTGATCCTGATCGAGACCATCTTCGACACCCTCAACGCCAAGGCGGCGATCTTCGCCGTGCAGCAGGTGTTCGAGGAAGACCGCGTCCAATTGCCGATCATGATCTCCGGGACCATCACCGACGCTTCCGGCCGCACCCTGTCGGGGCAGACCACCGAAGCGTTCTGGAACTCGGTGCGCCATGCCAACCCGATCTCGGTGGGCCTGAACTGCGCCCTCGGTGCCAAGGACCTGCGCCCCTACCTCGAAGAGCTGTCGAGCAAAGCCGGCACCCATGTTTCGGCGCACCCCAACGCCGGCCTGCCGAACGCCTTCGGTGAGTACGACGAAACCCCGGCCGAAATGGCCGTGGTGGTCGAAGAGTTCGCCGCCAGCGGCTTCTTGAACATCATCGGCGGCTGCTGCGGTACCACCCCGGGGCATATCCAGGCGATTGCCGAAGCGGTCGCCAAGTACCCGCCACGGGCCATTCCGGACATCCCCAAGGCCTGCCGGCTGTCGGGCCTTGAGCCGTTCACCATCGACCGCAACTCGTTGTTCGTCAACGTCGGTGAGCGCACCAACATCACCGGTTCCGCCAAGTTCGCCCGCCTGATCCGCGAAGAGAACTACACCGAAGCGCTGGAAGTCGCCCTGCAGCAGGTCGAGGCCGGCGCCCAGGTGATCGACATCAACATGGACGAAGGGATGCTCGACTCCCAGGCGGCCATGGTCAAGTTCCTCAACCTGATCGCCGGTGAGCCGGACATTTCCCGCGTACCGATCATGATCGACTCCTCCAAGTGGGAAGTGATCGAAGCCGGCCTCAAGTGCATCCAGGGCAAGGGCATCGTCAACTCGATCTCGATGAAGGAAGGCGTCGAGGCCTTCAAGCATCACGCCAAGCTGTGCAAGCGCTACGGCGCCGCCGTGGTGGTGATGGCCTTCGACGAGGTCGGCCAGGCCGACACCGCCGCGCGCAAGCGCGAGATCTGCCAGCGCAGCTACGACATCCTGGTCAATGAAGTGGGCTTTCCGGCCGAAGACATCATCTTCGACCCGAACATCTTCGCCGTTGCCACCGGCATCGAGGAGCACAACAACTACGCCGTCGACTTCATCGAAGCCTGCGCCTATATCCGCGACCACCTGCCCTACGCCCTGAGCTCGGGCGGTGTTTCCAACGTGTCGTTCTCGTTCCGTGGCAACAACCCGGTGCGCGAGGCGATCCACTCGGTGTTCCTCTACCACGCGATCCAGAACGGCCTGACCATGGGTATCGTCAACGCCGGCCAGCTGGAGATCTACGACGAGATCCCGCCGGCGCTGCGCGAGCGGGTCGAGGACGTGGTGCTCAACCGCACCCCGGAAGGCACCGACGCCCTGCTGGCGATCGCCGACGACTACAAGGGCGGCGGCGCGGTCAAGGAAGTCGAGAACGAGGAATGGCGCTCGCTGCCGGTTGGCAAGCGCCTGGAACATGCGCTGGTCAAGGGCATCACCGCCTTTATCGTCGAAGACACCGAAGAGTGCCGCCAGCAGTGCGCGCGCCCGATCGAGGTGATCGAAGGCCCACTGATGAGCGGCATGAACGTGGTCGGCGACCTGTTCGGCGCCGGCAAGATGTTCCTGCCCCAGGTGGTCAAGTCGGCGCGGGTGATGAAGCAGGCGGTAGCGCACCTGATTCCCTTCATTGAACTGGAAAAAGGCGACAAGCCCGAAGCCAAGGGCAAGATCCTCATGGCCACGGTCAAGGGCGACGTGCACGACATCGGCAAGAACATCGTCGGCGTGGTGCTCGGTTGCAACGGCTATGACATCGTCGACCTCGGCGTCATGGTCCCGGCCGAGAAGATCCTGCAAACCGCCCGCGAGCAAAAATGCGACATCATCGGCCTGTCCGGTTTGATCACCCCGTCGCTGGACGAGATGGTCCATGTTGCCCGCGAAATGCAGCGCCAGGACTTCCACCTGCCGCTGATGATCGGCGGCGCGACCACCTCGAAGGCCCACACGGCGGTGAAGATCGAGCCCAAGTACAGCAACGACGCGGTGATCTACGTCACCGACGCCTCACGCGCGGTGGGCGTCGCCACCCAGTTGCTGTCCAAGGAACTCAAGCCAGGCTTCGTCGAGAAGACCCGCCTGGACTACATCGAAGTGCGCGAGCGTACCGCCAACCGCAGCGCCCGCACCGAGCGCCTGAGCTACGAGCAGTCGATCGCCGCCAAGCCCAAGTATGACTGGGCCGGTTACCAGCCGGTGGTGCCGAGCTTCACCGGCGTCAAGGTACTGGAGAACATCGACCTCAAGGTACTGGCCGAGTACATCGACTGGACGCCGTTCTTCATCTCCTGGGACCTGGCCGGCAAGTACCCGCGCATCCTCACCGACGAAGTGGTCGGCGAAGCCGCGACCGCGCTGTTCAAGGATGCCCAGGAAATGCTCGCCAAGCTGATCGACGAAAAGCTGATCAGCGCCCGCGCGGTGTTCGGCTTCTGGCCGGCCAACCAGGTCAACCATGACGACATCGAAGTCTATGGCGCCGATGGCCAGCCACTGGCGCACCTGCACCACCTCCGCCAGCAGACCATCAAGCCGGACAACAAGCCGAACTTCTCCCTGGCCGACTTCGTCGCGCCGAAGGACACCGGCATCACCGATTATGTCGGCGGTTTCATCACCACCGCCGGCATAGGCGCCGAGGAAGTGGCCAAGGCGTACCAGGACAAGGGCGACGACTACAACTCGATCATGGTCAAGGCCCTCGCCGACCGCCTGGCCGAGGCCTGCGCCGAATGGCTGCACGAACAGGTGCGCAAAGACTACTGGGGTTACGCCAAGGACGAGCACCTGGACAACGAGGCGCTGATCAAGGAGCAGTACTCGGGTATCCGCCCTGCCCCGGGCTACCCGGCCTGCCCGGACCACACCGAGAAGGAAACCCTGTTCCGCCTGCTCGACGGCACCGCCATCGGCGAAACCGGGCCCAGCGGCGTGTTCCTCACCGAGCACTTCGCCATGTTCCCGGCGGCGGCGGTCAGCGGCTGGTATTTCGCCCACCCGCAAGCGCAGTACTTTGCCGTCGGCAAGGTCGACAAGGACCAGGTGCAGAGCTACACCGCGCGCAAAGGCCAGGAGCTGAGCGTGAGCGAGCGCTGGTTGGCGCCTAACCTTGGCTATGACAACTGAAGCTGCAAGCTGCAAGCCACAAGCTGCAAGAGGGCGCATCAGCTTCTTGTAGCTTGTAGCTTGCAGCTACCGTCTACACTGAGGGGGATGCCTTTTAACCAGGAGCCCCTCATGGACGAACCCGCCCAAGGCAAACCCCCGACCTTCTGGCAGATGCTGCAAAGCATCCTGGCAGCGGCCTTCGGGGTGCAAAGCGGCAAGAACCGCGCCCGCGACTTCAACCACGGCAAGGCCAGCCACTTCATCGCGCTGGGCACCGTGTTCACCTTGCTGTTCATTCTGGTATTGATCGGGCTGGTGCAACTGGCCATGCACCTGACCGCCCGCTGAAAAGCAGTCCGCCCGCAGATGTCCATTCTGCGGGCGGTTCACTGTTACCCATCGGGTGATGTCACTGGTGGCTGACCCAGTACACGGCGGTCACTACCACGAGGATGATCAGACAGAGTATCGCCCAGGCATCGACACTGCTGTCAGGCTTACCCGCTTTGGTCGAATTTCCCATTGCATCGCCTCTTGTAGTGTTTATGGGAATGCATGTCACCCGTAGCAGTTAAGTTCAGCAATGGCCATTGCTCAAGCAGGGGTATTTCAATATTCGACCGGGGCGTTGAGAAACGGGTAGCGGTAATCCGGCGCATGGCCCTGAGCGCTGAAACGGTTGAAATCCAGGCCGTAGTCGGCTTGATCCTGCAGGTTCAGCCAGCGCCGGGCCCGTTGCGGGTCGATCATCTGCAGCACCGGCACCTGGTAATCGCGCCGGCCATCTCGGTCGATTGGCAGTTTCAGCGCATCATCGTGCAGTAACACCATGGCCCAGCCGCCGAGGGAAAAGTGCCCGCCCATGAGCACGCTCAGGCGCCCGTCGATGCGCGCCTGCAACGCCGCCGGCGAGCTGTTGACGGCGCTCAGCAGCACATCCTTGCCCGGCACGCGCCCAGCTTCCTCCAGCGCCTGCATGGCGCCAAAGGCCATTTCGTCGTTGGCCGACCACACCAGCTCGACCTTCGGGTAGCGCTGTAACAGCTGGCGGGCCTGTTCGTAGGCACGCTCGCGGCCCCAGCCGCCATACACCACCTGGCGCAGGCGCACCTCGGGGTGCTCGGCCAGGGCGCGGCGCATGCCCTGCTCGCGCAACTGCGAGGCCGGGGTGGTCTTGAGCCCGGAAAACGCCAGCAGTTCCAACGGCCGGGTCACCCCCGGGCGGGCACGCAGGGCAATCAGGGTTTTGAGCATCTGGTAGCCGGCCTGCTCGTCATTGCCCACCAGGGTGGCGAGCAAGGGCGGGTATTTGTCCGGGTGGCTGGCAATCAGCTCGACCTGATTCGGTGTCAGGCCGTTATTGACCAGGAACAGTTTTACCCCGCTGTCGCGGGACAGGCGGATGATCTCCGGAGCAATGTACTGCTCGTTCACCAGCACCAGGTAATCGGGGCGCTGGCGGCCTTCGAGCACTTCACGGGCCTGGGTCAGCGCCAGCTCCGGCCGGCGCTCGCTGTACTGGATACGCAACTGCAGGCCAAGATCGTCGGCGGCAGCCTGCATGAAACGCGAATAACTGACCCAGAAAGTCTCGTTGGAATAGCCCGGATTGAGAAACACCACTGAAGCCGCCTGCGCGCCGGCCACCAGTGGCAGGCTCAGGCAAAGGCTTTGGCACAAGGCCTTGAGCATGCGTTGACGCTCCCGCTATTCAAACCGGCAATTATAACCGCCCGTAGTGGCACATTGGACAAATGCCAGTCAGTCTCACTTAGTCCAAATGGTTCTTTTCATATGCAAAAACTTCACTTTTGCGCATAAACGCAAACTGCTATCTTTCCTCGGCTCCGCACCGGAGTGCGCGGCCGTGCGCGCGATTAGCTGCAAGCAGCTTGAGAACAGGACCCCTATGTACGTATACGACGAGTACGATCAGCGGATCATCGAGGACCGCGTCAAGCAGTTCCGGGATCAGACCAGCCGCTACCTGGCCGGTGAACTGAGCGAAGAAGAGTTCCGCCCCCTGCGCCTGCAAAATGGCCTCTATATCCAACGTTTTGCCCCGATGTTGCGGGTCGCCGTGCCTTATGGCCAGCTGACCTCGCGCCAGACACGGATGCTGGCGAAGATCGCGCGCGACTACGACAAGGGCTACGCCCACATCAGCACCCGGCAGAACGTGCAGTACAACTGGCCAGCCCTGGAAGACATCCCCGAGATTCTGGCCGAGCTTGCCACCGTGCAGATGCACGCGATCCAGACCAGCGGCAACTGCCTGCGCAACGTCACCACCGACCAGTTCGCCGGTGTCGCTGCCGATGAAGTGATCGACCCGCGCCCCTGGTGCGAGATCGTCCGCCAGTGGACCACCTTCCACCCAGAATTCGCCTACCTGCCGCGCAAGTTCAAGATCGCCATCAACGGCTCGAGCAGCGACCGCGCGGCCATCGAAGTGCACGATATCGGCCTGGAGCCTGTGTACAACGCAGCCGGCGAGCTGGGCTTTCGCGTACTGGTCGGTGGCGGCCTGGGCCGTACCCCGGTGGTCGGCGCCTTCATCAACGAGTTCCTGCCCTGGCAGGACCTGCTCAGTTACCTGGACGCGATCCTGCGGGTGTACAACCGCTACGGCCGTCGCGACAACAAGTACAAGGCGCGGATCAAGATCCTGGTCAAGGCGCTCACCCCTGAAGTGTTTGCCGAGAAGGTCGAGGCCGAAATGGCCCACCTGCGCGGCGGCAGCACCACCCTGACCGAAGCCGAAGTGCACCGCGTGGCCAAGCACTTCGTCGACCCGGACTACAAGGCGCTGGACAACCTCGACTTCAGCGAGCTCGAACAGCAGCACCCGGGCTTTGCCCGCTGGCGCACGCGCAACGTGCTGGCGCACAAGCGCCCTGGCTACGTCGCCGTGACCCTGTCGCTCAAGCCTACCGGCGTCGCCCCCGGCGACCTCACCGACAAGCAACTGGATGCGGTGGCCGACCTTGCCGAGCGCTACAGCTTCGGCCAGCTGCGCACCTCCCACGAGCAGAACATCATTCTTGCCGACGTCGAGCAGAGCCAGTTGCACGCCCTGTGGCTGGAACTGCGTGAAAACGGCTTTGCCACGCCGAACATCGGCCTGCTGACCGACATCATCTGCTGCCCGGGCGGTGACTTCTGCTCGCTGGCCAACGCCAAGTCGATCCCGATCGCCGAGTCCATCCAGCGCCGTTTCGACGACCTCGACTACCTGTTCGACATCGGTGAGCTGGACCTGAACATCTCCGGTTGCATGAACGCCTGCGGTCACCACCACGTCGGCCATATCGGCATCCTCGGGGTCGACAAGAAAGGCGAAGAGTTCTATCAGGTCTCCCTGGGGGGCAGCGCCAGCCGCGACGCCAGCCTGGGCAAGATCCTCGGCCCTTCCTTTGCCCAGGACGACATGCCGGATGTGATCGAGAAGCTGATCGACGTCTACGTTGAAAAACGCACCGAAGACGAGCGCTTCATCGACACCTACCAACGTATTGGCATCGACCCATTCAAGGAACGCGTCTATGCAGCGAATCATTAAGAACAACCAGATCGTCGACGAAACCTGGCACCTGCTGCCCAAGGATTTCAACATCGACGAGGTGACCAACTGCGACGACTACATCGTGCCGCTGCAGCTGTGGCGTGAACACGGCCATATGCTCAAGGCCCGCGACGGCGGCCTGGGCGTCTGGCTGGACGCTGACGAAGAAGCCGAAGAAATCGGCGAAGTCGCCAACCAGTTCCAGGTCATTGCCCTGAACTTCCCGGCCTTCACCGACGGGCGCAACTACTCCAACGCGCGCCTGCTGCGTGACCGCTACAAGTTCACTGGCGAGCTGCGCGCCATTGGCGACGTGCTGCGCGACCAGTTGTTCTACATGAAGCGTTGCGGCTTCGATGCCTTCGCCCTGCGTGCCGACAAGGACCCGGTCGAAGCGCTGAAGAGCCTGCAGGACTTCTCGGTGACCTACCAGGCCGCCACTGACGAACCGCAACCGCTGTTCCGTCGTCGCTGAATGTAAACAGGCGCCCGTGCCTGGCTTGGCACGGGCGCCAGGGTTACAGATGGGTAACCTGGTCCGGCACGCTGTTCCAGATATCCGTGGTCAGCGTCTCGATCAAGCGTTGCTCGTCCTCCTTGCGCCTGTTGCCAATGGTTTCCGAGCGTGAGCGGTAAGCCTGATCGCTCATCGACAGCTTGTCGGCGTCCAGCGCTTCCAGCCGGGCAAAGTAAGGCTTGTTGACCTCTTCGAAACGCGTTGCGTAACGCGCCCTGAGAAACTCGATCCAGAAGTCCCGCCCCGCAATACCCGCCTTCAAGGACTCCGGCGTCTCTCCCGCCAGCACCTCGGTAGCAGCGCTGTCCAGTTGCGCGGCGGTGACATTGGCTATGCGTTCGAACAGCATGCATTGCGGCTGCCCCGGCAGGTCCAGGCGTTCAGCCAGCCCGATGCGATACGCCAAACGCACTTCCACATCGTCAACCCGAAGCCGTGCCGCGCGCCGCTCAGCGATATCACCCAAGGCAATCCGCTCCACCGCATCCAGGCGGCTCAAGCCACGGGCCAGGTCGATCAGTGCGTACTCGGCGCCGACCACTGTCCCGGCGCGCTTGGCTTGCTCCACCAGCACCAGCACCTCCAACTGGCTGAACACCAGAATGATGCCATCGCCGCAGGTATCCACGTGATTGGCAAACTCGAACAACGCGGTACGCACATCCTCATAGTCGTTGGCGGCAGCGAGCATGTTCCATACCCGTGCGCGCAGCCCGGGGTAGTCGCGGCGAAAATCGGCGGTATTGCGCAAATCATTGAGCAGGCGGAAGAACTCGCCACTTTGCGGATTTTCAGCCAGCGCACTCCAATACCCATTGATCTTCGCCACCCTGGCCGCATCGGCGCCGGTCAGCCAGTGCGCTGCCGGTGATGCCGGCGCTTGCAGGTGCGGCCCGCGCACGTCCGGCACCAGCTGGAAACTCACGCCGGTACGCTGGCGGTAGGTTTCAAGCCGCGCAAGGCTGGGTGCGTCGACAGGATTGCCATGCAGACTGGTGATGCCGTTGGTCCTCAGCACCTGCGGCGTGTCCTGCAGTACCGCGTCGGGAATATGGCGAATCCGGTTGATACGCAAATCCAGCACAACCAGCCGCTCAAGCTCGAACACCCCGTCAGGCCAGGTGCTGATCTGGGTGCTTCGCAAAGACAGGTTGATCAACTGCGGCATTGTCCCGACAGCAGGTGGCTGGTTCAGCGGATTGTCATCCAGATACAACAGTTTCAGTTGCGTGAGCCGCCCCAGCACAACCTGGGTCGCCTCGGTCATCTCCAGGTTGTTATGGCGTACTTGTAGCCGGGTCAGGCCCTGCAGCTCGCCGATTGCCTCGTCCAACCCGGTCAGGCGGTTGCCGTTGAGATCGAGCCAGCGCAGCCTGCTGAAAGCCCGCAGAAAGCTTGCCGGCACTGATCGCAAGCCCATTGCCGAGAGAACCAGGTCGCCAATGTGACTGAAATCCGCCGTCAACGCTGGCAGCGCTCCCAGGCGCATATTGCCCAGATCCAGACGGTAGCCGATAAAGCGTCCGTCGCCGGCGTGGACACGGGCAGTTTCCCGGCGCCAGGCCTTTTTGATTTGTTCAACTACCCGAATCAGCGCCGGCGAGTTTGCCGGGGCTACCATCGCACCAAACCCTAAATCCTGCTCCTGGCCGGCCCATTGCTTCAACGTTTCACTCAACTGCCGGTACTCTTCTCGACGCTGCTCCAGCGCCTGGGCCTGCTCAACCTCGGTCGCGCCCAGATCCTGAAGCAAACGCTGCGCCTCTTCCGGCTCCAGAATCGGATACAGGCTGCGGACCTGGCTCAACAGGCTGTTGTCGAATCGATTGCCAACCGCGCCACGGCCACTGAGCGGATAGCCGGTACGTCCATCGGCCAAACGCAACGGCGAGCGCAACCAGGGACGTACCGGCTGCTGGCCGAGCAAGCGTGAAGCGCGAAGTCGGTCTGCCGAGGCCAACGCCGCCAGCGTCGCCTGCAAGCGATCCCGCTCGCCAATCTGCAGCCCCAGTGACTGGCGTTCACTGTCCGGCAGTGCCCGCAACAGCGCCCCGGCCATGTCGTCGTTGACGGTCAGTTGGTTGCCTTGCGCATCGAAGGCGCTGTAACGCTGGTCTTTGCGCAGCAGGGTCTTGAGTTCGCCGCTCGGCTCGCCAACCGACGCCAGTAGCTCGCCATCGAACGTTTCGGCACGCACTTGCAGGTGAACCCGGGCAGTCCAGCCCGGCAATTGATCAAGCAGCCGCAGCATCAGCAGGTCACTGTCCAGGCTGGCCAAACGCGGTTGGTAGATCCCCTCGAACGCACGGTTCAAGCGCACCTGGCGCTGGTACAGCCGGGCTTCCTCGGCCAGGCGCAGGGGGATGCGGGCAGACGCACCCTGCATCCGCTCAAGCTCAGCCGGGGTGACGTGACCGACCAGTTCTTCACAGGCTCGCAGCGGGAGCAAGGGAAAGCTTCGTTGCAGCAGTTGCACTTGTGCGTTCACCTGCTCGCCAGAGGTGGCATAAACGCTCCAGAATATCGCCGAGCGCCTCCATTCGGCACGCCCAGCCAACTTGTTACGCAAGATCTGCAGGCGCTCAGTCGGCTGCACATGGACACCGAGCATGCGGTTGATGGTTTGCTCGTCAACGCGCTGCAATATGGCTTCGGGCAACTGGTTGGCATAAAGCTCACTCACCAACACTTTGAAAGTGTTTGCATCAGGCCAGCGATCGAGGCCATAAACCCTCGAATCGCCCCATAACTCAGGGCCCTGGAACACCTCGATCGGCAGATTCAGCCAGTTGGGCAGTTCGGTGGCCAGTACCACGGCAAAGTCCCGGCCCACGCCGCCCGGCGAGCCGCTGCGCAGGTTGCCGATCCAGGTTTCGAGCTGGCGGTCCAGGCGTAAACGCTGCAAGGTATCGGCCAGCACCGGTGGCAGTGGTTGCTGCGTGGCATAGATGGCGCGCAGGACATCATCGCTGACCCCGCTGATATCGGCCGCCTGCAGCCGCTCGGCGTCGCTGAGCCCCTCAGCGGCATGCCCCAGTCGTTGCAACAACTGCAGGCGGCTCCAGCCCAGTGGCTGCTCGCCGATCACCCGCCAGTTGCCCTGGCCATTGTGTTCAAGCACAGGCCGGTATGCCGATGGGTCTGCCGGATGGAGGATGCTCCACTGCCCGGTTTCGTTTGTCGCCACGGCGAAAGTGCCGTCGCCCAGGCGGATGTAGCGCTCGCCCTCGACCAGGTAGTGACCGTTGCTGTCGGGCTCGATCCCTTGCAGGTCGATGTCCTGGGTGTAGTCGCCCAGCGCAGGCTGCCACAAGCGCAATTGACCATCGGGCAGCCTGACCTTGACCAGGCCATTGATCGCTTCGCTGGCCGCAACCGGCTCGAGGGCCCTGCCGGCAAGGCCCAGCCCGGCGATGAAGGCCACATTGAGGCCGACCGATTCAAGGTGCGTCCAGGCCTCGGCCAGCTCGCCAGCCTCCCAGGCGTGGGCACCTTCGACCACCTCGCCGATCAGTTGCGCCGCCGCCACGGCGGCCATCACCGCCCCGAGCGAGGGGACAAAAAACGCTGCGGCATTGAGCAGGTTGAAACCGATCGACTCCCAATAAGCCAGGCGCTCGCGCCAGGCCTGGTCATCGGCGTCGGCGCTGGGCACGGCCAGGGCCCGCGCCTCATCCTTGATCTTCTGCAGGTGACGGTCCTGCAGGTAGCCAAACAGTTCCTGGTCGATGAAGGTCTCGCGCACATGCAGGTTGGCGTCCGGGTTCGGCCGCCGCCAGTGCAGGCCGTCGCCATCATTGACCAGGTGATACAGCGCCTCCTCCAGCCGTTTCAATACATGCTGCTGCGATTGGTGGGCAACATAACCGCGCAACAGCGACTGGTACGCGGGTTTGCGCAGCAGGACCTTCAGATCGTCGCTGGCGGCCTTGACCGACGGGTACTCCTTGAGCGCCGCGCCCGGCGCCCCCGGCAGGTAGAGGATCACCGGCTCGACGCGATTGTCGTTGCGCTCAGGCCCGATCACCAGCACATCGGACAGCGGCGCTTCGAACATGCTCAGCTGGCTGCAACGCACGGGCTTGCCATTCCAGCGCGGCGCCCGCACGCCACTCAACAGATCGAGCAAGGCCTGACGTCCCCGCTCGCTGATCTGTTTTTTCATGAAGGCGACCTGCAGGTTCACCCTTAACTGATCCTTGTACAGCTCGATTGCCAGGCTACGACGCAGGGCGCTGCTGGCCGGTGTCTCGAACACTTCGCTCAGGTGCCGCTGGTATTGCCCGCCCAGGTCCAGGTCATGGCATACGCGGGCAAACGCCTGGGGTTCGATATCGAGCTTTTGCGTGTAGCGATAGCGAAAACGCGGGTAGCCCTGCTCGGTCCCCGGTATCAGTTCAAGAAAGAAAGCGTCCTTGGGCGCCAGCGCAGTGCCGGCTTCAAACTCGCTGCCGGCGGCAAAGTTCTGCAATGCCGCCTGCATCAGGCTCTGGCGGCGCGGGACAGTCCTGAGCATTGACCCCAGCAGCACCGATTCACGCTCGATGTGCACGAACTCATCGAAGTCGACATCAGGCTCGGCCCCGAGCTCGGCTTTGAGCCGGGCCTTGAGCAAGGGCTCGCAAAACGCGCCGATGCCTTTGAGGTCTTTCAGCTCACGGGCCAGGCGCTGGCCGGAGCGGCGGCTGCTCTGCTGGTAATCGACCAGTAGCGTTTGTTCCGCTGCGCTGGCAGTCGCAAACCAGTCTTGCTGCTCGCGGCCATGCTGCTGCGCCAGCAACTGCGCGCCCATGCGCTCGAAGTCTTCGGGCCTGGCATGGCGAAGCCAGGCCGGCAGGCGTTGCGAAATGAACGGGCCATGCGGGCCGGGAACGGATAGTGAAGCGGGGGTGGTCATGGCAAGTCTCCTGTTGGCTTGAATGCCTAGGAGACCTGCCGCAAGCACCGCCAGGGTGCTAATTAATGCTTGGGCCGGTTACCACAGCCGGCCACTGAGACGGCTCCAGAGCTTGACCGCCAGGTGCTCGAGCGAACCGCTGGCCGCCAGGCCCACACGCTCTTGCAGGCTTTTGCGCTCGGCAAAGTGCAGCTGATAGAGGTTGGCCTCGCGGGCGCGCTGGCTCAGGTACTCGTCGCTGGTCATCAACTGGTCGACCAGTTGCTTGTTCAGCGCGGCAACGCCGAGCCAGACCTCACCGGTGGCAACATCATCGATGTGCAACTGCGGGCGGTAGCGCGAGACGAAGTCCTTGAACAACTGGTGGGTGATGTCCAGGTCTTCCTGGAACTTCTCCCGGCCTTTTTCGGTGTTCTCGCCGAACACGGTCACGGTGCGTTTGTATTCACCGGCGGTGAACACTTCGAAGTCGACGTCGTGTTTTTTCAGCAGGCGGTTGACGTTGGGCAACTGCGCCACCACGCCGATCGAACCAAGGATGGCAAAGGGTGCGCTGACGATCTTGTCGCCGATGCAGGCCATCATGTAGCCACCACTGGCGGCGACCTTGTCGATGCACACGGTCAATGGCACGCCAGCCTGGCGAATACGCGCCAGTTGCGAGGCCGCCAGGCCATAGCTATGGACCATCCCACCGCCGCTTTCAAGGCGCAGCACCACCTCGTCCTGGGCCGTGGCCAGGCTCAGCACCGCGCTGATTTCATGGCGCAGGCTCTCGGTGGCCGAGGCCTTGATGTCGCCGTCAAAGTCGAGGACGAACACCCGGCTTTTTTCTTCGGGCTTTTTCTTCAGTTGTTTTTCGGCCTTGGCCTGCTGCTTGCGCAGGGCTTTTAACTGGGCCTTGTCCAGCAAGCTGCTTTCCAGGCGCTCACGCAAGTCCTTGTAGAACTCATTGAGCTTGTTGACCTGCAACTGCCCGCCGCCCTTGCGCCGGCCCTTGCCACGCAGACCGGCAATCGCCGAGAGGACAATCAGAATCGCGATCACCAGGGTCGCGGTCTTGGCGAGAAAGCTTGCGTACTCTGCAAGAAACTCCACAGTAACTCCTTAACATGCCTGCGCCCGTGCGGCGCGAACCGATAGTCAAGCATACCGAGGCCGCCCTGCCCCTGCCAGTGCAGGAAATCTTCGGCAATGCAGTTCAAACGCTCTTTTCAAACGCTTGTATGTTTTTTCGTTGACAGCCTGACAGCGGCAACCTAACCTCGGCTCATCCTTAGCGCAGGCGGACGACGTGGGCAGTATCTACCTGATTCGACATGGCCAGGCTTCATTTGGTGCAGACGACTACGACGTCCTCTCGCCCGTGGGCATGCGCCAGAGCGAGGCCCTGGGCGAGCACCTGGCGCAACTGGGCTTGCGCCTGGACCGCTGCCTGGCCGGCGACCTGCGCCGCCAGCAGGACACCGCGCGCCTGGCCATGGCTGTGATGCACAACGCCGGTTGCGAAGTGCCCACGCTGGAGACCGACAATGCCTTCAACGAATTCGATGCCGACGGCGTGATCCGCGGCCTGCTGCCTGGCCTGTTGCCGGACGAGCCCGAAGCCTTGCACGTGCTGCGCAACGGCACTCAGAACCGCAGCGAGTTCCAGCGCCTGTTCGCCTTGCTGGTGCAGCGCTGGCACGTCGGCGAACACGCCTGCGAAGGCGCCGAGAGCTGGCAGGGCTTTGTCCAGCGGGTCGATGGCGGCCTGCAGCGGGTGCTGCAACAGGCCGGCAACGGCGACAACATTGCCATTTTCACCTCGGGCGGCACCATTGCCGCCCTGCTCCACCTGGTAACCCGTATCACTGCCGGCCAGGCTTTCGAGCTGAACTGGCAGATCATCAACACCTCGCTCAGCCAACTGAAGTTTCGCGGCCGCGAGGTGGCCCTGGCTTCCTTCAACAGCCAGGCCCATGTGCAGCTGTTGAAGGCGCCGGAGCTCATCACCTACCGATGAACCCCGGCTCGTTGTGACCTCACCCGTCACGCAAATCACTTAATAAGGAACACACCATGAGCGATGTAGCAAAAGCCGTCGAAGCGATGAAAGCCAAGTTCAACCCAGACGCCGCCGCCGGCCTGGACCTGGTATTCGGTTTCAACATCACTGACGAAGACAAGCACTACGCCCTCATCGTCAAGGATGGCACCTGCGAAATCCAGGAAGGCGAAAACGCCGACGCCAACTGCACCCTGGTGCTGGACAGCGACACCCTCAAGGGTATCGTCAGCGGCGAAACCGACGGCATGCAGGCCTTCATGGGCGGCAAACTGCGCGTTGAAGGCGACATGATGCTGTCGATGAAACTGAGCGAGCTGTTCCCGGCCTGACCGGCTGGCAGCGAAAAAAAACCGAAGCCTGGGCTTCGGTTTTTTTTGCCGCAAATCGCTGTGTCAGGCCGGCGGCACCGGCGCGATGACTTCCTCGGTCAATGTCTCGGTCAGCGCTGCACGCTGCTGACTGACAAGAGACTCCAGTCTGCCACGCCATTGCGGCATGCGCTCAGAATCCTGGGCCACCGTCGCAACCGACGCTGGCTGGACCTCCATGGCCATGGCCAACAGGTTTCTTACCTCATCGTCCAGTGTCTCTGGCTGCTGGCTCCCTTGAGCCAAGGCATTGAGGTAGTCCCTGGCCATTCGCGCACGCTCATTGAGCAGCCCATGACGCGCCGGGAATACTGCACGCAGATAGCCGGCCCAGTAGCCTTCACTGCGAAGC
This sequence comes from Pseudomonas sp. B21-012, assembly GCF_024749305.1. Classification (NCBI taxonomy): domain Bacteria; kingdom Pseudomonadati; phylum Pseudomonadota; class Gammaproteobacteria; order Pseudomonadales; family Pseudomonadaceae; genus Pseudomonas; species Pseudomonas sp. B21-012. The sequence goes on along the minus strand of NZ_CP087197.1, from coordinate 2,566,508 downwards.
CAACGATTCAGATCAGTGGCTTCGCTGCGCGACACCGCATCCAGCGCCGCTTGCAGATGGTTTTCAGTGATCCAATCGTGGGTGGTGCGGATCGTGCGCCCCAGCAATGGCAGGGTCATCGACAAACGCTGGACCAACCTGAAGTGGAAGTCCTCGAACACCTGGTACAGGTCAATCGCCCGCCCTGGCTGGCGCCACTCATGAAAATGCGTCTCGATGTGACGAAGCAAGGCGCGAGAGCGGCCGCGCAAACGCCCTTGGGCAATCAATACACTACGTGCGTCCCCCCTATTGTGGATCGCTCGTTGCGCCAGTGCGTACTCCAGCACCTGGTCAAGGATGTAAAAGTCATCACGCGCCTCATTGGTGTAGCGCACCACGGCCCTGCAAATCGCGTCGCGCAAGACCTGCTGTTCATACATCAGATCAAATAGCGACTGCACCTGTTGCAAGAATGCATCACGGCTGAGCCTGGCGGATTCGGTACGACCCATGCGCTCAAGCACATCGAAAAGCAGGCCCATGCCGAAGCTCTGGCTGAGGCGCACAATCTGCCAGCGGGCTCTTTGCAAAGCATCGCCACCTTCGAACAGGTTCATGAGCGGTTCACGCTGTGCCGACTCCACCGCCCGATGGGGATTACCGACAGCAGCCATTTCCGCCTCTACCCTCACGCGTTCAGTTTGGGGCAGGTACGACAGCGTCAGCCTTAATCCCGGTACACGTCCAGCCCCTTCCGGAACTTGGGTGAAGTGGTTCTCCAGCAGCGAAGCCAGGGTCAAAGCAGGCAAGGTTTCAAGGCCCTGCGGCCACTCGGTGATTCCGGTCTGGTCGAGGCGCAATCGCTGTAGCCCCGTCAGGTTGCCCAGATGAGGCGCCATCCCCAGGGGGTTGCCGGAGAGGTCAAGATGCTGCAAGCGGGTCAGTCCCTGCCACTGCTCTACGGTGTCGGCGTCGAGGGTGATGTGGTTGTCGATCAGCAATAGCCACTGCAGCTGCGTCAACTGCGCCAATGCCCCGGCTTCGAACAGGGCCTGGCTATCAAAGATGGACAATACCCTGAGGGTTTCGATGGCCGCCAGTGCCGCCAGATGCTCCGCGCTCCAGCGTATCGGGACAGGTGTGGCAAACTCGATGTACAAGGCTGTCAGACTCGTCGAGTGACGCAGCGGCGCCAACGCTTCGGGGCCCATGCCCGGACAGGCAAGGCGCAGATATTCCAGCACCGGCAACTGGCCGATGTCGGCAGGCAAGGATTGCAGCACGATCCCTTCGATCTGCAGGTCGCGCAGATTGGGGAATGCGCGCAGAAAACCTTCGGGAATACTGGTGATATCCAGGACACTGAGCACCAGAACCTCTACCCCTGCCAGCTCACCGTTCAATACTGGCAGGCTGTCGAGCGCCAGCCCGCTCAGGCGCAACTCAATGCCACCCGACGGTAGCCTGATGACCCGGTCCTCGACCGTGCGAAAGCGCCACGCAGCGCTGAGCAATTGGGCGACCCGCTGGCGTTGCTCGCGCCCCGACCAGTAACGCTGGTCATGCCCGTGCAGCACGATTTCGAAAGCACCGCCCTCCACCCAGTTGTCCAGCGAAACGCTAAATGCAATCGAAGCGCGCTCAAGCGCTGCCACCGCTTGTTCACTCTGTTGCGCGCTGCCGGTCAGGCGTTCGAGCCGCACAGCAATCTGTTCAGGCGTGTCATCGACGAACATGGCCTCCAGGCGCTGTTGCGGTGTACGCGAGCCGAACAACCGGTTGATCGCGCTACTGCCCGGGTACGCCCGACGCCCCGCCACCGCAGGCAAACTGGCGCTCAACCAGACAGGCGGCGCGGCGATCCCCAGCAGCCCGCGCGCACGGTCCGGCTGCTCGGTCGCCAAGTCACGCAGCCTGCGGCGCAACGCTTCGGCACTGGCCATGGAGGTTGGCAAGGCGTTTCTCGTGAGTGCCGGCAAGGCGGCGAACAGGCAGGCAAAAAAGCCATAGCTTGCGCTGGCGAAACTACCCAGGTTCAGGCCCCCTGCATCGTACAGTTCCCAGCGCTGCTCCATGCGCACCAGTACACGGCTGTTGGTTGCGCTGAGCTCTCCGATGCTCGATACCAGTGCCCCTGTGCGGGTCGATTCACGCAGCTCCAGGCGCAATCGCCCAGGCCAGCCGGGCAGATGCTCCAGCAAGTTCAACGCCAGTACCTGAGTATCATTGTTTTGTAGATAGCCAAGCTCGAAGTCGGTGAACGCCCGACTGAGCCGAACCCGGCGCGAGACTTCCACCACACGCTCGGTCAACGCCAGGGAGGGCTCTTGTCCGGCCTGCCAACGTGCCCGTTCGCGAACATCGACATCGCGCAAAACTTGCGCAGCAACGGCCCGGGTCAAGCCAGGGAACAGGCGCTGCAAGGTGGCCAGCGCCTGCTCGTCATCCACCGCGACATCCAACAGGGAAGGCGTAGGATTCTGGTAGAACTGGTCGAAAAGAGCCCGACGCACTCGTTCCAGACCGTTTGCCAGGTCCGCGCACACCGAGGCTCGCCGGGATGCACTGTCATCTTCGCGCTCATCTTCGTCGTCGCTCAGGTCGCGCCGGCGCCGTGGCGCGTCTTCCAGCACCTGGACCACCTTGTCGATCAAGCGATTATGCTGCAGGTCGGCCCGCGCCACTTTCAAGGGCTCTACCCCCTCTTGCGCGCTGCCGTGGACCTGCAGCGGTTCCCCCCAGAACTCGACGCTGTCATACAGCTCGATCGTTTTGCCCTGTGGCCAGTTCGGCAACTGCACCAGTATTTGCGCTACCTGCGCGTAGTCCTCAGCCAGCAGATTGCCTTTGCGGGCGCGATTGACCAAGCCCAGTACCTGGCGGTCAACGGCAAGGCGGATCAGGGTTTCATGCAGTACACCGGGTATCGGCTGGTCGTCACGGAAAACCTGCTGCAGTTCCTCGGTGGTCACGCCACTGATTTCGCCAAGCAAATGCAGCTCGGCGGCAGCAAAGCGCTCGACCAGATGCCCCAGGCGCCGCAGCAAGGTTGCCTTGCTCCAGCGCTGGGGCTGCTCCATCACATGGTGCCAGGCACCCTGGCCGTTATGCTCCAGCGCCGGACGAAACAGCGACGAATCCCTGGGGGAGACAATTCGCCACTTGTCCAGCGCGGTGTCTTTCTCGATCTGGTAGATATCGCTGTCGATCCGCACCCACTGTTTGCCGTCGACGTCATAGATGCCGTTGGAGCGGTTGGGCGCCAGTTGGTTCTTCCAGCGAACGTTGCGCGCATAGGGCAGCAGATCGGGATGCCACAGTTGCTCGCGGCCATCGTCCAGGCGCACGAGGACCAGGCCGGCCATGGCCGAGGGCACCGACAGCTCGTCCTCCTCTTCACCGTCTGCAATCGCAGCATTGAGCAGGATCGCCCGCAAGAACGCTTGACCGCTTTCCTGCACCCTTACACTCCAGTGATCGGCACCATGGAAGAAGTGCGTCAGCAGCTTTGCCGCCAACACGGCGATAAACGCAATGCCCAGGACCGGCATGAACAGCGTCGCCCCGCCCAGGACCGCCAAACTGGTGTTGTAGCCTTTGTCCAAGTCGCCTCGGGAGATGTCGTCAGTGTCCTGAGTGCTCACCACCAGCGCCGCCGATTCGTCGCGGATGAACTGGACGCATTCACTGTAGAGCACATCGAACAGCTCCCGGCGCACATCCACTTGCTGCCAATGCTGAGCGCGGTGCAGGCTGATCGGATCGACCAGCAGGTCAAGGAACGCTGGCCGCTCCTTGATCGTGACAAAACGCGCCAGGAACAGCCGAAACTCCCGGTCGGCCAGGCGGCCGATCAGGTCGCTCTTGAACGCTTCCAGCGAGGCATACTGTTTGAGCGGATGCAGCGGGTCTGCGGGGATGTGGACGATGCAGGGGACGGTCGCGGTGGCGTCGGTAACGGAGGGCGCAATGATCACAATCTGCGTCAATGCCACACCGAACAGAGCCAGACGGCTGCACTGGCTGGCGTTGAAAGGATTGGTCCGGGCCAGACCGACCTTCAGTGGCGAATCGACCCGCGCGTCAGCGGACTGCCTCAACAAGGCCAACACGGCGGCATAACCCTGTTCGTCGATGTCGCCCTTGATGCGTGCGATATTGGCTTCTACCTCCATGAGATCGCGCATCGCTGTCTTCTTCTTGTTGCGCAGCACCTCCTTGTCGCTTGCGTTGCTCAACACGCTTTCCAGGTGTGCCTGGTAGCGCTTGCCCAGGTCCAGCTCGCGGCACCCTGCGGCGAAATCGGCGGCGGAGATCGGCAACAGGTCAGGATAAGGCGGCGCACTGTCGGTTGCAGTCAGCACGCTGGTCTTGTCGCTTTTCAAGGCAGCCAGCTCATCACTGCTGAAGTTCTTCAACACCGCCTCGAACAGCGAAACACTGGAGATCTTGAAGCCAGCCGTACGCAGCACGAAACGAGCCTCAAGGATATCTGCAGACGCCTGGAAGCGTGTCTGCAGCCACTGTTCAAGCACTGGCTTGCAAAATTCATAGGCGCTTTGCAGGTTGGCAAATGCTTTGGCAGCTTCGTGGCGCGAAGCATGGCTGCGGGCCTGGCTGGCATGCAGGGCGTTACGCATGGGTCGCGAAGCGCCAGTCAACCATTGCGGCTGGCTGGTAGTGGCGCTGTCGGGCAGCATGGCGGCCAGTTCGGTGCGTTTGAGCTGCGCAATCCAGGAGGGGACGCGTGCCTGCATGAAGGCCACGTTGGGGTGAGAAGATGGCATGGTGTACGTCACTCTGGCGGTTGGGGAAACGCCAGTTGAATTCAACCCGCACGCTTCGGGGCGTTAGATATATGTAGCGCTTGCCGGTCACGGCGGCGCAGACACATCAGGCTCAGTGATCGCAGCGCAACACAGTGGTCTATAACAGCGGGACAACGCTTGTTAGGGGATGGGCAAGCCATTAGATTGCCAATGATCCTCCCCTCCGATCATAAGGGAAACGCATGACGCTCACCGACCAGTCCACCCAGGTCCGCCCCGGCGAAGAACTTGATGCCGCAGTGATCGACCCTTATCTGAAAGCGCATATCCAGGGCCTGGCCGGTGCGCCGACCATCAGCCAGTTCCCCGGTGGTGCCTCGAACCTGACCTACCTGGTGCAATACCCCGGGCGCGAGTTTGTGTTGCGTCGCCCGCCGTTTGGTCACAAGGCCAAATCCGCCCATGACATGGGCCGCGAGTTTCGCATCCTCAACCAGCTCAACAGCGGCTTCCCCTACTGCCCCAAGGCCTACGTGCATTGCACCGACGAGTCGCTGATCGGTGGCGAGTTTTATGTCATGGACCGGGTCAAGGGCATCATCCTGCGCTCGGACCTGCCGCCGGAGCTGGGCCTGGATGCCCAACGCACCGAGGCCCTGTGCAAGAGCTTCATCGAGCGCATGGTCGAGCTGCACCAGGTCGACTACAACGCCTGCGGCCTGGGCGACCTGGGCAAGCCCGAAGGCTACGTGCAACGCCAGATCGAGGGCTGGGCCAGCCGCTACGAAAAAGCCCTGACCGCCGATGCGCCACGCTGGGAAAAGGTCATCGCCTGGCTGCGCGAGAAAATGCCGGCCGATCACCCCAAGCCTGCCATCGTGCACAACGACTACCGCTTCGACAACGTCATCCTCGATGCCGACAACCCCATGCGCATCATCGGCGTGCTCGACTGGGAAATGACTACCCTGGGCGATCCGCTGATGGACCTGGGCAACACCCTGGCCTACTGGATTCAAGCCGACGATCCGGCACCGGTGCAACTGATGCGCCGCCAGCCAAGCAACGCCCCGGGCATGCTGAGCCGCCAGCAGTTTGTCGACTACTACGGCGAACGCGCCGGGATCAAAATCGACAACTACGACTTCTACTACACCTACGGCCTGTTCCGCCTGGCCGGCATCGTTCAGCAGATCTACTACCGGTTCTTCCACGGCCAGACCCAGGACAAGCGCTTCGCCCAGTTCATCCACATGAACACGCTGCTGGAGCACATGAGCCTGCAGGTCATCGGCAAGTCCCCACTCTGACGACTCCAACAAGGAAAAGACCATGTCCAAGACCCAACTGTTCGACCTCGACGGCAAAGTCGCCTTCGTCTCCGGCGCCAGCCGCGGTATCGGCGAGGCCATCGCCCATCTGCTGGCCCAGCAAGGCGCCCATGTGATCGTTTCGAGCCGTAAACTCGACGGCTGCCAGCAGGTCGCCGAGGCGATCATCGCCGCCGGCGGCAAGGCCACCGCGGTTGCCTGCCACATCGGCGAGATGGAGCAGATCAGCCAGGTCTTCGCCGGCATTCGCGAACAGTTCGGGCGCCTGGACATCCTGGTCAACAACGCCGCCACCAACCCGCAGTTCTGCAACGTGCTGGACACTGACCTTGGCGCCTTCCAGAAGACCGTCGACGTCAACATCCGCGGTTACTTCTTCATGTCGGTGGAAGCCGGCAAGCTGATGCGCGACAACGGTGGCGGTAGCATCATCAACGTCGCCTCGATCAACGGCGTTTCGCCGGGGATCTTCCAGGGCATCTACTCGGTGACCAAGGCGGCGGTGATCAACATGACCAAGGTCTTCGCCAAGGAATGCGCGCCGTTCGGTATCCGCTGCAACGCCCTGCTGCCAGGCCTGACCGATACCAAATTCGCCTCGGCGCTGGTCAAGAACGATGCGATCCTCAACACCGCGCTGCAACAGATCCCGCTCAAGCGCGTGGCCGACCCGAAAGAGATGGCCGGCGCGGTGCTGTACCTGGCCAGCGACGCGTCGAGCTACACCACTGGCGTGGCGTTGAATGTCGACGGCGGCTTTTTGTCCTGATGAAAGCATCGCGGGGCAGGCCCGCCCCTACAGTAGGAGCGGGCTAGCCCCGCGATGAGGCCCTGACAGACAGCCCCGATCTCCATTACCATATCGACCCTTCGGCGCAGCCCTTCTGCGCCCAGTCGATTAAGCCCACGCCATGCCTTTCGAACTCAGCGTAGACCCCACCACCCTGGCGATTCTTGCCGCCGTCGCTTTCGTTGCCGGTTTCATCGATGCCATTGCCGGCGGTGGCGGCCTGCTCACCACCCCGGCGCTGCTCACCGCCGGCATGCCACCGCACCTGGTGCTGGGCACCAATAAACTCAGCTCGACCTTCGGCTCGGCCACCGCCGGCTTCACCTACTACCGGCGCAAACTGTTCCACCCGGCGCAGTGGCGTCATGCCCTGGTCGGTACTTTTATCGGTGCCCTGATCGGTGCGGTGGTGGCCCACTACCTGCCGGCCGAATGGCTGAACAAGATGCTACCGGTGATCGTCTTTCTCTGTGGCGTGTACCTGCTGTTCGGCGGCACGCCCAAGGCGCCGCTGGATGCCGATGCGCCGGTGAAAAAGAAGTGGCAGATCCCCCAGGGCTTCACCCTGGGCTTCTACGACGGCGTGGCCGGCCCAGGCACCGGCGCGTTCTGGACCGTCAGCACGCTGCTGCTCTACCCCATCGACCTGGTCAAGGCCAGCGGCGTGGCGCGCAGCATGAACTTCGTCAGCAACGCCGCGGCCTTGTCGGTGTTTATCTTCTCCGGCCAGGTCGACTGGCTGGTGGGCCTGTCGATGGGCTCGGCGCTGATGGTCGGCGCGTTCTTCGGCGCGCGCACCGCCATCAGCGGCGGCAGCAAGTTCATCCGCCCGGTGTTCATCACCGTGGTGCTGGCACTGACCGTGCGCCTAGCGTGGCAGCACTGGTTCGGCCAGGCCTAGGCGGCGAGCCACGTACAGGTCGATCAGATAGCGCGCAATCGAACGCCCCGCCGGCAACGGCGGTAGCGCATCGACGCGAAACCACTGGGCGTCCTCGATCTCGTCCGGCTGCATGACGATCTCGCCGCCGGCGTACTCGGCATGAAAACCGAGCATCATCGAATGGGGGAACGGCCAGCACTGGCTGCCGACGTACTGAATGTTCTGCACCTCGATCGCGACCTCTTCGCGCACTTCGCGCACCAGGCAGTCTTCGGCCGATTCGCCAGGCTCGGCGAAGCCTGCCAGGGTGCTGTACACGCCGCTGACAAAGCGCGGTGAACGGGCCAGGAGGATTTCGTCGCCACGGCTGATCAGCACGATCATGCTCGGCGAGATGCGCGGGTAGCTGCGTAAATCACACGGCGCGCAGTACATCGCCCGCTCCCAGTGGATTTGCTCCATGGCCTGGCCGCAACTGCCACAGAAGCGGTGCTCGCGGGCCCAGGTGCCGATCTGCGCGGCATAGCCAAGAATCTTGTAGGTCTCGAAGTCGCCTTCGAGCATGAACTGACGCAAGCCGCGCCAGCTGCAGCCGGCTACCGCCTGCGGGCTGCGCAACTCCAGAAGGAACACCGGCTGGCCATCGAAATGGCCGATGCCGTGCTCGCAAAGCACGTCCAGCGCCTGGCGCTTGAGCCAGTCGCGCGGGAACAGCGCGCCGTTGTCATCGACCAGAAAACCCTCGCGGCTGCGGGCAACCGCCCAGCCGCCGGTGAGGTTTGTGTCCAGTACTGCGGTGGTCCAACGCGCTGACATGTGCCGGTTCCTTGCGGGGTTCGCCGCCGGGGGTCAGTCGGCGAACTCGGGTTTCTGTTTGCTCATGTGGGCGGCAACCGCCACCCGCAGATCGGTGGATTGCAGCATGGCGGCGTTCCAGGTGGCGATGTACTCCAGGCCATCGTCGATGCGGTGATCGCGCATGTAGCTGATCATGTGCTTGGTGCCGGCCACGGCAATGGGAGATTTTCCCGCAATTTCAGCGGCAATGGCAAAGACTCCGTCAAGCAGTGCCTCATGGCTGTCAAACACACGGTTGACCAGGCCGATGCGCTGGGCTTCGTCGGCGGCGACATTGCGCCCGGTGTAGGCCAGTTCGCGCATGATGCCGTCGCCGATGATCCGTGGCAGACGCTGCAGGGTGCCAACGTCGGCGGCCATGCCCATGTCGACTTCCTTGATCGAGAACTGCGCGTCGCTGCTGCAGTAACGCATGTCGCAGGCCGAGACCAGGTCGATGGCGCCGCCGATGCAGTAACCCTGGATCGCCGCCAGCACCGGCTTGCGGCAGTTGTCCACGGCATTGAACGAGGCCTGCATGCGCAGGATGGTGCGGCGCAGCAGGCGCGCATTGCGGCCGACGTCCTTGCCCAGTTCGTTGGCCACCGAGGCCAGCAGCATCAGGTCGATGCCGGAAGAAAAATGCTTGCCGGCACCGCTGATGACCACCGCGCGCACTTCGTCGGTTTCATCGATCCAGCGGAAGATCTCGACGATTTCGCTCCAGAACGCCGCGTTCATGGCGTTGTACTTTTCCGGGCGGTTGATCTGCACGTGGGCGATGCGGTTGTTCAGTTCGACCTTGAACGCTTGGTAGTCAGTCACGGTGCTCTCCTTGAAGGCGGCGAGGTTGATCGCAGGACTATAACAAGGTGCCCGTCGGCGCCAAGGCCGCGCTTGTGCCAAAACCGGGACTTTTACCTTGATCTCCGTTCGCACATGCGGCACTTTGCCCAGCTGTTGAATCATAAGGATACATTTTCATGTCCCGCTCCCTGGCCGGCGCCCTGGCCCACAATTTTCTTGGCCAGTCGCCGCGCTGGTACAAGGCTACCTTGTGCCTGTTCCTGCTGCTCAATCCCCTGCTGCTGTTCACCCTCGGCCCGGTGGTGGCCGGCTGGGTGCTGGTGATCGAATTCATCTTCACCCTCGGCATGGCGCTCAAGTGCTACCCGCTGATGCCCGGCGGCCTGCTGATGGTCGAAGCCCTGCTGCTGGGCATGACCACGCCGCAAGCGCTGTACGAAGAGCTGCAGCACAACTTTCCGGTGATCCTGCTGCTGATGTTCATGGTCGCCGGCATCTACTTCATGAAGGACCTGCTGCTGTTCGTGTTTTCGCGGATTCTTCTCGGCGTGCGCTCCAAGGCCCTGCTGGCCTTGCTGTTCTGTTTTCTCTCGGCCTTTCTTTCGGCGTTTCTCGATGCGCTGACGGTGACCGCGGTGATCATCAGCGCCGCGGTAGGTTTTTACTCGGTTTATCACCGCGTCGCTTCCGGCGCCAACCCACGGGAAGACTCGGACCTGGACAGCGACCAGCACGTCGCCCACCTGCACCGCGAAGACCTGCAGCAATTTCGCGCATTCTTACGCAGCCTGCTGATGCACGGCGCCGTCGGTACCGCCCTGGGCGGCGTGTGCACCCTGGTCGGCGAGCCGCAGAACCTGCTGATCGGCCACGAAATGGGCTGGCACTTTGCCGAGTTCTTCCTCAAGGTGGCGCCGGTGTCGCTGCCAGTACTGGCCGCCGGGCTGGTCACCTGCGTGCTGCTGGAGAAACTGCGCTGGTTCGGCTACGGCACCCTGCTGCCGGACAACGTGCGCCAGGTGCTGGCCGCCTATGCCGCCGAAGACGACGCCCAGCGCACCACCCAGCAACGTGCCGCACTGGTGGTGCAAGGCCTGGCGGCGCTGATCCTGATCATCGGCCTGGGCCTGCATGTGGCCGAAGTCGGCCTGATCGGCCTGCTGGTGATCGTGCTGATTACCGCCTTTACCGGCATCACCGACGAACACCGCCTGGGCCGCGCGTTCCAGGACGCCATGCCGTTCACCTCGTTGTTGGTGGTGTTCTTTGCCGTGGTTGCGGTGATCCACCAGCAGCAGCTGTTTACCCCGCTGATCCAGTGGGTACTGGCGCTGCCGGCCGATCAGCAGCCGGGCATGCTGTTTATCGCCAACGGCCTGTTGTCGGCGATCAGCGACAACGTGTTCGTCGCCACTATCTATATCACCGAGGTCAAGCAGGCGTTTGTCAACGGCGGCATGAGCCGCGAGCACTTCGAGACCCTGGCGGTGGCGATCAACACCGGCACCAACCTGCCGAGCGTGGCCACGCCCAACGGCCAGGCGGCATTCCTGTTCCTGCTGACCTCGGCGATTGCGCCGCTGATTCGCCTGTCGTATGGGCGCATGGTGTGGATGGCGCTGCCCTATACCGTGGTCATGGGCGGGCTGGGGTGGTGGGCGGTGACCTACTGGTTGTAACGCTGACTGCACGGGCCTGTGGGAGCAACTGTCTTAAGCAGCTTGCAAGTATTGGGGCAGCCAGGCTGTGTTTGAGCTGATCCATTTGATGATGAGGCGCTGCCGGCGCCTTCCGCCCTTACGGCGGGTCACTTTTGCTTGGCGGCAAAAGTAACCAAAAACGCCCTGTCCCTTCATCGGCCCTGCGCTGCGCTCCGGGTTCCCTCCTTCCACCCTTGCTCCCGTGAGGGCGCGCCGAAGGGCCGTCCCTGGCCCTGCGGCGCTCGCCGGCCATCCATGGCCGTCGCCCCACTACGCAAGGGTTCCACTCGGCCTTCTGCAAGGGACGATCGGTGGCGTCTGCAATTACGTACATCTAGAAGCAGAGCGCTTTTTTGCTTTCGCTTCTCGTGCATCGCCGGTCCATTCGCCGACAAGGCGCAAAGGTGAAGTGTGAGCAGCATCGCCAATGGATCAGCTCGCGCCTCTAAAGGCCTACGCTACCTGTGGGAGCGGCGGTGCGGCGATCCGACTTGACCCGCGATGCCTTTAACCACATTGCGCCCGGTCGCGCACCGGGCACTGGGCGCGGTGCAGGTTCAGCGCGGTGTTGATGATGCCGATATGGCTGAAAGCCTGGGGGAAATTGCCGAGCATGCGCCGGCCCAGCGGGTCGTACTGCTCGGCCAGCAGGCCGACGTCGTTGCACAGGGCCGCAAGACGTTCGAACAAGGTCCTGGCCTCCTCCTCCCGCCCCAGCAGCACATAGACATCCGCCAGCCAGAACGAACAGACCAGGAAGGTCCCCTCACCCGGCGTCAGCCCATCGCAACCGCTGTCGCTGTCATAGCGCAGCAACAGGCCATTGCGTAGCAGACGCTGCTCGATGCGCGCAAGGGTGGCGAGAAAGCGCGGATCATCCGCCGGCAGGAAGCCGGTCAGGGCAATCTGCAGCAGGCTGGCATCCATTTCGGTCGAACCATAAGCCTGGACGAAACAGCCCAGCTGCCCATCGAAGCCCTGTTCACACACCTGCCGGTGAATCCTGGCCGCCACCTGACGGTAATGCCCGGCGCGCGCCTGACCTTCTTCGGTGGTATCGCTCAAGCCGGCAGCGCGGTCGAAGGCCACCCAGGCCATGACTTTGGAATGGGTGAAGTGCTGCTGCCCGCCACGCACCTCCCAGATGCCCTCGTCCGGCTGCTGCCAGGTTTTTTCCAGGTACGGCATGATCAACCGGGCAATCGCCGCGCTGCGCGGGTGGCGCGGCAGGCCACCACGAATTGCCTGGCTCATGGCATCGGCGACCTCGCCATAAATATCCAGTTGGTGCTGCAACGCTGCGGCATTACCGATACGCACCGGTTGTGCACCTTCATAACCGGCCAGCCACGGCACTTCATACTCCGCCAGCCGCCGCTCGCCGGCCAGGCCGTACATGATCTGCATCTGCTCGGGGTTGCCGGCCACCGAGCGCAGCAGCCATTCGCGCCAGGCCTGGGCCTCTTCGAAGTAACCAAGGTTCATGAACGCCAGCAAGGTCATGGTCGCATCACGCAGCCAGCAATAGCGGTAGTCCCAGTTGCGCTCACCGCCCAGGCGCTCGGGCAACGAGGTGGTCACCGCCGCGACAATGCCGCCGGTGGGCGCGTAGGTCATGGCCTTGAGGGTAAGCAGTGAGCGCTTGACCAGCGCCGTCCAGGGGCCGACGTCCGGGCAGCGCGACGTAAACTGCTGCCACTGCTCCCGGGTCCGTTGCAAAGCTTGCTCGGCATCGAACGCTGCAGGCAATGGCAGGTGTGACGCCTGGTGGCTCAGGCTGAAGGCCAGGCGCTGGCCGGCCTTGACGGTAAAGCGGCTGCCGGTGTGGTGATCCAGGGCCTGGGTGGCGGCGCCGCTGCGTAGTATCAGCCGGTCGGGGCCAACCACCGCCGAGAGCACCAGCGGCTCGGCCTTTTCGACCCAAGGCACACTGTTGCCATAGTCAAAGCGCATCACCAGGTCCATCTCGAACGGCACTTCGCCTTCCAGGCCCTCGACAATGCGCAGCACGCTGTTGTGTTCAGCCAGGGGCATGCAGTCGATCAGGCGCGCGCGGCCGCTGGCGGTGGTGAAGGTGGTGTGCAGGATCAGGGTGCCGTCCAGGTATTCACGGCTGACCTGCACCAAAGGCTCGCTCGGCGCCAGGCGCCAGCGGCCGTTTTCTTCATTGCCGAGCAAGGCGGCAAACACCGCCGGGGAGTCGAACCTGGGCAGGCACAGCCAGTCCAGGGAGCCGTCGCGGCCTACCAGCGCGGCGCTGCGACAGTTACCCAGCAGGGCGTAGTCTTCGATCAAACCCGGCATTCATCCCCCTTGTGCGTGAACCCTCAACCAATCGGGTGCCAGACCCGCCGATCGCGGGTCAGCAGTTCGTCCGCCGCAGTCGGGCCGTTGTCACCGGCGGCATAGAGCTGCACCTCGCCGCCCTCCTGCCAGGCATCGAGGAACGGCTGCACCGCGCGCCAGCCATTCTCGATATTGTCGGCACGCTGGAACAAGGTCTGGTCACCGGTCAGGCAGTCGTAGATCAGCGTCTCGTAGCCGGTGGACGGCTGCATCTTGAAAAAGTCCTTGTAGGCAAAACCCAGCTCGACGTTCTCCATGGCCAGGGCCGGGCCCGGGCGCTTGGCTTGCAGGTCGAACCACATGCCTTCGTTGGGCTGGATCTGGATCTTCAGATAGTTGGGCTTGAGCCGCTCGACTTCGGTGTCGCGAAACTGGGCATAGGGCGCTGGCTTGAAGCAGATGGCAATCTCGGTGTCGCGTACGCTCATGCGCTTGCCGGTACGCAGGTAGAACGGCACGCCGACCCAGCGCCAATTGTCGATCATTACCTTGAGGGCGACGAAGGTTTCGGTGTTGCTGTCGGGCGCGACCCGAGGTTCTTCGCGGTAACCGGGGACCTTCTTGCGCCCGTGTTTGCCAGCGCTGTACTGGCCGCGTACCGAGTTTTTCAGGGCCATGTTCTTCGACCAGGGCCGGATCGCGCCGATGACCTTGGCCTTCTCGCTACGCACCGCATCGGCGCCAAAGGCCGCCGGCGGCTCCATGGCGACCATCGCCAGCAACTGGAACAGGTGGTTGGGGACCATGTCGCGCAAGGCGCCGGTACTGTCGTAGAAGGCGCCGCGGCTTTCGACACCGACGGTTTCGGCAGCGGTGATCTGCACGTGATCGATGTAGTGGTTGTTCCAGAACGCTTCGAACAGGCCGTTGGAAAAACGGCTGACGAGGATGTTCTGCACCGTCTCTTTGCCCAGGTAATGGTCGATGCGGTAGATCTGCTTTTCGCTCATGACCTTGAGCAGGCAGGCATTGAGCGCTTCGGCGCTGGCCAGGTCCGAGCCGAAGGGTTTTTCCACCACCACCCGGCGAAAGCCGGCGCTTTCGTCGAGCAGGCCAGCGGCGCCCAGGCGCTGCACCACTTCGCTGAAAAAGCGCGGTGAGGTGGCCAGGTAGAACACCGCGTTGGCGCTGGGGTTGCTGCGGATGCGTTCGGCGATGGCCTGGTAGGTGCCCTCGTCGAGAAAATCGCCGGTGAGGTAGCCGATGCGTTTGGCCAGGCGCGCCCAGAGTTTGTCATCCAGGCACTTGCTGGCGCCTTCGCTAGCCCTGTCGCGTTCGCGCATGAAGGCTTGCAGGCGCGCGGCGAATTCGTTGTCGGTGGCGGCGTTGTGGTCGACGCCAATAATGCGCAGCCCCTTGTCGAGCAGGCCATCACGGCTCAAGTTATACAAGGCCGGCATCAACAGGCGCTTGACCAGGTCGCCGTTGGCACCAAACAGGAACAGGTTGCAAGGCGGTGCCGCTTCGATCTGTGTTTTGCTCATTCGGCTTTCTTCTCGACGTGGCCACCAAAGCCAAAACGCATGGCCGACAGCATGCGGTCGGCGTAGGTGCCCTGCTGCTGGCGCGAACGGAAGCGGGCGAACAGCGCACTGGACAGCACCGGCACCGGCACCGCCTGTTCCACCGCCGCATCGATGGTCCAGCGCCCTTCGCCGCTGTCGGCCACCGAGCCGCTGTAGCCGCCCAGTTGCGGGTCGGCCACCAGGGCGTCGGCGGTAAGATCCAGCAGCCAGGAGGTGACCACACTGCCACGGCGCCACACTTCGGCGATTTCCGCCAGGTTCAGGTCAAAGCGCTGCTCGGCCGGCACGGCATCGCTGCCCTTGCTCTTGAGCAGGTCGAACCCTTCGGCATAGGCCTGCATCAGGCCGTATTCGATGCCGTTGTGGATCATCTTCACATAGTGCCCGGCACCTGCGGGCCCGGCATGAATGTAACCCTGCTCGGCACGCCCGGCCGGGCCCTGGCGGCCGCGGGTGCGGGGGATGTCGCCAACCCCGGGGGCGAGGGTGGCGAACAGCGGGTCGAGGCGGTCGACCACCGCCTGCTCGCCACCAATCATCATGCAGTAGCCGCGCTCCAGGCCCCAGACGCCGCCCGAGGTGCCGACATCGATATAGTGCAGGTTGCGCTTGCCCAGCTCGGCGGCGCGGCGCATGTCGTCCTTGTAGAAGGTATTGCCGCCGTCGATGATCACGTCGTCGGCGTCGAGCAGGTCAGCAAGCTGGGCGATGGTCTGCTCGGTCGGCTCACCGGCCGGCAGCATCACCCACACCGCCCGGGGTTTCTCCAGCTTGCCTACCAGCGCGCCAAGGTCATGGGCGCCGTTGGCGCCTTCCTTGACCAGGGTTTCCACTGCCTGACGATCGCGGTCATGCACCACCATGCGGTGCCCGCCACGCATCAAGCGCCGTGCAATATTGCCGCCCATGCGGCCCAGCCCCACGATTCCCAATTGCATGTGCGATGCTCCCCTGGAATGAAAAATAGCGCCTCAGGCCTTCAAGGTTAGTCCAGCCCTGGCGCGCTTGGTTCAGCGACGAACGGCAAGACAGCCAGAAACAAAAAAGTTCCCAAGGCCTGCAAAAGAATTCAGAATCGCCGCCGATCCAGCAGCTACGCTGTTAGAAAAACGAACCACCCTATGCGAGGTGTGCAATGGGAACCCTTCTGCCAAAAATGCCTGCCCAGACCCTCTACGTGACGGTACACCGCGACGAGCTGCGTCGCCTTAAAGAAGAGCGCGAGCAGTTGCAACAACAGGTCGCCCAACTCAGTCTGCTTCTGCAGCAAGCCCAGGACGGCCAGTTGCCAGCGCGCAGCTGAGCAACACAGTGACCTGCCGGGGAAACCCCGCCTCTGTCTTTGCCTGACGGCGCCTTTTTAGACTGCGCCGTCTGACGCACCAAGCGTCTTCACATCGCAAGGACTGCCATGAAGTCACTGACGCTGCTCGCGCCCCTGCTGGGGCTGTTGTCTTTACCCGCCTACGCCACCCCTGCCACTTGCGCCGCCACCAGCGAAGCACAGATCGTCGCCCAGTTCGAGCGCTGGAACCACAGCCTGCTCAGCGGTGATCCGCGCCAGGTTGCTGCGTTGTATGCCGATGACGCCATCTTGCTGCCTACCCTGTCGCAACGCCCGCGGCTGACCACTGCCGAGCGCATTCATTATTTCGAGTATTTCCTCGGCAAGCAGCCCAGCGGGCGCCTGGACAGCCAGCATGTCGAGCTTGGCTGCAACAACGCCTCGCTGTCCGGCCTGTACACCTTCACCTTCGCCAAGGGTGGAGAACGCGTGGCTGCGCGCTATACCTTCAATTACCGCTGGGATGGCCAGCAGTGGCTGATCAGCAGCCATCACTCCTCGCTGCTGCCACGCGGCTGAATCGCCACCGCAACCTGCAGCGAAATGACTGCAGGTTTTTCTCCGAGCAAAAGTGACCAGCGGGTCACATTCTTCACGAATTCTCTCCTACACTCGGTATTCGGCCAGACATCGCCCGGAAAACTCGACTGAAAATAGTCGAAACTTCTGCAATCGCGGTAGGTCAGGAACTAAGTAGGCCATCGATTCCGCTTCAACGGACGCGGCCCAGCCACCCCATATCGTCACCACGCCGTCGGCAGGACGCCGGCTTGCGTAGCGCTTGTGCGCTTGGCTGCGGGGCATGGAAGGCAAGGCAATACCACTCACAGAGAACAGTATCGGTAGACAAACAACAACGGGCGCCCACGCCCGCACAACATAGGGACGGAGAGAAGTATGATCAGTGCCGCTGTCGAACCTCATGTAGAGCAATTCACCCCGGATTCGCGTGAACCGCTTGCAGCGGATTTCACGCCGACAGCCAAGGCACTGGGTGCTGACCCCAGACATTCTTCACATAAACGCAAAGTGTTGTTCGTCACCTCGGAAATCGCCGACCTGGTCAAGACCGGCGGCCTGGGCGATGTCTCGGCGGCACTGCCACGGGCCATGCGTCACCTGCACGATGTGCGGGTGCTGATCCCCGGTTACCCGCAGGTACTGGAAAGCGACAACCCGATCCACCTGGTCGGCGAGCTGGGCGGCCACGCGGCCTTGCCGCCCTGCAAGATCGGGCGCATGGACCTGGCCGATGGCCTGGTCATCTATGTGTTGATCTGTCCCGAGCTGTACCAGCGCGAGGGCACGCCCTACGGTGCCAACAACGGTCGCGACTGGCCCGACAATCACATCCGCTTTGCCCGCCTGGGCCTGGCCGCGGCAGAAATCGCCGCTGGTGAAGGCATGGTCCACTGGAAGCCCGACCTGGTCCACGCCCACGACTGGCCGGCCGGCCTGGCCCCAGCCTACATGCACTGGCGCGGCCTGCAGACGCCGACCCTGTTCACCATCCACAACCTGGCCTACCAGGGCGTGGTCAGCCGTGCCTGCTGCCCGGAACTGGCGATCCCCGACCATGCCCTGCAGCAGGAAGGCATGGAGTTTTACGGCAAGCTGTCGTTCCTCAAGGCCGGCCTTGCCTACTCCAGCCACATCACCACGGTCAGCGCCACCTATGCCCGGGAAATCACTACGCCCTCGTTCGGTTGCGGGCTGGATGGCTTTCTCGCCAGCAAGGCCCAGCAAGGCCTGCTCAGCGGTATTCCCAACGGCATCGACGAGAGCTGGGACTCGGCCAGCGACCCGCACCTGGATCACCCCTTCAGCCTCAACGACTGGCACGGCAAGGCCGCCAACAGCCGCCAGGTGCGTGAGCTGTTCGGCCTGCAACCTTCGAACGGGCCACTGTTCGCAGTGGTTTCGCGCCTGGTCTACCAGAAAGGCCTGGACCTGACCCTGGGGGTGGCCGAATACATCGTCCGCCAGGGCGGCCAGATCGCGATCATCGGCCGTGGCGAACCGGAAGAAGAACAGGCCATGCGCGAACTTGCCCTGCGCCATCCCGGGCAGATCGGCGTGCGCATCGGCTTCAACGAAACCGATGCCCGGCGCATGTTCGCCGGCAGCGACTTCCTGCTCATGCCGTCGCGCTACGAGCCCTGCGGCCTGAGCCAGATGTACGCCCAGCGCTTTGGCTCGCTGCCGGTGGCGCGCAACACCGGGGGCCTGGCCGACACCATCGAGAATGGCGTCACCGGTTTTCTGTTCGATGAATCGACCGTCGACAGCTACCGCGAAGCGCTGGGCCGGGCGTTCTACGTGTACAGCAAGAAGAACCTGCTCAATGCCATGCGCTGCCTGGCCATGACCCAACCGTTCAACTGGTGCCAGGCCGTCGAGCCTTATGCCCGTCTTTATCAGGAGCTGGTCGAAAACGCCCGAGCAACCCCACGCTGAAGCGGAGATGGCAGGTATGCCCTTGAGGTCACAGGAACACGCGACCCACGGGGCCGTGATGCTGGACAGCAACAGCGCCCGGTTTGCCCTGTGGGCACCGGACGCACAGCAGGTGGAGGTTGAATTCGACGCCGGTGCGCGCCAGCCCTTGCAGGCCCAGGCCGACGGTTGGTTCGTCGGCCAGCTGCCGTGCAAGGCCGGTGACCGCTACCGCTACCGGATCGACGCCACGCTCACGGTGGCCGACCCGGCGTCGCGCTACCAACCCGACGGCGTGCACGGCCCCAGCCAGTTGCTGAACCCCGCAGCCTACCGCTGGCAGTACCCCGACTGGCGCGGGCGCCCCTGGCCTGAGGCGGTCATCTACGAGCTGCATGTCGGCCTGTGCGGCGGCTATGCCGGGGTGATCGAGCGCTTGCCGGCCCTGGCCGAGCTGGGCATTACCGCCATCGAGCTGATGCCGCTCGGGCAATTCCCCGGCGAGCGTAACTGGGGCTACGACGGCGTCCTGCCGTTCGCTCCACAGCACAGCTATGGCAGCCCCGAGCAACTGCGCGAACTGATCGACCAGGCCCACGGCCATGGCCTGATGGTGCTGATGGATGTGGTCTACAACCACTTCGGCCCGGACGGCAATTACCTCGGCCAGTACGCCAGTGGCTTTTTTCGCCAGGATCGCCAGACCCCGTGGGGCGCGGCAATTGATTTTCGCCGCCGCCAGGTGCGCGACTTTTTTATCGAGAACGCGCTGATGTGGCTGCAGGAGTACCGCGTCGACGGTCTGCGCCTGGACGCCGTGCACGCCATCGACGACCCGGATTTTCTTGCCGAACTGGCGCGCCGGGTGCGCAGCGAGATTACCCCGGGGCGTCAGGTATGGCTGACCCTTGAGAACGAACACAACCAGGCGCACCTGCTTGAACAGGGCTTCGATGCGCAGTGGAACGACGACGGTCACAACGCCCTGCACGTGCTGCTCACCGGCGAGCAGGAGGCGTACTACGCCGACTACAGCGAGTCGACCATCGAAAAACTCGCGCGCTGCCTGAGCCAGGGCTTCGTCTTCCAGGGCCAGCCCGACCGCAACGGCCGTCCCCGCGGCGAGCCCAGCGGGCATTTGCCCCCCACGGCCTTCGTGCTGTTCCTGCAGAACCACGACCAGATCGGCAACCGCGCGTTCGGCGAGCGCCTGAACCAACTGTGCCCGCCCCAGGCCTTGCGCGCAGCCACCACCCTGTTGCTGCTGGCGCCGATGATTCCGCTGCTGTTCATGGGCGATGAATGGGGCTGCGAGCAACCTTTTGTGTTTTTCACCGATCACCACGATGAACTGGCCGATGCCGTACGCGAAGGCCGGCGCGCCGAGTTTGCCGGTTTTGCCGACTTCGCCGATGCCGTCACCCGCTCGCGGATTCCCGACCCCAATGCCCTCGATACCTTCGACGCTTCGCGGCCGCGGCCAACACACTCAAGCCAACAGCCATGGTTGCAGTTGTACCGGCAATTACTGGCCCTGCGCGCCCGCCACATCGTCCCCAACCTGCCCGGCATCCATGCCCTCGGCGCCCGGGTGCTGGGGCCGCAGGCCTTGACGGTGCGCTGGCAGCTCGAACGCGGCGGCGAGCTGCGTATTGACCTCAACCTTGGCCCTACCGCGCAAGTGGCCGACCTGCCGGCCAACGCTGCACGCCTGTTCAGCTGTAGCGAAAGCTGCATCGGCAACACGCAATTGCCGCCCTACACCACCCTGGTCAGCCTGCTGCCGACCACTCCAGCGGAGCCTGCCCATGACTGACCCACGCTTGCAGCAACTGGCCGAACTGGCGGGCCTGGCGGTGGACTGGATCGACGCCAACGGCCGCGCCCAGCGGGTCAGTGACCCGGCGCTGCAGCGGGTGCTGGCCGGCCTTGGCCACCCGGCCGACAGCGTTGAGGCGATCGAAGCCAGTATCCAGGCCCTGCTGCGCGCCCACGATGCCCGCCACCTGCCGCCGCTGTTGACGGTTGACCACGGCCTCCCCCTGCAGCTGTCCGGCTATTTTCCGCCAGCGATGGACTGCCAGGTGCTGCTTGAAGATGGCAGCGAACAACCGTTGCAACTGGATGATCAGGCCAGGCTCCCCGCCGGCTTGCCGATCGGCTATCACCAGGTGCAGATCGACCGCCAGCAGTTCACCTTGGCCGTGGCGCCAGCCCGCTGCTACAGCATCGCCGATGCGCTGGGCACGCCGACGCCGCGTTGCTGGGGCCTGAGCGCCCAGTTGTACAGCCTGCGTCGCCCCGACGACGGCGGCTATGGTGATTGCCTGGCCCTCGAGGCGCTGGTGCGCAGCGCCGCCGAACGCGGCGCCGATGCCCTGGCGATCAGCCCGCTGCACGCCATGTTCGCCAGCGACAGCCAGCGCTACAGCCCGTACTCGCCCTCCAGCCGGGTGTTTCTCAACAGCCTGTATGCAAGCCCGGCGGCGCTGCTCGGGGACCGTGCGGTGCGCATGGCCATTGAAGCCTGCCAGTTGCACGGGCCGCTGGAGCAGCTTGAACAACTGCCGCTGATCGACTGGCCGCAGGCCGCATCGTTTCGCCAGCGTTTGCTGCGTGCGCTGTACCGCGACTTTATCGCCACCGAGCACCCGTTGTTCGCCGACTTCGACAGCTATCGCCAGCACGCCGGCCCCGCCCTGGAACGCCACTGCCGCTTCGAGGTACTGCTGGAGCACGCGCTCAAGCGCGACATCGGCCAGGACTGGCGCGACTGGCCCGCTGCCTGGCACGACCCGCACAGCCCCGAGGTGAGCGCCTTCGCCCGCCAGCACAGCGAGGAGGTGGCGTTTCACGCCTTCTGTCAGTGGTTGATCGAACGCAGCCTGCAACGTGCCCAGGATGCGGCGCGCAGCCATGGCATGGGCATCGGCCTGATCGCCGACCTGGCGGTGGGTGCCGACGGCGCCGGCAGCCAGGCCTGGAGCCGCCAGGACGAGCTGCTGGCCGGCCTCAATGTCGGCGCGCCGCCGGATATTCTCAACCGCGCCGGGCAGAACTGGGGCATCTGCGCCTTCTCGCCCGAAGGCCTGCGACGCAACGGCTACCGGGCGTTCATCGAGATGCTGCGGGCCAACTTTGCCCATGCCGGGGGCCTGCGCATCGACCATGTCATGGGTTTGCAACGGCTGTGGCTGATCCCCCAGGGTGCCACCCCGGCCGAAGGAGCCTACCTGCATTACCCGCTCGATGATCTGCTGCGCCTGCTCAGCCTTGAGTCAGTGCGCCACCAGGCCATCGTGCTGGGTGAAGACCTCGGCACCGTGCCCGAGGGGCTGCGCGAAAAGCTCGCCGCGCGGGCCATCCTCGGCATGCGCGTACTGCTGTTCGAGCAAGACCCGCCCGGCCATTTCAAGCCCATCCTCGACTGGCCCGACAACGCCTTGGCCACCACCAGCACCCATGACCTGCCGCCGCTGGCCGGCTGGCTGCAGGCCCGTGATATCGACTGGAACCAGCGCCTGAGCCTGATCGACGGCATCACCGAGCGGCACTGGCGCGACAGCCGCCAACACGAGCGCCAGGGCCTGCGGCGCACTCTTGAACAGAACTACGGCCAGGCCCTGGCCGAGAGCGACGCGCTGATCGATGCCAGCATCCGCTACCTTGGCCATACCCGCGCGCCGCTGGTGCTGGTACCGCTGGAAGATCTGCTGGGTGTCGATGAGCAACCCAACCTGCCCGGCACCATCGACAGCCACCCCAACTGGCGCCGGCGCTTTGCCCTGGCGGCCAGCGCGCTGCTTGACGACGCGGATGCGGCGCGGCGCCTGGAGCTGCTGGCGCAGGCCCGCGAACAAGCCTGGGAGCGTGACCGATGAAAGCCCTGACCGCGACCCTGCGCCTGCAGTTTCATGCCGACTTCGGCCTCGACCAGGCGGCGGCGCTGGTGCCCTACTTCGCCCGCTTAGGCATCAGCCACCTGTACGCCTCGCCGCTGCTGCGCGCGCGCCCCGGCTCGCGCCATGGCTACGATGTGGTCGACCCCGGGCAGGTCAGCCCGCATCTGGGCGGCGAAGCTGCGCTAGAGCGCCTGGTGGCAGCGCTGCGCCTGCACGGTATGGGCCTGATCCTCGACATGGTTTCCAACCATATGGCGGTCGGCAGCGACAACCCCTGGTGGCAGGACCTGCTGGCCTGGGGCCGGCGCAGCCGCTATGCCGAGTTCTTCGACATCCAGTGGCACTCGCCCGACCCGCTGCTTGAAGGTCAGTTGCTGCTGCCGTTTCTGGCCGGTGACTACGGCGCGATGCTGCAAGGCGGCGACATCCCGCTGCGCTTCGACGCTGCAACCGGCCAGTTGCATATCCAGCACCACGAGCACCGCTTTCCGATCTGCCCGGCCGACTATGGCCTGGTGCTCGCCGAAGGTGGCGCAGCCCTGCAGACACTGGCCAGCCGCTTCAATGCCTTGCGCAGCGCTGACGATGCGCCGGCGCAGGCCAGGCCGCTGCTGGCCGAACTGGCGGCGCTGGCCCGCCAACAGCCCCTGGACGATGTGCTCGGCGCCTTCGACAGCCGCAGCCCCGAAGGTTTCAAGCGCCTGCACGCGCTGCTAGAACGTCAGTCCTACCGCCTGGCCAGCTGGCGCACCGCTGGCGACGATATCAACTGGCGGCGCTTTTTCGACGTCAACGAGCTGGGCGGCCTGCGGGTCGAACGCGCGGCGGTGTTCGAGGCCACCCACAGCAAGGTCTTCGAGCTGATCGGCCGCGGCCTGGTCGACGGCCTGCGCATCGACCACATCGACGGCCTGGCCGATCCGCGAGGCTACTGCCGCAAGCTGCGCCGGCGGGTCGACGGGCTCTTGGCCCAGCGCCCACTGGAGGCAGCGCTGGAGCACTTTCCGATCTATGTCGAGAAGATCCTCGGCGCCGACGAGCAGCTGCACCGCGACTGGCAGGTCGACGGCAGCACCGGCTACGAGTTCATGAACCAGGTATCGCTGCTGCAGCATGATCCAGACGGCGAAGCAGAGTTGGCGGCGCTATGGAGCGCGCTAAGCGAACGCCCGGACTTCAGCGAGGAAGTGCGCCTGGCCCGCCAGCAAATCCTCAATGGCAGCCTGGCCGGCGATTTCGAGTCGGTGGCCCAGGCGCTGTTGCAAGTGGCCCGCGACGACCTGATGAGCCGCGACCTGACCTTGGGCGCCATTCGCCGGGCGTTGCAGGCGCTGATCGAGCACTACCCGGTGTACCGCACCTACATCAATGCCTGCGGGCGCCCGGCAGAAGATGAAGCGTACTTCCAGCAAGCCATGCGCGGTGCCCGCCAGTGCCTGAGCGAGGCTGACTGGCCGGTGCTCGACTACCTGCAGCGCTGGCTCGGTGGCGAACCCTGGCGGCGCTTGCCGCCCGGCCGGCCGCGCAAGCACCTGCGCCACGCCTGCGTGCGCTTTCAGCAACTGACCTCGCCCACCGCCGCCAAGGCCGTGGAAGACACGGCCTTCTACCGCTCGGCACTGTTGCTGTCGCGTAACGATGTAGGTTTTGATGCCGAACGTTTCAGCGCCCCGGTCGAGGACTTTCACCAACATTGCCTCACGCGCCTTGAGCAGTTCCCGGACAACCTGCTGGCCACCGCCACCCACGACCACAAGCGCGGCGAAGACAGCCGTGCGCTCCTGGCAGTGCTCAGCGAACGCAGCAGCTGGTTTGCCAGCCGGGTCGAACACTGGCGCGAGCTGGCCAGCCCCTTGCGCAGCACCCTGGCCGACGGCGAGGCGCCGGGTGCAGGCGATGAGCTGCTGCTGTACCAGACCCTGCTCGGCAGCTGGCCGCTGGACCTTGATGAGAACAATCCGCTGGCGCTTGAGGCCTATGCCGAGCGCCTGCGCCAATGGCAGCGCAAAGCCCTGCGTGAAGCCAAGTTGCGCAGCAGCTGGAGCGCCCCGAACGAGGCCTATGAACAGGCCTGCCTGGATTTCATCGACACCCTGCTGCTGGAGCGCGCCAGCCAGCAGTTGCGTCATTCCCTGGCCGAGGCGGCGCAGGCCATCGCCTGCCCAGGCGCCCTCAACGGCCTGGTGCAGTGCCTGCTGCGCATGACCGTGCCCGGGGTGCCCGATCTGTACCAGGGCAACGAGTTCTGGGATTTCAGCCTGGTCGACCCGGACAACCGCCGCGCGGTGGACTTTGCCGGTCGGCGCCAGGCCCTGGCGGATGGCACCACAACGGCGCAGTTGCTCCAGGACTGGCGCAGCGGCCGGGTCAAACAGGCGCTGATCAACCAGGTGCTGGAGTGGCGCCAGCAGTCCCCGCAGCTGTTCCTGCGCGGTCAGTACCTGCCGATCGAAGTGCGCGGCAGACACGCCGGGCGGGTCCTGGCGTTTGCCCGGGTGAGCGCCGAACAGCGCGCCGTGGTGGTGGTGCCGCGCCTGGCCTGCAGCTTGCTTGGCCAATCACCGCTACCGCTGATCCCGGCACAGAACTGGGACGATACCCGGCTGGTTTTGCCGTTTGCCTTGTCGCCTGGCAATTGCTCGGGACTTTTTGCCACAGGCGCAGTCACAGCCTCAAAGGAGCTGTGGCTGAGCACTGCACTCAAGGAGTTTCCGGTCAATCTGTTCGTTGAACATCGTTAAGTCCTCAGGAGCGTAGAGATGAGTGTCGAAGAAAAACGTATCCGTGAATTCGCCTATCAGATCTGGGAGTCGGAAGGTAAGCCCGAAGGCCAGGAAGAGCGGCACTGGGCGATGGCGCGCAAGCTTGCCGAAGCCGAAGCGCTGGCGCCCAAGGTAACGCCGCGCAAACCGGCCAAGGCGCCGCCGGCCAGTAGCGCCAAGGCCAAGCCGGCAAGCACTGCGCCAGCGCCGAAAAAGCCCAGGACGACCAAGAAGCCACCGACTGCATGAACCTGATCGCCGGGCAAGTCGAGGCGTCGCACCGCCGCTCCTGCACAGCCTGTGGGAGCGGCGGTGCGACGCCTCGACTTGCCCCGCGATAACCCCTGTGCCAACCCCCGGTCTGATCAAGGATTTCCATGAGCAAGCCAAAGCCTACCGCCGAAGTTCACCTCGAACCCTCGCGCATCCGCGAGGGCCTGCCCTTCCCGCTGGGCGCCAGCTGGGATGGCCTGGGGGTTAATTTTGCCCTGTTCTCGGCCAACGCCACCAAGGTTGAACTGTGCCTGTTCGATGCCAGCGGCGAGGTCGAGCTCGAACGCATCGAGCTACCGGAGTACACCGACGAGATCTTCCACGGCTACCTGCCCGATGCCCATCCCGGGCAGATCTACGGCTACCGCGTACACGGCCCGTACGATCCGCAAAACGGCCACCGTTTCAACCCCAACAAACTGCTCATCGACCCCTACGCCAAGCAACTGGTCGGCAGCCTGAAATGGTCCGAGGCGCTGTTCGGCTACACCATCGGCCACCCCGACGGCGACCTTAGCTTTGATGAGCGCGACAGTGCGCCGTTCGTGCCCAAGTGCAAGGTCATCGACCCGGCCTACACCTGGGGCCGCGACCAGCGCGTGGGCATTCCCTGGGAGCGCACCATCCTCTATGAGGCCCACGTGCGCGGTATCAGCATGCGCCACCCGGCGGTGCCAGAGGCCAATCGCGGCACCTTTGCCGGGCTGATGTGCGACGAACTGCTGGGGCATATCAAGCAGCTTGGGGTGAGCTCGATCGAGTTGCTGCCGATCCATGCCTTCGTCAACGACCAGCATCTGCTGCAAAAGGGCCTGAACAACTATTGGGGCTACAACAGCATCGCCTTTTTTGCCCCGCACCCGCGCTACCTGGCCAACGGCAAGATCGCCGAGTTCAAGGAGATGGTCGCGCACCTGCATGACGCCGGCCTGGAGGTGATTCTCGACGTGGTCTACAACCACACCGCCGAAGGCAACGAGCTGGGCCCGACCCTGTCGATGCGCGGCATCGACAATTCCTCCTACTACCGGCTGATGCCCGATGACAAGCGCTTCTATATCAACGATTCGGGCACCGGCAACACCCTCGACCTCAGCCACCCCTGTGTTTTGCAACTGGTCACCGACTCGTTGCGTTACTGGGCCGGCGAGATGCACGTCGACGGTTTTCGCTTCGACCTGGCGACCATTCTCGGCCGCTACCACGAGGGCTTCGACGAGCGTCACAGCTTTCTCGTTGCCTGCCGCCAGGACCCGCTGCTCAGCCAGGTCAAGCTGATTGCCGAGCCCTGGGACTGCGGCCCCGGTGGCTACCAGGTGGGCAATTTCGCCCCCGGCTGGGCAGAATGGAACGACCGTTTTCGCGATACCGTGCGGGCTTTCTGGAAAGGCGACGAAGGCCAGCTGGCCGACTTTGCCGCGCGCATGACCGCCTCCGGCGAGCTGTTCAACCGCCGCGGGCGCAGGCCCTACGCCTCGGTCAACTTCATCACCGCCCATGACGGCTTCACCCTGCGCGACCTGGTGTCGTACAACGACAAGCACAACGAGGACAACGACGAAGGCAACCAGGACGGCAGCAACAACAACCTGTCATGGAACCACGGCGTCGAAGGTCCCACCGACGACCCCGAGATCAAGGCCCTGCGCCTGCGCCAGATGCGCAATTTCTTCGCCACCCTGCTGCTGGCCCAGGGTACGCCGATGATCGTCGCCGGCGACGAGTTCAGCCGCACCCAGCACGGCAACAACAATGCCTACTGCCAGGACAGCGAGATCGGCTGGATCAACTGGGAGCTGGACGAGGATGGCGCGGCGCTGCTCAAGTTCGTCAAGCGCCTGACCAAGCTGCGCCTGGCCTACCCGGTGCTGCGCCGTTCGCGTTTTCTGGTCGGTGACTACAATGAGGCGATCGGGGTCAAGGACGTCACCTGGCTGGCGCCGGACGCCAGCGAGATGAGCGTCGAGCAATGGCAGGACGCCCACGGGCGCTGCCTGGGCATGCTGATGGATGGCCGCGCCCAGGTCAGCGGTATTCTGCGCCCCGGCGCCGATGCCACCTTGCTGCTGATCGTCAACGCCCACCACGATACCGTGGCCTTTACCTTGCCCGAGGTGCCGGAAGGCGAATACTGGAACTGCCTGATCGACACCGACCGGCCGCAACTGCGCAAAGGCGAGCATCATGACTTTGGCAGCGAGTTCCAGGTCAGTGGCCGCTCGTTGCTGTTGCTGGAGCTGTTCCGTGACGATGATGTCTGAAAACCAGGCGGCCGCGGTCAAGCGCCTGCGGGTGCTGACCGTCAATACCCACAAGGGCTTTACCGCCTTCAACCGGCGCTTCATCCTCCCCGAACTGCGTGAA
Organism: Pseudomonas sp. B21-012; assembly: GCF_024749305.1. Classification (NCBI taxonomy): domain Bacteria; kingdom Pseudomonadati; phylum Pseudomonadota; class Gammaproteobacteria; order Pseudomonadales; family Pseudomonadaceae; genus Pseudomonas; species Pseudomonas sp. B21-012. Next base: position 2,538,455 of record NZ_CP087197.1, on the reverse strand, counting down.
GCGGTGCGCAGCACCCGCGCTGATATCGTCTTTCTCCAGGAGGTGCTCGGCTCCCACGACCGCCATGCCGCCCGTTACGCCGGCTGGCCGCAGACCTCGCAGTACGAGTTTCTCGCCGACAGCATGTGGAGCGATTTCGCCTACGGGCGCAATGCCGTGTACCCGGACGGCCATCACGGCAACGCGCTGTTGTCCAAGTACCCGATCATCGAACACCGCAACCTGGATGTCTCGATCACCGGCCCCGAGCGCCGCGGCCTGCTGCACTGCGTGCTGGATGTGCCCGGGCAGCGCGAGGTGCATGCCATTTGCGTGCACCTGTCACTGCTCGAAAGCCACCGGCAACAGCAGCTGCAACTGCTGCGCAAGCTGCTCGACTCACTGCCTGGCGATGCCCCGGTGATCATCGCCGGCGACTTCAACGACTGGAAACTGCGCGGCAACCGCACCCTCAACCTGCACCGCGACCTGCACGAAGCCTTCGAGCGTCATCACGGTCTGCTTGCCCGCACCTATCCGGCGCGCTTGCCGCTGCTGCGCCTGGACCGCATCTACCTGCGCAACGCCCACAGCCATGCCCCGCAAATTCTCGGCAACAAGCCCTGGAGCCACCTCTCCGATCACCTGCCATTGGCCGTGGAAGTGCAGCTTTAGCAATCATTCGGCATAGCCGCACCGCTGGAAAGAGCGGTTGCGGCTATAGGATGTAAATTTTTGTTTAATTTCAGCTAATTGCCACTACCAATAGCTTGACAACGGTTATTTCACGCTTTCTTGACGCCCGCCCCGTCCTCTCCTTAGCTACAAGTAATGCAGCAACTGCAGATTCCATTCCGAGCCTCTAGCGCGCGCTTTTCAGCGCGCGACAGGGACCGGTTTGCTGGTTTGGGTCGCCCTCTGGTTTTGCTTTACAGCCCGTGACATCAGGCCAGAACCCTGGCTTATAAAAACAGAGGAGAACCGCCATGAAAAAAACTCCGAATCCTGCGGGCTTTGAGTATGTTTTCTATGCGGTTTCCACGTCGCTGCTACTGGCAACCCCGTTGGAAACCCATGCATTGGGCCTGGAGGATAACGACCCGTTCAACAACCTGGTGCAGGCCCAACCTGTACTTTCGCTCAACCCGGTCAGCGCCAGCGGCCTGGGCCTGAGCACCCTCGGTGCGTTTTCCGAACGCCTGGCCGAACGCCATGCGCCAGCACCGAACGACAGCATCGCCAGCCAGTGGGCGCAGTTTTTCCCGACTGCGGTGCGCACCTCGAGCCCGGAGGCCGACAACCTCGCCACGCCGAACCAGAGCCTGCAGATCAGCCCGGACCTGTTTATTCGTGAAACCGCTGGCGGCAATACTCACCGCGCCGGTTTCTTTGTCGGCCACAGCAACCTGCAAAGCGGTTTCGACGGCCTGCGCAAACCCCAGGTCGCCAACAAAGAGAGCGTGCTCAACCTCGACGGGCAAAGCCTGGGTGTGTACTGGAGCATGACCCACGACCAGGGCTGGCACCTGGATGCGGTGGCCATGGGCACGCGCTTTGATATCAATGGCCGCAGCGAGAGCGGCCAGCGCCTGGATGGCAACGGCCACGCCCTGACCCTCTCGGTCGAGGGCGGCTACCCGATCAGCCTGGGCAACAACTGGACCCTGGAACCGCAAGCACAGTTGATCAACCAGCAGTACTTTCCCGGCAGTCAGACCCAGACCGACACCCAGCAAGCCTTTGACCAGCAGCCCAACTGGACCGGCCGGGTCGGTGCCAAATTGTCGGCGCGCTACAACGTGCGCGGCATGCCGATCGAGCCGTTCGTGCGCACCAACGTCTGGTACGACTTCTCCAATGCCGACACCGTGAGCCTGGACAAGGTCGACAAGATCAGCAGCGGGCGCAACTCCGCCACCGTCGAACTGGGCTTGGGCCTGGTGGCGCGGGTCACGCCGAAAGTGGCGCTGTTTGTCAGCGCCGACTACAGCAGCGATGTCGATGACAATGACCTCAACGGCCTGATCGGCAACCTCGGTGTCAGGGTGCGCTGGTGATGCGAGCGCTGGCCATCACTGCGGCCGCAGGATCAACACCCCCAGCGGCGGCAGGTTGAGCCGCAACGACAGCGGCTGGCCATGGCTGGGCTGGGCCTGGCTGGCCACCTCGCCAAGGTTGCCGTAGTTGGAGCCGGCATAGCCCTCGGCATCGCTGTTGAACACCTCGGCCCAGCGCTCGCCAAACGGCACGCCGATGCGATAGCCCTCGCGCGGCACCGGGGTGAAGTTGGCCACCACCAGCAACGGCTCGCCGTTCACGCTCCAGCGCAGCCAGGCATACACACTGTTGTGCGCGTCATCGCCGATCAACCATTGAAAGCCTTGCGGCACGCAGTCCTGTTCATGCAGCGCACGCTCGTCGCGGTACAAACGGTTGAGGTCGCTGACCAGCCGTTGCACACCCAGATGCTCGGGGTACTTGAGCAGGTACCAGTCCAGTTCGCTGTCGTGGTTCCACTCGCGCCACTGGCCAAACTCACAGCCCATGAACAACAGTTTTTTGCCCGGATGGGTCCACATGAAGGTCAGGTAGGCGCGCAGGTTGGCGAATTTCTGCCAGCGGTCGCCGGGCATCTTGTCGATCAGCGAATGTTTGCCGTGCACCACCTCGTCGTGGGAGATCGGCAGGATGAAATGCTCGGAGTAGGCATAGATCAGGCCAAAGCTCATTTCGTTGTGGTGATAGGTGCGGTGGATCGGGTCGTTCTGGATGTAATGCAGGGTGTCGTGCATCCAGCCCATGTTCCACTTGTAGGCAAAGCCCAAACCGCCCTGCTGGGTCGGCTGGCTGACCCCAGGCCAGGCCGTGGACTCTTCGGCAATCACCAGGGCGCCGGGGGCCTCCAGGGCCACCACGTCGTTGAGGTGACGCAAAAAGTCGATGGCTTCGAGGTTCTCGCGCCCGCCATGGCGGTTGGGCACCCACTCGCCGGCCTTGCGCGAATAGTCGCGGTAGAGCATCGAGGCCACGGCATCGACGCGCAGGCCGTCGATATGAAAATGCTTGAGCCAGTGCAGCGCCGAGGCCAGCATGAAGCCGTGCACTTCGGTGCGCCCAAGGTTGTAGATCAGCGTGTCCCAGTCCTGGTGGAAGCCCTCCAGCGGGTTGTCGTACTCGTACAGCGCGGTGCCGTCGAAGCGCGCCAGGCCGTGGGTGTCGGTGGGGAAATGCGCCGGCACCCAGTCGAGGATCACGCCGATCTGCGCCTGGTGGCAGGCGTCGATGAAGGCGGCAAAGTCTTCGGCACTGCCGTAGCGCGCGGTCGGCGCGAACATCGACAGTGGCTGGTAACCCCAGGAGCCGCCAAACGGATGCTCCATGATCGGCATCAGCTCGATATGGGTAAAGCCCAGCTGCTGGATATAGGGCACCAGGCGCTCGGCCAGCTCGCGCCAGTTGTAAAAGCGCGCCACTTCGCCATTGTCATCCAGCTCACATTGCCAGGAGCCGGCGTGCAATTCGTAGATCGACAGCGGCGCGCTGCTGGCCTGGCGTTCACCGCGCAGCTGCATCCAGTCCTGGTCTTGCCACTCATGGGCCAGGGGGCCGGCGACCCTTGAGGCGGTGCTCGGCGGCAACTCGGTGGCGCGGGCCAGCGGGTCGGCCTTGAGCGGCAGGATGCCGTCGCGCCCGAGCACTTCGTATTTGTACGCTTCGCCGGCCCGCAGGCGCGGCACAAACAGTTCCCAGACCCCGGACGGATGGCGCAGGCGCATGGGGTGACGGCGGCCGTCCCAGTTGTTGAAATCACCCACCACCGAGACCCGCCGGGCGTTCGGTGCCCACACCGAAAAGCGCACGCCATCGACGCCTTCGACATTCAGCGGTTGCGCGCTCATCGCCCCCGCAAGATCACGGTGGTTGCCCTCGGCAAACAGGTACAGGTCCATGTCGCCGAGCAACGGCCCAAAGCTGTAAGGGTCTTCGGTGATCTGCTCGCCGCCGGCCCAGTTGATCTGCAACAGGTACGGCTGCGATTCGCGCAGATGTGTGATGAACAACCCCGGTACCGGGCCCTGCTCCAGCTCTGCCAGCACGCGACTGTCGTCACGGGCCAGCACCCGTACGTTCAGAGCGTTGGGCAGGTAGGCGCGGACAAACTGGCCACCGGCACCATCCGGGTGCGGACCGAGCACCGCGAACGGGTCGGTATGTTCGGCTCTTACCAGGGCATCGATATCGCGCTGCCCCAGTCCTCCTTCCTCGCGCTTGCGTTGCGTCATTTACTGCTCTCCCCAGGTACTGATCAGACCATGCAGGCCATGCAAAGGCACGGCCAGCCAATGCGGACGGTTCTCGGCTTCGTAGAGGATTTCGTAGGCGACTTTCTCGAGACTGAACAACGCCAGCGCCGCCTGCTCGCCGTCAGCCTGCTGCCAGGCATGGGGCATGGCCGCGGTGGCCAGCCCATAGGCCTCGACAAAAGCATGCCGGGCCTGGTGCAGGTAACGGCGGGCGACGCGCTGACGCGCCTGACGGGCAGCCTCGCAAAGGTCGACAGCAGAAGCACTGCGCAGCACCATCGCTGCAGCATAGTCGAAGGAACGCAGTACGCCGCTGACATCCTTGTACGGGCTGTGCCTGGCCCGCCGCTCATCCAGCGGTCGCGCCGGTTCGCCTTCGAAATCGATCAGGTAGGCATCGCCCTGCACCACCAGCACCTGGCCCAGGTGCAAGTCGCCATGGACGCGCATCAACAGCCCGCCGACCGCCTGTTTGCTCAGTTCGGCTATGTGCTTGAGCAGGCTCTTGCGTTGCTGTTGCAGGTCGTCGACCAGGGCCTGGCTGGCGCTGTCGAGGCTGGCGCGATGTGCTTGCAGCAGGTCCAGGGCGCGGCTCAGCTGGGCGCTGATGTGCGTGTTCCAGGCCTGGCTGTCGCGGCTGCTGCTGGCCCGCGGCTGGAACGCCGGATCGGCGCTGGGCGCCGCCAGCAGCAGGTGCATCTCGCCCAGGCGCTGGCCGAGCAAGGCGGCAAAATCGGCAAGGTCCTGCAGGGCATCGGTGTGCACGTCCTGATCGTTGCTCGAAGGCTCCATCTCGTCGCGAATGGCCCGTTCGAGGTTGTTCTGGGTCCAGTCCCAGGCGTCGCCCTGGTTGCTCAGGTAGCCCTGGGCGATCATCAGCAGGTGCGGTTGCGCCTTAGCGTCGACGCGGCTGACCCAGGCCAGCAGCGGCGAGATATTGGCAAAGCCTGCGGCCGTCAGGTAGGCGCTCATCTCCAGCTCGGGGTGCACCCCGGGGTTGACCCGGCGGATCAGCTTGAGCACCAGGCTGCCACCGACCACCACCGAACTGTTGGACTGCTCGGCGCTCAGGTATCGCACTTGCGCGTCGTCGCCCAGGTTCAATGCCGCCAGTTGTTCTGTGGCGGTAAAACGCAGCTCGCCCTCGCTGCACGGCAAGCGCAAGCCGTCCTTGCAGCCGGCCAATACCGCGCGCACGAAGCTCTCAAGCACGAAGCCATCGGTGATCAGCCCCACCTGGCGGCCGCGGCGCACCCGCGCCAGGGCCAGTTGCTGCGGCGCCGGGCTGTTGATGTTTTCTTCGCCGATCAGGCCGAACGGCAGTTGATAGCGGCTGCTCTGGCCGCCGCCCTGCACGTCGATCTCGCTGAGCAGCACCGGGCTGGTGGCGTCGCCAAAACGCACGCCGTAGGCGATCTGCACCTGTTCGATGCGGCTTTCCTTGCCGGCAAACCAGCGGCGCTTGGGCAGGTACTGGGGCAGGATGCTGTCTTGCAGGGTGGCCCGCGACGGCGCTTCAAGCAGCTCCTCCATGCGCTTTTTCAGCACCAGGGTGGTGAACTCCGGCAGGCTCTGGGCCGGTTCCATGTGCCAGCTGGGCATCTGGTCCTTGTCAGCGAGCAGGAACCAGTAAAAGCCGTAAGGCGGCAAGGTCAGCAGAAACGGCAACTGGCCGATCGGCGGGAAGGCACTGCCGCCGAGCATCTCCACCGGCACCTTGTCGGCGTACTGCTGCAGCTCAAGCTCAGCCGCCTGTGCGGCGCGCGAGACGTTGGCCACGCAGAGGATGATCTCGGTCTTGCCGTCGCTGCCGGTGTACTCGCGGATGTAGGCGAGAATCCGCCGGTTGCTCGGCGTGAGCATATTCAGTGCGCCGCGGCCGAAGGCTTTTTGCTGCTTGCGCACCGCCAGCAGGCGGCGGTTCCAGTTCAATAGCGAATGCGGGTCGTGGGCCTGGGCCTCGACGTTGACCGACTGGAAACCGTACAGCGGGTCCATGATCGGCGGCAGCACCAGGCGCGCCGGGTCGGCGCGCGAAAACCCGCCATTGCGGTCGATCGACCACTGCATCGGCGTGCGCACGCCATCGCGGTCGCCCAGGTAGATGTTGTCGCCCATGCCGATTTCGTCGCCGTAGTACAGGGTCGGCGTGCCGGGCATCGACAGCAGCAGGCTGCACAAAAGCTCGACCCGGCGCCGGTCGCGCTGCAGCAATGGCGCCAGGCGCCGGCGAATGCCGAGGTTGATCCGCGCCCGGCGATCCTCGGCGTAGTAGTTCCACAAGTAGTCGCGCTCGCGGTCGGTGACCATCTCCAGGGTCAGCTCATCGTGGTTGCGCAAGAAGATCGCCCATTGGCAGTTGGCCGGGATCTCCGGGGTCTGACGCAGGATGTCGGTGATCGGAAAGCGGTCTTCCTGGGCCACGGCCATGTACATGCGCGGCATCAGCGGGAAGTGAAAAGCCATGTGGCATTCATCGCCCTGCCCTTCGCCAAAGTACAACTGGGTGTCTTCCGGCCACTGGTTGGCCTCGGCCAGGAGCATGCGGTCGGGGTAGTTGGCATCGATCTCGGCACGGATCTTTTTCAGCACCTGGTGGGTTTCAGGCAGGTTCTCGTTGTTGCTGCCGTCGCGCTCGATCAGGTAAGGGATGGCGTCCAGGCGCAGGCCGTCGACGCCCAGGTCGAGCCAGTAGCGCATGACCCCGAGCACCGCCTTGAGCACCTGCGGGTTGTCGAAATTGAGGTCCGGCTGGTGCGAGTAGAAGCGGTGCCAGAAGTATTGGCCGGCCACCGGGTCCCAGGTCCAGTTGGATTTCTCGGTGTCGAGGAAGATGATCCGCGTGCCGTCGTACTTCTGGTCGCTGTCGGACCACACGTAAAAGTCCCGGGCCTTGCTCCCCGGCTTGGCGCGCCGGGCTTTCTGGAACCACGGATGCTGGTCGGAGGTGTGGTTGATGACAAGTTCGGTTATCACCCGCAGGCCGCGCTTGTGCGCCTCGGCAATGAAGTGCTTGACGTCAGCCAGGGTGCCGTAGTCGGGGTGCACTGCCTTGTACTCGGCGATGTCGTAGCCATCATCGCGCCGTGGCGAAGGGTAGAACGGCAGCAGCCACAGGGTGTTGACCCCAAGCTCGGCGATGTAGTCGAGCTTGGCGATCAGGCCGGGGAAGTCACCGATGCCGTCGTTGTTGGAATCAAAGAAGGATTTGACGTGTACCTGGTAGATGATCGCGTCCTTGTACCACAACGGATCATCGATAAAGGCGGCTGGGCGGGCGCGCTTGGCCATGCTCGACTCCTTTCTAGTGGGCTTTTTCGATACGCCAGACAGCGAACGGCAGGTGCCAGGGCTCGATGCGCATCCATTGGGTCTTGCCATGCCAGGTCCAGCGATGGCCGCTCATCAGGTCTTCGCCGAAGGTGTCGGCATGGTCGTCCAGGCCCAGCTCCCACAACGGCAGCTCGAAGTGCGCCTCCTGGGCGTTGTGCGGGTCGAGGCTGACGGCGATGAGGATGAAGTTGTCGCGCTCGGCAGTGCGTTTGCCGAAGTACAGGATGTTGTCATTCCAGGCGTTATAGAAGGCCACGCCCAGGTGGGTGTGCAAGGCCGGATTCTGCCGGCGGATGCGGTTGAGCTGGGCGATTTCGGCGATGATGTTGCCTGGCTGGCTGAAGTCGCGCGGGCGGATCTGGTACTTCTCCGAATCCAGGTATTCCTCCTTGCCTGGCACCGGCGTCGCCTCGCACAGCTCGAACCCTGAGTACATGCCCCACAGGCCTGAGCCCATGGCCGCCAGCGCGGCGCGAATAAGGAAGCCGGCGCGCCCCGATTCATGCAGAAAGTACGGGTTGATGTCCGGGGTATTGACGAAGAAGTTCGGCCGGTAGCAGTAGCACCACGGCGGCTGGTTGAGCTCCTCGAAGTAGCTTTGCAGCTCGGCCTTGGTGTTGCGCCAGGTGAAGTAGCTGTAGCTCTGGGAGTAACCGACCTTGCCCAGGCGCGCCATCATCGCAGGCTTGGTGAAGGCCTCGGCGAGGAAGATAACGTCCGGGTACTGGCTGCGCACATTGGCGATCAGCCAATGCCAGAACGGCAAGGGCTTGGTGTGCGGGTTGTCGACGCGAAAGGTCTTGACCCCCTCCTTGACCCAGCCCACCACCACATCGCGCAGCGCCAGCCACAGGGCCGGTACCGAATCGGCGGCATAGAAGTCGACGTTGACGATGTCCTGGTACTTTTTCGGTGGGTTCTCGGCGTAGCGGATGCTGCCGTCCGGGCGCCAGGAGAACCAGCCCGGGTGCTCCTTGAGCCAGGGGTGGTCCTGGGAACACTGGATGGCAAAATCCAGGGCGATTTCCAGGCCATGCCCGGCGGCGGCGGCCACCAGCCGGCGAAAATCCTCGCGGCTGCCCAGTTGTGGGTGAATCGCCTCGTGCCCGCCCTCGGCGCCGCCAATCGCATAAGGGCTGCCGGGGTCACCGGGCTCGGCCTGCAAGGCATTGTTGCGGCCCTTGCGGTGGCGCACACCGATCGGGTGGATGGGCGGGAAGTACAGCACGTCAAAGCCCATGTCGCGGATCATCGGCAAGCGTTGGTGCACGTCATTGAAGGTACCGTGCCGCTCGGGGTCGTCGGTGACCGAGCGCGGAAACAGCTCGTACCAACTGGCGAACCGGGCCTGGATGCGTTCGACATCCAGCGGGTATTCAGGGCTGCGGCTGAGGTAGGTACGGTGCTCGGCCTCGGCCATCAGAACGGCGGTGTCCGGGTGCAGCAGCAAGGCCACCTGCTCGTCGACGGGCAAACCGGGCAGGTGCTGGTACAGGGCCTGCAGCTGGTCACGCAGGGGCCCGTTGCTGCGAGCGATATTGTGCTCGATCTGCAGCAGCCCTTCCTGCAGCTCCAGGGGCACCGCGACGCCTGCGTTGAATTTCTTCTCCAGGTCGTGGCAATAGGTGGCGAACGGGTCGATCCAGGCCTCGATGCTGAACAGGTGGCGGCCCTGCTCGCTGACGGTGAACTCGGCCTGCCACAGGTCATTGCCGGCAAACTGCATCGGCACACAGTGCCAGCGCCGGCTGTGGGCCTGGCGCCAGTTGAGCATCACCGCCAGGGCGTCATGACCGTCGGCGTAAACCTTGCTGCTGACCTGCACCGGCTCAGCGACCACCGCCTTGACCGCAAACAGCCCGCCATCAAGCACCGGCACGGTGTTCTCGATCACGATCCGCGGTTCGAGCAAGGCCTGGGACAGGCTCAGGGCCTGGTCCGGGTGGTCGCTAGCCGCAGTCATACGGTCGGTTTCGAAGGGCTCATCGCGGGTCATCGAACGTTGCTCCGTTATGAAGTGGCGGTAAAGGTTCAGAGCGGGGGCGCGGCCCGGGGTTCAAAAAAAATGAGCGATTGGCCGGGCCCGGGGTCGAAACCCTGAGCATGCCATCCACAACCCCGTTGCGAGGTCAGGCCATGAACATTCCCATCCCGGCTGAAACGCCCGATCCGAATATAGACGACCCGACACTGCCACCGCCGGTGCCAGAGCAGGACCCTGATGAGGTGCCGGTGCAACCGACGGTGCCGCCCACCGTGGGCGACCCGCCGAGTAACGAGCCGCCGGTGAAAGCGTAGACATCGCGGGGCAAGCCCGCTCCTACAATATCTAGGAGCGGGCTTGCCCCGCGAAAAATCAGCGTTTGATCAGCTCTTCAATGCTGATCTCGCGCATCCTGAACTTCTGCACCTTGCCGGTCACCGTCATCGGAAACTCATCGACAAAGCGGAAGTAGCGCGGGGCCTTGAAGTGGGCAATGCGGCTCTTGCACCACTGCTGCAGTTCGATCTCGCTGGCGCTGTGGCCGGGGTGAAACTTGATCCAGGCGACGATCTCTTCGCCATAACGCTCATCGGGTATGCCGATCACCTGCACATCCGCCACCGCCGGGTGGGTAAAGAAGAACTCTTCCAGCTCGCGCGGATAGATGTTCTCACCGCCGCGAATGATCATGTCCTTGTTGCGCCCGGCGATGCACACATAGCCGGCCTCGTTCATGCTCGCGAGGTCCCCGGTGCGCATCCAGCCGGCCGGATCGATGGCTTCGCTGGAGGCCGCCGGGTTGCCCCAGTAACCGAGCATCACGCTGTAACCGCGGGTGCACAGCTCGCCGATCTGCCCGCGCGGCACAATGCAGCCCTGCTCATCGATGATCTTGCTTTCCAGCTGCGGCTGGGTCCGCCCTACCGTGGTCACGCGAAGTTCAAGGTCGTCATCGGCGCCGGTCTGCAACGACACCGGGCTGGTTTCGGTCATGCCGTAGGCGATCTGCACCTCGCTCATGTGCATCTCGCCGATCACCCGGCGCATCACCTCGATCGGGCAGGTGGCGCCGGCCATGATCCCGGTGCGCAGGGTCGACAGGTCCATCTCGCTACGCTGCGGGTGATCGAGCATGGCGATGAACATGGTCGGCACGCCATACAGGGCGGTGGCCCTCTCCTCGATGACGCAGTTCAACGTCAGCAGCGGATCGAAGGCGTCGTTGGGGTAGATCATGGTGCTGCCATGGGTGACACAGCCGAGGTTGCCCATGACCATGCCGAAGCAGTGGTACAGCGGCACCGGGATCACCATGCGGTCGTGCTCGCTCAGGCCCAGGCTCTCGCCGACCATGTAGCCGTTGTTGAGGATGTTGTAGTGGCTGAGGGTCGCGCCCTTGGGGAAGCCGGTGGTGCCGGAGGTGTACTGGATGTTCACTGGTTGGTCGAACTGCAGGCTGTGCTGACGGGCCTGGAAGTCGGCCGGGTCGGTTTCGCTGGCCAGCCAGGCCAGGCGCTCCCAGGGCAGAAAGCCTGCTGGCGGCTGGGCATCAAGGCTGATCAACCCGCGCAGCTCCGGCAGGCGTTCGCTGCGTAGCTGCCCTGGCGCTTGCTGGGCGAGGTTGGGCAGCAGCTCGCCAAGCATGGCGTGGTAATCGGAAGTTTTGAAGGCACCGGCGCTGATCAGCCACTGGCAGCCCGACTGCTTGAGCACGTATTCAAGCTCGCTGGTGCGATACGCCGGGTTGATGTTGACCAGGATCACGCCGATCTTGGCGCTGGCGAACTGGGCAATGCACCACTGCGCGCAATTGGGCGCCCAGATGCCTAAGCGATCGCCGGTTTTCAGCCCCAGCGCCATCAGCGCGCGGGCATGCAGGTCGACGCTGGCGGCCAGCGTCTGCCAGGTGTAGCGCTGCTGCTGATGTCGCACCACCAGCGCCTCGCGCTGGGCAAAGCGGGCGACCGTCTGGTCGAATGCCTGGCCGATGGTCATGGCCAGCAACGGCTTGTCCTGACGGCCCTGGGTATAGCTCGGTTGATTCATGGCGGTCCCTTTTTGTGGTTGTTCTGGGAGCTGATTCAAGCGCGACTTACTCTGGCGCATATTTACGTTAACGTAAAGGTCATGGCGAGATTGACAGCTAACGATGGCAGGTTTACGTTAACGTAAAGGTTACTGACAAACAGGGTTTGTGTTGTGAGGCTATCGCGGGGCAAGCCCGCTCCCACCAAGAACTGTAGGAGCGGGCATAACCTGCGATGAGGCCAGCACAAGCACCCTTAATCCAAGAACAATCAACAATAGGTGCCCGCATGCGTTATCCGACCCTGAACTTCGCCCTGGGCGAAACCATCGACATGCTTCGCGACCAGGTGCAGTCCTTCGTCGCCGCAGAGCTGGCGCCGCGCGCCGCGCAGATCGACCAGGACAACCTGTTCCCCGCCGACATGTGGCGCAAGTTCGGTGACATGGGCCTGCTGGGCATCACCGTCAGTGAAGAATACGGCGGCGCCGGCCTGGGCTACCTGGCCCACGTGGTGGCCATGGAAGAAATCAGCCGCGGCTCGGCCTCGGTCGCCCTCTCCTACGGCGCCCATTCCAACCTCTGCGTCAACCAGATCAACCGCAACGGCAACGCCGAGCAGAAAGCCAAGTACCTGCCCAAGCTGATCAGTGGCGAGCACATCGGCGCCCTGGCCATGAGCGAGCCGAATGCCGGTTCCGACGTGGTATCGATGAAACTGCGCGCCGAACAGCGCGGCGACCACTTCGTCCTCAACGGCAGCAAGACCTGGATCACCAACGGCCCGGACGCCAACACCTACGTGATCTACGCCAAGACCGACCTCGACAAAGGCGCCCACGGCATCACCGCCTTTATTGTCGAACGCGACTGGAAAGGCTTCAGCCGCAGCAACAAGTTCGACAAGCTGGGCATGCGCGGCTCGAACACCTGCGAGCTGTTCTTCGACAACGTCGAAGTACCCAAAGAGAACATCCTCGGCGTGCTCAACGGCGGCGTCAAAGTACTGATGAGCGGCCTGGACTACGAGCGTGTGGTGCTCTCCGGCGGCCCGACCGGGATCATGCAGGCCTGCATGGACCTGGTGGTGCCCTACATCCATGACCGCAAGCAGTTCGGCCAGAGCATCGGCGAGTTCCAGCTGATCCAGGGCAAAATCGCCGACATGTACACCCAGCTCAACGCCAGCCGCGCCTACCTGTACGCCGTGGCCCAGGCCTGCGACCGCGCCGAAACCACGCGCAAGGACGCCGCCGGGGTCATCCTCTACACCGCCGAGCGCGCCACCCAGATGGCCCTTGAGGCGATCCAGATTCTGGGAGGCAACGGCTACATCAACGAATTCCCGGCCGGCCGCCTGCTGCGCGATGCCAAGCTCTACGAGATCGGCGCCGGCACCAGTGAGATCCGCCGGATGCTGATCGGCCGCGAACTCTTCCAAGAGACGCGCTGAAGCGCTTAGCAGCAAGCTACAAGCGGCAAGTCGATGCAGCCCGCGCAGTGCTGACGGCTCGCGACTGCCGCCATAACACAGATCAGTCTTGCAGCTTGAAGCTTGTCGCTTGATTCTGCGTGAGGAACCACAATGATCATCAAGTCTCACATCAATCCGAAGTCAGCAGAGTTCGCGCAGAGCTACGCCGCCATGGCGAACCAGGTCGACGCCTTGCGCAGCCTGATCGCCCAGGTGCACCAGGGCGGTGGGCCCAAGGCCCAGGAGCGGCACACCTCGCGGGGCAAACTGCTGCCACGCGAACGTATCGACCGCCTGCTCGACGCAGGTTCGCCGTTCCTTGAAATCGGCCAGCTGGCCGCCCATGAGGTGTACGGCGAAGACGTCCCGGCCGCAGGCGTGATCGCCGGCATTGGCCGGGTCGAAGGCGTCGAATGCATGATCGTCGCCAACGACGCCACGGTCAAAGGCGGCTCCTACTACCCGCTAACGGTGAAAAAACACCTGCGCGCCCAGGCCATCGCCCTGCAGAACCGCCTGCCGTGCCTGTACCTGGTGGACTCCGGTGGCGCCAACCTGCCGCGCCAGGATGAAGTGTTCCCTGACCGCGAGCACTTCGGGCGGATCTTCTTCAACCAGGCCAACATGAGCGCCCTCGGCATTCCCCAGATCGCCGTGGTCATGGGCTCGTGCACCGCCGGCGGGGCCTATGTGCCGGCCATGGCCGACGAAGCGATCATGGTCCGCCAGCAGGCGACGATCTTTCTTGCCGGCCCCCCGCTGGTCAAGGCTGCCACCGGCGAAGTGGTCAGCGCCGAAGACCTCGGCGGCGCCGACGTACACTGCAAAACCAGCGGCGTCGCCGACCACTATGCCGACAACGACGAACACGCCCTGGCCATCGCCCGGCGCTGCGTGGCCAACCTCAACTGGCACAAGCTCGGCGAGTTGCAGCAGCGCGCGCCGGTGGCGCCGCTGTACAGCAGTGAAGAGCTGTACGGCGTGGTGCCGGCCGATGCCAAGCAGCCGTTCGATGTGCGCGAGGTAATTGCGCGGCTGGTCGACGGCTCGGTATTCGATGAGTTCAAGGCGTTGTTCGGCACCACTCTGGTGTGCGGCTTTGCCCACCTGCACGGGTATCCGGTAGCGATCCTGGCCAACAACGGCATCCTCTTCGCAGAAGCTGCGCAAAAAGGCGCGCACTTCATCGAGCTGGCCTGCCAGCGCGGCATCCCGCTGCTGTTCTTGCAGAACATTACCGGCTTCATGGTCGGCCAGAAGTACGAGGCCGGTGGCATCGCCAAGCATGGCGCCAAGCTGGTCACCGCGGTGGCCTGCGCCCAGGTGCCGAAGTTCACCGTGATCATCGGCGGCAGCTTTGGCGCCGGCAACTACGGCATGTGCGGCCGCGCCTACGACCCGCGCTTCTTGTGGATGTGGCCAAACGCACGGATCGGCGTGATGGGCGCCGAACAGGCCGCCGGCGTGCTCGCCCAGGTCAAGCGCGAGCAGAGCGAGCGCAGCGGCCAGGCCTTCAGCGCCGAAGACGAAGCGCGTCTGAAGCAGCCGATCCTCGACCAGTACGAGCACCAGGGTCACCCTTACTACTCCAGCGCCCGGCTGTGGGACGACGGCGTCATCGACCCGGCGCAAACCCGCGAGATCCTTGGCCTGGCGTTGTCCGCGGCCCTCAACGCACCGATCGAACAGAGCCGTTTCGGCATTTTCCGGATGTGACCATGAGCGACTTCACTACCCTTGAACTGATCAAGGACCCCCGTGGTTTCGCCACCCTGTGGCTGAGCCGGGAAGACAAGAACAACGCCTTCAACGCGCAGATGATCCGCGAGCTGATCATCGCCATCGACCATATCGGCGCCGACAGCAGCCTGCGTTTCGTGCTGCTGCGCGGCCGTGGCCGGCACTTCAGCGCCGGTGCCGACCTGGCCTGGATGCAGCAGTCGGCGCAACTGGATTACAACACCAACCTTGACGACGCCCGCGAGCTGGCCGAGCTGATGTACAACCTGGCGCGGCTCAAGGTGCCGACCCTGGCGGTGGTGCAAGGCGCAGCCTTTGGTGGCGCCCTGGGCCTGATCAGCTGCTGCGACATGGCCATTGGCGCCAGTGACGCGCAGCTGTGCCTGTCGGAAGTGCGCATCGGTCTGGCGCCAGCGGTGATCAGCCCGTTCGTGGTCCAGGCCATGGGCGAGCGCGCCGCACGCCGCTACGCCCTCACCGCCGAACGCTTCAGCGGTGAGCGCGCCCGTGAGCTGGGCCTGCTGGCCGAAGCCTACCCGGCCGCCGAGCTGGAACAGCAGGTCGACAACTGGATCGACAACCTGCTGCTCAACAGCCCGCAGGCCATGCGTGCCAGCAAGGAGCTGCTGCGTGAAGTCGGCCCCGGCGAGCTGACCCCGGCCATCCGCCGCTACTGCGAAAACGCCATCGCCCGCATTCGCGTCAGCCCTGAAGGCCAGGAAGGCCTGCGCGCCTTCCTGGAAAAACGCAGCCCGGCCTGGCAGGGCCAACCGTCGCACAAGGAGCCGCGCCCATGAGCCGCACCCCGTTGACCACCCTGCTGGTCGCCAACCGCGGCGAGATCGCCTGCCGGGTGATGCGCACCGCCAAGGCCCTGGGCCTGACCACTGTGGCCGTGCACAGCGCCATCGACCGTGAAGCGCGGCACAGCCGCGAAGCTGACATTCGCGTCGACCTCGGCGGCGCCAAGGCCGCTGACAGCTACCTGGACATCGACAAGCTGCTGGCCGCGGCCAAAGCCAGCGGCGCCCAGGCGATCCACCCCGGCTACGGCTTTTTGTCCGAGAACACAGGCTTTGCCCGCGCCGTCGAGCAGGCCGGGCTGATTTTCCTCGGCCCACCGGCCAGCGCCATCGATGCCATGGGCAGCAAGTCGGCGGCCAAGGCCCTGATGGAACAGGCCGGCGTGCCGCTGGTGCCGGGTTATCACGGCGAAGCCCAGGACCTGGAAACCTTCCGCGCCGCCGCCGAGAAAATCGGCTACCCGGTGCTGCTCAAGGCTACCGCTGGCGGCGGCGGCAAAGGCATGAAGGTGGTCGAGCACGAAAGCCAGCTCGGCGAAGCCCTGGCCTCGGCCCAGCGTGAAGCGCAGTCGTCGTTCGGCGATGCGCGCATGCTGGTGGAAAAATACGTGCTCAAGCCGCGCCACGTAGAGATCCAGGTGTTCGCCGACCAGCACGGCAACTGCCTGTACCTCAACGAGCGCGACTGCTCGATCCAGCGCCGGCACCAGAAGGTCGTCGAAGAAGCCCCTGCCCCGGGCCTGAGCAGCGCCCAGCGCCAGGCCATGGGCGAAGCGGCGGTCAAGGCGGCCCAGGCCATCGGCTATGTCGGTGCCGGTACTGTGGAGTTTCTGCTCGATGCCCGCGGCGAGTTCTTCTTCATGGAGATGAACACCCGCCTACAGGTCGAACACCCGGTCACCGAAGCGATCACCGGCCTGGACCTGGTCGCCTGGCAGATCCGCGTCGCCTGTGGCGAGCCATTGCCAATCACCCAGGCGCAGGTGCCGCTCAACGGCCATGCCATCGAAGTGCGCCTGTATGCCGAAGACCCGGCCAATGACTTTCTCCCGGCCACCGGCCACCTGGCGCTGTACCGCGAGTCGGCGCCGGGCGAAGGCCGACGGGTGGACAGCGGCGTCAGCGAAGGCGACGACGTCTCGCCGTTCTATGACCCGATGCTCGGCAAACTGATCGCCTGGGGCGAAACCCGCGAGCAGGCGCGCTTGCGCTTGCTGGCGATGCTCGACGAGTTTGCCATCGGCGGGCTGAAAACCAATATCGCCTTTCTGCGGCGCATCCTCGCCCACCCGGCATTTGCCGAGGCCGAGCTGGATACCGGGTTCATCCCGCGTTATCAGGAACAATTGCTACCGGCAGCGCAAGCCTTGCCGGCGGCGTTCTGGCAGGCGGCGGCCGAAGCCTTCATCCAGAGCCAGCCGCTGCGACCGCGTGACGATGACCGTCACTCGCCGTGGGCCGCCAACAACGGCTTTCGTGCCGGCGTGCCGGCGCAGGTCAGCCTGCACCTGACCTGCAACGGTGAAGCTCGGGTCATCAACCTGACTCAGACGGATGCATCGAAGCTGACCCTGGACGGCGAGCAGCTACTGATCGACGAAGACGGCCTGCGCCGCCGGCACCTGGCAATCCGCCGTGGCCAGACCCTGTACCTGCAATGGGACGGCGAGCTGCACAGCGTCAACCGCTACGACCCGATTGCCGAGGCCGATGCCAGCCACAGCCATCAGGGCGGCCTTGGCGCGCCAATGAACGGCAGCATCGTACGGGTGCTGGTGGAGGTTGGCCAGGCGGTGGAAGCTGGCACGCAGCTGGTGGTGCTGGAAGCCATGAAGATGGAACACAGCATCCGCGCGCCCCATGCCGGGACAGTCAAGGCGCTGTTCTGCCAGGAAGGCGAGATGGTCAGTGAAGGGGCTGTGCTGGTGGAGCTGGACGAGGCTTGAGGGCCTCATCGCGGGGCAAGTCGGGTCGCCTGCCCCGCGATGAGATTCAGCTCAAAACTTGACCAATGCCTGCACCACCACCCCCAGCAACTCACACTGCTCGCTGCACAAGGCCTTGGGATAGGTCGGGTTGAGCGGGCGCAAGTAGCGCTGGCCGCCCTCCTCGCTCAACTGGCGAAAACTCGTTGCCGTGCTGCCTGGCGAACGCGCGATCACCAGTTTGCCGGGTTCGGCCGCAAGCCCGGTATCGACCAGGATCAGCATGCCCTCGGGCACGCTCAAGCCCAACGGCGCGGTCATCGCGTCGCCTTCGACCCTGAGCCAGAACGCCCGCCCCTGCGCTTTATAGTCGGTTGACTGCAACGGCGTGTCATCGGCCACCTCAACCGGGTCAAGATTGCCCCAGGCCAGAATCGGGTAGCGAAAATACAGTTCGTGCTGTAGGCCATCGGCGCCAGCCACAGTAGTCGGGTTGCCCGATACCGTGTAGGAACCGTTGCTTTCCGACACCTGATTGGGGAAAACCATCTGCAGCGGCGGCAGCCCCACTTCCACCAGAATCTGGTTGAGCACCCGCAGTTTCGGCTCGCGCTCCTCGCGCAGCCAATGGCCCACGGCGCCCTGGGTGACCCCGATGCGTTCGGCGAGATTTTCCTGCGTGACTTTCAGTTCACGCATCCTGGCTTTAACCAGGTCAGTCCATTTATCCATCGCTGGCACGATACGGACTGCCTTCTGGCGCTCAATACACATATTGTAGTATTTAAACAATAGTCATAACTACAGAGCGTATTAATATCTGCCAACACCTTTCATCGCTTACCCAAACAGCAGGCAGACGCATGAAACCGATATCCCCTGAAACGGACCTCAGCCTTGATTCCGAAGCATTAAGTAACAGTGATGCCGCCCGGCGCGCGCTGGATTACTACCTCAACCCGGCACCGGTGACCTTTGGCCCCGACGAGCCGCTGCTGGTCGCCCGTGAGGGCCTCAGCAGCGCCCAGGCCACCGCCCATGCCAGCAATATATTGCGCTGCGCTGCCGCCACCGCCTACGAATCGGCTGACGGCATGCAAGGCGTACCGCGCGACCTGGCGCTGGCGTCGATGCACATGATCAACATGGCCAGGGCCATGCTCGAGCGCACGGCAGCCAATCAGGAGCATTCCTGAGCCTGTTGCAGAACGTTACGTGGGAGTCGACCTAAGGCGGGTGCTGGTGTCCGCCGGTCAGGAGGGAGCGCACTGCGTAAAAGTTTTTACGCAATGACAGAAAATTCATTTGACTTGCAAATGATAACGATTATTATTGCTCACAACTGGTCGCGAGACTGGTTGGATAAACTGAAAGCCCTTAGGTCGGACTCTCAGATTATCTCCTCATCAGGCTAATCACGGTTTTTGACCCGGCTTTTTGCCGGGTCTTTTTTTGGTCTTCAGGCTAATGAAGATGGGTGTTGCTTGAATGGCCGCGATGATAGCAAATGAATGTCGCACAGTGAATGGTTGTAACAGCGCTTTACGGAATTAGCACTTGAGAATCAATCTCGTTACGAATAAGCTGTTGCAGCGTCAAGGAAGACGCCCCCACTCCACCGACCAGCAAGGAGCTTGTACATGACCCGTCTGTTGCTGCCCCTTGAACACAATCCCCTTTCCCACCATCTGGCGGACGATGCCCTGCTTCAGCGCCTGAAAAAGCTGCCGCGCCGCGTTCAGCAGGTATTCCTCCTCAGCCGCCTCGATCAACTGTCGTTCGCCAGCATTGCCGAGCGCCTCGACCTGCCGGCCATCACTGTCGAGCGCCACATGAACCAGGCGCTGCAGATTGCCCGCGAAGAGCGCGACGCCCTGGCGAGCATCGCCGGCCAGTGGTACGTACGCCTGCAAAGCCCGGACGTGACGGCCAGCGAACGCATCGATTTTCGCCGCTGGCTAGACAGCGCCCCGACACACCGCGAGGCGTTCCACGCCACCGAGCTGCGCTGGCGCTCGCTGCTGGCTCCGGCGCGCCAACTGGGCGAGGACGGCTGGTACCGGCAACCACGCGCCGCGCTGTCGCTGGGCGGTTGCTCGGTGGCCATCGGCCTGGGCCTGGCGGCATTGGCAGCGATCGGTTTCTGGTCCTGAGCCAGGCGTGTAGAGTAGTTGCCACAACAACTCTACATGGAGCCTGGTGATGACCGTGACGCTGTCCCCCCTGCACATCGACTGCGATTTCGATTCCGGCAACATCCTCGTCAAGGATGCCAGTGACCCTGCACGGGTGCGCCTGGAGATCCGCCCCGACACCCGCAGCGAGCACTTCCAGTGGTTCCACTTCAAGGCTGCGGGGCTGACCCCGGGCCAGACCCATGGTTTTGTCCTGGAAAACGCCGGTGCCTCGTCCTACCACGAGGCCTGGAGCGGTTACCAGGCCGTGGCCTCCTACGACCAGCAACAGTGGTTCCGGGTGCCCACCACTTTCGACCGCAAGGCCCTCGAATTCAGCCTCAAGGCCGAACAGCCCCAGGCCTGGTTTGCCTATTTCGAGCCCTACCCGCGCGCGCGCCACAATCAGTTGATTGAACGCGCCACCAGCCTGCCTGGCGTTGAACTGCTGGCCACCGGCCGCAGCGTCGAAGGCCGTGACATCCAGTTGCTGCGCGCCGGCGACGGCGCCGCAACCAAGCGCAAACTGTGGATCATCGCCCAGCAGCACCCGGGTGAGCACATGGCCGAGTGGTTCATGGAGGGGGTGATCGACCGCCTGCAAGACAATGACCCGACGATCCAGGCCTTGCTGCAGGAAGCCGACCTGTACCTGATCGCGAACATGAACCCCGACGGCGCCATCCACGGCCACCTGCGCACCAACGCCAAGGGCCAGGACCTGAACCGCGCCTGGCAGGATGCGAGCATCGACAAGAGCCCGGAGGTATTCTTCGCCCAGCAGCAGATGAAGCTGCACGGCGTCGACCTGTTCCTCGACGTGCACGGCGACGAAGAAATCCCCCACGTGTTCACCGCCGGCTGCGAAGGCAACCCCGGCTACAACGCGCGTATCGCTGCCCTGGAAACCACCTTCCGCGACAGGCTGTGCAAGCGCACCGTGGACTTCCAGCAGGTCCATGGCTACCCGCGCTCCGCCCCTGGCCAGGCCAATATGACCCTGGCCTGCAACAGCGTCGGCCAGGCCCATGACTGCCTGTCGCTGACCCTTGAGATGCCGTTCAAAGACCACGACGACGCGCCCAACGCCGAAACCGGCTGGAACGGCCAACGCAGCAAGGACCTGGCCAGCGCCGTGCTCGACGTGTTCGCGAAGATGGCCGCTACCCTGCGCTAAACCTGCTGGCGAGCAGGATCAACCGCCCTGGCAGGCAAAGCAAAGACCTGCCGGGGCCTTCGAACCCTAAATGGCGGCCACCAACGCCTCCTTTAGGGAACCTGCGCCATGACCACCCGCCTCCCCCATTTGCTCAAGGGCACCAGCCTCAGTCTGCTGCTGGCCCTGCCCCCGGCTCAGGCACTTGAGCTGTATGCCGATGACGACACCCACCTGAACGCCAACTTCCTCGCCGTGTACGGCCTGTTCAACAGCCGCAAGAATTACGACGGCACCCCAGGCGGCTCGACCTGGCGCGAAGGCTTTATCAAATATGGCTTGAGCGCCGACCAGCGCCTGGGCGAACTGGGCACGGTTTACGGCACCGCCAACCTGGTCAGCTCGGCGACCTGGGGCGACGGCGATGCTGCCGGCATCAGCGATGGCAGCGAACGCACGACTAAATTCGACGAAGCCTTCGCCGGCTGGCGCTCGGGCAAACTGATCCCGGCACTGGGCGAGGATGGCCTGGACCTGTCGTTCGGTCGCCAGGTCATCACCCTCGGCGATGGCTTCATCATCAACGACGACGGCCTGAACTTCGGCAAGGGCCCGGCCGACGGCGAGCTCAATCGCGGCGGCGCCTATTATCTGGCCGCCCGCCATGCTTTCGACAAGACCGCAGTACTGCGCCTGGGCGCCAAGGATGGCCTGCATGGCAGCCTGTTGTGGATGAAGTCGGACAACCGCGCCCAGGCCAACAGCGAACTGGCCGCCGGCACCCTGGCCTACAGCGCTGCCCCCGGCACCCTGGAACTGACTTACATTCGCGGCCTGAATGTCGATGATCGCTATGCCAGCGAGTTCCAGAAACAACGTGAAGGCATGGACATCTACAGCCTGCGCGGCGCCGGTGATGCCGGGGTCGAGAACGCGCATTTCGCCTTCGAATATGCCTGGCAAAACAAGCACGCAGGGCCGGAGAAAGCCTGGTACGCCGAAGCCGGCTACACCTTTGCCGAGGTGCCCTGGCGCCCGGACCTGACCTACCGCTACAGCCGCTATTCCGAAGGCTGGGACTCGATGTTCAACGGCATGAACCGCGGCTACGGCACCTGGTTCCAGGGCGAGGTCACGGGCAACTATTCAGGCCCGTTCAACAGCAACAACGACGTGCACTTTGTCGGCCTCAAGGCCACGCCTGTGGAGGCCCTGACCCTGGGCGTGCTGCTGTTCAACTACAAGACCCTGCACGAGCGCGGCACGCTGAACCTCGACGGCCGCGAGCTGGACCTGTACGCCGAATGGGCGGTCAGCGAGCACCTGATCATCAGCCCGCTGCTGGGCCTGTACCAGCCGCGCAAGAGCAGCGATGACGGCGGCAACCAGGTTGGCGGCAATGGCACCAACGTCTACAGCCAGTTGACCATTGCCGTGCCGTTTTAAGCGGTGCCGTGGGCCTTGTGCTTGAGCTTTTCGGTGTCGACCCGGACGAACACCGAGTCAGCGCTGACGGTCAGCACGTCGTCGGCCCAGACTTCGCAGATCACCCGGCTCTTGCGCCCCACTTCACCCTCGACCCGGGCCTTGAGCAGCAGCTCGACGCCCATCGGCGTGGGTTTCAGGTAGGTCAGGCTGAGCTGGCCGGTGACGCAGTCGATACGTGGCAGGCCGCCCGGCTCGCGGCCTTCGGCGCGGTAGTGGTAGGCCATGGCGGTCCAGTTCGAATGGCAGTCGACCAGCATCGCCAGCAAACCGCCATAGACCAGCCCCGGCCAGCCGAGGAAGGTGCTGTCGGGCGAGTGGCGGCACAGCAGGTGGATACCGTCGGCGTCCCAGTGGCTCTTCAGGTGCAGGCCGCTGGGGTGGGAACAGCCGCAGCCGTAGCAGACGCCTTCGGGGGCGGCCAGTTCCTGCAGGGATAAGGCTTGGGTACTCATAGGCTTCCTGATTGTCGGTTTTTTAAAGGGAAAGCAACGCCGATAGTAACGCCGGACAACGAAAAAGCCCATGAACCGGTCATGGGCTTTTGCCGTGCCAAGCGCCGCGCTAGAGGCCTTTGGCCGATACCGCCGGGCTGCTGGCCGGCTCGCTGGCCGGTGTTTTACGGCGGGTCAGCGAGATCAGCAGGATGGCCAGGGTCACCCCCGCGGTCATCAGGGTTTCATAGCGGTAGGCCGGGCTGATCAGCATGTAGCCGAGCACCAGGGTAATCAGGCCGATGACCAGCCAGGTCAGCCACGGGAACAGCCACATCTTGAACGCAAGCTCGGTGCCCTGGCGATCAGTGATGGCGCGCATGCGCAGTTGCGACACGGCGATCACCAGGTAGACCAACAAGGCGATGGCGCCAGTGGTCGAGAGCAAAAAGCCGAAGACCTTGCCGGGGAACACATAGTTGACCAGGCAACCGGCAAAGCCTGCGAAGGTCGAGAGAATCACCGCCACGGTCGGCACGCCATTGCCGGAGATACGCTTGGTCATCTTCAGCGCCTCGCCCCGCGAGCCCAGCGAGTAGAGCATGCGCGAGGCGGTATAAAGCCCCGAGTTCATGCAACTGGTCACCGCCACCAGCACCACCAGGTCGACCATCAGCTTGGCGCCCGGCACGTTGAGCACTTCCAGCACGCGCTGGAACGAGCCAACGGCCTTGAGGCCCGGGTCGTTCCAGGCCACCAGCGAAACGATGAAGAAGATCGAGACGATGTAGAAGATCGCGATGCGGTACACCACCAGGTTGGTGGCCCTGCGGATCTTGTCCTTGGGGTTGGACGTTTCGTCGGCGGCGATGGTGACGATCTCGGCGCCGAAGAACGAGAAAATGGTCACCAGCACACCGCCGAGCACCGCGCCAAAGCCGTTGGGCATGAAGCCGCCAGTGGCCCACAGTTGCTGCACGCCGGAGACTTCGGCCAGTGGCCAGAAGCCGAACACCGCCAGGGTGCAGACGCCAATAAAGGCAAGAATGGCAATGACCTTGATCAGCGCGAACCAGTACTCGAACTCGCCGAAGTTCTTCACGCTGATCAGGTTGGTGCCCGACAGCACGATCATGATCAGAAAGGCGAACAGCCACGACGGCACGCCGGGGAAGTAGGCATGCAGGATATCGGCACCGGCAATCGCCTCGACCGGAATGATCAGCACCCAGAACCACCAGTACAGCCAGCCGATGGTAAACCCTGCCCAGGGCCCGATGGCCTGGCTGGCGTAGGTGGAGAACGAGCCGCTGTTGGGGTTGGCGATAGCCATCTCCCCGAGCATACGCATCACCAATAGCACCAGCAGGCCGGTCATGGTGTAGGAGATCAGAATGGCCGGCCCGGCGGTGGCGATGGCCGTGGACGAGCCAATGAACAGCCCGGCGCCGATGATCCCGGCAATGGAGATCATCGACACCTGGCGCGAGGTCAGACCGTGTTGCAGCGAACGCTGTTTCTTTTGTTGTAGCGATGCCATGGGTAACCCTCTACTGCTTGTTCTTGTACGGTGGTGTTCTGATCGCGGGTCAAGCCCGCTCCCACAGAGATCACCTCCCCTGTGGGAGCGGGCTTGTCCCGCGATAGGGCCCGTCAGTCGAAGACAATCCCCTGCGCCAACGGCAGCTCGCGGGAATAGTTCACGGTATTGGTCTGCCGGCGCATGTAGGCCTTCCACGAATCCGAGCCCGACTCACGGCCGCCACCGGTTTCCTTCTCACCGCCAAACGCCCCGCCAATCTCCGCACCGCTGGTGCCGATGTTGACGTTGGCAATCCCGCAGTCACTGCCCGCGGCACTCTGGAAGCGTTCAGCTTCGCGCAAGTCGGTGGTGAAGATGCACGACGACAGGCCTTGCGGCACTTCGTTGTTCAGGCGCAGGGCTTCTTCGAATTCGTCGTAGGCCAGCACGTAGAGGATCGGTGCGAAGGTTTCATGACGAACCACGGCGCTCTGGCCAGGCATCTCGACGATCGCCGGGGCCACGTAGTAGGCGTTCGGGTACTGGCCCTGCAACTGGCGCTCGCCGCCAAACACCTGGCCGCCTTCATCGCGGGCCTGGGTCAGGGCATTGTGCATGGCGCTGTAGGACTGCTTGTCGATCAGCGGACCGACCAGGTTGTCTTTACGCGGGTCGCCGATACGAACCTTGGCATAGGCGGCTTTGACCCGGGCGACCACTTCGTCCTTGATCGAGCGATGGACGATCAGCCGGCGCAAGGTGGTGCAGCGCTGGCCAGCAGTACCGACGGCGCTGAAGAGGATGCCGCGCACGGCCAGATCCAGGTCGGCACTCGGTGCAAGAATCATCGCGTTGTTGCCACCGAGTTCGAGGATGCTGCGGCCGAAACGTGCAGCCACCCGCGGGCCGACTTCACGGCCCATGCGGGTGCTGCCGGTGGCGCTGACCAGCGGCACGCGCGGATCATCGACCAGCGCTTCGCCGGCCTCACGATCACCGATGATCAACTGGCTCAGGCCTTCTGGCGCATCACCAAAGGCTTTCAGGGCTTTTTCGAACAGCGCCTGGCAGGCCAGCGCGGTCAGCGGGGTTTTCTCCGACGGCTTCCAGACCACGGCGTTGCCGCACACCAATGCCAGGGTGGTGTTCCAGGCCCAGACCGCGACGGGGAAGTTGAAGGCGCTGATCACTCCAACCACGCCCAACGGGTGCCAGGTTTCACGCATATGGTGGCCCGGGCGCTCGGAGGCGATAGTCAGGCCATAGAGCTGACGCGACAGGCCGACGGCGAAGTCGCAGATGTCGATCATTTCCTGCACTTCGCCCAGGCCTTCCTGGGTGATCTTGCCGGCTTCGATCGACACCAGCTCGCCGAGCTCGGCCTTGTGCTTGCGCAGCACTTCGCCGAACAGCCGCACCAGTTCGCCACGCCGTGGCGCCGGCACATCACGCCAGCGCAAGAAGGCCCCATGGGCGGCGTCGATACGACGGGTTACCGCCGCTTTGTCTTCCAGGATAAGCGCTGCGATCTGGCTGCCGTCGATGGGCGTAAAAACAGCATGAGTGCCGCCGTTATATAAACTTTCAGGCACGCCCAAACGGGTAAGTAGTTCAGCAACCATCTTATTATTCTCCTACAGCGGATACGGGTTGAAATCGTTGATGCAGGTCAGTATTAATCTATAGGGCCGCTGCTCACAAACGACCTTTTAGAAGCACATGATTCCGTAACGGAATGACCTCATCTCTTTTTCGCCAGGTTGACCCCGCCCATGTCCAAACGCCTGATGCCCTCCACCACCGCCCTGCAGTGCTTCGAAGCCGCCGCCCGGCACCTGAGTTTTACCCGTGCAGCCCAAGAGCTGCACCTGACCCAGAGCGCGGTGAGCAAGCAGGTCGCGCAGCTTGAAGAGATGCTCTCGCACCCGCTGTTCCAGCGCATCCGCCGGCGCCTGCACCTGACCCCGGCCGGCGCCCTGTACCTGGCCGAGGTGAACAAGATCCTGGTGCAACTGGACATGTCCAGCCGCTACATCCTCAGTTATGGCGGTGAGACCGAAGTGCTGCGCATCGCCACCCAGCCGACCTTCGGCGAGCGTTGGCTGGTGCCCAACCTCAAGGGCTTCGGCGAGCGCCATCCGCGTATTCACCTGGACATCCGCAACGAACTGGAACCCTTCGACCTGGTTCAGGCCAAGGCCGACATCGCCTTCTTTTTCGGCCAGGGCACCTGGCCCGGGGCAACCTGCATCGAGCTGTTCAAGGAGCAGGTGGTGCCGGTGTGCGCCCCGGACCTGCTGGCCCGGCAGCACTTCGACAGTGCCGAATCACTCACCGAACACCGCCTGCTGCAGTGCACCTCGCGGCCCGAGGCCTGGCATGAGTGGTTTCTCGGCCAGGGCCTGCACAGCCAGAACAGCTACCACGGCCCACGCTTCGACACCTTCTACATGTGCATCCGCGCCGCCCAGGCCGGCTGCGGCATCGCCCTTGTCCCGCGTTATCTGGTGGCCGAGGAGCTGGCCGAAGGCAAATTGGCGATCCCCTGGAACCACCCGAAAACCAGCGAGGGCTCGCATTTTATCGCCCACGCCGAGCATGCCGCCGAGGTACCCAAGGTTCGCGCCTTTGTCGAGTGGATCGTTGAGCGCGTGGGCAGTGGCGGGCAAGTTCCGGAATTGAAGGAATGATTGCAATCCTTTATTTCGTTTGCACTGAATAACCGCGGCTCGCTTAGATAATAAGAAACTGCAGCGAGGCCGCGGGCAAATGAGTCACGAAACTATTAGCCAGTCTATTTCCGTAGTTCACCCTATTACACTGTCACACGGTAAAAACGCGGAAGTCTGGGACACCGACGGCAAACGCTATATTGATTTTGTTGGCGGTATTGGCGTGTTGAACCTGGGCCACTGCCACCCGCGAATTGTTGCCGCCATCCAGACGCAGGCCACGCGCCTGACCCACTACGCCTTCAACGCCGCCGGGCATGAGCCCTACATCGAGCTGATGCACCGGCTGGCGCAGTTCGTGCCAGTGTCTTACCCGCTCAGTGGCATGCTCACCAACAGCGGTGCGGAAGCTGCAGAAAACGCCCTGAAGATCGCTCGCGGTGCCACCGGCAAGACCGCGATCATCGCCTTTGACGGCGGCTTTCATGGCCGCACCCTGGCGACCCTCAACCTCAACGGCAAGGTCGCGCCCTACAAGCAACGCGTCGGCGTGCTGCCGGGGCCGGTGTATCACCTGCCCTTCCCCAGCCAGGACACCGGGGTGAGCACCGAGCAGGCGCTCGAGGCCATGCAGCGCCTGTTCAGCGTCGAGATCGACGTCAATGACGTGGCCGCCTTCATCTTTGAACCGGTGCAGGGCGAGGCCGGCTTCCTGGCCATGGAACCTGCGTTCGCCCAGGCCCTGCGCAGCTTCTGCGACCAGCACGGGATCCTGCTCATCATCGATGAAATCCAGTCGGGTTTTGGCCGCACCGGCCAGCGCTTCGCCTTCCCGCGCCTGGGCATCGAGCCGGACCTGCTGTTGCTGGCCAAGAGTATTGCCGGCGGCATGCCGCTGGGCGCGGTGGTCGGGCGCAAGGCGCTGGTCGACAACCTGCCCAAAGGCGGCCTGGGCGGTACCTACTCCGGCAACCCTATAGCCTGCGCCGCCGCGCTGGCCACCCTGGATGAAATGAGCGATGCCAACCTGGCAACCTGGGGCGAGCAGCAGGAAGCGGCGCTGCTCAGGCGCTTCGAACGCTGGCAGGCCAACAAACTTTCACCTTACCTGGGCCGCCTGACCGGCACCGGCGCGATGCGTGGCATCGAGCTGGTCAACGCCAATGGCAGTCCGGCCACGGCGCAGCTGGCACACCTGCTGGCAGCGGCCAGGAGCGCCGGCCTGCTGCTGATGCCCAGCGGCAAGGCGCGGCACATCATCCGCTTGCTGGCACCGCTGACCATCGAGCCTGAGGTGCTGGAAGAAGGCCTTGATATCCTCGAACGCTGCCTTGGCGAGCTGGCTTAACCCTGCAGCGGCCCGGGCCACTGCTCAACGCCCGCAAGGTAATGACGCGCCTTGAAGCCCCCGGCTTTCAGGGCCGTCACCGCATCGCGGGAAAACACGCACCAGGGCCCACGGCAATAGGCGACCACTTCCTGGCTGGCCGGCAGCTCACCCAGGCGCTGCTGCAATTCGCTGAATGGAATATTGATCGCCCCCGGCAAGTGCCCCTGGGCAAATTCCTCGGCCGGGCGCACATCGAGCAGGGTCACGCTGTGCTCCTGCAAACGCTCAAGCAGCTCTTCCCTGCTGATCCCTTCCAGCTGTTCAGGCGCACTCAGGCTATCGCTCATCAGCTCGCGGATCGCCGCACGGTTGAACGCGGCCAATTGCCCGAGCGCCGCCAGCACCTCGGTGATCGGCCCGGCGCTGAGCCGGTAGAGCACGCGCTTGCCATCACGGCGGGTCTGCACGAAGCCGGCGCGGCGCAAGTGCTGCAGGTGCTGGGAGGCGTTGGCCACCGACAGCTCGCACTGCTGGGCCAGTTGCTCGACGGCCCGCTCACCGCCCGCCATCTGTTCGAGCAGGTTCAGACGATGGGCGTGGCCAAGAGTCCGCGCCAGCTCGGCAATCTGCTGGTGTTGCTGGGTTTTCATATCAGTCATTGACAGCAAGGTAGCATTGGCCAATCATTCAATCAATCTATTGAATGTTATTAAAAGGAGTACGCCATGCTTGAAGGATTGACCCTTGCGATACTGATTGGCGTGACGGCCACCGCCATTGCCGATCTCTGGTCACTGTTCCAGCTGCGCGTGCTGGGCATGGCCGGGCCGAACTGGGGTTTGGTCGGTCGCTGGATCGGCCATATGCCGCGCGGGCAGTTCGCCCACCAGAGCATCGCCAAGGCGCCTGCACTGGCCAACGAGCGGCTGATTGGCTGGAGTGCGCATTACCTTATCGGGGTGATATTCGCCGCTTTGCTGCTCGCCCTCTGCGGGCTGGAGTGGGCGCAACAGCCACGGTTTGTGCCAGCATTTGTGCTTGGCCTGGCGACCGTGGCGGCGCCCTACCTGATCATGCAGCCCGGCATGGGCGCCGGTGTCTTTGCCTCGAAAACCCCCAAGCCGAATCTGGCGCGGGCACGCAGCCTGCTGGCCCATGGGGTGTTCGGCGTGGCCTTGTACCTGGCCGGGTTGCTCTGGGCCGGGCTGTTGTAGCCCAACTGATTACAGGCCCAGTTCTTCGGGCGTGAGCATGTCGCTCTCGAACGCAATCCAGCCGCCTTCCAGCTCGGCGTGGCCGTTGACGATCGGACCGTAGTAGGTCAGGCCGTTATCGAGGGTCACGCAGATGTGCGTCGCCTTGTCCGGAGCGGCCAGGGCACCGACAAAGTGGACCTTCTTCAGCGTCTCGGTAACGGCTTCAAGACCCACCCGAATTGCAACGTTTTCCACCGCTTCAACGTCTGCATGCAGGTCGTCGCTGACGGTTACGGTGGCTGTGTAGTTGTACATGGTCGAACTCCAACGACAATTCTATCGGCGTCTGCTGACGCTCACGGGCGCATAGGGTAATGGAGCGGCCCGGAAAAAGCCCGCGCCTATCGACGAGGCGACGCACGAAGGTACCCTCGGCCCGCCCCGGCTGGTATTGTGCCCCCCGGTAAAACCTGTCAGAGGAATGACATTGAGTGCTGAACAGAACCTGACCTCGGACATGTTCGAGGTCGACAAGCGCCTGGGGCTCAAGCCCGTGGTGGATTTCAACAACTACCTGCAAAAAGCCTTCGGCGACGGGCCTTGCACCTGTATCCGCTGCCGCACCAGCGGCGGTGACGAAACAGGCTACGAGTACCAGCACACCTTCGTGCTCGACGGCCAGACGCTCAACCGGCGCTTTGCCAACACCGCGGGCAGCGATGTGCTCAATGCACTGAAGAAGGCCTGGCTTTCGTACACCAAGGCCGATCTGCCGGCGCTGGGTGCGCTGGACCTGAGCGCAGTGAAAGGTTTTGTTGAACCGCAGCTGCACAAGCGCCTGCTGCCGTTGTTCCTGGCCAGCGGCCTGGTGCGTGAAATCGACGGGCAGTGGATGCTGCAGGTGCAAGCCGGCGATTGAGTGCTTGGGGCTGCTTGTGCAGCCCATCGCCGGCAAGGCCGACTCCCACAGGTAGCGTAGGCTTTTAGAGGCGCGAGCTGATCCATTGGCGATGCTGCTCACACCTCACCTTTGCTTCTAGATGTACGTAATTGCAGACGCCACCTATCGTCCCTTGCAGAAGGCCGAGTGGAACCCTTGCGTAGTGGGGCGACGGCCATGGATGGCCGGCGAGCGCCGTAGGGCCAGGGACGGCCCTTCGGCGCGCCCCCACGGGAGCAAGGGTGGAAGGAGGGAACCCGGAGCGCAGCGCAGGGCCGATGAAGGGACAGGGCGTTTTTGGTTACTTTTGCCGCCAAGCAAAAGTGACCCGCCGTAAGGGCGGAAGGCGCCGGCAGCGCCTCATCATCAAATGGATCAGCTCAAACACAGCCTGGCTGCCCCAATACTTGCAAGCTTCTTAAGACAGTTACTACCACACTTCCAGGCCTGTACAGCACCTGTGGGATCGGCGATGCGGCGACGGCCTGCCCCGCGATGCCCCCTCAGCCACCCACCGCCAGCGCAAACGGCCCCTGCGCCAGTTGCTCACGCAAGAACGCCACGCAACTGCGGACCTTCGCCGAGCTACCCGAACGCGCCGCCGTCACCGCCCAGACATCCGCCGGCTGGTGATAGGCCGGCAACACCCTGACCAGCGACCCCTCCTGCAAGCTGGCGGCCACGTCCCAGTACGAAGCCATGATGATGCCGTGCCCGCCCATCGCCCATTGGCGGACGATATCGCTGTGGTTGGCGGCCATGGGCCCGGTGACCTTGACGGTTTCCGGCCCGCCCGGGCCGACCAGTCGCCACACGCCAAAGCGGTCGTCGCGGCTGCGAAACAGCAGGCAATCGTGCTGGGCCAGTTCCGCCGGTACCCGCACCGGCCCGCGCCGCGCCAGGTAATCCGGCGATGCCGCCAGCACCCGCTTGTTCTCGGCGATGCGGTGAGCGATCAGGTGTTTTTCCTGCACCTCGCCGACGCGGATGTCGATATCGAAGTTCTCGCCAATCAGGTCGACCCGGCGGTCGAGCAGTTCCAGCCAGATATCCAGGGTCGGGTGACGCTTGCGCAACAGCGACAAGATCGGCGCGATGTGCTCGCGGCCCAGGCGCAGGCTGGTGCTGATACGCAGGGTGCCGCGCGGCTCGCTGTGGGCAGCGGACAACGACTCGAGCATCGACTCGACGTTCTCGAGAATCTTCTGCGCCCAGATGAACGCCGCCTCGCCGTCGCTGGTGATATTCACCCGCCGCGTGGTGCGGTTGAACAGCTTGACCCCCAGCAAGGTCTCGAGGGTGGCAATGCGCTTGCTGACATGCGCCGGCGACAGGCCGATCTCGGTGGCGGCGGCGATGAAGCTTGAGCGGCGCGCCACTTCGCAGAACAACTGCAGGTCGCGCAACAGCGGTTCATTATTCGCTAATAGCGCATTCTGATTCTTCATCTGGCCCAATTATCTCCTGGGAGTTTTTTATTAGCCTCTCACAAAACCGCTGCCGCGGTCCGCATAACAATAACGAGAGCGCCATGAACAAACTTCGCATTGCCGTTGCCGGTGCCGGCCTGATTGGCCGCAGGCATATCGAACTGATCAAGGCCAGCGCCGAGTGCGAACTGGCCGCCCTGATCGACCCGGCCCCGGCCGCCGCCGAGCTGGCAGCCAGCCACGGCGTTGCCCTCTACCCTTCACTTGAGCAACTGTTTGCCGAGCAGCGCCCGGACGGGGTGATCCTCGCTACGCCCAATCACCTGCATGTCGAAGGCGCCCTGGCCTGCGTCGACCACAGTGTTGCCGCGCTGATCGAAAAACCCGTGGCCCACACCCTGGAGGAAGGCAAGCGCCTGCTGGCGGTCGCCGAGCAAACGGGTGCGCGGCTGCTGGTCGGCCATCACCGTGCCCACAGCGCAATCCTCGCCAAGGCCCGCGAGGTAATCGCCGAAGGCTTGCTCGGCAAACTGGTGGCGGTGATGGGCAGCGCGCTGTTCTACAAGCCCGACGACTATTTCGACGCCGCGCCCTGGCGCCGGCAGCTCGGCGGCGGGCCGGTGCTGATCAACATGATCCACGAGATCGGCAACCTGCGTTCGCTGTGCGGCGAGATCGTCGCCGTGCAGGCCCAGGCTTCCAGCGCCACCCGTGGCTTTGCCGTGGAAGACAGCGTCGCCATCAGCCTGCGCTTTGCCAACGGCGCCCTCGGCACCTTCATGCTCTGCGACACCGCCGCCTGCGCCCGCAGCTGGGAGCAGACCGCGCGGGAGAACCCCGATTACCCCAGCTACGCCGACGAAGACTGCTACGTGATCTGCGGCACCCAGGGCACGCTGTCGATCCCGACCATGCGCCTGAAGTACTACGAGCAATCTGCCGAGCGCTCATGGTGGAAACCCTTCAGCACCGCCGTGGCGCCGCTGCAAAGCGCCGACCCGCTGGCCCGCCAGCTGGCGCACTTCTGCCAGGTGGTTCGTGGCGAACAAGCGCCGCTGGTGAGCGTGCGCGACGGCCTGCGCAACCTGCAGATCGTCGAAGCCATCAGCAGCGCCGCACGCAGCGGGCAGATCGTCGACACCGACAGCCTCTGAAGCCTTTTATCCAGTCCTACCGCTCCATAACAACAACAAACGGAGACAGACAGATGGCCAACCATCCCCAAGGGCTGCATGCAGCCCGGCAAACCAAGAAAGCCACGGCCAGCGGCTGGGTCGGCTCGGCGCTCGAGTACTACGACTTCTTCATTTATGCCCAGGCTGCGGCGCTGATTTTCCCGCAGATCTTCTTCCCTTCCAGCGACCCGAAACTGGCCATCGTCGCCTCCCTGGCCACCTACGGCGTCGGCTACCTGGCGCGCCCGGTCGGCGCCTTCGTGCTCGGCCACTGGGGCGATACCCGCGGGCGCAAGCATGTGTTGCTGCTGTGCATGCTGCTGATGGGCCTGGCCACCTTTGCCGTCGGCCTGCTGCCGACCTACAACCAGATCGGCTACTGGGCGCCAGTGCTATTGGTGGTGCTGCGCCTGGTCCAGGGCTTTGCCGTGGCCGGGGAAATCGCCGGTGCCAGCTCGATGATCCTCGAACATGCGCCGCCCGGTCGTCGTGGCTTTTACGCAAGCTTCACCCTGCAGGGCGTGCAGGCCGGCCAGGTGCTGGCGGCGGCAATCTTCCTGCCGCTGGCCTATTTCATGCCCGAAGAGGCCTTCAACAGCTGGGGCTGGCGCATCCCCTTCCTGCTCAGTGCCGCCGTGCTGCTGGCAGCATTCATCATCCGCCGCGAGGTCGAGGAGCCGGCGGCGTTCACCCAGAAAGTCGCCAAGGTGGTGCGCCAGCGCTCGCCCATCGGTGAAGCCTTCAAGCACAGCTGGCGCGGCATGCTGGTAGTACTCGGGGTGTCGCTGATGAACGTGATCCCGGTGGTGACCACCGTGTTCGGCGCCGCCTATGCGGTACAGCCGGCCTACGGCGTGGGTTTTGACAAGAGCGTGTACCTGTGGATCCCGGTGGTCGGCAACATCGTCGCGGTGCTGGTGATCCCCTTTGTCGGCAACCTCTCCGACCGCATCGGCCGCCGCCCGCTGATCATCGGCAGCGCCATCGGCTGCGGGTTGATGTCGTTCCTTTACCTCTATGCCATCAGCCTGCACAACCTGCCGCTGGCGTTTGCCGCCTCGCTGCTGATGTGGGGGATGATCTACCAGGGCTACAACGCCATCTTCCCAAGCTTCTTCCCCGAACAGTTCCAGACCCATTACCGGGTCTCGGCCATGGCCGTGGCGCAGAACATCGGCTACATGATCACCGCCTTGCTGCCGGCGCTGTTCGCCGCCGTGGCGCCGCCGGGCTCCGACAACGTGCCACTGCTGATCGGCGCCATCACCTGCCTGGTCACCGCGCTGTCGGCCATCGCCGCCTGGAGCGCCCCGGAAACCTACCGCACGCCCATCGACCAACTCGGCAAGGCCGACGCGGTGAGCCTGGACAAACCCACCTACGACGCCCTGCGCGCCAACGCCCTGACTGGAAGCCAGCCATGAATACCCTGCTCGTGCTCAACGGCCCCAACCTGAACATGCTCGGCCTGCGCCAACCCGAAGTCTACGGCCGCGAAACCCTGGCCGATGTCGAAAGCCTCTGCCAGCAGGCGGCCAGGCGCCTGGAGCTGAAGCTTGAGTTCCAGCAGACCAACCACGAAGGCCAACTGATCGACTGGATTCACCAGGCCCGTGGCCGGGTCGCCGGAGTCGTCATCAACCCCGGCGCCTGGACCCACACCTCGGTGGCAATTCACGACGCTTTGATTGCCGCCGAAGTGCCGGTGATCGAGGTGCATATCTCCAACGTCCACCGCCGCGAAGCCTTCCGCCACCACTCCTATGTATCGCTGGTGGCCAAGGCGGTGCTGGCCGGTTTCGGCACTCACGGCTACGTGCTGGCGATCGAACATTTTGCCCGCGAACTCAAGCACGCCAACGGAGGCGCCCAATGAAAACCATGGCCAACCCACAACAACGACTGCGCCTGGGCTTTGTCGGCGGCGGCCTGGAGTCGTCGATCGGTTCGACTCACCGCTACGCAGCGTCCCTGGACGGCCATTACCAGCTGGTCGCCGGGGTCTTCGCCCGCGACCCCGAGCGCAACCTGGCCGCGGCCCAGGCCTATGGCGTGGCGCCAGAGCGCGCCTATGCCGATTTTGAAGCCATGGCCAGGGCCGAAGCCGCCCGCGCAGACGGCATCCAGGTGGTGGCGATCATGGCGCCCAATGCCGTGCACGTACCGGCGAGCCTTGCGTTTCTCAAGCACGGTATCGATGTCATCTGCGACAAGCCGCTGGCGGCGAACCTTGCCCAGGCCAATGCCCTGCTCGATCAGGTTCGCCAAGGCCCTGCCCTGCACCTGCTGACCCACAACTACAGCGGCTACCCGTTGATTCGCGAAGCCCGCGAACTGATCGCCCAGGGTGCGATCGGCGAGGTGCGCCTGGTACAGGTCGAGCACGCCAGCGCCTTCGGCACCCACCCGCTGGAGCAGCAAGGGGTCAAGGCCCTGGCCTGGCGCACCGACCCCAGCCAGGCCGGCGCTTCGTCGGTACTGGCCGATGTCGGCGTGCATGCCCACCAACTGCTGCGCTTTGTAACAGGCCAGGAGGTCAGCCAGGTCTCGGCCGAGCTCAGCACCCTGGTGCCGGGCCGCGCCTCGGACGACAACGCCCACGTCAAACTGCGCCTGAGCGGCGGCGGCCGAGGCCTGCTATGGGCAAGCTTCGTCGCTGCCGGCCAGCGCCATGGCTTGCAGATCCGGATCTTTGGCTCGAGCGGCTCGCTGTACTGGCACCAGGAACAACCCGAGCGCCTCGAACTGCGCCACCAGGACCAGCCGCACCAGGTGCTGCGCCGGGGTGAAAGCTGGCTCAGCGATGCCGCCAGGCAAGCCACGCGAATCAAGGCCGGCCAGCCCGAAGGCCTGCTCGAAGCCTTCGCCAACATCTACAGCGACGCCGCCGAACTGATCAGGGCCCGCCGCGAACAGCGCGCCCCGGCGCCCTTGGCACGCCTGTGCCCGACCGCTGAAGACGGCCTGCGCGGCATGGCATTTATCGAGGCGTGTGTGCAGTCGGATCGCCAGGAGGGGCGCTGGATCGAAGTGCAGTAGTCTCCCAGCGTCAGAAAAGCAGTCCCAATTACACTCACAGAAGTTTCCCACATAACTTTGGGACTGCCGGGCCAAGACACGCTGCAGCATTTCCCCTTAAGGTCTGCGCCTTGTGACAAGGACGCTTCACTGCGAGCAGGCAAGCCTGCTTCAGCGACTTACTTAAGGAGGCTTGATGCTGACCCGGGAAATACTGGACGACATCGCACGCAGAAGTTACAGCGACCCGCTCGACCGCGAGCCGGTAGTTCATTGCACCCGTACCTTCACCGTATTACCGCTGCGCTATGCCGTGGTCGGCGGCAGCGCTTCACGACGCAAAGCATTGCCAGAGCTGCCCGACCACCTTCGCCACCCACACAACGCGGTAGACCTGAGCCAGGCCAGCTACGCCATCCGGCCACTGCGCGAAGGCTTTCTCTACCTCATGGAAAAACGTCGGAGCACGGGTCGCTATACTTTGCGCTTGCCTTGGCGCATTGCCGCCAATGGCTCCCTCACCGTGATGGATCCGGAGCAACCCTGGGCCCCTCCACCGCCAGCGTTCGATCCACAGGCCGTGCTGCGCGGCATCGTCTGGACGCTCACCATACATGAGCTCGACGACCTCCTGGAACTGCGCCTGTTCTACAGTCCCGACCCGTTGACAGCGGCCGCCCAGCAAGCCCTGCTGCGCCAGCGCAATGCCCCACTGGCCCTCGACATCGGCAGGTTCGTCGGGCCCTCCTGCACGATTCCCGAGCCCCATGTGCTGACCTACGGCCAGCTCGACCTGGTCGCCGATTTTGCCGCTGAACGCGACCCGGCACTGCGCAACCTGCTTGACGCACAGTTGTTCGCAACCGAACAGGTGGTCAGGTTTACCGCATCGCGCAGCCTGCTCATGCCCGCACCCGGTAAGCCCAGGCCACGCGGGGTGGCGATTGTGGTCGAAGATGCCATCGGCATTACCCAAACGCTCAATGCCTGGCGCAATGGCGCGCTGGAGCACCTCAAGGACTGGCTCGAACACAGCCAGCGTGACGCCGAAGGCAAACCCGGGCCCAGCAATGAGCGCAAAGTACTGGTGGCGCAAGCGTTTACCGAACTGCAAAAGAACTTCAGTGAGCGCAAGGTTGCCGCCCTGACAAAGCACCACAGTGACGCCATGCGCGAGCAGCTCCAGGGCGCTGACAATGCGCTGTTGCCCGGCATGGACCGTGACTGGTGGGAGGGTGTCAAGCAAGGCGCACTTGATTACCAGACCCGAACCAAGCGCAGTGAACTGGAGGCACGGGCGCAGCGCGGCGAGTTCAGCAAGCTGTTCGAGGAGCGCTACCTGCCGCGGGTCAACGTCGACGCCATGCGAGTGCAATTGGGCTGGTTCGAGACCGAAAGCCGCGAAGCCCAGCGCCTGGCGGACGCGCGCGCCGCTGATCACCTGGCCTGGCTGCAGCACCCACACTTGCTTGATGCCCTGGCCCACTACGATCAGGACGACCTCAACAGTGGGCTGTGCTTCGCTCACCAGACCGGCCTATGCGTAGTCGGCATGGAAGGCGTATCCGCCGGCGCTCAGCTACTGGGCCAGTGGTGGCGCGCCGAGACGATCGAGCCAGGCAATCTGGCCCTGCGTTCGTTTGTCTACAACCAGCGGAGTATCGAGCAAGTGCTCCAGCAAACCCGAATCCAGCTTTCCCGTTCGCCGGAAGGCGACGATTGGCAGCAACTGGAATCCGGACTCAAACTCAGCAAGGAACTGGCCGCCCAGTTCAGTCGGGTCGACGGCCACCTTGAACTGATCGCCCAGCATGGTCATATCAACAGCGCTGGAGCCCTGGCCTGGCTAGGACAACTGGGCCGCGAAACATTGCGCGCGGGGACGCCCAGCCACCTCGACAGAGCCTTGCACCGCCGCTTGAGCAGTTACCTGGTCGCCTCGCTTGGCGAGCAGGCGCTGAACCTGCGGATGGCCGAACATGCCGCTGCCGGCCACTCTCCATCACCCGGCCGAGTCGCCGCACCTATCACCCGGCGCCTAGATCAGGCCTATGTACGCAACCTCACCGAAGCCCACAGCAATGCCTTCTACCGATTGCGCATCAGCAGCGGCTTGTTGTTGCTCGAAGCCAGCCTGTTGCTGCTGCAAGGTCGTCGCCACGACAAGGACCAACGCTTCTGGAGCGAAGTCTCGGCCGCCGGCCTGACCAGCGCAGCGGCGGGCCTGGAACTGCTGGCCGTGGGCACCGAGCAGGCACTGGCGAGTGTCGGGCAAAACAGTGTGACTGCGCGTGGGGCGCAGATTAGTTTGGGGCGGTATCGATTGTGGGGAGCGGGGTTGGCGACGGTGGGTGGGTTGGTGAGTATTGGTCTGGATGTAGGCGATGCGATTGGAGCTCATAGCAAGAATTCAAATTCGCCTGTCAGGCATCACATTCTCCTTACTGCTTACTTTACCCGAGTAAACGCCACTCTTGCCCTATTGATCGGCCAAGGCGGCATGGCATTTGCTCAGGGGGGAGCATATTTTAGTTGGCTCGCGCTGAGGACACGAAACGTAAGCACCCAAGTAGCGCTTCGAGCTTTATCTGGGTGGTCCGCCGATTTGGCCGCCAGTAGGGCCGCCATGCTATTGCTTGGTCGCATGACTTGGGTAGGTGGCGTGGTTGTTATCTTTGCGACGTCAGCTCTTTTTATTCTCGATGGAAATGCACTAGAGAAATGGAGTGATCATTGCTGCTTCAGACTCAGTAATGATTTAAAAGGTTACAACAGCACCAAGGAGGAACTTAACGAATTTTTCAATGCCATTAGCGAGGTGCTTTGATGTACTTCTTCGAGTGGGGTTTTTGGCAAGTATGCGTGGAGGCAAAACGAAAAAAGGGGCATGAGACAAACAGACACAACCATCTGAAAAAAATAGATGTATATGAATCAGACGCGCACGACTCGCAAGCCGCAGCGCAAGAGAGTGTCAGCCAAACCCCGAAAGCCAGAGGCCCCGTTTATGTTTTCGATGATGTCGCACTAGAAATGCGCTGTGGCACCTCAGAGGCCAAACGTGGACTCGTGACCATACTCACACTCGCAGTGATGACAGTAGTGCTGATCGAGTTCTTGCTAGCAGGATCTTTAATAGTTTCAGCCATAGAAATTCTATTAACCAAGTCAAACGCCGTCTATGGGCACGACCTGCTACTTGCTATGTTTCTGGGTAGTTTGGCGTCAGCGGCTTCCTGGTTTTATCTGAAATACGGCTTGCGCTTCACCCGGCTAGAGATGTTCACCTCCCGCCATTTGCTGATCCGTTTCAACCACAAGACCCAGCAGGTTTACCTGCATCGCCCCAGTTATTGCGGCGGCATCATGACCCTACCGTGGAAAGGCGTCACCTCCTCCGGCGCTGGCGAACGCTATTCGATAGCCGGTGGTGTGGGTGTACCGCTGTTTCTCTACTGGTCGGCACGGGTGACCGACACCCTGCACCCAGTAAGTGTCTGGGTCGGCAAGGCCGGTAACAACCAGGCAGAACTGCGCGATGAGTGGGAGTTTATCCGCCGCTTCATGGATGAAGGTCCGCAGAGCCTGCCACGCCCGCGCATCACCTCACATTTCCCCTGGCCCTGGCAGGCTTTTACGCCGCAATTCGAAGGGTTGACCCAGTACTTTCGGCATGCGTCGCGGGGCATCAAAATCGGGCTGCTGCTGATCTGGCCAGCATTCGTGATTATCGGCATGGGCCACTGGGCAAGCCTGCTGCTGTGCTGGAAACCGCGCTGGCCAAAACTGATCCGCCAGGCCGGCCTGCCCGGCAAGCCGGTCCCGCCGCAAACCACCTTGGCCAGCTATCCGGCGCACATCCAGGAACGTCTGCGTGCCAATGCGCATCTGTGGGCGGTACGCCCGGGCAAGCGTCCGGAAAAGAAGCCGAAAACAGCCGCCCGAAAGCACACGTGAAACCTATGCCTGTAGCGTCGATGCGACTTGAAACAGCTCAGCCGTCACCCACTTGCACCTGCAACCACCCAATCATCACCCGCAAACGCAGCGGTAACCTCTCCCGCGGCGGATGCACCAGGTAGTAACCCTGCCCCGCCGTCTGGCTGAAGCCCCCCAGGGGCAGGATCAACGCGCCCTGGTCGAGCAAGGGTTGCACCAGGCGCTGGCGACCGATGGCCACGCCAGCATGGTGGCTGGCGGCAGCGCTGCACAGGTCGGAGCGGTCGAAGGTCAGGTGGCGGGCGGGCAGGTGCTGTTGTACGCCCTGCTCGCCGGCCCAGCGTTGCCACTCGGCGTCGAAGGCGGCGTGCTCCCAGGCCAGGGCATCGTGCAGCAAGGTGCACTGGGCCAGGCGCCCGGGGTGGTCGATCAGGCCGTGGCGCTCGGCATACTGCGGGCTGCACACCGGGGCGACGCGCTCATCCATCAACAACTGGCTGGCCAGCCCGGGAAACTCGCCATGGCCATACAACAAGGCCAGGTCCACCGGGCGGGTGCGAAAATCCACCGGCTCGTTGCCGGTGCGGATGTCCAGGCTGACCTGCCGATAGCGCTGCTGGAAATCCGCCAGGCGCGGCACCAGCCAGTGCTGGGCCAGCGACGGCCGCACATACAGGCTCAGGGCACCGCTGACTTCTTCAGTCGACGGTTGCAGGGCTTCTTGCAGTTGCGCTTCCAAGCCTTGCAGCACTTGATAGAGGCGCTCGCCTTCAGCGGTCAGGCGAATGCGCCGGGTCAGGCGTTCGAACAGGCGCAACGCCAGGGCTTGCTCCAGGCGGGCGATGCGATGGCTGACGGCGCTGGCAGTCAGGCACAGCTCTTGCGCTGCCTGGCTAAAACTCAGGTGCCGGGCAACCGCGACAAAGGTGTGCAGGTTAGCGAACTGGGCACCGCTCAAGCGGCTGCCAAGGCGATCGGGCAGGTTGAGCATGGTCAGTTACCGGCAAGTTCTGCGCGGCCCCTGGCCAGGTAGCGGTCCATCTCCTCGCGCGGCACCATGCTGCCGCCGGTGCCCCACACCAGGTGGGTGGCGCGGGCCATGCGCGCCTCACTCAAGCCCAGGCGCTGACGGTAGCCCTGCTGCTCCTGCAGCACAGTGCACATGCCCGCGAGCCCGGCCAGCGCCGACGGCTCGAGTTCGATGCCCTCACACGCCTGCATCT
The DNA here is from genome assembly GCF_024749305.1 of Pseudomonas sp. B21-012. Taxonomy (NCBI): domain Bacteria; kingdom Pseudomonadati; phylum Pseudomonadota; class Gammaproteobacteria; order Pseudomonadales; family Pseudomonadaceae; genus Pseudomonas; species Pseudomonas sp. B21-012. The sequence continues at coordinate 2,497,193 of NZ_CP087197.1, read as the reverse complement.
GCGCCAGCTGGCGGTACAGGGTGGCGTCGCTGACGGTGTAGTAGCCATCGACCAGGCGCTGCAACGAACGGCCGACAAAGCCCGAGGGCCGGCCCACCGCCAGGCCGTCGGCGGCGGTCTGGTTGTCGATGCCGAAGTCGTACACCGACACCGCGTCGTGCAGGCCGGTGTACACGCCTAGGAACATGCACGGCGAGTGGGTCGGTTCGGCGAACAGGCAATGCACCGCGTCGCCAAAGATCTGCTTGAGGCCGAAGGCCACGCCACCAGGCCCCCCGCCGACGCCGCAAGGCAGGTAGACGAACAGCGGGTGCTCGGCATCCACCACGATGCCCTGTTCCGCCAACTGGCGCTGCAGGCGCTCGGCGGCCACGGCGTAACCGAGGAACAGGTTCAGCGAATTTTCATCATCGACAAAGTGACAGTGCGCATCGCCCACGGCCTCCTTACGCCCCTGCTCCACCGCCACGCTGTAGTCGGCGCTGTACTCGCGCACCTCGACGCCGCAGGCGCGCAGGCGCTCCTTTTTCCACTGGCGAGCATCGGCAGACATATGCACGGTGGCCTTGAAACCCAGGCGCGCGCTGATGATGCCGATCGACAAGCCCAGGTTGCCGGTGGAGCCGACCGCCACGCTGTACTGGCCGAAGAACGCCCGGGCGGCATCGCTGTCGAGCCTGGCGTAGCTGTCGCCCGGTTGCAGCAGGCCGCCTTTGAGGGCCAGGTCTTCGGCATGCTTGAGCACTTCATAGATGCCGCCACGGGCCTTGATCGAACCGGAAATCGGCAGCAGGTTGTCGGCCTTGAGCCACAGCGCGCCGTTCACTGGCAGTTGCTGCTCGGCGCACAGCACCGCCTGCAACGCGTGCAGCGCCACCAACGGCGATTCAATGATGCCGGCGCTGGCCGAGGTTTCGGGGAACGCCGAGGCGATGAACGGGGCAAAGCGTTCGAGCCGCGCGCTGGCCTCACGGATATCCGCGGCGGTCAGCGCCACGTCACCCAGGGCTTCGGCGCACGGCGCCAGGGCCGGGTTGAACCAGCAGGTCGGGCGCAGCGCCACAAGACCTGCGATCAACGGATGACTTTGGCACCAGGCAGTAACGGATTTTTCCAGCGGCATCGGGCAGCTCCATGAGGCGAATGCAACGATTAAGCGACAGCCCCGGTCGCTTTACAACCGATGCCTGCTCAGCCCATGGATGAACCTGCTTCAGCCATGGCCCGCCGTGCAAGGCGCTGCACTTCTGCTACCTTGGGAGTACCCTCTTCTTGTGCATCACACACAGGTGACCCCTCATGGCGCGCACCACCCCTATCGAGCTGTACCGCAACATCGGTATCGTCGCCCATGTTGACGCCGGCAAGACCACCACCACCGAACGCATCCTGTTCTACACCGGGGTCAACCACAAGATGGGCGAGGTGCACGACGGCGCCGCGACCATGGACTGGATGGCCCAGGAGCAAGAGCGCGGCATCACCATCACTTCGGCGGCGACCACGGCGTTCTGGCAGGGCTCGACCAAGCAGTTCCCCGACAAGTACCGCTTCAACATCATCGACACCCCCGGCCACGTCGATTTCACCATCGAGGTCGAGCGCTCGCTGCGCGTGCTCGACGGCGCGGTGGTGGTGTTCAGCGGCGCCGACGGCGTCGAGCCGCAATCGGAAACAGTCTGGCGCCAGGCCAACAAGTACCATGTACCGCGCCTGGCCTACGTCAACAAAATGGACCGCCAGGGCGCGGACTTTCTGCGCGTGGTCAAGCAGATCGACCAGCGCCTGGGCCACCACCCGGTGCCGATCCAGCTGTCGATCGGCGCCGAGGAACATTTCGCCGGGCAGATCGACCTGGTGAAGATGAAGGCCATCTACTGGAACGACGACGACCAGGGCACCAGCTACCGTGAAGAAGAGATTCCCGCCGACATGCTCGCGCTTGCCAACGAATGGCGCGCGCACATGGTCGAGGCCGCCGCCGAGGCCAACGACGAGTTCATGGAGCTGTACCTCAACGGCCAGGAGCTGAGCAACGAGCAGATCAAGGCCGGCCTGCGCCAGCGCACCCTGGCCAACCAGATCGTCCCGGCGATCTGCGGCTCGTCGTTCAAGAACAAGGGCGTGCCGCTGATGCTCGACGCGGTCATCGACTACCTGCCGGCGCCCTCGGAAATCCCGGCGATCAACGGCACCGACCCGGACCACGAAGACAAGCACCTGGAACGCCATGCCGACGACAACGAACCGTTCTCGGCGCTGGCGTTCAAGATCGCCACCGACCCCTTCGTCGGCACCCTGACCTTCGCCCGGGTCTACTCCGGCGTGCTCAGCTCCGGCAATGCCGTGCTCAATTCGGTCAAGGGCAAGAAGGAGCGGATCGGGCGCATGGTGCAGATGCACGCCAACCAGCGCGCCGAGATCAAGGACGTGTGCGCCGGCGACATCGCCGCGCTGATCGGCATGAAGGACGTCACCACCGGCGACACCCTCTGTGACATCAACCAGCCGATCATCCTCGAGCGCATGGACTTCCCCGACCCGGTAATCTCGGTGGCGGTCGAGCCGAAAACCAAGGCCGACCAGGAGAAAATGGGCATCGCCCTGAGCAAGCTGGCCCAGGAAGACCCGTCGTTTCGCGTGCGTACCGACGAAGAGACGGCGCAGACGATCATCTCCGGCATGGGCGAGTTGCACCTGGACATCATCGTCGACCGCATGCGCCGCGAGTTCGGCGTCGAGGCCAATATCGGCAAGCCGCAGGTGGCCTACCGCGAGAAGATCCGCAACACCTGCGAGATCGAAGGCAAGTTCGTTCGCCAGTCCGGCGGTCGCGGCCAGTACGGCCACTGCTGGATCCGCTTCGCCCCGGGCGATGAAGGCAAAGAGGGCCTGGAGTTCGTCAACGAAGTGGTCGGCGGCGTGGTGCCGCGTGAATACATCCCGGCGATCCAGAAAGGTATCGAAGAACAAATGCAAAACGGCGTGCTCGCCGGTTATCCGCTGATCGGCCTCAAGGCTACGGTGTTCGACGGCTCGTACCACGACGTCGACTCCAATGAGATGGCCTTCAAGGTCGCCGCCTCCATGGCCACCAAGCAACTGGCGCAAAAAGGCGGCGCGGTGCTGCTGGAACCGGTGATGAAAGTCGAAGTGGTGACCCCCGAAGAATACCAGGGCGACATCATGGGTGACCTCAGCCGGCGCCGCGGGATGATCCAGGAAGGCGGCGAGACCCCGGCGGGCAAGGTAGTGCGCGCGCAAGTGCCGCTGGGCGAGATGTTCGGCTACTCCACACAGATGCGCTCGATGACCCAGGGCCGCGCCAGCTACACCATGGAGTTCACCAAGTACGCCGAGGCGCCGGCGAGCATCAGTGAGGCGATCATCAAGAAACAAGGCTGATACACCGACCGCTCGCACCCTGTGGCAGCCGGCCTTGCCGGCGATGGGGTGCGCAGCGGCCCCACCTCGAACAAAAGCCGATTGAACTCCCACCCCTGCCGCCCTATCCCAATGCTTAGGACCCGCCCAAAAGCCGCAGGACACCGCCATGGCCAAGCCGTTGCAGGAGTACGCGCGCAAGCGCAATTTCGACGCTACCCCGGAGCCCGCAGGCCATCAGCGCAGCGGCAAAAAAACCGCCCACGCCCTGCAGTACTGCATCCAGAAACACGACGCCAGCCACCTGCACTATGACTTTCGCCTGGAGCTGGACGGCACCCTGAAAAGCTGGGCCATCCCCAAGGGCCCGTCGCTGGACCCCAAGGTCCGGCGCCTGGCCGTGCACGTCGAAGACCACCCGCTGGACTACGCCAGTTTCGAAGGCACCATCCCCGAAGGTCATTACGGTGCCGGTGATGTGATCGTCTGGGACCGTGGGGTATGGATTCCCGAAGAAGATCCACACAAGGCCTATGCCAAGGGCAAGCTGCGCTTTCGCCTGCAGGGCGAGAAACTCTCGGGCATCTGGAACCTGTTTCGCACTCACCTGGCCGGCAAGAAGGAGCAGTGGCTGCTGATCAAGTCCGACGATGCCCAGGCGCGCCCGCAGGCCGACTACGACATTCTCGAAGCCGAGCCGGACAGCGTGGTCAGCGAACGCACGCTGCCCACGCGCACACCCAAGGCAGACGGCAACAGCGAACTCGGCGGCGCGAAAAAAGCTGCCCTGCCCGCCTCGCTCAAGCCGCAACTGGCCACCCTGGTAGAGACGCCGCCCGAAGGCGACTGGCGCTACGAAGTCAAGTTCGACGGCTACCGCATTCTCGCCCGCATCGAAGGTGACGAGGTGCGCCTGTTCACCCGCAACGGCCATGACTGGACCGCCAGGCTGCCCCGGCAAGCCAAGGCCCTGGCCAGGCTCGGCCTGCACTCGGCCTGGCTCGATGGCGAGATGGTGGTGGCCAATGAGCACGGCGTCGCGGATTTCCAGGCCCTGCAGAATGCCTTCGACCAGCAACGCGACGAGCAGATCCTCTATTACCTGTTCGATGTGCCCTACCTCAACGGCATGGACCTGCGCCAATGCCCGCTGGAGCAACGACGTGCGGCGTTGGCGAAGGTGCTGGAAAAGGCCGATGAAAAACGCCTGCGCTTTTCCGCCGACTTTGAGCAAAGCGTCGAGTCGTTGCTCGACAGCGCCTGCAAACTGCGGATGGAAGGCCTGATCGGCAAGCGCCTGGGCAGCAGCTACCTGAACCGGCGCAGCAGCGACTGGATCAAACTCAAGTGCAAGCAGCGCCAGGAGTTCGTCATCGTCGGCTTTACCGAGCCCAAGGGCTCGCGCGAGGCCTTCGGCGCGCTGTTGCTGGCCCTGCATGATGACAACGGCGAGCTGCGCTATGCCGGCAAGGTCGGCACCGGGTTCAACAGCGCGACCCTGGCCCATATTCACCAGCGCCTCAAACCCCTCGAAGTGGCCAGGCCGCAGTTTGCCAAGCCGCCCAGGGGCGCCGAGGCCAAAGGTGTGCACTGGCTCAAGCCAAGGCTACTGGCCGAGGTCGCCTATGCGCAGATGACCCGCGACGGCGTGGTCCGCCATTCGGTGTTCCATGGCCTGCGCGACGACAAACCGGCCAAGGCCATTGGCCTGGAGCAACCCGTGAAAACCCCGGCAAGCAAAACGTCCAACCTGCACCTGACCCACCCCGACCGCGTCATCGACGCCAGCACCGGCATCAGCAAGCGCCAGGTCGCCGAGTACTACGCCCAGGTCGCCGAGTGGATCCTGCCGCACCTCAAGCGCCGCCCGGTGGCGCTGGTGCGCGCACCCGATGGCCTGGCCGGCGAGCTGTTCTTCCAGAAGAACGCCGCGCAATTGAACATCCCGGGCCTTGAAAGCCACGCCAAGGCCGAAGCCGGCCAGGCGCTGATGATCATCGACCAGGCCCGGACCCTGCTCGGCGCCGTGCAGATGAACACCCTCGAGCTGCACACCTGGAACGCCACCGCCAAGGATTTCGACAGGCCCGACCGCTTGATCCTCGACCTCGACCCGGATCCGGCGCTGCCGTGGAAGGCCATGCTCGAAGCCACCCAGCTGACCCTTGCATTGCTCGATGAACTGGGCTTGCAAGCGTTCCTCAAGACCAGCGGCGGCAAGGGCATGCACATTGTCGTGCCGCTGACCCGGCGCGCCGGCTGGGACGAGGTCAAAGGCTTCAGCCAGGCCATGGTCCAGCACCTGGCCGGGCTGTTCCCCGAGCGTCTGTCGGCGGTGTCCGGGCCGAAGAACCGGGTCGGGCGGATCTTTATCGACTACCTGCGCAACGGTAAAGGTGCGACCACGGTTTGTGCCTATTCGATTCGCGCCCGCGAAGGGCTGCCGGTGTCGGTGCCAATTCGCCGTGAAGAGCTGACCGAGCTTAAAGGCGCGAACCAGTGGAACCTGCTCAACCTCGGCGAACGCCTGGCCGCAGGCGATGACCCTTGGGCCGGGTATGGCCAGGTACGCCAGTCGATCAGCAAGGAACTGCGCCGGCGCATGGGGGTTGAGTCATGAACCACCTGGAGCTGTTACAGACCTTCGCCCGTCGCCCGCAGGCGCTGACCCTCGACCGCCAGTTGCAACGCTGCCTGGAACAATGCCGGGAGACCGGTCTCGATCAACTGCCGCTGCCCGGCCATGGCCGCACCCTGCAGCGTTGGCAGGTACTGGCCGAGGTCGCCGGGGCTGATCTGGCCCTGGCCAAGCTGTTCGAGGGCCACACCGACGCCCTGGCGATCATCCATGAGTGCGGCGCCAGCCATCTGGACCCGGCGGGCAGTTGGGGGGTATGGGCAGCCGAGCCGCCGAATGCGCGGGTGCGTATCGTCCGTCGCACCGGCAACGACGTGCACCTGCAAGGCCGCAAGGCCTGGTGCTCCGGCGCCCTGCAGATCGACCGGGCGCTGCTCACCGCCTGGGACGAACAAGACCGTCCGCAACTGGTGGCGGTGGCCTTGAACCAACCGGCGCTGCGCATCTTCAATGACGGCTGGCAGGCGGTCGGCATGGCCATTACCGCCAGCGTCGATGTCGAGTTCAACGACTGCCCGGCGCACCTGGTCGGCAGCAGCGGCCAGTACCTGTCGCGACCGGGCTTCTGGCACGGTGGCGCTGGCATCGCCGCCTGCTGGTACGGCGCGGCGCAAACCCTGGGCGAGTTTTTGCTCGAACATTGCCGCAGCCATGAAGACGCCCACGCCCAGGCCCATCTGGGTGCAGTCGACGCTGCGCTTGCCGGTGCCCGGGCGGCCTTGCATGAAACCGCGGCGTGGATCGACGGCCACCCTGGCAGCGATGCCGAACTGAGCGTCCGGCGCCTGCGCGCGCAGGTCGAGAGCGCCGCGCTGTGTGTGCTCGATCACGTCGGCCGGGCCCTGGGCGCGACGCCGTTCTGTCGCGACAGCCAGTTTGCCCGGCTCAGCGCCGACCTGCCGGTGTTCCTGCGCCAGAGCCATGCCGAGCGCGACCTGGCCGAGCTGGGCCGGCAAGTGCGTGCAACCCCCGAGGGAGGCTGGCGGCTATGACCCTGCAACCACCGCAGAACCCGATCCAGGCGCCGGGCACACCGCTGGCGCACTGGCAAGCGTCGGCGATCCTGCAGTCGGTGCCGGCAATTACCCATGACCAGTTGGTGCCTGTTGGCAGGCGCCTGGTGGTGGTCGCCCCGCACCCGGACGACGAAGTGCTCGGCTGCGGCGGGGTGCTGGCTGGCATGCGTGGCCGTGAACACGAGTTGCTGCTGGTCTCGGTCAGCGACGGTGAGGCCAGTCACCCCGATTCGCGCCACTGGACCAGCGAACGCCTGCGCCAGCAACGCCCACGGGAAAGCGCCGATGCCCTGCGCCGCCTCGGGCTGGACCTGAGCCGCCTGAGCTGGCTGCGCCTGGGCCTGGCCGACAGCGCCGTGGCCAACCATGAACGCTGGCTGGCCGAACGCCTGGTGCAGCTACTGCGCGCCAGCGACCGGGTGCTGACCACCTGGCGCCTGGACGGCCACTGCGACCATGAAGCAGTAGGCCGCGCTTGCGCCCGCGCCTGCGACACTGTCGGTGCGCGCTTGATCGAAGTGCCGATCTGGGCCTGGCACTGGGCCCGCCCCAGCGACCCGCGGCTGCCCTGGCAGCGCGCCCACAAGCTGTTTCTCGACCGCGCGGTGCTGGCCCTCAAGCAACAGGCCATCGCCGCCCATACCAGCCAGTTGCAGGCCGACGAACAGACCCCGCCGGTGCTTGACCGCGAGGCCCTGGCCCGCCTGCAGCAACCTTTCGAACTGGTGTTCACATGAGCGTCTCGGCCAGCTACTTCGAGCACCTGTTCGCGCACAGCGACGACCCTTGGGCGTTTCGCACCCGCTGGTACGAAAAACGCAAGCGCGAGCTGCTGCTGGCCAGCCTGCCGCGTCAGTACTACGGCCGCGTATTCGAGCCGGCCTGCGCCAATGGCGAACTCAGCGCCGCCCTCGCCGAGCGCTGCGAAAGCCTTTTGTGCCAGGACCTCAACGCCACCGCCGTGCAACTGGCCGCTGAACGCCTGCGGCCATGGCCCAACGCCGAGGTCATGCAAGGCTGCCTGCCTGGCGACTGGCCGGCCGGCGAGTTCGAGCTGATCGTGCTCAGCGAGATCGGCTACTACCTGGACCCCGGCCAGTGGCTGGAAGTGCTGGAGCGCGCCACGGCCAGCCTGACCTCTGACGGCGCCCTGCTGCTGTGCCATTGGCTGCACCCGATCGACGGCTGCCCGCAGACCGGCCACCAGGTCCATGAACTGCTGGCCGAGCGCTTGCCGTTGTACCGCAGCCTGCGCCACGAAGAGGCCGACTTTGTTCTTGAATACTGGTGCGTCCAGCCTTATGCCATCGACCTTGACGAGCCCTGCCAATGATTGCCGTGATTGTCCCCGCGCATAACGAAGAACAACTGCTCGGCCGCTGCCTGCGCGCCCTTGGCCGTGCCGCCCGGGCGCTAACGGCGCGGGGCGAAGAGGTGCAGACGGTGGTGGTACTGGACGCCTGCAGCGATGCCAGCGAGGCCGTCGCCCGCGCCCATGGCGTGGAGCTGCTCAAGGTCCAGGCGCGCAATGTCGGCCAGGCGCGCCGCGCCGGTGCGGCGTTGATGCTCGAGCGTGGCGCACGCTGGCTGGCCTTCACCGATGCCGACAGCTGCGTCCCGGCCGACTGGCTGTTGTGCCAGTTGGCCTTTGCCGCCGATGCGGTGTGCGGCACCGTGCATGTCGAGACCTGGCAAGCCCACCAGGATGCGGCGCTGCGCGAACGCTACCTGGCCCATTACCAGGCCCGCGAAGGCCACCGGCACATACACGGCGCCAACCTCGGCATCTGCGCCCGCGCCTACGAAAAGGTCGGGGGGTTCCAGCCATTGCCGCTGCACGAGGATGTGCAACTGGTCAACGACCTGCAGCAAAGCGGCGCACATATCGTCTGGACCGCGCGCAACAGCGTGTCGACCAGCAGCCGCAAGGACTGCCGGGTGCGCGGCGGCTTCGGGGATTTTCTCAACAACCTGAACGGCCTGGCCTGAACAGAGAAACCTGTTAACCGTCCGCCGCACTTTTTCACAAATGCCCTCAAGTTAATCATCAGCGCGGTTCTTATGATCAGGCCTGCTTGATCAACCACGAGGGAGAACACCATGGATGTCAGTTGGCAGTATCTGAGTACCCCGGCCGCCGAGTACTTCAGCGAGGTACTGCAGACCACACCTGCCCAGGTCAAGAATGACATGAAGCAGATTTTCAAGCGCCTCACCGCACAGGCTGGCCCCGGCTGTGTCTTCAGTGTGGAAAAACAGCAGGCCTTTGTGCTCGAAGGCGCTACCGGCTATGCCGACATCGAGCAGCGCAGCCCTTTGACTGCCGACTCGGTGTTCAACCTTGCCTCGGTTTCCAAACAATTCACCGCCTTCGCCATTCACTTGCTGGCCCGCGAAGGCAAGTTGTCGCTGGATGACTCTATCCGCCGCTACGTACCTGAGCTGGGCAGTTACGCCGATCCGGTGACCTTGCGCCACCTGCTGCATCACAGCGGTGGCCTGCCCAGCTACGAGGATGCCGCCCAGGCTCAAGGCATCGCCGATACCCAGCCCCTGACCCAGGCCCAGGCACTCGCCTTGCTGGCAGCACAGAAACAGGCGGAGTTTGCCCCCGGCACAGAGTTTTCCTACAGCAACAGCGGGTACTTCATGCTCTCGCTGGTGGTCGAGCGCGTCAGCGGCAAGAGCATCCGGCGGTTTTCCCAGCAGGCGATCTTCACACCGTTGCAGATGACCCATACCCGGATTGTCGACCAGTACCCGCTTGATTTCGCTGTAGTGCGGGGTTATACGCGTGCGCTGTGGGGCCCGGTCAAACGGTATGAGAGCCCGTGGGAGGTGACCGGCGACGGCCAGGTGCATTCCAGCGTACGCGACCTGATGAAATGGGGAGCCAATCTGCACAGCGGCAAAGTGGGCGGCCCCGACCTGCTGGCGGTGATGTCCAGAAGTGGCCCGCGGGTGGCAAGGCACCATGAGGACTACGCCATGGGTTTGTCGCCGCGCCTGTACAAAGGCACGCGCCTGCTTGAACACTCCGGCGGCTGGGCCGGCTATGCGACGCAGTTCATGTACTTTCCGGATGCGCAGACCACCGTTGCGGTGTTGTGCAACGAAGAAAACATCGACGCCACTGAATACGCCACGAAAATCGCCGACGCGTTGGCCCTCGAAAAGTGGACCCATCCCCTCTAGGCAAGCCTGCACCTCAAGCCGGTGGCGTGAGAACCGCCTCGATGTGGTGCGCTTGGGCAAGGTGAGCCTTGATGAAGTCGATCCAGGCGCTGACCTTGCGCGGTACGTGGCGGCTGGACGGATATAGGGCATAGACGCTTTGCGGCGCAAAACCATAGCCGGGCAGCCCATCGAGCAACTGCCCGCTGGCCAGCTCATCGGCCACCAGCCAGTCCGGCAACAGCGCCACGCCTGCGCCCTGCACGGCAAAGGCACGCAGGATCGAGGCGTTGTCGGCGATCAGCAATGGCGTGCCCTGAGGGACATACTCCGAACTGCGCGCCTTGCTGTCGACCAGCGCCCAGCGGTTGTTCTGCTCGAAACGGCTGTGCACCAGTTGCGGCAGCTGAGCCAGGCGCGCGGGTGAGTTGATCAACTGCTCGCCGTGGGCAGCCAGCAGGCTGGGCGCCAGCACCAGGCGCACCTGGTAGCTCGCCAGGCATACGCCACGGTAATCGGAGTCGTGTGCCTGGCCCAGGCGGATGGCGACATCGAAGCGTTCGCGCACCAGGTCGACCTGAGCGGTGTGGGTTTCCAGACGCACGCTCAGCTCAGGGTGCAAACGGCAGAACGCTTGCAGTGCCGGGGCGAGCACCTTCAGCCCGTACTCGACCGTGGTGGTAATCCGCAGGCTGCCCTGCAAGCCGGCGTGCTCGGCGCGCACTTCATCGATGGCGATGCGGGCATCTTCGACCAACAGCAGGCAACGCTGGTAAAAGCGCTCGCCGGCATCGGTCAGGGCGATGCGCCGGGTGGTGCGGGTCAGCAGGGTGACGCCCAATTCAGCTTCCAGTTGCTTGATGCTGAAGCTGACCGCAGCGCGGGTTTGCTGCAAGCGCTCGGCGGCGCCGGTGAAGGAGCCTGCCTGCACCACGGCGCAAAACAGTTCGAAACGGTCGAGGCTGACCATGCGTGTGGGTTCGCCATTGTCAAAATAATTCGACCAATCTGCCGGGTTTACGCACCTTATTCAAGCGCCAACAAGCCACTAGACTGCGCCTTTCTCCAGCCCTTCGAAGCACTCATGCCCTATCGCACGAAAGTCACCCTGGTCTATCTGCTGGGTTTCACCCTCGACCTGCTCAACATGTTTGCCCTCAACGCCGCTTATCCGGCCCTGGGCCAGGAACTGCACGCCTCGGTGGCGCAACTGAGCTGGAGCAGCAACCTGTACATGCTCGGCCTGACCCTGGTGATCCCGCTGGGCACCTGGCTGGCCACGCGGCTGGGTGAACGGCAAACGCTAATGCTGTCGCTGGCGCTGTTCGGCCTGGGCTCGGCGCTGGCAGGCGGCGCCGGTTCGATCGACAGCCTGCTGGTCTGGCGCCTGCTGCAAGGCCTGGGTGGCGGCCTGCTGATTCCGGTGGGCCAGGCCATGGCTTATCGCCTGTATGCGCCCGAGCAGCGCCACCACCTGACCTCACTGGTGATGATGGTCGCCTTGCTGGTCCCGGCGTTGTCGCCGGCACTGGGCGGGGTGGTAGTCGATCAGGGCTCGTGGCGCTGGATCTTCTTCGCCATGCTGCCGCTGAGCCTGATCACCATTGCCCTGGTGCTGGCCTGGCTGCCGGCAAACCCGCCGTTGCCTGCGCCGCAGCCAATGCTGGAGTTGCGCCTGCTCGGCCAACCGCTGCTGCGCACGGCGATGCTTATCTACCTGTGCGTGCCAGGCGTGTTCATCGGCGCCAACCTGGTGGCCGCCCTGTACCTGCAGCAGCGCCTTGGGCTCAGCGCCACGGCCACCGGCGCCCTGATGCTGCCCTGGTCAGCGGGCGCCCTGGCGGCGATCGCCTGGGTGCGCTGGCGCTTCAACCTGAGCGGCCCCAAGCGCCTGCTGATTGCCGGGATGCTGATCCAGTGCGCCGCCCTGCTGTGGCTGGCCCTGCCCTCGGTTGCCGGGCACCAGGCCTGGCTGGCGCTGATCTTCGCCCTGTTCGGCATGGGCAGCAGCCTGTGCAGCAGCAGCGCGCAAAGCCTGGCGTTCCTGGCCATCGCGCCTGCGCAAATGGGCCAGGCCAGCGCCTTGTGGAACCTCAACCGCCAGCTGAGCTTCTGCCTCGGCGTCGCCGTGCTCGGCGCCGTGCTTAACCGGTTGCAGCCCGGTGACCAGGCGTTCCGGCACACCTTCATCCTCGCCGCGCTGCTGACCCTGATTCCGCTACCGATGGTGCTGAAACTGCCCGGGGCTCGCGGCCTGGGGCTTACTACCACTACTACTTGAGATGTGCCCATGACCCATCCCGCTTTCAAGGAAGTTCTCGACGCCCACGTAGCCATCGAACAATGGCTGTCCGGCGCAGCCCACGCCACAGAGCTGGACGCATTGATGGCGCGCTTCAGCGCGCAGTTCTCGATGATCAACCTGCCCGGCCAAATCGTCGATTATCAGGGCTTGCAGCAACTGTTCGCCCACGCCCACGGCCAGCGCGCCGGGCTGCAAATCAGCATCGATGAGCTGCAAGTGATTGGCGAAGGGCCGAGCCTTTGCGTGGTCAGTTATCGCGAATGGCAGGTCGATAACGCCGGCAATCGCTCGGTGCGCCGCTCGACCGCGGTGTTCGAGCGCCACGATGGCGCCCTGCGCTGGCGCCATCTGCATGAAACCACCGTGGCCGGCTGATCAGGCCTTCTTGCGCGGCTTGCTGCCGGCAGGCTTTTTCGCCGCTGGCGCGGCTTTCTTCGCCGCCGGTTTGCGCCCGCCCAGGCTGCGTTTGAGCAGCTCGGTAAGGTCGATGATATCGGCGCTTTTCTGCTCGCCTTCGCCTTCCAGCGGCTCGACCGTGGCGATCTTGCCCTGGCTGGCCTTCTCTTCAACCAGGCTGATGATGGTGTCCTTGAAGTCGTTGCGGTAGTCCTCGGGCGTCCAGTGCCCGCTCATGTCCTCGACCAGGCGCCTGGCCATTTGCAGCTCACGCTTGTCGATGCTCGAATCGCGCACGCTGGCGTCCAGTTCCAGGCTGTCGAGGCCACGCACTTCCTCAGGCCAGCGCAGAGTGATCATCACCATCGCGTCCTCCAGCGGGCGCAGCAGCGCCAGGTGCTGCTGGGTGTGCAGCACCACCTTGGCCAGGGCCACCTTGCCGGTGCTCTGCAAGGTTTCGCGCAGCAAGGCATAAACCTTGCCACCACGCCGGTCGGGGCTCAGGTAATACGGGGTGTCGAACTGCTGCAGGGGGATTTCGTCGCTGTCGACGAACGAGAAGATATCGATGGTCTGGGTCGCCTCGGGGCGGGCCTTGCGGATCTCCTCCTCGCTGATCACCACGTATTGGCCCTTCTGGTATTGCACGCCCTTGACGATGTGCTCGCGGGCGATCTCCTTGCCGGTGACTTTGTTCACCCGCTTGTAGCCCACCGGTTCCATGCTGCGCTCATCGAGCCAGTCGAAATCGACCCGGTCGCTGCTGATCGCAGTACTCAACGACACCGGGATATGCACCAGGCCGAAGCTGATGGCACCTTTCCAGATAGCTCTGGCCATGACGTTCTCCCAGGGGTATTTGAAGGGCCCTTTGTCAGTCTGACTGCGCCGGGCCGTGAAGGTTTGCTGCAGCTGCAGCCATCAGTGCCGGCATGGCGCAAATCCAGACCCGCCAGGTGGCCCTGGAAAAACCCGCTCGGCCGAGGTAAAGGCGTTTGCCCAGCAGATGATCAAGGATCACACTAAAGCCAATCAGCACCTGCTTGATCTGGCCAGGCAACATGGCTTCATGTGTCCCGGACGACGCTGCCCTGACCAGCAAGGCGCGCTAGATGATGCTGCAGGTGCAGGACACCGCAAGAACTGAAGGAGGGCCCTGGAATGAGAAAGGTCAGCCCGGCCAGCCCGACCAGCCTGCAGATCGACTTTGTCCAGGACACGCTGTTCGGCCCGGTGGCCCACAGCGCCGAATGTGAAGTGCAGCTGGCGCCATTGAACATCAATGGCCTGCCGGGCCTGCGCCTGCAGGTACGCGCGCCGGTACCGGCCAAGCTTGAGCGTTCACACAGCGTGGCGTTTGTCTGGGAGGGCCGCACTTATCGCGGGATCGTCCAGTATCACCGGCGCTGTGATGATGGCGGCTTGCAGTTGCAGCTGGAGCTGCAGTAACCCGGCTCCCACAACAGCGGTGTATACACCGGGCCTTGGGCTGGGTGGTTCAAATAAATGAAACCCCGACGCCGGCCAGACCTCCATAGAACAGGGAGAAGTGTTTCCCACCCTGCTTACCGGAGGTCACCATGAGTACCCATCTGGTTCAACTCTTCACCCACCCCGATGACGCCTGGATGGAAATCCGCCAGGAAGAAGAACTGCACCCGCGCCACTACCTGCCGCACCTGCTGCTGATGGCGCTGATTCCCGCCCTGTGCCTGTTCATTGGTACCACCAGTATTGGCTGGAGCCTGGCCGGCACCGAGCGGGTGCGCCTGAGTGTGGCCAGCGCCGCCGAGCTTGGGGTGCTGTTGTATGCCGCCTGCGTGGTCGGGGTGATGATCATGGGCGGGTTCATTCGCTGGATGTCGCGCACCTTCGATGCCCGCCCCAGCCTCAACCAGTGCATCGGTTTTGCCGCCTACACCGCCACGCCGTACTTTGTCGCCGGTGTCGCCGGGCTCTACCCCGGGCGCTGGCTGGCGTTGATCGTGCTGGGTGCGGCGTCGGCCTATGCGACGTTCCTGCTGTACGTTGGCCTGCCGACCTTCCTGCGCCTGCGCAAGGAAGACGGCCTGCTGTATTCGACCAGTGTCTGGGCGGTGGGGCTGCTGGTGCTGGTGACCATCCTGGTGTCGATGATCCTGTTCTGGTTCAACGTCCTCAGCCCTGAATACCTGCGCCCGGCCAGCCTTGGCTGACTGGACGCAGTCGGCGTGGTTCAGGCAAGCGCCTGGGGCTTGAACGGAATCTGGCTACGCCCCAGGCGCTGCTCTTCGCGCACTTGGGCCACCAGGGCGGCAAGTTCGTGGCAGGTAGTCAGGCTATGCACCTTGATGCCGGTGACGGTCAGGCAGTCGCCCAGGCTATCGCCCTGCCCCAGCTGGATGGTCAGGTGCTCGCCATCGGAGCACGACACCACACTGTGTTCAGGCAGCAATGCCTGTTCGATCATATGGCACAACTCAAGCGTGGAAACTCCAATCAGTGACATGCTGCGATCCTCGTGTCGGAGGGCCCGACTACTCAGTTACTACCCCGTCGGCCCTTAATGCCAATTGAAATCGCTGATGCCGCGCCGTTTCCCCCATGCAGGGCAGCAATGATCTTTCGGAAGAGCCACCCGTGGGTCGCCAAGTTCAAAGCATTCGCGGCTATCGCGGATGAACGGCGGCCCCGGACCGTTCGTCCCGCAGCGGCGAAATATTTCAAACTTTGCCTGCGCCGACCGCCTCCCAACCTGTGTAAGGCAAACGCCTTGCGAACATTCACAAGAGGAAGAGAATCATGGCTAGCAAAGACACTTCGAATCCCGGGAATTTCGCGAACGACCGGCAAAAAGCGTCTGAAGCCGGGAAAAAGGGTGGCCAGGCTTCCGGTGGCAATCAAAAGCCAAGTGACCAGAGCCGCAAGCCCGACATGGGCAAAGACCAGACCCGCAAACCAAGTGGTGGCGGCCGTAGCTAAAGGACGAAAGGCCGGCGCACGCCACGTGCGTCGGTCCCGAGGCACTGCCATGAGCCAACAGGTGATCCACTTTCATTGCCAGATCGATCAGGACACCACCGAGCGTTTTCGCGACCGCTGCCTGCAGGCCGTCGACGATGGCGCCACCTCCTTGCTGCTGTTTTTGTCGACCACCGGTGGCAGCACCAACTTCGGTTTCTCGCTGTACAGCTTTCTCAAGTCCTTGCCGGTGCCGTTGTGCGCAGTCAACGCCGGCAACATCGAATCGATGGGCATCATCATGTACCTGGCCGCTGGCGAGCGTGTCGCCGCGCCGCATTCGCGTTTTCTCATCCACCCCATGACCTGGCACTTCAGCCAGAGCGCGGTGGACCATTCGCGCCTGCGCGAATACCTGTCGAGCCTGAACAACGACCTGGAGCGCTACGTGCGCATTTTCGAGCTGGAGACTGCCCAGGCCGAGCGCAAACTGGACATCTTCCATTGCCTGTCGACCGAAGAAAAGGTCATCCCCGCCTACGATTCGCTGGCCTGCGGCATCGCCCATCGCCTGGAGCAGGTGGTGTTCGAAAAGGATGCCCGGCACCTGACCATCAGCGGCGCCCACTGACAGGCTGAAATCCGATGGAATTTTTCTACCGGCGCAGCACTCACTAGAGGCATTGAAGGGATTTTCTTGGTCACTGCTCTGTAAGGATCATTCCAGACCCATGAACAACGCAAAACTGTTCGTCATCGACTACCAGCTTCACGGCGATCACAAGTCCTTCATCATCCGCGCCGAGACGATGGACAACGCTGAAGCCTGGCACTGGGCAAGTTGCGACGCCGGTATCGGTCGCATAGGCCGGTACGGTCGCGAAAAAGTCAAAAAAGTCAGCAAGCCACTGGCCGAACGCTACGGCATTACCGATGTGACCTGGCGCCAGTCCAGCTGAGTCAGCTCAACGACGCCCACAGGTGCTGGGCGGCATAGGCGCGCCACGGGCTCCAGGCCGGTGCGCGCTGGGCCAGTTGCGCCTCGGGGCCTTCAAGCAGGCGCAGGGCCTTGACCAGCGCCACGTCGCCCAGCGGCAAGGCATCGGCCGCGCCCATCTGGCGCAAGGCCAGGTAGTGGGCGCTCCACGGGCCGATGCCGCGCAGCCGGCACAGGCGCTGGACCCAGGCCTTAAGGTCCGGGTCAGGGCGCAGCAGTTGCGGGTCTAGCAGCAGCGCCCGGGCCAGGGTCGAGAGGGTCGCGGCCCGCGAGCGCGGCACGCCCAGGACACTGAGGTCGACGTCAGCAACAGCCTCTGCGCGGGGGAACACATGGGTCAGGCCGGGTACACGCTGAAGCTGCGCGGCCAGCGGCTCGCCGTACCCCGCCACCAGGCGCCCGGCCAGGGTAATCGCCCCGGCGACGCTGATCTGCTGGCCCAGCACTGTACGCATGGCCTGCTCGAACCCATCCCAGCCCCGAGGCACGCGCAGGCCCGGGCGCAGTTCGATCAATTGCGCCATCAACGGGTCGCGGCGCAGCAGTGCTTCGATCTTCAGCGGCTCGGCATCCAGGTCGAATACTCGCCGGACCCTGGCCAGCAACCCCGGCAACGCACCGGCAGAGCTAGCGATCACAGTGACTTTCAGCCGGTGCCCACGCGCCTTCGCGACCTGGACGATGCCCTGGCCACGAGCGAGATCAAAACTGCGGGTATAGACCCCCGCTACGACCGTCTCTACCCCGCTAATCGCCCGCGCAGCAAGAAACCCCAGCAGCGACGGCCAGTGCAAGGGTGGCTGGTAAGCCAGCCAGAAACTGATGGCGCTGGCGGGCCGAATGCTGCGGCGATGGCCTGCCAGGCTGGAGGTAGAATTCATGCGCCGATCATCACCTGGGCAACGGCAACGACGCCAGGGATTTCGACGACTGTCAGACGACGTCGGCCGGGCCACGCCAGCGCCCGGCCGTCGATCATTGAACGGCGTTACTTGCCGTTGGTGAGGGTGTTGTAGCTGGTCATCAGGTTGCGGTAGTCGGGGATGTGGTTGGCGAACAAGGTGCCCAGGCCTTCGATATCGTTGCGCCAGTCGCGGTGCAGCTCGCAGGCCAGGCCGAACCAGGTCATCAGCTGGGCGCCGGCTTGCGACATGCGGTTCCAGGCCGAGTCGCGGGTCAGCTCGTTGAAGGTGCCCGAAGCATCGGTAACCACGAACACCTCAAAACCTTCTTCCAGGGCCGACAGCGCCGGGAAAGCCACGCACACCTCGGTCACCACACCGGCAATGATCAGCTGCTTCTTGCCGGTGGCCTTGACCGCCTTGACGAAGTCTTCGTTGTCCCAGGCGTTGATCTGCCCCGGGCGGGCAATGTACGGCGCCTCGGGGAACTGCGCCTTGAGCTCGGGCACCAGCGGGCCGTTGGGGCCGGTTTCGAAGCTGGTGGTGAGGATGGTTGGCAGCTTGAAGTACTTGGCCAGGTCGCCGACCGCCAGCACGTTGTTCTTGAAACGGTCCGGGTCGATGTCTCGCACCAGCGACAGCAGGCCGGTCTGGTGGTCGACCAGCAGGACGGCAGCGTTGTTCTTGTCCAGGCGGACGTAGGGCTTGGTCATGGTCTTACTCCTTGCGTTGAGACGCCGGTGCCAGGCACCGGACATGAGGGATCAGCGTTGCGAATCGAGCAGTTCGTTGTCGCGGGCGTTTTTAGCCCTGGGCGACCTTTGGGTTTAAGAGACTAGTTGTGGTGGCGCGGACCAGCCTGCCCGCTCATCTGGCCGAAGCGCCCGGCGCGAAAATCGTCAAAGGCCTCGGCGATTTCGGCATCGCTGTTCATCACGAACGGGCCGTAGCCAACGATCGGCTCATCCAGCGGCTCGCCACTGAGCAGCAACACCGACACATCGCTTTGCGCTTCAAGCAGCAGCTCGTCACCGGCGCGGTCAAACAGCACCAGTTGCGCGGCGCCAACCTGGCGCTCGCCGTTGACCAGCAACTGGCCGCGCAACACCACCAGCGCGGTGCTGCGCCCGGCGGCACTGGGCAGGCGCACGGGCGCGCCGGCCTTGAGCTGCAGGTCCCAGACATCCATGGCCGAGAAAGTCTGCGCCGGGCCCTGGTGGCCGCGAAACGCACCGGCAATCACCCGCAAGGTGCCGGCGCCGTTGCCCAGTGGCACCAGCGGGATGTCGCTGCTGAGCAGGGTCTGGTAACCGGCCGGCGCCGATTTGTCCCTGGCTGGCAGGTTGACCCACAGCTGGACCATTTCCAGGGTGCCGCCCTTGGCAGCGAACGCCGGCGAATGGAACTCTTCATGGAGAATGCCGCCGGCGGCGGTCATCCACTGCACATCGCCCGGGCCGATCAGGCCGCCGGCGCCAGTGGAGTCGCGGTGCTCCAGTTCGCCCTGGTAGACGATGGTCACGGTTTCGAAACCGCGATGGGGATGCTGGCCGACGCCGCGACGCGCCGTGGTCGGGGTGAAGTCGTGGGGGCCGGCATAGTCCAGCAGCAGGAACGGGCTGATGTGCTGGGCCAGGTTGTCGTAGGTAAACAGGCTACGGACCGGGAAGCCATCACCTACCCAGTGGGGGTTCGGGCTGCTGTAGACGCCTTGGATCTTTTTCATCAGATGCCTCCTCTCGTGCATGGCTATAACCATACGAGCGCAACGACATCGGCGGTAGATCGGTTAAACTGCCTTCAGCGTTCCATTTGGAGAACACTGGTGGAAGACCTCAACGACCTTTACTACTTTGCCCAGGTAGTCGATCACGGCGGCTTTGCCCCGGCCGGCCGCGCCCTGGACATGCCCAAGTCCAAGCTCAGCCGGCGCATTGCCGGGCTGGAAGAACGCCTGGGGGTGCGCCTGATCCAGCGCTCGACCCGGCATTTTTCGGTGACTGAAATCGGCCAGGCTTACTACCGCCACTGTGTGGCCATGCTGGTGGAGGCCGAAGGCGCCGCCGAGCTGATCGAGCGCAACCGCGCCGAGCCCCAGGGCATCGTGCGCCTGAGTTGCCCGACGGCGTTGCTGGATTTCTGGGTGGGGGCCATGCTCACCCGCTTCATGGTCCAGTGCCCGCTGGTGCAGCTGCATATCGAAAGCACCAACCGCCAGGTCGACCTGATCCAGGAAGGCATCGACATTGCCCTGCGCGTGCGCGTTCCGCCTTTGGAAAGCAGCGACCTGGTGATGAAGGTACTGGCGCGCAGCACCCAGTACCTGGTGGCGGCGCCCGCCTTGCTCGAACGCCTGCCCCCGCGCCCGGTGCCCGCCGACCTGAGCGCCCTGCCGAGCCTGCACTGGGGCTACCCGCAACGCGATTACCACTGGCACCTGCTCGGTCCCGACGGCGTCCGCGCCAGCCTGCGGCACAGCCCGCGACTGGTCACCGATGACCTGGTGGTACTGCGCCAGGCGGCGGTGGCGGGTGTCGGCGTGGTGCACTTGCCGCTGGTGGTGATCCGCGAAGAACTCGACGCCGGCCGCCTGGTGCAAGCCACGCCGAACTGGGCACCGGAGTGCGGCGTGGTGCACGCGGTGTTCGCCTCGCGGCGCGGCTTGCTGCCGTCGGTGCGCAGCCTGCTGGACTTTCTCGCGGCGGAGTTCGAGGCCAGTGATATCGCCTGAACCTGCGGCTTGATTACTGTTCCAGCAAAAACGCCGCGACCCGCTCGCTGCACGCCGCCGGATCTTCCTGCATGAAACAGTGCCCACCCGCCACCTGGCTGGCGCTGACCTGAGGATTGCCCAAGGCCCAGCGCTGCACCGACTGCGGCACGAAGGGATAGGTGGTTTGGCCATACAGCACCAGGCTCGGGGTGCTCACCTGGGCCAGCGACGCCCACATGCGCCGGGGGAAAGAGCTGAAGATTTCCACTTCACGGCTAGGGCGGCACTTGAGCACCACACCTTCGCCGCAATCGCCAATGGCGTGTTCGATATAGGACTGCAACGCCGGCTCGCTCCAGCCCTTGAAGATCCCCCGCCCTTCCAGCGATGCCCGCGCCGCCGTGCGGTCAGGCCAGTGGCTGCGACGGGTGGCAGCCTTGCGCGCCAGAGCATGGCGACGGTGCAGGCCGACCAGCGCCGCGGCACCCATGATGCCCATCATCGCTTGGGTGAACAGCACCGGGTCAAGCAACACCGCACGCTGGAACAACTGCGGCTGCTGCGCCAGCATCAGGCCGCTGAGCACCCCGCCAAAACTGTGGCCGACGGCAAAGCGCGGCACTTCGCCGTATTCGCCACGGCCGGCTTCAAAAGCCTCGATGGCAAGCTCGGCCGTGCGGTTCCAGCCGGCGAACGGGCCGCCATGGTCGCTGTCGCCATGGCCCTGGACATCGCACAGCCACAGGTCGAACTGCTCGGCCAGGCGCGCCAGCAACGGCTGGTAGGCCAGGCAACAAAAGCCGTTGCCGTGCAAGAAATGCAGCAGCGGCTTGCCACTGGCTGGGGAGCGCCAGCCGCGCAGGGTGAAGCCAGCACTTGTGTCATGGGACCAGGGAATCAACTGCATGTGCCAGCGCACTCACGTCAGGAAAAACCCGATTCTACAAACAGCAGGGGGTACAGGGATATCACCAGCAGCGCCGCCATCAGCAGATTGAACAACATCAGCCAGCGCGGGTTCTGCAACACCGTGCGCAAGGCGCTGCCGAACATCACCCAGACGCAGACACTGGGCAGGTTGACCAGGGCGAACACCGCGGCAATGACGATGACGTTGGTGACGTAGCCCTGGGCCGGGGTGTAGGTGGTGATCGCGCCCACGGCCATCACCCAGGCTTTCGGGTTGACCCACTGAAAGGCTGCCGCGCCCCAGAAGCCCAGGGGCTTGCGGCTCGACGAGTCGCTGACCGACAGCGGCCCGGAGGTAGCGATCTTGTAGGCCAGGTACAACAGGTAGGCGGCGCCCACGTAGCGCAGCACGGTGTAGATCGGCGGGTAGGCTTTGAACACCTCGCCCAGGCCAAAACCCACCGCCAATACCATGACCATGAAGCCGACACTGATGCCCAGCGCGTGAGGAATCGAACGGCGCACGCCGAAGTTCACCCCGGAGGCCAGCAACATGGTGTTGTTGGGCCCCGGGGTGATCGAGGAGACAAAGGCGAACAGCACGAAGGCAGTGATCAGGTCCAGTGAGCCGAGCATGGCAGGCATCCAGTATTTTTATTGGGCTGCCCTGACACTAACGGAGTCCTGATCCGCCTCGACCATACAGTTAGTGAAAATAATGCCGCTACACTTGACTGTCCTGCTCGGCCAGCGCTTCGACGACGAACTCCAGGCGGTCCTGGCCGAAGAACATCTGCTCGCCGACAAAGCAGCTTGGCGCACCGAACACGCCACGGCGCACCGCTTCCTCGGTAGCGTCCTTGAGTGCGGCCTTGACCTCGGGCTCGGCGCTCCAGGCCTGGTATTGCTCGGGGTCGAAGCCGGCCTCCTGCAGCACTGCCGCCAGCACCTGCGGGTCGGCAAGATTGCGCTGGCGCACCCACAGGGCCGTGAACATCGCGTTCAGGTAGGCCTCGAAACGCTCTGGCTGGTAGCGCTGCACGGCCACCGTGCCGCGCATCAGGCCCAGGGTGTTGATCGGGAAGCCCGGCGGCAAGGCCAGGGTCACGCCGTAGCGTTTGGCGTAGCGCTGAAAGTCAACGAACACATGCCGGGCCTTGGCTGGCACCATCGCCGGCGAGGCGTTGCCGGTGGCCTGGAATACCCCGCCCAGCAACATCGGCCGGTACACCAGTTGCGCATCGTGCTCGGCGCAGAGTTTCGGCAACTGGGTCCAGGCCAGGTAGCTGGCCGGGCTGCCCAGGTCAAAGAAGAATTCTACGGTTTTGCTCATCTGCAGCAGGTCCTTTTTTTGTTGTTGCGCAGGCTGTTGTCAAAGGCTTACCAGCGCTCCATCCACGGCCGCAGGTCAAGCTCGAAGGTCCAGGCGTCGCGCGGCTGGCTGTGCAGAAACCAGTAGCTGTCGGCGATATGTTGCGGGTCGAGAATGCCGTCCTGGTCCTTGAGTGCATAGCGCTCGGGGAAGCTGTCGCGGATGAACGCGGTATCGATGGCACCGTCCACCACCACATGGGCGACATGAATATTGCGCGGCCCAAGTTCGCGGGCCATGCTCTGGGCCAGGGCGCGAATGCCGTGCTTGGCGCCGGCAAACGCGGCAAACCCGGCAGCGCCGCGCAAGCCTGCAGTGGCACCGGTAAACAGGATAGTCCCACGCTCGCGGGTCACCATGCGCCGCGCCACCGCCTGGCCGCTGAGAAAGCCTGCGAAACAGGCCATTTCCCAGATCTTGAAGTACTTGCGCGCGGTCTCTTCGAGAATGCTGCAGGGCACGTTGGCGCCGATGTTGAAGACAAAGGCTTCGATCGGACCGACGCTGCTTTCGATCTCTTCGACCAGCGCCGCCACCTCTTCTTCCTTGCGCGCATCCGAGGCAAAACCGTAGGCCTCGCCACCGGCGGCGCGGATCTCGTCCACCAGCGGCTGCAGCTTGTCGGCGCTGCGCCGGGTCACGCAGGCGACATAACCCTCGCGGGCAAAACGCCGGGCAATCGCGCCGCCGGTTGCATCACCAGCCCCTACCACCAGTACCACCTTCTTGCCTTGGGTCATGTCTCGCCTCCATTGGTGAACGATCATTTAGTAAACGAACGCTATGCTATGATTCAGGCTTCGTCAAGCCAGCCCTGTGGAGCCTACCGGCGTGCGTTATTCCACCACTCACAAAGAACAAACCCGGCAGAAACTGCTGCAAAGCAGCGGCGCCCTGGCCAAGCGCGGCGGCTTTGCCGCCACTGGCGTGGCCGGGCTGATGAAGGCCATCGGCCTGACCGGCGGCGCCTTCTACAACCACTTCCCGTCCAAGGACGAGCTGTTCACCGAGGTGGTGCGCCGCGAGCTGTCGCACAGCCCCATCGCCCAGCAGCCGATGAACCGCGCGCGGCTCGAGCGCTGCCTGGAGCAGTACCTGAGCATGGCCCACCTGCACAATGTCGAAGGCGGCTGCGCGATCCCGACCCTGGGCGCGGAGATCGCCCGCGCCGAGCAACCGGTGCGCGCTGAAGCCGAACACTGGCTGTGCCAACTGCAGCACGCCTGGGCACAGACCCTCGAAGACCCGGCGCTGGCCTGGGCGCTGATCAGCCAGTGCGTGGGCGCGCTGGTGCTTGCGCGCATGCTCGCCAACGAGTCGATACAGGAGGAAGTGCTCAAGGCCTCTCGCGACTTTATTGCCGGGGCCCTGCATGAAGCGCCTTGAGTCGTTGCTGCTCAGCCTTGCCCTGAACGCCCCGCTCACCGCCCTCGCCGCCTGCCCGGCCGGCCAGTACGAAATCTGCCTGGGCAGTTGCATCTGCTCGCCCATCGACCCCGGCCAGGCCGGCACCGTGCTCGACGACCTCGGCCGGGTGGCCAGCAGTTCCCTGGCCCTGGCCTTGCAGCAGGCGCGCAACACCGCTGCGGCCGGCACGCTGCTGCCGATCCCCCTGCACATCCGCGCCCAGCTCGAATCCTATTATGACTTCCAGGTGCTCGACGCGGCGCGCTACAAGGTCGGCGACCAACAAGCCCTGGACAGCGCCAACGCCCTGCTGCAGAACCCCGACGTCAACGCCGTGACCCTGATCGACATCATCGTTTTTCGCAACCAGGCCGACGCCGAAAACAACGTCGCCCTCTGGGCCCACGAACTGCACCACGTGCAGCAGTACCAGCAATGGGGCGTGGAAGAGTTCGCCCGGCGCTACTCGCGCGACTTCGACGCCGTCGAAGCGCCGGCCTACGAGATCCAGGCAAAGGTCAGCAAGGCCCTGCGCGAGCGGGCCTCGGGCCAGGCGCGCTGATCAGGCCAGGGCGGCGTGCAAAGCGCACAACGCCGGTTTGATCATCGCCTGCAGGCGAGCCGTGGCAATGCCGTCGCGGGCCTGGATGGCAATACCGTGCAGCAAGGTGGCAAACAGGTCGCCCAGCGCCTGCGGGTCGGCCTCGGCCTTGAGCTCGCCACGGCCATGGGCCTGCTGCAGCAGGTCGATGATCGACTGGGTACGCTGGCGACGCAACTCGCTCATCCAGTCCAGTACGCCGCTGATATCCGGGCCGCCGCTGGCGGTCGATGACACCGCCAGGCATCCGCGCGGGCCGTCCGCTGCGGTGTAGGTGGCAATGGCCTCGAGGAGGATCTGCTCCACGGCCTGGCCCACCGCCAGCTCACGGTTGATGACCCGCTCGGCAAAGCCGCCCTGCTCGGCCAGGTACAGCGCCACCACCTCGCGAAACAGCTGCTCCTTGCTGCCGAAGGCGGCGTAGATGCGTGCCGAGGCAATGCCCAGGGCACTGACCAGCAAGGCCATTGACGTGCCTTCGTAACCGTATTGCCAGAAGGTCGCCAGGGCCTTGTGCAGGGCCTGGTCGCGATCGAATTCCCGGGGACGTCCGGCCATGGGTTGTGTGTCCATCAAATCAGATGGGGCGGATTCTACCCTGCAAGACAGTTGACGCAAGCGCGTTGTCGCCCTATTGTTTGTCGATCGACAAACAATAGGAAGTCATCATGCGTACCCTCAAAGGTCCTAGCCTGCACCTGGCCCAGTTCAGTGCCGAACAAGCCCCTTTCAACAGCCTGCCCGAGATCGCCCGCTGGGCTGCCGGCCATGGTTTCAAGGCCTTGCAGGTGCCGGCCTGGGACCGGCGTCTGTTCGACCTGGAACTGGCCGCACACAGCCAGACTTACTGTGATGAGCTGCGCGGCATGCTTGCCGAACACGGCCTTGAGGTCAGCGAACTGAGCACCCATCTGCTCGGCCAGTTGGTAGCGGTTCACCCGGCCTACGACGCCCTGTGCGACAACTTCGCCCCGCCCGCGCTGCACGGCAAACCCCAGGCGCGCACCGCCTGGGCGCTGGAACAACTGCAGCTGGCAATCAAGGCCTCGCAACGCCTGGGCCTGACCGACATGGGGACTTTCTCAGGCTCACTGGCCTGGCCTTACCTGTTCCCGTTTCCGCAGCGCCCGGCGGGCCTGATCGAGACGGCCTTCGAAGAGCTGGCGCAGCGCTGGCGGCCCATCCTCGATGCCTGCGAAGACCACGGCATCAACCTCTGCTATGAGATTCACCCCAGCGAAGACCTGCACGACGGCAGCAGCTTCGAGCGCTTCCTCGACCTGGTGGATAACCACCCGCGCTGCAACCTGCTGTTCGACCCCAGCCACTTCGTCCTGCAGCAACTGAACTACCTCGACTACCTGGACATTTACCACACGCGCATCCGCATGTTTCACGTCAAGGATGCCGAGTTCAACCCAACCGGTCGCCAGGGCATCTACGGCGGTTACTGCGACTGGACCGAGCGCGCCGGGCGCTTCCGATCCCTGGGCGACGGCCAGGTCGATTTCAAGGCGATCTTCTCCAAGCTTGCGCAATACGACTTCCCCGGCTGGGCCACCCTGGAATGGGAATGCTGCCTCAAGGACCAGGAAGACGGCGCCCGCGAAGGCGCGGCGTTCATCCGTGAGCACATCATCCAGGTCACCACTCGCACCTTCGACGACTTCGCCGGCGCGCCGGTCGACCCGCAACAGATCCGGACCCTGCTGGGCCTGGCTTGAATCCCCCTCTTTCACCTGGAGTGCAACCGATGTCCATCACCCCCGAAGCCGACTTTGAACACCGCTACCTGATCCTCGAACCCGGCCGCCGCCTGCATTGCGTGCAACTGGGCAGCGGCCAGCCGGTGCTGCTGATCCCCGGCTGGCCGCAGACCTGGTACGCCTGGCGGCATGTCATGCGCGCCCTGGCTCGCCAGGGTTACCAGGCGATTGCCGTCGACCTGCCGGGCACCGGGCTGTCCGACCCGGCCAGCGAAGGCCATGACACCGGCACCATCGCCGCCCTGCTGCACCGCGCCATGGGCCAGCTCGGCCATCAGCGCTACCGGCTGGCCGGGCATGATGTGGGCATGTGGGTCGGCTACGCGCTGGCCAGCGATTACCCCGAGGCGGTCAGCCAGCTGGTGCTCAGCGAAGCGGTGATCCCGGGCCTGGCCGAAGCGCCGCCGATCTTTGTCAGCGCCGAGCAGAACATCTTTATCTGGCACTTTCTCTTCAACCAGTTGCAGGATCTGCCCGAAGCCCTGATCACCGGCCGCGAGGACCGCTACCTGACCTTTATGTACGAGCGTTGGGCGCACCATGTCGACCGCGTGGCCGTCGACACTTACATCAGGGCCTACAGCAAGCCCGGCGGCTTGAGCGGCGGCCTGGCCTACTACCGTTCGATCAGCCAGACCATCGCCCAGAACCGCCAGCGCGCCGGCAAACGCCTGGGCATGCCAGTGCTGGCCATCGGCGCCGAGCATGCTACCGGCGAGGTGCCGTTGCAGACCTTGCAGGCCCATGCCGACAACCTGCGCGGCAGCGTCATCGCCGACTGTGGGCACTTTGTCATGGAAGAGGCGGACGAAGCGTTCAGCGCCCAACTGCTGGCGTTCTTCGAAGCGAACTAGACTTAAAGGTTGCCCCCGCAACACATTGGCCCGAGGTTGCCGGCCCGCCGGCAGCCCCGTTGACGTTGGACTTCTTGCAGGAGAACACGCAATGGACGAAGCCAGACTCAATGACTTCATGGGCAAGCTGGTCACCGACATGGGTGCCGCGGCCATGCTTGCCAACCTGATCCTCGGCGATGAACTCGGTTTGTACCGGGCCATGGCCGACAGCCAATTCATCTCCCCCGAACAACTGGCCGACAAGACCGGCTGCAATGCCCGCCTGCTGCGCGAATGGCTGAGCGCCCAGGCCGCGTCCGGCTATATGGAGCACAGCGACGGACACTTTCGCCTGCCCGAAGAACAGGCCATGGCCCTGGCCATCGAAGACTCGCCGGTGTATGTCGCCGGCGGCGCCTCGGTGATCGCCGCGCTGTTCCACGACAAGGACAAACTGGTCGCCGCCATGCGCGGCGATGGCGCCCTGGCCTGGGGTGATCACCATCCGTGCATGTTCAGCGGCACCGAACGTTTCTTCCGCCCCGGCTACCGCGCCCACCTGGTGGCCGAATGGCTGCCGAGCCTGAGCGGGGTGGTCGACAAACTGCAGGCCGGGGCCAAGGTCGCCGATATCGGCTGCGGCCACGGCGCCTCGACGGTGATCATGGCCCAGGCCTTCCCGGCCTCGCGCTTCAGCGGCTTTGACTACCACGGCCCATCGATCGCTATCGCCAGCCAACGCGCCGCCGAAGGCGGTGTGGCCGAGCGCACGCAGTTCGTCCAGGCCAGCGCCAAGAACTTCCCCGGCACCGATTACGACCTGATCTGCTATTTCGACTGCCTGCACGACATGGGCGACCCGGTCGGCGCCGCCCGGCATGCCTATGAGTCGCTCAAAGCCGATGGCACGGTGCTGCTGGTCGAGCCCTATGCCAACGACACCCTGGATGAAAACAGCACCCCGGTCGGGCGCTTGTTCTATGCCGCTTCGACCTTTATCTGCACGCCGAACTCGTTGTCGCAGGAAGTTGGCCTGGGGCTCGGCGCCCAGGCGGGCGAGGCGCGGCTGCGCGCGGTGTTCGAGGAAGCCGGGTTCAAGCACTTTCGCCGAGCGACCGAGACGCCGTTCAATTTGATCCTTGAGGCGCGCAAGTAAGCGCTGATACCTGGTCAGGCCAGCCTCCACCCAACCTGGGGGGCTGGCCTCATCGCCGGCAAGGTCGCGCTGGATTACCTGCGCCTGAAACACAACGACAGCAGCAACCTGCGCGACATCGCCGCGCCCATTGCCCTCAAAGAGCCCCGCATAGACCGCTGAGCATGCCAGCGGGCAGGTCTGGCGCCATGCATGAAGAGTTTCGTATACCATATCCATAAATAACTTCGGACGACGCCACCGTGACCGTACCCCGCCTCAACGCCCCGGACCTGGGCAACACGCCCTCGACTTCGGAAATCATCACCCGTCACCTGCGCGATGCGATCATTGCCGGGCACTTCGCCGAAGACGAACCAATCCGCCAGGACGATATCGCCCGCCAGTTCAACGTCAGCAAGATTCCGGTGCGTGAAGCGCTCAAGCGCCTGGAAGCCGAAGGCCTGGTGATGTTCCAGCGCAATCGCGGGGCGATGGTTACGCGCATGTCCGAACCAGAGCTGGCGCAGATGTTCGAAGTGCGCATGCTGCTCGAAGACAAGGCCCTGCGCCTGGCCATCCCGAACATGACCGAGGAAACCTTCGCCCGCGCCGAGCGCATCTGCCAGGAGTTCGTCGGCGAGAACGACGTCGGCCGCTGGGCCGAACTCAACTGGGAACTGCACGCCTGCCTGTATGAACCGGCGCAGCGGCCGTTCCTGGTCAACATGATCCGCTCGGTGAACGACAAGCTGGAGCGCTACCTGCGCATGCAGATGAGCCTCTCGGCAGGCAAGGAGCGCGCCGACCACGAACACCGCGACATCCTCGACGCCTGCCGGGCCAAGGATGTCGAGCTGGCAGTGAGGCTGCTCGACGAACACATCGCCGGCGTCTGCAAGACCCTGTTCGAGCACCTGCCGCCGAGCAAGTGACAGAAACCTGTGGGTTGCGCCACTGTGCCGATTTCGTCATCGGCGCGACATAAAGGCATCAAGCCTGCGCGCCGCATGACACGCCACTCTGTCCTTCACTTCCCTGAACGGACGCGGCCTCCATGAAACGCATTACCGTGATCGATTCCCACACCGGCGGCGAACCGACCCGCCTGGTCATCGACGGCTTCCCCGACCTTGGCAACGCCAGCATGGCCCAGCGCCGCCAACGCCTTGCCGAGGCACACGATCAATGGCGCACTGCCTGCATGCTGGAGCCGCGCGGCAGCGATGTGCTGGTCGGCGCGCTGCTGTGCGAGCCGGTGGACCCCAGCGCCTGCGCCGGGGTGATCTTCTTCAACAACACCGGCTACCTGGGCATGTGCGGCCACGGCACCATCGGCCTGGTGGTGTCGCTGGCGCACCTGGGCAGGATCGGCCCGGGCGTGCACCGCATCGAAACCCCGGTCGGCACCGTGCAGGCGACCCTGCACGAGGACCGCTCGGTCAGCGTGCGCAACGTGCCGGCCTACCGCTACCGCAAGGACCTGGCGCTGGAGGTGCCCGGCATCGGCAAGGTAGTGGGCGATGTGGCCTGGGGCGGTAACTGGTTCTTTTTGATCGCCGACCACGGCCTGGAGGTCGCCGGTGACAACATCGAGGCGCTGACGGCCTATACCTACGCCGTGCAACAGGCCCTGGAAGAGCAAGGCATTCGCGGTGAAGACGGCGGCCTGATTGACCATATCGAGCTGTTCGCCGACGACCCCGACGCCGACAGCCGCAACTTCGTGCTGTGCCCCGGCATAGCCTACGACCGCTCGCCCTGCGGCACCGGCACCAGCGCCAAGCTCGCCTGCCTGGCTGCCGACGGCAAACTGCAACCCGGGCAGACCTGGCGCCAGGCCAGCGTGATCGGCAGCACCTTCGAGGGCTCGTTCGAGGCCGACGGCCAACGCATCATCCCGACCATTCGCGGCCGCGCGCACATTAGCGCCGAAGCCACGCTGATCATCGAGGAGGACGACCCGTTCGCCTGGGGCATTCGCCCGTGAGCCGGGGTGCCGTGGCCGATGTCATCGTCATCGGCGCCGGAATCATCGGCGCCGCCTGCGCGCAGGCGCTGGCCGCGCGCGGGCTGCAAGTACTGGTACTCGATGCCGGGCTGCACGGCGCCACGGCCGCCGGCATGGGCCATTTGCTGGTGCTCGACGACAATCCCGCGGAGCTTGCGCTCAGCCAGTATTCGCTACAACGCTGGCGCGAACTGGCCCCGCAACTCCCCGAGGCCTGCGCCTATCGCAGCAACGGCACCCTGTGGCTGGCGGCCAACACCGAAGAAATGGCCGTGGCCGAACACAAATTCAACCTCCTGCAAGCACAGGGGGTGGCCTGCGAATTGGTCGCCGGGCACGCCCTGCGCCAGCGCGAACCGGCGCTGCGCGAGGGGCTCGAAGGCGGTCTGCTGATCAACGGCGACGGTATTCTCTATGCCCCGGCCACTGCCGGCTGGATGCTGCAAACAGCAGGGATCGAACAGCGTCGGGCGCGGGTCAGCGCAGTAGAGGGCAACCGTGTGCGCCTCGACAGCGGCCAGTGGCTGAGCGCCGAGGCCGTGGTGCTGGCTAACGGCATCCAGGCCACGCAGCTGTGCCCGGAGCTGCCGATCGAGCCGAAGAAAGGCCACCTGCTGATCACCGATCGCTACCCCGGCACCGTCACCCATACCCTGGTGGAGCTGGGCTACGTGACCAGCGCCCACAACGCCAGCGGGCCGTCGACTGCCTGCAATATCCAGCCACGGCCGACCGGCCAGCTGTTCATCGGCGCCTCGCGCCAGTTCGGCACCACTGACCCGGCCGTGGAAGGCTGGATGCTGGCGCGCATGCTCAAGCGCGCAACCGAGTACATGCCGGACCTGGCAAATCTGAACGGCATCCGCGCCTGGACCGGCTTTCGCGCCGCCAGCCCCGACGGCCTGCCGCTGGTGGGCCGCCATCCGCAGCAGGATGGCCTGTGGCTGGCGGTCGGTCATGAAGGGCTGGGCGTGACCACGGCGCCGGCGACCGCCGACCTCTTGAGCGCGCAGCTGTTTGACCAAACGCCGCCGCTGGCGGCCAGCCCTTACCTGCCAGATCGCTTTCTCGGAGCCCTCGCCCATGCCTGACCTGACCCTCGATGGCCGCCCGCTACGCGTGGCCGACGGCACCAGCGTTGCTGCTGCTCTGGCCCTGGGCGGCGATGGCTGCTCGCGCACTTCGGTCAGCGGCCAGCGCCGCGCCCCGCTGTGCGGCATGGGCATTTGCCAGGAGTGCCGGGTGACCATCGACGGCCGCCGGCGCCTGGCCTGCCAGGCCCTGTGCCGTGACGGCATGCAGGTGGAGACCCGCGCATGAACGAACACACCAACTTGCTGATCATTGGCGCCGGCCCCGCCGGGCTGGCTGCGGCACTGGCCGCCGCGCCGCGGGCCGCGCGCATCGTGCTGCTCGACGACAACCCGCTGCCGGGCGGGCAGATCTGGCGCGACGGGCCGCAGGCCAAGCTGCCCAAGCAGGCGCGCCGGCTGCGCGAGCAGGTGCTGGCCTGCGCCAATGTGCACTGGCACAGCGGCACGCGGGTGATCGCCAACGCCGGCCCCAACAGCCTGCTGGTGGAGAACACCGAACGCGGCTGGCAAATCCACTACGAGCGCTTGATCCTCTGTACCGGCGCCCGTGAACTGCTGCTGCCCTTCCCTGGCTGGACGCTGCCTGGGGTGACCGGTGCCGGTGGCTTGCAGGCGCTGATCAAGGGCGGGATGCCGGTACGCGACGAGCGTATCGTCATCGCCGGCAGCGGCCCCTTGCTGCTGGCCAGCGCCGCCACCGCCAAGGCCAATGGCGCGCGGGTACTGCGCATCGCCGAGCAGGCCTCGCTTGCGGCCGTCAGCGGCTTTGCCGCACAGTTGCCGCGCTGGCCGCACAAGCTGCTGCAATCGTTTAGCCTGTTCGACCGCCAGTACCGTAGCGCCAGCCATGTGCTGGCCGCGCTGGGCACCGACCGGCTCGAAGGCGTGCGCCTGCAGCAGCACGGCCAGGTGGTTGAAATTGCCTGCGATCGGCTGGCTTGCGGCTTCGGCCTGATCCCCAACATCCAGTTGGGCCAGGCCCTGGGCTGCGCCGTGGAGCAACAGGCGCTTGCCGTCGATGCCTGGCAGGCGACTTCGCAACCCGGCGTTTACGCGGCAGGCGAATGCACAGGTTTCGGTGGCAGCGAGCGCGCTCTGGTTGAAGGCGCTATTGCCGGTCTTAGCGCCACCGGCAATCGCCAGGCGGCGCAGCGGCTGTGGCGCCGCCGGGCGCGCTGGCACGCCTTTGCCCGCGCATTGAACACGGCCTTCGCCCTCGACCCCGCACTGAAGTCGCTGGCAACCGCCGACACCCTGGTGTGCCGCTGCGAAGACGTGCCCTATGCCGCCCTCGCCGGGCACAGCGACTGGCGCCAGGCCAAGCTGGCCAGCCGTTGCGGCATGGGCGCCTGCCAGGGCCGGGTGTGCGGTGCGGCCACCGCCCACCTGTTCGGCTGGCAGCCCTCGGCACCGCGCCCGCCATTCAGCCCGGCGCGCATCGACACCCTGCTGCACCTTGAGAGCGACACTTGAGGTAAACACCGGGGGCGCTCTATGATCCCGACGGTCGCCCCCGGAACGTCAGCGCCATGCACGCCACGCTCAACCACTTCGCGCCCTGCGACCTGCCGACCCTGCTCAGCAGCCTGCAGCCGATTGCACCGCTGCTCGACACCCTCAACGACGTGGTGTTCTTCATCAAGGATTGCGAGGCGCGCTACGCCTTCGTCAACCAGACCCTGGCCCGGCGCTGCGGGCGCAAGCACCGCGAAGACTTGCTTGGGCTTACCGCCGAGCATGTGTTCCCCGCCCGCTTCGGCCCGCTCTACACCGAGCAGGACCGCCGCGTGCTCAGCAGTGGCCGGGAACTGGCCGACCAGCTTGAGCTGCACCTTTACTTCGGCAACCAGCCGATCTGGTGCCTGACCCACAAACGGCCACTCAAGGACGCCGAGGGCACTATCGTCGGCCTCGCCGGCATTTCCCGCGACCTGCAACTGCCCCAGTCCAACCACCCGGCGTTCCACAAGCTCGCTGCCGTCGATGCACATATCCGCGCCCACTTCACCCGCCCCATCAGCCTTGCAGAGCTGACCGCCATCGCCGGGCTGTCGGTGGCGCAGCTGGAGCGCCACTGCAAGCGCATCTTCCAGCTCACGCCGCGACAGATGATTCACAAGGCGCGCCTCGAAGAAGCCTCGCGCCTGCTGCAGGAGCTCGACCTGCCGATCACCGAGATCGCCCTGCGCTGCGGTTACACCGATCACAGCGCCTTCAGCCGCCAGTTCCGCGCCCTCACCGGGCTCTCACCGAGCCAGTACCGCGACAGCCAGCGCTAAGTGTTCCTTTATCGGGCGCTGCGCACAGGCAGTGCTCCGATATGTAACACCTGCCCCGCTCCCCTGCTGCAGCACCCCAACTGCCCTTGTTTGCTTCGAGCGCCCTAGCCCACGGGCCGAAAGATTATTCCTACATCGGCGACAAAACAGGCACGGCCATTGCACTATAAAATATCGTATACGAAATTACCAATACGATATTTAACAGCACGCTCCCAACCCGAGGCCTCTATGAAAAACCGCACATTTGCCGTAGCCCTCAGCGCTGTTCTCAGTACCACCTTTATCGCCAACGCCCAGGCTGACAAGCTCGATGACATCATCGGCTCCGGCAAGCTGCGCTGCGCCGTGACCCTGGACTTCCCACCGATGGGTTTTCGCGATGAGGGCAATAAGCCCGCCGGCTTCGACGTCGACTACTGCAGCGACCTGGCCAAGGTGCTCGGGGTTGAGCCGGAAGTGGTCGAAACGCCCTTTCCCGACCGCATTCCGGCGCTGGTTTCGGGCCGTGCCGACGTGATCGTCGCGTCCACCTCCGACACCCTCGAACGGGCCAAGACCGTCGGCCTGACCGTGCCCTACTTTGCCTTCCAGATGGTCGTGCTGACCCGCGACAACACCGGCATCAACAGCTTCGACGACCTCAAGGGCAAGGCGCTGGGCAACACCAGCGGCACCTATGAAGCCATTGCCCTGGAAAAAGACGTAAAGAGTTGGGGCAGCGGCACCTTCCGGGCCTACCAGTCGCAGAACGATACCCTGCTGGCGGTCGCCCAGGGGCACATCGACGCCACCGTGGTCACCAACACCGTCGCCGCCGCCACCCTCAAGTCCGGCAAGTACAAGAACCTCAAGGTCGCCGGCAATGCCCCTTACGTGATCGATTACGTGTCGCTGGGCGCCAAGCGCAACGAGTATGGCCTGCTGCGCTACCTCGACCTGTTCGTCAACCAGCAGGTGCGCACCGGGCGCTACAAGGAGCTGTTCACCAAGTGGGTCGGCACCGAAATCGCCCCGACCGACCTGACCGTGCCACAGGTCTACTACTGAGGTGGGCAGCATGACCAGCACACCGATCCCCCAGGCCGGGCGCAGCCTGGTCGCGGGCGCGGCCCAGGGCCCCTTGCTGTTCGCCGATACCGGGTTGAGCTTCTGGGGCGGGGTCGACGCCGCCAGCGGCGAAGTCATCGACCGTCATCATCCACTGAGTGGCCAGTGCATCGCCGGGCGTGTGCTGGCGATCCCCAGCGGGCGCGGCTCGTGCACCGGCAGCAGCGTGATGATGGAACTGATCAGCAACGGCCACGCACCGGCGGCACTGGTGCTGGCCGAGGCCGACGAGATCCTGACCCTCGGCGTGCTGGTCGCGCAGACCCTGTTCCAGCGCTCCCTGCCGGTGCTGTGCATCGGCAAGCAGGCCTTCGCCAGTTTGCCCGGTGCAGGCTGGGCAAGGGTCGAAGGCGATTGCCTGAGCCTGTATCCCCAGGCCCCGGCCGATCACTGGCAGGCCGCGCCGTATGACCACAGCGCCGAGTCTTTCAACACCCGCCTGAAGCTGCAAGCCGAGGACCAGGCGCTGCTCGACGGCACGCACGGCAAGGCGGCGCAAATGGCCATGCAGATCGTTTTGCGCATGGCCGAGCTGCAAGGCGCCGAGCAGTTGCTGGACGTCACCCAGGCGCACATCGACGGCTGCATCTACACCGGCCCCGCCAGCCTCGGCTTTGCCGAACAGCTGGTGCGCTGGGGCGCAAAGGTGCGGGTGCCGACCACCCTCAATGCCATCTCGGTCGATCAGCGCCGCTGGCGCGAGCTGGGCATCGACCCGGCGCTGGGCGAGCCGGCCAGCGCCCTGGGCGATGCTTACATGGCCATGGGTGCGCAGATGAGCTTCACCTGCGCGCCGTACCTGCTCGACAGCGCGCCGAGCCAGGGCGAACAGATCGTCTGGGCCGAATCCAACGCCGTGGTCTACGCCAACAGCGTGCTCGGCGCGCGCACCCTCAAGTACCCCGACTACCTGGATATCTGCATCGCCCTGACCGGCCGCGCGCCGCGCATCGGCTGTCACCTGGACAGCCAGCGCAAGGCGCAGTTGTTGGTGCAGGTGCCGGCGCTGGCGGCACTGGACGACAGCTTCTACCCGCTGCTCGGCTACCATATCGGCGCCCTGGCCGGTTCGCGGATACCGCTGGTTTACGGGCTGTTACAGGCGCAGCCGAGCCTGGACGACCTCAAGGCCTTCGGCGCCGCCTTTGCCACCACCTCGGCGGCGCCGCTGTTTCATATCGCCGGGGTCACCCCCGAAGCGCTGGAGCCGGCGCAGGTCCTCGAACCGGGCGCCAGCCTGCCCACCGAGCGCATCCAACTGGCGGACCTGCTGCACAGCTGGCGCGCGCTCAACAGTGCCCGCGAGCCGCAGGTGGATGTGGTGTCGCTGGGCAACCCGCATTTTTCCTTCAGCGAGTTCGCCGCGCTTGCACAGCTGTGCCAGGGCCGGCACAAACACCCGGAGGTGGTCGTGGCCATCACCTGCGGTCGCACGGTGCTCGAACAGGCCCGCGCCGCCGGGCACATCGCCGAGCTTGAGCGCTTCGGCGTGACCCTGGTGACCGACACCTGCTGGTGCATGCTGGGTGAGCCGGTGATCCCGCCAACGGCGCGTACGCTGATGACCAACTCGGGCAAATATGCCCACTACGGGCCGGGCCTGGCCGGCCGCCCGGTGCATTTCGCCAGCCTCGCCGAGTGCGTCGCGTCGGCCTGCAGCGGCCAGGCCAGCGCTCGCTTGCCGGCCTGGTTGCAAGCGGCCCAGAGCCAGGAGGGCCGCGCGCATGTTTGACTTTGACTACACCTTCCAGTGGCGCTCGGCGTTGCGCGCGCTGCCCGACATGCTCGCCGGCGCCTGGGTGACCTTCGAGACCGCAGCCCTGTCGATGATCTTCGGGGTGCTGATCGCCCTGGCCCTGACCGTCATGCGCGAAGGCAAGCAACCGCTGCTGCGCGGTTTTGCCAACGGCTGGGTGTCGATTGCGCGCAACACGCCGTCGCTGTTCCAGATTTACATCCTGTACTTCGGCCTCGGCTCGCTGGGCCTGCACGTCAGCTCGTGGATCGCCCTGCTGGCGGGCATCACCTTCAACAACGCGGGGTACCTGGCGGAGAACTTTCGCGGCGGCCTCAAGGCCGTGCCGACTACGCAAGTGCGTGCGGCGCGTTCGCTGGGCATGAGCGCTTTCCAGACCTACCGGATGATCGTCATCCCGCAGCTGCTGCGGGTGGTGTTCTACCCGCTGACCAACCAGATGGTCTGGGCGGTGCTGATGACCTCGCTGGGGTTGATCGTCGGCCTGAACAACGACCTCACCGGCGTGACCCAGGACTACAACGTCAAGACCTTCCGCACCTTCGAATACTTCGCCCTGGCGGCGGCGCTGTACTACCTGATTGCCAAGGCGATCGTCGCGCTGGCCCGGCTGATGGCCTGGCGGCTGTTCCGTTACTGAGGAGCTCGGCATGTTTTCCACCGGTTTTACCTGGAACGACTTTGTGTTCCTGCTCGACGGGGCGCGCATCACCTTGCAGCTGACCTTCTGGGCGATTTTGCTGGGGACCTTTGCCGGCTTGCTGTTCGGCCTGGCCCGGGCTCTGTGGCCACGGCTGAGCCTGCCACTGGCGTGGGTGCTGGATGTGTTTCGCAGCGTGCCGCTGCTGATCCAGTTCGTGCTGTTCAACTCGTTCAAGAGCATCGTCGGCCTCGACATCAGCGCCTTCAGCGTCGGCTGCATCGTGCTCGGCGTCTACACCGCCGCGTACTTCACCGAGATCGTCCGCGGCGGCGTGCTGGCGGTGTCGCTGAGCGTGCGTCGGGCCAGCCGCTCACTGGGCATGAGCTACCTGCAGGACCTGCGCTGGATCGTCTTGCCAATGGCCACCCGGGTGGCGTTTCCCGGCTGGCTGAACCTGGTCCTGGGGGTGATGAAAGACACGGCGCTGGTGATGTGGATCGGCATCGTCGAATTGCTGCGCGCTTCGCAGACCATCGTTACGCGGATTCAGGAACCCCTGCTGGTGCTGTGCATCGCAGGCCTCATCTACTACGTCATGAGCCTGGTGGTTGCCCGCCTGGGCGCCCGTCTGGAAAGAAGGTGGCAGGAAAATGATTGAGATCGAGAACGTACACAAATCCTTCGGCGACCTGGAAGTGGTCAAGGGCGTAAGCCTGACCGTGAACAAGGGCGAAGTGGTATCGATCATCGGCGGCTCGGGCTCGGGCAAGTCGACCTTGCTGATGTGCATCAACGGCCTGGAGCCGATCCAGAAAGGCAACATCCGCGTCGACGGCGTCGAGGTCCACCACCGCGCCACCGACCTCAACCGCCTGCGCCAGAAGATCGGCATCGTCTTCCAGCAGTGGAACGCCTTCCCGCACCTGACCGTGCTGGAAAACGTCATGCTCGCGCCGCGCAAAGTGCTCGGCAAAGACAAGCACGACGCCGAGGCGCTGGCCGTCAAGCAGCTGACCCACGTCGGCCTGGGCGACAAGCTCAAGACCTTCCCCGGCAAGCTCTCGGGCGGCCAGCAGCAACGCATGGCGATTGCCCGGGCGCTGGCGATGTCGCCGGACTACATGCTGTTCGACGAGGCCACCTCGGCACTCGACCCGCAACTGGTCGGCGAGGTGCTCGACACCATGCGCATGCTCGCCGAGGACGGCATGACCATGGTGCTGGTGACCCACGAGATCCGTTTTGCCCGCGATGTGTCGGACCGCGTGGCGTTCTTCCGTAACGGCCTGGTGCACGAGATCGGCTCGCCCGACCAGGTGATCGGCAATCCGTTACAGCCGGAGACGGCGGCGTTCTTGAAGTCAGTGAAATAGAAGCATCGCCGGTCAAGCCCGCTCCCACACTACTATCCCTGTGGGAGCGGGCTTGCCCCGCGATGAGGCCCTCCCTAACAACACAAGGAGTCCTGCGAATGCGCTCATCGAAAATCATCCACATCGTCAACTGCCACGCCGAAGGTGAAGTCGGCGACGTCATCGTCGGCGGCGTCGCCCCGCCCCCCGGCGCCACGGTCTGGGAGCAGTCGCGCTGGATCGCCCGCGACCAGACCCTGCGCAACTTCGTCCTCAACGAGCCACGCGGCGGCGTGTTCCGCCACGTCAACCTGCTGGTGCCGCCCAAGGACCCGCGGGCGCAAATGGCCTGGATCATCATGGAGCCGGCCGACACTCCGCCGATGTCCGGCTCCAACTCGCTGTGCGTGTCGACCGTGCTGCTCGACAGCGGCATCCTGCCGATGACCGAGCCCGAGACGCGCCTGGTGCTCGAAGCCCCGGGCGGCCTGATCGAAGCGGTCGCCCAATGCCGGGACGGCAAGGTCGAACGGGTGGAAGTGAAGAACGTGCCGTCCTTTGCCGACCGCCTCGACGCCTGGATCGAGGTCGAAGGCCTGGGCTCGCTGCAGGTCGACACGGCCTACGGCGGCGACAGCTTCGTGATTGCCGATGCCCGGCAACTGGGCTTTGCCATCCGCCCGGACGAAGCCAAAGATATCGTCGAGGTCGGCCTGAAGATCACCCAGGCCGCCAACCAGCAACTGGGTTTCAGCCACCCGCTGAATCCGGACTGGGCGCACATTTCCTTCTGCCAGATCGCCGCGCCCATCGAGTATGAGGACGGCGTTGCCAGCGGCGCCAACGCGGTGGTGATCCGCCCCGGCAAGATCGATCGATCGCCCTGCGGCACCGGCTGTTCAGCGCGCATGGCGGTGTTGCAGGCCAAAGGCCTGATGAAAGTCGGCGAGCGGTTCATTGGCCGCTCGATCATCGGCTCGCGCTTCGACTGCCGCATCGAATCACTGACCGAAATCGCCGGCCGCCCGGCCATCTACCCGTGCATTTCCGGCCGCGCCTGGATCACCGGCACCCATCAATTGCTGCTCGACCCCAGCGACCCCTGGCCACAAGGCTACCGGTTGTCGGACACCTGGCCCGGCGCCTGAACGCTAAGTCGTTGATTTGCAAACACCCTTGAAAACCGACCGGTAAACGAAGTGAAAAAACACTGGTCCACCTCAAACACTTCAAATATCGTATACGAAATACAATAAACAACCGGAGAACACCATGAGCAAGTACGTAAACTGGAGCGGCGTCTTCCCTGCGGTCACCACTCAATTCAACGATGACTTCTCGATCAACCTGGAAAAGACCCACGAGGTGATTTCCAACGTGATCCGCGACGGCGTCTCGGGCCTGGTGGTGTGTGGCTCGGTGGGCGAGAACACCTCGCTGAGCGCCGAAGAGAAAATCGCCGTCACCGAAGTCGCCGTCGATGCCTCGCGCGGCCGGGTTCCGGTGATCTGCGGCGTGGCCGAGTTCACCAGCGTGCAGGCCGCCAAGGTGGCCAATGCGGTGCGCCAGGTCGGCGTCGACGGGGTGATGCTGATGCCGGCGCTGGTCTATGGCTCCAAGCCGTTCGAGACCGCCGAGCACTACCGTTACGTGGCCAAGCACACCGACGTGCCGCTGATGGTCTACAACAACCCGCCGATCTACAAAAACGACGTCACCCCGGACATCCTGATTTCCCTGGCCGACTGCGACAACGTGGTGTGCTTCAAGGACTCCTCCGGCGACACCCGTCGCTTCATCGACGTGCGCAATGAAGTGGGCGACCGCTTCGTGCTGTTCGCCGGCCTCGACGACGTGGTCCTGGAAAGCATCGCGGTCGGCGCCCAGGGCTGGGTCTCGGGCATGTCCAACGTGTTCCCCAAAGAGGGCGAGACGATCTTCCGCCTGGCCAAGGCCGGGCGCTTCGCCGAGGCCATGCCGATCTACGAATGGCTGATGCCGATCCTGCACCTGGATGCCCGCGCCGACCTTGTGCAGTGCATCAAGCTGTGCGAAGCCATCGCCGGTCGCGGCAGCGCCCTGACCCGTCCGCCACGCCTGGCCCTGCCGGAAAGTGATCGGGTCTATGTCGAGCAGATCATGGCCAAGGCCCTGGCCAACCGTCCGCAGCTGCCGGACGTCGGCCTCTGAGTGATTGCCGGGCCGGCTCCGCCCACGGAGACCGGCCTGCCTGTTTTGCGCCCATACAGGAAACGCCAGCATGTCCAGTCACCCCTCCAGCGCAACCAGCCCTTCGGGCTTGAAACGAGTCGTCGCCGCAGCCATGGCCGGCACCGTCGCCGAATGGTATGAATTCTTCCTTTACGGCACCGCCTCGGCACTGGTCTTCGGCCAGTTGTTCTTCCGCCAGACCGACAGCCCCGTCGACGGCATCATCGCCGCCTTCGCCCTGTACGCGGTAGGCTTTCTCGCCCGCCCCCTGGGCGGTTTGGTATTCGGTCACTACGGTGACAAATTCGGCCGCAAGCGCTTGCTGCAACTGAGCCTGGTGGTGGTCGGCATCACCACCTTCCTGATGGGTTGCCTGCCGGGCTTCGACACTATCGGCTATGCCGCGCCGGTGTTGCTGGTGCTGCTGCGGCTGATCCAGGGTTTTGCCTTCGGCGGCGAATGGGGTGGCGCGATTTTGCTGGTGTCCGAGCACTGCCCGGACAACCGTCGCGGCTTCTGGGCCAGTTGGCCGCAAGCCGGGGTGCCGGCCGGTAATCTGGTGGCGACGGTGGCCTTGCTGCTGTTGTCGAGCAACCTCTCGGAAGAACAGTTCCTGGCCTGGGGCTGGCGCGTGGCGTTCTGGTTCTCGGCGGTGGTGGTGCTGATCGGTTACTGGATCCGCACCAGCGTCGACGACGCACCAATCTTCAAAGAGGCCCAGGCGCGCCAGGCGCAGAAGGCCGAGCAGCAACTGGGCGTGGTCGAGGTGTTGCGCCATCACTGGCGCGCGGTGCTGGTAGGCATCGGCGCCCGCTTTGCCGAGAACATCCTCTACTACACCGTGGTGACCTTCTCGATCACCTACCTCAAGCTGGTAGTGCACAAGGACACCTCGCAGATCCTCTTGCTGATGTTCGGCGCGCACCTGCTGCATTTTTTCATGATCCCGCTGATGGGCTACCTGTCCGACCTGGTCGGGCGCAAGCCGGTGTACCTGACCGGCGCGGTGCTCACCGCCTTCTGGGGCTTCATCGGCTTCCCGCTGATGGACACCGGCAACAACTGGCTGATCATGGCCGCGATCACCCTGGGCCTGGCCATCGAGTCGATGACCTACGCGCCCTACTCGGCGCTGATGGCCGAGCTGTTCCCCACCCATGTGCGCTACACCGCGCTGTCGCTGTGCTACCAGGTGGCGCCGATTTTCGCCGGATCCCTGGCGCCGCTGATCGCCATCAGTTTGCTCAATGAGTTCCACAGCTCGACGCCGATTGCCTGGTACCTGGTTGGCGCTGCGCTGATCTCGATTGTCGCTGTTGGCCTGACCCGCGAGACCCGCGGCAAGTCGCTGCACCAGGTTGACGCCGAAGCGGCCGCGCGCATCGCCGCCGGGCAAGCGGCGCCAGTTCGCCCGGGCAGTTCGCTGGCCTGACCCCACCTTTTTTTCAGGAGTAATCCATGGCGGATATCATCGGCCACAACTACATTGGCGGCGCGCGCAGCGCCGCTGGCAGCCTCACCCTGCAGAGCCATGACGCAACCAGCGGCGAGGCCCTGCCCTATCAATTCCACCAGGCCACCGGCGCAGAAGTGCATGCCGCTGCCCAGGCGGCGGCCGAGGCCTACCCGGTGTTTCGCAGTTTGTCGCCGGAGCGACGGGCGCAGTTTCTTGAGGCCATTGCCGCGCAACTGGAGGCCCTGGGGGATGATTTCATCACCCTGGTGACCGGCGAAACCGCGCTGCCCGCCGCGCGGATCCTCGGCGAGCGCGGGCGCACTTGCGGGCAGATGCGCCTGTTCGCCCAGGTGCTGCGCCGCGGTGACTTTCTCGGCGCACGCATCGACCGCGCCCAGCCCGATCGCCAACCGCTGCCCCGCGCCGACCTGCGCCAGTACCGCCTGGGCGTCGGCCCGGTCGCGGTGTTTGGCGCCAGCAACTTCCCCCTGGCTTTCTCCACCGCCGGCGGCGACACCGCCGCGGCCCTGGCCGCCGGCTGCCCGGTGGTGTTCAAGGCCCACAGCGGCCACATGGCCACCGCTGAGCGGGTGGCCGATGCGATCATCCGCGCGGCCGAACAGACCGGCATGCCCAAGGGCGTGTTCAACATGATCTACGGCGCCGGCGTCGGCGAAGCGCTGGTCAAGCATCCGGCGATCCAGGCGGTGGGTTTTACCGGCTCGCTCAAGGGCGGCCGTGCGTTATGCGACATGGCGGCGGCACGGGCACAACCGATCCCGGTGTTCGCCGAAATGAGCAGCATCAACCCGGTGCTGGTACTGCCCCAGGCCCTGAACCTGCGCAGCGAGCAGATCGCCCGCGAACTAGCGGCCTCGGTGGTGCTCGGCTGCGGGCAGTTCTGTACCAATCCGGGGCTGGTGATCGGCCTGCGCTCGCCGGCATTCAGTGCATTGACCGAACAACTGGCCACGCAACTGGCCGCACAACCGGCACAGACCATGCTCAACGCCGGCACCCTCGCCAGTTACACCAAGGGCGTCGAGGCGCTGCACGCTCACCCTGGCGTCAGCCACCTGGCCGGGCAGCCGCAACAGGGCAAGCAGGCGCAGGCGCAGCTGTTCAAGGCCGATGTCAGCCTGTTGCTCGAAGGCGATGCGCTGTTGCAGGAAGAGGTGTTCGGGCCGGCCACCGTGCTGGTCGAAGTGAGCGACAGCACGCAGTTGCAGCAAGCATTGCACGGCCTGCACGGTCAGCTCACCGCTACCCTGATCGCCGAAGCTGAAGATCTGCAAAGCCACGCTGAACTGCTACCGCTGCTGGAGCAGAAGGTCGGCCGGGTACTGTTCAACGGCTACCCGACCGGCGTCGAAGTCTGTGAAGCAATGGTGCACGGCGGCCCCTACCCGGCCACCTCCGATGCCCGCGGGACGTCGGTGGGCAGCCTGGCCATCGAGCGCTTCCTGCGCCCGGTGTGCTACCAGAACTGCCCGGAT
This sequence comes from Pseudomonas sp. B21-012, assembly GCF_024749305.1. Classification (NCBI taxonomy): domain Bacteria; kingdom Pseudomonadati; phylum Pseudomonadota; class Gammaproteobacteria; order Pseudomonadales; family Pseudomonadaceae; genus Pseudomonas; species Pseudomonas sp. B21-012. Next base: position 2,453,294 of record NZ_CP087197.1, on the reverse strand, counting down.
GCGCTGCTACCGCCAGCGTTGCAGAACGCCAACCCGCTGGGCATCGCGCGCCTGGTCGACGGCCAGAGCAGCCGCACCGCCCTGTAAGGGCGGGTTTCAGGCCAGCAGCGCCCTGAGATCGTTGTACAGGGCCTGCGGGATTTCCACCCCTTCCACCAGGCTGCGCGCCCGTGCTGTATAGCGGCGCGCAGACGGCAGCCGCGCGCCCTGCCCCTCGATGCTCTCGAATACCACCTCGGCCCGGGCCAGGTGCTGATCGGCGGCGTCACCCAAAAACCTGCGCGGGTCCAGGGCAATCAGCAACTCACCATGATAAGGCGAGGATTTGCTGCCGTCGGCATGGGCCAGTGATTCGGCACTGGTCAGGTCGCCGATCAACGGCCCGGCGATCAGTTCGACCATCGCCGCCAGCGCCGAGCCCTTGTGCCCGCCGAAGGTGAGCATGGCGCCACGGTCCAGCACCACGTTGGGGTCGGTGCTGGGCTGGCCGTGCTCATCCACGCCCCAGCCTTCGGGAATCGCCTTGCCGGCACGCCGATGCAGCTCGATGTCGCCACGGGCGATGGCGCTGGTAGCGAAGTCAAAGACATACGGATGCGTGCCCGCCCTCGGCCAGCCGAAGGCAATGGGGTTGGTGCCGAACACCGGCCGATGGCCACCGGCAGGCGCCACCCAGGCATGGCTGGGGGTGAATGCCAGGGCCACCAGGCCGGCCTCGGCCAGCTGCTCGATCTCGACCCACAAGGCCGAAAAGTGCACACAGCGGTTGATCGCCAGGGCGGCGATGCCGTTGCGTTGGGCCTTGGCTTGCAACAACGGCAAGCCGGCCTGGAATGCCAGCTGAGAGAAGCCGCCGCCGGCATCCACGCGCACGATCGACGGCGCTTGGTCGATGACTTCGGGGCGGGCATCGGCAACCACTTTGCCGGCCTTGAGCGAGCCGACGCAGCCCAGCACCCGGTACAGGCCATGGGAGGCGCAGCCATCGCGCTCGCCGGCGACGATGGTATCGCTCACCGCCCGGGCATGGTCGGCGTCAAAGCCGTTGTGCAAAAGGATCGAAAAGGCCAGCGAATGGGCTTCGGACAGGGTCAGGCGGATCATGGTCATCTCCTTGGGCTGACTGTCCAGCCTGCCTCAAGCCCGCTGCGCCGACTTGATCGCTTTAGCCCCCGGTGATGACGATCTCGGCATAGCGGGGAAGGCTGCAAGGGCCGCCAGTGCCCGCTGGATGTACTGCTGATACCGCTCAGGGTCGCTGACCTCGACATGGGCAATCCAGCAGGCCTTCATTGCATGCTCCCGCCCCAGGTAGATGTGTATTACGCCATACCCTATAGCTTACTCCTCAGCCTCGGGAAAGTTGCGGCAGCTTTTGCGCTCGGCCAGTTCCTGGTCGGTAGGTCGCTGCTCGACGAACACGGCGCGGCCATCCTTGTAGATTTCCAGATACCCCCATTCCAGATCCTGCTCCCGCTGACCAGGCTTGGGCGGATTGCGCCACCAGGGCTCGCGACTGATCAATTGCATGGCAATGGCTCCCGCTGAAACACACTACTTCACTATAGACACTGGACCGCGAGCGCTCTGGCTCGGCCATCGGCGCCCGCACACCGATGCCGGGTGATAGCCGGTAGCTTGCAGACTCTTGTCACAGCGCCGCTGGAATGGCCGGTGTTCCCGACACCGGGCTGGCGCATTGAAACCATCGCGGGGCAAGCCCGCTCCTACCTGGTCTGTAGGAGCGGGCTCGCCCCGCGATAAGGCCGGTCAGGCTGGCGCCGAGGTGCGAATCAGGTGATCGAAGGCCGCCAACGAAGCCTTGGCGCCCTCGCCCACGGCAATCACGATCTGCTTGTATGGCACGGTGGTCACGTCACCGGCGGCGAACACGCCCGGCAGGTTGGTCTGGCCACGGGCATCGACGATGATCTCGCCGCGCGGGGTCAGCTCGACCGTGCCTTTGAGCCAGTCGGTGTTGGGCAGCAGGCCGATCTGCACGAAGATCCCTTCCAGCGCCAGGTCATGCAGCTCATCGCTGTTGCGGTCCTTGTAGCGCAGGCCGTTGACCTTCTCGCCATCACCGAGCACCTCGGTGGTCAGCGCACTGGTGATCACCTTGACGTTCGGCAAGCTGTGCAGCTTGCGCTGCAGCACGGCGTCGGCACGCAACTGGCTGTCGAACTCGATCAGGGTCACCTGGGCGACGATACCGGCAAGGTCAATGGCCGCTTCCACACCCGAGTTGCCGCCACCGATCACCGCCACGCGCTTGCCCTTGAACAGCGGGCCATCGCAGTGCGGGCAGTAGGCAACGCCGCGGCTGCGGTATTGCTGCTCGCCGGGTACGTTCATTTCGCGCCAGCGTGCACCGGTGGCGAGGATCACAGTCTTGGCCTTGAGCGAGGCACCACTGGCCAGGCGCACTTCGTGCAGGCCGCTGTCGGTGGCCGGAATCAAGGCTTCACCGCGCTGCAGGTTGATGATATCGACGTCGTACTGCTTGACGTGTTCTTCAAGGGCCATGGCCAGCTTCGGCCCTTCGGTTTCCTGCACCGAGATGAAGTTCTCGATGGCCATGGTGTCGAGTACCTGGCCGCCGAAACGCTCGGCGGCAACGCCGGTGCGAATGCCTTTGCGCGCAGCATAGATCGCCGCTGCGGCGCCCGCCGGGCCGCCACCGACCACCAGCACGTCAAAGGCATCCTTGGCGTTGATCTTCTCGGCCTGACGCTCGCCGGCGCTGGTGTCGAGCTTGGCGAGGATTTCTTCCAGGCCCATGCGGCCCTGGCCGAACACTTCGCCGTTGAGGTAGACGCTGGGCACGGCCATGACCTTGCGGCGCTCGACTTCGGCCTGGAACAGCGCACCGTCGATGGCGACGTGGCGAATGTTGGGGTTGAGCACCGCCATCAGGTTCAGCGCCTGGACCACGTCCGGGCAGTTCTGGCACGACAGCGAGAAGTAGGTTTCAAAGTTGAACTCACCCTTGAGCGCGCTGATCTGCTCGATCACCTCCAGGCTGGCCTTGGACGGATGACCGCCGACCTGCAGCAGGGCGAGCACCAGCGAGGTGAACTCGTGGCCCATGGGGATGCCGGCAAAGCGCAGGCTGATGTCAGCGCCAGGGCGATTGAGCGAGAACGACGGGCGACGGGCGTCGCTGCCATCTTCACGCAGGGTAATCAGGTTCGACAGGCCGGCGATTTCCACCAGCAGGTCGCGCAATTCGCGGGACTTCGCGCCGTCATCGAGGGAAGCAACGATCTCGATCGGCTGAGTGACCCGTTCCAGGTAGGCTTTCAACTGAGTTTTAAGCGTGGCGTCCAACATACGGGCGATTCCTTTTTCAAACGGTAGAAATAACAACGCCCGGGCGAAAGCGCCCGGGCGTTTTGCGGGGCGGTGACAACGTCAGGTGCGGTAGACCATCGCCCTCGGCTGGCTCACGGTCTTAGATCTTGCCGACCAGGTCCAGCGATGGCGCCAGGGTCGCTTGGCCTTCTTTCCACTTGGCCGGGCAGACTTCGCCTGGGTGGGCGGCAACGTACTGGGCAGCCTTGACCTTGCGCAGCAGCTCGCTGGCGTCACGGCCGACACCACCGTCGTTGAGTTCGACGATCTTGATCTGGCCTTCTGGGTTGATCACGAAGGTGCCACGGTCAGCGATGCCGGCTTCTTCGATCAGCACGTCGAAGTTGCGCGAGATGACGTGGGTCGGGTCACCGATCAGTGGGTACTGGATCTTGCCGATGGTGTCCGAAGTGTCGTGCCAGGCTTTGTGGGTGAAGTGGGTATCGGTGGACACGCCGTAGATTTCCACGCCCAGGTCTTTGAACTGCGCGTAGTTGTCGGCCAGGTCGCCCAGCTCGGTCGGGCAGACGAAGGTGAAGTCGGCCGGGTAGAAGAACACCACCGACCATTTGCCTTTCAGATCGGCATCCGAGACTTCGACAAACTTGCCCTGGTGGTAAGCGGTAGCTTTGAACGGTTTAACCTGGCTGTTGATGATAGGCATGAGTGACGCTCCTTCAGGGGGTTGAAAAAACTGATGGGAGAATCGTAGCCAATGCATTGGATTAATGCTCATTGGCAAAGCTCATGTTGTTGATTGGTTTTGGCTATAAGGCGGGGCTATTAATAGAGGGTTTGAAGCTATCGCGGGGCAAGCCCGCTCCTACCGCCCAGTAGGAGCGGGCTTGCCCCGCGATTGGAGTACGCCGTTTAACGCGATGGCGTACGCAAGGTGACGAACTCTTCCGCCGCCGTAGGATGCACGCCAATGGTCTCGTCGAACTGCTGCTTGGTCGCCCCGGCCTTGAGGGCAATGCCCAGGCCCTGGATGATTTCGCCGGCGTCCGGGCCGACCATATGGCAACCCAGCACGCGGTCGGTGTCGGCATCGACCACCAGCTTCATCAGGGTCTTTTCCTGCACCTCGGTGAGGGTAAGCTTCATCGGCCGGAAGCGGCTTTCGAAGATCTGCACCTTGTGGCCTTGCTCCAGCGCCTGTTCTTCAGTCAGGCCAACGGTACCGATCGGTGGCTGGCTGAACACGGCGGTAGGGATGTTCTGGTAATCCACCGGGCGGTACTGCTCGGGCTTGAACAGGCGCCGGGCCACAGCCATGCCTTCGGCCAGGGCCACCGGGGTCAGTTGCACACGGCCGATCACATCGCCAATCGCCAGGATCGACGGCGCGGTGGTCTGGTACAGGTCGTCGACGCGGATAAAACCACGCGGGTCGAGTTCGACGCCGGTGTTTTCCAGGCCCAGGTTGTCGAGCATCGGTCGCCGGCCAGTGGCATAGAATACGCAGTCGGCCACCAGTTCGCGACCATCCTTGAGGGTAGCCTTGAGGCTGCCGTCGTCCTGGCGCTCGATACGCTGGATATCGCTGTTGAACTGCAGGTCCATGCCGCGTTTTTCCAGCTCGTCCTTGAGGTGCTCGCGTACACTGCCATCAAAGCCGCGCAGGAACAGGTCGCCGCGGTACAGCAGCGAGGTTTTTGCCCCCAGGCCCTGGAAGATTCCGGCAAATTCCACGGCGATGTAACCGCCGCCAACCACCAGCACGCGTTTGGGCAGGTCTTTGAGGTAGAACGCCTCGTTGGAGCTGATCGCCAGCTCCTTGCCCGGAATATCCGGGACCTGCGGCCAGCCGCCGGTGGCAATGAGGATGTGCTCGGCGCTGTAGCGCTGGCCGTCGACTTCCACCTCATGGGCGCCCGTCAGTTTGGCGTGGCCTTCCAGCAAGGTCACGCCGCTGTTGACCAGCAGGTTGCGGTAGATACCGTTGAGCCGCTCGATTTCGCGGTTCTTGTTGGCGATCAACTGGCCCCAGTCGAACTGGGCATCTTCCAGCGACCAGCCAAAGCCTGCGGCCTGCTCGAAGTCATCGGCAAAATGCGCGCCGTAGACCAGCAGCTTTTTCGGCACGCAGCCAACGTTGACGCAGGTACCACCCAGGTAGCGGCTTTCGGCAACCGCCACTTTTGCACCGAAGCCTGCGGCAAAGCGCGCAGCGCGCACACCGCCAGACCCGGCACCAATCACGAACAGATCAAAATCGTAGGTCATCTCGAGGGTCTCAAGCTGCAAGTATCAAGCTACAAGCTACAAGAAGAAGCAGCCATGCGCGATCCACTTGCAGCTTGAAGCTTGCCGCTTGAAGCTTTAGTAAGCCTTGCCAGTCTTGTAGAAGTTCTCGAAGCAGAAGTTAGTCGCTTCGATGTAGCCTTCGGCGCCACCGCAGTCGAAACGCTTGCCCTTGAACTTGTAGGCAATAACGCAGCCATCTTGGGCCTGCTTCATCAGGGCGTCGGTGATCTGGATTTCACCGCCTTTGCCCGGCTCGGTTTCTTCGATCAGTTTGAAGATGTCCGGGGTCATGATGTAGCGGCCGATGATCGCCAGGTTCGACGGAGCATCTTCAGGCTTTGGCTTCTCGACCATGTTGCGCACGCGGTACAGGTCGTCACCGATCAGGTCGCCGGCGATCACACCGTATTTGCTGGTTTCCTGCGGGTCGACTTCCATGATGGCAACGATGGTGCAGCGGTACTGTTTGTACAGCTTGACCATCTGCTTGAGCACGCTGTCGCCTTCGAGGTTGACGCACAGGTCGTCCGCCAATACCACGGCGAACGGCTCGTCGCCGATCAGCGGGCGGCCGGTGAGGATCGCGTGGCCCAGGCCTTTCATTTCGGTCTGGCGGGTGTAGGAGAACGAACACTCGTCGAGCAGACGACGGATGCCGACCAGGTATTTTTCCTTGTCGGTGCCCTTGATCTGGTTTTCCAGCTCATAGCTGATGTCGAAGTGGTCTTCCAGGGCGCGCTTGCCACGACCGGTGACGATGGCAATTTCGTTCAATCCAGCTTCCAGCGCTTCTTCAACGCCGTACTGGATCAGTGGCTTGTTCACCACCGGCAGCATTTCCTTGGGCATGGCTTTGGTAGCGGGCAGGAAGCGAGTGCCGTAACCGGCTGCCGGGAACAAGCATTTCTTGATCATATACGTCCTTAACAAGGGCTTTGCGTACGAAATTCGGCGCAGTCTAATCAGGCGGCGGTCACCTTACAATGCCCCACCACGCTGGCCGATGCCATCATAGATGAAATCCCGGGGGGGATAGTTCCCCGGGAGCATAAATAATGCGCCGGTAGCTGACCACCGGCAGTTAAACAGCCGATGCCTACATGCCCTGACCGACCAGCACCCCGTCGACCTTCTGGCCATAGAGGTTGACGCCGTCATTGGCGTGAAACTTCAGCCGGGTCTTCTCGATCGAGCCGTCGACCAGGCGCGGGTCCTGCGGCCGTTCGTGGCGGTTGATGTAAGCGGCCACGTCCCAGGCCTGCTGGTCGCTCAGGCTGCCGGGCTTGCCCAAGGGCATATTGTGCTTGATGAAGGAGGCGGCGGTATTGATCCGGTGCATGCCGGCGCCCCAGTTGTAGGAGTCCTTGCCCCACAATGGTGGCATCACGTAGTTGCCGGCTACCTTCTGCCCTTCGCCATTGGCGCCGTGGCAAATGGAGCACTGGGCCTGGTACACCTGTTCACCGCGTTTGAAGTCGTAACCTTGCGCCGATTGCGCCACCTCCGGGTAGCCGCGGCCAGCACTCTCGACGCCAATCGGCGCCTTGCTCGCCAGCCAGTAGGCATAGACCGACAAGGCTGTCATCTGCGGGCTGTCGGCCGCCGGTGGCTTGCCGTTCATGCTGAACTGAAAGCAGCCCTGGATGCGCTCGGCGAAGGTGTTGACCTTGTCGTTTTTCTTGCGATAGGCCGGGTACATGGGATATGCGCCCCACAGCGGCGCCGAGTTGCCCAGGCGGCCCTGGTCGAGGTGACAGTTGCTGCAGTTAAGGCCGTTGCCGACGTTGTCAGGCATCAGCCGGCGTGTGTCGACAAACAAGGCGTAGCCATCGCGGACCATCTTGCCGTAGGCGTTGTCGGGCAGTTCGCTTTCTGCCGGCGGGGTAAAGCCAGGCGCGGCAGCTGGCGGGGTCTTGAGTTGCGACTGGTCTTCCATGGCAATCGGCGCAGCATGGACACTGCCAAAGGCCAGGGTCAGGGCAGCGAGAATCATCGGCTTCATGGTTTGACCTCCGGGCTGACAGGGTTGGCGAAGTAGTTGGCCACGGCCTTTATTTCGTCATCGGTCATGGCCTTGGCCACACCGACCATCAACTGGTTGGGGTCGTTGCTGCGGCTGCCGTCGCGCCAGGCGTTGAGCTGGGCAACCAGATAGGTGGCCGGTTGATGGGCCAGTGGCGGAAAATGCTCACCAACACCGGCGCCACCAGGGCCGTGGCACTGCACACAGCCGGGGATCTTGCGGTTCCAGTCGCCGTACAGCGCCAGTTTCTGCACCGGGTCGGCAGCCATTTGCTGGCGATGAAGGTCGCTGGCAGGCTCGCTGGGCATGGCCGCCAGGGTTGTGGTCACCGCCTGGATTTCCTCGGCGCTGAGGGCCTTGGCCAGCGGCTCCATGATCGGGTGCTTGCGGCTGCCGTTCTGAAAGTCATGCAGCTGCTTGCTCAGGTACGCCGCAGGCAAGCCGGCCAGGCGCGGGAAGCCGGCAGGCGCAATGCCCTTGGCGTCGGCGCCATGGCAACCGAGGCAGGCCATGGCGGCCGGGTTCTGGCCACCTTGGGTGAAGATTTTCTGGCCGTCGACGGCGTGTGCGGCAGGCAATGAAAACAGCAGCAGGCTGCTGATCAGGATGCGATCCAGTGGGATCATCACGGACTCCATTTTCTTGTTATAAGCTTAGGCTTAATAAGTATAAGCCTATGAATAGTAGGCCTATACGCCGCAAGCTACAACGCAGAAAGATGGCTAGATGCCAGCTGAATCGATTAGCCGAAAAAGGATTTAGCCCGAGATGCAGCGCGTCGCTGCCGTCTTCACATCACCCAGGCGCAGCGGGAAGTTGTTCAGGCGCTCATACAGCTTGATGCTGCTGCCGCTACCGCGCTTGTCGATATCCACCAGCGCCGCCGGGCCGCCGCCGACCTTTTGCGGCACCACCAGGCGCAGACCGTCGTGGCGTTCTTCCACGGTCAGTTGCCCGCGCGACTCGGTCAATTGCTGCTGCACGCAGTCCGCGTATTCCTGGGGTTTCTTGCCAGAAATCACATTGAGGGTTTCCGGGCTGTGCTCCAGCTCCGACACACTCACACAGCCACCCAGCGTTACTGCCAACGCTGCTACGACCCACTTCATCAAGCACACCTCCACCACGGAAAAAGAATATGACCTCGCGCAGACCATTTTGCTCCCTTGATTGGCAGTTTTATCCTGGGCCTGGCACGAAGGCCGACAGTGTAACCGACATCATGGTATCGTTTTGATTTGCTGACAGATCCAATGCGGAGTGCAACATGAAATTCGTACACCAGCGCGAGCACCTCAACGAGGATGACATCGTGGTCATTCATTGCTCCCAGCGCTGCAATATCCGCCTGATGAACGACGCCAACTTCCGCAGCTTCAAGAACGGCGGCCGTCACACCTACCACGGCGGCGCCTTCGTCGACTTCCCGGCGAAGATCACCGTGCCCAGCACCGGCTTCTGGAACATCACCATCGACACCGTCGGCCCGCGCGCCCTGTCGGCCGTGACCAAGCCAACCTTTACCCATACCATCAAGTTCATTCGCCGTTCGTCGTCGAAGCTGAGATAAGCCCATGAGCCAGACCACCAAGTTCGTGATCAAGTACAAGATCGATGGCGAGCAACGTTTCGACTTCGCCCAGATGACCAGCGATGCGCCCGAGCACGTGCAGGCAGCGCTGCAACAATTGCACGGCGAAGACGCCAAGAAAATCACTGATATCAAGGTGAGCAAAGCGCTGTAACACCCTCTTCAGCACAAGGAACCCCAGGCATGCGCCAATGGCCGGACACCCGTCTCCTCGATCTGCTCGGCATCGAGCTGCCGATCCTTCAGGCGCCAATGGCCGGCTCCACCGGTTCAGCCATGGCCATTGCCGTAAGCAACGCCGGCGGCCTGGGTTCGCTACCCTGTGCCACCTTGAGCCTGGATCAGATCCGCGCCGAGCTACAGGCCTTCAGCGAGGCCAGCAACGGCCCGCTCAACCTCAACTTCTTCTGCCACCAGCCGCCGCAGCCGGACCCTGCCCGCGATGCGGCCTGGAAGCAGGCGCTCAAGCCGTATTACCTGGAGCTGGGCGCCGACTTCGATGCGCCCACACCGGTGTCCAACCGCGCGCCCTTCGACGACGCCAGCTGCCAGCTGGTCGAGCACTACAAGCCGGCCGTGGTCAGCTTCCACTTCGGCCTGCCCGAAGCCAGTTTGCTCAAGCGGGTCAAGGCCACGGGCGCCAAGGTGCTGTCCAGTGCCACCACCGTGGATGAAGCGCTGTGGCTGGAAGATTACGGCTGCGACGCGATCATCGCCATGGGCTATGAAGCCGGTGGTCATCGCGGGATGTTCCTCAGCAGCGACCTCGGTACCCAGGTCGGTACCCTGGCGCTGGTGCCGCAGATTGTCGATGCTGTGAAGGTGCCGGTGATTGCCGCAGGCGGCATTGGCGACCACCGCGGCATCGTCGCCGCCCTGGCCCTGGGGGCTTCGGCGGTGCAACTGGGCACCGCTTACCTGTTCTGCCCCGAGGCCAAGGTCTCGGCGGCCCATCGCCAGGCGCTGCACAGCGCCAAGGAAAGCGACACGGCGCTGACCAACCTGTTCACCGGGCGCCCGGCACGCGGTATCAACACGCGCATCATGCGCGAGCTGGGGCCGATGAGCGAGCTGGCACCGCGCTTTCCCCTGGCCGGCGGTGCGCTGATGCCGCTACGGGCCATCAGCGAGCCAAAGGGCAACAGCGATTTCAGCAACCTCTGGGCAGGCCAGGCGCTGCGTCTGGGGCAGGCCCTGGCGGCCGGTGAACTGACCCGCAGACTGGCACAAAACGCCCTCGCCCAGCTCAAACGCTGAAGCAGTACTTCCCGTTGGTCGGGTATTCGCTATATATTCACCTATATAACGATTACCCCCTCAGCCTGTGGAGCTGTTTTTCATGAGTAAGTGCGCACCTCGTTTTGCCCTGGCCGCCCTGGCCACCTTCATGACCTTCAACAGCGCCTGGGCCGATGAGGTACAGGTAGCCGTCGCCGCCAACTTCACCGCGCCGATCCAGGCGATTGCCAAGGACTTCGAGAAGGACACCGGCCACAAGCTGGTGGCCGCCTACGGCGCCACCGGCCAGTTCTACGCGCAGATCAAGAACGGCGCACCGTTCGAAGTGTTCCTTGCCGCCGACGACAGCACCCCGGAAAAGCTCGAGAACGAAGGCGACACCGTCAAGGGCTCACGCTTCACCTACGCCATTGGCACCCTGGCACTGTGGTCGGCCAAGGACGGCTATGTCGATGGCAAGGGTGATGTGCTGAAAAAGAATGAGTTCAAGCACCTGTCGATCGCCAACCCGAAAGCTGCGCCCTATGGCCTGGCCGCTACCCAGGTACTGAACAAGCTGCAGCTGACCGAGGCCACCAAGGGCAAGATCGTCGAAGGCCAGAACATTACCCAGGCGTACCAGTTCGTCTCCACCGGCAATGCCGAACTGGGCTTTGTCGCCCTGTCGCAGATCTACAAGGACGGCAAGGTCAGCAGCGGCTCGGCCTGGATCGTGCCGTCCAACCTGCACGAGCCGATCAAACAGGACGCGGTGATTCTCAACAAAGGCAAGGACAACGCCGCGGCCAAAGCCCTGGTTGAATACCTCAAGGGCCCGAAAGCCGCAGCCGTGATCAAATCCTACGGTTACGAAATCTGATGCCACTGGATGCCAGCGACCTCGGCGCCATCTGGCTGACCTTCAAACTGGCCAGCCTGACCACGCTGATTCTGTTGCTGATTGGTACCCCCATCGCCTGGTGGCTGGCGCGCACGCGCTCATGGCTGCGCGGGCCGGTGGGCGCGGTGGTGGCCCTGCCCCTGGTGCTGCCACCGACGGTGATCGGCTTTTACCTGTTGCTGGCATTGGGCCCCAACGGCTGGATTGGCCAGACCACCCAGGCGTTGGGGCTGGGCACCGTGGTGTTCAGCTTCAGCGGCCTGGTGATCGGTTCGGTAGTCTATTCCATGCCCTTCGTCGTACAGCCGCTGCAAAACGCCTTCAGCGCCATCGGCGAACGCCCGCTGGAGGTGGCCGCGACCCTGCGCGCCAGCCCCTGGGACACCTTCGTCCATGTGGTACTGCCCCTGGCCCGGCCAGGCTTTATTACTGCCAGCATCCTCGGCTTCGCCCATACCGTCGGCGAGTTCGGCGTGGTGCTGATGATCGGCGGCAATATTCCCGACAAGACCCGCGTAGTTTCGGTACAGATCTTCGACCACGTCGAAGCCATGGAATACCTGCAGGCCCACTGGCTGGCCGGGGCCATGCTGGTATTCTCTTTCCTCGTGCTGCTGGCGCTGTACTCCAGCCGCCGGGGCAAATCGGCCTGGAGCTGAGCATGGCGGCGATGATTCACGCCCGATTGAAACTGGACCGCGCCGACTTCAGCCTGGATGTCGACCTGCAACTGCCCGGGCGCGGCATCAGTGCGCTGTTCGGCCATTCAGGCTCCGGCAAGACCACCTGCCTGCGCTGCCTGGCCGGGCTGGAACGGCCCCCCGAAGCCTACATCGAGGTCAATGGCGAGATCTGGCAGGACTCGCGCCGCGAACATTTCATTGCCCCGCACCAGCGCCCGATCGGTTACGTGTTCCAGGAGGCCAGCCTGTTCGCGCACCTGTCGGTGCGCGCCAACCTGACCTTCGGCTACAAGCGCATCCCCACCCAGCAGCGCAAGGTCAGCCTCGAGCAGGCCTGCGAACTGCTCGGCATCGAGCACCTGCTACAGCGCAAGCCAGCCACCCTGTCCGGCGGCGAAGCCCAGCGCGTGGGCATTGCCCGGGCGCTGCTGAGCAGCCCGCAACTGCTGTTGATGGACGAGCCGCTGGCAGCCCTCGACGGCCCGCGCAAGCGCGAGATCCTGCCCTACCTCGAGCGCCTGCACAGTGAGCTGGAGATTCCGCTGGTCTACGTCAGCCACGCCCAGGATGAAGTGGCACGGCTGGCCGATCACCTGGTGCTGCTTGAGCAGGGCAAGGTCCAGGCCAGCGGGCCGATTGCCGCCACCCTCGCGCGCCTCGACCTGCCGCTGGCCCAGGGCGACGACGCCGGGGTGATCATCGAAGGCCAGGTCAGCGCCTACAGCAGCGACTATCAGTTGCTCAGCCTGCAACTGCCACACAGCCACCTGCAATTGCGCGTGGCCCACGAACCGCTGGCCGTGGGCATGCCGCTGCGCTTGAAGGTGCAGGCGCGGGACGTCAGCCTGAGCCTTGGCGCCGACCAGCAGTCGAGCATCCTCAATCGCCTGCCGGTGACCGTCAGCGGCCATCGCCCGGCCGACAACAGTGCCCACGTGCTGGTCAGCCTGGACGCCGCCGGCACCACCTTGCTGGCGCGCATCACCCGCTACTCCGCCGACCAGCTGCAGCTGCACGCCGGCCAGTCGCTGTGGGCACAGATAAAGTCGGTGGCACTGTTGGGTTGAGCTTGCGGTCCATAGTACAAACCCCGCAACCGGACCTGCGCCATGCCCGACACCGCCCTGCCCGCCGCCTTGCATTATGTCGATGACAGCCAGCCAGGCCTGCGGCGCAAAAGCCTGCGCGGCAAGTTCGCCTACTTCGATGGGCAAGGCGGGCGGGTCAAAGATCCGGCCACCCTCGCGCGAATCAAGGCCTTGGTGATCCCCCCGGCCTACACCGATGTGTGGATCTGCGCCGACCCGCAAGGCCACCTGCAGGCTACCGGCCGTGATGCCCGCGGGCGCAAGCAGTACCGCTACCATGCCGACTGGCGCAGTTACCGCGACAGCCACAAGTACGCACGCATGCTGGACTTTGCCAGCCTGCTGCCCAAGCTGCGCCGGCAACTGGACAGCCACCTGGCGCGGCCGGGGCTTGATCGGCAAAAGGTCATGGCCCTGGTGGTGAGCCTGCTCGACAGCACCTTGATCCGCATCGGCAACCGCCAGTACGCCCGCGACAACAAGTCTTACGGGCTGACCACCCTGCGCACCCGTCACGTCAAGGTCGACGGCAGCGCCATCCGCTTTCAGTTTCGCGGCAAGAGCGGTATCGAGCATCAGGTGACGGTGAAGAACCGGCGCCTGGCCAACCTGATCAAACGCTGCATGGACCTGCCCGGCCAGGACCTGTTCCAGTACCAGGATGACCAGGGCCAGCGCCACAGCGTCGGTTCAGCCGACGTCAACGCCTACCTGCAGGAGCTGACCGGCAGCGACTTCACCGCCAAGGATTACCGCACCTGGGCCGGCAGCGCCCTGGCCCTGAGCCTGTTGCGCCAGCTTGAATGGCAACCGGAGCAGGAGGCCAAACGTCAGATCGTCGAGACCGTCAGGCAGGTCGCCAGCCGCCTGGGCAACACCCCAGCGGTGTGCCGGCGCTGCTACATCCACCCGGCGCTGTTCGAGCATTTCACCCTCGGCGAGCTGGCCAAGCTGCCACGGGCGCGCACGCGCAAGGGGCTGGAGGCCGAGGAAGTGGCCCTGGCGCTGTTTCTGCAAAACCTGGCGGCCCCTTGAAAAGCCATTCAGCGAAACCCACCTTGGGTATCATGCAGAGAAATTTCCCATATTCCTTCAACCCCCCTATGCTTGCGGGTACGGGCAGCACTCGCTGCTTCGGAGTGCTCATCCAGCCAATCGGCACCTGCGACTAAAGACTCACTACAGAATCTGTGTTCGGGGGAATTAATATCCGCCGAAAGCGTCTTTAATGAAGGGAAAGAGGGATGCACCCCTGTGTGATCCCGGCTTCTGCGGGCCGCGCCCGCAAGGCAACTTACGTTACCAAGGAGATATACATGCTGATACTCACCCGCAAGGTTGGCGAAAGCATCGTCATCAACGATGACATCAAAGTCACCATTCTGGGCGTCAAAGGGATGCAAGTGAGGATCGGCATCGATGCACCGAAAGATGTTCAGGTGCACCGCGAAGAGATTTTCAAACGCATTCAGGCCGGTAGCCCGGCACCGGAAAAAGGAGGCGACGAGCACTAAGCAGCCCCCAACCGACTCAAGCCGCACGGATGCGCTTGATCCTGACACTGGCAACCCGCCCGGTTGCAGTCACAGGCCTCAAGGCGCCTCGGGCGTATCGACCAGTTCCTTCACTTTGGCAATCAGTTGCTCGATGTCGAAGGGTTTGTCGAACACGGCGGCGAACAGCCCGGGATTGTCCCGCCCCTTGTGAGCCTGCGCCCCGCTCATCAGTATGATCGGCAAGCCTTGCAAGAGTGGCTCTGCACGAATACTGACGGCCAACGCCTCGCCATCCATCACCGGCATCATGTAATCGGTGATCACCAACTCCACCCGCTTGCCTTTCAATACGTCCAGGGCCTTCTGCCCATTGCCGGCCAGCTCCACGTCGAAACCTTCGTCTTCCAGGGCCCAGCCGAGGATATTGGCGATCAGGTACTCGTCGTCGACGACCAGAATGGTGCTCATGCCGTTGCCACCCCCGGCCTCATGATCCAGGCACCTGCGAAGGCGTGCCGGACATCACCCCCGTGGCCTGGGTAAAGGCTTTTTGCAGGTCAATGCCATGGTCGCTGATGATCAGCTCCAGCAGGGCCGGGTCGTAATAGCTGTCGCGCACCTTGAGGATCGACAGCAAGCGCTTGAGCTCCGAGTCCATCTCGACAAAGCGCATCAACAGCAGGTTGTCGACAATGCTCGAAAGGTCCGGTGCTGGCGCGTTGATTTCCGAGCCGAAGATATCGCGCATCTCCCAAGTGGCCAGGACGCTGACGTCACGGGCCCGCAGCTCGCCGGTCAGGGCGCGGAAGAACTCATTCAGGCGCGTCGGGTTGCTGGCCAGGCGGGTGAACGCGCCGAGGCTGTCGATCAGCACGCGCTTGATGCTGTGCTGCTCGACCAGGCGCAACAAACGCATGCCGACATCATCAAGCACACCTTCGGTGGTCGGTTGCCAGGCAATGTGCAAGGCCCCGGCGCGCTCCATGGCGGCGAAGTCGTAGCCCAGGGCGCCGGCCTTGAGACGCAGGCGCTGCGGGGTTTCATAAAAGCCGAAATGCAGGCCGGGTTCTGCCGCTGTTGCCGCACCGAGAAAGCTCACGCCCAGTGAAGTCTTGCCGATGCCCGAGGGGCCCATCACCAGGGTCACCGAGGCGGCCGGCAGGCCGCCGCCGAGCAGGCGGTCGAACACCGGCACGCCGCTGGGAATGCGCATCAGTTCGCCCATGCCGTGCCCGCTGGGGTGGCTGTACAGTGACTCCAGGCGCGGGTAAACCTGCAGGCCGTGTTCGGTGATTTCGCATTCGTGAATACCCGACAATGCGCCACTGCCGCGGGTCTTGCGCAGCTGGATCCGGCGCACCGAGCGGCTGCCCAGCAGCTCGTCACCCAGCTCGATGACGCCATCGACCATGGTGTGTTCGGGGCTGCCGTCCTCCAGCCGCGAGCTGGTCAAGAACAGCACGGTGCAACCGGCGAAGGCGGCATGACCATGCAGCTCGGCGATGAATTTCTTGGTGTCCAGCGGCGTTTCCGCGCGCGAGCGGGCATTGAGCAGGCCGTCGACGATCAGCAGGCTGGCCTGGTGGCGGCTGATTTCGCCGCGCAGCAGTTTTACCACTTCATCCAGGCCCTCTTGCTCGAGGGTGTCGAAGGCGCTGACGAACTGCAGCTGCGCGCCAATTTTGCCGGGGTCGAAAAAGCTCAAGGTCGACAGATACTGGAACAAACGCTCGTGGGATTCGCTCAGTAGCGTCGCCACCAGCACGCGCCCACCCTGGCTGACGTGATTGAAGGCCAGCTGGTTGGCGAGGATGGTCTTGCCCGAGCCAGGCCGGCCCTGGACGATATAGGAAGCACCGACCACCAGCCCACCCTTGAGCAGATCGTCGAGACCGGGAATGCCGGTGGCCAGGCGTTTGAGTTGTTCCACGATGCTATGCACCTCCGCGTTCAGGGTCGGGGTTGGCGGTGTAGACCGGCAGGTAGACACTCATGCAGGTGCCCTTGCCCGCTTCACTGCTGACGCTGACCGTGCCGTTGCTCTGCTTGGCAAAACCATAGACCTGGCTCAGGCCCAGGCCGGTGCCCTTGCCAAAACTCTTGGTGGTGAAAAAAGGCTCGAAGATGCGCGGTAGTATCTTGCTGTCGATACCCCGGCCGGTGTCGCTGACACTGATGCAGACAAAGCGCCCGAGCAAGCCGTCGGGGCGCCCCTGCAGCTCGCAGTTGCGCGCCTGCATGGTGATCGTCCCCTCGCCGTCGATGGCATCGCGGGCATTGAAGATCAGGTTGAGCAAGACCATCTGCAACTGCCCGGCGTCGACTTCGACATCCCACAGTTCATCGGCCAGCAGCACCTGCAACTCCACCGAGACAGGCAAGGTCTGGCCAAGCAGCAGGCGTGTCGATTCGACCAGATCCGGTACCTTGATGCGGCCGAACTTCAGCGCCTTGTGACGGGCGAAACTGAGCAACTGCTGGGTCATCTGGCTGCCACGCTCGCCAGCGTCAAGGATGTGTTCGAGCAAGCGCCGGGTGCGCTGCGGGTCGCGGCTGTTGAGGGCCAGGCGCGCCGAGCCGATGATGATGGTCAAAAGGTTGTTGAAGTCGTGGGCCATGCCCCCGGTCAGCTGGCCGAGGGCTTCGAGCTTTTGCGACTGGAACAGCTGGGCACGGACCTCATCGAGTTGCAGCGCCGCGTCACGGCGGTCGGTGATGTCGCGGGTGATCTTCGCCAGCCCGACCACCTCGCCGTCCGGCGACTTGATCACATCCAGCGCCACCAGCGCCCAGAACAGCGTGCCATCCTTGCGCTGGCGCCAGCCTTCATCCTGGGCGCCACCGGTGCTCAAAGCCCGTTCAAGCAGCCGGGCCGGCTTGCCGTCAGCACAGTCCTCGGGGGTGAAGAACATCGAGAAATGCTTGCCGATGACTTCTTCGGCGCGATAGCCCTTGATCCGCTGGGCGCCTGCGTTCCAGGACACCACATGGCCTTCGAGGTCGAGCATGTAGATAGCGTAGTCAACCACGGTTTGCACCAGTTGCTCGAAGCGACTGGCGTGCATCACATGAAGTTCGGAGTCGGATGAGACCATGGCTGCCCCACGAAGCCGTAGATGGCTTGTCTGGATATGACAGCATACGCTGCAAGCGATTCCCTGCGCTGGTCTAAAACTTAGTCGGATTCTTGCGCCACTGCCAACCGCCGACGCGGCAACGCCAGCTGGCCCAGGTAGGCACAGGTCGCCAGTACACCGATACCGGCGGTTAGCGCCAGCCAGCGCTGGCTGGCATCAAGGCTGCTGTCGGCGCTGGTCATCAGCAGCAAGACCCCCGCCCCCAGCAGGCTCAGGAACAAAAACGCGGCAGCCAGCCAGACCTTGGCGAACAGCACGCGCCAGTACCATTTGACGCGCGGTTTGCCGGTGACGGTTTCAGCTGCGGCGTGCTTGGCCACGTTCCCTTGCCTCTATTGGATCCAACATGAAACCCACAGTGGCGCAATGACAGCAAGGAGTCAATTGCTCTATAGTCGCCCCGCACTTAAGACCTGCCACCTACCTCGAGGGAACGACGCGTGGCCGCAGACTTACGAATGAAAGCCATACACGACGATTTGCAAGCGACCGCAGCCGATCTTGAGCGGGTCTCACGCGACCTGCGCGGGCATGTGTTGTACCTGCAGCATTCCGTCCACCAGGCCGATGCCGTTGAAGTGCTGGGCAGGATTGCCGGCCTGAAGACTTCGGTGGATGACTTGCGTGGCGTCGCCGATAGCATCCACTACTGATCGCGCAGGCTGCGCGGCGTCTGCCCGAGGGTGCGGCGGAACATGCTGGAAAACGCCGCCGGGCTGTCGTAGCCAAGGTCCAGGGCAATTCGCGTGATCGCTTCGCCCTGGGCCAGCCGCGCCAGGGCCAGCAGCACACAGGCACGCTGGCGCCACTGGCTGAAGCTCATCCCGGTTTCGGCGCGAAACCAGCGCCCGAAAGTGCGCAGGCTGACATGCAGTTCACCCGCCCAATGCGCGGGTGACTGGTGCACATCAGGCGTGCGCAAAAAAGCCTGGCAACGCATGAGCAGCGCCGGGTCACGCGGCAGCGGTATGTGGAACGGCAGGCTGGCCGCGGCCCTCAGCTCATGCAGCAGCAGGTTGACCAGCGCCCCGTCCCTGCCCTGCTGGTCGTACTCCAGGTCCATCTCCACCGCCGCCAGCAACAACTGGCGCATCAGCGCTGAAACCTCCAGCACCTGGCACTCGCCCGTCAACATCAGCGCATCGGCTTCGATGTACAGGCTGCGGGTACTGACGCCGAGCATCAGCACCTCATGCTCCACCCCCGGGGCAATCCACACCGCCCGTTGCGGCGGCACGACCCAGTCGCCGGCCGACGTGCGCACCTGCATCACTCCGGTGGCACCATAGAGCAGTTGCGCGCGACGATGGCGATGGCGCGCCAGCAGGAAGCCGTCGGGATAATCTGTACCAATGGCAACCACGGCGCGGGGCGTAGCATCGAGCAGATTGATCGAGACATTGTACATGGGGCAAGTCCGTGGCCGATTGGCGATCATTATTGACCGTTTTGCTCAAGCCGGCCAAATCACTGCTGGTTAACCTGTCGCTCCTGACCCGCAAAAGGACGACCTTCCATGCTTCTTGTACTCCTGGCCCTGTTCGGTTGCCTGAGCGGCATCACCACGGTGCTGTTCGGCTTTGGCGGCGGCTTCGTCGTCGTGCCGCTGTTGTATCACCTGCTGCGCATGAACCCGGCCACCACCGGCTCGGCCATGCAGATTGCCGTGGCTACCTCCACCTGCGTGATGATTGTCAGCGCCGCACTGGCCACCCTCAAGCATTGGCGTACTGGCAACCTCAACCGTGAATTCCTGTGGCCATTGGCAGCGTACATCGCCCTCGGCGCGGTGTTCGGCGCCGCCCTGGTGGGCGCCCTGGCCAGTGAATGGCTGCGCTGGGCGTTCATCCTCTACCTGGCATTTACCCTGCTCGACTGCCTGCTGCGCGAAGGCTTTGTCCACGGCCAGGCTTCAGCGCGCCCGCTCGGGCCCGTGAGAACCGCCACTTGCGGTGTGCTGATCGGCGGCATTGCCAGCGTGCTGGGGGTGGGCGGCAGCGTCATGAGCGTGCCGTTGCTGCGCCGCCGCGGGCTGGGCATGACCCAGGCCACCGCCATGGCCAGCCCGCTGACCTTGCCGGTAGCGCTGGCGGCGACGGCGACTTACCTGATCACCGCCAGTAGCGATTTCGGAGCGCGGTTTGTCGGTTATGTCGATCTGTCGGCGTTTGCCCTGCTGGCCTTCGGCGCCTGGCTCGGCACCCGGCTGGCGGCGCGCTGGATCGGCAGAATCGATGATCGCAAGCATGCGCAGGTCTATCTCGGGCTACTCGCCCTGGTGCTGTTGAGCATGCTCTGGAGTTAGCCTGGGGCGCCGTCCAGAGCCTTGCACGCGGTTGACTCGAATATAACGATGGGTTATAAAGCTCGCTTGATTGAGGGATCAAATGCATTTCCCTCGAGCCAGTGCGAGTGTGGTGGAATTGGTATACACAGCAGACTTAAAATCTGCCGGCGTGAGCCTTGCGGGTTCGAGTCCCGCCACTCGCACCATCTTCTGAAAAGGCGCCTTAGGGCGCCTTTTTGCTGCCTGAGATTTACCCAGGGCTGCCCTTATGCCTTTTTTGTGCAAGCCGGGCCGCAAAACCTTCCGGCAACTGCTAAGGTAAAATTGCCCAACAACAAAGGAAGGCCGCCATGCGCTACACCCTCTTCGACAACCAGCGCGACGTTATCATCCTGCTGGCGCGGATTCTGCTGATGATCCTCTTCGTCATGTCCGGCTGGAGCAAGCTCACCGGCTTCGAGGGCACGGTCGGCTACCTGGCATCGCTCGGCGCGCCAGCGCCTACAGTGGCAGCCGCGGTGGCGGTGATCATGGAGTTCTTCGTCGCCATCATCCTCATCCTCGGTTTCTACACCCGCCCGCTGGCCTTCCTGTTTGCCCTGTTCGTGATCGGCACGGCACTGATCGGCCATCCGTTCTGGACCATGGTCGAGCCGGCCAAAGCAGCCAACACCGTGCAGTTCTTCAAGAACATGAGCATTGTCGGTGGCTTGCTGTTGCTATCGGTCACCGGCGCCGGACGCTTCTCGCTGGACGGCCGCTAAACACGCCCTGCTTCCAGGTGCCGGCGGCTGCGCTGGTGCCTAGAGGTCGTCAAGGGTGTCGACGCCCTCGTCCCAGAATCCTTCGTCATCGCCTGCACGATCGCGGGCATCCTCGTCGTCGTCATCCTGCGGATCGAACAGCGGATTAACCTCGTCCTGCGGCCCGTACTCGTCCTCGGCAAACTCATGGTCAAGCAGGTGATCATGTTCGGGCTCGTGAATGTCCAGATCGTCGTCGTTCATCTCGGGGTCCTGTAGCATCGGGAACGTGGGGGCGCCTGTATAAGCCGAGCTCGCCACAGCGTCAATATCAGCCCGTGCTGACAACCCGTGCTGAAAAGGGAAGCGTATTGCCAAGGAGCGACAGTGAAGTACCTGCTGATAGTCATCGCCAGCTATGGCGCAACATTCTTCGTGGTCGGCTCGGTCATCGAGGCCCGGCTGCATGACCTGGCCGAAAACCTGCGCTACCGCGAACGGGCCCCTACCAAGGCGCAGTACCTGCGCGAGGTGCGCGCCAGCGTGCAACGTTCGAAATTTGAGGCCAGTGCCTGGCTGGGCACCTTGCTGGCCCTGCTGCTGTCGCTGGCGGCCTGGTGGTTGAGCTGAGCGTCGGCGCCGCAAGCGTGCCCGGCGATTGCGTCTATCCTCCAGCGATAGGCCCCTCACGGAGCAACGCGCCATGTGCGGCAGGCTTTCTCAATACCGTGGCATTCACGACTTCGTCGACGCCCTGAGCATGCCAGGCGCCCTGGTCAACAACGTCGGCGATCAGGCACTGGGTCACTACAATGTGGCGCCGAGCACCCGCGTGGCGCTGTTGCACCTGCAGGCCGGTACCCTCCAGGCCGACTTGTTGCCCTGGGGCTGGCGCCCGCACTGGGCCAGGGACCGCGCAGCGCCGATCAATGCGCGCGTGGAGAAAGTCGCCCACGGCGCGTTCTTTCGCGCCATCTGGCCACAGCGGGCCATCGTGCCGATCGACAACTGGTTCGAATGGGTTGACCAAGGCGCAGCGAAAAAACAGCCTTACTTGATTCGCCGCAGCGATGGCCGCCCTGCCCTGTGCGCGGCCATCGGCCAGTTCAGTGGCGAGCATGCGGGGTTCGTGATCCTCACCGCAGACAGTGAAGGTGGCCTGCTCGACGTGCATGACCGCCGGCCGATCGTGCTGGCGCCGGCTGTCGCCCGGCAATGGCTGGACCCGGCCACCGCAGGCGAGCACGCCGAGCAGATGGCCTTGAACCTGGGCGAGCCGGCGGCGCGGTTCGAGTGGTACCCGGTCAGCGCGGCGGTCGGCAATGTGCGCAATCAGGGCGCCGAATTGATCGATCGCAACCCGGCGTAAGCATTCTTGGAAGGCAGTTCGTGAAGCTCGATGACCTCGGCGGCAATCGCCCGACAGCGTTTTACCCCCCAGACCATGGCCCGGGTCAGCGTAACTTCGTCGAGTCGGTCGTGATACTCCTCGACGACCGGTAAGCCGGCACTGGTGTAAACCCCGAGAAACAACTGCGTACAACCACTGCGCGAAAGCCGCGCCTTGACATCAAGGGTAATTCCGGACTCCAGCGATTCTTCATGCTCCTGGCTGTGCAGTTGGCAGTCTGCCCAAGCCCAGTAGTGCGCGCCTCTGTACCTCATTATTATTTTCCTTGGTGAGTCGGCAGCACACGAAAGATATATAAAAAAAGTATGAAACAGAAGAACTCAATTGGCTGTTAAACAGGGTGCAATAGCGCCAGTGGCTATAAAGCATCCGGCGCAAGCTTCACGTCAGCGAGACATACCAGGCGCCAAAAGCAAGCAGCCCTACCGCCTGCAAAATCAACAGCGTACCGGCCCCTGCAGGCTTGCCGGCGAGATACCAGTAAGTGCCGACCAGCGCCAGGCACAGGCCGTTGGTGACGCCCAGGGTAAACACTGCCAGCGCACTACTAAGGCCGGGGAACTGGCCGCCGGGGTTGGCCAGCAAGAACACGAAAATAGCGCCGCCAATTAGCGCGACAACAATCGCCGCCCCGGCAAAAAAGCGCTGTGGCAAGAAAGGGTCGTCCATGATCAGTCCGTGGTTGAGATAAGCCGAACATCATACCCGTTGGCGAAACAGCGGTTAATGAGCAGTTGGGCAATCCGGTTGAATCCCTGGCGCCAGGCCGAGTCACTACTAACGCAAGGCCCCTTTTCAACCATCCGCTTTGCCGAGGATCCACCATGAATGCCATCGACCTGCTTAAAGCTGACCACAAGACCGTCAAGGCCCTTTTAACGCAACTGAGTGAGTCCACCGAGCGCGGGATTAAAAAACGTTCGCAACTGCTGGCCAAACTGGAGATGGAAGTAGCCGTGCATACCCGGCTTGAAGAGGAGATCCTCTACCCTGCCTACAAGAAAGCCGGGGCCAAGGAACAGGTGATCATGTACCACGAGGCCAAGGAAGAACACCGCACCGTCGACTCGTTGGTGCTGCCCGACCTGAAAGTCACCGACCCGGGTACGCCCGAGTTTTCCGGGCGGGTGAAAGTGCTCAAAGAGTTGCTCGAGCACCACATCGAGGAAGAAGAAACCGAGATGTTCCCGCAAGCCAAGAAGCTGCTTGGCAAGGACGTGCTCGAGGCCATGGGCGAGCAGATGGAAATGATGAAAGCCCAATACCGCAAGGACATGGCCAAGCAGGCGGCGTGAGGTTTATGTTGGTGGGTTAGTCACCAGCCTGCAGTGATCAGTCGTGGGCTAACGGTGCTGGCCGCTCACTCAAACCATCGATCAAGCACCAGCCATTGCGGCCTTTATCCTTGGCCTGGTATAGCGCCGAGTCGGCGGCGCCCATCAGGGTGTCGGCCGCTACCGGTTCCTTGACCGGGTAACCCAGGGCAATCCCGGCACTTGCCGTGACCCGCCCCGCCGGGCTTTGCACATGCTCGATCGCCAGCGAGCGGATGGCCTCGAGAATGTCTTCGACAATCCTGCTGGCCCCGGCAGCATCGGTGTTGGGCAGCAGCAGGGTGAACTCCTCGCCGCCATAGCGCACGGCCAGATCACCCGGTCGCTTGAGGCTGCTTTGTATTGCCGCGCCCACCGCACGCAGGCAATCGTCACCGGCAGGATGGCCATAGTTGTCGTTGAAGCGCTTGAAGTAATCCAGGTCCATCATTACCAACGCCAACGGGTAGCGTTGGCGCTTGGCGCGGCGAATTTCTTCTGCCAGGGCCGTATCAAGGCGGCGTCGATTACCCAGCCCCGTGAGGCTGTCGCTCAAGGCCAGGTCGCGGACTGTTTGATGCGCACGGCGCAGCGCGGCCTCCATCACCATGCGCTCGCGCAATTGGCGCAGCACCAACGCGCCAAAGCCGCCCAACCCGACCAGCAGCAACAGCAGCACGACGGCGGTCTTGATCAGGTCCTCTCGCCAAGGGTCAATGATCGATGCCCTCGACAGCCCGGCCTCCACCACCAGCGGGTAGGCGTCCAGGGCCTTGTAGGCATACAGGCGTTGAGTGCCATCGACTACGGCCGTGGTTTCGACGACGCCTTCGGGGGCCTGCGGCAGGTAGTCCTGGAAGATCTCGCTATCGGCCAGGCTGCCGCCGATTACCCGCTCGACAAACGGCCGGCGAACCAGGATGGTGCCGTCGCGCTTGGCCAGTACCAAGGCGCCACGGTCATCGATCTTGAACGCGCCATAGAACTCGACGAAATAATCAACCCTGACAGTCCCCAGCAGCACGCCGAAGAACGAGCCGTCGGGGTTGTTCAGGCGTCTGGAAATAGGAATGATCAGATCACCGGTCGAGCGGCTTTTGACCACCGCGCCGATGTAGACGCCGCGGTCGGTATGGGTGCGGTGATAGTCGAAATAATCGCGATCGGCGTTATTGGCATTGGTCGGTGTATCGCTCTTGTCGGTGACGATCCAGCGCCCGTCCGCGCCATACACGAACAACCCGTGCAACTGTGGCATCAACAAGGCTTGCTGCTTGAGCAGCCGGTGCAGCCGCGGGATGTTCATTCGGGTAAAACCGTCACCTTCAAGCCGCTCACCGAGCATCGCAGTAACCACATCGACCTGGCGGATCGCGTCTTCGGCATGCTGGGCGGTGGCGCTGGCAAGGTTGGTGACCGAATCATGGGCGCTGGCGAAAGCGTGCCGGTAGTCGCGCCAGATCCGCCAGCCCTCGATGGCGACGAACAGCAGCACGACCACCAGCATGAAGCTCAGGATCAAACGGAACAGCGGCGCTGAACGCCCTTCACGTGCGAGAACGACTCGGCGGCTTCTTGCCCGTTCAGGTCATCGGATGGGTGCATACAGGTCCCTGCTCCATGAAACTCCCACCCCAGTGATAAACCACCTCCAGACCGACTGTTAATGCTTGCCGTTTAACATAGACCACCCAGGCCCGCGCACCTAGCGCCGCTGTGCAAAAAAGCGAATGAACATTCGAGGAAATCGGCCGCTTGCATGACCGTGGTGACCCGGCACTGCGGCACTAGCCGCAGAATGCCCCGTAGATCCGCTGCTGCTCGTTGACTTCAAGGTTCAGGCGGTCGGGAACGTAGCTCAGGTCGCGCCCAGGCGTCGACAACACGCGCACCGAACTCACCCCCGAAAGCACCTTGGCGACCAGCAGTACCTCCTTGCCCACTTCCTGACCAAAGAGGATCTGCAGCGGCTCTGACGAGCACTCCTGAAGGTCGCTGGTATAGGCACTGGAATCGTCGTTGAGGGTATCGGCGAGCTCGACTACAACGACGCGAAACACCAGCCAGCCGACCAGCACCAGGGCGAGCCCGAGGATAAGGGTGGGGAGTGCGTCAAGCACGCTGCGTGCTGCACTGTTGTCCATAAAAGAGCGCCTTGAAAGTCAGCTCAGACCGATCAGGCGAGCGCGAGTTCCCTGACCGCAATTCAAGCGCGAATGCGTTTGAAATACACCAGTTCCGGATCGTGCTCGTCGAGGTTCTCGATGACACCGCTGGGCACGAAGCCGGCCTTGAGAATGAGCCGGCGCGAAGCCAGGTTGGATTGATTGGTCGAGACAAACAGCTTTGCCGTAGTACAGGTGGCTTCGGCGGCGGCCAGGAGTCGGGAGGCGACCCCCTGGCGTTGATGACCTGGCGCCACGACAACCAGGCTGACAAAGCCGTGGTCGAAGAAGTGATAGGTAAGTACCACGTAGCCGATCACCGCGCCCGCGCGCAACGCCACCCAACACTGCTGCTTGCCGACGGACTCTTCAAGGAAGCACTGGCGCTCAGGGTGGCTGCTGGCGTAGGCATCGAACGCGAGCATTGCGCACACATCTTCAAACGTAGCCGGGCGAATCAACGGCGTATCCTGCATTGTGTCCATGGGGCCTCCTGCCTGATGTTTGCGCTGCTCAGCGTTGGCCCAGCAATGCCGCGTTGGCCTGGCGCACCATCGCCACCCATTCCCCCGGGCTGACCCGGCCGGACTGTTCGAGCTGCTGCGCGGCCATCAACGCCCGGTCGTATTCAGCTTCCTGCAACCTACCTTCCCCCAGGAAGCGGGCTCGCCATTCCACAATCGCCGCCATCCCTTTGTTCGTCTCCATCCCCGCCCCCAAGTGCACTGTAAACAGGTGTGCGACCGGGTCGCCACCTGAGCGGCGGCGAGATTACAGGAGAACAGTAGGCTTGAGAATGCTTCGTAATACCGTTTGTCGTCAAAATGGCAGACGCGACGCCTACAGTTGGGCCCCGCCATTCCTCGGGCCGGGCCACTGCCATAGGGTCAATAGCTGGTGATTATTGCTTCGCTGGCGGACAGTCCGCTTGCAGAAAAACCATCGAATATGTGAAATGCCTGTCGAACGTAAAAGGGGCGGTACCCGGCGCTGTCCATTCGGCGTAGTTGCCCGTCATGGTGGTAGCACTGTCCAGGTTACCCATTGCCATGCTCGCGACATTGCCAATGTGAGAGATCGGAATACCGCCGTACCAGCGCACCTGTTTTTCATTCTGGAACCAGCCGCCATTCCAGTTCGGCTGACTGGTGGAGTACCAGGTGTGATCAGATTTGAGACAGACCGTCTGGACCGTCGCAGCAGCCCCACCTGGACTGGTGAACGTCGACACTCGCCAGAGGCCAGCAGGCGAGCTATCCGCGTGTGCCGCGCCAACAGAGCCTGTGGCAAGGCCGAACAACAGTGCAAAACGAGTAAAACTTCCCTTCATGATGTTTCTCCATGGAAATATGCGCTAGCGGGTTGAGCTGCAAACATTTGTGCGTACCTTTACGTCGTCGTGAAACAGCGCCAAGGCCTCAACCCGAGCAATCTATTCAGTATTTGATAAGTGCGAGCATTGCGATGTTGCGTGGGCGCGTGACACCCGAGTAGCCACGGTCCAGCCCCACCCCAGGCAACGGGAAGTTGTTGATCGCATCGGCACCGCCAATGGTGACGGTTGCGTAGTCGTTGACCTCGTAGGGGTCGACGCCCATTGCCACTTGCGAAGCCGCACCGGTTTTCAGTGAGGTGCAGGCACTCCAGACGCCATTGGCCTTGTTGTACTCGGTGGTGTCGTAGGTCTGCAGGGTGCCCTTCTGGCGCGAGCCGAACACGCGACCGGCGTCCACCCCTCTGCCGCCGTCAAAGCCACGGATGAACTCGCCACGCAAGTCGGGCAGCGTGAAGGTAGAGGTACCGTCGCCTTCGCCGTAAGTCGTGCCGATTGCGGCAAAGAGCGCCGCATAGGTGCAACGCGATACCGCTGCGCCATCGGCCTTGAGCCAACCGGCAGGAACGGCATTGGCCGCAGAATATTTCACATCACCCGGCGCAGCCCCCGAAGCGATGGAGATCTGCCCCAGGGTTACCGCGTGATGGCTACGGGTTGCGTTGGCGACCTGTTGCGCGCCGCCGTCACAGCTGAGCAATACCCAGCACAACGCGCCGCCGTTGAGCAAAGGACCAATGTGCGAAACCAGCGTGACGTTGCCGCCAGCAACGATCTCGTCACCCTGCAACAGGTGCCCGCCCAGGCCGTAGATCGGTGCTGCCGCCAGCCCGTCAGGGGCATAGGTGGCATCGGCAGGGTTGGTCATGCTGGCGCGAAAATACTGGACCACACCGTTGGTGGTGGGCAACGCGGCAAAAGGAAGAGAATTTGCAGCGGTGTAGATAATTGTCATCTGACATTCCTTGTTAGCTGACATGGAAAATGAGTACGCATCGGCCGTGGTTCGCCCCACCCGGGGCACGTTCGGCTGCGTGATAATACTGTATATCCATACAGCATTATTGACAAGAAAATTTTTCATCATGCGTGCCGAGCCTGGGCACGCTTACGCGGTTCTCACTGTTGTCCCAGGGAGAAAATGACACTCGCGTTACGCCTGGCTGGCGCCTCTACGCTGGCGGAATATTTCCAACAACCAATTGACCGACGGTCAGTCGATTAACTATGGTCTGCTTTCCCCGTCTATTTCCCGACGGTTCTGGAGACCTCAAGCATGCATCGCTACAAGCGCCCCGCCGTGCTCGCCGCCGCTTACCTGGGCACTTTTCTCGCCTCGCTGGACATCAGCATCGTCAACCTCGCCCTGCCCTCGCTGCAAAACGCCCTGGCCACTGATCTTGGCGGCTTGCAATGGGTGGTCAGCATCTACGCCGTCGCGCTCTCTGCGTTCATGCTGTCGGCAGGCCCAGTGGCAGACCGTTTCGGCCACAAACGCGCCTGGCTGACAGGTGTTGCACTGTTTACTGCAGGCTCCGCGCTGTGTGCCCTGGCCGAGGCGCTGCCGATGTTGCTGTTCGGGCGGGCAGTCCAAGGTATCGCTGGCGCCTTGCTGATTCCCGGAGCCATGCCGCTGATCACCCATGCCTTCCCCGAGCCCAGGGCCCGCGCCCACGCCATCGGTGGCTGGTCGGCCTTCAGTGCCCTGGCCCTGGTGCTCGGCCCTTTGCTTGGCGGTGTACTGCTGCAGCACTTCGGCTGGCAAAGCATCTTCCTGATCAACCTGCCGCTGGGCGGCCTGGCCCTGTTACTCGGCGCCTGGGGCATCAGCGAGCGAGCCCACCCGCAACAGGCCGCACTCGACCCCTGGGGCCAGTTGCTCAGCGTGTGCTGCCTGGGCGCGTTGAGCTACGGCCTGATCCGCGCCGGCGAATCGGGTTTTGCCGCACCGGCACCGAGCATTGCCATAGGCCTGGCGCTGATCGCGCTGCTGGCCTTGATCGCCGTGGAAAAGCGCGTAGCGCGGCCGTTGGTTCCCCTGGACCTGTTTCGTGACCGACGCTTTGCCGTCAGCAACCTGGCGTCATGGGTGCTGGGCTTTTCCAGCTACAGCAGCCTGTTTTTCTTTTCACTGTTCCTGCAACAGGCGCAAGCCCTGAGCGCCACCGAAAGCGGTTTGCGGATGATGCCGACGTTCATCGCCAGCGGTGCGTTATCGTTGATGTTCGGTCGGTTGCAACGGCATTTCGCCCTGGAACACTTGCTGGCCTGGGGTTACGGGCTGATCGGCATGGCGATGACCGCCATGGCGCTACTCAGCGCCAACACGCCCTATTGGCCATTGTTACTGTGCTTTGTGACCCTCGGCCTGGGCATGGGCCTGGCCGTACCCGCCACCGGCCTGGTAGTGATGAACGCGGTTCCCGCCAGCCGCACCGGTATTGCTTCGGCAACCATGAACGCCCTGCGCCAGACGGGCATGAGCCTGGGCATCGCCCTGCTTGGCAGCCTGATGAGCTTGCGCGCCAGTGCCGAACTGACGCGTTTGCTGACGGTTGCAGGCGTCGACGATGCTGCGACCCTGGCGCAACAAGCGGTTGCCGAGCACCCATTGAGCAGCGCCACGCCTATGTTCGCCCAGGCCTACGCCACGGCGATGGCCGCAGGCTTCAACCTGGCAATGCTGGCTGCCGGGCTGTGCAGCCTGGGTTGCGCAATGTTGTTGCACCGGCAATTGCAGGTGCCCAGCACATTGACGGCTAACGACAGCGCACAGGGTTAGGCGTCGTTGATTACACCGAGCATGGCCAGGCAGGCATCGGCGACCGGTTTGGCGAACGCCGTGCAGTCGTCGAGACGCTCGACGATGGCGTCGTCGCTGACCCCATGCACCGCGGCGTAGATCATCAAGGCGCTGATGCGCGGCTGCGGCAAGGCCCAGGCACCGGCGGCGCGCCCGCCTTCGAGAATGCCCTGCAACTGGTCGAGAATGTCGTTCCTGGCCTTGTTACTGCGGTCATGATGGTGATGGTTGGTGTAGACGATATCGTGTATCGCGAAGGTTTTCAGGTAAGTAGCGATATTGGCATGCACCCAGGCGCGCAGGCGGCCGATCCAGTCATCAGCGGCGCACTGCTCCACCGCCTGTTCGAGTTGCTCGAGAAAGGCCTGGGTGTAGCGCTCGCCGAGGGCTACCAGCATGTCCTGCTTGGATGGGAAATAATGATAGAAAGTGCCCTTGGCCACCTGTGCCTGCTCGACGATGTCACTGATGGTCGTAGCTTCCACGCCTTTGGCCAGAAACAAACGTTGCGCCGCCGCCATCAATTCCTCCAGACGCACCTCGGCCGGCTTGGTTCTCGGCTCATTGGCCGCTTTGCTAGGGGGCGCTGTGCGTAGGCGTCGCTGATTCATCAGAGGTTCCGGCAGACAAGAAAGACCCCGTAGTTTATGCGAATGCTGATGGCGCTGGCCAATAGGGCCAAAATGAGAATCGTCTGATTTCGATTCGCAGGTGGCGTAGGTAATTTGAACTTTCCATTCTGGTCAGTACGAATTAGCAATGAACTTACATAATTCGGAATTAACGCGAAGCAAGCAAGCAAGCAAGCAAGCAAGCAAGCAAGCAAGCAAGCAAGCAAGCAAGCAAGCAAGCAAGCAAGCAAGCAAGCAAGCAAGCAAGCAAGCAAGCAAGCAAGCAAGCAAGCAAGCAAGCAAGCAAGCAAGCAAGCAAGCAAGCAAGCAAGCAAGCAAGCAAGCAAGCAAGCAAGCAAGCAAGCAAGCAAGCAAGCAAGCAAGCAAGCAAGCAAGCAAGCAAGCAAGCAAGCAATTATAAGTTAGGTGCCGCCTGCTTTGCAAGTATTATATCCGTTCTTTCTGGGTGCGCGCTTACTTCGCAACCTGCAACTAGCGACTACTCGCTAGTTGCTCAATACCTCACCACGCTAAAATCCGAAAACCCCAATTACCATTGGGCGTTCATCGAGAGGCCAGATCAATAATGGCCTTCACTTCCTCGACACCCTTATCTTTCATTAACGTCATCCTGCTGTGGCTCGCCGTCGGCAGCAGCGCTGAGGCCATGATAAAAATCGATGGCACACGACTTATTTATACAGGCCAACACCGCGAAGCCACCCTCCGCGTCACTAACGTATCGTCGCAAACCGTCGCACTTCAAGCCTGGGTCAGTTCATCCGAAGAAAACAGCAGCGATGTCCCCTTTGCCTTGGCCCACCCTCTGATCAAACTGAATCCGCAACAAGTAGACGTACTGCGAATACTCTACAGCGGCGAAGGCTTACCGGAAGATAGAGAATCACTGTTCTGGCTAAACGTCATGGAAATCCCCCTTAAGCCCGACAGGCAAAACAGCGTTCAAATGGCAGTCCGCCAACAGTTGAAGCTGTTTTTTCGACCGCCAGGGTTGCAAGGCACATCCTCCTCATGTATCGCCGGTTTGAGCTGGAAGGTAAAGAATGTTGACTCGATCGAAGTCACCAACACCTGCGCCTTTCACCTGTCGCTGGTGGATTTGCGGATAGAAAGCAGCGACCGCAGCACCGCGCTCGACGAATACACCTTATTAAAGCCAGGCGAAACACATCTCCTGCGCAGCACTGTCGCCGCCATCCCTGCCGATGCAAAAATAATTTTCACTGAAATCAATGATATTGGGCTGCGCCACGTGCATGAGGCAAACATCCAATGAGTACGTCCTTCAGTTACTTGCGAACCCTCAAAATGATGCCCTTGAAAACGTTTGCTTTGATAATGCTGCTGGCCGCATCCGCCAGCCCGGCTACCAGTTTTGCCCTCACCTGTGTAGAAGAGGGTACACACTCTGCTGTCATCAGCGAGTCGCTGGGCACTGCACTGGCTGTTCCCGCAGACGCTCCGGACGGCACGATAATTTGGGAATCGTCGTTATACTCAATAAACGTTAAATGTGCAGATGACTACAATTACGGTGCAGAGACTATCTACTTTCATATGAATCCCGCCAGCGTCAGTATCGGCGACGGTATACGGGCCGGCATCAGATACAATAAAACTGCCATAACCTCAAGCAGCGGAAAGGTCAGCACAGGCTTCTCTTCTCATACGGGCTGCAATTGGGTCAACTGCACAGGATGGGACAATGCCAAGTTCACCCTTACCTTCAGCATTTTTATTGAAAAATACGGCGCCACCCCCTCTTCCGGGCAAGCGGGTTCACGGCCGGACTATAGAGTGTTTCAACTGGATGGCACCGGCGGCCAAAACATCAAACCCAACAGCAACCTCAATTATGTCGTCACCGGCATCAACAACATTCGCTTTATTCCCTGCTCACCGGAGCTGACAATAACGCCAAGCACCGTCAATTTCCGCAGAGCGCTCTCTGGCACCGCAACTGTCGGAAACGTCGCTAGTAGCGCTAACTTCAGCCTGGGACTATCACGCGCCTGCGACACACCCTACACAGTAAACGCTCGATTCGCTTCCACTCCAGGCGGAGGGTCCGTCATCAACAATCTGTTGGTGCCGGCGAGCAACAGCTCCGTAGGTATCTCCCTCGCTCGCGTTGATAACAACGAGAAAATCCCGTTCGACACCTGGTTCAAATTGGCAGACCTGACCGGTCGTGAGCTGAGCAAAAATGACTTCAAAGCAGACCTGATCTGGCGCGAGCCTGCTAAACCCGGGGTGTTCGAAGCCTCTGTGATCGTCGACCTGTTCTATAAGTAAGCTAGCAGGCCGCTGACGGGGATTGTCAGGCGCCGATCCCAGCCTGTGCGGATTAGCAGCTAAGCTTTTCGCGATTGAGCTTCGAGTTCCTGACTACCCGTCGTTAAGTGCCAAGAGCGCAAGGTCACCCGCCATGAATGAACAGAGGCACAGCTTCTCCCTGCAATGGATGGTGGCGCTGGCCATCATGCTGGGCCTGCTGCTGCTGGGCACAGGGCTCGCCTGGCAGGGTTATCGGGCAATCCAGAAGGCGCTGGTGGCAGCCGCAGGCGATTCCGCCCTGCAGCTTGGCAAGACCATCGACGAACGGGCGCGGCGCCTGCTCGATCCGGCGCAAAGCAGCATCCGGCTGCTGGCGTTCAACCCTGGCGCAGGCACTCTGGCCGAGCGCCTGGAGCAGGTCCCGCAACTGATCGAGAGCCTGAACGCCAACAAGATGCTCAGCGCCGCCTACATCGGCTATTCCAGCGGCGAATTTCTCCTCGTCCGCCGGCTACGCGACCCGCAGCTCATGCAGCACTTCGGCGCACCGGCCGGCAGCCGCTTCCTGGTGCAGAGCATCAGCAAGGGCGACGACGGCGCGCTGCAAGGCGAATGGCGCTTCTACGACCGGCAACTGACCCTGCTGCAAACACAAGCCCAGCCGGACTATCACTACGACCCCCGCCCGCGCCCCTGGTTCGTCGAGGCCTTCAGGCAATCCAGCACCGTGCTGACCCGCCCCTACGTGTTCTTCACCACCCGCGAGGTCGGCATCACCCTGGCCCAGCGCAGCGTCGATGGCGCCGCAGTGATCGGCATGGATGTCTCGGTCGATGACCTGGCCAGCGAGAGCCGCGACCTGCGCATGACCGCCGGCACCGAGACGGTGGTTATCGACCAGCAGGGCAACGTGGTGGCGTACCCGGACCTGCAGCGGGTGATCGTGCAAGATGGTGAAGCGGTGCGCCTGTCACACGTAGCCGAGCTGGGGGTGCCCAGCCTCGAGCACCTTTATGCCAGCCCGCCCCTGGGCCCTGCGCCGCAACCGTTCCAGGTACAGGGCAAGACCTGGTACGGCATGCGCATACCGCTGACGACCCTGGCCGGGCAAGACCTGCAGGTGCTGATCGCGGTACCTGGCAACGAACTGCTTGCCGACGCGCGCAAGGTGCTCTGGGAGCAGGTGCTGTGGACGGCGGTGCTGATGGTCGTGCTGCTGTTCCTGGGGGGCGTGCTTGGCCAGCGCATTGGCCACTCGCTGCGGCTGCTGGCCGAGCAAGTACGGGGCCTGGCCGGTTTTGATTTCAGCCGCGAGGTGGGGGTGCAATCGCGGGTGTCCGAGGTGCGGGAATTGAGTCAGGTGCTGAGCCAGATGTCCGCAACCATCCTCAACTTCCAGGCCATCACCCTCACCCTCAGCCGCGAAACCCAGCTGGAGCGCATGCTCGACGGCGTGCTCAGCCATCTGGTGGACGCCGCCAGGGCAAGCGCTGGCGCGGTGTACCTGTTCGACGCCGAGCGTGGCCTGCTGCGCCTGGCTGCCGCTTGCCGAGGCAGCGGTTACCCTGCGCAACTTGCGGTCGACGAAAACCAGCATGAGGATCTGCCAAGCACTGTGACACGCGCCCTGAAGCTGGGCCGACGCAGCCATGCGGTGGTGCTCCGGGACCGCAGCCAGGCGCTGCTCGGCATTTTGCTGTTGCAACTGCAAGATGAGCCGGCGGGCGATGAGGTCGGCCAACCGTTCCGGCGTTTTGTCGAGGAATTGTCCGGCGCGGCCGCCGTGGCCATCGAAACCCGCCAGTTGGTCGAGGCCCAGCAACAGTTGCTGGATGCGATGATCAAGCTGCTGGCCGATGCCATCGACGCCAAGAGCCCTTACACCGGCGGCCATTGCGAACGGGTCCCGCAACTGGCGCAAATGCTGCTCGACCAGGTTGCGCTGGCTGACAGCGGCCCCTACGCCGAGTTCAGCATGACCGAGGCCGAGCGCTATGAGTTTCGCGTCGCCGCCTGGCTTCACGATTGCGGCAAGATCACCAGCCCCGAGCATGTGGTCGACAAGGCGACCAAGCTGGAGGCCCTGTACAACCGAATCCACGAGGTACGCATGCGCTTCGAGGTGCTCTGGCGCGATGCCGAGCTTGCCTACTGGCAAGGGCTGGCCAACGGTGAGCCGCAGCAGCGGCTGCAAGCAACCCTGGCGCACTGCCAGGCGCAATTACAGGAAGACTTCGCCTTCGTCGCCAGGGCCAATGCCGGTGGCGAGTTCATGGAAGAAGCCGACATCGAGCGACTGCAGCAAATTGGCCAGCGCCGCTGGTGGCGGCATTTCGACAACCGCCTGGGCATTTCCCGCGAGGAAGATGAACGCTTCAAGGATGTGCCGCCGGCGCAACTGCCGGTGGACGAGCCGCTACTGGCCGACCGTCCCGAGCACCGGGTGCCCTGGGGCGCGCGCAAGCCGCCGGTGCTCAAGGACGACCCGCGCAACCATTGGGGCTTCGACATGCGCCTGCCGGCCAACGCCAGCAACTTGGGCGAGTTGTACAACCTGTCGATCCGGCGTGGCACGCTGAACGAAGAGGAGCGATTCAAGATCAACGAGCACATCGTGCAGACCATCGTCATGCTCAACGCCCTGCCGTTCCCGCGCCACCTAAAGCGCGTGCCGGTCATCGCCGGCAACCACCACGAGAAAATGGACGGCAGTGGTTATCCGCGCCGGCTGGGCAAGGATCAGTTGGGCATTGCCGAGCGGGTGATGGCGATCGCCGACATCTTCGAAGCGCTCACCGCCGCAGACCGGCCGTACAAGACGCCCAAGAGCCTGTCCGAGTCGGTGAAGATCCTGGTGTTCATGGCCCGCGACAAGCACATCGATGGCGACCTGTTGCGGCTGTTCCTCAGCAGCGGGGTCTATCGCCAGTATGCCGAGCGGTTCTTGCAGCCCGAGCAGATCGACAAGGTGGATGTCGAGCACTGGCTGCGGCAGATATAGCGGCGAACAACGCTGCACGCCAGGCGCTGAACAGTCGCTAGGTCGATTTCAAGTACCGATAAAGTGTCTGACGGCTGATATCAAAATCACGCGCCAATTTGGATTTACTTTCTCCTGCACCGGCGCGGTCAATTAAACTTATAACCTGATTGTCAGACAGTTTCTTCTTGCGACCACTGTAAGATCCACGATTTTTGGCAGCGGCAATACCGGCTGCCTGTTTTTCCCTGGCCACAACGCGTTCAAACTCTGCAAGTGCCTCCATTACCGAAATAATAGGCCGTACAACCTCCAGATCGTCATGCCGGAACACCAGGCTTTCGTTCAAAAACTCCAGCGTTACCTGCTTTTCAACCAACTGTCGAATCAGCGTGCACAGCTGCTCTGTACTGGAGCTGAGCGATGCCATGCTGTCCACTACCACAGTATCCCCGCCCTGTATGTAGCGAAACAGCTTTTCAAGGCCTGCACGATTGGCGGCATTGTCCGTAGGTTCATCGCAAAACACGGCGTCAAATACATCATGGCTGGTTTCTTTCTCTACGCGGCCCTCGGCGTCTTGTAGAGAGAGCCGAAGATATTTGATGCGGTGCAATCTCATGGTGCCTCCTTGGCATTAGCTGTACGCCGTACTCAAAACTTATACAAACTGTAACTAAATCATCAAATCCTTACACAAACGCCTGTCACACTTAGCCCACCCAAAATACACAGTTGCAAAGACTTAAACTTACCTTATCATTTTGAAGCTTGAAATGATCCTAACAAGTTTTTGCCACACCGTCGATTTCGCAGTTCTTGAATGAGCCGCGTCCATTCACGCGGCAAGTGCGAATGCGCCTGTTTTACCGTGCACACGCAATTCCCCGACGTAAACAGAGGATACAGGGATGAACGCCTTGGAAAACACCGTCGAAACTGACCAGTCAATTACCGACCAGGAAAAAATTGAACATGTAACCCGGCGCATTACCGAGCATGGTAATTACCTGCGCAAGCGTTATCCGATCTTGCAGTATCAAAGTGCCTTGGGCGCGGGTGTCATGGTATTTTCCCTGGTGGGAATGGTGGTTACCGGCGGGCTCTACCTGAAGGGTTTTATCCCGGCATGGACGTGTATTTTAATCAACGCGCTGTTGACGTCGTTCATACACGAAATTGAACATGATCTGATTCATCGCCTTTATTTCAGAAAGCAGCCGCTGGCCCATAACGCCATGATGTTCATGTGCTGGCTGGCCCGGCCAGGAATGCCCAGCCCGTGGCTAAGGCGCAGCCTGCATTTTCATCATCACAAGGAGTCCGGCACGGATTCGGATGTCGAAGCATGGATCACCACCAGTGGCAACCCGTGGGGCGTATTGCGGCTGTTGAAACTGATGGATGGATTTATATTTGGATTTTTAAATGCGATCTTCGCGCCGGGATGGCGGCAAAAGGTAAGGTTGTTAGGCAAAATCATTCGCCTCAATACACCGTTCGGGCTTTTGTACTGGGGCTGCTGGTACGTATTTCTCGGCTATCACCTGTATGGGTGGCTGGGGTCAATCATCGGCGCCGAAGTTCACCGCTCTGCGGCAACCCTGGCACTGATGGATGTCGTTAATAGCGTCGTGGTTATCCTTATCGCACCGAACCTGATACGGCAGTTTTGCCTGTTCTTTATAAGTTCAAACATGCACTATTATGGCGATGTCGCTCCGCGCAATGCGCTGCAACAAACCCAGGTAATGAACCCGTGGTGGCTGTGGCCGTTTCAGTTGTTCTGCTTCAACTTCGGCAGCACCCACAGCATTCACCATTTCGTGGTAAGAGACCCATTTTATCTTCGCCAGATGACCGCACCGTATGCGCATAAAGTCATGGCCGAGGCGGGTGTGCGCTTCAATGACTTCGGCACTTACAAACGAGCCAACCGTTTTTCCATGAACCACGCTCAAACTCGCTCGCGGGGTTGATGGCGGCGGCCGACGCTGCGCCATCAATGTTTTGGCCCTCGGTAATGGTGTTCAGCTACAAGGAGTGTGAAATATGAAAGCGCAAGGGATATGTGCGAGTCAGTTCGACGCGGTCAGGCAGGCCTTCGAGGACATGTTTGATGATCCGCAGGAGCGCGGGGCCGGGCTCTGCGTGCAGATTGACGGAGAGATGGTCGTCGACCTGTGGGCCGGCGTGGCGGACCAGGAAGGCACCAGGCCCTGGACCCGCGACACGCTGGCCAACACCTTCTGCGTGGTGAAACCCTATGTCGCGGTAGCGGTATTGATGCTGGTTGAACAGGGCAAGCTGGAGCTCGATGCGCCGGTTGCCCGTTACTGGCCTGAGTTCGCCCAGAATGGCAAGGCAAAGGTCACATTGCGCCAGGTGATGAGCCACACCGCAGGCCTGCCGGCGCTACGCGCCCCCGACCATAACGCCATGATGTATGACTGGGAGCATATGGTCCGGGTTCTGGCCGCCGAGCCGCTTTGGTGGGAAGCGGGAACCGACCTGGGCTACGGCACCACCACCTTTGGCTGGATTCTCGGCGAGTTGATTCGGCGGGTGGACGGACGAGACCCCTGCGACTTTATCCACGCAGAGATTCTGCAGCCCCATGGCCTGGACGTTCACCTTGGCGTCGACGAAAAACACTTTCACCGTATCGCCCGTTTCGACAGCGCCAGGGGGCGGGTCGGTGACCCTTACTCGCAAGGCTTGCGCGCCGTGCTGAAAAACCAGCCAACGCACATCGCGACCTTCGCCTTCACCAACCCCGGCATGGTGCCTAAACGCACCAGCGACCCGCGCTGGTGGGCCTATCGGCAACCGGGTGTGTGCGGGCATGGCACCGCGCACGGCCTGGCCGGTTTCTACAGCGCACTATTGGCAGGCAATGTCATCGGGCGCGAACTGCTCAATGAGTTCAGGCGAGAACACAGTCATGGCATGGATCGGGTCTGGATGCGGCCAATGCGTTACGGACTGGGCTGCATGCTTGAGCAGCAACGCGACCCGACGGCCTCCCACGCCATGGGCCCGCAGACTTTTGGCCATATCGGGCTTGGCGGCCCGATAAGTTTCGCCGATCCCGAACGGCAAGTGAGCTTTGGTTTTGTCACCACCACCTCGGGCAGTCATACGATGATCGATCCGCGCCCTAGCCGGCTGTCATCGCTGGTCTATGCGGCGCTTTGATTCAGGGGTGCCTGGGGGTAGGATGGCCGCCCTGACAAGGAGATCAAGATTGCAGCCATCCGAAAAACAATGCCCCTTCTGCGCCGAAACCATCAAGGCGCAAGCGCGACGCTGCAGGCATTGCCATGCCGACCTGAGCAAGAAAACCATAGGCGTCTTTGCCAAGACAGGCATTACGGTTGTTGTTCTTGGCATTGTTTTGCTTGGGTTCGGCGCATTTGTCGCAAGCTCACCTGAAAGCAAGGAACAGTCCGAAGCGCAAGCTGCAATTGACCTCTGCCGCGAACGCGAAGCGTCCTACACGGGGCCTGCCAATGGGCGCAGCATAATCAGCGCTGCCTGCCAGAAGATCGAGGATGAACTGCGGGGTAAATTCGGGCACGCACCGTAAGCCACTGCATTGCCCTTTAGAAGAGCTGGAGCGAGACGGCATTATCGGCTCGCTTGTGCCATGACACTCCTGGCAGAGGCCGGGGCCGTCAAGCGCTCTTGCGGCGCTGGACACGCCGGTGCACAGCAAAAGCGATGTTCGGCAACATCATGATTGTGAACATGCCCCAAAACCCGACCTTGCCGGCGCCATGTAGGTAGCCACCCAGCGCGATGAAAGCCACTGTAAGCAAGAATTGAAGCGATACGAATTTCTCTAGACCTCTCATCCTGACTCCTTTTCTGCGCGCAAAGAAAAACCCCGCAGACGTTAATCTGCGGGGCTTTCAATAATGGAGGCCGAGGTCGGAATCGAACCGGCGTAGACGGATTTGCAATCCGGAGCATAACCACTTTGCTACTCGGCCTCAAATGCCCGAGACCCTGAAACTGCGATCTCAAACATGTACAACTCTTTAAGGAAACAACTTGCTAAAACTGCTATCTCCTTGAAAACGCTAGGCTTTTTTCGTGCCTCGTTTTCGATGGACGCAATTATGTACTCATTCCCCTGCTCTGGCAACCCCTTGAATTCAAAAAGTTTTATTTTTTTGTGCGAGGGGGCCGCGGCACCCTGCAGGGCGGGCTTTGCGCGCAAGTAACAGGGTGACAGCACAGACGCCAAAGCGCGTTACTATACAGACTCTGCACCCCGCCCGCTGCCTGAATCGCCGCTTATGATGCAAACCGAACTGGACCTGTTCAACCCCGCCAGCCCCGCCGAGCCGCAATGGATCGGCAAGCAGGCGGTCGTGTTGCCCGGCTTCGCCCTGGCCTGGGTTGAGACCGTGCTGCCTGAGTTGCGGCGGATCATCGCTCAGGCGCCCTTTCGCAACATGGTCACCCCTGGTGGCCTGAACATGGCGGTGGGCTTGACCAACTGTGGGCCGCTGGGCTGGGTCAGTGATCGCCGCGGTTATCGCTACAGCCCGCTCGACCCTCTCAGCCAGCAACCCTGGCCGGCGTTGCCAGGCGCATTGAGAGAGCTGGCAGCCCTTGCCGCTGCGGCCGCGGGCTTTGCCGATTTTCAGCCTGATGCCTGCCTGGTCAACTGCTACCAGCCGGGCAACCGCCTGAGCCTGCACCAGGACCGCGATGAACGCGATTACAGCCAGCCGATTGTTTCGGTGTCGCTGGGTTTGCCGGCGGTGTTCCAGTTCGGCGGCCACAGCCGCAGCGAAGCCACGCAGCGCATCGGCCTGCGCCATGGCGATGTGATGGTCTGGGGCGGCGCAGACCGCCTGCGCTTTCATGGCGTGCTGCCGCTCAAACCGGGCAGCCATCCGCTGCTGGGCAGCCGGCGGATCAACCTGACCTTGCGCAAGGCGGGCTAAGTAGATAGAGGTCGCGGGAAGCCCGCTCTCACCTTGACCGTAACGGGCTCGGCGCTCCATGCTCTAGCGCCTTCTCCCCGACTTTCAAGGAACGATTGCATGAAGCTGGAAACCCTGGCCATCCACGCGGGCTTTAGCCCCGACCCGAGCACCAAGGCCGTCGCGGTACCGATCTACCAGACCACCTCGTTCGCTTTCGACGACACCCAGCACGGTGCCGACCTGTTTGACCTGAAAGTCGCCGGCAACATTTATAGCCGGATCATGAACCCCACCAACGACGTGCTCGAGCAGCGCATGGCGGCGCTGGAAGGTGGCGTCGGTGCGCTGGCCGTGGCCTCGGGCATGGCCGCGATCACCTATGCGATCCAGACCGTGGCCGAAGCCGGTGACAACATCGTCTCGGTGGCCAAGCTCTACGGCGGCACCTACAACCTGCTGGCCCATACCCTGCCGCGCTTCGGCATCCAGACCCGTTTTGCCGCCCACGACGACATCGCCGCCCTCGAAGCGCTGATCGACAGCCGCACCAAGGCAGTGTTCTGCGAGTCGATCGGCAACCCGGCCGGCAATATCGTCGACCTCCAGGCCCTGGCCGATGCCGCCCACCGCCATGGCGTACCGCTGATCGTCGACAACACCGTGGCCACGCCGATCCTCTGCCGGCCGTTCGAGCACGGCGCCGATATCGTCGTCCACTCGCTGACCAAGTACATCGGCGGCCACGGCACCAGCATCGGCGGCATCGTCATCGACTCGGGCAAGTTCCCCTGGGCCGACAACAAAGAGCGCTTCGCCCTGCTCAACACCCCCGACCCGTCCTACCACGGCGTGACCTACACCGAAGCCTTTGGCCCTGCGGCCTTTATCGGCCGCTGCCGGG
The DNA here is from genome assembly GCF_024749305.1 of Pseudomonas sp. B21-012. Lineage (NCBI taxonomy): Bacteria > Pseudomonadati > Pseudomonadota > Gammaproteobacteria > Pseudomonadales > Pseudomonadaceae > Pseudomonas > Pseudomonas sp. B21-012. The sequence goes on along the minus strand of NZ_CP087197.1, from coordinate 2,411,768 downwards.
TGGTGCCGCTGCGCAACACCGGCGCGGCGCTGTCGCCATTCAACGCTTTCCTCATTCTGCAAGGCCTGGAAACCCTGGCCCTGCGCATGGAGCGGCACACCGAGAACGCGCTCAAGGTCGCCCACTATCTGCAAGGCCATGAGCAGGTCGCCTGGGTGAAGTACGCCGGTCTGCCTGATCACCCTGAACATGGACTGGCCCAACGCTACACTGAAGGCAAGCCGGCTTCGATCCTGTCGTTCGGGATCAAGGGCGGCCAGGAGGCCGGTGCGCGCTTTATCGATGCGCTGCAGCTGGTGGTGCGCCTGGTCAATATCGGCGATGCCAAATCCCTGGCCTGCCACCCGGCCTCCACCACCCATCGCCAGCTCAACGATGAAGAACTCGAACGCGCCGGCGTGCCGCGGGACATGGTGCGCCTGTCGATCGGCATCGAACACAGCGATGACATCATTGCCGACCTGAGCCAGGCGCTGGAGGCCAGCCGCGGCTGATGCTGTCCGACCACATCAGCGCGGCCTGACTGCGCAGGATCGCTTGAGGCTAGCGGGCGCAGCGGTGACTCAAGCGATCACCACCTGCGCCGCACTCAGGTTATCTGCCGACACCCCGACCAGGGTCACGCTATCGCTACCGAAGCTCAGCACCGCATCACTGCCCACCTGGCTCAGGTGCTGGCGAATGTCCGGTTGCGCCGTGCCACCCTCGACGCCGATGAACACCAGTCGGTCATCGGCGTCGAAGCCCTGTACCTGATCCTGGCCGAAGTGGCCGCTGAACAGGAAGGTGTCGCTGCCACCGCCCGATACCAGCACGTCGTTGCCGGCGCCACCGACCAACACGTCGTTGCCACGGCCACCTTGCAGATGGTCGTTGCCGTCCAGGCCAAACAGCCATTGGCCTTGCGCGCCCGCCTTGAGGCTGTCATTGCCTGGCGTACCGTTCTGGCTGGCGGCGTAGGCGTGAACCTTGCCGCTGCTCAGCAGCCCCGCCGGGTCGATCTGGTGGCTGACTTGCTTGCTGAAGAACAGCAGGCTCGATTCCTTGCTGACCAGGGTTTCGACCTGCTTGACCAGGCTGATGCCGCCGCTGCTGTCACGCAGGTACAGGGTGCCGTTGCCATCACGGGCGACATCAAATTTGTCCAGCGCCTGGCCGAGCTTCAAGGTGTCGTGGCCGGCGCCGCCGTCGATCAGGTTGTAGCCGCCATCGTCACGGAAAGTGTCGTTGCCGGCGCGCCCTTCCAGGTAATCATTGCCGCGCCCGCCATGAATCAGGTCGCCGGCGTCGGAGCCGATGATAAAGGTGCTGCCCTTGTGCGCTTCGGCGTTGCGGTTCAGGTCCTCGACCCAGGTCGAGCCACGGCGAACGTCGGACAGGTTGCTGACGACAATGGTCGAGTCCTTGGCCGTCCATTCATAGAATGCCGAGTCCAGCACCCGCCCCAGGCCGTCGCCGTAGGCGCTCGGCAAGTGCGAGAGCCAGGTGGCGATGTTGCCGATCGAGTACGGCAGCAGGTTCCAGGCATCGGAGGCATAGTGGTCGTTGAAGTTGACGATGTTGTCGGTGCTCGAAGGCTTGGCCGCATCATGCACACCGAAGGTTGCCCAGTCGGCTTTCGAGCCATTGAGCGCGCGGAACACCGGGTCGTTCTCGTAGCCGATGTTCAGCACCTTGCTGCTGTCGCTGGCCTGGGTGGGTGAGGCAAAGGCAACGTAGCGGGCGTCCTGATAGAAGCCGCCCCAGGTGTCGTTGCTAAGCTCGGCCAGGCTGTTGACACCAAGGCCACCGAGGCTGTGGCCACTGACGGTGATGTCGCTGCCGCTCAGGCCGTTGGCCTGGGCGAACCGGGCGACATCATCGAACAGCCGGCTGAAGGCATTGGCGGCGTAGTTCTTGGCAAAGTCAGCCGGGCCAAAGGCCGCCATCAGGTCGTGGATGGCATCGCTGATGGTGTCGCCAATCAGGTTTTCCCGCGGCCCGCTGGTGCCGCGAAAGGCGATGCCCAGGCCGCTTAACTGGCCGGCGGCGTCGTACTTGCCAAGTATCTCGACCTGGGCACTGGTGTAGCCGCGGGTTTCACCATGGAAGGTGCCACGAAAATCCGTAGTGCCCTGGTAACCCAGCTGGCTGGCGCTGATCGGCGTCCAGCCGGCGGCCTTGACCGCAGCCAGGGCCTGGGCTTCGGCGTCGGGGTTCCAGGGGATGCCAGGGATCGCGCCCTGGCTGTCGGTGCCGCCGATCAGGGCCTTGATCAAGGTGGCCGGTAAACCGAGGCCAAAACCGTGCTGCTGGTAGCCAACGGCAAAGCCGTTGTCGATGCCGTGGTAGGCATATAGAGTCAGCGCCATGGCGTCGCTGTAGAGGGCTTTGGAAGCGGCGCTGTCGAGGTGGCGGTAATCGAAAACAGGCATGGCTATACATCCTTGTGCAGGTGGCAGGTAACCCTGGCGACATCGTCCGTTGACACACCCGTGGGCAAACCCAAACGCTGCCACAGGGGCAATTGGCCCGTCCATGGCAACATCGATGGCAAGCTGGCCAAAAGCGCGGGGGATTCTTCGTCAGCACCGGCAACATCAAGCTGTATATCCATACAGATAAAACTTGCCACGCCCCTCAATCCTGCGCATCCTATGGCCTTCACCCACCATAGATCGAACGGCATGCGCCTGTTTCTCTGCGAAAAGCCTTCCCAGGCCAAAGACATCGCCAAGGTTCTCGGCGCCAACCGCCGTGGCGACGGCTGCTGGGTCGGCACCGAGGTTACCGTCACCTGGTGCATCGGCCACTTGCTCGAGACCGCTCCACCCGACAGCTACGACGCGCGTTACAAGCGCTGGGTACTGGCCGACCTGCCGATCGTGCCCGAAAAGTGGAAGATGCTGGTCAAGCCCAAGACCGCCAGCCAGTTCAAGGCGGTCAAGCGCCTGCTCGGCGAGGCCCGCGAGCTGGTGATCGCCACCGACGCCGACCGCGAAGGCGAGATGATCGCCCGCGAGCTGGTCGAGCATTGCCGCTACCGCGGGCCGATCAACCGCCTGTGGCTGTCGGCACTGGACGACGCCTCCATCCGCAAGGCCCTGGCGGCGCTCAAGCCCGGTAGCGAAACCTTCAGCCTCTACCATTCGGCCCTGGGCCGCTCGCGGGCCGACTGGCTGATCGGCATGAACATGAGCCGGCTGTTCACCCTGCTCGGTCGCCAGTCCGGCTATCAGGGCGTACTGCCTGTGGGTCGGGTGCAAACGCCGACCTTGCGCCTGGTGGTCGACCGCGACCGCACCATCGCCGACTTCGTGCCGGTGGCCTACTGGGCCATCGACGTGCAGCTGCAAAGCGCCGGCGAGCCATTCACTGCGCAGTGGCGCGCCGCCGAAGATGCCTGTGACGACCAGGGCCGCTGCCTGAACCAGGCCCTGGCCCGGCAGGCCGCCGCCGCCATCGGCGCGGCCAGCAGTGCGCGGGTGGTCAAAGTGGCCACCGAGCGCGTGCGCGAAGCAGCACCGCTGCCCTTCGACCTGGGTACCTTGCAGGAGCTGTGCTCGAAGAAGTTCGGCTTCGGCGCCCAGGAAACCCTCGACATCGCCCAGGCCCTGTACGAGACCCACAAGCTGATCACCTACCCGCGCAGCGACTGCGGCTACCTGCCGTTAAGCCAGCACAGCGAGGCGCCGGCCATTCTCGCCGCCTTGCAGCGCGCCGACGCGAGCCTTGCGCCGCTGCAGCCGCACCTGCAGGCCCAGCGCCGTTCACGGGCCTGGAACGATGCCAAGGTCAGTGCCCACCACGGCATCATCCCCACCGCCGCCGCCAGCGACCCGTCGCGCCTGCCGGGCAAACACAAGGCGGTCTATACCCTGATCCGCGCCCGCTACCTGGCGCAGTTTTTGCCCAACCACGAATACGACCGTACCCAGGCCGAGTTCGATTGCGCAGGCCAGGCGTTGCGCGCGGTGGGCAAGCAGATTGTCGAGCCGGGCTGGCGCCGCGCCCTGCCCGAGGCCCTGACCCCGGCCAAAGGCCGTGAGGCGCCGGTGGCCCAGGTACTGCCGCTACTGCGCGAAGGCCAGGACTGCACGGTGGCCGCGGTCACCCTCAAGGACCTCTGGACCCAGCCGCCCAAGCCGTTCACCGAGGGCGACCTGATCAAGGCCATGAAGAACGTCGCCAAGCTGGTGGACGACCCGCGCCTCAAGCAAAAGCTCAAGGACACCACCGGCATCGGCACCGAGGCCACCCGTGCCGGAATCATCCAGGGCCTGCTCGATCGCGGTTACCTGGTCAAGAACGGCAAGGCCCTGAGCGCTACCCCGGCAGCCTTCAGCCTGATCGATGCGGTGCCGCGGGCAATTGCCGACCCAGGCACCACGGCGATCTGGGAGCAGGCGCTGGACATGGTGCAAAGCGGCGAAATGAGCCTTGAAGAGTTCGTCGCCAAGCAATCAGCGTGGATGAGCAAGCAGGTGGAGCGTTGTGCCGGCCTGCGCCTGACCATCAGCGGCCCGGCGACCCCGGCCGGGCGCGGTGGCACGCCGTGGAAGAAAAAGCGCAAGAGCAGCGCTGCGGCAGGCAAGCGAACGCGCAAGCCAAAGGCAAAAGCGCAGTGAGATTGCTGGCCTTGCCGGCGAAGAGGCCCTCACGGTCACCCCCCCTACCCCTGCTTGACCGCCTGCAAGGTATAACTCAACGGCAAGCGCCAGCGATCCTTGTCCAGCGACCACTCGCCGCCTTCGTCCTTGCTCATCTGCCCTGGCAGCGCCTCCCAGGGAATGCTGTCATGTTCTTCCAGTGCGGTAATCTGCAGCCCATGCTTGAGCAAGGCGCTGATGATCTCGCCCAGGCCATGGTTCCATTCGTGGGTTACCGTCTGCTCCAGCACCCCGTCGGTCTCGACATAGGTCTCGCCACTGTCCCACACCGTCGGCGCCTCGCGCTCGAAGTACGGGTACTCGATGACCAGCTTGTCCTGATGGTCCTCGTTCACCGCCAGCAGCATCGGATGGCCCTCGCGCAGAAACAGTCGGCCACCAGGCTTGAGCAACGCCGCCACGGTACGCGCCCAGCGCTCGATGCTCGGCAGCCAGATCAACGCGCCGATACCGGTGTATACCAGGTCGAAGGCCGCGGCTGGCAGCACCTGGTCGGCGGCATAGACATCCGCCTCGACATAGTCGATCCGCGCTGCACAACGCTGCGCCAGGGCCCGCGCCTGGGCCAAGGACTGTGCAGAAAAGTCCAGCCCGCTGACCTCGGCGCCCAAGCGCGACAACGACAAGGTGTCGGTACCGATATGGCATTGCAGGTGCACCGCGCGCTGGCCGCGAATATCGCCCAGGCGCGGCAGGTCGAAACGCACCACTTCGGACAGGTGCGCGGGGTCGGCGACGAATGTTTCCACTTCGTAGTCGCCGGAGGCGGCATGCAGCGGCGCACGCTCATCCCAGTTGCGACGGTTGAGTTCGATCGGGTCGGTCATCTTGGCGCTCCTTTGCAGCCGCAACCTTAGCGGCGTACCCAAGGCCTGGGCAAGTGCTGTATAAACCGCCCACACCCTCCTCAATCAAGGATGCATTGATGAAACTCGGATACACCATCGTCTACGTCCCCGATGTCGCCGCCTCGCTGGCTTTCTTCGAGCAGGCCTTCGGCTTGAGCCGGCGCTTTCTCCATGAGTCCGGCGACTATGGCGAACTGGACACCGGCGCCACCACCCTCGCCTTCGCCTCATTGGCCCTGGGCAATAGTCACTTTGCCGGCGGCGTGCTGGCGGCCAGCGAATCGACAAAGCCATTGGGTATGGAGATTGCCCTGGTTACCGACGACGTTGCCAGCGCCCATGCCCGCGCCGTGGCGGCGGGCGCGGTGGCGCTGAAGGCCCCCGAAGCCAAGCCCTGGGGGCAAACCCTGTCGTATGTACGCTGCCCCGATGGCACCCTGGTGGAGCTGTGCACGCCGGTTGGCATCTGATCGCAGGCGTTACAGCGCCAGGCTCAGGCTGACCATCAAATTGCGCGGCTCCCCCGGCATGTTCCACGCCGCGTTGTAGCCGCGCTCGTAGTACTTGCGATCGAACAGGTTGTTCAGGTTCAGGCCCACCGTGGCCTGTTCGCTGACTTTGTAATGGGCCAGCAGGTCGACCGTGCTGTAGCTGGGTAAACGAAAGCTGCTGCCGGCCTGGCCGGAACGCTCGCCGACGTAGTTGGCTGCAGCGCCAATGTCCGAGCCAAGCAATGGTCCGCTCTGAAACTCATACACCGCCATCAGGCTGCCGCTATGTTGCGGGATGCCCAGCAAGTCGCTGCCCTTGGGCAAGGCGGCATCGCCCTTGGTCACTTCGGCATCGATATAGGCATAGGCGCCGATCACCCGCAGCGCTTCGCTCAACTGACCGCTGAACTGCAGGTCGAGCCCCTGGCTGCGCGCCTTGCCGGCGGCGATGCTGTCGCCGAAGGCATCGGTGGTGATGACGTTTTCCTTGTCGATCTGGAACAGCGCGACAGTCGCCCCCAGGCGGCTGTCGAACAGGTCCAGCTTGAGCCCGGTTTCATAGCCCAGGCCCTTTTCCGGTTTGTAGATCTGGCCCTGGGTGCCGATGCTGTTGGGCTTGAACGAGGTCGAGGCATTGGCGAACACCCCGACTTCAGGTGTGAGCTGGTACAGCAGTCCCACCCGCGGGGTGGCGACGTCCTTTTCCTGAGTGTTGCTGACGCGCGTTGAGCGGTTCTGCGCGGTTTGTTCGATATGCTCCAGGCGTACGCCCACCAGAGCGCGCAAGCGCTCGGTAAAGGCGATCTGGTCCTGCAGGTTGAGCGCGTAGCTCTCGGTGCGCTCGAAAAAATCATTAGGGTTGATCAGCGCCGGTTTCGCCTGGCCATACACCGGGTTGTAGATGTCCAGGCCATAGCCGAGCGAAGTGGCGCTTTGCGGGTACTTCTGGCTGTTGCGGTAGTTCTCGTACTCAAGGCCCAGCAGGCTCTGGTGCTCCCAGCCGGCGAACTGGAACTGGCCGTGCAGTTCGGCCTGGGTGATGTTGTCGTTCCACTCGAAATCGCGCTCGCGGTAGAAGCGGCTGATGCTGGTGCCGACCACTCGCGACGGTTCCGAGCTGTTGCCCTTGAGCCGGCCCTGGGTGTAGTGGTTGGCCAGGCGCAGCTTCCAACTGTCGTTGAGGTGGTGCTCCAGGGTCAGGTCGAGGGTCTGGTTGTCATTGCGGATGCGCCCGTCGTTGGGCTCGCCGAGAAAGGTCGAACGGCTGACCGAGCCCAGTTCGTTGTTGACCGCCGGGATGCCGCGGTCGAACACCGACTCGGTACGCGAGAACTCGGTGTCGATCGACAGCAGGGTCTCGGGGCTCAACTGCCAGCTCAGCGACGGGCTGACGATTCGCCGCTCACTGCCAACGTAATCGCGAAAGCTGCCGTTGTCCTCCACCGCCATATTGACCCGCGACAACACCCGGCCGTCTTCGCTGAGCGGCGTGTTGACGTCCAGGCTGCTGCGGTAACGGTCCCAACTGCCGGCGCTGGCCTTGAACCGAGTGAAGGCTTCGGCTTGCGGACGCTTGGTGACGATGTTCACCAGCCCGCCGGGGTCGCCGCGCCCGTACAGACTGGCGGCCGGGCCCTTGAGCACTTCGATGCGCTCGATGTTGGAGGTGTCGGGGGCGCTGTAGCTGCCGCGGTTGACGGCAAAGCCGTTCTTGTACAGCTCACCGGTGGTGAAGCCACGCACGCTGTAGTTGAGGAAGGTCAGGCCGCCGAAGTTGTTCTGCCGGCTGACCCCGCCGGCAAAATCCAGGGCGCGGTCGATGCGCGTGCTGTTGAGGTCCTCGAGCACCTGGCTGGGCACCACGGCGATACTTTGCGGGGTGTCGCGGATGTCAGTGTCGGTCTTGGTCGCGGTGCCCGACCGAGTTGCACGATAGCCCTGCACCGGGCCGCTCGCGCTTTCTTCATAGTGGCGTTCGTTGACGTTGAGGGCGTCGAGCAACACGGTATCGGCAGCGGCAGCTGGCAAAGCGAGCAGCGAGGCGGACAGGCCGAGGGATAACCTTCCTACGGGGTAGTTCATGAGGGCTCCTTAAAATTATGTAATAACATAACAATTTAAGAAGAAAGATAAAAGCAGCACAGCGCAAGCCCCTGTAGGAGCGGGCTTGCCCCGCGATCACCCCTCAACAGCTGCGGATCACCGCCTGCAACACGGTCTTGAAGGACGCGATCTGCTCTTCGCTGAATTGCCCGAACACTTTGTCCTGCTGCTCGCGGGCGATGCTCCACAGGCCTTCGGTCTGGTCGATACCGGCAATGGTCAGGCGCACATGCCCGGCCGCTTCGCTGTCGCACACCAGGCCCTTGCGCTTGAGGTTGGCCACTGCCTCGTCGATTTCCCGCGCCGGCATCGCCACTTCGCGCTGCAGGTCGGCAAGGTTCAGCCCGGCGTCGTTCTCCAGCACCATAAGCATCCGTGCCTCGCTGGTTCGCAGACCGCTGGACAATTGCCGTGGCTGATAGCTGCCCTGGTAGGCGCGCAGGGCCTGGGTCATCAGGTAGTACAGGTTATGGCTCAGGCGCCCCTGGAAGTGGCTGCTCGGCGGCTGACCTTCTTCGCGGCGGGTCATGCGCGTGTGTGGCAGCACCATGGAATAGGCGCCCTGGTGATAGAGCAACGGCGAACGGCCGCAGTCATCGAAGGCCACCACCTTGCCGAGCATGATCCAGTGATCGCCACCGTCGAGTAGCTGCTGGGTTTCGCACTGAAAGCACGCCGAGCAATCGGCGAGGATCGGCGCCCCGCCCTCGCCTGCCTGGTAGCTGATACCGGCAAAACGGTCATCCTTGGGCTTGGCGAAGTTATTGGACAGGTCGATCTGGTCGGCGGCGAGGATGTTCACGGCAAAATGGCTGGCCGCCTCGAACACCGCCAGGCTGCTCGAGCGTTTGTCCAGGCTCCAGAGAATCAGCGGCGGGTCGAGGGATACCGAGTTGAAGCTGTTGGCAGTGACGCCGACCAGGTTGCCCTGGGGATCGGCGGCGGTGACCACGGTGACGCCGGTGGCGAAGTTGCCCAGGGCACGGCGAAAGGCGCGGCTGTCGAAGGCCGATGCGGTTGCGGTAGACATGCAAGACTCCCCGGCTGCCGTGCGCGGCAGCCGTCATTGTTGTTATTGGCGAGGCCTATCAGACCATGCTTGGATCAGGTTCCAGGCCCATCAGCTCGCGGCCGAGAATCTGCGCGCAAACGTCGTAGTCGGTGTAGGCATGGGCGCCGGTCATGTGCGCATCGCGCCACAGCCGCTGCATTTCGTTGCTGTCGAACCAGGCAGTGCCGCCAGCGGCTTCGAACAGACGATCGACCGCCTGGATGCACATTTTCACCGCGTAGCCCTGGTTGGTGCGCCAGAACGCCAGGGTCTCGCGCGTCGGGTACTGGTGACGTTCGCTGTGCTCGGCGTGTTCCTGCCAGGTTTTTTCCAGAAATGCGCGAGCGGCGGCAACCTGATGGGTGGACTCGGCCAGGCGCATCAGCGCGGGTGTGGCGGCGCCGACATTGACCCCGGTATAGGCACGCACACGGTTCTTGGTCTTTTCGCGGAAGGCTTCGAGCATGCGCTCGGCAATACCGAGGCTGACGGTCGAGAAGCCGCTGGCGAAATATGGCCGGTACGGCGAGTAGAACACCTTGCTGTCCGGATACAGGCCAAAGCCTGCCGACTTGCCTTCCATCATGTCCTTGGCTTTCTGGATGCGGTGCTCGGGGACGAACACCTTGTCGATCACCAGGGTCTTGGTGCCGCTACCCCTCATGCCGGCGGCGAACCAGTCGTCGCGAATCTCGTAGTCGCTGCGCGGCAGCACGGCAAAGCAGTAGTCCTGGGTGCCTTGGGCATTGGCCCGACGGCAGCCGACAATCGCCCACTCGGCATGGTCGCTGCCGCTGCTCCAGCCCATCTCGCCGCTGAACAGCAAGCCGCCCTCGACCTCCTCGACCTTGCCGAACGGGGCGATACTGCTGCTGGCGGTGGCGTCGGGGTTGTCGCCCCAGATCTCCTCCTGCAGCTTGGCCGGGAACATCGCCAACTGATGGCTGTGGGTGCACAGCAGGCTCATGGCCCAGGCGGTGCTGGCGCAAGCGCCGGCAAGCAAGGCGATGCAGTCGGCAAATTGCGGCAGGGAGATTTCCAGGCCGCCGTAGGGCTTGGGCAAAAAGGCACGGTGCAGGCCGATGCTTTTCAGCAGGGCGATGTTTTCGGCCGGGACTTTGCGGTCCTGCTCGGCACGGGCGGCGTTGGCGGCGATGGCAGGCAAAATCGAACGAAGGTCTTCGAGCAGCGGGTTTGGCTTTTTCATGAGGGGCCCTGCTTATTATTGGATGTCCGCCAGGGCCTGCGAAGTGGCAGGTGGCGGCGGATGCAGGGGCCAGTATGGGAGGCTTGGCTCAGGGGGAAAATGCAACTTCCATAGGCAAGATTGTACTTTTCATAGGATGTTAAAAGCATCGCGGGGCAAGCCCGCTCCCACAGCGAACACCCTCAATTCTGTGGGAACGGGCTTGACCCGCGATAAATTCACCCCGCCACGACGTTCTGCAAATTGCGCCAAAGCTCAGCCACATGCTCACGCTCGGTCGGCAACGCCCCCACCGACACCCGCACCATCCAGCGGCCATGCAAGGTCGCCGGAGTGACGTAGGCTACCCCCGAGGCATTGAGCTGATCCGCCCAGCGCCGGGTATGTGCATCCAGCGCCTCACCCTGCAGGCCCTCACCTCGATGGCGAATGCACAAGGTCTGCAGCTGTACCGGCGCCAGCAACTCCCAGCCCTCGGCCCCGCGCACCTGCTCGGCCAGCCACTGGGCGTTGTCCAGGTCGCGGCGCAAGCGCTGTTGCAGGTTCTCGATGCCCTCGCTGCGCAGCATGAACCACAGCTTCAGGGCACGGAACCGCCGCCCCAGCGGGATACCCCAGTCGCGCAGGTTCTTGACCTTGCTGTCGACCGCCGACTGCAGGTAGCTGGGGTTGGTGCTCATGACCCGGATCAGGTGCTGCGGATCACGCACGAAGTACAGCGAGCAATCGAAAGCCACACCGAGCCATTTGTGCGCATTGACCACAATCGAGTCGGCCTGCTCGATGCCGTCCCACATCCAGCGGCATTCCGGCAGGATCATCGCCGAACCCGCCATGGCCGAGTCCACGTGCAGCCACAAGCCATGCTCACGGGCGATCTGCCCGATCGGCTGCAGCGGGTCGAGGGCGGTGGTTGCCGTGGTGCCGGTGGTCGCCACCACCGCGCAGGGTTGCAGGCCGTCGGCCAGGTCCTGTTCGATGGCCGCAGCCAGGGCCTGCGGGCGCATGGCGAAGTTGTCGTCGGTGTCGATGTAACGGATGTTGTCCTTGCCAAAGCCTGCCAGCAGCGCGGCCTTGTCCACCGAGCTGTGGGCCTGGGCGCTGGTGTAGATCATCAGCGGCTTGCCCTGCCCCTGCAGGCCGCCCTTGGCCAGGGCGTAGTCGCTGCTGCGCTCGCGGGCGCTGATCAAGGCGACCAGGGTACTGGTGGACGCGGTGTCCTGGATCACCCCGCTCCACTGCGCCGACAAACCGACCATCTGCCGCAGCCAGTCCACGGTGGTTTCTTCCAGTTCGCTCAGGGCCGGGCTCGATTGCCACGACAGGCCAAGCACGCCAAGGCCGGTGCTGAGAAAATCACCGAGTACCGACGACAAGGTGCCGTTGGAGGGGAAGTAGCCGAAAAAGTCCGGGTGCTGCCAGTGCGACAGGCCGGGCATCACCAACTGGTCTACGTCCTTGAGAATGTTCTCGAACGGCTCGCCCTGAACCGGCGCCGAGCTGGGCAAGGCCGCCTTGAGGTAACCGGGCTCGACCTGGGCCATCACCGGCAACTCACCCACACCCTGGCGGTAGTCGGCGATCAGGTCGATCAGTTGGTGGCCATGTTTGCGAAATTCTTCCGGGCTCATGCAGCGGCTCCTGTTGTTGGCGGTAAGTGGGCCTGAGTCTAGGCCCTGGCTGACCTGCAAAAAACGCCGCCCGGCGCATAGCTGCTATGGCGAATGCGCATGGCCGCCGTGCACGCCGAACTGCGACTGCTGCCACTGTTCGAACACCAGGTTGCGCAGCCAGCGGTGCTCGGCCGAGCCGTGCAGGCGCTGGTGCCAGACCACCCAGTAACGCTGGCTGTGCTCGACAAACGCCAGCGGTCGCCAGGTCAGTGGATGCAGGCGGCTGAGCTGGCGGGCAATGTGCTCGGGCACGGTGACCAGCGCCTGACTGCTGCCGACCACCTGCACCGCCGCCGAATAGAACGGCACCTGCAAGCTGATGCGCCGGCTCAGGCCCTGCTCGCGCAGGTGGCGGTCGATAAAGCTGTCCTTGTCGCCACCGCCGGAAATGCGCACATGGTTCCAGGCGCGGTAGTCGTCCTGGCCCAGTTCGGTTTTGCTCGCCAGCGGGTGCTCGCGGTGCATCAGGCACACCGCGCGGTCTTCACCGAGCATGCGCCCGTGCAGGTTGGCCGGGGCGTCGTCGAACAGCGTGGTGGCCAGGTCGACTTCGCCGCTGGCGAGCAATTGGTACTGCCCCGGTTGCCAGGTGCGGTACTCGATCGACACCCCCGGTGCTTCGCGTTCCAGGGTGCTGACCAGCAGCGGCAGCATGTGCTCGGCGATGTAGTCCGAGGCCGCCAGGCAAAAGCGCCGCTCGCAGCGCTTGGGCTCGAAGGCCTGCGGTTGGCGCAAGGCCTCGAGCTCGGCCAGCACCTGGCCCAGCGGCAGCAGCAGGCTTTCGCCGCGTTCACTCAAGACATAGCCGCGGCCCTGGCGCACCAGCAGCGGGTCGTCAAAGGCTTCGCGCATATGTGCCAGCTGGCGGCTGAGCACCGACTGGCTGCTGCCCAGGCGCTCGGCGGCATGGCTGAGGTTCTTCAGCTGCAGCATGCTCTGCAACGCGCGCAGGTGGGCGATGCTCAGGGAGGCGAAAATCGGGTTCAAGGGGCGCTCCTGCACAGGCGGATGCCGCAGCCTAAGGCCAAACCTTGCAGATTACAAAGCGCCTGGCAGGCCGGTGCATGGCCGGCGGCAGGCTCAGTCAAGCCACTGCCGGGGCGCTGCGCTAGGGTCGGGGCTTTGCTTTCCCTTGAGGTTCGTCCCATGAGCAACATCAGCCTTTTGCCCCAGGTGCGCGTTTTTTTGCAACGCGAGCACAGCAGCTTTATCGACGGTCGCCAGCAGCCACAGGCCGATGCCCGCTACCTGGAGGTGATCGACCCGGCCAGTGACCAGGTCATCAGCCGCGTGGCCGAAGCCACCGCGCAGACCATCGACGATGCCGTCGCCTCCTCGCGCCGTGGCTTTGCGCAATGGTCACAAACCGCCCCCGCCGTGCGTGCCAGCGTGCTGCTCAAGCTTGCCGACCTGATCGAGCAACACCGCGAAGAACTGGCACAGCTGGAGACTTGCCAGTCGGGCAAGCTGATCACCCTTTCGCGCAATTTCGAGGTCGATCAGGCCGCGCATTTCTTGCGCTACTACGCCGGCTGGGCGACCAAGCTCAGCGGCCAGACCCTCACCCCGTCGCTGCCCTCGTTCAACGGCGAGCGCTACACCGCCTTTACCCTGCGCGAGCCAGTCGGCGTGGTGGTGGGCATCGTGCCGTGGAATTTCTCGACCATGATCGCCTTGTGGAAGCTCGGTTCGGCACTGGTGACCGGTTGCAGCATCATCATCAAGCCCAGCGAATTCACCCCGCTGACCATCCTGCGCATTGCCGAACTTGCCATCGACGCCGGCCTGCCCGCAGGCGCACTGAACGTGGTGACCGGCGCCGGCTTGGCCGGCAAGGCGCTGATCGAGCACCCGGGTACCGACAAGGTCTCGTTCACCGGCTCCGTGCCCACTGGCCTGGCCGTCGGCCAGAGCGCCATGGCCGCCAACCTGACCCGCGCCACCCTGGAGCTGGGCGGCAAGAATGCGGCCGGGTTCCTGCGCGACGTACCAGTGCACACGGCGGTGGACGGCATCATCGAAGCGGGCTTTTTGCACGCCGGGCAGATCTGCGCGGCAGCCGAGCGCTTTTATCTGCATCGCTCGCAGATCGAGGCGGTGACCGGGGCCTTGAGCGAGCGCCTGGCACAGCTGAAGATCGGCTCACCGCTGGATGAAACCAGCGAATTCGGCCCGGTCAGCAACAAGCAGCACCAGGCCAGGCTCGGCGCGCTGTTTGCCAAGGCGCGCAGCGAGGGCAGCCAGATCATCCATGGCGGGCGCCTGCTCGAAGGCCCGGGCTGTTACGTCGAGCCGACGGTGATCCTGGCCGGCTCGGTCAACGACAGCCTGCTCAACGAGGAGACCTTCGGGCCGGTGGCGACCTTCTTGCCGTATGACGATGAAGAGCAACTGATCGCGCTGATGAACGCCAGCCCCTATGGCCTCAGCGCCAGCCTGTGGACCAACGACTTGAGCAAGGCCTTGCGCCTGGTGCCGCAGGTGCAGGCCGGTACGGTGTGGGTGAACATGCATACCCTGCTCGACCCGGCCGTGCCGTTTGGCGGGGTAAAGGCTTCAGGCATAGGCCGTGAATTTGGCGGGGCGTTTATCGAGGATTACACCGAGCTGAAGTCGGTGATGATTCGCTACTGACACTGCCCGCGATGGGCTGCACCGCAGCCCATTACTTCTGAATTCCATGAAGTAATTTTTTGATACCAACGATTCCCCTCACCCACCGTCTGTCGGACCATCGGCCAGTTACCCCATAAAAACAACACGAGGTACTGCCGTGGACAACGCCAACAAGGCGGGGGCTGCACGCCCGCGCATCGAGGTTCGCTCAATCGACTATGTGCCGCGCAGCGAGCGCCACGGCAAGGTCTGGCACCAGGCGCCGTTCTGGTTCACCGGCAACTTCGTGCTCACCACCATGGTCACCGGTTTCACCGGCCCGGCCCTGGGCCTGGGGGCGCTGTACTCGATCCTGGCGATCGTGCTCGGGGTGTGCTTTGGCACCTTCTTCATGGCCTTTCACGCCAACCAGGGCCCACGCATGGGCTTGCCGCAGATGATCCAGTCGCGCGCCCAATTCGGCCTCAAGGGCGCCATCGTGCCGTTTGCCGCCGTGGTCTTCGTCTACATCGGTTTCAACGTCTTCAACGTGATCCTCGCCACCGATGCGATCAACACCGTGCTGCCCGGCCAACGCACGCCCTGGTACCTGGGCCTGATCGTCATCGCCGTGCTGCTGGCGGTGGTCGGCCACGACTTGCTACACACGGTGCAGCGCTGGCTGACCTACGTGATGATCCTGGTGTTCGGCGTGCTCACCGTCAGCGCCCTGCTGACCCTGCAGGCCGACGCCGCCCTGCAGGATCCGCAGTTCTCGTGGGGCGCATTCCTGGTGCAACTGTCGGCGGCCGCCGGTTACCAGATTAGCTATTCGGTGTACGTCTCCGACTACTCGCGCTACCTGCCCCACGACACGCCGACGGCGAAAGTGGTGTTCTGGACCTACCTCGGCGCGGCCGGCTCGGCCCTGTGGCTGATGTCCCTCGGTGCCTTTCTCGCCTCGGCCTTGCCAGCGCCTGACGCCATCGCCAGTGTGCGCGAAGTGGGCAACCAGTTCCTGCCGGGCCTGGGCACCTTCACTGTGCTGATCTCGGTACCGGCGCTGGTGGGCATCATGGCGGTCAACTGCTACGGCGCCATGCTCACCAGCATCAGCGCCATCGACTGCTTCAAGCAGGTCACGCCGTCGCTGAAGATCCGCGTGGCCGGCATCAGCGTGATTGCCACCATCGTCTTTATCGTCGCCCTGGCCATCCCCGAGAGCTACCTGGGCAGCTTCAACACCTTCGTGCTGCTGATGCTGTACTTCCTGGTGCCGTGGACCGCGGTCAACCTGGTGGACTTTTACTGCGTGCGCAAGGGCCACTACGTGATCAGCGAAATCTTCAACCCCGACGGCATCTACGGTGCCTGGGGCAAGCCCGGGCTGATCGCCTACGGCCTGGGTTTGCTGGCGATGGTGCCGTTCATGGCCTTGAGCTTTTACACCGGCCCCGCAGCCGCCGCGCTGGGTGGTGCCGACATTGCTTTTGTCATTGGTCTGCTGGTCACCGGCAGTCTCTACGCCCTGCTCTGCCGCTCGCTCGACCTGCCTGGCGAACAACGCCTGGCGGCAGCCAGCGAGCGCCAGCTTGAGGAAACCCTCGCATGAGTCCAACCCTGATCCAGGTCGCCTGCTGCCAACTGGCGCCGCAGGTCGGCGAACTTAAATACAACCGCGAGCGCGCCCTGCAGGCGATCCGCAGCGCCGCCGGACAAGGCGCCCAGGTGGTGGTGCTACCGGAGCTGGTGCAAAGCGGCTATGTGTTCGCCGACCGCAACGAAGCCCTGAGCCTGGCCGAAACCCCCAACGGCGAAACCCTGCGCCAGTGGGCAGCGCTGGCGGCGGAGCTGGACATCGTCATCGTCGGCGGCTTTTGCGAGCGCACCGAGCGCGACGAGTTGTACAACAGCGCCGCCCTGGTCGATGCCGACGGCGTGCGCGCGGTGTACCGCAAGGCGCATTTGTGGAACGACGAAAAGCGCATCTTCAGCGCCGGTGGGCAACCGCCGCCGGTGATCGATACGCGCTTCGGACGCATTGCGGTGATGATCTGCTACGACCTGGAATTTCCCGAGTGGGTGCGCTTGCCGGCGCTGGCCGGGGCCGAACTGCTGTGCGCGCCGGTGAACTGGCCGGACGGCCCGCGACCGCTCGGCGAGCGGCCCGCGGAAGTGGTACGGGTGCAGGCCAATGCTTCGGTCAACCGCTTGTACATCGCCGCCTGTGACCGCAACGGCCATGAGCGCGAAGTGGATTGGGTCGGTGGCTCGGTGATTGTCGATGCCAACGGCTACCCGCTGGCCGGGCCGCTGCATGAAGCGCCGGCCGGCACGCAAATCATCCACGCCCGCCTCGACCTGAGCGAGGCGCGAGACAAGCGCATCAGTGCCTTGAACGATGTGCACCGGGATCGCCAGCCGGTGTTGTACGACTGATTTTTCGGGCGGCTGTGCAGCCACGCCCCAAACCCGTGCAAAGCCACTAGAATAGGCCACCGCAAACACCAGGCTGCCCCATGGATATCGAGCTCGCCCGCACCTTTCTGGAAATCGTCCGCACCGGCAGCCTGGTGTCCGCCGCCGAGCGCCTGCACGTCACCCAGACAGCCATCACCGCGCGGGTGCAAAAGCTCGAACAGCAACTCGCCTGCCAGCTGTTCATTCGCAGCCGCAGCGGCGCCAGCCTCACCGCCGACGGCGAGGCCTTCGTGGTGTATGCCAATCAGCTGGTGCAAACCTGGGAGGCCGCGCGCCGCGACCTGCCGTTGCCCGAAGGCTGCCACCAGGTGTTGCACATCGGCGGCGAAGTCAGCCTCGGCAACCCCATGGTGCTTGGCTGGGTCAGCGCCCTGCACCGGGAAATGCCCGGCCACGCCATTCGCAGCGAAGTCAGCGATGGCGAGTCGTTGCTGCACAAAGTGGAAATGGGCGTGCTTGATGCCGTGCTGGTCTACCAGCCCACCTACGGCCCCGGCCTGCAGGTGGAGCAACTGATGGAAGAAAAGCTCATCCGCATCCGCCGCAAGGACAAACCCGAGCCCTACGTGTACATCGACTGGGGCCAGGCCTTTCGCCGCCGTCACGACGCCGCCCTGCCCGAATGCGCGCGCCCGGCGCTGAGCTTCAACCTCGGGCCGCTGGCGCTGCAGTACATCCTTGAACACGGCGGCAGCGGCTACTTCCGTACCCGCGTGGTGCAGGCCTACCTGGACAGCGGCGTATTCGAACGCGTGCCGCAAGCACCGGAGTTCACCTACCCCACCTACCTGGTGTATGCCCGCGAGCGCGACAGCGAGGCGCTGCAGCAGGCGTTCAGGGTGCTGCGCGAAGTGGTCGCCGGTGAGAGCGACTGGTCACAGCGCTGGGATCCGGTGATCTGAATCAGCGGTATCTGTCCGACACATCTGACAGACGCCGTAGGACCTCTCTTGATTGCAGCTCATCCCTTGAGGCGTGAGCTAGCACCTGCCTAGATTTCCCGGGGCTGCCCGCATGGCATCCCGTCATCTGCCGGTCTAGTCAAGAGAGCCCCCATGCCCCGCCAAAGCGACCTGCGCTTCACCTTCGAGCCCCTGCAGGGCGACGCCTTCGAGGTGGTCGAGTTCCACCTCGAGGAAGGCCTGTCCCAGCCCTTTCGCCTGAGCCTGGAGCTGGCCAGCCACGACCCGGCCGTCGACTTCAACCGCGTGCTCGACCTGGCCGCGCTGTTCACCCTGTGGCGGGGCGACACCCCGGTGCGCTACGTGCACGGCCTGGTCAGCCTGTTCAGCCAGGGCGACACCGGCTTTCGCCGCACCCGCTACCGCGCCGTGCTCGAACCCAGCCTGGCGCGCGCCGGCCTGCGCTCGAACTGGCGCATGTTCCAGGGCCAGAGCGTGCCCGAGATCATCCTCGCGGTGCTCGAGGCCCAGCGCCTGAGCGAGGTCAAAACCTACCTGTGCTTCGACCATCCGCCGCGCGAGTACTGCGTCCAGGCCGGCGAAAGCGACCTCGACTTCATCGCCCGCCTGGCCGCCGAAGAAGGCCTGCTGTACAGCTTCGAGCACCGTGCCGACGGCCATACCCTGTGGCTCACCGACCGCGTCGGCGGCCTGGGCACCATCGGCACCCACGAGCACTGCCCGGTGCTCTACCAGCCGCTGGCCGGCGGCGACAGCGCCGAGCCGGCCCTGCAGCGCTTTCACTACACCGAACAGGTGCGCAGCGCGCGCCAGGTGCAGCGCGACTACACCTTCACCCACCCCTACTACAACCTGCAGCACAACGCCGTCGGCGCCAGCGACCTCGACCACCAGCACAGCGACTACGAACGCTACGACTACCCCGGCCGCTACAAGCGCGACGCCAGCGGCAAGCCCTTCACCAAAACCCGCCTGACCGCGTTGCGCAGCGACGCCCGCCTGGCCCACATGGAAGGCGATGACGCGCGTCTGCAGCCGGTCCTGGCCTTCGACCTCAACGACCACCCGCGCGAAGACTTCAACGACCGCTGGCGCACCATCGCCATCGAGCACCACGGCACGCAGCACAGCAGCCTGCTCGAAGAGGCCTTCGGCAGCGACAGCGGCACCGCCTACCGGCTCAGCGCCAGCGCCATCCGCTGGGACGACGACTGGAAAGCGCCGCTACGGCCCAAGCCGCGCATCGACGGCCCGCAGATCGCCAGCGTGGTCGGCCCGCCGGGCGAAGAGATCTACTGTGACGAATGGGGCCGGGTCAAAGTCAGCTTCCCCTGGGACCGCGACAGCCACCAGGACGACCACAGCTCCTGCTGGATCCGCGTCGCCCAGGGCTGGGCCGGCGCCACCTGGGGCGCCATGGCCATCCCGCGGGTCGGCCAGGAACTGATCATCAGCTACCTGGACGGCGACCCCGACCAGCCCATCGCCACCGGCCGCGCCTACCGCGAAACCAACCTGCCGCCGTATCAACTGCCCAAGCACAAAACGCGCATGACCATCAAAAGCCGCAGCCACAAGGGCCAGGGCTTCAACGAGCTGCGCTTTGAGGATGAGCTGGGGCAGGAAGAGGTGTTCATCCATGCCCAGAAGGACAAGAACGTTCATATCAAACACAACAATGGGGTGTTTGTTGGCAATGATCGCAGTGAGAAGGTCGAGCGCGATGAGCAGATCGAGATCGGCCACGACCGCAGCGAACGGGTCGGTAACGATGAGCGGGTTGAGGTTGGGCAGGATCAGCATTTGCAGGTGGGGCGTGATCGCTTTCAGACCATTGGCCGCAACCACTCGCTCAACATCGGTGGCGATCGTATCGAGGAGGTAGCCAACAATCGATTAGAGAAGATTGCCGCTGACTATCACTCCGAAGTTGGAGGCAACGCCCAACATTCGGTGAGAAACGCCTATCAGCTGTCTGCCCGCCACAGTATCGAGCAAAAGACTACCCGCTTCGAAGTTGCCGCAGGCGAGCGAATCGAGCTCAAGGCCGCTGGCGGGAGTATCACCATCGATTCCAGGGGCATCACCCTCGACGGATTGACCATCCATTTCAAGGGAACGGTGACCAGCGATGCAAACGGATCGGGTAATTCGTTTACCCATGCACCTCCCTCTCCCGCTCCACTCGGCAACTTCTTGGGCCGCTACACGCTGGTGAAGAACGATCAACGCGCCTTCTCAGGTTACCGGTACCGCATCAGCACTGGCGCGAGCGTACTCGCCGAAGGCTTGACCCGCACTTCAGGCGAAACCGATTGGGTGACAACCGAGAACATCCAAGCCGTGCAGGTCCATAAGGCCGTCATGCGTGAAGACCAACGGATCACCGAGGACTGGCAGTCAAAAGTGGCTGCGATCGACTGGCAAGCTGCTGAGTACAGTGCCGATGAATTGTTTCCGGACGCATTGATTGACTATTACATGGGAGTAGATGACTGATGCCAGCCCCCGCCGCTATTGCGCGTGTAATCGAGGCCGCCTATCGCGCCTACAGGGCGCATCAGGTTTCTGAGGCAGTAAAGAGCGCAGCAGATCTGGCCGAATTCGCGCACGAGATTACTGAACGCAGAAACAAGATCAAGCAAGTTCTTCAAACCACCATAGAGAAGATGGCGCAGGAAGTTGACACTAAGAGTTCAACCTTTGCTCAAGTCGACCACGGTGGCAATAGCACCGTCTCCAGAAGAGGCAATGAAAATATAACGTTCAAGGAGTTCATTGAGCGCAAGGTTCCCTTTCGCCCTGCCATTAGCCAGGTGTGTACCACTGCGTTGCAAATCCCCATCAAAACACCTCGACGGATTCGCAAGAAGATGGGTGATGAATTGGTCAACAGCACACTCGAGATCGCACTCAAGCAACTCACTGCCTCATTGTTTTTCGAAGCCATTGACGAAGCGCTGGACTGGCACAGCCCACTCAAGGCTGAACCCAATTACAACCGTGCTAGCAGCAAAGCTCTGCTAGGTGAACCACCGACACGGCCCAAGCGCTTTGGCAAGGTGACGTCATTCTGGCCGCGACCTCGGGGAAGCCTTGCACCGGACTTGGTGGTAGTCGAGTACCGACAAGAACCCTTTGAAATCGAAAACGTTTTTGCGGCAGTCGAAATCAAGTTCCCCAGGGATTGGGCCAAGGCGATACAGATAAAGGAATACGTCGACCTCATGACGCCAAAATCCGGGGTGAATCGAGAGAAGATCGGCAAAGAAAAAGTAGCACTGCTGCGGGTTCCGGAAGATTGCACTGGCTTCGAAGCGGAAGAAAAGAAAAAAACTGTACAGAAAGGCAAAGGTGGAAGGAGCTAGCCATGAGCACTACGCACGAACTATTTGATGACGAAGAGCGCCGCGACTTTATTGATTTACTCAAGGAGTGGCCAAATTCATATTGGGGGACAGATGAGGCTCGGCACAGTATCAGCCCATTTATAACCTTCTATTTCTTACCCAAAGAAGAAGAAAACAAAGAAATTTCAGCACTGTTAGTTGATATTCACGAGGAGTTTGAACAGCTGGCCGGGTACCCCTATAGCATCTTCATGCACGGCGCCGCTGCACGCCCTCGTCGCTATGATGCATTGCACCGCCCTGACCTTAGAAAACTGGCCAGCAAGACTGAGCCGTACGAATACTTTGTCTTCGAGTTCACCGATGAAGAAAACCATGCCTCTTCACCGACGACGGCCGGCTACTTTTGGCGCAGCAAGTTCAAAGCGGCCGACTGGAAAACAGCCTATTCATCGATTGTCTTTTACTACCGCTGGCAATGGTGGCTGGACAACCGCGAGGCGTGGCGCACATTTGTGCTCAAGACCATCGACCGGCTCAAAGCCGACCAGGTCTATAGCGGCTTTGCCATGGCCAACCCGCTGGAGTTCGGCACACGTGCCGCCGTCACCACCTGGGAGCGCGCCTTGACACCTGCGTTCTACGGCTTGGATATCGATTACCCGTACGGGATGGACAACGAGTTACTCGACGGCATTCGCCCACCCACGTGGGCCTTTTTGCTCGCCGACCCCTGGCGCGAGAAACTTGACCTGACGCGTGAGCAAGTGCACAACGCCCTGGCGCATCCGCGCATCAGTATCACCGAATTGCAATGCGGCCTATGGATCGAACTGGGCGAACAACCGGAGCTCTATCCCGCCGAGTATGGCGTGCCTGAGTTGCCAATGCTGTTGAACAAATTGTTAAAGCCCATTCGCTACGACGACTTGGGCTTATTGGGATTTGGTCAATGGGACGGCGATCCCAACGAGCGCTTCACCGACGCGGACGGCCGTCGCTGGATGGGCCGCTTTGATGCCGACAGCGACTGGCCTACACCCTTCATGCGCGTTGGCGCGCTGCCGACGAAGACGTGCACTCTACCCCCTGCACCGGCATGCGCCGTCGCCGGTATGCCATGCCTCCAAGCCGGGGTTTGGCGCATGGTCGGCCAGGCGGACAGCCGCCGAGTGTTTGAACAGGGGGACATCCTGCCCCACTTGAGCAATGAGTCGGATGACGGCTTTGTTATCTGGCAGCGCGACCCCGACCAGACCCCGCCGGAACCGGCTCGTTACGCCAACAGCCATGAGCCAGCTCCTCGCGCAGGGCGCTGGGAACTTGAGAGCGACCCGTGCGTGTCATGCGAACTGCGCGTGAATGATCTGCTCCCGCTTCATGCAGATCAGATTGTGCGCTGGCGCTGGCTTGGCTTCGGGCTTCGTGTACTCAGTGGGTCACTGTGTCCATATCCTGGAACATGGGTATGTGAGTACAAAACTGGCAGCAAGCGCTTTTTCGAATACGAGGCCCCTATGCCGACCATCGACGGCGAAAAAGTCGTCTGGTTTTGGTTGACCATATCGCCCCTGTGAGACTTGCTACTTGGTGGTCATTGACTGCAACAACCACTCGCTACAGCCCAAGCAGAACGTATAAGCCGCGACCAAAACGCCATAGAGAGCACTTTCCAATGTACATATTTGAATGGGTCCTGTTCGACGGGCGCAAAAAAGTAAACCACAACACATTAACAAAAAATACCAGCAACCAAAAAACCAATCCCAAAACCTTGCTACCGATTCGAGTTACCCAGCGGGTATCCAGTACCATTTCGGACAATCTATCCTTTTACTCTTATAACCCCACATACATAGACGCACGCACTCCCAACGATGAAAAACGTGGACTGATAACTTTAATTCCAGGCGGCGGCGGCGCATTGCTACTTTGCATGTTAATGTCATCACTTTATTACATTGGAGGCTATTACATATCTGCCTTCTCAGAAGCTGACGAACAATTGAACTCACTTGACTATGCGTTCATGTGGGTAATACCAGCAATTCCTGCAACAACCCTGTATTTTTACATTAAACATGTTGCCCCTTACCTCCGACTCGAACTTTTTACCGCTCGTAGACTGATCGTCCGCTTCAACCGCATCACCCGCAAGGTCTACCTGCTCCGTCCCAAGCACCTGGGCGGTATCGTCGCGCTGGACTGGGACGCGGCCGAGGTCTGCATCGACCCGAACATGTCCGAGCTGGAAGGCACCGGCGGCTTTGTCATGTTGGGCTGGGACAAGGAAACCCGGTCCGTACGGGACGCCGACGGCAATTTGAAGGATGACTTCGAAATCACCCTTGTGGGTAGACCTACCCGCAATGCCTCGGAGTTATTGGCGTTCTGGGAATATATCCGTCGTTATATGGAAGAAGGCCCTAAAGCCGCGCCCAAGCCGGCAAAGCTGATTGGCAAGTTTCCCTGGCCATGGCGTTCGTTCATGGCCGTCTGGCGCCTGGACAGCCGTTTCATAAAAACCCCTGCGCTGTGGGTGTTCGTGCTCGTTTACAGCTTGCTGTTGCCACTGATCGTGATCCACGCCTTCGGCCATTGGATTTCCCTGTTGCTGTGCTATGAGCCGAAGTTCCCCAAGTCCATCGAAAAGGCAGGCATCGAATGAGCCTTGCAAGCGTGGACTTGCGGGCTGCGTTGCCAGCCGCCCTTCCCCATCTATTACCGGTGCACTTCCCAACCCTTGTTCAACGAAAACAACGAGAAGCAACGCGCTAAGTTCCAGCTGCGCTATGACCAGCAGTTGGCAACCTTCCAGCAAACCATCGACGGTGCCGGCCGAGCCTACGCCGGGGCCTGCCGCACGCCGGCCTTTTTATGCTGCAAACAGCACGATTACGACGGTGCCTGGCGCCCAAGGTGAAATGGCCTGAAGACATGGACCTTGAGTCAAGGTCGGCACCTTGAATTTAACTATTTCCCAGTCTCCAAACCTAAACCGATGCCGTTAACTGAGAAAAGCAAATCAGGTGCGAGCAGACCCATTTTCCTGTTTATTGGAATCCATTTATGGCCTTCATCTCTCCTTTACTCGATAAGCCGGCCCCAGGCTGGAAGTACGATTTAACGACCCCAGACCTTCCCCCGACCACACAACCACATCCATCAGCATCTTCAACCCCTCCCAACTACGTAGGTGACGTCTACCTTGAACTGGCATGTGCAAAATTGAGAGTGCAAGGCATTGGTATCTGGTTATCGGTCTTTCTGTTCTTTTGTTCCATACTTGCGATTTCTATTCTGTCTGCCTATATCTCAATGACAGATAGCGCGCCCTCACTTATTATCAGCATAGCCTTTACCATTACCTTCATCACAAGCGTATGGGGAGGCATCTACTGTTGGAGAATGGACGTAGAAGCCCCTCGCGACCAACCCATTCGCTTCAACCGCCTGCGCCGCAAAGTCTACGTCTACCACTTCTTTCATGACGGACGCCGACCGTTCAGCCGCAGCGCCTGGGGGATACGGGTTGAAGCTTACAACTGGGACGATTTGCGCGCTGAGGCCTGTAGCGTGTACGGCCCCATGGGCACTGGCGGCTTCATCGAAACAGTCACCCTCGCCGTGGTCAGCCCCGGCACCAACAAGGTCATCGATCGCTTTCATTTCGCCCACGGCATCCAGCAGGGTGAAATGTACTGGGCCCTGGCTCAGTTGTTCATGCAGCAGGGACCGCAGGCGCTCCCTGCCTTCACTCGCCCACCCCGGGACTGGAACAACGAAAAGGTCACCTTCAATCTCGCTCGCCGCCTCGCGCCCAAGGTGAAATGGCCTGAAGACATGGACCTGGAATCGAGGACAGCGCCTTGAAGCCAACGGCAGGCCCCCACTGATAAGCGACGCACTATCCGGTCGCGCGGTCCTTGCCGAGCAACCCCACCTCACTCAACAACTGCCGCTTGAGCCCGGCAATCAGATCGGTCTGGGTAATCACCCCCACCAGCGCTTCGCCGTCCATTACCGGCAAGCAATGCAGGCCCTGCTCGCTGAGCAACGGAATCAGCGCCACCGCCGGCTCGTAACTGCGCACGGTAATCACCGGCCGGCTCATGATCTGTTCCAGCAGCACCTTGGGCCGGCGCCCGAGCAATGCGCGCCAGCTGAACCGCCCCTGGGCCATGGCCGGGCCGATCAGGTCGGTGAGGCTGACTATCCCCACCAGGCGCCGGGCGTCATCGAGTACCGGCAAGGTGTGCAGATGGTGGCTCGACAGCAACTGCCAGGCCTGTTGCAAGGTGGTTTGCGGGGTCGCCAGTTGCACGTCCCGGGACATCACCGAGGCGGCGGTAATGCCGCCCAGGCTGCGTTTGAGCGCGTGTTGCTCGGTGGCCATGATGATGCGTTCGAGTTCGTCGCGGGTGACGTCGACGAACTCGCCGAGCTCTTCCAGCGCCTGGTCGAGGTCTTCACCACTGACGCCGACCCGTTCACCTGGCAGCACGTCGGCAGTGTGGTGCAGGTCTTTGCGCGCTGCGGCGGTCTTCGGGTAGCGCACGCCGGTCAGGCGGTTGTAGATCACCGCCACGGCCACCAGCACCAGGGCATTGAGCATGATCGGTTCGAACACCTGGTCGCCCATCGCCGCCAGCGACGAGTCGGCCAGCACCACGCTCACCGCCACGCCGCCACCCGGCGGGTGCAGGCAGCGCAGCAGGCACATGAGCAAAATCGCCACGCCCAGGGCCAACGCCGCGACCCACAGGGCCGAACCAAAGCAGTGATGCAGCACCAGGCCCACCGCGGTGGCGCTGGCATAGCTGCCAATAAACGGCCAGGGCTGCGCCAGCGCCCCGGAGTGCACGGCAAACAGTAGCACCGCCGAGGCCGCCAGCGGCCCGAGCAGGTGCAGCGCCACTGTCGGGCCAAAGGCCAGGCTGCAGGCCAGGCCTGCGAGAAACAGACCGAGCAGTGCGCCAACGCCTGCGCGTAGCCATTCTTTTGGGGGGATGTTCAGAGGGGCCGGCAGCAGCCGGTTGAAGCCGTTGTTCAGAGCGCGCAGAGACATGGGTAGATCGGGCACCTGGGCAGTAAAAAAAGCCCGGCCAAATTGACTGGGCTGAGTATTGCGAGGGGGCAATACCAATGGGCTCCGTCCGTGGAGATGGAATTTTTGGGTGTTGCGTGGGCGGGGATTTTGCCGGGGTTGGGCTGGCGGGTGGTAATTCAAAAAACTGAGGGGTGAGTGCAGTTTTTTTGAGGGATGGCACGAGTCGGCGGCAAGGCCGCCGACTTCGCCAGGCAATCAATGCATGAACAGGGCGATCAGGATGATCACCGGAATCGGTACACCCAGCATGAACAACAGTAGTGAACGCATGGTAGTTCTCCTCGGTTCAACGGACTTGGGCACTGACGTAGTCATCGACCAGCACCACGGCATCGCGACGACGGCCGCCGTAAGTGGCGGCGAGGCTGGCGAAGAACGCCCCGCACAGCAAGGCAATGAACATCCACAATGCCGACAGCGCAGCCGCCTTGCTGGCGGCATCAGCCGCTTCACGGGCAGCCTTTTTGGCGTCGTCCACTGCCTGGCGCGCCTGGGCGAAGACCTGGTCGACACGCTGCTCGGCCTGGGCCGGCGCAAGGTTGGTGCGCTGGCTGACCAGTTGCGCCAGGTACTGGCGGTCTTCGCCGCTCAGTTGCCCGCCGTTGCTCAACGCGCGCGCCATGATCCGGGTCACCGCTACTTGTGCAGCATCTTCGTTGACCGCCACCGTGCCATCGCCACGGAACAGGGTATCGACGAAATAACCATAGGGGTCGCTACCCTGGGAACCGCTGGCAGCCGTCGCTGCCGCAGTAACGCCACCTGCAGCACCGGCGGCGACCTGAGCCCCCGCCTGCACGCCGCCAGCGACGATACTGCTGACCGAACCGACCACCAGCGTTGCCGTGACCAGCGTGGCAACGGCCCAGGCCAGAAAGCCGTGGGCGGTATCGCGAAAGTACACCTCATCGCCATGCACGCTCGCCCATTTGACCCGCAGACGGCCCGCCAGGTACCCCCCCAGGCCAGAGGCGATGATCTGCGTCAGCGCCAGCCAGACAATCGTCGAGATACCCAGGCCCTTGGCGCTCATGCCGTCGCCAACCCACGGCGAAACTGCCGAGAAGCCCAGCCCGATACCGAGCAAAACCAGTATCAACGACAACGCCGCGGCGCCCGCCGCGCCGGCAAATATAGCCGCCCATGACACGCCGGAGCGGCTTTGCGCTTCGACGATGGAGGTGGAGTGGGTTTCTGATGTTGTAATCATTGTTGTAGAGCTCCCGTGAGGAACATCGAATGTTCACTACAACGGGTGCACGCCCTGTGCCAAACCGGTTGAAAGGGCAATGGCTATAAATTCAATAGGTTGCAGCACGTTGCGAACATGCCCATCATGCAAAGTGCATGATCAGGCCAGCGCCAGCGGGTGTTCTGCACACCAGGGCAATCGCCAGGGGCCGGTCTTGTCCGCAATTTTTCGACCCAGAGCCCGCGATGACTAATGAAGCGTTGATAATCGATTTGTTTGAAGCCGCTGACGCCTTGGCCAATGGCGACAACAGGGCAATGCAGCGCCTGCTTGCACCGATCAAGAACCGCGAATCCTATGACGGCACTCCTGTTCTGTTCTATGTGGCTGAAAACATTCAGGCGCTGGAATTTCTTGCGGCCAATGGCGTTGATTTTCTGCAAAAAAACAGCCTTGGCGGCAATAACCTGCTGCACCGGGTGTCATTGGACAGTGATGACCCTGTGTTCGAATGGGTGCTGGCCTGGTACAGCAGCAACAACAGTGTCGATGCAGCGAGCGACGATGGCTTCACCGTACTCTCGACGCTGCTCAAGTTCGGTCGGGCGGACCGCGCCAAGCGCTTGATCGAGTGTGGTGCAAGCCTTTCATCGGTCGCCAACAACGGCCTCACCCCGGCCCGGCAAACGGTCATTTGCATGGAGCAAGAGCACGATGCGCTTGAGGGTCTGGCGCTACTCCTGTCCCACGGATTGACCCTCGGCACTGCAGAGTTGGAGCACATGGCGCACATGGCGCGCGCTATCAACCGGCACCGGCTTGCCAAGTGGATTGAAGACGATCTGATTCCCTCTGCGCCGGCTAATTAGTGCCTGAAAGGCTGCAAGATCCCTACCGGTATGCTTTCACTGCCTCGACAAAACCTGCACAATCGCCGGCTTTTTTTCCGACAAGGCAGTCCCTCATGCAACGGATCGTAATTCTGGGCAACGCCGGCAGCGGCAAGTCCACCCTCGCCCGCGCCCTGGGCAAGCAACTGGGCCTGGCGGTGGTGCACCTGGACAGGTTGTTCTGGGAGCCCGGCTGGGTCGAGCCGGATGCCGAGCAGTTCCGCTCGCGCGTGCGCGAGGCAGTGTCGCAGGACGCCTGGGTGTGTGAAGGCAACTATGCGCGGCGCACCTTCGACCTGCGCCTGCCGCAGGCTGACCTGGTGATCTGGCTGGATACGCCGCGCCTGACCTGCTTGATGCGGGTGATCAAGCGCAGCGTACTGAACCGCCCGCGCCCTGACCTCGCCGACGGCTGCAGCGAAAAGCTGGACCGGGCGTTTCTGACCTTCCTGAAATTCGTCTGGACCTTCGATCGCGGTTATCGCCCGGGGATTGAAAGGGTACGTGAAGCCATCGGGCCGCAGGTACCGGTGGTGCATTTGTGCGGTAGCCGGCAAATTGCGGCGTTTGTCGAAGGCTTCAATCACGTTCCAGCCTGATCTCCTATGCTCATGGTTCGCCCACACCTCAGAGGAGCAGCGAACATGGCATTCGTGACCACTAACGATGGCGTTGAGATCTTCTACAAAGACTGGGGCCCGCGTGACGCCGAGGTGATTTTCTTTCACCACGGCTGGCCGCTCTGCAGCGACGACTGGGATACGCAGATGTTGTTCTTCCTGGCCCAGGGTTATCGGGTCGTCGCCCACGACCGCCGTGGCCATGGGCGCTCCAGCCAGGTCTGGGATGGCCACGACATGGACCATTACGCCGATGACGTGGCGGCGCTGGTCAAGCACCTGGGTGTTCAAAAGGCCGTGCATGTCGGGCATTCGACCGGCGGTGGCGAAGTCATCCATTACATCGCCCGCCATGGCCAGGAGCGGGTGGCCAAGGCCGCCCTTCTCGCCGCGGTTGCGCCGCTGATGGTACAGACCGCCAGCAACCCCGGCGGCCTGCCAAAATCAGTATTCGACGACCTGCAGGCGCAACTGGCGGCCAACCGCGCCCAGTTCTACCACGACATCCCTTCCGGGCCGTTTTACGGCTACAACCGTCCGGGCGCTAAGCCGTTGCAAGGGGTGATCCTCAACTGGTGGCGCCAGGGCATGATGGGCAGCGCCAAGGCCCACTACGACGGTATCGTCGCCTTCTCGCAGACCGATTTCACCGAGGACCTGAAGAAGGTCACGGTACCGGTGCTGGTGATGCACGGCGATGATGACCAGATCGTGCCCTACGACAACTCCGGGCCGCTGTCGGCGAAACTGCTCGGCAACGGCACGCTGAAAACCTACAAGGGGTTCCCTCACGGCATGCCTACCACCCATGCCGACATCATCAATGCCGATCTGCTGGCCTTTATCCGCAGTTGATCGCGGCTCAATGCCGTTCTATCAGCTCTGGCAGAAGCGTATCCGGTTGCCAAACGGGTCGTAGACTTCCAGCACTTTACCCCAGCCCTGCTCGACGATATCCGGGCGTCCATAGCCATAACGCTTGGCCTGCAGTTCGTCGCGCAGTTGCTCGATGTTGTGCGTGGGCACGAAGATCGTCGCCCCCGGGCTGGCATCGCCATGATGTTCGGACAGGTGCAGTTGCAGGCCGTCACGGCTGATGCCCAGGTACAGCGGCAGGTCAGCTTCGAAACGGTGCTCGAACTCAACGCTGAAACCGAGGAAATCCAGGTAGAACTCGCGGGCCTTGGCTTCGTCAAAGCTGCGCAGGATGGGAATGGGCTTGTCGAAGCGGATTGCCGTCTGCTTGGCTTGCTCGGTTGAAATCATCGTTTTTCTCCTGAAGCCGAGGCCGTGTGGGCGCGAGCGGCGGGCAGCATTAGCCTGGGGGCGATAGTACACAGATGATCGAAGCGCTGTCGATTTCGCCGGCGCCGGTTCGACTAGTGTCAGGCAGTTCCGCCTGCAGCCCCATCAGGAGCCACTCATGCGCAAACTCATCGTTGCCGCCTTCACCAGCCTCGACGGCGTAATCCAGGCCCCGGGCGGGCCGCAAGAAGACACCAGCGGCGGTTTTGGCTACGGCGGCTGGGTCGTGCCGTTTGCCGACCAGGCCTTCGGCGAGGCCATGCAGACGCTGTTCTCGCAGCCGTTCGAACTGCTGTTGGGGCGGCGCACCTACGACATTTTTGCCGGCTATTGGCCGCACCAGACCGACTCTGCGGATCAGTTCATCGCCGACCTGTTCAACCGTGTGCCCAAGCATGTCGCCACCCACCACCCCGAGACCCTCGACTGGCACAACAGCCATGCCCTGGTGGGTGAGCTAGCCGGGGCTATTCGTACCCTCAAACAGCAGGACGGCGCCACCTTGTTGACCCAGGGCAGCGGCGAGCTGGTGCGTCAATTGCTGACGGCGGGCCTGGTGGATGAACTGCGGCTGTTGATTCACCCGATCATCCTCGGCCGTGGCAAGCGCCTGTTCGATGACCAGGCGCAAGCAGCGTCCTTTACTTTGGCCGATTCGAGCAGCACGCCAGGTGGAGTGCTGATTACCCGTTATGTGCTTGACGGGGAGGTGCGCACCGGCTCATTTGCCTAGACTGCAGCTGTGCATGCTGGCCTTGCCAGCGCTGGTAATGTTGAATGGAGAGCGCAATGCCTGCCCCCGAAAACGAGCTGTTGCAAAGCTGGCAAGACAACGCCCAAGCGTGGATTGAAGCCGTTCGCAGCGGCGCCATCGAAAGCCGCCAGCAAGTCACCGACCAGGCGATTCTGCTGGCGGTGCTCGGCCGCCAGCCCGAACGCGTGCTCGACCTGGGCTGTGGCGAAGGCTGGCTGTTGCGCGCACTGGCCAAGCGCGGCATCGACGCGGTGGGGGTGGACGGCGATCCGACCCTGGTCGAGGCGGCGCGGGCAGCGGGGACGGCCCAGGTGTATCTGGCCAGCTATGAAGCGCTGGCAGACGCACAGGTTGATATCGGCCGCGACTACTCGCTGGTCTGCGCCAACTTCGCCCTGTTGCACCAGGACATCATCCCCCTGCTCGGCGCCATGAACGCCCTGCTCGCCGCTGGCGGCGCCCTGGTGATCCAGACCCTGCACCCGTGGGCGGCCGCGGCCGGCAACTATCAGGACGGTTGGCGGCAAGAAACCTTTGCCAGCTTTGCCGGCCAGTGGCAGCCCATGCCCTGGTACCTGCGCACTTTGTCCAGCTGGTTCACTGCACTGGACATGGCGGGTTTCAAGCTGGTCGCCGTGCAGGAGCCGCAGCATCCGCAAAGCCCGCTGCCGCAATCATTGTTGTTGATAGCCGAGCCTAAAGATTGAAGCGCATCCCACCCACCTAATAAGGAACCACACACCATGAGCGAAGAGACAAAAGTAAAAGGGCCCGCGTCGTACTTCCCCTCCATCGAGAAGAAATACGGCCAGCCCGTCAGCCACTGGCTGGAGCTGATCGGCACGGTCAGCGGCAAGAAGCACATGGAGATCGTCAGCTGGCTCAAGGCCGAGCATGGCTTGGGCCATGGCCATGCCAATGCACTGGTGGCGTATTTTTTGGCGAGCGCTAAAAACAGCTGAGGATAGAACCCGCCCCATGCTGGTCATCGAACAGTTGCACAAGTCGTTCAGCACTGCCCAAGGCCTGCTGCCGGTATTGCAGGGCGTCGACTTGCGCCTGGGCCAGGGCAGCAGCCTGGCATTGATGGGTGAGTCCGGCAGCGGCAAAAGCACCTTGCTGCACCTGGTCGCCGGTCTCGATCGCGCCGATAGTGGGCGCATCCTGATCGATGGCCAGGCGCTGGACGCCCGTTCGGAATCAGCCCAGGCGCGCTGGCGCCGGCAAGGTATCGGCCTGGTGTTCCAGCAGTACAACCTGATCAGCAGCCTCGATGTGGCGGCCAATCTTGCCTTTCAGGCCAGGCTGGCGGCGCGGTTTGACCGCCAATGGCTGGACTACCTGGCTGCCCGCCTGGGTCTGGCCAGCCTGTTGCAGCGCTACCCCGAGCAACTCTCCGGCGGCCAGCAGCAGCGGGTCGCCATCGGTCGGGCGCTGGCCGCTCGCCCGGCGCTGGTGCTGGCTGATGAGCCCACCGGTAGCCTCGACGAGCGCAGCAGCGATGAAGTGCTGGCGTTGATGCTGCAACTGGTCGCCGAAGCTGCCAGCAGCCTGCTGATGGTGACCCACAGCCCGCGCCTGGCAGCGCGCCTTGAGCAGCGCTGCGTGCTGCACGCCGGGCGTGTGCAGGTCGAGGCGCACTGATGGGCCCGCTGCTGATTGCCCTGCAGGCGCTGCTGAGCCACTGGCGGCGCCACCGTTTGCAGTTCTTCAGCATCTTTACCGGGTTGTGGCTGGCCACTGCGCTATGGACCGGGGTGCAGGCGCTCAACAGCCAGGCGCGGGCCGACTACGCCCGCGCCAGCGCAGTGCTGACCGGGCCCACCCAGGCGCAGCTGATAGCCGGCAACAGTGAGCGTTTCGAGCAAGCGCTGTACCTGCAACTGCGCAGGCTCGGCTGGCAGGTGTCGCCGCTGCTCGAAGGTCGCTTGCGCTTTGCCGGGGAACAAGCGCTGACGGTACGGCTGATCGGTATCGAGCCGCTGAGCCTGCCCACGACAATGACAGTCGCCGGCACGCCGTTGCAAGGCTTCGATGTGCAGGCATTCATTGGCGAGCCCGGGCAAGCCTGGATCGGCCCCGATACCCTGCGGCAACTGCCTCTGAATGCCAGCGGGCAAGCAACCACCAGCGACGGCCAGGTACTGCCGCCGTTTGTTGTGCAGCCGCAGTTGGCACCAGGGGTGATCGTGGTGGATATCAGCCATGCGCAAACCTTGCTGCAAGCGCCCGGGCAGCTGTCGCGACTGCTTTTGAATGATAACGCCAGGCCCTTGCCCGCAGACATCGCCGCGCGCCTGACCCTGCAAGCGCCCAGCGACGACGGCGACCTGCAGCGCCTGACCGACAGCTTTCACCTCAACCTCACGGCGCTGGGCCTGCTGGCGTTCGTCGTCGGCCTGTTCATCGCCCACGCCGCCATCGGCCTGGCCCTGGAGCAGCGCCGCGGGCTGATTCGCAACCTGCGTGCCTGTGGCATCAGCCTGAACACCCTGTTGCTCGGCCTGAGCCTGGAACTGGGAGTTTTCGCCGTACTCGGCGGCCTGGCCGGGGCCGCCAGCGGCTATGGGCTGGCCGCGCTGTTGCTGCCCGATATCGCCGCCAGTTTGCGCGGCCTGTACGGCGCCCAGGTGGCCGGGCAACTGAGCCTGCCAGCCGGGTGGTGGCTGGCGGGCATCGCCGTGAGCGTGCTCGGTGCCTTGCTGGCCGGAGCCGGCAGCGTGTTGCGCGCCGCCCGTTTGCCGCTGCTGGCCCTGGCCCAGCCGCAGGCCTGGCGCATGGCCCAGGGGCCGTGGCTGCGCCGTCAGGCAGCAGTCGCCGGGCTGTTGCTGGTGGTCGCGCTCGCTTGCTGGCAATGGGGCAACAGCTTGGCCAGTGCCTTGATCCTGCTGGCAGCGCTGTTGCTGGCGGCGGCCTTGTTGCTGCCCGCCCTGCTCGACGGCGCGCTGGCCTGGCTGGCACGCGGGTGTCGCGGGGCGCTGGCCGAGTGGTTTGTCGCCGACAGCCGTCAGCAGCTTCCGGCATTGAGCCTGGCGCTGATGGCGCTGCTGCTGGCACTGGCCGCCAGCGTCGGCGTCGGCAGCATGACCGAGGGCTTTCGCAAGACCTTCAGCGGCTGGCTCGACCAGCGCCTCTCTGCCGACTTGTACCTCACACCGCAGGACACGACTCAGGCCCTGCAACTCACTGACTGGCTCGCCGAGCAACCGGCAATCACCACGTTGCTGCCCAGTTGGCGTGCCGAAATACGCGTGCAGCAGTGGCCGGTGCAGGTCCAGGGCATCATCGATCACCCCGCCTACCCCGCGCGCTGGCCATTGCTGGAGCAAAGCCCGCAGGCCTGGGCGCAACTGGCCAGCGGCAATGCGCTGATGCTCAGCGAGCAACTGGCCCGGCGCCTGGGCGTGCAGCTGGGCGACAACCTGCAATTAGCCAATCAAGCCATGGCTGTGGTGGGCATCTATGCCGACTATGGCAACCCCAAGGGCCACCTGCTGGTCAATGCCGACTGGCTGCGTGGGCACCTGCCGCAGGCGACGCTGAGCACCATCAGCCTCAATCTTGCGCCCGAGCGCATCGACACGTTCAAAGACAAATTGCAACAACACTTCGCCCTGGACGACAGCCGCGTGGTCGAGCAAGCCAGCTTGAAACGCTGGTCCACTGAAATCTTCAGCCGCACTTTCGCCGCCACCACCGCCCTCAATAGCCTGACCCTGGGGGTGGCGGGCATCGCCCTGTTCATCAGCTTGCTGACCTTGAGCCAGAGCCGCCTGGGCCAGTTGGCGCCGCTGTGGGCCCTGGGTGTGCGGCGCACGCAACTGGTAGGGTTGTCGCTGGGGCAAACCCTGATGCTGAGCAGCCTGACGGTGCTGCTGGCGATCCCTCTCGGGCTGTTGCTGGCCTGGTGCCTGGTGGCGGTGGTGAATGTTCAGGCTTTCGGCTGGCGCCTGCCGCTGCATGTGTTTGCCGCGCAACTGCTACAGCTGGCGCTGCTGGGCCTGTTGACCAGCCTGCTGGCCAGCGCCTGGCCTTTGTGGCAACTGGCGCGGAGCCAGCCCAGCGAACTGTTGAGGCAGTTTGCCGATGAAACCTGACCTTTGCCTGATGATCGGCCTGTTGCTGCTGGGCGGCTGCGACCAACCCACACCTGCTGCCAAAGGCTTTGCCGGGTTGGGCCAGGACGCTGCGGCCTTCACCCCGGTAACCCGCGATCATCCGCTGCTGTTCCCCCTCGATCACGGGCCCCACACCGGCTTTCGCATCGAATGGTGGTACGTCACCGCCAACCTCAAGGACGCTCAGGGCCACGACTGGGGCGCGCAGTGGACGCTGTTCCGCTCGGCCCTGCGCCCAGGCACTGAAACCACCGACTGGAACAGCCCCAACCTGTGGATGGGCCACGCCGCGCTCACCGGCCCCGGCGGCCATCAATACGCCGAAACCCTGGCGCGCGGCGGCATCGGCCAGGCGGGTGTTACCACCCAGCCGTTTCGCGCCTGGATCAACGATTGGTCGCTACAAGGCAGCAACGACATCGGGCGCCTGCGAATGAGCGCCAATGGCAAGGGTTTCAGCTACACCCTCAAGCTGATCAGCAACGGCCCGCTGGTGCTGCACGGCGCTCGGGGCTACAGCGAAAAATCCGGCAAGGGCCAGGCCTCGTACTATTACAGCCAGCCGTTCTACCAGGTCAGCGGCGAGGTCGAACGCAACGGCCAGCGCGTGGCGGTGACCGGCAACGCCTGGCTCGACCGCGAATGGAGCAGCCAACCCCTGGCGGCTGGGCAGTCGGGCTGGGACTGGTTCTCCCTGCACCTGGACAGCGGCGCCAAACTGATGCTGTTTCGCGTGCGCGAAGCCCAGGGCACGCCCTACCGCGCAGGCACCTGGATCAGCGCCGAGGGTGGCGCGCAGGCATTGCAGGGTGAGCAGATCCAGCTGCAGGAACTGGCCTGGAGCAAGCAGGACAACGGCCACAAGCTGCCAACCCGCTGGCGTGTGCAAGTGCCGGCGCACGGGGTGGATGTGCAGGTCGATGCACTGGAGTCCAAAGCGTGGATGTCGACGCGCTTTCCGTACTGGGAGGGGCCGGTGCGCTTTAATGGCAGTGTGAGCGGCAAGGGCTATCTGGAGATGACCGGGTACTGATGCTGCAGGTGCGGGCTCGCACCAATCCTGTGGGAGCGGGCCTGACCCGCGATCGAGCGCGAAGCGGTCGTAATTCGGCCAGCACCTGAAGTGCTGGCTGTACCGGTCTCATCGTACGCCCGCCAATCCGAATCCACTTTCACTGTGGGACGTTTCCGATTCCGTCCAGCGGTGCGCTAGATCGAGAGCGGCGGTGCTAGGTTCCGGCCATCATTGCCCAAGGAACCTGCGCATGACAAGGATGCCACCCTCAACACCTTCCCCAGTTCACTCGATAATGTCTTCCTCAGAATTGCTGCAGCCCAGCGTCTACGTCGTACCGCGCAGCGTGACGGGCAGTCAGGTAGTGGCTTTGGGAAGCATGATTGGCAACACATCTGGTGATCTTGCTGAAGAACTATTCTACAACTGGACAGGCTTATGAGTATTGACCCTCGTTCTTGGCCTCTGGGATTACAGATGGTGCTGATCCTTGGCCCGTGGATCATCATGCTGACTGGGGTCTTGATAAGCGCGTGCATCGCAAATGGCCGAGATTTTGCGAGGTCGCTTTCAGCGCTGCAAAGCAGTACCTGGCTTGAGCAGCAGATTCGCGTTTGGGGGACTTCAAGCCTGGTGTCACGTTGGGTACTGGTCGGAATGATAAGTGGCTTGCTGGCCTCCCCCCACAAACCTATTCGCCGAGGCCAGCTCGATGCAGCGCAAGTGCAAAACTTTCCCTGGCAGCTCAAGCGTCGCGTGCTTGTTTCCGGCAGGCTGATCTTTATTGGGTTCGTGTTAATGATCATAAGTCTCGGGTTGTACAAAATCTGCGAACCCTAGCCCGCGAGGGCCGCTAACACACATGAGGAGCCCCACCATGGACCCACTCACCGGCGGTTGCCTGTGCGCCAACGTGCGTTTTGCAGCCTCGGGACGCCCCTACCGGGTCGGCCTGTGTCACTGCCTGGACTGTCGCAAGCACCACGGCGCGCTGTTTCACGCTTCGGCGATTTTCCCCGCAGAGGCAGTCAGCATCGAAGGCGAAACCCGTGACTACGCCGGGCGCTATTTTTGCCCACGTTGCGGCTCGTCGGTGTTCGCCCGCTCAGGCGATGAAGTCGAGATCAACCTCGGCGCGCTGGATGCCCCCAACCTGTTCACGCCCACCTACGAAAGCTGGACCACCCGCCGC
The DNA here is from genome assembly GCF_024749305.1 of Pseudomonas sp. B21-012. NCBI lineage: Bacteria > Pseudomonadati > Pseudomonadota > Gammaproteobacteria > Pseudomonadales > Pseudomonadaceae > Pseudomonas > Pseudomonas sp. B21-012. Next base: position 2,374,201 of record NZ_CP087197.1, on the reverse strand, counting down.
GAATCCTGGCTGCCACCCTTCCCGCTCAGCCACCACTACGAAAAAGATCGCGATCCGTCGGGGCGCTTCGAGGACTAGAGAGCCAGCTGTCGCTGCATCCCCTGCGACATCAGGCTGGACCCTTCGCGCAGTGGCTGCGGGGCGCCGACCGGCTGAAAGCCATGGGCCTGGTACAAGCGCATCGCCGGGCTGTCGGCGAGGGTCACGCCCAGGCCCACCCGGCGCACTGCCACGCTGGCAGCCCAGTCCAGTGCGGCCTTGAGCAAGGCACTGCCGGCGCCCAGGCCACGCGCGGCCGGGTCGACCCACATCTGGTAGATATCGGCCACACCCGGCTCGGCCGCGGACAATTTGCACCAGACCATCCCGCACAGGGCGTCGCCGTTAACGGCGAAAAACGCCCGGTCGTTGCCGCTGGCATGGGCCGCCGCTATCCGCGTGGCCCAGTTTTCATCGCTGCGTTGCGACTCGGCGGCGAAGGTGCTGCCAAAGGCATCTGGCGAATCCTGCAATGCCTGCAGGCGCAGATCGCGGTAAGTGGGCCATTCATGGGGTAAAACGGGGCGGACGGCGATCACAAGGCTTCCTTGGCTGATTGATCCTGAACAGCTGCCAGACTACCACCAAGATGCGATCATGGCGCCCTTTATCGATACCGCAGGATCGACCACGATGTTTTCAGCAAGATGGACCTGGCTGGCCCTTGGCCTGTTACCCGCCCTGACCCAGGCCGCCACCCCGGAGCCAGTGCCACTGACCCGGGTATTCCAGGACTGGCGGCTGGCCTGCGACAACACCCGCCGCTGCACCGCCGTATCGGGCAGCACCGACAACCCCGGGATGGGCCTGTACATCGCTCGCGAAGCCGGCGCCAAGGGCAGCACCCGGGTCAGTGTGATCGGCTACGACGACGTCGGCCTGCGCTATGAGTTTCACCTCGACGGCCGCCCCACCGAGCCCTGGCAGTACGGCTCCAACGACCGTGAGTACTATTACCTTGAGGGCGACGCCGCCGTCGAAAAACTGCGCGAGCTGCGCAACAGCGACACCCTGAGTTCCAACAGCAACTTTGGCGAGCGCCGGGTATCGCTGCAGGGCTTGAGCGCCGCCCTGTTGCTGATGGATTCGGTGCAAGGGCGCATCGGCCACCCCAGCGCCTTCGTGCGCCCGGGCTACCAGGCGGACAGCCGCGTGCCGCCGGCCCCGGCGATTCCCAAACTGCCGCGTTTTACCCTGGCCCCGGCCTTGAGCGACGCCGAGCAACAGGCCATCGGCGACTACCTGATTGCCCTGACCAAGGACGAACTGAGCGCCGCGCCCCATCAGAACTGGCAGGCCCAGGCCGAGGTCTACCCCCTGGACCCGGCCCACGCCCTGGTGCGCCTGCGTTACGGCTGCGCCGAGGACGGCTGCAACCACAGCCTCTACCGCGTCTCGCGCACCGCGCCGTACCAGGCGACACCGCTGGAACTCAAGGCGGCGCCCGAGACTCACTTCTCCCCTGACTTGTATGGGCAGATCAACTTCAACCCGGTCAGCGGCCAGTTGAAGATTTTCCGCGAGATGGGCAAGGACTGCGGTGATAGCTCGACCTGGCAATACGACGGTGCGGCCATGCAGCTCAAGGACCGGCGGACCATGTGGCGCTGCGACAGCATTAACGAGGAGTACTGGCCGGTGACCTGGCGGGCCAAGGGCTGACTCAGGCGCCGAGGTCGTCCCAGTACGGCGGCGTGCCGATGGCGTCGAGAAAGTAGTCCCACACCCGCCGCACCTTCTGCGAGCGCAGGCGGTTTTGCGCTGACAACAAGTGGATCTGGCTCGGCGTCGCCTCCACGGCGCCTTGCCAGTCGGGCAGCAGTTGCACCAGGGCCTTGCTGGTAAAGCTGTGTTTGCTGAACAGCCAGGTCGGAAAAAACACGATGCCGCGCCCGGCCAGGGCCGCTTCCACCAGCACCTGGGCATTGTTGCTGCGCAGCGGCCCGTGCACCTCGACCACCTCGACGCTGTCGCTACCCGACGGACGCAAGTACCAGCGCTGCGCGCCGCCGGTGCCTTTGTAGACCAGGCAGCTATGCTGGCGCAGGTCCTGCGCGCAGGTCGGCTGGCCATGTTTTTCAAGGTAGCTGGGGCTGGCACACAGGACATAACGCTGGGTGCAGATCTGCCGGCCGATCAGCCCCGAATCCTGCAGATGGCCGACGCGAAAGGTGATGTCGGCGCCCTCCTGCACCGGGTCGATGTAGGCATCGGTGGCGGTCAGTTCCACGGTCAGTTCCGGGTATTGCTCATGCAAGCCATTGAGCAGGCGCACGAGATGCAGATGGGCAAAAGCCACCGGCGCGTTGATCCGCACCAGGCCGCGAATGTCGCCGTGCTTGCCGCTGATCGACTCGTCGGCAGCATCCAGCAGCTCCAGCACTTCGCGAATCTGCAGGTAATAGCGCTCACCGGCTTCGGTCAGCTTCACCGCGCGGGTGTTGCGGTACAGCAACTGCTGCCCGACCTCGCGCTCCAGCGCCGCGATAAAACGCGACACCGACGAGGCCGGCACCTGAAAATGCCGGGCGGTGGCAGAGAAACTGCCGGTCACCGCGACCATGGCGAAGAAGCGGTGGGCCTTAAGGTGCATGGGCGGCTCCTGAACGGGAAATCCGTCCAGTATAGGTGCTCATATTGCTGTTACAGCAATAGTGTTTTGCCTTTAGCCTTGATTGTGGCTGTTTTCGCAAGCCCCTAGCATGGCGCCATTCCACCCAGAGGCCCCACGCATGAAAGACCTGTTTGCCCCCTATGACCTCGGCCCACTGCAGCTGAGCAACCGTTTCGTCATGGCGCCGATGACCCGTTCACGCGCCCCGCAAGACATCGCCACCGAACAGATCGCCCTGCATTACACCCAGCGCGGCACCGCCGGCCTGATCGTTTCCGAAGGCACGCCGATCTCCCGCGAAGGCCAGGGCTACCTGTTCAATCCGGGCATTTTCAGCGAGCAGCAGATCCACGGCTGGAAGCTGGTGACCGACTCGGTGCACAGCGTCGGCGGCAAGATCTTCGCCCAGCTGTGGCATGTTGGCCGCGTCTCGCACACCTCGATCCAGCGCGATGGCCTGGCCCCGGTCAGCGCCACCGGCAAGGTCGCCCAAGGTGCGATTGCCTTCGGCTACACCGACAGCGGCGAGCCGGGTTTTGTCCCGACCTCGACGCCGCGCCCGCTGAACACCGAAGAAGTCGGCCGGGTCGTCGAAGACTTCGCCCAGGCCGCGGCCAACGCCATTGCCGCAGGCTTTGACGGCGTCGAAATCCACGGCGCCAACGGCTACCTGATCGAGCAGTTCCTCAACCCGCTGGTCAACGACCGCAGCGACCGTTACGCCGCCGACACCCTGGAAAACCGCCTGCGCTTTGTCTTTGAAGTGGTCGATGCTGTGGTCAACCGCATCGGCGCCGACAAGGTTGGCATCCGTATCTCGCCTTACGGCCAGCTGTTCGACATGCCGATCTACGCGCAAATCGACGAGACCTACTCGGCCCTCTGCGCCGGCATGGGCGCGCGCGGTATCGCCTATGTGCATGTGATGGACCAGACCCACTTCTTCCTCGCCAGCGCAGGCGCCGTGGCCCAGGAACAGGCTCTGCGCGCGCTGCTGGCCGACTGCAAGGCGCAACTGCGCCAGACTGCGCTGATCCTGGCCGGCGACATGACCCTGGAGCGTGCCCAGGACCTGGTTGACGCCGGCCTGATCGACCTGGCAGGTTTTGGCCAGCCGTTCATCGCCAACCCCGATCTGGTCGCCCGGCTGAAAAACGGCTGGCCGTTGACCACCCCGGACCGCGACACCTACTACGGCGGCGGCGCCAAGGGCTACCTGGACTACGCCCCGTACGCACCGGCCTGAAGCGCGAGCAGGCCTGCCGTGGCCAGGCGTGGCATTATTTGCGCATACCGCTGTCCCCTTTTGTTCGCTCGCTTGTCATCAAGGGCATGTGAATCGAAAAGAGAGCGCAACAATGCCCACACTGACACGCCACCGAACGCGCCTGGCGTCTTCGTTTTCGTCCCCTACCCTGTGCCTGGTGCTGGGCCTGGCGTCGTTGGCGCCGCCAGCGGCGCTGGCCGACGGAGCCAGCCGCAGCTACCAGGTACCGGCTGGCGAACTGGGCACTGCGCTGACCCGCTTTGCCGCCCAGGCCGGGGTCAGCCTGTCGGTCGACCCGGGCCTGGTCAATGGCCGGCGCAGCGCCGGCTTGAGCGGCAGCTTCAGCGTCGATGAAGGCTTTGCCCGGCTGCTGCAGGGCTCGGGCCTGCAACTGCAGCCGGTGACAGCGGGCGCCTACACCCTGGTGCCTACACCGCAAAGCGGCGACGCCGTGGAGATCGCCCCGACCAGCATCCTCGGCGCCCACAGCGGCGGCGATGACGACGGCCAGCGCTATGCCGGCGGCCAGGTTGCGCGCCGGGGCTCGCAAGGCCTGCTGGGCTCGCGGGACTTCATGGAAACGCCGTTCAGCATGACCACCTACACCAGCGAGGCGATCAAGGGCCAGCAGGCGCGCACCCTTGGCGACCTGATCGCCAGCGACCCGTCGGTGCGCGCCACCAACCCCGCCGGCGGGCGCTTCGAGCAATTCACCATTCGCGGCTTCAGCCTGTTCAATAGCGATGTTGCCTACAACGGCCTGTACGGCATCCTGCCGACTTACTCCATCGACATGGAAATGGCCGACCGCGTCGACATCATCAAGGGCCCGAGCCAGCTGATCAACGGCATCTCGCCGCGCGGCAGCGTCGGCGGCGGCATCAACGTGGTGCCCAAGCGCGCCAGCGACACGCCGATCACCGAATTCACCGGCAACTACGCGTCCGACAGCCAGGTGGGCGGTGCCGTCGACATCGGCCGGCGCTTTGGCGAGGACGGCAAGTTCGGCCTGCGCTTGAATGGCGTCAAGCAAGCCGGCGACACCGAGTGGGACCAGCAGAGCGTCGACCGCGAAATGGCCGTGCTCGGCCTGGACTTTCGCGGCGAGCGCCTGCGCCTGTCGAGCGATATCGGCCATACCGAGCGCAACACCGATGCGCCCCAGGAGCGAGTCATCGTTGGCGCCAACGCCAAGGTGCCGGACGCCGGCGACGTGCGCCGCAACTACGCCCAGGCCTGGAGCAAGGCGCGGACCAACGACACCTTCGGCACAGTCAACGCCGAGTTCGACCTCAATGACTCGCTGATGGCCTACGGCGCCGTCGGCGCGCGCAAGAGCAACCACGACTTCCTCCGCCACAACGTACCGGTGTCCAACGATGCCGGCGACTTCAGCGTCCAGCCGCGCGACTTCACCCGCGACGAGAACGTGCGCACCGCCACCGCCGGCCTGCGCAGCTGGTTCGCAACCGGCCCGGTGAGCCACGAGTTCAACCTGGCGGCCAACTACTTCTACATGGACTTCGAGAACGGCGGCGGGCGCTATGCCGCCGGCCCCAGCAACCTTTACAACCCGCGCCCGACCCCGACGCCCGGCACCCGGCTGCGCTCGGACCCCAAGGTCTATACCGAGAACCGCTTCAGCGGCGTGGCGTTGTCCGACACCCTGGGCTTTTTTGACCAGCGCCTGTTGCTGACCCTCGGTGCGCGCTGGCAGCGGGTCCAGGTCGATGACTGGAGCGATGGCATCAAGGGCGACACCGCCTACGACGAAGAGAAGCTCTCGCCCTCGGGCGGCATCCTGTTCAAGCTCAGCGACCAGCTGTCGCTGTATGCCAACTACATGGAAGGCCTGAGCCAGGGCAAGATCGCCCCGTCGACCTCGATCAACGAAGACCAGATCTTCGCGCCGTTCATTAGCCGCCAGGTAGAAGTCGGCGCCAAGTACGACCTGGGCAACTTCGCCCTGACCGCCAGCGCCTTTCGCATCAAGCAGCCGGCCTACGAGACCAACGCCACTACCCGGGTGTTCGGGCCCAACGGCAAGCGTGAGAACAAGGGTATTGAACTCAACGTGTTCGGCGAACCGCTCAAGGGCTTTCGCCTGCTCGGAGGGGTGATGTACATCGACAGCGAACTGACCGACACCGTCGGCGCCAGCTTCGACGGTAACCGCGCCCCGGCAACGCCGGAGTACAACCTCAGCCTGGGCGCCGAGTATGACGTGCCTGCCCTCGCCGGCCTGACCCTGACGGCCCGGGGCATCCACTCAAGCTCGCAGTACCTGGACCAGGCCAACAGCAAGCAGATCGACGGCTGGGAGCGTTACGACCTGGGGGCGCGCTATGCCTTCAAGGTCGATGACAAGGCCATCACCCTGCGCGCCAGTGTCGAGAATGTGCTGGATGAGCGCTACTGGGCTTCGGCGGGCGCCTCGGATGACAGCGAGGCCGGGCTGACGTTGTCGACCCCGCGCACCTACCTGGTGTCAGCGACCCTGGGGTTCTGAGGGCAACGCTGTTGCTGCAACAGGATCTGTGCGGGAGCTGGCAAGCCAGCTCCGGCAATTCAACCCCTGACCGCCGCCTCAATCGCCGCGATATCAATCTTGCGCATGCCCATCATCGCATCGAAGGCGCGCTTGGCGGCGGCACGGTCAGTGCTGGTAATTGCCTCGACCAGCACCCGTGGCGAAATCTGCCACGACAGCCCCCACTTGTCCTTGCACCAGCCACAGGCGCTTTCCTGGCCGCCATTGCCGACAATGGCGTCCCACAGGCGATCGGTTTCGGCCTGATCCTCGGTCGCCACCTGAAACGAAAACGCCTCGCTGTGGGTGAACATCGGCCCGCCGTTAAGCCCCACGCAGGGGATGCCCAGCACGGTAAACTCGACGGTCAGCACATCGCCCTCTTTACCCGAGGGAAAGTCGCCCGGCGCCCGGTGCACGGCACCGACCTCGCTGTCGGGGAAGGTCTTGGCATAAAAGGTCGCAGCCTCCAGCGCGGTGCCGTCGTACCAGAGGCAGATGGTATTTTTAGGGCTCATCCTGGTTCTCCACGGTTGGTGAATGGCAGGTTGAGTCTAGTCAGGAAGACCGCGAACCTACGTGAGGTTTTTTGCAACATGAGCCGAATCAGCATTGCCTGTGCCTTACCCTCCAAGGACCTTGAAATCGCCGTGTTTCTGCATCAACGCTTGAAGATGTCGATCAGCGGTGCCCGCCAACTGTTGGCTAGCGGCGCCCAGGGCTTTTTCTACAGCGCAGACCTATACGGCAACGATCATGTCCAGTGCGACCAGGACATCCGCGACATCCTGGCCTTCTTTGGGCAAAAGCAACTCTCCCTGCTGTTGGTTGAAACCGCCGAGGGCCAGGCGCCGCAGGCGCTGGATGCAGACGACCTGGAGCATTGCTCAATCGCCGAGGAGCCCCTGCTCAACGCACTGGATGCCTGCCGGGGGCTGTACCGTTAACACGCTTTCACCCCGATTAACTGCCGTCTCCCACCTTGCGTTCAATCTCGGCAATCTTGCGGCTAAGTTCTTCGGCGGCCTCAGCCTGGGTTCGGTGATTGGCCGGAGTGATCGGCCGGTTGGCAAGGTCTTCATCTTCAGCAGGCTTGTCCGTCTCGTTGGCGGGCGCCTCGCGCTCGTTGCTGGTCATTGCAGTTACCTCCCGTGTCATACCCGTTGGATAGCAAGGCGGCCTCGGAGTTCTAATCGGCAACGGCTTGAAGTTGGCCCGGCTTCTGCGATGATGCCCGGCCAGGACGGACGTTCGCTTACCCTGCAGGATTGAAACACCATGGTTGACCCAAGATGGAACTGGCTGTGCTTGATGCTCCTGCCGGCCCTGGCCCTGGCTGCGCCGGAACCGGAGCCGGTGCTCAAGCAGTTCAAGCAATGGGTCGTGGGCTGCGACAACACCCTGCGCTGTACCGCCGTGTCGAGCAGCGTCGATCAAGGCGTGGGCCTTGAGCTGGTGCGCGAAGCCGGGGCCCAGGGGACTACCACCCTGACCCTGTTCAGCGACGCCGGAGTCGAGCTCGGCGCCCGGCTGCTGCTCGACGGCGGCCCGCTGCCAGCGGGGTTTCGGCCAGGCTCGCAGGGGCAGATGCGTTATCACGCCAAAGGTGACGTCGCGTTGCGCTTGTTGCGCCAACTGCGCAACGGCCAGACCCTGACCCTGGACACCAGCAACGGCCAGCACCCGGTATCGCTGCAGGGCCTGAGTGCCTCCTTGCTGTTCATCGACTCGGTGCAAGGACGCATCGATCACCCCAGCGCCTTTGTAAACCCCGGCACACGCCCCGACAGCCAGCTGCCGCCAGCACCGCCGACGCCCACCCTCGCCCCCTTCACTCCGGCGCCAGGGGTGAGCGATGCCGAGCAGAAGGCCATCGCCGACGCCGTCATTGCCATCACCCGCCATGAATGGAGCGAACCCGAGTACGACAACTGGCAAGCCGAAGCCGAGGTCTCGCCGCTGGACGCGACCCATGTGCTGGTAGGCCTGCGCTACGGCTGTGGGAGCCAGGGCTGCATGTACAGCTATTACCGCGCCTTGCGCAGCGCGCCCTATCAACCCACCTCGCTGCACATCGAGGTCCCCAGGCATGATGTGCTGGGCGGCGAGATGTATGGCTTTTTCAAGTTCGACCCGGCCCGCGGCGAGCTCAACCAGTTGCAGCCGGGCGGGCGCTACTGCGGCGCCAATGCAACCTGGCGCTATGACGGCGCGGTGATGCAGCTCAAGGCATTCAGCCGCATGAGCTGGTGCGACAGCGTCGATACTGCCCATTGGCCGCAGATCTGGCGTACCCGAGGCTAGCGCCAGGCATACAGCTTGGCGCAGGCATTCGCTACACTGCGCGCTTTGCCTCAAGAGCCTATGCGCATGGATGCCCTCGCCCGTTTTGCCCTCAAACCGCTTGCTGCGAGCCTGGCTGTGCTCACCCTGGCCGCTTGCAGCCACTTTCAAGCCGATCCGCCAGGTGCCGGCCAGTTGCCCGAGTACCAGAGTCCGGCCCCCGACTGGCGCGTGCTGAACCTGGACGAGGATCAGGACTGGCTGCTGATCGACCGTAACAGCCTGCAGCATGAGGGCGACATTACCTACGCCTGGACCGGCATCCAGCGCCACCGCTATCCGATGCAATACGGCCACGCGGTGATGGCCCTGCACAGCCGCGAGCGCCTGGCGTTCTATTGCCAGCGCCAACTCATCAGCCGGCAAAGCCAGGTGTTCCTCGACAACGACAATCGCGTAGACCGCACCAGGCTTCAGTGGCAGCCCTTCAGCGCGTTCTACCGGCAGGCCCCTTTGTACTATCAGCAGTTGTTCGACGCCGCCTGCCAAGCACCGGCCGAGCTTGCCAAGCTTGCCCCGCTCAAAGCCCGTACACCGTTGCCGCCGCCGTTTTTGCCGCCCAGGGCCAGGCCTGAAGTGCTTGCGGCCATCGCCGCCCTCGACCTGCCGACACCACGCCTGAGCCTGCACCGGCTGGATTATCGCTACGACGCCAACCTCAACGACGGCGACAATGCCGTCAACAGGCCGCGCCAGGTATTCCTCAGCACCGACAGCCGCTCCGGCCAAGTGTTGCTACAGGCTGTGGACCCGACCATAGCGCAGCAGCTGCAACTGAGCTTTCGCGGCCTGTTCGATCTGGCCGCACGCGGCATCGACATCATGACCGGGCAGGAGCAGGACGCCAGCGACAGCTTGACCGCGCTGTCATTCAGCGGCGACTGGCAAACCCTGCCCGCCCATGCGCAGCTGAGCTACACCAGCAGCCACACCGGGCAAACTGCGAGCATTACCCGCACCACCCATTGTCAGGTCGGCAAGGCGCAAGCGGCCAGCGCCCTGCACCCGGCCCTGCAAGGCAGCGCCAAGCCGTTGACCTGCACCTGGCAGAGCCCGCGCGGCAACCGTTGGCGCGAAGGCTACAGCTACCTGGTCGACTACGGCGTGTTCGTCCGCACCCGCGAAGACAACCCGCTGGGCAGCTGGCGCTGGAAAATCGAGTCGCTGCAGTGAGTCAATGCAGGACGGTGGCGAAGCTTGCGTCCATGCGCTCGCGGTCGTAGTCCAGCAGCCACGGCTGGTGCTGGCGGTACAACAGCGCGAGCACGTCGTGGTTGGGGCCCACCACATCCATACCCCGATCGTCATAGGGCAAGGCCATCAACCGCTGGTTGAGGTTGAACAGGTAGACACCGCAGCAAGGGCTCGGGCGTATGGTCCCCGGATTATCGGCCAATGCGCACCAGAGCACCGGTTGCAGCAACGACAGTGGCGCCTCAAAGGCGAGGTGCAGCCAGTACTCGGGCTGGTGCTCTTCGAACCAGTCGTCCGGGTCCAGCCGCTGGCTCCACAGTGAGCGCCGGGCGGGGATTTGAATACCGGCGGCACGCAAGTCGCGCAACACATCGCGGTGGGCAAAACCGTTACCGTTGGAGTGCGCGCGCAGGCACACCACCATCGATTGCTCACCGGCAAACAGGTCGCGGCACACCGTGGTTGCCTTGCTGACTGCCAGCAGGAAGCGTTCGATGTCGCTGCCGCCTTCGGCCAGCTCGAAGCGCAGGCCTTGCGGGTAGTTATAGAAAAGCGGCCGGGCAAAGGCCAGGCCGCTGAAAATGTGCTGGATTTGCAGTTGTAAATTCACGTTACCTTCCTGGCTGTCGGCCCCGCACAGCTGGGGCCAGAGTCCATTGCGGCCAGCACCCTGAAGGTGCTGGCCGCGGTGTTTCACTCAATGCGGCGCGCGGGGGATGGTCTTGAGCAGGTCTTCAGGGCTGATATGCCCGACCACCTGCTGCACGCTGCCCGGTTGCGGCAGGCCAAGGATGTGGCCTTTCATCTTGCCGATGACGTGCATCTCGCACGGCTTGCAGTCGAACTTCAGGGTCAGTACTTCATCGCCGTGAATCAGCTGCATCGGCGCCACCTTGGTGCGCACGCCGGTAACGCCCTTGGCCTGCTTGGGGCACAGGTTGAAGGAGAAACGCAGGCAGTGCTTGGTGATCATCACCGGCACTTCGCCCGCCTCTTCGTGGGCCTCGTAGGCGGCGTCGATCAGCTTGACCCCGTGACGGTGATAGAAGTCGCGGGCCTTCTGGTTGTAGACGTTGGCCAAAAACGACAGGTGCGACTCCGGGTACACCGGCGGCGGGTTGGTCTCGGCCTTGCGACCACCGCGCGGGTGGGCCTGGATGCGCGCGGCGGTCAGCGCTTCGATGACCTCGCGGCGCAGGGCCTTGAACTGCGAGTTGGGGATAAAGAACGCCTGCGGCGCATCGAGCTGAACGTCGGTGGCGTGGTACTCGGTGGTGCCCAGCTGGCCGAGCAGGTCGCGCAGTTGCTCCAGCGCCTGCTCCGGCTTGTTGGCCAGGCCGAACGGGCCGTCCAGGGCGACGCTGGCACTGATGCCCTCCTCGCTGGTGGCGGTCAGGGCCAGGCGCTGTTCGTCAAGCTTGGCCACCCAGGCCAGGCCGATACGGCGCTCGGCCGAGGTCTTTTGCAATGCCTGCTGCCAGTTGTGGTCGAGGTTGCGGCTCAGCGGGTGGTTGGGCCGCAGCTGGTACATGCCCTTGGGCATCTCGTTGGGCTCGACGCGGTAGCGGTAGCGTTTTTCGCCGTCTTCATCGAACTCGCCTTTCGGCTCGGCGATGTTGGCGCGAAAGCCCACCACTTCGCGCTTGACCAGCACGTTGAGGCCGTCGCCGTTGGACAGCGGCTCGTGGGTGACCACCTGCAGGTCGCGCTTGCCGACTTTCTCGACCACACCCACCGGCAGGCCGGTGAAGGTCGGCGAGTCGAAGGCGCCGATGTCGATCTTGCGCTCGCTGACGAAGTAGTCGGTGCTGCCGCGGTGGAAGGTTTTGTCCGGGTCGGGCAGGAAGAAGTGCGCGGTACGGCCGCTGGAGGCGCGGGCCAGGTCCGGGCGGTCTTCGAGCACGGCGTCCAGGCGCTGGCGGTAGTAGGCGGTGATGTTCTTCACATAGCCCATGTCCTTGTAGCGCCCTTCGATCTTGAACGAGCGCACGCCGGCCTCGACCAGGGCGCGGATGTTGGCGCTCTGGTTGTTGTCCTTCATCGACAGCAGGTGCTTCTCGTAGGCGATCACCCCGCCCTTTTCGTCCTTGAGGGTGTACGGCAGGCGGCAGGCCTGGGAGCAGTCGCCACGGTTGGCGCTGCGCCCGGTCTGGGCGTGGGAGATGTTGCACTGGCCGGAGAAGGCCACGCACAGCGCACCGTGGATGAAGAACTCGATCGCCGCGTCGGTCTCGTCGGCGATGGCGCGGATTTCCTGCAGGTTCAGCTCGCGGGCCAGCACCAGCTGGGAGAAGCCGGCCTGGTCGAGGAACTTGGCCCGGGCCAGGGTGCGGATGTCGGTCTGGGTACTGGCGTGCAGCTCGATCGGCGGGATGTCCAGCTCCATCACCCCCAGGTCCTGGACGATCAGCGCATCGACGCCGGCATCGTACAGTTCGTGGATCAGCTTGCGCGCCGGCTCCAGCTCGTTGTCGTGGAGGATGGTGTTGATGGTGGTGAACACCCGCGCGTGGTAGCGGCGGGCAAATTCCACCAGCTGGGCGATATCACTGACCTCGTTGCAGGCATTGTGGCGCGCGCCGAAGCTCGGGCCGCCGAGGTACACGGCATCGGCGCCATGCAGAATGGCCTCGCGGGCGATGGCGACATCGCGGGCGGGGCTGAGCAATTCCAGGTGATGCTTGGGCAGGGACATGTTTTTTTAGTCAGGCTGTCACGGTCGAGGCGCGCATTGTAGCGGCGAAACGCCCGATCGGCACCCGTAGCCTGCCCGGTGGTGCGCCCGATCGCGGGTCAAGTCGAGGCGTCGCACCGCCGCTCCCACAGGTTCGGCGTTGCGATGAGGCCAGCCCAGCCACCGCAACAACTCAGGCCTTGGCCGCCATCGCAGTCACTTCCACACGCATGCCTTCCACCGCCAGCGACGCCACGCCCACTGCGGCACGCACCGGCCAGGGCTTGGCGAAGAAGCGCTGGTAGACCTCGTTGAACGCCGCCCGCTCGGCCATGTCGGTGAGGTAGATGGTCAGGTGCAACACCCGGTCCATGGAGCTGCCAGCACGCTCCAGAGCGACTTTCAGCGCTTGCAGGGTACATTCGCTCTGGGCGGTGATGTCGCCCAGCTCCAGGCTGCCGTCGGCACGCGTGGGGATCTGGGTCGAAACCAGGATGCCGCCGAAACCGGCGACGTCGGAAGAGATCGACTCGGCGTCCGGGTCGGGGATGAAGCTGATGTCTTGGTTAGCCATGGGTATCTCGTGTCTGGGGAATAAAAAAGGGCGGTTACCCGCCCCTTCTGCTTACTTGCCGCCGGCCAGCGCTGGCGTGCGCGGTGGCACCAGGCGCCTGGAGCCGGTCGACTCGAAGGCAGCCGCCAGGCGCAGCAATGACGAATCGTCGTAGGCGCGACCGGCAAAGGTCAAGCCCACCGGCATGCCGATATCGGCCATCACGCCCATCGGCACGGTCACCGTCGGCACGCCCAGGTGACGGATCGCCAGGTTGCCGTTGGCCACCCACACGCCGTTGCTCCAGGCAATGTCGGCCGACGCCGGGTCGACATCGGCATTGGCCGGGCCGACGTCAGCGACGGTCGGGAAGATCACTACGTCGAGCTTGAGCGCATCCATCCAGTCTTCGAGGTCGATGCGCCGGGTCTGTTCCAGGCCGCGCAGGCCGTCCGGCACGGTGCTGATCTGGTCCCACGGGGTGATGCCGCGCTCGGCCATGCGCACGTATTCGTCCATGCCCGCGGCCAGGTCGCCTTCGCGGTTGGGCAGCGTGCCCGGATCATGCGGGAAAATCTTCGGCCCGTCGACGTCGACCAGGCGGTTGAGCTTGGGGTCGCCGTTGGCCTGGAGGAAATCATCGAAGGCCCAGGCGGTCAGGTCCCACAGTTCGTGGTGAAGGAACTCCTTGGACACCAGGCCGCGGTTGAACACGGTCGGCGCGCCCGGGCGGTCGCCCTCGCAGTTGGACACCAGCGGGAAGTCGACTTCGATCACTTCGCCACCGGCCGCTTCCAGGGCTTTGCGCGCCTGCTCCCAGAGGGCGATCACCGATGGCCGGGTGTTAATCCGCTGGCCGGTCGGGCCACCGATGCCCGGGGCTTCGCTGGTGCCGGCTTCAGGGTCGGCATTGATGTACATGCGCGGCACGCCGAAACGCTTGCCCTTGAGCGCTGCGGCATCGGCTGCAAGCTCGTGGTAGGAGGCCGGGCGCAGCGAATCGACGCTGGGGATTGGCACCCAGGGCTGCAGGCGCCACAGATCGCCGCGTTTGTCCGGGTCTTGGGCGACGACGATGTCGAGCACTTCGAGCAGGTCGGCCATGGTCCGGGCAAAGGGCACCACCACGTCCATGGTCGGCGTCAGCGGCCAGTTGCCACGCACCGAGATCACCCCACGCGAGGGCGTGTAGGCGCACAGGCCGTTGTTCGAGGCCGGGCCGCGGCCACTGGACCAGGTTTCTTCGGCCAGGCCGAAGGCGGCGAAGCTGGCCGCCGTGGCAGTACCGGCGCCGTTGGACGAGCCGGAGGCAAACGGTGCGGTCAGGTAGTCGGCGTTGTACGGGCTTTCGGCGCGGCCATAAACGCCGCGCTGCATGCCGCCGTTGGCCATCGGCGGCATATTGGTCTTGCCCAGGCAGATGGCGCCGGCAGCGCGCAGGCGCTCGATGGTGAAGGCGTCGCGATAGGCCACCAGGTCAGCGAAGGCCGGGCTGCCGGAGGCGGCGGTCAGGCCCTTGACCAGGTAGCTGTCCTTGGCGGTATACGGGATGCCGTCGAGCGGGCCGAGGGTCTGGCCCTGGGCGCGGCGTTCGTCAGAAGCCTGCGCTTCGTTCAGCGCTTCGGGGTTGCGCACCACTACAGCATTGAGCTTGGTGGCAGTGTCCGCGCCATCGTAGGCGTCGATCCGCGCCAGGTAGGCCTTGACCAGCTCCACCGCGGTGGTCTGGCCGGACTCGAGCGCAGCGCGCAGTTGGGCAATGGAAACCTCTGTGACTTCGATCATGCTGCTACCGCCGAGGGTTGATGGCTGACTGGGTTAAGGCTTGCACCACACGGGGTCTGGAGCACGGGGATTTCACGGCTTTGAAGATGGGTTCGCATAGTTGTTCTCATTGCACGGCATGACGCTGCAGGGTCTGGACGAATTACCTGAGCGGCCTATTTAGCACCAAAATTGCCCACAGCGGAACGGGGAGCCAGCGGGCAGCGGTGCATTCAGCCGCGTGCGAAGGTGCAAAATCGGCCGCCAGGCCTGGGCGAAGCGCAGATATTCAGCTTTACCCCTCCCACCACCACGAGCATCATGCGCACTTCGCGTTCACGGAGGATTTCGCACATGTTCAGGGCACTTTTCGACACGCTGTTCAAGCGCACGCCTACCGAGGAAGGCTTTGCCCGTACCTTCATCAAGGCCGCGCGCGCCGGCGGTTATGCCGAGCCACTGGACTATCAGGCCGACGACTTTCGCCTGCGCTACGGCGGTAGCAGCTACTTCAACCTGCACAACGCCTACCGCGACTACCTGAACGCCGACAAGGCGCGTAAAGCCCAGGTGCTCGACAGCTACCTGCGCGGCCTGATCGACAGCCGCAACAGCAGCGCGGTGCAGCCCCTGGAGCAGGTTAGGCCGCTGTTGCGGCCGGTGATCCGCAACCTGGCCATGCTCGAAGAGATCCGCCTGCATCAGGTCCGTCATCAAGGCTGGGACTCGCCCTGCCCCATGGCCTGGCAGCCGTTCTGCGAAGACTGCGTGACCTTGCTGGCCATCGACTACCCCGACACCACCTCGACCCAGACCGCCGGCCCGCCACCGGACTGGGGCATCAGCCTGGAGCAGGCGCTGGCGATTGCCCTGGACAACCTGCGCGACGCCAGCCCCGATGCCTTCGAGGCGATCCTCCCCGGTTTGTACCAGGGCGCCTGGAAGGACGGCTATGACACCAGCCGCGTGCTGCTGCCCGACGTGCTGCAGCGCTTGGCGCTCAAGGGCCAGCCGGTGTTCATGATGCCCAGCCGCGATGTGCTGATGGTCACCGGCGACAAGGACGCCGACAATCTGCGGCAGATGGTCGAGCTGAGCTTCCACGCGCTGGAGCACGGGCGCGCGCAGTCGAGCCAGATCTATACCTATCACGACCGCCGCATCGTGCCCTTCCAGGTGCAGGACGCGCACCTGCAAGCGCGCCTGGGCGACCTGCAGCGGCTGCTGCGCCACGGCATCTATAGCACGCAAAAAGAGTTTCTCGACAAGATCCACGAAGCCCATCCCGAGGACATCTTCGTCGCCACCCACAGGCTTTACAGCGACGCCGAAAACGGCAATAGCAGCTTTTCGATCGCGGCCTGGACCGAGGGCGTGTTCACCTCGTTGCCGCAAACCGACCGGGTGATCCTGGTCCAGCCCCAGGCAGACGGCTCGGCCCAGACCCAGGTGGTGGCCTGGCACGAAGTTGAAACACTGCTGGGCGGGCTGCTGAGCAAAGACGGCGAGCTCTACCCGCCACGCTTTCGCACCCTCGGTTTTCCCAGCGCCGAGCAGTTGCAGCAACTGACGCCCATGGGATGAGGCCCAACTTGAAGCAACGGGGCTGGATTTACACTGCACAAAGCCTCATCCTCCCCGCCTTTTGCCCGCGCCTGAGCGGCCAAGGAGATCCCCATGCACGACCTGCCACTGGCTGCCGCCGACTTCGCGTTCCTCGACGCCACTTTGCAGCAGTACGGCGATGACCACTCGGTGCTCAACGCCTCGGAGCTCGACGGCTACTTCACTGCGCTGGTGTCGAGCCCGGTGCAGGTGGACATCAGCGAGTGGTTCCCGGCGATCTGGGGCGGGCAGATGCCAGAATGGCAAAACGCTGCTGACTGCCAGCGCTTCGTCGAGCTGTGTGCCCGTCACCTGAACAGCCTGGCCACCCAGTTGGTTGAAGCGCCGCAGGCATTTGCCCCGCGCCTTGAGCAGACCGAACACCAGGGCCAGCCGCTGCCATTGGCGGAAGAATGGTGCTTTGGTTATTTGCGCGGTATCGCCATTGCCAACTGGCCGGTGCTGCCTGAAGCGCAAATGCAGGCCTTGCAGGTGATTACCGGCTGGGCCGAGCAGGATGAATTCGAGCTGCCGGCGAACCTGGACGTAGCCTTGCATCGTCAGCGGGTGGTGGCGATTGCCCCGGCGGCGCGGGCGCTGCATGACTACTGGCTGGCGCAGCGCTGATTGGCTCTTTGGTACCTGCATTAACACCGCTGCGCGCTCGATCGCGGGTCAGTTCCGCTGCCTGTGGGAGCGGAACTGACCCGCGATGAGGCTTACTTGAGATCGAACCGGTCCAGGTTCATCACTTTCGTCCAGGCCGCGACGAAGTCCTTGATGAATTGCTCCTTGGCGTCGCGACTGGCATAGAACTCCGCCAGCGCCCGCAGTTGCGAGTTGGAACCAAACACCAGGTCGACCCGGGTGCCGGTCCATTTCACCGCGCCGGTCTTGCGGTCACGCCCTTCGAACGTTTCGTTGGCCGCCGACACCGGCTTCCACTCCACGCCCATGTCCAGCAGGTTGACGAAAAAGTCGTTGCTCAGCGTACCCGGCTGCTGAGTGAAGACGCCGTGTTTGCTTTGCCCGGCATTGACCCCCAGCACCCGCAGGCCGCCCACCAGCACGGTCATTTCCGGCGCGCTCAAGGTCAGCAGTTGCGCTTTGTCGATCAGCAAGGCCTCGGCCGGCACCCGGTAGCTGTTCTTCAGGTAGTTGCGAAAACCATCGGCATTGGGCTCAAGAAAACCGAACGACTCGACGTCGGTCTGCTCCTGCGAGGCATCCATGCGCCCCGGGGCAAACGCCACGCGGATGTCGACCCCGGCGTTTTTGGCCGCCTGCTCGACCGCGGCGCTGCCTGCCAGCACGATCAGGTCGGCCAGGGAGATTTTCTTGCCACCGGCCTGGGCACTGTTGAAGTCGTTCTGGATGCCTTCCAGCACGCTCAGCACCTTGGCCAGCTGCTCAGGCTGGTTGGCCTGCCAGAACTTCTGCGGCGCCAGGCGCAGGCGCCCGCCATTGGCCCCGCCGCGCTTGTCGGAGCCGCGGAAGGTCGAGGCCGCCGCCCAGGCCGTGGACACCCGTTCGGCCACCGACAGCCCCGAAGCCAACAGCGTGGCCTTCAGTGCGGTCACGTCGCTGTCATCGACCAGGGCATGGTCGAGCGCCGGGATCGGGTCTTGCCAGAGCAGCTCTTCGCTGGGCAGTTCCGGGCCCAGGTAACGCGACAGCGGGCCCATGTCGCGGTGGATCAGCTTGTACCAGGCACGGGCAAAGGCATCGCTCAATTGCTCGGGATTGGCCAGAAAGCGCCGCGAGATCGGCTCGTAGATCGGGTCGAAGCGCAGCGACAGGTCGGTGGTGAGCATGGTCGGGTTGCGCCGTTTGTTCGGGTCGTGGGCGTCGGGGATGATCCCTGCGCCAGCGCCGTTTTTTGGCGTCCACTGGTTGGCCCCGGCCGGGCTCTTGGTCAGTTCCCACTCGAAGCCGAAGAGGTTTTCCAGGTAGTTGTTGCTCCAGCGCGTTGGCGTCGTGGTCCAGGTCACTTCCAGGCCGCTGGTGATGGTGTCGGCGCCTTTGCCCGTGCCAAAGCTGTTGCGCCAGCCCAGGCCCTGTTCTTCAAGACCGGCGGCTTCCGGTTCCGGGCCGACGTTATCGGCAGGGCCGGCGCCGTGGGTTTTACCGAAGGCATGGCCGCCGGCGATCAGGGCCACGGTTTCTTCATCGTTCATGGCCATGCGTGCAAAGGTTTCGCGGATGTCCTTGGCGGCGGCGACCGGGTCGGGGTTGCCTTCCGGGCCTTCCGGGTTGACGTAGATCAGGCCCATTTGCACCGCGGCCAGGGGGTTTTCCAGGTTGCGGCCCTGGTCGGTGCGGCTTTCTTCGTTGCCGTGCTGCTCGGGCTCGGCCACCAGGGTGCCCTCACCAGGCTCCTGCATCGGCTGCGGGCCCTTGCCGTAGCGGGTATCGCCACCCAGCCACTTGTTTTCCGAGCCCCAGTAGACGTCTTCATCCGGCTCCCAGACATCCGCGCGGCCGCCAGAAAAACCAAAAGTCTTGAAGCCCATGGATTCCAGCGCGACGTTGCCGGTGAGCACGATCAGGTCGGCCCAGGAGATGCTCCGGCCGTACTTCTGCTTGATCGGCCACAGCAGGCGCCGGGCCTTGTCCAGGCTGACGTTGTCAGGCCAGCTGTTGAGCGGCGCGAAGCGTTGTTGTCCGGAGCCTGCGCCGCCACGGCCATCACCAGTGCGGTAGGTGCCGGCGCTGTGCCAGGCCATGCGGATGAACAGCGGCCCGTAATGACCGAAATCCGCTGGCCACCAGTCCTGGGAATCGGTCATCAGCGCATGCAGGTCTTGTTTCAGGGCTTGAAAGTCCAGGCTCTTGAAGGCCTCGGCATAGTTGAAGCCATCGCCTTGGGGATCGGACTGCGGCGAGTGCTGGTGGAGGATCTTCAGGTTCAGTTGGTTCGGCCACCAGTCGCGGTTCGTCGTACCACCGCCAGCGGCATGACTGAACGGGCATTTCGATTCAGTAGACATGGGTGAGCTACCTTTGTATCCAGCGTTTTAGTTATCTCCACATCAGGTCCGGCCGGCACCCGCCAGCGCATCATCAAGGCTAGTCCCGGCCCCGGCAGTCAGCAAATAGACGCAGTATTGCCCGCCGATAGCCATAATCTCTTATACCAACCCCAGGGAAGGAGCAGATCGTAGCGATAGCCGCCTCACCTGAGGTCATGACCATGAACAGCCGTCCGCGTCGCACCGCCTACCACGAAGCCGGCCATGCCCTGGCCTTCTGGTGGAACGGCCTGGCGATCAAGCGGGTAACCGTGCGCACCCGGGCCGAGGCGCTGATCGGGCCGATGGTGGATTTGCGCGGCAACCTGCAGGCGGTCAAGGGCCTGGTCGAGGCGGACTACCTGGTACCGCTGCCCGCCTTCGAGCCGCCAGGCATCGCCGAATACCTGCCGTCGATGATCGAGCTGATCGAGCGCGACTTGCTCAATTGCTTCGCCGGCCCCGTGGCCGAGGCTGTCTACCGGCGCTGCCCGGATGAGCGTTTTCTCAGCACCAGCGGCGCCGGCGACCTGCGCCGCGCCCGCGAACTGATCGCCTTGCTGCCGGCACGGCGGATGCGCGATGCCGAAGCCGCGGCCCTGACCCGCTGCCACAGCCTGGTGCGCCACTACTGGCCAATGCTGCGGGTGCTTGCCGAGCGGTTGCGCACACAGGGAGCGCTGGATGGCGACACGCTGATCGAGCTGCTTTGCCAGTTGACGGGCGAGACCCCGCAACGGCTCGGCAATCCGCTGGCAGGCCTGGACAGGCGGTTGCAACAACGGTCGGTGTGAGCTTCAGCCCACCGACGGTACCTTGGCCGGCTCAGTGCAAGGCCCGGGTCACGAGGAAGTTCACCAGCTCCGGCTCGTCGTCCAGTTCGATCGAGCGTACCGGCCGCGGCAGCTTGTCGAGCACCGCGCGCCAGAAGGCATGGGCGGTTTCGTCCTGGTCGTAGTAACGCACCAGCCACTGGTTCTGCCCGCTCGCCAGCACCTGGCTGGCCAGGGCACTGGCGATGCCCTTGCGCCGGTAGCGCTTGAGGATGAACAGGTCGGCCAGCTCCAGGGCATCGAGGCCTGGCAGTTCGCTGCGTTCAATCAGCAGGAAGCCGGCGATGTAGCCGTCGACCAGGATCAGGTTGGCGCTCCACTGCGGCTCTTGCCAGTAGCGTTGCAGGTGCTCGTCGTGCACATAGAAGCGGCCATCGACCTCGACGTCTTCCTGTTCCCAGTCCGACGACTCGTAGGCGTAAAACTGGTAGAGGTTGCGGAACAGCTCGAGCTGCTCGGGGCCGGTTTGCAGGAGCTCGACAGTGAGGTCGCTCATGACTGGACCTCATACAGCGGAAGAATCGACGGCATTGGTATCTCGATAAGTGAACGAACAGCGCGTTTTGCGGGCGCTATTGTTTACAAAAGCGGGGGCCAATGCCATCGCTAAAACATGTCACCCGGCAGCTAGCGCGGCGACCGCGTCGATTTCGATCAACATGCCGTCGAGCGCCAGGCGCGGCACCGGGATCAGCGTGCAGGTCGGGGTCATGTTGCTGCCCCAGGCCCGCTGGGCCTCGCTGCCCCAGATTCGCAGCCTGGCCTCGTCGTGGTCGACGATCAGCAGGGTCAGCTTGAACACATCGGCCAGGCTTGCGCCTCTGGATGCCAGGGCGATCTGCAGATTGCCCAGGGCCTGGCGTGCCTGCTCGGCAAAGTCATTCGACAAGCGGCCTTCAAGGTCTTCACCACCCTGCCCGGCGATGTACAGCAGCCGGGCATTGGCGGCGACTTCAGCGACATGGGAGTAGGCATTGGCGCTGGGATCGTAGAGGCCTTCGGGGTTGGACAGGTGGAAAGCTGCGGTCATGGTGCTGCTCCGAATGATGGGAGCGGCGAGTATCAAACCTCGACTTAAGTAGAGGTCAAGCCTGATGTTGCCAGCGCTGCACAGGGGGCAATGATGACCGGCGTGTTAATCTGACCCCTCGCACGGATTCGACCAGAGAGCAGACATGCCAATCGACCTACCTGACACCCTACGCCCACTGTTCATTGCCGCCGGATGGCCGGCCAACAACCCGCTACCGGCCAGCGTGCCGGCGAACCATCCGGCGGCCACGCTGCTGCTGAGCCTCAACGGCCTGTGCGTCGGCCACTGCGGCGCCGGTGAAGAATGCGCTGCCGGCGACATTGAGTTCAGGGCCAAGCCCGCCCTGCACGACGACAAAGTCATCGTGAGGATGCAACACAAGCTCAACACCACCCTGGTGTGCATCGGCGATGTCCACCACGGCCATGGCGCGCTGTTTGTCGACAGCCAGGGCGCCTGCTACCTCATGAGCCAGGTTCACGATGCCTTCTGGCTGCTGGGCAGCACCTTCGTCGTTGCTGCAGAAAGCCTGCTGCTGGGCCGTCAGCCACAAGCGCAACTGCTGTGAAATTCAGGCGCAAATAAGGCAAATTGCTGGCCCCCTGCTAGCCGCTTCGTTGGCAAACTCGCTTTCTTTTCAGCAAGTTAGGTAGGTGCTATGCGGGCTTATGGATTAACCCTGGCAGCGTTTTTTCTGCTCGCCCTCCCGCTCGGTGCCCAGGCCAAGGCCTTGGGCAACAATGACCGCTACATGTGCAGTTGGGGTTCGCAGATTGCCGCCGGCGCGCAGCAGTCGAAGCTGTCAGGGGTGACCCTGTACGCCGCGCGCAAGCGCCTGCAGGTGCGTAAGTTCAACAAGCCGTGGATGCGCATGACCGCCATGGGCATCACCGAACAGACCTACAACAGCCAGTCACGCCTAAAGCCCGCGGCCATCAAGCAGACCTACTACGAGCAATGCGTCAGCCATGCGCTGGCGCGGCGCTGAACACCCCGGCCGACTCAAGGGTTTCAATCAGCCGCTCGGGCCACACTGTGTCGGTGGTTTGCCGCAGTTCCTCGGCCGACCACCAGCGATGATCGGCCATCACCTCGACCTCCGAAGCCGTCCAGCCCTGGCGGCACAGCTGCTGGTTTTGCGCCTGGATCAGGTAGTACTGCTCGACCGAGGTGACCCACTCGCCGCTGGGTAGTTGCATGGTAAAGCGCCGCTCGCTCAAGTGCGCGCCCACCGCGTCGACCTTGATGCCGGTTTCTTCGCGCAGCTCGCGAATGGCAGCCTGTTCAAAGGTTTCGCCCTCCTCCACGCCGCCTCCCGGCGTTGCCCAGTAATCGTCACCGGCCAGCGCGCCGTTGCGATGGACGAAGCGAAACAGCAACACGCTGCGGGACGGGCTGATGACTAACAGCCGGGCTGATTTACGTTCACGCATCGTGGTGTTCCTGTCCTTGGTTTATGATCGCGGGCGAAATTCTACCGGGCTCCAGGGATGAACAACGACAAATCTGCGCCGACAACCAGCGACTTTCACGGCAGTTGCCTGTGCGGCGCCGTCAGTTACCGCATCAACACCCCGCTGAAAGCCGTCAGCCACTGCCATTGCAGCCAGTGCCGCAAAGCCCATGGCGCAGCCTTCGCCACGTACGCCAGCGTGCCGGCTGCGGCCCTGAGCTGCAGCGATCCGCAGGGCATGTTGCAGGTGTTCAAGTCATCACCCACCGTCAGCCGCAGCTTTTGTTCAGGCTGCGGCGCGAGCCTGTTCTGGGCCAATGCCAGTGGCGACTTTCCGGACTGGGTCAGCGTTGCGCTGGGCACCCTGGATACGCCGTTCGAGCCGGCCCGGCAAAAACATGTGCATGTACAGTCCAAGGCCTGCTGGCTGGTGATTGGCGATACCTGGCCGCAACACCAATAAACTGAAATAACTTCAACGCAAGGACGCCCCATGTATCGCTTGATTTACGCCGGCTTCGGCGTGCTGCTGGCGCTAGCCACCCCGGCCCAGGCAAGCGGCCTGTGCCCCGGCGCCAACACCGAAGTGCAGATGCTTGAATGCATGCAGCGCTCGCTGAAAAAATCCGATCGGCAATTGAATCAGCTCTACCAGGAGCTGGTTACACGCTTCAAGGACGAGGGCGCGTCACCCGGGCGCCCGACCCAGGACGTGGCGCTGAAAAAAGCCCAGCGCACCTGGATTGCCTTTCGTGATGCCAGCTGTGAACTGGAGACGTATGAGTCGGTTGGCGGCAGCGGCTACGCCACCATCCATACCCATTGCCTGTTGAAGCAGACGCAAGCCAGAGTCCAGTATCTGAAGCGGATTTCCGGGATGCCCTGATGGGTCATGGATGGCTGCCTGCAGCCCCACATAACCTGCATGGCCTCACACCTGGTACTCAAGCCGATCCGCCTCCACCGGCGTCGGCACTTCCCAGCGAAAGTACATGCGCTCGATATCCTTGTTGCGCAGCGAGGTGTCGCGACGGGCGTTGCGGCGCATCAGCTCGCGCTCGCTCTGTTCCAGGTACACCAGGCGCACGTCGGCGTCGTAACTGTAGAGCAGGTCGAGGGTCTTCTTGCGCATTTGCTGCGACAGGTGCGTGCTGTTCCACACGAAGGGCTCACGGCGCCGTAGCAAGGTCTTGGCCTTGTCGATCGCGTACTGCGCCACCGGGCCTTTGTCACCATGGCTCAGGCCCAGCTCCTGGCGCGCATCGTCGAACGACACCACGGCCAGATCCGCTGCATGCTGGTTGACCCAGGTGTCCTTGCCGCTGGCCGGCAGCCCCGCCAGCATGATCACCTGCGAGCCCTGCACCTCGCGGTACAGGCTGTACTGCGGCAGCACCGAGGCACCGCGAAAGTAGCAGCGCCGGGTGTAATCGTCGGCAAAGGCCTTGGGCTGATCCAGGCAGCCTTCGTCTTCGGCCAGCAGGCGAAATACTTCGATGTCGTCGAGCAGCCCCTGCTTGCCGGCAAAGCCGCGGCCCTGCATATCGGCGCTGGCCACGGCGCAGAGCATCCACACCGGCAACTCCCACGACAGGCGATGGAGGATCTGCTCGGCCGAACGCCCGCTCTTGTCCCCGGCCAGGGCAAAGAACGGCAACTGGTGCACGCTGATGATCCGGCAGATGCTTTCGCGCAGCTCAAACGGTACCGCGGCCTGCCACAACAGGATGCGCGCATCTACCGCACCGCGACGCGAATGCCCGGGCTGGCCGATCTTGCCGGTGACTTCATCGATCACCGTGCACGACGGCTTGGCGATGTCGTGCAGCACTGCGGCGTAAAACAGCACGAATTGCTGTTCTGGGGTGGCGCGTTGGTAGGCAAGGTCGGCGAGCAAGGCATCGACCACCATCATGGTGTGGGTCCAGACGTCGCCTTCCTGGTGGTAGACCGGGTCTTGCGGGGTTGCCGCCAAGGCGCGCAGAGACGGGATCGCCTCGAGCAGTGCCGGGTAGTCGACCGCGCGACCGGGGCCGGGCATCAGCGCTCGCAATGTGTTCATGTCCATATCATTCAACTCCTTGTTCGGCGGCCTGCAGGCTGGCCCAGGTGACCTGGGGCTCGGGCGCATACAGGTCGACACCGGCGGCCAGCAGGTTGGGGATGTAGGGCTGGCGCAGGTGGTGCTCATCGGCTTCGAGGATGGCCTGGACAAAGTCGTGGCGCACCCATTTGATCCGCCCGGTGGTGTGCTCGGCGGTTTCGATTTTCAGGTACAGGCCCTCCATCAGGTCGGAACGGTCGCCCTGGTTCCAGGCCTTGGAAAAATCCAGTTGCTGACGGTCGATGACCTCGGCAAACGCGTTTTTCCAGCGTCGCGACTTGGCTTGTGAGTGGCCGACCAGGGCGAGCAGGTCCTTCAGCCGAGGCGGTGCAATGCCTTCGAACAGCACCGGTACCGACAGCACCGGGCCGCCAGCAAGCAACTGCTGGCGCCGTGCGGTGGAGAGGAACACCTGCGCCTCGCGGTCCCAGATATCGAACTCGAAGAACAGGTGCGGGAGCTGGTCGTAGAACACGCTGTGGCGCTTGCTCATCACCTCGCCGAACAGCACGTAGCGGTCTTCCAGGTGCTCGAGCAGCCAGTGTTCATGGCAGGCCGCCCATTGCTTGAACTGGTTGAACTGGCGCTCGCGGCTCCCGCCGGCCAGGTAATGGCCACGGGACTGCAGCAACAGCTCGCCGGCGGCAGAAAAACTGATCGCAGCATTGGCGCCGTCGAGCTTTTCCTCGACCACCAGGTACTGGCCCTTCAGTTCGCTGTAAGGCAGTTGGTCATGGTCGCTATCGCCCGATTGCAGGCGAGAACTTTGCAGGTGTGGGGTGCGCGGGTACTTGAACAGGTCGAGCTGCGCGAGCTCGCGGATATCGAGTGTCATGGGTCTTCTCCAAAAGGGCGAAAACCGACGACAGCGGGCAGGTGAAAGTGCGTGCGCAGGCAGGCACCAACAGGCTTAAACGTCCGTCGTCGGCATCAGGCGTGTTGGTTGGCGTGGGGCACTGGCTTCACCTAAATAATGAGGGGTGGTGGATCTGAGGGTGCGGATTGGAAACGAGATGGGGGTGGGCTGTCAAGCGCTGTGTTGTCTGGGACGGCCTCATCGCGGGTCAAGCCCGCTCCCACAGGTCCGGTGCATGCAGATCCACTGTGGGAGCGGGCTGGACCCGCGATGCTCAGGCCGACTGGCGCTGCGCGTTTTTCAGCGCACCGCCCTTCGCGCTTTTACGCTCATGCCCCTGGCGCAAACGCAGCGCCGCCAACGCCGCCACCACCAGCACCACGGCGATGAACTTCAGGCCGTTCACGGCATTGCCGGTGCTCTGCTCGATCATGCCCATCAGCGACGGGCCGAAGAACCCGCCCAGCAGCCCGCAGGAGTTGACGAACCCCAAGCCGCCCGCCAGCGCCGCGCCTTTCAGGCGCGAGGCCGGGTACAGGAAGATGATCGACTGCACGACAAAGAACATCACTGCCGAGAGGCAGAAGCCCAGCAGGCTGATCACCGGCCCCGCCTGGGAGGCGATGGCCAGGCCCAGGGCCATGGTCAGCAAACCGCTGACCAGGATCCGTCGCGCCCGCTGCGCCGTGCTGGCAAACCGCGGCAGGACGATCGCCCCGGCCGCTGCCGCCAGCCACGGCAAGGAGGTGAGAAAGCCGATCTGCAGCACGCTCAGGTCGCCGTACTTGCCGATAATCCCCGGCAGGAAAAAGATCACCGTGTAGATGGTGATCTGGTGGCAGAAATAGACAAAGATCGCCAACAGGATCTGCGGCGTCAGGCACTGCTTGAGCGAGTGCCCGCTGTGGCCGGCGCCCTCCTCGGCCTCGCTGGCCAGTTGGCGTTCGATCTGCTCGGCTTCAGCGCTACTCAGCCACGGCGCCTTGCTCGGCCGGTCGGGCAGCTTCTTCCACACCACGTAGGCGAAGAACACCGCCGGCAAGCCTTCGAGCATGAACATCCACTGCCAGCCATGCCAGCCCATCAGGCCGTCCATCTGCATCAACGCCGCGCCCAACGGCCCGCCGATGATGTTGGCAAAACACACCCCGAGCAGGAAGTAGCCGGTAGCGCGGGCGCGCTGTTCGCGGCCGAACCAGTAGGTCAGGTAGAGCATCACCCCGGGGAACAAGCCGGCCTCGGCGATGCCCAGCAACAGGCGCAGCACGTAGAACGAAGTCTCGCCCTGGACGAAGGCCATGGCGGCGGAAATCAAGCCCCAGGTCACCATGATCCGGGCAATCCAGAAGCGTGCGCCGACCCTGTGCATGATCAGGTTGCTGGGCACTTCCGACAGCGCATAGGTAAGGAAAAACAACCCGGCGCCCAATCCGTAGGCAGCCGCGGAAATGCCCAGGTCAACATCCAGTTGATGCTTGGCCAGGGCGATGTTGGTGCGGTCGAGAAAGCTCAGCACATAGGCGGCGATCAGCAACGGCATGAGTTTGACGAACAGCAACCGGTTGAGGGTTGCAGGATCACGGGGCACAGTCAGTTCTTCGGGCGATCTTGTAATTGTCATGGCACGAATCTCTAGTGTGACGACAGCGATGGGAACATCCCCGGCCAGGCTCGGCCGGGGCATGCAGGCAAGCTAGAAATCGACTGCGTAGCGGCCTTTGAGGCTGAGCATTTCCCGCGCCTCGTCGGGGCTGGCGACACGCCCGCCGAGGGCTTCGATCACCGTGCGGATGCGCTTGACCTGGTCGGCATTGGACGCCGCCAGCTTGCCCGGGCCGTCCCACAGCGAGTCCTCAAGGCCCACGCGCACGTTGCTGCCCATGGCCAGGCCCATGGTGCCCAGGGGGATCTGGTTGCGCCCGGCGCCGAGGATCGACCACTCATAGTTGTCGCCAAACAGGCGGTCGGCGGTGCGGCGCATGTGCGCCAGGTCTTCGGGGTGGCCACCGATGCCGCCGCGCAGGCCGAACACCGACTGGATGAACAACGGCGCCTTGAGCAGCCCACGCTGGAGGAAATGCGCGGCGGTGTACAGGTGACCGATGTCGTAGCACTCAATTTCGAAGCGTGTGCGGTTCTCGGCGCAAGCGTTGAGGATGTAGGTGATGTCGCGGAAAGTGTTGCGAAAGATGCGGTCATCACTCTCTTCCAGGTACGGCCGCTCCCAGTCGTGCTTGAACTCGGTGAAGCGCTCGAGCATTTCGTACAGGCCGAAATTCATCGAGCCCATGTTCAGCGAGGCCAGCTCCGGCTTGAGCTGGGCCACCGGCTGCAGGCGCTCTTCAACGCCCATGGTCGGCGCACCGCCGGTGGTGATGTTGATCACCACATCGCTCTGCGCCTTGATCTGCGGCAGGAACTGGCGAAACAGCTCGACGTCCTGGCTGGGCTTGCCGTCGAACGGATCACGGGCGTGCAGGTGAACGATTGAAGCACCCGCCTCGGCGGCACCGATGGCGGCGTCGGCGATTTGCTGCGGGGTGATCGGCAGGTGCGGCGACATCGACGGCGTATGGATGGCACCGGTGACGGCGCAGGTGATGATGACCGGGCGTTTCTTGGACATGCGTGTTCTCCGTTTTTATTCTTGGCGAGAAAGCAGTGCGGTAAAAGCGCAGGTACAGCTCAAAGGTATTCGACGTTGCCATCGACGCTGATGGCTTGCCCGGTGATGTTGCGGGCGGCTGGCGAGCAGAGGAACAAGGCGGTGGCGGCGACGTCTTCGGCAGTGACCATGCGCTTGAGGGAAATCTTCTTCAGGTACTCCTCGCGCATCAGCGCCTCGGATACCCCCACTTGCGCGGCACGGGCGCGAATCACCCCGTCCATGCGCGGCCCTTCGACGATGCCGGGCAGCAAGGCATTGACGCGGATATCGCTGTCGCCAAGCTCCGAAGCCAGGGATTTCATCAGGCCGACGATGGCCCATTTGGTTGCCGCATACGGCGTACGCCAGGCGTAACCGAGGCGCCCGGCCACCGAGGCGATGTGCAGCAGGTGGGCGTTGGGCGAGTCCTTGAGCAGCGGCACCGCGTGGTGGGCGAAGCGGTATTGCGCGGTCAGGTTGATGTCGATGGTGCGCTGCCAGTCGTCGTCGCTGATGGCGTCGATACCGGCGGTAGGCCCGGCAATGCCGGCGTTGTTGACCAGCACATCGAGGCCGCCGAACTGCTCGCGCTGAACCTTGAACAGCGCCTCTATCTGCGCCCCGTCGCCGACGTCGGCGCGGGTGGCGACGCTGCCTGGGTAGCGGTCGCGAAACGCCGCCAGGGCCGCCTCGCTGACATCACAGACATGCACCCTGGCCCCGGCTTCGATATAGGCCGCCGCCAGCACTTCACCGATACCGGCGGCGCCGCCGGAAATCAACACCCGCAGGCCCGGATACGGCGTCAGACGCTTGAGAACGCTCATGCTTTTTTCACTCCAGAAACAGACCGCGCGCGGTCGTTGTTGACCAGCAGGCGCGCCAGGGAGTCGGCGGCCTGCATGATGTCGTCGGTCACCGCCGCCCGCGCCGCCGCCGCATCGCGGTCGGCCAGGGCGGCGACGATGCGGTCGTGGGCTTGCATCGAGCGCTGCAGGTGGGCTTTGTCCGGGGCGACCAGGGCAAAGCACGGGCCCATGTGCAGCCAGAAATTCTCCACCGCGGCGACGGTCAGTTCAGCCTGGGCCACGGCATAAATGCGCCTGTGAAAGGCAAAGTTGCCCCACAGGTAAGCCGGCACGTCGACCTTGTCGGCGGCGGCCTGCATCTGCACGCAGAGCTCGGTGATTTCAGCCAGGTCGGCATCGCCCAGATGGGCCACGGCCTTCTCGGCCAGCAAGCCTTCGAGGGCCACCCGCGCATCGCGGATTTCGCGCAGGCGTTCAGTCGTCATCACCCGTACCCGCAGGCGCGAGGTTTCAGTGACTTCAAAGGCATTTTCGGCGCTCAGGCGCTGCAGTGCTTCACGTACCGGCATGGGGCTGGAACCCAGCGCTTCGGCCAGGCCACGGATGGTCAGCTTCTGCCCGGGCTGAAAACGCCCGCTCATCAGCGCTTCGCGGATCTGCCGGTAGACCTGGTCTTGCAGGGTATCGCGGGACACCTGGCGCAGGGCCGGCAACAGGACGGGACGGTCGGTCATGGAAAAAAGCCTGTGTTGTCGTTCTTGTGATACGAATATGTGATCACAAATCAAATATGTCAAATGATATTCGACGACAACCCCGTGCTCAACGCGGCACAGCGCGCTCCATGACGATGATCCGCTCCTCCCCCTCCATCACCTCGCGGACCTTGGCGTAGCCGAGCCGGGCATAAAACCCCTCTGCAGTGATTGATGACGGCACCCGCAGCACCATCTGCCCCGCTTGCCGGGCCAGGTTTTCAAGCGCCTGCATCAGCGCGCGACCCACGCCGGTGCCCTGCACCCCTGGCGCCACAAACACGCTGCGCAGCACATTGCCTTGCAGGCTGGCAGTGGCAACCAACTGCTGGTCGAGCAGCGCCACCAGCACCTGGCGCTGCTCAAGCAAGGCCAGTATTCGCTCTGCAGTAAAGCTCTGCTCGACCTGGGCGATCAGCGCCGCCGAATAATCGGCGGCGTTGGTCTGCTGCAAGGACTGGATGATCACCTTGCTGATGGCGCTGGCGTCGGCGGGCGTGGCGGGGCGAATGTGCAGGGGCATCGGCTCGTTCCGTGAGTCAGGGTCGGGACGCCAGTGTGCCGTGTGTCAAAGCCGGCTAACAGCCTTGAGCCTCTGTTGAAGTGCTGCGAACCTTGCCAGGCAACGCCAGGGCGATCAGCACACCCAATAGCGCAATCCCGCCGCTGACCAGTACTGCACGCTGCAAACCCAGCGCGTAACCTTGCTGCCAGGCTGCGCCGCTCAAGCCGTCGAGCCCCTGGTTGGCCAACCCCACCAGCAGCGCCAGGCCCAACGCCCCGCCAATCTGCTGGACGGTAGACGCCATCCCTGACGCCACGCCTTGCTCGGCCGCCGCAACCCCCTGCCCGGCGCACACCCACATGGCCGTCCAGGTCATGCCCTGGCCGATGCTGAGCAAGGCAATCGGCGCCAGCAGGCGGGCAAAAGCGCCATCCCCGGGCAACATCCAGCCGAGCCAGAGGATACCCAGGCCGCCGGCCAGCAAGCCGATAATCAAGGTGCTGCGCAAACCCAGGCGGGCCAGCGCCCGTTCGGCAATGCCGATGCCCAGGGTGCACACCAGGGTCGCCGGCAAAAACGCCAGGCCGCTGGCAAGCACGCTGTAGCCGTAGACCTGCTGGAAGTACAAGGCCAGGAAGTAGTACTGCACGCTGAAGCTGGCCATGAACACTGCGGTCAGGCCCATGGCCGCGCGAAGGCCCGGGGTGCGCAGCAGGCGCAGCGGCATCAACGGGTCGCGGCTGCGGGTTTCGATCACCACAAACACCGCCAGGCAGATGAGTGCGGCCGCCAGCACGGTCCAGAACAGCGGCCGTTGCCAGCCCCAGCTCGGCCCTTCGATCAGCGCCAGCACCAGCAGGCTGCCGCCGAGGGTGATGGTCAGGGCACCGGCCAGATCAAACGAGCGCCCCTGGGCCCGTGGCGGGTCGATCGGAATCCAGTAGCCGGCGGCCCAGGCGCAAGCCCCCGCCAGCGGCACGTTGACCAGAAATACCGCCTGCCAGCCCAGCCACTGGGTGAGGATGCCGCCGAGCAAGGCGCCGAGGGCCAGGCCCGCGGCCGAAGCGGCGCTCCAGATCGCCAGGGCGCGAGTGCGCGGCGCACCTTCGGCGTACTGGCTGTTGATCAGCGCCAGGGTCGCGGGGAACAGCAAGGCACCCGCCAACCCCTGCAGCGCCCGCGCCAGCACCAGGATCTCGGCCTGATAGGTCAGACCGCCGGCCAGCGAGGCGATGGCGAACAAGCCCTGGCCAAGCCGATACAGGCGCCTGCGGCCGAGCAGGTCGGCGGCGCGTCCGCCAAGCAGCAGGCAGCCGCCAAAGGCCACGCCGAAGGCGCTGATGATCCATTGCAACTGGCGCGGGCCGATGGCCAGGTGCTCGCCAATGGTCGGCAAGGCGACGAAAACGATGGTGTAGTCCAGGGCAATGATCAGTTGGGCGCACGCCAGCAACAGCAGCATCAATGCAGGGTGGCGCGGGGTGGGAGTCGACATGCGGGGCATCCTTGGCAAGAAGGCGCCAGTGTCTTTCATGCGCCAGGCATGATAAATACGCTGCCAGTTCTTTCAGTAATGACTTTAATCATGGATCTGAACACCGTTGCCCTGCTGCTCAAGGTCGCCGAGCTGCGCAGTTTTACCGCCGCAGCCGCCAGCACCGGCTTGACCCAGTCAGGCTTGTCGCGGGCAATCCGCCGTCTGGAAGAGCAACTGGGGGTCAAGCTGCTGCACCGCAACACCCGCAGCGTCAGCCTGAGCGCCGACGGCCTGCTACTGCGCGAGCGTTGCGCCCCCTTGCTGGCCGGCTTCGAGGAAGCCGAGCAGTTGCTGCTCGACCGCCGCTGCGAACCCAGCGGCACCCTGCGCCTGAGCCTGCCCTCGGCCTTTGGCCGGATCGTCATCCTGCCGCTGCTGGGCGAACTGACCCAACGCCATCCCCAACTGGTGGTGGATGCGACCATGACCGATCGCCTGGTCGACCTCGCCGAAGAAGGCTTCGACGCCGCGGTGCGCATCGGCCCGCTCAGCGATGTGCGCCTGGTGGCCCGGCCGCTGGCGCCGATGCACTGGGTGACCGTCGCCTCCCCCGCCTACCTGGCCCGCCACGGCATGCCGCAGACCCTCGAAGACCTGGCCCGGCACAACTGCCTGGTGGTGCATAACCCCTACCTCGGGCGCCGCGTCGACTGGCAGTTCGTCCAGGACGGCAAGCGGGTCGACGTGCAGGTCAGCGGGCAGCTGCTGTTCGATGTCGGCGACCCGCTGATCGATGCCGCGCTGCAGGGTTTCGGCATTGTCCAGGTGATGGATTTCGTCGCCCGCCAGGCCTTGGCCGACGGGCGTCTGGTGCCGGTGCTGGAGCCGTTTTCCGGGCGCTGGCGTGAACTGGCATTGGTCTACCCGCCGTCGCGCCAGCACTCGCCGCGCCTGAAGGTGTTCAGCGACCTGCTGCAGGAGTGCTGGCCGCGCGCCTGGAGCTGACGATTGCCTTTTGCCGGGCGCCGGGCCTATAGTCGCAGCCGGCGTCAACCACGCCACCCGTCCGCGGAAAGGGCTGCGCCCAGGCTGTACACCCCACATTTTTGTCTACGACTCCCGGCCTGACAGCGGACAAGGCTCGCACAAGGAGTTCGTATGCCTGCTCGACTGTCGTCGCCGTCCCATGACGGGCGCATCAATCTTGAACAACAACGCAAACGCGCCAAGGAGCTGTTGCAGCGCCTGCGCAGCGGTACCGCGCCCGAGCAACTGGCGCTACTCGGCCCTGCCTCACCGCGCCTGGCCGATGCCCAGTGGCTGATTGCCCGCGACCTGGGCTTTGCCAGCTGGCCCAAGCTCAAGGCGCATGTCGAGGCCATCGAGTTTGCCGCCCGCCACCCGCAATTTACTGCCGATGACGAAGCCGCCACCCAGCATTGGCGCTGCGGCAACGACATCAGCCACAGCCTGCGCCTGGCCGGCTTTACCGGCGCCTTTCAGATGCTCAGCGACCCGCTGGTGATGGGCCCGGTGCGTGACGTGCCGACAGCGCCTTACCGCGCCCTGCGCAGCGACTACATCAGCCAGGCCTATGGCCTGGAGCTCGCCGAAGTACAGCGCAAGATGGACACCGAATACGCCGACCTGGCCCGCCTCGACGGCTGCCCCAGCGCGGTGCTCTGGTGCGAGGCGGATGCCTATGACCAGCTGTTCTTGATCCGCGTGCTGGCCGGCTTGGCCAAGCCGCCGCAGCGCCTGGAGCTGATCGAGATTGACAGAATGCCCGGGGTCGAGCGGTTTATCGGAATCGGCCAATTAGCCCCGGACGTATTGGCCTGGTTGTGGCCGCAGCGCCGGGCAGTGGATGGGCCCATGCTGCAACTGGCGCGCGAGGCCTGGGCAGCGTATTGCGCCCCCTCGCCACTGGCCTGGGCACAGTTGGCCCATCGCCAGGACCTGGCCCTGCCCTTGCTCGCCCCGGCGCTGCTACGCCAGTTGCAGGAACTGCCGGGCGTGGACGACGGCCTGTCGCTGAGCGAACGCCTGGCGCTGCAGATCATCAACGAGTTCGGCGAGGTGCCGTTCGGCCGGGTGTTTGCCGAACTGATGGGCAAGCGCGAGCCACTGCCTTACCTGGGCGACATGATGTTCCATGCCCTGCTGCGCCCGCTGATCGATTCGCCGACGCCGCTGCTCATCCAGGCGCAGGCCGAGCTGGACTGGCCGCGCCGGCCCCTGAGCCTCACCCCGCTGGGCGAGCAGGTGCTGGCGGGCCAGGCCAACTGGCTTGAGCAGCAGGCCCCCGAGCGCTGGGTCGGTGGTGTGCGCCTGCTGCCCGGGCAAGGGCATTGGGCGCTGGGCAGCGACCTGTGGCCGGTGTGGCGCGGGTAAAACCCCTGAAGATTACTCTGCCGGCAGCAGTGCCGGCTTCTTCGCCTCTTTGAGCAAAAACACCACGAACTTCGCCGGTTTGTCCTGGCTGGCGTTGCGCCCGACGCTGTGGATGTCGGCCGGGCCTTCATAGAAGCTCTGCCCGGGAGTCAAGGTGACCTCCTTGCCGCCCTTCACCCCCATGATCACCGAACCTTCAAGCACATAGATAAAACCATGGGCATCGTGACGGTGCACCGGGTCGGCGCCGCCCGGCGGGTACTGCACTTGCAGGATCAACACTTCCTTGCCCGGGTAGTCGGGCAATGCCTGGGTCATCACCGGGGTGACGCTGGGCGGTGGCGGTGTATCGGCCTGGGCCACGCCCACTATCGGTACCAGCACGAGCAAGAATGGAAGGCGCATGTCACTCTCCAGTTCAACGGCATCAGCGTTGCACGGCGGTGGTTTTCAACCAGGTCTGAAAGTGCAGCGAGCCAAGGATCGCACCTTCATCCGGGGTCAGTGAACGGTCGTCGATCGGCGCCCCGAAATAGGTGGCCTCGGGGTCGGCTATCACCTCGCGGGCATCTTGATTGTGCTGCAGGTAGCTGCGCACGAAATCAGCCAGCGGCAGGCGATCAGGGCCGGCGATTTCGAGAGTGCGGTTGGCCGGCGCCTGCTCGGCAAGGTTGGCCAGGGCCAGGGCCACGTCGGATGAGGCCACTGGCTGCAGCGCGGCGTTGGTCAGGCGCACGCGGTTGCCGTCGGCACCGGAATAAGCGATGGCGCCCATGAACTCGAAAAATTGCGTAGCGCGCAGGATGGTATAGGGCCTGCCTGAGGCCTTGATCAGCTCTTCCTGGGCCAGCTTGGCGCGAAAGTAGCCACTGTCCTGCATGCGCTCGGTGCCCACCACCGAGAGGGCGATGTGGTGACGCACCTCGGCCTTGTGTTCGGCGGCCAGCAGGTTGCGCCCGGAGCTCTGGAAAAACGCCAGCACGGCAGCGTCGTCAAAGGACGGCGAGTTGGCCACATCGACCACTACATCGGTGCCCTGCAGCGCTTGCTCCAGGCCTTCGCCGGTGAGGGTATCGACGCCAGTCTT
This sequence comes from Pseudomonas sp. B21-012, assembly GCF_024749305.1. Lineage (NCBI taxonomy): Bacteria > Pseudomonadati > Pseudomonadota > Gammaproteobacteria > Pseudomonadales > Pseudomonadaceae > Pseudomonas > Pseudomonas sp. B21-012. The sequence continues at coordinate 2,338,654 of NZ_CP087197.1, read as the reverse complement.
GGGCGAGGCGGCGAGCACCTTGTGGCCGTTGGCCCGCAGGTTGTTGCACAACTGGGTGCCGATCAGGCCGGTACCACCGATCACGACGATTTTCATGGCTGCTGCTCCGCGGGAGGGTCGCAACCCCGTATTTTACGCCGGGTAGCGGTAGGCCGCGCGCCAGCAGACGAGCGTGATCCTGGCTGATCCGGTAAAGTATGCGCCGCTCGAGAGATGGATCCCGGGCCAATTGTCATGGAGTTATGCAGTGAAAAACCTGAGCAAAGTTGTCGCCTGCGGCCTGTTCGTCCTGGCCCTGGCAGGTTGCACCGGCACCCCGATGAAAACCCAGCACTACAACGCCGACCAGTACACCGTGATCGGCCACAGCGAAGCCAGCGCCACCGGTCTGCTGGTACTGGGCGTCATTCCAGTGCGTCAGAACAGCCGCTTCGTGCGCGCCCAGAATGCCGCGATCAAGGCCAAGGGCGGCGACGCGATGATCAACACCCAGGTCCAGGAAAACTGGTTCTGGGCCTGGGTACTGACCGGCTACACCACCCGTGTCTCGGGTGATGTGGTCAAGCTGCACAACGTTCAATAGGCCCCGCAGCCACCGGTGTAGGAGCGTGCCTGAACCACGACCGCTTCGCGCTCGATCGCGGGGCAAGCCCGCTCCCACAGGATTGGCGCAAGACCCGGCACCGCTGCGCCCAGTTCCGGGTGGCGCGCTCAGATAGCGTATGATCGCCTCTCCTCCCGCAAAGACCCTTACCGCCATGCCACTGAGCAAACGCGAACAGGCGCAGCTTGACCGCCGTCTGGTCGCCACCCTGACCGAAGCCTGCGAGACCGCCAAGGCCGAAATCGTCGGTTTTGCCTGGCTCACCCACCTGGTCGATTACACACGCTTCCCTTCCAGTTTGCAGGTGATCTGGGTTTTCGAAACCCGGGCTGCCAAGGAACACGCCCTGGCCAGCGGACAAGGTGAGCGGATGATCGAGCTGACGGCCTTGGCTTTGCAAGAAGCCGACGTCGAATTGCATCCGCTCGCACCTCACGTGCAGTTCGACATCGAACAGCGCGGCTGACACATGGCCAAGGACATCGAAAATCCCTGCATCGCCGTGTGCCAGTTGAGCGGCGACCTGTGCCTGAGCTGCGGCCGCAGCAAGGACGACATCCGCAAATGGAAGCGCATGAAACGCCCGGAAAAAATGGCTGCCGTGCAGCGCGCCAAGCAGCGGATGAAAAGCCTGAAAAAAGCCAAGGGCTAGCGTTTCAGCCAGCCGCATCCTGAATCAGGAAATCAATAAAGGCCCGCACCCGCAGCGGCACATGCCGGGCGTGGGGGTAGAGCGAAATGAACGGCCGAGCGTCGGTGCGACGCCTCGACTTGACCCGCGATGGCGTCAACACGATTTGACCTCTTGCAACAACCCCTGCACCACCGCCAACATCCCCTGCTGCGCCATCGCCAATTGCCGGTCGGCACTGCTCCCCTGAGCAACAATCACCTGCGCCCGGGCAAAGCTGCGATCACCGTCAACCCCCTGCAGCGCATCGGCAAACACCGCTTGCGCCCGCGCCAGCCACTGCCCGGCGCTGCCCTGCCCTTCATCCTCCAGGCAAATGAACTGCCCATGGCGGCCATGGCGCATGGCCCGCCAGTAGTTCTCCCGGGCAAGCCAGTGGGCTTCGCGGCTCAGGTGCACGGTGGTACGTGGTTGCGCCAGATAATGCTCGACCATGCAGCGAAACAACCCGGCTATGCACAGCGCATCTTCAAGGTTCGGGCAAGCATCAGCGATGCGCAGCTCCACCGTCGGAAAGCGCCGCGACGGGCGGATCGCCCACCAGCCGTCATCACCCTCGCGCAACGAACCGGTGCGTCGCAACAAGGCCAGGTAGCGCTGGTATCCCTGCCAGTCGCTCAAGCGTTCCGGCAGGCCCATGTGCGGCCATTCCCCGCAGGCTACCTGGCGATAGCTCATGTAGCCGGTCACCTGGCCTTCCCAGAACGGCGATGAAGTACTGAGCAGCAATAGCAGCGGCAACCAGGGTAGCAACTGGTTGATCAGCTGGATGCGGTCGTGCCCGGGCGGCACCCCGACGTGCACATGCAGGCCGCACAACAGGCTGCGCCGGGCCACCTGCTGGTAGTCGGCGAACAACTGGCGAAAGTGTTCGTCGTCAGCAGGCTGCTGCTTGCGCCAGCCGCCCAGGGGATGACTGCCGGCGCTCAACAGGCCGATGCCTTCCTCGGCCAGTACCTGTGCCAGTTGCATGCGACTGCCGGCGAGAAACTCCCGGGCCTGGGCCAGGCTGCTGAACACTGGCGATGCCACCTCGATCTGGCCCTTGAACATCTCCTGGGCAAAGTGTGCGCCAAGCACCTGGCGGCACAGGTCGATCTGCGCCGCCGACGGCGCGGCGAGCATGTGCCCGCTGGCCAGCTCGACCAGCAGGTATTCTTCCTCGATGCCAAAGCCGCAGGGGCTGTTCATCGGCGGGTGACGCTCAAGGCCACTGCGCCGATGCGTTCGACCTGCTGGTAACCGGGCTCGAGCAGTTGTTCGCCGAACACGTCGGGGTCCAGTTCATGGTAGTGCCAGGCCCAGTCGGCGGACGCCAAAGGCGCTTGCAAAGCTGCCAGGAACGGGTCGCGACCCTCAACCATGGCCACCCCGGTGTACAGCAGCAAGGTGCCGCCCGGCGCCAGGCGTGGCAGTGCTTGTTCAACGATCCGCAACGACAGCCCGGCGCCCAGGGCGCCGCCACCATGCCGGTAGGCGCGCTCACTGGCGTCGAGCATGTACGGTGGGTTGGCGACAATCAGGTCGAAGCTGCCGCTGATGCCCTGGAGCACATCGCTGTGCTCGACCGAGACGTTGGCCAGCTCCGCCAGGGCGACGTTGATAGCGGTCAGGCGCAGGGCCTGCGGGTTGATGTCCACGGCGCTGACCTGTGCATGCCGGCGGGCGCGGGCGATCAGCACCGCGCCGACCCCGGCACCGCAACCGATATCCACGGCGTGGTTGATGCTGGCGAAACTCTGCTGCAGGTGGGCTTCGATCAACTGGGCAAAGCGATAGCTGTCCGGGCCGAAAAACACCGCGTCCGTGCTGTCGGTGGGAAAACCGGAATGAACGAAGAGCAAATCATGCAGGCTCGACCAGCGTACCCGGCTGCGCAGCAGCTGTTCATGCTCGTCGAGGATCTGCGCCCGTTGCAGCTGCGCCAGCTCGTCCGCTGACAGCAGCGCGGGCGCAAAGGGCCGGTTCCAGCCGAAAATATCGCGCAGGGTATGAGACTGTTCTGCACCCTCACGCTGGTTATTGCGCCACTGGGTCAAGGGCGTGACGCTGGTAAAGCGATAGCCATCGGCCAGCAGCCGCCGCCCCAGTTGCAGCAAGGCCTGATCGGCCTGGCGTTGCGCCTCGGTCAATTGCATGGTCAGCCTCCGTTACTGATTGAGCCCAGTCATCTGTGCGTATTTGCGCGTCGCCGCCAGGCCCTGGGGCAAGGCGTGGCGAGCACCCGCCATTTCGCCGAGCAGGTAGGCAATCCGCGCCTGCGGCGGCAGGTCATGGAGCTCGCGCTCAAGCGCGCTCACCAGCGCCTCGTCGTGCATCGACACCTCGGCCTTGGCCGGCCCGTGACGAGGGCGGCGCGGCTGCCAGCTGAGCGCGATCCAGTCATGCAGCAGCTGTTTTTCATAGGGGCTGAAGACGCCGAACATCGCTGCTGCCGGGCCGTCGATCAGTTGCCAGAAACGGCTGTCGGCCGGGTCCTGGCCGCGTTTGATCCAGCCCTTTTCCTGCAGGGCGGCGAGAAACCCCGCAATGCTGCCGGGCTCGGCCAGCCACTGGTTGACCGTGCGTCCTTCGATACGGCAGTAATCGGAATGCATGTGCTGGCCAAAACTGCGCTTGCGCTCGAAGGCGACCAGCAGCTCGGCTTCGAGGTCAAACTCGGCAATGATCGTCGCTGAGCCCGGGCCCAGGTCGTTGAGCCGATAGCCTCGCGCCACCCGCCGATAGAACTCGCTGGCACCCTGCGCCGGCCACAGTTGCATCAGTGCCTGCACCGCCTTGCAGGCGTGGCCGCTGCTGGCGTTGTCGATGGTCACGTGCAGGCGAAAGTACTGCGGGTCGATGCCCAGTTCGTCCAGCTCGTAAGCGCTGATCAGCAAATGCAGGGGCAGTTGCTCATAGCCCAGGTTGTAGCCGATCACTTCGGGCAGGAACGCCTCGGTGTTGAAGCCCAGCGCCAGTTGCAGCGCACCTTGCAGGTAGCGGTCGTCGCCCAGCGGCAGCGGCTCATGGCAGCCCAGTTCGCTGAGCAGGCGCCGGTAGATCAGCACATGGTTGCAGGCCGGGTCGCCATCACCGAGCTCTTCCAGGTAGATGCGGATCAGCCCGTGGTAGCGCGGGTCGGCCCAGTGCCTGAGCATGCCGAACAGCCAGGCACCATCCACCGCCTTGGTCGGGACGACGTGCTGGAGAAAATACAGCGCATGGGCGCGGTTGCTGAAGTAACGCCGGGCAGCGCCGGCTTTGCGCTCGGCCAGGTACTGGGCGTATTGCCCGGCCACGGCAGCAGCGCGCTCGGCGGTCCATTGGCCGAGTTCGACGGGGTTGGCCGGCAGTTCATCAGGCAAGGCCTCAGCCTGTTGCAATTGCTCGCCGAGCCAGGCGGCGCTGTCGCTCAGCTCGCCCTGCAACAGAGCGTGATAACGCGCTGCATGGCCTGCTCGGCTATCGATGACATGCGGGTCAAGCACGGGTGCGGCGGTCATCACGGTCATGGCGGCAGCCTTCGGCAGTCGGGCGAGAAGTGCCCTCTATGCAAGGGAGCGGTGCGCCGCAACTGAAGTTCAGATCATCTGCGCGGCGAAGGGACGGATGGCAGGCCGGCGCGGTAGAATCGCGCCATTGCCGTTTTTGCCTGGAGTCACCCCTGCCGATGCCCGCCCTCCACCACTTCGTCGCGCCGCCCGCCGAGCCGATCAAAAGCCAGATCCTGCAGATGGTGGTCGACTACCTGACCGACATCAGCAGCGTCGCCCTGGCGCCGAGCAACCCGCTGTACAGCCTGTACCAGTACGGCATCGGCTTCGAAGTGCACCTGTACCTGCAGGCCATGGACGGCTCGCGCGGCATCCCGGTCGAACTGATCGTGGCCCTGGACCTCGACGACCCGGAGCAGGTGGTGGGCTTTTTGCTGTACCTGCCGCTCAAGGATGACCCGCAGGCCTGTTCTGTGGCCTACCTGGCCGTACACGCCAGCCACCGCCGCCAGGGGATTGCCCGCGCCATGCTGGCACAGATGACCGCGCGCTACCCGCAGGCCGAGCTCGGCTGCGTCGCCAGCAAGGTGCCGGTGTTCGAGGCCCTGGGCTTTCAGGTCACCGGCGCGCGCGGCCCACAGGTGTTGATGAACACCCACGCCGAGCCCAGCGCCGGCATGGCGGCGGTGCTCGACGTAGCACCGATCTACCGCACCCTGGAGGTGCAGCAGATCCATAGCTACCTGCTCAAGCAACACGGCAAGCGGGCGATGGTCGATGCCGAGAAACAGCGCGACCGCCACCTCGACCAGCTCAGCCGCAAAGCCCGGGCCCTGGCCCTCGAGCGCCTGGGTCAAGGGCCGTGGCTGGAGGGCGGGCGCGGGCTGCGGCTGGTCTAGTTTTTCACCGCCTGGCTCATCAGCACCTGCAGCACCAAGGCGGTGCCCTGCTCCACCTCGCCCTGGCGGCAGGCGATGCCCAGGTGCCGCCACAGGCCCGGGCGCAACGGGCGCATGCAGATCCGCGGGTCATGCTCCGGCGCTGCCGATTCATGGGGCAGCAAGGTCGCGCCATAGCCCGCCGCCACCAGGCTTTTTACCGCGTCGTTGTAGTTGAGCTGGATTCGCGCTGGCGGCTGCAGGCCGGCGCTGGCAAACCATTCGCTGGTCACCCGCGACAGCTGGGTGCTGCTGTCGTTGAGAATCAGCGCCCGGCTGGCCAGCCACGCCGGGCTGATCCGCGCCGGCGGCAACCAGCTGGCGGGAATGAACGCCATGATCGGATCGCGCCGCCACGGGCGAATCTGCAGGCCCTTGATCGCTGCTTGCGGCAGCGCCACCAGGCCGATGTCGAGGCTGCCGTCGTGCAGGCGCGCCAGCGACTCGCTGGAGGTCAGCACCTGCACCTGCACATCGATGCCAGGGTGCTGCACGCCGAGGATATCCAGCGCCTGCGGCAGCAAATGGGCGATGGCACCGGTGGAAGCGCCCAGGCGCACCCGCCCGGCCAGGCCCTGGACCTGGCGCTGCACATCATCGAGCGCCTGTTCGGCATCGGCCAGCAGGCGCCGGGCGCGTTCGAGCAGGGTTTCACCGATGGCCGTGGGGCGGATCTGCCCGCGCTTGCGCGACAGCAGCGGCGCACCAATGCGCGCCTCGAGGTCGGCAACGTGCAGGCTGACCGTCGGCGGCGCCAGGTTGAGCGCCCGCGCCGCCTGGGCAAAGGAGCCGAGGTCGGCGATCACCACCAGGGTACGCAGCCGGTCGAGGCTGATCTCGCGCATGGGCTTATCGTTCAGAAAAAATGAAGTTGAGCATCATGATATTCAAATTTTCTTTCGTCCAGCCGCAGGTGAAGATGGCTGCACATTTGTCACCTATGTACGAGAGCCCCCATGCACCAGCCCCTGGTTTTTATCGACGGCGACCAAGGCACCACCGGCCTGCAGATCCACGCCCGCCTCAACGCTCGCAGCGACCTGCGCCTGCTGACCCTGCCGGCGGGCGAGCGCAAGAACCTGCACCTGCGCGCCGAAGCCATCAACAGCGCCGACGTGGCGATCCTGTGCCTGCCCGACGACGCCGCCCGTGAAGCGGTGGCGGCCATCGTCAACCCGCAGGTGCGGGTGATCGACGCCAGCTCCGCGCACCGCACCACCCCGGGTTGGGTGTATGGCTTGCCGGAGCTGGACGAAGAGCAGGCCGAGCGCATTGCCCAGGCCAAGCGGGTCAGCAACCCGGGCTGCTACCCGACCGGCGCCATCGCCTTGTTGCGGCCATTGATTGGCGCAGGCCTGGTGCCAGCGGACTATCCGCTGACGGTGAACGCGGTATCGGGCTATTCCGGTGGCGGCCGGGCGGCGGTCGAACGTCATGAAGGGCCCGATGCACACACAGCCCAGGGCGTGCTGGTGTATGGCCTGCACCTGGACCACAAGCATGTGCCGGAGATCCAGCAGCATGCCGGTTTGTCGCAGCGGCCGGTGTTTGTGCCCAGCTATGGCAGCTACCGCCAGGGCATCGTCCTGACCATCGCCCTGCAGACCCGGTTGCTGCCGGCGGGCGTGAGCGCCGCGCGGTTGCAGGCGTGCCTGGCCGAGCATTACCACGGCGCCCGGTATGTACAGGTGGCGCCGCTGCAGTTGGGCGCCTCGGCAGTACAACTGGACCCGCAAGCAGTCAATGACAGCAACGACCTGCGCCTGGCGGTGTTTGCCAATGAAGAGCACGGCCAGGTATTGCTGACGGCAGTGTTCGACAACCTCGGCAAAGGTGCGTCGGGGGCAGCGGTGCAGAACCTGGAGCTGATGCTGGCGGCGATGGGTTGAGGGCCCAATCGCGGCGACCCGACTTGCCCCGCGATAGCTTCACACCACCCGCAACACCTGCAACGGCACCCACCCCGATTCGCTCCCCTTGTTGCACCACACCCAGCCGTTCAACTGCCGCCCACCCACCAGGCAATCGCCCACGTCCACATTCAGTTCCCGGGCGCAATAATCCTCCAGGGCGACACCCTGATCATCGCCCAGCCGCTCGATCACCTGCCCCGGCACCCAGCCGGCCTGCTGCCCGGGTGTACTGCACAAGTACCACTCATCCCAGCCTTCCTCGCCGTCATAGCGCTCGCCGATGTGCAGTGTCGCGCCCCTGGCAAAAGTGATGGGCTCGGGGTACTCACTGCGGTGCGCTTCAATCACCATGAACATCACCAGATTTCACCTCCATTTGAAAAACCACGGCACTGGCGCCATGCTCGGCGGTCTGCCACTTACGCGGATCGCTCAGCAGGGAAGAATATCGTCATGTGTGCAAAACCAGTAGTCAGTGCCAACCCCGCCGGTTGTGTGCGGGTGCGCGGCGCCCGTGAGCACAACCTGAAGAATGTCGACGTCGACATTCCCCGCGATGCGCTGGTGGTGTTCACCGGGGTGTCGGGCTCGGGCAAGTCGTCGCTGGCGTTCTCCACCTTGTATGCCGAAGCCCAGCGCCGCTATTTCGAATCGGTGGCGCCCTACGCGCGGCGCTTGATCGATCAGGTCGGGGTGCCGGCAGTGGATTCCATCGAAGGCCTGCCGCCGGCGGTGGCCCTGCAGCAGCAACGCGGCACGCCCAGCGCGCGCTCGTCGGTCGGCAGCGTCACCACCCTGTCGAGCCTGATCCGTATGCTCTACTCGCGCGCCGGCAGCTACCCGGCCGAGCAGCCGATGCTGTTCGCCGAAGACTTCTCGGCCAATACCCCGCAAGGCGCCTGCGCCGAATGCCATGGCCTGGGCCGGGTGTTCGATGTCAGCGAGGCGTCGATGGTGCCCGACCCGTCGCTGAGCATCCGCGAACGGGCGGTGGCGTCCTGGCCCATGGCCTGGCAGGGGCAGAACCTGCGCGACATCCTCGTGACCCTCGGCTATGACGTCGACATCCCCTGGCGCGACCTGCCCCAGGCGCAACGCGACTGGATCCTCTTCACCGAAGAAACCCCGACCGTGCCGGTGTACGCCGGCCTGACCCCGGCGCAAACCCGCCAGGCGCTCAAGCGCAAACTCGAACCCAGCTACCAGGGCACCTTCAGCGGTGCCCGGCGCTATGTGCTGCACACCTTCACCCATTCGCAAAGCGCGCTGATGCGCAAGCGCGTGTCCGCCTTCATGCGCGCCAGCCCCTGCCCGGCCTGCGCCGGCAAGCGTCTGAAAGCCGAGGCGCTGACGGTGACCTTTGCCGGCAAGGACATTACTGAGCTGTCGCGCCTGCCACTGCTTGACCTGGCCGAACTGCTCAAGACCGTCGCCAATACCGATTACCTCAAGCAGCCTGAAGAAGCCGGCGCTGTGCTGAGCCACGCGCAAACCCGCCAGGCCCGCGAGCAACGCGCCGCCCGCGGCGACAACCCCCATGAAGGCGGTGCGGATGTGCGCCACACGCCCAACCTGTCGGTGGAAAAACGCCTGGCCGCGCAGCGCATCGCCGCCGAGTTGCTGGAGCGCATCAGCACCCTGATCGACCTGGGCCTGGGTTACCTGGACCTGGAACGCAGCACACCGACCTTGTCGTCGGGCGAGCTGCAACGCCTGCGCCTGGCCACCCAGCTCAACTCGCAGCTGTTCGGGGTGATCTACGTGCTCGACGAGCCCTCGGCCGGGCTGCATCCGGCCGATAGCGAAGCGCTGTTCACGGCCTTGCAGCGGCTCAAGCAGGCGGGCAACTCGGTGTATGTGGTCGAGCATGACCTGGACACCATGCGCCGCGCCGACTGGCTGGTGGACGTCGGCCCGGACGCCGGCGAGCACGGCGGCCAGGTGCTGTACAGCGGCCCGCCGGCAGGCCTGGCCAAGGTCGATGCCTCGCGCACCCGCACTTACCTGTTCAACGAAAATCCCCCCCAGGTTCGCCCGCCGCGCACGCCCCAGGCATGGCTGCAACTTGAAGGCGTCACCCGCAACAACCTCGAGCAACTGGCGGTGGCCTTCCCGCTCGGCTGCTTCAGCGCGGTCACCGGGATTTCCGGCTCAGGCAAATCGAGCCTGGTCAGCCAGGCGCTGCTCGACCTGCTCGGCGAGCACCTGGGCCAGGCCCGCAGCCAGGAGGACGTCGCAGAACAGAGCCTGGAAGACCAACCCGAACAAACCAGCGACGGCTGGATCAGCGCCGGCCTTGAGCATATCCGCCGCCTGGTGCCGGTGGACCAGAAGCCCATCGGCCGCACGCCGCGCTCGAACCTGGCGACCTACACCGGCCTGTTCGATCACGTGCGCAAGCTGTTTGCGGCAACCCCCGATGCGCAGGCGCAAGGTTTCGATGCCGGGCAGTTCTCGTTCAACGTCGCCAAGGGCCGCTGCGAGACCTGCGAAGGCGAAGGCTTTGTCAGCGTCGAGCTATTGTTCATGCCCAGTGTCTATGCGCCCTGCCCGACCTGCCATGGCGACCGCTACAACCCCCAGACCCTGGCCATCACCTGGCAAGACTTGAACATCGCCCAGGTACTGCAACTGACCGTCGACCAGGCCAGCCAGCGCTTTGCCCAGCAGCCCGCGATCAGCCGCGCCCTGGGGGTGCTGCAGGACATCGGCCTGGGTTATTTGCGCCTGGGCCAGCCGGCCACCGAGCTGTCGGGCGGCGAAGCCCAGCGCATCAAGCTGGCCACCGAGCTGCAACGCCTGGCCCGCGGCGCCACCCTCTACGTGCTGGACGAACCCACCACCGGCCTGCACCCGCAGGACATCGACCGCTTGCTGGTGCAACTGCAGCGCCTGGTCGAGGCCGGGCACACGGTGATCGTGGTCGAGCACGACATGCGCGTGGTGGCACAGAGCGACTGGGTGATCGATATCGGCCCCGGGGCCGGTAGCGCCGGCGGCAAGGTGGTGGTCAGCGGGCCGCCAGCGCAGGTGGCGGCGTGCAAGGACAGCCACACGGCGGGATTCCTCGCCAGGGCGCTGGCTTGCGATCGGCAAATTACGTAGCATCCTGCGCTTTTTGCCCCGGCAGCACCCCGCTGCCGGGCCGCTCTTCAGGTAGGTCATGAGAACAACCCCGCTACGCGCCGATGTCCTGGCAGGACTCACCACAGCCTTCGCCCTGGTGCCCGAGTGCATCGCCTTCGCCCTGGTGGCGCACCTCAACCCGTTGATGGGCCTGTATGGCGCCTTCATCATCTGCACCCTGACCGCCCTGCTCGGCGGGCGCCCGGGGATGATTTCCGGCGCGGCCGGGTCCATGGCCGTGGTCATCGTCGCCCTGGTGGTCACCCACGGCGTGCAGTACCTGCTGGCGACGGTGCTGCTCGGCGGGCTGATCATGATCGCCTTCGGCCTGCTGCGCCTGGGCAAACTGGTGCGCATGGTGCCGTATTCGGTGATGCTCGGCTTCGTCAACGGCCTGGCGATCATCATTGCCCTGGCCCAGCTTGAGCACTTCAAGGCCGATGGCGCCTGGCTCAGCGGTGCACCGCTGTACCTGATGCTGGGGCTGGTGGCGCTGACCATGGCGATTGTCTACCTGTTGCCGCGCCTGACCCGCAGCGTGCCGCCGGCGTTGATCGCCATTCTCGGCGTCGGTGCCGGCGTCTACCTGCTCGACCTGCCGACCCGCACCCTCGGCGATCTTGCCCACATCGCCGGCGGCCTGCCGGCCTGGCGCTGGCCGCAGGTGCCGTGGAACCTCGAGACTCTGCAGGTCATCGCCCCTTATGCGCTGCTCATGGCCCTGGTCGGCCTGCTGGAAACCCTGCTGACCCTGAACCTCACCGATGAAATCACCGAGACCCGCGGCCACCCCGACCGCGAATGCGTAGCCCTGGGCGTGGCCAACATGACCAGCGGGCTGTTCGGCGGCATGGGCGGTTGCGCGATGATCGGCCAGACCGCCATCAACCTGAGTTCCGGCGGCCGAGGGCGGCTGTCGGGGGTGGTCGCCGGGGTGATGATCCTGATGTTCGTGCTGTTCCTCTCGCCGCTGATCGAGCGCATTCCGCTGGCAGCGCTGGTCGGGGTGATGTTCGTGGTGGCCCAGCAGACCTTTTCGTGGGCGTCGTTGCGGGTGCTGCACAAGGTGCCGGTCAACGATGTGCTGGCGATCATCGCCGTGACCCTGGTCACGGTGTTTACCGACCTTGCCACTGCGGTGCTGTGCGGCATCGTCATCGCCGCGCTCAATTTTGCCTGGCAACAGGCCCGTGAGCTGTATGCCGACAGCCACGACGAAAGCGACGGCAGCAAGCTGTACAAGGTCCACGGCACGCTGTTCTTCGCCTCGACCACGCCGTTCCTCAACCAGTTCGACCCGGCCAATGACCCGGCCCAGGTGACCCTCGACTGCCGTCACCTGAACGTTGTCGACTACTCGGCGATCGCCGCGCTCAAGACCCTGCGCGAGCGCTATAGCAACAACGGCAAGCACCTGCGCGTGGTGCACCTGTCCGAACGCTGCAAGCAATTGCTCAAGCGCGCCGGGCTTGAGCACTAGGGCGGTTTACGGCGCGCCGAACATCGCTGTCCAGTAGATCCCGGCGTCGCTTTTGGGGTCGACCGCGTAAGCTGCGCCCAGCTCGCTGAACTGCGGGTTCATCAGGTTGGCGCAGTGGCCCGGGCTGGCCAGCCAGCCATCGACCACCTTGCGCGGGGTGTCCTGGCCGGCGGCGATGTTCTCGCCGACCTTCTGGCCGGCATACCCGGCAAGCTCGGCGCGATCCCCCGGAGTGCGACCGTCGCGGTCCTTGTGATCGAAGAAGTTGTTGTTGGCCATGGCCCGCGTGTGGCTTTCGGCGGCGCCGGCCAGGGTAGTGTTCCAGGCCAGCGCCGTGGTCGCATCGAACGCTTGGCCGCCGCACTGGCGGGCCTGGCTACGCGCGGTGTTGATCATCTCCAGGACCTTCTGCCCTTCGGCCTGCCAGTCGCCCAGGCGCCCGGCCAGCAGCGGCCGCGCCAGCACGATGCGCCAGTCGCGGCCCTCGCGGCTGACGCCGACATCAACGAACTGCGGGTCGAGTACCACCTGGCAGAAGCTTTCGCGCACCGCCTGCATCGCCGCCTGCGGATCGCGCGGCCCGGACAGGCTGATGGCCTGGACGTTGACCATCGGGTAGCTGTTTTGCGCCAAAGCCTCGCGCAGGTCGCCCATGCTGTTGGCCGGCAGCATCAGGCGCGGGTCGCTGGCCAGCGGCGGCAGCTCCATCGACCCCTGGCCTGCGCAACGCTGGGCCTGGCTGCGGTAGGCGTTGATCGACTCGATCAGCTGCGACTCGTCGCTGGCCTGGGCGGTCACGCTAAACGCCAGGCCCAGCGACAACAACGCCAGCGGTGCAACAGGTGAAGTGACGCGCATGGAAATCTCCCTTGAACGGACTGCGTAGATGATGCCCGAAGTTGCCCGTCGTCTGACAGCGGGAATGTTTTGAGCGCGGCGCGGTCGACCCTGTAACGGGAAGTTCTACTCCCAGGCCAATCAAAGGTTCGAGCATGCGCCTGCTAACACTTGCAACTTGCCTGGTACTGACGTTTTCCAGCGCCCTGACATTGGCGGCCGACTCCAAGGCCCAGGTGGCCGAAGAAAAAGCACAGGTGCTGGAACAAAAAGCTGCCAGCAACCCCGATGCCCCACCCGCGCCCAAATCCCAAGCCATCACCAAGACCGAAGTCCAGGCCGTCGACCCGGCTGGTGCAGCCGCGCTGGATGATGCCATCACCTGCCTGGCGCGCAGCATCTACTGGGAGTCCAAGGGCGGCGAATCAGCCGACATGGAGGCGGTGGCCAATGTGGTGATGAACCGGGTTGGCCACGCGGGCTTTCCCGATTCGGTCTGCGGCGTGGTCAAGCAGGGCTCGGAGACCGGCGCCTGCCAGTTCTCCTGGTGGTGCGATGGCCGCTCGGACGCTGTTCAGGAAGAGGTGCGCTACACCCTGGCCAAGGAAATCGCACGCAAGGCGCTTAACAAACAACTGCCGGATCGCACCGGTGGCGCCCTGTACTTTCACGACCGCCATGTGCGCCCCGACTGGTCGAAGACCTTTGCCCGAACAGCCGAGACCAGCGAGTTTCTGTTCTACAAGCCGCGCAACGGCGAGTCGCACTAGCTCAATAGAAGTCGTAGTAGATCGTCCACTCGCCGCTGTCGCGGTGCTTGAAGAACATCAGGCTGCCGCTGTCGATCACGTTGAGGTTGATCTTGGCATCGGATGAGACCTGGAAGACGAACTCAAAGCCGTCGCCCGGGTCCACGCCCGCCTGACAGAACGACGGATAGCCGCCAATCTTGTGCTCGTAGGCGTGGGTGATGACCTCGTAGTAGCACTCGATATCCCCTGCCTGTTCGAGCTTGACGATCTCGGTGACCCATTCATCCGGCACACCGCCGCCGTCCCACAGCGGATAGTCCTCGGCGAGTTTTTCAGCGCGCAGCGGGAAGGCCTTGAGAAAGGAGTTGGCGACCGGCAGGTCCTTGCGCACCAGCTCGTCGTCGGCGCGGTATTCGCGGATCAGCCAGTTGTTGCCCATGGGCTCGAATTCATCCGGGAACGGGTAACCGACGAACAGGGTGAGAACGCGGATGTCCTTGAGCAGCGGGCTGCTGAACGGCAGGCTGGGCAGGTGGAACTGGGCCACGGGCAACAGGGGCTCGCCAGCGGCGTTGGTCGGTACGCCTTCGTCGGGGCCGTAGAGGAACACCCGGCCGAGCCAGCTTTCTTCATCGCTGTCGGTCGGGCGAAAGCCGCCGGCAAAAAAGCGCGTGGCGGGTTTGGCCAGGCGTTGTTTGATTTCTTGAATGTCCATATTTCTCGTCCGCTTAATAAGGCCCTATCGCGGGTCAAGCCCGCTCCTACAGGGGGGGTGAGCAGCCTGTGGGAGCGGGCTTGTCCCGCGATGTATTTTAACTGCGCACAACCATCGCCTTGATGGTCTCGAACAACTCCTGCTGCGCCTGCTCCGCCGTAATCTCACCGTTCGCCGCAGAATGAGACAACGCCTCCGCCGCGCCGATCATCGCCCGCAATCCGGCCACGGCAATCGCGCCGCTGGCACTGAACGGCGCCAGCAGCGCCCGGCATTTTTCCATGAACACTGCCTCGTACTCGCGCTTGATCTGTTCAAGCTCTGGCGAGCTGGCCAGCGCAGCAATCACTCCGGGTATCTCCCGGCCCTGGGTCAACACGCAGTCGACGTAGCAATTGGCAAGCACTGCAGCGCTGCTCTCAAGCGTCGGCTCGCACGCGGCCAGGGCGGCGTCCATCACCGCAGTCTGGCGCTCGTCATAACACTGGTACAACGCCGCCAGCAAGCCTGAGCGGGTACCAAAATGGTCATACACCACCGGCTTTGTAACCCCGGCCAATTCCGCCAGTCGGCCCAGGGTCAGCGCCTCGGTACCCTCTTCGCGGACCAGGCGCCAAGCCACCTCCAGCAGTTGTTGCTGACGGTCTTCGCGCGACAGACGCCGACGAGGTTGCGGATCGCTTGACATACTTACCTACCAAAAGTAACTTACCAAAGGTAACTTGTGCTCAGCTTACAAGTTTCACCCTTTCCCCGCAATCCGCAGGAGCCCTTGCCATGCACGCGCTTGTTGTTGTCGCTCATCATGACCCGCAGTCACTCACCCACAGCCTGGCCGCCAAGGTGGTCGAAGGCTTGGCACAAAACGGCCATAGCGCCGAGCTCGCCGACCTGTTCGCCGAAGGTTTCAACCCGGTGTTCGCCGCCGCTGACCACGCGGTTCATCACCGCACCGCAGCACCTGGCGCCGATGTGCTGGCCGAGCAGGCGCGCATCGACCGCAGCGATGCGCTGGTGCTGGTGTTTCCGGTGTATTGGTGGTCGATGCCGGCGCTGCTCAAAGGCTGGATCGACCGGGTATTCAGCAATGGCTGGGCGTTCGATTTCAGCACCGAGGCGCCGATGGTAAAAATGCTGGGCCGCTTGAACGTGCACCTGGTGGGCATTGGCGGCGCCGATGCCGCAACCTTCAGCAAGCATGGCTACGGGCAGGCGATGAAGACCCAGATCGATCACGGCATCTTCGATTATTGCGGCGCCCGCGTGGTGAGCTCGACCCTGCTGCTGGAATCGGAAAGCGCCGACCCCGGCGCCCACCTGCAGCGCATGTTCGAGCACGGCCGCAGATTGTTCGCCGAGGTCGCCGAGCCCGCCTGAAGCGCCTTACTTGCTGTCGCGGCGCTCGTTGATCCACCTCACTACCTGGGTGGAAAACTCCGCCGGCGCCTTGCGCCCCAGGCGCCGCGACAGGTCGAGGATAGTCTGCTGGGCCAGGGCTTCTTCCATGCGTTTTTGCGCGGTGAGCATCACCGCGTGAATGGCGCAGGTGCCATCGATGGCCCAGGCCGGCGGCGCGCCGTCGAACAGCGTGCAGCGGTCACGCACGTCGCGACAATCAAAGATCGCCTTGTGCCCGTCGATGGCCGTGACGATATCCAGCACGGTGATTTCATCCGCCGGCCGGGCCAGCCGGAAACCACCCCGCACACCCTCGGTGGCCACCACCAGCCTGGCCTTGGCCAGCTTGGTAAAGACCTTGGCCAGGTATTCATGGGGCACCCCTTGCAGCTCGGCCAGGTCACGCACACTGGCTTCACGGCTTTCGCCCAGGTCGTCGACCAGAAACAGCAGGCAGTGCAAGCCGTACTCGACGCCGGCGCTATACAGGGACATGACCATCTCCGACTTGATTTGTCGCCAATACTAGCAGTTCATCCTGACCACCAGCAAATCCAAGACTTAACGCATAGGCATTAAGAAAATGCTTGCACCATTTAACTACGACCAATACAGTCGTAGTTATCCGGTGCGGGCAACAACACCCTGCGTCCGGCAAACAACAGCCCTTTTTTCTCGGAGCAGAACATGAAACAGCACATCCTGATCATCGGCGCCGGCTTCGGCGGTATGTGGAGCGCCCTCAGCGCCAGCCGCCTGCTGGACCAGCACGGGCGCAACGATGTCACTGTCAGCGTGCTCGCACCGCAAGCCGAACTGCGCATCCGCCCGCGCTTCTACGAAACCGCTGTGCAGCAGTTGAAAGCGCCGCTGGCCGAGCTGTTTGCCGCGGTGGGGGTGAACTTCATCCAGGGCGCGGTGGACCAGATCGATGTGGCCGAAAAGCGCGTCGGCTACCGCGACGGCCAGGGCCGTCCGCAGGTGCTGGGCTACGATCGGCTGGTCATGGCCAGCGGCAGCGGCGTGTTCCGCCCAGCGCTGGCCGGGCTTGAGCAGTACGCCTTCGACGTCGACCAGATCGAATCGGCCAGCCGCCTGGAGCAGCACATCGAAGCCCTGGCCCAGCGGCCTGCGTCAAAGGCGCGCAATACCGTGGTAGTGGCCGGCGGCGGCTTCACCGGCATCGAGACCGCCACCGAAATGCCCGCCCGCCTGCGTGCGGTGCTCGGCGAAGATGCCCAGGTGCAGGTGATCATCGTCGATCGCGGCAACAAGATCGGCGCCGCCCTCGGCGAAGGCATCAGCCCGGCAATCATCGAAGCCTGCACGGCGCTGGGGGTGGAGTGGCGCCTGAATGCCTCGGTGGCTGGCGTCGATGCCGATGGCGTGACCCTCGCCGATGGCCAGCGCATCGAGGCCGCCACCGTGGTCTGGACCGTCGGCGTGCGCGCCAGCGCCCTCACCGCACAAGTCCCGGGGCAACGCGATGGCCATGGCCGCCTGCATGTCGATGACAACCTCAAGGTCATTGGCCAAGAGCATGTATTCGCCACCGGTGACGTCGCCTACGCCGCCACCGACGACCTGGGCAACCACGCCTTGATGACCTGCCAGCACGCCATCGCCCTGGGCCGCCACTCGGGCAACAACGTCGCCGCCGACCTGCTTGGCGTCGAGCCGACGCCGTACCGCCAGCCCAAGTACGTCACCTGCCTGGACCTGGGGGCCTGGGGCGCGGTGTACACCGAGGGTTGGGAGCGTGAGGTGAAGCTGATCAAGGACGAAGCCAAAGCCCTCAAGCAGCAGATCAACTCGGTGTGGATCTACCCGCCCGCGGCCGATCGGGCGGTTGCCCTGGCGGCGGCCGATCCGCTGATTCCGGTTGTGGCCTGAACGGCTCAGGCGTGTGACAGCAACGGGAACATCAGCCGGGCGTCTTCGATGAATTGGCCGGCCTGGCCGAGCACGAACAGACTGTCATCCGACACCAGCGGCTGCGCCTCGAAGCCGCTGCTATCCAGCGGCGCAAACCCCAGCACCACCCGGGTGGTCTGGGGTGTGCTCAGTTCTGCAATCAGTGCCTGCAGGTCGAGCGCACGCCTTGCGAACACCTCATAGAGCGTCATCACCCCGTCGACGATTTCCATCACCACATAGGCCTGCAGCGCTGGCGAGTAGTGAACGCAGTCTTTGAAAAACGACGTGCAATAGAACATCGTCTGGTCAGGGTTGCTGCGCATCGCCAGGCGTGCAACGGGCACGGCACTGTCAACCGCGCTGATGAAGCGCTGGCGCTCGAGCAGGTCGTCCATGTCGACCCGGTGGAAGCTGCAAGGCCTGTCCGCTGGGGTTAGCGCCGCGCTATATTCATGTTCGAGCACCCGCGCAAAACCGAATTTCGGGTAGTAGTCCAGCACCGTGTCGTTGGCAAACAGGTAGATCAGTTCGCACTGGCCCTGCCATCTGTCCAGCACCCGTTCCAGCAACACGCGGCTCAGGCCCTGGCCGCGATACTCCGGTGCGACCATCACCGTGCCCAACTGGATGCCACGCCTGGGTTCGCCGAGCACATCAAAATGCATCAGGTTGACCGAGATGTTGGCCACGATGCGCCCGTCATGGGCCAACGCCCACGGCTGGTAGCCTTCGCCCCAATAGCCGTCCTGGTACCACTGTTCGAAATCAAATTCGAAGCTCTGGTGGGTCAAGGCGTTGAAGCTGGCGCGCAGCCGGGTATCGTCCTTGAAGTTTTCCAGCAGGCTGAACTGCTGGCCTGCGATCGACAGGTCCATGCGCATTTCTCTTGGTTTTTGTCTGGCCGCTACCCTATTACTGCGGCCAGGAACAATCTGTAGGTAAATTGTAAAGCGGGCCGGACGCGGGTGATTGCACCTTGCCTCTCCGCACAGGTAAGATTGAGAACGATTCACACTCACATCTTCGGGAACGCCAACCGGTGCCAACCTCTTCCACCCGCAAGCTGGGCTTTTTTTTCAGCGACCATCACCGGTGGCTCCTGCAGCATATCCATAAGCGCCTGCGCAACCGCGCCGACGCCGAAGACACCGCCGCCGAGACCTTCTGCCAGATGCTCGCCGCCCAGGTCGACCCGGCCAGCATCCAGCAGCCGCGCGCCTACCTGTCGACCATCGCCCGCCGGCTGATCTTCGACCGCCATCGTCGGCGCCAGCTGGAGCTGGCCTACCTGGAACGCTTGTCGGCGCTGCCCGAGCCCCTGGCGCCCTCCCCCGAAGAGCAACTGCTGCTGATCGAGGCGCTGGTGAGCATCGACCAGGTGCTCGACGGCCTGCCGATGATCGTCAAGGCCACCTTCCTCTACAGCCAGCTCGACGGCATGAGCTACGTCGATATCGCGCGCAAGCTCGACATCTCCGAGCGCACGGTCAGCCGCTACATGAAGCAAGCCCTGAGCCAGTGCTACCTCAGCGAGCTGGCGCCATGAGCCAGCGCCGCCTCGAGCCCAGCGCCGAAGCCGCTATCGACTGGATGGTGCGCCTGAGTTCGGGCAACACCGACGCCCAGGTGCACAGCGAGTTCAGCCAGTGGCTGGGCAGCGACCCGGCCCACGCCCAGGCTTGGGCGCGCTTGCAGGAGCGTCTGGGTGGCGCCTGCCAGACGGTGCGCAACTTCGAGCGGCGTGCCCCAGGCCAGGCCGGTGAGGCGCGCCAATTGCTGCTGCAAACCAACGGCTCGCGGCGCGAGCTGCTGCGTGCCTTCGTCGGTATCGGTGTGCTCGGCGGCGGCCTGTGGCTGGGCGCGCGCAGTGAGGTCGGCCAAGAGCTGCTGGCCGATTTGCGCACCGCCAAGGGCGAGCGCCGCGACTTTACCCTGGCCGATGGCAGCCGCCTGAGCCTGAATGCCGGCAGCGCCGTCGACCTGCAGTTTGATGGCCAGCAGCGCTTGGTGATACTGCGCCGTGGCGAGCTGATCATCCAGGTCGCCGCCGACCCGCTGCGCCCCTTGCGGGTGCGCAGCGCTCAGGGCGAAATGCGCGCGCTGGGCACGCGCTTTCTGGTCAGCCAGCAAGCCCAGGCCACGCGCCTGGTGGTGCTTGAGCACTCAGTGCGCGCGCGGCTGTTCAACGGCAGCGAGCTGGACGTGCAGGAAGGCCAGGCCGCGCTGCTCGGCGGCGAACGCATCGAAGCCCTGGGCAACGGCGAGCGCCAGCGCGCCGACTGGCTCAGTGGGCGCCTGAACGTGCTGGATGACTCCCTCGAGTCGGTGGTCGAGGCGCTGCGCCCTTACTACCGTGGCTTTGTCCGGGTCGAACCCGAGGTGCGCGGGCTGCGCGTGCAAGGGGTGTTCCCGCTGGACGAACCGCAACGGGCCTTCGCCGCACTGGCTGAAACCCTGCCGCTCAAGGTCGATCACTACAGCCCGTGGCTGACGTTGATTGGGGCGAAAACCCCGGCGCAAAAATAATTTATGCAAATCACTCGTATTTGTGTCCGGTTTTCATTTCTCATTGAACCTATCTCCTGACACGCCAACATAATCAGGAGAATTCCGTGCTCAACCCTTGGTCCCACGCCCTTCCTGTCGCCGTGGCCCTGGCCACGCTGGCCAGCGCCGCCCAGGCCCAGGAACAGGCCCTGAGCTTCAACCTGCCCGCCGCCGCCCTGGCCAGCACCGTCAATGCCATCGCCAGCCAGAGCGGGCGCATCGTGTCCCTGGACCCGGCGCTGGTACAAGGCAAGCAGGCACCGGCGATCGTCGGCCGGATGAGCGCCGTGCAGGCCATGCAAAAGGCCCTGGCCGGCAGCGGCCTGCAGTTGCTGGTCACCGAACAGGGCAACTTCAGCGTGCTGCCGAGCATCGACGCCGGCAACGCCCTGGAGCTGGGTGCGACCAATATCAACGGTATCGGCAGCGGTCTGGACCCAGCCACCACCGAGGGCACCGGCTCCTATGCGGCGCGGGCCACGACCATTGGCAAGGGCAGCCATACCCTGCGGGAAATCCCTCAGTCGGTCACGGTCATGACCCGCCAGCAGATGGACGACCAGAACATCGTCGACCTCAAGGACGCGGTCAACCAGACCACCGGCCTGGTCGGCCTGCAAGGCGTGGGCCCGGGCCTGATCATTACCTCGCGCGGTTTTCAGATCGACGACTGGCAATACGACGGCGTGGCGATCCCGCGCAACAACTATTCGCTGGGCAACTGGGCGACCCAGGACCTGATCTTCTTCGACCGCATGGAAGTGCTGCGCGGCTCCTCCGGCCTGCTGCAAGGCACCGGCAGCCCGGGCGGCGCCGTCAACCTGGTGCGCAAGCGCGGCCAGGCTGCGCCCACCGTGACCGTCACCGGCAAGGCCGGCAGCTGGGACCACTACGGCCTGCAACTGGACGCCGGCGGCCCGTTGAACGATGCCGGCACCGTGCGCGGGCGCTTCGTTGCCGACGAGGACCAGAGCGATTCGTTCGTCGACTACGAATGGAGCAAGACCCACTCGCTGTACGGCGCGCTGGACTTTGACCTGAACGAGGCCACCACCCTGGGCCTGGCGATCAGCCAGTCCAATGCCGAGTCGCGGCCGATGCTGCGCGGCCTGCCGCGCTATGTCGATGGCAGCGGTCTGGATGTATCGCGCTCGACCTTCACCGGCTCGCGCTGGAACCACCTGGAGATCGACGTCACCACCCTGTACGCCGACCTCGAGCACCGCTTCAACGACGACTGGAAATTCCACGTTGGCGCCATTCGCATGAGCGAGACCAACAAGTCGACCCACCAGCGGGTACAAAGCACCGGCGACGGCATCAACCTTGACGGCAGCGGCCTCACCTATGCCGACTGGATCACCGATTTCGACTCCACCAAGGTCGGTGTCGACATGAACCTGGTGGGCAAGTTCGACGCCTTCAACTTCGAGCAGGAACTGACCCTGGGCGGCAACTACTCGAAACTGACCACCGATGACCGCTTTGCCCGCGCCTTCAATCCCACCAGCGACAGCATCTTCGGTATCGACCATCATCGCCCGGAAATCAGCACCGAAAGCCTGCTGGCACAACGCACCGGGCGGGGCCTGACCGGCGCCTACGACATTCGCCAGAAAGGCCTGTATGGCGCCTGGCGGGTCAAGCTGGCAGAGCCGTTGACCCTGGTACTCGGTTCGCGGGTCAGCTGGTTCGACTACCGCTATGATTCGAGCGACTACTTTGGCGGCACCGGTGTCGTCTCTGTCAACCCGACCAGCACCATGACCGAAAGCGGCGAGGTTACCCCGTACGCCGGCATCATCTACGACCTCAGCCGCGAATGGTCGCTGTATGCCAGCTACACCGATGTCTTCGTACCCCAGACCGAACGTGCAGTCGGCGGCGCGGCGCTCAAGCCGATCATTGGCAGCAACTATGAAATGGGCATCAAGGGCGAACTGCTCGATGGCCGCGTCAACACCTCGCTGGCAGTGTTCCGCTACGACCAGGAAAACCGCGCGATCACCGACGTTGCCTCAGGCTTTGCCTGCGATGACTGGTATTGCTCCACCGCCGCCGGCAAGGTGCGCAGCCAGGGTATCGAAGCCGAAGTCAGCGGCGAAGTGCTCAGCGGCCTGCAGCTGTTTGCCGGCTACACCTACAACACCACCACCTACCTCGACGACCCGGACAACAAGGGCAAGGTGTTCAGCACCTGGACGCCCAAGCACATGTTGCGCATGTGGGGTAACTACCAGCTGCCGGGTGACTGGAGCAAGGCCAGCGCCGGTCTGGGCTTTACCGCGCAAACCCATACCCTGGGCTACGAGCACACCTACGACGTGCCCGGCTACGCCGTGTGGAACGCGCGTCTGGCGTACCAGCTGACGCCGGAAGTGGGCCTGGCGCTGAACGCCAACAACCTGTTCGACAAGCACTACTACATCGCTGCCTACAACCAGCTCAACGGCAACAACAACTTCGGCGACCCGCGCAACTTCACCTTCAGCGTGAAGTACACGCCGCAGTTCTAGGTTGTCAGTGCTGGCCCTATCGCGGGTCAAGCCCGCTCCTACAGGTTTGAGGTGATCTGTGTGGGAGCGGGCATCAATCAGGCAACAGCGCTACAACGGCCACTGCGCCAGCGGCCAGTACTGCCCCTTGCGCGATTCGAACAAGCTGAAGTGCCGCGCGCGCAGGATAAATTCTGCCGGCACCAGCGCTTCGGGCTCACTGCCACGGTAGTCGCGGGCCAGTGTCAGGTGCGGGCGGTAGTCCCGTGGGTCCTCGGTAAAACCCAGCGCCAGCATCGCCTGCTGCAGGGCATAGGCCAGCTGGCGCAACGCCGCCGGCGTCTGACTGGGCACCAGCACCAGCGCCTTGGTCGGGCGCCACACCTGCAATCGGTCGAGCACCACTGTCAGGGATTCGCCCGCCACCTTCACGCCCGCTGCGCCGGCCAGAATCGCCGGTAACTGCGCAGTGCCCGCCGCACCGACGAACATCAACGTCAGGTGAAAGTTCGCCGACGGCACCGGTCGTGCGCTTTTCAGTTCCAGCTCGCTGCGCCAACGGGCAATCGCCCGGCGCTGTTGCGGTGCGCAGTCGAGGGCAAAAAACAGCCGCTTGAACGGTTCACCGGTATCGCCATTGCCTGGGTCCATACCTCGTCATCCTGTGCGTTTTGGGACTGTTGAGACTCTACCGCCAGTTACGCCATGGCGGCGAGGACTGGAATTCTCACGAACTTATCTGCGCTAGCCACCCGCTGAATCGTTCACGCAAACACTTGCGCCTAGCACTATGGTCGGACACATAACCGGTAACAATTACTACAAACCGTGATCACGATTGTTTATGCTGGCCGGCTTATGCCATGGCGCATCGCCACATCGACAAGTATCCGCCCATGAAAATCTTCTTCGTTTTACTGTTTGTTTTCTCGATTGCCTACGTTCATTTCA
The DNA here is from genome assembly GCF_024749305.1 of Pseudomonas sp. B21-012. Classification (NCBI taxonomy): domain Bacteria; kingdom Pseudomonadati; phylum Pseudomonadota; class Gammaproteobacteria; order Pseudomonadales; family Pseudomonadaceae; genus Pseudomonas; species Pseudomonas sp. B21-012. The sequence goes on along the minus strand of NZ_CP087197.1, from coordinate 2,314,814 downwards.
GAGGCAAAGTCAGGCACAAAGTCACCCGCCAGCTGGGTGATCACTCAAGCTTCCTGGCCCCGGTCAACGTCTTTCTGTACCTGTTCTCCAAGCTGCCGGCCAAACCGTACCTGCCGGTCGAGTCGTTCCCCGAGCTCAAGCCGTTGCAGGACAACTGGCAGGAAATTCGCGCCGAAGCCCAGCAACTGCTGCACGTCGGCGAAATCAAGAGTTCGCAGAACTACGACGACGTCGGCTTCAACTCGTTCTTCAAAAGCGGCTGGAAGCGCTTCTACCTGAAGTGGTACGGCGAGAGCCACCCGTCGGCAATGAAGCTGTGCCCGCGCACCACCGAGCTGCTGCAGGGCATCGGCACGGTCAAGGCGGCGATGTTCGCCACCCTGCCGCCGGGCTCCAAGCTGGTGCGCCACCGCGACCCCTATGCCGGTTCGTACCGCTACCACCTGGGCCTGGATACGCCCAATGACGACGGCTGCTACATCTGTGTCGATGGCCAGAACTACGCCTGGCGCGATGGTGAAGGGGTGATTTTCGACGAGACCTACATCCACTACGCCTCGAACCAGACCGAGCACAACCGCATCATCCTCTTCTGCGACGTCGAGCGCCCGCTCAAGTACCGCTGGGCCACGGCGTTCAACCGCTGGTTCAGCAAGAACGTGATGGCAGCCGCGGCGGCGCCGAACGATGCCGGCGACAAAACCGGCGGCATCAACCGCCTGTTCACCCGCATCTACAAAATCCGCGAACGTGGCAAGGCCCTGAAAAAACGCAACCGCACCCGCTACTACCTGGAAAAATGGGCAGTGGTGGCGGCCTTGGTGCTGGTGTTCATCTACATCTGATTCAGACCGCTGTCGCTGGCAAGCCAGCTCCTTGTAGGAGCGGGCTTGCCCCGCGATGCCCCCCTCCCAAAGTCCTGCCTTTCCCCGACCATCGACCAACGGCGCCCCGCCGGCAAAAAAACTAGCTTCACTGTTCTAGTTGCCAACCACACCAAGGTGAAGACAATGAGCATGATGGACTGGGATGCCTACCGTAAGCAGTTGATGGCCGGCATCGGCGATCTCAAGCAACTCTCTCCCGACACGGTCAACGGCTACATGACCGCCAGCGGCGCCGGGGCCAAGACCAACCACCTGGATGCCAAGACCCGCGAGCTGATCTCGCTGGCCGTGGCGGTCACTACCCGCTGCGACGGCTGCATCGCCGTGCATTCGGCCCAGGCGGTCAAGCACGGCGCGAGCCGCGAGGAAATCGCCGAAGCCCTGGGCGTGGCCGTGGCCATGAACGCCGGGGCGGCGCTGGTGTACTCGGCGCGGGCACTGGATGCCGTGGGCAAGGCCGGGCAGTAAGGCCAACCCTGAGTGCGCGGCCTGCGCCGCGCCTCACCCACTTCCTGGCGTTTTCGCATAAGCTAGCGGGCGAACCGTTTCCAGGACACCCCATGATCCACATCCGCCCCATGACCGCCGCTGACTTCGAGCTCTTCTGGCCGACCTTCCAGGCCATTGTCAGCGCCCGCGAAACCTATGCCTTCGACCCGGCGATGAGCCAGGAGCAAGCCCGCCAGCTGTGGCTCGACGCACCGTTGCAGACCCTGGTGGCCGAAGAAGATGGCGTGCTGCTCGGATCCTATTACCTCAAGGCCAATGCCGCGGGCCCCGGCAACCATGTCAGCAATTGCGGCTACATGGTCTGCGACGCAGCCCGTGGCCGCGGCGTGGCGCGCTTGATGTGCGAACACTCGCAGCGCCTGGCGCGGCAACTGGGTTTCCTGGCCATGCAGTTCAACTCGGTGGTGTCCAGCAACGAGGTGGCGGTGGCCTTGTGGCAGAAGCTCGGCTTTGCCATCGTCGGGCGCTTGCCCAACGCCTACCGGCATGCGCGCCTGGGGCTGGTGGACAGCCTGGTGATGTACAAGTGGCTTGAGGAGCCGAAGCAGCCAATGCTGATCGGGCGCAAGAATATCGAGGCGGTGGTGTCGCGCAAGCGCGGGCGTTGAATCGATAGTGGCGAAACTCTGGCGAACTGATCTGCTCATTTGCCCAAGCCGTTGACTGCAAAGGTTTTCGGTGTTCAGATGCGCGCCAGTTTCAGGTGTCCTGCGCCGCCGTGCGCAGGGTGAAACGGGAAGCCGGTGCGTCATGCAAATGACTAGTCCGGCGCTGCCCCCGCAACGGTAAGCGAGCGAAGCCTTCGAAACACCACTGTGCCTTGGCATGGGAAGGTGAAGGCCTTCATGACCCTCGCAAGCCCGGAGACCGGCCTGAAGCTTCTGTTTGGCAACCCCGCGGTGGGCGGGCGCAGGCCGGTTGGCGTCCGCCTGCGCGTGCGCCATGCCTCCATGCGTTGTTCCCTCCGGGATTCATTCTTCCTGTTGACTGTGGAACGACATGTCCCGTACTTCCAAGCTTCACACCCTGGCGGCCAATGCCCTGGCCCCCTGCCTGGCCTTCTCTGCGCCAGCTTTCGCCGATGACCCCAGCCCCTCTGCGCTGGCCCTGCCCTCGACGGCCATCACCAGCAGCAGCGACAACGAATCCGTCAGCCTGGCCACCCCGCTGCCCGCCGGCTCGCGCCTGAACCTCAGCGCCATGGACACCCCGGCCAGCACCAGCAGCCTGGGCAGCGAGGCCATCGACGGGCGCAACAACCTCACCGTGCAGGATGCCGTAACGCGCTCGCCGGGCATCACCTCGGTGGCCACCCCGGGCAACGGCAACACGGCGCTGTCGGCCCGCGGCTTCAGTGGCCACGGTTCGGTGATGACCCTGTTCGACGGCGCGCGGATGTACACCGGCGCCGGCACCCAGAGCTTTCCGGTCGACCCGTGGATGATCGAGCGCATCGACGTGATCCGCGGCCCGGCCTCGGTGCTGTACGGCGAAGGCGCCACGGGTGCGGTGATCAACGTGATCCCGAAAAAGCCCTTTGCCGGCGAGATCCGCAACCACCTGCGCCTGGGCTACGGCTCTTACGACCGCCAGCAACTGGGCCTGGACAGCGGCGGTTCGCTGAGCGAGCGGCTGAGCTACCGGGTGACCCTCAACCGCCAGCAAAGCAACGGCTGGATCGACCGTGGCGACTCGAAGAACCTGGCCATGAGCGCCGCCCTGCGCTTCGACGCCAGCGACGACCTGAGCTTCACCCTGGCCCACGAGCGCGGCGACGCCGACCCGATGAACTACTTCGGCACGCCGCTGATCGACGGCCACTACCGCGACAGCCTGAGTAAGAAGAACTACAACCTCAAGGATTCGGCCCAGCACTACCACGACGAGTGGACGCGATTTAACACCGACTGGAGCATCAGCGACTCGATCAGCGCCAGCAACCAGCTCTACTACCTCAAAAGCCGCCGGCACTGGCGCAACGCCGAGGACTACAGCTGGAACAGCGGCGTCGGCCAGCTTGAGCGCGGCAGCTACCTGGAGATCAAGCACGACCAGGAACAGCTCGGCGATCGCCAGAGCTTCACCTTCGACCACTCGCTGTTTGGCCTGGCCAGCAAGACCGTGGTCGGCGCCGAGTACAACCGCATTCGTTTCGGCATCGACAGCAACTCGCCGTACAACGACATCGGCGGCGATTTCATCGACCCGTGGCAGCCGGCGCCGGGCTACTTCCACAGCGCCAGCCCGACCCGCGCGCAAACCGACAGCACCACCCGCACCTTCGCCCTGTTCGCCGAGAACCGCACCCAGTTGTCGGAGCGCTGGTCGCTGGTCACCGGCATTCGTCGCGACCAGAACCACATTGACCGCAACAACCTGGTCAACGACACCCGCAGCGACCGCAGCCTCAATGGCGGTAACTGGCGCGCCGGCCTGGTGTTCGCGGTGAATGAGCAACTGAGCCTGTACGGCCAGTACTCCACCAGCGAGGATGGCGTCAGCGACCTGGTGACCCTGAGCCCGACCCAGCAGCAGTTCGACCTGACCGAAGCCAAGCAGACCGAGTTCGGCCTCAAGCAGCTGTTCTGGGATGGCCGAGGCGAGTGGACCCTGGCGGCTTATCACATCGTCAAGAAGAAGCTGTTGGTCGACAACCCCGACACCCACCAGAAAGAACAGGCCGGCCAGCAGACCTCCAATGGCCTGGAAGCGACCCTGGAACTGGCCCTGGCCAACCAGTGGCATGTTTCGGCCAACGCCTCGGTGGTACGCGCCAAATACGACGACTTCGACCAGGTAGTGAGCGGCCAGAGCGTTTCCCGCGCCGGCAACCGCCCAAGCAACGTGCCACGGCGCACCGCCAACCTGTGGGTCAGCAAGGGCTTTGGCGACGACGTCGATGCCGGCCTGGGCCTGCGTTATGTCGATGAGCGCTATGCCAACACCGCCAACTCCCAGAGCGTGCCGGGCTTTACCGTGGTCGATGCCAACCTGGGCTGGCAGGTACTGCCGGATGTGCGCCTGGGCTTGCAGTTGAATAACCTGCTGGACCGGCGTTATGCGGCCACCGCGCATAGCGGCGAGCAGTGGTTGATGGGGCAGCCGCGGTCGTATTTTGCGACGCTGGATTACACGTTCTGAGGTGAGGCCATCGCGGGTCAAGCCCGCTCCTACACAGGCTGTGGGAGCGGGCTTGCACCGCTAATCCGGCAAGCTATAACGCTCGGCAAAGTACTGGCGAAAAAACTCCACCGCCACCCGCACCTTGGCCGAGCTGGCCAAGGGCGAGGTGTACACCGCCCAGATGTCCGCCGGCTGGTGATACTCCGCCAGCACCTGCACCAGGCGCCCGTCGGCCAGGCTGTCGTGCACATCCCACCACGAGCGCAGCAAAATCCCGCGGCCATCCAGGCACCACTGGTGCGCCACTTCGCCGTGATTGCTTGACAGGCTGCCGGTCACCCGCACGCTCTGCTCGCCATTGGGCCCTTGCAGCTGCCAGACACCAAACGGGTGGTCGCGCTCCTTGATCACCAGGCAATCATGGCTGGCCAGCTCAGCCAGCACCCCGGGCGTGCCGCGCCGGGCCAGGTAGGCCGGCGAGGCACACAGCACCCGGCGGTTCCGGGCCAGCGGCTTGGCAATCAGGTTGGGAGCGATGGCGTTGCCGACGCGGATGTCCAGGTCGACGCCCTCTTCGATCAGGTCCACCAGGCGGTCATGCACGTCCAGGCGTACATCCAGGCGCGGGTAGCGCTCGGCCAGTTCCGACAGCGCCGGGGCGACGAAACGCCGGCCCAGGCCCAGGCTGCTGGCAATCCGCAACTGGCCCACCGGCTCGCGGTGCTGGGCGCTGATGTCGTCGCCCATGCGCTGCACCGCATCGAAAATCTGCTGCGCCCACTGGTACACCCGCTCGCCCTCCTCGCTCACTGTCACCCGCCGGGTGGTGCGGTGCAGCAGGCGCACTTCAAGGGTTTGCTCAAGCACGCGGATGCGCTTGCTGATGAACGCGGCCGACATGCCGAGCTCTTCGGCCACCGCCGCGAAGCTGGCGCGCTTGGCCACCTGAAGGAAGATATTGAGGTCGTCGAGGCTGGGAAGATTATTCACGATGCGTACACTAAGAATCCATGAATCACGAGATTATCTCTGAATCATGCCCTTATAGCATGAGCCGCACCTGTTCCCTAGACAACGAGTGCGCCCCTCATGAGCAAGACTTTCAGAATCGCCGCAATTCCCGGTGACGGCATCGGCAACGAAGTCCTCCCCGAAGGCATCCGCGTGGTCGAAGCCGCCGCGCGCAAGCATGGCCTGGACATCAGCTTCGAGTTCTTCGAATGGGCCAGCTGCGACTACTACCTGGCCCACGGCAAGATGATGCCGGACGACTGGTTCGAGCAGCTCAAGGATTTCGACGCCCTGTATTTCGGTGCAGTGGGCTGGCCCGACAAAGTCCCGGACCACATCTCGCTGTGGGGCTCGCTGCTGAAGTTTCGCCGCGACTTCGACCAGTACGTGAACATCCGCCCGGTGCGCCTGTTCCCTGGCGTGCCCTGCCCGCTGGCTGGCCGTGAGCCGGGCGATATCGATTTCGTGGTGATCCGCGAGAACACCGAAGGCGAATACTCGTCCCTGGGCGGGCGCATGTTCGAAGGCACCGCCAACGAGTTCGTGCTGCAGGAGTCGGTGTTCACCCGCCGTGGTGTCGACCGCATCCTCAAGTACGCCTTCGAGGTGGCGCAAACCCGCGAGCGCAAGCACGTGACCTCGGCGACCAAATCCAACGGCATGGCCGTGAGCATGCCCTACTGGGACGAGCGCACCGCAGCCATGGCTGCCAATTATCCGGACATCACCTGGGACAAGCAGCACATTGATATCCTCTGCGCCCGCTTCGTGCTGCAGCCGGATCGCTTCGATGTGGTGGTGGCCTCGAACCTGTTCGGCGACATCCTCTCCGACCTCGGCCCGGCCTGCGCCGGCACCATCGGCATCGCGCCATCGGCCAACCTCAACCCCGAGCGCAAATTCCCGTCGCTGTTCGAGCCGGTGCACGGTTCGGCCCCGGACATCTACGGCAAGAACATCGCCAACCCGATCGCGATGATCTGGTCGGGCGCGCTGATGCTCGAGTTCCTTGGCAACGACGGCGCCGACCCGCGCTACCGCGCCGCCCACGACGACATCCTCAAGGCCATCGAGCAGGTCATTGCCGCCGGCGACACCACCCGCGACATGGGCGGGCAGAAGTCGACCCAGCAAGTCGGCGAAGCCATCAGCGCGCTGATCGAAGGTTGAGGACCAGGGGCCGATTGTCAGAATTGTCTGACAAAACGGCCCCTTGGCTCTTGCGGGTGAAGCGGATTATCTGCAGAATCTGTTAACCGAAAGATTCACGTTAACCATTAGTTAACATAGAAGCAGGGAGTGCTGCCGCAACACCCCGGAGTGCCTGCCGGGTATAGCTAAGAACGCCAACGTCCAGGAGACGATGATGTCGCACAAAAATAAAAAGATAGATGTGTTCCTGATTACCGTGAGTTTGATTGCCGTGCTGCTCACTGTCATCGGCCTTGCAGCCTTCCCGGGCGAAGCCGAGCACGCGGCCAACCAGTTGTTCGAACTGTCGACCCGGACCTTCGGCACCAGTGTTCAGGTGCTGGTGTTCGGCAGCTCGCTGGCGGTGCTCTACCTGGCCTTCAGCAAGTACGGCAACATCCGCCTGGGCAGTGGCAAACCCGAGTACGCCACCGCCACCTGGGTGTTCATGTTCATCTGCGCCGGCATGGGTTCCTCGACCCTGTACTGGGGCGTGATGGAATGGGCCTACTACTACCAGACCCCGGGCCTGAACATCGCCGCCGCTACCCCCAAGGCGCTCGAGTACAGCATCAGCTACTCGTTCTTCCACTGGGGCGTCAGCGCCTGGTCGATCTATGCCCTGGCCTCGCTGGCCATGGCCTATCACTTTCATGTACGCAAGAAGAGCGGCCTGAACCTGGCCTCGATCGTTGAAGCGGTGACCGGCTTCAAGGCCACCGGCCCGGTCGGGCGCAGCGTCGACCTGATCTTTTTGCTGACCATGATGGGCGCGCTGACCGTGTCGCTGGCGCTCACCGCCTCGACCCTGACCCGCGGCCTGCATGACCTGGCTGGCACCCCGGACACCTTCACCGTGCAACTGCTGGTGATCGGTGCGGTGGCGGTGATGTTCTCGCTCAGCTCCTACATCGGCATCGATGGCGGCCTGCAGCGCCTGAGCAAGATGGTCTGTATCGGCGCCCTGGTGTTTGCCCTGGTGGTGCTGCTGGTCGGCCCGACCCAGTTCACCATCAACAACACCGCCAACTCGATTGGCCTGATGATCCAGAACTACGTGCACATGAGCCTGTTCACCGACCCGGCCGGCGATGGTGCCTTTACCCGCAACTGGACGGTGTTCTACTGGCTCTGGTGGGTGTCCTACGCGCCAGGCGTGGCCATGTTCGTGACCCGCGTATCGCGCGGCCGGCAAATCAAGGAAGTGGTCATGGCCCTGCTGCTCGGTGGCAGCTTCGGTTGCTGGTTCTTCTTCGGTGCGCTGGAAAGCTACAGCATGCACCAGTTCATCACCGGCGCCGTCGACGTGCCGAAGATGCTCAGCGAACAAGGCGGCGAATCGGCGGTGACCCATCTGCTGCTGGCCTTGCCGTGGGGCCAGGTGTTCCTGGGCGTGTACCTGTTCATCATGGCGATCTTCTGCGCCTCGCACATGGACGCCGCCGCCTATGCCGTGGCCGCCACCAGCACCCGCAACCTGCGCGAAGGCGACGACCCGACGCCGACCCACCGCCTGTTCTGGTGCGTGGTGTTGACCCTGGTGCCGCTGGCCATGCTGTTCGCCAAGGCCTCGTTGTCGACCATGAAGACCGCCGTGGTGCTCACCGCCATCCCGTTCATGGTGATCCTGCTGGTGAAGATCTACGGCTTCTTCAAATGGATGATCGAAGACTACGGCCAGGTCCCGGCCTACCGCATCGAGGAAGAAGCGGCGCGCATGGCCGGTGAAGAACCGGCGCAAAAAGCCCCGCGCAGCGCCGCCGCAGTGCACTGATCACACACCTGTGGGAGCGGGCTTGCCCCGCGATAGCGATCTGAGCCATTGCAGGCCTGATCGCGGGGCAAGCCCGCTCCTACAACGCAGTAAATTTTTTTGCCTGACTTGTTAACTGATAGATACGCGTTAACCAATAACTAAAAACCGTGCTTGTGAGACCCCGATCATGAATGACTTCAAACGCCTGCCCGCCGATTTCTGCGCCAACGCCGAAGAGGCGTTCACCATCCCAGCGAGCTTCTACACCCAGGCCGCGGTGTTCGAGCACGAGAAAGAAAACATCTTCGCCCGCAGCTGGATCTGCGTCGGCCACCGCAGTGAAGTGGCCGAGAACAACGCCTACATCACCCGTGAAGTGATCGGCGAAAGCATCATCGTCGTGCGCGGTCGCGACAGCATCCTGCGCGCCTTCTACAACGTCTGCCCGCACCGTGGCCACCAGTTGCTCAGCGGCAGCGGCAAGGCCAAGAACGTCATCACCTGCCCGTACCACGCCTGGACCTTCAAGCTCGACGGCGACCTGGCCCACGCCCGCAACTGCGACAACGTGGTCAACTTCGACAAAGAGAACTCGACCCTGGTGCAGCTGCGCGTCGAAGAATACGCAGGCTTCATCTTCATCAACATGGACATGCAAGCAGGCTCGGTCGAAGACCAGCTGCCCGGCCTGCAAGCGCGCATGCGTGAAGCCTGCGGCGTGATCGACGACCTGCACCTGGCCGCGCGCTTTGTCAGCGACACCCCGGCCAACTGGAAGTCGATCGTCGACAACTACCTCGAGTGCTACCACTGCGCCCCGGCCCACCCGGGCTTCTCCGACTCGGTCGACGTCGGCCAGTACAGCCACAGCATGCATGGCAACTGGACCCTGCAGTACGGCCTGGCGAAACCTTCGGAGCAGTCGTTCAAGTTCGACGAAAGCGTCAAGGACCCCTCCTTCGCAGGTTTCTGGGCCTGGCCGTGCACCATGTTCAACGTGCCGCCGGGAGCCAACTTCATGACCGTGATCTACGAGTTCCCGGTCGATGCCGAAACCACCCTGCAGCACTACGACATCTATTTCCTCAACAAGGACATCAGCGAAGAGCAGCAAAAGCTCATCGACTGGTACCGCGAAGTGTTCCGCCCCGAAGACCTGCGCCTGGTCGAGAGCGTGCAGAAAGGCCTCAAGTCGCGCGGCTACCGTGGCCAGGGCCGGATCATGGCCGACCGCGAGCGCAGCGGCATGAGCGAGCACGGCATTGCTCACTTCCACAACCTGATCGCCGTCGCCCACCTCAACGACTGATACCGCCCGCCGCAGGCCTGACCGCCTGCGGCGCGCTTCGGAGTGCCTTGCGTGAAACTCAATGACAACAAGCTGTTCCGCCAGCAGGCCTACATTGCCGGGCGCTGGTGCGACGCCGATGACCGGCGCAGCCTGCCAGTAACCGACCCGGCCAGCGGCGAGCTGCTCGGCAGCGTGCCGCTGATGGCCGGCAACGAAGCGGTGCGCGCCATCGAAGCCGCCGAAGCGGCCCTGGCCGACTGGCGCGGGCGCACCGCCAAGGAACGCGCCCAGGTGCTGCGCCGCTGGTTCGAACTGCTGCTCGAACACGAACAGGACCTGGCCCGGCTGATGACCTTCGAACAGGGCAAGCCGCTGCACGAAGCCCTGGGTGAAATCCGCTACGCCGCCTCCTTCGTCGAATGGTTCGCCGAAGAAGGCAAGCGCGTCTATGGCGACGTGATCCCCAGCCCGTCCAACGACAAACGCCTGCTGGTGATCAAGCAAGGCATCGGCGTGTGCACCGCCATCACCCCGTGGAACTTCCCGGCGGCAATGATCACCCGCAAGGTCGCTCCGGCCCTGGCCGCTGGCTGCACCATGGTGGTCAAGCCGGCCAACGAAACACCGTTCTGCGCCCTGGCCCTGGCCGAGCTTGCCGAACGCGCCGGGGTACCGGCCGGGGTGTTCAGCGTGGTCACCGGCGACGCCCCGGCGATTGGCGCGCAGTTCACCGGCCACCCAAGCGTGCGCAAGCTGAGCTTTACCGGCTCGACGCCAATTGGCCGCCTGCTGATGGGCCAGTGCGCCGAGACCATCAAGAAAGTCAGCCTGGAACTGGGCGGCAACGCGCCGTTCATTGTCTTCGCCGATGCCGACATCGACGCGGCGGTCGAAGGCGCCATCGTCGCCAAGTACCGCAACGCCGGGCAGACCTGCGTGTGCGTCAACCGCTTCTACGTGCACGACAGCGTGTATGAGCAATTTACCCAGCGCTTCGTCGAACGCGTACGGGCCCTGGAAGTCGGCCATGGCAGCGCCGCCGGCAGCCAGATCGGCCCGCTGATCAGCGACAAGGCGGTGGCCAAGGTGCGCAGCCTGATCGACGACGCGCTCGGCAAAGGCGCCGAGCTGGTGCTCGGCGGCAAGGCCCATGCCCTGGGCGGCAACTTCTTCGAACCCACCGTGCTGGCCAACATTGGCCCGGGCATGGAGCTGCTCGAAGAAGAAATCTTCGGCCCGGTGGCGGCGCTGGTGCGCTTTAGCAGCGACGAGCAGGTCATTGCCCTGGCCAACGCCACCCAGTACGGCCTCGCCGCCTACTTCTACAGCCGCGATATCGCCCGGGTGTTCAAGGTTGCCGAGCAGCTGGAGTACGGCATGGTCGGGGTCAACACCGGGCTGATCTCCAACGAGGTCGCGCCATTCGGTGGCATCAAGCAATCGGGCCTGGGCCGTGAAGGCTCCAAGTACGGCATCGAGGATTATCTGGAAATCAAATACCTGTGCCTGGCGGTCTGAGCACAGGTTCCGACACGCGGCAGGGCCTGCCGCGTGCTGTTGCAGTCGAGGTGAAACATGGCCAACAAGTATGAAATGTTCAGCGTGCAGGTAACCGAAGTCGAACAGGCAACGCCGCTGATCAAGCGCTTCACCCTGGCCCGCGAAGACGGCGCGCCGATGCCCGCCTTCACCGGCGGCAGCCACGTTATCGTGCAGATGCAGGGCGCCGATGGCAGCCAGTTCAGCAACGCCTATTCGCTGATGAGCGACCCGCGCGACACCCGCAGCTACCAGATCGGCGTGCGCCTTGAAGAGCAGTCCAAGGGCGGTTCGGCGTTCATGCACCAGCAGGTGCAGGTTGGCAGCCGCCTGACCATCTCCTCGCCGAACAACCTGTTCGCCCTCGACCCCAGCGCCGGGCGCCATGTGCTGATTGCCGGCGGCATCGGCATCACGCCGTTCCTGGCCCAGTTGCACGAGCTGGAAGGTGGCGCCACTGATTACGAGCTGCACTACGCCTTCCGCGCCCCGGAGCACGGTGCCTTCCAGCAGCAGCTGGAAAGCGGCCCGCATGCCGGCAACACCCGTTTCTACATCGACAGCCTCGAGCGCAAGCTCGACCTCGCCGCGCTGTGCGCCGGCCTGGCGGACGATGCCCACCTGTATGTGTGCGGGCCCAAGCCGCTGATCGATGCGGTGATCGCCACCGCCGCCAAGGCCGGCATCGGCGAGCAGCGCGTGCACTGGGAGCAGTTCGCCGCCGCCCCGGTCACCGGCGCCGCCTTCACCGTGGTGCTGGCCCGTTCCGGCACCGAGCTGCAGGTCGAGGAAGGCATGACCATCCTCCAGGCCATCGAGAAGTCCAAGGCCGCCAAGGTCGAATGCCTGTGCCGCGAAGGCGTGTGCGGCACCTGCGAGACGGCGATCCTTGAGGGCGAGGCCGAGCACTTTGACCAATACCTGAGCGATGACGAAAAAGCCGCGCAGCAGAGCATGATGCTCTGTGTCTCGCGGGCCCGCTCGGCGCGCTTGGTGTTGGATCTGTAGGCATCAAGCTCCAAGCTTCAAGCCTCAAGCTGCAAGACAGGTACGCTCAGGCTCCTCTTGCAGCTTGCAGCTTGAAGCTTGAAGCTTGAAGCTTGAAGCTTGAAGCTGCCCCACAGGTATACTGGCAGGCTCTTGGCCCCCGATCAGGACACCCTGCCGATGATGGAAAACAGTTTCGCCTTTCGCCTCAAGGAACTGCTCGAGCATCACAAACTGACGTTGCAAGCCGTCGGCACGGCCCTGGGGATCTCGCGCACGGCGGTACACAAATGGACCCGCGGCGGCGAAATCGACTACGACAACCTGCGCAAGCTGGCCGATTTTCTCAAGGTCAACTGGATCTGGCTGCGCTACGGCGAAGAAGCCCTGCAGAACATCCAGCAGCCGCAGGTGGTCGAGCTGCCGATGACCGACCTGCGCCGGCGCTACACCGCCCAGATCATGGAAAGCGAAACGCGCATGAAGCTGGCCCAGGAAGGTGCGCGCATCGTCACCTGGGAATGGAACCTGATCAGCGACGAAGTTACCTACTCGCCCAACGTCGAGCAGGTCTATGGCTGGCCGGTGCATCGCAACGAAGACTTCTGGGCCCACCTGCCGGCCGAAGACGTCGAGCACATGCAGGCCATGTACGCCCAGGCGGTGGCCGACGGCAGTGGCTGCGAATGCGATTTTCGCATCACCCGCCCCGACGGCGAGGTGCGCTGGATTGCTTCCCGGGCCACGGTGCTGCGCGACAGTGCCGGGCGTTCGGTGAAGATGGTCGGCATCAGCATGGACAACACCGAGCGCAAGGTCGCCGAAGAAGAACTGCGCAACAGTGAAGAGCGCTTCCGGGCGATCTTCGAACTGGCCTGGGGCGCCCTCGCCTACATCGACCCCGACGGCAGCTGGCAGCGGGTCAACAACAGCCTCTGCGAGCTGCTCGGCTACCGCGCCGAAGAACTCTACGGCATGACCTTCCAGCAGATCACCCACCCCGATGACCTGGCCGCCAACCTGCAGTTGCTGCAGGCCATGCTCGCGGGCCAGAGCGAGCGCTACGAGGTGGAAAAACGCGTGCGCCGCAAGAACGGCGAGTACCTCTGGGTGCGCGCGCGCACCTCGCTGCAGCGCCGCCGGGACGGTGCGCCGGAGCACCTGATCAGCGTGTTCGAGGACATCAGCGCCGAGCGCTGCGAGCACGAGCGCCTGCAGGCGCATATCGCCGGGCTCGAAGCACGGCTGACAGAAAAACCCTAAGCCCACTCATCGCTTATCGGGAGCGCCAAGGATGCTGCCAGGTTCCACCTCCACTTCTGCCCGGGTCGCGCGCCTGCGCGGCAGGGTCGGCTTGTATTTTGTCGCCGCGCTGTCGGTGCTGGCCGGCATGACCGACGCCATCGGCTTCATGGCCACCGGCGATTTCGTCTCGTTCATGAGCGGCAACACCACGCGCCTGGCGGTATCGCTGGGTGCAGGTGAGCTGGCGCCGATCCTGCGCATTGGCGCGGTGCTGCTGGCCTTTGTCGTCGGCAATGCCCTGGGCGTGGTGATCGCGCGCCTGAGCGGCCGCCGCCCGTGCCCGCTGCTGCTGATCATCGCCGCGCTGCTGGGGTTGGCGGCGTTGCTGCCGAGCACCCTGCAACTGCCGGCACTGGTCTCGGCCGTCACCGCCATGGGCATGATCAACGCGGTGGTTGAAGAGGTGAACGGCCTGCCGATCGGCCTCACCTATGTCACCGGCGCGCTCTCGCGCTTTGGCCGGGGCCTGGGCCGGGCGCTGCTGGGCGAGCGCCGGCAAGGCTGGCGGGTGCAGTTGATTCCGTGGACCGGGATGTTCGTCGGCGCCGTGCTCGGGGTGCTGCTGGAGCAGGCCTTCGATCTGGCCGCACTGCTGTTCAGCGCCCTGCTGGCCGCCGCGCTGGGCGTGATCTCGCTGAAGATCCCGCGGCGCTGGCAGCTCAGGTACATGCCGCGCTAGGCCGCTTTACAGGCAGGTGGCCAGGGCCGCCATGCGCCGCAGGGCGACGTTGTCGTTGTGCTTGGCGTAGTAACTGACCGCAGTGCTGGCGCCCTGGGCCTTGATGTCGGCAAACGACTCCGCCTCACGGGTGTAGACGGTGAAGCCGCCTTGCTTGCCAGGCTCGAGGTAGCCGCTGGCATCGACCCCGAAGACGTCCTCGTCCTGCCAGCCGAACTGGATGCACTGGGCAACCACATCCGCCGCCTTGGTCGAGGTGAAGGCCTTGGTCGGCGCCTGGCCGCGCGCCGCCTCCATGGCCGAAGACGCACACCCGGCCAACAACGCTGCAGCGACCATCGCCATTACTACCCGCATGACTCATCCTCGTCAGAAAAAAGACGTGACTGTAGCATTGCCCGGGCGTCAAAGAGACAACCCGCGTGCATAAAGCCGCGGTTTCATCTGCCAAGGAAGCGCACCATCAGAACCCTCGCCTGCCTGCTGCTCAGCAGCACCCTCGCCCTCTCTGCCTGCGGCTCGATCATGGGCCGGGGCTCGGGCTACTACTCTGAGCGCCCCTCCGATGGCGCCTTCATGGGCAGCCGCTCGAATGTGGCGATGCTGTTCGCCCCGACCTACCTGCAGTACTGCTGGCCAACCCTGGTCTGCCCGGCGGCCTTTATCGTCTCGCTGCCGGTGGACGTGACCCTGGACGTGGTGCTGCTGCCCTACGACATCGCCCGGCGCTGAGGCCGGGCAACCTCACAGGGTGGCGACAATAAAGGTGCGCTTGAACGGGAACAGCGTGCGGCCGTCGTCCTCCTGCGGGTAGTGCGCGTGCAACAGCTTCAGGTACTTGTCGAGAAAGGCCTGGCGTTCGACCTCGTCCAGGGCAGTGAGCACCGGGCGCAGGGCCGAGACCTTGACCCAGTCGAAGATCGGCGAATTGCCCTCGACCACCTGCAGGTGCTCGGTCTCCCAGATGTCCAGCTCGCGGGTCAGCGGCGCCAGCAAGCGGTAGTAGCTGTCCAGCGTCAGCACATTGCGCGCGGCCATGAACTTGCGCAGTTCCAGGGTCCCTAACGGCCGGCCACTGGGCCCGGGCTCGCTGAGGGCGCGCAGCATCAACTGGTACCAGGGCGCATCGCGCCAGTTGGGCATGTGCGCCGCCAGGCAGCCGCCCGCCTGCAACTGCCCGAGCAGGCGCGGCAACAGGCTTTCGTGGTCTTCGATAAAGTGCAGCACGGCGGCAGCGAACAGCAGGTTGGCCGGTTTTTGCGCCTGCCACTGGCTGACATCGACATGCAGCCAGTTGACGCTGATCGGCAGTGCCAGCGCCTCCTGGAGCATCTCGACCGAACTGTCGACGCCGAACAGCTCGGCCCGTGGCCAGCGCTCGGCGAGCAGGCGCGTGGCGATACCGGTACCGCAGCCCAGGTCATAGATGCATTCGGGTGAGTCCAGGTGCAGGTGGTCGAGCAATTCCAGCACCGGGCGTTCGCGCAGGCGGGCAAACTGCAGGTAGCTTTTGGGGTCCCAGGCGCTGTTGGCGCCGGGTGCGGTGGTGCGTTTACGCGGTTCGAGCATGACGGTGGTCCTCTAGCTCCGTGCGATCAATCCTGTCGTCCAATGACATTCAATACTCTGAGTACCAGGGCAAGCCCTCGACGGGTGTGCGGGTCTCGTAGCAGCAACAGCAGGCCATACAGGCTGGGGGTGGGTTGGTTGCGGGTTTGCGCCGAGGCCATGCGCAAGGCATTGCCCAGGTTCCAGCTCAGGGCCGTGGCCTCCTCGAACAGCCCCGAGAGTTTCTCGACCATGGCCGCATCGAGCAGGTCGACAAGGTCGGCGCTCAGTGACAGCAGGTCGACGACGTTGTCCAGGCGGCCACTGTCGAGCAGCGGCTGGAGTTTGCGCAGCAGGGCGTCCAGGCCCGGGTTGGCGCTCACTACGGCGGGTGAATCGATAGCATCCATGACACTCGGCTCCTCCCGTTATCGGGTCAAAGCATTCCACGGGCTACGGCCCAGTACAGGCCGCGGTTGAATCCATTGCGCAGCAGGCTGCCAAGCTTGGTCGGCGGCGTCGGCAGCACGTCGTGAAGGTAGTCGTAGCACAGCGGCATGCCCATCCCCAGGCCCATCTGCGCCGCAGCCTGGACCTTGCCGTCGTACACCGCGCAGGTGCTGCCCAGGCGGATTTCGCCGGCGATGTTGTTGGCGATTATCGGTGCCTGGTTATGGCGGCGCCACCGGCCTTGCTGATCGGCAGGTCGACGCTGTCGCCGATCACATAGACGTGCTCCAGGCCATAGACCTGCAGGGTTTCGTGGTTGGTCGGCAGCCAGCCTTCATTGTTCGGCGCGCGCGAGGCGCCGCTGTGCAACACGGCATCCACCGCGCGGATTGGCGGCGTGGCCATGAGAATGTCAAACGGCTGCGCGTCGCCCTCTTCGGAGTAGGCAATGCGCTGTTCGGGGTCGACCTTGCTGAGGGTGAAGCCGCGCTGGAAGCGGATGTTCTTCTGCTCGAAAATGCCCGGCAGGATCTCGCCGGTGGGCCGCTGCAAGAACAGGCAATTGCGCAGCAGCTGCGCGGTGCTCGGGTAGGTGTAGATGATCTCGACCTTGTCGCGCACCCCGCGCTGGCGCAGGTAGTCGTCGAGCATCAGGGTGGTTTCCACCGGAGCGATGCCGCATTGGTGCGGCACGTTGGGGGTTTGCGGAAACGACACGGTGATGAAAATCCGCCCCTTCTCGATGCTCGCCAGGCGCCGCGCCAGTTGCCGCGCCGGCTCGTACTGGTAGAAGTGGTCACCGGCCTCCTGCAGGCCCTCGATACGCTCCGGGGCGGGCACGCAGCCGGTGGCGATCACCAGAAAGTCATAGCCGTAGCGCTTGCCTGAGCGGGTGTGCAGGGTCTGCCCGGCGAAATCGAAGTGGGTGACTTCCTGCACCTGGAAGTCGATTTCCGGGCGCAGCAACGAGCGCTGCGGGCGCTTGAGCTCGTTTTCGAAGAACTGGTTGAAGGCCACGTACATGAACGCGGGCTTGTAGTAGTGATGAGCGGAATTGGACAGCAGGGTCACGCGCACCTGCTCGCTGAGCACTTCCGGGTAGAGCTTGCTTACCAGTTGATTGGCCAGCATCGTACCGCCGACGCCGCCACCCACAATGACAATATGCCTGGCCATTGAGTCGCATCCGTGCTGTGGATCCAATCCACATGGTTAAAGCACCGGCGACAATAAGCAAATACTCCTTGGCTATAAGTGTTAATCCATTGGTGCAAGAATTGTGAGCGCATCAGGGGGTTGCTGCCAATCCAGGCCGTGCGTTAAAGCGCCAGGAATGCGACCATCGCCCCACCTCGCAAGGATCAGCGCCATCACCATGCACGTCTCCCGCACCACCCTGATCATCCGCCGCATCGGCGCCTGGCTGCTCGATACCCTGCTCGCCCTTGGCGCCTGGTTTGTGCTGGCCGTGCTCGGCTATGGCCGTGGCGAAGACGGCATGCTGCTGATGCAGCTGCTGTACTTCCCGGTATTTGAATACCTGATGCGCGGGCGAACCCCGGGCAAGCTGCTGCTGGGGCTGATGGTGATCAACCGCACCGGCCAGCCGCCGAACCTGTTGCAGGCGCTGGTGCGCGGCATCACCCGGCCGTTCGAGGCCGCCTTTGGCCTGATCGTCATCTGGCTGTGCGCCGAGTCGCGCCATTGCCAGCGGCCCGGCGACTGGCTGGCGCGCACCTATGTGATCGACAGCCGCGACCTCAGGGTGCTGCGCCAGCAGGCAGGCACCGGCTAACTTACAAAGCCTCGTCGGCGTCCTCGTCTTCTTCGACTTCACGCTTGTTGGCCATGCCGTTCATCAGCCCTATCACCCCCGCCACGTACAGCCCGGCCAGGCACATGATCACCGAGGGCTCGACGCCGAAGATCATCTGCGAGATACCCGCTATCGCCAACACCAGCAGGCCGCCGAAGACGTTGGTGTCGATGTTGTGGTGATTGAGCAAAAACGTACCCAGCAACGCCAGGGCCACCAGGCTGAAGCAGATGGCGATGTAGGAGTAGGCCTTGAAATCCCAGATCAGAAAGACATTGATCGTCGAGGTGTAGTTGATGATGTAGCCGATCAGCGTGATGCAGCCAATGAAACCGAGGGCCACGGCGGTGCCCTTCCAGTTGCTGGTGTTGTGGTCCAAAACGTTCTTCCTTGAATGAGCAAAAATCGGCGGCCACTCTACCACCGATCCGCGGCAATGCCCCGCACGCTGCAGCACATCAACGAACTGGCGCTGATTTTCTGCCAGACTTGCAGCCTTCAGGTATCAGGATGACTGCATGAACCACGATCTGCTCTGGGTACTCGGCCTGCTGTTCAGCGCCGTGGCCCTGTTCATCGCCAACCGGCCACGCATGGACGTGGTCGCCCTGCTGGTGATCGTCGCCCTGCCGCTGCTGGGCATCATCAGCGTGCAGGAAGCCCTGGCCGGTTTCAGCGACCCCAACGTGGTGCTGATCGCCGCCCTGTTCGTGATCGGCGAAGGCCTGGTGCGTACCGGCATCGCCTACCGCATCGGCGAGTGGATGGCCGACCGCGCCGGCAACAGCGAAGCGCGGCTGATTGTCTTGCTGATGGTCTGCGTCGCCGGCCTGGGCTCGGTGATGAGCTCCACCGGGGTGGTGGCGATCTTCATTCCGGTGGTGTTGAGCATTGCCGCGCGCATGCAGGTCTCGCCCAGCCGGCTGATGATGCCGCTGGCCTTCGCCGGCTTGATCAGCGGCATGCTCAGCCTGGTGGCAACCCCGCCCAACGTGGTGGTGCACAGTGAACTGGTGCGCCATGGCGAAAGCGGTTTCAGCTTCTTCAGCTTTACCCCGTTCGGCCTGGTGGTGCTGTTGCTGGGGGTTGGCTACATGCTCCTGACCCGCCACTGGCTGGGCGGTGAAGTGCGCAAGGACGGCAGCGCGCAAACCCGCCGCACCCTGCTCGACCTGATCATCGACTACAAGCTCGCCGGCCGCGAACGGCGCCTGCGCGTGCGCCCCGGTTCGCCCTTGATCGGCCACAGCCTGAGCGAACTGAAACTGCGCACCGAACACGGCGCCAGCGTGGTCGGCATCGAGCGCCAGCACAAGTTCACCACCCGCGTGCTCAGCCCCGATTCGAGCACCACGGTGCACGAAGGCGACGTGTTGCTGCTCGACCTGTTCGCGCCCAAGGACGACCTGCGCCGCCTGTGCCAGAGCATGCAGCTGGAACCGCTGCACTTCAAGGCCGCCTACTTCATCGACCAGTCCCAGGAAGTGGGCATGGCCGAAGTGGCGGTGCCGCCCGGCTCGCAATTGATCGGCAAGAGCCTGCTGGAGCTGACCTTCCGCAGCCGCTGGGGCCTCAACGTGGTGGGCCTGCGCCGCGACCAGAACGCCATCGAAGATCAACTGGTGGAAGAAAAACTCAAGCTCGGCGATACCCTGCTGGTGATCGGCACCTGGAAAGCCATTCGCCAGTTGCAGACCCAGCCGCGGGACTTCCTGGTACTGAGCCTGCCAGCGGAAATCGACAACGTCGCCCCGGCCGGCAACCGCGCGCCCTATGCGCTGATCAGCCTGGCGGTGATGGTCGGGCTGATGGTCAGCGGCGTGGTGCCCAACGTGATTGCCGCGCTGATCGGCTGCCTGCTGATGGGCGCCGGGCGTTGCATCGACATGAACAGCGCCTACCGCGCCATCCACTGGCAGAGCCTGGTGCTGATCGTCGGCATGCTGCCGTTCGCCCTGGCCCTGCAGAAAACCGGCGGCATCGCCCTGGCCGTGCACGGCCTGGTGCAGATGCTCGGCAGCGCCGGGCCCTATGTGATCCTCGCCAGCCTGTTCGCCATCACCGCGATCATCGGCCTGTTCATCTCCAACACCGCCACCGCAGTGCTGATGGCGCCGGTGGCGGTGACCACCGCCGAGCAACTGGGCGCCTCGCCCTACCCCTTTGCGATGATCGTCGCCCTGGCCGCCTCGGCGGCGTTCATGACCCCGGTATCGTCGCCGGTCAACACCCTGGTGCTCGGCCCCGGCCAGTATCGCTTCGGCGATTTCGTCAAGGTCGGGGTGCCGTTCACCCTGCTGGTGATGGTGGTCAGCGTGATCATGGTGCCTTGGCTGTTTGCCCTGTGACGGCGCCGCGCTTCTGCGCCTGGAGGGTTTCGGCGGCCTGGCGCCAGTCCCGCGCCCAGCCATCAAGGACCACCTTGAGGTTGTCGGCGGTCATCACCTGATCGTCGTTCTCCAGCGGCAGGCCGGTGCCCTTGCGCACCACCTCGGCAACCACCGCGCGGCTGCCGCCGTCGAGGAACGCTGCTTCGGTGGCGATCACGCTGTCCAGATCGCGAATACCGACGGCGCTGCTGACCCCGGCGGCCACCAGGGTCACTGGCAGGTATTCATAGAAATGCAGCGCCTGGGTATGGGCGCCCACCGAGGTGATCGCCGGGCGCACGATCAAGGTGTGCGGGCCGGGCTGCTCGACCAGGTTGAGGACCTTGCCCAGTTCGCGCTTGAGCGCCGCATCGTAGTAACGGGTTACCGCCTGCAGGGTGCTCGCCGGGATCTGCGGGCTGGTCTTGGGCATCGGGTAGAACTGGCTCGGGGCAATGTACACCTGGCTGTAGCGCTCCATGCGCAGCTTGGGGCTGACCCAGCGCAGCACGGCGTCGCCGGAAGCGGTCTTGTGTTCGCTCAACTGGTCGTAGTTGCGCAAAAAGCCCGAGTACTCCTTGGGGCTGACCTTGTTCTGGCTGCAACCGGCCAGCAGCAGCGAGGCGCTCAACAGCGGTACGATCAATTGCTTGCGCATGCTCAGCCTCCGAAGCCGTCATTGGCCGGGCGCGGCGTGCTGGTCGAGCGGTCCACGTGCAGCTCGCCGTGGCTCATGATCCAGTGCACCAGTTCGCCCACGGGGATCTTGTAGCTGTACTCCATCCACTGGTTGCTGGTCGGGCTGTAGCGCTCGAAATAATGGCTGAGGAGCATGTGCCTGCCGTCGCTGGACAAACCCAGGCGCGAGTCCTGGTAGCTGAGCAGCGCGTTGCGCCAGAGCTCCTGGGTGCGCAGGTCGAGGGTCAGCGACTGGTTGCTGTCAAAGTCTTGGGTCGGGTGGGTGGCCGGCATGGAAAACTCTCTTGAGTGAACTGGCCACAGCCTGCCCCAGGGCTTTTGCTGGCTGATGTCCGCTTTGTGTCGGCCTTGCAGGAATGTTACGAGATTGAAATAAATGACCGGCAGCGCAGAATGGTTTTAGATACGCACTTTTCACGGCCCGTGGACCACAACGTGAGCAGACTGCTGATCGTCGATGACGACCTGGAAATTTGTGCCCTGCTGAAGAAGTTCTTTGTCCGCCACGGCTATGACGTCGACCTGGCCGGCAACGGCGAGGCCATGTGGGCGGCGATCGAGCAGCAGCGCCCGGACATCATCATCCTCGACCTGATGCTGCCCGGCGAAGGCGGCCTGAGCCTGTGCCAGAAACTGCGGGCCAACACCGGCATCCCGATCATCATGCTTACCGCCATGGACGAGCTCAGTGACCGCATCGTCGGCCTGGAGCTGGGCGCCGACGACTACCTGGGCAAGCCCTTCGACGCCCGCGAACTGCTCGCCCGCCTGCGCGCCGTGCAGCGCCGGGCCGGTGAGCAACTGCGCCCGACAACCGAGGAAAGCCGCCCGCTGATTCATTTCGACCACTGGCAGCTGGACGTCACCCGCCGTGAACTGCGCACCCCCGACGGGGTGATGGTGCCGCTGTCGGCCGGAGAGTTCGACCTGTTGCTGGTATTCCTCGAACACCCGCAGCGCATCCTCACCCGCGAGCAACTGATCGACCTCGCCCGTGGTCAGGGACACGAGGCGTTCGACCGCAGCATCGACGTGCAGGTCAGCCGCCTGCGGCGCAAGATCGAACCCGACAGCAAGCGCCCGGAGCTGATCCGCACCGTGCGCAATGGCGGTTACCTGTTCAGCGCCAAGGTCAGCCGCTCGTGATCCGCCTCGACCTGCGCCGCGACAGCATTAGCCGGCGCATCGCCCTGACCATCATCGCGGCGATGCTGACCTCGGTGGCGCTCAATGTGCTGTTCGTGCAAATGGCCGGGGTCTGGGCACGCCCGCCGTTGACCCAGACCGGCCTGCTGGAACAGATCGCCGTCACCACCCGCACCCTCGAAGCGGCGCCACCGGAACTGCGCGCGACCCTGGCCAAGGCCGCCAGCAACCCGCTGCTCGAGGTGCAGTGGAGCCGCCAGCGCGCCGACCTGCAACTGCCCGGGCCGGGCGCGCGGATTACCCTCGAAGAAACCCCGCCGCTGCAGCGCCTGCTGGCCGACAGCCCACGCCAGCTTGAGGGATTCCAGCCCAGCGACTGGCCGGCGGACAGCGCCGACGCCCATTACAAACTGGTCATGCAGATCAGCGACGGCAGCTGGCTGGCCTTCACCCCGCCATATCGCAGCTGGGGCCTGAGCTCGGCCATGCGCTTTACCATCATCGGCGTGCTGGCCCTGGTTGCCGCGCTGCTGGTGGCCTGGGTCGGCACCCGCCAGCTGGCCGGCCCGCTGCAGCGCTTCGCCCGGGCGGCGCGGCGCTTTGGCAGTGATTTTCGCGCACCGCCCATCCGCCTCGAAGGCCCGCACGAATGGCGCCAGGCGATCACCGCCTTCAACACCATGCAGGCGCAGATCCAGCACTTCGTCGCCGAGCGTACGCAGATGCTCGCCGCCATCTCCCACGACTTGCGCGCGCCCTTGACGCGCATGCGCCTGCGCGGCGAGTTCATCGACGACCCCGAGCAACAGCGCAAGCTGTTCCGTGACGTTGATGAGATGCAGAGCATGATCAATGCCGCGCTGGGGTTTTTCCGCGACGAAACCCGGCTGGAAGAAACCACCCCGTTCGACCTGGCCGAACTGCTGCAAACCCTGATCGACGACTACCGCGACCAGCAGATCGGCATCGCTTTCGAAGGCCCGGCCAACCTGGTGTTCCATGGCCGGCCACTGGGTTTGAAGCGCGCCGTGACCAACCTGGTGGAAAATGCTCTGAAGTACGCCCGCGAGCCCGAAGTGCAGTTGAGCCGCGGCGCCCAGGCCATCATCATCGAAATCCGCGACCGTGGCCCGGGCATTGCCGACGCCTCGCTGGAACAGGTGTTCATGCCGTTCTTTCGCCTGGAGTCCTCGCGCAACCGTGATACCGGTGGGGTTGGCCTGGGGCTGTCGTCGGCGCGCTCGGCAGTGCGTGAACAAGGCGGCGAACTGCTCCTGAGCAACCGCCAGGGCGGTGGCCTGGTGGCGCGCATCGAGTTGCCACGATGAACAAATTGCGCCTGCCTCGGCTGCAATGGCGTCACCTGGCTCTTGCTCTGTACCTGCTGAGCCTGGTGCTCCCGGCGGTGCACAGCGAGGAGCACAACTGGCTGCGCGAGGAGTACAGCCACACCATCAATTCCGGCTTCATTGCTTGCATCCTGGGCTTGCCGGCGATGCTGTTCGGCTACTTCGCCTGGCTGGCGAACCCCTTGTTCCTGGCGGCCTACCGCACCCGTAGCGACAGGCGCCGGTTGATCTATGCCCTGCTGGCGTTGCTGGCCGGGTTGTCGCTGCAGTGGCAACGGGTGAGCCTGTATGACGAGGACGGTCAGTTCACCGTTACCGGGTACACCTATGGGTATTACGTCTGGTTGCTGTCCTTTGTATGGTTGGGTGTTTGCGGCGCCAGGCGAGCAGGCGCCAGGTGATGTGCTAACAGCCTGATCAAGACAGTTGCTCCCACAATAGATCTGCATGCACCGGGCCTGTAGGAGCGGGCCTTGCCCCGCGATCGAGCGCGAAGCGGTCGCAATCCAGGCGCTAGCTGATGTGCTGACTGCACCGGCCTCATCGCGGGTCAAGTCGAGGCGTCGCACCGCCGCTCCCACAATAGATCTGCATACACCGGACCTGTAGGACGCTGGCAAAGCCCCACAGTGGAGCTGTGTCCGCGGGACCAGTGGCTGCCAAGACAGAGGCAGGTTGCCCGTCTCAGCGTTGCAGCGACTCCAAGGTCAAGCCAGCCAGGTAGGCCACCTTCGGGTCAGCATCATTGAGGCATTCCTGCAGCGCGATCAGGGCCGCTTTCAGCTTGCGCTTGCCCAGTCGACGGTTGTCGAGCACACAGGCGGCATGGCGACGAATGGCGACATGCTCGCCCCCCAGGCCGCGCAGCGCTTCGTCGATATCGCTGCTGCTGATGGTGCAGTAGCTGGAGCCCGGCTTGATCACCTCCTCGGCGTCCGCTGCGCACTGCGGGTAACGCTGCAGCAGGGTTTCCAGCGGCCGGTAGTCAAGTACCGGCGCCTGCGCGCCCTGATCCCGAAAGGCCCGAAGATTGGCGCAGCAACCCGCCACCGCCAAGCTCGCCAGCGCTGCGTCATCAGCCTGCGCCAGCAACCAGTCGAAATCACCCAGGTAACCCAGCGCGTTGGCGCTCCACCTGCGCGTGCTCGGCTCTGTGCCGTTGACCACTTGCAAGCGCAGCGCCGCGATTGCCGCCGGGTCGGCGACCCCGGCAAGCCCCAGGAGCATCGCCGCCCGCCAGCGCTCCGGGCCCTTGTGCAGCATCTGCAGCAGCGCCGCCGTGGCACTGGCACCCCGGGCAATCAGCCAGCGGCAGGCCTCTTCAGCGTCAATCGGCATAGGACGGACAAGGCAGCGCAGGTAATAACTCACCTGCTCTTGCTCTGCCAGCGCGGCTACCCGGCGACGCTCCTGGCCAGTGGCGTCCTGCTCGGGGAAGTGCAGCAGAAACTGGCGCGGCGTCAGGCTTTTGGCCGCAAGCTGCGGCCCGCCGCATTCATCATGGAAGAACACGATGAAGTCCTTGGCCAGCCGTGGGTCTTTAGCGTAAATGCGGTTAAGCGCCTTGGCAGCGCGCGCCACGGTCTGCACAAACCGCTGCTCGGCCGCCGTCCAGGCATCCGGCCCGGCGCGATTGGCGTAGGCTTGCATCGGCGCTTCGAGGGCACTCAGGGTGGGGTTGGCGTAATCGTCCAGCATCCAGTCCCAGCGCCAGTCCGCCGGGTTCCACTGCACGCCCCAGAAGCCCTCCTGCTTGCGCCGCGGATGATCCTCCTCCAGCGCCGCCAGGCTGTTGGCGGCAAACGACGGCAGGTCGATGACCCGTTCCTCTTCGCGGTAGCTGGCATGAAAGGCGGCGCCATACAGCGGCCCGACACCTTCAGCGAGCAGCGCCTCCAGGGTGGCCCGGGCCGACTCGACCAGGCTGTTCTCCAGGGCTTTCCAGTCCATGGCTCAGCGCACCACTTGCCGCGGGCGTTGCGGGCGCAAAAAATAGCCCATGAAGAACGCGATCATCACCAGCATCGCGCCCAGGTCGGTATTGCCGCCAGGCCCGACAAACTGGAACAGCCCGGTACCCATGACAATCCCGGAGGTAACACAGAGGACAAACCACACAGCTTTCTTGAGAAACTTCACGATCGATCGACATCCCTGCCAGAAAAAACAAAAGCCCGACCGAGGTCAGGCTTGAAGGCGGCCAACTTGGCCCAGACGCGAGCGCCTGTCAACTACGGGGTTGCTAACCGCCATCGGTATCAATGTCGGCATCCTTGCGCGGTTTGTCTTCGGGCCTGGACTTGAAGTCCGGGCTGAAGTCGTTGTCCCGGGCGGCCTGGTCGGGTCGGGGCTGGTTAGGCGCCTTGGCCGGACCGGTGGGGTCGACCTGCGGATCATCGAGGTCCGGCGAGTCCGGGTCGAAGCCCAAGTCATCCGCTTTGCTGGCGTGTTCAGACGAATTTGCGCCGCTGTCGCTGTGCTTGTTCATGAAGTCCTCCTGATCGCGCCTCCAGAAGCCAGAGGCGTGTTATTGGGAGGCCGGCGCGGGAGAATCGTGCGATTGGATCTGATCAGTGGGCTGCATCAGCACGGATATAGAGGGCAAGACGGGCAACGCGAAAAAATCATAGACCCGGCCCCGCCTTAACGACGGCTTAACCGCCGCGGATTTATCCTCCAATTCCTCCCTTCAGAACGTTTGGCCCACCTCGGTGGGCCTTTTTTGTTGCGGCAAATTACAACGCTCATGGGGAAACAAAATCCCGAAAACACAGTCTGAGTTTGTACCTTCCCTACCGCCCTGCGGATCAAGGACCCTCAGTGCTGAAACAGCTGACGCAAATCGCCGTGATCACCAGCGTACTGGCCGCCTCCGGCTGCTATTACCACGATTACGACCGCGACGATTACCGCCGTGGCGACCGTGACCATCGCTACTCCCGCGACTGGGACGACCGCGACGATCACGACCATCGCAACTACAAGCGCTACCGCGATGACGACCGCTACCGCAACTACGACCATGACCGGCGTCGCGACCGTGACGACGATGATGACGACTGAGCTGCCTGCTGTTCCCCTAACCCCCGTAATTCCTGAGGCTAACAACATGCGTATCTCATTACCTGCATTGACGCTGGGTATCCTGCTCTCCCAGGGCGCCATGGCTGCCGGCGACGGCACCGCCGCCATTGGTGGTGGCCTGGGCGGGGCGTTGGGTAACGTGGTCGGCCAGCAGATCGGCGGCAGCACCGGCGCAGCCATTGGCGCCGGCGTCGGTGGCGCCGCCGGTAGCGCGGTCGGCGCACGCAAGGGCAACCGCACGGAAGCTGCGATTGGCGGCGGCCTGGGTTCGGCTGGTGGCTCGGTGATCGGCAACCAGGTGGGCGGGCGTACCGGCTCGACCATCGGTGCCGGCCTCGGTGGCGCGGCCGGCGGCGCCCTGGGCAACAACATCGCCGACGATAACCGTCACGATTCCAGCGGGCATAAACACAAGCACAAGCGTAAGCACAAACACCGCTGAGTAAGAAAGGCCCGCACAATGCGGGCCTTTTTCATAAGTGGACCAGGCCATTCACTCCAACATCGCCCGAGGCCAGCCCAGAATCTGCTTCTGCCGCGGCTTGGCGTAGGTGCGCACCTTCGAGGTACTCAGCTTCAGGCGCACCAGCGCCACCGCCGCCGTCACCCCATCGACCACCGGCACCCCGGTACGCGCCTGGATCCGCTCCTCCAGCCCGACCATGCCGCCACAACCCAGGCAAATCACCTCGGCCTTGTCGACATTAACCGCCTCCTCGGCTTCGCGCACCACCGACTCGATGGCCCGCTGCGGATCTTCTTCAAGCTCCAGCACCGCCAGGCCACTGGCGCGCACCGAGGCGCAGCGGCTGTCCAGCCCGGCCAGCTTCAGGCGGTCTTCGATCAGCGGCACGGTGCGGTCCAGGGTGGTGACCACCGAATAGCGATGGCCGAGCAGCATCGCCACGCTGGCCGCCGCCTCGGTGATGTCCACCACCGGTACATTGAGCAGCTCCTGCAGGCCTTCGCGGCCATGTTCGCCGTAACCGGCCTGGATCACCGCATCGAACGGCTGGTCGTAGCTGAGCACCCGCTCCATCACGGCCACCGCCGCCAGGTAACTTTCAAAATTACCCTCCACCGATTCGGCGCCAAAGCGCGGGGTCAGGCCGACGATCTCGGTGCCCGGCGAGGCCACGCTACGCGCCTGGCGGGCGATGGCGTCGGTGATCGACTGCGTGGTGTTGACGTTTACGACCAAAATTCTCATTGCGGTATTCCTTGTGCAGAACTCAGTGCTGGGCGCTGTCGACGGCAAAGTGCTCGCCGGAGCAGTCCACGTAATGTTTGTTGCGATCAGAGATCAGGTAGTACACGCCGCCGGCAATGGCGGCGCCGAAGAACCAGGAGAACGGCGTCAGGGCGCTGAAGGCCGGTACCAGCGACAGCACCACGGCGGCAATGGCCGAGGGCACCAGGGCGGCGACTGCCTTGTAGTTGACCCCGCGGGTGTAGTGATAGGTGCCGCTGGCCGCTTCGCTGTAGAGGTCGGGCACGTGCACCTGGGCTTTGCGGATCAGCCAGTAGTCGACCATGATGATCCCGTACAGCGGCCCCAGCAGCGCGCCCAGGCCGGAAAGGAAGTAGACGATCACCAGTGGGCTGTTGTAGAGGTTCCAGGGCAGGATCAGCACCGCCAGGGTCGCGCTGATCAAGCCTGCGCGGCGAAAGTTCAGGCGGCTTGGCGCCAGGCTCGAGAGCACGAAGGCCGGGGCGACGAAGTTGGCCATGATGTTCACCGCCACGGTGACGATCAGGAACGCCAGGCAACCGAGCACCAGGAATACCTTGTCGGGGATCGCCGCGACGATCTGGGTCGGGCTGTCAATCACCCGGCCATCGATGCTGAACTGCGCTCCGGCCAGCACAAAGCTGATCACCGCGAACACCAGGATGTTCACCGGCAGGCCCCAGAAGTTGCCGACGCGAATGGTCTTGCGGCACGGCGCGGAACGGGCGAAGTCGCAAAAGTTGAGGATCAGCGTGCCGTAAATCGCCAGCCACAACGCGCCACCGGCAAACACCTGGGTCCACATCGTCCAGCCGGTCAGCGGCTCGCCGACCGACCAGGCCAGGTTGCCATCGACCCGCAGGTACATCCACACCGCCAGGATCAGCACGGTGGAAAGAATCACCGGCCCGGCGAAGGATTCGTACTTGCGCACCATCTCCATGCCGAAGGTGAGGATCACCAGCTGCACCAGCCAGATGGCGATAAAACTCGCCCAGCCAAGGCTCGACAGGCCGAGGATCGCGTCCTGATCGAAGCGTGCGAGGTCCGGCGACACCGCCACCAGCAGCACCCGCAGCACCACCGAGGCCAGGTAGGTCTGGATGCCGAACCAGGCGATGGCGATCACCGCGCGGATGATCGCCGGCAACTGCGCGCCATAAATGCCGAAACTCATACGGCTGATCACCGGGAACGGCACCCCGGTTTTCTGCCCCATGTAGCCCGAAAGGTTCATAAAGAAGTACACCAGCACGGCGCCGATGCTCAGCGCCGCAAGCATCTGCCAACCGGACAACCCGAGGGCAAACAGGCCCATGGCGAAGGAATAGTTGGCGATGTTGTGCACATCGTTGGTCCACAAGGCAAAGATGCTGTAGCCGCCCCAGCGCCGGCCTTCGGCCTTGGTTGGCGCGAGGTCGGCATTGTGCAGCCTGGGGCTCAGCGCCCCCGGCTCGAGCGGCGCGGCCTGCGGCGGCAGGTAGGCGGTTTGCAGCGGGTTGGATGTATCCAGTTGCATGTTCCCCGGGCTCCTTCTGCAGCCCCTGAGTCAGGGTGTTGCAGCGAATTATTGTTGGATTTGAAGAGTGGGACCGCAGTGTTGGCGCTGCCCTGCGCCTATGCATACAAAGATTGCATACAATTTTTGTCTAACGATTTTCGACGAACAATATGTGTGCCAGATGGGTGGCGAAGTGGCTGAACGTGCATCCTGTAAACACATTTAAATTATTGATTTTTAGAGAATTAATTTTTCACCTGAGCACTCGAAAAGCGAATAAACCTGATCAAGTGGTCAATCGCCTACAGCGTTACGGTGAGAAAACCAGTAACGCTACGGCTAGTTTTTGTATCCATAAATTTGCTACTCAAGTACACACTTGTGTATTCAGGAACTGTCGCGGGCCAAGCCCGCTCCTACAGCTCGATGCGATTTCTGTAGGCGCGGGCTTGACCCGCGATGAGGTCATCAGTGGTGCACAGCAGCCCTCATTTACGGCATGCTTATAAGGTCAAGGCATATCGGAGCTGGTAATGACGGAAAAACACCCCGCATCGACGGTAGAGCGCGTCTACCAAGGGGTTCACGAGGCCATCAGAAAACGCACCCTGCGCCCCGGCATGAAGCTGGGCGAGTCGTCGTTGGCCGAGCTGTTCAAGGTCAGCCGCACCTCGGTGCGCGCCGCCCTCAAGCAACTGGAAGCCGACGGTCTGGTGTCCACCGAGCTGAACAAGGGCGCCTGGGTCTCGCTGCCCAGCGACGATGACATCCGCTCGGTGTTCGAAACCCGCCGGCTGATCGAAATCGGTATCGTCACCGAGCTGTGCCGCCGCGCCGATCCCGCCATCCTCGCCCCGCTGCACCAGCATGTGGCCGCCGAAGAAGCCGCCGCCGACGCCGGCGACCATGGCCGCTACGTCCACCTGCTGGGCGAATTCCACCTGCGCCTGGCCGAGGTGCTCGACAACCCGGTACTGCTCGACTGGTTCCGCAAGCTGATCGAGCGCGGCTCGCTGTACGCCTCAACCCTGGATGACGAGCGCCACGAAGCCTGTCGCGGCAACGAGCACCTGCGCCTGCTGGGCTTTATCGAAGCCGGTGACCAGGCCGCCGCCATCGAGCTGGTGTGCACCCACCTGCGCGGCATCGAAGAGGCGATTCTCAAAGCCACGCAAACGCTCAAGGCCGACTATCACCCGCTCAAGCACCTGCTGGGCTGAGCCCGCCTCAGGCCCGGGGTTCGCATTCAGAAAACCACTGCAACCGATTCCAATATTTAATTTGTGGATAGGTGCGGTCTTTCTATAGGGTGTGAATCAGTAGCAGGCAAAGGGCTGGAAAATGATCGATCGAGTATTCGTCAACGCTGTTGCTGCCGATGGCAGCCCGCTCAACCTTGCGGTTGCCGACGGGCGCATTGTCAGCCTGGGCAGCGAACGTGCGCCCAGCGCAGGTGCCGAGGTCGTCGACCTGGCCGGCCACCTGGTGCTGCCCGGCCTGATCGACGGCCACATTCACCTGGACAAGAGTTTTGTCGGCGATCGCTGGCACCCGCATCAAGCGGTGGGCAGCCTGCGTGAACGCCTGGCCATCGAAAAACGCGAACTGGCCGCTGCCCCACCGATGCTCGAACGTGCCGAGGCGCTGATCCGCCAGGCAGTAGCGTTCGGTACCGTGGCCATGCGCAGCCATGTCGACGTCGATGCCACCACCGGCCTGCGCAACCTGCAGGCGGTGCTGGAGGCGCGGGAGAAATGGCGCGGCATCGTCGATATCGAGCTGGTGGCCTTCCCGCAAGCCGGGGTGATGTCCTGCCCTGGCACTGCGCAGGTGCTGGAAGCGGCAATTCGTGAAGGCGCCGACGTGATCGGCGGCATCGACCCGACCACCCTCGACGGCGACGCCGACGGTCAGCTCGATGTGGTCTTCGGCATTGCCGAGCGCCATGCGGTGAAGATCGACATCCACCTGCACGAGCCCGGCCTGCAAGGCATCGAACAACTGCAACGGATCGCCGCCCGCACCCGCGCCGCTGGCCTCAATGGCCGCGTTGCGGTCAGCCACGCCTATGCCCTGGGCCAGGTCGACGACGACCTCGTGGCGCGTACCGCCACCACCCTCGCCGAGGCCGGGGTAGCGATCATGACCAACGCTCCGGGCGATCATGGCTTCCCGCCGATCTTGCGCCTGCGCGCCGCCGGGGTGAACGTGTTCGCCGGCAACGACAATATCCGCGATGCCTGGTGGCCCTACGGCAACGCCGACATGCTCCAGCGCGCCATGCTGATCGGCTACCGCTCGGGCTTCTACAGTGATGAAGATTTGAACGTGGCACTGGCCATGGCCACTACGGCCGGTGCGGCAGTGCTGGGCAAAAGCGACTACGGTCTGAAGGTCGGCAGTGAAGCGACCTTTATCGTGCTCAAGGCTGACAACGGCGCCGCTGCGGTTGCCGCCGCACCGACCGAGCGCCGCCTGGTGCGCCGCGGCCAGTTGGTGCCGGCAGCGCCGGCCCTGCAGTTCGAGGTCCGCGCCCGCTAACAAACAGGTTTCTGCCGGCTTGCGCCGCAGAGAAAGACAATCGCCCACGGGCGATGCAACACAAAACCCCAGAACAACAACGACAGAAGGTGTTCCATGTCGAAGTCCAATTACTACGCTCCCCACGGCGGCCATCCGGCGCAGACCGAACTGCTGACCGACCGTGCCATGTTCACCGAGGCCTATGCGGTCATCCCCAAAGGCGTGATGCGTGACATCGTCACCAGCCACCTGCCGTTCTGGGACAAGATGCGCATGTGGGTCATCGCCCGCCCGCTGACCGGCTTCTCCGAGACCTTCTCGCAGTACATCGTCGAAGTGGCGCCAGAAGGCGGCAGCGAGCGTCCTGAGCTGGACAAGAACGCCGAAGCGGTATTGTTCGTGGTCGAAGGCGAAATCGACATCACCCTGCAGGGCAAGCCGTACACCCTCAAGGAAGGCGGCTACGCCTTCATTCCACCGGCCGCCGAGTGGAGCCTGCGCAACAACAGTGGCAAGAACGTCACCTTCCACTGGATCCGCAAGCACTACCAGGTGGTTGAAGGCCTGGCCCTGCCGGAAGCGTTCGTCACCAACGAAAAAGACATCGCGCCGATCCCGATGCCGGGTACCGACGGCGCCTGGGTCACCACCCGCTTCGTCGACATGGCCGACATGCGTCACGACATGCACGTCAACATCGTCACCTTCCAGCCAGGCGGCGTGATTCCGTTCGCCGAGACCCACGTCATGGAGCACGGCCTGTACGTGCTCGAAGGCAAGGCCGTTTACCGCCTGAACCAGGACTGGGTCGAGGTCGAGGCCGGTGACTTCATGTGGCTGCGCGCCTTCTGCCCGCAGGCTTGCTACTCCGGCGGCCCGGGCCCGTTCCGCTACCTGCTGTACAAGGATGTAAACCGTCACATGAACCTGGTGCTCAATCCGCAGCGCTAAGTTTCACGCTTGCATTGAAAATCCCGCAGGCCTCACGGCCTGCGGGATTTTTTGTTTCAGCGCCTGGCTCAATCAGCTGGCCGGCTTCCACGCGCCCTGCTCTGCCGCCTCGCGGAATTTGGCCCGGTTGGCCGGGGTGTCGGCCGGTTCCGACTCGCCGAAAATAGCCTTGAGCCAATGGCCGTCGGTGGGGTTGGGGAAGATGATGTACTGGCCGCCAAACTTGCTGCGGCTGGCGTCCACCAGCTGCGCACGCTGCTCGACCTTGTCGACGTAGAAGCTGCGCTCGAAGTCGTTGAGGTTGTCACCGAGCATCAGCAGCACGTTGTACTGCTCGGCGATCTTGTGCTGGGCCGGCTCCTTGTTCGAGCTTTCACGCAGGATGGTCACGTGGGCTTCGTCGGCATACGGCACCTTGAGCGCGCGCAGGTTGTTGAGCGCGTACTCGTAGGTCTTGTCGCCCTGGTCGCGGCTGGAGACGTAGAAGATCTCCACGCCGCGCGACTTGGCATACTCAAGAAACTCCAGCGCCCCCGGGGTCAGGGTCGGGCCATTGGCGGCGACCCAGCGGTCCCACACCGCGTCATCGAAGAACTCCTTGTCCTGGCCGATCAGAAAGCCCCAGTAGGTGTTGCTGCTGAGGATGGTGTCGTCGATATCGCTGATGATCGCAGGCTTCTTGTCGCCCGGCTTCTGCTGGGCCAGGGCCTGGTCCAGGCGCGCCTTGGCGACGTTGAAACCCTGGTAGTACAGGGCGCGGAACTCGGCCGCGGTCTGGCGCCAGGCCACTGCATCGACCAGCAGGTTGGAGCGTACGGTGGTTTCGGGGGTGGTGGCTTGCGCGTGAACCAGAGGGGTGGCCAGCAACAGCAAGGCCAGAGAGATCGCGTTCTTGAGCTGAGGCATTCGGGGCGTTCCTTGTGATCTCCCGCTCTTGGGCGGCGGGAGTCGGCTACTCATACCGCACGCAGGCAGGCGCCACAATCGCCGCGACGCGCAGGCGCAACAATGTGGCGCACCCGCGCATCTTGGCCGGTTTCAGGCCGCCACCACAGGCTCAACCCTGGGGGCTGAACAGCACCCGCTTGAAGGCTTCGGCGGCCAGGTGCACTTGCACCGACCAGTCGTCTGCGGCGTCGCTGCCAGCGTCATCGGAAATGTACTTAAGGCACAGGAAGGGAATGTCTTCGTTGCGGGCGATCAGCGCCAGCACGTAGGCCTCCATGTCGACGATATCGTACGGGGCAGCGCCGTGACTGATTTCGAAGCTGTCACCGCTGCCGCAAATGCCCAGCGGCAAGCCCGCAACGCGCTGGCCATGCTCAAGCAGCACCGGGATGTCGGAGAGCGGCGTCTCGTAGCGGGCAAAACCCAGCGGCGTGACGTCCATGTCACGCTGCACGAAGCCTGTGCAGCACACCAGCGCGCCCTTGCCATGGCCGGCGCTGCCGGCCGAACCGAGGTTGACGATCAGTTTGGGCTTGCGTTGCTGGATGGCCTTGGTCAGGGCAATGGCGGCGTTGACCTTGCCGATGCCGGTGAACAGCGTGTTCATCTCGGTAAACAGCTCGCCGGCCTCTGCCTCGAGGGCGAAGACGAACAGGGTGTCGGCCAGGGAAATATCGGGAAATTGCTGGGTCAGCATCATGGAGCGAAGATTCCGAATGGGCTGCAGATCGGCCATCAGCATAGCCCAAGCCGCAGTTCAAGGCAGCCGGATGCTGACAATGCAACACCGGCTCGGCTAGCATGCCGCTGAAAACCGGCGCTGGCCGGTTGGCCACACGGCCATGAGCGGAGAGCGATACCCTTGCTGCTGAGCATCCCGACCCTGTTGCTGGTGGCCATTTTCATCTTTGCCTTGATGGGCCTGCTGACCCTGCACGCCTGGAGCCGCGGCGTGCGCGAGCGAACCCTCGGCTACCTGGGCAGCATGCTGTTGCTCGCCGCTGGCGGTACGGCGCTGATCAGCCTGCGCGGTAACGCCCCGGACTTCATCGCCCTGGTGCTGGGCAACATGGTGCTGCTGCTCAGCGCCGCGTTGAACTGGGCCAGCATGCGCGCGTTCAGCGGACGCCCGGCGCACCTGCCGGGGATTTTCGCTGGCGCCCTGTTCTGGTTTACCTGGTCGCTGACGCCAGGCTTTACCGATGACCTGGGCCTGCGCGTGACGGTCTATTCCATGCTCACTGCCTGCTACGGCTGCCTGGCGGTGCTTGAGCTGTGGCGCGACCGCAAGCGCCTGGAAGTCGCCTACCTGCCAACCCTGCTCCTGCTGCTGGGCCACAGCGGCTTCTACTGCGTGCGCAGCTTCGCCGACCATGGCGTATCGCTGGAACAGGCGATCGCCAGCGACGGCCACGGCACCGGGTTTTTCTCGTTCATGCTGTTCGAGTCGATGCTCTACGCCATCGGCATCGCCTACGTGACCCTGGCCATGGTCCGCGAACGCACCGAGCTCAAGTTCAAGGCTGCCGCCTACACCGACCCGCTGACCGACATCGGCAACCGCCGCGCCTTCATGTCGCGCGGCGCCGAACTGCTGGCCGACTGCGCCCGGCGTGGCGAGCCGGTGAGCTTGCTGCTGTGCGACCTCGATCATTTCAAGCGCCTCAATGATGTCTACGGCCACCAGACCGGCGACCAGGCGCTGATCGCCTTCAGCCAGGTGACCCGCCTGAGCGTGCGCGAGGAAGATGTCTTCGCCCGTATCGGCGGCGAAGAGTTCGCCTGCCTGCTGGCCAACACCGACGAGCACTCGGCGCTGCGCGTGGCCCGGCGCATCTGCAGCAGCTTTTATGAATTGCCGCTGCTTGAGCCCGGGCTGCTCAGCGTCAGCATCGGCATCGTCGGCGCCAGCCGCCCGGGCGAGCACGACCTGTCGCGCCTGCTGTCGATGGCCGACAACGCCCTGTACGCGGCCAAGCGCCAGGGCCGCAACCGCGTCCAGCTGTACCGCCCTGCCGCGCAGCCTGCCGATACGCTGTGAGCGCGGCGAAACCGCCCTACTCGCTGGCCAGGGTGCGCGCCAGTTCCGCGGCCAGTTCCTTGACCATGGCATCGGCGGTCGGCCGATGAATGATCGCCACTTCCATGGCATCGATCGACGGCAAGCCGTGTTCCGAAGTCAGCTTTAAATGCTCGGCGGTAACCGCCCGCAGCGGCAGCAGGCTGATGCCCATGCCGTTGGCCACCGCCGCCTGCAGGCCGCTGAGGCTGGAGCTGGTGAAACTGATGCGCCAACGGCGGCCCATGCGCTCGATGGCGCCGATCATGTCGTCGCGGTACAGGCCGCGCGGCGGAAAGGTCACCAGCGGCACCGGGTCCTGGTCGAAGGCCGGGTTCTTGGCGCTGTCGATCCATTGCAGCTTCTCGGGCCAGCAGGCCACCGCCTCACGGCTGTTGCGCCGCTGCTTGAGCAAAATCAGGTCGAGCTCGCCGTTGTCATAGCTGGCGCTGAGGTCGCGGCACAGGCCGCTGGTGACCTCCAGCTTGACCTGTGGATGCTTGCGGTTGAAGGTCGAGAGCAGATGGGTGGTGCGCCCGGCGGCAAAGTCTTCCGGCACGCCCAGGCGCACGGTCACCGCCACCGTGGCGCCCGACATCGCCTCAAGCATCTCGTCGTTGTAGGCGAGCATCTGCCGGGCGTAACCGAGTAGCGTCTGCCCGGCGTCGGTGGCCAGCACGTCGCGGTTGCCGCGCTCGAGCAGCTTGTGCCCGACCATCTCCTCCAGCCGCCTGACCTTCTGGCTGACTGTCGACTGGGTTGAATGCAGGCGCGCCGCCGCCGTGGTGAAGCTGCCGCAGTCGCTGACCATCACCACCGCGCGCAACAGGTCAAGATCAAACAGCGGCCTATTCGATTTTTCACTGACAGACATGCTTTTATTTAACTTCTAAATAAGGAGCCCGACTTTTAACATGGCCCGACCCCGCGAGCAATCGCCCACCAGGAGGTACTGCCATGCTCCTTGAGCGCCTGTCCACCCACCTTGCAATGGTGTTTGCCATGCTCACATCGCTGACTGCCAGTGCCGACGGCGGCACCCTCGAAAACCAACTGCGCAGCGCCGCCGAAAACGGCCAGGCCGCCCAGGTACGCAGCCTGCTCGACCAGGGCGCCGCGCTTGAAGCCCGCGACAAAATGGGCCGCACGCCGCTGCTGCTGGCCACCCACAACAACCAGATCGACGCCGCCAAAGTGCTGATCGACGCCGGCGCCGACGTCAACGCCAAGGACTCGATCGAAGACAGCCCCTACCTGTATGCCGGCGCCCGTGGCCACAACGACATTCTCAAACTGACCCTGGCCCACGGCGCCGACCTGAAAAGCACCAACCGCTACGGCGGCACCGCACTGATACCGGCAGCCGAACGCGGCCACGTCGAAACAGTGCGCCTGCTGATCGCCGCAGGCGTTGCCGTCGACCACGTCAACAAACTGCACTGGACCGCCCTGCTCGAAGCCATCATCCTCGGCGACGGCGGCCAGCGCCACGTCGAGATCGTGCGTGAGCTGATCAAGGCCGGGGCGGATGTCAACTTGGCTGATGGCAAGGGGGTGACGCCGCTGCACCATGCGCGGCAGCGGGGTTACAAAGAGATGCAGGCGCTGCTGGAACAGGCGGGTGCGAAAAGCTGAGCGCGATAGATAGTTACCCCAGCCCTGCTCCTACCCCTGATTAGGCTGCGAAACTCCAGAGCGAGGAGTTTCACCATGAGCCAATCAGCGCCTCCCCCGACAACGTCTACTAGCCCCCCCACAAGCTGGGACCTGCTGTACATCAGCCAACGGCTACAACAGCGTCCGACACTGTCGGACGTTGCCAACAGCCTGGTCCACGCACTCATCCCCGACGCCACGAGGACAGCGGTGGACCCGGCGCCGTTCTATCTCGCACAGCCCTGCGGGCGTTCTACCCCGCTTGCGGATCTGATAATCCAGCGCTACCTGCTCAATATGGCTATTGAGCTTCCAGTGGATAGCGTGGTGACTCAGATCTCCAATGGCACAGAGCCGGGGGCGACCTTGATCAGCCAAGCGGACCTCAGCGAAATCCTTGATATCGGTGGCCCGCGATTGCCAAGGATCTTTGAGTCACAACTGCTCGACTTCTGGAACGCTCAGGATGAGCACGCACTGAACTTGCTGCAGCGAATTTCACTGTTTGTGGCGGGCGACATGCAGGCAGAGGCAAGCAAACTGCCTGGCGGCCAACCGCAATGGCTGCAACTGCCGGCCAGCATTGTGTTCTTCAAGCCAAGCCTGAGCGACGGTGCGCAGCAAGGCATCGCCATCAGGCACACCGACCGCTCAGCCAACGCGATGCTGTATACCCTCAACAGCGGGCTAGTTGTTTATCCCAGTGCCGATGCGCTTGAAGCTCATTTGAGCGATCAACTCAGCGGTCCCAGCCCGGGATTTCGTCCTGAGCAGAATGTTTTCGAGGCGTTCGTCACGGGGTTGCTGGAGCAACAACTGCAGGGGTTATCGACCATTGTGCCTGGCGACTTCAAAACCTCGACCGCACTGGCTCAGCACGTCGACCAGCTGATCAACCTCAACGAACTGTTCTGCCGGCTTCGTCCACCGTCACTATCGGCCTCGGCTCATTCGAGCGATCCACTGCCGGCCTGGATGCACCAGGCCAGTACTGCCGACCGGCAACTGATCGCCCGGCAACTCGCCGCGCTGGCAGCGCTTGAGCAATCAAGCCAGGCCATCGCCCTGCCCAGCCTGGCGCGTTACACCGCGAAAGTACTCGATGCGCAGATGAAGCGCGACCACCCAGGGCAGGGACTACCGCCCGCAGCTGATTTCATCGTGCAGGTCATCGACTATACGCCACCGTTCTTTGACCCTTTGCACCTGACGCCGGGCAGCTCTTCTCATCCGCAAACGCCGCGCTCGCTGATTGAGGTAGCGGCCCTTAACACCCAGGCGCTGCCGCTGGAGCGCTCGCAGATCAGCCTGCACTCGGGTAAAGCGTTGCCGACCTGGGCAACCACTGCCTACTTTCGCCAGTTGATCAGCCGTGTTGATGTGGGCGAGACCTACCCGGCACTGCTGCAGCGCACATTGCTGGACGACGCGCCGCAGGCTGCCCTGCAACAAGCACTGTTTGTTGAACGCTTGCGCATCCTGCTGCCGATTCTGCTGATCACTCCCAGGCCAGAAGGCAAAGGCGCACTCAGCGAACCTGCACGTCGCTGCGTGCACGCCGCCTTCGCCCCAGGCAACGACCCGCTCAGCGACAACATCCAGTTCGCTCACCTGGCCTTGCAACTGAGCCACAACGCAAGCCCGGCCGTGCCAGCGCAAGGTCTGTTCACTATTGAACCGGCAGGCTCGGCACCCAGCCTATTGGTGTTGTACGCCCCCCAATGCACCCCGCAACTGATGGAGTTCAGTTCGCGCGCGGCGCTGCTATCGCGCCTGAAACAACCTGGGCCATTGCATGATGCTGTGCTCGGCGCCCTGCCTGAAGGGCAGGTCCGTACCGCGCTGCGCCGGGGTGACAACTGGAGCCCTGCGCTGGACAGCAACTACCTTGGCGGCGAGCTTGGCTTGAGGCATGAGTCGATCCTGTTGGCCCAGGCCCCCATCACCAGCCATGCACTGGGTCTTGTCTACCAGGCCAACGCGCGGTCGCTCATCGAACAGGCCCGCCAGGCCACAACCTCCAATGCCGAGCAGCACTGGTTAAGTGCAGAACAGACCCTCGGTATGCTGCTGTCGGTATTGCTGCCTATGCTTGAGGGACCGCTCGCTGATATCGCCTGGATTGCCCAGTTCTATGCCAGTGTCTATGCACTGCATACAGCGGCGCAGAACCAAGACTCCCAAGCGCAAAAGAGCGCACTGGTGCAAGTGCTGATACAGCTATCGCTTATGCTCATTCATGAGAGCGTGCGCACAGGCAAGGTTGGTTCCAGGCAAGCCCAGCCGGCAAGAGAACTGGGCAATGCCATCCGCAAACGCCGCTCGCTCCTGAACTTGCCCCAACAACCCACCGCCACCTTGCTGGATTTCAGCGGATGGAGTTCCCCTGCCCTTTCCCGGCAAAACCTCGAACGGTTGCGTGCTCTGGCCATTGCACCGATCGACCCTCTGGATGGCGCGTTGAGCGATCAAAATGAACAAGGCTTGTTCATTCATCAGGGGCAACGCTGCGTGCGCCTGCCCCAAGGGTGGTTTCGCATCGAACAAGGCGCGGATGAGGCCTGGAGAATCATTGATCCACACACCTCTGCACCTGGCCCACACATCGCCCGTGGCAGCGCAGGCACTTGGCAACTCGACCTGCGTTTGCACCTGCGCGGCGGCGCGCCGGTTTCCAATGCGGCGCTTAAACGACTGCATACCCAGTTACGCCAAGCCCGCCTGCTGCTCGCGCAGGAAGCGCACGAGATCGCGGCAGGCGAGCACTTTCGCGGGCTGCCGATAGAAGTCGAGGAACAGCTGGAAAGCAAAGCCCAAGCCCGACGAGTCTGCGCCACCGCCCTGGAAAAGCAGATTGCCAACTCACCTGATCAAAGCACCTTGCAAACCATCAGCCAGCTGCGCTCAAGTGCTGGACGCTTGCAGCGTGCGGGGCGACGCCTGCGTATCGAACGCCTGAAAACCTTACCCCCTACTGCCACCGGGATAGACTTTCTGCAGGAGCAAAACGAGATTGTCATCACCCGCCTGGGTGAGCGCACCGATGTATCGGGCGGCAAGGGCACGGACTTTCTTCAGGAGTTCTCGGTACAGGATCGCCGAGGCAAACCCCTGGCCTATGCGCACTTCCACTACAGCTCTGCCAGCAGCGCCGAGTCCAACTACCAGGCCGCTCACCTCAAAAAGCCCGAGCAGCGCTTCATGGGTTTGAGTGGGCAAAAGGTTCAGGCAAGCCGAGGAATGCCGGTAACCGCCATCTACCGTGATCGCATCAGCCCGCTACTGGCGCGCAAACTGTTTTTCAAAGACTGACGTTGCAGTGCTTAGCTGCTTTCCAACAGACGATCGAGCAACCACAACCCCGCCGGCCCCGGCGGGGTCAGCTTCGACCAGGCCACATCCACTGCAATCGGCCGCGGCCAGCCACGCAACTTGAGCTCGGTGAGCTGGCCATGGCCGTACTGGCGGACCAGGCCGTGGGGCAACTCGGCCCAGCCAAAGCCCTCCTCGGTCATCTCCAGCAGCATCAGGTAATCCGGCGCCGACCACACCCGCCCCTGGGGTTTGTTGACATTGTCGGTGTAGGTATTCAAATACAACTGCCGATGCCCGGCCAGGTGCGCCTGGGTCGGCTGCGCAAGCTGCGCCAAGGGGTGGCTGCTGGCGACGAAAATGCCCATCTGCGCCTGCGCCGCCAGCCGCGTCGCGGCCACATCCGCCGGGTAGCCGGGTTGCGCCGCGAGCATGCCCAGATGTGCGCGGCCGCTCTGCAGCAGGTTCAGCACGTCGCCCGCCTCGGCGATCATGCATTCCAGCTCGATGTCCTGATAGCGCTGCTCGAACAGCTGCATCACCCGGTTGTCCGGGTTGAGCTGATGCATATCGGAAAACACAATGGTCAGCCGCGGCTCGACCTTATCCGCCAGGCGAATGCTCAACTGGTCGAGGCGCTCGCTGGCGGCGAGGATCTCCTGCACATGGCCAAGCACCTTGCGCCCGGCTTCGGTGAGCAGCGGTTGCCGGGCCTGGCGGTCGAACAGGGTAACGCCCAGGTCGGCTTCGAGGTTGGCGATGGCGGCGCTGACGGTGGACTGGCTTTTGCGCAGCTTGCGCGCGGCGGCGGAGAACGAGCCGAGGGCGGCGGCTTCGACGAAGGCTTGCAGGGCTTCTGGGGAATAGCGCATTGGGGTATCGGTTTTTTCGATGCTGGTAGCCGCAGTGTAGCGGCAAAAGCGATCTCAATGCCGCGCAGCCGCCGTTAACTTAGGGTAAACAGGTCGCCTTCCACACTGCGGTCACCGTGTTTACGACGCTGCGCTGCGGCGTCGTAGACGATCAGCAAAAGCTCGCTCTGCTTCTCAGCCGACTGGAACAAACACATACCCTCTGCATGATCGTCGCCGTTGCCGAACGGTACCTCCAGCACCCTCTGCAATTGATCGGCAAACACCACCTGCTCTTCATCGGCCGCAAAGCCGCCGCGCCAACGGAACACCGTGACCGGGCCATCCAGGTCCATGGACGGCCCTGCCAGAATCAGCAGCTCGTCGCCGCTGCTGCACAGGTCGCGCACCCCCAGGCCGTTGAGCGCAAAGAAGTGCTTGCGATAGCGGCGCCCGTCCGGGCCGATCTTCTTCAGCACCAGGGTGTCGGTGGAGTCGCCATCGGCTTCAGGCTCGATCTCCAGCAGCACGCTCCAGCCGCGCAGCACCGGCCCCCGCAGCCCCAACAGCAGGCGCGAGCCGATGACGGCCAAGCCCTCGATATCGAAACCGTTGTCTTTGCCCGGAATGCGCAAAAAGTCGCGTAGCTGATCGTCCCTGGCAATTTCCGCCGTGAGGTCGTTGCCGAGCGCATTGCCATGCAACTGCGCCGCCGTACGCCCATCGCCATCCAGCTTGTCGGCAAGCACGTAACTGTCGTTCTGCTGCACCACCGGGAGGCGCGCCAACAGAAAGCGATTGCCATCCGCCTCTACCGTCGACAGGCGCTTGATGTTCTTCTGCGCAGATTTGTCGGCCTGCGCCTTCTTGCGTTTGAGGCTATGGGAGCCGACGACCCAGAGATAACCCGCGTCAGCGGCATAGGCCAGGCCCTCGATATCGATCTCGGCATCTGCATCGGGTATGGGCAGGCGCAGATACTTCATCAGCGGGAAGGAGTGGTGCTCATCGCACGTCACCGCCCCACCGGGTACTGCGGGCTGGATGGTCAGGCGTTCGAGGCTGGTGGTTTCGTCGTTGGCCAGCCACAGCGTGTTGCCGATCTGCAGGGCAACCGAAAGGCCATCGCGCAATGAGGCAGATGCTGGATTAAAGCGCAGCATCAGGGTGTTGGCTGGCTTGTTCATGGGGGCTCGCCTGGGTTGATGCGAAGGTGTGTGAAGGCTAGTGGCTGTTGGGTAGGAATCAAGGTTGTTGGCAGGGGGGCTGACTCTGCGGCACTTCTTTTGGTTGTGGCGGCTGGGCGTGGGGCGCCGTCATGCGTGCAGGGTTTCTTGATCGCTGGCCTGGGAGCTGGCGGATAGCCGCTGCTCTCTTGGTTAGAGTGGCCGAGAAGCCACCTATCGTGAAGGGCTGTAATCGACCCAAAGCTGCCGGTGGCGAAAGGAAGCAATCGGCCAAAAGCGGTCAAAAACAATCATCCAACAATGTCGTCCCGGTCAACAGCTTCGGAGTGCTTAGCTACGCTCTAGGGCGTATATGCCATGACCAGCGTTGAAGTCGTAGCGTATCCGTTGAACAGCGGATGCGTGCGCCGCGATCGCTGTATGGCGCGTTTTTATTCAATCTGTGTCTAACATTCTCCTATTGACCGCCCTACCATCGGCCGCTCCGTCCAGGTGCATACGATGAAAGATATTCCCGGCAACATCGATTTTTCAGGCTTGACGG
This sequence comes from Pseudomonas sp. B21-012, assembly GCF_024749305.1. Taxonomy (NCBI): domain Bacteria; kingdom Pseudomonadati; phylum Pseudomonadota; class Gammaproteobacteria; order Pseudomonadales; family Pseudomonadaceae; genus Pseudomonas; species Pseudomonas sp. B21-012. The sequence continues at coordinate 2,271,311 of NZ_CP087197.1, read as the reverse complement.
CCCGTCGGCTAGGGCCAAATGACCGTGAGATCATTTGTGTGCACCGTGAAACGATGTTCCTTGAGGCGGGAGGAGACCCATCGGAGTTGCGGGTGATGACTGAGCACTTCCGGCCCTGGTTGCACCAGCGCCTATTCGATGGCCGCTACTACGGTTTTGCGCTGATGGACACGGGGCAGCCTGTGGCGGCGATAGGTCTGATGACTATCGACTGGCCACCTCATCCGTCCCATCCGGCCTTAGACCAGCGCGGCTATGTGCTAAATGTTTTCGTCGAACCTGCTTACCGGCGCCGGGGCCTGGCTTCAACCCTGATGAAGTTGGCTGAAGCCGAATTCGCGCAACGCGGAATGAGTTTTGCCGTGCTACACGCGACCAAGGCCGGCAAGCCGGTGTATGAAGGACTGGGCTGGGCGAATACATCTGAGATGGCAAAAACCGTTTCGTGATTTGACTGCCTATCTAGGAGCCTGGTCGCCGATTCTAGCTGTTGATGAAAGGCTGCTTGGGGTCGAAAGCAGCCGATCACGACTAATCGCTGACGCCCCAAAGCGGCCGGTGGCGAACTGCAGAAATTGTAAAGGGCCAAATGCCCTCATTCAGAATCCCAGCTTGAATCCCCACCCCAACCCCGTTACCCTCCCCCAGTCGCTGCAAATTCAGCGACTCGGGCTTGGCGGTCCGGAACGAAGGCGCAAAGCGCCCCACAATCACCCTCGCAGGCGCTTTTTTTGTGCCCGCGATGATGCTTTATGACGGGCTGCGCATGGACTTCTTCGGAAGTGCCGGGTCCCTTCGTACCGGTCCGCCAACCTTGCGTAGTCCGTCACCCTTCCCTGCTTGGCGGCAGGCGGTGGCGGATCCTTCCTACGAAGGAGCACCACCATGACCAAACCCGTCCCCGATCCACCCCTCAGCACCCAAACCAGCACCACCTTCGGCTCCTGCAATGGCAGCCACGATCCGCTGTTCGCTGTGCGTGCCGGTGTCTCGTCCGAAGACGCGCTGATCCACACCTCCACCCTGCTCAAAGCGCCTACCAGACCAACGCCCACGCCTGTGAGCGGATCGATGCCAAGGTGCGCGGGTTGCTCTGGGCCGCCGATGCGGCCCGCTTATCCCGTGCAGTAGCGTTGCCTTCCCTACTCCTTTGACCCAAATCAAGCCGCCGGGCCTGGTTCGCGAGACGATGGCTGCAAGCAAGGAATGGATCGACACCGGCCTCGGCCATCGATCCCTGTGCGCGGCATTGCATAAGGAGCCCCCCATGAGCCCGCTGAACCACGTTCTGGTCGCCACCGACCTGTCTTCTTCCGCCCGCAACGCGGCAGAGCGCGCTGCACTGCTGTGCAAGGCGCAGCCTGCGGCGCTGGACCTGCTGTATGTGGCCAACCCTGCACCCTACGAGCGTTTGAAGCAGGTGCTGGTGCCCGATGAAGATTTACTGAACCGGGTGCTGGAAACCGCCGGCGAAAATGTTCACGCCCTGGCCACGATGCTGTTCGAGCGCTATGAGATCAGCGCGGGCGTGCAGGTGGCGCCCGGCTCGGTGGTGACTGAAATTACCCAGGTGGTGCAGGACAAACGCAGCAACCTGCTGGTGTGTGGGGCCAAGGGCCAGAGCCTGGCCCGGCGCCTGCTGGGCTCGACCGTGCAGCGCATGCTCAACCGCATGCTCTGCCCGATGCTGGTGGTCAAGCAGGCACCGCGCGACGCTTACCGCAGCGTGCTGGTGCCGGTGGATTTTTCACCCTCGTCGCTGCGCGCCATCGAACTTGCGAAAAAGCTGGCACCGCAGGCCGAGATCATTCTGTTGCATGTGTACGAAGCGCCCTTTGAAGGCAGCATGCGCTTTGCCCACATCGACCAGGACACCCTCACCCACTACCGCAACGTCATCAAGAAAGATGCCGTGGAGCAACTGGCGGCCTTGAGCGAAGCTGCAGGGGTCGGCGATGCCCGGCAGGTCGTGGTGCACGGCGACCCGGCCTGGCGGATTGTCGAGAAAGAGCAGGAGCTGGACTGCGATCTGATCGTGATCGGCAAGCAGGGCGACAGCGCGCTGGAAGAGCTGTTGATCGGCAGCGTTACCAAGCATGTGCTGAATGAATCGCAGTGTGATGTGCTGGTGTCGTTGTAGGTTGTAGGCCGGCATGCACCGACCCTGTGGGAGTCGGTCGCGATCCAGCCACATCTGATGTGCTGACTGCGCCGGCCTCATCGCGGGTCAAGCCCGCTCCCACAATGTGCACCTGCATTCAACGGACCGGTGAGAGCCGGACTTGCCGGCGATCGGGCGCTCAGCGGTCGCAATTCAGCCACAACTGATGTGCTGACTGCACCGGCCTCATCGCGGGTCAAGTCGAGGCGTCGCACCGTCGCTCCCACAACCCTCGCCACCCGCTTGCTGCTCATGCCTTCGATAGCCCGTCAGCGACACTCCGGTTTGGCGCTTGAAGTAGCGGCACAGGTAGGACGCGTCAGCAAAGTTGAGCCTGTCTGCGATCTGCCCGATCGCAAGGTCGCTGTATGAAAGCAGCGCCTTGATCTCCAGGGTCACTTGCCGGTCGATCAGGCCTTTGGGGCTGTCGTTGAAAAACGCCCTGGTGAGTTGTGACAGGTAGAACGGCGTGATGCTGAGCGCGTCGGCATAGAACTTCACGTCGCGGTGGCGCAGGCAGTTTTTGCCGATCAGTTCCCAGAAGCGCCAACTGAGCATCTCCTTGCGGCTGAATTCCCTGCGGCCTTTTTCCAGGCTGGGCAGTTGTTCGGCAATCTTCAAAAAGAAGGTCTGCAGCTGGTTGCGCAGCATGATGTGCCGGTAGCCGGGACAGCTGCGGGCAATATCGCGCATGTGCATCAGCCAGCCGTCCAGCAGCGGCCGCTCTGCCCTGGCCGGTATGCAGTGGGGATGGTCATGCAGAAACACGAACAAGGGGTTGGGCAACGGGTAGGCAACTTCCGACGCAAAGGCTTTGGGCATCAGGCAGTAAAACACCTTGAAGCCGCGTGAACGACGCGTGAGCAAGGCAATAGTATCCTCGGCCAGCACCAGCACATCGCCACGGCGAACTGCATGCTCCTTGAAGTTGAGAGTGAAGCAGGCACGTCCCGACAGGCACACCAGCAGCACCATGTAGGCATGCCCGAAAGCAAGCGGTACCCCTACCCCTTCGGCCAACGTGGTGTCACCCAGGCGGAGCAAGTCGTCAGGTGCATAAAGTTTGGGAATGTGCTGCATAGCGTTCAAGGCGACCCCATTCAAGACTGCTGAGCCTATCATCACCAAACCTGTTAATTGCGAAAAGTACCGAAAATGCCAAGGTACTGCTGTTTGCCGATCAGCCGCTTGCCACTACCGTGTCTTACCTGAATCAAGCCAATCCGAGAACCGCACATGAGACTGGAAACACCACGGCTGCTGCTGCGCCCCTGGCACGCCGACGATGCCGCCGACTTGTACGAATACGCCAGCGACGAGCGCGTCGGCCCCATCGCCGGCTGGCCCCCGCACACCAGTGTCGAGCACAGCGCCGAGATCATTCGCAGCGTGTTCAGTCACCCCGAGGTGTATGCGCTGCAACTCAAGGACAACCAGCGGGCGGTGGGTTGCGTCGGCATTCTCATCGGCGCCAACAGCAACTTCGAGATCAGTGAGCAGGAAGGCGAAATCGCCTACTGGATCGGGGTGCCGTACTGGGGCCAGGGCCTGGTTCCGGAGGCGGTGCGCGAAGTGATGCGCCACGGCTTCGAAACCCTCAAGCTCAAGGCATTGTGGTGCGGCTACTTTGCCAACAACAGCCAGTCGTACACCGCTCAGTCGAAATGCGGCTTTCGCCATCACCACACCGAAGAGAACAAATACAACCCGTTCCTGCAGGACTATCGGACCGAACACATCAGCTGCATCACTTACCCGCAGTGGTTGCAACAGCACCAACCGGCAGGCCGCTGAAAACCGCGGCGCTTCCCTGCGGCCGCTGTCTCTCTTACAATCGCGACAAATTCCTATTCGCATTGGTTGTCGTTGAGAGAGCGGGATGTCCACACCAGGCTGTGATACAGAGCGCCATGAGCACCTGCAGACGCTTTACCAGGATTACAACGGCTGGCTGCGTGGCTGGTTGCGCAAGCGTCTGAACAACTCGGCCGATGCGGCGGACCTGGCCCAGGACACCTTCGTGCGCGTCCTGCTGGCGCGCACATCCGGCACCTTGCTCGAGCCTCGGCGCTACCTGGCGACCATTGCCCGTGGCCTGGTGATTGACCTCTACCGGCGCCGCAGCCTCGAACAAGCCTACCTTGAAGCCCTGGCGCTGCGCCCCGAGGTGCACGCGCCATCGGCCGAGGCGCGCGCGTTGATCTTCGACAGCCTGATGGCCATCGACCGCATGCTCGACGGGCTCGGTGCGCGCACCCGGCAGATCTTCCTTGCCGTGCAACTGGACGGGCTCACCTACGAGAAAACCGCCGAACGGCTCGGGGTCTCGGTGACGACGGTGCGCAAACATCTGGCCAGTGCGCTGATGCACTGCCTGCTGCTGGATGAAGCATGAAGCGCATTCTTGCCCAGGCGGTGGACTGGTATGTGCGCCTGCACGAGAGCACCGTCAGCGAAGCGACCCGCAGCCAATGGCAGGCCTGGCTGGCCGCCGACCCGCAACACGCCGCGGCCTGGAAGCGTATCGAACAGCTGCAGCAACGCCTGACCCAGGCGCCGAGCGCCCTCGCCTCCAGCACCCTCGAACGGGCCCGCCACGGGCGACGGGCGACGCTGAAAACCTTCGCCCTGTTGCTCGGCGCCGGTGCGCTCGGCTGGCAGGGTTACCAGGCTTCGCCCTGGCGCGCGGACTACGCCACGCGGGTGGGGCAACGGCGTAGCCTGAGCCTCGCCGACGGCAGCCGGCTGGTGCTCGACACCGATACCCGGGTCGATGTGCGCTTCGATCAGCAGCAACGGTTGATCATCCTGCGCCAGGGCGAAATCCTCGTCGAAACCGCCAAGGACGCCCGCCCCCTGAGCGTGCAGAGTGACCAAGGCCGCATCCTCGCCCTGGGCACGCGCTTTACCGTGCGCCAAGGTGATGGCGTCACCCGGGTGAGCGTCGAGGCGCATGCCGTCGAGGTGCGTCCACGCCTGGCAACCGCGCAAGCCATGCGCGTTGATGCCGGGCACACATTGAGCTTCGCCGCCGACCGTGTTGGCCCCGTGCAGCGCGCGCCGGCACAGGCCTCGGCCTGGACCCGCGGCCTGCTGGTAGCGATCGACTGGCGGCTGCAGGACCTGCTCGCCGAGCTCTCGCGCTATCGCCATGGCTACCTGGGCTGCGCCGCCGATGTGGCCGATTTGCGCCTTTCCGGCACCTTTTTGCTGGATGACAGCGAGGCGGTGCTGGCCAACCTTGAGGCCTCCCTGCCAGTGCAACTGCGCCGGGTAACGCGCTACTGGGTGCGGGTGGAAAGCCGCACGGCCTGAGGGTGAAAAATATTTTCAACCTTTGGGTAACAGATTTTCATTCCTGTTTCGGCTCTTCCTGCACGTGCGCATCAGACGCAGCCCCTGCCAACCCGAACAGGAACCTTTGCATGTCCTTCCAACCGTCTTTTCTCGGCCGCAGCATCCACCGCGCGGCGCTTGCCCTGGGCTTGTCCGGCTCGCTGCTGGCGCTGACGCCGGCCTGGGCCAAAGCGCAGGCCTACGACATCCCCGCCGGCAGCCTGTCGCTGGCGCTGAGCCAGTTCGCCGCAGCCAACGGTGTGATGATCACCTTCAGCTCCGAAGACACGGCCGGGCTGTCATCGCCGGGCTTGCAGGGCGATTTTGAACTGGACCAAGGCTTTGCCAGGCTGCTGCAAGGCAGTGGCTTGCGCGTGGTGCAGGCCGGCGACAAGCGCTACGTGCTGGCCAAGGCTGACAGCAGCGCCGCCGTGGAACTCGGCGCCACCAGCATCAACGCCGCCGGCCTGGGCGCCACCACTGAAGGCAGCGGCTCGTACACCACCGGCATCACCAGTACCGCCACCAAACTGCCGCTGTCGCTACGTGAAACACCGCAATCGATCAGCGTGGTCACCCGTCAACGCATGGACGATCAGGGCCTCAACGATCTCACCGAGGTACTCAAGCAAACCCCCGGCCTGTCGGTGCAGAGCCTGGGCAGCGAACGCTTCAACATCTACGCGCGTGGCTACAGCGTCGACAATTACCAGTTCGACGGCATTCCCACCACACTCGACATTGTCAGCCAGGTCTCGGCGCAAAGCCTTGCCGACATGGCGATCTACGACCGCGTCGAAGTGCTGCGTGGCGCCACCGGCCTGATGACCGGTGCCGGCGACCCATCGGCGACCATCAACATGGTGCGCAAGCGCCCCACCGCCGACTTCAAGGGCCACTTCACGGCAGGCCTGGGCTCGTGGGACAAGTACCGCACCGAGCTCGACCTGTCCGGCCCGCTGACCCCGACCGGCAACCTGCGCGGGCGCATGGTCGCGGCCTATCAGCAGAACAACAGCTACGTCGACCACTACTCCCAGGAAAAGCAGATTTTCTACGGCATCCTTGAAGCGGACCTGAGCGACAGCACCCTGCTCACGGTCGGCGCCGACTACCAGAAGAACAACCCGCAAGGTTCGTCCTCGGTGGCCTTCCCGCTGTTCTACAGCAACGGCCAGCAAACCGATTTTTCGCGCTCGACCAACAGCGCCGCGCGCTGGAGCAGCAACCCCCAGGATGTCCTCAACACCTTCGCCAGCCTCGAACACAAGCTGGGTTATGACTGGAGCCTGAAGGTGGCCGTCAACCAGATGTACATCAACCGCGATGACTACAAGCTGGCCACCGCCAGTTGGGGCTTCCCCGACATCAACACCGGCGCCGGGGTGCGCCTGTACGGTGGCGCCGGCAGCACCTGGCAGAAGCAAACCGGCGTCGATGTTCAGGCCCAGGGGCCTTTCCAGTTGTTCGGCCGCCAGCATGAGCTGATCGTCGGCTACAACTTCTCCCGCTACGAAAACCGCCACTCGCCCCTGCGCGGCACCGCCATCGAAGGTACCTCGGTCAATTTCTACGACTGGGACAACTACACCAAACAGCCGAACACCAGCAACGGCAAGCTGTATGACGGCGACACCAGCATCTACCAGAACGGCAGCTATATCGCCACGCGCCTGCGCCCGACCGACGCGCTGTCGATCATCCTTGGCGCCCGCGCCAGCGACTACAAGTACAACTACGACATGGAATACGTGCTGACCCCCAACAGCAACCGCAACACCCAGTACCGCGAGAGCGGCGTGGTCACGCCCTACGCCGGTGTGGTCTACGACCTCAACGATATTCATTCGGTGTATGCCAGCTACACCAGCATCTACAAGCCACAAAGCGTGCGCGACGCCAGTGGGGCGACCCTCGAACCGCGCGAAGGCGACAACTATGAAATCGGCCTGAAGAGCGAGTTCTTCGGGGGTCGCCTGAACACCAGCATCGCGGCGTATGAAATCAAGCAGGACAACCTGGCGGTGATCGACCCCGGCCAGGTCATCCCCGGCACCACCTCGGCGGCCTACAAGGCCGTCAGCGGCGCCACCACCCGCGGCTTCGAGATCGAAGCCAACGGCGAGCTGCTGCCGGACTGGAACCTTGCCGCCAGCTACAACCACAGCATCACCGAAGACGCCGACGACCAGCGCATCAACACTGAAGCGCCGGCCAACATGCTCAAGCTGTGGAGCACCTACCGCCTGCCCGGCGACTTCAACCGCCTGACCGTCGGTGGCGGCGCCAACTGGCAGAGTGGCACCCACATCACCGTGACCCCGAGCACCGCGATGGGCACGGTCAAGGCCAAGCAACAGCAGTTCACCGTGGTCAACCTGATGGCCCGCTACCAACTGAGCGAGCAGCTTAGCGCCACCCTCAACGTCAACAACCTGTTCGACAAGAAGTACATCAGCGCCCTGGACACCACCTTCTTCAGCGGCTACTACGGTGAACCGCGTAATGTGATGCTCTCTACCAAGTACAGCTTCTGAAATCGAGGTGCTTACAACGCCATTCGGTACTCGATAACCCCAGGCTTTTCGGCAATCCAGTCATAGAGCCGTTGGGCGGTGTGATTGGACTCCTGGGTGTGCCAGTACAGCCGGTCGCAGTGGTGCTCCCGCGCCTGCCCCTGCACGTACTCGATCAGCTGCTTGCCGAGCAGCTGGCCGCGCACGCTGGGGCAGACGTACAGGTCTTCGAGGTAGCAGAAGTCATTGCGGCCCCAGGTCGAGCGGTGGAAGACGAAATGCACGAAGCCGTGGACCTGCTCGCCGTCAGCGGCCACTGCGCAATGCACGGGTTCGCGGCTGTCGAAGAAGCGCGCCCAGGTGGTCTGGGTGGTCGGCATGCCGATGTCGACCTTGTAGAACGCCTGATACTGGGCCCAGTGCGCGCACCATTGCTTGAAGTCGTTTTGCGTGACGGGGCGAATCGATACAACGGGATGTGCTGCGGTCATGGTCAATCCTTAGTGACGGTAGAAACTGCAGCGATTTATAGCGCGACAATGGCTGGGTTAAACCATCCAGTTTCTGCTTGCCAAGCAGACCACTTGCCACCAAGAAGTGCTGCCAAGCCTGCTTTGAGCCTGTGGGAGCGGGCTAGACCCGCGATCGAGCGCGAAGCGCTCGCCATCCGGGCGCCGGCTGATGTACCGGCTGGCTGCACACGGTTGCGGCGGTTGCCATCCGGGCCTATGTTCCATGCGAGGCTTTACCTGCGCTGCGAGGTGACCCCATGGCGAACGACTCCCGCCCGGCCGTGCTCGAACTGATCGGCAATACGCCGCTGGTGCGTGTCAGCCGCTTCGATACCGGCCTGTGCACGCTGTTTCTCAAGCTCGAATCACAGAACCCCGGCGGCTCGATCAAAGACCGCATCGGCCTGGCGATGATCGACGCCGCCGAGCGCGATGGCCGCCTGCGCCCCGGCGGCACCATCGTCGAGGCCACCGCCGGCAACACCGGCCTGGGCCTGGCCCTGGTCGGCCGCGCCAAGGGCTACCGGGTGGTGCTGGTGGTGCCCGACAAGATGTCTACCGAGAAGGTCCTGCACCTCAAGGCCATGGGCGCCGAGGTGCACATCACCCGCTCCGACGTCGGCAAGGGCCATCCCGATTACTACCAGGATGTCGCTGCGCGGCTGGCGCAGGAAATTCCCGATGCGTTCTTCGCCGACCAGTTCAACAACCCGGCCAACCCGCTGGCTCATGAGTGCAGCACCGCGCCGGAGATCTGGGCGCAAACCCAGCATGATGTCGATGCCATCGTCGTCGGTGTTGGCTCGGCCGGCACCCTGACCGGGCTGACCCGCTTCTTTCGCCGCCTGCAGCCGAGCCTGGCGATGATACTGGCCGACCCGGTCGGTTCGGTGGTCGCTGAATACAGCCGCAGCGCCACCCTCGGCACTCCCGGCTCCTGGGCGGTCGAGGGCATCGGCGAGGACTTCATCCCGTCGATTGCCGACCTTTCCAGCGTGCGCCAGGCCTACTCCATCAGCGATGAAGAAAGCTTCGATCACGCCCGCCAACTGCTGCGCGCCGAAGGCATTCTCGGCGGCTCGTCGACCGGCACCTTGCTGGCGGCGGCGCTGCGCTACTGCCGCGAGCAAACCGAACCGAAGCGGGTGGTCAGTTTTGTTTGCGACACCGGCACCCGCTACCTGTCCAAGGTCTACAACGACCAGTGGATGACCGACCAGGGCCTGCTGGCGCGCAAGCGCTATGGCGACTTGCGCGACCTGATCGCGCGGCGTTTCGAGGATGGCCGGGTGATCAGCGTCGGCCCCGACGACACCCTGCTCACCGCCTTCCAGCGCATGCGCCTGGCCGATGTGTCGCAACTGCCGGTGCTGGTCAACGGCCAGAAGCTGGTCGGGGTGATCGATGAGTCCGACATCCTGCTCGGCGTGCACCAGGACGCTTCGCACTTTCACTTGAGCGTGGCCAGCGCGATGACCGCCAAGCTCAAGCTGGAAACCCTGGCCCCCAGCGCCAGCCTGGCGCAGCTGCAGGCCGAGCTCGACCGTGGGCTGGTGGCGATCATTGAAGACGCTGCCGGCTTTTACGGCGTGATTACCCGTGTCGATTTGCTCAATCACCTACGCAGGTCCTTACCATGAGCCAGCACGATGAAAGCGGCGCGCCACGCGCCTTCGCCACCCGCGTGATCCATGCCGGGCAGGCACCAGACCCGTCCACCGGGGCATTGATGCCGCCGATCTACGCCAACTCCACCTACTTGCAGCAAAGCCCCGGGGTGCACAAGGGCCTCGACTACGGCCGCTCGCACAACCCCACGCGCTGGGCCCTGGAACGCTGCGTGGCGGACCTTGAGGGCGGCACCCAGGCGTTCGCCTTCGCCTCCGGGCTGGCGGCGATCGCCAACGTGCTCGAGCTGCTCGATGCCGGCGCCCACGTGGTCTCGGGCAATGACCTGTACGGCGGTACCTTCCGCCTGTTCGAGCGGGTGCGCCGGCGCAGCGCCGGGCACCGCTTCAGCTTCGTCAACCTGGCCGACCTTTCGGCATTCGAAGCGGCGCTTGAGGCCGACACGCGGATGGTCTGGGTCGAGACCCCGAGCAACCCCTTGCTGCGCCTGACCGACCTTGCCGCGGTCGCGCGTATCTGCCGCCAGCGCGGCATCATCTGCGTGGCCGACAACACCTTCGCCAGCCCGTGGGTGCAGCGCCCGCTGGAGCTGGGCTTCGATATCGTCCTGCACTCGACCACCAAGTACCTCAACGGCCACTCCGACGTGATCGGCGGCATCGCCGTGGTCGGTAACAACCCGCAGCTGGCCGAGCGCCTGGGCTTTTTGCAGAACTCGGTGGGCGCCATTGCCGGGCCGTTCGACGCCTTCCTCACCCTGCGCGGGGTGAAGACCCTGGCGCTGCGCATGGAGCGCCACTGCAGCAATGCCCTGGAGCTTGCGCAATGGCTGGAGCGTCAGCCGCAGGTGGCGCGGGTCTACTACCCGGGCCTGGCCTCGCACCCGCAGCACGCGCTGGCGCGCCAGCAAATGCGTGGCTTTGGCGGGATGATCTCCCTTGACCTGAACAGCGACCTGGCGGGCGCCAGGCGCTTTCTTGAAGCGGTGCAGATCTTCGCCCTGGCCGAGAGCCTGGGCGGGGTCGAAAGCCTGATCGAACACCCGGCGATCATGACCCACGCCAGCATTCCGGCAGAGAACCGCGCGCAACTGGGCATCGGTGATGCCCTGGTGCGCTTGTCGGTGGGGGTCGAGGATGTCGACGACTTGCGCGCTGACCTGGCCCAGGCGCTGGCGCAGGTTTGAGCGGTCGGGGTGCTGGTGGCTGGGTGAGCGGGCTTAGTTCACCATCACCTCGTCCAGTGCCTGCTCGAGGGTGCTCACCGTGCGCTCGATATTGTGCAGCTTTTCGAGCCCGAACAGGCCGATGCGGAAGGTCTGGAAGTCGGCCGGCTCGTCGCATTGCAGCGGCACGCCGGCGGCGATCTGCAGGCCCTGGACGGCAAATTTCTTGCCGTTCTTGATATCGCCATCATCGGTGTAGCTCACCACCACGCCAGGGGCCTGAAAGCCGGCGGCGGCCACGCTTTTGATGCCTTTGCCGGTCAACATTGCGCGCACCCGATCGCCCAGAGCCTGTTGCTCGCCGCGCAGCTTGTCGAACCCGTAGGCTTGCATCTCTTTCATCACCTCGTTGAATCGCGCGAGGGAATCGCTGGGCATGGTCGCATGGTAGGCATGTCCGCCCTGCTCATAAGCCTGCATGATCTGCAGCCACTTTTTCAGGTCGCAGGCAAAGCTGCTGCTTTGCGTCTGCTCGATGCGCTCGAGGGCCAAAGCGCTGAACATCACCAGGGCGCAGCAAGGGGAAGCGCTCCAGCCTTTTTGCGGTGCGCTGATCAGCAGGTCGACTGCGCATTTGTGCATATCCACCCAAATCGTGCCTGAGGCGATGCAGTCCAGCACGAACAGGCCACCCACCGCATGCACGGCATCACCAACGGCTCGCAGGTAATCATCGGGCAGGATAATCCCTGAGGAGGTTTCAACGTGAGGGGCGAAGACAACCTGTGGCTTGTGCGTCGCAATGGCTGCCAGCACTTCGTCCAGAGGGGGTGGCGCGTAGGCCGCCTGGCGACCCGCGTCGAGCGGCCGGGCTTTGAGCACCGTGGTGGCCACCGGGATATTGCCCATCTCAAGGATCTGGCTCCAGCGAAAACTGAACCAGCCGTTGCGTATCACCAGGCATTGCTGGGCGCTGGCAAACTGTCGCGCAACCGCTTCCATGCCGAACGTGCCGCTGCCCGGTACCACCGCAACAGCCTGGGCGTTGTAGACCTGTTTAAGGGTCGTGGAAATGTTGTTCATCACGCCTTGAAATGACTGCGACATGTGGTTGAGCGAGCGGTCGGTGTAGACCACCGAGTACTCGACCAGCCCCTCAGGATCAATACTGGGATATAGCTTTGACATGGAGTGACTCCTTTGGCAGAGATATCAGTGGTATTACTCGGGAATGCCGGTCAACGTATGCACTACCCGCATTGCACAAGGCGGTCGAGCCCCTTGCGGGTCGATCTGTTCGCATTTCTTCAGCAGCGGATAGGCATCGGCAAACTTCATGGCCGCCACTTGTTCAGCGTGCTGCTGCGAAACAAAGCAGTGCTCGAACCGGAAGGCGGCATACACCTCGGGCAGCAGTGCCGGGTAATCGTAAACCTCGTCGACGATACTCTTTAGCATCTTGGACATCTGCCCGTCGGCCGCGGGAGAAATCCTGGTGAGTAAATCATCCTTGGCGACGCCCGCTTGCCTGGCCGCAATGACTTCCTTCGACGCACCGATGGATGCCTGCATTCCCTGCGGAAACGGACAATCAGACGCCGCCAATGCCGAGGCCGACGCCATGCAACTCAGTAAAGTGAAAACAGCAGCCATCCTTGTCATGGAACTTCCTTATGTGTAGCAAGCATTGTTGAAATAAGCTGCGGATTCTAACCGATACCAGATGATGCGCTCCATTGACCTGGTCCGCTGCGGGGTTTGGCTATGTATATCGACGGTCGAAGTCAGGCTGTCGCTACCGCCACGCCGTGGCGCGCAGGCATGGTGAATCGCAGACGGAGGTCAATTACATGAAAATTTCGAAGGCATGTCTGGAGCCTGTTATTCACGCACTGGAGGCGAGCCTGCTTGAACGCAAGACACGCCTTGATCGCGACATGCTGACCCGCCTGCTGGCTCAGGACTTTGTCGAGTTTGGCGCGGAGGGTATCGCCTGGAACCGGTCACAAACCATCGACGCATTGCTGGTGCAGGATTTTGTCCAGCGTCAGATCACCGATTTTCAGATTCGTATCCTCTCCGAAAAGGTGGTGCTGGCCACCTATCGGTGCACGGTCGATAGCCCGAACGGCACCCGTGATTCTTTGAGAAGCTCCATCTGGCGTCGGCTGGGAGACGATTGGCAGATGGCATTCCACCAGGGTACGACAAGGGCAGCAGAAATTTGATCAGCTATTGGTGCCATGCTTGGGTGAGTGGCCGCTTTGGGCAGAAATCGGCCAGAAGCGTACTGATTCGCAGCAGGCCAGTCTCCTGCATTGAGGTTCGCAGGTACCTACCTTTTCAGGGGCAATTCAATCGCCTCGCTTAACGCGCCATTGGCGCCGAAAGCGGCAAGCCCATTGCTACTCTCGAAAGGCTCCCGGAGGGCGGTCGAACCAGCGCTTGAAGGCACGGTGGAAAGTGCTGGTATCCCTGAACCCCAGCCGCTCGCTGACCGTCGCCACGGGCAGCCCCTGGCGAATCAGCTCCGCAGACAACTCGCGACGTACCTCCGCCACCAGCGCGCTGAAACTGGTGCCCTCTTCCTTCAAGCGTCGGTATAGCGTGGTGCGACTGACGTGCAACGCCTGGCAGGTTGGCTCGATGCTCATGCCTTCTGGCAGGCTTGCGAGAATCAAGCGACGCACCGTGCCGGCAAGCGTATCTGCGTCTTGCAGCTGCGCGAGTGTCGCCCTTGCACGAGACTCCAGCATCTGTCGCAGGTAGTCGCTGGCGCCAAGAATGGGATGCTGCAGGAAGTCTCGCGGCAGGTGGAGGCTGTTTCTCTCGCTGTCGAAGCGCAGCTCGCTGCCGAACAGCTCGACATAGTGCGCATGGTAGGCCGGGGATGGGAAAGCGAACTCGCAGGCCAGAGGCCGCAGCTCTACGCCGGTCATCTCCCGGCTCCAGCGCAGCACTGCACTCATGCTGCGTTCGATGGCGGCCTGCGGGTAGGTTTTGCCGGGGGCGAAGGTGATCTCCAGCACCAGAGCATCTGCCGTTTCACTGTACTGCCAGCTCTCCGAAGGGTTCATCAGCGCGATATGCCGCTGGAACACTTCCAGCACCTCGCTCACCCGACTGCATTGGCGCAACCAACTAGCCAGCACGCCATGCGTGGCGGGGTTGAAGGTCTGCCCGATCAGCAGGCCGATATGCGGCAATTGCGTGTTGTTCGCGGCGAACTGCCACAGCGCCAGTAACTGGGTCTCGTCGACACGCTGCTCCTGGATCGGCGATGCCGCAGCCCCCTGGTCGAGAAGTTTGGCACCCTCCACACCGGCCTCCCGCAACTGGGTTGCAGTGACCACGCCGAGATTCAGCAACTGGTCGTGCAGATCCAGCACTGCGACGGCCGATACGGTGGTACTTCTGACCATCGGACTTGCTCTTGGTAGTTGCTTGGGTAACGACTCTAACGCACGGTGCAGAGCGGCGGCCAGCCGTCGGCCATGCAAGTGCAGGTTGCAACCAAAAGCCATACAAGTTGAACCGCAGAGCCATGGCCAGCCGTCATCGGACTGCCTAGCATCGACGACACGACCATGGCACAGGAAGACCTGCTATGCCCGAGCACAGAATCGAATCGTTAAGCGCCTTGCGCGCACTGATTCCGCCACCACCGGCGATTATGCACAAACGCCTGCAGCGCAAGTTGGATGAGCACTGCCTGCTGATGATCCGCCAAGCGACGGTTTGCGCCGTCGGCTTCGCCGACCCGCGGTTAGATATCGAGTACCTCGATTTGCGCCACCATCCAGTGTTACGGGCCGAGGGCCAGGACATCTTGCTGCCCTGGCCGGCAGACAAAGCGATCTCACAGCAGCCGATAGAGGAAATGGCCTGCAGTCTGTATTTCATCCTGCCCGGCGTGGGGTTCAGCCTGCGCGCCAATGGCC
Source organism: Pseudomonas sp. B21-012 (assembly GCF_024749305.1). NCBI lineage: Bacteria > Pseudomonadati > Pseudomonadota > Gammaproteobacteria > Pseudomonadales > Pseudomonadaceae > Pseudomonas > Pseudomonas sp. B21-012. The sequence continues at coordinate 2,256,051 of NZ_CP087197.1, read as the reverse complement.
GGGGCTCTCTGCGGGCCGGAAAGCTGTTGGAGTTTCGCGCCGAGGCGCTGTTCCTGCACTGTTCGCGAGCCAAGGTACGCGCCGATTTCTGGCGGGCCAGAGAGTACACCACGCCCTTTTTAGCTGACACAGGGCAGGCCTTGTCCGAGCCAGCGCAGGCCTTTATCGCCGCCTCGCCGTACCTGCTGATGCTTACGCAGCGCCAGGCCGACGCCACCGAGATGTCGCCACGAGGTGACCCGGCTGGTTTCGTACAGGTACTGGATCGCCACACTCTGCTGGTACCGGAACGCCCTGGCAACAAGGTTGCCTGCAGCCTGAGCAATATTCTCGTCGATGGCGCCTTGCGCCTGTCCTTCCTTCAGCCCGGCGCCGACACGGTTTTATCCGTGGCCGGGCGCGCCTGGTTGAACAACGACTCGAACTTGCTCGCCCCACTGGCAATCAACGGCAAGCCACCTAGGGTCGCTACCGTCGTGAACGTCGAGCGCTATCGCTTCCAGCACTGCCCAGCACTGCTGGCGGCGGGCTTGTGGGATCGCGCAACACACCTGGACGAAAGGCAGATTCCAGCCTTTTCCAAGATGCTGTCCGAGCACATGAACGGTACGGGCCTGTTGGGCAAGGCCACCAGCCTGGTGGTCGATGCGGTGGTCAAGCATGACCTGCGCCATCTCTACTGAGGTGACGGGGTAGGCGACGGCTTAAATGCCCTTCTGTACCTTGCCCAGCCGGATGCTTATTGCTGTCCGTCAGCATCCGAATTCACTGCGCTTTCTAGCGAGGTTCTGCTCTAGCCGATCATGTAAGCATGCGACTGGCTGGTATTGGCCGGTTTAGGTCATCCACGAACGGGCCGCAAAGGGTCGAAAGCAGCCATCCACAACCGGCAGCTAACGACCCTTAGCTGCCCTTCACCACTGACAGCTAACGGCAAAAAGCCGCCCCTGACGAAGCACAGCGATCCGTTGCGACTGAGCGTGACTTTCTTCCAAGCGGCTGCTACAGCCGCTTGAAAATCGGTTTATTGACCGGTGCTCACGATCGTGGGCGGCAAGGCGGCCTTCATCGCAAGACCAGGCCGTTGAAGTGGCAGCCGATGTGATACACACAAAGCCCTCTGAAACCTCCGGCTCGCAACTAATTCTCGTAGCGTAGGGTGATGGCAAAGTTGCGGGGTTCGCCGTAATAGTTTCCGGTGTCTTGACTAAAAATCGCGGTGTAGTACTTCTCGTCGAAAACATTGTTGAGGTTCAATTGAACGCTCAGGTTCTGGTCGATTCGCAAGTTGGCGTTCAGGTCCACAAGGTTGTAGGCACTCTGCGAAATCTCGTTCAGGTACAGCTTGCTCTGATGGTAGACGCTGGTCCCCACTCGCCATTGATCCAACTTCCCTGGCAGCTGATAGGTGGTGGCGGCCTTGAACAGTCGCTGTGGCGAATTTTCTGTGCCATAAGCGTCACCCTTTTTGGTACCGGCGATGTATTTTGGATGACTGTAGGTGTAGCCCATCAAGGCATTCCAGCCGGGCATCAACTCGCCTGAAACCTCTGCCTCGAACCCGCGGTTTCGCACTTTCGCACCCTCGGTGTAGCACCGCGAATCACGCGTTGGCCCGCAGACACGTCCAGCATCGGGAACGACCTGCGCAAGGCCTGACTGATCTACCTGGAAGAGCGCCAGGGCGGTATTCAACCTGCCATCGAACAGCTCGTTTTTCGTGCCGACTTCGTAGTTACTGCCCGTCGTGGGTTCCAGCAATGTGTTGTCGACGCTGTAGTTGCCCTGCATCTTATAGATCTCGGTATAGCTGGCGTACACCGAGGTGTTGTCATTGACGTCGTAGACGATGCCGCCGTAAGGGATGACCTTGCGATTTTCCTTGAAGCGGTCCGTCTCCCAGGGGCCTTGGGTGTCGTAGTCGACCCAGCTCAAACGGCTGCCGAGAATGACGTGCAGATCATCGAGCGGATTGAGGCGGGTGGCGGCATATATGCCCTTGTCCTTACGCACATGTCGGCTGGGCGTCAGGCTGCCGACTATGTGCGGTTCAGGGAACTGCGAGGTGTCGAAGTCCAGAATGTCGACGATAGGGTTCACGCTTGATGAGCCTGTCACGTACTGCAGCCTGTCGCGCCTCATGTTGGTCCCTATCACCACCTCATGCTTGCCCCCCAGCAGGGTGAATGCGCCGTTGAGCGCCGCGTCGAGATTGATCTGTTCGTCATCGTAACGAGCGCTGTTCGGCCAGTACTGCATCGTCGAATCGGAGTCTTTGCTGTGATACCCAACCTGAGCGAGAAAATCTGCATTGGACCAGATCAGATTGGTGGCGACGGTGAGGTTCCAGTCCTCATTGAAGCTGTGCTTGATATCGGCAAAAACGTTGCGGTTGATCTTGTCCAGGTGGGCCCACTTACCGGCGAACGACTTCGAACGCGAGAAGTTGTAAGAACTGCCATCCAGGTGGGTGGGCAAACCACCCCAGTCGTAGCCGCCGTTATTGTCCTGCTGGAAAGATGCCCCCACCGCGATCGTGGTCGAGTCACTCAAGTCGGCTTCGCCAATGGCGTAGAACAGCTGATTGTCCTTGTCAGCGTAGTCCTGGTAGCTATTTCGACTGTTGTACATCAGGACCGTACGGCCACGCAGGGTGCCCTCTGCGTTCAGGGGGCCGCCAACATCGAGTTGCGTGCGGTAGTTGTCCCACGAGCCAGCACCGAGCTCCGCCTTGAGTTGGTATTCACGCGTCGGTCGCTTGCGCACCATATTTATCGCCGCAGACGGATTACCTGCCCCTTGCATCAGGCCTGTCGCACCTCGGACAATTTCCACCCGGTCATACATGGCCATGTTGTTCACTGACATGACGTCCATCGAGAAACTTTCCGTGACGCTGCTCGGCAGGCCATCGAACTGCAGGTCGTCGACCTGGAACCCTCGCGAGTAGTAAAGCGCACGCTCTGTGCCGAACCCTTTAACCGTGCTGATGCCTGTCGCTGCCCTTGCAACGTCTTCCAACGACTGCATGTTCTGGTCATCCATCTGTTGCCGAGTGACCACACTGATGGACTGAGGCGTTTCACGCGGCGAAAGCCCCAACCTTGTCGCCGTGTTGGTAAGGCCAGTGGTGTAGGCGCCGGTCCCCTCAGTTGTCGAAGCCAGCCTGAGTGCATTCACATCGGTAGCGCCCAGCTCCAGCACTGCCGAATCAGTCGATAGCTTGCGCAAGGTCAGCGTCTTGTCATTGACGAACTCATAACCGAAACCACTGCCGCTGAGCAGATGATCGAGCGCCTCATTGACCTTGTAGGGCCCGCTCAACCCAGCGCTGTTCATTCCACTTACCTCGTCGGAATTGAAAATGATGCGCAGGCCGGCTTGATCGGCGAATCGGGTTAGTGCGCTGTCCAGTGGCTGGGCAGCGATATTGAAGAGCTGAGTGACAGCGAAGGCTTCGGAGCCCCTGGCATGAGCATCGACCGGTGCCAGCAGTCCGAGCAAGGCAGCCAGTGCCATTGCCTGGCGCAACGAATGCGCACGGGTACGTAAGGAGACATGAAACATGAAAGCAACCTTTCCCTAGAGTTGGCTGCGCGACTTTAATGTGAATGATTCGCGCTTCGTATCTACGACGAAACGACGTGGAGGACCTTGCCAAAGAATTTTCATTTTTTTGCAAGGTGCTCTCCGGGAAGGGATGCTGGCCCTGTATCAGCGCTTGGGCCGCACCAGCGTGAGTAACGGCAACCGAGTGATGCGAAGTGGCTGCGTCTGCTCAAGCGCATTAAGCGCATTAAGCGCAGCGTGTGGATCATCCACTTCGAATGTGCCGCTGATACGCCGTGCCGCCAGCGTTTCATCCGTCAGGTAGAGGACGCCTGGGATGTACCGGTCGAGTTCGGCGAGCACCTCACCCAGCGGCCGCGCATTGAAAATCAATTTGCCTCGCTGCCAGGTGGCGACATCCTGCACATCGACTTCCACCGCCATCTGCGGCGCCAGACCCTGGCGATAGGCCGTGGATTGCCCTGCGGGCAGACGCAGGGTCTCCCCGCCCGAACTGAGCTGGACTATCCCTTCGCTCACCTGGACGGTGACTTTGTCGCCGCGCTGATCCACATCGAAACGTGTGCCGATTGCCTGCACATCACCTTGAGCGGCGTGAACGATAAAAGGCCGCGATGAATCCTTGGCAACTTCGAAGAGTGCTTCCCCTTGATACAGCGTGATGCCACGTTGGTTATGGCTGTAATTCACCGACAGCACGGTGTCACCATTCATCCACAGCCGACTGCCGTCTTCAAGGCGCAATTCCCGTCGCTCGCCAGGGTCTGTCACATGATCGGCATACAGCGCTGACCAGGGGCGTTGCAGCGCTGCACTGAACACCACTAATGCAACACAAGCTGCCATGCCGGCTGCCCATAAGGCGCGTACAGGTTTACGACGCTTCTCGGGGGGCGGAGCAACGAATTGTCGGGCTTTTTGTGTGAGCGGGAACGCGCCCCACAATGCCTCGGCCCTGCTTGCGGCGTGAGCATGGAACGCAGAGCGCTGGCACCAGTTGTCATAGGCCAGGTGATCGGCTGTAGTAGCCCGACCTGAGTGCAGATGCACCAGCATCTCGATGGCCTGGTCTTCCAGATCGGAAGGATCAACACTGTCGGTCATGGGTTCTTCAAGCTTGGAAGTGTGAAGAGGCGTCAGAGTCTGGGGGGGCACGTTCGTATAAGGCAAGCGGTTCATCTCCACTGCGTCCGGCTCAGCGAGTCGCGACAATGACGTACAGCTTGAACAATGTACTTCCCCACGGTGCTTTCGGAAACGCCGAGTCTTATGGCGATCTGCGCATGGGTCAGCCCCTCGAGACGGTTGAGCAGTAGCGCCAACCTTGCGTTGGTTGGCAACTTGTCCATGGCGCTATCGAGCTGTGCCAAAGCCTCATCCGTGATCAGAGCAGTCTCTGGTGAAGGGCGTGGATCGCATACCTCCAGGGCCTGTGATTCATCGGCATGCAAGGCATTGAGTCGCCCCTCCCGACGCATACGATCAATGGCCAGGTTGCCAGCAATACGGAACAGAAACGCGCGAGGCTCCTGTATCGGTTCGCCCGCCGGCAGGTTAACCAAACGCAGATAGGTATCCTGAGCCACATCGGCAGCTTGCTCAACGTTACCCAACCGCCGAGCCAGGAACGCCAACAGTTCTGCGTAGTGCTCATGGAAGTTGGTTAGCAGATCAGAGGTGCCAATGCGTGACATGCTCAGCCCTATTTCGGTGAACCGGCCCCGCCGGAGAGCGGCGAATACTACATTAACTGAGAAGCATTATTAAATGGATTAAGAGCAGCGGCCCCGTTTTGCAGCGGAGTTCCGCGCAGACACGTCGGTGATTAAAGCCGACAGTCAAACCCAGCCTTAAGGCAATGGCGTCAATTTGATATCATGGCTGTCAGTCGAAGCAAGGAACTGCTCCATGATCTCACGCGCAAAAAAAATCCTCTGCCTGCCTGGCATTCTGCTGCTGGCGGCAGTTTCCTCCCAGGCTGTCGCTGGGCACTTCGTCATTGACATGCAAACCGATGAAGGCCGCAAGCTGGCGAAAACCATCGGCACCGATAAGTACCGCTACGCCTTGTTCAACGAGTTCAGCAAGGACGCGCCGTACAGTGCGATTGCGCTGAGCAACTCGGAGGGTTTCAAGGACGGCGTTGTCGTTTACAACGCCGTCATCAATGCCACGGAACAGGGCGCAAAAATGATCTTCACGCAGTTTGTCGACTGCGGGAAGCTGCAGACCAATGAGGGCTTTATTGAAGTCAACGATCAGCCGATCAAGGTGCTGCATGAGTGCCGCGAGGAAAAACCAGGCACCAAGGTGTCGATCTTCCTGCCGGTCTCCGATGCCGCGCAGCACTATATCTACAACGCCTTCGCCAAGGATGTCCCGGTGAAGGTCAGGATGGATAAACACCCCGTGGTGTTTCCAACCGACGGTTTCCTTGAGGCCTGGAGCGTAAGAAACAAGAAGGCGCTTTGAACTCAAGCCCTGCTCACTGTTGCTCAAACTCATAGCCCAAACTGTGCCCATGGCTGACCCACTCCACCACGCCCCGGCGGTTGAGCTTCAAGTCGTCCTTGCCACTGCCCTCGCGCACCGGTGAATGCTCGCCATAGGCGTGAACATTCACCTGTTCATACAAGGCGCCGTACTTGACCAGGTAATAGGCGATCATCGCGGCACGCGCCTGGGCCAGGACGAAGTTCTGCTCGGGCGAGCCGATGTCATCGGTATGGCCCTCGACAAACACTTCGGCCTCGGGATGGCTCACCAGATAGTTGGCCACATAGGCAAGCCTGGCCTGATAAGGCGGCTCGATCGCCGAGCTGTCGGTGTCGAAATACACCACCAGGCCACCGGCCACATCGGGCTCATCCGACAGCGCTTGCAGGACGCGCTGGTTGTTGGCATCGGCCTCGGCCGCCGAGACGAACAGCGAGTGTTCGCTGGTGCTTGCAGGGTTGCTGCAGCCTGTCGCCGTCAATACCAACAGCACGGGCAGGAAGCAGCGCAGATAACGGTTCATAGGCCCCTCTTCTCGTCTACAGGATCGCAACTAGCCCGCGCACAACAGGCACACGCCCAGCCATTGGTACACCTTGAGCAACAGGTAGTCCCAGGCCCGGCTGAACCAGCCGCCCTCTTCCACGCTTTCCATCACCACCAGCGGCTTGCTGGCGACGTGTTTTGAGCCCACCTGGAAGTTGACCACCCCCACCACCTGCCCCGCCTGCAACGGCGCGTGAAGTTCGGCGGTGTCGACGATGGCGCTGGCCTGCACCTCGGACGAGTGCCCGTAGGGCACGCTGATGGTCGCTTGCGCGCCGGCATTGAGCTTGACGTTGCGGGTCTGGCCAAACCACACCCGCTTGCTCATGAACACTTCGTCGGCCTGGATCGGCGTCACCGTCTCGAATGCGCGAAAGCCCCACTTGAGCAGTTTTTCCGACTCCTGAAAGCGCAGCCGATCGGACTTGGCGCCCATCACCACGGCAATCAGGCGGCGCCCGTCACGTTGCGCCGAGGTGACCAGGCTGTAGCCGCCTGCGCTGGAGTTGCCTGTCTTCAGGCCATCGACATCCAGGCTGGTACTCCACAACAGGCGGTTGCGGTTGTATTGCTGAACGTTGTTGAAGGCGAAGGCCCTTTGTTTGTACAAGGCGTACTCCGCCGGCAACTCGGCAATCAGCGCACGGCTGAGTATCGCCATGTCGCGGGCACTGCTGTATTGCCCTTCGGCGGCCAGGCCATGGACGGTCTTGAACTGGGTATTGGTCAGGCCAAGTTTGCCGGCCTGTTCATTCATCAGGTCGATAAAGGCGTTTTCGCTGCCGGCAATGTAAGTGGCCAGGGCAATACAGGCGTCATTGCCAGACTGCACCACAACCCCGGTATTGAGGTCTTGTACCGAGACCCGGTCGCCGGGTTTGAGAAACATCAACGAAGAGCCCTGCAAGTGCGGATTGCCTGCGGCCCAGGCATCGTGCTCGATGGTCACCCGGTCACTGGCGCTGAGTGCGCCGGACTGCAGAGCCTCGCCGATCACATAACTGCTCATGATCTTCACCAGGCTGGCAGGGTCGATGCGCGCATCGGCATTGCCCTGGGCCAGGACTTCGCCACTTTCATAGTCCATCAACATCCACGATTCGGCGGCGACGCCCGGTGCCGCAACAAGGTCTGCAGCACTTACCGTAAAAGACCCACTGGCCACTAACCACGGTGCAAGTAATACACACAACAACCCCTTAACTACTGCTGAACCTTTCATACGCTCCCAAACTCGACTGCCCAACTCATCAGCCACTGCAAATACGCTGATGAAGTATTTGTTCGCGGATTGTGCGTACGCCTATACTATAAATCAATCAACTATCAAGATATCTGATATGCATAGCATTGATATCGACTCTGTCGACTTGAACTTACTGCGAGTGTTTGTCGCCCTGATCGAAGAAGGCGGTGCCAGCCGCGCGGCGCTGCGCCTGGGGGTCACCCAGCCTGCGGTCAGTGCGGCCCTTGCGCGGCTGCGGGAAATTTACGCCGACCCGTTGTTCGAACGTACCGGCCGTGGCCTGCGCCCGACCCTGCGCGCCAACGAGCTGGCGCCGCTGATTGGCGAGGCCCTCAATCGCTGCCGGCAAGCCTTTGCGTTGTCGGTCGCCGGCAAAGACATCAAGGGCCGGACCATCACCATCGGCCTCTCCGACGACAGCGAAATCGCCCTGGGGCAAAGCCTGGTGGCGCTGATCGATGAACAACTGCACGGCCTGCGCATTCTGTTCCGCCAGACCCACAGCGGCCTGGTGCAGGACATGCTCATGCATCATCAGATCGATATCGCCGTGTCTGCCGGCGGGCTGTCGTCGCCGCTGATTGCCCGCCACCGCCTGGGCCGCGGCAACTACCTGTGCATCGCCGACGCTGACAACAGCATCCCCAGCAGCGCCGAAGACTACGCCCAGCGGCCGCACCTGCTGGTGTCGTCGGGCGGTTTCGTCGGCATCGTCGACGAGGGGCTGAATGCGGCCGGCTACAAGCGCAGCATCCGCGCCTCGACCTCGCACTTTGCCGCAGTGCCGTTTCTGCTGGTGGGCTCGAAGCTGATCACCACGGTGCCCACCCACGCCGCCCGGGCCATGGAACGGGTCAGCACCCTGCAGACCTTTCCCTGCCCGGTGCCGCTGCCCTCCTACGACCTGGAAATCGGCACGCGGGTGGGCAGCAAGCACGACAGCACGCTGCAAACGGTCAAGTCGCTGATCATTCAACTGGTGGACAACACCTTCTGCCTGTCCTGAGGCCGGGCATCGAGCGCCAGTTGCACGCACGCGCGGGCCAGTACCGTGGTCGGGTCGACCACCGCCACCCGGTGCCGGCCCAGGCCCATGGCCGGCGTCGGGCTGAGCACCAGCGGCAGCTCAGTGCAGCCCAGAATCAACACCCCGGCACCCAGCTCGCACAGGTGCTCGGCGACCACCAGCAACTGCTCCTTGCAGATGCCCTCGGTAAACCCGGCCTTGATCCCGCGCGCACCGTAAATCGCCTCCATCACCAGCGCCTGGTACTCGTGCCCCGGGGTGAGCAACTGCAAGCCGGCCGCCCGCGCAGCCTCATGATAGACAGCGCTTTGCAACGTGCCCGAGGTGGCCAGCAAGCCCACTGGCGTGCTCGATCCGTACTGCTCGACGATGCAGGCAATGGTCTCGTCGAGCATGTTGACGATCGGCACCTCAAGGTGCGGCTGGATACGCGCTACGAACGCATGAGCGGTGTTGCACGGGATGGCGATGGCATCGGCACCGGCGTCCGCCAGGCGCTGGCAGGTGGCGTAGAGGGCAATGGTCGGATCGGTTTCAGCCCTGAGCAGGTTCGCGGTGCGGTCGGGAATCTGCGGGTTGTGCTCGACCACCATTTTGATGTGGTCCTGATCCTTGCCGGCGGGCGTGTTGGCCACGACCTTATCCATGAAGTCCACCGTTGCCGCCGGCCCCACGCCGCCGACGACGCCGAGCTTGAACGGCGCCTCGGCGCGCCGGTAGTGCTCGCTGGCGGCGAAGTCGGCATAGATCGCATTGCTGTCGAGCATGGCAATGCCGCTACGCTGCAAGGCCGCGCAGACCAGGGCCAGCTCGGTCATGCCCGGTACGATGACGGCCGCACCCTGCGCCTGCAGCGCGCCAGCCAGGCGCTGCACCGCCTCGAGCGGCGCGCCGTCGAGCCCGCCGTGCTTGATGCCAGCCTCGCCGTACACCGCCGCCATCAAGGCTGCCTGCTCGGCCGCCGGCGGGTAGCTGAGGCGGTAGTCGCCGCCCAGGTAGCGCTCGAACAGCCCGGACCCGCGAACCACATCCGAGGCCAGCATGCCGAGCACCGTCCCCGGCGCATACCGGCCGGCAATGTGCTGCTTGAGCGCCGCCATCATGTCGAGAATACGCAGGCTCAGTTGCTCCTGGATCTCGCCAAGGAAGGTATGGCTGGCGAAGCACGGCAGCATCACCGTCTCGATACCGCGGGCCTCGAACGCCTTGCACAGTTCATAGACATAGAACTTGCGCGAGGCGATGCTGGCCCCGGCGTAAAGGGGCAACGCGGCGTCGCTGAAAGCCTGCTGCTCCAGCAGCAGGTGGCAGTTGAACTGCTCGGCCAGCACCTGGCGCGAGCGGGTCAGCTTGTAGAACAGGTCTGCCCCGGCCAGCGCCCCCAAGCCGCCGATCACGCCGATTTTGCGTACCGCGACAGCTTCATCCGATTGCACTTTTGTCTTCATTGCCTTGACCTGTTGGTGGCTTGCGTCGGGTTCACAGTGATTCGCAGACTTCACCCTGCACCGCCAGCGTTGGGCTCTCTTTGATAAGCCGGGCCGGCAGCGCCAGGATCAGCGCGCCAGCGCCGACCACCAGCAAGCCGGCGAACAGGTACAGGCCGATATCCAGGCTGCCGGTGCTGGCCTTGACCAGCCCCAGCACCGTTGGGCTGGTGAAGCCGCCGAACAGCGCCAGGGAGTTGATCAGGGCAATGCCGCCGGCAGCCGATTCACTGCCCAGGTAACGGGTGGGGATGGTCCAGAACAACGGCATCGAGGCATACAAGCCGACCGCCGCCACGCTCAGGGTCACCAGGCCCAGCACCAGGTTGCCCGGCACCAGGGTGCAGGCGATCAACGCGCAGGCGGCCACCAGCATGCAGCTTGCCAGGTGCCAGCGGCGCTCGCCGACGGCATCGGAATGCCTGCCGATGACGATCATGCCCACGGCGCTGGCGATGTAGGGCAGCGCCGTCAGCAGGCCAATATGGAAAGGGTCGTCGACGCCGTAGCTTTTGATCATCCCCGGCAGCCAGAAACCGAGAATGTAGAGCCCGGCCATTACCGAGAAATACACCAGCGCCAGGGCATAGATGCGCGGGTCGCGCACCACCGCACCGAGTGCGTGGCTTGTGCTGCCGGTGGGCGTGCCAACCTCTGCGGCGATGCGCTGGCGCTCTTCGCGGCTCAGCCACGTTGCCTGCTCGGGCCGGTCGATCAGCAGGAAGCCAGCCAGAATACCGAGGATGACCGCCGGCGCCCCTTCGAGCAGGAACATCCACTGCCAGCCGTGCAAATCATGCACGCCTTCCATGGCGCGAATGATCCAGCCTGACAGCGGCCCGCCGAGAATGCCGGCGATGGCAATGGCCGACATGAACACGGCGATCACGCTGCCGCGCATGCGCACCGGAAACCAGTAGGTCAGGTAAAGGATGATGCCCGGGAAGAACCCGGCTTCGAACACCCCGAGGAAAAACCGCGCCAGGTAGAACTGCAAAGGCGTCTGCACGAACATCATGCACGACGACACCAGCCCCCAGGAAATCATGATGCGCATGATGGTCTTGCGCGCACCGATGCGGGTCAGCAGCAGGTTGCTGGGCACTTCAAACAGCACATAACCGAGGAAAAACACCCCGGCGCCGAGCCCGTAGACCGCATCGCTGAAGTTCAGGTCCTGCTGCATGCGCAACGCGGCGAAACCGATATTGACCCGGTCCAGGTAGGAAACGATGTAACTGACAAACAGCAGCGGCAATATCTTCCAGGCGATCTTGCGGTACAGCAGGTGCGAACCAGTATTCATTTCTGACAAGCCTCTAGTATTTTTGTTATTGGTGCAGGGCAACGCAAAGCGCAGAAACTTCAAAGCAACGATCAACCGCAGAGCGTGTCGGAATCGACAGGCACCTGGCCTCAGGACGAAGCCAGGTGTGCAGCAACATCAGGGCAACCGGCGCACGCGCGCCCTGCCCACTTCGGGTTATTGCTGGAACTTCACCGAGCTTTTCGCCCGTTCATCAACCAGCAAGGTGAAGACATCCGGGCGCGAATAGTGGCCGACCACATCAAAGTCGTACCGCGCCTTGACCAGCTCGGCCGAATCGATCTGCGCCACCAGCAAACCGGGGCCGTGCTTCAATGGCCCGGCAATCACCTCGCCCATGGGGCCGATGATCACGCTGTTGCCCTGCATCAGCGGACGGTCGTCATCCCAGTGCGGCAGGCTGGTGCCCAGGTCGCGTGGCGACGGCTGGTACTGGCAGGCGCTGACCAGAAAACAGCGCCCTTCGTGGGCGATATGGCGCATGGAGATTTGCCAGTTGTCGCGCTCGTCCACCGTCGGCGCGCACCACACCTCGATGCCTTTGGCGTACATCGCCGTGCGCAGCAGCGGCATGTGGTTTTCCCAGCAGATTGCCGCGCCGATCTTGCCCACCGGGGTATCGATCACCGGCAGGGTCGAGCCGTCGCCCTGGCCCCAGATCAGCCGTTCGCTGCCGGTCGGCATGAGTTTGCGGTGGTTGGCCACCAGGCCCTGCTCCGGCGAGAAGAACAGCGCCGAACAGAACAACGAGCTGCCACTGCGCTCGATGACACCGACCACCAGGTGCGCGCCGGTACGTTGCGCCAGGGCTTCGAGTTCGGCGGTTTCGGCGCCCGGCACATCGATGGCATTGGCAAAATAGCGCTCAAAGGCCTGGCGGCCTTCCGGCAGGCGATAGCCCATGTAGGTGCCGAAGATTTCGCCTTTCGGATAGCCGCCCAACAGGGCTTCGGGCATGACCACCAACTGGGCGCCAGCGGCCTTTATTTCAGCCTCGTAGGCAAGAATTGCCTCCAGGGTTGGTTGTTTGCCGTCGGGGTGCGAACCCAGTTGCAGTGCTGCCACAGTAGAGAGGGTCATGGGTCGTTATTCTTGGGTGATGGATGGTGTGTGCATGCTCCTCCGGCGCGTGATATCGAGCAATCCGCCAAAACTTAAATCTGATATCAACCGCACTGATATCGATACTTGAGCCAGGCAACCCAATCATTCCATCGCTTTTTACGATGGAATCTATTTTTCAAATAAGCAAAAAACCGATGAAAATTGCCTCACCGAAACACACCTTCAGGTGACGTCATGAAACTGCAAGCCACCCACAAATCCTTTGCTGAACGCATCGTCCACGCCGTCGGCTTCGAACTGATCGCCGTGCTGATCTGCGCACCGGTCGGCGCCTGGCTGCTGAACCGCTCGATGCTGGAAATGGGCGCGCTGGCGGTGATGCTGTCGACCGTGGCGATGATCTGGAACATGCTCTACAACGCGGCGTTCGACCGTCTCTGGCCGGTCAGCCGGGTCGCGCGTACGGTCAAGATCCGTGCCCTTCACGCCGGCGGCTTTGAAACTGGCTTTGTGCTGATCGGCGTGCCGATCGCAGCGCTGATGCTCGACGTGTCGCTGGTGCAGGCGTTCTTGCTGGAGATCGGTTTCTTCGCCTTCATGCTGCCCTACACCATGGCCTACAACTGGGCCTACGACCTGCTGCGCCAGCGCCTGCTGAGCGCACCGGCAAGCGTAGTGCGGGTGCAATAATCGCGTGAGTAACGCCGGGCCCCTCTTTAGCATCGAGCTAAATAGTGGCATTCTGCACCCCATGGATATCTACGCGATTCGCAAGCACAACCTGCTGCAGTTGCTCGGCACCCAGCGCAAGGCCAGCTGTGCCGAGCGCTGGGGCATGAGCCCGGCGCACCTGAGCCAGATCCTGTCGCTGCGCACAGAAAAAAACCTCGGCGATGAAGTGGCCCGGCGCATCGAGCAGGCCGAGCGCCTGCCTGCCGGCTGGATGGATGTGCTACAGGGCGAGGCTGGTGTACCGGCCAGCGGCGAGTTCGTCAGCATCGCCCACTTCGACATCCGCGGTTCGATGGGCAACGGCAACACGCCACCGGCCCATGTCGAAGTAATCCGCGACCTGACCGTGCACCTGAACTGGCTGCGTGGCCAGGGCATCAGTTTTTCTGCCGCGCACAACCTGGCAATCATCAGCGGCGATGGCGACAGCATGGCCGGCACCTTCAACGACGGCGACCCGCTGCTGGTCGACCGTGGCATTCACGAGGTGCGCAGCGATGCCATCTACGTGTTCAGCCTCGACGGCGACTTGTTCGTCAAACGCCTGCAACGCCTGACCGATGGCGCCTTGCGGATGATTGCCGACAATCCGCTGTACCCGCCGGTATTGATCGAAGGCGCGGCGCTGGAAAAACTGCACATTCATGGCCGGGTGCTACTAGTTTGGAACGCGCGAAGAGTATGATGGCAAAACAACCGACCGCCCTGGTCGGTTAATGGACACTAGACAACAGCAGTAGGATGTAGCGATTCCAGCAACGGATTGCTCGACCGAATCCGTGTGACTGAGATCGAATCATGAGCGGTAATCTGTGGGTGTGGGAAGAAGAAGAGCTGCTGGCAATGCGCAGGGCATTTGCTGCACTCAAGGCCGGGCAACCCCAGGCAGAGCGGGTGTCGCAGCGGCGCATGGCCGCCGAGATGGGCGTCAGCGTCACCACCCTGAATGCCTATATGACCGGCAAGCGGGCGCTGGACGTCAAGTTCGCGCTGATGTTCGAACGCCTCACCGGTATCTCCACGCGCAGCTACAGCCCGCGCCTGGCTGACGAGATCGCAAGCCACCGGCACCATCACAAACCTGCGGTCTAGAGCCTGCGCGCCATTGAACGCTGAGCCTCGCTTGGCCTCGTGAAATTTATCTGGTAGTTTTTCATGAAAAAATACCAATAAAAATTCATGAGGTCCGTCGTGTTCAAGCAATCCGCCCAGCATGTCGCCAGCTATTACGCCCAGACCTACCCCACCGCCATCCCTCTGCGCCCTACCCTGCAGGAACGCCTGGACACCGAGGTGCTGATCATTGGCGCCGGCTTCAGCGGCCTGCACACCGCCCTGCGCCTGGCGCTGGCCGGCAAGCGGGTGACCCTGGTGGAAGCCAGCCGGGTGGCCTGGGCGGCGTCCGGGCGCAATGGCGGGCAGGCGTTGCTGGGGTGGTCGTGCGACATGGCGCCGCTGGAAAAGGCCCTTGGCCAGGAACGCGCACGGCGCCTGTGGGACAGCATGCGCTGGGCCGCCAGCGAGCTGCGTGAATTGCCCGAGCGCCACGGTTTTGCCGTCGATTACCAGCGTGGCAGCCTGTGGGCGGCGGTGCTACCGCGACGGGTGGCCATGCTCCACGAGGCCAGGCACGAAGCCGAAACTAAATGGGGCTATGACCCGTTGCGGGTGATCGAGCGCGACGAATTGCCCGAATGGATCGGCAGCCCGCGCTACCAGGCCGCGCTGTACGATGCCGAAGGCGCCCACCTCAACCCGCTGAAACTGGCCCAGGGCCTGGCCAGCGCCATCGAAGCGGCCGGCGGGCGGATCTTCGAGCAAAGCCGGGTGCTCAGCTACCGCGATACCCCGGCAGGCTTTGTCGCCCGCACTGAAAAAGGCGAAATCCGCAGCGACGTGCTGGTGCTGGCCTGCAACGCCTACATCGACCAGCTTGACCGACCACTGTCGCAGCGCCTGCTGCCGGTGGGCTCCTATCAGGTGGCCACCGCGCCCCTGGACCCGGCCCTGGCCCGTTCGCTGCTGCCGCGCAACAGCTGCGTGATCGACAACCAGTTCGTCCCCGACTACTTCCGCCTGACCCCGGACCAGCGCCTGCTGTTCGGCGGCGGTTGCACCTACCTGGGCGGCATTCCCAAGGACGTTGCCGCCGCCACCCGCCCGGTGCTGGAACGGGCCTTCCCGCAGCTACAGGGCGTGGCGATCGACTACGCCTGGGGCGGGCATATCGATTGCAGCCTGCGCCGCACCCCGGACATCGGCCGTCAGGGCCAGCGCTACTGGCTGCAGGGCTTCTCCGGGCATGGCGTGCTGCCGACCCTGGCCGGCGCCCGCGCGGTGAGTGATGCGATCCTTGGCAACCACGATTTGCTGGCGTTGTACCAGGCCATCGACAACGGCCGTTTCCCCGGTGGCGACCTGCTCGCCGCGCCGCTGGAAGCTGCCGGCAAAGCCTGGTACCGCCTGCGCGACACTATTTGAGAGAGCCCCTTTATGGACATGCAGGAAGAAATCGAAAGCCTGGCGATCCTCATCCGCGACCTGCGCAAGCACCGCAACCTGACCCTCGGCGAGCTGGCCGAACGCATCGACCGTTCGGTGGGCTTTTTGTCTCAGGTCGAGCGCGGCCTGTCGCGCCCGACCGTGGCCGACCTCACCGCCATCAGCGAAACCCTGTGCGTGCCGACTACCTACTTCTACAACCTGAGCAAGCCGCGGCAAGTCGACTGGGTCACCCGCCCCGGCGAACGGCGCACCCTGTATTACGCCGCCGGGGTCACCGACGTGCTGGTCTCGCCCAAGCTCAACGGCGGTTTCTCGATGCTCGAAAGCCACCTGGCGCCCGGCGCCAGCAGCGGTGACGGGCACCTGGACGACAGCTCCGAGCAAGGCGGGTTTGTCCTCGAAGGCGAGTTGAGCCTGTGGCTCGATGACGCCCCGGAGCCGGTCACCCTGCAGGCCAACGACAGCTTCCAGTTGCCGGCGCACAGCCAGTTCCGCTACGCCAACCTGACCGAACACAGTACCCGGGTGCTCTGGGTATTCCGTTGAAACCAAGCGCAGGATCGCACGTGATGACAACAATAAAAGACTGCCCTGATCTGCTTAGTGAAGTACGCGCATTTCGCGCCGAGCATCCTCAGGTGCGTTATGTCGACCTGATCAGCCTGGACATCCCCGGGCACTTTTATGGCAAGCGCTACCCGATCGACATGCTCGAAAAAGTCGCCGCCGGCAGCGCCCTGAAACTGCCGCAGAACTGCGTGCTGCTCGGTGTTCAGGGCGGCCTGCACCCGATCGGCGACTACTGCTTCAACGACGGCGACCCGGACGCGCCACGGCGGCTGATCCCCGGCACCCTCAAGCCGGTGCGCTGGGAGAACCAGCCGCTGGGGCAGATGCTGATCAGCTCTGACGGCACCGCCGCGCCCATTGAGTTCGAGCCCCGAGAAGTGCTAGCGCGGGTGCTGCAACGCCTGGAACGGCGCGGCATTCGCCCGGTGGTGGCCTTTGAGCTTGAGTTCTACCTGTTCGACCGCGCGCTCAAAGACGGCCTGCCGCAGTTCCCCCGCGACCCGTTCAGCGGCGATGCCGATGACCAGCCGAACATGCACATCGAGCGCCTGTCGCGCTATTCCGACGTGCTGCGGGACATGGTCGAGGCCGCCAACGAGCAAGGCGTGGACGCCAACGTCATTACCGCAGAACTGGGCCCTGGGCAGTTCGAGATCAACTTCGGCCACTGCGACGACGGCCTGCGCGCCGCCGACTGGGCCGCCCTGTTCGCCCGCAGCACCCGTGGCGTGGCGCTCAAGCACGGCATGCGCGCCAGCTTCATGAGCAAGCCCTACCTCGACGCGCCGGGCAGCGGCATGCACGTGCATGTCAGCCTTTACGACCAGCAGGGCAACAACCTGCTGGCTGCCGACAACCAGCGCCCGCTGCGCCATGCCGTGGCTGGCTGCCTGGAACTGCTGCCGCAGTGCATGCCGATCTTTGCCGCCAACCACAACGCGATGCGCCGCTACGGCGCCATGGTCAACGCTGCGAGCCGCGCCAGCTGGGGCTTTGAAGACCGCGACGCGTGCATTCGCATCCCCGAATCGGACCCTCGCAACCTGCGCATCGAACACCGTCTGGCCGGCGCCGACGCCAACCCATACCTGGTGCTGGCAGCGATTTTAAGTGGCATGGAACACGGTTTGGAGGCCGGCAAAGAGCCGATTGCGCCGCTCAACGAAGACCGCAGCAGCGGCATCGACTTTCCCAAGGACATGCTCGCGGCGGTGGCGGCCATGCGTCATCACCCGGTGGTCAATGAGCGGTTGGGCAGTGAGTTCGTCATGGTCTATTGCGAGAACAAGAGGCAGGACCACCTGGCGTTCATGCATGAAGTAAATGCGCGGGAGTATCGCTGGTTTCTCTAGACTGCGCCGGCCTCATCGCGGGTCTCGACTTGATCCGCGATAGGGCTCGAAGCCGAGCGCAGTTTAGCTATTGACGAAATTTTAGCTTGCAGCTAATTATTAGCTCAAGCCCACATCCATTTCAGAGAGGGCCCACACCGAAAACCGAAGGAGAAACCCATGAGCGTCAACATTGAACGCCTAACAATCACCACCCCGGAGCCCAAGTCCACCAGCGACCCCACCGCCCTGGAGCTGACCGGCGCCCAGGCCCTGGCGCAACTGCCAAAAATCATCGCCAGGCTCGACGACGGCTCGGTCCGCTTCACCGCCCCAACCAAGGGCGCGTCGAGCAAAAGCACCCACCGCACCCGCTGCGAATGGAAAGAGCCGACCTACTGGTCGCTCGCCAGCGCCAGCAAACACCACAACCACCAGAGCATGACCCTGAGCAAGGTCAACGCGGCGCAAAAGGTGGTGATCTCGCAACTGCACGTCAAAGACGACGACAGCCCGGCGGTCAAGGTGTTCTGGAACAAGGGCAAGCTCACCTATGGCTTTCGCCGAAGCTACAACCAGAGCGCCCCGGCCAGCGTCACCCTGCTGGCCAATGTGCCGCTGGGCACCGCGTTCGAGATCATTCTCGATGTCACCGCCAAGGGCGTGGTGACCCTCGCTGCCACCTGCAAGGGCAGCACCGCCAGCAGCGGACCATTGCAGATGGATGCCAGCTGGAACAGCCGCACCTTCAACTTCCACGGCGGCGTCTACAACCAGGTTGATTACAGTGACAGCACGCCGGCCAGCGACGGCTCGGCCTGCATCATCAGCGCGCTGGCGCTGGGTCACCATTAAGCCCTGAGCCCTCTGCCAGGCACTGCTCAAGCCACTGGCAAAAGCTCACAGTCAAGGCCTCCCCTTCACTGTTACGGTGCACCAGCCACGCCCACTTGGGCCCGCGCACGGTCTGCTCGGTCAGCGCCACCAGGTTGCCTTGCGCACGCGCCTGCCCGGCCAGCAAGCCACTCACCAGGGCAATGCCCAAGCCCTGGCTGGCAGCGTCAAGCAACTGCCCGGGGTCGGAAAAATTCAGGCCCTGCAGCTTCTGCCCCACTTCATCGCCGCCCTGGGTGTGCCAGTAGCTCCAGTCCATTTCCCGCTCGCCATGCAGGGTGGTCCGCTGCGCCACGTCGAGCTCCAGCAGGCGCGGGTGACAGGCCGGGTACAGCCGATCCTGAAGCAGCACGCGAAAGCTGCAATCGGCCTGGGCGCTGATGTCGTCACGCACGGCAATGTCGATGGTCTGGGTGGTCATGTCGGGGATTTCATCGCTAGTGAACAGCCACAGGTCCACCTCCGGGTGCAGCCGATGAAAGTCGCCCAGGTGCGGCACCAGCCAGTGCCGGGCGAATGCCGGCGTGGTGTTGACCACCAGTTGGTTGGGCTTGCGGTACTGCTCCAGGCGACGGATGCCAACGGTCAGTTGCTGCAGCATCACCTGGGTGGTGCTGAGCAGGTCGTGGCCGGCATCGGTAAGCGACACGCTGCGCCCTTCGCGAAAGAACAGCGGTTGCTCCAGGTAGTTTTCCAGGCTGCGGATCTGCTGGCTGATCGCCGATTGGGTCAGGTGCAGCTCTTCGGCAGCCTTGTGAAAACTGCCCAGGCGCGCCGCCGCTTCAAAACCGCGCAGCGTGTTCAGAGGTGGCCAGTGTTTCAGCATGATTGATAAGCCCAGCTAATCATATATCGGCAAAATCCATCGTTTGTTCAGGTGCAGACCCCAGTTATAGCATGGACACCCCGGCAACCTTGCTGAAAACAATTACTTAACTGAAGGGTATTGCAATGCACAACGACAGCGCCAACAACAACGGCTGGTTCATGCCCGCCGAATGGGCTCGCCACGCTGCCACCTGGATGGTCTGGCCGCACAACCAGGCCCTGTGGGAGTCGACCTGGGGCGTCACCCTGGCGGCTGTGCAGGTGGATTTCGCCCGGGTCGCCAACGCCATCGCCCGCTTCGAGCCGGTGAAAATGGTCGTCGACCCCAGCGCCGTCAGCCAGGCCCGGGCGCTGTGCGGGGCCAACATCGAGCTGATCGAAATCGCCGTCAACGACAGCTGGTGCCGCGACTCCGGCCCAAGCTTCATCTGCCACCCGCAGCAAGGCCTGGCCGGGGTCAGCTGGCGCTTCAACGCCTGGGGCGGCAAGTCGGCCCACGACCTCGATGAAGGCCTGGCCCGGCGCGTGCTCAATGGCCTGGGCCTGCCGTGCTTCGGCAGTTTTCTGGCCAACGAAGGCGGCGCCATTCATGTCGATGGCGACGGCACGCTGATCACCACCGAATCGGTCCTGCTCAACCCCAACCGCAACCCGGGCCTGGGCAAGCAAGACATGGAAGAAATCTTCGTCCGCCTGCTGGGGGTGAACAAGGTCATCTGGCTGCCGGGCGACCCGGACTACGTCACTGGCGACATGACCGATGGCCACGTCGACGGCGTTTGCGCGTTTGCCCGGCCGGGCGTGCTGCTGGTCGATGCCACCGAAGATCAAACCTCGGTCTACGCCCAGGTGGCGAAGGAGAACCGCCGCGCCCTGGAACTGGCGACCGACGCCCGTGGCCGCAGTTTCGAGCTGATCGACCTGTACGAAGCTTCCGCTGCGGTCGACACCGATGCCGAAGTGTTCTGCGCCTCCTACACCAACTTCTACCTGTGCAACGACGCGGTGATCATGCCCGCCTACGGCATCGACGCCGACCAGCAGGCCGCCACCACCCTGCAGCAGGCCTTCCCCGGCCGCAGCGTGGTACCGGTGCAAATCAACCAGCTGGCCCATGGCGGTGGCGGCGTGCATTGCATCACCCAGCAGCAACCGGCCTGGCCCCTGAAAGGAGCCAAGCCATGAGCGCGCTGAGCGTCGCCAGCCTGCAGCTGGCCTGCAGCTGGAACCTTGAAGACAACCTCGATAACGCCGAGCGGCTGGTGCGCGAGGCGGCGGCGGCCGGGGCCAGGCTGATCCTGCTGCCGGAGCTGTTCGCCACGCCCTACTTCTGCATCGAGCAATGCCACGAGCACCTGGCCCTGGCGCAACCTTATGAAAACAGCCCGCTGTTGCAGCGCTTTGCCGCCCTGGCGGCGGAACTGAACGTGGTATTGCCGCTGAGCTGGTTCGAGCAGGCCGGCAATGCCTACTTCAATTCGCTGACCGTCGCCGATGCCGACGGGCGCTTGCTCGGCGTCTACCGCAAGACCCACATCCCCAACGCCATCGGCTACCAGGAAAAGGAATACTTCAGCCCCGGCGATACCGGTTTCAAGGTCTGGGACACCGCCGTCGGGCGCCTGGGCGTGGGCATCTGCTGGGACCAGTGGTTCCCCGAGACCGCCCGCTGCCTGGCCTTGCAAGGTGCAGAAATCCTCTTGTTCCCCACCGCCATCGGCTCCGAGCCCGGCGCTGCGGCGCTGGATTCGCGCGACCATTGGCAACTGACCCAGCGCGGCCACGCCGCCGCCAACATCCTCCCGGTGATCACCGCCAACCGCACCGGCGTTGAAGTGGCGCGCAGCGATGCCGAGCTGCACATGCGTTTTTATGGATCGTCGTTCATCACCGACCACAAGGGCCGCCTGCTGGCCGAAGCCGATCGCGACAGCCCTTGCATGCTGCTGGCCGAGCTGGACCTGGCGCACATGCGCGAAGAGCGCCTGACCTGGGGCATCTACCGCGACCGCCGGCCGGAAATGTACGCCACCCTGTTGAGCCTGGACGGCCGTCACCCACACAGCACCTGGAGGCATGGCGCATGAACAGCCTGAAAACCCTGATCGCCCTTTCCCTGGCCCTGGGCTGCAGCCTGGCCAACGCCGAAGACAAAGTGCTGCGCCTGTACAACTGGGCCGATTACTTTGCCGAAGACACCCTCAAGGATTTCACCGCCCAGACCGGCATCAAGGTCATTTATGACGTCATGGACAGCAGCGAAACCCTCGAGGCCAAGCTGCTCTCGGGCAACAGCGGCTACGACCTGATTTTCCCCGGCGACACCGTGGCCGAACGCCTGGCCCGCGCCGGCGCCCTGCAAAAGCTCGACCCGGCCAAGCTCGAACACCTGGCAGACATCGAGCCCGGCCTGCAGCGCCTGCACCAGCGCTACCCCAACTCGCGCGAGAGCACCGTGCCCTACACCTGGGGCAGCATCGGCCTGACCTACAACCGCGCGGCCATCGAGCAGCGCATCGCCAATGCCCCGGTCAACAGCCTCGACCTGCTGTTCAAGCCAGAAAACGCCGCGCTGCTGGCCGACTGCGGCATCTCGATGATCGACTCGCCCGACGAAGTGCTGGCGGTGGTGCTGCACTACCTGGGCAAGGACCCGCGCAGCGGCAAGGCCGATGATTTGCTCGCCGCCCGGCAGATGCTCGGGGCGATCAAGCCGTACATCCGCAAGTTCCAGTCGCAGCCGGTGACCCAGCTGGTCAATGGCGACACCTGCATTTCCCTCGGTTACAGCGGCGACATGATCCAGGCCCAGCGCACCGCCGATGCCGCCGGTAAAAAGGTCGAGTTCCGCTACCACATCCCGGTGGAAGGCACGACCATCTGGATGGACAGCATGGCCATTCCCGCCGATGCCGCCCACCCGGAATACGCCTACGCTTTTATCAACTTCGTCATGCAGCCGCAGCAGATGGCCGCCATCAGTTCGTTCACCGGCTACCCCACCTCCAGCGCCAAGGCACGGCCGCTGGTCGAGCCGCAGATGCGTGACAACCCGGACATCTACGTCAGCGACGAAACCTACGCGCGGCTGATCCCGGGCAAGGACATTACCCAGAAAGACATGCGCGCGCGCATGCGTACCTGGACCACCCTCAAGACTTCCTCGGCCCATTGAGCCGTCACTACGAGAGCCACACCGATGACACCCCGTCGTACCTTTCTCAAGCATCTGTCAGTCGCCGCCGGCATTGCCGGCCTGGGCCTGGGCCCGTTGCGCCTGGCCATGGCCGCTGACCAGCGCTGGTTCATGCCCGAAGAAGACCAGGCCCAGCGGCGGATCTTCCTGGCGTTTGCCGCCGCCGAAAATGTCTGGGAAGACCAGGCGGACGCGGTCAACAGCTGCATCGCACAACTGGCCCGGACCATCGCCCGCTACCAGCCGGTCAGCGTACTCTGCCGCCCCGAAGACCTGGCCGATGCGCGCGAGCAATGTGGCAGCGACAACATCGAGTTCCTGCCCATGGCGCTGGACGACATCTGGATCCGCGATTACGGCGGCTGCTTCGTCATCGACGACGACGGCAATAGCGCGCTAATGGACTTCAACTTCAACGGCTGGGGCAACAAGCAACGCCACCGCAACGACAGCCGCGTGGCGGCAACGCTGAGCGAAACCCTGAACGTGCCCTACCTGCAAAGCGAGCTGACCGGCGAAGGCGGCGGCATCGAAGTGGACGGCCACGGCACGGCGATCATCACCGAAAGCTGCTGGGTCAATGCCAACCGCAACCCCGACTGGAGCCGCAGCGATGTCGAGGCCGAGCTTAAAGCCAACCTTGGCCTGCGCAAGATCATCTGGCTGCCGGGCATCAAGGGTCAGGACATTACCGATGCCCACGTCGACTTCTACGCGCGCTTCGTCGAGCCGGGGGTGGTGATCGCCAACCTCGACAACGACCCGGACTCTTACGATTACCGGGTCACCCGCAAGCACCTGGAAATCCTCAAGCAGGCCACCGACGCCGACGGCCGCCGCTTGACCGTGCACCTGCTGCCGCCACCGGGCAAATTGCGCAGCAACCGCTTTACCCGCGACAACCCGGAGTTTGCCGCCGGTTACATCAACTACCTGCCGATCAATGGCGCGGTGATTGCCCCGCAGTTTGGCGACCCGAAAGCTGACCAGTACTGCAAGCAGTTGCTGGCCAAGTTGTACCCGGGGCGGACCATCGAGCAGGTCAACATCGACCCGATCGCTGCGGGCGGCGGCGGCATACATTGCATCAGCAAGAACATGCCCGACACCCGGCAGTAATCCCGCCAGTCGCCCTGCTCGCTTGACGGCGTGCAGCGGCAGGCCAATAATAGATCGATCAGTCAGTCTATTAATAAGCCACACATGAGAACCGTAGACCCGGACAAAGTCGCCGCCAAACGCAAGCAGATCCTCGATGCGGCTATCGAATGCTTCGCGCGCAATGGCTTTCACTCCACCTCGACCGCGCAAATCTGCGCCGCTGCGGGCATGAGCCCGGGCAACCTGTTCCACTATTTCCCCAGCAAGAACGCGATCATCGAGGCCATTGCCCAGGACGACCAGCATGGCATGGCCGAGCTGATCGCCCACTACGCCAAGGCCAAGGACAGCCTCGCTGCAATCGAGAACATCGCCATCGCCATGATGGAGTTGTGCAGCGACCCCAGCTACGCCCGAATCAGCCTCGAAGTCGCCGCTGAAGCCTTGCGCAACCCTGAAGTCGGTGCCCTGCTTGCGGTCAATGACGCCAAGGTCAAGGCCGATCTGCAGGCCTTGCTCCAGCGTGGCATCGAAGCCGGGCAGATCGACCCGACGCTGGATACCTCGATGGCCGCGACCTGGCTGATCGCCCTGACCGAAGGCGGCATCGGCCGCGTCGTGCTCGAGCCCGGCTTCAAGGCCAAAGCCCATAAACCGGTGCTGCGCACGATCATCCGCAGGTTCCTGCAGATTCAGCCATAGGCCGCCCGATATCAGCCTGTTGCGCTCGCTGTGCCTCCCCTTTGCTGTGCCTACTCGAGATTGATCGCGATGGTATCTGTGCTGCGAGACAAACCCCGTCTGTGGATCACCGGCCTGCTGTTACTGCTGGTGGCAGGCTGGGTGCTGGTGATGCCTGCCAGCGAACAAGCGGACATCACCCCTGCGCCCGTGCCCCTGCTCAAGGTCAGCAGCGTGCTGGCCGAACCCGGCACCGTGAGCCAGACCCTCCTTGTCACCGGTAGCCTGGTAGCCCGCGACGAGGTGTCCATCGGGACCGCACTGCAAGACACGCGCATCGCCAGGGTATTGGTCGAGGAAGGTGACACGGTGGCGGCCGGGCAACTGCTGGCGCAACTGGAAACCGACACCCTCGACGCCCAAGTGCGCCAGGCCGAGGCCACCCTCAATCGCAACGCAGCCCTGATCAAGCAGCAGCAAGCGCTCGACATCGAGGCACAGGCCAGCCTTGCGCGAATCAATGAGCTGGGCAGTATCGGTGCGGTCAGCGCCCAGCAACTCGACCAACAGCGCGCCCAGGCCCACGCCAGCGCCGCCGCGTTGGCTGCCGCCCGGGCCGAGCACCAACAGGCCATCGCCCAACTGACTGACGCCCGCACTCGCCGCGACAAGGCCATCATCCTCGCCCCGGTCAACGGCATCATCTCCGAACGTCACGCCCGGCTGGGCGCCATGGCCGGTAGCGAGCCGCTGTTCAAACTGATCCGTGACGGCCAACTCGAGCTCGATGGCGAACTGGCGCAAAGTGCGTTGCAAGCAATTCGGGTCGGTACTGCGGTCCAGGTGCAGGTCGCGGGCATGGCCCAGAGCGTAGCCGGCACGGTGCGTTTGCTGGCGCCCAAGGTGGATGCCGGCACCCGCCTGGGGCGCGTGCGCATCAGCCTCGCGGCAACGGCCGATGCGCGCGCTGGCAGTTTCGCCAGTAGCAGGATCGAAACCGGCACTACCGCCGCGGCGGTGGTCATTCCGCTACGGGCGGTGACCTTTGCCGAGGATGGCGGCGCCACCGTCATGGTCCTTGATGCCCACGGCCAGGCGAGCGTGCGTAGCGTGGTCCTTGGCCAGCGCAACAGCCTGCGGGTGCAGGTCAGCAGCGGCCTTGGCGCCGGTGAGCGGGTGGTGGCAAGCGCCTCGGCCTTCGTGCGCAACGGCGACGTGGTCAGCCTGGCACAGGAGCTGGAGCAATGAACCTGGCGGTGTCGTCCTGGGCCATTCGGCGGCCCATCCCGACCCTGGTATTGTTCCTGGTGCTGGCCGTGGCAGGCTGGATCTCCTTTGCCGACCTGCCGATCAACGCCAACCCACGGGTCGACTTTCCGGTGATCACCGTCGCCGTGGTCCAGGTCGGTGCCGCGCCGAGCGAACTCGAACATGCGGTCACCCAGCGGGTCGAGCGCGCGGTGTCCGGCCTGGCCGGTATCCGTCACATCACCTCGACGATCGCCGATGCCATCTCGGTCACCACCGTGGAGTTCCAGCTCGGTGTCGACCCCGACCGCGCCGCCAACGACATCCGCGATGCCATCGGGCAAATTCGCGCGGACTTGCCGCAGACTATCGAAGAGCCGCTGGTCACGCGCATTGATGTCGAGGGCGGGGCGATCCTCAACTACGCCGTCAAATCCAGTGCGCGCAATGCCGTGGACCTGTCCTGGTTTGTCGATGATGTACTCGGCCGGGAACTGCTTGGCGTGCCCGGGGTGCAAAAAGTGCAGCGCCTGGGCGGCCTGGAGCGTGAGGTCAAGGTCGAACTCAAGCCCGAGCGCCTTGAGGCGCTGGGTATCTCGGCCGACCAGGTCAACACCCAGCTGCTGCACAGCAACAGCAACGTGCCCGGCGGGCGGGCGATTCTCGCCGACAGCGAGCAATCCATACGCACACTGGGCAGCGCCCTGACCGTGCAAGCCCTGGGCGACACGCCAATCGCCCTGCCGGACGGACGCTGGGCGCGGTTGAACGAGCTGGCAAGCGTGGTCGATGGCGCCGGTGAAATGCGCTCGCTGGCGCGCCTGAATGGCGAGCAGGTGGTCGGTTTTGCCGTGTTTCGTGCCAAGGGCTCCAGCGATACCCGGGTGGCCGCAGGAGTAGAGGCTGCGCTCCAGCGCCTGCAGCAACATCACCCGGACATCGAAGTCCAGCAGGTCGCCTCGATGGTCGACTACACGCTGGCCAGCTACAACGCCGCAATCATGACCCTGATCGAAGGCGCGCTGCTGACGGTGCTGGTGGTACTGCTGTTCCTGCGCAACTGGCGTGCGACCCTGGTGGCGGCCATCGCCCTGCCCTTGTCGATCCTGCCGACTTTCGCCGCCATGGCCTGGTTCGGCTATAGCCTCAACAGCATCACCTTGCTGGCCCTGACCCTGGTTATCGGCATCCTGGTCGACGATGCGATTGTCGAAATCGAGAACATCGAGCGGCACCTGGACCAGGGCAAGCGCCCCTACCAGGCCGCCATTGACGCCTCAGATGCTATCGGCTTCGCCGTGGTGGCAATTACCGCGACCATCGTTGCGGTGTTCCTGCCGGTGAGCTTTATCGGCGGCTTTGTCGGCCAGTATTTCACCCCCTTTGGCATCACCGTGTCGGCAGCGGTGTTGAGCTCACTGCTGGTGGCACGGCTGCTGACGCCGCTGATGGCTGCCTACTTGCTCAAGCCCAAATCGACTGAGCATCAGTTGCAGGCAACGCAAGCACCCTCTGGCTTGCTCGCGCGCTATCTGCGCCTGCTTGAGTGGGCACTGGCGCATCGGCGCAAGAGCCTGGTGATCGCGGCGGTTTTCCTGCTGGCTTCCTTTGCCCTGGTACCGCTGCTGCCTTCGGGCTTCATGCCGGTCAGCGATACCAGCCTGAGCCGCATCGATGTCTCCCTGCCACCCGGCACGCCCCTGGCGCAGACCGACCGGACCCTGCAACAGATGGCCGCGAAACTGCGCCAGCAGCCGCAGGTGATGTTCGTCTTCAGCACCGCCGGCGGCGAAGATGCCTCCGGCGCCACCGATGTCGCCAGCGGCCAGTTGCTGGTGCGCCTGGTGCCACCCGAGCAACGCGAGATGAGTCAGAAGGTATTCGAGCACGCGCTACGACCGGTCCTCGGTGAGTTCGCCGATGTGCGCTTTGCCTTTCGCAGCGACAGCGCGGCGCGAGACATCTCGGTGATTCTCGTCGGTGCCGACGCCCGGCAACTGTCCCAGGCCGCTTACGCGCTGCAAAGCGATATGCGCATGATCAAGGGACTGGCCAATGTCCAGGTCAACGAACCCTTGCCGCGTCCGGAGCTGTTGATCCGCCCGCGCCTGGATGAGGCCGCCCGCTCTGGCGTCAGTGCCCAGGCCATCGGCAGCGTGGCGCGAATTGCCACTTTGGGCGATATCAATGCCAATTCAGCGCGCTTCAACTTCCACGACCGGCAAGTACCGATTCGCGTGCAACTGGCCGAGGGACAGCAAGGCGACCTCGACACCCTGCGCAACCTGCGAGTGGCCAGCGACAACGGCGGCACGCTGGCGCTGCACAGTGTCGCCGACATCGACTACGGCAGTGGCCCGACCAGGATCGAACGCTTCGACCGGCTGCGGCGCATCTCGGTGGACGCCGACCTCGCCGGCATAAGCCTCGGCTCGGCGCTGGAAGCGATCCAGGCCACCCCCGCCTTGCAGCACCTGCCCCTTGGCGTGCGCGAGGTGGAGTATGGCGACGCCGAGTACATGAATGAAATGTTCGAGAAGTTCGCCACGGCCATGACCTTCGGCATCCTCATGGTGTTTGCCGTACTGGTCCTGCTGTTTCGTGACTTCCTGCAGCCGCTGACCATCCTCGTCTCGCTGCCCCTGGCGGTCGGCGGGGCCATCGGCGGCCTGCTGTTGTATGGCGCCGCCATCGACCTGCCGGTGGTTATCGGTTTGCTGATGCTGATGGGCATCGACACCAAGAATTCGATTCTGCTGGTCGAGTTCATCATCGAAAAGCGCCGCGCCGGCATGCCTCGGCACCTGGCACTGATGCAGTCGGGCGCCGAACGCGCCAGGCCAATTGTCATGACCACCCTTGCCATGGTCGCCGGTATGCTCCCGGCAGTCCTCAGCAGCGGCGCCGATGCCGGTTTTCGCGCGCCCATGGCAATTGCCGTGATCGGCGGGCTGGTGACTTCAACCTTGCTCAGCCTGGTCTTCGTACCGGTGATGTTCAGCTATATGGACGACCTGAACAACTGGCTGGCCCCGCGCCTGGCAAAACTCACTTCCGTGACTGCGCAAGACCGGGCGGCGGCACAACAGCAACTGGCAGAGGCACATAATGATCAGACAGTTTAAGCGCTCTTCGCCGCGCGGGCATTTCTCCTTTATTCGCACACCCTCGGGTTAATAGCGGTATTTGTCCCCTGCGGCCCCAATAAGCATATCTAGCCGCTATTTAATTTTGATGAAACCCGTAACAGCCAGGGCAAACGTTATTGCCTGTCATCGGCTATTGAGCCGTTGGGTACTGCTGTTCTCCAAGTTGCTCTTCGGGCTTCGCCGGATGTTCTACAAAAACTGCAAAGCCATTGAATAAATATGCCACTAACAGAGTTTTACATCCTGCTCACGGATACTAACAACAAAGCCCCGTACCCTGATCAGACTTAAATTTACGGGAACACTGTAACCCCCATGAAGACGACAAGGACCTACACTGCGTTGACCGGCCTCTGCCTGGTGAGCGCCTCAGCGAACTTATTGGCGCAAGAGTGGCAGTTCACCCTGCAAGGCGGCGCCGCCAATGCCCCCCGCTACAGTGGCAGCAGTGAGCGCTCTACGGCACCGGTGCTCGGCTTCGAGATCGAAAGCCCTTATGGTTTGTTCCTGCGGGACAAAGGCCTGGGCTGGAAACACGAAGGGGACGACGCCAGTTTCAGCACCTACATCGGCACCAGCGACGAGCGCAAGGACCGCAAGAAAGGCTATCGCGGCTCCGACCGCCTGCGTGGCATGGGTTCGATCAAATCCCGCGCGCTGCTGGGCATGGAAGGTTCCTACACCTGGGGGCCGGTCACCTTCGGTGCAACGTTCGAGCATGCGCTGAAAAAAGACAGCAACAAAGACACCGGCTCCGCCTACCAGACCCTCGAACTGAGCGTCGGCACCACCTTGTACGAAGGCGATTTCGGCAGCCTGAGCGGCAACGTCAATGCGCTGTTTGGTGACGCCGACTACGTCCGTACCTGGTATGGCGTCAGCGCGCAACAAGCGGCCAACAGCCGCTTTGCCGCGCACAAGACCCACGGTGGCCTGGTCAGCCAGGGCGTCAACCTGACCTGGAGCCTGCCGCTGAGCGACAACACCCGCCTGCATACCCTGCTGGATGTACAGAACCTCTCCGGGCATGTGAGCGACAGCCCGATTGTCGAGCGGCGGGTACAAACCTCGATCGCCAGCGTGCTTGAGTACAGCTTCTAGAACGCTGGCTTTTACGCCCGGGCAGCAGTGGCCGCGCGGTTTGACAAGCGCGCGCGCCAAGCCCGAACATGAGCCCCTCGAGCACACCAGGAGGTTCATCGCATGAGCAACGCACCCTATGTCCCGCCTCGGGTCTGGCAGCACGACGCGCCGTCGGGCGGCGAGTTCGCCAACATCAACCGCCCGGTGGCCGGCCCGACCCACGACAAGGCCCTGCCGCTGGGCAAGCAGCCGCTGCAACTGTACTCCCTGGCCACGCCCAATGGCGTCAAGGTCACCATCCTCCTCGAAGAGCTGCTGGCCCTCGGGCATGCCGGCGCCGAGTACGACGCCTGGCTGATTCGCATCAGCGAAGGCGAGCAGTTCTCCAGCGGCTTCGTCGAGATCAACCCCAACTCGAAGATCCCCGCCCTGCTCGACCGCAGCGTGCAACCGCCGGTGCGGGTGTTCGAGTCGGGTTCGATCCTGCTCTACCTTGCAGAAAAATTCGCCGAGTTCCTGCCCCGCGACCCGGCGGGTCGAACCGAAACCCTCAACTGGCTGTTCTGGCAGATGGGCGCAGCGCCCTACCTGGGCGGCGGCTTCGGCCACTTCTATGCCTACGCGCCAGAAAAATTCGAATACCCGATCAACCGCTTCAGCATGGAAACCAAGCGCCAACTGGATGTGCTCGACCAGCGCCTGGCGCAAAGCCAATACCTGGCCGGCGACAGCTACACCATCGCCGATATCGCCGTCTGGTCCTGGTACGGCCAACTGGCGCTGGGCAGGCTGTATTCGGCGGGCGAGTTCCTCAGCGTGCAGGACTACACCCACGTGCAACGCTGGGCGCAAGCCATTGCCGAGCGCCCGGCGGTCGTCCGCGGCTTGCGGGTCAACCGCACCTGGGGCGATGAAGCCAGCCAGGTGCCCGAGCGGCATTCGGCGCAGGACCTGGACTGAGGCAACAGTATTCGACGTCAAACGCGAGTACTGTGCGACAAACACTGGCAGGGACAGCCATTGTGCTCCACTGTCAGGTCAAGCAAACGACCCTGAAGCGAGATAACTGAAGAACATGAAGTTCACCACACGCACCGCAATCATCACCCTTGGCGCCTCTGCTCTCCTGGCGGGCTGCAACAACGAACCTGAGTATAAGGTCACCGGCACCAACGCCAACGAAATAAGCCAGTACAACCAGCAGCGCGAAAGCGCCGCCGCTTACCTGACCAAAGTTCAGGCTTATGTCGCTGAGATCAAGGCCATGGAAGCGCTTCCGGTTGGCCCTGCCCTGCCTGCGCAACACCAGAAGATGCAAGCACTTAAAGTCGAAGGCGACGGAGTTGGTTCAATTGTTTCTCCGCTTTCTCACTGCCGAGCAAGCGGCTACGCAGCCTCGGAATACTGGCAAACCGTAGCAGGCATGATCACGACTCAGCCCCCTTCCGCTGCCCTTGAAAGATTTGCCAGCGAGGTCCAGCAATGCCAGCAGCAACTGCAAAACCCACCCAAGGCCATCACCTACATTGAAGGGCCTGCCGATAAGCAACCAGCTTACCCGGGCTGCCTGGAAATCTTGGCACTGGGTGAGAAAGACGGCGATACCCGGACATGGAGCTGCCCTACCGAATCCATGCCTTCGACATGAGCCTTTAACGCCCACAGGCGGCGCTCAGACCTCAAACAAGCGCCGTCCACTACAAGAATCAAGGGCTAATCAAATCCAGGATGGAGCACTACAAATCACTGTTACAGGCGCTGTTCTTCTTCGCGCTGACCTTCGGCCTTGGCTATCTGTCGATACGCCGCATGCGCAAGCTGCGCGAGGCCGTCGACAGCGAATTCGAAGCGGCGCTGCGCCGCCTGCACATCGATCACCACGAAGTGCTGCTCGACCGCACCCAGCGCCAGTATCACCCGGAGATGACCCAGGTGCACCGGATACTGCGCGATGACCAAGGCCAGCACTACCTGTACGTGCACATCAGCGGCTCGCCCGGGGTCCTCCAGCCACTGAGCCGCGAGCGGGCGCTGCTGGCCCTGGGCAACAAAGCCTAGGGCATCAACCTGGCGACGCTCGGCACCGGGATGTAACACGGCTGGAAGCTGGGCTGGCAGTAATAGGCCATGGTCAGCGGCGCCGGCAGCGGGCGGGTCAGCAAGGCGCTGTAGACAGCGCCAAAGGCGCAGACGGTCAAGGCAAGGCAAATTGTTCTTGTTGTTTTCATGGCCATTCCACCACAGGTGAGGAAAAGACGTTGTGCGCTCAAGACTAAAAACTGCTGCGACAACCTGCTTCGTCCAAACGGACTAGGCCGCCGCCATTCAGCCCAGCGCCCGGCGCAGGTCGGCCGCGGCCCCGGCCAGGGCCAGGGCGGCGCGCTCGACAAACGCGCTCATGCTGATAAAGCCATGCACCATGCCCTGGCAACGCTCCAGGCGGGTGGCCACACCTGCTTGTTGCAAACGTTGGGCAAAGGCTTCGCCTTCGTCGCGCAATGGGTCGTACTCGGCGGTGATCAGGGTGGTGGCGGGTAATCCCTCCAGTGACTCGGCGAGCAGCGGCGAGGCCAGTGGCTCCTCGACCTGCTCGGGCTGTTGCAGGTAGCTGCGCCAGAACCAGGCCATCATCGCCCGCGACAACAGATACCCTTCGCCATACACCTGGTACGACGGGGTGTCGCAGCGGCCATCGGTGACCGGGTAGAACAGGCACTGGTAGCGAATCTGCGGGCCCTGGCGCTCTGCGGCCAGGCGGCTGACGGCGATCGCCAGGTTGGCCCCGGCGCTGTCGCCGGCCACGGCCAGGCGGCTGCCGTCGACGCCCAGGCTGGCGGCATGTTCGACCAGCCAGCAGGTGGCGGCATAGCAATCGAGCGGCGCCGCCGGAAAGCGCGCCTCCGGTGCCAGCCGGTAGGCGACCGACACCACCACCGCGCCAGTGGCGCTGGCCAGTGCCCGGCACAGATGGTCATGGGTATCGAGGGTGCCGATGACAAAGCCGCCGCCGTGGAAGAACACCAGCAGCGCCAGGTTGTCTTGCGCCAGCGGCCGGTACAGGCGGGCATCCAGCTCGCCAGCGGCGCCCGCCACGCGCAGGTCGCGCACTTCGGCCATCTGCGCGCCAGGGATCGGCGGCAACAGGTGGTCGGCATATTGCCGATACTGCACGGCATCGAGCCGGTGGTAGTCGGGCTCCCCCTGGGCGCTGAACTGTTCGAGCACGGCGGCGATCTGTTTATCGAGCGGCATGGGCGTCTCCTTCGGCGATCATCTGGAACTGCGGGTTGGTTTCTTCAAGGATGCTGCGCAGGCGCAGCTCCAGGGCGGGCTTGAAGTCTTTGTGCGGGAAGATCCAGAAGCGCCGCTCGGCCAGCGCGGCGAATACCTGGGCGGCCAGCTCGCGGGGCGTCATGCCCTGGCGAATGTGCTCGTCGAGCACGGCGCTGAAAGTGGCGTCGGCCTGCTCGCGGGCCTGGTTGGAGGCCATGATGTCACTGGCCACCGGCCCCGGGCAGAGCACCGCCACCGAGACCTGCGCGCCGAGCATGTCCAGCTCGTATTTGAGGGTTTCGGATAACGCCACCACCGCTTGCTTGGTGACGTTGTAGGGCGCCATCAACGGGCTGCTGAGCAAGCCGGCGAGCGACGCGGTGTTGATCACCTGGGCCGGGTGGCCCTGCTCGAGCATCAGCGGCACAAAGCTGCGGATGCCATTGATCACCCCTTGCAGGTTGATGGCGAGCATGCGCTGCCACTGCTCGTGGCTGATCTGCCAGCTGTAGCCGGTCTGCATCACCCCGGCATTGTTGAACAGCAGGTCGACCCGCTGAAAATGCGCCAGGGCGACATCGCGCAGGCGCTCGACCTGGGCCACATCGCTGACGTCGGTCAGCTGGGCAATGGCCTGCACGCCCTGGCCTTGCAGTTGCGCGCTCAGCGCCTGCAAACCCGGGCCATCGACATCGGCCAGTATCAGCTGCATGCCCAGCCCTGCCGCATGCTCGGCCAGGCCCCGGCCGATCCCGCTGGCGGCGCCGGTAATCACCGCTACCCGCCCCTGCTCGTTGCTCATTGCGTTCTCCTGCTGCTGGCTTGATTGCGCCAGTAGAGCCGTCAGCCCACGGCCGGCCATCGTCCGTTCAGACGATGCCTGCTGGTACAGGGGCGGCAGAATCACTCGCACAGCACACCCCGTGATACCCCGGAGAACAATAAGATGAGCACCCTGCACCGCATTGAAGCCAAGCTGCTGGAAGACCGTTACGCCCGTGGTTGGCACTGCCTGGGCCTGGCCGCGCACTACCGCGACGGCAAGGCCCACCGCCTGGACGTGTTTGGCACCCGCCTGGTGGCGTTCCAGGGTGAAGACGGCCAGCTGAACATTCTCGACGGCTTTTGCCCGCACATGGGCGCCGACCTGAGCACCGGCTGCATCGAAGGCAACTCGATCCGCTGCCCGTTCCACAGCTGGCGCTGGGGCGCCGATGGCGTGTGCGACGACATTCCCTACGCCAAGCGCATTCCGCCGCGGGCCAAGGTCAAGCGCTGGCCGATCATGGAAGAAAACCAGCTGCTGTTCGTCTGGAACGACCCGCAAGGCAACCCGCCGATCGCCGAGCAGGCGATCCCGCGCATCGACGCCTGCTTCAGTGACCAGTGGGCTGCCTGGGAAGTGGCCGAACTGCAGATCGACACCAACTGCCGCGAGCTGATCGACAACGTCGCCGACATGGCCCACTTCGGCACCGTGCACGGCGCGCCGGTGGCCGAGTTCAGCAACGTCTTCGCAGGCCACCTGGCCACCCAGATCATGCGTGCGCGCAGCGAGCGGCTGTCTGGCGACAGCGAGCTGAGCACGGTGGCCACCTACTTCGGCCCGGCCTACCAGATCACCGAAATGACCGGGGCAATGAACGGCCAGCCGATCCATTCGATCCTGCTCAACTGCCATGTGCCGATCGACCTCAACAGCTTCACCCTGCGCTACGGCGTGCTGGTGAAAAAGATCCCCGGCCTGAGCGAGGAGCAGAACCAGGCCATGGCCAAGGCCTACGTGCAGCAGGCCCAGGCGGCTTTCTACGAAGACGTGGCGATCTGGCACAGCAAGACCCGGGTCGACAATCCGCTGCTGTGCGACGGCGACGGCCCGGTTTACCAGCTGCGACGCTGGTATGAGCAGTTCTATACCGACGTCGACCTGCTGCCTGCCGAAACCGCCGACAGCAAGCGTTTCGTGGTGCTTGACGGCGAGCGCGCCTGAGCCTTGCCGAGCGCGTTGGACAGGCGTGCGCTACGCCTGTCCGGATGCGTGTACGGAGCGTTGCGTGCACGCGTTAACGCCGACTATTCTCTGCCATCGCCAACGCTAATAATAAAAAATGGTAGTTCCCTATGCAGCCGTGCCTCACCCTCGAGTCATTCAGCGACTTGCTCGGTCACCTCTATCAAGGGCCGATGGAGAACATTCCCTGGGTCACCTTCCTCAACCAGCTCAACCTGCAGCTACAGAGCAAATACGTCACCTTCATCCTGCGCCCGCCCAGCGCCCACGTTGACGGCCTGATGGTCAACACCACCGGTACTTCGAGCGAAACCACCGCCTCGTACAACAAGCACTTCTTTGCCCTCGACCCGTTCGTCGACCTGCCCAACCGCGAAGTGGTGACCCTCGCCAGCTACGTCTCCAACGACGAGCTGCTGCAATCGGAGTTCTACAAGAACTTCCTTGAGCCGGTGGACGTGTTCCATATCCTCGGGGCCGACATCAATACCGGCGACGGCGCCCAGTGCCGCATCCGCATCAGCCGCGGGCGCGATGAGCAGGCCTTCGGCGACCAGGAAAAAACCCTGCTGGCGCGCTTCATCCCGCACCTGGAGCGCTCGATCAAACTGCACATGCAGCTCAACCGCATCGAGACCGAACGCAACCTTTACGCCGGCGCCGTCGACCAGCTGGCGGTGGGCACCATCATCCTCGACGAAACCGGCAAGGTGCTGCAGACCAACCAGGTTGCCGAGCGGCTGATCCAGGAAAAGGACGGCATCAAGCTGGTCAATGACGGCCTGCAGGTTGGCACCGCGCGCGACACCCAGGAGTTCCGCCGCCTGGTCAAGCAATCGCTGCTGTCGCAAAAAAGCAGCAACCCCTCGGTGGTCGAGGCCATGCGCGTGCAACGCCCGTCCGGGCGCGCCGACCTTGGCATCATCGTGCGCTCGGTGCCGCTGTCGACCTGGAGCGAAGGCAAGCAATGCCCGACCGTGGTGATCTTCATCAGCGACCCCGAGCAGCAATCCTCGGCGCCGCAGGAGATCGTCCGGGCGCTGTTCGATTTCACCCCGGCCGAAACCCAGTTGGCGATGCTGCTGGCCAACGGCCTGACCCTGGACGAAGCCTCGGAGGAACTGGGCATCAGCCGCAACACTTCGCGGGCGCACCTGCGTTCGACCTTTTCCAAGACCGGCGTGACCCGCCAGACCATGCTCGTGCGCTTGATCTTGCGCAGCGTGGCGACCCTCGGCTGAAGCACCCGCCCTCGTCCGCTTGGACGATGGCGGGTTGCCGGGCACAGCGCACAGTGCAGGTATCCACCCGCCGCCAGGGGCCTGCACATGCGCAACTGTCCGACCATCCTCAAGACCGAACTGCTGGCCCAAAGCAGCCATTTCCAGATCGAAGCCCTGCACCTGCAGTTCAGCAACGGCCAGCGGCGCATCTACGAACGCTTGCGCGGCACCGGCTACCGCTCGGTGATGCTGGTGGCGATGCCCGACCCCGAGCACGTGCTGCTGGTGCGCGAGTACGCGGTGGGCGTAGAGGGCACCATCCTCGGCCTGCCCAAGGGCGGTGCCGAGGCGCATGAAAGCTACCTGCAGGCGGCCCAGCGTGAGCTGTGCGAAGAAGTCGGCCTGAGGGCGGCGCGGCTGACCGAGCTGGGCGAACTGACCTTGGCGCCCGGGCATTTGTGTCATCGTTATCGGGTGGTGCTGGCCCAGGACCTGAGCCCCTGTGCTCTGCAAGGTGACGAGCCGGAGCCGCTGGAATGCATCAAGGTGCCGCTGGCGCAGATCCCGGCACGGGTGGCCAGTGGCGAGTTGCATGAGGCCCGGGCCATTGCCGCGTTGTTCATGGCCATGGGAGCGCTGGCTCAACCGCGATGAGGCCGCTGCACTCGATCGCGGGTCAAGCCCGCTCCCACAGAATTGTGCGGGACCTGTGGGAGCGGGCTTGTTCTGGTCAAGTTTTACCGGACACCGATTACGGTGATCAAGCTGCCAACTGCTCCATTGCTATTGGCGACAGGTAGTTGTTGTAGCTATGGAGCCTGATTTGGTTGTAGCGCAAGAAGAAGCTGGTCATGTCCTGTCTGGCTTCTTCGATCGTTGCATAGCCCTTGGCGGGCACCCATTCTGATTTGAGCGTGCCAAATAAGCGCTCCGTTGGTGCGTTATCCCAGCATTGGCCTCTGCGGCTCATGCTTTGGGTTATGCCATGCTCAAGCAGTTCGGATTGGAAGCGTTGGCTGGTGTATTGGCAGCCTTGATCCGAATGAAACACCAAGCCCGCATGTTTGCCTCGTACTCCCACCGCCATTCCCAAGGCCTTGCTGACCAGGTGGGCATCATTGATCAGAGAAAATGACCAGCCAATGACCCGCCGGGCGAACAGGTCAATGACCACGGCCAAGTGATACCAGCGCTTCCCAATCATCAGGCTGGTTACGTCACCGCACCACACCTGATTGATTGCTGTGGGCTGGAAGTTGCGTTCAAGGACATTCTTGGCCACAAATGCTTCTACACCTCTGGAGCGATATTGGTGGCGACGGCGCTGTCTGCTGGTCAGGTTCGCTTCTGCCATAAGTCTTCCAGCTAGATACCTTCCAACCTTTAGCTGCTGGGCCTTCAAATACTGAGAAATCATTCTCGCACCAGCACTTTCCCTGCTTTCAGCATGCAATTGCACGACCTTTGCCCTGAGCGCATCACGCTCGGTATTGGGTACCGAGCGGCGATCGAGCCAGTCATAAAACGCACTGCGGGAAACGCCCAGAGCGCTGCAAAGCTGGCTGGTCGGATACGAGCCTGACTCTCTCAGCTCCTCGATCAGGAAAAACGATCGGGATCCGACATCAAGAGAGCGGTAGCTTTTTTTAGGATTTCGGCCTCGGTCTCTAAACGTTTGATCTTGGCGCGTAACTGCTGGAGCTCCCGCTGCTCATCGCTGATTGACTTGGTACCTGGCACTGGTTGCCCTTTCTGACGCTCTTTACGAACCTGGTCTACCCAGCGGCGCAGAGCTGTGGGGCCGACGTCCATTGATGCGCAGACGTCGGGAACCGAGCAGTTGTCGTCAAGGACCATGCTTGCAGCACGTTGCTTGAACTCGCGGGTATAAGTCTTTCGTTCCTGCATAGAACCTCCTGGTTGGGCGAATCATATCGCCCTTAAGAGGTGTCCGGGATCATTAGGCCAGTTCAGCTTGACCCGCGATGAGGACTGCACCTCAGGTCGGCATCACCCCTCGCGCCCGCGACATTGTCAGGGCCAGGTCTTCGATCATGTCTTCCTGACCGCCCACCGTACCGCGCCGCCCCAGCTCCACCAGCAGGTCGCGGGCAGCAATGCCGTACTTGAGCTCGGCACGCTTGGCAAACAGCAGGAACGAGCTGTACACCCCGGCATAGCCCAGGGTCAGGGCATCGCGGTCGAGGCGGATCGGTTGGTCCATCATCGGCACCACCAGGTCCTCGGCGACGTCCATGATCCGGTACAGGTCCACGCCGCTGCTCACGCCCATGCGCTCCAGCACGGCGACGAACACTTCCAGCGGCGTGTTGCCCGCCCCCGCCCCCAACCCGGCCACCGAGCCATCGATGCGCACGGCGCCAGCCTCGATGGCCGCCAGCGAGTTGGCAATCGCCATGCCCAGGTTGTGATGGCCATGAAAACCGACTTCGGTGCCGGCGCTTAAACCTGCCCGCAATACGCCAATCTTCTCGCTGACTTCAGTCGGCAGCATGTAGCCCGCCGAATCGGTGCAGTAGATGCAGTTGGCGCCGTAGCTTTCCATCAGCCGCGCCTGTTCCAGCAGCTTTTGCGCGCTGACCCTGTGCGCCATCATCAGAAAGCCGACGGTATCCAGGCCCATCTTCGCCGCCATGCCGATGTGCTGGCCGGAGACGTCCGCCTCGGTGCAGTGGGTCGCCACGCGGATGGTCGAGACGCCATGCTCATGGGCCATTTTCAGGTGATCGAGGGTGCCGATCCCCGGCAGCAGCAAGGCCGATACCTTGGCCTGCTTGAGGGTGGGAATTACCGCAGCGAAGTATTCCTCATCGCTGTGGGCGGCAAAGCCGTAGTTCAGCGACGCGCCACCCAGGCCATCGCCATGGGTGATTTCAATCAGCGGCACGCCGGCGGCATCCAGGCCGCTGGCCACCGCGATCATCTGTTCCAGGCTGATCTGGTGACGCTTGGCGTGCATCCCGTCGCGCAGGCTCATGTCGTGCAGACAGACGCTTTTACCTTGCAGATTCATGGCAGTTCTCCACTCAACGGACGGGCAGTTGCAGGGTGCCCTTGTGGGCTTCTTCGGCAAACATCTCGGCGGTGCGCAAACCGGCAGCGGTCATGATGTCGAGGTTGCCGGCAGACTTGGGCAGGAAGTCGCCGAGGCCTTCGACCTCGATGAAGATCGACACCTTGCGGCCATCGAAAATCGGCCCATTGATCAGGGTGTAGCCGGGCACGTAGCGCTGCACCTCCTTGACCATGCTCAACACCGAGGCGCGAATGGCCTCGCGGTCGGGCTCTTCGTCGGTCAGGCAGTGGATGGTGTCGCGCATCATCAGCGGCGGTTCGGCAGGGTTGATGACGATGATCGCCTTGCCGCGCCGGGCACCGCCGATCTGCTCGACGGCACCGGCAGTGGTGCGGGTGAATTCGTCGATGTTCTGCCGGGTACCCGGGCCCACCGAGCCGGACGACACCGTGGCGACGATCTCGCCATAGGCCACCGACTGGATGCGCGACACCGCCGCGACCATGGGGATGGTCGCCTGGCCGCCGCAGGTGACCATGTTGACGTTCATCGCCAGGCTCGCCGCGTGCTGCTTGAGGTTGACCGGCGGCACGCAGAACGGGCCGATGGCCGCCGGCGTGAGGTCGACCATGATCACCCCCAACTCGTTGAGCCTGCGGCTGTTGTGCGCATGCACATAGGCCGAGGTGGCATCGAAGGCGATGCGGATATCGTCGTCGAGCACATGCGGCAATAATCCGTCCAGGCCTTCGGCGGTGGTCTTCACCCCCAGCTCGCGAGCGCGCTTGAGGCCTTCGGACTGCGGATCGACGCCGACCATCCACACCGGTTCGATCCACTCGGAGCGGCACATTTTCATCAGCAAGTCGGTGCCGATGTTGCCCGGCCCGATAATCGCCGCTTTCAGTTTTTTGCTCATTCGCTTGAACCTCGCACGTCACGCACAGAACGACACCCGGGCGCTGCCCAGGCCGTCGATGGTCAGGGCAAACTGGTCGCCGGCCCGTGCAGGCTCCAGCGGCACCAGCGAGCCGGAAAGGATGATTTCCCCGGCCTTGAACGGGATGCCGAAGGCGCCCAGGGTATTGGCCAGCCAGGCCACCGCGGTCAGCGGGTTGCCTTGCACCGCCGAGCCGAGGCCTTGGCTGATCAGCTCGCCGTTCTTGAACACCTGCATGCGCAGGTTCGGCAGGTCGAGCCGGCGCGGATCGACCTGGCTGTCGCCGAGCACGAACACCCCGCAGGAAGCGTTGTCGGCGACGGTGTCCTGGATGCGGATGCGCCAGTCCTGGATGCGCGAATCGACAATCTCGAAACACGGCATCACGTACTCGGTGGCGGCCAGCACATCGGCCTCGGTGACGCCGGGGCCGACCAGGTCATGCTTGAGCTTGAAGGCGATCTCGCCTTCGGCGCGCGGCTGGATCAGGCGGTTGGCACCGAGGGAAATCTGCGCGCCATCGGCAAAGGCCATCTGCTCGGTGATAAAACCGAAATCCGGCTGGTGCACATTAAGCATGCGCTGCACCGCCGCCGAGGTGACGCCGATCTTCTTGCCGACGATGCGGTCACCCGCCGCCACCCGCCGCTCGATGCTGTAGAGCGAGATATGGTAGGCATCCTCGATGCTGATGGTCTCCCAGCGCTCGCTCAAGGGCGCCAGGGTGCTGGCGCTGCACAGGGCCTGGTACAGCTCTTCGCCATACTGGCGACGCAATTGCTCGCTCATGCCCGTGCCTCCCCAAGAAACACCAGGCATTCACGGTTGAACAGCTCGCGGTGCTCTACCATCACCCAGTGTCCGCATTCGCTGAGCAGCACAAAGCGGATCCGCCTGCAGGCTGCAAGCAGAGTCTGCGCCCCGGAGGCTGGGCAGAACTTGTCGTTGATCCCCCAAAAGCCAAGGATCGGGCACTGCAGTTCAGGCAAGCGTGAGGTCAGGTTCGGCACCTGCATGCTGGTCAGCACGCAGGCCGGTTGCTGGCCCACCACCGCCACGCGCTCGGCCACGGTTTCGTCGCTGATCAGCGCCGGGTCGAACAAC
The DNA here is from genome assembly GCF_024749305.1 of Pseudomonas sp. B21-012. NCBI lineage: Bacteria > Pseudomonadati > Pseudomonadota > Gammaproteobacteria > Pseudomonadales > Pseudomonadaceae > Pseudomonas > Pseudomonas sp. B21-012. Next base: position 2,214,381 of record NZ_CP087197.1, on the reverse strand, counting down.
TGCAGGCTGAGCAGGTGGCGCATGCCGGCGGCATCGTTGAGCTCGCCGTTGGCAAAGGCGGCGCCCATCTTCTGGATGCCTTCCATTTGCAGGTAGTACTGCTCCTTGTCCATCAGCCCGCCAGGGGCCATGAGCACCAGGCGGCTGACCCGCCCAGGCTGGTCCAGCGCCAGCTTGATGGCAATGGCGCCACCCAGGGAATTGCCGACCAGCACGCAGCGCTGGATATCCAGGGCATCGAGCAGGCCGCTGAGGGCGCTGACGAAAAAGTCCAGGCTGTAGACCATTTGCGGCTTGCTCGAAGCGCCGTAGCCGGGCAAGTCGGGGACGATCACCCGGTAGCCGGCCGCGGCGAATGCCGGGTAGTTCTGTTTGAAGTTGCTGTGCCCGCTGGCACCCGGGCCGCTGCCGTGGATGAACACCACCGCCTCGCCCGTGCCAACGTCCTGGTAATGCAGCTGCAGACCATCGGCCAGCGTTACCACGTGCCCTTGCGCGGATGCGCCCATGAGGTGTCCTCCCGGCTTGTTGTTGTACCGGGATTATTCAGAGCGGCCAGGGCGCCAACATCGTCCGTCAGGACTACTAGTCCCTTCGGACGTTGGCCCCTGCCCGTGCGCTGCCTAGCATCGAGCTCATTACTGTGGCGAACACGAGGCAGGCATGCACGACCCTATGGATTTTCGCGGCAAGGTGGTACTGGTGACCGGTGGTGGCAAGGGTGTGGGCCGCGGCATCAGCCGGCGCTTTCTTGAATGCGGCGCCGAGGTGGTGATCTGCGGGCGCCAGGCGCCTGCGACACTGCCGGCCAGCGGCGGGCGCGAGGCGCTGTTCCTGGCCTGCGATGTGCGTGACATCGAGCAGGCCCAGCAGATGATGACGGCTATAGTCGAGCGTTTCGGGCGCCTCGATGTACTGGTCAACAACGCCGGCGGCGCGCCCTATGCCGAAGCCGCCAGCGCCTCGCCGCGCTTCAGCGAATCGATCATCCGCCTCAACCTGCTGGCGCCGCTGAACCTCAGCCAGCTGGCCAACCGCATCATGCAGGCCCAGGCCGAGGGCGGCAGCATCATCAACATCTGCAGCGTCAGCGCCACCCGCCCTTCCCCCGGCACCGCCGCCTACGGCGCGGCCAAGGCCGGCTTGCTCAACCTGAGCCGCTCGCTGGCGGTGGAGTGGGCACCCAAGGTGCGGGTCAACGCTGTCACCGCCGGGCTGATCCTCACCGAGCAGGCGGCCCTGCACTATGGCGATGAAAGCGACCTCGCCGAGGTGGCCGCGACCATCCCCCTGCAACGCCTGGCCAGCCCCGAAGACATTGGCGACAGTTGCCTGTACCTGGCCTCATCGCTGGCCCGTTATGTCAGTGGCGCCGACATTGCCGTGCATGGCGGTGGCGAGCGCCCGGCGTTCCTCGACGCGGCAAAATCGCCGTAAGCGCTGCCCCTGCGCAAGGCCACACCCTGGCGGGTGTGAGCCTTGCTTGCGCGCTATTGCGGCTCGCGCACGCTGAGGTTGACCTCGCTCCAGTAGGCTTGCATGGTCTGGATCCTGCCGTGTTCATCAAAACGGTTCATGCTCAAGCCACCTCGAACAATGCAGCGGCACCCATGCCGCCGCCAATACACATGCTCACCACCACGTAACGCACGCCGCGGCGCTTGCCCTCGATCAAGGCGTGACCAACCATGCGCGCCCCCGACATGCCGAACGGGTGACCGATGGCAATCGCCCCGCCATTGACGTTCAGACGCTGGTTGTCGATGCCTAAGGTATCGCGGCAGTACAGGACCTGGCTGGCGAAGGCTTCGTTGAGTTCCCACAGGCCGATGTCCTCGACTTTCAGGCCGTGGCGCTTGAGCAGTTTGGCAATCGCGTAGACCGGGCCGATGCCCATCTCGTCGGCATTGCAACCGGCCACCGCCAGGCCGCGATAGATGCCCAGCGGCGCCAGGCCGCGCTGCTCGGCCAGCTTGGCGTTCATCAATACCGAGGCCGAAGCGCCGTCAGACAACTGCGAGGCGTTACCGGCGGTAATGAAGCGCCCGGCCTCGGTCCACTGCCCGCCCTGCCACACCGGCTCCAGTGCAGCGAGGCTGGCCAGGCTGGTGTCGGCGCGATTGCATTCGTCGTGCAGCAAGGTCACGGTCTCGTAACGGGTCTCGCCGCTGGCCTTGTCGATGATCGCCTTGCGCGTGCTCAGCGGCGTCAGCTCCAGTTCGAACAGGCCCGCGGCTTGCGCCTGGGCAGTGCGCAACTGGCTTTGCAGGGCATAGGCATCCTGCTCGTGGCGCGTCACGCCATAGCGCTGGGCGACGATCTCGCCGGTTTCGATCATCGGGATATAGGCCTGCGGGTCGCGCTCAAGCACGGCGCCGGACTGGTTGCGGTAGAGGTTCTTGTGCTTGTTCTGCACCAGCGAGATCGACTCCAGGCCGCCGGCGACGGCGATGTCGATTTCGTTGCAGATAATGCCCTTGGCCGCCAGGGCAATGCTCATCAGGCCCGAGGCGCATTGGCGCTCCACGGCCATCCCGGCTACCGACGGCGGCAGGCCGCCGGCAATCGCACACAAGCGCCCGAGGTTGTAGGCCTGGGTGCCCTGCTGGGCGGCGGCGCCGATGATCACATCGTCGACCTGCCCGGCCTCGATCCCCGCGCGCCGCACGGCCTCGCGCACCACATGGCCGCCGAGGGCCGGCGCTTCGGTGTCGTTGAAGGCACCGCGAAAGGCCTTGCCGATCGGCGTGCGCGCGGTTGAAACAATAACGGCTTCATTCATGTTCACATGCTCCGATGCCTGGACTCAGGCGGGGTAATAACGGCTGATGGTGTCGACCACACAACCCGGGCGCTGCTGGCCCTCGATCTCGACGCTGACGCGGATCAGCGCCTGCACGCCGCCTTTGACCTGCTCGGCGCTGATCAGCTGGGCGTTGCCGCGCACCCGCGAACCCACCGGCACCACGCTGGGAAACCGCACGCGCTCGCAGCCGTAGTTGACGCCCATGGCGATGCCGCGCACCTCGACGATCTGCGGCAGGAACAGGTTGACCAGCGCCAGGCTCAGGTAACCGTGGGCGATGCAGGCCCCAAACGGGCCGCTGGCGGCGCGCTGCGGGTCGACATGAATCCACTGGTGATCGCCACTGGCCTCGGCGAACAGGTCGATGCGCGCCTGGTCAATGAGCAGCCAGTCGCTGACCCCCAGTACTTCACCGACGGCGTCTTGCAGCGCGTGCGGGGTGTCGAATAGACGCGTCATGCTCAGGCCCTCTGGCTGGAAACCGACAGCACTTCGCCGGTCATGTACGAGCTGTAGTCGCTGGCCAGGAACATCATCACGTTGGCCACCTCCCAGACTTCGGCGGCGCGGCCGAAGGCTTCGTTGGCCGCCAGTTGCTCGAGCACTGCCTGGGGCGCCGAGCGGGCGAGAAAATCATGCAGGGCAATGCTCGGGCTGACCGCATTGATGCGAATGCCGTGACTGGCCGCCTCGACCGCCGCGCAACGGGTCAGGGCCATGACCCCGGCCTTGGCTGCGGCGTAGTGCGACTGCTCCTTCTGGGCCCGCCAGCCAAGCACCGAGGCGTTGTTGACGATCACCCCGGCGCGCCGGGCCATCATCTTGGGCAGCATGGCGCGAGTCATACGCATGGTGCCGGTGAGGGTAACGTCGAGGACCCGCTGCCATTCTTCGTCGGGCATTTCCACCAGCGCCCGCGAACCACCGAGGCCGGCGTTGTTGATCAGCACATCGACGCCGTGCAGGTCGCGCTCGGCGCAGCCCACCAGGTGCTGCACCTGGGCTTCGTCGGTGACGTTGCAGAGCACGCCGAAGACTTCGGCAAGCCCGGTGGCCTGGCGAATCTTTGCCACGGCTTCAAACAGCCGGCCTTGGTGGATATCACTGATCATCAGGGCCCGGCAGCCCTCTTCGGCGGCGCGCAAGGCAGCGGAAAAACCGATCCCGGAACCTGCCGCCGCAGTGATCAGCACGGACTTGCCGCGCAACAGGCCGTGGCCCGCTACATAGTTGGGGGTGGACATCGACTAACTCCTTGGGTCAGGGACGCAGGCGCGGTTCTTTGGGCATGCCCAGGGCGCGCTCGGCGATGATGTTGCGCTGGATCTCGTTGCTGCCGCCGTACAGGGTGTCGGCGCGGCTGAACAGGTACAGCGATTGCAATCGGGTCAGCTGATAGGGCGCGGCCTCGAGCAGTTCGGCGTCGGGGCCGAGCACGTCCATGGCCAGCTTGCCGAGGTTGGCGTGCCAGCTGGACCAGAACAGCTTGTAGATGGTCGCCTCCTTGCGCAGCGCGCCGTCCTGGGCGCCGGAAAGCATGCGCAGCGAGTTGAAGCGCATGATCCGCAAGCCGCACCAGGCTTCGGCCAGGCGCTGGCGCAGCAGCGGGTCGCGGGCTGCGCCGTTGGCCTTGGCGATGGCGATGATCTCGTTCAGTTCATTGGCAAACTGCATCTGCTGGCCGAGGGTCGAAACCCCGCGCTCAAAACCGAGCAAGGCCATGGCGATTTTCCAGCCGTCGCCCGGCGACCCGATGAGGTTGGCGGCGTCGGTGCGCGCGTTGTCGAAGAACACTTCGTTGAATTCCGAAGTGCCGGTCATCTGCTCGATCGGCCGCACGCTGATGCCGGCCTGGGCCATCGGCACCAGCAGGAACGACAGGCCGCGATGGCCGACGCTGCCAGGCTCGGTACGGGCGATCACGAAGCACCAGTCCGACTCGTGGGCCAGCGAAGTCCAGACCTTCTGGCCGTTGATCACCCAGCTGCCGCCCTCAAGGCTGGCGCGGGTCTTGACGTTGGCAAGGTCAGAGCCTGCACCCGGTTCCGAGTAGCCCTGGCACCAGAACTGCGTGCCGCTGACGATAGCGGGCAGCAGGCGGCGCTTTTGCTCGTCGTTGCCGAAGGCGGCGATGGTCGGCCCGGCCAGGCCTTCGCCGATATGGCCCATGCGCCCGGGGCCGCCAGCACGGGCGTATTCTTCGTGGAAGATCACCTGCTGGCTGATCGACAGGCCCCGGCCACCATGCTCCGGCGCCCAGCCGACGCAAGTCCAGCGGCCCTCGGCCAGCTTGCGCTCCCAGGCTTTGCGCTGCTGCGGGAACATGTGCTCATCACCCGGGCCGCCGCGAAAACGCAGGGGCTCGAACTCGCCGCAGAGGTTGGCGGCCAGCCAGCCGGCGACCTCCTGGCGAAACTGCTCGTCCTGTTCACTGAAACTGAGCTTCATGGCTGTTCTCCGATGATCAGCGTGGCGATCTGCTGCAGATGCCAGGCCGGCGCACCGAGGTAGCTCTCGCTGGCGCGGGCACGTTTGAAATACAGGTGCGGGTCGTATTCCCAGGTAAAGCCGACGCCGCCATGCAGCTGGATCGACTCCGCCGCACAGTGAAAATAGCTGTGCGAGCACTGCGCCTTGGCCAGGGCGGCGGCCAGCGGCAGCTCGGCGGCCACCTGCGGGTCGCCGTCAGGGTCGAGCACTTCCTGGGCGACACAGGCGGCGTAGTAGCTGGCCGAGCGCGCGCATTCGACCTGCAGCATCATGTCGGCGGCGCGGTGCTTGAGCGCCTGGAAGCTGGCGATCGGGCGGCCGAACTGCTGGCGCTCCTGCATGTAGGCAACGCTCAGGTCGAGCACCTGCTGGGCGCCGCCGACCTGCTCGGCGGCAAGCCCGATGCAGGCCAGTTGCAGCACCTTGTGCAAGGTCGGCCAGGCGTTGCCGACCTCGCCCAGCAGCGCCTCGGGGCCCAGGTACACGCGGTTGAACTCAAGGCGCGCCAGGCGTCGGGTCTGGTCCATGGTCGGCAGCCACTGGCGCTCGATACCGTCACGGTCGGCCTCGACGGCGAACAGGCTGATGCCAGATTCACCGCTGCTGCCGGGCGTGCGCGCGGCGACGATCAACAGCCCGGCGCTGTCGCCATCGATCACCTGGCCGAACAGGCCATCGACGACAAAGCCCTGGCCTTCGGCGCTGGCGCTGGCCTGGATATCCTCCGCGGCCCAGCCGCTGCCGCGGGTGAAGGCCAGGGTGGCGGTAAGACGGCCCTCGGCGATAGGCGCAAGCCAGGTGCTTTTCTGCGCCCGGTTGCCGGCCAGCAGCAAAGCGGGTGTGGCCAGGCAGGCGGTGGCGAAAAACGGCGAACAGAACAGCCGCCGGCCCATCTGTTCAAGCAGGATGTTCAGCTCGACAAAGCCCAGGCCCAGGCCGCCGTAGGCTTCGGGGATGTGGATCGCCGGCCAGTACATCTCGGTGCACAGGCGTTGCCAGAGTGCCGGGTCATAGCCTTTGTCGCTGGCCATGGCCGCGCGCACGGCGGCGCAATGGGAGACATCGGCGAGAAAGCCCTCGGCCGAAGTACGGATCATTTCCTGCTCGTCGCTGAATGCAAATTCCATCGCGGCGCCTTTTACTCGTCTGGCGGAAGTACCGGCGAGTGTGGCCAGATGTGCGGGCGACAGAATCGTTTGCCTCGCCTAGTCCGGATGGCCGATGCGCCTGGGGTGCGGCCGATCGCGGGTCAAGTCGGGTCGCCGTACCGCCGCTCCCACTGGATTGGCAGTGCCTTCAAGACGGGTAACGCAAAAAAGCCGCGCCACCCTCACGGATGGCGCGGCCCGCCTAAGCGGCGCACAACCTCAATCAACTGCCATAGACTTTCTGCGCCGGCAGCGCCTCGGCCAGCAGTTGCTGCACTGCCGCACCCACCTCAGCCAGCGCCCAGCGGCCCTGGTTGTCCACCTGGGGCCCGCGCCGCCAGCCGTCGGCAATCGACAACTTGCCGCCCTCGACTTCGAACATCTGCCCGGTCACCGCCTGGGACGCCGCCGACCCCAACCACACCACCAGCGGCGCGACGTTCTCCGGAGCAAAGTAGTCAAAGCCCTGCTCCGGGCGCTTCATCACCTCGGCAAACACCGCTTCGGTCATGCCGGTACGCGCCGCCGGGGCCAGGGCGTTGGCGGTGATGCCGTAGCGCGCAAGCTCCGCCGCCTGCACCAGGGTCAGCGAAGCAATCCCGCCCTTGGCCGCGGCATAGTTGGCCTGACCAATCGAGCCCTGCAAACCGGCGCCGGAGCTGGTGTTGATGATCCGCGCAGTGAGCCTGGCGCCGCCCTTGGCCTGCTCGCGCCAATAGCGCACGGCATGGCTGGCCAGGCAGAAGTGACCCTTGAGGTGCACGGCCATCACCGCATCCCAGTCGGCCTCGGTGAGGCTGGCGAACATGCGGTCGCGGCAGATGCCGGCGTTGTTGACCAGCACATCCAGGCCGCCAAAAGTCTCGATGGCCTGGCGCACGATCAGCCCGGCGTCGTCATAGCAGGTGATGTCGTCGCTGTTGGCCACGGCCACGCCGCCTGCCGCCTGGATCTGTTCGACCACGGCCTGGGCCGCATCGCGGTTGATGTCGTTGACCAGCACTTTCGCGCCTTCGCTGGCAAAGGCCTGGGCATAGGCGCGGCCGAGCCCGCCACCGGCGCCGGTGATGATCACTACGCGGTTCTCGCAGCTGTGCATTGTCGCTCTCCCCTGTGTGGTTGCGGGCGCTTAAAGGCGCTCGATAATGGTCACGTTGGCCTGGCCGCCGCCTTCGCACATGGTCTGCAGGCCATAGCGCCCGCCACTGCGCTCCAGCTCATGGAGCAGGCTGCACATCAGCCGCGTGCCGGTGGCGCCCAGCGGGTGGCCGAGGGCGATGGCGCCGCCGTTGACATTGGTCTGCGCATGGGGGTAGCCGGTCTCCTTGAGCCAGGCCATGGCCACCGAAGCAAAGGCTTCGTTGATTTCCACCCGGTCGATGTCAGCCAGGGTCATGCCGGCACGCTTGAGCGCATGGGCAGTGGCCGGGATCGGTGCGGTGAGCATCCATACCGGGTCGTCGCCACGCACGCTGAGGTGATGGATGCGCGCCCGCGGCGTCAAACCGTAGCGTTTCAAGGCCGCCTCGGAAACGATCAGCAGAGCACTGGCGGCGTCGCAGGTCTGGCTCGACACCGCCGCCGTGACCCGCTCGCAGCCAAACAGGTATTCCAGCTCGGCCATTTTCGCCAGGCTGGTGTGGCGCGGGGTTTCGTCGTGCTCGACCCCTGCCAGCGGCACGATCTCGCGCTCGAAGTACCCCTGCTCGATGGCATGCAGGGCCCGCCGATGGGACTCCAGCGCATAGGCTTCCAGCTCGGCGCGGCTCAGCCGCCAGTGTTCGGCAATCATCTGCGCCGCGCGAAACTGGGTCGGCGGCTGCGCGCCGTAACGCCGTACCCAGCCTGTCGAGCCGCTGAACGGGTCACTAAAGCCAAGGGGTTCGGCGGCGGTCATGGCCGAGGAAATCGGGATCTGGGTCATGGTCTGCACGCCACCGGCGATCACCACATCCTGGGTGCCGCTCATCACCGCCTGCGCGGCAAAGTGCACGGCCTGCTGGGACGAGCCGCACTGGCGGTCGATGGTGGTGCCGGGCACCACTTGCGAAAGGCCCGCCGCCAGCCAGCTGGTACGGGCGATGTCGCCGGCCAGCGGGCCGATGGTGTCGACGCAGCCGAAGATCACGTCGTCGTAGTCGTCTTCGGGAATGCCGTTGCGCTCGACCAGCGCGCGCAGCACATGGGCGCCCAGGTCGGCGGCGTGGATCTGGCTCAGGCCGCCCTTGCGCCGCCCGGTGGGGGTGCGCAGGGCGTCGACGATATAGGCTTCAGGCATGCTCTACCTCAACAATAAGCAGGATCAGAAGGTGCTGCCGGCGCCAATCGCCAGGCCGCTTTCGAACAGCGCCGTACGCACCCGCGCCTTGTGCAGGCCGCGGTCGCCCCAGCATTTGTCCAGGGCCCAGGCGCGCTTCATGAACAACTGCAGGTCGACCTCCCAGGTGTAACCCATGGCGCCATGCACCTGAATGGCGTTCTTCGCCGCCAGCGCCGCTGCTTCGGCGCAGGCAAGCTTGGCGTGCGACACTTGCACGGCCTGGCCCGGCAGGTTGTGGGCGACGGCATGGGCGGCGCGGTACAGCGGGCCCTTGGCGAACTCGATGTGCACCGCGACGTTGGCCATCAGGTGCTTGACCGCCTGGAACGAGCCCACCGGCTTGCCGAACTGCTTGCGCTCGAAGCTGTAGTCCACCGCCAGGTCGACCATGCGCTTGGCCAGCCCCAGCAGTTGCGCAGCATTGCCCAGGGCGCCGCGGTTGAAGGCATCAGCCCACAGCTGCCGCCCTTGCTCAGCGCTGGCAACACAAGTAGACGCACTCGGTGTCCACTGCACCTGGAACAACTGGCGGCTGGGGTCGACCGACACATTGCGGGTCAGGCTGACTGCGCTGCGCTCCACGGCATGCACCTCGTCGCCATGGGCCAGCAACAGCAGCCCGGCCACATGCGCATCGCTGACCAGCGGGTTGCCCGGCTCGGCCACCGCCAGGCGCGCCTGGCCCTCGGCAACCTGCGCCAGCCAATGCTGGCGGCGCGGCGCGTCGACACCCGCGAGCAGCGGCACGCCCACCAGCATGGTCTCGACCAGCGGTTCGGGCAGCCCGGCGTAACCGCACTCCTGGGCCAGGAGGATGAAATCCAGCTCGTTCATGCCCATGCCACCGCAGGTTTGCGGCACGGTGATGGCGCTCAGGCCCAGGTCTACCAGTTGCCCCCACAGCGCATCGCAGCGCCCGCTGTCGCTTTGGCACAGTTCACGCAGGCGTTCCGGGGGCACTTCGTTGAGCAAAAAACTGCGCACGTTGTCCTGGAACAGCAATTGATCGCTGCTGAAACTAAAGTCCATGGTCTGCTCCTCAGGCGCGGGGCATGCCGAGCATGCGCTCGGCGATGATGTTGCGCTGGATCTCGTTGGTGCCGGCATAGATCGGCCCGGCCTGGGCAAACAGGAAGCCGTCCAGCCACTGGCCGACATCGCCGGCGGCTGGTGCCTCGGGCAGCAGTTCGGCGCGCAGGCCAAGGATGCTCAGGGCAGTTTCGTGCATGCGCTGGTCGAGCTCCGACCAGAAGATCTTGTTGGTCGAGGATTCCGGGCCGATCTTGCCGCCCTTGCCCAGTTTCGAGGCGCTCATGTAGGTCGCCAGGGTGTAGGCCTCGGCGTCCAGCCAGGCGCGCATCACCGCCTCGGCAATCGCCGGGTCGCGGTCGGCAGCTTCACGGTTGTCCAGGTACAACTGCACCAGGCGCCGGGCGGTTTCCTGGAAGCGCGCGGGCGAGCGCAGCATCAATCCGCGCTCGAAACCTGCGGTGGACATCGCCACGTGCCAGCCCATGCCCTCGCCGCCCAGGGCGTTCTCTACCGGCACCTTGACGTCGTCGAAAAAGATCTCGGCAAAGCCCGGCAAGCCATTGAGCTGTGCAATTGGCCGTACGCTGATGCCGGGGCTGTCGAGCGGCAACAGGATGAAGGTCAGGCCGTGGTGGCGCTGGGAATCGGGGTCGGTGCGAAAGATGCCGAACAGCCAGTCGGCCCAGACCGCGCGGGTCGACCAGGTTTTCTGGCCGTTGATCACATAGTGGTCGCCAACCCGCTCGGCGCGGGAGCGGATCGCCGCCATGTCGGAACCTGCGCCCGGCTCCGACCAGCCCTGGGCCCAGATGTCCTGGCCGGTGGCCATGCGCGGCAGAAAGCGCGCTTTCTGCGCTTCGCTGCCGTATTCCATCAGGGTCGGGCCGAGCAGAAAGATGCCGTTCTGGTTGACCCGTGCCGGCGCCCCGGCGCGGTAGTACTCTTCTTCGAAAATCAGCCATTCGATCAGGTCGCAACCGCGCCCGCCGAGTTCGGTCGGCCAGGTGACCATGCCCCAGCGGCCCTCATTGAGGCGGGCCTCCCAGGCCCGGTGCTGGGCAAAGCCGAGTTCGGTGTCGAACGATTGCAGCGCTTTCGCCGGTACGTTGGCCGCGAGCCAGGCCCGGGCCTCGGCACGCAAGGCCTGTTGCGCCGGTGTGTAAGTCAGGTCCATCGCAGTACCTTCAGCCGTTGAAGTGGGCATCGCGTTTCTCGACGAACGAGTCACGCGCTTCCTGGGAATCCTGGGTGCGGTAGGCTTCGAGGGTGAAGCCCTGCTCCCAGCGGTATTTGTCTTCGAGATTGCCGTCCTCGATGCCGTTGAGCGCCTCCTTGGCCAGGGCGATCATCGCCGGGCTCTTGGCGGCAATGCTGCGGGCGATCTGTAGCGCGGTGTCGCGCAACGCCTCACGCTTGACCACCCGCTCGACGGCGCCCAGGCGGTAGGCTTCGGCGGCATCGATCATCTCGCCGGTGAAGTACATGTGACGGACCTTCTGCACCGGGAACAGGCGCTGCAGGTGGGCACCGCCGCCCATGGCACCGCGGTCCACCTCGGGCACGCCAAAGCGTGCGCAGTCGGCGGCGACGACGATGTCGGCGGCGCCGCAGATACCGATGCCGCCACCAAGGACAAAGCCGTGCACGGCAACGATCACCGGTTTCGGGTTGCGGTGGATGGCCTTGAAGCTGTCGTAGTTGCCCTTGTTGACCGCGACGATCAGGTTGCCGTCGGCGGCCAGTTCCTTGATATCTACCCCGGCGCAAAAACCACGGCCTTCGGCGCGGATGACGATCACCCGCACCTGCGCATCGCTGCCCAGCGCTTCAATGGCGCTGGCGATTGCCGCCCAGCCCCGGCAGTCGAAAGCATTCACCGGTGGCCGGTCGAAGACCAGCTCGGCAATGCCGTTGTCGATACTGACGCTAAATGTGCTCATGCCCTTCCCCTTCATGAAATACGGCGGCTCAGTTCGCCCAGGCGCGCTTGCGCGTCACCGACGATCTGCGCGATCAGTTCGGCGCAGCTGGGCAGGCTGTGAATGCTCGCTGCCACTTGCCCGGCCGGCAGTACGCCCTCGGCGGGCAGGCCGTCGACCATGGCCTTCTGGATCACCATCGGCGCGTTGGCGGCCATCAGTGCCTGCGCCGCGCTCAGCTCGCCGCTGCCGCGCATCTTCAGCGCGCTGGCGAGCAACTGCGCCAGGCTGGTGCCGCTGTGGCGGCGGTAGGCCAGGCCACTTTTGAGCGCCAGCAACCAGCGCTTGAGGCCGCCGCTGGCTTCCAGCGCATCGAGCAGTTCGTTGCGGATCATTCGTTGCGGCATGCCGTCGATGGCGCGGCTGACGATTACCGCCGCCGGGTCGTTGACTGCCAGGTAGCGGGCCAGGGTTGCGCTCGGCACCGGGCTTTCGGCGCTCATCAAAAAGCGTGTACCCATGGCGATGCCGGCGGCGCCATAGGCCAGGGCGGCGACCAGGCCCTGACCGTCCTTGAAGCCGCCAGCGGCGACCACCGGCACCTTGAGCACCTCGACCACCTGGCCGAGCAACAGCGAAGTCGGCACCGCGCCGGTATGGCCGCCGCCCTCGCCGCCCTGGATGGTCACCGCGTCGGCGCCCATTTCCACCGCCTTTTGCGCATGCTTGAGGGCGCCAACGGTGGGAATGCAGACCACGCCGGCATCTTTCAGCCGGGCGATCATCTGCTTGCCCGGCGATCGGCTGTAGCTGACCGCCTTGACCTTGTGCCGAAGCACCAGCTCGACGATGTCGGCGGCATTGGCCTGGTACATGTGAAAATTGACCCCGAACGGCTGGTCGCTAAGGCGCCGGGTCTCGACGATCGCCGCTTCCATGCGTGCCGGCTCGATGGTCGCGCCGGCAAGAAAACCGAAGCCGCCGGCGTTACCGGTGGCCGCCACCAGGCGCGGCTCGGCAACCCAGCCCATGGCGGTCTGGATGATCGGGTAGCGACAGCCCAACAGTTCGGTGAGCGGCGTTTGCAGGCAGACCGTCATGCTTACGCCCCCTCCGGCTTGCGCTGTGCACTGGCCATGGCGCGGGCGTCGTAACCGCCCAGGCGGTCGCCGGACACCAGCTCGTTGTGGGCGTGAGCGAAGTGATGCAGGCCGAAGACCATGTCCATGGTCGCGCGCTTGCCCATCAAATCCTCGGCGTTGTTCACCGCCTGCTTGCTCAGTTGCAGGCCCAGGCGCGGCATTTGCGCGATGCGCTCGGCGATGGCCAGGGTTTCCGGCTCCAGGGCCTCGCGCGCCACCACCCGATTGACCATGCCCATCTGGTAGGCCCGCGGCGCCGGCATCGGCGTGCCCATGAACAGGAACTCCTTGGCGATCCGCGGGTTGAGCTCATGCACGTGGGCAAAATATTCGACCCCGGGGATGCCCATGCGCACCACCGGATCAGTGAAGTAGGCATCCTCGCTGGCGACGATCAGGTCGCAGACCCAGGCCAGCATCAGGCCGCCGGCAATGCACGCGCCCTGGACCATGGCGATGGTCGGCTTGGGCATCTCGCGCCAGCGCCGGCACATCCCCAGGTACACCTCCTGCTCGCGGGCATAGAGAAACTCGCCGCCCGGTTTGTCGACGTGGTCGTACCACAGGCTGACGCGCTCGAAGCTCTGGTTGACGTCGCGCTCCGGGGTGCCGATGTCGTGACCGGCGGAAAAATGCCGGCCGGCCCCGCACAGCACGATGACCTTGACCGCGTCGTCGGCGCAGGCCCGGCGAAACGCCGCGTCCAGCGCGTAGGTCATGCGCGAGTTCTGCGCATTGTGGTATTGCGGGCGGTTCATGGTGACCATGGCCACCGCGCCACGGACCTCGTACAGCACCACCTCGGCCTGGTTGTTATTGTTCTGTTCGCTCATCGATTGCTACTCCGGCAAGGCGTATTGCCCGGGCCTGGCTCAACGCAGGTTGCGCTGGCCGGCGGGGTTGTCTTTCAACTGGCTGGCCCGCAGGTTGTGCGGGTCGAGGCGCCTGATCAGCTGCAACTGCGCCTCGCTGGGCGCGGCAGTAACCGGGCAATCGGCGTCCACCTGCAAGGCGAAGCCGGTGTTGTCCTGCACCTCATCGACACTCACCCCCGGGTGCAGCGAGCGGATCCGTACCTGGTGCTGCGGGCCGTGGAAATCGAGGACGCACAGGTCAGTGACGATCAGGCGGATATCCACCTCATCCAGCGCCCAGCCTCGGGCCAGGCGCGCCGGGTTGTAGCCGATCGAGGAGACCATATCGACCTCGCCTTCAACGAATACCCGGCGGTTGTGGCTGGGCACGAAGAACGAGTTGGCATGGCTGATCGAGTTGCCCGGCAGGCCGCGCACCCCGAGCATCTGCGCCTTGGGCCGGGCGTAGTCGCCGATGCACGAGAGGTTGGCCTGGCCGAAGCGGTCGATCTGGATCGGGCCGACCAGGGCATGGCGCTTGCCGCCCCAGACGTTGTCGAAAATCCGTGCAAAACCCATCCAGCTGTCGCGCTTGGGTTGATAGCCGTTGCGTGCGCCGAGGGGCACAGGTTCCGCGACCATGTAGGCTTCGGAATCGGTCATCAGCAACTGCGGGTTGCTGGTCAGCATGCTCAGGGAGGCGGCCAGGCGCGGGATCACCCCGATGCCGGTGGCCAGGACTTCACCGTCGTCGCGCCAGGCCTCGGAGGCGGCGCAGATCATCAGTTCGGCGAGGCTGTACGTCGTAGCTGGCGTGGTCATAGAAAACTCGCTTAGAAAACCGGCAGGGGAAGCTGGCGGATGGCGCCCAGGCCACCGACCTGTTCCAGGTACTGCTCGTGGGAGCAGGCGACAAATTGCTCGACATAGGCCTGCCAGCCCTCCTCGGCCTGGGCCGAGGCGGTGTAGGCCTTCAAATGCGGCACATCGAAACCGTACAGCGGCGCGCATGACGAGGGGTGCGCACCGCCCGGCACATGGGCCACGGCGGTGGTCAGGTTGCGCTCCCAAAACACCTGGTGCGCGCGCTCCGGCGCACTGTGGAAGTAGTCGCTGTCGACCAGCTGATCGCAAGTCACGTAGCTGTGGCGGGCGGCGCGCACGAACAGGTCGTCCATGTAGTGGTCGGGGCCGCTGATCTGGCAGACCCCGCGGGCATCGGCACGGTCGACGTGGATCAGCGCGGCGTCGAGGTCAAGCGCCGGCATCGCCACCCAGTCTTTGCCGTCGGCATAGGGCGAGGCCACCAGCTTGATCTGCGGGTTGTGGCGCAGCACATCGGTGCCCAGGCCGACCGCCGTGGGAATGAACGGCACGCCCATGGCCGCCGCGCGCAGGCCGAGCAGGAGCATGCCTTCGTCGATCTCCATGACCTCGATGGCGGCGTCCTGGCGGGCCTTGCGAAAGTACGGCTCGAGCGGAATGAAATCGAGCGAGACGAAGGCGAATACCAGCTTCTTCACCTTGCCCGCGGCGCAAAGCATGCCGACATCGGCACCGCCGTAGGCGACCACGGTCAGGTCCTTGAGGTCGGAACGCAGAATCTCGCGGATCAGCGCCATGGGCTTGCGCCGCGGGCCCCAGCCACCGATGCCGAGGGTCATGCCGTCGCGCAGCTGGCCGACCATCTGCGCCGTGGTCATTTGTTTGTCCATCATCGTTGTCCTCATGGGCGGCCGACACTGAAGTCGTGGCCCCAGTGGCTGACCACCGTGCTTTCGAAGGGGGTGTGCCGGTTCCAGTCGACCACCAGGCCGTCACAGCCGTACTCCAGGTCGAAGCCTGAAGGGGTTTTCATGTAGAACGAGACCATCTGGTCGTTGGTGTGCTGGCCAAGGGTGGCCGAGAGCTTGACGCCGTGGGCGTGCATGCGGTCCAGGGCGCGGCCGACCTCGTCGAGGCCGTCGACCTCGACCATCATGTGCACGCAGCCATGGGGCACCGGGCATTCGAAGATCGCCAGGGAGTGGTGACGGCCATTGTTGCAGTGCAGAAAATGAATGCGCTTTTCCGGCTCGGCCGGGTCAGGGGTGAAGCGCACTTTCATCAGGTCCGAAAGGCCAAAGCCCATGATCCGCTGATAAAAATCGCGGCAGCGCTCAAAGGTTGGCGCCGGCAGCACCACGTGGCCCATGCCCAGCTCATGGGTGACAAAGCCCTTGACTGCCACCGGCGAGACAAACCGGGCGAAATCCTGGCGCGGGCCCCAGAACAGCTCGTGGCGGTTGCCGTCCGGGTCGCAGAACTGCGCCACCGCCTGGACCTTGCGCAGCTCGGCCTGGGCGGCATTGCCGCGCTCGACGGCGATATCGGCCTGCTGCAGCTCGGCGATTGCCTGCTCGAAGGCGGCCTCGCCGGCCAGCTCCCAGCCACAGGCGCCGAAGCCGTCCTGATCACTGTGCAGCACCAGGAGGCGGTACGGGCGATCGTCCATTTTCAGGTACAGCCGGGCGCTGTCAGCGCCCTCGCCGGCCACCATCATGCCCAGCACCTGGGTTGCGTAATGACGCCATTGCGCCAAGTCGGTGGACAGCAGGGTGACGTAACCCAGGCCGCGGATATCCATGCTTGTTGTCCTCGCGTTGATCGACGTGTTGAGCGCTATTCAAGCCCGCTGCACAAGGCCGGGCATCGTCTGTTGGGACTAGCGCTATCGGGTGAATTTCGCGGGTCTGTGGGAAAGGGCTTGACCCGCGATGCTTTCACCTCACTGCTTGCGAAAATGCGGAATCACCTTCTCGCCGATGTTGCGCAGGGTCTCCAGCTGCGCCCATTGCGGCACCGTGCCCATCTGGCAGATGAACAGGATCTCGTCGGCGCCGGCATCGATCAGGCGCTGCACGTAACCGATGCAGTCCTCGACCGTGCCGTAGGCATGGTTGGGGTTCATCATCGCCATGGTCGGGTCGGAGAAGTCGACGCTGACTTCCTCGGAGGCAAAGCGCGACTTGATCACTGCCTGGCCGTTGCCGTCGACGTAGGTGTCGTCTTTCCACTTTTGCGGGTCTGGCCGCTCGCCGCCGCCGTACCAGTAGCCGAGCGACTCCATGAAGTAGCGCTGGCCACGGATGCCGATGCGCCGCGCCAGTTCGTTGTCGTCGAGGACGATGGCCGGGCACAGCGCGGCGATGTGGCGGTTGGGGCGAAAGCCGACCTGCTGCTTGGCGTCACGGTTGTCCCAGGCCTGGTGGTACACCTCGACCTTCTTGGCGATTTCCTCCGGGCCGCCGAAACCCAGCACCAGCGCGCCCATGCCACGCCCGCCGGCGTTCTTCAGCGATTCGGTGTTGGTGCAGGCCAGGTACATCGGCGGGTGCGGGTCCTGGTACGGCTTGGGGTGGATCGGCCGCTTGGGGATCTGCACGAAGTCGCCGTGGTGCTCGATCTCGTCCTGGACGAAGATTTTCGGGATCAAGTACATGGCTTCATCGATCTGCGGCTGCAGGGTCGCCAGGTCGTAGCCGAAGGTACCGGCCTCCTGCTGGGTACCGCCCTTGCCCACGCCGAAATGCACCCGGCCCTTGGACAGCAGGTCGAGGGTAGCGATGCGCTCGGCGACCTTGACCGGGTGGTTCATCGCCGGCGGCAGGCACACCACGCCATGGCCGATGCCGATGCGCTCGGTCTTGCCGGCGACAAAGGCGAGCATGGTTTCTGGCGCCGACATGTGCGAGTAATTGCTCAGGGCGGTGTGCTCCACGCACCAGAAGGTGTCGAAACCGAGCTGGTCGGCCAGTACTGCCTGCTCGACGGTGTCATCGAAGATCTTGCGGTCGCCTTCGCGGCTGGAGTCCACCGTCTGTGCTTCGTAAATCAATGAGAATTTCATGCTTGATCCTTGTTCTTGTTAACGGCTCGGTCGGCGCCAGGGACCCGCGCCTTGCCACCATGCTCGGGGATCGCCGCGCCGCTCGAATCCCGCAAACGGACTAGCCGGTTTCTGTGATCTGGCGCTTCAGAGGAAGAAGTCGCTGCTGTCCTGGCCCATGCTCACGCCGCCCAGGTTCCAGGCGTACTTGGCCGGGTTGTTGGCAACGTGGGCGCGGCCGGTATGAATGTCGCGAAAGGCGCGGTTGATGGCGTGGCTGCGAAAGATCGTCGAGGCGCCGCTGTTGAACATCAGCTCGGCCACCGCCTTGGCGCACTTGTCGGCGACCAGCGCCGAGTCGTAGCGCATCTTCACCCGCGTCTGCATGGCCAGGGCGTCGCCGGCCTCGGCGGCCTTGAGCATGAAATCGAAGTTGCGCAGCAGCACCGTGCGGCACTCGTCGACGCAGACCATGGCATTGGCCAGGGCGGTTTGCGCCGCCGGGTCCTGGAGCATCTTGCGCCCGTCATTGACCCCGACCCGGCTGCGGTTGTGCTCGACGAACAGATCGATCGCGCCCTGCAGGGCGCCAATGGCCGACGACGACACCGCGCGCACGAAGATCTGCCCGAACGGCAGGCGGAACAGCGGCGCGCTGTTGACCGCGTTGCCCGGGCTGTACTGCATGAAACCGTCGGCAGCGCGGTGGGTGCGGTACTCCGGGACGAAGGCATCGCTCACCTGGATGTCGTGGGAGCCGGTCGCCTCCAGGCCCATGACATTCCAGTTGTCGATGATCTGGTAGTCGCTGCGCGGCACCAGGAAGGTCCGGTAGTCCGGCGCCCCGCCCGCCTCTTGCGGCGGCACCAGGGCGCCAAGGAAGGCCCACTGGCAATGCTTGCTGCCCGACGAAAAGCCCCAGCGGCCGCTGAGCTTGAAGCCGCCCTCGACCCGCTCGACCTTGCCCACCGGCATATAGGACGACGAAATCAGCACGCTGGAATCCTGGCCCCAGACATCCTCGGCGGCGCGGTCGTCGAACAGCGCCAGTTGCCAGTTGTGGATGGCCACCACCCCCAGCACCCAGGCCGAGGACATGCAGCCTTCGGCGAGGGTCATCTGCACCTCGAAAAAGTCCCGCGGCTGCAGCTCGTAGCCTTGCCAGCGCGCCGGCTGAAGGATGCGGAAAAACCCGGCGTCGTGGAAATCGCGCAGGGTTTCTTCCGGTAGCTGGCCACGTTGCGCGGCATGGGCGGCACGTTCACGCAGGATCGGCACCAGCTCGCGGGCGCGCTGGGCCAGACGCTGGCGTATCAGGTCGTGATTGAGCATGTTGTTGTTCTCCTCTGATCACCCCGTCCGCCGGGGCGCGCGTGCAGCAGAGGCGCAACCGGCCTCTGCCCCGGCATTCAAGCAAGGCGCCCGACGGCCAACATCCCTCAAACGGACCATGCCGCGACGGCGTGGCTCGACTTGGGTTTGTACGAAAAGTCGCCGAGCGGCGATCAGGCAAGGCGAAAACAGGCGAGGAACGGCCGGGGTCGCGCACGACTTTACGAGTTGTAAATGAGCATTCCGAGCCTGTTTTCAACGAAGCATGATCGTCGCGCAGGCACTTTCCGTACAAACCCTAGTCCCCTCGGACGATGTTGGGCCTTGCACCGATTGCAAGAATTCATCGCACTCCAAGCCAACCAGAGGCCGTGCGATGAACAACAACAATCTCAAAGCCGACATGCTCCAGGCCATGCGCCGCCTGGCCAAGTCCGTGACCATCATCAGTACCAGCAACGGCACCCAGCGCTTCGCCATGGCCGCCACTGCGGTCGACTCGCTGAGCACCGAGCCGCCGTCGCTGCTGATCTGCGTCAACACCAGCGCCTCACCGCATGCCGCCCTGGCGGACGGCGCCGACTTCTGCGTGAACATCCTCGGCGTCGAGCAACAAGACCTGGCGCACCTGTGCAGCGGCGCGATCAAGGGCGAGGCGCGCTTCGAGCGCGGCGACTGGCAGACCAGCGAAGAAGGCATTCCGTTTCTGGCCGACGCGCAGTCATCGATTCTTTGCCGCCAGGACGGGCGCATGACCTATGGCACCCACACCATTTTCATTGGCCGCATCCTGCGCATCCGCACCAGCGCCAGCATCACCCCGCTGGTGTACCTGGACGGCAGCTACACCACCACCGCAGCGCCTGCGCGCATGATCGCGGCAGCGGGCTGAGGCCGGGCCATGAACAGCCTGAGCGCATTGGCGCCGCTGCGGGTGGAGCATGCGGGAGAGCTGCACTGGCACGCCGCGGCCGAGCTGCTGGTGGTCGGCTTTGGCGGCGCCGGGGTCTGCGCCGCCATCGAGGCCGCCAGCAGCGGCCTCAGTGTGCTGGCCCTGGACCGCTTCGCCGGTGGCGGCGCCACGGCGCTCAGCGGTGGCGTGGTCTATGCCGGTGGCGGCACGCCCTACCAGCAGCGCGCCGGCTACCCGGACAACAGCGAGGCGATGTTCAACTATTTGCGCCAGGAAGTCGGCGAGGCGGTATCGGCCGACACCCTGCGCGACTTCTGCGAGCGCAGTGTCGAGCAACTGGCCTGGCTGGAGCGCCACGGCGTGGCCTTCGAAGCCAGCGTGCCGCCACAGAAAACCTCCTACCCCAGCGACCGTTACTACCTCTACTACTCGGGCAACGAAGCGGTGCCGGCCTACGCCGCGCAAGCCACACCCGCCCCTCGCGGGCACCGCGCCAAAGGCCCGGGCATGTCCGGTGCCAGCCTGTTTGCGCCGCTGCGCGCCAGCGCCCTGAAGCTCGGCGTGCGCCTGCGCAGCCAGTGTGAAGTGCGCCAGCTGGTGGTCGACAACCACGACCGGGTGCTCGGTGTGGTGGCCTGGCAACTGCCTGCCGATAGCCGCGCCGCCCGCCGCCATGCACGCCTGGCGCGCTGGGTCAGCGTCCTGCAGATGTACGCCCCGGCGCTGGCCGAGGTGCTGCGCAAGCGCCTGCGACAGATCGAGCAGCGCCATGCCGTGCGCACCCTGATTCGCGCCGAAAAAGGCCTGCTGCTCAGCTGTGGCGGTTTTATTTTCAACCGCGAGCTGGTGGCCCGGCACGCGCCGCAGTACCTGGCCGGCCTGCCGCTGGGTAGCAGCGCCTGCGATGGCAGCGGCTTGCTCCTGGGCCAGAGCGCAGGCGCCAGCCTGGCGCGGATGGACAAGATCAGCGCCTGGCGCTTTATCAACCCGCCGCTGGCCTGGGCCCGCGGCATGATCGTCAACGGCCTGGGCCTGCGCTACTGCAATGAAGAGGTGTACGGCGCCACCCTCGGCCACGCCATGGTTGAAGAACAGCGCGGCAAGGCCATCCTGATTCTCAACCGCGCCCTGGTGCGCCAGGCGCTCAAGCAGGTCGGCCCGGGCAAGGTGTGGAACTTCCAGCGTTTGCCGGTGCTGCTCAACCTGCTGTTCAACGCCAAACGCGGCAACAGCCTGGAACAGCTGGCCGAACGCTGCGCCTTGCCCGCCGGCAACCTGCGCCAGAGCGTGGCGCAGTACAGCAGCGCGGCCCGAGGCGAAATCGCCGACCCGCTGGGCAAGTCGGCGGCGATGCTCTGCCCGCTGGACAGCGGCCCCTGGTATGCCCTCGACCTGTCCTATGACAGCCGCCTGTTCCCCTGCCCGGCCCTGACCCTGGGCGGCCTGCGCGTCGACGAGCGCAGCGGCGCGGTGCTCGACCGGCACGGCGCGCCGATCGCCGGGCTGTACAGCGCCGGGCGCAATGCCGTGGGCGTGGCCTCCAACCTGTATGTCTCCGGCCTGTCCCTGGCCGACTGCATTTACTCCGGGCGGCGCGCTGCGGCGCATATCGCCGCGCACGCCGCCCGCAACCCCGCACCATCAGGAGAACAACCATGCAACGTGTAGAAGGCAAAGTCTGCATCGTCACCGGCGCCGCCAGCGGTATCGGCCGCGAGGACGCCCTGCTGCTGGCCAGCCAGGGCGCCCGGGTGGTGCTTACCGACCTCAATGAACAGGCCGGTCGCGAAGTTGCCGCGCAGATTGGCAGCAAGGCGCTGTTCATCCGCCACGACATCGCCAGCGAAAGCGACTGGCAGCAGGTGGTCAAGACCACCCTGGAGCACTTCGGGCGCCTCGATGTGCTGGTCAACAACGCCGCCATCCTGGTGGCCGGCACCATCGAGGACACCTCGCTGGAAACCTGGCAGAGGGTCCAGAAGATCAACGGCGACGGTTACTTTCTCGGCTGCAAATATGCCATTGAAGCCATGAAGGACAGTGGCGGCGGCTCGATCGTCAACATGTCCTCGGTGGCCGCCCTGGGCGCCATGCCGATGTTCTGCGCCTATTCGGCCTCCAAGGGCGCGGTGGCGGCGATGACCCGCTCCATCGCCCTGCACTGCAAGCAGCAGGGGTATCGCATCCGCTGCAACAGCGTGCACCCGGACGGCGTCAACACGCCGATGACCCAGGCCCTGGCCGGTGGCCAGCCGATCGACCAGGCGCTGCTCGACCAGGACCCGATGAACCGCATGTGCGCGCCGCGCGATATCGCCAACGTGGTGCTGTTTCTGGCCAGCGACGAATCGAACTTCGTCAACGGCGCCGAACTGCGGGTGGACAACGCGCAATTGATCAGCGGCATTTGAGGCGACGATGAACATGGGCATGCAAGCGCTTGGGCAGGACTCGCTGGTGTCGGCCAGCGGCAGCTATCGGCTGCAGGTTTGCGCGGTGATCGACGAAACCGCCGATGCGCGCTCGCTGGTCCTGGAGGTGCCGGCGCAACTGCGCGAGCGCTTTCGCTACAAGCCGGGGCAGTTCCTGAGCTTTCGCGTGCCCTGTGCCGGCAAACTGCTCACCCGCTGCTACTCCATGGCCAGCTCGCCGCTGTGCGATGCCCGGCCCAAGGTGACCATCAAGCGGGTTGCCGACGGGCGGGTGTCGAACTGGATGAACCAGCAGGTGCAGGTCGGTGACTGGCTCGAAGTGCTGCCACCGGCCGGGCACTTCTGCCTGGATGAACGCCTGGCCAATGACCCTTCACGGCCACTGGTGCTGTTTGCCGGTGGCTCGGGTATCACCCCGGTGATGTCGATCCTCAAGTCGGTGCTGCACAGCGGCGCTCGATCCATCAGGCTGGTGTATGCCAACCGCGACGAAGCCTCGGTGATCTTTCGCGACGAGCTGCGCCAGTTGAGCCAGGATCACCCGCAGCGCCTGCAGGTGATCCACCTGCTCGATTCACTGCAGGGCTTTTTGCGCGACGCCCAGGTCCAGCAACTGGTCGGCGAAATGCGCGGCGGCGACTACTTCATCTGTGGCCCGGGGCCGTTCATGGACACCGTCGAGCGCAGCCTGCTGGCCCTGGGCGAAGCTGCCACGTGCATCCATGTCGAGCGCTTCGTCTCGCCGCCCGACCCGGATCAACTCGCCGCGCAAGAGGCCGTTGCCCGCGCCGTCAGCAGCGACTCGGCCTGTGAGCTGCTGCTGGTCGAGCTCGACGGCGAGCAACACGAAATCCGTTGCCAGCCCGGCGATACCCTGTTGCAAAGCTGCCGGGCGGCGGGCCTGGACGTGCCGTCTTCGTGCGAAGAAGGCTTTTGCGGGGCCTGCATGTGTACGGTGCTCGAGGGTGAAACGCATCTTTCGCGCAACGATGTGCTCAGCGCCCGCGAGCTGGAGGAAGGCTGGACCCTGGCCTGCCAGAGCCGGCCACTGGGCGCGCGGGTGCGCTTGCGCTTCCCCGGCTGAGGGCCGGTGCCCGCTAGTCTCATCGGACGATCACTGCGGCCCCGACTGCGGTTAGACTCGGCGCCAGCAGCCCCACAACAATAAGACAGAGGTTCAGTTATGGCTCGTTTGCACAACAAGGTCGCCGTGGTTACCGGCGGCGCATCGGGTATCGGCCTGGCGTGCGTGCGCCGCTTCATTGCCGAGGGCGCCGAGGTCGTCGGCCTGGACATTGGCGAGACGCCGGCGGACTTCCCCGGCCTGTTCATGAGCCTGGATGTGCGCGATGAAACCCGCGTGCAGCAGGTGATGAGCGAAGTCATCAGCCGCTTCGGGCGTATCGATGTGCTGGTCAATGCCGCCGGCGTCGCCGACCAGGGCAGCGTGACCCAGACCAGCACCGCCAACTGGCAGCGGGTGCTGGACATCAACCTCACCGGCAGCATGCTCACCAGCAAGCACGTGCTGGCGCAGATGGAGGCCCAGCGCAGCGGCTCGATCATCAACATCGGTTCGATCTTCGGCCTGCAGGGCTGCGACGGCAACGTTGCCTATAACGTCTCCAAGGGCGGCATCAACCAGCTGACCCGCTCGATGGCCATCGACTACGGCTACGCCAACATCCGCGTCAACGGCCTGTGCCCGGGCCTGATCGAAACGCCGATGACCAGCATGGTCCGCGAACAGCAGGCATTCCACGCCTTCTTCGCTTCGCAGCACATGCTCAACCGTTCCGGGCAGCCGGACGAAGTGGCCAACGTCGCGCTGTTTCTTGCCTCTGACGAAGCGTCGTTCGTCAGCGGCCAGATGATTGCCGTGGACGGCGGTTTCTCCGCTGGCCGCCGCTTCGCCCCGCCTAGCGCCTGACCCGCGGTGCCGGGCAGCCTGCCCGGCGCTTTCCCTGCTCATTCATCCTCAGCCTGAGGAGGCATCATGCTGCCTGTCGAAAACGCTCAGACCATCGCCCAACTGTTCGCCCGCGCCGCCCGGGACTACGGCGACAGCCCGGCCATCGAAGACGGCGGGCAGCGCATCAGCTACCGCCAGCTCGAGCTGTTGCGCCAGCAGGCCGCCCGCGCCCTGCTCGCCCTGGACGTGCAAGTGGCCGACCGGGTGGCAGTGTGGGCGCCCAACCTGTGGGAATGGATCGTTGCCGCCGGCGCCCTGCAGAGCATCGGCGCCACCCTGGTGCCGTTGAACACACGGATGAAAGGCAGCGAGGCCGGGCACATCCTGCGCGAGAGCGGCACCTGCGTGCTGTTTTGCATCAGCCGCTTTCTGGATAACGACTACCCGGCCATGCTCGCCGACCAAACCCTGCCGGCCCTGCGCCAGGTGATCAGCCTGCGCCCGGCAGAGCCGCGCCACGGCGGCCTGGCCTGGGAGGCGTTCATGGCCCTCGCCGAGCAAGTGCCGCAGGCGCTGTTGCAGGCCCGCGAGCAGCAGGTCGGGCCGCAGACCCTGTCCGACCTGTTGTTTACCTCCGGCACCTCCGGCAAGCCCAAGGGCGTGATGACCGCCCACGGCCAGAATCTGCAGGTGGTGCGCGACTGGAGCGAGATCGTCGGCCTGCGCCGGGGCGATCGCTACCTGATCGTCAACCCGTTCTTCCATTCCTTTGGCTACAAGGCCGGCTGGCTGGCAGCGCTGATGCGCGGCTGTACCATCATCCCGCAGCAGGTGTTCGAGGTGCAGGCGCTGCTCGACTGCGTGCAGCGCCAGCGCATCAACATCCTGCCCGGGCCGCCGACCCTGTATCAGTCGCTGCTGGCCCACCCGCAACGCCAGAACTACGACCTAAGCTCCTTGCGCGTCGCCGTCACTGGCGCCGCCGCGATCCCGGTGGAGATGATCGGGCGCATGCGCGAGGAGCTGGGCTTTGCCACCATCGTCACCGCCTACGGCCTGACCGAAGCCTGCGGCTTTGCCAGCATCTGCCGCCCCGACGACAGCGCCGAGCGGGTCGCCAGCACCAGCGGCCGGGCCATGCCAGGGGTTCAGATCCGCTGCGTCAACAGCAGCGGCGCCAGGGTGCCGGCCAACGTGCCTGGCGAGGTGTTGATCCGCGGCTACAACCTGATGCACGGCTACCTCAACGACCCGCAGGCAAGCCTCGAAGCGGTGGATGCCGACGGCTGGCTGCACACCGGTGACATTGGCGTGCTGGATGAACAGGGTTACCTGCGCATCACCGACCGGCTCAAGGACATGTTCATCACCGGTGGCTTCAACGTCTACCCGGCGGAGATCGAACAGACCTTGCTGCAGTACCCCGGGGTGGCCCAGGCGGCGGTGATTGGGATTGCCGATGAACGCTTGGGGGAAGTGGCCATGGCCTTCTTGCTGGCGGTGCCTGGACAGGTGATCGACGTGGCGCAGTTCAATACCTGGTGCCGCGAGCAGATGGCCAACTACAAAGTGCCGCGGCGGGTGCAAGTGGTCGAGGCCTTGCCGCTCAATGCCACGGGCAAGGTGGCCAAGCAGGTATTGCGCGGCTGGGTGTGAGGGCTGCTATGCAGCCCATCGCCGGCAAGGCCGGCGATTGAGCCAGAAGGGGTCGTAATCCAGACACCACCTGATGCGTTGCCAGTCCCACAGGGCGATGAATCCGATTTTACTGTGGGACGCTTCCGAATCCGTTCGACGGTGCGCCAAGGCGTGAATGCCAGTGCTAGGTTCCGGGCCTCTTTGCCCAAGGAACCTGCGCATGACAAGGACGCCCTCTTCCGTTTTATCCCCTGCTCCGGCGATAACCGCCACCAGTTCCACCTTGCAGCCAGGCTTCTACATCGTGCCGCGCGGCATGTCAGGCACCCAGGATCGTTGGCTGGCGCTGCAGGTGTTGGAATGGGAGGAGAATGGGTGGGGGATGTGATTTTTGGACTAACAAGGCCATGAGCGGGTTCTGGTATTCATGGTGGGCTATCGCTTTCATGATTTCTCCGTTCACGCTTGCGTTCATCGGTTTAGCGATGAGTATCCAGATCACCTGCGGCCGTGACTTCAATGTCATGCTCTCGGCACTACCAAACAGCTGGCGGCTTCAAAATCGAACCACCAATTTTGGCAACGCCAGCTTGAGGTCACGTTGGCATCTGGTAAACACAGTCAGCGGCGCCATGCTTTATCCCGGGTTCTGCATCCGCAAAGGGCTGTTCGATCCAGGTGAACTGCAAGAATTCCCGGCCC
Organism: Pseudomonas sp. B21-012; assembly: GCF_024749305.1. Taxonomy (NCBI): domain Bacteria; kingdom Pseudomonadati; phylum Pseudomonadota; class Gammaproteobacteria; order Pseudomonadales; family Pseudomonadaceae; genus Pseudomonas; species Pseudomonas sp. B21-012. The sequence continues at coordinate 2,187,873 of NZ_CP087197.1, read as the reverse complement.
CTCTCAAGCGTAAGATGATCATCTCTTCCTGGTTGTCTATTGTTGGCTTTGCATGGCTGATGATAGGCGCAGGATTGCTAAAGCTCAGCAATGGATAAAGGGATGAGGGGCTTGCCGGCAATCAAGCACGCAGCGGACGTAGTTCCGGCAATATTGATTTGCGGGCTGGACTGGCCTCATCGCGGGTCAAGCCCCCCGCAGGGGTTGTAATCCGCCGCTCAGATCACCCGCGCCGGATGTTGCTGGCGCGGGTCGCCGAGCAAGCCGCGATGGGAAGGCGGCTGGCGCCCGCCCGCTTCGCTGATGCCATACCCAGCGGCTATCTCGGCAGTGATCAGGGTTTGCCCGGAATAGCGCATCAACTGCGGGTCATTGAGCAGCGCATGAATCACCCGCCCATTGAACTGCGGGGTCTCGGCATCGGCAAGAAACGCCTTGTACTGCTCGCCATGCTGCTCGCCGGCAATCCGCGTGCGCTCGGTCAGTTGCGGGCCTAACCATAGCGACACGGCGGCGACGCCCTGGCCTTCGAAATCGATGGCCATGTCGGCGGCCAGCTTGTCGCAGCCGGCCTTCTGCGCGCCATAAGCCGGCCCATGCATGTAGCAGCCAGCGCCAAACGATGAGGTGAAACACACCAGCCCCTGGCGGCTGCGCAGCAACAGCGGCGCGCCATGGTAGCTGGCGACATAGGCTGAACGCAGGCCGACGTCGAGGATGCCCGCCAGCGCCAGCGGTTTGCTCCAGAACGGCCCCGGCTCGATCAACTGGTCATGGATGAACGCCGCGTTGTTGACCAGCAGATCCAGGTGCCCGCATTCGCGCTCCACCCGGGCGAACAGCGCCTGCACCTGGGCATCGTCGGCGTGATCGCAGGTCACCGCGATGCCTTGCCCGCCCACCGCGCTGATGGCCTCGGCGGTGGCCTGCAGGTCGCCGTCCAGGGCATGCCCGTACAAATGTGAACCGCCCTGCCCGCGGGCCCGGCCGGTAACGTAAACGGTCATGCCGGCCGCGCCGAGGGCCAGGGCGATACCCTGGCCGACACCGCGGCTGGCGCCGGTGACCACGGCAACCTGCCTGTGTTGTGTACTCATGGGGTGCATCCTCAAGAAACCAGCGCCGCCTGGGCCTGGTGATTACTGGCTAACGCGCCGATATGGTTGGCGGCCAGGTAGCCGAAGGTCATGGCCGGGCCGAGGGTCGACCCCGCCCCCGGATAGGTACGGCCCATCATCGATGCGGCGCTGTTGCCAATGGCATACAGGCCGAGGATCGGTTGGCCGTCCTCGTGCAGCACCCGCGCATGCACATCGGTGAGCAAGCCGCCCTTGGTGCCGATATCGCCGGCATCGACCCGCACCGCATAGAACGGTGCCTGCAGCAACGGCGCCAGGCACGGGTTGGGCTGCACACCGGGGTCGCCGTAATAGCGGTCGAACAACGACTCGCCCTTGGCAAATTCCTCGTCGCGACCCAGGCTGGCCATGGCATTGAAGCGCTGCACGGTACGCGCCAGGCCTGCGGCATCGACCCCGATGCTGGTCGCCAGGGCTTCAAGACTGTTGGCCTTGTGGAAGTAGTCGCGCAGGTGCCGGGGCAACTGCCAGTCGCGCTGGGCATAGCCCGGCAACAGCGCGCCACATGGGTATTTACGCCGGAAGCTGGCGTCGAAGACCATCCAGCACGGCACGCTGCTGGCGCCTTCGCGGTTGTTGGCGTACATGGCGTAGACGATGTCGGTGTACGGCGCCGCTTCGTTGACGAAGCGCTGGCCCGCGGCATTGACCAGCACGCAGCCGGGCAAGGTGCGTTCGACAAACAGCGCGCGCTGCTTCTCTTCGCCCTGCACATGGGTGGTCGGCGCCCACCAGCTGTGTTCCATCAGCGCGGTGCGCGCGCCCACGGCCTGGCCGGCGCGAATGCCGTCGCCGGTGTTGTGCGGCGGCGTCGCGCTCCAGCGCGCTTGCGAGGGCTGCGGGTGATACTGTTCGCGCATCGCCTGGTTACGCTCGAAGCCGCCGGCGGCGATGATCACCCCGTGACGCGCCTTGATCCTCAACAGCTTGCCGTCACGGCGCACCTGGGCGCCGCCGATGCGTCCGTCGACGATCAGCAGTTGCTCCAGCGCGCAGTCGAGCCACAGCGGCACCTCACGGTCGAGCAACGAGCAGCGCAAGGCGCCGACCAGGGCGTTGCCCAGGGTCAGGAAGCGATCACGCTTCGACAGCTTGCGGCCCGTGCGGTCGCGCCAGTAGCGCCACATCACCCGCAAGGTCAGGCGCAGCCAACCCTTGCCGCGACACAGCAGCACCTGGGCTTCTTTCATGGTCATGGCCATGCGACCCATCATCAGCGTGCCCGGTGACGGCGCGCGCATCTTCAGGAACTCGTCGCCCAGTTGCGCCGCGTCGAACGGCAAGGGGTCCATAGAGCGGTAGCCAGGCTTGCCGCCCGGTACTTCGGGGTAGTAGTCGGCATAGTGCGGCTGCGCCTCGAAGCGCACCCGCGAGTGTTGTTCGAGGTATTCGAGCATGCGCCGGCCCTGCTCGACGTAGGTTTCGATACGCCCGTCGTCGATCTCGCCCTGGGTGACGGCCTTGAGGTAGGCGACGGCCTCCTCGGCCGAGTCGTGCCCGCCCAGGGCGCTGATGCGCGGGTTGTTGGGGATCCACACACCACCGCCGGACACCGCCGAGGTACCGCCGTATTCGCTACTTTTTTCGATCACCAGGGCCTTGAGCCCCAGGTCATGGGCGCGCAGGGCGGCGGTCATGCCGCCGGCCCCCGAACCGATCACCAGCACGTCGCAACAGTGGTCCCAGTCGATCCCGGCTTCGTTCATGTGCTCACCTTGTAAAGGGCAATGGACAACAGGCCGCGCCGGCGGTCGGCCGGGGGCATTGGTCATTGATTGTTCGATGCCCGGCACGGGCCAACATCGTCCGATGGGACTAGCGCCAGCGTCCGGCGCACGTGGCGGCATCGCTTAGTCCGCTTGGACGATGTTGCGCCGCCAAGGGGATTCCATAGTCGCCTCCAGCTTCACCTCCCACCTTGAATACAGCGGTCGGGCAGGTCTGACCGCGGCATGAGGACGACATGATAAAAACAACAATCGCCCCACCTTCACTCAATACCTGCGTGCGCCTGGGGATGCTGATGCTGGCCGGCGGCCTGGGCACCCCGGCCAGCGCCCTGACCTTTCAGGCCAACGATGACCTGAGCATCGACTGGGACACCACCCTCACCTACAGCCTGGCCTGGCGTACCGAGGGCCGCGACCACAAGCTGGTGGCCAACGCCGACGGCAACGATGGCGACAACGCCTTCGACCGCGGCAGCCTGATCAACAACCGCGTTGGCTTTCTCACCGAAGCCAACCTCAAGTGGCAGGACAACTACGGCCTGTTCGTGCGCGCTGCCGGCTTCTACGACAACGTCTACGACCAGGGCAACGACAACAACAGCGGTGCCTCCAACTGCCTGGCCAGCGGCAACTGCCGGCGCGCCGACCGCTTCTCCCAGGACACCATCGACCAGCACCGCGACGACCTGCGCCTGCTCGACGCCTATGCCTACGGCAGCTGGGACGTTAGCGGCCACAACCTCAACCTGCGGGTCGGCGATCAGGTGGTGAGCTGGGGTGAAAGCCTGTTCTACCCGGGCATCTCTGCGGCCCAGAGCCCGGTCGATGCGACCAAGGCCACCACCCCCGGGGTCGAGGTCAAGGAAGTGCTGCTGCCGGTCGGCCAGGTGTTCGGCCAGTTCAGCCTGACCGAGGCCCTGGAGCTGCAAGCCTACTACCAGTACAAGTGGGAGAAGACCGACCTGTTCGGGGTCGGCAGCTATTTTTCCAGCACCGACCTGATCGACCGCGGCGGTTTCAGCGACGCCTCAGGCTTCGTAACCCGCCTCAAGGACGACGAGCCCAGTGACAGCGGCCAGTACGGCGTGGCCCTGCGCTACACCGCCGAGTCGCTGAACAACACCGAGTTCGGCCTCTACTACTCGCGCTACCACGACAAGAACCCGTCGCTGGACTTCCAGACCGACCTGGGCCACTACCGCGTGCGCTACTTCGACAACATCGACCAGTACGGCGCAAGCTTCGGTACCGTGCTCGGCGACACCAGCATCGCCGGTGAGGTCAGCTACCGCGACGGCGCGCCGGTGATGGTCGACAACGGTTTCTCAAGCCCGGTGCGGGCGCAGACCCTGCAGGCCCAGGTGTCGATGATCCACGTGGTCGGCCCGACCGCCTTTGCCGACAACACCACCCTGGTCGGCGAGCTGGTCTACAACACCGTGCTCGACAACGACGCCTCGCCCCCGCTGACCCTGGCCCCCGGCCTGACCCTGCCGGGCACCGACAGCCTGGTGCTGGACCGCGACGCCTGGGGCTACACGGTACAGGCGACCTTCGACTACAACGACGTGTTCAGCGGCTGGGACATGTCGGTACCGGTCACCTACAGCAGCGCCGCCCAGCACGACAGCGCCCTGACCGGCTCGATCAATGCCGGGCAAGGCGATGAGCGCGCAAGCATCGGCACCACCTGGCGCTACCTCGGCAACTTCACCGTCGAAGCGCTCTACAACGCCTACCTGGGTAACGCCAACAACTCGCCCCTGGCCGACCGCGACAACGTCGCCCTCAACTTCAAGTACCGCTTCTGAAGCCCCTGATGGAGGAGCACCGCATGTCTACTCTCACGCATCCCTGGTTGCGCACCACCCTGGCGGCCGCCCTGCTCGGCGCAAGCCTGGCCCACGCCAATGTCAGCAATAACGATGCCGCGCGCCTGGGCCAGGACCTGACCCCGGTCGGCGCCGAGCGCGCCGGCAACGCCGATGGCAGTATTCCGGCCTGGACCGGCAAATGGCGCGGGCTGCCGCCGCATCTGAAATTCGCCGGCCCAGGCACGCCCTACCCCGACCCATACGCCGACGAAAAACCGCTGTTCACCATCACCGCGCAGAACGTCGAGCAATACGCCGCCAACCTCACCGACGGCCAGAAGGCGCTGTTCAAGCGCTACCCCAACTCGTTCAAGATCCCGGTCTACCCCAGCCATCGGGACTTCAGGGTCGACCAGGCCAGCGAAGATGCGCTCAAGCGCAACGCACTGAACGCCACGCTCAGCGCCGACGGCAACGATGCCCTCAACGCCTTCGGCGCCTCGCCGTTCCCGATCCCGAAGAACGGCAACGAGCTGATCCTCAACCACAACATGCAGGCACGGGCGGTCACCGAAGAGGCCAATTACCAGCAGGTGGTGGTGTATGCCGACAACAACAAGGCCCTGGAGAAGGTCAACTACAAGATCTACTCGCTGTGGTCCGACCCCAAGCAGAGCGCGCAAAGCGTCAACGGCGTGTTCACCGACTTTTTGCTCACCACCCTTGAGCCGGTGCGCAAGAAAGGCGAGATCATCGTCGGCCACGAATTCATCAACGCCGCCGCCCAGCCGCGCCAGGCCTGGCAATACACCCCGGGCCAGCGCCGGGTACGCCGGGCGCCGACCGTGGGCTACGATTCGCCCACCGGTGCCGGCGGCTTTCGCGTCTACGATGAAGACCGCCTGTTCAACGGTGCCACCGACCGCTACGACTGGAGCATCGTCGGCAAAAAAGAAATCTACATCCCCTACAACAACTACAAGATCGACAGCCCCGAGGTGAACACCGCGCAGATCCTCTCTACCAGCGGCCATATCAACCCGGAGCTGATGCGCTATGAAAAACACCGGGTGTGGGTGCTGCAGGCAAGCCTCAAGCCATCTGCCCGGCACATCTATGCCAAGCGCCTGATCTACATCGATGAAGACAGCTGGGCGGCTACCCTGGCCGACAACTTCGACGCCCGTGGCCAGCTGTGGCGCACCAACATGCAGACCTCGGTGTATGCCTATGAGATCCAGCGCTTCCACGCGCGCCTGGGCATTTATCACGACCTGATCGCCGGCTCCTACCTGGTCGATCGCCTGCTCGATGAGCAAAAGCCGGCCAAGCTCAACGCCAGCAACTTTGCCGCCGACGAGTTCACCCCCGGCAACCTGCGCAAGCTCGGTACCCGCTGAGCCCCAGGCACGCCGCCCTGCTCCCGAGCGCTACGCTCGGGAGCAGGCGTTTTCGCTGCTGGCGAAGTACAATGGCCGCCGTACTGCCCGCGCATCCCCGCGCGCGGCCCCGCCTTTGAACGATCAATGGATGATCCTGGTGAAACCCCTCAAGAACCGTTTTCTCGCCATCGCCATGCAGGTGGAGCTCAACCTCAGCATCTGGACCGGCGGCCTCTACATGATCTGGGTGCTGTTCGACCGTGATGCGACGCGATACTTCGAGACCTACGCAGTGTTTGCCATCGTCAGCCTCTGCCTGTTCTTCTTCACCGCGCTGTTCGTGCGCTGCCCGGAATGCAACACCTCCATGCACCACCTGTACAAGCCGGGTGAAGGGCTGTTGATGCACCGCGGCTTCCTGCCTCACGAGGTCTTCACCCAGAAGCTGATCGAGTGCCCCAAGTGCAACCAGGTGGTGAAGTTTCGCGATTAGCGCAGGCTGATAACGATTTTGCGCGCAAGCATGCCCACCAACATACCGGCGAGGGTCAGCAGCACATCGGCGCTGAACTTTGCCGAGTAGTCAGGCGCATAAATACGGTCATGGCTGTAGAAAGTCGGGCCGGTGTTGAACAGCGCGTGGTAGCCATTGGGAAAGAACGCCACCGCGCACAGCACCACGATCAAGCCCAGGGTCCAGGCGCCGGTGCCGTCGTAGGACTGGCTACGAAACCAGAGCAGAATCCAGGTGAGCACGGCGGCCAGCAGCGGCGTCCAGAACTGCGAAGTGAGGGCGTTGTAGAATTCCAGGGTGAAGTACATGGGCTTGCTGAGTCCTTTCGGTGATGCCAGTGAAGATGGTTGGATGACCCGCGTTGAAACGCGGCGGCATGCTATCACGCCGGGCACCGCGCCGGCGCTTCTGCTGGGCTTCAGCCCTGCGGCGCGATATCGGCCTTTTGCAGTCGGTCCAGCCCTACCCCGTAGTAGAACGAAAACGGCCGCCCGGCCTGATACGCGTAGTCGCCACACATCTCGCGCAGGCCCTGGCGCCCGGCGTCGGCCATGTCGAAGGGCTGGTAGGGGTGCTCGCCGAGTGATCCGAACTCAATCGTCAGCCAGGTCGCGCGAAACTTGCCGTAGGACATCTGGCTTCCCATGCTGACCTTCAGCCCTCCCGCCTCGAGGCGCTCGCGCAGGTCACGGTCGTCAAAGTACAGGCTGGCAGGCACGCGCAGGGTCAACTTGTCGTGGGTGAGAATGTCCATGCCGCCCTGCAGTTGCGCGCTATCGGCCTTGAAGCCGGTAATGACGAATGGCAAGGCGCTCTGCACGAAACTGTCGAGCTGGCAGCTCACCTCGGCCTTGACCGTGCTGCTACCGGCAAAGGCATGGCGCCGCTCGCTGTCGCTGATGCGGGTATCGAGGCTCGTTTCGTAGGGCAAGTCGAACCACAGCGGTATGACCTTACGCCCCATCGCGACGACGTTGGCAGGTGCCGGGCCGATTTCCCTCCCCGCGGCGTTCAGGCGCTTGGCCTGACTGTAGTCCAGCTGCAATTGCACGCTGGAGACCACCGCCTTGCGCGCCTGCAGGATGCTATCGAGCTGGCCGGCCAGGGCCTGGCGTTGCGCGGCGCTCAGGGCAGGCTCAGGGCCGCGCAGCACAAGGGTGTCACTGTGCTGGGGATCGAGTTCGATCTGCAGCCGTTGCGTATCGATGTGCTGGGTGGCCAACAGCTGCTCGACGGCCTGGCGGTAAACCTCGTGCACTTGCCCGGCGTCACCGCGAGGATGGGCACCGCCCTGGAACTGCAACTGCGCCAGCACCACCCTGGGCTCCTTGAACAAGGCCACAGCGAGCAGTGCACACAACCCGATACCCGCACCCACCATCAGCTTCCCTGCCGCACTTCGACTCATTACAAGCCTGCTCCTTGACCAAGACATCCACAGTACACCTGCGGGCGCGGATGATAACCGCCATTAGCGCTTATTGCTTGTGCGGCAAACGCCATTGTTACTGTTTCACCAATAAAGCTTCTCAGCCCCGGGCGTTTATCCGCAAACACCCTCGGCCTAAACTGAAATCAGTTTCCAGGCCAAGCCCCTGCCCCGCTTCCCAGCTGACCAGCGCTGCCTATCAGGCGTTGATGCTGCCAACTTAATTCCCCCTGAGCCTTGCGCACTGCGTGCGTGCAATGCCTATGACTAACGGAACGTATAAACAATGACGGATGACCCTCGAACGCAAACCCGGAAGTTTGCCACGACCGCGAGCGTGCTGTTTTCCCTGCTGGTTCTAGTGATATCGCTGGCGTTGCTATATGGCGGCCTCAAACTGGTGATACTGGGAGGATCAACTTATTACTTGATCGCCGGCCTTGCCTACTTACTGCTGGCGGCACTGTTTTTCTGGCGCAAACGCAGCGGCATTACCCTTTCCGTGGTTATCGCCCTTGCAACCTGTGCCTGGGCATTTTACGAAGTGGGCCAGTTTAGTTACTGGCAACTGCTGCCGCGCCTGGTGGTTCCGGCGATTATCCTGACCCTGAGCCTGTGGGTCGGTGCTGCGTTCCCAGGTACTGCAACGAACACCCGGCGCCTGGCCAACGGCAGCGGTTTTGTCGTGTTTGCGGCGCTGATCGCAACCTTCGTTGCTGCGTTCTATCCGCACGGTGCGATCTCCAACCCGGTCGCCACTGCCGGCGCTCCCGCACCTCTCGCGCCCGCCTCTGCGCCTGAAAACTGGGAATTCTTTGGCCGCAGTGCATCCGGCACGCGCTTTGCGCCGTTCAGCCAGATCACTGCGGAAAACGTCAAGGACCTGCAAGTGGCGTGGATCTACCGCACCGGCCGCAGGACCACCGGCAATGGCGCCGGTGTCGACGAAAACACCCCGCTGCAGATCGGCAACGTGCTGTATTCGTGCACCCCGGAAAACCTGATCACCGCCCTCGACGGCGACAGCGGCAAGCCGATCTGGAAATTCGACCCGCACGCCAGCAGTGCCGAGCACGTCACCTGCCGCGGCGTGGGCTATTACGACATCGACAAGGACGACAGCCTGAGCACTGAGGTCAAAGCCTCCTACAACGATCAGCAACAATGCCGTCAGCGCATTCTGGTGTCGTCTGTCGATGCGCGCTTGTTTGCCCTCGATGCGCACACCGGCAGCCTGTGCCCGAACTTTGGCGACAACGGCTTCGTCGACCTGAAAAAAGGCATGGGCCCGACCGAGAACAGCAAGCGCTATCACCCGACCTCCCTGCCGGTGGTCATGGGCCACCTCACTGTGGTCGGCGGCTGGGTCCGCGACATCGTCGGCAAAGAACCTTCCGGCGCGGTGCGGGCCTTTGACGTACTCACCGGTGCGCTGGTGTGGGCCTGGGATATCGGCGCGCCTGAGGATGCGGATACCACCGCCGCCGATCACGCCTTCACGCTGGAAACCCCTAACGTCTGGACCGTTCCGACTTTCGACAAGGAACTGAACCTGGTCTACCTGCCAACCGGCAACGGCCCGCCCGACTATTGGGGTGGCGACCGCAACCAGGCCAAGGAAGAGTATGGCTCGGCCGTGGTTGCCGTCGATGCCTCGACCGGCAAAGCGAAATGGGTTTACCAGACCGTTCACCACGACGTGTGGGACTACGACCTGCCATCGCAGCCGGTGCTGTACGACATCAAGAATGCCCAGGGCGAAAAAACCCCGGTGCTGATCCAGACCAGTAAAACCGGCAACATCTTCGTACTGGACCGCCGCACCGGCCAGCCGGTTACCGAAGTGCAGGAGCGCCCGGTGCCGACTGCACCGGCTGCAGAAGGCGAACACCTGGCGCCCACCCAACCGCACTCGGTGGGCATGCCGGTGATTGGTGCCGAGCCACTGACTGAAAAGTCCATGTGGGGCGTGAGCACCTTCGACCAGCTGTACTGCCGCATCATGTTCAAGGACTCCGTCTACGTCGGCCCCTTCACCCCGCCAACCGAAAAACCCTACATCGAATGGCCGGGCTTGCTGGGCGGCATGAACTGGGGTGGCATTTCCATCGACGAAAACACCGGCATGATGTTCGTCAACGACATGCGCGTGCCGCTGCGCATGGCCCTGGTTACCAAGGAAAACACCAAGAAGTTTAAAGTCTCGACCGACGAGGTGCCTGGCTTCATGGGCACCATTCGCCCGCAAGTTGCCGGCATCTATGGCGGGGTGAAAATCGACATCCTGCAGTCGCCCCTGGGCGTACCGTGCAACAGCCCGCCGTTTGGCAGCATGAGCGCCATCGACCTGAATACCCAGAAACTGGTCTGGCAAGTGCCGCTGGGCACTGTCCAGGACACCGGCCCACTGGGAATCAAAACCCACCTGCCGATCCCGCTGGGCATGCCGACCCTTGGCGGCCCGACCTCAACGGCGTCCGGCCTGGTGTTCTTTGCCGGCACCCAGGATTACTACCTGCGCGCGCTCGATTCGGCCACCGGTAAAGAAGTGTGGAAAGCCCGCCTGCCGGTCGGTGCTGTAGCAGCGCCGTTGATCTACCAGTCGCCGGCTACCGGCCGGCAATATGTGGTGATCTCGGCGGGCGGCATGAGCCATTCGCCGGATGTGGGCGACTACATCATTGCTTATGCGTTGCCGGAGGGAACGGGGAAGCAATAAGTTGCTTAGCGCCACGTAAAAATAATCCCCGGTATTCGGGGATTGTTTTTTTGAGGGGTTCATTTGAGCGGCTGATTGAACCGCCCCGCTGCAGATCACGCAAACTCCCAATCCCGCTCCAGATACTCAACCTCGGCAGGTAACAGCTCACGCAACAGCGCCAGGCACTGTTCGAACATCGCTATGTCGGGCAGGCGCAGTTCGAAGCCGATGGACAGGTTACTGATATGCGGGACCAGGATCCGGCGCTTGCGGTCGATGGTCAGGTAGCGATATTGCTCCCACCCGGGGCCATGTTCATGTTTCGCACAGGCTTCGGGCGAAGGCGGCACCATCTCGCGAGTGAACAGGATATAAGCGATAAACAGCGGCGTCAGCAACAACCACCAGGTGCCGGTTGCGACCGCCAGCCAGAGCATCAGCAGCGCCTCGATTACCACAACCACGACGATGGTGATCCTGGCGGCGCGATCGGAGCGCACGTACTTGCTGATGGTTATGCCGTCGCGGGTGAGCTGGAATGAGAGATGGGTTCTGACCGTTAATAACAGCAGCATCAGGACGTACATCACCGCGCATAGCCCGTAGACCCACTTGTCGGCGCCCAGCCAACTGAACATACCGGCCGCCCCAAGCACTGCGATGGTCATCGCCAGGATGCCATTGCGCAGGTCCCTGGGCGCAATCAGGCGCGTCTTGATCGACCAGTTCATCAATGCATCGGGCGGGTTTGCTGCAGCGCATTCGGCGGGGTCGGTCGGTTGCGGGCTTTGCACGGATATCCTTATCTTCGAAAACAACGCTGTCGCAAGTCACTCAAGCCCGTCGACGTCTCGAATAGAATTCGATCGCAACCAGTACGATGCCGGGTATTAGCAAGCCCAGACCGGTGTAAGCAAATGCAGGTTGCCCGGATAACCCCACGGCAATGAAGCCCGAGCCCATGGCAATCAGTGGCGCGCCGGCCAGGATGAAAGGCTTTTTGCTTGGGTTGGTCATGTCAAACCTCCTTGTTTTGTGGCTGCATGGCAGTCAGCCATGATGCACCATCTTAAACCAGATTACCGTTATGCTGCGCAACAGGACAATCAACACTCACGTTGAAAAGACAGGTCGTCAATGAAGCACATCAAGCTGATTCGCCACGGCGAAAGCGCTGCCAACGCAGGCCAAGCCAGTCGCGATCATGCGAGCATTGCCCTTACTCAAAAGGGAATCGAACAAGCGCAGCGGGTGGCCCATTCGTTCACCCAGGCGCCGCAATTAATTGTTGCCTCGCCATTCTTTCGAGCCCAGTCAACCGCCAGGGCGACGGCCACCGCCTTCCCTGCCGTGCCGTTCGAAACCTGGGCTGTGCAAGAGTTCACCTACCTAGAACCTGCGCGCTGTGCCGACACGACAGTGGCCCAACGTCGCAACTGGGTTGAAGCGTACTGGGCCAGATCAGACCCGGCATTCAGGGATGGTGCCGGAGCAGAGTCGTTTTTGGACTTCGTAGCTCGGGCGAAGGCATTCCTGGAACAACTTGCCGCGCATCCTGCCCAGGACATTGCAGTGTTTTCCCATGGGCAGTTCATCAATGCTGTTGCCTGGTTACTTGAGTACACGCCAGAGACACTGGATGGCCGGGCAATGACACAATGGCGGGCGTATGAAATTGCCAACCACGTGCCCAATTGTTATGGCTACGCGTTGTGCTGGAATTCGGACGATGCGAAGTTTCAGGCACAGGTCTGTGCATCGACCCAAACCAAGTTGCAGTGTTTTTATACCTGACCATTCCCCAGGCTACCCAGAAAAGGATTTCGCAAATGCCATTTTCACCGAATGAACGAGCTGCATTGCTCACCCTCAAGGGCGTCGGCCCAACCGTCATTACCCGGCTCGAACAGATGGGGATTGAATCGCTGGCAGAACTGGGCAATGCGGATGTCAATGACATACTGGCTCAGGCCTCGGCGGCACTGGGCTCGACCTGCTGGAAGAACAGCCCGCAAGCGCGAGCAGCGATTACTGCTGCTGTTGAGCTTGCGAAAGGGGCTGCTAGTTTCAAGCCCGCCGGCTAGATTGGTTGGCCTGCGCGAGTGCAAACCCGCGCATCAAACATTGCGGAAAAGGCAAAGCATGGACCTGCAATTCAAGCGACTCAGTGAAATCAGCAGCGCCGACATCATCGAGCTCAACAACAACTCGCGGGTCTTGCGCCACATGCCTTTGGGCCGCCCCGACTTTGACGAAGCCAAATGCGCAGCGTGGGTCGCCGAGAAAGAGTCGCAGTGGCAGGTTAATGGCTATGGCCCGTGGGCTTTCTTGGTGAATCAGAAGTTTGCCGGCTGGGGTGGTCTGCAGTTAACCGAGGGTGATGCGGACCTGGCGCTGGTTTTACATCCAGATTACTGGGGCCATGGCAGAGCGATTTTTGCTGAAATCCTTTGGCGAGCCTTTCAGGAGATGGGGCTGGAATCGGTTACCGTTTTGCTTGCGCCTAGCAGAACGCGGGTCAAGGGGATGCTTCGGTTAGGGTTTCAGCCGGATGGGGAAGTTTGTTTGGATGGCGTGCGCTTTGTTCGCTATCGGCTTCTCGCCAACGCTTACGCTTGAACAGGACTACGGTAACGGTGGACTTGTAGTGGTCAACTAATCCCGGACACTGCGTTAAGTTTTTCCTCGGCCACAGCGGGCGCCAGCCCGCTGTTAAATTGATGTGGCCGTTGCCAGTTGTAGCGCTGCATCAAAAACCGGCCGATATCCTGCTGTGCTAACGAAGCGCTCATGTAGCCCACGGTCGGTATCCATTCCGTTTTCAAGCTGCGAAACAACCGTTCCATCGGTGCATTGTCGTGGCAGTTTCCACGTCGACTCATGCTCTGTTTGAAGCGATAGCGCCACAGTCGCTGACGGAAGCCTCGGCTGCCGTACTGGCTTCCTTGGTCGCTGTGAAACAGAACGTTCTGAGGCCGACCACGCTGCTCATAGGCCATATCCAAAGCCTTGATAACCAGGTCAGCGTCAGGCTTCGATGAAAACGCCCAGCCCACCACGCGACGGGCGAACAGATCGATCACAGCCGCCAAATAGTGCCAGCGACCTTGAGCCCAGACATACGTGATGTCACCGCACCAGACCTCATTCGGCGCCGACACGGTGAACTCTCGATCCAACACGTTCGGGATATCCGGCCGCTCCACCGTCGCCTTTTTATAGGCATGTGAGCCAGGTTGCTTGCTGATCAATTTCATTTCGTTCATCAGCTTGCGCACCTTGAATCGCCCAATCTCTATGCCGTCTGCGCGCATCATGAGCATGATGCTTCGGCTGCCCGCCGCGCTGCGGCTTTGAGTGAACAGCTCGTTCACTCGGCTGCGTAAAACCAATCGCTCAACGTCCGGAGATCGGCGCTTGCGGCAGTGCGCGTAATAGCAAGATCGGGTGACTTCAAATACCGAGCACAACAGATCAACAGGCTCTTCAGAACGAAGTTGATCAATTAACGCGAACGCTCGTGCTCCTCGGCCATCAAGAGCGCGGTGGCCTTTTTTAAGATCGATTTTTACCGTTCCAGCCGATTGATTCGAGCTTCCAGCTCTTGGATTTTTTGCTGTTCGGGCGTCAGCGCTTTACTGGTCGGAGTTACACCATTTCGCTCTTCCTGAAGCTGGTTAACCCATCGACGCAGGGCCGACTCCACCAGCCCAAGTGAACGGGCGGCATCGATATGGCTGTAGCCTTGGTCGAGCACCAGGCTGGCAGCTTCGCGCTTGAATTCTGGGGTAAAGGTACGACGTTGCTTGGTCATCAGACACCTCTCTATGGCGAGCATTCTCGCCTAAATGGGTGTCCGGAATCATTAGACCACTACACTTCAGCCCCCGAAAGCCGTCGCACGACATAAGATCCAGGGGCCAAATCAGCATTGGTGGGAGGTTTCCATGATCTTGGCAATTGGGCGGACGGAGATCCGTTTGTGTAGCCGATCTGAAGACCCCCAGCGCGCCGGTCATCTCGCATCTCCATGAGGCAGAAGACGTTCGAATGCAGTGTTGAGCGAGAACAACTTCCAGGTCTGAGCCCGTGTAGAAGTCGCGAGCCGCGCCCTAGACGCAGCAGACTTGCTCTGAGCTGTAGGCGGGTACGGCTGGCAAGTAAGCGTAAGCGTTGCTCAACTTCATAGCCGAAATTTGGAGGGAGAGGCTCGTTGGCATTATTTTGCTACGATGGGCATGCTCTAGACGGGCGGTTAGCAACCGTTGCTAGTCCGCTAATGTCGGACCGCCCCCTCTGAGCAAAACCCACATTGGCTGAACGAGTAATGACCCAGGATGAGTAGCTTCAAAGGTAAACGACTACCAGTAATCTCGGATTCCGCAATGTTTGAAAAATTCGCTCTGGATCTCTGGGGGGCTCAGCTCCCGGGCTCAAATTCGACTTTGTACGGCAGGAATGGACAGGGGCAAAATGGTGTAGATGTCATTGTGCGCAGCGGTGACCGCTTGATCGGCTTACAGTGCAAGGCAGTAGGAAAGCTTGATCAAATAACTATAGCAGCCGAGGTCGACCGAGCTAAAAGGTTCACGCCTTCGATCAGTGATCTGGTGGTCGTTACCACCGCGCCCCACGATGCGAAGCTCGTGAGCCACGCTGAAACTCTTACAAGGCAGCACAAGCAGTCGAACTTGTTTTCAGTTTCCTACCATGGCTGGGACGATCTGTTGCGAATCCTTGAAGATCATCAATGGGTCGCTCACAAGCATTTCTCCGAGTTCTTCAGTACGACCGAAAAAGGCATACCTCCGCCTCCTGCTCTCCGCCTGCCGCTGGACCGCCAGTTGAAGATCATGCTCTCTGATGAAGAACTCGCCCTATTTTGTTCCGAGGCGAGCTGGGAGCTGAAGAACAATCCCAGCGCTAATTTCGCTGTTGACCATGTCGACGAGCAGCGTGCCATTGCGATGGTCGCGGAAATCGAGGCCGTGGAGGCTCTGGATACCGAGGCACGTAAGACACGGTCTGAGCTTCGGGAATATTTAGCCCGCCTATCCCCAAAGATACGAAGAGCGGAAGTCGCAGCCCGCCTTCTCCTTACTGACGAAGTACTTCGCTCGCCCTGGCTCATCGGCGGCTGTTGGCCTGAAACTGCTGCCACAATGAGGCGACTTATGCCTCAGGTCATTGCTGGATCGATTTCGCGACCGGACCGACTACCTCTCAAAATAGGGGTCCCGGCCCATCCTAAACTCGTCGGTTACATCGATATCGATGTCGAAGATCGACCTGCTTTCGAGGATCAGTGCAAAACTTATAACCCGTATTACTACATCGGTGGCGTTCACGACCTAGGATCCGCCCTTGGCTTGAAGTACGCATTACCTGCGGGCATTGCAGCACTCGTAGGCTACTCGGCATTCCATGGTGTAGCGATTGAAGAACTGCAGCGTGATAATACGAGCAATATCTATTTTTGGGGGCTGTACGCTGCGTGAATTGGCGGAGTCGCGGTGTTTCTTGCAAGCGCTATCGATGCTTCGTTTGTCCATAGTTGGAGCTTAGCACCGGCGATACAGCTCGAATGCGTTTTGAATATGGGGGCAGCTTTCGACCTAGAGCAGCCTTTCGCAAATGGCAGCAATCGGCCATAAGCTACCCTTCAGGACTTTCAACTATCGGTTATAATCGGTAACTCTTCCAATGAAGCCAAAAATTCACCAGAAAATGAGCACAGAGCCAAACTTCCTAAAAGGGTGCTGACGAAACAAGGTCGGGGCACGTCAGGAAGGCACTCCTGTTAACGTACTAATACTTCTTGCTAAACCAGCCGCGCGGTATCGCCCGAAGAGATAAATGTTAGATCCATGATCCCATCCACGCATAAAGGACTATGAGTATGAAGTCACTCCCTTTTCACGGAATTATCTTGCTAGAAAAGTCTGAAAAGATTAAGCATATTGATGGTACAGTTCACGTTGCATTGTGTGCGATGGCGACGGAAGCTTTTCTTGAAGATTTGAAATCCTATTATCAAGCAATTTCTCAGCTTCGTCCGTACACGCCGAAACGTTCGCTTTTAAATTTTAATCCGGAGCCAAGATACTATGGTGGTGGAGCTATGGTCGACGGCCGGATGGAGTGTTGCCAGTTGAGCGAGCGCCATCTGGAGAGCTTGATAGATAGTAATGAAAAGGAGCGAGTGCGACTAACCGACAAATACGAAACGGTAATAAAACATTTGAATCCTGACTGGAAAAAAGGCGAAGATGAGTCGTTCAAGAACTTTAAGCGACTGGTCGGACTCAGAAACGATCTAATTCACATAAAGTCAGATGAAATTTCATTGAATGAAAACAATTGTGCTTCCGATCATCCTAAAGTACTCAAAGAACTGCTGAGACTTGGTGTTATCACCGATGAGAGAACCCCTATTTCGTGGATTTTTATGCTGGATAATGAGAGTTTAGTGGGGTGGGCAAGAAGGGCGGCGATTGAAATTATGCAGGAGATACTGGAGATAATTCCTGATGCTCCTATCTCGAACAGTTTTAAAGCTAAGTACGGCTCTGCTCTGAAGACGTTCAAATTTAAATAAAATCAGATTTTAAAGGGTGCAAAGCAATAGTTGGAAGGCTTTGCTCAATGGGCAAGCCATATCCTCTTAACTGCAAGAGGCCGTATTTGTTGCACCTTCCTAATCTGTTAGTCTGCTCCCGTCGGCGTAACGCGGAGTAAGGCGGAGTAAGGCGGAGTAATGAACTGGCCTAATGATCCCGGACACCTCTTAAGGGCGATATGATTCGCCCAACCAGGAGGTTCCATGCAAGAACGAAAGACTTATACCCGCGAGTTCAAGCAACGTGCTGCAAGCATGGTTCTTGACGACAACTGCTCGGTTCCCGAGGTCTGCGCATCAATGGACGTCGGCCCCACAGCTCTGCGCCGCTGGGTAGACCAGGTTCGTAAAGAGCGTCAGAAAGGGCAACCAGTGCCAGGTACCAAGTCAATCAGCGATGAGCAGCGGGAGCTCCAGCAGTTACGCGCCAAGATCAAACGTTTAGAGACCGAGGCCGAAATCCTAAAAAAAGCTACCGCTCTCTTGATGTCGGATCCCGATCGTTTTTCCTGATCGAGGAGCTGAGAGAGTCAGGCTCGTATCCGACCAGCCAGCTTTGCAGCGCTCTGGGCGTTTCCCGCAGTGCGTTTTATGACTGGCTCGATCGCCGCTCGGTACCCAATACCGAGCGTGATGCGCTCAGGGCAAAGGTCGTGCAATTGCATGCTGAAAGCAGGGAAAGTGCTGGTGCGAGAATGATTTCTCAGTATTTGAAGGCCCAGCAGCTAAAGGTTGGAAGGTATCTAGCTGGAAGACTTATGGCAGAAGCGAACCTGACCAGCAGACAGCGCCGTCGCCACCAATATCGCTCCAGAGGTGTAGAAGCATTTGTGGCCAAGAATGTCCTTGAACGCAACTTCCAGCCCACAGCAATCAATCAGGTGTGGTGCGGTGACGTAACCAGCCTGATGATTGGGAAGCGCTGGTATCACTTGGCCGTGGTCATTGACCTGTTCGCCCGGCGGGTCATTGGCTGGTCATTTTCTCTGATCAATGATGCCCACCTGGTCAGCAAGGCCTTGGGAATGGCGGTGGGAGTACGAGGCAAACATGCGGGCTTGGTGTTTCATTCGGATCAAGGCTGCCAATACACCAGCCAACGCTTCCAATCCGAACTGCTTGAGCATGGCATAACCCAAAGCATGAGCCGCAGAGGCCAATGCTGGGATAACGCACCAACGGAGCGCTTATTTGGCACGCTCAAATCAGAATGGGTGCCCGCCAAGGGCTATGCAACGATCGAAGAAGCCAGACAGGACATGACCAGCTTCTTCTTGCGCTACAACCAAATCAGGCTCCATAGCTACAACAACTACCTGTCGCCAATAGCAATGGAGCAGTTGGCAGCTTGATCACCGTAATCGGTGTCCGGTAAAACTTGACCAGAACATAAGGCCCCCGAGAAGGCCCTTCGGAGCTTTTTTGTCACCCGTGAATCGGATAAGAGATTTCTAGCTCCATCGAGACTCCTGATCGTCTGCTTCTGGCCAAGAGCGGACGACCGGACCTAGGGCAGTGGCGCAGAAGCGTTCGATGGACACTATGCTGCCGAAACGGTAGTGTATCAATACAAGTGCTCGAAATGGGCACTCGAACTAATAATTTTTACAAGGTGCACTTTGAAACATTACAAAAATAGATTGATATGCTTTCTAGATGTCCTTGGCTATTCCGCCATGATTGAGAAATTTGGAATTGAAGAGATCTACACTAAGTACTCTCAATTTGTGGACACAGCAAAAAACAAAGTATTCTTCGGAGTGCCCGACGACTATGAAGGTCCAGGCAGTAACTTCGAAATATCAGAAATTGTTTCTGATTCAATACTTCTAGTATCCCATGACATCGAAAATGTTGCATCCGTTAACAATTTCATAGGGGCAATTCATTTCTTCTTGGAATTGGGCGTGGCCAGCGGGTTCATGTTTCGCGGGTGCGTTAGTCAAGGCGAAATCATATTCGACGAGAAAAGAAGTATATTCCTAAGTAAAGAATTTAACGATTTGGCGAAATTTGAGCCTAAAATCAATGCTCCAGTATGTGTCATCTTTGATGAAGCTAAATCCACAGTTATTTCTTCATTGTTCGGGAGCGAAGTTGAAAGATGCGGAATAGTTCCTTTAAGGTCCTTACCACTGATTAAATGGTCGATTCCATTGAAAAATGAACCAACTAAAGACCTCTGGTGTATTAACTATACGTTTTTCTGCGACAAAACAAACATAGACGCCTCTATTGAATATCTGGCAGGGGATATCGCAAAGCAAAATAACTTTATTGATTACCTAAAATATCTTGACAGCTTCCCCGAGGAAAGATTGATATATGGCGGCAAGAGTTGCGACAGCAACTATGTAAAATTAATGAAAAGCAGGAGTGGAATGCGAGTTGCTTTTGCAAGTGTTAGCAATGAGATTGTCCAGCCACCGATTCAATGGGGTTTTCCTAGTGTATTTATTGAGCCCCCTCAAGAAATAATGATGCATGTGGACCCCGGCTCCGGCCAAATTAACTTCACCGCAAAAGGTCGATGGCGCTAAATAAGCTTGCTCCAAGCAAGGGGCGAATATTTTTTGACTCTGAGCCGTCTTCAGTGAACGTCAGCTTGTGGCCGTATGCAGGCCCTCGCGAGGGTCTGCAATGGGTCGGCAGCGGTCAGTCGCGACTGGCAGCTATCGACCCATTGCAGCCACTCGGAGCTACCATGGAAATCAGCGTCTCCCTGGAGAGGTAGTACATGGCGAACTGGGCAAGGCTCGGGGAGCCGACTTTCCACTGGGTGTAGTATATGGATAAAATCCAACCTGTCACACAGCGCAAACATAAACAAACCAAAATCCGGATATATAAAGGAGTATGTATGGCCCAGTATTTTGATGACATCCAAATCTCGGACAAGGGGATGATCAAACTGATTAGAAGTAGCGGGAAGGATTACATATTTCCAGCAAGCAATATAACTCAAGTTAAACGCGAAAAGCCTAAAGATCATCCAGACTCATGGATCCCCGCTGCGCGAGGCTTGGCCGAGCTTTTTGGGTCGGATGCATTTAAAGAAACCAGACCTGATACAGTATGCATTATAACGAAAGACGACTATCTGTATGTGAAGGTCCCCTATACGGACAGTCTGTATCGCCGCATTGATGAGGCGCATACTTATTCTGTAAATGTGGCTAAGAATAAATACGGCACTTTTAGGTGAGCTAGCGTCGCTGCTTAGTGATTTCTATGACAAGCCCACCTCGCCTGGGCTTGTCGGCTTCAGTTTTTACGGATGCGGCGAGACTCAAGACTGAGGCGAATGCTAGGTTCTGTACGAAAAAAGATGTCGCAAACACCGTATGGAACAAGCCAGCGAGACCATAGCGGCATAGCTTTTCGCGAGCTTGTCGAAGCGCGTCACGATCCGTCGGTTCTCTTTCAGCCAGCCAAACATGCGCTCGATGATGTTGCGTTGTCGGTACTTGGGCCGATCAAACAGTCTTGGTAAGCCAGGCTTGGGTTTGCGTTTCATCGAACGCAGCGGGATGACGGGTTGCATTCGATATTGGTCGCAGTAACGGCGGAGCGCTTCGGCGTCGTAGCCCTTGTCGGCAAGCAGCCATTTACAGCGCTTACGCGGGCGGCCACGTTGGCTCGATGGAATGCTGACCTCGTCCAACAGGGGTTGGGCATAGCTGATGTCACTGGCTTGACCGCCAGAGAGGAGGAAGCGCAACGGTGTCCCGTTGGCGTCGCAGAGCATGTGGATTTTGGTTGTCAGGCCACCGCGACTGCGGCCTAGAGCGTGATCGGCAGGCTCGTCAGGCCCCCTTTTTTCCCGGCGCCAGAAGAGGCTCGGGTTGCACGTACTGCGGTTGAGTCGATCATCCAGGTTTGCACATCGATCAGGCCTTGCTCATTCAATCTCAGGTGCAAACGTTTGAGCATCTGATCAAATGCCCCCTGGTTTCGCCAGCCCCGAAACCGTTGATACACCGTTGACCACGGGCCGAAGCGTTCCGGCATATCTCGCCACGCTGCGCCTGAGCAGAGCACCCAGAGCACGCCATTGAGCATCAGGCGGTCACTCAGGCGGGGCCGCCCCCGGCCATGGGTTTCGGTGAAGAGATCAGCGACCACAGCCCAAGCCTCATCCGAGAGTTCGTAACGCTTTGCCATCACAGGATTCCTTTCCGTAGATGGCTGGAAACTCTACAAAACTTCAGCTTCCGAGGGACGTCGATTGGGTTTCTCGGGATTTCGTACAGAACCTAGTTTGCTGGAGCATAATGCCACTAGCATCAGCCAGTGATCGCCGTTATCCTGATTTCCATAATTTTCGCGCCACGGGCCGGATGAATTCGCCCCGCTCTAGCAGGGATGCATAATGGAACTCAGGTTAGTATTCGCCGCAGCAATTTTCCTGGGCTCCTACCTTCCGCTCAGCATTATCCTGTTGGTCCAGGACTTGAAGGTCGAGCTCTTCAGTAAGCCTTTTTGCTCAACGCTTTGGCAGATGTCGTCGGAGTGCGAACTCCCTTTCAACAATTCTGGCCTTTCGATTGGATTTGCTCTCTGCTGCCTAGTTTGCTTTCTAGTCACAGCCTTTGTGATCTGGTGTAAGCAAGAACCTCAGAGCATTACTATCATTGAGTCAAAACAAATTCCAACCGACCTCATCAACTACGTAGTGCCCTACATCGTCTCATTCATGAGTCTTGAATACTCACAATTGACCAAAGTGTTGGGCTTTGCGCTATTCATGACCTGGATCTTTTGGCTATCCTACAAAACCGGTCAAGTCGTCCTCAATCCAATTCTGATTATCCTGGGCTGGAAGCTGTACGAGATCAAATACACCTACCAGAACAGCCCAACTGAGCGCGTAGATAAAGCCTTGGCCAAAACTGAGTTCAAGCCCGCCGCCAACGCCACCATCGACGTCGAATTCATTCAAGAAGTCATAGTAAAAAGGGATTAGCCATGGCAGTGCTGCAGGATCTACACGATTTTGATCTCGAACAAGCAACAGTCAATTTCTGGATATTCAAGCGATACACAAAAGGCACGCCACCAGAGCCCAAATACACGGGCAAATGGGTAAGCCTGGATAACGAGCTCAAACTGGCATTGAAGTCGACGGCAGCAGCCTTCAAAGCGGCGCTCACCGAAACGCTTGAATACGGGTTGCTCGCTGAAAACAATCAATCGAGTGCGCTCACAATTCCGCAGGACGAAACCCATGCAGCCAAGTTCGTCGCAGAGTCGCATGACCAGACTCCAGCCAAGCGAATCTCCAAAATGGAAGAGCTGGCCAACGCCGAATTCTACGTGGTGAAATTCTCCAGCGTTCAGGGCAATCTGTACTGCGTGCGCAAGACGGATTCCACATGGAAGACCAAGAAGCGAGCTGGTGCCATTCACACCTTTTTCAAATCCAAAACGCTGAAACTTGATGAAGCGCCCAGCTTTCACATCGCGAAGGACTTCGACATGGCGGTGCTGGAAGACACCATATTCATCAAACACAAACCCAGCTTTGAATCGATATTGAGCCACAAGGCCGCCCACCAGGATGACTTTACTCAGCTCCTAGCACAGGCTGATTTCCAAGCGCTTTTCACCACTACCGACGCAGTGAGCGCCTACGTTGGGACAAATGCCATGCAGCTTCGCAGAGCGTCAGCCATCAAGATGAAGGGCCATTATCTCGACGCAAGATTCATGGGTAATCTGCGACGGGAGTACGCTAATTTTGGCCTAAACATCCCCTTCCAAGTTGACGGAAAAATCGCGCCTACGCCAGAAAGCTGCCCTGATATTTTCAAAGCACTACTGGATCACCGACTGAAATCTCACTTTTCTGAAAAGATCTATGACGTTCAGAACACCGCTGAAACAGGGATGTGAGTGTTGATGAGGGAGGGCCACATGTTCTCCTTTTGATAATTACCCTATGGCCGGACGGTAAAACTTCTCAAGCCTCGGCCCCAAAGTCCTCCTGACGTAGATCAGTTCACTTTCAGAGGAGCAGGCAAGCAGTTGCACAATCCGGAGTCGCCCCGCTCATGATGACAATGGGGACTACATACGAGGTCGCGGGAGGAATGGGTTCGTGGCGCAGCCCAAGCTCAGTCCGGTAATACCTCCAAGCAGCCTGATCTCGATCACAGCGGCCGTAAAAAGTGAGCCACCCTCGGTTTTCCAGACTCCACCAAGGCCTGCTATTGGCTGTGGATTCAACCGGTGGATGCAACACATTGGCTGAACCTGTCCGCCGGTGTTTCGTACTTTACACACCCGACTCCGTACTTTACACACCACCATAAATTACCCAACCGACAACCGGACAAGCCTGCCGGACAGCGTCCGTGAACAGGCGATTGCTGATCTTTCTGAAGCCCTGTCCCTCCAGTTATCTCAATGGTGGACAACCATGATGTGGAGAATTTGGTCGTCCTACTAAGATGACGACACTCCTACGAGCCTTCCGATTAAGACGGCAATCTGTGGCACCCTAATGGATGCCCGGTTGCGGTAAGCTTCGCGCCATACAAGGGTGGTGAGAAGTAAAATGGCAGACAAGGATTTGGTTCGACCAAGCCGCGATGGGGATCAGTTCCACTATCACTGGGCAGCAAGGCAGTGTCTGGCCTTGTTGCCGGGTTCAAGCGACCTAAAAGCAGTCACCGTCGAAGGCCCGTCGGCTGATGAAGGTGATGGGGAGATTGAGCAAGGCATCGACCTCATCGACGTTGGGCTCTATTATGGCTCAGAAACGCTAATGAAAGCCCGATGTGTTCGCTACATACAGCTCAAGCACTCAACGCGGCAGGTTGTGGAACCGTGGCAGGCTGGCGGGCTGAGCAAGACTCTGCGTGGGTTCACCAAACGGTATAAAAAACTTCTCGAGCAATTTTCCGTTGCTGAAATGAAGCAAAAATTTCGCTTCGAGTTCACCACCAACCGGCCCATCGATCCTAGGCTGAAAGAAGCACTCCAAGACCTGGCCAAAGGCACCAGGGCGCGCCATTCCTCCATTGAAAAGACGCTGCTGGGGTATTCAGAGCTTTCCGGCACGCAGAACAGCGACTTCTTCAGTTTATTTTCATTTGATGGGGAAGAACCGAGCCTGTGGACGCAGCGAAATCTGTTGTCCCAAGATGTCGCCAGATATCTTGCGGACGCCGATTACGATGCTCCAGTTCTGTTGAAGGAGCTTGTCACGCGCAAGGCTGGCAGCGAATTTACAAAAGACCCTGCAATCCGGCGACATGATGTTCTTCGAGCTCTAAAAGTGAGCGAGCTGGTACTCCTACCGGCACCCTGCCAAATTGTTCGTCCGGAGAATGTCTTCGCGCGAGAGCAGGAAGACGAGATTCTTGAGGCCATCCTGCATTCCGCACACCCAGTAATCGTTCATGCAGATGGCGGCGTAGGAAAGTCGATTCTGGCTCAGCGGCTGGCTACTTCAATGCCTAATGGCTCGGAGTCGGTGTTGTACGACTGCTTCGGCGATGGGCTATACCGCAATGCGCTGCACTATAGACATCGTCAACGTGATGCCTTGGTGCAGATTTCGAACGAGCTTGCGGCGCGAGGACTTTGCCATCCGCTAATTCCCTCCCCCCTTGCTGACTCCAAGCAATTCATGCAGGCATTTTGTAGCCGACTTACCCAGGCGATCGGAATATTGCGAGCTGAAAAAGCAGACGCAAGTCTTTGCCTGATCATAGACGCTGCTGACAACGCGGAGATGGCAGCCGAGGAGCTCAACGATCAGGCCTTTGTCAAAGATCTAATACGAACGCCGATGCCCGATGGAGTACGCCTGGTTTTTACCTGCAGGACTCATCGACGACATCGCCTGAACGCTCCCCTGGATAGCACACAGGTAGAGCTAAAGCCTTTCAATGAGGTTGAAACTGCACAGCATCTACGAACTCGCTATCTTGAGGCTACAGATGCCGAAGTTGCCGAATTCGCATTTTTGAGCAGCTCAAATCCGCGAGTTCAGGCTCTGGCACTTGAGCGGCGGTTACCCATTCTGGAGATGCTCAAGCAGTTGGGACCAGAGCCTACATCCGTGGAGCGTGCGATCGGGGAATTGCTGCAATGTGCGGTCGATAAACTGAAAGATCAGGCCGGAGTTGAATCCGATCAAATCGACTTCATTTGCCAGGGCTTGGCAGTCCTGCGCCCTCTCGTGCCGGTAAGAGTCCTCGCAAGGATTTCCGGCACTTCGGAAAGCGCCGTGCGATCGTTCGCGCTTGACCTTGGCAGACCACTTTTCGTGAAAGGCGAAAGCCTCCATTTTCTCGACGAACCTGCAGAAACTTGGTTTCACGAAACATTCAAACCGGATGCAGACGGTTTGAACCAGTTCCTAAATCGCCTGCGTCCGCTTGCCAGTGAAAGCTCCTACGTCGCATCGACGCTTCCCCAGATCCTCCTGGCAGCAGGACGGATGGATGAGCTAATCGATCTTGCGCTTTCCGGAGAAGGGTTGCCCGAAGCAAAACCCCTCGAACGTCGTGATGTCGAGCTGCAGCGCTTGACGTTCGCTCTCAAGGCCTGCCTTGAACAGGGACGCTACCTGCCTGCAGCGAAACTGGCGCTAAAGGCTGCGGGAGAAAACGCAGGAGAGGCACGGCAGACAAAGCTGATTCAAGAAAACACAGATATCGCTGCGCGTTTAATGCCACCAGATCGAGTCAACGAGCTCGTTTCACGACGAATCTTCGAGTCCACTTGGATGGGGTCGCACCATGCCTATGATGCGTGCCTGTTATCAGGAATCAAGGAGTTCACTGCCGAAGCCTCGAGCCGGCTGCGGATGGCGATGGACTGGTTATATGCGTGGGCAAGAAGCGTCTCTGATGACGGTCCACGCGAACATGTTACAAACGCCGATAGAGCCGAAATTACATTAGCGACGCTTCGACTCCAAGGCCCCGAAGCCGCTGCGCGATTTTTGAGACGCTGGAAGTTCCGGCACCTCGCGATGATGAGCGGCAAGTCCATTGCTCAGAGACTGATAGATCTGGGCGAGTACGCAGATCTTGAGGCCTTGGCGCATGCTGCAGGAAATGATGTCTGGCTTCTTCTCGGCCTTGCCAGTGAAGTAGCACATGCCGGCGTAAACTTTCCTGCCCAGCCGCTGGCACGGCTCATCCGTCTCCTGGCCGATCGACGTGTGAAATTGCCAGAATCCAAGGGCTGGGACGAGCAATGGGAGGTGCTGCATGCGGTGCAAGCGGCGCTTTCACTTGCAATGCGAACCCTTCCGATTGATCGTGAAACTTGGGTAGCGATTATTCAGCGCTATCTACCCCAGTCGCCTCCTAATCTACTATCCGAATCATACGGATCTGAACGTGCTCCGATGATCCGTGCTTATGCGCTCGAAGCTGAGCTGCGCGGGATTGAGCTAACTCTGATCGAGTTAGCCCCTACCGAGGTGCGCCAACAGCTAACTAAAAATAAGTCTTACGGACAAAGCCGTGAAACAGAGGTATTCAAGCGTGACGTTGGCGGACTGCTTCCATGGATAACACTTTCAGTGAAAATCAGCTGTGGTCGATGTCCTTCTGATCTGGGAGCACACATTGCCGCCGCGATTCAAGCCATCACAAATGCAGAATCCCGCGACTATCAACGCCACTCGACGATTCGTCAAGCCGCTGCTATTGAATGGATTCGAATCTTGCGCGACTCACCGGCCGTGAGTTCGCAACACCACTCGGCGTTACAGGACTGGATCAATAACCGAGAACTGCCGCTGTGGCCAGAAACCCTGACGACCTTATGCCGTCTTGCTGCTCGAACCCAAGCGCTGACTCACCTCTCATTCGATTTTGCCTTCGCCGCCTATGAAGCTCTGGAGCAACTGCGTGACGACGCGGAAACACGAACAAATGCATACGTGCGTCTGGCTCGTGCCATTCTGCCGTTAAGCCCATCGGAGGCGAATGCCTACTTCAACCGAGCCGTCGAAATCGCAAGTCGAATCGGTGATGAGAATTTATCTCGCTGGACGGCAATGCTCTTTCTGGCCCAGGCAGCTTCATCCACGGAATCAAAGCCTGAGGCAGCCTATCGCTTATCCCGGGTAGCCGAGTTGACATACGAGTTTGTCGCTCGCGATAAGCACTTTGACTGGAATGGGACTGTAGAGGCGCTCGCCGAACTATGTTCCTCATCAGCACTTGCAATTTTGAGCCGCTGGAGGGATCGTCGATTTGGCGATGAGGATCGATTGCTTCCGGTAGCCATCAATCACCTTGTGAGCCGAGGCCATCTTCCAACCATCACTCCAGTAGCGCTCGCAGGGATCGATGCTCACTGGGGTAGAGTGAAAGACCTACAGACCACGCTTGATGACCCGAAGTCGGCATTCGATGCCCGCACGGTTACGCAAATTGCCTACCGGTACCTTCGCACACAGTCTCATATGCCAGACGCTTGGCAGGCATTAATCAAGATTGGTCGCGATGTTGATCTCGAATTACCGGATGCTCAGCGTTTGTGGGAGGACAGCCGGGCCGCATCTGCAGCTCATCGCACAGAAAAGGCTGCGGCTGAGACCCCGCAATACGAATCCATCGTCAGAAGGACACCAGATTGGTTACACTTTTTCGACGGGACTGACATGGCGGATTCTTCAGCATTGAGGACTGCGTACGCCGATCTCAAAACATACGACACGCCGTACCAGTTCGACGAATTTTTTCGTGAGGGGATTCGTCATGTCGGGCTCGCGGGGATGCCCGGATTCATCCAGGCGGTCACGGCCTGGGTCGATTTCGGCGTATTTGAATTACGCTATTTGCTCGATGCAATTCCAGATACAGCGTTACGGATGGTGTCTTCAAAAATAGCTTTGCGTGAAGCTGTGCGCTGCGTATGTAAGCGTGAGCCTGAGTGTGCGGGTCGCCACGGATGGGGAAGCTTACTGCCGTTTGAGAAGATAGTCGCGTCAGGGATAATCACCGATCAAGATATCGCGCAGGCCACCGTAGAAGGCTTTGCGATGCATGCTGACAAGTTAGGCGCTGGTGGACTATTTCAGCTGATTGAGCCGGTAGCTTCATTTCTAAACGCCATTGAGGCGAGTGAAGCTTTGAATTACGGACTCGATTTGCTTGAGGACGCCTTGCGCCCAGAAGATGGTGATGGGCCTTGGTCTGAAAAACTATGTACGCCCGCAAACTGTGTCGATGCGCTTGCGGGTTATATCTGGGCAGGGCTGGGGTCGCCAGTTGCAGCTACGCGGTGGGAGTTTGCGCATGTCGTGCGAGCATGTTCTGAACTGTCGTGGCTCGAGCTGATGGATGCACTTGAGCGCTGCGCACTAGCAAGGACAGCCTCATCCTTCGTTGATCAGGGATTGGAGTTCTACGAATGGCATGCTCGGCAGTGGATGCTGATCGGCTTGGTCCGGGGCGGGCGTGAGAATGTCCAAAGCCTCATCCCATTTCTCCCCTTCCTCCATACTTGCTTGAACGAAGAGCATGTACTTTTGCGTGCATTCTCTGCACAGGCACTGCGTCTGGCACAGGATGCGGGCTTGATCACAAAGGTTGTCGACCCCGATCTCGACTCTGTTAATACGCCCCACCTTCCGCCAAAGATTTACAGCGGCTGGGATGAGCTCGATGCGGATGACGACAACCTGACTAACACCACTGTTGGAAATGACGAGCGCTACTATTTCGGTGTCGACATAGGCCCGCACTGGCTCGCGCCTCTCGGCAAAGCGTTTGGGGTTAGTGAGAGCGCGATGGAAGTCCGTGCCCGCCAGGTCATCCACGACCGGTTCGGAGACCCTACAGGTTGGTCAAGAGATGATGCGCGCTACACCAGAAAGGTTTTTGTAGAGCGTGAAACCATGCACTCTCACGGCAGCATGCCTCAAACGGACGACCTTTGCGCATATCATGCGTATCACGCAATGATGATCATCGCATCTACTCTTTTGGAGCAGCGAGCCATTCGGCACGAAAGTGACAATACAAAAAATCAATTTGACCAGTGGCTGAGTGAGCATTTGCTCACCCGCCCGGATGGTGGCTGGCTTGCTGATCGCAGAGACCCGCCGCTTGTATTGCGACCGCCAACGAAGGAGCGTTATTCCGATAATGATTGGTGCTGGCGAGTAACCCGTGATTATCTCGACCAGCACTCGCTCACCGACGACGGTCTGCATGTATTTTGGGGATATTGGAGCACTGGGGACCAGGACAATAGAGAGATGGTATCCATCCGAAGCGCGCTAGTGTCTCGAACCGGCGCCCATGCATTGATTGCAGCCCTTCAAACCGCGCCGCAACTCGATACATTTTCTCTGCCGTCTACCAATCACTATGAGCTGCAAACGATCGGCGATTTTTCCCTGAAAGGTTGGATCGCACACGACGGATACTCCCTAGGCTTGGACGAATACGATCCGTGGGCTGCCGAGATTGGTTATCCTGCAGTTTCGCCCGGTGCCGCAGCAATTGAAGATCTTGGGCTTCATGTATCAGAGGATGGGCGGTGGTGGAGCTCCGAATCCGGCGGGCAATTGCGTAGTGAGTCCTGGGCTCAGGCTGTAGGATATGGACGCGAGGCAGATCGTGTAAAAGGCACGCGCCTGAGTGGTAATCCGGCATTCGTCCAGTCGTTGCTCGAAAGGTATCCATTGGATTGCTTGGTGTTCAGCGTTTCGGTTAGACGAGTCCCCCCTCGTAACCGCCAAAAAGGCGAAGAGTTTGAACCCTATCCAGCCCCCTATGTGCGTTACTACCTAATGGACCGCGATGCAATCAAGCACCCACTCTAAAGCAGTACTGGAACTCGGCAAGCGCTTGGTCGCGAAGCTTGGGCTTGCCGACGACCTCCTTGGCCAATGGATGGCGCATGACATCTCGGCCCGTATCGACGCGATCGAGAGTAATCCCGTGCAAGCTACCTCAGCGATGCGCGACGAATGTGCAAAAGCCATCCTTACTCTCTGGGGGCACCGGAATACGTTACCCGCCCACTTGAGGCCGTTCCAGGAAATTGAGCCAATCACCAGAACACTGGCGGCGCTGGATGTCGAACGCGGGGATGACTATCGCTATTTTCGGCCTAATTTGAGAGAGGCAGCGCTGGATGCCATTGATGAGCCTACCCGTCACTGGCTGGAGCTCGCTTTCAGCCTCGATTACTCCGCGCGAGTGCTCATCCAACATGCACTGCGGACCGCAGGTGCAGCGGCAGCGCCCCAAGCGCAGTCATGGGTGGAGGCTGCACTGAAGGCGGGTGTAGAAGCAGAACCTGATCGACAGACCATCGATTTTTTGCTGGAGCGCTTGTACTCCGACGATGCTGACCGCGAAGAAAAAACGGAAATAGCCAGAAAGAAAAGCCTAAGCGACAAAATCGCCAAACTCGAAAAATTTTCCATGCTGGCCAGCACCGTAGCTACCGAGCTTCGTGAGCAGCTTGACACCGGCCTCGATCCTCAAGACGAGCTATGAATCACTATAGTCGCTGGCGCTGCATGAAAATTCGCGTTCACATTGTCCGATGTGGGTCGAGAGCAGTCGTTCGGGACTGACCGCTTTTGGCCGATAACTGCCCTTCGCAAATCTCAGCTTTGGGTCGCTTTCTGCCGGTCAGGGACACCCAGTGTGCGACCTGGCCGAGCTCAAACAGCTGCGCAAAGCCTTCGATGATGCCCCGATGGAGCTGATTACACCTCAAGTACTTGCCCAGTATCGAGATAGACGGACAGGCAAGGTTAGGGCGAATCGAGAGATCGCCCTTCTCTCTCACATTTTCAACATGGCAAGGGAGTGGGGCATTACTGACCGCCCAAACCCAGCGACCGGTATCCGCAAGAACAAGGAGACTCCTCGGGACTTCTATGCAGGACCGGCGATCTGGGATGCGGTGTACAAACACGCCACTTCCGAGCTGCGCGATGCAATGGACTTGGGCTATCTGACCGGTCAACGCCCAGCTGATGTACTGGCCACCCGGGCGACAGACGTGGTTGATGGTTTTCTGCAATTCGCCCAGGGCAAAACGACAAAAAAACTGAGGATACGTCTTGAGTCGGAAACAGAGACCAGCCAGCTGGGGATACTGGTTGAGCGCCTTCTGAGCCAACGCAAGGCGCGAGGGGTTCGCAACCCGTACCTAATCGTGACAGAGGACGGCCGCAACGTGACGCCAGCGATGCTACGCCTTCGCTTTGATGATGCTAGATTCAAGGCGGCCGCCAAAGCGATGGAAGACCTTGATAGCGTCCTGGCCGTCAGCATTCGTCAATTCCAGTTTCGCGATATCCGCCCCAAAGCAGCGAGCGAAATTGAAGACCTGGCGCACGCGAGTAGGCTACTAGGGCACACCGATAAGCGGATCACGCAGACCGTTTACCGCCGCGTCGGGGAGATCGTGAAACCAACCCGATTAAACATCTTTTACGAAGGAGTTGCGGAACACCATCGAAAAGTTGCGGAACACTTGGCCTTTTCAGCGTCAAGTTTTCCAGCCTCCAAAAACGCAAAAAGCCCTGAATAATCAGGGCTTTGAAGATGGCGGAAGCGTAGAGATTCGAACTCTAGGATAGTTGCCCATCGACGGTTTTCAAGACCGTTGCCTTAAACCACTCGGCCACGCTTCCTCGTATTGCGGGCGCCATAATACCGAAATGAAACAAGCTGTCAAACTCTCTATGTGGCTGCTTTGCGCGGCTCTGTTATGATCTTTGCATCTGAACGTTTCAAACCCACAGGAGTGTCGCCATGCGCGAACAGGATTACGCCGTCAATCACGGCCAGCAGGTCGAGCAGCAGGAGGTCAGCCGCGTCCTGCGTAACACATACGGGTTGCTGGCTATCACCCTCGCCTTCAGTGGCGTCATGGCCTATGTGGCGCAGCAGATGCGCGTCGGCTACCCGAACATTTTCGTGGTGCTGATCGGCTTCTATGGCCTGTTCTTCCTCACCAACAAGCTGCGTGATTCGGTCTGGGGCCTGGTGTCTACCTTCGCTCTCACCGGTTTCATGGGCTTTTTGCTCGGCCCTATCCTCAACCGTTACCTGGGCATGGCCGGTGGCGCCGAGGTGGTCAGCTCGGCATTTGCCATGACCGCTCTGGTGTTCGGTGGTCTGTCGGCCTATGTGCTGATCTCCCGCAAGGACATGAGCTTCCTCAGCGGCTTTATCACTGCAGGCTTCTTCGTGCTGCTGGGCGCCGTGGTTGCCAGCTTCTTCTTCCAGATCAGCGGCCTGCAGTTGGCGATCAGCGCCGGTTTCGTGCTGTTCTCGTCGGTATGCATCCTGTTCCAGACCAGCGCGATCATCCACGGTGGCGAGCGTAACTACATCATGGCGACCATCAGCCTGTATGTATCGATCTACAACCTGTTCGTCAGCCTGCTGCAGCTGTTCGGCCTGATGGGTCGCGATGACTGACTGGTTGTTGGTGTGATGTTTTAAGAGAAAGCCCGCTTCGGCGGGCTTTTTTGTGGCCGGGGTTTGCCAAGGCTTTGCCTTGCATCGCTGGCAAAGCCAGCTCCCGCACTACCGTAAACGAGTGCGGCCCCGTAGAATGCGCTCCTTTTTTCTTCCGGGGCAGCACTCCCATGAGTTCAATCGAGCAAGGACCCGGCGCACCCGCGCAGGCCAATGAACTGGTCCTCGGCCTTGAAGACCGGCCGCGGCCGCTGATTGCGATGCTGGCGGCGTTGCAGCATCTGCTGGCGATCATTGTGCCGATCGTCACCCCCGGCCTGCTGATCTGCCAGGCGCTGGGGGTTTCGGCCCGTGATACCAACCTGATTGTGTCGATGTCGCTGGTGATCTCGGGGATCGCTACCTTCGTGCAGTGCCGCCGCTTTGGGCCGTTCGGCGCCGGGCTGTTGATTGTGCAGGGCACCAGTTTCAACTTTGTCGGGCCGTTGATCGCCGGTGGCGCGTTGATGGTCAAGCAAGGCACGCCGGTCGAAGGCGTGATGGCGGCGATTTTTGGTGTGGTGATTGCCGGTTCGTTCGTGGAGATGGGCATTTCGCGCATCCTGCCGTTCGTCAAACGCCTGATCACTCCGCTGGTGACCGGGATCGTCGTGCTGATGATCGGCCTGACCCTGATCAAGGTCGGCCTGATCAGCATGGGCGGCGGCTTTGCGGCGATGAGCAACGGTACCTTTGCCAATGGCGAGAACCTGCTGCTGTCGGGTGTGGTGCTGGCGATCATCGTCATTCTCAACCGTATTCCGGTGGTGTGGATGCGCAGCTGCGCCATCGTCATCGCCCTGGCCGTGGGTTATGCCCTGGCCGGCTACCTGGGCCGCCTGAATTTCACCGGTATGCACGAAGCCGCGCTGTTCCAGGTGCCGGTACCGCTGCATTTCGGTTTGGGCTTCTCTTGGGCGCTGTTTATTCCGATGCTGGTGATTTACCTGGTGACGTCGCTGGAAGCCATTGGTGATGTGACCGCGACCAGCAAGGTCTCGCGCCAGCCGGTGGAAGGCCCGCTGTGGATGCAGCGGATCAAGGGCGGGGTGCTGGTCAACGGCGCCAACTCGCTGCTGGCCGGGGTGTTCAATACCTTCCCGAGCTCGATCTTTGCCCAGAATAATGGCGTGATTCAGCTGACCGGCATTGCCAGCCGTCATATTGGTGTGTGGATTGCGGCGATGCTGGTGATTCTTGGCCTGTTCCCGAGCGTGGCCGGGGTGATCCAGGCGGTGCCGGAGCCGGTGCTCGGGGGTGCGGCGATGGTGATGTTCGGCGCGGTGGCGGCTTCGGGGATCAATATCCTTGCCAGCATCAGCCTGGATCGTCGCGCGCTGCTGATCATTGCCGTGTCGCTGGCGCTGGGCCTGGGCGTGGCGCAGGTGCCGGAGTTCCTCGCGCACATGCCGTCGGCGCTGCGCAATGTGCTGGAGTCGGGGGTGGCCACCGGGGGGATTTGCGCCCTGGTGCTGAACTGGTTCTTGCCGGAGCATAAAGACAAGGCCTGAGATTGAGGTTGCCGCCCATCGTGGGTCAAGCCCGCTCCAACAGGAGCGGGCTTTTTGCTTTATCATTCCCGCAGATTTGCTGAAAGAGCCTTCCATGAAGTTCGCCATTGCGGTTTTTTCTCCGGCCCATGCGCCCTCCTCGCGCCGCGCCCTGCGTTTTGCCCAAGCGGCAGTTGCTGGCGGGCATGAGATTGTCCGGTTGTTTTTCTATCAGGACGGTGTGCACAGCGCCTCGGGTAATGTCGTTGCGCCCCAGGATGAACTGGACCTTGCCGCCGAATGGCGCGCGTTCGTCAGCGCCCAGCAGCTCGATGCCGTGGTGTGTATCGCCGCCGCCCTGCGCCGTGGCGTGCTCAACGCCGAGGAAGCCCAGCGCTACCAGCGCCCGGCGGTCAACCTGCCGGCGCCGTGGGAGTTGTCGGGGCTGGGCCAGTTGCATGAAGCGGCGCAAGGCGCCGATCGGCTGATGTGCTTTGGAGGCGATTGAAATGGCTAAGTCCTTGCTGATTATCAGCCGCCACGCACCCTGGGCCGGGCCGTCCGCCCGCGAGGCGCTGGATATCGCCCTGGCCGGCGGTGCCTTCGATTTGCCGCTGGGCATGCTGTTTCTCGATGATGGCGTGTTCCAGCTCGCCCCCGGCCAGCAACCGGCCCAGCTGCAGCAGAAGAACCTGGCGGCCAACCTGCAGGCCCTGCCGATGTTTGGCGTCGAGGAACTGTTTGCCGCCGCTAGCTGCCTGCAAGAGCGCGGCCTTGCGGCCGACACCCTGAGCCTGCCAGTGCAGGTGCTGGATGACGCCGCGCTTGCGGCGTTGATCGACCGTTTCGACCAGGTGGTGACCCTCTGATGAGCACCTTGCACGTGATTTCCCACTCGCCATTTGGCGATAACCGCCTGAGCAGCTGCCTGCGCCTGCTCGGCAGCGCCGACGGCCTGTTGCTGTGCGGTGATGCGGTGTATGCCCTGCAGCCCGGCAGCGCGCCGCTGCGCAGCCTGCAGGCCAGCCAGCTGGACGGGCGCCTGTTCGCCCTGGACGAAGACCTGCAAGCCCGCGCCATAGCCCTCAGCGAGCTGGCCAAGGCCATCGACTACCCGGCCTTCGTCGAGCTGTCGCTGCACTATGACAAGGTCAACTGCTGGCTATGAGTACCCTGACTGTCGGCGAGCGCAACATCGCCCTGGATAAAGACGGCTACCTGCTCGAACTGGGTGATTGGTCCGAGGAGGTCGCCAGCGCCCTCGCCGCCCATGAACAGCTTGAGCTGACCGCCGAACACTGGGAAGTGCTGAACCTGTTGCGTGACTTCTATCGGGAGTTCGAACTGTCGCCGGCCACCCGCCCGCTGATCAAGTACACCGCGCTCAAGCTGGGCGCGGACAAAGGCAACAGCCTGCACCTGAACCGCCTGTTCAAGGGCACCCCCGCCAAACTCGCCGCGAAACTTGCGGGCCTGCCGAAGCCGACCAATTGCATATGACCGAACACAGCCCGTTGATCACCGAAACCCCGGCCGAACACCCGTTTGCCCAGTTCGTGCGCATTCTTGGCAAGGGTAAGCGCGGCGCCCGTGGCCTGAGCCGCGAGGAAGCCCGCGAGGCCATGGGCATGCTGCTCGATGGCAAGGTCGAGGAAACCCAGCTCGGCGCCTTCCTGATGCTGCTGCGCCACAAGGAAGAGAGCCCCGACGAGCTGGCCGGCTTCACCGAGGCCCTGCGCCAGCGTTTGCAGGCACCGCCAATTCAGGTTGATCTCGACTGGCCAAGCTACGCCGGCAAAAAACGCCACCTGCCCTGGTACCTGCTGGCTGCCAAGTGCCTGGCGGCCAATGGCGTGCGCATCCTCCTGCACGGCGGCGGCGCCCACACCGCCGGGCGGCTGTACACCGAGCAAGTGCTGGCGCTGCTGCAGATTCCGCTGTGCCGGGACTGGAATGCAGTGCCTGAAGCGCTGGACAGCCACAAGCTTGCGTTCATCCCGCTGCAAGACTGGGCCCCGCGCCTGCAACGGATGATCGACCTGCGCAACACCCTGGGCCTGCGTTCACCGATTCACTCCCTGGCCCGGGTGCTCAATCCGCTCAATGCCCGCTGCGGCCTGCAGAGCATCTTCCACCCCGGCTACCAGGCAGTGCACCGCGAAGCCAGCCGCTTGCTCGGCGATACGGCAATCGTGGTCAAGGGCGATGGCGGCGAGATCGAGATCAACCCGGACACCAGTAGCCACCTGTACGGCACCGCCAATGGCATCGACTGGGATGAAGAATGGCCGGCCATGGCCGCCCAGCGCCATGTCAAACCGGCGAGCCTGGAGCCCGAGCAGTTGCTGGCCGTGTGGCGCGGTGATGAGCAGAAC
The DNA here is from genome assembly GCF_024749305.1 of Pseudomonas sp. B21-012. NCBI lineage: Bacteria > Pseudomonadati > Pseudomonadota > Gammaproteobacteria > Pseudomonadales > Pseudomonadaceae > Pseudomonas > Pseudomonas sp. B21-012. Next base: position 2,151,207 of record NZ_CP087197.1, on the reverse strand, counting down.
AGCTATGGCGAACTGGCCGTGGTGGCGACCATGGCCCTGGCCTTGCGCGGCCTGGGTCATTGCCGCGAGGAAGCCTTCGCCCAGGCCCAACGCTATTGGGACCAACGCAACTGATCGACTGAGCCGATCAAACAGGCCCGGACTTTGCGCTATTCGTTCGAACCCAGCTCCGTACACTGGGTTCTATATCAGAACGAATCGCCAAGGAGCTCAGCATGGGCCTGTTGATCGACGGACGCTGGCACGACCAGTGGTATGAAAGCAGCAAAGACGGCGCCTTCCAGCGCGAAAGCGCGCAGCGGCGCAACGCCCTGCCCGCCGCCGAAGCCGGCCGTTATCACCTGTACGTGTCGCTGGCCTGCCCGTGGGCCCACCGCACCCTGATCTTTCGCAAGCTCAAGGGCCTTGAGAGCCTGATCGATGTATCGGTGGTCAGTTGGTTGATGGCCGAGCATGGCTGGACTTTTGACCAGAACAAGGGCTCGACCGGCGACAAGCTTGAGCACCTGGATTTCCTGCACCAGCGCTACACCCGCGACGACCCACACTACAGCGGCCGGGTCACGGTGCCGGTGCTGTGGGACAAACACGAGCAGCGCATCGTCAACAACGAATCGGCAGAGATCATCCGCATCTTCAACTCGGCGTTCGACGAGCTGACCGGCAATCGCCTGGACCTGTATCCCGAACCCTTGCGCGAGCGGATCGACGCACTCAACGAGCGGATCTACCCGGCGATCAACAATGGCGTGTACCGGGCGGGCTTTGCCACGTCGCAGGCGGCCTACGAGCAGGCCTTTGACGAGGTGTTTGCCGAGCTGGATCATCTGGAGCGGCTGCTGGGCACCCAGCGCTATCTGGCCGGGGAATACCTGACCGAGGCCGACTGGCGGCTGTTCACCACGCTGATCCGCTTTGACGCGGTGTACCACGGGCACTTCAAGTGCAACCTGCGGCGCATTGCCGATTACCCGAACCTGTCGAACTGGCTACGGGAGCTGTACCAGTGGCCGGGGATCGCCGAGACGGTGAATTTCGAGCATATCCAGAAGCATTACTACATGAGCCACAAGACCATCAATCCGAACGGGATTGTGCCCAAGGGGCCGTTGCAGGATTTTGAGCTGGGGCATGACCGGGAGCGGCTGGTGGGGCGAGGGATTTGGCGCAAGGCTGGGGAATAGGGGTGGATTCATCGCGGGTCAAGCCCGCTCCCACAGGTTTTGTGGGAGCGGGCTTGACCCGCGATGATTTCAAGGCTGGGCGCCTTCGAACCAGGCCAGCTTCTCGCGAAGCTGTACGACTTCGCCGACGATCACCAGGGTCGGTGCATGCACTTCATGCTCGGCCACAAGCTTGGGCAAGTCGGCCAGGGTGCCGGTGAACACCCGCTGGTTCGGCGTGGTGCCCTGCTGCACCAGGGCCGCCGGGGTATCGGCCGCACGCCCGTGACGAATCAACTCGGCACAGATGGTCGGCAGGCCCACCAGGCCCATGTAGAACACCAGGGTCTGCGCCGGTGCCACCAGGTCGTGCCAGGGCAGGTCGCTGGTACCGTCCTTGAGGTGACCGGTGACGAAACGCACCGACTGCGCATAGTCGCGGTGGGTCAGCGGGATGCCGGCATAGGCCGAGCAACCGCTGGCCGCGGTAATCCCCGGCACCACCTGGAACGGAATACCCTGGGCCGCCAGCTCTTCGATCTCTTCGCCGCCACGGCCGAAGATGAACGGATCGCCGCCCTTCAGACGCAGCACACGCTTGCCCTGACGCGCCAGGTCGACCAATTGCTGGTTGATCTGCGCTTGCGGCACGGCGTGGTCGGCGCGGCGCTTGCCGACGTAGATGCGCTCGGCATCACGACGGCACAGTTCGATGATCGCCGGGGCGACCAGGCGATCGTAGAGCACCACGTCGGCTTGCTGCATCAGGCGCAAGGCGCGGAAGGTCAGCAGGTCCGGGTCACCGGGGCCAGCGCCGACCAGGTACACCTCGCCCGGCGCCTGGTAAGTGGCACCGTCGATCTTGGCTTGCAGCAGGCGTTCGGCTTCAGCGCCCTGCCCGGCCAGTTGCCGCTCGGCGATCGGGCCCTGGAAGACATCTTCCCAAAAACCGCGACGCTGATTGACGTCCGGGTACAGCGCCTTGACCTTGTGCCGAAAGCGCGCGCCAAGGCCGGCCAGCTCGCCATAGGCGGCGGGAATCCAGGTTTCCAGCTTGGCCCGGATCAGCCGCGCCAGCACCGGCGCATCGCCGCCGCTGGACACCGCCACCACCAATGGCGAACGGTCGACAATAGCCGGGAAGATCACCGAACACAGCGCCGGCGCATCGACCACGTTGACCGGCACGCAGCGCTGGTGCGCATCAGCCGAGACCTGGGCGTTGAGCGCCTGGTCGTCGGTGGCGGCAATGATCAGCTGGCAGCCGTCGAGGTCGCCAGGCTGGTAACCACGGCTGAGGATTTCACCACCGCTGTGCCGGGCAAGCTCGGCCAGTTGCGCTTCGATCTCGGGCGCCACGACCCGCAGCACCGCCCCGGCGTCGGCCAGCAGACGCGATTTGCGCAGGGCAATCTCGCCTGCGCCGACGATCAGCACACGGCTGCCGCGCAGTTTGTGGAACAGCGGCAGGAATTCCATTTAACCGATGACCTCCAGGCCACCCATGTACGGCTTGAGCACTTCTGGCACGCGGATCGAACCGTCGGCCTGCTGGTAGTTTTCCAGCACCGCCACCAGGGTCCGGCCAACTGCCAGGCCCGAACCGTTGAGGGTGTGCACCAGTTCCGGCTTGCCGGTTTCCGGGTTGCGCCAGCGCGCCTGCATGCGCCGGGCCTGGAAATCGCCACAGTTGGAGCACGAGGAGATTTCGCGGTACTTGTCCTGGCTTGGCACCCAGACTTCCAGGTCGTAGGTTTTCACCGCGCTGAAGCCCATGTCGCCAGTGCACAGCGCCAGAACCCGGTATGGCAGCTCCAGGGCCTGCAGCACGCGCTCGGCGTTGGCGGTCAGGCCTTCGAGGGCTTCCATGGATTTGCCCGGCTCGACGATCTGTACCATTTCGACCTTGTCGAACTGGTGCTGGCGGATCATGCCGCGGGTGTCGCGGCCCGAAGCACCGGCTTCGCTACGGAAGCACGGGGTATGGGCGACGAACTTGATCGGCAGTTGCTTGGCGTCGAGGATCTCGCCGGCCACGATGTTGGTCAGCGACACTTCGGCAGTCGGGATCAGGTAGAAGTCGGCTTCGCCGTCGCGGCTGATCTTGAACAGGTCTTCCTCGAACTTGGGCAGCTGGCCGGTGCCTTGCAGCGCCGGAGCCTGGACCAGGTACGGGGTGTAGGCTTCTTCGTAGCCGTGCTCGCTGGTGTGCAGGTTGATCATGAACTGCGCCAGGGCGCGGTGCAGGCGCGCGATCGGGCCGCGCAGCAGGGCAAAACGGGCGCCCGACAGCTTGGCCGCGGTTTCGAAGTCCAGGCCGCCGGTCAGCTCGCCGAGCGCCACGTGGTCCTTGATCTCGAAGTCGAAGGCGCGCGGGGTGCCCCAACGACGCACTTCGACGTTGTGGTCTTCATCGGCGCCGACCGGCACGCTGTCATCCGGCAGGTTGGGAATGCCCAGCAGGATGCCATCCAGTTCGGCCTGGATGCCGTCCAGCTCGACCTTGCCGCTGGCAAGTTCACCCGCCATGCGCTCGACGTCCGCCATCAGCGGGGCGATGTCTTCGCCCTTGGCCTTGGCCTGGCCGATGGATTTGGAACGGGCGTTACGCTCGGCTTGCAGTTGTTCGGTACGGGTCTGCACCACCTTGCGGCGTTCTTCCAGGGCCTCGATGCGCGCGACATCCAGGCTGAAGCCACGGGAGGCCAGGCGGTCCGCCACTTCCTGAAGTTGGCCGCGTAACAGTTTGGAATCGAGCATATCGTTCTCTCGTTGGTTCAGAATTTGGTCAAAGACAGGCCGGCCCAGGTAGCGAGCAGCCCGCCCAATACGCTGGCTCCGGCATACCCGAAGGCCAGCGGCGCCTGCCCGCTTTCGAGCAGGCGCACGGTGTCCAGTGAAAAGGATGAAAAGGTTGTCAGACCGCCGAGAAAGCCGACGATCAGGCCCGCGCGCAGCTCGACCGGCACCAGCGGGCGATGCAAAAACAGCCCGTAGAGCAAGCCGATCAGCAGGCAGCCGAGCAGATTGACCGCCAGCGTACCGAGATAGAAGTGGCGTGGCCAGTGTGCGTTGACCCAATTGGCCGTGGCAAAGCGCAGCAAGGTACCGGCGATGCCGCCGGCGCTGACCGCGGCGATCAGCGCAATCATGGTTTTCTCCGCTGCCGCGGGCTGTTGCGGTCGAGTTCGGCCAGGTGCCTGAGCTTCTCGCCGATCTTCAGTTCCAGGCCGCGCGGCACCGGTTGGTAATAGTGGCGCGGCGCGAGGTTGTCGGGGAAGTAGTCCTCACCGGCAGCGTAGGCATCCGGCTCGTCGTGGGCGTAGCGATATTCATCGCCATAGCCCAGTTGCTTCATCAGTTTTGTGGGCGCGTTGCGCAGGTGCAGCGGCACTTCCAGCGAGCCGTGCTCGCCGGCTTCGCGCAGGGCGGTCTTGAAGCCCATGTACACCGCGTTGCTCTTCGGTGCGCAGGCAAGGTAGGTAATGGCCTGGGCCACCGCCAGCTCGCCTTCGGGGCTGCCCAGGCGCTCCTGCACGTCCCAGGCCGCCAGGCACAGGCTCAGGGCGCGGGGGTCGGCGTTGCCGATGTCTTCGCTGGCCATGCGCACCACGCGGCGGGCGATGTACAGCGGGTCGCAGCCGCCATCGAGCATGCGCGCGAACCAGTACAGGGCGCCGTCGGGGTTGGAGCCGCGCACTGATTTGTGCAGCGCCGAGATCTGGTCATAGAAGGCTTCGCCGCCCTTGTCGAAACGCCGGCGGCTGTCGCCGAGCAGGCTCTGCAGCAGCTCGACGCCGATTTCGCTGCCGTCTTCGGCCAGGTCCGAGGCGTTTTCAAGAAAGTTGAGCATGCGCCGGCCATCGCCATCGGCGGCGGCCATGAGCATCTGGAAGGCTTCGTCGCCGACCCGCAACTGGCGCTTGCCCAGGCCGCGCTCTTCAGTCAGGGCGCGGTTGACCAGCTTGCGCAGCGCCGCTTCATCGAGGCTTTTGAGCACATACACCCGCGCCCGCGACAGCAGCGCGTTGTTGAGCTCGAACGAGGGGTTCTCGGTGGTGGCGCCGATGAAGATCAGCGTGCCGTCTTCCACATAGGGCAGAAAGGCATCTTGCTGGGACTTGTTGAAGCGGTGCACTTCGTCGACGAACAGAATCGTCCGGCGCCCGTACTGCCCCGCCTGCTGCTTGGCGATGTCCACCGCGTGGCGGATTTCCTTGACCCCGGCCAACACCGCCGAAACGGTCTCGAAGTGGGCGTCGCAGAACTGCGCCAGCAGCCGCGCCAGGGTAGTCTTGCCGACCCCGGGCGGGCCCCAGAAGATCATCGAGTGCAGCGCGCCCGCTTCCAGTGCCTCGCGCAGCGGCTTGCCGCGGGCCAGCAGGTGCTCCTGGCCAACGTACTCGTCCAGGTTGGCCGGGCGCAGGCGCGCGGCCAGGGGCTGGGCTACGGGGTCGCTACGAAACAGGTCCATGGACGGCGCTACTACCTCTTACTCGGAGATGACATCCGCACCCTTGGGGATGTCGAACTTGAACTTGCTCGCCGGGATCGCTTCGTTGGCTTTAACCCCGGTGAACAGAATGTTAGTACGCTGGCCGACACTGTCGATCAGTTGCATATCATTGACCAGGCCTTTGCGGAACGATAACCGCAGGGAGTCAAACAGGGTGTCTTTGGTTTTCGGCTTGAGGGTGAAATCCATTACGTCGCCCTGCTCTTTGGAGGTGATATCGAAGCTCTGGCTGATCTTCGACACATCACCGGACAGCAGCAGTGCCGGGGTCTCGGTCAGGCGCTGGTCGAGTTTCTTGATAGTCGCTTGCTCCAGGTCCGGGTCCCACAGGGTAACGGTCTTGCCATCCGAAACCACCACCTGCTCCTGCGGCGCATCGGTATGCCAGTAGAACAAGCCAGGACGCTGAACCGACATTTGCCCCGCCGTTTCCTGCAGACTGGTGCCACTGGCATCCAGGGTCAGTTGGGAGAACCGGGCCTCGATGGTTCTGGACTTTTCCAGCAACTGGGTCAGGCGCGCGACATCCTGCTCACCGGCAATTGCCGAAGCGCTGGACAGGGCCATAGCGGAAACCAACAGCATGCGAATCAGGCGCATGGAAATCCTCGTTGCAGTATGAAGGGGCCGACGGCCGTCACTGGCCGCCAGCAGGTTGGATCATCAGTCGCGGGACGGCCCGGGGGCAATCACTTCGCGCGAACCGTTGGTGTTCATAGCGGTGACCACACCGGCCATTTCCATCGCCTCGATCATCCGCGCGGCGCGGTTGTAGCCGATCTTCAGCTTGCGCTGTACGGCGGAGATGGAGGCCCGGCGGCTTTCCAGCACGAACTGCACGGCTTCATCGTACAGCGCGTCGGTTTCGGCATCGTCGCCGTCACCACCGCCACTGCCGCCGTCGAAGCCGCTGCCGGCCTCTTCGACGCCGCTGAGGATGTCGTCGTTGTAGTCCGGGGCGCCTCGCAGCTTCCAGGCCTCGACCACGCGATGGACCTCGTCATCGGAGACGAAGGCGCCATGCACACGAATCGGCAGGCTGGTGCCCGGCGGCATGTAGAGCATGTCACCGTGGCCAAGCAACTGCTCGGCGCCGCCCTGATCGATGATGGTCCGCGAGTCGATCTTGCTCGATACCTGGAAGGCCATCCGCGTCGGGATGTTGGCCTTGATCAGGCCGGTAATCACGTCCACCGATGGCCGCTGGGTGGCGAGAATCAGGTGGATACCGGCGGCACGGGCCTTCTGGGCGATACGCGCGATCAGCTCTTCAACCTTCTTGCCGACGATCATCATCATGTCGGCAAACTCGTCGACCACCACAACGATGGTCGGCAGGGTTTTCAGCAGCGGCGGCACGTCGTCCATGCTTTCGCGCTTGAACATCGGGTCGTAGATCGGCTCGCCGGCCTCTTCGGCATCCTTGACCTTGCGGTTGAAGCCGGCCAGGTTACGCACGCCCATGGCCGCCATCAGCTTGTAGCGCCGTTCCATCTCGGCGACGCTCCAGCGCAGGGCGTTGGCGGCGTCCTTCATGTCGGTGACCACCGGGCAGAGCAGGTGCGGAATGCCTTCGTAGATCGACAGCTCGAGCATTTTCGGGTCGATCATGATCAGTTTGGCGTCTTCCGGGCCCGACTTGAACAGGATCGACAGGATCATGGCGTTGACGCCCACCGACTTACCGGAACCGGTGGTACCGGCCACCAGCAGGTGCGGCATCTTCGCAAGGTCGGTGATCACCGGCTTGCCGCCGATGTCATGGCCCAGGGCCATGGTCACCGGCGACTTGGCTTCGTCGTATTGCGGCGACGACAGCACCTCGGAGAAGCGCACGATCTGCCGGTCTTCGTTGGGAATCTCGATACCGACGGTGGTCTTGCCGGGGATCACCTCAACCACGCGCACGCTGGTCACGGCCAGGGAACGGGCCAGGTCCTTGGCCAGGTTGGCGATGCGGCTGACCTTGACGCCAGCGGCCGGCTGGATTTCGTACCGGGTAATCACCGGGCCCGGGTGGATCGAGTCTACCGAGACTTCGACACCGAATTCCTTGAGCTTGATTTCCAGCAGGTGGCCAACCCCGGCCAGGGACTCTGGCGAATAGTTGACCTGCTTCTTCTCGGCAGGATCGAGGATCGAGATCGGTGGCAAGGTGCCTTCGATGGCGCTGTCGACGAACAGCGGCGCCTGTTTTTCTTTCTGCACGCGCTTGCTCGGCTCCGGCGCCTTGGCCGGGGCCGGCATGATCACCGGCGCTGGCTGCTGCACGCGCTCGGCCACATGTTTGCTCAGGGCCTGGTCGCGCTCGATGATGCGCTCCTTGGCCTTGGCCTGTTCGCGGCGGTCAGGGGCTACCGGGGCGACCACATCATGAACCTGGTCGTCGACCTCACGCAGCTGCGCCACCAGGCGCTTGCGCTCGTTGCGCGCCTCCCACCAGCGGTTGGCGGCGCCCTGGAACAGCTCGAACAGGTCGAGGGTGATCTTGCCGGTGATGTCCATGACCTTGAACCACGACAGGTCGGTGAACACGGTCAGGCCGAACAGAAACAGGGCGATGAACATCAGCGTGCTGCCCTGCACGTTCAGGGCGTTCTTGGCCAGGTCGCCAAGGCTTTCGCCCAGCGCGCCACCGGCCGATGCCGGCAGGCTGGCGGCGGAATGGAAATGGATATGCGCCAGCGCCGCACCCGAAAGCACCAGGAACACCAGGCCGATCAGGCGCCAGGAGAACAGCCAGCCGCTCCACTGCCATGGCTGGTGGCGTTCGCGGAAGATCTGCCAGGTCTTGATCGCCAGCAGCAAGGGGAAGATGTAGGCGAAATAGCCCAGGACCATGAACAGGATGTCGGCGAAGTAGGCACCGGCACGGCCGGCGGCGTTCTGCACCTGCTCGACGTTGCTGGTGTGGCTGAAGCCCGGGTCGGCCTGGTCGTAGGTCAGCAAGGCCATCCACAGGTACAGGCACAGCGCGCCCACGGCGATCAGCGCACCTTCCTTGAGCCGATAGTGCAGCTGCTGGCGCCAGAGCGGCACGGGCAAGGGACTGGGTGTTGCGGTGGATTTCTTCAAAACGCGTCTATTCCTGCGCTCATTGCGCGTCCAACAGTGATTGACCCAACAGAACAGTCAACAAACCACTACTTTTAACATTACTGCCCGCCTACCGCCATGGCGGCACGCCAGAACACGCGTAAACGGGGGCCAATTTCCTATACAGCAATTTGAGCACGCATTTTCTTTTGTGACAAAGGCTTATGCGGTGTTTTTGTGCAAGTGTGACAACAAACGCCCAAGCAAGTTGCCAGACGGCACCACCGCTGCAGGAGCAGGCTTGTCCCGCGAGGCTTTTTCAGGCCATGCTGGGCGCCCTCCCCTCCTCCACCATTGGACCACGATGCTGACCTGGCTGAGCCGCGACACCCTGACCTTCCCGCCGCTGGACAAAGCCCTGCGCGACCCTAACGGCCTGCTCGCCGCCGGCGGAGACCTCAGCGCCGAGCGCCTGGTGCAGGCCTATCGCCATGGTTGCTTCCCCTGGTACCAGGACGGCCAGCCGATCCTCTGGTGGTCGCCCGACCCGCGCACCGTGCTGTTCCCCGACGAGCTGCACGTGTCGCGCTCGCTGCGCAAGCTCATCCGCCAGGGCCACTACCAGGTCAGCTTCGACCAGGACTTTGCCGCGGTAATCGACGCCTGCGCCGCACCGCGCGCCTACGCCGACGGCACCTGGATCACCGACAGCATGCAGGCGGCCTACCTGCAGTTGCATCGGCAGGGCTTTGCCCATTCGGTCGAGGTGCGCCGCGATGGCGAGCTGGTGGGCGGCCTGTACGGCCTGGCCATGGGCCGGCTGTTTTTCGGCGAATCGATGTTCAGCCGCGCCGACAACGCCTCCAAAGTCGGCTTCGTGGCGCTGGTCGAGCACCTGCAACAGGCAGGATTCGTCCTGATCGACTGTCAGATGCCTACCGACCACCTGCACAGCCTCGGCGCCCGCGCCATCGCCCGGGCCACGTTTGCCGACTACCTGCAGCGCTATCTCGACCAGCCCAACAGCGCCAGCTGGGTTTGCTAGGCGAGTTTTTCCAGCTGGCTTACACTTAAAACAAAAGCACCTCCCGAGGGGTTGATCATGACAGAGCTGGCGCGGTTGAAGTTTTATGCCACTCAACCCCATTCCTGCAGCTACCTGCCAGACGAGCAAGCCACCACGCTGTTCCTCGACCCGAGCCAGCCGATGGATGTCAACGTCTACGCAGACCTGTCGGAAATGGGCTTCCGGCGCAGCGGCGACCACCTGTATCGCCCGCACTGCCAGAACTGCAACGCCTGCGTGCCGGCGCGGATCCCGGCTGCGCGCTTTTTGCCCAACCGCCAGCAAAAACGCATCCTCAAGCGCAACGCCGACATCACCGTGACGCCCGCCCGTCCGGCGTTCAAGGAGGAATACTTCGAGCTGTACCGGCGCTACATCGAGCAGCGCCACGCCGATGGCGACATGTACCCGCCAAGCCGCGACCAGTTTTCCACCTTCCTGGTCCGCGATCTGCCGTTTTCACGCTTTTACGAGTTTCGCCTGGACGGCCGCCTGCTGGCCGTGGCGGTCACCGACCTGCTGCCCAACGGCCTGTCGGCGGTATACACCTTCTACGAGCCGGACGAAGAGCGGCGCAGCCTGGGGCGCTTTGCCATCCTCTGGCAGATCACCGAAGCCCTGCGCCTGGGCCTGGACGCGGTCTACCTCGGTTACTGGATCAAAAACTGCAAAAAGATGAACTACAAGACCCAGTACCGCCCCATCGAGCTGCTGATCAATCAACGTTGGGTGACGCTGAACTGAAATCATTGGCTTGAAGGCCATTTTTCGGGCACAATGCACGCCACTTTTTTTGCCTGGCGCAGCTGTGCACCGGGCCATTAACTGGACACCGAGGGCTTTACTGCATGTCGAAAGAAGACAGCTTCGAAATGGAAGGCACTGTCGTCGACACCCTGCCCAACACCATGTTCCGTGTGGAGTTGGAAAATGGGCACGTCGTTACCGCGCACATCTCCGGAAAGATGCGCAAGAACTACATTCGTATTCTGACCGGTGACAAGGTCCGCGTCGAACTGACGCCTTACGACCTGAGCAAGGGGCGCATCACCTACCGCGCCCGCTAAGCGACACCAACAAAAACGCCCGGCTAAATGCCGGGCGTTTTTGTTGGCCTTTGAAAAGCATCGCGGGGCAAGCCCGCGATCAGCCGTTACGCCATCTCAGCCGTGGTCTCGAAGTCGAACACCAGTTCGCCATCACGGATGTCGATGTGCACCACACCGCCATGCTCGGCCAGTTCGCCAAACAGGATCTCTTCGGCCAGCGGCCGTTTGATCTTGTCCTGGATCAGCCGCGCCATTGGCCGCGCGCCCATCTGCGCATCGTAGCCACCGGCCGCCAGCCAGCCGCGCGCCGCATCGCTCACCTCGAGCAACACGCGCTTGTCTTCCAGTTGCGCCTGCAGCTCGATGAGGAACTTGTCCACCACGCTCTTGATCGTCTCATGGCTGAGGCGGCCAAACTGGATGATGGTGTCCAGGCGGTTGCGGAACTCCGGCGTGAAGCTCTTCTTGATCACTTCCATGGCGTCGGATGAGTGATCTTGATGAGTGAAGCCGATCGAAGCTCGCGCAGCGGTTTCAGCACCGGCGTTGGTGGTCATGATGACGATGACGTTACGGAAGTCCGCCTTGCGCCCGTTGTTGTCGGTCAGGGTACCGTGGTCCATCACCTGCAGCAGCAGGTTGAAGACTTCCGGGTGGGCCTTCTCGATCTCATCGAGCAGCAGCACGCAGTGCGGCTGCTTGGTGATGGCTTCGGTGAGCAGCCCGCCCTGGTCGAAACCGACGTAGCCCGGAGGCGCACCGATCAGACGCGAGACGGTATGACGCTCCATGTACTCAGACATGTCAAAGCGTACCAGCTCGACACCCAGGGCCTTGGCCAACTGGCGCGCCGCTTCGGTTTTACCTACACCGGTAGGGCCGGCAAACAGGAACGAACCGACCGGCTTGTCTGGCGCCTTGAGACCGGCGCGTGACAGCTTGATGGCGGTGGCCAGCGAATCGATCGCCGCATCCTGGCCAAACACGGTCAGCTTGAGGTCGCGCTCCAGGTTACGCAGCAGCTCCTTGTCGGAACTGGTGACGTGCTTTGGCGGAATCCGCGCGATTTTGGCGACGATGTCTTCGACTTGCGGCACGTCGATACGCTTGACGCGCATCTCCACCGGCTGCAGGCGCTGGTAGGCGCCGGCCTCGTCGATCACATCGATGGCCTTGTCGGGCATGTGCCGGTCATTGATGTAGCGCGCTGCAAGCTCGGCAGCGGCGCGCAGGGCCTCATCGCTGTACTCGATGTTGTGGTGGCTCTCGAACCGCCCCTTGAGCCCACGCAGGATGCCCACGGTGTCTTCCACCGATGGCTCGCTGACATCAACCTTCTGGAAGCGCCGCGCCAGGGCCCGGTCTTTTTCGAAGATGCCGCGAAATTCCTGGAAGGTGGTCGAGCCGATGCAACGGATATCACCCGAAGACAGCAGCGGCTTGAGCAGGTTGGAGGCGTCCATTACCCCACCGGAGGCCGCACCGGCACCGATGATGGTGTGGATCTCGTCGATGAACAGGATCGCCTGCGGGCGTTTACGCAGTTCATTGAGCAGCGCCTTGAAGCGCTTCTCGAAGTCGCCACGGTACTTGGTCCCGGCCAGCAAGGCGCCCAGGTCCAGGGAGTAGACCACGCTTTGTGCCAGCAGGTCCGGCACCTGGCCGTCGACGATGCGCTTGGCCAGGCCTTCGGCGATGGCGGTTTTACCGACACCGGCCTCGCCAACCAGCAGCGGGTTGTTCTTGCGCCGACGGGCGAGGATCTGCGCGACGCGCTCGACTTCAAGCTCACGGCCGACCAGCGGGTCGATGCGCCCTTGGCGGGCCTGTTCGTTGAGGTTGCTGGCATAGGCATCCAGGGGATTGCCCGACGATGAAGTTTCGCCGCCGTCCTCGTCCTGCATTTCTTGTTCGCCCTCGGAGTGTTCACCATGGCCCGGCACCTTGGAGATGCCGTGGGCGATGTAGTTGACCACGTCGATACGGGCCACGCTCTGCTGTTTAAGCAGGAACACGGCCTGGCTTTCCTGTTCGCTGAAAATTGCCACCAACACGTTGGCGCCGGTGACTTCACGCTTGCCCGAGCTCTGGACATGGAAGACTGCGCGCTGCAATACACGCTGGAAGCCCAGGGTTGGCTGGGTCTCGCGGTCCTCGTCGTGCACGGGGATCAACGGCGTGGTGGAGTCAATGAACTCCTGCAGGTCGTGTTTGAGTTTGTCGAGGTTTGCGCCGCAGGCGCGCAGAACGGTCGCGGCGGCCTCATTATCCAATAGTGCCAGCAGCAGGTGCTCGACGGTCATGAACTCATGACGTTTCGAGCGTGCCTCCTTGAAGGCCAGATTGAGGGTGACTTCGAGCTCGCGGTTTAACATAGCTTCACCTCATACCCAAGTGGCCGGCGATTAACCGTCCTTCTCGATTTCACAGAGTAGCGGATGCTGGCTTTCCCTTGCGTATTGGTTGACCTGCATGGCCTTGGTCTCGGCGATGTCACGGGTAAACAATCCGCACACTGCCCGTCCTTCTGTGTGGACGGCCAGCATGACCTTGGTCGCCAGCTCGCGATTCAGGTTAAAAAACACCTCGAGCACTTCGACGACGAAATCCATCGGTGTGTAGTCATCGTTAAACAAAACCACCTTGTACATGGGTGGCGCCTGCAGGGCCGGTTTGGCCTCCTGTACCGCCAGGCCAGAACCATCGTCCTCATGCGATTGCGGGCGATCCTGATTGAATGTTAGTCGAATCTGGCTATGTGCATGCATGGAAAGAATTTCATCATTTCGACAGGTTGGTTTATGGGTTGACCGCACAGGCGACGCGGGACAGCCGTCACCTCACCTTGACTATCGGCAAAACGGTGTTACAACCAATAAGAACCCACCGTGGTCGATAAAGATCCGCGCAGTCAACCAGAATTTTCGCAGGTTCATATGCGGATGGAGTGGATGATACTCCAGTGATGGAGTCCTTTGCAGAGGGATATGAGGATGGCAAGCGGTAAAGTCAAGTGGTTCAACAACGCCAAGGGCTATGGCTTCATCAATGAAGACGGGAAAATAGAGGATCTGTTTGCACACTACTCGGCTATCCAGATGGAAGGTTATAAAACCCTGAAAGCCGGGCAACCCGTCAACTTCGATATCATCCAGGGCCCCAAAGGCTTGCATGCGGTCAATATCGAGAGTGCGACCGCACCAACCACAGCCTCCCCCACCCCCAGCCCGCAAACAACTGAAGCCTGAGCCGGCGATCAGACAAAAGAAAACCGGCCAGCCCGCAAGGACTGGCCGGTTTTCTTGTGCCGCTTACATGTGCTTGATCAAGGCCTCACCGAAACCGGAGCTGCTGACCAGGGTTGCGCCGTCCATCAGGCGCTCGAAGTCGTAGGTCACGGTCTTGGCGGCAATGGCGCCGTTGGTACCCTTGATGATCAGGTCGGCCGCCTCGGTCCAGCCCAGGTGGCGCAGCATCATCTCGGCCGAGAGAATCACCGAACCGGGGTTGACCTGGTCCTTGCCGGCGTATTTCGGCGCGGTGCCGTGGGTAGCCTCGAACATCGCCACGGTGTCGGACAGGTTGGCGCCCGGAGCGATACCGATGCCGCCGACTTCCGCCGCCAGGGCGTCGGACAGGTAGTCACCGTTGAGGTTGAGGGTGGCGATCACGTCGTATTCGGCCGGGCGCAGCAGGATCTGCTGGAGCATGGCGTCGGCGATGGCGTCCTTGACGATGACTTCACGGCCGGTTTTCGGGTTTTTGAACTTCATCCACGGGCCGCCATCGAGCAGCTCGGCGCCGAATTCGTTCTTGGCCACTTCGTAGCCCCAGTCCTTGAAGGCACCTTCGGTGAACTTCATGATGTTGCCCTTGTGCACAATGGTCAGCGACTTGCGGTCGTTGTCCACCACGTATTGCAGGGCCTTGCGCACCAGGCGCTGGGTGCCTTCTTTAGAGACCGGCTTGATGCCGATGCCGCAATCCTGGTCGAAACGGATCTTGGTGACGCCCATTTCTTCTTTGAGGAACTTGATGACCTTGGTCGCCTCGGGCGAACCGGCCTTCCATTCGATACCGGCATAGATGTCTTCGGAGTTCTCGCGAAAGATCACCATGTCGACGTCACCCGGCTTTTTCACCGGGCTGGGCACGCCCTGGAACCACACCACCGGGCGCAGGCAGACATACAGGTCCAGTTGCTGGCGCAGGGCCACGTTGAGGGAGCGGATACCGCCACCGACCGGGGTGGTCAGCGGGCCCTTGATGGAGACGACGTAGTCCTTGACCGCATCGAGGGTTTCCTGGGGCAGCCAGGTGTCCTGGTCGTATACCTGGGTGGCTTTTTCACCAGCGTAGACTTCCATCCAGGAAATCTTGCGCTTGCCCCCATAGGCTTTCTCTACAGCAGCATCAACCACTTTGATCATGACGGGGCTTACATCTACGCCAATGCCGTCGCCTTCGATGAACGGGATGATCGGATTATCAGGAACATTGAGAGAATGGTCCGCATTGACGGTGATTTTGTCGCCGACTGCCGGAACCTTGATTTTCTGGTATCCCATGCTGCACTCCGTTTTTTTTGGTGTGGTTCGTCATCTGGATCCCCTGAGCGTACCCCAGTTGAACGGCAACGGGAACCTCGTGCGCAAATGCCCTGCGATGGGGCAGCAACGCCTACATCTTTGGTCTAAAAAAGCCCCTGCGACGGGTTGATCTTGATCAATACGACCAAGGCTTTGGTATACTCGCCCGGTGACCAAAGGGTCACTGGGGGCGAACCGTCTGAAACGAGACCTGCGGCCCCGACAAGACTGGGCTGTTACCGCAGTTCAGCCGTTTGACACTCGACTGATGCAATCCACCATCACCGCCCAGAATCTTCGACCTTCTGCTCATGGATGTGTCTGAGCGAAGCGCCTACCCTGCGCACCTCGAGATTCTGCGCACGCTCAGCAAAACAGAGAGTTAACCCGAATATGCCCACCCGATCCAAGATCATCTACACCTTCACCGACGAAGCCCCCGCCCTCGCCACCTATTCACTGCTCCCCGTCATCGAAGCCTTCACCGCTTCTGCCGACATCGCCGTAGAAACCCGGGACATCTCTCTGGCCGGCCGCATCCTTTCTGCCTTCCCTGAACAGCTCGGCGCCGACAAGCAAGTGGCCGACCACCTGGCAGAACTGGGCCAACTGGCAACCACGCCAGAAGCCAACATCATCAAGCTGCCGAACATCAGCGCCTCGGTTCCGCAACTGAAGGCCGCGATCAAGGAACTGCAAGCCAAGGGCTTCAACATTCCTGATTACCCTGAAGCCGCCGCCAGCGATGCCGAGAAAGAAGCCAAGGCGCGCTACGACCGCATCAAAGGCAGTGCCGTCAACCCGGTCCTGCGTGAAGGCAACTCCGACCGCCGCGCACCGCTGTCGGTCAAGAACTACGCACGCAAGCACCCACACAAGATGGGCGCCTGGGCAGCCGACTCCAAGTCCCATGTGGCGCACATGAGCCAGGGCGACTTCTACGGCAGCGAGAAAGCCGCGCTGATCGAAGCCGATGACAGCCTGCGCATCGAACTGCTGGACAAGAATGGCAACACCACCGTTCTGAAAGAAAAAACCGCGGTCAAGGCCGGCGAAATCGTCGACTGCGCGGTCATGAGCACCAAGGCGCTGCGTAAATTCATCGCCGCCGAGATCGAAGACGCCAAAGCCAAGGGCGTCCTGCTGTCGGTCCACCTGAAAGCGACCATGATGAAGGTCTCCGACCCGATCATGTTCGGCCAGATCGTTGCCGAGTACTACCAGGACGCGCTGAACAAGCACGCCGACGTACTGGCGCAGATCGGCTTCAACCTGAACAACGGTATCGGCGACCTGTACGCCCGTATCAAGGCCCTGCCAGCCGAGCAACAGGCGCAGATCGAAGCTGACGTCAAAGCCGTCTACGACGTTCGCCCGGCCCTGGCCATGGTCAACTCCGACAAGGGCATCACCAACCTGCACGTGCCGAGCGACGTTATCGTCGACGCCTCGATGCCGGCGATGATCCGTGACTCGGGCAAGATGTGGAACACCGAAGGCCAGCTGCAAGACACCAAGGCGGTGATTCCGGACCGTTGCTACGCCACCATCTACCAGGCCGTTATCGAAGACTGCAAGCAACACGGCGCCTTCGATCCGACCACCATGGGCAGCGTGCCGAACGTTGGCCTGATGGCGCAGAAAGCCGAAGAGTACGGCTCCCACGACAAGACCTTCCAGGCCAAGGCCGACGGCGTGATCCGCGTGGTTGACGGCAAGGGCAACCTGCTGCTGTCCCAGGACGTCGAAGCCGGCGACATCTTCCGCATGTGCCAGACCAAAGACGCACCGATCCAGGACTGGGTCAAACTGGCCGTCAACCGTGCCCGCGCCAGCAACACCCCGGCGCTGTTCTGGCTCGACCCGCAGCGTGCCCACGACGGCGTGCTGATCGAGAAGGTCCAGCAGTACCTGAAAGACCACGACACCGCTGGCCTGGACATCCGCGTCCTGTCGCCTGTCGAGGCGATGAAGGTTTCCCTGCAGCGCATCCGCGCTGGCCAGGACACCATCTCGGTCACCGGCAACGTGCTGCGCGACTACCTGACCGACCTGTTCCCGATCATGGAGCTGGGCACCAGCGCCAAGATGCTGTCGATCGTACCGCTGATGAACAACGGCGGCCTGTTCGAAACCGGCGCCGGCGGTTCGGCTCCCAAGCACGTACAGCAACTGGTTGAAGAAAACTTCCTGCGCTGGGATTCGCTGGGTGAGTTCCTGGCCCTGGCCGCCTCCCTGGAGCACCTGGGCAACGCCTACGCCAACCCGAAAGCCAAGGTACTGGCGGCGACCCTGGACCAGGCCACCGGCCAGTTCCTGGACACCAACAAGTCCCCGGCGCGCAAGGTTGGTGGTATCGACAACCGCGGCAGCCACTTCTACCTGACCCTGTACTGGGCCCAGGCCCTGGCCGCCCAGAGCGACGACGCCGCCCTGCAAGCGCGCTTCGCCCCACTGGCAAAAGCCTTGGCCGAGAACGAAGCGACCATCGTCGCCGAGCTCAACGCCGTTCAGGGCAAGCCGGCTGACATCGGTGGTTACTACTACCCGGATGCCGAGCTGACCAGCAAGGTGATGCGCCCGAGCCAGACCTTCAACAGCGCGATCGCCGCGCTGTAAGCTTGAAGGAATGAAAAAACCCCGGCCACGCACCGGGGTTTTTTAGCTTTAAGTATCAAGCTACAAGCTACAAGAAAGAGCCTTGCGCGCTCGGCTTTTACTTGTAGCTTGCAGCTTGAAACTTCCAACTTAGGGAGAGAATCGACCGTGCGCCCCCACATCACCGTCGCCACCATTATCGAAGACCAGGGCCGCTTCCTCATGGTCGAGGAATTCAAGGCCGGCAAGCACGTCTTCAACCAACCCGCCGGCCACCTGGAGGCCAACGAGAGCCTGCTCGACGCCGCCCGCCGCGAAACCCTCGAAGAAACCGCGTGGGAGGTCGAGCTGACCGGCGTGGTCGGTATCTATCTGTACACCGCCCCCAGCAACGGCGTGACCTACCAGCGCATCTGCTTCGCCGCCCGGGCGCTCAAGCACCACCCCGAGCGGGCCCTGGACAGCGACATCGTGCGCGCCGTGTGGCTGAGCCGCGAGGAGCTGCTGGCCGACCCCGAGCGCTGGCGCAGCGAACTGGTGCCCCGTTGCATCGACGATTACCTGGCCGGCCCGCTGCACAGCCTGGCGTTGATTCGCGACTGACAGCAACGATGCCTTGAAGGCCGCAGCCTGATAGAATCGTTGTCTTTTTCCAGATACACAGCCGGTACCTATGACCAGTCCAGCACTTTACGAACCCGAAAAGACACGCGTTATCGTCGGCATGTCCGGCGGCGTGGACTCTTCCGTCTCCGCCCTCCTGCTGATGGAGCAGGGCTACCAGGTGGAAGGCCTGTTCATGAAGAACTGGGAAGAGGACGACGGCACCGAATACTGCACCGCCCGCGAAGACCTGGCCGACGCCCAGGCCGTGTGCGACCGCATCGGCATCAAGCTGCATACCGCCAACTTCGCCGCCGAATACTGGGATAACGTCTTCGAGCACTTCCTGGCCGAATACAAGGCCGGACGCACGCCAAACCCGGACATCCTCTGCAACCGCGAAATCAAGTTCAAGGCCTTCCTCGACTACGCGCTGATGCTCGGTGCCGACCTGATCGCCACCGGTCACTACGTGCGCCGCCGCGACACCGATGGCCGTACCGAACTGCTCAAGGGCCTGGACCCGAACAAGGACCAGAGCTACTTCCTGCACGCCGTCGGCGGCAAGGAAATCGCCCGCACGCTGTTCCCGGTCGGCGAGCTGGAAAAACCCGAAGTGCGTGCCATCGCCGAGAAACACGGCCTGGCCACGGCCAAGAAGAAAGACTCCACCGGCATCTGCTTTATCGGCGAGCGGCGCTTCAGCGACTTCCTCAAGCAGTACCTGCCCGCGCAGCCGGGCGAGATCCAGACCACCGACGGCGAAGTCATCGGTCGTCACCATGGCCTGATGTACCACACCATTGGCCAGCGCCAGGGCCTGGGCATCGGCGGCCTGAAAGACGCCGGCGACGAGCCGTGGTACGTGCTGGAAAAAGACCTGACCCGCAACGTGCTGGTGGTCGGCCAGGGCAACGAACACCCATGGCTGTTCTCCCGCGCCCTGCTCGCTTCAGAAATTTTCTGGGTCAACCCGATTGACCTTTCCAGCCCACGGCGCCTGACCGCCAAGGTGCGCTACCGCCAGAGCGACCAGCACTGCACCCTGGAGCAAACCCCGGGCGGCTACCGCGCGGTGTTCGACGAGCCGCAGCGGGCCGTGACCCCAGGCCAGTCGGTGGTGTTCTATGACGGCGAAATCTGCCTCGGCGGCGGCGTGATCGAAACCGCCGAGCCGTGGAGCGCGCGCGCATGAATGCCATGCAAGAGCAGTTGATCGCCCTGGGCGGCGTGTTCCAGGCTGCGGTGCTGGTCGACCGTATCGCCCGCACCGGCCAGGCCAGCGAGGCCAACCTTGGCTGCATGCTCGGCAGCCTGCTGGTACGCGACCCCAAGGACACCCTGGAGGTGTTCGGCGGTGACGACCTGAACCTGCGCGACGGCTACCGCGCCCTGGCCAGCGCCCTGGAGCGCGACCCCGGCAGCCTGCAGCGCGAACCGCTGCGCTATGCCCTGTCGATGCTGGGCCTTGAGCGCCAGCTGGCCAAGCGCGGCGACATGCTTGACGTGATTGGCAACCGCCTGCCGCAAATCCAGTCCCAGGCCGAGCATTTCGGCCTGGTGCATGAAAATGTCATCGCTTCCAGCGGCGCCCTGTACCAGGACACCCTGAGCACCCTGCGCCAGCGCATCCAGGTGCACGGCGACATGCGCCACCTGCAGCAGCCCAGCAACGCCTCGAAGATTCGCGCCCTGCTGCTTGCCGGCATCCGCGCCGCGCGCCTGTGGCGGCAGCTCGGCGGGCATCGCTGGCAGCTGGTGATCAGCCGGCGCAAACTGCTCAAAGAGCTGTATCCGATGTTGCGTGGCTGATAAAGCCATCGCGGGTCAAGCCCGCTCCCACAGAGGCTTCCTTCAACCTGTGGGAGCGGGCTTGACCCGCGAAAAAGCCAAAGAATTACCGGCAGACCATTTGTCAGCCACCCGACCCGGGCGCGTTTTTCATGTATGATATGCGCCCTTTTCAAAGCCTGACTGTCCGAGAACACCCCATGCAGCTTTCCTCGCTCACTGCGGTTTCCCCTGTTGACGGCCGCTACGCCGGCAAAACCCAGGCCCTGCGCCCTATTTTCAGCGAATACGGCCTGATCCGTTTCCGCGCCCTGGTCGAGGTTCGCTGGCTCCAGCGCCTGGCCGCCCACCCGCAAATCGCCGAGGTTCCGGCTTTTTCCGCCGAAGCCAACGCCCTGCTCAACGGCCTGGCCGATGAGTTCGCCCTCGAGCACGCCGAGCGCGTCAAAGAGATCGAGCGCACCACCAACCACGACGTCAAGGCCATCGAGTACCTGCTCAAGGAGCAGGCTGCCAAGCTGCCGGAGCTGGCCAAGGTCAGTGAATTCATCCACTTCGCCTGCACCAGCGAGGACATCAACAACCTGTCCCACGCCCTGATGCTGCGCGAAGGCCGCGACAGCGTGCTGCTGCCGCTGATGCGCCAGATCGCCCAGGCCATCCGCGAGCTGGCCCACCGCTTCGCCGACGTGCCGATGCTGTCGCGCACCCACGGCCAACCGGCTTCGCCGACCACCCTGGGCAAAGAGCTGGCCAACGTCGTCTACCGTCTGGAGCGCCAGATCGCTCAGGTTGCCGCCGTGCCGCTGCTGGGCAAAATCAACGGCGCCGTGGGCAACTACAACGCCCACCTGTCGGCCTACCCGCAAATCGACTGGGAAGCCAACGCCCGCGCTTTCATCGAAGACGAGCTGGGCCTGGTGTTCAACCCCTACACCACGCAGATCGAGCCGCACGACTACATCGCCGAGCTGTTCGACGCGATCGCCCGCTTCAACACCATCCTGATCGACTTCGACCGCGACGTCTGGGGCTATATCTCCCTGGGCTACTTCAAGCAGCGCACCATCGCTGGCGAAATCGGCTCCTCGACCATGCCGCACAAGGTCAACCCGATCGACTTCGAAAACTCCGAAGGCAACCTGGGTATCGCCAACGCCCTGTTCCAGCACCTGGCCAGCAAGCTGCCGGTGTCGCGCTGGCAGCGTGACCTGACCGACTCCACCGTGCTGCGCAACCTGGGCGTCGGTTTCGCCCACAGCGTGATCGCCTACGAGGCCAGCCTCAAAGGCATCAGCAAGCTGGAAATCAACCAAGCGCGTATCGCCGAAGACCTCGACGCCTGCTGGGAAGTGCTCGCCGAGCCGATCCAGACCGTCATGCGCCGCTACAACATCGAGAACCCCTACGAGAAGCTCAAGGAGCTGACCCGTGGCAAAGGCATCAGCCCCGAAGCGCTGCTGACCTTCATCGATGGCCTGGACATGCCAGCAGAGGCTCGCAGCGAGCTGAAGAAGCTGACGCCAGCCTCCTACATCGGTAATGCCGCGGCTCAAGCCAAACGCGTCTGATCTGCGCCCTGCGCGTAAACGCCCGGCTCAGCCGGGCGTTTTTATTACCGAAAGAAAATTACTTTTTTTCAATAGGTTACACATGAATCCTGATACTCCTCTGCAGCTTCTGGGCGGCCTCACTGCCCGCGAATTCATGCGCGACTACTGGCAGAAGAAACCCCTGCTGGTGCGCCAGGCCTTCCCGGACTTCGAAAGCCCGATCGATGCCGACGAACTGGCCGGCCTGGCCCTGGAAGAAGAAGTCGAATCGCGCCTGGTCATCGAGCATGGCGAGCGCCCTTGGGAGCTGCGCCGCGGCCCGTTCGAAGAAGACGCCTTCAGCACCCTGCCCGAGCGCGACTGGACCCTGCTGGTGCAAGCGGTCGATCAGTTCGTGCCGGAAGTCGGCGAGCTGCTCGAGCACTTTCGCTTCCTGCCAAGCTGGCGCATCGACGATGTGATGATCAGCTACGCCGCGCCCGGCGGCAGCGTCGGCCCGCACTTCGACAACTACGACGTGTTCCTGCTGCAAGGCCAGGGCAAGCGCAACTGGAAGATCGGCCAGATGTGCGACAGCGACAGCCCGCTGCTGGAGCACGCCGACCTGCGCATCCTGGCTGAATTCGAACAGAGCGAGGAGTGGTCCCTGGAGCCCGGCGACATGCTCTACCTGCCGCCGCGCCTGGCCCACTACGGCATTGCCGAAGATGACTGCCTGACCTACTCGGTGGGCTTCCGCGCCCCGGGCGCCGCTGAAGTGCTGACCCACTTCACCGACTTCCTCAGCCAGTTCCTGCCTGACGAAGAGCGCTACACCGACGCCGATGCCGAGCCGGTCAGCGACCCGCACCAGATCCAGCACGATGCCCTCGACCGCCTGAAGAAGCTGCTCACCGAACACATGGGTGACGAGCGCCTGCTGCTGACCTGGTTCGGCCAGTTCATGACCGAGCCGCGTTATCCGGAGCTGGTCAGCGGCGAGCCGCTGGACGAAGCCGACCTGATCGAGAGCCTGGCCGAAGGCGCGATCCTGATCCGCAACCCGAGCGCGCGCCTGGCCTGGTCGGAAGTCGATGACAACCTGCTGCTGTTCGCCAGCGGCCAGAGCCGCCTGCTGCCGGGCGAGCTGCGCGAGCTGCTGAAGCTGATCTGCGCCGCCGACGCGTTGCACATTGAAAACCTTGAGCAGTGGCTTGAAAACGATCAAGGCATTACCTTGATCTGCGAACTGGTCAAACAAGGAAGCCTGGGGTTCGCCAATGAATAAGATTCGCGTCCGTCTCGCCGACTGGCAAAAAGACAACGCTGACATCCGCCGTATTCGTGAAGCCGTGTTCATCGCCGAACAGAACGTGCCGCCGGAGCTGGAGTGGGATGCCGACGACAACACCGCCGTGCATTTCCTCGCCATGGAAGGTGAC
The DNA here is from genome assembly GCF_024749305.1 of Pseudomonas sp. B21-012. Taxonomy (NCBI): domain Bacteria; kingdom Pseudomonadati; phylum Pseudomonadota; class Gammaproteobacteria; order Pseudomonadales; family Pseudomonadaceae; genus Pseudomonas; species Pseudomonas sp. B21-012. The sequence continues at coordinate 2,127,822 of NZ_CP087197.1, read as the reverse complement.
TACGCCATCGGCACCGCGCGCCTGCTGCCTGACGGCCAGATCGGCCGGGTTTCGGTGCTCAAGGACTGGCGCGGGCTGAAGGTCGGTGACGCGCTGATGCAGGCGGTCATCGTCGAAGCACAGAACCGCGACCTCAAACAGCAGATGCTCAGCGCCCAGGTGCATGCCACGCCGTTCTACGAGCGCCTTGGCTTCAAGGTGGTCAGCGAAGAGTTCCTCGAGGCGGGCATTCCGCACGTGGACATGGTGCGCGAGTCGCGCGAGCTGGCCTAAAAGCATCGCGGGTCAAGCCCGCTCCCACAGTGGGAGCGGGCTTGACCCGCGATGAGGGCGGCAAAACCCCAACAAATTTGCCATCATGTCCGTTCCACCCGCGGAGATCATGGACATGCCGCTACGCCCCCTTCTCGCCTCCCTGCTTCTGTCGCTCAGCCTGAGTGCGCTGGCCGCCACCGAAGTCCTGCCGCTGAGTCACCGCACCAGCGCTGAAATCCTCCCCACCGCGCAAGCCTTCATTGGCAAGGACGGCAGCGTCAGCGCCTTTGAAAACAAACTGATCGTCAACGCCGAACCCGAACGCATCGACGACCTGCGCACCCTGCTGCAGCAACTGGATACCGCGCCGCGCAGGCTCTTGATCAGTGTCGACAACAACGACAGCAACTTCCAGGACAACCGCGGCAATGCCCGGGTCATCCGCTACGGCACCGCCAACCGCGAAGGCGGCCTGCAACAGGTGCAAGCCAGCGAAGGCAGCCCGGCGCTGATCCAGGTCGGCCAGAGCATCCCGATCACCAGCACCAGTACCGATGGCTACGGCCGGGTGCAGAGCGACACCGAATACCGCAACGTCACCCAGGGCTTCTACGTCACCGCCAGCGTTACTGGCGACACCGTGCACCTGAACATCAGTACCAACAATGACCGGATGAGCCAGGAACGTCCTGATGTAGTGAAGGTGCAAAGTACCGACACAAAAGTCAGTGGCAAGCTCGGTGAGTGGATCACCTTGGCCGGGGTCAACCAGCAGAGTCAGTCCGAACGCAGTGCTTCAACGCTCAGTTACAGCACCCAGCGCGGTGAAAACATGACATTGCGGGTAAAAGTCGACGCTTTGGACTGAACCCAGACAAATCAAGGCCTCGACCAAAGGCCTCGAAACTGACTGAGGAGTCGCATTAGACGAAAGATGTAGTGGTGATAAAAAACCACTACAAAACATTTGACGACCCCGAACCGCCGAGGCATGATGGCCCCGCTCCCGCTAATCAGAGGCCCTGGCAAGGGCTTTCGAGCCGCGCTCTAACCTACCCACCTGAGCCGACTCGTGTCTGTACCGCCCACAAGGCAGTTTGACGAGATTGCGACTGGAACGAAGTTGTCCCGAGGGACGGAAGCGCATCAAAAGGTACCCGGCAGCACTGTTCACTGCAGTTCGGCAACCACGAGCCACCCTGCAGCGAAAACCTCGCCCACCTGCTCACTTCCCCCTTCGAGCCCCATCGTTCGACCGTCGCATATTTCGCCCATACTGACCTTTGCCAGGCTTCTGATCTGCGCAGTAGAGAGCGAGAATTTTTACCCAAGACCGATGCGACGAGGTTTATTTCCATGGCACTGACACGCGAACAGCAAATTGCAGCCCTCGAAAAAGACTGGGCCGAGAACCCGCGCTGGAAAGGCGTGACCCGTACCTACACCGCCGCTGATGTCGTTCGTCTGCGTGGCTCGATCCAGCCTGAGCACACCCTGGCCCGTCTGGGTGCCGAGAAGCTGTGGAAGCTGGTCACCCAGGGCGCACACCCGTCCTTCCGTCCAGAAAAAGATTTCGTCAACTGCATGGGCGCCCTGACCGGCGGCCAGGCTGTACAACAGGTCAAAGCCGGTATCCAGGCCATCTACCTGTCCGGCTGGCAAGTGGCTGCCGACAACAACTCGGCCGAATCCATGTACCCGGACCAGTCGCTGTACCCGGTGGACTCGGTGCCAACCGTGGTCAAGCGCATCAACAACTCGTTCCGTCGCGCTGACCAGATCCAGTGGAAAGCCGGCAAGAACCCGGGCGACGAAGGCTACATCGACTACTTCGCGCCGATCGTGGCTGACGCCGAAGCCGGTTTCGGTGGCGTACTGAACGCCTACGAGCTGATGAAGAACATGATCGAAGCAGGCGCCGCCGGCGTGCACTTCGAAGACCAGCTGGCCTCGGTGAAAAAATGCGGCCACATGGGCGGCAAGGTACTGGTTCCTACCCAGGAAGCCGTACAGAAGCTGAGCGCTGCCCGTCTGGCGGCCGACGTTGCCGGCGTACCGACCATCATCCTGGCCCGTACCGACGCCAACGCCGCTGACCTCTTGACCAGCGACTGCGACCCGTACGACCAGCCGTTCGTGGTTGGCGAGCGCACCCAGGAAGGCTTCTACAAGGTTCGCGCCGGCCTCGATCAAGCCATCGCCCGCGGCCTGGCCTACGCGCCATACGCCGACCTGATCTGGTGTGAAACCGCCAAGCCGGACCTGGACGAAGCCCGCCGCTTCGCCGAAGCGATCAAGAAGGAATACCCGGACCAGATCCTGTCGTACAACTGCTCGCCTTCCTTCAACTGGAAGAAGAACCTGGACGACGCCACCATCGCCAAGTTCCAGCGCGAACTGTCGGCCATGGGCTACAAGCACCAGTTCATCACCCTGGCCGGTATCCACAACATGTGGCACGGCATGTTCAACCTGGCGCACGACTACGCCCGCAACGACATGACCGCCTACGTCAAGCTGCAAGAGCAAGAGTTCGCTGACGCCTCGAAAGGCTACACCTTCGTCGCCCACCAGCAGGAAGTCGGCACCGGCTACTTCGACGACATGACCACCGTGATCCAGGGTGGCAAGTCTTCGGTAACCGCACTGACCGGTTCGACTGAAGAAGAGCAGTTCCACTGATCGCTGATCGGTTGCTGACATTCGGGTAATACGCAAGACCCGGGGCCTGTGATGGGGCCCCGGGTTTTGTTTTTTGTGGGAGCGGGCTTGCCCCGCGATAGCGATGTTGCTGATTGACCGCTATCGCGGGTCAAGCCCGCTCCTCCAGGCTATGCTAGGTGCACAACAACACCAAGGATCGGCCATGTCCCGCCCTGTCACCCTGCTCTGCCTGGCCCTGCTGGGCGCAGCCTTCTATATATATGCACTGGCCAGCGCCAATGCACTGCTGGGGCTGGCGGTCAAGCCGATCCCGGTGCTGGCGCTGATCTACTGGCTTAGCACCGCAGAGCCAACCCCCTACCGGCGCTGGATCATCATTGGCCTGGGCTTTTCCTTGCTCGGCGACATCCTCCTGGCCGTACCGGGCGACCTGTTTGTGTTTGGCCTGGCGGCCTTTCTCTGCGCGCACCTGGCCTACCTGCGCGGCTACCTGGGTGAGAACCGCCAGCTGGCGCCCGCGGCCCTGCTCGGTTCGGCGATTGTCGGCGCGTTACTGCTAGGGCTGCTGATCAGCTCCGGCCTGGGTGAACTGCTGATTCCAGTCACCGTGTACGCCCTGGCCATCAGCGCCATGCTCTGGCGCGCCCTGGCCTGTGGCGGCCTGGCAGCGCTGGGCGCGGTGTCTTTCGTGTTTTCCGACAGTCTGATCGGCATCGACCGCTTCGTCAGCCCGTTCGGCGCCGCCCAGTACCTGATCATCATTGCCTACTGGCTGGGGCAATGGGCGATTGCCGCCTCGGCCTACACCAGGCAATCGGCAAAAGCCTTGACCCAGAGCGCGGCGGGGCAAGAAAAAACAGGTTAAAACACAGGGTGTGGAAACTTGCGGGTGACGACCATGTTGCACAACTTTGTAGTTGACTCGAACAGTAGGACTAATCGCACCGCTTCAAATGATATTAATTATCATTACGAAGTTGCTGGTTCATTACGTTTTACAAGAAACATAATTAACAGAACCCGGGGCAATGCCCGGCCTGCGTGGCCTGCAGCCTGTTACGAAAGATTTTTGTTCTTAATCTTACGAATAAATTTGCTGCAGAAATTTTACTTGCACCGGGTTTACCCATAAAATCAGCGCGATAGATTCCGCTGCGACATATCGTCACTGCTCTACTTCTTTTCAAGCCGCAGAGACTGGTCTCTGTATAAGGATTTTCAGCATGCCCGATTCGACAGGACTCATCGCCCACAACTGGGGCTTTGCCATTTTCCTTTTGGGTGTCGTAGGCCTGTGTGCCTTCATGCTCGGTCTGTCCGCCCTGCTCGGCAGCAAGGCCTGGGGCCGCAGCAAGAACGAACCCTTCGAGTCCGGCATGCTGCCCACTGGCGGCGCCCGCTTGCGCCTGTCAGCCAAATTCTATCTGGTCGCGATGCTGTTCGTGATCTTCGATATCGAAGCCCTCTTTCTCTTTGCATGGTCTGTGTCCGTCCGCGAAAGCGGCTGGACCGGATTCGTCGAAGCACTCGTTTTCATAGCAATTCTGTTGGCAGGTCTTGTCTACCTATGGCGCGTCGGGGCACTTGATTGGGCTCCCGAAGGTCGTCGCAAGCGGCAAGCGAAGCTGAAACAATGAGGCTTTGGCAATGCAATACAATCTCACCAGAATCGACCCGGATGCTCCCAACGAGCAATATCCAATCGGAGAGCGGGAAACCGTCTCCGATTCGCTGCTAGAGGACCAGGTCCACAAGAACATCTTCATGGGCAAACTTGAAGATGTGCTCAGTGGCGCGGTCAACTGGGGGCGTAAGAACTCCCTGTGGCCGTACAACTTCGGCCTCTCCTGCTGCTACGTGGAAATGACCACGGCCTTCACGGCGCCCCACGACATCGCCCGCTTCGGCGCCGAAGTCATCCGGGCATCGCCGCGTCAGGCCGACTTCATGGTCATCGCCGGCACCTGCTTCATCAAGATGGCGCCGATCATCCAGCGCCTGTACGAGCAGATGCTCGAACCCAAGTGGGTCATCTCCATGGGTTCGTGCGCCAACTCCGGTGGCATGTACGACATTTACTCGGTCGTTCAGGGGGTCGACAAGTTCCTCCCCGTGGATGTCTACGTGCCTGGCTGCCCGCCTCGCCCTGAAGCCTTCCTGCAAGGCCTGATGCTGTTGCAGGAGTCGATTGGCCAGGAGCGTCGTCCTCTTTCCTGGGTTGTCGGTGATCAAGGCATTTACCGTGCCGAGATGCCGTCGCAGAAAGAGCAACGCCGTGAACAGCGCATCCAGGTCACCAACCTGCGCAGCCCCGACGAAGTCTGATCCAGCGACCTGTTGCCTGCGCATGCGCGACAGGCAGCCTGGCTTCATTCTCTACGTTGACCGAAAGCGACCGAGACCATGACAGCGGACACCGCTATTTATATCCCGCCTTACAAGGCTGACGACCAGGATGTGGTCGTCGAACTGAACAACAAATTCGGCCCCGAAGCGTTCGTCGCCCAGGAAACCCGCACCGGCATGCCGGTGCTTTGGGTTACCCGCGAAAAACTCAAGGACGTGCTGAGTTTCCTGCGCCACGTCGCCAAGCCGTACAGCATGCTCTACGACCTGCACGGCGTCGACGAGCGCCTGCGCACCCAGCGCCGCGGCCTGCCGGGCGCCGACTTCAGTGTGTTCTACCACCTGCTGTCGGTGGAGCGGAACAGCGACGTGATGATCAAGGTGGCCTTGAGCGAAGGTGACCTCAACCTGCCGACCGTCACCGGTATCTGGCCCAACGCCAACTGGTACGAGCGTGAAGTCTGGGACATGTTCGGCATCGACTTTGCCGGCCACCCGCACCTGACCCGGATCATGATGCCGCCGACCTGGGAAGGTCACCCGCTGCGCAAGGACTACCCTGCGCGCGCCACCGAGTTCGATCCGTACAGCCTGACCCTGGCCAAGCAGCAGCTCGAGGAAGAAGCCGCGCGCTTCAATCCTGAGGCCTGGGGCATGAAGCGTTCCGGCGCCAACGAGGACTACATGTTCCTCAACCTCGGCCCGAACCACCCTTCGGCCCACGGTGCCTTCCGTATCGTCCTGCAGCTGGACGGCGAAGAGATCGTCGACTGCGTCCCGGACATCGGCTACCACCACCGTGGCGCCGAGAAGATGGCCGAGCGCCAGTCCTGGCACAGCTTCATCCCCTACACCGACCGTATCGACTACCTCGGCGGGGTGATGAACAACCTGCCGTACGTGCTGGCGGTAGAGAAGCTGGCCGGTATCCAGGTGCCGCAGAAGGTCGACGTGATCCGCATCATGCTCGCCGAGTTCTTCCGCATCACCAGCCACCTGCTGTTCCTGGGTACCTACATCCAGGACGTCGGCGCCATGACCCCGGTGTTCTTCACCTTCACCGACCGTCAGCGCGCCTACACCGTGATCGAAGCCATCACCGGCTTCCGTCTGCACCCGGCCTGGTACCGCATCGGCGGCGTTGCCCACGACCTGCCGCGCGGCTGGGAAAAACTGGTGAAAGACTTCGTCGACTGGCTGCCCAAGCGCCTCGACGAATACACCAAGGCCGCCCTGCAGAACAGCATCCTCAAGGGCCGGACCATCGGCGTTGCCCAGTACAACACCAAAGAGGCCCTGGAATGGGGCGTCACCGGTGCCGGCCTGCGTTCCACCGGTCTTGACTTCGACCTGCGCAAGGCCCGCCCTTACTCCGGCTACGAGAACTTCGAGTTCGAAGTGCCGCTGGCCCACAACGGCGATGCCTACGATCGCTGCATGGTCCGTGTCGAGGAGATGCGCCAGAGTATCCGCATCATCGACCAGTGCCTGCGCAACATGCCGGAAGGCCCGTACAAGGCGGATCACCCGCTGACCACGCCGCCGCCGAAAGAGCGCACCCTGCAGCACATCGAAACCCTGATCACTCACTTCCTGCAGGTTTCGTGGGGCCCGGTGATGCCGGCCAACGAGTCCTTCCAGATGATCGAGGCGACCAAGGGCATCAACAGTTACTACCTGACGAGCGACGGCGGCACCATGAGCTACCGCACCCGGATCCGTACCCCGAGCTACCCGCACCTGCAGCAGATCCCTTCGGTGATCCGCGGCAGCATGGTCGCGGACCTCATTGCGTACCTGGGCAGTATCGACTTCGTTATGGCTGACGTGGACCGCTAAGCATGAACAGCACGCTTATCCAAACCGACCGTTTCGCCCTGAGCGAAACCGAGCGCTCGGCCATCGAGCACGAGATGCATCACTACGAGGACCCGCGCGCGGCGTCCATCGAAGCCCTGAAGATCGTCCAGAAGGAACGCGGCTGGGTGCCGGACGGCGCCATCTACGCCATCGGCGAAGTGCTCGGCATTCCTGCCAGCGACGTCGAAGGCGTGGCCACTTTCTATAGCCAGATCTTCCGTCAACCGGTTGGCCGGCACATCATCCGCGTCTGCGACAGCATGGTCTGCTACATCGGCGGTCACGAGTCGGTGGTCAGCCAGATCCAGAGCGAGCTGGGCATTGGCCTCGGCCAGACCACCGCAGACGGGCGTTTCACCCTGCTGCCGGTATGCTGCCTGGGTAACTGCGACAAGGCCCCGGCGCTGATGATCGACGACGACACCTTTGGCGACGTGCAGCCTGCTGGCGTCTCCAAACTGCTGGAGGGTTACGTATGACCATCACTTCCTTCGGCCCGGCCAACCGCATTGCGCGTTCGGCTGAAACCCATCCGCTGACCTGGCGCCTGCGTGACGACGGCGAGCCGCTGTGGCTCGACGAGTACCAGGCCAAGGACGGCTACGCCGCCGCCCGCAAGGCCCTGGCGCAAATGTCCCAGGACGATATCGTCCAGACCGTAAAAGATTCCGGCCTCAAGGGCCGTGGCGGTGCGGGCTTCCCCACCGGCGTCAAATGGGGCCTGATGCCCAAAGACGAATCCATGAACATCCGCTACCTGCTGTGCAACGCGGACGAAATGGAGCCCAACACCTGGAAAGACCGCATGCTGATGGAGCAACAGCCCCATCTGCTGATCGAAGGCATGCTGATCAGCGCCCGCGCGCTGAAGGCCTACCGCGGCTACATCTTCCTGCGTGGCGAATACACCACCGCAGCGCGCAACCTCACCCGTGCGGTCGAGGAAGCCAAGGCTGCCGGCCTTTTGGGCAAGAACATCCTTGGCAGCGGCTTCGACTTCGAGCTGTTCGTCCACACCGGTGCCGGGCGCTACATCTGCGGTGAAGAAACCGCTCTGATCAACTCCCTCGAAGGCCGCCGCGCCAACCCGCGCTCCAAGCCGCCCTTCCCTGCCGCCGTTGGCGTGTGGGGCAAGCCGACCTGCGTGAACAACGTCGAGACTCTGTGCAACGTGCCGGCCATCGTCGGCAACGGCATCGACTGGTACAAGTCGCTGGCCCGCGAAGGCAGCGAAGACCACGGCACCAAGCTGATGGGCTTCTCCGGCAAGGTCAAGAACCCGGGCCTGTGGGAGCTGCCGTTCGGCGTCCCGGCCCGCGAGCTGTTCGAAGACTACGCCGGCGGCATGCGCGATGGCTTCAAGCTCAAGTGCTGGCAGCCAGGCGGGGCCGGTACCGGTTTCCTGCTGCCCGAGCACCTGGACGCGCAAATGTACGCCGGTGGCATCGCCAAGGTCGGCACCCGCATGGGTACCGGCCTGGCCATGGCCGTGGACGACAGCGTCAACATGGTCTCGCTGCTGCGCAACATGGAAGAGTTCTTCGCCCGTGAATCCTGTGGCTTCTGCACCCCGTGCCGCGACGGCCTGCCGTGGAGCGTCAAGCTCCTGCGCGCCCTCGAGAAAGGCCAGGGCCAGCAGGGCGACATCGAGACCCTGCTGGGTCTGGTCGGTTTCCTCGGCCCAGGCAAGACCTTCTGTGCCCACGCACCGGGCGCCGTTGAGCCGCTGGGTAGCGCGATCAAGTACTTCCGCCCTGAGTTCGAGGCTGGCATTGCCGCCCAGGCACCGGCTGCTGCCGCTGCCGGCCTGCGCCCGGACCTGGCGAAGCCGATCGTCGTCGGCGCATAACGAATAACAACGCGGGCGGTCCGTGCCGCCCGCTGCCTGCCCAGCTCGCCCGGGGACACCTGTCGCGGGCTGCAGGCACACAGATTTCCATTAGCCACGCCCGCAGACGCGGGCCAACGAAGAACTTTGAACCATGGCCACTATCCACGTAGACGGCAAAGAGCTCGAAGTCAACGGCGCAGACAACCTGTTACAGGCGTGTCTGTCGCTCGGCCTCGACATCCCCTATTTCTGCTGGCACCCGGCGCTCGGTAGCGTCGGTGCCTGCCGCCAGTGCGCGGTCAAGCAGTACACCGACGAGAACGACACCCGTGGTCGCATCGTCATGTCCTGCATGACCCCTGCCACCGATGGCAGCTGGATTTCCATCGAAGACGAAGAAGCCAAGGTATTCCGTGCCAGCGTCGTCGAATGGCTGATGACCAACCACCCGCACGACTGCCCGGTCTGTGAGGAAGGCGGTCACTGCCACCTGCAAGACATGACGGTAATGACCGGCCACAACGAGCGCCGCTACCGTTTCACCAAGCGTACCCACCAGAACCAGGAGCTCGGCCCGTTCATCGCCCACGAGATGAACCGCTGCATCGCCTGCTACCGTTGCGTGCGTTACTACAAGGACTACGCCGGCGGTACCGACCTGGGCGTATTCGGTGCCCACGACAACGTCTACTTCGGTCGCGTTGAAGATGGCACCCTCGAGAGCGAGTTCTCCGGCAACCTCACCGAGGTCTGCCCGACCGGTGTGTTCACCGACAAGACCCACTCCGAGCGCTACAACCGCAAATGGGACATGCAGTTCGCCCCGAGCATCTGCCATGGTTGCTCCAGCGGTTGCAACATCAGCCCGGGTGAACGCTACGGCGAACTGCGCCGGATCGAAAACCGCTTCAACGGTTCGGTCAACCAGTACTTCCTCTGCGACCGTGGCCGTTTCGGCTATGGCTACGTCAACCGTGAAGACCGTCCACGTCAGCCACTGCTGGCCGACGGCACCAAGCTGAGCCTGGATGCCGCCCTGGACAAGGCCGCGGACATGCTGCGCGGGCGCAATATCGTCGGTATCGGTTCGCCGCGTGCCAGCCTTGAAAGCAACTACGGCCTGCGTGAGCTGGTCGGCGCCGAGCACTTCTACTCGGGTATGGAAGCCGCTGAGCTGGCCCGCGTACGCCTGGCCCTGCAAGTGCTCAACGACAGCCCGCTGCCAGTGCCGACCCTGCGCGACATGGAAGACCATGACGCGGTGTTCGTCCTCGGCGAAGACCTGACCCAGACCGCTGCCCGCGTGGCCCTGGCCCTGCGCCAGTCGGTCAAGGGCAAGGCCGAAGCCATGGCCGATGCCATGCGCGTTCAGCCGTGGCTAGATGCTGCGGTGAAGAACATCGGCCAGCACGCCATGTACCCGCTGTTTATCGCAAGCCTGGCCGAAACCAAGCTTGATGACGTCGCCGAAGAGTGCGTGCACGCAGCGCCGGACGACCTCGCCCGCATCGGTTTCGCCGTGGCTCACGCCATCGACCCGAGCGCGCCAGCCGTTGACGGCCTGGACGCCGAAGCCCTGGCCCTGGCCAAGCGCATCGCCGACGCCCTGGTGGCCGCCAACCGTCCGCTGGTGGTTGCCGGTACCTCGCTGGCCTCCAACGCCCTGATCGAAGCCGCGGCCAACATCGCCAAGGCCCTGAAGCTGCGCGAGAAGAACGGTTCGCTGAGCCTGGTGGTGCCCGAGGCCAACAGCCTGGGCCTGGCCATGCTCGGTGGCGAGTCGATCGATGCCGCGCTGGATGCGGTGATCGAAGGCAAGGCCGACGCCATTGTCGTGCTCGAAAACGACCTGTACAGCCGCGTTGCCGCGGCCAAGGTCGACGCTGCCCTGGCCGCCGCCAAGGTGGTCATCGTTGCCGATCACCAGAAGACCGCCACCACCGACCGCGCCCACCTGGTGCTGCCGGCGGCGACCTTCGCCGAAGGCGACGGCACCCTGGTCAGCCTGGAAGGCCGCGCCCAGCGCTTCTTCCAGGTGTTCGACCCAACCTACCTGGACAGCAGCATCCTGGTTCACGAAGGCTGGCGCTGGATGCACGCCCTGCGTGCCACCCTGCTCAACAAGCCGGTCGACTGGACCCAGCTGGACCACGTCACCAGCGCCTGCGCCGCGGTCGCGCCGCAACTGTCCGGGATCGTCAACGCCGCACCGTCCGCGTCGTTCCGCATCAAGGGCATGAAGCTTGCGCGTGAGCCGCTGCGCTACTCCGGCCGTACCGCCATGCGCGCCAACATCAGCGTGCACGAGCCGCGTACCCCGCAAGACAAGGACACCGCGTTCGCCTTCTCCATGGAAGGTTACTCGGGTTCGGCCGAACCGCGCTCGCAAGTGCCGTTCGCCTGGTCGCCGGGCTGGAACTCGCCGCAAGCCTGGAACAAGTTCCAGGACGAGGTCGGTGGTCACCTGCGCGCAGGCGACCCGGGCACCCGCCTGATCGAAACCCAGGGCGACAAGCTCAACTGGTTCGCCAGCGTTCCGGCAGCTTTCGCTCCGGCCCGTGGCACCTGGCAAGCGGTGCCGTTCTACCACCTGTTCGGCAGCGAAGAGAACTCCTCGCGCGCAGCCCCGGTGCAAGAGCGCATCCCAGAAGCCTACGTGGCCCTGGCCAAGTCCGAAGCCGACCGCCTGGGTGTCAACGACGGCGCCCTGCTCAGCCTCAACGTCGCCGGCGTTGCCCTGCGTCTGCCGCTGCGCATCAATGAAGAACTGGGCGCAGGCCTGGTTGCCCTGCCGAAAGGCCTGGCCGGCATTCCGCCAGCCATCTTCGGTGCATCCGTCGAAGGCCTGCAGGAGGCAGCACAATGACCTGGTTCACCCCTGAAGTGATCGATGTGATCATCACCGTCATCAAGGCCATCGTGGTCTTGCTGGCCGTGGTGGTCTGCGGTGCGCTGCTCAGCTTCGTCGAGCGGCGCCTGCTGGGCTGGTGGCAGGACCGCTACGGTCCGAACCGCGTCGGCCCGTTCGGCATGTTCCAGATCGCTGCCGACATGCTCAAGATGTTCTTCAAGGAAGACTGGAACCCGCCCTTCGTCGACAAGGTGATCTTCACCCTGGCGCCGGTGGTGGCCATGAGCGCCTTGCTGATCGCCTTCGCGATCATCCCGATCACCCCGACCTGGGGTGTCGCGGACCTGAACATCGGCCTGCTGTTCTTCTTCGCCATGGCCGGCCTTTCGGTATACGCGGTACTGTTCGCCGGCTGGTCGTCGAACAACAAGTACGCCCTGCTCGGCAGCCTGCGGGCCTCGGCCCAGACCGTGTCGTACGAAGTGTTCATGGGCCTGGCGCTGATGGGCATCGTTGCCCAGGTCGGCTCGTTCAACATGCGCGATATCGTTGACTACCAGGCCCAGAACCTGTGGTTCATCATTCCGCAGTTCTTCGGCTTCTGCACCTTCTTCATCGCTGGCGTCGCCGTGACTCACCGTCACCCGTTCGACCAGCCGGAAGCGGAACAGGAACTGGCCGACGGTTACCACATTGAATATGCCGGCATGAAATGGGGCATGTTCTTCGTCGGTGAGTACATCGGCATCATCCTGATCTCGGCGCTGCTGGTAACCCTGTTCTTCGGTGGCTGGCACGGCCCGTTCGGCATCCTGCCGCAGCTGTCGTTCGTCTGGTTCGCCCTGAAGACCGCGTTCTTCATCATGCTGTTCATCCTGCTGCGCGCCTCTATTCCGCGCCCGCGCTATGACCAGGTGATGGACTTCAGCTGGAAGTTCTGCCTGCCGCTGACCCTGATCAATTTGCTGGTGACCGCTGCGCTCGTGTTGCTCAACACGCCAGCTGTTGCGGCCCAGTGAGGATTTGACCCATGTTCAAATATATTGGCGACATCGTTAAGGGCACTGGCACCCAGCTGCGCAGCCTGGTGATGGTGTTCTCTCACGGTTTTCGCAAACGTGACACCCTGCAGTACCCCGAAGAGCCGGTCTACCTGCCGCCACGCTACCGTGGCCGCATCGTCCTGACCCGCGACCCGGATGGCGAAGAGCGCTGTGTAGCGTGCAACCTGTGTGCCGTGGCTTGCCCGGTCGGTTGCATCTCGCTGCAGAAAGCCGAAACAGAAGACGGTCGTTGGTACCCGGAGTTCTTCCGCATCAACTTCTCCCGTTGCATTTTCTGCGGCCTCTGCGAGGAAGCCTGCCCGACCACCGCGATCCAGCTCACCCCGGATTTCGAGATGGCCGAGTTCAAACGTCAGGACCTGGTGTACGAGAAAGAAGATCTGCTGATCTCCGGCCCCGGCAAGAACCCTGACTACAACTTCTACCGTGTTGCAGGTATGGCTGTTGCCGGCAAGCCGAAAGGCGCCGCGCAGAACGAAGCCGAGCCGATCAACGTGAAGAGCTTGCTCCCTTAAGGAAGAAAGATGGAATTCGCTTTCTATTTCGCATCCGGTGTCGCTGTGGTGTCCACCCTTCGGGTGATCACCAACACCAACCCCGTGCACGCCCTGCTCTACCTGATCATTTCGCTGATCTCCGTGGCGATGACCTTCTTCGCCCTCGGCGCTCCGTTCGCCGGTGTCCTGGAAGTGATCGCCTACGCTGGCGCCATCATGGTGCTGTTCGTCTTCGTGGTGATGATGCTCAACCTCGGGCCGGCTTCGGTCGCCCAGGAACGCGGCTGGCTCAAGCCGGGCATCTGGCTCGGCCCGGTGGTGCTTGGCGCACTGCTGCTGGTCGAGCTGCTGTACGTGCTGTTCGCCAGCGAAAGCGGCGCCGGCATCGGCCACACCACGGTTGACGCCAAGGCCGTCGGCATCAGCCTGTTCGGCCCTTACCTGCTGGTGGTGGAACTGGCCTCGATGCTGCTGCTCGCCGCAGCGGTGACGGCTTTCCACCTCGGCCGCAACGAGGCGAAGGAGTAATCACATGCCAGCAATTCCTCTCGAACATGGCCTGGCCGTCGCCGGCATCCTGTTCTGCCTCGGCCTTGTCGGCCTGATGGTACGCCGCAATATTCTTTTCGTGTTGATGAGCCTGGAAATCATGATGAACGCCTCGGCACTGGCCTTCATCGTCGCCGGCAGCCGCTGGGCGCAACCGGATGGACAGATCATGTTCATCCTGGTGATCAGCCTGGCAGCGGCCGAGGCCAGTATCGGCCTGGCGATCCTGTTGCAGCTGTATCGCCGCTTCCACACTCTCGATATCGATGCTGCCAGTGAGATGCGCGGATGAACCTTCTCTTTCTGACGTTCGTATTCCCCCTGATCGGCTTCCTGCTGCTGTCGTTCTCGCGCGGCCGCTGGTCCGAGAACCTGTCGGCACTGGTTGGCGTCGGTTCGGTGGGCCTCTCGGCCATCGTCGCCGCCTACGTGATCTGGCAATTTAATGTCGCCCCGCCTGCAGGCGGCGCGTACAGCCAGCTGCTGTGGCAGTGGATGTCGGTGGACGGCTTTGCGCCGAACTTCACCCTGTACCTGGACGGCCTGTCGGTGACCATGCTTGGCGTGGTGGTCGGCGTCGGCTTCCTGATCCACCTGTTCGCCTCCTGGTACATGCGCGGTGAAGCCGGTTACTCGCGCTTCTTCGCCTACACCAACCTGTTCATTGCCAGCATGCTGTTCCTGATCCTGGGCGACAACCTGCTGTTCATCTACTTCGGTTGGGAAGGCGTGGGCCTGTGTTCGTACCTGTTGATCGGTTTCTACTACAGCAACCGCAACAACGGTAACGCCGCACTCAAAGCCTTCATCGTCACCCGAATCGGCGACGTGTTCATGGCCATCGGCCTGTTCATCCTGTTCCAGCAACTGGGCACCCTGAACGTTCAGGAACTGCTGGTGCTGGCCCCGCAGAAATTCCAGGCGGGTGATTTCTGGATGGTCCTGGCAACCCTGATGCTGCTCGGTGGCGCGGTCGGTAAATCGGCCCAGCTGCCGCTGCAGACCTGGCTTGCCGACGCGATGGCCGGCCCTACCCCGGTTTCGGCACTGATCCACGCGGCAACCATGGTGACCGCGGGCGTTTACCTGATTGCCCGTACCCACGGCCTGTTCGCCCTGGCCCCTGACGTGCTGCACCTGGTCGGTGTGGTCGGCGGCGTGACCCTGGTGCTGGCCGGCTTTGCCGCCCTGGTGCAGACCGACATCAAGCGCATCCTCGCCTACTCGACCATGAGCCAGATCGGCTACATGTTCCTGGCCCTGGGCGTGGGTGCCTGGGAAGGCGCGATCTTCCACCTGATGACCCACGCCTTCTTCAAGGCCCTGCTGTTCCTTGCTTCCGGTGCGGTGATCGTTGCCTGCCACCACGAGCAGAACATCTTCAAGATGGGCGGCCTGTGGAAGAAACTGCCACTGGCCTACGCCAGCTTCATCGTCGGTGGTGCCGCCCTGGCTGCCCTGCCGCTGCTGACCGCCGGCTTCTACTCGAAAGACGAGATCCTCTGGGAAGCCTTCGCCAGCGGCAACAACGGTCTGCTGTACGCCGGCCTGGTCGGTGCCTTCATGACCTCGCTGTACACCTTCCGCCTGATCTTCATCGCCTTCCACGGCGAAGCCAAGACCGAAGCTCACGCCGGCCACGGGATTTCCCACTGGCTGCCGCTGGGCGTGCTGATCGTGCTGTCGACCTTCGTCGGTGCCTGGATTCATCCACCCCTGGCGGGCGTACTGCCGCAGAGCGTCGGCCATGCCGGCGGCGAAGCCAAGCACAGCCTGGAAATCGCCTCGGGTGCCATCGCCATCGCCGGTATCCTGCTGGCGGCGATGCTGTTCCTGGGCAAGCGACGCCTGGTTACCGCGATTGCCAACAGTGGCATCGGTCGTGTGCTGTCGGCCTGGTGGTTCGCCGCCTGGGGCTTCGACTGGATCTACGACAAGCTGTTCGTCAAACCTTACCTGCTGATCAGCCACATCCTGCGCAAGGATCCGGTTGACCGCAGCATTGGCCTGATTCCGCGTATGGCGAAGGGCGGTCATGCCGCCATGAGCAAAACCGAAACCGGTCAGCTGCGCTGGTACACCGCTTCGATCGCCGTAGGTGCCGTGCTTGTGCTCGGTGCCGTTGTTATGGCTGCGGTCTGATATGAACCTTGCGACTTTGCGAAAGGAATTGAGCCCGTCATGATTTTGCCTTGGCTGATCCTGATCCCCTTCATCGGCGGCCTGCTGTGCTGGCTGGGTGAGCGCTTCGGCGCCACCCTGCCGCGCTGGATTGCGCTGCTGACCATGTCCCTGCTGCTTGGTATCGGCCTCTGGCTGTGGGCCAACGGGGACTACACCCTGGCCCCTGCACCGGGCGCCGCGCCCGAGTGGACGTTCGAATTCAAAGTGCTGTGGATCGAGCGCTTCGGCATCAGCCTGCACCTGGCCCTCGATGGCCTGTCGCTGCTGATGATCCTGCTCACCGGCCTGCTCGGTGTGCTCTCGGTACTGTGCTCGTGGAAAGAGATCACTCGCCACGTCGGCTTCTTCCACCTCAACCTGATGTGGATCCTGGGCGGCGTGGTCGGTGTGTTCCTGGCCCTGGACCTGTTCCTGTTCTTCTTCTTCTGGGAAATGATGCTGGTGCCGATGTATTTCCTCATCGCGCTCTGGGGTCACAGCTCCTCGGATGGCAAGAAGACCCGGATCTACGCCGCCACCAAGTTCTTCATCTTCACCCAGGCCAGCGGCCTGATCATGCTGGTGGCGATCCTTGGTCTGGTACTGGTCAACTACAGCAACACCGGTGTGATCACCTTCGATTACACCCAGTTGCTCAAGGCCGACCTGCCGGCGGGCACCGAGTACCTGCTGATGCTCGGCTTCTTCATCGCCTTCGCGGTCAAGCTGCCGGTTGTGCCGTTCCACTCCTGGCTGCCTGACGCTCACGCCCAGGCACCGACCGCAGGTTCCGTCGACCTCGCCGGTATCTTGCTGAAGACTGCGGCCTACGGCCTGCTGCGTTTCGCCCTGCCGTTGTTCCCGAACGCTTCGGCCGAGTTTGCGCCGATCGCCATGACCCTGGGTCTGATCGGGATTTTCTACGGTGCTTTCCTGGCCTTCGCACAGACCGACATCAAGCGTCTGATCGCCTTCTCCAGCGTTTCGCACATGGGCTTCGTGCTGATCGGGATCTACTCCGGCAGCCAGCAGGCCCTGCAAGGCGCGGTGATCCAGATGCTGGCTCACGGCCTGTCGGCAGCGGCACTGTTTATTCTCAGCGGCCAGCTGTACGAGCGCCTGCATACCCGTGACATGCGTCAGATGGGCGGCCTGTGGCACCGCATCGCCTACCTGCCGGCCATCAGCCTGTTCTTCGCCGCCGCCTCCCTGGGCTTGCCAGGCACCGGTAACTTCGTTGGCGAATTCCTGATCCTGATCGGCAGCTTCGTCGCTTCGCCGTGGGTCACCGTGATCGCTACTTCCGGCCTGGTGTTCGGTTCGGTGTATTCGCTGATCATGATTCACCGCGCCTACTTCGGCCCGGCCAAATCCGATGAAGTCCTGGCTGGCATGGACACCCGCGAACTGATCATGGTGCTGGGCCTGGCTGGCCTGCTGATCCTGCTGGGCGTCTACCCGCAGCCGTTCCTGGACACTTCTGCCGCCACCATGAGTGGTGTACAGCAGTGGCTGGGTTCCGCTTTCACTCAACTCGCTTCGGCCCGGTAAGAGCGCTATGGACCTGACGATTCAACACTTTATCGCGCTTGCGCCGCTGCTGATCACCACCATCACCACGGTCGTGGTGATGCTGGCGATCGCCTGGCGGCGCAACCACTCGCAAACCTTCCTGCTGTCGACCGTGGGCCTGAACCTGGCCCTGCTGTCGATCATCCCGGCGCTGAAGGTTGCGCCCCTGGCAGTCACCCCGCTGCTGACCATCGACAACTTCGCCTGCCTGTACATGGCGCTGATCCTGGTTGCCACCCTGGCTTGCGTCACCCTCGCCCACGCCTACCTGGGTGATGGCGGCAAAGGCTACCCGGGCAACCGCGAAGAGCTGTACCTGCTGATCCTGATGTCCGCCCTGGGCGGTCTGGTACTGGTCAGCGCGCAGCACCTGGCTGGCTTGTTCATCGGCCTTGAGCTGCTCTCGGTACCGGTCTATGGCCTGGTCGCCTATGCCTTCTTCAACAAGCGTTCACTGGAAGCCGGCATCAAGTACATGGTGCTCTCGGCCGCAGGTTCCGCCTTCCTGCTGTTCGGCATGGCGCTGCTGTATGCCGACGCTGGCAGCCTGAGCTTCGACGGCATCGGCAAGGCCCTGGCAACCACCAGCATGCCAAGCATGATCGCCCAGCTGGGCCTGGGCATGATGCTGGTCGGCCTGGCCTTCAAACTGTCGCTGGTGCCGTTCCACCTGTGGACCCCGGACGTCTACGAAGGTGCTCCGGCACCGGTCGCCGCCTTCCTGGCCACCGCCAGCAAAGTAGCGGTGTTCGCCGTCGTCGTACGCCTGTTCATGATCTCCCCTGCGGCCAGCAGCGGCGTATTGACCACCGTGCTGTCGGTGATCGCCGTGGCCTCGATCCTGATCGGTAACCTGCTGGCGCTGACCCAGAGCAACCTCAAGCGCCTGCTCGGTTACTCCTCGATCGCCCACTTCGGTTACCTGCTGATCGCCCTGGTGGCGAGCAAGGGCCTGGCGGTCGAAGCCATCGGCGTGTACCTGGTCACCTACGTGATCACCAGCCTCGGTGCCTTCGGCGTCATCACCCTGATGTCCTCGCCATACAACGGCCGTGACGCCGACGCCCTGTACGAGTACCGCGGCCTGTTCTGGCGCCGTCCGTACCTGACCGCGGTGCTGACCGTGATGATGCTGTCGCTGGCCGGTATCCCGCTGACCGCAGGCTTCATCGGCAAGTTCTACATCATCGCTACCGGCGTCGAGTCGCAGCTGTGGTGGCTGGTCGGTGCCCTGGTGATCGGTAGTGCCATCGGTGTGTTCTACTACCTGCGCGTGATGGTCACCCTGTACCTGATCGAGCCAAACCTGCGTCGTCACGACGCCCCGCTGAACTGGGAACAGCGCACCGGCGGCGTGATGCTGCTGGCCATCGCCATCCTCGCCTTCGTCCTGGGCGTGTACCCGCAGCCGTTGCTGGACATGGTCCAGCATGCAGGCCTGCAACTGATCGGTTGATCGATCAGGCACTGACAAACACCCCGCTTCGGCGGGGTGTTTTGTTTTCAGGCCGAAACCCTCATCGCGGAGCAAGTCGGGTCGCCGCACCGCCGCTCCCACTGGATGGGCTGCCCTGTAGATATCAGTGACTGTGCTTCGTCTGATAGTTGCGACGTCAGATACCCGCTCTCAGTCCTGGAACCCCATCGATGCACCCCACCCTACCCCGCTCCTCCCTCGCCTTGCTGATCTCCTGTGCCGCGTCGGTGCAGGCCAGCGATAGCATCGAACTCGGCCAGGTGCTGATCCAGGAACAGGAGCAGAGCGAGCTGCAAGATGCTCGCGAACGCCTGCAGCAGGTGCCTGGCGCCAGCAACCTGATCGACATGCAACGGGTGGAGCAAGGCCGGGTCGCCAGCAACCAGGATGTGCTCGCCTACCAGCCCGGGGTTTTCGCCCAGTCGGCTGGCAACGACGGCATCAAGCTGTCGATCCGGGGTTCGGGTATCAACCGCGCCCCCGGCGCTCACGGCTCGGGTGTGTACACGATGTTCGACGGCCTGCCGCTGACCGGCCCGGGTGGCACGCCCTATGAACTGTTCGAACCACTGTGGCTGAGCCGCGCCGAAGTGCTGCGCGGTGCCAACGGCTTCGACCGCGGCGCGTTGGCGCTGGGCGGCGCTATCGACTACATCACCCACACCGGCCGCGACGCCGCACCGCTGCAACTGCGCTACGAGCTCGGCAGTCGCGGCTACGCCAAGCGTCAAATCAGCTCCGGCCAGGTCCTGGGCGACCTGGACTACTACGTGGCGCTGACCGATTCCGAATACGACGGCTACCAGCGGCACACCAGCGGCAGCAGCAAGGGCATCGCCGCCAATGTCGGCTACCGCTTCAATCCGAACCTGGAAACCCGCTTCTACCTGCGTTATCGAGAGACCGAGAATGACCTGGCCGGGCGCTTGACCCAGGAGCAGATCAAGCATGATCCGCGCGGGGCCAACTCTACTTATTTGCGTCGCGATGCCAGCCGGCCACAGCCAGGCAGCACCTGGCTGGCGAACAAAACCACCTTCTACCTGGACGACGATTCGCGCCTGGAAGCAGGCGTCGTTTATCACGATTACCCGATGGACCTTCTCGAAGGCCCCAACCGTCTCAAAGTCGCCTACTCCGATGTCAGCGGAACCTTGAACTACTTCCGCCGAGACACCTTGTTTGAACATGAGAGCAAGACCACCGTGGGTTGGCGAACCACCAAGCACCTGCCCAACAGCGGCGCTTCAGAGTTCGTCCGTGTGCCAGAGCCCTCTAATGGCAATAAAGCCGTGGGCACCCGCACCCGCGATTTCAGCTACCAAGGTTCCGACACTGTCCTGCATGTCGGCAACGAACTGGAACTGATCCCCGACCTGTGGCTGACCAGTGGCCTGGCGGCGATCTATACCCGCCGCGAGAGCGCGGTGACCTACCCCGACAATGGCGGCAAGGTCAGCCAGAGCGACTGGGACTACGCCCCGCGCCTGGGCCTGCGCTACGACATCAACCCGCAGTTGCAGGTATTCGGTAACCTGAGCCGTTCGGTGGAGCCGCCGCACCCGTGGTCGCTGATCTGGAGCTCTCCGGCAGTCAATGGTAAGCAAATCCAGCCAATCGAAATGCAGAACCAGACCGCAACCACCCTGGAGCTGGGTGCCCGCGGCGAGTCGACCATTGGCCGCTGGGATCTGGCCTGGTACTACTCCAACGTCCGCCATGAATTGCTCGCGGTGGAAATCGTCCCAGGCCTGCCCGCTGCCGAATTCAACGCCAGCCCGACCGTGCACCAGGGCATCGAGGCCGGCCTTGACAGCCTGCTGTGGCAGCGTGCCGGGGTCGGCACGTTGAGCCTGCGCCAGGCCTACACCTTCAGCGACTTCCACTACCGCGACGACGACAGCTTCGGCGACAACCGCCTGCCGGGCATCCCCATGCACTACTACCAGGCCGAACTGCGCTTCGACCTGCCCAGCGGCCTGTTTGCAGGGATCAACACGCAGATGGCCTCCAAGGTCCAGGTCGACTACGCCAACAGCTACCCGACCGACGCCTATGCCATTCTCGGCGCCACCCTGGGCTACAACTCGCCGAAACAGGACTGGCAAGCCTGGCTCGACCTGCGCAACCTGACCAACAAACGCTATGCCGCCACCGTCACCCCCGGCTACAACGACAACGGTACCGACATTGCCCGCTCGACCCCGGGCGAAGGCTTCGGGGTCTATACCGGGGTGTCCTACAGCTTCCGTTAACTGGGCAATTGCACCTGCGGTTTGGTCGAGACGAAGATCGCCCAGCTGGACATGAACAGCGCGGCGATCAGCGGGCCGATGACAAAACCGTTGAGGCCGAACACTGCCAGGCCACTAAGGGTCGAGACCAGGATCAGGTAATCGGGCATCTTGGTGTCCTTGCCCACCAGGATCGGGCGCAGCACGTTGTCCACCAGGCCGATGACGAACACGCCGAAGGCGGCCAGCACCGCGCCTTGCCAGAAGGCGCCGGTGGCGACGAAGTACACCGCCACCGGCGCCCAGACGATCCCCGCGCCAACTGCCGGCAGCAACGACAGAAAGGCCATCAGCACGCCCCAGACCAAGGCGCTGGGGATGTCGAGAATCCAGAAGATGATCCCGCCCAGGGCGCCCTGGGTCACCGCCACCAGCAGGTTGCCCTTGACCGTGGCGCGTACCACGCGGTTGAACTTCAGTTGCAGACGGCGCTTTTGCTGTTCGGCCAGCGGCACCGCGGTGCGGATCTTGCGCACCAGCTCGGCGCCGTCACGCAGGAAGAAATACAGCAGGTAAAGCATGATGCCGAAGCTCACCAGAAAATCGAAAGTCCCCTGGCCGAAGCTGAAAGCCTGAGTGGCGAAGAACTGGCTGCCTTGCATGGCGCCCTTGGTGATTTTATCGCGCAGGCCGGCCAGGTCGCCCATGCCCATGCGCTCGAGGAAGTTCTGCACAAAGGCCGGGAGGATGTTCTTGAAGCGCTCGATGTAGCCGGCCAGGTCCAGCTCGCCGCTTTCGATGTTCTTGTACAGCGCCGCGCCCTCCTGCACCAGCAGGGTACTGATGATGATCACCGGTAAAATTGCAATCACCAGGCAGATGAACAAGGTCAGCCCGGCCGCCAGGTTGCGCCGCCAGCCCAGGCGCGCCAGCAGGCGGCGCTGCAGCGGCGCGAAGACGATACCGAGGATCACCGCCCAGAACACCGCGCCATAGAACGGCAGGAGAATCCAGATGAAAGCGATGGTCACCAGCACCAGCAGTGCCAGTAACGCCTTGTGTTGCATGACGGTTTCGTTCATGTGCGCTCCTTGTGCGTTCTATTCATTAGTGCGCCGGGCATTGCCAAAAGTGCCGTTGATGCAGATCAATAAACACTAGCTGCAGCCGGCGTAGCATCCGCGCCTTTTGCCGCGACCCGATCATGACCCTTCTCGCCAAACCCGAACTGCTCGCCCCCGCCGGCTCACTGAAGAACATGCGCTATGCCTTCGCCTACGGCGCCGATGCCGTGTATGCCGGGCAGCCGCGCTACAGCCTGCGTGTGCGCAACAACGAATTCGACCACGCCAACCTTGCCTTGGGCATCAAGGAAGCCCAGGCCCAGGGCAAGCGCTTCTACGTGGTGGTCAACATTGCCCCGCACAACGCCAAGCTCAAGACCTTCCTCAAGGACCTGGCGCCAGTGATCGAAATGGCCCCGGATGCACTGATCATGTCCGACCCGGGGCTGATCATGCTGGTGCGCCAGCACTTCCCGCAGATGCCGATTCACCTCTCGGTGCAGGCCAACACGGTGAACTGGGCCAGCGTCGAGTTCTGGCGCAGCCAGGGTCTGACCCGGGTAATCCTGTCGCGCGAGCTGTCGCTGGAAGAGATCGAGGAGATTCGCCAGCAGGTGCCGCAGATGGAACTGGAAGTGTTCGTCCACGGCGCGCTGTGCATGGCCTACTCCGGTCGCTGCCTGCTGTCGGGTTATCTGAACCGCCGCGATGCCAACCAGGGCAGTTGCACCAACGCCTGCCGCTGGCAATACACAGCCACCGCGGCCAGCGAGAATGTCACCGGTGAAATCGTTCGCGAAGTGGAGCCGACCCTGGGCCTCGGCGCGCCGACCGAGCAGGTGTTCGTGCTGCAGGAAAGCAACCGCCCGGGCGAAGACATGCCGGCGTTCGAAGACGAGCACGGCACCTACATCATGAACGCCAAGGACCTGCGCGCGGTGCAACATGTCGAGCGGCTGACGCGCATGGGCGTGCATTCGCTGAAGATCGAGGGCCGGACCAAGTCGCACTTCTACTGCGCTCGCACCGCCCAGGTGTATCGCCAGGCCATCGATGACGCGGCAGCCGGACGTGAGTTCGATCGCAACCTGATGCTCAACCTCGAATCACTGGCCCAGCGCGGCTATACCGAGGGCTTCCTGCGCCGGCACGTGCATGACGAGTATCAGAATTACCAGCGCGGCAACTCGGTGTCCGAGCGCCAGCAGTTTGTCGGCGAACTGAGCGGCGAGCGGGTCAATGGCCTGGCTGAAGTGCGGGTGAAGAACCGTTTTGCCGTGGGTGATCACCTGGAACTGATGACACCCAAGGGCAACTACCACTTCGACTTGCATCAGTTGCGCAATCGCCAGGGTGACGAAATCGAGGTAGCACCGGGGGATGGACACACGGTGTATTTGCCGATCCCCGAGCAGGTAGACCTGGCCTTCGGTTTGCTGCTCAGGGATCTGGTTGACTGAATCAAGGCGCGGACGTGGCCACCGTCGCGCTTTCAACCTCGCGAATCACTTGCAAGCGGTACTGCGGATCGGCCTTGATCTGCGCCTCGGTGAACGGAATCACCTGCCACTGCTTGGCCGAGAACGCGCGGGTCTGGTCGCTGGCATGGGCCGAACCCGCTTCGCTGGACTCGGAGAACGCCAGCATCCCCAGCGCATGCGGGCCCTGGTCATCGAAGGTCACCAGTTGCAGGTAGCTGGTACCGCTGACTACCAGGCGCTTGTCGGCGGCGACCGGTACGCTCTGGATTGCGTTGTACACGCCCAGGCTTGCCGGCCCACCGTGGATCGGCGTGCCGTCGGCAGCCTGCTGGATCTGGCCCCAGCGCGCGTCCTCGGCGAAACCGGCCTTGCTCACCTGCGCAACTGAAGCCAGGGCTGCCTCACGCAAGGCGCTGGCCACCTCGGCGCGATCAACGGCCAGCCCGCGCGGCGTGTGTTGCGGATCGGCGGCGTCGAAACCAACACGCCAGATGTCCTTGCGCCCCTGCAAGGCCTGCAAGATATTCTGGAAATGCACCAGGCCAAGGCCACTGTCGAGGTTGGCGCGCAGGTCCCAGGCCTTGAGGCTGGTACACAGCGCGCCGAGCTTGGCATCTGCCGCTTGCGCGGTGCACCAGTTGAGCAGGTCGGGCATGACCAGCTCGGCGACATACACCTGGTTGTCCATGACCATCTGCTGCAGGTCCGCCGGGCTGATCTTGCCCTTCTCGCTCAGGCTCGCCAGGCGCTGCAGGGCAAAGCGGCTGCGCGGGCCCAAGGGTTGGTCTTCGCGACTGACCAGCGGCGAATAGCCCTGCAACGGTGTGGCCGGGTTGACCATCCAGGCCGAGTCGTTGGAATGCTGGACGAAGTCCTTGCGGCTCAGGCTCGGCAGCAGTTGCGCGGGGAAGATGCCTGCCTGGGCGGCCCGCGGGTCGACCTTCCAGTTGCAGGCACTGCGCGAACCGTCGAGCACGATCATCTCCTGCCCGGCGGCCGGGTCGCTGCAGCTGGCCAGCAGGTCGGCGTCGACATAGGGCACTACCGACTGATTCAAGTACAGCGCCTGACCCTTGGCGTCCACCGCCAGGGTATTGACCCAGGGAATGCCCTGCAGGCGCTGCACCGAAGCTTGCAGGCTTTTCAGGCTGTCGGCGCGGTTCATCGCATCCCACTGCGCCAGCACCCGGGTGTTTTCGAGGTTGGCATCACGCAGGCTGAAGGCGTACTGCTTGTTCCAGTCCAGACGCCCCGGCCATTGCACGATCGGGCCGAATACCGAGCTGTAGACCTCACGGGTCAGCGGCTTGAGCTGGCCGTCCGCGCCCTTGACCGTCACGTTCAGGCGCTGCTGGGTCAAGGCCTGCGACTTGCCGTCGAGCAGGTAGCGGGTCGGGTCCTTGGGGTCGAGCTCCAGCCGGTACAGGGTGAAGTGCTTGGAGGTGTCGACCGTGTGGGTCCAGGCCAGGTGCTGGTTGAAGCCGATGTTGATCAGCGGCAAGCCCGGCAGGGCCGCGCCCATGGCATCCAGTTTGCCCGGCAGGGTCAGCTGCATCTGATAAAAGCGCATGCCGCCGGCCCAGGGAAAGTGCGGGTTGGCCAGGAGCATGCCGCGACCGTTGAAGGAGCGCTCGGCACCGATGGCCACGGCATTGCTGCCGCGCTCGACAGCAAACTGCTCCTGGCGCAACTGGGCGATGCGCAGGTCGGGGCGCAACTGGGCGACGACATTCGGCGGTGTGGCCCCGGCCAGTGCTTCGGCGAACTGGCCAACACCGCCTTCGACCAGCAAGCGGCGAGTCAGCTTGACCAGGTCGAGGGTGGTGATCGGCCGTAGCCATTCGGCCTGCAGGCACTGCACGCCCTGCCCCTGGGCCTTGAACTCGGCCAGCGCGCGGTTGTAGCCCTTGGCATAGCCTTCGAGCCGTGCACGCATGGCCGGCGGTTGTGCCTGCCAGAAGCCGAACACCGCCGTTGGCGTATTCAGCCAATTGAAGAACAGGTCGCTGGGCAGGTTTTCGCGCTGCTCGAAGGTGCGCTGTTCTGGCCCGAAGTAACGCGAACGCTCGCCATTGACGGTGACCACCTCGTTAGCCAGCAGGCACAGGTTGTCTTGTGCATAGGCATAGCCGATACCGTACCCCAAGCCCTGTTCGTCCCTGGCCAGGATGTGCGGCACGCCGTAACTGCTGCGGCGGATTTCAGCGCTGGCATCACCCGGCGCCACGCGCGCCTGGACGGACAGGCTCAGGCCGGCAAGCAGCCCGGCCATACAAAGGGTCGCTAAGGGAAAGGGCTTGATCACGCGCACTCCAGCTCAATCAGGGGAAAGGTCGTCCTGACTGAACGAAATACGCCAAATAAATTTACCGGTTTGCGCCGCTCAATACGTCTTTAGAGGGTGAGGCTGAAGATTTTTTTCATCAGGTACTGCAGTTTTGCCGCGCTCATTCGTCTTATAGGTGTAGGCAAACACTTTTGCTTACCTGGACAGGCCAAGAAATGGAGCATTCACATGTACAACCAGCCACAGCCAGCGCTAACCGCTGGCCCTGGACGCACAAAGAGCCAACCGGTGACTGCAAGAACCGAAGCCGGCGAGCACGAGCGCCCTGGCAATGAACACATCCGCGAGCTGCTCAAGGCCTTTGGCCTGCGCACCAGCCTGATCCGCCTGAAGGTCATCGATGCCCTGCACATGGCCGATCGCGATGGCCGCAGTATCGGCGTGCGCGGGGTCCACAGCCAGCTCGAACAGCTGGATATTCCGCTGTCGTTCCTCAGCGTTCGCGAAGTGCTCAAGCGTTTGTGCGCCGAAGGCGTGATCAGCCTGGGCAACGACAAGTGCTACAGCCTCAACCCCCAGGCCCGCGCGGTACTGGAGCAAGCCACCTGCCGTTGAGCGACCGGCCGGCGCGCAGCCGGCCGCGCTTACCGCCTCAGGGCTTGACCTTGCGGCGCATGATGCCGTTGACCACCACCACAACCACCGCCACGGCAATGGCGATGTACTGGAACACTTGCTCGCTGATGGTGCCCTGCTTTTGCAGGTAGGACAGTCCGAGCATGATCCCCAGCACCAGCAGGGAGATCAGGATGGAGTATTTCAGGCGTTGACCTTGAGTCATGGGTAGTTCCTTGCGACATCGGCGAAAAGCCCCGAAGCGGGCCGAGCGCATGATACAACGTCACCCACAGACAGCGGACTATTTCCCGCTTCTGCCCGCCCCGCAGCATTGCCAACATGGCTTCCCGGACGACTGCCCAGACCAACGCAAGGATTACCATGTCGATGCGAACCCTGCTGCTCAGCCTGGCGCTGCTCGGCCCCCTCAATGCCCATGCCCTGCCCACCGAATCCCAACCTCAGGCTTTGCTGCTGGAGCTGGCTGCACAATTGGCGCACAGCGCCGGCAGTAGCCAGTGGCAACAACTCTGGCAACGCAGCCGACAGGCCGGGCATCTGCACAGCAACCCGCACACCGAGCATTTCGATGTGCCCCAGGCACAAATTCCGGCACTGGTAGCCAGCACCCTGGCCAGCGCCGATCAGGCACGACCGTTGAAGCAGACGCAGGTGCGCTATCGCCGCGACTTTCACCCCAGGGTCATCGGCAAGGCTGGCACGCAGGCGTTGACCGCCCTGTGCGTGTGGGTCGACTGGCGCAGTTTCCCCGAACAGGGCGTCAGCCATCCAACTCCCTATCTGGGCCAGGTCAGCCTGTTGCTGGCGCGCCCTTGCGAGTAAGCATGGGTGGCTCAACCTGGGAAGGTCACCATCGCCCTGGCAACCGGTAATCAAGGCGTTGCGCTTACGTCGCAATTCATTTCCCACCCATCGGCATGGTTCGTCCTACAGAAAGCGTACATAAAGCCCTCCCTTGCCGCCCCACTTGCTGCCTAGCCCGCCTTCCGCCCAGTAGCCGAGAATCCAGCTCAAGCCACGACAGACAGATGCGATTTGTCGCATTGACGCTGCCTGCAATGGCCCTAGCTGCCTGGCACGGATCATCAAGGTGCCGAACTATCGCCTACAAGGAAGTCACCATGGAACTGAGCGACCTGAAACGTATCGATATCGAACAACTGCCCCACTCGCTGCAGATGCTGATCGAATGCCTGGGCATCGAGAATGCCTACAACCTGACCTGCGCCTTTGGCGGGCGCCCCAAGTACATCCCCAAGCACCGCGAACGCACCGCACTGGCGGAAATTCTCCCGGCGCCGGCGCTGGATGCGCTGATCAAGCGCTTCGCCGGCATGGCCCTGGAGATCCCCAAGGTTGACCATTTTCTGCGCCAGCTGCGCAACCAGCAAATCCAGCAGGAAAGCGCCGACGGTCTGTCACGTAGCATGCTCGCCAACAAGTACGGATTGAGCCTGCGCCAGATCGGCAATATCCGTCGCCAGGAATCCTGCCCGCGCTAAACGTCATCGACTTGAGCCGATAACTCCGGCATTCAAGGCAACCCCGCACAATGATGTGCAGTCAAGACAAGGAAATCTCTGATGGCAACAATCGACAATGGCCTGATCGGCTCGGTAATGAACGCCTTGCCACTGGATCGGATGATCTCGGGACCTCTGCAGGCGATGATCCAGGCACAGATTTCGGCAAGCAAGTCGTACGCCGACTTTCTTATGGGCGTGTGCATCCAGAATGGCAAAGCCGTCGCCATTCAATTCGACTACGACGAAACCATCACCGATGAACAAGGGGTGTACAAGGGAACTGTCTCGAAGAAGATGCAGATCCCGCTGCTGGCAGCGGTCACTCACCCCAACATCGTCATCGAAGAAGGCAACATCGAATTCGAACTGACCATCAGCCAGCAAGCCGAAAGCACCGAAGAGAGCGGCAAAGAGGCAAGTTTCGGCGCGTCGCTGGGCTGGGGCAAATTCAGGCTCAATGTCAAAGGCCAGGTCAGCCACAGATCCACTCAAACTCGCAAAACCGATACCCGTGCACGTTACGCCTTCAACACCAAGGTACGCCGCCAGGACCCACCCGAGGCGTTGATGCGGGTCATCGACTTTCTCACCGACGCTGCGACCAAGCCTGTGGTCATGGCCGATGCCACCGCGCAAAACCTCGATGCGATGCCGGTTTCGGCACTGCCGATGCCTGACGAACAGGAAAGCCGCAAAGAAACAGCTATCTGATCGTGCAGCATAAATAAAAACCCAGGCCTCTCATGCTCGAGAGGCCTGCTGACGAGCACAAGGAGTGGGAACGATTGGACCAAACCTCGGCAGTGAACGCCCCCATTACCGCCAGCGACCTCTGTGATATTACCCGCGGCCTGCAGGAAGCCGCTGCGGCCACCAACCACCTGATTGCCCAGCAGTACATCAAGCTGTTCGACCAGTTTTTCGACTACGACGCCGAGGCGCTGGGCGCGCCGATGAAAGCCAAGATGGTCGAAGTGGCAATGGATGACCAGCACACCATGCAGATCCCGCTGATCGCGCTGGTGTCGCCGCGCGGGCTGGCACTGGAGCGCATGCAGGTCGACCTGTCGGTACGGATTCAAAACACCGAGACCACCGATGCCAGTGAAAACCTGCAGCGCGAACGCTTCTATGTGACGGTCGGCAGCCAGGGCAAACGCAACGGCGATGCCGCACGCGACCCCGATGAAGTACAGATCCGCATGCAGTTCCAGGCCTGTGAGCCACCGGAAGCGTTGAACCGGCTGATCGAGGAGTACACCAGCCTGATCACTCCGCAGCGGGTGTCCACGCCGGCCCAACCCACGGTCGACAGCAACGAGTTCATCGCAGCGGCGACCGTGCGCTGAGCATTGGCGCCTCTAGAAATCACGTTTGTAGAAGATATCCAGAGAGCTGGCCAGGCCACTGGCCGCCTCCAGGTAAACCTTCTTACTGAGCTTGTAGCGCAAGGCGATGGTGTTGGCCGGCTCGAACACACCCACCCCGTAACGCAGGCTCAAGCGCTCGGTCAGGTTACCGCTGGCGACCACCGCCGTGTTGTTGCCGCTGCCCTGGGTGTCGAGCTGGAAGTCATCGATGCCCAGGCTCGAGGCCAGGCTGCCGGTGATCCCGGCACTGCCCGCCAGGCCCAGGCCGAGCGCCGCTTCGGCGAGCATGTTGTTATCTTCGCCGGTAGTGCCCAGCGGCCGGCCGAGCACCAGGTAGGACAAGGCCTGCTCCTGGCTCATGGCCGGCTCCGAAAACACCTGGGTGGTGGGCTGCTCGGCGCTGCCGCTCAAGCGGATGCCGGCAATCACGTCATCGGTCTTGCGAATTGCCTCGATGTCCAGGTACGGCTGATCGATAGGGCCGGCAAACAGCAAGCGCGCACGGCGGATGGTCAGGCGCTGGCCATAGGCACGGTAGCGACCATCGGCCAGGCTCAGTTCGCCGCGGGTATCGAGGTTGTCGCCGATATGCACGTGTCCGAGCAGGTTGGCGGTAAGGCCAAAGCCACTGAACGAGAGCTTGTCCTGGCCCACCTGCACGTCGATATCCATGGCCATGGCCATCGGCGCTTTGCCCTCCTCGGTCTGGTGACCGAGGATCACCGTGTCATCGGAGACCTTGACCGTCGACGGCGGCAGTTCACGCACGGTGATCTTGCCCTTGGGCACCAGCACCTTGCCAGTCACCGCAAGCTTGTCGTCAATCAGGCTGATTTTCAGGTCCGGGGCCACTTCGAGGGCCGCATAGGGTTCGACGTTGACCGGCAGGCGCTGACCCTGCAGCGCCAGGTTTACAGCCAGGGCCTGGCCCCAGCCGATCTGCCCGTTCAGGCTGCCCTGGCCGCTTTCGCCGCTTTTCCAGCTGCCGTTGAGCTGGACCTGTTCGCCGGCGATCAACGCTTGCAGTTGCAGGTCCTGAAGGCTGATCGGCAGCTCGGCACCGCTGATTTCGCCATGTACAAGGTTCAGGCTGCCATTGACCTGAGGCGCCAGCAAAGTGCCAGACAGGCGCCCGCTGCCATTGAGCTGGCCATTCAAACGCTCGACCATCGGCGCAAACGGACGGCCGATGGCCAGGTCCAGGCCGCTGAGGCGGAAGTCACCGCTCAACGGTTTGTTCTTTGCCAACGGGTCAAGCCGGGTATTGACCGCCAGCTCGCCGAGCTTGTCACCGTGAAAGTCCAGGCGGGTATCGATGCGCCGCGGGCCCAGGGTGCTTTGCAGGCGCAGGGTCTGGTAGGGGAAGTCCAGCCATTGGTCCTTTTCACGCACGCGCAAGGTGCCGCCGCTGGCATCGATGAGGATGGTGCCCTTGGGCCCGCTGGCCGGCACTTCGAGGTTGATGTCGGCATTGAGCAGACCCTGCCAGGCAAAATCCTTGGGCAACCACTGCGCCAGGCTCTGCAGCGGGAACTGCTTGAGGTGATAGCGCAGGCGTGGCTCGGGCGCCAGGCGCTGGTCTTCGCCGCACAGGCTGGCCTGGCCGGAACGCCAGCAATGGGCGCCGAAATCCACCTGGCCGCTGGCCAGGCGCTGCAGTTTTGCCGGAGCCTGCAGGCGCCAGTCCTGGCCACCGGCCTGGATTTCGCCGCTTGCCAGGCGCCCGCGCCAGTTGCCCTTGTCCAGTTGCCCATCCAGGCCCAGGTCAAGCTTGAGCTGCGGCCCGTCCAGGGCCAGTTGCAGCTTTTGCTGACGAACATCACCGCTGCCCTTGGCCGTGAGCATCCCCAGGCTGGTATCGCCCAGGCGAATACTGCCGGCCTCAAGGTCGATGAGTGCACGTTGGGCGTTGTCCAGACGTGCATCCAGGCTCAGGCGCTGCACGCGATTGTCAGCCTGGGCCAGTTGCTGGCCCTGCAGAACGAAGCTGCCTTGGGGGGCCTGCAAGGTACCGGCAACCTCCAGGCGGCCCTTGACCTGGCCTTGCAGCTGCGGCCAGAGCTGGCCCAGGCGTGGCAGGTTGATATCGATCTGACCGGCCAGACGCTGTTGCAGGCTGCCGCTGCCATTGATGTGGTTGTCGCCCAGGCGGATGTCCAGGGTGCCCAGGGTCCATTGCTGCCCTGCCCCTTGCGCCAGCGCTTTGAGCACAGCGGGCTGGCCACGCAGTCGACCCTTGAGGTCAAGCTCGGCATCCAGACGCAACTCGCCGTTTTTCATCTCGCCCTTGCTGCGCAAGGGGCCAGCCAGGGTGCCGGGCAACTCGGCCAGCCAGTACGCCGGGTTCAGCGCCGACAGCTCCAGCGCGGCATCCCAGGCCACGCCATCGGCAAACTGCACGCCGACACTACCGGTGGCCTTGCCTTGGCCCGCGCTCAACTGAAGCTGCGCCAGGCTGACTTGCTTGAGGTCGCCCTTGAACGGGCTACTGAGGCTGAAGGTGCCTGCCGGGCCGTCCAGGTCGCCGTTGAATTCGCCCTGGTAGTTGCCATCGCGGTATTGCACCTGGCCGGTGAAGCGGCGCAAGGAAACTTCCGGTGCCGGGTCCATGGGATACAGGCGCAGCCAGGGAAAATCCAGCCAGTCGATGCTGGCGTCTGCGCTCAGGCCTTGCTGCCAGTCGGCCTTGGCCTTGAGCTTGAGCGCCTGCTCGGCGCTGGCACTGAGGTCCAGGGCGCTGACTTCTGCACCCTTGGCATCAACCCGGCCTTGCAGCTTGAGCGCCACCGGGCCCTGTTCGGCAGGCAGGCTGGCTGAACCGAGCAGTTGATAGCCGTTTTGCAGGTTGCCCTTGGCGCTCAGTTGCAACTGGTTCAGTTGCAAGGTGTCGGGCAACGCGGCCGAAGGTTTGAACGCCTCGCTGCTGATCTGCAGTTGCGCTGGCAGATTCTGCGCCAGTGCCTGCAGCTCGCCGCTCAGGCGCGCTTGCAGATAACCGCTGCTGTCAGCCGTGAGCTTGAGGGTTTTCTGCAGGTCGCCGTCGACCTGCAACGCCAGTTGCCAGGGTTGCCCGTCGACACTGGGCAACTGCAGTTGCCCCTGGGCCTGCAACGGCCAATCGGCTTCGGGCTTGAGCAGGCCCTGCAGGTTCAGCTTCAGATCATCGCGCTGCAGTTGCAGGCTGTCGATCTGCAGCCCGCCGGTGGTCCAGTGCGCGGCCAGTTGCAACTGGCTGAGCTGTTCGTTGCCATCCAGGCGTAGCTGGCCGATGCGCACACTGCCAAGCTCAATGGCCAGCGGCAGCTTGAGTTGCGGCAGTTGCAACGGCCCGCTGTCGGGCTTCGGCTCGCCAGGGGCGAAGGCCAGGTTGACCTGATCGGCTTGCAGCTGCTCGATGCACAGGGTCATGCGCAGCAGGCAGGCCGGCGACCAGGCCAATGCCGGCGCGACCAGCTCGACGCGATCGCCGCCTTGTTCCCACAGCAAGCGCTCGGCCTGCCACTGCCCGGCCAGGCGGCCCTGAAAGTTATCCAGTTGCAGCCCCGGCACCAGCCCCAGTGCCCAGCGGCTGCCGGCCTGAGTACCGAGCACCAGGCCGACACCCAGCACCAGCAACAGCAGCAAGGCCAGCAGGCCAAGAACGATGAATTTGATAACCCGACTCACAGTTCCGGCCCCATGGAGAAGTGCAAACGCAAACCGCCGTCGTCGTCCAGCGCGCGGGCCAGATCCAGACGCAGCGGCCCGACCGGAGACACCCAGCGCACACCGATACCGACACCGGTCTTGAGGCTGGGAAGCTCCAGATTGTTGAATGAGTTGCCCTGGTCGACGAAGGTCGCCACCCGCCATTTCTCGGCAACCGAATACTGGTACTCGGCGCTGGCGGCCACCAGGTAACGGCCGCCGATGCGATCGCCATCGGAGTTCTTAGGCGACAGGGTCTGATAATCGTAGCCCCGCACGCTCTGGTCACCACCTGCGAAGAAGCGCAGCGACGGCGGAACGGAATTCTTGTAGCTGTTGGTGGCGCTACCGCCGAACTGCACACGGCCGAGGAAGCGATGGTTCTGGCCGAGGGTGGTCAGGCCCTTTAGCAACACATTGGCGTGCAGCAGGTTGGTGTCGGACACCAGCCCCTCCTTGGCTGCCTGTACATCGAACTGCAAGCGGTACCCGTTATGCGGGTCGATACGGTTGTCACTGCGCAGGTAGGAATAGCTGATGCCGGGCATCAGCAGGTTGCTCAGGCCCGAGTCGTCACCGAGTTTGTACTCTTCGCGCTGGTACTTGAGCGAAATGACCCGCTGCCAGCCGCTGGGCAGTTTGCTGTGCCATTCCGGGCCGACCGTGAGCAGCTTGCTCACGGTGTCGGTGCCGGCGATTTCTTCATTCTGGTAGCCGCCGGCAAAACGCAGTTTGTCGGTCAGCGGCGGGTCGAGCGGAATGTCGTACCACAGGCCGACGTTCTGCCGCGGCGCCGACAGCTCGGTCTCCCAGCCATAACTATGGCCTTGCGGGTTGACCCAGTGGCGGGTCCAGTTGGCCTTGCCGCGCGGCCCGACGTCGGTCGAAAAACCCAGGCCCAGGCCCATGGTCCGTGGCTTGCGGGTGTCGAGTTGGACAGCCACCGGGATGCTCTGCTCGACCGCGGCAGTGGGCGCGGCATCGACCCGTACGCCTTCGAAGTAGCCGCTCGATTGCAGGGCGTTGTTGAGCTCGGCGATCAGCTCGGAATCGTAGGGGGTGTCGGCCTTGAACGGCACCATGCGTTGCAGCAGGTCTTCATCGAGCGGTGTATCGCCGGCGAAGCTGACCTTGCCCAGGCGGTAGCGCGGGCCGCTGGCGTAGATCAGCTCGATGTCGGCGACACCGGCCTGGGGATCGACCGCCAGGCGCTGGCGAACGAAATGGCCGCTGAAAAAGCCATAGCGCGAGGCCTGGTTCTGG
The DNA here is from genome assembly GCF_024749305.1 of Pseudomonas sp. B21-012. Taxonomy (NCBI): domain Bacteria; kingdom Pseudomonadati; phylum Pseudomonadota; class Gammaproteobacteria; order Pseudomonadales; family Pseudomonadaceae; genus Pseudomonas; species Pseudomonas sp. B21-012. Next base: position 2,093,142 of record NZ_CP087197.1, on the reverse strand, counting down.
ATCAGGCGCTTGGCGTCTTCGTAATGGCCATGGTTGAGCACCGCGCCTGAGCGCAGCGCCTTGCTGTCGGGAATGCGAAAGGCCTTGAGCTCGCTGGCCGGGCCGTCGATACGGATGGTCACATCACGCAAGTGCACCGGCTCGCCGGGATCGATGCTCAATACCAGTTGCGGGCCCTTGTCGGCCTTGGCCGCTGGCTTGACCTCGCTGTCGATCTGCGCCTGGTAATAGCCCAAGGCCTGGGAGGCCTTGCGCGCCTGCTCGACTGCGCCGCGGCTGAAGCGCAGCAGCGCCTCTTCATCGCGTTTACCAAGGCTGCCGATATAGCCTTCGACATTGGCCTTGAGTTCGTTATTGGCAGGTTTGACCCGGACCACCAGCTCGCTTTGCGCATACGCGCCGATGCTGGCAACCCATAGAATCAAACCGCAGGTGAATCGTCCTGAATACGTCATAGGCGCGGATGCTACCAGAGCTTGGCGGCAGCATGGAGCCCGAGGTTTTCCTCGCCGTTGCGCAATTCAGGCCGAAGCCTGTTGCGAAGACTGCGGATTGGGGTGAAAGAACACGTGTTCGTGGACCGGTCCTACAGCGATCTCGCCAATTTCCTGATAGCCCTGTCGATGATAGAACGCCAGGTAGTGCTCGTTGCCGGTGTCCAGCACCACCCCCTCGGAATGCTCATCCACGGCACACCAATCGTGCACAGCCTGTAACAATTGTTCGCCGTAGTGCTTGCCCTGAAACTGCGGATGGATCCCCAACAGTGGCAACACATGCACCGCATCACTGGGCAGACAGGCCATCAGTGCGGCCTGGTAGTCCAAATAACGGCGGGTGCAGCGAAAGCCGGTGCTGAGCACCATGCGCATGCGCCAGGCCCAGCTTTCGGTGATGCCCAGGCGTCGCTGCGGCGGGGCGATCAGGGCAATGCCGACCAGCCGGTCTTCGACCAGCAGGCCGATGGCGGGCAGGTCCTGGAGAAAATGCTGGTTGACCAACTCGCGCACCGTGGCGCGTATGCGCTGGTCGAACCCCGGACGCCGGGCCTCGAACAGAAAGGCAAAGGTCGGTTCGTGGCGATAGGCGTGATACAGCAGGGAGCGCGCCTCGCGGCTGTAGCCGCCATCGAGCAGACGGACTTCAGCCGGTGCGGCAGTCGATTCGGGCATGCTGGCAAACCTCCGGAAATGGGCATTCATTGCCTTTGAGGTGTTCGCGGTGCCAACGTTCACCTCGTGGCACAGGTTAGCAACCTATCGAGTGGCTCGCCACGCTGGCCGGCGCCGCCGATGTCGGCTAGCATCCTGGGTTTTACCAGGATTGTGCTGCCCATGAAGATCGTCTCGTTCAACATCAATGGCCTGCGCGCCCGGCCCCACCAGTTGGCGGCGTTGATCGAAAAGCACCAGCCCGACGTCATCGGCCTGCAGGAAACCAAGGTCAGCGACGAGCAGTTCCCGCTCGCCGACGTCCAGGCCCTGGGTTATCACGTGCACTTTCATGGCCAGAAGGGCCACTACGGCGTCGCCCTGCTCTCGCGCCAGGCGCCACTGAGCCTGCACAAGGGCTTCAGCAGCGATGAAGAAGACGCCCAACGGCGCTTCATCTGGGGCACCTTTGCCGATGCCGATGGCACGCCGATCACCATCATGAACGGCTACTTCCCCCAGGGCGAAAGCCGCGACCACCCGACCAAGTTCCCGGCCAAGCAGCGTTTCTACAGCGATCTGCAGGCACTGCTGGAAACCCGGTTCCAGAACGACCAGCCGTTGCTGGTAATGGGTGATGTAAACATTTCGCCAGAAGACTGCGACATCGGCATCGGCGCCGACAACGCCAAGCGCTGGCTGAAGACCGGTAAATGCAGCTTCCTGCCGGAAGAGCGCGAGTGGATGGCGCGCCTGAAAAACTGGGGCCTGGTCGACAGCTTCCGCCACCTGCACCCGGAAGTCGCCGACCGTTTCAGCTGGTTCGACTACCGCAGCCGCGGCTTTGAAGACGAGCCCAAGCGCGGCCTGCGCATCGACCTGATCATGGCCTCCCAGGCGCTGCTGCCGCGGATCAAGGACGCCGGCGTCGACTATGACTTGCGCGGCATGGAAAAGCCTTCGGACCATGCGCCGATCTGGCTTGAATTGAACTGATAAACGCTCCCACAGGCTTTGTAGGAGCGGGCTTGCCCCGCGATGCGATCTGGCAGACAGCATGCTATCGCGGGGCAAGCCCGCTCCTGCCACAGCCTGTCATCCCCCGGTCACATGGCTGTCTTAATCTCCCGGCACACCCTTTGCCCATGAGTGCCAGACGGCATGTTGCGCCACCTCTCCCTGCTTGTGCTTTGCCTGCTCCCGCTGATTGGCGCCGCTGACCCGCAGGCGCAATTGCGTATTCAGGGTTCCAACACCATCGGCGCCGCGCTGGCACCGGCGCTGGTCTCAGGTTTGCTCGCGCAGCAAGGCGCCAGCGCCATCAGCATCGTCAGCAGCGACGCCGCCAACGAGCTTCAGGTCCGTGCCCTGGACAGCAACGGCCAGGCCTTGCGCATCGACGTCGCCGCCCACGGTTCCAGTACTGGCTTCACTGCACTCAAATCCGGCCAAGCGGAGCTGGCGGCTTCCTCACGTCCGATCAAGCCAGCCGAACTGAACGAGCTGCAAGCGCTGGGCGACCTTAATAGTGCCGCCGCCGAGCAGATCATTGCCCTGGACGGCGTCGCGGTGATCGTCCACCCCGACAACCCGCTGCCGCAATTGACCACCACCCAGCTGGCGCAGATCTTCTGCGGGCAGATCGACCGCTGGGAGCAACTGGGCATCGGCAGCGGCCCGATCAACCTGTACGCCCGCGATGACCGCTCCGGCACCTTCGAGACCTTCAAAGCGCTGGTCCTCGACCCGGCACGGCAAGCCCTGGCCGACCGCACCAAACGTTTCGAATCGGCGGAGCAACTGGCCAGCCAGGTGCTCGGCGATCGCCAGGCCATCGGCTTCAGCAGCCTGGCCACGGTGCACGGCGCCAAGGTCGTGGCGATTGCCGACGGTGAGTCCCAGGCCATGCTGCCGACAGCGGCGCTGGTGGCCAGCGAAGACTATCCGCTGTCGCGCCGGTTGTTCTTTTACTTGCCCCCCGACCAGGCCAACCCCCTGGCCCGCGCCTTGGTCGAGTTCGCCCAAAGCCCCCAGGGCCAGGCCATCGTCACCGGCAGCGGCTTCGTCGGCCAGCAGGTGCAGAGCATCAAGGTTCAGCCCCGTACCGACATGCCGCGCCGCTACCTGGGCCTTGCCAATGATGCCCGGCGCCTGTCGGTCAACTTCCGCTTCCAGGAGGGTAACGCCAGCCTCGACAACAAGGCCCTGCGCGACGTGCAGCGGGTAGTCCAGTACCTGCAGGCGCAGCACAAGCTGAGTAACAGGGTGGTGCTGGTGGGCTTTGGTGATGCCAAGGATGACCCGCAGCGCGCCGCCCTGCTCTCGCGGCTGCGGGCCATGGCAGTGCGCCGGGAACTGGCTCGTAGTGGTGTCGAGTTGCGCGAAATAATCGGCCTGGGTGACGAACTGCCAGTGGCGGCGAACACCGCCGAACAAGGGCGGATCCGCAATCGGCGGGTCGAGGTGTGGGTCTACTGAGCCACTGCCTGCCAGGCGGGGCAATCAATTGTTACAGCCTCGATTGGGCGCCCTGGTTCTCCGGGTCTAGGCTTGTCCCTAGTGACGCCGGGCCCCTCTGACGGCTGCCAAGCCGCCATGTCGGAGTCACTGTTGCTCAGCAACGTCGACATTAAGGAGGGGCTCATGGCAGCTCTACAGGTATTTCTCGACAACGACTTCCTCGGCACCAGCCTGTGGTTCTGGCTGGCCTTTCTCGGCATCGTCCTGACCCTGCTGGTACTGGACCTGGGCGTGCTGCACCGCAAGCTGCACGAAATCGAAATGCGCGAGAGCCTGCTGCTGTATGGCGGCTATTTCAGCGTCGGGGTGCTGTTCGGCGTGTGGGTGTGGTTCGAGCTGGGCGCGCAGAAGGCCCTGGAGTTCTACACCGGCTTTCTCATCGAGCAGTCGTTGTCGATGGACAACGTGTTCGTCATGGCGATGATCTTCAGCTTCTTCGCCATCCCTCGCCGCTATCAGCACCGGGTGCTGTTCTGGGGGATTCTCGGCGTGGTGGTGCTGCGGGCGATCATGATCGGCCTGGGCAGTGCGCTGGTGCAGGAGTTCGAGTGGATCCTCTACGTGTTCGGCGCCTTCTTGCTGTTCACCGGGGTAAAGATGCTGTTCTCCAGCGAAGATTCCCACCCGGACCTGGCCAACAACCCGGTGCTGAAGTTCGTCCGGCGTCATATGCGGGTAACCGACGAGATCCACGGCCCGCGCTTTTTCGTGCACATCACCCCGCCCGGGCAGAGCAAGGCACTGCGCTATGCCACGCCGTTGTTCCTGGCCCTGGTGCTGATCGAGCTGGCCGACCTGGTGTTCGCCGTCGACAGCGTGCCGGCGATCTTTGCCATCACCCAGGACCCGTTCATTGTCTACACCTCGAACATCTTCGCGATTCTCGGGTTAAGGGCGCTGTACTTTGCCCTGGCGGCGCTGATGCACCGCTTCATCTACCTCAAGTACGCGCTGGCGCTGGTGCTGGTGTTCATTGGCGGCAAGATCTTCTACCACGGCCTGATTGGTGCAGTGCCGCCGATGCTGTCACTGGCGGTGACCATTGCCCTGCTCAGCGGTGGCGTGCTGGTTTCGCTGTTCTCGACCCGTGCACAGGGCAAGCCCGCCGCCGACAAGGAGGCGGACTTGCACGGCAAGCATCAATGACTGCTACGGAGCATTTCCTTGGGCACGTACTTGCCGATCTCGTACTTGCCGATCGCCGCGCGGTGCACTTCGTCCGGGCCGTCGGCCAGGCGCAGGGTGCGCTGCATGGCGTACATGTAGGCCAGCGGGAAGTCGCCCGAGACACCGGCGCCGCCGTGGATCTGGATCGCCCGGTCGATAACCTTCAGCGCCACGTTCGGCGCCACCACCTTGATCTGGGCGATTTCGCTGCGGGCGACCTTGTTACCGACGGTGTCCATCATGTAGGCAGCCTTGAGGGTCAGCAGCCGGGCCATGTCGATTTCCATCCGCGAATCGGCAATCTTGTCAACGTTGCCTCCCAGGCGCGCCAGAGGCCGGCCGAAGGCGGTACGTTCCACCGAGCGCTTGCACATCAGCTCAAGGGCCCGCTCGGCCATGCCGATCGAACGCATGCAGTGGTGGATGCGCCCCGGGCCCAGGCGCCCCTGGGCGATCTCGAAACCGCGGCCCTCGCCGAGCAGCACGTTCTCGTAAGGCACGCGCACGTTCTCGAACAGCACTTCGGCGTGGCCATGGGGCGCGTCGTCGTAGCCGAACACCGGCAGCGGCCGGACGATCTTTACCCCGGGGGTATCGGTAGGCACGAGGATCATCGAGTGCTGCTGGTGCCGCGGGCCTTCCGGGTTGCTCAGGCCCATGAAGATCATGATCTTGCAGCGCGGGTCGCAGGCGCCGGAGGTCCACCACTTGCGGCCGTTGATCACCCACCCGTCACCGTCACGCACGGCGCGGGCGGCCATGTTGGTGGCGTCGGACGAGGCCACGTCCGGCTCGGTCATGGCGAATGCCGAGCGGATGTCGCCGCGCAGCAGCGGTTCGAGCCACTGGCGCTTCTGCTCTTCGTTGGCGTAGCGCACCAGCACTTCCATGTTGCCGGTGTCCGGCGCCGAGCAGTTGAACGGCTCGGGGCCGAGCAACGAGCGGCCCATGATCTCGGCCAGGGGGGCATATTCGAGGTTGGTCAGGCCCGCGCCCAGCTCCGACTCCGGCAAAAACAGGTTCCACAAACCCTCGGCCTTGGCCTTGGCCTTGAGCGCTTCCATGATCGCGGTCGGCTGCCAGCGATCGCCTTCGGCAACCTGGCGCTCGAACACCGCTTCGGCGGGATAGACATAGGCATCCATGAACGCCGTGACACGTTCACGCAGCGCCTGGACCTTGGGTGAATAGGCGAAATCCATGGGCAGTACCTTCAGTGGAAAGGGATCTGTTATCGATCCTAGATCAGCCGGTAAAATCCACCTAGTCTATTCTCGGCGTGTATAAACATTCATAACCGATATATGATCCACGGATAACACCAACAAGAGCAGCGCCCATGAACCTGAGCAAGGTCGACCTGAATCTGTTCATCGTCTTCGATGCCATCTACACCGAAGCCAACCTGACCCGGGCCGGGCAGATCGTCGGCATTACCCAGCCGGCGGTGTCCAACGCCCTGGCGCGCCTGCGCGAAACCTTCAACGACCCGCTGTTCGTGCGCACCGCCCAGGGCATGGTGCCCACGCCCATGGCGCAGAACATCATCGGCCCGGTGCGCAATGCCCTGTCGCTGCTGCGCGTGTCGGTGCAAGAGAGCCGCATCTTCAACCCGCTGCAGGCCAGCAAGACCTTTCGTATCAGCATGACCGACCTCACCGAGGCGGTGATCCTGCCGCTGCTGTTCCAGCGCCTGCGACGCCTGGCGCCGGCGGTGGTGATCGAAAGCTTCTTGTGCAAGCGCCGGGAAACCACCAAGGAACTGGCCGCCGGGCGCCTGGACTTTGCCGTCGATGCGCCGCTCAACACCGACCCGCAAGTGCGCCACGTCAAGCTGATGCAAGACCGCTATGTGTGCGCCATGCGCCAGGGCCACCCGCTGTTCAAGGACAAGCTCAGCCTCGACGACTACTTGGGCATGACCCACATCCATATCTCCAGCCGCCGCAACGGCCTGGGCTATGTCGACCTGGCCCTGGGCAAGATGGGCGTGCAGCGCAAGATCGCCCTGCGCTCCCAGCATTACCTGATGGCCTCGCAAGTACTGCAGCAGACCGACATGGTCATGACCGTGCCGGAGCGCTTCGCCCGCCGCCACCAGCTCAACCATGTCAGCCTGCCGGTGGACGTGCCGCCGCTGGAAACCCACCTGTACTGGCACGAAAGCACCGACCAGGACCCGGCCAACCGCTGGATGCGCGAACAGATCATCGAGCTGTGTCAGGGCGTGGTGGCGCAGGATGAGCGGGCGGCCATGGCTAAGGTGTAGGGAGCTATGGCGGGGCAGGCCCCAGCAATCCTTGCTTGACGTATACGTCAACCTGCAATTAGCTTAGCTCCATGCCCTTTTCCCGAGCCAAGCAATGAGCAGCCAGACCTACAGCATCTCCGACCTGTCCCGCGAGCTGGACATCACCACCCGGGCCATTCGCTTCTATGAAGAACAGGGCCTGCTCAGCCCGGAGCGTCGCGGCCTGGAGCGGGTCTATTCGGCTCGCGACAAGGTCAGCCTGAAGCTGATCCTGCGCGGCAAGCGCATTGGTTTTTCCCTGGCCGAGTGCCGTGAGCTGATCGAGCTGTATGACCCGTCCAGCGGCAACCTCAAGCAATTGCACAGCATGCTGGCGAAGATCGCCGAACGCCGCGCCCAGCTTGAACAGCAACTGCTTGACATCCAGCAGATGCAACTGGAGCTGGACACTGCCGAAGAGCGCTGCGAGCAAGCCCTGGCCGCGACCTTGAACAACCAGAAAAACAGCCATTGAGCCCTGAGGAACCCTGCCCATGTCATTGCCTGAAAAAGTCCGCCTGGTCGAAGTCGGCCCGCGCGACGGCCTGCAAAACGAAGCCCAGCCCATCAGCGTGGCCGACAAGGTTCGCCTGGTCGATGACCTGAGTGCGGCAGGCCTTTCTTATATAGAAGTGGGCAGCTTCGTTTCCCCCAAGTGGGTACCGCAGATGGCCGGCTCCGCCGAGGTGTTTGCCAATATCCAGCAGCGCAACGGGGTGACCTACGCCGCGCTGGCGCCGAACCTGCGCGGTTTCGAAGATGCCCTGGCGGCCGGGGTCAAGGAAGTGGCCGTCTTTGCCGCCGCCTCCGAGGCGTTCTCCCAGCGCAACATCAACTGCTCGATCAGCGACAGCCTGCAGCGCTTCGTGCCGATCATCGAAGCGGCGCGTCAGCACGGGGTGCGGGTGCGCGGTTATGTCTCGTGCGTGCTGGGTTGCCCCTATGAAGGCACGGTCAGCGCCGAGCAGGTGGCCCCGGTGGCCCGCGAGCTGTTCGACATGGGCTGCTATGAAGTGTCGCTGGGCGACACCATCGGCACCGGCACCCCCGGGGCAACCCGGCGCCTGTTCGAAGTGGTCGGCGCCCAGGTGCCACGGGCGCAACTGGCCGGACACTTTCATGACACCTACGGCCAGGCCCTGGCCAACGTCTATGCCAGCCTGCTTGAAGGCATCAGTGTGTTCGACAGCTCTGTTGCGGGCCTCGGCGGCTGCCCCTATGCCAAGGGCGCCAGCGGTAACGTTGCCAGCGAAGACGTGCTGTACATGCTCCAGGGCCTCGGTATCGACACCGGTATCGACCTGCAGCGCTTGATTGCCGCGGGCTTGCGTATCAGTGAAGTGCTGGGCCGCGCCAGCGGCTCGCGGGTGGCTCGCGCCCGTCAGGCACAGTAATCACAAGCGGTAACAGGCTGATCTGCGTGCGGGTGTTACCGCCCCCGCACTTTTCAGGGAAATTCCGGGTAACACGGAAACAAATCGACAGAATTTCCCGAGGAGATTTTTCCGCTAAACCTTCAAGCCATTGATTTTATTGGGTTTTAAAAAGTTGGCACGGCACCTGCTATATCTCAGGTACAAGAACAATAAAAAGTGCGACACACCCAATAAAAATAAGACGAAACGACTCTGACATAACAAGAACAACACGACAGAGGCGCAGCTAACAGATTTTTTTGGAGAGGATGTGCTTTCCAGGGGCTTGCCCCGCAACCGGACACAGAACAATAAAACTACCCCAAGGTAGCGCAGGTCACGGTTGGATCAGCAATGATGAAGGTAGATCAGCGCTCAAAAAAATACGTTTGCTCTTGATCCCGGATGGGGATCGCCAAAGATACAGAGGCAACGGTCGCCAAAAACAACAACAGGCCGCCCTCCAATAACAAAAAAAGAGCACGCAACAATCTTTGAGGGGAGCCTAGGCTCCCCTCAGTGCTTCCTGCCCTCCTCGTTTTCGTCCTCGTCGTCCTTCTCGAAGCGATTGACCACCAGCGGCATCACCCCCAATACCAGCAACGCCAGCACCGTGCTGACCACCGCCGTGGCCTCCCGGCCCATGCCCGCCGCCACACCGATCGCCGCGGTCATCCACAAGCCCGCAGCCGTGGTCAGGCCCTTGACGTGCCCGGCATCCTGGTCGTGGCCCTTGAGAATGGTGCCGGCACCCAAAAAGCCGATACCGGCGACGATGCCCTGCACCACCCGGCTCAGCGCTGCATCGTCGGCCCCGGCCATGCGCGGCACCAGCACGAACAGCGCCGCGCCGAGGGCCACCAGCATATGGGTGCGCACCCCGGCGGCCTTGCCCTTGAGTTCGCGCTCAAAACCGAGAATGGCGCCCAGCAGCGCCGCCATGACCAGGCGCACGGTCACCTGGGTAAGCTGCTTGGCATCGGTGATGTCGGCAAATTCCGCCACCAGGGTGATCCAGACTTGATGCCACCAGGCGTCCATGGGCTGTGTCCATGCAGTAGGGATTAATCGATGGACAACGCCACTGGCGGCAAGTGCGCTGCCGACCGCTGATCGGTTGCTGCCAGCATCCCCTGCACCCGTGCGGTCCCACACATAGGACCCGAGTAAAGAGGACACAGCCATGCCTATTGAAATCGACACCACTAACCAGCGCTGCACCCTGATCAGCGATGACATGCACATCCAGGGCGAGGCCACGCAGGTGCGAATCGTCACCGACGAGGCCTTGCGCATGTCGGTTGCCGAGCTCGAAGGCAAGCGCGTGCCAATCACCGAACAGGAAGCCGATGCCCTCACTGTAGCGGGTGCGGTGGATGGTCGCAGGCACCTCAAGGAGACCGAGCAAGGCTCGATAATCTGAGGCCTGCGGAGTTTCCAGGGTAAATCTGATACGGTTTTTATCCAGATACCTGAGCCTGTTATGCAAACAGATGGGGCGCCATAGTGCTCTGGCCTGATCGAGGCCTGATGAGCGACGAACCATGAGCGATAGAATCCCCGTCCAGATCGTTGAAATTGCTGAGCCTTCCACCTTCAAGAAGAAGCCTGCCAGCAGTGACCGACAGATCCACACCCGTAGTTTCACCGGCTTGTTTCGTAACCTGCGCCTGGCTGGCGCGGGTTTTCTGTTTTTGCTGTTCTTTGGCACCGTCTGGCTGAACTGGGGCGGTCGTCAGGCCGTGCTTTGGGACCTGGCCGACAGCAAGTTCCATATCTTCGGCGCCACCTTCTGGCCGCAGGACTTCATCCTGCTCTCGGCGTTGTTGATCATCTGCGCCTTCGGCCTGTTTGCCATCACCGTGCTCGCCGGCCGGGTCTGGTGCGGTTACACCTGCCCGCAAAGTTCCTGGACCTGGATTTTCATGTGGTGCGAGAAGGTCACCGAAGGTGAGCGCAACCAGCGCATCAAGCTCGATGCCGCGCCCTGGAGCCTGAACAAACTGGCCCGGCGTTCGGCCAAGCACACCCTGTGGCTGGCCATCAGCCTGCTGACCGGGCTGACCTTCGTCGGCTACTTCACGCCGATCCGGCCGCTGGCCGAAGAACTGTTCACCCTGCAACTGGGCGGTGTCAGTCTGTTCTGGATTCTGTTCTTCACCGGCGCCACCTACATCAACGCCGGCTGGCTGCGTGAAGCGGTGTGCATGCACATGTGCCCGTACGCCCGGTTCCAGAGCGTGATGTTCGACAAGGACACCCTGACCGTCGCCTACGACCCGGCCCGTGGTGAATCCCGCGGCCCGCGCAAGAAGGAAGTCGACCACAAGGCCAAGGGCCTGGGCGACTGCATCGACTGCCATATGTGCGTGCAGGTGTGCCCGACCGGCATCGACATCCGCGACGGCCTGCAGATGGAGTGCATCGGCTGCGCCGCCTGTATCGACGCCTGTGACTCGATCATGGACAAAATGGGCTACGCCCGCGGCCTGGTCGGCTACAAGTCCGAACACACCCTGCAAGGCGGCACCACTAACTGGCTGCGCCCGCGCCTGCTCGGCTACGTCACCGCCCTGGTGGTGATGATCGGCGCCCTGGTGATCGCCCTGCAGCAGCGGCCGATGGTGTCGATGGACGTGATCAAGGACCGTGGCCTGTTCCGTGAGAACAACGCCGGGCAGATCGAGAACATCTACACCCTCAAGGTCATCAACAAGACCCAGCAATCCCAGCACTACCGCCTGCGCCTGCTCGATGCCGAAGGCTTCGAACTGCACGGCAGGACCGAATTCAGCCTGGCGGCCGGGGAAATGAGCGACTTGCCGGTGTCGGTGGCGATGTTGGCCGATCGCCCGCAAAGCAGCTCCCAGGAGATCAGCTTCGAACTGATCGATACGGACGAACCCGGTGTGCGCAGCGTCGCCCACAGCCGTTTTGTTGCGCCTTTGAACCGCTGATCCCATACACTGCCCGAGCATCCGAAACCTTTCGAGCCATGATGAAACGCTACGAGAAATTCGCCGACGACATTGCCGAACTGATCCGCTCCGGGGTCCTCGGCCCCGGCCAGCGCGTGCCGTCGGTGCGTTATGCCAGCCAGACCCACGGCGTCAGCCCGTCCACGGTGTTCCAGGCCTACTACCTGCTGGAGCGCCGCGGGCTGATCCGCGCCCGGCCGCGCTCGGGGTACTTCGTCAACGCCCACGCGCCGCGCCAGTTCAGCGAGCCGCAGATCATCGAGCAAGCCAGCGAGTCCACCGAGGTGGATGTCAGCGAGCTGGTGTTCTCGATCCTCGACTCGATCAAGGACCCGCAAACCGTGGCCTTCGGCTCGGCTTTTCCCAGCCCTCATCTGTTCCCGCTGCCGCGCCTGGCCCGCTCCATGGCCAGCGCCAGCCGCGAGATGGACCCGCGCATGGTGGTCACCGACCTGTCGCCGGGCAACCCGCAGCTACGCCGGCAAATTGCCCTGCGCTACATGGTCGGCGGCCTGATGCTGCCCATGGAGGAGCTGCTGATCACCAACGGCGCGCTGGAGGCCCTGAACCTGTGCCTGCAGGCGGTGACCGAGCCCGGCGACCTGGTGGCCATCGAGGCGCCGGCGTTCTATGCCTGCCTGCAGATCCTCGAGCGGCTCAAGCTCAAGGCGGTGGAAATCCCCGTGCACCCGCGCGAAGGCATCGACCTCGGGGTGCTGGCGCAAACCCTGGCCAAGCACCCGGTCAAGGCCGTGTGGTGCATGACCAACTTCCAGAACCCGGTCGGCGCGAGCATGCCGGAAGAGAAGAAGCAGCAGCTTGTGGAGCTCTTGCGCGAACATCAAGTGCCGCTGATCGAGGACGACGTCTATGCCGAGCTGTATTACGCCCAGCAAGCGCCGAAACCGGCCAAGGCCTTCGACACCGACGGCCTGGTGATGCACTGCGGCTCGTTCGCCAAGAGCCTGGCCCCCGGCTACCGCATCGGCTGGGTGGCGGCCGGGCGTTACGCGCAGAAGATCGAACGGCTGAAACTGATGACCTCGCTGTGCGCCTCGATGCCGGCCCAGGCGGCGATTGCCGACTACCTACAGCACGGCGGCTACGACCGGCACCTGCGCCGGCTGCGCTATGCCCTGGAAGAGCAACAGGCGGCGATGCTCGCGGCCATTGCCCGCTATTTCCCGGCGCAGACCCGGGTCAGCCATCCGGCCGGTGGCTACTTCCTGTGGCTGGAGCTGCCTGAACAGATGGACTCGCTCAAGCTGTTCCAGATGGCGTTGGCGCAAGGCATCAGCATCGCCCCCGGGCCGATCTTTTCGCCGACCCGGCGCTTTCGCAACTGCATCCGCCTCAACTACGGCAGCCCCTGGACCGAGCAGTCGGAAAAGGCCATGGAAACCCTGGGCAAGATCGTCCGCTCGTTCTGATCGGCGGTTGTACTTCGAGCGCGCTTGCGGCACCCTGCGCGCTCGAATTTCCCAGGGATGGATGGCATGCACAAGCGACAGCACTTTCTTACGCCGCAGCGTTACGAGCGCTTCCTCGAACACGACGAAGAGAGCCGTGCATTCCTGCGCGACAATCGCCTGCAAGCCGACTCCGACGAGCAAGAGGCAGTGTTCAGCGGCAAGAGCCTCAAGGGCCTGGCGCTGGACAAACTGCTGATCAGCTATACCGCCGGCGTTGACATCGACGCCCTGCCCGCCTTGCTCGAAGCGCTGGTCGCCGAGTACGAGCAACTGCAACGCAAGATGGCCGTGTACACCGAGCAAGCCAACGTCGCTCCGCTGAATCTGGGCGATAGCGAAGAGCACCACGAATGCATGCAGGTCATCAGCCTGTGCATTCTGCTCGGTCGCCAGGACCTGCTCGAACGCTTCGTCACGCTGATGGACAACGGCGGCTATGCCGAAGAAGACACCCTCTATGAAGACCTGCTGAGCCGGGTCCTGCCCGACCGCTACGACGTCGATGCGTGGTACCAGGACTACGCCACGCCGTTGGTGCAAACCATCTATGCCAGCAGCCCCGAGCAAGCGGCCAGCCGCCTGCAGGGCTACTGCGAGCAGTGGTACGAGCACTTTGAGCACGCCAGCTGGTACGACACCCATGGCGACGATATCAGCGGCTACGTCGGCTACTGGTCATTCGAGGCCGCAGCAGTGGCCCTGCTCTACGGCATCGATACCCGCGAACTGCTGCACGTGATCTTCCCCCATGAGCTGCTCGCGCACGCGCGCAGCCTGCCCGCCTACCAGGGCATCCGCTGGGAGTGCCTGGGCGGCGCTGAAGACGAACAGGAGGAGGACGAAGAAGAGCTGATCGACGAAGACGACAGCGACGAAGACTTCGCCTACGACATCAAGGCCGCCGGCGTCACCTTGTCCGACGCCATCGATGCCGGCAGCATCCCGCACCTGGCCCAGGCCCTGAGTGCCTACGACACCGTCGAAGCGATCCTGGCCCTGGACCTGGCGGCCGACCAGCAGGAAGAAGACGAGGCCTTCTTCGACCTCGCCCTGGCCTTGCTTGGCTGGGTCCCAGGCCCTGGCCACGGGCTCAAACGGGTATTGCGTCTGGTCAATCGCGACCCGCAAAAGCATGCCGAGCAGCTTTATGACCTGCTGCGCCACGTACTGCTCAACTGCAAACTGAAGACCAGCCCGGATGCCCTGCTCGAAGAGAGCCTGGACGCCGAGTTGCTACGCAGCGAGCTTGCGCAAATCATCGCTGCCGTCAGCGCCAGTGCGACCTTCCTGGCCCTCGACGCGCAGCGCCAGGCCCTGGTGCTGAGCGACCTGGAACAGGCTGGCGAACACCTTGACGACCTGATCGAACGCATCGACGAACGCCTGATGCCCTGGCTTGCCGTGCAGCGCAACAGCTCGGCCCAAGCCTCGGGCAGCAGCACCCGCGTGCCGGCGCAAACCAGCAAACCGCAGTCGCGGCGCGTCGACAACCTGCGTGAGCACGGAACGCTCAATACCCACCCAGCGGCCAGTGATGGCGGCAAACTCAGCCGCGAGCAGATCAACCCGCAAGCCACCAGCAACTGGCTGGAGCTGAGCCTGGACGACGGCAAGCTCGGCGGTGTACCCGGCGCGGCCTACAAGGTGATCTTCGCCGACGGCAGCATTGCCGAAGGCTTTTTGAACAACCTCGGCCATACTCGCCTGGAGGGCGTACCTTTCGGCCCGGCCAAGGTGTATTACGGTGAAGACCCGCGCCCCTACCCGCGCCAGCCGATCAAGGCCCTGGCCAGCAGCGCGGCGCTGATCGACCGCGACCTGCGCAGCCTGGGCTTCATCCCGGCGAAACTCGACCGCGACGACCTGTACGCCGAAACCACCGGGCGCATTGCCCCCTACTGCGAACTCAACGCCCTCTGGTGGGAATGGGCCAGCGCGCGCTATCACGGCCACTGAAGCGCTTGACCTGGGGCCGCGCAGTTGTTGAGTGCTGCGCGGGACGCTACATTTGCCACTATCCCCAGGCCGGAACACGCGCATGCCGTCGAGCGAACTGCAGTCCCTGCGCCAGCAACTTGAACAGTTGCAGCAGCAGAACAACCTGCTCACAGCCCAGCTCGCCGAGCGCAGCCGCGCCGGGCCTGCACCTGACCAGCAGGCCCTGGCCGATACCCAGCAGCGTTATCGCTTTCTGTTCGAGGCCATGGACGAAGGCTTTTGCATCATCGAATTCTTCGACGGCCCCCACGGCCCGCTCAGCGACTACGTTCATGTCGAAGCCAACGCTGCCTACGCCAAGCATGCCGGTATCGACAATGTGGTCGGGCAAACTCTGCGCCAACTGGTCCCCGATGAGGCGAATGGCTGGCTTGCCCGCTACGGTGTGGTGCTGCGCAGCGGCACGCCGATCCGCTTCGAGCAGGAGCTGGTAGCCACCGGCCGCCACCTGGACATCTGCGCCTTTCGCCTGGAGCCGGCCAGCCGCAAGCAGGTCGCCGTACTGTTCCAGGATGTCACCGCGCGCAAACGTGCCGAATCCGAACTCAAGCGCCTCAACCAGGCGCTTGAACAGCGGGTGGCCCAGGCGCTGGCAGAGCGCAAGATTCTCACCGATGTGGTCGAGGCGACCCTGGCGCAAATCCAGGTGGTCGATCTGCACATGCGCTGGCTGGCTATCAACCGCGCCGCGCGTGACGAATTCCAGCGAATTTTCGAGCAAGTACCCAGCGTCGGCGACAGCCTGCCGACGCTCATGGCCAGCCGTGGCGAAGACTGCGCCCGGGGCCTGCAACTATGGAATCGGGCACTCAAGGGTGAGGCATTCGTCGAGGTTGCCGAGTTTGGCGAGGGCGAGCAGCATCGCCACTACGAACTGCGGTTCAGCCCGCTGCATGACAGCAACGGGCAACTGATCGGCGCTTACCTGTTCGCCTACGACATCAGCGAGCGGATCGGCGAGCAAAAACGCCTGCGCAAGACTGAAGAAGCCCTGCGCCAGGCGCAGAAAATGGAAGCGGTCGGCCAGCTCACCGGCGGCATCGCCCATGACTTCAACAACCTGCTGACCGGCATCAGCGGCTCGCTAGAGCTGTCGCGCAACCTGCTCGGGCGCGGGCGCCATGAACAGATCGCCCCCTACCTGCGCACCGCCCAGGATGTGTGCAACCGCGCCGCATCCCTGGTTCACCGGCTGCTGGCCTTTTCCCGGCGCCAGACCCTGGAACCGCGCACCATCGACGTCAATCGCCTGGTCGGCGGCATGCTTGAGCTGATCCGCCGCAGCGTCGGCCCGCACATCGACATCGAGGTGTTTACCTCCAGCGCATCCTGCCGAGCCAACATCGACGCCTCGCAACTGGAAAACGCCCTGCTCAACCTGTGCATCAACGCCCGCGACGCCATGCCGGGCGGGGGCAGGATCAGCATCGAAACCCGTCATCTGCCAGCCGATGAGCAAGTCGCCGCGCACCTGGACCTCAAGCCCGGTGGCTACCTGGCCTTAAGCGTCAGCGATAACGGCAGCGGCATGTCACCGCAGGTGCTGGCGCGCGCCTTCGATCCGTTCTTCACCACCAAGCCGGTGGGCCAGGGGACGGGCCTGGGGCTGTCGATGGTCTATGGTTTCGTCCGTCAGTCCGGTGGCCAGGTGCGGGTGTATTCGGAACCTGGCCAGGGCACCAGCGTGCACCTGTACCTGCCGCGCCTGGACAGCGCCAGCCTGCCGCTTAGCGAAGCGAAACCAACGGCCCGCCCGCAACGTGAACTGCGCGACATGACGGTGATGCTGGTCGATGACGAAGCAACCATTCGCATGCTGGTCGGCGAAGTGCTCGAGGAACTGGGCTGCGCCAGAATAGAATTCGCCGACGGCCACAGCGCCCTGGCGGCACTGCAAAATGGTGCGAGCGTCGACCTGTTGATCAGCGATGTCGGCCTGCCCGGCGGCATGAACGGCCAGCAACTGGTGGCCGCCGCCCGCCAATTGCGGCCCGGATTGAAGGTGCTGTTCATCACCGGCTACGCCGAGCAGGCGGTGCTCGGCAGCGGCGTGTTCGAGCCCACTACCCGGGTGCTGACCAAGCCGTTCAGCCTCGACACCCTGGCCCAGCGTATCGAGGAAATGATCGGCTGATCAGCGCCCGCCGCCCAGGTCCAGAAAGCTGCCGGTGGAATACGAGGCCTGGTCTGACAGCAGCCAGAGGATCGCCTCGGCGACTTCCTCGGCCTGCCCGCCGCGGCCCATGGGGATGCCCGGCGCAAGCTTGCTGACCCGCTGCGGGTCGCCGCTGAGGGCGTGGAAGTCGGTGAAGATGTAGCCCGGGCGTACGGCATTGACCCGCACCCCTTCGCCGGCCACTTCCTTGGCCAGGCCGACGGTGAAGGTATCCAGCGCGCCCTTGGAGGCGGCATAGTCGACGTATTCGTTAGGCGAGCCCAGCCGCGCGGCCACCGACGAGACGTTGACGATGCTGCCGCCCTGCCCGCCATGGCGGGTCGACATGCGCTGCAGCGCGTGCTTGGCGCACAGCATCGGCCCGACCACGTTGGTCTTCATCAGCTTGAGCAGGCGAAACTCCGACACCTCTTCGACCCGGCTCTGGTGGCCGATGGTGCCGGCGTTGTTGACCAGCGCAGTGACCGGGCCCAGCTCGGCATCGACGCGCTGGAACAGCTGGACGATCTCGTCCTCGACACTGACGTCGGCCTTCACCGCAATGGCCTCGGCGCCCAGTTCACGGACCTCGGCCAGCACCCGCTGGGCGGCTTCGTCGTCACGCAGGTAATTGATGCAGATACGGTAACCGGCGCGCGCGGCCAGGCGTGCGGTGGCAGCGCCAATGCCGCGGCTGGCGCCGGTGATCACGATAACCTTGTCCATGGATACTCCTTGCCCCCAATGGCGTTGACCCCTCAAGGCTAACGCAGTCAGGGGCCGGGCACAAAGCCGCTTCAGGCAGCCGGTGGCGGTACCGGTGCCTTGGGTTCGGCCTTGCGCAGCGGGTACAGGTGCTGGCGCACGATACCTTCAGGCAGGTCCTTGCCGAACACGCCGTATCGCGCCGGCCATTCCTTGGGCGGCAGCTTGAAGGTGCCGAACAGCATGTCCACCAGCGGCGTATGGATCGCGTAGTTCTTGTAGATGTAATCCTTGTGCCGGGCATGATGCCAGTGGTGATAGCGCGGCAGCACCAGCAGGTAGTTGAGCCAGCCGCCGTCGATACGCACGTTGGCATGGGCCAGCACCGCCTGCACACCGACCAGGATCACGTAGGCGTTCATCGCCTGGGGCGAAAAGCCCAGCAGGATCAGCGGCGCCAACACCCCGGTGCGGGTCAGAAGGATCTCGCAGAAATGAATGCGCGAACCGGCCAGCCAGTCCATGTGCGTGCTCGAATGATGCACGGCATGAAAGCGCCACATCCACGGCACCACGTGATACAAGCGGTGCAGCCAGTACTGGCCGAGGTCGGCGACGAACACCGCGAGCAAGAACTGCACCACGATCGGCAGGCTTTGCACCTTGGCCTGCAAGGTATCGGACAGCACCCAGCCGGCCAGCCAGCTGGACGAGGCGGTGACAAAGATGAGGATGAACTGCACCAGCATATGGCTGACGAAGAAGTAGCTGAGGTCGGTGCGCCAGTGCGGGCGCAGGATGTTTTGCTGCGGGTCCTTGGCGTAGAGTTTTTCCAGCGGGATGAAGATCACCGCCGATACCAGCAGAGCGAGCACAAACCAGTCCAGGCCCAGCGAGTATGGGGTCTGGCCGATGGTTTCGGTCTGGATGTTGGTGCCGCCGAGAAACATCGCCAGGCCTGCCGCACTGATGCCGGTAAAGCCCAGGCGCTTGCGCTTGTTGAGGAGAATGTTCAGGGTGCCCAGGGCGAAGGCCAGGATCAGCCCGATCAGCAGCGCGGTACGGGCAAAGTGCACGCTGTAGACCTTGCGAAACTCGGCAAAGGTCAGCCACTGCGGAAACAGGAAGCACAGCACCGCCAGCAGGCTGAGCAGCCCCAGGGCGGCCGAGAGGTAACCGCTGATACGCCCCTGGCCGAGCTTGAACGGGTCGTGGCCGTGGCGTTTGA
This sequence comes from Pseudomonas sp. B21-012, assembly GCF_024749305.1. NCBI lineage: Bacteria > Pseudomonadati > Pseudomonadota > Gammaproteobacteria > Pseudomonadales > Pseudomonadaceae > Pseudomonas > Pseudomonas sp. B21-012. The sequence continues at coordinate 2,074,063 of NZ_CP087197.1, read as the reverse complement.
AATAGGCCTTGATTGCCTGCATGAATCGCTGATCCTTCATAGTGGTGGGCTCCGTGCGGCGCGGAGTATACCGACCTGCGGCCACAAGTGAACGCGTACCTGCCTGGCCAGCTGACAAATCTGTAATGCGCTGCTCAGTTTGCTGACAGTCAGCACTGGCTAAGGTCGTGCCATCCCCGCCCCTGGAATGGCAGCCATGCTTCGACACTCGACCCGCCGCACCTTCGTCAAGGGCTTCGCCGCCGGCAGCGCCCTGGCCGGCCTCGGCCTCTGGCGCCTGCCGGCGTTTGCCGCGCCCGGCGTGTTTGCCAACGAGCTGAGCGGCGAGCACTTCGAGCTGTTCATCGGCCAGACCCCGGTCAACGTTACCGGCCGCCCGCGCACGGCGCTGACCATCAACAACAGCCTGCCCGGCCCGACCCTGCGCTGGCGGGAGGGCGACAGTGTGACCCTGCGGGTGCGCAACCGCCTGAACGAGCCGACCTCGCTGCACTGGCACGGGATCATCCTCCCGGCCAACATGGATGGTGTGCCGGGCCTGAGCTTTGCCGGCATCGAGCCCGGTGGCGAGTACCTTTACCGCTTCACCCTGCAGCAGAGCGGCACCTACTGGTACCACAGCCATTGCGGCCTGCAGGAACAAGCCGGGGTCTACGGCGCGATCGTCATCGAACCCAGGCAGCCCGAAGCCCATCGCTACCAGCGCGACTACGTGCTGCTGCTCAGCGACTGGAGCGACCAGTCCCCCGAGTCGCTGATGGCGACCCTGAAAAAGCAGTCCGACGCCTTCAACTACCACAAGCGCACCGTTGGCGACTTCATCGACGATGTCGCCAGCAATGGCTGGCAGCAAACCGTGGCCGAACGCAAGGCCTGGGCGGCCATGCGCATGAGCCCCACCGACCTTGCCGACATCAGCGCCGCTACCTACACCTACCTGCTCAACGGCCAGCCGCCGGATGGCAACTTCACCTGCCTGTTCCAGCCCGGCGACACTGTGCGCCTGCGTCTGATCAACGGCTCGGCGATGAGCTATTTCGACTTTCGCATTCCGGGCCTGAAGCTGACGGTGATCGCCGCCGATGGCCAGCCGGTGCAGCCGGTCGAGGTCGATGAACTGCGCATCGCCGTGGCCGAAACCTATGACGTGCTGGTGCGGGTCGGCGACCTGCCCGCCTATACCCTGTACGCGCAGAGCATGGACCGCAGCGGCTACGCCCGCGGTACCCTGGCGCGCAGCAACGGGCTGAGCGCCGAGGTGCCAGAGCCGGACCCACGCCCCATCCTGACCATGGCCGATATGGGCCACGGCGCCATGGCCGGGATGGGCGCCATGGACCACAGCCAGATGGCCGGCATGGACCATTCGAAAATGACCGGCATGCAGCAACACCCGGCCAGCGAAAGCGGCAACCCGCTGGTGGACATGCAGACCATGAACCCCAGGCCCAACCTCGCCGACCCAGGGATTGGCCTGCGCAACAACGGCCGCCGGGTGCTGACCTACGCCGACCTGAAAAGCACCTTCGCCGACCCCGATGGCCGCGAGCCGTCCCGGGAAATCGAACTGCACCTGACCGGACACATGGAGCGCTTCGCCTGGTCGTTCAACGGCATCAAGTTCTCCGACGCCGAGCCGCTGCGCCTGACCTACGGCGAGCGCCTGCGCATCACCCTGGTCAACGACACGATGATGGCCCACCCGATCCACCTGCATGGCCTGTGGAGTGACCTGGAAGACGAACACGGGAGCTTCCAGGTGCGCAAGCACACCCTCGACATCCCGCCCGGCAGCCGCCGTAGCTACCGGGTCAGCGCCGACGCCCTGGGCCGCTGGGCCTATCACTGCCACCTGCTCTACCACATGGAGATGGGCATGTTCCGCGAGGTACGCGTCGATGAATAAGCCCATTTTTCGGCCGCTGTTCGGCGGCTTCGCCCTGCTCGCCCTGCTGGCCAGTGAAGAGGCCCGTGCCGAGGCCATGGATCACGCCGCCATGGGCCACGGTGCCATGAACCATCAAGGCATGAACCACAGCATGGCGCCGGGCACTCCACGCACGCCACTGCGTCCGATCACCGACGCCGACCGCCAGGCGGCCTTCCCGCCCCTGCCCGGTCATCAGGTCCACGACCAGCAGACCAACTGGGCCGTGACGGTCGAGCAGCTGGAGTACCAGAACTTCGACAACAGCAGCGCCCTGAAGTGGGACGCCAATGCCTGGATCGGCGGCGATGTCGACCGCCTGTGGCTGCGCAGCGAGGGCGAACGCGAACAGGGCGTGACCCACAAGGCCGAACTGCAGGCGCTCTGGGGCCATGCCATCAGCCCCTGGTGGGAGCTGGTCGGTGGCCTGCGCCAGGACTTCAAGCCGGCCACTGGCCAGACCTGGGCCGCCTTCGGCATCCAGGGTACGCCGCTGTACGGGCTGGAGCTGCAAGCCACCCTGTATGCCGGCGAACATCAGCAAACCGCGCTGCGCCTGGAGAGCAGTTACGCTATCCTGCTGAGCAATCGCTGGATCCTCGAACCGTCGCTGGAGGCCAATTTCTATGGCCGCAACGACGCCACCCGGGACCAGGGCAGTGGCCTTGCCGACAGCGAGATCGGCCTGCGCCTGCGCTACGAAATCACCCGTGGCGTTGCCCCGTACCTGGGCATCAGCGTCAACCGGGCCTACGGCAACAACGCCGAGCAAATCCGTGATGAGCACGGCGACATCGGCCAGACCCGCCTAGTCGCTGGAGTTCGCCTGCGTTTCTAGAAGTGGAGAAGTACATGCTGAGCAAGAAAATCGTCGCCTTCGGCCTGCTGGCCCTGAGCACCCTGGCCCAGGCCGGGCCGACCATCGATGTCTACCGTGACCCCAACTGCGGCTGCTGCAAGGACTGGATCAAGCACCTGCACGACAACGGCTACACGGTCAACGACCATGTCGAGCCGAACATGAGCGCGCTCAAGCAGCGCCTGGGCGTCGAGCCGCGCCTGGCCTCGTGCCATACCGGGGTGATCGACGGCAAGTTCGTCGAAGGCCATGTGCCGGCCGAGCAGATCAAGCTGCTGAGCAAGCGTCCCGACCTCAAGGGCCTGGCCGTACCGGGCATGCCCATGGGCTCGCCGGGCATGGAAATGGGCGACCACAAGGACGCCTACCAGGTCATCGGCCTGACCCTTGAGGGCAAGGACGAAGTGGTCGCCAACTACTGATCCGGCCTTGATGCTCAGCTATTGGGCGCTGTTTCTCAGCGCCTTCGGCGCAGCCACCTTGCTGCCGCTGCAATCGGAAGCGGTGCTGGTCGGCCTGCTGCTGCGCGAACCTGAGGCGCTGGTCAGCCTGTTGCTGATCGCCACCGCCGGCAACGTGCTCGGTTCGATCGTCAACTGGCTGCTGGGCCGCGGCATCGAGCACCTGCGCGACAAGCGCTGGTTCCCGTTCAAGCCCGAGCAACTGGCAAAGGCCCAGCAACGCTACCAGCGCTATGGCCAGTGGTCGCTGCTGCTGAGCTGGATGCCGGTGATCGGCGACCCGTTGACGCTGATTGCCGGGATCATGCGCGAGCCGTTCTGGCGCTTTTTAGTGCTGGTCACCCTCGCCAAAGCCGGCCGCTACCTGGTGCTGGCGCTGCTGACGCTGGGCTGGATGCAGCACTAGCGCCCCCAGATCTGCGCCTCGGTCCAGCCCAGTTCGGCAAAGTCCTGGGCGCGCAGGTGCGCTTCATCCTCACAAAAGAATTCATCCAGTTGCGGTGGGCGCACCGCGGTGTCGCTGAGCATCGCGTGCACCTGGCCACGGTGGTGGATCTGGTGCTCGAACAGGTGCGAGAGCAGGCGCAGGCGTTGTTCGCGCTGCACCCAGTTGGGGCGCACGATGTTCACATAGCGCTGCAACTGGTCGTCACGTAACTGGCTGCAGTAAGCGATCAGGCGGTGATCGGCCTGCAACTGTTCGGCGTGCAGTTCCAGGCAGGTGGCAAAAGGCTCCTCGGGCTGGAAAAAACGCTCGCTGTCCGGGTCGGGCGCTTCGCCGCGCTGCTCACACTCAAGGGCCTGCAGGTAGAACCAGTCGACGGTGAGGATGTGGTTGAGGGTCGCCTTGATCGACGGGAAAAAGCTCGCCCGCGGGGCGACGAACTCATCCTGGCTCAGTTGCCTGCAGGCCTTGTACACCCGGTGGTTGGCCCAGCCGTTCTGGTAGGCCATGGTCAGCAGGTGGTGCGAAAGAGGCTCGGCCATGATCGATTCCTCAGCAGAAGCGTTGCAGTTGCATCTCCCGCAAGCGGCTGAGCGTACGCCGGAACGGGAACTCCAGATACCCTTCAGTGTAGAGCGCTTCCAGGGCGACCTCGGCTTCCAGGTACAGGGCGATCCGCCGGTCGTAGCATTCATCGACCAGGGCGATGAAGCGCCGCACGCTGTCGTCATGCACCGACAGTTGCGGCAGCTCGCGGTCGCCGGCGACCACCCGCCGGGCGCCGTCCTCGGTGCCGCGGGCAATCTTCGCCGGGCGCTGGCGGGCGCCGAGCGCCGGTACCTCGCCGAGCAGAATGGCCTGGAAGCTGTCGCACAGGGCCATGAAATCCATGGCGGCGAAGGGTTGCTCACACAGGTCGGCGTAGCGGCACCAGAGCACCGTCTCACAGCGTTGCACCACGCTGAGCTGGCGTGAGCCGATCAGCAAGGGTTGATCAGTCGCCGCTTGCTCGCCGCGCAGTTGCTCGAAGACCTGCGCCAGGGCTGCGGGCTGGCCTATCTCGGTAATCCAGTAACGCTGTATCAGCGCGCCCGGATGCAGGCGATGGTCTTGCTCACCCGCCACCGCCACCACCTGCATATGCTGCTCGATGGCGGCAATCGCCGGCAGGAAGCGCTCGCGGTTGAAACCGTCGCTGTAGAGCTGCCCGGGCGGCTGGTTGGAGGTGGCCACGATCACCACCCCGGCCTCGAACAGCACCTGGAACAACCCGCCGAGAATGATCGCATCGCCGATGTCGTTGACGAACAACTCGTCAAAGCACAGCACGCGGATTTCTTCGGCCAGGGACAAGGCCAGGGCCTGCAAGGGCTCGGCGGTGCCATTGAGCTGGAACAGGCGCTGATGCACCCAGCGCATGAAGTGATGAAAATGCTGGCGCCGGGCCGGAACCTGCAGGCAGGCGTGGAACTGGTCCATGAGCCAGGTCTTGCCGCGCCCAACCGGCCCCCAGAGGTACACGCCCTGCGGGGTTTCGCCGCGTTGCAGGGCCTCGAAGCAGGTTTGCAGGGCGGTGGCGGCCTGCAACTGGGCCGGATCGCTGACAAACCCCTGGCTGGCAATGGCCTGCTGGTAGCGGGTCAGCGGGGACTGTTCGGTGAAGCAGGACATGCGCGGCGTCCGTCGCAAAAGGGGGCATTCTGCGGCGGGGGGCATCGCGGGGCAAGTGCTACCACCATTGGTAGGAGCGGGCTTGCCCCGCGATGAGGCCAGTACAGTCAGCACATCGGATGTTGTCTGAGATACCACCGCTGCGCGCTTGATCGCGGGGCAAGGCCCGCTCCCACAAGGTCTCTACAGATCCAGCCCGACTTTGAGCAGCGCGCCATCCGTCTCATCGGTAAGCAGGTACAGATACCCGTCCGGCCCTACCCGCACGTCGCGAATCCGCGCCTTGAGCTCGCCGAGCAGGCGCTCTTCATGCACCACCTTGTCGCCCTTGAGCTCCAGGCGAATCAGTTCCTGCGCCGCCAGGGCGCCGATGAACAGGCTGTGATCCCAGGGTTTGAAGCGCGGGTTGTCGTAGAACGCCATGCCGCTGATGGCCGGGGACTTCTCCCAGACATGGTGCGGGTCGAGCATGCCCTCGACATGCTCGCCCTTGGCCTCCGGGATCGGCATCAGCGAATAGTTGATGCCGTGGGTAGCGATCGGCCAGCCATAGTTCTTGCCGGGTTTGGGGATATTGATCTCATCGCCACCACGGGGCCCATGCTCGTTGGTCCACAGCTCGCCGGTCCAGGGGTTGAGCGCCGCGCCCTGCTGGTTGCGGTGGCCAAACGACCAGATTTCCGGGCGCACGTTGGCCTGGCCGACGAACGGGTTGTCCTTGGGCACCGTGCCATCCGGGAGGATGCGCACCACCTTGCCCTGCAGCTTGTCGAGGTCCTGGGCGGTCGGGCGCTGGTTGTTCTCGCCCAGGGCGATGAACAGGTAGCCGTCGCGGTCGAACACCAGGCGCGAGCCAAAATGGTTGCCGCTGGAGAGCTTGGGCTGCTGGCGGAAGATCACATTGAAGTCTTCAAGCTTGGCGCTGTCGGCCGACAAGCGCCCGCGGCCCACCGCGGTACCGGCCGTGCCGCCCTCCCCACCACCTTCGGCATACGACAGGTAGACCATCCGGTCCTGCTTGAAGGTCGGTGACAACACCACGTCGAGCAAACCGCCCTGGCCCTTGGCCCAGACTTCGGGGACGCCGCCCAGCGGCGGCCCGACCTTGCCTTCGGGGCTGACAATGCGCAGGTTGCCGGCGCGCTCGGTCACCAGGATGCCCTGGCCGTCCAGCAAGAACGCCAGGGCCCAGGGATTGCGCAGGCCTTCGGCGAGGGTGCTGACCTTGACGCTGCCCTCCTCGCTCTTGAAGTCGCGCTCGGGCGCGGCATGGGCCAGCAGCGGCAGCAGCGCCGCGGTCATCAGGGTGGGTAGCCAGGTGCGTGGGGACATCAGCGATTCCTTCCAGGGAGGGCCTGTTATTCAGGGTGCGGGCGCGCGCGGCGGCCGGCTGGGTTCCAGGCGCGGGGTGGTCTGTTCGCGGCGGATGTTTTCGCCATTGCCGATACCACGGTTCTCGAGGGTCGGCGGGCGCGGGTTGGGCTGGGTCGACGGGCCGCGCACCGGCGGCGTGGCCGGCACGCTGCCCTGGCGGCTGTTGGGGTTGGCGCGCATGATCGGGCTGTTGTAGGGGTTATTGTTGCTGGCCGCCAGCTGCAACGGCGCGGCAACAGGCGCCGCCTGCAGCGGCGAGCTCAAGAGCAGGGCCATGGCCAGGCCCGTCAGTGATCGGTTCACGGTATTCACCTCCGGCAACACACGGCGCCGAAAACCAGCGCGCCCAAGCGTTGGATAGCCTAAGGCGCGACAGGTTCGCCGGGAAACCTCGATTTGCCCCGCAGGTGATTCATTTTGTTACCGGATCAGCCATCGACCTTATGCTTCGCGGCGTACAGGCAAAGCATTTCCATGGCCAGGGTGGCCCCGGCCAGGGCGGTGATATCGGCATGGTCATAGGCCGGCGCGACTTCCACCAGGTCCATGCCCACCAGGTTGATGCCGCGCAGCCCACCGAGGATTTCCAGCGCCTGCACCGTGGTCAGGCCGCCACACACCGGGGTGCCGGTGCCGGGAGCATAGGCCGGGTCCAGGCAGTCGATGTCGAAAGTCAGGTACACCGGTTGCTCGCCAACCCGCTGGCGAATCGCTTCGATGATTGCCTGGGTACCACGTTGATGCACCTGGCGGGCATCGAGCACGGCAAAGCCCTGGGTATCGTCATTGGTGGTGCGCAGGCCGATCTGCACCGAGCGCGCCGGGTCTACCAGGCCTTCGCGGGCCGCGTGCCAGAACATGGTGCCGTGATCGACACGCTGGCCCTCCTCGTCCGGCCAGGTGTCGCTATGGGCATCAAAATGAATCAGCGCCAGCGGACCGTGTTTGCGTGCATGGGCCTTGAGCAGCGGGTAGCTGATGAAGTGGTCGCCGCCCAGGGTGAGCATGGCGCAGCCGGCTTCGAGAATCTGCTCGGCATGGGCCTGGATGCTCTCGGGCACGGTGTGCGGGCTGCCGTAGTCGAAGTTGCAGTCGCCGTAGTCGATTACCGCCAGGTGCTCGAAGGGGTCGAACTCCCACGGCCAGTGCCGGGCCCAGGCCTGCTGCACCGAGGCGGCACGAATCGCCCGCGGGCCGAAGCGCGCACCCGGGCGGTTACTGGTGGCGGTGTCGAACGGCACGCCGCTGACCACCACATCGACGCCGCGCAAATCGCGGCTGTAGCGCCGGCGCGAGAAGCTGGTGATACCGGCAAAGGTGTTTTCGGCGATGGTGCCGTAGAGGCTTTCGCGGGTAATGGCCTGGTCGTTGTCGGGGGCGAGGTCCATGGTCGGGCTCCTGGTTTGTTGTTATTGGCGGCTACGGAAGGTGGTCCACAGGCGGGTGCGCTGGCGCATGTCGGCGAGGCTCATGCTGCGGTCGGCAAACAGCCGCGCGCGTATTTCGGCCGAGGGGTAGATGTCCGGGTCGCCGCGCACCGCTTCATCCACCAGAGGCGTGGCGGCCTGGTTGGCATTGGCGAAGAACAGCGTGTTGGTCAGTGGCGCCACCGAGTCCGGGCGCAACATGAAGGCGATGAAGGCGCGGGCTGCTTCTGGGTGCGGCGCGTCCTTGGGCATGACCAGGTTGTCCTGCCATATCAGCGTGCCTTCGCGGGGGATGCGGTAGATCACCTGGTACGGCTTGCCGGCCTTGTGCGCCTGGTCGGCGGCCATGGCTGCATCACCGTTGTAGGTCAGCGCCAGGCACACGCTGCCGTTGGCCAGGTCGTTGATCTGCCGGCCGTTGGCGACGTAGCTGATCGACGGCTGCAGTTGCTTGAGCAGCGCCTGGGCGGCCGCCAGGTCGTCCTTGTCACGGCTGTAGGGATCCTTGCCAAGGTAATGCAGGGCGACGCCGATGACCTCCTGGGGCGAGTCGGACATGGCAATCCCGCAATCCTTGAGCTTGCTGGCGTACTCGGGCTTGAACAACAGGTCGAGGCTGTCCAGCGGCACATCACCCAGGCGTTGGCGCACCGCCTCAAGGTTCATGCCCAGGCCGAGGGTGCCCCAGGTGTAGGGCACGGCGTACTGGTTGCCAGGGTCGACCTCGGCCAGCTTGGCCAGCAGGTCCGGATCGAGGTTGGCGTAGCCGGGCATGGCCTGGGCCTGCAGCGGCTGCAAGGCGCCGGCAGCCAGGGCGCGGGCCAAAAGGCTCGAAGATGGCACCACCACGTCATAGCCACTACCGCCGGTGAGCAACTTGGTTTCCAGCACTTCGGTGGTGTCGAAGGTGTCGTAGCGCACCTTGTAGCCGGTTTCCTGCTCGAAACGTTGCAAGGTTTCTGGGGCGACGTAGTCGGCCCAACTGTACAGGTTGAGGACTTTTTCCTCGGCCTGCACCGGCAAGGCCAGGGCCAGGGACAACAACCACAGGGATGTACGCATGTCGGGCACCTTTGTCAGTGGATGCCGCCAGCATGCCTGCCGGGTTACATTACTAAAATGGCAAGTCAGTTAACCTGACATTCATCAGGAGCAATGTTTGATGCTGGGACAACTGCACGACCTCGACCTGCACCTGCTGCGGCTGTTCGTCACTGTAGTCGAGGCCGGCGGCTTCAGCGCCGCCCAGGGTGTGCTGGGTTTGAGCCAGCCGAGCATCAGCCAGCAGATGGCGCGCCTGGAAACCCGCCTGGGCTATCGCCTGTGCCGCCGCGGCAAGGGCGGCTTTGGCCTGACCGCAAAGGGTGAAGTGCTGCTCAAGGCCACCCGCGAACTGCTGGTGCAGATCGAGGCGTTTCGGCATCAGGCCAACGGCGTCGCCGGGCGCTTGCTCGGCGAGGTGCGCATCGGCATTTCCGAGGCCCAGGAAAGTACCGTGACCTTGCGCCTGGCGCGGGCCATCGAGCGTTTTCGCCAGCGTGACGAGGCGGTGCGCCTGGAGTTGGTCAGCGCCATGCCAGCCGACCTTGAGCGCCAGCTATTGCAGCAGCGTCTGGACCTGGCCATCGGCTATTTTTCCGGCAAGCAGGCAGCGTTCGATTACACGCCGTTGTTCGAAGAAAACCAGCGCCTGTACTGCGCCAGCCATCATCCGCTGGCCGGGCAAACCGAGGTCAGCCTGGCGGCCTTGCAACAGGCCGACCAGGTCGAACACCCCTATCGCTTCCAGAGCCGCCAGGAACCCTTTGACGGCACCAGCGGCGCGGCCCGTTCCGAGCAGGTCGAAGGCGCGCTGGCCTTCATCCTCTCCGGCCGGCACATCGGCTACCTGCCCTGCCACTACGCCGAGCCCTGGGTCGCGCGCGGCCTGTTGCAGGTTCTGGACCCGGCGCTGGATTTCGCCGTGCCGTTTGTGCTGGTGCGCCACCGCGCCCAGGTGGCCAGTGATGCCGAACAGGCCTTCGCAGCCGACCTGCTGGCCGCCTTCGCCTGACTCAGTAGGCCAGCGACCAGGTCAGGGTGTAGGTGCGGCCACGGCCTTGGTAGTCATAGAGATAGGCCGGGCCATAGGTCGGCGAATAGAACAGCGTCGCGCGCTGGCCCCAGACGGTGCTGTACTGCTTGTCGAGCAGGTTCTGGATACCGGCGCTGAAGGTGCCGAAACCGGTGTCCTGGCTACCCAGCAGGTCGAAGGTGGTGTAGCCGCTGATCTTGTGATCGGCATCGTCCTTGAGGGTGAAGGCGTGGTTGGCCTGCAAACGGGCGCTGCGGCCATCGCCCTTCCAGCCGACGAAAGCGGTGGACTTGGACAGCGACGCATAGCGGGCATCGCGCTTGATCCAGTCGCCATCCTTGTCTTGCTCTTGCGAGCGCACCAGGTGCAGGGTGCTACCAGCTTCCCAGCCGCTTTCGAAGTGACGGGTCAGCGCGCCTTCAAAGCCGAAATCGCGGCTTTTCTGCTCTTCGACATTGATGGTCAAAGTGGCCATGTCGGTGGTGATGATCTTATCCGACCAGATGTAGTACACCGCCGCCTGGGCGTCCCAGTCGAGGTCGGCGTAGCGCCAGCCCAGCTCCACCTGGCGGCTCTTGATCCCGGCCAGCGGGTTGTCCTCGACGCTCAGGCCCGGCTTGCCGTAGTACTTGGCCGGGTCCGGCAGGTCGAAGCCTTCGCCGTAGTTGCTCCAGAGCTGGTGACCGTTCTTGAAGTCGTAGATGGCGCCGAAGTTGAACAGGTTGACCTGATAATCGTTGTTGCCGCCGGGCACGTTCTTGAAGTCGCCGACATCGACGTCCATCTGCTGGCGCCGGGCGCCACCGGAAAAGGCCAGGTTATCGGTGGCCTTCCAGTCCAGCTGGGCGTAGGCCGAGATGCCGTCGACCCGGTAGCTGGGGTAGCGTGCTGCCTTGCTCGCTTCATCCAGGTCCAGGCCACCGCTTTCGGACGACGTCAGGGCATTGAAGGTGGTCTGGTCGGCGTTGAAACGCTCGCGGTCCAGGTCCACACCGTAGGTCAGCTTGAGGCTGTCCCACTGCTTGGCGAACAGCGCCTTGAGGCTGCTGACCTCGAAGTTCTGCTGCGAGGCGGCAAAGTACACGCCTTTGGAGCCCGCCGGTTTGCCGGTGTTGTAGTACGGGAACGGGTAGAAGTTGTCGTCTTCCTTGCGGTACGAGGCCTGCAGGTAGAAGTCCTGGCCGAGCACATCGCTGTGGTGGTAGTTGGCGTTGAGCAGCAGGCGCTTGGTGCGCGGCTCAAGATCGGTGGAGTAGCCGCCGCGCAGTTCGGCGTCTTCCAGATCCGACGGGGCGTTGTAGTTCAGGTTGGGAAAGTAGATACCGGTGCTGCCGTGGTTGCCCGAGTCGTAGTACTGGGCCAGCAGGTCGAGGCTCTGCTCGTCGTTGAACTTCAGGCCCAGGCTGCCAAGCACGTCGATGGTGCGGTTGTACTGCAGGTCGGTCTGGGTGTTGTCGATGAAGATCTGCTCGCCGGCGCCGTCGTAGAAGGCTTCGTTCTGCTCGGCAGACACACCCAGGCGCGCATTGATGCGCTCGTTGCCGCCGCTGATCGACTGGGCGATGCGGGTCGACAGGTCGTCGCTGTTGTTGAAGCCGCTGCTGGCACCCAGCTGGGTTTCAAAGCGCGCCGGGCCTGCTTCGCCCTTCTTGGTGACGATATTGATGATGCCGCCGGTGGCGCCGCCGCCGTAGATGGCACTGGCGCCGGAGAGCACTTCGACGCGCTCGACGTTGAACGGCGAGATGCTGTCAAACTGGCGCGACAAACCCCGCGAGCTGTTCTGGCTGACGCCGTCGATCATCACCAGGACGTTGCGCCCGCGCATGTTCTGCCCGTAGTTGGTACGCCCTTCCGGTGCCAGGTCCAGACCCGGCACCAGCTTGCCGATAGCTTCCTTGAGGCTGACGCCGCTGTCGATCTGCTCACGCAGTTGCTGCTGGTCGACCACCCAGACAGTACCGGGGATTTCGCTGATCGAAGTGCTGGTACGCGAGGCGACGCTGACTTCGATGGGCTTGAGGCTGACGCTTTGCGCCGCCGCGCTCTTGCGCAGGATCACCGTGTTCTGCGCGCTGAACTGCCAGCTCATGCCGCTGCCTGCCAGCAGGCTCTGCAAGGCCTGGGCAATGCTGTAACGGCCCTGGAGCGCCGGGCTTTGCCGGCCCGCCACATCCTGGCTGGTGAACAACAGGTGCAGGCCGGCCTGGTCGGCGAAGGCGGTCAGTGCCTGGTCGAGGTTCTGCGCAGGCAAGTCCAGGGATACTTCACGCTCCTGCTGGGTGCTGGCGGCTTTTACCGGGTCGGCGGCGTGCACCTGCAGAGTGCCGAGCAACGCGGCGACGGCGGTCGAAGCCAGCAGGACGTGTTTGAAATAACCGGTGGAACGGGCGATTGGCTTGAGCGGACCCTTCACTGTTTTCTTCCAGGCAAATGGTTGTAAATGAGAATGGATTGCTGATCAGTCTCACTACGACGATTGGGCGAAGAAGAACTTGCAGTGGGAATTCGAAAATATTTTTTCAGTACTGCGGGTCAGTACACCACAGCCAGCCACGGCAAGTAGGTAACCTTCAGCGCATAGCGCTGTTCAAGGGTGCGCAACAAGCCTTCAGGGTCGTTCAGGTCAAACACCCCGCTGACCTGCAGCGCCGCCAGTTGCTGATCCGACAGCACAATGCGCCCGTGCTGATAGCGTTCAAGCTCGGCCAGCACTTCGCGCAGCGGCTTGCCGTTGAAGATCAGCTTGCCGCGCTGCCAGGCGGTTTGCGCGCGGGCGTCGGGTGAGGTTTCCAGCACCTGCCCGCCTACCTGCGCCTGGCCCTGGGCAACCACCACGCGATTGCGCACGCCATCACGGCGCACGCTGAACACCGCAGCGCTGCCCTGCACCGGCTCGGCGCCAGCATCGACCACGAACGGCCGCGGGTCGGCGGCCGGCTCGAACAAGGCCTCGCCGGCCTTGAGCAACACGCGGCGCTCACCGCTGCTGAATTCCACCGACAGCGCACTGCCACTGTTGAGGGTGACCTGCGAGCCATCGGCGAGGGTGATGCGCTGCTGCTGGCCCACCCCGGTGTGGTAGTCGGCAAGCAGGGCCGGCGCCTGCTGCACGCCGCCGTAGCCAATCAGCGCCAACACCAGCGAGGCGGCCACGGCCGAGCCCCAGCGCCGCCAACGTGGCGCCGGCGCGGCTACTTCTGCCGCCGCCCGGGTCTGCCCCAGGTCAGCCCACAGTGCCTCGGCTTCACCCGCAGCCTCGGCATGCGCCGGGCTCAGCGCGCACCAGCGCTGGTAGCGTTGGCGGTCAGCGGCGCTGGCGTTGCCCGAATGCAGCAGCACCTGCCAGTCGAGGGCATCATCGGACAAATCGCTGATCGGTTGCGGCGCAGGCATGGCGTAGGCGTCAGTCATGGTTGTGTTTGAGCCAGTCGCGACAATGGCGCAGGGCCTGGCCGATGTATTTTGCCACCATGCTCTCGGAAACGCCCAGCCGTTGTGCAATCTGCGCCTGGGTCAGGCCTTCGACGCGGTTGAGCAGCAAGGCCTGACGGGCGTTGGCCGACAGTTGCAGCAAGGCTTCATCGAGCAGCTCCAGGCGCTCACTGGCGAGCAACGCCGCTTCCGGTGCCGGCGCCGGGCATGGCACCTGACGCACCGCTTCGCTGTCGTCGAGGCTGCTGCTCATGCGTTGTTCGCGGCGCAAGGTATCGATGGCCAGGTTGCCGGCCACGCGAAAGATGAAGCTGCGTGCATGCAGCACCGGCAGGTCCTGCTGCTCGATCTTCACCAGTTTCAGGTAGGTTTCCTGGGCGACGTCGGCGGCCCGCTGGCGGTCGCTCATGCGCCGGGTCAGGAACTGCAGGAGGTCATCGTAATGTTCCTGGAAGCTTGCAAGCAGCCCGGACACGGGAGACGTCAACATGGAAAATGTGGGTGCCAGTAAGAGGAATTATCGGACGTTAATGAGAAACAGTATCTTTCAAAACCTGCTGGACTTTCAACGTCAAACTCCGCTCCACCTGGTTAGTCCGCCAACTGATAGCGATAGAGCAGATTCGGCTCGCTGACGATCAGCAACTGCCGCTGCGGCCCCAGTGTCACCCCTTCGGCTTGCGGCACACTATGGTCGAGGCCATTGAAGCCACCTTCCAGGTCCATGAAGCTTATCGGCGCATAGCCGCTATCGACTTCAGCCAGCAAGCGCGATTGATCACTGAGCACCAGCAGGTGCCGAGTGTGCAGGTCATAGTGCATGGCCGATATATCGTCCATGCGCAGGCGCTGCACGCCAAGCGCCGAAACCGCAGCCTGGTAGCTGACTGAAGCCTCCGGCTGCACCACGCCAGCCACCTCGAACAGACGCACCGGGCGTTGCTCGCGTGAAGCGAACAGCACCTGGCTGCTCGGGTCGAACGCCATGCCTTCCAGGCCACGGTTGTTGTCGGCCCGATCGGCAATACTCAGGGTGGCCAGTTCACTGCGCACAATCGGCCTGTCCAGCTGCGCGATCGGGACCGTCACTACGCTCTGGCGCCGCTCTTCACCGATCAACAGATGCCCCTTACCGTCATAGGCCAGCGCCTCTGGATCTTCAAACTCGTGCAGTTCATGGCGCGCTTTGAGCGCGAAGTCCTCGGTGTACTCGTAGAGTTGCGCCGGGCTGTTGATCACTACGAAGTAGCTGCGTCGCTCAGCGACGTAGACGATATCCGAGGCATTGGCTTCGATACCGGGCAACTGCAACCGCTGGGCAAACCGATAATCCGGCAGCCAGATACTGCGCTGGCGAACCTGAACCGGGGTAATACGTTCTTGCCACAACTGGCCCAGGGCGTCATCAGCTTCGAACAACGCCAGTACCGTCATGACCAAAGCGATCAGGCTCGCCACCCAGATCAATAGGTAACGTCGAAATGTCAGCCAGTGAAATGCTAATACAGCGGTGAAACGGCTCATGAATGGGGATTTCCGGTAGCGAGGAATGAAAGCGACTCAGGCAAAGGTTGGCAGCGCAGCAGCAGGCTGGCGTTGGCCTGGGCCAGTTCGGTGCAGTCCAGCGCAGCGGGCAGCGCTGAATCCAGATCGCGCAAGCGTCGGGCCAGGTAAAACACACTGCCGGTCGGCAGTTGGCTCAGCGCATCGATCCGGCGGACCTTGCCGGCGCTATAGAACTCAGCTGAATACGAGCGGCGCCCCAGGTAGAACAGCGGCCCCGGCTGGCCGACATTTGCACGCTGCCAGGCCAGCACCAGATCACGCTGGTTCTGTGGACGCTGTTCCAGGCTGCCCTCAAGCACCAGCAGCAGGGCAAGCACCGGCAAAATCAAGGCAAAGCCGCCGACGAATGCTCGGCGAGACAAGCGCCAGCGAGTCAGGCCCTCAGCCAGCAGCAAGGCCCAGGCCGGCAGGGCTGGTAATACATAGGTCCAGAGAATGTTGCCGGCCAGGCTGAAAAACACAGGCGTAGCCAATGCCCAACACCACAGAAATCCTTGCAACGCCCTGCCCTGGCCCGCGCTGCGCCGCCAAAACAGCAGCGGTAACAGCAGGCTCCAGGGAAACAAGGCACCCAGCAGATACAACCAGATGGTTCCCATCGGTTTGGCGTGGGCATTACCGTAAAGGTCACCGCTCCACTCGCTGATGACGTAGCGCTTCCAGTGCTCCCCCAGCAGAAAATAATCGAGAAAGCCCGGGCTTTTCAGCTCCGCCAGGACATACCAGGGTATGGCCACGAGCGACATCAACAGCAAACCACTGAACCACGGCAGTCGCCACAGTTGCCGCCACTGCTGCTGGTAGGCGACCCAGGCCAGCGCCGGCAAAGCGAATAGCACCAGCACCAGCGGCCCCTTGGCCAGTAAGCCCAACCCCAGCCCGATAAAGCCAAGTCGTGCGGCACTACGCTCGCCATGAACGATGCCGTACCAGAACCCCAGATACGCCAACAGCAGCCCCAGGCTCAACGCTGGATCGGTCAGCACCACGCCACTGGCAATCAGCCCGAGGGTACAACTGGAATAGATGATCGCCGCCAGCAGCCCCACCGCCAGGCTGCGCTCGCGACGGCCCAGATGGATGATCAGCAGGCAACTGACCAGGTGCATCAACCAGGCCGGCAAACGCAAGGCAAACTCATTGATGCCCAGCCAGTGCATGCTCAATGCCTGGGTCCAGAACGACAGCGGCGGCTTGCCCCAGAAGGGTACGCCGTAGTCGAACATCGGCGTGATCCAGTCATTGAGCTCAAGCATCTTGCGCGCCATCTCGCCATAACGTGCTTCGGACGTATCCATCAATGGATACACGCCCAGACCGGCCAGGCGCAACGAGAGGATCAAGCCCAGCACCGTCCACAGTACCGAGACCCGCAGCGCCCCGTTCATGCCTGCCTCCGGTGCTTGAAGGGGCGCGACACTGGCGGTTTTGCCGTTGCCTGAGTATCGCCCTGCAGCAGGTAATGCGGACGCCGCTTGACCTCGAACAAGGTCGCACCGAGGTACTCGCCCACCATGGCCACACCAAGACAGAGAAAGCCGCCCACCCCCAATAGCAGATGCACCGGGGAGAAACTGCCAGCGATCAGTGCAGCCAGCATCCAGCCCAGGCACATCAGCAAAATCACCAGGCTGACGACGCTGTACCAGCGCAGCGGCTTGCGCGAAAACGCCAACGCCCCTTCGAGCGCCAGGTTCAACAACGCAGGATAGTCCCACTTGCTAGTGCCGGCGGCTCGGGCCACACGCTCATACGGCAGTTCAATGGTACGAAATCCGACCCAGCCGACCAGGCCCTTGAACAGCCCTACACGCTCGTTCATCGCCCGCAAGGCGGCCAGTGGCGCCGGGCCGATCAGACGAAAATCGCTGACTTCAGCCGGTAGCTGGCCGCGCCCGACCAGATGACGCATGATCCGGTAATACATCCCCGCCGTGAACTTCTTCACCCACGAATCACCGTCACGCCGCGAACGCTGCATGTTGACTACGTCATAACCCTGCAGCCAGTGCTCGACCATCAGCGCGATCAGCTCCGGCGGATCCTGCAGGTCGGCGTCGATGAACACCACAGCCTGGCCGCGGGCATGGTCCAGGCCCGCGCGCAAGGCGGCCTCCTTGCCGAAGTTGCGGCTCAGGTGCAGACAGCGCACACCAGGCTGTTGCTCAAACGTTCGCAACAGTACGAGGGAGCCGTCACTGCTGCCATCGTTGATGTACAGCAATTCGCAAGACACCGGCAGGCGCTTGATCAGATCGTCAATGCGTTGATGAAAAGCTTGCAAAACCTGTTCTTCCTGATAACAGGGAACAATGATGCTCAGGTGCGGCTCAACGCCCAAAGGTGGCTGGGGCAAGGTCAGCATGGTGGTAAGTCCAATGACGGTGAATGAAAAACCCAAGTACGGCCAGACTGGCCGTGGTCAGCGCCTGGGCAAGCAGTGGGTGGATTGCCAGGCAATCGAGCAACAGCCACATCGCCAGGGCATTGAGGCCGTTGTGCAGCAAGGCAACGCAGACAAAGCGCAGCGGTTGCAGGGCTTTACCGTCGCGATGGGTAAAGCAGTACCGGCGGTTGAGCCAAAAACTCAACAACGCGCCCAGGCAAGCGCCGCAGACACTGCCCCACCAAGGCTGATCAAGGCTCAGGCCGAGGAAGAACAGCAGTTGGTGGACCAGGGTCGCGACAGTGCCGACGCCCAAGTAGCGAGTCAGGCTGCGAAACAAGGCTGATTGGTAGCGAATGCAAGTGTTCATGGCCGCCATGCTAGGGAGGCGAAGGTGAACTCCATGTCACCGCAGATCACATCTGTGTCACGCCCGCTTCGCTAGGTTGCGTGCTCCGCTTTCAGAGGAGAATGCGATGAAGCGATCCAGCACTGTCCTGTGCCTTGGCATGTTTTCGTTGATCAGCGCCTGCCAGGCCCGCCCAATGAGCCACACGCCAGCGACCCTGGGTTTCGAGGACGCCCTGAATCTGGCTATCAGCGCCCGGCAAGCCTGTGCTCATCAAGGCTTTGCCGTGGCTGTCAGCGTGGTCGACCGCCAGGCCCAGCCGCTGGTGTTGCTGGTGTCCGACGACGCCTTTGCCCACTCCCGTCAGACCAGCGAACGCAAGGCGCGCACCGCCGCCTCGCGGCGAGCGTCAACGTCCACCATCGCTAACGCCAACGACCACGAACAGAGCCTGAGCCTGGCCTTCCACGCCATCGGTCTGACCACCTTGAGTGGCGGCGTGCCAGTGTTGCTCGATAACCAGGTGATCGGCGCAGTTGGCATAGCCGGGGCGCCGGGGCAGAATGCCCTGGGCCAGGACTTCGACAGCCTTTGTGCCGAAGCCGGCATCAAGGCAATTGGGGCACAATGGACGGTCAACACGGAAACCGGACAATGATCGAGATACTTCTGGTCGAAGACGACCGCAGCCTGGCCGGTTCGTTGGCCGACTACCTGAGCGAAGTCGGCTTTGACATCGATTTTGCCTTCAATGGCCAAACCTGCCTGGAGCGCACCCTGCAGCAGCGCTATGACGCCATCGTCATGGACGTGACCATGCCCGGGCTCGATGGTCTGCGCGCCTGCAAGGCATTGCGCAAGCGCCAGGACCAGACGCCAATCCTGTTTCTTACTGCACGCGATACCCTGGCCGACAAGCTCGACGGCTATGAGGCCGGCGCCGATGACTACCTGATCAAACCGTTCGAGCCCCAGGAGCTGGTGTGCCGCCTGCATGCGCTGCTGCGTCGCGGCAAACTGCCTTCCCACGCCGAACAGCTACAGTGCGGCGAGCTGCTGATCGACCTCAAGCGTCAGATGGTTTACCGCCAAGGTATCGCCATCGAGCTACAGGAAGTGCCGATCCGCCTGCTTTCCCTGCTGGCCGAAGCTGCGCCTGACGCCGTCAGTCGCAAGAAACTGGAAAATGCCCTGTGGCCTGACGAGTTGCCCGAGAGTGACCCGCTACGCAGCCATATCTATCGCCTGCGCCAGGCCCTGGACCGGCCATTCGAGCGTGAGCTGGTCAAGACCGTTCACGGAAAAGGTTATCGCCTTGCTATTCCCGACTAGATCGTTCTTCGCCCGCGCGCTCTATACCCTGCTGCCCTTTACGGTGATCGTCGCCGTGCTTTACAGCCTGCTGGTCTGGACTTCGATCACAGTCACAGAAGACCATATCGTCAACAGTTACCTGGATCGTGAGGTGGCGCGCTTTCAGCAAAACCATGCAAGCGCCCCGGACCAAGCCCAGTTGCCCGCCACCAGCTACCTGCACAGTTACTGGGGCAACGACAAAAGCCTGCCGGATGCCTATCGCGAACTGCCGGTGGGGCGCCATGAACTGGACGATGAACGTACCCACGTACAGGTCATCTACCTGCCAATGGCCGGACAGAACCTCTACATCGAACTGGACGAGTCGCAGCTCAGCTCCCTGGATCGACATGCCAACCTGTTGTTCAGCATCCTTTGGGGAGTGGCTGGGCTGGTGATCATTGCCGGCGCGCTGTTGGCGGTCATCGGTGCCCGCCACCTCGCCGCACCGGTCACGCAATTGGCCGATGCCGTAAGTCGGGGTTGGCAGCCGGACACTCAACTGCCCGGACATGAACGCCACGATGAAGTCGGCACCCTCAGCCGCGCGCTGTCGCAGTTGGTTGAACGCCTGCACTGTGCGCTTGAGCGTGAACGCGCCTTTACCCGCCACACCAGCCACGAACTGCGCACGCCACTGGCAGTGATGCGCAACAGCCTGGCGGTCTTGCGCCTGACCGGCTGCAGCGAAGAAAAACGCGCGCGCAACCTGGCCCGCCTTGAACAGGCCAGTGGCGAGATGGAAACCATGGTGCAGCTGTTCCTCTATCTGGGCCGCGAAGATGAACGCATGCCAGTACAGGCCGTGGCCTTGCGAGCGTTGCTGGAAGCGTGCGAGCACAAATACGCCGGGTTGATCGCCAGCAAGCACCAAGCCGTCGTCATGCACGTCGACCCGCGCCTGTGCATCGAAGCGCCCCCCAGTGTCTTGCAAGTGCTGGTCAACAACCTGATTGGCAATGCCCTGCAGCATGGCGCCCGCTACCTGTACATCGAAGCCGAGGCCAGTCACCTGCAGTTGGTCAACGGCCTGGGTGACGAACACACTGCGTTGTCGGGTTTCGGCTATGGCCTGGATATTGTGCAACGCCTTTGCGCCTATTGCGGCTGGCGCCTGAGCACCCGGCGTGAAGCCGATCGCTTTATTGCTCGGGTGGACTTTCACCGCGCCTGATCAGCAGCGAGTGCCCTGACCGGCCAAAGCCTGTCTATGATGGGCTCGAACTGTTCACCTCAAGGACTGCCCGAATGAGCCATACCTTGCGCCTGTGTATAGCTTTAATGCTGACCTTCACCCTGAACGCCTGCGCCCTGTTGCAGCCCCGCGACCCGGTGAACATCAGCGTGATCGGCATCGAGCCCCTGCCCGGCCAGGACCTGGAACTGCGCATGGCGGTGAAGATCCGTGTGCAGAACCCCAACGAAACCGCAATCGACTACAACGGCATCGCCCTCAACCTTGAGGTCAATGGCCAGCCGCTGGCGGCCGGTGTCAGCGATCGCAGTGGCAGCATCGGGCGTTTCAGCGAGCAGGTACTGGTAGTGCCGGTGAGCATCACCGCGTTCTCGGTGCTGCGCCAGGCCGTGGGCCTGAGCCAGGTGCGCAGCCTCGATGGCCTGCCGTACACGGTGCGCGGCAAACTGGCCGGTGGCGCCTTCGGGACCCGGCGCTTCAGTGACAGCGGCCGGCTCAACCTGCCACAGCCAGCCAAAGCCACCTGGTGATGGCGTGATGGGCCCGGGGCTTACTTGGCCGCGGCCATCAACTTGTTGACTTCACTGCGGACCATGTTGGCGTACTCGGGCGGCGACATGCCGTCCAGCTCTGCCCGCACCCATTCGGCCCACTTGCCCTTGCGCCGCGGCTTTTCGGCGATGATTCGCGCCGCATCGGCCTTGGCCTTGCCCAGGTTGGTCTGCCAGAGCTCGAACAGGCGTGCTTTCTCGTCCTCGATCTGCGCCCGTTCGGCGAAGCTCTTGTTGGCCAGATTGAAACTCATGAGGGGTGTCCTGCCGCTGGAAAATAGGCGCTATCTTACACTGTAGCCGCCGATGCCCGGCAAACCGCTGCAACTTTCAGCGCCCGCCGGCATCCACTGTTCAATGCCCATCAACTGACGAGGAAGCACCCATGGCCAGGAAAACCACCGTGCAAAGCGATGCCGAGCAAATCAAGGACCAGGCGTTCAGTGAGCTGCAGGCGTTGATCGAGGAGTCGGAAAAGCTGCTCAGCGAAAGCGCCGCGCTGGTTGGCGAAGAAGCCGAAACCCTGCGCGCCCAGGTCGGACTGAAACTGAAACAGGCCCGCGACGCGGTCACTGGCGTGCGCAGCAAAGCCCAGCCAGTGGTAGAGGCCACCCAGGACTACATCGGCGGCCATCCGTGGCAGACGGTGGCGATTTCGGCAGGCTTTGGCCTGGTGGTCGGTTTGCTGCTGGGGCGCAGGCCATAAACGCATCGCAGGTCCTGCTCGCGCCTGTAAGAGCAGGCAGGACCTGCGATGAACTCAACGCAAACTCAACGGCTGCACCAGCCCACAGGCAATCGCCATGCCCACCAGCGCCGGCAAATGCTCGGCCTGCATGCGCTTCATGACCCGCGAGCGATAGAGGTCGACGGTCTTCACGCTGACCTGCAACTGCTCGGCAATTTCCCGATTGGTAAAACCCCGCACCAACGGCAGGAATACATCGCGCTCACGGGGCGTGAGGCTGTCGATGCGCGCCTGCACCGCTTCCAGCGGCCCGGCATGACGCGCCTGGCCGAGGGCGGCCTGAACGCTGTCGAGCAGTAGCTGGTCGTTGTAGGGTTTCTCGATGAAATCGCAGGCCCCGGCCTTGAAGGCGCGCACCACGATCGGCACATCGGCATGGCCGCTGACGAAGATTACCGGCAAATCGATGCCGCGGGCGCGCAGCGCTTCCTGCACGCTCAAACCGCCCATGCCCGGCATGCGCACATCCAGTAGCACGCACGCCGGCCGATGGCTGTCGCAAGCGTCAAGAAAGGCCTGGCCACTGGTGAACGGCAGCGCCTGCAAGCCCACCGACTCGAGCAACCACAGGGTCGAATCGAGCATGCCCTGGTCATCGTCGACCACATACACCCGCGGTTCCTGCATATCACTCCCCACTGCTGGCCACCGGCGCCAGCCGGCAGCACAAGATCAATCCGCCCGCCTCACCAGGCTGGGCCTGCAAGGTGCCACCAAAGCCTTCGATGATACTGCGGCTCATGCTCAAGCCCAGCCCCAGGCCATCCGCCTTGCTGGTGTTGAACGGCGTGAAGATACCGTCCAGGCGCTCGGCCGCCACCCCCGGGCCCTGGTCGCTGACGCGGATCGCCAGCCAACCGGCCTCAAGCTTGGCGCTGAGCAGGATACCCGAGGCCCGGCCGTTGTGCTGCTCGCGGTTGGCGTCGATGGCGTTGCGCAACAGGTTGAGCAGCACCTGTTCGAGCAGCACCCGGTCGGCGTACACCGCGGGCAGCCCGGCGACCACGCGCTGCTCGATGCTCACCTGGTCACGGCTGGCCTCCCAGTCGCACAGGCGCACCGCCTCGGCCACGACATCGGCAATCGCCAGGGCTTGCAAGCGCCGCGGTTCCTTGCGCAGGAAGGCACGCAAGCGCTTGATCACCTCGGCGGCATGGGTCGCCTGTTCGTTGATGCGCTGCAAGCCCTGGGCGACCCGTTGCGCCGCCTGCGGGTCGCGCTCAACGGCTTGCAGGTAGCGCAGGCTGGCGCTGGCGTAATTGACCACCGCCGCCAGCGGCTGGTTGATTTCATGGGCGATCCCCGAGGCCAGTTCACCGAGGGTGATCAACCGGGCGCTGTGGGCCAGTTCGTCCTGATGGCGGCGCTGCTGGTTTTCGCGCAGTTCCCGCTCGGTCATGTCGCGGGCCACCAGCGAGTAGTAGCGCTCGCCACCGGCAGCGCGATGGGCCAGCAGCACCAGCGATACCGGGAACGCCGCGCCGCCCTGATGCGGCACCAGCCGCGCCTCGGCCTGCCACACGCCCTGCTGCTCGGCGCGCTGCCAGCCTTCGCTGCGCAGGCGTTGCTGCAGCGCTGGGTCGAGCAAGGCCTGCAAGCCGGGCAGCGGCTCGACCTCCTGCAGCCCCAGGGCCCGGCGCGCCGAACGGTTGAGGTAGCTGAGGCGGCCGTCGCGGTCGCTGAACAGCACCAGGTCAGTGTTGGCTTCGACCACTTCGGCCAGGCGCCGGCGGTTTTCCTGGGCCTCGATGCGCACGCTGATGTCGCGCGAGACGCTGACAATTTCTACCACCGCGCCAGTGTAGGTTTCGCGGATGGCGCGGCTGGCGATCTCGAACCACAGGTAACGGCCATCACGGTGGCGCACCCGCCAGGTCATGGTCTGGTAGCCGTCCTGCTCCAGCGCCTGGGACGCCTGCAACAGCGCTTGCCGGCGATCCTGCGGGTGAAACAGCGACTGCACCGGCACCCCGCGCAGCTCCTCTGGCCAGTAGCCCAACAGGCGGAAGGCGGCAGGCGAAGCATCGATAAAGCGGCCATCGGGCGTGTGCCGGGAAATCAGGTCGGTGGTGTTCTCGGTGATCAACCGGTACAGGCGCCGGGCCTGGCTGGCGTCGCGCTCGCCCTGGCGCTCCGGGGTGGCGTCACGGCAACGCGCCAGCACTTGCTGGCCGGCGTCATCGGGGATGAAGGTCCAGAGCAGAATCTGCCCGGCCACCTGCGCCTCGACCTCGCTGATCGCCCGCCCCTGCTCCAGGCAGGCGCGTACCAGCGCCCGGTAGTTGCTCGGTAGCCAGCGCTCGACGTCACGCTCGGGGCCCATCAAGGCCTGCAAGGCTGGATTGCTTGTCAGCAGACGAGCCTCGGCATCCAGCAACAGGCTCGGTTGCGGGTCCTTGGCCAGCAGCAGGGAGAACGAAGTATCCAAAAACGGTGCCTCTGGGTTTTTATAGTATTTATACCATATTGCTATAGTCTATCTTCCAGCTACCATAGCCATTCGCGTAAAACTTGCGACAGCGGAAGGGCCTGCCCTTCACGACACCTGAACAGAGCTAACAATCAGCCATCGGGGGTTTCAGTTCGCCAATGGGCGGCTGCCTCCTGCACAGGACGACCTCATGTCGATTTTCTCCCAGGGCCTGGCGCCCGCCCCTGTCAATCATGTTGCCTTGAGCCCCTTGAGTTTCATCGAGCGTACCGCCGCCGTCTATGGCCAGTACCCGGCAGTGATTCATGGCGCGATCCGCCGTAACTGGCAGCAGACCTATGAACGCTCGCGCCGCCTGGCCAGCGCCCTGGCCGGGCGCGGTATCGGCCAGGGCGATACGGTGGCGGTGATGTTGCCGAACATTCCGGCCATGCTTGAAGCGCACTTTGGCGTGCCGATGATCGGCGCCGTGCTCAACGCCCTCAACGTGCGCCTGGATGCCGAAGCGATTGCCTTCATGCTCGAGCACGGCGAAGCCAAGGTGCTGATCACTGACCGCGAATTTCACAAGGTCATCGAAGCGGCCCTGGCGCTGATGAAATACCCGCCGCTGGTGATCGATGTCGATGACCCGGAATACGGCGAAGGCCAGGCGGTCAGCGACCTCGACTACGAGGCGTTTCTGGCTGAAGGCGACCCCGAGTTCGCCTGGCACTGGCCCGAGGACGAATGGCAGGCGATCTCGCTGAACTACACCTCCGGTACCACCGGCAATCCCAAGGGCGTGGTCTACCACCACCGAGGCGCCTACCTCAATGCCCTGGGCAACCAGATGACCTGGGCCATGGGCAACCATCCGGTGTACCTGTGGACGTTGCCGATGTTCCACTGCAACGGCTGGTGCTACCCTTGGACCGTCACCGCCCTGGCCGGCACTCATGTGTTCCTGCGCCGGGTCGACCCGCAGAAGATTCTTACCCTGATCCGCGAGCACCAGGTCAGCCACCTGTGCGGCGCGCCGATCGTGCTCAATGCGCTGATCAACATGCCCGAGTCGGCCAAGGCAGCGATCGATCACCCGGTCAATGCCATGGTTGCCGGTGCGGCGCCGCCGGCCAAGGTCATTGGTGCGGTGGAAGAAATGGGCATCAAAGTCACCCACGTCTATGGCCTGACCGAAGTCTATGGCCCGGTGACCGTCTGCGCCTGGCACGCCGAGTGGGATGAGCAACCGCTGGCTGAACGGGCGCGGATCAAATCGCGCCAGGGCGTGCGTTACCCGACCCTCGAAGGCCTGATGGTCGCCGACCCGCAAACCCTGGAGCCGGTGCAACGCGACGGCAACACCCTGGGCGAGATCTTCATGCGCGGCAACACGGTGATGAAGGGTTACCTGAAAAACCCCGAAGCCACCAGCGAGGCCTTCCGGGGTGGCTGGTTCCACACCGGCGACCTGGCCGTTTGGCATGCCGACGGCTATGTCGAGATCAAGGACCGGCTCAAGGACATCATCATTTCCGGTGGCGAGAACATCTCTACCATTGAAGTCGAAGACACCCTGTACAAACACCCGGCAGTCCTCGAAGCCGCCGTGGTCGCCCGCCCGGATGAAAAGTGGGGTGAAACCCCTTGCGCCTACATCACCCTCAAGGCCGGCTGCGAGGCCACCCGCGAAGCCGAGATCATCGCCTTTTGCCGCGAGCACCTGGCCGGCTTCAAGCTACCGAAAACCGTGGTATTCAGCGAGTTGCCGAAGACCTCCACCGGCAAGATCCAGAAGTACCTGTTGCGCGACTGGGCCAAGGCGCTCTGACCCCCTTTGACAGCGAGAACTGCCATGCCTGAGTTCAATGCTCCCCTGCGCGACATGCGCTTTGTCCTTCATGAAGTGTTCCATGGCCCGGCGCTGTGGGCGCGCCTGCCGACCCTGGCCGAGCGGGTCGATGCCGACACCGCCGATGCCATCCTCGAAGAGGCGGCAAAAATCACCAGCCAGCTGATTGCCCCGCTCAACCGCAGCGGCGATGAACAGGGCGTGGCCTTCGAGGCCGGTGGCGTGCGCACCCCGGACGGCTTTCGCCAGGCCTGGCAAACCTACCGCGACGGTGGCTGGGTGGGCCTGGCCGGTAATCCTGAGTTTGGCGGCCTGGGCATGCCGAAGATGCTCGCGGTGCAGTTCGAAGAAATGCTCTATGCCGCCAACTGCAGCTTCAGCCTGTACTCGGCCCTGAGCGCCGGCTGCTGCCTGGCGATCGACGCCCACGCCAGTGAAGCACTCAAGGCCAGTTACCTGCCGGCGCTGTACAGCGGCCAATGGGCCGGTACCATGTGCCTGACCGAGCCCCATGCCGGCACCGATCTGGGGATCATTCGCAGCAAGGCCGAGCCCCAGGCCGATGGCAGCTACAAGGTCAGTGGCACCAAGATTTTCATTACCGGTGGCGACCAGGACCTGACCGAGAACATCATCCACCTGGTGCTGGCCAAGCTGCCGGATGCGCCGGCCGGGCCCAAGGGCATCTCGCTGTTCCTGGTGCCCAAGCGCCTGGTCAATGCCGACGGCAGCCTGGGCGCCAGCAACTCCGTCAGCTGCGGCTCGCTCGAGCACAAAATGGGCATCAAGGCCTCGGCCACCTGCGTGATGAACTTCGACGGCGCCAGCGGCTACCTGATCGGTGAGCCGAATCGCGGCCTGGCGGCGATGTTCACGATGATGAACTACGAGCGCCTGTCGATCGGCCTCCAGGGCATTGGCTGCGCCGAGGCCTCGTACCAGAACGCCGCCCGCTACGCCTGTGAGCGTCTGCAAAGCCGCGCGGCCACGGGTGCCCAGAACAAGCAGCAGATTGCCGACCCGATCATCGTCCACCCGGATGTGCGGCGCATGTTGCTGACCATGCGCGCCCTCACCGAAGGCGGGCGCGCCTTCGCCACCTATGTCGGCCAGCAACTGGATATCGCCAAGTACGCCGAAGACGCCGATGAACGCAACGCGGCGCAACGCCAGGTGGCCTTGCTGACGCCGGTGGCCAAGGCCTTTTTCACCGACAACGGCCTGGAAAGCTGCGTGCTCGGCCAGCAGGTGTTCGGCGGCCACGGCTACATTCGCGAATGGGGCCAGGAGCAGCTGGTGCGCGATGTACGCATCGCGCAGATCTACGAAGGCACCAACGGTATCCAGGCCCTGGACCTGCTCGGACGCAAGGTGGTGGCCGATGGCGGCCAGGCGCTGGCGGCCTTTGCCGCGCAGATTCGCCAGTTCAGCGAAACTGAGCCGCCGTTCCGCCAGCCGCTGCTCAAGGCCCTGGGCGAGCTCGAAGACCTCAGCCAGTGGCTGTGCGAGCAAGCGCGCCACGACCCGAATGCCATCGGCGCGGCCTCTGTGGAGTACCTGCAGCTGTTCGGCTACGTTGCCTATGCCTACATGTGGTCACGCATGGCTGCGGTCGCCCGCGATGCGCTAGTGCAGGACCCGGGGTTCTACGGCGCCAAACTGGCCAGCGCGGCGTTCTTTTTCGAACGCCTGCTGCCACGCACCCTGTCGTTGCACGCGAGCGTTCGTGCCGGTAGCGCGTCGTTGTTCGAGCTGGATGCCGCGCAGTTCTGAAAACAACCTGCGCCGCTGCTCGGTGGCGCAGGCCTACCTTTCGTCTGTGATTTTGTAGGTAATCATTGTCAGATCCGCGGTTTTACGGGGTTTTGACGGTAAAAAATCTTACAACTGATAGTCATTCGCCATTATCTCGGTTCTCGCCCGCCTACCCTGCAAGGTAGAATGGACAAAACCGGGAGTTTCAATGAACCACACCAGTCTCAGCGACGCCGAACACGATGCCATCACCGATGCCGCCGCACAGTGGTGCCTGCGCCTGCAAGCTGAAGACTGTACCGCCGCCGAGCGACGCGCGTTCGAGCAATGGCTGAAAGCCCACCCGCTGCACCTGCAGGAATACCAGGCGATGGTCGAGATCTGGCAAACCGCCGATCACTTGCCACGCAGTTTCCCGGACAACGTCGTAGCGCTGCCTCGACCGCAGCGCAGCCAATGGCAACGGTTGGCCAGCGCCGCAGCCATCGCCCTGGTCGCCCTGCCAGCCGGCGCCTGGATCGGTTGGGAACAAGGCTGGCTGCCCAATAGCTACCAGTCCCTGGAGACCGGCGAGCGGGTCAATCGCGTGGTGCTCAGTGATGGCAGCGAAGTCGAACTCAACCTCAATACCGAACTGCGCTTCACCAACTACAAGGATGAGCGCCGGGTAACCCTGGTCAGGGGCGAGGCGTTCTTCAAGGTCCGTCACGACAGCCAGCACCCGTTCGTGGTGCACGCGGCCAATGGCTGGACGCGGGTCACCGGCACCCAGTTCAACGTGTGGAAGTACGATGACCAGGTCAAAGTCACGCTGGTCGAAGGCTCGGTGCTGGTCAGCAGTGACGGCAACGCCAGCGACAGCAGCTATCGCCTTGGCCCGGGCATGCAGGCCAGCTACAAGACCGGCGACTATGAGCCACGTCTGGACCAGACCGCCAACCAGGACAACAGCCTGGCCTGGCGTACGGGCAAGCTGATCCTCGACAACCAGAGCCTGGCCCAGGCCCTGCCGATGATCAACCGCTACCTGGAAAAACCGCTGCTGCTGGCCGATACCGGTACCGGCAGCATCCGCATCAGCGGCATCTACAACACCAGCGAGATCAAGCGCCTGGTCAGCACCCTGCCCAAGGTGCTGCCGGTGTACCTGACCCAGAACAAGAACGGCAACATGGTGCTCAACCGCATCTCGCCGCCGCCCGCCAAAGGCTGAGCCTTGCGCTCAGCCCTCGCCCTGCCCTAGAGCATCATCGCCGCCAGCCAACCGAATGCCAGCAACGGCAGGTTGTAGTGGATGAACGTCGGTACAACCGTGTCCCAGATATGATGATGCTGGCCGTCGACGTTCAGGCCCGAGGTCGGCCCCAGGGTCGAGTCCGAGGCAGGTGATCCGGCATCGCCCAGGGCACCGGCGGTACCGACGATGCACACCGTGGCCACAGGATCAAAGCCCAGCTGCACGCACAGCGGCACGAAGATCGCTGCCAGGATCGGCACGGTGGAGAACGACGAGCCGATGCCCATGGTCACCAGCAGGCCCACCAGCAGCATCAGCAGTGCGCCGACGCCCTTGCTGTGGTTGATCCAGGACGCCGAAGTCTCGACCAGGGTCTTGACCTCACCGGTGGCCTTCATCACCTCGGCAAAGCCCGAAGCGGCGATCATGATGAAGCCGATCATGGCCATCATCTTCATGCCTTCGGTAAACAGGTCGTCGGTGTCTTTCCAGCGCACGATGCCCGACACCGAGAAAATCAGAAAACCGGCCATGGCGCCGATGATCATCGAATCCAGCCACAGCTGGATGATGAACGCCGCCGCAATGGCAACGCCCGCCACCAGCAGGGTCAGCGGGTTGTAGCTGACCGCCACCTGCTCGACCTGCTCGATTTTCTCCAGGTTGTACACGCGCTTTTTGCGGTAGCTGATGAACACCGCCACCAGCAAGCCGAAGAGCATGCCCGCCGCCGGGATGGCCATGGCATGGGTAACGTTTACGCCGCTGACATCCACACCGCTGCGGCTGACGTTGGCCAGGAGGATTTCATTGAGGAAGATATTGCCGAAACCCACTGGCAGGAACATATACGGGGTGATCAGGCCGAAGGTCATCACACAGGCCACCAGGCGCCGGTCGATCTGCAGCTTGGTCAGCACGTACAGCAGCGGCGGCACCAGCAACGGAATGAAGGCAATGTGGATGGGCAGGATGTTCTGCGAGGAAATCGCCACCACCAGCAGCAGGCCGATCAGTAACCACTTGACCTTGCCGCCTTCGCCATGGCCTTGGCGATCGACCATGGCCAGGGCGCGGTCGGCCAGGGCGTGGGCCATGCCCGACTTGGCGATGGCCACGGCGAAGGCGCCGAGCAAGGCGTACGACAACGCCACCGTGGCACCGCCACCCAGCCCGCCATTGAACGCCTTGAGCGTGCCTTCGATGCCCAGGCCACCCACCAGGCCACCGGCCAGGGCGCCGATGATCAGGGCAATCACCACATGCACGCGGGACAGGCTCAATATCAGCATGATGCCGACCGCGGCAATTACTGCATTCATTCTGTAACCTCTAGAAACCAGACAAAAAGCGACCGATCCGGCGACAGACTGCCCGCGAGCAGTGGCCGAACGACAGGTATTTTTATGGGAGGGCGCACACTTTGAAGCAGCCCCCCGCACTTGTCAAAAAAAGGCCTTGGCGACCTGCGACAACGTGTCGCTTGAATAGACGAAAACGACGCATTTCAATTGAACGTTTGAATAAAGAAAACGGCATCGCGGCCGACATAGTCGGCAGCCTCAATCTTTCAGGATCAAAGGACTTCGCCATGTCGTTCAGACAACTTTCCATTCAGTGGAAGATCACCCTGCTGGCCGGCCTGTGCCTGGCCGGCATCGTCACCCTGCTGGTGGGACTCTCGCTGTATCGCATGGAGCACAGCACGCAACTGGTCAAGGCCAGCAGCATGCAGATGCTCACCGAAGCAGCCCAGGGGCGCATTGAATCCCAGGGCGAAGTCCAGGCGCTGAACATCCGTCGCCAGTTCATGGACGCCTACCAGTACGGCGCCGGCTTCTCGCGTCAGGTGCTGTTTTTGCGCGAGCAGGCCGAAAAACGCTTCCTCGATGCCTTCGACCTGCGCGAAGACATGACCCGCCAGGTACGCGCCGCCCTGCAGGCCAACCCCGACCTGCTCGGCCTGTCGCTGGTGTTCGAGCCCAACGCGCTGGACAACAAGGACGCGCTGTTCGTCGACCAGAAAGAACTGGGCAGCAACGAGAAAGGCCGCTTCGCCCTGTACTGGTCGCAACCGACCCCGGGCCAGCTGACCTCCATGGCGCTGCCCGAGCGCGACATGAACGACACCAGCATCGGCCCCAGCGGCGAGCCGGCCAACACCTGGTCGGTGTGCCCGCGCACCACCGGCAAGGTCTGTGTGATCGAGCCCTATTTCTATGAGATCAACGGCCAGCAGGTGCTGATGACCAGCATCGTGTTCCCGCTGAAGGCGGCCGACAAGGTCATCGCCACCCTGTCCATCGACATCAACCTCAACAGCCTGCAGGCCATGAGCCAACAGGCCAGCCGCAATCTGTACCAGGGCCAGACCCAGGTCGGCATCCTCAGCCCCGTGGGCCTGCTGGCCGGTTACAGCCCGGATGCCAGCAAGCTGGCCCAACGCCTTGACCAGGTCGACACAGAAAAAGGTGCCGAACTGATCCGCCTGCTCGGCGACAGCACGCCGCTGCACAGCATCCACCACAACCAGCGCCTGAAAGTGCTGGCTTCGTTTGCGCCAATTCCTGGCGGCAAGTCCTGGGGCGTGCTGCTCGACGTGCCGGAAAGCGCCCTGACCGGCCCGGCCGAAGCCCTCAAGCAAGAGCTCGACCAGCGCAACACCAGCGGCACCCTGATGGAGCTGGGCCTGGGCCTGCTGGCGGCCATCATCGGCCTGCTGTTGATCTGGCTGATGGCGCGCACCGTGACCCGGCCGATTCTCGGCGTGGCGGCGATGCTCAAGGACATCGCCAGCGGCGAAGGCGACCTGACCCGGCGCCTGACCTACGACAAGCGCGACGAGCTGGGCGAACTGGCCGGCTGGTTCAACCGTTTCCTCGACAAGCTGCAACCGACCATTGCCGAGGTCAAGCGCTCGGTCCAGGCTGCCCGCGATACCGCCGACCAGTCTTCGGCCATCGCCACCCAGACCAGCGCCGGCATGGAGCAGCAGTATCGCCAGGTCGACCAGGTGGCCACCGCTTCCCATGAGATGAGCGCCACCGCCCAGGACGTCGCCCGCAGCGCAGCGCAAGCCGCCCAGGCCGCCCGCGACGCCGACCAGGCCACCCGCCAGGGCCTGGCGGTGATCGACCGTACCACCAGCAGCATCGACACCCTGGCTGCCGACATGAGCACCGCCATGAGTCAGGTCGAGGGCCTGGCCGAGAACAGCGAGAAGATCGGTTCGGTGCTGGAAGTAATCCGCTCGATTGCCGAGCAGACCAACCTGCTGGCCCTCAACGCCGCCATCGAGGCCGCGCGTGCCGGTGAGGCCGGCCGTGGTTTTGCCGTGGTTGCCGACGAGGTGCGCAACCTGGCGCGCCGCACCCAGGAATCGGTAGAAGAAACCCGCCAGGTCATCGAACAGCTGCAAGCCGGTACCCGCGACGTGGTCGGCGCCATGGACAGCAGCCATCGCCAGGCCCAGGGCAGCGTCGAGCAGGTCGGCCAGGCAGTCACCGCCCTGCAGCAGATCGGCAATGCGGTCACGGTGATCAGCGACATGAACCTGCAGATCGCCAGCGCCGCCGAAGAACAGAGCGCGGTGGCCGAAGAAATCAACAGCAACGTGGCGACCATCCGTGATGTCACCGAATCGCTGTCGGAACAGGCCAACGAATCGGCGCGGGTCAGCCAGTCGCTCAACAGCCTGGCCAACCAGCAGCAGGGGCTGATGGATCAGTTCCGGGTGTAGAAACTTCACGGGGCAAGCCTGCTCCTATTCATCTGTAGGAGCAGGCTTGCCCCGCGATCGGTCTACTACACTTGCCGGACTCCCTACCCTGCGAGCGAGGCACAATGAAGCCGATCACCACCTTGCTGGCCAGCGCCTTCCTGTCGCTGGGCCTGGTCACCTTAAGCGACGCCGCCGATAAATCCACGCCCATTCGCTTTGGCGACATCACCTGGGAAAGCGGCAGCCTCACCACCGAAATCCTGCGGCTGATTGTCGAAAAAGGCTACGGCTACCCCACCGATACCCTGCCCGGCAGCACCGTGAGCATGGAAGTGGCGCTGGCGCGCAACGACATCCAGGTCATCGGTGAGGAATGGGCCGGCCGCAGCCCGGCCTGGATCGAGGCCGAGCAGGCCGGCCAGGTGTTCAGCATCGGCGATACGGTGAAGAACGCCGATGAGGGCTGGTATGTGCCGGCCTACGTGATCAAGGATCTGGCGCCAAAGCTGCGCTCGGTGGCCGACCTCAAACAGTACAAGGCCGTGTTCAAGGACCCCGAATCCCCCGACAAGGGCCGCTTCCTCAACAGCCCCAGCGGCTGGACCTCCGAGACCGTCAACAGCCAGAAGCTCAAGGCCTACGGGCTGGACCAGGACTACGTGAACTTTCGCAGTGGCTCGGGCGCGGCGCTCGATGCTGAAATCACCTCGGCAATCCGCCGCGGCAAGCCTGTGTTGTTCTACTACTGGAGCCCTACCCCGCTGATGGGCCGCTACGATCTGGTGCGCCTGGAAGAACCCGCTTTCGATGCCCAAGCCTGGAAGACCCTGACCGATGCCAGCAACCCCAACCCGCAAGGCACGCGCTCGTTGCCGGCAAAATTGTCCATCGGTGTTTCGGCGCCATTCAAAACCGATTATCCCGAACTGGTCGAGTTCTTCGCCAAGGTCGACCTGCCCATCGATACCCTGAACAAGACCCTGGCGCAGATGAGCGAAAAGCGCGAATCGCCCAAGGATGCCGCGCTCAGGTTCATGCGCGATAACCCTGGTATCTGGAAAGCCTGGCTGCCCACCGAAGTTGCCAGCAAGGTCGAGGCCAGCCTGTGAGTGGAGGCTTTCCCGAAGCGCTGCACTTCTCCTTTGCCGATGCCGTTAACCGTTTTGTCGATTGGTTGGTGCTGGCTTACGGCGACCAGCTGCGCAACGTTTCCGATGGTTTGCTGCAGGTGCTGGTTGGCCTCGAGAACCTGCTGCGCCTGGCGCCTTGGTGGCTGTTGCTGGTGATTGTCGCGCTGATGACCTGGCACGCCAGCCGCAGCATCACCCGCGCCCTGGTGCTCAGCGGCCTGTTGTTTCTGATCGGCGTGGTCGGCCTGTGGGACAAGCTCCTGCAGACCTGCGCACTGGTGCTGGTGAGCACCGGCCTGTGCGTATTGATCGGCGTCCCGCTCGGCATCCTCCTGGCCAGCCGACCGTTGGCGCGCAAGCTGCTGATGCCGGTGCTCGATGTCATGCAAACGCTGCCCAGCTTCGTCTACCTGATCCCGGTGCTGATGCTGTTCGGCCTGGGCAAGGTACCGGCGATCTTCGCCACCTTGATCTACGCCCTGCCGCCGTTGATCCGCCTGACCGAACTGGGCCTGAGCCAGATCGACCCGAGCCTGACCCAGGCGGCCCACGGCCTGGGCGCCAGTCGCTGGCAGCGGCTGCGGCGGGTGCAACTGCCGCTGGCGCTGCCGAGCATCATGGCCGGGCTCAACCAGTCGGTGATGATGGCGCTGTCGATGGTGGTGGTCGCCTCGATGATTGGCGCGCGCGGCTTGGGCGAGGATGTGCTGGCAGGGATCCAGACGCTCAATGTCGGCAAGGGTGTGGAGGCCGGGTTGGCGATTGTGGCGCTGGCGATGGTGATCGACCGGATCAGTCAGGCGTACGGGCAACCGCGGCGCGGTTAAAATTTGCGGGCCTCATCGTGCGGCGATCCGACTTGCCCCGCGATGCTATCTGACTCTGCGCGGCAGCTCGATGCTGACCCGCAAGCCACCGAGCGGGCTCTCAAGCAGACGTATCTGCCCTCCCCAGGCTTCGACGATATCGCGCACGATGCCCAGGCCCAGGCCATGGCCATCGACCTGCTCGTCAAGCCGGGTACCGCGCTCAAGCACTTGTTCACGAGCCGCCTGCGGAATGCCGGGGCCGTCATCATCGATCCACAGGCAATAGCGTTGCGGCTGTTCTTCGATGCTCAACTGCACCTCGCTGTCGGCCCATTTGCAGGCGTTGTCCAGCAGGTTGCCCAGCAGTTCGAGCAGGTCTTCGCGGTCCCAGGGCAGGAGCAAACCGGGCGGCACCTGCTTGCTCAACTCCAGGCCTTCGCCATGGATCATGCCCAGGGTCGACAGCAGCCCGGGCAGCTCGGCATCGCAATCAAACTGCGCGCCCGGCAACGCATCGCCAGCCAGCCGCGCGCGATTGAGCTCACGGCTCAGGCGCTGCTGGATCTGCTCGAGCTGGTCGCGCAACTGGGCACGGACTTGCGGCAGGTCCTTGAGGCGTTCGCTGGAGGCCAGGCTGAGCAGCACCGCCAACGGTGTCTTCAGCGCATGCCCGAGGTTGCCCAGGGCATTGCGTGAACGACGCAGGCTGTCTTCGGTGTGGGCCAGCAAGTGGTTGATCTGTGCGACCAGGGGCTCAAGCTCGGTAGGCACCTGGGTATCGAGCTGCGAACGCTGGCCTTGCTGCAGCTGGGCGATCTGTTCGCGGGCGCGCTCCAGCGGCCGCAACGAGCGGGTCACGGTGATGCGTTGCAGTACCAGGATCAATAACAGCGCGACCAGGCCCAGCCCCAGGCCGATCTGCTGCATGCGCCTGAAGCCATCGCGCACCGGGGTGTAGTCCTGGGCCACGCTGATGGAAATCGCCTGGCCCAGGCGCCGGTAATCGGCCCGCAGCACCAGCAGTTGCTGGCCTTCCGGCCCCAGCTCCAGGCCAGCGTGCAGCCCCGGGGTTTGCGGCGCCGGCATGTCCATGTCCCACAACGAACGCGAGCGCCAGTTGCCGCCGTCAAAATCGATGCGAAAGTAATAGCCGGAAAACGGCCGCTTATAGGCCGAGGAAATTCGCCGCTCATCCAGTTCAAGGCCGGTCTGCCCGCGTACCAGGGCCACCAGCAGGTTTTCGCTCTCCTTGCGCAGACCGGTCTCCAGGTAGCGCTGCAGGCCAGCCTCGAACAGCCACAGGCTGATCTGCGCCAGGGCCAGCCCGACCAGCACCAGTACCGCAATCAGGCCAAGGCTCAGGCGTGCCTGAATCGACTTCACTCGCAGCTCCCGGCATAGCGATAACCCTGGCCACGGCGGGTTTCGATCACGCTACGGCCGAGCTTGCGGCGCAGGTGATTGACGTGCACTTCGAGAACGTTGGAATCGCGCTCGGTTTCACCGTCGTAAAGGTGTTCGGCGAGGTGGCTTTTCGACAGGATCTGTTGCGGGTGCAACATGAAGTAGCGCAACAGGCGAAACTCGGCAGCGGTGAGCTGGATGTCGACGCCGGCGCGGGTCACGCACTGGCGGCCTTCGTCCAGTTGCAGGCCGGCGGCTTCAAGGGTCGGCTGGTTGGCCAGGCCGCGGGCACGACGTAGCAGCGACTGGATGCGCAGCTGCAGCTCTTCTGGATGAAAGGGCTTGCTCAGGTAATCATCGGCACCGGCCTTGAGCCCCTCGATACGCTCGGCCCACGAGCCGCGCGCGGTGAGGATCAGCACCGGTGTCACCAGCCCCGATGCCCGCCACTGGGCCAGTACCTCAAGCCCCGGCAAGCCAGGCAAGCCGAGGTCGAGAATAATCAGGTCATAGGGTTCGCTGCTGCCCTGGTAGACCGCATCCCTGCCGTCGGCCAGCCAGTCGAGCGCATAGCCCTGGCGTTGCAGGCTCTGGGTCAGTTCATCCGCCAGCGGCACGTTGTCCTCGACCAGTAACAGGCGCATCAGTCATCTTCCTCGTCTTTGAGCAGCACTCCATTGGTAGCGTCGAGCTTGATCTCGCGTACCACGCCTTCAGGGGTCAGCAATTCGACCTCGTACTCATACCTGTCGTGTTTCTCTTCCAGCTCCGCTTCCAGCAGTTTCGCCCCGGGGTAACGCCCCAGGGCGGACTGCAGCAGTTGCTCAAGCGGCAGGATCACGCCCTGCTGACGCAATTGCAGGGCTTCATCCTGATCGAGGTCGCGGGCCGAAGCCAGCGAGCAGAGGGCCAACAGCGCGATGAGAAGTGTCTGTGCTGTTCGCGATCGAACGGTCATTAGTTATCCCGGGCATCCTTGAGGATTTCACCGGTCTTGGCATCCATGTCGACATCCCACTCGACATTCTGAGCGTCACGCAGTTCGACCTTGTAGATGTAGCGGCCGTACTCGTCTTCCAGCTCGGAATCGGTGACGGTTGCGCCTGGGTGCTTGGCTACTGCGGCGGCCTTGAGTTCGTCCAGAGACTTGATGGTCTTGGCGTTGACCAGTTTTACGACCTCGTCAGGCTGTACATCTTTAGCCATTGCAACGTTGGCGCTCAGGGCAAGGGCAGCAGTGGCGAACAGGGCAGTCAAAGTTTTCATGGTGTCTCTCCGTTGAGATCAAAAATGTTTCTACGGGGCCTAGAGTACCCAACCGAACTTAATTGAAGCTGAAAACAACTGGCGACATGATAGCGCAGCCCTGCCCCACTTCCGGAGCGCTGTTCTTTATAATTAGCGGCTCAAGACAGCGAGGCCCGTATGAGTGCAATCCATATCAAGTCCCCGGCGCTGACGCTCAAGGCCGGCAATCGCGCGTTGCAGCGCATCCGCGAGCGTGGATTACAGGCTGCCGATGTGGGTGTGCTGCCGGGTGCAGCTGGAGGGCCCAAGGCCCTCGGCATACAAGGCCTGGACCTGGCGTTGTTCGGCCATTGGTTGCCCAGCGCACCCCGTGAGCGGGCGTTGATCGGCGCATCCATCGGCTCCTGGCGCTTTGCCAGCGCCTGCTTGCCCAACCCCGCCCAGGCCCTGCAGCGCCTGGGCCAGCTGTACACCGAGCAGGACTTTGCCAAGGGCGTGACCCAGGCCGAAGTCAGCCGCAGCTGCGAGCGCATGCTCGATGAACTGCTCGAAAACCGCGACGCACAGATACTCGCAAGCCCGGGCTACCGCCTGAACATCATGGTGGTCAAAAGCCATGGCCTGCTTGCTGACGATCACCGCGCGCGCCTGGGCATGGGCCTGTCATCGGTCATCGCTGACAACCTGATTGGCCGTGCACGCCTGTCGCGGCACTTCGAGCGAATCATCTTGCACGACGCCCGCAGCGCTCCGCCATTGCAGCCACTGACGGACTTCCCCTCGCGCTGCCTGCCACTGGATGTTGCCAATTTGCGCCATGGCCTGCTGGCCTCGGGGTCGATCCCGATGGTCATGCAAGGCGTACGCGATATTCCGGGTGTCGGTCAGGGGACCTATCGAGATGGTGGCTTGCTGGACTATCACCTTGATCTGCCTTTTGCCGGCGATGACCTGGTGCTCTATCCGCACTTCACCGACAAGGTCATCCCCGGCTGGTTCGACAAGGCCCTGCCGTGGCGCCGTGGGGATACCCAGCGCTTGCGCAATGTGCTGCTGCTTGCGCCTTCGCCGCAGTACCTGGCCAGCCTGCCCTACGGCAAGCTGCCGGATCGTAGCGACTTCAAGCGCTTCATGGGCGATGCGGGCAGCCGTCAGCGTTATTGGCACAAGGCAATGGCTGAAAGCCAGCGCCTGGGCGACGAGCTGCTCGAACTGATAGAAACCGGCAAGCTGCACACGCATCTGCAACCACTGAAGTAACCATGCTGGTAAACTGGCCGCCAGCATTGGTTTACAGAGTCAAGATATCGTGGAAATTTTCAAAGAGTTTACGTTCGAATCGGCCCACCGCCTGCCTCACGTGCCTGAAGGGCACAAGTGTGGTCGCCTGCATGGCCATTCGTTCAAGGTTGCCCTGCACCTGACCGGCCCGCTCGATCCACATACCGGCTGGATCCGCGACTTCTCCGAGATCAAGGCGATCTTCAAGCCGCTGTACGAACAACTGGACCATAACTACCTGAACGACATTCCAGGCCTGGAGAATCCGACCAGCGAAGTGATCGCCAAGTGGATCTGGGACCAGGTCAAGCCGCTGCTGCCAGAGCTGTCCAAGGTGCGCATTCACGAGACCTGCACCAGTGGTTGCGAGTACTACGGCGACTGAGTCGGCGAAGGAAGCGAACAAACCACCCTGCGGGGTGGTTTTTTTGGGCCGGCATTTTATCCAGCCGGGCGCTGAAAAGACAAAACCCCTACCTGCATATGCAGATAGGGGTTTCGGAATTTAATCTTGACGATGACCTACTCTCACATGGGGAAACCCCACACTACCATCGGCGATGCATCGTTTCACTGCTGAGTTCGGGATGGGATCAGGTGGTTCCAATGCTCTATGGTCGTCAAGAAATTCTGTTGCCAGAAGGTCTTGTTAGACACTCCAGCGAATCGGGTATGTGATGTTTGTGAGTTACAAATTCTCGGCTGTGCAGTCTTCACAACACCGCAATCTGGCTTTCGCTCAAATTGCTTGGGTGTTATATGGTCAAGCCTCACGGGCAATTAGTATTGGTTAGCTCAACGCCTCACAGCGCTTACACACCCAACCTATCAACGTCGTAGTCTTCGACGGCCCTTCAGGGAGCTCAAGGCTCCAGTGAGATCTCATCTTGAGGCAAGTTTCCCGCTTAGATGCTTTCAGCGGTTATCTCTTCCGAACATAGCTACCCGGCAATGCCACTGGCGTGACAACCGGAACACCAGAGGTTCGTCCACTCCGGTCCTCTCGTACTAGGAGCAGCCCCTCTCAAATCTCAAACGTCCACGGCAGATAGGGACCGAACTGTCTCACGACGTTCTAAACCCAGCTCGCGTACCACTTTAAATGGCGAACAGCCATACCCTTGGGACCGGCTTCAGCCCCAGGATGTGATGAGCCGACATCGAGGTGCCAAACACCGCCGTCGATATGAACTCTTGGGCGGTATCAGCCTGTTATCCCCGGAGTACCTTTTATCCGTTGAGCGATGGCCCTTCCATACAGAACCACCGGATCACTAAGACCTACTTTCGTACCTGCTCGACGTGTCTGTCTCGCAGTCAAGCGCGCTTTTGCCTTTATACTCTACGACCGATTTCCGACCGGTCTGAGCGCACCTTCGTACTCCTCCGTTACTCTTTAGGAGGAGACCGCCCCAGTCAAACTACCCACCATACACTGTCCTCGATCCGGATAACGGACCTGAGTTAGAACCTCAAAGTTGCCAGGGTGGTATTTCAAGGATGGCTCCACGCGAACTGGCGTCCACGCTTCAAAGCCTCCCACCTATCCTACACAAGCAAATTCAAAGTCCAGTGCAAAGCTATAGTAAAGGTTCACGGGGTCTTTCCGTCTAGCCGCGGATACACTGCATCTTCACAGCGATTTCAATTTCACTGAGTCTCGGGTGGAGACAGCGCCGCCATCGTTACGCCATTCGTGCAGGTCGGAACTTACCCGACAAGGAATTTCGCTACCTTAGGACCGTTATAGTTACGGCCGCCGTTTACCGGGGCTTCGATCAAGAGCTTCGCGTTAGCTAACCCCATCAATTAACCTTCCGGCACCGGGCAGGCGTCACACCCTATACGTCCACTTTCGTGTTTGCAGAGTGCTGTGTTTTTAATAAACAGTCGCAGCGGCCTGGTATCTTCGACCGGCATGGGCTTACGGAGCAAGTCCTTCACCCTCACCGGCGCACCTTCTCCCGAAGTTACGGTGCCATTTTGCCTAGTTCCTTCACCCGAGTTCTCTCAAGCGCCTTGGTATTCTCTACCCAACCACCTGTGTCGGTTTGGGGTACGGTTCCTGGTTATCTGAAGCTTAGAAGCTTTTCTTGGAAGCATGGCATCAACCACTTCGTCGCCTAATGGCAACTCGTCATCAGCTCTCGGCCTTAAGATCCCGGATTTACCTAAGATCTCAGCCTACCACCTTAAACTTGGACAACCAACGCCAAGCTGGCCTAGCCTTCTCCGTCCCTCCATCGCAATAACCAGAAGTACAGGAATATTAACCTGTTTTCCATCGACTACGCTTTTCAGCCTCGCCTTAGGGACCGACTAACCCTGCGTCGATTAACGTTGCGCAGGAAACCTTGGTCTTTCGGCGTGGGAGTTTTTCACTCCCATTGTCGTTACTCATGTCAGCATTCGCACTTCTGATACCTCCAGCAAGCTTCTCAACTCACCTTCACAGGCTTACAGAACGCTCCTCTACCGCATCACCTAAGTGATACCCGTAGCTTCGGTGTATGGTTTGAGCCCCGTTACATCTTCCGCGCAGGCCGACTCGACTAGTGAGCTATTACGCTTTCTTTAAAGGGTGGCTGCTTCTAAGCCAACCTCCTAGCTGTCTAAGCCTTCCCACATCGTTTCCCACTTAACCATAACTTTGGGACCTTAGCTGACGGTCTGGGTTGTTTCCCTTTTCACGACGGACGTTAGCACCCGCCGTGTGTCTCCCATGCTCGGCACTTGTAGGTATTCGGAGTTTGCATCGGTTTGGTAAGTCGGGATGACCCCCTAGCCGAAACAGTGCTCTACCCCCTACAGTGATACATGAGGCGCTACCTAAATAGCTTTCGAGGAGAACCAGCTATCTCCGAGCTTGATTAGCCTTTCACTCCGATCCACAGGTCATCCGCTAACTTTTCAACGGTAGTCGGTTCGGTCCTCCAGTCAGTGTTACCTAACCTTCAACCTGCCCATGGATAGATCGCCCGGTTTCGGGTCTATACCCAGCGACTAAACGCCCTATTAAGACTCGCTTTCGCTACGCCTCCCCTATTCGGTTAAGCTCGCCACTGAATATAAGTCGCTGACCCATTATACAAAAGGTACGCAGTCACCTAACAAAGTAGGCTCCCACTGCTTGTACGCATACGGTTTCAGGATCTATTTCACTCCCCTCTCCGGGGTTCTTTTCGCCTTTCCCTCACGGTACTGGTTCACTATCGGTCAGTCAGTAGTATTTAGCCTTGGAGGATGGTCCCCCCATATTCAGACAAAGTTTCTCGTGCTCCGTCCTACTCGATTTCATGACTAAGAGATTTTCGCGTACAGGGCTATCACCCACTATGGCCGCACTTTCCAGAGCGTTCCGCTAATCTCAAAGCCACTTAAGGGCTAGTCCCCGTTCGCTCGCCACTACTAAGGGAATCTCGGTTGATTTCTTTTCCTCAGGGTACTTAGATGTTTCAGTTCCCCTGGTTCGCCTCTTGCACCTATGTATTCAGTACAAGATACTCAGCTTATGCTGAGTGGGTTCCCCCATTCAGAGATCTCCGGATCAAAGTCTGTTTGCCGACTCCCCGAAGCTTATCGCAGGCTACCACGTCTTTCATCGCCTCTGACTGCCAAGGCATCCACCGTATGCGCTTCTTCACTTGACCATATAACCCCAAGCAATCTGGTTATACTGTGAAGACAACATTCGCCGAAAACTTGTAATTACTCACAAATTTTACCTTAGCCTGAACACACACCAGTGAAAGTGCTGTCCAGTCTATCTTTCTATCACACACCCAAATTTTTAAAGAACGATTCTGAAAAAGTTCAGAAATCAATATTCGACGCGAATATTCATTTCTAAGCTTTGACACGGTAGCAAGGGGTGGTGGAGCCAAGCGGGATCGAACCGCTGACCTCCTGCGTGCAAGGCAGGCGCTCTCCCAGCTGAGCTATGGCCCCAACAAGAAACTGGTGGGTCTGGGCAGATTCGAACTGCCGACCTCACCCTTATCAGGGGTGCGCTCTAACCAACTGAGCTACAGACCCAGTTAAGAGCTGTTACCGATATCGTCTTCTTCAATGAATCAAGCAATTCGTGTGGGAGCTCATAAGACAGCTGATGTCTGTCGATTAAGGAGGTGATCCAGCCGCAGGTTCCCCTACGGCTACCTTGTTACGACTTCACCCCAGTCATGAATCACACCGTGGTAACCGTCCTCCCGAAGGTTAGACTAGCTACTTCTGGTGCAACCCACTCCCATGGTGTGACGGGCGGTGTGTACAAGGCCCGGGAACGTATTCACCGCGACATTCTGATTCGCGATTACTAGCGATTCCGACTTCACGCAGTCGAGTTGCAGACTGCGATCCGGACTACGATCGGTTTTGTGAGATTAGCTCCACCTCGCGGCTTGGCAACCCTCTGTACCGACCATTGTAGCACGTGTGTAGCCCAGGCCGTAAGGGCCATGATGACTTGACGTCATCCCCACCTTCCTCCGGTTTGTCACCGGCAGTCTCCTTAGAGTGCCCACCATAACGTGCTGGTAACTAAGGACAAGGGTTGCGCTCGTTACGGGACTTAACCCAACATCTCACGACACGAGCTGACGACAGCCATGCAGCACCTGTGTCAGAGTTCCCGAAGGCACCAATCCATCTCTGGAAAGTTCTCTGCATGTCAAGGCCTGGTAAGGTTCTTCGCGTTGCTTCGAATTAAACCACATGCTCCACCGCTTGTGCGGGCCCCCGTCAATTCATTTGAGTTTTAACCTTGCGGCCGTACTCCCCAGGCGGTCAACTTAATGCGTTAGCTGCGCCACTAAAATCTCAAGGATTCCAACGGCTAGTTGACATCGTTTACGGCGTGGACTACCAGGGTATCTAATCCTGTTTGCTCCCCACGCTTTCGCACCTCAGTGTCAGTATGAGCCCAGGTGGTCGCCTTCGCCACTGGTGTTCCTTCCTATATCTACGCATTTCACCGCTACACAGGAAATTCCACCACCCTCTGCCCTACTCTAGCTCGCCAGTTTTGGATGCAGTTCCCAGGTTGAGCCCGGGGATTTCACATCCAACTTAACGAACCACCTACGCGCGCTTTACGCCCAGTAATTCCGATTAACGCTTGCACCCTCTGTATTACCGCGGCTGCTGGCACAGAGTTAGCCGGTGCTTATTCTGTCGGTAACGTCAAAATACTCACGTATTAGGTAAGTACCCTTCCTCCCAACTTAAAGTGCTTTACAATCCGAAGACCTTCTTCACACACGCGGCATGGCTGGATCAGGCTTTCGCCCATTGTCCAATATTCCCCACTGCTGCCTCCCGTAGGAGTCTGGACCGTGTCTCAGTTCCAGTGTGACTGATCATCCTCTCAGACCAGTTACGGATCGTCGCCTTGGTGAGCCATTACCTCACCAACTAGCTAATCCGACCTAGGCTCATCTGATAGCGCAAGGCCCGAAGGTCCCCTGCTTTCTCCCGTAGGACGTATGCGGTATTAGCGTTCCTTTCGAAACGTTGTCCCCCACTACCAGGCAGATTCCTAGGTATTACTCACCCGTCCGCCGCTGAATCGAAGAGCAAGCTCTTCTCATCCGCTCGACTTGCATGTGTTAGGCCTGCCGCCAGCGTTCAATCTGAGCCATGATCAAACTCTTCAGTTCAATACTGCTTGGGTTTTGAGAAAACCCTAAACTTGGCTCAGCAATCTCAAATGACTTACTTTCAAATCTTTCGATTTTCGTGTAGCCACTTGTGATGC
Source organism: Pseudomonas sp. B21-012 (assembly GCF_024749305.1). NCBI lineage: Bacteria > Pseudomonadati > Pseudomonadota > Gammaproteobacteria > Pseudomonadales > Pseudomonadaceae > Pseudomonas > Pseudomonas sp. B21-012. Next base: position 2,029,634 of record NZ_CP087197.1, on the reverse strand, counting down.
TGATAATCTTTTTGACTATCAGTCTGAGCTCACAAGCACCCACACGAATTGCTTGATTCAGTTGTTAAAGAGCGGTTGGTTAAGAGCTTCTCGTCTCAACCGAGGCGCGCATTCTACGCTTTCCTCAGAGCCTGTCAAGCGTTTATTTTGAAGTTTTTCGTTTCACTTCAAACACTTGACTCGCTGCGATCTCTCGTAGCGGGAGGCGAATTCTACAGCGTTTCAAACCGCTGTCAACCGCCTTTTTCACCGCTGCCGATCTTTCGACCGAAGCACCTCCGGATGACCCTGGAACCGCTAACTCTTTGAAACTCAAGGAGTTTTCAGTTCCGACTGCGCCGGAAGTGGGGCGAATTATAGAGAGATTAAATCGGACGTCAAGGGTTAATTCAGAAAACCCCGAACAAAAGAATAATGAGCAGTATATTGCTCATTTTTGGGCCTTTGCGCATCATAGTCTGCCCGCGCTAGTACCTATATAAGGAATGCCCTCCCGCAATGAATAGCCAACCCCGCAGCCTGGCCGCCACTCTCTTCCCTATTGGCTTGCTGCTGATCGCCATGGCCTCGATCCAGTCCGGGGCCTCGCTGGCCAAGAGCATGTTCCCGGTAGTGGGCGCACAAGGCACCACCACCCTGCGCCTGATCTTTGCCAGCATCATCATGCTGTTGCTGCTGCGCCCCTGGCGCGCCAGGCTCAGTGCCAGCACCCTGCGCACCGTGATCATCTACGGTATGGCCCTGGGCGGGATGAATTTCCTCTTCTATATGTCGCTGCGCACCGTGCCACTGGGCATTGCCGTCGCCTTGGAGTTTACCGGCCCGCTAGCCGTCGCCCTCTACGCGTCGCGACGGGTCGTGGATTTTCTCTGGATCGGCCTGGCGGTAATTGGTTTGCTGCTGTTGATTCCGATCGGCCAGACCAGCGCCGGCATCGACCTGGTTGGCGCAGGCTACGCACTGGGCGCCGGCGTGTGCTGGGCGCTGTACATTCTATATGGGCAAAAGGCCGGTGCCGAGAACGGCATCCAGACCGCCGCCCTGGGCGTGATGATTGCCGCGCTGTTCGTCGCCCCCATCGGCATAGCCCATGCCGGTAGCGCGCTGCTCACCCCATCACTGCTGCCTATCGCCCTGGGCGTTGCGATACTCTCCACAGCCCTGCCCTACAGCCTGGAAATGGTCGCCCTGACACGCATGCCCGCCCGGACCTTCGGCACCTTGATGAGTATCGAACCCGCGTTCGGCGCACTATCAGGCTTGCTGTTCCTGGGCGAAGTGCTGACCGTAGCGCAATGGCTGGCTATTGCCGCAATCATTACCGCCTCAGTTGGCGCCACCCTGTCACTGCGCAAGGAACGCCCGGCGCTGGTTGCCGCTGACTGATTTGAGAAATATTTGCATTTAAATAGACGCTGGTCATTGTGCCGGACTTCCACCATCTTTAAGCTGTCATATAACGTCAACCTTAAAGATATCTAATTGACAAGACAGGGACGCGAAGAGGCATCAGGGACGAAGCACGGGAAATTAGACACGGGCAGTAGACCCGGTACGCATTAAGGACAGGAATGAAACGAATTTTGCTCATCCTAGCCATTTTGGCCATCGCGGGGTGTGCGGCGACGGCGAGCACCGAAGTCAAACGAGGCAAGAAAGGCCTGCACATCAACTGCTCTGGCCTGTCTTCATCTTGGGACAAATGCTACGCCAAGGCCGAAGCCTCCTGCGGCAGCAAAGGCTATAAAGTCATTGCCCGTTCAGGTGACGGCGATGCCGAGCCCGGTGACTATCCTTTTGGCCTCAACCCTGCTGGCTACACCAGCCGCAGCATGATCGTCATCTGCAAGTAAGCTGATCAAAAAACAAGGGCAGCCCACAGGCCGCCCTTGCTGTCACTGCCGTTTAAATATCAGATCGATTCCGTACGAACCTGCAACCAACGCAACGCAGGCCCCTCCAACAATGGCGAAAGGCGCTTGCGCACCTCTGCGTGATAGCCATTGAGCCAGTCACGCTCCTCATTACTCAATCGCTGCGTCAGCAGGCAGCGGGTATCGATCGGGCACAGCGTCAGGGTTTCAAACTCGAGAAAGTCGCCAAACGCGCTTTTGCCCACCTCACGGTTGAACACCAGGTTCTCGATACGCACGCCCCACTCGCCGGGACGATAGGTACCGGGCTCGATCGAGGTGATCATTCCCGCCTGCATGGCGGTCTGTGGCGCGGCGGCGGCCTGATAGGCAATCACCTGCGGCCCTTCATGCACATTCATGAAGTAGCCGACACCATGCCCTGTGCCATGACCGTAGTCGACCTGCTCCGCCCAGATGGGCGCACGGGCTATGGCATCGAGCAGTGGCGACAGGATGCCGCGAGGGAAACGCGCGCGGGACAAAGCAATGACACCTTTGAGTACCCGGGTGCAGTCCTGTTTTTGTTCAACAGTGGGGTTGCCTATCGGCACCATCCGGGTGATGTCGGTAGTCCCGCCCAGGTACTGTCCGCCGGAATCGATCAGCAACAGACCATCGCCTTCAATGCGCGCGTGGGATTCGTCGGTTGCCCGGTAATGCGGCATGGCACCATTGGCATTGAAGGCGGCGATGGTCGAGAAGCTCAGCGAGACGAACCCCGGGCGACGTGCACGCGAAGCACTGAGCTGTTCATCCACGCTTAGCTCGGTGATCGGCTCGCCGCGCCCCTGGGCCGCCTCGAACCAGGCGAAGAATTCGCACAGCGCCGCGCCATCTTGCTCCATGGCCTTGCGGATATGTGCAAGGTCGGCTGCGCTTTTCTGCGACTTGGCCAGCGTGGTCGGGTTCAACCCTTCTACCAGGCGAACGCCATTGGCGGCATTGGCCAACAGGCCACTGGTAACTCGGGCCGGGTCGATCAGCAGGCTGGCGCCAGCGGGAATCGCGGCCAGTGCCGAGGCAACCTCGGCATAGTCGCGCAAACTGATGCCGTCGACTTCCAGCACATGACGCAAATGTTCGTCGACCTTGTTCAGGGCGACGAACAGGGTGGCCTGACCTTGGCTGATCAGGGCAAAGGAGACGAACACTGGATTGTAGGAAACGTCACTGCCGCGCAGGTTGAACAGCCAGGCGATGTCGTCCAGAGTGGCGATGAAGTGCCAGTCGGCGCCACGCTCGCCCATGGCCTGACGCAGGTTGGCCAGCTTTTCGGCACGACTGACCGTGGCTTCGGGCGGCAGGTGCTGGTACACCGGGTTTTCCGGCAGCGCCGGGCGGTCAGCCCAGATTTGCCCGAGCAGATCCCTATCACTTAACAAACGCACGTTGCGCGCCTTGAGCCGCTCGCCCAGCTGGCGTGCAGATGCCAGGGCCATGACCGCGCCGTCGACCGCAACCACGCCGCCTTCAGGTGCCTGCTCGGCCAGCCAGTCCAGCGGACCGGGCTTGCCTGGCAGCAACTTCACCAGTTCGATGGTAGTGCCCGCCAGTTCCTTTTCTGCCTGTTCCCAATAGCGGCTGTCCGCCCACAGGCCGGCGAAGTCGGCGCTGACGATCAAGGTGCCGACCGAGCCATGGAACCCGGACAACCATTGCCTGGCCTGCCAATAACCGGGCAGGTATTCGGAAAGGTGCGGGTCGGCCGAAGGCACCAACAGGGCATCGACGCCTTCGCGCTGCATCACTTCACGAATACGTTCCAGGCGCGTATTCACCGCTTCCTGCGTTGAAGACTGAATGTTCATGCTGACTCCTGCTACCACGGCATCCATTGTTATAGGCACTGATAATGGAACAGGCTTCAGCCCTGGGCAACCGCCCAGAAGGGTTGTGATTGTAACGAGGCCTTGATCGCGCGGATTGCCTGGTCGATGTCTTCTGCCCGGGTGTAGCGGCCCAGGCTCAGGCGAAGGGTCTGGCGCGCGGCCTGCGGCTCGAGCCCCAGCGCAAGAAGCACGTGGGACGCTGCATTGCTCGCCGAATTGCAGGCTGAGGTCGAAGAAAATGCCAAGGTCTGGGCCAACGTCGAAAAATCGGGAACGTCACCGCCGAAGGTAAGACTCAGGGTATGCGCGATGCGTTGCCCGGCACTGCCGTTGAGCTTCACCCCGGGCACGCTCAGCAACTGATCGAGCAAGCGCTGCTGCAGATGAGCGATGCGCCGGGTTTCGTCTTCAAGCAGCGCCTGGGCCACGGCAAACGCCTCGCCCATGCCGACGATCTGGTGCGTTGCCAGCGTCCCGGAGCGCAGCCCGCCTTCGTGCCCGCCGCCGTGGATCTGCGCTTGCAGCAAGGGCCTGGCGCGCTCTCCTACATACAAGGCGCCAATGCCTTTGGGCCCATAGACCTTGTGCGCGGAAAAGGACATCAAGTCGACCGGCCAGCGGGCCAGGTCGATCGACAGCTTGCCCGCCCCTTGCGCCGCGTCCACATGCAGCAAGGCGCCATGCTGGCGTACAACCTCGGCCAGCGCCGGGATATCGTTGACGGTCCCCAGTTCGTTGTTCACCAGCATCAGTGAAACCAGGAAGGTATCTTCGCGCAGGGCTGCGCGCAGCGCTTCGGTTGTGATCAGGCCCTGGGCGTCGGGCGCGAGCAAGGTCAGCTCGAATCCGTTTTGCTCAAGCTGGCGAACGGTATCGAGCACCGCCTTGTGTTCGATCTGGCTGGTAATGATGTGACCACCCGGGCGCCACTGGGCGAGGCCTTTGAGCGCCAGGTTGTTCGATTCGGTCGCCCCCGAGGTCCAGACGATCTGCCCGGCCTGTGCCCCCACCAGCCCGGCAACCTGGGCACGGGCATTCTCCACGGCCGTGCGCGCGTTCTGCCCGTAGCAATGGGAGCTGGAGGCCGGATTGCCAAAATTGCCCGAGGCGCCCAGACAGCTGACCATGGCCTGGATGACTCGCTCGTCGACCGGTGTCGTGGCGGCGTAGTCGAAATACAGCGGAAGATCGTTCATGACAGCAGGCTCTCTGGTTGTCGTCGCCATGCAAAGCAGACGTTGCCTAAATCCGTGTAGGGAAAGTGCAACGCCATAGTGCACCAGCCACCAATAGAACTATAAATTATCAATTTTCATATTTATATAACCTAAAAACCATCCTTCAGTCACTCACCCTGAACTTCTGCCACTCATAGACTTCACATTCAGTACAGCCCGGCAAGGGAGGATCTGCCCATGCTCCGATCGACAGACCGCAAGCAAGGCGTGGTGCTGCTGGATACCCGTCAAAGTACACCCGAACACGAACACAGTGTGCACCTCAAGCTCGCCGAACGGCTCGCGCAGTTGTTCCACACCGAGGTGGTCAGCCCTGCCCAGCCGCCGACGGCAAACCAGAACTTCTACTACCTGCCCACTGAAACCCTGATCGGTGCCGAACGCTATCGGGCAATGGGCATTGGCGCACCGACCGATCTGTTTGGCGGCCTGGTCAGCCAGCCGTTTATGGCCACCAAGGCGATTTCCCACCCGATTGCGGCCGATGCGCGTTTTCCGCTGGGCTGGAGCAATGATTTCGCCCGGCTGGCCCAGGATGCGCTGCTTCGTGGCTACAGCGTCTTTAGCCTCGACGATGCCCTGCGCGCCGCACAATTGCTGTTGCGCGAGGGGCCCCTGCGCCTCAAGCCGGTACGCGCCACCGCAGGCCGCGGGCAATCCGTGATCGACAACATGAAAGGCCTGGAGCAGGCACTGGGCGCCATGGATGAACAGGAAATAGCCCTCTGGGGCCTGACCCTGGAGGAGAACCTCAGCCAGGTGCAGACCTTCAGCGTCGGCCAGGCCCTGGTCGCCGGCATCCTCTGCAGCTACTACGGCACCCAACAGTTGACCCGCGACCATCAGGGCGAGGAGATCTACGGCGGGTCGGACCTGGTGCTGGTGCGCGGTGACTACGACGACCTGCTGCAACTGCAACTGGAAGATCACCTGCGCCTGGCCATTACCCAGGCCAGGAGCTACGAACAGGCCGCGCTGCAGAGCTTCCCTGGGTTTATTGCCTCACGGCGCAACTATGACGTGGCACGCGGCCTTAACAGCCAGGGCAAGCTGCGCAGCGGCGTGCTCGAACAATCCTGGCGCATCGGTGGTGCCAGCAGTGCCGAGGTACTGGCGCTGCAGGCGTTTGCCGCTGACCCGGCGCTGATGCGCGTGCGCGCCTCCACCCATGAAGCCTTCGACGCGCCTGAGCTGCCCGCCGATGCGACGATTTTCTATCAGGGGGACGACAGTGAACTCGGACGAGTCTGCAAATACGCACGGATCCGCGACTATGACCATCCATAGCGAAGCGATCGAGATTCCGGTCGATGGCGAGAGCATCGCCGGAACCATCGTCAGCCCCAGTGCCAAGGTGCCCGCCATCCTCTTTGTGCACGGCTGGGGTGGCAGCCAGCAACGCGACCTGGCCAGGGCCAAGCAGATCACCGGCCTTGGCTGCGTGTGCATGACCTTCGACCTGCGTGGCCACGAGAAGACCGAAAGCCAGCGCCTGAGTGTTACCCGCGAGCAGAACCTCGCTGACCTGGTTGGCGCCTACGATCGGCTGGTCAGTCATCCGGCAGTCGACAGCAGCGCCATCGCCCTGATCGGCAGCAGCTACGGCGGCTACCTGGCGACCTTGCTTACAGCCTTGCGCCCGGTCAAATGGCTGGCATTGCGGGTGCCGGCGCTGTACTGGGATGAGGAATGGAAGCTGCCCAAACAAGCCCTCGACCGCCAGCGTCTGAGCGACTACCGTCAGCGCCCGCTCGCGCCGGCAGACAACCGTGCACTGGGCGCCTGCGCAGAGTTTGCCGGCGATGTGCTGCTGGTGGAGTCGGAACAGGACGACTTCGTGCCACACAGCACCTTGATGAGTTACCGCTCAGCCTTCGTCAGTGCCCATTCGCTGACCCACCGGATCGTCGACGGCGCCGACCACGCGCTGTCCAGCGACCGCAGCCAGAAGGCCTACAGCTCTATTCTCAGTGCCTGGATCAGCGAAATGGTCATTGGCGCGCGACTTGACCGCTACCCGCATCATTCACCCTGGTACTCCTGAGTCCATAGGCAGTTGGCAGTGCAGCCCGTGCTCGGCTGTACGCGCCAGGCTGCTGAGGGTCTGGAAGGCATTGAAGTTCACGCTTCTGGCCTGGTGCTGGCGAATCAGTTGCAGGAACGGCTCCTGCTCGAAACTGCTGACAGCAGCCTCCCAGGCAGTACGTGACCGCCACTGCAGGTATTGCAATACCCGGCTGCCATCATCGCTGGCCTGGATACTGGCAGCGACCAGGCCGTTGTGCTGCACGGCAAGGTACTCGCTGCGCAGCACCAGCGCCTGGGCCAGCGCGTGTTGACGATCCGGCGCCACCTCGAACTCGATCATCTGGGTAAAACACAGGCTGTTGTCTGAAACCAGCATGAAGCTACTCCCTCTGCCTTTGCACTTGCGGTGCGATGGCAGGCAGGGTAAAACCTCGAGTTAACTAGAGGTCAAGAGAAATCCTGTCATGCCCGATACCGCCCAGAGCGCCCTCAGCGTCGGCCAACTGTCGGCGCGCAGCGGCGTGGCCGTGACCGCCCTGCATTTCTACGAAAGCAAAGGCCTGATCTACAGCACCCGCAGCGCCGGCAACCAGCGCCGCTACCCGCGCGAAACCCTGCGCCGGGTGGCGGTAATCAAGATGGCGCAACGCCTGGGTATTCCCTTGGCCACCATTCATGCCGCGTTGCAAACGCTGCCGGTGGGCCGTGCACCGAGCGTGAAGGACTGGCAACGGCTATCGGAGCAATGGCGCCAGGACCTGACCCGGCGCATCGACAAGCTGATGGTGCTGCGCGACCAGCTCGACGGCTGCATCGGCTGCGGCTGCATGTCGCTGCAAAGCTGCCCGCTGCGCAACTGTGACGACCAGCTCGGCGAACAGGGCCCCGGGCCGCAACTGCTGGAGCCTGGCGCCGAACACGACGACTAACGGCCCGTGCCGGCCAGAAGCTGCGCCAGCGCCTTGGCCTGCAAGGCCACGTCGGTCACCGATGTGCTCTCCCACCACAACCCGCGCAGCGGCGGGCCCATGGCAAACAGCTGCGAACTGTAGCGGCCCTCGCCATCCTGCACCGCGCCCTGGGCGTTTGCGGCGATGCCCAGGGCCAGCGGCCCCGGCTGGATCAGCCGGCGTTGCAGCAAATTCTGCGGCAAGGGCCGGGCCACCCGGCGCCAGTCGTACTCAATACCGGTGGAATTGATCAGGGCGTCGGCGCTGATCCGCTCGACCTGCGTTTGCCCGCGAAAGCGCAGCTTGACCACCGGCAGGCGGTCGGCGCCGGTTTCGACCCCTTGCAACGACGCCGCATGAATCCGCAATCGCCCTGCTTCGATCAACTGCGCCAGCAATGCCGCTCCCGGCGGTGGCGATCGATGATGATGGCTCTCCCACCAAGGCCGCACATGGCGCACGAACTGGCGCTTGTGACGCTCGCTGGCCTGGCTCCAGAGCCTGCCGATATGCACGCGCACGGTGTCCAAGGGCGCCTGCCAGTCGATGCCCTGCTGCTGGGCCAAGCGGCACTGATTGCGCAAGGCCCGCAGCAGTTGCAATGGACTGCGCAGTGACAGGTCCGCAGCGAGAAAATCTTCCCATGCCGGCGGTTGACGACGTACATGAGGTAGCAGGCCGTGGCGGGAAAATACCTCGATCGGGCCGCGATGGCCGGCTGCCTGCAGCGACACCACGGCGTCGACCATGGTCAACCCGGAACCGATAATGACCACCCGGCCGTCCGGGTTGATCGACCGCATGGCCTGGATATCCCAGGGGTCCACACAGGCGCTGTTGAAAGCATTGTCGCCGCGTTGGGGAGTACGCGCGGCGGCAAACATGCCGGTGGCCAGGACGGCCCGGCTGGCGCGCAAGGTCCGACCGTCGGCCAGGCTTACGCTGAGCCCCAGTTCATCCACCGCCAGGTCCAGCGCCTCGGCCTGAACATGCTCAAGCCACGAGCCCTGCTGCGCACCCACCGCCTGCGCCTCGGCCAGGCGCTGACGGACATACACGCCAAACAGCCCGCGAGGCGCAAACAGCTCTGTCACCGGTACCCCTTGCGCGGCCGACTCTGGCCAGCCTCCGGCAGCAATGTGCTGGCCCAGCCACTGGCTCAGGTCATCGGCGTTGTCCGGGTCGACACTCATGCGCGCGGCATTGCCGTTGAGGGTGTGCCCCAGGTGCGTGGCGCTGTAGGCTTCGCCGCGCCCCAGTTCATCGCGTGGCTCGACGACCAGTACACGGCGCTGGCCGGCTTGGCGCAACAGCTGCGCGGCCAGCAGGGCTGCGCTCAGGCCGCCGCCGATGATCAGCACATCGGCCGGCGGACTCTCGGCTTGTTCAGGGGCGCTCATGGCGTTCTCCGTCTTGGTTGCAACGGATAATAGGCAACAAAACGCCAAGTGCGCAGCCCGGCCTGTACCAAAGTAGGATCAAGCCACCACAGCGGTGAGTCGGCGCCGGTAGTCGCTGGGGGCAAGGCCGGTGACCTTGAAGAACACTTTGCGAAACGCGCCCGGGTCCTGATAGCCGACACCCCAGGCGATCTGGTCGATTGAGCGGTTGGTGAACTCAAGCATGCGGCAAGCCCGCCCGACCCTGACCTGCTGGCAGTACTCGGTGGGCTTAAGGCCCGTGGCGCTGCGAAAGCGGCGCAGGAAAGTACGCTGCTCAAGGCCGGCACACGCGGCCATGGCCGCCAGCGACACCTCACGCGCACCACTGCCCTGCAACCAGTGCTGGACCTTGAGCACCGCCTCATCGCCGTGGTCCAGCCGAGGGCTGAAGACGCTGCCGGGGTGCTGCCCGCCGCTGACCCGTTCGACCGCCAGGAACCGCGCAGTCTCCGCCGCCAGGGTTTCGCCCAGGAAACGCTCGACCAGTTTCAGGCCCAGATCGGTCCAGGCCATCAACCCGGCCGAGGTGATGATGTCGCCGTCATCGAGCAGCGGCAGGTTGGCTTCGACCTGCACCTGCGCAAAGCGCTCGGCCAGTGATTGCGCGAAATTCCAGTGGGTGGTCGCCGGGCGCCCGTCCAGCAGGCCGCTGGCGGCGATGAAGAACACCCCGACGCAAACCGACACCAGCAACGCGCCGTCCGCATGCCATTGACGCAGGCTGGCACAGTAGCGATCGAGCAGTTCGGGCGAGGGCGCCTGGGTCAGGCTCGGCGGGATGATCATGGCCCGCAGCGGGTGCAGGCTGCCTGGGTGCGTGTCGAAGGTTACCTGCAGTTGCTGATCAGGCCCCTCGCTCCAATGGCTGACGCGCAATGCGGGCCGCTCCAGCGCCCCCAACTCCAGGCGCAGGCGGTTGGCCACGGCAAACAGATCGGTCAGGCCATGCACGGCGGCCAGTTGCGCGCCGGGATAAACCAGCACGCCAATTTCCAGAGTGTCCTGCGCCGCTGCCATTGTCAGTTTTTCCCGCCAATTTGTCGTTCGCGCCAATCCGCAAGCGCATCGTCCAAGCCTATAACTATCAACACGCCACAACCACTCCCCAACACGAGGCTTTTGACATGAGCAAGCAGGCACTGATCGTCATCGATATCCAGAACGATTACTTCCCCGGCGGCAAATGGACTCTGGATGGTGCCGATGCGGCAGCCGACAACGCCGCCAGCATCCTTGAGGCCGCCCGCGCCCGCGGCGACCTGGTGGTGCATGTACGCCACGAGTTCGAGTCCGAAGACGCGCCGTTCTTCACCCCGGGCTCGCAAGGTGCGCAGATTCACCCCAAGGCCGCCAGCCGCGCAGACGAGCCGGTGCTGCTCAAGCACAAGGTCAATTCGTTCCTGGGTACCGGGCTCAAGCAGTTGCTGGATGAGCAGAACGTCAGCGAGGTCACGGTGATCGGCAGCATGAGCCACATGTGCATCGATGCCGTCAGCCGCGCGGCGGCCGACTACGGCTATGGCGTCACCGTGGTTCACGATGCCTGCGCGACCCGCGCCCTGGAGTTCAACGGCATCAATGTGCCGGCGGCGCAGGTGCATGCAGCCTTTATGGCATCGCTGGCCTTCGCCTACGCCCAGGTGATTTCCACCGAACACTACCTGACCGACACCAAGCGCTGAGTGCCGTGACCCGCCGCGTGCTCAGATCACCACATTGCGCACGAAGCGGGTCGCCACCTCGCCGTCATTGCGATAGGCATAGCGGCGATTGCTGGCAAAGGTGAAGAACTCGCCAGCATTGAGCCGCTGTTGCTGCCCTTCGACCTCCAGGGTCAGGCAGCCTTCGAACACAAACAACTGCTCGCTCCAGCCATCGGCATCGGGCTCGCAGGGGTAGACCTCACCGGGTTCCAGGCGCCACTCCCAGAGTTCGACCTCCCGGGTGGCGGCGGAGCTTGCCAGCAGCACGGCCTTGCTGCCGGGATGCACACCGGCCCAGGCCAGTTCGTTGATGCGGCTCGGGTCGCGGCTATCCGGCGCCTTGATCAAGTCACTGAAGGCAACTTGCAGGGCTTCGGCGATCAGATCGAGGGTGGTCAGGCTGACATTCTTTTCGCCGGCCTCGATGGCCACCAGCATGCGCCGGCTGACCCCGGACTTTTGCGCCAGGGCACTCTGGCTCAACTGGGCAGCATGGCGCAGGCGACGAATGTTCTGGCTGACATGCTGAAGCACCGAGGCGCGTTGAGGGGAATCTTTGTGCACTATATTGCTCATCAATAGGGGTTGCGCAGTATACTGCCCACTTTCGCCGCAATTGTGCGTCGACCCTCTTCCGTGTGCAAGGCCATGACCCCAACGAACCCCGCTGAACGCCCTTCCGTTTCCTTCCGGCTGAGCAAGGCCGAACTGGTGCTGGTGTTTATCACTATGCTCTGGGGCGGCACCTTTTTGCTGGTGCATAACGTGATGACGGTTAGCGGGCCGATGTTCTTCGTGGGTTTGCGCTTTGCCGCCGCGGCCTTGTTCGTCGGTCTGGTGACGGCCCGCTCGCTGCCGGGCCTGACCGCTACCGAACTCAAGGCCGGGGTGTTGATCGGTGTATCGATCATGCTTGGCTACGGCCTGCAGACCGTTGGCCTGCAAACCATCAGCAGCAGCCAGTCGGCATTCATCACCGCCCTTTACGTACCCTTCGTGCCCTTGCTGCAATGGCTGGTGCTGGGCCGCCGCCCGGGCCTGATGCCAAGCCTGGGGATTGGCCTGGCGTTTGCCGGCCTGATGCTGCTGGCAGGCCCCGGTGGTGGTTCGCTGCAGTTCAGTCCTGGGGAAATCGCCACCCTGGTCAGCGCCGTAGCCATTGCCGCAGAAATCATCCTGATCAGCCGCTACGCCGGCCAGGTGGATGTTCGCCGGGTAACCGTCGTGCAACTGGCCACCGCCTCGGTGCTGTCGTTCATGATGGTGGTACCGACCCAGGAGCGCCTGCCGGACTTCTCCTGGCTGTTGCTGCTCAGCGCCGTGGGCCTGGGGGCGATGAGCGCGGTGATCCAGGTGGCGATGAACTGGGCACAGAAATCGGTCTCGCCAACCCGTGCCACGCTGATTTATGCCGGTGAACCGGTGTGGGCCGGCATCGTCGGGCGCATTGCCGGCGAGCGCCTGCCAGGCGTGGCCCTGCTTGGCGGTTTGCTGATCGTCGTCGCCGTGGTGGTCAGCGAGCTGAAGTTTCGCCGCCGTAACCAAGAGCAGACGACTCTCGAGGCCCACGCCGAAGAACGCGAACCGGGCCTGTGATCGACAAATGCAGGCTATCCTTTGAAAAAAACTGTTATAAAAAAAAGGATTGATACAGCGCTCTTGTAGGATTCTGCGACAGCTTGCGGGTTGGTGATCGACCAGTCGCCACGTATGATCCCTTACAAACTCCTGCAGATTAGAAATCTATGTCCTTGATAGTGCTACTGCTTCTGCCGTTCGTCGGCAGCTGCCTGGCGGCTGTCTTGCCGCACAACGCACGCAACAGCGAATCGCTGCTGGCCGGACTGGTCGCCCTGGTGGGCACTGTCCAGGTCGCTTTGATGTACCCGCAGATCGCCCATGGCGGCGTGATCCGTGAAGAATTCCTGTGGCTGCCGAGCCTGGGCCTGAACCTGGTCCTGCGCATGGACGGCTTCGCCTGGCTGTTCTCCTTGCTGGTGCTGGGCATCGGTACCCTGGTGTCGCTGTACGCGCGCTACTACATGTCGCCGCAAGACCCGGTGCCGCGCTTCTTTGCCTTTTTCCTGGCGTTCATGGGTGCCATGCTCGGCCTGGTGATTTCCGGCAACCTGATCCAGATTGTATTCTTCTGGGAACTGACCAGCCTGTTCTCGTTCCTGTTGATCGGCTACTGGCACCATCGCGCCGACGCCCGCCGCGGTGCCTACATGGCCCTGATGGTCACCGGCGCGGGTGGCCTATGCCTGCTGGCGGGGGTACTGCTGCTCGGCCATGTGGTCGGCAGCTACGACCTGGACAAGGTCCTCGCTGCCGGTGAGCAGATTCGCAACCATGCCCTGTATCCCGTCCTGTTACCCCTGATCCTGCTCGGCGCGTTGAGCAAAAGCGCGCAATTCCCCTTCCACTTCTGGCTGCCCCATGCCATGGCGGCGCCCACCCCGGTCTCGGCCTACCTGCACTCGGCGACCATGGTCAAGGCCGGGGTATTCCTGCTGGCGCGGCTGTGGCCGGCGCTCTCCGGCACCGAGGAATGGTTCTGGATCGTCAGCGGCGCCGGCGCCGCCACCCTGGTGCTCGGCGCCTTTGCGGCGATGTTCCAGAACGACCTCAAGGGCCTGCTGGCCTATTCGACCATCAGCCACCTGGGCCTGATCACCCTGCTGCTGGGCCTGAACAGCCCGCTGGCAGCGGTCGCCGCGGTGTTTCACATCCTCAACCATGCCACCTTCAAGGCCTCGCTGTTCATGGCCGCAGGGATCATCGACCACGAAAGCGGCACCCGCGACATCCGCCGCCTCAGCGGTCTGTTCCGGCTCATTCCGTTCACCGCGACCCTGGCCATGGTCGCCAGCGCTGCGATGGCCGGGGTGCCGTTGATGAACGGCTTCCTGTCCAAAGAGATGTTCTTCGCCGAAACCGTATTCATCAGCTCCACCGCCTGGGTCGAAGCGGCCTTGCCGGTCATCGCCACCCTCGCCGGTACCTTCAGCGTTGCCTATGCCTTGCGCTTTACCGTCGACGTGTTCTTCGGCCCGCCGGCCACCGACCTGCCGCACACGCCCCACGAGCCGCCGCGCTGGATGCGCGCGCCGGTCGAATTGCTGGTGATGACCTGCCTGGTGGTCGGTATCTTCCCGGCGCAATCGGTCGGCCCGCTGCTGGCCGCTGCCGCTTTGCCGGTGGTGGGCGGCACCCTGCCCGAGTACAGCCTGGCGATCTGGCACGGCTGGAACGCGCCGCTGATCATGAGCCTGATCGCCATGAGCGGCGGCATCATCCTTTACCTGCTGCTGCGCAACCAGCTCAAGCTCGGGCGCTTCCCGTCGCCGCCGCTGATCGAGCGCTTCAACGGCAAGCGCCTGTTCGAACACGGCCAGGTGCTGATCATGCGCACCGCCCGGCGTTTCGAACGGGTATTCACCACCCGGCGCCTGCAAAAGCAGCTGTTCATGCTGGTGCTGATCGCCCTGCTGGCCGGCCTGCTGCCGATGCTGCACAGCGGCCTGAGCTGGGGTGACCGGCCGAAGATCCCGGGCTCGGGTGTGTTCGTCATGCTCTGGCTGATCGCCATTGCCTGCGCCCTGGGCGCTGCCTGGCAGGCCAAGTACCACCGGCTGGCGGCGCTGACCATGGTCAGTGTCTGCGGCCTGATGACCTGTATTACCTTCGTCTGGTTCTCGGCCCCGGACCTGGCCCTGACCCAACTGGTGGTCGAGGTGGTCACCACGGTGCTGATCCTGCTCGGCCTGCGCTGGCTGCCACGGCGGATCGAAGGCGTCTCGCCGCTGCCGGGCACCCAGGAGCGCGCGCGCCTGCGCCGCCTGCGCGACCTGCTGCTGGCGGTCGGCGTCGGTGGCGGCATGGCGCTGCTGTCCTATGCCATGCTGACCCGCCCGACCCCCAACGACATCTCCTCGTTCTACCTGAGCCGGGCCTTGCCCGAAGGTGGCGGCAGCAACGTGGTCAACGTCATGCTGGTGGACTTCCGCGGCTTCGATACCCTCGGCGAGATCACCGTGCTGGTGGCCGTGGCCCTGGCGGTGTTCGCCCTGCTGCGACGCTTCCGCCCGCCCAAGGAGAGCATGCAGTTGCCGGCGCAGCAGCGCCTGCTGGCCCCGGACGTGGTCACCGACCTGGTCAACCCGCGCCACGCGGCCGACACCGCGCTGGGTTTCATGATGGTGCCGGCGGCGCTGGTGCGCCTGCTGCTGCCAATCGCCCTGGTGGTGTCGATGTACCTGTTCATGCGCGGCCACAACCAGCCAGGCGGCGGTTTCGTCGCCGGCCTGGTAATGTCGGTGGCGTTCATCCTCCAGTACATGGTGGCCGGCACCCAGTGGGTCGAAGCGCAGATGAGCCTGCGACCGCTGCGCTGGATGGGCACCGGGCTGCTCTGCGCGACCCTCACCGGGGTTGGCGCGATGCTGCTCGGCTACCCGTTCCTGACCACCCACACCGCGCACCTGCATTTGCCATTGCTGGGTGACACCCACCTGGCCAGTGCGCTGTTCTTCGATATCGGCGTGTTCACCGTGGTGGTCGGTTCGACCCTGCTGATCCTCACCGCGCTGGCTCACCAGTCGGTGCGTGGTCATCGCCCGGGCAGCCAACAGAAACCCACTCAAGCAGGAGCCGCCTGATGGAAGAAGTCATTGCAATCGCCATTGGCGTGCTCGCCGCCTCCGGGGTCTGGCTGATCCTGCGGCCACGGACCTTCCAGGTGGTAATGGGCCTGTGCCTGCTGTCGTACGGGGTCAACCTGTTCATCTTCAGCATGGGCAGCCTGTTCATCGGCAAGGAGCCGATCATCAAGGACGGCGTGCCCCAGGATCTGCTCAACTACACCGACCCGCTGCCCCAGGCCCTGGTGCTCACCGCGATCGTCATCAGCTTCGCCATGACCGCACTGTTCCTGGTGGTGTTGCTGGCTTCGCGCGGCCTGACCGGGACCGACCATGTCGATGGCCGGGAGCCTAACGAATGAGTGCGATGAACCAACTGATCGTCGCACCCATCCTGCTGCCGTTGCTGACCGCAGCGCTGATGCTGCTGCTCGGGGAAAAACGCCGACCGCTCAAGGCGCGCATCAACCTGATCTCCAGCCTGCTCGGCCTGGGTATCGCCATTACCCTGTTGCTATGGGTGCAAGGTCAGGGCCAGGCCAGCTCGATTGGCGTCTACTTGCCCGGCAACTGGCCGGCGCCGTTCGGCATCGTGCTGGTGGTCGACCGTCTATCGGCCCTGATGCTGGTACTCACCGGCATCGTCGGGGTCAGCGCCCTGGTGTTCGCCATGGCCCGCTGGGACCGCGCCGGCGCCAGCTTCCACGCGCTGTTCCAGATCCAGCTGATGGGCCTGTATGGCGCCTTCCTGACCGCCGACCTGTTCAACCTGTTCGTGTTCTTTGAAGTGTTGCTGGCGGCCTCCTACGGCCTGATGCTGCATGGTTCGGGGCGCGCGCGGGTCAAGGCCGGCCTGCACTACATCGCCATCAACCTGCTGGCCTCGTCACTGTTTTTGATCGGTGCGGCGATGCTCTACGGCGTCACCGGCACCCTGAACATGGCCGACCTGGCCCTGAAAATCCCGCTGGTACCGGAGGCCGATCGCGGCCTGCTACACGCCGGCGCGGCGATCCTGGCCACGGCGTTCCTGGCCAAGGCCGGGATCTGGCCACTGAACTTCTGGCTGGTGCCGGCCTATTCGTCGGCCAGCGCACCGGTGGCCGCGCTGTTCGCGATCATGACCAAGGTCGGCTTCTATACCGTACTGCGCCTGTGGACCTTGCTGTTTTCCGGACAGGCCGGTGCTTCGGCGTTCTTTGGTGGCGACTGGCTGATCTACGGCGGCCTCGCCACCCTGGGCTGCGCGGCGGTGTCGATACTGGCCGCGCAGCGCCTGGAGCGCATGGCCAGCCTGAGCATCCTGGTCTCGGCCGGCACCTTGCTGGCGGCCATCGGCTTCGGCCAGGCAACCCTGACCGCCGCCGCGCTGTTCTACCTGGTCAGCTCGACCCTGGCGCTGTGTGCGCTGTTTTTGCTGGCTGAGCTGATCGAGCGCTCGCGCTCGGCCAACGAAATTCCTCTGGACGATGAAGGCGACGGCCTGCCCTCGCCCGTCGAGTCGCTGCACCCACCCAAAGGCATCAACCTCGATGACGAACAGAAAGCGGTGATCGGCCAGGTGATCCCCTGGACCATGGCCTTCCTCGGCTTGAGCTTTATCGCCTGCGCCCTGCTGATCATCGGCATGCCGCCGCTGTCGGGCTTTATCGGCAAGCTCAGCCTGATCAGCGCACTGTTCAACCCGCAAGGGCTGGGTGTGGCGCCGCAGCAGCCGTTGAGTGTCGCCGGCTGGATATTGGTGGCGTTGCTGGTGCTCTCCGGCATGGCTTCGCTGATCGCCATGACCCGCGTCGGCATCCAGCGCTTCTGGACCCCGCAGGAGCGCCCTTCGCCGCTGCTACGCCGCTTTGAGTGCATCCCCATCGTGGTGCTGCTGGGCTTGTGCGTGCTGCTCAGCCTGCGCGCCGAGCCGTTGCTGCGTTATACCCAGGACACCGCCGCCAGCCTGCAGGACCCCGAGCAATACGTCAGCGCCGTGCTCGGCACCCGACCGATTCCGGGGCCGACCAGCCTGGCCGCCAGCACCGAGGTGCAGCCATGAAGCGCCTGTTCCCTGCCCCGCTGCTGTCGCTGTCGCTGTGCCTGCTGTGGCTGCTGCTGAACCTCTCGGTAAGCCCGGGCAACCTGCTGCTGGGCGCCCTGCTCGGCGTTGTTGCGCCACTGCTGATGGCGCCGCTGCGCCCGCTGCAGGTACGCATTCGCCGCCCGGGCACCATCGTGCGCCTGATCCTGCGGGTCGGCGTCGATGTGCTGGTGTCCAACCTGCAGGTCGCCCGCGGCGTGTGGTCGGCCAAGCGCCGTCCGCCGCGCTCGCGCTTCGTGCACATTCCCCTGGAACTGCGTGACGCCCACGGCCTGGCCGCTTTGTCGATGATCACCACGGTGGTCCCAGGGACCATCTGGTCGGAGCTGGCACTGGATCGCAGCGTGCTTTTGCTGCATGTGTTCGATCTGGAGGACGAGGCGCAGTTCATCGAGCACTTCAAGCACACCTATGAACGCCCGCTGATGGAGATCTTCGAATGACTGGCCTGCTTGCCAATGCCATTCTCGCCAGCCTGTTCATCTTCGCCCTGGCCATGGCCCTGACCCTGTGGCGGCTGTTTCGCGGCCCTTCGGCGCAGGACCGGGTCCTGGCACTGGACTACCTGTATATCCTGGCCATGCTGATGATGCTGGTGCTGGGTATCCGCTACGCCAGCGACACCTATTTCGAAGGGGCACTGCTGATCGCGCTGTTCGGCTTTGTCGGCTCCTTCGCCCTGGCTAAATTCCTTCTGCGTGGCGAGGTGATCGAATGATCAATGCCAATGAATTGCCGTTGTGGGTCGAGGTGCTGGTGGCCGTGTTGCTGCTGCTCAGCAGCCTGTTCGCCCTGAGCGGTGCGGTCGGCCTGATTCGCCTGAAGGACTTCTTCCAGCGCATGCACCCGCCAGCACTGGCCTCGACCCTGGGCGCCTGGTGCGTGGCCCTGGCCTCGATCCTGTACTTCTCGATGCTCAAGGAGTCACCGGTGCTGCATGCCTGGCTGATTCCGGTCCTGCTGTCGATCACCGTGCCGGTCACCACCCTGCTGCTGGCGCGCGCTGCATTGTTTCGCAAGCGCATGGCCGGGCATGATGTACCTGAAGAAGTCAGCAGTGGCCGCGACCGCGGCAACTGAACTCAGCCGCTGAGCTGCTGCAGCTCGCGGCGGACCATGGCGGCGTACTCGGGCGGGCTCAACTGGTAGAGCTGAGTGGCGACCCAGGCAAACCAGGCGCCTTGCAACTGCGGGCGCTGCGACAGCCACTGTTCGGCCAGGGCACGGGCCTGGGCCTGGTGCCGGGCATGAAAGTCGGCGCGGCTGGTGCGCTCGGCGGATGCGCTCACTCGCTGGCCTTGAAAGTGGTCAGCTCACCCTTCTGCCATTTGGCAACCTTGCGGGTCACGGCCTTGAGGGTCTTGCTCAAGCCTTCCTGCAACTGCTCGTGGGCGGCGAACACCAACACCACGCCCTGGCCTTCCTTGAAGACAATACCTTCGCCTTCAGGCACCGAGACAAAGGCATAGTCACCCAGGCCATACACCGTCAGTTTGATTTCGCGAAAACGGATTTCCAGCTTGCCACCTTCGCGGCTGGGCAACACTGCGGCGCGAAAATGATCGCCAACCTTGAGCTCCAGACGCTGCTTGTCATCCACCACCAATGCGGTTTCAGTATCGATCTCGGCCATGTACAGACCTTCCGCGTTTTGTTCGGTGACGTAAACAAAACGCGATTGAAACTGTTTGACCAGTTTCGCCCTGAGGTCGCCCAGAACAAACAGGGCATGTGTATCAAGATTGCTGACTGCCAAAGAAGAATTCCTCAAAAACCGATTACACGCCGCTCCCCCCGCAGGCCGTGAGGCAGCCGCAAGGCAACGGTACTTCAATTCGAAGTCTGAAAGACTAGTGGATTTGTGCATGAAAAGTCTGTGCAGACTGGCAAAGCAACCCGCAGGAATATTTACCCATTACTGCAAGCTTTAGTCAGTTTGCAGATTTTCAGCAGATTTCCTTAAACGGAGACGCTTTTTCTGACAGCACTACCGCAACAAAAGTGCGATAGATGAGAGCAAGCCCTTTAGCAGGACGGGCTCCTGGAAATCATCCACAGAACACAGGGAAGCGAATATGCACGAAAACACCGAATTCCGTCGAGAGCCTAAAGGCGTTTCCTACAGAGAATATGCTGTTCACTCACACAACAGCACCCCACGCTTCGTGGTAGTACCGGCCGGCATCGGCTTCTTTCACATCACCGAACAGGCCACCGGACGCGTCAGGGGCTTTCGCCGCGAGCATACCGAAGCCTGTGCCCTGGCCCGTCACCTGGAAAACTGACCGGCGCCTGGCTCAACCGGCCTGACGCGCAACGGCGGGCCGGTCAGCCCCATGCAACTGCTCCAGCCAGGCCGCCTGGCATTCCTGAGCTTCATTACGGCTGGCGAAGGCCGTACCTCGTCGTTCACCGTTGACCAGCACTACCCAGCACGCCCGCTTGCCCAGCGCCTGTAGCGACGCAGGCACGCCGCTGCCAATCATCACTGCAACATCGACTTGGCTATTCATCATTCCCTCCGGAATTTATTAGCAACCTAACGATGTGCGTATGATAAGACCTGGGCGCTCAGGGAAAAAGCTATCCCCGGCATAGCTGTTTTACATTGCAGGTAACAAAACCGCTCAACCCTGCTGCGGCCGGTAGCCCAGACGCAAGCCTCCCCAATGCCTGCCCTGCACCAGGATCGGTACCGACAGGTCGTGCATCAGTTCACCGGTATCGCGGGTATAGGTTTGCAACAACACCGGCTGTTGATGGCTGCCGCAGCGAATGCCGGTACGGTCGTCGAACTTGCGCTTGCTGCGATTGTGCGCGGTATCCAGGGCCGGGTCGCCGGTCAACGGCTGATTGAAGGCAGTGTTGTGGGTGGGCACGTAGCCCTGCTGGGTACAGGCGATAGCAAACACCAGGCCCTCATGCAGCTTGAGCAACGGCTCCTGGATTGCCGGCAGGACCTGGTCGGTATAGTGATCAAAGCGGGTGCGAAAACG
Source organism: Pseudomonas sp. B21-012 (assembly GCF_024749305.1). Classification (NCBI taxonomy): domain Bacteria; kingdom Pseudomonadati; phylum Pseudomonadota; class Gammaproteobacteria; order Pseudomonadales; family Pseudomonadaceae; genus Pseudomonas; species Pseudomonas sp. B21-012. The sequence goes on along the minus strand of NZ_CP087197.1, from coordinate 2,008,803 downwards.
GGCCGGCGACGTGCCGGGGATTTGCTGGTAGTGGCGGTCGAACAAGTCCTCGAGACTGATGCGCCCTTGGGCAATATCGCTCTCGAACTGTTCGCCAATTCGCTGCGCGCCTTGGCGGGCGAGGTCGTAAACACGCTGGTGATAGTCATCCAGGCCCACTTCGGCAAGACGCTCGCTGATGCTTTCAGCCTGCCCTTCCAGTTGCACTGCGGCCTGGGCCAGGCGCTGGGTTTGCTGGTCGCTGACCTGCAGGTCGCTGCGCATGCGCTCCACGGCCTCGAACAGGCTGTCCAGTTGCAGGCGGTTGGTCTCGGTGCCCTCGGCGATCTCGCCGATCTGCTGCTCGACCCCGGCAGCCAGCCCGGCAATGCTGTCCAGTTGCTCGCCGGTGTGTTCGACCTGGTCGACCCCGCTGTGCAGGTCATCGGACAGTTCGCGAATCTGCTCGACCACCTGCGCCGTACGCTGCTGGATATCGGCGACCATCTGCCCGACCTCTTCGGTAGCGCTGGCGGTGCGCCCGGCCAGGCCGCGGACCTCGTCGGCGACCACGGCAAAGCCACGCCCATGGTCACCCGCCCGGGCGGCTTCGATGGCAGCGTTGAGGGCCAGCAGGTTGGTCTGGCTGGCGATGGTCTGGATGACCAGGGTTACCCGGGCAATGTCCTCGCTGCGCTGGTGCAGCGCCTCGATCAGTTCACGGCTGGCGGTAGCCCGCTCGCTCAGGTGATGCATGCGCTGGATCGACTCGGCCAGCACCGTGCGTCCGGCGGCGCTGCTTTCATGAGCACTGCGGGCAGCGACCAGGGCCTGTTGGCTCAACTGCGAGGTGGCCTTCTCGGTGCCGATCATCACTTCGGCGCTGCTGACGATCTGCGCAGCGGCATCCAGTTGCGATTGCAGCTTGCCGGCCAACTGTTGCACCGAGAACGCCACTCCGGCCGCCGACAGTGCATTGTCGCTGGTGGTTCGGGCCAGGTCGCGGGTCAGCTCGGCCAGCGGCTCGCGGGTTTGCTGCACGACAATCGTCGCCTTGCGCAAGCGCGGTAGCCACAGCGCCAGCAAGGCCAGCGGCAGGCCGATATAGAACGAAAGCCCGGCAAACGCCATAGCTGCCAGCAACCCTGCCAGCACCAGGCTTTGCAAAACCGTATCTGACCACGGCGCAACGGCGAACGGCGCAGCTTGCCCTTCAACCACGGCGCCAGGCAGAGATCCTTCTCGCATCATGTTTTGGCTCCATCGCAGCACGTCTTGTTGTGCGGCCATTAAACGCCACTATTAGGCCATTAGCCATGCTTCCTTGGGTGTAAGACCGGTGCCCTTGATACAGGGCAAGAAAAGCAAAACCCCCGAAGATCGCTCTGCGGGGGTTTGCGGTGACACCTGCGCGGGTCAGGCCTGGCGCTGGTGCTTGTCGATCTGCTCGTGACGCTCTTGAGCTTCGATGCAGTACTTGGTGGTCGGGCTGATCAGCAGGCGCTTGAGGCCGATCGGCTCGCCGCTGTCGTCGCACCAGCCGAAGCTCTCGTCAGCAATACGGCCCAGGGCCATTTCCAGCTGCGGCAGCAGGCGCTGGTCACGGTCGATGGTATTGACCAACCAATGGCGCTCTTCTTCGACCGAGGCGGCATCGGCAGGATCGGCAGGCGTGTCCAGGCTTTCGATGGTTACACGGCTTTGCTCGATGCGCTCATGGATTTCGACCTTCATCTGCTGCAGCAGCGAGGTGAAGAAAGCCAGTTGCTCAGCGTTCATGTAGTCATCGGCCGGCATGGCCAGCAACTTTTCCTTTGTCATTGATTTCTCTATAAAAAATACGTGCATTAAGGCGAATCGGGTGCTCCTGGCGAACAGCTCGCCAGCAGCGGAATTCTTCAAGCACCATCCGGCACTCAATTTACAGGGGGCGGCAGTCTAAGGCCGAGATTCACACTGGGCAACAGAAATGACGGTGCAAATGACTGAAAAGGCCCTGCAGGCCCTCCCCCGGCGCTGGTTTATAACAAAAAAACCGCGGCGCAGGCGCTTTCCCGGGGACAAACGGTCATTCTCCGACAAAAACCTTGTAACAAAGATCCCCTCAACCGAGCAACTGGCTCAACACCGCGCGCAACTTGCCAGGCTTCACCGGCTTGTTCAGCAAGGGTGCGCCCAGGCGCTGCATGGCTCGGCGGCTCTGGTCGCTGCGGTCAGCGGTGATCATCACGGCAAAGATGCTGCAGGCGAAATGGCGACGCAAATCGCGCACCACCTCGCAACCGGTTACGCCGTGGTCCAGATGGAAATCTGCCAGGATCAGCTCCGGCGCCCGGCCGTCGAGCACCACCAGGGCGCTGGCATAGTCGCTGGCGGTAAGCACCTCGCAGCCCCATTGCTGCAGCAGCGCGGCCATGCTTTGCTGGATGCTCAGCTCATTGTCCAGAACCAAAAGCCGGCGCCCTGGCAACGGGTCGCCAACACTGGGCAGCACCAGCGTCGATGGCGGCAACTCACTGGGCTGCTCACTCGACAATGGCACATCGATGCTGAACACCGAGCCGCGTCCCGGCCATGAGCGGACCTGCACCGGGTAATCAAGAATGCGCGCGATCCGCTCGACAATCGCCAGCCCCAGCCCGACGCCTTTGCGATCAGCGGCGCGGCCAACATCCAGCTGGTTGAATTCAAGAAAGATCGACTGCAATCGATCGGCGGCAATGCCACGGCCGCTGTCCCAGACTTCCAGACGCAGGTACTCGCCCCGGCGCCGCGCGCCGAGCAGAATGCTTCCGTGCTCGGTGTAGCGGCAGGCATTGCTGAGGAAGTTGCGCAGGATCCGTGTGAGCAGGCGCAGGTCGGTGCGTACCGCCAGGCGCGCGCTGCGCAGGCGCAGGCTGAGCCCAGCCGCTTCGGCCACGGGCTGGAACTCCGAGGCCAGCGGCGCCAGCACTTCATCCAGGCGGTACAGGTCGAGGTCGGGCTTGATCGCCGCCTGGTCCAGCCGCGAGATATCCAGCAGGTCGGTGAGCAGGTCCTCCGCGCCTTCCAGGGCCTGGTGGGCACGCTCGACCAGTTGCTGTTCACTCTTCGCTAGCGATCGCTCGCGCAAGGTCGAGATCAGCAGCCGGGCGGCATTGAGCGGTTGCAGTAGGTCGTGGCTGGCCGCCGCCAGGTACTTGTCCTTGCTGCGATTGGCCGCCTGAGCGGCGTCGCGCGCCTCGATCAGCTCATTGGTGCGCTCGGCGACCCGCTGCTCGAGCTGGTCGTTAAGTTGCTGCAGGCGCGCCTGGGCCTGCTTGCGTTCGGTGATGTCGGCGACAAAGCCTTCGACCACGCCCTCTTCGTCGGGGCGCAGCAGCAGGTTCATCAGCACGTCGATATGGCTGCCATCTCGCCGGCGTAGCTGGGTCTCATAGCCGATCAGCGCCTGCTCGCGCTGCAGTACCTGGGCGATGGCCAGCAGTTCATCCTGGCCGCCGGCGAACAGATGGCTGGCCAGGTCGTTGCGCGACAGCACCAGGGCCTGGGCGTCGACATACCCGAGCATGCGCGCCAGCGCCGGGTTGGCGGCGCGCATGCCATCTTCGAGGCTGGCCTGGAAGATACCGTGCACGGCGTGCTCGAACAGCCACTTATAGCGATTGCGCTCGGCTTCCAGCTCTTCCAGGCGCACCGCCAGTTCCGGGTAATGACTCTTGCGTACGGTGTGGTTGCTCAGCCCCAGCAGCCCGGCCAGGGCATCGCCCACCGGTTCAGAGGGCCTCGCCATACACCACCTCGACGTCGCGCTGGCTGGAGCTGCGCGGGTTGGTGAGGATGCACGGGTCATCCATGGCGTGCTGGGACAGGAATGGAATATCACTGAGGCCAACGCCATGCAGGCCGAGGGTTTCATGAAAGCCCACGGCGCGCTTGAGGGCGATCAGGTGCTCGACCAGACGCTGGCTGATCTGCTTGTGGCTCAGGCCCCGGCAATCGATGCCCAGGGTTTGCGCAATCACCTTGAACCGCTCTGGCGCGGCGCTGTAGTTGAACGCCACCACATGCTCGACCAGCACCGCATTGCACAGCCCATGGGGCAAGTCGAGAAAGCCACCCAGGCTGTGGGACATGGCATGCACGGCGCCGAGAATCGCGTTAGAGAACGCCAGCCCCGCCTGCATGCTGCCGAGCATGATCTTCTCGCGCAGGGCGATGTCGTCGGGGTTGGCGATCATCTGCACCAGGTTGCCGTCGATCAGGCGCATGGCCTCCAGCGCATGGGGGTCGGTCAGCGGCCCGTGGCCGGTCGAGACGAACGCCTCGATGGCATGCACCAGGGCATCGATGCCGGTACAGGCGGAGAGGAACGGGTCCATGCTCAGGGTGGTCTCAGGATCGATCAACGACACATCCGGCACCACCGCCTTGCTGACGATGGAAAACTTCATGCGTTCCTGCTGGTTGGAGATGATCACGAACTGGGAAACGTCGGCGGAGGTACCGGCGGTGGTCGGGATCAGGATCAGCGGCGGGCTTGGCACGCGAATGGTGTCGACCCCTTCGAACTCGAGAATGTGCCGGCCATGTGCAACCACGATGCCGATGCCCTTGGCGCAATCCATCGGGCTGCCGCCACCGACGGCGACGATCACGTCGCACTGTTCGCTGCGGTAGCGCTCGGCGCCGGCCATTACCTCTTCAACCCGCGGGTTGGGGGATACCTCGGTGTACAGGCAGTAATCGATGCCCAGGCCCTGCAGGCTGGCTTCGATATCGCCTACCCAGCCGGCGGCGATCACGCCGGGGTCACTGACCAGCAGAACCTTGCGCGCGCCGAAGGTCTTGGCGTAGTTGGCGACATGATGCCGGCAACCGGCGCCGAAGATGATTTCCGGGGAGACGAACTTGCGCAACTGGCTCAGCTTCGGGCTCATGGGACGCCTCTGTTCTTGTTGTAATAGCGCCAGCCTAAAGCATCCCGCATCGATTGCAATCAGACCATCGGCGGGCAGAAACAGGAGCGCCGACCGCTGCAAGCAGCGACCGGCGCAAGAGGGATCAGCGATTGGCGAAGTACATGGTCACTTCAAAACCGATACGCAGATCAGTGAACGCAGGCTTTTTCCACATAGGTCCATCCTCTTCTGGCACCACAGGATTGCGGTGCACCTATTAATACACCGTTGCCGGTGCGGGTCGAATGCTACTTTGGAAGCGTTTCTTTCAGCCTATCCGGGCCCTCAGAAGAACCCCAGCGGGTTGACGTCGTAACTGACCAGCAGGTTTTTGGTCTGCTGGTAGTGATCGAGCATCATCTTGTGGGTCTCGCGGCCGACCCCGGATTTCTTGTAGCCACCGAACGCGGCGTGGGCCGGGTACAGGTGGTAGCAGTTGGTCCACACACGCCCGGCCTTGATGCCCCGGCCCATGCGGTAGGCGCGGTTGATGTCGCGGGTCCAGACCCCGGCGCCCAGGCCGAACTCGGTGTCGTTGGCAATTGCCAATGCCTCGGCTTCGTCCTTGAAGGTGGTCACGCCGACCACCGGGCCGAAGATTTCTTCCTGGAACACGCGCATCTGGTTGTGGCCTTTAAGCAAGGTCGGCTGGATGTAATAGCCGCTGGCAAGGTCGCCACCCAGGCGCTCACAGTCACCGCCGGTCAGCACCTGGGCGCCCTCTTCGCGGGCGATCTGCAGGTAGGAGAGAATCTTGTCGTATTGCTGCTCGGATGCCTGGGCGCCGACCATGGTCTCGGTGTCCAGCGGGTTGCCGCGCTTGATCTGGCTGATCTTTTTCAGGACCTGGGCCATGAACGGCTCGTAGATCGACTCCTGGATCAACGCCCGCGATGGACAGGTGCACACTTCGCCCTGGTTGAAGAACGCCAGCACCAGGCCTTCGGCGGCTTTCTCGATGAAGGCCGGCTCGGCCTGCATGATGTCTTCGAAGAAGATGTTCGGCGACTTGCCACCCAGCTCGACGGTCGACGGAATGATGTTCTCGGCAGCGCACTTCATGATGTGCGAACCGACCGGGGTGGAGCCGGTGAAAGCAATCTTGGCGATACGCTTGCTGGTGGCCAGGGCTTCACCGGCTTCACGGCCAAAGCCATGGACAATGTTGAGCACGCCCGCCGGCAGCAGGTCACCGACCAGTTCGGCGAACACGGTAATCGACAGCGGCGTTTGCTCGGCCGGCTTGAGCACCACGCAGTTGCCGGCAGCCAGGGCCGGGGCGAGTTTCCAGGCGGCCATCAGCAGCGGGAAGTTCCATGGAATGATCTGCCCGACGACCCCGAGCGGCTCATGAAAATGGTAGGCCGCGGTGTGCTCGTTGATCTCGGCGGCACTGCCTTCCTGGGCGCGGATGCAGCCGGCGAAGTAACGGAAGTGGTCGGCGGCCAGTGGCACGTCGGCATTCAGGGTTTCGCGGATGGCCTTGCCGTTGTCCCAGGTTTCACTCAGGGCCAGCACTTCGAGGTGCTGCTCGATGCGATCGGCGATTTTCAACAGAATGCGCGAACGTTCCTGCACCGAGGTGCGGCTCCAGGCAGCGGCGGCGCCATGGGCGGCGTCCAGCGCCAGGTCGATGTCGGCCGCGCCCGAGCGCGGGAACTCTGCAATCGTCTGGCCATTGACCGGCGAACCGTTGCTGAAGTACTGGCCGGTCAGCGGCGCGACGAATTCGCCGCCGATGTAGTTACCGTAAACGGCCTTGAAGCTGATCAGGGCATCAGCGGTGCCAGGGGCTGCGTAGATCATCGGGACCTCATGTGCGGTGCGGGCCTGTCGGCATGACAGGCAGCTGGCTCGATGGTAAGCAGGCGCACGGCAGGCGCGAATCGGCCCTTGGCAGGTACCGTCTCGTCAATTGGTAGTAACGCCTGGGTGCTACCCGAATACCGCCCACTCATGCGTGTGCGCACGTCATATGGAGCCTCCCTTTTTTTGGAAGCCTCGCCAGATGACCGCCTCGTCCCCCCATCAGTCCATCGCCGAACAGGCCACCTTGAGCTGCGCGGTAGCCAAGCGTTTCGTCAAGCGCCCCGCCCTGCTCGAAGTCGCCGGGCAGCTCCTGCTTGAGCATTGGGACCAGCGGGGGCTGTCACTGCAGCACAACCCGCTGACGCTTTATCTGATCAGCCAGCACGGCGCGCAGGTGCATATCCGCCAGTTGCCGCAAGTGCTGATCGAGCGCTATTGCCTGGGCGGTACCTTGAACCTGGACAGCAACGAAGATTGTCTGAGCCGGTATCCTCAACAAGGCCACGACGCACTGCTCGATGTTGACCTGCACGCCCTTGAGCTGCTGATCAACGAGTGTGGCCCGTTGATCCTTGAAGCCTTCCTGCAGGCGCTGGTCGAGTTCTGGAGCCAGAGTGACGAGCGCGGTGAAACACCCTGGGGCTGGTATGCCGGCTATCTGCAAAGGCTGATGAAAGACGCTATCGAGATAGCCCTGAGCAGCGGCACGCTGAGCGCCGACCAAGCGGCGACAGCCGGTATCGTTACAGCGTTTCCAACTGCGCAACAACGCAGCAGCTACGCCAACCTGCAGGACTACAGCGTCCAGCAAGTGACAGTGGACCTGACCTCGGCCCAGGTCATTGATGCCGACCTGTCCAGCGCTTTACTGATCGAGGATTTCCCCGACCCGCCAAAGCCTCAAGTGACGGTCCTGTTTACCCTGGTAGGTGCGCTGGCGCCCTTCGAGTCAACCCAGGGCTTGCTCGACATGCTCGCCAGAAGCTGGCCACGTTCGCTGCTTAGCGCAGCGCCACCCACGCAATTCACCCCGACAAGCACCTCGGCGTTCGAAGTTCAGGCAGGCGGATTTCTCAAGCAACAATTGCGTTTGATTGAAATCATCGCCCTGGCTTCAAGAACCCATGAGCAAGCGCAGGCACTCAATGCCACCCTTGATCGCTCCACCTCGATGCTGGACCTGTGTACGGCCGAGGAACTGGAACGCCAGAGCAAGATCGCGCTCCTGTTACCGGCCTGGCTGCTCGACAGTGAACTGGCTATTCGCTACAGCACCTTGTTGATTAATCAGGCCCAAGCCAACAAAGAGGCCGGCGGCAAAACCTGGCGTGATGAAATCGATACCGCCGAAATATTCGCCTGCAAGGCACTGGACGCGAGGATCGCGCAGGATCACCCCGGCGCAGGCTTTAACGCCGAGAACGTGTTGATCAGCAATCGTCAGGTCATCGCCAGCGCCATCCCCGGGCAGGGCAGCCTGATCACCGATGGCGCCATCAAGGTCGTCAGCTTCTCCCTTGCACAGCTGGCCATCGACAACCTCGGCGTGCTGGCAGCAGGCACCGTGCGCGTGCACCTGGTCAACGGTGCCCAACTGCCGGAGTGGATGAACGAGCACTATGTTCGATCCCTGGTACGTGAACTGGATATGGGTGCGATGTATCCGCAGACCTTGCAACACCAGCTTCTGGATGAACCTGCGCAGTTTCAAACCAGGCAAACGCTGTTCTGCACACAGCTAAAAACCCAGCTACCGCTGCTGGCGCTGGAGCTGCATCTGCGTGACAAGCGTCTGAGCCTGGCCGCGTGCCAGGCGGTGGATGCGCTGTTTGGCCTGGCAGAGCCGGGCATTTGGGTGCTGCGCCCCATGGCCCTGTTGCGCTCAACCGGTGCTACGGGCGATACATTGCTCAATGCCTGGCTGATCGAAACGAGTGACGTCAGGCAGGGCCCCTGCGTGCTTTATCGGCCATTGCATAGCGAACCGTTGCTGGAGTTTCACGACCGGATTGCTCTGTTCGATGCCTTCGCCAGCAGCGGCCCATTGCAGGATGACCTGCTCGAGCGCCTGCCCGAACATACGCGCCCGGTCTATGCCAATGGCGGCCTGCGTGAACCGCATATCCACCGCTTTGTTCCCGGCGCCGAGTTCGAACGGCTGCAGACACCGGCACCTGCCCGTCTGGATATGGCCCTGGCCAAAGGCGCAGTACACCAGCTGATCTACCAGGCCAGCGCCCGGGAGCTGGTCGAACGGGCCAGGCGCCACTCGACCAGCAGCGCACAGTCGCGCTGGGACGCCTGGAAGCAACTGGGATGGTTGATGTTCAACACCTTACTGCCCTTGTTCGAGGGTGGCGTCGCCAAGGTTGCCTGGATGATCCAGGTCATCGACAGTGCCAAGCGCCTGCTCGAGAGCGATGAAAAGGCCAGCCCCGGCAAACATCGCCAAGCGTTCGCCGACTTGCTGGTCAACATCGCCATGGTCCTTTTCGTGCACGCCACCCGCCGCCTGGGCATCAAACCCGAGACGCCGGCGCACCCTGGCGATGGGCCAAAGCCGGTCAGAGTCCCCAGCACCCAGGTACTGCCGGCGCCACAGGCCGAACTGAACTTCAGTTGGGCACGTCCCGACCACCAGCTGACGACGCAACAAAAACACCAGCTTGAGCGCCTGGCCAGCCCGCTGGCACCCTCCATGCTCGGTAGCCCCATTGCCAACGGCGCACTGCAGGGCCTTTACCTGCACAACGAGCAACTGTACTTCGCCCAGGGTACTCACGCCTACCCCGTGCAATACGATGCCGGCGTCAAGCAGCCTCGCATCGTTAGCGGACCATGGCTGAGAAGAGACGAAGCCCGGCGCTGGACGCTCGATCTGCGTTTGCGCCTGCGCGGTGGCCAGCCGCTGCGCAATCGCCTCACGTCTGCCGACCTGCAGCAGGCGATCGACACCCTGGATGAGACATTACGCACCCAGCAAAGCGCCGCCCTGGCCAGCCAACAGCGGCTGCACAATTTTGCCCGGCAGATCAGCGACGACACTGACCCGCGCATCCTGCAAGGCTACCTGGACAAGATGGAAGCGCTGTCACAGGACTTTGAACAACACCTGCGGACACTGCACGAGCGCAATGAAAAGCGCCCGCTCAATCAATACAAAACCCTGCGGGCAAAAGCCCTGTTTGAACGGGCGCGTTGCGAACTGTCCGTGATTGCGACCCTGGGCAAACTGTACAAACCGTTGCGCCAGCGCTTTGTCCAGACGGTGAAAGACGCCGAAGGCGCCTTGCCTGATGCAGGTACGCACGAACATTCATTGCAAACCAGCCTGCTCGACCAGGTTGATCCCTTGATCGGCAAGTTGATCGACCATCACCAAACCCTTACCGCCACCCGCGAGCATCTGCACAAGCTGTCCAGCATTCGCCAACCCACAATCCAGGTGATGGAACTGAGCCTCGACGAACCAGCCATCCGCCCCGCATCGCGGCTGTATTGGTACACCCTGCGCAGCGAAGTGCTGAGTAATCGCTTGCGGCTGGTGGAGACAGACGAAGACTCCAGCGAAAGTGATTACTGGCTCGAACACAGTTGGCGCAATATCGAGCAGGGCATGCTGCAACGCATGAACTTGCTGGCATTGAGCCGCGAGGAGATAGAAGTTCATGCCCGGGTGCTGGACAACATCCAGCGCCACTTCGATACCGCGCTGCGCCAGCTGGGTAACCTGAAGAGTTTGCTGCCCGGGCAGCAAGCCGCCAATAGCCTGGTGTCCAGGCTCGAAACCGACATGGCACTGATGCTCAAGGAAACCCGCGCCGACCTTGCCGAATACCCGCAGCCACTGCTTGAGCGCAGCAGCCTACGTCAATTGCACCGGCAAGTGCCGGGGCTGATCGAAACCCGCGATGAAGGCGTGCTGCTGGGGCAACAGCGGCGCAACAGTGAAGGTATCGTCGACATTCACAACCCGCAGGATGACAGCGTCCGCGCGTCCTACCGAGAAGACCCGCAGACAGGTAGCTGGGAGCCATTGGCTGTCGAACAAGCGCTACTGCCACAGGTCGCAGACGCCGAGCTGAGCGCTCTGCTGAGGGAAGGCATGCGCCTTGCGGCACTCGCCAGGCAAGACATCCAGCGCCTCAAGCGCCAGGGTAAAAGCACCTACCTGCCGGTCGAGATCGAGGAGATCGCCGAACGCCGACAACGGTCACTGCTCGCTCAGCGTCAAGCCATCGAACGTGCCCTGACCCAAAGCAACCAGACCGATCAGGCCGCCGACAACACCGATGCTGCCTTGCAGATCAAGTTGCTGGATGACGTCGCCAATGAACTGTTGCAGACCGGCGCGCAACTGAGGACAGAGGCGGCCCTGGCGCAAGCGCCGAGCATGCGCGAACTGGAGTACCTGCTGGGCAAGGGCCAGGTGAAACTCAAGCGCCTGGTCAGGCGCAAGCCGCTGGCCAGCACCCGGGACTGGGCTCAGGATTACCTGGATGAATACGTGGTGCTGCACGCCAACAAACCCTTGTGGTATGCGCACTTTCACTACGCGGCCGAAAACACCGCAATCGACGACTTCAAGGCTGCACACCTGAAGCTTGCCAGTCAGCGCTATGACCGCGGGCAGTTCGTCGAAAGCAACAAGCTGGTGCACCGCGGGCCGATAAGCCTGGCGGCGGCCCGGCAATGGTTCTTCAAGGAGTGATGCAGTAAAAAACGGGCGCTGGCAACAGCGCCCGATCAATCTCAGCGATCCTTGAACTGCGCCTCACGCTTGGCGATGAACGCCGCCATGCCTTCCTTCTGGTCTTCGGTGGCGAAGGCTGCATGGAATACCCGGCGCTCGAAGCGCACGCCCTCGGCCAGGTTGACCTCGAACGCGCGGTTAACGCTTTCCTTGACCATCATGGTCATCGGGATCGACTTGCTGGCGATCGTCGCCGCCACCTTCAGCGCTTCTTCCAGCAGCTCGGCTTGCGGCACCACACGCGCCACCAGTCCGGCACGCTCGGCTTCCTCGGCGCCCATCAGACGCCCGCTCAGGCACAGTTCCATGGCCTTGGCCTTGCCCACGGCGCGGGTCAGGCGCTGGGTACCGCCCATGCCCGGCAGCACACCGAGATTGATTTCCGGCTGGCCGAACTTGGCGTTGTCGGCGGCGAGGATGAAGTCGCACATCATCGCCAGCTCGCAGCCGCCGCCCAGGGCAAAACCCGACACCGCGGCAATGATCGGCTTGCGCCGGTTGGCAATGCGGTCTGCGTCGCTGAACAGGTCATCGACGTAGATCTGCGGGTAGCGCAGGTCGGCCATTTCCTTAATGTCGGCGCCAGCGGCGAAGGCCTTGGCGGAGCCTGTCAGCACCACGCAACCGATGTTCGGGTCGGCTTCGAGCTGGTCCAGGGCCTGGTTGATCTCGCCGACGATCTGCGCGTTCAGGGCATTGAGCGCCTGTGGGCGGTTGAGGGTGATCAGGCCGACCTTACCGTGGATGTCCAACAGAATGGTTTCAAATGACATGCAAGCTGCTCCCTTCAAAGATTTCGCGCAATGACCATGCGCTGAATATCGCTGGTGCCTTCGTAGATCTGGCAGACCCGCACATCGCGGTAGATGCGCTCCAGCGGAAAGTCGCTCAGATAGCCATAACCGCCAAGGGTCTGCAAGGCATCCGAACAGACCTTTTCGGCCATTTCCGAGGCGAAAAGCTTGGCCATCGACGCTTCGACCAGCGCCGGACGCCCGGCATCGCGCAGCGCCGCGGCATGCAGCACCATCTGCCGGGCCACGGCAACGCGGGTGGCCATGTCAGCCAGGCGAAAAGCCACGGCCTGGTGCTCGATCAATGGCTTGCCGAAGCTTTCGCGCTCGCGCGCATAGTCACGTGCTACCTCGAAGGCGGCGCGGGCCATGCCCACCGACTGCGAGGCAATGCCGATACGCCCGCCTTCAAGGTTGGCCAGGGCGATCTTGTAGCCTTCGCCCTCCTCGCCAAGGCGGTTGGCCACCGGCACGCGCAGATTTTCAAAGACGATCTGGCAGGTGTCGGAGGCGTGCTGGCCGAGTTTGTCCTCGACCCGTGCCACCTGGTAACCCGGCGAGTCGGTGGGCACGATGAAGGCACTGATGCCGCGCTTGCCGGCCTCGGGGTCGGTTACCGCAAACACTATCACCACCCCGGCGTTCTGCCCGGAGGTGATGAACTGCTTGCAGCCGTTGAGCACGTAGTGATCGCCATCGCGGCGGGCGCGGGTCTTCAGGCTGCTGGCATCGGAGCCGGCTTGCGGCTCGGTCAGGGCGAAGGCGCCAAGCATGGCGCCGCTGGCCAGCGGGGTGAGGAACTGCTGCTTCTGCTGCTCGCTGCCGAACTTGAGAATCGGCACGCAACCCACCGAGTTGTGCACACTCATGATCGTCGAGCAGGCGCCGTCGCCCGCGGCAATTTCTTCCAGGGCCATGGCGTAGGCGACATAGCCGGTATCGCTGCCGCCCCACTGCTCCGGCACCAGCATGCCGAACAGGCCCAGTTCGGCCATCTCCTGGATGGCTTCTTTGGGGAAGCGGTGTTCGCGGTCCCACTGCTCGGCAAACGGGCGCAGGCGCTCCTGGGCGAACTGACGCACCGCGTCGCTGATTTGCTGTTGTTCGTCATTAATTAGCATGGTGCACCTCAGTACAGACACTCGACGGCCATGGCCGTGGCTTCACCGCCGCCGATGCAGATGGCGGCAATGCCGCGATGCAGGCCTTTCTGGCGCAGGGCTGCGAGCAAGGTAACCAGGATGCGCGCGCCGGAAGCGCCGATCGGGTGGCCCAGGGCGCAGGCGCCGCCATGCACGTTGACCTTGTCGTGGGGCAGGTCCAGGTGCTTCATCGCCGCCAGGGTGACCACGGCAAAGGCTTCGTTGATTTCGAACAGATCGACCTCGGCCAGGTTCCAGCCGGTGCGTTTGATCAGTTTGTCGATAGCGCCGATCGGGGCGCTGGGGAACAGCGCCGGGGTGTCGGCGAACGCCGCGTGGCCATGGATCACCGCCAACGGCTTCAGGCCTTGCTTCTCGGCCTGGGAGCGGCGCATCAGCACCAGCGCCGCCGCGCCGTCGGAGATGGAACTTGAGTTGGCCGCGGTCACCGTGCCGCCTTCGCGAAAGGCCGGCTTGAGCTGCGGGATCTTGTCCAGACGGGCCTTGGGCGGCTGCTCGTCGTCGCTGATCAGGCGCTGGGTCTTGCCCTCGGTGACTTCGACCGGGACGATCTCGCTGGCGAAGCTGCCGTCCTTGATCGCTTGCTGGGCACGGGTCAGCGAGGCGATGGCGAAATCGTCCTGCTGCTGGCGGGTAAAGCCATTGCTTTCGGCGCAGTCCTCGGCAAAGGTGCCCATCAGCCGGCCCTTGTCGTAGGCGTCTTCCAGACCGTCGAAGAACATGTGGTCGATGATCTTGCCATGGCCCATGCGATAACCGCTACGGGCTTTGTCCAGCAGGTAAGGGGCGTTGGACATGCTCTCCATGCCGCCGGCCACCACCACCTCGGCGCTGCCGGCCAGCAGCAGGTCGTGGGCCATGATTGCCGCCTGCATGCCCGAGCCGCACATCTTGTTGAGGGTGGTGCAGGTGGTGCCCTTGTTCAGGCCGGCGCCCAACGCCGCCTGGCGCGCCGGGGCCTGGCCCAGGCCTGCGGGCAGCACGCAGCCGAACAGCACTTGTTCGACGCTGTCGGGGGCAACACCTGCGCGCTCGACGGCGGCGCGAATGGCGGCAGCGCCCAGTTGCGGTGCGGTGAGGCTTTTCAGCTCGCCCTGCAGGCCGCCCATGGGCGTGCGCACGGCGCTGACGATTACGATCGGATCATTGGCGAGGGTCATGTTTGAGTGCTCCTGAAATTACTTGGCGGCCATGCGCAAGGCGCCGTCGAGACGGATCACCTCACCGTTGAGCATGCTGTTTTCAATGATGTGGCGGGCCAGCGCGGCGTACTCCTGCGGGCGCCCCAGGCGTGGCGGGAACGGCACGCCGGCAGCCAGCGAGTCGCGCACTTCCTGGGTCATGCCGGCCATCATCGGGGTTTCGAAAATGCCCGGGGCGATGGTCATCACGCGGATGCCGAAGCGCGCCAGCTCACGGGCCGCCGGCAAGGTCAGGCTGGCAATTGCGCCCTTGGAGGCGGCATAGGCGGCCTGGCCGATCTGGCCGTCATAGGCGGCAATCGAGGCGGTGTTGATGATCACCCCGCGTTCACCGTCAGCGCTCGCCTCGCCTTCGGCCATGGCCGCAGCGGCCAGGCGCAGCAGGTTGAAGCTGCCGATCAGGTTGACGTTGATCACCCGGCTGAAGCTTTCCAGGCCATGCGGGCCGTTCTTGCCCAGGACCTTCTCGGCGCCGACGATACCGGCGCAGTTGATCAGCCCGTGGATTTTGCCGAAGGCGGCAACCGCCGCATCGATCGCAGCCTGGGCGGCGGCTTCCTGGCTGATGTCGGCCACCGCGAAGTGCGCCTTGGCGCCCAGCTCGCGGGCTTTGGCGGCGACCGCTTCGGCATTGAGGTCGACCAGCATGACCTGGGCACCGGCCTCGATGAGCATCTGCGCGGTGGCAGCGCCCAGCCCGGAAGCGGCGCCGCTGACGATGAAGTTGTTATTGGCAATCTGCATGATGTTGGTTCCTCAGGCGCTGGCGGTCGACGCCAGCGCGGCCTGTTGTTTGGCTATTTCCTGATTGCGCAGGATGAAACGTTGCAGCTTGCCGCTCGGTGTCTTGGGCAGCTCGCTGACAAATTCGATTTCCCGTGGGTAGGCGTGGGCATACAGGCGCTGACGCACGTGCTGCTTGAGGGCCTCGGCCAGTTCTTCGCTCGGCTCTTGGCCTTTGGCCAGCACCACGAACGCCTTGATCAGCTCGGTCCGCTCCGGGTCCGGCTTGCCCACCACCGCGGCTTCGATCACCGCCGGGTGTTCGATCAGCGCGCTCTCGACATCGAACGGGCCGACCCGGTAGCCGGAGGTGGTGATCACGTCATCGCTGCGGCCGACAAAGCTGATGCTGCCGTCGTCGTTGAGCTCGACGGTGTCGCCGCTCAAGTAGTACTTGCCGACGAACGCCTTGGTCGGCAAACCCTGGTAGCCGGCAAACCAGCACAGCGGCGACTGCTCGCGGTCGACAGCGAGAATGCCCGGCTGCCCGGCCGGCAGTTCGTTGTGTTGTTCATCGAGCACGACGATGCGGTGACCGGGGATGGCGAAGCCGGCAGAGCCCAGGTGCACCGGGTGCTGCAGGCCATGGTGGTTGCACAGGACCATGCCCAGTTCGGTCTGCCCGTAATGGTCGTGAATGGTCACCCCCAGCTCGTCGGCAAACCAGCGGATCACCTGCGGGTTAAGTGGCTCGCCGGCGCTGCTGAGCACCCGCAGGCGGCCCTTGATCGGCGCGCTGAACTCGCTACCAGCGGCGATCAGCAGGCGGTAGGCCGTCGGCGAGCCGGCCAGGTTGCTGATGGCGTACTTGTTGATGACCCGGCAGGTGCTCTCGACGCTGAACGGCCCATCGAAAAACGTGGTGGCATGGCCCAGGGCAAGCGGACCGGTCACGGCGTAATAAAGCCCGTAGGCCCAGCCCGGATCGGCGAGGTTCCAGAAGCTGTCTTCAGGGCGCAGGTCGATGGCATCGCGCATGTAGCCCTGGAAGGCGACGATGGCCCGCAGCGGCACTTCCAGCGGCTTGGCCGGGCCGGTGGTGCCGGAGGTGAACATCAGCAGGAACGGTGCCTCGGCCCCCAGCAGCACCGGCTCGCAGTGATCACTGGCCAGCGCCAGTGCGCTGTGAAAGTCGATATCGCCGGAGCCTGGCGCAGCGCCCACGCAGATGACCGTCGGGCAGCCATGCACGTCGTCGAGCTTGCTGCGATTATGCGGTTCAGTGACGACTGCCTTGGCTGTGGACTGCTCCAGCCGGTGCTCGATGGCCTTGGGCCCGAATGCGGTAAACAGCGGCTGGTACACCGCCCCCAGGCGCCAGGTGGCCAGTACCGTGATCAGCAGCTCGGCCGTACGCGGCATCAACCCGGCAACCCGGTCGCCGACGCCCACACCCTGGGCCCTGAGCACATTGGCCAGGCGCGCGGCAGAATGTTGCAGTTGCTCGAAGCTGTAGCGTGCGCTGCTGCCGTCGCGGCCTTCCCAGTTCAGGGCAATACGATTGCCGCCGACATGCCGGTCGCAGCACTCGACGCAGGCATTGACTGCCTCAAGGTTGCCTTGCAGGGCAGCCGCAGCGGTGTGCAGGTAGTCGAACCCTTGCGCTGCGGCGCGGTAATCACGCATCGCCAGACTCCTCGTTTGTTATTGTTGGAATAAAACGATTGGTCTGAAGATAGTCGCGCCAGAGCTGGCGCGGGACAATGGCCAAAGCTGTCAAAGTGGATGACTGGTTTGGCCGCTGGCCCTGACGCGACTACTAACTCTCGGCTTTTGTGACAAGCAAGGGCTTGGTCAGCGCCACAATCAAGGCCTGTACCTTCTCGGCGCGCTCGACCGCCAGCACATCCACTGCTGCCTCGTCGCCCCCTGCCATGTCGGTCAGTTCCTGCAGCCGATCGACGAAGGGCTCTTCAACCTCCGCGAACGATTGCGGATAAGTGTCACGCAGGTAATTGACCCAGAAATCCCGGGAAGCGATGAAGTCCAGCAGTTCATCTCCGGCTTCAGCTGTGCGTACTGTCCTGGCCGCGTCGTCGAGTTGACGCGAGGTTACCCCCGCCACCCCGCCAAACTGCATGTAACGTGGCTGGCCGGGCAGGTCCAGGGTCTCGGCCAGACCAACCCGATAGGCCAGGCTGACCTCCACCTCGTCGACGCCCAGGCCGCTGGCCTGACGCGCATGGATATCCTCCCGGGCAACCTGCTCGACACGCTCAAGGCGAAACAAGCGCCTGGCCACCCCAAGCAAGCGGCTGGCCTGGTTTTCCGAGCCAGGCTGCTGCTCGGCTTGCCACAAGAAGTAACCCACTTCGAGGTTACTGAAGCAATCCGAAACGCTGTCGACGCAGGTCCTTGGTGCCGAGGCCAGCTTGAACAGGGTCGAACGCAGCGTCTGGCTGTCCACCGCCTCTTCGACAAGGGCCCAGACCCGCCGGCTCAGGTCCTCGCGGTTCATCCGGTAGTCCGCAGTGCCGCTCAGCTCGCCGAGCAGACGCAGAAAACCTGCGCTGCCCTCTGCCCGTGCGAGATCATCCCATTGCCCCGCACGCACTTCGTACACCCGCTCATCCAGGGTGGCCAGCCAAAGCGCACGAGCATCGACCGGCAGCTCGTGCTCATCCTCTTCTGGCAACTGCATGCCATCGAGCTCGGCCAGGCGTTGCCAGGTCGCCTGCGCCAAGGGATTGCCCTGCAAGTAGATGGCGTCACGGATCACCCCAGGGGTATGGAAAAAGCGCTCGGGCAAGGTGGCGATCAGATTGTTGCGCAAGTCGGCCTGCTCCAGGAACGGTCGGCTGAGCAACCCGCGCGGCAAGGCTTGCAGGCCGGTGTTGCGCAAGCTCAGTTCGCGCAAACGGTGCAAGGGCCGCAGGTTGAGGTTGCGCCTCAGCGGGTTGTTGTCCAGCACCAGCATGCGCAGTTGGCTCAACCGGGCCAGTGCATCGACATCCATGGCCTGCAGGGCGATGTGGTTATGTTCCAGCCTGAGGGTGCGCAACGCCGACATGTGCTCAAGACCGGACGGCAACTGGTCAAAAAAGTTGTTGCTCAGGTTCAGCCAGCGAGTGTTCGAAAACGCCCGGAAAAACGACGCAGGCAGCCTGCGCATACGCATGCCGACCATGACCACATCGACCACATGAGCAAAGCTGATCTCGCCCGGCAGATTGGGAAAGGTCGGGATATGCCGGCCAACAATGCTCAGGCGATAACCCTGGAGAATCCCGTTCGCGTCAATGATCGGCTCGCTTTGACGACGCCAGCAGTGGCGCAGCGCTTCGGCCACGCGATTGCGTGGCGACAACAGCACCGTAGCGCTACCACTTGCTTGCGCAGGCGCTGCGGCCTCCCAGGTGCTCAGCGTCTGATCGAGCAACTGATACTCCTGCTCGAGCCGCTGCAACGCCAGCAGCACTGAAGAGCCACTTTCGCGCAGACGGGCAACAAAGGCTTCGCGCTGCTCGACATCAAGGCCGGGAAACAAGGCACACAAGCGGTTGCTGATGCTTTGCGCCATCGCCTGCGCAGCCCCTCGTCCACTCAGCAGATACCCTACGCGGCCATCTGCCAGGCGATGTCCCGGGTTGAACCAGCGCCGGACCGGCGCCAGGCCCAGAACCCCTTCCAGTTCGCTGGCAGCGACCGGCAGCTGGGCAATCAGGTCCGCGCGCATTTGCCCAAGCGCATGCGGCCCCTGCCATCCCAGGCCTTCACGCTGGGCATCATTCATCGAAGCGGCAATCACCTGTAGCAACTCCCCGCTCAGCTCGACGTCCTCAGCGCCATCTGGCTGATCGCCGTAGAGCTGGTAAACGCCTTGCTGGTGGACGATGACCCTGTGCAGCCCAGGGCTGTCTTCGGGCTTCAGCCGGTCGAGCAAACGGCTGTAGGGAAAGCGGTCATGCAACGCCAGGTTCACCTCTTGCGGCCACCCCGGCAAACGCCGGAGTGCATAGAACACCAGGTGAGCGCTGTCCAGCGAACCGCCGTAGCCAAGGTATAGACCTTCACGGGCGCGAGTCAGCTGCGCCACCCGAGCCAGCATCCGCGCTTGTTCCGCCAGCCCCAGGGGTACGCGCGCCTCGGCTGCCAGCAGTGCGCGCGCTTCATCGCTGGCCTGTGCAAGCAAGGCCAGGCCATAGGCATCGGGTAAGGTGGGGAAGTCCCGCTGGAGCGTTGCCAGCAGCGGGTCGTCAGGCAAGTACCGTGTAGAAAGCGACACACCGTGCTGGTGCTGGGCGAAGCGCTCAAGGGTGTCGCGCAGGCCTATCGGCATCCGGCGGTTTTCCACCAGCAACCCGCGCAGTTCATCTTCATCGATAGCCGCCACCTGCAACAGCGCACTCACCTCGCTCACGCTCATCAGCCCGGCAGCGGGCCACAGGCGTTCGAGCAGATGCGACTGGCCCTGCCAGGCCAGCGGCCACTCATCACGCAAGCGCCAGGCGCGTTCGCCATTGAACTCGACGACCGGCCCATACGCGTCGGCACGTTGCTGATGAACCAGGCGCCACGGACCTTGCTGCGGGACCTGACGAACTTCGTAGACTTCGCCGCGTAGCGACAGGTAACTGCGCCCGTCGGCCAGGTGCAGGCCGCTATCGGTCAAGCGCGAGCCGGCGGGAATGCGCCCCAGCTGGTAAGGGCGCAGATCCCGGCGCCATAAGCGCGGCTGATTGCTTTCGAGGGTGACCGGCAACAGTGACTGGACAAAATCGCTGCGCTTGAACGCTCTGCCGACACTATGGATACCCGCCCCCAGCGCTACCGTCACCGCCACAGTCTGGGCAACACCGAGCAGATGCTCGAGTGCTTCGCCGCGATGCCCGCGCAGCCAGTCTTCGGCCCCTTCGAACACCTCGCTCAAGGTCTGCAGTGCAAGATGCCCGAGCAACAACCCACCCACAGCGGGAACGAACAGGCCGACCAGGTTGAGTGCCGTCCAACCGGCCGCAGCCAGATCAGAACGCCACGCTCGGGTCGCCGCACTGTCGACATCGGCGGTCGGCACCGCCAGTACCCGGGCATCGGCTTTGATCCGTGCCAGCTGCAATTGACAGAGACCGGTGAACAGATCACCACGCAGGGGCGTGCCCGCCAGGTCCAGGTCAACGCTTGAATCGGTGAGTCTGGTTGCCAGCAGCAGGGCAAAACCGGCACGTTGCTGCAAACCGATCAGCGCACTGAAGTAGGCGCGATACGACTCGGACCCCTTGAGCGACTCCGCCAGTGCCACGTTGAAGGCAAACCAGGAGCGGTAACTGCGCAAAGGCTGCTGCCGGTCGGTCGGAAAATACACCAACAACCCGCGAATCAGGCTGGCCTCGGTCCAGCGCAGTGCCCCTTGCGGCGGGTCGCCGCGCACTTCGAAAACCACCGCACCGCTGACCTGGCAGTTCAGCGCAATCAGTTGATAAATACGTACTTCCAACCCGCCATGGCTGACCTGGGATGCGCCCGAGACGACTTGCTCGAGCATCTGGTAGGCCAGCGCATCGATCTGCCCGCGCAAATGAGCGAGGCGTGCAGCCACTTGCAGGGCCAGGCGCTTTTCCTCGGCCAGGTCCTGCTCAGCCGGCGCGAAGACATCCTCCAGATGCTGCTGGAAACGCCTGCCCACATCCAGCTCACGGCAGACGCTGGCCACTTTCTCGGGCGTATCGACCAGCACTGTCTCGAGCTCGCCCGCAGTGACGATCGCTGTCCCGGCATAGTAGCTGCTGGCGGCTGTCTGGCGAGCGCCAAAGCCTTGCAGCAGGCGCTGCATCAAGGGCTGGGTGAGCAGAATCGTATCATCACTAGGCAGCCCGATACCCTGGCTAGGCTTGAAGTCGCGCAGTACTTCACGCCACTGGTCGCTATCGAGCTTGCCCTGGTAGTTGAGCTTGTCGTGCAGTGCGTCTGCCAGCAACGGCTTGGCAAAAGCATCAATGGCCTGGAGTTCATCCAGGGTTGCGTGGACGGCTAGCTGGCTTTGCCGAAGCCTTGCGAAATCGTCGCGCAAATCATTGATCTGCTCGACGGAGGCGGTTCTGAGCCAGTCAGGCAGGATTTGACCGATGAATTCATCGGTCACCCCGGGCTGGGTGATCGCAGGCGGTGTGGCTGGGGATTGGGCGGCAGGATTAGGCACGTTCAAGGTCCTGGGGGAATGGCAATCCTCCAGCCTAGAAACGCTTAACCATCACTGGCAGCGAGAGGCGTTTCACCCTGGCCGATCAATGCCCGATAGTGGCCCGGATTGCAGCCATACCACTTGCGAAAGGCCTTGTAGAACGAGCTGCTGTCAGCAAACCCCAGGCGCTCGGCGATTTCGGCAAAGCTTATCTGCTCCTGGGCCAGCCAGGCGATTGCCAGCTCCTTGCGCACGCTGTCCTTGAGGCCCTGGTAGGTGGCGCCCTCCTCGGCCAGGCGTCGACGCAGGGTCGAGGCCGATATGCACAGTTGCTGGGCCTGGCCCTCGGTTTCCGGCCAATCACTGGCGGGAAGCTGGCGCAGCGTTTCCTTGATCCGTCGCGCCAGGCTCGCCGGATCGCGGTACTTGACCAGAATATTGGCCGGCGCCTCGGCCAGAAAGCGCTGCAACTCTTCAGGCGTGCGCTTGAGCGGCAGGTCCAGGCAATCGGCGGCAAAGATCATCCGCGTGCGTGGCCGGTCAAACTGCAGGTTCTCCGAGAACATCACCCGGTAATCGTCGCAAAACGGCGGCTCGGCACAACGCAGCTCAATGGCCAGGATCGGGATGCGCCGCCCGGCCAGCCAGCAGGCGACGCCATGCACAATCATCCAGAAGGTGAAGTAGGTGAAGGCCCGGCGCGGCTCATCCCGGGGCTCGCCGATGACGATCTCCGCCAGGCTTTGCTGGCGCACCAGCGCCGGCTGCAGGTGCTCGAGCATCAGCCCGAGAAACGCCAGGGCGCTTTCAAGCCCGGCGCCCAACGTGGGCTGGGCCATGGACGAGCGGCACACAAAGGCCAGGCTGCCCGTGCGCAGGCCACGCGGGTCCATGCAGAAGAACTCATCGTGGCAACGACGAGCCAGCAGCCGCCAGAGCTGCGCGTAGGCCCCGGCGGGCACCCGCGCATCGGCCTGCTGCAACTGTTCGGGGTCGATCCCCACACGACTGAGCAGGGCCTGGCTCGCGGCGCCGGGGGCGCAGCTTTGCAGCAGCGCCTCGCGCACCAGTTGCATGGAGATGGTGTCTTTCTCCGCCATCAGCAGTCGTTCGCCTTGCCTGTAGTGTTTGCCCGCCATCTTAGGGGCCCGCCGGGAAAAAACCAGCCCCGCCTCATACCGCTGCCGCCAGGCTGAGAAACGCCTGGATCAGGCGCAGTTCGCGGCGTCGCTCCAGGCAGCCGATCATGTGCTGGTTGATCAGCCCCGCTGCGCCGATGGGTCGCGCCACCACCCGCGGGTCATGGCTGATCTCCACCGACGAAACGATACCGATGCCCAGCTCGGCCGCCACCGCTTCAGTCACCGCCTCGCGGCTGTCGAGCTCCAGCAGCACGCGCGGCTGCACCTGGGCATCGCGGCAGGCCTGATCGAAGGTGCGGCGGGTAATCGAGGTCGGTTCGCGCAGTACCATGATCTGCCGGTCCAGCTCGCCAAGGGGCAATTCCTCGGTGCTGGCGGCCCAGGCATGCCCGGCCGGCAGCAAGGCGCAGATCCGTGAATCGCCCAGGCTTTGCAGGTGCAGGCCCTTGCGCGACTCGACCTCGGTCATCACCGCGACATCGGCATGCTCGCTGAGCAGCGCCGCCAGGGTTTCCTGGGCGTTGCCCAGACGCAGGTTGACGGTGATCCCCGGATACCGCGCGCGCAGCTGCGCGAGCATCGGCATGACCCGGTGCGGGCCGTCGGCGGCCACTTCCAGGCGCCCGGTGAGCAACTGGCGGTTGGCCTCGAGCATCGCCTGGGCTTCTTCGGCAAGGCCAAACATCGCGCGGGTGATCGCCGCCAGGCGAATGCCCTCCTCGGTCAGCTCGACACGTCGCGCCGTGCGGCGCAGCAAGGTGATCTGGTAGTGCTCCTCAAGCGCCTTGACATGCCCGGTCACCGCCGGCTGGCTGATGAACAGACGGGCGGCGGCGCGGGTAAAACTGCCCTCACGGGCCACGGCATCGAAGGCGCGGAGCTGGAACAGGTTCATATCTATCGGCCTGACTTATGGCTGGCATAACAACAAACAATTTGATTGATAACGCACGGAATTGCAACGTAGGCCCCGTAGATTCAGCCCACCGCTTGCGAGGACTACCGGAATGAGTAACGCCCCTATCCTGCTGACCCCTGGCCCCCTGACCACCTCGGCCCGTACCCGCCAAGCGATGATGGTCGACTGGGGCTCATGGGACCGCGACTTCAACCAGCTCACCGCCAGCCTCTGCGAGCAACTGCTGGCCATCGTCAACGGTGCCGACAGCCACCATTGCGTGCCCCTGCAAGGCAGCGGCACCTTTGCTGTGGAAGCGGCCATCGGCACCCTGGTGCCCCGCGGCGGCAAGGTCCTGGTACTGATCAACGGCGCCTACGGCCAGCGCCTGGCAAAGATCTGCAAGGTGCTGGGCCGCGCCTGCAGCACCTTCGAAACCGCCGAAGACCAGCCGACCACTGCCGCTGACGTCGACCGTCTGCTGAGCGCCGACAGCAGCATTACCCACGTGGCACTGATTCACTGCGAAACCAGCACCGGTATTCTCAACCCGCTGGCAGAGATTGCCGCGGTTATCGCCGGCCACGGCAAACGCCTGATCATCGATGCCATGAGCTCGTTCGGCGCCTTGCCGATCGATGCCCGCCAGGTGCCATTCGATGCCCTCATCGCCGCCTCCGGTAAATGCCTGGAAGGCGTGCCTGGCATGGGCTTCGTCTTTGCCAACAAACAGTCGCTGGCCGCCGCCGAAGGCAACTCGCCGTCGCTGGCCATGGACCTGCATGACCAGCACGTCTACATGGCCAAGACCGGCCAGTGGCGCTTCACCCCGCCAACTCATGTGGTAGCGGCGCTGCACGAGGCCTTGCTGCAGTACAACGAACAAGGCGGCCTGCCCGCCCGCCACCAGCGCTATGCCAGCAACTGCAAGACCCTGCTCGACG
Organism: Pseudomonas sp. B21-012; assembly: GCF_024749305.1. Taxonomy (NCBI): domain Bacteria; kingdom Pseudomonadati; phylum Pseudomonadota; class Gammaproteobacteria; order Pseudomonadales; family Pseudomonadaceae; genus Pseudomonas; species Pseudomonas sp. B21-012. Next base: position 1,984,278 of record NZ_CP087197.1, on the reverse strand, counting down.
GCATGGCCGCCATTGGCTTGCGCAGCTTCCTGCCCGCCGAGATTCAGGCGCCGATCATCGTCACCTTCCATGCCCCGAACGATCCGCGCTACCAGTTCAAGGACTTCTACGAGCGGGTCAAGGCCAAGGGTTTCATCCTCTACCCGGGCAAGTTGACCCAGGTCGAAACCTTCCGCGTCGGCTGCATCGGCTGCGTCGGCCCGGACGGCATGCAGGCCGCGGTCGATGCCGTGGCTCAGGTGCTGCGGGAAATGGAAGTGCTGGACATCTGATACCCCGAAGCCTTTTTACCCGATCAGCGCAACCACCCGCTCAAGGAACCCTGAACATGAACTACAACAACCCGACGCAACTGCAAGCCGCGATCCTCGACTGGGCCGGCACCGTGGTCGATTTTGGCTCCTTTGCCCCAACCCAGATCTTTGTCGAGGCCTTCGCCGAGTTCGACGTCGAAGTGTCTATCGAGGAAGCCCGCGGGCCGATGGGCATGGGCAAGTGGGACCATATCCGCACCCTGTGTGACCAGCCGCTGATCGCCGAGCGCTACCGCAAGGTGTTCGGCCGCACGCCGACCGACGCGGACGTCACCGCCATCTATGAGCGCTTCATGCCACTGCAGATCGAGAAGATCGCCGTGCACTCGGCGCTGATCCCCGGCGCCCTCGACACCCTCACCGGGCTGCGCCAAGACGGTCTGAAGATCGGCTCGTGCTCGGGCTATCCGAAAGTGGTAATGGACAAGGTGGTGGCACTGGCCGCGCAGAACGGCTACATCGCCGATCATGTGGTGGCCACCGACGAAACCCCGAATGGCCGCCCCTGGCCGGCCCAGGCCCTGGCCAACGTGATTGCCCTGGGCATCGATGATGTCGCTGCCTGCGTCAAGGTCGACGACACCGTGCCAGGCATCCTCGAAGGCCGGCGCGCCGGCATGTGGACGGTAGCGCTGGTGTGCTCGGGCAACGCCCTGGGCCTGACCTACGAAGGCTACCGCGCCCTGGCCTCGGACACCCTCGACAGCGAGCGCAAGCGCATTCATGCGTTGTTCGCAGGCTCGCGCCCGCACTACCTGATCGACACCATCAACGAACTGCCAGAGGTGATCGCTGATATCAACAAGCGCCTGGCTCGTGGGGAAATGCCGCAGGCCGTGTAAGCACGTTGCACAGCTGATTGACCCAGCAATCTAAACAGGCAGGACAAGTTACCCAACTTGACCTGCCTGTTTGCTCATGCCGCCCCGGGCAAGTGACAAAAGGTGTTAGATATAGTCATTATTGCCGCAAAATCACGATCTTTTCACCGACTTTCCCAACCAACATTCAAACTTTTTCCCTTGAGCTTTCCACCGTACGCTCAGTGCCTACACCTCAAGGAAGAAGGTTTTAATTCATGTCTGTTGACCTCAGTTTTCCCACGCAACCAACCGATCTCGAGCCAATCAAGAACAAGTTACCAACTTGGCTGATCAACGCGCCTGCCAACACGCATGCGGCTCTACGCAATATCGACGTACAGTCATTGCCCTGGCTCAGCAGCGCGCAGGAAACCGATGCACAAACCCTGGAACAACTGCAAAAGGTCTATGTCCGCCATCGGCGCAATGAGCAACGAATCCAGCAGGTTCTTGCCGCACTTCCGGCCATCGAGTCCTATGCCGAACCCTTGTTGAAAGCCAAGCTGCAGGAGCGATTCGGCCTGGATGTGGATGTGCGCAACAGTTATCTGTTCCATGCCCGGCGCGTGGTCATCGACGGCTCTTTCCTGACGTTGTCGCAGGATCCAGCGGTCAAGGCTGGTGTCGCGATCAAAGCCGCCACCCAGTCGCTGCTGGCCTGTGCCCTGCAGAACTTCGAAGCCTGGGAAGCCTCGCCGGGCGCCATGACTGACGATCGCGGGCGGACATCGATCGCCTCGCGCATCTACTACTCCGACCCGGCACTCAACCGGCCCGGGCGCTACCCCGACGAGTCGCCGCTGAATATCGTTCCCGAGCAGTTTGCTGCCCTGTGCCGCGAACTTGACCTGGGCGGTACCTACCAACAGTTGATACACCGCGTACTCAACCCGGAGTCCGCTGCAGGTGACGCTGCCGACGCCGCCAGCGCCAATGTGCGCGCCGACTTCAAACAGCTCGAGCAATCGACGTTCCTCCTGCATACGCACATTGCGCGGTTGAAAAAAACCATCAGCCCGCAGATGCATGGCGTATTGCTGGATATCGCTCGAAACAAACCGGCAACACTGGACGGTGTAACGATAACCCGTAACTTTCTCACACTCTGGGATGTCGAACTCAGCGCCATCGTTGTCTTCGGAAAAGACCGTAGTGCCAGCCAGCACAGCGAAAAGGTCGTGGTCTACATTCCCGATGACCCCTACGACCCGCTCAGAGAGTACCCCTCGCTTGCGCACTTTTTCGCGTCCCTGCGTGACAGCTTTCTGAAGCCGGACTACCAGCAGTTCTTTGCCCGATTTGTACCTGCACGCCAGCGCGCGCGGTTGTTTGCTCGCCTGCACCAGGCTTTCTATCCCAAGGTCTGGAACAGTGCCGCGGGCTACTACGAAGAAAAACTCGACCGTAATGCCTCACTGCACCTGCGCGAAGGTACCTTTTTCGGCAACCTGCTCAACGCGCTGTACCAGCAAAAAATCACCCAGCTCAAGGACGATGCCCTGTTTCACGGCGTGCCCACGGCCGCCGAGGACCACAAGTCGCTGCAAGACAAGCTGCTGTACTTTGTCCAGACTACGCTCAACGTGCTCAATATCGCTGCGTTCGTGGTGCCGGTGCTCGGCGAGGTGATGCTGGCCGTCACCGCCGTACAACTGTGCAACGAAGTCTATGAAGGCATCGAGAGCCTGGCCAGGGGCGAGAGCCAGCAAGCCTGGGGCTACCTGATGGATGTGGTCGAAAACCTGGCGATGATCGCCGCCCTGGGAGGCCTCTCGGCGGCAGGGGGTGGCGCTGCGGTACAAGCCCCTGAGCTGGTCAGGCAGATGCAGAGCGTGAAACTGGCCGATGGCAGTACGCGCCTGTGGAAACCCGACCTGCAGCCATTCGCCCATAACCTCAGGCTCCCCGCTGACCTAAAGCCCAATGCCTCCGGGCTCTACGACTACCAGGGCCGACAATGGCTGGTACTCGAAGGCCGCACCTACGCGGTCAAGCCGCCCGCTGCCAGCGCGCCCTACCGGCTGGAACATCCGTGGCGCATGGGCGCCTACGAGCCGCCTTTGCGCCACAACCAGGCAGGCGCCTGGCTGCAGGTTACCGACCAGCCGCTTGAGTGGGAAGGCATCCGTCTGTTCCGACGGCTTGGACATGCCGGCGCCGAGTTCTCCGACGAAGTCGCCAGCACCATCATGCGCGTCAGCGAAACCCATCAAGCCGAAATACGTCACGCACTTTCACAGGGTCAGCGTCCGCCGGCCCTGTTAACTGACACGCTGCAACGCTTTGGCTTACAGCGCGACCTTGACCGATTCACCGAGCAACTGGAAGCTGCAGACCCGCGCGCCGAACCGGCCTTGCAACTGCAACTGGTGGCGCAGGCTCGCGGATGGCCGATGGGACGAGCGCTGACTGTGCTGGATGAGCAAGGCAAGGTTCTCGCCCAGTACCACAGCCAGAGCGCCAATCCGCTGTCGCGCCCCGTGCAGGTCCAGCTCGGCGGCTCTGACGTGCTCGAAGCCCTGCTGGGCCAGTTGAGCAAGACAGAGCAGGAAGGACTCCTGCAACACAGCCTGGGCTCAGGCGAAGCCAACCTCAGCGTGGTGAAACGCCAGTTGCAGCAGCAACTGGCCAGCCAGGCAAAGGCTGAAAAAACCGCACTGTTCAACCAACGCTACCAGGCGCTACAAAAAACCAACGCCGGCCCCGTGTTGCAGGTCCAGAAAACCTTCAGCGGCCTGCCCACGGTGGTGGTCGAGGAGCTGCTGCGCCACGCCAGCCCGGCAGAACTTGAACAATTGCGTGTCAATACGCGCATTCCCGTACGAATTGGCGAAGAAGCCCGTGCCTACCAGCATAAGCTGCGTCTGAATCGTGCGTATGAAGGGCTGTATCTGGACGCTGGCAGCAGTCCCGACAGCGAGCGTCTGGTGCTGCATACCCTGGGTAATCTGCACGGCTGGTCCACCGACGTGCGCCTGGAGGTCCGCGAGGGTTCAACCCAGGGGGCGCTGCTCGACAGCATCGGCAGTAGCGAAGCGCCCATTCGCAAGGTCCTGGTCAGCGATGGCACCACCTACCGCACTTACGATGCCGACGGGCGTCAGCTGCATGGCCGTGACAACCTCTATGCCGCAGTCCTGCACGCGCTGCCGGACGCCCAACGCAGCGCCCTGGGCTTTGCCGACGTCAGCCAGCACGCAGCACTCAAACAGGCCGTACAGTCGCAACCGCTACTGGCCCGGTACAGTTTGAGAGCCGCGCTGAAGATGCAGGCGCTCAAGCCCGGCGCCCGCTCCCCGATGCGCCTGGCCGATGGCAGGCTTGGTTTCCCGTTGAGCGGACGCGGCAGGCTGGCGGGCTTCATCCTCGAAGAGACGCTGCTGGACAAGATCCGTCTGCTTGAATTCGAGCACGCCTTTCCCGAGCAGATCCTGCAGATGTTCTACGACGCGCAGTGGAGCCGTGCGGACATCGACCAGCGCCTGGATCAGTTACTTGTCGAGCAGCAAGCCCTGCGCACTCACCTGACCGGATGGACCGAGGCGACCGTTTCACTGCCGCCATTGAGCACGGCGCGCATGAACAGCCGCACACGCATCGCCGAAGCGTTATGGAGCCACTGGCGTAACAACAGTCTGCCGGAACTGGGACAAGCCTATACCCCGCTACAACTGGCGGACGTCTACCTGGTCGACTTCCCGACGCAGTTGCCCGATTTCATCCAGCAGCGCGTGCAGGGCCTGGAATTGTGGAACGTGAACCATGACGAAACGCCGGTCAATCCGTTCATCAACCTGGACAACGAGCGTATCGGCCTGGGCCGGTTCTTCGAGCGCTTTCCCCAGGTGAGGTCTTTGGCCTATGGCCAGAGTATTGGCCAACCCAGCTATCCCTTCATCGGCCAGACGGTGCTGGAGCATTACCCACAACTGCGCGAACTGAGCCTGATCGATACCCGGCTGTACATCGGCCAGGCCGAAATCAACCTCTACCGGGGTTTCAGCCAGCTTCAACGCCTGGACCTGAGCGGAAACACCCTCAACATTCTCGGCAACATCGACCTCAGCGGCTTGAACCTGCAGTATCTGGGCCTGAGACGGACCCACCTTGACCGCTGGCCACAGTGGCTCGACAGCGCGGCGCTCACTGGAATTGCCGAAGTCTCCCTGGCCGACAACCAGATCACCACGGTACCCGCCGCCGTGCTGGAAAACCCCATCGGTAGCGGGCATCACACCCGGGTTTCGTTACAGAACAACGAGCTTTCGCGGGACACCCTGATCCGCATGCGCCTGAGTGAAGGTGAAGGCAGGCGTTTCAGCTTTGAACTGACCATTGCAGAGAATCTTCGCGCCATCCTGGATGTGATGACCCAGGAACGTGCGGAACTGGATGAAGCTTTTATGCAGTGGGCCGAAGCGTCCCACTCAGGCGCACCGCTAGGCGATGAACAGATTGCCTCCAGGCGCCGCCTGGGCCGCCTGGTGCACGACTTATGGAGCCACGAACCAACACATGGCCACGTTGGTACCTTGCGTCTCGAGGCAATTGCCTTGAACGACTTCCCCAGACGATTGCCGGCGTTTTTCTATCATCGCCTGCGCAGGCTGCAGCTTCTGCGCGTGGGGACCCATGCCAGTGAATTGCACCAGTTTCTCAGTGACTTTCCTTACCTGGACAGTTTGCACATCGAAGGGCATGACACCCCGCTGGGCAGCTTGAATGCGGCGGTGCCGCAATTGCGGATGCTGGAACACCTGAGCCTGATCGACCTGGGCTTGAACATCGATCAGTCGGCGCTGGCAACGCTGCAACTCATGCCAGGGCTGACTGAACTGCAACTTGACGCAAATATTATCGGCGAGATTAGCGATGCTTCTGCATTACGTAACATCGAGCAGTTGAGCCTCAATAATGTCGGCCTGCAAGCCTGGCCGCAATGGCTGGACACGCTGCTGCCGGGACCGATGCAACGCTTGTCGCTGGTTGCCAACCAGTTACGCGAATTGCCCGAGCGCATTCTCGCCAACCCACGCACTGAAGAACATCACACTGAAATTTCCCTGACCGGCAACCCGCTGAGCCACGAGAGCATGCGTCGCGCGCACTTGTCCGAAGGTTCCGATCGCGCCTACGACTTCTATATGGACTTGCCGCCCGATATCCGTGCCCTGGAGCGTGAGCGGCACTATTCAAGCGATTCTTCCCCCTCTTCCGCTGAAGAGGCCGAATCCGGTGCGGATGTCTGGCTAAGCGGTGCCGAAGACCGCAGTGCGACACGCCGAGGTATCTGGCAACAGATCGAAGACGGCGCAGACGCCAGCGACCTGCTGGGGGTCATCAGCCATCTGCAGCACAGCGCCGACTATCGCGATGCCAGCAGCCGCAGCGGCCTTACTGAGCGGGTTTGGGGCGTACTTGAAGTAGCCGCCAACGACACAGAACTGCGCCTGATTCTCAACGGCATGGGTGCCGAACCCCTGCAGCAGATCAGGCAGCGCGACACTTGCCCCGATGGCATACGCCTGGCGTTCAACCAGATGGAAATTCAGGTGTTCATTCGTCAATCGCTGCAGGGCGTTGCCGCCGAACAGCGGGGCAGTTCCCTGTACGCCCTCACCCGCCGTCTGTACCGGCTGGAGGCGCTGGACAACGCTGCCCGCGAACAGGCCGGTAGCCGCGACGAAGCCGAAGTGCGCCTGGCCTATCGCCTGCAATGGGCCCGTGAGCTGGACCTGCCGGTGCCGCCGAGCAACATGCTGTACCGAACGGCCGCCAACATTCGCCCCGGGGAACTGGATGCTGCGTTGAGCCAGGTGCGCCTGGGCGAAGGCGGCCAGGCCTTTCTCGACTTCGCCAGGGGGCGGGACTTCTGGGTGGATTACCTGCGCGAGAGCCACGCCGATCGTTTCATGGCGCTCAAGTCTGCCTACGAGGCCGAGGTACTGGAGCTGTACGACCTCTATCCGGATGACAACCCCGACCAGATTGCCGCACGCATCACCGCGCTGGAGCAACAGTTCAAGCGCAACGAAAGCAACCTGATCGAGGCGCTGACCAACCGGGCAGGGCAACAGCAACGTTGAACCTGCCTTTGCACCGGCCAGCCTTGAGTAAGGTGGCCGGTGCAATGCCTCAGTTCTGGTGGCGCGCGACCCACACGGCGAACTTGTCGATAAAGGTCTGCAGGAACGGCCGGGTCTTCTCCGACAGCTTGCCGTTGTCGTCAAACAGCGTTCCCGCCCCACCGATGTACGCTTCAGGCTGCTGCATGCACGGCACATCAAGGAACACCAGCGACTGGCGCAGGTGATGGTTGGCACCAAAGCCGCCCACCGCCCCCGGCGACACACTGATCACCGCCCCGGGCTTGCCACTCCAGGCGCTCTGGCCATAGGGCCGCGAGCCCACATCGATGGCATTCTTCAACACTCCCGGCACCGAGCGGTTGTACTCGGGGGTGACAAACAGCAGCGCATCACTGCCGCGAATCTGCTCACGAAACGTTTTGTAGGCCTGCGGCGGATTGACGTCGATATCCTCGTTGTACAAGGCCAGCTCGCCAATTTCGACGATGTGCAGCTTGAGGCTGGATGGCGCAAGCTCGGCCAGCGCACGGGCGACTTTGCGGTTGAGGGATTCCTTGCGCAAGCTGCCGACGACGACGGCGACTGAATACACCTGGCTCATGGCAAATTCCTGATGTGATGAACAGAGGGAGTTGTAGGTATAGATGATCTGCTGTAGCCCTGAAGTTTTTTTCCATACGGGCAAAACTTACCAGGCAAAACAGTGGTCTATGCCTGACAGATACTTATTTCTTCAGAGGTTGTACGGTAAATGACAGCAGTACTGGTCGGACAGTTTCATGCACGGGACGCCGAGGGCCGCATCTATCCCGTTCATGAGTTCCAGGAAGCCACCCTGCAGGCCGACGGAAGCGCCGCATCCCTGCCCATTACCACCTACAGGCTGGCAATCGGTGACCGGGTCAACCACCTGGGTGAAGACCGCTTTGAGCTGGTCCAGAGTGGCGTGGAAATCATCCGCATTCCTTGAGCCTGCTCAGGCCTTGATGCAATCGACGGTATAGACTCGTCCCTGCGCTGTGGTTTCATGCTGCAACCCATGGACATCGGCGACAAAACCGGGAAAGCCGCTGTCGAAGGCAGCAGCAAAGGCCAGGTAGTCGATGATCGAACGCGTAGCCTCGGTAAAACGCTCCCCCGGCATGATCAACGGAATGCCCGGTGGATAGGGCACCAGCATCACCGCAGCGATACGCCCGAGCAACTGCTCGATCGGTACCGCCTCGACCTCCCCGCGCACCATCCGGTCATAGGCATCGGCAGGTTTCATCACCACTTCCGGCAAACGCGTGAACAGGCGCTTGAGTTGCTTGGCCGTAGCATTGCTGCGGTAGCAGGCGTGCAACTGGTCACACAGGTCGCGCAGGCCCAGGCCCTGGTAACGCACTGGATCGAGCTGGGCAACGCAGGGCAGGCATTCGAGCAGGCGGGTGTTGGCATCGTAGTTGCGCTTGAACTCAAGCAACTCGGTCAGCAGCGTGCTCCATTTACCCTTGGTGATGCCCATCGAGAACAACACCAGGAAGGTGTAGAGCCCGGTCTTTTCCACCACCAGACCGCGCTCCCAAAGAAACTTGCTGACCACCGCCGCCGGAATGCCATGCTCGCTCAAGGCGCCGCCGGCACTGAGCCCGGGCATCACCAGGGTGACCTTGATCGGGTCAAGCAGCACGTAGTCGTCACTGACATCAGCGAAACCGTGCCAGTCGGCCTGGGGCTGCAGCAGCCAGTCTTCGGTGGCGAGCCGCCGTGCACCGTCCGCCAGCGGCGGTTGCCAGATACTGAACCACCAGTCATCGGCGGCCATGTGCTCGCGCAGGTTTGCCATAGCCCGGCGAAAGCTCAGCGCCTCATCGAACATTTCCTGCAGCAAGGAGCGCCCGGCCGGGCCTTCCATCATCGCCGACGAGACATCCAGCGAGGCGAGGATGCTGTACTGCGGCGAGGTGGAAATATGCATCATGAAGGCTTCGTTGAAGCGGTCGCGGTCCAACTGGCGGGCGCCGCCGTCCTGCACATGGATCATCGACGCCTGGCTGAAGGCAGCCAGCAGCTTGTGGGTCGAATGGGTGCTGAACACCAGCGGGCTGTCGGCACTGCGCGAAGTGCCCATAGCGTAACGCCCGCGGAAGAACTCGTGAAACGCCGCGTAGGCATACCAGGCCTCATCAAAATGCAACACCTCGACGCTGTTGCCCAGCACCTGCTTGATCAGTTCGGCGTTGTAGCACAAGCCGTCATAGGTAGAGTTGGTCACCACCGCCAGCTTGACCCTGGGCGGACGGCCACGGGCCAGGGGGTTGGCGCTGATCTTGGCGGCAATCGAGGCCTGGCTGAATTCGCTCAGCGGGATCGGCCCGATGATCCCCAGCTCGTTGCGCTCCGGGCACAGGTACAAAGGGATGGCCCCGGTCATGATGATCGCGTGGACCACCGACTTGTGGCAGTTGCGGTCGACCAGCACCAGGTCATCTCGACCGACCATCGAGTGCCAGACAATCTTGTTGGCGGTGGAAGTGCCATTGATCACGAAGAAGGTATGGTCGGCACCGAAATTCTTTGCCGCCCGCGCCTCGGCGGCCGCCAGCGGCCCGGTGTGATCGAGCAGCGAGCCCAGCTCAGGGACCGACACCGACAGGTCCGAACGCAGGGTGTTCTCGCCGAAAAACTGATGAAAGGCCTGGCCGACCGGGCTTTTGCGATAGGCCACGCCACCGCCATGGCCGGGGGTGTGCCATGAGTAGTTCGATTGCGCGGTGTGCTGCACCAGCGCCTTGAAAAAGGGCGGCAGCAAGCCATCCAGATAACTGTGCGCGGCCCGCGCCACCTGGCGGGCGAGAAACGGTACGGTGTCTTCGAACAGGTAGAGAATGCCGCGCAGCTGGTTCAGCTCGCTCATGACATCGGCAGGGGCATTCTCCAGGGTCACCTGCTCGCCCAGGGCGAAGATCGGCAGGTGCGGTGCACGCACCCGGGCCAGGCGAATCAGTTCGACCATGTTCTGTAAAAGGTGAGTGTTTTCCCCAGCGCCTTCGGCGGCAATCAGCATGCACGCCAGGCCGTGATGGGTGGCGGCGACCAGGCGGCCTTCGGCGTAATCGACGGCCGGCAGGATAGTGAAGCCGTCCTGGGCCAGCTCTTGGGCAATTGCGCGAACACGCTCGCCCGCGACCGTATCGGCCTTGATATCGCGATGCACGATGAGGACGGGAAACTTGAGGTCCTTGTACATGGGCGGGCGCTTCCTCCGGGTAACAGCTTTGTCACCTCAGGGTAGAAGGTCGCCGGCGCCCCTGCGCGGCAAATTGCCTCAGTGTGCTTCGGACAGTTGCTGCCACAGCGCCGGGCCACCGGCAGACTTGGCAATGGCTTCCAGGCGCGCCATGTGCAGTTCAAGCTCCTGCTCGCTGGCGCGAATGATCCGCCCCGGCTGGCGGCTGGCAGGCAGCCGGCGGATCTCGCTGCCGCGATTGTCGTCGCCCTCTTCATCACCATCGGCACCGTGGCCGGCCAGCGACAGGCTGGTCTGGCCACCGGTCATGCTCAGGTAGACGTCAGCCAGCAGCTCGGAGTCGAGCAGTGCGCCGTGCAGCTCACGGCCGGAGTTGTCGACGCCATAGCGTTTGCACAACGCATCGAGGCTGTTGCGCTGCCCCGGATGGCGCGAGCGGGCCATCATCAAGGTGTCGAGGATGGTGCAGTGCTGGGAGATGTCGGCGCGATCGTGCTGGCCGAGCAAGGCGAATTCGTTGTTGATGAAGCCAACGTCGAACGCCGCGTTGTGGATGATCAGCTGGGCGCCCTGGATGAACTCGAAAAATTCATCGGCGACTTCAGCAAAGCGCGGCTTATCGAGCAGGAAGGAGTCGGTGATGCCGTGGACGCCAATGGCGCCCTCATCACTTTCGCGGTCCGGCTGCAGGTAGACGTGGAAATGGCGCCCGGTCAGGCGCCGGCCCATCAGCTCGACACAACCGATCTCGATGACCCGGTGGCCGTCGGTCACCGGCATACCGGTGGTTTCGGTGTCGAGGACGACCGACCTGTTGTTCTGAATCTCCACGCCGATGGTCTCCTGCCGCGTACAGTCTGGTGAAAAGCCGGCCATTCTACCTCAGCTCAAGGGCGAGTGGCGGCCGGTGTAGTCAACGCAGACCACGGACCTCGTCAACACCGCGGTTAGCCAGTTGATCGGCACGCTCGTTGCCATGATGGCCAATATGCCCGCGGACCCATTTCCAGGTCACTTTGTGCCGGCCCACCTGTTCATCGAGCAACTGCCAGAGGTCAGCGTTCTTTACCGGCTCTTTGGCGGCGGTTTTCCAGCCGCGTTTTTTCCAGTTGACCATCCACTCGGTGATGCCTTTCATCACGTACTGGGAGTCGGTGACCAGCAGCACTTCGCACTCGCGCTTGAGCGCTTCCAGGCCCTTGATCGCCGCCATCAGTTCCATACGGTTGTTGGTGGTCTCGCGTTCGCCGCCCCACAGCTCCTTTTCGACGCCCTTGCACACCATCAGCACACCCCAGCCGCCCGGGCCGGGGTTGCCCTTGCAGGCACCATCGGTGAAGATTTCGACGCTATCGCTCATTTACAGCCTTTTCATCAATGATTTGGCCCCGCGCCCTTGGGGCCCGGAACTCAGGGTTCGGAATGGCGCCGGTTGACCTTGGCCATCGGCAGCGGCAGCAGCTTGCCCATCGGCTCGCGGCGCTCCAGGCGCAGGGGCCGCAGGCCGACCACCATCTTGCGCGCCACCAGCAGGTAGACACCGCCACCGGCACTCTGCCAGCCTCCGGCGATCCGCTCCCAGCCGGCCAGGCGCTGTTGCCAGGCGGGGGATGCGAGCGGCGGACGATAGCACCCGAAGCGGCGTTTCTCCAGCGCGAAACCCAGCAGGTTGAGCCAGTCGCCCACCCGCGACGGGGAAATGCAGCGCGCCTTGCGCAAGGCATCATGGGCGAACACCCGGCGCACGCCCCAACTGCTCCAGGGGTTGATGCCGACGATCAGCAAGTGACCACCCGGGCGTACACTGCTGGCGGCCTCGCGCAGCAGGCCATGGGGCGACAGGCTGAAGTCCAGGCCATGCTGCAGCACCACGACGTCGGCGGCATGTTCGCTCAGTGGCCAGGCCTGTTCTTCACAGACGATTTCGACCCCGGGCAGCGGCGCGCCGAGGCGCACGTTACGCTGCACCTGCGGGGCCTTGGGCGGTGCTTCGGCGCAGGGGCCGTAATGCACCAGGTAACCGCCGAAGTAACGCCCCAGCTCCTCTTCGAGCAGGCGTTGCTCTTCTTTGAGCATCAATTGCCCCAACGGGCCGGCGAACCAGTCGCGGGCCAGGCTGATCAGCTCCAGCCACTGCGGATCGGCCTGGGCGAAGGCTTGATCGGTCATTGCAGTCTCCCTTGAAGGTTCTCGACAGCGCGCATAGCTACTAAGATGCACCCATGTCCACCGTTTGGCGAATCGCACCATGATACAGATCGATGCCCTGCCCGCTTTCAACGATAACTACATCTGGTTGTTGCAAGATGCTGCCAACCAGCGTTGCGCGGTGGTCGATCCGGGCGATGCCGCGCCGGTTCTGGCCTGGCTTGAGCGCCATCCCGGCTGGCAACTGAGCGACATCCTCATTACCCATCACCACCACGATCATGTCGGTGGCGTCGAGCAGCTCAAGTCGCACACCGGCGCGACCGTCTACGGCCCGGCCCACGAGCGCATCCCTGGCCGTGACCAGGCCCTGGAGGACAACGCCAGCGTGCGCGTTCTGGGTCTGGATTTCCAGGTTATCGCGGTGCCTGGACACACCCTGGGACACATTGCCTATTATTGCCCGCAAACAACCACCCCGGTGCTGTTCTGCGGCGACACCCTGTTCGCCGCCGGTTGCGGGCGCCTGTTCGAGGGCACGCCGGAGCAGATGCACCACTCCCTGCAGCGCCTGGCCGCGCTGCCCGCCGCCACCCTGGTGTATTGCACCCACGAATACACCCTGAGCAACCTGCGCTTCGCCCAGGCGGTGGAGCCTGAAAACCCGCACATTGCCCAACGCTTCGCCGACGTTACCCAGCTTAGGGCACAAGATCGCATCACGTTGCCATCAACCCTGGCCCTGGAAAAGCTCACCAACCCCTTTCTGCGGACCACCGAAACATCCGTTAAAGAAAAACTAGACGAACGGATTGACCACTTAAACCCTACGCCAAGTGCTGTTTTTGCTGGGTTGCGTGCTTGGAAAGATACGTTCTAAACAGCCGCTGCTGGTGACGGAAAGTTCTGAAAGGTTGACCGTTGGGGGGCCGCTTTCTAGAATCCCCCGACATTTTTGCCCGGAACTTCGTCCCAGCCAATGTCGTCCACTAGCCGCAGAACCTTCAATTCCGTCGCCCTGACGCGCCTGGCCCAAGCCAGTGCGCTGGCCCTGGCCGCCACCCTCGTGGGCTGCCAGAGCACCCGTCAAGTCGACGAATCCGACAGCGTTCGCGCGCACAACTACCAGGCCCGGGCCAAGCAGAAGCCGTTGGTCGTACCGGTCAAGCCGGTCGTCGAGCAGGCCCCCCAGGACGTCTGGGAGCGCATGCGCCAGGGCTTCGTGCTGCAGGACGGGGTTGCGGTCAACCCGCGCATCGAACAGCAACGCCTGTGGTTCGCCAGTAATCCTTCGTTCCTCGAAACCGCCGGCGACCGTGGCAGCCTGTACATCCACTACATCGTCGAACGCCTCGAAGAGCGCAACATGCCGCTGGAGCTGGCGCTGCTGCCGGCAATCGAGAGCGCCTACAACCCCATGGCCTACTCCCGGGCCCATGCGGTGGGGCTGTGGCAGTTCATTCCGTCCACCGGGCGTTACTTCAACCTGCGCCAGACCCGCTTCTACGATGGCCGTCGCGATATCACCGCCTCGACCAACGCCGCGCTGGACTACCTGACCCGCCTGCACGACATGTTCAACGGCGACTGGCTGCTGGCCCTGGCCGCCTACAACGCCGGTGAAGGCACGGTCAGCCGCGCCATCGAGCGCAACGAGAAGCTCGGCCTGCCAACCGACTACTGGAACCTGCCGCTGCCGCAGGAAACCCGCGACTACGTGCCCAAGCTGCTGGCCCTGTCGCAGGTGGTGATGACGCCGCAAGCCTATGGCGTCAACCTCAACCCGATTGCCAACGAGCCCTACTTCGAAGCCGTGGCGATCAAGGACCGCCTCGACCTGTCACGGGTCGCAGCCCTGGCCGAGATCGACGAAGACGAACTGTTCCAGCTCAACCCGGCCTTCAAGAAGCGCATGACCGTCGACGGCCCGCAGCAACTGCTGGTGCCGACCGCCAAGGCGCAACTGCTGACCGCTTCGCTGTCGAACATGAAGCCTGAAGAGCTGCTGACCCTGCAGCCGAAAAAGGCCGTGTTCGAAGCTGCCATGGCCGAAGCGGCGCCGCGCACCACCACAACCCGTAACAGCCGTTACCGGGTCAAGCGTGGCGACAACCTGGCCAGCATCGCCAAGGCCAACAAGGTCAGCGTCAAGGACTTGCAGCGCTGGAACAAGCTTTCCGGCAAGAACCTCAAGGCCGGCCAGACCCTGGTGATGCAGAACGCCCAGCCGGTTGGCGCCAAGAACCAGAAGAAATCCACCCAGTACAAGGTGCGCAAAGGCGACTCGCTGTACCTGGTGGCCAAGCGCTTCAACGTCGAGATGCAGCATCTCAAGCGCTGGAACCCACGCAGCGGCCACGCCCTCAAGCCAGGCCAGACCCTGACCGTCTACCTCAACCATTGAGGTCCGTGCTCCGGTCACTGACCGGAGCCACCTGCCCCGCCCCACGCGGCACTCTTTTTCCAGTCGATACAAGCTGTTACTGTAGCTGGAATAAAGCCCAAGCCGCCTGGATCGGATCTCGACTTGATACGTCCCCTCCTGTTGCTGTCACTCAGCCTGGCCTTGAGCTTTCCCGCGGGCGCAACAATCAGCGAAAGCCACGGTTACGCCCAGTTCGGCACGCTCAAGTATCCAGCCAAATTCACCCACTTCGACTGGGTCAATCCGCAAGCGCCCAAGGGCGGCACCTTGCGCGCCATGGCATTTGGCACCTTCGACACCCTCAACCCCTACACCTTCAAGGGCTCAAGCCCGGTCACCACGCCGAACTTCTTGCAGTACGGGGTGAGCGAGCTGAACGAAACCCTGATGGTCGGCACCGGCCAGTACGACCCCTCCGGTGATGAGCCCACTTCAAGCTATGGCCTGATCGCAGGCTCGGTCGAGTACAGCGAAGACCGCAGCTGGGTGGTGTTCAACCTGCGCCCCGAAGCGCGCTTTCACGATGGCAAGCCGATTACCGCCAGCGACGTGGCGTTCTCCTATCGCACCCTGCTCAAGGAAGGCCATCCGATCTACCGGACCAACCTGCAGGAAGTCAAACGCGTCGATATCCTCAACCCGCGACGCATCCGCTTTGTCTTCAAGCGCGCCGGCAACCCGCTGCTGATCCTGCGCCTGGGCGAGATGCCGGTGCTGCCGGCGCACTACTGGAAAGGCCGCGACTTCAAGGCCACCACCTTCGAGCCGCCTTTGGGCAGTGGCCCCTACCGCATCACCCAGGTGCAGCCCGGGCGACGCCTGGTGTTCGAGCGGGTGAAGAACTACTGGGGCAAGGACCTGGCGGTGAACCGCGGCAAGTACAACGTCGACCGCGTCGAGTACGAGTTCTATCGCGACAGCGCAGTGGCCTTCGAAGCCTTCAAGGCCGGTGAGTTCGACATCTACATCGAGCACCAGGCGAAGAACTGGGCCAACGGCTACAACTTCCCGGCGGTGCGCCGCGGCGATGTGATCAAGGCACAGATCCCGCACAAGATTCCAACCCAGACCCAGGGCCTGTTCATGAACAGTCGCCGGGCGACCTTCAGCGATGCGCGGGTTCGCCAGGCACTGGGGCTGATGCTCGACTTCGAGTGGACCAACCGCGCCCTGTTCAGCAGCGCCTACCAGCGCGCCACCAGTTACTACCCCAACAGCGAATTCGCCGCCAGCGGCCTGCCGGTGGGCAAGGAGTGGTTGCTGCTGGCGCCCTACCGCAAACAACTGCCGGCAGCGCTGTTCACCGAGCCCTATTCGGTGAGCCACACCGACGGCCGAGGGATCAACCGCCAGACCTTGCGCCAGGCCCTCGAGCTGCTCGGCCAGGCCGGCTGGAAGCTCAATGGCCAACGCCTGCTCAACAGCGCCGGGCAACCCTTGAAGCTGGAACTGTTGCTGGTCAATCCGAACCTTGAACGGATCCTGCAACCTTATGTCGAAAATCTCGCCAGCATTGGCATCGAAGCACGCTTGCGCACGGTAGACCGGGCCCAGTACAAACAACGCCTGGACCAGTTCGACTTCGACATGATTCTGATGACCCTGAACCAGACCCTGAGCCCGGGCCTTGAACAATGGCTGTACTTTCACTCTAGCCAGGCCTCGACCAAGGGCAGCAAGAACTATGCTGGCGTGAAAGACCCGGTGGTCGATCACCTGCTCGACACCCTGCTGGCCGCCCAGAGCCGTGAAGACCAAGTGGCCGCCGCCCGCGCCCTGGACCGGGTGCTGCTGTGGCAGTACTACATGATTCCCAACTGGTATCTCGACAACCACCGCCTGGCCTACCGCAATCGCTTTGCCTTTGTGGCCACGCCGCCCTATACCCTGGGGCTCAACAGCTGGTGGATCAAGCCTTCGGAGAAAGCCCAATGATGCCAATGTCCCGCCTGCGCCTGAAGGCCTGCGCACTGCTGCTGGCCTGCCTCGGTGGCCAGGCACTGGCTGCACCGCAACACGCCCTGACCCTTTACGATGAAGCGCCGAAATACCCGGCAGGCTTCAAGCACTTCGACTACGTCAACCCCGACGCGCCCAAGGGCGGCACCTTCCGCCAGGCCGGCTTCGGCGGCTTCGACAGCCT
The DNA here is from genome assembly GCF_024749305.1 of Pseudomonas sp. B21-012. Classification (NCBI taxonomy): domain Bacteria; kingdom Pseudomonadati; phylum Pseudomonadota; class Gammaproteobacteria; order Pseudomonadales; family Pseudomonadaceae; genus Pseudomonas; species Pseudomonas sp. B21-012. Next base: position 1,967,064 of record NZ_CP087197.1, on the reverse strand, counting down.
CAACCCGTTCATCAACAAGGGTGTTTCCGCCGACGACATCGGCCTGATCTACGACACTCTGATGACCCAAAGCCTGGATGAGCCCTTCACCGAGTACGGCCTGGTCGCCGGCAAGATCGAGAAAGCTCCGGACAACAGCTGGGTACGCTTCTACCTGCGCCCCGAAGCACGTTTTCATGACGGCCAGCCGATGCAGGCTGAAGACGTGGTGTTCACCTTCAACACCCTGATCAAGCACGGCGCACCGCTGTACCGCGGTTACTACGCCGACGTCGCCGAAGTGATCGCCGAAGATCCGCAGCGGGTATTGTTCAAGTTCAAGCACAGCAACAACCGCGAGCTGCCGCTGATCCTCGGCCAGTTGCCGGTATTGCCCAAGCACTTCTGGGAAAACCGTGAGTTCACCAAGGGCAACCTCGAAGTTCCCCTGGGCAGCGGCCCGTACAAGGTCGCCGAGGTCAAGCCGGGGCGTTCGATTCGCTACGAGCGGGTCAAGGACTACTGGGGCAAGGACCTGGCGGTCAATCGCGGCTTTTACAACTTCGACGAGATGACCACCGACTATTACCGCGACAGCGCCGTCACCCTCGAAGCGCTCAAGGCCGGCCAGTTCGACTACCGCCTGGAAACCGCCGCCAAGAGCTGGGCCACCGCCTACGACGTGCCAGCCGTACGGCAGAAACGCCTGATCCTCGAAGAGCTGCCCAACGGTAACCCGACCGGCATGCAGGGCTTCGTCTACAACATCCGCCGCCCGCTGTTCCAGGATGTGCGGGTACGTGAAGCGCTGAGCCTGTTGCTGGACTTCGAATGGACCAACAAGCAGCTGTTCAACGGCGCCTACACCCGCACCCGCAGCTACTTCGAGAACTCCGACATGGCCGCCACCGGCCTGCCCGACGCCGCCGAACTGAAAATTCTCGAACCGCTGCGCGGCAAGATCCCCGACCAGGTGTTCACCCAGCCCTTCGCCAACCCGGTCACCGATGGCAGCGGCATGATCCGCGAACAGCAGCGCAAAGCCTACAAGCTGCTGCAGGACGCCGGCTGGCGCATCGTCGACGACAAGATGGTCGACGCCCAGGGCAAGCCAGTGTCGATCGAGTTTCTCCTGGCCCAGACCGAGTTCGAACGCATCCTGCTGCCGTTCAAGCGCAACCTCGCCGACCTGGGCATCGACCTGGTGATTCGCCGGGTCGATGTTTCGCAGTACATAAACCGCCTGCGCTCACGGGACTTCGACATGATCGTCGGCGGCTACCCGCAGTCCAACTCGCCGGGCAACGAGCAACGCGAGTTCTGGCAGAGCGCCGCCGCCGACAACCCCGGCAGCCGCAATTTCATCGGCCTGAAGGACCCGGCCATCGACACCCTGGTCGAGCAGTTGATCAACGCCGATTCGCGACAAAGCCTGATCGAGCATTCGCGCGCCCTCGACCGGGTGCTGCAATGGGGCTTCTACGTGATCCCCAACTGGCACATCAAGACCTGGCGCGTGGCCTACTGGAACCACATCGGCCACCCCAAGGTGTCGCCCAAATACGACATCGGCATCAACACCTGGTGGATCAAGCCGGATGTCGAGCCGGTGGTACCGCTGAACCCGGCGCCCGAGGCGCAAGCGGCCGAAGGGGCGAAATAGCATGCTGGCCTATATCTTTCGCCGTTTGCTGCTGATCATCCCGACCCTGCTGGGCATCCTGATCATCAACTTCATCATCATCCAGGCCGCCCCAGGCGGCCCGGTCGAGCAGATGATCGCCAAGCTTGAAGGCTTCGAGGGCGCCACCAGCCGGATTGCCGGAGGGGGTGCCGAAGTCTCGGTGGCCGGCTCCAACTACCGCGGCGCCCAGGGCCTGGACCCTGCCCTGATCAAGGAAATCGAGCAGATGTACGGCTTCGACAAATCGGCGCCGGAACGCTTGTGGATCATGATCAAGAACTACGCCCACCTGGACTTTGGCGACAGCTTCTTCCGTGATGCCAAGGTCATCGACCTGATCGTCGAGAAGATGCCGGTGTCGATCTCCCTGGGGCTGTGGAGCACGCTGATCATGTACCTGGTGTCGATCCCCCTGGGCATCGCCAAGGCCACCCGCCACGGCAGCCACTTCGACGTCTGGACCAGCTCGGCGATCATCATCGGCTACGCCATTCCGGCGTTCCTGTTCGCCATCCTGCTGATCGTACTTTTTGCTGGCGGCAGCTACCTGGACTGGTTCCCGCTGCGCGGCCTGACTTCGAACAATTTCGACGAGCTGAGCACCGCCGGCAAGCTGCTCGATTACTTCTGGCACCTGGTGCTGCCGGTCACCGCCCTGGTGATCGGCAACTTCGCGACCATGACCCTGCTGACCAAGAACAGCTTCCTCGACGAGATCAACAAGCAGTACGTGGTCACCGCCAAGGCCAAGGGCCTGAGCCCTAACCGCGTGCTCTACGGCCATGTGTTTCGCAACGCCATGCTGCTGGTGATCGCCGGTTTCCCGTCGGCGTTCATCGGTATCTTCTTCACCGGCTCCCTGCTGATCGAGGTGATCTTCTCCCTCGATGGCCTGGGCCTGATGAGTTTCGAGGCGGCGATCAACCGCGACTACCCGGTGGTCTTCGGCACCCTGTTCATCTTCACCCTGCTCGGGCTGGTGGTGAAGCTGATTGGCGACCTGACCTACACCCTGGTCGACCCACGTATCGACTTCGACAGCCGGGAGCACTGAGATGAACCTGTCACCTCTGAATCGCCGGCGCTTCGAGCGCTTCAAGGCCAACCGCCGCGGCTGGTGGTCGCTGTGGCTGTTCCTGATCCTGTTCGGCCTGAGCCTGGGCGCCGAGCTGATCGCCAATGACAAGCCACTGGCCGTGCGCTACGACGGCCAATGGTATTTCCCGGCGCTCAAGCGCTACCCGGAAACCACCTTCGGCGGCGAGTTCCCGCTGGAAGCCAACTACAAGAGCCCGTACATCCGCGAACTGCTCGCCGCCAAGGACAGCTTCGTGCTGTGGGCGCCGATCCCGTTCAGCTACCAGAGCATCAACTACGACCTCAAGGTCCCGGCCCCCGCCCCGCCGTCGGCGCAGAACTGGCTGGGCACCGACGACCAGGGCCGCGACGTGCTGGCGCGGGTCATCTATGGTTTCCGTATCTCGGTGCTGTTTGCCCTGACCCTGACCATCCTCAGCTCGATCATCGGCGTGATCGCCGGTGCCCTGCAGGGTTTTTACGGCGGCTGGGTGGACCTGGCCGGGCAACGCTTCCTGGAAATCTGGTCGGGGCTGCCGGTGCTGTACCTGCTGATCATCCTCGCAAGCTTCGTGCAACCGAATTTCTGGTGGCTGCTGGGGATCATGCTGCTGTTCTCGTGGATGAGCCTGGTGGATGTGGTGCGCGCCGAGTTCCTGCGCGGGCGCAACCTTGAGTACGTGCGCGCGGCACGGGCGCTGGGCATGCAGAACGGCGCGATCATGTACCGGCATATCCTGCCCAACGCGATGATTTCGACCATGACCTTCATGCCGTTCATTCTCACCGGCGCCATCGGCACCCTGACCGCCCTGGACTTCCTCGGCTTCGGCCTGCCGCCCGGCGCGCCGTCGCTGGGCGAACTGGTGGCCCAGGGCAAGTCCAATCTGCAAGCGCCCTGGCTGGGCATGAGCGCCTTCGCGGTGCTGGCCTTGATGCTCAGCCTGCTGGTGTTCATCGGCGAGTCCGCCCGCGATGCCTTCGACCCGAGGAAATGAGATGAGCAAGCAAACCTTGATCGAAGTCCGTGACCTGGCCGTCGAGTTCGTCACCGGCGATCAAACCCAGCGGGTGGTCGAAGGTGTCAGCTTCGACATCCGCCGCGGCGAAACCCTGGCCCTGGTCGGTGAAAGCGGTTCGGGCAAGTCGGTGACGGCGCACTCGATCCTGCGCCTGCTGCCCTACCCGCTGGCCCGCCACCCGAGCGGCAGCATCCTGTTCGAAGGGCAAGACCTGCTGACCCTCGACGAGAAAAAGATGCGGCGCATACGCGGCAACCGCGTGGCGATGATCTTCCAGGAGCCGATGACCTCGCTCAACCCGCTGCACAACATCGAAAAGCAGATCAACGAGATCCTCCTGCTGCACAAGGGCCTGCGCGGCAAGGCGGCCACTGAGCGCACCCTGGAGCTGCTGGCGATGGTCGGCATACCCGAGCCGCACAAACGCCTCAAAGCGCTGCCACACGAGCTCTCAGGCGGCCAGAGGCAGCGTGTGATGATTGCCATGGCCCTGGCCAACGAGCCTGACCTGCTGATCGCCGACGAACCGACCACGGCGCTGGACGTCACCGTGCAGTTGAAGATCCTCGAGTTGCTCAAGTCCCTGCAGGCACGCCTGGGCATGGCGCTGCTGCTGATCAGCCACGACCTCAACCTGGTCAAGCGCATTGCCCACCGGGTCTGCGTGATGCAAAAGGGCCAGATCGTCGAGCAAGCCGACTGTGAAGAACTGTTCCGCCACCCCAAGCATCCCTACACGCAGATGCTCCTCGGTGCCGAGCCCAGCGGCGGCCCGGCCGGCAACCCGCCCGGCGCGCCGATGCTGCAGGTCGAGAACCTGCGCGTGTGGTTCCCGATCAAGAAGGGTCTGTTGCGACGCACCGTCGATTACGTCAAGGCGGTGGACGGCATCAACTTCGACCTGCCCCAGGGCCAGACCCTGGGCATTGTCGGCGAAAGCGGTTCGGGCAAGTCGACCCTGGGGCTGGCGATCCTGCGCCTGCTGGGCAGCCAGGGCAGCATCCGCTTTCAGGGCACGAGCCTTGAGCACCTGACCCAGCAGCAGGTACGCCCGCTGCGCCGGCAGATGCAGGTGGTTTTCCAGGACCCGTTCGGCAGCCTCAGCCCGCGCATGTGCGTCAGCGACATCGTCGGTGAAGGCCTGCGCATCCACCGCATGGGCAGCGCCGCCGAGCAGGAGCAGGCAATCATTGCCGCCCTGCAGGAGGTCGGCCTTGATCCGCAGGCGCGGCACCGTTACCCGCACGAGTTCTCTGGCGGCCAACGCCAGCGCATCGCCATTGCCCGGGCACTGGTGCTCAAACCGGCACTTATCCTGCTCGATGAGCCGACCTCGGCCCTGGACCGCACCGTGCAGCGCCAGGTGGTCGAGCTGTTGCGCTCATTGCAGAGCAAGTACAACCTCACCTACCTGTTTATCAGCCACGACCTGGCGGTGGTCAAGGCGCTCAGCCACCAGTTGATGGTGGTCAAGCAAGGCCAGGTGGTGGAGCAAGGGGTGGCGGCGGATATCTTTGCCGACCCGCAGCATGCGTATACCCGGCAGTTGCTGGAGGCGGCGTTTCTGGCGCCAGCTGCCGTTCAGTAGCCTCTTCGCGGGGCAAGCCCGCTCCTACAAACCGGTGGGAGCGGCGGTGCGGCGACCCGACTTGCCCCGCGATGAAAACAGAACAGGCCGCATAAGCGGCCTGTTCTGTTTCAAGCATCCAGCACTCAGTAGCGAGTGATATCCGCTTTGGCTTCCAGCTGCTTGCGGTATGCCGCGAAGTCCTGCTGGCCGGCGCGCGAAGCGAGGAAGCGGCGGTAGCTCGCTTTCTCTTCTTCAGTGGCCGCTGTGCCTTCGTTGACGCCGTTCAGACGCAGTACCACCAGGCTACCATCGTTAAGGGTGACGCTGGCGTACACCGGCTTGTCCTTGGCTTCAGGCTTGCTCATACGGAACAGCGCCTGCAGCTCGACCGGGTCGATACCGTCCTGGCTACGCGATACCGCCTCCTGAACCTTCCAGGCCTGACCGTCCTGGCTGGCCGCCAAGGCAATCTTGCCATCGCGCAGACCGGCGATCAGGGCATCGGCCTTGGTCTTCAGGGCAGCAGTCGCCTGCTCTTTGGCCAGGTGCTTGCGGATGCTCTCGGAGACCACTTCAAGGCCCAGTTGCTCAGGCTTGCGGTGTTCCTTGACGCGCAGCACCACGATGGTTTCCGGATCCAGCTCGATCGCCGTGCTGTTGGAGCCTTCTTCCAGCACTTCAGTGCTGAATGCCGCCTGGATCACCGCGCGGTTGGCAGTGATGCCTTCGCCGCCTTCACGACCGAACGCTGGCGAGGTATGCACCTTCAGGCCCAGTTCCTGCGCCGGCTGGGCGAGGTCGGAGGCTTCGAAGGCCGAGTCTTCCAGCTGCTTGGTCACTTCGACAAAGCGCTGTTCGACCTGCTGGGTTTTCAGCTCACGGGTCAGCTTGTCTTTCAGGCTGTCGAAGCTTGGCACTTCAGGCGCCTGCACATCGAGCAGCTTGATCAGGTGGAAACCGTATTCGGTACGCACCGGGCCCGAGACCTGGTCCTTGTTCAGCGCATACAGTGCGTCTTCGAAGGCCGGATCATAAACGCCCTGGCCGGCATAACCGAGGTCACCGCCATTGCTGGCCGAGCCCGGGTCCTGGGAGAACTCCTTGGCCAGAGTGGCAAAGTCTTCGCCCTTGGCCAGGCGCGCCTGGATTTCTTCGATCTTGGCCTTGGCCTGCCCCTCGTTCACCTTGTCATTGATTTCAACAAGAATGTGCGCGGCATGCCGCTGCTCGGCCAGGTTGGCGATTTCTTTCTCGTACAGCGCCTTGAGCTCGTCCTGGTTGACTTCAACCTGGTCGAAGAACGCGGATTTCTTCAGCTCGATGTAGTCGATGACGACCTGGTCGGGGCTCATGAACTCCTTGGCGTGTTCGTCGTAGTGCGCCTTGATCTGCTCGTCGGTAACCTTGACCGCGGCCGGATCGGCCTTGAAGGTCAGCGAAGCGAAATCGCGGGTCTGTTTTTCCAGACGGGCAAAAGCGTCGACCTGGTCGTCGGTAACAAAACCGCTGCCGGCAAGGCCGGTGCGCAGTTGGCCGATGAGCATTTCCTGAGCCAGCATTTCGCGGAACTGCAGACGGCCGTAGCCCATCTGGCGAATGACCTGATCGAAACGCTCGGGGCTGAACTTGCCGTCCACCTGGAACTCAGGGGTTTGCAGGATCAGTTGGTCGAGGGCAGCTTCGGAGAAAGCGAACTTGGCGTCTTCGGCGCCTTGAAGCAGCAACTTGCGATCGATCAAGCCCTTGAGCGCGGCTTCACGCAGCATTTGCTCGTTGAGCATGGCCGGATCGAAATCCTTGCCCAGCTGTTGCATCAGCTGTCGACGTTGCATGTCGACGGCCTGGCTCAGCTCGTTCTGGCTGATCTTGTCGCCATTGACCTTGGCAGCGTCCTGGCTGTGGGTGGTGGCCTGGAAGATGGCATCGAAGCCGGTCAGTGCCATCAAGGCTACGATGACACCGATGATGGTCTTGGCAATCCAACCTTGTGAATTGTCCCTGATATTCTGCAGCATGCGTCCCCCAGAAACGGTTGTACTGAATGAACCAACCGTGGAGCGTGGGTAGAGTCCTGATAGAAGAAAGGCGCATCCGAGGATGCGCCTTCTCGTAACTGGCCGAGCGCCGGGAACCTGGTATCAGGCCTCCCGGCGCTCGGCAGCCGGACCAGGCGTGAGCCCGGCTCGGTTAGGCGTGAGCCTGAAGGAAGCGACTTAGTTGACGGCTTCTTTCAGAGCCTTGCCAGCCTTGAAGCCAGGCTTCTTGGCGGCAGGGATTTCCAGAGTCTTGCCGGTTTGCGGGTTGCGGCCGGTGCGAGCTGGACGGTCGGTGACCGAGAAGGTACCGAAACCTACCAGTACCACGGAGTCACCTGCCTTCAGGGCGCCGGTGACGGATTCGATTACTGCGTCCAGCGCTTTGCCAGCGGCAGCTTTCGAAATATCAGCAGATGCGGCGATAGCGTCAATCAGTTCCGACTTGTTCACTCTAAGTCCCCTTATATCTCTATTGAGTTTGTTTCTAAGTATGTAATGAAAAGCTAAACGAGCGCTGGGTGGCCTGTTGACACTTAAGTGCCGCTTTATAACAAGGGCCTGAAAATACTGTCAAGAAAGCCCCCCAGCCAAATACGTACTAATGTGTGCTGATTCTTTCCTTGGAATCGCTGTCGCGCTTTTCATCCTTGGCGACAATCTCCGGAGCCACATCGGGCAAGGGCTCCGGGGCGTATTGCAGCGCAATTTGGAGGACTTCGTCAATCCATTTGACCGGTTTAATCTGCAGATCCTGCTTAATATTCTCAGGAATTTCCTTCAGATCACGCACATTCTCTTCCGGAATGATCACCGTCTTGATTCCACCCCGGTGAGCGGCCAGCAGTTTTTCCTTCAAACCACCGATTGCCAGCACCTGACCACGCAAGGTGATCTCGCCGGTCATGGCCACATCGGCACGCACCGGGATCTGGGTCAGGGCCGAAACCAGGGCGGTGCACATGCCGATACCGGCACTTGGACCATCCTTGGGCGTGGCGCCTTCGGGCATGTGGATGTGGGTATCGCGCTTCTCGTGGAAGTCGGCAGGAATCCCCAGGCTGCGGGCCCGGCTGCGCACCACGGTTTGCGCGGCAGTGATGGACTCGACCATGACGTCACCGAGCGAGCCGGTCTTGATCAGCTGACCCTTGCCCGGAATCACTGCAGCTTCAATGGTCAGCAGTTCGCCGCCCACCTGGGTCCAGGCAAGGCCGGTGACCTGGCCAACCTGATCCTGCTGCTCGGCCAGGCCGTAGCGGTACTTGCGCACGCCCAGGTAGTGCTCGAGCTGCTCGCCAGTAACCTTCACCGCCACCTGCTTGAGGCCGGCGTGCTCCTTGACCACCTTGCGGCAGATTTTCGCGATCTGGCGCTCCAGGCCCCGCACGCCGGCTTCGCGGGTGTAGTAGCGGATGATGTCGCGGATCGCCGAGACGTCGATCTCCAGCTCGCCCTTTTTCAGGCCGTTGGCCTTGATCTGCTTGGGCGACAGGTACTTGACCGCGATGTTGATCTTCTCGTCCTCGGTGTAACCCGGCAGGCGGATGACTTCCATCCGGTCCAGCAAGGCTGGCGGGATGTTCATCGAGTTCGAGGTGCAGAGGAACATCACGTCCGAGAGGTCGTAGTCGACCTCCAGGTAGTGATCGTTGAAGTTATGGTTCTGCTCGGGGTCGAGCACTTCCAGCAACGCCGAAGCCGGATCGCCGCGCATGTCGCTGCCCATCTTGTCGATTTCGTCGAGCAGGAACAGCGGGTTGCGTACGCCAACCTTGGTCATTTTCTGAATCAGACGACCGGGCATCGAACCGATATAGGTACGGCGGTGACCGCGAATCTCGGCCTCGTCGCGCACACCACCGAGGGCCATGCGTACGAACTTGCGGTTGGTGGCACTGGCGATCGACTCGGCCAGCGAGGTTTTACCCACGCCAGGCGGCCCGACCAGGCACAGTACCGGACCACGGATCTTTTTTACCCGTTTTTGCACTGCGAGGTACTCAAGGATACGCTCCTTGACCTCCTCCAGGCCGTAATGGTCGGCGTCGAGAATTTCCTCGGCCTTGGCCAGGTCCAGACGCACCTTGCTCTGCGCCTTCCACGGCACCTGCACCAGCCAGTCGAGGTACGAGCGCACCACGGTGGCTTCGGCCGACATCGGCGACATCTGCTTGAGCTTGTTCAGCTCGGCCTGGGCCTTGGCGTAGGCGTCCTTCGGCAGGCCGGCAGCGTCGAGACGCTTTTTCAGCTCCTCGACTTCGTTGTGACCTTCTTCGCTGTCGCCGAGCTCTTTCTGAATGGCCTTCATCTGCTCATTCAGGTAGTACTCGCGCTGGCTGCGCTCCATCTGTTTCTTGACCCGGCCACGGATACGCTTTTCGACCTGCAGCAGGTCGATTTCGGCATCCAGCAGCGCCAGCACGTGTTCGACACGAGCCGACAGGTCGAGGATCTCGAGGATTTCCTGCTTCTGCTCGATCTTCAGCGCCATGTGCGCTGCCATGGTGTCGACCAGGCGCCCGGGCTCATCGATGCTGTTGAGCGACGACAGGACTTCAGCCGGGACTTTCTTGCCCAGCTGAACATATTGTTCAAATTGTGACAGCAAGCTGCGGACGAAGACTTCAGACTCGCGCTCGGCAGCCTGGGATTCGTCGATCAGCGAAACTTCGGCACGAATGTGGCCGTCGACTTCGTTGAAACGCTCGACCGCACCGCGCTGTTCGCCTTCGACCAGCACCTTGACGGTGCCATCGGGCAGTTTCAGCAGTTGCAGGACGGTGGCAATGGTACCGACGCGGTACAGGGCGTCTTCGCCTGGATCGTCGTCAGCGGGGTTCTTCTGGGCCAGCAGGAGAATCTGCTTCTCGCCCGTCATCGCGGCCTCAAGGGCCTCGATGGACTTCTCGCGCCCCACGAACAGTGGGATGACCATGTGCGGATAGACGACGACATCGCGCAATGGCAAGAGAGGCAAGTCGAGGGTGGTCTTCATGATTTCGCCTCTACAGCGGCCTTATGGCCGGAAACCGATGGATTTTGAGCGTGGAGTTAATGTGGGGGCAGGCCCGCAAAAAAACAAGCTCTGCGACAGGAAAAGCAAAGGGGCCCGAAGGCCCCTTGCTTGAATCGAGCCGCGTGGCGACTCAGACGTCGGGTGCAGCCTTGGCTTGCGGCTCGCTGTTCTCGTAGATCAACAGCGGCTGCGAAGAGCCATCGATGACGCTCTCGTCGATCACCACCTTGCTGACATCCTTCTGCGAAGGAATCTCGTACATGGTGTCGAGCAGGATGCCTTCGAGGATCGAACGCAGGCCACGGGCCCCGGTCTTGCGCTCCAGGGCCTTGCGGGCCACGGATTTGAGCGCATCACTGCGGAACTCCAGGTCCACGCCTTCCATTTCGAACAGCTTGGCATACTGCTTGGTCAGGGCGTTCTTCGGCTCGGTCAGAATCTGCATCAAGGCAGCTTCGTCGAGCTCGTCGAGGGTCGCCAGAACCGGCAGACGACCGACGAACTCCGGGATCAGACCGAACTTGACCAGATCGTCAGGCTCGACTTCACGCAGCGACTCGCCAACCTTCTTGCCTTCCTGCTTGCTGCGTACTTCGGCACCAAAGCCGATGCCGCCGCGGGTGGAACGCGCCTGGATGACCTTTTCGAGGCCCGAGAACGCACCGCCACAGATAAACAGGATGTTACGCGTATCGACCTGCAGGAATTCCTGCTGCGGGTGCTTGCGGCCACCTTGCGGCGGTACAGAAGCGACCGTGCCTTCGATCAGCTTGAGCAGCGCCTGCTGCACGCCCTCGCCCGAAACGTCGCGGGTGATGGACGGGTTGTCCGACTTGCGCGAGATCTTGTCGATTTCGTCGATGTAGACAATGCCCATCTGGGCCTTTTCCACGTCGTAGTCGCACTTCTGCAGCAGTTTTTGAATGATGTTCTCGACGTCCTCACCCACGTAACCGGCTTCGGTCAGGGTGGTGGCATCGGCGATGGTGAACGGTACATTCAACAGACGCGCGAGGGTTTCGGCGAGCAGGGTCTTACCCGAGCCCGTCGGACCGATCAGCAGGATGTTACTCTTGCCGAGCTCGACGTCGTCGTTCTTCTTGTCACGTTGATTCAGGCGCTTGTAGTGGTTGTACACCGCTACCGCCAGTACCTTTTTCGCACGCTCCTGACCAATGACGTACTGGTCCAGGATGGTGCTGATTTCTTTCGGCGAAGGCAGTTTATGCGCGCTGCTCTCGGCCTGGGCTTCCTGCACCTCCTCACGGATGATGTCGTTGCACAGGTCGACGCACTCGTCGCAGATAAATACCGAGGGGCCGGCAATCAACTTGCGCACTTCGTGCTGGCTTTTGCCGCAGAAGGAGCAATAGAGCAATTTGCCGTTGTCCTCGCCGTTACGGGTGTCAGTCATTCGATCGATCCAATCCGGTAGGCTTGCAACACAAGATGAAGGCAATTGCGGGCTTTTTCAAGTCCGCAGGTAGGCGCAATGCGCGCCCGCCTGCTCTGGCACCCGGATTCAGGAGGCCAGTTGCCGCTTGTCGTAGACCGAGTCGATCAGGCCGTATTCGGCTGCGCGCTCGGCGCTCATGAAATTGTCGCGCTCAGTATCGCGCTTGATGGTCTCCAGGTCCTGACCTGTGTGGTAGGCCAGCAGCTCGTTCAGACGCGACTTGATGGAGAGGATTTCCTTGGCGTGGATCTCGATATCCGTGGCCTGGCCCTGGAAACCGCCCAGTGGCTGGTGAATCATCACCCGCGAGTTCGGCAGGCAGTGACGCTTGCCCTTGGCACCTGCGGCCAGCAGGAAGGCGCCCATGCTGCAGGCCTGGCCGATGCAGATGGTCGAGACGTCCGGCTTGATGAACTGCATGGTGTCGTAGATCGACATGCCGGCAGTCACCGAACCGCCCGGCGAGTTGATGTAGAGATGGATATCCTTGTCCGGGTTTTCCGCTTCAAGGAACAGCATCTGCGCCGCTACCAGGTTGGCCATGTAGTCCTCTACCGGGCCGACCAGGAAGATCACCCGCTCCTTGAGAAGGCGCGAGTAGATGTCATAGGCGCGTTCGCCACGAGCGGATTGCTCGATAACCATCGGGACCAGGCCGCCTGCGGCCTGGATGTCAGAGCTCTGCTGATAATAAGAATTGCGGGACATGTCCTGCACTCACTCCCAAATAGTCATGTCTTGAATACGCACAAGCCAGCTCGAAGGCTGGCTTGTGGTGTTTTCCTACGAAGCTGGCGTATTACTCAGCGGCGGCAGGTGCCTGGGCTGGTTTTACGGCTTCTTCGTACGAGACCGATTTGTCGGTCACAGTCGCTTTCTGCAGAACAGTATCCACAACTTGTTCTTCCAGCACAACCGAACGGACTTCGTTCAGTTGCTGGTCGTTCTTGTAGTACCAAGCGACGACCTGCTCAGGCTCCTGGTAAGCCGAAGCCATTTCCTGGATCATTTCGCGAACGCGGTCTTCGTCCGGCTTCAGTTCGTTCTGCTTGACCACTTCGGCGACGATCAGGCCCAGCACGACGCGGCGCTTGGCTTGCTCTTCGAACAGCTCGGCCGGCAGTTGCTCAGGCTTGATGTTGCCACCGAACTGCTGAACGGCTTGAACGCGCAGGCGGTTCACTTCGTTTTCCAGCAGGGCTTTCGGGACTTCGATCGGGTTGGCAGCCAGCAGGCCGTCCATTACCTGGTTCTTGACCTTGGTCTTGATCGCCTGACGCAGTTCACGCTCCATGTTCTTGCGAACTTCGGTGCGGAAACCTTCCAGGGTTGCTTCCTTGATACCGAACTGGGCGAAGAACTCTTCGGTCAGCTCAGGCAGCTTTGGCTCGGCAACGCTGTTGACGGTAACGGTGAACTCGGCCGCTTTGCCAGCCAGGTCCAGGTTCTGATAGTCCTCGGGGAAGGTCAGGTTCAGAACGCGCTCTTCACCGGCCTTGGCGCCGACCAGGCCTTCTTCGAAGCCCGGGATCATGCGACCGGAACCCAGTACCAGCTGGGTGCCCTTGGCCGAACCGCCAGCGAACACTTCACCGTCGACCTTGCCGACGAAATCGATGTTCAGCTGGTCTTCGTTCTGGGCAGCGCGGTCAGCGGCTTCGAAACGCACGTTCTGCTTGCGCAGCACTTCGAGCATGTTGTCCAGGTCGGCGTCAGCCACTTCGGCGCTCAGGCGCTCAACGGCGATCGAGTCGAAACCGGCAACGGTGAACTCAGGGAATACTTCGAAAATGGCGACGTATTCGAGATCTTTGCCCTTTTCGAACGATTTTGGCTCGACGGCAGGGGCGCCAGCCGGGTTCAGCTTCTGCTCGACCACGGCTTCGTAGAAGGAAGCCTGGACCAGGTCGCCGAAGGCTTCCTGACGGGCGGCGTCTTCGTAGCGCTGACGGATCACGCTCATCGGCACTTTGCCAGGACGGAAGCCTGGGACCTTGGCGCGACGGGCAGTCTGTTGCAGACGCTTGTTGACTTCGGTCTCGACGCGCTCGGCCGGAACGGCGATGGTCATGCGGCGCTCGAGAGCAGAAGTATTTTCAACAGAAACTTGCATGGATATTCCTCGTTGCACAGACGTTAGCCGGCGATACCCGACTCCAGAATCAAGGGCAAGCATTCTAGTGGCTCAAAGACCAGAAGTCACCCCGTTCAGGACGACGGGAAAGTACGCCGGTCCATTTAATTCAAAGACCCTGGCAAAAACCTTGCCCAAGGCCGCTCAACACACGCAGCCCCTGGCCTGGACGTCACTGCTGAAGCCATGATGATCCAGCCCCTGGGCTGCATAAAATCTTGTCAAAACACTACAAATCCGAGTTGCAGCGTTACGAATCCTGTTCGATTTCGTTGAACTCGCAATACTCTTCCCACGCCATCCCCAGCGCCTCGGCAACCTCGCGATGCACCTCAAGGCGCAGGGCCGCAAGCTCCTCGTCGGACTCGGCAATCAGTTGCAAGGTCAGCTCCCAGGGTTCGACCCCCTGCTCCTGCGCGGCATCCTCGAAGGCCCAGAGGACCTGCTGAGCCTGCTCGTGCTCGCTGAGCCCGGCAATTTCCTCACGCATCTGCGGGTTGGCGTCCAGATAGCGCTGCAAGGCTACAGCCTGACGTTCCGGTGAAATCATGGTGTTTTTCCTTTTCGCAACCGGACCCCCGACTGCTGTTTCAACCGGCTGAAATTTATCAGCTTTTCGTCGATTGTCACCAGGCCGTCAAAACATGCATGAATAATCCACCCCGATTGTCGGAAATTTCATGAACAATGGGGGGTGGGCCGTTGTCTAGGAATGGCTTGCCCACTAAGCTAGCAACGTGCCACATCGTTAATACGATTCATTATCGCTTGGCACCTCCTGCAAAATCACAGCGCCAATGCAAGGAAGTACCCGTGCTGATCAAACTCATCTCTGGCTGTTGCCTGGCACTTTGCTGTTCCCTCGTCAGCGCTACAGTGCTGCAAACCTCCTTCGATCAAGACGCCCGCTACTCGATCGTGAGCGTGTCGGGTGATCCTTCCCAGCGCACTGTAATCACCCAGCGTGTCGGCATCAGCGGGACCAGCTACAGTGCCCGCCAGTTCGATTGCAGCGCACGCACAGTACGCTTCATGGGCTCGGGAGCTTCGCTGGAGGACCTTCAGGACGCCGAGGCCGACAACGAGCTCACTCCGATCTTCAAAGGCTCACTGTCCAGAGCCATCAGCCAGGTAGTCTGCGACGAAAGCGTGCAAGCAGGCACTGCGGCAGCTGGGCCGCCCGGCAAATCCGCTCACGGCCAGCCGGTGACCAGCATTTCTCAATAACAATAATTATCAATTGATAATCATTCTCGCTATAATGGGCGTCCGTTCCGCTTTACGCCGGCCACGCACCCGATGGACACCCGCCCCGCTACACCTGGACTGAATACGTGCCTGAGCACCCTGTACAACGACCATCACAATTGGCTGCACCGATGGCTACGCAATCGTATCGGCTGCCCGGAACATGCCGCCGACATTGCCCACGATACCTTCCTGAGCATCCTCGGCTCCAAAGACCTGTTCAGGATCCGCGAACCCCGCTCGTTTCTCTCGACTGTGGCGCGGCGACTGATGGCCAATGTCTATCGCCGCCGCCTGGTCGAGCAGGCGTACCTGGAAACACTGGCCAGCCTGCCTGAAGCAGTTGAACCGTCACCCGAAGTCCGGGTGCTGGCACTTGAAGCCCTGACCCTGCTCGATCGCATGCTAGACGCCCTGCCGGCCAAGGTCCGCGAAGCCTTCTTACTGTCGCACCTGCAGGGCCTGAAGATCGCCGAAATCGCCGAACGCCTGCAGGTCAGCAGCCGCTCGGTAAAGCTGTACCTGGTGCGGGCCAACCAGCATTGCTTTTTTGCTGACCTGCCATGACCCCCTCCCCCTTTAACCCGCGTACTACTCGCGAAGCCGCACAGTGGCTCACCGAAACCATGGAAGGCGCACTCAGCCCCGAGCAGCAGCGGGCGCTTGAGCAGTGGCGCGCCGCCCATCCGGACAACGAACGTGCCTGGCTGCACATCGAGGCCCTGCGTCGACGCATGGCCGGGCTGGAGCCACATGCCGGCTACCAGAGCCTTTCCCGGGGCAGCCAGGGCCGCAGTCGCCGGCAAGCGCTCAAGGCACTGGCGATGCTCGGCCTGTTCGGCTGCGCCGGGCAACTGGCCTATCGCAACGTCTGGCAGTCGGGCCCGGAACTGACCTACCGCAATGGCGCCAGCGCCCCACAGCACATCGAGCTGGAAGACGGCAGCCAATTGACCCTCGACGCAAGTACCGAAATCGCCGTGCTGTTCGACAGCCGCCAGCGGCGCGTGCAATTGCTCGCCGGGCGCCTGTTGATCCGCAGTGGCCACCCCTCGAACGCCAATCAACGCCCGTTAAGCGTTTACACCGTACATGGCCAGGTACGGGCATTGGGGACGCGTTTTAGTGTCGAGCTGCAAGAGCCAGCCACGCAGGTCGAGCTGTTCGACGGTGCAGTCGAGGTGCGGGCGCGGCAATCACCCGCCAACCCCCTGCGCCTGGCTCCCGGGCAGCGCGCGCGCTTCACCCCGACCCGCATCGAACCGGCCACCGGCACCTCGGCCGAACCGGCCTGGAGCAAGGGCTTGCTGGTGGCCGACAACATGCGCCTGGATGCCTTTGTCGAGCAACTCAGCCGCTACCGGCCTGGCCTGTTGCGCTGCAGCGACGAGATCGCTGCGTTGCGTATCTCCGGCGTTTATCCGCTGGCCGACACCGATGCGGTGCTCGACGCCCTGCCCCTGTCATTGTCCGTGCAGGTGCTGCGGCGCTCACGCTACTGGGTTACGTTGAGTCAGCGCTAGACGCCACTTACGGCGCCAGCTCAATGCTCACCTGGTGGTGTTTACCCGCCATTACCCGTACCTGCGCACCAAACACCTGGGCAATGCGCTGCTCGCTGAGCACCTGGGCCGGCGCGCCGCTGGCGCAAAGCCGGCCGCCTTCGAGCAGCCAAAGGCGGTCGCAGTAGCGCGCAGCCAGGTTCAGGTCGTGTAACACACAGACCACGGCAATACGCGGCGAACGGGTCAGCGTGCGCAACACCCGCATGAGGTTCTGCTGCTGGCCGATATCCAGGGCGCTGGTGGGTTCGTCCAGCAACAGCAGGCAGCCGCGACCATCGTCCCAGGCGTCAGTCAGCGGGCTGATTGCCAATTGGTTCATGGCCCGGGCAATGGTTACCCGCTGCAGCTCGCCGCCAGACAGCGACAACACTCCCCGGCCAAGCAAGTGACGGACATCCAGCGCATCGATAATGCCCGGGCACGGCTCGCCAGGGTGCTGCTGACCGAGACGAATGAATTCTTCGACCCGCCAATCGAAAGCACTGTCCATCTGCTGCGTCACCAGCGCGCGCCGGCGCGCCAGTTGCCCGGGCAAATAAGCGGGCAACGCTCGACCGAGCAACTCGATCTGCCCGCCCGCCGGTTGCAGGTAACCGGATATCAACGACAACAGCGTGCTTTTGCCCGCGCCATTGGGGCCGATCAACCCAAGAAGCTCACCTGCCCGTACCCGCTCGCTGAACGGCGCCAGGGCAAAAGGACGCTCCAGGCTGACATTGATCAGTTCAAGCATGTCAAAACTCCCGCACCTTGCGACCGAGTAACAACCAGAGAAAATACGGCCCACCAATAATGCTGGTGACCAGGCCGACGGGAATTTCTGCCGGGCTGGTAAGACTGCGTGCCAGGGTATCGGCGACCAGCAACAGGATCGCGCCGCAGAGCATCGACGCAGGAATCAGCAAACGGTGGCCGGGGCCGAAATACAGGCGCAGGCAATGCGGCACCAGCAGGCCGATAAACCCGATGATGCCGCTCAGCGCCACGCACAGGCCCACGCCCAGCGACGAAGCCAGCACCACACGGTTTTTCAGCCGGTCGCCATCCAGCCCGGCGGCGTGTGCAGACACCTCGCCCAGCTGAAACAAGTCCAGATCGCCCGCACAGCGCGCCAGCACCCACAAGCTCAGGGGCAAGACCAGGGCGGCCACCGATACGCTCGACCACTCGGCGCTGCTCAGGCTGCCCATGCCCCACAAGCTCAGCTGGCGCAACTGCTCTTCGCTGGCGACAAAGGTGAGGATGCCGCCCAGGGCACCGGTCAGGGTGTTGATGACCAAGCCGGCCAGCAACAAGGTGATGGTCGACTCGCGCCCTTTGTAGCCGCGGCCAATACGAAAAATCACCAGGGTCACCAGCAACGCGCCAATAAAGCCTGCGAAAAACTGCCCATAAAGCTCCAACCCGGCAAAGCGGCCATTGAACAGTACGACCCAGATCGACACCGCCAGCCCGGCGCCGCTGGCCTGGCCGAGCAGGGTCGGGTCGGCCAGCGGGTTGCGAAACAGGCCTTGCATCGCCGTGCCGCCCACCGCCAGGGTCGAGCCCACCAGCACTGCCAGCAGCAGACGCGGCAGGCGCACTTCGCTCCAGACCTGCCACTCCAGGGCGGTGGGCAGATCACCGAACACAATCCGTGGCGACAAGCCGATACTACCGACCAGCGAACACACCACCAGCAGGGCGCACAGCCCTGCCAGCATCAGCATCAGTATCGACAGCGAGACGCTGCTTGCGCGCCTCATGGAAACAGCGCTCCTGCGTCCTGGCGTAGCTGCAGCATGGCCTGCACCGTGCGCGGCCCGAGGTTGAGCAGCGCCTGGTCATCGACCTGCACCAAGCGCCGATGCTGTCCGGCCGGGGTATGGGCCAGGCCGCCCAGTTTCCACAGGTTGTCTTCACCCCCAAGTGCCGCCAG
Organism: Pseudomonas sp. B21-012; assembly: GCF_024749305.1. Lineage (NCBI taxonomy): Bacteria > Pseudomonadati > Pseudomonadota > Gammaproteobacteria > Pseudomonadales > Pseudomonadaceae > Pseudomonas > Pseudomonas sp. B21-012. The sequence goes on along the minus strand of NZ_CP087197.1, from coordinate 1,948,359 downwards.
CCCGGCGCGGCTGACGATGACGAAATCCGGCGCCAGCGACACCATGGCTTCAGCCGCCACTTGCTTGTAGGCATTGAAGGTCGCGCAGTTTTCGATCCCCGCCTGCGCCAGTGCCGCCTGAGCTTCGGTGCCTTGCCCCATGATCAGCGGCGTCATGCCGGCATGATTGAAAATGAACAGCGCCTTCGGTCCTTTGAGCGCCGGCGTCTTGGCCAACTGCCCAGCCAACTGGCGCTGCTCATCAAGCAAGGGTTGCGCCTGCGCCTGTAGGTTCATGGCCGCCGCCACCTGCTCGATCTTTGCCGGGATATCGCCGACACCCTTGCCGCGGGCAATGCTCAGCACTTCAAGCCCCAGGCCGCTCAACTGGCGCAGCACGATAGCCGGGCGGGCAGCATCGCTGATCAGCAGCCGTTGCGGCTTGAGCGCCAGCACCCCTTCTGCCGAGAGCTGGCGCATGTACCCCACCGACGGCAGGTTGGCGATGGCCTGCGCAAAGCGACTGGAATCATCGCGCCCGACCAGGCGCGAAGTACCGCCCAGGCGCTCGACAATTTCCGCCAGATCATTGCCAATCACCAAGGTGTCAGCGGTTTCGGCCTGCACGGTCATGACCGCACAGGCCGCCAGCACGCCAAGCAGCAAAGCCTTCATCGCGCCGCCTCCAGGGCATCCAGCCACTCACGCCAGGCCGGTTGTTCAGGCTGCCCCGCCGGACGACGAGCAAAGACCTGGACAATCAGACGCTGCTCGGCATCAAAAAACTCGAGGCTGGTGACGCCGCCGACCTGGTTCGGTTTGTAAACCCGCCAGATCTGCGCATCCGGCGCATCGGCGACCCTGAAGCAGGTAGCCGCCGCCTGGTCACTGGCGGGCATGTCGAACAGCAGCTCGGCGCCCGACTCGCTCACACCCGTCAGCCGGCCGGTAAAGATCTGCACGCTACCGGCGCTGTAGACGAACAGCATCAGCTCCAGCGCGCTGGCGGCCAGCTCACGGAACATAGCCACCGGGCTGGTCTGCGAAAGTTGCCGGGCAAAATCCGGGGCCACCAGGGCGTTACCTTCGTAACGGGTCAGGCCGTGGCGCTTGAGCAGGGCAAAGTGCTCATGGACATTGGCCATCGCCGCCCATTCCTCAACAAGGCCGGGCACCTGCAGATCACGCTTGCTGAACGAAGGCGGCTCGCTGAAAACTGCCGGCTTGTCGATGCACTGCTCATACAGTCCTGCCCAGCCGGCCATCGACGACTGCTCGGTCGAGGCCAGGCGCAGCAGCACTTTGCCGTGGCGATCGAAGACACTCAGGCGGTAGCCACCGGCATCATGAGCCATGCCGATCCAGTACCAGGCACGCAGATTCAAGCGCAGGTCCAGGCCGTCCTCGCCAATCACCAGCCCCGCTTCGCTGATATCGTCGGATTGCGGATAACGCCCCAGTTGTTCGATCACGGCATGGTTAGCCGGCGTACACGTGCACACCAGGCCCAGGCTATGCAGCTGTGCGGCTACCTCCACGGCGGGCAGGTCCAGGCACAGCGGGTTGAATCCGCTTTCAGTCAGTTCAGTCATGGCTAATTCCTTGTAATGAAGGCTTCAATGGGCGGGCTGGTCGCAACCACCCGCGTCGGTAACCAGGGCGGCGCCCTCGGCATCCGCGCTCGGCAGCATCCAGACGTAGTCGGCGTCGCTGGCGCTCAGGCGATGATCCTGCTCAGCGATCACCAGTACTTTCAGCCCCGGGTCGCTCGCCCCTTGCCCCAGGTATTGCGGGGCGCCCAGGCTTTTGAGCGTGTGCAGCACACCCGCCAATAGCAGTCGCGGCGCCTGGGCGTTATCGAGCACCTGCGCCATGCGCTGATCGCGGGCGTGCTGGATCGCCAGCATTGCATTCATGCGCGCGGCATCGATCTGCCCGCAGTGCATCTGCTTGATCTGCTGGCGTTGGCGGGCGGCGATGGCGGGCGACGGGAACAGACCGTCGGGGTTGGCTGTCGCTGTTGCCATCAGACGCTTGCGCTCGGCGCCCGACAGGTTGCCGGCCAGCAGTGCCGCTGGCGCCGGCATCAGCGCTGCCATCAGCGTGCCGTATTGCTCCCAGCTCCAGCGCGGGTCCCAATGGATGATCTGTTGCAGGCGCTGGCTACGCACCTGGTTGCCCTGGCCCAGCCAGGCCTGGACTTCGGCGACCGGGCGCTGCTGGTCGCTGCCGAGCATCTCCAGAACCACCGCCCCCTGGGGCCGGCGCTTGGCCAGGTGGGTCGCCAGCCATTGCTCGATCAGATGATGGGCGAAGTTGTCGTGCACTTCGCCGACCATCACCGTGTGCGCTGGCGCCAGCTCATCAAGCAGTTGCGTCGGCGAAACCTGCTTGCCACTGCCCAACTCGATGATCGCGCCCCATTCGGGAATATGGCTTTCGACCCGGGTGTAGGCGCTGTCGGCCACCGGCGCATTGACGCTGGCGCAACCGACGAGCAGCGCCAGCCCTGCCCCTATAAAGGAAGACTTGAACATGAAGGGTCCTGTCAGTATTCGAGGGTGAAGCCGAACGAGGTGGTGCGGCCACGGCCGTTGCCCTGGTCCATCACCGCCGACATCAGGTAGTCCACCGAGGCGCTGTTGTTGTAGACCTTGTTGCCGACGTTCTCGACGTTGAAGAACAGGCTCAGGTTGTCCTGCACCCGGTAGCTGCCGTACAGGTCCCAGATCACCCCGGTGGAGTTGGATTTTTTCGTCTCGTACCAGTCCCAGCTGGTTTCCGACGGGCCGGCGTACTCGCCACGGGCGCCCAGCACCAGGCGTTCGTCAAACCAGCGGGTGCCAAGGTCGAGGGTCCAGAACCGGTCCGGCTGACTGTTGATGTCTTCCAGCTCGATGCCGGAGGTGGTCGGCGACTTGGTCGTGGCCTTGGTCCACGACAGATTGGCGTAGAAGAAGCCGGCGTCGTAGCGCCCTTCCAGCTCATAGCCGCTCATGCGCACTTCTTCCGGCCAGTTGACCCAGTTCATCTTCGCCGACTCTTCGCCGTCGTCATCAAGGATGTCGAACGACTGCGGGGTGATGTAGCCATCGATCTTGCTGATAAAGCGGTTGATCTTCAGTTGCCCGTAGTCGTCGTTGCTGAACAGCCCGGCGCGGCTGAAATTGACCCCGAACTCGTAGTTGGTCGAACGTTCCTGACGCAGGAACGGGTTGGCGCCAACACCATCGGCGTCGCTGGCATCGGCCTCGAGCGGCACTTTTTCGAAGAACATTTCCTGCACCCGCGGCGCCCGCGAGGTGCGCGACCAGCTGCTGTAGAGCTGCATCCAGTCATAAGGCTTGACTGCAAAGCCCACCCGCGGGTTGAAGCTGTGTTCACGCCGGGTGATATCCACGTCACCGCCATCGATGCCGCGGCACTGGCCAATGATCGAGCACTTGGGCACATGGCCGCTGACCTTGTAGCCGTCATAGTGGCCGGCCAGGGTCAGGGCATAGATGTCGTAGTTGAATTCCAGAGTGCTGAACAGGCTATGGGTAGCCTGCTTGCCTTCGGGGTTGGCGCCGCGTTTCTCCGGGGTCTGGGCAACGAAGTCGTCGGTGTAGTAACGCGCGCCATTGCTCCAGCTCGCCTCCACCGGCCCGAGGTTGAAACGACTGACGTTAGTCAGGTCAAAGCCGTGGGCGTCGTCGCGGGTTTTGCGGCCAATGTAGTGGGACTCTTCTACCGGCGGGTACTCAAGCTCGGTCTTGTTCTGGTAGGCATTGACCGTGAGGTTCACCCATTCGCTGTAGGGCGTGTAGGCGTACTTGGCGCGATAGGTCTCGTTGTCCAGTTGCCAGGGGTAGTTGTGATAGAACTCGTTGCGGTACTTCACCCCGCTCAGGTCAAGGCGATGCATGTCGTTGGGCTGCAGGCGCAGCTTGAGCAAGCCGGAGCGTGGGTTCTGCTTGGTGGTGTCGTATTCGTTGGACTGGCCGTTGGTGGTCTTGTACTCGCCGGTCTGGGTGCTGCTCACCGCGGCGACCAGACCGTAGACACCCTCGACATCTTCCGGACGGGTGCGGGCACCGGCGGCAAACATGCGGGTGTTGCCGTAGCCGTTGTTACCGGTGCGATAAGTCGTGCGCAGGCCTACACGGTGGTCTGGCTTGACGATGTCATCGATATCGAAGGTACGAAAGTTCGCCGAGCCGCCCAGGGTGTTGGCACCTTCGGCGCCGTCCACCGAACCACGCTGTACATCGACCCCGGCCAGCAGGTTGGCGTCGACAAAGGCCATCGGCCCACCCGAGCCGTGGCCGGCATTATTGCGAAAGGTCTGGGTGACGCCATCGATCATGGTGTTGACCCGGCCCAGGCCGGCCAGGCCACGAATGTTCACCGACACCCCCGGCTGGCTGCGCGAGTGCAAGGTGTAAGTACCGGGTATCGAGCGCACCACACTGTTGAGGTCCTGGCGCTCGGCATGCACTTCCCGGCTGCTCTGGATTGCCCCGGGCCGCTCGGCCAGGGCGCCGACCATGGTCGGGCCGACTTCAAGCGCGCTGTCGCTGCGTTCGTGCATGCGCAGCACGTAGGTATGATCCTTGAGCCGCTCAACCCACAGGCCAGTGCCCATCAGCAGCAGGTCGAAAGCCTCCTTGAGGGTGTACTCGCCGCTCAGGCCCTGGGTGCTGCGGTTCTCGCTGAGTTGCGGATCGAAGGTGAGGATCACCCCGGTAGCGGTGGCCAACTGGTTCAAGGCCGGCGCCAACTGCCCTGGCGCAATTTCATAATGCTTGCGCAGCGGCGCCTGCTGGGTCGCGCCTCTTTCAGCGGCATTGGCCAACGACCAGGCGTTGCTGCCGCCCGCCAAAGCCAGTGCGGTCAGCGCACTGCAGGCAATCTTGCGTGCAGCGTTTTTGTTGTTTGGCTGCAGCCGCTGAACGGCGGCCGGCTGTGTGCTCTTCACGAGGCGCTCCCTTGCAGATTGAAATGATCTTGTAGGAGAGGTCACGCGAGGGAAGCAAAAAGGGAAATGAAAATCAGTTCCATCTGAAACTATTTTCTATTTGACCGGAAACCAGCAGGCAGGAGTCAAACCCCGGAAACGAAAAAAGCCGCACAAGGCGGCTTTTTCGAGGCTTTCTCGCGCTTCAGTGAAGGGCGGTGAAAGCTTGGATGGTGCGGACGAAGAGACTCGAACTCTTACAGCTTGCGCCGCTGGAACCTAAATCCAGTGTGTCTACCAATTTCACCACGTCCGCATGAAGCGTTTAAAACAAAGGCGCCGGATTTTCATCGGGCGCCTTTGGGAATATGGGGTGGACGATGGGAATCGAACCCACGACCACAGGAATCACAATCCTGCGCTCTACCAACTGAGCTACGTCCACCATATTGCATGTGCCGCTTTGCACCTGTCAAAGCTGCTTTTGAAACATTCACGCGCTTCAGCGAAGGGCGGTGAAACGTTGGATGGTGCGGACGAAGAGACTCGAACTCTTACAGCTTGCGCCGCTGGAACCTAAATCCAGTGTGTCTACCAATTTCACCACGTCCGCATGACGCTTTTAAAGCAAAGGCGCCAGACTTTCATCAGGCGCCTTTTGGAATATGGGGTGGACGATGGGAATCGAACCCACGACCACAGGAATCACAATCCTGCGCTCTACCAACTGAGCTACGTCCACCATATTGCAGTTACCGCTTTACTTGTGCCAAAGCTGCCGATTGGCGCACCCGGCAGGACTCGAACCTGCGACCATCCGCTTAGAAGGCGGATGCTCTATCCAGCTGAGCTACGGGCGCATATTTAATCTGCTTTCTGTGACGATTACAAATTAACTTTTAGCCGTACCGAACAAGCTAAAAAATCTGCTCATTCTGCCTGACCTTGCTAACCAGTGCTAGGCTCTGCCCGACAAGTGCGACGAATCTTATAGACGAGTGGAAAGGTCGTCAACAGTTTTCTAAAAAAAATTCATTTTATTTAAGGGCTTAGGGCAATTGCCAGACCAAGCGCCTTTGCCCTCGGGCCCCTTCATGCGAGAATGCGCGCTCTTTTTATTCCCTCTCGATGGTTAATCACGCGTCATGACTGCACACCTTATCGACGGCAAGGCGATCGCCGCCAGCCTGCGCCAGCAGATCGCCCAACGTGTCGTGGAGCGTCGCCAGCAAGGCCTGCGTACGCCTGGCCTGGCGGTGATCCTGGTCGGCACCGACCCCGCTTCTCAAGTCTATGTCTCGCACAAACGCAAGGATTGCGAAGAGGTCGGCTTCAACTCCCAGGCCTTCGACCTGCCCAGCGATACCACGCAGCAAGCCCTGACCGAGCTGATCGATCGCCTCAATGACGACCCGAACATCGACGGCATCCTCCTGCAACTGCCATTGCCGGCGCACCTGGATGCCTCGCTGCTGCTCGAGCGCATTCGCCCCGACAAGGACGTCGATGGTTTCCATCCGTATAACGTCGGCCGCCTGGCCCAGCGTATCCCGCTGCTGCGCCCGTGCACGCCAAAAGGCATCATGGCCCTGCTCGAAAGCACCGGTCAGGATCTGTACGGCATGAACGCGGTGGTCGTTGGCGCCTCCAACATCGTTGGCCGGCCGATGGCCATGGAACTGCTGCTGGCCGGTTGCACCGTGACCGTCACCCACCGCTTCACCAAGGATCTGGCCGGCCACGTCGGCCGCGCTGACCTGGTGGTAGTGGCTGCCGGCAAGCCGGGCCTGGTCAAGGGTGAGTGGATCAAGGAAGGCGCGATCGTCATCGACGTCGGCATCAACCGTCAGGAAGATGGCAAGCTGGTGGGCGATGTGGTCTACGAGACCGCCCTGCCCCGCGCCGGCTGGATCACCCCGGTACCGGGTGGCGTCGGGCCGATGACCCGCGCCTGCCTGCTGGAAAACACCCTGTATGCGGCCGAAGAGCTGCATAAGTAAGTGCTGATGGCGGGATGAAAAACGGCACCTGTGAAGGTGCCGTTTTTTTGTGCCTGTGTGGTTACTTGCGCGCAGCCTCCCAGGATTTGAGCAGCTCGCTGTAGCTCACGGTCTCGCCCTGGGGCTTCTCGTTGGCCAGTTTCGGCTTCGGCGCACCGGGCTGATCAAACCAGTACTGGGCATCTTTCTCGGGATTGAGCTTCGGCGCACAGGTGGCCTGGGCCTTGGAACGCTCCAGACGAGCAAGGATCGCGTCCTGATCCTTGGCCAGGCCGTCGAGCGCCTGTTGCGGGGTTTTCTCGCCACTGGCCGCCTCGGCAATGTGGCTCCACCACAGCTGAGCCAGGCGCGGGTAATCCGGCACGTTGGTGCCGGTCGGGGTCCATTGCACCCGCGCCGGGCTGCGGTAGAACTCCACCAGGCCGCCGAGCTTGGGCGCAAGGTCAGTCATGGCCTGGGAGTTGATATCAGACTCGCGGATCGGCGTCAGGCCGACGATGGTCTTTTTCAGCGAGACGGTCTTGGAGGTGACGAACTGGGCGTACAGCCAGGCCGCCAGGCGTTGCTTCTCCGGGGTCGACTTGAGGAAGGTCCAGGAGCCGGCGTCCTGATAACCCAGCTTCATGCCCTCCTCCCAGTACGGCCCCTTGGGCGACGGCGCCATGCGCCACTTCGGCGTGCCGTCGGCGTTCATCACCGGCAGGCCCGGCTTGGTCATGTCGGCGGTAAAGGCTGTGTACCAGAAGATCTGCTGGGCGATATTGCCCTGGGACGGCACCGGCCCGGACTCGGAGAAGGTCATGCCCTGGGCCTCGGGCGGCGCATAGGCGCGCATCCAGTCGACATATTTTTGCGTGGCATACACCGCCGCCGGGCCGTTGGTATCGCCGCCACGGGTGACACTGGAGCCGACCGGGTGGCAGTCCTCGACGCGAATCCCCCATTCGTCCACCGGCAGGCCATTGGGCAAGCCCTTGTCGCCGCCGCCGGCCATGGAGAACCAGGCGTCGGTGAAGCGCCAGCCCAGTGACGGGTCTTTCTTGCCGTAGTCCATGTGCCCGTAGACACGCTTGCCGTCGATTTCCTTGACGTCCTCGCTGAAAAACTTGGCGATGTCTTCATAGGCCGACCAGTTCACCGGCACGCCCAGTTCGTAGCCGTACTTTTCCTTGAACTTGGCCTTGAGGTCGGGGCGGTCGAACCAGTCGGCGCGAAACCAGTAGAGGTTGGCGAACTGCTGGTCGGGCAGCTGGTAAACCTTGCCGTCCGGCGCGGTGGTGAAGGAGATGCCGATAAAGTCCTTGAGGTCCAGGGTTGGCGAGGTGTAGTCCTTGCCTTCATTGGCCATCAGGTCAGTGATCGACTCAGTCTTGCCGTAGCGAAAATGGGTACCGATCAAGTCGGAATCATTGACCCAGCCGTCGTAGATGTTCTTGTCCGACTGCATCTGCGTCTGCAGTTTTTCTACCACGTCACCTTCTTGCAGCAGGTCGTGGGTCAGCTTGATCCCGGTGATCTCGCTGAAGGCCTTGGCCAGCACCTTGGACTCGTATTCATGGGTGGCGATGGTTTCCGACACCACGTTGATCTTCATCCCGCGAAACGGCTCGGAAGCCTTGATGAACCACTTCAACTCTTCGAGCTGCTGCTCGGGAGTCAGGGTCGAAGGCTTGAACTCGCTGCCGATCCATTTTTTCGCGGCATCTTCGTAGGCATCGGCCCAGGCGCTGGCGTGAAAGCTGCCCAGCACCAGCAGGGCTGCCAGGGTCAAATGTCGCCGGTTCTTGTTGTTGTCGAACATTGTGATCTCCCGATTGAGTATTTTCACCCAGGCGCGCCGATTGCCCTCGGCTACCCCCAGCGCATCACCACCAACAGCCAGGCCAGGGACAGCAGCGAGGCCACCCACAGGTTCCAGTCGCTGAGCCCGATTACCAGCAAATGCAGGTAAGCGCTGCCCAGCAAAGCAATGAACAGCCGGTCGCCACGGGTGGTGGCAATCGGCAGAAAGCCGCGACGCTCGACGCATGGCCGGCGCAGCTCGTACACCGTCATGCCCAGCAGCAACAGGCCGATCGCGGCGAAGAAGATCGCCGTCGGCAGGGTCCAGGCCATCCAGTCCATAGCGCGCTCCTCAGACCCGGCCCAGGGCAAAGCCCTTGGCCACATGGTTGCGGACAAACCAGATCACCAGCATGCCCGGCAGAATGGTCAATACCCCGGCGGCGGCCAGCACGCCCCAGTCGATCCCCGAGGCCGACACCGTGCGGGTCATTACCGCGGCAATCGGCTTGGCGTTCACCGAGGTCAGGGTGCGCGCCAGCAGCAATTCGACCCAGGAAAACATGAAGCAGAAAAACGCCGTGACGCCGATGCCGGAGCCAATCAGCGGGACGAAGATCTTCACGAAGAACCGCGGGAAGCTATAGCCATCGATGTAGGCGGTTTCGTCGATCTCCTTGGGCACCCCGGACATGAAGCCTTCGAGAATCCACACCGCCAACGGCACGTTGAACAGGCAGTGGGCCAGGGCCACGGCAATGTGCGTATCGAACAGGCCAATGGAGGAATACAGCTGGAAGAATGGCAGCAGGAACACCGCCGGCGGTGCCATGCGGTTGGTCAGCAGCCAGAAGAATAGGTGCTTGTCGCCCAGAAACCGGTAGCGCGAAAAGGCATAGGCGGCCGGCAAGGCCACGCTCAGCGAGATCACTGTGTTCAGGCACACGTAGTACAGCGAGTTGATGTAGCCGCTGTACCAACTGGGGTCGGTGAAGATCACCCGGTAGTTGTCGAAGGTGAAGTTCTGCGGCCACAGGGTCAGGCCGCCGAGGATCTCGGTGTTGCTCTTGAACGACATGTTCAGCAGCCAGTAGATCGGCACCAGCAGGAACAGAATGTACAGCAGCAGCGCCAGCGTCTTGCGCAGGTTCATGGGCGGCCCCTACTGTTTGTCGGCGTGGGTCATGGCGGTATAGAACAGCCACGACACCAGCAGGATGATCAGGAAGTACACCAGCGAGAACGCCGCCGCCGGACCCAGGTCGAACTGCCCCACGGCCATCTGCGTCAGGGTCTGGCTGAGGAAAGTGGTGGCATTGCCAGGCCCGCCACCGGTGAGCACGAACGGCTCGGTGTAGATCATGAAGCTGTCCATGAAGCGCAGCATCACCGCGATCAACAGCACGTTCTTCATCTTCGGCAACTGGATATGCCGGAACACTGCCCAGGCCGAAGCGCGGTCGATGCGCGCCGCCTGGTAATAGACATCGGGGATTGCGCGCAAGCCGGAGTAACACAGCAGCGCCACCAGCGAGGTCCAGTGCCAGACGTCCATCACCAGCACCGTGACCCAGGCGTCCATGGTGTTGGCGGCGTAGTTGTAGCTGATGCCCAGCTGGTTGAGCGAAGCGCCCAGCAGGCCGATGTCGGCGCGGCCGAAAATCTGCCAGATGGTGCCGACCACGTTCCACGGGATCAGCAGCGGAATGGCCATGACGATCAGGCACAGCGACGACCAACGGCCCTGGGTCGGCATGGTCAGGGCGATGGCGATGCCCAGGGGGATTTCGATCAGCAGCACGCAGGCCGAATAGATGAACTGGCGCAACAGCGAGTCGTGCAGGCGCGGATCCTGCAGCACCTGGCGGTACCAGTCGGCGCCGACGAAGTAGCGACTGGACTGGTCGAAAATGTCCTGCACCGAGTAGTTGACCACGGTCATCATCGGCACCACAGCGCTGAACGCCACCAGCAGGAACACCGGCAGCACCAGCCACCAGGCCTTGTTGTTGGGCACTTTGTTCATGGCCGGGCCTCCAGCAGTACGTCATCGGCATAGAGCATCAGCCACTGCGCCGGAAAACTGATCCAGGCCTGGCCCTCGGGCAGCGTGCGGTCCTCGCCCAGGCGCACTTTGAGCGGCACGCCTTGAAGGTCGAGGCTGAGAATCTTGTAGGTACCCAGGTCTTCGACATCCACCACCCGGGCGCTGAAGCCTTCGTCGAACGGCGCGTCCCAGACCTGGATGAACTCCGGGCGGATGCCCACTTGCAGGCGCACGGCACTGGTCGCAGCCAGGCGCGCCTGCAACTCCAGCGGCAACGCCAGGTGAATGCCGGCGAAGCCGACGCCACCAGGCTGCACCTGCACCGGGATCAGGTTCATCCCCGGGCTGCCGATGAAATAGCCGACGAAGGTATGGCGCGGACGCTCGAACAACTCGCGCGGGGTGCCGAACTGGACGATCTGGCCGCCATACATCACCGCGATCTTGTCGGCGAAGGTCGAGGCTTCGAGCTGATCGTGGGTGACGTAGATCATGGTGATATTGAACTGCTCGTGGATCTGCTTGAGCTTGCGCCGCAGCTTCCACTTAAGGTGCGGGTCGATCACCGTCAGCGGCTCGTCAAAGAGGATCGCCGAGACGTCGTCGCGCACCAGCCCACGGCCCATGGAGACCTTCTGCTTTTCATCGGCGCTAAGGTTGCGGGCTTTTTTCTTCAGCAGGCTGCCGAGGTCGAGCACCTCGGCGATCTCGGCCACCTTGCTGGCTATGCGCGCTTCATCCAGGCCCTGGTTGCGCAGCGGGAAGGCCAGGTTGTCGAACACCGTCATGGTGTCGTAGACCACCGGAAACTGAAACACCTGGGCGATGTTGCGCGCCTGTGGCGACAGTTCGTTGACCACCTTGCCATCGAACAGTACCTGGCCGTGGGACGGGCTGAGCAACCCGGAAATGATATTGAGCAAGGTCGACTTGCCGCACCCCGACGGGCCGAGCAAGGCGTAGGCGCCGCCCTGCTCCCAGACATGTTCAAGCTCACGCAAGGCATAGTCGTCCGCACCCTGGGGGGCACGGCTGTAACTATGGGCCAGCTGCTGCAGACGAATTTCGGCCATCAGGCGACCCTCGTTTCACGCAGGCCCGGGGCCTGCACCAGTTGCCCGGCGGGGTCGAAGACGAACAGCTTGTGGGTGGGGATGAACACCCGGATCGGCGCATCGACGTGGTACTCGTGCACCCCTGGCAAGTGCAGGACCAGGCGAAAGTGCTCGTTGCGCACATGCAGGAAGGTTTCCGAGCCGCTGATTTCCGCCAGCTCCACCAGCACCGCCAGCTCCAGGTCATCGTCGTTGGACGGCACCAGGCTGATATGGCTCGGACGCACGCCGAAGCGGTAGTCGCCATCGCCGATGCGGCGCAGGTCGGCGTTCATGGCGAAATGCACAGCACCGGCAAAACTCACTTCGTTGCCGTTGATACGCCCGGGCATCAGGTTGATCGGCGGTTCGGAAAACAGCTCGGCGGCCAGCACCGTGCGTGGCTGGTGGTAAACCTGAGCAGTGGGCCCGCTCTGGACGATGCGCCCTTCATGGAGGATGGTGGTGGTGCCGCCCAGGGCCAGGGCCTCGTTGGGTTCGGTGGTGGCGTACACGGCAATGCAGTGGCGCGCGGCGAACAGCTCGCGCATCTCCTGGCGCAGCTCTTCGCGCAGCTTGTAGTCAAGGTTCACCAGCGGCTCGTCGAAGAGGATCAGTTCGGCATCCTTGACCAGTGCCCGGGCCATGGCCGTGCGTTGCTGCTGGCCACCGGAAAGCTCCAGCGGCAAGCGCTGCAGATACGGTTCGATACGCAGCATCTGCGCGGTCTGCTGGACCTTCTCGCGGATCAGCGCTTCGCCCATGTGCGCCTGGCGCAAGGGCGAGGCGATGTTCTCGAACACACTCAAGGTCGGATAATTGATGAACTGCTGATAGACCATCGACACGTTGCGCTGGCGCACCGGCCGGCCGGTGACATCCTCGCCATTCATCAGCACCCGGCCGCGGTCTGGCCGATCAAGCCCGGCCATCAGGCGCATAAGGCTGGTCTTGCCGGCCAGGGTGCGGCCGAGCAGCACATTGAACGAGCCGGGTTCGAAGCGCAGGCAGGCATCGTCGATGCACAGCTGGTTATCCACGGTACGGCTGACATGCTCAAGGGTGAGCGACATGGCGCGGCCTTCTTGTTGTTAGCGGACAGGCGCCTGCTATAGAGCGAGATTCATGCCAGCGCCGGCCAAGCCGTTGTCGGCAAAGGACTTTCAGCAGATTGTGGCTTTGCCAAGGTTCACTCCTGAACACAAATGAACAACCTTCACTGCACGGTTGAACAGCCGCGGCATTGACAATGAACAGGACTGAACAACACTGGATCACACAAAAACAACAACACTGCCGCCGGCAGAGGACGGGCCCATGGCCGCATCCAGCAGCGCCCATGCGCAACTGATCCAGGCGTCCTGGCAGCGCTGCCGCGCCTACGGCCTGGACCACCAGTCGCAACCGCAGTTCGGCGACGCATCTGCTGTGCAGGTCAGCGAGCTGCTCGAACGCCAGCACTCGCTGCTGGGCACCACTCGCGACGAGGTGCTGCCGCAGTACGCGCACCTGCTGGGTAACTCCAGCTACCTGATCATGCTCAGCGACGATCACGGCCAGTTGCTCGACGCCTGGGGCACGCGGCGCTTTATCGACCCGCGCCAGCGCCACGGCTTTGTCGCCGGTGCCTGCTGGCGCGAGCAAGGGGTGGGCACCAACGCCATCGGCACAGCCCTGGCCACCGGCGAAGCGGTGCATGTCAGCCAGGACGAACACTTCCTCAAGCTCAACCGCTTCATGGCCAGCGCCGCCGCGCCGCTGTTCGATGCCGAGCGCCAGCTGATCGGCGTGCTCGATGTGTCCAGCGACAGCTACCTGCCGACGGCGCAAACTCAGGGCCTGGTACGGATGATGAGCCAGAGCCTGGAGAACCGCCTGATCCTGGCGCGTTTTGCCGGGCACTACCAACAGCTGAGCTTCAACACCGGGGCCAACAACCTCGACAGCCAATGGGCCGGGCTGCTGGTGTTCGATGACCAGGGCCGGGTGCTGGCGGCCAACCGTCGGGCTGACAGTCTGCTTGGGCAGAACCCACTGCAACTGAACCTGGAGCAGTTGTTCCGCACGCCGCTGGCGCAACTGTTGGCCCACCGGGCTGACCAGCCATTTGCGCTGCAGGTGGCCGGGCGCAACCGCTTCCATTGCTTGCTGCATGCCCCCACAGCATCACCCGCAGCAGCGCTCAACCGCCCGCAACCAAGCTGCGATCCGCGTATCGACAAGGCCCTGCGCCAGGCCGGGTTGCTGCTGGAAAAAGACATCCCGCTGTTGATCGAGGGCGAAACCGGCGCCGGCAAGGAGGTCTTTGTCACCGCCCTGCACCGCGCCAGTAGCCGCGCCACGCAGCCATTGATTGCGGTGAACTGCGCGGCGATTCCGGCCGAGCTGGTCGAGTCGGAGCTGTTCGGCTACGAGAAAGGCGCGTTCACCGGCGCCCACCACAAGGGCAACATCGGCCTGATCCGCAAGGCCGACCATGGCATTTTGTTTCTCGACGAAATCGGCGACATGCCGCTGCCCACCCAGGCACGCCTGCTGCGCTTTCTGCAAACCCGCAGCATCCAGCCACTGGGCAGCGGCGAACCGACGCCGGTGGATATCCGCGTGGTCTCGGCGACCAACCACAACCTCGCCGAACAGGTGCGCCTGGGTCATTTTCGCCAGGACCTGTACTACCGCATCGCCGGCCTGAGCCTGATGCTGCCACCGCTGCGCGAACGCAGCGACCGCCTGGCCCTGATCGAACAGCTCCACCAGCAGTACCGCGAACCGGGGGCACCGACGCAATTGCCCGGCAAAGTGCTGGAACTGCTGCTTCAGCATCCCTGGCCGGGCAACCTGCGACAACTGGCCAGCGTGCTGCAGGTGGCCTTGGCGTTGGCCGGCGAACGGCCGATTGCCGTGGAGCACCTGCCCGACAGTTTCTTTGCCGACCTGCCTGAGACCAAGCCCGCCGCGCCAGTGCTGGCCACGCCGGCAAACACTGACGATCTCGGCCAGCGCCTGCGTGCCCTCAATGGCAATATCTCGGCCCTGGCCCGGGCCCTCGGCATCAGCCGCACCACCCTGTACAAGCGCCTGCACACCCAGGGCCATGCCGGCGCAGTTGACGAACGCCTGGGCTGATGGTCAGATGCCTGCCAGTTTCAGGTGCCTGCCGCCGCCGTGCGTCAGGTGAAACGGGAAGCCGGTGCGTCGTTATCGACCAGTCCGGCGCTGCCCCCGCAACGGTAAGCGAGTGAAGCATTCAACACGCCACTGTGCCCACAGGCACGGGAAGGCGAATGACTTTACGCCTCGCAAGCCCGGAGACCGGCCTGAAGCCCCACGACTGCATGCAGTCAATTAGGCAAACCTGCGGAGGGCGGGCACGAGCCGGCTGCCTGGCGCGTGTTGGCCGGGGCCCTCCTGTGCGCTTCGCGAATATTTTTCGAGAAGTCCATGACAGCAACAACCCCCAAGCGTCGCCGCGGCCGCCTCGCCGAAGAGCAAATCCAGAGCAAGCCGGAGTGGTCGCAGATCCCCGAGCATACCCGCCATGTGATGCTCTGCACCGGCCCGCGCTGCGTACAACGCGGTGCCCTGCCACTGTGGAAAGTCCTGCGCCGCGAGCTGCTGGTGGCCAACCGCATCGAAACCACTGACGGCGTGCTGCTGACCCGCAGCCATTGCCAGTTCCCGTGCAACCTCGGCCCGGTGCTGACGGTATATCCGGACCGCTGCTGGTACCGGGTAGCCAACGCCGAAGACGCTCAGCGCCTGGTGCGTGTGCACCTGATCGACGGCCAACCGGTGCCCGAGTTGCTGCTCAACGGCCAGGGCTCATGAGGGGGTTGGGCGCCAGCGTGCTGGCCCTGTTGAGCAGCAGCGCCATGGCCCTGGACTATCAGAACTGCGGACACACCTGGCAACTGCCACAGGAGCGCCCGCAACGCATCCTGGCCCTCAACCAGCACGCCGCCGACCTGCTGCTGGCCCTGGACGCCGGCCCGGCGCTGGCCGCCGTCAGCTATATAGATGATGACGCCCAGGCGTTGAGCAGCGGACGCTATCGCGGCGTCCCCCTGCTGTCGCGTCGCTACCCGGCAACCGAGGTGGTCTATGCCCAAGGTTACGACCTGCTGGTCGGCGGCTTTGCCAGCGCCTTTCGTGACCGCGACGGGGTCGTCCCGCGCACCACCCTGCAGGCCAACGGCATCGCCAGCTACCTGCTGGAAAACGCCTGCGCGCCGGCGCCGGGAAACGGCTTTGCCGCCATTGAACAAGACCTGCGCAGCCTCGGCCACCTGTTGCAGCGCGAGGCCCGGGCCAGCCAGTTGATCACCCGCCAGCGCCACGACCTGGCCGCCGCCAAAACCATCGCCGGGCACAGCCCGCCGCTGTCGGTGTTCTACCTCGACAGCGAGGTCAACGGCCTGCAAAGCGAAGGCAAGCGCGGTTTCATCACCCAGTTGATCGACGCAGCAGGCGGTCGCAACCTGTACGCCGAGATCGAGCTGAACCGGGTCACAGTCGATGCCGAGCGCCTGCTGCGCGCCGATCCTGACGTGATCATCCTTGCCGATGCGGTGTGGTCGCCGGCCGCCGGCAAGCGCGCCTACCTGCGCCAGCACCCGGCGCTTTCGCACCTGCGCGCGGTGCGCGACGACCGCCTGATCGACCTGCCCTTCAGCCATATCGTACCCGGCGAACACAGCGCCCGTACCGCCCTGACCCTGGCGCGCCAACTGCGCGCCTTGAAGCAACAGCGGCCTTGACCCGTCGCAGCAGAATCCGCTGCCAAACCCACTATTTCAGCTTTACCGGCTGAGCACCCAATGCGCTTCAGCCGGGATTTATCCTTGATCACGTCGACAATAAGCACACAGCCAACCCCGGATGCGTGCCTCGATGCAAACAACAAATACAGTCTTGATGATCCGCCCGGCGCGGTTCGCCTTCAACCCGGACACCGCCCTCAACAACCGTTTCCAGCAAGCCCTGCTCGACCCGCAGCAGGCACAGCAGAAAGCGCTGGAAGAGTTCGATGGCTACGTCGATACCCTGCGCCAGCACGGTGTCGAAGTGCTGGTGGTGCAGGACACCCCGGCGCCGCACACCCCTGATTCGATCTTCCCCAACAACTGGTGGAGCAGCCACGCCGACGGCAGCCTGGTGCTCTACCCGATGGAGGGCCAGAACCGCCGCCTGGAGCGCAGCAAGGGCGTGCTCAAGGTGCTTGAAGAGCGCTTCGCCGTCCGTCAGACCATCGATCTGAGCCCCTTGGAACAGCAGAGTATGTATCTGGAAGGGACCGGCAGCATGGTCCTCGATCGCGAACACCGGATCAGCTACGCCTGCCACTCCGGGCGCACCCACACCCAGGCCCTGCGCCTGTTCGCCGAACAGCTCGATTATCGCCTGTGCCTGTTCCACGCCGTCGACCGCCACCAGGCACCGATCTATCACAGCAACGTGATGATGAGCGTCGGCCGCGGGCTCTCGGTGGTCTGCCTGCAGGCGCTGCCCGAGGCCGATGAGCGTCGCACCCTGGAGCATTCGCTGCGCGACACCGGCAAGGACATCCTGACCCTGGACTTCGACCAGCTCGAAGGTTTTGCCGGCAACATGCTCGAAGTCCACGACAAGCAAGGCCAGCCACTGCTGGTGATGTCGCGCAGCGCCTGGCGCTCGCTCACCTCAGAACAACGCCGGCAGGTCGAGCAGCACAGCCACCCGGTGGTGGTGAACATCGACCATATCGAGCGCATCGGCGGCGGCAGCGCGCGCTGCATGCTCGCCGAAGTGCACCTGCCTGTCCGTCACTGATTACAACAAAGGAGTTCACCATGACCCGCTATATCGACGTTACCGACCTCAGCCGCCTGGTGGCACGCAAAGGCCTGAGCACCTGCATCAGCGAGATGGCCGAGTACATCCGTGAGGACTACCTGCGCTGGCACGACTTCGAAAAATGCGCGCGCCTGGCCAACCACTCGGCCGACGGGGTGATCGAGCTGATGCCGGTGTCCGATGCCAACCTGTACGCCTTCAAGTACGTCAACGGCCACCCGAAAAACACCCAGCGCGGCATGCTCACAGTGATGGCCTTCGGCGCCCTGGGCGACGTTGATAGCGGCGCGCCGGTGCTGCTCAGCGAGATGACCCTGACCACCGCCATCCGCACCGCCGCCACCTCGGCCCTGGCCGCGCGCTACCTGGCGCGCAAAAACAGCCGCAGCATGGCGCTGATCGGCAACGGCTCACAGAGCGAGTTCCAGGCGCTGGCGTTCCATGCCCTGCTGGGCATCGACGACATCCGCCTGTATGACCTGGACCCTGCGGCCAGCGCCAAGCTGGTGGCCAACCTCGCCGCCTTCCCGGCCATCAAGGTCAGCGTTGCCGGCTCTGTCGCCGACGCGGTGCGCGGCGCCGATATTGTCACCACGGTGACTGCCGACAAGGCCTACGCCACCATCCTCACCCCGGACATGATCGAGCCTGGCATGCACCTGAATGCCGTCGGCGGCGACTGCCCGGGCAAGACCGAACTGCACCGCGAGATCGTCGAGCGCGCGCGGGTGATCGTCGAGTACGAACCGCAAAGCCGCATCGAAGGCGAAATCCAGCAAATGCCTGCCGACTCGCCCACCACCGAGTTCTGGCAAGTGGTCAACGGCCAGGCCGCCGGGCGCGAGAACGCCGAGCAAGTGACCCTGTTCGATTCGGTCGGCTTTGCTCTTGAGGACTACTCGGCCCTGCGCTATGTGCTGGACGTCGCCAAGGCCCTGGACATCGGCAGCGAGATTGCCCTGGTGCCGGAGCTCAAGGACCCGAAAGACCTGTTCGCGCTGCTGCGCGCCCCGGTTGCAGACCTGCAGAAAAAACGCGCCTGAGGCCGACCGATTCTGCCGCGCCGCGGTGCGGCAGATCGGAAACCGCTGCACACGAAGCTCAAACAGGAGGTGCTCCAGCCGATTCGGCTGCCATTCACGCGTTAACAGCAAAATCCGGCAGCCGACGCCGGCGCAAACGACACAAAAAAAACGTCGTCATCGCGCATTCTGAGCCCGACCAGAGAGTCACTAAAAGACCAGAAGCGCACCACTGCCCTACATCAACTATAAAACTCAGGGATACTCATATGACTTCGCTGCGAAAGCTCCTCAGCGTGCTGCTCCTGCCACTGTGCGCAAGTGCGGTGCAGGCCAAGGAATGGACCGAGATCCGTTTCGGCGTCTACCCCGAATACCCCCCTTTTGAATCGGTTGCTGCCGATGGCAGCCTGCAAGGCTTCGACATCGAGCTGGGCAACGCCATCTGCGCCAAGCTGCAGGTCAAATGCACCTGGGTGCACAACGAATTCGACGGCATGATCCCGGCCCTGCGGGCACGCAAGTTCGACGCGATCATGTCGTCGATGGCGGTGACCCCGGCGCGGCAGAAACAGATCGATTTCAGCGCCAAACTGTTCCTCAGCCCGACCTCGGTTATCGTGCGCAAGAGCGCCGACTTCGGCGATACCCCGGAATCGCTCAAAGGCAAGCAGGTCGGCGTGCTGCAAGGCTCGCTGCAGGAAGCCTACGCCCGCGCCAAACTGGCGCCGCTGGGGGCCCAGGTCAAGGCTTATCAGGCTCAGGACCAGAACTACGCCGACCTGCTCAACGGCCGTCTCGACGCCACCTTGACCGACAAGCTCGAAGCCCAGCTCAACTTCCTTTCCAAACCCGAAGGCGCCGACTTCAAGAGCGGCCCGGCGATCAAGGACCCGACCCTGCCCCTGGATATCGCCATGGGCCTGCGCAAGAACGACAGCGAGCTCAAGGCCCTGCTCGACAAAGGCATTGCCGCGGTGCACGCCGACGGTACCTTCGCCGAAATCCAGAAAAAATACGTCGGCGACCTGGATATCTACAACGAGTAAGCCGTGTAGTCGCGATCGGCTCGCCCTGAGCTGATCGCGCCCGCATTTGCCCTGCGTCCTACCGAGATTTTTCCCGTGAACGACTTCCTTCACTCCCATGGCTGGCAGGCCTTGAGCCTGCAGGGCTTCGGCCCGCTGTTGCTGCAAGGGACCTGGATGACCCTGAAACTGGCGCTGTTGTCGCTGGCCCTGAGCCTGGCACTGGGCCTGTTCGGTGCCAGCGCCAAGCTCTCGCGGCTGAAACTGCTGCGGGTACCGGCCACTCTGTACACCACGCTGATTCGCAGTGTGCCGGACCTGGTGCTGATCCTGCTGATTTTCTACACCTTGCAATTGTGGCTCAACGACCTGACCGAGCTGCTCGGCTGGGACTACTTCGAGATCGACCCGTTCACCGCCGGGGTCATCACCCTGGGCTTTATCTACGGCGCTTATTTCACCGAGAACTTTCGCGGGGCGATCCTCAGCGTCCCGGCCGGGCAACTGGAAGCCGCCACGGCCTACGGTCTGAGCCGCGCGCAACGCTTTCGCCTGGTGCTGTTCCCGCAACTGATGCGCTTCGCCCTGCCGGGCCTTGGCAACAACTGGCTGGTGCTGCTCAAGTCCACTGCGCTGGTGTCGATCATCGGCCTGGCCGACCTGGTCAAGGCCGCACAAAACGCCGGCAAGACCACCAACAACACCCTGTACTTCCTGATCATCGCCGGGCTTGTGTACCTGCTGATCACCACCCTCTCCAACCGTCTGTTCAAGCACCTGGAGCGGCGTTACAACACCGGTATCAAGGGGCTGGCACGATGATCGAACTCTTTGAGCAATACGGCCAGGCCTACCTCTACAGTGACGGCGCCGGGCTTTCCGGGCTGGCCATGACCCTGTGGCTGTTCGTCATCACCATGGTCCTGGGCTTTTTCCTGTCGCTGCCGCTGGCCCTGGCGCGGGTCTCGCGCAGCCTGTGGTTGCGCTGGCCGGTGGAGTTCTACACCTTCGTGTTCCGCGGCACGCCGCTGTATATCCAGCTGTTGATCTGCTACACCGGCCTGTACGGGCTGGAGGTGGTGCGCGATCACGCCCTGCTCGACCAGTTCTTTCGCAATGCGCTGAACTGCACCCTGCTGGCTTTCGTGCTCAATACCTGCGCCTACACCGTGGAGATTTTCGCCGGGGCGATTCGCAATATCCCCCATGGCGAGATCGAAGCGGCCCAGGCCTACGGCCTGCACGGCTGCAAGCTGAACCTGTTCGTGGTGCTGCCGGCGGCTCTGCGCCGCTCATTACCGGCTTACAGCAACGAGCTGATCCTGATGCTGCACGCTACCTCGCTGGCTTTTACCGCCACCATCGCCGACATCCTCAAAGTCGCCCGCGATGCCAATGCCGCCACCTTCCTGACCTTCCAGGCCTTTGGAACCGCGGCACTGCTGTACATGTTGCTGTCCTTCGCGCTGGTCGGGCTGTTTCGCCTGGCCGAGCGGCGCTGGATGGGTTTTCTTGTTCCTGCCCGAGGCTAACTCATGACCACTACCGCACACGCCTTGTCGACCGGCGAACACACTCACTGCACACGTCCAAGCCCGCGCATTGCCAACGTCGCCGCCGATGCCACGGTAAAACTGAGCGTTGCCGACCTGCACAAACGCTACGGCGATCATGAAGTGCTCAAGGGTGTCTCGCTGCAGGCGCGCAAAGGCGACGTGATCAGCCTGATCGGTGCCAGCGGCTCAGGCAAGAGCACCATGCTGCGCTGCATCAACTTCCTTGAGCAACCCGATGCCGGGGTCATCACCCTCGATCAGCAGACCATCGAAATGCGCCAGGGCCGCGCCGGCAGCCGGGCGCCGCACCCAGCGCAGTTGCAGAACCTGCGCACGCGCCTGGCCATGGTGTTCCAGCACTTCAACCTGTGGAGCCACATGACGGTGCTTGAGAACATCTGCATGGCGCCGCGGCGGGTGCTCGGGGTCAGCAGCCAGGAAGCTGAAGCGCGGGCACGCAAGTACCTGGACAAGGTCGGCCTGCCGGCCCGCGCCGCTGACCAGTACCCGGCGTTTCTTTCCGGTGGCCAGCAACAGCGGGTGGCGATTGCCCGGGCCCTGGCCATGGAGCCGGAAATCATCCTCTTCGATGAACCGACCTCGGCCCTCGACCCGGAACTGGTCGGTGAAGTGCTGAAAGTCATACAGACGCTGGCCGAGGAAGGCCGTACCATGCTCATGGTCACCCACGAGATGGGCTTTGCCCGCCAAGTGTCGAGCCAGGTGCTGTTTCTGCATCAGGGCCGGGTCGAGGAACAAGGAAGCGCCGAGATACTTGACCAGCCGCAGAGCGAACGCCTGCAGCAATTTCTTTCCAACCGTTTGAAGTGAAGCCGAACCTGCATGGATACCAAGGTCAACAGCCCACAGACCACGCCGCCCCTGGACCGGATCGACGAAGCGATCATCGATGTGTTGCGCCACAACGGGCGCATCACCTATGAAAAGCTCTCATCGCTGGTGCACCTCACCCCTCGCCCGTGCCTGGAACGGGTGCGCAAGCTGGAACGGCGCGGAGTGATTCGCGGCTATGGCGCGATCATCGATGTGCAGATGGTTTCGCCGGGGCTGTCGCTGCTGGTGCTGGTGGCCCTCTCCAACCAGAGCGGGCGCGCCGCGCAAAAGGCCTTCGAGGCCTGCGTGCGCGCCTGCCCGCAGGTGTTCGACTGCCAGCTGATCAGTGGCCACTTCGACTACAGCTTGCGCATGCGCTGCCGTGACATGGAGCACTACCGGGTGCTGACCGAAACCTGGATGAACAACGACGAGCTGCACATCGACAAGCTGGTCGCCCACCCGGAGCTGGCGGTGGTGAAGAACACCGCCCCCCAGCTCTAGGCCATCAACTCAGGTACGCGGCGGCGCCACCGGCCCGCTGCGCGACCAATCGAGCAACAAGCTGTAGGCCACCGCCAGCAAGGTCGGGCCGATGAACAGGCCGATAAAGCCGAAGGCCAGCAAGCCGCCAAACACCCCGAGCAAGACGATCACCAGCGGCAGGTTACCGCCACGGCTGATCAGGTAGGGTTTGAGCACGTTGTCGACGCCGCTGATGATGAAGGTACCCCAGAGGCCGAGGAACACCGCCATGCCGTACTCGCCCTGCCAGGCCAGCCAGGCGGTAGCCGGCACCCAGGCCAGCGGTGGGCCCATGGGAATCAGGCTGAGCATGAAGGTGACGATCCCCAGCACCAGCGCCCCTGGCACACCGGCAATCAGGAAGCCGATCAGCGCCAGTACCGCTTGCGCCGCAGCGGTGCCGATCACGCCGTTGACCACCCGTTGCACGGTACCTGCCACCAGTTCGAGGTAGTACTCGGCGCGCTCGCCAATCAGGCGGTCCAGCAGGCGCAGGACAAACGCCGCCAGGCGCGGCCCGTCACGGTAGAAGAAGAACACGAAGACCAGGCTCAGGGTCAGCTCGAGAATGCCGCTGCCGATCTGCGCGCTGCGCGCCAGCAGCCAGTTGCCGACCTGGCCCAGGTACGGCTTGATGGTGACCAGCAACGCCGCACCTTGCTGGTCAATGGTGTTCCACATGCCCACCAGGCGCTCGCCGACAAAAGGCACGCTGCCCAGCCAGCCCGGCGCATCGGGCAGGCCATCGACCTGCACGTCGCGCACGAAGGCGGTGGCATCGCGAATATGGTCGGCCAGGTTGAAGCCCAGCCATACCAGCGGCAACGCCACCAGCAATATCCACAAGGTGGTCAACAACCCTGCGGCGAGGGTTTCGCGACCGCCGAGCAGGCGCGTCAACAGGCGCATCAGCGGCCAGCTGGCGTAGGCCAGGATGGCCCCCCAGAGCAGCGCCGAAATGAACGGTGCCATCACCCAGAGGCCGGCGCCAAGCAGCGCCAGCAGGATGATCTGCACCAGCAGGCGGTCATTATTGGGCATCATGTTTCTCGATCAACGAATCAGTTCGACGTGGAAACCATCAGTCTCGGCGCTACCCACTTCCAGTCGCGCCGAACGCACCCCGGCCTTTACCAGTTGCTCACGCCAGTCTTGCGCCTTGGCCCCGCTCAGGCTCACGCGCAAGGTGGTGTTGTTGTTCAGGCTGCGCCCGATCAGCTTGACCCAGGCCGCAGGCGGCTCGCCGTTCAAGTCAGGGTAGTCGAGCTTGCCGGTGTCGAGCAGTTCGCGCATCAAGGTGGCGGGCGTGGGCAGCAACTCGCCCAGGGGCGCATCGGCGACGAACTCTTCGACATGCAGGTAAGCGCGCTTGTTGCCACGGGTGATGCTGTACAGGGCGACCAGGGTGTTGCTCTGCTCGGCGGAGCGGCGCAGCAGAATGAACGCCTGTTGCTCGTCGGCACCCGACAACCTGCGGTTCTTGAACACCTCGTTGGCCCACAGGCTGTTCTCGCCACAATCACGCGCCTGGCACCAGAACAACGGATAACCGCCATCGTTCTGCAGGGCTTCGCGGGCGGCGGTGAAGGCTTCGTTGGCACTGCGCTCGCGGGGCAGCTCATAGGTGGTGGAGCTGACCTGGCCGCGGCTTTCGATCTTGCCCTCGACCCGCAGCTGATTGCTGATCTTGCGCAGGCCGCCCAAGGGGTAGATGCGCTCCTGCGGTACCGCCGCGCGCTGATCGACCACCTTGGCGTCCAGCGGAACCGGCAGGCCGTCGGCCAGCAACGGCAGGCTGGCGAGAACGCCGAGCCCGGCCATGGCCGCCCGGGTAAGCAATTTGAGCCTCATAGGCTCGTCACCGAGCGCGGGGCGTCAAGGTGGTCAAATGATGTGGCGTTGTCTTGCTCATTCATGGTTGTCTCCCTGTTCAACCCGCCAAGCCTCGACAGTTGCCGGTCACAAGTCAAGAAATGCCAAAGAAGCGATTGAAACAGTCTGCAACAAGGGTTGCGCCGGCCTCGTCATTCAGGTGCAGATGATGACCGCCCGGCAGTTGTTCTCGCTCAAAGGGTAGCTGCTCGAGCAACTCGCTGTGGCGCGCCAGCATGCCGTCGGCGGCCACCACCAGTTTCGCCGGGCAGGCGATGCGCTGTACAAAGCTCATGGCCTGGGCTTCGTTGAGGCGGGTCGGCGATGGCAGGGTCAGGCGGCTGTCGCTGCGCCAAGTGAAGCCACCGGGTACCGGCATCAGCCCTCGCTGGGCAAGCAGTTCGGCCGCTTCTCGGCTGACCGCCACCAGGCCCTTCATGCGCGCCTCGATGGCCTGCTCGAGGGTCGAGTGCACGGCCTTGCGCTTGCTGTCCAGGCGCAGTTGCGCCTGCAGGGCCATGCCCATGCGTTCGGCGGCATCCTGCGGGCCGCTGGTGGGCGGGATGACCCCGTCGATCAAGGCCAGGCGGGTGATGCGTTCGGGCAAGGCGCCGGCCAGCAGCACCGAAATGATCGCCCCCAGCGAGTGCCCGAGCAGGGCAAAGCGCTCCCAGCCCATCTGCTCGGCCACCCGCAGTACATCGTGGGCGTAGTCGGCCAGGGCGTAGCCGGCGCCGGCCGGGCGATGCTCGGAATGGCCATGGCCGGCCAGGTCCAGGGCGAGGATGCGCAGGCCCTTGAGCCGGGGCGCCAGGCGGGCAAAGCTGTTGGCGTTGTCCAGCCAGCCGTGCAGGGCAATCACCGGCAAGCCGTCGGCCGGGCCGAACAGGTGCGCGGCCAGCTCGATATGGCCCAGGTTCAGGCGTACTTCTTCCATTTCAGTGCTCATGTCGGGGTGTCCTGCCAGCGCTCGAACAGGCCCTTGATCAGGCTGGCGGTATCGCTCGGGTGCTCCAGCGGAAACATATGACCGCCCGGCAGGCTATGGTATTCGCCCCTGGGCATGCCACGCACGGCCAGGGCGTGATGGCGCTTGACCACCCGGCTGTGGCTGCCACGGACCATGGCCAGGGGCAGCTGCAGCTGTTTGGCCGGGCTCGGGCTGGTGTGCGGCAGGCTGCGGTAGATGCTGATCTCGGTAGCCGGGTCAAAGCGCAGGCGCAAGCCGTCTGCGCCGGGGTGCAAGCCATGCTCAAGGTAGGCGTCCAGGCATTCGGGATCGAAATGGCGGAACAGCGTTTTGCCAGCGAAATAGGCCCGTGCGCTGTCACGGTCGGCAAAGGCTTCGCGGCGGCCCAGGGTGCGCCCGGCCGGGGTGATGCGATCGATGAAGCCCATGCGCTTGGCGGCCTGGATCAGCCACTGGTCGACCCGGGTCAACACCGGCGAATCGAGCATCACCACGCCGCGGTAGTACTGCGGGCAGCGCAGCGCCGCATGCAGATGCAACACACCCCCCAAAGAATGCCCGACGCCCCAGACCGGGCCCGGCTGTTGCTCCAGGTGATGGATCAGCTCGTCGACCAGGTTCTGCCAGTTGTCGTTGACCGGAAAGCGCGGATCGTGGGCATGCTGGGCCAGGTGGCTGACCTGATAGTCCGGCGCCAGCGCCGCGAACAGCTTGCCGTAGGTGGCCGAGGGAAAGCCATTGGCATGGGCGAAGAAGATCTGCTGCGACATGGCCGCCAATCCAGAAGGAAGTGATGGCTCATTGTCGGCAACCGCACCCGTGGCGGCAATGTCCGGAAAAGCCATCGGCAACGGCAATCAGGTCAATACTCGCCGAAACTGGCCATCGAGCGGCGCAGGCAGGCCTGCATATAGGCCAGTTGCTGCTCGAGGGCTTCGCGGGCGCGACGCTTGTCTTCGACATCGAGCTCGAGCCGGCGCAGGGCCAGACAACTGGTCTGCAGCAGGTGTGACATGCGAATGCTGGCCTGGCGCAGTTGCTCCAGCTCGTACTGGCCTTCGAACTTGCGCAGCAGGTAGTCGAGCTTGGCGTCGGCGCTGTCCTGCAACATGCGGTACTCGGCAAAGTCCAGCACCTGGTGCTTTTGCACCTTGTCGAGCGCCGGCTGCACGTCGGCCGAGTACACCAGATCCAGATGTCTACTGCTCATAGTCCAATTCCCTGGGACACCCTGCCCCGCAACTTGATTGCACGCTAACAAGGTGTACCGGGCACGACAACTGGTAAAAATGCTAGGTCGATCAGCGGATTTATGGATGATTCAGGCCACGCAAGGTCATCAGCCCCGCCAGCGGCCACTCACCCTCGAGTTCGGCCAGGCTGGCGGTGCTCATCGGCGCCGGAGGTTGGCGGCTGCCATGCGCCAGCAGGCTGACCAGGTTGCCCACCAGCGGCTGGTGACTGACCAGCAACACTTCGTTCACGCCCAGGTTCTCCAGCTCACTGATTACCGCCTGCGGGTCACTATCGGGGGTCAGCCACGGCACGGTCTGCACCGGTTTGCCGAAGCCGAGGGCTTCGTGGACCAGCGCCGCAGTCTGCTGGGCGCGCACATAGGGGCTGGCGAGAATCACCTGCAGCGGCTGCCCGAGCAACTGCGCCGCGCTGCGCAGCACCTGCTCGCGGCCATGGGCGGTGAGACGGCGCTCGGCATCGGTGTTGGCCCGCTGCTCGGCTTCGCCGTGACGCAGCACCCACAACTTCACAGCTTCGGCTCTTCGTCGCGCACCGGGTGCGCTGCCGGCGGCACGCTGTGGGCAGCTTCGCCTTCAGGCGCGCGCGGGGTTGGCCAGTCGGCGAATGGCCAGGGCTTCTGGTCACTGTGGAAGCTGCCGAAGCGGCCGATCTGGGCCAGGAACTGGCTGAGGCTGTCGCCGAAATTCATCAGGCTGGCACTCGGTGCGCCGTAGATAAGCCGGTAGATCAGTTGCACCAGCACCAGGCCACCGAGCAGCAGCTCGGCCAATTGCCAGACCACCAGGAACACCAGCATCCACAGCACGCGCAAGATGATCGACTCGCGCTGGGTCTGGTTTGAAGAATTGTTCATGTCCTGCTCCTGCTTAGTTGAAACCGCTGGTGGAGATAAAGTCGACATCAGTTTTCGGCTCGCCGCGCATCAGCAGCTCGATCACCTGGGTCAGGGTCCGGCCTTCGAACAGGATCGCATGCAAGCCGGCGACCAGGGGCATGTATACCTGGACCTCCTGGGCTTTGACCTTGAGCACCTTGAGGGTGTTCACCCCTTCGGCCACTTCGCCCAGGCGGCTGACCGCCTCGTCCAGGCTCAGGCCCTGGCCCAGGGCATGACCGACCTGGTAGTTGCGGCTCTTGGGCGAGGAGCAGGTGACGATCAGGTCACCGACCCCGGCCAGGCCCAGGAAGGTCATCGGGTTGGCGCCCTGGCTGACGGCAAAGCGGGTCATCTCGGCCAGGGCGCGGGTAATCAGCATGCTCTTGGTGTTCTCGCCCATACCCAAGGCCACGGCCATCCCGGCAATGATTGCGTAGACGTTCTTCAACGCCCCGCCCAGCTCGACACCAAAGCGGTCGCCGCTGGCATAAACACGGAAGGTGCGCCCGTGCAGCACAGCCTGGACCTGCTGGCAGAGGGCCTCGTCTTCACTGGCGACCACGGTGGCGGTCAGCGCGTGCTCGGCCACTTCGCGGGCCAGGTTCGGCCCGGACAGCACGCCGATGCGCGCCTGGGGGGCGATTTCTTCGAGGATCTGGCTCATCAGCTTGAAGCTTTGCGCCTCGATGCCCTTGGTCAGGCTGACCAGCATCTTGCCGCCCAGCAGCTGGGCGTGGGGCGCCAGCACGCTGCGCAGGGCGCTGGAAGGCAAGGCGACGAAGATCAGCTCGCAGGCCTGCAGGGTCGCCAGCAGATCATTGACCGGCTCGACCCCGGCATGCAACTTGATGCCCTTGAGGTAGCGCGGGTTCTCGCGGTTGCTGCGCATGGCCTCGGCCTGCTCGGGGTCGCGCATCCATTGGCGCACCCGAACACCGTTTTCTGCCAGCAGATTCGCCACGGCGGTGCCGAAACTCCCGCCTCCCAGAACTGCAACAGGCTGCTGTTCAGTCATATCCAATCCGTTAAAACCAATTTAAGTGGCGACCTGCGCATTATACGGAGCGCCGGTGCCAGAGCCAGTGGCAGATGACCGAATCGCCGCTGGGAAGCGTCGCGCCATGACTGGAAAATGCCCACCACTCGGTTAACATGCCCGACTTGAACCTGTTACCAAGGCCGCACTGTGTCTTTTGGCCCGACCTGCAAACGCCCTTTATTACTGCTGACTGCCCTGCTCAGCGGCCCCAGCATGGCTGACGACCTGTTCGTCGACAGCCAGGCTTTGCCGCAAGTGCTCACCGCCACCCGCCTCAAGCAATCGCCAGCGGCGGTGCCGGGCAGCATGACCGTGCTCGACAACGAGCTGATCCGCGCCAGCGGCGCCCGCGACATACCCGAACTGCTGCGCCTGGTGCCGGGGATGATGATCGGCTACGGCGCCGGCAACCAGCCGACGGTCAACTACCACGGCAGCAACGTCAACGATGCCCGGCGCATGCAGGTGCTGATCGACGGCCGCTCGGTGTACCGCGCAGGCCTGGCCACGGTGGACTGGAGCGATATCCCGCTGGCCATGGAAGACATCGAGCGCATCGAGGTGTTCCGCGGCCCCAACACCGTCAGTTACGGCGCCAATGCGCTGATGGCGGTGGTCAATATCCTCACCCGCAGCCCGGCCGACAGCCACGGCACGCACTTGAAAGTCACCCGTGGCCAGCGCGGCATCAATGACTGGTACGCAAGCCAGGGCCTGGGCTGGGACGGTGGCGACCTGCGTCTGTCATTGTCGGGCATGCAGGACGACGGCTTCGACGAGAACCACCTGGGCCAGGACTACCGCGACAGCCGCCGCCTGAACCGCCTGAACCTCAGCGCCAGTCACACCCTGGCCAGCAACCAGAGCCTGGAGTGGCAGTTCGCGGCCAAAGAAGGCAGTGACCAGCGTCCTTATACCTATAAACCGGTGTTTCCCTACGTTACTGCCGCCGGCAACAACGCCGACCTCAACGCCAAGGACTACGCCGGCTCGATGCGCTGGAACATCGACTTCAACCCGAACCATAGCCTGTACATCCAGGGCTCGGCCCAGCACTGGGAACGTGAACAGGTGTGGCGCGCCTGCGATGCGGCGCTGTCGTTCAGCCCGCAACTGACTACGCTGTGGCGCCTGAACCCGAACTACGCCGAGCAGGTGGCGCGCAACATCACCTCACCCCTGCCCGCCGGCAGCAGCGAGGAGACCGCGCTGGCCACGCAAGTCCAGCAGCAATGGCGCAACGGCGGCGCGCAGCAGGTGTGCGGCGACATCGACCAGAGCACCCGGGAAACCCGCTACGACCTTGAAGTGCAGGACACCCTGAGCCTGTCCGACAGCCTGCGCCTGGTCAGTGGCGCCAATTACCGCTACGACCGCGCCGACTCGCAGACCTACTTCAATGGCAGCCTCGACGACAGCACCTGGCGCCTGTTCGGCCACCTGGAATGGCGCGCCGACGAGCACTGGATCCTCCAGGGGGGGGCCATGTACGAAGATGCCCGGCTGTCCGGCAGCTCGCTGACCCCGCGGGTGGCGGTCAACTACCTGATCACCCCGCGCCATGGCCTGCGCGCGGTGTACTCGGAGGCGGTGCGCTCGCCGGACATGTTCGAGAACAACGTCAACTGGAGCTACCGGGTCAATAACCTGGAACCTGGCGCTTTCGGCCAGCGCGACGCCGATTACTTCGTCAAGACCCGCGGCCCGGGCGATCTCGAGCAAGAGCGCATGCGCTCGCGGGAACTGGGCTATAACGGTTACTTCGCCGATGCCGACCTGAGCGTCGACCTCAAGCTGTTCTACGACGAAATCACCGGCATGATCAGCGAACCGCTGCGCAACAACCAGTACATTGCCAGCAACAGCAACAAGGCCCGCTTCAGCGGCAGCGAAGCGCAGCTGGACTGGCGCCTGAGCCCGGCCGATCGCCTGCGCCTGACCTACGCCTACGTCGATGCCTGGGCCAGCAACCCGGCCGACCGGCGCCTGAGCGCCCACAACAGCGGTTCGGCCGGCTGGCTGCGGGACTGGGGCGGCGGCTGGTCCAGTGCGCTGTTCTACTACGGCGACGATGCCCTCAACCAGTACCGCTTCGAACGCGTCGATTTACGCGTGGCCAAGCACCTGCGCTGGAACCGTACCAGCCTGGAACTGGCCGGCATGCTCCAGCAGCGCCTGGATGACGAGCCGACGACCATCTACGACAACCGCTATGACAGCCGTCACGTGCTGTCTTTCAGTGCGGAGCTGGCGTTCTGATGCGCCGCCTGCGGCGCTGGCTGCTGCTGGTCTGCCTATGGCCCCTGGGCAGCCTGTCGGCCAGTGAGATCCTGCTCACTGCCAGCCAGGACAACCCCGGCGTACGCAGCTTCGTCGACGCCTTGCGCGAGCGCCGCCCGGCCGACCAGGTGCGCTTCGTGCCGGTGGCCGAGCTGCCACGACCGAGCCAGATTAAAGCCGCCACCCGCTTGATCCTGCTCGATGGTGCCAGCCTCGAATGGCGCCTGAGCGAAAGCGCCGGGCCACCGGCGCTGGCCTTGCGCGTCAGCCGCGTCCAGGCCCAACAGCGTCTGGGCAGCCTGCGCCCGCCTTACCTGAGCCTGCTATGGAGCGACCCGCCGCTGGCCCGCCAGCTGCGCCTGACCCGCTACCTGTTGCCGCAGGCCAAGCGCGTGGGCGTGCTGTATGCCGAGCACAGCCAGTTTCTGCTCGACGAGTTGCGCAAGGCGGCCAGCCCGTTGGGCCTGGAGATCATCGCCGAAGCCTGGCCAGACCTGCGCGACAGCCGCCCTCTGCAAAGTCTTCTGCAAAACAGCGATGTACTGCTGGGCATCGACGATCCACAGTTGTACAACTCGAAAACGGCGAAAAACGTTCTGCTCAGCAGCTATGGCCGGCAAATGGCGCTGATCGGGCCTAATGCCGGCTTCGTCAAGGCCGGCGCCCTGGCCAGTACCCTGAGCGATCAGGACGACTGGCTGGCGGTGCTCGAGCGGCTGCTCAACCAGGCCCCCAATCGCTGGCCACGCACGCTCTACCCGGATCACTTCAACGTGCTCGGCAACCAGCAGGTGGCCCGCGCCCTGGGCATCGAAGCGATTGACCCGTCCGCCGCCGCCCTGGCCCTGGCCGAAGGAGAAAGCACACCATGAGACGGCGCCTGAGCTGGGACATCCACACCCGCACGCAGATCATCAGCCTCGGCCCGGCCCTGTTGCTGACCCTGCTGCTGATCAGCTTCTTTACCTTCGTGCGTATCCAGGATTTGCGCCAGGAGCTCAACCACACTGGTCAGTTGATCGCCAACCAGTTGGCCCCGGCCTCCGAATACGGGGTAATCGCCGGTAATAACGAAGTGCTCGAAAGCCTCATGCGCGCGACCTTGAGCATCCCCCACGTGCGCTTTCTCGAGGTCCAGGACAGCAGCAACCATATCCTCGTGTATGTCGAGCAGCCGGACGAAAGCAACAACCGCGCACAGCAGGTCGAAGTGTTCCAGGCCCCCATTCGCCTGCAGCAGATCCGCCTGGACAACGACTTTTTGCACAGCAACGCACCGGCCAGGAGCATCGGTGACGACTATCTGGGCCGGGTAATCGTCGGCATGTCGGACGATGCCTTCAGCGAGCGCCAGCAGGAAATCGTGGTCAAGGCCGGGATCCTCGCGCTGTTTGCCCTGCTGTTCACCTTTATCCTCGCCCGGCGCCTGGCCCTGAGCCTGGCCAAGCCGATCAGCGACATGGGCCATGCGGTCAAGGCCATCCAGCAAGGGCAGTTCAATGCGCCGCTGCCGGTGGTCGACGACAGCGAACTGGGCCATCTGGCGCGGCACATCAACAACCTTGCCAGCGCCCTGGGCACGGCCAGCCATGAACAACAGCAAGCCATGTCGCAACTGATCCAGGCCCGCGAAGAAGCCGAACAGGCGAACAAGGCCAAATCCGACTTCCTGGCGATGATGAGCCACGAACTGCGCACGCCCATGAACGGCGTCATGGGCATGCTGCAACTTCTGGAAACAACCCCGCTCAACGAGGAGCAGGCCGAATACACCGCGGTGGCCAGCGAGTCGACCGGGCACCTGCTCAAGGTCATCAACGATATCCTCGATTTCTCGCGCATCGAGCGCACCAACCTCGAGCTTGAGCATATCGACTTCAACCTCGGCGAGCTGATCGGCAGCAGTGTGCAGTCGTTCCAGCACCTGGCCCAGCAGCGCCAGCTGGAGCTGCAACTGCGCCTGCCGCCGGGCATGGAACAACTGCAAGTGGTGGGCGACCCGACGCGCATCCGCCAGGTGCTGCTCAACCTGATCGGCAACGCCCTGAAGTTCACCGAGCGCGGCAGCGTGCACATCGAACCGCGCTGGCAGGTGCTCGACCGCCAGCTGATCTGGTTCACCTGCGCGGTGCGCGACACCGGCATCGGCATCGACAGCACC
Organism: Pseudomonas sp. B21-012; assembly: GCF_024749305.1. Taxonomy (NCBI): domain Bacteria; kingdom Pseudomonadati; phylum Pseudomonadota; class Gammaproteobacteria; order Pseudomonadales; family Pseudomonadaceae; genus Pseudomonas; species Pseudomonas sp. B21-012. The sequence continues at coordinate 1,915,265 of NZ_CP087197.1, read as the reverse complement.
CGCCTGGAGATGATGTTCGTTGCCTTCCAGCAAGCCGACAGCTCGATCTCACGCCGTTATGGCGGCACCGGCCTGGGCCTGTCGATCGCCCGCACCCTGGCCGAGCGGATGGGCGGAACCCTGCGCGGCGAAAGCCGTGAAGGCCTGGGCTCGACTTTTACCCTGGAAATGCCCCTGGCCCTGTCGACCGCGCAAACGCCGCGCCTGCCCAGTGGCCTGACCCGCCCCGAAGACGACGGCCAGGGCCGACGGATCCTGCTGGTCGAGGACAATCCGGTGAACCAGACGGTGATCGAAGCGATGCTGCGCAGCCTGGGCTTTGAAGTCTGCGTTGCAGTTGATGGCGCCCAAGCCGTGGCCCAGGCCGGACGTCAGCGCTTTGCCGCCGCACTGATGGATTGCCGCCTGCCGATCATCGATGGCTACGAGGCCACCCGGCGCATTCGCCTGCTGCCACAGGCGGCGGCCATGCCGATCATCGCCCTGACCGCCAATGCCTTGCAGGGCGATCGCGAGCGTTGCCTGAACGCCGGCATGAACGACTACCTGGCCAAGCCGTTCAAACGCACTGATCTGCAGCAAATTCTGCAACGCTGGCTGCCCGGTCAGACAGCTGTGACTGGCGATAAATGCTAAATTGCGGCAGTCTAAGAGACTGGACAAGCGCCGCGAAGGGCTTGAAAATAAAATTTCAGTGCACAAGTGTACTTCTTTGCCCCGTGCGCTGTGACTTTCACTACAACGCAATAGTCTATGTGTAGGCTGCCGGCTCAAACGCTAGCGTTTTGGGACGGCCGGGAAGATTTGCCCCCTGCCGCACGGGGACTATTGAGGAGCTCGCATGACCAAACAAAACGCCTTTACTCGGGAAGACCTGCTGCGCTGCAGTCGCGGTGAGCTGTTCGGCCCAGGTAACGCGCAACTGCCCGCCCCGAACATGCTGATGGTTGATCGCATCACCCATATCAGCGCCGAGGGTGGCAAGTACGGCAAAGGTGAATTGGTCGCCGAGCTGGATATCACCCCGGACCTGTGGTTCTTCGCCTGCCACTTCGAAGGTGATCCGGTGATGCCGGGCTGCCTGGGCCTGGATGCCATGTGGCAGCTGGTCGGTTTCTACCTCGGCTGGCAAGGTTTGCCGGGCCGTGGCCGCGCCCTGGGTTCGGGCGAAGTGAAATTCTTTGGCCAGGTCCTGCCGACCGCCAAGAAAGTCACCTACAACATTCATATCAAGCGCGTCCTCAAAGGCAAGCTGAACATGGCCATCGCCGATGGTTCGGTCAGCGTCGACGGTCGCGAGATCTACACCGCCGAAGGCCTCCGGGTCGGCGTCTTCACCTCCACTGACAACTTCTAAGGGTTATCCGCATGCGCCGCGTCGTTATCACTGGTCTGGGCATCGTTTCGTGCCTGGGCAATGACAAAGAGACCGTCTCCGCCAACCTGCGTGCAAGCCGCCCTGGCATCCGATTCAACCCGGAATATGCCGAAATGGGTCTGCGTAGCCAGGTTTCCGGCTCCATCGACCTCAACCTCGAAGAACTGATCGACCGTAAAATCTACCGCTTCGTTGGTCACGCCGCTGCCTATGCCTACCTGGCAATGGCCGACGCGATCAAGGACTCGGGCCTGACCGAAGAGCAGGTTTCCAACCCGCGTACCGGCCTGATCGCAGGCTCCGGCGGCGCCTCGACCCTGAACCAGATGGAAGCGCTGGACATCCTGCGCGAGAAAGGCGTCAAGCGCGTTGGCCCGTACCGCGTCACCCGGACCATGAGCAGCACCGTCTCGGCGTGCCTGGCCACCCCGTTCAAGATCAAGGGCCTGAACTACTCCATCGCCTCGGCCTGCGCCACCAGTGCTCACTGCATCGGTACCGCGATGGAACAGATCCAGATGGGCAAGCAGGACATCGTCTTCGCCGGTGGCGGTGAAGAAGAGCACTGGAGCCAGTCGTTCCTGTTCGACGCCATGGGCGCCCTGTCCAGCAAGCGCAACGACACCCCGGAAAAAGCCTCCCGCGCCTACGACGCTGACCGTGACGGTTTCGTCATCGCCGGCGGTGGCGGCATGGTCGTGGTTGAAGAGCTGGAACACGCCCTGGCCCGTGGCGCCAAGATCTACGCCGAAATCGTCGGCTACGGCGCGACGTCCGATGGCTACGACATGGTCGCGCCAAGCGGCGAAGGCGCCATCCGCTGCATGCAGATGGCCATGTCCACCGTCGACACCCCGATCGACTACCTGAACACCCACGGCACCTCGACCCCGGTGGGCGACGTTGCCGAGATGAAGGGCGTTCGCGAAGTGTTCGGCGACAAGGCTCCGGCCATCAGCTCGACCAAGAGCCTGTCCGGTCACTCCCTGGGCGCCGCCGGCGTTCACGAAGCGATCTACTGCATGCTGATGATGGAAGGCAACTTCATTGCCGGTTCCGCCAACATCGACGAGCTGGACCCGGAAGTGGCCGACCTGCCGGTGCTGACCAAGACCCAGGAAAACGCCAAGATCGATACCGTGATGAGCAACAGCTTCGGTTTCGGCGGCACCAACGCTACCCTGGTACTCAAGCGCTGGGCTGGCAAGTAAGGGCTGGCCCCTTGCACTCAAAACGCCCCGACTCGTCGGGGCGTTTTTGTTTGTGCCTTACACCGAAAAGCGCCCCACCAGCCCATTGAGCTCAATCGCCAGCTGTGACAACGCCTGGCTCGCCGCATTGGTCTGATTCGCCCCCGCCGACGTCTGCATCGCCAGGTCGCGAATATTGGTCAGGTTGCGGTCCACCTCCCGCGCCACCTGCGCCTGCTGCTCCGAGGCACTGGCGATCACCAGGTTGCGCTCGTTGATCAGGCTGATGGCCGCGGCAATCTCCTCCAGCGCCGCCCCGGCGGCATGTGCGCCTTCCAGGGTGCCGCGCGCCCGCTCGTTGGTCTGCTGCATGCCCTCGACCGCACGATTGGTGCCCTGCTGGATGCCGTCGATCATCTGCTCGATTTCCCGGGTCGACTGCTGGGTGCGATGGGCCAGTGCCCGCACCTCGTCAGCCACCACGGCAAAACCGCGCCCGGCATCACCGGCGCGCGCCGCCTCGATCGCCGCGTTCAGGGCCAGCAGGTTGGTTTGCTCGGCAATCGCGCCGATCACATCCAGCACCTTGGTAATGCCATGCACCTGTTGCGCCAGTTGCCCGACCTCTTCGGCGTTGGCAGTGACGCCAGCGGCCAGGTCTTCGATCGAGGTCACGGTCAGGCGCACCTGCTCGCGCCCTTGACGGGCGATGCGGTCGGACTCGCGCGAGGCTTCGGAGGTGGCCACGGCATTGCTCGCCACCTCCTCCACCGCAGTGGTCATCTGGTTGACCGCGGTGGCCGCCTGTTCGATTTCCTGGCTTTGCTGCATCAGCCCGCGGGTGGCATCTTCGGTTACCGCGCTGAGTTCTTCGGAGGCCGAGGCCAGCTGGCTGGAAGAATCGGAGATGCGCCCGATGGTATCGCGCAGGCTTTGCTGCATCTGCTTCAAGGCCGCCAGCAAGCGCGCCGGCTCATCCTTGCCCTGCACCGAGATCTGCGGGGTCAGGTCTCCGGTGGCGACCACTTCGGCGACCTGCAGCGACTGCGCCAGTGGCCGAACGATGCTGCGGGTCAGAGTCAGGGCCAGGACCACGGTGAGCACCACAGCGGCGATCAGCAAGCCGATCACCCAGATCCGCGCCTGCGTGTAGACGACTTCGGCAAGGTCGGTGGCGCTGTTGGCATGCTGATTATTGAGCGCGATCAGCTCGTTGAGGCTGGCGGTCATCTGGTCGGCGAGCTGGTTCATCTCGCCATTGACCATGGCCACCGCCTCTTCCACCCGGTGCTCGGTAGACAACTGCACCACCTGGGCCTGCAGCTTGAGGTAGCGCCGCTCCAGGTCCAGGTAGCGGTCGAACAGCGTCTGTTCTTCAGGCAGGACGATCAGCGCCTGGTACTTCTGCTGGGCCTTGTCCAGACCGGACTTAATCTCTTCGATGCGCGACTTGTTCTGCTCCAGCGCCGCCGCATCGCGATTGACCAAAAGGCGCAGGGTCAAGGCGCGGATGCGCAACATGTCCTGGGTCATCTGCCCGACCGAGATCACGCTGGGCAACCAGTTGCTGTCGACCTGCTCGGACTGCTGGCGCATGCTGGTCATCTGCATCAAGGCAAACGCACCCAAGGCAAACACCAGCGCCGCCACCAGGCCGAAGCCCAGGCCGGCCCTGGGCGCGATATTCATGCTTCTCAAGCTCATCTTCTGGCTCCCTCCAAAAGCGCTGCTCAATAGGGCAGCAGTCCTTGCTTCTAGACGGTATCGGCCTGTGGAAAATTTGCGTAAGACGAAAACGTGATATCAAAAGGCCTTATGATCGCGACGCCAGGGTCGCCCTGCCTCAGCGCACGGTAAAGCGCTGCTCGGCCAGCAGGCGATCGCCCTGAAAGACCATGAAATGCCATTGCCCCGGCACCACTTCGTGGTTCTCGGTGAACTCGTAGGCCATGACATCCTGAACCGCACCGGGCACCAGCTTTTGTACCACTTCGAACTTGTCGTGGCGCTTGCCGTCGGGTGTGCGCACGCCAGGGGTGAGGTACAGCAGGGTCAGCGGCGTGTCCTCGGCGACCTTGCCTTCCAGGCGGTAGCGCATACCGAATTTGCTACCCAGGCGCGCCGGGATTTCATCGGTTTGCTGGATGGTCTGGTTGCTCTGCCTCAGCACCCGCTCACCGGGCTGGAAGTTCTGGTGGCGGGTTTCGAACAGGCCGTACTCGACCGGACCTTCGACGCGAACCTCGGCAGCGGCCAGGCCACTGACCAGCAACAGCCCGCACAGGGCGCTGAAACGACGTGGAAACATAGTGCACTCCATCAGGTTGATGGCGGCAGGCTATGACGCGGGCATGACAAGCTGATGACAGTGCTGTCATTTGCGTGCCTTGGGCAGCACCGCGAGGAAGTTGTCGCGGGCGACCTTTTGCGCCACCTCGGCAGGCAAGGCATCGAGAAACGGATCGAAACCATGCAACTGTTCGCCCAGGCTGTTGAAGCGCCCGACCACGTCGGAGCCAAGCATGAAGCGCTCAGGGAAGCGTTTGACCAGCGCCAGCCACTCAGCCCTGGGCTTGCCCTTTTCATCCAGCAGATAAGGCTGCAGCACGCTCCAGGACAGGTCTATGTAAAGGTTCGGGTAATCCTCGAGCATCCGTGTCAGGGTCGGCAGCAGAAAATCCAGCTGCGTCTGGTGCCGATGAATCTCCATACTGGTGCCGGCATGGGCCCAGATGAAGCGGGTGTGCGGGTGATTGCGCAACGGTTCTTCGATTTCCGCCAGGTACAGCGGGTTGCGTTCGCGCTTGGAGGTGATATTGGAATGGATCAGCACCGGCAGGTCCTGCTCGGCGGCCAGGTGATAGATGCGGGTCATGGCCTCGTTGTTGGCCCTGGGCGTGTCGCCGCTGGTCAACGCGGTGAGGTCGTCGTGGCGGGTGAACACCTCGCCGATACCCTGCCACAGGCCCGGGTGCAGCGCGAGCATGCGTTCGATGTGGGCCACGGCGTTCTTGTCTACCGGGTTGAAGCCGGTTAGAAACGGATGAAAGCGCTGGCGCTGCTCAGGCGTGAGCTTTTCCAGCGCCGCAGCAACGTAGATGTCGGTGGCGCTGTACCAATAGGCATCGGCATCGTCGCCCGCGTAGTAACGCGGGCGCTTGGGCTCGTCTTCGTGCCACTTCTTGGCCACCGGGATGCCGGAAATCATCGACTGGTCGATGCGCGCCTCATCCATGGCCTTGAGCAAGGCGTCCATGCCGGCGGTTTCCTGGAAAAAATCGACGTAATGCAGGTGCGCATCACTGTAGTGATACTCGCGCGCCTGCGCCGCCTGCAGCGACAGCCCCAGCAACAGCGCCCAGCCCAGACACCTGGCAATCATTTCGCATTCCTTCTGGCCGATTCAGACAGGGTAGACCGGAGCGAACACACGCCAGTTCAGCAGGTTATGCTACAAGAACTTTCCCTGCTGTCCTGGAGCACACCGTGAGCCTTCCCCTGGTCATCCGCCCTCGCGCCGAATCGGTCGAAGGCCAACCCATCCTGCGCCCCCTGCCCTCGGCCCAGTGCCGCAGCGTCGGGCCGTTCGTGTTCTTCGACCACATGCTCGAAACCGACTACCCGGCCGGGCGCGGCATGAACATCCGCCAGCACCCGCATATCGGCCTGTCGACCCTCACCTACCTGTTCGAGGGCGCAATCCAGCACAAGGACAGCCTGGGCTCGGATCAACGGGTCAAGGCCGGTGAAGTCAGCTGGATGACTGCCGGCAGCGCCATCGCCCATGTCGAGCGCACGCCGGCCGAACTGCTGCCTGGCAGCTCGCGATTGCACGGTTTGCAGGTGTGGCTGGCATCGCCCAAAGCGCATGAGCAAGGCCCGGGGCACTACAGCCATCATCCGGCGGCGAGCCTGCCGGTCAGTGACAGCCTGGGGGTGCGCATTCGCATGATTGCCGGCAGCGGCTTTTGCCTGCAGTCGCCGGTGCCGGTGTTGTCACCGACCCTGTATGCGCTGGTGCAGATGCAGGCGGCCACTACCCTGACGGTGCCCACCGAGCATGCCGAGCGTGCGCTGTATGTACTGGATGGCGAAGTCAGCCTCGACAATGAAGCGCTCGAGCCGTGCAGCCTGGTGATCTTGCCGCACGGTGAAGAGATGAGCCTGTATGCCGACAGCGAAAGCCAGTTGGTGCTGTTTGGCGGGGCGCCGCTGGACGGGCCGCGGCGGATGAACTGGAATTTTGTTGCCAGCGATCCGGCGCTGATCGAGCAGGCGCGGGCACGCTGGGCGGCCGGGGAGTGGCCGACGGTGCCGGGGGAAACTGAAAGGATCGAGCTGCCTTGAGGTTATCGCGACCGCTACGCGGTCGATCGCCGGCAAGGCTGGCGCCCACAAGGTCAAGTGTGGGAGCCAGCCTTGCCCCTTCACTCAGCGCTGGAACACGTCATCGAGCAAATTGAACATTGCCCGGAACGCGCGCTTGGATGTGCGGGCGTCGTACTTCATCTTGCCGGGAATGTTCGCCGCGGTATCGGTGAACGAATGCACCGCGCCGCCATAGCTGATCAGTTGCCAATCGACCTTGGCCGCATCCATTTCGGCCTCGAAGGCCGGCAACTGCTCTTTGGGCACGAACGGGTCGGCGGCGCCATGCAGCACCAGCATCGAAGCCTTGACCTTGCCTTCTACCGCCGGCAGCGGCGTATCGAGGGTGCCGTGGAACGACACCGCAGCCAGCAGGCGGGCATCTTCGCGGGCCAGCTCCAGGGCGCAGCAACCGCCGAAGCAGAAGCCGAAGGTGGCCAGCTTGCCAGGCTCCAGTACCGCCTTCGATTGCCCCAGCAACTGGTCCAGCGCCGCCTTCAGGCGCTTGCGCAGCTCGACGCGGTCGTTCTTCAGCGGCATCATCGCCGCCCCTGCTTCATCCATGTTCGACGGTCGCAGGGTCTGGCCGTAGATGTCGGCCAGCAACACCACATAGCCCTGAGCGGCGACTTCGCGGGCGATACGCTCGGCGCCCTCGCCCACCCCCATCCAGTTTGGTGCCATCACCAGCCCAGGCTGTTCGCGGGCGCCCTGGGTAAAGAACAAGCGGCTCTCATAGGCTTTGCCGGCAACATGATAGACCAGCGATTCGACGGTAACCTTGCTCATGCACTCCTCCTTGCACAATGAAAAAAGCCCGCCGAAGCGGGCTTTCCTGCAACTACTTAAGCCGACAATTCGACCAGCAGCTTGTTCAGGCGACGAACGTACGCCGCCGGGTCCTTGAGGCTATCGCCCGCCGCCAGCGCGGCCTGATCGAAGAGGATGTGCGAGAAGTCGGCGAAACGGTCTTCGCTCTGCTCGTTGTCCAGCTTCTCGATCAGCGGGTGGCCCGGGTTGAATTCGAAGATCGGCTTGGAGTCCGGCACCTTCTGTCCGCTGGCTTCGAGGATCTGGCGCATCTGCAGGCCCAGGTCCTGTTCACCGATAGCCAGGATCGCCGGCGAATCGGTCAGGCGGTGCGACACGCGCACTTCGCTGACGCTCTCGCCCAGCGCCGCCTTGAGGCGCTCGACCAGGCCTTCTTTCTCCTTGGCGACTTCTTCCTGGGCTTTCTTGTCCTCTTCAGAGTCCAGCTTGCCCAGGTCCAGGTCACCGCGGGCGACGTCGACGAAGCTCTTGCCGTCGAATTCGCTCAGGTAGCTCATCAGCCACTCGTCGATACGGTCGGTCAGCAGCAGCACTTCGATGCCTTTCTTGCGGAAGACTTCCAGGTGCGGGCTGTTCTTGACCTGCGCGTAGGATTCGCCGGTGAGGAAGTAGATCTTGTCCTGACCTTCCTTGGCGCGGGCCAGGTAGTCGGCCAGGGCAACGCTCTGCTCGCCGCTTTCGTCATGGGTGGAGGCGAAACGCAGCAGGCCGGCGATCTTTTCCTTGTTGGCGAAGTCTTCAGCCGGGCCTTCTTTCATCACCTGGCCAAAGTTCTTCCAGAAACCCTTGTACTGCTCAGGCTCGTTCTTGGCCAGCTTCTCGAGCATGTCCAGCACGCGCTTGGTCAGCGCCGACTTCATCGAATCGATGATCGGGTCTTTCTGCAGGATTTCGCGCGAAACGTTCAGCGACAGGTCGTTGGAATCGACCACGCCCTTGATGAAACGCAGGTACAGCGGCAGGAAGGATTCTGCCTGGTCCATGATGAACACACGCTGCACGTACAGCTTCAGGCCGCGTGGCGCTTCACGCTGGTACAGGTCGAACGGGGCGCGGGCCGGTACGTAGAGCAGCGAGTTGTACTCAAGCTTGCCTTCGACCTTGTTGTGGCTCCAGGCCAGCGGGTTCTCGAAATCGTGACCGATGTGCTTGTAGAACTCCTGGTATTCCTCGTCCTTGATCTCGGTACGCGGACGGGTCCACAGGGCGCTGGCGCGGTTGACGGTTTCCCATTCTTCGGCCGGCTTTTCTTCACCTTCGCCGGCTTCGACCTGTTTTGGCAGCTCGATCGGCAAGGCGATGTGATCGGAGTACTTCTTGACGATGTTGCGCAGGCGCCAGCCGTCGGCGAACTCTTCTTCACCTTTTTTCAGGTGCAGGACGATGCGCGTACCGCGCTCGGCCTTGTCGACAGTGGCAACTTCAAAGTCACCCTCGCCCTTGGACGACCAGTGCACGCCCTCGGCAGCTGGCAGGCCGGCGCGGCGGCTGAATACGTCGACCTTGTCGGCGACGATAAAGGCCGAGTAGAAGCCCACGCCGAACTGACCGATCAGGTGCGAGTCCTTCTTCTGGTCGCCGGTGAGGTTTTTCATGAAGTCGGCGGTGCCGGACTTGGCGATGGTGCCCAGGTGCGCGATGACCTCTTCGCGGCTCATGCCGATGCCGTTGTCTTCGAGGGTGACGGTGTTGGCGTCCTTGTCGAAGCTCAGGCGGATTTTAAGCTCGGCGCCGCCTTCGAGCAGCTCTGGCTTGGCCAGGGCTTCGAAGCGCAGTTTATCGACGGCGTCGGAGGCGTTGGAAATCAGTTCGCGAAGGAAGATTTCCTTGTTCGAATACAGGGAATGGATCATGAGGTGCAGCAGTTGCTTCACCTCGGTCTGGAAGCCCAGGGTTTCTTTTTGAGTTTCCACACTCATGGTCTTCAACACTCCGATCTGATGGCAGTTGTCGTTGGGCAGGCCGGCGGCCTGCTTTCACGGCGGGATGCACAACAGATGGGGGTGGCTGGGGCTATTTCAAGGGCGAAGTCATTTCTTCGATCTTGAAATGCGCGCGCGCCGTGGCAATCGGTTCGTCCGCGTCGCCCTGCCAGGCGGTTATGGCCACGTTGGTTACCCGCCGGCCCTGGCGCCATAGCTGGCAGCGGGCGTAGGTGTCGCGGTAGTGGCCGGCGCGCAGGTAGTCGATGGAAAAGTCGATGATCTTCGGGATCGCCGCGCTTTCGCTGAAAATCAGCAGGTACAGCGCCGCCGACAGCTCCATGAAGCCTGCGATCACCCCGCCGTGGATCGCCGGCAGCAACGGATTGCCAATGTTGTCCTGGCTGGCCGGCAGGCAAAACAACAGGTCATCGCCCTGGCGGCTGCACTGGATACCAATCAATCCGGCATAAGGGATCAACTGCAGCAGCGGCTCATAATTACCTTCGGCATGGGCCTGGCGCAGTTGCTGGTGTACCTCTGGCGCAATCATTGGCCGCTCCCCTTGAGCTTGCTGGCGAAATTCAGGCCGCCCTTGATGCCCTTGCCCAGGCGCATGAAAGTGCCTACCACCTGGGCGATCGGCTGCTGCGGGTCGTCCTGGTAGGCCAGCCCACGGGTGAAGATCACATCGCGAGAAACGCGATAGCAGTAGGCATGGCCGAAGATGTCCTTGCCGGCCTCGGCCGGCTGCATGTAGTCGATGCGCAGGTCTAGCGTCGGGCATACCTCGAACTCAGGCAGCGCACAAAGGGTAGCCATGCCGCAGGTGGTGTCCATCAGGGTGGTCACCGCCCCGCCATGCACGGCGCCGGTCTGTGGGTTGCCGACGATCTTCGTCGAGTACGGCAACACCAGGGTCATGCCCTGGGCATCAGCGTGATGCACGCGCATCTGCAGCACCTGGCAATGTCGCAATGCCGAGAGAAAACGTTCGGCCATTGCCAGCAAAGAAGTGTCGGTCATTTGAAAAACTCCCGGGCCATTGAGAACATGCACACAGTCTGGCAAATGTCCATATAGAACCATTTGTTATATATCTGTATTGTGCGCGGAACTTCTACCGGTTACTTGAGCTCGAAGGAACAAGTAACTTATTCCACAAGGAGAAACACCCCATGCGTAAACCTTTTGCTTTTGCCGTTATGCTCGCCGCTGCTCTGGGCCTGGCCGCTTGCGATAAAGCCAGCGAGAACAAAGCCCAAGATGCTCAACAACACGCCGAGCAAGCCCAAGAGAAGATGGGTGAAGCTCAGGATAAAGTGAACGAGGCCGCGAAAGAAAACGCCGAAGCCGCCAAAGATCAGGCCGAAGCGCAACAGAAAGCCGCTGAAGAAGCTGCAAAAGAAGCTGCACCTGCTGCTCCAGCTACTCCTGCCGAGCCTGCCAAGTAAGCAAGCCCGCCGGAATAAAAAAACCCGACGCTGTCGGGTTTTTTTATGCCTGTTGCAATAAGGTTAAACGATTCAGTCAATAACCTTCAGGCGAGGTTCTCTTTGCCGGGTTCCGCCACCGGCGCTTCGGTCGGGGTATAGACCATCACATCGAGCACATCGGAGTGGAATTCACGGCGATACAGCACCAGCACTACCCCGGTACTCATCAACATAAACAACCAGGGGCTGATAAACCAGCAGAGCATGGCCATGCCGAAGTAATAGGAACGCAGGCCAAAGTTGAACTGGTTGGCGGCCAGGGAAATAACCTTGGCCGCTCTAAGGGCAAAGGCCTTGCGCTCAAGTTCGCTGACCTGACGCTCGCCGATCATCGGCGCCGAACCCACCAATACGGCGGCGAAGTTGTATTGACGCATGCACCAGCTGAAAGTGAAGAAGGCGTACACAAATACCATCGCCAGGCACAGCAACTTGATTTCCGACATGCCCTGGGACGCCTGCTGCACCAGCGGCAGGTCTGCCAGCAACGATACCGCACGGTCTGATGCGCCGAGCACGGTGAGAATACCGGCCAGGATGATCAAGGTGCTGGAGGCAAAGAACGAGGCGTTGCGCTCCAGGTTACCGATCACGCTGGCATCGGCGATGCGGTTGTCACGCAGCAGCATGCGGCGCATCCAGTCTTCGCGGTACAGGTGCAGCACGCTGGCCAGGCAAGCGGTATCGCGGCCCTTCCAGGTGGCATAACGGGTGTATCCGCCCCAGCAGACAACGAACCAGCAGGCGGCCAGCAAGTGGATCAGATTGCTTTGAATGAAGCTCATGCAAGGTCCTGATTGAAGTTTCGAGCACAATAAAGCCCATTGACCGGCTTTCGACGCTTTAGCGCAGAAAAAGACACGTCTGCCGTGCAGAAACGAAAAAGCCCCGCGTCCTTGCGGACACGGGGCTCGGAATTTGCCGTGACGGTCACCCTGTTGGCTTGTGGCCGGTGTCCGTCATAGGGCCAATTCTCAGGCCAGCACTTCGCGTGGCTTGCCAAGCATGCGGTCACACACCACCGCAACGCCCAGGGCCACTACCGACGGTACCAGCCAGGCCAGGCCCTGCTCGCTCAGCGGCAGGTGGGCGAGGATTTCCGGCAGTTCGCTGGCCAGGGCGGTGCCCTTGATGGCATCGATCATGCCGAACAGCAGCGACACCAGCATCACCGGCGCGAGGATGCGCACCTCGGAATTCCACAGCTCTTTGCAGAAGCTCAGGCCCACGACCACGATGCACGGCGGGTAGATAGCCGTCAGCACCGGAATCGAGAACATGATCAGCTTGGTCAGGCCGAGGTTGGAGATCAGCAGCGAGAAGCCGGCAAGGATCACCACCAGGGTGCGGTACGACAGCGGCAGTACCTGGCTGAAATACTCGGCACAGGCGCAGGTCAGGCCAACGGCGGTCACCAGACAGGCCAGGGCGATCAGCACGGCCAGGAAGCCGCTGCCCAGCGAGCCGAAGGTGTGCTGTACATAAGCATGCAGTACCGCTGCGCCGTTGCTGGCACCGGCGGCGATTTCATGGCTGCCGGCACCCAGGCGGAACAGGCTGATGTACACCAGGGCCAGGCCGACCCCGGCGATCAGGCCGGCAATGATCGCGTAGCGGGTGATCAGCCGCGGCGATTCGACACCGCGCGAACGGATGGCGTTGACGATGACGATACCGAACACCAGGGCGCCGAGGGTATCCATGGTCAGGTAACCATTGATGAAGCCCTGGGAGAACGGTGCGGCAACGTAGGCCGGCTGCGCTTCACCGATACCACCGGCGGGCAGCATGAACGCGGCGATGCCGAGTGCGGCCAGGGCGATGATCTTCAGCGGCGCGAGGAAGCGACCGACGGTGTCGAGCAACTTGCCCGGGTACATGGACACCGCCAGCACCACCAGGAAGTACACCAGGCTGTAGATAAACAGGGCCAGCGGGCTTTCACCGGTCAGCGGCGCAACACCCACCTCGAAGGATACGGTGGCGGTACGCGGAGTGGCGAACAGCGGGCCTACCGACAGGTAGCACACCGCCGCCAGCAGGCCGCCGGCGACCTTGCCGATCGGGCTGCTCAGGGCATCCATGCCGCCGCCGACCTTGGCCAGGGCGACAACAGTGATAACCGGCAGGCCCACAGCAGTGATCAGGAAACCCAGCGCCGCCATCCACACGTGTGGACCGGATTGCAGACCGACGATAGGTGGGAAAATGATATTGCCCGCGCCGACGAACAAAGCGAACGTCATAAAACCAAGTGCCAGGATGTCCTGGCCTTTTAAAACTTTCATTAAGGAAATACCACACTGCTGAAATCGGGATTTAGAGAGGGATTTCCCCTTGGGTGAGGGAAATGCTGCCTGGCTGGATGAGCCAGACCCGTTTAGCGTGTCGTTCCCTTTTGGGGAGCGGGCACAAAATGAGTGCATAGGTTAACGAATTTGTCACAGAAACGCACTGCTGCAGGGCTGCTTGTCCGATGTGTGAATATGCGTGTCGCTTGCGCGACAGCCTCAAGCGGCAAGTTACAAGCTGCAAGCTTGCCGCAATACCCTCTTGCAGCTTGAAGCTTGCCCCTTGCCGCTGCTGCCCGGTAAACAAAAAAGGCCACCCGAAGGTGGCCTTTCTTGTTTACCGGGCAGTGCTTACTTCTTCACTTCCCAGCCAGTCAGCTCGGCCAGGGCCTTGCCGATGTCTGCCAGCGAACGCACGGTTTTCACACCAGCATCCTGCAGCGCAGCGAATTTCTCGTCTGCAGTGCCTTTGCCGCCGGAGATGATGGCGCCAGCGTGGCCCATACGCTTGCCCGCAGGCGCGGTAACACCAGCGATGTAGGAAACCACAGGCTTGGTAACGTTGGCCTTGATGTAGGCAGCTGCTTCTTCTTCAGCCGAACCGCCGATCTCGCCGATCATGACGATCGCTTCGGTCTTCGGGTCTTCCTGGAACAGCTTCAGGATGTCGATGAAGTTGGAGCCCGGGATCGGGTCGCCACCGATACCGACGCAGGTGGACTGACCGAAACCGGCGTCAGTGGTCTGCTTGACCGCTTCGTAGGTCAGGGTGCCGGAACGCGAAACGATACCGACCTTGCCTGGCAAGTGGATGTGACCTGGCATGATGCCGATCTTGCACTCGCCCGGAGTGATGACGCCTGGGCAGTTAGGGCCGATCAGGGTAACACCCAGCTCGTCGCACTTGACCTTGGCATCGAGCATGTCCAGGGTAGGAATGCCTTCGGTGATGCAGACGATCAGCTTGATGCCGCCGAAGGCAGCTTCCAGGATCGAGTCCTTGCAGAAAGGAGCTGGAACGTAGATGACCGACGCATCAGCGCCGGTAGCTTCTACTGCTTCTTTCACAGTGTTGAACACTGGCAGGCCCAGGTGGGTGGAGCCACCCTTGCCTGGCGTCACGCCGCCGACCATCTTGGTGCCGTAGGCGATGGCTTGCTCGGAGTGGAAAGTACCTTGCGAGCCGGTGAAGCCCTGGCAGATGACTTTGGTGTCTTTATTGATCAGGACGCTCATTACTTGCCCTCCGCAGCTTTGACAACTTGTTGAGCAGCGTCGGTCAGGCTGGTTGCCGCAATGATGTTCAAACCGCTTTCTGCCAGTACTTTAGCACCCAGTTCAGCGTTGTTGCCTTCCAGGCGAACAACAACCGGTACCTTGACGCCGACTTCTTTCACAGCGCCGATGATGCCTTCGGCAATCATGTCGCAACGAACGATGCCGCCGAAGATGTTGACCAGAACGGCCGCGACATTGCTGTCGGACAGAATGATCTTGAAGGCTTCGGTAACGCGCTCTTTGGTAGCACCACCACCTACGTCGAGGAAGTTGGCTGGCTTGCCGCCGTGCAGGTTGACGATGTCCATGGTACCCATGGCCAGGCCGGCACCGTTGACCATGCAGCCGATGTTGCCTTCCAGGGCCACGTAGTTCAGCTCGAAGCTGGCAGCGTGGGCTTCACGAGGATCGTCTTGCGACGGGTCGTGGAAGGTTTTCAGCTTAGGCTGACGGTACATGGCGTTAGCGTCGATGTTGATCTTGGCATCGAGGCAGTGCAGGTCGCCGTCGGCCTTGATGACCAGCGGGTTTACTTCCAGCAGGGCCAGGTCGTGTTCTTTGAACAGCTTGGCCAGGCCTACGAAAATCTTGGCGAACTGAGCAACTTGCTTGCCTTCCAGACCCAGCTGGAACGCCAGTTCACGACCCTGGAATGGCTGAGCGCCAACCAGTGGATCGATAGTAGCCTTGATGATCTTCTCAGGAGTCTCGTGAGCGACTTTCTCGATGTCCACGCCACCTTCGGTGGAAGCCATGAACACGATACGGCGGCTCGAACGGTCGACTACAGCGCCCAGGTACAGCTCTTTGGCGATGTCAGTGCAGGATTCGACCAGGATCTTGGTCACTGGCTGACCGTTGGCGTCGGTCTGGTAGGTTACCAGACGCTTGCCCAACCATTGCGCAGCGAACGCCTTGGCGTCTTCCTTGCTGCGAACCAGCTTGACGCCGCCCGCTTTACCGCGACCACCGGCGTGGACCTGGGCTTTGACAACCCACTCGGTGCCACCGATCTTGTCGCAGGCTTCTGCGGCAGCTTCAGGGGTGTCGACTGCGAAACCCTTGGAAACTGGCAGGCCGTATTCAGCGAACAGCTGCTTACCCTGATACTCGTGAAGATTCATGCTTTTTACCGTCTTCGTTAGGTACTGCGCTTCGGCGCTGCGCTCCATGGGAGTGCCGCGCCACCTGTGACCACTTGCCCCCGGTATGCTCCGGGAGTTCGAGTCCGGCGGACTTTCCGCGGTGAGTCATGCACGCAAGACTCACGACGGGCCACCCGCCGTGGTTTCTTATTGTTTAACGCTTCTTACGGTTGGCAACGTGAATGGCACCGCCATTCACAGCCAGCGCGGCTTCATGCAGCGCTTCGGACAGGGTCGGATGGGAGAAAACCATCATGCCCAGGTCTTCGGCGCTGGTGCCGAATTCCATTGCGATTGCACCCTGCTGCACCAGTTCGGCAGCCGATGGGCCAATCACGTGTACACCCAGGACGCGGTCGGTCTTGGCATCGGCGATGACCTTGACGAAACCACCGGTGTCGTTGGCAGCCATCGCACGGCCGCTGGCCGCGAACGGGAAGGTGCCCACGTTAACCTCAACGCCTTCGGCCTTCAAGGTCTGTTCGGTTTTACCGACCCATGCGATTTCCGGGTGGGTGTAGATAACCGACGGGATCAGGTCGTAGTTCATCTGGGCTTTGTGGCCCTTGATGCGCTCGACGACCATGATGCCCTCTTCCGAGGCCTTGTGCGCCAGCATCATGCCACGAACCACGTCACCGATGGCGTAAACGCCCGGTACGCTGGTCGCGCAGTGATCGTCGACGAAGATGAAACCACGCTCGTCGATGGTCACGCCGCTGTCGGCAGCCAGCAGATCGGTGGTCACCGGACGACGGCCGACCGCAACGATCAGCTTGTCGAAGGTGATCTTCTGCTCGCCGTTGGCGTCGGTGTAGGTCACTTCGACTTCAGCGCCGTTGACCTTCGAGCCGGTCACGCGAGCGCCCAGCTTGATGTCCAGGCCTTGCTTGGTCAGGGTTTTCAGCGCTTCCTTGGAGACAGCGGCGTCAGCGGCCATCAGGAAGGTGTCCAGGGCTTCCAGGACGGTGACTTCTGCGCCCAGGCGAGCCCAGACCGAACCCAGCTCCAGACCGATCACGCCAGCACCGATCACGCCCAGGCGCTTAGGTACGGTCTGGAATTCCAGGGCGCCGGTGGAATCGACGATGACGTTCTGGTCGACCGGAGCCGGTGGAATGTCGATCGGACGCGAACCGGAAGCCAGAATGACGTTCTCGGCTTCGATGATTTCGGTGGTGCCGTCAGCCTTGGTGACTTCAACTTTCTTGCCAGCCAGCAGCTTGCCGTGGCCCTGGATCGAGGTGACGCCGTTGGCCTTGAACAGGGTGGCAACACCGCCGGTCAGGTTTTTGACGATGCCAGCCTTGCGGCCAACCATCGCGGCGACGTCCATCTTCACTTCGCCAGTGGAGATACCGTGGACGTTGAAGCTCTCTTTGGCTTCCTTGTACTTCCAGGAGCTGTCCAGCAGCGCCTTGGAAGGAATGCAACCCACGTTCAGGCAGGTACCGCCGAGGGCCAGCTTGCCTTCGCCGTCAGTGTACTTCTCGATACAGGCAGTGCTCAGACCGAGTTGCGCAGCCTTGATGGCAGCTACGTAGCCGCCAGGACCTGCGCCAATCACTACCACATCAAATTTTTGCGACATTCAGAAAATCCTCTTTAAAGCTGCAAGCGATAAGCTGCAAGCCACAAGTTCAAGCGCAAACCGTTCAGGCTTGCCGCTCGAAGCTTGCAGCTTGCAGCTGCTCAATCAGATATCCAGCAGCAGACGAGCCGGGTCTTCCAGCAGGTTCTTGATGGTCACCAGGAAGGTCACGGCTTCTTTACCGTCGATCAGACGGTGGTCGTAGGACAGTGCCAGGTACATCATCGGGCGGATCACGACCTGACCGTTAACGGCCATAGGACGCTGGATGATGTTGTGCATGCCCAGGATCGCAGCCTGCGGCGGGTTGACGATCGGGGTCGACATCATCGAACCAAAGGTACCACCGTTGGTGATGGTGAAGGTACCGCCGGTCATTTCGTCGATCGACAGTTTGCCGTCACGGGCTTTCTTGCCGAAGGTGGCGATGCCGTTCTCGATTTCAGCCAGGCTCATCTGCTCGGCGTTACGCAGTACCGGTACCACCAGGCCGCGGTCGCTGGAAACGGCAACGCCGATGTCCGCATAACCGTGGTAGACGATGTCGGAACCGTCGATCGAGGCGTTGACGGCCGGGAAGCGTTTCAGCGCTTCGGTGGCAGCCTTGACGAAGAACGACATGAAGCCCAGGCGTACGCCGTTGTGGGTCTTCTCGAACAGGTCCTTGTACTTCGAACGCAGGGCCATGACTTCGGTCATGTCGACTTCGTTGAAGGTGGTCAGCATGGCCATGTTCGACTGAGCTTCGACCAGACGCTTGGCAACGGTTGCACGTACGCGAGTCATCGGTACACGCTTCTCGGTGCGATCGCCAGTGGCGACGACCGGGGCAGCGGCAGCAGCGGCTGGCTTGGCGGCAGGTGCGGCAGCCGGAGCGGATTTCTTCGCTTCGATGGCAGCAACCACGTCTTCCTTGGTGATACGACCGTCTTTGCCGGTGCCCTTGATGCTGTTCAGGGCGATGCCGTTCTCTTCGGCCAGCTTGCGTGCAGCCGGAGCGCCGATGGCGTCTTCGTCGCCAGCAGCAGCGGCGGCAGGAGCAGCGGCGGCAGGCGCGGCAGCAGCGGCAGGCGCAGCGGCAGCAACACCACCTGCTTCGATCGAACCCAGGACTTCGTCGGACAGGACGGTTTCGCCCTCGCCCTTGACGATAGCGCCCAGCACGCCGTCAGCGGTAGCCAGTACTTCCAGGACAACCTTGTCGGTTTCGATGTCGACGATCAGCTCGTCACGCTTGACCGCTTCGCCCGGTTGCTTGTGCCAGGTGGCAACGGTGCCATCGGCAACCGATTCCGGGAAAGTAGGGGCTTTGATCTCGATAGCCATTATCAGTGGTTCCTTAAATTCGGTTTCTGGTGCGCGATGGCATTAAACGGTGAAGGCATCTTGCAGCAGTTTTTCCTGCTGCTCGGCGTGCATCGAAGCGTAACCACAAGCAGGTGCTGCCGAAGCATCGCGACCGGCGTACTCGAGGACCAGGTCCTTGTTGTGACGGGTCAGGATACGACGCATGTGGTGTTGGCTGCTGTACCAGGCGCCCTGGTTCATTGGCTCTTCCTGGCACCACACCACATCCTTGAGATTGGTGTACGGCGCGAGGATTTCGACCAGGTCGTCTTCAGGGAACGGATACAGCTGCTCGATACGCACGATGGCGATATCTTCGCGGCCTTCGGCACGGCGTTTTTCCAGCAGATCGTAGTAGACCTTGCCGCTGCACAGGACCAGACGAGTGACATTCTTCGGATCGAGGGTATCGATTTCCGGGATCACGGTCTGGAACGAGCCTTCGGCCAGTTCTTCCAGGGTCGAGATGGCCAGCTTGTGGCGCAGCAGCGACTTAGGTGTCAGCACGATCAGCGGCTTGCGCAGCGGACGGATGACCTGACGACGCAGCAGGTGGTAGATCTGAGCCGGCGTGGTCGGTACGCAAACCTGGACGTTGTGCTCGGCGCACAGCTGCAGGTAACGCTCCAGACGTGCCGAGGAGTGCTCCGGCCCCTGCCCTTCATAACCGTGTGGCAGCAGCATGGTCAGACCGCACAGACGGCCCCACTTGTGCTCGCCACTGGTGATGAACTGGTCGACAACCACCTGGGCACCGTTGGCGAAGTCGCCGAACTGGGCTTCCCAGATCACCAGCGCATTCGGCTGGGTGGTCGAGTAGCCGTATTCGAACGCCAGGACCGCTTCTTCGGACAGGAACGAATCGTACAGGTCGAAACGTGGCTGGCCTTCAAAGAGGTTCTGCAGCGGGATGTAGGTGCTGGCGTCCTTCTGGTTGTGCAACACCGCGTGGCGGTGCGAGAAGGTACCGCGACCAATATCCTGACCCGTCATGCGAATCGGGTGACCTTCGAACGCGAGGGTGGCGTAGGCCATGGTTTCGGCGTAGCCCCAGTTGATCGGCAAGCCACCGGCCTGCATCTTCTGGCGATCTTCGTAGATCTTCGAAACCTGCCGCTGAACCACGAAGCCTTCCGGCAGCTCCAGCAGCTTGGCCGACAGTTCCTGCAGGGTCTTCAGATCGAAGCGGGTGTCGTGACGCGCAGTCCAGGCGTGGCCCAGGTAAGGACGCCAGTCGACGAACAGCTCTTTGTTCGGCTCTTTGACCAGGCTTTTCACTACGTGCAGGCCGTTGTCCAGCGCGTTGCGGTACTCGTCGACCTTGGCCTGGACGCGCTCGGCGTCAAGACGGCCCGACTGGGTCAGGGCTTCGGCGTAGAGTTCGCGGGTGGTGCGCTGCTTGGCGATCTGCTGGTACATCAGCGGCTGGGTGCCGTTCGGCTCGTCGGCCTCGTTGTGGCCGCGACGACGGTAGCAGACCAGGTCGATGACCACGTCACGCTTGAACTGCATGCGGTAATCGACCGCCAGCTGGGTCACGAACAGCACCGCTTCCGGATCATCACCGTTGACGTGCAGGATCGGCGCCTGAATCATCTTGGCGACGTCGGTGGCGTACTCGGTGGAACGCGAGTCCAGCGGGTTGCTGATGGTGAAACCAACCTGGTTGTTGATCACGATGTGCACGGTACCGCCGGTCTTGAAACCGCGGGTCTGCGACATCTGGAAGGTTTCCATGACCACGCCTTGACCGGCGAATGCCGCGTCACCGTGGATGGAAATCGGCAGTACCTTGTCGCCAACGGTGTCGTTGCGACGGTCCTGACGGGCACGTACCGAACCTTCAACCACTGGCGAGACGATCTCCAGGTGCGAAGGGTTGAACGCCATGGCCAGGTGAACTTCGCCACCGGCGGTCATCACGTTGGACGAGAAGCCCTGGTGGTATTTGACGTCACCGGAGCCCAGCTCGACCTTCTTCTTGCCTTCGAACTCGTCGAACAGGTCGCGCGGGTTCTTGCCGAAGGTGTTGACCAGGACGTTCAGACGGCCACGGTGAGCCATGCCGATGACAACTTCCTTGGTGCCGTAGGAACCGGAGCGTTGAATCAGCTCGTCCAGCATCGGAATCAGGCTCTCGCCGCCTTCCAGGCCGAAACGCTTGGTGCCCGGGTATTTGGTACCCAGGTATTTTTCCAGACCCTCGGCGGCGGTGACGCGCTCGAGCAGGTGGCTCTGAATATCCGCGGAGAAGACTGGACGCCCACGTACGCTCTCCAGACGCTGCTGGAACCAGCTGCGCTGCTCGGAGTCGACGATGTGGGTGAATTCGGCGCCAATGGTGCGGCAATATGTCTGCTGCAAAGCGTCGAAGATTTCGCGTAGGCTCGCTTCCTCTTTGCCGATGAACAGGTCGCCGGCACGGAAGGTCGTATCAAGATCGGCATTGGTCAAGCCGTAATGATTGATCGACAGGTCTACTGGCGCAGGGCGCTGCCACAACCCCAGGGGGTCGAGCTTAGCGGCTTGGTGGCCGCGCATACGGTAGGCCTGGATCAGTCGCAGAACTTCAACCTGCTTCTTCTCGTGTTCACTGCTCACGCTCCCGGCGGAAACCGGTTGGGCGCGGCGCTGGTTCTTTGCCAGCAGTACGAAATGGTCGCGGATTGTAGAGTGCGATACATCGGTAGCGGTGCTGCCTTCGGCGGGCAACTTCTGGAAGTAAGTGCGCCACTCTTCTGGCACAGCGTTAGGGTCGTGCAGGTAAAGCTCGTAGAGCTCTTCCACATATGCAGCGTTACCACCTGAAAGGTGGGCGCTATCCCACATGCGCTGCATCACGCTTTCTTGCATGCTTGGTCACCCTCGGTTAGGGGACGGATCGGCAAGAGCCACAGCACGCCTGGAAAAGTCCTAATGCAGCGACCCAACCAAGCCACCAAGGATCCTACAGATTTTCCGGGTACCAGCCCGGAAGCCCCTGCTGGTCTCATATCTTCATAGGTAAAAGCTTGGGCTTTGTGGGCCCTAGCTCGGGTTTCACCTTGGTGCGGGCAAGGGCCCGCACCTTGGCGTACTACGGGTACAACACTTTTAAAATCAGGTACCGCTTTGCAGCAGCATGTTACGTACGTGACCGATGGCCTTGGTCGGGTTCAGACCTTTAGGGCAAACGTTTACGCAGTTCATGATCCCGCGGCAACGGAACACGCTGAACGGGTCATCCAGCGAAGCCAGACGCTCCTGGGTCTTGGTGTCACGGCTGTCGGCCAGGAAACGATAGGCCTGCAGCAGTGCAGCTGGACCGAGGAACTTGTCCGGGTTCCACCAGAACGACGGGCAGGAAGTCGAGCAGCAAGCGCACAGGATGCACTCGTACAGGCCGTCCAGCTTTTCGCGTTCTTCCGGCGACTGCAGACGCTCGATGGCCGGAGCCGGCGTATCGTTCTGCAGGAATGGCTTCACCTTCTCGTACTGTTTGTAGAAGATGCTCATATCGACGACCAGGTCACGAATGACCGGCAATCCAGGCAACGGGCGAACGATCAGCTTGTTGCGCTTGACCACGGCCGACAGCGGCGTGATGCAGGCCAGGCCGTTCTTGCCGTTGATGTTCATGCCATCGGAACCGCAAACACCTTCACGGCAGGAACGACGATACGAGAAACCTTCGTCCTGTTCCTTGATCAGTGCCAAGACATCGAGAACCATCAGGTCCTTGCCGCCGGTATCGACCTGGAACACCTGCATCTTGGGTGCCGAGTCGGTATCGGGGTTGTAACGATAAACTTCGACTTGCAACATTGTGGCCACCCTTAGTAAGTCCGGACTTTAGGCTCGAACGCCGGAACGGTTTTCGGCGCGAAGTTGACGGCGCGCTTGGCGACGCGCTTCTCACCCGGGAAGTACAGGGTGTGGCACAGCCAGTTTTCGTCGTCACGGTCTTCGAAGTCTTCACGGGCGTGAGCGCCGCGGGACTCTTTACGGACTTCTGCAGCGATGGCAGTGGCTTCAGCGACTTCCAGCAGGTTCTGCAGCTCCAGCGCTTCGATACGCGCGGTGTTGAAGGCCTGGGACTTGTCGTTGATCTTGACGTTGGCGATACGCTCGCGCAGGCCAGCCAGTTGCTCGATACCCTTCTGCATGTATTCGCCGGTACGGAATACACCGAAGTAGTTCTGCATGCAGCTTTGCAGTTCGCGACGCAGGGTAGCCACGTCTTCGCCGGTGTTGCGCTCGTTGAGCTTGTTCAGACGGCTCAGGGCAACATCGATGTCGGTGTCGCTGGCGTCGAGGTATTCGATACCGTCGCTCAGTGCTTTTTCCAGGTGCAGGCCGGCGGCGCGACCGAAGACCACCAGGTCGAGCAGCGAGTTGCCGCCCAGGCGGTTGGCACCGTGAACCGATACGCACGCCACTTCACCGACCGCGAACAGGCCCGGGATGATGTGGTCGACGCCATCGGCGTCCTGGGTCATGGCCTGGCCATGGATGTTGGTGGCAACGCCGCCCATCATGTAGTGGCAGGTTGGCACAACAGGAACCGGCGCAACCACAGGGTCAACGTGAGCGAAGGTCTTGGACAGCTCGCAGATGCCTGGCAGGCGGCTGTGCAGTACTTCTTCACCCAGGTGGTCAAGCTTGAGCATCACGTGGTCGCCGTTAGGGCCACAGCCGTTGCCGGCGATGATCTCTTTAACCATGGAACGGGCCACAACGTCACGACCGGCGAGGTCTTTGGCGTTAGGCGCATAACGTTCCATGAAACGCTCGCCATGCTTGTTGATCAGGTAACCGCCTTCACCGCGGCAACCTTCGGTGACCAGTACACCAGCGCCGGCGATGCCGGTCGGGTGGAACTGCCACATCTCGATGTCCTGCACCGGAACGCCTGCACGCAGAGCCATGCCAATACCGTCACCGGTATTGATCAGGGCGTTGGTGGTGGAGGAGTAGATACGGCCTGCACCGCCGGTGGCCAGAACCGTGGCCTTGGCTTTGATGTACAGGGTTTCGCCGGTTTCGATGCAGATGGCGATCACACCGACGAACGCACCTTCCTGGTTCTTCACCAGGTCAACGGCGTAGTACTCGTTGAGGAAGGTGGTGCCTGCTTTCAGGTTGCCCTGGTACAGGGTGTGCAGCAGCGCGTGACCGGTACGGTCGGAAGCGGCGCAGGTACGGGCGGCCTGGCCACCTTTACCGAAGTCCTTGGACTGACCGCCGAACGGGCGCTGGTAGATACGGCCTTGCTCGGTACGCGAGAACGGCAGCCCCATGTGGTCCAGCTCGAACACGGCAGCAGGACCTTCCTGACACATGTATTCGATAGCGTCCTGGTCACCGATATAGTCGGAACCCTTGACGGTATCGTACATGTGCCAGCGCCAGTCATCGTTCGGGTCGGCCGAAGCGATGGCGCAGGTGATGCCACCCTGGGCCGATACAGTGTGCGAACGGGTCGGGAAGACCTTGGTGATCACGGCAGTCTTGTGACCGCCCTGAGCCAGCTGCAGCGCTGCGCGCATGCCGGCACCGCCGCCACCAATGATGATGGCGTCGAATGAAATCGTAGGAATGTTAGCCATGAATCAGATACCCCAGAGAATCTGCACACCCCAGACGAAGTACGCGAACATCGCGACACCACATACCGCCTGGAACAGGAAACGTACGGCAGTCGCCGACTTGCCCAGCGCCATCGGCGTCAGGTAGTCGGTGGCAATGGTCCACATGCCGACCCAGGCGTGAGCGCCCAGGGCCACAAGGGCCAGCAGACTGAAAATACGCATCGCGTTGTTGGAGAACAGAGCGTGCCACTGGGCAAACTCGATGCCCGGGTGCGCGACCAGGTATCCGATCAGGAAAATGAAATAAGCCGCGAGAACGACCGCAGAAACGCGCTGCGCCATCCAGTCATAGAGGCCCGAACGCGAGAGGTTCGTGACGTTGGTTACCATATCCAAACTCCTGCCAGCACAATCACCACCACGGAAACGGCGATGATAATTTTCGAGCCCAGTCGGCCGCCTTCCAGCGTTTCACCGATGCCCATGTCCATGATCAAGTGGCGCACACCGGCTACCAAGTGATACAGCAAGGCGGACAGGAGGCCCCATGCCACGAACTTGGCCAGCGGACTGGTCAAGCATGCCTTCACCTCGGCGAAACCTTCCTCCGAACCCAGGGATTTGCCCAATGCATAAAGCATGAAGCCAAGGCCGAGGAAGAGGATGATGCCGGAAACACGGTGAAGAAATGACGTAACGCCGGTAATGGGGAGTTTGATGGTCCTTAGGTCTAGGTTTACAGGTCGTTGGCTTTTCACGGCTTTTTTCACACTGAAGAGCCCCTAGCAAGCAGGGCAAAGTTGTTGGTAAGTGTACTGGTCAGGTACCCACCACCCAGGGAGTGACGACCCCAGCAACACGGGCTTGCAAGCCCCTGGCGGTCGGGGGCCGATTATAGACAGTTAGGCTACTAATGACAACGCAGACACCTAGCCCAAATAGCGCATTGCCTTTAGCGAACAAAAGGCGTAAACGGGCGGTAATTTCGAGGAAAAACAGCGCCCAAAGCCCTTTACAACCGTGCTTTAGGCAAATTGACATTCAAATTTATCTCACTATAGTGGTGCGGGCCCTGCGTGGGGGGTCTGTCTGATGATTTCAAGCATTAATAGGAGGCCACATGGCTGACAAAAAAGCGCAGTTGGTCATCGAGGGCGCAGCCCCCGTCGAGCTGCCCATTTTAACCGGCACCGTTGGTCCCGATGTTATCGACGTTAGAGGGTTGGGGGCCACGGGTCACTTCACTTTCGACCCTGGTTTCATGGCGACCGCATCCTGCGAGTCGAAGATCACTTATATCGACGGCGACAAGGGTATCCTGCTGCACCGCGGCTATCCGATCGAGCAACTGGCCGAAAAATCCGACTACCTCGAGACTTGCTACCTGCTGCTCAACGGCGAACTGCCGAATGCCGAGCAGAAGGCTCAGTTCGTCAGCACCGTGAAGAACCACACCATGGTTCACGAGCAGTTGAAGTCCTTCTTCAACGGCTTCCGCCGCGACGCCCACCCGATGGCCGTCATGTGCGGCGTGGTTGGCGCCCTGTCGGCGTTCTACCATGACTCGCTGGACATCAATAACCCGCAGCACCGCGAAATCTCCGCGGTCCGCCTGGTCGCCAAGATGCCGACCCTGGCAGCGATGGTGTACAAGTACTCCATGGGCCAGCCCATGATGTATCCGCGCAATGACCTGTCGTACGCGGAAAACTTCCTGCACATGATGTTCAACACCCCGTGCGAGATCAAACCGATCAGCCCGGTGCTGGCCAAGGCAATGGACCGGATCTTCATCCTCCACGCCGACCACGAGCAGAACGCATCGACCTCCACCGTCCGTCTGGCCGGCTCTTCGGGTGCCAACCCGTTCGCCTGTATCGCTGCCGGCATCGCTGCACTGTGGGGCCCTGCCCACGGCGGCGCCAACGAAGCGGTACTGACCATGCTCGATGAAATCGGCGATGTCTCGAACATCGACACGTTCATCGCCAAGGCCAAGGACAAGAACGATCCGTTCAAGCTGATGGGCTTCGGTCACCGCGTTTACAAAAACCGCGACCCGCGCGCCACCGTGATGAAACAGACCTGCGACGAAGTCCTGCGCGAGCTGGGCATCAAGAACGACCCGCAGCTGGAACTGGCCATGCGCCTGGAAGAGATCGCCCTCACCGATCCTTACTTCATCGAGCGCTCGCTGTACCCAAACGTCGACTTCTACTCGGGGATCATCCTCAAGGCGATCGGCATTCCAACCAGCATGTTCACCGTGATCTTCGCCCTGGCGCGGACCGTCGGCTGGATCTCGCACTGGAAAGAAATGCTCTCCAGCCCGTACAAGATCGGCCGCCCTCGCCAGCTGTACACCGGCTACGAGTCGCGCGACATCGTCAAGCTGGAAGACCGCAAGTAAGCCTTTGGGCCGAACACGAAAAAGGCTGCCCTCGGGCAGCCTTTTTTATTGCGCTCTCATCGCGGGCTGCGGTTCTGTGGGAGCGGGCTTGCCCCGCGATTGCCCAACAGTTGCCTCAAGCCCGCCAACTGATGCAACTGTACTTACGGCTTCTCGGCCCGCTCTTTCAACGCCCTCAAGGTATTGAACGGCGCATCGACCACAAACTTGTTCGCCACCATCGACGGCACGCTGCCGCCCGGCTCGGTGTGCACCTGGTAAGTCACTTCGGTGCCGCCGTCTTTTGGCTGCAGCTTCCAGAACCCATCAACCTTGGCCACCCGCACGAAGCCCTTCTCTTCCGGCAGGTATGTGGGCACGCCTTGAAGCTTGCGGATCAGGCTGCCATCAGCCGCTACGGTAGTGGTGACATGCATGACCGAATCACGCGCAGTCACCGGCCACGGGGTATTGAACTGAGTGTAGGTCCAGCTCTGGTCACCTTCGGTTTTCAGCAGCTTTTGCGTCTTGCACTCATGAATCCAGGCGCAGGCCCCGACAACGTCTTCCTGCAGGGCCCTGACCTTGGCCAGTGGCGCCTTGATAAAGGTAACGCCGCGATAGGCCTTGTAGTCGGAACCGGCAACCTCACTGAGATCGACCTTGATTCCGTCTTCGTTCTTGGCCTGCTTCCAGTCCTCGGCTTGCGCCAGGGGCACCAGCGCCGCTCCCAGACCCAACACCAGTGCCATGTGCTTAAACGATCCCATGCTTTTGTTCCTTATTGTCGAAGATCCGCGTTTCAAACTGCCGTCATTTGCTCCAGCCACCCCAGGATCCTGATCGCCTCGTCGCGGTCGTTGCCGCAGATCTCGGCCTCTGCCTTGAAACCACCACACACCGGCGGGCGCTCGGGCTTGCCGAACAAGCCGCAGAGGTTGGCAACCGACAAGTGCAGGCAGCGCTCACCGGCGGGCTTGCCCTTGGGCATTCCCGGTATCGGCGAGCTGATGGAGGGCGCAATGCAGCAGGCGCCACAACCTTCACGGCAGTTCATGACAACAGAACCCTCGGAGTAACAAATGATGAATGAACTCGGATAGTAACCGCTTAAACAGGCGTTTGAAATTGCTCGCAGGATGAAATATCAACCCCAAAGGGGTGACTGGACAGTCAGTTTGCCCTACTGCTTGAACTCGAACTCTATCGCCGCACCTTCGACGTCCTTGCGACTGTCGTTACGCAGTTGCAGTTGCATTTCGTTGCTGATCAACCGGCCATTGAGCTGAAACGGGCTGTCGGAAGGCGGTTTCTCACCAAACAGGTAGGGCAGCAATGGCTTGGGCAAAGGTGCCTGCTCCTGGGTATCGGGCTTGAGCTCCTTGACCATGCCCGAGGGCAGGCTCAGGTCGAGCTTGGTCTTGGGCAATGGCGCGGGCGCCGCCTTGGCATTTTTGCGTGCGCTGCGCTGGGTGGCCTTGGTGCTTGCCTTTTTACGCACCGGCGGCGCTTTTGCCTGCTTTGGCTTGGCTGCAGGCTTGGCGCTTTTGCTAGTGGAGGTTTTGCCGGCCGGTGCGGTTTCGGCCACTGCTGCCCAGGTGCAAGCCAAGCCACCGAGCAAACACAGGGACAGCCCGATACAACGCAACGCTTTCATAGGCACCGACGATTATCCCTAAAAATGCTTATGCTCCCCGTTCCTGACACGACTGGCAAGTCTAGAAAAAAGCGCCCGAAGCCGATTCCTGGCACAGCTGGCTGGCGAGCATGCCCAGGGTCATCACCGCCCGCTCCGCTTCACGGTTCCACGGGATGCCGCAGTTCAGGCGGATGCAGTGGTTGAACTGCTCGGTATTACTGAAGATCAGCCCCGGAGCGATACTGATGCCCTGCTGCAGTGCGCGCACATGCAACTCCTGGGTGTTGACCCGGCCTGGCAGGCTCACCCAGAGAATGAAACCGCCGGTGGGCCGGGTCATCTGCGTACCTTCCGGGAAATGCTGTTGCACCGCCAGCTGGTAGGCGCTGAGATTTTTCCGATATTCCTGGCGGATGAAACGCAGATGCCGGTCGTAACCACCGTTCTCCAGGTAGGAAGCCACCCCCATCTGCGTCACGCTGCAGGCCGAGTGAGTAGTGAAGGTCTGCAAGCGCTGGATTTCCGCCTGGTACTTGCCGGCAACCATCCAGCCGATACGCACACCGGGCGACAAGGTCTTGGAAAAGCTTGAGCAATAGATCACCCGCCCGAGCCGGTCGAAGGCCTTGAGCGCCTTGGTCTTGCCCTGCTCGAACATCAGCTCGCCATAGATATCGTCTTCGATGATCTGGATGTCGAAATCAGACGCCAGGCGCAACAGCTGCTTCTGGCGATCTTCCGGAATGGTGCCGCCCAGCGGATTGCTCAGGCGCGCGGTCAGCACCAGGGCCTTGATCGACCACTGGTTGGCCGCCAGCTGTAACGCTTCGAGACTGATGCCGGTGGACGGATCGCTGGGGATCTCGATGACCTTCAGGCCGAGCAGGTCGGCCAGTTGCAGCAAACCGTAGTAGGTCGGCGATTCGGCGGCGATCAGGTCGCCCGGCCGGGTCAGCACCCGCAACGACATCTGCAGGGCATCGACGCAGCCATGGGTGACCACCACTTCGCTGGGGTCGACCACCACGCCGGCATCGCGCATGCGAATGGCGATCTGCCGGCGCAACGGCTCGAAACCCGGGCTGAACATGTAGCTGAACGCCCGCGGGCTATGAAAGCGGGTGACCTTGGCCAATTGCTGGTGCAACGCGCGCACCGGCAAATAGTCGACATGCGGCACCGCCGCGCCAAAGGGAAACACCCCGTCGCGCCGGGCTTCGGTCAATACCTGCTGGATGATACTGCTGCGCGTGACCAGCCCCGGGCGCTCGACCCGGGCGATGTCCGGCGTCTGCGCGGTCAACGCAGGGGTCTGGTGCACGTAATAGCCGGACTGCGGCCGCGCGCGAATCAAGCCCTGATCTTCGAGATTGGCATAGGCCTGCAGCACCGTGGCATGGCTGACATTGAGCTGCGAGCTCATCTTGCGCACCGACGGCACCCGCTCACCTGGCTGGTACACACCGCGGCGAATATCTTCGGCCAGTTGCTGGGCGATGCGCTGGTAGAGCAACAGGTTGGTCATGATCAGTTCTCGACACGCAGGCAATGTAGTTGTTTTTGTACGGCTGTTTTCGGCCAAGAATACCGGAACAGTTGCGAAGTGTACTGGGACAGATTGCAGAATAGTCGACAATACAGTTGTGTGACAGAGGCAGGGGTGTGCCATTTGTCACAACCAGGGTGGGGATGTTGAGGCTGCGAGTTTATCCATTCAGTGTGGGGCTGCTGCTGGCCCCTTCCGCCTTTACGGCGGCCTACTTTTCTCTTGGTGTATGGACCGGACACATGGTGGACAGGTGTACGGGGACATGGTTGACACTTTTCGGCAAGCAAACCTGCCGGGAATTCGACCATGCCTTGGAACGCGAGAGACGCCATGAGCTTGAGAGAAGAGTTCGTTCATCTGGCCAATCACCCAGACGCCAATGTCAGGGAGTTGTGCCGACGCTTCGGTATCAGTCCCCAGACAGGTTACAAGTGGCTTAACCGCTACCGGCAGGAGGGTGCGGCAGGCCTTTTGGAACGATCCAGAAAACCTGCCAGCAGCCCTAGGCTGACGGATCGTGGGCTTGAGAAAGAAGTGATCGCCATCCGCAAGGAGCACCCTGCCTGGGGTGGCCGCAAGATCAGGCATCTACTGGGTCAGCGCATTTGCGCCAGTACCGTCACCAATGTTCTGCATCGCCACGGGCTGATCACCTCCGAAGCCAGTGCTGCAGCTACGCCGTGGAAACGCTATGAACGCGAGGCTCCTAATGATCTCTGGCAGATCGACTTCAAAGGCTTCTTCCAGACAGGTCAGGGGCCGTGCTACCCGTGACGTTGATCGATGATCACTCGCGCTTCAACTTGGCGATTCAAGCCTGTGCGCATCAGCGAACCGAATTGGTCCAGGAGCACCTGACCGATCTGTTCAGGCGGTATGGCCTTCCCCTGCAGATCAACGCAGACAATGGCGCGCCCTGGGGGGCACCACGAAACCCTGGAGAGCTGACGCCACTAGGGATCTGGATAGTGCGTCTGGGCATACGCTTGACCTTCAGCCGGCCAGGGCACCCACAGACCAACGGTAAAGACGAGCGCTTCCACCGAACGCTCAAGACAGAGGTGCTCAGGGACCGCACCTTCCGTGATTTGCGGGAGGCGCAGGAGGCGTTCGACCTGTGGCGTGGCGTCTACAACTACAAGCGACCCCACCAGCAGTTGGACTACCAAGTACCGAGGGAGCGCTACCAGATGAGCACACGGCCGTTTCCAAGCCGGGTACCAACCTTTGAATACGGACCCGAAGATATCCTAGTCAAACCCTACGATAGTCAGTTCCGCTTCAGGAAGCGCTCATTCCGGATAGCAAAAGCGCTGGTGGGCCACATTTTGGCTTTGCGCCCGAGCGAGAAGGGACCTGATCACTTCGACGTCTACTTCTGCCACCGCAAGCTGAGAACCATCGATTTCAACAACCCGGATGGCAAGCGATAATGTGTCAACCATGTCCCCGCACATGTGTCCACCATGTGTCCGGTCCATACACCAAGAGAAAAGTAGGCCGCCGTAAAGGCGGAAGGGGCCGGCAGCCGCACCGCACCGAATGGATAAGCCCGCAGCTTCAAAAACCCAACCCAAGCCCCTGAAGAGCCATAAAAAACCCGGAGAGGAACACTCACCGGGTTTCTTCATCCATTACTCAGCGCGCCGCGCCAAGCTTGCCCTTGTCGTCGGAAAAGACGATCTCGACCCGACGGTTCTGCGCCCTGCCCCGCTCCGAGGCATTGGCCTCGACCGGATACTGGTCGCCATAGCCCTCGACCTCGATGCGCTTTTCATCCACACCCAGGTCGATCAGCATATCGGCTACCGCCTGAGCCCGATCCCGGGACAATTTAAGGTTATCCTCAGGCGCGCCCGTGCTGTCGGTATAACCCTCGATACGGATAATGCGCTTGGGGTTGAGCTGGAGGAACTGCACCAGCTTGAGCACCGTGCGGCTGGCCGAGTTTTTAAGCTCCGCATGCCCGGTGTCGAACAGCACGTCGCCCAGGGTCATCACCAAGCCACGGTCGCTCTGCTCGGTGGCCAGGCTGACGATCTGCGCTTCCAGCCATTTGCCCTGCTGCTGCACGCTGGCAAGCTTGGCCTCACGCAACGCCAGCTGCAGGCGCTGACGCTCAAGCTCAAGCTTGGCCAGGCGTTCCTGGTTGAGCACCAGATTGCTGTGCTCGCGGGCAATATCGCTGTAGCGCTGGCTCAGGTAGGCGTAATGGCGCACATCGGCGCCGGTCCCCAGATAACTGGACAGGCGCTCGGCACGGGCCAGCGATTCACCGGCACGAATCACGTCACGCGGCGCGCTGCGCAAAACGTTGGAATCGTCCTTGACCGTCTGGAACTTGGCCGTGGCCTCGTCCAGCGCCGTCTCGCTGCGCTGGCTGGCGCAGCCCTGCAGGCCGACCACACCGACCAACAACAGTGCTGCCAATGGTTTGATCGAACTCACCGCTGCTCCCCCAACTGTTTACGCAGGCGATTGACCCGCGATTGCAGCAAGTCCAGCTGCTCCTTGCTCTTGACCGTCAGCACCCGCGCCTCGGCCAGGCGCGCGTCCAGCTCGGCCTGCTCGGCGCGCATGCGCGCGTCACGGTAGGATTCGCTGGTCATGTTGACTCGGGCCCGAGCCAGTTTTTCTTCGGCCTGCTTCAGCTCTGCCACTTCGTCGGTGGCACCCACCGCCTTGGCCTGCTCCAGTGCCTGCTCGGACAGGCGCAACTGTTCATTCGGGGCCGGGTCATTGGCACATCCGGCCAGGGCCAGCAGTGCCAGAGCGGCGAATAATGGATGAGTTCTCACGCAATCTTCCTACTGTTTAGGGGCATCCAGCGGCGCCTGCATCTGCGCTTTCCAGCGTTCGACATTACGTTGCAGCACCGCCTGGGACACGCCGGAGGCCGGCAATTCTGTCAGCTTTTTTGCCAGTTGTCCGCGCAACCAGGCGTCATTGCATGCCGAATTATGCGACAGCGCCAGGTACAGGCCCGGGCGATCCAGAGGCAAGCCGCGGGCAATCAGCTCGTTGTTCATGCCCAGGGCCTGAGCCATGGCCATCCCGGCGTAGCGCCCGGCCAGCACATAGTCGACCTGACCGAGCAGCAACTTCTGGAAGTCCTGGGTCAGATTCTGCGAAGGTGCCAGCTGCAACTGGCTCTTGGCGTAGGCAGTAAATTCCGGGGTCATGCGCGCTTTTTCCGAGACGCTGCCGCGATGCTCGTGCAAATCGGCCAGGGTGTTATAGACCAGCGGCGAATCGTGGCGAGTCCACACCACGTATTCGTTGCTCAGCAGCGAGGGATGGACGAAGTCGACCGTAGTCAGCTCGGCCACCGCGAAGGGTGAATCGATCAGCAAATCGACACGACCGCTGCGCACCTCTTCCAGGGCCTGGCTGCGGCTGCCGCTGTCGAGGACTTCAACCTTCAGGCCCAGCTCGCTGGCTACCTGCCTGAACAGGTCGACGTTGGCGCCCATCAGGTGCTTGGGGTCTTGCGGATCGCGCCACGAGTACGGCGGCGCATCGGGGCTGCCGGTGGCCACCAGCCGCTCGCACTTGCCCACCGCCCACGCTTGCAACGGCATCAGCACCGCAGCGAACACCAGCGCCGTATTTATCCGGCCACGCCATCCCATGCAACCACTCCCTACTTTCTCGCCAGAATGAAAAAGCCCGATCTGCCGGGCTGTGCAAGGCAGGCCTGCACAGCCCCAACGGACCGGGCTCTTTTATAAGTGAAGCGACTGGATTAAACCAGCTTCTCCAGCTCAGGGATGGCTTCGAACAGGTCAGCCACCAGGCCGTAGTCGGCCACCTGGAAGATCGGCGCTTCTTCGTCCTTGTTGATCGCAACGATCACTTTGGAGTCTTTCATGCCGGCCAGGTGCTGGATCGCGCCGGAAATACCGACGGCGATGTACAGCTGTGGTGCAACGATCTTGCCGGTCTGACCGACCTGCATGTCGTTGGGTACGAAACCTGCGTCGACCGCAGCGCGCGAAGCACCGACGGCAGCGCCGAGCTTGTCGGCCAGGGCGTACAGGTGCTTGAAGTTGTCACCGTTCTGCATGCCACGACCGCCGGAAACGACAATCTTGGCAGCGGTCAGCTCAGGGCGGTCGGACTTGGCCAGCTCTTCGCCAACGAAGGCCGATTTGCCTGCGTCGTGGGCAGCAGCGACAGCTTCAACGGCAGCCGAACCACCTTCAGCGGCAACGGCGTCAAAGCCGGTGGCACGGACGGTGATGACTTTGACGGCAGCGTTCGATTGCACGGTGGCAATGGCGTTACCGGCGTAGATCGGACGCTTGAAGGTGTCAGCCGATTCAACCGAGATGATCTCGGAAATCTGGTCGACGTCCAGCAGCGCAGCAACGCGCGGCAGGATGTTCTTGCCGTTGGAGGTGGCAGGAGCCAGCACATGGCTGTAGCCCTTGCCCAGCTCGGCTACCAGTGGCGCGACGTTTTCTGGCAGCTGGTGAGCGTAGGCGGCGTTGTCGGCAACCAGGACCTTGGCAACGCCAGCGATCTTGGCCGCGGCTTCAGCGACGCCACCGACGTTCTGGCCTGCGACCAGCACATGGATGTCGCCACCGATCTTGGCGGCAGCAGCAACAGTGTTCAGGGTGGCCGGGGCAACGGCACCGTTTTCGTGTTCAGCGATAACCAGGATAGTCATTTAGATTACCTTCGCCTCGTTCTTCAGTTTCTCGACCAGTTCAGCAACCGACTTGACCTTGATACCGGCGCTGCGGGCAGCCGGCGCTTCGACTTTCAGGGTCTTGTTGGTAGAGGCGGTGGAAACGCCCAGCGCGTCTGGAGTAACGGTCTCCAGCGGCTTCTTCTTGGCCTTCATGATGTTCGGCAGCGACGCGTAGCGCGGCTCGTTCAGGCGCAGGTCGGTGGTGACGATGGCTGGCAGGTTCAGCGCAACGGTCTGCAGGCCGCCGTCGATTTCGCGGGTAACGTTGACCTTGTCGCCAGCAACCTCGACCTTGGAGGCGAAGGTGCCCTGGGCGTAACCGCTCAGTGCAGCCAGCATCTGGCCGGTCTGGTTGTTGTCGCTGTCGATGGCTTGCTTGCCAAGGATCACCAGCTGCGGTTGTTCTTTGTCGACCACTGCCTTGAGCAGCTTGGCCACAGCCAGCGAAGTCAGCTCTTCAGCCGATTCGACCAGGATGGCGCGGTCGGCACCCAGTGCCAGGGCAGTACGCAGTTGCTCCTGGGCAGTGGCCGGGCCGACGGTAACGACGACGATCTCGCTCGCAACGCCCTTCTCTTTCAGGCGCACGGCTTCTTCTACGGCAATTTCGCAGAAGGGGTTCATGGACATCTTGACGTTAGCAAGGTCGACGCCGGAGTTGTCCGCCTTGACGCGAACCTTGACGTTATAGTCGACCACTCGTTTGACAGCTACAAGAACCTTCATGGATTCCTCGTTACTCTCCGGTGAAAAGAATGTCGCCTGGGGCAAACCCGGCGATTGCGCGTGGGTACAAGGGCACCTCTAAAAACGATCACAGGTGGACGAATTTAACCCTGACCCAGCGGTCTCGTTTCGGCCTGTCAGTTGCAAAACCCGTGGGTCATTATTTGTCGTGGCGTGTAAACTCCACTACAAAGCGGGTTGTGGCGTAACTGCCCTGCTTTTCGCCTGGTTTTTAGGGGTGCTCCTGCATCCTGCGGTCAGCCTACGGCGAGCGCAAAACCGCTCGTATCTTGACCGTAACGCCCAATCCGGTCAATACGGCAAACCGGTCAGCTTCAAGCCGCGCTTCTTTGATTTTACTGGCCTGCGGCAAATTCAAACAAACGTTTGTATTGGACCCCGCGAGTGGTGTAGATATAATGCGCGGCCAAGAGAAAGCGGTGTAGTCCGTCATCGCTCGAGCTACAGCCCGAGCGTCTGAAAAATGACCGCCTGACACCCGCCAACAAAGAAAAACCGATGAGCCTTGAGTAGGAGAGAACCTGTGGAACGCGAATACATGGAATTCGACGTGGTCATTGTCGGCGCTGGCCCGGCTGGCCTGTCCGCCGCCTGCCGACTGAAGCAGAAGGCCGCCGAAGCCGGTAACGAAATCAGCGTCTGCGTGGTCGAGAAAGGCTCGGAAGTCGGCGCCCACATCCTCTCCGGTGCGGTGTTCGAACCTCGCGCCCTGAACGAACTGTTCCCGGACTGGAAAGAGCTCGGCGCCCCGCTCAACACCGAAGTCAAACGCGACGACATCTATGTGCTCAAGGATGCTGGCAGCTCGATCAAGGTCCCTGACCTGTTCGTGCCCAAGACCATGCACAACGAAGGCAACTACATCATCTCTCTGGGTAACCTGTGCCGCTGGCTGGCTCAGCAGGCGGAGAACCTGGGCGTCGAGATCTACCCGGGCTTCGCCGCCCAGGAAGCCCTGTTCGACGAAAACGGCGTGGTCCGCGGGATTATCACCGGCGACCTCGGCGTCGACCGTGAAGGCAACCCGAAAGAAGGCCTGTATACCCCAGGCATGGAGCTGCGCGGCAAGTACACGCTGTTCGCCGAAGGCTGCCGTGGCCACATCGGCAAACAGCTGATCAAGCGTTTCAACCTCGACAGCGAGTCCGACGTCCAGCATTACGGCATCGGCTTGAAAGAAATCTGGGAAATCGATCCGGCCAAGCACGAACAAGGCCTGGTTGTGCACACCGCAGGCTGGCCGCTGGATGTCATGGCTAAGGAAAACACCGGTGGATCGTTCCTCTATCACCTGGAAAACAACCAGGTAGTCGTAGGTTTGATCGTCGACCTGTCCTACTCCAACGCCTACCTGTCGCCGTTTGACGAATTCCAGCGCCTGAAACACCACCCGGTGATCAGCCAGTACCTCGAAGGCGGCAAGCGCATCAGCTACGGCGCCCGCGCCCTGGCCAAAGGTGGCTTGAACTCGCTGCCGAAAATGGTCTTCGCCGGCGGCGCCCTGATCGGTTGCGACCTGGGCACCATGAACGTGGCCAAAATCAAGGGCAGCCACACTGCCATGAAATCCGGCATGCTCGCCGCCGACGCGGTGGCCGAAGCCCTGCTGGCAGGTGGTGAAGGCGGCGATCAACTCAACAGCTACGTTACAGCGTTCAAAGCCAGCTGGCTGTATGACGAGCTGTTCTCCAGCCGTAACTTCGGCCCGGCCATGCACAAGTTCGGCCCGATGCTCGGCGCGGCGTTCAACTACCTCGACCAGAACTGGTTCGGTGGCAAGCTGCCGTTCACCCTGCACGACACCAAGCCGGACTACGCCTGCCTGAAGCTGGCGGCCGACTCGAAAAAAATCGACTATCCAAAACCGGATGGCAAGCTGAGCTTCGACAAGCTGAGCTCGGTGTTCCTCTCCAGCACCAACCATGAAGAAGAGCAGCCGTGCCACCTGAAACTGGCTGACGCGAGCATCCCGATCGGCACCAACCTGCCGCTGTACGACGAACCGGCCCAGCGCTACTGCCCGGCGGGCGTGTACGAAGTAGTCAGCCAGGAAGACGGCAGCAAGCGCTTCCAGATCAACGCCCAGAACTGCGTGCACTGCAAGACCTGTGACATCAAGGACCCTTCGCAGAACATCACCTGGGTCACCCCGGAAGGCGCCGGCGGCCCGACTTACCCGAACATGTAAGTCAGCCGGCCTAAAAAAGCCCCCTCGCCGTTGTGGCCAGGGGGCTTTTTTACGCTTGTGTCATGCCATTCTGACTTCTTCGAACAACTCAGGGTGGCGATCAAGAAGCTTGAGCAGTTTGACCAGGGCCAGGGGGGGCTTGGTCTTGCCGTTTTCGTAACGGGAAAAT
This sequence comes from Pseudomonas sp. B21-012, assembly GCF_024749305.1. Lineage (NCBI taxonomy): Bacteria > Pseudomonadati > Pseudomonadota > Gammaproteobacteria > Pseudomonadales > Pseudomonadaceae > Pseudomonas > Pseudomonas sp. B21-012. The sequence goes on along the minus strand of NZ_CP087197.1, from coordinate 1,877,478 downwards.
GCATTGACCCCACCGCCAAATATTTCCGCTGCTTCCCGCTGATCAAGTGCCAGCTTCTTGCGTACGGCAGCAATAAATTGCGGGTCGACAGCCGCAGCATTGACCTGCCGATTAAAAGCGAGCATCGCCGCACTGACACGCCGCGACTCTGTATCACTGAGCACCCTCTCAGCGCAGGCAGGGCAGTAATCCCCGACAACATCAGTCACCCGGGTTGTCTCACCTTTGTAGGTGTACGGCAGATCGCGCCTGGCACTGACCAGCTCGGCCGCGCCACAGGCTGGACATTTCATTATCACAACTCCTTGAAGGACACGATGAGCACATCATCGATGACCGTCAGTTTCAGGTAGACCCGCCAGCGCCCTGACCGTCGAAAGCCTGCAATGAGGCGTGCCTTTCTCCATGAGCAAATTAACCTAGTAGGTTTAATTTGGCAAATGGGTTGATCCATTTGCCGAGCGCTGGAGTCTGCCCGATCAACGCCCAGGCAGCAGGGAACCATTGTCACAGCAGATGAACTCAGCAGCGCACCGCCTCATCCTCGAAGGGCACCGCTTCGCGTGCGCCAAAGTACAGTGCCGTAAGCAAGCCAACCACACCCATGACCAGGCAGAAGCCCACGCACACCCATGGGCTCCACGGCATCAGGGCGATCAGCAGCAATGGCGTGGTGCTCGCCCACAGGGCGTAGGCAATGTTGTAGGTAAAGGAAATGCCCGAGACGCGAATCTGCGCCGGGAACAAGCCGACCATCACCGATGGCACCACCCCCACCACGCCACAAGACAGGCCAGCAATGGCATAGGCCAGCCCGGTCCAGCCCCAGCCAGCCACCAGGCTGGCGTAAAGGCCGGCGATGCCCAAGGGCAGCAGCAGGCTGTAGATCATCAAGGCCCGCCAGGCGCCGATTCGGTCCACCAGCAAGCCGGCCAGCACACAACTGATATTGAGAAAAACAATGCCCATGCTGCTCAAGGCGAAGGTGTGCCCGGCACTCATGCCGAAGCGTTGCTGCATCACCGTCGGGGTGATCACCACCAGCACCACCACCGCCGAGGTCAGCACGCAGGTGAGCAGCGCTGCCGGTATCAGCGCCCGGCGATGCTCACGCAACACGGTGCGCAAGGGGAAAGCCGGCGGCTGCTCACGGCGCTCGCGCAAGGCCAGGAACACCGGTGTCTCGCTCAACCAGCGGCGCAGCCAGACGCCGATCACGCCGAATACGCCGCCGAGCAGGAACGGGTAGCGCCAGGCGTAATCGAGGATTTCCTGGGGGCTGAACAGCTGCGCCAGGGCCGTGGCAGTCAGGGCGCCGAGCAGGTAACCGAAGGTCAGCCCTGCTTGCAGGAAACCCAGGGCGTAACCGCGGCGCCCGGGCGGGGCGTGCTCGGCGACGAAGGTCCAGGCGCTCGGCACCTCGCCCCCTACCGCGGCCCCCTGAAGGATGCGCAAGGCCAGCAGGATCAGCGGCGCTGCGTAGCCAATATCGGCGTAGGTGGGCATCACCCCGATCAGCAGGCACGGCAAGGCCATCATCAGGATGCTCAGGCTGAACACCCGTTTGCGCCCCAGGTGGTCGGCAAAATGGGCCATCAGGATGCCGCCCAGCGGCCGCGCCAGATAACCGGTTACAAAAATCCCGAAGCTCTGCAGCAAACGCAGCCATTCGGGCATCTGCGGTGGGAAGAACAACTGGCTAAGGGTCAGGGCGAAGAACACGAATATGATGAAGTCGTAGATCTCCAGCGCCCCGCCCAGGGCCGCCAGGCTCAGGGTCTTGTGGTCGCTGCGCGATAGCTGCAGCGAGCGCGCAGGGTCAGTGGCCGTCATAGGGTTATCCGCAAGTGATCGAGTGCCGGTGCGACGGGCGCACCAGGGCAAACGCAAGAGGATAGCAAAAGCTACCCGGCCACACCCAGCGCGGCTTCAGGACTGGCGGCAAAACGCGGTTTGGGCCAGGTCCATTCGCCGTGGGTTGTACGCCGGCCTGGCGGTGCGCTCGGGGATGCCCGGCAAATGGCCGATCACCTGCGGCGAGTCAATGATATGCATGAAGGACTGGATGGTCTCGTTGTCCGGAACCTTGGACAGGCTGACATTCACCGCGCGGCGCTGGTTGTCGGGAATCGAGGGGATCTTCAAGTGTTGCGATTCGTACAGCAAGGCGTGCTGGATCAGCGGATTGACCCGGCAGAACCGCTCCAGATCAACGCCGGCATGGCTGGCCAGGTCGATGTTGCCCAGCAGCAGGTTGAACGGTTGCAGTGCACTCTGCACCAGGCGTTGCAGATCCTCGAAGCTCTCGACCGGGGCTATGCGGTAATAGCCCATGCCATTGAGCATCCGTTCCAGTTGCAGCAACTGCATCGGGTGTTCGTCGGCAATCAGGATCCGCAGCGATTTGTTCGGCATCGTCATGACCAAGGCAGAGAGCGTTAGAGACGTTCCTTGACCATACTGCGCCAGATCATCAATTGCAGGCTATTGGCGGGCACTTCGCCAGAGAGAGGGTCTTTACTGATAGTTGTCGGGAAATCGCCATAAATCAAGCAAGGCCATGACGGAATTTTCACATTTTTTCGACGTTGGCCGGTTACTGCGATTCCCACTGACGCATGCGCAGCCGGCAGTGTTTCATGGCGTTAACAATATGTTTCTCCACTACACTGCGCGAGATGCCCAGCCGCTCGGCGATCTGCGGGTGCGACAGGCCGTCAAGCTTGCGCAGCAGAAAACTCTCGCGACAAGGCTGGCTGAGTTCGGCCAGGGCGCGCTGCATCAGGTCCAGGCGCTGATTGAGATCCATGCTTTGGGATGGCGCGGGGGTAAAGAAACGCTCATCGCTGTCGAGCACTTCAAGCGGCTCGGACTGGCGCAGCAAACCACGTCGATGCCCATCGATCACAAGATTCAGAGCGGTGCGATAGAGAAACGCCCGTGGATGCTCGATATCGTCTTCACCGTTGCGCTCGAGCACGCGGATATAGGCATCGTGGGCAACGTCTTCAGCCGCCTGCCGGTTACCCAGGCGGGCACAGAGAAAACTCACCAGTTCGCGATAGTAGTTTTCCAACACAACACCTGGCCGCGACATCTGCGGGGGTTCCCTGACTCGTGGTTGAGCGGATCTGAATGATGGCAGTATGCAATAATACAAATTATAATTATTCTCAGCAAGATCAGACCTTGATCCCGGTAAATTCCACGGCCCCCACCTCGTTTACCTGGGAGCCTCCCGTGTCTGCCGTGCCGCTTCGGCAGTGAGATGTCACGGGCCATTCCATCCGGCTGGAACCCTGCATGAAACGCTCACCGAATACTCGTCGCCTGCTGTTGTGTGGCCTCGGCCTGCTCAGCCTGGGCGCCCTGCTCGCCTGGAAAACCCTGCCCGCCGGTGGCGACCCGTTGAGCACCGTTACCGTGACCCGTACCGACATCGAAAGCAGCGTCACGGCCCTGGGTACCTTGCAGCCGCGGCGTTATGTGGACGTGGGTGCCCAGGCCTCCGGGCAGATCCGCAAACTGCACGTCGAGGTGGGAGATCAGGTCAAGGAAGGTCAGTTGCTGGTTGAGATCGACCCCTCGACGCAGCAGGCAAAGCTTGATGCCGGGCGTTTCTCGATCGATAACCTCAAGGCCCAGCTGGATGAGCAGAAGGCTCAGTACCAACTGGCCGAGCAACAGTTCAAGCGCCAGCGCAACCTGGCCGCCGGCGGCGCCACCCGCGAGGAAGACGTGCAAAGCGCCCAGGCCCAGCTGAAGGTCACCCAGGCGCGCATCGACATGTACCGCGCACAGATTCGCCAGGCCCAGGCGAGCCTGCGCAGCGACGAGGCTGAGCTGGGTTACACGCGCATTTATGCACCGATGGCCGGCACCGTGGTCGCCGTCGATGCCCGCGAAGGCCAGACCCTTAACGCCCAACAGCAAACCCCGCTGATCCTGCGCATCGCCAAGTTGTCGCCAATGACCGTCTGGGCCCAAGTGTCCGAGGCTGACATCGGCCATGTCAAACCGGGCATGAGCGCCTACTTCACCACCCTGGCCGGCGGCAAGCGGCGCTGGACCAGCAGTGTGCGGCAAATTCTGCCGGTGCCGCCCAAACCCCTCGATCAATCCAGCCAGGGCGGTGGCAGCCCGGCCAGCGCCAGTGGTAGCGGCGCCAGCAGCAAAGTGGTGCTCTATACCGTACTGCTGGATGTCGATAACCCGGACAACGCCCTGATGGCAGAGATGACCACCCAGGTGTTCTTCGTTGCCGGGCGTGCCAGCAAGGTGCTCACCGTACCGGTGGCAGCCCTGGATGATCATGCCGACGGCAATGACCTGCGCATTGCCCAGGTGCTCGACAGCAAGGGCAAGGTCAACCAGCGCCAGGTCCGCACCGGCCTCAGCGACCGCTTGCGGGTGCAGGTGCTCGACGGCCTTGCCGAGGGCGAGCGCCTGCTGATCGGCGCACCTGCCGCAAGCGGGGGTTGAATGTCCACGCCCCTGATCGAACTGCGCGACATCCGCAAATCCTACGGTGGTGTCGATACGCCCAAGGTTGAAGTGGTGCGCGGCATCAGCCTGGCCATTCACCCTGGCGAGTTTGTCGCCATTGTCGGCGCCTCCGGCTCCGGCAAGTCGACGCTGATGAACATCCTCGGCTGCCTTGATCGTCCGACCTCAGGCAACTACTACTTCGCCGGCAAGGACGTCGCCGACCTAGACAGCGATGAGCTGGCCTGGTTGCGCCGTGAAGCCTTCGGCTTCGTGTTCCAGGGCTATCACCTGATCGCCTCGGGCTCGGCCCAGGAAAACGTCGAGATGCCGGCCATCTATGCCGGCACCCCCGCCGCCGAACGCCATGCTCGCGCCGCCGCCCTGCTCGACCGCCTGGGCCTGGCCAGCCGCACCGGCAACCGTCCGCATCAGTTGTCTGGCGGCCAGCAGCAGCGGGTGTCGATCGCCCGCGCCTTGATGAACGGCGGACACATCATCCTCGCCGACGAACCGACCGGGGCACTGGACAGCCAGAGCGGCGCCGAAGTCATAGCCCTGCTCGACGAACTGGCCAGCCAGGGCCACGTGGTGATCCTGATTACCCACGACCGCGAAGTCGCGGCGCGGGCCAAGCGGGTCATCGAGATTCGTGACGGCCTGGTGCTCAGTGATTCGGCAGAGCAATCTGCTGCTCCCGCCGCCAGCGCTCCCGGCCTGCAAGCCGAAGACCTGCGCCAGCGCCTGAACCTCGGCGCCACCGCCAGCGGCGCCTGGAAAGGCGAGCTGGTCGAAGCCCTGCAGGCGGCCTGGCGGATCATGTGGATCAACCGCTTCCGTACTGCCCTGACCCTGCTCGGGATCGTCATCGGCGTGGCCTCGGTAGTGGTCATGCTGGCCGTCGGCGAAGGCAGCAAGCGCCAGGTCATGGCGCAGATGGCAGCCTTCGGCTCGAACATCCTGTACCTGAGCGGCAGCGCCCCGACACTGCGTGAACCGGCCGGGGTCATCACCCTCGACGATGTCGCCGCGGTATCCAGCCTGCCGCAGGTGAAGATGATCATGCCGGTGATCGGCAACTCGCTGATGGTGCGCTACGGCAACAATAACCAGCAGTTCTATGTGGGTGGCAACAACACCTACTTCAGCGAAATCTTCAATTGGCCGGTGGTCGAAGGCAGCTTCTTCACCGAGGCCGATGAACAGAGCGCGGCAGCCGTGGCGGTCATCGGCCAGAAGGTGCGGGAGAAACTATTTGGAGCCGGTAACGACCCCATCGGCCAGTACATCCTGGTCGAAAACGTGCCCTTCCAGGTGGTCGGCATTCTCGCCGGCAAAGGCGCAAGCTCGGGCGACCAGGACAGCGACGAGCGCATCGTGGTGCCCTACTCGGCCGCCGCCATCCGCCTGTTCGGCAGCCGCAACCCGGAGTACGTGACCATCGCCGCCGCCGACTCACGGCGCGTGGCCGACACGGAAGCGGCCATCGACCACCTGATGCGCAAGCTTCACAACGGCAAACACGACTATGAACTGACCAACGACGCGGCGCTGATCCAGGCCGAAGCGCGCACGCAGAATACCCTGTCGCTGATGCTCGGCTCGATCGCCGCGATCTCGCTGCTGGTCGGCGGGATCGGGGTGATGAACATCATGCTGATGACGGTGCGCGAGCGCACCCGCGAGATCGGCATCCGCATGGCCACCGGCGCCCGCCAGCGCGACATCCTGCGCCAGTTCCTCAGTGAGGCGGTGCTGCTGTCGATGGTCGGCGGGGTCACCGGCATTGCCCTGGCCCTGTTGATTGGCGGCGTGTTGCTGCTGGCCGATATTGCCGTGGCCTTCTCCTTGCCTGCCGTGCTTGGCGCCTTTGCCTGCGCGGTGGTCACCGGCGTGGTGTTCGGCTTCATGCCCGCGCGCAAAGCCGCCCGCCTCGACCCGGTCAAAGCCCTTACCAGCGAATAATCCATGAACCTGCCCAGCCGTCTCAGTGTCCTGTCGATCAGTTTGGTGCTTGCCGCCTGTACCTCAAACACCCCTGCACCTTCGAGTGGCCTGCAGGCACCAGCGCAGTGGCAGGGCCAGGCAGCCAGCACCCCGCTGCCCCACGAGAACTGGTGGCAGCAGTTCTCCAGCCCCGCGCTCGATCAACTGATCGAACACGCCCGGCGCAACAGCTTCGATCTGGCCGCTGCCGCCGCGCGTATTCGCCAGGCACAGGCCTCGGCGGTCATTGCCGGCGCGCCGTTGCTGCCTGAACTCAAGTTCGGCCTGGATGCCAGACGCCAACGCCTGCTGCATGGCAACGGCTTCGACCAACTCGATGCCAGCAGCCGCGAACGCACCAGCACCTCGTTCGGCACCCGCTTGAGCGCCAGCTACGAAGTGGATTTCTGGGGCGGTAAAACGGCCGCACGTGACAGCGCCCTGTTCAACCTCGATGCCAGCCGTTTCGATCGCCAGACCGTCGAACTGACCTTGCTCAGCGGCGTTGCCAACAGCTACCTGCAGAGCCTGGCACTGCGTGAGCAGGTGCGTATTGCCCGCCTCAACCTGAGCAACGCCGAGGATGTCCTGCGCCTGGTCGAAACCCGCTATCAGTCTGGCTCGGCCACCGCTCTGGAACTGGCCCAGCAACGCAGCCTGGTCGCCGGCCAGCAACGCCAGGTGCCGTTGTTCGAGCAGCAGTTGCAAGAGGCGCGCATCACCCTGGCAACCTTGCTCGGCGAGCCGGTGCAGGCGCTGCCCGCCCTTGAAGAATCAATTACCCGCCTGAACTGGCCGCAGATCGGCAGCGGCGTGCCCAGCGAGCTGCTCAGCCGCCGTCCCGACATTGCCACCGCCGAAGCCAGCCTGGCCGCCGCCCAGGCAGACGTGCAGGTTGCCCGCGCAGCAATGCTGCCGAGCCTGACCCTGGGCGCCGACCTGGGCTCGGGTGCCGACACCTTTGCCCAGGTGCTGCGCAGCCCCTACTACACCCTGAGTGCCGGGCTGGCTGCGCCGATCTTCAACAACGGCCGCCTGCGCGCCGAGCGCGACAAGGCCCGCGCCAAGCAGGACGAACTACTGGAGAATTACCGCAGCAGCATCATCAACGGCTTTGCCGATGTCGAGAAGGCGCTCAATGGCATCAGCGGAGTAGACCAGCAGCGCCAGTCGCAGGATGAGGAAGTGCAGCAGGCGCAGATCGCTTTCACCCTCTCCGAGCGCCGCTACCAGGCCGGTGCCGAGACCCTGCTGACCGTACTGGAAACCCAGCGCACCCTGTACCAGGCGCAAGACCAGCAGGTGCAACTGCGCCTGGCCCGCCTGCAAGGCAGCGTGGCGCTGTACAAGGCATTGGGCGGCGGATGGCAGGTGGTTCGCTAAATCATTGATCTGCCTGCACAAAACCTGTGGGGCCGGCCTTGCCGGCGATGGCCTGCACAGCAGGCCCAATACAGCCAATCAGCTCACAATCCCGCGCAACGACAAATGCCGCGCATACCAGGGCCGCTGCGGCACCCGGCGCACCAGGTCGCCGATCTTGTCGTCTTCACCAAAGGTAATGCGCAGAGCCAGCTTCATGATCTCGACATCCATTTCCACCGATTTGCCCGGGAACATCCCCGGCGTGGTGCTGCAGCCATGGGTCACCGGCCCCAGCCACGGGTCGTCGACCTCGACCCAGCGCCCCGGGGCGAACCACTGCACGCCATTGACCTCAAGACGCCGAACCTGCCCCGGGTTGTAGCGCTCATGGGCGCGGTACCAATCCTCGATGCGATCATCGATCCAGCCGTGAAAACCCCAGAATACCGGGTTGACATGGGACGAGAACGGATCGCCGAGAAAGTCGTTTTCCGCCTCGTACCAGCGCCCGGCAAAATCGGCCGGGTCCCGGGCAAACGGCACTGGCGCACCGTTGACCGGATCACGTGGCACCGAGGCCCAGCACATGTGCAGCCAATCGTGCAGGTTCATTTCCAGCTCCGAACCGAACGCACCGAGGGTCAGCTTCGACAGGTACAGCGGGTCCTGGTACTGCGATTCCCAGACCTGGAAATTACTGCAGAAGGTCTCGCCGGCCTTGATCGCCGAGACCCATACGCCATAAGCCTCGTCGCCCGGTGCCCGCCAACCGGGCGGTACACAGTAACCGTCATGGTTGTCGTAATAGCGGGCAAAACCCTGGCGGTCGTGTTCGACGCTGGGTTGCGGCAAGGGGAAATGCGGCCACGACGGCAGGTCCTGCATCGACCGCGCCGTACCGAGCATATGCCGGTGCATGAACAGGAAGTCCACCCCCGAACCATTGCGATGCTTGCGCGGGCCGCGGGCATCACGCTCCTTGTCACGCGGGCCGGGCTGCCAGCCCAGGCCACGCAAGGCACCGTGTTTTTCTTCAGACAGCCGATGCCATTTGTCACGGGTCGCGTGCCAGAGCTGATGGAACAAGCGGTGCTCGGCGCTGATCAGCCAGGCTTGCAACTGCGGTGTATAGGGCAGCCGCTCACGGGCTTCAGGAAACAGGCGCTTGACGGCAACGAAGTGACTGTCGGCCAAGGGCAAGACCATCGAGCGATCCAGCGGTTGCAAGCGGCCACTGAGGGTAGCGCTGCCAGCGTTGCCAAAACTGCCCCAGACTTCATCCAGGCTCGCGGTACATTCATAACCCGGCCCGCCCTGGGTGCTCATCAGCCGCCAGCGCACCGTGGCGGTGGACGCCCCGACCAGGTCGCCAAGCACTCGGTAGGCGGCCGGGGCGTCGCTGCGCAGAACCAGTTCGGTATCGACAAAACCACGCAGGCCACGGCCTTTGGCGGCGACGTCGAGGTACATCTGCAAGCCTTCCACAGGCAGCCCGGCGAGCTCGCCATCGGCACCGCTCAAACGCAAATCCCAGACGCCGCGCAATTGATCGGCCAAGTGCTGGCCAGCGGCATCCGCAAGCTCAACGCTGGCCTCGCCGGGGGTGACGATGTCGTCCTGTGGATCGTGGGTCAGTTGCTTGTGCGCGTAATAGGCGGCTGGCACGGTCGCGCCCGCCACCGCCAGGCCCGCTATGAATCCTCGTCGCGAAATCGTCATCGTCCTACCCGTATCAGCCATGAAGCAGGCTTTATCCAAGCTAGGACGTTTCCTGGAGGGGGAAATTTAACCACTGCCGCCCTGTGCTAATTCGATCGGCGGCTATTTCGTTTTCAAGGAACCTCCCTTGGAAAAGGTACCGCCCATGTCAGCCTCCACCTCCCTGACCAACGCCCTGGGCAACGGTCTGCGCAAGCTGGTCGGCAAACCTGCCAGAACCAGTGCCTACGGAGTGTTCGATGTGCAGCTCAAAGCCATCATGCCCCTCAGCCCGTCCCTCAGCCGCTTCGTGTTCAGCGGTGAGGATGTCGGGCAGATGCGTACCCTGGCTGCCGACCAGCGCATCAAGATCTTCTTTCCCTCTGCCGATGGCCAATACCCGAACCTGCCCAAGCAAGGTTCCTGGCAGCAAGCGCGTCGCGGCCTGAGCGCCGAGCAGAGCCCGCCGATGCGCACCTACACCATCCGCGACCTGCGCCGCGAGGCACTGGAAGTGGATGTCGACTTCGTCCTGCACGGCGTCAACGGCCCGGCATCGACCTGGGCGACCCAGGCACGCATCGGCGATCGCCTGCAGATGGTCGCCCCGAACCTGGCCTTCGACGCCGACCCCGGCGGCTACGAATGGCGCCCCCCGAAGAACCTGCGCAACCTGCTGCTGATCGGCGATGAAACCGCCCTGCCGGCAATTGCCGGCATCCTTGAGCAGATGGCCGCAGACCTGCCCGAAGTCCCGGTACAGGCGTTCATCGAAGTCCCCTGCGAAGCCGATTGCCTCGACCTGACCTGCAGCCGCGCCACCGAACTGAACTGGCTGCCACGCGAAGTGCTGCACTGCACCCACGGCGAAGCGATGATCCATGCCATCCGCGAGCTGGCGCGCCTACCGGCAGCCGCAGCGGGCACAGGTGCGAAGGTCGCCCTGGAGGAGGTCGATATCGACCGGCAGATCCTCTGGGAACTGGCTCAACCCGGCAACGGCGACTTCTATGCCTGGATCGCCGGCGAGTCGGCAGCGGTGATGAATATCCGTCGCTACCTGATCACCGAGCGCGGGCTGGATCGCAGCGCCCTGACGCTGATGGGCTACTGGCGCGCGGGTCGCACGTTCGACTGAGAGCCATAAAAAGGGCTCTTCACTGAATCCTGGGTTGGGGGGCGCGAGCTTATCCATTCGCTGTGGCGCTGCTGCCGGCCCCACACTGAATGGAAGCTCGCAGCCTCAACATCCCAACCCAACCCAACTCAACCCAACCCAAGAATCATAGTCCCCAGGATAGCGTGAAGATCCATAAAAAAGCCCGGTGCACTGCCCCGGGCTTTTACATGCCTGGGCCGTTTACAGTCTGGCCACCGCCGCAGCAACCGCCCGAGCAAAGCGCGCCGCCACCTCATCAACCTGCTCGGCAGTAATGATCAGCGGTGGCAGGAAACGCACCACGGCGCCCTGACGCCCGCCCAGTTCCAGAATCAGCCCACGCTTCAGGCATTCACGCTGCACCAGTGGTGCCAGACGCGGGCAGACCGGCGGATGCCCCTGGGCATCGAGCTGCCCTTGCGGATCAACCAGCTCGACCCCCAGCATCAGGCCACGGCCACGAATATCCCCCAACTGCGCGAAGTCCGCCTGCAAGCGGCGCAGATGGCCGGCCAGGCGTTCGCCCATGGCCTGGGCATGGCTGCACAGGTCGTGTGACTTGAGGTAGTTGATCACCGCCGAGCCTGCGGCCATGGCCATCTGGTTGCCACGGAAAGTACCGGCGTGCGCCCCCGGCTGCCAGGTGTCCAGCCACTGGCGATAGACCACCACCGCCAACGGCAGGCTGCCGCCAATGGCCTTGGACAACACCACCACATCCGGAGTGATGCCTGCATGTTCGAAGGCAAACATTTTTCCGGTGCGGGCAAAACCACTCTGGATCTCGTCGACGATCAGCGCCACACCGGCCTTCTCGGTAATGCGCCGCACACCGCGCAGCCATTCGATGTCCGCCGGGATCACCCCGCCTTCACCCTGGACCACTTCGACGATCACCGCCGCCGGCAGTTGCACGCCGCTCTCCGGGTCGCTGAGCAGGTTTTCCAGGTAGTGCAGGTTGACCTTCACGCCCTCTTCGCCGCCCAGCCCGAAAGGGCAGCGATAGTCATAAGGGTACGGCAGGAACTGCACGCCATTGGCCAGCAAGGCGGCCAGCGGCTTCTTCGGCCCCAGGCTGCCCATCAGGCTCAGGGCGCCCTGGGACATGCCGTGGTAGCCACCCTGGAACGACAGCACGGTGTTACGCCCGGTAGCGGTGCGCACCAGTTTCAACGCCGCTTCAACCGCGTCGGTGCCGGTCGGCCCGCAAAACTGGATCTTCGCTTCGCCGCGCAGTTGCTCGGGCAGCAGGCTGAACAGGTCCTGGACGAACTGGTCCTTGACCGGCGTGGTCAGGTCCAGGGTGTGCAGCGGCAGTTCATCGGCCAGCACCTGCTGGATCGCTTCGATCACCAGCGGATGGTTATGCCCCAGCGCCAGGGTCCCGGCGCCGGCCAGACAGTCGATGAACTGACGCCCTTCGACGTCTTCGACATAGATGCCACGGGCGCGCTTGAGCGCCAGCGGAATGCGCCGCGGGTAACTGCGGGCATTGGATTCCTGCAGGCTCTGGCGGGCCAGCAACGGCGACTCATTGAATGCATAAAGTGTTTCAGCAGCGTCTGCGGTGGAAGACACCGGCAGCGCCTGGGCAAGGCTGATAGCGACTGACATCTGGGAAACCCTCGCAAGCAAGCGGATGTGCCCGTCACGCGCCTGTTGCCAGAGGAGTGCGGGTTGTTATCGCTTGAAAAACGCTTCAGCGCCCTGCGGATTTAGCCGATGCCCATCAACGCTGCGGATTTTTTCAACTGCCGCTTTGCACTGACCGGTCACGACGGGTTTGCACGCAACGGAATGTGCAACAACACCCGCAAGCCATCGCTGCGGCTGTCAAAGCGCAAGCTGCCGGCACAGCGCTGGACGATCGCCTGGACAATCGCCAGGCCCAACCCGCATCCGCCGCTCTGGCTATGGCGCCAGAAGCGCTCGGTCAGGTGCTCGATGTCCTGTTCGGGAATACCGGGGCCGTGATCGCGCACCAAAAATGCCACCCGGTCCTGTTCCATCTGCACTGCCAGCTCCACCGGTTCGCTGCCACGGGTATGACGCAGGGCGTTGTCGAGCAGGTTGCGCAGGGCCGTGACCGCCAGTGGCGTGGGCATCCCGAGGTAGAGCTGGGCGGCACCGGGCGCCAACTGCAGATCGATACGCCCGGCGTTGTCGACCCCGGTGTCCAGGATTGCCTGGCGGGCGATCTGCTCGGCGTTGCATTGCAGGCCGTCTTCAAACGACAGTCGGCCTTCCACCCGGGCCAGCAGCAACAGTTGTTCAAGAGTCCGGTGCAGACGATCGGCGCCCTGCTCGGCGTGTTCAAGGGCCTGCTCGCGCACCTCGCCGTCGGTCATCCGTGCCACCTGCAGGTGGGTTTTGATCGCGGTCAGCGGGCTGCGCAGCTCATGGGCGGCATCATCGGTCAGGCGCCGTTCGCGCTCGATGGTCTGGCCAATGCGCAAAAACAGCTGGTTCTGGGTTTCCAGCAAGGGTTGCAGCTCACTGGGCAAGCCGCGCACCTGCAAGGGCTCAAGGGAGTCCGGGCTGCGCCGGCGCAAGGCATCGCGCATCCGGTTGAGCGGCGCCAGCCCCTTGCCAACACCCATCCACAGCAAGCCGAGGCTGCCGAGCAAGGCCATCAGCACCGGTGCCGAGGCCGCCAGCAGGATCGAACGGTTGAGGGCCTCGCGCTCCTGATGGCGGTCGGCGGTGGTAATGCGCACATCGCCATGGGCATAGGTGAAACTGCGCCAGCGAGCGCCGTCGATGGTCTGGTCGCGAAACCCGCTGCGCTGGTCGTCGAGGGGCTGCTCATTATTGTGGCTGCGGGCAAGAATCTCGCCGCGCAGCGAGCTGACCTGGCAGGCCATGCCGTCGACGCTCAACTGGTCGGCGCTCAGGCGCGTGCCCTCGCCCTTGCTCGACAGCGGTTGCGGCAACTGGTCGACCAGGCCGGCAACCATGCGTGCCGATGCCACCAGGCGCTGGTCGAGGGAGAACATCATCTGCATGCGCAGGTCGCGCAGCATCCACGCCGCGGCCAGCACCCAGATGACGATGAAGGCAGTGCCCAGGATCAGGGTCAGGCGCAAACGCAGGGTCATGCTTGCGGCTCCTCCGGCAGTTGCGCCGGGCCCAGGCGATAACCCAGGCCGCGCACGGTTTCGACGATACCGTTGCCCAGTTTGCGCCGCAGGTGATGGATATGCACGTTCAGGGCGTTGCTCTCGACCTCGTCGCCAAAGCCGTAGACGCTGTCCTTGAGCTGTTCGCTGGAGAGCACCCGGCCACGGTTGTGCAGCAGCGCCTGCAATAGCGCCTGCTCGCGCCGCGACAGGTCGACCGGGCGGCCACCCAGGCAGGTTTCGCGGCTGCTGGGGTCGTAGCTTAGCGGGCCATGCTCGATGATGTTCACCGCTCGCCCGGCGGCGCGGCGCAGCAAGGTGTGCAGACGTGCGGCCAGTTCACGCAGGTCGAACGGCTTGAGCAGGTAATCGTCGCCACCGGCCTGCAGGCCCTCGACCCGGTCAGTGACCGCATCGCGGGCGGTGAGGATCAGCACCGGCAGCTCATGGCCCTGCTGGCGCAGGCGCTGCAGCAACTTGAGGCCGTCTTCGTCGGGCAGGCCGAGGTCGAGCACCATGACGTCGAACGCCGCGGCCTGGAGCATGGCCTGGGCCGCGCCGGCGCTGGCCACCCGGTCGACGGTCATGCCCTGGGCGCCCAGGCCGGCGCTGATGCCGCTGGCGATCAGGTCATCATCCTCGCAGAGCAGTACGTGCATGGTCGGGTCTCGATCTTAAAAGGCTTATTCAAGCCCAGGCGGATTAACCCAGGATTATGCCGCGCCAGGCCACAGCCGTCGCGGCCTTGGCGACAGCCGTCAGCCAACGGGTTAACTTTCGGTTAATCGGACTGGGCCAAGCTGAGCCCTTCATCGCATTGCCAAGGCGTCGACATGCGCGTTTTTCTGTTTGCCCTGATGTTCCTGCTAAGCGGCCTGAGCCAGGCCAACCCCTTTGCCCAGAGCGATTTTTTGCCGGTCAACAAGGCCTTCGTGTTCAGCAGCGAACGCCTGGAATCGGGGCAAATGCGCCTGCACTGGCAGATCACCGATGGTTACTACCTGTACCAGAAACGCCTGAAATTCGACGGCCTGGCCTCCGAGCAGCAACCGCAACTGCCACCCGCCCTGCCCCACAGCGATGAGTACTTTGGTGAAACCCAGGTCTACCGTGGCGAGCTGGAGCTGATCCTGCCCGCCAGCGCCAGCGGCGAACTGCGCATGGGCTGGCAGGGCTGCGCCGACGCCGGGCTGTGCTACCCGCCACAAACCAGTGTGGTCAGCCTGGGTGGTACAAGCGCCGCCGCGCAGGCCAGCGACCAGGCCCTGGCCGGCGGCCTGCAACAGTCGACCCTGGCCTGGAACCTGCTGGCCTTCCTCGGCCTGGGCCTGCTGCTGGCCTTCACCCCGTGCTCGTTGCCGATGCTGCCGATTCTTGCAGGTCTGGTACTGGGCAGTGGTGCCAGTGCCCGCCGCGGCTGGTTGCTGGCCAGCGTCTATGTGCTGAGCATGGCCCTGGTCTACGCCGCCCTGGGCGTGGTTGCCGCACTGCTGGGCGCAAGCTTTCAGGCCTGGCTGCAGCAACCCTGGCTGCTGGGCACCCTGGCCGGGCTGTTCGTGCTACTGGCCCTGCCGATGTTCGGCGCCTTCGAGCTGCAGCTACCTGTATGGATCCGCGACCGCCTGGAGCGTGCCGGGAATGGCACCCGCGGCGGCAACCTGTACGGCGCGGCCTTGCTCGGGGCCTTGTCGGGCCTGCTGATGGGCCCGTGCATGACCGCACCGCTGGCCGGCGCCCTGCTGTACATCGCCCAGAGCGGCAATGCCGTGCATGGCGGCCTGGTACTGTTCACCCTCGGCCTGGGCATGGGCCTGCCGTTGCTGTTGCTGGTCACCCTCGGCAACCGCTACCTGCCGCGCCCGGGCGCCTGGATGAACCGGGTCAAGGGCCTGTTCGGCTTCGTCTTCCTGGCCATGGCCCTGTATACCCTGCGTGCGGTGCTGGAGCCTTCGCTGTGGCTGGGCCTGGCCGGTGCCTGGCTAATCGCCCTGGCCTGGGCTGCGTGGCCGGCCTTGCAAGCTATGCGGGCGCTTCGGGCACTGTCGCTGCTGCTGGGCTTGTGGGGCAGCCTGTTGATCGTCGGCGCGGCAGCCGGTGGCAACGACCCCTGGCAGCCGCTGCAGCCGTTCACCGCCGCCAGCGCGCCAATGGGCCTTGCCGTGCCGCATGATGCCTTCACCACCGTCAGCCAGCCGGCCGAACTGCAGCGCGAGCTGGAGGCGGCCAAGGCCCAGGGCCAGTGGGTGATGCTCGACTACTATGCTGACTGGTGCGTGTCGTGCAAGGTCATGGAGAAACAGGTGTTCGCCCGCGCCGACGTACTGGCGGCGCTTGGCGGCGTGCGCCTGCTGCGCCTGGATGTGACCGCCGACGCACCGTCCAGTCGCGAGTTGCTGCAGCGCTACCAGGTCCCGGGCCCGCCCAGCCTGATCTGGATCGGCCCGGAGGGCAACGAGCGCCGGGCCCGGCGCATCACCGGTGAAATCGATGCGGCGAACTTCCTCCAACACTGGGCCGCTACCCGGAGCCAAGGATGATGCTGACCGTCGCACTCGGGCCACTGACCATGGCCCTGAACCACCTGCTGCTGATCTGCGCCCTGGCCCTGGCCAGCCTTGTTGGCTGGCGCGTCGCCAAGCGCGGCGGCGACAACCCCGAGTCGGTGCTGTTCGGCCTGTTCCTGCTCGGCCTGCTCAGTGCACGCCTGGGCTTTGTCATCCAGTACTGGGCGATGTACCGCGAAGACCTGCTGCAGGTCATCGACCTGCGCGATGGCGGCTTTCTGCTCTGGCCAGGCCTGCTGGCGGTAGCCATCGGCGCCTTCTGCCTCGGCTATCGCCGCCCGGCCCTGCGCCGGCCGCTGGGCTGGGGCCTGCTCAGCGGTGGCCTGTTCTGGCTGCTCGGCAGCCTGGCCAGCCACCTGTATGACCAGGGCACTCAACTGCCGGAAATGAGCTTGCGCAAGGCCAGTGGCCAGTCCGTCGAGCTCACCGACTACCGCGGCAAGCCACTGGTGATCAACCTCTGGGCTACCTGGTGCCCGCCGTGCCGGCGCGAGATGCCGGTGCTGCAACAGGCCCAGGGTGATTACCCGGACATCACCTTCCTGTTCGTCAACCAGGGCGAGGCGCCACAGACCGTGGTCACCTTCCTCGCCACCACCGGCCTTAATCTGTCCCACGTGCTGTTCGACAGCGGCGGCCAGCTGGCGCAGAAGGTCGGCTCCATGGCCCTGCCCACCACCTTGTTCTATAACGCCGAGGGTCGCCTGGTCGGCAGCCATCTTGGCGAGCTGTCGCGGGCCAGCCTCAGCCATGCCCTGCAATCTTTCGAGCACGCGCCCGCGCCTGCCGCCCCATCCCCCACAAGGAACGTCGCATGCGATCTCTGCTGAAACTGCCCCTCACCCTGGCCGTGGGCCTGATGACCAGCCAGCTGGCGCTGGCTGAAACACTCCCCAAGGCCATCCAGCAACTGGAGGCCAAAGGCGCAAAAATCAAAGGCAGCTTCGACGCCCCCGATGGCCTGCGTGGCTACGCGGCCGAATACCAGAACCGCGGCCTGGCGCTGTACCTGACCGCCGATGGCAAGCATGTGCTGGTGGGCAGCCTGTTCGACGAGCAAGGCAAGGACCTGAGCCAGGCGCCGCTGGAAAAACTGGTGTACGCCCCCATGGCCAAGGAGGTCTGGGCAAAGATGGAAAAAACCGCCTGGATCGCCGACGGCAAGGCCGATGCACCACGCATCGTCTACTTGTTCAGCGACCCCAATTGCCCGTACTGCAACATGTTCTGGCAGCAGGCGCGGCCCTGGGTCGAATCGGGCAAGGTGCAGTTGCGGCACATCATGGTCGGTATCATCCGCGAAGACAGCCCGGGCAAATCGGCCGCCCTGCTGGCCAGCAAGGACCCGGCCAAGGCCCTGGCACAACATGAAAAGGCCGGCAAGGCCAGTACCCTCAAGGCCCTGGACAAGGTTCCCGAAGCGGTACAAGCCAAGCTCGACGCCAACCTCGCGGTCATGGAAGAACTCGGTTTGTCAGCAACCCCGGCGATCTTCTACCTCGACGACCAGCAGCAACTGCAAACCCAACAGGGCGCTCCGCGTCCGGAGCTGCTGGGCAAGATCCTCGGCAAGCGTTGAGCACGCGAT
This sequence comes from Pseudomonas sp. B21-012, assembly GCF_024749305.1. Lineage (NCBI taxonomy): Bacteria > Pseudomonadati > Pseudomonadota > Gammaproteobacteria > Pseudomonadales > Pseudomonadaceae > Pseudomonas > Pseudomonas sp. B21-012. Next base: position 1,859,514 of record NZ_CP087197.1, on the reverse strand, counting down.
TGATGTAACAACAGGGCGGTCACGGCGTCTTGAGGATACCTGCCTCATCCCACCACAGGACCTCGCCATGACCCGCCCTGCCTACCTTGACCGCTTCATCCGCTCCTCCCTGGACATCCAGCTGCTGCGCTGGAGCCTGATCCTGATTTTCTTCGGCTTTGGCTATGCCAAGTGGTTCGATTACGAAGCCCAGGCCCTGATCCCGCTGATCGACAACAGCCCGTTGCTGTCCTGGCTGCACCTGGCCTTTGGCATCCACGGCGCCAGCTATGCGCTAGGCGTGGCGGAATGGGCGATTGGCGCGGCGTTGCTGGCCGGCATCTGGCAGCCACGGCTGGCGGTGATCGGCGCCCTGGGCTCGGTGCTCACCTACGCCACCACCCTGACCCTGATCGTTACCACTCCGGGCGGCTGGGAGAACAGTGCTGGCGGGTTCCCGGCCATGGGCGGGGCGACGTCCTTCCTGATCAAGGACGCCGTGCTGCTGGCCGCTTCAGTCGCCTTGCTCAAGCACGACCTGCAGCGCAACAGCCCCACCCCGGCCTGAAGCCCTACAGCGCTTCCAGTTCAGCCATCAGGTCACTGAGACGGTCGACCTTGTCATCGCTCAGCTCACTGGCCTTCAGGCTGTCGACATAGGTCGCCAGCTCCTCGACCGTGCTGCACTCGAACATCGCCCGCAGCGGCACGTTCAGTTGCAGCACCTTTTGCACCCGCGAGGCGATCTGGGTGGCCAGCAGCGAATGCCCGCCCAACTCGAAGAAGTTGTCGCGCACCCCGACCCGCTCGGCCTTGAGCACCTCGGCCCAGATCCCGGCCAGGGTGCTCTCCAGTTCGCTGCGCGGCGCCAGGTAGGCCTGGCTGTGCTGGGCGCCGATGTCGATGGCCGGCAAGGCCTTGCGGTCGAGCTTGCCGTTGGCATTGAGCGGCAGTTGCTGGAGCCAGGCCCAGTGCAGCGGCACCATGTACTCCGGCAACTCGGCACGCAGGCGCTGCTTGACTTGCTCCAGCAGCACGCTGGTATCGACACCCGCAGTGCTGGCCACCAGATAGCCGACCAGGTGCTTGCCATTGACCCCGTCCTGCACGCCGACCGCCGCATCGCGAATCTCGCTTTGCTCATGCAGGCGCGCTTCGATCTCGCCCAGCTCGATGCGGTTGCCGCGGATCTTCACCTGATGGTCGATACGGCCGACGTATTCGAGCACGCCGTCAGGCCGCCGGCGCGCCAGGTCGCCGCTGCGATACAGGCGCTCGCCCGGTGCGCCGAACGGGTGCGGGATGAACGCTTGCGCAGTGCGCAGCGGGTCGCCGACATAACCACGGCCGACACCGGTACCGGCCACACACAACTCACCGACGGCGCCCAGCGGCACCAGTTGCTGATCGTCGCCTATCAGGTACAGGCGGTTGTTGTCGGTCGGCGTACCGATTGGCAGGTAACTGCCACGGGTCGAGGCAGCATCGACGCGGAAGAACGCCACGTCATCGGAACACTCGGCCGGGCCATAGGCATTGACCAGGCCGATGTGCGGGTAGCGCTGCAGCCACTGCCAAGCCAGCTCCGGCGGCATCGCCTCACCGGTCGGCAGCATCCAGCGCAAGCCATCGAGCTGTTGCGGATCGCTGGCGAGCATGCCCTGGATCAGCGACGGCACGCTTTCCAGCACGGTGATGCCGGTGCCCTGCACGTGTTCCAGCAACCCTTGCGGGTCGTGGGCAATGGCGTTCGGCACGATGGCTACCTGGGCCCCGAACAGCGGTGCGGCGAGGAACTGCCAGACCGAGATATCGAAACTTTGCGAGGCGGTCTGGGCAATCACATCCTGCTCGTCCAGTTGCAGGTACGGCACCTTGCTCAACTGGTTGTTGAGCATGCCGCGTTGCTCGACCATCACCCCCTTGGGCAGGCCGGTGGAGCCTGAGGTATAGATCACATAGGCAAGGTTGTCCGGCCCGCTGTAGATACCTGGATTAGCATCCGGCCCGGCGACTGCCTGGACCTGCTCCCAGACCAGCAACTTCGGCCGCCCGGCACAGCTGAGCTCATCAAGCAGAGCACGGCCCTGCTCGGCACAGGCTGCGCTGCACACCAGCACCGGGGTACGACTGAGTTCGATGATCCGCTGCAGGCGTGCACCCGGCAGGCCAGGGTCCAGCGGCAGATAGCCGGCGCCGGCCTTGAAACTGCCGACGATCATGCCCAGCAGCGGCAAGTCGCGTTCGGCCAGCAGCGCCACAGGCTGGTCGATTGCCACGCCGGCGGCCACCAGCGCATGGCCCAGGCGGTTGGCCTGGCGGTTGAGCTCGAGGTAACTCAGCGACTGTTCCAGGCAGCGCGCGGCAGTGCGTTGCGGATGCGCGGCGACCCGCGCCTCAAACAGTTCGACGTAGCTTTGCTCAAGGCTGTAGGCCTGCTCGCTGCGGTTGCAGTCGTCGAGCAAGAAGCTGCGCTCGGCTTCACCGAGTAATGGCAACTCGCTGACCTCACCCTGAAAGCCGTCGGCCAGGGCCAGCAGCAGGCGCTTGAATTCGGCCAGCAAGCGCTCGACCGTGGCAGTGTCGAAGTAGCGCTGGTCGAACGACAAATGCAGGCCGAGGTCATCGCCCGGGTAGCAGACCGCGGTCAACGGGAAGTTGGTGTGGGTGCGCCCGGAATCGGAACTGGCGTTGAGGCTTTGTGCGCGATCGAGTACGGCAACCTCCACCGGCGCGTTCTCGAACACGAACAGGCTGTCAAACAGCGGCTGGCCCTTGGGCAGTTCGCTGCATTCCTGGATGCTCACCAGCGGCAGGTACTCGTACTCGCGCAGTTCCATGTTGCGTTCCAGCAGGTCTTGCAGCCACTGGCGCACGCTGCAGCGCTCGCCCGCGGCCGGCAGTTTTACCCGCAGGGCGATACTGTTGATGAACAGCCCTACGGTGCGCTGCATCTGCGGCATGCTCACCGGCCGGCCCGCCACGGTGACGCCGAAAACCACGTCGCGCTCGCCGCTGTAGCGGCTTAGCACCAGCGCCCAGGCGGCTTGGGCAAAGGTGTTGATGGTCAGCTGATGAGCCTGGGCCAGCTCGCGCAAGCGGGCGCCATCGGTGGCATCGAGGCGCGTGTAGCAATCGCCGACTACCATTCCGGCATTTTCCACCGCATGGTCACGCAGCAATGGCCGGTCGCTGGGCACCGCGGTGCTGCGCTCGAAACCTTCGAGGTTGTTGCGCCACCACTGGCGCGCCTCGTCCAGGTTCTGGTGCTGCAGCCAGCTGATGTAGTCGCGGTAGCGCGGCGGCACCGGCAGTTGCGCCTGACGGCCCTCGCCCAGGGCCAGGTAGATCTCGAAGAAGTCATTCATCAGCAGCGAACGGCACCAGGCATCGATGAGGATGTGGTGGTTGCTCATCATGAACCAGTAGCGGTCCTCGCCCACCCGCACCAGGCGCAGGTGGAACGGCGCCTGCTGAAGCAGGTCGAAACCGGCCTCGCGCTCGTGCTTGTGCAATGCCTGCAGGCGCGCTTCCTGTTCAGCTTCAGGGATACCCGACCAGTCTTGATAGTCGACCGCCGTCGCCCCCGGTTTGTGAATGATCTGTAGCATGGCCTCGCCGGCGTTCCAGCAGAACGAGGCGCGCAAGGCTTCGTGACGGCCGACCACCGCTTGCCAGGCCTGGGCAAAGCGCTGCGGGTCCAGCGCGCTGTTGATCCGGTAGCGGTCCTGCATGTAGTAGATGCCGGTGCCCGGCTCCAACAGAGTATGCAGCAGCAGGCCCTCCTGCATCGGCGTCAGCGGATAGACGTCGTCGATTTGTGCAGCGGCGACCGGCAAGGCATCGATCTGCTCCTGGCTCAATTGCGCCAGCGGGAAGTCCGATGGCGTGAAGCTGCCAGTGCCCGGCGCCAGGCAATGCTCGATCAGGGCAATCAGTTCGAGCCGGTAGGCTTCGACCAGGGTTTCGATGGTGTCCTGGTCATAGCGCTCACGGCTGAAGGTCCAGCGCAACTGCAACTCACCACCGTACACCTGGCCATCGACGCTCAGCCAGTTGGGCAGCGGCGCCTCCAGCGCATGGGCAAGCCCGACGCTTTCATCCACCGGCTGGTACAGCGCGCCGGCCTGGAACTGCTGGTCGAACTGGCCCAGGTAATTGAAGGTGATCCGCGCCTGGGGCAGCGCGGCCATGGCTTCGCGCACCGGCGCATCGGCCAGGTAGCGCAGCACACCGTAGCCCAGGCCCTTGTGCGGCACCGTGCGCAATTGCTCCTTGATGGCCTTGATCGAAGCGCCCTGCCCAGCCGCCTCTTCGACGTTATGCGGGCTCAGGCTCAGCGGATAGGCACTGGTGAACCAGCCGACGCTGCGGGTCAGGTCCATGTCTTCGAACAGGTTCTCGCGACCGTGGCCTTCCAGTTGCACCAACACCGAGCTGTCGCCGCTCCAGCGGCACAGCACGCGAGCCAGGGCGGTCAGCAGCAGGTCGTTGACCTGGGTGTGATAAGCAGCGGGCGCTTCCTGCAGCAATTGCCGGGTATGGGGCGCGTCTAACTGTACGCTGAGGGTCTGCGCCTGCTGGTGCAGGTTCGCCCCCTGCGGGTGATCGCAGGGCAGTTCGCGGCTGGCGCGGCTCAGTTGCGCTTGCCACCAGCTTTGTTCGTCACGCAGCGAATCGCTGCCGGCATAGGCCTGCAGGCGTGCTGCCCAGTCGCTCATGGCGCGGGTCTTGGCCGCCAGCGGCTGGCCGCGGTACAGCGCTTGCAGATCTTCCAGCAACACCCGCCACGACACACCATCGACCACCAGATGATGGATCGCCAGCAACAGCCGCTGGCGGCCCTCGCCGTCTTCGACCAGCAAGGCGCGCAGCAGCGGCCCGTCTGCCAGGTCAAGGCTGCGCTGGACATCGCTGTACAGCGCCTGGCAGTCGCCCAGGTCGGCTACCGAGGCCTGCCAGAGCAACTCGCGCTGGTCGGCCTGGGCGTATTCACCGTGCCACTGACCACCTGCCTGGGTGAAGCGCAGGCGCAAGGCATCATGCTGCTGCAGCAACTGCTGCAAGGCCTGCTCCAGGGGCTTGCCGTGCAAACGCTCGGCGGGTGCCAGCAGTACCGCCTGGTTCCAGTGCTGGGGTTGCGGCACATCGCTGTCGAAGAACCAGTGCTGGATCGGCGTCAACGCCGCGCGGCCGCTCAGCGGGCCCTGATCGATCTGGCTGGTTTCGCTGCGACTGACCACGGTCGCCAGGGTCTGGATGGTCTGGTGCTGGAACAGATCGCGCGGGGTGAAATGCAGCCCGGCCTGACGCCCACGGCTGACCACCTGGATCGACAGGATCGAGTCACCGCCCAGTTCGAAGAAGTTGTCCTGCAGGCCGACCTGCTGAACGTTCAGTACCTCGCGCCAGATCGTCGCCAGTTGCTGCTCCAGCTCGCTGCGCGGCGCTTCATAACGTTGGCGGCCCTGCTCCAGGTCCGGCGCCGGCAAGGCGCGGCGGTCGAGCTTGCCATTGCCCATCAGCGGCAGCTGTTCAAGCAGCACCAGGTGAGTCGGCACCATGTAGTCCGGCAGCTGCAGGCGCAGTTGCGCCTTCAGTGCATCACGCAGCGCGGCCTGTTCGGCGGCATCCGCCAGGGCCTGGTCGCAGACGAGATAACCCGCCAGTTGTTTGCCCCCGGGCATGTCCAGGGCCAGCACCACGGCTTCGCGCACCGCCGGGTGTTCGAGCAGGCGGGTTTCGATCTCGCCCAGCTCGATGCGAAAGCCACGAATCTTCACCTGATGGTCGATTCGACCGACATACTCGACCAGCCCGTCAGCACCCTGGCGCACCAGGTCGCCGGTACGGTACAGGCGCCCGCCATTGGCGCTGAACGGATCGGCAACAAAACGCTCGGCGCTCAAGCCCGGGCGCTCGTGGTAACCCTGGGCCAGGCCCGCGCCACCGACGTACAGCTCGCCAATGCCGCCTTGCGGCAACAGGGCCAGGTCGGCATCGAGGATGTACGCGGTGCGCGCACCGACCACGCTGCCGATCGGCACGCTAGCGGCGCCGGCTTCCAGTTGCGCGGGGGCCAGGCACGCCAGGGGCATGACCACGGTTTCGGTCGGGCCATAGGCGTTGAAAAACTGCTGTGGGGTAAAGGCCTGGCGAATGCGCTGCAGGTGCTCGCCGGTCAGTGCTTCACCGCCGGTGATCACCAGGCGCACCGGCAGCGCTTCGTTGCGGCTGGCCAGCCATTGCGCCAGCTGGCTGCCGTAACTTGGGGTAAAGCCAAGGATCGATACCTGCTGCTCGCGGATCAGCGTGCAGATTTCTTCCGCGCCCCACTGCCCCTGGGCACGCAGCACTACCCGCGCGCCACAGAGCAGCGGCACCAGCAGGCGCTCACTGGCCGCGTCGAAATTGATCGAATAAAAATGCAGCTCACAGTCGTCGCTGCGCATGCCGAAGCGCTCGATCACCGCCTGGCAGTGCATGGCGATTTCACCATGGCTGACCACCACGCCTTTGGGCTTGCCGGTGGAGCCGGAGGTGTAGATCAGGTAGGCCTGATGGGCCGGCAGGGTCAGCGACGGCAAGGCTTCGCGGCTATACGCGGCAAGGCCGTCACGGTCGTCTTCCAGGCACCAGCGGCCGACCTTGGCCGGCAACTCGCCGAGGGCTTCGAACAGTGCCCGCTGGCCCAGCAACAGGGCGATGCCGCTGTCCTCGATCATGTAGTGCAGGCGCTCCAGCGGGTACTCAGGGTCGAGCGGCACATAGGCGCCGCCAGCCTTGAGGATCGCCAGCAAGCCCACCACCAGTTCCAGCGAACGCTCCAGGGCCAGGCCGACACGCACCTGCGGGCCGACGCCGCGCTCGCGCAGCACCCGGGCCAACTGGTTAGCGCGGGCATCGAGCTCGGCATAGCTCAGGTGCTGACCGGCAAAGGTCAGGGCCAGGGCCTCAGGCTGGCGCGCAGCTTGCTCGCTGAACAGCTGCTCAAGGGTCTGATCCAGCGCCAGGCTGTTGTCGCCCTTGAGCAAGTCGCACAACGCCTGCTGCTCGACCGCCGCCAGCAACGGCAACTCGCCCAGGCGCTGCTCGGGATCACCCAGCAGCGCCACCAGCAGGTTCTGCCAGTGGCCGGCCATTTTTGCGATGCGTGGTTCGTCGAACAGGTCGCGGCTGTAGGTCAGGCAGCAACCCAGGCGGCGGTCGAGGTCGGTGACTTCCAGGTTGAGGTCGAACTTGGTCGCACGGGCGTCGTTGACCAGGTACTCGACCTGCATGCCGGCAAGCTCCCGGCTTTGCTGGAACTCCCAGCGCTGGACGTTGCACATCACCTGGAACAGCGGGTTGTAGGCACTGCTGCGGGGCGGCTGCAGGGCCTCGACCAATTGATCGAAAGGCAGGTCCTGATGGGATTGGCCATCGATCACGGTCTGGCGTACCTGCTCGATCAGTTCGCTAACGCGCATCTGCCCGTCGAGCTGGCAACGCAGCACCTGGGTGTTGAGGAAGGCGCCGATCAGGCCTTCGCTTTCCGGACGAATGCGGTTGGCCACCGGCGCGCCGATGCGCAGGTCGCGCTGGCCGCTGTAGCGGTACAGCAGCGCCGCCAGGGTGGCGGTCATGGTCATGAACAGGGTCAGACCGCGCTCGGCATTGAAGGCACGCACCCGCGCCGCCAGCTCCGGGCTCAGGTCGAAACGATAGAGCTCGCCACGGTGGCTTTGCACCGCCGGACGCGGGCGGTCGGCAGGCAGTTCCAGCACCGGGTGCTCATCGCCCAGCTTGGCTTGCCAGTAGTCGAGCTGGCGCTGACGCTCGCCGCTCTCCAGCCACTGGCGCTGCCATACGCTGTAGTCCAGGTACTGCACCGGCAAGGGCTGCAGCGGCGATTCGCGCTCGTCGACAAAGGCCTCGTACAGCTCGCCCAGCTCACGGGCAAAGATGTCCATGGCCCAGCCTTCGGTGACGATGTGGTGCAACGTCAGGACGAAGTAGTGCTCACGCTCGCCGGCCTTGACCAGGCAGGCGCGCAGCAGCGGCCCGCGCTCCAGGTCAAACGGCTGGTGCGCCTGCTCATCGGCAAAGGCCTGCAGGCGTTGCTGGCGATCCACCACGCCATAACTGGAAAAATCCAGCCAGCTCATCTGCAGGTTGCTGTCTTCGGCCACGCACTGATACGGCACGCCGTCGATGCTCGGGAAGGTGGTGCGCAGGGTTTCGTGGCGCACGATCAGCGCCTGCAACGCCTGCTCGAAGCGGCTGACATCCAGCACCCCGCTCAGGCGCGCCATGCCGCCAACGTTATAGGCCGGGCTGTCGGGTTCCATCTGCCAGAGGAACCACATGCGCTGCTGGGAGTAGGACAGCGGCACCGCCTGGCGACGGTCGATGCGCTGGATCTCGCCCTGCAGGTTGCGCGCGCCACTGTGCTGGATCGCCTCGACCGCAGCGGCAAAGGCACCCAGTTCGCTGGCCTCGAACAGCGTGCGCAGCGGTAACTCGACGTTGCAGGCCTGGCGGGTACGGGAAATGATCTGGGTGGCCAGCAACGAGTGGCCACCGAGGGCGAAGAAGTCATCCTGCAGGCCAACCCGCGGGATGCCCAGCACCTCGCGCCAGATCGCGGCGATCTGTTGCTGCAGGGCACTGCCCGGCTCGATGTGTTCACGCGTTTGCCATTGCGGCTCGGGCAAGGCCTTGCGCTCGATCTTGCCGCTCGGGCCCAACGGCATTTGCGCCAGGTGCACCAGTTGCGCCGGCACCATGTAGGCGGGCAACTGCGCTGCCAGTGCTGCCAGCAATTGCGTGCTTGCTTCAACGCCGCTGTAGTAACCGACCAGTTGTGGGCCGGCGGCGGTGTCGCGAATCATCACCAGCGCCTGCTCTACGCCCGCCTGGGCCAACAGGCAGGCCTGGACTTCTTCCGGCTCGACCCGAAAGCCGCGCAGCTTGACCTGCTGATCAAGGCGGCCCAGGTACTCCAGCGCCCCCACGTCAGCCAGCCAGCGCGCCCGGTCACCACTGCGGTACAGGCGCTGGCCGTCGCCATCGGGCTGCGGCACGAAACGCTCGGCGGTCAGTCCCGCGCGTCCCAGGTAACCCCGGGCCAGACCGACGCCGCCCAGGTACAGTTCACCCGGCACGCCGGGCGAGGTAAGTTCGAGTTCATCGTCGAGCACCCTACACAGTACGTTAGCCAGCGGCCGGCCGATCGGCGAACGCGTGCCGTCGGCAGCGCTGCACGGCCAGTGGGTAACGTTGATGGCGGTTTCGGTCGGGCCGTAACGGTTGTGCAGGGCCACCTGCGGCAGTACCTGAAGCACCCGCTCACGCAGGCTGGCCGACAGCGCCTCACCGCCAGAGAACAACCGGCGCAAGCTGCTGCACTGCGCCGCCAACGGCTCCTGGACAAACACCTGGAGCAAGGCCGGGACAAAATGCAAGGTGGTCACGCCATGCTCGCGCACCCGCTCGGCGATGCGCTGCGGGTCACGGTGCTCGCCGGGGCCGGCCAGCACCAGCTGGCAACCGTTGACCAGCGGCCAGAAGCATTCCCACACCGACACGTCGAAGCTGATCGGCGCCTTCTGCATCAGCACGTCGCTGTCATTGAGTTGATAGCTGTCCTGCATCCACTGCAGGCGCTCGGCAAGTGCCGCGTGGGTATTGCCGACGCCCTTGGGCTGGCCAGTGGAGCCGGAGGTGTAGATCACATAGGCAAGGTTGTCGCCGTGCAGGTGCAGGCCCGGTGGCTGGCACGGCCAACTGTCGAGCTTGAGGCGGTCCATGGCGATGGCGCTGACATCCGCGGGCAGGCTCAGGCGCTCGAGCACGTCGCTGTGGCTCAGCAGCAGGCTGGCACCACTGTCGGCGAGCATGTAGGCCAGGCGTTCTGCAGGGTAATCGACATCCAGCGGCACATAGGCGCCCCCGGCCTTGAGGATGGCCAGCAGGCCGATCAGCAGTTGCGGCGAACGCTCGGCGGCGATAGCCACGCACACATCCGGGCCAACGCCCTTGTCGCGCAGGTAATGGGCCAGGCGGTTGGCCTGCTGATGCAAGCTGGCGTAATCGAGGCTGCCGCCTTGCCACACCAGGGCGGTGCGTTCCGGAGTCTGGCGGGCTTGTTCGTTGAGCTGCTCAACTAACCACTGTTGTGCCGGTGCCGCCGGCGCCTGGCCCCAGGCGAGCAATTGCGCACGGCCATCGGCGTCCAGCAGTTGCAGCGCACCGATGGCGACCTGCGGTTGCGCGCAGACTTGCTCCAGCAAGCCGACCAGTTGGGCGCTGATGCGCGCCACGGTCGCGGCATCGAACAGCTCGTCGGCATAGTCGAACGACAGGCTCAGGCGGCCCTGATGGTCTTCTTCACTGTGCAGTTGCAGGTCGAACTTGGCCTCGCGGCTGTGCCACGGCAGCTCATCGGCCAGCAGCCCGGGAAGCCGACGCAGGGCGCTGAGGTCACGCTGCTGGTGGTTGAACATGACCTGAAACAGGCCCTGCTCGCGCGCTTGCGGGAAGGCTTCGAGCAGTTGCTCGAACGGCAGGTCCTGATGCGCCTGGGCCTCCAGGCTGCGCTCGCGCACCTGGGCCAACAGCTGGTTGAACGGCAGGCGTGAGTCAAGCTCGGCGCGCAGCACCTGGGTGTTGATGAAAAAGCCCACCAGGCCCTGGGTTTCCAGGCGCGGGCGGTTGGCGTTGGGCACCCCGACACGGATGTCGGTCTGCCCGCTGTAGCGGTGCAGCAGGCTCTGAAAGCCGGCCAGCAACACCATGAACAGCGTTGCGTCATGATCACGGGCCAGGCTGCGCAAGGCTTCGGCCAGGGTCGGCTGCAGGCGCACGTTCAGGCGCGCGGCGGCGTTACTTTGGCAGTTGGCGCGCGGGTGGTCGGTGGCCAGGTCCAGCACCGCGTGCTGCTCACCAAGCCGTTCCTTCCAGTACGCCAGTTGCCGGGCACTTTCACCCTCGGCAAGCCACTGGCGCTGCCAGCTGCCGTAGTCGGCGTAGCCCAGGCTCAAGGCCGGCAGCCGGGCCTGCTGGCCCTGGCAATGGGCGGCGTACAGGCGCGAGAACTCATCAATGAGGATATTCATCGACCAACCATCGGCGATGATGTGGTGCAGGGTCACCCACAGCTGATGGTCTTCACTGTCCAGCCGAACCAGGGTCACGCGCAGCAGCGGGCCCTGTTGCAGGTCGAAGGGCTGCATGGCTTCGGCTTCGCGCTGCGCCAATACGTCCTGGCTGCTGGCGGCAGACAGGTCCAGGCGCTGCAGGTTAAACACCTGGCTCGGCAAAATGCGCTGCAAGGCCTGGCCGTCTTCCTCGGCAAACACCGTGCGCAAGGCTTCGTGCCGCGCGACCAGGGCCTGGAAGCTGGCCTGCAGCGCCGCTTCGTCCAGCTCGCCGCGCAGGCGCAGGGCGCCGGGAATGTTGTACGCCGCACTGTGCGGCTGCAGTTGCCAGGTCAGCCACAGGCGGTTTTGTGCCAGTGACTGCGGCAGCGCCTGGGCGCGGTCGAGACGGCTGATGGCGCCACGGGCGACACCGCCATCGTGTTGCAACGCCGCCACTGCCGCGCTGAAGCCGGCCAGGGTCGGCGCTTCGAACAGCACCCGCACACCCAGCTCAATGCCCAACTCATCGGCCAGGCGCGCGCACACCTGGGTGGCGGCGATGGAGTTGCCGCCAAGCAGGAAGAAGTGATCGTCTGCGGCGATCTGCTCAAAGCCCAGCAATTGGCCCCACAGGCGGGCAACCCGGGCTTGCATACTGGTCGCCGCAACCGCCTGATCAGCCACCGCTGCTGCTTGCGGGTCGGGGAAACGCGCGTAGCAATCGAGGCTGCCATCGTCCATGCGCAAGCGGCAGGCCGAGCGCTGCAGCTTGCCGCTGGAGGTCTTCGGCAAGGCGCCAGGGTTGAGCAGCAGGACCACCGCCGGCGCCTGCTGACAGGCATCGGCGATCACCTGGCGCAGGGTCTTGATCAGGCTCGCAGGGGTGATGATTTTCTGTACGTTGCGGCTGACCTCGACGGCCACGCCGATGCCCTCCTCGCCGCAGTCATCGACCGCGAACACCGCCACCCGGCCTTTGCGCAGCACCTCGACTTCACGCTCCAGGGTCTTTTCCAGGTCCTGCGGGTAGAGGTTGTGGCCGCGTACGATCAGCAAGTCCTTGAGCCGACCGGTGACGAACAGCTCGCCATCGCGCAAGAAGCCCAGGTCACCGGTGCGCAACCAGGTCCGCCCGCCCTGCTCGACAAAGGTGCGCGCCGAGGCTTCGGGGTTGCGCCAATAGCCCTTGGCGATGCTCGGGCCAGTGGCCCAGATTTCACCGACCTGGTTGTCGGCCAGCGGTGCCAGCGCGTGTGGCTCGACGATCTGCACCGCATGCAGCGGCTGGCTGCGCCCGCAACTCATCTGCACCGTGCCCCGGCCCGCTTCGGCGCTGTTGCGCGCCAGCGCCTGGCGATCAAGCTCCACTGTGCCAATGCCTTGGCCGCGGGTGCTGCCGCTGACGAACAACGTGGCTTCGGCCAGGCCGTAGCTTGCAAAAAAATTCTCCGGTACAAAGCCGCAAGCGGCGAACTTGTCGGCGAAGGCCTGCAGGCTGTCCTGGCGGATCGGCTCGGAGCCGGAATAGGCCACCCGCCATTTACTCAGGTCGAGGCTGGCCATTGCCGCGGCGCTGACCCGTTCGCTGCACAAGCGATAGGCAAAGTCCGGCCCGCCGCTGATGGTGCCGCCGTGATCGCTGATCGCCTGCAGCCAGCGCTGCGGCCGGGCAAGAAAATACGCCGGGGCCATCAACACGCAGGGCACGCCACTGAAGATCGGTTGCAGCAGGCCGCCGATCAGGCCCATGTCGTGGTACAGCGGCAGCCAGCTGACGATCACGTCATCGGGGTTCACATCGATGCCGAAGCCCTCGCGGATCAGCACTTCGTTGGCTACCAGGTTGCCGTGGCTGACCTGCACGCCCTTGGGCAATGCGGTGGAGCCGGAGGTGTACTGCAAAAAGGCGATGTCGTCGCCCTGCAGGGGCGGCGCCTGCCAGCCTGCGGCCAGTTCAGCGGCCAGGCTGTCGACTGCCAGCAGTTGTGGCGCGCCGGGCCCGGCCAACACTTCGAGAGCCTGCAGGCTGTCGTGCAGGGCGCTGGTGGTCAGCAGCAGGCGCGGCTCGGCATCGTCGATGATCGACAGCAGGCGCTCCTGGTGGTGACGGCGCGATGACTCTGGCGGATAGGCCGGTACAGCGATCACCCCGGCATACAGGCAAGCAAAGAACGCTGCGACGTAATCCGGGCCACTGGGGAACAGCAGGATGGCGCGGTCCCCCACCTCGGTACGTGCCTGCAAAGCCGCGGCGATGGTCCGCGCCCGCTGATCGAGGTCGTGATAGGAAAGCACGGCTTGATCACGCGGGTCTTCGGCCAGAAAGCGCAAGGCAACCCGGTCGGGTGTGCGCGCAGCACGTTGAACCAGCGCCTGGACCAGCGTAACCGGGAGTTCGAAGGCGTCCGTCATGAGGGGTTCCTGCCAGAGTCTGTACGTGAAATCAGGTCTCGGCCAGCGCAGGGCGGGCACACTGGCACCGCGTTGCGCCTTGCCGGAGCCGAGGATGTACAGAGAGGAACGGATGGCCGGAGGAAATAATTAAGACGTGCGCAGCCGGTCGGGCCGGGTGAAAAAATCTGGAGTTTGAAGCCGGTCACAAAGTAAAAGCTTAGAACCAAAAAGCATAGAGACTTATTAACTTTCGCATTTGACAATAATTATCATTACGAATAGTTTGTCGCACGTCGTAGGAAGCCTCCGAAACTGGAGCGCTCCACTTCCCTCTTAGAGATAAGGTGATTTCCATGGCGGAACAACTATCCACAAGTAAGTGCGATTCACCGTTACTCCAGGCGTTTGTCGACAACCGCAGCATCCTCGTGAAGATTGCCGCGCGCATTACCGGCTGTCGCTCCCGGGCCGAAGACGTGGTCCAGGATGCCTTCTTCCGGCTCAGCGCAGCGCCGCAGATCACCTCCTCGTTCAAGGCCCAGCTCAGCTACCTGTTCCAGATCGTGCGCAACCTGGCCATCGACCACTACCGCAAGCAGGCCATGGAGCTCAAATACTCCGGCAGCGAAGAGGAAGGCCTGAACGTCGTTATCCAGGGGGCTTCGCCAGAAGCCACGCATATCAACTTCGCCACCCTGGAACACATTGCCGAGGCGCTCAACGACCTGCCCCAGCGCACCCGCTACGCCTTCGAAATGTACCGCCTGCACGGCGTGCCACAAAAAGACATCGCCAAGGAACTGGGCGTCTCGCCGACCCTGGTCAACTTCATGATTCGCGATGCTCTGGTACATTGTCGGAAAGTCTCAAGCCAGAGGGCTTGAGAGCGACAAGCTGCAAGCTTCAAGCGGCAAGTGGGTGGTGATGCCGCTTGCCGCGCTTGCGGGTCAAAGCAACCTGCAACCTTCGAAGAACCGCTCCCGCCACAGAATCATCAATGCCGCACGCTTGTGCGGAAAGTCGAACTCCTTCTCGCAATGAAAACACTGCTCGTGCATGTAGCCGATCATCTTGCCGTTGTCGGCACGTGGCTCGGCCACTACTCGCTGGGTGCGCGGATCGTCCAGGAACAGGTAGTGGACCAGCGCTGACAACCAGCTGGCGACCTTGTGCGGGCCACGATGCTGCTCCTCCCCCACCAGCATGTGGATGCCGCGATCGTAGTCGTCCACCGCATAGAATGGCGCGATGCGGTCTTCCTTGGCCCAGTAGGCTTCGAAGTAGGCGAACGGCTGGTCGTCGAAGCTACCGATCAGGGTCAGGCTGTGCGGATCGGCTTCGAGCTTGCTCAGGTAGTCGCGGTGCTGTTCGAGGCTGCCGCCCTCCTGCCAGAAGTTGAGCACCCGCGGGTTGTTCTGCCAGCGGTTGAAACGCTCCAGGTCCTGGTCGATTTCCAGGGTACGTAACGAGATCCAGGCGCCGAGCCGGGCATCGAAGCGCCGATACACTTCGCCACGCGGCTTTGGTGCGCGGCGGGGGTGGCGCTTGCCGTCACTGAGCTGCATCTGCTGCGGGTACACGCCTGCGAAGGGCTGGCCGAGCCAGGGTTGTGGCAATTGCCAGAACAGGCTGCGTTCGCACAGGTACTGGCCCGGGCTCGGTGTGCTGACCAGCAAGCCGCTGTTCAGGGCGTCCTGCGGCGCTTCATGCAGCTGCCAGGTCAGGCGCTGACAACCAGGGTCGCGTGCAAACAACCAGTAACAGACAGCCCACAGGGCTTGCTGCGCGCGGTCGCGCGCGTAGTCTTCAAGCTGCACCTGCAAGGTCTCGCCCCGCTGCAGGCGCACCCGCACCAACGGGCTGCCTTCAAGTACCAGGCTCAGGTGGCAATCACCTTCATCGGCGCTGAGGCTGCGCCAGCGCGGCAAGGACAAAGTCGGCGAAGCGGAATCGAATGGCATGATCGAGGCTCACGGAAGGAATGATCGGCTCACCCTTGTGAACGTAGCCTGTGCAGGCAAATTTAGTCGCCCTTGGGCGTGCTGACGCTGATGCGATAGGGCTGGAAGATTTTCAGCATCGCGCCGTTGTCGCGCAGCGACTGCAACAACCTGGCAAACGCCGGCGCGCTGATCGGCGCACCCGGACGCAGCAGTGCGTAGTGATGGTAGACCTGGTCGACCCGGTCGGAGGCCAATAGCTGGTCGGCGCTTTGCGGGTTACGTACGAGAAAATCGCTCAGGTAAGAACGGGTCACCAGGGCGATATCGGCGCGACCACGCTGAACCATCAGCAGGTTGCTGTCATGGGAATAGGTCAGGGTCGCGTTGTAGGTGTCGGCCAGGTACTTGGGGTCGGGATTGAAACTGGCGAAGGCGTAGTGATAGCCGCTGTACAACGCCAGGCGCTTGCCCTTGAGGTCGTTGAAGTAGTGCTGATCGCGGCCGGACTGGCGATGGGTGACGAAGACTTCGGCGTCTTCCAGGCCCATGTCGACACTTTCATGGGGGATCTGCTGCCAGCCCCATTCGGGGTTCTCAAAGATCGCCATGTCGGTGCGCCCCTGCTGGAAGTCGCCAAAACGACGCGGGATCGAGGTCGGCACAAGGACGAAGCGATAACGTTGCTGGGTGTTGTTGAGCGCCTCGATCAATTGCGGCAACAGGCCGGTATCGGCGCCCTGCTCGGGCCTTACGGTATAGGGTGGAAAATGCGCCGCGCCGACCTTGACCTCGATTTCCTCTGCTGCCCAGGCTGAGGGCGACAGCCAGGTCGCGGCAAGCATGAACAGCAAGGGCACGGCCTGTGGCATGGGCGTCGAACTCAAAGCAACACACTCTTTGCGGATTTGAACCGGAATCCGCCTAAGCTAGGCGTTTTCCGGGCGTTGCACAACTGTCGGTTATGCCAAGCGCAGCAGGCAAAACGCCAGGGGATACCCGCCGCGCCCGAGTTTGGCTACGCTCTATCGAGTCTTGTATGGGAGCCTACTATGGGCCATTGGCTGGTGATCGACCTTGAAGCAACCACAGACGATGGCGGCTGGCCGGTCACGGATATGGAAATCATCGAAATCGGCGCGACCCTGGTGGATCGCCAGGGCCGTGAAGTCGGGCATTTCCAGCGTTTCGTGCGCCCGCGGCGACGCCCGCAACTGACGCCGTTCTGCCGTGAACTGACGCACATCAGCCAGGCCAACGTCGACACGGCGGCCACCTTCACCGAGGTCTGGGCGCAGTTCGAGCGCTGGCTCGGCCATCATGCCAAGCACCTGCAAGGCTGGGTCAGCTGGGGCGACTACGACCGCAAGCAACTGCTGCAGGAATGGCAGCAGTACCAGCTCGCCAGCCTGCTGCAGACCCTGCCGCACATCAACCTCAAGCAACGCTTCGCCAAGGCCCGCCAGTTGCAGCGCCCGCTGGGCCTCAATGGCGCGTTGCAACTGGCCGGCCTGCAGTTCAGCGGACAGCAGCACCGCGCCCTGGAAGACGCGCGCAACACTGCCCGCCTGCTGCCCCTGACCCTGCCGGCCAATGGCACCTGAAAGCGGATGACGACGCTGCGGGCCTTGGGCATACTGGCCTGCCTTTTTAGCCCCTGTTCAGGAGTCGCCCATGTTTAAAGTCAACGAGTACTTTGATGGCACGGTCAAGTCGATCGCCTTCGGCACCGCTGAAGGTCCGGCCACGGTTGGCGTAATGGCCCCGGGTGAATACGAGTTCGGCACTGCCCAGCGCGAAATCATGCACGTGGTCTCGGGCGCGTTGACGGTCAAACTGCCAGACAGCGACAACTGGGAAACCTTCAGCGCCGGCAGCCAGTTCAATGTCCCGGCCAACAGCAAGTTCCAGCTCAAGGTGGCGGTTGATACGGCTTACCTGTGCGAGTATCGCGGTTAAGCCGCTGTAGGAGCGGGCTTGCCCCGCGATCAGCGAGTGGCCACACCGCCGTAATCGCGGGCAAGCCCGCTCCTACCATCAGTGCAAAAAACCTGTGATCCTCTGCGCCGCCGTCGCCAGATGATCGGCATGGCTGAACCCCGAAGCCTTCAGCGGCTTCAGGTCATGATCCCCCGCCTGCAGCCAGCACAGCTCGATCGCTGACGACAGCGCATAACCTTCCACCGTCTGCCGGTTGCCCAGGGCATCGCGCTCGCCCTGAACAATCAGGGTCGGTGTCTGCAATCCGGCCAGATGCGCCACCCGTGGTTTTTCCGGCTTGCCCGCGGCATAGAACGGATAGCCCAGGCACACCAGCGCATCAGCGCCCAACTCATCGGCCACGAGACTGGCCATGCGCCCGCCCATGGACTTGCCACCGATCGCCAGCGTCCCAGTGACCAATGGTCGCACCTGGCTGTACACCTCACGCCAGCATTCGAGCAGTTTGGCCTGGGGATTTGGCGGCCTTTTGCCACCATCGATGCGTCGCAGGGCCATGTAGGGGAACTCGAAGCGCAGCACCCCCAGGCCTTGCTCCGCCAGCCTTTGCGCGATTTCCTCCATGAACCCGCTGTCCATCGGCGCACCCGCGCCATGGGCCAGGATCAGGCACCCCGAATGCTGGCCATCCCCCTGATTTTGCGGGGCATTCCACAGCCAGCCGCGGCTTTTGACCAGCCGCGCCCATTGATCCCCGTCAATACCGGCCAGTTGCCCATTACTCATGCTTGCCTCGCTGTTTAGTCTGCCTATAACCGTGGATGGGAACCCATACATGAACACAACCAGCAGTACCGCCTACAACTACAAGGTGGTCCGCCAATTCGCCATTATGACGGTGGTGTGGGGAATCGTCGGGATGGGGCTCGGCGTTTTTCTCGCCGCGCAACTCGTCTGGCCTTCGCTCAACTTCGACCTCCCCTGGACCAGCTTCGGCCGCCTGCGACCCTTGCACACCAACGCGGTGATCTTCGCCTTCGGTGGTTGCGCACTGTTCGCCGCTTCCTACTACTCGGTCCAGCGTACCTGCCAGACCACCCTGTTCTCGCCACGCCTGGCGGCTTTCACCTTCTGGGCCTGGCAATTGGTGATCCTGCTGGCTGCCATCAGCCTGCCGCTGGGTTATACCAGCTCCAAGGAGTACGCCGAACTGGAATGGCCGATCGACATCCTGATCACCATTGTCTGGGTGGCCTACGCCGTGGTGTTCTTCGGCACCCTGATGAAGCGCACCACCAAGCACATTTATGTGGGTAACTGGTTCTTCGGTGCGTTCATCATCACCGTGGCGATTCTGCACATCGTCAACAACCTGGAAATTCCGGTCAGCCTGACCAAGTCCTACTCGCTGTACGGTGGCGCCACCGACGCCATGGTCCAGTGGTGGTACGGCCACAACGCCGTAGGCTTCTTCCTGACCGCAGGCTTCCTGGGCATGATGTATTACTTCGTGCCGAAACAGGCCGAGCGTCCGGTGTATTCCTATCGCCTGTCGATCGTGCACTTCTGGGCGCTGATCACCCTGTACATCTGGGCAGGTCCGCATCATTTGCACTACACCGCCCTGCCCGACTGGGCGCAGTCGCTGGGCATGATCATGTCGCTGATCCTCCTGGCGCCAAGCTGGGGCGGCATGATCAACGGCATGATGACCCTCTCGGGTGCCTGGCATAAGCTGCGCAGCGACCCGATCCTGCGTTTCCTCGTGGTATCGCTGGCGTTCTACGGCATGTCGACCTTCGAAGGCCCGATGATGGCGATCAAGACCGTCAACGCCCTGTCGCACTACACCGACTGGACCATCGGCCACGTACACGCCGGCGCCCTTGGCTGGGTTGCGATGATCTCGATCGGCGCCCTGTACCACATGATCCCGAAAGTGTTTGGCCGCGAACAGATGTACAGCCTTGGCCTGATCAACGCGCACTTCTGGCTGGCGACCATCGGCACCGTGCTCTACATCGCCTCGATGTGGGTCAACGGCATCGCCCAGGGCCTGATGTGGCGCGCAGTCAACGAAGACGGCACGCTGACCTACTCCTTCGTCGAAACCCTGGTGGCCAGCCACCCAGGCTTCATCGTGCGCTTCGTCGGCGGGGCGATCTTCCTCACCGGCATGTTGCTGATGGCCTACAACACCTGGCGCACCGTACGTGCCCCGGTGGCCGCGACCGCCCCTGCCGCTGCGCAGCTGGCCTGAGGAGACCCTGATGAAACACGAAGTAATCGAGAAGAACGTCTTCCTGCTGGTGCTGTTGATGGTGTTTGCCGTCAGCATCGGCGGCCTGACCCAGATCGTTCCGCTGTTCTTCCAGGACGTCACCAACAAGCCAGTGGAAGGCATGAAGCCCTACACCGCGCTGCAACTGGAAGGCCGCGACATCTACATCCGTGAAGGCTGCGTGCAGTGCCACTCGCAGATGATCCGTCCGTTCCGCGCCGAAACCGAACGCTACGGCCACTACTCGGTCGCCGGTGAAAGCGTCTGGGACCACCCGTTCCTCTGGGGTTCCAAGCGCACCGGCCCGGACCTGGCCCGCGTCGGTGGCCGCTACTCCGACGACTGGCACCGTGCGCACCTGTACAACCCGCGCAACGTCGTGCCCGAGTCGAAGATGCCGGCCTACCCATGGCTGGTCGCCAACCCGGTCGACAGCAGCCACACCGAGACCAAGCTGAGCACCATGCGCACCCTCGGCGTGCCGTACACCGATGCCGACATCAGCGGCGCGGTGGAATCGCTCAAGGGCAAGACCGAAATGGACGCGCTGGTTGCCTACCTGCAGGTGCTCGGCACCGCGATCAAGAACAAGAGGTAAGGGCCATGGACTTCACACTGGATATCGGCCAATTGCGCGGCCTGGGCACCCTGCTGGTGGCCATCGCCTTCATTGGCCTGTCGCTGTGGGTGTTCAACGGCCGGCGTGACCGTGAATTCGCCGAAGCCAGCCTGCTGCCGTTTGCCGACGACCGCCTGGCACCTGCCGCCAACGAACCCGAACCGAGGAGTAACGGGCAATGACCACCTTCTGGAGTACGTACATCTGCGTACTGACCATCGGTAGCCTGATCGGCCTGACCTGGCTGCTGCTGGGCACCCGCAAGGGCGAAACCAAAGGCACCACCGACCAGACCATGGGCCACAGCTTCGACGGCATCGAGGAGTACGACAACCCGCTGCCCAAGTGGTGGTTCTGGCTGTTCGTCGCCACCCTGGTGTTTTCGGTCGGCTACCTGATCCTCTATCCAGGCCTGGGCAACTGGAAAGGCATCCTGCCGGGCTATGAGGACGGCTGGACGCAGACCAACGAATGGCAAAAGGAAATGAACAAGGCCGACGCCAAGTTCGGACCGATCTTCGCCAAGTTCGCCGCCATGCCGGTGGAAGAAGTGGCCAAGGATCCGCAGGCGCTGAAAATGGGCGGCCGTCTGTTCGCCTCCAACTGCGCTGTTTGCCACGGTTCCGACGCCAAGGGTGCCTACGGCTTCCCTAACCTCACCGACAAGGACTGGCGCTGGGGTGGCGAGCCGGAAACCATCAAGGCCTCCATCATGGGCGGCCGTCACGGGGTAATGCCGGCCTGGGCCGACGTGATTGGCGAACAAGGCGTTGCCGACGTTGCCGCCTTCGTGCTGACCAACCTCGATGGCCGCAGCCTGCCGCAGGAAGCCAAGGCGGATCCGGCCAACGGCGAGAAGCTGTTTGCCGCCAACTGCGTGGCCTGCCACGGTCCACAAGGCAAAGGCACCCCGGCCATGGGCGCACCGGACCTGACCCACCCGACCGCGTTCATCTACGGCTCAAGCTTCGCCCAACTGCAGCAGACCATCCGCTACGGCCGCCAGGGCCAGATGCCTGCCCAGGAAGCGATCCAGGGCAACGACAAGGTCCACTTGCTGGCCGCCTATGTCTACAGCCTTTCCCAGGAGCAACCTGCACAAGGCGAAAGCCTGTCTGCCAAGTAAAACGATTGAGTAACTGAGCCTTGACTCAAATCGCCGCATCGGCACCCGATGCGGCGGTTCCCTTCGCCCCTTGCGACCAAGTGTCGCACCCCGCCCTGCCCCCGCCTTGCACCCCCCTCGATCACAACTAAGCTTGTTGCCACAGCGACTGAAACAGCCGGTGTGTTTGCACCTTTTTGGGGCATTTTTCGCCAGCGGTTCTGCGCAAAGGCTGATGGGGCCGACTCAAGCGCCGATCGGCGAGTGATGAACGGTACTGCGCACGCGCTCATCGAAAGCCTTTGCCATAGACGAAAAATCAAATTTTGGTACACATATTAGATATTTAATTGTGTACAATTTGCCCGCCACAAAGGCTCGAAACCGCCGTGGAACAGGCTTTGGCAAGGATCGGCGCGGGCGCCATCGCGTTGCAATAACCACACGGTTTATACATACTTGCGCCGATTTTTACCCTATAAAAACACCCAAACCGTGGAACCTTAGAATGAGCACAGCAATCAGTCCGACTGCTTATAACTATAAGGTCGTCCGCCAGTTCGCCATCATGACGGTGGTCTGGGGGATCCTTGGCATGGGGCTTGGTGTCTTCATCGCCTCGCAACTGGTCTGGCCCCAGCTGAACCTGGACCTGCCGTGGACGAGCTTCGGACGCCTTCGCCCATTGCACACCAACCTGGTGATCTTCGCCTTCGGTGGTTGTGCACTGTTTGCCACTTCCTACTATGTCGTGCAGCGAACCTGCCAGACGCGACTGATTTCCGACAGCCTCGCGGCCTTCACCTTCTGGGGTTGGCAAGCGGTCATCGTCGGTGCGCTCATTACCTTGCCGCTGGGCTACACCACGACCAAGGAATACGCCGAGCTGGAATGGCCGATCGCCATTTTGCTGGCCATTGTCTGGGTCACCTACGGCGTGGTGTTCTTCGGCACCATCGTCAAGCGCAAGACCAAGCACATCTATGTCGGTAACTGGTTCTACGGCGCCTTCATCGTGGTTACCGCGATGCTGCACATCGTCAACCACGCCTCGTTGCCGGTCAGCCTGTTCAAGTCCTACTCGGCGTATTCGGGTGCCACCGATGCGATGATCCAGTGGTGGTACGGCCACAACGCCGTAGGTTTCTTCCTGACCACAGGCTTTCTCGGCATGATGTACTACTTCGTGCCGAAACAGGCCGAGCGCCCGATCTACTCCTATCGCCTGTCGATCGTGCACTTCTGGGCGCTGATCACCCTGTACATCTGGGCCGGCCCGCATCATTTGCACTACACCGCCCTGCCGGACTGGGCACAGTCGCTGGGCATGGCCATGTCGATCATCCTCCTGGCGCCAAGCTGGGGCGGCATGATCAACGGCATGATGACCCTCTCGGGCGCCTGGCATAAGCTGCGTACCGACCCGATCCTGCGCTTCCTCGTGGTTTCGCTGGCGTTCTACGGCATGTCGACCTTCGAAGGTCCGATGATGGCGATCAAGACCGTCAACTCGCTGTCGCACTACACCGACTGGACCGTCGGCCACGTACACGCCGGCGCCCTTGGCTGGGTAGCGATGATCTCGATCGGCGCCCTGTACCACATGATTCCGAAGGTCTACGGCCGCGAGCAGATGCACAGCACCGGCCTGATCAACGCGCACTTCTGGCTGGCGACCATCGGTACCGTACTGTACATCTCCTCGATGTGGGTCAACGGCATCACCCAGGGCCTGATGTGGCGTGCAATCAACGACGACGGCACCCTCACCTACTCCTTCGTCGAAGCCCTGCAGGCCAGCCACCCGGGCTTTATCGTCCGCGCCCTGGGCGGTGCGTTCTTCGCCTCCGGCATGCTGCTGATGGCGTACAACGTTTTCCGAACCGTGCGCGCCTCGAAGCCGGCCGAAGCTGAAGCCGCCGCTCAGATCGCTGTAGTTGGAGCTCACTGATGAAGCATGAAGTAGTCGAGAAGAATATCGGCCTGCTGGCCTTCTTCATGGTCATCGCCGTGAGCATCGGCGGCCTGACCCAGATCGTCCCGCTGTTCTTCCAGGACGTTACCAACAAGCCGGTCGAGGGCATGAAGCCGCGTACCGCGCTTGAACTCGAAGGCCGCGACATCTATATCCGCGAAGGCTGCGTGCAGTGCCACTCGCAGATGATCCGGCCGTTCCGCGCCGAAACCGAACGCTATGGCCACTACTCGGTCGCCGGTGAAAGCGTCTGGGACCACCCGTTCCTCTGGGGTTCCAAGCGTACCGGCCCGGACCTGGCCCGCGTCGGCGGTCGTTACTCCGACGACTGGCACCGTGCTCACCTGTACAACCCGCGCAACGTCGTGCCCGAATCGAAGATGCCGGCCTACCCATGGTTGGTGGAGAACAAGCTCGATGGCAAGGACACGGTGAAGAAGATGGAAGTCCTGCGCACCCTCGGCACGCCGTACACCGATGAAGACATCGCCGGTGCCCGCGACGCGGTCAAGGGCAAGACTGAAATGGACGCCCTGGTTGCCTACCTGCAAGGCCTGGGCACCATCATCAAAAGCAAACGGTGACATTGATGGATATCGGGATGATTCGTGGCCTGGGCACCGTCGTGGTGATGGTGGCCTTTATCGGCCTGGCGTTGTGGGTGTTCAGTTCTCGGCGCAAGTCCGAGTTCGACGAAGCGACCATGCTGCCCTTCGCGGATGATCCCGAAGCCAGCAAGCACGTCGAGCAAGCGCAAGCGAAAGCGTCTAGGAGTAACAACGAATGACTACCTTCTGGAGTCTGTACGTCACCGTTTTGAGTCTGGGCACCATCTTCGCCCTGACCTGGCTGCTGCTGTCCACCCGCAAGGGCCAGCGCAGCGAAACCACTGAAGAAACCGTGGGCCACGCCTACGACGGCATCGAGGAGTACGACAACCCGCTGCCAAAATGGTGGTTCATGCTGTTCGTCGGCACCATCGTTTTCGCCCTTGGCTACCTGGTGCTGTACCCGGGCCTGGGTAACTGGAAAGGCATCCTGCCGGGCTACCAGTACCTGGACAACGACAAGAAAACCGAGTTTGCCAACGGCCAGGCCGGCTGGACCGGCGTGCACGAGTGGGAAAAGGAAATGGCCCGCTCGGACGCCAAGTTCGGGCCGATCTTCGCCAAATTCGCGTCGATGCCTATTGAAGAAGTGGCCAAGGACCCACAAGCGCTGAAGATGGGCGGGCGCCTGTTCGCCTCCAACTGCGCGGTGTGCCATGGCTCCGACGCCAAGGGCTCCTACGGCTTCCCCAACCTCACCGACAACGACTGGCGTTGGGGCGGCGAACCGGAAACCATCAAGGCCACCATCATGGGCGGTCGTCACGGGGTGATGCCGGCCTGGGCCGAAGTCATCGGCGAACAAGGTGTTGCCGACGTTGCTGCCTACGTGCTGACCAACCTCGATGGCCGCACCCTGCCCAAGGATGCCAAGGCGGATCCGGCCAACGGCCAGAAGTTGTTTGCCGCCAACTGCGTGGCCTGCCACGGCCCTGAAGGCAAGGGCACCCCGGCCATGGGCGCGCCCAACCTGACCCACCCGACCGCGTTCATCTACGGTTCGAGCTTCGCCCAACTGCAGCAGACCATCCGTTACGGCCGCCAGGGCCAGATGCCTGCCCAGGAAGCAATCCAGGGCAACGACAAGGTCCACCTGCTGGCCGCCTATGTCTACAGCCTGTCGCACCAGCCTGAGAAAACCGCTGAAGCGCAGTAATTCGCCCAGCTGGCAAAAGCCCCGTCAGTGAAACTGCCGGGGCTTTTTTATAGACCCTGCCCCGACCCATGACCTGTGTCAATTGACACGGGCCAATACACTATTAACCGCGATTCCCCAACGCGGCCAAAGGTCGCACCCCTCCCCCCTGGCGGCAGGACAGGCGTATCATGCGCCCTAGAGCAGCAAGCTTTCGACTGCGGCCGGCAGGTACTGGCCGCGGCACTTCTCCACTGCCGTGGGACTCAATGATGAGCAAGCAGATTCCGGTACATGACGTCACCCCGCCTGCCAGTAAAGACACCAGCAGCGTCGATCTCTACGCCTCCCGAGAAAAAATCTACACCCGCGCCTTCACCGGCGTGTTCCGCAACTTGCGCATGGTCGGCGGCGCCGTCCTGTTCCTGCTGTACTTTGGTACGGTATGGCTGAACTGGGGTGGCCACCAGGCCGTCTGGTGGAACCTGCCGGAGCGCAAGTTCTACATTTTCGGCACCACCATCTGGCCTCAGGACTTCATCCTGCTCTCGGGCCTGCTGATCGTCGCCGCCTTCGGCCTGTTCTTCATCACCGTTTACGCCGGCCGCGTCTGGTGCGGCTACACCTGCCCGCAAAGCGTGTGGACCTGGATCTTCATGTGGTGCGAGAAAGTCACCGAAGGTGACCGCAACCAGCGCATGAAGCTCGACAAGGCGCCAATGAGCGGCAACAAATTCCTGCGCAAGCTGGCCAAGCACAGCCTGTGGCTGAGCATCGGCTTTGTCACCGGCATGACTTTCGTCGGCTACTTCTCGCCGATCCGCGAGCTGGTGATTGAGTTCTTTACCGGCCAGGCCGACGGCTGGGCCTATTTCTGGGTCGGCTTCTTCACCCTGGCCACCTACGGCAACGCCGGCTGGCTGCGCGAGCAAGTGTGCGTGTACATGTGCCCGTATGCACGCTTCCAGAGCGTGATGTTCGACAAAGACACCCTGATCGTTTCCTACGACCCGCGCCGCGGCGAAACCCGTGGCCCGCGTAAAAAAGACCTGGACTACAAGGCCAAGGGCCTGGGCGACTGCATCGACTGCACCATGTGTGTACAGGTGTGCCCGACCGGCATCGACATCCGTGACGGCCTGCAGATCGAGTGCATCGGCTGCGCCGCCTGCATCGACGCCTGCGACACCATCATGGACAAGATGAACTACCCCAAAGGCCTGATCAGCTACACCACCGAGCACAACCTGTCGGGGCAGAAGACCCACATGGTGCGCCCGCGCCTGATCGGTTATGCCGTGGTGCTGTTGACCATGATCGGCCTGCTCACTACCGCGTTCGTCATGCGTCCGCTGGTCGGTTTCGACGTCAGCAAAGACCGCGTGCTGTACCGCGAGAACGCCCAGGGGCGGATCGAGAACGTCTACAGCCTGAAGGTCATGAACAAGGACCAGCGCGACCACGTCTACGTGCTCGAAGCCGGCGGCCTGCCTGACCTCAAGCTTGAGGGCGCACGGGAAATCCGCGTCGCGGCCGGCGATATCGTCAGCCTGCCGGTACAACTGTCGATGGCCCCGGAGCAACTGCCGTCGACCACCAACGAAGTCATCTTCACCCTCAAGGACGCTGACGACAGCGCCACCCAGGTTGAAGCCAAGAGCCGCTTCATCGGCCCGCAAATTCGATAAGAGACTGAGCCCATGCCTTCTGCAACTGCCGCAAGCCCCTGGTACAAGCACCTCTGGCCGTGGATCATCATCGGTGTATTGGCCACCTCGGTGACCCTCAGCCTGACCATGGTGACCATCGCGGTGAACAACCCGGACAACCTGGTCAACGACAACTACTACGAGGCCGGCAAAGGCATCAACCGCTCGCTGGACCGCGAGCTGCTGGCCCAGACCCTCAACCTCAAGGCCAGCGTGCACCTGGACGCGCTGACCGGTGAAGTCGACCTGCGCCTGACCGGCAACAGCCAGCCGCAAACCCTGGAGCTGAACCTCATTTCGCCGACCCAGCCGGAGAAGGACCGCAAGATCATGCTGACCCGCAGCGACAGCGAAGCCGGCCGCTACCTCGGCCAGCTTGGCGACAAGGTCGAGGGCCGGCGTTTCGTCGAGCTGCTGGGCAGCCAGGACGCGCATGTCTGGCGCCTGTTCGAGGAAGAAGAAGTCGCTCACGACAAGACCCTGGTACTCGGTGACGAGGCGCTGCAAGGGGCTGAACACCTCGAGAAATGAGTCGTTGCTGATCGCGGGGCAAGCCCGCTCCCACAGGTGCAATGAATCCCTGTGGGAGCGGGCTTGACCCGCGATCAGCCCAACACCACACCTTGCGACTGACACCATGACCAGCCCCACGCCCTGCTACCACTGCGCCCTGCCCGTGCCCGCCGGCAGCCACTTCACCGCCGTGGTGCTTGGCCAGCCGCGGGCGTTTTGCTGTCCGGGCTGCCAGGCGGTGGCCGAAGCCATCGTCGCCGGCAACCTGGAAAGCTATTACCAGCACCGCAGTGAAGCCAGCGCCAACCCCGATGCCCTGCCCCAGCAACTGGTCGACGAACTGGCCCTGTACGACCGCGCCGATGTGCAAAAGCCCTTCGTGCGCCACAGCGGCGAGCTGGCCGAAACCACCCTGCTGATCGAAGGCATCAGTTGCGCCGCTTGCGGCTGGCTGATCGAAAAGCACCTGCGCAACCTGCCGGCGGTGGCCGAGGCGCGTTTGAACCTGTCCAACCACCGCCTGCAGGTGAGCTGGGCCGACAGTGCGTTGCCGCTGTCCAAGCTGCTCGCCGAGCTGCGCCACATCGGCTACGCCGCCCACCCCTACCAGGCCGACCGCGCCGCCGAACAACTGGCCAGCGAGAACCGCACCGCCCTGCGCCAACTGGGCGTGGCCGGGCTGCTGTGGTTCCAGGCGATGATGGCAACCATGGCCACCTGGCCGGAGTTCAACATCGACCTGAGCCCGGAGCTGCACACCATCCTGCGCTGGGTGGCGATGTTCCTTACCACGCCGATCGTGTTCTACAGTTGCGCACCGTTCTTTCGCGGCGCCGCCCGCGACCTGCGTACCCGCCACCTGACCATGGACGTCTCGGTATCGCTGGCCATCGGCCTGGCCTACGGTGCCGGGATCTGGACCGCAATCACCGGCAGCGGCGAGCTGTACTTCGACGCCGTGGGGATGTTTGCCCTGTTCCTGTTGGCCGGGCGCTACCTTGAACGCCGCGCCCGCGAGCGCACCGCCGCCGCCACCGCGCAACTGGTCAACCTGCTGCCGGCCTCGTGCCTGCGCCTGGGCGCGGCCGGGCAGAGCGAGCGGATCCTGCTCAGCGAACTGCGCCTCAAAGACTGCGTATTGATCCAACCAGGCCACGTGATCCCCGCCGACGGGCGCATCGTCAGTGGCCAGTCGAGCATCGACGAGTCGCTGCTTACCGGCGAGTACCTGCCGCAACCACGCAGCGCTGGCGACGCAGTCACCGCCGGTACCCTCAACGTCGAGAGCGCGCTGACCGTCGAGGTCCAGGCTCTGGGCCAGGACACCCGGCTGTCGGCGATCGTGCGCCTGCTGGAGCGGGCACAGTCGGAAAAACCGCGCCTGGCGGAAATCGCCGACCGCGCCTCGCAGTGGTTCTTGTTGTTTACCCTGATCGCCTCGGCCGCCATCGGCCTGCTGTGGTGGCAGATCGACCCGTCGCGGGCGTTCTGGATCGTCCTGGCCATGCTGGTCGCTACCTGCCCCTGCGCCCTGTCGCTGGCCACCCCGACCGCGCTGACCGCCGCCACCGGCACCCTGCACAAGCTCGGCCTGCTGCTGACCCGCGGCCACGTGCTGGAAGGCCTGAACCAGATCGACACGGTAATCTTCGACAAGACCGGCACCCTCACCGAAGGCCGCCTGACCCTGCGCGCAATCCGCCCCTTGCGCGACACCGACGCCGATCGTTGCCTGATGCTCGCCGCCGCCCTCGAAAACCGCTCCGAGCACCCCATCGCCCGCGCCTTTGGCCGCGCCAGCCAGGCTGCCGACGAAGTTCAGGCAATGCCCGGGCTGGGTCTTGAAGGCAAGGTAGGCGAGCACGTGCTGCGCATCGGCGAAGCCGGCTTTGTCTGCGCCCTCAGCGGCGCCCCCACACCGGCGATGCCAGACGAAGCCGGGCAATGGCTGTTGCTCGGTGACCAGCAAGGCCCGCTGGCCTGGTTCGTCCTCGACGACCGCCTGCGCAGCGATGCCGCCGACCTGCTGGCGGCCTGCCGCGCCCGTGGCTGGCAGACCCTGCTGCTGTCTGGCGACAGCTCGCCGATGGTCCACAGCGTGGCCGCCGAACTGCAGATCGACCAGGCCATTGGCAGCCTGCGCCCGGACGACAAGCTGGAGCAACTCAAGGCCCTGCAGCAGCAAGGGCGCAAGGTGTTGATGCTCGGCGACGGGGTCAACGATGTGCCAATCCTGGCGGCGGCCGACATCAGCATCGCCATGGGCTCGGCCACCGACCTGGCCAAGACCAGCGCCGACGCCGTGCTGCTGTCCAACCGCCTGGACGCCCTGGTCCAGGCCTTCAGCCTGGCCCGGCGCACCCGGCGGATCATTATCGAGAACCTGCTGTGGGCCTCGGCGTATAATGGCGTCATGCTGCCGTTCGCCGCACTGGGCTGGATCACGCCAATCTGGGCGGCGGTCGGCATGTCGGTCAGTTCGCTGATCGTGGTCCTCAATGCCCTGCGCCTGACCCGCGTCAGCGGCCTGCCGGCCAGCCATGCGCCAGCCACTGCCACGCATCCCGCGACGGCCTGACCAGGAGCCCCCATGCCCGCGCTTTACATCATGATCCCGGCGGCCCTGCTGATCGTCGCCATCGCCATCTACATCTTCTTCTGGGCGGTGGACAGCGGCCAGTACGACGACCTCGACGGCCCGGCCCACAGCATCCTCTTCGACGACCAGGACCCGCAGCACCAGGCAGCCATGGACGAGGCCGACGGCAAGAAACCCGACGACGGTACCCCGCGCCGTGACTGAACTTCTGCCCCTGCTCAGCTCGGCGTTGATTCTCGGCCTGCTCGGTGGTGGCCATTGCCTGGGCATGTGCGGCGGCCTGATGGGCGCGCTGACCCTGGCCATTCCCAAGGAGCAACGCAGCCGCCGCTTTCGCCTGTTGCTGGCCTACAACCTGGGGCGCATCCTCAGTTATGCCCTGGCCGGCCTGCTGCTCGGCCTGGCCGGCTGGGCGGTGGCCAACAGCCCGGTGGCGACCGCCATGCGCGTACTGGCGGCGCTGCTGCTGATCAGCATGGGCCTGTACCTGGCCGGCTGGTGGAGCGGCCTGACCCGTATCGAGGGCCTGGGCCGGGGCCTGTGGCGGCATATACAGCCGCTGGCCAACCGCCTGCTACCGGTCTCCAGCCTGCCGCGCGCCCTGCTGCTGGGCGCCCTGTGGGGCTGGCTGCCGTGCGGGCTGGTGTACAGCACCCTGCTCTGGGCCGCGAGCCAGGGCAATGCCGCCGACAGCGCGCTGTTGATGCTGGCCTTCGGCCTGGGCACCTGGCCGGTACTGCTGGCCACCGGCCTTGCCGCCGAACGCACCAGCGCCCTGCTGCGCCAGCGGGGCGTGCGTATCGCCGGCGGCGTGCTGGTGATGCTGTTTGGCCTGTGGACCCTGCCAGGGCCACACCAGCACTGGCTGATGGGCCACTGAAGCGGCGTTGATACAAATCAACACGGGTTTGCCCGGCACTCCCTAGACTCCGGACACTGCTGCTCTTTCTGGGGACTGCCCGCATGCTCGACGTTCTTCGTTGGGACTCCGACCTGATTCGCCGCTACGACCTGGCCGGCCCACGCTACACCTCCTACCCGACCGCGGTGCAACTGCACAGCGAAGTCGGCTCCTTCGACCTGCTGCACGCCCTGCGTGACAGCCGTCGTGCCGTTCGCCCACTGTCGATCTATGTGCACGTGCCGTTCTGCGCCAACATCTGCTACTACTGCGCCTGCAACAAGGTCATCACCAAGGACCGTGGCCGCGCCGCGCCCTACCTGCAGCGCCTGGAGCAGGAAATCCAGCTGATCGCCTGCCACCTGGACCCCAAGCAGACCGTCGAGCAGTTGCACTTTGGCGGCGGCACCCCGACCTTCCTCAGCCACGTCGAGCTGCGCCAGCTGATGGCCCACTTGCGCCAGCATTTCAACCTGCTGGATGACGACTCCGGCGACTACGGCATTGAAATCGACCCGCGCGAGGCCGATTGGTCGACCATGGGCCTGCTCCGTGAGCTCGGCTTCAACCGCGTCAGCCTTGGCGTGCAGGACCTCGACCCGGTTGTGCAGCGGGCGATCAACCGCCTGCAGAGCCTGGAGCAGACCCGGGCGATCATCGAAGCGGCGCGCACCCTGCAATTTCGCTCGATCAACCTCGACCTGATCTACGGCCTGCCCAAGCAGACCCCGGAAGGTTTTGCCCGCACCGTCGAGGAAGTGATCAAACTGCAGCCCGATCGCCTCTCGGTGTTCAACTATGCGCACCTGCCGGAACGCTTCATGCCCCAGCGGCGCATCGACAGCAACGAGCTGCCGGCCCCGGCGGCAAAACTGGAAATGCTCCACAACACCATCGAGCAACTGACCGCCGCTGGCTACGTGTACATCGGCATGGACCACTTCGCCCTGCCCGATGACGAGCTGGCGATTGCCCAGGAAGAGTCGACCCTGCAGCGCAACTTCCAGGGCTACACCACCCACGGGCATTGCGACCTGATTGGCCTGGGGGTATCGGCCATCAGCCAGATCGGCGACCTCTATTGCCAGAACAGCAGCGACCTCAACACCTACCAGGACACCTTGTCCACCGCTCAACTGGCGACCAGCCGCGGCTTGATCTGCAGCGAGGATGACCGCGTGCGCCGGGCGGTGATCCAGCAATTGATCTGCCATTTCGAACTGGACTTCGCAACCATCGAGCGGGATTTCACCATTGACTTTCGCGGCTATTTCAACGACCAGTGGCCCGCCCTGCAGGCCATGCACAAGGATGGCCTGATCGAACTAGGCAACGACAGCATCAAGGTGCTGCCCGCCGGACGACTGCTGGTGCGCTCGGTGTGCATGGTCTTCGATGCCTACCTGGACCTGCACAACCGCCAACGTTTCTCCCGGGTTATCTGAGGTTTTTTGTCGCAGTCTTGTCCCGTCTGGCCTCGGCACAATCGTCCAAGCTGGCCGAAACACCCTAGCCTGGGTTACCCTTACGGCTTATGTGTGCTTTCCCACAAGGATTGAAGAAATGTCCGAGCCAGTTAAACTGCGCCCCCATAACCAGGCCCATTGCAAGGATTGCAGCCTGGCGCCTCTGTGCCTGCCCTTGTCATTGAACTTGGAAGACATGGATGCACTGGATGAAATCGTCAAACGCGGGCGTCCGCTGAAAAAAGGCGAGTTTCTGTTCCGCCAGGGCGACAATTTCGGCTCGGTCTATGCGGTGCGCTCCGGCGCCCTGAAAACCTTCAGCCTGAGCGACAGCGGCGAAGAGCAGATCACCGGCTTCCACCTGCCCAGCGAACTGGTCGGCCTGTCCGGCATGGACACCGAGGCCTACCCGGTGTCGGCCCAGGCCCAGGAAACCACCTCGGTGTGCGAGATTCCTTTCGAGCGCCTGGATGAGCTGTCGGTGCAACTGCCACAGCTGCGTCGCCAGCTGATGCGGGTGATGAGCCGGGAAATCCGCGATGACCAGCAAATGATGCTGCTGCTGTCGAAAAAGACCGCTGACGAGCGCATCGCCACCTTCCTGGTCAACCTCTCGGCACGCTTCCGTGCCCGTGGTTACTCGGCCAACCAGTTCCGCCTGAGCATGTCACGCAACGAAATCGGCAATTACCTGGGCCTGGCGGTCGAGACCGTCTCACGGGTGTTCACGCGCTTTCAGCAGAACGGCCTGATCCAGGCCGAGGGCAAGGAAATCCATATCCTTGACCCGATTCAGCTGTGCGCCCTGGCCGGTGGTTCGCTGGAAAGCTGACCCCGCGGATAACAGGTATACTGGCGGGCATTCGTTTCTCAGGATACCCGCCCATGCCCAGCGCCACTTTCGACCTCAAAGCCCTGATCCGCCCCGTACCGGACTTCCCCAAGCCGGGCGTGATCTTTCGCGACATCACCCCGCTGTTCCAGTCGCCGCGGGGCCTGCGCCATGTCGCCGATGCCTTTATCGAACGCTATGTTGAAACCGAGTTCAGCCATATCGGCGCGATGGATGCGCGCGGCTTTCTGATCGGCTCGATCATCGCCCACCAGTTGAACAAACCCCTGATCCTGTTTCGCAAGCAAGGCAAGCTGCCGGCCGACGTGCTCGCCGAGGGCTACCAGACCGAGTACGGCGAAGCCTTCCTCGAAGTGCACGCCGACAGCCTCTGCGAAGGCGACTCGGTACTGATTTTTGATGACCTGATCGCCACCGGTGGCACCCTGCTGGCCGCCACCAAGCTGGTACGGCGCATGGGTGCGCAGGTGTTCGAGGCAGCGGCGATCATCGACCTGCCAGAGCTGGGCGGCTCCCAGCGCCTGAACGACGTGGGTGTGCCGACCTTCTGCCTGACCGAGTTCTCGCTGAGCGAGTATTGACAGCATCGCGGGGCAAGCTCGCTCCCACAGGCTAAGGTTCTGTGGGAGCGGGCTTGCCCCGCGATTAAAGACCCTGGGTTACAGCGAAATCGGTTTGCGCCCGGCGAACGAATGCGCCAGGGTGCCGCCGTCGACCAGCTCCAGCTCACCGCCCAATGGCACACCGTGGGCGATACGGGAAGCGACCAGACCTTTGTCGGCCAGCAACTGGGCGATGTAATGGGCGGTCGCTTCACCTTCCACCGTCGGGTTGGTGGCCAGGATTACTTCGGTGAAGCTGCCCTGCTCCTCGATCCGCGCCATCAGTTGCGGAATGCCGATGGCTTCCGGGCCCAGGCCATCAAGCGGCGACAAATGCCCTTTGAGCACGAAGTAACGGCCGCGATAGCCGGTCTGCTCGACGGCATAGACATCCATCGGTCCTTCTACCACGCACAGCAGCGTGTCGTCCCGGCGCGTGTCGGAACACTGCGGGCACAGCTCCTGCTCGGTCAGGGTCCGGCACTGGCGGCAATGCCCCACCCCTTCCATGGCCTGGTTCAAGGCCTGGGCCAGCCGGGTACCGCCACTGCGATCACGCTCCAATAGCTGCAAGGCCATGCGCTGGGCGGTTTTCTGTCCGACGCCAGGCAAGATGCGCAACGCGTCGATCAGCTGTCGGATAAGCGGACTGAAACTCATGGGAAAAGGCCTTGATGCAAGTGAAGGCGGTTTATACCTGCCTGACTGGGCAACGTCAAATCTTACAGACATTAAGACTAGCCGCGTAAGAAGCTAATGTTTCTTTCACGCTAACAGCAATATTGCCTACATCACATAAAGCATACCACCCCCTTTCTAACACTTCCTGCCTCACTCCTTTCTATAAACACCCAATCTTACAATACCCGGCTAAGTTCCCTCCGCCATCACCACCCTTCTTCCTACATCCAGCCAAACAAATAATCCGCATAATTTCCTGGCGCTCAAAAGCAAGTAAATATGTCTATGCAACACCTCATTTTACTTATCAACGCGCAATCTTAATTAATCCAGTTGGAAAAAAAATGAACAAACGCATTTTCGCTCTTGCCCTGTCCTTACCTCTGTTGGCTGGCGTCACCCTCAATGCCCAGGCAACTGATGGCCTGATCGATTTCACCGGCAGCATCTCGGGCACCACTTGCACCATCAACGGCGGCCCTGGCGGCCAGAACTTCACTGTTGCCATGAGCCCGGCGCATACCACCGAATTCACTACTGTCGGCAGTATCGCCCAACCTCGCCCCTTCGAGATCTCCCTGACCAACTGTGTCGCTGGCACCAGCGGCGAAGTGGACATCGAGTTCCTGGGCGGCGCCAATGTGCAGAACGGCCGACTGAACATGGATGCCGGTCCTACCAGCGCAACTGGCGTGCAGTACCAACTGCTCAACCAGGCGGGCATTCCGATCATTATCGGCGGGGTAAGCGGTGGCCAAAACACTGTCCCCGTAGAACTGGTAGATGGCGCTGCGACCCTGCGCTACACCAGCCAGTACTACGCTTCCGCCGCAGCGGTCACCCCGGGTGCCGCCAACTCCCGCGTTCAGTACGTGATCAATCTGCCGTAATGAACCAGCAGGCGCGCCTTGCGCGTCTGCTACCCCCAATCAGGTCGGATATCGCTTTCATGACTCGCTTTTCTTCCTTCCTGCTGGCTGCCCTCGCGCTACTGGCGGCCAGCGCACCCGCGCATGCCAGCGTTGTAATTACCGGCACCCGTATCATCTTTGCGGCACAAGAGCGCGAGGCTACCGTCAACCTCCTCAACAATGGCAAAGACCCCAGCCTGGTTCAGGTCTGGGTAGACGATGGCGATTCCCGAGCAGCACCCGAGACTCTACAGGTCCCCTTTACCGTAACGCCGGCGCTGGCCCGCATCGAACCTGCTCAAGGGCAGAGTATTCGCCTGTTGCACACCGGCAGCCCGATGGCCAGTGATCGAGAGTCAATCTTCTGGTTCAACATGTTAGAAGTCCCCCCAAAAGCCAAAGACAGCAACGTCCTGCAACTGGCCTTTCGTACCCGCATCAAGCTGCTGTACCGCCCACAAGGCCTGCCAGGCAAGCCCGAGGACGCACCCGCCCTGGTAACCTGGCACCGAGCGCCTGGCCAGGACGGCAAGCCGCACACGCTGGTTGGCCGCAACCCAACGGCCTACTTTGTCAATCTCGGGGGAATAAAAGTCGAATTCAACGGCCAGTCGACGTCCTTGGGCACCGGCTATATTGCACCTTATTCGCTCGCACACTTCAGCCCTTCGGCACCTATTAATCCAAGCGCAACCATCAACTTTACCAGCATTAATGATTATGGCGCAGGCCATAACAATAGCGCGCCCCTAAGTGCAGTGACGGCTACTACACCCAGCCCATAGCCTTACTCCTTATCTGACACTCCGGGCGGTCTCGAAGTTTTCGTGCGTGCCCAGGTTTACTATTGGCACTTCTGAAAATGACGATAATGTTATTGCACTTTCGCTCGTATCGAAAAAGCTCAGCTTCGTTAGTAAGCCGATTACCCGTTGGCCTGGCCAGTCTGTTGCTTTGGCAAGTACCGGCCATGGCCGACACACCTTCGTCCGCAATTGTCGAGTTTGAACCGGCGTTTTTGGGCAACGGTAGTACCTCCCCCGTGGACCTCTCGCGCTATCAGCGACGCAACATCACAAGCCCCGGAACCTACAGCGTGGATGTGCTGGTCAACGATAACTGGCACGGGCGCATGAACCTCAGCTTCAAGGCCTGGCCCGGTAAAGAAGAAGCCCTGGCCTGTTTCGACAACGCTTTGCTGGAGCGTCTGGGCCTGGATATCAGCAAGTTCAGCCCGCAGGCGCAACAGCAGCTGCTTGCCGTCGATACCTGCATCCCCCTGGACGGCGCACTTGACGATGCCAGCAGCCGTCTGGATTTTGCCAGCCAACGCCTGTACCTGTCGGTACCGCAAATCGCGGTCAAGCGCAGTGCGCGTGAAACAGTCGACCCGGCGCAATGGGATGAGGGCATAACGGCGGGTTTTCTCAATTACAACCTCAACAACTACAGCACCCGGCACCGCAATCAGGATAATTCGCGCCAGACCTACCTGGGCTTGGGCGCCGGGCTCAACATCGGGCCATGGCGCCTGCGTCATGACGGTTCACTGAACTGGAGCGACCAGGGCCAGCAGCGCTATCAGAGCATTGCCAGCTATGCCCAACGCGATATCACGCCCTGGCGCTCGCAACTTACCCTGGGCGAAAGCTACACCTCGGGCGAGCTGTTCGACTCATTGAGTTTCACCGGCATACGCCTGGCCAGCGACAATCGTATGCTCCCCGCCTCGCAGCGCGGCTATGCCCCCGTAGTCCGCGGGATTGCCAGCAGTAATGCCCGGGTGGTGGTCCGCCAACGCGGCGTGACCCTGCATGAAACCACTGTGGCGCCAGGCGCCTTCGAAATCGATGATTTGTATGCAACCGGCTACGGTGGCGATCTGGAGGTCACGGTAACCGAGGCCGACGGCCGCGAACATAGCTTCTCCGTGCCTTACGCTGCTGTTCCGTTATCCTTGCGCGCCGGTGCCAGCCGCTTCAGTGCAACCCTGGGTACCCTGCGTAACCAGGCACTGGACAGTGACCCGGTATTTGTCGAAGGTACCTGGCAATATGGCCTGAACAACCTGGTCAGCACCTACAGCGGCATGACCCTGGCATCAGGGTATGGCTCGGCCTTGTTCGGTGGCAGCCTGAACACCGAGCTTGGTGCGTTCGGCGCCGACCTCACCCAGGCCCGCACCCATCTGCCCGGGCTCGGCAGCCAGCAAGGCCAGAGCCTGCGCCTGAGCTACGCCAAGACCCTGAGTGAAACCGACACACAAATCGCTCTGGCGACCTATCGCTACTCGACCCGCGGCTTTTATGGCCTGGAAGACGCCCAGTTGAGCCGCCAGTTCCTGCGCGATGCAAGCGATCAGCGCCACCAGCGTCATCGCAACCGCACGACCCTGTCGCTGGCGCAACCGCTGGCCGAGCACTATGGACAGTTGCACCTGAGTGCTTCGGCATCAAGCTATTGGGACCATGCCGGCAGCGACGTCAACTATTCGATCGGCTACAGCAATCACTACAAGACGCTGGGCTATACCCTCAGCAGCACCAGGGAACGTGACCGCTTCGGGCGCGCCGACAACACCTATTTCCTGAGCTTGTCCCTGCCCCTGGGCGGCGAACGCGCGCGTAGCCTCAGCAGCAGTATTTCCAGGGACGGCAGAGGCAACAGCCGGGCCCAGGCCACGCTCACCGGCGCCCTCAGTGCCGATCAGCAGGTCAACTATGGCATCACCGCCAGCCAGGATCGCTCCGATGGTCTGAACAACCATACGCTGAGCAGCAACGTACTGTACCGCGGCTCTGCCGCCGAACTCAGTGCATCGATCAGTCAGGGCCGGCATACCTCACAAGCCTCGCTCGGCCTGCGCGGCGCCATTGTCGCCCACGCCGATGGCATGACCTTGTCGCAACCCTTGAGTGAGACCTTCGGGTTGATTCAGGCCAAAGATGCCGATGGCGCTCGGGTGATTTCGGCTTCCGCGCTGAAAGTCGACAGCAGCGGCTACGCAGTCGTCCCGAACCTTACGCCTTACCAACGCAATACGGTTGCCATTGACCCCAAGGGCCTATCGACCGATGTCGAACTGCAATCGAGCAGCCAGCAGACCGTGCCGCGCGCCGGCGCCATTGCGTTGCTGGTGTTCCAGACCCGCTCCGGACGTTCGGCCGTCATCCATGCCCGCCAGGCCGATGGCCAGCCGCTGCCGTTTGGCGCCGCAGTGCTGGATAGCCAAGGTAACGAGCTGGGCGCGGTGGGCCAGGGTAGCCAATTGTTTGCCCGCGGCCTGCAGGACGCAGGTGAGTTGATCGTGCGCTGGGACAGCGGCCTGGCAGGCAACTGCCGAATTACCTATGCCCTGCCCGCCGCCGCGAAAAAAGCCGCGAACGCTGCACCACAGCACATTCACTCCGTTTGCCTCGCACCCCCAGCCCACCCTTGACCCGCCGAGACCTGCCCATGTTTTGTTCTCTACCCGCGCGCCTCGCCGGCGCTACAGGATTGTTGCTGCTGGCCCACTGCGCAATCAGTACCGCCAGCTGCCAGCATATCGGCGCAGGCCCGTCCCAGGCTTACATCACCGTAGACTCGAGACTGACGGTGTCTGCCGCAGACCCGGTCGGCACGGTGATTTATGACAGCAACACCCAGTTCGCGACACGCATGGCCTACCGTTGCTCAGCCGCCCATGAGCAGCGCGCCGGCTTTACCCAGGGCTTCACTCACATCGGTGAGGGCATTCATCAAACCAACCTGGAGGGTATCGGTATCAGGATCACCGGTTCCGAAGCCGGCGCCAGTCGTTTTTACCGCTGGCCGGTTCCTACTACCAGACATCCTGCCGGCACTACCGACGTCACCCCCTGGTACAGACTGCAGTTGATCAAGACCGGACCGGTAACCAGTGGGGTGCTGTTTTTCCCTCAGACAATCATTAGCCACACCTTTGAGCCGCATCACATCCCGGCCAATACCGCCAGGCTGACGATGGTGCAAACCCGAGTAGAGGTTGTTTCGGCCGATCCCACCTGCGCCGTCGACCCCGGTTCGAAAACCATCCCCGTTAACCTGCGGGATCATCCAGCAGGGTTCTTCGACGCTGTTGGCAAGGCTACCGCACCCCAGCCACTTGAAATCCGCCTCAACTGTGCCGGCGGCAGTAGCGGCAGCCGCCTCAACGTCAGCTATACCGTCAGCGACGCCAGCAACCCGGGCAACCAGACCTCCATCATCAGCCTGGCCAGTCACGCTACTGCACGTGGCATCGGCATTCGCTTGTTGCGTAGCGACAACACCCCGATCGTGCTGGGCACCCGGCAACCGGGCGGTACGGTCGGAGCAGGCCCGGTAACGCATAGCATCCCCCTGCTCGCGCAGTATGTGCAGACTGCATCCCGGGTAACCCCAGGCTCCGCGCCAGGCCGGGCGACATTTCTGATGAGTTATGACTGAGCAGAAAAAAGCCAGGCAATAGCCTGGCTTTTATTTACGCTGCGACCGCTTCAGAACGGCATCTTGAAGCCTGGCGGCAACTGCATGCCGGCGGTCATGCCGCCCATTTTTTCCTGGCTGTTGGCTTCGACCTTGCGCACCGCGTCGTTGACGGCGGCGGCGATCAGGTCTTCGAGCACTTCCTTGTCTTCCTGCATCAGGCTGTCGTCCAGGCTGATGCGCTTGACGTCGTGACGACCGGTCATCACCACGCTGACCAGACCGGCACCGGATTGGCCAGTCACTTCGGCGTTGGCCAGTTCTTCCTGCATCTTGGCCATTTTTTCCTGCATCTGCTGGGCCTGCTTCATCAGGCCGGCCATGCCACCTTTCATCATGGGGTTCACCTCAACTATTAGCTTACGGGGTGCGGCGAGGGTCGGGCCCGGGCCGCTGCTGTTTTTCCGTTACTCGCCCTGGGCAACCGGGGCGTCGACAGGTTCAATCGTATCGTGGCGGACCATGGCGCCGAACTGCTGGATCATCTGCTGGATCAGCGGATCATCCTCGATCGAGGCCTCGGCCAGGCCCTGGCGCTCGGCGCGTTTGCGGGCTGCGGCCTGGGCGGGGGTTTCCTGCTCCGGGCGAATCAGCTCGATGGTCAGTTTGAGCGTACGGCCCAGGTGCTGGTTCAACGCATCGTTCAGGCGCCGCTGTTGCGTGCTGTTAAACAGGGCGCTGTGGGCCGGGTCCAGGTGCAGCAGCCAGTCGTCGCCTTCGGCGCTGATCAGCGTACAGTTGGCGGCGATATTGCCGGTCATCCCGGAAATCGGCAACTGCGGGAACAATTCCAGCCATTTCAGCGCCAGCCCCGTGGCCGGTTGCGCGGCCGGCAAGGGCTCGGCCGGTGGCGCGTCGACTTCGTGGGCATGCTCGATGGCCAGCTCGTCCAGATAACTGTAGCTGGCCGGGTCCATTTCCGGCTCGTAATAATCTTCGTCCAGCGGCGGTTCGTCGTCGCGGTCCATGCCGGCCGGGCTGTAGCCGATACCGTCGTCGGGCGTCGGCATATCCACTGCGGTTGCCTGCTGAACCGGCGCTGACGGCGCTTCAACGACAAGCGGTTCAGGCTCGACCTCGACCTCGACCTCGACCTCGACCTCGACGGCGACAGGATCGTTCCAGGGCAGATCGACCACCGGCTCAGGCGCAGAGACCCCGACAGGGGTGGGCTCTGGCTCTGCAACGGGTTCCGGTTCCGGTTCAGCAACCACAGGCACCGGTGCAACCGCCATGGCTGGCGCAGCCTGGGGGGCTACTGCCACCGCGCTTGCAGAATCAGCTGTGGCCTGGCTGATCCCCACCGGCTTTAGCACCGGTTTCGGTGCATCGTCGCTGTCGGCGGGGCGGAACGCCAGCATGCGCAGCAGGACCATTTCAAAGCCGCCACGCGGATCTGGTGCCAATGGCAGGTCGCGACGGCCGATCAGGCCCATCTGGTAATAAAACTGCACATCTTCGGCCGGCAATGCCTGGGCCAAAGCCAGCACCCGGTCACGATCGCCCTGGCCGTTGTCAACTGCCTCAGGCAGCGCCTGGGCAATGGCCACGCGGTGCAGCACATTGAGCATTTCGGCGAGCACGCCGTTCCAGTCCGGCCCCTGCTCGGCCAAATGGCGAACGGCTTCGAGCAAGGCCCGGGCGTCACCTTCGAGCAACGCCTGCAGCACGCCATACACCTGGCCATGATCCAGAGTGCCGAGCATCGCCCGCACATCTGCGGCCAACACCTTGCCTTCACCGAAGGCGATGGCCTGGTCGGTCAGGCTCATGGCGTCGCGCATCGAGCCGTCCGCGGCGCGGCCAAGCAGCCACAGGGCATCGTCTTCGAAGGGGACGTTTTCGGCGCCGAGCACATGGCTCAGGTGCTCGACGACCCGTTCGGGGGTCATGTTCTTCAGCGAGAACTGCAGGCAACGCGAGAGGATGGTCGCCGGCAGTTTTTGCGGGTCGGTGGTGGCGAGGATGAACTTGACGTAGGGCGGCGGCTCTTCCAGCGTCTTCAGCAAGGCGTTGAACGAGTGGCTGGAGAGCATGTGCACTTCGTCGATCAGGTAGACCTTGAAGCGCCCGCGGCTCGGTGCGTACTGCACGTTGTCGAGCAGCTCGCGGGTGTCTTCGACCTTGGTGCGACTGGCGGCGTCGATTTCGATCAGGTCGACAAAGCGCCCCTCATCGATCTCCCGGCACACCGAGCAGGTACCGCAAGGCGTCGAGGTGATGCCGGTTTCGCAGTTAAGGCACTTGGCGATGATCCGCGCAATGGTGGTCTTGCCCACACCGCGGGTACCGGTGAACAGGTAGGCATGGTGCAGGCGCTGGTTGTCCAGCGCGTTGATCAAGGCCTTGAGCACATGGGTCTGGCCGACCATTTCGCGGAACGAGCGCGGACGCCATTTACGTGCAAGAACCTGATAACTCATCGAAAACCGTCGCGACTGCAAGCTGAAGACCGCTAATCGTAGCGGAGCGGGGGCAAAATTGCACCCTGCCGATCTCGGCTAAGCTGTCAGGCGGGCCGGCATCAGGAAGGATGCAGCATGTGGCGAATCGTGGGTGCACTGCTGCTGATCAGTTCTGCCAGCTTCGCGCAGCAACCGGTGCTGCGCTTTTCGGTGCCCGAGAGCTGGACCATGGCGCAAGAGCAGCCCCTGGCCTGCCTGGTGCGTAACGATCCGGCCTTGCCGGTACAAGGCATCCTGCAGGCCTTGCTGCGAATGAAGGCGTCCGGGGAGATTGAACGAATGATCGAGCGCTATACACACATCCGTGGACACCCGCCCCAATCAAGCTCCCCGCCACCTTCATGACCGGTCAGCCACCGGGGGCAGCCGGTATGCCCAGCGCTTCGCGGGTCAACCGCAGCAACAGCGCGGCCTCATCCATCGCCTGTTGCAACTGCCGGCCGCGTTCAAGCTGCAAACGTTCGGCCTCGGGCAGGCCGGCCTCGCGTAACCGTTGCGCAGCGCTGAGCTGATTAAAGCGCACATCCAGTTCAAGCCACGCCGAGGCATGCCGCTGATGCAGGTACTCGACCCAGTTCGGTTGCCTGGTCATGAAGCGCGGCAAGCGCGCCTGTACCTGCGCCCCTTGCACATGGGCCAGCGCCGCGTCGAGCTGCGCCGTTGAAAGGGCAAGATCGGTGAGGATCAGATCCCGGGCATCGCCCGGCAACGCAAGCCGCCCGTACAGCTCTTGTTGGTAAAGCAACTGCAACTCGTCTCTGCGCGCAAACAGTTCGGGCTCCAGCAGCACCTGATCGATCACAAAGCGCCGCAACTCCTCACGATTGAAGGAGGCCCGGGCGAAATCCAGCAGTTGTCGCGGCCCGTGCTCCTGCAAGGCATCCAGCAAGGCGCGATG
This sequence comes from Pseudomonas sp. B21-012, assembly GCF_024749305.1. NCBI lineage: Bacteria > Pseudomonadati > Pseudomonadota > Gammaproteobacteria > Pseudomonadales > Pseudomonadaceae > Pseudomonas > Pseudomonas sp. B21-012. The sequence continues at coordinate 1,816,328 of NZ_CP087197.1, read as the reverse complement.
CCCTTGAACCCTGCTTTCCAGATTCTCAAACGCCAGCAACGGATGACCTATGCTCTGTTGCGGATCACCGGCAAAGCGCAACAGGTCTTCGGCCATCGGCCCTTCGACGGCGTAACGCAAGATCCCCGCGACCCGTGTGCGCATCGACTCTGACTGCTCCTGCGCTTCGACGGTCTGGGCCAAGCGCTCCAGGACTGTCATCAAGTTGCCGGCCTGGGGCTCGTTGCGCAGTCGCTGCCAGTACTCGACAAGCTGGCGGTTGGCAGACACCGGTCCGGTCCAGAACTGTTGCGCGGCATCTCCCGCCGCAACCCGCACTGGCGTCGGCGGCGCCTGCAAACGGCGCAGTCGACGATACTGCTCGTCGGACAATGCATTGCCTTCCAGCTCGATCATGCGCAAAAAACTGCGTGGTTCTTCAAGGAAGTGTTCGGGCAACTGGCTGATCTGGTTGTCGCTCAGGTCGACCCACTCCAGCCTTGAGCGATCATGCAGGCTTTCCGGCACGCGGGTGATCTCGGTATTGTTCAAGGTCAGGATACGTAGCTGGGGCAGCCTGCTCACATCGGGCGGGATGCCCAGAGGGTTGCCTTCCAGGTGGAGGCTGTCCAGATTCAAAAGATCACCTATTCGCGCGGCATCGCGTGCATCAAGCACAATCCGGTTGTTGCTCAGGCGCAGGTTCTGCAGGCTCAGGCGATTTTCGATTGCTGGCGGAATCAGGGCCAGCTCATTACCGGAAAGATCCAGATAACGAAGACGGCCAAAGTGGGCGAGAAACTCCGCCGGCACGGTCGCCAGGTTCATGCCTGCCATATCCAGCTCCAGCACATGATGCAGGTCCACCGCCTGCAACCCGGGCAATTCGCCAACCATCAGGCCTCCCAGATCCAGGCGATAACCCAGGGTACGCCCCAGCGGCGTGCGTATGCCCGGCGACTGGTGACGCCAGGCCTGGACCAGGCGCTCGCTGAATTGCTGGCGACCGAGCGCCTGCTCACTGTCCACTGACGCACCTTGCCAGCGCCGCAGCCCGGATTGCAGCCCTTGCAACTCTTCGCGACGGCGCTGCAACAGCGCGCGAGCCTCGGCGGGTCGAGCACGATAGGGCTCAAGGTAAGCGGCGATCTCTTGCGCTGAATAGTCAGGGTAAAGCTCAAGGATTTCTTCTTCAATGGAACGGGGTGACACCGGGAGCCGTGCCCCGCCCCCACTCAGGGCATAGCCCAGGCGACCATCGGCAAAACGCTGAAGCGGCGTCCACCACCGCTCATGTACGCCCCCCAATACGCGTCCAACCATGGCCCGCTGTGCACCGGCCTGTACGCCAAGCTGACGGCGCAAGGCCGGCAGATCTTCTGCAACGTCCAGCCCGGCCAGTTCCCACGCCAGCTCAAGCAGGTCGCGAGGCGCAGCTTCAGGCCGTTGACCGTCGATGTACAGGTCGCCTCGGCGGATCAGGGTCGGGCCTTGCACCGCAGGACCTACCCCTTCGATACCGAGTTCCAGCGCCGCAGGCCAGCGCGGGTCCTGCATCAGCATATGCAGCAGCAGCCGGTCACAATCAGTGTTGGCCATTTGCGGCCAGAAAAACCCCTCCAGCGCATGCGCCAGCCGTGTCTCACCCAAGGCTTGCCGCGCCTGCCTGGCCAGCCGCAGGGGCACACGACGGCCATCAGCCATGCGCAAGCGCTCAGCGCTGGTGGCACTGGCTTCGATTTCCTCGACCATGGCCGGCCCCAGACCAGGGAAATCACGCGCCACCAGGGACGATACAGGTGGCCGCTCGGCGGCCAGGCAGTGCTCGAAAAATCGCCGCCAGTTCGCCTTGAGCCACTCCTGCACCTGCCCTTGCGGCACTGGCTCATCCGCCGAAGAAGGCATCAGTTGCAACGCGCGCATCAGCAAACTTTCATCGGCTACGGCTGCCGGGTTTTGCAACTGCTGGCTAAAACGCTGCAGGCGCCGCTGCAGCCGCGCCCGCTCGCAGGCGTCCACAAGAGCCCCGCCGGGTGGAAGCCGATGCAGATGCAATTGACGCAACTGTGCTTCATCGGCACCACTGACGGCGAGTACCGAAGTTACCTCCTCATCGCCGAGATCTTCAACACTGGGGCCCAGGCGACGAAACAGGTACTGACTGCCTTGCCAGCGGTGTGGACTGTCAAAGCGGCTGCGCCAGGCGCCCTTGCCATTGTGTTCCAGCACCGGCGCCCAAGCGCCACTGCGCACGGGATGGCGAATGCGCCAGCTCCCCGTCTCGGCGTCTTGCTCAACGCGATAGAAACTGTCCTCGATGCGCACAACCTGTTGTTCACCGATCTGGTAAATACCTTGCTCGGACGCCGTCCCGGCAATCGTCGAGTCCAGGTCAAGGGCATAGGGCTTCAGGTCAGGCAAGCAAAGACGTAGCGCGCCATTGTCCTTTCTCACCAGGGCCAGCGCCTTGAACAGTGCCGAGTTGCGTACCAGCGTTGCCGCCGTGCCGACAACGACTGCCCCGGCCGCCAGCCCGGCCACTTCGCCAACAACATGGGTAAGGCAATTGAACGCCTCATGACGATCACCTTCGGCCCAATCATCCAGCCCGGTAAACACCTCTTTCATCAATTGACTGGCCACCAACCCGAACAGCACCTCACCTAAACCTGGCACCACAAAGGCCGCCAGACCCAGCACATCCAGGCCAATTTCCAACGCCTTGTCCAGCGCGGCCTGGCGTTCGCTGGCATCCAGCGTTGCGGTGGGCACCGCGATGAAACGGGCATCATCCTGAAGCTGCTCCAGGCACTGATTGAACAAGTCCTCGAACAGCGGCTCCGGCCGCAGAATGGCATCCAGCGCCAAGGACGGACTGGACAGCGCCACTCGCTGGCCATTGCGCTGTTCAAACAGCCGGTTTTGCAGCTGCGTATGAAGCTCCGGCCATTGACGACGCAATGCCAAACGCATAAAGAACTGCCGGTAGCTGTCCCGGGAGAGCTTGCCGGCCAGGTCCTGCTCGAACTCATCCCAACCGGCGTACTCCTTGAGGGGTGAAAACGGGTCCTGGGGGATGTGCACCAGCAAGCGGACCCAGGACCGCTGAATCGCGGCCAGATGCCCCAGCGGCTGAAAACTGAACTCGAAGACACTGACCCCACGCAGTTCGATCCCCGCCAGCTTCAGCCGTTTGAGCCGTAGCGGCACGCCCTGCTCCTGGATCCCGGTCTTGAGCTCACTGATTTCAAGCACTTGCTTGTACATTGCCGCGCTGATTGCCCCGCGCATCAGCGCCACATGAGCATCGACCTGCAAGGCGTAACGGTCACACTCGCGGAACAGCTCACGGGTCGACTGGGGAATGCCGACAACGCCATCGGGATCGAACACCGAGTCAATGTGTTTTTGATACTGCCCACCCAGATCCAGTTCGCGGCAGAACCTGACGAAATCCAGAACACTGACGCCCTGCACTCGCCTACCGGCATGCCGAAAGGATGACATCCTGACCAGGGCGCTATCACTCTGCTGCTCAGCGGCAGTGAAATTGTGCAAGGCCGCTTGCAGCAATCCCTGCTCGGTGTAATTTCGTTGCCAGAGCCATTTAAGACCGGGGGCTTGCCAGCCACCCATGAGCCGATTGACGCGAATCAAACGATCGCCAGTAGGTTTGAGTCTTGAACCAAAGCGTCGACGCAACGCCTCGTCGAATCGCGCCTGGGCAAACACCTGAACCGACTGCAGTGGCGCCAGCAAGCGGGCCCGCGCCGCCCGACTGGCCTCGCAGGCACGCATGCTGACACTCAGTTTTGCCAACAGTGCTGGCGGAGCAGAACGCAACCAGGCAGGTAGCTGCTGGCGAAGGAATTCGAGATTGAGACTGGCGGCGGAAAAATCCGCAGGTGATGTGGCCGCTGATGGTACTTGCTCGGGGGCTGACATGAAGATTCTCCCTGTAGGTCCAAAACCACAGACACTACGGGGCTGTCGAGCAGCCACGGCACTATAGGGTTATCGCACGCGCGCGAAAAACGGCAATGTAGGTTGTTGGGCCAGCGTTTTGGAAAAATCTTAGAGAGGAGGTGATGCAGAGCGCCAACAGGCAAGATGGGTGGCGACCCCACCAGCCACACCCCGGCACACAATGTTCCCGCTGTGGCTGCTTCCTTCCGGATCTGACCAGGTTCACGGGTAATCGTTGCGGGGGGACCGATGGGGTCACCATAACGCATGCTCATCTGGCGACGAGCCGCGCCATTGTACCGGCATCAACTCAAGATACAACCACTAAATTTAAAAAAACCATCACCACTCAATGACTTGGCATTGCTTCACGGCAGCGCAGCACCCGCTTGGTCGGCTATCGGTGGCGTTGGCTGGGTGACCCGCAGGTGGATAAAGTGCAGCTTGGCAACCACCGGCTTACCCAGCACGAACGGATAGAGATCCACCTGGCCCATGCTGCGCGACAGCTCATTGAGCATTGCTGACAGCTCGACCCAGGCATTGATGAAGGCGAGAAACTCCTTTGCCCCGGGGTCGTCCGGGCGATAGAGGTCCTCACGCGTGAACGGCGGGAAGTCCAGCTCCAGGCTGCTGGCATTCATGCCCAGTGCCAGCGCGGTGTCGAGCGCATCGGTCATGTGCAGGTAGTGTGCCCAGGTTTCAGCCCAGTCTTCCCAGGGGTGCATGGTCGCATAGGCACTGACGTGAGCAGCCGCCCAATCACTTGGCGCCCCTTGCTGATAGTGACGTTCCAGCGCCTCGCTGTAGCTTTCGCGCTCGTCACCGAACAGGTCACGAAAGCCGTCGAGCCAATGGCTGTCGGCAATCAGGCGATCCCAATAGTAGTGACCGACTTCATGACGCAAGTGGCCCAGCAGGGTGCGATAGGGTTCGTGCAGTTGCACGCGCACCCGCTCGCGCCAGTCATCATCGGCCTCGCGCACGTCGAGAGTAATCAGGCCATTGGCATGGCCGGTGATGGGCGCGTTGCCCTCAAGATCGACGCCGATGAAATCAAAGGCCAGGCCCGGGCCGTCCTGCGCGCTTTTCGGCTCCACCGGCAAGCCCAGGTGCAACAGCTGCGCGGTCAGCCGGCGCTTGGCGGTTTCCAGCTTGCGCCAGCGCGGGTGGTTTTCAGCAATGCCAAGGTCGGGGATGGTGCGGTTCAGGCGACAGGCCAGGCACAGGTTGTCGGGCTCATGCTCGGCCAGCAGCCAGTTGCAGGCCGCCGGGGTGTCGAGGTTGGCACAGCGACGCAGCGGCCCGGCTTCAGGCTCGCCATCGAGCAGCCAGAGCCCCTCTGCAGGGCCGGGCGACAGGCTGGCGACACGGTTACTGAGCGGCCAGTAGCCCAGTGCCGACTGGCAGGCCAGGCACTGGCTGTTGCGAAAGAACACCGACTGCCCACACCGGCATTGCCAGACCCGATCCGGACGTTGTTGCTGGCTGACGAAGGGCGCCGCGATCCTGGCGCCCAGCTGTTCGAAAAAACGGTACATGGCGATCCCTCCTGGCTGCCTGCCAAGACTAGACCATGGCGAACGCCACCAGTGCCGCCTTTAGACCTCGATACCCTGCCCGGCCAGGAAGCTGACAAAAGCATCTTCATCCAGCACCTTCAGGCCCAGCTCATTGGCCTTGGCCAGCTTCGAGCCGGCGCCGGGGCCGGCGACCACGCAGTGGGTCTTGGCCGAGACCGAGCCCGCAACCTTGGCCCCCAGGCTTTCCAGCTTGTCCTTGGCCACGTCGCGGCTCATGCGCTCCAGCGAACCGGTCAGCACCCAGGTCTGGCCGGCCAGAGGCAAGCCTTCGGCGACTTTCTTCTCGCTCGACCAGTGCATGCCGAAGTCGCGCAGTTGCGCTTCGATAGCCAGGGCCAGGGCGGCATTCTCAGGCACCTGGAAGAACGCGCGCACCGCTTCGGCCGGCTTGGCCGCCAGGGCCTGGCGCAGGTCGATGCCATCGGCGGCGATGATCTTCTCCAGGCTGTCGAGCTTGGCCACCAGCTTCTCGGCACCGGTGGGCCCGACCGAGGGAATATCCAGTTTGGCAATCAGCCCGGCCAAGGTGGTACTCGCAGCGAATTCGGCGCCCAGCTCACCTTCATCCTGCAATTGCAGGCCGCGCTCAAGCAACTGGGCGATCACTGTGCGGTTGTGTTGGTCTTCGAAAAAGCTGTGGATCTCGTGGGCGACTTCCAGGCCGATATCCGGCAGGTAGGTCAGCACTTGCGGCAGCGCCGCCATGACCCGCTGCAACGAACCCAGCGAGCGCGCCAGGACCTTGGCGGTCTCCTCGCCCACGTCCGGGATGCCCAGTGCATAGATGAAACGCGCCAGGCCCGGCTGCTTGCTCGCCTCGATCGCCGCCAGCAAGTTCTTGCTCGACAGTTCGGCAAAGCCCTCGAGGTCGACAATCTGCTCGAACGTCAGCTGGTAGAGGTCGGCTGGCGAACGGATCAGGCCTTCATCCACCAGTTGCTCGACGCTCTTCTCGCCCAGGCCTTCGATGTCCATGGCCCGCCGCGATACATAGTGGATGATCGCCTGCTTGAGCTGCGCAGCGCAGGCCAGGCGGCCGACGCAACGGTACACGGCGCCCTCGCTGACGGTCTCCTTGCCCTTGCTGCGCTTGACCAGCTGGGTGCGCTCGACTTGCGAGCCGCACACCGGGCACGCGGTAGGAATGTGCACCGGACGGGCGTCTTCAGGGCGACGCTCGGTGACCACCTGCATGACCTGCGGGATCACATCGCCGGCGCGGCGGATGATCACCGTGTCGCCGATCATCAACCCCAGGCGCGCCACTTCGTCCATGTTGTGCAAGGTGGCATTGGACACCGTCACACCCGCCACCTTGACCGGCTTGAGCCGGGCCACGGGAGTTACCGCGCCAGTACGGCCGACCTGGAACTCGACATCCAGCACTTCGGTCAGCTCTTCCATGGCCGGGAACTTGTGGGCAATCGCCCAGCGTGGTTCACGGGCACGGAAGCCCAGCTCGCGCTGGGAAGCCAGGCTGTTGACCTTGAACACCACGCCGTCGATCTCGTAAGGCAGCTCGTTGCGCCGGGCGCCGATATCGCGGTAGTACTCCAGACACTCGGCAACGCCAGCGGCATGGCGCAGCTCGCGGCTGATCGGCATGCCCCAGGCCTTGAGCTGCTCCAGGGTGCCGATATGGGTGTCGGCAATCGGCGCCGAGACCTGGCCGACGCCGTAGCAGCAGAACTCCAGCGGGCGGCTGGCGGTGATTTTCGAATCCAGCTGGCGCAGGCTGCCGGCGGCAGCGTTGCGCGGGTTGGCGAAGGTCTTGCCGCCGGCGTCGATCTGCGCCTGGTTCAAGCGCTCGAAACCGGCCTTGGACATGAACACCTCGCCGCGCACTTCCAGCACCGCCGGCCAGCCCTCACCCTGCAGCTTGAGTGGAATGTTGCGCACGGTGCGCACGTTAACGCTGATGTCTTCGCCGGTGGTGCCATCGCCACGGGTGGCGCCCTGCACCAGTTGCCCGTCGCGGTACAGCAGGCTGACCGCCAGGCCGTCGAGCTTGGGTTCGCAGCTGTAATCGACGGCGGCGCCATCACCCAGCAGGTCACCGGCCGGCAGGTCCAGGCCCTCGACCACGCGGCGGTCGAATTCGCGCAGGTCGGTTTCTTCAAAGGCGTTGCCCAGGCTGAGCATCGGCACTTCGTGACGCACTTGGCTGAACGCCGAAAGCGCCGAGCCACCGACACGCTGGGTCGGCGAGTCAGCGGTCACCAGCTCCGGGTGTTCAGCTTCCAGGGCCTTGAGTTCATTGAACAGGCGATCGTATTCGGCGTCTGGCACGCTCGGCTCATCGAGCACATAGTAGCGATAGTTGTGCTGGTCGAGCTCGGCGCGCAGCTCAAGGATTCGGGATTCGGCGGTCATGGTGTGTCGTCTCTTGCAAAGCAAAAGAGCAGCCTTGGCTGCTCTTGCGTGTTTCTTATCGCGGGGCAAGCCCGCTCCTACTAGCGCTTCTGGGTCAGCGCGCGGCGCTCGAACTCGACAATGCGCTGGCGGTAGTGCTCGATGGTCTGCGCGGTCATCACGCTGCGCTGGTCATCCTTGAGCTCGCCATTGAGTTCGTGGGCCAGCTTGCGCGCTGCCGCCACCATCACGTCGAAGGCCTGCTTGGGGTGACGCGGGCCTGGCAGGCCGAGGAAGAAGCTCACCGCGCGAGTGCTGAAGTGATCGATGTCGTCGAGGTCGAACACACCGGGCTTGACCGCGTTGGCCATCGAGAAGAGTACTTCGCCATTACCGGCCATGCTTTCGTGACGGTGGAAGATATCCATTTCACCAAAGCGCAGGCCGCTTTCAAGAATGTTCTGCAGCAATGCCGGGCCCTTGAAGCCGCCTTCATCGCGGGAAATCACACTGATCACCAGTACTTCTTCAACCGGCGGCAGGTCTTTGTCCGGCGCGGAACCGTAGCCGCTGGTTTTCGGGCTTTCATCCGGGAAGTCGTCGTCGGCATTGCCAAACAGGTCCGGCTCACGCGGTTCGGCGGCCAGGTTCAGGTCGCCCTGCTGAGGCTCGCTGCCGCGCTTGTTGCGCTTGCTCTTGCCGACCTTGGGTTCACGCTCACGCTCACGCCCGGCACTCATCGACGGCAGATCGTGTTCGTCCAGCGCTGGCTCTTTGTGGTTGTCGAGCACACGCGGCTCACCGATCACTTCAGGGGAGCTGTCATCGTCCGGCAGGTTGGAAAAGCTGCGGTCCAGACGGAATTTCAACTTGCCCTTGCCGCCGCGCATGCGGCGCCAGCCGTCGAAAAGAATACCGGCAATGACAATAATGCCGATGACGATCAGCCACTCGCGCAGACCGATTTCCATGTAATCCCGTGCCTCTGTAAAAAATGCTGAAAAATAAAGGGTTTAAACCCCTTTAAAACGTGGCGCCAACTCTATGTTCTGACAGGCGTTTTACCCACGCAAAAAAATAAGTGACATTAAGCTAGCACGACCAAAGATAACTTTACACCGTCTGTCGCAACTGACAGGGCCATTTACCGCAGGTTCACGCGTTATTGCTTCAAATCAGGCGTCGACCATGGCCATCGCCTCCTCCACATCCACCGCCACCAGCCGTGAACACCCCGGTTCATGCATGGTCACGCCCATCAGTTGATCGGCCATCTCCATGGCAATCTTGTTGTGGGTGATGTAGATGAACTGCACCGTCTGGCTCATCTCTTTCACCAGCCGGGCGTAACGCCCGACGTTGGCATCGTCCAGTGGCGCATCGACTTCATCGAGCATGCAGAACGGTGCCGGGTTCAACTTGAAAATGGCAAATACCAGGGCCAGGGCGGTCAGCGCTTTCTCACCGCCCGAGAGCAGGTGGATGGTGCTGTTCTTCTTGCCCGGTGGCCGCGCCATGATCGTCACCCCTGTATCGAGTAGATCTTCGCCCGTCAGTTCCAGGTAAGCGCTGCCACCACCGAAAACTTTTGGGAAAAGTGCCTGTAATCCGGCATTTATCTGATCAAAGGTATCTTTGAAGCGGTTGCGGGTTTCCTTGTCGATCTTGCGAATGACGTTCTCGAGGGTGTCCAGGGCTTCGACCAGATCGGCGTCCTGGGCATCCAGGTAGCGCTTGCGTTCGGACTGCTGCTGGTACTCGTCGATGGCCGCCAGGTTGATCGCACCCAGGCGCTGGATACGCGCATCGATGCGTTCGAGCTCCTGTTCGGCTTCCTGCTCGCTGGCCTGCTCGCCCAGGGTCGCCAGCACCCCGTCGAGGTCGTAACCGTCGGCGAGCAGTTGCTCCTGCAAGGTCTTGCGCTGCACGCTCAGCCCTTGCCACTCCAGGCGGTGCTGCTCGAGCTGGCCACGCAGCAACTGCGATTGCTGTTCGGCCTGGGTGCGGCGTTTTTCGGCATCACGCAGCTCGCGGTCGGCTTCGTCCATGTGCAGGCGCGCCTGACGCATCTCGTCGTCGACGCTCATGCGTTTTTCCAGCAGCTCTTCAAGCTTGAGGCGCAGCTCTTCGAGCGGTGCCTCGCCCTCCTCCAGGTTCAGGGTCAGCTGTTCGCGTTTTTCGCTCAGGCGCTCGGACTGCAGCTCCAGCCGCTCCAGGGCCTGGCGGGTGGAGTCGTGCTGGGCGCGTAGCGACCCCAGGCGCACGGCCAGCTGGTGGCCGTGGTCCTTGTGCTGGCGGGCTTCCTGGCGCACCCGGTCGAGGCGCTCGCGCAGGCTGTCGCGTTGGGCCAGCAACAGTTCGCGCTGTTCGGTGTCCTGGGCCATCAGGTCGAGGGCTTCCTGCAGCTGCAGGCGCGACTCACCGAGGTTTTCGTGCTCGATGCTGCGTTGCTCAAGCAGCTCGGCAAGCTCTTCTTCCAGGCGCCGGCGGCGCAGGCTCAACTGCTCGGCGCGGGCCTTGCCGGCCGAGAGCCTGGCGTTGAGCTCGCTTTGCTGGCGCGCTTGGTCCTGGGCGCTGCGACGCAACTGCTCGCGGCGCTCTTCCAGTTCTTGCTGCTGCTCGCGCAGTTCCTGCAATCTGGTTTCCAGTAGCTCCAGCGCCGCTTCATGCTCTTGCAGCTCTTGGCCCAGGCGCTCCAGTTCCTGGCCACGGGCGAGTACGCCACCCTGGGCGTCGCTGGCGCGGCTGACACGCAAAAAGTGCCGGCCAACCCAGTAGCCGTCACGGCTGATCAGGCTTTGCCCGTCCGCCAGCTGAGCGCGCAGGGTCAGGGCCTGATCGAGGCTCTCCACCGGTTTGACCTGGCCGAGCCAGGGCGCCAGATCGATGCGCCCCTCGACCTTGTCGAGCAGGCTGCCGGGAATACGCACGCCTTCGCCACGGCTGGCGAGCAGGCGCAATTCGCCCTGATCGAAGGCACTGAGGTCCAGGCCATTGAAGTCTTCGACCACTACCGCCTGCAGGTCGGCGCCGAGCACGGTTTCCACCGCCAGCTCCCAACCCGGCTCGACGCGCAGGCCTTCAGCCAGGCGCGGACGCTGCTCCAGGCCCTGCTCGCGCAGCCATTGCGCGGTGCCGGTGCCGGGGTCGAGCGCCGCCTGCTGCAAGGCTTCGAGCGAAGCCAGGCGGCCGCCCAGGCGCTGCAATTCGCCCTGGGCTTGCTGCTGAGCGTGCACCGCCTGCTGCAGTTGTTCGCGCAGGGTTTCTAGCTGCTCGACCACCTGCAACTCTTCTAGCTGGAGCTCTTCGAGCAGCAATTCACTGCTGGCCACCTGCTCGCCCAGTTCGAGAATCGCGGCGTCTTCCGGGTCGGCGCTGAGCTGGTCGCGCTCTTCGCCAAGCTTGCGCTGGCGCTCGGCCAAACGCTCGAGGCTGGTTTCCAGCTGCTGGATGCGCGCCTGCTGCACTTCGGCCTGGCGCCGCGGTTCGGCCGAGCGGGTGTTGAAGCTGTCCCACTGCTCCTGCCAGCCGTGCATGGTGGTTTCGGCGTCTTCCAGGGTGGCGGCGGCCTCTTCGGCGGCGGCCAGGGTCAGCTCCTGCTCGGGTTCGAGCATCTGCAGCTCTTCGCCCAGGGTGGCGAGCATCGTGCGGTCGTGGCCCAGGTGCGACTCGGTTTCAAGGCGCGCGCGCTCGGCTTCCTTGAAGTCGTCCTGCAACTGGCGCAAGCGCTGCTGGCCGTGCTGGATGCTCTGCTCGACCCGGGCGATATCGCCGCCAACCGAATAGAAACGCCCCTGCACCAGGTTGAAACGCTCGGACAGCTCGTGATGGCCATCACGCAGGCGCTCGATGCTGGCATCGGCATTGCGCTGTTCGGCCACCAGGGCCTCAAAGGCCACTTCCTGATCGCCAATCACCGCTTCGCGCTGGCCGACCTGATCGTTCAGGGCCTGCCAGCGCAGGGCTGCCAGTTGCGCCTTGAGCTGGCGTTCCTCGGCCTTGTATTCCTTGTACTTCTCGGCTGCCTGGGCCTGGCGATGCAGACGTTCGAGCTGGCGCTCGAGCTCTTCGCGCAGGTCGGTCAGGCGTTCGAGGTTCTCGTGGGTACGGCGGATGCGGTTCTCGGTCTCGCGCCGGCGCTCCTTGTACTTGGAGATGCCCGCCGCTTCTTCGATGAAATTGCGCAGGTCCTCGGGCTTGGCTTCGATCAGCTTGGAGATCATCCCCTGCTCGATGATCGAATAGCTGCGCGGGCCCAGGCCGGTGCCGAGGAAGATATCGGTAATGTCCCGGCGCCGGCATTTGGCGCCATTGAGGTAGTAGGTGTTCTGCCCGTCGCGGGTCACCTTGCGGCGAATGGAGATTTCCGCATACGCCGCGTACTCACCGACCAGGGTACTGTCGGAGTTGTCGAAGACCAGTTCGATACTGGCCTGGCTCACTGGCTTGCGGCTGGTCGAGCCATTGAAGATGACGTCGGTCATCGACTCGCCACGCAGGTTTTTCGCCGAGCTTTCGCCCATCACCCAGCGCACCGCGTCGATGATGTTGGACTTGCCGCAGCCATTGGGCCCGACCACGGCCGCCATGTTGCTGGGGAAGTTGACCGTGGTCGGGTCGACGAACGACTTGAACCCGGCCAGGCGAATGCACTTTAAGCGCATGCTCAGGCAGTCGCCAGCGCCGCCAGCACCAGCTCGCAGCTGCGCTGGCAGTACTCGGCCAATACCGTGCGGATACGCACCTGGTCTCGGGCCACCACGGCTTCGAGCAGGTTGGCGAACAACACCAGGAAGTCGTTCATGTTGGCCTTGCGCTGGTCCAGCGCCAGGTAATAGGTACGACTCATGGCCGGCTGCAGGTTCTCGACGGTTTCCTGCAGGTACGGATTGTTGGCAAACGGATAGGCGGCGCGCATCACCGCGAAGCTTTCATCGACGAAGGCGCGGATGTCCTGGCGCTCGAACGCGCCGGTCAGGCGCTGCTGGATCTTGAGGAACGGATGCAAATCGCCATCGTTGCGCCAGTTAAGGGCCACGGCGTTGCCGAGCAGGTTGTACAGCTCGCCCATCAGCGTGCACAGGCTGCGCACATTGTGCTCATTGAGCTCGGTCACATGGGCGCCACGGCGCGGCAGGATGGTCACCAGGTGGCGGCGTTCGAGGATCAACAGCGCCTCGCGCACCGAGCCACGGCTGACATTCAATGCCTGGGTGACCTTCTGCTCCTGGATTCGCTCGGCGGGCTTGAGCTCGCCGCGGATGATCCGTTCGGCCAGGTAATGGGCAATTTGCTCGGAGAGGCTGTCCGGCGCCTTGAACGTCATGGTTTTCCTTCAAAATCATTGAACTGTGCACAAGCGCCGAATTGTAGCGCACTTGCCCCCGCGCCGCGCAGTGGCCATGCAGCAGAAGTTGGCACGATTGGCGCAAAAGATTCGGATCACGCAGGGCCAACTATGCTCATAACAGAGCACCTGTGAAAGGGCGGAAGCGCCACGAGAAATTTCCTGACCCAAAGGTCAGAAAATTGTTGACCTGAAAATCAAGTCTGCTTACAGTCCGCTCAACAACAATAAGTCGCTTGTGAGGCCTTCCCGTGATCCAGTTTCTACTTAACCAGGAGCTGCGCAGTGAGCATGCCCTGGACCCCAACCTGACCGTGCTCGAGTACCTTCGTGAACACCTGGGCAAGTCCGGTACCAAGGAAGGCTGCGCCAGCGGCGATTGTGGCGCCTGCACCGTGGTGGTCGGCGAGCTGGCCGAGGGCGAAGACGGCGGCGAGTTCATTCGCTACCGTAGCCTCAACTCGTGCCTGACTTTTGTCTCCTCGCTGCACGGCAAACAGCTGATCAGCGTCGAAGGGCTCAAGCACCAGGGCAAGCTGCACAGCGTGCAACAGGCCATGGCCGATTGCCACGGCTCGCAATGCGGCTTCTGTACTCCGGGCTTTGTCATGTCGTTGTTCGCCCTGCAAAAGAACAGCGACGCACCCGATCTGCACAAGGCCCAGGAAGCCCTGGCCGGCAACCTCTGCCGCTGCACCGGCTACCGGCCGATCCTCGCCGCCGCCGAGCAGTCGTGCTGCCAGGCCCAGCCGGATCAGTTCGACAGCGGCCAAGCGCAGACCATCGCCCGCCTCAAAGCCATCGCCCCAAGCGAAACCGGCGAGCTCAACAGCGGCGACAAGCGCTGCCTGGTGCCGCTGACCGTGGCCGACCTGGCCGAGCTGTACGGTTCGCACCCCGAAGCCCGCTTACTGGCCGGCGGCACTGACCTGGCGCTGGAAGTCACCCAGTTCCACAAGACCCTGCCGGTGATGATCTATGTCGGCAACGTCGCCGAACTCAAGCGCATCGACACTCAAGCCGAACACCTGGAAATCGGCGCGGCCACACCACTGACCGACTGCTACGACGCCCTGAGCCGCGAATACCCGGATTTTGGCGAACTGCTGCACCGCTTCGCCTCGCTGCAGATCCGCAACCAGGGCACCCTGGGCGGCAACATCGGCAACGCCTCGCCGATCGGCGACTCGCCGCCCCTGCTGATTGCCCTGGATGCGCAGATCGTCCTGCGCAAAGGTGACAACACCCGCACCCTGGCCCTGGAAGACTACTTCATCGACTACCGGATCACCGCGCGCCAGGAAAGCGAGTTCATCGAAAAGATCATCGTGCCACGGGCCCGCGCCGACTGGGCGTTCCGCGCCTACAAGGTGTCCAAGCGCCTGGACGATGACATCTCGGCAGTCTGCGCGGCATTCAACCTGCGTATCGAGAACGGTGTTGTCGGCGCAGCGCGCATCGCCTTCGGCGGCATGGCGGCGATTCCCAAGCGCGCCCGCGCCTGCGAAGCGGCGCTGGTCGGCAAGGCCTGGAACCAGGCCAGCGTCGAGCGCGCCTGCCAGGCCCTGGCCGAAGACTTCACGCCGCTCTCGGATTTCCGGGCGAGCAAGGAATACCGCCTGCTCAGCGCGCAGAACCTGCTGCGCAAGTACTTCATCGAACTGCAAACGCCGCACATCGAAACTCGGGTGACCGCTTATGTCTAACCATCACGTCGCCAAAAGCCAGGCCGAAATGGCAGAACTGTTCAGCCAGGACCTGACCACCGGGGTCGGCCGCAGCCTCAAGCACGACAGTGCCGACAAACATGTGTCGGGCGAAGCGGTGTATATCGATGACCGTCTGGAATTTCCCAACCAGTTGCATGTGTATGCGCGCCTGTCCGACCGCGCCCACGCCCGGGTGCTGAGCATCGACACCAGCCCTTGCTACGCCTTCGAGGGCGTGCGCATCGCCATCACCCATGAAGATGTGCCGGGCCTCAAGGACATCGGCCCGCTGCTGCCCGGCGACCCGCTGCTGGCGATCGACACCGTCGAATTCGTCGGCCAGCCAGTGGTTGCCGTCGCCGCCCGTGACCTGGATACCGCGCGCCGCGCGGCGATGGCCGCGATCATCGAGTACGAAGACCTGGAGCCGGTGCTGGATGTGGTCGAGGCACTGCGCAAGAAGCACTTCGTGCTCGACAGCCACACCCACCAGCGCGGCGATTCGGTCAGCGCCCTGGCCAGCGCCCCGCACCGCCTGCAGGGCAGCCTGCACATCGGCGGCCAGGAGCACTTCTACCTGGAAACCCAGATCTCTTCGGTGATGCCCACCGAAGACGGCGGGATGATCGTCTACTGCTCGACCCAGAACCCCACCGAAGTGCAGAAGCTGGTGGCCGAAGTGCTCGACGTGCCGATGAACAACATCGTCGTCGACATGCGCCGCATGGGCGGCGGTTTCGGCGGCAAGGAAACCCAGGCGGCAAGCCCCGCCTGCCTGTGCGCGGTGATCGCCCACCTCACCGGCCAGCCGACCAAGATGCGCCTGCCGCGGGTCGAGGACATGCTGATGACCGGCAAGCGCCACCCGTTCTATATCGAGTACGACGTCGGCTTCGATGACAACGGCCGCCTGCATGGCATCAATTTCGACCTGGCCGGCAACTGCGGTTGCTCGCCGGACCTCTCGGCCTCTATCGTCGACCGTGCGATGTTCCACGCCGACAACGCCTATTACCTCGGCGATGCCACCATCCACGGCCACCGCTGCAAGACCAACACCGCCTCCAACACTGCCTACCGTGGCTTCGGCGGCCCGCAAGGCATGGTCGCCATCGAGGAGGTGATGGACCATATCGCCCGCCACCTGGCCCTCGACCCGCTGGCGGTGCGCAAGGCCAACTACTACGGCAAGACCGAGCGCAACGTCACCCACTACTACCAGACCGTTGAGCACAACATGCTCGAAGAGATCACTGCCGAGCTCGAAGCCAGCAGTGACTACGCCGAGCGCCGCGAATCGATCCGCCGCTTCAACGCCAACAGCCCGATCCTGAAAAAAGGCCTGGCGCTGACCCCGGTAAAATTCGGCATCTCGTTCACCGCCAGCTTCCTCAACCAGGCCGGCGCCCTGGTGCATATTTACACCGATGGCAGCATTCACCTGAACCACGGTGGCACCGAGATGGGCCAGGGCCTGAACACCAAGGTCGCGCAGGTGGTAGCCGAAGTGTTCCAAGTGGATTTCCAGCGTATCCAGATCACCGCGACCAACACCGACAAGGTGCCCAACACCTCGCCGACCGCGGCTTCCAGCGGCGCCGACCTGAACGGCAAGGCGGCGCAGAATGCCGCCGAGATCCTCAAGCAGCGCCTGACCGAATTTGCCGCACGCCAGTACAAGGTCAGTGAAGAGGACGTCGAATTCCGTAACGGCCATGTGCGCGTGCGCGATGAAATCCTCAGTTTCGAAGCGCTGGTACAACAGGCCTATTTCGCCCAGGTGTCGCTGTCGAGCACCGGCTTCTACAAGACCCCGAAGATCTATTACGACCGCAGCCAGGCCCGCGGCCGGCCGTTCTACTACTTCGCCTTCGGCGCAGCCTGCGCCGAGGTGATCGTCGACACCCTGACCGGCGAGTACAAGATGCTGCGCACCGACATCCTGCACGACGTCGGCGCCTCGCTGAACCCGGCCATCGACATCGGCCAGGTCGAGGGTGGTTTCATCCAGGGCATGGGCTGGCTGACCACCGAAGAGCTGGTGTGGAACGCCAAGGGCAAGCTGATGACCAACGGCCCGGCCAGCTACAAGATCCCGGCGGTAGCGGATATGCCGGTGGATTTGCGGGTGAAACTGGTGGAAAACCGCAAGAACCCGGAAGACACGGTGTTCCATTCCAAGGCCGTGGGCGAGCCGCCGTTCATGCTCGGCATTGCCGCCTGGTGCGCGATCAAGGACGCCGTGGCCAGCCTTGGCGACTACCGCGTGCATCCGCTGATCGATGCGCCAGCGACGCCGGAGCGGGTGCTCTGGGGCTGCGAGCAGATGCGCAAGGCGCTGGCGGCGCAGCAGCCTGCTGCCGAGGTTGAGACAGTCGCTCCGTAGGGCGCCAATCGCGGGTCAAGCCCGCTCCCACAGTGGACTACTGTGGGAGCGGGCTTGACCCGCGATGAGGCCAGAACAGGCACCACATAGGTAACTGAACATGCACACCTGGATCAACGCCCTGTCCGACCTGCAGTCCCGCGGCGAGCCCTGCGTAGTGGTAACGATCATCGAAGAGCGCGGCTCGACGCCGCGCAACGCCGGCTCAAAGATGGTCGTCAGCGCCGAGCAGTTGTTTGACACCATCGGCGGTGGCCACCTGGAATACAAGGCCATGCATATCGCCCGGCAAATGCTCGCCGAGCGCCGCGAAGCGCCGCACCTGGAGCGCTTCAGCCTCGGCGCCAGCCTCGGCCAGTGCTGCGGCGGTGCCACCGTGCTGCTGTTTGAGCCGATGGGCCAGGTTCAGGCGCAGATTGCCGTCTTCGGCGCAGGCCATGTCGGCCGCGCTCTGGTACCCTTGCTCGCCGCCCTGCCCTGCAAGGTGCGCTGGATCGATTCGCGCGAGCAGGAATTCCCCGAGAGCATTCCCGCCGGGGTCAGCAAGATCGTCAGTGAAGAGCCGGTGGATGAAGTCGATGAGCTGCCCGCTGGCAGCTACTGCATCGTCATGACCCATAACCATCAACTGGATCTGGAACTGACCGCGGCGATCCTCAAGCGCAATGATTTCACCTGGTTCGGCCTGATCGGCTCGAAGACCAAACGCGTCAAGTTCGAGCATCGCCTGCGCGAGCGCGGCTTTGCCGAGGAGCGCCTGCAGCGCATGCGTTGCCCGATGGGCATCGCCGAGGTCAAGGGCAAGCTGCCGATCGAGATCGCCGTGTCGATTGCCGCAGAAATCATTGCCACCTACAACGCAAGCTTTGGCCAGCACAACAACGCTGCCAACGCCGGCCCCATTGCCCAATTGCTGCCGCCATCACGGCGCAGCCAAGCCATATGACGAGAGCCCTATGAGCGCAACCCGCAAAGCCTACCGTGCCGCCATCCTGCACAGCATCGCCGACCCTGCTGAAGTAGGCGTCGAAGCCTCCTATCAGTATTTCGAAGACGGCCTGCTGGTGATCGACAACGGCAAGATCAGCGCTGTCGGCCATGCCCGCGACCTGCTGCCGAGCCTGGCCGCCGACATCGAGGTCGAGCACCATCAGGACGCCTTGATCACCCCGGGCTTTATCGACACCCATATCCATTTCCCGCAGACCGGCATGATCGGTTCCTACGGCGAGCAGCTACTGGACTGGCTCAACACCTACACCTTCCCCTGCGAAAAGCAGTTCGCCGACAAGGCGCATGCCGACAAAGTCGCGAAAATCTTCGTCGAGGAACTGCTGCGCAACGGCACCACCACCGCCCTGGTGTTCGGCAGCGTGCACCCGGAATCGGTTAATGCCTTCTTCGAAGAAGCCGAGCGCCTGGACCTGCGGATGATCGCCGGCAAGGTGATGATGGACCGCAACGCCCCGGACTACCTGACCGACACCGCCGAATCCGGTTATGTAGAAAGCAAGGCGCTGATCGAGCGCTGGCATGGCAAGGGCCGCCTGCACTACGCAGTGACCCCGCGTTTTGCGCCGACCAGCACCCCGGAGCAACTGGCCCTGGCCGGCCAGCTGCTGGGCGAATACCCCGACCTGTACATGCACACCCACCTGAGCGAGAACCTCAAGGAGATCGACTGGGTCAAGGCGCTGTTCCCGGAGCGCAAGGGCTACCTCGACGTCTACGATCACTACAAGCTGCTCGGCCAGCGCTCGGTGTTCGCCCACGGCGTACACCTGTGCGACGACGAATGTCAGCGCCTGGCCGAAACCGGCTCGGCCGTGGCCTTCTGCCCGACTTCCAACCTGTTCCTCGGCAGCGGCCTGTTCAACCTGCCGCAAGCCGAGAAGTTCAAGGTCAAGGTCGGCCTGGGCACCGACGTCGGCGCCGGCACCAGCTTCTCGCTGCTCAATACCCTGAACGAAGCCTACAAGGTCATGCAGTTGCAGGGCGCGCGCCTGAGCCCGTTCAAGTCACTGTACCTGGCAACCCTGGGCGGCGCCCGGGCGCTGAGCCTGGATGACCGTATCGGCAGCCTGCAGCCGGGCAACGATGCCGACTTCGTGGTCCTCGACTACAAGGCCACGGCGTTGATGGACTACCGCATCCAGCAGTCGAACAGCATCGACGAGACGCTGTTCGTGCTGATGACCCTGGGCGATGACCGCACCGTCAAGCAGACCTTCGCTGCCGGGCGCTGCGTGCATCAGCGCTAAGGCTCGCGGAACAGCCCCTTGTACAGCGCGCCGCCGATCACCGCCCCGATCAGCGGCGCCACCCAGAACAGCCACAGCTGCTGCAACGCCCAGCCACCGACGAAAATCGCCGGGCCCGTGCTGCGCGCAGGGTTCACCGAGGTATTGGTGACCGGTATCGAGATCAGGTGGATCAAGGTCAGCGCAAGGCCGATGGCAATCGGCGCAAAGCCTGCCGGGGCACGGCTGTCGGTGGCGCCCATGATGATCAGGATGAACATCGCGGTCATCACCACTTCACTGGCAAAGCCTGCCGCCAATGAGTAGCCGCCGGGGGAATGCTCGGCATAGCCGTTGGACGCCAGCCCCGCCGACAACTCGAAACCGGCCTTGCCGCTGGCAATGAAGTAGATCACCGCCGCACCGAGAATTGCCCCGATCACCTGGGCGATGACGTAGGGCAGCAGGTCTTTGAGTGGAAACCGCCGACCCACCACCAGCCCGACCGACACTGCGGGGTTGAGGTGGCATCCGGAAATATGGCCAATGGCGAAAGCCATGGTCAGCACGGTCAGGCCGAAGGCCATGGCCACTCCGACCAGGCCGATACCAATGGGGAACGAGGCGGCGATCACCGCACTGCCGCAGCCACCCACCACCAGCCAGAACGTCCCGATCAGTTCAGCACCCATGCGTTTGCTCAGGGGCATCGACATATACCAGTCCTCAAGTAGTTGAAGTTCTACGCAAAGCGCGCAAGCCCAACTGCTTGATGAAGGTTTGCGGTGGATCAGGTGAGAATCTAGCAGAGGCTGGATAACCTGCCAGTGGCCTGAAACGCATCGCGGGGCAAGCCCGCCCCACAGGAGCTCTGTGGGAGCGGCGGTGCGACGATTCGACTTGCCCCGCGATTTGATGTTACTGGCCTTCAACCCTTGAGCGGTGCAACCCCACCCCGCTTCTTGGTTTGCAGCAGGTGCGAGAACACCGCGTGCAGGTCATCCGAAGCGCTGTCTTCGTCGAGGTTGAGCTTGCTGTCGATGTGGTCCATGTGGTGCATCATCAGGCTCACCGCCTGGTTGACGTCACGGGCCTCGATGGCGTCGATCAGCTGCATGTGCTCGTCGTAGGAGCAGTGCGAGCGGTTGCCGCTTTCGTACTGGGCGATGATCAGCGAGGTTTGCGACACCAGGCTGCGCTGGAAGCTGATCAACGGGGCGTTGCCCGCCGCTTCCGCCAGTTTCAGGTGGAACTCGCCAGACAGGCGAATGCCGGCACCGCGATCGCCACGGGAGAAGCTGTCGCGCTCTTCGCGGACCATCTGGCGCAGTTCGTTGAGTTGCTCGGCGGTGGCGTGCTCAACCGCAAGCTCGGTGATCGCGCGCTCTACCATGCGCCGCGAGAAGAACACCTGGCGGGCCTCTTCGACCGTCGGGCTGGCCACTACCGCGCCGCGGTTGGGCCGCAGCAGCACCACGCTTTCGTGGGCCAGGCGCGACAGCGCGCGACGGATGATGGTGCGGCTGACGCCGAAGATCTCGCCCAGGGCTTCCTCGCTCAACTTGGTACCCGGCGCCAGACGCTGCTCGAGGATGGCCTCGAAAATGTGCGCGTAGACGATATCGTCCTGGGTTCCGCTACGACCGGCCTTGCCGGTACGCACTGGTTTCTTGAGAGGTTGCAGCTGTTCGTTCATGGGCACTCGAGCACGGAGATCCGCCAGTCGGACCCTGACTGTAATACCAGCCAGAGGGGCGATGGCAAGTCCTGGTAAGAAAATTAAACGATTAAGGTATTGGCACATTGTACACAGCCGCAGGGATTTCTGCAGGTGCCGATGGCCTTTATAGCTACGCCTGCAAATTATCTGGCCACAACAACGAAAACATTATTTGCATTCTTTGTATACAAACGCATAATCCATCCGTGCAACTTCCTGACCCAGAAGTCAACAAACGGTCCGGTGGCCTGCCATCCCATCCGCCTCACAGAGCCCCCCAGTGCGTGCGCAGGACTGGTTCTGGAAAACAAGAAAAGACTTGAGGAGTACACGCTGTGGAAAGCCGCAAATCCGACGCCCCTACGCTGGATCTTGCCCCACCGCTCGAAACGAGCTGGCTGGAGCGGATTTTCAAACTCAAGCTACATGGCACCACCGTCAAAACCGAGATGATCGCCGGGTTGACCACCTTCATCACCATGGCCTACATCATTTTCGTCAACCCCAACATCATGGCCGATGCCGGCATCGATCACGGTGCGGCGTTTGTCGCCACCTGCATCGCTGCCGCCCTCGGCTGCCTGTTGATGGGCCTGTACGCCAACTGGCCGGTCGGCCTGGCACCGGGCATGGGCCTGAACGCCTTCTTTACCTACACCGTGGTCGGGACCATGGGCTACACCTGGGAAGCCGCGCTGGGCGCGGTATTTGTCTCCGGGGTGCTGTTCATGCTGCTGACTTTGTCGCGGGTGCGCGAATGGCTGCTCAACAGCATTCCGGTCAGCCTGCGCCATGCCATGGGTGCCGGCGTCGGATTGTTCCTCGGACTGATCGGTCTTAAAACCGCAGGGATTGTCGTCGACAGCCCGGCGACCCTGATCAAGCTCGGCTCGCTGCACGAGCCCGGCCCGCTGCTGGCAGCCATCTGCTTTCTGATGATCGCGGTGCTCAGCTACCACCGTGTGTTCGGCGCGATCCTGATCAGCATCATCAGCGTCACCCTCGCCGGCTGGGGCCTGGGCCTGGTCGAGTACGGCGGCTTGTTCTCGCTGCCGCCGAGCCTGGCACCGACCTGGATGGCCATGGATGTTGCCGGGGTGTTCAACGTCAGCATGATCGCGGTGGTGTTTGCCTTCCTCTTCGTGCACATGTTCGACACCGCCGGCACCCTGATGGGCGTGGCCCAGCGGGCCGGCCTGGTGAATGCCGACGGGCGCATCGAGAACCTGTCACGGGCGCTTAAAGCAGACAGCGCCTCGAGCGTGTTCGGCGCGGTGGTTGGTGTACCGCCGGTGACCAGCTATGTAGAGAGCGCGGCAGGTGTCGCCGCCGGCGGCCGTACCGGGCTGACTGCGGTGGTAGTCGGCCTGTTCTTTATCGCCGCCATGTTCTTCGCCCCGCTGGCCGGGATGATTCCTGCCTACGCCACGGCTGGCGCGCTGATCTATGTGGCGATGCTGATGATGGGCAGCATGGCCCACATCAACTGGGATGAAGCCACTGACAGCATCCCGGCGATCGTCACCGCGATCATGATGCCGCTGACCTTCTCGGTCGCCGACGGCATCGCCCTGGGCTTTATCACCTATGTGGTGCTCAAGGCCGGGACCGGACGCTACAAGGAGATCTCGGCCAGCCTGTGGGTGCTGACGGCGATCTTCATTGCCAAGTTTGTGTTCCTGTAAACAAGGCGATTGCGAGACAAGGGCCTCACCTTCGGGTGGGGCTTTTTGTTGTGTGTGAGGGACCTATCGCGGGTCAAGCCCGCTCCTACACCCGCGATGAGGCCGCAGAAAAATCACAGGCAAAAAAAAGCCCGCAGTGTGAGCGGGCAAGGGACCTACGAAGATTCTTCTAGCGACCAACTAGCTTCCACGATAGGTCGAGTAACTGTACGGCGAGATCAACAGCGGCACGTGGTAGTGATCCTGTTCGGCGCTGATGCCGAAACGCAGTACCACCACGTCAAGAAAAGCAGGCTCGGGCAGTTGTAAGCCGCGGGCACGGTAGTAGTCGCCGGCGCTGAACTGCAGCTGGTAAACGCCGCTGCGGTAATCATCGCCTTGCAGCAGCGGTGCGTCGCAACGGCCATCGCTGTTGGTCAGGGTAGTGTTCACCAGTTCCAGCTGCTGGCCTTCGACCCGGTACAGCTCGACCTTGATCGAGCTGCCAGGGCAGCCATGAGCGGCATCCAGTACATGCGTGGTCAAACGTCCCATTGCTTGCTCGCCTCTGTTCTATCTGTGGGCAAAAAATACCCGCACGCCAGCGTCAGGAAGCCCGACAACGTGCGGCTGTCGGATTATTAAGACATTTTTCTATGAAATTGTACACAATAATTCGGTATTCTTTCCTGGCACGCCGCTTATCCCCTGTAAATAGGCCATCAGTCGCAAAACCACGCCAATAGCCGACGCGTCCGTCATTAGCTGACCGATCAGGCAGGTTTCTTGCAGGGCTCCTTATAGAGGTGGGAGTGGCCAAAAAGGCAAAGAAAAGCGAAAAAACAGGCTTACAAATCGCAAACAAAGTTGTATACAATCATTCCATCGTCGTGGCCGATACCCTACCCGGGTGCCCACGCCCTCCGTATTCACGTACAAGAAGGAAGACTGCAGTGAGCGCTGATTACCCTCGCGACCTGATCGGTTACGGCAACACCCCACCTCATCCGCGCTGGCCGGGGAATGCCCGCATTGCTTTGTCTTTCGTGCTCAACTACGAAGAAGGTGGCGAACGCAACATCCTTCACGGTGACAAAGAGTCCGAAGCCTTCCTCTCGGAAATGGTCGCCGCCCAGCCGCTGCAGGGCGCGCGCAACATGAGCATGGAATCGCTGTACGAGTACGGCAGCCGTGCCGGCGTCTGGCGCCTGCTCAAGCTGTTCAAGGACACCGGCGTACCGCTGACCGTCTTCGCCGTGGCCATGGCCGCCCAGCGCCATCCGGACGTGATCCGCGCCATGGTCGAAGCCGGCCACGAGATCTGCAGCCACGGCTACCGCTGGATCGACTACCAGAACATGGACGAGGCCCAGGAACGCGAGCACATGCTCGAAGCCATCCGCATCCTCACCGAACTCACCGGTGAACGGCCGCTGGGCTGGTACACCGGCCGTACCGGGCCGAACACTCGGCGCCTGGTGATGGAGGAAGGCGGCTTCCTCTACGACAGCGACACCTACGACGACGACCTGCCCTACTGGGAACGCAACAATCCCACCGACAAGCCGCACCTGGTGATCCCCTACACCCTGGACACCAATGACATGCGCTTCACCCAGGTACAGGGTTTCAATTGCGGCGAGCAGTTCTTCCAGTACCTCAAGGATGCCTTCGATGTGCTCTACGAAGAAGGCGCCGAGGCACCGAAAATGCTCTCGATCGGCCTGCACTGCCGCCTGATCGGTCGCCCGGCGCGCCTGGCTGCGCTCAAGCGCTTCGTCGAGTACGCCAAGAGCCATGACCAGGTCTGGTTCGCCCGGCGCGTGGACATCGCCCGTCACTGGCATGCCACCCACCCTTTCCAAGCCGAGAACGCCTAATGACCGCATTCAAGACCCTGAAGCCTTCGACCCTGGATCGCACAGCGTTTGTCGAAGCCTTCGCCGACATCTACGAACACTCGCCATGGGTTGCCGAAAAGGCCTACGACCTCGGCCAGTTGCACGAAGCCGACCAGATCGAAGCCCTGCACCAGCGCATGAGCGACATCCTCCTGAGCGCCGACCACGCCGCCCAGCTGGCGCTGATCAATGCTCACCCGGACCTCGCCGGCAAGGCCGCGATCCAGGGCGAACTGACCGAATCGAGCACCAATGAACAGGCCGGCGCCGGTATTCACCAGTGCACCGCCGAAGAGTTCGAGCGTTTCACCGAACTCAACGATGCCTACAAAGAGAAGTTCAAGTTCCCGTTCATCATGGCGGTCAAAGGCAGCAACCGGCACCAGATCCTCGCCGCTTTTGAAAAGCGCATCCACAACTCGGTCGAGGCCGAGTTCAAGGAAGCGCTGGCGCAGATCAACCTGATCGCCCTGTTCCGCCTGCTGCAGCTTTAAGGGCGTCGACCGCCGGGCTGGCCCGAGTGCGCGACGCGAGCGTACCCAGGGCCTGACCGGCGCCACAACGGCACCCTCCACAACACAGAATAAAGAGAATCCGCATGCGCACTTTAGTGATTGAGCCCCTGAGCAAAGAAGCCTTCGCCCCTTTCGGTGACGTGATCGAAACCGACGGCAGCGACCACTTCATGATCAACAACGGCTCGACCATGCGCTTCCATCGTCTGGCCACGGTCGAAACCGCGCAACCCGACGACAAGGCGATCATCAGCATCTTCCGCGCCGATGCGCAGGACATGCCCCTGACCGTACGCATGCTGGAGCGCCATCCGCAGGGCAGCCAGGCTTTCATTCCGCTGCTCGGCAACCCCTTTCTGATCGTGGTCGCGCCCGTTGGCGATGCACCTGTATCAGGCCTGGTCCGTGCCTTCATCAGTAATGGAAGGCAGGGCATCAATTACCATCGCGGCGTCTGGCACCACCCGGTGCTGACGATCGAAAAGCGGGATGACTTCCTGGTGGTTGATCGCAGTGGCACTGGCAACAACTGCGATGAGCATTTTTTCAATGAGGATGAGCAATTGATCCTCGCCCCCCACCAATAAGAGAAGACCTGAGCGCCCGGCTACAGGGTGCCAGGGTAGAGGTAAAGACTGTGGAAGCACATCTGTTGGAATGGCTGAACCTGAGCGTGCGTTGGGTTCACATGATCACTGGCGTGGCATGGATTGGCGCGTCGTTCTACTTTGTCTGGCTGGAAAACAACCTCAACCGGGCCAACCCGCGCGACGGTCTGTCCGGCGATCTCTGGGCGATTCACGGTGGCGGGATCTACCACCTGGAGAAGTACAAGCTGGCTCCGCCAAAAATGCCGGAGAACCTGCACTGGTTCAAATGGGAAGCCTACTTCACCTGGATGTCGGGTATCGCCCTGCTGTGCCTGGTGTTCTACTGGAACCCGACCCTCTACCTGCTGGCCCCTGGCAGCACCCTGAGCGGTGGTGAAGGGATTGCCATCGGTGTCGGTTCGCTGATCGCCGGCTGGTTCATCTACGACTTCCTCTGCGACTCGCCACTGGGCAAGCGCCCTGGCCTGCTCGGCCTGGTCCTGTTCGTGCTGGTCATTGCCGCCTGCTACGGCTTCAGCCAAGTGTTCAGCGGCCGCGGCGCGTACCTGCACACCGGCGCGATCATCGGCACCATCATGGTCGGCAACGTGTTCCGCATCATCATGCCGGCCCAGCGTCAGCTGGTGGCCGCCATCGAAGCCAACCAGACCCCCGACCCGCTGCTGCCGGCCAAGGGCCTGCTGCGTTCGCGACACAACAACTACTTCACCCTGCCGGTGCTGTTCATCATGATCAGCAACCACTTCCCGAGCACCTATGGCAGCCAGTACAACTGGTTGATCCTGGGCGGTATCGCGGTGGCTGCGGTGTTGGTGCGTCACTACTTCAACACCCGTCATGACAGCAACAAGTACGCCTGGACCCTGCCGGTCGGCGCCCTGGCGATGATCTGCCTGGCTTACGTTACCGGCCCTGCGCCGATGCCGACTGCGCCACAGCAGGCCGCCGCCAAGGTTGAGTACCAGCCGCTGCCGGAAACCGCCCTGGGTGGCAAGACCGCTGCCGAGAAAGCCGCCGAACAAGCTGCCGCCCCTGCCCAGCCAGCCGCCCCTGCTGCTGCCCCGGCCGAGGCCACCGCCAAGCTCGACGATGCCGGTTTCGACAAGATCCACAGCGTCATCCAGGAACGCTGCGCGGTGTGCCATTCGGCCAAGCCGACCAGCCCGCTGTTCAGCGCCGCCCCTGCCGGGGTGATGCTCGATACCCCGCAGCAGATCCAGCAACAGGCCGCGCGCATCCAGGCGCAAGCGGTAGCCACGCAGATCATGCCCCTGGGCAACATCACGCAGATGACCCAGCAGGAACGTGAACTGATTGGCGCCTGGGTCGCCAAGGGAGCACCGACCAACTAAGGCAGCCGCAAGCTGCCAGCTGTAAGCGGCAAGCAAAAAAAAGCTGCAAGCCAAGCGCGACCTCCTGCTTCTTCTTGAAGCTTGGCGCTTGAAGCTTGCAGCTCCAAGAATAAAAACAAAACCGAGGTGTTGCATGTCCGAGTCACGCAAGGCGTACATCCCTGTTGCGCCCCCACGACAGCCACTGCCCCTGTTCCAACTGTTCCTGGTGGGTCTGCAGCATGTGTTGCTGATGTACGGAGGCGCGATTGCCGTGCCGCTGATCATCGGTCAAGCCGCCGGACTTTCTCGTGAAGAAGTCGCTTTCCTGATCAATGCCGACCTGCTGGTCGCTGGTGTCGCCACCATCGTCCAGTCGTTCGGCATTGGTGCTGTCGGCATCCGCATGCCGGTGATGATGGGCGCAAGCTTTGCCGCGGTCGGCAGCATGGTGGCCATGGCCGGCATGCCCGGCGTCGGCCTGCAGGGGATTTTCGGCGCGACCATCGCCGCCGGCTTCTTCGGCATGATCATCGCGCCGTTCATGTCCAAGGTGGTGCGCTTCTTCCCGCCCCTGGTGACCGGCACGGTCATCACCTCGATCGGCCTGTCGCTGTTCCCGGTTGCCGTCAACTGGGCCGGCGGCGGCGCCGATGCCGCACCCTTCGGCTCCCCCGTGTACCTGATCGTCGCCGGCCTGGTGCTGGCCACCATCCTGCTGATCAACCGCTTCATGCGTGGCTTCTGGGTCAATGTCTCGGTGCTGATCGGCATGGGCCTGGGCTACATCATCGCCGGCTCCATCGGCATGGTCGACCTCACCGGCCTGAGCGAAGCGCCCTGGGTCCAGGTCGTCACCCCGCTGCACTTCGGCATGCCGACCTTCAGCCTGGCGCCGATACTGTCGATGTGCCTGGTGGTGGTGATCATCTTTGTCGAGTCCACCGGCATGTTCCTCGCCCTGGGCAAGGTCACCGACCGTGAAGTCACCCCGGGCATGCTGCGCCGTGGCCTGATGTGCGATGCCGGCGCGTCGTTCGTGGCCGGCTTTTTCAACACCTTCACCCACTCCTCGTTTGCCCAGAACATCGGCCTGGTGCAGATGACCGGCGTGCGTTGCCGCTACGTTACGGTAGTTGCCGGAGGTTTTCTGATCCTGCTCAGCCTGCTGCCAAAAGCGGCGTTCCTGATTGCCTCGATTCCGCCAGCAGTACTCGGCGGCGCCTCGATTGCCATGTTCGGCATGGTCGCCGCCACCGGCATCAAGATCCTCCAGGAAGCCGACATCGCCGACCGTCGTAACCAGTTGCTGGTGGCCGTCAGCGTCGGCATGGGCCTGATCCCGGTGGTGCGCCCCGAATTCTTTGCACAGATGCCGCAGTGGATGGAACCGATCACCCATAGCGGCATTGCCATGGCCACCGTCAGCGCGTTGATCCTCAACCTGCTGTTCAACATCCTCGGTGGCGCCGAGCGCGCCGCCCACAACGATACCGCCCACCAGCACTGAGCCTTTGGGCGGCGCTTGCCGCCCGGCGTCACCCGAGCAACATGCAAGGCCGTCGACCCGTGGGAGCGGGTCGGCCGGGGCGCTTCGCGCCAAAAAACCGAAAACCAACAATAACAAAGCCGGGAATCACAACATGAAAGGCATCACCACTTCCCTCCTGCTGGGTAGCAGTCTGCTGGCCACCTTGCCAGCCGCCGCAGGGGACTTGCTGCTCTGGCACACCAACAGCCTCACCTACCTCTACGGCAAGGACTTCCAGGTCAACCCGGCGATCCAGCAGACGCTGACCTTCGAACACGCCAACAAGTGGAAGTACGGCGACACTTTCCTGTTCATCGACAAGATCTTCTACAACGGCGGTACCGACCGCAACAAAGGCAGCAACACCTACTACGGTGAGTTCAGCCCGCGGCTGTCGCTAGGCAAGATCTTCGATCGCAAATTCGAGTTCGGTCCGATCAAGGACGTACTGATCGCCATGACCTACGAGTCGGGCGAAGGCGACAACGAGGCCTACCTGATCGGCCCCGGCTTTGACCTGGCGATTCCCGGCTTCAACTACTTCACCCTCAACATCATGCAGCGCAACACCGAAGGCAGCCGCCCAGGTGATCGTGTCTGGCAGATTACCCCAACCTTTTCCTACACCATCCCCGTGGGCAAGTCCGACGTGCTGATCGATGGCTACATGGACTGGGTGGTGGACAACGATCAAACCCGGCGCGGCACCTACCACGCCAACCTGCAGTTCAACCCGCAGGTCAAATACGACCTGGGCAAGGCCCTGAACCTGGGCGCCAAGCAGTTGTACGTAGGTATCGAATACAGCTACTGGAAAGACAAATACGGTATCGAGAACAGTGGGAAGCTCGACACCAACCAGAGCGTTACCAGCGCCCTGGTTAAGGTTCACTTCTAAAAGCTGACCAAACGCACAGTTTTTGCCACACCTGCTCCAGGACGGAGCACTTGAGGACCGGCGCGCAAGCCAGTAATCTGCGCGCCCCCTCGCTCAGGGCAGGACGGATCCTGTCTGCGTTTGCTGACCGCTCAGTCAATGAATTCGGGCGGTTGGCAAGCGTCACGCCATCCAGCAATACCCTTTTCATCTGTTCAGTCTGACGTCGAGCAGGATTGTTGAGCCAGCCCCGAAAAGTTGGCCCAGCTCTTGCCAAACAGCTGTGGCCAATCGAAAAAAACTGACTCAGAAGACAAGTAATTACCCAAAAGGTGCCACACCAGAGCACCGACACAGAATCAATCAAGGGAGCAACTACGCGATGCGTATTACCAACAGCCTGATCCTCGCCAGCGGCCTGCTGGCGGCCAGCACCGGCGCCAGCGCCGGTGACCTGCTGCAATGGCAGAACAACAGCCTGACCTACCTGTGGGGCAAGAACTTCGCCGTCAACCCGTCGATCCAGCAGACCGTGACCTTCGAGCACGCCGATGCCTGGAAGTACGGCGACAACTTCATCTTCGTCGACAAGATCTTCTACAACGGCGACAAGGACTTCAACAACGGCCCCAACACCTACTACGGCGAGATCAGCCCGCGCCTGTCATTCGGCAAGATATTCGACCAGAAGCTGGCCTTCGGCCCGGTCAAGGACGTGCTGCTGGCCATGACCTACGAGTTTGGCGAAGGTGACACCGAGTCCTACCTGATCGGCCCGGGTTTCGACCTGGACATCCCGGGCTTTGATTACTTCCAGCTGAACTTCTACCAGCGCCACACCGAAGGCAGCCGCGCCGGTGACAACGTCTGGCAGATCACCCCGGTATGGTCCTACACCATTCCCGTGGGCAAGTCCGACATCCTCATCGATGGTTTCATGGACTGGGTCGTCGACAACGATGCCACCAGCCGCCGTGGCACCTACCACGCCAACCTGCACTTCAACCCGCAGGTCAAATACGACTTGGGCAAGGCGCTGAACTGGGGCGAGAAGCAGTTGTATGTCGGTTTCGAATACGACTACTGGAAGAACAAATACGGCATTAAGGACAGCGATGCCTTTGATACCGATCAGAACACGGCCAGCTTCCTGGTCAAAGCGCACTTCTGATCTGCACGAATACAAAGTTGCGCCTTACATGGGCGCAACTTTTATAAGCAAGTCAAACTTCGGAAATCTCTTACATCAACTAAGGCGCTTTCCTACAAGCGAATTCAACCGATACTCGCGCGCCGCAGATTCAGACGCAGATACAAACCAGCAGCCGCAAGCCCCGGTGCAATAACCCCAAAAACCAACAGACTGAATAACACCGCCCGGTGATCGATCAGGCGCAGTACATCTGCCAACAGGATTCCCAGGCAGACCAGCACGCCCAGCCCAGCCACGCCCAGGCAACTGCCCGGCACAGTAGCAAAGCGACGCCTGCGCGCGCAAAGCAAAACCATGACGCACAGGCTGGTCCAGGCCAATGCAGTGGCCATGTACAAGCCCAGGTGAAAGACATCGTAGGTCAATGTTCTGAAGGGCATTCATGGGCTCCTTATTTAGTTATCAGGGGCGATTATCATTAGCGCCTCGTGCGCATCCTTGCGGCATGAAAGAACTATCACTATAAACTACAGACAAACTTCTTCACTGCATTTATTTGACAATTTTTTCTCATTTCAAGCGTTAGTTTGCCGCCCCACCTCCCCTGCAATAACAAGGCAAACGCCATGCACGCTACACGCTCAGCGCCGGTGCGCTATCTACTGCTATTAACGTCGTTGTGGTTGGTTATTTTCTTACTGACAAGAAGCGCCCTGTACTTCACTCACCTGAGTGAAGCCGGGGGGCATTTTTTCTCGATCTTTACCACCGGCCTGGTCTATGACCTGGGCTTTCTGATTTATGCCGCCCTGCCCCTGGCCGTCTACCTGCTGCTGTGCCCGGCGCCGCTATGGCGGTTGCGGGCGCATCGCGGGTTGCTGCGAGTGGTGATGTTCGCCAGCGTATTCATCATGTTGTTCGTCGCCGTTGCCGAATGGCTGTTCTGGGACGAGTTCGGCGTGCGCTTCAACT
This sequence comes from Pseudomonas sp. B21-012, assembly GCF_024749305.1. Classification (NCBI taxonomy): domain Bacteria; kingdom Pseudomonadati; phylum Pseudomonadota; class Gammaproteobacteria; order Pseudomonadales; family Pseudomonadaceae; genus Pseudomonas; species Pseudomonas sp. B21-012. The sequence continues at coordinate 1,784,491 of NZ_CP087197.1, read as the reverse complement.
TTATCGCCGTGGACTACCTGGTGTACTCCGATGAGGTACTGAACAACATCCTCGAGTCCTACCCCATCGGCCTGATTCTCAGCGTACTGGCACTGGTCGCGCTGGTAGTGACCCTGGCAATTGCCAAACCGTTGCGCCAGGCCCTGGATGCGCCTTTGCCCAGTTGGCGTAAACGCCTTGCCAGCCTTGCTGGCCTGGCACTGCTGGCTGGCAGTTGCGCGCTGTTGATCAACCAGGACATGCCTCGCGGCCAGGGTGGCAATGCTTACGCCCGCGAACTGGCAAGCAACGGGCCGTACCAGTTCTTTGCCGCGTTTCGCAACAACGAACTGGACTATTCACAGTTCTACGGCAGCCTCAGCGAAAGCGAATCCACCCAGTTGATCCGCGCCGAACTGCAAGAACCCAATGCACGCTTCGTCGATCAGGAACCCATGGGCATTCGCCGGGAAATTACTGCCTCGGGCAGCCCGCGCACGCCGAATATCGTCCTGGTTACCATCGAGAGCCTGAGCGCCAAGTACCTGGGCAGCAATGGCGATACCCGCAACCTTACCCCCAACCTCGACGCACTGCGCAAGCAGAGCCTGTACTTCAACAACTTCTATGCCACCGGCACGCGCACCGACCGCGGCCTGGAGGCGATCACCCTGTCGATGCCGCCAACGCCCGGGCGTTCGATCGTCAAGCGCATCGGCCGTGAAAGCGGCTTCGCCAGCCTTGGCCAGCAACTGGCCGAAGTCGGCTATGACAGCGTGTTCGTCTACGGCGGGCGCGGCTATTTCGACAACATGAACGCGTTTTTCAGCGGCAACGGCTACCGGGTCGTCGACCAGAGCAGCGTTGCCGAAGCCGACATCAGCTTCAAAAATGCCTGGGGCATGTCCGATGAAGACCTGTACACCCAAGCGCTAAAACTGGCGGACGCCGACCACGACAACCAGGTGCCGTTCTTCCTGCAACTGATGACCACCTCCAACCATCGTCCCTACACCTACCCCGATGGCCGTATCGATATTCCATCAGGCAATGGCCGCGACGGCGCGGTGAAGTACACCGACCATGCCATCGGGCGCTTTTTGCAACAGGCCCGCAGCAAACCCTGGTTCGACAACACCCTGTTCATCTTTGTCGCCGATCACACGGCGGGCAGCGCCGGCAAGGAGGACCTGCCGGTCAGCAACTATCAGATCCCGCTGTTCATCTACGCCCCGAAGCTGATCGAAGCGCGCGAGGAGTCAAAACTGGCCAGCCAGATCGACCTCGCACCGACCCTGCTGGGCCTGTTGAACATGAGCTACACCTCGACCTTCTTCGGTCGCGACCTGATGCTCGATGACCGCCTGCCACCGCGGGTGCTGATCGGCAACTACCAGCACCTGGGCCTGTTCAACGGCCAGGACCTGGCCATCCTCAGCCCGCGTGACGGCTTGCGCCGCCACAACCAGGCGCTGGGTGAAAGCCAGGAAGTGAACAGCAGCACCAGTGACCCGTTGATCCAGCGCGCAATCGCCTACTACCAGGTCGCCAGCTACGGCTTCACCCACCACCTGCTCGACTGGCTGCCCGCAGCCAACGAGCGCACAGCACTGAAGAACTGATCGAACCTCGCGGCATCAGGCTCTGGCAGCACGCCAGAGCTTGCCGATGACCGCCACCACCGCCAGTACCGCGGCGCCGGCAACGATACCGACGCCGGCGTTGAGCAAGGCGCCGGTCAAGGCGCCGCCGCGGCCTGCGCTGAAGGCTTCAATGGCATGGTGCAGCGGCGCCACGCCGTGCACCAGAATCCCGCCACCGACCAGAAACATCGCCGCCGTGCCGATCACCGACAGGCTTTTCATCATGTACGGCGCCGCGCGCAGGATGCCGTTGCCGATCGCCTTGGCGGCGCTGGAAGCCTTCTGGGTCAGCCACAGGCCCAGGTCATCGAGCTTGACGATGCCGGCCACCAGGCCATAAACACCGATGGTCATGACAATGGCGATGCCCGAGAGCACGATGATCTGCTGGGTCAGCGGCGCATGGGCGACCGCGCCCAGGGTGATGGCGATGATCTCGGCCGAAAGGATGAAGTCGGTGCGCACCGCGCCCTTGATCTTGCCTTGCTCGAAGGCCACCAGGTCGACTGCCGGGTCCGCCACCGCCTCGGTCAGCGCCGCATGCTCGGCCTGGTCTTGCTCCTTGCTGTGGAGGAACTTGTGCGCGAGCTTTTCGAAGCCTTCAAAGCACAGGAACGCGCCGCCGACCATCAGCAGCGGCGTCACCGCCCAGGGGATGAAGGCGCTGATCAACAGCGCCGCCGGCACCAGGATCAGTTTGTTGAGGAACGAGCCCTTGGCCACCGCCCAGACCACCGGGATTTCCCGCTCGGCGCGCACGCCGGTAACCTGCTGGGCATTAAGCGCCAGGTCGTCGCCCAGCACCCCTGCGGTCTTTTTTGCCGCGACCTTGGTCATTACCGAGACATCGTCGAGTACCGTGGCGATATCGTCGATCAATACCAGAAGACTGCTTCCTGCCATGTTTGCCTGATTCCAGCGGGTTGAGAGGGCCACAGTCTAGCTCAAAGTCGCCACCTTGAGCCGCTTGCGAACGCGGTGCTACCATGCGCAACCGCCCTCCCAGGCCCGGGTGCCGCCAGCGGCCAGACACGAGGAACAGCGTCAACCATGAGCAGCATTCGCGAGCGCAACAAAGAACTGATCCTGCGCGCGGCCAGTGAAGAGTTTGCCGACAAGGGCTTCGCTGCCACCAAGACCAGCGACATCGCGGCCAAGGCCGGCCTGCCCAAGCCCAACGTCTATTACTACTTCAAGTCCAAGGAAAACCTCTACCGCGAGGTCCTGGAAAGCATCATCGAGCCGATCATGCAGGCGTCGACACCGTTCAATGCCGACGGCGATCCCAAAGAAGTGCTGAGCGCCTACATCCGCTCCAAGGTGCGCATCTCCCGCGACCTGCCGTTCGCCTCCAAGGTGTTCGCCAGCGAGATCATGCACGGCGCGCCGCACCTGAGCCCGAGCCAGGTCGAGCAGCTCAACGACCAGGCCCGGCACAACATCGAGTGCATCCAGGCGTGGATCGACCGCGGCCAGATCGCCCCGCTCGACCCGCACCACCTGATGTTCAGCATCTGGGCCGCGACCCAGACCTACGCCGACTTCGACTGGCAGATCTCGGTGGTCACCGGCAAGGCCAAGCTCGATGACAGCGATTATGAAGCGGCGGCGCAGACCATCATTCGTTTGGTGCTCAAGGGCTGTGAGCCGGACGCTTGATCGGTAGTGCATCCATCGCGGGTCAAGTCGAGTCGTCGCACCGCCGCTCCCACAGGGTCAGGTGATTGTGGGAGCGGCGGTGCGACGACTCGACTTGACCCGCGATACATTTTAAGCCGCTACACCGGCATCCGCCGTCAACCCCGCCTCTTCGATCGCACTGATCGCGCACTGCTCGTCGATATCCGACGTATCGCCACTGATACCGATCGCCCCCAGCACCACGCCCTGCTGATTACGAATCAGCACCCCGCCCGGCGCCGGCACCACCGGGCTTTGACCCAGGCCATTGAGCGCGGCGAAGAACGCCGGGCGCTGTTGCGCGTCCAGCGCCAGCAGGCGCGAGCCCTTGCCCAGGGCAATTGCGCCCCAGGCCTTGCCCATCGCCACTTGCGGGCGCAGCAGGCTGGCGCCGTCTTCACGCTGCAGTGCCAGCAGGTGACCGCCGCTGTCCAGCACCGCCACGGTCAGCGGCGCGGAGGAGATCTTGCGCCCGGCCACCAGCGCAGCGTTCACCAGGCTGACAGCGACTTTCAGGGTCAAAGCGTTCATGGAAAGGTCCTCTTGTTGTTAGAAGCCCGAGGGCAGGTGTAAAAATCAATAGAACAAATAGAACACAATGGCGAATATTTTTGTATACAATAATTTCGACGCGATGAACCAATTCTGACGAAACGCCATTTTTAAAGGCTTCCCGACGAAAGCGCCGATCGCCGATGAAAATGGATTGACCAGAGTCGCCTGGCGTGAATACACTCTGGTGAAAAGCCATTTGTATACAATTACAAAATCAAAGAGGCACAAAACCATGAGCAAAATGAGAGCAATTGATGCAGCCGTTCTGGTGATGCGCCGCGAAGGTGTGGAAACCGCGTTTGGCATTCCGGGTGCAGCCATCAACCCCCTGTACTCGGCCCTGAAGAAAGTCGGCGGTATCGATCACGTCCTCGCTCGTCACGTTGAAGGCGCCTCGCACATGGCCGAGGGTTACACCCGCACCAAGGCCGGCAACATCGGCGTGTGCATCGGCACCTCCGGCCCTGCCGGCACCGACATGGTCACCGGCCTGTACAGTGCCTCGGCCGACTCCATCCCGATCCTGTGCATCACCGGCCAAGCGCCGCGTGCCCGCATGCACAAGGAAGATTTCCAGGCCGTCGACATCACCAGCATCGTCAAGCCGGTGACCAAGTGGGCGACCACCGTTCTGGAACCCGGCCAGGTGCCATATGCGTTCCAGAAAGCCTTCTATGAAATGCGCTCCGGCCGCCCAGGCCCGGTGCTGATCGACCTGCCGTTCGACGTGCAGATGGCCGAGATCGAATTCGACATCGATGCCTACCAGCCGCTGCCGGTGCAAAAGCCTGCGGCCAACCGTGTCCAGGTCGAGAAAGCCCTGGCCATGCTCGACACTGCCGAGCGTCCATTGCTGGTCGCCGGTGGCGGCATCATCAACGCCGATGCCTGCGACAAGCTGGTGGAATTCGCTGAGCTGACCGGTATCCCGGTGATCCCGACCCTGATGGGCTGGGGCATCATCCCTGACGATCACCCGCTGATGGTCGGCATGGTCGGCCTGCAGACCTCGCACCGCTACGGCAACGCCACTATGCTCAAGTCCGACGTGGTGCTGGGTATCGGCAACCGTTGGGCCAACCGTCACACCGGCTCCGTTGACGTCTACACCGAAGGCCGCCGCTTCATTCACGTCGACATCGAGCCGACCCAGATTGGCCGCGTGTTCACCCCGGACCTGGGTATCGTTTCCGACGCTGGCGCCGCCCTGGACGTGTTCCTGGAAGTGGCCCGCGAGTGGAAAGCCGCCGGCAAGCTCAAGGACCGCAGCGCCTGGCTCGAAGACTGCCAGCAGCGCAAGTCGAGCCTGCAGCGCAAGACCCACTTCGACAACGTGCCGGTCAAGCCGCAGCGCGTTTACCAGGAAATGAACCAGGTGTTCGGCAAGGACACCTGCTACGTCAGCACCATCGGTCTGTCGCAGATCGCCGGCGCACAGTTCCTCCACGTCTACAAGCCGCGCCACTGGATCAACTGCGGCCAGGCCGGCCCGCTGGGCTGGACCATTCCTGCGGCGCTGGGCGTGGTCAAGGCCGACCCGACTCGCAAGGTCGTGGCACTGTCGGGCGACTATGACTTCCAGTTCATGATCGAAGAGCTGGCAGTGGGCGCGCAGTTCAACCTGCCCTACGTCCACGTGCTGGTGAACAACTCCTACCTGGGCCTGATCCGCCAGGCCCAGCGCGGCTTCGAGATGGATTACTGTGTGCAGCTGGCGTTCGAGAACGTCAACGCGCCGGAACTCAACGGTTATGGCGTCGATCACGTCGCCGTGGTCGAAGGCCTGGGCTGCAAGGCCCTGCGCGTGACCGAGCCTGGCGAGATCGCCCCGGCCCTGCTCAAGGCGCAAAAGCTGGCTGAAGAGTTCCGGGTACCGGTGGTGGTCGAGGTTATCCTCGAGCGCGTGACCAACATTTCCATGGGCACCGAAATCAACGCGGTCAACGAATTCGAAGACCTGGCCCTGGTCGGCAACGACGCGCCAACCGCGATTTCCCTGCTCGACTGATCGCTGCGAAGGCCCTGCTGCCGGGTGCACAGGGCCCCTTTTTGCAAGGAGACAACCATGCCACGTTTCGCCGCCAACCTGTCCATGCTGTTCACCGAGCAGGACTTCCTCGCCCGTTTCAAGGCTGCTGCCGACGCCGGCTTCAGCGGTGTCGAGTACCTGTTCCCGTACGACTTCAGCTCGGCTGAAATCAAGCAGCAGCTCGATGCCCACGGCCTGACCCAGGTGCTGTTCAACCTGCCGGCCGGCGACTGGGCCAAGGGTGATCGCGGCATCGCCTGCGACCCGGCCCGTGTCGAGGAATTCCGCGCCGGTGTCGATCTGGCCATCGCCTACGCCCAGGTGCTGGGCAACACCCAGGTCAACTGCCTGGCCGGCATCCGTCCACAAGGCCCGGACTGCGCCACGGTGCGCAAGACCTTCGTCGACAACCTCAAGTTTGCCGCCGACAAGCTACAGGCCGCCGGGATCAAGCTGGTCATGGAAATGATCAACACCCGCGACATCCCGGGCTTCTACCTGAACACCACCAAACAGGCCCTGGAGATCCAGGCCGAGGTGGCGAGCAGCAACCTGTACCTGCAATACGACATCTACCACATGCAGATCATGGAGGGCGATCTTGCCCGTACCGTGCAGAGCAACCTGGCCAAGATCAACCACATCCAGCTGGCCGACAACCCCGGCCGCAACGAGCCGGGTACTGGCGAGATCAACTATCGCTTCCTCTTCGAACACCTGGACCGCATCGGCTACCAGGGCTGGGTGGGCTGTGAATACAAGCCGCTGACCACTACCGAAGCGGGCCTTGGCTGGCTGAAGACCCATAACGCGATTTAAGGATTCCCTGTAGGAGCGGGCTTGCCCCGCGATAGCGGCGGTACGGCCACTATCAAATCGCGGGGCAAGCCCGCTCCTACAGTGCCCTGCATCCAACAATTACAAGAGGCATTTCTCATGGCTAAAATCGGATTTATCGGCACCGGCATCATGGGCCGCCCAATGGCGCAGAACCTGCAAAAAGCCGGTCACAGCCTGTTCCTCTCGACCCACCACGACGCCGCGCCTGCCGACCTGGTCGCCGCCGGCGCCGTAGCCCTGGCCAACCCGAAAGAAGTGGCCCAGGAAGCTGAATTCATCATCGTCATGGTCCCCGATACCCCGCAGGTTGAAGCGGTGCTGTTCGGCGACAACGGCGTGGCCCAGGGCGTCGGCCCGAACAAGGTGGTGATCGACATGAGCTCGATCTCGCCAACCGCCACCAAAGCCTTCGCCGAGAAGATCAAGGCCACCGGCGCCACCTACCTCGACGCGCCGGTGTCCGGCGGTGAAGTCGGTGCCAAGGCCGCGACCCTGAGCATCATGGTCGGCGGCTGCCCGAACGCCTTCGAACGCGCCCTGCCGCTGTTCCAGGTCATGGGCAAGAACATCACCCGCGTCGGCGGCAGCGGCGACGGCCAGACTGCCAAGGTCGCCAACCAGATCATCGTCGCCCTGAACATCCAGGCGGTGGCCGAAGCGCTGCTGTTCGCCGCCAAGAACGGCGCCGATCCTGCCAAGGTGCGTGAAGCACTGATGGGCGGCTTCGCTTCGTCGAAAATCCTCGAAGTGCACGGCGAGCGCATGATCAAGGGCACCTTCGACCCGGGCTTCCGTATCAGCCTGCACCAGAAAGACCTGAACCTGGCCCTGCAAGGCGCCAAGGAACTGAACATCAACCTGCCCAACACCGCCAACGCCCAGCAAGTGTTCAGCACTTGCGCGGCCATCGGCGGCGCCAACTGGGACCACTCGGCGCTGATCAAGGGCCTTGAGCACATGGCCAACTTCTCGATCCGCGGTGAAGAGTAAGAGGCCAGTTGCAAGCTTCAAGCTGCAAGTAAAAGCAGGCCGCGCATCGATCCGCTTTCTCTTGCGGCTTGGAGCTTGAAGCTTGCCGCTTTCAGCGCCCCTGGGTCGGCCTGCACGGAGGCAGAACCAGGGGCGTTTTCGATTTTGAAAAACAATAAGATTGGAGCCTGCCATGTCGGTCGATCCGCAACACTTTCTGCGCGAGCTGTTCGCCACAGCCATCGATGCCGCGCATCCCCGCCAGGTCCTTGAAGCCCACCTGCCCAGCGACCGCAGCGGTCGCGTCATCGTCATCGGCGCCGGCAAGGCTGCCGCGGCCATGGCTGAAGTCGTCGAGCGCGCCTGGAAGGGCCCGGTTTCCGGCCTGGTGGTTACCCGCTACGGCCATGGCGCCAGCTGCTCGAAAATCGAAGTGGTCGAAGCCGCCCACCCGGTCCCGGATGCCGCCGGCCTGGCCGTGGCCAAGCGGGTACTGGAAATGGTCAGCAACCTCACGGCTGACGACCGGGTGATTTTCCTGCTCTCCGGCGGTGGTTCGGCGCTGCTGGCGCTGCCTGCCGAAGGCCTGACCCTGGCCGACAAGCAACAGATCAACAAGGCCCTGCTCAAATCCGGCGCGACCATCGGCGAGATGAACTGCGTGCGCAAGCACCTCTCGGCGATCAAGGGCGGGCGCCTGGCCAAGGCTTGCTGGCCGGCCACCGTCTATACCTATGCGATTTCCGATGTACCCGGGGATCTGGCCACGGTCATTGCCTCCGGCCCCACCGTGGCCGACCCGAGCACCTCGGCCGAAGCCCTGGCGATCCTCAAGCGCTACAACATCGAAGCGCCTGCTGCGGTCACCGCCTGGCTCAACAACCCGGCCTCCGAGACCGTCAAGGCTGACGACCCGGCCCTGGCCCGCAGCCACTTCCAGCTGATCGCCCGGCCCCAGCAGTCGCTGGAAGCGGCAGCGGTCAAAGCCCGCCAGGCCGGCTTCAGCCCGCTGATCCTTGGCGACCTCGAAGGCGAGTCGCGCGAGGTGGCCAAGGTCCATGCCGGCATCGCCCGGCAGATCGTCCAGCACGGCCAGCCGCTGTCGCCACCCTGCGTGATCCTCTCCGGTGGCGAAACCACCGTGACCGTGCGCGGCAATGGCCGTGGCGGGCGCAACGCCGAGTTTTTGCTGAGCCTGACCGAAAGCCTCAAGGGCCTGCGCGGGGTCTATGCCCTGGCCGGTGACACCGATGGCATCGACGGCTCCGAAGACAACGCCGGCGCACTGATGACCCCGGACAGCTACGCCCGCGCCGCGGCCCTGGGCCTGTCGGCCAGTGACGAGCTGGACAACAACAATGGCTACGGCTACTTCGCCGCGCTCGATGACTTGATCGTTACCGAGCCGACGCGGACCAACGTCAACGATTTTCGCGCCATCCTGATTCTCGAGAGTGCCTGACATGACGCCAGATAAAAAAGTCAAAATCCTCGCCACCCTCGGTCCTGCGATCAAGGGCATCGATGACATCCGCCAGCTGGTCGAGGCCGGGGTGAACATCTTTCGCCTGAACTTCAGCCACGGCGAGCACGAAGACCACGCCCTGCGCTACCAGTGGATCCGCGAGGTGGAAAGCCAGCTCAACTACCCGCTGGGCATCCTCATGGACCTGCAGGGGCCTAAACTGCGCGTCGGCCGTTTTGCCGAGGGCAAGGTCCAGCTGCAACGCGGCCAGGCCCTGCGCCTGGACCTGGACAGCACCCCGGGTACGCTTGAGCGGGTCAACCTGCCGCACCCGGAAATCATCGCTGCGCTGGAGCCGGGCATGGACCTGCTGCTCGACGACGGCAAGCTGCGCCTGCGGGTAACCGCCAAGCACAGCAACGCGATCGAGACCGAAGTGCTCAACGGCGGCGAGTTGTCCGACCGCAAGGGCGTCAACGTGCCGCAAGCGGTGCTCGACCTCAGCCCGCTGACCGCCAAGGACCGCCGCGACCTGAGCTTCGGCCTGGAACTGGGCGTGGACTGGGTGGCGCTGTCGTTCGTGCAGCGCCCGGAAGACATCGTCGAAGCGCGCCAGCTGATCGGTGACCGTGCCTACTTGATGGCCAAGATCGAAAAGCCCTCGGCGGTGACCCAACTGCGCGCCATTGCCGAGCTCAGCGACGCGATCATGGTTGCCCGTGGCGACCTGGGCGTGGAAGTGCCGGCCGAAAGCGTGCCGCAGATCCAGAAGAGCATCATCAACACCTGCCGCGAACTGGGTAAACCGGTGGTGGTGGCCACGCAGATGCTCGAATCGATGCGCTTCTCCCCGGCCCCGACCCGCGCCGAAGTCACCGACGTCGCCAACGCCGTGGCCGAAGGCGCCGATGCGGTGATGCTCTCGGCCGAGACCGCTTCGGGTGACTACCCGCTGGAAGCGGTGCAGATGATGAGCAAGATCATCCGCCAGGTGGAGAACGGCCCGGATTACCAGGCCCAGCTCGACGTTGGCCGGCCAAAAGCCGAGGCCACTGTGTCGGATGCCATCAGCTGCGCAATCCGCCGCATCAGCGGCATCCTGCCGGTGGCGGTGCTGGTCAACTACAGCGAATCGGGGGCTTCGACCCTGCGCGCTGCGCGCGAGCGGCCACGGGCGCCGATCCTCAACCTGACGCCCAACCTGTCCACCGCCCGGCGCCTGAGCGTGGCCTGGGGTGTGCATTCGGTGGTCAACGATCGCTTGCGCCAGGTCGACGAGATCTGCTCCACCGCCCTGGAGATCGCCCAGGCCCAGGGCATGGCCAGCCGCGGCGACACGCTGTTGATCACTGCCGGTGTGCCTTTTGGCAAGCCGGGGTCGACTAACACGCTGCGGATCGAGACCTTGATCTGAGGTAGACCGCTCCCACAGGTTTGTGGGAGCGGGCTTGACCCGCGATGAATGCAACACAAACCCCAGGTGGGACAACCCGGCCCAAAGAGGCTCCCCACTCCACATCAACCCAGACTGCCCCCATGTACACCAAGAATTTCGTCAACCCGTGCCCCGACTGGGCCACTGCCTTGCTCAACGGCTTCAGCCAGGTGCTGCTGCAGCGCAATCCGCTGTGTGGCCTGTGCTGCCTGCTGGCTATCACCCTGACCGCGCCCGACCTGGTCGGCGGCGCGCTACTCGGGGCCCTCGCCGGGCTACTGACTGCCCAGCGCCGTGGCTACAACCGCACTGACCGCCAGGCCGGCCTGTACAGCTACAACGGCGTGCTGATTGGCCTGCTGATCAGCTATGCCCTGCCCTGGTCGGCGATTCTGCCGCCACTGATCATCGCCGCTGGCGGCCTGAGCAGCATGCTCGTGCACCAGTGGCTCAAGCGCGGCCTCAAGCCACTGCTGCCTGCCTATACCGCGCCGTTCGTGTTGCTCGGCTGGGCCGCCCTGGCCATGGCCGAACCCGCCAGCGCCACCAGCACCAGTGTCGAGGCCAACCCGCTGTTCGCCCTGGCCCGCGGCCTTGGGCAGATCTTCTTGCTCGACCAGCCGCTGGCCGGCGTGCTGATCGCCCTCGGCCTGCTGATCTCCAATCGCTACGCCGCCGTCTGGGCCCTGCTCGGCTCGGCCATCGGCGGCAGCGTGGCGTTGATCGGTGGCGAGGCCACGGCGGCCTACAACGGCCTGTTCGGTTTCAATGCCGCCCTCGCCGCCCTGGCCTTCAGCCAGGAACGCCAGCGGCCCTGGCTGCCGCTGCTGGCCATCGTCCTGGCAATTGCCCTGCAACCAGCGGTGAGCCTGCTGCCGGTCGCCGGCCTGACCGCGCCGTTCATTCTCGCCTGCTGGCTGCTGCACGCCGGTGGCCGCCTGCTGCGCCTGCCGCTATCCCACAGCCGGCGTCGCTTGCACAGCTGAGGTGCAGCCCCTAGGCTCTGCCCATCTGCCTTTGGAACGAGCCTATGGACACCCCTTCGAGCTGGCGCGAGCGGCTCTACGTCATCGTCTTTCAAACCGACACCACGGCCGGCCGGCGCTTCGACAAGATCCTCCTGCTGATCATTCTCGCCAGCCTGGTAACGGTGATCCTCGACAGCATCGACGAGGTGCACCAGGGTTATGCCGGGTTGCTGGCGGCCGTCGAGTGGGGCTTTACCGCGATCTTTCTGGTCGAGTACCTGATCCGCTTGTATTGCTCGCCCAAGCCCTTGCGCTACGCCTTCAGTTTTTATGGCCTGGTCGACCTGCTGGCGATCGTCCCGGGGATCATCGCCCTGTACTACAGCGACGCCCAATACCTGCTGATCATCCGCGTCGTACGTATGCTGCGGATCTTTCGCGTGCTCAAGCTCAGCCCCTACCTCAAGCAGGCCCATTACCTGCTCGCGGCGCTGCGCGGCAGCAAGCAGAAGATCATCGTGTTCCTGCTCAGCGTCTCGACCCTGGTCACCGTGTTCGGCACCCTGATGTATGTGGTCGAAGGTCCCGAGCATGGCTTTACCAGCATCCCCAAGGGCATCTACTGGGCGATCGTCACCCTGACCACGGTCGGCTTTGGCGACATCGTGCCCAAGACCCCGCTGGGCCAGGTGTTGTCGTCGATGGTGATGATCACCGGTTACTCGATCATCGCCGTGCCCACCGGGATTTTCACCGCCGAGCTTGCCAACGCCATGCGCGGCGAACAGCTGCAGCACGACTGCCCGGTGTGCCGGAAAAACAGCCACGAGCACGGCGCGGCGTTCTGCTCGCGCTGCGGCAATGCGCTGTTCAAAAAAATGGAATAAGCAAAGCACTTTTTAATCTTTTAGCGCCTAAAGCCCAACCGTTATAGTCGCTGGCATAATGCCTTTAACGCTAACTCGAACAAGGAATGCGCAGTGAAAAAACTCTTCAGTGCCTCGCTTCTGGCCGCAAGCCTCGCCTTCGGCTCCGTGGCCCAGGCCGCTCCGGCGCCGCTGCTGAACGTCTCGTACGACGTGATGCGCGACTTCTACAAGGATTACAACGCCGCGTTCCAGAAGCACTGGGAAGCCGAGCACAAAGAGAAGATCACCGTGCAGATGTCGTTCGGTGGCTCGAGCAAGCAGGCCCGTTCGGTAATCGACGGCCTGCCGGCTGACGTCATCACCATGAACATGGCCACCGACATCAATGCCCTGGCCGACAACGGCAAGCTGGTGCCGGACAACTGGGTCACGCGCCTGCCGAACAACAGCGCGCCGTTCACCTCGGCCACTGTGTTCATCGTGCGCAAGGGCAACCCCAAGGCCCTGAAAGACTGGCCCGACCTGCTCAAAGACGGCGTCCAGGTCATTGTGCCAAACCCGAAAACCTCCGGTAACGGCCGCTACACCTACCTCTCGGCCTGGGGCTATGTGCTGAAGAACGGCGGTGACGAGAACAAGGCCAAGGACTTTGTCGGCAAGCTGTTCAAGCAGGCGCCAGTGCTCGATACCGGTGGCCGCGCCGCCACCACCACCTTCATGACCAACCAGATCGGCGACGTGCTGGTGACCTTCGAGAACGAAGCCGAAATGATCGCCCGCGAGTTCGGTCGTGACCAGTTCGAAGTCATCTACCCAAGCGTCTCCGCCGAAGCCGAGCCACCGGTGAGTGTGGTCGACAAGGTGGTCGAGAAGAAAGGCAGCCGCGCCACCGCCGAGGCATACCTGAAATACCTGTGGTCGCCTGAGGCCCAGGAAATCGCCGCCAACAACTACCTGCGTCCGCGTGATCCAGCGGTGCTGGCCAAGTACACCGACCGCTTCCCGAAAGTCGACTTCCTCTCGGTCGAGAAGACCTTCGGTGACTGGCGCACCGTGCAGAAAACCCACTTCAACGATGGCGGGATTTTCGACCAGATCTACACCGGGCAGTAATGGCCTCATCGCGGGTCAGTCGAGGTGACGCCTCGACTTGACCCGCGATTGCTTCACCCCCTATCGAACTTACCCTCCCATTTGCTGATCAGTTCATTGACTACCCTTTCCGTCATCCACGGCTCAAGGAGTGCCCAGTGACCCGATCTTTACTCACCTTGCTGTTCAGTTGCCTGTTGAGCAGCCAGCTGTTCGCCGCCGAACCTTCGCCCGCCGCACCAACACCTGAACCTGAACCCGTGGTCCAGGGCGGCCTGCTCGGCGCCATTGCCGATGGCCTGGACGATGTCAGCCAGGAACTGGATATCGACAGCCACCTGTTCGACAGCTGGCGCCTGCGCGCCGACCGCGCCGTCAATGAAGTCGATCAACTGGTCAACCGCCACGCCGGTCGCGATGGCCTCGACCTGCTGGGCGATTTCGCCCTGCTGAGCATCACCTGGCTGGTCGCCTTCGCGGTGCTCAGCAACCTCGGCCGCCTGCTGGCCCATCGCAGCAACAACAGCCGCCCGCTGCGCCAACGCCCGCGCCTGCAGAAACTGCTCGGCTACCTGCTGCCCTATACCCTGCCGGCCCTGGCCAGCCTGCCGACCACGCTGTACGTCAGCCACTATCTGGAGCCGTCGGTAGGCCGCGCCCTGGGCCTGAGCCTGGCCTATGCCACCAGCAGCGGTATCTTCTCGACCTCGATCATCCTGTGCCTGATCACCCTGTTCGACACCGGCCACAAGCGCGCGGCGGTGCGCATCATTCGCCAGCTGGCGCCTCGGCCGCTGTTCATGATCGGCTTTCTGGCGGCCTGGAGCGATGCCCTGACCAGCCCGCAGATCGCCCGGCAACTGGGCGGCAACATCACCAGCAGCGTGGCGGTAATCACCGGCCTGCTGGCGACCCTGGCGTTCGCCGTCCTGGTGATTCGCCTGCGCCGCCCGGTGGCGCACCTGATCCGCAACCGCGCGCTCAAGGAGCGCTTGCAGCACCGCGCCGTGCAGGAAACCCTGCGGATCTTTTCCTGGCTCTGGTACCTGCCGATCCTGATGATGATCCTGGTCTCGGCCATCACCCTGATCGGCGCCGGCGAAGAGAGCCAGAAGGCCCTGCAAAACGCTTTGCTGACCACCATTTTGCTGATCGCCACGCTGTTTCTCAGCACCACCTTGCAGCACCTGTTCAAGGCCCACGACATCGAACCCGGGCAACGCCTGCGTCCGTACAAGGAACTGCTGCGCAACCTTGCCCACGCGCTGCTGCGCATCGCCATGGCAGTGGCCTTCATCGAGCTGCTGGGGCGCATCTGGGGCTTTTCGGTGCTCGATTTTGCCCTGCGCAACAGCCTGGGCCGGGCGATCAGTGATTCACTGAGCAGCATCGGCCTGATCCTGCTGGTCACCTGGCTGCTGTGGGTGGTGATCGACACGGCGATCCAGGAAGCCCTCAAGCCCACGGTGGGGCGGCGCTCGTCGCGCCAGCCGAGCACCCGGGTGCGGACCATCCTGCCGATGCTGCGCAATGCCATCAAGATCATCCTGGTGGTGATCTGCACCATCACCACCATGGCCAACCTGGGCATCAACGTCGCGCCCTTGCTGGCCGGCGCCGGGGTGGTCGGCCTGGCGATCGGTTTCGGCTCCCAGCAACTGGTGCAGGACGTGATCACCGGGCTGTTCATCCTCATCGAAGACACCATCGCCATCGGCGACTGGGTGGTGCTCGATTCCGGGCATGCCGGCACGGTCGAGAGCCTGACCATCCGCACCTTGCGCCTGCGTGATGGCAAGGGCTTCGTGCACTCGGTACCGTTCGGCCAGATCAAGGCGGTCACCAACCAGTCACGGCAGTTCGCCTATGCGTTCTTCTCGGTGCAGTTCAGCTACCAGACCGACGTCGACAGCGCGCTGAAACTGATCCGCGAAGTCGGCCAGTCGATCAGCGAAGACCCGCTGCTGCGCCACAGCCTGCAAGGGCCGCTGCAGGTGTTCGGGGTCGACAGCATGAACCTCAACGGCATCACTTTGACCGCGCAGTTTCGCACCAGCTCCGGCGGGCAATATGCGGTCAATCGCGCCTTCAACGAACGGCTGAAAAAGCGCGTCGACCAGACCGACGACGTGAGCTTTGCGCAATACAATCCGCCACCGCAAAAAGTCGCTGAAGAACCGGCCTGATTGCTTTAACCCCAGCGGCCATCGGTGCTAAAGTCGCGGCCATGAACCGCGCCCCCGCCGACCGCCCGCTGATTGCCTGGACCTTGTACTTCTGTGTCCTGTTCAATCTGTTCGCCTGCGGTATCGGTCACGGGCAGATGATGGGCCTGCAACTCAACGGTATCGGCGGCGCCTATTGCTCGGCCATGGGCAGCGCCGGGCCGACGCTGAAAAGCGATTTCGGCGATCAGACGGTGGCCGGCTGGGACAGCATGCAGACCTGCCCGGTGTGCGCTGCCGCCGTGGTCTGCCTGGGCCTGGTGCTGGTCATCGGCTGGCTGCTGGCGGTTACCCGGGTACGTCGCTATCACCGTGAACTGCGCAGCAAAGCGCCGCCGCGATATTGCTGGCCGGCCGCCAACCCCCGCGCCTCCCCGCTTCTGGCTTGAACCTCCTGGCAGCCGCTTGGGCTGCCCGAAACCGGCCGTTTTTTGCTGTGCCTGCCTGACAGGTGCAGGCGGCCGCTGGCTCAATTTCCAGAGTGTGATTCATGCCCTACTCCTATCGCCTTTACGGTTGCGCGGCGCTGCTGTGCGCGTTGCCCTTCCACGCTGTGGCCGAGGCGCCGCTGACCCTGCCCGACCTGCGTATCAACAGCCGCGCCGACGCCGAAGACGGCGTGCTGCTCGACACCCCGTCGCAAACCGCTTCGCGCCTTGGCCTCACCCCGCGGGAAACCCCGGCCTCGGTGAGCATCGTCAACCGCCAGCAGATCGAGCAACGCGGCGCGCAGACCACCCAGGACGCGCTTAACGGCGTGCCCGGTATGACCGCCGCCTCACCACCGGGCTCGGCAGGCTCGGTGGCTTACCGGGGGTTCTCCGGGGGGCAGATCACCCAGTTGTTCAACGGCATCAGCGTGCAGTACGACTCGGTTGCCGCGCGCCCGGTCGACAGCTGGATCTATGACCGCGTCGAAGCCGTCGGCGGGCCGTCGAGCTTCCTGTTTGGCGCTGGCGCCGTCGGCGGCTCGATCAACTACATCAGCAAACTGGCCAGCCGCGACGAGAACTTCAACGAAGGCAGGATCAAGTACGGCTCCTACGACAGCAGCGAGACTTCGTTCGGCTTTAACCATGCGCTCAACGACGGCGATGGCATCCGCAACTACGCACGCCTGGATTTCAGCCACAGCAAGAGCAACGGCTATGTCGATCGCGAAGAGCGCGATGCCTGGACCGTGGCGTTCTCGCTGCTCACCGACATCAACGACCAGCTGTCCCACACCCTGGCCGTGGAGTACCAGAACGAAACGGTCGACAGCCCCTATTGGGGCAGCCCGGTGCTCAACCCGCTGGGCGGCGAAATGAAGGTCGACGAGAGCCGCCGCTTCGAAAACTACAACGTCGAGGACGGCCGCTACGAGCAGCGCGTGCGCTGGCTGCGCTCAATCACCGAGTACCGCTTCAACGACAACACCTCGCTGCGCAACACCCTCTACCACTACAACACCGAGCGTGATTTTCGTAACCTCGAAACCTACGCCTACAACGCCGACAACAGCCGGGTCAACCGCTCCAATGCGCTGCTGCAACGCCATGACCAGGAGCTCAACGGCAACCGCTTCGAATTGCTGCACGAGGGCCAGTTGTTCGGCCTGAACAGCCAGTGGTCGGCGGGCCTGGACTACAGCCACAACGTGCAGATGACCTACCCGCGCTCGATCACCGGTATTTTCGACAGTGTCGATCCGGCCAACTTCGAACCCGGGCATTTCTATGACCTGAAGGGCATGGTCCCGGGCTTTCAGAAGAACCGCGAGAACACCGTCGACACCTGGGCGGCGTTCGTCGAGAACCGCCTGCAACTGACCGAGCGCCTGTCGCTGCTGACCGGCTTGCGCTATGACCATATCGACCTCGATGTGCACAACTACCGCACGGTCGATGCCAACAACCCGCTGGACTTCCAGCGCAGCTACGAGCCCACCACCGGGCGCATCGGCCTGGTCTACGAGCTGACCCCGGCGGCCAACGTCTATGTGCAGTACAGCACCGCCGCCGACCCGCCCTCGGGCATGCTCAGCACAGCCAGTTTTGCCACCGTACGCGACTTCGACCTGAGCACCGGCAAGCAGCTGGAAGTGGGCAGCAAGTTCAGCTTCCTCGATGGCCGCGGCGCCGCCACCGTTGCCGCCTACCAGATCGAGCGCAAGAACCTCGCCACCGCCGATGCCGCTAACCCCAGCGTCACCCAGCCGGTGGGCAAGCAGACCTCGCGCGGGGTAGAAGTGGCCGCCTCGCTGCACGTCACACCGAAGCTGTTGGCCGAGGGCAACTTTGCCTACGTCGACGCCCAGTACGACGAGTTCAACGAGAACGTCGGCGGTCGCTCGATCTCGCGCAAGGGCAATACCCCGACCAACATCCCCGAGCGGGTCGCCAACCTGTGGCTGACCTACGACATCGACCCGAGCTGGCAAATCGGTGCCGACAGCCGCTACGTGTCTTCGGTGTATGCCGACGCGGCCAACACCCGCTACGCACCGGCCTACACGATCTTCGGTGCCTTCGTCGGTTTCAAGGTCGATGACGACACGCGCATCACAGCCCGGGTGCGCAACCTGACCGACGAGGTGTATGCCCGCTGGACCTCCTCGAGCATGCTCTACCTCGGTGCCCCGCGCACCCTGGAGCTGGCCGTGCAGACGCGCTTCTAGGACGCCGCCGATGAAACGTTACCTGTACCTGTGGCACCGCTGGCTGGGCATCGGCTTATGCCTGTTCATGGCCCTGTGGTTCTTCTCGGGGATGGTCATGCTGTATGTCGGCTACCCCAAGCTGACCCCGCGCGAGCACTTCGCTCACCTGCCGCAGTTGCGTTTGCAGGATTGCTGCGTCGACCTCGGCACTGCCCTGCGCAGTGCCGATGCCGAGCGCACCCCGGCCAGCATCCGCCTGAGCACGGTGGCCGGCACGCCGCGCTACCTGTTCAGCTACCCGGGCCGGGCCAGCGTGGCGGTGGATGCCCGCACGGGCCTGCGCCTGCAGGCGATCGATCGCGAACAGGCCCTGGCCAGTGCGCATCAATACGACCCGCAGGCAACAGCCCGTTATGCCGGGGTGGTGACCGAAGACCTGTGGAGCCACTCGCGCGCCCTCGACGCTGAGCGCCCGCTGCAGCGGGTGCAGCTCGACGATGGCGCACGCACCCTGCTGTACATCTCCGGCCATACCGGCGAAGTGGTGCGCGATGCCAGCGCCCTGGAGCGCGGCTGGAACCTGGTCGGCGCCTGGCTGCACTGGCTGTATCCGTTGCGCGGCATTGGCGTCGACGGCCTGTGGAGCAACCTGGTGATCAGCCTGTCGCTGGCCGGCACGCTGATGGCGTTGCTTGGCGCGGTGATCGGGATCCTGCGCTGGCGCCTGCGCAAGCCCTACCGCAGTGGCTCGCGCTCGCCCTACCGGGGCTTTGCCCGCTGGCACCATATTGGCGGCTTGCTGTTTGGCCTGCTGGCGATTACCTGGATTTTCAGTGGCTTGATGTCGATGAACCCGTGGCGGCTGTTCAGCAGCTCAATGCCGTTGAATGTTGCGGCCTATCAAGGCGGGCCGTTGACCGCGGCGGCTTTTCCGCTGTCGGCCTCTGAGGCGCTGGCGCGGTTCGACCAGCAAGGTTTCAAGGCCCGTGAACTGGAATGGCGCTTGATTGCGGGTGCGGGGTACCTGGTCGGTCATGATGGCGCCGGGCGCACGCGGGTGCTGTCGATGGCCGACGGCCAGGTACTCGAACGCCTGCCGCGGGAGGTGCTGGAGGGCGCCGCACAAGCGATCCTGCCCCAGGGCCAGATGCACAGCGAGCAGCTTGAAGCCTACGACTTCTACTACTACGCCCGGGCCGAGCAGAGCATGCTCGGCCACCTGGAAAAGCGTTTGCCGGTATTACGCGTGCGCTTTGCAGACCCGCAACAGACCTGGCTGCACCTGGACCTGTACACCGGCGAAGTGCTGGGTGTACTGGACCAGCCACGGCGCGTGTCGCGCTGGTTGTTCTCGTTGCTGCACAGCTGGGACTGGCTACCGCTGTTGCAACGGCGGCCATTGTGGGATGCCTGGATGATTGCCTTCAGCCTGGGCGGGCTGGTGCTGAGTGTCAGTGGTGTGGTGCTGGGCTGGCGGCGCTTAGGCAAATAACCTGGCGCTACAGGGAGGTGAACACCAGCGCCTTCAAGCCACCCGCCGGATCGCTATCGGGAAACTCCGGCGGGTTGGCCAGGCGCTCGACAAAGGCCAGCCCCGGTGCTTCCTCAGCCATGCCTTCGATGAGAAAGTCCGGGCCGATGGCCGGGTCGTTGACGCAGGCCAGCACCGTGCCGCCGGCGTTCAACAACTCCGGCAGGCGCCGCAGGATCTTGCGGTAGTCCTGGGTCAGGACAAAGCTGCCCTTCTGGAAGCTTGGCGGGTCGATGATGATCAAGTCATAGGGCCCGGACTTGCGCACCTTGCCCCACGACTTGAACAGCTCATGGCCAAGAAAACTCACCTTGCCCAGGTCATGGCCGTTGAGCCGATGGTTATCGCGCCCGCGGCTCAATGCCGAGCGCGCCATGTCCAGGTTGACCACCTGCTCGGCGCCACCGGCAATCGCCGCCAGCGAAAAACCGCAGGTGTAGGCGAACAGGTTGAGCACGCGCTTGCCCGCCGCCTGCTCGCGCACCCAGCGCCGACCATAGCGCATGTCGAGGAACAGACCGGTGTTCTGCTTGAGGCCCAGGTCCAGCTGATAGCGCAAGCCGTCCTCATCGATCAACCAGTGCTCGCTGGGGGTACCCAGCAGCCACTGCCCGGGGCTGTCCGGCAGGTAGCGGTGCTGAATCAGAATGGCCTGGCCGCGCCAGCCTGGCGCCTGGGCAAGCGTCAGGAGCATCTGCTCCAGGGCCGGCAACTGGCCCTCGGGCGGCTGGCGAAACAGCGACACCAGCAACACCCCCTGCAGCCAGTCCACGGTGATCTGCTCAAGCCCCGGCCAGCAGCGCCCGCGGCCATGGAACAGGCGTCGGGTTTCGCTCGGCGCCGGGTCGAGGGCGGCGAGCAGGTGCTGCTGGAGGGTGTCGATCACAGAGGTCATGGGCAGATTCAATCGGGTAAAGCCGGCTATTCTACCCTGCCAGATCAGGTTCGACCCGCGCGATTCAACGTTGCGCAGCCACCAGACACAGCATGGGCCGTTCCTGCTCTTCGGCCAATGCCGGGCAGGCCTGGATCTGTTCAGCGCTCGGCCCCCACTCCTGTACATGGGCCAGAGTAAAACCGGCGCCAACCAGCTGATTGAGCAAGGTGCCCAGGGTGCGGTGGTACTTGATCACGCCATCGGCCAGCCAGTTGGTCACGCGCTGGCCCTCGTGCTGATAGCTGTCCACCGGCCAGGTCTTGCCGCCGTCCGCAGCGACGATCCAGCCAGGATTGCGCGAAGCCATGTAGATCGGATGCTCGATCGAGAACACCAGCCGTGCACCCGGGCGCAAGGCCGCGTGCACGCTGGCGAACAGGCGCGGCAGATCGTCAATGTAATGCAGGGTCAGGGAACTGTAGGCAAGATCGAAGGCGGCCTTGGGCAATTGCAGAGTGTCGAGGTCTTCGCGGGCGTAGCGGATGCGCGCATCGAGCGTGCTCGACCGCGCCTTGTCGAGCATCAGCGACGAGACGTCCAGGCCCAGCACCGAGGCTGCGCCCTGCTCCGCCGCCCAGCGGCAGAACCAGCCGTAACCGCAACCGAGGTCGACCACATCAAGGCCCTCCACTGGCGGCAACAGTGCTTGCAGTGCCGGCCATTCGGCAGCACCGGCCAGGCCTTCGCGCGAGCGCCCGAGCTGGCTGTAACCGTGGAAAAAATCCGGATTGTCGTAGATGTTCTGGGCCATCGGCGAGGTCCTTCATAAACAGGCACAAGCATCTACACTAGCATTCCACCCCTGTGCTGGAGAACGATCATGAGCGACACTCCGTCCATAGTCCTGGTCCATGGTTTCTGGGGCGGCGCCGCCCACTGGAGCCGGGTCATCCTCGAACTGTCACGCCTGGGCCACCGCAACCTGCATGCGGTGGAGATGCCCTTGACCTCGCTTGCCGATGACGCTGAACGCACGCGCAAGATGGTCGCCTCGATACCCGGCAAGGTGCTGCTGGTCGGCCACTCCTACGGCGGCGCGGTAATTACCCAGATGGGCAACCAGGCCAATGTCGCCGGCCTGGTGTACATCGCCGCCTTCGCCCCCGACAGCGGCGAAAGCCCCGGCGCCATCACCGCCAAGAACCCGCCGCAAGCGGCGGCCAACCTGCAACCGGATGGCGATGGCTACCTGTGGATCAAACCCGACAAACTGCACGAGAGCTTTTGCCAGGACCTGAGCAAGGATGAAGGGCTGGTGATGAGCGTGACCCAGAAGGCGCCGCTAGCGAGCACCTTTGGTGACACCATCGATGAGCCTGCGTGGAAGCACAAACCCAGCTGGTACCAGCTCTCGACCCACGACCGGATGATCCACCCGGACAACCAGGCCTTTATGGCTGAACGCCTGCAGCCCAAGGAGCTGCTGCCCCTGGAGGCCAGCCATGCCTCGCTGGTGTCCAGGGCCGCCGAAGTGGCCGCCCTGATCGACCGCGCGGCCGTCAGTCTGGCTTGACCGCCGGGGCCTTGAGCGCAGGCTTGAACCACCAGCCTTGCTGCATGCCGGCCGCGGCCAGGAGGATCGCGGCCACACCCAGCCATTGCAGCGGCGCCAGGCGATGGCCAAAGGCGAACCAGTCGACGAAAATCGCTGCGATCGGGTAGATGAACGACAGCGCCCCGGTCAAGGCGGTCGGCAGCTTCTGGATCGCGCCGTACAGCAGCACATACATCACCCCGGTGTGGACGATGCCCAGGGTCACCAGGCTGGCCAGCGCACCGACGTCGCCCGGCAGGCCACTGGTATTGGCCCAGGGCGCCAGCAGGAGGATGCCGGTGCACACCTGGATCAAGGCGATCAGGTGCGGCGGCGTGCCGCTCAGGCGCTTGATGATCAGCGCCGCCACGGCGTACAGAAACGCCGCGCCCAGGGCCAGGGCGATGCCCAGCAGGTAGTCGTTGCCAGTGCCACCCTGGCTGCCATGGGCACTGACGATCGCCAGCATGCCGGCAAAGGAGACCGCTAGCCAGAACAGCTTGGGCGCGGTGATTTTCTCACCGAGAAACAGCGCCGCCAGGCCCACCAGCATGAACGGCTGGACGTTGTATACCGCAGTGCCGATGGCAATCGAGGCGCGTGAGTAGGAGGCAAACAGCAGCACCCAGTTGCCGACGATGGCCACGCCGCTGAGTACCGCCAGGGCGAAGGTGGCCAGGGTCAGGATACCGGGCTTGAGAAAGCCCATGGCCAGGCAGATCAGCAGCAAGGTTCCGGCACCGAACACACAGCGCCAGAACACCACATCCAGTACCGGTTGCCCGGACACCAGCACGAACCAGCCAATGGTCCCGGATATCAACATCGCGGCGACCATCTCGAACGACCCACGGCGGATTGAACTGTCCATCACTCACCTCCTTGACGATGGGCAAATTATGGCAAGGGCAGCGGCGACCGTTCCAGTGGATAAAACAGGCTAGACTGACCTTGCACCTTTACTATCAAGGCAGTTTTCGTATTTTGCCTAACGAGGCCTATATGACCGACGATATCGACCAACTGTTGATCCAGGCACTGATGGAAGACTCGCGGCGCTCGCTCAAGGCCCTGGCGCAGCTCAGCGGGCTGTCAGCACCGAGCGTCAGCGAACGCCTGCGCCGCCTTGAAGAGCGTGGCGTGCTCAAGGGCTACACGGTAGAGATCGACCCGCGCTGCTTCGGCTACCAGCTACAGGCCATCGTCCGCGTGCGGCCGCTGCCCGGGCAACTGCAGGAAGTGGAGCGGCAGATCATGGCCATCCCCGAGTTCACCGAGTGCGACAAGGTCACCGGCGATGACTGCTTTATCGCGCGCCTGCACGTGCGCTCGATGGAAGAGCTCGACACCGTGCTGGACAAGCTCAACAGCCACGCCGAGACCAACACCGCGATCGTCAAGAAGACCCCGGTGAAACGGCGCTTGCCGCCGATGGCCTGATAACTGCGCAGAAACTACTGCACCGGCTCACTCGACGGCCTGGCAATCAGGCCCTTCAGTTCACTGGTCATCGCAAACTCCAGATTCAGGCCATTGGGCGGGATCGGCTGCTGGAACCAGCGGTTGTAGATCGACTCGATGCGCCCGCTGCGATAGACATCCGCCAACGCTTCATTGACCAGCGCCAGCAAGCCATCATCGCCCTTGCGCACCATGCAGCTGTAGATCTCCTTCGATTGCGCCTCGCCCACCACCACCCAGTCGTGCGGATTGCGCGCCTTGGCCCGCTCGCCCTACAGCAGCGCATCATCCATGTAGAACGCCGCCGCGCGCCCGGACTGCAGCATCATGAACGCCTCGCCGTGGTCCTTGGCACTGATCACCGAAGCCCCCAACTGGTGCTCCAGGTTGTAGTTCTTCAGGTACTTCTCGTTGGTGGTGCCAGCGGTGCTGACCACATTCTTGCCCTTGAGGTCATCCAGGCCCTGGATGCCGCTGTCTTTTTTGGTCAGCAACTGGCCTTTGACGAAAATAAAGCCATAGGAGAAATCCACCTGCTTCTGCCGCTCGGCGGTGACCCCGGTGGTGCCGCACTCCAGATCGACCGTGCCGTTCTGCACCAGCGGGATGCGCGTCTGCGAAGTCACCAGGTTGTAGCGCACCTTGAGCGGCGGCACCGCCAGCTTGGCCTGCAGGTGCTTGACGATCTCAGCCGCAAGATCGACCGAATAGCCCATGGGCTTGCCGCTGTGGTCGCCCACATAAGAAAAAGGAATGGACGAGTCGCGATAGCCGAGGGTGATGCTGCCGGATTCGGCGATCTTCTTCAGGCTGCCGCTGAGCGTCGGCGTTTGCGCCAGCAGCGGCTGGGCAAAACACAATGACAGGGCAAGCAGAGCAGAACGGTGCAAACGGGGAATCGACATCGGGACACTCCTTGCGGTTGTTGTTCTTGTTCGGTTCAGGCCGCCCGTGGGGTCAGGCCGTGCAGGTCGATTGACGGCGCGCGACCCGCGATCAGTTCGGCCAACAGCTGGCCACTGGCGCAGGCCAGGGTGAAACCCAGGGCGCCGTGGCCAAGATTGAGCCACAGGTTGCGGTACGCCGTGGCCCCGAGCAACGGCACGCCGCTGGGGGTGGCCGGGCGCATGCCGGCCCATTCGCGGGCCTGGGCGTAGTCGGCGGCATCGGGCAAGGTCGCCCCGGCCAACTGGCGCATGCTCGCCAGCCGTGCCGGATCGAGCGATTCATCAAAGCCGACGATGTCGACCATGGCGGCGACGCGCAGTTGGTCTTCGAGGCGGGCATAGACGATTTTGCGGTCGTAGTCGGTGATGCTTACCTGCGGCGCCCGCTGCCCGGCCTTGATCGGTGCGGTCAGGCTGTAGCCCTTGAGCGGATAGATCGGCAACTGCAGCCCCGGCAGGCCGAGGCTGGCGCTGCGGTGCCCGGCACACAGCACCAGGCGCTCCACCGGCACGACCTGCTCGCTCAGCTCCAGCGCCTGCACTACCCCACCACTGTGGCGGATGCGCTTCACTGCCTGCCCGAGCATCAGGCGGCATTGCCCCGACGCCTGCAGGCGCTCGACCAGGGCCAGGCAGAAACGATGACAATCGGCGACCTCTTCATCCGCGGTGAACACCCCGCCAATGAACGGCGCATCGGCCAGGGCCGGTTCCAGCGCGCGGATCTCCTGCGCATCCAGCACCTGCTGGCCCTGCGGGTCGAGCAGGTGCTGGCGGGCATGGGCAAAGGTTGCGCGATTACGAAAGGTCACCAGCTTGCCATTGCGCCGCCAGGCAAAGCCGTCCAGGCCATCGTCCTCGCGCCATTGCTTGAGCGTACCCTGGCTGTGCAAGGCCAGGCGTAGCAGGTGTGCGGCATTGGTGCGATTGACCGAACTGCGACACGCCGCCATGAACGCGCCCATCCAGCGCCACTGCGCCAGGTCCAGGCGCGGGCGTAACTTGAGCGGTGACTCGCTGCGCAGCAGCCAGCCCAGCGCCTGCAACGGCACCCCGGCATCGGCCAGCGGCGCGACATAGCGATAGGACAACTGCCCGCCATTGGCAAAGCTGGTGCCGCCCGCCAGGCCCTCGCGTGCCTCGACCAGATCGACGGCAAAGCCTTCGCGCACCAGCGCGTAGGCCGTTGCCAGACCAATCACGCCGCCGCCGATCACCGTTACCCGCTGTGCCATGTGCTTTCATCCGCCAATCTGAAGGCCTTCAGACTAGGCCCGGTGACAGCCTGACGATAATGAATAAAAATGGGCAGACCATAAACAAAGGTTATGGGCTACCCCATGCGCTTGCGCCATATCGAAGTGTTCCAGGCCATCCGCCAGACCGGCTCCATCAGCGGTGCCGCGCAGTTGCTGCACGTCACCCAGCCGGCGGTGTCGAAGATACTCCAGCACGCCGAAGCGCAGCTGGGTTTCCCGCTGTTCCTGCGGGTGCGTGGCAAGTTGCAGATCACCCCCGAGGCCCTGGCCCTGGAACGCGAAGTCGACAAGGTCAGCGACAGCGTTGAAGGGGTGCGGCGCCTGGCCGCCAGCCTGCGCCGGCAACCGGGCATGCGCCTGCGCATCGGGGCGACGCCGGCGCTGGCCCTGGCGTTGTTTGCGCCGGTGATCCGCCAATGGGCCGAGCGCCACCCGCAGTCCGAATGCGAGCTGTCGAGCCTGCACAGCCGCGAGCTGGTGCAGCAGTTGCTGATGCGCGAAATCGATGTCGCCCTGACCTTGCGCCACCCCGAACACCCTGGCCTGAATGTCCAGCCCCTGGCCCACGGCAAGCTGGTGGCACTGGCCCCCAAAGGCTACTGGAGCGCAGACAGCCAGGGCTTGGCGCTGGCAGTTGAAGAACTGGCCGATGCGCCCTTGATCGGCCTGAGCAGCAGCGACCCGCTGGCCGCCCAGGTCGGCCAGTACCTGAAGAACCTTGAGCCGGCGCCGCGCATCAGCATCCGGGTGCAAACCTACTCCCTGGCCCGGGCCATGGTCGAATCCGGAGCGGGGCTGGCCTTGATCGATCCGTTCACCGCCCAAGGCTCGGCGCAAACGCTGGTGCGGCCGTTGGATCCGGCCTTGCCGATTACCCTGTACGCCCTGACCCGCGCCAACGAAAGCCAGCCGCACACGCTCGACGACCTCTTGCAACTGTTCAGCGAACGGGCCGAAGAACAGATCGCCCACGTCAGCCGCGCGTCTCGCCTTGAAAAGCGCTGACAAGCAGCCCATCCTTGCGCCCCCACCTTTGCAAGGATCGCAGCATGGTTCGACTTTTCATTGCGTTTGCCGCGCTGTTCGCCAGTGCCACCGTCCTGGCCGTGCCGCCCGTGCACGTCTATCGCGGCACCCAGGGCGACACCCCCATTGAAGTCGCCCTGACCTACGACGCCCAGCACAAGACCCTCGAGGGTTACTGGCTTGATGAACAGCGCCAGTGGCTGATCCCCCTTGAGCGCACACCCCATGACTATCGCTTGCCGCTGTTGATCAACATCTTCAACAACCCGGAGCTGCCGTCCGCTGCGCTGCTGATTCAGCCGTTTGCCTTCAGCCACGACCGCGAGCTGACCGGCACCCGGGTTGATCTGCGCAACCGCGAACGACAGGCGCTGGCGCTCAAGCGCGTGACCCGCTTCAGCGACCGTCAGGATTCGTCCTGGCAGGGCGAACTGCTGCAACTGCCGCTGGACGGCCGCCGGCTGTTTCGCGTGCATGCACACAAGGCCGCCGGCGAGTATGTCGGCACCATCGATCGCATCACTGTCCTCGATCGCACCAGCGGTCAGCCGGTGCAGGTCATCGATAACCTGGCGCTGTTTTTCCAGGGCACTGCGAGCCTGAGTTTTGCCGACTTCAACGCTGACGGTGTGACCGATTTCAAGGCCATCCCGGTCGGGCAATTGGCCAGCGGCGGTGCTGCAGGGCAAGACCCGCAGTACTACGTGTATCAAGCCGACAGCAATCGCTATGAGCTCAAGACCGAGCAACAAGCCAGGGAGCGCAACCAATGAACACCTTGGGCAAATGCCTGCTGGGCGCCGGGTTGCTCGGCCTGAGCCTGGGCGCCCAGGCTTACCAGTCCGTTTACCAGGGCACCCTGGGCAAGCAGGCGATCACCCTGGTGATCGAGAAAACCAATGACTACAAGCACGGTTTCTACTTTTACGACCGCTACCGCACGCCGATCCGCCTCAAGCGCTCGGTCAACGCCGGCCGCCAGTTGTTCATGGACGAACTGGACAGCGCCGGTCTGCCCACCGCTCGGCTGAAGTTCTACAACCCCGATGACAACGCCGCCACCAAGCCGATACTCGGCACCTGGACGGCCTACGCCAATGCCCGGCAACTTCCCCTGGAGTTGCGCCTGGTAGCGGACTTCGGTCATCAACAGGTCTGGCCTGCCGGCACTGCGTCACTGCCCCAGGCGGCCTCCACCGAGCGTTTCTATTTCCAGATTCCGCTGGCCGATGACCACGACCGGGTGAAGACCATCGAGGTCATCGACAAGGCCAGCGGCAAGCGCGTGCAAACCCTCGAGGTAGGCCTGCCCGGTTGCTACAGCCAGGGTATCGACAGCGTCAAGGTGCGTCTTGAAGGCGGCAGTACCCAGGTGCTGCTGGAAGCCAACAGCTATTGCCTGGGCAAGGTGTTTGAATGGCGCGAGGCCAAGGGGCAGTTCGAAGCGCTGAACTGAGCATCAGCTCGGGCAGCTGTGCTCGCCGTTGTTCAGGCCCTGCTTGTAGTTGCGGCTGAGCAGGCTGGCCTTGCCGTCGTGCCAGGTCAGGGTCAGTACGTACATCGAGTCGAAGTCCTCGCCGTCCCAGTCGTCGGTGATCACCCGTTTTTCACCGAGGGCCTTGCCGGCCACGGTGTTGATCAGTTCCGGCAGGTAGCCGTGGGACCAGGCGGTATAGACGGTGGCGTTGCGGTACTTGTCCTGCAGCAGCTCGTCGGCCAGATCGCCGGTATCGTTGGCGCCGAAGTCGATGTTCACCGGCAGGCCGAGCTTGATGGCACTGGGGCTGATGGTCATCAGCGGGCGGATATAGCTGTAGGCGTCGTCGTTGCTGCCCTCTTCGACGTGCCGGGACGGGTTGGCCGCGAACACATAGTCGGCCTTGCCGAACTTCTCCGGCAGCAAGGTGGCCAGGTCCAGGGCACGGTTCAGGCCCTGGCAGTTGAGCTGCCCCAGGCCCTCGCCGGGCTTTTCGGCATGACGCAGGAACACCAGGGTCTGCACACCGTCCACAGGTGCTGCGCGGCTTTCCACCGCCTCGACGGCCAGCAGGCCGACACCGGCAAGCAGGGCAAGGGACAACGCAGCGTGACGGTGACGCTTGAACAGGGAGGGCAACTTCATAGGGCTCTTCACAGCAAAAAGGGTTGAGGCTGACCCGCCTGTGCCACCCCGCGGCCGAAGCCGCGGGGGGGATCCCTGTCTGATGCTCCATCCGTGGAATCGGGCATGCTTCAGAGTGCAAGAATGCCATTTGGTTCGATCCCTGAGCGCTCGGCCCTGAGCCAGAGCTACTGTAGCGCCTTGATGTTGCTGAATTAAGACCGACGGCGCTCAATCGTCGCGGGTAAGGACTTCGAGCAGCTCGATCTCGAAGGTCAGGTCGGAGTTGGGCGGGATCTTGCCCATGCTGCGCTCGCCATAGCCCAGGTGCGCCGGCACCAGCAGTTTGCGTTTGCCGCCGACCTGCATGCCCATCAGGCCCTGGTCCCAGCCCTTGATCACCCGGCCGGTGCCGATCACGCACTGGAACGGCTTGCCGCGGCTGTGGGATGAGTCGAACTCCGTGCCGTCGGCGAGCCAGCCGGTGTACTGGGTGGTGATCAGCGCGCCCTTGACCACGGCCTTGCCGTCGCCTGGCTGGATATCGATGATTTGCAGTTCGCTGCTCATGCTTGACCTCGTTGAAGCGGGATATGCCTTTGGTGGCCAGCGTTTTCGCAGGGTTGGCGAGGTTTTGCAAGGCCAGCGATCAAGCCTGGGCAGTCACCACCGCCCTGCCCGGCTCGTGCTGGCGCATCGACCAGCAGACGCCGCCGATCACCAGGACAATCGCCAGGCCCTCCAGCAGGCTCGGGCCGCTCTGGCGCCAGATGAAGGCGTAGAGCAAAGCGAACAGGGTCTCGAAGACGATCAACTGGCCGCTCAAGGTCAATG
The DNA here is from genome assembly GCF_024749305.1 of Pseudomonas sp. B21-012. Classification (NCBI taxonomy): domain Bacteria; kingdom Pseudomonadati; phylum Pseudomonadota; class Gammaproteobacteria; order Pseudomonadales; family Pseudomonadaceae; genus Pseudomonas; species Pseudomonas sp. B21-012. Next base: position 1,754,471 of record NZ_CP087197.1, on the reverse strand, counting down.
GCATGCGCTTGGACGCGGCATTCCACAGCAGCGCCGCCAGCCACGAGCCGAACACCGCGCAACCCAGGCTGTACAGCCAGAACAGCGTCCAGCGCTCAGGCGCCGCCTCGACCTGCAACTGCGCCGGCTGCCACAGCGCCAGCAGCGCCACCAGCACCAGGCTCAACACGCCGGTCATCACCCCGTTGAGCACCGACCATTGATGGCTGTCGAAATGCCCGCACTGCTTGAGGTAACGGCTGTTGTGCACCGCGTACCAGGTCCAGCAGGCCAGCGCGCCGAGGGCATAAAGTACCCCGGCCAGTTTGTCGGCCACCGCTCCCGGCTCGAGGGCAAAGGTCTGCAGGTTGATGCACAGCATGCCGGCCAGGATCAGGCCCAGCGGCAGCAACAACTGACGCAGCGCCACCCCGCCGCTGTCGTGACGGCCATACAGGGTGATGGTCAGCGGCAGTACGCCGACAATCAACGACGCCGGCGCTACACCCAGGCGCTGGATCGCCGCCACCAGGCAGATGAAGTACAGCAGGTTGCCGATCAGCGCCAGGCGCCCGATCATCCACAGGTCGCCCAGGGTCGGGCGTGCGAGGGCCTTGCGCATGGGAATCGCCAGCACCAGGGTCACCAGGCCGAACAGCACGAAACGCGCGCAGCTGAGCAGCACCGGGCTGAACTCCGGCAACAGCTGCGGCACCATCAATACCAGCCCCCACATCGCACCGGCTACCCCGGCATACGCCACACCCCGTTTCACGTGCCTGCTCCTGATCTAAGAAGAGCGCAGGCTAACGCCTGGACAGCACCTGGACAAAAGATCATTCGGCATGCAGGCATTCCCTGCAGGAATACCTTTCACGCTGAAAGCATCGACCTTATGATTCAGACATTCCCCAGACCGGACCGTCACATGAGCCGCTTCAGCCGTCACCTGCCACCCCTGGACACCCTGATCGCGTTCGAGGCAGTGGTGCGTACCGGCAGCTTTACCCGCGCGGCCAGCGAGCTGTACCTGACCCAGAGCGCGGTGAGCAAACAGATCAAGCTGCTGGAAGAACACCTCGGCGCGCTGCTGTTCGAGCGCCGCGCCCGGGGCATCGCATTGACGGCGGCCGGCGACGGCTTCAATGCCATCGTCGAGCCCATGCTGGAAAGCCTGCTGGCCAATGTGCTGCGTCTTAAAAGCGGCCACGGCAGCCGCAACGTCAGCGTCATCTGCACCCATGCGGTGGCCCAGTACTGGTTGTTTCCGCGCCTGCTGCGCTTCAACGAACAGCACCCGGAGCTGACGGTGAACATTCATGCCAGCAACGAAATCAGCGAAAGCGATATTGGCAATTACGACTTCGGCATTCTCTATGGCCATGGCCACTGGAGCTCGCTCAAGGCCAGCAAGTTGTTCGATGAGGCCATCTACCCGATCGCCAGCGTCAAACGTGCCCTGCCCGCTGTGCAGTCACTGAGTGAGTTGCAAGCCTTGCCGTTGATCCAGCTGGATGCCTCGGCCTGGAACTGCCTGGACTGGCAGGACTGGTTCGGCCATCAGGGCTTGCGCTACCAGGCGCCGGCCAATGCGGTGACCTTCAACCAGGTCAACCTGGTGTTCGATGCGGTGATGCAGGGGATGGGCGTGGGCCTTGGCTGGGAGTTCATGGCCCGCGAGCGGATCGACAACGGCCTGATCCGCCAGGTCTCGGAGTTTGTCGTGCACACCGGGCAAGCCGACTATCTGGTGCACGACAAACAGGCCCTGCGCTCGCCGGCGGCGCAGGTGTTCGAGGACTGGTTGCTGGCGCTTAGCTGAACATGGCCTCAACTTCGGCTGCGGTCATCGTCGGCGTGCCTCGGGCCAGGCAGTAGTACTCAGGTTTCTTGTCGATATACACCTGTAGGTCGAACACCCAGTCGGTGTCACCCTCAAGTACACCCACCGACACCGCGTCGAAATTGCCGGATTTCAGCCGGTACAACAGGTGCGTGCCACAGGCGCCGCAGAACCCGCGCTGGGCCCAGTCGGAGGAGTCATGGAACACCGGCTGGCCGCGGGTGAACTTCACCGGCTGCGCGCAGTGCACCGACAAAAACGGCCCGCCGCCCCACTGCCGGCACATGCCGCAATGGCAGGCGTTGACGCTGGCTTTCTCAAGGCTGACGCTGAGTTTGACGGCGCCGCACAGGCAGCTACCGTGTTTTTCCAGGGACATGATCAAGGCTCCTTGCTGGGAGAAGAGCCGGCAAGTCTAGCAGCTGTCAGGCCGTGACCGGGGTCAGCACCGGCTCGCCGGCAAAAAACGCCTGCAGGTTGCGTAGCACCAGTTGCACGGTGTCGCGCGCCGCTTCCGGCGACTGGCCGGCGACGTGCGGGGTCAGCACTACCGTGGGCAAGGCCTTCAGGGCTTCGGGCACTGCCGGTTCGTCATCGAACACATCCAGCCCGGCACCGGCGATCACGCCGTTTTCCAAGGCATCGACCAGGTCCGCCGTGCTGACGACGCTGGCCCGGGCGATGTTGACCAGAAAGCCCTCTGCCCCCAGCGCTTCAAGCACCGGCTTGTCGATCAACTGGCGAGTAGCGGCGCCGCCCGGGGTGGCGACAATCAGAAAGTCCGATTCCCGGGCCAAGGCCAGGGGGCTGTCGCAATAGTGATAAGCGACGTCGCTACGCGGCGTGCGGTTGTGGTAATTCACCGGCATGTCGAAGCCCTGCGCCGCCCGCTTGGCGATCGCCAGGCCGACCGCGCCGAGGCCGAGAATGCCCAGGCGCTTGCCGCTGACCGACGGGCTGATCACCCGGTTCCACTCGCCACGGCGGGTCGAGGCATCGGCGCGGGGAATATCGCGCACCACCGCCAGCAGCAAGGCCATGGCATGGTCGGCGACCGCCGTGGCATTGGCGCCAGCACCGTTGGTCACGGTAATGCCCCGGGCAGCAGCGGCCGCAAGGTCGACCTGCTCGTAACCGGCACCGATCACGCAGATGATTTTCAAGGCGGGCAACGCGGCCATTTCATCGGCGTACAGGCCCAGCGGACCCCGGGTCAGCACTGCATCGATCTGGCTGCCATGGCGGGCAATGGCCTCGGCGCGCAAGGCCGGGGTCTGCGCGCGGATCAGGCGAAAGCCGTTGTGTTCCAACAGGGGAAGGTAGTCGTCGACCGTTTCTACCAGCACCAGTACCGTCTGTGTCATGCCTTGCTCCCGGGCTATTGGCGAGGGGGCATTATGCGCAGCTCAGGTTACTGGGCGAAAGCCCGGCCCAGACCGCCCGGCACGCCACTGCTGTCGGTTTCCTGCCAGGGGCCGTTGAGGTTGGTCGACCAGCTCCAGCCGTTGTTCCAGCGGTAGTAGGTGCGCTGGCGATAGAAGGTGTTGGTCTTGCCGTCGAGCACATACACGCCCAGGCGCGGGTCCCAGTGGCTGGCGCCACCGGGCGGAGGCGCAAAGCTCGGTGAGGTACGCTGCACTGGCTTGGGCACCGGGGTCACGGCCGGCTTGCTCGGCACCGCGCCCGGCTTGGGCGCAGGCTTGCTGCCCGGGCCCGGCGGCAGGGTTTCGATTGGCGGCGCGGTGGGTTCGGAGGGCTGGTGAACGGTACATGCACTCAAGCCCACAACCAGGGAAAGAAGGGTCAGGCGTGCGATGCTGTTCATAGTCGGTCTCTTACTGGTCCGGGCTGTCGATGGTCAGGTGCTGCGCAGCGGTCGTGCTGCTGGCCAGCGGAGCACCCTTGCCAACCCATTCGCCCTGGGTCGGCTGGCCAGCGCGAGAGATGCGCGCAACCAGTTGGACTTCAGGGAAGCTCGACAGTTTCATGTTCGGCATCATCGCGTCGCTGTCGCTCAGCTCGACCTCGATCGGCAGCTGCGCCACGGTTACCCGCTTGGCCGCCAGCGGCATCGGCGGGCCGGAACTTGCACGGGCAAAGATGAATACAGTGTCATCGGCCTTGACCTTGTCCTTGAGCGCCGCCGCAAGTTCGACCCGAACCTTCAGGCGTGCCGTGCCCTGCTCGGCAACTGCCGGTGCGGCCTTGCCCTCGCCGGCCTTGAGCTTGTCGCTGGCGCGCTCGATACCGCCCTGCAGCGCTGCCCGCGAGGCGTCGCCCTCGGGCAGTTGCGCCAGCAGGCGGTTCCAGTAATCGATGGCTTGCTGGTAGTGCTCAGCCTCGAACGCAGCGATGCCCAGCAGGCCAAGGCTGGTGACTTCGTTGGGGTCGGCCTTGAGCGCTTCGTCGGTGAGGGCCTGCAATTGCCCGCTCCATTGCTTGTTGTTGGCAAAGTACAGCGCCTGCGCCCACTGCCCGAGCAGCTCCGGCTGGCGCCCGGCAACCGCGGCGGCACGCTCGAAGACCTTGGCGGCGTCGGCCGGACGCTCCTGGGCCATGTAGGCACGGCCAAGGAAGTACAAGCCTTCGGCCGAATCCGGCTGGGCCTTGACGGCCAGCTCCAGGCGGCGGGTCATTTCTTCCATGGACTGCGGCGCCTTGGCGAACTGCTGGGTCAGCTCGACCTGCTCGCTGGCACCAAAGTGCAGGTACAGGCCCAGGCCCATCAGCGGCACCAGCACCGCCGCCAGCAGCGGCAAGGGTTTGCCCAGGCGGCCCAGGCGCTGCGGTTCAGCGCCCTCGGTGTCGGCCAGCAGCTCGCGCGCGGCCTCGTCGCGGCCCTTGCCGAACTGCCCGGCATCGAGCACCCCGGCGGCCTGCTGGCTTGCCAGTTCGGCGACGCGCTCCTGATACAGGGCGACGTTGAGGGCGGTACGGTCTTCTTCCTGTTGCGCACGACGGCCGCGCAACACCGGGATCAGCAAAAAGCTCAGGGCCACCAGCAACAGCAGGCCTGCAGCAAGCCAGAAATCAGTCATGGGTCTGTTCTTTGTCCAGCAATTTGGCGAGGCGCTCACGCTCCTCGGACGAAAGGTCGGCGTTGCCTGCTGCCGCCTGGCCACGGCGCTTGCGCACGATCAGCGCGAGCACGGTGAAGCCGCCCAGCAGCAACACGCCAGGGCCAAACCAGAGCAGCCAGGTGCGGGCGCTCAGGGCCGGTTTGTAGCGGACGAAATCACCGTAGCGATCGACCATGAAGTCGATGATCTGCTGATTGCTCTGGCCCTCGCCGAGCATGCGGAAGATCTCCCGGCGCAGGTCGGCGGCAATCGGTGCGTTGGAGTCGGCGATGTCCTGGTTCTGGCACTTGGGGCAGCGCAGTTCCTTGGTCAGCTCGTGATAACGCGCGCGTTCCGCCTCATCGGCAAACTGGTAGGTATCGATCGCCGCCTGGGTTACCCCGGCCAGGCTCAGGCCGAGCACGGCGGCCGCCAGCCAGCGCTTCATGGCTTGGCCTCATCGACCAGGCTCTGGTACTGCGGCGCCAGTTGCTCGCGCCAAACGGTGGCGTCAACCACCCCGACGTGCTTGTAACGGATGACGCCCTTGGCATCGATCAGGAAGGTTTCCGGCGCGCCATAAACACCCAGGTCCAGGCCCAGGCTGCCCTGCTCGTCACGGATGTCGAGCTGGTAGGGGTTGTGGAACTCGGCCAGCCACTTCAGTGCGGCGGCATTGTCGTCCTTGTAGTTGACGCCGTGGATCACCACACCCTGCTCGGCCAGCTTGTTCAGGTACGGGTGCTCGACCTTGCACGACGGGCACCAGGTGGCCCAGACGTTGACCAGCGCCGGCTTGCCGAGCAGGTCGGCCTCGGTCAGCGGCTTGCCGTCGACCGATTGCAGGGCAAAGGCCGGGAACGGCTTGCCGATCATCGCCGAGGGCAGTTCGCTCGGGTCGAGGAACAGCCCGCGGTAGAGAAACACCGCCACCAGCAGAAACACCGCCAGCGGCAGCACCATGATCCAACGTTTCATGCAGTAGCTCCAGACATGCCCAGTGCCTCACGCACACGGGTTTTGACCTTGACGCGATAGCGACCATCCAGTGCCGCCAGCAAACCGCCCAGGCCGGTCAGCAGGCCGCCCAGCCAGATCCAGCGCACAAACGGTTTGACGTGCACCCGCACCGCCCAGGCGCCGTTATCCAGCGGCTCGCCGAGGGCGACGTAGAGATCACGGGTGAAACCGGCATCGATGCCGGCTTCGGTCATCATCGACTGCTGCACGGTGTACAGGCGTTTTTCCGGGTGCAGCACGCTGATCTCACGACCGTTTTCGACCACCCGCACGGTGCCCTTGTCGGAGGTGAAGTTCGGCCCCTCAAAATGCTTGGCGCCCTCGAAGATGAACTGGTAACCGGCCAGCTCCACCGACTCGCCCGGCGCCAGGCGCAGGTCGCGTTCGGCGCTGTTGTTGCTCGACAGCACCACACCCAGGGCGCACACCGCCAGGCCCAGGTGGGCGACGTGCATGCCCCAGTAGCTGCGGTTGAGGCCGCGCAGGCCCTTGAACAAGCCTTTGTGGCGGGTCTTGTCGAGGATGTCGCGGGCCCCGGCCAGGACAATCCACGCAGCCAGAGCGAAGGTGGTCAGCACCTGCCAGTCAAAGTCATCCACCAGCAGGCCGCCAATCGGCGCCAGCACGGCGCTGGCGATCAGCACCGGGGTGAGCATGCCCAGCAACCATTTGCTCGGGGTGTCTTTCCAGCGCACCAGCACGCCCACCGCCATGACCACCATCAACAGCGCCATCAACGGGATGAACAGCGCATCGAAGTACGGCGGGCCGACCGACAGCTTGGCCCCGGTCAGGGCATCGAGAATCAGCGGGTAAAGGGTGCCGAGCAGGATCATCGACGCCGCCACCACCAGTATCAGGTTATTGGCCAGCAGCAGGGTTTCCCGCGACCACAGGGCAAAGCCGACCTGGCTCTTGACCACTGGCGCGCGCAGGGCGAACAGGGTCAGCGAACCGCCGACCACGAACAGCAGGAAGATCAGGATGAATATGCCGCGCTCAGGGTCGGAGGCGAAGGCATGCACCGAGGTCAGTACCCCGGAACGCACCAGGAAGGTACCCAGCAGGCTCAGGGAGAACGCGGCAATGGCCAACAGCACCGTCCAGCTCTTGAACACGCCGCGCTTCTCGGTGACCGCCAGCGAGTGAATCAGCGCGGTGCCGACCAGCCAGGGCATGAACGAGGCGTTCTCGACCGGGTCCCAGAACCACCAGCCGCCCCAGCCCAGCTCGTAATAGGCCCACCAGGAACCGAGGGTGATGCCGATACCGAGGAAGGCCCAGGCGACGATGGTCCACGGCCGCGACCAGCGCGCCCAGGCGGCGTCCAGGCGCCCGCCAAGCAAGGCGGCGATGGCAAAGGCGAAGGCCACCGAGAAGCCCACGTAGCCCATGTACAGCATCGGCGGGTGAACGATCAGGCCGATGTCCTGCAGCAGCGGGTTGAGGTCGGCGCCGTCACTCGGCATCTGCGGCAGCAGGCGCTTGAACGGGTTGGAGGTGATGATCAGGAACGACAGGAAGCCGACGCTGATCATGCCCATCACCGCCAGCACCCGCGCCAGCATCACCTGCGGCAATTGCCGGGAGAAGATCGACACGGCAAAGGTCCAGCCGCCGAGGATCATCGCCCACAGCAGCAGCGAGCCCTCGTGGGCGCCCCACACGGCGCTGAACTTGAAGTACCAGGGCAAGGCGCTGTTGGAGTTGTTGGCCACATAGGCGACCGAGAAGTTGTCGGTCATGAAGGCGTGGGTCAGGCAGGCGAAGGCGAACGCCAGAAAGGCGAACTGGCCCCAGGCGGCCGGGCGCGCCAGGCTCATCCACAGGCTGTCGCCGCGCCAGGCGCCGAGCAGCGGGATGGTGGCCTGGACACAGGCGAAGCAGATCGCCAGGATCATCGCCAACTGGCCCAGTTCAGGAATGATCAGTGCCGCATTCATGGCTTGGCTCCGGCATCGGTGGCGACCTGGCCGCTTTCCTTGAGGGCCTTGGTGACCTCTGGCGGCATGTATTTCTCGTCGTGCTTGGCCAGCACTTCATCGGCCACTACCACGCCTTCGGCGTTGAGCTTGCCCAGGGCGACGATGCCCTGCCCTTCGCGGAACAGGTCGGGGAGGATGCCGCGGTAGGTGATCGGCACCGACTTGTTGAAGTCGGTGACCACGAAGCGCACGTCCAGCGAGTCGCCGGAGCGTTGCAGCGAGCCTTTCTCGACCATGCCGCCAGCGCGGATGCGGGTGTCCAGCGGCGCTTCGCCGTTGGCGATCTGGGTCGGGGTGTAGAACAGGTTGATGTTCTGTTGCAGGGCACTCAGGGCCAGGCCCACGGCAATGCCAATCCCGGCCAGCAGGCCGAGGATGATGAACAGACGCTTTTTACGCTGCGGATTCACGGTTTGTTCTCCCGGCGCAGACGGCGCGCCTGTTCTTGCAAATAACGGCGCTTGGCGCGCACCGGCGCGGCGACGTTGAGGGCCAGCACCAGCAGGCAGATGCCGTAGGCCGACCAGACGTACAGGCCGTGATGGCCCATGGCGAGAAAATCACTGAAGGAGGCAAAGCTCATCGCGCCATCTCCCGACCCAGGCTGTTCAATACCTCCTCCTTGACCCAGCTGGCGCGCGCCTCGCGCTTGAGCACTTCAAGGCGCATGCGCAACAACAGCACGGCGCCGAAGAAGCAGTAGAAACCCAGCACCGTCAGCAGCAGCGGCAGCCACATCTCGGCGGGCATCGCCGGCTTTTCGGTGAGGGTGAAGGTGGCGCCCTGGTGCAGGGTGTTCCACCACTCCACCGAGTATTTGATGATCGGGATGTTGATCACCCCGACGATGGCCAGCACCGCGCAGGCCTTGGCCGCGCTCTCACGATTGCTGATGGCATGGCTCAAGGCAATGAGACCGAAGTACAGAAAAAGCAGGATCAGCATCGACGTCAGTCGCGCATCCCAGACCCACCAGCTGCCCCAGGTCGGCTTGCCCCAGATGGCGCCGGTGACCAGCGCCACGGCGGTCATCCAGGCGCCGATGGGCGCCGCGCATTGCAGGGCGACGTCGGCGATCTTCATCTTCCACACCAGGCCCACCACCCCGGCCACCGCCAGCATCACGTAGCAGGACTGGGCAAGCATCGCCGCCGGCACGTGGATGTAGATGATCCGGAAGCTGTTACCTTGCTGGTAATCCTGGGGCGCGAAGGCCAGGCCCCAGACCACGCCGATGCCGATCAGCAGGATGGCGGCAATCGCCAGCCACGGCAGCATCCGCCCGCTGATGGAATAGAACCATTTGGGTGAACCCAGTTTGTGAAACCACGTCCAGCTGATTGCGCTGCTTTTCATCACGGTACATCCAGGGTCTTTGCTGGGCTGGGCCCAGACCTCATTATTCGCCGACGCTGATCTTCAGGCCAGCCGCTATTGCAAAGGGTGCCAGAGTTACTGCCAGGGCGGTCAGGCTGCCAAGCCAGAGCAGATAACCGGTCGCCGGCATAGCTTGCAGTGCCGCCTGCAAGGCGCCACTGCCCAGGATCAATACCGGGATATATAACGGCAAAATAAGTAGCGCCAGCAGCAGGCCGCCACGTTTCAAGCCGACTGTCAGGGCCGCACCCACGGCGCCCAACAGGCTCAGTACCGGGGTACCGAGCAAGAGCGATGCCAGCAGTACCGGCAGGCACGCCGCAGGCAAACCTAGCATCAGTGCCAGCAAGGGTGCCAACAATACCAGTGCCAGGCCGGAAAAGGCCCAGTGTGCCAGCACTTTCGCCAGCACCAGAAGAGGCAGGGGGTGCGACGAAAGGACCCACTGTTCGAGCGAGCCATCCTCGAAATCACTGCGGAAAAGCCCGTCCAGCGAGAGCAGAACCGATAAAAGCGCTGCCACCCAGACCAGCCCCGGAGACAAGGTTTGCAACAATTGAGTCTCGGGTCCGACCGCCAACGGGAACAGCGCAACGACGATGGCGAAGAACACCAGCGGGTTGGCAAGCTCGGCGGGACGTCGGCACAACAGGCGCGCTTCACGGCGCAACAACAGCACAAAGACACTCATGCGGCCCACTGCCCCAGGTTCAGTTCACGGTAACCGGACGGCTTGCGCTCCAGCGTGTGGTGGGTGGTCAGCACGACCATGCCGCCCTGCTCGCAATGGGCGGCCAGGTGCGCTTCGAGCTGGGCCACGCCCTGTTTGTCGAGGGCAGTGAACGGTTCGTCGAGAATCCACAGCGGCGGGCTGTCCAGGTACAGCCGGGCCAGGGCCACGCGGCGTTGCTGGCCGGCCGACAGGGTGTGGCAGGGGACGTCTTCGAAGCCGCGCAGGCCGACCGCTTCAAGGGCCGTGCGGATGGCCGCCGGCGCTGCCGGGCGATGCAGGGCGCAGAGCCAGGCGAGGTTCTCTTCGGGGCTGAGGACATCCTTGATGCCGGCGGCGTGGCCGATCCACAGGAGGATCCGCGCCAGTTCGTTGCGCTGTTCGGCCAACGGCTTGCCGCTGACTAGAATCTGCCCGGCGGTCGGGCTCATGAGCCCGGCCATCAGGCGCAACAGGCTGGTCTTGCCACTGCCGTTGGGGCCGCTGATCTGCAGCATGTCGCCTGCGCCCAGGTGCAATTCGAGGTTTTCGAAGAGCATTCGCCAGTCGCGCTCGCAGGCCAGGCCCACGGCTTGGAGATGAGGGGTCACGGTTTCGCCTTATGCTTGGGATGCCTGTCTCAAGTCGGTCCCGGCCTTGCCGTTATACTGGCAACGACGATGTGGCCCGGCCGCGCTGATCGCCAAAGATCGGGCGGCATTATACATGTGATGTCCTACTGCAAAGAGGGCTATTTCAACAGGTTGCGAGCGGATGACAGGCGAAATCAACAACCTCGGCACACAGATTCCGGCCAGCCCGCAGCTGCGCTCGGCGATGACCGGCGAACTGCTGCGCCTGCTGCAACCGCAGCAGGCCCTGCTGGCCCCGGGCGAAACCGCCAAGGCCGAGGTCTTGGCCCTGCGCCAGGTCGGCCAGGACTTCCAGATGCTGCTCAAGCTGACCCAGGACAACGGCAAGCAAACCAATGTCCAGGCCAGCAGCACCCTGCCTCTGGCCCAGGGCAGCCAGCTGGCGGTCACCCAGAGCAGCAATGCCAACCTGAGCATTACAGTGCAGCAAGCCATCGCCAGCAGCGTCGCCACCCTGACCCGCATCGACACCCGCGAGCTGCCGGTGGGCACCCTGCTGCAAGGCAAGGTCGTTACCAGCCAGGCATTGCCGGCAAACGCCGGCCAATTGGCGCAGTTTCGCTCGCTGGTCACTTTGCTCGGCGGCCCGCAGGCTGGCGCCACCCTGGCCATCGACAGCCCACGCCCGCTAACGGTGGGCAGCTTGCTCAGCGCCCGGGTGCAGGGCGATCAGTCGCTGAGCTTCGTGCCGCTCAGCGGCCGCCAGGAGCAACTGGCAATCAGCCAGCAATTGAGCAGCCAGCAGAGCCGCCAAGCCTCACTGCAGGGTTTGTTCAGCGCCCTGCAGAAGTTGCGCAGCGATAACAATCAGCCCGCCGAGGTACGCGTCAACGTCGACAAGTTGCTGGCCAGCCTGCCGGATGTGCGTCAGCTCAGCGACCCTAAAGGCCTGGCCCAGGCCTTGAGCAACAGCGGCGTGTTTCTTGAGGCCAAGCTGCTGGCCGGGCTGCCCGCGACTCTCGCACCTGACCTCAAGGCGCAGGTGACGCGCCTGGTGGCGCAACTGCTGCCGGGGCTGCCGGGCAACGTCACCTTCAACCCCGCTGCGGCCGCCAGTACCCTGGCCCAGGTCATGCCCGGCATGGTCCGCAGCGCCCTGGGCATGCTCGGCCAGGTCAGCCCGCGGCCACAGCCCGGCGGCTTCCCCCTGCCCTCACGGTCATTGCCAAGCCAGGATGGGGAAGGCGACCTCGAGCACCTGTTGCGCCTGGCCGCCTCAGCCATCTCGCGCCTGCAAAGCCATCAGCTGGCAAGCCTTGAGCAGACCGGCACCACCGCCGATGGCAACCTGCAGACCACCTGGCAACTGGAAATCCCCCTGCGCAACGGTCAGGACTTCATGCCGCTGCAAATGAAGCTGCAGCGCGAAGAAACCCCGGAGCAGCAAAGCGACCCGGAACGCGAGCGTCGCGATCCTCTGGAAATGCTTTGGCGCATTGAGCTGGCCTTCGATCTCGATCCACTGGGGCCACTGCAGGTGCAGGCGCAAATCACCCAGGGCAGCCTGTCGAGCCAGCTATGGGCCGAACGGCCGAGCACTGCGCAATTGATCGAAAGCCAGCTTGGCAACTTGCGCGAACGCTTGCTGGCCCGTGGCCTGAACGTTACCGAACTGCACTGCCATCACGGCACACCGCCCCAGGGGCCGCGTACGCACCTGGAACAACGATGGGTGGATGAACAGGCATGAGCGACAAGAACCCACGCCAGGCCATCGCCCTGACTTACGACGGTCAGCAGGCCCCGACCCTCAGCGCCAAGGGCGACGACGAGCTGGCCGAGGCAATCCTGAAGATTGCCCGCGAGCATGAAGTGCCGATCTACGAGAACGCCGAACTGGTGCGCCTGTTGGCGCGCATGGAACTGGGCGATCAGATCCCCGAGGCCCTGTACCTGACCATCGCCGAAATCATCGCTTTTGCCTGGCAGCTCAAGGGCAAGGTGCCGGTGGGGTTTGTCGACGAGGGGCCGCAGGAGCGCGATATCACCCCTACCGACCTGAGATTGCCGGGTACCTGAAAGCATCGCGGGGCAAGCCCGCTCCCACACAAGGTGTAGGAGCGGGCTTGCCCCGCGATTGATTCACTACAACCCTCAGCTGCGGTGCAACTTGCTCATCAACTCCGCCTCAGCCTGGGTCAAACCACAGGACTGGGTCAGCTCATCGACGCTGGCACCCATGCCCACCAGCCGCGCCGCTTGCGCAAACGACAGGCTGTTGGGGTCACGCTGCTCCAGTTGCAGGAGCTTGTCCGGCAAGGGCGCAACCACCGCGCGCAGCTCGTGCAGGGCTTCGCCCATACGCACGCTGCCGTTCTGGTAGTCGTCCAGGCTTTTGGCCAGGTCCTTGATGCGCTGGTCACGCACGGCATCGCCCTGGGCCTGTTGCGCGGCCAGCTCGCGCTGGCGCTTGCTGTAGTTCAGGAAGAACCACAGGCTGACCGCCCAGAGCAGCGCCAGAAATATGACTGCAACCTCGAGGATCAACTCAGATGTTCTCCAGCTCGGACCACTCTTCCTCGGTCATCATCTTGTCCAGCTCGACCAGAATCAGCAGTTCGTTGTTCTTGTTGCACACGCCCTGGATGAACTTGGCCGATTCTTCGTTGCCGACATTCGGCGCGGTCTCGATTTCCGACTGACGCAGGTAAACCACTTCGGCAACGCTGTCGACCAGAATGCCGACCACTTGCTTGTCGGCTTCGATGATGACGATACGGGTGTTGTCGGTGATCTCGCTGGACAGCAGGCCGAAGCGCTGGCGGGTGTCGATCACGGTGACCACGTTACCGCGCAGGTTGATGATGCCCAGCACGTAGCTCGGGGCACCCGGGACCGGGGCGATCTCGGTGTAGCGCAGGACTTCCTGCACCTGCATCACATTGATGCCGTAGGACTCGTTGTCCAGCTTGAAGGTCACCCACTGCAGGATCGGATCTTCGGAACCTTGTGCAGACGATTTTTTCATTCCCCTATCCCTCAAATTCCGCCATCGGCGGTGTGCTCAGTGCGGTCGCGGCAGATGCGGCCGATTATTTATGGGTGTTGTGCAGTTGCTTGACTGCGCCGCTGGCGATCAACTCGGCCAGCTCGGCGACGTCGAGCAACGCGCACATGTGTTCAATCACGGTGCCGGCCAGCCATGGCCGCTGGCCACGCTGGCTGCGCCACTTGATCTCGTTGGGGTCCAGGCGCAGCGAACGGCTGACCTGATGCACCGCCAGGCCCCATTCGTAGCCCTGGACCGAAATCACGTACTGCAGGCCCTGACGAAAGTCGTCCCGGTAACGGTCGGGCATGACCCAGCGGGCGGTGTCCAATACCTTGAGGTTGCCGCTCTGGCTCGGCAGGATGCCAAGGAACCAGTCAGGCTGGCCGAACAGTGGTGTCAGTTCATGGCCGGCCAGCGAGTAGATCGAGCCCAGGCACACCAGCGGTACCGCCAGGGTCAGGCCGGCAACATCGAACAGCAGGCATTCGAACGGCTCGGCGGCCCAGGCCGGACGGCCATCGATGGTGGCCGGCGGTACCGGTTGATTGGGCGCCGGCGGCAGGTGCACGTCCACCAGCGGCTCGACCGGTGCAACCTGGGCAACCTCAGGCACTTCGAGCACAGGCTCCAGCACAGGCTCGACAACCGCTGGCAAGGTCAGCGGCAATACCGGCCGAGATGGCTCGGCAAACGGCCGTGGTTCGGGTTTTACCGCGGCCTGGGCCGCCACCTGGGCATCACGGGCCTGCTCTTCACGCACAGCCGCCTGGAATTCGTCGGGCTCAACCGAAACTGGCAGCACTTCGTCGAGTTCTTCGGTGGCCTCCTGCAGCAAGCCATCGAGGTAGCTCTGCAGGGCCATCTGCGGCCGGCTGGCAAGCTGTTGAGGACGATTCATCAGGCCACCTGCAAGGCAAGGTTCTGCGTCAGCAGGTGCTTGAGCAAGGCGCGGTAAGCCACCACGCCGCGGCTTTTGCCGTCGAACTGCGAGGGTGTCAGCCCAGCCCGGCTGGCGTCACGCAGGCGCGTGTCGACCGGGATGTAGCCTTGCCAGATATACTCGGGGTAAGCGTCGCGCAGCACCCGCAAGGTACCCATTGAGGCCTGGGTACGGCGGTCGAACAGGGTCGGCACGATGTGGTAAGGCAAGGCCTGCTTGCGCGAGCGGTTGACCATCGCCAGGGTGCTGACCATGCGCTCCAGGCCCTTGACCGCCAGGTACTCGGTTTGCACCGGGATCACCAACTGCTGGCTGGCCGCCAGGGCGTTGACCATCAGCACGCCGAGCAACGGCGGGCTGTCGATGATGGCGTAGTCGAAATCCTGCCAAAGCTGCGCCAGAGACTTGGCGATCACCAGGCCCAGCCCACTCTGGCCCGGCGACTGGCGCTCAAGCACGGCCAGGGCGGTGCTCGAGGGCAGCAGCGAGATGTTCTCGTCGCTGGTGGGCAACAGCAATTGCCCGGGCAAGCCCTCGGGCACCGTGCCCTTGTGCAGGAACAGGTCGTAGCAACTGTGCTCCAGCGCATCGGGGTTGTGCCCGAAGTAGCTGGTCATCGACCCGTGCGGGTCGAGGTCGACGACAACCACGCGCTTGCCCGCCTCGGCCAGCAGGCCGGCCAGGGCGATGGACGTGGTGGTCTTGCCGACTCCACCTTTTTGATTGGCTACTGCCCAGACTCTCATTGCGTTGCTTCCTCCCGGTACGGCAGCCTGCCCTGCCGGGATCGGTTATAGGGTCGGTGACGGGGAATTGACGCGATTGTCGCCCACCGTCGGTGCTACCGCTGGCGGTGCAGTTTGTGTGCCAGCCCGCTTCATCGCCGCGTCCGGGGTGGCATTGGCGCTGCCAGTGCCAGTCAGGCTGCGGCGTACTTCGAGGTTGCGCGAGATCACCAGCACCACCCGTCGGTTGCGCGCCCGGCCTTCAGCGCTGTCGTTGGCGGCGATCGGCTGGAACTCGCCATAGCCGACCGATGCCATGCGCGCCGGGTTCACCCCTTCCATCGCCAGCAGGCGGACGATACTCGCCGCCCGTGCCGATGACAGCTCCCAGTTGGTCGGGTACTGCGCGGTGCGAATCGGCAGGTCGTCGGTAAAGCCTTCGACGTGCACCGGGTTGGCGAACGGCTTGAGGATCTTCGCCACCTTCTCGATGATGTTGAACGCCACGTCGCTGGGCATGGCGTCGCCGCTGCCGAACAGCAGCGAGGAATTGAGTTCGATCTCGACCCACAGCTCGTTGCCGCGCACGGTCATCTGGTCGGACTTGATCAGGTCGCCGAAGGCGTCGCGCACGTCATCGGTGATGGTCTTGAGCGGGTCGCTGCTGGTTTGCGCCAGGCCCGCATCGACCTGCTCGCTGTCCTTGATCAACGGCTCGGCCGGCTTGACGCTGAGCGGGCGCTCGTCGCCAATGGGGATCGGCTTCATGCTCCGCTCGGGGTCGTTGAACACGCCGATCAGCGCCTGGGAAATGACCTTGTACTTGCCCTCGTTGATCGACGAGATCGAATACATGACCACGAAGAAGGCAAACAGCAAGGTGATGAAGTCGGCGTAGGACACCAGCCAGCGTTCGTGGTTTTCATGCTCTTCGGGTTGTCGACGGCGCGCCATGTGTTACTCCATGAAGCCCTGAAGCTTCAGCTCGATCGAGCGCGGGTTTTCGCCTTCGGCGATCGACAGCAAGCCTTCCAGAAGCATTTCCCGGTAGCGCGACTGACGCAGGGCCAGGGCCTTGAGCTTGTTGGCGATCGGCAGCAGGATCAGGTTGGCACTGGCAACACCGTAAATGGTGGCGACGAAGGCCACGGCAATGCCGTTGCCCAACTGCGACGGGTCAGCAAGATTGCCCATGACGTGAATCAGGCCCATCACCGCACCGATGATACCGATGGTCGGCGCATAGCCGCCCATGCTCTCGAACACCTTGGCGGCCTGCACGTCGCGGCTTTCCTGGGTGTAGAAATCCACCTCGAGAATGCTGCGAATGGCTTCCGGCTCGGCGCCGTCGACCAGCAACTGCAGACCTTTGCGTGCGTACGGGTCCGGCTCGGCATCGGCGACGCCTTCCAGGCCCAGCAGGCCTTCCTTGCGTGCGGTCAGCGACCAGTTGACGACCCGGTCGATACCGCCAGCCAGGTCGACCCGTGGCGGGAACAGGATCCAGCGCACGATCTGCAGCGCGCGCTTGAAGGCGCTCATCGGCGATTGCAGCAAGGCCGCCGCCAGGGTGCCGCCGAGCACGATCAAGGCCGCCGGGCCATTGAGCAGTGCCGACAGGTGGCCGCCTTCGAGGTAGTTGCCGCCAACGATGGCGACAAAGGCCAGGATGATCCCGATAAGGCTCAAGACATCCATCAGACGCAGGCCTCGACCAGGTGCTTGCCGATCTCGTCCAGGCCATACACGGCGTCTGCCAGGTTGGCTTTGACGATGGCCATGGGCATGCCGTAGATCACGCAGCTGGCTTCATCCTGAGCCCACACGGTGCTGCCGCCCTGCTTGAGCAGGCGTGCACCTTCACGGCCGTCGGCGCCCATGCCGGTGAGCACCACCGACAGCACCTTGTCGCCATAGGACTTGGCCGCCGAACCAAAGGTGATGTCCACGCACGGTTTGTAATTCAGGCGCTCGTCGCCCGGCAGGATCTTCACCGTGCCGCGGCCGTCGACCATCATCTGCTTGCCGCCAGGGGCCAGCAGGGCCAGGCCCGGGCGCAGCATGTCGCCGTCCTCGGCTTCCTTGACGCTGATCTTGCACAGCTTGTCGAGGCGCTCGGCAAACGCCTTGGTAAAGGCCGCCGGCATGTGCTGGATCAGCACGATCGGCGCCGGGAAGTTGGCTGGCAACTGGGTCAGAACCCGCTGCAGGGCAACCGGGCCGCCGGTGGAAGTACCGATGGCAACCAGCTTGTAGGGTTTGCGCTTGGGTGCCGGCGAAGCACTCGATGCTGGCGCAGCCGCTGCCCGCACAGGTGCTGCGGCGCGTGGTGCAGGCGTGCTGCCCAGGCTGCTGACGGCAGGTTGCGCGGCTGGCTGCGGCGCGGGCGCCGGGCTTGCGTAGGCACTGAAACGACGGTTGCTGCGGGAAATGGTATGAACCTTTTCACACAGCAGTTGCTTGACCTTCTCGGGGTTGCGCGAGATGTCTTCGAAGTTCTTCGGCAGGTAATCGACCGCACCGGCATCCAGCGCATCGAGGGTGACGCGGGCGCCTTCGTGGGTCAGCGAGGAGAACATCAGCACCGGGGTCGGGCAACGCTGCATGATGTGACGCACGGCGGTGATGCCATCCATCATGGGCATTTCGTAGTCCATGGTGATGACATCGGGCTTGAGCGACAGCGCCTGGTCGATCGCTTCCTTGCCATTGGTCGCGGTACCGACGACCTGGATAGTCGGGTCCGCTGAAAGAATTTCCGAGACGCGGCGGCGGAAGAAACCGGAATCATCCACCACCAGGACCTTGACTGCCATAAACACTCCATTAGGGGGCGCGGCATGTGAGCCGCGCCACCAGAATCAAATACGCCGGGCGGCGTAACGCTTGAGCATGCTCGGTACGTCGAGGATCAGCGCAATGCGCCCGTCACCGGTAATGGTGGCGCCCGACATGCCCGGGGTGCCCTGGAGCATCTTGCCCAGCGGCTTGATGACCACTTCTTCCTGGCCCACCAGTTGATCGACGACGAAGCCGATCCGCTGGGTACCCACCGAAAGGATCACCACATGGCCCTCGCGCTGCTCTTCATGAGCGGCCGAGCTGACCAGCCAGCGCTTGAGGTAGAACAGCGGCAAGGCCTTGTCACGCACGATCACCACTTCCTGGCCGTCGACCACGTTGGTGCGCGACAGGTCGAGGTGGAAGATCTCGTTGACGTTGACCAGCGGGAAGGCGAACGCCTGGTTGCCGAGCATGACCATCAGCGTCGGCATGATCGCCAGGGTCAGCGGCACCTTGATGACGATCTTCGAGCCCAGGCCCTTGGTCGAGTAGATGTTGATCGAGCCGTTGAGCTGGGAAATCTTGGTTTTCACCACGTCCATGCCCACGCCACGCCCGGACACGTCGGAAATCTCGGTCTTGGTCGAGAAGCCCGGGGCGAAGATCAGGTTGTAGCACTCGGTCTCGCTCAGGCGATCGGCGGCGTCCTTGTCCATCACTCCGCGCTTGACCGCAATGGCACGCAGCACGTCGGCGTCCATGCCCTTGCCGTCATCGGAGATCGACAGCAGGATGTGGTCGCCTTCCTGTTCGGCCGAGAGCACTACCTTGCCGCCGCGGGACTTGCCCGAGGCTTCGCGCTCTTCCGGGGTTTCGACGCCATGGTCGACGGCGTTGCGCACCAAGTGCACCAGCGGGTCGGCCAGGGCCTCGACGAGGTTCTTGTCGAGGTCGGTCTCTTCGCCGACCAGTTCCAGGTTGATTTCTTTCTTCAACTGCCGGGCCAGGTCGCGAACCAGGCGCGGGAAGCGCCCGAAGACCTTCTTGATCGGCTGCATGCGGGTTTTCATCACCGCGGTCTGCAGGTCGGCGGTCACCACGTCGAGGTTCGACACGGCCTTGGACATGGCTTCATCGCCGCTGTTCAGGCCCAGGCGCACCAGGCGGTTACGCACCAGCACCAGCTCGCCGACCATGTTCATGATCTCGTCGAGCCGCGCGGTGTCGACCCGTACGGTGGTTTCGGTTTCGCTGGCAGGATGCTTCTCGGCAGCCGGAGCGGCCTGGCGTGCAGGTGCAGGCGCCGCAGCCGCTGCTTTGGCCGCAGGGGCTGGCGCAGCAGCTGGCTTGGCGGCAGGTGCTGGCGCAGGCTTGGCCGCCGCTTTCGCAGGTGCTGCGCTGGCAACTGGTGCAGCCGTGGCTACTGCGTCCGGCGCAAACTTGCCCTTGCCGTGCAGTTCGTCGAGCAGCGCTTCAAACTCGTGCTCGGAGATGTGATCGCCAGCCGCGGCAGGCGCGCAGGCTTCCACAGGCGCGGCAGCAGCGCCCGGCAGTGCATCGACGGCAAAAGTACCCTTGCCGTGCAACTGGTCGAGCAGCGCTTCGAATTCATCGTCGGTGATGTCGCCACTGACATCGCCAGCGGCAGCTGCAGCAGCCGGTGCTTCAGCCGCGCCGCCGAGGTTGTCGGCGGCGAACTGGCCCTTGCCGTGCAACTGGTCAAGCAGCGACTCGAACTCGGCGTCGGTGATTTCGTCACCGGCAGGCTCGGCGTCCTGGGCTTGTGCCTCGGCCTTGACTGCATTGAGCGAGTCGAGCAGTTGTTCGAATTCGGTGTCGGTGATGTCCGCCTCGGCCTCGGCCGCCGGCGCTTCAACCACCTCGGGCTCAGCGGCAGGGGCTGGTGCTTCGTCTTCCCCGGCAGGCTCGGCCAGGCGCGACAGCGCCGCCAGCAGCTCTGGGGTCGCCGGGGTGATGTCGCTGCGCTCGCGAACCTGGCCGAACATGCTGTTGACCGTGTCCAGGGCTTCCAGGACCACGTCCATCAGTTCGGAGTCGACGCGTCGGGCACCCTTGCGCAGGATGTCGAACACGTTTTCGGCGATATGGCAGCACTCCACCAGCTCGTTGAGCTGGAGGAAGCCGGCGCCCCCTTTTACAGTGTGAAAACCGCGAAAGATCGCATTGAGCAGGTCGGCATCATCCGGTCGGCTTTCCAGCTCGACCAATTGCTCGGACAGTTGCTCAAGAATTTCGCCGGCTTCTACCAGGAAATCCTGAAGGATTTCTTCATCGGCGCCGAAGCTCATTAAACGTGCTCCCTAAAAACCCAGACTGGACAGCAGATCGTCGACATCGTCCTGACCGGACACAACGTCTTCACGCTTATCGGCATGAATCTGCGGACCTTCACCCCGAGTCGGATGTTTTTCTTGATCTTTTTCAGCGCGCAGCTGCTGGTGGTCGTGTTCGATACCGGCGAAACGGTCGACTTGACTTGCCATCAGCACGAGCTTGAGCAGATTGCTTTCTACTTCGGTGACCAGCGCCGTGACGCGTTTGATCACCTGGCCGGTCAGGTCTTGGTAGTCCTGAGCCAGAAGAATGTCATTGAGGTGGCTGGCGACCTTGCGGTTGCCCTCCTCGCTGCGCGTCAGGAAACTGTCGACACGCTTGGCCAGCTCACGGAACTCCGGTGCCGCCACTTCGCGGCGCATGAAGCGCTGCCAGTCGACGCTCAGCGCCTTGGCCTCGTCGCTCAGTTCGTTGAGTACCGGCGTGCTGGCTTCGACCAGGTCCATGGTGCGGTTGGCCGCGCCCTCGGTCAGCTTGACCACGTAGGACAGGCGTTCGGTCGCATCGGTGATCTGCGACACTTCCTCGGCTTGCGGCATGTGCGGGTCGATCTGGAAACTGACGATCGCGCTGTGCAGCTCGCGGGTGAGTTTGCCGACTTCCTGATACAGGCCAAGGTCACGGGTCTGGTTCAGCTGATGGATCAGTTGCACCGCGTCGCCGAACTTGCCTCGTTCAAGGCTGTCGACCAGTTCCCGGGCGTGTTTCTTGAGTGTCGACTCAAACTCGCCCAAGGATGATTGTGTTTGCTCCATAGCGCCCCCGTGGCGTACCTCAGCTATTGACGCGCTCGAAGATCTTTTCGATCTTTTCTTTCAGCACCTGGGCGGTGAACGGCTTGACCACGTAGCCGTTGACCCCGGCCTGGGCGGCTTCGATGATCTGCTCGCGCTTGGCTTCGGCAGTCACCATCAGCACCGGCAGGTGCTTGAGGCGCTCATCGGCACGCACTTTGCGCAGCAGGTCGATACCGGACATGCCAGGCATGTTCCAGTCGGTCACCAGAAAGTCGAAATGACCGCTTTCGAGCATCGGCAGTGCGGTGTTGCCGTCGTCGGCTTCCTGGGTGTTGGTAAAGCCCAGATCACGCAACAGGTTCTTGATGATCCGCCGCATCGTCGAAAAGTCGTCCACGATGAGGATTTTCATGTCTTTGTTCAATTAGACCTCCAAGCAGTCTTTAACGCGTTCAGCGCGGAACGCGCATTCAATCAATTCGGCACTACATTTCACGACTGCATCGAACCTGCGTTCAACGCGCCCGCCATTCCCCCAGGCGACCACGCAAACGTGCCGCGCACTGGCTGTGCAACTGGCTGACACGCGACTCGCTCACCCCCAGGACCTCACCGATCTCCTTGAGGTTGAGCTCTTCGTCGTAGTACAGCGCCAGGACCAGACGCTCGCGTTCCGGCAGGTTGGCGATGGCATCGGCCAGGGCTGCCTGAAAACGCTCGTCTTCCAGATCGCGCGAAGGCTCGAGCTGGGCACTGGCACCGTCCTCGTGCAGGCCTTCATGTTCGCCGTCCTGCAACAGGTCGTCGAAACTGAACAGGCGGCTGCCCAGGGTGTCATTCAAAATCCCGTAATAATCATCGAGACTCAATTGAAGTTCGGCAGCAACCTCGTGATCTTTAGCGTCACGGCCGGTTTTTGCTTCAATTGCACGAATCGCGTCACTGACCATGCGGGTATTGCGGTGTACCGAACGCGGCGCCCAGTCGCCCTTGCGCACTTCATCGAGCATGGCGCCACGGATGCGGATGCCGGCGTAGGTCTCGAAACTGGCCCCCTTGCTGGCGTCATACTTGTTGGCGACTTCGAGCAGGCCGATCATCCCGGCCTGGATCAGGTCCTCCACCTGCACACTGGCCGGCAAACGTGCCAGCAAGTGGTAGGCGATGCGCTTGACCAGCGGCGCGTAACGCTCGATCAGTTCGTACTGGGCGTCACGCGAAGCCTTGCTGTACATCCGATAACCACTGGCGTTCATAGCACCGGACCCGCACTCGTCGGTTGCACCAGGCGCTCGACGAAGAACTCCAGGTGCCCCCGTGGGTTGGCAGGCAGCGGCCAGCTATCGACCTTCTGGGCAATGGCCTTGAATGCCAGCGCGCACTTGGAACGCGGGAAGGCTTCATAGACCGCTCGCTGCTTCTGCACCGCCTTGCGCACACATTCGTCGTAAGGCACCGCACCGACGTATTGTAGGGCGACATCGAGGAAGCGATCAGTGACCTTGGTCAACTTGGCGAACAGGTTGCGCCCTTCCTGAGGGCTCTGGGCCATGTTGGCGAGGACGCGGAAGCGGTTCATGCCGTAATCGCGGTTGAGCAGCTTGATCAGCGCGTAGGCGTCAGTGATCGAAGTGGGCTCGTCGCACACCACCAGCAGCACTTCCTGGGCGGCGCGGACAAAACTGACTACCGAGTCACCGATACCTGCAGCGGTGTCGATCACCAGCACGTCGAGGTTGTCGCCGATCTCGCTGAAGGCCTGGATCAGGCCGGCGTGCTGGGCCGGAGCCAGGTGCACCATGCTCTGCGTGCCCGAGGCCGCCGGCACGATGCGCACACCGCCGGGGCCTTGCAGCAGCACGTCGCGCAGTTCGCAACGGCCTTCAATGACATCGGCCAGGGTGCGCTTGGGCGTCAGGCCCAGCAGCACATCAACGTTGGCCAGGCCCAGGTCGGCGTCCAGCAGCATGACCCGACGGCCAAGCTCAGCCAGCGCCAATGACAGGTTCACTGACACGTTAGTCTTGCCAACGCCACCTTTGCCGCCGGTCACGGCGATCACCTGTACGGGATGCATGCTACCCATGTTTGTTCTTTACCTTGTCTTACTTAGACCGAGGCCACATGACTGGGCTGCGCTTTCAACACCTGAAAAATGCCTGGCAGACCATTGATGTAGGTACTTTGCAACGTATTCATATTCCCCTCAGCCCACGCGTTTGCCGGAGCTGTGGTAGAGATCAGCGAACATGTCGGCCATGGCCTCTTCGCTGGGCTCGTCCTGCATCTGCACGCTCACTGCGCGGCTGACCAACTGGTGCCGGCGCGGCAGGTGCAGGTCGTCAGGAATGCGCGGGCCATCGGTAAGATAGGCCACCGGCAGTTCGTGACTGATCGCCAGGCTCAATACTTCGCCGAGGCTGGCGGTTTCATCTAGCTTGGTCAGGATGCAACCGGCCAGGCCGCAGCGCTTGTAGCTGTGGTAGGCGGCGGTCAGCACCTGTTTCTGGCTGGTGGTTGCCAGTACCAGGTAATTCTTGGCCTGAATCCCGCGCCCGGCAAGGGTTTCCAGCTGCATGCGCAGCGCCGGGTCGCTGGCTTGCAGGCCGGCGGTATCGATCAGTACCACGCGCTTGCGCAGCAGCGGGTCGAGGGCCTGGGCCAGCGACTGGCCCGGGTCGACGTGAGTAACCGAAACATTGAGGATCCGCCCCAGGGTCTTGAGCTGCTCCTGGGCGCCGATACGGAAGCTGTCCATGCTCACCAGGGCCAGGTTCTGCGCGCCGTACTTGAGCACGTAGCGCGCGGCGAGCTTGGCCAGGGTGGTGGTCTTGCCCATGCCGGCCGGACCGACCATGGCAATGACACCGCCTTCTTCGATCGGTTCGATTTCCGGCACCTGGATCATCCGCGCCAGGTGCGCCAGGAGCATGCGCCAGGCGTGACGCGGCTCTTCGATTTCGGTGGTCAGCTCGAGCAGTTCGCGGGCAATCGGCCCGGACAGGCCGATGCGCTGCAGACGGCGCCAGAGGTTGGCCTGCTGCGGCTTGTTGCCCTGCAACTGGCTCCAGGCCAGCGAGCCGAGCTGTACTTCAAGCAGTTCGCGCAGGCCCGAGAGCTCCGAGCGCATCGAGTCGAACAGGCGCGGGTCGATGGGTGCCGCGGCCGGCGCAGCAGGCACGGCCGGCGCTTCGACCTGCGGGTCGACCAGCGGCTCGGAAGCGGTCAGCGGCAAGCCGGCAAACAGCTGGCGATTGCCATCTTCGCTCTCGCTACGGCTGCTCAGCTCGGCCTGGGCGGTGACGATGCGCGACTGGGTCTTGCGCAGCTCGTCTTCGAGCTCGACATTCGGCACCCGTGGCGCCAGGGCGGACAGCTTGTAGTCCAGCGCAGCCGTCAGCTCGACACCGCCAGCAATCCGTCGGTTGCCAATGATGGCGGCATCGGCCCCCAGCTCATCGCGAACCAGCTTCATGGCCTGACGCATATCGGCGGCGAAAAAACGCTTAACTTGCATAACCCACTACCTCAGCCGTTCGGGCCCACTGTGGCGACGATGGTAACTTGCTTGTTGTCAGGTATTTCCTGATACGCCAAAACATGCAAATTCGGTACAGCCAGACGACCGAAGCGCGACAGCATGGCTCGTACCGGTCCTGCGACCAGGAGGATCGCCGGCTGCCCTTGCATCTCCTGACGCTGGGCGGCTTCGATCAACGAACGCTGAAGCTTTTCGGCCATGCTCGGCTCCAGAAGAACACCGTCTTCCTGGCCTTGCCCAGCCCTTTGCAAACTATTGAGCAAAATCTGTTCCAATCTTGGCTCAAGGGTGATCACAGGCAGCTCGGACTCAACGCCGACAATGCTTTGCACGATAGCGCGACACAATCCGACGCGCACCACCGCCACCAGCGCGGCGGTATCTTGACTCTTGCCCGGGTTGTTGGCGATGGCTTCGGCAATGCTGCGAATGTCACGCACCGGAACCTGCTCGGCGAGCAACGCCTGCAGTACTTTGAGCAGGCCCGACAAGGAAATGACGCCCGGCACCAGCTCTTCGGCAAGCTTGGGCGAAGCCTTGGCCAGCACCTGCAGCAGTTGCTGCACTTCTTCGTGGCCGATCAGCTCATGGCAGTGCTTGTGCAGAATCTGGTTGAGGTGGGTGGCGACCACGGTACTGGCGTCCACCACCGTGTAGCCCAGCGACTGCGCCTGGCTGCGCTGGTTGACGTCGATCCACACCGCTTCCAGGCCAAAGGCCGGATCGCGGGCGGCAATGCCGTTGAGGGTACCGAACACCTGCCCGGGGTTGATCGCAAGCTCGCGGTCCGGGTAGATCTCGGCCTCGGCCAGGATCACCCCCATCAGGGTCAGGCGGTAGGCACTGGGTGCCAGGTCGAGGTTGTCGCGAATGTGCACCGTGGGCATGAGAAAACCCAGGTCCTGGGACAGCTTCTTGCGCACGCCCTTGATCCGCGCCAACAACTGGCCGCCCTGGTTGCGATCGACCAGCGGAATCAGCCGGTAGCCGACCTCTAGGCCGATCATGTCGATCGGGGTGACGTCATCCCAGCCCAGCTCCTTGGTTTCCATGGCGCGCTGTGGCGATGGCAGCAGGTCCTGCTGACGCTGCACCTCTTCCAGGGCCTTGAGCTTGGCCTGGTTCTGCTTGCGCCACACCAGGTAGGCGCCGCCGGCGGCCAGCAGGCCGAGGCTCAGGAAGGCGATGTGCGGCATGCCCGGCACCAGGCCCATGACGATCATCAGGCCAGCCGACACCGCCAGGGCCTTGGGTGAATCGAACATCTGGCGGTTGATCTGCTTGCCCATGTCCTCGGAGCCCGAGGCGCGGGTAACCATGATCGCCGCTGCGGTGGACAGCAACAGCGATGGCAACTGCGCCACCAAACCGTCACCGATGGTCAACAGTGCATAGACCTTGCCGGCGTCGGCAAAGGTCATGTTGTGCTGGAACATACCGACGGCCATGCCGCCGATCAGGTTGATGAACAGGATCAACAGGCCGGCAATGGCGTCACCGCGGACAAACTTGCTGGCACCGTCCATCGAACCGTAGAACTCGGCCTCGCCAGCCACTTCGGCGCGCCGCGCCTTGGCCTGGGCCTGGTCGATCAGGCCGGCGTTGAGGTCGGCGTCGATGGCCATCTGCTTGCCGGGCATGGCGTCGAGGGTGAAGCGCGCGCTCACTTCGGAAATACGCCCGGCACCTTTGGTAACCACCACGAAGTTGATGATCATCAGGATCGCGAAGACGACGATACCGACCACGTAGTTACCGCCGATCACCACCTCGCCGAAGGCCTGGATCACCTTACCGGCGGCCTCGTGGCCGTCATGGCCGTGGAGCATCACCACCCGCGTGGACGCCACGTTGAGCGCCAGGCGCAAGAGCGTCGCCACCAGCAGGATGGTCGGGAACGCGGCGAAGTCCAGCGGGCGCAGGGCGTAGACGCAGACCAGCAGGACCACGATCGACAAGGCGATGTTGAAGGTGAAGAACACGTCGAGCAAAAACGGCGGGATCGGCAACATCATCATTGCCAGCATCACCAGCAGCAACAGCGGCACACCCAGGTTACCCCGGCCTAGACCGACCAGGTTGCTACGGGCACTGTTGATTAACTGAGAGCGATCCACCGGTATTCCTCGTTAGCTCAAGCAAAACTTTGACGCGTTTGAGGCGCGCAGCGCTGCCTTTGCAAGAAGCTTTCCAACTTTGCCAAACGAGGTGGTTTGAGTGGCTCGGGGCTGCTGCGCAGGCAGCGCCGATCAGGAATCGCGACGCAAATCCGGCGGGATCGGCAGATCCTTGAGCGGCTCCGGCGGCTTGCCCTTGCCGGCGCGATACTGGCGGATCTGGTAGACGTAGGCCAGCACCTGGGCCACTGCCAGGTACAAACCGGCGGGAATCTCTTCTTCAAGCTCGGTGGAGTAGTAGATCGAACGCGCCAGCGCCGGCGATTCGAGCACCTGGATCTTGTGCTCGTTGGCGATCTCGCGAATTTTCAGGGCGATGAAGTCGGCACCCTTGGCCAGCAGCAGCGGCGCCGCGCCCTTCTCCGGGTCGTACTTGAGCGCCACGGCATAGTGGGTCGGGTTGGTGATGATCACGTCCGCCTCGGGAATCGCCGCCATCATCCGCCGCTGCGAAGCCTCGCGCTGCAGTTGGCGAATGCGTTGCTTGACCTCGGGCTTGCCTTCGGAGTCCTTGTACTCGTCGCGCACCTCTTGCTTGGTCATCAGCAGCTTCTTGTGCGCCTGCCAGAGCTGGATCGGCAC
This sequence comes from Pseudomonas sp. B21-012, assembly GCF_024749305.1. Lineage (NCBI taxonomy): Bacteria > Pseudomonadati > Pseudomonadota > Gammaproteobacteria > Pseudomonadales > Pseudomonadaceae > Pseudomonas > Pseudomonas sp. B21-012. Next base: position 1,727,013 of record NZ_CP087197.1, on the reverse strand, counting down.
GTCCACCGCGGCAATGATCAACAGCCCTGCTGCCATCCACAGCGCACTCCAGCCAACCACCTGGACGCTATGGATGATCGCCTGCTCCAGCGGCTCGTTGGCAATCGCCAGCAGGTCATCGCGATCAGCCGACAACACCGTCAGGGCGACGATCAGAATCATGAAGAACTTGGCCAGCGCCTTGAGCAGCTCGGACAAGGCGTTGACCGAGAACATCCGCTTGATCCCCGATAGCGGGTTCATGCGGCTGAACTTCGGTGCCAGGGAGCTGCTGGAAAACAGGAACCCCCCCAGCGACACCGGGCCGATGATTGCCGCAATCAGCAGCACCAGCAATACCGGCTGAGTCGCGAGCAAGGCCATCTTGCCGGAGGCCATGAGGAAAATGCCCATAGACCGCTCATCGATGAGCACCTCGCGGGACAAGCTGAAATTGATGCGCATCAACTCCATCAGGGTTTGCGCCAGGCCACCGCCAAATGCCAGCAGCGCTCCAGCGCCCGCCAGGGTCACCGCGACCGTGTTGAGCTCCTTGGAACGGGCAATCTCGCCCTTCTCGCGCGCGTCCTTCTTGCGCTTGTCGGTGGGGTCTTCTGTTTTGTCCTGACCGCTTTCGCTTTCTGCCATGCTCAGCGCGCCCGTGCCAGTTCACGCAGCCACTGCAAGGCTTCGGAAGCCAGTGACTGATAGTGAGGAAGAATATCGGCCAGGGTGATCCAGAAGATCACCATCCCCAGCACCAGGGTCAGCGGAAAGCCGATGGAAAAGATGTTCAACTGCGGCGCCGCCCGGGTCATCACGCCAAAGGCAATGTTGACCACCAGCAACGCGGTCACCGCCGGCAATACCAACAGCATGGCTGCACCCAGCACCCAACCCAGGCGCCCGGCCAGGTCCCAGAAATGATTGACCAGCACACCGCCGCCCACCGGCAAGGTGGTAAAGCTCTCGGTCAGCACCTCGAAGACCACCAGATGGCCGTTGATGGCAAGGAACAACAAGGTCACCAGCATGGTCAGGAACTGGCTGACCACCGCCACGTTGACACCGTTGGCCGGATCGACCATGGAGGCGAAGGCCATGCCCATCTGGATTGCGACGATCTGCCCGGCGATTACGAATATCTGAAAGAACAGCTGCAGCGCCATACCAAACACGGCGCCAATGATGATCTGCTCGGCCACCAGCAACATTGCCCTGAGATCCAGCGATTCGACCACCGGCATCGGCGGCAGGCCGGGAACGATGACTACGGTGATTGCCAGAGCGAAATACATGCGGATACGTGTCGGCACCAGGGTGGTACCGAAAATAGGCATGGTCATCAGCACCGCCGTGACGCGAATCAACGGCAGAATGAAACTGGCCACCCAGGCGCCGATCTGCGCGTCGGTCAGCTCAAGCATCGCCGGGTCAACCGATCAGCTGCGGAATGCTGCCGTACAACGACAGAATGTATTCCATGAATTTCTGCACCAGCCACGGGCCAACCACGATCAGCGTCACCAACATCACCAGCAGGCGCGGCAGGAAGCTCAGGGTCTGTTCGTTGATCTGCGTGGCAGCCTGGAACATCGCCACCACCAGGCCCACCAGCAGGCTTGGCACCACCAGGATGGCAACCATCAAGGTGGTCAGCCACAACGCATCGCGAAACAGGTCGACAGCCACTTCAGGGGTCATGGACTTCTTCTCCTCGCGGCGTCAGACGCCGCCGAAACTGCCGGCCAGGGTACCCATGATCAGCGCCCAGCCATCGACCAGGACGAACAGCATGATCTTGAACGGCAACGAGATGATCAGCGGCGACAACATCATCATACCCATGGCCATCAGCACGCTGGCGACCACCAGGTCGATGATCAGGAACGGGATGAAGATCATGAAGCCGATCTGGAACGCGGTCTTGAGCTCCGAGGTGACGAATGCCGGCACCAGGATGGTCAATGGCGCCTGATCGGGGCTGGCGATGTCGGTGCGCTTGGACAGGCGCATGAACAGGTCCAGATCGCTCTCGCGGGTCTGCGCCAGCATGAAGTTCTTCAGCGGCGCCTGGGCCTTGCTGATCGCATCCTGGGCGCTGAGTTTCTCTGCCAGGTACGGCTGCACGGCCTCCTGGTTGATGCGCTCGAACACCGGCGCCATGATGAACAGGGTCAGGAACAGCGCCATGCCGTTGAGGATCTGGTTCGACGGCGTCTGTTGCAGGCCCAGGGCCTGGCGCAGGATGGAAAAGACAATGATGATGCGGGTAAAGCTGGTCATCAGCACGACGAACGCCGGAATGAAACTCAGCGCGGTCATGATCAGCAGAATCTGCAGGCTGACCGAGTATTCTTGCTGGCCGTCGGCCCCGCTGGACAGGGTGATCGCCGGGATCGACAGTGGATCAGCCGCCAGGGCCAGCGGCGCCGCCAGCATCAGCAGCAGCGTCAACATCATGCGCAACGCGCCCATCACGACCTTCCCTTCTGATCCTTGCCCATCAGCTCCATCAGCCGCTGGGCGAATTCTGGTGTTGCCTGGCGCGCACTGGCGGGCACTTCAACCGGTTCGGCCATGACATGCAGGGCCTCGATGGTGCCTGGCGAATGGCCGATGAGGATCTGCTCCTTGCCGACCTGGATCAGCAACAGCCGATCACGCGGCCCCAGCGAACGGCTACCGAGGATCTCGATCACCTGGCCACTGCCGGGCGCGGCGTTCTGCACCCGGCGCAGCAGCCAGGCGAGGACGAAGATCAAGCCCAGCACCAGCAGCAGCCCCAGCACCAGCTGGGTCAACTGCCCTGCCGCGCTGCCACTGCTTGCCGGTGCCACTACCGCAGCCGCCGGCTGCGTGGTAGCCAGGGCGACATCCACGTACAGGCCGCAGGCCAGGCCCAGGCCGTTGCGCAGGAGCTTGCTCACTCAGCGCAGCTTCTTGATGCGTTCGCTCGGGCTGATCACGTCCGTCAGGCGGATGCCGAACTTTTCGTTGACCACCACCACTTCGCCGTGCGCAATCAGAGTGCCGTTGACCAGCACGTCCAGCGGCTCGCCGGCCAGGCGGTCGAGCTCGATCACCGAACCCTGGTTGAGTTGCAGCAGGTTGCGGATGTTGATCTCGGTACTGCCGACCTCCATGGAAATGCTCACCGGAATATCCAGGATCACATCCAGGTTCGGACCATCGAGGGTGACCTGTTCGTTGCTGCGCGGCGAGCTGCCGAACTCTTCCATGGCCAGGCGGCTGGACGCCGGTGCGCTGGCGGCGCTATCGGCAGCGAGCAAGGCGTCGATGTCGGACTGGCCGGCATCGCCGGTTTCTTCCAGGGCCGCAGCCCATTCATCGGCCAGGGCCTGGTCCTCCGGGGAGGTGATGTCGTTTTCGTTAGCCATTTTGTCCTCGACGGGCAATCAATTCGGAGTTGGAACCGCGAGCGCCTCAGCGGCGCTCGATCGGATCGATAATCTGCAGGGCCAGGGTGCCCTTGTGCGAACCCAGCTTGGCCTTGAACGACGGCACGCCGTTGGCCCGCAGGATCAGCTCATCCGGCAGCTCGACCGGAATCACATCGCCCGGCTGCATGTGCAGGATGTCGCGCAGCTTCAGCTGGCGACGGGCAACCGTGGCGCTGAGCGGCACGCTGACGTCCAGCACGTCTTCGCGCAGGGCCTTGATCCAGCGCTCGTCCTGGTCGTCCAGATCGGACTGGAAACCGGCATCGAGCATCTCGCGCACCGGCTCGATCATCGAGTACGGCATGGTCACGTGCAGGTCGCCGCCACCGCCATCGAGCTCGATGTGAAAGGTCGAAACCACCACCGCCTCGCTCGGCCCGACGATGTTGGCCATGGCCGGGTTGACCTCGGAGTTGATGTACTCGAAGTTGACCGGCATGATCGCCTGCCAGGCCTCCTTGAGGTCAACGAAGGCCTGGTCGAGGACCATGCGCACCACGCGCAACTCGGTCGGGGTGAACTCGCGACCTTCGATCTTGGCGTGACGACCGTCGCCACCAAAGAAGTTATCCACCAGCTTGAACACCAGCTTGGCGTCGAGGATGAACAGCGAGGTACCGCGCAACGGCTTGATCTTCACCAGGTTGAGGCTGGTGGGCACGTACAGCGAATGCACGTACTCGCCGAACTTCATCACCTGCACGCCGCCGACCGCCACGTCCGCAGAGCGGCGCAGCAGGTTGAACATACTGATGCGGGTATAGCGGGCAAACCGCTCGTTGATCATTTCCAGGGTCGGCATGCGACCGCGGACGATCCGATCCTGGCTGGTCAGGTCATAACTTTTGACACTGCCGGGCTCGGCATTGCTTTCGGTTTGCACCAGACCATCGTCGACGCCATGCAGCAAAGCATCGATTTCATCCTGGGACAGCAGGTCCTGCACGGCCATCTGGGGCTCCTACTGCAATACGAAATTGGTGAACAGCAACTGGTCGATGACCGGCTTGCCGACTTCCTTCTGCGCCACTTCCTGGACACTGGCAGTGGCCTTCTGGCGCAGCATTTCCTGGCCGACCGGGCTGGACAGGGTGTCGAAGCCCTGGCCCGAGAACATCATGACCAGGTTGTTGCGAATCACCGGCATATGCACCTTGAGGGCATCCAGCGCTGCCTGGTCACGCCCCTGCATGGTGATGCTCACCTGCATGTAGCGCTGGCGGCCGTTCTGGTTGAAGTTGACCACGAAGGCCGGTGCCAGCGGCTCGTAGATCGCTGCCGGCTTGAGGTTGGCCAGGGCCGGATCGACCGCAGGCTTATCCTCGGACTTGTGCAGGAAGAACCAGGTGGCGCCAACCGACAGGCCGATGGCAAGCAGCAATGCCAGCACCAACAGCAGGATCAGCTTGAGTTTGCCTGTAGCGGCGGGGTCTTTCTCTGCTTCGCTCTTCGCCATGCCAATAATCCGTCATTCATCGGAGATTTCAGTCACATGGCGAGGGTTGAGCAAGTGTTATGCCAACCTGGAAAAGCAAGGTCGGCCAGCACAAAGAGCACAGCCAATCAGGCGTAGTAATCCACCGCGCTGGAACCCACAACCGACTGCTGCTCGACCGGCATTGCACCTGGAGCGATTTCAGCGGACTCAGCGGATTCACCAGCTTCATTACGCCGTGCGGCCACGCCACTGAGTTTCGGCGTGTCCTGGGCGCCCTGCTGCTGGCCACCACGGGACTGGTCAGCGACGTTGACGTCCGGCTGGCCGAGCCCCTGCTGGGCAAACATTTCCTTGAGCCGGTGCACCTGGTTTTCCAGCGCCTCGCGCACCCCGGCGTGACCACTGACAAAGGTCACCTGGGCCTGCTGTTCCGGCGCCAGGTTGACGCGGATGTCCAGGCGCCCGAGCTCGGCCGGCTCAAGCTTGATATCGGCCGATTTCAGGTTCTGGCTGGACAGGTACATGACCCGGTTGACCAGGCCTTCGGTCCAGCCGCCCTGGTTCATCGCCAACGGCTGCTGCAGCGGCGTGGCCACCGGCACGGCATTGGCGGTCTTGGCCGTGGCGGCCAGGGTCAGGTTGCTCAGGCGCTCGGCAAAGTTGTCGACGCGCGTATCGCTGGAGGCGCTCTTGAGGTCCTTGAGGCCATCATCGAGCAGGCCACTGAAGGCTTTTTCACCCGGCTCGCCTGATTCGGCATCGGCACCCGGCTTGTCCAGCAGGGCCGCCAGTGTATTGACGGCAGGCTGCGCCGTCGGCGCTTCAGGCTGGGCATTGCCGGCCTTGCCGGCGGCATGGGCAGACGTAGTGCCCTGGGCCTGGGCACTTTGCTCAAGGGCCAGGCGCAAGGCTGGCAGGTCAGACAGCGGATCGGCCTCAGGATCGAATTCGGGCGCTTCGGCTACCGGCTGGGCTGGCGCCGCAGCCACCTGCAATTGTGCTGCCGCCTGAAGCACCGGCGCCACGGCTTCAGCCTGGGCCTGGATCAATTGCGCGCCGGGCTGGGCGTCGGTCACTTGACCCGCCACCAGGCTGGGGTCAAGCAGGGTGGGATCAGCCACCAGCGCCGGATCAACCTCGGTGCTGTCCTGCTCCTCAGGCAAACTATTGCCGCTGTCGGCAACCTTCGACGAATCAGCGGCCGTTTTATTGCCGCTGCCCGGGGCGGTGACGACCTTCTCAGGCACAGGCGCGTCCTTGGTGCCTGCAGTCGTCTCGCAAGATTGCTTGGCATACACATCGGAAAAGCCAGACGCCTTGTCGTTAGAGGCCTGCAGCGATTTATCCGGCGCACCGGCAGTGGCGCGCGACGGCTTCGCCACGGCACTGGCTTGCAACAGGGGGTTGGAGGCGACAGGCATGCAGGAGTCTCCGCTACAGAAGTCGTAATCGTGAATTAGCGAAGACTACGCAAAACTCGCGCCAGGTTTGCCCTCGCGCTCAACCAATCGATACTCGCTGGCGTTCGTCGTGGTAAAGGTCACGAACGGCCGCATACTCGCGATCGATCTGGTTGATCAGGTCTTCGATGCCTTGCAGCGGGCCGTGATTGACGCGGTCTTCGAGCTGCCTGCACAACTCGGCCAACGCTACCGCCCCCATATTGCTGCTACTGCCCTTGAAACTGTGCGCGGCATGCGCCAGCTCGTCGGCGTTCTTCGCCTCATGCAATTGACTGAGGCGTTTTTCGGAATCTTCAAGAAAGGTTTCCAGCAAGTACAGGTAGCCATCTTCCATGACCTCCTGCAAGTCGCTGAGCACCTTGCGATCGATGTGAATGTCGGACACTTGCTCACTCCTTGATCAAGTTGGATTATGCCAGAGCCTCCCAGGCGAACTCCACGCATGCGCGGCGCCCCTCGTCGGCCCATTCGGCACGCCGGCTCAACCGGCGTATGAGGGTCAGACCGCGTCCGCACAACCCTTGTTCGGACACAGGCCTGGCCAGCACTTTACTCACATTGAAGCCCTTGCCGCTATCTTCGACTTCAATCTTCAGACGCCCGCCTTGGCGATCCGGCTCGACTCGAAGGGAGACGCGGATGAAGCCCTCGTTCAACGCCTGCAGGCGCTCGTCGCGCATCTGATAGTAGGCGGCAAAGCCCTGCGCATCGCGCTTTAGCGCCGAGTCCAGCCCCAGCACGCCGTGTTCCAGGGCATTGGAATACAGCTCGGTGAGGACACTGTGCAACGCCCCGCTCTGAGCCCGCAAACCGTGTATTTCCTGCAACAGCTGTAGCAAATAAGGTAATGGATTGAAACGTTTTAGCGTGTCGGCGCGAAACTCGAACTGCAGCGACCAGTCCAGCGGACTGGACTGCCCACTGTCAGAATAGATCACCGGCAGCGGCGACAACAGTTGCGGTTCGACCACCTCGATATCCAGCAGGCTGACATCATCGCGCGAGCGACCACGAAACGCTTCCAGCGCCTGCAGCACCTCCTCGAACAACAGTGCCGGCTGTCGATTGGCACTCAGCACCCGACGCAGGCGCTCGACACCGAACAGCTGGTCATTGTCATCACTGGTATCGACCACGCCGTCAGACAACAGAAACAGGCGCTCGCCCAGGGCCAACGGCAGCACCTGGGTGGCGTCATCAAAGCGCTCCGGCGCCAGGATACCCAAGGGCAAATGACGCGATACCAAGGCCACAGGCTCACCCCCACCGGCGGGCAACAGATAGCCGTCGGGCATGCCGCCATTCCAGACCTCGACCACCCGCCGCTGGAAACTCAGGTTGAGCAACAATGCACAACAGAACATGTCCACCGGCAGGATGCGCTTGAGCTTGGCGTTCATCTCGCGCAGGGTTTCGGCCAGGCCGTAACCCTTGGCTGTCATGCCATAGAACACCTCGGCCAGGGGCATCGCCCCCACCGCCGCCGGCAAGCCGTGGCCGGTGAAGTCGCCGAGCAACACATGCATGTCACCTGCCGGCGTGAAGGCGGCCAACAGCAAGTCGCCATTGAACAGGGCATAAGGTGACTGCAGGTAACGGATGTTCGGCGCACTCAGGCAACCGGCATGGGCCACCTGGTCGAACACCGCCTTGGCGACCCGCTGCTCGTTGAGCAGATGAGTGTGATGGCGGGCAAGCTGGTCACGCTGCTCCAGCACCGTGGCCTGCAGCCGGCGCATACGCTCCATCGCCTTGATTTTGGCGGCCAGGATCACCGGGCTGTAGGGTTTTGCCAGAAAATCGTCGCCACCTGCCTCCAGGCAACGGACCAGCGCCTGTTCTTCGCTAAGCGAAGTGAGAAAGATGATCGGCACCAGCGCTTCACCGGCCAGCGCCTTGATCTGGCGCGCCGCCTCGAATCCATCCATGACCGGCATCAGCGCATCGAGCAGGACCATGTGCGGGCGCTGCGCGGCGAACAGCGCCAGCGCCTGCTCGCCATTTTCGGCGGTGAGCACCTGATGCCCCTGCTTGCGCACAAGGGTGGCCAGCAACAAACGATCAGCAGCACCATCCTCGGCGATCAGGATGGTGAGCGCCTCGAAAACATGGGCTGGCTGGTTCAACTGATGTCGAACAGCTTGTCGAAGTTGGAAATGGCGAGGATCTTTCGCACATCGGAGCTGGTGTTGACCACACGGATTTCCGAGTCGTCGCCGCCGACGTGGTCACGCAGCAGCAACAGCATGCCCAGGGCCGAACTGTCCAGATAGGTGGCCTCCTTGAGGTCGACGACCACTGAGTCCGGCATGTTCTGCTTGAGCTCGTAAGCCTGGCGAAATTCCAGGTGCTTGCCAAAGTCAAAACGCCCCCTGACCTTGATCGTCAGTTTTTTCCCATCCGGGGATACTTCAGATAAAACTGCCATGTCGATGATTCCTTCCATTGCGACGATTGCAGACATCTAGAAGGTTTAGCAGCCCCACCCCCCGGCAGCAAGCACTGCCGAGCAAAGCACGCTTCAGTAGCGATCGTGGCGCGGCAGGCGCTGGGACAGTTCATCGAGCAGTTTTTGTTCGCGCTTGTCTTCCACCATGCGCGCCTCGTCGATGTAGCGCTGCACCAGCTTGCGCAAGCCCTCGACCCGGGCGTAGGCCTGCTGCCAGGTGCCGCGGGCGTTCTTCAGATTGTTCTGGTGCCAGGCCAGGCTTTGGCGCTGCTGAGTCATGGCAGTTTCCAGCTGGCCGAGAAAGCTCTGGTAGTTGACCAGCCAGCTACCGGACACGCCCTGCCCACCGCGGTTGATCCACTGCAACTGGTAGTCTTCGCGAAAACGGTCAAGTTCGCTGAGCTTGGCCTGGGCCATGTTCACTTGCTGCTGGAATTGCCCCAGGCGCTGGGCGGCCTGGCGCTCGGCGTTTTCCGCCATCTCCACCACCGGCGCCAGACGCGCGGCACGGCTTGGCTGGGCCATGGCCTATCAGCCGCCTGCCGCAGGCAAGGGGGCAAACACGCCAGCCAGGTGCTCGCGGCTTTGCTGCATGCCGACATTGTCGTTCAGGCCCTGGCGCAGGAAGTGCACCAGGCGCGGCTGCAGGGTAATGGCAAGGTCGGTCTCGGCGTCTCCACCGGCGACATAAGCGCCGACGCTGATCAGGTCGCGGCTTTGCGACAGGCGCGACCACAGCTGTTTGAACTGCTGCGCTTCGGTCATCTGCTCGGGGCTGACTACCTGCGGCATGACCCGGCTAATCGAAGCTTCGATATCGATGGCCGGGTAATGCCCCTCCTCGGCCAGGCGCCGGGACAGCACGATGTGGCCGTCGAGCACGCCCCGCGCCGAGTCGGCAATCGGATCCTGCTGATCGTCGCCCTCGGACAATACGGTATAGAACGCGGTGATCGAGCCACCACCGGCTTCGCCATTACCCGCACGCTCCACCAGCTTGGGCAGCTTGGCGAACACCGACGGTGGATAGCCCTTGGTCGCTGGCGGCTCACCAATAGCCAAGGCAATTTCCCGCTGGGCCTGGGCGAAACGGGTCAGCGAATCCATCAGCAACAGGACGTTCTTGCCCTTGTCGCGAAAGTACTCGGCAATGCGCGTGCAGTACATGGCCGCGCGCAAGCGCATCAGCGGCGCATCGTCGGCGGGCGAGGCCACCACCACCGAGCGCTTGAGGCCTTCTTCGCCAAGAATGTGCTCGATGAACTCCTTGACCTCGCGGCCGCGCTCACCGATCAAGCCGACGACGATGATGTCCGCCTCGGTAAAGCGGGTCATCATGCCCAGCAGCACACTCTTGCCCACGCCGGTACCGGCGAACAGGCCCAGGCGCTGACCGCGGCCAACCGTCAACAAACCGTTGATGCTGCGGATGCCGACGTCCAGCGGCTGGCTGATCGGATCGCGATTGAGCGGGTTGATGGTCGGGCCGTCCATCGGCACCCAGTCTTCGGCTTTCATCCCGCCCTTGCCGTCCAGGGCACGACCGGCGCCGTCAAGCACCCGGCCAAGCATGCTCATGCCCATGGGCAGGCGACCGCTATCGGCCAGCGGCACCACGCGCGCCCCAGGGGCGATGCCGGCAACGCTGCCGACCGGCATGAGGAACACCTTGCCGCCGGCAAAACCCATGACCTCGGCCTCGACACGCACCGGGTGATAGCTGTCGTCATTGATCACCACGCAGCGGCTACCAACCGCCGCGCGCAGGCCTTCGGCCTCGAGGGTCAGGCCGACCATGCGTAGCAGGCGGCCCTCGACCACCGGCTGAGACGGCAAATTGACGGCGTCGGCATACGCCCCCAGGCGCTTGCCGAAACTGGTTCGTTCAAGGCGCATCAGGGGCATCCAGCTCAACCTGCACATCCGCCGCTGCCGGGTGCAGGCTTTGGTCATGGAGCTGATCGAACAATTGCGCCATGGCCTTTTCGATACGGGTTTCCATGCTGGCATCGATACGGCTGTGATCAGTCTCGATGCGACAGCCTCCTGGCAGCAGGGCTTCGTCTTCGAGCAGCTTCCAGCGCTCCTCGTGACGCTCGCGCAGGGCTTTGACCTGCTCGAAGTCCTGCGGATTGATATGGATGCGGATGTTCTCGGCACCCATCGGCAGCAACTTCAGGGCTTCACGCAGTACCTGGCCGATCTGGCTGGAATCGCTGCGCAGCTCGCGACCGATGACCTCGCGGGCGATGTGCCCGACCAAATGGACCACAGCTTTTTCAATCTGGCTGTCTTGTTCGGCGATGGGTTCGAGCAGGTGGGTCATCACCTGTTCGAGGCTGGCCAGCTTGGCGCTCAGGGCCTCTTCGGCTTCCTGGCGAACCTTGAGCTGAGTGCTGTGAAAACCCTCGCGCTCGCCGGTGGCAAAGCCTTCGTTGTAGGCTTCCTGGCGAATGCTTTCAAGCTCTTCGAGGGTCAGTGGCTGGACTTCTTCCAGCGGCACTTCTTCGATTTCGTCCTGAACCGCTTCGGGCTCCGGTTCAGGCTCAGGCTCTGGTTCCGGGTCGAAACTGGGCAGCGCCCAGCGGTCGAAGCCCTCGACGTCGTTAGCGCGAATCAGTTCACTCAGGTGCTCGTTGGTTGACATGATTGCACGCACTCGTAAAGCATCGCGGGCCAAGCCCGCTCCCACAGGAGCGCTGTGGGAGCGGGCTTGACCCGCGATAAGGTCTTAGATCATCTCTTCGCCGCCCTTGCCACCGAGCACGATCTCTCCGGCTTCGGCCATACGGCGGGCGATGGTGAGGATTTCCTTTTGCGCCGTCTCGACGTCGCTGACACGCACCGGGCCCTTGGCCTCGAGGTCGTCGCGCAGCAGCTCGGAGGCACGTTTGGACATGTTCTTGAAGATCTTCTCCTTGACCTTCTCGTCAGCGCCCTTGAGCGACACCACCAGCACGTCGGAAGACACTTCGCGCAGCAGCGCCTGGATACCGCGGTCGTCGACATCGGCCAGGTTGTTGAAGACGAACATCAAGTCTTCGATCTGCTCGGAGAGGTCGCCGTCGATGTCGCGGATCGCGTCCATCAGCTGGCCTTCGACGGAGCTGTCGAGGAAGTTCATGATGTCCGCGGCACGCTTGATACCACCCAGGGTGGTGCGCGCGGCATTGGAGTTGCCCGAGAACTGCTTCTCGAGGATCTGGTTCAGCTCCTTGAGCGCCGCCGGCTGGACGGTATTGAGCGACGAGACGCGCAGGATGATGTCCAGACGCACCTTGTGGTCGAAGTTGCCCAGCACTTCACCGGCCTGGTCCGGGTCCAGGTAAGCCACGACGATGGCCTGGATCTGCGGGTGCTCGTAGCGAATGACATCGGCAACCGCGCGCGGCTCCATCCACTTGAGGCTGTCCAGGCCGCTGGTGTTGCCACCGAGCAGGATGCGGTCGATCAGGCCGTTGGCCTTGTCCTCGCCCAGGGCCTGGGTGAGCATCTTGCGGATATAGCCGTCGGAACCGACGCCAAGGCTGGTCTGGTCGCCGACGATCTCGACAAACTCGCTCATCACCTGCTCGACCTGCTCGCGATGGACGTTGCCCATCTGCGCCATGGCCACGCCGACCCGCTGCACTTCCTTGGGGCCCATGTGCCGCAGCACCTGCGCGGCATCGGTTTCACCCAGCGACAGCAGCAGGATCGCAGCCTTGTCGACACGGGTCAGTTTGGCGGTAAGGGCTCGGTTATCACTCATCGGCGTTGATCCACTCTTTCACGACCTGGGCCACGCGACCCGGGTCTTCGGCCACCAGGCTCTTGATTGCATTGAGCTGTGCGTCATAACCCTCGCTCGGGCTTGGCAGCAGAATGCTTTGCGGACCACCCAGGCTGACGCGGTCGTTGGCCAGCTCGCCATCCAGACCGAGCATGCCGCCCAGTTCCATATCGCCATCGGCACCGGCGCCTTGCTTGCCATTGCCGGTGATGTTGTTAAGTACCGGACGCAGCACGCCGAACACCAGGACGAGGATGAACAGTACGCCCATGACCTGCTTGATGATGTCCCAGAACCACGGCTGCGAATAGAACGGAATCTCGGCAATTACCTCGCCACGGTCGGCGGCGAACGGCACGTTGATCACGCTGACACTGTCACCACGGCTGGCATCGAAGCCCACCGCGTCCTGCACCAGGCGGGTAAAGCGTGCCAGGTCTTCGGCAGCCCACGGGGTGCGCGCGGCATCGCCGGTGGCCGGGTCGACCTTGAGCTGGTCATCGACCACTACCGCCACCGACAGGCGGGTCAGGCGACCCTGCTGCTGGCGGGTGTGGCTGATGGAACGGTCAAGCTCGAAGTTCTTGGTCGACTGCTGACGCTTGTCGGCCGGGTACGGTGCAAGCATCGGCTGGCCGGTGGCCGGGTCCATGATCTGCTGGCCGTTGGCATCGAGCAGCGGCTGGCCAGGCTGGATGGCGCTGGCGGCGGTTTGCGTGCCACCGGTGGTTTGCGGCGCCGAGGCCGGGCCTGGCGGCTGGTTGCTCAGCGCACCAGGCACGCCCTGCGGGCCCATGCTGCTGGAGCGCTGTTCGTTGACCGACTGCTCGCTGCGCAGCGCCGGCTGGTCAGGGTTGAACTGCTCGGAGGTGGATTCTACCGCGCTGAAGTCAACGTCCGCCGATACTTCGGCCTTGTAGCGGTCGTTGCCCAGCACCGGCTGGAGAATGTTGTGCACACGCTGGGTGAGCAGGCCTTCCATGCGGCGGCTGTAGTCGAACTGCTTGCCGGCCATGGTCAGCTCGGAATTCTCGACCTGGTCGGAGAGCAGGTTGCCCTTCTGGTCGACCACGGTGACCTGGGACTTGTTCAGTTCCGGCACGCTGGTCGCCACCAGGTTGACGATGGCCATCACCTGACCGGCTTCCAGGGCGCGGCCCGGGTACAGCTCGACCAGTACCGAAGCACTTGGCTTGCGCTCGTCACGGACGAACACCGAGCTCTTCGGGATCGCCAGGTGCACGCGTGCCCCCTTGACGTTGTTGAGGCTGGAGATGGTCCGCGCCAGTTCGCCTTCCAGGCCACGACGGTAACGGGTGGCCTCCATGAACTGGCTGGTGCCCAGGCCCTGCTCCTTGTCGAGGATCTCGAAACCGACATTGCCATCGCTCGGCGCCACGCCGGCGGCTGCCAGCTTCAGGCGGGCACGGGAAATATCGTCGGCCTTGACCAGCAAGGCGCCGGAATTGGGTTCGACGTTGTAGGGGATATCGGCAGCGGCCAGGGTCTCCATGACCTGCTTGGTGTCCATGCCGGCCAGGCTGCCGTACAGCGGCCGGTAGTCCGGTTGCTGCGACCAGAGCACCACGGCAAAACCGATCGCCACGCTGGCGGCCAGACCGACCAGCAGGCCGACCTGACGCAGCATGGGCATCTGCGAGATGTTTTCCAGGAACGACATACCGAACAACGGCGGCTTGGGCGCTGCTGCGCTGCTTTTCGCGGGCACGTTATCGACGACTGCTTCGGCCATGACTCAATCTCGCCCTTATACCGGCATCTGCATGATGTCTTGATAGGCCTGCACCAGCTTGTTACGCACCTGGGTCAAGGCCTGGAACGACACAGTGGCTTTTTGCGAAGCGATCATCACGTCGGTCAGGTCAACCCCGCTCTTGCCGATTTCGAAGGCGCTGGCCAGCTGCGAGGAAGCCTGCTGGGTGTCGTTGACCTTGTTGACGGCCTGGCCGAGCATGTCGGCAAAACTGCTGGAGCCGACCTCAGGCGCAGCGGCAGCCTTCGGCATCGACATGGCGTCCATTTGCATGGCCCGCATGTCCAACATCAATCGATTAAATTCAACACCTTGGCTCATGGACTTCTCTCTCCGACGGCCCGCATTTTTTTGACACTCACGCAGCGGATAGGCAGGACATAGCAACAAGAGTGCCAGCTCTGCCCGCGGCCCGAACAAAAACTCTAATTCATTAATGGCTCAGCTGGCGTACAGGCTGGCCTCGACGTCCATGCCGGCATCACGCATCTGCGCCAGCTTGTAGCGCAGGGTGCGCGGGCTGATGCCCAGGCGCTCGGCGGCCTCCTTGCGACGACCGCGCTCGGCGCGCAAGGTGTCGATGATCATCTGGAACTCATGGCGACGCATGTCATCACCCAGACCGCCCGCCGCCTCGGTTTCAATATTCGGCACGACTGCGGCGACCGGCGCTGCAGCGAACATCGGCAGGACCCCGGCGAGACAGAAATCCGCCGCTTCGATCACCCCACCCTGCTGCAGGATCAAGGCACGCTGAATGGCGTTGTCCAGTTCGCGTACGTTGCCCGGCCAGGCATAACCTTGCAGACACGCCTGAGCATCAGGCGAGAGTCGAACCGGGGCATGCTTCATTTTATTGACGTGGCGCGCCAGCAATCGCTCGGCCAGCGGCAGAATATCGGCGCTACGTTCGCGCAGCGGCTTCCACGCCAGCGGGAACACCGACAGGCGATAGAACAAGTCTTCACGAAAACGCCCCGCCGCCACCTCGCCGGCCAGGTCACGGTTGGTGGTGGCGACCACGCGAATGTCCAGGGCAATCGGCTTGCGCCCGCCAACCCGCTCCACCTCACGCTCCTGCAACACCCGCAGCAGCTTGGCCTGCAAGCCCAGGGGCATTTCGGAAATCTCGTCGAGCAGCAAGGTGCCGCCATCGGCCTGTTCAAACTTGCCGGCCTGGGCGGCGATGGCGCCGGTGAACGAGCCTTTCTCATGACCGAACAGGGTGGCTTCGAGCATGTTGTCGGGGATCGCCGCACAGTTGATCGCCACGAACGGCTGCTCGGCGCGCAGGGACTGCTGATGTATGTAGCGCGCCAGCACCTCTTTGCCAGTGCCTGACTCGCCGGAGATCAGCACAGTCGAATCGCTGCGCGCAACCCGCGCCGCCAGCTCCAGCAACTGCGCACTGGCAGGCTCGCGCGCCACCGGTCCGTCGCCTTCGCCCGCCGCCGCCACCCCCAGAGCGTGGCGTGCCACCAGCTCAAGCAATGCCTTGGGCTCAAATGGCTTGACCAGGTAATCGGCCGCGCCCTGGCGCATGGCCTCCACCGCGCGCTCGACGGCGGCATGCGCGGTCATCAGCAACACCGGCAACTGCGGCTGGCGCGCGCGCAGCAGGGCCAGTAACTGATGGCCGTCCATGCCGGGCATGTTCACGTCACTGACCACCAGGCTGAACGCCCCGCCAGCGACCACTTCCAGTGCTTCTTCGGCCGAACCTACGGCCTGGTAGGCAAAGCCGCCCAGCTCCAGGGTATCGGCCAGTGCCTGCCTCAGGGCGCGGTCATCTTCGACCAGCAGCACCTTGATTGCTTTCATTACTCTGCCTCCACCGACTGCGCGCCGATCAGCGGCAGGCTGATCCGGGCGCAGGTGCCGCGACCGGGTCGCGAACGTAATTGCAAACTGCCCTGGTGGGCCCTTGCCACCGCCTTGACTACCGCCAGACCGAGCCCGGTGCCGGTAGCCTTGGTGGTCAGGAACGGCTCGCCCAGGCGCGCCAGCAAGGCACTGTCGATACCGGCGCCAGCGTCGCTGATGCACAGGTGCAGGATCTGCCCGCGCCGGTATAGGTGAACCTTGAGCCGCGCAGGCTCGCCACTGGCCTGCAGGGCGTTCTCGATCAGGTTGAGCATGGCGCCGACCAGGGTGTCGCGGTTGCACAGCAACTCGCCCAGGTGACTGTCGCACTGCCAGCGCACCGCATGACCCTGAACATGGGTCTGCGCCGCCTGCTGCAGGGCCTGGAACAATGCCTTGGGTGTCAGCCGATCGGTCAGCGGCAACTCGCCACGGGCGAACACCAGCATGTCGCGCACCTGGTGCTCGAGCTCGTGCAGGCGCTCCTTGAGGTTGCCGGCAAAGCGTTGCTGGGTTTCCACCGGCAAGTTCTGCTCGGCCAGGTGGCTGGCGTATAGCATGGCCGCCGACAAAGGCGTGCGGATCTGGTGGGCCAGCGACGCAACCATGCGCCCCAGCGACGACAAGCGCTGGTGGCGGGCCAGCTGGTCTTGCAGGTGACGGGTTTCGGTCAGGTCATTGAGCAGTACCAACTGCCCGGGCTCGGCATCCAGCGAGCGCGTGGCAATCGACAGGCGCCGGCCATCACGCAGCGACACTTCATGACCGTCATCCTCGCGCGGAGCAAAGCTGCGAGCGATCACTTCACGCCACAACTCACCCACCAGCGGTTCGCCCAACAGGTCGCTGGCGGCGGGGTTGGCCTCACGCACCCGGCCCAGGCCATCGATAACGATCACCCCGCCCGGCAGCAGGGCCAGCAGATTCTGCAGGCGGTTGGCCAGGCGCTCCTTCTCGGCAAGCTCGGCCATGCGCTGGGCGCTGACCACCGCCAGCTCGCCCTTGAGCTCGGTAACCCGGGCTTCGAGCAGGCTATAGGACTCACTAAGCTGGCTGGAAACCTGGTCGAACATGGCAAAGGCCTGCTCAAGACCAAGGCGGCTTTCCTGTTCGGCGGCGTTCGGCCCCTTCGGTTCAGGGACACAGGAGATGGTGGCGACCTGGGGCATCATGCTCTCTCGCGTGGCTGACCGTCATAAAACGGTGTGTTGCCTGCGATATAGCAATAGCCGTGCCGGATAGTTTGGGTGTGGCGGCGAGGAAACCAGCGAGGTGGCAGCAAAGGCCGATGGGACGGACGTTACAGCCCTTTGAAAGATAGGGTTATTAGCCATGATGAGCGCATTGCGCGACTCACCATGGCCACCCAGGCGTCAATCCTCCGCCTGTTCATCCCCTTCCCGCCGGCTCATGCCGTACTTGCGCATCTTCTCCACCAGGGTGGTGCGACGAATGCGCAGGCGCTCGGCAGCGCGGGCGACGATACCGTTGGCATCATCCAGCGCCTGCTGGATCAGGCCCTGCTCCAGGCCACCGAGGTAGTCCTTGAGGTCCAGGCCTTCAGGCGGCAGCATCGCGTGGCTGGCGAAGTTCGGCGTATGGCCGTTGATGGCCACGCGCTCTTCGAGGTCCGAGCGCAGGCTGTCGACCAGTTGCTCGTCTTCGTCGTCGACGTAGCGGAATTTCTTCGGCAGCTCCGACACGCCGATCACCCCGTACGGGTGCATGATCGCCATGCGCTCGACCAGGTTGGCCAGCTCGCGGACGTTGCCCGGCCAGCCGTGCCGGCACAGCGACATGATCGCGGCCGAGTTGAAGCGGATCGAACCGCGCTTCTCGTGCTCCATGCGCGAGATCAGCTCGTTCATCAGCAGCGGGATGTCCTCGACGCGCTCGCGCAGCGGGGCCATCTCGATAGGGAAGACGTTGAGGCGGTAGTACAGGTCTTCGCGAAAGGTCCCCACCTCGATCATGCTTTCGAGGTTCTTGTGGGTCGCGGCGATGATGCGCACATCGATGCTCTGGGTCTTGTTGCTGCCCACGCGCTCGAAGGTGCGTTCCTGCAGCACACGCAGCAGCTTGACCTGCATCGGCAACGGCATGTCGCCGATCTCGTCGAGGAACAGGGTGCCGCCGTTGGCCAGCTCGAAACGCCCGGCACGGCTGGTAATCGCCCCGGTAAAGGCACCCTTCTCGTGGCCGAACAGTTCGCTTTCCAGCAGCTCGGCCGGAATCGCCCCGCAGTTGACCGGCACGAACGGCGCTTCGCGGCGCTTGGAGTGGTAGTGCAGGTTACGCGCAACCACCTCCTTGCCGGTGCCCGACTCACCGAGGATCAGCACGCTGGCGTCGGTATCGGCCACTTGCTGCATCATCTGGCGCACGTGCTGGATCGCCCGGCTGGTGCCGACCAGGCTGCGGAACAGATTGGGTTCGCGCTGGCGGCCGCGCTCGCGGGCCTGGTCGTACATCTCGCGATAGACCTGGGCACGGTGCAGCGAATCGAGCAATTTGCTGTAGCTCGGCGGCATTTCGAGGTTGGAGAGTACGCGACGGCGCAGGTCGTCCGGCAGCTCGGCAGAAGAAATTTCGCCCAGAAGCAGAACCGGAAGGAACTCATCCCATCCAGCCACTGTCTTAAGCAAGCCCATCAGACTTGCCGGAGCATTCACGGTCCCGATCAGGACACAGAGCACTTCACGACTGGATGACAACGACTCGACAACCTGCTGCCAGTCATGGCTCGAGCAGGGCAGATTTTCTTCGCCAAGAAAATTCAACACTACCGCCAGATCACGGCGGCGAGCGCTATCGTCATCGATCAGGAGAATTTTGGTTTCACGCCACATGCAATAACAACTTCCCTAGTCATCTCGGCGCCCTTGTAAGGGCAAGCTCGACATCATTCCGACTGAACGGTCAGTGTTCGGACGTCTGAAATTAGAAAACAGCCACTAGTTAAGTCAAAAAACCGTACATAGTCAAATTTATGGCGCACTGCTTTTTGTTTTGCCCAGTTTCAGCTGAACAAATGGTATACCTTTGCCGCGTTTTTGGCTTGTCGGATCTGCGTCATCTCATCGACTATTGATTGACGCTCCCCACTTGCAACTTCAATTAATTCCTTGTAGACGCCCAGCAACTCCTCAAGCTTGCTGCGCAGCGTCAGCTCATCCACCGACGCTTCGGCCAGCACGTCGTCCACGCACAGACGGCAACTGACGTCGAGCTCGCTGATCGCCTCCCAGTCACGACTGGCCAGGGCACCCAGCAATGCCTCGCGGGTTTGTTCGATACGTTCGAGCACGACACTCATTGCAATCTCCTAGGCGTCGGCGAGTTGATCGCCGATCGCGTCCCAGCCTTCCTTGACGGTAATCAGCAGGCGCGCCACTTCGTTGAGGATTTCCGGATCGTTCTGCACGTTCGCCTCGACCAGGCGCTTGCTCATGTACGAATACAGGTTATCCAGGTCGGTCAGCGAATCGGCGTGGTTTTCCAGGTCCAGGCCTTCACGCAAACCGCCGACAATACCGATTGCCTTGCCGATCAGGATGCCGCGCTGGGCCACGTCGTTACGCGCCATGGCACCCTTGGCCTGGGCAATGCGATCAAGACCGCCCTGCATCAACATCTGCACCAGACGATGCGGGCTGGCCACGGAGGTCTGGGCTACGCCGTTGACTTTCTGGTACTGCCGAAGGGCCAACATCGGATTCATGTTCTACCTCGTCACCGCAAAAAAGGTTTCATATACCGCTTGTATCGCCTGCGCGTCAAAAAACTTTAGCGCGTACGGCAAAAAGCCCGGAGTCCCCCTAGGGGTACTGCCGGGCTTCTGGCACAACGCCGAATCAGGAGTTTTTCTGCTGCGCCTCGATCGAGGCGAACATCGAGGCGATGTTCTTGCGCTGCGCTTCGAGCTTGCCCACCAGGGTATCCATGGCCACGTAGCGCTTGGTCAGGGATTCGGTCAGCGAAGTGATGCGCCGGTCCAGGGCCAGCTGCTGATTGTCGAGGTCCTTTTGCAGCTTGTCCAGGCCAGCCTTGCGGGTGTCGAGGATGCCACCTGTCTGCAGGTACGGCTCGACCGCCTTGGTCATGTGCGCGAACACGCCTTCAGTGCCGGTGAACAGCTCCTGCACGTCCGGGCCGAGCTTCTTGTCCTTCATCGCGGCATCGTACTTGGTGGAGTTGAACTCCAGGGTACCGTCCTTTGCCGTGTTGATGCCCAGCTGGCTGAGGGTGGTCAGACGACCACTGCCCGACTCGGTCGCCAGTTGCTTGCGCAAGTCCGACAGCATCGAGCGCGTGGTCGGATCGTTGGTCAGCGGCCCGAGCACAGTCTTGCCATCAGCGTCCTTGGACACCGCCGTCAGGCTGTTGGCCGCCTTGACCAGGGTGTTGTAGGCATCGACAAAGTTCTGCACCGAGGCCTTCAGGCCGGCAGTGTTTTCACCGACCGTTACCTTGATAGGCTTGTCAGTGGCAGTAACCTGCAGCAGCTCCAGGCTCATGCCACTGATTGCGCCGTCGACGGTATTGGACTTGCTGGTAACCTTCAGGCCGTCGATGCTCAGCTCGGCGTCCTGGGCGAGGCCGTCGATGTAGCCGGCACCATCACCGTTCATTTTGGTAGTACCGTTGATCTTCAGCTCGGCGATACCGTCGACTGAAATATCGGTACCCTCACCGGTCTTGGTCGAGCTGAAGACCAGGCGCGAGCCGTCCTTGCCATTGACGATGTTGGCAGTGATGCCCTGCTCGGCCAGCGACGAGTTGATCGAGTCGCGAACCGATTGCAAGGTCGCACCTGCCCCCACCTTCACAGTGTGGATCACGCCATCCTGGGTAATGGTCAGGTCGCCTTCAGGGATCGAAGTGCTGGCCCCGCCGGTAAAGTTCTGGCTGGCCACCTTGGACGCGGTCGCCAGCTTGTCGACCAGAACGGTGTAGGTACCGGGCACCGCCTTGTTGTTCGACGTGGCCTTGACCGTGGTGTCACTGCTGGAGGTCGCGGTGTAGGCACTGAAGGCTGGCGCCTTCGGATCGTTGAGCTTTTTCATCGCTTCCTGGTAAACAGAAAGCGCACTCTTGAGCGACGCTACCCCGGAAAGCATGGCCGTGTTGTTGGCGGTCTGGCGTTTGATCTGGTTCGCCTTGGGACCGGTGTCCGCCTTGACAAGCACATCAACGATCTTGTTGATGTCTACCCCGGAACCCAGACCGACACTCGGTAAAATTGTACTCGCCATTGCTACTCCCTCATGGTTGCGCGCCGCCCTAGCCTTGCCAGACTAGCGAACTTGCCGCTCAGCCGCCAGCATCAGGCCTTGGCGTTGAACAGCAGGCTGTTTACATCGCTCAGACTGTGAGCGATCTTCAACGCCTCTTCCGAAGGAAGTTGGCGGATCAGCTCTCCGGTCTCGCTGGCGATGACTTTAACTATAATTCGGCCGGATTCTTCATCCGTGGAAAATTCAAGGTTACGTCGCGATGAAGCAAGGAATTTCTCGATATCCTTGACCGCGCTCTTGACCTTCTCAGCTTCGGACAGCCCCTTGTCGGTAGCTTCCTTGACTGGCGTGATGGCTTCAACTGCCGCTACAGGCTTGGCCGCAGGGCGTTCGGTGGTCGGCTCGACCGGCTTCACCGTCGGGTAAGACAGGTTCAGCTTGACGCTCATATCCATGTCACCACCTCTCAATGCAAAAGGCGGAGGAGTGCCGTAGATGCACTCCCCCGCCGACAACTACCGAGTGATTAGCCCAGCAGCTTCAGTACAGCCGACGGCAGTTGGTTGGCCTGGGCCAGAACCGAAGTCGAAGCTTGTTGCAGAGTTTGCTGCTTGGTCATCTGAGCAGTTTCAGCGGCGAAGTCGGTATCTTGTACGCGACCACGAGCAGCTTCAGCGTTCTCGTTGATGTTTTGCAGGTTGTTGATGGTGCTGGTCATACGGTTCTGCACCGCACCCAGGTCAGCACGAGCGGTACCGATCTTCGCCAGAGCGGAGTCGATCGCGCCCATGGCAGCCGAGAAGTTGGTCTGGGCAGTGGTGCTGTCGCTACCGGCGATGGTGATGGCGCTGGTGATACCCAGGTCGCTGGCCAGGAACTTGGCGCTCAGGTCGATGCTGATCTGGTTTTCGCCGCCAGTGTTGGAACCAACCTGGAAGGTCATGGTGCTAGCCGAACCGTCCAGCAGGTTTTTGCCGTTCAGCTGGGTGGACTGGGCGATACGAGTCAGTTCCGCAGACATCTGCTTGAACTCGTTGTCCAGCGAAGTACGGTTAGTCGAATCGTTCGAGTCGTTTCGCGATTGCAGAGCCAGTTCACGCATACGCTGCAGGATGTTGACCTGCTCTTGCATCGCGCCTTCAGCGGTCTGGGCGATCGAGATACCGTCGTTGGCGTTTTTGATTGCCATGGTCTGACCGCGGATCTGCGAGGTCATACGGGTAGAGATCTGCAGGCCGGCGGCGTCGTCTTTGGCGCTGTTGATTTTCAGGCCGGAGGACAGACGGCTCATCGAGGTGCTCAGAGCGTCGGAAGCGCGGTTCAGGTTCTTCTGAACGCCCAGGGAGGTAGTGTTGGTGTTAACGGTTAATGCCATGACGAATTCCTCGTGTTTGGGATACTGCGGCTTCCGGCCCTGGCATCCGCCGGGTGTGGCCTAGAGAACCTTCGTAATAGTTATCGTCGTCTGGCGCGGTTGCTTTAGGGGTTTTTGCAAATTTTTTAATGGCACCCTGCCACCCCAATGAAATCAAGGGTTTGACGCCAAAAAAACACTTACCAATAAATGCTGGAGATAAAAAAAAGCGCCACCGGGCAACCGGCAGCGCTCTATTTTCAGGCTGGCGCAGAAATCAGTCGTTGCGCTCGATAATCGCCGAGCCCCACGAAAGACCTACACCGAAACCGCTCAAGGCAACGCGCTGGTGGCGCGAACCGAGCACGTGCTTCTCAAGCAGCAAGGGAATGCTCGACGACACGGTGTTACCCGTCTCGACCATGTCCTTGACGAATTTGTCCGGGTCATCTTCGAAGCGCCGGGCGACGGCGTCGACAATCGCCGCACTGCCCTGGTGGATACAGAACAGGTCGATGTCAGCCGGTGCCAACTGGCTTTCGCCCAACAGCTCATGCAGGTGCGCCGGCACCTTGAGCAAGGCAAAGTTGAACACCTGGCGACCGTTCATGAAGAACACCCCGTCACTGACCTTCAGGTGCGCAGCGCCGCCGCCGTCAGTACCGAACTTGGCCTTGCCCAGCTGCCACTGGGCGCCCTCGCCCATCCAGGTAACAGTCGCGGCATCACCAAACAGCATGGTGGTGTTGCGGTCTTCAGGGTCGACGATCTTCGAGTAAGGGTCAGCGGTGATCAGCAGACCGTTTTTCAGCCCCGCCGCCTCCATGAAGCCTTTCATGGCATACAAGCCGTAGACATAGCCCGAGCAGCCCAGGGAAATATCGAAGGCCGCCACGTGGGTCGGCAGGCCCAGTTTGTCCTGGACGATGGCTGCAGTGTGCGGCAAACCTTCTTCGTCGCCGTTCTGGGTAACGACAATCAGGGCGTCGATGGACTCAGGCACCAGGCTCGGATTGGCAGCGAACAGGGCCTTTACCGCCTCCACACACAGGTCGGAGGTTTCCTGGCCTGCGTCTTTGCGCGGCAGGAAGGTCGAACCGATCTTGCCGAGAATGAATTCCTGGTCCTTGGCGAATTTCGCACCCTGGGCGTAGTTGTCCACACCCTCGACAGGTACGTAACTCGCAATGCTTTTGATGCCAATCATTGTGGCTTCCCGATAGATATGCGGATTTTCACGGGCACTGGAACCTGGTAACCAAGGGCTTGCGAGCCTGCGCGCACCCCGCCCGCCAGTACCGCCCGACGACTCAATAGATTAAAGATGCCCGTTTCGACTGCCAAGTCACTGTTGCACAAAGATTACCCATCACAAATGTCAGCCATTGGCACTTTGTGACTATCAAAGATTGCTAGTTTGGCGGGTGTCGACGCTGCGAAAGGCACCCCGGGAGGCTGGCGACACGGGACGAGCACGCCATCCACCGGGCTGCCGATCGACTCGGGCAACGCGGTGGACGCGGGGTCAGCTGGGGATCAGGCGGGCAACCAGGCGCTGCGCCAACGCTGCAGATGATCCTCGTCGAGCATCCAGCACCGATGAACGGCATCCCTGAGCTCATCACCGCGGCGCTGGGCAGCATCAAGATTGGCCAGGTGCAGGCCAATAGCCTCGATCCAGTGCTCGTAGCTGTTGTGCACACGGGACACGGGCAAGTCGTCCTGCTCCTGGCCGATGTCGCTACAGATCACCGGCACGGCGCATGCGCCGAACTCCAGTTGACGCTGGTTACCTCTGCAAACATTGAACAGGGTCTGCTGCAGCGGCACCAGAGCGAGGTCCAGGTTCAAGCCTGCCAGCTTTTGTGGGTACTGCTGAACTTCGACACCCTCGTGGTACTCGTGTACATAGGGCCGCAGGCTATTGGGGCAGAAGCCGAAGAAAACCCACTCGACATCCGCAGCCAAGGCCTTGATAACGGGCGCGATAACCTCCAGGTCACTTGCCTGCTCGCTGCTGCCGACCCACCCCAGGCGAGGCCGGCCAGCCGTTCGGCGCTGCCCCTTTATATGGCGCCAGGCGTCGATCGACAAGCGCGTCTCGACCACCCGGATATCGCCATGCAGGCCGGCAAACGCCTGTGCCAGCGCCGCCGTCGGCACCACCAGGCGGTCGACGCACCCCAGGGCTTGCTGCAGGCTGTGGAACACATCCTCGCCCAGGCCCTCACGGCGGG
Organism: Pseudomonas sp. B21-012; assembly: GCF_024749305.1. Taxonomy (NCBI): domain Bacteria; kingdom Pseudomonadati; phylum Pseudomonadota; class Gammaproteobacteria; order Pseudomonadales; family Pseudomonadaceae; genus Pseudomonas; species Pseudomonas sp. B21-012. The sequence continues at coordinate 1,701,983 of NZ_CP087197.1, read as the reverse complement.
CACTGCCCACCGGCAGATCCGGCAGGTAGTCGCTCAACTCCAGAACCGTAAAGGCACGCGAGAACGCCTGAATCCGCCGCATGACTTCAAGGCGCGGTGCATCCAGCCCACCCTGGAACACCACTACATCCGCTGCCAGGCGCTCCAGCTCGACCAGGGGCGTCAACCCCGGCGACACCCGGCCATCGATGTAACCGGCAGCCTTCAAGCCATTGAATGGACGCACTACCCGCGAATAACCCAGTTCACCCTGATCAAGCGGATGGACCACCAGCACCGGCATCTCTCGCTGCCCCTGTGGCGGCTGCCAGGTCGACTGCAGGCTGGCGACCTTGAAGCCACCGGCATGGGCCAGCGACAGATGGCGGTTGTAGGCCGGATCATGGGCCAGCACCGGCAACCAGCGCGCATACAGGGCGTCCTCTTCTTCCACACTGGCATCGGCCATTGCCGGCCTGTCGATCAACAGTTGTGCATGAGGCGTCCAGACGTTGAGGTAACCGGCCTGGCGCAGGCGCAAGCACAGATCGACGTCCATCCAGCGCGCCAGTGCAGGCGCCTCGTCAAACCCCCCGGCCTCGACAAACAGGTCGCGGCGTACCATCAGGCATTCACCGCTGAGCGCCGAGTAATTCTGATCGACCGTGAGCCGCTGCATGTAGCCGGAGTCGCTGTGAGCGTAGCCGGCAAATACCCGTCCCACCGGCCCGCGCAAGCCCAGAACCAGCCCAGCGTGGTGAATCCTGCCGTTCATCGACAGCAGCTTGGCGCCCACGGCTGCGACCTCCGGACGCTGGGCGTGATTGAGCAACTGCTGCAACCAGCCCTTGGCAATCGGCGCCGCTGTCGCATCCAGCCACAGCAGGTACTCACCGCGTGCCAGTCGCCCTGCGTCATTGCGCAACAGTGCCGGGCACTGGCCCTGGGCAAAAGACAGCACCCGCAACTGATCGCCACCGATTTGCTCGATCCCCTGCAACCATTGGCGCACTTGCGGTTCGTCACTTCCCGGATCGAGCAACAGGACCTCATAGCAGGGGTAGTCGGTGTGCTGCAACAGCGCCTCAATGCAGCGCTGGAACTGTTCGAGGGCACCATCGAGCAAAATCACAATGCTCACCATGGGCTGATCGGCATGCCCATAGTCCAGTCGATAGTGGCCAGGCAGGTGCGAATCGACGTGCGCCTGAGCATAGCCCCGGGCCTTGAGATGACGCCCTACCACCTCCCGCTCGCTGGCACAGTCAGCGAAGCGCAACGCTTCGCTGACCAACAGCGGCTCACTGATATGCTCGATACCACTCAAGCCGCACTGCTCGACCAGGCGCAGCTGGTACTCCAGCTCGAACGCCTGGCCACAGCCGGTATCGAAGCCGCCTTGCGCCAGGAACTCGCTACTTCGCAACAGCCAGTGCGGCGAGACACTGGCCGGCAGGCTCAAAAGCAGATCAAGGTTCAGGTCTGGCCGAAGCGAAATACCCAACGAGCCGTTGCCCATGCGCATGGCTTCGTCAGCGTAGGCGGCAACACAGGCATCGGCTGCATTGACAAGCTCCAGGGCCACCAGCAACAAACCGCCAGGGGTGAACTCGACCCCCGCCTCGACCACCATGAACCAGTCGCAGCCGCTGTCGGCCACGACCCGGTTGATGACCTCGCTACGCTGCGCTGCCTGGCACGGCCGGTGGTGCACCGATAAACCCGGCACGTCTGACGCTGGCGTCGCAGCCCCGAGGGTCACCACCTGCAGGTGGCGATAAAGGCACTGATCGGGAGCAAGGCTCTCAAGGGTACGCATCAACGCCTGATCAGCGTCGTCACTACCCAGCACCAGCACGCCCAGCATCGGCGCGCGGCCGCTGGCCAGGCGCTGCATCAATGCCGCGCGTTGCGGTTCTTCGGGGCAGCGCTGCTCGAGCCAGGCCAGCATGCCTTGCTTGTCCGCCAGTGCCTGCTGTTGCGCTGCCGCCTGGGTTTTTTCAATGAAGACATCCAGCTGCTGCCAGAACGGCTCGGTGACCGCGACGTAACGCTGCAAGGCCCCCTGCACCCCGGCACGGGCAACCTCCAGCGCATCGGTTTCATCCGACAAGGCAAAACCTTGCCTGCCGAAGAAGATACCGTCGAGAAACACCTGATCGACGCTGTGCCCGGCCATGAAGATCACCGGGCAACCGCATAGCACAGCAATGGCACAGGTCATCGACCATTCATAGCTGTACAGCACTTCGGCACTGCGCAGGACCTTGGCCAGTTCAACCAGCGACAGCGGGTTGGCAACACTGAGCAGGCGAATGCCTGCCGGCAGCGAGGCATAGTCCACCTGATCCAGAGGATGCCGGTTCTGATACAGGTAATGCCCCTGGCGAGGCACGCTAGGATCAGGTGCATTGAACAGCGAGATATCGATAATCGGGAAGCACAGCAGGTCGGCGACACTGACCCCCTTCTTGGCGGCGATCCGCGCATCGTAATAGAACAGCAGATCGTCCGGCTCTTCCTCCATCGCCCTGCCCGTCAGGAAGCCCTCGACGTTCAACAGGTAGCGTGCGACTACTTTGCCGCTGAGCGGGTTGCCGCTGGTGACTTCCGGATAGACCGTAATGGGCACCTTGCCGCTGGCGATATGGCGATCGGCGGTCGCCTGGTCGAGCAGTGGCGTTTTCAGCTCGGGGTTGACCACCTTGCCGCCGCAAATATAGGCCTCGCGGCCGCTCAGGTTCAACGCGTGGCACAGGTAATGAAGCGTGCAGACTCCTGAAGACGTCTCCCGGTAATCCGGCGCCGCAATATAGTAGGGATGCGCCGGCTTGGTATAGATCAGCTGCAAGCGAGCCATCGCCTGCTCAAGCCTATACCCATCAACGCCCAGGGTATTCGACATCTTCAAACTCCAGAATTGGTTGGAAACCCGACAGCCGATGACAGGTTGCCCAGGCAACGGCGGTGGCCTGCGAGGCGAACTGTCAATAATCTGCCATCGACCCCCTGCCAGTGCAGGAGCACAAGGCTGTAGACACGGGGGCTTAGCGAATCGCAGGCATAAAAAAGCCGGGCATTGCGCCCGGCTTTGCATATTTCGCGCCAGAGGCCTGTTAAGGCAACCACTCCAGCACGCCGTTGCCACCGGCCACGACTACACGCGAAACGTCAACGCCATGCTCGACATCGACTACAACACGGGTGCTGAAGGCTGCCGGCCAGCGCTGGACCAGCGCTTGGCACTGTTCCCGCACAGGCAATGGCACTGCGATGTTAAGCACTTGCGCCTGGGGTACGCAGATCGCCAGCAAACCGGCTTGTGCAGCCTTCAGGCACAGGTCGACATCGGTACCACCCGCAAGCTGTTCATCCAGCCCGGCACACTGCTCGAACAACGCCTTGCCCACCATCAGGCAGTCGGCCGACACCGCCTGGCAACCTCTTACCGCTTCCAGCCCGGGCAATGTCACTCGCACACGCGAAGCACCCTGCCGGGCATTGCGTACCAGGCCACTGCCGAGCAGCTCGTAACCGGCATGACTGATGACGCCATCGCGATCGAACATCTGGCAACCGACAACACCCACCTCAGGGCGCTGAGCCTGGTTGAGCAGGGATTCGATCCAGGCCGGCGACACCACCTCGCTGCGGCTCGACATCAGCACCAGGTACTGCCCCTGGGCCTGGGCCGCAGCCTGGTTGACCATCTGTGCCCGCACCGACGACTCACAGGCAAACAAGCGCACCCGCGATCCCAGCCCCTGCACCGTGGCAAGGCCTGCGGCTACCGCCTCGGCATTGGCCGCCTCGCAGGTGACGATCACCTCGTAACGGGCATAGCGAGTACGCTGGACCACGCTTGCTAGGCTTACTTTGAGCTGCTCGAGATCGGAATCGGCAACCAGCACAATGCTCACTTGCGGGGTCTGCGGATGACGGAAGTCAACCTGGAAGGTACCGTCGGTACTTTCGTTGACCTGGCCACGGTAACCCAGCACGTTCAAATGACGCTTGAGGGTGGTCAGGGCTTGACCAGCCATCGACTCCGGCGCTTGCTGGCCGATCACCAGGTACTCGTCCAGGTGGGCCATGCCGCTGATACCGCTGGCTTCGACCAGACGCAGGAGCAGATCGAATTCCAGCGCTTGCGCACAGTCTTCACTGTAACCGCCCAGGTCGACAACGGCCTGGCGACGCACCAGCCAATGCCGGGCCATCAGGTCAGGACGACTGCGCAGCAGGTCCAGGTCGCAACCAGGACGTACGACGCTGAGCAGGCGCCCGTCGCTGTCGCGCTGAACTTCGTTGGCACAGATCGCATGGCACGCCTGGGCGCCAGGCAGCTCGACCTGCAAACGCAACAAGCCGCCGGTAGCCAGTACATCGCCCGCCTGCAACATCAGCAGCCATTCGCTGGAAAGCTGGCGTACCACCTGGTTCAGGTGCGCAACCATGTTGGCCGGCGTAACCTTGATAAAGTGCAGGGCATCCCGGGCCGTGGTGATGGCCGGCAGTTCGCCGGCCTTGAGCACGACAATCTTGAAGTTGCGCAAACCGCTGGCGACCAGGCTGTCGAAGGTATCCTGCAAACCTGCGTTATCGTCCGCAAGATCGATCACCACAAAGGCTGTCTGCGGCGCCGGGTTTTTCCCCAGGTGGGCAAAAATGCGCTCGCGGGCGGCGCTGTCCGGAGTGGCCGCAGCGATTGCCGCCAGCACCTTGCCCGAAGGCGTGCTCGCCAGCTGCGTCTGCACAGCGGTAGCCGGCAGCAATTGGAGCTGCTCCAGCCAGGTGCCAAGGTCGCGGCGCAGCCCCTGGTCCTGCTCGCCCAGGCCTGCCAGCAGGCGCTGGCAAACCTGCGGGTTGAACACACCCAGTGCAAAGGCCTGCCAGTAGCGGGCCATGAGGCTCTCGGCGGTATCGTTGGGATGCTCGGCAAGCAATGCTTGCTGCCGTACCCAGGTACCTTCCAGCGCCCGGCTGTGAAGCTGTCCGGCGGGCCAGGCATGGACCATGAACTCGCTCGAGCGCAACTGACCGAACACGCTGCCGTTGTAGTACGGCATATCGACAAACTGGGTGGGCTCGAACGTCACTTGTGGTTCGGACGACAGGCTGTCCCAGCGCGAAGTGAACAGCAATGGCGCCTCACAGCGCGAGTGGGTATTGCGCACGAAGGCATTGAGGACTTCGAAGCCCCTGGCACTGGCAAATACCGCTGCCTGCTCGCCATCCCAGTGCTGGAGCTGGCGCACAGCCTGGCTCAGCAACTCTTCGCGAGCCTGCTCGGAAAGACTCCAGGGACGGTATTCGACCATCGCACTGGTGTGCGCCAGCAGCCGCGATGCACCCTGGGCCAGCAGCCCATAGGAAACCGCCACACACCAGCTATCGAACGACAGGTTCGCCGGCACGCTGCGCACCGCGGTTTTCAACACCTCGGTCCTGATCACTGCCCGCCACGCCTGCAAACCGTACTCGGCATGCACGGCAATACGCCCCAGGGCGTTGCTGGCATGCAACTGAGCCTTGGGTGCAGAGCCGATCTTGTAGTAGTCCACGTCGCCATTACCAGGCTGGTAACCCAGCGAGTAACCTTGAGCCATTACGTAATCGGCGTCATCTTGCAAGGCTTGCACCGCCGCAGCGATGCCATCGGTCAGAAGGAAATCGCACTCCAGGGTCAGCACCGCAAACGCGGTATCGACCTGCTCCAGGGTCTGCAGCACCTGCTCGGACCAGTCACCGACCGACGTTTGCGACGCCGGCGCTGCGAGTGTCTGCAGGTGTGCAAAGCGCGCCTGGTAATAGTGAGCGGCGCGCCCTGAATAGCCAGGCTCGTCCTGACCCAGCAAGACGACGGTGACGTCATCCAGCAGCGCTGCACAACCGATTGCTTGTTCGCCCATAGTGCACCTAGTTCTCATGTTATCTGTCATGGCCAGCATCAAGGCCGGCCACTGTCGTTAATCGGCCAACCAGGCGTTAGCCCAGTGCTGAAGCTTGTCGGGTGTCAGCATGAAGTCGCGCAGCACCACTTCGCGCAGGGCATCGCCCTGGCGATAACTGGCCTGGGGATCGTCCAGATGCATGCGGATCGCTTCCAGCCAGGCCTGCGTCGAGTTGCCTGCCACCCGCGTGCATGGCAGGTAGCCCTGGTAAGCCTTGGTATCGGAACACACCACGGGGAAGCCGCAGGCGCCATACTCGAGCAAGCGCAGGTTGCTCTTGCAGTCGTTGAACAGGTTGGTTTCCAGCGGTGCCAGCGCCAGATCCAGGTTCAGGCTCGCCAGCTTCTGCGGATAGAGCGACATGGCAATGCCGGTGTGGTACTCCTTGACGTAGGGCCTGAGCACCTCCGGGCACATACCAAAGAACACCCAGTCGACCTCGTCGGCAAGCTCGCGGACCACCTCGGCCAGCAGCTCCAGGTCACCTTGATGGCTGGTGCCCCCAGCCCAGCCGACACGCGGCTTGAGGGTAGTTTGTCGATGGCTCTTGAGGTCGCTCCACATGTGCATCGCCAGCATGTTCGGCACCACCCGGATATCATGGTGCATGCTCGACAGCGCATCAGCCAGCGGCTGGGTCGACACCACCACGCGGTCGCACAGGGAAATGCCGCGGCTCACCAGTTCGTGCATGTTCTGCGGCATGTTGCGGCTGTGCGCATTCTTTTTCGGCACGTCGATGATGTAGTCGTCGATCTCGTAGATTCGCCGCGCACTGGAAAAGGTTTTGACCCGCTCGATATCCCGAATGGTACTGGCCATGTAACGGCACTGCAGGATGATCGAGTCCGGCTTGCAACGCTCCATTTCGATAGTGTTGGGCGTGGCGTAATCCAGCTGACCCTGGATCCAGCCGGCCCGCTCCAGCTCGGTAAATGGCTGCACCACCCGGTAATGCCCAACCGCCGTGGTGTTGACCGGCAACGCCAGCACATAGGGCAATGGCCGGCTGATGAACGGGTCCCAACCACTACGCAAACCCGGTTCCAGATTGTAGCTGGACAGCTTCAGGCTAAGGTTGCGGTTGTAGGCCGGATCGTTGGCCACCAGGGGCAGCCAGCGCTGGTAGAAGGCGCGTTGATCCCGCTCTATCGCCTTGGTGTCGACAACCTGCTCGACTGGCAGGCGCGCCACCATCGAAAACGGTGTCCAGACCACCAGGTAACCCTGCTCACGCGCACGCAGGCAGAAATCGGCGTCGAGCAACTCAACGCTGAATGCCTGGACATCCAGACCACCCAGCGCATCGAACAGGTCGCGCCGCACCAGCAGGCAATGGGCGCTGACAGCGCTGAGGTTCTGTACCGCAAGCAAGCGGTTCATGTAACCACCGGCATCGACCGGCTGACCGTAGAACGGGCTTCCCGCCAGGCCATGCACACCCAGCAGCAGCCCGGCATTGACCACCATGCCGGCGCTGCTACACATCTTCGGACCGACAATTCCGACTTCCGGACGCTGGCCCTGGCGCATCAATTCGCTCAGCCACTGGCCATCGAACATCAGGCAGCCAGAGTCGACCAGCAACAGATAGCTGCCTCGCGCCTGCTCGGCGGCCTGGTTGATCAGTTGCTGCCCGGCGCTGTCCTCGGACTGGACAATGTGCAACTGATCGCTGCCCAGTTGCCGCATCGCAGCAAGCCAGGACTGCAGATCCTGAGGCTCGTCACCCTTGGTGGCGATCAGTACTTCATAGTTGCGGTAGGCGGTGTGTTCGAAAATCGATTCGACACAGCGCCGAAGCGCCTGCAGGTCTTGCCCGGCCACGATGATGATCGACACCGCGGGCGTATCAGCGTGCTGGTACAGCACTCGGGTCAACATGCTGTTTTCGGCCGATACCAGCTCGGCCTCGATACCCAGGCGCTGCAGGTGCGCCTGCAATACGCGTGGTGCCTGGGCCAGGCAGGCCGGCTCGGACTGCCAGCTGGAATAGCTGTACTGACTTTGCACCAGCAGTTCGGCGACGTGCTCGACCACCTGCAAACCATGGCTTTCAACCATCCGCCAGAGCAGATCTTGCGGCGCCAGGACGTCATAATCAGCCGTGAAGCCGCCCAGCTCCAACAGCCGGGTCCGCTCGAAGGCCAGCATTCGTCCGACGTAGGGGAAGCTGCGCATCAGATCGAGGTTGAAGTCGGGTTTGAAGATCGGCTGGCCAACCTGCAGGTTATCGTCACTGCCCTCATCGGTGTACAGGCACAACCGGTCCGTGTGCAAGGCCAGGCGCTCGGCCATGATCACCAGGGCATGAGGATGCAGGCGATCACCAGCGCGTAGCAGCAACACCCAGTCTGCCGATTCGGCCCTGGCGATCCGCGCATTGAGCTGTTCAAAACCATTGCCACGCAAAGCGCTGTACTCGACACCCGCATCACTCGCAGGCGGCTCTTGAGTGCCAAGCACCCAGACCTGATGCGGCGCATAAGACTGGGCGGCCAGGCTGTCGAGTGTCGACTTCAACGGCATCGCCTCGCCCTGTGGATCGAACACCACAGCAACGATGCGCGGTTGTCGTGGCCATTGCTCGATCCGTTTGGGCAGCAGGCTGATCTGCGCGGGCGACAAAGTGCGGCACTCAAGCCACTCGGCATAGAGCTCGGCAAAGCTCAGGCTGTGGGTACCGACTTGCTGCTGATAGTGGCCCATCTGCCCGGCGTACAACCGGGTCAGTTCATATTCGTCCCACTCCAGCGTCTCGCCTGGGCGAAAATCCTCAAGCGCCACGTAGCGAATCCAGCCGGTGGCCGGTGGCGCTTCGCCGGTGTTGGCGGCGAGCATCTGCTGCAACCATTCGCTCTCGGTCTTGTGTGCAAGGGTGATGCCGGCCTGATGGCTCAGACGCCCGGCATGGACCCGCTCGATACTGAGCATGTTGGACAGGTAGGCCAGGTGCCCACGGCGCAACAGGCACATGTACAGCGCCATGTCCAGGCGCGCAACGAACCCTGCGCCCTGCTGCACCAACTGCGGCAGGTACTGCTCTACCGCAGCCCGGCGCATGAGCATGTGACTAATGCCGCCAAACAGGTTGGGAACCTTGCTGGTGACCGCATCGAGCATGTCACCGCCGTTGAGGATCGCGCTGCAAGGGGCAATCACGCAGTTGGCCGGCCGCGGCGGCAACAGCGTCTCGTCCGCTGCGCAGATCAGCCGGTGGTTGACCACCATGTTGACCTCGGGGCAATCGGCCATGATCCGCGCCTGTTGCTCGATGCAGTTTTCGATCAACCAGTCGTCGTCACAAAGAAACTTGACGAACTCGCCCCGGGAGTGCTCCAGGCATTGCAGCAGGTTACCGGCAAAGCCCAGGGTCGCGGGGTTGCGCGAATAGCGCAGCTCGCAGCTTGCCTGCGCAACCCTCTCATCGAAAATGGCCTTGATCTCGTCCCCCTGACTGTCGTCACAAACGATGACCTCGAGGTTGGTGTAGCTCTGGGAGATGGCACTGAGCAGCGCGCGACTGAAGAACTCGGGGTTGAAGGCAGGAATGGCGATGCTGACGAGGGGTTGTTCGATCATAGTGGTAGGCCTGGAGAGGGTTCCGGGTGATGCCGGCAGGGGGCATCACCCGGTGATGTTGCGCAAAGATGTATCAGAGCCGGTTGAACAGGCTCAGCGAGGAGATCTTGGTGAACGCCAATTGCGACGCCTGCAGCATTGTCTGCTGCAGGTTCAGGCGGATCAGCACATCGGCCGGATCGGCGTCGCGGATCGAACTCTGGGTCTTGGTATTGGCCATCTTCAGGCTTTCGTTGGTATCGGCCTGGACGTCCAGGGCGGCACCCCGGGCACCGATCGAGCTGATCGCTTCGGCAACCTTGTTGGCGCCGCTTTCCAGGTTACCGATGGCCGACTGCAAAGCCCCCTGGTATTTCTGCCGCGCCGCCAGGTTGTTGTCGACCGGCAATTCAAGCGCCTTGCGAAACTCCGAGATGGTGTCGAGGATATTCTGGGTCTGATGGGTATCGACCTTGACCGAGAACTGGTCGCCGCTAGCCGGCACTGCCGAGAAGTCGAAGTCGACACCGGCAATATTGGCCTTGGTCGCCGGGGTACCGGTCAGGTTGCCAGTGGCCACCGGGCGCGCATCCGGCCCCATTGGCTGGGCATACACTTCATAGGCCGAGGCACTGGTGAACTTGATGATCGCGCCACCGCCAGGAAAGGCATTGTGGTACGCCGTCTGGTCGGTAATCTTGGCTCCGGTGATCTGCGATGACGAGGTATTGCCGGCGCTGCGCGAGCCACTGACTTCGTCGGGTTTGGAGCTTAGCGAGAAGCTGTGACCGGCGATGACCGCGTCCGGGTTGGCCTTGTCGGCATCCGTCAGGTTGATGTCCAGGCGCATCTCGACACCACGGAAGGTGATGTTGGCCGGCTTTTTCGGGTCGAAGGCGCCTTCACCGGTGGCTTCCAGGGTCACGTCGTTGTTGGCTGCGTCAGTGATCTTGAACTGCGTGCTGCTGGTGAAGGTGATGGTGTACGGCTCGCCACCACGGAAACGATCGTTGTACTGGGTGCTGCCGGAGACCTGGCCATTGGACAGACTGACACGGCCGTCATCCACGGCCGGCGAGGTCAGCTTGGTCTGGCTGCGGCTGGTGTTCAGCGCCTGTTCGAACACACTGTAGCCACTCTCGTTGGTAGCCATGGTGAGCATGTCACCGACCTGCAGGCTCAGGGTGCTCTGGTCGCCCTGGTAGGTGTAGGTACCATCGGCATTACGCACGTAGGGCGGGGTGTCGCCACGGGAGCCGGAGAACAGGTATTTGCCGTTCTCGTCACGGCTGTTCATCAGGCTGTAGAGCTGCTCTTCGAGCTGGGTCAGTTCCTGGGCATCGGCCTTGCGGTCGGCGTCGGTGTAGCCACCGCTGCCGGCGCTGATGGCCAGTTCCTTGACCCGCGCCAGGATGTTGGTAATGCCGTTGAGGGTCGACTCGGAGGTGCCCAGGCTGTTGCGCACGTTGGTGATGTTGCCATCGTACTGGTCGATCAGGTTGCTCTGCTGTTGCAGTTGCAGCAGGCGCGCAGCCCCTACCGGATCATCGGCAGCGGTACGCACACGAATGTTGTCGCTGGCCTGCTGGCCGGTCTTGACCACGTTGGAAAAGTTGCGCTGATAGTTCGCGGAGCTGGTTTCGTAAAACTGGGAAGTAGAAATACGCACGGTCTACCACTCCTTAAAGGGCGTTGATCAGCGTGGAGAAAATTTCCTGCGCCGCTTTGATGATTTGCGACGAGGCCGTGTAGTACTGCTGGTACTTGATCAGGTTGCCGGCTTCTTCGTCGAGCTGTACGCCCGACAGCGAATCGCGTGCGCCCCGGGCCGACTCATGCAGGGCGCCGGTAGAGTCGACGTCCATCTGCGCCTGGGCAGTCTTGCCGCCGACGTTTTCCACCAGCTTGCCATAGGCGTCGGTGAGGCTGATGCCCTTGCCGTTGGCGCCGACTTCAACCGTACCTTTGGTCTGCAGGTCGATCAGCGCCTGACCGTTGCGGTTGTTGTCCGAACCCGAGCCGGTCATGCCGATGGTGTAGTTGTCACCCTGCTTGGGTGCACCCGAGACGCTCATCTCGAAGGTGAACGACTTCTGGTTGCCGCTGGCATCCTTGATCGGCGCGCCGGTGGAATCGACCATCGGCACCGAGAACTGCAGTTTGTTTTCCTGACCGGGAATAATGGTGCCGCTACCCAGGGTACCGCCCTTGGCATCGAGCAGCTTGTAGGTCTGCGGGTTGGCCTTTTCGTCACCGAACACCAGCTTGACCGGGGTCGAGTACTTCAGGCCATTCTGCAGATCCAGGCGCTGGGCCGGGTCGTAGATGTCCAGGGTCGAGGTCAGGTTGGGCTGTCCGATGATCCCGGTGCCCTGGTTGCCGGCACCACTGGTAGACGTCAGCGGCGATGCCAGCGCCAGGCGCTTGGGGTCGGTAAGGACGGTGTCCAGGTTGGTCGCGGCATTACGTGTCGGGGTGATCTTGAAGGTGTCACCGGCCTGCAGCGCGCCGCCATTGAGGTTGAGGCTGAAACCGTCGATGACCGGTGCCGGATCGTCATTGAGATCATAGGAACCGACCACGCTGCCCTCCGGCAGCTTCTTGACGCTGTAACCCGTGGCGCTGGTGAAGGTCACCTGATAGTCGCTGGTGCTCAGCTTGCCGGTGTCCTTGATGGTCACATCGAGGTTGCCGGAGCCTGCGCTGTTGCCCGCCTGGGCAATGCTGCGCTGGCTGATCAGTTCGGGGCTGTTGATGTTGTTGAACAGGGCCGCGCCGAACTCGCCGTTCTTGTCGATACCCTGGGCCAGCTGGCTGTTGATCCGGTCGGCCATGACCAAGGCCACGCGCCCCAGCTCGTTCAGCGACGGGTCGAGCACTTCGCTGCGATAGCGCAGCAGGCCGCCGATCTCGCCACCGCGAAGGCTCGAGGTAACGTCCATGGTGGTGCTGCCACGGTTGAGCTGCACGACAAATCGGGTCGGGTCGGTCTTGCTCGGCGCGGTCTCGAGGTTGTTGGTGGTTTTACCCAACACCAGCGGCTGGCCGTTTTCCAGGTAGATATCGAGGTTGCCTTCGCGCTCGACCACCTGGGTACCGACCAGCTCGGAGAGCTGACGTACCGCCTCGTTGCGTTGATCGAGCAGGTCGTTGGGGGTGCCCTGCACCACCGCCACCTTGGAGATCTGATCGTTGTACTGGGCAATGGTTGCCGTCAGCTTGTTGACCTGGTCGGCCATCGAAGCGAGGTTGCCATTGATGTTGCTGTTCTGCTCGTTGAGCTGGCTGGCGATGGTGTTGAAGCGCTTGCTCAGCGATTGCGCGCTGGTCAGCAGCAGCTGACGCGAGGCATCTTCATTGGGCTTGGCAGCAGCGCTCTGCAAGGCACTGAAGAAGCTCTTCAAGGCACCCGTGATACCCGTGTCGGCGCCCGACAGCATCTGGTCGATCGGCCCGACCTGCTTCAGGTACGAGGCGGCATCGCTGCTCAGCGAGGTGGTGGTACGCAACTGGTTTTCAAGGTAGGCGTTGTACACCCGACGCACATCGGAGAGGGTCGTGCCGGTGCCGATGAACACACCGCCAACCTGCTGCGCGCCGTTGGACCGCTGCACATTCTGCTGGCGCGAATAACCGGCAACATCGGCATTGGCAATGTTGTTACCCGTGGTGTGCAGGCCCGCCTGGTTGGCGTTGAGCCCCGACATCCCGATGTTGATCAAACTCGCCATGGTTCAAACCTTATAGTTTCGTTGTAGTGCCAATCGCTGCGTAGCTTTCGTACGATTTCATCTGTTTGGCGATCTGCGAAATCTTGCTCGCGTAATCTGGGTCGGTTGCGTATCCGGCTTTCTGCAGCTCGCGTACAAACTGTTCCGGTTTATCGGCAGCCTTGACCGCTTCTTTATAGCGCGCGTTGTTCTGTAGCAGGCTGACCAGGTCATGGAAGCTGTCCTGGTAGGAATCGTAGGAACGGAACGCCGCGGTCTCCTTGACGAACTGACCGTCACGGAACTCGCTGGTGATCGCCCGCGCCTGGCCGCCCTGCCAGTTGCCGGTAGCCTTGATGCCAAACAGGTTGTGACTGCTGCTGCCATCGGCCTGGCGCATGACCGATTTGCCCCAACCGGTTTCCAGCGCCGCCTGGGCCACCAGGTAGCGCGGATCGATACCGATGCGCTTGGCAGCCTGCTCGGCCATTGGCAGCATGGTGGCAACGAATTCATCCGACGAGCCGAATGCGCGCTTGGCCGGTGCCAGCGGCGGCTGGGCCACGGCGCGACCATAGATGCGCATCGAACCCGGCGCGGCAAAGCTTTGCGCCGACTGCCAGTCACCCTTGACCACGGCATCGGTCATGGCCGTGGTGCGTTGCGGCAAGGCTGCGGTGTTGGTGGTGGCAGCGACGGCACCGGCGGACGGCACGATGCCGGCCAGCAGGCGATCGGTGAGTTTGCCCGGCAGCGCCAGGCGCCGCGAGTTGAGCGCCGCCATGTCGTTGCGGGTAACGGCGGTTTCTTCGCTGCGCGCAGGCTCGGCAACCTTGCTTGCCCACAACGGCCGCTGCTGGATATCCACGCGCGGGAACGGGCTGTTGTTGCTCGCAGCGCTGGCCTTCTGCTTGGACAGCTGGCGCATCAGTACTTCCTGCAGGCCGATACCGCCGCCCTCGCGGGACATGCTCACCGCCAGCTGCTGGTCGTACATCTGCTGGTACTGCTTGGTGGTCTCGGTGTTGAGCGGGTTGTCCTTGGCCAGTACATCGCTGGCCGAGCGCATCGACTTGAGCATCTCGTTGAGAAACAGCGACTCGAATTCCTGGGCCACCTTGCGCAGGTTGGCATCGCTGTCGCGATCACCAACCTTCAGCGAGTTCAGGCGATTGAGGTCGGTGTAGGCACCACTGTCGGCGGCATTGAAAGCACTTTTAGGCATATCCATGGCCAGCCCCCTCAGATCACGATCAGGTCGGCTTGCAGGGCGCCGGCCTGTTTCAGGGCTTCGAGGATCGCCATCAGGTCACCAGGCGCAGCGCCCACCTGGTTCACCGCACGGACGATTTCATCCAGGGTGGTACCGGGGCCGAACTTGAACATCGGCTTGGCTTCCTGCTCGGCATTGACCCGTGAGCGCGGCACCACGGCAGTCTCGCCATTGGAGAACGGCCCCGGCTGGCTGACGATCGGGTCTTCGGTAATGGTCACGGTCAGGCTGCCGTGGGTGACCGCCGCCGGCGACACCTTGACGTTCTGGCCAATGACGATGGTACCGGTACGCGAGTTGATGATGACCTTGGCCACAGCCTGGCCCGGATCGATCTCAAGGTTCTCGAGAATCGACAGGTAGTCAACCCGCTGGCTCGGATCAAGCGGCGCGGTAACCCGTACCGAACCACCGTCCAGGGCCTGGGCCACACCCGGACCGAGCAGCTCGTTGACCTTGTCGACGATGCGCTTGGCGGTGGTGAAGTCGGGGCGATTGAGGTTCAGGGTCAGGCTGTTGCCCTGGTTGAAACCACTGGGCACGGCGCGCTCGACCGAAGCACCACCGGGGATGCGACCGGCCGACGGCACGTTGACGGTAATCTTCGAGCCGTCGCGGCCTTCGGCATCGAAACCGCCGACCACCAGGTTGCCCTGGGCAATGGCGTAGACGTTGCCATCGATACCCTTGAGCGGAGTCATCAGCAGGCTGCCGCCGCGCAGGCTCTTGGAGTTGCCGATCGAGGAGACGGTGATATCCACCACCTGCCCCGGCTTGGCGAACGCCGGCAGGTCGGCATGCACCGACACCGCGGCAACGTTTTTCAGCTGCACGTTGCCCGAGCCTGGCGGCACCTTGATGCCGAACTGCGAGAGCATGTTGTTGAAGGTCTGCAGGGTGAACGGCGTCTGGGTGGTCTGGTCACCCGTGCCGTTGAGCCCCACCACCAGGCCGTAGCCGATCAGCTGGTTGGTGCGCACGCCGGAAATGCTGGCGATGTCCTTCAGACGCTCGGCCTGCACGGCGAACGCAGTGGACAGCAGAATCGTAGCGGCAATCAGCTGCTTGAAGTTGAACATGGTCATCCGAACCTAGAAAGGCCAAAGCGGGCTGATGAAGAACCGGTCAAACCAACCAGGCTGGCTGGCGTCGGCAAACGAGCCGGTACCCGAATAGGTGATGCGCGCATCGGCAACACGGGTAGAAGGCACGGTGTTGTCGGTGGCGATGTCATCGGCACGGATCATCCCGGCGATACGTACCAGCTCATCACCGGTGTTGAGGGTCAGCCACTTCTCGCCGCGCACGGCAATGATGCCGTTGGGCAACACGTCGGCCACGGTGACAGTGATCGAGCCGGTCAGGGTATTGCCCTGAGCCGCCTTGCTGTCGCCCTTGGTTGCACGGTCGCCGCTGTAGCCGGCACTGAGGCTCAGATCGCCATCACCAAATGGATTATTGGTGGTCAAGCCACCGCCAAACAACGAGGTCAGGCCGATATCGGCCTTGCTGTTCTTGGCAATCTGCGAGTTGGCGTTCTTGCTCGCCTGGGTGCGCTCGTTGAGGGTAATGGTGATGATGTCACCCACCCTGAAAGCCTTGCGGTCGCTGTACAGGTTCTGGTCGAAACCGGCCTGGTAGATCGAGCCGTTGTTGGCCGCCGCCGGCAATGGCGTGCGCGGCAATACCGGCGCGTAGTAAGGATCGTTAGGCTTGGGCGTCGGCGCGACGCAGCCGGCCAGCAAGGCGATCCCACTCAGGGCAAGCACGGATAACAAACGACTCATGACTCTGACCTCACGGTGTAACAGGCGCCGTTCAAGCGACCTCGAAGACTTCACTTACAGGTTCTGGGTAACGTACGAGAGCATCTGGTCGGCGGTGGAAATGACCTTGGAGTTCATTTCGTAGGCCCGCTGGGTGGTGATCATGTTGACCAGCTCTTCAACGGTGCTGACGTTGGAGTTTTCCAGGGTTTGCTGCTGCACCACGCCAAAACCGTTGAGGCCTGGGGTACCGATCTGCGGCGCGCCGCTGGCGGCGGTTTCCAGGAACAGGTTGCCGCCCATGGCCTGCAGGCCGGCCGGGTTGATGAAGTCGGCGGTCTGGATGTTGCCGATGATCTGCGCCGCCGGGTTGCCGGCAGTGGTGATCGACACGGTGCCGTCCTGGCCAACGGTGAAGGTCTGCGCCTCTGGCGGCACGACAATCGCAGGCTCCAGGGCAAAGCCGTTGGCGGTAACGATCTGGCCATCGGAATTCAGGTGGAAGGTACCGTCGCGGGTGTACGAAACCGTGCCGTCCGGCTGCAGGATCTGGAAGAAGCCACGACCGTTGACCGCCATGTCCAGCGGGTTCTCGGTGGTCTGCAGGCTGCCGGTGCTGAAGTTTTTCTGGGTGCCGACGATGCGCACACCGGTACCCACTTGCAGGCCCGACGGCAGCTCGCTGTCCTGGGTCGACTGGGCGCCTGGCTGACGCTTGATCTGGTAGAGCAGGTCCTGAAACTCGGCGCGATCACGTTTGAAGCCGGTGGTCGAGACGTTGGCCAGGTTGTTGGAAATGGTCGTCAGGTTGGTGTCCTGGGCGGACAAACCGGTTTTACTGACCCAAAGAGCCGGAAGCATGCTGTTCTCCTCGCGCGCCTGTTTTACGGCGCTACGTCTGTGTAATTAGCCGATCTGCAAAACCCGAGCCATGGCTTCGTCGCCTTCTTTGGCCGTGGTCATCATCTTGATGTGCAGTTCGAATTGACGGGACAGCGCCAGCACCGAGGTCATTTCCTCGACCGCATTGACGTTGCTTGACTCCAGGAAACCAGAAACCACCTGGACGTTGGCGTCGGCAGGCGCGGGCTGGCCGCTCTTGGTGTGGATCATGCCGTCCAGGCCCTTGGTCATGGTCTTGAGGTCCGGATTGACCAGCTTGATGCGGTCGACCTCGGCCATGACCCGCGGGCCTTCGCCCATGGCGCGGATGCTGATGGTGCCATCCTGGCCGATCTCGACCTTCTGCTCTGGCGGCACGGCAATCGGCCCGCCATTGCCCATCACCGGCATGCCGTTGCCGGCGCGCAGCACACCCAGGCCGTCAATGTTGAGGCTGGCGGTGCGCACATAGGCTTCACTGCCATCCGGAGCCTGTACGGCAATGAAGCCGTCGCCGCCGATGGCGATATCCAGGTCACGGCCGGTCTCTTGCATCGAGCCCGGGCTGAAATCGGTGGCCGGGCGCTCGGTCATGGCGTAGGCCCGCGCCGGAAAGCTGTCACCAAACACCGGCATCGAACGCGCCTGCTCCAGGTCGCGCTGAAAACCGCTGGTGGAAATGTTCGCCAGGTTGTTGGCATGGGCCTTTTGCGCCAGCGCGTTCTGGCTGGCACCGGTCATGGCCACGTATAGCATCTTGTCCACAGTCATCCTCCGCTGCGCTGGCGAACACTTGCCGTCCGCCGCTGCTCTGCAGTGCCTGTAGCAAGTTTCAAACCAACTTTTGCAAAAGACCCAAAAGCCCAATAGAACAAGGGTTTCAGCGCTGCGCGAAGACTCGCATGGAGAAAGCGCCGTCGAAATTACGGCGCCGGTTTGCCGCTAGCGGCAAGCTTAGTACTCGCGGCAGGCCGCGTTATTGAAAGGACCGGCAAAACGCTTCCAGCCCTCGCCCGGGGAAAACTGCGCGCACACCAGACGCCCGGTGACCTGGCTTTCCCAGCGATACCAGGGCGCGGCATCGGCCCAGACCTGGCTCATCAACAGCACGGCAAACAGCGCCAGCAGCCATCGCTGCAACATGATCGATACCCCTGAAATACAAGACCCCTTCCGAGAAAGGGGTCTGTTTATACCAACTACCTTACACCCGCATCAGGCCATCTGGATGATGGTCTGCATGATGGTGCTCTGGGTCGAGATGGTCTTGGCGTTAGCCTGGTAGTTGCTCTGCGCCTTGATCAGCTCGACCAGCTCGTTGGTCAGGTTGACGTTGGACGCCTCCAGCGAGTTGGAAGCGATGGCGCCCAGGGTACCGGTTTTCGGTGCATCGATACCCGGGATACCCGAGGAGTAGGTTTCGGTCCAGCGAGTACCACCCATAGGCTGCAGGCCTTGCTCGTTGGCGAAGCTGGCAATCGCGACCTGGCCGATGGCGCGCGACTGCTGGTTGCTGAAGCTTGCGAACATCACGCCGCTGGAGTCGATGCTCAGGCTCGACAGGATACCGGTAGCGTAACCGTCCTGGCTTTGCGACAGGCGCGTGGTCGGGGTGTTGTACGAGGTGGTGTCGGTCATGTCGATGGCGATACCGCCAGCATTGGCAGCCGAACCGTTGGAACCCCAGACCGGTGGCTTGGCACTGGCGTTGGTCACCTCGGCAGGAATCCAGCCGGTCAGCTTGAAGACCTTGTTGACCACTTCGTAGCCCGAGCCCGCAGCACCGGCAGTCATGCTCTTGACGCTACCGTCAGAGTTGAACACGATGGTGCCTTCCAGCGCCTTTGGCGGCTCTTCGGCAGGGTTCAGCGGGTTGCGGCCATCGATCAGAGTGTACGACTTCCAGGTATTGGTCCCGGTCTTGACGTAGTACTGATCCATGACGTGCTCGTTACCCTGGCTGTCGTAGATCTTGGTGGCGAAGGTCTTGTTCCAGCTGTTTTCGTCGGTCGGGCTGAAGGTGGTGGTCGCCGGAATGACCTTGTCCGACGAGTTCAGGTTCAGGCCCTGATCGATCGCGGTGGTGCTCTTTGGCGCCAGCGCCGAGGTGTCGATCTTAAGGTCGGTCAGCACGCCATTGATGATCTTGCCGTTTTCATCAACGCCGTAGCCGCGCAGGCGCAGGCCGTCAGCAGTGACGACATAGTTGTCCTTGTTGGTCTGGAAGGCACCGGCACGGGTGTAGCTGAGCGCACCGTTGTCGCTCAGCACGAAGAAGCCCTGACCCTGGATACCCATGTCCAGCACGTTGCCGGTGTTGGTGATATCGCCATTGGTGAACTGCTGCGATACCGCGGCCAGGCGCACACCGTTACCGATGTTGTTGGTACCGACGCCGAGCTTGTTGGCCGAGTAGACGTCGGCGAATTCTGCGCGCGACGATTTGAAACCGGTGGTGGCGACGTTGGCGATGTTGTTGCCGGTCACGTCCAGTTGCTTGTTGGCTGCATAGAGACCGCTAAGGCCGATATTGAATGACATCTTTCACTCCTTGTGCCGCGTTAGCCGGCTCTATATACCGATGGTTTGGACTTTGGACAGGGCGATACTGCCCAGGCCGGCGAGATTGAGCATCATCTCGCCGCCAGTCTGACTGATGGTGACGCTGCTGACGGTGGCCGGCAGCATGGTGTACATGTCCAGCTGCTTGCCTTCGACGGTGGTCTTGGCGGCAAAGGTGTAGGTACCCGGGTCGACTTTCTCGCCCTTGTCGTTGGTACCGTCCCAGACGAAAGCGGCATTGCCGGCCTTCTGCGCCCCCATGTCGATGGTCTTGACCAGCTTGCCATCCTTGTCGGTAATAGTGACGGTGGCATTGCTGAGCGCCTGCGGGACCACCACCGAACCGTTGAAGCTCTTGGTGGTGTCGACCACGGCCTTGTCGGTCTGGGCGATCACCGAGCGACCGACCAGCGACGAGGCCTGCAGTGCCTGCGAGGACTTGTAGTTGCCGGAAATCGCGGTCACCGACTCATTCAGCGAGGTGATGCCTTCCAGGCTGCTGAACTGCGCCAGCTGGGCCACGAATTCGCTGTTGTCCTGCGGATCGAGCGGGTTCTGGTGCTGCATCTGGGTCACCAGCAACTGCAGGAACGCGTCCTTGCCCAGTGCCTGCTTGTTGGCGCCGGTCTTGCTGTTGGTGGCCGAGGCGATACCGGCGGCGCTGTTGGCACTGGTTTCGCTGTTCTTCTTGCCCGACGCCTTGATGACGTCGTTCAGGCTTACGCCGGCTGTTGGGTCATTAACACTTGCCATTGGCTTAGTCCTTTATCACTGACCCAGGGTCAGGACCTTCTGCATCATGGATTTGGCCGTGTTCATCAGCTCGGCGTTGGTCTGGAACGAGCGGCTGGCGGAGATCATGTCAGCCATCTCTTCCACCACGTTGACGTTCGGGTAGTAGACGTAGCCGTCCTTGTTCGCCGCCGGATGGTTTGGCTCGTAGCGCGCCTCAAGGTTGCTCTGGTCCTCGACCACGCCGAGCACCTGCACACCCTGGCCGGCAGCGTCCTGGTCCTGAAACAGCGACTGGCTGACGCCGGCCTGGGCCTGCTGGAAGGTGGTGGCGAATACCGGGTGACGGGCGCGGTAGGTCTGGTCGATGCTCGACGAGACGGTCTCGGCGTTGGCGATGTTCGAAGCGACGGTATTCAGACGCGTGGTCTGGGCGCTCATGCCGCTACCGGCAATGTTGAAGACACTGGCGAGGGACATGACTTACTCTCCGCGCAGGGCCGATACCAGCCCTTTGAATTTACTGTTGAGCAGCGTGAAGCTGGCCTGGAAACCCACGGCGTTTTCCGCATAGCTCGATTGCTCGAGCTGGGCATCGACGGTGTTCTGGTCGATCGACGGCTGCATCGGCGTGCGGTACTGCAAGGTCTCGTCGCCCATGCTCAGGCCTTCGGCCTCGATGTGCCGGGCGTTGGTACGATCCAGTGCGAAATGGCCCTTGCTGGTCTGCTCGGCCTGCGCCGCCAGCACCGAAGCGAAGTCCATGTCGCGCGCCTTGTAGTTTGGCGTGTCGGCGTTGGCGATGTTGTTGGCCAGCACCTCGGCACGCTGGGCGCGAAAGCCCAATGCCTTTTCGTGGATGCCGAGCGCTTTGTCGAAGCTGATGCTCATGTCGTGGAAACCTTCGAAGGTTTTTCGTTGACTGTGTCAGAGCAAGAGCCATGCCAAAAAACAAAACCCCGTAAATACGGGGCTTTGAGGAGTTTGCCGCCAGCGGCAATGCCAGAAAAGTGGCAAAAGAGCGGCAAGCGGCAAGCTTCAAGCGGCAAGAAAAAGCCAGGCGGCGCGCGAGCGGCTCTCTTTCTTGCCGCTTGAAGCTTGCCGCTAAAGCCTACTTGGCCTGGTAGATGATCCCCGGGCTGCACTGGACCATCTGGTAGTGATCCGGCAAACCGTTGAGCGCTTCAGAAGCCCCCAGGAACAGGTAGCCTCCCGGCTTGAGCGTGCCGTGAATGCGCAGCAGGATGTCCTTCTTGACCTGGGCCGAGAAGTAGATCAGCACGTTGCGACAGAACACGATGTCGAACTTGCCCAGGCTCGCATAACTGTCCAGCAGGTTGAACGAGCGGAACTCGACACGGCTGCGGATCGGGGCCTTGACCGCCCAGCGCCCCGGCCCCTTGACATCAAAGTAGCGCTGCAGGCGCTCCTGGGACAGGCCGCGGGCAATCGCCAGGCTGTCGTACTCGCCGGTCTTGCAGTTGGTCAGCATCGAGCCGGAGAGGTCGGTGGCGACGATCTGCGCACCCATCTTCAACTGGCCGATGTTGCTGCGCTCGAACTCGTCGATGGCCATGGAGATCGAGTACGGCTCCTGACCCGACGAACAGGCAGCCGACCAGATGCGCAGGCGCTGGCCAGGGTTGGCCTTGATCTGCTCGGGCAAAACCTTGTTCTTCAGCACTTCGAACGGATAGGTGTCGCGAAACCAGAGGGTTTCGTTGGTGGTCATGGCATCGACCACCTGCTCGCGCAAACCGCTGCGCGGCTGGCTCTGGATACGCTGCACCAGTTCGCCCAGGGACTTGATACCCTGCTGTTCCATCAGCTTGTTGAGACGGCTGGAGACAAGGTATTGCTTATTTTCGCCCAGCAGGATGCCACAGGCTTTTTCCAGGAAGACCCGGAACTGTTCGAAATCCAAATTACCCGTAGACAATGATGCCGCCTCTTAAATCGTATGTACCGCCAGGGGCAAAGGCCCCCGGCCGTTAGTGCGTGGCCTTGATCCGATCAACAACGCGCTGGGCGAGGTCGTCCGGGCGGAATTTGGCCAGGAAGTCATCAGCACCGACCTTCTTGACCATCGCCTGGTTGAACACCCCGGAAAGCGAAGTATGCAGGATGATGTGCAACTTTTGCATGCGCGGGTCGCTGCGAATCTCGGCGGTCAGGGTGTAGCCGTCCATCTCCGGCATTTCGATGTCGGAGATCATCATCAGGAATTCTTCCTCCGGCCGCTTGCCCTCGTCGACCAGCTTGCGCAGGTAGTCGAGCGCCTGGCGACCGTCGTTGAGCGCCACCACTTCGACGCCAACGGTCTGCAGGCAACGACTGACCTGCTTGCGTGCCACCGACGAGTCATCGACCGTCAGCACCCGCAGCATCACTGCCTTGTCCTGCACTTCGGCATCGACCACGCCGGCGGAGATCGCCTCGGAGGTCGGCGCCACTTCGGCGAGGATTTTCTCCACGTCGATGATCTCGACCATTTTGTTGTCAACCCGGGTCACCGCCGTCAGGTAGTGATCGCGCCCGGTGCCCTTGGGTGGCGGATGGATCTCCTCCCAGTTCATGTTGACGATGCGCTCCACCGAATGCACCAGAAACCCCTGGGTCTTGGTGTTGTACTCGGTGATGATGACGAAACTCTTGCTGGTTTCTTCACTCAGACCGGGCATCCCGGTCGCCATCGCCAGATCGAGGATCGGGATGGTTGCCCCACGAATATTCGCGACACCGCGCACGACGGGGCTGGATTTGGGCATAACAGTCAGGTTCGGACACTGCAGCACTTCCCTTACCTTGAACACGTTGATGCCGTAGAGCTGCTCGCCATTGAGACGGAACAACAGCAGCTCCAGGCGGTTTTGCCCTACCAGTTGCGTGCGCTGGTTCACCGAATCCATTACACCAGCCATGCCAGACTCCTTCACCAAACGCTTCGAGCTTCGTACCCAGTCGGCACGCGCTTTGCTTTTTTTAATCGTATGAACATGAAAACGACATTTTTCCGACGCCTGACCCGCCACCTGCCCGGCTTCCTTGCTGCGCTGTGCCTCGCGGCCCCTGGCGTTCGAACTCTGGCTGACGCTTTCACCTTGCCTGAACAGCTTATCGGTGTCACCCAAGGGTTTCTTGAATTCACCGTAGAAGACTACCTGGCCACCAGCCAGACCGAAGGCCGCTACGAGATCCAGGTCAACAACCTCGACCCGCGCCTGCGCATGCCACTGTGCGACCAGCAACTGGGCGCTTCGCTGGAGAGCCCGGCGCAGCCGCTGGGCCGCGTGACCGTGCGGGTTCGCTGCGACGGCAGCTCACCGTGGACGGTGTTCGTGCCCGCCCAGGTACGTCTTTTTCGCAACGTGGTGACCGTGGTCCGTCCGCTCAAGCGCGACAGCGTCGTCGGCGAACAGGACGTCGCCCTGCGCGAACGCGACGTAGGCATGCTCAACCAGGGTTTTCTCGCCAGCCTCGACCAGGCGGTGGGGCTCAAGGTTATCCGACCAACGGTCATGGATCAGGTCCTCACTCCCCAGCACCTGGAGCAGGCCGAAGTGGTGCGCAAAGGCGACCAGGTGGTGATCACCGCTCGCAGCGGCAGCCTGGCTGTGCGCATGCCAGGCGAAGCGCTGAGCAAGGGCGGCCTGAGCGAACAGATCCGCGTGCGCAACCTCAACTCCAAGCGGGTGGTCAAGGCCAGGGTGACCGGGCCGGGTCAGGTGGAAGTGGCCATGTAGAGCGCTGAATCAATATCAATGCTGGCGATCAGGAACTGCTTTTCCTAAACTGTGTCCATTGGATGCCCCGAACCGGCCGCGCACGCCTTTGAGCATTTGCGCCTAAAGTTTCTTTCGGGTTGGCCGAAAACAAGGCAAGCGTCCAAACACCCAGAGGTTTTCTGATCATGGTCATCGACTTCAGTCGTTTGAATAATTCCCCGTCGGTTGCCGGCGGCGTGCGCACTGGCAGCAGCCAGGAAAGCACCGCCAGCGCAGCTTCGGCCAAGGCCGGCAGCGTTGCTCAAAGCAGCGCCAGCGGGGAAACCGTACACCTCAGCCACGAGGCCCAGCAGTTGCAAAAGGTCAGCGACAAGCTGCGCGACCAGCCGATTGTCAACAGCGCCCGGGTGGCCGAGTTGAAACAGGCTATCGCCGACGGCAGCTACCAGGTCGACAGCAACCGCGTCGCCAGCAAACTGCTTAATTTCGAAGCCCAGCGCTAGCCCCTGGCGCGCTGACTTCAGGACGCTTGAACCAAAGAGCCAGCCATGCACGACACTACTCTGCTGCAACTGATCGAAAACGATATTGCTCCAGCGCAAGAACTGCTCGAATTGCTGCAGACCGAGAACGTTGCCCTGCACGGCCGCGACATGCCGCTGCTGGAAAACATCCTGGCGCGCAAGCAGTCGCTGGTGATCCTGCTCGATCAGCATGGCCGCCAGCGCAGTGAACTGCTTGCCGGCCTGGGCCTGTCCCAGGACCGCGAAGGTGTCGCCCAACTGGCCAGCAACTCCTCTTTCGGTGACCTGCTGCTGCAACAACTGGATGTGCTTGGCCAACTGCTGGCTGACTGCCAGGCGGTCAACGAGCGCAACGGCCGCTCGATCCAGATCCAGCAGAGCACTACCGCCAACCAGATCAGAATCCTCATGGGCGGCGAAGCACCGTCGCTCTATGACAGCCGCGGGGCCACCTCCCCCCTCGCCAAGCCGCGGGCGTTGAGCCAGGCTTGATTCCCTGTATCAAGGCACGGAACATACTGGCAAAATGCCGTAACTTGCGTGTGACGTTTTTGCCTGGAGAATGATTAACCGTGTTCAATGAAGCAGAAGCTCCGCAGCCTCCGAAGGTGCTCACTACTCCTTTGGAAATTGCCGCCAACTTGCGGTCGCTGCAAGAGAGCCATGACCCGCTGATCATCACTTTCCACGAACGCAGCCAGCGTTTTCAAAGCTATGTGGTCGAGGTCGACCGCGAAGGCAATCGCCTGGCCCTTGATGAAATGATCCCTCGTGACGGCGAACGCTATCTGCAGAATGGCGAACCATTTCGCGTTGAAGGCTTTCATGATGGCGTGCGTATCGCCTGGGAATGCAACACACCGTTGAGCATTGTCGAGGAAGATGGCCATCGCTGCTACCGCGGCACCCTGCCTACCGAAGTCGCCTACCACCAGCGCCGCAATGCCTTTCGTGCAGCGCTGAAGCTGACCCAGCTGGTAGACGTCGTGCTCGACGGCGAAAAACTCAAGGGCAACGGCGCGCTGCGCGGCAAGTTGCTGGATATTTCCGCAACCGGCTGCAAGCTGCGCTTTGAAGGCAATGTCGAAGAGCGCCTGCAATTGGGCCAGGTTTACGAGAAGTTCGCCAGCGGTGCACCGCTGGGTTTGTCCCAGGTCGAGGTCGAGTTGCGTCATCTGCATTTCGAAGAGCGCATCAACGCCACCTTCGCCGGCGTGCGCTTTCACAACCTCAACGGGCAGATGCAGCGCAAGGTGGAAACCTTCGTTTACCAGCTGCAGCGTGAAGCACGGCGCTTCGATAAAGACGACTACTGAGTCGACCCCATCGCGGGGCCCGCTCCCACGGGCCCCGCGATGGCATCACACCTGTGTCGGCTTGACCTCTTCAGCCACAACCTCAGCGTCATCCCCCTCCTGCGCCTCGGTATCTTCAGCCGCCACCGGCGTCTGCATCTGATCCTGCACCACCTGCTCGTCAACCCGTGGGTCCAGCGCTGCCGACAACGGTGAACCTGCCGCCGGCATGGCCACGTGATGCAGCGGCGCATCGTCGACCTGGTGCAAACCGGTCACCGCTTTCGGGCGGATCCGCCAGACCAGCACCAGGGCAAAGAACACAAAGAAGGCATAGAGCATCTGGTTGCCCAGCACCTTCATCAACACCCCGGCCACCAGCGGCCCGATACTCGCGCCCACGCCATAGGTCACCAGCAGCATCGCCGTCAGCGACACCCGCCGCTCGCCCTCGACGTGGTCGTTGGAAAACGCCACCGCCAGCGGATACAGGCAGAACTGCAGCAGCGACACGGCAAAGCCTGCGACAAACAATACCTCCAGCGGCACTGATGGCATGATCGCCAGCGGCAGGGCAACAATCGCCAGGCCCACGGCAACGCTACGAATCAGCAAGGCCCGGTCATAGCGATCGGACAACCAGCCCAGCGGCCACTGCACCAGCAGCCCGGCGAAAATGCAGCAGCCCATGAACAGACCGACCTGCTCGGTGCTCAGCCCCTGCTTGGACGCATACAGCGGCGCCAGGCCGTAGAACGAGCCGACGATCAGGCCGGCTCCCAGCACCGTACTCAGCGACTGCGGCACCCGCTTGATAAAGAAGCGCGGCTCCATCGGTGCCGGCCGCAATGGCGCCGGGTGAATCCGTCGGGTGAGTGCCACCGGCACCAGGCACAGGGCAAAGCACATGGCGACCAGCATCAGCAGTTCAAGGCCCAGCTGCGGATGCGCCACCAGGATCAACTGGCCGAGCACCAGGCCCAGGTACGAGGCAATCATGTAGCCGCTGAACACCGCGCCTCGCTGCTTGGCGTCGGCCTGCTCGTTGAGCCAGCTTTCGATGACCATGTACTGGCACATCATCCCCAGGCCGACGATGACCCGCAGCAGCACCCAGGCCGGCAACCAGCTGACCAGGCCATGGCCGAGCACCGCCGCGCCGACAATGCCGGCGCAGGTGGCATAGGCACGGATATGCCCGACCCGGGCAATCAGCCGGTGGCCGATCTTGCCGCCCAGGGCCAGGCCAAAATAGTTGGCGGCCATCAGCGCACCGACCCAGAGGCTGTCGACATGATCGGCAGCCAGGCGCAAGGCCAGGTAGGTACTCAACAGGCCGGAGCCGATCAACATCATCAGCGCAGCGAAATACAGCGCGCGAAAAGACTTCCAGATCTGTCGCATCAGCGTCCCGAACGGCTCCTTGAGCTGGTGGAAAAACTGCTTGAAAGCATAAGTGAAAATAACCGCCTTGCAGTTGATGCAGATAAAAAAACAGGTGCCAGGGTGTTTACCAACACCGCTGCCACCTGCCTTGAAACTGAGCGATTGCCCCGGCAAAAACGCCTCGCCGGTTATGCCTGCGCGGCCAGCACGCGGCGCTCCCACGGGGTGATCTCATCGAAGAAGCTGGTCAGCTCCAGGGTTTTGGTGGCGATGTAGCCTTCGATGAACTCCTTGCCGAACAGTTCCCGCGCAAGCTCGCTACGCTTCAGACGCTCCAGGGCCGCATGCAAGGTACATGGCAGGCTCAAATGATCCGGCACCTCGAATTCGCCCTGGATCGCCGGCGTCGGTTCGAGTTGCTGCTCGATGCCATAAAGCCCCGCGGCGAGACTGGCGGCAATTGCCAGGTAAGGGTTGGTATCGGCGCCTGGCAAGCGGTTTTCGACCCGCCGCGCCACTGGCGAGCTGGCCGGAATGCGCAGGCCGGCGGCGCGGTTGTCTTCAGACCAGCAAGCATTGTTCGGTGATGCATAGGGGTGGCAAAGGCGCTGGTAGGAGTTCACGTTCGGCGCGAACAAGGCGGTGAAGTCGGCCATGCACGCCTGCTGGCCGCCAATGAAGTGATAGAACGCCGGAGTCGGCTTGCCCTCGGCATCGCTGAAGACATTGCCCCCACCCTCCACCGCCACCACGCTCTGGTGAATGTGCATGGAACTGCCCGGCGTATGCGCCAGTGGCTTGGCCATGCACACCACGGTCAGGCCATGCTTGAGCGCGACTTCCTTGAGCAGGTGCTTGAACAACAGGGTCTGGTCGGCCAGCAACAGCGGATCGCCGTGCAGCAGGTTGATCTCGAACTGGCTGACGCCCATTTCGTGCATGAAGGTATCGCGCGGCAGGCCCAGTGCCGCCATGCACCGATAGACCTCGCTGAAGAACGGGCGCAGGCCGTTGTTGGAACTGACGCTGAACGCCGAATGACCTTCTTCGCGTCGACCATCCTTGCCCAGCGGCGGCAAAAACGGCTGGTCGGGATCGCTGTTGGGGGCGAAGACAAAAAACTCGAGTTCCGTCGCCACCACCGGCGCCAGGCCACGGGCGGCGTAACGGGCAATCACCGCCTTGAGCAGGCCACGACTGGAGAGCCCGGAGCTTTCACCGCTAAGCTCGAGCGCATCGCAAATCGCCAGGGCCCGTGGCTCGTCGCTCCAGGGCAGGCGATAGATATGCTGCGGGTCGGCGACCAGCGCCAGGTCGCCGTCGTCGCTGCCATAGAAACGCGCCGCCGGGTACCCGCCCATGATGCATTGCAGCAGCACACCGCGGGCCATCTGCAGGCGCCGGCCTTCAACAAAGCCTTCAGCGGTCATCACCTTGCCGCGCGGTACACCATTGAGGTCCGGGGTAATGCACTCGATCTCATCAATGCCCGTCAATCGCTCGGCGAGAGAGTTTTGGCCATTGGTCGTCATGACTCTATCCTTGTTGTTTTCGCATGCCGGGAACGGCGACGGCTACAACATAGGCACCGGCCGTTCGAAATTTCAAGCGCCAAACGGACGATATGATCGTAATTATCTACACGGACTAACCTGGCAGGGTCAGGCCATTGGCTGGCAGCGGCAGCGCGGTCTTGTAGCGCACCTGCTTCAAGGCAAAACTCGAACGGATGTTGGCCACCCCCGGCAGGCGGGTCAGGTAGTCGAGAAAACGCTCCAGGGCCTGGATGCTGGGCAGCAGCACGCGCAGCAGGTAATCCGGGTCACCGGTCATCAGGTAGCACTCCATGACCTCCGGGCGCTCGGCGATTTCTTCTTCGAAGCGATGCAGCGATTGCTCGACCTGTTTCTCCAGGCTGACATGGATGAACACGTTAACATCCAGGCCCAGCACCTCCGGCGCCAGCAGGGTCACCTGCTGGCGAATCACCCCAAGTTCCTCCATGGCCTTGACCCGGTTGAAGCAGGGGGTTGGCGAGAGATTCACCGAGCGCGCCAGCTCGGCGTTGGTGATACGGGCATTTTCCTGGAGGCTGTTGAGAATGCCGATATCCGTACGATCCAGTTTTCGCATGAGAGAAAATCACCTGTTTTTTGTCTTTATAAGGAATGTTTATCCGCTAGCCGAGGCAAAGGCAACGAAGTTGAGAAAAATATTCTTCAGGCGCCGGAATATCATGTAGGACAAGACTGACTCCCTGGTCACAAGCCGGGTGTCAGCAGCGACCGCTTCAAAGCTCAACAAAAACACAAGACAGAGCGAGCGTAAAAAAGCATGAACGAGTACGCCCCCCTGCGTTTGCATGTGCCCGAGCCTACAGGCCGGCCAGGCTGCCAGACTGATTTCTCCTACCTGCGTCTGACCGATGCCGGTCAGGTTCGTAAACCTCCCGTCGATGTAGAAGCCGCCGATACCGCGGACATCTCCTCTAGCCTGATCCGGGTGCTGGATGACAAGGGCAATGCCCTGGGCCCCTGGGCCGAGGACGTCAGCCCCGAAGTCCTGCGCCAGGGCATGCGCACCATGCTCAAGACCCGGCTGTTCGACAGCCGCATGGTGGTTGCCCAGCGGCAGAAGAAGATGTCGTTCTACATGCAGAGCCTGGGTGAAGAAGCCATCGGCAGCGGCCAGGCCATGGCCCTGAACCGCAGCGACATGTGCTTTCCCACCTACCGCCAGCAAAGCATCCTCATGGCCCGCGACGTGTCGCTGGTAGAGATGATCTGCCAGCTGCTGTCCAACGAGCGCGATCCGCTCAAGGGTCGTCAGCTGCCGATCATGTACTCGGTGCGCGAAGCCGGCTTCTTCACCATCAGCGGCAACCTGGCGACCCAGTTCGTCCAGGCGGTCGGCTGGGCCATGGCTTCGGCCATCAAGGGCGATACCAAGATCGCCTCGGCCTGGATCGGTGACGGCGCCACCGCCGAATCGGATTTCCACACCGCCCTGACCTTCGCCCACGTCTACCGCGCGCCGGTGATCCTCAACGTGGTCAACAACCAGTGGGCGATCTCGACCTTCCAGGCCATTGCCGGCGGTGAGTCGACCACCTTCGCCGGTCGTGGCGTAGGTTGTGGCATTGCCTCCTTGCGTGTCGACGGCAACGACTTCATCGCTGTCTACGCCGCTTCACGCTGGGCCGCCGAACGCGCCCGCCGCGGCCTGGGCCCGACGCTGATCGAATGGGTCACCTACCGCGCCGGCCCGCACTCGACCTCGGACGATCCGTCCAAGTACCGCCCGGCCGACGACTGGAGTCACTTCCCCCTGGGCGACCCGATCGCCCGCCTCAAACAGCACCTGATCGCCATCGGTCACTGGTCCGAGGAAGAGCACCAGGCGGTCAGCGCCGAGCTCGAAGCCGAGATCATCAAGGCGCAGAAAGAAGCCGAACAGTACGGCACCCTGGCCGGTGGCCAGATGCCGAGCCCGGCCTCGATGTTCGAGGATGTCTACAAGGAGATGCCGGAGCACCTGCGCCGGCAGCGCCAGGAACTGGGGATCTGACATGAACGATCACAACACTTCAATCCAGTTGGAAACCGCCATGGCGACCACCACCATGACCATGATCCAGGCCCTGCGCTCGGCCATGGACATCATGCTAGAGCGCGATGAAGACGTAGTCGTCTATGGCCAGGACGTCGGCTACTTCGGTGGCGTGTTCCGTTGCACCGAAGGCCTGCAGACCAAGTACGGCAAGTCGCGGGTGTTCGATGCACCGATCTCCGAAAGCGGCATCGTCGGCACCGCCGTGGGCATGGGTGCCTACGGCCTGCGCCCGGTGGTGGAAATCCAGTTCGCCGACTACTTCTACCCGGCCTCCGACCAGATCGTTTCGGAAATGGCCCGCCTGCGCTATCGCTCGGCCGGCGAGTTCGTCGCCCCGCTGACCCTGCGCATGCCTTGCGGTGGTGGTATCTACGGCGGCCAGACGCACAGCCAGAGCCCCGAGGCGATGTTCACCCAGGTCTGCGGCCTGCGCACCGTGATGCCGTCCAACCCCTATGATGCCAAGGGCCTGCTGATCGCCTCGATCGAAAACGACGACCCGGTGATTTTCCTCGAGCCCAAGCGCCTGTACAACGGCCCGTTCGACGGCCACCACGACCGCCCGGTAACGCCGTGGTCGAAACACCCGGCCAGCGCCGTGCCGGATGGCTACTACACCGTACCGCTGGACAAGGCGGCAATCACCCGCCCGGGCAAGGACGTCACCGTGCTGACCTACGGCACCACCGTCTATGTTTCGCAGGTGGCCGCCGAAGAAACCGGCGTCGACGCCGAAGTCATCGACCTGCGCAGCCTGTGGCCGCTGGACCTGGAAACCATCGTCGAGTCGGTGAAAAAGACCGGCCGCTGTGTGGTGGTGCATGAAGCCACGCGCACCTGCGGTTTTGGTGCCGAGCTGATCGCGCTGGTCCAGGAACACTGCTTCCATCACCTCGAAGCCCCGATCGAACGCGTCACCGGCTGGGATACCCCCTACCCGCACGCGCAGGAGTGGGCGTATTTCCCCGGCCCTTCACGAGTGGGCGCGGCATTGAAACGGGTCATGGAGGTCTGAATGGGCACGCACGTCATCAAGATGCCGGATATCGGTGAAGGCATCGCACAAGTTGAACTGGTGGAATGGTTCGTCAAGGTTGGCGACACCGTCACAGAAGATCAGGTCGTGGCCGATGTCATGACCGACAAGGCCACCGTCGAAATCCCTTCGCCGGTCAGCGGCAAGGTCCTGGCCCTGGGCGGTCAGCCCGGTGAAGTCATGGCGGTCGGCAGCGAGCTGATCCGCATCGAAGTCGAAGGCGCCGGCAACCACCAGGAAGGCACCAGCCAACCTGCTGCCGCTGCAGCAGCACCGGTGGGAGCGGGCTTGCCCCGCGAAGCAGCTCCAGCGGTTCCTGCCAAGGCCGTGGAAGCTGCCCCCAAACCGGCTGCCCCCGCAGCCTCGGCCCACCAGCCCGCCGCCATCGTCCCGCGCCAAGCCCACGACCGCCCACTGGCCTCGCCTGCCGTGCGCAAGCGCGCGCTGGACGCTGGTATCGAGTTGCGCTACGTACACGGCAGCGGCCCCGCCGGGCGCATCCTGCACGACGACCTCGACGCCTTCCTGGCGCAGCCGACCACCCGCACCCAGAGCACCCCGGGCGGCTACGCCAAACGCAGCGACAGCGAGCAGATCCCGGTGATCGGCCTGCGCCGCAAGATCGCCCAACGCATGCAGGATGCCAAGCGCCGCGTCGCCCACTTCAGCTACGTCGAGGAAATCGACGTCACCGCCCTTGAAGAACTGCGCCTGCACTTGAACAAGAAGTGGGGTGACAGCCGTGGCAAGCTGACCCTGCTGCCATTCCTGGTGCGCGCCATGGTCGTTGCCCTGCGCGAGTTCCCGCAGATCAACGCCACCTACGACGATGAAGGCCAGGTCATCACCCGCCACGGCGCAGTGCATGTCGGCATCGCCACCCAGGGCGACAACGGCCTGATGGTGCCGGTGCTGCGCCACGCCGAAGCCGGCAGCCTGTGGAGCAACGCCGGCGAGATCGTGCGCCTGGCCAATGCTGCCCGCGGCAACAAGGCCAGCCGTGAAGAACTGTCAGGCTCGACCATCACCCTGACCAGCCTCGGCGCCCTTGGCGGCATCGTCTCGACACCGGTGGTCAACACCCCGGAAGTGGCGATTGTCGGGGTCAACCGCATGGTTGAACGGCCGATGGTCATCAATGGCCAGATCGTCATTCGCAAGATGATGAACCTCTCCAGCTCGTTCGATCACCGGGTGGTCGACGGCATGGACGCGGCACTCTTCATCCAGGCCATCCGCGGCCTGCTCGAACAACCTGCCAGCCTGTTTGTGGAGTGACCATGCAACAGACGCTCAACACTACCCTGCTGATCATCGGCGGCGGCCCCGGCGGCTACGTCGCCGCCATTCGCGCCGGCCAGCTGGGCATTCCCACGGTGCTGGTCGAAGGCCAGGCCCTGGGTGGCACCTGCCTGAACATCGGCTGCATTCCGTCCAAGGCGCTGATTCACGTCGCCGAGCAGTTCCACCAGACCCAGCAGCACAGCCAGCAGTCGAACCTGGGCATCAAGGTCTCGCCACCGAGCCTGGACATCACCCAGAGCGTGGCCTGGAAAGACGCCATCGTCGATCGCCTGACCAGCGGCGTCGCCGCCCTGCTGAAAAAGCACGGGGTCAAGGTGATCCATGGCTGGGCAAAAATTCTCGACGGCAAGCACGTCGAGGTCGACGGCCAGCGCATCCAGTGCGAACACCTGTTGCTGGCCACCGGTTCCAGCAGCGTTGAACTGCCGATGCTGCCATTGGGCGGCCCGATCATCTCCTCCACCGAAGCCCTGGCACCGAAAACCCTGCCCAAGCACCTGACCGTGGTCGGCGGTGGTTACATCGGCCTGGAGCTGGGCATCGCCTACCGCAAGCTCGGCGTCGAGGTCAGCGTGGTCGAAGCCCGCGAGCGCATCCTGCCGACCTACGACAGCGAACTGACCGCGCCGGTGGCCGAGTCGATCAAGAAGCTGGGGATCAAGCTCTACCTCAAGCACAGCGTCGAAGGCTTCGATGCCGGCCACCAGGCCTTGCAGGTGCGCACGCCCGAAGGCGAACTGCTGCAACTGAGCACCGACCAGGTGCTGGTCGCGGTCGGCCGCAAGCCACGTACCCAGGGCTTCAATCTGGAAAGCCTGGCGCTGAAGATGAACGGCTCAGCGGTGGCCATCGACGAGCAATGCCAGACCAGCATGCTCAACGTCTGGGCCATCGGCGATATCAGCGGTGAACCGATGCTCGCCCACCGGGCCATGGCCCAGGGTGAGATGGTTGCCGAACTCATTGCCGGCAAATCGCGGCGCTTCGAGCCGGCCGCGATTGCCGCGGTGTGCTTCACCGACCCGGAACTGGTGGTCGTCGGCAAGACCCCGGAACAGGTCGAGCAGGAGGGTCTGGACTGCATCGTCACGCAGTTCCCGTTCGCCGCCAACGGCCGGGCCATGACCCTGGAATCGAAAAGCGGCTTCGTGCGCGTGGTCGCCCGTCGTGACAACCACCTGATCCTTGGCTGGCAAGCGGTTGGCGTGGGCGTCTCGGAACTGTCCACAGCCTTTGCCCAGTCACTGGAAATGGGCGCTTGCCTGGAAGATGTGGCCGGTACCATCCACGCTCACCCGACCCTGGGTGAGGCGGTGCAGGAAGCGGCGCTACGCGCCCTGGGTCACGCCCTGCATCTGTAGACACTGAAGCGGCTGAGGCCGATTTGACCCGCTGCCCCGTGCAGCGGGTCCTTTTTCATTCACCGATCTCATCCTTGCCGGCCGCCTTGGCCCGGTACAGCGCCTGGTCCGCGCGGCCCAGCAATTGCGCTTGCCCTTCACCCTCCAGCCATTCGACCACGCCATAACTCATGGTCAGCAATCGCTCGCCCACCGGCGGCGCCTGCTCCAGCGCCTGGCGAATCTGCCGCGCCAGTTGCAATGCCTCTTCGCGCTGGGTGCCCGGCAGCACTGCCACGAACTCATCACCGCCCCAGCGTGCCAGCAAGTCACCGGCACGCAGGCAAACCTTGATCCGCTCGACCGATGCGATCAGCGCCTGGTCACCCTGGGCATGGCCATACTGATCGTTGATCGGCTTGAAGTCGTCGATATCCATGACAATCAGCGCCAGCGGCTGGCGAAACCGCCGTGCCCGCTCGCACTCTTGCTGCAGGACCTTTTCCAGGCGGTAACGGTTGGCCACCAGGGTCAGCGCATCGCGTTCGGCCAGGTCGCGGTTCTCGTCGAGCTGGCGCTGCAGTTGCTGGTTGACCCACGACAGCTCGCGGGTGCGCTCGGCGATCTGCGCTTCCAGCGACAGGTTTTCCAGCTGCAGTTGCTCGACCAGGCGCTTGCCATCGTCGATATTGCGATGAGCGCCGAGCATCCGCGCCACCGAACCATCCGGGTTGCGCTCAATGATGTGACCGCTGTCCTCGATCCACAGGAAGTTGCCGTCCTGGCAACGGCAACGGTACTCGATGCGGTACTGGTCGGAGCGGTCACCGATGTAGTCCTCGAAATGGCGCATCACCCGCGGGTAGTCCTCGGGGTGGATCACGCCTTCCCAGGTCAGCACGGTGTTGTCCAGCGAGTGGCTGGGGTAGCCGAGCATCCGGTACCAGCCGGGGTTGCGGTAGACGTAGCCGGTATTGGCGTTCCAGTCCCAGATACCGTCGCTGATCAGGTCCAGCAGGGTGTGCAACTGCTCTTCCCTGAAGTCGCCCAGCGGGGCCTTCAATGGTGGTGCATCTGACGTTTGAGTCACGGACGATCTCCCTTGTCCAGGCAACTACGCCCCAGCCGGATGTTGGTGCTGCCGGTTTGAAATGACTTGCCGCTGACGGCAAGGGTTTACCTCTTCGGGGCAAAGCATGCGCCGATTCACCAGCCGCCGTACAGCGCTACCCCCTGAATATACTAGCGCGTAAGCCTGTCAGCAGAGCTGGCACAAGACTTGCCACCGATCGAAGGTCAACTTGCATCCATCAAGGAGAGTGATCAGGTGAGTAGCATCAATGCCCTCGGCGTCCACACGCCGGTCATCAACCCGACCCGTGGCGTGGCTGAAGCCGCCGCCGAACAGGCCCAGTTCCGCCCGCCGGTGCCAACCAGCAGTGCCAACCGCCAGCAGCAAAGCCAGGCCAACACCTCCCAGCAAAGTGCCGAAGACGCCCGCGAGGAAGCCTTCGCCAAGCTCAAGGTGCAACTGCAGAACCCCGACGTGGACATGCGCGAGCAAGCCACAATCAGCGCCAGCGAAACCGGCAAGAGCGCTGCCCAGCAATTTCGCGAGTACATGGCCCTGAGCCCGGCAGAGAAGATCAAGCTCAAGCTGCTCAATGAGCTGGGCATCAGCCAGGAAGAGTTCGAAGCCCTGCCGCCGGCGGAAAAGGACAAGATCGAGCGCAAGATTGCCGAGCAGATGAAAAAGCAGACCGAGCTTGAGTCGCTGGCCAGCCTGAACTCCGAACTGCAAGGCCCGGCGATGTCAGCCAAGCTGGTGGCCAACCTGACCGCCACCCAGGGCGGCAGCAATGACGCAAAGGATCAGGACCTGGCGTCAGCCTCGGCCCTGACCCAATCGGCGAAGGCCTGAACCTCGGGGCGCTGCAAGGCGTCCTGACGGCACACCAGGTAGTAGGCAAAACGCGCTGGCCAGGGTTTGTCGAGGGCCAGCTGCAGCTTGCCGCTGGCCAGGTCTTCAGCCGCGTGGGTGTCCTGCACCAGGGCGATGCCCTGGCCTGCAGCCGCGGCACGCAGTAACAGCAGGTCATCCTCGAAACTCGCACCGCGTGCTGCCCGCGGGTCCTCGGCAACGCCATGGGCCTGCAGCCAGAGCATCCAGTCGGCGCGATCGGCATCGTGCAACAACGGGTACTTCAGGCAATCGGCGGGCCGTTTCACGGCCGGCCCTTGGGCCAGCAACTGCGGGCTGGCCACCGGCAGCAAAACCGGCGCCACCAGGCGCACGGACTCCAGCCCCGGATACTGCCCCAGGCCATGGCGCAGGGCGACGTCAATGCGCTCGCGGTGAAAATCCACCAGCTTGGCCGAGGCCTCGACGCGCACTTCGATCTGCGGGTGCAAGGCGTTGAAGCGCCCTAAACGCGGCACCAGCCAGGAGGCGGCAAACGACGGTACGGTGCTGATGGTCAGAGCCTTGCCTGGCGCCAGTTGCTCCAGCAACGCCAGCGACGCCTCGATCTGATCGAATCCCCTGAGCAGCCCCGGGTACACCCGCGCACCGGCTTCGCTAAGGTGCACGCCATGGCGACCGCGCACGAACAGCACCACGCCCATGCGCTCCTCGAGCAGGCGCACCTGCTGGCTGACCGCCCCAGGCGTAACCCCCATGTGCGCAGCGGCGGCCTTGAGGCTGCCCAGCCGGGCCGCTTCAGTGAAGGCCCGCAATGCCAACAACGGTAGAACTGCGCCCATTTCCACCCACTCCATGGTTTAGAAAAACTATCGCCAAAGCGCAGGATTGATCGTTTTTCAAGCAGCCCAGGCGCGCCTAGCATAGCCCGTCTCTGATCACTGCTGAAGAGAAAGCCCATGCCGCTAATTCTGTATAGCGATAGCTCACCTAATGGCTTCAAGATCACCATCGCCCTCGAAGAGCTGGGGCTGCCCTACATCCTCAAGCATGTACAGATCGACCATGGCGAGCATCGCCTGCCTGAGTTTCTCGCACTCAACCCTCATGGCCGCATTCCGGTGCTGGTTGATCCCGAGCGCGATATCACTCTGTTTGAGTCAGCGTCGATCCTTTTGTACCTGGCCGACAAGAGCGCACGCCTGCTGCCCGATTCCCCCCGTGAACGCTGGGCGGCCATCACCTGGTTGCAGTTTCACGCGGCGAGCATGGGGCCGATTTTGGGCCAGCGCGTGCATTTCGAACGGTTCGCCGAACAGCCCTGCCCCGAAGCCATCGCCCGCTACCGGCGCCTGAGCGAAGAGCTGTTCAGCACCCTCGACCAGCGCCTGACCGGCCGGCCCTGGCTGGCGGGCAGCAGTTACTCGATCGCCGACATTGCCACCTTCGGCTGGACCCATATCGCCCGGATCATCGACTTTGATTTCAGCCACTACCGACACCTGAGCGCCTGGCATGAACGCGTCAGTCAACGCCCTGCCGTGCAGCGCGGCATCCGCCTGCCCGCCCCCGCAACCGGCCCCTGAAGGACTAAAAGGAATTAATCGATGAACCCAACCCTGAACGGCGCCAGCGCCCACGCCTTCGCCCACCACCCTGGCTATCGACGCATGTTCGCCGCCGACCGCCTGACCCTGGGGATCTTCCTGCCGCTGCGCTTCTATCGCGGCGACATGGCCGTGCTCACTGGCCAGGCCGCGCTGGTCAGCGACATCGACCGCCTGGGCTTCGCCGGCGTCTGGGTGCGCGATGTGCCGCTGTACGATCGGCACTTCGGCGATGCCGGCCAACTGTTCGACCCCTTTGCCTACTTGAGCTACCTGGCCGCGCACACCCGGCGCATCGCCCTGGCCACGGGCAGCGCGATCTTCGCCTTGCGCCACCCGATCGACCTGGCCAAGGCCGCCTGCACCATCGACCAGCTGTCAGGCGGGCGCCTGGTGATGGGCATCGCTTCCGGGGATCGGCCGGTGGAGTTTCCCGCCTACGGTCTGGATCATGCCGAGCGCGGCGAACGCTTTGCCGAGGCGGTGAACTATTTCCGCCAACTGCTGCACAAGGGCGACCACCCGATTGAATCAACCCTCGGCCAAATGAGCGGCGCGCAGCTGCTGCCCAAGCCCGTTGCCAGCGCCATCCCGCTGCTGGTCACCGGCAGCTCGCGCCAATCCATGCAGTGGCTGGGCGAACAGGCCGATGGCTGGCTGACCTTTCCTGATGCGACTGAAAACATCCTCGGCCCCCGGCGCCTGGCCGAGAAAATCCGCGCCTGGCGCGACTGCATTCCCGGCGGCGGCTTTCGCCCGCACGTGACCAACGAGTGGATCGATCTGGACGCCAACCCCGATTTTCCGCGCACGGCGATGCAGGGCGGCTACGTGCTGAGGACCGGGCGCAAGGGGCTGATTGATCTGCTCGGGGAATGGCAGGATGCGGGGGTCAATCATGCGGCACTGGGCATTCAGTTTTGCCAGCGCCCGGCGGCGGAGGTGATTCAGGAGCTGGCAGAAGAAGTGCTGCCGTCATTTGCATCCCATGAAGGACCGTTGCCGTTGCGCCAGGATTGGTAGATCCCAGGCCGCAGCTGTTGCTGCGGCCTGACACCAGGCATCATCGAGTGTTGCCAATCACCGCACTCATGTATTGATTCAAATCGCGAAAATCCTGAACTCGCCAAGCGTACGGCGCCACCTTCACACCATTCTCGCGCAGCGTTCTGGGGATCAAGTCGCCGTTGGGGCGAAGTATTACCGATGAGACGATAACGCCCGGGTAGTCTTTCAAGCGTTTCTTGAAGGCCGAGGTGGTCAGATCAGGGGTAGGCGGGTTGCTTTTATTCGCCAAGGGTCCGGTCCCCTTGATGTCTGCCCCATGGCACATGGCGCATCGTTGCAAAAAGAGCTGTTTGCCATTGGCATTATCCGCCAAGGACGTGGATGCCTGAATCAACGATAGAATCCCGAGCGCAGCGATGATTAGTCTTTTCATTTTCAGGGCTTTATTGACTCTTCATGCAGCTGCGCGGTTGCCACAAAGAAACGCAGCAGTCAGAAGAATGGCCAGAGAGGCGAAAGTGAGATGGTGTCCCAGGGCAGGTTCGAACTGCCAACCTTCCCCTTAGGAGGGGGATGCTCTATCCAATTGAGCTACTGAGACACAGAGCCGGCAACGGGCGTCGCGCGGCAAGGACGGCGTGCATGTTAACCAGCAGGCCGGCATTTGTCATGTCATCCGTGGGGCTTTTTGCCTGTGGGTTTTTCAACGGATCGTGCAATCTGCAATGAGGCAGTCAGCCATCATTGCAGATTGCACGCAAAAGCGCACAAAAAACCAGCCTAAGCCTCTGATTTTAAAGGGTAAATCACGATAAAGAGGCTGGCATGCAGTGTGCATTGTCTAGTTCATGACACGTGGCTCGGGGCCCCGCCCCGCCTTTGCGGAGTATGTCCATGAACAGCACCCTGCTTCTGCTCAATGCCCTGGCCCTGGCCGCCCTGGTTGGCCTGGTCGTGCAACCCGACAGCATCGCCACTGCGGCACAAGCCCATGCGGCACCAGCGATGAAAGCGCAACTGGCCGTGTTCGGCGCACAGGCTGCGCAAGTGCAAAGCGCACCGCTTGCAAGCAGCGAACGGCTGGCGTTCTAGGCTTCAACCCAGGCCAGGCACACCCTGTTCGCGCAACAGCCCAAGCAAGCGCTGCACCGCCTCGTCCAGCGAGCTGGAGTTGTCCAGCACTTGCACCTCGCCTTCTTCTACCCTCACCTGCTGCGCCCGCGCCAGGCGCTGTTCGATGTCTTGCGCAGTTTCCCGGCCGCGATCCAGCAGGCGCTGGCGCAGTACGTGATGGTCGACCCGCAGCAGCACCGGCAACAGGTCGGGATAGCGTTCACGCGCCTGCTGCAAATGCGCGCGCGAGCCATTGACCAAAACCGCGTGCCCTGCAGCCAGCCAGGCATCGATTTGCACCGGTATGCCATAGGCCAGGCCATTGGCCTGCCACTGCAGGGCAAAGGCGCCCTCGGCGCTCAGGCGCTGGAACTCTTCGAGGGAAACACCGACGGCGTCTTCACCCTTGGCCTCGGCCGAGCGGGTGATCACCCGCCGGGCGATGTGCACGTTCAGGCGCTGCAATTCAGCGCGCGCTGCATCGATAAGGGAATCTTTTCCGGCCCCCGAGGGTCCCATCAGGTACACCAGGCGACCCGGGTTCGCTGTACGCCGCGTCGCGCTTGCGTCATGCTGCATAGCCACTATGCTCAATGGTAGGAAAGCACGCGCATTCTAGACGCTTTCCATGGCCTTTTCTGCCTGATGCATGGCGTTGTCGACGAAGGTCTGCAGGCGCGGAAAAAGAGAAAATGAAAACTTTTCAAACCAGTACTCATTTCTGATAATTGGTACTGGCAAAACGCCTTTATCCGGTTCAATATTTGTCACAGAATTGACGCCAAGGAACCGGCGATAATGAGGCATGATTCACGCCTCATTCACAATTCAGGTTGAACATTTTGACGCCGGGATGGTCGTAGTGACATCGTGCGGCCAATTTCGAGAACCGCTTCCCCCTGAACTAAACCGGTCAATTATATGCGCCCAATGAAACAGGCTATTTACTCAAGCCGCACCGCTGACAAATTCGTCGTCCGCCTCCCCGACGGAATGCGTGAGCGCATTGCCGAGGTAGCGCGCAACCACCACCGCAGCATGAACTCGGAAATCATCGCTCGCCTGGAGCAGAGCCTTATTCAGGAAGGTGCGCTGGGTGAAGAACTGAGCATGCGTCTGGACAGCCCGGAACTGTCCCTGCACGAACGCGAACTGCTGCAACGTTTCCGCCAGCTTTCCCATCGCCAGCAAAACGCGCTGGTGTCGTTGATTGCCCATGACGCCGAGATGGCAGCTGACGCTTCCTGATTGCGTGGCTCAATCACTCAAGGCCAATGCCCGTGCATTGGCCTTTTTTATTGCCTGGGTCAAACCCGCCTGCTGCGCGACAACAACCACAGCAGATAGAAACCACCGAGCAAACCCGTGGTCAGGCCAATGGGCAGGTTGAGATTGAAGGCCAGGCGCTGACTGATCAGGTCGGCCACCAGCAACAACACCGCGCCCATCAACGCGCCAGACAACAGCGGCACTTCTGGTGCAGCGGTCAGACGCCTGGCCAGTTGCGGGGCAGCCAGGGCGACAAAGGCGATGGGGCCCGCTGCCGCCGTGGCAATCGCGGTCAAGCCCACAGCCGCCAATACCATGATCAGCCGCGTACGCTGCGGGGCAATGCCGAGCTGACTGGCGCTGTCATCGCCCATTTCCAACAGGTCGATGTGTCGCGCATGGCCAATCACCACGGGCACGATGGCGATGAAACCCAGTGCTGCTGGCAGCACGTGAGACCAGGTCCGGGTGTTGAGCGAGCCGGCCAGCCAGATTTGCGCCGACATCGCCCGGTCAAGGTCGCCCATCACCAGCAGTACGGTGTTGAGCCCCGAGAGCATCGCCCCCACGCCAATCCCCACCAGCACCAGGCGATAGCCACCAGTGCTGCGCCCGCGCATCGACAGCACGAACACCAGCAAGGCGGTGCCCACCCCCGCCAGCACCGCCGCCAGCGAGGTACCCAGGGGACCGGCATCAAACAGGATGATCTGCACGATGGCACCGCTGGCAGCGCCGGTGGTAAAGCCGATGATATCCGGTGAGCCGAGGGCGTTGCGCGAGATCGACTGGAAAATTGAACCGGCCATGCCCAGCGCGCCGCCGACCAGCAGCGCCGTCAGTACCCGCGGCAAGCGAACCCGTTGAACGATCCGCTCGGCGGTCGAGTTGCCACCACCTGCGAACAGGCTGTCAAACACCTGACCTGGTGTCAGCGACAACGAACCTACGCCCAGCAACATGATCGCCAGCCCTGCTGCCAGTAGCGCCAACAGCGCACACACCACCGCAACCCGAGGCCGCCAACGCAACGAGTAATTGCCCAGGCGCAGCACCGCACCCGTCATGACCGACTCATCCGGAACCTGCGCACGATGACGATGAAGAACGGCCCGCCGATCAACAGGGCAATGATCCCGGCCGCGACTTCCGCTGGCGCCGCCACGACCCTACCGATCACATCGGCGCCCAGCAGCAGGATCGCCGCCAACAACCCGGCATACGGCAGGATCCAGCGGTAATCAGGCCCCACCAGCCGCCGGGCCAGGTGCGGCGCGAGCAGGCCGACGAAACCAACCGGCCCGGCCGCCGCTGTTGCTGCCCCGGCCAGCAACATCACTGCCAGGCACGCGAGCAGCCAGGTGGCGCGAAGATTGACGCCCAGCGCCTGGCCAAGATCCGCGCCCAGGGCCATGGCATTGAGGTTGCCGACCATGGCGATGGCCAGCGCCAGCCCGACTGCAACGACCACCGCCAGCACGCCAAGGGTCTGCAAGCCGCTGCCTTCGACCGAGCCTGCCGACCATTTGCGAAAACTGTCAAATACCTCAAGGGGAGCATTGAGCAGGATGATGCCAGTGATCGACACCAGCATCACCGACAAGCCTGCCCCAGCCAGCACCAGGCGCACCGGATTGGTCCCGGTTTCGTGGGCCTGGCCCAGAACGAACACGGCAACCCCGGCCAGCCCGGCGCCGGCAAAGGCAAAGCCGACATACTCGACAATGCTCACCAGCTTGAACAGGGTGACAGCGATGATCACTGCCAGCGCCGCACCGGCGTTGATGCCCAGCAGCCCGGGTTCGGCCAGCGGGTTACGCGTCAGCGCCTGCATCAGCGCCCCGGCCACGCCCAGGGCCAGGCCTGCGAGAATCGCCACCAGAGTGCGCGGAACACGCAGTTCGCGAATCACCAG
Source organism: Pseudomonas sp. B21-012 (assembly GCF_024749305.1). Lineage (NCBI taxonomy): Bacteria > Pseudomonadati > Pseudomonadota > Gammaproteobacteria > Pseudomonadales > Pseudomonadaceae > Pseudomonas > Pseudomonas sp. B21-012. Next base: position 1,658,508 of record NZ_CP087197.1, on the reverse strand, counting down.
ATGCTGATTGTTCTGTGGGTCATACGCCCAGAAGGCATCGGCGATTTCGCCAAGAGCGATGCTGCGCGAACCGATCAGCAAGCTGCAGGCGGCGACCAGCGCAAGCACGCCCAGGCCGCACAGCAGCCCCGATGAGCGCATGCGCCGTTGGCGATTGAAAACCATGGCGGGCAACACGGCAGTCGCCATGACTCAGCGCAGGTGCCGGGCGACGGTATCGATCATCTGCCGGCCAGAGTAGTAGTCGATACGAAACGAAGTCGGGCCCAGCGCGTAGACCTTTTTCTGCACCACCGCCGGCAGGTTGGCCAGCAGCGGGTCGGCAACAAACGCCTGTACATCGGCATCGGTGCCACCCAGCAGGAACACGCTTTCACCGGTGATCGCAGCCGAAAGGTTTTCGCGGGAAATGAACTCGAAGTCGACGGCGCGAGTGACCTCACCGGTCAGGGCCGGCGGCAGGCTCGCGACCTTGATCCCCAGCGCGGTGAACAAGCGGGCCTGCGGGCTGGACGCACGGCCAACAGAATAACTGCCACCAATGTTGTAGCCGACGATACTCACCCCGCCCACGGGCGCTTTGATCGTGGCAGCGGTGCGTGCGGTGTAGTCGTCAAAATCCTTGATCGCCGCCGCTGCCTGCGCCTGCAGCCCCGCCGCCTGACCAAGGCGGGTAGCGATCTGTTGCCAGCTCTGGTTCGAATAATTGACCACGACGGTGGCGATGCCCTGGGCCTCAAGCTCGGCCTGGTGCTGGACGACGCTATCGGCGCCAGTGGCAACCAGTACCAGCAGGTCGGGATTGACGCCGATCACCGACTCGATATCGAACACCAGGTTGGGGTACAGCACCTCGACTTTGCGCTGATCCGCAACCGCCGCCCACTGGCTGAAAAAGCCCTTGCTGTCGGTCATCCGGCTCGGCGTGGTGGCCGCGCTGGCAACCAGTGGCGCCTCCATGGCCAGCAAGATGCCGGTGACACTCGGCGAAGTCGAAGCAATGCGCAGCGGTTTGGCGGGCTCGCTGGCGGCACTTACCGGGCTCGGCCCAACGGCGCTGCAGGCAAGCAGGATCAGCGCCGCAACAGCAAGCATTGGCGCGAAGGTGAGCTTTTTCATCGGCAATCGGTCTTTTGCTACAAGGGCGGCAGGAAGGGTTCGAGAACGGGCACAAGCTCGTCTAAACGTGGATGCGATGCAATCGCATTCCATATTGCAGAATTAATTCTGCACATGCAATACTCGCCGCCGAGCTGCCAGCAAGGAAAGGCTACCCATGACGCATCGCCTGCATGCTGACGCCGTGACGCTGCGTTACGATCAGCGCACCATCTCCAGCGACCTCTCCATCGCCATTCCCGACGGCTCTTTCACGGTGATCGTCGGGCCCAATGCCTGCGGAAAATCCACTCTGCTTCGAGCCTTGTCGCGGCTGCTGGCCCCAGCCCATGGTCGTGTGGTGCTCGACGGCAAGAATATCACTGCGCTTGCGGCCAAAGAGGTTGCCCGGCGCCTCGGCCTGCTGCCGCAAAGCGCCACGGCGCCGGAAGGGATTACGGTTGCCGACCTGGTGGCACGCGGGCGCTTTCCTCATCAGTCATTTTTGCGCCAATGGTCGGCAGCCGATGAGCAGGCGGTCAACGCTGCCATGGCCGCCACCCAGGTCAGCACGCTGGCCGATCGGGTGCTTGATGAACTCTCCGGCGGGCAGCGCCAGCGGGTCTGGATTGCCATGGTGCTGGCGCAGGAAACACCGATCCTGCTGCTCGATGAACCGACCACCTTTCTCGACATCGCCCACCAGATCGAATTGCTCGAGCTGCTCAACGACCTGAATCGCCAGGGCCGAACCATCGTCGCGGTGCTGCACGATCTTAACCAGGCCTGCCGCTATGCCACGCACCTGATCGCCATGCGCGATGGCGCGGTGCTGGCCGAGGGCGCGCCCGGGGCGATTTTCACCGAGGCGCTGGTGCAAGAGGTATTCGGCCTGCCGGCGGTGATCATTGCTGACCCCGTCAGCGGCACGCCGCTGGTGGTGCCCAAGGGTCGCCAGGCTCAACCGCGCTGATCGAAAATCCGCCCGCCGGTGGCCTGGTTGACCAGGCCGGCTTCGCGGTGCAGGGCGTCGCGATCCTCTGCTGACTTGAGCTGGCCAAGGTCAGTGACCGTGGTCATTACGCAGGCGATTTCCTGCTGCGCATCGAACACCGGCGCCGCCTGGCCGGTGACGTTCGAGAGCAGATGGCTGGTCAGCTCGGCCCAACGGCCATTACGCACCTGATCGAGCAGCGCCTTGTTAGGCGGCGTGCCACGAAAATGCGCGGGCTGCTGCTTGCGCGCGGCATCGATCACAGCTTTGGGCAGGAAGGCCTGGAACACCAGGCCGCACGCGGTGTTGTCGATCGGCAGGATGTCGCCCAGGGCCAGCGGGTTGATCGAGAAGTAGGCGCTGCGGTACCAGCGCACCAGGGTCGGGCCGCGGTCGGTCCAGATCGCCACCCCGCCGCTGGCGGCATGCTGTTGGGCCAGGGTCTTCATGTGCTGGGCGGCAATATCCACCGCATCGACGCGCTTCAAGGCGCTGATGCCGATGTTCAGCGCTGCCGGCCCCAGGTCGTAGAGGCCGCTGGCCGGGTCCTGCTTGGCCAGGCCTTCCTTGACCAGACTCTGCAAATAGCGATGGGCAGTCGAGCCACCGGTAGCAGTGCGCCGAGCGACCTCCCCCAGCGCCAACTCACTCTCGGCATTGGCCAGTACCTGGAGAAAACGCACCGCAATCGACACCGACTGAATAGTGCCGGAGCGCTTTTCCGGGGCTGATTGCGCCTCTTCGTCCAGGGCGCTCATCTCATTGTTCAATTCTTCGCTCTCCTCGCCGGCGCGCACGGTCGCGCTTGTTGGCGGTCATGATACCGATTCCCTGAATCCGTACCTATTGCCATTTTGTGGAATGAATTCTTTATTGAGGAACGCAATAGCACCGTGCTACCCTCGAACGGGAAAGAGGATCATTCTCATTTGGGGGCATCTTGAAGGCACATCCACATCGCACACTGCGCCAAGGCTTTAGTGTGTTCACACTCTCGACATTGCTGGCTTCGCCCTACGCGTTCGGGCAAAGCGTGGTTACCGGCGACAAGCCGGGTGTAGTTTTCGAGCCGATCATCGTCACCGGTGAAAAGCTCGAGCGCGAACTCAAGGACACCGCCTCCTCCGTGTCGATCAAGACCGCCAAGGAGATCGACAAGGAAAAGACCGGCAGCGCCTCGGTGGCCGAAGTACTCAATGATGTGCCCAACGTGATCTACACCGACTCGGTCGGCGCGCCGATCATCCGCGGCCAGGACACCCAGGGCCCGAACAACGGCCAGAACGTGTTCTGGGGCGGCACCGTGCCACGGGCGACGATCAACCTCGACGGCCACTACCTGAACTACAACGAGATGTTCTTCGGCGCCACCTCGGTCTGGGATATCGACAGCATCGAAGTGTTCCGTGGCCCGCAAACCACCTCGCAAGGGGCCAACGCAATTGCCGGCGCGATCATCGTCAACACCAAGGATCCGACCTTCACTCCCGAAGCTGCCTACCAGACCGAGGTCGGCAGTTATGACGCCAAGCGCAGCTCGGTGGCTGTTTCCGGCCCGTTGATGGGCAACGAACTGGCCGGCCGCCTGGCGGTGGACTACTCGGCGCGCGACACTTTCATCGATTACGACAACCCGAAGTTCCAGCGCGGCAAGGCCGACCAGAACTTCCGCGCCGTCACCGCCCGAGTCAAGCTGCTGTGGGTGCCCGAGTCGCTGCCGGGCCTTGAGGCCAAGTACACCTTCGCGCACAACGACAGCAACCGCCCAAGCCAGGAGGCCGCCTCGGCGCCCTTGCACAAGCTCGACCACGACACCACCACCATGCCCAGCTGGGAGCAGGACACCAACACCAGCGTGGTGGATGTCAGCTACGACTTCGACAACGGCATCAAACTGTTCAACCAGGCGCAATACTCGCTGTCCAACGTGCAGCGGTTCACCGGCATCGCTGGCGAAGGCGACGCCGATATCAAGCAGAAAAACGCCTCCAACGAATCGCGCATCACCTTCGGCGACGCATTGGATACTTTAAGCGGCATGGGTGGCATCTACTACGCCCACACCAAGACCGACGAAACCCTGAACCTGCGCGGGCTCTCGGCCTTCGATGACACCAAGGAGAACCTCGGCATCTTCGGCGAACTCAGCTACCGCCTGAGTGAGCGCTGGACCCTGAGCACCGGCCTGCGCTTTCAGCAGGATCACATCGAGCGCCAGGGCAATTCGGTGCTGGCACCGACGGCACTGGACTACGAGAAAACCTTCTCCGCCCTGCTGCCCAAGGTCTCGCTGGCTTACGCAGCGACGCCGGACTGGACCGTCGGCGCCCTGGTCAGCCGCGGTTACAATCCCGGTGGCGTGTCGCTCAACCTGACCACCCGGCAATGGGCGTACTTCAAGGAAGAGTCGATCTGGAACTATGAGCTGTTCAGCCGCGCCAACCTGCTCGACGACCGCCTGATCCTCAGCAGCAACCTGTTCTACATGGACTTCAAGGACGCTCAGTACAACATCCCGGTGGTGATTTCCCCGGGTGTCGCCCAGTCCTACACCATCAACGCCGAAAAGGCCCACGCCTATGGCCTGGAGCTGAGCGCCGACTACCGTGTGCTCGACAACCTGACCCTCAAGGCCAGTGCCGGCGCCTTGCGTACACGCATCGACAAGATCTCCAGCAACGCCGACTACCAGGCCAACGAGTTTGCCCGCTCCCCCGGTTACACCCTGAGCGTTGGCCCGAGCTGGGACATCACCGACAAACTCAACCTCAACGTCCAGGTCCGTCACCTGGATGGCTATTACTCCGACACCGCCAACACCTCGTCCTACTCGGTGAAGCCCTACACCCTCACCGATGCGCGGATGAGTTACCAGTTCAACAAGCAGGTGCAGCTGTACGGCTACGTGAAGAACGTGTTCGACGACCGCTCGCCCACCTATATGCAGCAGAACCGCGGCATCGGCGGCACCGAGGCGAGCATGACCCTGCCGCGCATGGTCGGCGTCGGCGTCAAGGGCGCGTTCTGAGTCCATCAAAAGACCACAAGGAGAATTGCAAGGATGAGTACCCCCAAGCGCCTGCACATTGGCCTGTCACTGGCACCGACCTGGTTGAGCGGCGATGGCTGGCGGCGCGAGAACAGCAACATAGAAGGTATTTTCACCGCCGAGTTTGCGATTGATCTGGCCAAGCGCGCAGAAGCTGCGCACCTGGACTTTGTCTTTCGCCCCGATGTTCATGCTTTGGTGCCGCAGATGCTCGAAAGCGGCTCGGGCTTCGCCAGCCTCGACCCGAGCATCCTGCTCGCCGCAGTTGCCCAGCACACCTCGAAGATCGGCCTGGTTTCGACCGTATCGACCACCTTCCTGCCGCCCTATGTAGTCGCCCGCCAGTTGCAGTCTTTGAACTGGATCAGCAAGGGCCGGGTCGGCTGGAACATCGTCACCGCGCTGCAAGGCCACGAGAATTTCGGCCTGACGGCAATGCCCAGTGCCGATGAGCGTTACCAGCGGGCTGCGGAGTTCACCCGGGTGGTTCATCAGCTGTGGGACAGCTTCCCCAGCGACGCCCTGAAACTGGATCGCAGCACGGGCCGTTACGCAGACGCCTCACAGGTTCGCCCGATCGACCACGACGGCGCTCACCTGAAGGTCAAGGGCCCACTCAACCTGCCGGTGTACGCCAACACCCGAATCCCGCTGGTGCAAGCCGGCGCATCCGATTCGGGCCGTGACTTTGCCGCGTCGGTGGCCGACCTGGTATTCGCCCCCACGCCGGATATCGACGCTGCGCTCGAGCTGCGTCACGACCTGTCCCGCCGCGCTGAAAAACACGGCCGCGATCCGGCCGACATTCGCCTGCTGCCCGGCCTGAGCCTGTACCTGGCCGAGACCCGCGAACAGGCCCGCGAGCTGTTCATGTGCACCCACGCGCGCATCGACAAGCCGCGCAAGTTTGCCTCGATCAAGGAGATGACCGGGCTCGACCTCAACCAATGGCCAGAAGACCGCCCGATCACCGCCGCTGACCTGCCTGCGCCCGTGAGCAATCCTGGCAGCCGTACCCACACCAACCTGCTGCGACGTCTGATCGAACGTGAATCGCTGCGGGTCAGTGAGTTACTGTTGCGCCCAGAGGTGATCTCGGCTGCACACTGGCAGGTGATCGGTACGGTGGACGATGCCGTCGAGAGTATTGTCGAATGGGCTGCATCCGGTGCCATCGATGGCTTCATCGCGGCGCCCGGTGGCTCGCTGGAATCGGTGCACCTGTTCCTTGAACAGGTGATGCCACGCCTGGTGCAGGCCGGGTTGTTCCGCGAGTGCTACAGCGGCTCGACCTTTATCGAGCACCTCACCGAGCAATAAACGCCAGGCAAAAAAACACCCCTCGCGAGGGGTGTTTTTTGTCGGATGCTCAATCAGAGCAGGAAGATGGTGGCAAGGCCCAGGAAGATGAAGAAGCCACCACTGTCGGTCACCGCCGTGATCATCACGCTGGAGCCCATCGCCGGATCGCGGCCCAGGCGCACCAGGGTCATCGGGATCAATACCCCCATCAGCGCCGCCAGCAACAAGTTGAGGGTCATGGCACCGGTCATGACCACGCCGAGCGACCAGCTGTCATACAGCAGGTAGGCGACCACACCAATCACTCCGCCCCAGATCAGGCCGTTGATCAGCGACACTGCCAGCTCCTTGCGCATCAACCGCGAGGTGTTGCCGGGGCTGACCTGGTCGAGGGCCATGGCGCGCACGATCATGGTGATGGTCTGGTTGCCGGAGTTGCCGCCGATACCGGCAACGATCGGCATCAGCGCCGCCAGTGCCACCAGTTTTTCGATCGAGCCTTCGAACAGGCCGATCACCCGCGAGGCGACGAAGGCAGTGATCAGGTTGATTGCCAGCCACGCCCAGCGGTTGCGCAGCGAGCGCCAGACCGAGGCGAAGATGTCTTCTTCTTCGCGCAGACCGGCCATGCTCAGCACTTCGCTTTCGCTTTCTTCACGAATCAGGTCGACCATTTCATCGATGGTCAGACGGCCGATCAGGCGATCGCTCTTGTCCACCACCGGCGCGGAAATCAAGTCGTAACGCTCGAACGCCTGAGCGGCATCGTAGGCGTCTTCATCCGGGTGGAAACTCACCGGATCGCTGGCCATGACCTCGGCGACTTTCTTCTCCGGGTCGTTGACCAGCAAGCGCTTGATCGGCAGCACGCCCTTGAGGATGCCGTCGTAATCAACCACGAACAGTTTGTCGGTGTGGCCTGGCAGCTCCTTGAGCCGGCGCAGGTAGCGCAATACCACTTCGAGGCTGACGTCTTCGCGGATGGTGACCATCTCGAAGTCCATCAATGCACCGACCTGGTCCTCGTCGTAGCTCAGGGCCGAACGCACGCGTTCGCGCTGCTGGGCATCGAGGCTTTCCATCAGCTCGTGGACAACGTCACGGGGCAGCTCGGGCGCCAGGTCAGCCAGTTCGTCGGCGTCCATTTCCTTGGCAGCGGCGAGCAGCTCGTGATCGTCCATGTCGGCGATCAGGGTCTCGCGGACCGAGTCGGACACTTCGAGGAGGATGTCACCATCGCGCTCGGCCTTGACCAGTTGCCAGACGGTCAGACGATCGTCCAGCGGCAAGGCTTCGAGAATGTAGGCAACGTCGGCGGAGTGCAGGTCGTCGAGCTTGCGTTGCAGCTCGACCAGGTTCTGGCGGTGAACGAGGTTTTCTACCAGGTCATGGTGATGACCTTCCTGACGGTGGGTCAGGTCTTCGACCACGCGTTGACGCTGCAGCAGTTCGACCACCTGGGCCAGGCGATCCTGCAGGCTTTCTTGCGTCTTTTTTACTTCTACTTCAGTCATAGGCGAACTCCACTCCCAGCAGCGGAGCACGCCGGGAGATCAATCAGTCAATTCTTGATTGGCAAAACTTGCTATTGAGTAACTACTGGGTAAGTCCATGGTGGTATTCCACAAGCCCCGGCGGGGCTGACGGGCGCAATCATACACCGCTTGAGCTGTCAGGGTGCTGAAAAAATCGCGGCTAGAACAATCGTTTGCGAGACATACTTGTGACAACGTATGCAGGCAACAGTGCGACGGCGGTAGCGCGAAAAAAAACACATCGGGATCGGCATAAAATAGCGCGGGGCTGGCACGGCAACGATGACAGTCTATTCATCACGCCTTACCGGAAGATGAATGCCGGAAAGCAAAAAGCCCGCCTTGATAGGCGGGCTTTCTGTTGTATGGTGCACTCAGGAGGATTCGAACCTCCGACCGCTCGGTTCGTAGCCGAGTACTCTATCCAGCTGAGCTATGAGTGCAGGTTGGCGCTTGATGGACCAGATCACCTCTGGTTACAGCTAAAGCAACTTTCAAACTGAAAACTGCTTCGGTGTATGGTGCACTCAGGAGGATTCGAACCTCCGACCGCTCGGTTCGTAGCCGAGTACTCTATCCAGCTGAGCTATGAGTGCAGGGTTGGCGCTTGATGGACCAGATCACCTCTGGTTGCAGCTGAAGCAGCATTCAAGTTGAAAACCGCTTCGTCGTATGGTGCACTCAGGAGGATTCGAACCTCCGACCGCTCGGTTCGTAGCCGAGTACTCTATCCAGCTGAGCTATGAGTGCATTTGTTACCGCGCATTATAGGCCGCTAAATCATTTTGCCAACCACTTTTTCGTTTAATTTCAACGACTTAGGCGATTCAGGCAGATTACAGCGTCCTACATGAATAATGGCGGAGAAGGGGGGATTCGAACCCCCGATACCCTTGTGAGGTATACTCCCTTAGCAGGGGAGCGCCTTCGGCCACTCGGCCACCTCTCCGCAACACGGGGCGTATAATAACCAGACCCTTCCCCGTTTGCAAACTCTTTTTTGAAAAAAACTCGATAAAAATTAATGGGTTGGTTCTTCGTCCTTCTCTTTCTTGATCCGCAGGTAGATTTCCTCACGGTGGACGGCCACTTCTTTAGGGGCGTTGACCCCTATCCGCACTTGGTTTCCTTTGACGCCGAGCACGGTCACGGTGATTTCGCCGTCGCCAATGATCAGGCTCTCGGCGCACCGACGAGTCAGAATCAACATAGCTTTCTCCTCACGCAATTCAGTTCAGGGATAACAGTCTGCAAAAAAAAGGGCTTCAGCCTACAACCCGTGACGGCTGCTGACCTACGCCTAAGTATTGACTAGCGCGAGCAAAAGCACAGATTTCTCACGCCAGCCAGAAACACGAAGGGCGCGGCATGGCCGCGCCCCCAGAGGCAGCCGCCTTACTCGCCCTGTCGGGCAGGGGCGTCGAGCTCGAAGGCGGTGTGCAGGGCGCGCACTGCCAGCTCCAGGTACTTCTCTTCTATTACCACCGAGACCTTGATCTCGGAGGTGGAGATCATCTGGATGTTGATGCTCTCCTTGGCCAGCGCTTCGAACATGCGGCTGGCGACACCGGCATGGGAACGCATGCCGACGCCGACGATCGAGACCTTGGCGATGTTGGTGTCACCTACCACTTCGCGAGCGTTGAGCTCGGCGGCGGTCTTGTCCAGGACCTTGTGGGCCTTGTCGTAGTCGTTGCGATGCACGGTGAAGGTGAAGTCGGTGGTGTTATCGTGCGAAACGTTCTGCACGATCATGTCGACTTCGATGTTCGCGGCACTGATAGGGCCGAGGATCTTGAAAGCAACGCCCGGGGTATCCGGTACGCCACGGATGGTCAGCTTGGCTTCATCGCGATTGAAGGCGATGCCGGAAATGATCGGCTGTTCCATGGATTCCTCTTCATCAATGGTAATGAGGGTACCCGGACCCTCCTGGAAGCTGTGCAGCACGCGCAGCGGGACGTTGTACTTGCCGGCGAACTCGACGGCGCGGATCTGCAGCACCTTGGAACCGAGGCTGGCCATTTCCAGCATCTCTTCGAAGGTGATCTTGTCCAGGCGCTGGGCCTGGGCCACCACGCGCGGGTCGGTGGTGTAGACACCATCGACATCGGTGTAGATCTGGCACTCGTCCGCCTTGAGCGCTGCCGCCAGGGCCACGCCGGTGGTGTCGGAGCCACCGCGACCGAGGGTGGTGATGTTGCCGTGCTCGTCGACGCCCTGGAAACCTGCAACCACAACCACGCGGCCGGCCTTGAGGTCGCCACGAATCTTCTGGTCGTCGATCTGCAGGATGCGCGCCTTGTTGTGCGCGCTGTCGGTGAGGATCCGCACCTGGTTACCGGTGTAGGACACTGCCGGAATACCACGTTTGATCAGGGCCATGGCCAGCAAGGCGATAGTCACCTGCTCGCCAGTGGAGACGATCACATCCAGTTCACGCGGAACCGGCTGATCGCTGATCTTCTTGGCCAGGTCGATCAGGCGATTGGTTTCGCCGCTCATCGCCGACAGTACTACCACCAGGTCATCGCCGGCTTCGCGGAACTTCTTGACCTTGTCGGCAACCTGCTCGATTCGCTCGACTGTGCCGACCGAGGTACCGCCAAATTTCTGTACGATCAACGCCATTTCAAAGCCGCCTCAGCCCATGAAGGGCACCCAATAAACATTCAAACGACGCCATGGCCCGCCACTGGACGGCGGGCCGATGTACGCCTTAAACGCCCTGCTCCACGAATGGCACGGTCAGGGCCAGCGCGTTGTCCAGCGCGGCGGTGTCTACGCCACCACCTTGCGCCATGTCCGGACGACCACCGCCCTTGCCACCCACCGCGGCAGCGGCTTGCTTCATCAAATCACCGGCTTTGAGTTGGCCAGTCAGGTCTTTGGTCACACCGGCAACCAGTACGACCTTTTCCTCATGGACACTGCCGAGCAGGATCACTGCGCGGCCGAGTTTGTTCTTCAGTTGATCGACCAGCGCCAGTAGCGCCTTGCCATCCTGGCCATCCAGACGCGCGGCCAGGACTTTCACGCCCTTGACCTCGACGGCTGCACTGGACAGGTCGTCGCCAGCAGCGCTGGCGGCCTTGGCCTGCAGTTGCTCCAGCTGTTTTTCCAGCTGGCGGTTGCGCTCCAGCACTGCCGAGAGCTTGTCGATCAGGTTTTCGCGGCTGCCCTTGACCAGTTGCGCGGCTTCCTTGAGCTGCTCTTCGGCAGCGTTCAGGTAAGCCAGTGCGGCAGCGCCGGTGACCGCTTCGATCCGGCGTACGCCGGAGGCCACGCCACCTTCGCTGATGATCTTGAGCAGGCCGATATCACCGGTACGCTTGGCGTGGATACCGCCGCACAGCTCGACGGAGAAATCGCCGCCCATGCTCAGCACCCGCACGCTGTCGCCGTACTTCTCGCCGAACAGCGCCATGGCGCCCTTCTGCTTGGCGGTTTCGATATCGGTCTCTTCGGTTTTCACCTCGGAGTTCTTGCGCACTTCACGGTTGACGATGTCTTCCAGGGCCTTGAGCTGCTCCGGCTTGACCGCCTCGAAGTGACTGAAGTCGAAGCGCAGGCGCTGGCTATCGACCAGCGAGCCCTTCTGTTGTACGTGATCGCCCAGCACCTGGCGCAGCGCAGCGTGCAGCAGGTGGGTGGCGGAGTGGTTCAGCGAGGTGGCGTGCTGGACGTCGGCATCGACCCGGGTCTGCACCTGGGTGCCGACAGTCAGGGTGCCGCTGGCCACCACACCGTGGTGCAGGAAGGCGCCGCCGGTCTTGGTGGTGTCGCGCACGTCAAAGCGCACGTTGCCCGCTTGCAGGTAGCCGGTGTCGCCCACCTGGCCACCGGACTCGGCGTAGAACGGCGTGCGGTCGAGGATGACCACGCCCTCCTCGCCTTCGCCCAGCTGCTCGACAACCTTGCCGTCCTTATAAAGAGCAACGATGCTGGCGCTGCCTTCGGTGGCGTTGTAGCCGGTGAACTCGGTGGCCACGTCGACCTTGACCAGGGTGTTGTAGTCCAGGCCGAAGGCGCTGGCGGAGCGGGCACGCTCACGCTGGGCTTCCATCTCGCGCTCGAAGCCTGCTTCGTCGATGGTCAGCTCGCGTTCGCGGGCGATGTCGGCGGTCAGGTCCATCGGGAAGCCATAGGTGTCGTACAGTTTGAACACCACGTCACCCGGCACCACGGTGCCCTTGAGCTCGGCCAGGTCCTGCTCGAGGATCTTCAGGCCCTGCTCCAGGGTCTTGGCGAACTGCTCTTCTTCAGCCTTGAGCACGCGCTCGATGTTGGCCTGCTGCTGCTTGAGCTCGGGGAAGGCTTCGCCCATCTCGGCGACCAGGGCGGCGACGATCTTGTAGAAGAAGCTGCCGGTGGCGCCCAGCTTGTTACCGTGGCGGCAGGCGCGACGGATGATGCGGCGCAGGACGTAGCCGCGGCCTTCGTTGGACGGCAGCACGCCGTCGGCAATCAGGAAGCTGCACGAACGGATGTGGTCGGAAACCACTTTGAGCGACGACTGCTCGGCATTGGCGCAGCCGATGGCGGCGGCCGAAGCGCTGAGCAGGTTGCGGAACAGGTCGATCTCGTAGTTCGAGTGCACATGCTGCATGACCGCACTGATGCGTTCCAGGCCCATGCCGGTATCCACCGACGGTGCAGGCAGCGGGTGCAGCACGCCATCGGCAGTGCGGTTGAACTGCATGAAAACGTTGTTCCAGATCTCGATGTAACGGTCGCCATCTTCTTCCGGCGAGCCGGGCGGGCCGCCCCAGATGTCGGCGCCGTGATCATAGAAGATCTCGGTGCAAGGGCCGCACGGGCCGGTATCGCCCATGGTCCAGAAGTTGTCGGAGGCGTAGGGCGCGCCCTTGTTGTCGCCAATGCGCACCATGCGCTCGGCCGGTACGCCGATCTCTTTGGTCCAGATGTCGTATGCCTCGTCGTCGCTGGCATAGACGGTGACCCAGAGTTTCTCTTCCGGCAGGTTCAGCACCTTGGTCAGGAAGGTCCAGGCGTAGGTGATCGCGTCCTTCTTGAAGTAATCACCGAAGCTGAAGTTGCCCAGCATTTCGAAGAAGGTGTGGTGACGGGCGGTGTAGCCGACGTTTTCCAGGTCGCTGTTCTTGCCACCGGCGCGCACGCATTTCTGGCTGCTGGTCGCGCGGGTGTAGGCGCGCTTTTCCTGGCCAAGGAAGCAGTCCTTGAACTGGTTCATCCCCGCGTTGGTGAACAGCAGGGTCGGGTCGTTGCCCGGAATCAAGGAGCTGGAGGCAACTCGGGTGTGTCCCTGCTCTTCGAAGAAGCGAAGGAAGGCTTCACGGATTTCTGCGCTTTTCATAGGTTCTTCCACGGAAACGGCGGCCTTAAGGCAAATGCTTGCGTCAAATTGACGAAACGACGGCAAAGGGCCGCATTATATCGGGCCTTAGGCTCGGGTGCAGTGTGTTTATGCTATAGAAACCGTCAATTGGACGGCCTGCAGCGACAACGTCAGCGAAAAACCGCTCGCTGGCACCCTGCCCGGCCTCTCAGGGCCTGTTGTGATCTGGTGACACGGTATTACTGGGGCCGTATAAAACAATTGGCAAGGTTTCCCTGATGAAATGTCGTTCATCCGGAAAAAACCGTTAGCAGCCTATACGTTTACCTGACATCTGTGCTAATAATTCCCCGCCGCCGATACCGGTGGCAACGTTCTCAGGGCGGGGTGCAATTCCCCACCGGCGGTAATTGCGCGCAATGCGCATAGCCCGCGAGCGCTTGCAGGCCAGCCTGTAAGGTCAGCAGACCCGGTGTGATTCCGGGGCCGACGGTCATAGTCCGGATAAAGAGAGAACGGGATAGGCGCAGCCGCGCCTGTCGCTTTGCACCTGCACGGCGAAATCCCCTTCGATCCAGCGCCCTGTTTCTCATACAAACAGGAGTCCGTTTCAATGCAACCTACCGCAATCGATAGCAAGAACCCTTCCCACGAGCGCATCGCCTTCATCCAGGCTTGCTGGCACAAAGACATTGTCGACCAGGCGCGCAAGGCATTCGTCGAGGAAATGGGTAAACAAGGCTATCAGCCCAGCGACATCGACTTCTTCGAAGTCGGCGGCGCTTTCGAGATCCCCCTGCACGCCAAGCTGCTGGCCCGTGGCGGCCGCTACGCTGGCATCGTTGCTGCCGGTCTGGTGGTCGATGGCGGCCTGTACCGCCACGAGTTCGTCGCCCAGTCGGTGATCAGCGGCCTGATGCAGGTGCAACTGGAAACCGAAGTGCCGGTGTTCTCGGTAGTGCTGACCCCGCACCACTTCCATGCCGGCGACGAGCACCAGAACTTCTACTTCGAACACTTCCTGGTCAAGGGCGTGGAAGCGGCGAAAACTTGCGCCGATACCTTGCAGAAGTTGCGTGCGTTACGCCGTAACGAAGTAGCGCAAAAACGCGCAATCTAGTCCTGCATCACCAGCGCCGGCCGCACCGCTGCGGCCGGTTCTTGGGCCCGTGGCACCGCTCAGCGATGAGCCTGGCAGCCTCCCCGCCTTGCGCACAGATGCATAAATATGTAGTGCCCGGACATGTTCAAACCTCCATAGCCTGACGTTTTCCCAACGCCCAATGGAGTGGACATGTACAACCTAAGCAACCCCAATCCGACTTACTACCTTACCGGGCGCGGCTCGGGCTATGCCCACTTCCAGTATGACGATGACCCGTATCCTGGCGCGGTCCGTCAAGTGATCCTGCTGCATGAGGACAGCAATGTCACCGTCACCTCGGAACACTTCAAGCACTCGATAACCAGCGCCCCTCACACAAGCCAGGTGGATATACAGGTCCGGTCACCTGCTGAAAATATTGAAATTTCAACCCTGGACTGCAACCTGTACGCTGTCATCGGCACGACCAGGTTTGTCCTGGCGATGAACGACGATCAAATACTGGTCCTGCGCACTCAAAACACTGGCAGCAGGATCTGGATCACTGAAGACGTGCATCACCAAGTCATTATCAATGCGGGTAATGGCAACAACCATATTGAAACAGGCAGCGGCGACAGCAAAATCTATGTCGGGGCCGGCAACAATCGTATTGTCCTCGGCACAGGGCTTACCTACATCGAAACGGGCTCAGGGGAAAACCGTATCGACGGCAACATCCTGCTGGGCAGCGCAGGCAGTGAAGCCTTCTACGCCCGCAACTTGCCCGGCGACAGCCGCTTCAGCCAACCGGTAAGTCCTGAACATGCGGCCCTGGGCAATAACAGTATCCGCCCACAAGGGGACTCACGCTTTCAACGCCTGATCGCCGACCACTTAGACCTGCTTCGCAAAACCAGCGCGGGAAGACAGCTGCTGTCGGCGCTGGACAACAGGCCCTCGATCACGGTGGACGAAATCCTGAACCATTTACCCTCGGGCTATGAGCCCGACATGGATTTCGATGACGATATCGGCGATCACTTCGTTACACCGAACGGAGTTCCGGGCATTGCCGACGCTGGCGGCAAACTGCACTTCAACCCTGCAGGACCAGCTTCCGACGACCTGCCCCTGCTGGATTTCTACCGTTGTCTGTGCAATGCCTGGAACTCCCTCACCGGCTCGGTTTTCCCAGGCACCTCAATAGTCACCACACGGGCCGGCAAGCAACAGGAGGTAGCCAATTCGCAACTGCAGGCCATCGGCATTATCACCAGCCATAGGCCTTTTGATTTCGGCTTGTCCACCGATACCCCTGCCCTGCGTACCAACCCAGCGCCTTTTACTGAAAACGCCTTGCGCCTGGAGCTGGGCCTGGCTCCGCGAATTCACTTTTAAGTTCAAACGTGCCCAACTCAAGCAAGGCCCTGATCTGACGCGGGCACGATCAAAATCCCCGCCCGAAGGCCGTTCTTGACTTTCGGGTTGGGGAAAATGATGCGCGCGCCCTGCTCTTCGACAATCCAGCGGGTATCGGCGATATCCTCGGCCAGCAGGTAACCGGGCTCGAGCTCTGAGAAATTCTCGACATCGGCCGGCAGGTTCAGGCGAAAATGCTCGCTGTGCTTGATGATCTCGCGCGCCACGCTGAACAGTTTCAATCCATCCAGGGCCTCAGGCGGCTCGGGTTCGGTGCCATCGATAATCTGTTTGAGGCGGGTTTCCAGGCGATCGACGTTGACCGCGCCGTTCTCTCCGAACGGCCGCGCCTTGCCAAGTTCCAGGGTAAAAGCTTCGGCCCCCAGTTGCTCATAGGTGTAGGCCGTGAAGGTGATCGACACCTTGCTCTGCAGCAGCACCGCCTCCATGCCGGCCGCGCTCAGGCGCGCCAGTTCGCGGCGCGAATGCTGGCGGCCTTCCTTGTACGGATAGAGCGCGAACTGCTCGATCTTCGAACCGCGAATGGCGGTGTGCAGGTCGTAATGCAGACGGGTGCGATCAGGCACACTGAAGAAAGTCGCCGCCAGGCGCTCCAGCTCGCAGGCGCGCAGGGCCTCGGGGCCGCTGGTCTGATCGTGGCGACCATTGAACAGGCGGTTGACGTCTTGCTCGATATAACGCTCGCCGCGGCGGATCGCGTCAGGGTTACCGAACAGGAACAGAATACGCGCGCGCGGCTTGAGATCGCCGCGGGCAATGTCGTGCAGCAACCGGTCAAGCAGCTCGATCGGTGCGGTTTCGTTGCCATGGATACCCGCCGACAGCAGCAGGTCCAGGCCATTGTCAAGGGCATCGGGCGGGCGCACTTCGAGGGCGCCCTCGCCGAGCCAGCGCATGCGTACGCCTTCGACAGTCAGCTGGGTCTTCTCTGCCGGTTCACGACCGGCCAGGGTCAGTTCAAGCAGTTTGCCGAGGGCGAGCATGGGCTATTCCTTAGTGATGGTGGCCGCAATCGGGACCATGGACGTGATCATCATCGTCGCCGGCATCGGCCGGTTCCATTTCCAGCTGCAGGCTCACCAGGTTGGTGGCCAGCGGGCGCAGCAGCAGGTTGGCGTACTCGGTGTCGTCTTCTTCAACGTCGACGCCGATCAGCAGCTGACCACGGCCATCCTGCTGAATCCATACCTCCTTGCCTTGCCAGACCACCGCAAAGCGGGTGCAGGAAGTTTCCAGCTGGGTACCATCTTCATCTTCAAGGATCAGCTGCAGGGCGTCGGACATAGTCGAATTCTCTCTCAAGGTTGGAGTTGGAACGGATAGACCGAACCCAGTTTGAGGATCTGGGTCAGTTCATCCAGTGCCGTACGACATTCCAGCAACAACTGCGGATCGGCCAGGTCGGTTTCGCTCAGGCGATCGCGGTAGTGCTTGTCGACCCATTGAGTCAGGGTGTCGTACAGCGGTGCGGTCATGATAACGCCTGGATTGACCGCCGCCAGTTCCGTTTCATTCAATGCCACACGCAAACGCAGGCACGCCGGCCCGCCGCCGTTCTGCATGCTTTGCTTGAGGTCGAAGACCTTGACCTCGCCGACCGGCCCGCCCGAGCGGGTCAAGGACGACAGATAGGCCCAGACCCGCTCGTTGTTACGGCACTCTTCCGGCACGATCAGCAGCATCGAACCATCGGCGCGAGACAGCAACTGGCTGTTGAACAGGTACGAACGCACCGCGTCCTCTACCGTTACAGCCGAGCGCGGTACGCAGATCGCCTTGAAGTTGCCGCCTCGTTTAGCCAGTTTAGCCTGCAGTTGGCCAAGCATCGCCTCGGTCTCGAGGAAGGCGTCTTCGTGGTAGAACAGCACTTCGCCGTTACCTACCGCGATCACGTCGTTGTGGAACACGCCCTGGTCGATCACCGCCGGGTTCTGCTGGGCGAAGACCACGCCCTCCTCGCTCAGGCCGTGCAGGCGTGCGACGGCTTGCGACGCCTCAAGCGTCTGGCGTGCCGGGTACTTCTGTGGCGCCGGGTAGCGGGTGTCGAAGGCGCTGCGGCCGTAGACGAAGAACTCGACACCGGCCTCGCCGTAGCTGCGGCAGAAACGTGTGTGGTTGGCCGCGCCTTCGTCACCAAACTGCGCTACCGCCGGCAAAGCGGCGTGGTGGGCAAAATGCTTGTTATCAGCAAACATGGCGCCGAGCACGCGGCTGGTGGTCGGGTGCTCGATACTGCGGTGGTACTTGCAGTTGAGGTTGGCGGCGGTGAAGTGCACGCGACCGTCCGCAGTGTCGGCACTGGGGCTGACGGTGGCGGCGTTGGCCACCCACATGCTCGAGGCCGAGCAGCTGGCGACCAGCAACGGCATGGCCTCTTTGGCGGCACGCTCGATCACTTGTGCGTCGGTTCCAGTGAAACCCAGGCGGCGTAGTGCTGCCACGTCCGGGCGCTCCTGCGGGGCCAGTACGCCCTGCTGGAAGCCCATCTCCATCAACGCCTTCATCTTCGCCAGGCCCTGACGCGCCGCCTCACGCGGGTTGGATGCCTGCTGGCTGTTGCTTTGCGAAGCAACGTTACCGTACGACAGCCCGCCGTAGTTGTGCGTCGGTCCGACCAGACCATCAAAATTCACTTCAAACGATTTCATCGGCAAGGCTCCGTGGACCTTTTGTTATAGGGAGACGCCGGGCGTCAGTGTCGCAGGCAGGGTCAGGCTGGCGGTCTCCAGCGAGGCTACCGGGTAAGCGCAATAATCAGCCGCGTAATAGGCACTGGCACGGTGGTTGCCGCTGGCGCCCACGCCACCGAATGGCGCGCTGCTGGCGGCGCCGGTCAGTTGCTTGTTCCAGTTGACGATGCCGGCGCGGCTTTGCAGCCAGAAGTACTGATAGCGCGCGTGGGAATCGGACAACAGGCCGGCGGCCAGGCCGTACTGGGTGTTGTTGGCCTCGGCGATGGCCGCATCGAAATCACTGTAGCGAATCACTTGCAGCAGCGGGCCGAAGAACTCTTCGTCCAGGCGCTCGGCGACTGCGCTGACATCGATGATGCCCGGGGTCAGCAGGGCAGCGGTGGCTTGCGGCTGGGTCATTGGCAGCAGCGACACGCCGCCGTTGCCGAGCAGGTGCGCCTGGGCATCGAGCAGTGCCTTGGCCGCGCCCAGGGAAATCACCGAGCCCATGAACGGCGCCGGCTGCTGGTCGAAGGCACCGACCGTAATGTTCTTGCTCACTTCGACCAGGCGTTTGAGCAGCGCATCGCCCCAGGCGCCTTGCGGCACCAGCAGGCGGCGCGCGCAGGTGCACCGCTGGCCGGCGGAAATGAACGCCGACTGGATGATGGTGTACACCGCAGCGTCAAGGTCCTTGACCTCGTCGACCACCAGCGGGTTGTTGCCGCCCATCTCCAGGGCCAGGATCTTGTCCGGGCGCCCGGCGAACTGCTGGTGCAGCAGGTTGCCAGTGGGGCTGGAGCCGGTGAAGAACAAGCCGTCGATGCCTGGGTTGGCAGCCAGGGCCACGCCGGTTTCGCGGGCGCCCTGGACCAGGTTGAGCACGCCTGCCGGCAGGCCGGCGTCGATCCAGCACTTGACCGTCAGCTCGGCGACTTTCGGGGTCAGCTCGCTGGGCTTGAACACCACGGTATTACCGGCCAGCAGCGCCGGAACGATATGTCCGTTGGGCAGGTGGCCGGGGAAGTTGTACGGGCCGAACACTGCAACCACACCGTGAGGCTTATGGCGCAGCACGGCGGTGGCATCGGCCAGCGGGCCGCTCTTTTCACCGGTGCGTTCGCGGTAGCTCTGTACCGAAATCGCTACCTTGTTGACCATGCTGGTCACTTCGGTGGCGGCTTCCCACAGCGGCTTGCCGGTTTCTTCACCGATGCAGCGCGCCAGCTCATCGGCATTGGCCTTGAGCGCCGCGGCAAAGGCTTCAAGCACGCTGATGCGCGCTTCCAGCGACTGCAGCGCCCAGCCGGCAAAGGCCTGGCGCGCGGCCTTGACCGCACTGTCGACCTGCCCGGCGTTGGCGCCCTGGCCTTGCCAGACAACCTGCTGGCTGACCGGGTTAAGTGATTGCAGTGCTTCGCCCTGACCTGCCTGCCAGCTGCCGGCGATAAAGTGAGTCGTCATTATTTGGCCTCCCGGGCAGCAGACAGTGGTACCGCACGCACCTGGTCACCGGCGCTCAGGCGCAGGCGTTTGGCAGTCTGAGGATCGACCACCAGGGTGCCGGCAGCAAGGCGCGCCGGTGCGGCAGTAATGCGGCAGTCTTCACGCTTGCGGTTGTGGATGATGAAGGGGGTGGCATCGTCGCCTGGAGTGCCAACAGCCAGCACCAGTGCCTGGCTGTCGTGCACCGCACGAATCTTGGCGGTCTCGCACTCCACCGCAGGGCCTGCGTCAAAGATATCGACATAACCCTGGTAGCTGAAACCTTCGCTCTTGAGCATCGCCAGCGCAGGCTCTGTGTCGGTGTGCACACGGCCAATGACGTTGCGCGCCGCTTCCGAGAGGAAGCAGGTGTACAGCGGAAACTTGGGCATCAGCTCGGCAATGAAGGCCTTGTTGCCGACACCGGTCAGGTAGTCGGCCTGGCTGAATTCCATCTTGAAGAAGTGCCGGCCCAGGCTTTCCCAGAACGGCGAACGACCCTGCTCGTCGGACATACCGCGCATTTCGGCAATGATCTTGTTGCCGAACAGCTCCGGGAACTCGGCGATAAACAGCAACCGCGCCTTGGCCAGCAGGCGGCCATTGAGGCCACTGCGGTGATCGGCGCGCAGGAACAGCGAGCACAGTTCGGAGTTGCCGGTCAGGTCGTTGGCCAGGAACAGGGTGGGAATTTCCCGGTAGATGTTCAGCTCCTGGGAAGCGCTGACGGTCAGGCCGACCCGGTAGTTGTACCAGGGCTCACGCAGGCCGACCGCGCCGGCGATGGCAGAGATACCCACCACCACGCCTTCGTCGTTTTCCAGCACGAACAGGTAGTCGGCATCGCCGCGCTCGGCTTCGCCACGGAAGGTTTTCTCGGCCCAGCCGACCCGGTGCGACAGGCGCTCTTCATTGGCCGGCAAGGTGGTCAGGCCGGTGCCGGTGCTGCGCGCCAGCTCGATCAGCGCGGGTAAATCGCTGCTGCGTACGGGACGAACGATCATGCTATCTCCTCGGGCGGCGGCCTTTGGCCTGCCGCAAAACTCGACCTGGGTGCTCGATTATTGAACCGCAGGGATCAAACCGCGACCAGACGCACGCTGGCGCCTTCGCCGACGCCCAGGGCTTCGGCGGCTTCAAGACTGAGGCTGACCGGCTTGCCGGGGGCCCAGTCGAGCTCCAGCAGCACTGCGCGGTAGTCCTGCAACTGGCCATTGCTGACCAGGTACGGGCGCCCGCCCTTGCTGGCAGAGTCGTCCAGCTTGACCGGCATCACCCGGCTCTGGGCAATCGACCGGATCCCGGAAACCCGCGCATGCAGGGTCGGGCCGCCGTCGAAAATGTCGATGTAGTGATCGGTCTCGAAGCCTTCGCGCATCAGGATGTCGAAGGTGATCTGCGCCCGCGGATGCACCTGGCCCATGGCCTCCTGCGCGGCGTCCGGCAGCAGAGGCACGTAGATCGGGTAATGGGGCATCAGCTCGGCCAGGAAGGTCCGGCTCTTGAGGCCGCACAGGCGCTCGGCCTCGGCGTAGTTGAGGTCGAAGAAGTTGCGCCCGATGGCGTCCCAGAACGGCGAATCACCATGCTCGTCGCTGTAGCCGACAATCTCGGTCACCACCGATTCGGCAAAGCGCTCCGGGTGGGCGGCCATGAACAGCAGGCGGCCACGGGAGTTGAGCTCGGCCCAGCCGCTGCCGACCAGTTCCGGCAGTACGTAGAAGCTGGTCAGCAGGCTGTTGCCGGTCAGGTCGTGGCACTGCGAGAGGACGTGGATCTTGTTGTGGATCTTCAGCTCGCGCGACGCATGCACGAAGGTCTCGTTGCGAAAGCTGTAGAACGGCTCGGAATAGCCGGCCGAGGCAACGATGGCCGAGCAGCCGACCAGCTTGCCGCTGCTGCTGTCTTCGAGAACAAAGAAGTAGCTCTCTTCACCGTTGAAGCTGACTTCAGCGGCGAAGGAGGTTTCCGAAGCGGCAATCTTGTCGCTCAGGCGACCGGCATCATCCGGCAAGGACGTGACACCAATGGGGCTGTCTGCGGCAAGACGCTGCACTTCGCCCAGATCAGCCATTTGCGCGGGGCGCATCACCAGCATGGTGTCACTCCTTTCGGGTATACAGGCCGACATCCGCCGGCTCAGATAAAAACAGCAGGCGCCCGCAGGCACCTGCTCTGGAATTCGGTATCACCGGCCCCGCAGGGCCGATGACAGGACTGCAGGCGTGAATCAGGCCTGAGTCAGTTTTGCCGCGGCACGCTCGAAACGATCCAGGCCTTCGTCGATGTCGGCATCTTCGACCACCAGGCTCGGGGCGAAACGCACGACATCCGGGCCGGCTTGCAGGACCATCAGGCCTTCTTTCTCGGCGGCGTTGAAGACGTCCTTGGCCTTGCCCTTCCAGGCTTCAGACAACACGCAACCGATCAGCAGGCCAACGCCACGTACCTGGGTGAACAGGCCGTACTTCTCGCCGATCTGCTCCAGGCGCGCCTTGAACTTCTGGTGCTTGGCCTTGACGCCGGCCAGCACTTCAGGGGTGTTGACCACATCCAGCACGGCGTTGGCCACCGCACAAGCCAGCGGGTTGCCGCCGTAGGTGGTGCCGTGGGTGCCGACGGCCAGGTGCTTGGCCAGGTCTTCGGTGGTCAGCATGGCGCCGATCGGGAAACCGCCGCCCAGGCTCTTGGCGCTGGAGAGGATGTCCGGGGTCACGCCGTAGTGCTGGTAGGCGAACAGCGAGCCAGTACGGCCAACGCCGGTCTGCACTTCGTCGAAGATCAGCAGCGCGTTGTGCTTGTCGCACAGCTCGCGGGCGCCTTGCAGGTAGGCAACGTCAGCCGGGACCACGCCGCTTTCACCCTGGATAGGCTCGATGACCACGGCGCAGGTCTTGTCGGAGATCTGTGCTTTGAGCGCTTCCAGGTCGTTGTACGGCACGTGGCTGATGCCGGTGATTTTCGGCCCGAAACCGTCGGAGTACTTCGGCTGGCCGCCGACGCTGACGGTGAACAGGGTACGACCGTGGAAGCTGTTAACGGTGGCGATGATTTCGTGCTTCTCGGGGCCGAAACGGTCGTGGGCGACACGACGGGCCAGCTTGAATGCGGCCTCGTTGGCTTCGGCACCGGAGTTGCAGAAGAACGCACGCTCGGCAAAGGTCGCGTCAACCAGCTTGTGCGCCAGGCGCAGGGCCGGCTCGTTGGTGAACACGTTGGACACGTGCCACAGTTTGTTGGCCTGCTCGGTCAGGGCGCCAACCAGCGCCGGATGCGCATGGCCAAGCACGTTTACGGCGATGCCGCCGGCGAAATCGATCAGCTCGCGGCCCGCCTGATCCCACACGCGGGAGCCCGCTCCACGGACGGGAATGAAAGCCGCCGGTGCATAGTTGGGGACCATCACTTGATCGAAATCGGCGCGTTGCACCGGAGCTTGCGGAGCGGACATCGGAGTCTCCTGAAGAGGAACGCCTGCCTGGAACTGGCGAGCGATGGGGGGATTGTAAGGACAGATCGGCGCCTGACCTTGCCGCCAAGCGACAACTTCTTATAGCGCCAAACCCTGTTTTACCAAGGCTTACGGCAATGCGACAAATAGGGTCGCAAAGGCGCAGTTTAAACGCTGCGGGGAATACGCGGGTGATTCTGTATGGGCAGTTCGATCGCGGGGCAAGTCGGCTTGCCCCGCGATCAAAAATCAACCGCGCTCGGCCGGCACCGAAGACAGTTCGAACGGGCTGCTGCTTCGTCGCTGGTTACGATCTTCGCGCGGCGTGGCACCGAAGAAGTTGCGATAGGCACTGGAGAAATGCGGCCCGGAAGAAAACCCGCAGGAGAGGCCGATCTGGATGATCGACTTGCTGGTCTGCATCAGCATCTGCCGGGCCTTGTTCAGCCGCAGCTCCAGGTAATACTGGCTCGGCACGCGATTGAGGTACTGCTTGAAGATCCGCTCCAGTTGGCGGCGCGAGACGCATACATGCTGGGCGATCTCGTCGGTGGTCAGCGGCTCTTCGATATTGGCTTCCATCAGCAGCACGGCCTGGGTCAGCTTCGGATGGCTGGAGCCCAGGCGGTTCTGCAGCGGAATGCGCTGGCGCTCGCCGCCCTCGCGAATCCGCTCGACCACCAGTTCTTCCGACACCGCACCGGCAAGCTCGGCACCGTGATCGCGGGCCAGCACCGCCAGCAACAGGTCGATCACCGACATGCCGCCGCACGCTGTCAGGCGGTCGCGGTCCCAGTCGAACAGGTGGCTGGTGGCGATGACCTTGGGGAAACGCTCGGCGAAATCATCCTGCCAGCGCCAGTGCACTGCGGCCCGGTATCCATCGAGCAGGCCCAGTTGCGCCAACGGATAGACCCCCGCCGACAAGCCGCCGACCACGCAACCGGCACGCACCAGTTGCTTGAGTGCGCTGGCCAGGCTCGAGGCTACGGCCTGCGGCGGCTCGTCCGCCAGCAGGAACAGCTTCTGACAGCCTTCGAGTTTGCCCGCCCACGGCTCGCCCGGCAGGCGCCAGGCACCTTCGCCAGGCGCTTCGGCCTGCAGGAAGGACAACTCGTAGACCACTTCCGGATGAACCTTCTGTGCTACCCGCAACACCTCCTCGGCCAGCGCCAGGGTCAGGGCTTTGGTGCTGGGCCAGATGAGAAAACCGATTCGCTGGGTGGTCATGGGATGCGGTCCGAAACCTGAGAGAGGTCAAGAAGTTAGAGCCTGGTCAGGCTGCGCTTGATACGCAGCATGACCCATTTTGGTGCAAAGCGGCAATCTTACTTCAAGCTGCCCGAGAGGAACTGCTGCAGACGTTCCGACTGCGGATTGACCAGCACTTCGCGCGGATTGCCGCTCTCTTCCACCAGGCCCTTGTGCAGGAACACCAGCTGGTTCGACACCTCACGGGCAAAGCCCATTTCGTGGGTGACCACGACCATGGTCCGGCCTTCCTGTGCCAGCGACTGCATGACCTTGAGCACGTCGCCAACCAGCTCCGGGTCGAGCGCCGAGGTCGGCTCGTCGAACAGCATCACTTCCGGCTCCATTGCCAGCGCCCGGGCAATCGCCACGCGCTGCTGCTCACCACCGGACATATGCCCAGGATAGGCGTCCTTGCGGTGGGCGACACCGACTTTGGCCAGGTAGTGCTCGGCTTTTTCCAGGGCGTCTTTCTTCGACATGCCGAGCACGTGCACCGGCGCTTCGATGATGTTTTCCAGCGCGGTCATGTGCGACCACAGGTTGAAGTGCTGGAACACCATCGACAGGCGCGAACGCATGCGCTGCAACTGCTTGGGATCGGCGGCCTTGAGCGCGCCATCCTTGTTGGCTACCAGCTTCAACTCTTCGTTGTTGAGCAGGATCTTGCCCGCGTGCGGCTGCTCGAGCAGGTTGATGCAGCGCAGGAAGGTACTTTTGCCCGAACCGCTGGAGCCGATGATGCTGATCACGTCGCCTGCCTTGGCCGCCAGGGACACGCCCTTGAGCACTTCGTGACTGCCGTAGCGTTTATGCAGGTCTTGGATTTCGAGTTTGTACATGCTGTCGATTCTCACAAAGCAGTCAGTCTTGAGCTAACGCTCAGGGCGAAAAAGTGGGCGCAGGCCGTCAGTGCTTGCGCGGCGCCAGGTAGCCCAGCCAGCGGCGCTCAGCCAGCTTGAACAGGCGCACCAGAATGAAGGTCAGGCACAGGTAGAACACGCCGGCCGTGATGTAGGCCTCGAACGGCAGGTAGTACTGGGCGTTGACCGTGCGCGCCGCACCGGTGATGTCGATCAGGGTGACGATCGACGCCAGGCTGGTGGTCTGCAGCATCATGATCACTTCGTTGCTGTACTGCGGCAGCGCCCGGCGCAGGGCCGATGGCAGGAGGATGCGGCGGTACATCTTGACCCGCGACATGCCCATGGCCTTGGCCGCCTCGATCTCGCCATGGGGCGTGGCCTTGAGGCTGCCGGCGATGATCTCGGCGGTATAGGCGCTGGTGTTGATGGCAAAGGCCAGGCAGGCACAGAAGGTTGCACTGGACAGCCACGGCCAGAGGAAGCTTTCACGCACCGCTTCGAACTGGGCCAGGCCGTAGTAGATCAGAAACAGCTGCACCAGCATCGGCGTACCGCGGATCACGTAGGTGTAGAGCCAGGCGCTCATGTTCACCAAAGGCTGCTTGGAGACCCGCATCAGGCCCAGCGGGATCGCCGCCAGCAAACCGAACAGCAGCGACAGCGCCAGCAACTTGAGGGTGGTCAGCAGGCCGCTCAGGTACAGCGGCAGCGCTTCCCAGATGACGTTGTAGTCGAAAATCATAGATCAGCCGCCTTTACGCCAACCGAGTAGCGCTTCTCGAGGTAACGCAGGGCCAGCAGCGAAACACTGGTGATCACCAGGTACAGCGCCGCTACCGCCAGGAAGAAGGTGAAAGGTTCGCGGGTGGCATCGGCCGCCTGCTTGGCCTTGAACATCATGTCCTGCAGGCCCACTACCGAAATCAGTGCGGTTGCCTTGGTCAGGACCAGCCAGTTGTTGGTGAAGCCGGGGATCGCCAGGCGAATCATCTGCGGCACCAGCACCCGGAAGAACACTTGCAGGCTGCTCATGCCATAGGCCATGCCGGCTTCGGCCTGCCCTTTGGGAATGGCCATGAACGCCCCGCGGAAGGTTTCCGACAGATAGGCACCAAAGATGAAGCCCAAGGTGCCGATACCCGCCATCAGCGGATTGAGGTCGATGTAGTCGTCAAAGCCCAGTAGCGGCGCGACGCGATTGAGCAGATCCTGGCCGCCGTAGAAAATCAGCAGGATCAGAACCAGATCGGGAATCCCGCGGATCACGGTGGAATACAGATCGCCGAGCCAGGCCAGCCAGCGCACTGGCGACAAACGCAGCGCCACACCGATCAGACCGAGCACGATGGCCAGGGCCATGGACGACAAGGCGAGCTGTAGCGTCAGCCACGCTCCGTCGAGGATGACTGCCCCGTAGCCTTTCAACATGATGAGGTCCTCGACCTTAGGGATGAAAAAATGGTGCAAACCTCAGAGTCTCTGCTGCTTGCACCATTGAACAGGTGAAACGTCGACGATTTACTTGGCGTCTGGGCCGTAGATGTCGAAGTTGAAGTACTTGTCCTGAATCTGCTTGTACTTGCCGTTGGCACGGATGGCCGCGATGGCAGCGTTGATGCGATCCAGGTTGGCCTTGTCGCCTTTGCGCACGGCAATGCCGATGCCGTCACCGAAGTACTTGGCGTCGGTGAACGATGGGCCAACGAAGGCGAAGCCTTTACCGGCATCAGTCTTCAGGAAACCGTCTTCCAACAGCGTAGCATCGGCGACGGTGCCATCCAGACGGCCAGCGGCGACGTCCAGGTAGATTTCGTTCTGGGTGCCGTAAGGAACGATGGTGGCGCCTTGCGCACCGAACACTTCCTTGGCGAAGCGATCGTGGATCGAGCCGCGCTGCACGCCGATCTTCTTGCCCTTGAGCTCAGTCAGGCCTTCGCTGACCGCAGTACCTTCCTTCATCACCAGGCGTGCCGGGGTCAGGTAGTACTTGCCGGTGAAGTCCACGGACTTCTTGCGATCGTCGGTGATCGACATGGACGACAGGATGGCGTCGATCTTGCGCACTTTCAGTGCCGGGATCAGGCCGTCGAACTCTTGCTCGACCCAGGTGCACTTGGCCTTCATTTCTTCGCACAGGGCATTACCGATGTCGTAGTCGAAGCCGGCGATGCTGCCATCAGGCTGCTTGAAAGCGAACGGTGGGTAGGCGGCCTCGATCCCGATTTTCAACGGTTTCTCATCAGCCAGCGCTGCCAGGGAAAACACGGACAGCGCCAGGGCGCCAAGCAGTGCGAGTTTCTTCATCTGGAACTCCATCGGTAAAGGGCAATACGAGGCAGGGTTGAGAACTGCCCGATATGCGAATGGGTACAACGCGAGCTGCGCAGGGTCGGCATTGAAGCAGACGCGACGAGCGAGTGATCGGCATTTTAACGACAGCTCCGAAGCCGATATTTCTTCAATGCGACAACTAGTTACAGAAGCGCAGGAACGCGGGGGCGCAGATATTGACAGCTTTCGCGGAATATGCAAAAGCAAAAGACAAATAACCAATCAATGAAGCAATAAGCGGGCCTATTATTGGCAAAGCCTTCTAATCCGGCAAGCGCAGCGTTTCAGCAGGCGAAAACGGGTGGCTGAAATGCCCTGAAAACGTACGGTGGCGTTTCGCAATGCCCCGCTTTTGTGCGAAAGCGGTGACAGAAGGGTTACCGATGATTGTCGAAGTAACAGAAAGCACAAAGCCCCGCCGGAGTAACCCGGCAGGGCTTTGCGTGGACCCGATCGCTGTGTAGGAGCGGGCTTGCCCGCGATACCTTTAGGCCGAAGCCTTGCTCATGTCCTTGTGGGTATCGATCAGGTGCTGTACCACACCCGGATCGGCCAGGGTCGAGATATCACCCAGGCCGTCGTACTCGGCCGTGGCGATCTTGCGCAGGATGCGGCGCATGATCTTGCCCGAGCGGGTTTTCGGCAGGCCGGGCGCCCACTGGATGACATCCGGCGAGGCAATCGGGCCGATTTCCTTGCGCACCCAGTTCTTCAGCTCCAGGCGCAGTTGCTCGGTTGGCTCGACGCCACCATTGAGGGTGACGTAGACATAGATGCCCTGCCCCTTGATGTCGTGCGGCACGCCAACCACTGCGGCCTCGGCGACTTTCGGGTGGGCGACCATGGCACTTTCGATCTCGGCGGTGCCCATGCGGTGGCCGGAGACGTTGAGCACGTCATCGACGCGGCCGGTGATCCAGTAGTAGCCGTCTTCGTCGCGACGGGCACCGTCACCGGTGAAGTACATGCCGCGGAAGGTCTTGAAGTAGGTGTCGACGAAGCGGTCATGATCGCCATACAGCGAACGCGACTGGCCCGGCCAGGAATCGAGGATCACCAGGTTGCCTTCGGCGGCGCCTTCGATCAGGTTGCCAAGGTTATCCACAAGGGCCGGCACCACACCAAAGAACGGACGGGTCGCCGAACCCGGCTTGAGCGCGGTAGCGCCTGGCAGCGGGCTGATCAGCACGCCCCCGGTTTCGGTCTGCCACCAGGTGTCGACGATCGGGCAACGCTCCTTGCCGACGGTGTGGTAGTACCAGTTCCAGGCTTCCGGGTTGATCGGCTCGCCCACCGAGCCCAGCAGGCGCAGGCTGGAACCATCAGCACCGGCGACGGCAGCCTGACCTTCAGCCATCATCGCGCGGATGGCGGTCGGCGCGGTGTAGAGGATGTTGACCTTGTGCTTGTCGATGATCTTCGACACGCGGGTGATGTCCGGATAGTTCGGCACGCCTTCGAACAGCACGGTGGTCGCGCCGTTGGCCAGCGGGCCGTAGACGATGTAGCTGTGGCCGGTGACCCAGCCGACGTCGGCGGTGCACCAGTAGACTTCGCCCGGACGGTAGTCGAACACCCGTTCATGGGTCAGCGCGGCGTAGACCATGTAGCCGCCGGTGGTGTGCAGCACGCCCTTGGGCTTGCCGGTGGAACCGGAGGTGTAGAGGATGAACAGCGCTTCTTCGGCGCCCATTTCCTTCGGCGCGCAGTGGCTGGAAGCAACCTTCATCAGGTCTTCGTACCAGATGTCGCGGTGCTGGTGCCAGGCGATGTCGCCACCGGTGCGCTTGCAGACGATGATCTTCTGCACGCTGCTGGTTTCGGGGTTGGTCAGGGCCAGGTCGACGTTGGCTTTGAGTGCGGTGCGACGACCGCCACGCAGGCCTTCGTCAGCGGTGATGACGATCTTCGACTTGCAGTCGATGATGCGCCCGGCCAGTGCCTCGGGCGAGAAGCCGCCGAACACCACCGAGTGGATCGCACCGATGCGGGCGCACGCCAGCATGGCGACCACGGCCTCGGGGATCATCGGCATATAGATGGTGACCACGTCACCGCGGTGCACATCCTGGCCACGCAGGGCGTTGGCGAACTTGCACACTTGCTCGTGCAGTTCACGGTAGGTGATGTTGCGGTGTTCGGAAGGGTCGTCGCCTTCCCAGATGATCGCGACTTGATCGCCGCGCTCGGCCAGATGGCGGTCCAGGCAGTTGTAGGAAACGTTCAGAGTGCCGTCAGCAAACCATTTGATATCGACATGGTGGTCGTCGAAGGAGGTCTGCTTGACCTTGGTGAAAGGCTTGATCCAGTCGAGGCGCTGAGCCTGCTCGCGCCAGAAGCCGTCCGGGTTGATCACCGACTGCTGGTACATGGCCTTGTAGGTCGCCTCGTCGGTCAACGTCTTGGCCGCAACCTCGGGACGAACGGGATACAGGGGAGCCGCACTCATCTTTGTTACCTCGGTGTAATAGTTGTTTTTGTATGACCTCGTTGTAACTGTACCAGACTGCGCCGGCCATTCGACGTTGGTAGTAACGCCCTGGTCTTTTCTCCCTGCGACAAACCGCGAAGGCTCAAGGTCGGGTCTGCACGGCGAAAAAATAAAATTACCCGGCAGTCTGCCAGGCGATTGTTACAGTTTCTGCCAACAGTGTTTATCAAAACCGTGGCTGTTTAAGCGCAGGCCGCACTCCTAGAATTCACCTCGCCAGCAACGGCACCACGATTAACTTTCTTGTAGCCCCCCACGAAGGGAAGTTAATCGGCAAATAATCGTGATAGTTGATCCTGCTGTACACGCGGCGCCACAAGCGCTGCGTGCCCCCTTACGACCTTAGACAGGTAAAAATGAAGATGAAAGCTTTACTGGTATTGGCACTGGGTAGTCTTTGCAGCGTGGCCATGGCCGACGAAGTTGCAAATGGCGGCGCCGAGCAGATTCCGGTTGAACAGTACAGTTACTCGCAACATCTGGACATCGCCAAGGTCATTTCCATGAGCGAAGTGCCGAATGTCTGCGAAGTGGTCCCGGCGCGCATGACCTACGAAGATTCCCAAGGCAAGCGCCACATTCTCGAGTACCGGGTGATGGGTAACGGGTGCTCGAACGGTTGATCCAACGGGTTGACCGCCTGCAGCGCCTCGGTTGGCATTCAACGAGGCGCGCTGCACTATTTGGACAGTACACCTGCAACTAATAACCTGCCTGCATTACCCATACTTTATTAACGCCAGATTAATCAATCCGTTTTGCCGACTGCATGTTCACGCAACTTGTTGGCAATAGTGGTGTGGGAAACTCCCAAGCGTTTACCCAGCGCCCGGCTGCTGGGAAATTCGCTCATCAAGCGCTCCAGTACTGCCTTCTCGAAACGCCCGACTATTTGCCCCAGGTCGCCCTCAAGGGAAAACTCGCCCAAGGGTTGCCGGCCGCCGTAGTCCGGCAGGCGAATATGTTCAGTCTTGACCACCCCGCCGTCACATAGCGACACGGCCTGAAACAGCACGTTCTCCAGTTGCCGCACGTTGCCCGGCCAGTGGTACTGGCTCAAACGCTCCATGGCCGCTGGCGCAAGCTTGGGCAGCGGGCAACCGATCTGCCGGCTGGCCTGGTCAAGAAAGTGCTCGACCAGCGGCGGCAAGCCATCC
Source organism: Pseudomonas sp. B21-012 (assembly GCF_024749305.1). Lineage (NCBI taxonomy): Bacteria > Pseudomonadati > Pseudomonadota > Gammaproteobacteria > Pseudomonadales > Pseudomonadaceae > Pseudomonas > Pseudomonas sp. B21-012. The sequence continues at coordinate 1,626,979 of NZ_CP087197.1, read as the reverse complement.
AGGCATTCGCGCAGCGGCGGAATATGCAGCGACAGCACGTTGAGGCGGTGGTAAAGGTCCTGGCGGAATTCGCCACGGGCGCACAACTCGGACAGATCGACCTGGGTGGCACAGATGACCCGCACATCCAGGTACACCTCTTCATCACTGCCTACCCGACGAAAGCAGCCGTCCTGCAGAAAACGCAGCAGTTTTACCTGCAGGCGAGGACTCATCTCACCGACGCCATCGAGGAACAGCGTGCCGCCTGCCGTCAGTTCCAGTAGCCCCAGCTTGCCCTCGGCCCGCGCGCCTTCAAACGCCCCCGGGCCGTAACCGAACAGTTCGGTCTCGGCCATGGACTCGGGCAAGCCGGCGCAGTTGAGCGCCATCAACGGCGCCTGGCCACGGGGGCTGGCCAGGTGACAGGCACGGGCCAGCAACTCCTTGCCGGTACCGGTCTCGCCTTCGATCAGCAGTGGTGCATCCAGCGGCGCCATGCGCCGCGCTTCGCGCACCACCGCAGCCATCACCCGCGAACTCTGGAAGATGCTGTCGAAGCCACGCAGCTCCTGCTTGCGCACGTTATAGATGCGCTCGCCTATGCGGTCGGCGCGGTGCAGGGTCAACACCGCACCGGCCAGGGCTTCGCTGTCGTCGTGCTCGGACTGCAGCGGCGCAATATCAGCGAGGAACACATCGCCCTTGACCTTGACCCGCAGGCCGTTGATACGCGACTTGTTGGCACGCACCAGCTCCGGCAGGTCGAAATCCTCGGCATAGCGCGACAGCGGAATGCCCGGCACCTCGTCGACACGCACCCCGAGCAGCTGCGCCGCAGCGCGGTTGGCAGCGACGATGGAGCCGCCCATGTCGATCGACAGCACCGGAAAATCCAGGGCGCCGAGCAAGGCATTGAGCTCCATGTGCCGACGCTCGCTGGGCATCAGGCCGACGCGCTTGACCCCGAACACCCCGGCGATCGATTCGAATTTCGGCCGCAGGGCCTGGAACTGCAGGTTGATCAGGTTCGGGCAGTGCAGATAGATGGCATTGCCATGCTCGCCACCGACCTCACCGCGGGCGACGTTGATGCCGTACTCCACCAGCAGGTTGAGAATGTCGCGCAGGATGCCGATGCGGTTCTGGCAATGCACTTTAATACGCATGAAATGTCCTACAAGAAGGTCTGGTAAGCGCCACGGCAAGCAAGTTTTTGCAGCGACCGAAGAATAGTCGTAAAGATTATGTGACAGATAACCGCAGTTTCAAGGATTAAAGCACCCGTTTTTTCGGGATTCCGGCTATTTCGTAAAGTTATCGTTACAAAATCCGAGGCAGTTCGAGCGCGAAGCTGCCGTCAGGACGCTGCAAACCGGACCAATGCGGGTTATCACTAGGGCAATGGCTTGAACACATAACAAGAATGGCCCTCAGCAGGAGAGCAGCATGAAACAGACGCAATACGTGGCTCGCGAGCCCGATGCGCAGGGTTTTATCGACTACCCGCAGCAGGAACACGCGGTGTGGAACACCCTGATTACCCGTCAATTGAAGGTGATCGAAGGCCGCGCGTGCCAGGAATACCTGGACGGCATCGAACAGCTGGGCCTGCCTCACGACCGTATCCCGCAGCTGGGTGAGATCAACAAGGTGCTGGGCGCCACCACCGGCTGGCAAGTTGCCCGGGTACCTGCCCTGATCCCCTTCCAGACTTTTTTCGAACTGCTGGCCAGCAAGCGCTTTCCGGTAGCCACCTTCATTCGTACCGAAGAAGAACTCGACTACCTGCAAGAGCCGGACATTTTCCACGAGATCTTCGGCCACTGTCCGCTGCTAACCAACCCCTGGTTCGCCGAATTCACCCACACCTATGGCAAGCTCGGCCTGCAGGCCACCAAGGAAGAGCGCGTGTACCTCGCCCGCCTCTACTGGATGACCATCGAGTTTGGCCTGGTCGACACCCCGCAAGGCCGCAAGATCTACGGCGGCGGCATTCTTTCGTCGCCGAAAGAGACCGTCTACAGCCTGTCCGGCGAGCCCGAGCACCAGGCGTTCGACCCGCTGGAAGCCATGCGCACGCCGTACCGCATTGATATCCTGCAGCCGCTGTACTTCGCCTTGCCCAACCTCAAGCGCCTGTTCGACCTGGCCCACGAAGACATCATGGGCATGGTCCACACCGCAATGAAGATGGGCCTGCACGCACCGAAATTTCCACCCAAGGTCGCCGCCTGAGCGACCTTGCAAACCAATAACAAACCACTTGCGGAAAACCTTATGAACGCCTTGAACCAAGCCCACTGCGAAGCCTGCCGTGCCGATGCTCCACAGGTCAGCGACGAAGAACTGCCGGTACTGATCAAGCAGATCCCGGATTGGAACATCGAAGTCCGTGACGGCATCATGCAGTTGGAAAAAGTTTTCCTGTTCAAGAATTTCAAGCACGCCCTGGCCTTCACCAACGCGGTTGGTGAAATCTCTGAAGCCGAAGGCCATCACCCAGGCCTGCTGACCGAATGGGGCAAAGTCACCGTGACCTGGTGGAGCCACTCGATCAAGGGCCTGCACCGTAACGACTTCATCATGGCCGCGCGCACCGACGAGGTCGCCAGCACCGCCGAAGGCCGCAAGTAATGCACTTCGGCGCCATCGGGCGCGTACCCGGCGATCCGATCCTCGGGCTGATGGAGGCGTATGCCAAGGACAGCAACCCGAACAAGTTCGACCTCGGTGTCGGCGTGTTCAAGGATGCCCAGGGCCTGACGCCGATTCCGGCCGCGGTCAAACAGGCTGAACAGCGCCTGCTTGAGCAACAGGCCAGCAAGAGCTACGTCGGCGGCCATGGCGATGCGGCCTTTGGCCGGCTGATCGGCGAACTGGTACTGGGCAGTGACTCGTCGCTGCTCAGCCAGCAGCGTGCCGGCGCCACCCAGACCCCGGGCGGCACCGGTGCCCTGCGCCTGGCGGCGGAGTTCATCGAACACTGTCTGCCGGGCCGCGGCATCTGGCTGAGCGATCCGACCTGGCCCATCCACGAAACCATCTTCGCCGGCGCCGGCCTCAAGGTCAGCCACTATCCCTATGTCGGCACCGACAACCGTCTGAACGTCGCCGGGATGCTGGCCGCCCTGGACGTTGCGCCCAAGGGCGACGTAGTGTTGCTGCACGCCTGCTGCCACAACCCGACCGGATTCGACCTGAGCCAGGACGACTGGCGCGCCGTGCTCGAGGTGGTGCGCCGCCGTGAGTTGCTGCCGTTGATCGACTTCGCCTACCAGGGCTTTGGCGATGGCCTGGAAGAAGACGCCTGGGCGGTACGGCTGTTCGCCGCCGAACTGCCTGAGCTGCTGATTACCAGTTCCTGCTCGAAGAACTTCGGCCTCTATCGCGACCGCACCGGCGCTCTGCTGGTGTGCAGCCACGATGCCGACAAGCTGCTGGATGTGCGTAGTCAACTGGCATTGCTGGCGCGCAACCTGTGGTCGACACCACCGGATCATGGCGCGGCGGTAGTGGCGCAGATTCTTGGCGACGCCGACCTCAAGCGCCTATGGGTCGAAGAAGTCGAGGCCATGCGCCAGCGCATTGCCGAGCTGCGGGTCGGTCTGGTCGAGGCCCTGGCGCCCCACGGCCTGAGCGAACGTTTCGCGCACATCGCCGAGCAACGCGGGATGTTCTCCTACACCGGCTTGTCACCGGAGCAGGTCAAGCAACTGCGTGAGCGCCACAACGTGTACATGGTTGGCACTGGCCGGGCGAACATCGCCGGCGCCGATGCGGCACGCCTTGAAGCACTGGCTGCGGCCATCGCTGACGTCTGTCGTTAAAAGCATCGCGGGGCAAGTCGGATCGCCGCACCGCCGCTCCCACAGACAGTTATGGGAGCGGCGGTGCGGCGATCCGACTTGCCCCGCGATGGCCATTAAGCAGGAAAATTCATACTGTCATTCAGACTCCTGTATCCTGCACAGGCTTTCACAAGCCCATGCGCGCCTTGCGCAGCCTTTCCACACACTTGCGAGGAACGACGAGATGCATGAAATCCCGAATCTTCCCTTCCCAAGCCTGAACCCAGAAGAGCAGACTCCTGCCACTCACAGCGCCGAACCAGCCCAGGCTGAATACGACGGCGACGAAACTTCCAGCGCCGACCAGGAATAACTCGCGCAACGATCAGACTGTGTGAAAACGGCTGATGCAGGGACCACCCCGTCAACACGTTTTCACACCGTCAAGAATTCCCCTCTACGAAAGCCCGCCCATGCCCGACTCACCGCGCCCCCTTGCGGTCACCCTGCAAGTCGTCTCCATCGTCCTGTTTACCTTTATCGGCTACCTGAACATCGGCATTCCCCTGGCCGTCTTGCCTGGCTATGTGCACAACGACCTGGGCTTCGGTGCCGTAGTCGCGGGCCTGGTGATCAGCGTGCAGTACCTGGCCACTCTGCTCAGCCGCCCCTACGCCAGCCGCCTCATCGATAACCTGGGCAGCAAGCGCGCGGTGCTCTATGGCCTGGCCGGTTGCGGCTTGAGCGGCGTGTTCATGCTGCTTTCGGCGTGGCTGCAACATGCGCCCTGGCTGAGCCTGGCCAGCCTGCTGGTCGGGCGCCTGGTGCTGGGCAGCGCCGAAAGCCTTGTCGGCTCGGGCTCCATTGGCTGGGGCATTGGCCGGGTCGGCGCGCAACACACCGCCAAGGTAATCTCCTGGAACGGCATCGCCAGTTACGGCGCGCTGGCCATCGGCGCGCCGCTGGGCGTGGAACTGGTGCAACGCTTCGGCCTGTGGAGCATGGGCGCCAGCATTTTACTGCTGTGCGTACTGGGTTTGGCGCTGGCCTGGCCGAAAACCGCCGCCCCGATAGTGGCGGGTGAACGCCTGCCGTTCCTGCACGTGCTCGGGCGGATATTCGGCCATGGTTCAGGGCTGGCCCTGGGCTCGATCGGCTTTGGCACCATCGCCACCTTCGTCACCCTGTACTATGCCAGCCACAACTGGGACAACGCGGCCCTGTGCCTGAGCCTGTTCGGCGCCTGCTTCATTGGCGCGCGACTGCTGTTTGGCAATTTGATCAATCGCATGGGCGGGTACCGGGTGGCGATCGCCTGCCTGTCGGTAGAAACCCTCGGCCTGCTGTTGCTCTGGCAGGCACCGAGCGCCGAGCTGGCCCTGGCCGGTGCGGCGTTGAGCGGCTTTGGTTTCTCGCTGGTGTTTCCGGCCCTGGGGGTCGAAGCGGTGAACCTGGTGTCCGCCTCCAACCGCGGGGCGGCCGTGGGCGCCTATTCGCTGTTCATCGACCTGTCGCTGGGCATCACCGGCCCGTTGGCCGGGGCGATTGCCGCCGGGTTCGGCTTCGCTTCGATCTTTGTCTTTGCCGCCGGTGCGTCGTTCTGCGGCCTGCTATTGAGCCTGTACCTGTACCGCCAGGCCCGCCTGCAACCGCCGCGGCATTTGCCTCAGTAATCGATCTTGCCGCGCCCGGCCTTGATGGCGCCGCGCTTGCTCTTGGTGTCCAGGCGCCGGGTTTTCGAGCCCAGGGTCGGCCGGGTCGGGCGCCGCGCCTTTTCCACTTTGGTCGCCGAGAGAATCAGTTCGCGCAGGCGCTCCAGGGCATCGGCGCGGTTCTGCTCCTGGGTCCGATACTGCTGGGCCTTGATGATAATCACCCCGTCACGGGTAATGCGGCTGTCGCTCAGTGCCAGCAGGCGCTCCTTGTAGAACGGCGGCAATGACGAAGCCTGAGTGTCGAAACGCAGGTGCACGGCGCTGGAGACCTTGTTGACGTTCTGCCCGCCGGCGCCCTGGGCGCGGATGGCAGTCAACTCGATCTCGTCGTCCGGGATCTGCACCGCGTTGGATAACTGCAACATCACACATCCTTTGATCAAAACATTCAGGCCGACTCAGGTATTCGGCAGCGCCCCCGCTCGGCCTCTTGCGCCCCCAGGCACAGCACCTGGGCTACACGCTGTACGCAGCCCTGGTCCACCGGGGACAACTGGCGAAACAAAATCAGCAGCTCGTTTTCGACTTCACTCAAGCGTTGCACAGGCGAAGCGTTACTTTCCGTGTTGAATGCGCAGGTTTTATGCTCCGACATGATCACCCTTCCCTAGCGAGACTGAATGCATCGACGTTACGAGCAATTCCCTGCGGACCCACCAGGACCGTTCCGAGCGTTTCGTAGGAAAATTGGGATAATAGCTATGCGCCACTACCCTTCGCGTCGTGCATGGCCCCGACAATTCTATGCACAACTTCTTGGTCAGCGATAGCCAATGATCGGTACTGAGCCAGCAATCGCTGTTCCGGTTCATTCAACGAAGCGCCGTCATCGATCGTGCGCACGCCGGTGATCACGTAGCGCACATCGACACCAACCCCGGCGACCGCCGCAAGATACGCCGCGTCCGGGTTGCGCTCGCCTTTTTCATAGCTGCCCTGGGTATTGCGGTTGACCCCGCCAAGCTGGGCGAAATCATCCTGGCGAAGGCCCAGGCGGTTACGCTCCTGACGCAATCGTTCACCGCTTTCTGCCGATTTCGGTGCAGTTGTTGCACAATTTTTCAATCAAAACCCCTTTACACGAACATTTTTTTGGGCATAATCGGCATCCGAACAACACAGACAGCCTTGTCGAGCACTATGCCCCCGCTGTTTACTCCTGGGCAAGGCCAAGCAAAGCACATAAAACCAAACATTCGCACGTTCTATCGTCTAGCCAAAACGTGTGAAAAATCGTCACGGATGACACAGCATCAGGGCTCGCCCTGGTAACTGGTACAGCAGGCATGCCCAGCGCGCCTGACGAGCCATCCGCTGCCGGCCCCACCCTAAGACCAACTACGGCGCGGAGGTTCATTCATTTTCAAAGGACCGAATAATGAACACCAAGCCTTTGTGCACCCTGACCGCACTGCTGACCTTTGTCAGTGCTGGCGCCCATGCCAGCAGCACTGACGTCAACATCAGCGGCACCATCACTCCCGCCGCTTGCACGCCGTCGCTCTCTAGTAATGGTCAAGTCGACTTCGGCAACATCAGCATGCCCGATCTCACTCCGCAGCCCGGCATCCCCGACCACTCGGTCCTGGCGCCGCGCAGCCTGACCTTCAGCGTCATCTGTGACCGTGCCACCCGCATTGCCCTGGTAGCCACCGGCAACCGTCGCGACAGCAGCTCGATCCCCCTGCCCAAGGCGTTTGGCCTGGGCACTACCAGCGGCGGTGAGGCCATCGGCTTCTACAGCGCGACCTGGCCCGACAACGGCGCGACCCTCGACAACCTGCCGGCCGACACCCTGTACTCCGAAGACAGTGGCAGCACCTGGGTAAAAGTCCCGGGCAGCGGCTTCGAGCACCTGGGCGACAAGCCCGAGTCACGCCTGGGCTTTGCCCTGCGCGGGCAGACCAGCCCCAGCGCAGCCGAGGTCCTCAACCTGCGCCTGGATGTCGCCGGCTGGCTGCGCAATGACATGACCCACGTCGATGAGGCACTGCTCGATGGGCACATGACCATCGAGTTGCAGTACCTCTAGCGGGTAACAGAACGCCCACGCGTAACAAGCAATTACTAGAACCCGCCGAACGCCCGACGCCTTTCCCTGGCAAGTCCGACAGGGAATGGACGACTGCGCTCGCGAAACGGGTCATATCGCAACACCCAACACCAACACTTAAAAGGAAAACCGCTGTGAAAAAGTCCGTACTGTCCCTTGCTGTGCTGATCACCCTGGCCACTGCCAACGCCATGGCCGCCACGACCGACCTGACTGTAACCGGCACCATCACCCCCGCCGCCTGCACACCAACCTTGAGCAACGGTGGCCTGGTTGAATATGGCTCGCTGGCCCTGACCGAGCTTGAAGAAACCTCGATTGGTTACAGCCTGCCAGCCAAATCCCTGAACTTCTCCATCGAATGCAGCGCACCGGCAACCTTTGCCCTGATTGCCAACGACAATCGGCGCGATAGTAGCGGAACCAATCCGTGGCTCTTCGGACTGGGCAAACATCAGGATCAGGCGATCGGCTATTACGGGATGCGCTGGACGTACGAAAGCATTGTTGTTGACGGCCAACAAGGCATGACCCTGGCCTCCAACGATGGCGGTAACTCCTGGGATGCCGTCTTCGACGGCGTGCTTCAGGACGCTGGGCGAGCGCCTGATTTTCTAACCGGTTTTTCCACCACTTCGAATCTGGGCCCCATTCCAGCTACCAGCGTCAACCTCACCATGGATGTTGTAGGCAATATCTACAAAGACCTGACCCTGAACGGCGCCATGGAGCTCGACGGCAGCGCGACCATCGAAGTCGTCTACCTCTGACCGCTGCCCCCAAGGGGCGCGAACAGGGACCCCTCGCACCCCGGCCATGACCCACGGCCGGCGCACTCCCCCACCATGAGGCTGCCGGATGCAGCTTGAGGGGAGCTGCGCCCGACGCCGCACAAGAACCTTACAACCATGACTATTGCGTGCAAATCCTTTGCCGGCGGCCTGCTGCCTGCAATTCTCATCTGCACCCTACCCCTGATGCAGGCACACGCCGACGGTATGGTGCCCAGAACCTCGGTGGTGATCGTTGAGGAAGCCCGCGCCAACGGCAGCGACTTCGTGGTCACCAATACTGACCCGCATGCCGCCCTGCTGGCGGTATTTATCGAAAACCCGAGCGAAGACACCGACAACCTGCTGGTGGTCCAGCCCACGGTGGCGCGGGTCGAAGCCGGCAAAGAACAACAGGTGATCTTCCACTACGTCGGCAATGAACCGCTGCAGACCCAACGCCTGCGTCGGGTGATCTTCGAAGGTATCCGCGAAACCGCACCGGGCGATCCCGGGGCCATGCGGGTCAACTTCGGCGTGCGCCAGAACCTGCCGGTGATCCTCCATCCCAAGGGCCTTGCGCGTAACAGCGAACCGTGGAAAGGCCTGACCTGGCGCATCGACGGCAAGCAACTGCGGGTGGAGAACAACACCCCCTACGTGGTGCGCCTGGCCCAGGAGCTGAAACTGTTGCCCGGCCAGCACGCCCTGGACCTTGGCCGCACCTACCTGCTGGCCAATGAAAGCATCACCCTCGACTTGCCTGATGCCGCCGCCGCGGCCAACACCGTGCGCTTTCAGCCGGCCACGGTCTATGGCTTTGCGGTCGATCCATACGAGGCGCGCATCCTGTGAAAGCCATCGTCAATGCCATTGGCAAACCGCGGCCACGCGAGCAACTGATATTGGGCCTGTGCCTGACCCTGCTGGGACTTGAGACCTTCAAGCCGGCACGAGCCGCCAATGAAGCCACCGCGCCCGGGCACAGCGTGTTCGACCAGGAGGTCCTGCGCCAGCGCGGTATCGACCCCAAGCTTGCCGCCCTGTTTGGCCGGCAAACCCGCTTCCCGCCAGGGCGTCAGCAGATCAGCTTGAGCGTCAACGGCCGCGACAAGGGCACTACCCAGGCGCGCTTCGGCGAGGATGGCAGCCTGTGCGTCGATAATCCCTTGCTGGCCTTCGCCGGGCTGCGCCAACCCGCCGAGTGGTCCACCACCCTGGATGCCCAGGAGCAGCCTGCCGATCCCGACTGCCTGGCCCTGGGCACGGCCTTCCCCCAGGCTCAGGTCGAACTGCAGCCCGGTCAGCACCAGGTGCGACTGTTCGTACCGGACCAGGCGCTGCTGGACGAGCGAAAATTGTCCGACGACTACAGCCAGGGCGGCATTGCCGGGCTGTTGAACTACGACATCTTCAGCTCGTTCAACCGCTACGACGGCCAGTCCAGCCGTTATGCCGCAGCCAATACCGAGCTGGGCCTGAACCTGGACAACTGGATCCTGCGCAGCCGCCAGGTGCACAGCCGCTTCGATGGCAAGATGCGCAGCGAAATGCTCGACACCTATGTGCAACGCAGCTTCGCCCAGCACCGCAGCCTGTTCCAGGCCGGCGAGATCAGCCTGGTCAACCCGGTGCTCAACGGCGCGCAGATCATTGGCGCGCAACTCACGCCGGAGTATGGCCTGCTGTCGCAGCTGGACAACGCCAGCGTGCAGGGCATCGCCAACAGCCAGGCGCGGGTCGAGGTGCATCAGAACGGCGCCTTGCTGTACAGCACTGTGGTACAGCCCGGGCCCTTCACCCTCACCAACATCCCGCGCATCACTTCGCGTTCCGACCTGGAAGTGACGGTGATCGAAACCAATGGCGAGCAACGGCGCTTTCGCGTACCGGCCAGCCTCGCCGCCAGCGCCCGCCCGCAAAGCGGCTACAGCATCGGCGCCGGCGTGGTGCGCAGCCATGGCCATGGCAGCGACGACCCGGCGGTGGTGAGCCTGGGCCAAAGCGGCGCGCTGGGCAATACCTCGGTCATCAGCAGCGGCCTGATCCTCACCCAGGGCTATCGCAGCCTTGGCGCCAGCCTCGGCACCGCGCTCACGCCGCAGCTCAGCACCGAGGTGTTTGCCATCGGCACGCAAGCCAGTCGCCTCGACCAGCAGGGCGCGCAACTGGGCGGCCAGCTCAACTGGCAAATGCACGAGCAATGGAGCAGCCTGGTGGCCGCCAACCACCGCAGCCGCGGCTACCGCGAACTGCTCGACAGCACCTACCGCAACAATGATCAGTTCGCCTCCAGCTACCGCGACCAGTTCAGCACCAGCCTGCGCTGGGCCAGCCGCGCCCTGGGCAGCCTCAACCTGGGGTACACGCAAAGCACCTACTACGAGCACGACAGCACGCAACGGCTGTTTTTGTCCTGGGGCAACAGCTACGGCGGCGTCACATTCTCGGCGACGGTGGAAAAAGCCCTGGGCAGCAGCGACGGCTACAACGACGACGCCGTGTATTTCAGCGCCAGCATCCCCCTGGATGGTCGTCGGCGTCTGCGCAGCAGCGTGCGCCATAACGACAGCAGTACCACCAGCACCGTGGCTTACAACGAGCAGGTCAGTGACAGCCTTGGCTATCGCCTGGGCGCAGAACATCGTTCCGGCGATTCCAGCACCCTGGCCAGCGCCGGTCTTTCGGCGTTACCGCGCTACACCCAGCTGGACCTGAACTACAGCGGCGACGGCGACAACAGCAACTACAACCTCGGCCTGCGCGGGGGCATAGCCGTGCATGGCGCCGGGATCACCCCCTCGCCCTACCCGATCCGCGATACCTTCGCGATCCTCTCGGTCACCGACACCCCCGGAGTCAAGGCCAGCACCCCGAGCGGCCCGGTGTGGACCGATCATGCCGGCAACGCGGTGGTGGCCTCGCTCACCGCCTATGGCAAAAGCCCGGTCGAGGTCGACACCCAGAGCCTGCCGACCCACATCAACGTCGACCAGGGGGCCGGCGTGCTGCGCGCCACTCGCGGCGCGGTGCCGCGCCTGAGTTTCCGCGCCTGGAGTGTCCGTCGGCTGCTGCTGACCCTGCTGACAGCAGCGGCCAGCCATTGCCCAGCGGCGCGTCGGTGTTCGACGACCGTGGGCGCTTCATCAACCTGGTGCAACCGGGCGGGCTGGTGTTCATCGACAACAGCGCCGCCATCGGCCACCTGATCATCAGCGACCACCAGGCCCGCGAATGCCGCGTCACCCTCGACCCGGATACCGGCGCCAGCAGCGACAGCTACTACACCCAGGCCCAACGCACCTGCAGTTGACCCCCCTTCGCGACGACATGACGCCAGACGGCAGCTACACCTTGTGTCGTCCTTCCATACACCTCTTTGGTGAGGATGCGTCAAATCATGAACACCCGGTACAAACCCCAGCTTGCAATGCTCCTGCTCTTCGGCCTGCCGCTGACAGCCTTCGCCAATGAATGCCGATTACAGATCACGCCGACGCCGCTGGACTATGGCACCCTCGACCGCAGCCGCCTGCAGCCCGGCAGCCCAGGCCTGGCACTGCCGGAGAAGACCGCGCAATTGACCCTGAGCTGCAGCGAAAGCACCGACCTGAGTGTGTTCTATACAGCCAATGCCCTGGACGGCGAGCGCTTCGAACTCGCCGCTGGCGGGCACTACCGAATACGTGCCGCCGATGCCGTGGTCGACGGCGAACGCGTTGACCTGGCCCGGATCGAACAAACCGGCGCCGTGCCGGGCCCGGCCAGCGCCTCGCTGGGCTGGCAGCCGCGTAGCGGCATGGTCCCGGTCCGGGCCGGCAAAGCCGTGCAAGGCCGCAGCCTGAATCTGACCCTGGTGTTCGAAGCCGAGCTGTCTGCCAAGGCTTTCGAAGTGCGCGAGTCGACCTCATTGCGCAGCAGCGGGCAGTTCGCTGCCCCGGCCTCCGGCAGCACTGCCGAACTGGCTCTGCAATGGCAGATCCAGCCAGCGGCCTGCACGCCATTGCTGTCCCAGGGCGGGGTGGTGGACTACGGCAAGATCAGCCTGCAGAGCCTTAACAGCGACAAGCGCACGCGCCTGCCCACGCGCCAGCTGAACCTGTCGATCCAGTGCGACAGCCCGGCGCGCTATGCCCTGCTGATGCAGGACAACCGCGATGGCACGGCGGTGGTCGATTCGCTGAATTTCTACGGTTTGGGCCGCGATGCCAGCGAGAACAAAATCGGCCTGTACGAGGTGCAGATCGACCCGTTGCACATCAGCGCCGACCAGTTGCCGGCGGTGTACCTCACCCAGTCGACCCGCGGCACCGGCTGGAACACCGCAGGCAGCACCAGCAAAGCGCTGACCACCACCACCCTGCTCGGCTTCAATGATGTCGAGAACAACAGCAACGGCCCGATCGCCATCCGCCACCTGAGCACGCCAATCAACATCATGCCGGTGATCGCCGCCACCAGCGAACTGGACAACCGCCAGGACATCCACCTCGACGGCTCGGCGACGATCGAGATCATTTACCTGTAAACGAAAACGCCCCGGATAACCGGGGCGTTTTTTCAACCGTGTGAATCAGCGCTTGAGCGAGGCCGGGGTAGCCGCTGCCGCCGCTTTGCTGCGGTTGGTTTTCAGGCTGTAGCAGACCACCATCACCAGCAGCCAGACCGGAATCGCGTAGACCGAGATCTGGATGCCCGGGATCTGCAGCATGATGCCCAGGATCAGCACCACGAAGGCCAGGCAGATGTAGTTGCCATAGGGGTACCACAGCGCCTTGAACAGCGGGGTCTGGCCGGTCTTGTTCAGGTGCTGGCGGAACTTCAGGTGCGAGTAGCTGATCATCGCCCAGTTGATCACCAGGGCGGCCACTACCAGCGACATCAGCAGCTCCAGCGCGTGCTGCGGGATGAAATAGTTGAGCAGCACCGCGACCAGGGTCACCGCTGCCGAAGCCAGGATCGAACGCACCGGCACACCGCGCTTGTCGATCTTCGCCAGGCCCGCCGGGGCATCGCCCTGTTCGGCCATGCCGTAGAGCATACGGGCGTTGCAGTAGGTACCGCTGTTGTACACCGACAGCGCCGCGGTCAGCACCACGAAGTTGAGGATGTGCGCAGCAACATCACTGCCCAGCAGCGAGAACACTTGCACGAACGGGCTGGCGCCGTAGGTTCCACCGGCAGCATCGAGGCTGGTGACCAGGCTGTCCCATGGGGTCAGCGACAGCAGCACGACCAGGGCACCGATGTAGAAAATCAGGATGCGGTAGATCACCTGATTGATCGCTTTAGGGATCACAGTCTTCGGCTTGTCGGCTTCAGCGGCGGTGAAACCGAGCATTTCCAGGCCGCCGAAGGAGAACATGATGATCGCCAGGGCCATGACCAGGCCGCTGACGCCATTGGGGAAGAAGCCGCCGTGTTCCCACAGGTTGCTCACCGAAGCTTGCGGGCCGCCGCTACCGCTGGCCAGCATCCAGCTGCCCAGGGCGATCATGCCGACAATGGCCAGGACCTTGATGATCGCGAACCAGAACTCGGCCTCGCCGAACACCTTGACGTTGGCCAGGTTGATCGCGTTGATGAGGATGAAGAAAGCAGCCGCCGAGGCCCAGGTCGGGATCTCCGGCCACCAGTAGTGCACGTACTTGCCGACGGCGGTGAGCTCCGACATGCCCACCAGGATGTACAGCACCCAGCAGTTCCAGCCCGACAGGAAGCCGGCAAAACCGCCCCAGTATTTGTGCGCGAAGTGACTGAAGGAGCCGGCCACCGGCTCTTCGACGATCATCTCGCCGAGCTGGCGCATGATCATGAAGGCAATGAAGCCACAGATCGCATAGCCGAGGATCATCGACGGGCCCGCCGACTTCATCACCCCGGCCGAACCCAGGAACAGCCCGGTACCGATTGCACCGCCCAGGGCGATCAACTGGATATGGCGATTTTTCAGGCCGCGTTTCAGCTCGCCTGAATGCGTGTTTTGTCCACTCATGAACGAAGTCACCTGCTTGTTTTTATCTGTGACGGAATCGGACCCACCGCGCTCGTGGCGCAGCGGAATTAACAAGGTGATTACCTTGAGGATCTTGGCCAACTGCTGCCCGTCCAGGGCATAAGCCGTGGGCGAATCAGCCGGGTGTCAGCAAGAGTGCGCGGTACGCATTGGGGTCACAGTTAAAACGCGGCGCATTGTATACCCCTACAGACGCGCAGGGGTCAACACGTTGCGTGGCTGTCTGACGACAAAACGCACCGGTCCTGGGGAAGGGTTCTAGCCTGGGGAGGTAATCGGCGTACATGGCGCCTCCATTTGTTCTTATTGAATGCCCGGCTCTCCGGCCCGGCTTTGCACACGGCAATGGAGCCTATCTCACCGCTCCCGGGGCCTGCGAACAAGCTGTTGACGGGCAGGTAAAGCGCCCTGGCCCGGGGCTTTCGGCAAGTTCTGTTTACACCCATAGAAATCTCCAGCCAGGGCCCGTGTACCGGCTGACATTTGTAACGATTTATTTACATGATGGTGTAAAAACTTTCCACGGCTTACGGAAGTGTCTGTAAGACAAGGAAATTTGCGCAAAAAAAAAGCCAACCCGAAGGTTGGCTTGTTTAACCGGCCCGACTTACGGGCGCGGTTTGTTGCGGGTGCTGCCCGGACGCTTGGGCGCCGGCTTGCCGCGTTTGTTCATGTCGCTTGGGCGCTCGGCCACGGTGCTGCTGCCACGGCCGCTGTCCTTACGCGGCGCTTCACCACGCGGCTGACGGGCTGGACGCTCGTCGCCACGGGGCTGGCGAACCGGACGCTCGGCTTCACCACGAGGCTGGCGCGCAGGGCGCTCGCCGGTTGCAGCGCCATCCTGGGCCGGACGCAGGGTGCGCACGCGCTCGCCACGGCCCAGCGGACGGGTGGACTTGCGCTGCAGGCGCTCGAGCTTGTCCTTGCTCTTGTGGTTCAGGGCCGGCATGGCCACCGGGGTCAGGCCCACTTCGGCGGCAAGAATGTCGACTTCCTGCTGGCTCATTTCGCGCCAGCGGCCCATCGGCAGGTCGGAGTTGAGGAACACCGGGCCGAAACGCACGCGCTTCAGACGGCTGACCACCAGGCCCTGGGACTCCCACAGGCGGCGTACTTCTCGGTTGCGACCTTCCATCACCACGCAGTGGTACCAGTGGTTGAAGCCTTCACCGCCAGGGGCTTCCTGGATGTCGGTGAAACGCGCCGGGCCGTCTTCGAGCACGACACCGGCCTTGAGGCGGGCAATCATGTCTTCGTCGACTTCACCACGCACACGCACGGCATACTCACGGTCCATTTCGTAGGACGGGTGCATCAGGCGGTTGGCCAGCTCACCGTCGGTGGTGAACATCAGCAGGCCGGTGGTGTTGATGTCGAGGCGACCGATGTTGATCCAGCGGCCTTCTTTCGGCCGTGGCAGGCGGTCGAACACGGTCGGACGGCCTTCCGGGTCGTCACGGGTGCAGATCTCACCGTCGGGTTTGTTGTACATGATCACCCGGCGCACGGTTTCGGCAGCTTCTTCGCGCTTGATCACGCGGCCGTCGACCGAGATCGCATCGTGCAGGTCGACGCGCTGGCCAAGGGTGGCATTGACGCCATTGACCTTGATCCGGCCCTGGCTGATCCAGGCCTCGACGTCGCGGCGCGAGCCCACGCCGATACGGGCGAGAACTTTTTGCAGTTTCTCGCCTGATGGTGGCAATGGCTGGGTTTCTTGCAGGTCTTTTTCACTCATGCTGGGCACCTCCCGGTGTATTTACGAAAATCTGGTATGGCGAACAAGCGCCAAAAAGGGTCGCGAATCATACGCTGATCGCAGCGTGAACGCACCTGAGACTAGCGGAAATTGCAAAAGTTGCCGGGTCTATCCGCCCGAAGGCCAGGGTTACTGATGCGGCGTCTGCGGTTCGGTTGCCAACGGCTCGTCGTCCAGATCCACCTGGGTATCGTCGACCAGGTCATCGAAATCGGTCTTGAGCCCTTCTTCCATGGCGTCCAGTTCGGTCAACAGGCTGCGGAAGCTGGTTTCTTCCTGGGGCTCTTGCGGCTCGGCACTGGCATCGGCCAGCGCCTGCAGGTGCGCCGGTACCGGGGCATCGTCCAGTTCCAGTACCGGTTCGGGCTCAGGCTCCATCTCGCGCAACTCGGCCAGCGGCGGCAGGTCATCGAGGTTCTTCAGGTTGAAGTGGTCGAGAAAGGCCTTGGTGGTGGCGAACATCGCCGGTTTACCCGGCACTTCACGGTAGCCGACGATGCGGATCCACTCGCGCTCGAGCAGGGTCTTGATGATGTTGGTGTTGACCGCCACACCGCGCACGTCCTCGATCTCGCCGCGGGTGATGGGCTGGCGGTAGGCGATCAGCGCCATGGTCTCCAGCAGGGCCCGGGAGTAGCGCTGCGGGCGCTCTTCCCACAGCCGGCCGACCCAGGGTACGTAGTCTTCGCGGATCTGCAGGCGGTAACCCGAGGCCACCTCCTTGAGCTCGAAGGCGCGGCCATTGCAGGACTTGCGCAGCACCTCCAGGGCCTTCTTGAACACCGCAGGTTCCGGGCGCTCGGCTTCCTCGAACAATTCGTACAGGCGCTCAAGGGATTGCGGTTTGCCCGAGGCCAGCAAAAAGGCCTCGAGCAGGGGCGCCAGGTCGCGCGGTTCGTTCAGGTTCATGGGCTTGCTCAGTTGTTACTCGGCGCGGGCGCGGACATGGATCGGCGCAAAGGGCTCATTTTGCACCAGTTCGATCAAGGATTCCTTGACCAGTTCGAGAATCGCCATGAAGGTCACCACCACCCCGAGCTTGCCCTCCTCGGCGCTGAACAGCTCGACGAAGGGCACGAAGCCGCCGCCCTTGAGGCGCTCAAGCACTTCGCTCATGCGCTCGCGGGTCGACAACGCCTCACGGCTGACCTGGTGGCTTTCGAACAGATCACCACGGCGCAGCACTTCGGCCATCGACACCAGCAGCTCTTCCAGGCTGACCTCGGGCAACAGCTTGCGCACCTTGGCCTGCGGCGCGTCCAGGCGCGGCACGATGACCTCGCGGCCAACCCGGCTGAGGCCGTCGATGCCTTCGGCGGCGGCCTTGAAGCGCTCGTACTCCTGCAGGCGGCGGATCAGTTCGGCACGCGGGTCAGCCTCTTCTTCCTCGACCTCGGCCGAACGCGGCAGCAGCATCCGTGACTTGATCTCGGCAAGCATTGCCGCCATCACCAGGTACTCGGCGGCCAGCTCCAGGCGCACGGTCTTCATCAGTTCGACGTACCCCATGTACTGGCGGGTGATTTCCGCCACCGGGATGTCGAGGATGTCGACGTTCTGCTTGCGAATCAGGTACAGCAGTAAATCCAGAGGCCCTTCGAAGGCCTCCAGAAACACTTCCAGGGCATCCGGCGGAATGTACAGGTCCACCGGCATCTCGGTCATGGCTTCGCCATACACCAGCACCAGCGGCAGTTCCTGCTGGGCGCCTGCTTGCGGGTCGATACTGGCTTCGGGGGTGCTCGCCTGGCTCACGCTTCGACCATGAACGGCGCAGGATCGCCGCAACCGACGCGGATCACTTCCGGCTCATCGCCCGCCAGGTTGATCACGGTCGAGGCCTTGAGGTCACCAAAGCCGCCATCGACGATCAGGTCGACGTGGTGCTCCAGAGCCTGGCGAATCTCGTAGGGGTCGGTCATCGGCTGGTCTTCGCCGGGCATGATCAGGCTGACGCTCATCAGTGGCTCGCCGAGCTCTTCGAGCAGGGCCAGGGCAATCGGGTTGGACGGCACGCGCAGGCCGATGGTGCGGCGCTTTTCGTGCAGCAGCAGGCGCGGCACTTCGCGGGTGGCGTTGAGGATGAAGGTGTACGGCCCCGGTACATGGGCCTTGAGCAAGCGAAAGGTGGCGGTGTCGATCTTGGCGAACAGGCCCATTTGCGACAGGTCGCAGCAGATCAGGGTGAAGTTGTGGTTCTTGTCCAGCTGACGCAGGCGACGAACCCGTTCAACCGCGTTCTTGTCGCCGATCTGGCAACCCATGGCGTAGGAGGAGTCGGTGGGATAAACCACCACGCCGCCCTTGCGGATGATTTCGACGGCCTGTTTGATCAGGCGCGGTTGCGGGTTTTCCGCATGAATCTGGAAAAACTGACTCACGTTCTCTTCCTGTTCAGACTGCCGCGATAGGCTGCTCATGTTTGAATCGGCGCCACAGTGGTGGCAGGTCCTCTGGCAATGGCCGGTAGACACCGATCTCGCCCCAGGTGCCAGGGCCATGGAAATCACTGCCGGCACTGGCCAGCAGACCGAATTCACGGGCCAGGATCGACAGAGTGCCTACCTGTTCGGCCGGCATCATGCCGTTGACCACTTCCAGCGCCTGCCCGCCTGCTTGAATATAGTCGGCAATCAGCCGGCGGCGCTTGCTGCGGGTTAAATCGTAGTGCATCGGGTGGGCCAGGCTGACCCAGGCATCGGACTGGCGCAACGTCTCGACGGTCTCCTCCAGGGTTGGCCAGTGCAGCTTCACGTCGCCCAGCTTGCCGGCCCCCAGCCACTTGCGAAACGCCTCGGCGCGGTCTTTTACATAGCCTGCGCGCACCAGGTACTCGGCAAAATGCGGGCGCGCCGGGGCATTGCCGCTGTCGCCCAGTTCCTGCTGGATGGCCCGCGCGCCGTCGAGCGCGCCCTTCATGCCCTTGAGTGCCAACCGTCGGTCGATTTCTTCCGAACGCAACCAGCGACCACGGTGCAGCGACTCGACGGCGGCCTGCAACGGCGCGGCGTCGAGGGGGAAGTTGTAGCCCAGCACGTGAATGGTCGCCCCGCCCCAGGTGCACGACAGCTCGATGCCGCTGACCCAGTGCATGTCCAGGGCCTGGGTGGCGGCGCGGGCTTCGAGCTGGCCTTCGAGGGTGTCATGGTCGGTCAGCGAGAGCATCCGCACGCCGTGCTCATGGGCCCGGGCGACCAGAACCGTAGGCGACAAGGCGCCGTCGGAGGCCGTACTGTGGCAGTGCAGATCAACATTCATAGGTGGCGCTTTCGCTGTCATTGATGTTTGTTATTATGCCGTCACATCCTGCTTCTGGCTGCCACTGTGAAACAATTCATCGATTTCATCCCGCTGCTCCTGTTCTTCATCGTCTACAAGCTCGAACCGCGTGCCATCGAATTTGCCGGGCACACCTTCGAACTGGGCGGCATCTACAGCGCCACGGCGATGCTGATCATCAGCTCGCTGGTTGTCTACGGCGCCCTGTTCCTTCGCCAACGCAAGCTGGAGAAAGGCCAGTGGCTGACGCTGGTCGCCTGCCTGGTGTTCGGCGGCCTGACCCTGGCCTTCCACAGCGAAACCTTCCTCAAATGGAAGGCGCCGGTGGTCAACTGGCTGTTCGCCCTGGCCTTCACCGGCAGCCACTTCATCGGCGACCGGGTGCTGATCAAGCGCATCATGGGCCACGCCCTGACCCTGCCGGAGCCGGTATGGACGCGCCTGAACATCGCCTGGATCGGCTTTTTCCTGTTCTGTGGCGCGGCCAACCTGTTCGTTGCCTTCACCTTCCAGAGCTTCTGGGTCGACTTCAAGGTGTTCGGCAGCCTGGGCATGACCGTGCTGTTCCTGGTGGCCCAGGGTGTCTACCTGTCCCGCCACCTGCACGACAGCGACCCGAGCACTCCGCCTTCCACTCCCAAGCACGAGGAATGACATGCTTTACGCCATCATTGCCACAGACGTAGCCGACTCGCTGGAACAACGCCTGGCCGCGCGCCCGGCGCATATCGAACGCCTGCAGCAGCTCAAGGAGCAAGGCCGCGTGGTACTGGCCGGCCCGCACCCGGCCGTTGACAGCAACGACCCGGGCGCCGCCGGGTTCACCGGCAGCCTGATCGTCGCCGAATTCGAATCGCTCAGCGCCGCCCAGGCCTGGGCCGACGCCGACCCGTACATTGCCGCCGGCGTCTACGCCAACGTCATCGTCAAGCCGTTCAAGCAAGTCCTGCCGTAATGCCGCAGGGCGGTGGCCGAGCCGGCGCACCGCCCCTTGCAGCTTTCTCTTGGCAAATGCTCATTATTCTCGCCCGATGGCCGACAACCTCCTGAACCATCCAATGGAATCAGGAGTTCCGATGCGTCAAGGTCCGTTGTCCCTGCTGCTGTGCCTGTTGCTGCTGACCCCATTGGCCCAGGCTGAAGAGCCCAGCGGCTCCAGCACCCCGCTGTCGCTCAGTGCCGGCAGCCAGATCACCGAGCTGCAACAGCGCCTCAAAGAAAGCGAGCGCCTGCGCGAAACCCTGGTCCAGCAACTGCACAACGCCGACAGCGAACGTGAAAGCGCCCAGCTCACCCGTCTGCGCCAGGAAAACCAGAAACTGAAGCTGGCACTCAAGGAATTGCAGGCCAGCGCCGCGCCGAAACTCATCACCGAGCAGCAACAATGGTTCCTGATTGGTGGCGCAGTTGCCCTGTTTGCAGCACTCTGCGGTATCTTTGCCAGTGGCGGACACAGAAAGCGTCGGCAATGGTTGAATTGAGTGAGTCATGAGCGAGCTGTTACTGATTGATGATGACCAGGAACTCTGCGAGCTGCTCGGCAGCTGGCTGACCCAGGAAGGTTTCGTGGTACGTGCCTGCCACGATGGCCACAGCGCCCGCAAAGCGCTGGCCGAACAGGCGCCGGCCGCCGTCGTGCTGGACGTGATGCTGCCCGACGGCAGCGGTCTTGAGCTGCTCAAGCAGCTGCGCAGCGAACACGCCGAACTGCCGGTGCTGATGCTCTCGGCCCGTGGTGAGCCGCTGGACCGGATTCTCGGCCTGGAGCTGGGCGCCGATGACTACCTGGCCAAACCTTGCGACCCGCGTGAACTCACCGCCCGCCTGCGCGCCGTGCTGCGCCGCAGCCACCCCAACGCGACGCCGAGCCAGGTGGAAATCGGCGACCTGTGCTTCAGCCCGGCCCGCGGCGTGGTCAGCATCGACGAGCAAGAGCTGGCCCTGACCCTCTCCGAGAGCCGCATCCTCGAAGCCCTGCTGCGCCAGCCCGGCGAGCCGCTGGACAAGCAGGAACTGGCGCAGATCGCCCTGGGCCGCAAGCTGACCCTGTACGACCGCAGCCTGGACATGCACGTCAGCAACCTGCGCAAGAAGATCGGCCCGCACGCCGATGGCCGCCCGCGCATCGTCGCCCTGCGCAGCCGCGGCTACTACTACAGCCTGTAATGTCAGCACGGCGCGCAGGCATCTTTACCCAAGCTTTACCCTTGCCTGACCGCCGCTGACCTTGATCTCCCTAGACTGGGCACATCCGGTAACGACCGGCCTCAGAAAGGAGAGTCACCATGCGCAAGACCCTTATCGCCCTGATGTTCGCCGCTGCTCTGCCCACCGTTGCCATGGCCATGCCAGATGCCGGCGGCCCGCGCCACGGCGAGCACCACCGCGGTGGAGCGCCTTTCGCCCAGCTGGACCTGAGCCGCGAACAGCGCCAGCAGATCGGCAAGCTGATGGGCGAGCAGATGAAAAGCCGTCAGGAAATCACCCAGCGCTACCTGGAAAAACTCCCGGCCGCTGACCAGAAGGCCCTGAAAGACGAGCTCAAGGCCAAGAAGGACAAGACCCAGGCCGAGATTCGCGCCCTGCTCAAACCCGAACAGCAAAAGCAGTTCGACGAAATGAAGAAAAAGCAGGATGAACGCCGCGCCGAATGGGCCGAGTTCAAAGCCTGGAAAGCTGAAAAAGCCAACAAGGCCCAGTAAGCTGTCAGCCACCCGCCCGGCCTGCCCCAGCAGGCCGGGCTTTTTCCGTTAGAGGTGCCTCTTTTGCGTTCATTGTTCTGGCGCATCCTGGCCAGTTTCTGGCTGGCCATCGCCCTGGTTGCCGGGCTGTCGATCCTGCTCGGGCACATGCTGAACCAGGACGCCTGGATTCTCAGCCGCCACCCGGGCCTCAATACCCTGGCCAAGAACTGGACCCAGCGCTATGAACAGCAAGGGCCGGAATACGCCCAGCATTACCTCGAACACCGCAAGCGCCGCTACAACATCGATGTGCAAGTGCTCAACGACAGTGGCGACGCCGTCGTGCCCGGCACCTTCCCGCGCCGCGCCGCCGCCTTCGAGGCGCGCCGCCACAACGACGACCGGCGCCTGCCGTGGCGCCGCCTGACCGAGGAATACACCAGCCCCGACAGCGGCGAGACCTACCTGCTGATCTATCGCATCCCGCACCCGGAACTGGATGCCTGGCACCGCGACAGCCTGCTCTGGCCGTTGAGCGCCCTAGGCATCGCCCTGGTGGTGCTGACCCTGTTCAGCCTGCTGGTGACCCTGTCGATCACCCGCCCGCTGAGCCGCTTGCGCGGCGCCGTGCATGACCTGGGGCAAACCACTTACCAGCAGAACAGCCTGGCCCGCCTGGCCAACCGCCGCGACGAGTTCGGCGTACTGGCCAACGACTTCAACCGCATGGGTGCGCGGCTGCAGAGCCTGATCGGCAGCCAGCGCCAGCTATTGCGTGACGTTTCCCATGAACTGCGCTCGCCGCTGGCGCGCCTGCGTATCGCCCTGGCCCTGGCCGAACGCGCCGAACCCGAGCAGCGCCAGGCCCTGTGGCCGCGCCTGACCCGCGAATGCGACCGCCTCGAAGCGCTGATCAGTGAGATCCTGGTGCTGGCCCGGGTCGATGCCGAACAGGCACGGGCCGAACCGGTGGACCTTGATGCCCTGCTGGCCGCCGTGCACAAAGACGCGCAACTGGGCGCGCCGGAGCAGGAGATCCTGCTGCAGCATGAACCCGAGCTCAACCTGCAAGGCTGGCCGACGCTGCTGGAACGGGCGCTGGATAACCTGCTGCGCAACGCCGTGCGCTTCAACCCGGCCGGGCAGCCGATTGAAATCACCGGGGTGCGCGAAAGCGACAAGATTGTGCTGAGTGTGCGTGACCATGGCCCGGGAGTGGCCGCAGAGCACCTGGCGCAACTGGGCGAGCCGTTCTACCGGGCGCCCGGGCAGAGTGCCGCTGGCCATGGCCTGGGGCTGGCCATTGCGCGCAAGGCGGCGGAGCGCCATGGCGGCAGCTTGAGCCTGGGCAATCATCCCCAGGGCGGGTTTGTTGCCACGCTAGAGTTGCCACTGGCAAGGCCTGACTCAATATAGCTTCGCGGGGCAAGCCCGCTCCTACATTGTGGGAGCGGCGGTGCGACGCCTCGACTTGCCCCGCGATGCGGCCCTAACCCCCGCTGCTACTCCCAGGCACTGACAAAATCAGCCGTCGCCAGCACCGGCGCGGTGCGCGGTTCATTTTGTGGAGTACCCAGGTACAGGAAGGCGATGATCTCTTCGTTGTCCGCCAGCCCCAATCCCTTGGCCACATGCTTGCTGTACGAAAGCTCACCGGTACGCCATACCGCACCAATACCCTGGGCATGAGCCGCGAGCAAAATTCCGTGGGCCGCGCAACCGGCCGCCAGGCGCTGCTCGGACTGCGGCACCTTGAAGTGATCCTGCAGCCGCGCAACCACAACCACCAGCAACGGCGCCCGCAACGGCATGGCCCGGGCCTTGTCCAGCGCCGCCTGGCCGGTCTCGCCATTGAGTTTGACCGCTTCGGCGAGCAGTTCGCCAAGCTTGGCCCGCGCCTCGCCCTCGACCGTCAAGAAGCGCCAGGGCCGCAACTGGCCGTGGTCCGGTGCCCGCAGGGCGGCCTGAAACAGCGCCTCGCGTTGTGCGGTATTGGGTGCCGGATCCAGCAGACGTGGAACCGAAACCCGGTTGAGCAATGCGTCGAGAGCCTCCATTGGCTACCCCTTGTGGATAAATGTCGGGCTATTCTAGCGTTTACTTAAAAAGGTCCATAGGTAGAATGGCGCCCTTCCGTTTCGAGTCAGAGCAGATCACATGGCGTTGCCGACCTTAAGGATCATTGGTTTCATCATCGGCATCTTCCTGATCACCCTGGCGATCAGCATGGTCGTGCCCATGGCCACCCTGGTGATCTTCGACCGCACGGGCGACCTGCCGTCGTTCCTGTGGGCCAGCATGATCACCTTTATCGCAGGCCTGGCGCTGATCATCCAGGGCCGCCCCGAGCACGTGCACCTGCGCCCGCGCGACATGTACCTGCTGACGGTCAGCAGCTGGCTGGTGGTGTGCATCTTCGCCGCCCTGCCGTTCCTGCTGACCCAGCACATCAGCTACACCGACGCCTTTTTCGAAAGCATGTCCGGCATTACCGCCACCGGCGCCACCGTACTCAGCGGCCTCGACAGCATGTCGCCGGGTATCCTGATGTGGCGCTCGCTGCTGCACTGGCTCGGCGGTATCGGCTTTATCGCCATGGCCGTGGCGATCCTGCCGCTGCTGCGCATCGGCGGCATGCGCCTGTTCCAGACCGAGTCCTCGGACCGTTCCGAGAAGGTCATGCCACGCTCGCACATGGTCGCCAAGTCGATCGTGCTGGTGTACATCGGCATCACCACCCTCGGCGCCCTGGCCTTCTGGCTGGCGGGCATGAACGCCTTCGACGCGATCAACCACGCTATGTCGGCGATTTCCACCGGCGGTTTCTCTACCTCCGACCAGTCCCTGGCCAAGTGGGACATACCGGCGGTGCATTGGGTAGCGGTGGTGGTGATGATCCTCGGCAGCTTGCCGTTCGCCCTGTACGTGGCGACCATCCGCGGCAACCGCAAGGCGCTGATCAAGGACCAGCAGGTCCAGGGCCTGTTGGCGATGCTGGTGGCGACCTGGCTGGTGCTTGGCACCTGGTACTGGGCCACCACCAACCTGCACTGGCTCGACGCCCTGCGCCACGTGGCCCTGAACGTCACCTCGGTGGTCACCACCACCGGCTTCGCCCTGGGCGACTACAGCCTGTGGGGCAATTTCTCGCTGATGCTGTTCTTCTACCTGGGTTTTGTCGGCGGCTGCTCGGGCTCGACCGCTGGCGGCATCAAGATTTTCCGCTTCCAGGTGGCCTACATCCTGCTCAAGGCCAACTTGAACCAGCTGATTCACCCCCGGGCGGTGATCAAGCAGAAGTACAACGGCCACCGCCTCGATGAAGAGATCGTGCGTTCGATCCTGACCTTCTCGTTCTTCTTCGCCATCACCATCTGCGTCATCGCCCTGGCCCTGTCGCTGCTGGGTGTCGACTGGATGACCGCCCTGACCGGCGCCGCCAGCACCGTATCGGGCGTCGGCCCGGGCCTGGGCGAAACCATCGGCCCGGCCGGCAACTTCGCCACCTTGCCGGATGCGGCCAAGTGGATTCTGGCCTTCGGCATGCTGCTCGGGCGCCTGGAGATCATTACGGTGCTGGTGCTATGTATGCCGGCGTTCTGGCGTCACTGACCGGCGGATCCTCTACCGGGGCCACCACGGCCCCGTTCAAGCGCGCCCGGTACTCGCCAGGGGTGACATCGAACCAGCGGCGAAACGCCCTGAAAAAATTGCTCGGGTCGGCGAAACCCAGAAGATAGGCAGCCTCCAGCAGGGTCATGTTGGCTTGCGCCAGGTACTGCTCGGCAAGCTCGCGGCGGGTATCGTCCAGCAGCGTCTGAAAGCTCGTGCCCTCTTCCTGCAAGCGCCGCTGCAAGGTGCGCTGCGACAGGTGCAGGGCCTGGGCGATGGTTTCGCGCTTGGGCTCGCCCTGGGGCAAAACCCGGCACAACACCTGGCGCGCACGATGGGTAACCCGGCTTTCCGAGAAGCGCGCCAGGTATTCGCCAGCAAAGCGGTCGTGCAAGGTGGCCATGGCCTCGTTGGCCGTCGGCAGCGGCGCCTCCATGTCAGCGCGCTCGAACACCAGCGCATCGTAGGGCGCGCTGAACACCAGCGGGGCATGGAATGCGGTCTTGTAAGGGCCCAAGTCCTTGGGCTGCGGCCCCTGGACCAGCACCCGACGCGGCTGGATCACTCGCCCGCTGAGCCAGCTGCACAGCGCCAGGGCGCAGGCCAGCGAGGCTTCGGCACTGTGCCGGGTGGGTGGCAGGTGATCGCCATGCACGGTCAGAATCAACGCATAGCCGTCGGGCTCAAGGCGAAAACTCAGGTCGGAGCTTTCGGCGATGATCCGCTGATAGCGCACCAGCCGCTCGAAACCTTCGGCCAGGGTGCGGCTCGACATCAGCGCGTAGCCGACCACATGAAAGGACGCCGGGCGTACCACCCGCGCCATGTTCAGGCCAATCGCCTGGTTGCCGGAAAGGTCGACCGCCAACTGCCACAGGCGGGTCATGGAGTCCTGGGTGAAGCGTGCGTCGGGATCGTCCAGTGCGGTGAAATCCAGGCCAAGTTGCTTGAACATGGCACGGCAATCGAGCCCTTCCAGTTCAAGTGCCTTGACGATCCCTGATGCCCAGCTTGCTGACGTGGTTCTTTCGCTCATGGCTGGCTTCTTTTGTTACCGACAAGCCGCTCCTGCGGCGATCTCAAAGGATACTCAATTGGCGCCTATTGTCACTGCTCTGTAGTGTTACTCACTCTAGACTCAGATCAGGCTCCACGCCGTGTATCTTCGTCAGATTGACCAGACTCTGGAGCAGTGTCGTGAACAGCCCTCAGCAATTTCGCAGTTTTGCCGAGTTCTACCCCTATTACCTGGGTGAGCACAGTAATCCCACCTGCCGGCGCCTGCATTTCGTCGGTACCAGCCTGGTCATCGCCGTACTCGCCTTTGCCCTGGGCAGCGGCAACTGGTTGCTGCTGCTGGCCCTGCCCTTTGCCGGTTACGGCTTTGCCTGGGTCGGGCACTTCTTCTTCGAGAAAAACCGCCCCGCCACCTTCAAGCACCCGCTGTACAGCCTGATTGGCGACTTCGCCATGTACCGCGACATGCTGCGCGGCAAGGTCAGCTTCTGATTTCGGCCCGCAAGGTCAGAAACCCGTCCCGTGCGGCCACTGCCCCGACCAACGGTACAGGTAGAGTGCCCTGAAACCCCGCGTTTCGGAGCGCCGATGAACCAGCAAGCCCGCTTTAACCACATGCAGGACGGTACCGAGCAGGACTGGGCAATCATCGCCGAGGATTTCAGGGCCTATGCCAGCCAGCTGGCCGATCGCATCCTGGCGCACCTGCGGCTGCTCGATGGCGACTTCGGCGGCTTTCCCATCGACCGCCTGAGCCACTCCCTGCAAACCGCCAGCCGCGCCTGGCGTGACGGGCGCGATGAAGAGTACGTGGTCTGCGCGCTGCTGCACGACATCGGCGACACCCTGGGCAGCTATAACCACCCAGACATCGCCGCCGCCATCCTCAAGCCGTTCATCAGCCCGGAAAACCTGTGGATGGTAGAAAAACACGGGGTGTTCCAGGGCTACTACTTTTTCCACCATCTGGGCATGGACCGGCACCTGCGCGAGCAATTCCAGGACCATCCGCAGTACCAGCAAACCATCGAGTTTTGCGCCAAATACGATGCCGCTGCCTTCGATCCGGGCTACGACAGCCTGCCCCTGAGCTTCTTCGAACCGATGCTGCAGCGCCTGTTCGCCCAGCCCCGGCAGTCGATCTACAAGGCCGCGCTAAAGCAGCCCGCCGCCACTGCCTGAATCCACCAGCTCCCCCAGCCCGGCCTGGCGCCGGGCGGCTTCGGCCTGGGCGTCGGCCAGGCGATAAAGCTCGATGCTGCCGTCCCAGTGCTCGATCAGTGCCGTGCACGACTCGACCCAATCACCGCAGTTGAGGTAATCCACCTCGCCGACCTTGCGGATCTCGGCATGGTGAATGTGCCCGCAGACCACGCCATGAAAGCCGCGCTTGACGCATTCATGGGCGATTGCCTCCTCGAAGTCGCTGATGAAGCTGACTGCGGTCTTGACCTTGTGCTTGAGGTACGCCGACAGCGACCAGTAGCCGTAGCCATAGCGCGCACGCCAGTGGTTGAGCCAGCGGTTGAGGGTCAGGGTGAATTCATAGGCCGAGTCGCCGAGGAACGCCAGCCAGCGGTGATAACGGGTGATCACGTCGAACTGGTCGCCATGAATCACCAGCAGGCGCCGGCCATCGGCGGTAAGGTGCTCGGCCTGGTCGACCAACTGGATATTGCCCAGCACCAGCTTGGAGTAGCGACGCAGGAACTCGTCATGGTTGCCGGTCACGTAGATCACCTCGGTGCCGCGCTTGCTCATGGTCAGCAGGCGGCGGATCACGTTGGTGTGCGCCTGGGGCCAGTACATGCCGCCGCGCAGCTTCCAGCCATCGATGATGTCGCCGACCAGGTAGATGCGATCGGCCTGGTAGCCTTTGAGGAACTGCGACAGGTGCTCGGCCTGGCAATCCCGGGTGCCCAGGTGCACGTCCGAGATCCACAGGGTGCGCACGCGCTGTTTGCGCGAGGGTCTGGCAAGCTCGGCACGGGTCATCGGCAGGCTCCGGGAAGGTTTGCGCCAGCTTGCCAAGCAGCGGTGAATCGAACGTGACCGCCCGGTGTCGGTCTGATGACATGCCCGGCCCGCCTGCTTGCCTGTACACTGCTGCGATTGCCGGAGGAGCCTTCGATGAGCCGCGCCCCGATACTTTCCCTGCGCCATTATCGCCACGACCTGATCGCCCATAGCCACGACCATCCGCAACTGGTGTTCGGCCTGCGCGGGCGCCTGGAGTTCGAGGTCGAAGGCCGCGGCGCGCAGCTGGACCGCCAGGACCTGATGGTGGTCCCGGCTGGCCGCCATCACACCTGCGGCAGTACTGTCGGCAGCGATTGCCTGGTGCTGGACGTCCCGGTCGACAACTGGCTGGGCCAGAGCCTGGGCGCGCACCTGGACGCCAGCCAGCGCCTGCTGGAGCGGGCCGGGCCGTTGAGCCTGGACACTCGCCAACAGCAACTGGTCGACTGGCTGGCGGCCAGCTCGATCAACGATCCGCTGATCGCCCAGCACGGTGCAGTGTTGCTGCTGGCCAGCCTGAACGGCGGCGCGGCGCCCGTTGCGCCGACAACCTCACTGCCCTATGCCCGCTTCGATGCGCATATCGAGCAGAACGCCGCCTACCCGCTGCAGGTGGCCGACCTGGCGCGCCTGGCCGGGCTTTCCAGCGCGCGCCTGCATGCGCGGTTCATGGCTGAATGCGGGGTCACGCCCATGGACTATGTACGCCAGCGTCGCCTGCTACGCGCGCGGCAGCTACTACGCGATACCCGCTTGCCGATCGGCGATATCGCCTGCCAGGTCGGCTACAGCTCGCAAAGCGCCTTTGCCGCCGCCATGCTCAAGGCCTTTGGCAGATCGCCCGGTGCCCTGCGCCGCGACTCTGCCGACAATTGACGCGAGGACCGCGACAGACAGCGCCAGCGCCGCCCCCGTAAACTGGCGCCGCTGCCCTGCTCTCTGACAAGGACCACCATGAATCACCGCACTGCCCTCGGCGCCCTGCACATCGGCGCACTGTTTTTCGGCCTGACCGGCGTGTTCGGCAAACTGGCCAGCGCCGCACCGGCGATCATCGTCTTCGGCCGAGCCGCTTTTGCCGTGCTGGCATTGGCCGTGTTCGCAGGCTTTGCGCGCAAGGCCTGGCAGCCCCTGCAGGCCCGGGACTGGCGCCGCCTGCTGCTCGGCGGCGTACTGCTGGCCGGGCACTGGGTGAGCTTTTTCATTTCGGTGAAAGTCGCCGGTGTCGCCATCGCCACCCTCGGCTTTGCCAGCTTCCCGGCCTTTACCGTGATCCTTGAAGGCCTGCTGTTTCGCGAGCGCATCCGCACCAACGAGATCGTCCTGGTGCTGCTGGTGAGCATCGGCCTGGTGCTGGTAACCCCGGACTTCGACCTGGCCAGCCAGGCCACCGGCGGCCTGCTTTGGTCGCTGCTGTCAGGCCTGCTGTTTTCACTGCTGTCATTGACCAACCGTGCAGGCTCCGGGCGCATCCCGGCGGTGCAGGCGGCACTGTGCCAGAACGCCGTGGTCGCCCTGTGCCTGTTGCCGGTGGCCGCGCCGGCGCTGGGCCGCGTCAGCGCCATGGACTGGCTGTGGATCGGTCTGCTGGGGTGTTCTGTACCGGCGTCGCCCACAGCCTGTTCGTCGCCAGCCTGGCGGTGATCAAGGCGCGCACCGCTGCCGTGGTGTTTGCCCTGGAGCCGGTCTACGGCATCGCCATGGCGTGGTTGATCTTCGCCGAAACCCCGACTTTGCGCATGCTTATGGGCGGTGTGCTGATCATTCTCGCCATCGTCATTTCCAGCCGCCTGGCGGCCGGCAATCAAGTAGGCAAGGCGGCGCTCGCCGAGGGCTGAGGGTCAGGGCCGGTCGTTGTGGCCCAGATCACGCTGCGGGTCGATCTGGTCGCGCACGCGCTGCTTGAGCACCTTGGCTTCAGGGAAGCCGCCATCGGCCTTGCGCTCCCAGATCTGCACGCCGTCGCAGGTAATACGGAAGGAGCCACCGGTGGCGGGTTCAAGGGCCACCCGCGCCAGATCGTCGCTGAAGGTGCTCAGCAGTTCCTGGGCCAGCCAGGCGGCACGCAGCAGCCATTGGCACTGGGTGCAGTAGGTAATGACAATTTCCGGTTTAGGCGCGGACATACACTGAAGGTCTCCTGACAGGTGGGCGCGCTTATACTAGCGGTCTTTAGCCTTCGCTCCGAGAGTCATGATGCACCGCCTGCTGTTATCCCTGCTGCTGATGTTCGTTTGCTTCCCGCTGCTGGCCGCCGAAGCGCCCCGACCGAAAGTCGGCCTGGTGCTCTCCGGCGGTGCTGCCCGTGGCCTGGCCCATATCGGCGTGCTCAAGGCCCTGGAAGAACAGGGCATCAAGGTCGATGCGATTGCCGGCACCAGCATGGGCGCGGTGGTCGGCGGCCTGTACGCCTCCGGCTACAAGATCGACGAACTGGAAAAGCTCGCCCTCAACATCGACTGGCAGCAGGCGCTGTCCGACGCGCCGCCGCGCAAGGACGTGCCGTTTCGGCGCAAGCAGGATGACCGCGACTTTCTCGTCAAACAAAAGCTCAGCTTTCGCGACGACGGCAGCCTGGGCCTGCCGCTGGGGGTGATCCAGGGCCAGAACCTGGCGCTGCTGCTGGAAAGCATGCTCGCCCACACCAGCGACACCCGCGACTTCGACAAGCTGCCGATTCCCTTCCGCGCCGTGGCCACCGACATCGCCAGCGGC
This sequence comes from Pseudomonas sp. B21-012, assembly GCF_024749305.1. Taxonomy (NCBI): domain Bacteria; kingdom Pseudomonadati; phylum Pseudomonadota; class Gammaproteobacteria; order Pseudomonadales; family Pseudomonadaceae; genus Pseudomonas; species Pseudomonas sp. B21-012. The sequence goes on along the minus strand of NZ_CP087197.1, from coordinate 1,595,570 downwards.
GAAAAGGTGGTATTCCGTCGTGGCCACCTGCCCCAGGTGATTCGCGCCAGCATGTCGATCCCGGCGGTGTTCGCCCCGGTCGAGATCGATGGCCGGCTACTGGTCGATGGCGGCATGGTCGACAACATTCCCCTGGACGTCGCGCGCGAGATGGGTGTGGACGTGGCCATCGTCGTCGATATCGGCACCCCGCTGCGCAGCCGCAAGCAGCTGGCAACCGTGGTCGATGTGCTCAACCAGTCGATCACCCTGATGACCCGACGCAACTCCGAAGAGCAACTGGCAGCGCTGCACCGCGACGACATTCTCATCCAGCCACCGCTGTCGAGTTTTGGCGTCACCGATTTCGGCCGCGCCCAGGACATGATCGACGCCGGCTACCGCGCCGCCCGCGCTTTGGACGCACGCCTGGCGGTGCTCAAGCGCCCGCAGGCCAGCGACGGCGAGCTGCTGGCCGCACGCTCGCCGAGCCAGCGCACACCGGTGATCACCGCGATCCGCATCGAGAACGATTCAAAAGTCAGCGACGACGTGATCCGCTACTACATTCGCCAACCCATCGGCGAGCCACTGGAACTGGGCCGCCTGCAGACCGACATGGGCACCCTGTACGGCCTCGACTACTTCGACCGGGTCCAGTACCGGGTAGTGCACAAGGGTGACGACAACACCCTGGTGATCAACGCCCGTGGCCGTCGCGGCGGCACCGACTACCTGCGCCTGGGTCTGAACCTGTCGGACGACATGCGCGGCGACAGCGCCTTCAACATCGGTGCCAGCTACCGGGTCAACGGCATCAACTCCCTCGGCGCCGAATGGCTGACCCGCGCGCAGATCGGCGACCAGCAAGAGCTGTACAGCGAGTTCTACCAGCCGCTGGATGCCGGCTCGCGCTATTTCATCGCGCCATACATTGACCTCGGCTCGCAAAACATCGAGGCGACCCTGGACGACGACCCGATTGCCGAATACCGTCTGGAGCGCTATGGCTTCGGTCTCAACTTCGGTCGGCAGATCGGCAACAACGGCGAAGTGCGCTTTGGCGTCGGCCAGGCCTGGGGCCAGGCTGAGGTGCGCATCGGCGACCAGGACCTGCCCAAGGTCAACTTCAACGAAGGTTTTTACGAGCTCAAGTACTCGTTCGACAGCCTCGACAACGTCTACTTCCCCCACAGCGGCGAGGACATCAACCTGACTTTGCGCCAGTACGACCCGAACCTGGGCTCGGACCAGCGCTACCGGCAGTGGGACTTGAACATCGACAAGGCCATGAGCAGCGGCCCCAACACCTGGGTGGTAGGCGGGCGCTACGGCAGGACCCTGGATGATGCCGAAGTGGTCACCTCAAGCTTCGTGCTCGGCGGCGCCCGGCAGCTGTCGGGCTTTCGCCAGGATTCGGTATCCGGGCAAAACGTCAGCCTGATGCGCGTGGTCTACTACCGCCGCCTGACCCCACGCGCCTACCTGCCGCTGGACTTCCCGTTGTACCTGGGCGGTTCGCTGGAGCGCGGCCGGGCCTGGAACAACGACAACGAGTTCGACAGTGGCTACATCAATGCAGCCAGCATCTTCGTCGGTTTCGAGACGCCCCTGGGGCCGCTGAACTTCAGCTACGGGGCCAACAGCGAGAATCAGAAGGCGATGTACCTGAACCTGGGTCACACCTTCTGAGCAGGATCAGGACTTTTCCAGGTTGGCCAGGATCCGCGCATGGACGCGCATGCAAATGCGCATGTCCTCTTCGTCAACACCGACGAACAGCTCGGCGCGCAAGGCGTTGGCAATGGTTTCGATCTGGTCGATCAAAGGCTTGGCCGGTGGGCAGAGGAGGATTTTTTTCGCCCGTCGGTCTTCGAGCACCGCCTGACGGCGCACCAGCCCCTGGGTTTCCAGGCTATCGAGCAAGCGGGCCAGGGTCGGCCCCTCGACGCCGACACTCTGGGCCAGCTCGCGCTGGGTCGGCGCCTCGTCGAAACGAGCCAGGTGCAGCAGCACCAGCCAGCGGGCCTGGGACAGGTTCAGCCCGGCCAGGCGGCGATCCAGTTCGGCGCGCCAGCCGCGGGACATGTGTGCCAGCTGCATCCCGAATTTGTGTTGGTCGGTCAACGGCATAGAGAAACTCATCATCAGAACTAATTATTAGTCAGCTAACCATGACCGTGAGCCGCAGGCAAGGCTCATACGGCTGGCGGTGCTTCGATAATCGTTATAAATGATGACAAGGCCGGTTTTACATCTCGAATTCGGCAGCCAGCGCGGCCCGTACGCAATACAAAACACCTTCGGGCACTCGCCCGCCAAACTGCTCGGCAATCGCCGACACCGGCGGCAACTCGCCTTCACCATCGAGGAAGGTATCCTGAACTTCACCCAGCAGGTCTTCCGGCAGGTCCAGGGCCTGGTCCAGTGACAGCTCCTGGCGGCCAATGGCCTCGGCAAGCAGGCTGTAGACGTTCTTTTCGCTGCAGTTCAGCTGCCCGGCGATCTGCATCGGAGTCATGCCGGCGCGGGCCAGGCTGACCAGTTCGTGGCGCAGGTCGGTGACGATCTTTGGCGCTTCGACGCCGCCACCCAGCACTTCGAGGAAGGCTTCGCCGTAACGCTCGAGCTTGCGCGCACCGACGCCGCTGACCCGGCCCATCTCGCTGAGGCTGGTGGGCTGGCTGCGCAGCATCTCCAGCAGTGTCGAATCGGGGAAGATCACATACGGCGGCACGCCATGTTCTTCGGCCAGCTTGCGGCGCAACGCACGCAGGGCTTCCCATTGTTCGCGCTCTTCGCCACGCACCAGCTGGCTGGCCGGGCTGCCGCCACTGCTGCTGCCACCCTTGCTGCTGGTTTGTGGCTTGAGATCTTTACGCAGCTCGAGGCTGACTTCACCGCGCAGCAACGGCCGGCACGTGTCGGACAGGCGCAGGCCGCCGTAACCTTCGAGGTCAATGTCAGCCAGGCCGCGGGCGACCAACTGGCGGAACAGCGAACGCCAGTCGTGCTCGGAGCGGTCCTTGCCGACGCCGTACACGGCCAGTTTCTCGTGGCCGAAATTGCGGATCTTTTCGTTGTCGCGGCCCAGCAGCACATCCACCAGGTGGCCGACGCCATAACGCTGACCGGTACGGTACACCGCCGACAGCGCCTGGCGCGCAGGCTCGGTGGCATCCCAGGTCTGCACGCCATCGATGCAGTTGTCACAGTGGCCGCACGGCTGCGGCAACTCTTCGTCGAAGTAGTTGAGCAGGGTCTGGCGGCGGCAGCGGGTTTCTTCACACAGGGCGAGCATGGCATCGAGCTTGTGTTGCTCGATGCGCTTGTGGCGCTCGTCGCCTTCAGAGTTTTGCAGCATCTGCTTGAGCATTACCATGTCTTGCAGGCCGTAGGCCATCCAGGCATCGGCAGGCAGGCCGTCACGACCGGCGCGGCCGGTTTCCTGGTAGTAGGCCTCGAGCGACTTGGGCAGGTCGAGGTGAGCAACGAAGCGTACGTTGGGCTTGTCGATGCCCATGCCGAAGGCAATGGTGGCGACCATGATCAGGCCTTCCTCGTTGAGAAAGCGCCGCTGGTTGGAGGCGCGGGTCTCGGCAGGCAGGCCGGCATGGTAAGGCAAGGCCGGGAAGCCCTGCTCGCACAGGTAGGCGGCGACGTCGTCGACCTTCTTGCGCGACAGGCAGTAGACGATACCGGCGTTGCCGCGCCGCTCGCCGAGGAACGCCAGCAACTGCTTGCGCGGCTGCTCCTTGGGCACGATGCGGTAGAAGATGTTCGGCCGGTCGAAGCTCGACAGGAAGCGCTCGGCGTTCTGCAGGTGCAGGCGGGTGACGATCTCTTCACGGGTGCGCATGTCCGCGGTGGCGGTCAGGGCAATGCGCGGCACGTTGGGGAACAGCTCGGCCAGTTGCCCCAGTTGCAGGTACTCGGGACGGAAGTCATGGCCCCACTGCGACACACAGTGGGCCTCGTCGATGGCAAACAGGGCGATGTCGAGGGTACGCAGGAAATCGAGCATGCGCGGCTGCACCAGGCGCTCGGGGGCCAGGTAGAGCATCTTCACTTCGCCGCGGCGGATACGCCCGGCCAGTTCGCGCTGCTGCTCGGCACTGAGGGTGGAGTTCAGCGAGGCGGCGGCAACACCCAGTTCGTCGAGGGTCGCCACCTGATCGTCCATCAGCGCGATCAACGGCGAGACCACCACCGCCAGGCCCGGGCGCAACAGGGCCGGGACCTGGAAGCACAGCGACTTGCCGCCGCCGGTGGGCATCAGGACCAGCGCATCGCCACCCTTGGCCACGCATTCGATGATCGCGCCCTGGCGACCCCGAAAACTGTCGTAACCGAAGATGTCCTTGAGGACGCGCTGAGCCTGTTCGAGCATAAAAACTCCAAAAATCGCAGAACCATCCTGGGCACAGGCTGGACGAAAAACCCGCTGGCGACACCCGAAAATGCGTAAGCGGCTTTTACCCGACCCCCGAGTTGCAAGGGCCCTGGGATAAAAGCCGGGCATTATACCGGAGCCTGCGGCCTAGCAGGATGCTCTGCGATAGACGTCTTCCTTTGCCTCGTTTGCGCTGCAAGGTGCTAGAATTCAGTATCGTTTATTCCCAAGGTAGCCCCGTAATGTCCTTCGCCGAGCAACTGACCCGCCTGCAAGCCTTCCTCGACGCCGACGAGCTGCATGAAGAGGCGCTCGACTACGTGGCCGCCCACGGCTTCCTGACCGCGCTGTCGATCGGTGCCGAAGAGGTTCCCGAGCGCGAATGGATCGACGCCCTGTTCGCCGAAGAGCCGCATTACAAGGACGACGCCCAGCGTGAAGAGATCGAAGCCACGCTGATCCAGCTCAAAGCCCACGTTGCCCGCCAGCTGGCCAGCGACGAGGAATTCGAACTGCCGTGCGACCTCGACCTGGGTGAAGACCCGGACGACTCCGACCTGCGCGGCTGGTGCATCGGCTTCATGGAAGGCGTGTTCATGCGCGAAGAGGCCTGGTTCGAGACCGCTGAAGATGAAGTCAGCGAGATGCTCCTGCCGATCATGGTCGGTTCCGGACTGTTCGATGAACAGCCAGAATTCGAAGACATCGCCAAGGACGCCAACCTGCAGGACGACATGATCGTGCAGATCCCTGAAGCCCTGACCGCGCTGTACCTGCTGCTGCACGCGCCGGACGAGAAGCCAGCCCTGCTCAAGCCTCGCCACCACTGAGTCGGCATCCATGCGCTACCTGCTGCTGGCCATCGGCTGGCTCAGCGTCGCGCTGGGGGTGATCGGGATTTTCCTGCCGGTACTGCCGACCACCCCGTTCCTGCTCCTGGCTGCTGCGTGCTTTGCGCGCAGCTCGCCGCGCTTTCACCATTGGCTGGTCAACCACCCCAAGCTCGGGCCGTGGATTCGTGACTACCTCAGTGGCGAAGGCATTCCCCTCAAAGGCAAGGTCTACGCCATCGGCCTGATGTGGCTGAGCATCGGTTTGTCCTGCTACCTGGTGCCGCTGATCTGGGCGCGGGGGTTCATGCTCACCAGCGCGGTGCTGGTGAGCATTTACATCCTGCGGCAGAAAACCCTGCGGCGCCCGTCCTGAGACTGCAGCAACAGGCCTATACGGTATCCACCTTCAACGAATGATCGTTGAGCATGCCGTTGATGATCGTCGCCGTGTCCTGCCCTGCCGCAATCACCCCGCCCGCACCTGCCGTCACACCATAGTGCTGGGCCAGGTTCACCCCTGCCAGGTCGATGGTCTGAGTCGGCGCCGCACCTGCCACCGAGCTGACCTCGATGGTCGACACCACGCTGGCGCCACTGCCGGTGACCTTGAAGTGCAGGTAGTCATCCAGCGACGCTGTCGTTGAATTCTCACCCTGCAACAGTTGCGACAGGTCCAGACGATCGGTGCCCGGGGTGAAGTCAGTGACCACGTCGTGCCCGGTGTTGCCCTGCTGGTACAGGAAGGTATCGCTACCCGTGCCGCCAGTCAGGGTGTTGTTGCCCGGACCGCCGATCAGCACATCATCACCGCCACCGCCAATCAGGGTGTCGTTGCCCAGACCGCCATTGAGCACGTTGGCGTTGTCGTTGCCGGTAAGGGTGTCGTTGTAGTCCGAACCGATCAGGTTCTCGATCGCCACCAGGGTGTCGGTACCGGCACCCCCGGTGTTCTGCGCCCCGACCGTGCTCAGATTGACCGTCACCGCGCTGCCGGCACTGGCGTAACTGGCGGTGTCGATACCCGCGCCACCGTCGAGCAGGTCGTTGCCGGCACCACCGATCAACAGGTCATTGCCATCACCGCCGTAGAGGAAGTCGTTGCCATCCCCGCCGATCAACACATCGTTGCCCGCACCTGCATTGAGGGTATCGTTGCCGGCGCCGGCCAGCAGGGTATCGTCACCGCTGGTACCGGTGAGGGTATTGCCCTCCTGATAAACGATGTCGACATTGCCGGTGCTGCTGCCACCATGCCCGTCGCTGACGGTATAGGTGCCGTAGGCGGTTTCGTTCTGGGCGTTGGAATAGTCGACAGTCATGGTCAGCGCGTAGTTTTCAGCCGCGTTGGTGTTGCTGCCTGACGTATTGGTGAGGTTGACCAGGTGGATGCTGTAGACGCCGGCATGGCTGGCGGTGAAAGAGCCGCCGTCGGCGATGGTTTGATAGCTGCCGCTCTCGTCCTTCCACTCCATCAGGATGTTGCCCGCTGCCAGGTTGTGATCGAGGGTCAGCGTCTCGCCTTTTTTCAGGGTAACGGTCAACAGGTCCTCATCGTTGGCATTGGCAGTGGTCACAGCCCCCAGGTATCCGCTGACAACCAGTGCCGCCGTCATGGCATCGGCCGGGCCTCTGAAGGCACTGCGCGGCAGGTCCCGCAGCTGGTTGGCGCCGGTGTTGTTAGTACCGTTGAAGACAACCGTCGGCGGTGTCCCGCTGCCCACGGTAAAGCCTGCCCCTTTTGCCGCCCAGCCGGTATCGAAGGTGGTCGTCGACGGCACGCTCAGGCGGTCATGGTTGGCGTCGCTGTCATTGGCCAGCAAGGCTTCGGCGGGCACGGTGATGCTGCTCGACAGAATGTTGCTGATGACATGGTCGGCCCCGGCCACTGGCGCGGTGTTGGCGTAGACATTGATCACCAGGTTGGCACTGGCGGTATCGCCATCGTTGTCACTGGCGACGAAGCCGATCTGCTCGACCTGGCCGCTGCCGGTGTCCTTGGGCGGCGTGTAGGTAAAGTCGCCGGTATCCATGTTGACCACGATGCTGCCGCCGATCGCCGTCTTCACGGTAATGCTGTTGGTGCCGGTATCGAAGGTGCCCCGGTCCGCCGCACCGCTGGTGGCATAAGAGCCCGCCCCGCCGTTGCCCTTCGGATCGTAGGTGTAGGTAGTGCCATCGATAACCAGCGACTTGATAAAGCCGCCATCAGCGCCGAACTGGCCGCCACTCATCAGGCTGCCGGTGATCGGTGCGCCCTGCACGGTGCCAGACAGCACCGAGTTGAGCTGGTTGAGGTCGGTGACCACCGTGGCGTTGGTGTCGGTGTGGGTACTACCGTCGTAGGACAACGGATTGAGGTTACCGGCATTGACGCCACTGCCCAGACCGATCGCGTAGGACTTGATCCCATTGCTATCTAGGAAAGTCTCCCAGGCAGCTTCGCGGGGCGCGGTAATCGCGTGCCCCGACGTAGGCGCACCGTCGGAGAAGAAGTACACGATATTTTGCGCACCGGTGATTTTACCTCCGGTGGTGTAGGCCGACTGCGCCGAGGTAATCGCCGAATCGTAATAGGTCGAACCACCTGCGCTGAGGCCGTTGACGATAGCCTTGGCCTGGTCGACGGTCACCCACACAGTTGAAGGCTGGTTGGCCCCGGTGGAGAAGGTCACCAGTTGGACCTTTACATCGCCCATTTCATCGTACTTGTCGAGCAAGGCATTGATCGCCTGCTTGGCCAGTTGCATACGCGTCAGCCCCGGCACGCCGGACGCCTCATTCATACTGCCGGACACATCGATCACCAGCAGCAGGTTGGAGTCCACCTGCCCCGGAGTCACCGAGCGTTCTGCCCCGACTGCATTCGGTACGTCGTCGACAATCTTCACATCGATCGTCGCGTTGGCGGAGCTGCCATCGGTGTCGGTGGCGACGACATTGATGCTCTCGTTGAGGTTGTTGATGCCATTGGCGTTCGGGTGATTTTCGTTGTCGAGCAAGGTGTAGGTGTAACTGACCACCCCGGTGGCCGGGTTGTAACCGGTAATGGTTATCGAGTTACCCAGCGGCGTAGTCCCGCTCTGTGGGAAGCCGTTGACCACCCCGCCACTGACCACGCTGATGCCACCGACGGTCAGGCTTTGCAGGCCGTCAGGGGCCGTCACGGTGAAGGTGCCGCTCTGGGTCAGGGCCGGAGAGTCCGGGCTGGTGCCGTCGCTGAGGTTCTTCTCGTAGACGGTCAGCTCGCCACCGTTGACGTTCAGGCCGTCAATGGTGACCGGGTTGTCCAGGTTGCTGACATTGAGCTTGAGCGTCGCTGTGCTGGTGTCGCCATCGGCATCGCGCAAGGTGTAGGTGAAAGTATCGACACCTGTGCCACCGCCGTGCAGGTTGATGAAGTCCGTATCGTTGGGGTTCAGGGTGTAGGTGTAGGAACCGTCGGCGGCCAGCACCAGGGTGCCGTAGGTACCGACAAAGGTGCCAGCGGTGATCGGCCCGGTTACGCGGTCCGCGCCCTGTACGTCGTTGGTCAGCACATTGCCGGTGAGGGTCAGCTGTACTTCAGTGGCCGTAACTGCGTTGGTGTCGTTAACAGCGCTCGGCAGGTCATCGACGATATTGACGTCGATCGAACCGCTGGCGGTGCTGCCGTCGGTATCGGTGGCGGTTACCGTAAAGCTTTCGTTGAGGCTGTTGGCACCATTGGCCGTCGGATGGTTCTCGTTGTCGAGCAAGGTGTAGCTGTAGGTCACCACGCCGGTGGCCGGGTTGTAGCCGGTGATGGTCAGGGTGTTGCCCAGGGCGGTGGTTGCCGATTGCGGGAAGCCACTGGCCACGCCGCCGCTGACCACGGTGATGCCACCGACGGTCAGAGTCTGCAGGCCGTCCGGGGCGGTGACGGTAAAGCTCGCGCTCTGGGTCAGGGCCGGGATATTCGGGTTGCTGCCGTCGCCAAGGTTCTTCTCGAAAACGGTCAGTTCACCGCCATTGACGTTCAGGCCGTTGAGGGTCACCGGGTCGTTGAGGTTGGTGATATTCAGCACCAGGTTGGCGGTGCTGATGTCGCCGTCGGCGTCCTTCAGGGTGTAAGTGAATGTCTCGGTGCCATTGCCGCCACCGTGCAGGTTTTTGAAGTCTGCGTCGGTAGGATCGAGGGTGTAGGTGTAGGAACCGTCAGCGGCCAGTACCAATGTGCCGTAGGTGCCGACGAAGGTGCCGGCGGTGATCGGCCCGGTTGTCACACGGTCCGCACCCTGCACGTCGTTGGTCAGCACGTTGCCGGTCAGGGTCAGCTGGTTCTCGGTAGCGGTAACGGCGTTGGTATCGCCTGCCGCGGTCGGTACGTCGTCGACGATATTCACATCGATGGAACCGCTGGCGGTGCTGCCGTCGGTATCGGTGGCGGTTACCGTAAAGCTTTCGTTGAGACTATTGGCGCCATTGGCTGTCGGATGGTTCTCGTTATCGAGCAAGGTGTAGCTGTAGGTCACCACGCCGGTGGCCGGGTTGTAGCCGGTGATGGTCAGGGTGTTGCCCAGGGCGGTGGTTGCCGATTGCGGGAAGCCGTTGGCCACGCCGCCGCTGACCACGGTGATGCCACCGACGGTCAGAGTCTGCAGGCCGTCCGGGGCGGTGACGGTAAAGCTGGCGCTCTGGGTCAGGGCCGGAATATTCGGGTTGCTGCCGTCGCCAAGGTTCTTCTCGAAAACGGTCAGCTCGCCGCCGTTGACGTTCAGGCCGTTGAGGGTCACCGGGTCGTTGAGGTTGGTGATATTCAGCACCAGGTTGGCGGTGCTGATGTCGCCGTCGGCGTCCTTCAGGGTGTAAGTGAATGTCTCGGTGCCATTGCCGCCACCGTGCAGGTTTTTGAAGTCTGCGTCGGTAGGATCGAGGGTGTAGGTGTAGGAACCGTCAGCGGCCAGTACCAATGTGCCGTAGGTGCCGACGAAGGTGCCGGCGGTGATCGGCCCGGTTGTCACACGGTCCGCACCCTGCACGTCGTTGGTCAGCACGTTGCCGGTCAGGGTCAGCTGGTTCTCGGTAGCGGTAACGGCGTTGGTATCGCCTGCCGCGGTCGGTACGTCGTCGACGATATTCACATCGATGGAACCGCTGGCGGTGCTGCCGTCGGTATCGGTGGCGGTTACCGTAAAGCTTTCGTTGAGACTATTGGCGCCATTGGCTGTCGGATGGTTCTCGTTATCGAGCAAGGTGTAGCTATAGGTCACCACGCCGGTCGAGGCGTCATAACCGGTGATGGTCAAGGTATTGCCCAGCGCCGTGGTGGCCGATTGCGGGAAGCCGCTGGCCACGCCGCCACTGACCACGGTAATGCCACCGACGGTCAGAGTCTGCAGGCCGTCCGGGGCGGTGACGGTAAAGCTGGCGCTCTGGGTCAGGGCCGGAATATTCGGGTTGCTGCCGTCGCCAAGGTTCTTCTCGAAAACGGTCAGCTCGCCGCCGTTGACGTTCAGGCCGTTGAGGGTCACCGGGTCGTTGAGGTTGGTGATATTCAGCACCAGGTTGGCGGTGCTGATGTCGCCGTCGGCGTCCTTCAGGGTGTAAGTGAATGTCTCGGTGCCATTGCCGCCACCGTGCAGGTTTTTGAAGTCTGCGTCGGTAGGATCGAGGGTGTAGGTGTAGGAACCGTCAGCGGCCAGTACCAATGTGCCGTAGGTGCCGACGAAGGTGCCGGCGGTGATCGGCCCGGTTGTCACACGGTCCGCACCCTGCACGTCGTTGGTCAGCACGTTGCCGGTCAGGGTCAGCTGGTTCTCGGTAGCGGTAACGGCGTTGGTATCGCCTGCCGCGGTCGGTACGTCGTCGACGATATTCACATCGATGGAACCGCTGGCGGTGCTGCCGTCGGTATCGGTGGCGGTTACCGTAAAGCTTTCGTTGAGACTATTGGCGCCATTGGCTGTCGGATGGTTCTCGTTATCGAGCAAGGTGTAGCTATAGGTCACCACGCCGGTCGAGGCGTCATAACCGGTGATGGTCAAGGTATTGCCCAGCGCCGTGGTGGCCGATTGCGGGAAGCCGCTGGCCACGCCGCCACTGACCACGGTAATGCCACCGACGGTCAGGGTTTGCACACCGTCCAGCGCAGTCACCGTGAAGCTGCCAGTTTGCGTCAGTGCTGGCGTATCCGGGTTGCTGCCGTCGCCAAGGTTCTTCTCGAAAACAGTCAACTCGCCGCCTTCAACATTCAAGCCGTTGAGGGTCACCGGGTCGTTGAGGTTGGTGACGTTGAGCACCAGGTTGGCGGTGGACACATCGCCATCAGCATCGGTCAGGGTGTAGGTAAAGGTCTCGACCCCGTTACCGCCGCCATGCAGGTTGAAGAAGTCCGGATCGGCAGTGTTCAGCGTGTAGGTGTAGGACCCGTCGGCGGCCAGCACCAAGGTGCCGTAGGTGCCGACGAAGGTGCCGGCAGTAATTGGCCCGGTGGGTACACGGTCCGCACCCTGCACATCGTTGGTCAGCACATTACCGGTCAGGGTCAGCTGGTTCTCGGTAGCGGTAACGGCGTTGGTATCGCCTGCCGCGGTCGGCACGTCGTCGACGATATTCACATCGATGGACCCGCTGGCAGTGCTGCCGTCGGTGTCCGTCACACTGACCGTGAAGCTCTCGCCCAGGCTGTTGGTGCCGTTGGCGTTCGGGTGGGCCTCGTTGTCGAGCAAGGTGTAGCTGTAGGTCACCACGCCGGTCGAGGCGTCATAACCGGTGATGGTCAAGGTATTGCCCAGCGCCGTGGTGGCCGATTGCGGGAAGCCGCTGGCCACGCCGCCGCTGACCACGGTGATGCCACCGACGGTCAGGGTTTGCACACCGTCCAGCGCAGTCACCGTGAAGCTGCCAGTTTGCGTCAGTGCTGGCGTATCCGGGTTGCTGCCGTCGCCAAGGTTCTTCTCGAAAACCGTCAGCTCGCCGCCTTCAACGTTCAAGCCGTTGAGGGTCACCGGGTCGTTGAGGTTGGTGACGTTGAGCACCAGGTTGGCGGTGGACACATCGCCATCAGCATCGGTCAGGGTGTAAGTAAAGGTCTCGACCCCGTTACCGCCGCCATGCAGGTTGAAGAAGTCCGGATCGGCAGTGTTCAGCGTGTAGGTGTAGGAACCGTCAGCGGCCAGCACCAAGGTGCCGTAGGTGCCGACGAAGGTGCCGGCAGTAATTGGCCCGGTGGGTACACGGTCCGCACCCTGCACATCGTTGGTCAGCACATTACCGGTCAGGGTCAGCTGGTTCTCGGTAGCGGTAACGGCGTTGGTATCGCCTGCCGCGGTCGGCACGTCGTCGACGATATTCACATCGATGGACCCGCTGGCAGTGCTGCCGTCGGTGTCCGTCACACTGACCGTGAAGCTCTCGCCCAGGCTGTTGGTGCCGTTGGCGTTCGGGTGGGCCTCGTTGTCGAGCAGGGTGTAGCTGTAGGTCACCACGCCGGTCGAGGCGTCATAACCGGTGATGGTCAAGGTATTGCCCAGCGCCGTGGTGGCCGATTGCGGGAAGCCGTTGGCCACCCCGCCGCTGACTACGGTGATGCCACCGACGGTCAGGGTTTGCACACCGTCCAGCGCGGTCACCGTGAAACTGCCGGTCTGGGTCAGGGCTGGCGTATCCGGGTTGCTGCCGTCGCCGAGGTTCTTCTCGAAAACCGTCAGCTCGCCGCCTTCAACGTTCAAGCCATTGAGAGTCACCGGGTCATTGAGGTTGGTGACGTTGAGCACCAGGTTGGCGGTGGACACATCGCCATCAGCATCGGTCAGGGTGTAAGTAAAGGTCTCGACCCCGTTTCCGCCGCCATGCAGGTTGAAGAAGTCCGGATCGGCAGTGTTCAGCGTGTAGGTGTAGGAACCGTCGGCGGCCAGCACCAAGGTGCCGTAGGTGCCGACGAAGGTGCCGGCAGTAATTGGCCCCGTGGGTACACGGTCCGCACCCTGCACGTCGTTGGTCAGCACGTTGCCGGTCAGGGTCAGCTGGTTCTCGGTAGCGGTAACGGCGTTGGTATCGCCTGCCGCGGTCGGCACGTCGTCGACGATGGAAACATCGATACTCATGCTCGCGCTGCTGCCATCGGTATCGGTAGCAACCACGTTGAAACTCTCGCCCAGTGAGTTGCTGCCATTGCCGGCGGCATGCGCTTCGCTGCCATTGAGGGTGTAGCTGTAGGTGACCTCCCCGGTGGCCGGGTTATAACCGTTGATGGTCAGGGTGTTGCCCAGGGCCGTGGTGAGTGATTGCGGGAAGCCATTGACCACCCCGGCACTGATCACATTGATACCGCCCACCGTCAGCGATTGCAGGCCGTCGGCGGCGGTCACGGTGAAGGTTCCACTCTGGGTCAGTGCCGCCGCATCAGGGCTGCTGCCAGCTGCCAGGTTCTTCTCGAACAGCACCAGCTCGCCGCCATTGATGCTCAGCCCGTTGAGCTCCACCGGGTCATTGAGGTTGCTGACGTTGAGCACCAGATTGGCGCTGGAAACATCACCGTCGGCATCGGTGAGGGTGTAGGTAAAGGTCTCGACGCCATTACCACCGCCATGCAGATTGATGAAATCCGGATCGGCAGTATTCAGCGTATAGGTGTAGGAACCGTCGGCGGCCAGCACCAAAGTGCCGTAGGTACCGACGAAGGTGCCGGCGGTAATCGGCCCGGTTGCTACCCGGTCTGCGCCTTGCACGTCATTGGTCAGCACGTTGCCGGTCAGGGTCAACTGGTTCTCGGTGGCGGTGACGGCATTGCTATCGGCCACTGCCCGCGGTACGTCGTCAATCACCGTGACATCCAGCGAGCCAGTGGCTACGTCGCCATCGGTATCACTGACCAGTACCGCGATGCTTTCACCAAGCCCGTTGGCACCCGCGCCACTGGGGTGGGTTTCGGCACCGTTGAGTGTGTAGCTGTAGCTGACCACGCCAGTGGCAGGGTCATAGCCGGTAATGGTCAGCAAATTGCCCAGGCCAGTGGTGATCGACTGGCCGATGCCGGTCACCGCACCGGCAGTGACCACATTGATGCCGCCGACGTTAAGGTTGAACACCCCATCGGGTGCCTGCACGGTGAAGCTGCCCGCCTGGGTCAGGGCCGCCGGATTGCTGGCCGAGCCCTGGGGTAGATTGGCCTCGTTCAACGACAGCTCGCCGCCCTCGACGGCAAGCCCTTCGAGGCTGACCGGGTTGTCGATCACCGGCACTGGCGGGGCTTCGTCATTGTTGTTGATCAGGCCGACGTCCAGCTGCGGCAACTCGGGAAAGCCGTTGAAGCCTGCAGTGGGAAAGCCGATATGCGGATCAACGCGCCCGGCCACCTCGTTGAGGATCACGAAGGTATGCCCGCCGCCCAGTGCCCCCGTTGCTCCGCCAGTGCTTGGCCCGGCTGCAGTGGGGTCGGCGTCCTGGCTCGGGTCGGCACCCGCAGCGATGGCTTGCTGGAGTTTCTCGACATCAGACAGTTGCGCCTGGCTGGGGGTCTGCGACTCCGGTGTATCAACATGCGGCGCGCGATCCGCCAGCAGCTCAGGGGTCAAGGTCAGGTTGCTGTCACGGCCGAGGGTCAGTTCGGCACCGTTTTGCAGGTGGACGGCGACTGCGCCAGCAAGGCCTGTGTCCAGCTGCTCGCCGGCATATACCTTGTCGCCTTCAATCAGCGGCCGGCGGCTGCCATCGCTGCCTACAGCGAAGACTTCGCCCACCACCTTGCTGACGACACCGATTAACTTAGCCATGAGCGCACTCCTCCACTGCAAATCGGTTGATTGCAGCAACGTGCGCTGAACTATCGCGTGGCCAGCCCAGCGGAATTAACCCGGGCCAACGCTAAAACAGCCCGGCAGTGCGAGATGATTTCAATGAAATCAATGACTTCGCCTGCCAGAGCTGCGGTGAAAGTGATTGAGCGAAGTGGCCTAGTGACACCTGCCAAAAATTTGTCGCCAAACTTCGCCCCGCCTCCATCCCCTCCGCTACATCCATGCCCTCTGCTGCAAAAACACGGGAACTTTCTCTGACGCCCGAAAAAATGCACCCTAGCGCTGATTCCACGGGCTGCCTGATATGAACAATGTCTCGGATTTCTTAGACCGCATAAGTTTTTTTTCGCATAACTCTTATGAAAAAATCTTCTTAGCTTCGCGCGTAAATGTTCTTAGCTCTGTTGTTACAAGCCTGATACGGTTTGACCTCAGGTTTTCGTCACTTTTTTGACGAATCGCAGGACCATTATTAGAAATCAGGGAGAAGTAACCCATGCGCGTTTTGACCCCCATCACCAGCGCAATTCTGTTGGCCATGGCATGTGCCAATGCCCAGGCGATGTCACTTAATGAGGCTGTGCAAAGCGCCGTGGATTACCACCCGGAAATCGGCTCCAGCAAAAACAGCCGGCTGTCGGCCGATGAAGACGTGAAGTTCGCCCGAGGCGGTTACTTCCCCACCGTCGACCTGGTGGCCGGTTACGGTCGGCAACGCTCCGACAACACCAATACCCGTGGTTTCAATGCCGACGGCACGCGTAATCATAATAAAGAGACACTGACCTACACCCAGTCCGACCTGCGCCTGCGGCAGATGCTCTTCGACGGCTTCAACACCGCCAACGAAGTCGGCCGTACCGAGGCAGTGGTGAACTCGCGGGCCTACTACACCCAGGCCACCGCCCAGTCCGTCGCCCTGAGTACCGTCGAGGCGTACCTGGAGGTGCTCAAACGCCGCGAGCTGGTAACCCTGGCCAAGAACAACCTGCAGGCGCACCTGCGGGTCAACGACCAGATCGGCCTGCGCAGTGAGCGCGGGGTCGGCAGCAACGCCGACCGCGACCAGTCCACTGCCCGTCGCGCCCTGGCCGAGAACAACCTGGATACTGCCGAGGTCGACCTGGCCGATGCCGAGGCCAGGTTCTACAGTGTCGTTGGCCGCCCGGCCGATGAGCTGGAAACCCCGGCGACCATCAAGGGTGAAGTGCCTGCTGACCTGGCTGCTGCACGTCAGGACATGCTCGAAAACAACCCTTACCTGAAATCCGCCCAGGCCGACGTCAATGCGGCCGAGCAGCAGTACGAAGTGGCCAAGTCGCCGTTCTACCCGCGTATTGACGCAGTATTGGCAACCGGTGCCAACAACAACACCGCAGGTCAGGTCGGCCACGACAACAACGACTGGCAGGCCGGTGTCGAGCTCAGCTACAACCTGTTCCGCGGCGGCAGCGACAAGGCCCGCCTGCAGTCCGATGCGCACAAGATCAACCAGGCCATGGACATCCGCAACAACGCCCTGCGCCAGATTACCGAAGACCTGTCGCTGTCGTGGAACGCCATGACCAACGCCAAAAAACAACTGCGGGCGGCCCGCGAATACGCCGAGACCACCACCCGTGTGCGCGCGGCTTATCAGGACCAGTTCGGCCTCGGCCAACGCACCCTGCTCGATTTGCTCGACAGTGAAAACGAGCTGTACAACGCCAACCGCCGCTACACCGAAGTGCGCTACACCGAAGAGTTCTCCATGTACCGGGTGCTGGCCAACATGGGTGAGCTGCTGAACAAGCAGCGCATCTCGCTGCCACCCGAGGCGATCGCCAAGAGCGAAGTGAAGAGCGAGGCGCGCCTGCCCGATATGCGCTAAACCCCTCCAACTGCGGCAGGAGTAGGCGACTGTGACCAGCATGCAACCTGCGAGCTCGGCAATAGATCCGCGCCAGAGTTTCGATGACCCGCTACTCGATGGCTTGCTGATCCTTTGCAAGCTGCATGGTTGCACTGTCAGTCGCGCCGGCCTGAGTGCCGGCCTGCCGCTGCCCGAGCAACGCCTGAGCCTTGAACTGCTGCCCCGGGCAGCGGCACGGGCCGGTTTGCAGGCGCGGATCCTGCGGCGTGAGCTGGGAGCGATCTCGGCGCTCAACCTGCCGGTGCTGTTGCTGCTCAAGGACGGCCGCTGCGCGGTGCTGCGGCGTTGGGGCGATGACGGCCGGGCGCTGATCCTGCCCTGTGAAGCCGAAGGCGGCGAGCAGTGGGTCAGCCGCGAAGAACTGCTGCAAGCCTACGCCGGCGAGGCGCTGTTCGCCCGCCCCCGCCATGAACTCGAAGACCTGCGTGCGCCGTTGATGCCACGGGTCAACGCCTGGTTTCGCGACACCCTCAAACTCTCACGCTGGCTCTACAGCGACGCCATTCTCGCCAGCCTGCTGATCAACCTGCTGGGGCTGATGGTGCCCCTGTTCGTCATGCAGACCTACGACCGCGTGGTGCCCAACCAGGCTACCTCGACGCTGTGGGTACTGAGCGCCGGCCTGCTGATCGGCACCCTGTTCGAATTGACCCTGCGCGTGGTCCGCGCCCACCTGCTCGACCAGGCCGGGAAAAAGACCGACCTGATTCTTTCCGCCACCCTGTTCGAACGCATCACCGGCATGTCGATGAAAGCCCGGCCGGCCACGGTTGGCGGCTTTGCCCAGAGCATTCATGACTTCCAGGGCCTGCGTGAATTCCTTACCGCCGTGACCCTGACCAGCATTATCGACCTGCCCTTCGTGGTGCTGATGCTGGCGGTGATCGGCCTGCTCGGTGGCTGGCTGGTGGTGATCCCGCTGATTGCCTTCCCGGTGACCATTTTCTTTGCCCTGTTCATCCAGGTGCGGCTGCGCGATACCGTGCAAAAAAGCCTGGCCCTGGGCGCCGTGCGCCAGGCGCTGCTGATCGAAACCCTCGGCGGCCTGGAAACCCTCAAGGCCTGCAGCGCCGAAAGCGAGCGCCAGTACCAGTGGGAAAGCACCCACGGCGCCCTCACCCGCCTCGACGCCCACGCCCGCAACCTGTCGGCACTGGCCACCAACGGCACGCTGTTCATCCAGCAGTTCTGCGGCATGGCCACCATCGTTGCCGGGGTCTACAGCATCATTGCCGGCAACCTCAGCGTCGGCGCCCTGGTTGCCAGCTACATGCTCGGCAGCCGGGTGCTGGCACCGCTCGGGCAAATCGCCGGGCTGATCACCCGCTACCAGCAGGCACAGCTGACCATGCGCAGCACCGACGCGCTGATGGCCCTGCCGCAGGAGCGCCAGGCCGGCCAGCAACCGTTGGAGCGCACCCAGTTGCACGGCGGCCTCGACGTCAGCCATGTGAGCTTTCGCTACCACGGCCAGAACGCTGCCGCCCTCAATGACATCAGCTTCAGCGTCAAGCCGGGCGAACGCATCGGCATCATCGGCCGCAGCGGCTCGGGCAAGAGCACCCTGGCGCGCCTGTTGATGGGCTTCTATGCCCCGGACGAAGGGCAGATCCTGCTCGACAACCTCGACCTGCGCCAACTGGACATCGCCGACCTGCGCCACCAACTGGGCTACGTCGCCCATGACCTGCCGCTGCTGGCCGGCAGCCTGCGCGACAACCTGACCCTTGGCGCGCGCTATGTGAGTGACGCGCGCATGCTTGAAGTGGCCGAGCTGACCGGCGTCAGCGAGCTGGCCCGCCAGCACCCGCAAGGCTTCGACCGCCCGGTCGGCGAGCGCGGCCAGCTGCTTTCCGGTGGCCAGCGCCAGGCCGTGCTGCTGGCCCGGGCGATGCTGCTCGAACCGCCGATCATGATCCTCGACGAACCCACCAGCCACATGGACAACAGCAGCGAAGACCAGCTGCGCCAGCGCCTGCATGGCTGGGTGCAGGGCAAGACCCTGCTGCTGGTCACCCACCGCACCTCGATGCTCAGCCTGGTCGACCGGCTGCTGGTACTGGACAACGGCAAGATCGTTGCCGACGGGCCGAAGGAAGCGGTCATCGATGCACTGCGCAAAGGCCGCGTTGGCGCGGCACTCTAGGGGGTCATTCATGTCCGTAAGCCAAGGCCTGCGCAGCTACTTCCAGAGTTTCGGCAAAACCGCCGAACGCGAGTTCATGCCCGATGTGGCCGGCGCCACCCTGCAGGACTCGCCGCGTCTGTCGCGGATCACCGTGTGGCTGGCCGCGGGGCTGTTGCTGGTGGCGCTGCTGTGGGCCAAGTTCGCCGTGCTCGATGAAGTGACCATGGGCGAAGGCAAGGCCATTCCGTCGAGCAAGGTCCAGGTGATCCAGAACCTTGAAGGCGGCATCGTCACCGAGATCTTCGTCCGTGAAGGGCAGATGGTGAACAAGGGCGATACCCTGCTGCGCCTGGACGACACGCGTTTTCTCTCCAACAAGGGCGAGAGCGAAGCTGACCGTTTTGCCCTCACCGCCCAGGTCGAGCGCCTTGCCGCCGAAGCCGAAGGCCGGCCGTTCCAGCTCTCCGAAGAAGTGCGCAGCAAGGCGCCGCAGGTGGCTGAAGACGAGCTGTCGCTGTACCAGTCGCGCCAGCGCCGGCTAAGCAGCGAAAAGCAGACCCTCAACGAGCAACTGCGGCAAAAAACCCAGGAACTGGCCGAATTTCGCTCCAAGGTCGAGCAGTACCGCTCGGCCTTGGCGCTGTTGCAGCAGGAACTGAACATGTCGACGCCGCTGGTTGGCACCGGGGCGATCTCACCGGTGGAGATTCTGCGCCTCAAGCGCAGCGCCGTTGAGGCCCGCGGCTCGCTCAACGCCACCAGCCTGGCAATCCCGCGCGCCGAAGCGGCGGTGGCCGAGATCAAGAGCAAGATCGAAGAGTCCGAAGCCGGGTTTCGCTCAGAGGCGGCCAAGGAGCTCAACGAAAAACGCACCGACCTGTCGAAGATCACCGCCTCGAGCATCGCCATCGATGACCGGGTAACCCGCACCACCGTGGTTTCGCCGGTGCACGGGATCATCAAGCTGCTCAAGGTCAACACCATCGGCGGCGTGGTCCAGCCCGGCAGTGACCTGCTGGAGATCGTGCCGCTGGAAGACAACCTGCTGATCGAGGCCAAGGTGCGCCCGCAAGATGTCGCCTTCCTGCACCCCGGGCAGTCGGCGATGGTCAAGTTCAGCGCCTACGACTACACCATCTACGGCGGCCTGAAGGCCAAGCTCGAACTGATCAGCGCCGACACCGTCACCGACGACAAGGGCAACGCCTTTTACCTGATCCAGGTGCGCACCGACAAGAACCACCTGGGTGGTGATAACAAACCGCTTTTGATCATCCCCGGCATGACTGCCACGGTGGATATCATCACCGGCCACAAGAGCGTGCTCGATTACCTGCTCAAGCCGGTGCTCAAGGCACGTACCGAAGCCATGCGCGAACGCTGAGGCGCTCGCAGTGGCTCAACGCAGATGATTGCGCTCGTAGGTCTCGCGCCCCATCGCCGCAATCTGCCCCTCGATCAGCGCCTCGAACGGTTTTAACAGCGCGTCAAAATTAACCGGCGCCTCCAGCACGTTGAGCGCCTGCACCAGTGCCTCCAGAGTCGATACTGCCCCCGCCTGCGGCGCTTTGCGCAGGCGATAGCGCGAAGGCAGGACCTGGGCCAGGGTTACCCGCGGCAACGTGCCAAGCAACGGGTTCACATGCAACAACTTGCTCGCCTTGCGCCAGGTACCATCGGGCACCACCAGTTGCCACGGTCGCTGATCCTCGCCGTCGGCATAGGCCACCAGCGGCTGCGCCTCATCGCCCGGAAACAGCAAGGCACTGCGGTACCCCGGTGCTTGCAGCAGCTCAGGCAGATCCTCGAACACTTCGCCCACGTGCAATTGCGCATTGCGCAAGCCAAGCGCCGCCAGCTTGGCGGTATTGAGCGCATGGCGCACTTCACTGGGATGCTGCA
Organism: Pseudomonas sp. B21-012; assembly: GCF_024749305.1. Taxonomy (NCBI): domain Bacteria; kingdom Pseudomonadati; phylum Pseudomonadota; class Gammaproteobacteria; order Pseudomonadales; family Pseudomonadaceae; genus Pseudomonas; species Pseudomonas sp. B21-012. Next base: position 1,574,668 of record NZ_CP087197.1, on the reverse strand, counting down.
GCAACAGCACGCGGGTACGGCTGTCGAGGGAAGGGATTAGCGGACAAAGGCAATGGGCTTGTGGGCGCAGGCAGCGCTCGCAGTGGATTCTGGACATCGGGTTCTCCTGAGCGGGCAAAGTGTGCCACAGCAGCCCCGAAAAAAGCCCACTTCCCTGTGGGAGAGACGAAAAGCTTCAGCGGTTGAAACGTTCGGCCAGGCTGTACAGGTAATCGGCCATGCGTTCGAGGTCCTGGCTGATCTCGGCGCCCTGCTTGGCCTGCCCGGCGCTGTGATCGCAGAGCTGGGCAATGCGGGTGATCTGCTGGTTGATGTCCTCGGCGACATGACTCTGCTGTTCCGAGGCTGTGGCCATCTGCTGGCTCATGCCGGTGATGCGGCTGACCGCCTGGGTGATGCCCACCAGCGCCGACTGCACCGCCTCGACGCTGTGCACGCTGTCGCGGGAGATCTGCTCGCCCTTGCTGGCACTGGACACCGCCCGCTCGGCGCCGGCGCGCAACGAGGCGATAATCTGGTGGATCTCCTCGGTCGAGGTACGGGTACGCTGGGCCAGCGAGCGCACCTCGTCGGCGACCACGGCAAAGCCCCGGCCCTGCTCGCCGGCCCGCGCCGCCTCGATCGCCGCATTGAGCGCCAGCAGGTTGGTCTGCTCGGCAATCGAGGTGATGACATCGACCACGCTGCCGATCGACTGGGTCTGGTCGGCCAGGGCATTGACCGCCTGGCCGATGTCGCTGACCGCCTCGGCCATGCTGCCCATGGCGCGCAGGCTTTGCTGCGCCAGGTCACTGCCCTGCTGGGCCAGGTGATCGGCATCGGAGGCGGCCGTGGCGGTGTTTTGCACGTTGTGCGTCACTTCCTGGATGGTCGCTGCCATTTGCGCAATCGCCGTGGCCGACTGATCGGTTTCGCTGCGTTGCTTGTCGAGCATCTGCGCCTGGGCCCCGGACAGGTCGGAGGATTGCGCGGCGCGCGTCTTGACCCCGACACCGGCATCCACCAGGCGCGTCAGGGCCGTTTGCAAGCGGGCTTCTTCACTGATGATCGCCAGGTCCAGCTGGCCCTGCAGGCCGCTGTTGTCGCTGTAGGTCAGGGCTACCAGAGGGCTGGTGAAGGCTTTCGGGTGTTCGCCCAGGGTGCGGCGGATCACTCGGTTCTGCCGCGCCTCGATCAGGTACCAGGCGCTGAGCAGGCTGGCCATCAGCACACCCAGGGCGGCGTACTGGGGCAGCCACAGGTAGCTGATCACAGACAGGATGCCAGCGCCGACCAACGGCCAGCCGTGTTCCACTGTCGCGCCCAGTCGAGCCGCCAGCGGCACCGGGCTGCGCCCCTGGCGCAACCGTGCATACAACGCCGTGGCCCGGCGGATCTGCTCGCGGGTCGGTACCGAGCGCACCGACTCGTAGCCGCTGATCCGGCCGTTTTCGTAAATCGCCGTAACGTAAGCGCTGACCCAGTAGAAGTCGCCGTTCTTGGCGCGGTTCTTCACCACGCCCATCCAGGGTTTGCCCTGTTTGATGGTTTCCCACATATGCCCGAACACCGCGGGGGGCATGTCCGGATGACGCACCAGGTTGTGCGGCTGATCGAGCAACTCCTCATAGGTAAAACCGCTGATGGCGACAAAGGCGTCGTTGCAATAGGTGATGCGGCTGTTGAGGTCGGTGGTGGAAATCAGCCGCTGTTCGCTCGGAAAGGTTCTTTCATGCTCAGTGACGGGCAAATTCATGCGCATCTAGGCGATCCCTGCAAAGGAGAGATGGGAAATTTCATCAAGCCAATACAGGTTTAGCAGAGCAATTACGGGGTCGCGGCCGATATTTTCAGGATTTTTTGCAAGCGCGACTAAATTTTTCAGGGGCCGTTTCGTTCAGGCTGGAGTGAGTTGCGCCTTGAGCAGATCGCGAAAGGTCTGGATCAAGGGTTCGCGGCTGCGGCCACGGCGAATGATCATGGAGAACGGCGCCTGATAGCCGAAGGTCGCCGGTGATAACACCCGCAAATCGCCCTTGTCAGCCCAGGCCTGGGCATAGTGTTCCGGCAGGTAGCCGATATAGGCGCCGGACAACACCAGGATCAGTTGCGCCTCCATGCTCTCCACCGTTGCCGCGCTGTGCTTGAAGCCGTGGCGGGCAAGCTCAGCCTGGCTCCAGTAACCGCGACCGACCATGCGCTGCTGGGTAATCACCTGCTCGGGAATGCGCCGCTCGTTGAACAGCGGGTGGCGGTTGCTGCAATACAGCCAATGTTGCTCGCGGTACAACGGCTGATACACCAGCCCGCTCATGCGCGTGGAAAAGGCGCCGATGGCCAGGTCCAGGCGGTTGTCCTGCACCCCCAGTTGCAGCTCGTAGGGGCTCGACACCGACAGGTGCAAGTGCACCGCGGGGTGCTCCTGGCTGTAGGCACCGATAGCTTCAGCCAAAGGCAAGGCCCGATCACCGACGGTGGAGTCGATCACCCCAAGGTTGAGGGTACCGCGCAATTCGCCCTTGAGCGCCGCCGCGTATTGCTCGAAACCGTCCATTTCTGCCAGCAGGCGCAAGGTCTCCTGGTGGAACAGTTCACCCTTGCTGGTCAGGCTGAAACCGCCACGGCCGCGATGGCAAAGGACGATGCCGAGGGCCGCCTCGAGCTGGCTCATGTAGGTACTGATGGCCGAGGTCGACAGGTTCAGCTCGCGCTGGGCGTTGGCAAACCCCTGGTGGCGCACGATGCTGACGAAGATGCGCAGGAGTTTCAGGTCGGGCAAGGCAGAGGCCATGTGATCGCGGTCCGCAGGGCTACAGATGGCCGGATTCTAACCGCAATACCGGCATTAGTTCAGAAAAACCTGAACTAAGTATTTGCCTGTAGCGATTCTTTTCATCCACTACCTTTTGCAGACTCTGCCGCAATGCACCTGCTTGCCGGTATTTCAGGGGTTGCCCCGGGCCAGCCAGACAGGTTCCAACAACTAGAACAATCGAATCGATGAGGCCCGACCGTGGACAAGATTCTGCACCAACCACTGGGCGGCAACGAAATGCCGCGCTTCGGCGGCATCGCCACCATGCTCCGTCTCCCTCACCTGCAAAGCGCCGAAGGCCTGGATGCCGCGTTCATCGGCATCCCCCTGGACATCGGCACCTCTCTGCGCTCCGGCACCCGCTTCGGCCCACGGCAGATCCGCGCCGAATCGGTGATGATCCGCCCGTACAACATGGCCACTGGCGCTGCGCCCTTCGATTCGTTGTCGGTTGCCGATATCGGCGACGTGGCGATCAACACCTTCAACCTGCTCGACGCCGTACGGATCATTGAAGAAGCCTACGACGAGATCCTCGAACACAACGTCATCCCCATGACCATGGGCGGCGACCACACCATCACCCTGCCGATCCTGCGCGCTATCCACAAGAAGCACGGCAAGGTCGGGCTGGTGCACATCGATGCCCACGCCGACGTCAACGATCACATGTTCGGCGAGAAGATCGCCCACGGCACCACCTTCCGCCGCGCCGTCGAAGAAGGCCTGCTGGACTGCGACCGCGTGGTGCAGATCGGCCTGCGCGCCCAGGGCTATACCGCCGAAGACTTCAACTGGAGCCGCAAGCAGGGCTTCCGTGTGGTCCAGGCCGAAGAGTGCTGGCACAAGTCGCTGGAGCCGTTGATGGCCGAAGTGCGCGAGAAAGTCGGTGGCGGCCCGGTGTACCTGAGCTTCGACATCGACGGTATCGACCCGGCCTGGGCACCGGGCACCGGCACCCCGGAAATCGGCGGCCTGACCACCATCCAGGCGATGGAAATCATCCGTGGTTGCCAGGGCCTGGACCTGATCGGCTGCGACCTGGTGGAAGTCTCGCCACCTTACGACACCACCGGCAACACCTCGCTGCTCGGTGCCAACCTGCTGTACGAAATGCTCTGTGCACTGCCGGGCGTGGTTCGCCGCTAACGGTAGTACACCAGGAGTTGCAACAGGGCAGGAGCCATGACAGTCGGGCCGCAACGACGGCCCACTGAGTAGACGAATGACCCGGCGCCAGGCTTGCCTGGCGCCGGGGTCGATCTCACCATAATAAAGATAATTGGAGACACCCATGGCCTTGGACATATTCGTTGTTCTGATTTATGCCGCCGGCATGCTCGCGCTCGGCTGGTTCGGCATGCGCCGGGCAAAAACCCATGAAGATTACCTGGTGGCCGGGCGCAACCTGGGCCCTAGCCTGTACATGGGCACCATGGCCGCCACGGTACTGGGCGGCGCGTCGACCGTCGGCACCGTACGCCTGGGCTATGTCCACGGGATTTCCGGCTTCTGGCTGTGCGCCGCGCTGGGCCTGGGCATCATCGCCCTGAACCTGTTCCTGGCCAAGCCGCTGCTGCGTCTGAAGATCTTCACCGTTACCCAGGTGCTGGAAAAACGCTACAACCCCATGGCCCGCCAGGCCAGTGCGGTGATCATGCTTGCCTACGCGCTGATGATCGCGGTGACCTCGACCCTGGCCATCGGCACCGTTCTGCAAGTGCTGTTCGACCTGCCGTTCTGGGGCGCGATCCTGCTCGGTGGTGGCGTGGTGGTGGTGTACTCGACCATCGGCGGCATGTGGTCGCTGACCCTGACCGACATCGTCCAGTTCGTGATCAAGACCGTCGGCCTGATGTTCGTCCTGCTGCCCATCTGCCTGTACAAGGTCGGTGGCTGGGATCAACTGGTGGCCAAGCTGCCGGCCAGCAACTTCAGCCTGACCACCATCGGCTGGGACACCATCATCACCTACTTCCTGATCTACTTCTTCGGCATCCTGATCGGCCAGGACATCTGGCAACGGGTGTTCACCGCCCGTGACGAGAAAGTCGCCAAGTACGCAGGCACCACTGCTGGCGTGTACTGCGTGATCTACGGCCTGGTGTGCGCACTGATCGGCATGGCCGCGCATGTCCTCCTGCCGGACCTGGACAACGCCAACAACGCCTTTGCCGCGATCGTCAAATCCACCCTGCCTGACGGTATCCGTGGCCTGGTGATTGCCGCTGCGCTGGCAGCGATGATGTCCACCGCCAGTGCCGGCCTGCTGGCCGCCTCCACGGTCCTGACCGAAGACCTGCTGCCGAAACTGCGCGGCGGCAAGCAATCGAGCCTGGGCATCAACCGCCTGTTCACCCTGTTGACCGGCATCGCCGTACTGGGTATCGCCCTGGTGGTAACCGATGTGATCAGCGCCCTTACCCTGGCCTACAACCTGCTGGTGGGCGGCATGCTGATTCCGCTGATCGGCGCCATCTACTGGAAACGCGCCACCACTGCGGCGGCGATCACCAGCATGACCCTGGGCTTCGTGACCGCCCTGGCGTTCATGATCATGGATGGGATGGATGCCAACACGCCGATCTACTACAGCCTGGCGATCGGCCTGGTGAGCTTTGTGGTAGTCAGCCTGATGTCGCGCCGCCCGGTAGGCGCCGTCAACCTGGCCTGATAGACAGGTGCACCTCGGCCGTCGCATCAGCAATGATGCGGCGGCCGATTTGTTTTAGCGACGTGGCTGGCGCTTGCGCTGTTCTTCGTCGGTAGGGATCGGCACCGGCTGCAGCGGTGGCGGGATCAGGCCCAGGGCAGCGGCCAGGTCGTGGAGCCAGTTGAACAGATGGTTTCTCATAACTCCCCCTTACGGGTCAGCCTGCACGGCGAATAAATCCTGCGATGCTTCATACAGATCATAGTCCCAAGTATTGCAATGCGCATGTCTGTGCAACATGACTTGGGGGCAAGTTTGATCTCAATCAAGCCTCCTGCGCCATCTGCGCTGCCTGGGTAACTGTTTCCCCTTGTTGCAAATCGATCCAGGCGCTCAAATTCGCCCCGCGCATGCCCTTGCGCCACATCAGCCAGGTGGTGGCCTGATCGAACGGCGCCTGCAGGCGATGCACCGCCACTCGCTCACGGCCTGGCAGGCTGTCGAGCATCGACTGCGCCATCAACGCCACGCCGGCTCCGGCGATGACACAGGCGAGCATGCTCGGGTACGACTCGATTTCCATGACCCGGCCCATCGCCGCGTGATCGTGGGCGTACCAGGCCTCGAGGCGCATCCGGTACGAACAGCCCTGACGAAAGGTGAACACCGCTCGCCCGGCGACATCGCGGGCACTGCGCACCGGCCCATGGCCAGGCTCGGTGATCAGCACCAGGGTTTCGTCGCACAGCGGCACGCCGTCGAGCCCGGCCAGGGCCAGCGGCCCGTCGACCAGGGCGGCATCCAGGCGGCCGCTGAGCAAGCCTTCGAGCAACTCGCCGCTGGGCGCCGCCTGCACCTGCAGGTTCACCGTCGGGTAAGCACTGTGGTAACGGGCCAGCAAGTCGGGCAAATGAATGGCCGCGGTGCTGTACATCGAGCCCAGCACAAACTCCCCGGCCGGCTGCCCGCCCTGCACGGCGGCAAAGGCCTCATCGTGCAGGGCGAGCATGCGCCCGGCGTAATCGAGCAGCACCTTGCCCGCCGGCGACAGTTGCAAGCGCTGGCGCTCGCGGCGAAACAGCTCAACGCCCAGTTGCTCTTCGAGCTGGCGCAGGCGCGTCGACAGGTTCGACGGCACCCGGTGCAGGCGCTCGGCGGCGCGGGTCACCGAGCCCTCCTCGGCCACCGCCTGGAAAATCCGCAATTGGCTGAGCTCCACGAGCTATTCTCCAAAACAGAACAAGCTGCTCATCATTATTCAATTTTATTGAAAGTCAACCGGCTTTAGCCTGACGGTCATTCACGCTTGTGCAGGAATTGCCGCCATGTCGCCAGTTGTTCGCCTTCTCGCCTGTGCCGTTGCCCTGATGATGGCCATGGGCATCGGCCGCTTCGCCCTCACTCCACAGCTGCCGCACCTGATCAGCGAAGGGCAGGTCAGCCTGACCGCCGCCGGCCTGATCGCCGCCGCCAACTACCTGGGCTATCTGCTCGGCGCCCTGGACGCCATGTTCGTCCGCCGCCCGGGCCAGGTCAGCGCGCGCCTGCACGGCGGTCTGTGGCTGTGCGTCGTGCTGACCCTGGCGTCGTTCTCGGCCAGCGGTTTCTGGGCTCACCTGCTGCTGCGCTTTGGCACCGGCGTGGCCAGCGCCTGGGTGCTGGTGATGCTCACCAGCCTGAGCCAGCAGGTGGCAGCGGCCAATAACCGGCCACGGCTCGGCGCCCTGGTGTTTGCCGGGCCCGGGGTGGGAATTTTTTTAACCGGAATGCTGGCGCTGATCGCCAACCTCAACGGACTGGGCTCGGCGCCGCTGTGGTTGATCTATGCCGCCGTTGCCCTGTTGATGCTGCTGATCGTGCTGCCAGCGCTGCCACGCCCGCAGACGCTAGCGCCTACTGTCAGCGGGGCGCGCGTCCAGCCAGCCGGGCAAGGAATTGCCCGCCTGGGCCTGGTGTATGCGCTGTACGGTATCGGCTACATCATCCCCGCGACCTTCATGTCGCAGATGGCCAGCGCGCGCTTTCACGGGCAGTGGCTGGCCGACCTGTTCTGGCCCGGCTTTGGTCTGGCGGCGGCGCTGGGCGTGCTGCTGGTCAGCCTGCGCCGCCCGGGCATGGGCAGCACCTCAAGCTGGCTGATCGCGACCCTGTGGCTGCAGGCCGCCGGCGTGTTCGCCTGCCTGCTGGGCAACGGCCCGGGCCTGGCGCTGGGGGTGATCCTCTGTGGCGGCCCGTTCCTGGCCTGCATGCAACTGGTAATGCAACGCTCGCGGGAGCTGGCACCGCACGCCAGCCAGCGCAATGCCGGGCTTTTGACCGCCTGTTTTGCCCTGGGTCAGCTCAGTGGACCGCTGCTGGCGGCGCTGAGCAATCAGTTCGCCGGCAGCCTGCAGCCAGCGCTGCTGATCGCCGCCAGCGGGCTGGTGCTCGCCGGCCTGCTGCTGTTGCGCCCGCAGGCTAGCCGAGCAGGCTGCGCAGGCGCCGGCGCACCCACTGTTCAGCGCTGACCAGGGTCACCCCGAGCAGCACCATGATCGCGCCGAGGACGAAATTCAGGCTCAACGGCTCGCCCAGCAACAGCACGCCGAAAGTCACCCCGAACAACGGAGTAATGAACGAGAACACCGCCAGATTCGAGGCCAGATAGCGGCGCAGCAGCCAGAACCAGGTCAGGTAGCTGAAAAACGACACGATCAGGCCCTGAAACAGCAGACTGCCGATCGACAGCGGGGTGAACTGCACCTGGGTAACCTGGCCACTGGCGACAGCGATCAGCAGCAAGCCGACAAAACCGACTGCCAGTTGATAGAACAGCGTCAGGGTCGCTGGCGCCTCCGACAGCCGCGAAGCGCGCACCACCACGGTGGTTGCGCCCCAGGCCAGGCCCGCCAGCACCCCGAAGGCATCACCGAGCAGCATTTTCCCGTCCAGATGCTCAAGGGAAACGCCACCGGCAAAGGCAAAGGCAATACCGCCAAAGGCCAGCAGGATGCCCAGCCACTGCAAGGGCCGCAGCCGCTCGCTGGGCAGCATGAAATGCAAGCCCAGGGCGGTAAACACCGGTGCGGTGTAGAGGAATACCGACATGTGCGCCGCCGAAGTCAGCTTCAGGCCTTCGGCGATGAACAGAAACTCCAGGCCAAACAGGGAGCCGGCCAGTAGCCCGCCGCGCCAGGTGCTGGAGACCTGGTCCCAGCCGCCACGAAAACACATCAGCAGGCCGACCAGCACCGCCGCCATCCCTGAGCGCATGGCTTGCTGCATTACCGGGGCAATATCCGGTGCGGCCCACTTGATCATCACCTGCTGGATGCCCCAGATCAGGCACAGCACCAGCATCACTTGCAGGGCAAAGGCATCGGTATTGCGGCGGCTGGCGCTCATCGGGCGCCCCCGGTTTCTGGCAGCAACATGGCAAGCTCTCGGCAGAAGTGGATCCAGCGCCGATTATCAGCGGCGGCGGCCGCTCAATGCCAGCCTTGTGTTACCTGCTTCAGGCAATCTGCGCCTTGGAGGCCAAATGATCGAAAGTCGCCTCGTCCAGTGCATCCTCCTGCTCATCCAGCACCTGGCGTGGGTGATCGTTGCCCGGAATGCTGCTGTCCAGCAGGCTCAGCAGCCGCGAGCCCCGCTCGGTAAGGATGAAATTCTCGCCGTTGCCGCCCTCGTCTTCCGGGCGTGAGGCAAAGTATCCGCGCTCGAACAGCAGCTTTTCATACTCACATGCCAGAGTTTTCAGATGATCGAGATCGCCAGGGGCTGCACCTTCGGCCGCCAGCTGGGCCGCATGCTGCTCGGCGTAGGGCCTGGGGGTAAAACTGTGGCCGGCGCTGTTCTGCGCTTCGTGCAACAGGCGTTCGATCAGGTCCCAGTCGTAGGTGGTCATCGGCATAGCCTCAATCAGGGGTAGGTAAGATTGTGACCGGTGCGCGCGGCTGCGGTTCGACTGAACTTTCGCCGCCCGGCCAGGCTCAACCGCAAGACTTCACTTTGATTGCCCAGGAGCCTGCCGATGAAAACCCTGTTGAACATTGCAGCCGCCGCCAGCCTGCTGCTGGCCCTGCCCGGCTGGGCGTGCACGCTGGAAGAAGCGACGGCCAAGCGCGAAGAACTGGCCAAGGAAGTGAGCAAGCTCACCGAGCAGAACCCGCAGAAGGCCAAGGAGATCAACGACGAGCTGCAGAAGATGGAGCTGGGCACGGCCAGCAAGGACTTGCCGGACAAGTGCCAACTGATCGACAAGCGGATGCAGGAATTGAAGACCGCTGAGAAAAAGACTTGAAATCGGGGTGAAACAATCGCGGGTCAAGTCGGGTCGCCGCACCGCCGCTTGTGTCTTGAGGTTGGAATAGAATCAGAAGTGAGAGCGGTGAATGGCAAGCTGTACGCCGGTAGTGCTTAAAGCACGTGTGGGAGCAAAGCTGCCATTCACCTCTCCACTCTGGCCCGAGCCCGAACAGTTGATTGAGCGCCTCTCGAATCACAAGCGTGGGCCAAGCCAGAGCGCTCTCACAACTGAGTGTAAGAGGGTTCAGCCATGTTGTCTTCTGTTGGAATCGACACTGCCAAAGCCACGTTGGAAATCTGCATCAAACCTCAGAAAATCCGCTTCGAAGTAATCAATGAGCGCCCAGGCTTTGATGTGCTGATCGGGCGACTGAAGGACTTCAAGATCAGCAGAGTGTTGATTGAAGCGACCGGCGGCTACGAGAAAGACGTGCTGATTGCATTGCGCTCGGCCGGTTTCGAAACCATCTGCATCAACCCAGCCCGTGCCCGGAAATTCGCCGAGGCGATGGGTAAAAAAGCCAAAACCGATAAGATCGACGCCGAGGTCCTTGCGGACTTCGCTGCACACCTCAGCGCTCCTCAAGACCAACTAATCAGCCCGGAACGCGAAGAGCTGCGCGAGTTGGTGAAGCAGCGCGCCCAATTTGTGCAGAGCCGTGATGACTACAAACGGCGCCGCCTGCAATGCCGCTCGGCAATGGTGATGGCTCACTTTGATGAGCACATAGAGCAGCTGAAAGTGCTGATCAAACGCCTTGACGAAGAAATTGACCAGGCGATGGTGCAACTGGACGACACCAGGGCGCGTCAGTTGTTGGCGGTGAGCGGAATTGGTCGGGTAACCGCCGCAAATCTGCTCGCCTCACTGCCAGAGCTGGGGCAATTGGACCGCCGTCAGATCGCCGCGCTAGTGGGCGTAGCGCCTTACAACAACGATAGCGGTAGCCATCAAGGGCACCGCCAGATATGGGGTGGCCGGGCGCATGTAAGGCGAGTCCTGTACATGTCGAGCTGGATCATCATCCGTCACAACACGGAATTTAAAGCACGCTACGAAGCACTTCGGGAGCGTGGCAAGTGCGCCAAAGTCGCCCTCGTAGCCTGTATGCGGGTGCTGATCGTCAGGCTGAATGCAATGCTGCGGGACAATACCCCTTGGCGAGTGCAAACAGCCTGATCAAGACAGTTGCTCCCACAGGTAGCGTAGGCCTTTAGAGGCGCGAGCTGATCCATTGGCGATGCTGCTCACACTTCACCTTTGCGCCTTGTCGGCGAATGGACCGGCGATGCACGAGAAGCGAAAGCAAAAAAGCGCTCTGCTTCTAGATGTACGTAATTGCAGACGCCACCGATCGTCCCTTGCAGAAGGCCGAGTGGAACCCTTGCGTAGTGGGGCGACGGCCATGGATGGCCGGCGAGCGCCGCAGGGCCAGGGACGGCCCTTCGGCGCGCCCCCACGGGAGCAAGGGTGGAAGGAGGGAACCCGGAGCGCAGCGCAGGGCCGATGAAGGGACAGGGCGTTTTTGGTTACTTTTGCCGCCAAGCAAAAGTGACCCGCCGTAAGGGCGGAAGGCGCCGGCAGCGCCTCATCATCAAATGGATCAGCTCAAACACAGCCTGGCTGCCCCAATACTTGCAAGCTGCTTAAGACAGTTGCTCCCACAAGGGCTGCAAAGAACCTGTGGGAGGGCTATGAAGCCGGCGCTTACTCCGCAGCCGGCGCCGGTTTGCGGCGCTTGAGCGGTGCCAGGCCGTCGGCGCTGGCCAGCGGCGCGTTAGGCTTTGGCTTGGCTGTTGGCTTGCGCTTGGCCACGACCTTCTTGTCGCCCTTTTTATCGGTTTTTTTCTTTTTCACACCGGCCGCCTTGCCCGAGGCCTTGACCTTCTTCGGCCCGGTGTAGGTGCCTTTGACTTCCTTGATCACCCGGCGCTCGAAGGTCTGCTTCAGGTAGCGCTCGATGCTCGACATCAGGTTCCAGTCGCCGTGACAGATCAACGACACCGCCAGGCCTTCGTTACCGGCACGGCCGGTACGGCCAATGCGGTGCACGTATTCGTCGCCGCTGCGTGGCATGTCGAAGTTGACTACCAGGTCCAGGCCATCGACGTCCAGGCCGCGGGCGGCAACGTCAGTAGCCACGAGAATCTTGGCGCCGCCCTGCTTGAGGCGCTCGATGGCCAGCTTGCGGTCTTTCTGGTCTTTGTCGCCGTGCAGTACGAAAGCCTTGTAGTCCTTGGCCACCAGGTGACCGTAGATGCGGTCGGCCATCACCCGGGTATTGGTGAAGATGATCGCCTTGTCGTAGGTCTCGTTCTCCAGCAACCACTGCACGATCTGTTCTTTGTGCTGGTTGTGGTCAGCGGTGATGATCTGCTGGCGGGTGCCTTCGGCCAGCTGGCTGACGCTGTTGAGCATCAGGTGCTCAGGGGTTTTCAGCACCTTGCCGATCATGTCGCGCAGGCCGGCGCCGCCGGTGGTGGCGGAGAACAGCATGGTCTGTTCGCGGTTCGGGCATTCATTGCACAGGCGCTCGACGTCTTCGGCAAAGCCCATGTCGAGCATGCGGTCGGCTTCATCGAGCACGATCACCTGGACATGCTCCAGGTGCAGGTTGCCGGCATTGAGCTGCTCGAGCAGGCGGCCCGGGGTGCCGATCAGCACGTCCGGCACCTTGCGCAGCATCGCGGCCTGCTCCTTGAAGTCTTCGCCACCGGTGATCAGCCCGGCCTTGATGAAAGTGAACTGGGAGAAGCGCTCGACTTCCTTGAGGGTCTGCTGCGCCAGCTCGCGGGTCGGCAGCAGCACCAGGGCGCGAATCTCGACGCGTTTCTGCTTGAGGTCAACCAGGCGGTTGAGCATCGGCAGGACGAAGGCTGCGGTCTTGCCGCTACCGGTTTGCGCCGTCACCCGCAGGTCACGCCCTTGCAACGCCAAAGGGATGGCCGCTGCCTGCACCGGCGTCGGCTCGACAAATTTCAGCTCGGCCACGGCTTTGAGCAGGCGTTCGTGCAGGGCGAATTGGGAAAACACGGGTGTACCTCGGGCATGTGCAAAAAATTCAGTTGCATAGGGTAACGTTTTCCGGCGTCGGAGCCGAATTTCTTTTGGCAACTTCTTGCCGATCCGCGCTCTAATGGCCTTGTTTTCGACTTGCGGACCCTTTACGACACCGTTATGGACATTCAACAGCTGTGGCAAAACACCCTGGACCTCTGGGGCACCCTCGATCAACACCCGCTACTGCACGCCGGTATCGGCCTGGGCGTATTGCTGGTGATCGCCCTGCTGCTCGGCCGCGTGGCGCGCTTTCTGGTGCTGCACGCCGCCCGTCTGCTTGGCCGCCAGCCCGCCCTGCACTGGGTCAATGACCTGCGCGAGAACAAAGTGTTCCAGCGCCTGGCCCAGACCACCCCGTCACTGGTAGTGCAGTTTGGCCTCAAACTGGTGCCGGAACTGAGCGCCACCAGCCAGCACTTTCTCGGCAACCTCGCCCTGGCCTTCACCATCCTGTTCCTGACCCTGGCCCTGAGCGCCCTGCTCGACGCCCTGCTGGACATCTACGCGCGCACCGAGCACGCCCGCACCCGCTCGATCAAGGGTTACGTGCAACTGGCGAAGATGGTCCTGTTCGTGTTCGGCGCCATCGTTATCGTCGCCACCCTGATCGACCGCTCGCCGCTATTGCTGCTCTCGGGTCTGGGTGCCATGTCGGCGGTCATCTTGCTGGTCTACAAGGACACCCTGCTGTCGTTCGTCGCCAGCGTGCAGTTGACCAGCAACGACATGCTGCGGGTCGGCGACTGGATCGAGATGCCCCAGGTCGGCGCCGACGGCGATGTGGTCGACATCACCCTGCACACGGTCAAGGTGCAGAACTTCGACAAGACCATCGTCTCCATCCCCACCTGGCGCTTGATGTCCGAGTCGTTCAAGAACTGGCGCGGCATGCAGCAGTCGGGCGGGCGACGGATCAAGCGCAGTTTGTTCATCGATGCCGGCGGCGTGCGCTTCCTGCGCTCCGATGAGGAGCAGCGCCTGAGCGAAGTACGCCTGCTGACCGACTACATTGCCCGCAAGCGCAGTGAGCTCAGAGCCTGGAACGAGGCCCAGGGCAATGTCGCCGAACTGTCCGCCAACCGTCGCCGGATGACCAACATCGGCACCTTCCGCGCCTATGCCCTGGCTTATCTGAAAAGCCACCCGGAGATCCAGCCGAACATGACCTGCATGGTCCGCCAGATGCAGACCACCGCCCAGGGCGTGCCGCTGGAAATCTACTGCTTCACGCGCACCACGGCGTGGGCCGACTACGAGCGGATCCAGGGCGACATCTTCGACTACCTGCTGGCGGTGATGCCGGAGTTCGGCCTGAGCCTGTACCAGCAACCCAGCGGCAATGACCTGCGCGCCGGCCTGTTACCCTCGACCCTGCCCAGCCAGCAGCGGGCGCTGAGTGCCGAGACGACTGAGCCATAGCGACGCGAGGATCACCGCCCCGCCGATGAACAACCGGCCGAGCGGCTCGTGCTGGTTCCAGATCAGCAAATTGAGCAGCAAACCGACCGGCACGTGCAGGTTGTTCATCACCGCCAGGGTGCCGCCTGAAACCAGGCAGGCACCCTTGTTCCACCAGTACAAACCCAGTGCCGTCGGGCACAGCCCCAAAAACAGCAGCACCAGCCATTGCACCTCGGTGCTCGGCAGGTGCTGGCTGTTGCCGAACAGCAAAAAGGCCGGTAGCACCACCAGCAAGGCGCCCAGGTAGAAATAGCCGAAACGCCGGTAATGCGGCAGGTCGCTGGGGTTGCGTGCGATCAGGTGACGGTACAGCACCTGCCCGGCGGCATAGGTGAAGTTGGCCAGTTGCAGCAGCAGGAAGCCGATGAAGAAATCCGGGCTGATGCTGTCGAAGCGAATTACCGCCGCGCCGGCAACCGCCACCAGCGCCGCCACCAACGCCCAGGGGTTGAAGCGCCGGTTCAGGGCATCTTCGATAAGGGTCACGTGCAAGGGCGTGAGGATGGTGAACAGCAGCACCTCCGGCACCGTCAGCACGCGGAAGCTCAGGTACAGGCAGACATAGGTGATGCCGTACTGCAGCGCACCGATCAGCAGCATCGAACGCATGAAGCGCGCTTCGACCTGGCGCCAGCGGGTCAGCGGCAGGAACACCAGGCCGGCCAGCAGCACCCGCGCCAGCACGGCGAAATAGCTGTCGACATGCCCAGCCAGGTACTCGCCGATCAGGCTGAAGGAAAACGCCTGGATCAGCGCGACGATCAATAAATAGCCCATGTTGGCCCCTTGCTGTGGAGGCGGCGACCTTAACGGTTAGCGGCTGACCCGGCAATAGTCGCTGGCAAGGCCGGCTAGCACGGCAAACCGCATAAAAAAGCCCGGTCACGCGCGAGGCAGACCGGGCAGGTACACCCAAAGGAGCAACAGGTGTCAGGCGGGAAAATTCATTGCCGGCTCACGCCACGGCGGCAAGCTGCGCCTTGGCCTGGTTCAGGCCCTTCTCGTGGAAATCGCCGCCCATGTTCAGGCCTTCGGCATGGATGAAGGTCACGTCGTGGATACCGATAAAGGCCATGACCTGGCGCAGGTAGGGTTCCTGGTGATCGCTGCTGGCGCCGGCATGGATGCCGCCGCGAGCGGTAAGGATGTAGGCGCGCTTGCCGGTCAGCAGGCCCTGAGGCCCGGTTTCGGTGTACTTGAAGGTAATGCCGGCACGCAGTACGTGGTCCAGCCAGGCCTTGAGGGTGCTGGGGATGGTGAAGTTGTACATCGGCGCGGCCAGCACCAGTACATCGGCGGCCAGCACTTCATTGGTCAGCTCGTTGGAGCGAGCCAGGGCCTTTAGCTCTTCGGCATTGCGCTGGGTTTCGGGCTTCATCCAGCCGCCGAGCAGGTTGCCATCCAGGTGCGGCACCGGGTTGACGGCCAGGTCGCGCAGGGTCACCTGGTCGGCCGGGTGGGCGGCTTGCCACTGGCTGACGAAGTCGCGGGTCAGTTGCCGGGAGATCGAGTCCTGCTGGCGGGCGCTGCTTTCGATGACGAGTACACGGGACATGGGGCTTGCCTCCATCGGCGAGTTCGGTAAGTCGATGGAGGCAAGATTAATGATTGACCTATCGATAAAAAAGCGTAAAAACTGGGTCCAACCTATCAGTTAAATTGTTTTATTTCGGCTTGCAGTCCAAGGTGATGCGCAGCTTGATGATTTCCCGGTTGAACTTGGCAGTGGCATCGACGCTTTTTTTCGCCGGCACATTCACCCGGCGTACCCGTGGCGCTTCCGGGCCATTGCGGAAAGTCACCTTGCACTGGGCGTCGACGTCGCCATAGTTGTTGACGCTGATCGAGCCGATGTCACGGTCGGTGTCGTAGGTGGTGTAGTCGACCTTGACGCCGTCGACTTCCTTTTCCACGTCGATGGGATAGGCCAGGGCCGTGAGCGGAAGCAGGGCCAGCAATACAGCACAACATTTCTTCATACGACGCTCTCCATGAAAGAGCGCCAGCTTAGGACAACAGGAGCCGAAGATGAAAGCGCCGCGCGTAACCCTGGATCAGTGGCGGACCCTGCAGGCGGTGGTCGATCACGGCGGTTTTGCCCAGGCCGCCGAGGCCCTGCACCGTTCGCAATCCTCGGTGAGCTATACCGTGGCGCGCATGCAGGACCAGCTCGGCGTACCGCTGCTGCGTATCGACGGGCGCAAGGCGGTGCTGACCGAGGCCGGCAACGTGCTGCTGCGCCGCTCGCGGCAACTGGTCAAGCAGGCCAGCCAGCTTGAAGACCTGGCCCATCACATGGAACAGGGCTGGGAAGCCGAAGTGCGCCTGGTGGTCGATGCCGCCTACCCCAATGCCCGCCTGGTCCGCGCCTTGAGCGCGTTCATGCCGCAAAGCCGTGGCTGCCGGGTGCGCCTGCGCGAAGAGGTGCTGTCCGGGGTCGAAGAGGTGCTGCATGAAGGCATTGCGGACCTTGCCATCAGCGGCTTCAACATTTCCGGCTACCTGGGCACCGAACTGAGTTCGGTCGAATTCGTCGCCGTCGCCCACCCCGAACACAGCCTGCACCGCTTGAACCGGGAACTGAGCTTCCAGGACCTGGAAAGCCAGCTGCAGGTGGTGATTCGCGATTCAGGCCGCGCCCAGCCACGCGATGTCGGCTGGCTGGGCGCCGAACAGCGCTGGACGGTCGGCAGCCTGGCCACCGCCGCCACTTTCGTCAGCAGCGGCCTGGGCTTTGCCTGGCTGCCGCGGCACCTGATCGAACGCGAGCTGCGTGAAGGCTTGCTCAAACCATTACCGCTGGATCAGGGTGGCAGTCGCCACCCACTGTTCTACCTTTACTCGAACAAGGACAAACCCTTGGGCCCGGCAACGCAGATCCTCGTCGAGTTGCTGCGCAATTTCGACACCGCACCGCTGGATGTGCCCTTCGCCGCGCCCGCCCAAGCCTGACAGGAATCACGCCGATGGCCTACTTCGAACATGAAGGTTGCTCGCTACACTACGAGGAATACGGCCAGGGCGAGCCGCTGGTGCTGTTGCATGGCCTGGGCTCCAGTTGCCAGGACTGGGAAATGCAGGTGCCGGAGCTGGCTCGCCACTACCGCGTGATCCTCATGGACATCCGTGGCCATGGCCGCTCCGACAAGCCACGCGAGCGCTATAGCATCGCCAGCTTCAGCGCCGACCTGCTGGCCCTGCTCGAGCGGTTGCAGACCGGCCCCGTGCACCTGGTCGGGCTGTCCATGGGCGGCATGGTCGGCTTTCAGTTTGCCGTCGATCATCCCCAGTGGCTGCGCAGCCTGTGCATCGTCAACAGCGCCCCGGAGGTCAAGCGCCGCAGCCGCAGCGACTGGATCTGGTGGGCCAAGCGCTGGGCCCTGGCCCGGGTGCTGAGCCTTGAAACCATCGGCAAGGGCCTGGCCGAGCGGTTGTTCCCCAAGCCGCAGCAGGCCGATTTACGCCGCAAGATGGCCGAGCGCTGGGCAAAGAACGACAAACGCGCCTACCTGGCCAGTTTTGACGCCATAGTCGGCTGGGGCGTGGCGCAACGCCTGGGGCAGATTCACTGTCCTACCCTGGTCATCAGCGCCGACCAGGATTACACCCCGGTACAACTTAAAGAGCGCTACGTTGCGCTGATTCCACAGGCACGGCTGGCGGTTATCGAAGATTCCCGGCACGCTACACCCCTGGATCAACCTCACGTCTTCAATCAGACGCTGCTGCAGTTCCTGGCGGCGTCCACCACCTCTCAAGGATCATTGAGCCCATGCTGAAAAAACTCCTGCTCGCCACCTGCTCGGTCGTTTTCGCCACCAGCCTGATCGCCGCCGAAAAAGCGCCTCATGTACTGCTGGATACCAGCTTCGGTCAGATCGAAATCGAACTGAACGAAACCAAGGCGCCGATCAGCAGCAAGAACTTCCTGCAGTACGTGGACAGCGGCTTCTACAACAACACCGTGTTCCACCGGGTGATCCCGGGCTTCATGGTCCAGGGCGGTGGCTTCACCGAGCAAATGGTGCAAAAGCCCACCAAGGACCCGATCCGCAATGAGGCCAGCAATGGCCTGCAGAACGTGCGTGGCACGCTGTCGATGGCGCGCACCTCCGACCCGAACTCGGCCACCAGCCAGTTCTTCATCAACGTCGCCGACAATGCCTTCCTCGACCCGGGCCGCGACCGCGGTTACGCGGTGTTCGGCAAGGTCGTCAAAGGCATGGAAGTGGTCGACCAGATCGTCAACTCGCCCACCACAGTGAAAAAAGGCATGCGCGATGTGCCGGTCGACCCGGTATTCATCAAGTCGGCCAAACGCATCGACTGACCTTGGGCTTCACAGGGACGTGAACCAGGCCCGAGGGTCGAACTGAACAGGAGTTACCGTTTTCATGCTGTTTCGCCGCTTCGAAAAACTGATCGACATCTTCCGTGAGGCGCCCACTGCGGCGCCGCCGACCACGGTATGGCCGTTCTACGTGTACTACCTGCGCCAGGTCTGGCCGAGCTTTGCCGCCCTGCTGGTGGTCGGCCTGATCGGTGCGCTGATCGAAGTGGCGCTGTTCAGCTACCTGAGCCGGATCATCGACCTGGCCCAGGGCACGCCGAACGTCAACTTTTTCAGTGAGCACAGCGGCGAGCTGATCTGGATGCTGGTGGTGGCGCTGTTGCTGCGCCCGGTGTTCGTCGGCCTGCATGACCTGCTGGTGCACCAGACCATCAGCCCGGGCATGACCAGCATGATCCGCTGGCAGAACCACACCTACGTGCTCAAGCAGAGCCTGAACTTCTTCCAGAGCGATTTTGCCGGGCGCATCGCCCAGCGCATCATGCAGACCGGCAACTCGCTGCGCGACTCGGCGGTGCAGGCGGTGGACGCGCTGTGGCACGTGCTGATCTACGCGATCAGCTCGCTAGTGTTGTTTGCCGAGGCCGACTGGCGGCTGATGCTGCCGCTGATCACCTGGATCGCCTGCTACATCGGCGCGCTCTACTACTTCGTGCCACGGGTCAAGGCCCGTGCGGTGATCTCCTCCGATGCCCGCTCCAAGCTCATGGGCCGCATCGTCGATGGCTACACCAACATCGCCACCCTGAAACTCTTCGCCCATACCGACTTCGAGCAGCAGTACGCCCGCGAAGCGATCAGCGAACAAACCGAAAAAACCCAGCTGGCCGCCCGCGTGGTCACCAGCATGGACGTGGTCATCACCAGCCTCAACGGCCTGCTGATCGTCAGCACCACGGGCCTGGCCCTGTGGCTGTGGACCCAGTCGCTGATCACCGTCGGCGCCATCGCCCTGGCCACCGGCCTGGTGATCCGTATCGTCAACATGTCGGGCTGGATCATGTGGGTGGTCAACGGCATCTTCGAGAACATCGGCATGGTCCAGGACGGCCTGCAGACCATCGCCCAGCCGGTCAGCGTCAACGACTCGCCTAGCGCGCCCAGGCTCAAGGTCGAACGCGGCGGGGTCAAGTTCGACAACGTCAGCTTTCACTATGGCAAGGGCAGCCGCATCATCGATGGCCTCAACCTGGACATCCGCCCCGGCGAGAAGATCGGCCTGATCGGCCCGTCCGGCGCCGGCAAGTCGACCCTGGTCAACCTGCTGCTGCGCCTTTACGACCTGGAAAGCGGGCGCATCCTCATCGATGGCCAGGACATCGCCCAGGTGACCCAGGCCAGCCTGCGCGCACAGATCGGCATGATCACCCAGGACACCTCGCTGCTGCACCGCTCGATCCGCGAGAACCTGCTGTATGGCCGGCCCGATGCCACTGAAGATGAGCTATGGGAAGCGGTGCGCCGGGCACGGGCTGACGAGTTCATCCCGCAACTGTCCGACGCTCAGGGCCGGACCGGCTTCGATGCCCATGTCGGTGAGCGCGGGGTCAAGCTTTCCGGCGGCCAGCGCCAGCGCATCGCCATAGCCCGGGTGCTGCTCAAGAATGCGCCGATCCTGATCATGGACGAAGCCACCTCAGCGCTGGACTCGGAAGTCGAAGCGGCAATCCAGGAAAGCCTGGAAACCCTGATGCAAGGCAAGACCGTGATTGCCATTGCCCACCGACTGTCGACCATTGCCCGCATGGACCGCCTGGTGGTGCTGGAAAAAGGCCGGATTGCCGAGATGGGCAGCCACTCGGAGTTGCTGGCGCATCAGGGCCTGTATGCGCGGTTGTGGCACCACCAGACCGGGGGGTTTGTCGGGATCGACTGACAGTAACCTCGACTTGACCCGCGATGAGGCCCTCAACTTTGCCGATAAGGCAACGCCATACGCGCTTCCTGGGCATAAGCCAACACCCCTGCCCGCTCCTGCTCAAGGAACTCCTCCACTGCCCGGCGCAAGCCCGGGTGCAGCAGGTAATGCCAGGAGCGGGTGATCACCGGCTCAAAGCCGCGAATCAACTTGTGCTCGCCCTGCGCACCGGCATCAAAGCGCTGCAAACCCTCGGCAATCGCCCAATCCATGCCCTGGTAGAAACAGGTCTCGAAGTGCAGCCGGTCGAACTCGTCCAGGCAGCCCCAATAACGGCCATACAGGCTGTCGCCACCGACCAGGCTGAAGGCCATGGCCACATCACGCCCGCCTTGGCGCGCCATCACCACTCGAATCGCTTCAGGCATGCGCTCGGCCAGCAGGCTGAAGAATTCCCGGGTCAGATACGGCGCACGACGGCGTACGGCATAGGTATTGGCATAACAGGCGAAGACGAAATCCCACTGCGCCTCACTCAGCGCTTCGCCGCGAAACCAGCGAAACTCGATACCCTGCCCCGCCACCTGCTCGCGCTCCTTGCGCATTTGCTTGCGCTTGCGTGAACTCAAGGTATCGAGAAAATCCTGGAAGTCGCGGTAGCCCTGGTTGCGCCAGTGAAACTGGCATCCCAGGCGCTCCATCCAGCCGTCACGCTCGCGCATCAGCGCATCCGCCTGCGCATCGGTGAAGTTGATATGGGCGCCGGACATCCCCTGCTCGAACAGTTCATCGGTCAGTTGATCCACCAACTCGGCCGCCGCCTGCGGGTCGCCCAGCAGCCGTGGGCCGGTCACCGGCGAGAACGGCACGGCACACAGCAGCTTGGGATAGTAGGCAATACCCGCCCGCTCACAGGCATCGGCCCAGCCGTGATCGAACACGTACTCGCCGAATGAATGGGTTTTCACGTAGGCCGGCAAGGCCGCTCGCAGTTGCCCGGCGCCGTCGGTCAGCAACTGGTGCGCGGGGCTCCAGCCGGTACGACGGCTGACACTGCCGCTGTCTTCCAGGCTGGACAGGAATGCATGGCGCAGGAACGGCTGGTCCCCCGGCACCAGGGCGTCCCAGGTGGCAGGCGTGAGTTCGGCTAGGTGTTGCAGGATGAGCTTGGGCATTGGCGCAGTCTGCCTCGTCGCGCAGACGAAAAAAAGCCCCGCGCAAGCGGGGCTGAAGATCTAACGGATGAGGAGCGGTGTTGCTTAGAACACGTACTGCGCGCGCATTACGAAACCGTCGCCGCTGTCGTCGCCGGCAGCGTTCTGGGCGTTGTCGACCTTGGCCTTGACGTACACACCGCTGAGTTTGATCGACTCGTTGGCATACCAGTTCAGGCCGACGTTGTGGACCTTGCCTTCGACATCATCGATGTTGGCAAAGGCGCCGTTGTCGTCATCGACGCTCAGGTGGTCATAGCGGTAGAACACTTCCCAGGCACCGATCTGCTTGTTCGAAGGCTTGATGCTGTCGAACTTGCCGAGCTTGTAGCCACGGGCTTCACCGGTGATGGTGTAGGCCAGCTGGCCGTAGTAGCCGTCTGCCTTGATGTCGGAGAACGAGGCGCTGTCGGCCTGGACGTCACGCTTGACGTATTCGCCCTGTACCGAAAACGGGCCCATGGCCCATGCCGCTTCCAGGCCCCAGGCCTTGTCGGTGTCGTAGGCACCGGCCGGGGTGTTGTTGGCGCCGCCCAGGGTCAGGCGGTTGCCGTTGCTGCCGGCATCCTGGCCACCGTCGGTGCTGACGCCGCGCATGCCCAGGCGGCTGCGGATACGACCATCGAAGGCGGTGTCGGAGAGGTCACGCTGGGCGTAGTTGATACCGAAGTGCAGGACATTGCCGGCTTCGTGCATCGGCGCGAAGACGCCGCGCAGGTTGAACTGCTTGGTGCTGTCGCCGTCCTTGTCCTGGTTGGTGGCGTCCTTGGCGAAGGCACCGACCGAGCCGTACAGCGAGTCACCGACGGTACCCGAAGCCTGGATACCCAGGCCGCCGTTGTGGGCGTTGGTCCAGTCGACAAGGTCATAGGCGGCAGTACGTTCCTGCGCGGTCACCCACTTGGAGCTGGTGGCTTTTTCCAGGCCGAACTCGGGGTCGAAACGACCGACCTTGATCGATACCGGGCTGAAGCCGTTGTAGGCCAGGGACGCTTCATCGAAGTAGCCGTCTTCGGAACGGTTGTCACCGCCGGAGTTGTGCGAGAAGTCGTAGGCGATCTGGTAGGCCCAGTCCTTGTACATCACGCCGCCCAGTTCCAGGTAGGCGCGGCGGAAGTAACCGGCGTCGGCGGTATTGCCGTTGTTGGTGTAGAAACCGTCGAAACGGCTGTAGTCAGCCTGGATCCGACCGCCCAGCTTGAAGCTGAATTCCTTGTCGGTGGTAGCGACCTCGAGGCCACCCTTGGTCTTGACTACGATATCGGCGCCGTCGGTGGTCACGGTACCCGCGAAAGCCTGGGCGGTAACGGCCATGGCCAAGGCGCTGGCTACGAAACCTGCGAAGTGCTTACGGATCATCGAAGAAGCTCCCCTACTTTATGGTCTTGATAATGTTGGAAAAACACGCGGCTCAGGCCACTTGTGCTGGGGAGGAATCTTGGCGGGGGTGTATGTCAGATCAGTGGCTTTTAGATAAATGTTTTGTGACAGGGGAACTTTTTTACTTCGAAATGAAATAAGCCGGAAAGCTCCGTTGCAGAGCCTCCCGAGCCGGATTCAGGAGTTTTTCAGCTCCCGCGCCAGACGCTCGGCCAGTGCCTCGCTGTCGCCCGCCGGTTGTTCCGGCAAAGCCCGTACCGTGGCCTGGGCCACGCGCATCTGCTTGAGAAAGCGCCGGCAATGGCGACAGAACAACAGGTGCTGACGGACCATCAGGCGCTCGCCCAGGGTCAGTTGTCCATCCAGGTAGTCGCTGGAGCGGGCGACGAGTTCCTTGCAGCTCAGCATTGACCGGTTTCCTCGAAATGTTCCAGGGTGGCGAAGACCTTCAGGCGCGCGCGGTGCAGCAATACGCGGACATTGGAGAGGGAAATCTCGAGAAGATTACAGATCTGCTCGAGCTCCAGGCCCTGACGCTCGCGTAGCACCAGCACACTGCATTGCAGTTCCGACAGGCTGAGCAAGGTGTGCTCGAGGCATTCACGCATCTGCTCGCGGCTGAGCAGGGCTTCAGGGGTGTCCTCATGCCAGGCCGAAGGCCCTTGCAGCCAGTGGCCGTCGGTAGCAAAGCGCTCATCGCCAATGGTGCCATGCGGGCCTGGCAGGTCATCGAGAAGCACTTCGCGACGATTTTGCTTGTAGCGGGTCTTGGCCGCGTTGGCGGTAATGGTCAGCAGCCAGGTTTTCAGGCTCGAGCGCTGCTCGAACCCCTTGAGGTTGCGCACCACCGCCAGCCAGGCGTCCTGTACCGCTTCGTCGGCATGCCGGCTGCCGACAATCGCATAGGCCACTGCGCGCATGGCGCCCTGATAGCTGTCGACCAGTTCCTTGAACGCCTGTTGCTCACCCTTGAGCAGCCGCTCCAGCAAGCGGGTTTGTTGTTCAGCAGTCATCGCCATCCATCCATCGTTCTGCGGGTAGAGTCCGATTAGGCGGATTTGTTACAGCCAACGCTATCAGTGAAGTGTCGCAACAACGTGGGACACTTCACCGGTAGTTGCAACTCAACGCTTGCGCAGGATCACGCTACCGATCGAATAGCCGGCCCCGAACGAGCTGAGCACGCCCAGGGCGCCCTGTGGCAGGTCGTCCTGATGCTTGTGCAGGGCGATTACCGAGCCTGCCGAGCTGGTGTTGGCGTAGCTGTCGAGGATTACCGGTGCCTCTTCTTCGAGGGCGTCACGACCAAGCAGTTTCTTCACGATCAGGTGGTTCATGCTCAGGTTGGCCTGGTGCAGCCAGAAGCGCTTGACGTCGCTGACATTGAGGTTGTTCTCGGTCAGGTGCTGGCCGATCAGCTCGGCGACCATCGGGCAGACCTCGCGGAACACCTTGCGGCCTTCCTGGACGAACAGCTTGTCGGGGGCGCCAATGCCCTCTTCGGCCGCGCGGTTGAGGAAGCCGAAGTTGTTGCGGATGTTGTTCGAAAACTGGGTCAGCAGTTTGGTGCTGACGATGTCGAACTGGTGCCTGGAGGTGGCCAGGTCGGCGCGCTCCACCAACACGGCGGTGGCGGCATCACCAAAGATGAAATGGCTGTCGCGGTCACGGAAGTTCAGGTGGCCGGTGCAGATTTCCGGGCTGATCACCAGCACTGCGCGGGCCTGGCCCAACTGTACGCTGTTGCAGGCAGTCTGAATGCCGAAGGTGGCCGACGAGCAGGCTACGTTCATGTCGAAACCAAAGCCGTTGATGCCCAGCGCCTGCTGCACTTCGATGGCAATCGCCGGGTACGGGCGCTGCAGGTTGGAACAGGCAACGATCACCGCATCGACGTCGGCGGCAGTACGCCCGGCGCGTTGCAGAGCCTGCTCGGCGGCGGCCACGGCCATCTGGCAGAGGATCGACGGTTCGTCGTTGGAGCGCTCGGGCAGGCGCGGCTTCATGCGCTGCGGATCGAGGATGCCGTCCTTGTCCATGACGAAGCGGCTCTTGATACCCGAGGCTTTTTCGATGAAGGCGGCGCTGGACTCGGCCAGGGCCTGGACTTCACCGCGCTCGATGGCGGCGGCGTTGTCGCGGTTGAACTGCTGCACGTAGGTATTGAAGGACTCCACCAGCTCTTCGTTGGAAATGCTGTTGGCCGGGGTGTACAGGCCGGTGCCGCTGATGACGACGTTATGCACGGTCGTTCCTCTGTTCGGGGCCATTGCCAGCCCGGCAACGGCCTGTTCGGTCGGTTTGAGTTGGCACCAAAGTACCAACTTTGACTGGCAATGCCCCCAGCTTGCGGGCCACTGCGCAGTGCTGCATGCGTGAGCCGCGCAGGCCCGGCAGGTTATTCCGGGATGCGCGGCGTATATCGGTCAAGTGTGCCACAACTGCAGGGGTTTAGGCTTCCACCTGACTCCACTGCTTGCTCAGTCGTTTGTCGGAAACCGGGACCTTGGTGCCCAACTGCTGGGCGAACAACGACACCCGGTATTCCTCTAGCCACCAGCGGTACAGCTGCAGCTGCTCGTCGCGCTTGCCTTCCTGCAGGTGCTTGTCCAGGCGGGTCTGGTACTGGCTCCAGAGGTTGCCCAGCTCGCCGCTCCAGACCCGGTCCTTCTGCACCTGGGCGCCAAGCTTCTCAAGACGCAACTCGATCGCCTTGAGGTAGCGCGGCAGCTCCTTGAGCCACAGCCCCGGGGTTTCGCGGACAAAGCCGGGGTAGACCAGGTTGCCCAGTTGCTGCTTGATGTCGTTGAGGGCCACGGCCTGGGCCAGGTCGATCTTGCCCTTGAAGCGCTTTTGCAGGCCATGCCAGAGCTTGAGGATTTCCAGGGTCAGGCGAGCCAGACGCTCGGCGTGCTCGGCCCAGCTGCCGCGCTTGCGCTCGGCCAGCGAGGCCAGGCCGGCGCCATCGCGTGGCAGGGTAGCCTCGCCTTCAAGGATGCAACTGTCGAGGCTGGCCAGGAGAATGTCCTCGACCAGCGCCTCGACCCGACCCAGCTCGCGGTACAGCAAGCCCAGCTCGGTCAGCCCCGGCAGCTTGCCGCGCAAAAACTTGGCCGGCTCCGCCAGTTGTTGCAGCAGCAGGCGCTGCAAGGCTCGGCGGTGCTGGAACTCGGCTTCAGCCTGGGTCGAGAAGCGCCCTTCCTTGACCGTGCCGTTTTCTTCCACCAGCGCCGGATAGACCGTCATCGACAGCCCGGCAAACTTTTGTTGCGCAGTCTCGGCCACCTGGGTGAAGGCCTTGGCCTGCACCGGCTGCTGGCTTTGCGCGGTTTGCGGGACCGCCAGCGCGGCCTGGCTGGCCGCGGCAAAGCGCGCGGTCAGCTCGGCCAGGTCACGGCCTTCACCGAGGAACTTGCCCTGGCCATCGACCACTTCCAGGTTCATCTTCAGGTGGCTGTCGACCTGGGCCGCAGCTTCGGCCCAGGCTTCGTCGCTGACCCGCGCACCGGTCATGCGCAGCAACTCGCGGCCAAGCGCCTGGGGCAACGAACCTTCAGCGAAGCTCATGCGCTGCAGGGCGGCCTTGACGAAGTCCGGCACCGGCACGAAATTCTTGCGCAAGGCCTTGGGCAGGTTGCGCACCAGGGCGATGCACTTGGCTTCCAGCAGGCCCGGCACCAGCCACTCCAGGCGTTCGCCCGGCAGGCTCGGCAACAGCGGCGCCGGCACCCGCACGGTAACGCCGTCGCGCGGATGGTTTGGCTCGAAGTGGTAACTCAGGGCCAGGCTCAGGTCGCCCAGGCGCAGGGTGTCCGGGTACTGCGCGGCGGTGACCTCACTGGCCTCGCGGGCCAGCACGTCTTCCTCGCGCATGATCAGCAACTGCGGGTCTTTCTGGCTGTTGACCCGGTACCAGCTGTCGAAGGTTGCGGTCTGGTGGATCTCGGCCGGCAGCCGCGCCTCATAGAAGCCGTACAGGGTTTCTTCATCGGCGAGGATGTCGCGCCGACGGGCCTTGGCTTCCAGCTCGTCGAGTTGCTCAAGCAAGCGCCGGTTGGCGGTCAGGCACCTGGCCTTGGACTGGATCTCGCCGCCGACCAGGGCCTCGCGGATAAACAGCTCGCGCGACATTACCGGGTCGACCGGGCCGTAATGCACCGGCCGCCGGCCAACCACGATCAGGCCATAGAGGGTGACCTGCTCGAAGGCCACCACCTGGCCGCGCTTCTTCTCCCAGTGCGGTTCGAAGTGGTTCTTCTTGATCAGGTGCCCGGCCAGCGGCTCGATCCAGTCCGAATCGATCTTGGCCACCATGCGCGCATAGAGCTTGGTGGTTTCCACCAGCTCGGCGGTCATCAACCATTGCGGACGCTTCTTGCCCAGGCCGGACGAGGGGTGCACCCAGAAGCGCCGTTGGCGGGCGCCGAGGTAGTCACCGTCTTCGCTCTTCTGGCCGATCTGGCTGAGCAGACCGCAGAGGATCGCCTTGTGCAGGCGCGGGTAGTCGGCAGGCTCTTTATTGATGCTCAACTGCAGGTCGCGGCAGATCAGGCTGAGCTGACGGTGAGCATCGCGCCATTCGCGCAGGCGCAGGTAGTTGAGGAAATTCTTCCGGCACCAGTTGCGCAGCGGGCTGGCGGTCAGGGCCTGGCGTTGCTCTTCAAAGCCACGCCACAGGTTGACCAGCGCGGCGAAGTCGGAGTCGGCGTCTTTCCATTGCGCATGGGCCTGGTCCGCCGCTTGCTGGCGCTCCGGCGGCCGCTCGCGCGGGTCTTGCACCGACAGCGCACTGGCGACGATCAACAGCTCATTGAGGCTGCCCTGCTTGGCGCCTTCGAGCAGCATGCGGCCCAGCCGCGGGTCCACCGGCAGGCGCGCCAACTGGCGGCCCAGGGGCGTGAGCTGGTTCTCGCGGTTGACCGCCGAGAGCTCCTGCAACAGGTTGAAGCCGTCGCTGATGGCCTTGCCGTCCGGCGGCTCGATGAACGGGAAGGCGTCAATATCGCCCAGGCGCAGGTGCAGCATCTGCAGGATGACTGCCGCCAGGTTGGTACGCAGGATCTCAGGGTCGGTAAAGGCCGGCCGCGCATTGAAGTCTTCTTCGCTGTACAGGCGCACGCAGATGCCCGGCTCGACCCGCCCGCAGCGGCCCTTGCGCTGGTTGGCGCTGGCCTGGGACACCGCTTCGATCGGCAGGCGCTGAACTTTGGCCCGGTAGCTGTAGCGGCTGATGCGCGCGGTGCCGCTATCGATCACATAGCGGATGCCCGGCACCGTCAGCGAGGTTTCGGCAACGTTGGTGGCCAGCACCACGCGCCGCCCCGGATGGGACTGGAAAATCTTCTGCTGCTCGGCCGGCGACAGGCGTGCGTACAGTGGCAGGATTTCGGTGTGGCGCAACTGCGCCTTGCGCAGCATCTCGGCAGCGTCGCGAATCTCGCGCTCGCCGGGCAGGAACACCAGCACATCGCCCGGGCCCTTGCCCTGGCTGCGCTCAAAGGCGGCAATCTCGTCGAGGGTGGCGAGGATCGCCTGGTCGACGGTGAGGTCGTCCTCGACGCGGTTGCCCTCCTCGTCCTGCTCGCGGGTTACCGGCCGGTACCAGGTTTCCACCGGGTAGGTGCGGCCCGACACCTCGATGATCGGCGCATCGTTGAAGTGCTTGGAGAAGCGCTCAAGGTCGATGGTCGCCGAGGTGATGATGACCTTGAGATCGGGGCGACGCGGCAGCAGGGTCTTGAGGTAACCGAGCAGAAAATCGATGTTAAGGCTGCGCTCGTGGGCTTCGTCGACAATGATGGTGTCGTAGCGCTCGAGAAAGCGGTCGTGCTGGGTTTCGGCCAGCAGGATACCGTCGGTCATCAGCTTGACCAGGGTATTGGCGTCGCTTTGGTCTTCGAAGCGCACCTGGTAGCCGACCAGCGCCCCCAGCGGCGTGCCCAGCTCTTCGGCAACCCGGGTGGCAACGCTGCGCGCGGCAATCCGTCGTGGCTGGGTATGGGCGATCAGGCCGTGCTGGCCGCGGCCCAGTTCCAGGCAGATCTTCGGCAGCTGGGTGGTTTTGCCCGAGCCGGTTTCGCCGGCGATGATCAGCACCTGATGCTCGGCCAGAACCTTCTTGATCTCGTCACGCTTGGCTGCAATCGGCAGGCTGTCGTCGTAACGGATGCTCGGCACGCTGGCCTTGCGCGCGGTGACCTGGGCGCAGGAGGCCTGGACCTTGTCGACCCATTGCGCAAGCCTGGCCTCATCCGGGCGCTTGCGCAGCTCGTGCAACTGCCGGCGCAGACGGTGGCGCTCGGCAATCATGGCGTGGTCGAGGTTTTTCAGCAGTTGATCAATCGCGTGGTCAGTCATGGGGGCTTTTTAGTCGTGCAGGTGAGCCTGCTTTTGCATGATCGGCTTTTCAAGGGCTGCGATTGTCGCAGATTTGCCGACGCTCGGCACGGTTGCGGGCGGGCGGACGATTGTTTAGCCGCGGCTTATCTGAAGTTACCCAAAGGCTGATTTAATGAACCTTCCCCGGCATGGGAGTATCCAGGCATGACTTCGTCTACCGGTTTGCCCCGCCTGCTGCTGCGCCCTTCGTTCCCGAAGGTGCGGGCGCGCTGCGGGGAAAATCCGCTGGTACACATCATTCTCGCCTTCTGGGCTTTGTGGCACTGCCGCCATGCCCGCCCACCGGACGCCCGCCTCGCTCTGCACTGAACCGTGCGGCCAGCTTCTGGCCGACCTTCCTTGTCGAAGACTGCCGCCTGACCGGCTAGACAGTCCTGTGCGCCTGAGGGCGCGAGCGAGCACACCATGCACTTTGCCCCTATCGAGCAGGCCCGAACGTTCCTGTCTGAAAACCCCGATATCGAGATGATCGAGCTGTTCATCCTCGACGCCAACGGCGTGCCACGCGGCAAGCTGCTGCACCGTGAAGAGCTGTTGGCGGTGTACGAAAGCGGACGGCCATTGCCCAGCACCATCCTCGGTTTGACCCTCAACGGCGACGATGTGGAAAACTCAGGCCTGGTCTGGGATGTCGGCGATATCGATTGCCGCGCCTACCCGCTGGAGAACAGCCTGGTGCGTCTGCCGTGGCGGCAGATCCCCACCGCTGCGGTGCAAGTCAGCATGCACCCCAGCGAAGGCCTGCCGGCGACTGTCGCCGACCCGCGCCACCTGCTGGTCAAGGTCATCGATGCGCTCAAGGCCGACGGTTACTACCCGGTGATGGCCTGCGAGCTGGAGTTCTATCTGCTCGACCAGCAACGTGACAGCCACGGCCGCCCGCAACCGGCCCTGGACCGCGACGGCGGGCGCCCGCGTGGCACTCAGGTCTACGGCCTGCGCGAGCTGGAGCAGATCGAGCCGTTTCTCGCCGACCTCTACGCGGCCTGCAAGGCCCAGGGCATTCCTGCGCGCACGGCGATTTCCGAATACGCCCCGGGCCAGGTGGAGATCACCCTCGAGCATGGCGATGCGCTGCTGGCCATGGACCAGGCGGTGCGCTACAAGCGCCTGGTCAAGGGCGTGGCGCACAAGCACGGGATGCAGGCCTGCTTCATGGCCAAGCCGTTCGATCACCTGGCCGGCACCGGCATGCACATGCACGTGAGCCTGGCCGATGCCCAGGGCAATAACCTGTACGCCAGCGAAGACAAGGCCGGTACGCCGCTGCTGCGCCAGTCGGTGGCCGGCATGCTCACGCTGCTGCTCGATTCGCTGCTGCTGTTCTGCCCCAACGCCAACTCCTACCGCCGCTTCCAGGCCAACAGCTATGCGCCGCTGGCGCCGACCTGGGGCGTCGACAACCGTACCGTCAGCCTGCGCGTGCCCGGCGGCCCGGCCAACAGCCGGCACATCGAGCACCGCATCTGCGGCGCCGATGCCAACCCTTACCTGGCCGCAGCAGCGATTCTCGCCAGCCTGCATCACGGCATCCGCCAGCAACTCGACCCGGGCGCGCCGGTCGAGGGCAATGGCTACGCCCAGGCCAGCGAACTGCTACCCACCGACTGGCTGACCTCGTTGACTGCGCTTGAGCGTTCAAGCTGGGCCCGCGAAGCCCTGGGCGCCGAGTTCCTCGGCGTGTACCTGGCGGTCAAGCGCGCCGAGTACCGCCAGTTCATGGCCGAAGTCGGTGAACAGGACTGGCGCTGGTACCTGACCCAGGCCTGACCCTTTATTTTTGCACCAAGGATTTTGTTATGAATGCAGCCGTAAACGCCGGCCCTGCCCAACGCAGCGCCTCGTACTACACCGCCAGCCTCAACGACACCACCCAGTACCCGACCCTCAAGGGCACGGTGA
This sequence comes from Pseudomonas sp. B21-012, assembly GCF_024749305.1. Lineage (NCBI taxonomy): Bacteria > Pseudomonadati > Pseudomonadota > Gammaproteobacteria > Pseudomonadales > Pseudomonadaceae > Pseudomonas > Pseudomonas sp. B21-012. The sequence goes on along the minus strand of NZ_CP087197.1, from coordinate 1,543,308 downwards.
AAGTCGACGTGGCAATCATTGGCGGCGGCTTTACCGGGGTGGCCAGCGCCGTGGAGCTGGCCGAGCGCGGCCTGAAAGTCGCCATCGTTGAAACCAACCGCATCGGCTGGGGCGCCAGCGGGCGCAACGGCGGCCAGGTCACCGGCAGCCTCTCGGGCGATGAAGCGATGCGCAAACAGATGCGCGACAAGCTCGGCGATGACGTCGATGATTTTATCTGGCACCTGCGCTGGCGCGGCCACCAGATCATCGAGCAAAGGGTCGAGCGCTACGGCATCGACTGCGACCTCAAGCGCGGCCACCTGCACGCGGCGATGAAAGACTCGCACATGGGCGAACTGCGCGCCTTCGCCGCCGAGGCCGAGCGCCGCGGCATGGGCGACCAGGTCGAGCTGCTGGGCCAGAACGCCATGCGCGAACACCTGCAAAGCCCGCTGTACCTCGGCGCCTTGAAGAACCGGCGCAACCTGCACCTGCACCCGCTCAACCTGTGCCTGGGCGAAGCCCGGGCCGCACACAGCCTGGGCGCACTGATCTTCGAGAACTCCGAAGTGCTGGACATCATCCATGGCGAGCAGCCGGCGGTGGTGACGGCCCACGGCCGGGTCGAGGCCAAGCAGATTCTGTTGGCCGGCGACGTCTATCACAAACTGGAAAAACGCCAGCTCAAGGGCAAGATTTTCCCGGCCATGGGCGGTATCGTCACTACTGCGCCGCTGGGTGAACTGGCCGCGCAGATCAACCCGCAGGATCTTGCGGTGTACGACTGCCGCTTCGTCCTCGACTACTACCGGCTGACCGCCGATGGCCGCCTGCTGTTCGGCGGTGGCGCCAACTATTCCGGGCGCGATTCACGGGATATCGCCGGCGAACTGCGGCCGTGCATCGAGCGCACCTTTCCGGTGCTCAAGGGCGTGCCGATCGAGTTCCAGTGGAGTTGCGCGATGGGTATCGTGGTCAACCGCATTCCGCAGCTGGGCAAGCTCTCGGACAACGTCTGGTACTGCCAGGGCTATTCCGGGCACGGCATCGCCACCAGCCATATCATGGGCGAGATCATGGCCGAAGCACTGACCGGGACGCTGGAGAAATTCGATACCTTTGCCGGCTGCAAACACATCAAGGTGCCGATGGGCGATGTGCTGGGCAATCCGTTGCTGGCGGCGGGGATGTGGTATTACCAGATGCTTGAAAAACTGCGCTGAAAGCATCGCTGGCAAGCCAGCTCCCACAGGATCGATGGTGGGAGCTGGCTTGCCGGCGATCGAGCGCGAAGCGCTCGCCTTGACTCAGGCGATCTTCTTCAGGCCCAGCTTCTTCAGTTCTTCATCACGCAGTTCACGGCGCAGGATCTTGCCGACGTTGGTGGTCGGCAGCGCATCGCGGAACTCGATGAAACGCGGCACCTTGTAGCCGGTGACGTTTGCACGCATGTGCTCCATCACCTGCTCCTTGGTCACGGTCATGCCCGGCTTGACCACGATGAAGATCTTGATCACTTCACCGGATTTTTCATCCGGCACACCGATGGCCGCGCACTGCAGCACGCCTGGCAACGCCGCCAGCACGTCCTCAAGCTCATTCGGATAGACGTTGAAACCGGAGACCAGGATCATGTCTTTCTTGCGATCGACGATGCGCATGTAGCCGTCGGTCTGGATCAGGGCGATGTCACCGGTCTTCAGCCAGCCGTCACTGTCGAGGATCTCGTTGGTGGCGTCTTCGCGCTGCCAGTAACCCTTCATTACCTGCGGCCCTTTCACGCACAGCTCGCCGACTTCGCCCAGGGCCAGTTCAACACCGGCGTCGTCGATGATCTTGCACAGGGTCGAGGGCACCGGAATGCCAATGGTGCCGATCTGGTTCTGCTCGGCCGGGTTGACCGCCGCCACCGGGCTGGTCTCGGTCATGCCGTAACCTTCGCAGATGGCGCAGCCGGTGATTGCCTTCCAGCGCTCGGCGACGCTCATCTGCAGGGCCATGCCGCCCGACAGGGTGATCTTCAGGCCAGAGAAGTCCAGCTTGCGGAAATTCTCGTTGTTGCACAGGGCCACGAACAAGGTATTGAGGCCGACAAAGCCGCTGAACTTCCACTTGCCCAGTTCCTTGACCATCGCCGGCAAGTCGCGCGGGTTGCTGATCAGGATGTTGTGGCTGCCGATCAGCATCATTGCCATGCAATGAAAGGTGAAGGCATAGATGTGATACAGCGGCAACGGCGTGATCAGGATCTCGCAACCTTCATTGAGGTCCGAGCCCATCAGCGCCCGGCATTGCAGCATGTTGGCCACCAGGTTGCGGTGGGTCAGCATCGCGCCCTTGGCCACCCCGGTAGTGCCACCGGTGTATTGCAACACGGCGACGTCATGGCGGTCTGGATTGGCTTCCTGAAAGGTCTGGCCACGGCCTTTGCTCAAGGCGTCGTTGAACTTGACCGCCTTGGGCAGGTTGTACGCCGGGACCATTTTCTTCACGAACTTGATCACGCTGTTGATCAACAGGCGTTTAACCGGTGGCAAGAGGTCGGCCACTTCGGTGACAATAACGTGTTTGACTTGGGTCTTGGGCACTACCTTTTCGGCCAGGTGCGCCATGTTTGCCAGGCAGACCAGCGCCTTGGCGCCGGAATCATTGAACTGGTGCTCCAATTCCCGCGCGGTATACAACGGGTTGGTGTTGACCACGATCAGGCCCGCACGCAGGGCACCGAACACGGCAACGGGGTATTGCAGAACGTTGGGCAGCTGCACGGCAATACGATCACCCGGCTGCAGGTCGGTATGCTGTTGCAGGTAAGCGGCAAACGCCCCCGACAACTCATACAACTCGCCGTATGTAATGGTTTTGCCCAGGTTGCTAAAGGCCGGTTTATCGGCAAAGCGCTGGCAAGACTGCTTCAATACCGCCTGAATATTCGGATACTCATCAGGATTGATTTGCGAGGCAATCCCGGCTGGGTACTTATCCTTCCAAAAGTTTTCGATCATGGAAGCCCACTCCTCCAGCAACAGCGAATTCTTCACCGCAGTCGATGCGATTATTATTGATATAAGATTACGGTTTATTGCAAACCTGATAATCAGAAGCGGGCCGAGAGTAGCAGCTTTGCCAAGGGCCGCCTAGAGCTAAAGTAGCCCAGACAGTCACGGAAATGACTCTTGATAATCACGTAGTCATTTTTAGAGTAAAGATTCTAAAGCTTCAAGCCACAAGCTACAAGCTGGCCGGGCTTGTAGCTTGCAGCTTCCAGTTCCCTCAGGCTATATCCCGAAGCTCCCTGCGCAGAATCTTGCCCACTGCCGTCATCGGCAGCGACTCGCGCAAGACAATATGCTTGGGCACCTTGTAGCCGGTGAAGTTGGCCTTGCAGTAAGCCTTCAGCTCTTCAAGGCTTACCCCGCCCTCGCGCGGCACCACGAACAGCTTCACCGCCTCGCCCGAACGCTCGTCGGGGATGCCGATCACCGCGCAACTGGCCACTTGCGGATGGCTCATCACCACTTCCTCGATCTCGTTGGGGTACACGTTGAAGCCCGAGACGATGATCATGTCCTTCTTGCGGTCGACGATGCGGGTAAAGCCGTCCGGATCGATCACGGCAATGTCGCCGGTCTTGAACCAGCCTTCGCTGTCCAGCGCCTCGGCCGTCGCCTCGGGGTGCTGCCAGTAGCCCTTCATCACTTGCGGGCCCTTGATGCACAACTCGCCGCGCTCGCCGAAGGGCTGCTCGACACCCGCATCGTCAATCACCTTGAACGCCGTGCCCGGCACCGGAATGCCCACGGTGCCCAGGCGTGCCAGCTGGCCGTAAGGGTTGGTGCTGGCTACCGGCGAGGTCTCGGTCAGGCCGTAGCCTTCGACAATGCGGCAACCGGTGATGCTCTCCCAGCGCTCGGCGGTGGCGCTGACCAATGCGGTTCCGCCGGAGTTGGTGACCTTCAGCGCCGAGAAGTCGAGGTTCTTGAACTCTGGGTGGTTCATCAGCGCGACGAACAGGGTGTTGAGCCCGAGCAGCCCGGAGAACTTCCACTTCTTCAGCTCTTTGACAAAGCCGGCGATGTCGCGCGGGTTGGTGATCAGCACGTTGTGGTTGCCGGTAACCATCATGCACATGCAGTTCGCGGTAAAGGCATAGATATGGTAGAGCGGCAGCGGCGCGATCATCACCTCCTGCCCGTCCTTGATCAGGCGCTGGCCATCGGCACCGTGCTGGGAGAAACACGCCAGCACCTGGAGCATGTTCGCCACCAGGTTGCCGTGAGTCAGCATCGCGCCCTTGGCCAGGCCCGTGGTGCCGCCGGTGTATTGCAGCACGGCGATGTCATCGAGGCCCAGCGCAACCGGCTTGAGCGCCTGGCCGCGGCCCTGGGCCAGGGCGCTCTTGAATGGCACCGCCTGCGGCAGGCGGTAGTCCGGGACCATCTTCTTGACCTTGCTGACGATGGTGTTGACCAGCCAGCCCTTGGCCGTCGGCAGCATGTCGCCCATCTTCGCCTCGATGAGGAACTCGATGCCGGTGTCGGGCAGCACCTCCTGCACCAGCTTGCCGAACATGTTCAGGTACACCAGCGCCCGGGCGCCGGAGTCCTTGAACTGGTGGCGCATTTCGCGGGCGGTGTACAGCGGGTTGGTGTTGACCACGATCAGGCCGGCGCGCAAGGCGCCGAACACCGCGATGGGGTACTGCAGCACGTTGGGCATCTGTACCGCGATGCGGTCGCCCGGCACCAGGTCGGTGTGCTGCTGCAGGTAAGCGGCAAAGGCCGCAGAATAGCGTTCGAGTTCGGCGTAGCTCAGGGTGACCCCGAGGTTGCTGAACGCCGGGCGGTCAGCAAACTTCTTGCAGGAGCGTTCGAATACTTCGACCACTGACTTGTAAGCATTTATGTCAATTTGCGAAGGAACCCCTGCCGGGCGCTTGTCATTCCAGAAATCAGCTTGCATCTATTATTGTCCTCATACCTGAGCCGATCCGGCCCCCTTGCCTGCTTGGCGAAGAAGGTGCTCTGCCGACGTTAGCAGGTATGTCGCAGGTGGCAAATACGCCAAGCGCTGTCATTAACATTGTGAATCTTATTGCTGATGACCCTGCGATCCTGTCCCTGGGTTATACACTGTGCTGACTTACCGAGTTGCGCGCACAAGGACCCGCCATGCACCACGACGCGTTCTGGCTCCCGGCCAGCGATCACTGCAGCCTCTACGTTTATCAATGGCTGCCGGCCTCGCCGATCAAGGCGGTGGTGCTGCTCGCCCACGGCATGGCCGAGCACGCCGGGCGTTACCAACGCCTGGGCGAGGCCCTGAGCAATGCCGGCTATGCCCTGCTCGCCCACGACCAGCGCGGCCATGGACGCAGCGCCGAACTTGGCACTTTAGGCCTGTTCGCCCGACACAATGGCTGGAACAGCGTGGTCAACGACCTGGCCCTGCTCAGCCAGCACATCGGCCAGCAGTTTCCGGGCACCCCGGTGTTCCTGTTTGGCCACAGCATGGGCAGCTACATTGCCCAGGCCTACCTGATGCACCACGGCGCCAGCCTGCAGGGCGCGATTCTCAGCGGCTCGAACTTCCAACCGCCCGCGCTGTACCGCACCGCCTGCCTGATCGCCCGCTTCGAAGCCTGGCGCCAGGGCCCGCTGGGCCATAGCGCACTGATCGAGTGGCTGTCGTTCGGCTCGTTCAACAAGGCCTTCAAGCCCAACCGTACGGCGTTCGACTGGCTCAGCCGCGACAACGACGAAGTCGACAAGTATGCTGCCGACCCGCTGTGCGGCTTTCGCTGCAGCAACCGTTTATGGATCGACTTGCTGATGGGCCTTGAGCAAATCAGCCAGCCACGCAACCTGACGCAGATCGATCCGAACCTGCCGATCCTGGTGATGGGCGGCGAATGTGATCCGGTCAGTGCCGGCAAGCGTCTCAAGGATCTGGCCGGTGCCTTGCGCCTGGCCGGCAATCAGCATGTGCAGTTGCAGCTCTACCCCCAGGCGCGGCATGAGCTGCTCAACGAAACCAACCGTGACGAGGTCACGGCCGCCATCATCGACTGGCTGGAGCAGGCCCTGGCCATTGGCCGCCCCGCCCGCAGCGAATGATCGGCCGACCCGCACGTCAGAAGGAAAGCCAAGCATGACCCAGGTCACCAACACCCCGTACGAAGCCCTTGAAGTCGGCCAGACCGCCAGCTTCAGCAAAACCGTCGAAGAACGTGACATCCAGCTGTTTGCGGCGATGTCCGGTGACCACAACCCGGTGCACCTGGATGCCGAGTTCGCCGCCAAGAGCATGTTCAAGGAGCGCATCGCCCACGGCATGTTCAGCGGTGCGCTGATCAGCGCCGCAGTGGCCTGCGAGCTGCCCGGCCCGGGCACCATCTACCTGGGCCAGACCATGAGCTTCCAGAAGCCGGTCAAGTTCGGCGACACCCTGACCGTGCGCCTGGAAATCCTCGAGAAACTGCCGAAGTTCAAGGTGCGCATCGCCACCCGCGTGTTCAACCAGAACGACGAACTGGTGGTCGATGGCGAGGCCGAGATCCTCGCCCCGCGCAAGCAGCAGACCGTCGAGCTGGTCAGCCCGCCGCCTATCACCATCGGCTGATGCCTACAACTCGGCCAGGCGGCGCTCGATAAAGCGCCGCTCGGGGCCCTGACGGGTCAGTTCGAGGGCACTGCGATAGGCCTCGCGGGCGTGATCCAGGCGGCCCAACTGGCGGCACAGTTCGGCGCGGGCCGAATGGGCCAGGTGATAATCCTGCAACTGGCCACGGGCCAGAATTGCCTCCACTGCCGCCAGCCCCGCCTCGGCGCCATCGCGCCGGGCCAGAGCCGCTGCGCGGTTGAGTTCGATCACCGGTGACGGCCAGCGCTGCAGCAGCACATTGTACAAACCGACGATTTCATCCCAGTCCGTTGCCTCGGCACTGGCAGCTTCAGCGTGCACGGCCGCTATCGCTGCCTGCAGGCTATACACACCGAACTGCTGACTGCGCAGAGCTTGCTGCACCAACTGGCAACCTTCAGCAATAAATGCACGGTTCCACAGGCTGCGGTCCTGCTCATCAAGCAGTACCAACTCCCCCTCGGCGTCGCTGCGCGCCTGTTGCCGCGAGGCTTGCAACAGCATCAAGGCCAACAGCCCGAGCACCTCCGGGTCGGGCAGCAACTGCTGAAGCAAACGCCCCAGGCGGATCGCTTCATCGCTCAGGTCGTGGCGCATCAGGCTCTCCCCCGACGACGCCGAGTAGCCCTCGTTGAACACCAGGTAGATCACCCGCAATACGCTATCAAGGCGCTCCGGCAGCTCGTCCAGCGACGGCACCTGGTAGGGTATGCGCGCATCGCGGATCTTGGCCTTGGCCCGCACGATGCGCTGGGCAATGGTCGCCGGGCTCTGCAAAAAGGCGCGGGCGATTTCTTCGGTGGTCAGGTCACAGACTTCGCGCAAGGTCAGCGGCACCTGGGCATCGGCGGCCAGCGCCGGGTGACAACAGGTGAAGATCAGGCGCAGGCGGTCGTCCTCAAGTTCTTCGTCATTCACCTGAACCTCCTCTTGCGCCTCCAGCGCCTGCATCAACTGCACCTGGGAACGGTCGAAGCGCGCACGTCGGCGCAGGCTGTCGATGGCCTTGAAACGCCCGGTAGACACCAGCCAGGCCCGCGGGCTTGCCGGAATGCCGTCGCGTTGCCAGCGCTCCACGGCAATGAAAAACGCCTCGTGCATGGCCTCTTCGGCCAGATCGAAGTCGCCCAACAAGCGAATCAGCGTCGCCAGGATGCGCCGCGACTCCTGACGGTAGACGGCCTCCAGTTGCGCCCGTACCTGGGCAAGCGTTGCCATCAGTCGGGCATCTGCGTGGTCACCAGCGCCACCAGGCGATCCAGGCTCTCACCCCAGCCCCGGTGAAAGCCCATCTCTTCATGGGCCTGGCAATCGGCGGCACTCCAGTGCCAGGCGCGGGCGGTGTACTGGGTCTTGCCGTGGACATCGTCAAAGGTCACCACGGCGGTCATGAACGCCTTGTTCGACGGCACCCAGCCTGGGCCGAAGGCATCGGTGAAGACGATCCGCGCCGGCGGCACGATCTCCAGAAACACGCCCTGGTTCGGGTATTCGCTGCCGTCCGGGGCACGCATCACCGTACGAAACAAGCCGCCCACCCACAGCTGCATTTCGCATTCCGGCGTGGTCATGCCGTTGGGCCCCCACCACTGGGCCAGCAGTTGTGGCTCGGTCCAGGCGCGAAACACCTTGCGCCGCGGCGCATCGATCAGGCGCGTCAACGACAACTCATGCTGTGCCTTGGGCGGCTCGGGGTGTAAAAGGCTCATCGTGTTGTGCTCCTTGGGTTCAGGGTTGCAACTCGCGCACCGGCCGCACCTCGACACTGCCGACTCGCGCTGCGGGAATGCCCTTGGCAATGTTCAACGCCTCATTGAGGTCGCGGGCATCGACCAGATAGAAGCCGGCCAGTTGTTCCTTGGTTTCGGCGAACGGGCCGTCGGTCAGGCTCATCTGCCCACCGCGTACACGCACGGTGGTCGCGGTCTGCACCGGCTTGAGCGCCTCGGCGGCGAGCATCCTGCCGCTGCCCTGGACCGACTCGGCATAGGCCATGCACTCGGCGTCGGCCGGGCTTTCAGGCAGGCTGTGCAGCAGACTTTCATCACAGTAGACCAGGCACAGGTATTTCATCGTCGTCTCCACCGCTGGGGATACTATGGCGGCAGTTCGCACCGCCTTGAAAAGCGCGATTCGGCATAACTTTCGGGGTTTTCAGCTCAAGGCTTGAGCGAGAACAGCGCGGCACCGGATTCCATGTCGAACGGTGCCGACCAATGCTCATGAATCACCTTCCACTGCCCGTCGATGCGCTGGTAGCCAACGGTCGCGCGCATATAGCAGCCTTGATCCTCACCGCCTTCGCTGCTGGCCGGACCACAGCGGTTGAGCCAATGGGCCAGGGCCAGTTCCGGCGTGGCGTGGATCTGCAGTTGCTCGATTTCGAAGATCATCTCACCGGGGCAGTGATCCATGCAGGCCTGCCAGTGGGCGCGATAGGCGGCCTTGCCCTGGAACTGCAATTGCTGGATGGCATCGAAGGCGCGAATGTTCTCGGCGTAAGGCGCGGTAATGGCCTCGACATCGCGCGCGCGTACGGCGGGAAGCCACTGCTCGATGAGTTGGCGGATTTCGTTCTCGGCGGCACTGTTCATGGTCGTGTCCTCTGCGCGAAGGGGCGCCGGATGCTCGGCGCGTTCACAGATGGTCGAATGGCAGTGGTTGAAATCGACAGGCTGGGGAAATGGATAACCCAGCAACCTCAATTTCGGGTCTAAAAAAAGAGGTTCTTCACGGAATCCCGGGGGCTATGATTCTTGGGTTGGGTTGCGGGCTTATCCATTCGGTGTGGCGCCGCTGTTGGCCCCTTCCGCCCTTACGGCGGGTCCCTTTTGTTCTTGGCAAAAGGAACCAAAACCGCTCGCTCCAGCATACGGCCCTACGCTGCGCTCCGGGTTCCTTCGCTACGGTGCCTTCCAGGGGCATCGCGGCCTACGACTTGCTTCGCCAAGTCTACGTCTCGCGACTTCGGCTCAGGCCGAAGGGTGCTACGCACCAGCCCCCTCCAGACACCTACGCTCAGCCTCCTGAAGTCGCGAAGTTACGGGCGGCGCCTGCACTGATGCATCTACGAAAGCAGATGTTGGCGAAGCCATGCTGACGCAGGAGCGGGACAGCCCGCTGATAAAACGAACACCAACTTGATCTTGATATTCATGCACGCACTTCCAGACGCCGCGAAAAGCGACTTCAGGAGGCCGAGCGTAGGTGCCTGTAGGGGCGGTGCGCAGCACCTTCGGCGGCAGCCGAAGACGCGAGATGTAGACTTGCAAAGCAAGTCGTAGGCCGCGATGCCCCGGAAGGTGCCGTAGCGAGGGGACCCGAAGCGCAGCGTAGGGCCGTATGTAGGAGCAAGCGGTTTTGCCTACTTCTTCCCAAGATGTATGGACCGGAGACATCGCTGACACATGTACGGGGACATGGTTGACACATTATCGCTTGCCATCCGGGTTGTTGAAATCGATGGTTCTCAGCTTGCGGTGGCAGAAGTAGACGTCGAAGTGATCAGGTCCCTTCTCGCTCGGGCGCAAAGCCAAAATGTGGCCCACCAGCGCTTTTGCTATCCGGAATGAGCGCTTCCTGAAGCGGAACTGACTATCGTAGGGTTTGACTAGGATATCTTCGGGTCCGTATTCAAAGGTTGGTACCCGGCTTGGAAACGGCCGTGTGCTCATCTGGTAGCGCTCCCTCGGTACTTGGTAGTCCAACTGCTGGTGGGGTCGCTTGTAGTTGTAGACGCCACGCCACAGGTCGAACGCCTCCTGCGCCTCCCGCAAATCACGGAAGGTGCGGTCCCTGAGCACCTCTGTCTTGAGCGTTCGGTGGAAGCGCTCGTCTTTACCGTTGGTCTGTGGGTGCCCTGGCCGGCTGAAGGTCAAGCGTATGCCCAGACGCACTATCCAGATCCCTAGTGGCGTCAGCTCTCCAGGGTTTCGTGGTGCCCCCCAGGGCGCGCCATTGTCTGCGTTGATCTGCAGGGGAAGGCCATACCGCCTGAACAGATCGGTCAGGTGCTCCTGGACCAATTCGGTTCGCTGATGCGCACAGGCTTGAATCGCCAAGTTGAAGCGCGAGTGATCATCGATCAACGTCAACGGGTAGCACGGCCCCTGACCTGTCTGGAAGAAGCCTTTGAAGTCGATCTGCCAGAGATCATTAGGAGCCTCGCGTTCATAGCGTTTCCACGGCGTAGCTGCAGCACTGGCTTCGGAGGTGATCAGCCCGTGGCGATGCAGAACATTGGTGACGGTACTGGCGCAAATGCGCTGACCCAGTAGATGCCTGATCTTGCGGCCACCCCAGGCAGGGTGCTCCTTGCGGATGGCGATCACTTCTTTCTCAAGCCCACGATCCGTCAGCCTAGGGCTGCTGGCAGGTTTTCTGGATCGTTCCAAAAGGCCTGCCGCACCCTCCTGCCGGTAGCGGTTAAGCCACTTGTAACCTGTCTGGGGACTGATACCGAAGCGTCGGCACAACTCCCTGACATTGGCGTCTGGGTGATTGGCCAGATGAACGAACTCTTCTCTCAAGCTCATGGCGTCTCTCGCGTTCCAAGGCATGGTCGAATTCCCGGCAGGTTTGCTTGCCGAAAAGTGTCAACCATGTCCCCGTACACCTGTCCACCATGTGTCCGGTCCATACACCAAGAGAAAAGTAGGCCGCCGTAAAGGCGGAAGGGGCCAGCAGCAGCCCCACACTGAATGGATAAACTCGCAGCCTCAACATCCCAACCCGGGATTCCGTGAAGAGCCAAAAAAGAGCCCCTTGCGGAGCTCTTGGCGTTACTGTGCAAGAAAACTGTCGCCAGAGCGCTTAGCGCGTTTAGCGGCGTGTTTTTCCTTGGCGGTTTTCAGTGGTTTTTTCTTCGTCATCTTTTTTGCATCCAGACCTTTCATCGAAGATCCTCCTGCCTGACGGCACCTGCGCACCGGTGTCCCGAATCATTATAGACCCGGGGTAGCCGCAGGCACGGCAAGGATGAACTCGCGGTAACCGGAAAGGATCACGTAGCCGGCAAAGTAACAGAAGATGCCCGCCGACAGCAGGTACGACCAGGTCAGCAGGCGGTCACCCAGCAGGCGCCCGCCATGACTGGCAATACCGCACAACGACAGGCACCAGATCAGCCCGGCGGCAAAAAAACCGCTAAGAAACAGCCCGGCCTCAAGCAGGCTGCCGCCCCCTGAACGGGAAATCAGCACCCCGCCGACCGCGGCAAACCAGAGGATGGCGCTGGGCGAGGACATGGCCAGGAAGATCCCGCGCAGGAACTCGCGCCAGCCCGACTCAATCACCACCTCGCCAGGGGTCTGCAGATGGGTGTTGCCGCGCAGCGCCGCCAGCAGCATCTTGATGGCAAACCATACCAGCAACACCGAGCCGCCCAGCCACAGCACCCAGCGCACCGTTTCAAATTGCAGCAGCACGGTCATCCCGGCCAGCGCCGCAATGGCATACAACAGGTCACCGACACAGGTACCCAGCCCCAGCCAGAAACCCTGCAAAAAACCCCGCTGCATGGCCAGGGTGATCATGGCGATATTGGCAATGCCGATATCCAGGCACAGCGACAAACTCAGCAGAAATCCGTTTGAAAAAGGCATCGACGTTCCGTAACCGCGGTTGATGGCAGGCGCTATTAAAACGGTTTTCTGCTGGGCTGTATTGGAAGAAATTGCCTTTATTCAGGCCTGTGCTGCGCGCTCGAAAACTTCATCGGCCCATTGGTTGAGGCTCTTGCCTGCCGATTGAGCGGCGATGGTCGCCGCAGCATGGACTTCTGGCCTGATACGCAGCATGACCTTGCCGGAAGCGGGTTTTTCCGGCTTGACCCCACGCTCGGCGCAATCGGCCAGGTAGTCATCCAGGGCCAGGTGAAACGCCTCGTGCAACTGCCTGACGGCGCTGGCGTGAAAGCTGATGATGTCACGCACCCCCAGGACACGTCCGACGAAAATATCGTCCCGTGGATCGTATTCGACTCGGGCGGTGTAGCCCTTGTAGTTCATAGTGTTCATGGTTGAACTCCTGCCCGTAGAAGAAACTCGCGGCTTCTTCCACCTGATATCGCTTGGCCTCTTTGCCCGGGTGCGGCCGGTGACAGCGCCAGAGCTGACCACCCAGGATCAACTTGACCCTGGAACCCTCACGTTCCTGCACTTGCCCGCCCAGGTACAGCACCAGCGCCTCGATGTCGGTAAACACCAGGCTGGCGCTGGTCGGGGTGCGGAAGACGCTGTCGAGGATCTTTCGATATCGATTGTTCATCGGAAAATGCTATCAAAATAAGATAGCACTTTTTCCAATGCTTCAATTCAGGATTTTTCAATCGCCCGCCAGCACCTGCGCATACCGCTGCCGGTCAATGTTCGCCCCGCTGAGGATCACCGCCACCCTGCGCCCCTGCTGGCGCTCGCGCTCCTGGATCAGTGCGGCAAGCCCGGCGGCGCCTGCGCCTTCGGCGGTGTTGTGAGTGTCTTCGTGGTAGATGCGCATGGCCCGGGCCACTTCTTCGTCGCTGACGCGCACAATGCGTGCGGCATGCTGGCGGATGATTTCAAAGGCTTCGGGCAACGGCATGCGGCAGGCCATGCCATCGGCGAAGGTGTTGGCCGTGGCGGTGGTGACGATGCGGCCCTGCTCCAGGCTCTGGGCAAAGGCGTCGGCGGCGCTGGACACCACGCCGACGATCTCGGTGCGCAAGCCCAGCAGGTTGCGCGCCTGGATCAAACCGCAGATGCCCGAGCCCATGCCGATCGGCACGTAGATGCAATCCAGCTCGTGCACGGCTTCCAGGAGCTCCAGCGCATAGGTGGCGACGCCACGGATCAACTCGGGGTGAAACGGCGGCACGCTCTCATAGCCGTGGAGCCGGGCCAGGCGTGCGGCCTCTTCGCGGGCCTGGTCAAAGTCGGCGCCGTGTTCGATCAATTGGGCGCCCAGGGCGCGCATCGCCGCATTCTTTTCCAGCGAGTTGCCCTCGGGCACGACGATGATGATCGGCAGCCCGGCATTGCCCGCGGCCAGGGCCATGCTCTGGCCGTGGTTGCCGCGGGTGGCGGTGACCAGGCCGCGCACCGCCGGCTTTTGTGCCCGCAGCCACTGCACATACATCAACCCGCCGCGCACCTTGAAGGCGCCGGTCGGGGCATGGTTTTCATGCTTGACCCAGACTTCGCAGCCCAGCCGCTCGGCCAGGCGCGGCCAGGCGTACTGAGGGGTGGCGGGTACGCTGGCATGAACCAGGCGGGCAGCTTCGCGCAGGGCTGGCAGGTCGAACATGGAACACCTCGGCAGGATCGGATTTGACCTGATCCTAGTCGCCGCGCATTGTATGGGTAAATTCCTATATTGCATGGCCAACAATAAATGTGGACCCCTACCCTCTGCGACGATGCCCAGCCGCGCTACCTGGCCCTGGTCGATGCAATAGCCATTGCCATCGAACGCGGCGAGCTGAAAGTCGGCGAACGCCTGCCGCCACAACGGCGCCTGGCCTGGAACCTGGGGCTCAACCCGAGCACCACCCAGCAGGCCTACCGTGAGGCGGCGGCACGCCATTTGGTTTCCGGTGAAGTCGGCCGTGGCACCTATGTGCTGGCTGGCAGCAAGGAGGCCACGCTGTTTCGCCTCAAGCAACGCGACGTGCAATCGAGCCTGATCGACCTGTCGACCAACGTGCCGGTGATCGAGCCGGCCAACCGCGACAGCGAAAACACTTTGCAGGCGCTGCTTGAGGAGGGGCTGGCGGCTTGCCTGGATCACTACCTGAGCGCCGAAGAGTTGCTGCGCGCTCGCGTGCACGGCGCCGCCTGGCTGGCCAACCGCGGTTTGCAATTGAACGAGCGGCAATTGCTGCTGTGCGGCGGCGCCCAGCAGGGTTTGTTCACGGTGTTGCTGTCGCTGTGCCAGCCGGGTGAAACAGTGCTGGTCGAGGCCCTTACCGCCCCCGGCATCAAGGCCGCCTGCCGGCAATTGCGCCTGCCCCTGCATGGCATCGCCCTGGACGATCAGGGCATTGTTGCCGACGACCTCGACCGGGTCGCCAGGGCCACCGGCGCACGGGTCATGGTCCTGACCCCGAGCCTGCACAACCCAACGGGTGCGTGCATGAGCAGCGCCCGCCAGCAGGCGATTGCCGAGGTGGTCGCGCGCCATGACCTGCTGGTGATCGAAGATGATGTCTACGGCGCACTCACCGACCAACCACCGCTATGGCGAATGCTCGGTGAGCGCGGCCTGTTGATCAGCAGCCTGTCGAAAACTGTGGGCGCCGGCCTGCGCCTGGGCTGGATCGTGGCTGAGCCGCAAGTGTTGGAGCAGATCGACCCGCATGCCCAGGCCACTCACTGGCAGGTGTCGCCGCTGAACCTGCAGATCGCCTGCCGCTGGATCGCCGATGGCACCGCACAAAGGCGCCTGGCCTGGCAGCGCGAGGAAATCACCCAGCGCTGGCGCCTGGCGTGCAAGGTGCTCAGTGGCCACCTGCTAAATAGCCGCCTGCCGTCGCCGCACATCTGGGTCAAGGCCGGGCTCAGCGCCGCGCGCTTGGCCGAGGCCTGCCGGGCCCATGGCGTGGCGGTGGTGCCAGGCGAGGTGTTCGCGGTAAAACAGCATGAGCTGGCGGCAATCCGTATCAGCCTGTCGGCCGCTGGCAGCCGCGCCGAACTCAAGCAGGCGCTGGAACAAGTGGCCAAGGCACTGGAGGCCTGATGAGCACGCACGCGTTCTATACCGAGGCACAAACCTGCCTCGCCGCACTCGACCCACAGTGGGCTGCGCACATCGAGGCGATTGGCCCGTGCCTGCACCAGCCCAAACCCACCCGTGACCCGTATCAGGCACTGGTGCGGGCTATCGCCTATCAGCAACTGCATGCCAAGGCCGGCGATGCGATCCTCGCGCGCTTTCTGGCGCTTTACCCGGGCAGCGCCTTCCCCAGCCCCGAGCAGGTGCTGGCGACCACCCCGGAGCAATTGCGCGCCTGCGGCTTTTCAGCGAGCAAACTGGCAACCATCCAGGGCATCGCCCGGGCGCGCCTCGACGGCCTGGTGCCGGACTATCAGCAGGCTCTGATGCTTGAAGACGAGGCACTGATCGAACGCCTGGTGAGCCTGCGTGGCGTGGGCCGCTGGACCGTCGAGATGTTGCTGATCTACACCCTGGAGCGCATGGACATCCTGCCGGCCGACGACTTCGGCGTGCGCGAGGGCTACCGCCGCTTGCAGGGCCTGCAAGGGCAACCGACACGCCGGCAGATGATCGACCTGGGCAAGCACTGGAGCCCCTACCGGACCGTGGCCGCCTGGTACCTGTGGCGAGTGCCGGCCACTCGAGTTTGAACGCAAGACCCGGAGTTTTTCCGCAGCGCCAAAGCCGTAGCCTGAACCCATCGATCAACGCCAGGAGCACCCCGTCATGAGTACAGGCAAACCACGGATCAGCGAATCCGACCCACGCTGGCAGGCCATCCTGGCCCGCGACCCGGCCGCTGACCAGGCCTTCGTCTATGCCGTGCGCACCACCGGCGTGTACTGCCGGGCGAGCAGTAGCTCGCGCCTGCCGCGCATCGACAACGTCGAATTTTTCGACAGCGCCGAACAGGCCGAAGCCGCCGGGTACCGGCCAAGCAAGCGCCGCGGCGCCGACCAGACCCACGTTGCCGAACAGCACCGGGCCCAGGTCACCCGCGCCTGCGCTTTGATCGAAAACGCCGACCCGGCGCCTAGCCTGAACCAGCTGGCCGAGCAATTGAACCTGAGCCCTTTCCACTTTCACCGGGTGTTCAAGGCCGTGACCGGGCTGACGCCCAAGGCCTATGCCTCGGCCCACCGCGCGCACAAGGTACGCACGCAGTTGCAGCAATCGGCAACGGTCACCGACGCCCTCTACGAGGCCGGGTTCAATTCCAACAGCCGCTTCTACGAATCGAGCAACGCGCGCCTGGGCATGACCCCGGGGGCCTATCGCGACGGCGGCGCCAACACCGACATCCGCTTTGCCATCGGCCAGTGCTCCTTGGGGGCAATTCTGGTGGCGCAGAGTGAACGGGGGATTTGCGCAATACTGCTCGGTGACGATCCGCAGGCGCTGCTCAATGACCTGCAGGACAAATTCCCCAAGGCCAACCTGATCGGCGGCGACGCCGGGTTCGAAACCCTGGTGGCCAGGGTCGTGGGCTTTATCGAAGCGCCGGGCATCGGCCTGGACCTGCCGCTGGACCTGCGCGGCACGGCGTTCCAGGAGCGAGTCTGGCAGGCGCTGCGGGCGATCCCGGCTGGCAGTACAGCCAGTTATGCCGAGATCGCTCAGCGCATCGGCTCTCCCAGGGCGGTGCGCGCGGTGGCCCAGGCTTGCGCGGCCAATGCCCTGGCTGTGGCCATCCCGTGTCACCGGGTGGTGCGCAGCGACGGCAACCTCTCGGGTTACCGCTGGGGCGTGGAGCGCAAGCGTGAGCTGCTGGCGCGCGAGAGCCAGTGAGGCGGGTTACTGGAAGTTGACGTCGAAAGCCTGGTAAAAGGCGTTGCCGGTGTCAGCGACCAGCCACAGCAGCACGATTACGTGATGGCCTTTTTTGTTGGCCGGTAGCTTGACCTCGTGCTCGACCTTGGCCACGAGTTTGTCCGTATGGGCCCAGCGCGGCACATAGGGATAAATGTCATCGGCAAAGGGCGTGGTTTCAAGTTGCGCGCGGGTGATGCGCTTACTCTCGTCCCAGCCATCCTTGGTAATAAACCAGCGATAACCGCGGGTGAGGTGTGGCGCCGTATAAGTCCACTCGACTTTTAAGGTTTGCCCTGGTGTCACGTTCAGCAATGGCCATTTAAATTCATGGCCGAGCTTGGCGCTCATTTCAGCATTGGTAAAGTTGACACAATCACGCTTATCTTGCCGACCGCCACTGAGGATATAGCCGTCTGCCGGGGGTACTGTACTTTGTACATCGTCTTGATAAGGCGCAGGTACGGGGCCGGCGACCGTGTCTGGAAAGTTCTTGCCGCCTTCCATTTCATTGACTTCGGACACCCCCAACAACTTCAGCTCAATCGCCGTGGAACCGCGACTGGCAGGGGTAATCACTCGACCGTGACGCAGAATCTTTTCAGGGCTGTTCATTGCAATCACTCCATGTGAGATAAGAAAACCTGTCCACCCTGGACCCGTTTGACCCTAGCTCAAGCCCTGCAATGCGCAACCCAGAGGCGCCGAACGGTATCAGCCGTTGCTGCAGCCGTCGCCCATGGCGCGGTATTCGATGATGTGGCGCTGACCTTGGTGGTCTTCGTAGGTCATGGTTGCCGGTACCACTTCACAGACATTGGGAATGGTCGACAGGCTGATGACCTTGGCGATATCCAGGTTGGTGCTGTAGTCGTACTGCTCGACAACCGGTTGCGCCGCGGCGGTATTGATTTCATCCGCCAGGGCGAACGAAGAAACCGCAACCAGGGCAACTGCAATTAAACCTTTCATGATAATAGGCCTGCAAAGCAATCAAACTAATCGATTGACTTCATTCGCCAATAAGGGCGCGGAGAAGTTGTTATATCAAGCGATGGGACATAACACGAAGACCCGACCCCACTACAACGTATTCTGTGGGATGTGGTTAGTTTACAAGGTACTTCAGGCCGTTAAATCACGAAGCCGGACAATCACTGTTACCACTTGTGCAACAATAACCCCGAGGCACGCCCCTCGACATTAATTGCCTTGCGGTGTAAAAGCCCGGGGTAGAGCCATTGCCAGATCAAACCTGTGACCCGTTTACGCTACTGCCCATTGCTTGCGCCCGAGCGGCCCTTGCTGAATAAATTCTATCGAAACCACGGCTCGCCCATGCGCGCAGCGGCCCAGGGTCGGCTTTGGGTGGCCCGAGCCGAGGAAATCGTCGCCGCCTTGTGCCTGAGTGAAGTGCCCGGCGGCCATTGGCTGACCGGCTTGTTCGTTGCCCCCGCCTGGCGCGGCCAACAGCTCGCCGGGCGCTTGATCGACGCGGCGCTGGCTGAGTTGCAAGGCAATATCTGGCTGTTCTGTCACCCGGGCCTGACAAGCTTTTACGCCCACCAGGCCTTCACCAGCACCGACGCCCTGCCTGCGCCACTGGCCGAGCGCCTGCAGCGCTACCAGCAAAGCAAGCCGCTGCTGGCGATGGTGCGGGTTCAGTCGTCGCTGGCCGGGTCCAGCCCGGGGAACAGCACCTCGGTATAGCCGAAGCGGCTGAAGTCGTGAATGCGCGAGGGGTACAGGCGGCCGATCAGGTGATCGCATTCATGCTGCACCACCCGCGCATGAAAGCCTTCGGCGTTGCGCACGATGGGCTGGCCCTGGGGGTCGACGCCTTCGTAGCGAATCCGCTGGTAGCGTGGCACCACGCCACGCAGGCCCGGCACCGACAGGCAGCCTTCCCAGCCATCCTCGACCTCGGTGCCCAAGGGCGTGATCAGCGGGTTGAGCAAAATGGTTCGCGGCACCGCCTCGGCATCCGGGTAGCGCTCGCTGCGCTCGAAGCCGAAGATCACCAGTTGCAGGTCGATGCCGATCTGCGGCGCGGCCAGGCCAACGCCGCCGACATGCTCCATGGTTTCGAACATGTCGGCGATCAACCGCTCAAGCTCGGCGCTGCCGATCAGGTGCTGCGGCACCGGCGGGGCGATGCGCAACAAGCGCTCATCGCCCATTTTCAGGATGTCATGAATCATGCTGGCTTCGACTCAGGGGTTCGCTGGCAGGCGTGGTTTCATGATCGAGTGAGTGATCGCGGCCCAGCCCGGATACATGCTTTTTATCATGCTCAGGGGCCACGCCATCAAAGTCTTTTTCGCCAGGGTCCTTGCCTTCCTCGGACATATGCTCGATCACCGCGTTCATCTCCGCGCCCAACAGCAATACGGCAGCAGAAATATAGAAGTACAACAGCAGGACAATGATCGCGCCGATACTGCCGTACATGGCGTTGTAGTCGGCGAAGGTCTTGACGTAATAACCAAAGCCCAACGAGGCGATGATCCACACCACCACCGCCAGTACCGAACCCGGGGTAATGAAGCGAAACTTCTGCTTCACATCGGGCATCACGTAATAGATCAGCGCCACCGCGACCATCATCAGAATGATGATCGCCGGCCAGCGCAGCACCGTCCACAAGGTGACGATGAACTCCTGCATGCCGATCTGCGCGGCAATCCATTCCATCACCTGCGGCCCCAGCACCATCAGCGCGGCGGCCGCCAGAAGCATGCCGGCGATACCGACGGTGTAGATCACCGACAGCGGAATGCGCTTCCACACCGGGCGCCCTTCGACCACATCATATGCGGCGTTCATGGCGCTCATCATCAGCCGCACGCCGGCTGAAGCGGTCCACAGGGCAATGACGATACCCACCGAGAGCAAGCCGCCCTTGGACTGCTGCAACTGGTCGATCACCGGGTTGACCTGCTCCAGCGCCTGGGGCGGCAACACCAGTTCCGACTGCAGGCGCAGCCAGGAGAAGAAGTCGGGCAAATGCAGGAAACCGATCAGGGCGATCAAAAACAGCAGGAAGGGAAATAGCGAGAACAGCATCTGGTAGGCCAGCGCCGAGGCATAGGTGGACATCTCGTCGTCGAGAAATTCCTTGACCGTGCGCACCAGCACACGGTGCAACGGCAAGCCGCGCAGGTCGGGAAAAATCATAGCGTCTCCTTTCGCCGCTCGAGGTTCATGGGCGGGCTCCTCACACACTCATCTGACAGGTACGTCCTGAAGTCTAATCGACGATCGCCTCAAAGTTGCGATTGATTGCTGCAGATAGCACAACGGCCACCCGAGGATGGCCGTCGTCCCGCCCTGCTCACAGGGTTCAAGGCTTCTTCACGGCATCCTTGACCTTGCCGACCACTTGCTGGGCTTCGCCTTTGCGCTCCTGCAGTTCGCCTTCGGCGCGCAGACGATCATTGTCGGTCACTTTGCCGACACCTTGCTTGATGTTGCCAACAGCCTCATTGGCCATGCCTTTGACTTTATCTTTAGTGCCACTCATGGGAGTTCTCCTGAAGGGGAAATAACACGCTGTCAGAGTCGACAGTCTGTGGACCCGTGGCCGCTTGCGAGAGTTTCAATTATTTTTCGGCGGGCCGCCTGTCGAGCGCGCAGGGGCAATAGAGAGGCCGGCGAGCAACGTCGCTTTATGTTTCATCGCGTTGCCAGCACAATAAGCGACCTTTCAAGCGTCACCCGTAGGAACCTGCATGAAACTCGACAAACCCACCGCCATCGCCCGCCGCAACCAGGAACTGGAACGCCCCGTGCTCAACAGCGACAACACCCTGTTTGCCGTGCTCGACACCAAGCGCAGCCTGTGGTGGTTCGATGTGCCGGTGAAACTGCTGCGCAAGGGCCAGCCCGACTGGGTCAACCTGCTGCTGCACACCCCCGAAACCGACGAGCTGCAGCATTTGAAGGTGCCGGTGAACTACCTGCAGGCCCATCAGGAAAAAATGGAAGTGCGCCACCCGGGCAAGCGTCGCTCGACCATCAGCCTGGCGCTGAGCGCCGATCGCGACTCGCTGCTCAAAGACCTGCGCCCAGGCGGTGAGAACCTGAGCTTTGCAGGCTTCAAGCAGGTCTGATCAAGCCAGTTCGATGCGGTCGGCGTGGATGACGATGCGGCCATCCTTGTACAAGGCACCGATGGCCTTCTTGAAGTTGCCCTTGCTGACCCCGAACAGATCGCTGATCAACTGCGGGTCGCTCTTGTCGCTGACCGGCAGCACGCCGTTGGCGTCCTTGAGCTTGGCGAGGATCTTGTCGTGCAGGCTGTTGGCCAGGTCCTGGCCGATGGGCTGCAGGCTCAGGGCAATCTTGCCGTCGCTGCGCAGCTCTTTGATGTAGCCCTTCTCCTGCTTGCCCGAACGCAGGAACTTGAACACCTCGTTCTTGTGAATCAGGCCCCAGTGCTTGTTGTTGATGATCGCCTTGAAGCCCATTGGGGTTTCTTCGACCACCAGCAAATCAACCTCCTGGCCGACCTTATAGTTGGCCGGCACCTTGTCCAGGTAGCGGTCCAGGCGCGCGGTGGCAGTGATGCGGCGGGTGCGCTTGTCGAGGTAGGCATGCACCACGCAGTACTCGCCGGCCTTCATCTGGCGCTTTTCTTCGGAGTACGGCATCAGCAGGTCTTTGGGCAGGCCCCAATCGAGGAAGATGCCGATGCTGTTGATTTCCTTGACCTTGAGGCTGGCGAAGTCGCCGACCTGCAACTTGGTCTTTTCCGTGGTGGCGATCAGCTTGTCTTCGCTGTCGAGGTAGATGAAGACGTTCAGCCAGTCCTCGACCTCGGTGGGCGTGTCCTTGGGGATGTAACGGTTGGGCAGCAGGATTTCGCCGTCCGCCCCGCCGTCCAGGTACAGACCGAAGTCTGTGTGCTTGACCACTTGCAAAGTGTTGTAACGCCCAACTAAAGCCATTTCCGGAAATCCTCGTTGCGAGCGGGGCATTCTACACCTCACGCGGCGATTGCGCCCGGTCGCCGATGACGGCCTGTCAGCAAAATGAACCGCACAGGCTTGCCCTGTTCTATAAAGACAAGCAAGCCTTCGCAAGGATTCGCTCATGTACGCCTGCCTGTCCAAGTACCTGCGCACCGTTCTGTTGCTGGTGATATCGGCCTTGCTGGTGGTCGCCTGCAACCGTATCGACCTGGCCTACCGCAACCTCGACATGCTGGTGCCCTGGTCGCTCAACGACTACCTGAGCATGAATCGCCAGCAAAAAACCTGGCTCAATGAACGGCTCAAACAGCAGTTGGCCTGGCATTGCCGCACGCAACTGCCCGGCTACCTGACATGGATCGACGAAATTCAGGCGATGGTCGCCCGCAATGTGATAACCGACCAGCAGTTGCAGGTACGCACTGAAGAAGCCCGGCAGGCGATTGCCAAGGTCGCCGACCAGATCACTCCGTCGGCCGCCGAACTGTTGCGCAGCATGGATGACGAGCAAGTGCGGGAAATGCGCGAAGCCTTTGCTGACGACATTCGCGAACGCCAGGCCAAATACGTCAATACCCCACTGGCGCGGCAGATCGAACGCCGCGCCGAGCGAATGGAAAAACGCCTGAGCACCTGGCTGGGCGAGCTCAGCCCGCAGCAAAAACTTCGAGTCATGACCTGGTCCCAGGGCCTGGGCGAGCAGAACCGCCAGTGGATCGCCAACCGCGCCCATTGGCAGGCACAGTTCAGCGCAGCCATGGACCAGCGCCACAGCGACAGCTTCGAGCCTCGCCTGGAGATCCTCTTGAAAAAGCGCGAAAGCCTGTGGACCCCGGAGTACCGGATCGCCTTCCAGCGCACCGAGCAGGAGGCGCGGCGCTTGTTGGTGGATGTGATGGCGCAGAGCAGCGAACAACAGCGCCAGTACCTGGAGCAGAAGCTTGCGCAGGTGCGCCAGAGTTTCAGTGAGTTGAAGTGCTTGAAGGGGTAGCGGCCGCATTCAACGGTAGGAGCGGGCTTGACCCGCGATGAGGCCAGTACAGCCAGCAAACCAGGAGTTGCCTGGCATACGACCGCTACGCGCTCGATCGCGGGTCAAGCCCGCTCCCACAAGGTCCGGTGCAGGCTGCTCACACAGCGACAAATCGAGTCGTTGGAAAATCCAACGATCGGATTTAGCAGTCCGGCTCATTACTCGATGTCGACGGCACAACGCTATATGGCGGTTGTACGTGGGGCGCCTTCGCATCGCGGGTCAAGCCCGCTCCCACAGATTCACCCTCATTCCTGTGGGAGCGGGCTTGACCCGCGATGTTGTTCAGCCCTCCCGGCACTTGCGCCGGTACGGGAACACATCGATCACTTTGCCGCCGCGGATCGCCGCCTGCAGGCTCTTCCAGTAGTCGGCGTCGTACAACTCGCCGTGCAGCTGGTTGAACAACCGGCGCTGGCCGCTATCGGCGAACAGAAACGGTGGAAACTCCTCGGGGAACACGTCCAGCGGGCCGATCGAGTACCAGGGCTCGGAGGCCATTTCATCCTCCGGCGTGCGCGGCGGCGGGATATAGCGGAAGTTGACCTCGGTCAGAAAGCAGATTTCGTCGTAGTCGTAGAACACCACCCGCCCGTGCCGGGTAACGCCAAAGTTCTTCAGCAGCATGTCACCGGGGAAGATGTTCGCCGCCGCCAGTTGCTTGATGGCCAGGCCGTAGTCTTCCAGGGCCTCGCGTACCTGGGCGTCGTTGGCGTTTTCCAGGTAGAGGTTGAGCGGGGTCATGCGCCGCTCGGTCCAGCAGTGGCGGATCAGCACGGTGTCGCCGTGCACTTCGACGGTGGACGGCGCCACTTCCAGCAGTTCGGCCAGGCACTCGGGCTCGAACTTGCTCAAGGGGAAACGAAAATCGGAGAACTCCTGGGTATCGGCCATGCGCCCGACGCGGTCGACGCTTTTTACCAGCCGGTACTTTTCGATCACCGTGGCGCGGTCGACGTTCTTCGACGGCGAGAAGCGGTCCTTGATGATCTTGAATACGGTGTTGAAGCCCGGCAGGGTAAACACGCTCATGACCATGCCACGCACGCCCGGGGCCATGATGAAGCGGTCATCGGTGCCGGCCAGGTGGTTGATCAGCGCCCGGTAGAACTCCGACTTGCCGTGCTTGTAAAAGCCGATCGAGGTGTACAGCTCGGCGATGTGCTTGCCCGGCAGGATGCGCTTGAGAAAGCCGACGAACTCGGCCGGCACCGGTACATCGACCATGAAGTAGGAGCGGGTGAAGGAGAAGATGATCGACACCTCGGCTTCGTCGGTGATCAGCGCGTCGACCTCGATGCCGTGGCCCTCGCGGTGCAGCAGCGGGATCACCAGCGGCCATTGCTCGTCCTGGGTGTACAGGCGCCCGACCAGGTAGGCGCCCTTGTTGCGGTACAACACCGAGGAAAACAGCTCGACGGCCAGGGCCGGGTCTTTGCAGACCCAGTCCGGCAGGTTCTCGCGCAGTTGCCCCTCGAGGCGTGCCAAGTCGCCGGCAAGGTCCGCGTAGGGCACATCGAAACGGTAGTCGGCAAACACCTGCGCCAGCAATGCGCTCAAGCCGCTTTGTGGCCGATAGGTGCGGGTTTGCGCTGCCCGCTCGTGGCTGCGCAGCGAGGGCCGGGTGGTGTGGATGAACATGCACCCATCGCTGATCAGGTCATGGCTGAACAGGCTGCAGAAGATCGAGTTGTACCAGGTCTCGGACAGTTCATCGTCCAGGCGCGGGTCGATCAGGCCTATATAAGCACTTTTGACCAGCGGCCATAGCGAGACGTCGAGCAGCACCTCGCCCTCGAAGCCCTGGCGCAGCCAGCCGCTGACCTCGCTGACCTTTTCCTCATACAGATTGATGCGCGCCGCCGAGGCGCTCTGGGTCTGTTGCCACTGGGCCTGCTCGAATCGCTCGCGGGCGCCATCGGTGATCTGGCGGAAATGCTCGCGGTAATCGTCGAAGCCATCGAGGATCATCCGGGCGATATCGGCGGCCGGCCATTGCTGGGGCATACGTCAGACCTCTGCGGGAATGTCAAAGCCTGAGCTTAGCCAGTCGCCACGGGCAGGGAAAGCCTGTTGGCGCGGCTGTATCGGCCAAACTCGCCGGGTGCTGAATTCAAGCGCAAGAAAGGGAGAGAGCGCAGGCTGCGATGTAACGTAAACTCGCGCCCTGCCCCAAAGGACCCGGAGAGCCCCATGAGCCCCATCGCCATATCCCGCCTGTTGATTCTTGCTGCTGTCTGGGGGGCGAGCTTTCTGTTCATGCGCATCATCGCGCCGGTGCTCGGCACCCTGCCGACGGCGTTTTTCCGCGTCTCCATCGCCTGCCTCGGCCTGCTGGTGATTCTCGCCCTGCTGCGGGTGCGCTGGGACTTCAATGGCAAGCTCAAGGCCTGCCTGGTGCTGGGCATGGTCAACTCGGGGATACCCGCCACCCTTTATTCAGTGGCCGCCCAGGTGCTGCCGGCCGGCTACTCGGCGATCTTCAATGCCACCACGCCGCTGATGGGCGTGCTGATTGGCGCGTTGTTGTTCCGTGAACCGCTGACCCTGGCCAAGCTCAGCGGCATCTTCCTCGGCCTGTTCGGGGTTGGCATTCTCAGTGGCGCGGGGCCGGTGGCGTTCGACGCCAAGCTGTTGCAAGGCGCCCTCTCGTGCCTGGCGGCGACCGCGTGCTACGGCCTGGCCGGCTTTCTCGCCCGGCGCTGGCTCGACCAGCAAGGCGGCCTCGACAGCCGCCTGTCGGCGCTGGGCAGCATGATGGGCGCAACCTTGCTGCTGTTACCACTGTTCGGCTACAGCGTGCTCACCCAGCCGCCGGCAAGCTGGGGTGGCTGGCAGGTGTGGGCGTCGTTGCTGGGCCTGGGGCTGGTGTGCACCGCCTTTGCCTACATCCTGTATTTCCGCCTGATCAGCGAGATCGGCCCGGTCAAATCCAGCACCGTGACCTTCATGATCCCGGCCTTCGGTGTGCTGTGGGGCGCCTGGCTGCTGGACGAGCCGCTGTCGATGGCGCACCTGTACGGCGGGTTGTTGATTGCCGTGGCGTTGTGGCTGGTGCTCAAGCCAGCTCGCGCCTGACAGGTTAATGCTTGTTCCTGTGGGAGCTGCCAAGCCAGCTTCCACAGTTTCTGGTTTCACCCCTGAAACCAGCCCTTCACTGGCGTTACCGAAAAAAGCCTCTTTTCATTGCACCCGCAATTGCCACGCGCAGTTGTTGTGCAATTTCGTGCCATATAGAAAACCTTGTTTTATATATAAAACAAACAGATTTTCTTGGAGTTCGCGTAAACCATTAAGAAATAGGAGTTTTTACCTTTAGCTGTAGGGATAATCACAACTGGCATTGTTCATGCACTAAACCGCGTATCACCTATAAAACAGACCAGAGAGCTTCCCCAATGGCTGTGAAAGAGATGTACGCAATCCCCTCTCAATGGAATACGCCGCACTCCAAGGAAGACCTGGAGCCGACCGAAATCGAATTTCGCAATGTCGGTAAATGCTTCCCGGCCAAGGGCAAGGCCGAGGCGCCCTTTGCCATTCGCGAGGTGAACTTCAAGATCCGCCGCGGCGAGGTGGTATCGATCATCGGCCCGTCCGGTTGCGGCAAAAGCACCATCCTCAACATGGGCTCGGGCCTCTACCGCCCCAGCGAAGGCGAAGTTTTCGTCGGTGGCGAAGCGGTGGTCGGGCCGGTGCGCAAGGTCGCCTTCATGCTGCAGAAGGATCTTTTGATGCCCTGGCGCAGCATCCGCCGCAACGTCGAGCTGGGCCTGGAAATCCAGGGTATGCCCGCCGCCAAGCGCCAGCCGATTGCCGAAGATCTGCTCAATCGCTGCCACCTGCAAGGCTTTGCCGACCACTATCCGTTCCAGCTGTCGGGTGGCATGCGCCAGCGCGCCGCCCTGGCCCGGACCCTGGCCATCGACCCGCAGGTGCTGTTCCTCGACGAGCCGTTCTCGGCCCTCGATGCGCAGACCAAGATGATCCTGCAACAGGACCTGGCGCGGATGCTGTTCGAAGAAAAGAAAACCGCGCTGTTCATCACCCATGACCTGGTCGAGGCGATTGCCATGTCCGACCGTCTGCTGGTGATGAGCGCCCGCCCCGGCACCATCATCGAAGAAATCACTGTCGACCTGCCGTTTCGCGACAACCCGCTGGAGCGCCGCAAGCTGCCGGAAATCGGCCCGCTGGCCGGGCGCCTGATGGAACTGCTGAAAGTCGGCGAAGACACCGAACTGCATTGATCAACGGCCACCGGCCCATCAACCGATTCAGGAGTACGCATGTTCAAGTCCCTGCAACGCCTGGCACAGACTTCAGTCATCGCCCTGGGCCTTGGCCTGGCGCTCAGCGCCCAGGCAGAGCCGACCAAGATCACCTACCTGCTGCCCGCGCCGCCCAACTCGCCGGCTTTTGCGCCGTGGATCATCGCCAAGGAAAAGGGCTACTACCGTGCCAGGGACCTGGACCTGACCTTCATCGCCGCCAAGGGCGGAGTCGATGTCGCCAAGCAGATCGGTGCCGGCAACGCCATGCTCGGCGGCGCCATCGGTGACACCCCGATCGTGGTCCGCGCCAACGGTATTCCGGTGCGTGCGGTGGCGGTGCTCGGTGCCGGCGGGGTGACCATGATCGCCACCAACGCCGGCGAGAACATCCAGTCGATCAAGGACCTCAAGGGCAAGACCCTGACCGTGATGTCCTACTCCGACACCACCTACTACGCCCTGCTCGCCTCGCTGCGCAAGGCTGGCCTGAACAAGAACGACGTCGATATCCAGGCCGCCGGCCCCTCGGGGGTGTGGCAGCTGTTTTCGGCCAACAAGGCCCAGGCCATGGCCGGGGTGCCGGACTGGGTGGTGAATGCCGAAGAGGCCGGGCTGAAGATCAGCCTGATCCCGCAGAGTGAAATCTTCGAGAGCATGGCCCAGGCGATCCTCGCCTCGGACGACGCCATCAACAACCAGCCGCAGGTGGTCGGCGGCGTGGTCCAGGCCACCCTGCAGGGCATGCGCGACATCATCCAGGACCCGAAAGCCGCCGCCGCCACCTTCGCCAAGGCCGTGCCGGCCTACGCCGGCAAGGAAGCGGCGCTGGAGAAAACCTTGCGCCTGTATGTCGAGCACGTCTACGCCAACCAGACCGTGCTCGGGCGCATCGACCCGGCGCGCCTGGACGCAGTGCGCAAGTTCTACGTCAGCGAAGGCATCGTCGCCAAGGAACCCAAGCTCGACGAGCTCTACAGCAACCAGTTCATCGAAACCACCACGGCCGCGCAATAAGCCTGGATGCATAACAAGGTATTAGCCCGATGAAAAACCTCAACACCTCCGTGCTCGGCAGCGTCGCCCTGCTGATCCTGTTCCTGCTGCTCTGGCAGTGGGGCCCCGGCCTGCTCGGCATGCCCGAGTTCGTCATGCCGCAACTGAGCCGCGTGGCCCAGGAAAGCCTGGTGATGTGGCAGTCCAGCGGCCTGCTGCAGCACACCCTGATCACCGCCTTCGAGATCATCGTCGGCTTTGGCCTCGGCGCCCTGCTGGGCGTGGCCATCGGCGTGTCGCTGGGCCTGTCGCCGTCGGCCGAGGCCATGCTCTCGCCGTACATCCTGGCCCTGCAGATCGCCCCGAAAGTCGCCTTCGCGCCGCTGTTCGTGATGTGGCTGGGCTACACCATCTACCCGAAGATCCTCATCGCCATCCTCATCGTGTTCTTCCCGGTGATGATCAACGTGCTCTCGGCGATCCGCACCGTTGACCCGGACATGATCAATCTGGTGCGCACCATGAACGCCAGCCGCTGGCAGATCTTCCGCCTGGTGGAGTTCCCCTCGGCCATGGCCGCGCTGTTCTCGGGCCTGCGCATCGCCTCGACCCTGGCGGTGATCGGCGTCACCGTCGGCGAACTGGTCGGCGGTAACCAGGGCCTGGGCTTCCTGTTGGTCGACGCTGAAGGCCAGGGCAACACCGCCGGGGTCTTCGTCGCCATCGTCATGCTCACCCTGATCGGCGTGCTGGCCTACGGCGCGGTGGTCTGGGCCGAGAAACGCGTCCTGCACTACCTGCCCAAAGCCATGCTGAGTACCCAATGATGAACCCATTCAAAACCATGCTTGAAGGCCGCCGCGTGCTGGTCACCGGTGGCGCCCGTGGCCTGGGCTATGCCTTCGCCCAGGCCATCGGCCAGGCCGGTGCCCGCGTGGTGATCGCCGATATTCTCCAGGAGCGCGTGCTGCAGGCCGCCTGCGAGCTGCGCGAGCAAGGCTTGCAGGTGACCGGCGTGACCCTCGACCTGGGCAACCCGGAGTCGATCACTGCCTGCGTCGCCGAGGCGGTTGCCGGGCTCGGCGGCCTCGACGGCCTGGTCAACAACGCCTCGATCACCAACTCCGGCGGCAAGACCTGCGAGCAACTGGACATCGACACCTGGGACCAGGTCATGCAGGTCAACGTGCGCGGCACCTGGCTGATGACCCGCGCCTGCCTGCCGGCCCTGCGCGCCAGCGCCAAGGGCGCGGTGATCAACCTGGCCTCCGACACGCCGCTGTGGGGCGCGCCGAACCTGCTGGCGTATGTCGCCAGCAAGGGCGCGATCATCGCCATGACCCGCAGCCTGGCCCGTGAACTTGGCACTGACAACATCACCGTCAATGCCATCGCCCCCGGCCTGGTGCTGGTCGAGGCCACCGCCTATGTGCCCGAGGCGCGCCACCGCCTGTACACCGAACAACGGGCGATTCAGCGCCCGCAACTGCCAGAAGACGTCAGCGGCGCCGTGCTGTTCGCCCTGTCCGACCTGTCGCGCTTCATCACTGGACAAACCCTGCCGGTCAACGGCGGGTTCGTCATGCCTTGAGCAAGGAGAAACCCATGACCGACCTATCCGTACAAAACGCCACCGCGAAAACCTGGGAACAACCCGCAGGCTCGGACCTCGCTGGCTGGATGCAGACCCGCATCGCCCGCTACCAAACCCGCAAGTACGACTGGGACGCGCTGAAGTTCCAGGCCGACTTCGACCCCAAGTTCCGCCGCGCGCAAATGCGTTACGTCGGCACCGGCGGCACCGGGGTCAACAGCGACATGAACACCATCCCCTCGGAGCACTTCACCTTCTCGACCATGGTCATCCCGGCCGGTCATGAAGGCCCGCCGCATATCCATACCGACGTCGAGGAAGTGTTCTTCGTGTTGCGCGGCAAGCTCAAGGTGATCATCGAGAAAGACGGCGAGCGCTTCGAAACCGTGCTCACCGACCGCGACCTGATTTCGGTACCGCCGGGCGTGTACCGCGAAGAGATCAACATCGGCGATGAAGACGCGCTGATGTGCGTGATGCTCGGCGCGAAAAAGCCGGTGACCCCGACCTACCCGCCAGCGCACCCGCTGGCCTCGATCAAGCGCGG
This sequence comes from Pseudomonas sp. B21-012, assembly GCF_024749305.1. Classification (NCBI taxonomy): domain Bacteria; kingdom Pseudomonadati; phylum Pseudomonadota; class Gammaproteobacteria; order Pseudomonadales; family Pseudomonadaceae; genus Pseudomonas; species Pseudomonas sp. B21-012. The sequence continues at coordinate 1,512,770 of NZ_CP087197.1, read as the reverse complement.
TTAAGCCGATGTTGCACGCCACCGACCACTCGCTCGCCGGCCTTGCGGCCCAGTTGCAGCAGCGCTTCCCCCAGCGCCTGGTGCAACTGGCAAGCGGCGCCCAGGCGATCCGCGAAGCCGGGCACGGGCCGGCCATCGTGCTGTTGCATGGCATTGGCTCGGGCGCCGCGTCCTGGCTGCAGGTGGCGCTGCAACTGAGCCAGCACGCCCGGGTGATTGCCTGGGATGCACCGGGCTACGGCGACTCCAGCCCGCTGGCCAACCCTGCGCCGCAGGCGGTGGACTATGCCCGGCGCCTGCGGCATTTGCTCGATGCGCTGCAGATTGACGACTGCCTGCTGGTCGGCCATTCCCTCGGTGCCCTCAGCGCTGCAGCCCTGACCCAGCAGCAGCCGCAACGGGTGCGGCGCCTGGTGCTGATCAGCCCGGCTCGCGGCTATGGCGACCCGGCCCGTGCCGAGCAGGCGCAACAGGTACGCAGCCAGCGCCTGCACAGCCTCGAACAACTGGGCATCGCCCAGATGGCCAACCAGCGCAGCGCACACATGCTCTCGCCAGCGGCCAGCAGCGAAGCCCGCGCCTGGGTGCAATGGAACATGGCGCGGCTGCTGCCCCAGGGCTATCGCCAGGCCATCGAGTTGCTGTGTGGCGATGACCTGCTGCGCTACGCCGCCCTGGCCGTGCCGTACGAAGTGCATTGCGGCGCCGCTGACAGCATCACCCGCCCCGAGGACTGCCAGGCCCTGGCCAAGGCCCTGGGGGCAGCGTTCGCGTTGATTGCCGAGGCCGGCCACGCCAGCCCGATCGAACAACCCGAGGCCGTGGCAACGCTGCTTGCCCGGGCCCTCGAAGAATCCCTGACAGGTACTGCGCTATGAATGATTCGGATCTGTTGAAAGACAACCAGGACAAGTACATCGTCCCCGGCCTTGAGCGCGGCCTGTTGCTGCTCTGTGAATTCAGCCGGCAAAACCGCACCCTCACCGCGCCGGAACTGGCGCGGCGCCTGGAGCTGCCGCGCTCGACCATCTTCCGCCTGTTGACCACCCTGGAAACCATGGGCTTCGTCACCCGCAGCGGCAACGAGTACCGCCTGGGCATGTCGGTACTGCGCCTGGGCTTCGAGTACCTGGCATCGCTTGAACTGACCGAGCTCGGTCAGCCGCTGCTGGCGCGGCTGTGCGATCACCTTAATTACCCGAGCAACCTGGTGGTGCGTGACGGTCGCTCGATCGTCTACGTGGCCAAGGTTTCGCCGCCGTCGGTGTTCTCCAGCGCGGTCAACGTCGGCACCCGCCTGCCGGCCCACGCCACGGTGCTGGGGCGCATCCTCCTTGAAGACCTGAGCCTGGCCGAGCTACGTGAGCTGTACCCGGAGGAGCACCTGGAACAGCACTCGCCGTGCACACCGAAAACCGTACTGGAGCTGTTCGACCTGGTGCAGAGCGACCGTCAGCGCGGCTATGTCAGCGGCGAAGGTTTTTTCGAATCATCGATCTCGACCATCGCTGCGCCGGTGCGCGATCACAGTGGCCGGGTGGTTGCCGCCATGGGCGTGACCATCCCTACCGTGCAGGTTGCGCACATCAATTTCGACGGCCTGCTTGGCCATGTGCGGGGCAGCGCCGACGAGCTGTCGCGCCTGCTCAACTACACGCCAAACGCTGGCTCCGGCCGCGTCACCGCGCTGATGAGGGACTGACATGAGCAACCTCTATCAACTGCACGGGCGCACCGCCATCGTCACTGGCGGCTCTTCCGGGATTGGCCTGGCCTGTGTCGAGCAACTGCTTGAAGCCGGTGCAGCAGTGGCCTTTTGTGGTCGCGATCAGGACCGCTTGAACAGCGCCGAAGCCCGCCTGCGCGAACGTTTCCCCGATGCGCGTCTGTTGGCTCAAGCCTGTGATGTGCTGGATGCCGCGTCAGTCAACGCATTCGCTGCCGCCAGCCTGGCCGCTCTCGGCCCGGCCCAGGTGCTGATCAACAACGCCGGCCAAGGCCGGGTCTCGACCTTCGCCGACACCACTGATGAGGCCTGGAGCGAAGAGCTGCAGCTGAAGTTCTTCTCGGTGATCTACCCGGTGCGCGCCTTCCTGGCGCAACTGCAAGGCCAGGCCGGCGCTTCGATCGTCTGCGTCAACTCGCTGCTGGCCAGCCAGCCGGAGCCGCACATGGTCGCCACCTCGGCAGCACGTGCGGGCCTTAAGAACCTGGTGCGCTCGATGGCCACCGAGTTCGCCGAACAGGGCATCCGGGTCAACGGCATCCTCATCGGCCTGGTCGAGTCCGGCCAATGGCGCCGGCGCTTCGAGGCCCGCGAAGAGCGCGATCTGGACTGGTCGCAATGGACAGCGCAACTGGCGCAACGCAAACACATTCCCCTGGGGCGCCTGGGCCTGCCCAAAGAAGCAGCCCAAGCGATCCTGTTCCTGGCTTCGCCCCTGTCGGCCTACACCACTGGCAGCCATATCGATGTTTCTGGAGGCCTGTCCCGCCATGCGTAATGAAAACACTGTCACCGTTGGCGCTGCCATCACCGCGTTCCTCGAACAATGCGAGGTCAAGGCCGCCTTCGGCGTGATCTCGATCCACAACATGCCGATCCTCGATGCTTTCGCCGTACGTGGCAACATCCGCTTCGTCATGGCCCGTGGCGAAGCCGGCGCGACCAACATGGCCGATGCCTACGCCCGCACCACCGGTGGCCTGGGCGTGTGCCTGACGTCCACCGGCACCGCTGCCGGCAACGCCGCCGGGGCGCTGGTCGAAGCACTGACCGCCGGCACGCCGCTGCTGCACATCACCGGGCAGATCGAAACGCCGTACCTGGACCAGGACTTCGCCTACATCCACGAAGCCCGCGACCAGTTGACCATGCTCAAGGCGGTGTCCAAGGCGGCCTTTCGCGTGCGCAGTGTCGAGACCGCGCTGAGCACCCTCAAGCTCGCCGTGCAGACCGCCCTGACCGCGCCCACCGGCCCGGTCAGCGTCGAGATCCCGATCGATATCCAGTCGACCTTCATCCCCATGCCGAGCGACCTCTCGCCGCTGCCGATCCCGGTTGCGGTGCCGGCGCCGGAAGCCCTCGACCTGGTTGCCGAACGCCTGGCCAGCGCCACCCGCCCGCTACTGTGGCTCGGCGGCGGTGCCCGCCACGCCGGGGCGCAGGTCAAGCGCCTGCTGGACATGGGCGTTGGCGTGATCACCTCGACCCAGGGTCGCGGCGTAGTCAACGAAGACGACGAGCGTTGCCTCGGCGCCTTCTCGCAGAACAAGCTGGTCGAAGGCTTCCTGCAAAGCTGTGATGCGCTGGTGGTGGCCGGTTCGCGCCTGCGCAGCAACGAGACCTTCAAGTACGCCCTGAAGCTGCCGCGCACCACCCTGCGCATCGATGCCAACCCGGCCATCGAAGGGCGCAGCTACTCCAGCGAGCTGTTCATCTGCGGCGACTCGGCCCTGGCCCTCGACGGCCTGGCCGACCGCCTTGAAGGCCGCCTGAACATCGACCCGAACTTTATCGACGAGCTCAAGGCCGTCCGCACGCAATCGCGCGCGCAGCTGGTAGCCGACCTCGGCCCGTACTCGGCGATGGTCGAACAACTGCAGGGGCTGACCGGGCGCAATTTCTCCTGGGTGCGCGACGTGACCCTGTCCAACAGCATCTGGGGCAACCGCCTGCTCAACCTCTACCACCCGCTGGCCGGCGTGCATGCCCTCGGTGGCGGCATCGGCCAAGGGTTGGCCATGGGCATTGGCGCGGCGGTGGCAGCGGCGGAAACCGACCCGCAGCGCAAGGTCTTCGCCCTGGCTGGCGACGGCGGTTTCATCCTCAACCTCGGTGAGCTGGCGACCCTGGTGCAAGAGAAAGCCAATGTGGTGATCCTGCTGATGAACGACCAGCGCTACGGGGTGATCCGCAACATCCAGGACGCCATCTACGGCGCCCGCCACGCCTATGTCGAGCTGCACACCCCGGACTACACCAAGCTGGCCGAATCGATCGGCCTGCGCCATGGCCTGGTCAGCGACCTGAAGGACTTCGGCGCGGTGCTGGACAACGCCCTGAGCCAGGGCGGGCCGTTTTTGCTGGAAGTCGACATGCTCAGCGTCGGCGGCTTTGCCACCCAGTTCGCCGGTCCCCCCAACAGCGAAACCAAAGCCCAGAAAGCCACGGCCTGAGGACTTGCGCATGCTCAATATCACCATGATCGGCTGCGGCGCCATTGGCGTCGCGGTGCTGGAACTGCTGGAGAACGATGCGCAGCTGCGCGTCGAGCATGTGATCGCCTCGGCCGGTTCCGAAGCCCTGGTGCAACAGCGTCTGGCCAGCTTCAAGCGCCCGCCACAGGTGCTCACCGCCCTGCCCGCCGACGCCCGCCCGGATTTGCTGGTGGAATGCGCCGGGCACAAGGCAATCGAGGAGCACGTGCTGCCGGCACTGGAGCGCGGCATCGCCTGCCTGATCGTCTCGGTCGGTGCGCTGTCGGAGCTGGGCCTGGTCGAGCGCCTGGAGGCCGCCGCCGCCCGTGGCAACACCCGCATCGAGCTGCTGCCCGGCGCCATCGGCGGCATCGATGCGCTGTCGGCGGCCAAGGTCGGCGGCCTGGATTCGGTCGACTACACCGGGCGCAAACCGGCCAGGGCCTGGAAGAACACCCCGGCCGAAGAGGTTTGCAACCTGGACGCCATCGACCAGGCCACGGTGATCTTCGAAGGCAGCGCCCGGGAAGCTGCGCGCCTGTACCCGAAGAACGCCAACGTCGCCGCCACCTTGTCGCTGGCAGGGCTGGGCCTGGACCGCACGCGAGTGACACTGATTGCCGACCCGCTCAGCGAAGAGAACGTCCACCACTTCGAAGCCCGTGGTGCCTTCGGCGGTTTCGAGATGAGCCTGCGCGGCAAGCCGCTGCAGGCCAACCCGAAAACCTCGGCGCTGACCGTCTACAGCGTGGTCCGTGCCCTGGGCAACCACGCCCATGCCATTTCCATCTAGGGGAACGTCGATGACGCTGGAACAGACTCTACCTATCTGCATTGCCGGCACCTGGCGCCTGGGCGGCGGTGAGCGCTACGCCACGCGCTACCCGGCCACCGGCGAGCCGGTGGCCTGGCTCAACGCCGCCAGCCTCGAGGATGTCGAAGACGCCGTGCAAGGCGCCCACCAGGCTTTCCTCAACAGCGGCTGGGCCCAGCGCAAGCCGCACGAACGCGCCGCCGTGCTGTACCGCATCGGCGAACTGATCCGCCAGCGCAGCGAAGAACTGGCGCAATTGCAGCGCCAGGACAACGGCAAGCCGATCAACGAAACCCGCGCCCTGGTGGCCAGCGCCGCCGGTACTTTCCAGTTTTTCGCCGCCGCCTGCGAAACCCTGGAAGAGACCATCACCCCGTCGCGCGGCGACTTCGTCAGCATGAGCGTCTACGAACCCATGGGCGTGGTCGCGGCTATCACCCCGTGGAACTCGCCGATTGCCAGCGAAGCGCAAAAGGTCGCCCCGGCCCTGGCCGCCGGCAATGCGGTGGTAATCAAGCCGGCAGAAATCACCCCGCTGCTGGCCCTGCAACTGGCGCAGATCTGCGAGGACGCAGGCTTGCCCAAGGGCCTGGTCAGCGTGTTGCCGGGCAAGGGCTCATTGCTCGGTGATGCGCTGACGCAGCACCCGCTGATCAAGCGTGTGTCGTTCACCGGCGGGACCAAGACCGGCAAGCACATCGCCCACATCGCCGCCGACAAGATGATGCCGGTGTCGCTGGAACTGGGCGGCAAGTCGCCGACCATCGTCCTCGATGACGCCGACCTCGATCACGCCGTGGCCGGGGTGCTGTATGGCATTTTCAGCTCCTCGGGCGAGGCCTGCATTGCCGGTTCGCGGCTGTTCGTTGCCCGCGCCCTGTACGAGCCGTTCATGCAGCGCCTGGTCGCAGGCGCTGCGCGTTTGCGCCTGGGCGACCCGGCGGACGAAACCACGCAAATGGGCCCGCTGATCAGCGCCGCGCACCGCGAGTCGGTGGAGCGCTACGTGGCCCTGGGCCTGGCCGAAGGTGGCCGCCTGCTGCTCGGCGGCCAACGCCCGACTGGCGGCCTGTTTGATCAGGGCTACTTCTACCCGCCAACCATCCTCGAAGGCCTGCGCAACAGCCAGCAGACCTGCCAGGAAGAAATCTTCGGCCCGGTGCTGGTGGCCCTGCCGTTCGACAGCGAGGCAGAGCTGATCGAGCAGGCCAACGACAGCCTCTACGCCCTCGCCGCCGGCATCTGGAGCCGCGACTACAAGCGCGCCTGGGCCCTGGGCCGCAAGATCCAGGCCGGCACGGTGTGGATCAACACCTACAAGCAGTTCTCCATCGCCACCCCGTTCGGCGGCTGGCGTGACAGCGGCCTGGGTCGTGAAAAAGGCCGCCTGGGGATCCTGCAGTACATGGAACAGAAAAGCCTCTACTGGGGCATGAACGAACAACCACTGGCCTGGGCCGGTGTGGAGGCAAGGCCATGAGCGTATTGGGCATCGATGAAGTCACCTACGGCGTCGAAGACCTCGACACCTGCGTGCGCTTCTTCAGCGACTGGGGCCTGGACAAGGTCAGCGAACAGGCCGACGAGGTGGTCTTCGAAACCCTCAACGGCTGCCGGGTGGTACTGGCCGACATCAACAAGCCCGGCCTGCCAGCGGCCATCGAGCCGGGCTCGACCGTGCGCGAAGTGGTCTGGGGCGTGGAGAGCGAAGCGGACCTCGCCCTGTACAGCCAGCGCATCGCCAACGACCCGGGCTTTGTCGAAGGCAACGGGCGCATCGGCTGCACCGACCCCAACGGCCTGGCGATCCGCCTGCAGGTGACCCGCAAGCGCGCACTGGACATCGAGTGCAGCGGCCACAACACCTGGCAGACCAAGGGCCGGATCAACAAGCCGGCGCCGGTGTATGAGCGCGCCACGCCGATCGAAGTCGGCCACGTGGTGTTCTTCGTCAAGGATGTGAATGCCTGCGAAACCTTCTACCACGAGCGCTTCGGCTTCCAGGCCTCGGACCGCTACCCCAACCGCGGCGCGTTCCTGCGCACCGCCGAAGAAGGTGGCCACCACGATTTGTTCATGCTCCAGCTGCCGGCCCCCCGCGCCGGTCTGAACCACGTCGCCTTCACCGTGCGCGACCTGCACGAAGTGTTCGGCGGCGGCATGCACATCTCGCGCAGTGGCTGGGCCACCGAGATCGGCCCGGGCCGCCACCCGGTGTCGTCGGCGTTCTTCTGGTACTTCAAGAACCCGGCCGGCGCCCTGGTCGAGTACTACGCCGACGAAGACCAACTGACCGGCGAATGGCAGCCGCGCGAGTTCGAGCCGGGCCCGACGGTGTTTGCCGAATGGGCGATTGCCGGCGGCATCGATGGCAATACCCGGCGCCAGCAGCATGTCGAGGCGCCGCAAGGCAAGTTCCTTACCGACAAACCCAAACCCTGAGCAGGAGTTGTCCATGTCTTCGTTGAACATCGCCATCAACGGTGCCGGCATCGGCGGCCTCACGGCTGCCATCGCCCTGCGCCAGGCCGGTCACCAGGTCACGGTTTTCGAACAGTCCAAGGCGTTTTTGCGGGTCGGGGCCGACATCAACCTCACCCCCAACGCCGTGCGCGCCCTCGATGGCCTCGGCGTCGGCCCGGCCGTACGCATTCCGGCCGCGCGCCCGACCCACCGCATCAGCCGTATGTGGGACACAGGCGAAGAAACCTCGCGCCTGGAAATGGCCGACGCCGCGCAAAGCCAGTACGGCGCACCGCAATTGACCATTCACCGCGCCGACCTGCTGGCGGCCCTGGCCGATGTGTTCCCGCTGCACAACGTGCAGTTCGCCAAGCGCGCCGAGCAGGTGCTGCAGGATGCCGACGGCGTCGAGCTGCGCTTCAAGGATGGCAGCCGCCATCGCGCCGACCTGCTGATCGGCGCCGATGGCATTCACTCGGTGGTGCGCAATGCCCTGTTCGGTGAAGAGCAGCCGCGCTTCACCGGCGTGGTCGCCTACCGCGCCGTGGTCCCGGCCGAGCGTGTAGCCCATGTACCGAACATCCAGGCCTTCACCAAATGGTGGGGGCCCAACCCGCAGAGCCAGATCGTCACCTTCCCGCTGAACCAGGGCCGCGACATCTTCATCTTCGCCACCACCGCCCAGGACAGCTGGCACCTGGAGTCCTGGACCACCGCCGGTGACGCCGCCGAGCTGCGCAGCCACTACCAGGACTTCCACGCCGACGCCCGGGCGCTGCTCGACGCCTGCGACGAAGTCCTCAAGACCGCGCTGTACGAGCGTGACCCGCTGCCGTACTGGTCCGAGGGCGCCATCACCCTGCTCGGTGACGCCTGCCACCCGATGATGCCGTTCATGGCCCAGGGCGCCGGCCAGGCCATCGAGGACGCGGTGGTGCTGGCCCGTCATCTGCACGGTGTCACCAGCCCGGCGCAGATCGCCAGCGCCCTGCAGGGTTACCAACTGGCGCGCCTGGAGCGCACCAGCCAGATCCAGATCGGTTCACGCGGCAACCAGTGGCTCAAGGCCGGCGGCAACGCCGACTGGGTCTACGGCTACGACGCCTGGACCGTGCCTACCGCCAGCGCTGCCTGAGGCCCGCCCATGAGCGAGACGATGCAACTGACGGTGGTGCTCAAGCACGACCAGTCGAAAAACCTGGAACAGATCCAGGCGCACATGAAGCAGATGGGCTGGTGGGACAGCTTCCCGCCGGCCGGCGTCGAGCTGGTGTCCTGGACCGTGGCCATGGGCCTGGGCCAGATCGTCACCCTGCGCCTGCCGCCGAGCCTGCTCGGCAAGGTCAATGTGGAACTTGAGCGCGCCGCCTGGGGCGTGTTCCGCACCGAATGCTACCCGACGTACGACTTTGTCCCGGTCCGCGAAATGATCCGCGAACGGGTTCGCAATGGAGGTCAATGACATGAGCAACACCCCACGCTATCTGGAGCCCCATCAGGCGCGCAAACGGCCCAACACCCCGTTCGAGGAACTGCTCGGCGATTCCATCGAACGCGCCTACGGCAACGGCATCACCCAGCTGCCCGAGCTGCTGGCGCACCTGAACCTGGCCGGCCCGCCCTGCCCTTTGACCCGCGGCGAGTGGACCGAAGACTCCTATAAAACCCTGATGGCGCGGCTGGGCGCATGACCCGCCGGAGGTAAAACAAGATGAATATGCAATTCACCGTCGATCCTGTTGAGAACCACCTGGCCAACGGCCTCAAAGACCTCTGGTTTCCGGTATTGCCCTCCGGGCTGCTTGGCGACAAGCCGCTGTCGGTGCGCCGCCTGGGCTACAAGATCGCCCTGTGGCGCGACAACGATGGCAGCGTGCATGCCCTCGAAGACCACTGCCCGCACCGCGGCGCGCCGCTGTCCCAGGGCCCGGTGCTGGGCGACCGCCTGCAGTGCCCGTACCACGGCGTCGAAGTGCGCTGCGACGGCACCGTGACCAAGGTACCCGGCAGCCCGGGCTGCAAGCTCGAAGGCAGCCGCCCGACGCGCATGTTCCACACCCGCGAGGCGGCCGGGGCGATCTTTTTGTTCAACGCCACCGACCCGCACCTGGACACCCCGCCAGAACTGGTATTGCCCGAGCAACTGACCTCGCCCGAGTGGAGCAGCTTTCTCTGCTACACCGAGTGGCAAGGCGACTACCGCTACGTGCTCGACAACGTCATGGACCCGATGCACGGCACCTACCTGCACAAGATGTCGCACTCGATGAGCGAAGGCGAAGCCACTGCCAAGTTCGTCACCCGCGATACCGAGCAGGGTTTCTTCTTCGAGAAGGAAGGCCAGCGCGGGGTCAACTTCGACTGGACCGAATTCCTCGACAACGGCTGCCACTGGCTGCGCCTGGAAATCCCTTACCCGAAGACCGGCGGCCCGGGCGGCAACTTCACCATCATCGGCAGCTACACCCCGAGCAGCCGCAGCCTCTCGGCAGTGTTCCACTGGCGCGCACGGCCCCTGACCGGCTGGCAGCGCGACACCTGGCGCTTCCTCTACAAGAACCGCCTGGAAGCCCGCCACTGGGCAGTGCTGGAGCAGGACCGGGTGCTGCTGGAGTTCATGGAGTTCGACGCCAACCAGCGCGAGAACCTCTATCAGCATGACCTCGGTGTGGTGCGCCTGCGCCGCTACCTCAAGGGCAAGGCCAAGGAGCAACTGGCGCTGATCGAAGCGAAGCAACTGTGATGAACCTGCCCGTGCAACGTATCCAGGCACAGGCGGTCACCGAACTGGCCACTGCCAGCTGGTCCAACGCCCTGCTGCTGGGTAACGAGCTGGTGATGTCCGGCATGACCGGCCATCCCGCCACCCGCCAGGCCGCCGAGCGCGGCGCGCCGCTGGATGCCTACGCGCAGACCCTGGTGGTACTGAACAAGATCCGCGCCCTGGTGGAAGCGGCAGGCGGGCACATCGGCAATCTCTACCGTTTGACGCTGTACCTCACCGACATTGCCGACAAGGATGAAGTCGCTCGCGCCCGCCGCGACTTCTTCCAAGGCTTTGCCTGCTACCCCACCTCCACCCTGGTTCAGGTGAGCGCCCTGGTGTTCCCCGAACTGGTGGTGGAAATCGAAGCCAGCGCCCGGCTCGACATTGACTTGCGCACTGCGCCCTTGAGGTGACCGATGTCCAACTCCTCTACCATCACCGCGCTGGTGCACACCCTGCGCCACGAAGCCGAAGGCATCATCAGCGTCGAACTGCGCCCCTGGGGCGACACCGTGTTCGCGCCGTTCGAAGCCGGCTCGCACATCGACCTGCACCTGCCCAATGGCCTGGTGCGCAGCTATTCACTGCTCAACTCGCCGAGCGACCAGGGCCGTTATGTAGTCGGCATTCTGCGTGATCGCAACAGCCGCGGCGGCTCGGCGTTCGTCCATGAGCAACTGCGGGTTGGCACGCAATTGCACATCTCGCAACCGCGCAACAACTTCGCCCTCGACCCGCACGCCAGCCACAACGTGCTGGTGGCCGGCGGCATCGGCATCACGCCGATCTACTGCATGTTTCGCCAGCTGCTGGCGCTGGGCAAATCCGCCGAGCTGATCTACTGCGCCCGCTCGCGCAAGGAAGCGGCGCTGCTGGAAGAGCTCAGCGGGGTCGATGCCAAGGTGCTCTACCATTTCAACGACGAGAAGAACGCGGTACCCGACCTGGCCCATTACCTGGCCGGGCAGCCCGGCGATACGCACTTCTACTGCTGCGGCCCGACGCCGATGCTCGATGCCTTCGAGAGCACCTGCGAAAGCCTGGGCTATCCCCATGCGCATATCGAACGCTTCACCGCCGCCGAACTGCCGCCCTCGGAAGATGCCCAGGACAGCTACAGCGTCGAGCTGAAAAAGTCCGGCAAGACCCTGAACGTCGAGCCTGGGCTGAACCTGCTCGACGTGCTGCTCGAAGCCGGCTGCGATATCGAGTACAGCTGCCGCGAAGGGGTGTGCGGCTCGTGCGAAACCCGGGTGCTGGAAGGTGACATCGACCACCGCGATGGCGTGCTGACCAAGGCCGAACGGGCGGCGAACACATCGATGATGGTCTGTGTCTCGGGCTGCAAGAGCCGGCGCATGGTGCTTGATCTGTAACTGTTGCAACACGCGCAATTGGCCGGCACCGGGTGTGCCGGCTTTTTTTTGCGCGGCTTTCGCAGGCCCGGCGGCCCCAGAACAGTCAATTACTTATTCATTGATAAAACAACCAACGCACTGTCAACGCGCGCTGTGCAGTTAAACCGCACTGCCATTGCCCACTCCTGTTACTTAAACACCACGCTGTTTCACCCACGGCACGAATTAAGGCGTTTCAGATATAAATAATTGTTTTACATCATATTTATTAAAACAACAGTCACTCATCAGCACTGGCACAGTTCCTGCTCTTTACCTCCCGAGTTCAAATAAAAACAACGTGCCACCTATAAAACAATAACAAACCTACCGATGCGCCACCGCTGACTTTCGCTTAACGCCTGATTCCAGGCGGCGGACAGCTGTTGCCCAGAGATACTGCTCAACCTTGCGGGGCATTGATATGAACAAGTACGTGATAAGCCTTGGCCTGATCCTTGGCAGCGCCACCAGTTTCGCTTCCGAGCCCGGCCCGGCGGCGCCGGACCAGCCGCCAGCGGTGAAAAAACCCTTCCCGCACATTGCCTGGCGCAGTGACGACGGCCAGAGTTCGCTGGATATCGGCGGCGCACTGCGGGTCAACTACCGCGATGAGCACTGGGACACCACCGAAAACAACGGGCGCTTTCTCTTCGACACCTTCCGCCTGGATGTCCAGGCCACCCACAAACAACTGTTCAGCGACATCGGCTACTGGTTCCAGGACGACGGCAAACGCTCGATCGACCGCGGCTACGTCGGTTATCGCTTCAATGCCAATTCCAACGTGCAACTGGGCGCACCGTTCAAACCCTTTGGCCTTGAGCCCTACCCGCAGTTCGGCTGGAGTTACCACATCCCGTTTTTCATGGGCTATGGCGTCAGCGCCGGCAGCGGCCTGAAGTACAGCTACAAGGACAAGGACTGGGACCTGCAACTGGGCTACTTCCCGCGCATGCTGCCCAGCGGCATCCGCTACTCGCCGGAAGTCGGCCGTTACAGCGATCTTGACGACAACGCCGTGGCCTTCACCCAGTCGCGCCAGGACAACGAGAAGCGCAACCAGGTCAACGCCCGGGTGGCCCGGACCTTCAGCGGTGACGGCTGGAAAACCGAAATCGGCGCCTCGCTGGCCGCTGCCGAGCTGTACAACGCCACCACCCGTGACGATGGCGACTACTGGGCCGGCGGCGTGCATGCGATCGTCAACGCCGGCAACTGGACGGTCACCAGCCAGGCGATTCGTTATGAGTACGATCCGAAGAACCCTGACGGCGTCAGCAACGACTCGGTGCTGATGGGCGGCAACGGCCTGACCCCGGCCTACCTGATCGCCTCCAAGGCCACCATCGGCTCGATCAACGTCGGCTACGACATCTTTACCCCGGGCCTTGGCCAGTTGAAGAAGATCAAGGTCTACAACGACTACAGCCGCATGATGAAAGACAAAAGCGGCTGGGATGACTCGCAGATGTTTACCGTCGGCGCGCAGTTTTTGGCCATGCCGATCATGGCCTGGGTCGACTTCACCTGGGCGAAGAACGCCAACCCCTTTGGCGGCGCCGAGAACGGCACGGGCTGGACCAGCACCAACTCGGTCGGCAGCAACGACTGGTACTACCGCACCAACATCAACATCGGCTACTACTTCTGACAGCAAACCGCCCGGCGCGCTGCCGGGCGGTCCGTACGGTCAGTCAGCCTGCAGTTGCGCCTGCGTGGCTGCGGGCTTGCGGAACACGAACAACAGGCCGATGACGATCAGCCCCATGCCCAACAGGCTGAGCGCCGCCAGGCGGTTGCCGAAGATCAGGTAGTCCATGACCGCCGTCACTGCGGGCACCAGGTAGAACAGGCTGGTGACATTGACCAGGTTGCCCTTGGCGATCAGCCGGTACAGCAGCAAGGTCGCCAGCAGCGATACCACCAGGCCCATCCACAGCAAGGCGCCGATGAAGCTGTCGGTCAGTTCCACGTGCAGCGGCTGAAACGGCGCGAATACCGCGCACATCAACAGCCCGGCGATGTACTGCAACGGCAGGGTACCCATGGGGTTGCTGGTGATGCGCTTTTGCATGATCGAACCGCAGGTCATGCTCATCAGCGCCAGCAAGGCAAACAGCATCCCGGCCAGCGACACGCCACCGAGGTTGATGCCCTGGTAGACCACCATGATCAACCCGCTCAAGCCCAGGCCCAGGCCGAACAACCGGCTCCAGGAGCGCTGGCGCTCCATCAGCACCACGGTAAGGATCGGTTGCACGCCCATGACCGTGGCCATGACCCCGGGGGTAACGTGGGTGTTGAGCGCCAGCAGGTAGAAGATCTGGTAGGCGCCGAGCAGCACGCAACCGGTGGCCAGGGCTTGCAGCAGCGCCGGGCGGCTGCGCGGCCAGTGCAGTTTGAGCAACGGGCTGAGCAACAGCAGGCCGGCCAGGGCCAAGGCCGAACGCAGCAGCAGGAAGGCAAACGGGCTGGCGTGGGCCAGGCCGAGCTTGGAGACGATCGCCCCGCTACTCCAGAGCAGGACGAACAGGCTGGTAGTGGCCGCCGAGGCCATAGATTGTTTCGATAGAACAGACATGAATGCCACCTGTAATTCGGGCAGATAAGCCGAACGGCGCTACCCGCGAGGGGCAGCCAACCGTATTCAGTAGGGTGCAGGTGTGTGGGGACGCAGCGATTGGCCGCTTAGCCCAGCACTACCACCGCTGGCGGTGCAACGATGCACACGACCACGCTACTGACAGGTGGTGGGTAGTGACTGATCATGGCCGGCTGCTGGCTCGCGCGCGCAACGACAACCGCGTCAGGCGCGGTAGCGAATACGGTGGCTGGGCAGGAAGCTGGCATGAGCAGGTCTTCGGTGAGGGTGAAGTGGGTCTGACTATAGCGGTGAGTTTATCGCGAGGCAAGTCGGGTCGCCGCACCGCCGCACCGGTGGGAGCGGCGGTGCGACGCCTCGACTTGCCTCGCGATGCTGTTTCAGAACAACCAGCGATACAGCAGGTAGGCCACCACCACCGCCAGCACCGGACGCAACACCCGATAGGCCTTGGGATTGGCACGCTTGAACTGCTTCACGCGGCTGCTGATGACATTGCTGAAGCGCTTGCTCCAGGCATAGGCCTGGTTGATCCCGCCCACGCGCTCGTCGTCGGTGTTCTGCGGCGCGGTGGCGCGGCCGAGGAAGGCACTGACCTTGCGGTTGATGCGGGTCATCAGTGGGCTGTTGAGCGGGCGCTCGACGTCGCAGAAGAGGATCACCCGGGTGGTCTCGGTTTCGTTCTTGACCCAGTGCACGTAGGTCTCGTCGAACATCACGTCCTCACCGTCGCGCCAGGCGTACATCTGGCCATCGACGTAGATCCGGCAGTCGTCGGAGTTGGGCGTCGACAGGCCCAGGTGATAGCGCAGGGAGCCGGCGAACGGGTCGCGGTGCGGGTTCAGGTGGCTGCCACCGGGCAGCAGGGCGAACATCGCGCCCTTGACGTTGGGAATGCTGTTGACCAGCGCGACGGTCTTCGGGCACAGCGTCTCGGCCGAAGGTAGCGGCTTGTCGTACCACTTCAGGTAAAAACGCTTCCAGCCCTTCTTGAAGAACGAACCGAAGCCGGCGTCGTTGTCTTTCTCGGCGGCGCGGATGTAACCCTCGTCGAACAGGTGCATAGCCTCTTCGCGGATCACTTCCCAGTTGTCCTTGAGCACGTCGAGCTCGGGGAAACGGCTGCGGTCCAGGTACGGCTTGGACGGCACACCGGAAAACAGGTACATCAGGGCGTTATAAGGGGCGAACAGCGCCGAATGGTTGACGAACTGGCGCAACATTGGCAAACGCGCCTTGCCGCGCAGGTGCACATACAGTGTGCTGCCGAAGAACAGCAGCAGTACACCTGCCTTGGCGACAAAGGAAAAGGTCATGCAACACTCCTTGGAATTTCGATCAGGCCATCGCTGCCGGATTAATCGAACATATTAACCGATCCAGCCCTGCTGAAAACCTGCAGGGCCGGGATTCAGTGTTAAGGATTGTGCAACAAACAGCGGCGCCGGTTATTGCCCGGGATCAGCGCCGCGGCGACTTACTGCTGGTTTTCCTGCTCGGTGAACAGGTCGGCAAACAGCATGCTCGACAGGTAGCGCTCGCCCGAGTCCGGCAGGATCACGACGATGGTCTTGCCCTGCATTTCCGGTTTTTCCGCCAGGCGCACCGCTGCGGCCATGGCCGCCCCGGAGGAAATCCCGCAGAGGATGCCCTCCTCCTGCATCAGGCGCAGGGCCATGGCCTTGGACTCCTCGTCGCTGACCAGCTCGACCTGGTCGACCATCGACAGGTCAAGGTTCTTCGGCACGAAACCGGCGCCAATGCCCTGGATCTTGTGCGGGCTGGGCTTGATCTCTTCACCGGCACGGGCCTGGGTGATCACCGGCGAGCCGAGCGGCTCGACCGCCACCGACAGAATGGCCTTGCCCTGGGTCTGCTTGATATAGCGCGACACCCCGGTAATGGTGCCGCCGGTGCCGACGCCCGCCACCAGCACATCGACCGCACCGTCGGTGTCGTTCCAGATCTCCGGGCCGGTGGTCTTTTCATGGATCGCCGGGTTGGCCGGGTTCTCGAACTGGCCGGGCAAAAAGTACGCCGACGGGTCGCTGGCGACAATTTCGCTGGCCTTTTCGATCGCGCCTTTCATGCCCTTGGCAGGCTCCGTGAGCACAAGCTCGGCGCCCAGGGCCTTGAGCACCTTGCGCCGTTCGATGCTCATCGACGCCGGCATGGTCAGCAGCAACTTGTAGCCACGGGCGGCAGCGACAAAGGCCAGGCCGATGCCGGTGTTGCCCGAGGTCGGCTCGACGATGGTCATGCCCGGCTTGAGTTTGCCGCTGCTTTCGGCGTCCCAGATCATGTTCGCGCCGATCCGGCACTTGACCGAATAACCGGGGTTGCGCCCCTCGATCTTGGCCAGCACGGTGACGCCGCGGGGGGCGATGCGGTTGATCTGCACCAGCGGCGTATTGCCGATGGAATGCGCGTTGTCAGCAAAGATACGGCTCATGGCGGGGGTCCTTTTATGCACCGGGCGGAAAACTTCAAGGGTAAGCCTGCTGCGCCAGTGCGTCCACAACCGGCGAACCCCTGAGGCTGACAGGGGTCAACCGATCACTACCTTGCCGGGAACCGCCGCCGATGAAACGCCGCTATCGCTGGCCCTTGTGGGGGCTGCTGGGTATCACATTGTTACTATTGGCCTTGCACCTGACCCTGCCGCTGCTGGTGCGCAACTACCTCAACGACAAGCTGGCCGACATGGGCGACTACCGCGGGCAGGTCACCGATGTCGACCTGGCGTTGTGGCGCGGCGCCTACAAGATCAACGGCCTGAACATCGTCAAGACCAGTGGCAAGGTGCCGGTGCCCCTGCTTGAAGCGCCATTGATCGACCTCTCGATCAGCTGGCATTCGCTGTGGCACGACCAGGCGGTGGTCGCCGAGGTGACCTTCCTCAAGCCGCAGCTGAACTTCGTCGACGGCGCCAGCAAGCAGAGTTCACAGACCGGCCAGGGCACCGACTGGCGCCAACAACTGGAAAAACTGCTGCCGATCACCCTCAACGAAGTGCGCATCGAAGACGGCACCTTGAGTTTTCGCAACTTCAACTCCAGGCCGCCGGTCAACCTCAAGGCCACCCAACTCGATGCCAGCATCCGCAACCTGACCAACGTCGAGGACCGCAAGGGCCGCCGCGATGCCACGTTCGACGCCAAGGCCCGGCTGCTGGGCGATGCCAGTGTCGAAAGCAGCGCCACCTTCGACCCGTTTAGCGACTTCGACGACTTCAAGTTCCGCCTGCGCGCCACCGCTATCGAGCTGCGCCGGCTCAATGACTTCGCCAGCGCCTATGGCAAGTTCGACTTCAATGCCGGCCACGGCGACCTGGTGATCGAGGCGCAAGCGCAAAACGGCCGGCTCACCGGCTACATCAAACCGCTGCTGCGTGATGTCGATGTGTTCAACTGGCAGCAGGACGTTCAGAACCAGGACAAGGGCTTTTTCCGCTCGATCTGGGAAGCACTGGTCGGCGGCAGCGAAACCGTGCTGAAGAACCAGGGCAAGAACCAGTTCGCCACCCGCGTGGAACTCAGCGGCAGCGTGCATAAAAGCGATATCAGTGCCTTCGAGGCGTTTTTGCAGATATTGCGCAACGGCTTTGTCCAGGCCTTCAACGCCCGTTATGAGCAAACGCCGCCCAAGGCTGACTGAGTCACCGAGTGACGGTCCATTCAGAGACTGAATGGGCCGTCTGCGTTCCCACTCGCCCGGAGCCCGCGTTATAGTCGTGCATGACAATTTTTCCGCCAGGGGCCATGTACCCCCGGCGCTACGTTAGAGGATCGGTTCATGAAGTTCGAAGGCACCAGCGCTTATGTCGCTACAGACGACCTGAAACTGGCGGTCAACGCGGCAATCACCCTGGAGCGACCGCTGCTGGTCAAGGGCGAGCCGGGCACCGGCAAGACCATGCTCGCCGAACAGCTGGCCGAATCCTTTGGCGCCAAGCTGATCACCTGGCACATCAAGTCGACCACCAAGGCCCACCAGGGCCTCTACGAGTACGACGCGGTCAGCCGCCTGCGTGACTCGCAACTGGGCGTCGACAAGGTCCACGACGTGCGCAACTACCTGAAGAAAGGCAAGCTCTGGGAGGCCTTCGAGTCCGAAGAGCGGGTCATTCTGCTGATCGACGAAATCGACAAGGCCGACATCGAGTTCCCCAACGACCTGTTGCAGGAACTCGACAAAATGGAGTTCTACGTTTACGAGACCGACGAGACGATCAAGGCCAAGCAGCGCCCGATCATCATCATTACCTCGAACAACGAAAAGGAACTGCCCGACGCCTTCTTGCGCCGCTGCTTCTTCCACTACATTGCCTTCCCTGACCGCACCACCCTGCAGCAGATCGTCGATGTGCACTACCCGAACATCAAGAAGGACCTGGTCAGCGAAGCGCTGGACGTGTTCTTCGACGTGCGCAAAGTGCCGGGCCTGAAGAAAAAACCGTCGACCTCCGAGCTGGTCGACTGGCTCAAGCTGCTGATGGCCGACAACATCGGCGAAGCGGTGCTGCGCGAACGTGATCCGACCAAGGCCATCCCGCCGCTGGCCGGGGCCCTGGTCAAGAACGAACAGGACGTGCAGTTGCTCGAGCGCCTGGCCTTCATGAGCCGTCGCGGTAACCGCTGAGCCGGGAGCAATAGCCATGCTGCTCAATCTGTTCAATGAAATGCGCGCGGCCAAGGTGCCGGTGTCGGTACGCGAGCTGCTTGATTTGCTCAATGCCCTCAAGCAGCGCGTAACCTTTGCCGACATGGACGAGTTCTACTACTTGTCGCGGGCCATCCTGGTCAAGGACGAGCGTCATTTCGACAAGTTCGACCGGGCGTTCTCGGCCTACTTCAAGGGCCTTGAGAACCTCAACCAGCACCTGGAAGCCTTGATTCCCGAAGACTGGCTGCGCAAGGAGTTCGAACGCTCGCTGAGCGACGAGGAACGCGCGCAGATCCAGTCCCTGGGCGGCCTCGACAAGCTCATCGAAGAGTTCAAGAAGCGCCTCGAAGAGCAAAAGGAACGCCATGCCGGCGGCAACAAGTGGATCGGCACCGGCGGCACCAGCCCGTTCGGCTCGGGCGGTTTCAACCCCGAGGGCATCCGCGTCGGCGATGCCGGCAAGCGCCAGGGCAAGGCGGTCAAGGTCTGGGACCAGCGCGAGTACAAGAACCTCGACGACCAGGTCGAACTGGGCACGCGCAACATCAAGCTGGCCCTGCGCCGGCTGCGCAAGTTCGCCCGCCAGGGCGCGGCCGAAGAGCTGGACATCGACGGCACCATCGACCACACCGCCCGCGATGCCGGCCTGCTCAACATCCAGATGCGCCCGGAGCGGCGCAACAGCGTCAAGTTGCTGCTGCTGTTCGACATCGGCGGCTCGATGGACGCCCACGTGAAGATCTGCGAAGAACTGTTCTCGGCCTGCAAGACTGAGTTCAAGCACCTGGAGTACTACTACTTCCACAACTTCGTCTACGAGTCGGTGTGGAAGAACAACCTGCGCCGCACCTCCGAGCGCACCTCGACCCTGGATTTGCTGCACAAGTACGGCGCCGACTACAAGGTGGTGTTCGTCGGTGACGCGGCCATGGCGCCCTACGAGATCACCCAGCCCGGTGGCAGCGTCGAGCACTGGAACGAGGAAGCCGGCTACGTGTGGATGCAGCGCTTCATGGAGAAGTACAAGAAGCTCATCTGGATCAACCCCTACCCCAAGGACACCTGGGGCTACACGGCGTCGACCAACATCGTGCGCGAGCTGGTCGAGGACCGGATGTTCCCGCTGACCTTGCGTGGGCTGGAAGAAGGCATGCGGTTTTTGTCCAAGTAACATCATCGCGGGTCAAGCCCGCTCCTACCCCCTGTAGGAGCGGGCTTGACCCGCGATGAGGCCCGCTCAGCCAACAAACCTTTCAAGAAACGCCCGCTGCTCAAGCCACGCCATCTCCTGCACCACCGGCCTGAAGCGCACTACACTCCCCGGCAGCAATTGCGCCAGCCGCGCCAACGCCAACGGCGTCAACGCCCCCAATCGCGGATAGCCACCAATGGTCTGACGATCATTGAGCAGCACGATCGGCTGGCCATCCGGCGGCACCTGCACCGCGCCCAACGCAATCCCCTCGGAAATCATCGCCGGCCCCTGGTAGTGCAACACCGGCCCGAGCAAGCGCATGCCCATGCGATCAGCGCGGCTGTCGAGGGTCCAGTCGCGGTTGAACGCTTCAAACAGGCTTGTGCCGCTAAAATCGCCGATCTGCGCGCCGAGCAACAGATCAAGCGGCGACCTGTCGGTAAAGTCCGGCCACAACGCTTCCGGCACTTCTTTGAGCGCCGCTGCCACACCGGCGTATTCCAGCGCTTGCCCCTTGGCCAGCGGCGAGCCCAAACCATCCAGCCCGCCGAGCGCTTCACGTACCACGCTGGCACAACTGCCCAGTACCTGCGGCGCCTTGAAGCCACCCGGCGCAGCGATGTAGGCACGGGCGCCATGCTGGGGCGCATTCAGGCGCAAGCGCTGGCCCTTGCCCATGCTGAAGCTGCGCCAGGGCTTGAGCGGCTGGCCATCGAGGCGTGCGTCGAGGTCGGCGCCGGCCAGGGCCAGGCAACAGTCCTGCTCGGCAATCAGGCTGAAACCACCGAGGGTGACCTCGACCACCGCGGCCTCGGGCGCGTTGCCCAGCAGCCAGTTGGCCCAGCGCATCGACACCCAGTCCAGCGCCCCGCCCTGGGTCACGCCCAGGTGGCGCACGCCAAAGCGCCCGGCATCCTGCAGCAGGCACAGCGGCGTGCTGGCCTCGATCGACAAGCAGCTCATGCCTGTGCCTCCAGCGGGGTATCGTCGCCGCCCAGGTTGATGAAGGTGGCGCGCTCAACCGCCACGAAGCGCACCCGGTCACCCGGCTGCAACAGGCTGTAGCCATCACGCAGGCGGTCAAAAAGCTTGCTCGGGGTGCGCCCGATCAGGTTCCAGCCGCCGGGAGAAACCGCTGGATAAGCGGCGGTCTGGCGCTCGGCAATGCCCACGCTGCCGGCCGCCACGCGTTTGCGCGGGGTGGCCAGGCGCGGCGCGGCCAGGGCTTGTTCGACCAGGCCCATGAAGGCGAAGCCGGGGGCAAAGCCCAGGGCGAACACCTGGTACTCACGCTCGCTGTGGCGGCGAATGATGTCGGCCACCGATGTGTTGCAACGCTCAGCAAGCAGTTGCAGCTCCGGGCCGACACTCGGGTCATACCACACCGGAATCTCGTGCTGGCGGCCTGCGCTGCCAGGGTCCGGCTGCAAGTCGGTGAGCGCTTGCCGAATACAGGCCTGGGCCTCGGCCGGTGACAGCTGGAGCAGGTCAAACTGCACCATCAGCGTGGTATAGGACGGCACCAGGTCGACCAGGCGCCCGGCAAAGGCGCTGCGCAGGCGCTGGCTGGCGGCAAGCAGCCAGGGCATGTTGCCTTCATCGATCTGATCGAACAGGCGCACCATCAGGCAGTCGATGGCCACTACTTCAATACGGTAATTCATGGCACCGCCTGGGCATCGAGGGCCTGACGGATCTGCCGCACGGCGGCGATCGAGCTGTCGTTGTCGCCATGCACGCACAGGGTATCGGCCTGCAGCAGCAACGCGCTGCCATCGCTGGCGCTCAGCGCCTCGCCGCGGGCCAGGCGCAGGGCCTGCTCGACAATCATCGCCGGATCATGGTGCACCGCCCCCGGCAAGCGCCGCGACAGCAAGTGGCCGCTGGCGTCGTAGGCGCGGTCGGCAAAGGCTTCGAACCACAGGGTTACACCGTACTCATCGCCCAAGGCCTGGGCCGCGCTGTTGTCGGCGGTGGCCATCAGCATCAGCGGCAACTGCCGGTCATAGGCGGCCACGGCTTCGAGCACGGCACGCAGCTTGAGCGGCTCGGCCATCATGTCGTTGTACAGCGCGCCGTGGGGTTTGACGTAGGCAACCCGGGTACCCTGGGTACGGCAAATGCCGTCCAGGGCGCCGATCTGGTAATGCAGCAGATCGCGAATCTCTTCGGCGCTGCAGGCCATGGAGCGGCGGCCGAAGCCGGCCAGGTCCGGGTAGGCCGGATGGGCGCCGATGCGCACCTGGCTGGCAACCGCCAGGGCCACGGTCTTGCGCATGATCCCGGGGTCGCCGGCATGAAAACCGCAGGCAATGTTGGCGCAATCAACATAAGGCATGACCTGGGCATCCAGGCCCATGGTCCAGCTGCCAAAACTTTCACCCATATCGCAATTCAATAACAGGCGGCTCACGTGTGACACTCCTTCAGGCTCGGCCTTAATGGGCTTCTAATTGTTTGCCGCGGGTTTCCGGCAGGCTCAAGGCTGCCAGAATTACCACTCCGTAGGACACTGCGGCAAATCCGCCGATGCCCAGGCCCAGGGGAATCTTCTGGCTCAGCAAGCCGATCAGCAGCGGGAAGAACGCTGCCAGCGCGCGGCCGATGTTGTAGCAAAAGCCCTGGCCCGAGCCACGGATGCGGGTGGGGAAGAGTTCGGTGAGAAACGCGCCCATGCCGCTGAAGATCCCCGAGGCGAAGAAGCCCAGGGGGAAGCCCAGCCAGAGCATGACGCCATCGCTGACCGGCATCTGGGTGTAGAGCAGGACAATGATGAACGAACCGACGGCGAAGAGGATGAAGTTCTTTTTCCGGCCCAGCAGGTCGGTGAGGTAGGCGCTGATCACATAGCCGATGTAGGAGCCGAAGATCACCATCGCCAGGTAGCCGCCGGTACCCAGTACGCTCAAGCCGCGCTCGTTCTTGAGGAAGGTCGGCAGCCACGAGGTGATGGCGTAGTAGCCGCCCAGGGCGCCGGTGGTCAGCAGCGAGGCGCGGATCGTGGTGAAGAGCATGCCCGGGGCGAAGATTTCATAAAAATGCGACGGCGCTGCGGTCTTTTCCGCGGCCTTGGCCTGCTGGTAGATCTCCGGGTCCTTGACCAGGCGGCGAACGAAAATCACGAACACCGCTGGCACGATGCCCAGCAAAAACAGTGCGCGCCAGGCATCTTCCGGCGGCAACAGCGAAAACAGCACGGCATACAGGATCGCCGTCAGGCCCCAGCCGATGGCCCAGCCGGACTGCACCATGCCCACTGCCTTGCCACGGTCCTGGGCGCGGATCACTTCGCCGATCAGCACGGCGCCGGCGGTCCATTCGCCGCCAAAACCGAAGCCCATCAGAGTGCGGGCGATCAACAGCTGCTCGTAGTTCTGGGCAAAGCCGCAAAGAAAGGTGAAGAAGGCGAACCACAGCACCGTCAATTGCAGGGTGCGCACGCGGCCGATGCGGTCGGAAAGGATACCGGCGATCCAGCCGCCCAAGGCCGAGGCGATCAGGGTGCTGGTGTGAATCAACCCGGCTTCGGCGGTGCTGATGCCCCACAGGGCGATCAGGGTGGGGATGACGAAGCTGAGCATCTGCGTGTCCATGCCATCGAGGCCGTAGCCGATCTTGCAGCTCCAGAAGGTCCGGCGTTCCTGCTTGTTGATGTTGCGGTACCAGTCGAATGGCCCCGCCACTGACCTGGCTTTGACCTGTTGCTGCACGCCCGATGGGTTCATGGTTGCCTCAGCTTGTTGGTATTGTTTTAACGACGACAACATGTGTCGCGGCTTGAGGATCATTTTTCGACGCCCGCAGGTTGTCGTCCAACGAGAAAAACCAGCTGTCTGGCATAAGAAAAACTTGATCAGTGAGCGCGCCATGAACCTCAAATTCCTCGAAACCTTCGTCTGGGTCGCCCGCCTCAAGAGCTTTCGCCTGACCGCCGAAAAGCTCTTCACCACCCAGGCCTCGATCTCCAGCCGCATCGCCGCGCTTGAGGCCGATCTCGGGGTCAGGTTGCTGCTGCGCGACTCACGTGGCGTGAGCCTGACCCCGGAAGGCAGCAAGGTGCTCGAGTACGCCGAACAGATGCTCGACACCGCCAAGGCCCTCAAGCAATCGCTGGACAGCGACCGGGCCAAGGTCGGGCGCATTCGCATCGGCGTGATGGACACGGTAATCCACACCTGGATGAGCCCGCTGGTGGCGGAGTTGATGGAGCGCTACCCGCAGGTGGAAATCGAGTTGATCGCCGATACGGCGCTTAACTTGCGCGAACAACTGCAAAAAGGCTTTCTCGATGTAATCCTGCAAACCGACCTGTTGCGCCAGGAAAGCATCCGCAGCCTGGACCTGGCGCGCTACCCCATGGGCTGGATCGTCGCCAGCCAGTCAATCTACAACCGCGACTACGCCTCGCTGGCGGACCTGGCCCGCGAGCGCATCGTGACCTTTTCGAAAAATTCCCGCCCGCACCAGGAAGTGCTCAGCCTGCTGCAGGCCGAAGGGGTAGGCGCGCCACGGCTGAACTGCGTGAATTCGGTGGCGGCGATCACCCGGCTGTTGCGTGATGGTTTTGGTATTGGCGCCCTGCCACCGGCGCTGGTCAGCGAGGAACTGGCCCGTGGCGAGCTGATCCTGCTGCCGCTGGCCCAACAGCCACCGAGCCTGGAGCTGGTGGTGGCCTGGCAGACCGGCGTCGAGCTGGTCGACGAGGTGGTGCAACTGTGCCGCAACGTGCTGGAGCGCTACGCCCGCGATGCCGGGCCGCAGCGCATCGTGCTGGTTTAGCGCCAGCTCTCCTGCACCGCCTTGCGCCGCCCGCCGAGGGCCACCCAGCCGAGCAACAGCAGCAGGCTTTCGACCACCAGCGCCAGCAGCAGCGCGCAGCTCAGGCCCCAGGCCAGGGCCTCGGGGTTAAGCAGAATCTGGTAGCGGTAAGCGTTGAGGGTTTCTTCGCGCAGTTGCGGGTTGGCGGTAACCAGCACATGCCAGGTTTTCGCCAGCCACGGGCCCTGCACGATCTGCCATTCCTGCTCGAACTGGCGGTTACGGATCAACAGGCTCTCGATGCTGTTGGCATCGCTGGTGAACACCGGGTCGTCGCTGCTGCGGTAATGGCGCACCAAGGCCTGCAGGTCGCCGTTGAAAAAGCGCTTGGCAGTGTCTTCAAAGCCTTTGAGTCCTTCACGCGATTCAAGCAGGTGCGCCTCGACCCGCTGGCTGTAATCGACGATATAGCCCGGCACCTGCAACCCGACCAGCAAACCGCAGGTAAACAACAGCAAGCGCAGGTAACTTCTGAACATGGGGCTGATCCTTAGCTGGCCTGGCCTTCGGCGATGCATTCGCCACGGCGCCACAGGGCCCACTGGCCAGGTGCGTAGCGATGCCAGGTTTCGTTCTCGGTGAGGGCCTCGGTGGCGATCACCGTGACCACATCGTTAGGGGTGGTTTCGGCCTGGAAGTCGACGATCATGTCGACGTCCTTCAGCCGTGCCGGGCCAAACGGCGCTCGGCGGGTGATGTGCACCAGCTTGGTCGAACAGAAGCAGAACAGCCAGTCGCCATCGCTGAACAGGCAGTTGAACACGCCCTTGCCACGGTATTCGGCGCAGGCCTCGACCAGCACCGGCAGCAATTGCTCGACCTCGACCGGTTCGGGGAAGGCTTCGCGCACGCGGTTGAGCAGGTCGCAAAACGCCGCTTCGCTGTCGGTGTCGCCAACCGGCCGATAGAAGGTCGCCTGGCCCTTGAACTCGCCGAGCTGGCCGTTGTGCGCAAAGCACCAGTTGCGCCCCCACAGCTCGCGCACGAACGGATGGGTGTTGGACAGGCAGACCTTGCCGACGTTGGCCTGGCGAATGTGGCCGATCACCACCTCGCTCTTGATCGGGTAGCGCTGCACCAGGTTGGCGACTTCCGACTCGCAGCTCGCCGCCGGGTCCTGGAACAGGCGCAGGCCACGGCCTTCGTAGAAGGCGATGCCCCAGCCGTCACGGTGCGGGCCGGTGCGCCCGCCGCGCTGCATCAGCCCGGTGAAGCTGAAAACGATGTCGGTCGGCACATTGGCGCTCATGCCCAGTAATTCACACATGCTTGGCTGCTCCGGGCAAAGGCTACAGGCGCGGCTCGACCCGCGTGCCACTGCCGCCCAGCGGCGCTGCAGGTGGCGGGTTACGGTAGCGGTCGCTGCGCTCGGCGGCGAACGGCTCATCGCTCACAGGCTCGTCCGCTTCACGTTGCGCGGCGGCTTGCGCCTGCTCGCGGCGGGCCCTGGCACGGCGCTCGAGCGGCCAGCGGATGAGCACGAACAGCGCATACAGGGCAAAGGCAATCATGCCGTACATGGCCAGGTCGGCTGCGGCGCGCAGGGCGTTGTTGCCGACCTTGAACAGGGTGTCGAGGGCGGCAATGGCGATGGCCGGGGCGAACTTTTCTTTCACCGGGTCGACAATGGTCGGGGTCAGCAGCAGCACCGCCATCAGCACCCGCAGCGGTTCGCGCAACCAGCGCCACATCCATGAGGTCAGGCGAAAGCCCACCAGCAGGCATCCCAAGGCGGCAAGGGCGTAGAGGCCCCAGGCGAGCAGATAGTCGTTCTCGGTCATGGTGTCCGTGGCAAGCTAGGCAAATAGACGCTTATGATAAACACTTTTCCGCGCGCAGGCGCCCCCCAGCCAAGAGAACCCCGCATGTCCGCAGACGCCACCGCTCCCCGTGCCCCGATTGCCCGCAAGGCCGAAGGTGCCGATCCCTATGCCTGGCTGCAGCAGCGCGACACCCCCGAGGTGCTGGCGTACCTGAACGCCGAGAACGCCTATCAAGAGGCGCAGCTGGCCGCTCAGGCGCCGCTGCGCGAGCAACTGTTCGAAGAAATCAAGGCGCGCATCCTCGAAACAGACCTGTCGCTGCCTTCGCCCTGGGGCCCGTACCTGTACTACACGCGCACCACCGCCGGTGACGAATACGCCCGCCACTACCGCTGCCCGCGCCCGGCCGACGATTCCAACACGGTCGATGAAAGCCGCGAAGAGCTGCTGCTCGACCCCAATGAACTGGCCCAGGGCGGCTTTCTGTCCCTCGGTGCCTTCAGCATCAGCCCCGACCACCAGCGCCTGGCCTACAGCCTGGACACCACGGGCGACGAAATCTACACCCTGTACGTCAAGGAACTGGCCAGCGGCGCCATCGAGCAACTGCCGTTCGAGGACTGCGACGGCAGCATGACCTGGGCCAACGACAACCAGACGCTGTTCTTCGCCGAGCTGGACGACACCCATCGCCCGCACAAGCTGTTGCGCCATCGCCTGGGCAGCGGCAGCGTTGCACCAGTATATGAAGAAACCGACGGTCGTTTCTTTCTGCACTGCTACCGCGCCAGCTCCGAGCGCCAGCTGATCCTGCTGCTCAACAGCAAGACCACCAGCGAAGCCTGGGTGCTCGACGCCGAACATCCCGAGCAGGCCTTCACCTGCCTGGCGCCGCGGGTCGAGGGCCACGAGTACTACCCCGACCACGGCCAGCTCGAAGGCCAGTGGCGCTGGTTCATCCGCAGCAACCAGGACGGCATCAACTTCGCCCTGTACCAGGCCCAAGCCGATAGCGTGCCGAGCCGCGAACAATGGCAACTGCTGGTGGCCCACCGCGACACGGTGATGCTCGAAGGCCTGACCCTCAACGCCAGCGCCCTGACCCTGAGCCTGCGCGAAGGCGGCCTGCCGATCATCGAGGTGCGCCCACAAGGCCTGCCTGCCTACCGCGTCGAGCTGCCAGACGCTGCCTACAGCTTGTACGTGCAGGACAGCCTGGAGTTTGTCAGCCCGCGCATCCGCCTGCGTTACCAATCGCTCAACCGCCCGGCCCAGGTACGCCAACTGGAGCTGGCCAGCGGCGCCCAGCAAGTGCTCAAGCAAACCCCGGTGCTCGGCCCGTTCGACCCGGATGCCTACGTCAGCCAGCGCCTGTGGGCCACTGCCGCCGACGGCACCCAGGTGCCGATCAGCCTGGTGCAGCGCCGCGCCGACGTCGGCAAGCCGGTGCCGCTGTACCTGTACGGTTATGGCGCCTATGGCGAAAGCCTCGACCCGTGGTTCTCCCACGCCCGCCTGAGCCTGCTCGAACGCGGCGTGGCCTTCGCCATCGCCCACGTGCGTGGCGGCGGCGAGCTGGGTGAAGCCTGGTACCGCGCCGGCAAGCAGGAGCACAAGCACAACACCTTCGGCGACTTCATTGCCTGCGCCGAACACCTGATCGCCCAGGGCGTTACCTGCGCCGGGCAACTGGCGATCAGCGGCGGCAGCGCCGGCGGCCTGCTGATCGGTGCGGTGCTCAACCAGCGCCCGGAGCTGTTCAAGGCGGCGATTGCCGAAGTGCCGTTCGTCGACGTGCTCAATACCATGCTCGACCCGGAACTGCCGCTGACCGTCACCGAATACGACGAGTGGGGCAACCCCGAGGAACCCGAGGTGTACGAGCGGATCAAGGCCTACGCACCCTATGAAAACGTCCGCGCCCAGGCCTACCCTGCCCTGCTGGTGATCGCCGGTTACAACGACAGCCGCGTGCAGTACTGGGAAGCGGCCAAGTGGGTGGCGCGGCTGCGGGTGACCAAGACCGACGACAACCTGCTGCTGCTCAAGACCGAAATGGGCGCCGGCCACGGCGGCATGAGCGGGCGCTACCAAGGGCTGCGCGATGTGGCGCTGGAGTACGCGTTCGTATTTAACGTGCTGGGCGTGGTGTAAATCGGAAAATTTGTTGTCTGAGTCACCGCCCGCCCCTGTAGGAGCGGGCTTGACCCGCGATTATCAGACACCACAAAACTAAAAGAACGACGTCAATGCCTGAACCCACCCACCTCAACAACGAAATCCGCGACATGCTCATGGACTGCGGCCTGTTCGACCAGTTGCTGCCTGTCGACTTCCAGGCCGCCGCCGGCTATTTCAGCATCAGCAGCATGAGCGAAGGTGAAGAAATTTTCCGCGAAGGCGATGCCGGCACCTTCATGTGCATCATCCACCACGGCGTGGTGTCGGTACGCAAGACCGACGCCGAGCAGCGCCAGGTCGAAATCGCCACCCTGCGCAAGGGCCGTGCCTTCGGCGAAATGGCCGTGCTCGACGGTGAACGGCGCTCGGCCAGTTGCATTGCCGCCAGCGACTGCCAACTGCTCAACCTGGGCAAGGACTCGCTGGAAAAGATGCTCAACGACGCCCCGAAGATCGCCGCCAAGATCATCCGCGCCCTGGCCGTGGCCTTGTCGCGGCGCCTGCGCATGCAGGACGGCCAGCGTCTGGCGCAGCAGGTCTAGTCGCCCTTGCCCTTGCTGTTGTCCGGATTCAGGCCGGGCAACGGCTGGTCCTTGGGTGGAGCGGGCAGCGGCATCGGCGGCAGCAATGGCGAGCCCGGTCGCGCATCACCGGCCCGCGGCGGCGTACTTGGCGTCACCTGCGGATAGGGTGTTGGCGTGGCGGTGCCTGGCGCCCCCGGCACCGGCGTGGCCAGCCGCGGTTGCAGCTCGGCGGCCACGGTGCTTTGCAGGCTGGCACAGATCAGTACGGCAATGATCGCGTAACGCATGCGCAGGCTCCTTGAGGGTCCTGGCTACAGGCTACTCCCACCGCGCACGGTTTGCCTGTCCGAATTGCCCGCCATCGGGCTAAACTTCAAGGCATAACCGTAACAAGCCCGAGAAAAGGTAATCCCATGAGTTCGTCATCCTCTGCCGCCGCCACCGCACGGCTAGACCGCATCCTCGCCGACGCCAAGCGCGACAAGGAAATGGGCTACCGTGACAAGGCCCTGCGCATGTACCCGCACGTGTGTGGCCGCTGCGCCCGCGAGTTCGCCGGCAAGCGCCTGAGCGAGCTGACCGTGCACCACCGTGACCACAACCACGACAACAACCCCCAGGACGGTTCCAACTGGGAGCTGCTGTGCCTGTACTGTCACGACAACGAGCACTCGCGCTATACCGACCAGCAGTACTTCAGCGAAGGCTCGACCAGCAGCCCGAGCATCGCCAAGGCCACCCACAATCCGTTTGCGGCCCTGGCCGGGATGCTGAAGAAGGACTGAAGCGCCCACAGTCGCCGGCAAGCCCGTATAATCGCGTCTTTTTTGCGAAGGGCCCCGGCACGTGGCGAACAAACGGTACAGCTGCATTGGTCTGTTCAACCCCAAGTCAGCAGAGAACGTCGGTTCGGTGATGCGCGCCGCGGGTTGCTACGGCGTCAACTCGGTGTTCTACACCGGCAAGCGCTATGAGCGCGCCCGCGACTTCGTCACCGACACCAAGCGGGTGCACTACGACATTCCGCTGATCGGTATCGACGACCTGCAGAAGATCATCCCCCTGGGCTGCACGCCGGTGGCGGTAGAGCTGGTCGACGGCGCCCGGGCGCTGCCCGAGTACACCCACCCGGACCGCGCGATCTATATCTTCGGCCCCGAAGACGGCTCCCTCGACCCGAGCGTGCGGGCCTGGTGTGAAGAGACCATCTACATCCCGACCAACGGTTGCATGAACCTTGCCGCCACCGTCAACGTGGTGCTCTATGACCGCCTGGCCAAGGGCCTGAACACCCGCTCCGGGCCGAAATTCAAGTAAGCCGACTGAACAGCCCGCCCTGCCCGGCGGTCTGCTGTAGACCATCGTCCCTACTGGAGAATGACCATGACCGAGAAACAGACGCTTATCCCGGCCAATTCAGCGCATATGGCCAGCGATCAGAATGTCCACGGCTGGGAGCGCGCAGGTTCGGTTGCCACCGGGGTGATCATGGTCGGCAAGGGCCTGCGCCGTGGCGGCCTGTTCGGCTTGATTCAGGTGGCCATCGGCGGGGTTGCCCTGGCCCGTGGCATCACCGGCCACAGCTCGGTGAAAAGCCTGATCGAGCGCGGCCGCAGCGACCTGGACAACATCCGCAGCAAGATCGAACGCAGCGGCGCCGAGCTGCAAGCGCTCAAGGCCAACGCCGAAGCCGCTACCCGTGGCACCACGGTGACCGGCAACGACGCGCTCAATGACCCCAAGCCTTAACGCAGCAGCTTGCTCTGCAGCACCTCGGACGACTTGCCCAGCACGCTTTCGCTGAGCTGGATGAACTCGGCGGTGCTGACGCTGTTCAGGCGCATCATCGCCCGGGTGACATCGTCCAGTGAGCGCTGGTTGTGGGTGTGCAGGCGGATTTCCTGGTCAAGTGCGCGCAACAGCAGCACGCCACGGGCGATCACCGCGCTGTCGACCTGCTCGCCGCGCAAGCTGCTGACCTTCTTGCCACTGCGTTCAAGGCTCGCCTGCAGGGCCTGGTAACGCTCGTCGGTCATGCCGCCGGCGCGGCGCAGCAGTTCGCTGGCGTAGTACTCGGCCAGGCTTTCGCTGATCCAGTCGCTGGCCTCGCGATCATTGATTTGCGCAAACACATGCACCAGCTCGCGCAGCACCGGGCTTGAGCCGTTCTCAGCGACCAACGGACGGCTGCTGTGCAGGTAGATGGAGTTGTGCCCGGCGCGAGCGCCGCGCCACAGTTCATCGCGGGCCCCCACCAGCAACAGCTTGGGCGGGTTGCGCGGGAACACCGCCTGCAGCTGTGGCCAGACGAAGGTCAGCAGGGTCAGGTTGTCCAGCCGGCGCATGCCCTGGCCTTGGGGTGCGGCGACACTGACTTCGGTTTCGCCCAGGCGCGCGCGGCGGGTGCCGACGGTGCCGGCGAGCATCCAGCCGGTCGGGCGGTCGAACAGGCGCGAAACGTTGTCGATGCGAAAACGCTGCTTGCCGATGCGCGGCCACGGCGTCTCGACGCTTTTCCAGCCCTTGGGCAGCTCGAAGCTCAGGCGTGCCACCAGTTCGGTGCCGTCGTGCTGGTCCAGGCGTGCCGGCGGCACCAGGTCATCGCCGCGAAACAGCGCCCAGTCCGGGGTCATGCGGGTTTCATAAGCGCCGCCCTTGAGCCGCTGGCTCAGGCGTACCTTGTAGGTGAGCTGGCTTTTGCCCGGCGCCGGTTGCCAGTGGCCACGCTGATCGTCGCCCTGCAGCTGCCACTGGCCGTCGGCCTTGAACTCGCTGTAGGCGCCGTCCTTGCCCAGGTCGAAGTCCAGGCTGCGCACGCTGGCGCCATCGGCCAGGGTCAGGCGCACTTCGGCCTGCTCGCTTTCTGGCAGCAAGCGCACGTGGTAATCCAGATCGACTTTTTTCGCCCAGGCCGGCGAACTGGCCAGCAGGCCCAGCACCAGCCACCCATGGCAACGCACACGCATACAGAAACTCCTTGTTCCGCCAAACGCGCTGTCCGACAACCCTCTGCGAGGCTCAGCCGGCGCGGAAAATCAGATAGTCTTCCCAGTCGTCTTCATCGACGCTGTCTTCGCTGAGCATGCGCCCGGATTGTGAAATCCGTTGCTTGTGCACCTGCTCGCGGTCGCCACACACCAGGTGATGCCAGTCGGGCAGATCCTTGCCCTCGCTGACCAGGCGGTAACCGCAGGTGGTCGGCAGCCATTTGAACTGGTCGGCCTTGCCCGGCGTCAGCTGGATGCAGTCGGGCACGATCTGCATCCGCTGCGGGTAATCGCTGCACTGGCAGGTCTTGAGGTCCAGCAACTTGCAGGCGATACGCGTGTAATAGACGCTGTTGTCGTCTTCATCTTCAAGCTTTTGCAGGCAGCACAGGCCACAGCCGTCACACAGCGACTCCCACTCTTGCGGGTCGAGTTGCTCGAGGGTTTTACGCATCCAGAATGGATTGGCGTTGGCAGTCATGTCGCGGGTGTCCTGTTTCAATTCGTATGCGGCGGCGCGGCGGCGCCAGTCTAGGGCCTGTCACCGGCCATTGCCAGACCGCTTGTCAGCGCTCATATGACACAGTAGTTTGACCAGCGGTCACCTACCCAACTTCAGGAACTATTGATGAGTGCAAATCCTCGCGTTGCCGATCATGCCATCAACGAACAGTTCATCCAGCGCTGGTCGCCGCGCGCCTTCACCGCCGAGCCGATCGACCAGGCCACCCTGCTGAGCTTCCTTGAAGCCGCACGCTGGGCACCGTCGGCCTACAACTCGCAGCCCTGGCGCTTCCTCTATGCCCGCCGCGATACGCCGAACTGGGAACGCTTCCTTGGCCTGCTCAACGAGTTCAACCGCAGCTGGGCCCAGCACGCCTCGGCGCTGGTGATCATCATTTCCAAAACCAGCTTCACCGCGCCGGGCGCCAGCGAAGAAACCCCGGCCCTGTGGCACACCTTCGACACCGGCTCGGCCTGGGGACACCTG
This sequence comes from Pseudomonas sp. B21-012, assembly GCF_024749305.1. NCBI lineage: Bacteria > Pseudomonadati > Pseudomonadota > Gammaproteobacteria > Pseudomonadales > Pseudomonadaceae > Pseudomonas > Pseudomonas sp. B21-012. The sequence continues at coordinate 1,479,400 of NZ_CP087197.1, read as the reverse complement.
GCGCTGCAAGCGAGCCTGAGCGGCTGGCACACCCATGGCATGGCCGGTTTCGACCAGGAACTGACCCGCAAGGAGCTGAAGATCCCCGAAGGCTACGCCCTGCACGCGGCAGTGGCGATCGGCAAGCTGGGCGACAAGTCGACCCTGGCCGAAGGCTTGCAGGCGCGGGAAGTGCCGAGCCCGCGGCGGCCGTTGAGCGAGTTGGCGGCTGAGGGTGATTTCAGCCTTTGATGGGTTTCGCGGGTCAAGTCGAGACGTTTAATAGCCGCGCTGAAAGTCCACTTCCCCGCGCAGCCCTTGACCCGCCTGATACGCCCGCAAGTTCTCGACAAACAAGCGCACCATCGCCGAAGGCGATGTCGGTGCCGAGCTGTGCCCGGTCAGCAGCAAGCCCCAGGCGGTCCAGAACGGATGGCGCTGGGGCAGCGGCTCCTGCCGGCAGACATCGATCACCGCACCGGCCAGATGGCCTTTCTTCAAAGCCTCGACGAGGTCGCCATCGACCACCGCCACACCGCGCCCGGCATTGATGAACAGCGCCTCGGGGTTGAAGCGCTGAAACAACGCGGCGTCGTACAGGTCATGGGTTGCCGGGGTATCGGGCAGCAGGTTGATGACATAATCGACCTCGCCGACCAGACGCCCCAGGTCGTCAAGGCCGGCCACTTCGATAAACGGCGCCTGCTCACGCGGCTGGCTGGCGATGCCGTACAACTGCACGCCAAACGGAACCAGAAACTGCGCCACCTGCTGGCCGATATCACCGGTGCCGACGATCAGCGCCCGGCGCCCTTGCAGGCTGCGTCCGGGGCGGTCATCCCACTTGCGCTCGACCTGGCTGACCAGGCGCGCCAGTACCTCGCGCTCGTGGCCGAGCATGTAGGTGAGCACATACTCGGCCATGACCTGGCCAAAGATGCCCACCGCCCGGGTCAGGCGGTAGTCGCGCTGCAGGCCGTCAGCCAGCAGCGGGGTGATGCCGGCCCAGGTCGACTGCAGCCACTGCGGCTGGTGGCCCTGGCGCAGCAAGGTCGCCAGCAGGTCCGGCTGGCCCAGCCACACCGGGCTGGCGGCGGCCATCCGCGCAAGCTCGGCCGAATCGCCACTGTTCAGGACCTCCAGGTCCGGTGCCATCTCGCGCAACAGCCGAGCGTAGAGGGCATGATCCTGTTCAGCGATCAAAACACGCATGTTCATTGCAACCTTGGGTAACGGCGCAAGCCGCCAGGGGCTGGCGGCGCGACAAAGAAGGGGATCAGACCGGGTCGTTGCGACGCAGCAGCTCTTCTGGCAGGTGCTCGATGTACTCGTCCTCGGCCGGTGGCATTTGCAGGTGGTAACCCTGCTGTTCGAGGTTTTCCAGGACCTTGGCAATATCTTCGCGGGCCAGCTGGCGCTCCGGGCTCAGGACCAGGTCGAAGGCATGCACCGGCTTGCCAAAGAACGGCAGCAGGCCTTGGGGCACGCGCTCCAGGCCGTCGGCCTTGAGCACGTACAGGTACATTTCGTTCTTGCGCGGGCTCTTGTAGATCGAGCAGATACGTTTCATGGTTGGTCTCCGGCGCCCGCCAGGCAATCAAGCAGCGCCTGCCCCATGCGCTCACGGCGCCAGCCGCGCAGCGACTCGGGGAGTTGATAGGGTCCGTTGGGGTAGCCGCTCTTGAGCAGCAGTTCCAGGGTTTTCTTGCGCAGCATCAGCTCGGGGGCGATGTTCAGGCGCTCGGCCTCGGCCTGGCCGATGGCGCGCAGTTGCTTGAGCAGCGCCGAGGCTTCGATCGGCAGCGGCTCGGGCACCGCCGGAGGCCATTGCTCCGGCGGCAGGCTGGCGGCCTGCTTGATCAGGCCGAGCAAAAACTCGCCATCCTGACGAATGGTGCGCGGGTGCATGTCTTCGATCTTGGCCAGCGCCGACAGTGAGTCGGGCTGGGTGCGGGCCATCGGCCACAAGGCGTTTTCACGCACGATGCGGTTGCGCGGCAGGTCGCGCGCACGGGCCTCGCGCTCGCGCCAGGCGCACAGCTCGCGCAGTACCGCCAGTTGCGCACGCGACAGCTTCCAGGCCAGCTTGGCTTCGCGGTATAGCTCAAGGGGATCGGTTTCGCGGCGCAGCTGGGCAACCAGTTCGGCGCCGTCTTCAAGCACCCAGGCGTTCTTGTCATCCGACAATTGCGGGCGCAGGCGCTCGTACAGTTCGGCCAGGTGCACGGCGTCTTCGGCGGCGTAGCTGACCTGGGTGTCCGACAGCGGGCGTTGCAGCCAGTCGGAGCGGGTTTCACCCTTGGGCAGGTCAATGCCCAGCACTTCCTGGACCAGGCGCGAATAGCCCATGGAGAAGCCCAGGTTGAGGTAACCGGCGGCCAGCTGGGTGTCGAACAACGGCGCCGGCAGGCTGCCGGTCAGGCGCGACAGCACTTCGAGGTCTTCGCTGCAGGCATGCAGGACCTTGATCACCTGCGCATCTTCGAGCAGGCCGGCCAGTGGCTGCCAGTCGCCGATGCGCAGTGGATCGATCAGGTAGGCCCGTGCCCCGTCGCCGACCTGGATCAAACCGGCTTTCGGATAAAAGGTATCGACCCGCATGAACTCAGTGTCGAGTGCCACGAAGGGCAGCGTGCGCCACTGCTGGCAATGCTCTGCCAGGCTGCGGTCATCGCAAATCCAGTGAATATCAATGGCCACAAGGCTCTCCCACAAACAATGGCGCGCAGTATATACGGCGCAGGCCATCGTCGGGAAACCACTCGACCGCTATCCCTGCCGCCGCTACCGCGCCTGTGATCAGTGCCGGGCCAACATCGGCCGGCAACTGGCGAACAGGTCCAGCTGCGGCTTGTACAGGGCGGTGTGCACCTGCAGCAGGCCGAGCATGGAATGGAACAGATTGTCCTGGCTCAGCGGTTGATTACGGGCCTTCTGCAGGCAGTCGCTGTCGACGCCGAAGCTGGCCTTGTAACTGTCGGAGAACCACGCCAGCAGCGGCACGTGTTTTTGCTGCTCCGGCGCCAGCATGTACGGCGTGCCATGCAGGTACAGGTTGTACTCACCGAGCGATTCGCCGTGGTCGGAGAGGTACAGCATGGCGGTGTCGACCTTGTCCTGCTTGCTGCGCAAGAGGTCGATCAGCGAAGCGAGGACATGGTCGGTGTACACCAGGGTGTTGTCATAGGCGTTGACGATGCTCTCCTGGCTGCACTGGTTGAGGGCGTTGCTGCGGCACACCGGAGTGAAGCGCTCGTACGCTTTGGGGTAACGCTTGTAGTAGTCCGGCCCGTGGCTGCCCATCTGGTGCAGGACCAGCACGGTGTCCTGTTGCAGGTTGTCGATGAAGCTGTCCAGGCCCTTGAGCAGGATCTCGTCGCGGCACTCGTCATCGGCGCACAGCGCCGGGTCCTTGAGGTTGCTGACATCCTCAAACACCACCCGGTCGCAAGTGCCCTTGCAGCCAGACTGGTTATCACGCCAGCGCACCGCCAGCCCTGCCCGCTGCAGCACATCGAGCAGGCCTTCCTGGTTTTTTGCGGTGCTGGCGTCGTAATCCTTGCGGGTGAAGCCGGAGAACATGCACGGCACCGACACGGCGGTTTCGGTGCCGCAGGAGTGCACGTCGGTGAAGGCGATCAGGCCCTTTTCCTGGCTCAGTTGCGGTGTGGTGTCACGGCCATAGCCGAGCACCCCGAAGTTCGGCGCCCGCGCGCTCTCGCCGACCACCAGCACAGTCAGCGACTTGCGCGTACGTTGCTGCCAGGCGACGTCGAGCCTGGCGTCCTCGCCGATGGCGCGAAACGGCTTGGCGGCGCTGCCAACGCGCTCGCCGACATAGCCCAGGGAGGCGCCGACAAAATTGCTCGGCACCAGCAGCAGGCGGATTTCATGGTGATTGCGAAACAGCGAAGCCAGGCCCTGGTAGTTGATCAGCGCGACGGCGCCCAGCACCACAACACAGGCGACACTGGCGAGTAACTTGCCGAACAATTCACGGGCCCAGTTACGGTATAAAACCGGCGTCTTGTACAACAACAAAGAAGGCAAGACACCTAAAAACGTTATATATAAAAAAAGTTTAATCGAGAGCAGGTCACGCACTTCCGTGGCATTCGTCTCCATGGCATTGCGCAGCATGCCGACATCGATCATTACCCCGTACTGGCTCATGAAGTACGCCACTGCGGCACTGACCATGAACAAGGTAATCAGCAGCGGTTTGAGCAGCGGCCTGAAGGCCAGCAGGGTCAATACCAGGTTGAACGCACAGAGGATCATCACCCCAAAGGCCGCGCGCAGCAGCAGGCCGTGGGCATCGGTGGCAAGCACCGAGGCCAGGTGTTGCCACAATAACGAGTTGAAGCCGATCAACAGGTACAGGCTGGCAATCAACGTGACCCATTCGGCCCGCAGGGGTTTGACCTTGAACATGATGGTTCGCTTATTTAAACGTCGGGAACAGTGCCGTTGCGGCACTACCTGGAAACAGCCCGAACTTTAAGTAGCCAGTCATCAATTTTTTGTGAAAAAGACGCCAACAAATAGTCGCTTGGCGTCTATTTAAGTATTACGTTCAGCGTGTGTTCAGGCACCAGCCTGTTTACCCCGGCAGGTGCACTTTTGAATAGGAATCGCGATCAATATCGATTACCTCGACGCACAGCTGGATGTCCAGCTCCGGCGTGCCTGGCACGGCCTCCTTGAGCACCTCCAGCAGGCTCGCCGACAGCTGGCGTTTGATCTCGGCCGAACGGCCGCTGAGGATCGCCAGCTTGATGTGGGCGAACGCACGCTCTACCGGCGCCACGCCCACGCGAAAACTGCCCAGGGCCACGGCGCGGCTCTTGATGTCCAGCTCTTCGGCAAACTGGCCGCTACCGACCAGGGCGTGGTTAAGGCGCAGCAACAGGCGGTCGACCTCGAGGTTTTTCAGGTTGTCGCTGTATTCCACATGAAGATGAGGCATTGCACGGAGTCCTGGGCAGGGCAAATGTTGCAACAGACTACCCCAGCCGCGAAACCCGGCAAAGCCGACTATCCTCTAAGTTCATGACTTCCACCCCACAAACCCCGGAGAGGTGAAGAAATGCCGGTCAAGCACGATTTACTCGCAGACTTGAATCTGACCAAGGACCAGTTCATCGAGAAGAAACAACACGACCCGCGGCTGAGTCAGCTGCATGAAGACTACAACCGCAAAGACGCCGAAGTCGTCGATGCCGAGAACAATAGCGCCGCCGATGACACCGTCACCCGGCTACGCAAGGAACGCCTGAAGATCAAGGACGAGATCGTCGCCCATCTTAAGTAACCCGCACTACCTGTGGGAGCGGGCTTGACCCGCGATAGCGATCTACCTGCCACATCGCATCGCCAGGCAAGCTCGCTCCTGCCACCCCCCCTTAAGACCGCGCCCACACCACCGGAAACCAGTCCTCGCGCATGCGATCGCCGCTCTTCAGATCAATCCCCGGAAACGGCGGTGAGGTCCGGCCGGGCCGCTGGATATAGCGCACGTCATCACCCATGAAACGCGTCGAGAAGGCCCGGCGGCGGTTGCTGCCGTTGTTGCCGGCGGCGCCATGCACGGTACGAAAATCGAACACCACCGCATCACCTGGTTCAAGCTCCGGCGAAAGAATCTGGTATTCGCCGTTCTCCACGTCCGGCATGTCCATGAACAGGCTTTCACCGGAGCCGGCATCGGTGGCGCCATAGAAATCCTTGTTGCTGGCCCAGCTCTTGGGCCGAACCGGCTTGGGCCAGCGATGGGAGCCGAGGACCACGCTCAGGGTGTTGTGGCGGGTGACCGGGTCCAGCGGTATCCAGTAGCTGGCGGTTTGCAGGCCGTCGACGCAGTAGTACGGCAGGTCCTGGTGCCAGGGCGTGGGCTTGGAGGTGCCCGGCTCCTTGACCAGGATGTGTTCATGGAACACCTGCACTTGCCGCGACTGCATCAGCGCCCCGGCAAGCGCCGCAGCGGGCGAGTTGAGCACGAAGTCCTTGAATGCCGGGATGCGTTGCCAGTTGCAGTAATCCTCGAAGAAGCGCCCGCCTTCGCCACTGCCGACGTTCTCAATGGCAAAGGCGCTGGGCGCGGCCAGGTTCTGTTCAAAACCTTCGCGCAGCGGTTCGATCCAGTCGCGGAACACGCCACGCAAGACCACTGCACCGTCACGCTGGAACTGTTCGATATCGGCATTCATCGCAGACCACCTCTCTTGTTGTAATGACAAAAGTATTGGGCGCCCGCGCGCAGCCGGTAAACCACAGATTACCTATGCGCCACTATAGGCAATCTGTATGGCGCGACGGTTGTCAGCCCGCCGCCTTTGGCCGGTTAATGGCCCTGCCTGTGTCCTACGGCGCCTTGCTATCCAAGAATAAGAACAACGAGGAGTTACCTGGGATGAACGAAAACAGCACCGCCTTGCGGCGCGGTCTGAGTACCCGCCACATTCGCTTCATGGCGCTCGGTTCTGCCATCGGCACCGGGCTTTTCTATGGCTCTGCAGCGGCCATCAAACTGGCCGGCCCTTCGGTGTTGCTCGCCTACCTGATCGGTGGCGCGGCGATCTACATGATGATGCGCGCCCTCGGCGAGATGGCCGTGCGCAACCCGGTGTCCGGCTCCTTCGGGCAATACGCCAGCCAGTACCTGGGGCGCTTTGCCGGTTTTCTCACCGGCTGGAGCTACGCCTTCTCGATGCTGGTGGTGTGCCTGGCGGATGTCACCGCCTTCGGCGTTTACATGAGCTTCTGGTTCCCCGACACGCCGCGCTGGATCTGGGTGCTGGGCATCGTCTTCTTCATCGGCGCGCTGAACCTGTGCAGCGTGCGGGTGTTTGGCGAACTGGAGTTCTGGCTGTCGCTGCTGAAAGTCACCGCCATCGTCTCGATGATCCTTGCCGGCGCCGCCGTGCTGATGTTCGGCATCCAGCTGGGCGGCGCCGGCGAGCCCCTGGCGGCGGTGAGCAACCTGTGGAGCCATGGCGGCTTCTTCCCCAACGGCGTAGGCGGCATGATCGCCTCGTTCACCGTGGTGATGTTTGCCTTCGGCGGCGTCGAGATGATCGGCATCACCGCCGGCGAAGCCAAGGACCCGCAGCGGGTGATCCCCCGGGCGATCAACTCGGTACCGCTGCGCATCCTGCTGTTCTACGTGTTCACCCTGTTGGTGCTGATGTCGATCTACCCCTGGTCGAAGATCGGCAGCGAAGGTAGCCCCTTCGTGCAGATTTTCAGCGGCCTGGGCATTGGCTCGGCGGCGACGCTGCTGAACATCGTGGTGATTTCGGCGGCGGTGTCGGCGATCAACAGCGACATCTTCAGCGCCGGGCGGATGATGTACGGCATGGCCCACAACGGCCAGGCACCGGCCAGCTTCGCCCAGCTGTCGCGCTTCGGTGTGCCGTGGATGACCGTGGTGGTGATGGCCGTGGCCCTGCTGCTGGGGGTGGTGCTCAACTACCTGGCGCCGGACAACCTGTTCCTGATCCTCGCGGCGGTGGTGACCTTTTCGATCGTCTGGGTGTGGCTGATGATCCTGCTGTCGCAGATCGTCATGCGCCGCAGAATGAGCGCCGACGAGGTGGCAAGGCTGCACTTCCCGGTGCCGTTCTGGCCGGTCGGCCCGGCCTGCGCGGTGGTGTTCATGCTGTTCATCTTCGGCGTGCTGGCCTGGTTCCCCGACACGCGCATGGCCCTGTACGTGGGCATCGGCTGGCTGGCCCTGCTGTCACTGGGCTACTGGCTGTTCGTCGCCCGCCAACCGCAGGTCAGGCTGGCCGGATCGCCGGGTAACTGATCAGCTCGCCAGCTGCTCGCTGGCCCAGTCGAGGAAGGCCTGCGCCGCCGGTGACGGGCGCATGGCACTGGACTGGGCCAGCACCACCGGCTGCGGGCTGACCGTTTCCAGCAGAGGCCGGCAGGCCAGCGGCTGGCCGTCGTAGCTGCAATCGGCCACCGGCCGGGTGCAAGACAGCGCCACGCCATAGCCATGGGCGACCAGCCCGCGCTGCATCTCGAAAGTCTGGGTCAGTTGCAGGCTGGCCGGTTGCAGGTCATGGGCCCAGAACAGCGAAAGAAAGTATTCGCGGGTCCGGGCGATGTCTTCGAGAATCAAACACTCCGTGGCCAGGTCCACCAGCGATACCCGCTCCTGCAACGCCAGCGGGTGGTCGGCCGGCAGCAGGGCGTAAGGCGTCAGCTGCGCCAGCACGCGCTTTTCGATCGGCGCATCGAGCCCCACGTCATAGGTCAGCGCCAGCTCCGCCTTGCCATCGGCAAGGCGCCGGTTGACCTCGGCAAGATCGGCCTCGAACAAGGTGATGGTGACTTCCGGATGGCGCCGGCGAAAGCCGCTCAGCAAGCGCGGCGCGTAATAGGGCCCCAGGTCCTGGAAGCAGATCAGGCTCAGGCTCCCGCGCATCACCTGTTGCTGCTCGCCCTTGCCGCTGATGGCCGAGGCCAGGTTGAGCATGTCGCGCGCCTGTTCGAGCAGCTTGCGCCCGGCCGGGGTCAGCTCCAGGCCACGGCTGACCTGGCGATGAAAGAGCTTCTCGCCCAGGCTCGCCTCCAGCTGCGACAGCGCCAGTGACACCGACGGTTGGGAAATATGCTTGGTGCGCGCCGCAGCACTGACGCTGCCCTGCTCGGCGGCAGCGACGAAATACTCCAACTGGCGAAAGGTGAAGCCGATCATCGCAATGCCCCTCTGGGATGCTGGAACCAACAGTCGCGCTGTTACCTCGCCAGCGCCGGGCTCAACGCCGCGGGCGTATGCCAGGGGATATCAGCCCAGGCACCGCTGCCGGGGGCCAGCAACTGGCGCAGATGCTGCTCGTGGAACGCTTCGCCCAGCGAGTCGACGCGAAACGCCGCGACCCACTGCTCGCGCCCCAGTTTATAGGCTTTGCCGAAATCTTCCCAACTGTCGAAACAGTCCTGCGCCCGCTGCGCATTGAGCAGCAGCACACGCCAGGCAAGGTCAGGCTCGAGCCAGCGCATCAGCAGCGCACAACGGGCCACAAACGCCACCCGCGCACAGGCAAAGGCCATGGCCGCACGCGGCTCATCGCTGGCCGTCAGCGCCTGCAGGTCGAGGCTGTACCATTGCTGTTCGAGGCTCGTGCGCAAGTGCGCACGCACGGCCTCGTCATCGCAGTTGCTGCGAACCCCGGCCTGGTGCAGCAACGCTGCCCGCACGATCTTCTGCGCTTGCTCGTTGAAGTGATCGCAGGCCGGCGAGTAGAAGCCCTCGACGCCCATCGCATCGGCCATGGGCCTGGCCAGCAACAGCGACCAGTGCTTGCGCTGGCTGAACAACGGCGCGGCGCGCGGTCGCAATGCCCGCCACAACAACCAGGCTGAAACAACAGCCGCGATCAGTAAAAACATGCGCTTCTCCTTACCTTGCCCGGGCCTGCCAGGCCTGGATTTCCTCACCCTCGGCCGGCGTCATGTCCGGCCATGGCACGCCTTCGGTCTGGTACAGCGGATCATTGAGCTGACGCTCAGCGCGCTTGCTGACGATATGCCGGGTGGCGTACTTGACCGACACCGCTTGCGGGCCAGCCTGCAAGAACTGCTGCGGCTGACGCCCGGCCACCAGCCACTCGACCATGGCCGAAGGCGCTTCGAGGCGCTCGTACAGCTGCGGATAGCGCGCCACCAGGCGGGTCTGCGCGGTCGGGTCGCTGACCTCTTCGATGCGCAGCCAACCGGCATCGGTGCGTACGATGCCGATGGCGATGCAGTCGGCGGGCGTCTGCTGGTCGGTGCCCAGGGCATTCAGGCACTGCAGCAAGTCCTGGTAATAACGCTCGACCGGCGGCCGGTTCTGCTTGCCCTTGACCTGCTCGACGGTCAAGGTGCCGTCGGCCTGAACGATCAGGCTGATGGTGATGTGTGGCTGGCCCTGGCCGTCGCGAAAACTCAACACGCGCATGCGCCGCTGCTCCACCGCTTCGGCATAGCGCTCGCCGTAGCCGCCGGTGAGGGCGCGGCGATCGGCGAACTGGCCCAGGCAGTGGCGCATCACGTAGCTTTCAAAGGCCATCTCGGCGCGCAGCAAAGGGCTCTCGGGGCGCAGCTCCTGCAATACGTGCTCAGCAGTGGTCACCCGCGTGAGCAAGGCCTCGGGCTGGCTCTGGCGCCAGCCCTGCTCGACCCGCGCGGCCATCTGCGCATGCTCCTTGTGCCACAGCGCCAGCGCCTGCGGGCAGTTGATGCGGTCGAGCTTGCCAGCCAGCGCGGTGCCCTGGCGCGAGGTCAGGAACTCCACCAGCAAGGCCTCCTCGGCCAGCAGTGGCGCCTGCTGCGGATCGATCCAGACCAGCGGCGCCTGCTGCGACTGTTTGCCGGCGTCGCCCAAATGCCTGGCCACCCACGGCGGCGGTTCGGCCCCCAGCGCCTCGACCGCCTGCTCCAAGGTCAGGATCGGCCGTGCCGGCTCGAAGTTGCCGACCAGGTGCCGGTAGAAATGGTTGAGCAACCATTTGCCCACCTCTGGTGCATCACCACGGGCCTTGCTGCGCTCGGCAATGGCGCGCTTGAGTTGATCGGCATTGAGTGCGTTGCGCGGGGCGTAACCGGACTGTCGCAGCTGCGGTGTCACTTCCATATCTGCCACCAGGCCTTGCCAGCCGGTTTTTCAACGGCCTGCAGCTCGGCGATGCTCTGGCTGAAGATTTCATTGTTGCTCTGGTCGATAGCGTTGTCCGGATCACTGCGCAGGATCGAGCGCTGGTAGTAGGCGATGGCCTCTTCCTTGCGCCCCAGGCCCTTGAGCACATCGCCGGAGCAACCCAGCAGGCTGGGGATGTCACCTTCGTTGACATAGGGCGCGTAGCGCAGCCACAGGCTGGTGGCGGCCTCCGGCAGGTTGTACGACAGGTACGTGGCCACTTTTATCCGCGCGAACAGTTGCGAGACTTCCAGGTCTTTGTCGGCGACTCCTTGCTCTTCCTGCCATTTGAGCACGCGCTCAAGCCAGATCAGGATTTCGCGTTCGCGGTCCAGGCGGTACAGGGCCCGGCTGACTTCGAACAGGTACTCTTCGGGGTCGTGGCGGCTGTAGCCATAGTCGGCGGCGAAGTGCCAGAGCTGTTCGGCGGCTTCGGCGATGCCCGCGTCATCCCCCAGCTCAATGCGGTTTTGCAGGGTGCCATGATAGTGTTCTGCGAACGGACTGGCGGCAATGCCACGGGCATGCAGCTCCAGGGCCTGCTCATACATGCGCTGGTCGTTATAGCAGCGGTAGTTGATCGCCAGGTTGTTGCAGAGCATTGAGTACATGTGCGCACAGGCATCGTAACGATGCCCGCGACCGGTGGCGAAGCATTGCTCCATGCGAGCCTGGCCGCGTTCGTAGGCCAGCTTTTGTACTTCGCGCAACAACGACCAGGCCTGATCTGCTTCCTCGCTCGAGAGCTTCTCGACTTCCACCTCGACCAGGTCGTCGATGTTGCAAGCGAAACTGTAATAGTTCATGCCACCGGCCATTGTCGGCAGCGGTTGGCGCAAGGCATCGACAATGCCGAACACACTGGCATGGGCGCTGAACAGGCTGTAGGCGCTACGGTGGTCTTGCATATTGCCGGCCGAAACGGCCTCGCGCAGCATCGTAAGTTCAGTGTTGGCGTCGATGCGCCCGGCCTGGCGTTCACGCACTGCCAGCAGGCGGTTGATCCAGGGGAAGTTCGGCGCGCGGCGGCGGGCTTCTTCCAGGGCCTGGGCGAAAACGTTGTCGAGCTGCTCAAGGTCATCGCGGGCAGCATGCAGCGCATCGAGCAGCGGGCCCATGGACGGCGTCGACTCGTCGCGCCATGGCAGCCCGGAAACAAACCGCTCCAAGACCTTTTGATCATCACAGGCGCGCATCACGCACAGCGGCCACCATGGCGACTGGTCCTCGGCATCGAGCAGACGATCGTGTACCCAGTAGGCAGTGCCCGGCCACATCTGGCTGCGAACGCCATAGATTTCCATGAATGCACGCTGCCCGGCGTCGTCGATCTGACCGTTTTCAAGCAACCAGGGCAAGTGGAATTCAACAAAGTTGTCACCGCCGCTGGAGTCCAGTTCCAGGGTCGCCACTTCACAGATTTTCAAGGCGCCGGGCAGGTCGCCCTGGGCCTTCAATGAGCGCGCCGCCAGGCGCGCCAGGCGCACTTCCCACTCGCGGCGCTGGGGCAGCGACAGCTCGGCGATCAACTGCACCACAGGTTGCTCGAACATCGCCAGGCGCAGCGGCACGATCTCGATCAGCGCATCGCCCAGCCACAGCCAGTCGTTGCCGTCGACGTCCTGGTCAGCAGCAGCGGTGCGCAACGCGGTAATTGCCGCCAGCGCCGCTTCGCGAGCCTCTTCGTCACGTTCGTGGGCAGCCAGTACCCGCGCCCGGCGCCGATGCTGGTCGGCATCGTCCCAGGCCCGCAAGGCATGGCGGCCGGGGTTGATCAACGCCAGGGTGTGACGCACCTCGATGGCCTTGAGGGCGACGTCGAGGGTGGTGTGCTGCAGATCGTCAAAAATGCGGTAGCGCCGGTACTGTTCGATATCGAACGCCAGCGACTCGTTGCTCAGTTGCTGCAGGGCGTCGAGGGCCTGCAGCAGGCCTTGCTCGTCTTTGAGGTAGTTGCAAAGGCGCAGCTGGTAGATCAGCAGGTTGACCTTGAGTTCGTTGCGCGCCTCTTCTGGCGTCGCCTCGATCAGCGCCTGGCCGTCGTCGGCCAGCACCGCCCTGGAGGCGTCGGCGTCTCCGGCGTTGACCCACAGCACGTGCAGACGGTCAATCGATTCCAGCGAGGCTGCCTTGAGCGGCTGGGCGCGCAGCAGGCCCAGCACGTGGTCGTCACCGTGTTCCTGATGTTCGACCTCAAGACGGTCGATGAATTGATCCAGCTGGATTCCGGACAGCACGGTGCTGTTCTGCGTCATTGTGAACTCCATTTGCGAATGACTGTGCATCGCCCGATGCGCCCTGCGCCGGCGCCCTTGAACGGGCCAACGGGTACTCGTGTACGTCGGCCCTGGACAGGCAACGATGACGAAAGGGATCGGGCAATACAGCGAGGTGCTGCACGCTACCAGTTGGCGTTTGAAAATCCAAGCGGGTGCAGGGGGTGGGCGCGCTGATTAATGCGCAAACAGCGGATCGACACTGTGCAGGCAGCGCTTGATCGAGTCGAGGTCCGGTGCCGGCGACAGGCACAGTTGAATCCTGGCATTGACCGGCACCGAGACCCGCGAGCAATCGGCGCGTTGCCCTTCATAGATCAGCGCATGGCGGATGCGCGGGTTGTCGTGGCAGAACTTCAACAGGTTGAACTGCCGGGAAGGCACCAGCACCGTGTTGACGATCAACAGGTCGAAGGGTGTGCCCTGCGCCCGGGTCGCGGCTTGCAACGCTTGAAAGCTACTCAAGTGGGCAACGCGGCTGTACCCCAGGCGGTTGAGCATGTTTTCTATCTTGCTTCGCTGATCCTGCTGCCGATCAGCGATCACTATGCGCAATGCTATGTTTGACATTCGGTAAACCTGACAGATGGGCTCCGCGAGTCTTTATAAACGCTGCGACTCGCTGAAGTACTGGCAAGGTTACCGTTGGTCGTGTGCAGAGACTCTAAGACAATTCTCAAACGCCCTTACGCCCAAGCCTTAAGGCGTGGTCAGGGTAATCAGGTAGGCGCCGGAACTCAGGGCCTTGCCGGAAGCATCCAGCAGCGCGTACTGCTGGTTGTAGTAACGTCCGGCCGTGCCGCTGTCGGCCACCAGCCTGACGTTGACCGGCGCATGGTCGGGCGTAGTGACCGAAGCCTGCGGGACGACCTGCTGCAGTTCGATGCGGGTACCCCGGGCCTGGGCCGGGCAATCGCTGAGGTTCAAGGCACCGGCCCGGGCCGAAGGCGTGCACGGCGACTCGACGATGCTGCCGGTGAAATTGATCACGCCCTGGGCAACCGGCGTGGCGGCCATGCAGGCCCCGTTCAGACCCAACAGCAACCCTGCAGCGATAGCAACATATTTACTCTTCATGCCGACACTCCTGCGAAAACGGTTGATACCTTGAGTGTCGGCCAGACGGCGCAATGTTTAAGGATTGTCTGATAGGCATTGTTGCGCTTTGCCAAGCAGGTCGCAGAACCGGACAAATAAGCGCCCGCTGGCTGGTCAACGCCTGCGCCAGGGCCTATGTTTAAGGATTGTCTGATGTCTGCAGCATTCGCGACTCACTAGAGTCGGCGAATGAGATTAAAAAGCTACCTGCTGCAAATCAGCCCGCTTCTTTCCAGCCCCGAAGCCGCCCGCCGCTTGCTGCGGTTGTTCGCCGTGGTTTTGCTGATCGGCATCTTCAGCGGCGTGTACAACTTCCTGTTGTTCACCTTCAACAACGACATCTCCCAGCGTCGCGGCTACATGAGCAGCGCGATCGCCGAGGCGCACACCTTCTTCACCAACCGCGAGGCCTTGCTCGAGAGCCTGAGCCTGTCGGCGGTGCGTAAGTCGAAACAGGCAAGGTCCCTGGTCTACCTGCCATCGAGCGAAGAAGTGCACCTGCAACTGGGCAGCACCAGCGACAACCGCTGGAGCATCTGGCTGACCCAGCGCATGCGCGATTACATGAAGGACAAGCAGGTCAGCCTGCTGTATGTCGACACCGGGCCGAACGCGCAGGTCAGGCGCCTGTACAACTCGGCCCCCGGGGTGCCGGGGTTTTCGCCGCGCATGCTTGAGCAGCTACAGGCGCTCAAGGACAACAGCCCCTACCCCGCCGCCGAACTGTGGCTGACCGACCAGACCGAGCAGCGCTCGTACCTGTACATCTTCATTCGCCTGGATGAGCGCGACGCCGAGTCGGGCTGGCTGGGCCTGGAAATGGACAGCCGCGAGGTGTCGGCGGCGCTCAATGACCAGAGCGCCGGCGAGTTCATGATGCTCAACTCCGAAGGCATGCTGGTGTTCACCAACAGCCACGATGCGCACCTTGGGCAGATGCTGCTCAACTCCCAGGGGGAAAACTTCTTCGGTTTTGTCGGCGACGGCTGGATACCCGACCACCTGGTGATCCGCAAGCACTTGAAGTCCTCGGACTGGCAACTGGTGTACTCGATCGACCTGCTGGCGGTGCTGGCCGGGTTGTGGAAGCAGTTGGTCGGCTCGCTGCTGTTCTGCCTGTTCACCGTGACCCTGATCCTGCTGCTGATGCGCCGCATCGAGCATCGCTTCATAGCACCGGCGATCAACCGCATCCAGGCCCTGATCGAAAGCGAGGCGTTCAGCCGCGATGTGATCCAGACCGCACCGGTGGCCTTGTGCGTACTGCGCCGCACCGACGGCAAGGTGGTGCTGGAAAACACCCTGGCGCAACAATGGCTGGGCGACGGCCTGGAGCGCGATGTGCTGTGCGCCGGCTGGATCAACCAGGCCTTCGCCAGCCAGCAAGCCGAGCGCAGCGACTACTTCGCCACCGCCGATGGCCGCCACCTGTACCTGAGCAGCGCGCCGACCCGCTACAACGGCGAAGACGTGCTGTTCTGCGCCTTCAGCGACATCAGTGCGCGCAAGCAGGTTGAAGCGGCGCTGGAAGAAGCGCGGCAATCGGCCGATGCCGCCAACGAGGCCAAGACGCTGTTTCTGGCGACCATGAGCCACGAGATCCGCACCCCGCTGTACGGTGTGCTGGGTACCCTGGAACTGCTGGCGCGCACCCAGCTCGATGCCCAGCAGCGCGATTACCTGCACGCGATCGAAGGCTCGTCAGCGACCCTGTTGCAGTTGATCTGCGACGTGCTGGATGTGTCGAAGATCGAAGCCGGGCAACTGGCCCTGGAGCTGAGCGAGTTCTCGCCCGCGGAGCTGGTCCACGAGGTCATCCAGGGCTACAGCGCCGCGGCCCAGGGCAAGAACCTGCAGTTGTACGCCTGCTTCGATCCGCAACTGCCGGAGCGCCTGATTGGCGACGTGACGCGGATCCGCCAGATCCTCAACAACCTGCTGAGCAATGCGGTCAAGTTCACCGACAGCGGCCGGGTGGTGTTGCGGGTCAAGCTGATCAACCGCGATGGCGAGCGTTCAAGCCTGATGTGGCAGGTGTCGGATACCGGCAAGGGCATCGCCGAGGAAGACCACCCGTACATTTTCGAGCCGTTCTACCAGACTGAAGGCAACACCAACGTAGTGGCCGGCACCGGCCTGGGCCTGCCGATCTGCCAGCGCCTGACCCAGTTGATGAACGGCCAGTTGCGCATGGTCAGCGAACTGGGCCTGGGCAGCAGTTTTACCCTGACCCTGCCACTGGAAGAAGCCTCGGCCAGCAGCGACCTGCCGGCCCAGGGCAACCTGTTGCCCGAGACCATCTACGTAGTCTCGCCGATTCGCGAGCTGGCGCAGTCGATCAGCGGCTGGCTACGCCGCTGGGGCGCCCGGGCCCAGGTCGGGCGGCCAACGCCGGCGGATGCCGCCAGCGGCCACCTGCTGCTCGAGCTGCACCCCGGCAGCGCCGAGCAAGCGCTGGTGGCCGACTGGAGCGGGCCGCTGATCCTGGCCAGCGCCCATGGCTGCTGCGAGCCGCAACTGGAAGACGGCCGCTGGCAGGTCAACCTCAACCACCTCAGTGCTCTTTACCAGGCCGTCCGCCAGGCCCAGGGGCTGTGGATCGCCCGTACCGATGACCCGCAAAAGCGCGAAATGCAGAAACTCGAGCTGCACATCCTGGTGGCCGAAGACAACATCATCAACCAGTTGATCCTGCGTGATCAGCTCGAAGAGCTCGGCTGCACCGTCGAGTTGGCGGGGGACGGTATCGAGGCCCTGCAATTGTGGAAAAGCGGGCACTTCGACGTGGTCCTGACCGATGTGAACATGCCCAAACTCAATGGCTACGAACTGGCCAGAGAACTGCGCCGCCAAGGCTGCTCGATCCCGATCATCGGAGCGACGGCCAATGCCATGCGCGGCGAAGCCGAACTATGCCTTGCAGCCGGAATGAATCATTGCCTGGTCAAGCCTTTCGCGCTGCGGGCCTTGTTCAACTATCTGGCGCCTTATCAAGAGACCTCTCATGAAGCCCTATAACATCTTGATCGTCGAGGACCACCCGTTCCAGCACATGTACTTGCAGCACCTGTTCAGCGAATTGGGCGATTTCCATTTCGAAGCGGCCCAGGACGGCAAGGAAGCGCTGGAACACCTGCAGCGGCGTGACTTCGACCTGGTGCTGACCGACCTGCTGATGCCCGGCATGGACGGCGTGCAGTTCATCCAGGGCCTGGCCAGGCTGCGCAGCAAACCGGACCTGGCAATCATGAGCGCCGCCTCCAAGCGCATGCTCATGGCTGCAAGCCTGGTGGCCAAAAACCTTGGCGTCGAAGTGATCGGCCTGCTCTCCAAGCCGGTCAAGCCCGATGCCCTGCGCAACCTCACCGATCAGCTCAACGGCAAGAACCGCAGCGCGCCGCCGGTGCCGCCGGCGGTGGCGCAGTTCGACTACCAGGCGCTTATCCATGGGCTGAGCAACGGCCAGTTCCAGGCCTGGTTCCAGCCGAAAAAATCCCTCAGCAATGGCCGCATCGTTGCCGCTGAAGCCCTGGTGCGCTGGATGCACCCGGAGCAAGGCGTGCTGCTGCCCGGCGCGTTCCTGCCGGCGTTCAAGACCTTCGAATTGGAAGAGCGCCTGCTGTGGCTGATGCTCAAGCAGGCGATCCATGCCCAGGCGCGCTGGCGCCAGCAGGGGTATGACATTCCGGTATCGATCAACCTGCCGACCCACCTGCTCAACAGCCATGACCTGGCCGACCGCTTGCTGGAGTTCGTCCTGCACCACCAGGGCATCCCCGGCAAGATCTGCTTCGAGCTGATGGAGTGCTCGGTGCCCCAGGACATCAGTAACTTTTACGCCGGCGCCTGCCGCCTGCGCATCAAAGGCTTCGGCCTGTCCCAGGATGACTTCGGCAAGGGCTACAGCTCGTACATGAACCTGGTCTCGACGCCGTTCACCGAGCTCAAGATCGACCGTGCCCTGGTCCAGGGCTGCCATGAAAACGAAAGCATGACCTCGGCGCTGACCAGCATCGTCGCCCTGGGCCGCAAGCTAGGGTTGACGGTGGTCGCCGAAGGGGTCGAGACGCCCCAGGAGCTTGCCCTGTTGCGCAAGATCGATTGCAACCAGGCCCAGGGTTTTTTGATTTCCCACGCGGTATCGTCCGAGCAGTTTCAGCAATTGCTCACCAATGACGGGCCGGCCACCTTCTATTGAGTGGCCGCAGCGCCCTTGAATTGCCAGCAGAGGTACACTCCATCCAGCCACCACCCTTACTGATACTGCGGAAGCTCCTGATGAAGCACGACAACGCCCTGCTGGAAAAACTCACCCGCAGTTCGTTGCGTCTGAACAAAGGGATGATGGTGTTGCTTGGCCTGGCTTTGCTGTTGGTCGGCACCAGCTACTGGTCGTTTCAGCGCCTGATCGAGGAGCAGCACGACACCGTGCGCTTTCACTTTGCCCGGCTGATGGAAAACATCCGCGAGCAGGAAGTGTTCTTGCGCAGCCTGGCCCAGCGCAGCCATCAGGGCGAGTTGCTCAAGGACGAGAATGCCCAGGTGCGCTTGCTCAAAGCCTTGCCGGAAGAAGGCCCGAATATTTACCAGGGCCAGGAGTTTTCCTACTCCATGCCCTTCAGCGCCAAAATCGACCCAGAGAAAATCGCCGCCAGCGAACACGCCAAGATATTCTCCCTTGGCGTGCACCTGGCGACCTTTTACAGCACGTTCTGGTCGACCTCGCACTACCAGTCGCCGCATGTGTTCCTGTTCAACCAGCACGGCAACTTCGACATCACCGTGCCGGCCGCAGGCCATGCAGGGGCCAAGACCGTACCGCACAACGAAAGCTTCATCGACATGATCCGTAGCGTGATCGATCGCCTGCCGCGCGACCATCAGTTGCTGCGCGAAGGTGAAGTCTGCTGGCAACACTATGGCCCAAGCGCCGCCAGCCCGGGCCCGGCGCGCATGCTGGCGTACATCGGCATCCAGCTGGCCGCGGACGAAATCCACATCAAGGGCGCCGACACCCGGGTGATGATCGCCAGCATCCTCGATTTGTCCCAGGCCAATGACTACGAACGCACCATGGAATGGTCGATCTATGACCACTTCACCCTGGTGGCGCCTTCCGGCCAGGTGCTGATTGGCGCGTTGTGGCCAGAATCGCCGCTGCATGAGGGGATCAACTTCAAGCCCGAAGGCCTGGTGTTCAAGCTGGTCAACCACAATGGCCCGGCGTGGACGGCAGTCTATGCCCTCAACTACCGCAGCTTCTTTCGCTATGCCCTGTGGCCGCTGAGCAGCCTTGGCGCCGCGCTGCTCGCGCTGGTCGCCATGGGCTGGGGTGCCAACCGCTGGTACCGCCGCCAGGTGATCCTGCCGGCGCGCCAGGCGCATGCCAGCATCGCCGAAAGCGAAGCCTTCAGCCGCGTGGTAATCGATACCGCGCCCACCGGCCTGTGCGTGGTGCGCCGCGCCGACAACCAGGTGCTGGTGGAAAACCAGCGGGCCCAGCAGTCGCCGGGCAGCGCCAAGCTGATCAGCGCCCTGGAGCGGCGCACCGACCAGGGCGAGACGGGTGAGACCTACCTGGAAATCGACGGCCGGCACCTGCAGGTGGGGTTTGTCTCGACCCGCTACCAGGGCCAGGATGTGCGCCTGTATGCCTTCAACGACGTCACCCGGCATATTGAAGATGCCACGGCCCTGGAAGAAGCGCGGCGCGCCGCCGATGCCGCCAACGAAGCCAAGACCCTGTTCCTGGCGACCATGAGCCATGAAATCCGCACCCCGCTGTACGGCGTGCTCGGTACCCTCGAACTGCTCGGCCTGACTCGCCTGGAGCCGCGCCAGCAGGAATACCTGCAGACCATCCAGCGCTCCTCGGCTACTTTGTTCCAGCTGATCAGCGACGTGCTCGACGTGTCGAAGATCGAGTCCGGGCAGATGGCGATCGAGTCCATCGAGTTCTGCCCCCTGGACCTGATTGAAGACACCCTGCACACCTATGCCGCCTTCGCCCAGCGCAAGGGCCTGCAGCTCTATGCCTGCACCGACGCCGCGCTGCCCGAGCGCCTGCTCGGCGACCCGATGCGCATTCGGCAGATCCTCAACAACCTGTTGAGCAATGCCATCAAATTCACCGACACCGGGCGCGTGGTCCTGCGCACCCGGGTGCTGGCGCGAGAAGATGACAAGGTCAGCCTGGAGTGGCAGGTCACCGACACCGGCATCGGCATCTCCACGGCGCAGCAGGCCAAACTGTTCGAGCTGTTCTACCAGGTGCAGGACGCCTGCAGCGAAGGTGGCGCAGGCCTGGGCCTGCCGATCTGCTGGTGGCTTAGCGAAATGATGGGCGGACAACTGAAAGTGGTCAGCGAACCGGGGCTGGGCAGCAGTTTTGCCCTGCGCATGAGCTTGCCGGTGCTGGCAGGCCAAACCCTAAGCAGCGCACCAGTTGCAGCCGCGTCGATCCCGGTTTACGTGCGCGCCCCGGTACAGGAGCTGGCGCAATCGCTGGTCGACTGGCTTGTCCGCCTCGGCGTACACGCCGCCCTGGCCCCCCAGCCACTGGAAGCCAAGCATGCGCCGGCGGTACTGGTCGATGCCTTGCCGGCGACCAACGCCCCAGCCTGGCCGGGGCCACGGGTGCTGTGCACGGCCGGTGGGCGCAACCCGCCGGAATACACCGGGCAGGGCTGGAATGTCGACCTGCACAACCTGCGCGCCATCGCCGACGCGGTGGGCATGGCCCGCCTGGGCACGCCGCAGGCATCGCAGCAGCCCGCGCAACAGCAGGCCGACAACCTGCAACTGCGCATCCTGGTGGCCGAAGACAACCCGATCAACCAGGCGATCATCAAGGAACAGCTCGAGGCCCTGGGCTGCACCGCGGTGGTCGCCAGCAACGGCGAACAGGCCCTGCACCTGTGGCAGCCCGAGGTCTTTGACCTGGTGCTGACCGACGTCAACATGCCGGTCATGAACGGCTATGAGCTGGCCCGCACCCTGCGCGAGCATGACCCGCAGTTGCCGATCATCGGCGTCACTGCCAACGCCATGCGCGAAGAGGGCATGCGCTGCATCGCCGTCGGCATGAACGCCTGGATCGTCAAGCCGCTGAGCCTGCAGACCCTGCGCGGCCACCTGCTCAAGCTCTGCCGCCCGGCCTTGCAGAATGCAGCAACGCGGGTCGAGCCAGACACCCTCACCGCCCCCGCCGCCGCCCCGGCCACCGATAGCCTGCAGCTTTCAGAGCGGATGCGCCCGCTGTTCATCACCACCATGCGCGATGACCTGCAACTGATCCGCTGCGCGCTGGAGCAAAGTGACGCTAGAATCGTCGCACAAAGGCTGCACAGCATCGCCGGCGCCCTCGGCGCGGTACAGGCCAGCGACCTGGCCGAGCACTGTACGGCGCTTGAGTGCCGCCTGGCAGGCGGGACAATCGATGCTTCCCTGCGCCTTGAAGTGCAGCAGATACTGAGCCGGCTTGCCGCTGTTGTGGATGCGCTCGAGTAACAACAATCAGGCTTACCTGCGGCCGTATGGACACCCCCTAACCTTCTATACCGGTACTACGGACAGCCACTATGGACAAACTCAAAGTCATCATCGCGGACGATCACCCGATCGTGCTTCTCGGTGTGCGCGAACTGGTAGAACGTGACGAGCGTTTTTGCGTGGTCGGCGAGGCCGTGTGCTCGAAAGGCCTGATCGAACTGCTTGAGCAACAACCGGTGGACCTGGTGATCACCGACTACAACATGCCGGCCGACTCGCCGTATGGTGATGGCCTGAAACTGGTCGATTACCTGAAACGACACTTTCCGCACCTGCAGGTGCTGATCCTGACGATGATCTCCAACCACCTGATCCTCACCCGCCTGCATGAGCTGGGCGTGGTCGGGGTGATCCAGAAGAGCCAGCTGCACACCGAAATCCAGCTGGCGCTCAAGGCCGTGGCCCAGCAAAGCCAGTACCGCAGCCTGGAACCTGCAAAAACCTCGGTCATCGAAACCACCGCGGCGATCGAGGACCGGTTTGCCACACTGTCACCCAAAGAGTTTGAAATACTGCGACTGTTTGTCGCCGGTAAAAGTGTCAGTGATATTGCCCGCAGCCAGAACCGAAGTGCCAAGACCATCAGCGCGCAAAAGATTTCGGCCATGCGCAAACTTGATGTTAATAGCGACCAGGACTTACTGGCTTATTGCCTGGAGCGCAGTATCTTTAACTAAGTTTCCGGGCAACAAGGTCAGGAACCGATAAAGACTTTGTTGCCAGAACGCCCGCCCCACCTGGGCTCAGACCTTATAAGAATCGTCTGATGTTCGGCAAACACCCCCCGTTCTATTGTGTATTGGCATTTTCATGCAGCACTTTCCAACCAATACAAATGGACATCACCATGAAGAAGTTCTCCCTGGCCCTTATCACTCTGTCCGTACTTGCAGCGTCCGGCGCTGCCCTGGCAGCAGAAACGACGCCTGTTCAAGGTGGCAGCGGCAAGATCACCTTCACCGGCGTGATCAACAACGACGCCTGCTCGGTTGACGGCGCCAACGCTGATCGCGTGATCTCCGTGGACATGGGCACTGTATCGATCAAGGACATGGGCACCGCTGAAAGCCCGTCCTCGGGCCGTGTCACCGGTAAAGACTTCAACCTCAACGTCAACTGCAACCTGGGCACCAAAGTCTCGATGATCTTTGACGCCGCCAGCGGCGGTTCGGGCCTGGTCACCGGCAAGAAAGTCCTGGCCCTGACCAAAGGCACCGGCACTGCAGCCAACGTCGGTATCGCCCTGCTCGACAGCAACGGCGCGCTGATCGACCTGAGCTCGAAAACCACCGCCATGATCCAGAGCGACATGCACGGTACCGGCGCTGCCGGTGGCGACGCGATCCTCAACTTCTCCGCCGCCTACGTCACCACTGGCGCAGCGGGCACTGCCACCGCCGGTCGCGGTGACGCCACCCTGCCGTTCATCCTGCAATACGAATAAGTCGTAGCGCCTGAACTGCTTTGTGCGAGGCCGCCCGGCCTCGCCATTGGCCCTGAAGCAAAACCCCTGAATCAAACGGTACAGACCATGTTGCGTCGTTCTATTCCCGCATGCCTGGGGCTGCTCGGCATGCTCATGGCCGGCCAGGCCATGGCCAGTATTTCGCTGAGTGCCACGCGGATTGTCTTTGATGGCAACCACAAGGAAGCCAACGTCACCGTGCGCAATGGCAACCAGGACGTGCTGATTCAATCCTGGGTCGACGACAGCGATGCCCAGCGCAGCGTGCCCTTTGCCGTAACCCCGCCACTGGCACGGGTGTTCGCCCGTGAACAGCAGTTGCTGCGAGTGCTGTACGAAGGTGCCGGGATGCCTGCGGACAAAGAGTCGGTGGTCTGGCTCAACGTCCAGGAAATCCCTCAGGCCGCCGCCGCAGCCAACACCCTGCAACTGGCCGTGCGCCAGCGCATCAAGATTTTCTTCCGCCCCGCAGGCTTGCCTGGCAATGCCCTTATGGCGCCGACCGAACTGCAATGGCAACTGCTGCGCCACAGCGGCAAGACCCTGCTGCAGGTCAATAACCCGAGCCTTTATCACGTCTCGATGGCGGATATAAAACTTGAGGCGGGCAAACTTAGCGAACTGGCAGCGGACTCCACCATGGTCGCGCCGGGTGAAGTAAAGACATTTCCGGTTAAAACCCTGGGTAGCGATAACAACGTGCGCCTGAGTTTTTCCAGCATCAATGATTACGGTGCGCAAAACCAATACACCACGACACTGTCCAGCGGCCAGGCAAGTACCGCTGCCCAAGCGCCGGGCAAACAATAACGGTTAATGCCCAGGCGTTAAGCCTGCGCGTAACTGCGCCCCTCGCCGCGCCCAGTCGTTATTCGGGATACAAGGTTCCTTCGCATGTCTTTATCTTCCGGTAACAGGCCAACTCATTGCGCCGGCCAACGTGCGTGCGCTCCGTCTGCAACTGCCCGTCTGTGGAAGTTGAGCGCCCTGTCGCTGGCCGTGCTTGGCGCGATGCCGGTGCTGGCCGCGCAGGACACCGGCGATGCGCAACAACTGGAAGCCTTCAACACCACCTTCCTGCAAGGCGCACCTTCGTCGGTCGACCTGCAACTGCTGCTGTCGGCCAACAGCGTGTTGCCGGGCAACTACCGGGTCGACCTGTACAGCAACGAAGTGCTGGTGGGCCGGCGTGACATCGATTTCAACCGCAACCCGGCCACCGGCCGCGTCGAACCGTGCCTGACCCTGGAGTTGCTGCAACAGCTGGGCATCGACCTGAACAAACTGCAGGCCCAGGGCAAGTTCGACCCGGACACCCCGCAAAGCTGCTACGACCTGCCCAGCCTGATCGACCAGGCCAGCCTGCGCTATGACGCCGCGCGCCTGCAACTGGCGGCCAGCGTGCCGCAAGTGGCAATGCAGCGCGGTATCCGTGGCTACGTCGACCCGGCGCTGTGGGACGACGGCGTGCCTGCGGCGTTCATCAACTACCAGTACAACAGCAGCCGCAGCGCCGGCGATGCCGACACGCGCATCGCCAATAACCTCGGCCTGCGCAACGGCATCAACCTCGGTGCCTGGCGCTTGCGCAACGAGTCGAACTTCACCAGCAGCACCGGTCGCCCAAGCACCTTCAAGAGCAACCGCAGCTACCTGCAGCATGACGTCACGGCCCTCAAGGGCCAGTTCAGCGCCGGGGATATCTTCAGTGACACCGACCTGTTCGACAGCGTGCGCTATCGCGGTGTGAAGCTTGCGTCCGACGAAGGCATGCGCGCCGACAGCGAACGCGGCTACGCGCCGATCATCCGTGGCGTGGCGCAGACCAACGCCACCGTCGAGATCCGCCAGAACAACTACATCCTGTACACCGCCAGCGTGCCGCCCGGGCCGTTCGAGATCAGCGACATCTACCCGTCCGGCTCCAACGGCGACCTGCAAATCACTATCGTCGAGGCTGACGGCCGCCGTCGGGTAACCACCCAGGCGTTCTCCAGCCTGCCGATCATGGTCCGTGAAGGCCAGGTCAAATACAGCGTCTCGGCCGGCCAGTTCAACAGCAACACCGACGGCATGGCCACCCCGAACATCCTCAGCAGCACCCTGGCCTACGGTATCAGCAGCAGCCTCACCGGGATCATCGGTGTACAGGCCAGCGACAACTACAAGGCGCTGTCGCTGGGCGCCGGCAAGAACACTTCGCTGGGCGCGGTGTCGTTCGACGTCACCCATTCGAGCAGCCGCGCGCTGGGGCAAACCACCCAGGGTAACAGTGTGCGTGCCCTCTATGCCAAGACCTTCACCGGCACCGACACCAACTTCACCCTGGCCGCGTACCGCTACTCCACCGAAGGTTTCCGCACCCTGACCGACCATGTCCAGGATTTGAGCAGCGACCTGGAGCGGCGCCCAGGCAACTCCAAGACCCGCACCGACCTGACCATCAACCAGAGCATGGGCCGCAACCGCGAACTGGGCAGCCTGTACGTCAACGCCAGCGACCAGCGCTACTGGAACCGCGGCGGTTCGCAGAGCTTTTCGGCCGGCTACAGCAACAACTGGGGCGAAGCCAGCTACAACCTCGGCGTCACCCGCACCAAGGATTTGGGCGACGGCTACGGCGGCTCAAGCAGCGATACCCAGTTCAACCTGTCGGTGTCCTTCCCGCTGGGCAGCCGCGCCCGGGCGCCGCGTGCGTTCATCACCACCAGCACACAAAAAGGCGGCGACAGCACCCAGGTCGGCGTCAACGGCTACCTGTCCGAGACCAGCGACACCTTCTATTCGGTCCAGGGCGGCAACAGCAGCTCCGGCGGCAACTCCGCCTCGGCCAACCTCAACACCCGCACCTCGGTGGCCGACATCACCCTGGGCTACAGCCAGGGCCGCGGCTACGACTCGCAGAACCTCAACGTATCGGGCTCGGTGGTTGCCCACCAAGGCGGCATCAACCTCGGCCAGACCGTCGGCGAAACCTTCGCCCTGGCCCAGGTGCCGGGCGTCAAGGGCGCCAAGATCAGCAGCTACAGCGGCGTCGAAACCGGGCGCAACGGCTACGCAGTGATTCCCAATGCGCAACCTTACCGGGTCAACTGGA
Organism: Pseudomonas sp. B21-012; assembly: GCF_024749305.1. Taxonomy (NCBI): domain Bacteria; kingdom Pseudomonadati; phylum Pseudomonadota; class Gammaproteobacteria; order Pseudomonadales; family Pseudomonadaceae; genus Pseudomonas; species Pseudomonas sp. B21-012. The sequence continues at coordinate 1,453,244 of NZ_CP087197.1, read as the reverse complement.
TCAGCCTGGACACCCGCGAACTGGGCGGCGACATCGAAATCGACAACGCCACCCAGCAACTGGTACCGCGCCGCGGCGCCGTGGTAGTGGCCCGCTACACCGGCAAGAGCGGGCGGCGGGTGCAGTTCGAGCTGTTCGACGAACAGGGCGCGATGATCCCGTTCGGCGCCTCGCTGGAAGACGCCAGCGGCAAACAACTGGCAATTTCCGACCCCAACGGCAAGGCGCTGGTGTTGCTGGAAGAAGACCAGGGCAGCCTGACCATCAAGTGGGGCGAGCGCCAGTGCACAGCGCCGTATAGCCTGCCGGAGCGGGACAAGGCGCTGAACTATGAGCGTCAGCGCTTGGTGTGCCGGCCCTGATGCGGCCTCATGTGACCAAAAGCCCCGCAATGCGGGGCTTTTTGTTATCTGTGTGATCTGGAACTTATTAATAGGCAGAAACGAAAAAACCCCTGAATCTTGCGATTCAGGGGTTTTCTCTTGTATGGCGGAGAGATAGGGATTTGAACCCTAGGTACTGTTGCCAGTACAACGGATTTCGAATCCGTCCCGTTCGGCCACTCCGGCATCTCTCCAGTGGCGCGCATGATACCAGCAGTTTGCCGAAAGGCAAAGCCTGTTTGCGAAAAAAATTCGCGTGGTATCAGGCGCTTGCGTGAACTTGCCGGTTACAGCGGCACGCCCAGGCGTTTGGCAACTTCTTCGTAGGCTTCGATAACGTCGCCCAGACCCTGGCGGAAGCGGTCCTTGTCCATTTTCTTGCGGGTTTCTTTGTCCCACAGGCGGCAGCCGTCCGGGCTGAATTCGTCACCCAGGACGATCTCGCCGTGGAATACGCCGAACTCAAGCTTGAAGTCGACCAGCAGCAGGCCGGCATCGTCGAACAGCTTGTTCAGCACGTCGTTGACCTTGAGCGACAGCTCTTTCATCTTCGCCAGTTGCTCGGCGGTGCCCCAACCGAAGGCCACGACGTGGGATTCGTTGATGAACGGGTCGCCCTTGGCGTCGTCCTTGAGGAACAGCTCGAAGGTGTGCGGGGTGAGCTTCATGCCTTCTTCGACGCCCAGGCGCTTGACCAGGCTGCCGGCGGCGTAGTTACGCACGACGCATTCGACCGGGATCATGTCGAGCTTCTTGACCAGGCATTCGTTGTCGCCCAGCAGCTTGTCGAACTGGGTCGCAATGCCGGCTTCTTCAAGCTTTTGCATGATGAAGGCGTTGAACTTGTTGTTCACCATGCCCTTGCGGTCGAGCTGTTCGATGCGCTTGCCGTCGAACGCCGATGTGTCGTTGCGAAACAGCAGGATCAAGCGGTCAGCGTCGTCGGTCTTGTAAACCGACTTGGCTTTGCCGCGGTAGAGTTCTTCACGTTTTTCCATGATGGGCTCCGCTTGCTAAATGATGGGCTAGGCGATTTCACGCCAGTCGAGCCCGGAATCCTGATTGGCCACTTGCAGCCAGTCCGGGTCGCAGCCGAGGGTATCGACGAAGCATTGCCGGGCCAGCTGTGGCTGGTTGTTCTTGCTGCTGAGATGGGCCAGCACCAGGTGTTGCAGGTTCTGCCAGTCCAGCTCCGACACCAGGCGCGCGGCCTGATGGTTGTTCAAATGTCCGTAGTCGCCACCCACCCGCTGCTTCAAAAACATCGGGTACGGCCCGCGTCCGAGCAGGTCGCGACAGTGGTTGGCCTCGATCAGCAGGGCGTCCAGGCCCTGGTAGCTGCTGAGCAGGGCCGCATCATACGAGCCCAGGTCGGTCAGCACGCCAAAGCGCCGGCTGCCATCACCAAATACGTACTGCAGCGGCTCCAGCGCGTCGTGAGTGACGCCGACGGCGGTAACGCTCAGGTCGCCCAGCTGCAAGGTGTCGTTGGCGGCCAGGAAGCCTGCGGCCTCGACCGGCTTGCGCATGCCGCGCAAGGTGCCGCGGCTGAGGTAGACCGGTACATTGTAGCGCCGCGACAGCAACCCGACCCCATGCACGTGGTCGGCATGTTCGTGGGTGACCAGCACCGCGCTCAATTGCGCCGCAGAAACGCCGAGCAGCGCCAGGCGCCGCTCGGTTTCACGCAGGGAAAAGCCGCAATCGACCAGCAGCAAGGTATTGCCACTGGCGATCAGCGTGCCATTTCCCTGGCTTCCACTTCCAAGTACGGCGAAGCGCACTTAACCCAGGTTGTCCTGAATCACGCTCAGCACGCGGCGGGCAACGTCTGCCGGGGCCACGGTGTTGATGTTCTTCTCGACGGTGACCTGGACGTTTTCGCCCACCTTGCTCAGGCGAACCTGGTAGCGCTCGGCACGGGCTTCACGCTCTTCCTTGCTCGGCGCACTGCCGAACAGGCGGCTGAAGAAGCCTGGCTGCTCTTTGGTCTCGGCTTTCTCGGCAAGGTTGATGTAGTACAGGCCCAGGCTGCGGTTGATGTCTTCAACGCGCCATTCGCCCTGCTCCAGGGCACGGCCAACGCTGGACCAGGCGCGATCAAGGTCGGCGCCCAGGTTCAGTACCGGGTTGCCGCTGCCGTCTTCGCTGAGGCTGACGCGGCTCGGGGTATCGAAGTCGCGGGCGGCAAGCAACGACACCGAACCGCCCTTCTCGGCGCTGCGGGTCATGCTGGCGAGCATTTCGTCGACCAGGATGGCGTCAACACCGGTGTTGGCAGAGCGCGCCGGGAATTCCTGCTCGGCAGTGCTGCCGGCCGGGCGTTCGACGGTCACGACGTAGACTTCACTGGTGTTGCGCTGCACGCCCGGCTCGATGCGGATGCGCGCACGGACTTCGTTGTCGCTGCTGCTCGAGGCACTGCCCAGGCGCTTGGCCATGGACGCCGAGAGTTCGTCAAACCGCTGCCAGGTGGTGTTGAACTCACCGGTTTGCGGACGCTCTTCGGCAATCCGGAAGCCGTTGTCTTCAAAGAACTGACGGGCCACTGGCCAGACTTCGGCCGGCGAGCGCTGGGCCAGGACCCAACGCGAGCTGCCGCTCTTCTGCAGGCTGAAATCGCTGATGTCGGCCGCGGCGTTCAACGGCAGCGGACGCGGCACTTCGAATTCGCCCTTGACGTTGTCGTCGGCGACGTTGCGCGGGATCGGCAGCAGCGGGTCGAGCCGCTTGGCGCTGCTGACGTCCGGTGGTAGCTGCATCGGCGGCTTCTGGGTGGCCTCCAGATAATCGCTGCCACGGTCACGGAAGTAACCCTCTTCGCCCCAGAGCCAGCCGCAACCGCTGGTACTGGAGATGATCAAGGCAAGGGCGGAAAGACCAGCCAATCGCTTCATGCGGTGTACGTCCTCAATTAAAACTTCAGGCCGCACTGGCGCATCGCCTGGCGTACCGTATCGTGACAGGATTCGCTCAGCCAGGTCAGTGGCAGGCGGATGCCCTTGTGCATCAGGCCCATTTCGACCAAAGCCCACTTCACCGGAATCGGGTTGGCTTCGATGAACAGGTCCTTGTGCAGCGGCATCAGTTGTTCGTTGATTGCGCGAGCCTTCTGGGCATTGCCCTCAAGGGCGGCTTCGCACAGATCGGCCATTTCTCGCGGGGCGACGTTGGCGGTAACAGAGATGTTGCCCTTGCCGCCCAGCAGGATCAGCTCGACAGCGGTCGGGTCATCGCCGGACAGGACGATGAAGTCCTTGCTGACGCCGTCAAGGATGGCCTTGGCGCGCTTGAGGTCGCCGGTGGCCTCTTTGATGCCGATGATGTTTGGCACGCTCGACAGGCGGATCACGGTCTCGGCCTGCATGTCGCAGGAGGTGCGGCCAGGGACGTTATAGAGGATCTGCGGGATGTCGACGGCTTCGGCAATGTGCTTGAAGTGCTGGTACAGGCCTTCCTGGGTCGGCTTGTTGTAGTACGGCACCACCAGCAGGCAGGCATCGGCGCCGGCTTCCTTGGCGTTGCGGGTCAGGTGCACGGCTTCGCTGGTGGAGTTGGCGCCGGTGCCGGCGATCACCGGGATACGGCCATTGACCTGCTTGACCACCGCCTTGATGACTTCAATGTGCTCATTGACATCCAGGGTCGCCGACTCGCCGGTAGTACCGACGGCAACGATGGCGTGGGTGCCGTTTTCCAGGTGGAAGTCCACGAGTTTGCTGAGGCTGTCCCAATCAAGACGCCCTTGTGCATCCATGGGTGTGACCAATGCCACCATACTGCCCGCAATCATGAAACTGCTCCTGCCGGAAAAAGAGAGCGGTAATGGTACTGGCGCCATCGGCCTTGCACAAGCGAAGCAGGCGGGCGGAGCATTCCCCTCGGCGGCCATTTTCGCTACCCTTCTGTCTTTGATCGGTACATAGTGGCCCGCCGGGCTGCCGACAATGCGCGTAGCCAGCGCCGCAAGGCTCGATCCTGAGCCCCGGGCGCCTGCCTACCGGCCTTTTTGCCACGTCAGGTACCGACCGCTCATCGCTTTAGGAATGCTGCATGTCCACCCCCACCGTACGCGAACAATTCCTTGTCATCAGCGCCCTGGGTGCCAATCCCATGGAACTGACCAACATCCTGTGCCGGGCCAGCAACGACAATCGTTGCTCGGTCGTCACCTCGCGCCTGACCCGCCACGGCGAGTGCAGTGCCCTGGTCCTGCAGGTCGCCGGCAGTTGGGACGCCCTGGCGCGCTTCGAAGGCGCCCTGCCGGGCCTGGCCAAGAAGCACACCTTCACCGTCAACGTGGTGCGCAGCGCCGAACTCGAAGTGCGCCCGCTGTCGCTGCCGTACGTGGCCTATGTCAGCGCCGCCTACCGCCCGGACATCATCAACGAGCTGTGCCAGTTCTTCATCGACCACCATGTGGAGCTGGAGAACCTCACCTGCGACACCTACCAGGCCCCGCAGACCGGCGGCACCATGCTCAACGCCACCTTTACCGTGACCCTGCCGGCCGGTACCCAGATCAGCTGGCTGCGTGACCAGTTCCTGGACTTCTCCGATGCGCTGAACCTGGATGCGCTAATCGAACCGTGGCGCCCACAGAACCCGATGTAAGGAAGCTTTTCATGGCCGTTGAACTTGACCAACCCGTCGCCGATTTCGAGGCTCAGGCCACCAGCGGCCAGACCGTCAGCCTGGCTGGGCTTAAAGGCCAGCAGGTGGTGCTGTACTTCTACCCCAAGGACAGCACCCCGGGCTGCACCACCGAAGGCCAGGGTTTCCGTGACCAGCATGCAGCCTTTGCAGCGGCCAACACCCAGGTGTTCGGCGTATCGCGCGATGGCATCAAGTCCCACGAAAACTTCAAGACCAAGCAGGCCTTCCCCTTCGAGCTGATCAGCGACAAGGACGAGGCCCTGTGCCAGCTGTTCGACGTGATCAAGCTGAAGAAACTCTACGGCAAGGAATACCTGGGCGTGGACCGCAGCACCTTCCTGATCGACAAGGACGGCGTGCTGCGCAAGGCCTGGCGTGGGGTGAAAGTGCCAGGGCACGTGGACGCCGTGCTGGCTGAAGCGCAGACGCTGAACGCAAGATAAGCCAATCGCGGGGCAAGCCCGCTCCCACAGGTTCTTTCACTCACTGTGGGAGCGGGCTTGCCCCGCGATGCTTTTAGAGCAGCGGCGCCACCACCGGCTCGCGCCGCGGCCAGGCATCCAGCACGGCCTTGAACAGGGTCGCCAGCGGGATGGCAAAGAAGATCCCCCAGAACCCCCACAGCCCGCCAAACAGCAGCACCGCGCAGATGATCGCCACCGGGTGCAGGCTCACCGCCTCGGAGAACAGCAGCGGCACCAGCACGTTGCCGTCCAGGGCCTGGATGATCGCGTACACCGCCATCAGGTAGATGAACTGATCACCCCAGCCCCACTGGAACAGCGCAATCAGGGTTACCGGTACGGTCACCACCACCGCGCCGACATAGGGCACCACCACCGACAGGCCGACCAGCAGGGCCAGCAACGCCGCATAGTTGAGCCCCAGGCTGATGAAGGCGATGTAGGTGGCCACGCCACAGATCAGAATCTCGATGCCCTTGCCGCGAATGTAGTTGGCGATCTGCCGGTTCATTTCTTCGGCCACCCGGGTCATCAGCGCCCGCTCCTTGGGCAAATAGCCACTGACCCAATCGGCGATCTGCTCGCGGTCCTTGAGAAAGAAGAACACCAGGATCGGCACCAGCACCAGGTAGATCATGATGTTGACCAGCAGCGGCAGGCTCGACAGCGAGAAGGTCAGCGCCCACTGGCCGAACTTGCCGATCTCGCCGCGCATCACCTCGATGGCCTGCAGCACCTGCTCGTCGGAGACCAGGTGCGGGTAGCGCTCGGGCAACAGCAATAACAGCGACTGCCACTTGCCGAGCATGCCCGGCAGTTCATTGAAGAGGGTGATCAACTGGTGCCAGAGCAGCGGCACCAGCACCAGCAGGAACACCGCCAGGGCGCCCATGAACAGCATGAACACCAGCCCGACCGCATAGCGCGTGGGCACCCGCAGGCGCTCCAGGGCGTTGACCAGGCCTTGCATCAGGAACGCCAGAACCATCCCCGCCAGCACCGGCGCGAGCATGCCACCGAGGGTCAGGACGGCGGTGAACGCCAGAAACAGCAAGACCGCCAGCACCACCGCTTCTTCATCGGAGAAGTAGCGCTGCATCCAGTCGCGAAGCACCTTGAACATTGACGATCCTTTAACAGAAAAAACTCAGGCCTTCTTCAGCCAGTAGGTGTAAACACCGGCCTCGGCCTCTTCGAGCAGCAGCGTATGACCGGCCAATCGGGCAAAAGTGCGAAAGTCGCGCTGGGAACCGGCGTCGGTGGCAATCACCTTGAGCACCGCGCCAGTGGCCAGGCGATTGAGCTCCATCTTCGCCTTGAGCAGCGGCAGCGGGCAGTTCAGCCCGCTGGCGTCGAGTTCGGCGTCATGGGTCGGGGTCTCGCTCATGGGGTTCTCCAGGCAGGAATGCGGGCACAGGTAGCATTTTGAACAAGCCCGGTAGGATACCGCCACTGGTCGCCAACGTGCGAGCGGGCTACAGTAAGGTTCTTTGTCGACCAGAGCTTCGTGCATGAATTTTCTGCGCCCTACCCTGCTGACGCTGGCCTGTTTGATGGCGCTCCCCAGCCATGCCGACGACCTGCCGTCACTCGGCGACGCCAGTTCTGCCATTGTCTCCCCGCAACAGGAACACCAGCTGGGCCGCGCCTGGCTCAGCCTGCTGCGGGGCAATGTCAACCAACTGAACGATCCCCAGCTCAAGGATTACGTCGAAACCAGCGTCTACCGCCTGGCCGAAACCAGCCAGTTGCAGGACCGGCGCCTGGAGTTCATCCTCATCGACAGCCGCGAACTCAACGCCTTTGCCGCCCCCGGCGGGATCGTCGGGGTCAACGGCGGGCTGTTCCTCAATGCCCAGACCGAAGGCGAATACGCCTCGGTACTGGCCCACGAACTGGCGCACTTGTCGCAACGCCACTTCGCCCGCGGCGTCGAGGCCCAGCAGCGCATGCAGTTGCCGATGATGGGCGCGCTGCTGATCGGCATCGTCGCCGCCGCGGCAGGTGCCGGTGATGCCGGTATTGCCGCAATTGCCGGCACCCAGGCGGCCGCCATCCAGGAGCAGCGGCGCTTCTCGCGGCAGAACGAACAGGAAGCCGACCGCATCGGTATCCTCAACCTTGAGAAGGCCGGCTATGATCCGCGCAACATGCCGACCATGTTCGAGCGCCTGATGCGCCAGTACCGCTACGACGCCAAGCCGCCGGAATTCCTCCTGACTCACCCGGTTACCGAATCGCGCATCGCCGACACCCGCAACCGCGCCGAACAGGCGCCCAAGGGTGGCACCGAAGACAGCATGCGCTACCAGCTGATTCGTGCCCGGGTGGCGCTGATCTACGAAGGCACCCCCGGCCTTGCCGCCAAGCGCTTCCAGGCCCAGCTCGACGAAAACCCGCAGATGGACGCCGCCCGCTACGGCCTGGCGCTGGCGCAGATCAAGGGCGGGCGCCTGAACGAGGCGCGCGAGAACCTCAAGCCGCTGCTGGCCAAGGCGCCCAACGACATCACCTACAACCTGGCGCAGATCGACCTGGACATCACCAACAACCGCCTGCCCGATGCCCAGCAACGGGTCGAGCGGATGCGCAGCCTGTACCCGGCCAACTACCCGCTGCAACAGGCGCGCATCGACCTGCTGCTCAAGCAGAACCGCCCTGCCGAGGCAGAGAAGGCGCTGGATGCGCTACTCAAGAACCGTCCTGAAGACCCGGACGTCTGGTATGACGTGGCGGAAGTGCGGGGCTTGTCGGGCAACACCATCGGCCTGCACCAGGCCCGCGCCGAATACTTTGCCCTGGTGGGCGACTTCGACCAGGCCCTGCAGCAGCTCGACTACGCCAAGCAGCGCGCCGGCAACAACTTTGTCCTGGCGTCGAAGATCGATGCGCGTCAGCGCGAGCTGATGGAGCAGCAGCGGATGGTCAAGGACATGATGCGCTAAGCATCGCGGGGCAAGCCCGCTCCTACCGTAGGAGCGGGCTTGCCCCGCGAAGGCGTCGTCAGGCGTTACCGGACAACTTCATCCGCGCTGCCTGGGTGAAGTCGAGCATACGCTTGAGCGGCTTGATCGCCTGGGGGATCAACGCCGGCTCAACGAAAATCTCGTTAGTGCCTTCCCGCAGGCACTGCAAGGTGCGCTCCAGGGTATTCATCGCCATCCACGGGCAATGCGCGCAGCTGCGGCAGGCCGCGCCGTTACCGGCGGTAGGCGCTTCGATGAAGATCTTGTCGGGGCACAGCTGCTGCATCTTGTAGAAGATGCCGCGGTCGGTGGCGACGATGAAGGTCTTGTTCGGCAGGGTCTGCGCCGCCGCAATCAGCTGGCTGGTGGAGCCCACTGCGTCGGCCAGCTCGATTACCGCCTCGGGCGACTCCGGATGCACCAGGATTGCCGCATCCGGGTACAGCGCCTTCATGTCGGCCAGTTGGCGCGACTTGAACTCTTCGTGGACGATGCAGGCACCGTCCCACAGCAGCATGTCGGCGCCGGTCTGTTTCTGGATATAGCGGCCCAGGTGCTGGTCCGGGCCCCAGATGATGGTCTCGCCGTTGTCCATCAGGCTTTCGACGATTTCCAGCGCGCAGCTTGAGGTCACTACCCAGTCGGCGCGGGCCTTGACCGCCGCCGAGGTGTTGGCATACACCACCACGGTGCGCTCGGGGTGCTTGTCGCAGAACGCAGAGAACTCCTCCACCGGGCAGCCGAGATCGAGCGAGCAGGTCGCCTCAAGGGTCGGCATCAGCACGCGCTTTTCCGGGGTGAGGATCTTGGCCGTCTCGCCCATGAAGCGCACCCCGGCGACCACCACGGTCGAGGCCGCGTGGTTCTTGCCGAAGCGGGCCATTTCCAGCGAGTCGGACACGCAGCCACCGGTTTCCTCGGCCAGGGCCTGGATCACCGGGTCGCAATAGTAGTGGGCAACCAGCACGGCATCTTGCGCCTTGAGTTCGGCGGCAATGGCGGCGCGGTAGTCGGCCTCTTGCTCGGGCGTCAGCGGCGTGGGCTGCTTGGCATCGAGGTGAGCCTGGACGAGAAGGCGTTCGGAAATCTGGGTCATGATCGCTGGACCTGCAGGCGCTTGAGCGCGTAAGTCGAGTGTATCACCGAGCCCTGGCAAATCGGCTACAGGCTCCACAGGCAGGGCAAAACAGCCTTGCGCACAGAACCACGGACCAGCTGCGGCCTCGGGTTTTTATAGGATGCCGAAGGCTACAGATAATCGAATGAATTCAAAAGGTTTTTTTAGTGAAACAAGCCCGGGGCGGGCGCCCCGGGCCTGAACATCAACCGCCGGTCGCCTGCATTGCGCTGGCGTTGGCCATGATCACGCTGGCGAACTGCTCAACGGTCATCTTCTGGCCGTTGAAGTCGACCATGCCATCGGCATAGTGCAGCGAGGTAACAATGTCATTGCCCTCGACCTTGGCCATCTGGCTCTGCACCGCCATCATGCTGACCATTTCCCCGGCCTGGGCCGCTTGCTGGGAAACGATGGCAGCATCGGTCTGGCCTTCGAACTGCGCCTGCAGGGTCGCCAGGTCACCGATCATCGGCTTGGACAGCGACAGCTTGCTCTGCAGCTGGGTGATCAGCTGCTTGGACAGCTCCTCGGGCGGCAGCTCCAGGGAGGTCGGGTTGGCCAGGTCGACGCTGAAGCTGAAACGGCTTTCGCCATTGGCAGTCTTGAACGACAGGTTCTCCAGGGCGATCTGCGGCTTGGCTGCCAGCAGGCGCTGCACATCGCTGCGCACCTGGGCCGTTTCAGCCTCGGTCATCGCCAGGTCCGGCATGCCTGCACCTTCGGCAGCGGCCTGCTGGAACTCCGGCAGGCGGCTCTGGTACCAGCCGATCAGCGCTTGCATGGCCGGGATGTCGAGACGCTTGAGGCTCCAGACCATCTCGCCGGCACCGATGGCCTTGCCGTCAAAGTTGATGTCGCCAACCTTGTATTCCATGCGTGCCGAGAGCTTGTCGCCGTCGTTCTTGTACTCGTTGTTCTGCGCCAGGCCCTTGAGCTTCAGGACCTTTTGCTCATCGCCGAAGGTGGCGACCGTATCAGCCACGGCCATGTCCATCTTGCCGACATAGAAGCCGAACGGCGTCTTGGTCATGTCGCCGGTCAGGCTCAGGCCCTTGATCTCGACTTTCAGCACTTTGCTGTCAGGGTCGACCAGGTTCAGGCTCAGGCCGCCCGACTGGCCGGTGAGCTGCACGTGTTCGGCGCCTTCGTTGCCGTGGCCAGTGACTTCAAAGCCGGAGAACTTCAGCGACGAGCCGTCCTTGCTCCACTCGATCGGCGCCACCTGGAAAGCGCTGTCCATCGAGCGATCGTAGCCGTAGGCAACCTGGCCTTGCAGCGGCGAAACGTCTTTGGTCAGGGCGAACCAGTCGGCGGTGGCCGCGTCTTTTTCCAGGCTGTAATGACTGGCTGCCATGACCGGCATCAGCTTCAGCGCCTTGACCCGCGACAGCGGCAACGGCCCGTGTTCGATCTGGTCGACAAAATTCAGCTCAAAGCTTTTTCTGTCTTCGCCAACCTGCAGGTTCTTTACCTTGAGGCGGTATTTGGCGGTACTGCTGAACAGATGGCTGTCCAGCGATACCAGCTCAAGCTCCACGAGGGTGTCCATACCCACCAGCGCCTGCTTGGTCTGGGCGTTGGATTCGGCGATGGTGGTTGCCAGCACGCCTGGCAGTTGCTTGCCGGTGTACCAGGCACCCGCGGTGCACACCGCTGCCACTGCCACTGCGAGGCCGAGTACGCCTGTAGATTTCTTCATGAATTGTTTCGCTTCCATTTGTAGAGAGTTGTAGCGTTGACTAAGCCTTGCGGCCTATTCGTTGACGTCCATGTACTCGCGGGCCCAGACGATGTAGTCGTCCGGTTGCGTGTAGGTATGGGTGAGTTCGGTGGCGCTCAGGTCCGAGGTGCTGCTGGTGATACCGCGCTGCTCGCGCAGGCAGTCGTAGGTGGCCTTGATCGCGGCAAAGTAGGCGCCATGGCCATCGACGGCAATGCGCACGCCCAGTTCGGCCAGGCGCGCATCATCATGCAGTTGCGGGTTGCCGTAGGTGACCAGCATCAGCGGCACGCTCAGGTGCGCGGCAATCTGTTCCAGGTGTTCGAAGTCGCGGATACCGACAATGCACAAGGCGTCTGCGCCGGCGTTCTGGTAGGCCACGGTGCGGGCGATGACTTCTTCGGTGGCAATCAGCGCCGCGTTGGTGCGGGCAATGATCGACAGCTCCGGGTCAACCCGCGCCTCCAGCGCCGCACGGATCTTGCCGACGCCTTCGGCGATGCTGATCAGGTCGGTAGACTTGCGCCCGAACTGGGCCGGCAGCAGGGTGTCCTCGATGGTCAGCGCGGCAATCCCGGCACGCTCAAGCTCGGTCACCGTCCGCATCACGTTGAGCGCGTTGCCATAGCCGTGGTCGGCGTCGGCAATTACCGGCAGTTGCGCCACCCGGCCGATCCGCGTCGCCTGCTCGGCGAATTCGCTCAGGCTGATCAGGGCAAAGTCAGGGGCGGCCAGCACCTGCAGGGAGGCCACCGAACCGCCGAGGATCCCCACCTCGAAGCCCAGGTCAGCGGCAATGCGCGCCGACATCGGGTCGAAAACAGAGGCGGTGTGGTAGCAGGCAGGTGAGGCAAGCAGTTGGCGGAACGCGCGACGCAGGTCTTGGTGGGAGGCTCTTGGCATGGTCTTTCCAGGCTATCGACTTCATTTAGTAGGTCGAACATTACCACTGCTGGCTATCTGACTGACAGCGCCACGCGCTTCAGGGTCTCGCTGGGCAGCTCCTTGAACAGCTTGCGGTAGCTGTCGGAAAACCGTCCCAGGTGCCAGAACGACCAATGCATGGCCACTTCGGCGACGGTGGTATCGCTGGGCGTGCAACTGAGCAATTCACGCCGTGCACTGTTGAGCCGGCGCAAGCGCAGCCACTGCGCCGGGGCCATGCCGGTAAAGGTCTTGAAGGCGTGCTGCAGCTGGCGCAGGGACACCCCGGCAACCTGCGAAAGCTCAAGCAGATTGAGGGTTTCTTCCGGGCAATCTGCCGCCCATTCGCCAACCTTGCGCATGATTGCGCGCTCTTCGGTACGCCGCCACAACGCCCCGCGATCGAGGCAGATGCACGCGTTATCGAGGATGAACAGGCAGTCTTCCAGCAACTGCGCGGCCAATGCGTCCTGGCTTGGTGGGTCGATGGTCTGCGAGATGCGCGTGAGGGTGCCGCTCAGCCAGCGGCTGAACAGCTCGTTCTGCATCGAGTTCAACGGCGCCATGAACAGCCCGTCGAGGCGGGCGATGTCCAGGCTGTGGCGCTGGACGAATTCCGGGCCGAACACCACGGCCACTTCCTGGTAGTTCTCCGGGGTGATCCAGATGTTGCGGCTTTCGCCATTGAGCACGTAAAGGCTGTGATCGTTGCGGTCGAAACAGAACGCCAGGGAGCCGGCCGGCGCACTGAAATTCTGCTCGACCCGAGTGTTCATGCACTCCTCGTAAATCTCCACGCCCTGCAGGTCGAGGCAGCGCAGCTGGCCGGCGAAATGCCCGGGAGACATCTGTTGGTAATGCTGGGTCCAGCCCGGGGTGGCACGGACCTGTTCGGTGACATCGGCGGTATTGAAAGCTTGAACCCGCAAAGGCGTTGACGCTGTCATGAGCTGCTCTTTATGCACTCTTTTGGTGCATTTTAGTCTTGCTGAAAGTGGATAGATCGAATGCGCAAGCGTCACCCAAGATAGACCTCAACGCGCTACAGGGGAAGCCGCTTGGGTGGCAAGCCGGTCGCAACTGCCGGTCCTGGCGTGGATAAAACCAACAACGAGGTCTTTATGAATGCCCCTTTCGATCAGCTGTCTGCGTGGCTGAAAGAACACAAGATTACCGAAGTCGAGTGCGTGGTCAGTGATCTGACCGGTATCGCCCGCGGCAAGATCGCACCGACCAACAAGTTCCTGCATGAACGAGGCATGCGCCTGCCGGAAAGTGTGCTTCTGCAAACGGTAACCGGGGACTTTGTCGACGACGACATCTACTACGACCTGCTCGATCCGGCCGACATCGACATGGTCTGCCGCCCGGATTCGGCGGCGGTGTACGTGGTGCCATGGGCCATCGAGCCGACCGCCGTGGTGATCCACGACACCTTCGACAAGCAAGGTAACCCGATCGAGCTGTCGCCGCGCAACGTGCTCAAGAAAGTCCTCAAGCTCTACACCGACAAGGGCTGGCAGCCCATCGTCGCCCCGGAGATGGAGTTCTACCTGACCCAGCGCTGCGAAGACCCGGACTTGCCGCTGCAGGCGCCACTGGGCCGTTCGGGCCGGGCCGAAAGCGGCCGCCAGTCGTTCTCGATCGATGCCGCCAACGAATTCGACCCGCTGTTCGAAGACGTTTACGACTGGTGCGAAGCCCAGGGCCTGGACCTCGACACGCTGATCCACGAAGACGGCCCGGCGCAGATGGAAATCAACTTCCGTCACGGCGACGCCCTCGACCTTGCCGACCAGATCACCGTGTTCAAGCGCACCATGCGCGAGGCGGCGCTCAAGCACAACGTCACCGCCACCTTCATGGCCAAGCCGGTGGGCGACGAGCCGGGCAGCGCCATGCACCTGCACCAGAGTGTGGTCGACATCGCCACCGGCAAGCCGATCTTCGTCGACGACAACGGGCAAATGAGCGAGCTGTTTCTGCATCACATCGGCGGCTTGCAAAAGTACATCCCCAAAGTGCTGCCGATGTTCGCCCCCAACGTCAACTCGTTCCGCCGTTTCCTGCCCGACACCTCGGCGCCGGTGAACGTCGAATGGGGCGAAGAGAACCGCACCGTGGGCCTGCGCGTACCGACCTCGAGCCCCGAGGCGATGCGCGTGGAAAACCGCCTGCCCGGCGCCGATGCCAACCCCTACCTGGCGATTGCCGCGAGCCTGCTGTGCGGCTACCTGGGCATGGTCGAGAAGATCAACCCCAGTGCCCCTGTGCAGGGCCGCGCCTACGAGCGGCGCAACCTGCGCCTGCCGATCACCATCGAAGACGCCCTGGCGCACATGGAAGACTGCCCGACCATCGAGCAGTACCTGGGCAGCAAGTTCGTCCGCGGCTACGTGGCGGTCAAGCGTGCCGAGCACGAGAACTTCAAACGGGTGATCAGCTCCTGGGAGCGCGAATTCCTGCTGCTCAGCGTCTGAGCCCGAGCTTGTAACAAGTATCGAAAACAACAATTCGAAAAGGTGTCGATATGCGTCCCATGAAAACAGTCGTAACTGCAACCCTGGCGCTGCTGGTCAGCGCCGTGGCCCAGGCCCAGCCCAGTGTCAGCGTGTACAACTGGACCGACTACATCGGTGAAACCACCCTGGCGGATTTTCAGGGCAGCACCGGTATCAAGGTCATCTACGACGTGTTCGACTCCAACGAAACCCTGGAAGGCAAGTTGCTCGCCGGTCGCACCGGCTACGACGTGGTCGTGCCTTCCAACCACTTTCTGGCCCGTCAGGTCAAAGCCGGGGCCTTTCTGAAACTGGACCGCGAGCAGTTGCCGAACTGGAAGAACCTCGACCCGGTGCTGCTCAAGTTCCTCCAGGAGAACGACGCCGACAACCTGCACTCGGTGCCCTACCTGTGGGGCACCAACGGCATCGGCTACAACGTCGACAAGGTCAAGCAGGTGCTGGGCGTCGACCACATCGATTCCTGGGCGGTGATGTTCGAGCCCGAGAACCTGAAAAAGCTCAGCCAGTGTGGCGTGTCGTTCATGGACTCGGCCGACGAACTGTTCCCGGCCATCCTCAACTACATGGGCAAGGATCCGCGCAGCGAAAAGCCTGAAGACTACAAGGCGGCCGAGGCCAAACTACTGACCCTGCGCCCCTACATCACCTATTTCCACTCGTCCAAATATGTCTCGGACCTGGCCAACGGCGATATCTGCGTGGCCTTCGGCTATTCGGGCGACGTGTTCCAGGCCGCCAACCGCGCCAAGGAAGCCAACAACGGCGTCAACATCGCCTACGCCATTCCCAAGGAAGGCAGCAACCTGTGGTTCGACCTGCTGGCGATTCCCTCCGACGCCAGCAACCCGAAAGAGGCCTACGCCTTCATCAACTACCTGCTCGACCCGAAAGTGATCGCCAAGGTCAGCGGCGTGGTCGGCTACGCCAACGCCAACCCGCCGGCCAAGCAGTACATGGACGCGGAGCTGGTCAACAACCCCGAGGTGTACCCACCGCAAGCAGTGCTCGACAAGCTGTACGTGTCCAGCACCCCGACGCCGGCGATCATGCGCCTGATGACCCGCTCCTGGAGCAAAGTGAAGTCGAACAAATGAACCAGTACAGCCCTGAACACGCCCGCTCCTACTACAGCGCCACGGCCCATGACCTGGCGCCCTACCCTGCCCTGGGCGCCGATCTGCAGGCCGATGTCTGCGTGATCGGCGGCGGTTTTACCGGGGTCAACTGCGCCATCGAACTGGCCCAGCGCGGGCTCTCGGTGATCCTCCTCGAAGCCCGGCGCATCGGCTGGGGCGCCAGCGGGCGCAACGGCGGCCAGCTGATCCGCGGTATCGGCCATGAGGTCGAGGGCTTCGCCCGCTACGTCGGCCAGGAGGGGGTGAAGTACCTGCAACGCGCCGGCATCGAATCGGTCGAGGTGGTGGCCGAGCGCGTCCGCACCCACGGCATCGATTGCGACCTGCGCTGGGGCTTTTGCGAACTGGCCAACACCCCGGCGCAGTTCGCCGCCTTGCGTGCCGAGCAGCAAAGCCTGGCCGAGCAGAATTATCGGCATGAAACGCAATTGATCGGGCCTGAGCAGATGCATCAGGTGGTCGCCTCCGACCTGTATGCCGGCGGCCTGATCGACCGCGGCTCGGGCCACCTGCATCCGCTCAACCTGGTGCTGGGCGAGGCACGCGTGGCCGAATCCCTCGGCGTGCGCATCTTCGAACAGAGCCCGGTGCTGGAAATCAGCCATGGCGCCACTGCGCAGGTACGCACCCGGCACGGTACGGTGCGCGCCGGCAGCCTGGTGCTGGCCTGCAACGCGCACCTGGATGAACTGGAGCCGCGCCTGAGCGGCAAGGTATTGCCCGCCGGCAGCTACATCATCGCCACCGAGCCGCTGTCCCAGGCACAGGCCGAGCAGCTGATTCCACAGAACCTGTCGCTGTGCGACCAGAAGGTCGGCCTCGACTATTACCGGCTGTCGGCCGACCGCCGCCTGCTGTTCGGTGGCGCCTGCCACTACTCCGGGCGCGACCCTGCGGATATCGCTGCCTACATGAAACCGAAGATGCTCAAGGTGTTCCCGCAACTGGCCAATACCCGCATCGACTTCCAGTGGGGCGGCAAGATCGGCATCACCGCCAATCGCTTCCCCCAGGTCGGCCGCCTGCAACAGCACCCGAACGTGTTCTATGCCCAGGGCTACAGCGGCCATGGCCTGAACGTCACCCACTGGACCGCGCGGCTGCTGGCCGAAGCCATTCACGCCGGGCACAGCCAGGGCCTGGATGTGTTCAGCGCGGTGCCGCACCTGACCTTCCCCGGCGGCAAGGCCCTGCGCTCGCCGTTGCTGGCGTTGGGGATGTTCTGGTACCGGCTGCGCGAGGTGCTGGGCTAAGGACGGTTAGCCGTCCGACAAATATCCTTCTTTTCCTTGCGACTGACTCAATTGCAGCTACTTTCAGTTAAGTCTTTGTTTCAGCGCATGACAGGCTTCGGAGGGAATCGAAGGATGATTGCAGGTCTCAAGCTCTACCCGCGCCAGCACTGGTTGCTCGGCGCGCTGCTGCTGGCCCTGGCCGGCTGCAGCAACATCGACGCGCGCACCACCGAGTATGTCGGTGCGCCCCACGCCGCCCCCACCAGTGCCGCCAATGTCCAGGTGCTGCGCAGCGAACCGACCCGGCCGCATACCCGGCTCGGTGAAATCGTCGTCGATGCCAGCGTCGAACCACCTCCGCCGATCACCGAGGTCGAGCAAAAGCTGCGCGAGCAGGCCGCCAGCATCGGCGGCGATGCCGTGGTGGTGGTCTACGACCGCATCCAGCCGGTGTCCGCTTACGTCAGCGGCCCGCTGTGGGACCGCGATATCCGCGCCATCGAAGGGCGCAAGCTCAAAGGCATCGTCATCAAGTACCAGTAATCCATGCGGGCTAACCCGTAACAGCGTTTAACTGCGTCACTGATCAGGCGTTCACGCTATGCAAAGGATTCATGCCGTTTGCTTCGCGCTGCCCTGCGCCCTGCTGTTTGCCCAGGCACCACTGGCCAATAACGCCGAGACCGCGAACAAGAGCAACAACCCGCTCAACCTGGCGCCAGGCCTGAACCTTCAGGATTACTACACGCCGTCGCTGTACGACAGCAATGCCCATAGCAACGACCTGCTGGTGCGCGGCACCCTGCCGCTGGCCGCTGGCGACTTCCTGCCGGTGCCGCAACTGCTGCGTGCGACCCTGCCGGTCAGCACCCGCCCCGATCCGCACGGTGGCTACAGCACTGGCATCGGTGACCTGAACCTGTTCGATATCTTTCTGCTCAAGACCGAAGGCGTACAGCTGGGCATCGGCCCGCAAATCACCGCCCCCACCGCCGAACACGACGAACTGGGCACCGGCAAATGGCAGGCGGGCCTGGCAGCGGTCGCTATCGATTCCTCGCCGCGCGGCCTGCTCGGTGCGCTGGTGCAATACCAGAGCTCGTTTGCTGGCGACCATGACCGGGCGCATGTGGAATCGGCCACCCTGCAGCCGTTCATCATCCACAACCTGCCCAAAGGCTGGTACCTGCGCTCCACCGCCACCTGGACCTTCGACCTGAAGAACGACAGCCACTACATCCCCCTCGGCCTGGGCCTGGGCAAGGTATGGAAGTCCGGTAGCAACATCCTCAATGCCTTCGTCGAGCCGCAGTGGACGGTGGAGAAAAAAGGCGATGGCCTGCCGCAGTTCACCGTATTTGCCGGCCTCAACCTGACCCTTGGCAAGTAAGGAGGACTGATGAACCTGCGCCAGCCGCGCCCACGCCCCATTCAACGCCAGCGCCAACCCGGGCAATGGGAAACTGCCGCTGTGGACGGCAAACAAGCACTAATCGACTGAAGGAGCCAAGCCATGGGTACCCGCCTTACTGCACGTCAAACGGCGTTGCTCGTGCTCACCACCGCCCCGCTGCTGGCCCAGGCAGACAACGCCCGCGACTGGCAGAACATCCCCATCGACCTCAACATGGTCTTTGGCTACTACAACCGCATCGATGCCAACACCCCCATCGACACCGCGCTGCCGATCGACGGCCTGTCGCTGGATGCCGACCTGTACATCCTGCGCCTGGCGCGCTCGTTCGACATTGCCGGGCGCAACAGTGCGATCCAGCTGGTGCAGCCCTATGCCGACGTGTCTGCCTCGTTCGACAACGCTCGCTTTTTCGACGGCACCAAGCACAACGGCGGCATGGGCGATACCCAGATCGTTTTCGCCCACAACTTCTTTGGCGGCCCGGCGCTGACTGCCGAGGAGTTTGCCAACTGGACTCCGGAAACCTTTATGACCGGTGCGCTGTGGCTGACCGTGCCCAACGGCGATTACGACAAGGACCGGGTGATCAACATCGGCGCCAACCGCTGGGTGCTCAAACCGGAAATCGGCTTTGGCACGCCCTTCGGCCCGACCTGGCTGGAGATCAACACCTGGGTCTCGCTGTTCGGCGACAACGACGATTACCTGGGCAACAGCAAGCTTGAGCAAAAGCCGCTGTACGCCGTTGAGGGCCACTACAGCTACACCATCAACCGCGCCTTGTGGGCCTCGCTGGACGCCACCTACAGCGCTGGCGGCGAGACCAGGGTCGATGGCGTCGGCCAGGACAACCAGCAGGAAAACGTCCTGCTCGGCGCCAGCATGGGCTTCATGCTCTCGCCGCAGTTCGGCGGCCTGATCGCTTACACCGACACGGTCTCGGAGCGCAACAAGTCGCCTGATGTGAACACCTGGACCTTGCGTCTGAACTACGCCTGGTAACTGCCATGACAAGGACTGGACCATGAGCGCCCTGACTGACATCAACGCCCTGCACGCCGCCATCGCCGAAACGGTACTTGGCCAGGACCAGGTGATCCGGCAGATCCTGATCGGCCTGTTGGCCAACGGCCACGTATTGCTCGAAAGCCTGCCGGGCCTGGCCAAGACCCGCACGGTCAAAGCCCTGGCCCGGCACCTGGACGCACAGATGAGCCGCATCCAGTTCACCCCCGACCTGCTGCCCTCGGACATCACCGGCGCCGAGGTGCTGCAGCAGGTCGGCGGCCAGCATCAGGTGCACTTCCAGCCCGGGCCGCTGTTCGGCAACCTGATCCTCGCCGACGAGATCAACCGCGCCCCGGCCAAGGTCCAGGCCGCCCTGCTCGAAGCCATGGAAGAGCGGCAGATCACCGTAGCCGGCAACAGCCACAAGCTGCCGGCGCTGTTCATGGTCATCGCCACCCAGAACCCCATCGAGCAGGAAGGCACCTACCCTCTGCCTGAGGCGCAGATGGACCGTTTTCTGATGAAGGTGCTGCTCGACTACCCGGCACCCGACAACGAAACCCAGGTGCTGCAACTGCTGCGTCAGGAAGAGCAGCAAGCGGCGGCGCAGACTGCGGCCAATACCTTCAGCCTGGCCCAGGACGCGATCTTCCAGGCGCGCCAGGAGATCGCCGCGATCCATGTCGCGCCGGCCATCGACCGCTACCTGATCGACCTGATCAACGCCACCCGCCACCCCGCCGACTACGACCCGGAGCTGGCCCGCTGGCTGCAACTGGGCGCCAGCCCGCGCGGCGGGATCAGCCTGGATCGCTGCGCGCGGGCCGATGCCTGGCTGCAAGGCCAGGACTTCGTCTCGCCGGACAACGTCCGGGCGATGCTCCACCCGGTGCTGCGCCATCGCCTGCAACCAAGTTACGACGCGGTGGCAGATGGCGTTGGCAGCCAGCAGATTCTCGACCGCCTGCTGGACAAGGTCGCCATCCCGGCATAAGGAGCAGGCCATGGCGCTCAAGGCGCAAGCAGCCGACGGGCTGGTGTATGTGTCGCTGGCCCAGCTGATGGCCCTGGAGGCCGATGCCCAGGGCTTGAGCTTTCTCGCCCGCCAGCCACGGGCCAGCGTGCTGGCCGGCAGCCACGCCTCGCGCCTGCGCGGGCGCGGCCTGAACTTCGATGAGCTGCGCCGCTACCAGCCCGGCGACGACCTGCGCCACCTCGACTGCAAGGCTTCGCTGCGCAGCGGCACGCCGATCGTGCGCACTTTTACCGAAGAGCGTGACCGCCCGGCGTTGCTGCTGATCGACCAGCGCATGTCGATGTTCTTCGGCAGCCAGCGCAGCTTCAAATCGGCCATCGCCGCGCAACTGGCAGCGCTGGCGGCGTGGATGGCACTCAAGGCCGGCGACCGCGTCGGCGCCTTGCTGTTCAACGACCAGAAGATCGAAAGCCTGTCGCCGTTGCGCAGCCGCAGCCGGGTCCAGGCCATCTGCGCGGCCACCGCGCGCTTCAACCAGGCGTTGGAAGCCCAGGCTCCGGAAAGCGACTCGGCGCAGAGCCTGGACACAGTCCTGCAACGCTGCCTGAGCCTGGCCGCCCACGATCACCTGATCTGCATCATCAGCGATTTTGCCGGTGCCAGTGAACGCACCCTGCAGCAGCTACGCCAGTTGCGCGCGCACAACGACGTCATCGCCTTGCAGGTCTATGACCCGCTGGCCCTCGACCTGCCGCGCGCCGGGCGCATGCTGGTCAGCCAGGGCCAGTTGCAGGTCGAGCTTGCCGTCGAGCGCCGCCAGGTGCACAAGCCATTGAGCGAATTTCTGCGCGCACGCCTGCAGGAGGTGGCCGCACTGCTGCGGCGCAGTCAGGTACCGTTGCTGATGTTCAGCACCGCCCTGCCCGCCAGCGAGCAACTGCGCCTGGAACTGGGCAAGCGCCAGGGGCATTGGTCATGAGCAGCGTGCGGCCAAGCATCGACCAGCTCAAGGAACTGGCCCTGCCGCCAGCCCCCAGCTACCTGCCGCAAACCTGGGGCTGGGCAGCCCTTGCGGTGCTACTGCTGGCTGCACTGCTGATCTACGGCGCCTGGCGTTATCGGCGCTGGCGGCTGAACCGCTACCGGCGCGAGGCACTGGCGCAACTGGCGCTGATCGAGTCGCGCCTGGCAGACCCGCAGCAGCATCTGGCGGCCCTGCGCGAACTGCCCGAGCTGCTCAAGCGCGTGGCATTGTCAATGCCGGCCAGCCCGGCTGTCGCCAGTTTGCGCGGTAGCGACTGGCAAGCTTTTCTCAGTGCCCACAGCCCCACAGCGCTGCCTGCGGATTTCGCCGAACAACTGGCGCACCTGGCCTACGCGCCGGACAGCCGCTTGCAAGGCAGCGATGCGCAGACGCTGCTGCAACAGTGCAGAACCTGGGTGGAACACCATCATGTGGCAGTTTGACTACCCCTGGTTGCTGCTCCTGTTGCCGCTGCCGCTGCTCGGCTACCGCTGGCTGCCGCCCTACGAAGAGGCCCGCAGTGCTATCCGCGTGCCGTTCTTCGCAGCCATCAGCCGGGCCAGCGGCCAGGCACCCGGTGTGCCCGGTACCCGCCACAACACCTGGCAACTGATTCTGCACTGGCTGCTCTGGGCCTTGCTGACTGTGGCACTGGCACGCCCGGTGCTGGTCGAACCGCCGCAACAGCATGAACAGCCGGTACGCGACCTGATGCTGGCGATCGATATTTCCCAGTCGATGCAGACCGTCGACCTCAAGGACGCCAACGGCCAGCCGGTGTCGCGCATGAGCGCAGTCAAGGCGGTGGTCCAGGACTTCATCCGTCAGCGCCCCAAGGACCGCCTCGGCCTGGTGGTGTTCGGCAGCGGCGCTTACCCGCAGGCACCGCTAACCCTCGATCACGCCAGCCTGGCCCTGCTGCTGGCGCAGACCGATGTCGGCATGGCCGGCCCCAACACCGCCATCGGTGACGCCATCGGCCTGAGCCTGAAACTGCTGGAGCAGGCCAAGGAGCCAGAAAAGGTGCTGATTTTGCTCACCGACGGCAACGACACCAGCAGCGCCATCACCCCAGCCCATGCCGCCGCCATGGCCGCCGCGCGTGGGGTGGTGATCCACACCATCGGCATCGGTGACCCGCAGGCCGAGGCCGAAGCCAAGGTCGACTTGCAGAGCCTCGAACAGATCGCCACGGCCACCGGCGGGCGGTTTTTTCGCGCCGCCGACCGCGATGCTCTGCAGCAGGTCTATACCACCCTCGACCAACTCACCCCGCACCAGGTCAAGACCCTGACCCACCAGCCCAAGCGCGACCTGTTCTGGCTGCCGCTGGCGGTGGCGCTGCTGATGTTCAGCGCCTATCACCTGTTGGCCCTGGTGTTTTCGCTGCGCCCGCGCATTAACCCTGCAAAGGCTGCCAGGCATGGACATTGACCTGCACAACCTGCATTTTCTGCGCCCGCTGTGGCTGTGGCTGCTGCTGCCTGGGGTGCTGCTACCGCTGGCCTGGTACTACCGCCGGCAAACCCTCGCAGCCGGCCACAGCAACATAGCCGCGCACCTGCTCAAGCATTTGCGCCTGGACGGCCATGACCGCCATTTGCTGCGCCCGGTGCACCTGGCCAGCGCCTTGCTGATCCTCGGCGCCGTGGCCATGGCCGGGCCGAGCTGGGAACAGGACCGCCCGGAGTTTCTCGACAACCGCGCGCCGTTGATTCTGGCCCTGGACCTGTCCGGCTCGATGGACGCCAGCGACATCGCCCCCAGCCGCCTGGAAGCGGCCAAGCACAAGCTGCACAGCCTGATCGAGCGCCGCCAGGGTGCCGCCACCGGGCTGATCGCCTATGCCGGCAGCGCGCACCTGGTGCTGCCGGCGACCCGCGACCCGGCCTTGCTCGACAGTTTTCTCCAGGCCCTGGCCAGCAACCTGATCGAGCAGCCGGGCAAGAACGTGCTGGCGGTGATCGAGCAAGCCAAGGCGCTGGTTGCCGCCGAGGATGGCCCGGCCACCCTGGTGCTGCTCAGCGATGGCGCCGACCGCAGCCAGTTGCCGCAACTGGCCAAGGCCCTGCGGGGCACCCGCCTGCAGGTGCTGGTGCTGGCCGTGGGCAACAGCGACGACGGCCTGATCAAAGGCCCCGACGGCCAGCCCCTGAGCGACAGCCAGGGCCGTCCGCAACTGGGCCGCTTTGACAAGGACGGGCTCAAGCAACTGGCCTCGGCGCTGGACGCACCGCTGGGCAGCCTGACTGTTGATGACGATGACCTGGACTGGATCGAGGCCCATGCCCAGGCACATTTCGACGACGCCAGCGCCGACCCGCAGGCCCTGCACTGGAAAGACGCCGGCTACTGGCTGTGCTGGCCGCTGCTGGTGCTGGGGTTCTTGTGCATTCGTCGCGGCTGGAGCCTGAACTGGAGCGCCTGCCTGCTGCTGGGGCTGTTGCTGCCGGTCGACGGCGCCCGTGCCAATGCCATGGCCGATGCCTTCCTCACCCCTGACCAGCAGGGCCGCTGGGCCTTCGAG
Source organism: Pseudomonas sp. B21-012 (assembly GCF_024749305.1). NCBI lineage: Bacteria > Pseudomonadati > Pseudomonadota > Gammaproteobacteria > Pseudomonadales > Pseudomonadaceae > Pseudomonas > Pseudomonas sp. B21-012. Next base: position 1,429,163 of record NZ_CP087197.1, on the reverse strand, counting down.
CATCATCACTACCCGGCCGCTGCCGCGCACTTCAGCGACCCTTACTGGAAAGGCATCGCCGCCTACAATGCCGCCGACTACGACCTGGCCCTGGCCAGCTTCGCCCGCTTGCAGAGCGCCCCCGCCTATTTCTACCTGGGCAACATCTACACCCGGCGCTTCAAGTTCGACCAGGCCATCGCCGCCTACACTGAAGCCCTGCGCCTGCAACCGGAGTTTGCCGAAGCAAAAGCCAACCTGGCCCTGGCCCAGGCGCTGGCAAAAGACTACGACTCGGCGCAAGAGAACGCCCCTGAGGTAAAGCCTGATCAGGTGGCCTACGACAAGCCGGCCGGCAAAGGCCCGAGCAAACAGGTCGAAACCCCTCAGGCCGGGTCCGATGAACTGTGGCTACAGAACCTGACCACCTCGCCGGCAGATTTCCTGCGGCGCAAGTTCAGGCTCCAGGACCAGGCGCCAGGGGGCACGCAATGAAGCACCTGGTGTTGCTTCTGGCCCTGTTCAGCAACGGCCTGCTGGCCGCCGAGGCGCAGTTGCGCGTGCAGGCGCAACTGTTGCCCGACGACTCGGCAGTGGTCGGTGAAACCGTGCAACTGCAACTGGACGTGCTCACCGACACCTGGTTCACCAGCGCCCCGCAACTGCCCGAGCTGAACCTGCCCGGGGCCCTGGTGACACCGCCGGCAGGCCAGGCCGAACACCTGACCGAGCGCCAGGGCGACATTCCCTGGTTCGGCATGCGCTACCTGTACCAGCTTACCCTGCAACAGGCCGGTGACCTGCAACTGCCGGCCTTGACCGTCACCGCCACCCCGGGCAATGCCCAGGCACCGTTGAACGCCAGTAGCCAGCCGCTGCTGCTGCACGTGCATCTACCGGCCGGGGTTGATGCCGGGCAGCAGGTGCTGGTGGCCAGCCAGGTGCGCTTGAGCCAGCAGATAGCCCCGGCCAGCGGTGATCTGAAGGTCGGCGACAGCCTGACCCGCAGTATTACCCTGCAGGCCGACGGTGCCTTGAGCCTGATGCTGCCGGTCACCCCGCTTGACCACGTCGCGGGCCTGAGCCGCTACCTCAAGACCCCGCAGGTCACCGCGCTCGATGATGGCCGCGGGCATGCACTGGGTGGCCAGCGCATCGACAGCGCCAGCTACCGCATCGAAAAACCCGGCACGTTCCAGCTGCCCGCGCTGCGCGTGCAATGGTGGAGCACCCAGGACCAGACCCTGCACAGCGCCGAACTGCCGGCCATGCGCTTCACCGCCAGCGCCAACCCGCAATACCAGCCGCCGTTCTCGGTCACCGAAGACCTGCAACGGCTCGGCCAGCAATCACGCCTGCACCTGTCCCGGCATTGGCTGACAGCGGCGATCATTGGCGCATTGTTAGGCCTGCTCGCACTGCTCGTCCGTCGCTATCGCGACCAGGGCCGGACTGCCTGGCAGCGCTGGCAAGCTGCGCGCAAGGCGCGTCGCGAAGCCTCTGCCGCCTATGCCTGGCAACAGGTACCCGGGCAACTGCGCCAGCGCCCGGCGCAACTGAGCGCCCTGTACCTGTGGTGGCGGCGCAGCCAGGGCCGGCTGCGCCTGGCCGACGCCGATCAGGGCTTGCTGCGCCAGTGCTATGGCAGCGCCAGCCAGGCAGCACCGGAAGCATTCATCCCGCACCTGCAACAAACTCACCGGCCCACCGCCCGGCACACCCGCACCAGCGCTGGCGCACAGGCCTTGCGCCCGCTCAACCCCATACACGACAAGGAGTTGCCATGAACCTCAAGCCTCGCCAGCCCCTGTGGCTGATGCTCTTGCTGTTGCTGCACTGGCCCGCGCTGCTGCAGGCCGCCGAGCCCTTGCCCAGTTGGCGCGAGGGCGCAGCGCGCAGCGCGATACTGAGCTTTGTCGAACAGGTCACAAGCCAGGGCTCGAAGCAGTTCGTGCCCGCCGAACAGCGCATCGCCGTGTTCGACAACGACGGCACCTTGTGGAGCGAGCAGCCGGCGTACTTCCAGCTGCTGTTCGCCTTCGACGAGATCAAGCGCATGGCCCCCGAGCACCCTGAATGGAAAGACCAGCAACCGTTCAAGGCGGTGCTCGAGAACGACCAGAAAACCCTGGCCGCCGGCGGCATGGACAGCCTGCTGAAGATCGTCGGGGCGACCCATACCGGGATCAGCACCGAGACCTTCATCGGCCGCGCCAAAGCCTGGCTGGCCAAGGCCCGGCACCCGAAAAGCGGCAAGCCGTACAGCGAGATGATCTACCAGCCGATGCACGAGCTGCTCGATTACCTGCGCAGCCAGGGCTTCAAGACCTACATCGTTTCCGGCGGCGACACCGCCTTCATGCGCGCCTTCGCCGAAGAGGTCTATGGCATCCCGCCGGAACAGGTGATCGGCTCCAGCTTCATCACCGCCTACCAGGTGGTCGACGGCAAACCGCAAGTGCTGCGCACCGCCAAGATCGCCCACAACGACGATGGCCCCGGCAAGCCGGAAAGCATCGACGCGATCATCGGCCGACGGCCGATTTTGGCCTTTGGCAACTCCGACGGCGACCTGCAGATGCTGCAGTGGACCGCCGCCGGCGACGGCCCGCGGTTCATGGGCCTGGTGCATCACACTGACGCTGCGCGGGAATGGGCGTACGACCGCGACTCAAAGGTCGGGCGCCTGGACAAGGCGCTGGATGAAGCCAAACGCCAGGACTGGACTATCGTGGATATGGCTGCCGACTGGGCACGGGTATTCCCTTTCGAGGCCACCTCGAAATGAGCATGTGCAGTGACGCTGTCAACGAACAACGCAGTGAGCAACTCATTGGCCGCCGGCTGGCGGTCTGGATCGCGAAAGGGAGGCAAGTCGAATGACTGGCAAACGCAGATGGATACCGACGCTCGCATTGATCGCGGCCTCGGTGCTGGGCATAAGCGCGGGGGCCGCCAATGCGGCGGACAAACCCAACATCCTGGTGATATTCGGTGACGATATCGGCCAGACCAACATCAGTGCCTATTCGATGGGCGTGGTCGGCTACAAGACCCCGAACATCGACCGGATCGCCAAGGAGGGCATGCTGTTCACCGACTACTACGCTGAGAACAGCTGCACCGCCGGCCGCTCCAGCTTCATCACCGGGCAGACGCCATTGCGTACCGGCCTTTCCAAGGTCGGCGCACCGGGGGCGCCCGTGGGCCTGCAGGACCGCGACATCACCATTGCCCAGGCGCTCAAGTCGCTGGGTTACAGCACTGGCCAGTTTGGCAAGAACCACCTGGGCGACAAAGACGAATACCTGCCGACCAAGCACGGCTTCGACGAGTTTTTCGGCAACCTCTATCACCTCAACGCCGAAGAAGAACCCGAGCGCCCGTACTGGCCCAAGGATCCCAACGACCCTTACGTGAAGAACTTCAGCCCGCGCGGGGTGATTCACGCCTTTGCCGACGGCAAGATCGAAGACACCGGCGCGCTGACCACCAAGCGCATGGAAACCATCGACGATGAAACCACCGCCGGTGCCCAGGCGTTCATCAAGAAACAGGTCGAGGCCGACAAGCCGTTCTTCGTCTGGATGAACACCACGCGCATGCACGTCTACACCCATGTGCGGGACTCGATGAAAGGGCAAAGCGGCATGCCTGGCAACGAGTACGCCGACGGCATGCTCGAACACGACGGTGACGTCGGCAAGCTGTTGCAGACCCTCGATGAGCTGAAGGTCGCCGACAACACCATCGTCGTCTACACCACCGACAACGGCCCCAACCAGTTCTCCTGGCCAGACGCCGCGACCACGCCGTTTCGCAGTGAAAAAGACTCCAACTGGGAAGGCGCCTTCCGCGTCCCGGCGATCATCCGCTGGCCCGGCAAGATCAAGGAAGGCACGGTGTCCAACGAGATGTTCTCGGGCCTGGACTGGTTCCCGACGCTGCTGGCCGCCGCCGGTGCGCCGGATGTGAAAGACAAACTGCTCAAGGGTTGGGCACCGAGCACGGGTGGCAAGAACTTCAAGGTGCACCTGGACGGCTTCAACCAGCTGCCGTACCTGACCGGGCAACAGCCTAAAGGGGCGCGCGACGAGTTCTTCTACTTCAACGATGACGGCGACCTGGTGGCCATGCGCTGGGGCGACTGGAAGGCGGTATTCTGCGAACAGCGCCGGCCGGGTGGTTTCGAAGTCTGGCAGGACCCGTTCGTGTGCCTGCGGGTGCCGAAGATCTTCAACCTGCGCATGGACCCGTATGAGCGCGCCGACGTGGTCTCTGACCAGTACAACGACTGGCTGGCGAAGAACGTCTACCTGACCGGCATCGCAACCATGAAGGCGACGATGTTCCTTGAAACCTTCGTCGACTACCCGCCAAGCCAGCACCCGGCGAGCTTCAGCATCGACCAGGTGCGCAAGCAGGTTGACGCCAAGATCGAAGAGAAAATGAAGCAGAACAAGCAATAACCCTGCACGCCCGCCAGCGGCTTCGGGCCGCTGGCGGGCGCGCTGTTTGCAGCCAGAACATTTCGGCCTGCTGACTGGCATTTGCGCTGCTAGGCTCAAGCACTGCCAGTGCGCTATACCGCACTCTCTGCCGATCACTACAAGGCCTTCGCCCGATGCCGGTTGCCAGCACCTCCCGACGCCGCAAAGCCATTCCCGTATCCGCCGCCCAGACCCTGCCTCGCGTGTCCCTGGCGGCCCTGTTGCTGCTGGCTTCCGGCGCCGCAGCGCTGATCTACCAGGTGCTGTGGATCAAGCAGCTGTCGTTGGTGGTCGGTGTCGAGGTGTATGCCATTACCGCAGGCATCAGTGCGTTTTTCGCAGGCCTGGCCCTCGGTGGTTTGTGGCTGGGGCGGCGCGCTGATGGCCTGGCGCGGCCACTGGCTTTTTACGCCGTGCTCGAAGTGGCGGTGGCCGTGCTCGGCATCGCGGCCACGTTCGGCCTGAGTTGGGCCGCCGGGCCTTTCGCACGCCTGGAAAACAGTATCGGCCTGCTCGCCTGGAGCCTGCCCTTCGCCCTGGTCGGCATCCCGGCTCTATTGATGGGCGGCACCCTGCCGGTGCTGGTACGCGCCGTCACCGCTGATGTCGAGGCCGTTGGCCGCGCGGGTGGCCAGCTGTATGCCGCCAATACGGCGGGCGCCATCATCGGCACCCTGCTTGGCGCCTTCGTGCTGATCCCGGCCCTGGGCATCCGTGGCAGTGCCTGCGCCGCCGCCGTGCTCAACCTGCTGGCCGCAGCCGGCGCCTTGTGGCTGGCCCGTGGCAGCACACCCTGCGCCCCTGCAGCCTGCGTCAGGCAGCCACGCACGGGCTCAAGTTATCTGGCGTTGACGCTGTACGCCGTGGCCGGCGGCATCGCCCTGGGTTACGAAGTGGTCTGGTCGCAAGCCATTGTCCAGTTCATGAGCACCCGCACCTTTGCCTTTGCCGTGGTCCTGGCCACCTACCTGGGCGGGCTGGTGCTGGGCAGCGCGCTGTATGCCCGGCGTGCCGACCGCATCGGCGACCCGTGGGGCGCCTTCGCCGTGCTGATCGCTGCGGCCGGGCTGCTGGCACTGCTGGAAATCGCCGGCCTCGGGCGCTGGCTGATCGCCCTGCAAAGCCAGGCCGAAGCAACGGTGCTGGCCCTCGGTGGCAGCGCCCTGGCGGGCATGTGCGCACGCTTCGCGGTGGTCGCGGTGAGCATCGTGTTCTTGCCCACCACCCTGCTCGGCGCAGCCTTTCCGCTGGCCTTGCGCCTGGTCAGTGAGCAAGGCCATGTCGGCCGCGATGTCGGTTCGGTGGTGGCCTTCAACACCCTCGGCGGGATTGTCGGGGTCATGCTTTGCGGCTTTGTGCTGGTGCCGCAACTGGGCCTGGTGCGCACCCTTGGCCTGCTCGCGGTGCTGGCGGCGCTGGTGGCCTTGCTGGCGGTACTGCGCGGTGAACGGGTCGCCAGTACCAAGCGCCGCACGGTGTTCGTGCTGGGCATTGCCAGCCTGGCGATGGCCTGGCTGACCCCTGCCGAGCGCCTGGCGCAGCTGCTGCCCGGGGCGCGCAACAGCGAACTGGTGTTCTATCAAGAGGGCCGCGGCGGTACGGTGGCGGTGGTCGAGCAGCAAAAGCCCCAGGGCAGTTTTCGCCGTCTGTACATCCAGGGCGTGTCCAACACTGGCGATGCCATGCCGTCGCTGCGCTACATGCGCCTGCAAGCCTTGCTGCCGTTGCTGATCCACAACGGCGAACCACGTTCGGCGCTGGTCATCGGCCTGGGCACCGGCATTACCGCCGGCGCCCTGCTGCGTTATCCGGGCCTTGAGCAACGGGTGGTGGCCGAACTGCTGCCCGGCGTGGTCAGCGCTTCGGCGCTGTTTCAGGGCAACTACAACGCCGCCAGCGACCCGCGCCTGCAGGTGCGCATGCGTGACGGGCGCCGCGAGTTGCTGGGCAATGCGCAACGCTACGACCTGATCACCCTCGAGCCACCGCCGCCGTCGGCGGCCGGCGTGGTCAATCTGTACTCGCGCGACTTCTACCGGCTGGCCGCCAGCCGCCTGAATACGCAAGGCCTGCTGGCCCAATGGCTGCCGTTGCCGACCCAGAACGACGAAGACAGCCGCGCCCTGGTGCGCAGTTTTCTCGATGTGTTCCCCTATGCCTCGCTGTGGACCACCGAGTTTCACGAGATGCTTCTGGTCGGCTCGCAGCAACCGGTGCAGCTTGACCTGGCGAGCATCAGCGAACGCCTGCGCCAACCCGAAGTACAGAGCAGCCTGGCCCAGGTCGGCATCGATTCCGCTGCCAGCCTGCTCGCTACCTGGGTCACCGACCGCGACGGCCTGGAGCGTTATGCCGGTGATGTCGCTGCGGTAACCGACGACCAGCCGCGCATCGAGTACGCGCCCTGGGTGCGCAGCGACGAGATCACCCGGGTACTGCCGGCGCTGATGGCATTGAGCAGCCCGGTACCGATCCAGGGCGCCGATAGCTTGTTTCGCCTGCAACTGGGCGAACAGCGCCAGCGTCTGCAGCGCTTTTACCAGGTCGGCCTCACGGCTTACCGCGGCCAGCGCGAAGCCTGGGCCCGGCAAGTGCGCGAGGTGGCCCGCGAAGATGGCCAGAACCCATATTTTCGCTGGTTCCTCGGCTTGCCCTGAGGCGTGCGGACAGCACGCCCCTCTTTCATCGGATCACGGAAGTCTGCATGTCGAAAGATCGTCGCAAGCGTACCGATACCCCGCCGGCCACTGCGCCGGCGCGTCGACTGTTCTGGCCGCTGCTGGCAGCGTTGGCGCTGTTACTGACGGTGATTGCCTGGGTGCTGGTCGAGCAGAGCGTGCCGCTCACCGCCGCCAGCACCGCGCCAGCCCCGATCGTTGCGCCAGTGGCCCCGGCGAGCCTGGTTGACGAGGCCCAGTGCCAGGGCTGCCACCAGGCCCAGAGCAAGCAGTGGCAAGGCTCGCATCACCAGTTGGCGATGCAGGTCGCCAGTGCCGAGACGGTGCTAGGTGATTTCGCCGAACGCAGCTTCAAGGCCGAAAACGAGGTCACCCGCTTCTTTCGCAAGGGCGGGGATTTCTGGGTCAACACTCCCGGTGCAGACGGTCGCAACCAGGATTATCGCGTCGCTTATGCCTTCGGCATCGAGCCGCTGCAGCAGTACTTGATCGACACCGGCGAAGGCCACCTGCAAGCCCTTGGCGTGGCATGGGATACACAGAACAACCGCTGGTTCCACCTTTATCCGGGCCAGGGCGTGGACTTCAAGAACCCGCTGCACTGGAGCAAGCCGCAACAGAACGCCAACTTCATGTGCGTGGAGTGTCACACCACCGGCTTCAAGCGCAACTTCAACGCCGCCAGCGGCGCCTTCGACAGCCAGTGGAACAGCCTGGGGGTCGGCTGCCAGGCCTGCCACGGCCCGGCCTCCAACCATGTGCAATGGGCGGGGCAAAAGCCCGCCAAGCAAGCCAATGCCGGTTTCAGCCGCAGCCTGGCCCATAGCGACAACATCAGCGAAGTGCAAACCTGCGCCCGCTGCCACGCCCGCCGTGCACCGCTGGGGGATGGCTTTCACAGCGACCGCACGCTGATGGACGACTACCTGCCCAGCCGCCTGACCCGCGAGCTGTATGCCCTGGACGGCAAGATCAAGGATGAGGTGTTCGAGTACGGCGCCTTCAGCCAGAGCAAGATGTTCGCCAAGGGCGTGCGCTGCAGCAACTGCCACGACCCGCACAGCACCCAGCTCAAGGTAGCGGGCGATGGTGTCTGCCTGCAATGCCACAACCCTGCCGGCAAGAGCGCCGTGGCCGGCATCGATGGCAGCGGTTTGCAGGCCAAGGACTACCAGTCCATCGAACACCATCGGCACAGTCCCGGCCAGCCGGGTTCACAATGCGTAGATTGCCACATGCCGGGCAAATTCTACATGGTCAACGACTGGCGCCATGACCATGGTTTCAGCATTCCGGCACCGGCCCAGGCATTGCAACTGGGCACCCCCGACGCCTGCCTGGGCTGTCATAAATCCAGCTCCGGCCAGCGCATCGCCGAACAGTTCCGCCTGTGGTACGGCAAGGACGGCGGCAGCACTTACGCCAGCAGCCTGGAGCGCTTGCGCAGCGGCAAACCCGGCGCCGCCCAGGCGCTGCTGGAGCAGTTGCAGGACCGGCAACTGCCGGCCATCCGCCGCGCCACCTTGCTCGCCGAACTGGCCAACTACCCCAGCGAGCAGAGTTTCCAGGCCGCCGTCCGCGAACTGAAGCACTCCGATGCGCAAGTGCGCCTGAGCGCCCTCGAAGCGCTGGCGGCACTCATGCCTGCCGAGCAGCGCGCCGACCTACTGGCACCGCTGCTGCGAGACCCGACACGGGCGGTGCGCATCGCCGCCGCCCATGCCTTGCTGGCGGCCCGGGCTGCGGGCCTTGGCGTGCATGAAGCGGCCTTCAACAACGCAATCGGCGAGTACGAGCAGGTGCAGTTGAGCCTGCTGGAGCGCGCCGAAGCCAACCTCAATCTGGCCCAGCTCTATCAGGCCAAAGGCCGCGGCGCCGAGGTCGAAGGTTACCTGCGCAGCGCGATCCGGCGCGATGCCGATTTCCTCCCGGCGCAGGTAGCGCTGGCGCAATGGCTCGACAGCCAGGGCCGCAACGCAGAGGCACGGGCCGAGCTTGACCAGGCCCTGGCCCGGCACCCGCAAGCCGCCCTGCTGCACCAGGCCAGCGGCCTGGCGCTGATTCGTCAGGGCCAACGCGAGGCGGCGCTCAAGGCCTTTCGCCAAGCCGTCCAGCTGGAGCCCGAGAATGCTGGCTTCGGCTATGTGCTGGCGGTGGCCCTGCATGACCAGGGGCAGCCAGCCAAGGCCCGCGAGCAACTGTGGCGCAGCCTGCAACAGCACCCCTACAACCGTGACCTGCGCCTGGCGCTGATGCACTACCTGCAACAAGAACACAAACCCGCAGAAGCCGCGCAACTGCTCGATGCCCTGCGCCAGATCAACCCCCACGACCCGCTGCTGCAACCAAGGCCGGTGAGCGGCGGCTGAGCGCTCAGCTGGCCGGCAACACGCTCAGCGGATCGATCGGCTTGCCGTTCTGGCGGATTTCGAAGTACAGCTGCACGCGGTCGGTATCCAGGTCGCCGGCTTCGGCGATCTTCTGGCCCTTGCTGACGGTCTGGCCTTCCTTGACCAGCAACTTGCTGTTGTGGCCGTAGACGCTGGCATGGGCAGTGCCATGCTGGAGGATGATCAGGTTGCCATAGCCGCGGATGTTGGTCGCGAACGCGACCTTGCCACCCAGGCTGGCGTACACCGGCTGGCCCGGGGTGGCGGCGATGCGAATGCCCTTGTTGAGCTTGTCGGCGGAGGAATAGCGGCGGATCAGCGTGCCCTGCAGCGGCCACGCCCAGCCGCGCAGGGTGACCTTGGTGGCCGGCGCCACGGGCCGGGCCTTGCTGGCACTGCTGGTGGTGCGCGTGGTGGTTTTCGAGCCGCCGAAGCGGATGGTCTGGCCGACATTCACCGCATAGGGCGCACTGATGCCGTTGTAGCGCGCCAGTTCCTTGAAGTTCCAGCCATGGCGCGAGGCAATCGAGTACAGGGTATCGCCGCGCTTGACCTTATAGGTGCCGGCCACGACTTTGTTGGCGGAGCTACCGGGGCTTGGGGAATGCGAACTGCATGCAGACATCGCCAGCATTACGGCGATCAGAACAAACCTGAAAAACACACCACTTCCTTTTCCCGGAGACGCCGTTGACGAGGGCGCTACTATAAATCAGTCCGCAGCGTTACGCGGCAATGTCCGTGCAAGTTCGATAAAAGCCCGGGTCGCGGGCGAGATGATGCGCTCATCGACCACCGCCAGCCCCACCATCCGCTTGACCGGCGGATCGAGCGGGCGCTGCACATAAGCCAGGCTCGTGGGCAACGGCAAGGACGATTGCGCGACGATGCTCACTCCGTCACCACGGGCAACCATCTCCAGGGTGCTGAGCAGTTGCGAGGTGCGGTAGCGAACCCGGGGTTGCAGCCTGGCGGCAAGAAACAGCCGCGAGACGATCTCGGCTGAACCGGCCTCGGTAAGCACGAAGGGGTCCAGGCACAGTTGCTTGAGCGTCACTGAAGCGAGCTGCGCCAGCGCATGGTCGGCGGGCAGCAGCGCAACCATCTGGTCCTCCAGCAGCGGGTAGCTGTCGAACTGCTCTTCAGGCAGCACCACGAAACCGACATCGATGCGCCGCTCCTGCAGCCAGTGCAGCACCTGGCGGTCCGGACCTTCGTCGACATGCACCTCGATACCGGGGTACGCCTGGCGGTAGGCAGCAAGAATCGCCGGCAGCAAGCGCACCGACGCTGTCGGCCCGAACGAGCCGATGCGCAGCGTACCCTGCTTCATGCCACGGGCATCGTGGGCTTCCTGGCGCAGGGTTTCGGCCAGGCCGAGCATGGCCTGGGCCCGCGGCAGCAGGCGGCTGCCAATATCGCTCAGCTCGATCTGCCCCTGCTGGCGCTCGAACAGGGCCACGCCAAGCTCTTGCTCCAGGGCGCGGATGGCGTGAGACACCCCTGATTGGGAGATTTTCAGTTGCGCCGCGGCAAGGGTGAAGCCTTTGCGCGCAGCGACCACGGCGAAGATTTCCAGCTGGGTCAAAGTCATCGGCAGCCCATGAGCGATTGCTCATTTCCCTATGAGTCGGCATTCGGACAAGTATGGCGCATCACCTGTACGCCGTCAGCCGGGGCCCGCCATGCCGTCTCAGTTTTGCACCTACCTGAAACTTGCGCTGGTCGCGATGATCTGGGGCGGCACCTTCGTTGCCGGTCGCGCCGTGGCCAGCGCTGTCGATCCGCTGCTGCTCGGCAGCCTGCGCTTTGCCCTGGCCAGCCTGGTGCTGGCGATCATCCTGCGGGTGTCGAAAAAGGGTTTTGTCCGGCTGAGCAAGACCCAGGCCGTGCAAGTCGCCGGCCTGGGGTTTGCCGGCATCTATGCTTATACGCTGTTCTTCTTCCATGGCCTGCAGTACACCGATGCCTCCCGGGCTTCGCTGATCGTGGCGAGCAACCCTGCGGTCATGGCGATCATGGCCTACCTGTGCTTCAGGCAGCGCCTGGGCCGCACACAGTTGCTCGGCGTCGCCCTGTGCCTGCTGGGCGCGGGCTGGGTGGTGCTGGCCCGGGCGCCCGCAGCGATTGGCCAGGGCAGCTGGCTCGGCGATGGCTTGATCTTCGGCTGCGTGCTGAGCTGGGTGATCTTCAGTGTCTGCTGCAGCGGCCTGGTGAAACAGCTCGGCGCGCTGCACACGGTGACCTATGCGGTGTTCGCCGGGGCGGCGATGCTCGGCGTGCACGCCCTGCTCAATGGCAGCCTGAGCATCAGCGCATTGCACGCACTGTCGGCGCCCGAGTTGCTCAGCCTGGGGTACCTGGGGGCACTGGGTTCGGCGCTGGCGTACGTGCTGTATTACGACGCCATCGCCAGGATCGGCGCCACCCGGGCGGGCAGTTTCATTGCCCTCAACCCGCTGACCGCCGTGGTCGCTGGCGCCCTTTTGCTGGGCGAGCAACTGAGCGGCGCCATGCTGGCCGGTGGCACGCTGCTGATCAGCGGCATACTGCTGGTCAACCGCGTGCCGGCACGGCTCAGTTGTCCTGCGGCCAGTGCAGGTTCACCGTGCCGGTCTGGCCGGGAACCAGGTTGACGGCGCCCAGTTGCTGCACGCCATTGCGCGAGGCCACCAGGTTGTAATGACCCGGTGGCAGCTTGACGTAGACCATCGGCCCGACCTGGCTCAGTTGCAGCAAGGTTTGCCCCTGCCCGCCCTGGATCGCCAGGTCGACATCCGGCACATACTTGTTCTCGGGGCCGGTCGAGAAGGTCAGATGCAAGTTATAGCCCTGGACTTGCTGAATGGCCCGCGACTCATCGATGCCGATTCCGCCGCTGACATAGCTCACGCCATTCTGCTCCTGGGGTTGCAACTTGACCCCGGACATGTCAATCGGCTCCTGGTACTGCGCAGCTTGAGCGTGCTGGGCCGGCCAGGCCAACAGCAACGCAGCCAGTGCCGTGGTGAACGCAAGTGTGCTGAAGGATTTCATCGCCATGACTCCTGCGCTACAGCGTCGATACCATTTTACCCCTCTCACTCCTGGCGTTTAGATCAATTCGGCGTGAGGCTTGCGGGCAATACAATGAGGGTTTCGCCGCGTGCTAGAGTCTGCGGCCCAATCCGAAGGTGGACCACGAATGGAACTCTCCCCCGCCGAACATCAGCTGTTGCAGGACCACCACCTGGCCCTGTTCGAAGGCTGCGTGATCTTCGATACTCAACCTGCAATCGACGCCGCCACCCTGGCGCGGATCGAAGCCCAACTGAGCGGCCCGCTACCCGCAGGGCTGTTGCAGCTGTGGCAGACCTGCCTGGGCGGTCGCGTCGGCTATGACCTGGAAGTGGTTTACGACGGCCACCGCCACCCGTTCTCCTTCAGCGAGCTGTTCTACCCGGATAGTGACGGCTACCGCGACCTCTGGGGCTGGATCGAGCACGAACAGGAGCAAGCCGAAGAAGCCGCCCGGGAACACGGCCGCCCCTGGAGCGGCAAGCTCGACTACCTGCCGTTCGGCGGATTCGAATATCTGGAGCGCTTGTACGTGTGCGTCACCCCAGGCCCCAACCATGGCGCGGTGATCGCCTGGAGCCGCGGGCTGCCGCCAGCCTGGGCCGGCAGCCTGCACCAGGACAGCCTGGCACGCATCGCCGACGACATCGCCGGGCTGTTCCACCTGCTGGCCTATGAACAAGACCCGTTCGACCCGCAGGCCGAGTACAGCAGCGCCAGTGAACTGCTCGAAGCGCTGGACGAACTGGAAGCAGCCGGTGAGTCGGGCGTAACGCTCAAGGCGCGGCTTGAGACCTTGCTACGCGAACGAGTACTGGACTGGCGCCCGGCACTGGCTGACGGCAGCCTCGCCGGACAACCACGCCTGCGCCAACTGGCGCTGCTCGATGCGGCCAGCCATGGCGATATCGAGCGCCTGGCAGCCCTGCGCAGGGCCGGCTGCGACCTGAGCGAAACGTTGCGTGGACACGGCGCCAGCCTGGAATGCTGCCTGCAGCATGGACACCTGGAAGCTGCCAGCTGGTTGCTCGACCAAGGCATGCCGGTGCAAGCCGACACGCTGCTGGTAGGCGCTGCGCAGGTAACGCCGGCGCTGGCCAAGCGCTTGCTGGGCCTGGGGGCGATTAGTGAACCCAGTGCGGTGCTCAGCGCCATCGCCCAGGACCACCTGGACAGCGCCGAGATCATCGCCCGGCCACTGCTTGAAGCCTCGCCGGACAGTGCCAGTGTCTTGCAAAAGGCGTTGCTCGAACGCGCCGAGCAGCAGCGGCGCGATGCCAAGCGGATCAAGGCCGGCACGTTGTACAGCAACCTCAGTGCCGCCGACTACCTGGCCGAAGCCGAACGCATCGACGCGCTGCGCCAGCGCCTGTTCAACTGACTGTCAGCCGTTACGGGCCTTGATGTAGGCAAGAAAGCTATCAAGGTCCGAGCTGCTGAGCATCCGCGAGACAGCTTTGACTTCATCCATGGGCCAGTCCCACCAGGCCGCTTCGAGCAAGGTGTTGCGCACTTCTTCGTCAAACCGCCACCTGATCTGCTTGCACGGGTTGCCGCCGACCACCGCAAACGGCGGCACATCGCGGGTCACCAGCGCACCGGCGGCGACAATCGCGCCATGACCGATGGTCACGCCCGAGAGGATCACCGCGTTGGTGCAGATCCAGCAGTCGCTGCCGATCACCACATCGCCCTTGCTCGGCGCATAGTCCTTGATGTCCTTGACGGCATCGACCATGGCCGGGAACGGGTAAGTGGTCAGCCAGTCGGTACGGTGCTCACCGCCGAGCAGTATCTGTACGCCCGCTGCGATCGAGGTGTAGGAACCGATCTTCAGCACTGTATCGTCACCGAACTCGACAACTTCCGGAATCCCGTAGGTGCCCACCCCGACGCTATAACGTGGGTAACGCAGCCTGATCTTTTCTGCCGCGCGCTCAAGCTTGTCCATCGAGCGCAGTCGCTTGCGCTCACGCCGCTGTTTGAAGAGGTCGAATAACTTCACAAAGGGGTCCTTGCTGATCAACGGTGCAGTACGAGGCGCTTCAGGCGTTTGAATGTGGTGCGGTTGTAATGGCGTAGCGGGATCGAGCGCAACAGTTGCCAGGCAAATTTCTTGTCGGCGACCACCGCATACTTCAATGCCTTGTTGATCAGCACCGTCCTGCCCTGCTGATAGCCGGGATGCGTTTTGAAGGGCGCCATCGCCAGCATATCGGCATCCAGCAGGACCTTGAACTTTCGCGACAGGTTGTTGGGGTGGCGGCGATAGCGCGTCACGCACACCGGCAACTCGTGAATCTGGTAGCCCTTGCTGGCGATCCTGAGGGTGATCTGGAAATCCTGGACCTTGATCGCCGGGTCGTAGAACTGCGCCGCGCGCATCGCCTGCATGCGGTACAACGCGCCCGGCGCACCGATGACCACTGCCTCGCGGACGATCTGGTCGAAGCTGAAGGTCTTTACCTCGGTGCGCTGCTGGGTCTTGGTTTCGGCGCCATCGCTGTCCATGTAGGCGATCAGGGCGCCGACGCAGCCGACCTCGGGGTGCTCGTCCAGGTACCTGGCCCTGACGCTGAGCGAATGCGGGAGCATGATGTCGTCCAGGTCCGGAGTGGACACATACACGCCCCGGGCATGCTTGAGGCCATTGTTCAGCGTGGCACTGACGCCCTGATTGTGCTGGGTCAGCAGGGTGAAAGCGTAGGTGTCCTGCAGCGCCCGGAGCATGGCAAGGCTGTTGTCCGTCGAGCCATCGTCGACAATGATCACCTCGAAGTTGGGGTAATCCTGGGCAAAGATGCTCTGCAGCGCGGCCTCAAGGAACTTCTCGGCGTTGTAGCAAGGAGCGACGACCGAGATCAGTGGCGGCGACTGGGAAGGCTGCTGGGCGTGTTCTTGGGTCATTACGGGTAAAAGCCTTATGCCGGCCTCACGACGGAGGCGGGTCATCTTTGAGTTCGAAGTGGCACCATGATGCTGGAACTCTGCATGGTTGTCATGGTTCGCTCCAGAAACATGTCGAAACACCTACAGCTGCAAGAAAGGTAAGCGGCGAGATTATCATCAGCAGCGTAACTGCTAATAATTCTCATAAACACTTACATTTAATTTTCACTGGGGTGAAACTTTACATGTCTTGCCAACTTGCTCGTGGTCGTTCATCGCATTCCTTCATGGCTTCAGCGCTGGGCCTTGCCGTCGCTTCAACATCAAGCTATTCGCTCGCCGAGAAGGCGTCCAGCCCGCCTATGGAGCTGGGCAATATCAACATCGATGCCAAGGCCAGCAGCGACTACAAGACTGAACGCTCGGCGTCGGGCAAGTACACCACCACCCTGCTCGACACCCCGCAGACCATCACCGTGGTGCCCTCCCAGGTAATCAAGGAGCAGCAGGCCCTGAGCCTGCGCCAGGTACTGTCCAACGTCTCCGGCATCACCTTCAACGCCGGCGAAGGCGGTGGCGGCTCGGGCGACAGCATCAACATCCGCGGCTTCTCGGCCAACAGCAATATCCAGATCGACGGCTTGCGCGACAGCGCCCAGACCAACCGCACCGACACCTTCAATGTCGAGCAGGTCGAGGTCATCAAAGGCCCCAACTCGGTGTTCGGCGGTGCCGGCACCACCGGCGGTAGCATCAACATCATTAGCAAGCAGCCCCAGGACCAGGCCTTCACCCGCCTGGGCGGCAGTGTCGGCACCGACAGCTACTACCGCATGACCCTGGACAGCAACCAGCCGCTGGAGGGCGTAGGGCATGACAGCGCGTTTCGCATCAACCTCATGGGCCACCAGAACGATGTGGCCGGCCGCGAACAGATCGACCGTGAACGCTGGGGGCTCGCCCCCTCGCTGCGCCTGGGCCTGAGCGAATCCACGCGCCTGACCCTGAGCGCCTTCCACCAGGTCGATGACAACCTGCCCGACTACGGCGTACCGGCCCTGGACGGCAAACGCCTGGCCGGCGTCAGCCGCGAAGACTACTTCGGCTGGAAGAACCTCGACAAGGAAGAGATCGAGCAAAGCTCGTTCACCGCCAACTTCGAGCACGACTTCAACAACAACCTGCGCCTGCAAAACCTTACGCGCTACAGCCACATTGCCCGCGACACCACGGTGTCGGCTTCGCACGTCAACACCACCGGCCTGCCGCCTGGCCGCTATCGCCCCGCCGGCCCCCAGGGCTACGGGCGCGATGCGACCACCGAAATGTGGATCAACCAGACCAACCTGATCAGCAACTTCAAGCTGCTGGGCATGCGTCATGACCTGGTCACCGGCATGGAAGTGTCACGCGAAACCATGGACCTGAAGACCTACGGCTACGGCTTGAGCAACGCCCTGTATCCCGCTAATGGTTATGATCTGAGCAACCCGCCGGGGCACTGGTCGGGGCCGGCCAACAAGGCCACCAGCAGCTACACCGACACCGAGCTGACCAACCAGGCGCTGTACATCTTCGACACCATTGCCCTGCATGAGCAATGGGACCTGAACCTGGGCCTGCGCTACGACAAGTTCAAAGGTCAGACCCAAGGCTACGACGCCGGGCATGTACGCACCTCCGACTTCGACTCCACCGACGAGAAACTCAGTGGCCGTGCCGGGCTGGTCTACAAACCGACTGAGAACGGGCGTATCTACCTGGCCTGGGGCAACTCCTTCAACCCTTCGGCAGAGAGCCTGGCCTCCACCGGCGGCGGCCTGAGCGCGGCCACCGAAAACCTCGCCCCGGAAAAGAACGAAACCTGGGAACTGGGGACCAAATGGGAGCTGCTCGACAAGCGCCTGGAGCTGGACGCGGCGCTGTTTCGGGTAGAAAAGACCAACGCCCGCGAAACCATGGCCGACGGCTCCACCCAACTGGCCGGCAAGCAGCGTGTACAGGGCGTCGAAGTCGGGGTCACCGGGCATATCACCGAGCAGTGGGATGTGTTCGCCAACTACACCTTCCTCGACAGTGAAACCCTCAAGGCCGCCAACACTGCAGCCGGTATCGCCCGTGAAGGCCAGGCCCTGGGCAACACCCCGCCGCGCTCGCTGAACCTGTGGACCACTTACCAGCTGCCGGCTGGCTGGACCCTGGGCTATGGCGCGCGTTATGTCAGCGAACGCAACGTCACCTCCAGCACCAGCGCCAAGCTTGACGCCTACTGGCTGCACAACGCCATGGTGGCGTACCGGGTCAACGAAGACCTCGACCTGCAGCTGAACGTCAACAACCTGTTCAACAAGGACTATGTCGAGCGTGTACGCCAGCAGAACGGTACCGATGCGCGTTCTTCGGCCATCGAGTATGGCGATGCGCGTTCGGCGATTCTGTCGGCGACCTACGCGTTCTGATAGGTAGGAAACGAAAAAGCCCGCGACCTTTGCAGGACGCGGGCTTTCTCTTACAGCGTATGGTGGGTCGTGTAGGATTCGAACCTACGACCAATTGGTTAAAAGCCAACTGCTCTACCAACTGAGCTAACGACCCGTTGGATGGCGCGTATAATACTGATTTCTAACAGGAAATCAACACCCCATCGCAAAATAATTTAAAAATATCTGGTCGGGTCCTCTACACCGGCGGCTTTAAAGCCGTCGGCGCGCAGACGGCAGCTGTCACATTTGCCGCACGCACGGCCTTGATCGTCGGCCTGATAGCAGGAAACGGTCAGGCTGTAATCCACCCCGCGGGCCATGCCGGCCTGGACGATCTGCGCCTTGCTGAGGTTCTGCAGCGGTGCCTGGATGCGAAAGCCGTTGCCTTCGACACCGGCTTTGGTAGCCAGGTTGGCCATGCGCTCGAACGCCTCGACGAACTCCGGGCGGCAATCCGGGTAACCGGAGTAATC
Source organism: Pseudomonas sp. B21-012 (assembly GCF_024749305.1). Taxonomy (NCBI): domain Bacteria; kingdom Pseudomonadati; phylum Pseudomonadota; class Gammaproteobacteria; order Pseudomonadales; family Pseudomonadaceae; genus Pseudomonas; species Pseudomonas sp. B21-012. The sequence goes on along the minus strand of NZ_CP087197.1, from coordinate 1,410,724 downwards.
CACGGCGTTGACGCCGATGAAGATATCGCGGGCTTCCAGTACTTCTGCCCAGCCCAGGGCCAGGGACAGGAACACCGTATTGCGTGCCGGCACGTAAGTGACCGGGATGCCTTCGCTCGGCGCTTCAGGTACATCGATGCTGCTGTCGGTCAGGGCCGAGCCGCCAATACCGTCCAGGCTCAGGCCGATGACCTTGTGTTCGACCACGCCCAGGTCGCGGGCAACCCGCGCTGCGGCGTTGAGCTCGGCGCGGTGGCGCTGGCCGTAGTCGAAGCTCATGGTGTAGCAGCTGTAGCCCTCGGCCTTGGCCATGGCAACAACAGTGGCCGAGTCGAGGCCGCCGGAAAGCAGAATTACCGCACGTTTCTCAGTCATTGCATCACTCCTGTCAGCGTCCCGGTTCGTCGTTCCACAGCAGCTTGTGCAGCTGCATCTGGAAACGAACCGGCAAATTATCGGCCACGATCCAGTCGGCCAGGTCGGTGGCACTCACCTGGTGGTGGCTGGGCGAGAAGAGGACATCGCCAGCGCGTTTTTCCAGGCCATATTGAATGAGCTTGGACACCGCCCAATCGTAGTCTTCACGGGAACAGATAACGAACTTGACCTGGTCATTCGGGGTCAGCAGCTCGATATTCTCGTAACGGTTGCGGTGAACTTCCTCGGAGCCTGGGGTTTTCAGGTCGACCACGCGACTGACCCGGGTGTCGACCCTGGAAATATCCAGGGCGCCACTGGTCTCCAGCGAAACCTCGTAACCGGCGTCGCACAGCTGCTTGAGCAAAGGGATGGCATTGGGCTGGGCCAGCGGCTCGCCGCCGGTGACGCAGACATAGCGCGGCTTGAAGCCGGCGACCTGGTCGAGGATCGAGTCGAGGGTGCGGATGCTGCCGCCACTGAATGCGTACTCGCTGTCGCAATACTGGCAACGCAGCGGGCAGCCGGTGAGGCGGACGAATACCGTGGGCAGCCCAGCGGTACGCGTTTCACCCTGCAAAGAGTAAAAAACTTCGGTAATGCGTAATGTGTCTTGCATAGTCGCCACGGGCGTAACAGCTAAACAGGCTGTCCGCCTCCGTCAGGCACTGCTGAGAACCCGTCATCGCGTAGTTCGCAGCAGCGTGTTTCATAAAAGGGCAGTGATTCTAACGAAAAAACCCGCGACTAGCGCGGGTTTCTTTTAAAACGGCTGGTTCAGAGCTTTTGCAAATCGCGCTGGGCCAGTTGTGCAGCCGAGGTACCCGGGTACTGGGTAACCACCTGCTGGAGAATGCCCTTGACCCGGTCGGTGTGACCCAGGCGGCGTTCCACGTCGGCGAGCTTGTACAGCGAATCCGGCACCTTGTTGTGCTTGGGATACAGCTGGCTCACTTTGGCAAAGGCTTGCCCTGCCGCTTGCAGGTCACCCTTGGCCAGGTTTACTTCACCAAGCCAGTACTGGGCGTTGCCGGCATACTGGCTGTTCGGGTACTTGCGCAGGAAGGCGTTGAACGCCTGGCTGGCCTTGTCGAAATCCTTGGCTTTGATCAGGTCGAAAGCAGCGTCGTAATAGAGCTTCTCTTTCGCCGGATCGCCAGGTTCGCTGCTGGCGGCAGGCTGTTGGCCGGTGGCAGCACCGGCGCCAGCGCCTGCAGCAGCACCGGCGGCTTCGCCACCGGCTGGGGAATTGGGCGGAGTGGCGGCAGGTGCAACACCGCTTCCGATACGCCGATCCAGGTCCTGGTATCGCTCCAGGCTCTCCTGTTTCATGCGTGACACGTCATTCTGCAGCTCTTCAATGACGCCTTGTTGACGCGCTATCTGCTCCTGCATTTGCTGCAGTTGCATGAACAGCTGGCCCTGTGCCGAGGCAGGGGCCGTAACCCCTCCCCCGGCATAGGCGCCGTTCGTACCATAACCCGCAGGCGGATAGCTGCTTGCGCCGCTATAGCCTGCGTTGTCATCAACAACAGGAACCTCAGCCCAGGCCATGAGAGGCAGGGTGAGAGCCAGGACGGTTACAGCACGACGGCACGTTCGCATATCGAATTACTTACGCAGTTCGACGCGACGGTTCTGAGCCCAGGACTGCTCGTCGTTACCGGTAGCAACTGGACGCTCTTCGCCGTAGGAAACCAGTTCCAGCTGGGCAGGAGAAACGCCTTGCAGTACCAGGTAGCGTTGAACGGCTTTCGCACGACGCTCGCCCAGAGCCATGTTGTATTCGCGAGTACCACGCTCGTCGGTGTTACCTTCCAGAACGACGCGAGCGCCGTTGCCTTTCAGGTCCTTGGCATGAACGTCCAGAGCGCGCATGGCTTCTGGCTTCAGGTCCGAGCTGTCGTATTCGAAGTAGAAGGTGGTGATTGCGCGCAGAGCAGCTTCTTCGCTCAGGCTGCCGTCAACAGCGCCAGTGTTGGCACCGTAGCCAGCGTTAGGATCAACCTGGCCTTGACCAGCATCGTCGCCGCCTTTCGAGGAGCAACCTACAGCTACGGCCATGGCCAGAGCCAGCGCAGCAAACTTACCAAACTTCAGCATTTCCATCGTGAAACTCCTAATGAACCCCAGTGTGTTAAGTAAAACGTAAAGCGCCGCGTCAGTTCAGGTAAGGGGACCAGGACGGTTCTCTGACTTCGCCTTGAGCGGTAGGAAGCGGGAGCCTCACGCGTCCGTTGAGAGAGACGAGCATCAAGACTCCCCGGCCCTGCTGGCGGGTGGCGTAGATTAGCATGGTGCCGTTGGGCGCAACAGTGGGTGACTCATCAAGACTTGTTTCCGAGAGAATCTTTACACTGCCGCGTTGCAAATCTTGTGCAGCCACTTTGAAGTTGGTGAAACCTTGTTGGCGATGAATCATCACCAGGGTCTTTTCATCCGCCGACAGTTTAGGGTTGGCGTTGTAGTTACCCACGAAAGTTACCCGCTCTGCACCACCACCGGAAACATTGGTTTTGTAGATCTGTGGTTTACCACCGCGGTCGGAGGTGAAGTAGATGGTCGAGCCATCTTTACCCCAGAACGGTTCGGTGTTGATACCCGGGCCTGCGGTCACGCGCGACAGCTGGCGCGAACCCATGTTCATCACGTAGATGTCCGGGTTGCCGTCCTTGGACAGCACGAACGCCAGGCGCGAACCATCCGGTGACCAGGCTGGCGCACCGTTGAGGCCTTCGAAGTTGGTGATCTGCTCACGGCGACCGGTATCGATATGCTGGACGAAGATGCGCGGACGCTTCTGCTCGAACGACACATAGGCAATGCGCTTGCCGTCTGGTGCAAAGCGCGGCGACAGGATCGGCTCACGCGACTGCAGCAGGGTTACCGCCCGCGCACCGTCGTAGTCCGAACGCTGCAGGGTGTAACGGGTGTTGTTGGTCGAGAAGCGCTCGGCGGTCACGTAAAGCATGCGGGTAGAGAATGCACCCTTGATGCCGGTGAGCTTTTCGAACGACTGGTCGGCGATGTAGTGGGACATGTCGCGCAGTTGATCGACGCTGCCCGAGACGCTGCCGGTCAGCACTTGCTGCTCGGTGGCGACGTTGAACAGCGCGTACTGCACCTGCAGGCGGCCGCCGGACGGGACGATGCTGCCGACCATCACGTACTGGGCGCCCAGGGCTTTCCAGTCACGGAAGATCACTTCGCTGGCCTGGCTCGGCTGGCTGATCATGTTCTGGCGCGGGATCGGCGAGTAATAACCGGAGTTGCGCAGGTCATTGCCGATGATGTCAGCCATGTCTTCAGGCAGCACGCTGCCGCCCTGCAGCCCGAACGGCACGACCGCGATCGGCGTGGCGCGATCGCTGCCGCTGGTGACCAGAATGTTCTTTTCATCTGCTACGGCCAACCCTGCTGCACAGCAGAGAACGACCAGCAGTCCTCGAAGAAGGTTAATCACAAGGCTAGATCCTCAGGTGTGAATGTCATCTTGAATGAACGATAGGGATTGAATTCGCTCGGTTTCAAGCCCTGCATTTCGGTTAAACGACCAATGTTCTTGACCGCTGCCACAGCCGAGCTGTCAAACGGACCGTCACCACTGGAGCGGGCTACGCTCACCGAGGTAATGGTGCCGTCCGGCAACATGCCGATCTGCAGGACCACCGTCATGTTCTTGCGCGCAGAAGGCGGACGTGCCCAACCCTCGGCCGCACGTGCACGGATCAGGTCGTCGAAATCGCCGGCTACCTGGTCACCCTGCTCGTCAGCCAGGGCCTGCTGCCGTTCGGTGGTATCGGACAGAAGCTCGGCCAGGGCCTGGGCTTTCTTGTCTTCCGCCGCCTTGCGGGCTGCATCCTGTGCCTTCTTCTTGGCCGCATCAGCTGCGGCTTTCTTCTTGGCGTCTTCGGCGGCTTTCTTCTTCGCCTCTTCAGCCGTTGCTTTTTTCTTGGCGTCCTCGGCCGCCTTCTTCTTGGCGTCCTCGGCTGCTTTTTTCTTGGCTTCTTCAGCCGCCTGCTTCTTGGCCTCTTCGTCAGCCTTTTTCTTGGCTTCCTCTTCGGCCTTCTTCTTGGCGATGTCAGCCTGTTGCTTCTCGGCAGCCTTCTTCGCCTCTTCGGCTTTCTTGGCTTCGGCGGTTTTCTTCGCTTGCTCGGCCTTCTCGGCCTGTTCGGCTTTCTTCGCTTCAGCTTCGGCTCGCGCCTCTTCGGCCTTTTGAGCCGCTTCTTCTTTCTTTTGTTCCGCAGCCTTCACTGCCTGCTGCTCGACCTTCTTCTGTTCCATCTGTTCTTCTTCGGTTTGACGCGAAGCAGTCTTCTTGGCCTCACCGGCAATCTTCTGATTGGTCTGGGTGGTGGCCTGGCTCTTGGATTTGAGCTGGTACAGGGTTGCCTGGACAATAGGCTTGGCCGGCGGCAGCTCCGGGGTCATGGCAAAGCTGACGAACAGCATGCCGAACACCAGAACGTGCAGCGCAATGGCCCAGACACTGGGCCAGAAATAGCTTTCCGAGGCGGATGGCTCTCGCTGTTGCATCAGGGCGCCTCGGTAATCAGGCCAACGTTACCGACACCTGCCTTCTGCAACCCGCCCATGGCACCCATGACCGCGCCGTAGTCGACGGACTTGTCGCCACGGATGAAGACCTGGGTCTGCTTGCCCTGGTCACGGCCGGCGCTGATGATCTTGGTCACGGCGTCGGTCATTTGCGGCAAGGTCATGGCCTTGTCCATCTGCTTGTCGGTGTCGACTTCGCTGCCAAGGTTCCAGTAGTAGGTCTTGTCAGCCTTGATCGAAATGGTCAGGACCTGGGTGTTGTTGTCCTGCGGCAAGGCTTCACTGGAAACCTTGGGCAGGTCGACCTTCACGCCCTGGTTGAGCATCGGTGCGGTCACCATGAAAATCACCAGCAGTACCAGCATCACGTCGATGTATGGCACCACGTTCATTTCGGCGACCGGCTTGCGTTTGTGGCGAACTCGGGCCATGGGCTTTTACCTGATCACTCTTCGCTGGTGTGCACTTTACGGTGCAGGATGGCCTGGAACTCGTCGGCGAACGTGTAGTAACGGCCGATCAAGACTTCACTGCGGGCAGCGAAACGGTTGTAGGCAATAACCGCAGGGATCGCGGCGAACAGGCCGATCGCGGTGGCGATCAGGGCTTCGGCGATACCCGGGGCCACGGTGGCCAGGGTCGCTTGCTGCGCCGAGGCCAGGCCACGGAAGGAGTTCATGATGCCCCAGACGGTACCGAACAGGCCGATGTACGGGCTGGTGGAACCGACGGTGGCGAGGAACGGCAGGCTCTGCTCGAGCTTCTCTTCCTCACGGGAGATAGCTACGCGCATGGCCCGGCCAACGCCTTCCATGACCGCGTCCGGGTCGACGCCTGGCTGTTGGCGCAGACGCGAGAACTCTTTGAAGCCGGCGCGGAACACCTGCTCTACACCCGAATCCGGGTCCGGGTTGCTGCCAGCCTGACGATACAGCTTGGACAGGTCGATACCCGACCAGAAGCGCTCTTCAAAGCTGTCCAGCGCACGACGACCGGCGCGCAGCATGGTGCTGCGCTGGAAAATCATGATCCATGACGTTACCGATGCGGCCACCAGAATCAGCATGACCAGCTGCACCACGATGCTGGCATTGCTGACCAGGCTCCACATGGAGGTATGGTCGACGACGTTAGCTTCCACGCTTAATCTCCTGCATTTGAATGAGTACCCGGATCGCCCGCCTCGGCAAAGGCCGCGCGCAGCGCTTGGGGGATGGCCCGGGGTTTGAAAGTATCGGCGCGCACACAGGCCACCAGGAACTGCCCCTCACAGAGCAGCGTTGCATCTTTTTCGCGCCACACCTGCTGCACGAAGCGCAGGCTGGCGCGGTTCAATTCAAGCACTTGCGCGGTAACCCGCAACTCGTCGTCCAGCCGCGCTGGCGCGTGATAGCGCGCCTCGCTGGAATGGACCACGAACAGCAGGTTGTCCTGCGCCAGTGCCGACTGGGCAAAGCCCAGGTCACGCAACCGCTCGGTGCGGGCACGTTCCATGAATTTCAGGTAATTGACGTAATACACCACGCCGCCGGCATCGGTATCTTCGTAATAGACACGACAACGATGTGCGAACGGCTCTAGCTCATTTTGCGCGCGCATACTCTAGTGCTAACTCCTCAGCTTGCCAATCCGCCCCGGCAACTGTTTTTCATCGATTATGTCGTATTGCCAGCGCGACTGAGGCATGCCCGCGGATAGGACCACAGAAACGCTGGATAAATCTGTCATTCATCGGCCTGGGTGGAAAAACCCTCGCCACTGATCGATTCGCCCAGGCGATTGGGAATGTTCAGGCCGAAATGCAGGTAGGCATGCCGGGTCACCACCCTGCCCCGTGGCGTGCGCATGATGTAGCCCTGCTGGATCAGGTAGGGCTCGAGCACGTCTTCGATGGTGTGACGCTCTTCGCTGATGGCCGCGGCCAGGCTGTCGACCCCCACCGGGCCGCCGTCGAATTTCTCGATCATGGTCAGCAGCAAGCGCCGGTCCTGATGATCGAAACCGCGCTCGTCGACGTCCAGCAGGTTCAGCGCCATGTCGGCCACCGGCTTGGTGATGTGGCCCTTGCCACGCACCTCGGCGTAGTCGCGCACCCGCCGCAGCAAGCGGTTGGCAATCCGTGGCGTGCCACGGGCGCGGCGGGCGATCTCGAAGGCACCTTCGTCTTCAATGGGCAGGCCGAGAATGCCACCGGAACGGCTGACGATGGTCGCCAGGTCCTCGGTGTTGTAGAACTCAAGGCGCTGGACGATGCCGAAGCGGTCACGCAGCGGGTTGGTCAGCATGCCGGCACGGGTGGTGGCGCCGACCAGGGTGAACGGCGGCAAGTCGAGCTTGATCGAACGCGCCGCCGGCCCCTCGCCGATCATGATGTCGAGCTGGAAGTCTTCCATGGCCGGGTACAGCACTTCTTCGACGATGGGCGACAGGCGATGGATTTCGTCGATGAACAGCACATCGTGCGGCTCAAGGTTGGTCAGCAACGCGGCCAGGTCACCCGGGCGTTCGAGGATCGGCCCGGAAGTGCTTTTGATCGACACGCCCATTTCCTGGGCAATGATATTGGCCAGGGTGGTCTTGCCCAGGCCCGGCGGGCCGAAGATCAGGGTGTGGTCGAGGGATTCGTTGCGCCCGCGGGCGGCCTGGATGAACAGCGCCATCTGTTCACGCACCACCGGCTGGCCGATGTATTCGGCAAGGCGCAATGGGCGGATCGCCCGGTCCTGGACCTCTTCACGGTCGCGCCCGGTGGCGGCTATCAGTCGATCGGCTTCAATCACTTAGATCATTCCCTTCAGGCTGCGACGGATCAGCTCTTCGCTGCTCAGGCCCTTGGCATCCACGGCGGCGACCGCCTTGCTCGCTTCCTGGGGCTTGTAGCCCAGGGAAATCAGCGCGCTGACGGCATCGGCCTCGGCGCTGGAAACGCTGGCAATCGGCAGTGGACCATTGGGCACAAGGGCAAACATGGCCGGGGAGGTTTCCCAGGCCTTGAAGCGGTCCTTGAGTTCGACCAGCAGGCGTTCGGCGGTCTTTTTACCAACCCCCGGCACCTTGACCAGGGCCGAAGCATCCTGGGCCTGGACACAGCGTACCAGTTCGTCGACCTCCAGGCCCGACATCAATGCCAGGGCCAGCTTGGGCCCCACGCCATTGAGGCGGATCAGCTCGCGAAACAGCTCGCGTTCGCGCTTTTCATGGAAGCCATACAGCAGGTGGGCGTCTTCGCGCACCACCAGGTGGGTGTGCAGGGTCACCACTTCGCCAACCTTGGGCAGGCGGTACAGGGTGGTCATCGGCACTTCGAGCTCATAGCCCAGGCCGTTGACGTCGACAATCAGATGCGGCGGCTGTTTTTCAGCCAGGGTGCCGCGCAAACGTCCAATCACGTTCCGATCCTTCCTCATGGGTACCGGCAAGCGACCGGTCAACCCTAACAGCAAATGCAATGGCCGATGGCATTGCCCAGGCAAAATTTGTTTCAGCAGATGATGCTATCAGAGCCGCAAGCGCCCGCTGCGACTGCGCGCCGTGCCCAGGCCGTGGGGCACCAGGCTTGAGCGGGTATGGGCATGGCACAAGGCGATGGCCAGGGCGTCGGAGGCATCGATCTGCGGCTTTTGCGTCAGTTTCAGCAGGTGCATGACCATCATCTGCACCTGCTCTTTGTTGGCCCCACCGGTGCCGGCCACCGCCTGCTTGACCTGGGTGGCGCTGTACTCGGCGATTTCCAGGCCTTCTTCGATAGCCGCGACGATCGCCGCGCCGCGGGCCTGGCCGAGCTTGAGCGCCGAGTCGGCGTTACGCGCCATGAACACCCGCTCGATGCCCATGGTCACCGGGCCGTGCTGGCGGATAATCTCGCGCACACCGCGAAAGACGATCTGCAGGCGCTCGGGCAGCTCCCCGGCGCCAGTACGAATGCATCCGGAAGCCACGTACTCGCAGCCCCGCCCGCTGTGGTGCACCACGCCATAGCCGGTAATGCGCGAGCCGGGGTCGATGCCAAGAATCAGAGTCATACGTCTTTGCGCCATAGTAAAAACAGAAGCCGGACCGGCTCGCAGGTGCAATGCAACTGCAGGCAGATCCGGCCTCGGGCCGGTAGGAGCGGGCTTGCCCCGCGATTGCGCACTACCACCCAATCGCATCGCGAGGCAAGCTCGCTCCCACCTAAATGAACAACTTGAGACTAGCCGAGCTGTTCCATGACTTCGTCAGGAATTTCGGCATTGGAGTAGACGTTCTGTACGTCGTCCAGGTCTTCAAGCATGTCGATCAGCTTGAGCACCTTCTGTGCGCCGTCCAGGTCGAGTTCGGCGCTGGTGGTCGGCTGCATGACGATTTCCGCGTCAGCGGCCTTGAAACCGGCCTCTTCCAGGGCGTTGCGCACGGCATAGAAGCTGTTGAACGAGGTAAACACGTCGAACGAACCGTCCTCGTTGCTGACCACGTCGTCGGCATCGGCTTCCATCGCCGCTTCCATCAGCGCGTCTTCATCGACGCCGGCGGCGAAGCTGATCTGCCCCTTGCGCTCGAACAGGTAAGCCACCGAACCATCAGTGCCGAGGTTGCCGCCGCATTTGCTGAAGGCATGACGCACAGCGGCGGCGGTACGGTTGCGGTTGTCGGTCATGGCTTCGACCATGATCGCCACGCCGCCCGGGCCGTAGCCTTCGTAGCTGAGTTCTTCGACGTTGTCGGCTTCGGCCGTGCCAGCACCGCGGGCAACCGCCCGGTCGATGATGTCGCGGCTCATGTTGGCCCCCAGCGCCTTGTCCAGAGCCAGGCGCAAGCGCGGGTTGGAGGCAGGATCGCCGCCGCCCTGCTTGGCGGCAACGGTCAGCTCACGAATCCACTTGGTGAAGATCTTGCCTCGCTTGGCATCCTGGCGCTCTTTGCGGTGCTTGATGTTTGCCCACTTGGAATGACCTGCCATAACGCACTCCGAATCCTTTGTAACAATGCCACGCCGCGGCCGCGCTCACGCCCGGCCGAGACCTTTAAATTCATGCGCCTTAACGCAAAGGCGCATCCATCTGGATGCGCCCGGGGCCTGCTTACTCAGCCTTGGGCTGTTCGCGCAGACGGATATGCAACTCACGCAGGGCCTTGGCATCGACCAGGCCAGGGGCCTGGGTCATGACGCACGCGGCGCTCTGGGTTTTCGGGAAGGCAATGACTTCGCGAATCGACTGGGCGCCGGTCATCAGCATCACCAGACGGTCAAGGCCGAAGGCCAGGCCGCCGTGCGGCGGTGCGCCGAACTTCAGGGCGTCGAGCAGGAAGCCGAACTTCTCTTCCTGTTCAGCCGCTTCGATACCCAGCAGACGGAAGACCGCCTGTTGCATCTCTTTGCGGTGGATACGGATCGAACCGCCACCCAGCTCGGTACCGTTGAGGACCATGTCGTAAGCACGCGACAGCGCGGTGGCCGGGTTGGCCTCGAGCTCTTCGGGGCTGCATTTTGGCGCGGTGAACGGGTGGTGCAGCGCGGTGAAGCTGCCGTCGTCGTTCTCTTCGAACATCGGGAAGTCAACCACCCACATCGGGGCCCACTCGCAGGTGAGCAGGTTGAAATCGTTACCGACCTTGATACGCAGGGCGCCCAGCGCCTCGCTGACGATCTTGGCCTTGTCGGCGCCGAAGAACACGATGTCGCCATCGACCGCACCAACGCGATCGAGGATCACGTTGAGGTTGGCCTCAGGGATGTTCTTGACGATCGGCGACTGCAGGCCTTCAACGCCCTTGGCGCGCTCGTTGACCTTGATGTAGGCCAGGCCCTTGGCACCGTAGATGCCGACGAACTTGGTGTACTCGTCGATGCGGCTGCGCGGCATGCTCGCGCCACCTGGCACGCGCAGGGCGGCAACACGGCTCTTCGGATCGTTGGCCGGGCCGCTGAACACCTTGAATTCGACGTCCTTGAGCTGGTCGGCAACGTCGACCAGTTCCAGCGGGTTACGCAGGTCAGGCTTGTCGGAGCCGTAGCGGCGCATGGCTTCTTCGAAAGTCATGTGCGGGAATTCACCGAATTCCAGGTCCAGGACTTCCTTGAACAGCTTGCGGATCATGCTTTCGGTCAGGCCCATGATCTCGGACTCATCGAGGAAGCTGGTCTCGATGTCGATCTGGGTGAATTCCGGCTGACGGTCGGCGCGCAGGTCTTCGTCGCGGAAGCACTTGGCGATCTGGTAGTAGCGGTCGAAACCGGCAACCATCAGCAGCTGCTTGAACAGCTGGGGCGATTGCGGCAGGGCGAAGAAGCTGCCGGCGTGGGTACGGCTCGGCACCAGGTAGTCACGCGCGCCCTCAGGGGTGGCACGGGTGAGGATCGGCGTTTCGACGTCGAGGAAGCCGTTTTCGTCGAGGAAGCGACGGATGCTGGTGGTGATGCGCGAACGCAGACGCAGCTTCTCGGCCATCTCTGGACGACGCAGGTCGATGAAGCGATAGCGCAGGCGGGTTTCTTCGCCAACGTCGGAGTATTCGTTGAGCGGGAACGGCGGGGTTTCCGCTTCGTTCAGCACGGTCAGCTCATAACCCAACACTTCGATGGCACCCGAGGCCATGTTGGCGTTGACTGCGCCAGCCGGACGCGGACGCACCTTGCCGGTAATCTGCACCACGTATTCGCTGCGCACGCGGTCGGCGGCGGCGAAGCTTTCTGCGCGATCCGGGTCGAAAACGACCTGGGCCATGCCTTCGCGATCACGGATATCGAGGAAAATCACCCCGCCGTGGTCGCGGCGACGATGGACCCATCCGCAAAGGGTAATTTCCTGACCTTCCAGGCTCTCGTTCAGTTGGCCGCAATAATGGCTGCGCATCATGATGGTGGTTTCGCTTCTCGTCATTCGTATGTTCAGTGGAGGCCTTGCAGCCCCAAAGGGCTAATAGTGCAAGACCCTGCCGGTGCAATCAACTCAGTCGGCCTTGTCGCCGCCTGCCAGGTTCTTTTTCGCACCGGTCTTGAAGTCGGTTTCGTACCAGCCGGTACCACCCAGGCGGAAGCCCGGGGCCGAAATCAGCTTCTTCAGCGCTGGCTGCTCACACGCCGGGCAATCGGTCAGCGGCGCGGCGCTGAGCTTCTGGAGGACTTCCAACTGGTGGTTGCAGGAAGCACATTGATAGTCGTACATGGGCATAGGCGTGTCTCGTTAACCACAGCGCAGGCTGGTTCGGGCAGTAAAGCGCGGGATTATATATGGTTAAGGAGTGCTGTGCAGCCCGGCAACCGACTAGCGTGCCACTGGCAAGCCGAGCAAATAGACCACGCAGACCACGCGGATCAGCCCGCTGAAATTTTTTACCCCGCCGTGACGCAGGTGTACCTCACGGTCGATATACGACAACACGGCATTGACCGAGCACTGATTGGCCTTGGCGATGCGTTCAAGAATAGTCCAGTAGATCTCTTCCAGGCGCAGACAGGTGGCAAAGCCGTTGAGGCGCACCGACCGCGACAGCGGCTGGGCCAGGCCCATGTTGAAATTGGCCTCGAAAGGGTCGACGCCATCCTTGTGCGGCACGCAGGCTACGCGCCCCGTGCGATTCATCCATGCCGACATAGTCGTACCACGCCACTGTTTAACCGGGAAACAAACCCGCGTGCGTTATGCACGCGGGAACATGCCCTTAATAAAGCGCTGTGTAACGTGGCGGTGCCAGCAGACACCCTGACTCTGAATGTAGGAATACTCGGCACTGGAGCCGGTACTTTAAAACACCGGAAAGTGCTTCCGTACTAACTGAAATGCCCGAACTTCGCACAAAAGTTCGGGCATTCGAATAACAGGGTTAAATCTGCCGGTTACTTGCCTTCAAGTAGCGAGCGCAGCATCCAGGCGGTTTTTTCATGCACCTGCATGCGCTGGGTCAGCAGGTCGGCCGTCGGCTCGTCGCTGACCTTGTCGAGCAGCGGGAAAATGCTGCGCGCCGTGCGGGTGACCGCCTCCTGGCCTTCGACCAGTTGTTTGATCATTTCGTCAGCAGGCGGCACGCCCTCTTCTTCCTTAATAGAAGAAAGCCGTGCGTAGATCGAATACGCCCCGGGTGCCGGGAAGCCCAGCGCGCGAATACGCTCGGCGATCGAGTCGACCGCCAGGGCCAGTTCGTTGTACTGCTCTTCGAACATCAGGTGCAAGGTACGAAACGCCGGGCCGGTGACGTTCCAGTGGAAGTTGTGGGTCTTCAGATAAAGTACGTAGGTATCCGACAACAGGCGCGACAAACCATCGACGATGGACTTGCGATCTTCTTCGCTGATACCGATATCGATTGCCATGTAGTTCCCCTTTCCTTAGTGCTTGCTGATCAAGCGGGTACAAACCACTGTACCAAGAGTTTTCCACCCCTGCAGCCTCATGCCTGCGACACAAGGCTGCAGGCCGCGCGACACACGGTTGGCCGCTGATTTGAGAAGCCCGGGGCTTTGCTGTTAAATAGGCAGCGTGCCGCCCGCGCCGATTGTCATTGCCCGGGCGCATAGGCTGGCCTTCTCACGTTTTTGCGCTTTTTTACCCGTGCGCGCCGTGAAGCCAGCTCTTCCTGTGATCCGCCTTATCAATGTGAGCCAACCAACATGTTCAAGATCGTCCACCTGTTGACGGGCGTTGCAGCTTTGCTGCTGTCCTTCATACCCAGCCTCAGAACCGAAGCAATACCCTTCCTGCAGCAACCGGAGGCGGTTTACCTGGCGCTTTTCGGCCTGCTTAACCTGCTCATCGCTCCTGTGCTCGCGCAGCACTACCGGGGCGTGCGCCAGCAACTGCAGCGCGCTGCCAGTGCTTTGCTGGTGCTTACCGTGATCCTGCAGACCGTGACCTTGCTGGCCCGTCCGGAGCTTGGCAACCTGCCGGCCCTGGCTTGCGCCCTGCTGGCCACCATCCTGCACCTGATTGCCGGTTTTGCCAAAAGCGCTGTGGCCCGTAGCCAGAACACCCAGTACGACATGTCCAATCGCGATACTGGCACGGTGAAGTGGTTCAACACGTCCAAGGGTTTCGGCTTTATCTCCCGCGATTCGGGCGATGACATCTTCGTCCACTTCCGCGCCATTCGCGGCGAAGGTCACCGGGTGCTGGTCGAAGGCCAGCGCGTGGAGTTCTCGGTGATGAACCGCGACAAGGGCCTGCAGGCCGAAGACGTGATCGCCGCCCCACGGCGCTGATCAGCAGCAACAAAAAAACCGCGACGGCATCACTGCCCATCGCGGTTTTTTTTCGCCCCCGAATCAGTAATGCGGCGGCGGTGCCTCTTCTTCACTGGCCTCGTACTGGCCGACCATCTCTTCATAGCGCTTGAGCAGTGCTGCCATCTGCAACTGCAGGCGCTCAACGACGCGCTGCTGTTCGACCAGTACATCATTCAAGGCCAGCAGGGTATCGTCCTGAAAGGCCAGCCGGCTTTCCAACTCGGTCACGCGCGCTTCTAGGGTCATGATTCAAGCCTCCGCGAACTGAAAGTCGTCAACCAATACCTCGGCCAGACGCAAACGGATCTCAGCCAACTGTTGTGGCGCATATTCAATTGCAGGTTTATTGCCCCACACAGGTGCCGGCCAGGCCGGATCAGAACGATGACGAACAATCACATGCATATGTAGCTGGCTAACTACATTGCCGAGGGTTGCCACGTTCATTTTGTCGGCGGCAAAGACGTCCTTGAGGATCTGGGCCAGGGCGTTAGTTTCTTTCCAGAGTTGCTGCTGATCGCTGTCATCAAGTTGAAACAATTCGCTGATTTCGGCCCGACGCGGCACCAGGATAAACCAGGGATAGTTGCCATCCTTGCTCAACAACAGGCGACAAAGAGGAAAGTCCCCCAGGCAAAAGGTGTCTTGTTGAAGACGTTGATCCAGAACAAACACTACGAAATCTCCTACAACAGCTTAATACCTTGCTCACACAACCCTCCGTGAGCCACTGCCAGCAGGATACTCCTGATCGCTCGTCGGGGCATTGCCTGCTGCCTTACTAATGAAGCAATGCACCGATTTAGCCCCCTCCCCTCACCCAAAAGGCCTATGCGTACGTCGGTGTTACGCTGCCCGGGCAAGGAAACGCTACTTTTCGCACCAAAATGAAGCCGTCCGTCGGCGTTTCGCCCAGTGAACATCCACAAACTACTCAGCTTCAGCCTTCAACGGTAACGCTTTGACTTTACGGGCAACTTTTTCCCTTATTCCATTGCGATCGACAGCCGCGAACCAAAGGTTCTTTGACCCCCGGTTTACCGGCACCTGAGGGCCTTCGGAGGGCGAAAGCGTGAAAATTTCGTGAAGCCGTTCGATTTTGTGCACGCTTGTTGCATTGTCATCCGCCACGGTCGGCACGCCCTCTGCACTGATGCAGCGAGCGGCGACAAATAACAACAGCTGCATGGGTTAACCAGGGAGTTTCGGGGGGCAGGGGCTAGATTGTTTTTACCTATCCTTAATCCGCTTGAAACAGCGCTGGAGTTGTACGGCCCGCGAAACCCGGGGCGTGGTTTGCGACAAGGACATAACTGTTAGCGACATGACCGTAAAGTTACCGAAAGGTTCTCGACAGGCATATCGCCAACGCCGGTCAGCGTGATATACATTTCCGCCGACACAAAAAGAAAGAGCCGCGCTGTATAAAAAAACCAAACAGCGACGGCAGTACTCTTCCTAAAAACCAAAGGAGCAAATCACGATGCGCGTGATGAAGTGGAGCATAATCGCCCTGGCTGTTGCAGCCGGCACCTCGCAATTGGCAGTGGCCTCTTCTCAGGATGAGTCCAAGGGTTTTGTTGAAGACAGCAAACTCAATGTCAAAACCCGCATGCTGTACTTTAGCCGTGACTTCCGTAACGTGCCTAACGGCGACCAAAGCCGCGTTGAAGAAACCGGCCTGGGCTTCCTCGGCACCTACCAGTCGGGCTTTACCCAAGGCACCGTAGGTTTCGGTGTCGACGCCATCGGCATGCTCGGCCTGAAACTGGACAGCGGCAAAGGTCGCGCCGGCACCGGCCAGTTCCCGCTGGGCGCAGATGGCCGTTCGCAGGACTCGTTCTCCGAAGGTGGCGCGGCGGTCAAGTTCCGCATCTCCGACACCGTGCTGAAGTACGGCACCCAGTTCACCGCCCTGCCGGTTCTGGCAACCGACGACAGCCGCCTGCTGCCTGAAACCGTCGAAGGTTTCCTGGTGACCAGCAAGGAAATCAAAGGCCTTGAGCTGAATGCCGGTCACTTCACCGCCCTGAATGCTCAATCGCAGTCCTACCACGACAGCATCGGTGGCAAGAACCGCACTACCGGGATCAAGAACCCTGGCCTGACCCAGGCTGACGTGTTCGGCGGCACCTATGCCTTCACCGACACCCTGAGCACCAGCCTCTACTACTCCAAGGTCGAAGACTACTGGCGTAAATACTACGCCAACGTCAACTGGGCACTGCCGATCAACGACAACCAAGGCCTGGTGTTCGACTTCAACATCTATGACACCAAGAGCGACGGCAAGGCCAACGTTACCGCCTTCGATGGTGACAAACTTGATAACCGTGCGTTCAGCCTGTCGGGCGCCTACAACATTGGCGCGCACACCTTCACCCTGGCCTACCAGAAGGTTACCGGTGACGGCGACTATGCCTACGGCATCGACGGCGGCGGCACCATTTTCCTGGCCAACTCCATCGCTCGTTCCGACTTCAACGCCGAAGACGAGAAATCCTACCAGGCACGTTACGACCTGAACTTCGCCGAATACGGCGTTCCAGGCCTGAGCTTCATGACCCGTTATGTCAAGGGTACCGGTGCCAACGTCACTGGCACCGACAACGGCAAGGAATGGGAACGCGACATCGAGGCCAAGTACGTTCTGCAGGAAGGTCCGGCCAAAGACCTGAGCCTGCGTGTACGTCAAGCCACCTACCGTTCGGGTGACGGCGTTTATTACGGTTCGCCATCGATCGACGAACTGCGCCTGATCGTCGAGTACCCGCTGAGCATCCTGTAAGCCCCGGGCTTTCAGTATCCCCAGTACGAAAGAGCCCGGCACTGCCGGGCTTTTTCTTGTCTGAATTCGGGCTGACAACGCCTTCGTGCTCCGGCATCCTGTACGCCACCGAATCGCCCCCGTACAATGCGGGGTCATTTAAAGTCTTAAGCAACCGACAACGGCCTACCATGCGCACCAGTCAATATTTGCTCGCTACTCAAAAAGAAACCCCTTCCGACGCGGTCGTCATCAGCCACCAGCTGATGCTGCGTGCCGGCATGATCCGCAAGCTCGCATCCGGCCTTTATACCTGGCTGCCGATGGGCCTGCGGGTAATGCGCAAGGTCGAAGCCGTGGTCCGCGAGGAAATGAACGCCGCTGGCGCCCTTGAAGTGCTGATGCCGGCCATCCAGCCTGCCGAGCTGTGGCAGGAATCCGGCCGCTGGGAACAGTACGGCCCGGAGCTGCTGCGCCTCAAAGACCGTCACGGTCGCGAGTTCTGCGTGGGCCCGACCCACGAAGAGGTCATCACCGACCTCGCCCGCAACGAGCTCAACAGCTATAAACAGCTGCCGCTGAACATGTACCAGATCCAGACCAAGTTCCGTGACGAGATCCGTCCGCGCTTCGGCCTGATGCGTGGTCGCGAGTTCATCATGAAGGACGCCTACTCCTTCCATGCCGATCCGGCTTCCCTGCAGCAAACCTACGATCGCATGCACCTGGCCTACAGCAACATCTTTACCCGCCTGGGCCTGGATTTCCGCCCAGTGCAGGCTGACACCGGCTCGATCGGTGGCAGCTACTCCCACGAATTCCACGTGCTGGCCGAGTCCGGTGAAGACGATGTGATCTTCAGCGACAGCTCCGACTACGCCGCCAACATCGAGAAGGCCGAAGCCATCCCACGGGAAACCGTGCGCCCGGCGCCGACCGAAGAGCTGCGCCTGGTCGACACCCCGGACGCCAAGACCATCACCCAGCTGGTCGACAACTATGGCCTGGCGATCGAAAAGACCGTCAAGACCCTGATCGTCCACGCCGCCGAAGAAGGCAAGCTGATTGCCCTGATCG
Source organism: Pseudomonas sp. B21-012 (assembly GCF_024749305.1). NCBI lineage: Bacteria > Pseudomonadati > Pseudomonadota > Gammaproteobacteria > Pseudomonadales > Pseudomonadaceae > Pseudomonas > Pseudomonas sp. B21-012. The sequence continues at coordinate 1,392,707 of NZ_CP087197.1, read as the reverse complement.
TCCGTGGCGACCACGAGCTCAATGAAATCAAAGCTGCCAACCTGGCAGAAGTTGCCAGCCCGCTGGTCATGGCCAGCGACGAAGAGCTGCGCGACGCCATTGGCGCCGGCGCCGGTTCCCTCGGCCCGCTGAACCTGCCGCTGCCATGCATCATCGACCGCTCGGTCGCGCTGATGAGCGACTTCGGCATCGGTGCCAACATCGACGACAAACACTACTTCGGCGTCAACTGGGAGCGCGACCTGCCAGTTGCGCAAGTGGCCGACCTGCGCAACGTCGTCGAGGGCGACCCAAGCCCGGATGGCAAGGGCACCCTGGTGATCAAGCGCGGCATCGAAGTCGGGCACATCTTCCAGCTCGGCACCAAGTACAGCGAGGCACTCAAGTGCCAGGTACTGGGCGAGAACGGCAAGCCGGTAACCCTGAGCATGGGTTGCTACGGTATCGGCGTATCGCGTGTGGTGGCTGCGGCCATCGAGCAGAACTACGACGAAAACGGCATCATCTGGAGCGATACCCTGGCACCCTTCCAGATCGCCCTGGTGCCGCTGCGCTACGAGACCGAACAGGTTCGCGAAGCCACCGACAAGCTGTATGCCGAGCTGACCGCTGCCGGTTTCGAAGTGCTGCTGGACGACCGCGACAAGAAGACCAGCCCGGGGATCAAGTTCGCCGACATGGAACTGATCGGCATCCCGCACCGCATCGTCATCAGCGACCGCGGCCTGGCCGACGGCAACCTGGAATACAAGCACCGCACCGAGCGTGACGCACAGCCGCTGCCAGTGGCCGAGGTGCTGTCGTTCCTGCAAGCCCGCATTCGTCGCTAAGCCAACGCAAGAGTAATCATGTTCAAGCGAAGTACCATCAACCTGGGGGGCGCCGCACTGTGCGGCGCCCTGCTCCTCAGCGGTTGCGCCAACCAGATGTCCCAGCGCAGCGAGCACGAGGAGCGCATCGAGCGCAAGCTGCTCGAACACAGCCTGCAGATCGATGTTGGGGACCCCAAGGTACTCGAGCTGCCGCAACGGCGTGTGCGCATCCACGAACAGAAGAACTTCGAAGTCACCGAGTTCGAGGTTACCCGTCGCTACGATCGCTACACGCCTTACCAACCCTGGCGCGAAGTCTATGAGATTCCGCTGGGCGCGGTGGCGGTGGTGGCCGGTGTCGGCGCCAACGTGGTCAATGTCTTTGCCCTGGGCAACCTGCCCGACAGCGTGACCCATGACTGGTTGAGCTATGGCTTCGACGGCCTCAACCCGTTCATGAACGCCCAGTCCAACGGTCGTGCCCAGCAGAACCTGGCGGGCATCACCGAAGTGCAAAAGGACAAACGCCAGGAATACACCAGCGTACCCTGGAGCGAGCGGCCGGTGTCGGTCAAGGCCGGCAAGATCGACCATGAGCTGACCACCGACCGCAATGGCGTGCTGCACCTGAACCTGCTCGACAGCCCGTTCAGCGAGCAGAACCTGACCCACATCGGCACCCTGCACCTGCAGGTGGTCGATGAAGACAACAACGTGCGTGGCGATGCCAGCCTGCTGATCAGCGCCGGCCTGCGCGGCAAACTGGTGGAAGCCCACGAACTGATTTTCGATGATCTGGAAGACGACGAAGTCAGCCAGTGGGTGCATCGGGTCAAGCGCCTGTCGGAGCTGGGCCTGGAAGAAGAAGCCAGTGAACTGGAGCAAAGCCTGATCGAGCTGACCCGCAACGATCCGGAGCTGCAACAGGAATTCCTCAAGTCACTGACCAAGGACGCCGGCCGCCTGGTTGCCGACCCTGGCGCGCACTGACCTTCGCTGTACCCGGAGAGCGCCAGCCTGCTGGCGCTGCCCTCCTCACTCCCGAGTGAACAGCTCCAGCTGTTCATGCGCACCGCGCAAATCCTGCAAGCGCACACCAATCCCCAATAGCCTCACCGGCTTGCCGCCACGGGCAAAGGCCTGGCTGAGCAAGTGTTGATAGCTGCCCAGGTCACGCCCCGCCCCTGACTGCTCAAGGGTGGTCTGGCTGAAATCATGGAACTTCACTTTGACGAACGGCTTGCCCGGGCGATAACTGTCGTCGATGCGGGCCATGCGCCCGGCCAGGGTTTCCATCAGCTCCGGGAGTTTTTCCAGGCAACTGGCGAGGTCAGGCAGATCGGTGTCGTAGGTGTTTTCGACACTGACCGACTGACGCCGGCTGTCATTTTGCACCGGACGGTCATCGATACCCCGCGCCAGCCCCCACAACCGCTCACCAAAACTGCCGAATTCACGGGCCAGGGCCAGGCGACTCCAGTCGCGCAACTCCAGGCAGGTGATGATGCCCAGGCGGCCCATCTTGTCGGCGGTGACCTTGCCTACGCCATGCAGCTTGCTCACCGGCAAGGCAGCCACGAAGTCTTCGACTTCATTCGGAGTGACCACAAACAGGCCATTGGGCTTGCGCCAGTCGCTGGCGATCTTGGCCAGGAATTTGTTCGGCGCCACGCCAGCCGACACAGTGATATGCAACTGTTGGGCAACCCGGCGGCGAATATCGGCGGCAATCCGTGTAGCGCTGCCCGCAAACCAGGAACTGTCCGACACATCCAGGTAAGCCTCGTCCAGCGACAAGGGCTCGATCAGGTCAGTGTATTCGCGAAAGATGCCGTGAATTTCCCGCGAGGCTTCTTTATAGGCATCCATGCGCGGCTTGACGATCAGCAGGTCCGGGCACAGCTTGAGGGCATGGTGCGAGGACATCGCCGAACGCACGCCGAACGCCCGCGCCTCATAGTTGCAGGTAGCGATCACCCCGCGCCGCTCCGCCGAACCGCCCACCGCCAGCGGCCGCCCGACCAGACGCGGGTCGTCGCGCATTTCGATGGCGGCGTAGAAGCAATCGCAGTCGATATGGATGATCTTGCGTTGAGACATAGGGAGCGTAAGAACAGGTTTAAAGTGATGTAAGCAGTATCTCACCCGCTAGCGGCCCATGCATCACAACTAATTCATTCCCCCCCGGAACCTCTGCAAGGCCCGCCCTTACTGCCTTGCAGCCCTTTTCAGCGGCGCTAAGCGATTGAAGGAGAAAGGATTTCTGCAAACAGGCTATTGACAGCCCCGGGCAAAACTGTAGAATCTCATCTCACAGGCGCGGGATGGAGCAGCCTGGTAGCTCGTCGGGCTCATAACCCGAAGGTCGTCGGTTCAAATCCGGCTCCCGCAACCAGATTCAGGAAAGGCCACTCTCACGAGTGGCCTTTTTCTTTGCCCGAAATAAAGCTCCGGGTAATTTTTTATTGTAAATCAACAATTAAGCGTTGACAGCCAAGCTCAACGCTGTAGAATCCGCCCCACAGACGCGGGATGGAGCAGTCTGGTAGCTCGTCGGGCTCATAACCCGAAGGTCGTCGGTTCAAATCCGGCTCCCGCAACCAAACAACAGAAAAGGCCACTTTGAAAAAAGTGGCCTTTTTTGCGTCTGCCTTCCAGCTAATCAGCCCGCCCCCTGAACGCCCTTCGCCGCTCAGGCAATATGAAACTTCTTTAACTATCCTCAAGGTGCTCAGCGGCCCGATCATATCGGACATTACGCTTCCAAAGGGATTGGTACTTTGACCGGATACACCCTGCTTCCCCTGCGCAAGCCACGAGGTGGCTGATGCGCACCCAGACGCCTGAAACACAAGCCCCTGTGACCGCCGCATTACCCAATGCCGAGCAACGCCTGCGCTGGCTCGAACGCCTGAGCAAGTACCGCCAGCCCATCGGCCTGGGCGTGACCTTGCTGCTGTTCGCTGTCGCCCTGATCGCCTGCCGTCACCTGCTCAGCGAGCTGGACATCTATGCCCTGCATGATTCGCTGCTCAGCGTGCCGCCGCCAGCATTGGCCGGCGCACTGCTGGCGACGGTGGCCGGCTTCGTCATCCTGCTCGGCTACGAATGGTCGGCCAGCCGCTATGCCGGCGTCCAGCTACCGGCTCGCACCCTGGTAATGGGCGGCTTCAGCGCCTTTGCCATCGGCAATGCCATTGGCCTGTCGCTGCTGTCCGGTGGCTCGGTACGCTATCGCCTGTATGCGCGCCATGGCATCGGCGCCGCCGAAGTGGCGCGCATGACCCTGTTTGCCAGCCTTTCCCTCGGCTGCGCGTTGCCGCCGCTCGCCGCCCTGGCGACCTTGAGCAACTTGCCGGCTGCAGCTTCAGCCTTGCACCTGGCGCCTGCGTTGCTGGCAGTGATCGCCCTGGCGGTACTGGGCTTGAGCGGCGCACTGGTCTATGGCCTTTATCGTCGTCGCCTGCCCGAACAACCCCAGGCTGACAACCTGCTGGTACAAGTAGGCCGGCGTACTCTGCGCTTGCCGGGCGCACGCCTGACCCTGCTGCAACTGCTCATTACTGCCCTGGACGTAGCCGCTGCCGCCACCGTGCTGTACCTGCTGCTGCCCGAGGCGCCGCCGTTTGGTGCCTTCTTGCTGGTCTACCTGCTGGCGCTGGCGGCCGGGGTGCTCAGCCATGTGCCCGGTGGCGTCGGGGTGTTCGAGGCGATCCTGCTGGCGGCCTTTGCCGACAAGCTCGGCGCCGCGCCACTGGCCGCCGCGTTGCTGCTTTATCGCCTGATCTATGTGGTGCTGCCACTGCTGCTGGCCTGCGTCCTGCTGCTGGCCAGCGAAGCCAAGCGCCTGCTGTTTGCCCAGCAAGCGATCAGGGCCGCTTCCGGGCTCGCAGCCCCGGTGCTGGCGGTGCTGGTGTTTCTCTCCGGCGTGGTGCTGCTGTTTTCCGGCGCCACCCCGGAAATCGACGAGCGCCTGGAGCATCTGGGCTTCCTCGTACCGCACCGGCTGATCGACGCGTCGCACTTCGGCGCCAGCCTGATTGGCGTCCTCTGCCTGCTGCTGGCCCAGGGCCTGCGCCGGCGCCTGTCGGCTGCCTGGATCCTGACCACCGTCCTGCTGCTGGTCGGCGCCCTGCTCTCGCTGCTCAAAGGTTTCGACTGGGAAGAAGCCAGCATCCTGACCTTCACCGCCTGCCTGCTGGCGGTGTTCCGCCGTTCCTTCTATCGCCCCAGCCGCTTGCTCGAACTGCCGTTCTCGCCGGTTTACCTGGCGGCCAGCGCCTGTGTACTGGGCGCTTCGGTGTGGCTGCTGCTGTTTGCCTATCAGGATGTGCCCTACAGCCATCAGCTGTGGTGGCAATTCACCCTCGACGCCGATGCCCCACGCGGCTTGCGCTCGGCCCTGGGCAGCGCGGTACTGCTGGTGATCGTCGCCCTGACCTGGCTGCTGCGCACCGCGCGCCCGGTTATTCACCTGCCCAGCGCCGACGAGCTGCAACGCGCCAACGCCATCCTGCAAGCCTCCGACCAACCCGACGGCGGCCTGGCCCTGACTGGCGACAAAGCCTTGCTGTTCCACCCCAACGACGATGCCTTCCTTATGTATGCACGTCGTGGCCGCAGCCTGGTGGCGCTGTACGACCCGATCGGCCCGGCCCACGAGCGCGCCGAAATGATCTGGCAGTTCCGCGACCTGTGCGATGTACACCATGCCCGCCCGGTGTTCTACCAGGTTCGGGCCGAGAACCTGCCCTTCTATATGGACATCGGCCTGACCGCGATCAAACTGGGCGAAGAAGCCCGGGTCGACCTCAAGCGCTTTGACCTAGAAGCCAAGGGCAAGGAGATGAAAGACCTGCGCTACACCTGGAACCGCGGCGGCCGCGACGGCCTGAGCCTGGAAGTGCACGAGCCGGGGCAGGCTCCGCTGGAAGAACTCAAGACCATCTCCGACGCCTGGCTCACTGGCAAGAACGTGCGCGAGAAAGGCTTCTCCCTCGGCCGTTTCAGCCCGGAGTACCTGCAGCACTTCCGGATTGCCCTGATCCGTTTCGAAGGGCGCCCGGTCGCCTTTGCCAACCTCCTGGAAACCCGCAGCCTGGAGCTGGCCAGCCTCGACCTGATGCGCGCCCACCCGCAGGCGCCCAAGCTGACCATGGAATTCATGATGATCGGCCTGATCCAACACTATAAGCAGCACGGCTATGGGCGCTTCAGCCTGGGCATGGTGCCACTCTCCGGGCTGCAACCACGGCGCGGCGCACCGCTGACCCAGCGCCTGGGCTCGATGGTGTTCCAGCGCGGCGAGCAGCTCTACAACTTCCAGGGCCTGCGCCGCTTCAAGGACAAGTTCCAACCGGACTGGGAACCTCGCTACATGGCCGTGCCGGCCGGACTCGATCCGCTGGTGGCACTGGCCGACACCGCCGCCCTGATCGCGGGCGGCCTGACTGGATTGGTGAAACGCTGATGATTCGACGCTACTGGCTGTACCTGCTGGTTCCCCTGCTGCTGGCCTTGCTGGCTGCCGCCCTTGGCTTCTGGCTGTGGACCCGGCCGGCCCCCGAAGCCTCCCTTGAGCACCTGAGCCTGGCCGATGGCAGCAGCCTGGTCCGGGTCAACCCCGGCACCCGGGCCAAGGCCCGCGTGGTCATCGCCGTGCCCCCGGACCAGGCCCTGAGCGACAAGCAACTGCTCGACCTGAGCCAGAGCGGCGAGGCGCAGATGGTCCAGGTGGTCCTGCCGCCAGCCGATTGCAACAAGCAGCAACAGGCGCTGCAGCAAGCCATGCAGCAACTCAAGGGCGCGCCGACCCTGGTAGCCGGTATCGGCCCGGGCGCAGCCCAGGCCTGGAGCTGGCTGGCCAGCCAGAGCGATGACAAGGCCCTGGCCATCTCGGTGGACTTCACCCTCGAACAACCCGGCTGCGCCACGCCGCTGCCCAAGTCCGCCGCCCACGGCCACTGGAGCGTGGCCTGGAACGACAACCCGGATGACGCCAGCGCCGCCTTCGTGCGCGACCAGGCCAATGCCGAGACCAGCATCAGCGACTACGACATCCACCTGCCGCAGGTACTCAAGGCGCAACTGACCCAGGCACTGGTGGGTGAGGACGGCAACGCCATGAGCATCCCGGTGGTCGAAGTACCTGCCGGGCAAACCACCGACACCGTCACCCTGTTTCTCTCGGGCGATGGCGGTTGGCGCGACCTGGACCGCGACGTCGCCGGCGAGATGGCCAAGCTCGGCTATCCGGTGGTGGGCATCGACACCCTGCGCTACTACTGGCAGCACAAGACCCCGGAACAAAGCGCCATCGACCTCTCCGAACTGATGCAGCATTACCGGCAGAAATGGGGCACCAAGCGTTTCGTACTGACCGGCTACTCGTTCGGCGCCGACGTCTTGCCGGCGATCTACAACCGCTTGCCGGCCGAAGACCAGAAGCGCATCGATGCGGTGATACTGCTGGCCTTTGCCCGCAGCGGCAGCTTCGAGATCGAAGTCGAGGGCTGGCTGGGCAATGCTGGCAAAGAGGCACCGACCGGGCCGGAAATGGCCAGGCTGCCAGCGTCCAAAGTGGTCTGCGTGTATGGCGAGGAAGAGGCCGACGAGAGCGGCTGTACCGACCATACTGCAGTCGGCGAGCGCCTGAAGCTGCCTGGCGGGCATCACTTCGACGAGAACTACCCGGCGCTGGCCAAGCGCCTGATCGGCGATATCGAGAACCGCCAGGGCAAGACCAGCGTCGCCGAGCAGGATTGAAGCGCGCCTCCGGCGCGCAGCTGCAAGCTGTCAGCCTCAAGCTGCAAGCTAGAGCCAAGCGCGCACGGCTCTTGCTTGCAGCTTGAGGCTTGTAGCTTGCAGCTCCCTATATCTCTACCTGAGTGCCAAGTTCGATCACCCGGTTCAACGGCAAGTTGAAAAACCTCAGGTTGCCGTTGGCATTCTTCAGCAAAAAGGCAAACAGCAGCCCCCGCCAGCGCGACATGCCCACCAGCCGCGACGGGATCACCGTTTCGCGGCTGAGGAAATAGGTCGTGCGCATCGGGCTGAAATCCAGCCCTTCCAGGTGACAGAGCTTCAATGCCGCCGGCACATCCGGCTCATCCATGAAGCCAAAGTGCAACAGCACCCGGTAGAAACCCTCGCCATACGCCTCGACTTCAAAGCGCTGCTGCGCCGGCACCCGCGGGGTGTCCTCGCTGACCACGGTCAACAGCACCACCTGCGAGTGCAGCACCTGGTTGTGCAGCATGTTATGCAACAACGCGTGAGGCACGGCATCCGCCCGTGCGGTGAGAAACACCGCCGTGCCTTCGACCCGATGCGGCGGCTGCACGCGAATGCTGCTGATGAACAACGGTAACGGCAGGCTGCCTTCGTCCAGGCGCTCGACCAGAATCTGCTTGCCGCGCTTCCAGGTGGTCATCAAGACAAACAGGACAATCCCCGCCAGCACCGGAAAAGCCCCGCCCTGAACGATTTTCGGCACGTTGGCGGCAAAGAACAGGCCATCGACAAAGAGAAATCCCAGCAAAATCGGCACCGCCAGCAGCGGCGGCCACTTCCACAGCAGCAACATCACCGTCGACACCAGCAGCGTGGTCATCAACATGGTGCCAGTCACTGCCACGCCATAGGCCGAGGCCAGCGCCCCGGAAGACTCGAAGCCCAGCACCAGCAGGATCACCCCGACCATCAGCGACCAGTTCACCGCACCTATATAGATCTGCCCCTGTTCGTCACTGGAGGTGTGCTGGATTTGCATGCGCGGCACATAGCCAAGCTGAATGGCCTGGCGGGTCAGGGAGAAGGCCCCGGAAATCACCGCCTGGGAGGCAATCACTGTGGCCAGGGTGGACAAACCGACCAACGGTATCAACGCCCAGTTCGGCGCCAGCAGATAGAACGGGTTGCGCGCTGCCTCCGGGTTTTGCAGCAACAGCGCGCCCTGGCCGAAATAGTTGAGCACCAGCGCCGGCAGCACCAGGGCAAACCAGGCGCGGGCAATGGGTTTGCGGCCAAAGTGGCCCATGTCGGCATACAGTGCTTCAGCGCCGGTCAGGGCCAGCACCACGGCGCCAAGAATCGCTACGCCCATGCCCGGGTGAACAATAAAGAAGCGCACGGCCCACACCGGGTTGAAAGCCTTGAGCACCTCCGGGCTCTGGGCGATGCCATGCACGCCCAGAGCGCCGAGCACCACGAACCAGGTGACCATCACCGGACCAAAGAGGATGCCAATGCGCGCCGTGCCATGCTTCTGGATCAGGAACAGCGCCACCAGCACGATCAACGCCACCGGTATCACCCAGTGGTCGATGCCATCGAAGGCCAGCTCCAGGCCCTCTACCGCCGACAATACCGAAATCGCCGGGGTGATCATGCTGTCGCCGTAGAACAGCGCCGCGCCGATCAGGCCGCAGCCGACCATCAGCGCCTTGAGCTTGGGGTACGGCGCCGAGGCGCGCCGGGCCAACGCCGTCAAAGCCATGATGCCGCCCTCGCCCTGGTTGTCGGCGCGCAGGATGAACACCACGTACTTGATCGTCACCACCCAGATCAGCGACCAGAAAATCAGGCCGAGGATGCCCAGCACCCCATCATGATTGACCGGTACGCCGTAACCGCCCGAAAACACCTCCTTGAGGGTATACAACGGGCTGGTGCCAATATCGCCGTAAACCACTCCGACCGCTGCCACCAGCAGGCTCAACGGCTTTGCCACCGAATGCCCGGAATCGGCCTGACTACTTGCCTGAACCATCCATCACTCCCGCCACCAGGCCCCTTGCACCAGACACAGGCACACTGCCGCGAAGCATAGCTGAGCGTTCGTCGTATTTCTGCTGGTCAAGTGACTTTGCGCTCGCTAGAATTGCGCACTTTTTGATCAGAGGCGCCCAAAGCGCCCATCAGGTTTGCCCGCCGGCCCGGCCAGGCAAGCCCTTCAATACCGAGGTTAGCCATGTCCACCACTCCTACGCCCACCACGCCCAAGGTCGGCTTCGTTTCCCTGGGTTGCCCCAAGGCCCTGGTCGATTCCGAGCGCATCCTGACCCAGCTGCGCATGGAAGGTTATGAAGTCGTGCCCACCTACGAGGACGCCGACGTAGTGGTGGTCAACACCTGCGGCTTCATCGACAGCGCCAAGGCCGAGTCCCTGGAAGTGATTGGCGAAGCCATCAAGGAAAACGGCAAGGTCATCGTCACCGGCTGCATGGGTGTCGAGGAAGGCAGCATCCGTGACGTGCACCCCAGCGTGCTCTCGGTAACCGGCCCGCAGCAGTACGAGCAGGTGGTCAATGCCGTGCACGAAGTCGTGCCGCCGCGCCAGGACCATAACCCGCTGATCGACCTGGTGCCGCCACAGGGCGTCAAGCTGACCCCGCGCCACTACGCCTACCTGAAGATTTCCGAGGGCTGCAACCACAGCTGCAGCTTCTGCATCATCCCGTCGATGCGCGGCAAGCTGGTCAGCCGCCCGGTCGGCGAAGTGCTGAGCGAGGCCGAGCGCCTGGTCAAGGCTGGGGTCAAGGAAATCCTGGTGATCTCCCAGGACACCAGCGCCTACGGCGTCGACGTCAAGTACAAGACCGACTTCTGGAACGGCCGCCCGGTCAAGACGCGCATGCTCGAGCTGTGCGAAGCGCTGAGCAGCCTCGGCGCCTGGGTGCGCCTGCACTATGTGTACCCGTACCCGAACGTCGACGACGTGATCCCGCTGATGGCGGCCGGCAAGATCCTGCCGTACCTGGACATCCCGTTCCAGCACGCCAGCCCGAAAGTGCTCAAGTCGATGAAACGCCCGGCGTTCGAAGACCGCACCCTGGCGCGCATCAAGAACTGGCGCGAGCAGTGCCCGCAACTGGTGATCCGTTCGACCTTCATCGTCGGCTTCCCGGGTGAAACCGAAGAAGACTTCCAGTACCTGCTCGACTGGCTGACCGAAGCCCAGCTCGATCGCGTCGGCTGCTTCCAGTATTCGCCGGTCGAAGGCGCCCCGGCCAACGACCTGGGCCTGGACGAAGTGCCGGACGACATCAAGCAGGAGCGCTGGGATCGCTTCATGGCCCACCAGCAGGCGATCAGCACCGCCCGCCTGCAACTGCGCATCGGCAAGGAAATCGACGTGCTGATCGATGAAGTCGAAGACGAAGGCTCGGTCGGCCGCAGCTTCTTCGATGCTCCGGAAATCGACGGCAACGTGTTCATCGATGGCAACCACGGCTTCAAGCCGGGCGACACCGTTCGCTGCCGGGTGACCGACGCCGACGAGTACGATATGTGGGCCGAACCGATCTGATCCGGCGCCAATAAAAAAATGCCCTGCCAGCGATGGCGGGGCTTTTTTTTGCAACTATCGTTTCCTCAATCGCCACGAGGAGACCATCGTAATGCGCAGGCACATGACCGTGCAGACACCCAGCCTGCGCGACTACCCGGAGCTGGCGCGGGTGTGGGAAGCGTCGGTGCGCGCCACCCACGACTTTCTCCCCGACAGCTACATCTGCCTGCTGCGTGAGCTGCTACTGAACCAGTACCTGGACGCGGTAATGCTGATTTGCTGCAAGGATGCCAGCCAGCGTATCCGCGGCTTTGCCGGGGTCGCTGGCGGACGGGTGGAGATGCTCTTCATCGACCCCGAGGCGCGCGGCCAGGGCCTGGGCGCAAGGCTGCTGCGGGTGGCCATCGACGAGCTGCACGCCGAGCAACTGGACGTCAACGAACAGAATGCCCAGGCCCTGGGCTTCTACCTGCGCCAGGGCTTTGAAGTGATCGGCCGCTCAGAAACGGACGGCATGGGCCAGCCCTACCCCCTACTTCACATGAGGCTAATTCGTACGCAGTCTGTCCGCACCGACTGAAGGCTTGTGTAATCCCCCTCTGAAATGCCGCGAAAGCGCAGATTAATGGCCGGATCGACGAATGTTACCGGCCCCAAGCCCGTCCAGGCAGTTACAATAGGCACCTTTTCCTGTGTCTACGGCTGTCGTCATGTCTGAACCCATTCGCCTTTCCAAACGCCTTATCGAACTGGTCGGTTGCTCCCGGCGCGAGGCCGAGCTGTACATCGAGGGCGGCTGGGTCACGGTGAACGGCACCGTGATCGACGAGCCGCAATTCAAGGTCACCGATCACAAGGTCGAACTGCGCCAGGGCGCCAAGGCCGAAGCCCTGGAGCCGGTCACCCTGCTGCTCAACCAGCCCGCCGGGCTCGACGTCGATGCCGCCTGCGCCAGCATCAGCGCCGACAGCCTCTCGCCGGAGCACAGCTACAGCCGTCGCCCGCTCAAGGGCCACTTCGCCCGCCTGAGCTGCGCCGCGCCGCTGCAAGAAGGCGCCAGCGGCCTGCAAGTGTTCACCCAGGACTGGCGCGTGACCCGCAAGCTCGATGCCGACCTGAGCAAGCTCGAGCAGGAATACATCGTCGAAGTCACTGGCGAAATGATCGCCCACGGCCTGGAGCGGCTGAACCGCGGCTTCACCTGGAAAGGCAACGAGCTGCCGAAGATCAAGGCCAGCTGGCAGAACGAGACGCGCCTGCGCATGGTCCTGAAAAACCCGCCTGCCGGGCTCATCGACCTGCTCTGCCGCAGCGTCGGCGTCACCCCGGTGAGCATGCGCCGCATCCGCCTCGGTGGCGTCGCCATGAGCAAGCTGCCGCTGGGCCAGTGGCGCTACCTGGCAGCCAGCGAAAAATTCTAAGCAACACGGCGCCGCCACCCAGGCGGCGCCCCTGAACAGGATTGTCCCCATGATTCACAACGATGTACTGCGCAGCCTGCGCTACCTGCTGGACGTCAACGACGCCAAGCTCACCGATATCATCAAGCTGAGCGGCTTCGAAGTATCCACCGCCGATATCGCCACCTACCTCAAGAAGGAAGAAGAGGAAGGCTTCGTGCGCTGCCCCGATGAAGTCATCGCCCATTTCCTCGATGGCCTGGTGATCTTCAAGCGCGGCAAGGACGACAGCCGCCCGCCGCTGCCGGTCGAACTGCCGGTGACCAACAACATCGTCATGAAGAAGCTGCGCGTGGCCTTCGAGCTTAAAGAAGACGACCTGCACGCGATCCTCAAGGCCGCCGACTTCCCGGTGTCCAAGCCAGAGCTCAGCGCCCTGTTCCGCAAGGTCGGGCACAACAACTACCGCCCGTGCGGCGACCAGTTGCTGCGCAACTTCCTCAAGGGCCTGACCCTGCGGGTTCGTGGCTGAGCCGACGATGAACTACAGCGTTGCTCCCATCGGCCACGTGCGCTCCTGCTTCAAGGAAAAGTTCGCCATTCCGCGTCAGCCGCAACTGGCGCCGGCCGCCCGTGGCGTGCTGGAGCTGCTGCCACCCTACGACAACGGCGAGGCCGTTGCCGGCCTTGAGCAGGTCAGCCATGTCTGGCTGCTGTTCCTGTTCCACCAGGCGCTGGAAGACAAACCGCGGTTGAAGGTGCGCCCGCCTCGGCTGGGCGGCAACAAGTCCATGGGTGTGTTTGCCACCCGTGCCACCCACCGGCCCAATGGCATCGGTCAGTCGGTGGTCAGGCTGGAGAAGGTCGAGGCCGGTCGCTTGTGGCTGTCGGGCATCGACCTGCTTGATGGCACCCCGGTATTGGATATCAAGCCTTACGTGCCCTACGCCGATGCCGTGGCCGACGCGACCAACCAGATGGCTGACGCGCCACCTGCGCCGATTGCCGTGAGCTGGAGCGATACTGCCCTGCCCCAGGCCCGCGAGCACGCCCTGCGCCTGGCCGAGCCGCTGGTGGAGCTGATCGAACAATGCCTTGCCCAGGACCCGCGCCCGGCCTACCAGGTGCCGCCGCCCGAGCGCGTGTACGGGGTCAAGTTCTGGGATGTACAGGTGCGCTGGCACTACCCGCAGCCAGATCAGATCCGGCTGCTGGAAGTGGTGATGGACCTGTAGGTAGCGTCCTGCTCTTCAATGGGCCTGGCTGGCGAGCCAGTGGGAGCGGGCTTGACCCGCGATGAGGTCAGTACAGCCAGCACATCAGGTATTGCCTGGATTGCGACCGCTTCGCGCTCGATCGCGGGGCAAGGCCCGCTTGTGTCTTGAGGTTGGAATAGAATCAGAAGTGAGAGCGGTGAATGGCAAGCTGTACGCCGGTAGTGCTTAAAGCACGTGTGGGAGCAAAGCTGCCATTCACCTCTCCACTCTGGCCCGAGCCCGAACAGTTGATTGAGCGCCTCTCGAATCACAAGCGTGGGCCAAGCCAGAGCGCTCTCACAACTGAGTGTAAGAGGGTTCAGCCATGTTGTCTTCTGTTGGAATCGACACTGCCAAAGCCACGTTGGAAATCTGCATCAAACCTCAGAAAATCCGCTTCGAAGTAATCAATGAGCGCCCAGGCTTTGATGTGCTGATCGGGCGACTGAAGGACTTCAAGATCAGCAGAGTGTTGATTGAAGCGACCGGCGGCTACGAGAAAGACGTGCTGATTGCATTGCGCTCGGCCGGTTTCGAAACCATCTGCATCAACCCAGCCCGTGCCCGGAAATTCGCCGAGGCGATGGGTAAAAAAGCCAAAACCGATAAGATCGACGCCGAGGTCCTTGCGGACTTCGCTGCACACCTCAGCGCTCCTCAAGACCAACTAATCAGCCCGGAACGCGAAGAGCTGCGCGAGTTGGTGAAGCAGCGCGCCCAATTTGTGCAGAGCCGTGATGACTACAAACGGCGCCGCCTGCAATGCCGCTCGGCAATGGTGATGGCTCACTTTGATGAGCACATAGAGCAGCTGAAAGTGCTGATCAAACGCCTTGACGAAGAAATTGACCAGGCGATGGTGCAACTGGACGACACCAGGGCGCGTCAGTTGTTGGCGGTGAGCGGAATTGGTCGGGTAACCGCCGCAAATCTGCTCGCCTCACTGCCAGAGCTGGGGCAATTGGACCGCCGTCAGATCGCCGCGCTAGTGGGCGTAGCGCCTTACAACAACGATAGCGGTAGCCATCAAGGGCACCGCCAGATATGGGGTGGCCGGGCGCATGTAAGGCGAGTCCTGTACATGTCGAGCTGGATCATCATCCGTCACAACACGGAATTTAAAGCACGCTACGAAGCACTTCGGGAGCGTGGCAAGTGCGCCAAAGTCGCCCTCGTAGCCTGTATGCGGGTGCTGATCGTCAGGCTGAATGCAATGCTGCGGGACAATACCCCTTGGCGAGTGCAAACAGCCTGATCAAGACAGTTGCTCCCACAAATCCGCGGCATGCAGACCCGCTACTTCAGGCACAAAAAAAAGCAGGCCGAAGCCTGCTTTTTTGTATTCAGTGTCTTACTTCTCGACGAATGCACGCTCGATCAGGTAATCACCCGGCTCGCGCATACGTGCCGAGATCTTCAGGCCGAAGCTGTCGAGCACTTCGCTGGTCTCGTCGAGCATGCTCGGGCTACCGCAGATCATCGCACGGTCGTCCTGCGGGTTGATCGGCGGCAGGCCGATGTCGCTGAACAGCTTGCCGCTGCGCATCAGGTCGGTCAAACGACCCTGGTTCTCGAACGGCTCGCGGGTCACGGTCGGGTAGTAGATCAGCTTGTCACGCAGGGCTTCGCCGAAGAATTCGTTCTGCGGCAGGTGCTCGGTGATGAATTCGCGGTAGGCGACTTCGTTGACGTAGCGCACGCCGTGGACCAGGATGACTTTTTCGAAGCGCTCGTAGGTTTCCGGGTCCTGGATGACGCTCATGAACGGCGCCAGGCCAGTGCCGGTGCTGAGCAGGTACAGGTGCTTGCCCGGGTTCAGGTCGTCGAGTACCAGGGTGCCGGTAGGCTTCTTGCTGATGATGATTTCATCGCCTTCCTTCAGGTGCTGCAACTGGGAGGTCAGCGGGCCGTCCGGCACCTTGATGCTGAAGAACTCCAGATGCTCTTCCCAGTTCGGGCTGGCAATCGAATAGGCGCGCATGAGCGGGCGGCCGTTTGGCTGTTGCAGGCCGATCATCACGAACTGACCGTTCTCGAAGCGCAGGCCCGGATCGCGGGTGCACTTGAAGCTGAACAGGGTGTCGTTCCAGTGGTGAACACTGAGGACACGTTCGTGGTTCATGTTGCTCATGTACGGGCTCCTGAAGAAAAACGCGGCGCTAAGCGAGAGCGCGATTGCGCAATAGTTTAGTGCCAGCGACAATATCTGTTAAATGAATTATCAAGATATGTCTTATCGGTTATATAGATATGCGATTTACTCTTCGTCAGCTCCAGGTGTTCGTTGCCGTGGCCCAGTACCAAAGCGTCTCGCGGGCCGCCGGAATACTGGCGTTATCGCAATCGGCCGCCAGTACATCGATCACCGAACTTGAGCGCCAGTCCAGCTGCCAGCTGTTCGACCGCGCCGGTAAACGCCTGAGCCTCAACGCTCTGGGCCATCAACTGCTGCCCCAGGCGGTGGCCCTGCTCGACCAGGCCAAGGAAATCGAGGACCTGCTCAACGGCAAGTCCGGTTTCGGCTCGCTGGCGGTGGGCGCGACCCTGACCATCGGCAATTACCTGGCCACCCTGCTGATCGGCAGCTTCATGCAGATCCACCCGGAGAGCCAGGTCAAGCTGCATGTACAGAACACTGCGCATATCGTGCAACAGGTTGCCCATTACGAAATTGATCTGGGTCTAATTGAAGGCGACTGCAACCACCCGGACCTGGAAGTGCAGCCGTGGGTCGAGGACGAGCTGGTGGTGTTCTGCGCGCCGCAGCACCCCTTGGCCAAACGCGGCCAGGCGAGCATGGAAGAACTCACCCATGAGGCCTGGATCCTGCGTGAACAGGGCTCGGGCACCCGCCTGACCTTCGACCAGGCCATGCGTCACCACCGTTCCAGCCTCAACATACGCCTGGAGCTGGAACACACCGAGGCGATCAAGCGCGCGGTCGAGTCGGGCCTGGGCATTGGCTGCATCTCGCGCCTGGCCCTGCGCGACGCATTCCGTCGCGGCAGCCTGGTACCGGTGGAAACCCCCGAACTGGACCTGGCCCGGCAGTTCTTCTTCATCTGGCACAAGCAGAAGTACCAGACCTCTGCCATGCGCGAGTTTCTCGAACTGTGCCGCAGCTTTACCGCAGGCGTCAGCCGCAGCGACGAGATCGTCCTGCCGACCATCGCTTAAAGCAGGATCACCGCCCAGGTCAGGCCAACCATGCTCAAGGCCACGAACTGGGCGGCACTGCCCATGTCCTTGGCGTTCTTCGACAACGGGTGGCGATCGAGGGAAATGCGGTCGATCGCCGCCTCCACCGCCGAATTGAGCAATTCGACGATCAGCCCCAGCAAGCACACAGCGATCAGGATCGCCCGCTCGGCACGGCTGACATCCAGCCAGAAGGCCACCGGAATCAACACAACGTTGAGCAGCACCAGCTGACGGAACGCTGCCTCACCGGTGAACGCAGCACGCAGGCCATCGAACGAATAGCCGGCGGCGTTGAAAATACGTTTGAGGCCGGTCTGGCCCTTGAAAGGCGACGACATAGAAGGTCACTTCATCCACTGAAAACGCTGCAGCCTAGTGTAGGTACAGTCAAAAAAGCGTGAAGGCCAATGGCCTTAAGTGGCCGAAACCGATTCCAGTTGTTGCAGCAACAAAGCGGCCTGGGTCCGGGTACGCACGCCCAGCTTACGGAAAATCGCCGTCACATGGGCCTTGATGGTCGCTTCCGACACGCTCAGTTCGTAGGCAATCTGCTTGTTCAGCAGCCCTTCGCAGACCATGGTCAAAACCCGGAACTGTTGCGGCGTCAGGCTGGCAAGCCCTTCACTGGCGGCCTTGGCCTCAGCGGACACATCGACTTTTTCGAACGCCTGCGGCGGCCACCAGACCTCGCCATCGAGAACCTTCTGCACTGCGTCCTGAATCACTTCCAGCGGGCTTGATTTGGGAATGAAGCCACTGGCGCCGAATTCGCGGGACTTGACCACGACCGCGGCTTCTTCCTGAGCCGAGACCATCACCACCGGAATCTGCGGGTACTGCCCGCGCAGCAACACCAGCCCGGAGAAGCCGTAGGCGCCCGGCATGTTCAGGTCCAGCAGCACCAGGTCCCAGTCGGCTTTTTCGGTCAGGCGGGTTTCCAGTTCGGCGATGCTTGCCACCTCGACCAGGCGTACATCCGGGCCCAGGCCCAGGGTAACGGCCTGGCGCAGTGCGCTGCGAAATAGCGGGTGGTCATCGGCAATCAGGATTTCGTATGTGGCCATCGATCTAATGATCCTGTTCTGTGCAGGCGCAGGAAAGGAAGAATAGGCGCCTGGCGGGCAACTCGAGGCGACGGCAACGCCGTCTGCCCAAACGGCACATCGAGGCCAGGAAAAACAGCGTTTCAAGCCATCGTCGTGCTCGAATCGGCGCCAAGGATGCCGAGCCAGGACCGGGTGGTCAAGCTCAATACCCGCCCTGCTCGCCCACCCTGGCCACCAATCTGCCCATTATGCCGCAAAGTGCCGCGCCTGCCCCTTGTACTATAGGAAGGTATGCAAACGCTGGTGCACGGTGTCCTGCTCATCCAGTGGCAGTTGATGCTTGGCACTCAGGTAATGGGTGGTGAACACGTCCAGGTAGGCATCCAGTGCCTCGGCCGCACGTTGATCACCGGCCAGCTCCAGGCACATGGCGGCCACTTCGGCGGTGCAGAAGTGATCGTCGCGCTTGGAGCGACGCAGGCGGTAGCGCGAAATCTGCTCGGGCTGCAGGCTCAGGACCGGGAAGCGGTTCAAGTACGGGCTTTTGCGAAACATCTTGCGCGCCTCGGTCCAGGTGGCGTCCAGCAGGATGAACAGCGGGCGCTTGCCCGGTACCTGCTGCACCTCGTTGACCACCCGCCCTGGCTCGACGAACTCGCCAGGGAAAACAATGTACGGCTGCCAGTGCGGCTGCTCGAGCAAGGCCAGCAAAGTCTCGTCGACCGCCGTACGCTGCCAGCCGAAGGCCGAGGTGTCGGCGATCAGGTCGGCGATCAGCCAGCCGGTGTTGGTCGGCTTGAGTGGCTCGGTGTCATGCATCAGCAGGCAGATGCCCGAATCAGCCGGTACTTGCGGGCGCCAGGCGCACAGGCAATAACTGGGGATCACCCGGCACTGCGGGCAGCGCGGCGCCCGTGAACCGCGGGCAACGAAGGGTTTGACACTGCGCGCCAGGCGCTCGGCGCGCAGGCGCGATACGGCATGGCTCATGACTGGGCACAACGTGGGCAATAAAGGGATGGCACTGCACGGACTCGGCAAGACGGAAATCCCGTGCAGTTTATCAGAGCCTGCCTACGGGTAGACTGGATTTGCCGTGCAGCTAAAGCAGCGACTCCTTATAATCTTCCACCTGTCGCTACCCGCTGGCCTTGCCGTTGCGCCGTGACGGAACACCGTGCGCCGTTGTTGGTCCAATTGCCAGTTACCGAACCAGGAGAGATTCATGCTGCGTTTCATCGTCCCGTCCCTGAGCCTGCTGCTCGCCCTGCCCCTGGCGGCCAATGCCGCGTCCAAGCAGGAGTACGAGCTGAGCCGGATGCTGCAAAAAGTTGCCACGCAAAGCAGCGTCGGCACGCCGCGGGCGATCAACGAAGACATCCTCGACCAGGGCTACACCGTCGAAGGCAAGCAACTGATCAACCACCTGAGCGTGCTGCCAAGCCATGCGCAAAAGATGCAGGCCGACCCCAACCGGGTACGCAGCCAACTGGGTGACAGCGTGTGCAAGAACACCGGTTATCGCCTGCTGATGGAAAAAGGCGCGGTGCTGACCTATCGCTTCACCGAGTACAAGACCAACCGCCCGGTCAGCGAACAGGCCTTCAACGCCGCCAGCTGCGGCCTGAAGCTCAAGAAGTAACGGCCTTAGGCAACCCGCTCCCTGTCGCGCCGCTGTTTTTCATCGGCGCGCAGTTCGGCCACCAGGGCCTGGATGTACCGCGAGTGCCGCTCCCCTCCCCCCAGCCGTCGCAGGCACTCCTGTTCAAGGCTCAGGTTGTTGGCCTGCGCCGCGCTCTGAAGCATCTGGAATAGCTGCTCGTCGAGCTCAAGGTTAAGCCGTTGCATGCTGCAGCCTCCCTGCATCGCGCTGACTCGCTCTGAGCTTCAGTTAACCAGACCCTCACAATGATTGGATCCCAGCTGACGAGCGGTTCCACTGCGGCGCGATACTGCGCGGATCATTCGGCATAAACACGCGCCAGGGTCTAGATTGATAGCAACCACCCTGTAATTTTTGGGCAAGCAAAGGGGGTTGCCCATGGATGCCTTGCGCTGCACCCGAAGCCATGAAGAACAATAAGTTGTATGGACCCATTACCACTGCACTGAGACCTTGCAGGTCTACTGCAATGCTCGGGGGTCACACTCGAGCCACGGCAGCCAGCGACACATGCAGTGTCGCGGCCGGGCAGCCCATTGCCGCCCGGTCAGAGGTTTTGCTGCAGAAGGAGACGCTTGAATGCCTTACCAACCGAATGAACTGCTATCGAGTCACTTCAGCAACAATGGAATCGACCTGAGCAAGATCGAAGAACAACTGAATCTGGTTGCGCCCAACAGCCCCAACCTGCCGCTGTACCGCGACATGATGCTGACCGTCCTGCGCATGGCCCATGACGACCGCAACCGCTGGAACGCCAAGATTACCCTGCAGGCCCTGCGCGAACTCGATCACGCCTTTCGTACCCTCGAACAGTACAAGGGCCGGCGCAAGGTTACGGTGTTCGGCTCGGCCCGCACGCCGATCGAACACCCGATGTATGCCCTGGCCCGGGAACTGGGGGCGACTCTGGCCCGTTCCGACCTGATGGTCATCACCGGCGCCGGTGGCGGGATCATGGCTGCCGCCCATGAAGGCGCCGGGGTGGAGCACAGCCTGGGCTTCAACATCACTCTGCCGTTCGAGCAACACGCAAACCCCACGGTGGACGGCACCGACAAGTTGCTGCCGTTCCACTTCTTCTTCATTCGCAAGCTGTTCTTCGTCAAGGAAGCCGATGCCCTGGTGCTGTGCCCGGGCGGCTTCGGCACCCTGGATGAAGCACTGGAAGTACTGACCCTGATCCAGACTGGCAAAAGCCCGCTGGTGCCGGTGGTGCTACTGGACTCGCCCGGCGGCAGCTTCTGGCAGGAGGCGCTGAACTTTATTACTCGCCAACTGGAAGAGAACCGCTACATCCTGCCCAGCGATATGAAACTGCTGCGCCTGGTGTACAGCGCCGACGAGGCAGTGGAAGAAATCAACCAGTTCTATAGCAACTACCACTCCAGCCGCTGGCTGAAGAACCAGTTTGTGATTCGCATGCAGCATCCGCTTAGTGAAGCCGCGCTGTTTGACTTGCAGGAGGGATTTGCGGACTTGCGTCTGAGCGGCAATTTCCATCAGCACGCCTATGGCGGCGAGCAGCATGACGAGGCGCGCTTCAGTCATTTGACCCGCCTGGCCTTCGCCTTCAACGGGCGGGATCAGGGGCGCCTGCGCGAACTGGTCGACTTCATCAACCTGTCGGAGAACTGGGCCAAGCCAGAGCCCATGCACACTACCCAGCGGGCAAGGGAAGCGTTGAAAGTCACCTGAGCCGTCAGTCGTCCAGCCCTCGGCCGCTCAACAGGCGGCCGACCGACTCCATGGAAAAACCACGGTAAACCAGAAAACGGGTTTGCTGGGCGCGGCTGCGCGGATCGACAGGCAGCTGACCGGCAAACTTGCGCTGCCAGACATCCTGCAACAGCGCCGACCAGTCCACCCCGCATTCACGCAGGGCCTGGTCGATGTCACCGCGGTGCAGCCCGCGCTGGCCCAGTTCCTCACGAATACGCGCAGGGCCGTAACCCGAGCGTGAACGGTAGCTAATGAAACTTTCCAGGTAACGGGCTTCACTGAGCAGGCCTTCTTCCGTCAAACGGTCGAGTTCCTGGTCAATCAATTCGGCAGGGGCGCCGCGCTGACGCAACTTGCGCGTCAGCTCGACTCGACCGTGCTCGCGACGTGCGAGCAGGTCCATGGCTGTCCGCCTTACGGCGACGGGGGTATCGAGTACGGCGGACATGGGTGCGATCAGTAGCCGGCTTCTTCAGCGTTGGCCAGATCGTCTTCAGGCTCGGCGGCTACCGCAGCAGCCTTGCCAGCCGCTTCAACGGCGCCGGCATTGAGCAGCTTGTCGCGGATCTGCTTCTCGAGCGTCGCGGCGATTTCCGGGTTCTCCTGGAGGAACTTGGCCGAGTTGGCCTTGCCCTGACCGATCTTGCTGCCCTGGTAGCTGTACCAGGCACCGGATTTTTCCAGGAAGCCGTGCAGCACGCCGAGGTCGATGATCTCGCCGTTGCGGTAGATGCCCTTGCCGTAGAGGATCTGGAATTCAGCCTGACGGAATGGCGGCGCCACCTTGTTCTTGACGATTTTGACCCGGGTTTCGCTACCAACGACTTCGTCGCCTTCCTTCACCGCGCCGGTACGGCGGATGTCGAGGCGGACAGAAGCGTAGAACTTCAGCGCGTTACCACCGGTGGTGGTTTCCGGGCTGCCGAACATCACGCCGATCTTCATGCGGATCTGGTTGATGAAGATTACCAGGCAGTTGGCGTTCTTGATGTTACCGGTGATTTTACGCAGCGCCTGGGACATCAGGCGAGCCTGCAGGCCCACGTGCATGTCACCCATTTCGCCTTCGATCTCGGCCTTGGGTACCAGCGCCGCCACGGAGTCGACGATGATCACGTCAACGGCGTTGGAGCGCACCAGCATGTCGGTGATTTCCAGGGCCTGTTCACCGGTATCCGGCTGCGAGACCAGCAGGTCGTCGACGTTGACGCCCAGCTTGCCGGCGTATTCCGGGTCCAGGGCGTGCTCGGCGTCGACGAAGGCACAGGTAGCGCCGGCTTTCTGTGCCTGGGCAATCACCGACAGGGTCAGGGTGGTTTTACCCGACGACTCAGGGCCGTAGATTTCGACGATACGACCTTTTGGCAGACCGCCAATGCCCAGGGCAATGTCCAGGCCCAGGGAGCCGGTGGAAATGGCCGGAATCGCCTGGCGCTCGTGGTCGCCCATGCGCATGACCGCGCCTTTACCGAATTGACGCTCGATTTGCCCCAGGGCCGCAGCCAAGGCGCGCTTCTTGTTGTCGTCCATTGAAGTCCTCACGTAATCGATAGGGCCTGACGGCCAGAACACCTGTATAAGTAGCCAGTATTATTCCACAGGGTTTTGTTCCCGCCTACCCCCGATGTGCGATTTACTCTGCACCAAGGTGTAACAAGCCCTCTAGCGCGGCGATTACCGTTTGTCGGCGCACCGCATCGCGGTCGCCATCGAAGTGCCGGCGCTCGCTGCTGACATGGCTGCCATCGGCCCAGGCCAGCCATACGGTACCCACCGGTTTTGCCGGCGAGCCACCGTCGGGCCCGGCCACGCCGCTGACCGCCACGGCAAACCGCGCGCCGCTGGCCGCCTGGGCGCCACGGACCATGGCCTCGACCACTTCCTGGCTGACCGCCCCGACTTGCGCGAATAACCCCTCGGGCACCGCCAGCTGGCGGCTTTTCTGGCTGTTGGAGTAGGTCACGTACCCGGCCTCGAACCAGGCCGAGCTGCCGGGAATGCGCGTTATGGCCTCGGCGATGCCGCCGCCGGTGCAAGACTCGGCAGTGCTTACCTGGGCGTTGAAACGGCGCAGGTGCTCGCCCAGGCGGGCAGACAGTGCTGTGATCGGGTCCATGCCAAGCTCCTTGTTCAGTGCAGTTGCTTGCGCCGCGCCAATACTTCACGGGGGAAGCGAAACAGCAGGTTGTAACTGAAAAATGTCATCACGTAGAACGCCAGCAGTGACAACATCGCGACAAACGGAAACAACACCACGCTCTGCCCGAAAAAGCGAAATTTGCGCGAGTGGGTGGCGAAATCGGTGTAGGTAAAATAGTTCTGGTAGACCAGAAAAGCATCCAGCAGCACACAGCCCAAAGCGATCAAGGCATATTTTGCGATTGAAACCCGGGGCGGGGCCTCGGGCTGCAGCCGCGATCGTCTCATGATGCAGACCGTGATCCACACGGAGAAAACCGGCGCAGCCACGGCAATGTAGTTGCCGATGGCCTTGGCCGTCAGCGGGAACAGC
Organism: Pseudomonas sp. B21-012; assembly: GCF_024749305.1. NCBI lineage: Bacteria > Pseudomonadati > Pseudomonadota > Gammaproteobacteria > Pseudomonadales > Pseudomonadaceae > Pseudomonas > Pseudomonas sp. B21-012. Next base: position 1,368,804 of record NZ_CP087197.1, on the reverse strand, counting down.
GACGACCAGCCCCCCACCCGGCCCAGCAGGCAACCATCGAGAAAGCGTTCGAGCTCAAAGTAGCCCCCCTCCTGGGCCTGGGCAGGAACCTGCCAGGCGAGCAGGACGATCGGCAGCAGGCTGACAGCAATGAGCACGTAGGGAATATGCAGGTAAGCCACCTGCTGCTCGCGTCCTTTCGCCACGTTCATCCTTTCACCCGCCCTCTGTTTTGCTCGTCAGGGTGCTACGGTATCGAGCACCAGCTGGTTGAACGACTCCATGGCCTGCGCATCGATGTAAGACGAAACCGCAGCCAGAATCACTCCGGTGGCAATGATACCTGCACCGGCGGCCAAACCGGGTGCCAGCACCAGTGCCAGGCCTGCCCCCAGCAGGGCACCGGCGCCAGCGCCCACCAGCGTGCCCACGGCGATGCTTTCAAGCTCGAGCAAAAACGGCTTCCATTCACCGCTGCTGAAGCCGCTCGCCGCCTTCTGCGCCAGGGTCGTCGCCTGGACCATCTTGCCGGTAACCCCAAAGGCTTTGCCCAGGCGCTGGAAGTTGTCGGCGTAGGTTGCCACATCCAGGGCGTTGAGGGCCTGGGCAATGGCAGCGGTGTCCTTCTGGTTCATTTTGAAGCCCGGGTTGCGCGTGAGCTTTTCAAACGCCTGCATGGCTTGGTCGTAACTTTTCACCGTCTTGCCAGAAATGCCTTCCTTCAGTTGTTCCGCAGCCTTGCCCATCTGTGTGCCGAAGCGGCTGGAGACCTCCTTGCCGACATCACTGGCAAAGGCCAACGCACTTTTGTAAGCCTCCTGCTCCGCCGCCTCGCGCGCTTGCGCCTGCAGCTTGTCGAGCTTTTCCTGCAGCATGGCATTGGCACTGAGGTCGACATGCAGGCTCAGACCTGCGCTGAGCACGTCCATTACCTGGTCGATGGCCGGCGGAATGTGGTCGTCGTCGAGGGTTTTCAGCTCGGCGACCATCCTGTCGATGTTGCGCTCGAGCAGCTCGCTGCCCGGCGAGGTGGACAGGCGCAGGCGGTTGAACTTGATCAGCTCATCGCGCTTGGCCATCATCGCCTTCACCACCCCGATGGAGCGTTCGAGTTTTTGCGCCTGGCTCAGGGCAGCGTCACTGCCAGCAGCGGCTTCAGCGGCTTTTTGCTCGGCATCGAGCGTAGCCGGCAGGTTCCTCTCCTTGACCACGAAGCTGCCGCGAATCTCGTCGCGCACCTCGAGGATTTGATAGGGAAGAATGCCCCAGACCCCGACGCCAACATCGTAGTAGGCATCGATACTGGGCCAGCCATTCCCGGACAACACCGATTCGACGACGGTGGAGTTGAACACCATCGCGCCACTGAACGCCGGGCCTCCGGTTCTGGTGACGCCATCGATCGATACCGACACCGAGCCGACCACCGAGCTGATGTTGCCACTGCCCCAGAAGCCGCCGAGCATCCCACCACTACCGGCACCGCTATCGCTGTTGCCGGGCGGGATACCACGATCGACAACAATATTTTTTTCACCCATTACAAAGTCCTTTTCGTTAAAACGTAATTAAATAAATGTGCGCTCAGCGCACCAGCCCGCGCACGTACGCCTGGCACGCGCGCAAGGCGATCAGTCCGCGGTCACCGTCGTCGGTGATGGCGATAATTCGTTGCGCATGCGCCGGCTCAAGTCGGGCGCGTACGGGGTCATGATCCACGCTGCCGGTGCCGGGGGCGGCAGGCAGGCCGGCGCAACCGGAGGCGTCGCGCTCGACCAGGACCGACAGCCGCACATCAGCAGTAGCCAGGCGATCACGCAGGCGTGCCTGAGTCTGTTGAGCATCGAGTAGCTCCTGATAATGGTGTTGCTCGCTGACCGCCAGGCGCTGCGCCAGCCCCTGGCGTTGCAGGCGCTCGGCGACCAGTTGCGCGGCAGCGGATTCAGCCTGGGCTTGCCACTCGCGCTCGTGCTGCGCCGCTTGCTCGGCCAACTGCCGGCCCATGCGCCAACTCTGGACTTGCCAACTCAGCGCACAGGCCAGCAGCGTCAATAGCAGCCACGCCCCAAGCTGCAGGCGGCTCAACACAGCACCTCTCGGGCCCGCGCCCAGAGCCGCAGGCGATCTTCCAGGCCGTTGAGCCCGCCATTGATATGCCGGGTGATACGGTTGAACTCGCCGCGGTCAGCCAGCTGGTTGAGGCCGCGCGAGTGCCAGAACCAGGCCGCCGACTCGGCTGCCCATTGTGGTTGTTCGAGCAGTTGCGGTTGCTTGAGCAAACGCTCATCGCCAAACAGGGCCATGCTGCAGGCCCGGTAATTGTTGCGCCCGGTGACCTGGATCAGGCCGCGGCCGCAGTACAGCTGGCCGTCGCCATCGGCCTCGGGACTATTGCCCAGGCGCAGGGCCAGGGTGCCGGTGTCGTAGCGCGCCAGGTAACGGTCGTTGCCCAGCTCTTTGACGTAGCGCAACTGGCCGGACTCATGGCCGACCTGGGCGAGAAAGGCCGCCTGGCGCCGTGGGGTGTCGATGTCCCAGCGGGCCATGGCCAAGTTCAGTGCAGGTAGAAAAACGCCCGCATTCAGGCGGGCGTTGGGGAACACGGCAGCAAGTTGCTCCAGGGTCATATGGGGTTCCTCATCCTTGGGGTTCAAAGGGGCTGCAACTGGACCGTGCGCAGCCCTGGCCGGCTTTTGGCCTGCTTGCCCCTGGCCTTGGCTTTGCCTTTGTTGCCGCCGTTGCAGTCGACCGACGTCGCCCAGCCACTGGAGCTGAAGGTGTGTTCGACCGACTCGATCAGGTACTCACCATCCAGCCCGTCCTTGAAACCCTGGGTGAGGATCAGGCGCTCGGCAAACAGGTCGGTGCGCCCGGCCATTTCCAGGCGCACACTGGCAGTGCTGCGGTTGAACGCTGCCAGGCGTGCCTTGGCAGCCTGCTCGGCAGCAGCCTTGTTGGGGTAAACATGACGGTCGCTGTGCACCGGCTGCAGCCCGGCGGGCGAGGCATCGTTAGCCAGCTCGACAGTCTTCAGCTCGCCGCTTTTGGGATCCTGGTGACGGGTTTGCACAGCCTTGTGCGTGCCCTTGTCCGCCAGGCGAATCTGCCAGCGACTGACATCGCGACGGTTGATGGTCACCACGCCCAGGGCCTGCCCGCTGGCGCTGTGCCCGGCCTGACGCGACAGCACCAGCAACTTGCCGTCGCCGATCTTGGCCGTGCAGTCGTATTGCCTGGCCAGGCGGGTGATGAAGTTGAAATCCGACTCGTTGAGCTGGTCAACCCTGGGCAGCCGCGTGCTCACCGGGCAAACCGGCTGCCAGCCATTGCGCGCGGCAATGTCACGCACGATCTGCTGCAGCGGCACGTCCTCCCAGCTACCGCTGCGAATGCTTTTGCCGGTACCGCGCATGTCGCTGGCCTTGCCGCGGATGACGATGCTGTCAGGGGGGCCGGACAGCTCGATTTCATCCACGGTGTAGCGCCCCAGGCGCGTCAATACCTGGCCGGCATAACCCAGGTGCACCTCGATCATCGCCCCCCGTGCCGGCAACGTCACCGCACCATCGCGGTCGTCGATGCGCAGCTCGAACTCGTCGGATTCCATTCCGGGCTTGTCCGAGGTGCGCAAGGACAGCAAGCGGTCGTTGATCAGTTCGGTGATGTCCTTGCCATCGGCAACAAGGCGAAACACTGGCTGCATGGTTCAGGCTCCAGAAATGAATGACCCCGCACGCGGCGGGGTCTGGTGAGAACGGTTGTCGACGAGCGTCAATCCCACAGCTGCACCGTAGCGTCGCTCGCCGCGGGTAACGCCGGCAGCAGGATCTGTACCCCGGCACGAAATGGCTGGGGCTGCTCGGCCAGGCCCTGGTTGGCGCCCAGCACGGCCTCGACTGTGCCGTTCAGGTGGCCGTAGTAGTGCTGGCACAAGGTGTCGAGCACATCGCCTTCAGCGGTTCTGCAGGTCGTCGCCATAGCTCACAAACTCCAGTGAGAAACCTTGTTTTCGCGGAATGCCGCCAGCAAGCAGATTGCTCTGGTCTTCATCGACGCCGGTCAGGCACCAGGTGCCCAGGACCTCGCCGTAACCGCTGGTGAGGGTTAGCGGCTGCAATTGCCGGCCAATACTGCGCAGCGCCTGCAACTGGCCAAGCCCGCCCTTGAAGCCTGGGAAGATCGCCCCTTTGATGCTGATTTTCTCGTCACCCAGGCCCACTGCCTGCTGGGCGGTGCTGCGCGTCAGACGCTCCTGCCCGGCCCAACGGAAGCTCGTCTGCCTGCGCAGTTCATCGAACGCGGCGGTGTCGAGGTTGAAGTAGTAAGCGGGTGATTCGGGCTTGAGTGGTTGCACAATCAGCAAATGCGGGAACGGCTTGACCGCCTCTGCCGCCGGCGTCGCTTCGGGGGCGAAGCTGCTGGTCGGCAGGATATTGGCCAGGGACGGGCTGATCTTGCCCGCCACCCGGTTGATCGCGGCGCTGACCCGGCCAATCTGGGTCTTCACCGTGGCGACGCCGTCACGCACCTGCGCCACCACCGCCACGGCCCGGTCGTATTTTGCCAGCGCCTGGTCGACAGTGGCCTGGGCCTTGTTGATCGCGCGCAAGCTGCGCTGCAGCTTGGCACCAATGGCGGGCCCGACAAAGGGCAGCGCCTCGAGCTCGGCGGCGGCACCGACGAACTCGGCGGCGGCCTCCTTGACCGGCGCCAGCATTCCGTCCGCGCTGCGCCGCCCTGCTTCGCCCGCTGCCACCAAAGCACCTAGCCCGGATTGCAACTGGTCCATGTAGGTCATGGCACCTCCTTAAGCAACATGAGGAACGTCGTACAGCTGACGACTGGTGGATTGGCGGATCAGTTCATCGAACTGGCGACGGACAATGGCCTCGACGTTCATGGCGAGCTGGGCGGGATCGCTCAATCCGCCCTGGACGGTGATCGGCATGTTCGGCGAGAAGGTGAACTGCTGATTGATCTGCGGTGCCGGCGCCGGAATCTGAACAGTAGAACTGGCGAGGCTGGACAGCGTTTGTGCAGCAGATGACGGCTCCGCCAGCGAACGCACGACCTCACCCGGTACAGCGACAGCCGATGCCTCTTTGGTATCGCTCCCAGCTACCTGAACAGGCTTTTCGCCAGCGCCGAACAGGCGCTTGCCCAGCCAGCCACCGAGGTCTTCGCCGCCCATACCTCCGAGCATTGCGCCAATTGCCCCACCCACGGCAGTCCCCAGTACAGGTACCACCGAGCCCAGGGCTGCACCCGCAGCGGCGCCGGCCAGTGCACCGCCAAAGCCGCCGGCAGCGCTGCCATAACCCCTGGCCTTCTGTGCGGTCGTGCGCGCATTGCGATACGTGTCAACAATCCTCAAGCCAGCGTCGATAACAGACCCGCCCGGCAAGCGCCTGGCCAGGGGAGCGGCCTTGCTCACCGCCCCGAACATGCTCGCAGTACCGCCCCGAGAAGTGAAACCCTTGAGGGGTATCGGCGCGGGTGGCCCCGAATACCCTGCAAGGCTGACCCTGTTTCCGGTCCTCCTCCCAGATCGTTTCTGGTCACGCGGCGCACGGCGACCGCGACGGCCTCCCTGCCCTCCTGAACCACCGAGAAAGTCACCGGCATTGACCACGAACACGTTCAGCGGCTCGTTGACAACCAAAACGCCTTGGGCATTGTTCGGCGTCTCTACGCCCAGCACCTTGAGACCGATCTTCATCAATCCCGATGCCTTGCCTTGGCCACCCTCGAGCGGACGGCCTCCTGCCCCACCTGCGTTGAGTACACCACGACCGATGTTCAGCGCGCCCCGGCCAATCTTGACCGCGCTCAACGCCGTGAGCAGCACCGACACGGCACCACCGACAAGGGCGATACCCAGCACCAGCGATTGCGACTTGTCTGTCAGCGTGGTGAAGGCCTGGGCAACGGAAGTGATGACCTTGGCCGTCGTATCGGTGAGCGGCCGGATGGCATCGCCGATGCTGCGCAGCGAATCATCGAGTGCGCCGAATGCTTCGTTCCAGATCACCGTCGAGGTTTGCCGACGCATTTGCAGATCATGGTCAAGCCCTTCGCCTTCCTTGGGCTTGGCATCACGTATCTGCTTGTACAATGCCTGGTTCTGGGTAAAGGCCATCAACGCAGCACTGGTTTGTGCATCGGCAAAGGAATCGCCGGTACGCAAACTTTGCTCCAGGGCGTTGAGCAGGGTCCTGGCAGCCTGCGGATCAGCCTCCTTGCTGATCTGTTCAGTGGCCGCAGCCATCTTTCTGGCCTTTTCCGGGTTGGTCCTTTCGAGGTACCGCCGGGCCAGGTCAAAGCTCGACTCCAGCGCCGACATGCCCTTCTGCAGCCTGGTGTTCATCGATCCCTGATAATCAATGCCGGCGTCGGCGTAGGCCGATACCGTGTCCTGGGAGTAGATGCCTGACATCCAGCTATTGAGATTTCCTGCAGCGTCATCCGAGTTACCGGTCGCGCTGCGTTGAACCTGCAACATCGCCCCCACCTGGCTGACGGCAGCCAGACCGGTACTCCCCAAGGTGCCCATTTGCCCCAGCAAAGGTGCAAAGGACTTGGCCATGTCGGCGGCTTCAAAGCCGCCGGCCTTGCTTTGCACCGCAAGGACCTGCAGCGCCTGCTCCATAATCTTGGGGTCGGTGATCCGAGCGTTGTTTTGCAATGCAGTGATAATCGCTGCCGTATCCGCGCCACTCACGCCCTGACCGACAGCGAACTTGGCCGCCAGTGGTGCATAGGCCTGCGCCTTGTCCGCTTGCATGCCATTGTCCACCAGGCTTTTGACCAGGTTGGCAACGTCGTTGCGGGCCATGCCGGTGGTTTGCGAAGTCTGGATGAAAGTGCGGGCCAGCTGCGCTTCCTGCGGTTTGCCAGCCACCCCGGCCTTGATCGCGATATCGCGCACGATCGATTGAAAGTCCGCGCTGATCTTGGTCGGTATCGCCACCGCGCGAACGACAGTGGTGGCGCGGTCAACATTTGACTTCAGGCTTTCCTTGCCCTCGGCCAATTGTTGGTGCCCCCTGGCTTGCAACTCGGCGCTCCTGGCCGTGCGCCCCAGCCGCTGGTACTCCTTGCCCAGTTTGCCGACCTGTACGCCCTGGGCCCGCAAACTGTCGAGGTTTCGCTCCAGCTTGCGCCGCAACTCTGCAGCTGACGCCGAACCGCTGTCGTGGGCCCGCTTCCATTGCTGACGCAGCTTTATGGCCTCGCCAATAGCGCCCTTGAGCAGCGAGGCGTTGCGGCCGCGTTGCTCAAGGTCTTTGATACGGTCTTCGACCGCGTTTAAAACGGTACCTACCGTCGGGTTGACGGCGGCACCTATTACCAGCTCAAACGCCAGTTTGCTCGCCATCTGATCCCCCTTTGCATGGGCTATCTGCTCAATCCGTGAGCCACCAGACCATGTCGTTGAACGACATGGTCATGATTTCGCCGGCGCTAAAATTCAGCTCTTTGGCGAGCCGTTTTGCCGCCGCTTTCTGCAGCCCGGGATCAAAGCTCGTCGTCTTGCACCAGACGAAAATAGCCCGCCTGCAGGCGGCCATAGTCCTTGAGCGACAGGCCCTCAAGGTCCTTGACCCCGACCTCGGCCAGCGAGGCAAAGAGGTTCAGCTCGCGCTGCTCGTCATCGCCACTGGCCGCCGACTGGGCGGTGCGGATGTCGCGCACGGTCGGTGCACGCAGTGACAGGCTGTCGACCTGCATGCCATTGGCCTCACTGGCTTTGCTCAGTTGAACGACGACGCGTTCGGCACTGACATTCAGCCAGCTCGGCATTTTCGCGGTTTGAGTCATGTCGCCTCCTTACAGGCCCAGGGCCGAACGTTGGGCGGCGAGCTGGTCGACGCCGTTGATGACGCGCTTCATGCCCAGCGGATCGATTTCGTAGACCAGGCGGCCATCGACTTCGAGCTTGTAGTAGGTCACGGCCACGTTGTGCTTGATCTCGGCCTTGTCGCCCGGCTTCCAGTCGCCCATGTCGACTTCCTTCAGGGCGCCGCGCAGGGTGACGATGACCGGAGTGACCTTGCCCTTGAGGCCCTTGAAGGCACCACGGAAAGTGCCGTTGAAGGCCGAGCCGTCGGCCAGGCCGAAGAACTTCAGCGACTCACGGCGCACGCCGGTGGTGACGAAGCCGGCCTCCTGTTTTTCCATGCCCTGGTCGATTTCGATCGCCATGTCCATGCCGCCGGCACGGTGCTCCTCCATCTTCAGGGTGAGCTTGGGCAGGGTCAGGCTGGGCACGTCGCCTTGAAAGCTGACGCCATCGACGAACAGGTTCAGGTTTGCCAGGGTTTCGGGAATCATTGCCATGGTTATTGCTCCTTAAACGGCTTGGTCGAGGACTTCGGTCAACCACTGGTTGGTGACCTCGACACGGAAATTCGGGTTCTCGGCGGGCGGCACGTCGGTGAAACGGATGTTCCAGTAGACCTTGCCCTGCTCCAGCTGGCTGGCAGTGTTCAGCTCGGGGTCGGCGAACACTTCGAAATTGATGATTGCGCCCTGGGCTTTCAGATCACGCATGAACGCCTGCAGGCCTTCGGTCACGTCCTTGACGTAGGTCGCGGTGATCGAGCGATCGACCGCCCACTTGTGGCCATAGAGGATCGCGTCCATGACGATGTCCATGGTCCGCACGCGAGTGACGAAGGCCCACTTCGGGTCGCTGCTCAAGGTACGGTTGCCCCACAGGCGGAAGCCGTCATCGCGGATCACGGTGGTGATGTTGGCGTTATTGAGCAGGTTGGCGCGGCAGGTGGCGTCGCCATCCAGGTACTCGATCGAGCGGCTGGTGCCGGTGATGCCGACGAACTCCTTGTTCGATGGCGAGGCCCAGAAGCCATACTCGCTGTCGGTCCAGGCAAACAGGCCAGCAACCCAGGCCGACGCTGGCGCATCGAGGGTGGCGCTTTTGCCGGTGTCCCAGTACTGCACGCCCGGGTCGACCAGGTAGGCACGCTTGGCGCCGAAGTTCTCGGCATAGGCGATGGCTGCTTCATCGGTGCTGTTCGGGCCATCGATAATGGCCAGGCCGCGCAGCTTGTCGGCCAGGGCCACCAGCGCGGTACCCACTGCCAGGGTCGAGCTGTGCTTTGGCGTCACCAGCAGGCGGGGCTGGGCGTTGAACCGGCTCTTGCCGTCCAGCAGTGCTTGCAGGCCGGTGCGTTTGCCGTCGGCCAGCACGCCGCCGATGATCGCCGAAGTCTGCGCAGCCTCTTCTTCGAGCTTGGCCACACCGCAGGCGACGATCACCGCCTTGGCGCGGCTGTAGATCGCCTGGCAGGCGCGGGTGATAGCCGAGTCGGCGCCGAAGGCGGCAATGGCCTCACGCTCGCTGGTGATCAGTACCAGGTCGTTGGCCTTGGCGGTTGCAGTCGGGCCTTCGGTGAAGGTATCGACCAGGCCGATGATCGAGGAAGAAGGCAGCGCGATGGAACGTGCGCCGGTGTCGACGTTGGTTACGGTAACGCCGTGGAAGAATCCACTCATGGGTAAGTCTCCAGAAATGCGAAGGCCCCGCGGTGCGGGGCCTTCAGAGGGTTTGTTGCGGGTAGGAAAAAGCCCCGGCGGTGCGGGGCTTTTGGGGTGAGTTAAGCTGACCAGCCAGGTGAGCACGATCCTTCATACGGAAGGTGATGGCTGGATGGCCTTAAATCAGTTTCATACGTGCAGGGAACGCAATGGTGCGTACGCGGTTCTCCTCGCCACCAACCATATTTGTCTGCTTGGTGGTCCCAGGAGTATCGGTAGGAATCGGATTCTGCGTGCCCCCACTGCCGGTGTTAGCCGAGGCAACATTGTAGGAATGGCTATGCGCCTTGACCTGGTCGGACACCCAACTCCCCGGTATCCGCCCCTCATCAATGCCCCGGCCAGAGTCGAGGAAGCGAGGATGCTCACCACGTACGTCAGGGCAACGGAAGGTCGTGCTGCCGTCGCCAGTGGTCCAGCATCCTTCCATCCCGGCCCGAGCACTATCGGCTACCAACATTCCGGATTGCTGCGCGAAGTCCCATAACCAAGGCCAGCTTCCTCGACTGTAGAGAGTTCCATCCGGGGCACCATAGCCCCCTGGAGCCTGCACTATCGCAGTCTCGATAAAAACTCGGCCAAGAGGTGAGTCGTCGAGTCGGCTGATGGGGTACCAATTGCCCGAACCATCGCTGCGTAGATGCCAGAAATCGCCAGCCCCCAACAACGGGAAGAACTGATACCCCTCAGAACGCAAATGGGTGTGAAACTTGATCTTGTCAGCGCCCGCAGCCCTGATCATCAGCGTGGTTTGCGCCCCATCCATGCGGCGAACCATTACATCCCGAACCCCGAGCGTTGCATTGGCGGCCGGCAAAGTCAGGGTCACCGATGACGCTGTTGCATCCACCAGCACCAAGCCCAACTCTGCTGCAGTGAGCGATTTGGAAACATTCACCGATACGACAGGAACGACCAACGCAGACTTGTCAGCTTTGCTGCTCGGGTCAAAGTTTGCGCTGTGCCAGAGCACACGCCAGGCGCCTGCTCCCGCCCCCGAAAACTGACGAACGCCGTACCATTCCGTACTGGTACCAGAAAGCAGATCGAACCCGGTCAATCCGTCCGGAAACTTAATATGTACCCCTGTACCGTAATCAATGCCAGAGGGGCGGTCAGCCGTTTGGGGCACAGCAGAAAAGAACTGACTGCCAGGCAGGAGATGAATCTTGCCGTCGACGACTGGAGCGTAAGCCATCAAGCCACCGGCATCCTTGGCCATCGCGTCGGTGATACCGAATCCTGCCAGATTACTCGGATTCGAACCCGCCACTACAACTCCGCGTTCATTGATCTGTACCTTGGTATAGGTACCTGCCTGACGATTTCGAGGCAATACGTTGAGTAGGGATGCATCAACATACTCACGAGTTGCCAACACTACTGAAGGATCGATCTTCAGTTCGACGTTTGCCGCACTAGTGATAACGATGTTGAGCCGCACAACCTGCGTCTTGCCGGTTCCTTGACTGAGCAATGGCTTGAAGCTTGGTGCACAGTTGGCCACCGCAACCAGGTCACCATCGGCGTCATACAGGCCGATTTCCCGAATCCACCAGCCACCCACATCCGGCGGTATCACTTGCTCGGCGATGACGATACTGGCGTTGTCCGGGTCAACCTTGACCTGGTTGAGCGGCGCCCTTCGGCGTTCGTTGATGAGCTTTTTCTGATCCCTCGACGGGATCGGGTCGGTCAGGTTGGCATCACCAACCCCCATTTGTGCAAAGCTCCACGGCACGCCCAAGGCGTTGGCGTTGGCCTGCTTGGCCTCGCCCACCGCCGTGAGGATGGCGAAGAACTGGCTTGTCTGGTCAGTCATGAGTACACGTCCAGGGTTTCAATTTGCTGTTCACGGCCCACAAGGCCATAGCTGCCGCTGACTTCAATGTCGTGAGAGGTCGGCGGATAAATGTCGATTTCATCGCCTTCAGAAAGGCTTATTCCCAGGCACAGATAGCCACTGCTGGCGAGCGTGATTGCCAGCCCCGTCAGGTGGCGACTGACCGGCTTGGCGTCATCGATCAGGCGGGTCAGCTCCAGGTACATTGCTTCGGAGATTCCGTTCTCCAACACCCCGACCTGCAGCGCAAAAGTGCCCGGCACGCCTTGCGGTACCGTCTGCCACCACTCCTGCACTTCGATCAGGTAACCCAGCGGCTCCACTACCCGGCGCAGCGCACCAATGGTGCCTTTATGGGCATGCACGTAGAACGCCGAGCGGATCACCGAGCGCTTGATTGCCTCGGGCCAGGTTTCATCCCAGCGGTCCACCGACCAGGCCCAAGCCAGTTGATGCAGCAGGTGCGCCGGGCAGGTGTCGGGGTTGTACAGCGTGCGCAGGGGGACTTCGGTGGTTTCAAACCCGGCAGCCTCGATGGCCTGTTCGAGATCGGTACTGTTGAGCGGCAGCAGACTGTCCATGTCAGCTCCCCCGCGTCACGGTGATCCCATCGCACCAGGCCGCCTGTGCCTGGGTCGGGCGGATGTCGGTCCAGTCGTTCAGATCGACCCGGCTGACGCCGTTGATGTGCAACTGGGCGTCCACGCCCGAGCGGGCCACTTCGACACCCAGGCGCCGGCGCGGGTTGATCCAGGCTTGCAGGCGGCGTTTGCACTCGGCAAGCGTCGCTTCGATCTCCGGGCCGTTGCCGCTCATATGCACCACGGCATCGATGCGGTAACGCAGAATTTGTGCGCCCTGCACCGTCAGGCGGTCACCCACCGGGCGCACGTCATCGTCATTGAGCTTGAGCCGCACGGTGTCCAACAGCGCAGCCGGGGCACTGCCATCGCCTTCGAGCGCCAGCACCGTCACCAACACCTGGGCCGGCGACGGGCTTTGGGCAGTGGCATCGGCCACCAGCCCGGAAGCGTTGCGGGCATGCAGGATGTAACTGTTGCGCGGGCCCGCAGTGGTCAGCCCCTCATAGACCAACTGCACCCGCTCGCGCAGGGCGTCGTCTTCTTCAAGCACTTGCGGCGTTGGCGGCACGCTGCTGGCGTCGGGTGCCTGCACCACCAGGCGCTGCAGCTGTACATTGGCCGCCAGTTGATCCAGGTCGGCGCCCTGCGCATAGGCAAGCAACAGTGCCTTGGCCGCATCGTTGACCCGTGCGCGGTTGAGCAGCTTGCGATAGGCGCCGACTTCCAGCAGTTTGTTCACCGGGTCGCTTTCGACTGTAGCGTCCCAGTTGTCGCCCATGTGCAACCGGAAGGTCGCCAGGTCAGCCTGGAACAGCGCCTCGAAATCGAGGTCTTCCAGAACCTGCGGCGCGGGCAGCGCCGAAAGATCCACACTACTCATGCCGTCACCTCCGGCGTGCTGCAGAAACGAAAACGCCCCGAAGTTCGGGGCGCTCAAGGCATGCGGCAGCCGTCAGGCGTTGCCGACACCGACCACGCTGGCGCGAATGGCGGCAATGGCCTGATCGGCAATGGCTTCGGCTTCTTCATGACTGCCGGCCTTGAGCGCGGACTGTTTGCCCTTAAGGCGGGCGGCGCGGATGGCGTAGAGGGCGGTTTTCCAGGCATGGGCTTCGGCGAGGATGCTTTCGGCCGCGGCTTGCGGTGAGAGGTTGGCGGCGTCGGCCCAGGCCTTAACAGCAAGTGGCATCTCACCCTCGAATTGGATATCTGCGAAAACCCTAGCCTCCTGCTCTACCAGTAGGTATTCGGAAAGCCGCGAAGTTTCACCGAGAATAGCAACACGTGATTGATCGGCAACAAGGTCAATTTGCTGAACTACAACAACGAGCGCAGCTTCTAACGGCAATGCCTCGTAATCGTAGCCGGCATAACTCGTGCCCCCGTGCGTTACAAAAAGATTTTGCTTTTGCATATATAATCCTTACAGGGTAGCTAGGTTGGTGAGAACATTACTCAAATCTTTAGAGGGAGTGCCTGCAGCCACTCCAAAGATGTATCGACCAGGAAATGTGGAGGAAAAATTTGTCGATACCGCTTGAAGAATCACTGCGTTGACGTGTTGCAACATCAACCAACCGCCGAAATCTGCCGCCATCTGTACATCACACGCTGCAAACTTGAGGGCTTGAGAAGAAGTAATCTGCGTGCTGTAGGACTTAAGCATGACGTTCGCTGTGCCTCCGGGAGCGGGCGTAATGCCCGCCGGACTTGGCAACGTCAGCGTCAAATCCAGGAAACCCAAACTAGAGCTTGACGCCAAAGCAAAGCCTGACAATCCGTTGTTCCCATCTGCCCCAAGATAATAACTCATATTGAACTTTCGCTTGACACCAGGAGTATCACTGCAAATATTCAGCCTATCTACGGACACAACAAGTGCGCCACTATGAGTGTAATCACTCATTAAACGTATATTACAAGCCCCTCCTACCGGGGTGCTTGCCACTGCCTTATTTATTGTTTTAAACGGGGTTTGGAGATTGCCCGCTCCTTGGTCGTCACCTGCTAAATAGTCGACAAACCAAGTACGTTCCATGTTCGGCACCGCCGCAACAGCCGCCGCCACCGCCGCATCAATCCCCGCCTTCTTGCCATTAAAGTAACTGATCAAATCAGTGGTTTTCGTCACCAGATTGGCAACATCAGTCTCAAGACTCATCGGTCTTATGCTCCGTGCATGTTTTCAATAACGAGTTTTTGCAGTGCGATGACCGCCGCTGCATTGCTCACTGTGGCGCTCAACAGGCCATCGCGGTCTGTGCTCTGGCGTTGCTCCGCCGCTTTCATACGTTCAATCAGGTTGGCAATCTGCTCACCTGCGATCCGCTGGCGCGTGGCCTGATCATCCAGCCGGTCCTGCTGTTGCAAGCCGCGCAGTTGCTCAGCAATCAACGCCGAGGCCTGGGCCGCCAGCGGCGCCGCCAAGGTCAGGTTGAGCCCGGTCGCACCGCTGACGATGGTCACGCTGTTGGCCGGCAAGGCCGCCAGTGACAGGTCGTAGGCGAGCAGCAGGTCAGTTCCTGCAGGCTTGTAGGCCAGGGCTTCAGTCGGGTGTGACCACACCGCCAGCAAGGTGCCATCGCTGAGCAGAAAGCCGACTTCACGCACCCAGAAAGCGCGATCTCCATCCGCCACCGCGGTGAGGTGCAGCTGGCTATTGCCCAGGCGCTCGCCACCGGAAATGGGATATTTGGCAGTTTGCGCTTTCAGGCTTTTTTGCTCGGCATTCGGTGTGTAGCCCGACGTGCCCAGCACCACATGGCTGATTTCGGCCGCCAGGCCGCTGTTGTCGGCCCGCCAGATCGCGGCCAGGCCGGCCTTGGTAATGACAGGTTGCAAGGGTGTACTCATAGCACTGCCTCCATCGTGCCGCGCACGACGATACGGGCCCGCGCCGCGTTGGCGACCTGCAGACCCTGTTGCGCATTGATCGGAACGCCCGTGGCCTCGGCTGATCGCCGAACCAGGGCATAGAGGTTGGCGGCGTTGGCCAGGCGCAGGCCGCAGTCAAAGCCGGCGCCCAGGCGAAACTGGTAATGGCTGCGCTCGTTTTTCGCCGCATCGACCAGGGCACGCAGCCGGGCGTAGAGCTGTGGCGAAAGAATCGAGCCCTCGCCCGGGCGGTTGTCGTTGGCCCAGGCGGTCAGCTCGAAGGTGTAAGGCGCGGCGCCGGGAATCTGCTGCCACTCCCTGAATTGCGAATTGACCCGCACCGCCTTGAGCACCCGACGCACCGCGCCCACCGTGCCCTTGGTCTTGTGCACCGGAATCGCCTCGTGAATCAGTTCACGTTGCTGCGTTTCGGATTCTGCCGCCTCCCAACCGTCGACCTTCAGCGCCCAGGCAAGCCAGGGTAGAAAGTTCGGCGGGCAGCGTGCCGAGTCGGCCACACCGTGGATGATCTGCGCATCGATGTTCAGGTCGCAGGCTGCCGATAAGGCTTGCTCAAGCGCTGTCGAGTTATGTGGCAGCAGGCTCATGCGACCACCTCGGTGCTCAAGGTGATGCTGCGACAACTTGGATAGTGACGTTTGTCGCTGATGACATCCGCAGTCGGCTGGGAAATCCGCACCCGCCGAACACCTGCGGTATGCAGTGCGGCGTAGATGGCTGAAATCGGCAACAGCCCTTGCAGTTGCCGGGCCTGGGCGATGGTGCCTTCCAGCGCGGCCCGAACCTGGGCTTGGACCACCAGCGGATCCGGCCCGGCTTCCAGCTCCAGAGCCGCGACCACGCTGAACTCGGTCGGCTGGCCAAGCTGCACGCGCGGCCGGTCGGTTAGCGGGCGCACGTCCTCAGCTGAAAGCGCAGCCTCCACGGCGCCAACCAGTTCGTTACCCGGCACCGGGCTGTCAATTCGAGGCAGCACAGCCAGCGAAACATCGCCCGGCAAGGGCTTGTCCAGCCCGGCATTGTAGTCACACACCAGGACAATGGCGTCGGCCGGCAGTTGCGCTTGCAACGCGGCACTGATCGCCAGACCCTTGAAGGTTGGCGAATCCACCGACACGCTGGCGACATTGGCCGAGGCGCTAAGCCCGTGAAATTCATAGGCGCCGCGACTGCCGGCTACCGACAAAGCCTCAAGCGACAAGCGGGTGCGGTAGCGCAACTCGCTATCGCCCTCCAGCACCGCCACCACGGGGGGCACGGCATCGGGATCGGCAGGGGTAATCACCAGGCGCTGCACGCCATAGTCGGCCGCGCGATGGTCCAGGTCCGCGCCCTTGGCATAGGCCAGCAGGCTGGCCTTGGCCGCATCATTGATCCGGGCCCGGCCGAGCAGCTTGTGATAAGCCGCCACTTCCAGCAGCTTGACCACCGGATCGGACTCCAGCAGCGCACTCCATTGATCGCCCATCTGCAGGCGAAAATCCTCCAGCACCTGCTGATACAGCGTTTCGAATTCTAGGGTTTCCAGTACATCCGGTGCCGGCAGCAAGGAAAGGTCGATCATGCGACCACCTCCAGGCTGGTCGGTTGCGCCAGGTAGACCCCGGTCAACTGCAGCGTGATCTGCCCGCCCACCACCGCCGTGACCCTGACCCGTTCAAGCTTCAGGCGTGGCTCCCAACGGCCCAGTGCGCGAGCCACCTCCGCCTGCACTGCGCTCTTCCAGCCTTCGTTGACCGGCAAATCGACGAAGCGGCGTAGCTTGCTGCCGTACTCCGGGCGCATGCGCCGGCTGCCCAGTGGCGTGGTGAGGATGTCTTCGATGGACTGGCGTAAATGTGCAATGCCGGACAACGGTTGGCCGCTCCGGCGATCCATGCCGATCATTGATGTTCTCCAGACGTAAAAAAGCCCGCAGTGGGCGGGCTGGTTTTTTAGTGTTTGTGATTGGCGGTGTTGCCGCCGGTGTCGATGATCTTGCCACCGCCGAGGATGTCGCCGGTTACCCGCAGGGGTCCGTTGATCTGCACCTCGCCGGTCAGGGTGATGCTCGCGGCATTGGCGGTGATGGCCTGGTCGGTGACCACAGCCGAGCTGCCGCCGACCTTGATGCTGACGGTTCCGCTGGGCAGTTCGATGCTGTAGCTGCGGGCCTGCCAGTCATAGACCAGTGAGCCACCATCGTCGAAACGCCAGACCTCGACATGCTCGCGGTTGTCCGCTGGTGCCCCGGCGTTGCCATACAGGCCAGGCACAAAAGTACCTTGCGCCGGCTCTCCGCTCGGGCTGATCAGCACCCCTTGCTCGTTAAGGCTCGGCGCACGCCAGTGGCGGGCCTTGCCCGCGGCCTGGCTGTGCCAGCGCAACCAGGCGCTGGTCCAGCCAGCGCCGTCGGACACCCGAACCCGGGCAGCGGCAAGGTCAACGGCGACCACCCGGCAAGGAATCACCAGGCCGGCGAGCATGCGGTCATGCATGGCGCTGGCATAGCTCATTGCAGGTCCTCCGGCGACTGGTAGCCGCCCTCGAAGCCCGGCCCGGTGTCGGGGCTGAAGGCAAACGCCAGCGGGCCCGGTTGATCAGGCCATGGCCATTGCACGGTTCCCAAGTGTAGGATCTGCTGCCATTGCACCAACCAGCCAACGACAGGGGTTGCCCCCGGAGCCGGTTGAACAGGCTCGGCCAGCACACTCATCGCCGCTTCAACAAACTCCAGCTCCCAGAATTGTTTGCGCAACAGTACGATCAGCTGGGTAGCCAAAGTGACAGCTTCCAATGCCGCGTGTTGGCGAGCGGAGTCAATCACGATGCGCGCTTCAACGGTAGCGATAACGCACGAACGACCGTCGCCTGGATCATTTGCCGGTTTAAGGCTGGAAATGGAATGAAACAACGCTGGCAGCGCTGTGTGCTGGTCCGCCTGCCCATAGGCGTCGACGGTTTCAAACTGAGGCAAGGCGGCCTTGATAGTCGCGCTGATCGCCTCATGCAAACGGTTCAGTTCGCTCATGATCAGTCCTGTGTCGTGGAGCTCGCAAAGGCTATTCGCGGCTAAAAACAGGCAAAAATAAACCCGCCATAAGGCGGGTTCATCGAAGCTGTTGTAAAGGCACCCATGAGCAGCCGTTAGTTATCGGCTAGCCCGTAACAAACGTGTCTGGCGAAACCAGAGCCCACCGGCGAAGCTGCAGCAGATAAGCGTCATCATCATAAAGTAGGAAAAATAACGAATCAGCTCGTGGTTCTTGATTGAAGTGATCCGACGATCAAAGCGCCCATCGAAGACAACGCGCCCGTCACTATTCAGAACTTCGCGAATCTTCAGTTCGTCCTCCCCACCACTCGCAAGAACATCAACCATCACCCCAGGCGCCAGACCCGCGGCTTGGTAGAGTTCTTTCGAGACATAGACTATCTGTTTGGACGAGGGGCGCGGGTTCGCTTCAGTCAGCCGAACCTGAAAGTACACGATCGAACTGTCTTGGCGCATCTCGGTGGGGGCACTGACAATCTGCCCTTTGAACAGAGTCGGTGCTTCATCCCCGAGCTCCTCAAATGATTGAACAAAAAGCAGGAAGGTAAGCCCCATCAACAAAAAAACGCCTGCCATCCCTAGCAGTACCCTGATTTGCTCGTAGACTGTTTTTCCACGAAACAACGACAGCCAAGAGTCAGACATACACCATTCGCTTTTGCTGCAAAAAAGGATGCCCAACATCCATGGGCATCCGTCACCCTAACATAGAACAGTATCAGTAGTAGGCGTCCTGATTGCCTCGGCAGCAGCCGTAGCCATCCTGGTTGGGGTCGACGACAAAGATGTTGGGAATAACGACCCGCCCGAAGGGGTAAACCGCAGAGGGGTTGATCAGCGGTGGGCCGCCGCCACTGCCGCCCCAGCCACCGATATTCCCCGGCCCTGATGCGCCTGGCCCCTGCGGCTCGACAAGGGTACTGCCAAGCCCGACCTGGTTCGTTCGCGGATCCCAGTGATTGGCGGCAATTTTATTTGCATAGACACTCTGGATCTCGGCCAGGGTTGCCAACTTCAAGTCCGGCGCAACCCAATAATCCGGATAACTGGCCGCTGGGTTATATTTGAAGTAGCGGTTCCAAAGCGGTTGAACGGTAGCCTTATAGAGGTTTTTCACCGCATCTGAGTTAATCATGCCAAGTACATTCACCGTCACAGCGATGCCGGTTAACAACAGACCGGCGGTGCCGACGGCTGTCGCCATGATGGTGATACTCGCGGCAATCCCCACGACATTACCTACCAAGCTTAAAACGTCACCAGGCTGGATAGGCTTACCTTCTTTAAAGTCAGCAGTGACCTTCAGAAAAGTCGTCGTCGCCGCAAAGGTATTGGTGGTGACGTTCAGAAACGGTACAAAGCCGTTTGTCATCGCAGTCACCGAGATGACACCGGTCACCGTTGCGGCCGTTTGAGCATTTTGATTAATCAGCTGGAAACCGTTTTTGTTCGAATTGAACTGGTCGACCAGTGAAGTTGCAGCGCCCCCTGTGGCTGCTGGTTTATCAACCACGCCAATGAAAATATCCATTTTACCTGACACGATTATCTCATCCTTTGATAATGGTTTTGAAGGCAAGCGTCATCCGCAACTGGTCGCAGCTGAGTGCAGGCGACCGGGCGTTGTGCGGTACGCTGCCGTTGAACACAACGATTCTTCCGGGTTTGGGTAAGACAGCCTTGATGATGTCGTTCTTCGGGTGGTCGTAAAAGACCAGTTCACCGCCCCATGAAGTTGGCCAAAACTCGTTGCAAAACATCAGAACCGTCTGCCCTTCTTCTCCGGGCTGATTATCCCGGTGGATCGGTGACTCCTGAGCAAAGGTCTGACCGTTGGCATACACCCCGATCAGCGTTGCATCCTGCATGTATTGCTGCTTGACCCGGGCCCAAAACGGAAAGAGAAATGACCAGGCATCAGAGGACTTCAACTCGTCCTCCGCGCATAGAAACTTTTGTCGACCAGCCCCTGCAATGAAGGTATGCCAACACGGCCTGGAATGAGTGGCCGTATTGACTGGCCAGCCGTAGCGCCAGATTGCCCCCTTCAATTGCTGGACGACCTTGCACTGCTCATCAACTGTGACAAAGTCATCAACGACCTGAACATCCTTCTCACCAAAACAAGTATCCATACTCCTCACCTCTTCTTCCTTCTGTAACGCCTTCGAGCGGCACCTTGTCCGGGTGTTGAACTCAGTGTTCACTCTCCCCCTTTGCACCACTTGCAGGTTCAACCCCCAAGCGCTTCGCCGCCCAGCGTTCATAAAGCCCGATGGCGACATCGGCGCCGGCCATGGCGGTAAGGCAGCCGAAGGCGCTGGCGCTCCAGATCGACATGCCGCTGGCGTACAGCAGCATGACGGTGGACACACCGCAGACCATGCAGGCCCCCGAGCGCAATAAAAGGCGCCGAAAAAGCGCCCAGCCCCGGGCGCCGGCCTTGTCCGCGCGCCACATCTCTCCGGAAAGGCCGCCCAGCAAGGCCAGGACGATCACCAGCCAGATCGGCATTTCCAGTAACGTCTGTTGCTCGCTTGTCACTGTCCTGTCTCCTTGGTAGTTCCGCTCGGCAGCATGCCGGCGGCGTTTGTTGTAGAACCGATCGCTCGGCATTCCAAAAAGCCCGGCCTCCCCAGGCTTTTCAGTAATGCGTTGTCGAACCGCCCGCCACGACTGGTGCGCTGGGCGACTCCGCTTCAAATTGTTCCTCCGGCCGCGGCCACCTGCCCGCCGGATAACTGCTTGTGGTGCTTTACGCTGCACACCCGGGCCAGTTGCCAACCCTCTGAACAGTTCAGGCCTGTTCATCGCTGCCTTTGTCACTACCGGTGTCGACCGGCTTGAGACAAAGATTATGCATTGATGCATATGCAGTCAATGCATTTGTGGAAATATTTATGCATGAGAAAATGCACCTGCGCATGTAGGCCTTGCCCTACCTGGGCTGGACCACTTTTCTGCCGGCGAAAAAAAACCCGCCGAAGCGGGTTTTCTGAGGAAACGGATTACTCAGCGGGCGTACATGCCCCACCAGAACACATGCCCAAGGATGCTGATCTGCTCTTCCTGCATCTGCTGGAAGCTGTAGTCTTCATCCGGGTGTTCGTCGCGGTTGAAGCTGCGCAGGCGAATACCGGTAGGCAGGCGATAGAGCTGCTTGACCCGCAATTGACCGTTGTGATTGATGGCATACAGGTCGCCGTCGACGATGTCACCGATGCCGCTTTTACCGGCGTTGACGCCCACCGTGGCGCCGTCACGCAGTACCGGCAACATGCTGTTGCCGCGTACCGTCACGCACTTGGCCTGGTCAAACTGCACACCGTTGTGGCGCAGGCTGCGCTTGCCAAAGCGCAGGCTGGCCTTCTCGCTTTCTTCGATGACGAATCTTCCTGATCCTGCTGCCAATTCGACCTCGCGAAGAAACGGAATGGACACCTCGTCGTCCTCGACGGGGGTGTCGTCATCCCACAGGCTGATGTCGTTCAACTCCGCGTGGCTGCGCGCGGGCGCGGCTTCGCGGCTGTCACCGAGCTCGACGCGACCGCGCAACTGGTCGGTGCTCACGCCGAAGTACTCGGCGATCTTCGACACGTGTTTGTCAGAAGGATCGACGATCTTCTCGCTGAGAATGCGCGACAGGGTGGATTGCGGCACGCCGGTACGACGGTGCAGCTCCGTGGGGGAGAGACCGTGACGATCGAGCAGTGCTCTGAGGACGGATGCTACGTTGCGTTTTTGCATAAAATGCATAATGCCGGGGCTAAACAAAGAATGCAATTGCCTTGGTGCATGAGAGGGCATAAACGTCCTGAGCCACGAAAGCTTCTTACGCGGACGGTTGCGCTACGACGTTTTCCGGGGCCCCGTCGAGAACCCAGCACTGGTCGACGGCACAACGCGACCATTAAGAACAAATTGTTCAACATCCACACGAGACACTTGCAAGGTGGCATTTACCAAGACAGGCGCACCTCCCGAGAAAGCACTTGATGTATTGACCCGCATGACCTTCGATTTAAAGTTGCACCACAGCGACTTAAACTTCTCAGCATCACCAAACCGGACTCCGCCACTGCCGACCGAATCAGCGACCCACTCGGTGATCTCAACTTCTCCAGCAGATACCCCGTACAGCGTGTTTCCGGTATCCTCGATTAAAGCATGCAGCCACTGAGCCTGAGTTTTTCCGTCATTTTTCTGATTCATGGATAAGCGCCGGATGTGGGTGTCCCAGCACCTGTTTACCCAGAGCCCCTTGATCTCGTTTGACTGCTCAATCCCATTGGAGTCTTGAAGCGTCGGGCATACCGTGTTTTCTGCCGCAAAAGCATCGATGACCAAATTGTCTATCCTGTGGCCAAAACCGGTGATATAAGCCCCATGAAAAGCGCTATTCTTTATATGCACAAATCCAAACGTGCAGTTCGATGGATTCCACCCATGACCATCGATCGCTAAAGCCGCTGCAGTATTGGGTCCGCCGGCATAGTCGATTACAAGCCGATCAATCCTCAAGCCGTCTGTACCTGCGTAGATATGCGCGCCCCGGCTCCCCCCCCGGGGACAGCACTGTGTCGCTCTGAATCATTCAAGATCCAGCAACTTTCGATATAGCAATTTTTGCAATTGATAGTGCCCAGCCGGTCGGTGGTCGTTAATAAACCGGTAATACGAACATTCATCAGTGGAGTTTCATTGATTGCAGAGGCTCTCAGCAATGCTCCAACATCATCTGGCTTAGACTCGATATACTGCAAAGCGACACCATCAGCCGCTGTTACTCGATACCTATCGCCATTGAACTCAGATCGCTCACCCGACACGTTCCGAACCTGAATAGAATCGCCAACCTGAAAGCTATGTGCCGACTTGACATTTACCGTCACTACGCCAGCGGAGCGTTGTATCTTGGTAATTTCAAAAGATCTAGGCTGAGGTCCACTTATCATGTGAACAACGCCTCCCAGAACAGCCCCAGGCTGGAAGTGCATTCTTGCTCCGCTCAATGAACGGTTGAAATTTATACCTGTGGCATAGTACCCCGGAGGCCAGTAGACACCTTTCTCGACAGAGGCGAGGAGCATGGGTAACCAGTTTTTTGTATTCTCCCAGTTTGTTTTCCCATCTGGAACTATACCAAACTCCGCC
The DNA here is from genome assembly GCF_024749305.1 of Pseudomonas sp. B21-012. Classification (NCBI taxonomy): domain Bacteria; kingdom Pseudomonadati; phylum Pseudomonadota; class Gammaproteobacteria; order Pseudomonadales; family Pseudomonadaceae; genus Pseudomonas; species Pseudomonas sp. B21-012. Next base: position 1,345,754 of record NZ_CP087197.1, on the reverse strand, counting down.
ACCGAGACCATGTGCTGGTCTTTGGCTGATACGATTGCGGCTGACGTCATCAGAGGTCCAGAAATCGCTGCGGCAGCAGCTCCAAAAGCCGAAAATCTCAACAACTGACGACGCTTCACAACATTCCCTCCCCTGGAAAAAGGTCTGGAATATACCATCAACTTCAGAGCGTAACGTCAGCGCAAGGCCGATTGGTAGCGCAACGAGCAGATGCTGCACTGACTGCCCCTCCTTCAAGCCGCCCCCCCCTAGAGGTCACTAGGACTGTGGTACCCTACCCGTCATCGAGATCACCCCAAGCATTGCACTGGAAGCTATAGCCCGAATTTCGCCCCAGCGCCAGCTTACAAAAGCCCTAACCAATTGATGAATAAAGCAATTTCTGACTTGTCCGCACACACCCCGATGATGCAGCAGTACTGGAAGCTGAAAAACCAGCACCCGGACCAGCTGATGTTCTACCGCATGGGCGACTTTTACGAGATCTTCTACGAAGACGCGAAGAAGGCTGCCAAACTCCTGGACATCACCCTGACCGCCCGCGGGCAGTCGGCGGGCCAGTCGATCCCCATGTGCGGTATCCCCTTCCATGCGGCCGAGGGCTACCTGGCCAAGCTGGTCAAGCTGGGCGAGTCGGTGGTGATCTGCGAACAAATCGGCGATCCGGCCACCAGCAAGGGCCCGGTCGAGCGCCAGGTGGTGCGCATCATTACCCCGGGCACGGTCAGTGACGAAGCGCTGCTCGACGAGCGCCGCGACAACCTGATCGCCGCTGTGCTGGGCGACGAGCGCCTGTTCGGCCTGGCTGTGCTGGACATCACCAGCGGCAATTTCAGCGTGCTCGAGATCAAGGGCTGGGAAAACCTGCTGGCCGAGCTCGAGCGCATCAACCCGGTCGAACTATTGATCCCCGACGACTGGCCCCAGGGCCTGCCAGCGGAAAAACGCCGTGGCGCACGTCGCCGTGCGCCGTGGGATTTTGACCGCGATTCGGCACGCAAAAGCCTTTGCCAGCAGTTCGCGACCCAGGACCTCAAGGGCTTTGGCTGCGAGAAGCTGACCCTGGCCATCGGCGCCGCCGGCTGCCTGCTCGGCTACGCCAAGGAAACCCAGCGCACCGCCCTGCCGCACCTGCGCAGCCTCAAGCATGAACGCCTGGACGACACCGTGGTGCTCGACGGCGCCAGCCGGCGCAACCTTGAGCTGGATGTGAACCTGGCCGGTGGCCGCGACAACACCCTGCAATCGGTGATCGACCGCTGCCAGACCGCCATGGGCAGCCGCCTGCTGACCCGCTGGCTGAACCGCCCGCTGCGCGACCTGAAAGTACTGCAGGCACGTCAGGGCTCGATTCGCTGCCTGCTCGACGGTTACCGCTTCGAGAAGCTGCAACCGCAGTTGAAGGAAATCGGCGACATCGAGCGTATCCTCGCCCGTATCGGCCTGCGCAATGCGCGCCCGCGAGACCTCGCACGCCTGCGCGATGCCCTCGGTGCCCTGCCGGAACTGCAGAACGCCATGGCCGAGCTTGAGGCGCCGCACCTGGCGCGCCTGGCTGCCATTGCCGGGACCTACCCGGAGCTTGCCGACCTGCTGGCAAAAGCCATCATCGACAACCCGCCAGCGGTGATCCGCGACGGTGGCGTGCTCAAGACCGGCTACGACAGCGAGCTGGACGAGCTGCTGGCGATGAGCGAGAACGCCGGGCAGTTCCTCATCGACCTGGAAGCCCGCGAGAAAGCCCGCACGGGCCTGGCCAACCTCAAGGTCGGCTACAACCGTGTGCATGGCTACTTCATCGAGCTGCCAAGCAAGCAGGCAGAGCAGGCACCGGCTGACTACATCCGCCGCCAGACCCTCAAGGGCGCCGAGCGCTTCATCACCCCGGAGCTGAAAACCTTCGAAGACAAGGCGCTGTCGGCCAAGAGCCGCGCCCTGGCGCGCGAGAAGATGCTCTACGATGCCCTGCTGGAGAACCTGATCGGCCACCTGGCGCCGTTGCAGGACACCGCTGCGGCCCTGGCCGAGCTGGATGTGCTGAGCAACCTGGCCGAGCGCGCGTTGAACCTGGACTTGAACTGCCCGCAGTTTGTCGACGAACCGTGCATGCGCATCACCCAGGGTCGCCACCCGGTGGTCGAGCAAGTGCTGACCACGCCGTTCGTGGCCAACGACCTGGCTTTGGATGACAACACCCGGATGCTGGTGATCACCGGTCCGAACATGGGCGGTAAATCCACCTACATGCGCCAGACCGCATTGATCGTACTGATGGCGCACATTGGTAGCTTCGTCCCGGCTGCGGCCTGCGAGCTGTCACTGGTGGATCGCATCTTCACCCGTATCGGCTCCAGCGACGACCTGGCCGGTGGCCGTTCGACCTTCATGGTCGAGATGAGCGAAACCGCCAACATCCTGCACAACGCCACCGAGCGCAGCCTGGTGCTGATGGACGAAGTCGGCCGCGGCACCAGTACCTTCGACGGCCTGTCGCTGGCCTGGGCCGCCGCCGAGCGCCTGGCGCAGCTGCGCGCCTACACGCTGTTCGCCACCCACTACTTCGAGCTGACGGTGCTGCCGGAGAGCGAGCCGCTGGTGGCCAACGTGCACCTGAACGCTACCGAGCACAACGAACGCATCGTGTTCCTGCACCACGTGCTGCCCGGCCCCGCCAGCCAGAGCTACGGCCTGGCAGTGGCGCAGCTGGCCGGCGTGCCGTCGCCGGTGATTCAGCGTGCTCGCGAACACCTGGGCCGGCTGGAAACCGCCAGCCTGCCCCACGAAACACCTGTCTTGCAGCAAGGTGCACCGGCGGTACCGCACCAGAGCGACCTGTTTGCCAGCCTGCCGCATCCGGCCATCGAGAAGCTCGGAAAGCTGGACCTGGACAATATGACGCCGCGTCAAGCTATCGAAATGCTCTATACACTGAAGACTCTGTTATAACGCGCGCCCGCACAAGCTGATAGAATCCCGCGCGGTTTGGCGGCGCTGCAGGTTACTAGCCTGGCCTGCAGCCGAACAACCAAACCGAGCGGCCCTGTCTGGAGGGGCACCGCTGCCGTCGCCTGAGGAGAGAATTAGAAATGACCTTCGTCGTCACCGACAACTGCATCAAGTGCAAGTACACCGACTGCGTAGAAGTCTGTCCGGTGGACTGCTTCTACGAAGGCCCGAACTTCCTGGTCATTCACCCGGACGAGTGCATCGACTGTGCACTGTGCGAGCCTGAATGCCCCGCCGTCGCCATTTTCTCGGAAGACGAAGTGCCTGCCGGCATGGAGAACTTCATCGAGCTCAATGCCGAGCTGGCGGAAATCTGGCCGAACATCACCGAAAAGAAAGATTCGTTGCCAGATGCCGCCGAGTGGGATGGCAAGCCAGGCAAGATCGCCGATCTCGAGCGCTAAGCGCGGATCAACAAAAAAGGCCCTTCGAGGGCCTTTTTTCATGTTTGTTGCGGGCAAAAAAAAGGGGCGGTTTGACCCGCCCACATTTTTTCCGTAGTCCCTTTGTTCCCTTTCATCATCCTGATGAATCGCATCCTGCGATGTCCTTGGCTTTCATCCTTGAGAGCCTGTGTCAGTCCGTAGACACAGGACAAATATTAGCGGTTCCAAGATTTACCACAACAGCACAAAGCTCTCAAAAAGCTGCGGTAACCGTACTGTCACAAACAAAAATATCTATATATATCAATAGCTTAAACAAAAGCGCACACTGAAAACGACAACGATTTACTACAGCGTACAGTCAAGGCTTACACAACGAGTAAGCGATGGCTTACATGAACTAGAACAGTACCAACATCGCCGTCGGATCGCGCCCAAACCCGAATGTTTCCAGAACGCCATCGGGAAGCCGTTCACGGGTAAACCGCTGTTCTGCAGATGCAAAAACGCCCCGACATGTCGGGGCGTTCTTCACAACGATTTCGCTGGCGTTACTGAAACAGCGACTCGCTGGACAGGCCATTCTTTTCGAGGATCTCACGCAGGCGCTTGAGGCCCTCTACCTGGATCTGCCGCACCCGTTCCCGGGTCAGGCCGATTTCCAGGCCGACATCTTCCAGCGTACTGCTTTCATGACCGCGTAGGCCGAAGCGGCGAATCACTACCTCGCGCTGCTTGTCGGTCAGCTCGCTGAGCCACTGGTCGATGCTCTGGGACAGATCGTCATCCTGAAGCAGCTCGCACGGATCAGTAGGACGGTCGTCGGTCAGGGTATCGAGCAGGGTTTTATCCGAATCCGGCCCCAGGGACACGTCCACCGACGATACCCGCTCGTTGAGCCCAAGCATGCGCTTGACCTCGCCGACCGGTTTTTCCAGCAGGGTGGCGATCTCTTCCGGGGACGGTTCGTGATCGAGCTTCTGGGTCAGTTCGCGGGCGGCACGCAGGTAGACGTTGAGTTCCTTGACCACGTGAATGGGCAAGCGGATGGTACGGGTCTGGTTCATGATCGCCCGTTCGATGGTCTGCCGAATCCACCAGGTGGCGTAGGTAGAAAAACGGAAGCCGCGTTCGGGGTCGAACTTCTCGACCGCCCGAATCAGGCCGAGGTTGCCTTCTTCGATCAGGTCGAGCAGCGAAAGCCCCCGGTTGACATAACGCCGGGCGATTTTAACCACCAGGCGCAGGTTGCTTTCGATCATGCGCTTGCGCCCGGCCGGATCACCACGTTGCGACAGGCGCGCAAAGTGCACTTCTTCTTCCGGAGAGAGCAATGGCGAGAAGCCGATTTCATTGAGGTAAAGCTGGGTTGCATCAAGTGCCCGAGTGTAGTCGATGTACTTGTGCTGTTTGAGCGTAGCGCTCTGTTTAGCCTTGGTCCGAACCGTAGGTACAGCAGGTTCGTCTGACATCACATCCGTTTCCAAAACAATGCCGGTCTCCATCAGGAGAACCTCATCGTCGATGTCAAACTCCGGCACTTCTTTACTGAGAGCCATTGTTATAGTCCTTTGCTGAGTTCGAACTCAGACTCGAGCGGCGCCTTTATCCCTGGCAGCGCTGGAGCCTGTCCCCTCTACGCGAGGAACAGGCCGGGCCTAGCAATCAACGACGTGGCAGGAATTGCAGCGGATCGACAGGTTTGCCCTGGCGGCGAATTTCAAAATGAAGCTTCACCCGGTCTGTGCCCGTGGACCCCATTTCGGCAATTGTCTGCCCTACCTTGACCTGCTGTCCCTCCCGAACCAAAAGCCTGCGGTTGTGGCCGTAGGCACTGACGTAGGTATCGTTGTGCTTGATGATTACCAACTCGCCGTAGCCCCGCAAGCCACTCCCGGCGTAGACAACTGAACCATCAGATGCAGCAAAAACAGGCTGTCCCAAATCACCGGCGATATCAATGCCTTTATTCAAACTACCGTTTGAAGCAAATTTTCCAATCAGCACGCCGTTGGCCGGCCAGGCCCAGCCGGCCGTGGAGCGCCCTGCGGGGGGTACTTGCACGGGTGCTGTGGTAGTCGCCACCGGGGCAACCGGCACGGTGTTTGGCGTGCTTGCAGGCGCGGTGGTGGGCGGCGTTATTGGTTTGCCGGAGCTGTCCAGCGGACGCTTGATGATGGTGGTCTTGCTTGAAGAAGATGGCGAGCTGGTGACCACGGTGGTGCCGACGACTGGCGCCGGGCCACTGGAGCGACCATCGAAACGGATCGCCTGGCCCGGACGAATGGTATACGGCGCAGCGATACCGTTGCGCGCGGCCAGGGCCTTGTAGTCCCAGCCATAGCGAAAGGCGATGGAGAACAGCGTGTCGCCGGGGCGCACCAGGTATTGACCGGTGGTGACCACAGGGCGTTTGGGCGCGGCGTTGTTGCGATCGACCACCCGGACGCTGTTGGAAGACGTGCTCGAGCACCCCGTCACCAGCGTACCCACGGCCAGTGCAATCAGCAGAAGCTTGAAGCTCGATGGATCCTTGCGCTGCCGAATGTTTGTGTGACCCACCCGCCGCTCCCTCTAATGGTGACCGATGTAAAAAATGCAATATTGTTGCAATTATACCCGAGCGCGCCGCCATGCGGACGTCTGGCCATTGCTAAACGTGATCTGTAACAGACTATGGTAGCCCGCCAGATAGACAGGGCAATGCCGCCGAAATTCGCCCGGGCGAAAAAAAAGCCCGGTCAGGCCAGTGGCCCGGTGAGCAACGGCACAAAACGCACGGCGCCCAGCACCCGTCGCGAGAAGCCGTGTTCTTCGCGCACGATCAGCATCAACTGCTGGGTTTCACCGGCCGGCCCCACCGGTATGACCATGCGCCCGCCCGGGGCGAGCTGGTCGAGCAGGGCCTGAGGCACCTCGGGCGCGACCGCGGTGACGATGATGCCGTTGTAAGGCGCAAGTGCCGGCCAGCCTTCGCAACCATCGCCCCAACGGAACACCACGTTGCGCAGGTTCAGCTCGATCAGGCGCTCCTTGGCGCGGTCCTGCAGGACCTTGATACGCTCGACGGAAAACACCCGTTCGACCAGTTGCGCAAGAATTGCGGTCTGGTAGCCGGAACCGGTGCCGATCTCCAGCACCTTGTCCAGGGGACCGGCTTCGAGCAGCAGCTCGCTCATGTGCGCGACCATGAACGGCTGGGAGATGGTCTGGTTGTTGCCGATTGGCAACGCCGTGTCTTCGTAGGCACGGTGGGCCAGGGCTTCATCGACGAACAGGTGTCGAGGCGTGCGGCGCAGTACCTCGATCACCTTGGGGTTCGAGACCCCTTCCTCGATCAGGCGCTTGATCAGCCGTTCGCGGGTTCGCTCAGAGGTAAAACCGATACCGTGGCGCATCAGATCATCCTGTTCGCGCATCAGAGTAAGCCCTCCAGCCAGCCGTCGAGGCGCTCGAAGGCATCATTGAAGGTCCGGTCGAGCTGCAGCGGAGTGATCGAGACATAGCCCTGCATCACCGCGTGGAAATCGGTCCCCGGGCCGCCATCTTCGGCATCGCCGGCCACGGCGATCCAGTACCCTTCCTTGCCCCGCGGATTGACCACCTTTGTCGGTGCCGCAGCGCGGGCGCGATGGCCCAGGCGGGTCAACTGGATGCCGCGGATGTGTTCCAGCGGCAGGTTGGGGATATTGACGTTGAGCACCGTACGAGGCGGCAGCTCGAGGCTGGCATGAGCCTCGACCAGCTTGCGGGCGAAGTAGGCAGCCGTCGGCAGGTTGTCGGGCAGGCGCGAGAGCAACGAGAAGGCAAACGAGGTACCGCCGAGAAAACGGCCCTCAAGCGCAGCAGCCACGGTGCCGGAATACAGCACATCATCGCCAAGGTTGGCGCCCAGGTTGATCCCCGACACCACCATGTCCGGAGGGGTCGGCAGCAGGCCGTTGAGGCCCAGGTGGACGCAATCGGTCGGCGTGCCGTTGAGGCTGATAAAACCATTGGCCAGGGTTTGCGGGCACAGCGGCCGGTCGAGCGTCAGCGAGCTGCTGGCGCCGCTTTTGTCCTGGTCCGGGGCGATCACCACACATTCGGCATAATCCGCCAGCGCAGCATGCAGCGCGGCGAGACCGGGTGCGGTAACCCCGTCGTCGTTCGAAATCAGAATACGCATGGGCTGTCCGTCTGCCCTGCCGGCACCAGATCAACAAGCTCGCGCACCACCACGGTGGCGAAGCATCCGGCCGGAAGGACGAATTCCAGTTGCAGGATATCAGGCTCGGGATAATGCCACGTCAGCCCGCTAATGGGCAGTCGCAGAATGCGTCGTTCGTGACTCATGCCCGCCCGCGCCAGCCATTGGCACAAGGCGCCATGCTGTTCACCGAGACGTTGCTCGAGTTCACCAGCCGCGCCGCTGGCGCCGGACTGCCCCTCGCCCCATAGCGGGCCGGTGGGGTGCAGGTCGAGAATTGCCAGGCGCGGGTCGGAACATTCAGCCTCACCCGCCGGAAAGAAGCTGCGGCTGTCGGTAAACGCCAGCAGGTCACCGACCTGTGCCTGCTGCCAACTGCCGTCGGCGACACGTGCGGCCAGCACCTGGTTGAACAGGTAGCTGCGGGCGCTGGAGAGCAGCCGCGAACGAACATTGCGCTGCTCAGGCAAGGCCTGGCGGTTGGCCCACTCACGGGCGTCGTGGACATTGCCGCCGTCGTGGCCAAAGCGCTGGGTGCCAAAGTAGTTAGGCACGCCCTGGCTACGGATTTGCTCAAGCCGTACATCCAGCGCCGCACGTTCAGCCTTGAGGCCAGTGAGGCGCAAGGTGAAGCCGTTGGCCGAATGCGCGCCGCGCTGCAGCTTGCGTGAGTGGCGGGTCTGCTTGAGGATGCTCAGGGTTTGGTTTTCGGCGGCGCTCAGGTCCGGGTCGGCCTTGCCCGGCAAGTGCAGGCTGAACCACTGGCGGGTCAGCGCCTGGCGGTCCTTGAGGCCGGCGTAGCTGATGCTGCGCAGCGGTACGCCGGCGGCGCGGGCCAGGCGACGGGCAGCCTCTTCGGTGTTGAGGTCACGTTTTTCGACCCACAGCCACAGGTGTTCACCGCTGCCGCTGAGGGGAATGTCGAGTACTTCATCGACCTGGAAGTCTTCGGCGCTGGCCTTGAGAATTGCGCTGCCCAGCGCTTGGCCCGCAGCACGCGGGCCGAGCAGTTCGAGTTCGCTCATCATGCCGGCAGCAACAGGGCAACGGCGTGAACCGCGATGCCTTCCTCACGCCCGGTAAAACCAAGCTTTTCGGTGGTGGTGGCCTTGACGTTGACCTGATCCAGCTCGACCTGCAGGTCCTGGGCGATCAACTGGCGCATGGTGTCGATATGCGGGGCCATCTTCGGTGCCTGGGCAACGATGGTGGCGTCGATGTTGCCGACCTTCCAGCCCTTGGCCTGAACGATCTGCACCACGTGGCGCAGCAGCACGCGACTGTCGGCGCCCTTGAACTGCGGATCGGTATCGGGGAAATGCTTGCCGATATCGCCCAGCGCCGCAGCGCCAAGCAGGGCATCGCTCAGGGCATGCAAGACGACGTCGCCATCGGAATGGGCCAGCAGCCCGAACTTGTGCGCAATGCGCACCCCACCCAAGGTGATGAAATCGCCTTCCGCGAAGCGGTGCACATCGTAGCCGTGGCCAATACGCATAAAAAAACGCCCTGATTGAGTCAGGGCGTGATTCTACCTGCTTTGCCGGCGCTTGGGCTTGATTTGTAGGATCAGTTACCCGGGCCTATCAGCGCTGCGGCATGATGCCGCAAGTGGTCATCGATGAAGCTGGCAATGAAGTAGTAGCTGTGGTCATAGCCCGGTTGCAGGCGCAAGGTCAGCGGATGACCCGCCGCCCTGGCCGCCTGCTCGAGCACCTGCGGCTTGAGCTGGTTGTCGAGAAAATCATCGCGATCGCCCTGGTCGACCAGCAGCGGCAAGCGCTCGCCAGCCTCGGCGAGCAACACGCTGGCATCCCACTCGCGCCAGCGCGCCCGGTCCTCACCCAGGTAGCGACTGAAGGCCTTCTGCCCCCACGGGCAATCCATCGGGTTGCTGATCGGCGCGAACGCCGACACCGAACGGTAACGCCCCGGGTTGCGCAAAGCGCACACCAGCGCGCCATGGCCGCCCATGGAATGACCGCTGATACCGCGCTGACTTGAGGCCGGGAAATGCGCCTCGACCAATGCCGGCAATTCCTCCACCACATAGTCGTGCATGCGGTAGTGCTGGGCCCACGGCTGCTCGGTGGCGTTGAGGTAGAACCCGGCCCCCAGGCCAAAATCCCAGGCGCCATCAGGATCAGCCGGCACCTGCGGCCCGCGCGGGCTGGTGTCGGGGGCGACGATAATCAAGCCAAGCTCGGCAGCCAGCTTGTGCGCACCGGCCTTTTGCATGAAATTCTCGTCGGTGCAAGTCAGGCCGCTCAGCCAGTACAGGACCGGCAGCTTGCCGCCCTGCTCGGCCTGCGGCGGCAGGTACACGGCAAACACCATGTCGCAGCCGAGCACCTGGGAGCGATGGCGGTAGCGTTTATGCCAGCCGCCGAAGCTCTTCTGGCAAGAGATGTTTTCCAGGCTCATGGCAGACCTCAGAAGTGGATGACGCTGCGAATGCTCTTGCCTTCGTGCATCAGGTCGAATGCCTTGTTGATGTCTTCCAGGCCCATGGTGTGGGTGATGAAGGTATCCAACGGGATTTCGCCTTTTTCCGACATTTCCACGTAGCTTGGCAGCTCGCTGCGGCCACGCACGCCACCGAAGGCCGAACCGCGCCAGACCCGGCCAGTCACCAGCTGGAACGGACGGGTGGAAATTTCCTGGCCGGCACCGGCAACGCCGATAATCACCGACTCGCCCCAGCCCTTATGGCAGCATTCCAGCGCCGCACGCATCAGTTGCACGTTACCCACGCACTCGAACGAGAAGTCGACGCCACCATCGGTGAGATCGACGATCACTTCCTGGATCGGACGGTCGTAGTCTTTCGGGTTGACGCAGTCGGTGGCACCCAGCTGTTTGGCGATCTCGAACTTGCTCGGGTTGATGTCCACGGCAATGATCCGCGAAGCCTTGGCCTTCACCGCACCGATGATCGCCGACAGGCCAATGCCGCCCAGGCCGAAGATGGCCACGGTATCGCCCGGCTTGACCTTGGCGGTGTTGAGCACCGCGCCGATACCGGTGGTTACGCCGCAACCGAGCAGGCAGACCTTCTCCAGCGGGGCTTCTTTCTGGATCTTGGCCACGGAGATTTCCGGCAGCACGGTGTACTCGGAAAAAGTCGAGGTGCCCATGTAGTGGAATAACTGCTGGCCCTTGTAGGAGAAGCGCGTGCTGCCGTCGGGCATCAGGCCCTTGCCCTGGGTGGCGCGGATGGCCTGGCACAGGTTGGTCTTGCCGGAGCGGCAGAATTTGCACTGGCCGCACTCGGGGGTGTACAGCGGGATCACATGATCGCCAACGGCAACCGAGGTCACGCCCTCACCGATGGCTTCGACGATGGCGCCGCCCTCGTGGCCGAGGATCGACGGGAAGATGCCTTCCGGATCGGCGCCCGACAGGGTGTAGGCATCGGTATGGCAGACGCCGCTGGCGACCACGCGCAGCAGCACCTCGCCGGCCTTGGGCATGGCCACGTCGACTTCGACGATCTCCAGCGGTTTCTTGGCCTCGAAGGCAACGGCGGCACGGGACTTGATCATCAATCTTCTCCAGCAAGGGGTCAGTTCAGGCTTGCAGTGTAATTCATCGATATTTGATGAATAATCCAGGCAAAGACAAAACATTATTGCTGTACAGGGATAATCAATGAGCAATCTGTGGGAGGGTATCGACGAATTCGTGGCCGTCGCCGAAGCCGGGCAGTTCACCGCCGCCGCCGAACGCCTCGGGGTGTCGTCTTCCCACGTCAGCCGGCAGATCGCCCGCCTGGAAGAACGCCTGCAAACCCGCTTGCTGTACCGCAGCACCCGGCGGGTGACCCTGAGCGAAGCCGGGCAGACCTTCCTGCAGCATTGCCAACGCCTGCAGGACGGCCGCGAAGAAGCCCTGCGCGCCATGGGCGACCTGACCAGCGAGCCCAAAGGGCTGCTGCGCATGACGTGCGCCGTGGCCTACGGTGAGCGCTTCATCGTGCCGCTGGTGACGCGCTTCATGGCCGCCTATCCGCAACTACGGGTGGACATCGAACTGAGCAACCGCCCGCTGGACCTGGTGCATGAGGGCATGGACCTGGCCATTCGCCTGGGCCGTTTGCAGGACTCGCGGCTGGTGGCCACGCGCCTGGCGCCGCGGCGCATGTACCTGTGCGCGTCACCTGCGTATCTGGAACGCTACGGCCGCCCGCACAGCCTGTCGGAGCTGGCGCGGCACAACTGCCTGATCGGCAGCTCCGACAACTGGGCGCTGCAACTGGACGGGCGGGAGATCGGCCAGCGGGTTCAGGGCAACTGGCGCTGCAACAGCGGCCAGGCAGTGCTGGACGCGGCGCTGCAAGGGATGGGCTTGTGCCAGTTGCCGGACTACTACGTGCTTGAACACCTCAAAACCGGCGCGCTGGTGTCACTGCTGGAAGCGCATCAACCGCCCAATACCGCGGTGTGGGCGCTGTATCCGCAACAGCGGCATTTATCGCCGAAGGTGCGCAAGCTGGTGGATTATCTGCGCGAGGGATTGGCGGGGTTGCCTGAGTATCGAGGTGCCTGAAAAGCATCGCGGGGCAAGTCCGCGCCTACTGTAGGAGCGGGCTTGCCCCGCGAAGAGTGCTCAACCGCGCTTGGCCCAGCGCTGGCGCAGCCACTCGAGGTCTTCGGGGCGGGTGACCTTGATGTTGTCGCTGCGCCCTTCGATCAGGCGCGGCGCCTGCCCGGCCCATTCGATGGCCGATGATTCGTCGGTAATCGCCACGTCGGCCACCAGGCTGTCGGCCAGGGCCCGGTGCAAGGCACCGAGGCGGAACATCTGTGGCGTGTAGGCTTGCCACACGGTACTGCGGTCGATTGTGCTGCTGACCCGGCCGTTGGCATCGGCGCGCTTGAGGGTATCGCGTGCCGGCACCGCCAGCAGTCCACCCACCGGGTCATCGGCAAGCTCTGCGAGCAAGCGGTCGAGGTCGCTGCGGGCCAGGTTCGGCCGCGCGGCGTCGTGCACCAGCACCCAGTCGCTGTCCGCCGCACCCTGGGCGTGCAGCAGCAACAAGGCATTGAGCACCGAATCGGCACGTTCCTGGCCGCCTTCGGCACGCTGGATACGGGGATCGCTGGCGCAGCGCAAACCGGGCCAGTAGGGATCGTCAGCGGCAACGCTGACCACCACCCCTTTGACGCAGGGATGGTCAAGAAAACAGTCGAGGCTATGCTCGAGAATGGTCTGCCCGCCCAACTGCAGGTACTGCTTGGGACGGTCGGCAGCCATGCGGGCACCAACACCCGCGGCGGGAATCACGGCCCAGAAGGCCGGCAAGGTCGGGTTCATTGGGCAAGCTGGTAGAGGGTTTCGCCCTCCTTGACCATACCCAGTTCGTGGCGAGCCCGTTCTTCGACGGTTTCCATACCTTTCTTCAACTCCAGTACCTCGGCATCAAGCACACGGTTACGCTCCAGCAAACGCTCGTTTTCAGCGTGCTGGTCAGCGATCTGTTGCTTGAGTTCGGTGACCTGGGCCAGGCTGCCATTGCCCACCCACAGACGATACTGCAGGCCACCGAGCAGCAGGAGCAAGACGAGGAACAACCAATAAGGACTGCGCATCAGGGTATCCAGTGGAAAAGACCGCCACATCTGCAGGTCGCTGATGGCACGAAGCCTGGCCGAAGCCAGGCTTTGTGTTCAGACACCTGCAGCAAGGGCTTCTGAACGATCAGTATGACCGTTCAGCGCCGCTTTGCTGCGGTCTTTTTACCATCTCTTGCTTAGCCGCGAAACTCGGCACGGCCACGGTACACAGCCTTGCTGCCCAGTTGCTCTTCGATACGCAGCAATTGGTTGTACTTGGAGACGCGGTCGGAACGGCACAGCGAACCGGTCTTGATCTGGCCGGCAGCGGTACCCACGGCCAGGTCGGCAATGGTCGAGTCTTCGGTTTCGCCCGAACGGTGCGAGATCACCGCGGTGTAGCCGGCAGCCTTGGCCATCTGGATGGCTTCCAGGGTTTCGGTCAGCGAGCCGATCTGGTTGAACTTGATCAGGATCGAGTTGGCGATGTTCTTGTCGATGCCTTCTTTCAAGATCTTGGTGTTGGTCACGAACAGGTCGTCACCGACCAGTTGCACCTTGGCGCCGATCTTGTCGGTGAGGATCTTCCAGCCAGCCCAGTCGGACTCGTCCAGGCCGTCTTCGATCGAGATGATCGGGAAGCGCTCGGTCAAGCCTTTGAGGTAGTCGGCAAAACCTTCGGCGTCGAACGACTTGCCTTCGCCGGACAGGTTGTACTTGCCATCTTCGTAGAACTCGCTGGCCGCGCAGTCCAGGGCCAGGGTGACGTCGGTGCCCAGCTTGTAACCGGCGTTGGCGATGGCTTCGGCGATGGCCGACAGCGCGTCTTCGTTGGATGCCAGGTTAGGCGCGAAACCACCTTCGTCACCGACAGCGGTGTTCAGGCCACGGGCCTTCAGCACAGCCTTGAGGTGATGGAAAATCTCGGTGCCCATGCGCAGCGCGTCGGAGAAGGTCTTGGCGCCAACCGGCTGAACCATGAACTCCTGGATGTCGACGTTGTTGTCGGCGTGCTCGCCGCCGTTGATGATGTTCATCATCGGAACCGGCATCGAGTACTGGCCTGGGGTGCCGTTGAGGTTGGCGATGTGCGCGTACAGCGGCAGGTCCTGGTCCTGGGCAGCGGCCTTGGCGGCAGCCAGGGACACGGCGAGGATGGCGTTGGCGCCCAGCTTGGCCTTGTTCTCGGTACCGTCCAGTTCGATCATGGCGCGGTCGAGGGCTTTCTGGTCAACCGGGTCCTTGCCCAGCAGCAGGTCGCGGATCGGGCCGTTGATGTTGGCAACTGCCTTGAGTACGCCCTTGCCCATGTAACGGCTCTTGTCGCCATCACGCAGCTCCAGCGCTTCGCGCGAGCCAGTGGAAGCACCGGACGGCGCGCAGGCGCTGCCGATGATGCCGTTGTCGAGCAGCACGTCCGCTTCTACGGTAGGGTTACCACGCGAATCGAGAACTTCACGACCTTTGATGTCGACGATTTTTGCCATTGTTGTAAGCACTCCAGAATTGACGAAAACAACGCAGCTGAGAAAAATCTTGCCGCTCGCCGGGCAATTTGAAACAGGCAGGCCCGGCGAAAGCAGACCCCTGACCCGAGGGTCAGAGGTTGAACGGGGGGTACTTTACCGGAGAATCGAGGATTACGCGGTTTCTACCGTCGGAAAACTCTTCACCAGGTCATCAAGTTGCTTGAGCTGGGCCAGGAAAGGCTCCAGTTTGTCCAGGCGCAGGGCGCAAGGACCGTCACACTTGGCGTTGTCCGGATCCGGATGCGCCTCGAGGAACAGGCCAGCCAGGCCCTGGCTCAGGCCTGCCTTGGCCAGGTCGGTGACCTGGGCGCGGCGACCACCGGCGGAATCGGCGCGACCACCCGGCATCTGCAGGGAGTGGGTGACGTCGAAGAACACCGGGTACTCGAATTGCTTCATGATGCCGAAGCCGAGCATGTCCACCACCAGGTTGTTGTAACCGAAGCTCGAACCACGCTCGCAGAGGATCAACTGATCGTTACCGGCCTCTTCGCACTTGGTCAGGATGTGTTTCATTTCCTGGGGTGCGAGGAACTGCGCCTTCTTGATGTTGATCACCGCGCCGGTCTTGGCCATGGCCACCACCAGGTCGGTCTGGCGCGAGAGGAAGGCCGGCAACTGGATAATGTCGCAGACCTTGGCCACCGCGGCAGCCTGTTCTGGCTCGTGCACGTCGGTGATGACCGGCACGTTGAAGGTCTTCTTGATCTCTTCGAAGATCTTCATCCCCTCTTCCAGGCCAGGGCCACGGTAGGAGTTGATCGACGAACGGTTGGCCTTGTCGAAGCTGGCCTTGAACACGTAAGGGATACC
This sequence comes from Pseudomonas sp. B21-012, assembly GCF_024749305.1. Taxonomy (NCBI): domain Bacteria; kingdom Pseudomonadati; phylum Pseudomonadota; class Gammaproteobacteria; order Pseudomonadales; family Pseudomonadaceae; genus Pseudomonas; species Pseudomonas sp. B21-012. Next base: position 1,330,276 of record NZ_CP087197.1, on the reverse strand, counting down.
GAGTTTCTCGGTAACCCGCACGTACTCTTCACAGACTTTCATGGCCAGGTCACGGGATTCCAGCACGTTCATGCCGCCGAACAGGACGAACGGCTTGTCGTTGGCGATCTCGATGTTACCGACGCGAATGATCTTCTGGGTCATGAATCAGGCCTTGTTCTTTTGAGCCAGTGCCGCCTTGACGAAGCCGCTGAACAGCGGATGGCCGTCACGCGGGGTCGAGGTAAACTCCGGGTGGAACTGGCAAGCGACGAACCATGGATGATCCTGGGACTCGACCACTTCAACCAGCGCGCCGTCACCGGAACGACCGGAGACTTTCAGGCCGGCTTCGACCAGTTGTGGCAGCAGGTTGTTGTTCACTTCGTAGCGATGACGATGACGCTCGACGATCACGTCCTTGGCGTAGCAGTCGTGAACCTTGGAGCCGCTTGCCAGCTGGCATTCCTGGGCGCCCAGACGCATGGTGCCGCCCAGGTCCGAGGCTTCGGTACGGGTTTCGACTGCGCCGGTGGCATCTTCCCACTCGGTGATCAGGCCGACGACCGGGTGACCGCTGTTGCGATCGAACTCGGTGGAGTTGGCGTCTTTCCAGCCCATGACGTTACGGGCGAATTCGATGACCGCCACCTGCATGCCCAGGCAGATACCCAGGTACGGGACCTTGTTCTCGCGAGCATATTGCACGGCAGTGATCTTGCCTTCGACGCCACGCAGGCCGAAACCGCCTGGAACCAGGATCGCATCGGCGCCCTCGAGCAGGCTGGTGCCCTGGTTCTCGATGTCTTCGGAGTCGATGTAGCGCAGGTTGACCTTGGTGCGGTTCTGGATGCCGGCATGGCTCATCGCTTCGATCAGCGACTTGTAGGCGTCCAGCAGCTCCATGTACTTGCCAACCATGGCGATGGTGACTTCGTGCTCGGGGTTGAGCTTGGCGTCGACGACCTTTTCCCACTCGGACAGGTCGGCACCGTTGCATTGCAGGCCGAAACGCTCGACGACGAAGTCATCCAGGCCCTGGGCGTGCAGTACGGCCGGGATCTTGTAGATGGTGTCGACGTCTTCCAGGGAGATCACCGCACGCTCTTCGACGTTGGTGAACAGGGCGATCTTGCGGCGCGAGGAGACATCCACCGGATGGTCGGAGCGGCAGATCAGCACGTCTGGCTGCAGGCCGATGGAGCGCAGCTCCTTGACCGAGTGCTGGGTTGGCTTGGTCTTGGTCTCGCCAGCGGTGGCGATGTACGGCACCAGGGTCAGGTGCATCAGCATGGCGCGCTTGGAGCCCACTTCGACGCGCAGCTGACGGATAGCCTCGAGGAACGGTTGCGACTCGATGTCACCCACGGTACCGCCGATTTCCACCAGGGCCACGTCGGCGTCGCCGGCACCCTTGATGATGCGGCGCTTGATCTCGTCGGTGATGTGCGGAATGACCTGGATGGTCGCGCCCAGGTAATCACCACGGCGCTCTTTGCGCAGCACGTGCTCGTAGATACGGCCGGTGGTGAAGTTGTTGTTCTGGGTCATGGTCGTGCGGATGAACCGCTCGTAGTGGCCCAGGTCCAGGTCGGTCTCGGCGCCGTCATGGGTGACGAACACTTCACCGTGCTGGAACGGGCTCATGGTGCCCGGGTCGACGTTGATGTACGGGTCCAGCTTGAGCATGGTGACCTTGAGCCCCCGCGCCTCCAGGATGGCCGCCAATGAAGCCGAGGCAATGCCTTTCCCCAATGAAGAAACAACACCGCCCGTGACGAATATGTAGCGCGTCATGAAAAACCCTAGAAGTCTGCGTTAAAGCGGTCAGTGCCGCCGGGGAAAGCGAAGGAAGGCCGAAGCCCCCGATCACCTGCGTCAATCACAGTGCATCTTAAAAAACTGCCGCGTCTGGTCACACCGGGGGTTGGATACCCGGTTAGGAGCTCGCTAAACATTTTTAGAATCGCCCAGCAAAAAACTGCTTGGTAATCGGCAACTGCTGTGATTTCGGGGAAGCCACAGAAGCTGTATCAAGAAGGGAGCGTAGTCTACCCGAATGTGCCTTTCATCTCAAACCTTGCTCGCTCGTCGGCGCATGCCAATGCAATTGCCAGTCGCCCTGGCTCAGCCCCGGCAGGTTGGCGACCGCCAGCAATTGCCCGGCGCAATACAGCAACGGCAGGCGCGAACGGGCGAATGACGGCAGTTGCGCCTCGTTGAGCAGGCGCTTCAAGTCGCGCTGGCCGCGGCCGGCAATTGCCAGGGTTTCGCCGCCCTGGCGGTAGGCAATGTGCAAGGGGCCCTGCGGCAACGTGCCGCTGAGGCTGACACTGCCGTTGTGGCTCAAGGTCAGTGCTTTGTGCGGGTCAGCCCAGACCTGCCGGCCACCTGCAGGTATCAGCCAGTCACCGGCCAGCCACCAGATACGGCCAGCGGCGCGGTGCAATTGGCCGTCGGTCAGTTGCCACAGTGGCCGTCCGTCGGATGCCGCATCGCGCAGGGCCTCCCAGCCTGCCCAGTGGCGGCTGTCGGGCAAGCGCGTGCGCGGCGCCAGCCAATGTTGCAGGGCATTGCGCTGGCGCGCCGGGGATAGCTCGCGCAGCACCTCGAGGTCGAGCGAGTCCAGGCCAAGCCAGTCGAACGCTGCCGGGGTCGCGGCCCGGGCCAGGTCGTCGTGCGCCAGTTCATCGAGCAGGCCCTGGGCTTCGCTCAAGTGCTCGGCGCTGCGCGCGAGGTTTTGCGCGGCCTGCGGCCAGCGCTGCAGCAGTGCCGGGAACACCTGGTGGCGCAGGTAGTTGCGCGAGAATTGCGTATCGGTGTTGGACGGGTCTTCGATCCAGCTCAACTGCTGAGCCTTGGCGTACGCCTGCAGGTCGTTACGCGAAACACCCAGCAACGGCCGCAGCAGCAGGCCCTGCCCTAGCGGCCGCTGCCCGGGCATGGCGCCCAGGCCGCGCAGGCCGGCGCCGCGCAACAGGCGAAACAGCAAGGTTTCGGCCTGGTCTTCGCGGTGCTGGCCGGTCAACAGGATTTCGCCGGGATGCAAGGCAGCGGTAAAGGCGGCGTAACGCGCGTCACGGGCGCCCTGCTCAATGCTGGCGCCAGGGGCGACCTTGACCCGAATGATCTGCAATTCAACGCCCAGGGCGTCGCACAGGCGCTGACAATGCGCCGGCCAGGCGTCGGCCGCAGCCTGCAGGCCGTGGTGGATGTGAATCGCGCGGATGGGCGGTATTGGCTGCTGGCGGGACAGGCTTGCCAGCAGGTGCAGGAGGACACTGGAATCCAGGCCGCCGGAGAGGGCGATGCACCAGGAGGGGGCGGTGAGCCAGGGGGACAGCTTGGTGTGAAGATCAATCATCAGCGTCGACCCGGTGGCGAGCGCTTTGCGCTCGATCGCGGGTCAAGCCCGCTCCCACAGTTTGCCTGGAGCCCTGTGGGAGCGGGCTTGACCCGCGATTGTCAGATCAGAGCCCGTAGCTCATCAGACGGTCATAGCGGCGCTTGAGCAGCGCGTCGTTGTCGAACTTCTTGAGCATGTCCAGTTGCTCGATCAGCTCGCCGCGAACGGTGGCGGACATTTTTGCCGGATCACGGTGCGCGCCGCCCAGGGGCTCGGCGATAACCTTGTCGACGATGCCCAGGCCTTTCAGGCGCTCGGCGGTGATGCCCATGGCTTCGGCTGCGTCGGAGGCCTTTTCGGCGGTCTTCCACAGGATCGAGGCGCAACCTTCCGGCGAGATCACCGAGTAGGTCGAATACTGCAGCATGTTCAGCTGGTCGCAGACACCGATGGCCAGTGCACCGCCGGAACCACCTTCACCGATTACGGTGGCGATGATCGGGGTTTTCAGGCGGGCCATGACCCGCAGGTTCCAGGCAATGGCTTCGCTCTGGTTGCGCTCTTCGGCGTCGATGCCCGGGTAAGCGCCCGGGGTGTCGATGAAGGTCAGGATCGGCATCTTGAAACGCTCGGCCATTTCCATCAGGCGGCAAGCCTTGCGGTAGCCTTCAGGGCGCGGCATGCCGAAGTTGCGGCGAACCTTTTCGCGCACTTCGCGGCCTTTCTGATGACCGATGACCATCACCGGCTTGTCGTCCAGGCGGGCGATACCACCGACAATCGCGGCGTCGTCGGAGAAGTGACGGTCACCGTGCAGCTCGTCGAACTCGGTGAAGATGTGCTCGATGTAGTCCAGGGTGTACGGACGGCGCGGGTGACGGGCCAGGCGGGCGATCTGCCAGCTGGTCAGGTTGCCGAAAATGCTTTCGGTCAGGGTGCTGCTCTTGTCTTGCAGACGGGCGATCTCATCGCCGATGTTCAGCGAGTTGTCATTGCCAACCAGGCGCAGCTCTTCGATCTTGGCTTGCAGGTCAGCAATCGGCTGTTCGAAATCCAGAAAATTCGGGTTCATAGGCATCCGTCTTGGGTCTACGGCCAGGCGGCCGGCCGGTTGATCCGTTTGGCGCCCTACCTTAAGGGATCAGGCGCATTCAGGTCGAGATTAAAAATTCATCGATATTGCAAAAAGACGTTCTCACGTCCGAACTGGTCACGCAGGGCCTGAATCAAGCCATCGGCCGGGTCGATGCGCCAGCTTTCGCCGAACTGCAGCATGGCCTTGGCATCGCTGCCGGTGTATTCCATGGTGATCGGGCAGGCGCCGCGATGGCGCTTGAACAGCTCGCCCAGCCAGTTCAGCCGGTCGCCCTTGAGGGCATCGGCGTGCACTTTAAGGCGCAGGCTTTCGGCCAGGTTGGTGCGGGCATCTTCCATGCTCATCACGCGCTTGACCCGCAGGCGCAGGCCGCCGGAGAAGTCATCGTTGCTGACCTCGCCTTCAACCACCACCATAGCATCGGTCTGCAGCAGCGCCTGGTTGGCCATGAAGGCATCGGCAAACAGCGAGGCCTCGATGCGCCCGGAGCGGTCGTCGAGGGTGACAAAGCCCATCTTGTCGCCCTTCTTGTTCTTCATCACGCGCAGGGCAATGATCATCCCGGCGACGGTCTGGGTGTCGCGCGCAGGCTTGAGGTCAATGATGCGCTGGCGGGCAAAACGGCGGATCTCGCCTTCGTACTCGTCGATCGGGTGACCGGTCAGGTACAGGCCCAGAGTGTCTTTTTCACCACGCAGGCGCTCCTTGAGGGTCAGCTCGCGGGCCTTGCGGTGGTTGGCATAAACGTCGGCATCCTCTTCGACAAACAGCCCGCCGAACAGGTCGGCGTGGCCACTGTCGGCGGTGCGCGCGGTTTGCTCGGCCGCCTTGATCGCCTCTTCCATCGCCGCCAGCAGCACTGCGCGGTTGCGGTCGATGTTGGCCTGGTAGGCCTTGAGCTCGTCATGGAAGTACGGGCCCAGGCGGTCCAGCGCGCCACTGCGGATCAAGGCATCGAGGGTGCGCTTGTTGATGCGCTTGAGGTCGACCCGCTCGCAGAAGTCGAACAGGTCCTTGAACGGGCCGCCGGCGCGGGCTTCGACGATGGCCTCGACCGGCCCCTCGCCCACGCCCTTGATCGCCCCCAGGCCATAGACGATGCGACCATCGTCGTTGACCGTGAACTTGAAGTCGGAGGTGTTCACGTCCGGCGCATCGAGGCGCAGCTTCATGCTGCGCACTTCCTCGATCAAGGTCACGACCTTGTCGGTGTTGTGCATATCCGCCGACAGCACCGCGGCCATGAACGGCGCCGGGTAGTGGGTCTTGAGCCAGGCAGTCTGGTACGAGACCAGGCCGTAGGCGGCGGAGTGGGATTTGTTGAAGCCGTAGCCGGCGAATTTCTCTACCAGGTCGAAGATGTTGCCGGCGAGGTCCGGATCAATGTTGTTGCTGGCGCAACCTTCAATGAAACCGCCGCGCTGCTTGGCCATTTCCTCGGGCTTTTTCTTACCCATGGCCCGGCGCAGCATGTCCGCACCACCGAGGGTGTAACCGGCCATGACCTGGGCAATCTGCATCACCTGTTCCTGGTACAGGATGATGCCGTAGGTCGGTGCCAGAACGGGTTTCAGGCCTTCGTACTGGTAATCGGAGTGCGGGTAGGCAAGTTCCGCGCGACCGTGCTTGCGGTTGATGAAGTCGTCAACCATGCCCGATTGCAGCGGGCCGGGACGGAACAGCGCCACCAGTGCGATGAGGTCTTCCAGGCAGTCGGGCTTGAGCTTCTTGATCAGCTCCTTCATGCCCCGCGATTCAAGCTGGAACACCGCCGTGGTTTCGGCCTTTTGCAGCAGGTCGTAGGTCTTCTTGTCATCCAGCGGGATGAAGTCGATGTTCAGGTCATCCAGGCCTTTCTTGGCCTGTTCGCGGTTGATGGTTTCCATCGCCCACTTGATGATCGTCAGGGTACGCAGGCCGAGGAAGTCGAACTTCACCAGGCCTGCGGCCTCGACGTCATCCTTGTCGAACTGGGTGACCAGGCCGCCGCCCTCTTCATCACAGGCAATCGGCGAGAAATCGGTAAGCTTGGTCGGCGCGATAACCACGCCACCGGCGTGTTTACCGGTACCCCGGCAGACGCCCTCGAGCTTGAGGGCCATGTCCCAGATTTCCTTGGCGTCTTCATCGCTCTTGAGGAAATCGCGCAGGATCTCTTCCTGCTCGTAGGCTTTTTCCAGGGTCATGCCGACTTCGAAGGGGATCATCTTCGACAGGCGGTCAGCCAGGCCGTAGGACTTGCCCTGGACCCGCGCCACGTCGCGCACCACCGCCTTGGCCGCCATGGTGCCGAAGGTGATGATCTGGCTCACGGCATTGCGCCCGTAGGCGTCAGCCACGTATTCGATTACCCGGTCGCGGCCATCCATGCAGAAGTCGACGTCGAAGTCGGGCATCGATACCCGTTCCGGGTTGAGGAAACGTTCGAACAGCAGGTCATAGGCCAGCGGGTCGAGGTCGGTAATCTTCAGTACGTAGGCAACCAGCGAACCGGCACCCGAACCCCGGCCCGGGCCAACCGGCACGCCGTTGTTCTTGGCCCACTTGATGAAGTCCATAACGATCAGGAAGTAACCGGGGAAGCCCATCTGGATGATGATATCCAGCTCGAACTTCAGCCGGTCCAGATACACCTGGCGCTTTTCTTGGTAATTCGGCGTGGTCTCTTTCGGCCACAACACCGCCAGACGCTCTTCCAGGCCCTCGTGGGAAACGTGGCGCAGGTAGTCGTCGATACCCATGCCGTTGGGCGTCGGAAAGTCCGGCAGAAAGTGCTTACCCAACTGCACCTGGATGTTGCAGCGCTTGGCGATCTCGACGGTGTTGGCAATCGCTTCGGGCAGGTCGCTGAACAGCTCGGCCATTTCTTCCGGGCTTTTCAGGTACTGCTGGTCGCTGTAGTTGCGCGAGCGGCGCGGGTCATCCAGGGCCCGGCCTTCACCGATGCACACGCGGGTTTCGTGGGCGTCGTAGTCGGACTGCTTGATAAAGCGCACATCGTTGGTGGCTACCAGCGGCGCGTCCAGCTTGTCGGCCAGGGCCACGGCGGCGTGCAGGTATTCTTCGTCACCGGCGCGGTTGGTGCGCTGCACTTCGACGTAGAAGCGCTCGGGGAACATCTGCATCCAGTCGCGCAGCAAGGCTTCGGCTTCGTCCGGGTTGCCATTGAGCAAGGCCATGCCGATGTCGCCTTCCTTGGCCGCGGACAGGGCGATCACGCCCTCGCTGGCTTCGGCGATCCACTGGCGCTCGATGATCACCAGGCCGTTGCGCTGGCCGTCGACCCAGCCACGGGAAATCAACTCGGTGAGGTTGCGGTAGCCCTTGGCATCCATGGCCAGCAGGCAGATGCGCGACAGCGGCGCATCCGGGTCGCTGTTGGCCAGCCACAGGTCGGCGCCGCAGATCGGCTTGATGCCGGCGCCCATGGCGTTCTTGTAGAACTTGACCAGCGAGCACATGTTGCTCTGGTCGGTAACCGCGACCGCCGGCATGTTCATCGCCGCCAATGCCTTGGCCAGCGGCTTGATCCGCACCAGGCCATCGACCAGCGAGTATTCGGTGTGCAGGCGAAGATGAACGAAAGAAGCCGACATGATGATCCTATAGCAGCACAAAACAACAAGGCCCGGATTGTACCGGGCCTTGATCAAAACAACAGCCAGTGCGGGGCGATCCTGACTACTGACGCCTGCCGCGCCCGGTCAGACCTCGGCAAATCCGCTGCTGATGGCGTCGCGGGCTTCGTAGGCGGCGCGTACCGGTGCGAACGAGCGCCGGTGAATCGGCGTCGGCCCCAAGCGCGCCAGGGCTTCGAGGTGCACCGGCGTCGGGTAGCCCTTGTGCCCGCCAATGCCGTAGCCGGGGTAGATCAGCTCGAACGCCGCCATCTCGCGGTCACGGGTGACCTTGGCCAGGATCGATGCCGCGGCAATCGCCGGCACCTGGCTATCGCCCTTGACCACCGGCGCCGCCGGTACCGACAGCTGCGGGCAGCGATTACCGTCGATCAGCGCCAGTTTCGGGGTGACGCTCAGGCCTTCGACGGCACGCTGCATGGCCAGCATGGTGGCGTGAAGGATGTTGAGCTGGTCGATTTCCTCGACCTCGGCGCGGGCGATGCAGAAGCTCAGGGCCTTCTCGCAAATTTCGTCAAAAAGCTTTTCACGCTTGGCTTCGGTGAGCTTCTTCGAGTCGTTGAGCCCCAGAATCGGCCGCTGCGGGTCGAGAATCACCGCCGCCGTCACCACTGCGCCGCACAGCGGGCCACGGCCCACTTCGTCGACACCGGCGACCAGGTCCTCGACCAGGTTGAAGTCCAATCCCATTTGCATCTATCGGTTTTCCAGCAGGGCCAGCACCGCGTCAGCTGCCTGGTTCGAGGCATCGCGGCGCAGGGTACGGTGAATCTGGTCAAAGCCTTCGGTCTGCTGCACACCGCCGTGCACCAGTGGCGCCAGGGTCTGGGCCAGGGCCTCAGCAGTGGCAGCTTCCTGCAGCAACTCGGGCACCAGCATGCGCTGGGCCAGCAGGTTGGGCAGCGACACGTAGGGGCTTTTTACCAGGCGTTTCAAAATCCAGTAGGTCAGCGGCGCCAAGCGGTAGGCAACCACCATCGGCCGCTTGAACAGCAGCGCTTCGAGGGTGGCGGTGCCAGAGGCGATCAGCACCGCGTCGCAGGCGGCCAGGGCCTGGTGCGAGCGACCGTCGAGCAGGGTCACCGGCAGGTCGCGGCCCTGGAGCATCTGCTCAAGCTGGGCACGGCGCTCGGCATTGGCACACGGGGATATAAAACGTACCCCCGGCACCAGCTCGCGCAAACGCTGGGCGGTATCAAGGAACAGCGCCCCCAGGCGCCCTACTTCACCGCCACGGCTGCCGGGCATCAGGGCAACCAGCGGCCCGTTGGCCAGGCCCAGCTGTTCACGGGCACCAGCCCGATCGGCGTCCAGCGGAATGCTGTCGGCCAACGGGTGGCCAACGAAGCGCACCGGCACGCCCTTCTCTTCATAGAATTTGGCTTCGAACGGAAACAGCGTGAGCATCAGGTCGCAACCTTCGCGAATCTTCAGCACGCGCTTCTGCCGCCAGGCCCAGACCGACGGGCTGACGTAATGCACGGTCTTGATCCCGGCCTTGCGCAGGTTCAGTTCGATGTTGAGGGTAAAATCCGGGGCATCGATGCCGATGAACACATCCGGGCGCTCGGCGATCAGGGTCTGGATCAGCTCCTTGCGGCGCTTGAGCAGCTCGCGCAGGCGCCCTAGCACCTCGACCAGGCCCATCACCGCCAGGCGTTCCATGGGGAAGTACGAAGTCAGGCCTTCAGCCTGCATCAACGGCCCACCCACGCCAATGAAGCGTACCTGCGGATGACGCGCCTTGAGCGCGCGCATCAACCCGGCGCCGAGAATATCGCCGCTGGCCTCACCTGCCACCAGCGCTACACAAAGCTCGGCCATGTCAGCGGGTGATGCCGCGGGTGGAGTTCTGGATCGACTTGAGGAACACGTCGACTTCAGGGAACTGGGTAGCCGGCTCGGCCAGCTCGGCAATCGCCTGCTCGACGGTCAGGCCCTGGCGGTAGACCACCTTGTAGGCGCGGCGCAGGGCGTGAATGGCGTCTTCGCTGAAACCACGACGGCGCATGCCCTCGAAGTTCATGCTGCGCGCTTCGGCCGGGTTGCCGAACACCGTGACGTAGGCCGGCACGTCCTTGCCGATCGCCGTACCCATGCCGGAAAAGCTGTGGGCACCGATGTGGCAGAACTGATGCACCAGGGTGAACCCGGAAAGGATCGCCCAGTCGTCGACGTGCACATGGCCAGCCAGCGCGGTGTTGTTGACCAGGATGCAGTGGTTGCCGATGACGCTGTCGTGACCGATGTGGGCATAGGCCATGATCAGGTTGTGATCACCCAGGGTGGTTTCCGAGCGGTCCTGCACGGTGCCACGGTGGATGGTCACGCCTTCGCGGATCACATTGTGATCACCGATCACCAGGCGCGTGGCTTCACCCTTGTACTTGAGGTCAGGGGTGTCTTCGCCTACCGAAGAAAACTGGTAGATGCGGTTGTGCCGACCGATGCGGGTCGGCCCTTTGAGAATCACGTGCGGACCGATCACGGTCCCCTCGCCGATCTCGACCCCGGCACCGATGATCGACCAAGGGCCTACCTCGACACCGTCGGCGAGCTTCGCCGATGGATCGATGATTGCCCGAGGGTCAATCAAACTCATAGTTTGCGTTCCGCGCAGATGATCTCGGCCGAGCATACCGGCTTGCCGTCAACCGACGCCTGGCACTCGAACTTCCAGATCTGGCGCTTGCAGCTGATGAACTTGGCCTCGAGGATCAGCTGGTCACCCGGCAGCACCGGCTGACGGAAGCGCAGCTTGTCGGAACCGACGAAGTAGTACAGGGTACCGTCCGCAGGTTTGACGTCGAGCATCTTGAAGCCGAGGATACCGGCCGCCTGGGCCATGGCTTCGATGATCAGCACGCCCGGCATGATCGGATGCGCCGGGAAGTGACCATTGAAGAAAGGTTCGTTGATGCTGACATTCTTGTAGGCACGAATGCGCTGGGCCTCGACGTCCAGTTCCACCACCCGGTCCACCAGCAGGAACGGGTAACGGTGAGGCAGGTATTCGCGAATCTCGTTGATGTCCATCATTTCGGGGGGAAGCCTGTAGTAAAGATAGGGAGCGCCGGTTTTCACACGGCGCTCCTTTAGCAAATCAAAGAGTCAGTCTAGGGCTGTTCGCTCTTGATCAGGAAATGGTATCAGCCTTCTGATGAAGCTTTATCGCCAGAGGTCACGGCGGCGAGACGCTTTTCCAGTTGTTGAAGGCGTTTTGACATCTCATCCAGCTGGCGAATTCGCGCGGCGCTTTTGCGCCACTCGGCCAGCGGCTGCATCGCCGTACCGGAAGAATAAGCGCCTGGCTCGGTAATCGAGCGCGTCACCATGGTCATCCCGGATACGAAAACGTTGTCGCAGACATCGATGTGTCCAACCATGCCGACACCGCCGGCAATGGTGCAATGCTTGCCGATCTTGGTGCTGCCGGAAATCCCGACACACGCCGCCATCGCCGTATGATCGCCGATCTGCACGTTATGGGCGATCTGGATCTGGTTGTCGAGCTTGACCCCGTCACCGATGCGGGTGTCGGCCAGTGCGCCGCGGTCGACCGCAGTGTTGACGCCGATCTCGACATCATCGCCGATGCTCACGCCGCCGATCTGGGCGATCTTCTGCCACACGCCTTTCTCGTTGGCAAAGCCGAAGCCTTCGCCGCCGATCACTGCGCCCGACTGAATGACCACACGCTTGCCGATACGCACGTCGTGGTACAGGGTCACCCGCGGGGCCAGCCAGCCGCCCTCACCGATCACGCAGCGCGCGCCGATGAAGCACTGGGCACCGATAGTCACACCCGGGCCGATCTGCGCACCGCTCTCGATTACCGCGCAGGCACCAATGCTGGCGCTGGCATCGACCTGGGCATCGGCGGCAACCACGGCGCTGGGATGAATTCCCGCTACAGCCCTGGGCTTTGGATCGAACAGGTGGGAGATGCGCGCGTAGGCGAGGTACGGGTCGGGAACGATCAGGGCGTTGCCGGCAAAACCTTCGGCGTCGGCCGGCTTGAGCAGGATCGCCGCCGCCTGGGTTTCACCCAGGTACTTGCGGTACTGTGGGTTGGCGAGGAAGCTCAACTGCCCAGGCCCGGCTTCCTGAAGGGTTGCCAGGCCAGTGATTTCCAGCTCCTCGGGGCCACTCAGGGTGGCTCCGAGGAACTCGGCCAGCTGACCGAGTTTCATGGTCACGGTCATGATCAACGGGACTGGTTCATGCGCTCGATGACCTGGCGGGTGATGTCGTACTGAGGTTTGACATCAATGACCGCGCCACGCTCGAGAACCAGGTCGAAACCGCCTTTCTTGATCACTTCTTCAACTGCGCCATCCAGCTTGGGCTTCAGTTGTTTGAGCATTTCGCGGTCGGCCACGGCCTTGGACTCGTTCAGCTCCTTGGACTGGAACTGGAAGTCACGGGCCTTTTGCTTATATTCAAGCTCCAGGCGCTCGCGCTCTGGCTGGGCCATCTTGTCGCCACCGGCACGGATGCGGTCGGCAATGCCCTTGGCGCTGCTTTCCAGGTTCTTCAGCTTGGTCAGCTGCGGGCCGAATTTCTTCTCGGCATCGACGGCGTACTTCTTCGCCGCGTCCGATTCGAGCAGGGCCATTTGATAGTTCAGCACAGCAACTTTCATTTCGGCGAAAGCCGGGGTTGCGATCAGGGTCGCAGCCAGTACTGCCAGTTGAGTCAACTTACGCACGATGCACTCCTACAGAATCCGTTGTCGTTAGCAAGGGGCAGACCTTAGAAGGTCTGGCCCAGAGAGAATTGGAACACCTGGGTATCGGCTTCGTCCGGCTTCTTCACCGGCATTGCCAGGCTGAAGCTCAACGGACCGAGCGCGGTAATCCAGGTCACGCCCAGGCCGACGGAGCTGGCCAGGCCCGACAGGCCGACCTTCTCGCAGTCCGGCTTGGAACCGCAGTTGGTGTCGAAAACGTTACCCACATCCCAGAAGACCGAAGTGCGCAGCGAGCGTTGGTCCTTGACGAACGGCAGCGGGAACAGCAGCTCTACACCACCCTGGACGAGAACGTTACCACCAAATGGCAGCGGGTCCTGATCCGGGTCTTCAATAGTGCCAGGCTTGTTACCCTTGCTCGGCGTACTGCGTGGGCCCAGGCTGCTGTCCTTGAAGCCACGTACCGAGTTGAAACCGCCGGCGTAGTAGTTCTCGTAGAACGGCAGGCCCGAGGTGCCACCGAAACCATCACCATAGCCCAGCTCGGTGTGCAGGCGCAGGGTGTAATCATTGTTGATCGGCTTGAACAGCTGGCCACGATAATCCAGTTTGAAGAACGACAGGTCGCTACCCGGGGTGGTTGCTTCCAGCACCAGGCTTTGCGAGTGGCCGCGGGTGGCCAGTACGCCCTTGTTCAGGGTCGACTCGGACCAACCGGCCGAGGCCTTGAAGTTCAGGTACTTGTCGCCTTCTTTGTCGACGAAGTCGAAGATCTCGTCAACAGTGTACTTACCGGTCTTGATCTCGTCCTGCTGTACGGTCAGGCCGAAGGTCAGGCGCGAAGTTTCGCTGATCGGGTAACCGACGCTGACACCGGCACCCAGGCTGTCGACCGCATAGCTGGCCACGTCGACGTCGAGGTCATCGTAGTCGGTGGTGCGATAGAAGGCGTTGTAGCCCAGGCTGACGCCATCGGCAGTCCAGTAGGGGTCGACATAGCCGAAGTTGTAACGGCTCTGGTATTCACTGCGGGTCAGGCCCAGGGAAACCTTGTTACCGGTACCGAGGAAGTTGTTCTGGCTGATCGAACCACCGAGGATCAGACCTGCGCTCTGGGCGAAACCGACGCTGGCGGTGATCGAACCGGAGGCTTGCTCTTCAACGCTGTAGTTGACGTCGACCTGGTCGTCGGTGCCCGGAACGGCCGGGGTCTCGACGTTGACTTCCTTGAAGAAGCCCAGGCGCTCCAGACGGGTCTTGGACTGGTCGATCAGGTAGGTCGACGCCCAGCCGCCTTCCATCTGGCGCATTTCACGGCGCAGCACTTCGTCCTCGGACTTGGTGTTGCCACGGAAGTTGATGCGGTTGACGTAGGCACGCTTGCCCGGGTCGACCACGAACATGATGTCGACGGTGTGGTCTTCGTCGTGCGGCTGCGGCACGCCGTTGACGTTGGCGAAGGTGTAGCCTTCGTTACCCAGGCGACGGGTGATCAGCTCGGAGGTGGTGGTCATCACCTTGCGCGAGAATACCTGGCCAGGCTGCACCAGCAGCAGCGACTTGACCTGGTCTTCAGGCACCTTGAGGTCGCCGGAAAGCTTGACGTCACGAACGGTGTACTTCTCGCCTTCGTTGACGTTGACGGTGATGTAGACGTGCTTCTTGTCCGGGGTGATCGACACCTGGGTGGAAGCGATGTCCATGTTGATGTAGCCGCGGTCCAGGTAGTAGGAACGCAGACGCTCCAGGTCACCGGAGAGTTTTTCGCGGGCGTACTTGTCATCGTTCTTGAAGAACGACAGCCAGTTGGTGGTCTTGAGCTCGAACAGGCCGATCAGGTCTTCATCAGCGAAGACGGTGTTACCGACCACGTTGATGTGCTGGATGGCAGCAACGGTGCCTTCGTTGATCTTGATCTTCAGGCCCACGCGGTTACGCGGCTGCGGCACCACTTCGGTGTCGACCTCGGCCGAGTAGCGGCCCTGGGCAACGTACTGGCGCTGCAGTTCGTTGCGCACGCCTTCAAGGGTGGCACGCTGGAAGATCTCGCCTTCGGACAGACCGGACTGCTTCAGACCCTTCATCAGGTCTTCAGTGCTGATCGCCTTGTTGCCTTCGATCTCGATGCTCGACACCGAAGGACGCTCGACCACGGTAATGATCAGGACGTTGCCGTCCCGGCTCAGTTGGATGTCCTGGAAGAATCCGGTCTTGAACAGGGACCGGGTGGATTCCACCAGGCGCCGGTCATCGGCCTCATCGCCGACGTTCAATGGCAAGGCACCAAAAACGCTGCCCGCGGAAACCCGCTGCAGACCATTGACACGAATATCGGAGATGGTGAAGGACTCGGCGTGAACTTCAGCGATCATCAGTACGGCGAGAACCGCAGTTAGCAGCAGACGTTTCATGAAGTCCTTTCTTATTCCAACTGGCAATAAACGACCCGCCGCGGGACGCGGCAGGTTCGCAATTGAGCGAAGCTTTACAGTCGACCCAAATCGTTGATCAGGGCAAGCAACATCACCCCGACTACCAAACTGATACCGATCTGGATCCCCCAACCTTGCACCCGATCCGAGAGCGGACGACCACGCGCCCACTCGATCAGGTAGAACAGCAAATGCCCCCCATCCAGTACAGGAATGGGCAGCAAATTAAGAACCCCCAGGCTAATGCTCAGGTAGGCGAGGAAATTCAGGAAATCTCCAACGCCGGACTGGGCCGAAGCGCCCGCCACTTTAGCAATGGTTATCGGTCCGCTCAAGTTTTTTACCGAGAGCTCGCCGAACAGCATTTTCTTCAGTGATTCGAGGGTCAGCACGCTCATGTTCCAGGTGCGTGAAAGCCCCTCCCCCACAGCCTCGAGCGGCCCATAGCTGACCTCGCGAAGCATGGCATCCGGCCACTTCACCGCCTTGACCCCCGCCCCGAGGTACCCCGTGGCCGATTGGCCTTCGCCACGGCTGGCCAGGGTTACCGGCAGCTCAAGCGGCGCGCCGTCACGCTCGATACGCAGGACAATCTTGCTGCCAGCGCGGCCACGCACGGTATCAACCACTTGTTGCCAGTCGTTCAGCGCCTGGCCGTCGAGGGCCAACAGACGGTCGCCGGTTTTCAGCCCGGCGGCCTGCGCCGGGCCCTTGGGGTCGAGCTCAGCCAGCACCGGCGGCAAGGCCGGGCGCCACAGGCGCAGGCCCAGGGAGCGGATCGGGTCGGGCTCGTCGGCGCCCTTGAGCCAGTTGTTCAGGGTCAGCACGTGGGGGCTGTCGACGCTCGCACCCTCTTCCCGCACGCTGATGTGCAACTGGCCGCTCTCGCCCAGGCGACGGATCAGTTGCAGGTTGACCGCAGCCCAGCCACTGGTCGGTTTGCCATCAATGGAAACAATTTCCTGGCCTGCCTTGAGCCCGGCCACCTCGGCAATGCTCCCGACCTCGACCGCACCAATGACCGGGCGCTCCTGCTGGGTGCCGACCATGGCCAGAATCCAGAAGAAGAAAATCGCCAACAGAAAGTTGGCCACCGGGCCCGCCGCCACAATTGCGATTCGCTGACGCACCGACTTGCGGTTGAACGACTGCTCGACCTGGTCGCGTGGCACTTCGCCTTCGCGCTCATCGAGCATTTTCACGTAGCCGCCCAGCGGGATCGCCGCGACCACGAACTCGGTGCCATGGCGGTCGTGCCAGCGCAACAGCGGCATGCCAAAACCCACGGAGAAACGCAAAACCTTGACGCCGCAACGCCGGGCCACCCAGAAGTGACCAAATTCGTGAAAGGTGACCAGCACACCCAATGCCACCAGGGTGCCGATAATCATGTAGAGCGCACTCATGTCTCTCTCCGAATGACGTTCAGCGGCACCGGGCCTGACGCATTACTGCGCCAGACCTCAGCGGCCGTGATGAGCCAACCATTGTCCGGCCAGTTGCCGCGCGCGCTGATCGGCGGCAAACACCGCATCGAGCGACTCCACCGCAACCACCGGCTCCTGATCGAGCACTTGTTCGATCATACTCGCGATCTCGGGGAAGCGGATGCGCCGCTGGAGAAATGCCTCCACCGCCACTTCATTGGCCGCGTTGAGCATCGCCGGCGCACTGTTGCCTGCCTCCGCCGCCTCGCGGGCCAGGCGCAAGCACGGGAAACGCTGCTCGTCCGGGGCCTTGAAGTCCAGGCGGGCAACCGCGAACAGGTCCAGTGGTGCCACCCCCGAATCGATCCGCTCCGGCCAGGCCAGGGCATTGGCGATCGGCGTGCGCATGTCCGGATTGCCCAGCTGGGCCAGCACCGACCCATCGACATAATCGACCAGCGAGTGGATCACACTTTGCGGGTGCACCACCACCTCGACCTGACCGGGCCGGGCATCGAACAGCCAGCAGGCCTCGATCAACTCCAGGCCCTTGTTCATCATGCTTGCCGAGTCGACGGAAATCTTGCGGCCCATCGACCAGTTCGGGTGGGCACAGGCCTGCTCGGGGCTGACATCCATGAGCTCGGCCATCGGCGTTTCACGAAACGGCCCGCCGGAGGCGGTCAACAGGATGCGGCGTACGCCTACCTGGGCCAGGCCGCGGGAGTAATCACCCGGCAGGCACTGGAAGATCGCGTTGTGCTCACTGTCGATCGGCAGCAGTACAGCGCCACTGCGCCGCACTGCCTGCATGAACAAGGCGCCGGACATCACCAGCGCTTCCTTGTTGGCCAGCAGCACCTTCTTGCCCGCCTCGACCGCCGCCAGGGTCGGACGCAGGCCGGCGGCGCCGACAATCGCCGCCATCACGGCATCGACCTCGGCAGCCGCAGCCACCTGGCACAAGCCCTGCTCGCCGACCAGCACCTCGGTGCTCGAACCTGCAGTTGCCAGACCTTCACGCAGTTGCTGTGCAGCCTCGGCCGAAGGCACCACGGCAAATACCGGGGTGTGACGCAGGCACAGTGCCAGCAACTCCTGCAAGCGCGAATAGCCGCTCAGGGCAAACACCTGGTAACGATCCGGGTGACGGGCAATTACATCGAGGGTGCTAAGACCAATGGAACCGGTCGCACCCAGTACGGTAATACGCTGCACGCCGCTCACATCACGCCCCAATTGGCTGCCCAGAGCAGCACCGCAAACACCGGGATCGCCGCAGTGAGGCTGTCGATACGGTCCAGCACGCCGCCGTGACCGGGCAGCAGGTTGCTGCTGTCCTTGATCCCGGAGCGGCGCTTGAACATGCTTTCGGTCAGGTCACCCACCACCGATACCAGCACCACCACGCCTGCGCCCAACAAGCCCAGCAACAGCTCGCCGATGCTCCAGTCACGGTAGATACCCACCGCCGCGGTAATCACCAGGCTCAGGGCCAGGCCGCCATAGACGCCTTCCCAGCTCTTGCCCGGGCTGACCTGCGGAGCCAGCTTGCGCTTGCCGAAGGCACGGCCGGAGAAATACGCACCGATATCCGCCCCCCAGACCAGCACCATGACCGCCATGATCAGCCAGTTGCCCAGCGGCCATTGCTTGAGCAACACCAGGCCTTGCCAGGCCGGCAGCAGGATAAGCAAACCGATCAGCAGGCGGCAGGCCACGCTGGCCCACAGCTCGCTGCTGCGCGGGTAGGTCAATACCAGCCAGGTCGCCAGGCCCCACCACAACACCGACGCGCCCAATACCCAGGGCGCCAGTTCCGGCATCAGGTAGAGCAGCATCAGCAGCCCTGCAACTACAGCCGCGTACGCCACCCGCAGGGCCTGGCCGACCAGGCCGGCCAGGCGCGCCCATTCCCAGGCGCCAAGGGTCACCACCACGCCGATGAACAGGGCAAAGTCGCCGCCGTTCAGCAGGAAGAAGCCACACAGGGCGATCGGCAACAGGATCAGCGCAGTAATGATGCGTTGTTTAAGCATTAAGCACGGGCTCCAGCTTCGACCTGCTCGCTGGTTTTCCCGAAGCGGCGCTGGCGCGAAGCGAAATCGGCCAGCGCAGTACGCATGGCCTCGTGTTTGAAGTCCGGCCAGAACAGGTCGGAAAAGTACAACTCGGCGTAGGCCAGCTGCCACAGCAAGAAATTGCTGATGCGGTGCTCACCACCGGTACGGATGCACAGGTCGGGCAGCGGCAGGTCGCCTGTCGCCAGGCAGGTCTGCAGCAGCTCGGGGGTGATGTCGTCCGGGCGCAGGTGACCGGCCTGGACTTCCCGCGCCAGGCGCTGGGCGGCCTGGGCGATATCCCACTGACCACCGTAGTTGGCGGCGATCTGCAGGATGAATCGATTGGCGCCGGCGGTCGCCGCTTCGGCCTCACGCATGGCAGCCTGCAGCTCAGGGTGAAAGCGCGAGCGGTCACCGATGATGCGCAGGCTGATATTGTTGTCGTTGAGGCGCTTGGCTTCCCGGCGCAAGGCCGAGAAGAACAACTCCATCAACGCTCCGACCTCTTCGGCCGGGCGCTGCCAGTTCTCGCTGGAAAAGGCGAACAGGGTCAGCACCTCGACCTTGGCCTCGGCGCACACCTCGATGACCGCGCGCACCGCATCGACACCGGCCTTGTGCCCGGCGACACCGGGCAACAGGCGCTTCTTCGCCCAGCGATTATTCCCATCCATGATGATCGCGACATGGCGCGGCACCGATGGGGACACACCTTGCTTGGTCTTTTCCATTAAAAAAAGTCCCGACCCTTAAACGGCCATCAGGTCCTTTTCTTTCTCTTCGGTGGCCTTGGTGATCTGGGCCTCGGTATCTTTCGTCAGCTTGTCGATATCAGCGATGGCGCGACGTTCTTCGTCTTCGCTGATTTCCTTGTCCTTGACCAGCTTCTTCAGTTCACCCAGAGCATCGCGGCGAATGTTGCGCACAGCCACGCGAGCGTCTTCGGCCGCACTGCGCGCCTGCTTGGTGAAGCCCTTGCGGGTTTCTTCAGTCAGGGCTGGCATGGTGATCAGCAGCAACTCACCCAGGTTGGTCGGGTTGAGGTTCAAACCGGCGCTCTGGATGGCCTTGTCAACGGCAGCGAGCATGTTGCGCTCGAAAGCCACGACCTGCAGGGTGCGCGAATCTTTAACGGTGACGTTGGCGACGCCGCTGATCGGGGTGTCGGTACCGTAGTAAGGCACCATCACGCTTGCCAGGATGCTTGGGTGTGCCTTGCCGGTGCGAATCTGGCCAAACGCATAAGCCAGAGACTCCAGGGATTTCTGCATACGCGCTTGAGCGTCTTTCTTGATTTCGTTGATCATTTTTGAACTTCCTCGATCAGAGTTCCTTCAGCGCCGCCATGCACGATGTTCAGCAGGGCGCCGGGCTTGTTCATGTTGAAGACGCGCAGCGGCATCTTGTGATCGCGGCAAAGGCAGATTGCCGTCAGGTCCATCACGCCCAGCTTGCGATCCAGCACTTCATCGTAGGTCAGATGATCGAACTTCTCGGCATGCGGGTCTTTGAATGGATCTGCAGTGTATACACCATCGACCTTGGTTGCCTTCAATACCACGTCGGCATCGATTTCGATGGCGCGCAGGCAAGCGGCGGAGTCGGTGGTGAAGAACGGGTTGCCGGTACCGGCAGCGAAGATGACCACTTCTTTGGAGTTCAGGTGGCGCATGGCTTTGCGACGATCATAGTGATCGGTAACGCCAACCATGGAGATGGCCGACATGACAATCGCGGTAATGTTGGCGCGCTCAAGCGCATCGCGCATGGCCAGGCCATTCATCACGGTCGCCAGCATGCCCATGTGGTCGCCAGTGACGCGGTCCATGCCGGCTGCACTGAGCGCCGCACCACGGAACAGGTTGCCACCACCGATCACCAAACCTACCTGAACACCGATGCCGACCAACTGGCCGACTTCCAGCGCCATGCGATCCAGGACCTTGGGGTCGATCCCGAACTCTTCCGAGCCCATCAGGGCCTCGCCGCTAAGCTTGAGTAGAATGCGTTTATAGCGAGCTTGATAACCACTGCCCTGCTGAGCCATTGCGAATCTCTCCTGCGGCGTTTGTAAAAAAATCTGGCGGGCTGTTTTCAGCCTGCGCGTAACTCTAGCGTGGCGCAGCTACTGCGCCAGCGAAAGGCGGTCTCGTAAACCGCTCCCGCTTTGACAAAGAGGCTGCGCGCGTGAGCGGGCAGCCTCTTCGGGGCGACAGAGGTGAATCTGTCTTATTGCTTGGCAGCAGCCAGCTGGGCAGCAACTTCTTCAGCGAAGTTGTCGACCGGCTTCTCGATGCCTTCGCCTACTTTGAAGTAGGTGAACGAAACGATTTCAGCACCGGCTTTCTTGGCCAGCTCGCCGACCTTGACTTCCGGGTTCATGACGAAGGCTTGCTCGACCAGCGAAGCTTCGGCCAGGAACTTCTTGATACGACCGTCGATCATGTTGGCGACGATGTTCTCAGGCTTGCCCTTCATCTTCTCTTCGTTCAGCTGCATGAATACAGCCTTCTCGCGCTCGATTGCTTCAGCGGAGACTTCCGAAGGGTTGAGGAACTCTGGGTTGCTGGCAGCCACGTGCATGGCGATTTCTTTGGCCAGCTGGACGTCGCCGCCCTTCAGGACAACAGCAACACCGATCTTGTTACCGTGCAGGTAGGTACCGACAACGTCACCTTCAACGCGCACCAGGCGACGGATGTTGACGTTCTCACCAACCTTGGCAACCAGCGCTTCACGAGCGGCTTCACGCGAAGCGATCAGCGGAGCGGCGTCGGTCAGTTTTTCAGCGAAAGCCTGTTCAACGCTTTCAGCGACGAAGTTTTTGAAGTCGTCTTGCAGGGCCAGGAAGTCGGTCTGCGAGTTCACTTCCAGCAGGACGGCGGACTTGTCGTCGGCCTTGATGGCGATAGCGCCTTCAGCAGCAACGTTGCCAGCCTTTTTGGCGGCCTTGATGGCGCCCGAAGCACGCATGTCGTCGATGGCTTTTTCGATGTCGCCGCCAGCCTTGGTCAGGGCCTTCTTGCAGTCCATCATGCCTTCGCCGGTACGCTCGCGCAGTTCTTTGACCAGCGCTGCAGTAATCTCTGCCATTTCAAAATCCTCTTGGATAGGTTTTCAACCATTCCACCCGATACTGACGGGCGTTCAATTCTGTAAATCCACTTGCCAGCACTCATGCAGTAACAAGGTTGCAACGGCGATGCTGACAGGAGGATTTCAAGGTGGCAAAAAGGGGGCAAAGCCCCCTTTTCGCGTGCCGAGTAGACGCTAAGCGTCAGTTACTCAGGCTTCGGCAGCCGGTGCTGCTGCTTCTTCGGCGTACACTTCGGTACCGCCAGCAACGTTGTTGCGGCCACGGATCACGGCGTCAGCCATCGAACCCATGTACAGCTGGATAGCGCGGATGGCGTCATCGTTACCTGGGATGATGTAGTCAACGCCTTCTGGGCTGGAGTTGGTATCGACAACGCCGATGACCGGGATGCCCAGCTTGTTGGCTTCGGTGATAGCGATGCGCTCGTGGTCAACGTCGATCACGAACAGGGCATCAGGCAGGCCGCCCATGTCCTTGATACCGCCCAGGCTGCGATCCAGTTTTTCCAGATCACGGGAGCGCATCAGGGCTTCTTTCTTGGTCAGCTTGGCGAAAGTGCCGTCTTCGGCCTGGGTTTCCAGGTCGCGCAGACGCTTGATCGAAGCGCGGATGGTCTTGTAGTTGGTCAGCATGCCGCCCAACCAGCGATGATCGACGTACGGCGAACCGCAACGTGCTGCTTCTTCAGCAACGATCTTGCCAGCGGAACGCTTGGTGCCGACGAACAGAATCTTGTTTTTGCCCTGGGCCAGACGCTCGACGAAAGCCAGTGCGTCGTTGAACATTGGCAGGGTTTTTTCAAGGTTGATGATGTGGATCTTGTTGCGCGCGCCGAAAATGTACTTGCCCATTTTCGGGTTCCAGTAACGGGTTTGGTGACCGAAGTGCACACCGGCCTTCAGCATATCGCGCATGTTGACTTGGGACATGATAGTTCCTTGATAAGTCGGGTTGGGCCTCCACGTATCCCAATGACCAACCCGTGATCCGCAGATCAAAGGCACCCAGGTCATCGTGTCGACACGTGTGTGGGTTTAGTGCTTGCGGAGCTATCCCCGGAAAGCGGCGCATTTTATACCACACAAGCTCGCCGAGCGAAACCCGAATTACCATAGAACGTCACCGGCTTTTGCACACACCGCCCATTAGCGCCAGAATGGCCCCTATATAAAGGCTGTATCAGCGCCATAGCCGCCTGAATCGGGCTTCGCTCTGTTAGAATCCGGCCTTTCCCCAGATTATTCGCGCCTTGCTGCGCCGTAGAGAGCCTGTAATGACCGTTACCATCAAAACCGCCGAAGACATCGAAAAGATGCGCATCGCCGGCCGCCTGGCCGCCGAAGTCCTGGAGATGATCGAAGAGCACGTCAAGCCCGGTGTCACCACCGAGGAGCTCGACCGCCTGTGCCACGACTACATCGTCAACGTCCAGCAGGCTATCCCGGCGCCGCTCAACTACAAAGGCTTCCCCAAGTCGATCTGCACCTCGGTCAACCACGTGGTCTGCCACGGCATCCCCGGTGACAAGCCGCTCAAGGATGGCGACACCCTGAACATCGACGTCACGGTGATCAAGGACGGCTACCACGGCGACACCAGCCGCATGTTCCACGTCGGCAACGTGCCCGTCTGGGCCGAACGCCTGTCGCAGATCACCCAGGAATGCATGTACAAGGCCATCGAGCTGGTCAAGCCGGGCTGCCGCCTGGGCGACATCGGCGAAGTAATCCAGAAGCACGCTGAAAAGAACGGTTTCTCGGTGGTCCGCGAATTCTGCGGCCACGGCATCGGCAAGGTGTTCCACGAAGAGCCGCAGATCCTTCACTACGGCCGCGCCGGCACCGGCATGGAACTGAAAGAAGGCATGACTTTCACCATCGAACCGATGATCAACCAGGGCAAGGCCGACACCAAGGTGCTGGGCGACGGCTGGACCGCCATCACCAAGGACCGCAAGCTCTCGGCCCAATGGGAACACACCCTGGTGGTGACCGCGACCGGTTACGAGATCTTCACCCTGCGCAAAGACGACACCATTCCTCGCACATCGGCCTGATTCTTACAGGAAAGCCTCTCGATGCCCCAGGTGGATCCCGAGCTGTTCGATCGCGGCCAGTTCCAGGCGGAACTGGCCCTCAAGGCAAGCCCCATCGCTGCCTTCAAGAAAGCCATCCGCCAGGCCGGCGAGGTGCTCGACAACCGTTTTCGCAGCGGTCGCGAGATCCGCCGGCTGATCGAAGACCGCGCCTGGTTCGTCGACAATATCCTGCAACAGGCGTGGAACCAGTTTACCTGGAGCGAAGATGCCGATATTGCCCTGATCGCCACCGGCGGTTATGGGCGCGGCGAGCTGCACCCCTATTCCGACATCGACCTGTTGATTCTGCTCGACAGCGCCGATCATGAAGTCTTTCGCGACTCGATCGAACGCTTTCTGACCCTGCTGTGGGACATCGGCCTGGAAGTGGGCCAGAGCGTGCGCTCGGTCGATGAATGCGCAGAACAGGCCCGTGCCGACCTGACGGTTGTCACCAACCTCATGGAAAGCCGCACCATTGCTGGCCCCGAGCACCTGCGCCAGCGCATGCTCGAAGTGACCAGCACCGCGCACATGTGGCCAAGCAAGGAATTCTTCCTGGCCAAGCGGGCCGAGCAAAAGGCCCGGCACCACAAGTACAACGACACCGAGTACAACCTCGAGCCCAACGTCAAGGGCTCGCCGGGCGGGCTGCGCGACATCCAGACGGTGCTGTGGATCGCCCGCCGCCAGTACGGCACCCTCAACCTGCACGCCCTGGCCGGCGAAGGTTTCCTGCTGGAAAGCGAGAACAACCTGCTGGCCTCGTCCCAGGAGTTTCTCTGGAAAGTGCGTTACGCCCTGCACATGCTGGCCGGGCGCGCTGAAGACCGCCTGCTGTTCGACCACCAGCGCAGCATCGCCGCGCTGCTGGGGTTTGGCGACGAGAACCCCAAGCGTGCCATCGAGCAGTTCATGCAGCAGTATTACCGGGTGGTGATGAGCATCGCCGAGCTCAGCGACCTGATCATCCAGCACTTCGAAGAGGTCATCCTCGACGACGACAGTGGCAGCGCCCAGCCACTCAATGCCCGCTTCCAGCTGCATGACGGCTATATCGAGGCCGTGCGTACCAACGTGTTCAAGCGCACGCCGTTCGCCATGCTGGAAATCTTCGTGCTGATGGCCCAGCACCCGGAAATCAAGGGCGTGCGCGCCGACACCATCCGCCTGCTGCGCGAACACCGACACCTGATCGACGACGAGTTTCGTAACGATATCCGCAATACCAGCCTGTTCATCGAGCTGTTCAAGTGCGAGATCGGCATCCACCGCAACCTGCGGCGGATGAACCGCTACGGCATTCTCGGGCGTTACTTGCCGGAGTTCGGTCTGATCGTCGGGCAGATGCAGCACGACCTGTTCCACATCTACACGGTCGATGCGCACACCCTGAACCTGATCAAGCACCTGCGCAAACTGCAGTACACCCCGGTTTCGGAGAAATTCCCGCTGGCCAGCAAGCTCATGGGCCGCCTGCCCAAGCCGGAGCTGATTTACCTCGCCGGGCTCTATCACGACATCGGCAAGGGCCGCCAGGGCGATCATTCCGAGCTCGGCGCGGTAGACGCCCAGGCCTTCTGCGCGCGTCATCAGTTGCCAAGCTGGGACAGCCGCCTGATCGTCTGGCTGGTACAGCATCACCTGGTGATGTCCACCACCGCCCAGCGCAAGGACCTCTCCGACCCGCAGGTGATCTACGATTTTGCCCTGCTGGTGGGCGATGAAACCCGTCTGGACTACCTCTACGTGCTGACCGTGGCCGACATCAACGCCACCAACCCCAGCCTGTGGAACTCCTGGCGCGCCAGCCTGCTGCGCCAGCTCTACACCGAGACCAAGCGCGCCCTGCGCCGCGGCCTGGAGAACCCGCTGGACCGCGAAGAGCAGATCCGCCAGACCCAGAGCGCGGCGCTGGATATCCTCATTCGCGAAGGCACCGACCCGGACGACGTCGAGCAGCTGTGGTCGCAACTGGGCGATGACTACTTCCTGCGCCATACCGCCGCTGACGTCGCCTGGCACAGCGATGCCATCCTCCAGCAGCCGGCTGACGGCGGGCCGCTGGTGCTGATCAAGGAAACCACCCAGCGCGAGTTCGAGGGCGGTACCCAGATCTTCATCTATGCCCCCGACCAGCACGACTTTTTCGCCGTGACCGTGGCGGCCATGGACCAACTCAACCTGAACATCCATGACGCCCGCATCATTACCTCGAGCAGCCAGTTCACCCTCGACACCTATATCGTGCTCGACAACGATGGCGGCTCGATCGGCGACAATCCCGTACGGGTCAAGCAGATTCGCGACGGTCTGACCGACGCCCTGCGTAACCCCGACGACTACCCGACCATCATCCAGCGCCGGGTACCGCGCCAGCTCAAGCACTTCACCTTTGCCCCGCAGGTGACCATCCACAACGATGCCCAGCGCCCGGTGACCATCCTCGAACTCAGCGCCCCCGACCGCCCCGGCCTGCTGGCGCGGATCGGCAAGATCTTCCTGGAGTTCGACCTGTCGCTGCAAAATGCCAAGATTGCCACCCTCGGCGAACGGGTCGAAGACGTGTTCTTCATTACCGACGCCGACAACCAGCCCCTGTCCGACCCGCAACTGTGCAGCCGCCTGCAGGATGCGATCGTCGAGCAACTGCGCGTCGACCAGGCGACCGGGGTGCCTTTGACCCGCCTGACCATTTGACCGTTTGACGAGACCTTGCGCCGATGAACAACGCTTTGAACCAGCTTCAGCCCTACCCGTTCGAGAAACTCCGTGCGCTGCTCGGCAGCGTGACGCCGGCGGCGGACAAACGCGCCATTGCCCTGTCGATCGGTGAACCGAAGCATGAGTCGCCGGCGTTCGTCGCCCAGGCCCTGGCCGACAGCCTCAAGCAAATGGCCGTGTACCCCACCACCGCCGGCCTGCCTGCCCTGCGTCAGGCCATCGTGCGCTGGTGCGAACAGCGCTTTGGCGTACCGGCCGGCTGGCTGGATGCCGACAAACACGTATTGCCGGTCAATGGCACCCGGGAAGCGCTGTTCGCCTTCACCCAGGCGGTGGTCAATCGCGCCGATGACGGCCTGGTGATCAGCCCCAACCCGTTCTACCAGATCTACGAAGGCGCAGCCTTGCTGGCCGGCGCCACCCCGCACTACCTGCCATGCCTGGACAGCAACGGCTTCAACCCGGACTTCGATGCGGTGTCGGCCGAGACCTGGCAGCGCTGCCAGATCCTCTTCCTCTGCTCTCCGGGCAACCCCACCGGCGCCCTGGTGCCGATGGACACCCTGAAACAACTGATCGCCCTGGCCGACCAGTACGATTTCGTGATTGCCGCAGACGAGTGCTACAGCGAGCTGTACTTCGACGAACAAAGCCCGCCGCCAGGCCTGCTCAGCGCCTGCGTCGAGCTTGGCCGTAGCGACTTCAAGCGTTGCGTGGTGTTCCACAGCCTGTCCAAGCGCTCCAACCTGCCGGGCCTGCGTTCGGGCTTCGTCGCAGGTGATGCCGAGATCATCAAGCCGTTCCTGCTCTATCGCACCTACCACGGCTGCGCCATGCCGGTGCAAACCCAACTGGCGAGCATCGCCGCCTGGAACGACGAACAACACGTACTGGCCAACCGCGACCTGTACCGCGAGAAGTTCGACGCAGTGCTCGAAATCCTCGCCCCGGTGCTGGATGTGCAGCGCCCGGACGGCGGCTTCTACCTGTGGGCCAAGGTGCCAGGCGACGACGCTGCGTTCACCCGCGACCTGTTCGAAGCCCAGCACGTGACCGTAGTGCCGGGTTCGTACCTGTCGCGCGAAGTGGAGGGTGTTAATCCGGGCGCCGGTCGGGTGCGCATGGCATTGGTAGCGCCATTGGCCGAATGCGTGGAAGCCGCCGAGCGGATTCGCGCGTTCTTGCAGAAGTAAACAATCCATCAGAGGTAAGCCCGTCCCCACCGGTGAGTGGCAGGAGCGGGCTTGTCGCAGGGTGCTTTACTTCACCGGCCCCAGGTTCGCCTCACTCATATCCAGCTCCCCCAGCACCTGACGCACGACGTCGTCACCGATCTGATGCTGGCGGTGCAGGTTGTACAGCTCCAGACGCTGGGCCCGCAGCGCCCGCAATCGCAAGCGCCGCTCCAGCTGGTCCATCTGTTCGGCCAGGGCCTGGGCTTCGGCGCTGTCGTTGAAGGTATCAAGCTGATGCCGGTATTCAGCCATCAAGCGCGCCTTGAGCTCGGCCGCCAGCGCTGCCTGCGAAGCGTCCAGCGGGCTGCCGGCCTCACTCAGGTCCTCTGCCTCAAGGGCATGAATCGCCGCTTCGGCGGTACGTCGCCAGGCCTCCTGGGCTTCCTGACGCAGGGCGTCATCCGGGCTCTTGGTCACCCCGCGCAATAACAGCGGCAGGGCAATACAGGCCGACACCAGCGACAGCAGAATCACCCCGGCGGCGATGAAAATCAGCAAGTCGCGCTCCGGGAAGTCCTTGCCGGCGCTGATCAGCAGCGGCACCGACATGACACCGGCCAGGGTCACCGCCCCGCGCACACCGCCGACCGTCAACAGCCAGCAGGAACGCGCGTTGGGCATCAGCACCAGGTCCTCTTTACCACGCCAGCGGCGGATCACCCCGATCAGGCGCCAGATGCTCTGCACCCAGATAAAGCGCAAGGCCAGCAGTACCGCGAAGATCGCCACCACATCCAGGCAGCGCCACAGCAAGGTCGGCCACAGCGAGGCTTCGTGGCTGGTCACCGCCTTGATGATGTCGGGCAACTGCAGGCCCAACAACAGGAAGATCAAACCGTTGAAGGCAAACTCCAGCAGCGACCAGACGCTGCGGTTGAGCAGGCGCGTGCTGGTCTGCCGGGGCAGCAGGTCAAGCCAGCTTTGCATCATCCCAGCCGCTACCGCCGAGAGAATGCCGGAGGCGCCCAGGCGCTCGGCCAGCACGTAGGCGGCAAACGGCAGCAGCAACATAAACACCACGTGGGTGGCCGGGTCATCCCAGCCACGGGCGATCATCCAGGCACGCAGGCGCCCGACCAGCCAGCTCAGGGCCACACCGATGGCCAGGCCGCCGACAGCCACCAGCACGAAGGTCAGGCTGGCCTCGGCCAGCGAGAACACGCCGGTGATTGCCGCGGCCAGGGCGAATTTGAAGGTCACCAGGCCCGAGGCGTCGTTCATCAGCGCCTCGCCCTGGAGCATGTGCATCAACGGCGTCGGCAGCCGGTCCTGGGAAATGGCCGACACCGCCACGGCGTCGGTGGGCGACAGAACCGCAGCCAGGGCGAAGGCCACCGGCAAGGGAATGCTCGGCAAAATCCAGTGAATGAAATAACCGGCACCCACCACGGTAAACAGCACCAGGCCAACGGCCAGGGTCAGGATTGGCCCGCGCAACTTCCACAGATCGCGCTTGGGCATCCGCCAGCCATCGGAAAACAGCAGCGGCGGCAAAAACAAGAACAGAAACAATTCTGGGTCCAGGGCCACGTGCAGGCCCAGGGTAGGCCACGCCAGCAAGGCGCCAGCGGCGATCTGCACCAGTGGCAACGGCAGCGGGATCATTCGCCCGACCAGTTTGGAAACACTCACCAGCATCAGCAGGATGAGAACGGTGTAGGCTGATTGCATTCGGCGAGTCCTGTTCAATTCAAACGCATTCAATAACTTATGCGGGCCTGGGCACGGTTTTGCCATTGAAACGACATATTAGCCGCTTAGGCTGCCGGCGCACCGCTGCACAAAAGTCGCAGAACGGCCCAGAACCTGTAACACAATGCTACAAAGAGCCATGGCAACGCCAACCCAACGCCGCCGACCATGGCATAATCCTTCACCATTTTTTCCCAGGGGGGCAAGACATGACCAAACGCGACACGCCATTGCACCTTTATGGAATCAAGGCCTGTGACACCATGAAGAAAGCCCGCACCTGGCTCGAAGAGCAGGGCCTGGGCTACGATTTCCACGACTACAAGGCCCAGGGCATCGACCGTGCAAGCCTTGAGCGCTGGTGCGATGAACATGGCTGGCAAACGGTACTCAACCGCGCCGGCACCACCTTCCGCAAGCTCGACGACGCCCAGAAGGCCGATCTCGACCAGGCCAAGGCCATCGAACTGATGCTGGCCCAGCCGTCGATGATCAAGCGCCCTGTGCTCGACCTCGGCAAGCGGACCCTGGTCGGCTTCAAGCCTGATTTGTACGCGGCCGCCCTTCAGTAACCCGGCGCCGAGCTTTCATTCAATTTCGCAAGAGGTAACTGCATGTCCACTACCCTGTTCAGCCTGGCCTTCGGTGTCGGCACCCAGAACCGTCAAGGCGCCTGGCTGGAAGTCTTCTACGCCCAACCGCTGATCAACCCGGCTGCCGAGCTGGTCGCGGCCATCGCCCCGGTCCTGGGCTATGAAGGCGGCAACCAGGCGATCGCCTTCAGCACCAGCCAGGCCGCGCAGCTGGCCGAAGCCCTCAAGGGTGTCGATGCTGCCCAGGCCGCACTGCTGACCCGCCTGGCCGAAAGCAACAAGCCGCTGGTGGTCACCCTGCTGGCCGAAGACGCCGCATTGACTTCCACCCCGGAAGCCTACCTGAAGCTGCACCTGCTCTCGCACCGCCTGGTCAAGCCACATGGTCTGAACCTGGCCGGGATCTTCCCGCTGCTGCCAAACGTTGCCTGGACCAGCCAGGGCGCCGTCGACCTGGCCGAGCTTGCCGAGCAGCAACTGGAAGCGCGCCTGAAGGGCGAGCTGCTGGAAGTATTCTCGGTAGACAAGTTCCCGAAAATGACCGACTACGTCGTCCCTGCCGGTGTGCGTATCGCCGACAGCGCCCGTGTGCGCCTGGGTGCCTACATCGGCGAAGGCACCACGATCATGCACGAAGGCTTCGTCAACTTTAACGCCGGCACCGAAGGCCCGGGCATGATCGAAGGCCGTGTTTCCGCGGGCGTCTTCGTCGGCAAGGGTTCGGACCTGGGCGGCGGCTGCTCGACCATGGGCACCCTGTCCGGTGGCGGCAACATCGTCATCAAGGTTGGCGAAGGCTGCCTGATCGGCGCCAACGCCGGTATCGGCATTCCACTGGGCGATCGCAACACCGTCGAAGCCGGCCTGTACATCACCGCTGGCACCAAGGTGAACCTGTTGGACGAGAACAACCAGCTGGTCAAGGTGGTCAAAGCCCGCGACCTGGCTGGGCAGACCGACCTGCTGTTCCGCCGCAACTCGCTCAACGGCGCAGTGGAGTGCAAGACCCACAAGTCGGCCATCGAGCTGAACGAAGCGCTGCACGCCCACAACTAAGTGGTACCATCGGGTCTGGCCTAACGCCAGGCCCGATTTTCAGGTCCGATCATCATGTTCCAGCCCTCCCCCTGGCGCGCTGACTTCCCAGCCATCGACGCCCTGCAACGCCAGCACCAGACCTACCTGGACAGCGCCGCTACCACGCAAAAACCGCAACTCCTGCTCGATGCCCTGAGCCACTATTACGGCCATGGTGCTGCCAATGTGCACCGTGCCCAACACCTGCCCGGCGCCCTGGCTACCCAGGCCTTCGAACGCAGCCGCGACAAGGTCGCCGGCTGGCTGAACGCCGCCGACAGCCAGCAGATTGTCTTCACCCACGGCGCCACCTCGGCCCTGAACCTGCTCGCCTACGGGCTTGAGCCGCTGTTCGAGGCCGGTGACGAAATTGCCATCAGCGCCCTCGAACACCATGCCAACCTGCTGCCCTGGCAACAGCTGGCCCAGCGTCGTGGGCTCAAGCTGGTGGTGCTGCCACTGGACAACCGCGGCCTGATCGATCTGAACATTGCCCTGCAACTGATTGGCCCGCGTACCCGGGTGCTGGCGGTCAGCCAGCTGTCCAATGTCCTCGGCGCCTGGCAGCCGCTGGAGCCCCTGCTGGCCCATGCCCAGGCCCAAGGTGCACTAACCGTGGTCGACGGTGCCCAGGGCGTGGTCCACGGCCGTCACGACGTTCGCCAGCTGGGCTGCGATTTCTACGTGTTCTCCAGCCACAAGCTCTATGGCCCGGACGGTGTCGGTGTGCTCTACGGCCGCAGTGAAGCCCTGGCGCGCCTGCGACACTGGCAGTTCGGCGGCGAGATGGTCCAGGTCGCCGACTACCACAGCGCCAGCTTTCGCCCGGCGCCCCTGGGTTTTGAAGCCGGTACGCCGCCGATTGCCAGCGTCATCGGCCTCGGGGCCAGCCTCGATTACCTGGCCGGCCTGGATGCCAATGCTGTTGCCGAGCATGAAGCCGGCCTGCACCGCCACCTGCTGCGTGGCCTCAACGACCGCGAAGGCATCCGCCTGCTCGGTCAGCCGCAAGTGGCCCTGGCCAGTTTCGTGGTCGAGGGCGTGCACAACGCTGACCTGGCCCATATGCTCACCGAACAGGGCATCGCCGTACGCGCCGGCCATCACTGCGCCATGCCATTGCTGAAAAGCCTCGGCCTGGACGGTGCCATCCGCGTATCGCTGGGCTTGTACAACGACTCCGACGACCTGCAGCGCTTCTTCGACGCCCTGGATCAGGCCCTGGAGCTGCTGCGATGAGCCTGCCTGTCGCTGCGCAGCAAGCCCTTGATTCGTTCGAACAAGCAGCCGGCTGGGAACAACGCGCGCGCCTGCTGATGCAATGGGGCGAGCACCTGGTGCCCTTGAGCGAAGAAGAAAAGTCCGAAGCCAACCGAGTCCATGGCTGCGAAAGCCAGGTCTGGCTGGTGGCAGAACAGCAAGATGGTCAGTGGCGCTTCAAAGGCGCCAGCGATGCACGGATCATCCGCGGTTTGCTGGCGCTGCTGCTGGTGCGGGTCGAGGGCCTGTCCAGCGCTGAGCTTGCGCAACTGGACCTGCCCGCCTGGTTCAACCAGCTAGGCCTGGGCCGCCAGCTCTCACCCTCGCGCAGCAACGGCCTGAACGCCGTGCTGCAACGCATGGCTCAGCTTGCCGCAGGTGTCTGAGCCTGGCGCTCGGACGGGCGCCGAGCGCCGGCCACAAGCTTTTCCACCGCTTTGCTGGCGGCGACCATGCCGAAGGTCGCGGTGACCATCATCACCGCGCCGAAGCCGCCTGAGCAGTCAAGCTTAACCCCTTCGCCAACAAAACTCTTCTGCAGACAGACGCTGCCGTCACCCTTGGGGTAGCGCAGCTGTTCGGTGGAAAACACACAGGGCACGCTGTAGTTGCGGGTTACCGTGCGGGAAAAGCCATAGTCGCGGCGCAAGGTCGAACGCACCCGCGAGGCCAGCGGATCGTTGAAGGTCTTGTTCAGGTCGGCGACGCGGATCTGGGTTGGATCGATCTGCCCGCCGGCGCCCCCGGTGCTGATGATGGTGACTTTGTGGCGCTTGCACCAGCCGATCAGCGCGGCCTTGGCCATGACGCTGTCGATGCAGTCAATCACACAGTCGATGTGTTCGCCGATGTACTCGGGCAGGGTTTCCTTGGTGACGAAATCCACCACCGCATGCACCTTGCACGCCGGGTTGATGGCCCGCAGGCGCTCGGCCATGACCTCGGCCTTGGCCCGGCCGATATTGCCTTCCTGGGCATGCAGCTGGCGGTTGGTATTACTGACGCAGACATCATCGAGGTCGAACAGCGATATTTCGCCCACGCCGCTGCGGGCCATGGCTTCGGCCGCCCAGGAGCCGACCCCGCCGATACCGACGATAGCCACATGGGCCTCGCGCAGGCGCTGCAGGCCGTTGTCACCGTATAACCGGGCGACACCGGCAAAGCGTGGATCTTCTGTACTCATGGCCCAACCCCGAAAAAACCGGCGCGTATTATAGGCCTCTTGGGGTGCGATGACACCCTGCCGTGGCCGCCACCCGAGTCTTGCATTGGTCAAGGCAGTTGTAATCCTGCTTTAATGTCCTATGCAATCCAAAGACTTGGACGACAAAAGTACGGGCTAAGAACTTCAGCTCCTGAAGCCAATCCAATCTTCTGCCACCGACCTGTTCTTACACAATCTGAGCAGGAAGCACGCAGGATTCGCGCCTCATGGCGCCCGCCCGTTCCACCTTTCGGAACCCGAACTATCTATGTCATCGCGTAAATTTGGTATCAACCTGGTAATAGTCATGGCTATCGCCGCGCTATTCACCGGGTTCTGGGCGCTGATCAACCGCCCGGTTTCCGCCCCCAACTGGCCGGAGCAGATTTCCGGTTTCTCCTATTCGCCGTTCCGCCAGGGCGAAAGCCCGCAAAAGGGCCAGTACCCCAGCGAGGACGAACTGCGCCAGGACCTCGAACAGCTCAGCAAGCTGACCGACAGCATCCGCATCTATACGGTGGAAGGTACCCAGGCCGAGATTCCGCGCCTGGCCGAAGAGTTCGGCCTGCGCGTGACCCTGGGGGTGTGGATCAGCCCGGACCTTGAGCGCAACGAACGGGAAATCGACAAAGCCATCGAACTGGCCAACAGCTCGCGCAGCGTGGTGCGGGTGATGGTCGGCAACGAAGCGCTGTTTCGCAAGGAAATCACCCCCGAAGCACTGATCCAGTACATGGACCGTGTGCGCGCGGCAGTAAAAGTCCCGGTGACCACCAGTGAACAGTGGCACATCTGGAAAGAACACCCGGAGCTGGCCAAGCATGCCGACCTGGTAGCTGCGCACATCCTGCCGTACTGGGAGTTCATCCCGATGAAGGATGCCGGCCAGTTCGTACTGGATCGTGCCCGCGATCTGAAGCAGCAATTCCCACGCAAACCGCTGCTGTTGTCTGAAGTCGGCTGGCCGAGCAACGGCCGCATGCGCGGCGGTGCCGATGCCACCCCGGCTGACCAGGCCATCTACCTGCGCACCCTGGTCAACAAGCTCAACCGCCAGGGCTACAACTACTTTGTCATCGAAGCCTACGACCAGCCGTGGAAGGCCAGCGACGAAGGCTCGGTGGGTGCCTACTGGGGCGTGTTCAACGCTGCCCGCCAGCAGAAATTCAACTTCGAAGGCCCGGTGGTGGCCATTCCGCAATGGCGTGTGCTGGCGGTCGGCTCGGTGGTATTGGCGATGCTTTCGCTGACCCTGCTGCTGATCGACGGCTCGGCCCTGCGCCAGCGCGGGCGCACCTTCCTGACCTTCATCGCCTTCCTCTGCGGTTCGGTGCTGGTGTGGATCGGCTACGATTACAGCCAGCAATACAGCACCTGGTTCAGCCTCACCGTGGGCTTTTTGCTCGCCCTCGGCGCCCTTGGCGTGTTTATCGTGCTGCTCACCGAGGCCCATGAACTGGCCGAAGCGGTGTGGATTCACAAGCGCCGCCGGGAGTTCCTGCCGGTGCAGGCCGACGCCGCGTACCGACCGAAAGTCTCGGTGCATGTGCCGTGCTACAACGAGCCGCCAGAGATGGTCAAACAGACCCTCAACGCCCTGGCCGCGCTGGACTACCCGGACTACGAAGTCCTGATCATCGACAACAACACCAAGGACCCGGCGGTCTGGGAGCCGATCAAGGCGCACTGCGAGATGCTCGGCGAGCGCTTCAAGTTCTTCCACGTCGCGCCCCTGGCGGGCTTCAAGGGCGGCGCGCTGAACTACCTGATTCCGCATACCGCCAAGGACGCCGAAGTGATCGCGGTGATCGACTCGGACTACTGTGTCGACCGCAACTGGCTCAAGCACATGGTGCCGCACTTCGCCGATCCGAAGATCGCCGTGGTGCAATCGCCCCAGGACTACCGCGACCAGAACGAAAGCACCTTCAAGAAGCTCTGCTACAGCGAATACAAAGGCTTCTTCCATATCGGCATGGTCACCCGCAACGACCGTGACGCGATCATCCAGCACGGCACCATGACCATGACCCGCCGTTCGGTACTCGAAGAGCTGGGCTGGGCCGACTGGTGCATTTGCGAAGACGCCGAACTGGGCCTGCGAGTGTTCGAGAAAGGCTACTCGGCGGCGTATTCCCACGAGAGCTATGGCAAAGGCCTGATGCCCGACACCTTCATCGACTTCAAGAAGCAGCGCTTTCGCTGGGCCTATGGCGCCATCCAGATCATCAAGCGCCATGCCGCAAGCCTGTTGCGCGGCAAGGACTCGGAACTGACCCGTGGCCAGCGCTACCACTTCCTCGCCGGCTGGCTGCCGTGGATCGCCGATGGCATGAACATCTTCTTCACCGTCGGCGCCCTGCTGTGGTCGGCGGCGATGATCATCGTGCCGCAGCGGGTCGACCCGCCGCTGCTGATCTTCGCGATTCCGCCGCTGGCGTTGTTCGTGTTCAAGGTCGGCAAGATCGTGTTCCTCTACCGCCGCGCGGTGGGCGTGAACCTCAAGGACGCCTTCGCCGCGGCCCTGGCCGGCCTGGCGCTGTCGCACACCATCGCCAAGGCGGTGCTGTACGGCTTCTTCACCAGCAGCATCCCGTTCTTCCGCACGCCGAAGAACGCCGACAGCCATGGCTTGCTGGTGGCGCTGTCAGAGGCCCGTGAAGAGCTGTTCATCATGTTGCTGCTGTGGGGCGCGGCTGCCGGGATCTACCTGGTCCAGGGCCTGCCGAGCAACGACATGCGCTTCTGGGTGACCATGCTGCTGGTGCAGTCGCTGCCCTACCTGGCGGCGCTGATCATGGCCATGCTGTCGTCGCTGCCAAAGCCTGTGGATGCCGCGCAGCCGGCCCAGGCCTCCTGAGCCTTGAGATAACCTGTAGGAGCGGCGGTGCGCCGCTCCTACAGGGCTCTGAATTGCTATAAGATAACCCCCCTCGAATTCGTGCCCTGCCTTGCCCCGGAGCTCCCCATGACGGCCCCAGCCGACCTCTCGCCTACCCTTGAACTGGCCTGCGACCTGATTCGCCGTCCGTCGGTTACCCCGCTGGACTTCGACTGCCAGAAACAGATGATGCAACGCCTGGGCGATGCCGGTTTCATGCTTGAGCCGATGCGCATCGAAGACGTCGACAATTTCTGGGCCACCCATGGCACCCAGGAAGGTCCGGTGCTGTGCTTCGCCGGCCACACCGACGTGGTCCCGACCGGCCCGGTGCAGGCCTGGCAGAACGATCCGTTCGATGCCCTGATCGATGCCGACGGCATGCTCTGCGGGCGTGGCGCGGCTGACATGAAAGGCAGCCTGGCCGCCATGGTGGTGGCCACCGAGCGCTTCGTCGCCGACTACCCCAACCATCGCGGCAAGGTCGCCTTCCTGATCACCAGTGATGAAGAAG
Organism: Pseudomonas sp. B21-012; assembly: GCF_024749305.1. Classification (NCBI taxonomy): domain Bacteria; kingdom Pseudomonadati; phylum Pseudomonadota; class Gammaproteobacteria; order Pseudomonadales; family Pseudomonadaceae; genus Pseudomonas; species Pseudomonas sp. B21-012. The sequence continues at coordinate 1,293,245 of NZ_CP087197.1, read as the reverse complement.
GCCCGGCCCACCACGGCACCAAGGCCGTGGTCGAGCGCCTGGCCGCGCGCAACGAGCGCCTGGACTGGTGCATCGTCGGCGAGCCGTCGAGCACCAGCCTGGTCGGTGACGTGGTCAAGAACGGCCGTCGCGGCTCGCTCGGCGCCAAGCTCACGGTGCGCGGCGTACAGGGCCACGTGGCCTACCCGCACCTGGCCAAGAACCCGATCCACCTGGCCGCTCCGGCACTTGCAGAGCTGGCTGCCGAACACTGGGACGAAGGCAATGCGTTCTTCCCGCCGACCAGCTTCCAGATCTCCAACCTCAACTCCGGCACCGGCGCCACCAACGTGGTACCGGGCGAGTTGAGCGCACTGTTCAACTTCCGCTTCTCTACCGAGTCGACGGTCGAAGGCCTGCAGCAGCGGGTTGCCGCCATCCTCGACAAGCACCAGCTCGACTGGCACGTGGACTGGGCGCTGTCGGGCCTGCCGTTCCTGACCGAGCCGGGCGATTTGCTCGACGCAGTGTCGGCCAGCATCAAGACGGTCACCGGCCGTGAGACCAAGGCATCGACCAGCGGCGGCACCTCCGACGGGCGCTTCATTGCTACCCTCGGCACCCAGGTGGTCGAGCTGGGCCCGGTCAACGCCACCATTCACCAGGTCAACGAGCGGATCCTGGCCAGTGACCTCGATGTGCTGACCGAAATCTACTACCAGACCCTGACCCGGTTGCTTGCCTGATGCTCACCTGCCCGATCTGCAGCGCCGCGATGAGCACCCTCGACAATGGCGTGGCCTGCCCGGCCGGCCACCGTTTCGACCGTGCCCGCCAGGGTTACCTGAACCTGTTGCCGGTGCAGCACAAGAACAGCCGTGACCCGGGCGACAACCAGGCCATGGTCGAGGCCCGCCGCGACTTTCTCAACGCCGGCCATTACGCCCCGGTAGCCCGCCGCCTGGCTGAGCTTGCCGCCGAACGCGCACCCGCGCGCTGGCTGGACATCGGCTGTGGCGAGGGTTACTACACCGCGCAAATCGCCCAGGCGTTGCCCGAGGCTGACGGTTATGCCCTGGACATCTCCCGCGAGGCGGTCAAGCGCGCCTGCAAGCGCAATCCGGCGCTGACCTGGCTGGTGGCAAGCATGGCCCGGGTACCGCTGGCCAATGGCAGTTGCCAGTTCCTCGCCAGTGTCTTCAGCCCGCTGGACTGGCAAGAGGCCCTGCGCCTGCTGAGCCCCGGCGGCGGCCTGATGCGCGTCGGCCCGACCAACGAGCACCTGATCGAACTGCGCCACAAGCTCTACGATGAAGTGCGTGACTACAGCGACGACAAGCACCTGGCGCTGGTCCCCGAGGGCATGCACCACGCCCACAGCGAAACCCTGAAATTGCGCCTCAGCCTTGCCGATAGCAAGGCCCGCGCCGACCTGCTGGCCATGACCCCTCATGGCTGGCGTGCCAGCGCCGAGAAACGCGCGCGCGTCATCGACCAGGCCGAGCCTTTCGAGGTCACGGTATCGATGCGTTACGATTATTTTGTGCGCCAAGACTGAGCGCACCCGGAGCCCCTATGCGCCAACCCGATATCGAGATTTACCTGAAAGACGCCGAGGTCGACCACAAGCAGATCGCTGCCTGGCTCGGCGAAGCGCTTGGCCCGTGCAGCGACTGGCAGCAGAAAGGCCAGACCTACAAGTGCAGGGCCGGTAACATTCCAGTTACCTGGTTACCGAAGGCTGTGGGCAAATGGAACAGTCTTTACCTGGAGAGCGACCAGACCCCTTGGGATGATGACATTGCCTGCGCACGCGCAGCCTTTGCCGCGCTGAACGTCGAAGTGCGCTGTGCACCGGGCAGTTGGGTCGAGGAAGAAGGTGAAGAAGATGCCGATCGCTGGATCCGCATCAGTGCCGACGGTGAAGAGGAAATCACCTGGCGGACCAGCTGAAAACTGTCTTCGAAAAGGCCCGCCCCGGTCGTCCGGCGGCGGGCCTTTTCGCTGGTGGGCCCAGGCTCGAGGCTTGTGGCCCGGCGCTTACAGACCGACTACGTCTTCTGCCTGCAAGCCTTTCTGGCCCTGAGTCAGATTGTATTCGACCTGCTGCCCCTCGAGCAGGGTGCGATGCCCCTCCCCGCGAATGGCACGGTAGTGAACGAACACGTCCGCGCCACCTTCACGCTGAATGAAACCGTAACCTTTTGCGTCATTGAACCACTTTACACTTCCAGTCTCACGAGACGACATCTGCACTACTCCGGATTTTTATTTTGGAATCGCCTTGCATGCAGAGGGGTCACGGCCCCCTGCCGACGCAGCTTGCACAAATCTCTTGCAAGCGGCGGACCGAGTATATGACACACTTAAATTAATTTTCATGACCGGGGCGCTTTTTGCTGAACTTGCGCAGATACGGCACACTAGTCGACTGAGCAAATACTCAAAAATCTCATCCAGAGCACACACCGTATGACCCGTTCCCCCTTGCGCCGCCTGATCTTCGGCGCCCTGCGTCGCCTGTTGTACCTGTGGGTTCGCTCCGAGACCATCAACCAGTCATCCTTTACCCTGAACCTGGATCGCAGCCGGCCGGTGTTCTACGCCCTGCAGTCGCCGTCGCTCACCGACCTTGCGGTGCTCGACCGTGAATGCACCAAAGCCGGGCTGCCACGCCCGGTGCTGCCGGTCGCCGTCGGCACCCTGCACGAGCCGGCAGCGTTCTTCTACCTGACCCCGGAGCCCGACTGGCTCGGCCGCCAGGACAAGCGCGGCGCCCCGCCGACCCTGGCACGACTGGTCAACGCCATCAGCCAGCATGCCGAAGAAGACGCGCAGATCATCCCGGTCAGCGTGTTCTGGGGCCAGTCGCCGGCCAGCGAATCCAGCCCGTGGAAGCTGCTGTTTGCCGACAGCTGGGCGGTTACCGGGCGCCTGCGGCGCTTGCTCACCGTGCTGATCCTGGGGCGCAAGACCCGCGTGCAGTTCTCGGCGCCGATCCACCTGCGCGAGCTGGTGCAGCACAACAAGGGCCACGAGCGCACCGTGCGCATGGCCCAGCGCCTGCTGCGGGTGCACTTTCGCAACCTCAAGACCGCCGTCATCGGCCCGGACATCTCCCACCGCCGCAACCTGGTCAAGGGCCTGGTCCACGACCCGCTGGTGCGCCAGGCTATCGCCGATGAAGCCGAACGCGAGAAGATCCCGCTGGCCAAAGCCGAAGCCCAGGCCCTGCGCTACGGCAACGAGATCGCCTCGGACTACACCTACACCGCCATCCGCTTCCTTGAAGTGGTGCTGAGCTGGTTCTGGAACAAGATCTACGACGGCATCAAGGTCAACCACATCGAGCAGGTGCAGGGCATCGCCCCGGGCCACGAAGTCATCTATGTGCCGTGCCACCGCAGCCATATCGACTACCTGCTGCTGTCCTACCTGCTGTTTCGCAACGGCCTGACCCCGCCGCACATCGCCGCCGGCATCAACCTCAACATGCCGGTGATCGGCGGCCTGCTGCGCCGTGGCGGGGCGTTCTTCATGCGCCGCACGTTCAAGGGCAACCCGCTGTACACCGCGGTGTTCAACGAATACCTGCACACCCTGTTCACCAAGGGCTTCCCGGTCGAGTACTTCGTCGAAGGCGGCCGCTCGCGCACCGGGCGCATGCTCCAGCCGAAAACCGGCATGCTCGCCATTACCCTGCGCAGCTACCTGCGCTCCTCGCGCACGCCAATCGTCTTCGTGCCGGTGTACATCGGTTATGAACGGGTGCTCGAAGGCCGCACCTACCTGGGCGAGCTGCGCGGGGCGAGCAAGAAAAAAGAATCTATCTTCGACATCTTCAAGGTCATCGGCGCGCTCAAGCAGCGCTTCGGCCAGGTGGCGGTCAACTTCGGCGAGCCGATCCGCCTCGGCGCCTTCCTCGACCAGCAGCAACCCGGCTGGCGCGAACAGGAGCACGGCCCGCAGTTCCGCCCGGCCTGGCTCAACGAAACCACCTCGCGCCTGGGCGAGAAAGTCGCCCAGCACCTGAACGAGGCGGCGGCGATCAACCCGGTCAACCTGGTCGCCCTGGCGCTGCTCTCCACCAGCCGCCTGGCCCTGGACGAGCGCGCCCTGGCGCGGGTGCTGGACCTGTACCTGGCGCTGCTGCGCAAGGTGCCCTACTCGCCGCACACCACCCTGCCTGAAGGCGATGGCCTGGCGCTGATCAGCCACGTCAAGGGCATGGACCTGCTGGCCGAGCAAAGCGATGCGCTGGGCAAAATCCTCTACCTGGACGAGCAGAACGCCGTCCTGATGACTTACTACCGCAACAACGTGCTGCACATCTTCGCCCTGCCAGCCTTGCTGGCGAGCTTCTTCCAGAGCAGCTCGCGGATGAGCCGCGAACTGATCCTGCAGTACACCCGGGCCTTGTACCCGTACCTGCAATCGGAGCTGTTCATTCGCTGGGAGCTCGATGAGCTGGACGCGGTGGTCGACCAGTGGCTGGAGGCCTTCGTCGAACAGGGCCTGCTGCGCTTCGAGAACGGCGTGTACCTGCGCCCGGCACCGAGTTCGCGGCAGTTCGTGCTGCTGACCTTGCTGGCCCGGGCCATCACCCAGACCCTGCAGCGCTTCTACATGGCTACCGCGTTGCTGCTCAACAGCGGCCAGCACACCCTGAGCGCCGAAGAACTGGAAGACCTGTGCGTGATCATGGCCCAGCGCCTGTCGATTCTGCATGGCCTGAACGCCCCGGAGTTCTTCGACAAGACCCTGTTCCGCCACTTCATCCAGACCCAGATCGAGCAAGGCGTATTGCGCCCGGACAGCAATGGCAAACTTGGCTACCACGAAAAACTCAGCGAACTGGCCGAGGGCGCGGCCAAGCGCGTGCTGTCGGCAGAGGTGCGCCTGTCGATTCGCCAGGTCGCCCTGCAGCGCAGCGAAGAAGCCACCGAAACTGCGGTATAGGCCATACTGGCCAGTGCCTTTGGAGCAACACGAATCGAACCGCCTGGCGACCGCAACCGCGGCGCCGGCGCTAAGGAGCTACTGATGAAAAAACTGTCCCTGATCCTTCTTGGCAGCCTGCTGGCCGCGTGCAGCAGCACCCCTGAAGCCCCCAAGGCCAGCCTCGACGGCGAGGTCTTCTACCTGCAACGCATCGCCCTGCCGCCCGCCGCCACCCTGAGCGTGGCCCTGCAGGACGTGTCGCTGATGGACGCCCCCGCCGTTACCCTGGCCAGCCAGAGCGGCCCGGTCAAAGGCAATGTGCCGCTGCCCTTCCACCTGAGCTACGACCCGGCCCAGGTCAAGCCCGGCCACCGCTATGCAGTGAGCGCGCGGATCGAACTGGACGGCAAGCTGCTGTTCATCAACACCGAGCACCATGGCGTGCAACTTGATGGCAACGACCCGCAGCCGGTACGCATCAAGGTCGATGCCGTTCGTTGATTGATTGTTTTTCCTTCGTATAAGGATGCTGCCATGTTCCGCCCCGCTCTAACCTTCACCGGCCTGTGCGCCGGCCTGTTGCTGTCGGCCAGCGCCCTGGCGCTGTCGCTCGGCGACCTCTCGCAAAAAGATGCCTCCACCGGCCTCAAAGACGCCCTGACCCAGGGTGCCCAGGTAGCGGTGAAACAACTGGGTACCCCGGGTGGCTTCAGCAATAACCCGGATGTGCGCATCGAACTGCCCGGCAACCTGGGCAAAGTCGCCAAGAAGATGAAAGCCTTCGGCATGGGCGCCCAGGTCGATCAGCTGGAAACCAGCATGAACAAGGCCGCCGAGGCCGCCGTGCCGCAAGCCCAGGCGCTGCTGGTGGATGCCGTGAAGAAGATGACCGTGGACGATGCCAAGGGCATCCTCAGCGGCGGCAACGACTCGGCTACCCAATACCTGAGCAAAACCAGCCGCGAGCAGATCCGCGCCAAGTTCCTGCCGATCGTCAAGAAAGCCACCGACCAGGTCGGCCTGGCCCAGCAGTACAACAACTTTGCCGGGCAAGCAGCGACCCTGGGCGTGCTCGATGCCAAGAACGCCAACGTCGAAGGCTACGTGACCGAACAAGCGCTCAACGGCCTGTTCGAGATGATTGCCAAGCAGGAAGAAACCATCCGCCAGAACCCGGCGGCGGCAGCTACCAGCATTGCCAAGAAGGTGTTTGGCGCGCTGTAAGCGCCAGCTACAAGCTTCAAGCGGTAAGCCACAAGCAGTGTGAACAGCACCTCTTGCAGCTTGCCGCTTGTAGCTCTCAACTGCTCTTTCTGACCCTGAACCACGCCGCATACAGCGCCGGCAGGAACAACAGCGTCAACGCCGTCGCCACGATCAAGCCACCCATGATCGCCACCGCCATCGGCCCGAAGAACACGCTGCGTGACAGCGGAATCATCGCCAGCACCGCCGCCAGGGCGGTCAGTACGATTGGCCGGAAGCGCCTTACTGTCGCCTCGATAATCGCCTGCCAGCGGTCCAGCCCGGCAGCGATGTCCTGCTCGATCTGATCGACCAGGATCACCGAGTTGCGCATGATCATCCCCGACAGGGCGATGGTCCCGAGCATCGCGACAAAACCGAACGGCTGGCGGAACACCAGCAGGAACAGGGTCACGCCGATCAACCCCAGGGGCGCGGTGAGGAACACCATCACTGTGCGCGAGAAACTGCGCAGTTGCAGCATCAGCAGGGTCAGGACCACGACGATGAACAACGGCACCCCGGCGTTCACCGATTTCTGCCCGCGAGTGGAGTCCTCCACTGTGCCACCCACGTCCAGCAGGTAGCCATCGGGCAGCTCGGCACGTATCGGGTCCAGGGTCGGCAGGATCTGCTTGACCAGGGTCACCGGCTGTTCCTTGCCATAGATGTCGGCGCGCACGGTGACGTTGGGCAGGCGGTTGCGGTGCCAGATCACACCTTCTTCAAAGCCGTATTCCAGGGTTGCCACCTGCGACAGCGCCACACTGCGGCCATTGTCGGTAGGCACCGCCAGGCTCGGCAGGTTGGCAAGCTCGCTGCGCTCCTGCTGGGTACCGCGCAGGAGGATCTCGATCAGCTCGTTGTCCTCGCGGAACTGGCTGACAGCCGAACCGGTCAGCGAGCTTTGCAGAAACTTCGCCAGGTTCGCCGTGCTCACCCCCAGGGCGCGGGCGCGGTCCTGGTCGATGTTCAGGTAGACCACCTTGCTCGGCTCTTCCCAGTCCAGGTGAACGTTGACCACGTGGGGGTTCTCGCGCACCTTGGCGGCCACTTTGCGGGCCAGGGCACGCACCTGCTCGATGTGCTCACCAGTGACCCGGAACTGTACCGGGTAACCCACGGGCGGGCCGTTTTCCAGGCGCGTGACCCGCGAACGCAGGTCAGGGAACTGCTCATCGAGGGTTGCGATCAGCCAGCTACGCAGCTGTTCGCGCTCCTCGATGGTTTTCGCCAGCACCACGAACTGGGCGAAACTCGGCGCCGGCAGTTGCTGGTCGAGCGGCAAGTAGAACCGCGGCGAGCCGGTGCCGACATAGGCCACATAGTTGTCGATGCCGGCGCGTTCCTTGAGCAGCGCTTCCAGGCGCTTGACCTGATCGGCGGTGTTGCTCAGCGAGGCGCCTTCGGCCAGCTTCAGATCGACCATCAGTTCCAGGCGCCCGGAAGCCGGGAAGAACTGCTGGGGCACGAAACGGAACAGCAAGATGCTACCGACAAACAGCGCGATGGTCGCCACGATCACCGTCTTGCGCCGCTCCACGCACCAGCCCACCAGGCGCCGCACGCGCTGGTAGAACGGCGTGCCGTAAGGGTCAGGGCCGCCTTCGGCGGTGCCGTGCTTGGCCGCATGCAGCTTGGCCAGGTCAGGCAACAGGCGCTCACCCAGGTACGGCACGAACACCACCGCGGCAACCCAGGAGGCGAGCAAGGCGATGGTCACCACCTGGAAGATCGAACGGGTGTATTCACCCGTGCCGGATTGCGCGGTGGCAATCGGCAAGAAGCCTGCGGCGGTGATCAGGGTGCCGGTGAGCATCGGGAAGGCGGTGCTGGTCCAGGCGTAGCTGGCGGCCTTGAACCGGTCGAAACCCTGCTCCATCTTGATCGCCATCATCTCCACGGCAATGATCGCATCATCCACCAGCAAGCCCAGGGCCAGCACCAACGCGCCGAGGGAGATCTTGTGCAAACCGATGCCGAAGTAGTACATGGCGGCAAAGGTCATCGCCAGCACCAGCGGAATGGCCAGGGCCACCACCAGGCCGGTGCGCATGCCCAGCGAGAAGAAGCTCACCAGCAAGACAATGGCCAGCGCTTCAACCAGCACCTGAACGAACTCGCCGACGCCGGTCTTCACCGCCGCTGGCTGGTCGGAGACCTTGCGCAGCTCCATGCCGGCCGGCAGGTTGTGGGCAATGCGGGCGAACTCGGTTTCCAGCGCCTTGCCCAGCACCAGAATGTCACCGCCAGCCTTCATCGACACCGCCAGGCCGATGGCGTCCTCGCCCATGAAGCGCATGCGCGGCGCGGGCGGATCGTTGAAGCCCCGGCGCACCTCGGCAACATCGCCGATACGGAAAGTGCGGTCACCGACCCGGATCGGGAACTGCTGGATCTGCTCGACCGTGGTAAAGCGCCCGCTGACCCGCAGTTGCAGGCGCTCGCTCGGCGTCTCGAAGAAGCCTGCGGTGCTCACCGCGTTCTGTTCTTCCAGCGCCTGTTGCACCGCTGCCAGGGGCAGGCCGAGGGTGGCCAGCTTGAGGTTGGACAGCTCGATCCAGATCTTCTCGTCCTGCAGGCCAAGCAGCTCGACCTTGCCGACATCCTTGACCCGCTGCAACTGGATCTGCACGCGGTCGGCGTAGTCCTTGAGCACAGCGTAATCGAAGCCGTCACCGGTCAGCGCGTAGATATTGCCGAAGGTGGTGCCGAACTCATCGTTGAAGAACGGCCCCTGGATACCCTGAGGCAAGGTGTGGCGGATATCGGCGACCTTCTTGCGGATCTGGTACCAGAGCTCGGGGATATCGGCCGAATGCATCGAGTCGCGGGCCATAAAGGTGACCTGCGATTCACCGGGCCGCGAGAACGAGACGATCTTCTCGTACTCGCCGGTTTCCATCAGCTTCTTTTCGATACGCTCGGTGACCTGGCGCGAGACTTCCTCGGCGCTGGCCCCTGGCCAGTTGGTGCGAATGACCATGGCCTTGAAGGTAAAGGGCGGGTCTTCGCTCTGCCCCAGCTTGGTGTAGGACAGCGCGCCGACCACAGCCAGCAAAATCATCAGGAACAGCACGATCTGCCGATTGCGCAGGGCCCAGGCGGAAAGGTTGAAACCCATCGGGACTTACTCCTTGGCCGCCAGATTCACCACACGATTGGACCGGTCCACCGGACGTACCTGTTGCCCCTCCTGGAGTACATGCACGCCGGCCGCCACCACCCAGTCCGAGGCATTCAGGCCTTCGAGCACCGGCACGCTGTTTTCACCGTAGGCACCCACCCGTACCGGCACGCGCTTGAGGGTGTTGTTGGCATCGACACGCCAGACGTAGGTCTGGCCGTTTTCTGCGGTCAGCGCCGAGAGCGGCACCGCCAGGGGAATGTTCTCGGCGTGCTGGATGTACACCCGGGCACTTTGGCCAAGCTCGGCCGGCACCTTGCCGGCGGTAAAGGCGATGCGCGCAGCGAAGGTTCGCGAGCGCGGGTCGGCCGAAGGCGACAGTTCGCGAATCCGGCCATTGAAGCGTTGATCCGGTTGCGACCAGAGCTCCACCGCCACCGTCTGGCCGACCTTGAAGCGGCCAAAGTTCTGCTCAGGCAGGCCGATCAGCACTTCGCGCTCGCCATCGGCGGCCAGGGTGAACACCGTCTGCCCCGCAGCCACCACCTGGCCCACCTCAACCTGGCGCTTGGCGATCACGCCGTCCTGGGACGCGCGCAGTACGGCATATTCTGCCTGGTTGCCGGCGACGTCGAACTCGGCGCGCACTTGCTTGAGCCGGGCCAGGCCAGCACGGTAGAGGTTTTCGGCGTTGTCGTATTGCGAATGGCTGACCATCTGCCGGTCGAGCAGGGTCTTGTAGCGGTCGCGCTCGGCCTTGACCAGGTTCAGGTTGGCTTCGGCAGCGGCCAATTGGGCACGGCTGGCTTCCAGTTGCAGGCGCACATCCTGGGGGTCGAGTTCGGCCAGTGGCTGTTCGGCCTTGACCCGCTGCCCCTCCTCGACCAGGCGCTTGCTGACCTTGCCACCGATGCGGAACGCCAGCTCCGGCTCGAAGCGCGCACGCACCTCGCCGGGGTAGCTGTCGGCGGCGGCGCTGGCCGGCTGCGGCTGCACCACCATGGCCGGACGAAGGGAAGTCTGCGGTGCGCTTTCCTGCCCGCAGGCAGCAAGCAACAGCACGAGACCAACGGGCAAAGCGAGGGGCAAGGCATGGCGCAACATGATGGATGACCTTTCGCGAATGGCGCTTTGAATATTTATACTGGCGGGTATATTAAATCAGGGAACCGGAGCGGGGAAGCAGGCCTGCGCGAGAAATCCCATATTTACGCCGGGAGCAGCGCGTCGATTTTTGCCCGCCGAAATGCCGGTCGCGATGTACCATGTGCACTTACTGGAATATGTAACTTTTCACTCATGCCCAAAGTCACCGCTGCTACCGGCCCCGGCCGGCCCAAGGACCTGGCAAAACGCCAGGCCATTCTCGAGGCAGCCAAGGCGCTGTTTCTAACCCTTGGCTATGCCAACACCAGCATGGATGCGGTCGCGACAGCGGCAGGTGTGTCAAAACTCACGGTCTACAGCCACTTTACCGACAAGGAGACGCTGTTCTCTTCGGCAGTGGTCGCCACCTGCACGGCGCAGTTGCCCGAGCTGATTTTCGAGCTTCCTGAAGGGGTTCCGCTGGAACAGGTGCTGCTGAAGATCGGCCGCGGCTTTCAGGCGCTGATCAGCAGCGACCTGTCGGTCAAGCTGCACCGGCTGATCATGGCCCTGGGCAATCAGGACCCGAAACTCAGCCAGATCTTCTTCGAGGCCGGCCCGTTGCGGGTGCTGCACGAGATGGAGGCGCTGCTGCGCCAGGTGGATGCCCGCGGGCTGCTGCGCATTGAATTGCCGGCCAACGCCGCCGAGCACTTCTTCTGCCTGCTCAAGGGCGCGGCCAACTTCCGCCTGTTGCTCGGCTATGCCCCGGCGCTGGATGCCGAGGCCTCCGAGGCCCATGTGCAAGAAGTGGTGGCGCTGTTCATGCGCGCTTACCGACCTTAAGCCTTGAGGGCTTTTTTCGGATAGATGTCGTAGCGGCTGGATTTGCCTTCCAGGCAGTGGCTGGGCTTGGGCCCGTCGATGATCGGCGCCTTGCGCGGGCGCTTGACCACCACCCGGTGGCTGGCCAGGGCCAGGGCGGCTTCGAGCAGCGCCGGGGCGTCGAGGTCGTCACCAACCAGCGGGCGGAACACGCGCATTTCCTTTTTTACCAGGGCGCTCTTGTCGCGATGAGGGAACATCGGGTCGAGGTAGATCACCTGCGGCGGCTCACCCTGCCAGGTGCGCATACGCTCGATGGCATTGCCGGTGAGCAGTTGCATGCGCGCAACGATGGGGCCCACCTCGGCATCGCTGCGGGCGCGGGCCAGGCCGTCTTCGAGCAAGGCCGCGACCAGCGGCTGGCGCTCGATCAGGGTCATCTGGCAACCGAGGCTCGCCAGCACGAAAGCGTCCTTGCCCAGCCCCGCCGTGGCATCGAGCACCTGCGGGCGCACGCCCTGGGCGACGCCCACGGCCTTGGCGATCATCTGCCCGCTGCCGCCGCCGAACACCCGCCGGTGCGCCGCCGCGCCTTCGACAAAATCCACCCGCACCGGCCCCGGCGCCTGCGCACCGAGCTGCTGGATCTGCAGGCCATCGGCGCCGATCTGCACGGCAAAGCCTGCATTGTCATCGCTCAGCGGCAATCCCAGGCGCTGCGCCCACTCGCCAGCCTGGGCCTGATAATCGGCCGTCAATGCCTCGACCCGGATGCCGCCGTCAGCCAGTTGCTCCACCATCAAATCCTGTACTCAAAAAAATTAAATGATCGTCGGCCGCGGCCGATATACGAAGTATTCGCTATTTTGCCAGACCAGCACCCTCTGCGACTGCCATGACCGACATTCTTCAGCTCAACTCAGGTTATATCTCGCCCGTCGGCGACTATGGCCGGCACAATACCCAGGCACTGGGCGGCGTCAGCCACCTGTGGCAGGATTTTTTTGCCCGCGCCCTGGCTGAGCAGCAAGGTCAGGAGGACGCGGCCAAGGCCGTGGCCACCGAGCAGTTCGACAAGTTCACCGGCGAGCCGCTGGGCGGCAGCCAGGTGCTGGCGCAGATCCACAACCAGCGCCTGTGCGATGTGCACGACACCGAACTGGCCCCGCCAGAGCCGCTGTTCCTGCCGATCGCCGAGCTTGAGCCGCAGCTGCTGGAAAAACTCGCGCCGCCGTTCAGCGCCGCCGAACTCATCGAGCAACAGCGCCAGCTGGATATCAGCAACACCTGGGTACGCCCGGTGGTCATGAGCCAGGGCCACCCGCTGCCCGAACCCGGCCCGGCACCACAGGCCAAACCGTTGTACCTGCCGATCGCCGAGTTCGATATGGACCTGCTGGACAAGGCGCCGGAGCCCTTCGACGACGCCACCATGGCCGTGCAGCAATCGCAGCTGGACTTCGACAACCGCTGGGCTCGCCCGGTGGTGCTGAACAACGTGCGCATCGCCGCCTGAGCCTTAGCGGCAGATCTGCCAGAAGCCCATGTCCAGGTGAAAGTGATTGCGGTGTGCGGCGTTGTACTCAGGCCCCAGCACCGTGTTGAAACTGTCGCAGGCACTGGCGTGCACATCCCTTAAAAACTTCGCTTTGACGCCCTCGCCCGGCCAGTCCTTGAGCAACTGGATACGCTGCCCGTCCGCCAGGCGAAAGCCGGCGATATCCAGGGCATTGGCCGTGGCGTGCTGGCTCAGGCGGCCATTCTTGCGGTTGTACATGTTGCGACAGGCAAAGCTGCCCAGGTGATCGACCTGCACCACCGGCTGGGCAAAGGCGCGCTGCGCCGCCGGTTGCAGAGCGTGGCGCTCGAACAGCGCATAAGCCACCGCCAAGGGGCAACTGGCGAGAAAGCTGCTGCTCAGGCGCACCGACGAGCCTTCGACGCGCACCACGTTTTCCAGGGGGCACGGCGCATTGGCCGGGCTGTCGGCCTGCTTGCGGTAGCGCAGGCTGGAAGTGGCCAGGGCCTGCTCGCACAGCTGCGGATCATCCTCGAGGCGGCCCAATTTATACGGCGTAAGCAGGTTCGGCGGCTGGCGCACATCCAGCGCCGCCCAGGGGTTCCAGGCATCCGGCAGACGCCAGCCCAGGCGCCAGGCAGCACCCAGTGCAACGAGCAGAATCAGACACACTACAGCGAGCAATCCTTTGCGCATGGTCGATCAGCGCCTGAACAACTGGTTGAGCTGGTCGAAGGACAGCGCCTGGTCGGCGTAGTCAAAACGGCCTTGATCGTGAATCTGCTGCGCGGCGTTGAAAAACGCCCCATAGGCGGCCCGCGCCAGCGATGAGCCGACGCTGATGCGCTTGACCCCAAGCGCTTGAACGTCGGCAAAACTCAAGCGCACACCGCTCAGGCCCATCAGCACATTGACCGGCTTCGGCGCCACCGCCTGGACCACCCGACGGATCTCCTCGGCCGTACGCAAGCCCGGCGCATACAGCACATCGGCGCCGGCTTCGGCGAAGGCCTGCAGGCGGGCAATGGTGTCGTCCAGATCCATGCGCCCGTGCAGCAGGTTTTCCGCGCGGGCACAGAGCATGAACGGAAAGTCCAGGCTGCGCGCGGCGGCGACGGCCGCCTCGACCCGCTCCACGGCGTGATAGAAGCTGTAGATTGGCTCTTCGCCATTGCCGCTGGCATCCTCGATCGAGCCGCCCACCAGGCCAATGGCGGCGCCCTGCAGGATCGCCTCGGCACAGCCCTTGGGGTCGTCGCTGAAACCGTTCTCAAGGTCGGCAGCCACCGGCAATGCCGTGGCATCGACAATGGCGCGGGCATTGACCAGGGTTTCATCCAGGCTCATCGCCCCTTCGGCATCTGGCCGCCCCAGGGAGAACGCCAGGCCGGCGCTGGTGGTGGCCAACGCCTCGAAGCCGAGGCTGGCCAGCAGCTTGGCCGAGCCGGCATCCCAGGGGTTGGGAATGACAAAGGCGCCATCGCGCTCATGCAGGGCTTTGAAGGCTTCGGCACGCAGGGTTTGCAGATCCATGATCTCGGCTCCCGGGCAGGCGGCAGGACGCGCTCAGAGCAGGCCGAGTTGTTCGGCTTCTGGCGTGCGGTCCAGTTCAGGCAAGGCCGCAAGCCCCGGCAGGCGCTCCATCAGGCCTTGATGAAAACGCCGGGCCAGGGCGGCGGCCAGGCGGTTGTCGGCAGTATGCAGGAAAACATAGGGGCTGCGCCCCTCCTCGATCCAGGCCGCGACCTTGTCCAGCCACGGCAGCAGAAACGGCTCGTTGGCGGCCAGCTCCGGGTGGCCGATGAAGCGGATCTGCGGGTGCTGGGTAAAGGCGGTCGGGCGAGGCGGCACGCGCGGTTTTTTCGACTGGGCGTGGAGCACCTCGGGCGTCTGTGAAGTACAACTGAACAACGCGCGAGGGTCGAGACAGATGCGCTCCACACCACGCTCAAGCAGCAGGCGGTTGAGCAGGCGCTCTTCCTCGCCCTTGCTGAAGAACGCCGCGTTGCGCACCTCGACGGCGATGGGCACGCCAGCCTCGTCGATAAAGTTCACCAGCTCGCTCAGGCGCGCCGGGCCGAAGGTTGCCGGCAACTGCAGCCAGTACGGCGCAACCCGTGCGCCAAGGGGCTTGAGCAATTCGATGAAGGACTGGGCGGCGGCCAGTTGAGCGTGCAGGTCACCGCTGTGGCTGATGTCGCCGGGGAACTTGGCGGTGAAGCGAAAGTGCGCCGGCATCAGCTGCGCCCAGCGTTCGATGGTCGCCGGTGCCGGGCGGGCATAAAAGGTGGTGTTGCCTTCTACGGCATTGAAGACCTGGCTATACAGGCCGAGGAAGTCGCTGGTTTTAGCCTCGACCGGGTACAGGTACTCGCGCCAGGCGTTTTCACTCCAGGACGGACAACCGACAAAATAGGGCAGCGTGGACAGACTCATCCATCAAATGTACAGGTCCAGCCCCAGTACTTCCATCTCCCAGTCAACGAAACCGGCAGTGGTCAGGTAGCTGGCCAGGGCATGGGCGGTGCGCTTGTTGCGCGCCCGCGGGAAGATCATGTCCTGAGGCCGCGCAGGCAGGCCGCCAGTGCGCGCCTGGCCGTGGCTGGCGCTGGCTTGCGCCTGTACTTCGAACTCGCCCGGCAGATCTTCGTCGTCCACGTCATCGGTACGTACCGGCGCTTTGCGCGGGGCTCGCTTGATGGGGTAGGACTGAGAAGAAAAACCGTCTATGCGCATGGCGATTACTCAGGAGCAGTGATGGCAATTTAGCAGCATCACTGATCCTTCGCTAATGCCCGATTGATAACTGGACCACAGAGCGGGCAAAAGGTTTTATTTTGCCTGGGAATAACCGACGAACTGCACTCAGCGCGCTTTTGGCGTGGCCACCTTGTCGCGCAGGTACACAGGTTGCGCGAGGTCGGCGGCAATCGCCTCGCCGCGCTGCCAGGCGAAGGTCGCCAGGCTCAGCAGGTCCTGGGCATGGGGCAGCAGGCTGGCGTCCTGGCCGCAGGCCTTGACCGCCAGGCGCTCGGCATAGCCCCAGCCAGTGCCCGCGCCAAACCAGTCGCCGCTGGCACCCTCGGGCAAAGCCACTTGCTCCGGTGGCAGCACCGCCTCCTTGCCCTGCAGGCGCATTTCGCCGTCAACGTTGCGATAGCAGCCCCAGTAGACCTCGTCCATGCGCGCATCGATTGCCGCCGCCACTTGCTGAACGCCCTGCTCACGCATCGCGCGCTGGGCCAGCACGGCCAGGTTGGACACCGGCAGCACCGGCCGCTCCAGGGCGAAGGCCAGGCCCTGGACCACGCCAATGGCAATACGCACGCCAGTGAAGGCGCCCGGGCCACGACCGAAGGCGATGGCATCGAGCTGTTGCAGGGTGACGCCGGCATCGGCCAGCAGTTGCTGGATCATCGGCAGCAGCTTCTGCGCGTGCAGGCGCGGGATCACCTCATAGTGGCTGGAAACCTTGCCATCATGCAGCAAGGCAACGGAGCAGGCTTCGGTGGCGGTGTCGAGGGCCAGCAAGGTGGTCATCGGGGGTTCCAGGGGCAAGAAAAAAGAGCAGCATTATAAACAACAACGGCCCGCAAGCGGGCCGTTGTCTGCACTACCGAGCGTCGATCAGCTCAGTGCGGCCAGGACCTTGGCGGTGATCGCGTCAACCGAGCCCACGCCTTCGATATGCGCGTACTTCGGCTTGCCAGCGTTGGCAGCCGAGAGCTTCTGGTAGAAGTCTACCAGCGGCTTGGTCTGGTCGTGGTAGACCGACAGGCGATGACGCACGGTTTCTTCGGTGTCGTCTTTGCGCTGCACCAGCGCTTCGCCGGTTTCGTCGTCCTTGCCTTCAACCTTTGGCGGGTTGTAGACAACGTGGTAAACGCGGCCCGAACCTTCGTGCACACGGCGGCCAGCGATACGCTGAACGATTTCTTCGTCTTCGACAGCGATTTCGACCACGGCATCCAGCTCGACGCCAGCAGTCACCAGGGCTTCAGCCTGAGGAATGGTGCGCGGGAAGCCGTCGAACAGGAAGCCGTTGGCGCAGTCAGGCTGGGCAATACGGTCCTTGACCAGGTTGATGATCAGCTCGTCGGAGACCAGCTTGCCAGCGTCCATGATCGCCTTGGCTTCCAGGCCCAGCGGGGTGCCGGCCTTGACTGCGGCGCGCAGCATGTCGCCAGTGGAAATCTGTGGAATGCCGAACTTTTCGGTGATGAACTTTGCCTGAGTACCTTTACCGGCCCCGGGAGCTCCCAGCAGAATTACGCGCATCTTGTGCTCCTCATTTTTTTGTAAGCAAATCAGTGGGTTTGCCACGCAGGGCCAATCCCGGAATTTGGGTGATGATCGTAATTTCGATCAAAAGGCTGCTCAAGATACACAGCGCCCGCAAGCCACACAAGCGCTCGAAAGTCGGAAAAACCCACGCACTGTGGCCACTTGCAGCACAGGTTGCGCCGAGCGCAACCTGTTGCTTTACAAGCATTCTGCCCTTCCTGGGCAAACCCTCGGCAAAGCGTTTTGCCAACTCAGCCGGTATTGCGCAAACCTGCCGCGATGCCGGCCACGGTGACCAGCAAGGCCTGCTCCAACGGGCTGTCCAGAGCGGCTTCACGCCCACGCGAGCGCGCCAGCAGCTCAGCCTGCAATAGATGCAGCGGGTCCAGATAGGTGTTGCGCAAGCGGATGAATTCCAGGGTTTCGGGGCTGTGCGCCAGTAGCACCGGCTGCCCGGTCAGCCCCAACACCACCTCGCACGCCTGCGACAATAGGTCGCGCAAATGTGCACCCAAAGGTCGCAGTTCTGGTTGCACCAGACGTTCGTCGTAGGAGCGGGCGATATCGGCATCGGCCTTGGCCAGAACCATCTCCAGCATGTCGATACGTGTGCGGAAAAACGGCCACTGCTCGCGCATCTCGGCCAGCAACGGCCCCTGGCCGCGAGCCAGGGCGTTGTTCAATGCCGCCTCCCAGCCGAGCCAGGCCGGCAGCATCAGGCGGGTCTGGGTCCAGCCGAAAATCCACGGGATCGCCCGCAGGCTTTCGATGCCACCGGCGCGGCGCTTGGCCGGGCGGCTGCCCAGCGGCAGGCGACCGAGTTCCTGCTCGGGGGTGGACTGGCGGAAGTACTCGACGAACTCGGGGTTGTCGCGCACCACGCCGCGATAGGCCTTGACGCCATCGGCGGCCAGCTGGTCCATCAGCGCGCGCCAGGCCGGTTGTGGCGGCGGCGGTGGCAGCAGGGTCGCTTCGAGCACCGCCGCCAGGTAGAGGTTCAGGTTCTGCTCGGCGATGTCCGGCAAGCCGAATTTGAAGCGGATCATCTCGCCCTGCTCGGTAGTGCGCAAGCGCCCGGCCACCGAACCCGGCGGCTGCGACAGGATCGCCGCGTGGGCCGGGCCGCCGCCACGCCCGACGGTACCGCCACGGCCGTGGAACAACAGCAGTTCGACCTGCTGCTCGCGGCAGATGCGCACCAGGGTTTCCTGGGCGCGGTACTGGGCCCAGGCCGCGGCCGTGGTGCCGGCATCCTTGGCCGAATCGGAATAGCCGATCATCACCTCCTGCGGGCCATGCAGGCCGGCGCGATACCCCGGCAAGCCCAGCAGGCGCTCCATCACC
The DNA here is from genome assembly GCF_024749305.1 of Pseudomonas sp. B21-012. Classification (NCBI taxonomy): domain Bacteria; kingdom Pseudomonadati; phylum Pseudomonadota; class Gammaproteobacteria; order Pseudomonadales; family Pseudomonadaceae; genus Pseudomonas; species Pseudomonas sp. B21-012. The sequence continues at coordinate 1,274,895 of NZ_CP087197.1, read as the reverse complement.
GGCCCGGCGTTATCCAGGTCAGCGAGGGTTTCGAACAACGGCACCACGCGCATCGGCCGCAGCACGCCGGCCTCTTTGAGCAGCAACTGCACCGCCAGCACATCGGAAGCGGCGCCGGCCATGGAGATCACATAGGAGCCCAGCGAAGCTGCCGGTGCAGCAGCAATCTCGCGGCAGGTGGCGAGCACTTCGGCGGTGTCGGCCTGGGGCTTGAAGTAGCTGGGCAGCAGCGGCCGCCGGCTGTTGAGTTCCTGCTGCAGGAAGGCCACACGCGCGTCTTCATCCCACTCGGCATAGCGGCCAAGGCCCAGGTATTCGGTGATTTCACTCAGCGCCGAGGTATGCCGGGCGGCGTCCTGGCGCACGTCCAGGCGCACCAGGAACAGGCCGAAAGTAACAGCCCGGCGCAGGCAGTCGAGCAGTGGGCCATCGGCGATAACCCCCATGCCACAGACGTGCAGCGACTCAAAGCACAGCTGCAATGGCTCGAACAGTTCACGGTTGTCCTGCAGCACTTCAGCGGCCGGCGCTTGCGCCGTGGTCAGCGCGGCATGGGCCCAGGCGCGGGTGATGCGCAGGCGCTCGCGCAATTGCTTGAGCACGGCGCGATAAGGCTCGGCCGACTCGCCCACCTTGGCCCTCAGCGCTTCGCTAGCCTGCTGCATCGACAGCTCGGCGGCCAGGGCATCGATATCGCGTAAAAACAGGTCAGCGGCCATCCAGCGCGCCAGCAACAGCACTTCACGGGTCACCGGCGCAGTGACATTGGGGTTGCCGTCACGGTCGCCGCCCATCCACGAGGCAAAGCGGATCGGCGCCGCCTCCAGCGGCAGGCGCAGGCCGGTGGCCTGGTGCAGGGCCTTGTCGACCTTGCGCAAGTGGTGTGGCACCGCTTGCCACAGCGAATGCTCAATCACCGCAAAGCCCCATTTGGCTTCGTCCACCGGGGTTGGCCGGGTGCGGCGGATTTCTTCGGTGTGCCAGGCTTCGGCGATCAGCCGCTGCAGGCGTTCGCGGATCTGCTCGCGTTCGGCAGGGGTCAGGTCGCGGTGATCCTGGGCGGCCAGTTGCGCGGCAATCGCGTCGTACTTCTGGATCAAGGTGCGCCGCGCCACCTCGGTCGGGTGGGCGGTAAGCACCAGCTCGATGCTGAGCTTGCCCAACTGCCGGGCCAGGGCATCGTCGCTGTGGCCGGCGGCCTTGAGCCGCGCCAGCAGTTCGGGCAGCACCCGCGCTTCGAAAGGTTCGGCCTGGCCGGCGTCGCGGCGGCGGATCAGCTGATACTGCTCGGCGATGTTGGCCAGGTTGAGAAACTGGTTGAAGGCCCGCGCCACGGGTAACAGCTGGTCTTCGGCGAGGTCATTGAGGGTCGAGCTCAGTTGCTCGGCGCTACCGCTGCGGTCGGCCTTGGCACTGCGGCGTATGTCCTCGATGGTCTGTAGAAATGCTTCGCCGTGCTGTTCGCGCACGGTATCGCCCAACAACTCGCCCAACAAATGAACATCTTCACGCAAGCGCACATCGATATCAGTCATCAGCCATGTCTCCGGCATTCGGGAAAACCGCTCTGGGTCCAGAGTGCCCCAGTAGCGCCCGGGCTTCAAGGCAGGGCCACGGCTGGGCTACATGGCTGAGCTACAGGGTTGAGCTACTGGGTGAACTACGCTCAACACAGGCATACAGGAGACCATCATGAAAATCCGTGATCTTGCCCAGCATTGGGAACAGCACGCCAAAGGCTCGCTGAGCCCCACCGGCCATGTCCTGCACCTGGACATGGAAGCGGCGGCGCGCCTGGCGGCCCTGGCCGAGATGTACCCCAAGCGCCAACCCGAAGAACTGCTCGGCGAACTGCTCGGGGCTGCGCTTGAAGAGCTGGAAGCGAGCTTTCCGTATGTTCAGGGCGCGCAGGTGATTGCCACCGACGAAGAGGGTGACCCGCTGTACCAGGACATCGGTCCGACCCCGCGGTTTCTTGCCCTTTCACGCCGCTACCTGCACGAGATGAGCAACCCCAAAGAGGCCGGCAAGCCTTGATCCACCCCGCCTCCTGATCCGCGCTGCGAGCGCCCGCGCAGGCGCTCGCGTACCGCCGGCACGCCTGAAAGTTCAACGAAAAACCCACTGACCGATCAGTCAGAAAAAACCGCGAACAAGCGGCACTTTTTTCTGAACTATTCAAAAAACGCTTCGGTCACAGCCAATAGCCATCACGGCAAAACCCTTTCAGAACCGGGTCAGAGCAGTCCCGTAGCTGACGGGTCGCGCCGATGGACTGTTACGGAATTCGTTGTTCATCAGGAGTGATCCAATGGAGTTGACCACCATGAAGACCCGCACCGCAAACACCCCGTCCACTCACCTGCGCGGGCTCAAGCTGGCCGCGCTGGCACTGGGCAGCAGCCTGGTCCTGGCCGGCTGTGCCGGCAACCCACCTACCGAGCAGTACGCTGTCACGCAATCGGCGGTCAATTCCGCTGTCAGCGCCGGCGGTACCGAGTTTGCCGCCGTCGAGATGAAGGCTGCGCAGGACAAGCTCAAACAGGCGGAAATCGCCATGCACGACAAGAAGTACGACGACGCCAAGCGCCTGGCCGAGCAGGCCGAGTGGGACGCCCGCGTCGCCGAGCGCAAGGCCCAGGCCGCCAAGGCCGAGAAAGCCGTACAGGATGCCCGCCAGGGCGTTCAGGACCTGCGTGAGGAAGGCATGCGCAGCGTCGAATGACGCCCGCTCGCCGACCCGTGCATTCGTAATCGATCAAAGGATGAACCATTATGCGTAAACACGTGATGATCCCCGCCCTTCTGGCCCTGAGCGTTGGCCTGGCCGCCTGCTCGACGCAGCCGAACGCCAACCTGGAATCGGCCCGGACCAACTTCTCGGCCCTGCAGAGCAACCCGCAGGCCGCCAAGGTCGCGGCCCTTGAGACCAAGGACGCCCAGGACTGGCTGAACAAGGCCGACAAGGCCTACATGGACAAGGAAGACTCGAAAAAAGTCGACCAGCTTGCCTACCTGACCAACCAGCGGGTTGAAGTGGCCAAGCAGACCATTGCCCTGCGCACTGCCGAAGGCAACCTGAAAAACGCTGCCGCCCAGCGTGCCCAGGCGCGCCTGGATGCCCGCGATGCGCAGATCAAGAAACTGCAGGACAGCCTCAACGCCAAGCAGACCGACCGCGGCACCCTGGTGACCTTCGGCGACGTGCTGTTCGACTTCGACAAGGCCACGCTCAAGAGCAGCGCCTACCCGAACATCACCAAGCTGGCGCAGTTCCTCCAGGAAAACCCTGACCGCAAGGTGATCGTCGAGGGCTACACCGACAGCAAGGGCAGCGCCAACTACAACCAGTCGCTGTCCGAGCGTCGCGCCGCCGCCGTGCGCATGGCGCTGGTTCGTGCCGGTGTAGATCCTGCGCGCATCGTCGCCCAGGGCTACGGCAAGGAGTATCCGGTGGCCGACAACACCAGCAACTCGGGTCGCGCGCAGAACCGTCGGGTGGAAGTGACCATTTCCAACGACAACCAGCCGGTGGCGCCGCGTTCGGTCAGCCAGCTGAACTGAAGCTAGCTGTGCAGTAAAAAAAATCCCGCCGAGTCTGGCGGGATTTTTGTTTGGCTTGCGGGTCTTCATCACGGGTCAAGTCGGATCGCCGCACCGCCGCTCCCGCAATTACTCTTTCACTTCTTGTGGGGTTTCCTGGCCCAGGCAACGCACCGCCTGCTTCTTGTTGTTGACCAGCACACCAGTCAGGCCTTTTTGCGCGGTATCGAACAACACCAGCACGCCATCGACGCACTGCGCCACCTGGCTGGCCGGCTGCAGGGAGATCTTGTAGTCCTCGCCAGGGATGGTCTTGAGCATGGTGAAGTCGGACAGCAGCAAGGCATCCTCGGGCTTGGCGAAATGCAGGTAACCGTAGTACCACAGGGCCGCGACGGTACCGATGATGCTGCAGACTCCGGTAATGATCAGCGGGATGGCGTTGCGTTCTTCACTCATTGCGACTTCTCGTCAGGGTAGTTGGGGACTTCGGCCAGGCGCCGCAGCCCGTTGAAATGCATCGGGTCGTCCAGAAAGCGCAACATGACCTGGCGCCAGGTCTTGTCGGCAAAGGTCTGCACATGCCCGCCACGGGTCAGCTGCAACACCCTCGGGGGCGGCGCAGCCTGATACAACTGCAGGCCGTTGACCAGCGGCACGATGGGGTCGTCGATGCTGTGGAAGAACAGCTTGGGCGGGGCCTTGATCTGCGCGATCGAATGGATCGCACTGTCGCCATCGGGCACCAGCCACGACAAAGGCACCTGCAGCGGCCAGGTCAACCACGAATTGCTCAGGGCAAAGCGCCCGACCTGACGGTAGCTGGCCGGTACGCCATCGAAAACCATGGCCTTGAAGCGCTCGGCCTGGCGCGGATGCTCGGCCAGGTAATGGATAGCCATTGAGCCGCCCAGGCTCTGGCCCAGCAGGATCTGCGGCTTGCCCTGCACCTCGGGGGCCTGGTCCAGCCAGGCCAGCGCCGCGGCGATGTCCTGGTAGACCTCCGGCAGCCCGGGCTTGCCCTGCGACAGGCCGTAGCCGCGGTAGTCGAGCAACAGCACCTGATAACCCTGCTCCGGCAACCACCAGCTGCCGCCCAGATGCCAGGCCAGATTGCCGCCATTGCCATGCAGGTGCAGCACCGTGCCCTTGACCTCGACACCAGCCTTGGCCGGCAGCCACCAGCCATGCAGGCGAGTGCCGTCGGCGGCGGTCAGGGTTACGTCGCGGTACGCGAGTTTGGCTTTCTCGGGGGTGAACGGCTGGCCAGGCTCGGGATAGAACAACAGCGAACTGCAACCGCCCAGACTCAGCAGCACCAGCAGCAGGCCCAGATGCCTGCGCCATGCTTCAGAGAATGTTCGAGTAATCGGCTTCAATCCGGTCCAGGCTCAGGTGGTTGAGGAAGTTGGAGAAACACATCCAGGCCGACAGCGCGTTGAGGTCGCGAAACTGCTCAGGCAGGTACTTGGGCGGTTCCACCAGGCCTTCATCGACCAGTTGGCGCAAGGTGCGCATGTCTTCAAGGGTGGTCTTGCCGCAGAACAACAAGGGGATCTGTTCGAGCTTGCCCTTGCGCACGGCCAACTGAATATAGTTGTAAACCATGATAAAGCCCTTGAGATAGGACAAGTCCTTGGTAAACGGCAAGCCGTTGGGCACCGAGCCACGGAACACCCGGCTGGCGTTGCCGTAGCTTTCGGCCATCTCGAAGCCCTGGGCACGGAAAAACTCATACACCTGCATGAAGTCGGCGCCCTCCTCGACCATATGGATGGCGCGGGTGCGGTTGGTCAGCTTGCGCAGGCGGCTGGGGTAGGAGGCGAAGGCGATCACTTCCATGAGGATCGCCAGGCCTTCCTGGGTCACGGTCGACGAGGGCGGGCCCTTGGCCAGGAAGGTGCAGATCGGCTGGTTGAGACCATTGAGGGTGGTGCCGACGTGCACCAGACCTTCGTGAACCTCCAGCGCGCGCACATCGCGGCTGTTGAACATGGCGTCGGCGCGGATCTTGATGTAGTCGGCGCCAGCGGCGGCGTCGGCGACGATACCGTCGGACTCGAACACGCGGATGGTGTCTTCGGCCTCGTTGAACACCTTGTTCAGGCGGCCCTGGAGCATCTCCACAGCCTGCTTGGCGGTGAGGTTCTTCGGCTCGTCCTTGAGGTCGCCACGGCCGTCGATGTTGTTCAGGTAGTCCGAGAGCATCAGGCCGAGGTCGGCCAGGGTCGGGTCACCGGCATGGAAGGCATCGGAGGCGGCGCCGTACAGTTCCTGGGAGATCAGGCCGAAATCCTCGGTGCCGCGCGCTTCGAGCATGCGCACCACCATGCGGTATTCCTTGCACATGCGCCGCATGATCTGCCCGACCGGGTTGAACTGGCCAAGCTGGCGGGTGATGTCGCGCTCGATGTTCTGGAACTCAAGCTTGACTGCCGCCGAGTCGAACGACAGCGGCCGGCCCTGGTAGTAGGCGCGGTCTACCGCTGGCAGCTCCTTGCCCTTGGCCTTGAGGAAACCCTGGCGGATGTTGTCGTCCCACTTCACCGCATCAAGCACGCGAATGGGCGTTTGCGCCAGGACAATGCGATCAGACAGGGCACGTATCGTCTGCTGGTACTCGTCCACCCTACACTCCTTGAATTGCGCTGATTACTTGCCGGCCCGCTTGAAGCGCGCCACTTCGATGAACAGGTCGGAGTTGGCCGGGTCGTCCAGGTAAGCCAGGACGCGCTCGGCCGGGCTGTCGATTAGAACCCCTTCGCCGTTTTCTTCGGGCACCTCGATGCTGCGGCCGCTGAGTTCTTTCTTCTGCACGGCCTGGTTGACCTGCTCGACATCAAGGTTGTAGACCACCAGTTCCTTGTTATCGAGCACTTCAAAACCGCCGATCAGGAAGTTGCCGCCCAGACGCTTGGGCACGCCGGCCGAGAGGTACCAGCGATTGCCGTGCTGGGACACGGTGAAGGCGTACTCGTCGCGCTTCTTGTTCTTGCCGATGGCCACTGCCTTGTAGGCGTTGCCACCGCTGCGGCTGATCTGCAGGGTCAGCGGCTCGCCCCAGGCGTCCTTGCTGGTCCAGGTGCCGAGCAGGGCCTTGGGTGCAGGTTTGTTGCCCGGAATCGGCTCGTTGAAGGTGACCAGACAACCGCCAAGCAGCAAGAACGACAATGCCAACAGCAGGGTTCTGGCTTTCATCAACCTCTCCTTGAAATAGGTTCGCGCCTTACACCGACGCCAAGACCAGATGCAGGTACCGGGTAAGAATAGCGAGCATCGGCGCTTCAGCCTGGGCTTGTTCAGCGTCGAGCAGGCCCTGATATTCCATCTGCTCGATAATCGCCGTCAACACCAGGGCATCCTGTTGTGGCTGACGTGAGCCTACCACCTGCAGCATCTGCACGGCGCCGCGCAGCAGAATCTGCTCGTGCAGCTTGACCAGCTCGGCCAGGCGCGGGCACAGCAGCGCCTCCTGGCGAAAGGCCTGCTCGGCCATCAGAAAGTCGCGGCGGTTATGCAATTGGCGCTGCACATAGTCGGTGGTCATCTTCGCTACTTCATCGGCCAGGCGCGCCCGCCACTGCGGGCTGCCATCGCCCTGGGAGAGCAACTGGCGCAGCACCACCTCGGTGTTCTCCCAGAGCTTGGCCATGTAGGCCGCGCTGCGTTCGACATACTGGGCGAAGGTGTCGGTGAGCAGGTCTTCGATGTCCTTGAAGTAATAGGTGGTCGCCGACAGCGGCACGCCGGCCTCGGCTGCCACCGCGCGGTGGCGCACGCCGCGCACGCCATCACGCACGACGATGCGCATGGCCGCGTCGAGGATCTGCTGGCGGCGCTGCTCGCTGCCTTCGCGGCTGGCCTTGCGGCCCTGGTACTGCACGCTTTCGGCCACCGCTGTAGCCACGCAGGCGGCGCCTTGTTGAGTCATTGCAGGAGTCACTGCTGGTCTACCCCAAACGTTGGATCCGATCGATGAATTTCTTCCAGGCATGAAAAAGCCGCCCCGGAAGGCGGCTTGTTCAGTTCGCTCAGGCCTGTGGGCGCATGTGCGGGAACAGGATGACGTCGCGAATCGATGGCGAGTTGGTCAGCAGCATCACCAGACGGTCGATGCCGATGCCTTCACCGGCGGTTGGCGGCATGCCGTATTCCAGGGCACGGACGAAGTCGGCATCGTAGTGCATGGCTTCGTCGTCACCGGCGTCTTTCTCGGCCACCTGGGCCATGAAGCGCTCGGCCTGGTCTTCGGCATCGTTGAGCTCGGAGTAGGCGTTGGCGATTTCACGGCCACCGATGAACAGCTCGAAGCGGTCGGTGACGTTCGGGTTGTCGTCGTTGCGACGGGCCAGCGGCGAGACTTCGAACGGGTACTGGGTGATGAAGTGCGGCTGCTCGAGCTTGTGCTCGACCAGCTCTTCGAAAATCATCACCTGCAGCTTGCCCAGGCCTTCGAAGCCGAGCACCTTGGCGCCGGCCTTCTTGGCGATCTCGCGGGCCTTGTCGATGTCCTGCAGGTCGGCGGCGCTGATCTCGGGGTTGTACTTGAGGATCGAGTCGAACACCGACAGGCGCACGAACGGCTCGCCGAAGTGGAACACCTTGTCGCCGTACGGCACGTCGGTGCTGCCCAGAACCAGCTGGGCCAGTTCGCGGAACAGCTCCTCGGTGAGGTCCATGTTGTCTTCGTAGTCGGCGTGGGCCTGGTAGAACTCGAGCATGGTGAACTCGGGGTTGTGCCGGGTCGAAACGCCTTCGTTACGGAAGTTGCGGTTGATCTCGAAGACCTTCTCGAAACCACCGACCACCAGGCGCTTGAGGTACAGCTCCGGGGCGATGCGCAGGAACATCTGCATGTCCAGGGCATTGTGGTGGGTTTCGAACGGCTTGGCTGCGGCGCCACCAGGAATGGTCTGCAGCATTGGCGTCTCGACTTCGAGGAAGTCGCGGGCCATAAGGAAGTTGCGGATGTGGGCAATGACCTGCGAGCGAACGCGGAAGGTGTGGCGGGTTTCATCGTTGACCATCAGGTCGACGTAGCGCTGGCGGTAGCGCTGCTCGGTGTCGGTCAGGCCGTGGTGCTTGTCCGGCAGCGGGCGCAGCGACTTGGTCAGCAGGCGCACGCTGGTCATTTCGACGTACAGGTCGCCCTTGCCGGAGCGCGCCAGGGTACCTTCGGCGGCGATGATGTCGCCCAGGTCCCAGGTCTTGACCGCGGCCAGGGTTTCTTCCGGCAGGGTCTTGCGGTTGACGTAGACCTGGATGCGCCCGGTCATGTCCTGGATCACCATGAACGAGCCACGGTTGAGCATGATGCGCCCGGCAACCTTGACCGGAATCGCTGCTGCTTCCAGCTCTTCCTTGGTCTTGTCGACATACTGTTTCTGCAGGTCGTTGCAGTAGCTGTCACGGCGGAAGTCGTTGGGGAAGGCGTTACCCTTGGCGCGCTCGGCAGCAAGTTTTTCCTTGCGCAGCGCGATCAGGTTGTTTTCTTCCTGTTGCAGGTCTTGCGATTCGGTCTTCAGGTCGCTCATGTCGTCATTCTTTCCATCAGGTATTCGTTGCCCTTTTCGGGCAGGGCGCGCGATGCCGGCGGGCGGCCGGGCATCGCGGCGGTGGTGTGCGGCTTACAGCCCCTGCTTGAGGCTCGCTTCCAGGTACTGGTCGAGGTCGCCGTCCAGCACCTTCTGGCAGTCGCTGCGCTCGACGCCGGTACGCAGGTCCTTGATACGCGAGTCATCCAGCACGTACGAACGGATCTGGTGGCCCCAGCCGATGTCCGACTTGCTGTCTTCCAATGCCTGCGAGGCGGCGTTGCGCTTCTGCATTTCCAGCTCGTACAACTTGGCCCGCAGCATTTTCATGGCGGTGTCCTTGTTGGCGTGCTGGGAGCGTTCGTTCTGGCAGGCCACCACGGTGTTGGTCGGCACGTGGGTGATACGTACTGCCGAGTCGGTGGTGTTTACGTGCTGGCCACCGGCGCCCGAGGAGCGGTAGGTGTCGACGCGCAGGTCGGACGGGTTGATGTCGATTTCGACCTTGTCGTCGATCTCGGGCGACACGAACACCGCCGAGAACGAGGTGTGGCGACGGGCGCCGGAGTCGAACGGGCTCTTGCGCACCAGGCGGTGCACGCCGATCTCGGTACGCAGCCAGCCGAAGGCGTACTCGCCCTTGATGTGCACGGTGGCACCCTTGATGCCGGCGACTTCACCCTCGGAAAGCTCGATGATGGTGGCGTCGAAACCGCGCTTGTCGGCCCAGCGCAGGTACATGCGCAGGAGGATGTTGGCCCAGTCCTGCGCTTCGGTACCACCGGAACCGGCCTGGATGTCCAGGTAGGCGTTGTTCATGTCCATCTCGCCGCTGAACATGCGACGGAACTCAAGCTGTGCCAGGCTTTCTTCCAGACCTTGCAGCTCGGTCACGACGTCGCTCGCGGCGCCTTCGTCATTTTCCTCGACGGCCATGTCGAGCAGGTCCTGGCAGTCGGCCAGGCCACCGGACATCTTGTCCAGGGTCTCGACGACCTGCGCCAGCATGGCACGTTCGCGGCCCAGGGCCTGAGCGTACTCGGGCTTGTTCCAGACGTTCGGGTCTTCGAGCTCGCGGTTGACTTCGATCAGGCGGTCATGCTTTTGATCGTAGTCAAAGATACCCCCGAATGGACTCGGAGCGCTCGGTGAGGTCCTTGATGGTGTTCAGGATCGGTTGGATTTCCATGGGCGGGCAGCTCTCGTGCGTATTCTGTAGAAAAGCCGGAGAGTATAGCGGAGTTAGAGCTTCAAGCGGCAAGCTACAAGCGACAAGAGGCCGGAGAAAAACCCGGCGCCAGGTTTTTTCTTGCAGCTTGAAGCTTGCCGCTTGTAGCTACCGTCAATCCACCCCGACCTGGTTACGGCCGTTGTTCTTGGCCAGGTACAGGCCTTTGTCCGCTGCCGAAATCAGTTGCCGGCAGTGGCTGCCGATGCCCGGGGTGAGGGTCGCCAGGCCGATACTCACGGTGAGCACCGAGTCGGCGTTGGGCATGGTGTGGGCGATGTTCATCGCCGCCACGGTCTGGCGCAGTTTTTCCGCCACCAGGCGGGCGCCACCCGGCGAGGTGTTGGGCAGCACCAGGGCGAATTCCTCGCCACCGTAACGGGCCGGCAGGTCGCTGGGGCGGGCGCAGGAGGCGCGAATGGCTTCGGCGACCTTGCGCAGCGCTTCGTCACCGGCCAGGTGGCCGAAGGTGTCGTTGAACGACTTGAAATAGTCGACATCGATCATCAGCAACGACAACTGCGCCTGTTCGCGCATGGCCCGGCGCCATTCCAGCTCCAGGTACTCGTCGAAGTGGCGACGGTTGGAAAGCCCCGTGAGGCCGTCGGAGTTCATCAGCCGCTGCAGCACCAGGTTGGTGTCGAGCAACTGCTGCTGGCTGACGCGCAGGGCGCGGTAGGCCTCGTCGCGCTGCAGCAGGGTCAGGTAGGAGCGCGAGTGGTAGCGGATACGCGCCACCAGCTCGATGTTGTCCGGCAGCTTCACCAGGTAGTCGTTGGCCCCGGCGGCAAAGGCGGCGCTCTTGACCAGCGGGTCCTCCTTGGTCGACAGGACGATGATCGGGATGTCCTGGGTGGCCGGGTTGTTGCGGTATTCGCGCACCAGGGTCAGGCCGTCAAGGCCGGGCATGATCAGGTCCTGGAGAATCACCGTGGGCTTGATGCGCACAGCCTGGGCCACCGCCTGGTGCGGGTCGGCGCAGAAGTGGAAATCGATGTTCTCTTCGTGAGCCAGGCCACGCCGCACCGCTTCGCCAATCATTGCCTGATCGTCGACCAAGAGGACCATTGCCGAATTTTCATTCATGGTCGGAAAACCGTCGAGCGGTAAATCATTCATGCGCTGTCACCTGGTCACTGCCGGCCAGCCGGCGTGGCTCAATACATATCGTCATTTTGGAAAAATTTCCATCAATCGCGCGGCGATTCGCTCCAGAGGGCGAATTTCGACGGCGGCGTCTATCGCGGCGGCTGCCTTGGGCATGCCGTACACCGCGCTGCTCTGCTGATCCTGGGCGATGGTCAGAAAGCCCTGTTGGCGCATCAGCTTCAGGCCCTGGGCGCCATCGCGCCCCATGCCGGTGAGCAGTACGCCGACCGCGTCGCCGCGCCAGTAGCGGGCCACGCTTTCAAAAAATACGTCGATCGAGGGCCGGTAGATTTCGTTTACCGGCTCAGCGGTATAGGCCAGGTTGCCGTTCTTGAGCAGGCGAATGTGGTGGTTGGTGCCGGCCAGCAGCACCTGCCCCGGTTGCGGCGGCTCGCCTTCGCTGGCCAGGCGCACCGCCAGGCCCGAGGCGCTGCTGAGCCATTCGGCCATGCCGGCGGCGAACACCTGGTCAACGTGCTGGACCAGCACGATGGCCGCCGGAAAACTGCGCGGCAAGCCCTTGAGCAGCACTTCCAGGGCCGCCGGGCCGCCCGCCGAAGAGCCAATGGCAACCAGGCCCTGGCGCTGCGCGGCTTCTCGCACCGGCGCGGCCATGGCCCGGGTCGGGGTGCTGCGCTGCTGGCCGATCAGCCAGCCGATATTGAGGATCTTGCGCAGCAGCGGCGCTGCCGCTTCACGCGGATCGCCGGCGCCAAGGGCCGGAGTATCGACCACGTCGAGGGCGCCATGGCCCATGGCCTCAAACACCCGGTGGACGTTCTGCTGGCGGTCGACGGTGACGATCACGATGGCGCACGGCGTCTCGGCCATGATCCGCCGGGTGGCCTCGACGCCATCCATGACCGGCATGATCAAATCCATGAGGATCAGGTCCGGTAACTGCTCGGCACACAGCTTGACCGCATCGGCGCCATTGCTGGCGACCCAGATCACCTGATGGGCCGGTTCGAATGCCAACGCCCGGCGCAAGGCCTCCACGGCCATGGGCATATCGTTGACGATGGCGATTTTCATCCCTGCGCTCCCCCGATCAGCTCGACGACAGCGTCGAGCAAGGCATCATCGTGAAAACTGGCCTTTGCCAAATAGTAGTCGGCCCCGGCGTCCAGTCCACGGCGACGATCTTCTTCGCGGTCTTTGTACGACACCACCATCACCGGCAGCGATTGCAGGCGGCTGTCGCGCCGCAGCAGCGTGACCAGTTCGATACCGTCCATGCGCGGCATGTCGATGTCGGTGATCAGCAGGTCGAAGTCTTCGCTGCGCAAGGCGTTCCAGCCGTCCATGCCGTCGACCGCAACGGCCACTTCATAGCCCTTGTTGCTCAGCAGCTTGCGCTGCAGTTCGCGCACGGTCAGCGAGTCGTCGACCACCAGCACGCGCTTGCGCGCCGCCTCGCGCACGCTGCGCTGGCCGCGCTCGATACGCTCCAGGCGGCCGGTGCTGAGGAGTTTTTCCACCGAACGCAGCAGGTCTTCGACATCGATGATCAGCACCACCGCGCCGTCGTCGAGCAAAGCCCCGGCGGAAATATCCTGGACCTTGCCCAGGCGCGCATCCAGCGGCATCACCACCAGCACCCGTTCGCCGATCAGGCGCTCGACCGCCACGCCGTAGAGCATGTCGCGCTCGCGAATCACCACCACCTTGATGCTTTGCCCTTCGCCCTGGCTTGGCGGACGGTTGAGCAACTGACTGGCCGCGACCAGGCCGATATGCCGGCCCTCATGCCAGAAATGCTGGCGGCCCTCGATCTGCACGATGGCCTCGGCCGGCAGCTCCAGGGTGCGTTCGATATGTGCCAGCGGGAAGGCATAGGCTTCGGCGCCAACCTCGACCACCAGGCTGCGCACCACCGACAGGGTCAGCGGCACTTCGAGGTGAAAGCAACTGCCCTGGCCGCTGGTCTGGGTCAGCTCGATCGAGCCGCGCAACTGGCGAACCATGTGCTGCACGGCGTCCAGGCCGACACCGCGCCCGGACACCTCGGTAACCCGGTCACGCAGGCTGAAACCGGGCAAAAACAGGAAGGTCAGCAGCTCGGCCTCGCTCATCTGCGCCACGGTTTCGGCCGGTGACAACTGGCGCTCGACGATGCTCTGGCGCAAGTGTGCCAAGTCGACGCCGCCGCCATCGTCGCTGATCTCAAGCACCAGCAGGCCGGCCTGGTGCGAGGCACGCAGGCGGATCTGCCCTTCCAGGGGCTTGCCGGCCACCAGGCGCCGCTCGGGCGATTCGATACCGTGATCGACGGCATTGCGCAGCAGGTGGGTCAAGGGCGCTTCGAGCTTTTCCAGTACGTCGCGGTCGACCTGGGTTTTCTCGCCGTCGATGTCCAGGCGCACCTGCTTGCCCAGCGAACGACCAAGGTCACGGACCATGCGGCTTTGCCCGGTCAGCACATCGGCGAACGGGCGCATGCGACAGGCCAGTGCGGTGTCGTAAAGCAGCTGCGCGCGCTGGCTGGCCTGCCAGCCGAACTCATCGAGATCGGAGGCTTGCTGCAACAGAATTTGCTGGGTCTCACCGAGCAGACGCTGGGCCTGGGCCAAAGCGTCCTGGACTTCGGCGCTCTGGCCGCTGCTTTCCAGTTGCTGCTTGAGGCCATCGAGGGCGCGGATGCTTTGCCCGTGCATGCGCTTGAGGCGCTGCAGGGTGGCCAGGTAAGGCTTGAGCCGCTGGGTTTCGACCAGCGATTTGCTCGACAGGTCGAGCAGGCTGTTCAGGCGCTCGGCCGTGACCCGCAAGACCCGCTCACCGCCCTCGGTCGTGCGTTTGCCGCTGCGCACCGGCGCGGCTTCAACCTCGGGCTCGGGGTCAACGCTTGGCAGCTCGACCGCCAGTGGTTCGGGTTCGGGCTCGGGTTCCGGCAATGGCGGCGCTGCGATCGCAGGCGCTGCTGGTGCACCAGGGTCGAGCAACGCGGCCATCTGCACCAGAAAGGTCTGCACCGCGGCATCGATACTGGCATCGCCCGGCGTGGCGATGCGCATCAGCAGGTCGGTGCCCTGCAACAGCGCATCGATATGCTCCGGGCGCAGCAGCAAGCGGCCTTCCTGGGCGCCGACCAGGCAGTCTTCCATGACATGGGCGACGCTGACCCCGGCATCGACGCCGACAATCCGCGCCGCGCCCTTGAGCGAATGGGCTGCGCGCATGCACGCTTCAAGCTGGTCGGCCTGGGTCGGGTTGCGCTCCAGCGCCAGCAGCCCGGCACTGAGCACCTGGGTCTGGGCTTCGGCCTCCAGGCTGAACAGCTCGAGCAACGAGGCGTCGCGCATTTGCTCTGGGGTCATGACAGGCTCCGGTTCACGGCAGACAGCACTTGGTCTTCATCCAGCACGCGAACACTGCGTCCGCGCCATTGCAGCACCGCTGCGGTAAAACGCGTTTCGCCCTGCTCGGCCCCCAGGCGGACGGGGTCCAGAGCATGGATGCCGTCCACTTCATCGACCTGGACCACCACCGAGCCGCCGGCAGCGGCGATGATCAGCATGCGCGGCATGATCCGCGCCGAGGTTGGCGCCGAACCCTGGGTTTCAAGGCCGAGCAGGTCGCCCAGCGACAGGCAGGGCACCAGCGCTCCACGTACATTGGCCACGCCATGCAGCACCCGCGAGCGCTGGTGTGGCAGGGAATGCACCTGCTGCAGCGGCGCAACCTCGACCAGGCAGCGGGTGGCCAGCGCCAGCCACTCCTCGCCCAGGCGAAACAGCAGCAACGAGCGGCCACTGCTGGCTTGCTCAGGCGCCTCGCTCTGCTCGTGGGCTTCCTGAGACAACGAATAGCGGTCCAGCAGGCGCGTCGCTGCAGCGGCATAGACGTCGCAGTTGCGGCAGTGAATATGTTCATCAAGCAGCGGGCAGCTCTTGTCGCCGTGTACGCCGATACGGTTCCAGCAATCGTCGATGCTGGCGGCGTCACTGGCGACCAGTTGCACGTCGTTGTCACCCATCATTGCTCAGACTCCCGGTCAGCGCGCCGTGCGGCCCGTTCCTGCAGGCGCCGGGCGCCTGCGACATCACCTTGCGAAGCCAGCAGCGCGGCCAGGTGCACCAGTGCCTCCGGATGCTGGGGGTCAAGGTACAGCGCCTTGCGGTAATGGCTCAGGGCTTCGCCGCTGTCGCCGGCGGTGTCACTGAGCAAGCCCAGCCAGTAGAACACCTGGGCAGTGGGCGGATACTGCTGCAAGTAGCGGGTACACGCGGCCTGGGCCTCGGTGCTGCTGCCGGCATTGGCCAACTGGGCGATCTGCGCCAGTAATTGGCTGGCCGCATCCTGCGCGGCGGGCTTCGCCGGCGGCGGCGCAATCGGCTTGAGCTTGCGCACCGTCAGCGGCGCCGACGCCGGGCGCGGCACGCTGGCCGCCGTCACCGGCACTGTCAACGGCAAAGGGATCGCCAACGGCTTGCTCGGCGGCGTCGGCTGCATTTCAGCCTGGCGTACGTAGGCAAAGGATTGGGCAATGCCCACCGGGCGCATGCCCATGCGCGCCAGCAGGCTGCCTTCGGCCGGGCCGATGAACAGCACACCTTGCTCATGGATCAGGCTTTTGAGCACCTCGAACACCCGCTGCTGGGTGGGGACGTCGAAATAGATCAGCAGGTTGCGGCAGAACACGAAATCGTAACTGCCCTCCCGGGCCTTGAGCGCCGGATCCAGGACATTGCCGACCTGCAACTTGACCTGCTGGCGAACCCGCTCGTCTAGGCTATGGCCTTCGTCAGTCTCGCTGAAATGCCGCTCGCGAAAGTCCAGGTGCGAGCCACGGAACGAATTGCGCCCATACAGCGCCTGCTCGGCGCGGCCAATGGAATTGGGGCTGATATCCATGGCGTCGACGCGAAAGCTGTGAGGGGCAAAGCCGCCGTCGAGCAGGGCCATGGCAATCGAGTACGGCTCTTCGCCGGTCGAGCACGGCAGGCTGAGGATGCGCAGCGGGCGCATGCCACCGAGCTCGGCCAGGCGTTTGCGCGCCAGGGTCACCAGGGCGTTGAACGACTCCGGATAACGGAAGAACCAGGTTTCCGGGACGATCACCGCCTCGATCAGCGCCTGCTGCTCCTGGCTCGACTGCTGCAGGCGCAGCCAATAGTCATCCAGGTCGCGGGCTTCGAGGGTGGCGCAGCGCTGACGCAAGGCGCGCTCGACCATCGCTGCGCCGACCGAGGCGACATCCAGACCGATCCGATCCTGCAAAAAGCGAAAGAAGCGCTGTTCGCCACTCATACCAGGCCCTCGTCGCTCGCCGCCAGCTCAGGCGGGAACAACAGCTGGCGCACCTCGGCGCTGAGCAGGTCCTGTACACCGATGCACTGCAGCAAACCGTGGGCATCCTCGCGCACCGGCCCCAGGTAAGGCGCCTGCTGGTTGTCCAGGCCATAGGGCTGGAACTGGGCGGGGTCGCAACGCAGGGTATCGGTGGCCTGTTCGAGGATCAGCCCCAGCCGCAAGTGCGGGCGCAACGGGTCGGCACGGTAGTGCACCAGGACCAGGCGCGTGCTGGTGCGCACCGGCGCCGGCAAACCGAAGCTCAAGGCGCCGACGTCGATCACCGGTACCAGCGCGCCTCGATGCGCCAGCACCCCGGCCACCCAGGCCGGGGTCTGGGCAATGGGCTTGAGCGGCAGGCGCGGCAGCACTTCGGCGACCTCATGGGCGTCCAGGGCAAAGCGCTGGTCGCCGATGCGAAACACCAGGTACAGGGTGCCGTGGGAGGCCGCATCCTGGTTGCGGCGAGGCTGAAGGTCGTTCATCGGCAGGTCAGACTTTGAACCGCGACACGCCGCCACGCAGGCCGGTGGCCACCTGGCTCAGTTCGTCAATGGCAAAGCTGGCCTGGCGCAACGATTCGACCGTCTGGCTGCTGGCATCGCCCAACTGCGCCAGGGCGTGGTTGATCTGTTCGGCGCCGGTGGCCTGGGCCTGCATGCCTTCATTGACCATCAACACCCGCGGCGCCAGGGCCTGGACCTGGTGAATGATCTGGGTCAGTTGCTCGCCGACCTGCTGCACCTCGAACATGCCGCGGCGCACTTCTTCGGAGAACTTGTCCATGCCCATGACCCCGGCCGACACCGCCGACTGGATCTCGCGAACCATCTGCTCGATGTCGTAGGTGGCCACGGCAGTCTGGTCGGCCAGGCGCCGCACTTCAGTGGCGACCACGGCGAAACCGCGGCCGTATTCACCGGCTTTTTCCGCCTCGATGGCGGCGTTGAGCGACAGCAGGTTGGTCTGGTCGGCGACCTTGACGATGGTCACCACCACCTGGTTGATGTTGCCGGCCTTCTCGTTGAGGATCGCCAGCTTGTTGTTGACCAGATCGGCCGCGCCCATCACCTGGTGCATGGTCTCTTCCATGCGCGCCAGGCCCTGCTGGCCGGAGCCGGCCAGGATCGAGGCCTGGTCGGCGGCCGAGGTCACTTCGGTCATGGTCCGCACCAGGTCGCGGGAAGTCGCGGCGATTTCCCGCGAAGTCGCGCCGATTTCGGTGGTGGTGGCGGCGGTCTCGGTGGCGGTGGCCTGTTGCTGCTTGGAGGTGGCGGCAATCTCGGTCACCGAAGTGGTGACCTGCACCGAGGAGCGCTGGGCCTGGGACACCAGGTTGGTCAGTTCGCCCATCATTTCGTTGAAGCCGGTTTCCACCGCGCCGAACTCATCCTTGCGATCCAGGTTCAGGCGCACGCTGAGGTCGCCGCCGCTGAGCTTGTCCAGGGCATGGACGATACGCTGCATCGGTGCGGTGATGGCGCGCATCAGCACCAGGCCGCAGATGGTTGCGGCGACAATCGCCAGCAACAGCGAGACGATCATGCTGAACTTGGCCGTGGCCACGGCGCTGACGATGGAGTCGGTGGCGGATTCGGCCGAATGACGGTTGCGCTCGATCACCCCGTTCAGGTGCTTGCGGCCATCGACCCAGGCCGGGGTCAGCACCTCGGCGAGCAGGCGCTGGGCTTCGGGGTAATCCTTCTTGCGGTAGGCCTCCAGGACGCTATCCACCGCTTTCAGGTAGCCCGCTTCGAGCTGGCCGAACTGGTCGAAGCTGGCCTGGTCGTCCTTCTCGCGAATGGTCGCCTGGTAGCTGGCCATGTGCTGTTTGAGGCGCTCTTCAAAGCCCTTGTACAGCTCCATGTCGGCCGAGGTGAGCTCGCGGTGGTCGCTCAGGCCCACCAGCTGCTGGGTCAGTACATAGCTGTCGACCCAGGCGCTGCGGATCATGGAGCTGTAGTAGACCCCCGGGATGCTGTCGGTTCGCACCGCTTCCTCGCCGGACTCTATGGCCACCAGTCGCGAATAGGCAGCGACCACCATTAGCGACATGATGGCGATAATCACGGCGAAGCTCGCCAGGATCCGTTGGCGCAAGGTCCAGTTTTTCACAGTCAGCCCTCAAGTGTTCTACGCGAGCAGGAAAAATGGGCAGAGTATAGCCCAGCGGCTGCGCGCTTTTGCGGCTGACTTAACGGCGGGATCGGGCCAAACGGGCTAGATACTGGCCATTAGCCCGGTTTCATTGACTGGCAGCAAGTTTTACCTGGTTTTCCAGCTCGCTCTTGAGCGCCGGGTCAAGCTTGAGCTGGCGCGCCAGTTCGTCCAGGTAGGCGCGCTCCATGAAATGCTCCTCGTCCACCAGCATGACACTGGCGATGTACATTTCGGCGGCCATTTCCGGGGTGCTGGCGGCGCGGGCGACGTCGGCCGGGTCCAGCGGTTTGTTCAGCTCGGCGTGCAGCCAGTGTTGCAGTTCCTGGTCGCTGGACAGCTTGACGAATTCGCCCTCGATCAGCGCCCGCTCGCGGTCATCGACATGGCCATCGGACTTGGCCGCTGCCACCAGCGCCTTGAGGATCGCCTGGCTGTGCTGCTCGACCTGGGCCGGCGGCAGGCGGTCGAGGGTTTGCGGCTCACCCTGCACCGCAGTGCCCTGCTTGGCCTGCCAGTTGCCGTAGGCCTTGTAGGCGATCACCCCGAGGGCCGCCAGGCCGCCGTAGGTCAGGGCCTTGCCGCCGTACTTGCGAGCCTTTTTGTTGCCCAGCAGCAAGCCCATCGCCCCTGCCGCCAGGGCACCGCCGCCGGCACCGGAGAGCAGGCTGCCCAGGCCACCACCGCCCTTGCCGCCGAGCAGGTCGCCAAGGCCGCCGGATTTGCCGGCAGGGCTTTTGCCGCCCTGGTTCTGCAGCAGGTCCTGGCCGGATTTGAGCAGTTGATCAAGCAAGCCGCGGGTGTTCATGGGGCATCTCCATGGGGAGGAAAGAAGCCCAAAGAGTACTGCCGCAGGCTGAAGCGAAGCTGAATGCATTTGCTTCCAGATGTTGCCTACGCTTAAACCAGCTATACCTGCACTTTCACCGCCCCGAGATAATTCCAACAAGAGGGAACACCATGTTCGTGCACAAGACCGCCACGCTCTGCGCCCTGAGCACCGCCCTGCTGGCCAGCTCCAGCCTGCAGGCCGCCGAACCCCTGAAAGCCGTGGGCGCCGGCGAAGGCCAGCTGGATATCGTCGCCTGGCCGGGTTACATCGAACGCGGTGAAAGCGACAAGGCCTACGACTGGGTAACCGGCTTCGAGAAGGACACCGGCTGCAAGGTCAGCGTCAAGACCGCCGCCACCTCCGACGAGATGGTCAGCCTGATGACCAAGGGCGGTTACGACCTGGTCACCGCCTCCGGTGACGCCTCGCTGCGCCTGATCGCCGGCAAGCGCGTGCAGCCGATCAACACCGCGCTGATCCCCAACTGGAAGAACCTCGACCCGCGGCTCAAGGACGGCGCCTGGTACGTGGTCAACCAACAGGTGTACGGCACGCCCTACCAATGGGGTCCGAACGTGCTGCTGTACAACACTGAGGTGTTCAAGCAGGCGCCGACCAGCTGGAGCGTGGTTTTCGAGCCGCAGGAGCTGCCCGACGGCAAGCCCAACAAGGGCCGGGTGCAGGCCTACGACGGGCCGATCTACATCGCCGATGCGGCGCTGTACCTGAAGTCGGCCAAACCTGAACTGGGCATCCACAACCCCTATGAACTGAACGAAACCCAGTACCAAGCGGTGCTCGATCTGCTGCGCCAGCAACATCCGCTGATCCACCGTTACTGGCACGATGCCACGGTGCAGATGAGTGACGTCAAGAACGAGGGCGTGGTCGCCTCCAGTTCCTGGGGCTACATGGTCAACGGCCTGCAAGCCGACAAACAGCCGGTGGCCTCGACCATTCCCAAGGAAGGCGCCACCGGCTGGGCCGACACCACCATGCTGCACAGCGAGGCCAAGCACCCCAACTGCGCCTACAAGTGGATGGACTGGTCGCTGCAGCCCAAGGTCCAGGGCGACGTAGCGGCCTGGTTCGGCTCGCTGCCCGCGGTGCCGGCGGCCTGCAGCGGCAGCGAACTGCTCGGCGCCGAGGGCTGCAAGACCAATGGTTTCGACCAGTTCGACAAGATCGCCTTCTGGAAGACCCCGCAGGCCGAGGGGGGCAAGTTCGTGCCCTATAGCCGCTGGACCCAGGACTATATTGCGATCATGGGCGGCCGTTAGGGCCCTGTCGCGGGGCAAGCCCGCTCCCACCTGAAGACGCGGGCTTGCTCCCTCTTGCTGGAGCTTCGCACCATGACCCTTGCAGTGCAGTTCACCAATGTCTCGCGCACCTTTGGCGAGGTCAGGGCGGTTGACCAGGTGTCGATCGACATCCACGACGGTGAGTTCTTCTCGATGCTCGGCCCCTCGGGGTCGGGCAAGACCACCTGCCTGCGTCTGATTGCAGGCTTCGAGCAACCCAGTGCCGGGTCGATCCGCATCCACGGTGAAGAGGCGGCGGGGTTGCCGCCCTACCAGCGCGACGTCAACACGGTGTTCCAGGACTACGCGCTGTTCCCGCACATGAACGTGCGCGACAACGTCGCCTATGGCCTCAAGGTCAAGGGCGTGGCCAAGGCCGAACGCCATGCCCGCGCCGAAGAGGCCCTGGCCATGGTTGCCCTGGGCGGCTATGGCCAGCGCAAGCCGGTGCAACTGTCTGGCGGCCAGCGCCAGCGCGTGGCCCTGGCGCGGGCGCTGGTCAATCGCCCGCGGGTGCTGCTGCTCGATGAACCGCTGGGAGCGCTGGACCTGAAACTGCGCGAGCAAATGCAGGGCGAGCTGAAAAAGCTGCAGCGCCAATTGGGCATCACCTTCATCTTTGTCACCCATGACCAGACCGAGGCGCTGTCGATGTCGGACCGCGTCGCGGTGTTCAACCGCGGCCGCATCGAGCAGGTCGACACTCCACGCAACCTGTACATGAAGCCGGCGACCACTTTCGTCGCCGAGTTCGTCGGCACCTCGAATGTGCTGCGCGGCGCATTGGCGCAGCAGCTCAATGGCAGCCAGCTGCCGTTCTCGATCCGCCCGGAACACATCCGCCTTGGCGACCAGCCGGCGGCCAGCAACGAAATCCAGGTCAGCGGCCTGCTCCACGATATCCAGTACCAGGGCAGCGCCACCCGCTACGAGCTGCAGCTGGACAACGGCCAGTTGCTGAGCATCAGCCAGGCCAACAACCAGTGGCAGGAACACGCCGCGCCCTGGCAGCCCGGCCAGCGCCTGCAGGCACGCTGGGCCCGCGAGGCGATGACGGCGTTGCAGGAAACCGTGCCCGGCGAGGGCCACTGAAATGACCCAGGCTCTGGCAAACAGCGCGCCGGGCGTCATGCGGCGCTTCTCGACCCTGCTCTACCGGCGCCCCAACCTGTACCTGGCGCTGCTGCTGGTGCCGCCACTGCTGTGGTTTGGCGCAATCTACCTGGGGTCGCTGCTGAGCCTGCTGTGGCAGGGTTTCTACACCTTCGACGACTTCACCATGGCGGTCACCCCTGACCTGACCCTGGGCAACTTCGCTGCGCTGTTCAACCCATCGAACTTCGACATCATCCTGCGCACCCTGGGCATGGCCATCGCCGTGTCGCTGGCTAGCGCCGTGCTGGCCTTCCCCATCGCCTACTACATGGCCCGCTACACCAGCGGCAAGACCAAAGCGTTCTTTTATATCGCGGTGATGATGCCGATGTGGGCCAGCTACATCGTCAAGGCCTACGCCTGGACCCTGCTGCTGGCCAAGGGCGGCGTGGCCCAGTGGTTCGTCCAGCAACTCAACCTGGGGCCGGTGCTGCAGTTCATCCTCGGTATTCCCGGGGTCGGCGGCAGCACCCTGTCGACCTCGCACCTGGGGCGCTTCCTGGTGTTCGTGTACATCTGGCTGCCGTTCATGATCCTGCCGATCCAGGCTTCGCTGGAACGCCTGCCGCCGTCATTGCTGCAAGCCTCGGCGGACCTTGGCGCCCGGCCGCGACAGACCTTCATGCAGGTGATCCTGCCGCTGTCGGTACCTGGCATAGCCGCAGGCTCGATCTTCACCTTCTCGCTGACCCTGGGCGACTTTATCGTCCCGCAACTGGTCGGCCCGCCCGGCTACTTCATTGGCAGCATGGTCTATGCCCAGCAGGGCGCCATCGGCAACATGCCCATGGCCGCCGCCTTTACCCTGGTGCCGATCGTGCTGATTGCCGTGTACCTGACCATAGTCAAACGCCTGGGGGCCTTCGATGCACTCTGAACGCGCCTCGATCGGCCTGCGCCTGGCGGCCTGGGGCGGGCTGGTGTTCCTGCACTTCCCGATCCTGATCATCTTCCTCTATGCCTTCAACACCGAGGACGCCGCCTTCAGCTTTCCGCCCCAGGGCTTGACCCTGAAGTGGTTCAGCGTGGCGTTTGCGCGCCCGGACGTGCTGGAGTCGATCAAGCTGTCGCTGCAGGTCGCCTGCCTGGCGACGCTGATCGCCCTGGTGCTCGGCACCCTGGCCTCGGCGGCGCTGTACCGGCGCAGCTTTTTCGGCAAGGAGAGCATCTCGCTGATGCTGATTTTGCCCATCGCCCTGCCCGGGATCATCACCGGCATCGCCCTGCTCTCGGCATTCAAGACCCTGGGGATCGAGCCGGGCATTTTCACCATCGTCGTCGGCCACGCCACCTTTTGCGTGGTGATCGTCTACAACAACGTCATCGCCCGCCTGCGGCGCACCTCGCAGAGCCTGATCGAGGCGTCGATGGACCTGGGCGCCGACGGCTGGCAGACCTTTCGCTACATCGTTTTGCCCAACCTCGGCTCGGCACTGCTGGCCGGCGGCATGCTGGCCTTTGCCTTGTCGTTCGATGAAATCATCGTCACCACCTTCACCGCAGGCCACGAGCGCACCCTGCCAATCTGGCTGCTCAACCAGTTGAGCCGGCCGCGCGATGTGCCGGTCACCAACGTAGTGGCCATGCTGGTGATGCTGGTGACCATGCTGCCGATCCTCGGCGCCTATTACCTGACCCGCGGCGGCGAAAGCGTTGCCGGCAGCGGCAAATAACTCCTGGAGGACTGGACCATGCAAACCCGACTGTTGATCAACGGCCAACTGGTGGACGGCGAAGGCGCAGGCTACGCGGTGCTCAACCCGGCGCTGGGCAGCGTGCTGGTGGAAGTCAACGAGGCCAGCGAGGCCCAGGTCGATGCTGCCGTGCGCGCCGCCGACCGTGCCTTCGACAGCTGGTCGCAGACCACGCCCAAAGAGCGTTCGCTGTTGCTGCTCAAACTTGCCGACGCCATCGAGGCCCACGGCGAAGAGCTGGCCCGCCTGGAGTCGGACAACTGCGGCAAGCCCTACGCCGCCGCGCTCAATGACGAGATCCCGGCGATCGCCGATGTGTTCCGCTTTTTTGCCGGTGCCAGCCGCTGTCTGGGCGGCTCGGCTGCCGGTGAATACCTGCCGGGGCATACCTCGATGACCCGTCGCGACCCGCTGGGCGTGGTCGCCTCGATCGCGCCGTGGAACTACCCGCTGATGATGGTTGCCTGGAAGATCGCCCCGGCGCTGGCCGCCGGCAACACCGTGGTGCTCAAGCCGTCGGAGCAAACGCCGCTGACAGCGCTGCGCCTGGCAGAACTTGCCAGCGAGCTGTTGCCGGCCGGCGTGCTGAACATTCTTTTCGGCCGCGGGCCGAGCGTCGGCACGCCGCTGGTGACCCACCCGAAAGTGCGCATGGTGTCGCTGACCGGCTCGATCCCAACCGGCGCCAACATCATCGCCAGCACCGCCGACAGCGTGAAGCGCATGCACATGGAACTGGGCGGCAAGGCCCCGGTGATCATTTTTGATGATGCCGATATCGACGCCGCGGTCGACGGCATCCGCACCTTCGGCTTCTACAATGCCGGCCAGGACTGCACCGCCGCCTGCCGCATCTATGCCCAGAGCGGGATCTACGAGCAATTCGTCGAAAAGCTCGGCAAGGCCGTGGCCAGCATCAAGCATGGCCTGCAGAACGACCCGGACACCGAGCTCGGCCCGCTGATCACCGCCCAGCACCGCGACCGGGTGGCGGCCATGGTCGAACGGGCGGTTGCCCAGCCGCATATTCGCCTGGTCACCGGTGGCAAGGCGGTGGCCGGTGACGGTTTCTTTTTCGAACCTACGGTGCTGGCCGATGCCCAGCAGGATGACGAGATCGTCCGCCGCGAGGTGTTCGGGCCGGTGGTCTCGGTGACCCGTTTCGACGATGAAGCGCAGGCCCTGGCCTGGGCCAACGATTCCGACTACGGCCTGGCGTCGTCGCTGTGGACCGCCGACGTCGGCCGTGCCCACCGCGTTTCGGCGCGCCTGCAGTACGGCTGTACCTGGGTCAACACGCACTTTATGCTGGTCAGCGAAATGCCCCATGGCGGTCAGAAACTGTCTGGCTATGGCAAGGATATGTCCATGTACGGGCTGGAGGACTACACCTGCGTCCGACATGTGATGTTCAAACATTAAGGTAAGGACACCCATGGAAATCACCCGACGCGACTTCATCAACGGAGTCGCCATCGGCGTCGCAGCGGGCCTGACCCCGCTGCAACTGCTTCAGGCGGCCCCCAGCGGGCGCTATTACCCACCGGCCTTGACCGGTTTGCGTGGCAGCCATGTCGGCGCCTTCGAAGTTGCGCACCAGATGGGCTGGGAGAAAAAGGCCTTCGCCACCGACGCCCTGCCGATCAGCGAGGAATACGACCTGGTGGTGGTCGGCGGCGGCATCAGCGGCCTGGCGGCGGCGTTCTTCTATCGCGAGAAACATCCCGCCGCGAAGATCCTGATCCTCGAGAACCATGACGATTTCGGCGGCCACGCCAAGCGCAACGAGTTCAGCGCCGGTGGGCGGATGATCCTTGGCTATGGCGGCAGTGAAGCCTTGCAGTCGCCCAACCATCTGTACAGCAAGGAGGTCAACGGCCTGCTGCAAAAGCTTGGCGTCGATATCAAGCGTTTCGAGACCGCCTTTGACCGCAGCTTCTACCCCGACCTGGGCCTGTCGCGCGCGGTGTTCTTCGACCAGGAAACCTTCGGCGAAGACAAGCTGGTCACTGGCGACCCGACGCCGATGGTCGCCGACGACATCGCCCCGAGCCAGCTCAACGCCCGCCCGATTGCTGATTTCATCAATGACTTCCCCTTGCCCGCAAGCGACCGCAAGGCGCTGATCGACCTGCACCAGGCGCCGCGCGACTACCTGGCCGGCAAGTCGCTGGAGGACAAGACGGCCTATCTGGAGCGCACCAGCTACCGCGACTTCCTGCTCAAGGACGTCGGCCTGTCGGCCAGGGCGGTCAAGTACTTCCAGGGCCGCACCAACGACTTCATGGCCGTGGGCATCGATGCCGTCGCCGCTGCCGACGCCTACTCTGTCGGCTTCCCGGGCTTTGCCGCGATGAACCTGGCGCCGCTCAGCGAGGAAGCCAAGGCGGAGATGGAAGAGCCCTACATCTACCACTTCCCCGACGGCAACGCCTCGCTGGCACGCCTGCTGGTGCGCAGCCTGGTGCCATCGGTGGCGCCGGGCCAGAGCATGGAAGACATCGTCCTCGCCAATTTCGACTACAGCCAGCTCGACCGCGCCGGGCAACCGCTGCGCCTGCGCCTGAACAGCACGGCGGTGAGCGTGCGCAACGTCGCGGGTGGAGTCGATGTCGGCTACAGCCGCGCCGGGCAACTGGCCAAGGTGCGCGCCAAGCACTGCGTCCTGGCCTGCTACAACATGATGATCCCCTACCTGCTGCGCGACCTGTCGGCCGAACAGGCCCACGCCCTGAGCCAGAACGTCAAGTTCCCGCTGGTGTACACCAAGGTCATCGTGCGCAACTGGCAAGCGTTCCAGAAGCTTGGCGTGCACGAAATCTACGCCGCCACCCAGCCCTACAGCCGGATCAAGCTCGACTACCCGGTGAGCCTCGGCGGCTACGAGCATCCACGCGACCCGGCGCAGCCCATCGGCCTGCACATGGTGTTAGTCCCGACCAGCCCCGACAGCGGCATGAACAGCCGCGACCAGGCCCGTGCCGGACGCGGGCGCCTGTACGGCACCTCATTCGAGGTACTGGAAAGCCAGCTGCGCGAGCAGTTGCAACGCATGCTGGGTCCTGGTGGCTTTGACCACAACAAGGACATCCTGGCGATCACGGTCAACCGCTGGCCCCATGGTTATGCCTGCTCCACCAATACCCTCTACGACGACCCGGCGCAGATCGAGCAGTGGATGGAGCTGGCGCGCCAGCCCGTGGGCAAGGTCAGCATCGCCAACTCGGACGCGGCCTGGAGCGCCTATGCCCATGCGGCGATTGATGAGGCGTGGAGTGCGGTGGGGGAACTGGGCTAAATCCAGGAAACCTCCTTCATCCATAAAGGCTTCGCCCTACGGACATCCCATTGCTGCATCGCAGACGGTATCATAATCTGATACCATGAATAATCATCAGCGCAGTACGCTGAAGTCAATCTTCAGCAAACCGATACCCGGCAATCTGGAATGGGCTCGCATCGAATCTTTGTTGGTCGGTGCGGGAGCCCGGGTAATCGAAGGCAGAGGTTCACGCGTGCGCTTTGAACTCAATGGTGTGATCGCGACGTTCCATCGCCCTCATCCGGATAAAGATGCCAAGCCTTATCAGATCCGCGATGCGCGGTACTTTCTGGAACAGGCAGGAGTGACCCCATGAATGTCATGAACTACAAGGGCTACGCCGCCCGTATTGAATACAGCGATGAAGACCAATTGCTGATCGGCCATGTCGCCGGCATACGCGATGTGATCGGCTTTCACGCGCAATCGGTCCCGCAGTTGCGCAGCGCCTTCGAAGAAGCCGTGGATGACTACCTTGATACCTGCGCGCGCCTGGGACGTGAGCCACAGAAAGCTTACTCGGGGAAATTGAGCTTGCGCCTTGAGCCGACGCTGCATGCCAGCGTCGCGCAAAAAGCTGAGTTGGCAGACAAGAGCATCAACCAGTGGGTCAGCGATGTGTTGAGCCAGGCCGCACATGCCTAAGGCCCGCTCCCACAGAGGGTTTATGTACGCCGAACCTGTGGGAGCTGGCTTGCCTGCGATCGAGCGCGAAGCGCTCGCCATTCAGTCAATCGCGTAAATCAGACTCATGTATCGGCTGCTCGCGACTGGTAGCCCGTTGATACTGCGCCGGCCACACCGCCTTGTTGCCGCCCAGGTCGTCGTCGGCATGCAGCGGCCAGTACGGGTCGCGCAGCAATTCGCGGGCGAGGAAGATGATATCGGCCTGCGCGGTACGCAAGATGGTTTCAGCCTGCATCGGGTCGGTGATCATGCCCACCGTCCCGGTGGCGATCCCCGCCTCTTCCCGCACTTTGGCCGCGAACTGAGTCTGATAGCCCGGCCCGGTCGGGATCTCGGCTTTTACCGAGGTGCCGCCAGAGGACACGTCGATCAGGTCCACGCCCAGTTTGCGCAGGCGCTTGGCCAGCTCCACGGTCTCATCCGGGTTCCAGCCATCCTCGACCCAATCGGTGGCCGATAGCCGCACGAACACCGGCAACTCGGCCGGCCACACCTCGCGCACCGCTTCGGTCACTTGCAGGGTCAGGCGAATGCGATTTTCAAAGCAGCTGCCGTACTGGTCGCGGCGCTGGTTGCTCAATGGCGACAGGAACTGGTGCAACAGGTAGCCATGGGCGGCATGCACTTCGACCACCTTGAAACCGGCCTCAAGGGCGCGCCGGGCAGCGGCGACAAAGGCCTGGATGATCTCGCCGATCTGCGCTTCGTTCAGTTCGCTGGGTGCGGTGTGCTCCGGGTCGAAGGCAATTTTCGAGGGCCCCACTGGCACCCAGCCGCCATCGTCGACCTTGACGCTGCCATGCTTGCCCAGCCACGGCCGATGGGTGCTGGCCTTGCGCCCGGCATGGGCCAGCTGGATGCCGGGCACCGCGCCCTGGGCGGTGATGAAACGGGTGATGCGTTGCAGCCCCGGGATCTGCGCGTCGTCCCACAAGCCCAGGTCTTGCGCGGTAATGCGCCCGTCGGCGGTCACGGCAGTAGCTTCGGTGAAAATCAGCCCGGCACCGCCCACCGCGCGGCTGCCCAGGTGCACCAGGTGCCAGTCATTGGCCAGGCCGTCGACACTGGAATACTGGCACATGGGTGAGACGGCAATGCGGTTGGGCAGGATCAGCTGGCGCAGGGTATACGGCTCAAGCAGCAGGCTCATGGGGCACCTCTCAAATCAAGTGGTAAGGCTCCAGGTAGTTGACCGGCCGACTACAGAATCTTCCCCGCAGGTTCTTCGACCCATCATTCGAAGCCTAGACCACTTTGCCCCGTGAGATCAGCGCGGCTCGATATGCGCGATCATCAGTTGCACGCTTTCCTGGCCGCGGAACTCGTTGACGTCGAGCTTGTAGGCCAGCTCGACCCAGCGCACGGTGGGGTTGGGCCAGACTTCACGGTCGACGCCAAAGGCGATGCCATCGAGCTTGAGCGAACCGCAT
The DNA here is from genome assembly GCF_024749305.1 of Pseudomonas sp. B21-012. Classification (NCBI taxonomy): domain Bacteria; kingdom Pseudomonadati; phylum Pseudomonadota; class Gammaproteobacteria; order Pseudomonadales; family Pseudomonadaceae; genus Pseudomonas; species Pseudomonas sp. B21-012. The sequence goes on along the minus strand of NZ_CP087197.1, from coordinate 1,245,571 downwards.
TCGCTCTTGAGCACCACCTTCAGGTGCCGCTCACCGACGACCCGTTGCTCGACCAGTTGGAACACCCCGTGGAACAGCGGCTCGGGGAAGTGCTGGCCCCACGGCCCGGCGTTGCGCAAAGCCCGGGCCAGCTCCAGGTGGAACTCCTCGACCGCCAGGGTGCCGTCCGACAACAAACGGCCGGTGAGGTCTTCTTCACGCAGCTGGCGACGGGTTTCTTCGTCGAAGGCCTGGGCAAAGTCCGGAAAGTTATCAGCCGGCAGCGACAGGCCGGCGGCCATGGCGTGGCCGCCGAACTTGCTGATCAACTGCGGATGGCGCGCCGCCACGGCATCCAGCGCATCGCGAATATGAAAGCCCGGCACCGAGCGCGCCGAGCCCTTGAGCATGCCGTCGCCGGCATCGGCAAAGGCGATGGTCGGGCGGTGGTAACGCTCTTTCAGGCGCGAGGCAAGGATGCCGATCACGCCCTGGTGCCAGTCCGGCTCGAACAGGCACAGGCCGAACGGCATCGATTCCAGCGGCAGGTCCTTGAGCTGGGCCAGGGCTTCGCGCTGCATGCCCTGCTCGATGGATTTGCGGTCCTGGTTCAGTTCGTCGAGCTGGCCGGCCATTTCCCGAGCCTGGTTGGCATCGTCACTGAGCAGGCACTCGATGCCCAGGCTCATGTCGTCCAGGCGCCCGGCCGCATTGAGCCGTGGGCCGAGAATAAAGCCAAGGTCGGTGGAGGTGATACGCGCATGATCGCGGCGGGCCACTTCAAGAATGGCCTTGAGCCCCGGCCGCGCCCGTCCGGCACGGATGCGTTCCAGGCCCTGGTGCACCAGGATGCGGTTGTTGGCATCCAGCGGCACCACGTCAGCGACGCTGCCCAGGGCCACCAGATCAAGCAGCTCGCCAATGTTCGGTTGCGGCGCGTTGTCGTAGTGACCGAGGCTGCGCAACCGCGCGCGCAAGGCCATCAGCACATAGAAAATCACCCCGACCCCGGCCAGCGCCTTGCTGGGGAACTCGCAGCCCGGCTGGTTGGGGTTGACGATGGCGTCGGCCGCCGGCAGCTCATGGCCAGGCAGGTGGTGATCGGTCACCAGGACCTTCAATCCCGCAGCTTTGGCGGCGGCCACGCCTTCGACGCTGGAAATGCCGTTGTCGACGGTGATCAGCAATTGCGGCTGGCGCTGCAAGGCCACTTCGACAATCTCCGGAGTCAGGCCATAGCCGTACTCGAAGCGGTTGGGCACCAGGTAATCAACATGGGCAGCACCCAGCAGACGCAGGCCGAGCAGGCCAACGGTGCTGGCGGTGGCGCCGTCGGCATCGAAGTCGCCGACGATGAGGATGCGCTGGCGTTCTGCCAGTGCCGTCACCAGCAGGTCGACTGCCGCCTCGATGCCCTTGAGCTGCTGGTAAGGCAGCAGGCGCGCCAGGCTCTTATCCAGCTCGGCTGCCGATTGCACGCCACGGGCGGCATACAGGCGGGTCAGCAAGGGTGGCAGGTCGCCGAGAAAGGGCAACGTGGACGGCAACGGGCGGGGATCGATACGCATGGGGCGTTGGGGCTTCTCGTCAATCAGGGATGTTCGGCTTGAAAGGACGCGCGATCAGCGCTCGCCCATCAGCCATTGCAGCTGGACTTCGTGCTGGCCGCGATCGTCGGTGACGAACACCGTGCCTTCGCTGATCATCACGTCCCACTTGATCGCCCGCGGCATGTCCTTGGCCAGGGTTTCCAGTACTTCCTGGGGCACGGCGGCGATGTTGAGGTTTTTCAGGTTCTTGACCGCCGGCAGCACCTTGGTTTCCCACACGCGCAGGCTGCCATAGGCCAGCAGGCTGGTGCGCTCGGTGCGACGCGAGCACCAGGTCAGACGATCGGCATCGGGCTGGCCGACTTCGATCCAGTGCAGGATGCGGTCGTCCAGGCTTTTTTCCCACACCGCCGCTTCGTCCACGTCCGACAGACCTCGGCCAAAAGACAGTTGCTCGTTGTACCACAGGGCGTAGGCCAGCAGACGCACGGCCATGCGCTCTTCGGTTTCCGACGGGTGACGGGCGATGGTCTGCTTGACGCTTTCGTACACACCGCGGTCAAGGTCGGTGAGGTTCAGTTCAAACTTGTAGGTGGTGGATGGCTGGGCCATGGACGGGCTTCTTGCGGCAAGGAAAGTCGCCCAGTCTAACCGATCCGCATGTTCCTTGCGCCGCAGCAGTATCTGGGCGCGCCCAGCTATGATAAAAACGGGGGCCCTGACCCGCTGCCACGGACGCCTCATGCCTACGCCCAGCAAACCTCTCGCCGGCCTCAAAGTCATCGAACTCGGCACCCTGATTGCCGGCCCGTTCGCTTCGCGCATCTGCGCCGAATTCGGCGCCGAGGTAATCAAGGTCGAGTCGCCCGATGGCGGCGACCCGCTGCGCAAGTGGCGCAAGCTGTACGAAGGCACGTCGCTGTGGTGGTTCGTCCAGGCCCGCAACAAGCAGTCGCTCACGCTCAACCTCAAGCATGCCGAAGGGCTGGATATTCTCAAGAAGCTGCTGGCCGAGGCCGACATCCTGATCGAGAACTTCCGTCCCGGGGTGCTGGAAAAACTCGGCCTGGGCTGGGACGTGCTGCACGCTCTCAACCCGAAGCTGGTGATGGTGCGCCTGTCCGGCTTCGGCCAGACCGGGCCGATGAAAGACCAGCCGGGGTTCGGCGCCGTCGGCGAATCCATGGGCGGGCTGCGCTACATCACCGGTTTCGAGGACCGCCCGCCGGTGCGTACCGGCATCTCCATCGGTGACTCGATTGCGGCCTTGTGGGGCGTGATCGGGGCGTTGATGGCCCTGCGTCATCGCGAAGTCAACGGCGGCCAGGGCCAGGTGGTAGACGTGGCCCTGTACGAAGCGATCTTCGCCATGATGGAAAGCATGGTGCCGGAGTTCGACGTGTTCGGCTTTATCCGCGAGCGTACCGGCAACATCATGCCCGGCATCACCCCCTCCTCCATCCACACCAGCGCCGATGGCAAGCACGTGCAGATCGGCGCCAATGGCGATGCGATCTTCAAGCGATTCATGCAGGCCATCGGCCGCGATGACCTGGCCGACGATCCGGCGCTCGCCAGCAATGACGGCCGCGACCTGCGCCGCGATGAGTTGTACGGGGTGATCGACCGCTGGGCGCGGACCTTGCCACTGGATGCGCTGATGCAGGTGCTCAATGAGGCCCAGGTACCGGCCAGCCGCATCTACAGTGCCGAAGATATGTTCAGCGACCCGCAATTTCTCGCCCGCGAGATGTTCCTCCAGGCCAAGCTGCCCGATGGCACGCCGTTCAAGATGCCGGGGATCGTCCCCAAGCTCTCGGACACCCCCGGCTCCAGCGAATGGGTCGGGCCGGAGCTTGGAGCCCACACCGAGCAGGTACTGGCCGGGCTGGGTTATGACACAGCAGCGATTGCCCGGCTACGCACGCAAGGCGCAGTCTGAACACGGCACTACTCAAGTTGCGTGGCAACGGTGGAGACCTGGACATGACCCATCACTGGCAAGCGAGCATGCGTCGTGGATTGCCGCTGTTGCTAGGTCTGTTGCTTTGCCTGGGCCTGCCCGCTCCGGCCTCGGCCAAGGAGCGTTTGTTCTGGTTGTTGCGCGACTTGCCGCCGCTGACCATTTTCGAAGGCACCGGCAAGGGCCAGGGGGTGATCGACCGCTTGCTGCCGCTGCTGATCGAACAGATGCCCGAATACGATCACAGCATCGTCCGGGTCAACCGCGCCCGCGGCATCCAGATGCTCCAGGCGCCCACCTTCACCTGCGACCCGACCCTGCTGTGGACCCCGGAGCGAGCGCGCTATGTGCATTTCTCGATCCCCAGCCTGGGCGTGCTCAGCAGCGGCCTGGTGGTCCGGCGCAAGGACCAGCACCTGCTTGACCCCTACCTGCACAACCAGCAGGTCGACCTGCAGACGCTGCTCGGCAGTACCGCGCTCAAGCTGGGTGTGGTCGCCCAGCGCAGCTACAGCCCGGCGGTTGATGAACTGCTCAAGACCCTGCCCGACACTACCCTCAGCCGCCACTACGGCAATGACGCAGTGACCAGCCTGCTGCAAATGCAGCAGCATGACCGCCTGCAACTGGTGCTCGGCTACTGGCCGGAAGTGCGCTACCTGCTGCAACAGCAAGGCTGGCCCAGCGACGACTATGCCTTCTACCCGATCCAGGGAGTCGAGCAGTACCAGTTGCTGCGGGTCGGCTGCTCCGACACGCCGCTGGGGCGCGAAGCCATCAGCCATATCAACAAACTGCTACTGCCGCTGCGCAACGACACCTTGCCCGACCTGTACGCCCAGTGGCTGGCGCCGCAAATGCGCGAACAGTACCTGCACGACAGCCTGCACCTGTTTGGCGAGCACCCCTGAGGCCCGATCGCAGGCAAAAAGAAACCCCGAACGGTGGGGAGGCCGCCCGGGGCTAAACAAAAGCCCATAGGGCTTCGCACGACAGCTTCACGACATCGGAGCAAAATCCCGATCAGCTGTCCTTGTCAGGTCTGATTGCCTTGCCCGGCAAAGGTTCCGTCACACCCCGGCGCTGATCGAGCGGCCTTGCTGCAGATGGCGCTGCGCCGCGATGACGCAAGGCTGCAGGCGGCCCTCTACAATCAGCAGGTCACGCTGCAAGCCATCGACAAGGTCGACCAGCAGGCGCTGGTCCTGCAACTGGCTGGGCTTGACCGTACGCCGCAGCACACTGCGGTTGGCTTCGTCGGTCAGGCGCAGGTCGAAATCACAGCCGGTGCTCAGGCGCACCAGCCTGACCCGGTACGGTGCCAATGCTTGACCAAGCAACAATCTGATACATTCCATCTCATTCATTGTTCACCTACCTGTCGAGAAGGGGTCTTTCACTGACCCTGAGGCAGCCGGAAAAGTTCTCTCAGTGCGATTTCCTTTACCCAGCATGCCCGGCAAAAATGACAGATTGAAATCCAGCACGCTGAGCGGAGCCTGCCTGTGACAGCCCCTGCCCCCAGTGAACTGCGCATCATCCTGGCCGATGACCACCCGATCTTTCGTATCGGCCTGCGCGCCGTGCTCGAGCAGCTTCCGGGCATTCGCGTAGTGGGCGAAGCCGGCGGCCCGCTGGAGCTCACGACCCTGCTGCAAAGCCTGGAATGCGACGTGCTGGTGACCGACTTCATGATGCCGCTGGAGCAGCAGAACGATGGCTTGAAGCTGCTCGAACAACTGCGCCGGCACCATCCGCAGTTGCCGCTGCTGGTGGTGACCATGCTCAACAATGCCGGGCTGTTCCGGGCCATGCTGGCCCTGGGCGTCAATGGCCTGCTGAGCAAGGCCAGCCTGGCCGACGAATTGCCCCAGGCCATCGCCCGCCTGCGCAGCGGCAAGATTTACCTGGCCGATTCGGTGCAGCAGTTGCTGTTGCAGGACGGTGCCGTGCGTGAAGACCTGGCTCGCGACCAGACGGCGTTGTCGCCGCGCGAGCTGGAAGTCGCCCGCCTGCTCGCCGGCGGCCACACGGTCGGCCAGATCGCCACCCTGCTCAACCGCAGCAAGCAGACAGTGAGCAGCCAGAAGGTCAGTGCCATGCGCAAGCTGGGCCTGGCCAATGACGCCGCGCTGTACCTCTATTTGCAGGAGCACGGCCTGGGCTGAAGGCTGTTCACGCCCTGCGCCGCAGCCTGGCCTCGGCCGGCTCACGCTCGAGCATCCACCGGCGCAGGTCCTGCCCCGCCATCGGCCGGGCAATGAAATAGCCCTGCATGATCGGGCTGCCCAGGGCCTTGATCGCCATCAGGTCATCCACCGTCTCGACGCCCTCGACCACCACGTTCAGGTCCATGCGCCGGGCCATGATCAGCGCCCCCGCCACCACGGCGGCCTTGCGGCCATCATCGGCCATGCCCCGGACAAACTCGCTGGGCAGTTTCAACTCGCTGAATGGCAGTTCGAGCAGGCGCTGCAGATTGGACACGCCCATGCCGAAATCATCGATCGACAGTTGGCAGCCCTGGATGCGCAGGTGCAACAGCCCTTCGAGCTGGTTGCTGTCGAGCTGGCAGCTGTGGGTTTCGATGACCTCCAGGGTCAGGGCGCTGGCCGGCACGTCATGGCGCTTGAGGGCCGCGACGACCTGCGCGGCGAAATCATCGCGGGTGAGCATCAGCGGGGCGATGTTGACCGCCACGGGTAATGGCTGGCCACTGGCGAGCCTGGCCTGGGCACTGAATGCCAGGGCCTGGTCGAGTACGTGCCAGCTGAGTGCCTCCAGCAACCCGGCGCCTTCAATCAAGGGGAAGAACTGCGCCGGGCTAAGCAAGCCAAGGCTTGGGTGTTGCCAACGTACTAACGCCTCCACCCCGACCAGGGCACCGTCGAAACCCACCTTGGGCTGGTAATGGGCCTGCCACTGCGCCTGGCTCTGCGCCAACTCGGCGGGCGACATGGCCAACAGCTCGGCATGGGCCGGTGCGGCGAGCGCCTGGGGCGAATCGCCGGGCTCGTCGAGGTAGCGGCGCAGCAACTTGTGCAGCGACACGCTGCAAGCCGGCTTCTGCAGACTGCCGAGCACCCGCAAGCCCAACTGTCGCGCCAGGTCGGCAACGCTATCGAGCACACCACGTTCGGCGCTGCTGAGGATAATCAAGGCCGCCGCCAGGCCGCTGTCAGCCAGGTGACGGATCAGCTCCAGGCCGTCCTGGCCGTCCATGTGCAGGTCGCAGATGGCGATATCGACCCGCCCGCGCCGGGACAGCGTCTGCCGTGCGCCGTCGACCGACTCCGCCGTCAGCACATCGAAGACGCCATTGGCATTGAGCATCTGATGCAAGGCCATCAGTTGGAAAGGATGATCCTCGAGAATCAGAACCTTAAGTGAGCGCATGAAAATTTCCCCGCAGTAGCCGATCTGAACGACAGCACTGTGCAACTCTAGGAAAATTGACCTAGGACGCCCATAGGACATGTCCTAAAGTTGAGGTGACATTTTCCACAGCTCTTGTTCAATGTCCTGATTCAACTGGTCGATTGCCGCCTGCAATGCTGCCCATCCCGGGTCGGCAGCCTGCGTCGAGCGCACCTGGCTGGCCTTTTCCAGTTGCGCGCACGCCTGCGCCAGGGGCAGCGCATCAATCAGGCAGGCGACGCCCTTGAGGCGGTGCAATGCCACGCCAATGGCTTCCCAGCCTTGGGTCTGGACGGCAGAGGCGAGCAAAGCGGACTCTTCCCGCAGGTTTTTGCGCAACTCCTCAAGCATGCGCCGCAGTACCGCATTGTTGGCCTGGGTCATCTTCTGCAGGGTATCCATCCTGAAGCTGGGCCGCGCGGCCAGCCTGTCGATCACCGCGACAAGCTGGGCCAGCGCAACCGGCTTGACCAGACATTCATCCATGCCGGCCTCCAGGCAGCGGGCGCGCTCCTCTTTCATAGCGTTGGCGGTGCAGCCAACGATGGCGATCGCTGGGCGCTGGCTGTCGCGTTCCAGGCGGCGGATGCCACGGGCCAGCGCATAACCGTTCATCACCGGCATGTTGCAATCGCTGAGCACCAGGTCGAAATCGCCGTCCTGCCAGGCCTGCAAAGCACTCTGGCCGTTCTCCACAGCCAGTACCTCATGGCCAAGGAATTCCAGTTGCTGGCTGAGCACTAAGCGGCTGGCCGAAAGGTCATCAACCACCAGAATCCGCCGCGCCGGCCCGCCCGCCAGCCCACGCGTCGGCGCTGGCGCTACAGGCTCGGTAGCCAGCGCTTCGAGGGTCAGCTCGACACTGACCTCGGTACCTTTGCCCGGCACGCTACGCAGGGCAATGTTGCCGCCCATCAACTCGACCAACTGCCGGCAAATGCTCAGGCCCAGGCCCGAGCCGCCATATTCGGCACCCGCGCCTGCCTGAGCGAAGGGCTGGAACAGCGCGCTCTGCTGTTGCTTGCTGATACCGATGCCGGTGTCACGCACACACAAGCGTAAGCCAACGCCCTGCAAACTGTCGCAGCCCGTGCGGCTGACCTGCAGCTCTACCAGGCCCAGGTGGGTGAATTTCAGGGCATTGCCCAGCAGGTTGGTCAGCACCTGGCGCAAGCGCAGCGGGTCGAACCAGTACACCCCCTCTGCTTCGCTGGCCAGTTGCAGGCGCAAGTCCAGGCCCTGAGCCAGGGCCTGGGCCTGGAACTGCTCGACGATAGCCTTGAGAAATGGCGCCAGTGCCCGGGCCTGGGGTTCGAGCTGCAGGCTGCCGGCCTCGATCCGGGCAAGGTCGAGGCTGTCACCGATCAGCGCAATCAGCTCACGGGCTGATTGATGGGCGGTTTCCAGCCGCCGGGACGGCTGCTCGCCGCGGTCCAGGGTGGTTTCCCGCTCAAGTTCGAGCAGGCCGATGATCACCGCCATGGGCGTGCGAATCTCGTGGCTCATGGTCGCCAGAAAGGTACTTTTGGCCTGGTTGGCCTGCTCGGCCTGCTGCCGGGCTTCGACCAGCGCCACCTCCAGTTGCTTGCGCTCGGTGATGTCGATCCAGCCCCCCAGCAGGCCTTGCAGCTGCCCGTCGGCACTGTAGAACGGCACGGTCCACTGGTAGGCATCGGTGCGCTGGCCCTCAAACTCGATACAGCGGTCCGCGAACACCGGTTGCGGATCTTCGAGCAGGCTCAGGTAATCGGCATGCAGTTGCCTGGCCAGCTCCTCGGGAATGACATCGATGTCTGTCAGCCGCCGGCCCTTGACATCTTCCAGGCGCATCGAGAAGGCCTGTTCGTAGCTTTTGTTGCAGGTGATCAGCCGCCCCTCCAGGTCGCGCACGTAGATCGGGTTGGGGATTCCGTCGAGCAGTGCACGCTTGAACGCCAACTGGTCGTTGAGGGCTTGCTCGGCCTTCTGCCGCTGGTTGATCTGCGCGCGCAAGCGACTGCTCCAGACCAGCGACACCAGCCCGAACAGTACCGCCGCCGCCACGGTCCAGTAGATCCACGGCGCAATCCGCTGCCAGGCCGGCGCTGGCGGCGCCAGCGCGCCCAGCCACTTCATGCGCACGGCACGCAACTCGGCGACCGGGAAGGCTTCCAGGGCCTTGTTGAGGATGCTTTCCAGCTCCGGAGCGCTGCGCCGTACCGAGAACCGGTCCGGTGCCCACTTGCCCTCGACTCCACGCCCGACCTTGAGCACCGGGTCGTTGCCGATCACGCTGTAGGCGCCGATTTCGCTGTCGATGGTGGCCAGGGCTTCGCCGTTGCGGACCTTTTCCCGGGCTTGCTCCAGCGAGTCCACCAACAACAGGCGAATACCCGGGTGATCCTCGCGAAGGGTGCTCTCCAGCGCATGCTGCGCCGGCAGTGCCAGGGTCTGCCCGGCCAGTTCGTCCAGCGACGCCAGGCCCAGTTGCGGCGCACGAACGATGAACACCCAGCTCTGCCCGCCAATGGAATGAGTGAACCCGAGAAACTCGCGGCGCTCCGCGGTTTCACTGAGGGTTGTGCTCATGTCGGCCTGCCCGCTCCTGAGCAGCTCCAGGCTCTGGGCAATCGATTCGGACGGCGCATAGTCAAACTGCAGGCCCGTCATCTGCGCAATGGTCGCCAGCACATCGCTGTTAAGCCCCACCCAGGCGCCCTGGCGAGTGCGGAACAGGTAAGGCGGATACTGGCTGCCAACCACGGTCACCCGCGGATGGCTGGCGATCCAGCGGCGCTCGGCGACGCTCAGCTCGACCCGGTGATGAGCCACGTCCGAGCCCAGGCCGGAGGTCCAGCGGCCAAGAATTTCGCGGCGCACCGACTCCTCGATGCTGGCCAGCGCCTGGTTGAACATCTCCTGCAGCAGCCGGTCTTCGGCACGCACGGCAAAGGCGAAGCCAATCGGCGGCAAGGCGCTGGGGCCGACCACCTGCAGGCCCAGGTACGGACGCAGGGCATTGAAGGCGCGGATGATGATCTCGTTGCCGACAAACGCATCCACTTCACCCTGGTTGAGCGCCTCCAGGGCACTGCTGAGGTTGGGCGCCAGCAGCACCTGACTGTCGGGATAAACCTGGTGCATGACCCGGGTGTCGGCATAACCGTCGAGCAGGACCACTTTCTTCCCCGCCAGCGACTTTGGCGGCACCGGCGCGCCGCCACGCACCACGACCATGGAGCGGTCCGGAATGTAATCGTCGGAGAACGCCAGGCCCGCCACGCTGCGTTCAAAGCCGTTGGCGCTGGTCAGGACATCGATGTCGCCATGGCGCAAGGCCTCGATCGCCTCCTCGCGCTTGGCGAAGGCCAGCACCTGGGTTTTCACCCCCAGGCGTTCGGCAACCAGGCTCAGGTAGTCGGCGCTGATGCCCTGGTAGCGGTTGCGGTCGATGGTGATGTCCACCGGCTCGTAGTCGGCAAACGAGATACCGACCCGCAACACCCGCGCCGGGCCCAGCCATTGTTGCTGGGCCGCGGTCAATGGCATCGGCCCAAGCTCGGTGAACGGCGGTACCAGGGTAAAGGGCAGGCTCTGGGCGGCCTGGGCCCAGGGCCCGATACCCAGCCAGAACAGGCAGGCCAGCAACAGCCCTGTTGTGCGTCGATGTCCGGTGCTCATTGATACCCTTGATCCGTTGCTGCAAACCATTGCCAGTGTAGAAATAAAAAAGCCCGTCAGAGACGGGCTTTGTTGTGCCGATCAGTCGATCAGAGCGGTTTGCCGCGATTACCGTGCTGGCTGACGAAGGCCTGAACGGCTTTCAGGTCATTGGCCAGTACCGTGCACTTCTCTTCGCGGGCGAACAGGTCAGTCAGGTGCGCCGGCAGTTCCAGAGCCTTGCCGACACCGGCCTTCTCCACCGCTTCCGGGAACTTGACCGGGTGCGCAGTGCCCAGCACCACCATCGGCGTGTCCAGGCTGCGGCGGCACTCGCGTGCGGCCTTGACGCCGATCGCGGTGTGCGGGTCGAGCACCTCACCGGTCTGGGCAAAGACCTCGGCGATGGTTTCGCAGGTTTGCGCATCATCGACCGCCAACGAATCGAACAGCTTGCGCGCTTCGGTCCAGCGATCCTGTTCGACGCTGAAACCGCCGCCCTGCTTGAAGTTGTCCATCAGCCCGGCGATAGCCGCGCCATTGCGACCGTGCAGGTCGAACAGCAGGCGTTCGAAGTTCGACGAAACCATGATGTCCATGGACGGCGACAGGGTTGCGTGCAAGGTTTCCTTGACGTACTGGTTGCCGCTCATGAAGCGGTGCAGGATGTCGTTGCGGTTGGTGGCGACGATCAGCTGGCTGATCGGCAGGCCCATGTTGCGCGCCAGGTAGCCGGCGAAGATATCGCCGAAGTTGCCGGTCGGAACCGAGAACGCCACCGAACGCGCCGGGCCGCCCAACTGCAGGGCTGCATGGAAGTAGTAAACGATCTGGGCCATGATCCGCGCCCAGTTGATCGAGTTCACTGCCACCAGGCGGGTGCCCTTGAGGAAGCCCTGGTCAGCGAAACTGGCCTTGACCATTTCCTGGCAGTCGTCGAAGTTGCCTTCGATGGCGATGTTGTGGATGTTCTCGCCGAAGATGGTGGTCATCTGCCGGCGCTGAACTTCCGACACGCGCTGGTGCGGGTGGAGGATGAAGATATCGACGTTGTCGCAACGGCGGCAGCCTTCGATGGCGGCGGAACCGGTATCACCACTGGTGGCGCCGATGATCACGACGCGCTCGCCACGCTTGGCCAGCACATGATCAAGCAGGCGGCCGAGCAGTTGCAGGGCGAAGTCCTTGAACGCCAGGGTTGGGCCATGGAACAGCTCCAGCACCCATTCGTTGCTGTTCAGCTGACGCAGCGGTGCAACCGCGGCATGGGCGAACTCGCCGTAGGTTTCTTCGAGAATCTTCTTGAAATCGGCATCGGCGATGCTGCCGGTGACGAACGGGCGCATCACCCGGAAGGCCAGCTCGTGGTAGGGCAGGCCGGTCCAGGAAGCGATTTCTTCCTGGGTGAAACGCGGCAGGTTTTCCGGCACGTACAGGCCGCCGTCGCTGGCAAGACCGGCCAGCAGCACGTCTTCAAAGTTCAGGGCCGGTGCCTGGCCGCGGGTACTGATGTAGCGCATTTTTGCAAACCTTCGGTTTGAGCTTCAAGCTTCAAGCTTCAAGCTGCAAATCACCGCAGTCCCGCTGTGATCTTGCCGCTTGCAGCTTGCCGCTTGCCGCAGTTGTCAGTTGAGTTGTTCGACGCGGATACGCACGACGTTGCCGACCACATCCTGCAAGGCTTCCAGGGCGGTGATGGCGTCGTTCATGCGTTGCTCGATCACTCGATGAGTGAGCAGGATCATGGGCACCAGGCCGTCCTGTTCCTCGACTTCCTTCTGCATGATCGATTCGATATTGATGCCGCGCTCGGAAAGGATGCTCGCCACCTGGGCCAGCACGCCCGGGTGATCCTTGGCCTGGATGCGCAGGTAGTAGGCGCTTTCGCAGGCTTCGATCGGCAGGATCGGGTGGGCCGACAGCGAGTCAGGCTGGAAGGCCAGGTGCGGTACGCGGTTCTCCGGATCAGAAGTCATGGCGCGAACCACATCGACCAGGTCGGCAATCACCGACGAAGCGGTAGGCTCCATGCCGGCGCCAGCACCGTAGAACAGGGTCGAACCGGCAGCATCACCGTTGACCATCACGGCGTTCATCACGCCGTTGACGTTGGCGATCAGGCGGTCGGCCGGGATCAGCGTCGGGTGCACACGCAGCTCGATACCGTTGGCAGTGCTGCGGGCCACGCCCAGGTGCTTGATGCGATAACCCAGCGCTTCGGCGTAGTTGACGTCAGCGGTGGTCAGCTGAGTGATGCCTTCGGTGTAGGCCTTGTCGAACTGCAGCGGGATACCAAAGGCGATGGACGCCAGGATGGTCAGCTTGTGCGCGGCATCGATGCCTTCGACGTCGAAGGTCGGGTCGGCTTCGGCGTAACCCAGGGCCTGGGCTTCGGCCAGCACGTCGGGGAACGCACGGCCTTTTTCACGCATTTCGGTGAGGATGAAGTTGCCGGTACCGTTGATGATCCCGGCCACCCAGTTGATGCGGTTGGCCGACAGGCCTTCACGGATCGCCTTGATCACCGGGATGCCACCGGCCACAGCCGCTTCGAAGGCGACGATAACGCCCTTCTCACGGGCCTTGGCGAAGATCTCGTTGCCGTGCACGGCAATCAGCGCCTTGTTGGCGGTGACCACGTGCTTGCCGTTGTCGATGGCCTTGAGCACCAGCTCGCGGGCAATGGTGTAGCCGCCGATCAGCTCGATGACAATGTCGATTTCCGGGTTCGTTGCGACCTCGAACACATCAGCGGTAATGGGGGTACCGGTAATCTGGCAATTCGGGTTTGGCGAACGCATGGCAATCTGTGCCACTTCAATACCACGCCCGGCACGGCGGGCGATCTCCTCGGCGTTACGCTGAAGTACATTGAAGGTACCGCCACCGACGGTCCCCAACCCACAGATGCCTACTTTGACCGGTTTCACTGTGAACTCCCCATGAAACGACCGGCTGGCAGCCGATCGTGAAACTGCCGTCACCCCAAGGCAACGGCTTGCGATTGAATTACTTGGCCAGGGCCAGCTTGGCCACTTGCGGCGCCGGCTGGTAGCCCGGAATCACCTGGCCGTTTTCCAGGACGATGGCCGGCGTGCCGTTGACGCCGATCGACTGGCCCAGGGCGAACTGCTTGCCGACCGGGTTGGCGCACTTGGCGGCCTTGATTTCCTTGCCGTCGATCATCTTGTCCAGCGCCGCCTTGCGGTCGCTCGAGCACCAGACCGCCTGCAACTGCTCGTCACCCGGCGAACCCAGGCCCTGACGCGGGAAGGCGACGTAGCGCACTTCGATACCGCGACGGTTGAGCTCAGGCACTTCGGCGTGCAGCTTGTGGCAGTACGGGCAGGTGGTGTCGGTAAACACGGTGATGTGCGACTTGGTTTCGCCCTTGGCAGGATAAACCACCATCTCGGCCGCTGGAATGGCATTGATGGTCTTGGCGATGGCCTGCCGTTCGGTCTTCTCGGTCAGGTTGACCGGCTTGCCGTCCTGGATCTGGAACAGGTAGCCCTGCATGACGAACTGGCCATCCGCGCTGGCGTACAGCACGCGGCCGCCTTCAAGCTTGACTTCATACAGGCCGTTGAGCGGGCTGCTGGCAACGCTATCGACCGGCACGCCCAGTTCCAGGGACTGCAGGGTCTTGCGGATCGCCTGCTCGGCGTTGTCGGCGGCAGCGGCAAAGGTGCTGACCAGCGCCAGGGCGGCGGCGGCGAAAATCTGGGTCACGCGCATGGGAACTCCTGAGGGCGGACGGGGGCCGGAAGCTGGACGCTCGTGCTTAAACCACGGCGATTACACGGCCCTTGATGCAAACCGCACAAGCCTACCACAGATGCCAGCACAGACCGACTGCGGGCGATGCACGCAATGTTCGATCAGCGCTCAGCCGCGCGGGTGATGCCGGGCATGCAGTTCCTGCAGCCGCGCGCGGGCCACATGGGTGTAGATCTGGGTGGTCGACAGGTCGCTGTGGCCGAGCAGCATCTGCACCACGCGCAAGTCGGCGCCGTGGTTGAGCAGGTGAGTGGCGAAGGCATGGCGCAGGGTGTGCGGCGACAGGCTCTTGTCGATACCGGCCACCAGCGCCTGGTGCTTGATGCGGTGCCAGAAGGTCTGGCGGGTCATCTGCTCGCCGCGCAGGCTGGGGAACAATACATCGCTGGGACGCCCGCCGAGCAGTTCGTTACGGCCGTCACGCAGGTAGCGCTCAATCCACACCACCGCCTCTTCACCCATGGGCACCAGGCGCTCCTTGCTGCCCTTGCCCATCACCCGCAGCACGCCCTGGCGCAGGTTGACCTGATCGAGGGTCAGGCTCACCAGCTCGGTGACACGCAAGCCACAGGCGTACAGCACTTCAAGCATGGCGCGGTCGCGCTGGCCGATCGGCTCGCTCAGGTCCGGTGCCTGCAGCAAGGCTTCGACGTCGGCTTCCGACAGGGATTTGGGCAATGGCCGCCCCAGTTGCGGCATTTCCACCTGCAGGGTCGGGTCAATGCCGATCAGTTTTTCCCGCAGCAGGTAGCGATAGAAGCCTCGCACCCCGGAGAGAAAACGCGCGGTCGAGCGTGGCTTGTAGCCCTGCTCCAGGCGCCAGGCCAGGTGATCGAGGATCAGTTCGCGCCCGGCATTGGGCAGCTCGACGCCCTGCTCCGTGAGCCAGCCGTTGAACAGCGCCAGGTCGCTGCGGTAGGAATCGCGGGTGTTGTCGGCCAGGCCCTTCTCCAGCCACAGGGCGTCCAGGAACTGATCGATAAGCGGATGTTCAATAGCGGGCATGACAACTCTGCGGCAAGCGACGAAAACGACGAATTGCCGCTAGTCTTCCATAACACTGCCGGCATAGGGAGCCCGAATGAACGAACAACAGATATTGCTGGCATTTGGCGGGATAGGTCTGGCAGCGCTGTGCTGCCAATGGCTGGCCTGGCGCCTGAAGCTGCCGGCGATCCTTTTCCTGCTGCTCAGCGGCATCCTCGCCGGCCCGTTGCTCGGCTGGCTCGACCCACAGGAGCTGTTCGGCCCATTGCTGATGCCGCTGGTGTCGCTGGCGGTGGCGCTGATCCTGTTCGAAGGCAGCCTGACCCTGCACCTGTCGCAGTGGAAAGACATCGGCAGCGTGGTGCAGCGCATGGTCACCCTCGGCGCGCTGTCGACCTGGCTGGTAATCACCCTGGCCACCCACTGGCTGCTGGGCTTCGACTGGCTGCTGGCAACCTTGTTCGGCACCCTGACCCTGGTGACCGGGCCGACGGTGATCGTGCCGATGCTTCGAGTGGTACGGCCCAAGGCAACGATCGCCAACATCCTGCGCTGGGAAGGCATCGTTATCGACCCGATTGGCGCGCTGCTGGCGGTGGTGGTCTACAGCTTCATCATCGCCAGCGCCGCCGGCGACGGCCTAAGCCACAGCCTGGTGACCTTTACCGGGGTGATTGTCTGCGGCAGCGCGTTCGGCGTGGCCGGCGGCTGGCTGCTCGGCCAGGTGATGCGTCACCAATGGCTGCCGGAGTATTTGCACAACCTGGCGTCGCTGGCGGCGGTGCTGGGGATTTTCATTGGTGCCAACCAGGTGATGCATGAGTCGGGGCTGCTGGCGGTCACCCTCATGGGTATGTGGCTGGCCAACATGAAGGGCGTGGATGTCCGGCAGATCCTGCACTTCAAGGAGAACCTCAGCGTGCTGCTGATCTCCGGGCTGTTCATCCTCCTGGCCGCGCGCCTGGACCTCAATGCCTTGATCGGCCTGGGCCCAGCGGTGCTGGCCCTGCTGCTGATCATTCAGTTCGTGGCCCGGCCGCTTAACGTCGCGCTGTCGACCTTCGGCTCGCAATTGAACTGGCGCGAACGCGCCCTGCTGGCCTGGATCGCCCCGCGCGGCATCGTTGCCGCGGCGGTGTCGGCGATCTTTGCCATCCGCCTGGATGAAGCCGGGCATGAAGGCGCACTGCTGCTGGTGCCATTGACCTTCGCGGTGATCATCGGCACCGTGGTGCTGCAGAGCGCCACTTCGCGGCCCTTGGCGCGCCTGCTCAAGGTTGCCGAACCTGCCCCCAGCGGTTTTTTGATCGTCGGCGCCAACCCGCCGGCCCGCGCTGTGGCCAAGGCTTTGCAACAGCTCGATTGCCGGGTGCTGCTGGCCGACTCTAGCTGGGAGAACATCCGCGCGGCACGCATGGAAGGCTTGCCAACCTACTTCGGCCACCCCGCCTCGCAGCATGCCGATGCCCACCTGGACCTGGTAGGCCTGGGGCATTTGCTCGGGTTGTCACCGGCAGGTGAGCTCAACACCCTGGCCTGCACGCGCTTTCGCCACGACTTTGGCACGCAGCGGCTGTTTGTCCTGGCCAGTGGCCTTGAGGCCAAGCGCAGCGACAAGCATCGGGCCAGCGATGAGCACCGCGGGCAGACACTGGGAAGCCAGCCGCTGACCTACGGGCAGTTGGCCGGATTGCTGAACAATGGCGCCGAGCTGTACAGCACGCACCTGACCGAGGCATTCGGCTGGGCGGACTACCAGGCGCTGCATGGCGAGCGGGCCAACCCGTTGTTTGCCCGCGATGGCAGTGGCTGGGTGCATGTGTTCGGGCCCGACAGCCTGCTCAAGCCCGGGCCTGGGTGGACACTGGTGGCGTTGATTCAGCCCGCTCCTACAGAATGATCAGAACCCGGGCAATACCGGCACCGGGCGCTTGTCTTCATCGATGGCGACAAAGCTGAACAGGCCATGGATGGCCTTTTCGCGACTGTCGCAGCTCATGCTTTCGACAAACACTTCGACCTCGACCTTGAGGCTGGTGTTACCCACTGTCGCCACCCGCCCGACCAGCTCGACGATGGAGCCGGCGGCAATCGGGTGCTTGAAGTCGATACGGTCGGTCGACACCGTTACCAGCGGCAAGCGGCAGAAACGCGTGGCAGCAATGAACGAGACTTCGTCCATCCAGGCCAGCGCGGTGCCGCCGAACAGGGTGTTGTGGTGGTTGGTGGTGGACGGGAATACCGCCTTGGTCACGCGGGTCACCGACAGTTCGGTGCGGCGCTCGATTTCCTGCTCTCTGGAGGTCATGGGCTTCACATTGGACGACAAATTTCAGACAACAAAAAAGCAGCCCGAAGGCTGCTTTTTTCGCATGGTGGCCGTAGCCACCGGTCAAGCTGTCCTCAGGACAGTTTTTCCTTGATGCGAGCGGCTTTACCGGACAGGTCGCGCAGGTAGTACAGCTTGGCTTTACGCACGTCACCACGACGTTTCACGGCCAGGCTGTCGATTTGCGGGCTGTAGGTCTGGAAAGTACGCTCAACGCCAACACCGTTGGAGATCTTGCGAACAGTGAAAGCACTGTTCACACCACGGTTACGCTTGGCGATGACAACGCCTTCGAAAGCCTGCAGACGCGAACGATCGCCTTCCTTCACTTTCACCTGAACGACGATGGTGTCGCCCGGGGCAAAGGTCGGGATCTCTTTGGTCATCTGCTCTGCTTCGAGTGCAAGAATGATTTTGTTGGTCATGCTGTGCTCCTAAGGTAAATCAGCTGGATTTACCATCGATACGTTAACTATCGTCCCGCTCACGGAGGTATTCCGCCAGCAGCTTCTTCTCTTCTCCAGAAAGTGAGCGACTTTCCAGAAGATCGACGCGTCGTTCATAGGTCCGCCCAAGGGACTGCTGTAAACGCCATCGCCGGATGTGTGCATGGTTGCCACTAAGCAACACGTCGGGAACACGCTGATCCGCATACACCTCAGGTCGGGTGTAGTGCGGGCAATCAAGCAGACCATCGGTGAAGGAATCTTCCTGCGCCGAGTCCGCATGCCCTAAAGCTCCAGGCAGCAGTCGTGTAACCGCATCGATCAGGACCATCGCCGGCAGCTCGCCGCCAGACAGGACATAGTCTCCAATCGACCACTCTTCATCGACATGAGCTTCAATAAAGCGCTCGTCGATGCCTTCATATCGACCGGCTATCAGAATCAACGATTCGTGCTTCGCCAGGTCTTTGACCGCCGACTGAGTCAGCTTGCGGCCTTGTGGGCTCAGGTAAATCACCTTTGCCGCCTCTCCGGTTGCCTGCCTGGCATTCACCAGGGCGTCTTCCAGAGGCTTGATCTTCATCACCATGCCCGGACCACCGCCAAACGGCCGATCATCTACCGTATGGTGACGATCTGTGGTGTAGTCCCGCGGGTTCCAGCAGGTCAGTTGCAACAACCCCTGTTTCACCGCGCGGCTGGTAATGCCGTACTCACTGATGGCCGAGAACATCTCGGGGAACAGCGTGATGACGTCTACGCGCAGGCTGGCCATTGCTTAGAAGTCCGCGTCCCATTCGACCCTCATTTCGCCTGCAACCAGGTCGATCTTCAACACGCATTGCTCGGTATAGGGCAACAGGCGTTCTCGATCATCCAGGCTGCCCGCGCAGGGCTTGACCACCATTACATCGTTCGCGCCGGTCTCCAACAGGTGATCAATCGTGCCGAACAGCTGTTCGTCCTGATTGATGACTTTCAGACCCACCAACTGGTACCAGTAGTACTCGTCGGCAGACAGGTTGGGCAAAAGGCTACGCGAGATACAAATCTCATAACCGCTCAGAAGACGGGCTTCATCACGATCGTCGAGGCCTTTGAGCTTGGCGACCAGGTCCTTTTGAGTGGAACGGCCACTGACCAGCTCGACCTGTTTTACCTTCCCTTCGTGCCGAAGCGTCCAGTTACGGTAATCCAACAGGTTTTCAATCGGATCGGTAAAGGAAAAGACCTTTACCTCGCCGCGAACGCCGTGAACCGAAAAAATCTTGCCAACGACGATCAGGTCATCAGCTTTTTCTGGCGTCGCGCTCATACTATTCAGGCAGCAGCCTTAGCAGCATCTTTCAGCAGTTTTGCAACGCGCTCGGATGGCTGTGCGCCAACGCTCAGCCAGTGAGCAACGCGGTCTTGTTTAACGGACAGGCGAACTTCCTGGCCACGAGCGATAGGGTTGAAGAAACCAACCTGCTCGATGTGCGAACCGGTAACCGGGTTACGCGAGTCGGTCACGGTCAGGGTGTAGAATGGGCGCTTTTTAGAGCCACCACGGGCAAGACGGATGGTTAGCATTGAACATCGTTCCTGTAGTCGGTGCTGCAAATCATAATGCACAGCGGGCACACGGGTGCCCGAAAGGCCGCATATTCTCAAGGAATACACGGACTTTTGCAAATGCCTTTTTACGCCAGGTAAAAAGGACAGCCTGCAGATCTGCGCTTCGTACAGCCTCTATATAAAGGCTGCGTTGTTCCCGCCGGGGCGGGAGTCCGATCGTCGGCCCGTTTCCAGGCCGCCGATGCGAATAGGGTTACAGTTTGGGCATGCCGCCGCCGGGCATCATGCCACCCAGGCCGCGCATCATCTTGGCCATGCCGCCTTTGGCAGAAAACTTCTTCATCATCTTCTGCATCTGCTTGTGCTGCTTGATCAGACGGCCGATGTCCTGCACCTGGGTGCCGGAACCAAGGGCGATACGGCGTTTGCGCGAACCGCTGATCAGCTCAGGGTCGCGGCGCTCGGCCGGGGTCATCGAGTTGATGATCGCTTCCATCTGCTTGAACTGCTTCTCGGCGGCGCCCTGGGCGCTGCCCATCTGGGCCAGGTTGACGCCGCCGATGCTCGGCAGCTTGTCCATCAGGCCGCCCAGGCCACCCATGTTCTTCATTTGTTGCAGCTGGTCGCGGAAGTCTTCGAGGTCGAAGCCCTTGCCCTTCTTCAGCTTCTTGGCCAGTTTGTCGGCCTTGTCCTTGTCGAGGGTCTGTTCGGCCTGCTCGATCAGGCTGAGCACGTCGCCCATGCCCAGGATGCGCGAAGCGATACGGTCGGGGTGGAACGGCTCGAGCGCGTCGCTTTTCTCGCCCATACCGATGAACTTGATCGGCTTGCCGGTAATGGCGCGCACCGACAGCGCGGCACCGCCACGGGCGTCACCGTCGACCTTGGTGAGGATCACCCCGGTCAGCGGCAGCGCATCGCCGAACGCCTTGGCCGTATTGGCGGCGTCCTGGCCGGTCATGGCGTCGACCACGAACAACGTCTCGATCGGCTTGACCGCAGCGTGCAGGTCCTTGATCTCGGTCATCATTTCGGCGTCGATGTGCAGACGGCCGGCGGTGTCGACGATGACCACGTCGATGAACTTGAGCTTGGCTTCGCGGATCGCCGCCTCAGCGATGGCCACCGGCTTCTGGCTGATATCCGACGGGAAGAAGGTCACGCCGATGTCGCCCGCCAGGGTTTCCAGCTGCTTGATCGCCGCCGGACGGTAGACGTCGGCCGAGACCACCATCACGGTCTTTTTCTTGCGCTCTTTGAGGAAGCGCGCCAGCTTGCCGGCGGTGGTGGTCTTGCCCGCGCCCTGCAGACCGGCCATCAGCACCACCGCAGGCGGTGCGGCGTTGAGCGCCAGGTCTTCGTTGGCGGCGCCCATCAGGCCTTCGAGCTCGGCCTGGACGATCTTCACGAACGCCTGGCCCGGGGTCAGGCTGCGCGACACCTCGGTGCCGACCGCACGCTCCTTGACCTTGTTGACGAAATCCTTGACCACCGGCAGGGCGACGTCAGCCTCGAGCAACGCCATGCGCACTTCACGCAGGGTGTCTTTGATGTTGTCTTCGGTCAGCTTGGCCTTGCCGGTGACATGGCGCAGCGTCTGTGACAGACGGTCGGTCAGGTTTTCAAACATGGTGATCCTTTCGGGCTCTGTAGAACCGAGGTTTATCAGCTGCCTCTGGCGTATTCGGCCGGCCTTGGGCAGGGGCAGGCCGGCGATTATAACGAAGACTTGGCCCAGCGCACACCATGCCGTCGGCTGGCAGTCTTCCTAGGCGGGCGCGATCTATGCCAAACTCAGTCCCTTTCGGGCTTGCCTAACAGGACTTATGCTCCCCTTGTCACCCAGCTTGCTACCCAATCTCATCGCCGCCTGCCTGTATGCCGCCGCGACCTTCTATCAAGGCTCACGCCTGGCCCAGGGCTCCAAGGCCGACAAACGCCTGCTCGGCCTGCTTGGCGCGCTGGCGGTCATTGCCCAGGGCACTGCGCTGTTCTGGCAACTGCTCACGCCCCTGGGCCTGAGCCTGGACTTCTTCAGCGCCGCCAGCCTGATCGCCACCGCGGTGATCGCCCTGACCCTGCTGGCCTGCCTGCGCATCCCGGTGGAGAACCTGCTGCTGTTGCTGTTCCCGCTGGGCATGGCCACGGCACTGATCGCCCAGTTCGCGCCGTCGGGCACGGTGCCGCTGATCAACGAAGAGCCGGGCATCCTCGCGCATATCCTGCTGTCGATCCTGGCCTATGGCATGTTCACCATCGCCGTGGTGCAGTCCCTGCTGCTGCTGTTGCAGGATCACCAGCTCAAGCACAAGCACCCCTCCGGGCTGATCAAGAACTTCCCGCCGCTGCAAACCATGGAAAGCCTGCTGTTCGGCTTCCTCTGGGCCGGCTGGGGCCTGCTGTCGCTGTCACTGCTGTCCGGCTGGCTGTTCCTCGACAACCTGTTCGCCCAGCACCTGGTGCATAAAACCCTGCTGGCGTGCCTGGCCTGGATCGTCTTCAGCGTATTGCTGTGGGGCCGCACCCGCCTCGGCTGGCGCGGGCACAAGGCGATCCGCTGGACCCTGGCCGGCTTCTGCCTGCTGATGCTGGCCTATTTCGGCAGCAAGCTGGTACGCGAATTCATCCTGCATATCTGACGGGCACAGGTAAATGGACGCTCTGCCGTTAGGACCGCTACTCGGCGTATTGGCACTGGCACTGCTGTGGTCGGCGCTGTTCACTGCGGTGGACGCCGCCCAGCAGCAGCTCAACGGTGGCCGGCGCAACCCGCAGACCGGCGAGCACCCCGAACTTGCCGTAACCCCTCAGGCCCTGGTGCTGTGCTCGACCCTGGGCAAGCTGCTGGTATTGGCCCTGGCCTGCCTGATGGGCCAGCGCTACAGCGGCGAGCACGGTTTCTGGCTGGCGGGCCTGGGCGCCGCCGCCGTGCTTTTGATCGTCGCCGAATACCTGCCGCGACAACTGGCCAGGCGCAATCCGCAGGCCTTCATCGGCCTGGGCAACAGCTTGCTTAAAGTGCCGCTCAAACTGCTGCAGCCGGTAGCCTGGCTGCTGGATGGCTGCGCGCGGGTGCTGCTGCGCCCGTTCCGGGTGCAAAGCCATGCGGTAGCGCTGCACGACAACGACGACAGCGACAGCTACGCCGCCGACGAGCCGGATGCCGACCAGCGCCTGAACCTGCCGGAAAGCCTGCTGGCGCTGGACAAAATCACCGTCAACGACATCCTCGTGCCGCGCAACGATGTCGACGGCATCAACCTCGACGAGCCGATCGAGGCAATCATCGAGCAGTTGATCATCAGCCGCCACACCCGCCTGCCGGTCTACCACAGCGATATCAACCAGGTGGAGGCGATCCTCAATACCAAGCTGATCAGCCACCTGCTGCCCAAGGCCGAACTGACCCGCGAAACCCTGCAGGCGGCCTGCTACGAACCCTATTTCGTGCCGGAAAGCACCCCGTTGCAGCTGCAATTGCTGAATTTCCACAAACAGCAGCGGCGCCTGGGCGTGGTGGTCGACGAATACGGTGAAGTACTGGGCATCGTTACCCTGGAAGACATCCTCGAAGAAATCGTCGGCGAGTTCGAAGACGAACACAGCCTCGACAACCCGCATATCCACCCCCAGGCCGACGGGCGCTTTGTCATCGAAGGCAACGTGTCGATCCGCGAGCTCAACCGCACCCTGGGCTGGCACCTGCCCAGCGACGGGCCGAAGACCCTCAACGGCCTGGTCACCGAAGCCCTGGAAAGCATCCCGGCAAGCGCCGTGTGCCTAAAAATCGGCCGTTATCGCCTGGAAATCCTCGAAACCGAGGACAATTGTGCCAGCCGCATACTGGTCTGGACGCTCAAGCGCTAGCTATACTGGCCACACGCTTACCCAGCCCCAGCCGTCTCGCCCGCTACCCGCACCGGCGTCACACGGCCAGTCAGCCTGACTGAACATTGCGCGCACCAGCGGTACTGGCTCACACCCCGAGCCTTGCCCGCGCCCGCCCCCATCCCCAACGGGCGTATGTTTCGTCACGCGACCATAACAATTCGCTTCGGCGCACGCCCGTGCCTGCCTGTTCGTACCCGGCCGGCGGCGATGCCCATGGAGCTCTCGACTGACAGGGATAATCGCATGACGACCAGCAGCACCTACCCCGAAACCGCCCAGGCCAGCCCCGGCAACTCGCCGGCACGGGTTGCCACCGCCAGCTTCATCGGCACCGCCATCGAGTTCTACGACTTCTACGTGTACGCCACCGCGGCGGCGCTGGTGATCGGCCCGGTGTTCTTCCCGCAGACCTCCGGCACCGCGCAGATGCTCTCGGCGTTCCTTACTTTCGGCATCGCCTTCCTGGCCCGCCCCCTGGGTTCGGCGCTGTTCGGTCACTTTGGCGACCGTATCGGCCGTAAATCGACCCTGGTCGCATCCTTGCTGCTGATGGGCGTGTGTACCACCTTGATTGGCGTGCTGCCTGGCTATGACAGCATTGGCGCCTGGGCGCCGATCCTGCTTTGCGTGTTGCGCTTCGGCCAGGGGCTTGGACTTGGCGGTGAATGGGGCGGCGCGGCGTTGCTGGCCACCGAGAACGCGCCCAAGGGCAAGCGCGCCTGGTTCGGCATGTTCCCGCAGCTAGGCCCTTCGATCGGTTTTCTGGCGGCCAACGGCCTGTTCCTGACCCTGGCCATGCTGCTGACCGATGAGCAATTCCGCAGTTGGGGCTGGCGCATTCCGTTCCTGCTCAGCGCCGTGCTGGTGATGGTCGGCCTGTATGTGCGCCTGAAGCTCGAAGAAACCCCAGTGTTCGCCAAGGCCGTGGCCCGTCACGAGCGGGTGAAGATGCCGGTGGTCGAGCTCTTCGCCCAGTACTGGGCCCCCACCCTGCTGGGCGCGGCGGCCATGGTGGTGTGCTATGCGCTGTTTTACATCTCGACGGTGTTCTCGCTCAGCTATGGCGTCTCGACCTTGGGTTACAGTCGCGAGACCTTCCTCGGCCTGCTGTGCTTCGCGGTGCTGTTCATGGCCCTGGCCACGCCACTGTCGGCCTGGCTCAGCGACCGTTACGGGCGCAAGCCGGTGCTGATTGTCGGCGCTGTGCTGGCCATTGCCTCGGGCTTTACCATGGAGCCGCTGCTGACCTCGGGTTCGACCACGGGGGTGGCGCTGTTCCTGGCCATCGAGCTGTTTTTGATGGGCGTGACCTTTGCGCCGATGGGCGCCTTGCTGCCTGAGCTGTTCCCCACTCACGTGCGTTACACCGGGGCGTCGGCAGCCTACAACCTGGGCGGGATCGTCGGCGCCTCGGCGGCACCGTTCTTTGCCCAGAAGCTGGTGGCCATGGGCGGTTTGAGCTGGGTCGGCGGCTATGTCTCGGCGGCAGCTGTGCTGAGCCTGATTGCGGTGTTGTGCCTGAAAGAGACGCGCCACTCGGAGCTGTAAAATCATCGCGGGGCAAGCCCGCTCCTACCGGTGTAGGAGCGGGCTTGCCCCGCGATTGCTTAGAACTCTACCTTGACCGCCTGCGAAGCACGGTTGGCCTTGGCCCGGGCGGCTTCGATCGACTCGTCGCGGGCCAGGCACACGCCCATGCGCCGCTGGCCGTTGACCTCAGGCTTGCCGAACAGGCGAATGGCGGTATCCGGCTCGCTCAGGGCGGCGCCGAGGTTGGCGAAGGCGGTCTGCTGCGACTGGCCTTCCACCAGGATCACTGCCGACGCCGACGGGCCGAACTGACGGATCAGCGGGATCGGCAAGCCCAGGATCGCCCGCGCATGCAGGGCGAACTGCGACAGGTCCTGGGAAATCAGGGTCACCAGGCCGGTGTCATGCGGGCGTGGCGAGACTTCGCTGAACCACACCTGGTCGCCTTTGACGAACAGCTCGACACCGAACAGGCCGCGGCCGCCCAGCGCCTCGGTCACCGCTTTGGCCACCCGCTCGGATTCAGCCAGGGCCACCGGGCTCATCGCCTGCGGCTGCCAGGATTCCTGGTAATCGCCCTTCTCCTGACGGTGGCCGACCGGCGCGCAGAAGGTGGTGCCGCCGACATGACGAACGGTCAGCAGGGTGATTTCGTAGTCGAAATCAATAAAGCCTTCGATGATCACCCGGCCCTTGCCGGCACGCCCGCCTTCCTGGGCATAGTCCCAGGCCTTTTGCACGTCGTCAGCGCTGCGCAGCAGGCTCTGGCCCTTGCCCGACGAACTCATCACCGGCTTGACCACGCACGGAAAGCCGAGGTCGTCGACGGCCTTGGCGTATTCCTCGAAGGTGTCGGCGAAATGGTACGGCGAGGTCGGCAGGTCGAGCTCTTCGGCGGCCAGGCGACGGATGCCTTCGCGGTTCATGGTCAATTGCGCGGCGCGGGCGGTCGGCACCACGGTGAAACCTTCGTTTTCCAGCTCGACCAGGGTCGCGGTGGCGATGGCTTCGATTTCCGGGACGATGTAGTGCGGCTTCTCGGCCTCGATCACTGCCCGCAGGGCGGCGCCGTCGAGCATGTTGATCACGTGGCTCCGATGGGCCACCTGCATGGCCGGGGCATTGGCGTAACGGTCCACGGCAATCACTTCAACGCCCAGGCGTTGCAGCTCGATCACCACTTCCTTGCCCAGCTCGCCGCAGCCACAGAGCAGTACGCGGGTCGCGGTCGGCGACAATGGGGTTCCGATACGGGTCATTTCAGGTCCTCAGAGGGAAGAACATCCTGGGCCGCCCCGTACTCGGTGCAACCCGGTGAAAAGGAGCGCCATTTTACATGAACCGCGCTCAGCCAGTGACCACCCGCTTGCGCGCGCGCCAGGCCATGGCCAGCCAGACCACGGTAACCCCGGCGAATTTCGAGGCCATGGCGGTGCCGACCACGGCCGGGGTCAGGGCGCCGATCATGCCGAAGAAGATAAAGGTGTCGATCGGGATGCTCAGCGCCGAACTCAGCCACAGGCGATCGTGCAGCGGCCGCTTGGTGATGGTGAACACCAGCCAGTCGATCAGCTCGGACACCGCGAAGGCGGTGGCGCTGGCCAGGGCGATGGCCGGCTCCGAGGTGATATAGGACAGCACCAGGGCCGCCAGCATGGCCACCAGCGCACCGTGGCCGAAGCGGGTCTGGACCATGTCGCGCAGGATGAACACCAGCCCGCCCCAGGCGGACCAGATGACGTCCAGGTGCGGGGCACTGGAGAAGGCGTAGTTGATCAGCACTACGCTGCTGATATAGGCAATCAGAAAGAACATGGGATCGACCGCTGGGTAAGCGCTACAGGGTACTGCAGCGCTTGCCGGCGGCCAAGCGGCGGATCATGCGCCGACGCTGAAGATCAGCCCGGCCGCGACCGCGCGCTCGTGGCACAGTTTGAGCACCTGGCGCCGCTCGCTGTTGTCCATCCGCCCCCAGCGGGTGATTTCAGCGGCGCTGCGCTGGCAGCCGGTGCAGATATCGGCGTCATCCAGCGCGCAGATCTGCACGCAGGGCGAGGCCACCGGGCGTTCAGGCGTGCTCATCAATCCTCCTGTGGGGCCAGGTCGCGGGCATAACGCTCGGCGTTGTGCACGTAGTGGGCGGCACTGGCTTCAAGCATCTTCTTTTGCGCCTCGGTCAGTTCGCGCACCACCTTGCCCGGCGAGCCCATCACCAGCGAGCCGTCAGGTATTTCCTTGCCTTCGGGGATCAGCGCGTTGGCGCCAATGATGCAGTACTTGCCGATCCGCGCACCGTTGAGGATCACCGCGTTGATGCCGACCAGGCTATGGTCGCCGACCGTGCAGCCGTGAAGCATGGCGTTGTGGCCGACGGTCACGCCCTTGCCCAGGGTCAGCGGCGAGCCCATGTCGGTGTGCATCACCGTGCCGTCCTGGACGTTGCTGTTCTCGCCAATGTCGATCAGCTCGTTATCGCCGCGCAACACCGCGCCGAACCAGACGTTGGCGCCGGCCTGCAGGCGCACCTTGCCGATCAGCGTGGCAGTCGGCGCAACCCAGCTGCGCGGATGGGTTTCGACCCGCAGGTCGCCCAGACGGTATTTCATGCGTGGATCCTCACGGTGCGGCGTGGCTGGCGGGTGGTCCCGCTCAAATGGGGGTAAAGCGTTCAGGCGGCTGATGCAGGCTGATGTTGGCATCGTAAAGCAAGTTGACCAGCTCGACGATCATGATCGCCGACAGCCCCCAGATCTTGTACTCGCCATAGCGGTAGCTGGGCACGTACCAACTGCGGCCCTGATAATCGATACGGTGGGTATGGTCACGCGGGTCCTGGCGAAAGAACTCCAGCGGCACGGTGAACACCGCAGCGATCTCGGCGTCATTGGCCTGGTACTCGACGAAATCCGGAATCAGGCCGACGAAAGGCGTTACTTTCAGCCCATGCAGCGAGATCAGCGGGCTCAACGGGCCGATGATCTCCACCAGGCCCGGCGGCAGGCCGATTTCTTCTTCGGCTTCACGCAGGGCGGTGAAGATCAGGTCGGGGTCTTCCGGATCGCGGCGACCACCGGGGAAGGCCACTTCGCCGCCGTGGGTCGACAAGCCCTTGGCGCGCAGGGTCAACACCAGCTCCGGCTCTTCGCTGCGGGTGATGGGCAATAACACAGCGGCCTCGGGAAAACGTCGGTCCGTCTCCAGGGTACTCGGCGTATGACTGCTCACGCGGCGAAGTAGCTCGTCCAGCATTGCTCTCTCTCGATTCCAAAGCCTGTCGTGCATGATGCACCAAAGCCGCGGGCCGCCCAAGTCCCGGCGACGATCCGGCTTGCGGCCGCAGGGACAGTGGCGCCAAGATAGGCGCACCTAACAGGAATAAAAGCATGAAATTCTGCAGTGCGTGCGGCAATCAGGTGATTCAGCGTATTCCCGAGGGCGATACCCGCCTGCGCTATGTCTGCGATCACTGCCAGACCATTCATTACCAGAACCCCAACATCGTCGCCGGGGTGCTGCCGACCTGGGGCAGCCGGGTGCTGTTGTGCCGCCGCGCCATCGAACCGCGCCGGGGCTACTGGACCTTGCCCGCCGGGTTCATGGAGAACGGCGAAACCATCGAACAGGCCGCGCGCCGGGAAACCGATGAAGAAGCCTGCGCCCGCGTAGGCGGCATGAGCCTCTACCAACTGTTCGACCTGCCGCACATCAACCAGGTGCACGTGTTCTTTCGCGCCGAGCTTGCCGACCTGGACTTTGCCGTCGGCGTCGAGAGCCTGGAAGTGCGGCTTTTCGACGAAAGTGAAATCCCGTGGGACGAGCTGGCTTTCCGCACCGTCAGTCGTACCCTAGAATGCTATTATCGTGACCGCATCGAGCAGCGCTTCCCGATCGGCAATGAATGCCTGTCACCCATGCTCGTCTCGTCACCCAACACCTAGCTTTTTCAGGGATATCGTTTCATGCGCTGGTTGCTTGCCCTTTTCTGCCTCAGTGTGGCTTCGATGTCCCAGGCGGGTTTCACCGAAACCATCATCACCCGGCCGGTCGACCAGACCGCGCCTTCGCCACTGCAACCGCAAGCGCCCAAGCCTGCGCTGATCGACAAGATCCTGGTGATCAAGTCCGAACGTCGTTTACAGCTGATCAGCGCCGGCACGCCGCTGAAAACCTACCGCATCTCCCTGGGCAAGCAACCCAAGGGCGCCAAGCTGCGCGAAGGCGACAAGCGCACCCCCGAAGGCTTCTACTGGATCGACTGGCGCAAGCAGAGCGACCGCTACAACCTGGCCATGCACGTGTCCTACCCGAATATCACCGACGCCGCTCGCGCCCGTCGTGAAGGCGTTCCGCCGGGCGGGATGATCATGATCCACGGCACGCCGCTGAGCGAGGAATACCCGGAAGAAGTCTTCCACACCCTCGACTGGACCGAAGGCTGCATCGCCATGACCAACCGCGACATGCGTGAAGTGTGGAACATGGTCCCGGACGGCACCATGATCGAGATCCGCCCCTGATCGCCCCTTAAGGCGCTTCCGGCAAGCACGTCGGAAGCTTCCTTCGCAACTCAGGCTTCGGCCCTACTCGTCTACCGGCTCGGTAGCGCATCCATTCGAATAGTAGCGTCCATAAAATCCACGCATCTGGATACCACCTGGACGCTACTGCATGCCCTGTTCACTCAGCATTGTCGCTGCACGCCTTGTCATCCGGCCTTCGGCCCTCTTTGTTGTGCTGTTGATGGTGCGTCCCGCCAGTGCTCATGAACACCTGGGCATTCAGCCGCTACGCGACCAGCGTCTGCAACTGGAACAACTCGAGCAACGTCAACGCCTGCGCAAGCTGCAACGTAGCGATGAATTGGCCGAACCGGCCAGCCAAGCACCAGCCGCCACCGAGGCCTCGCCCTGCTGGCCGCTGAACGGCGTGCGCCTGGCTGGCAACCGGCAAATCGGCTCGGCAGAACTGGCAGCCAGCGTGCGACCGCTGCTGACGCCATGCATGGACGTGGCACGGATCAACCTGATCCTCAAAACCATCACCGAGCAGTATGTGCAAGCCGGCTACCTGACCAGCCGCCCCTACCTGAGCCAGCCGCCGCAAGCAGGCGCAACTCTGGACATCGAGATCGTCGAGGGCTTTGTCGAGTCGATCGAGCTGGCCGACCCCGACTTGCCGCTGTCACTGCACAGCGCATTCCCGACCCTGCTCGGCCAGCCCTTGCGCCTGAGCGAACTGGAACAGGGCATGGACCAGTTGAACCGGCTGCGAGCCTTCGACCTGGGCGCCGACCTGCTGCCCGGCGAGCTGCAAGGCGGCACCCGCATCCTCATCACGCCGCGGCAGATCAACCCGCGCTGGCGCCTGGGCAGCAGCTTCGACAACCGCGGCAGCGAGCTGACCGGGCGCGAGCGTGTCGGCGCCAGCCTGACCCTGGACAGCCCGTTGCAACTCAATGACTACAGCCAGCTGTCGCTTACCTCGTCGCTCGGTTCCGGCGCCAGTTACAGCCGCGGCTACGGCCTGTACTACAGCATCCCCTACGGCCCCTGGACCTACGCGCTCAACCTCAACCAGCTGCAGTACCAGGCGCAACTGCCGGGCCGGCGCGAGCGCAGCAGTGGCCAGAGCGGGTTCTACGGCCTGAGCCTTGAACGCAACCTGTGGCGCAACCAGCACGGGCTGCTCAGCGCCAGCCTGCGCCTGGACCAGAAGCGCCTGGACAACCGCCTGGCCGGGCAACGCCTGCACGTGCAAAGCCCGACCCTTACCAGCCTGGAAGCAGGCCTGAACCTGCTGTGGCTCGACGCCAACCTGTGGAGTGCCTACCTGGGCATTGCCCAAGGCCTGGAATGGTTTGGCGCCGATACTGCGCCGCTGGCCAGCAACGCGCCGCAGCCACAGTTTCGCAAGTACCGCGCAAGCGCCCTGCACCTGCGCCAGGGCCGTGACCCGGCCTGGCCCTGGCGTTGGCAGAGCGAACTGAACCTGCAGTACAGCGCCGACGCTCTGCCAGCAGTCGAGCAATTGCTGCTCAGCGACAACAGTGCCGTGCGCGGCTTTCGCCAACAGGTGGCGGCTGGTGCTAGCGGCGCCGCGTGGCGCAACACCCTGAGCCAGCCGTTGGCCCTGAACCTGCCCGCCGGGCTAGTGATTCGCCCGCAACTGGGCCTGGACCTGGGCTGGAGCAAATTCGACCACGGCCGCGCCGCACAGCGCTTGGCCGGCGCCCATGCCGGCCTTGAACTGAACCTGCCCGACAGCCTGCTCAAGCTTGACTACCAACGCGCGCTGCACGCCAGCAACACCCGCCGCCAGGACCTGGAGCCCGGCTACTGGCTGCTGGAGTGGGTACTGAACATCTGAAGTCCACAACAAAAAAGAGAAGACCGTGATGCCCAAGACGCCCTCCCCCGCTGTACAACGGCGCAGGCTCAATCGCCTGCGCTGGATAATCGC
Organism: Pseudomonas sp. B21-012; assembly: GCF_024749305.1. Classification (NCBI taxonomy): domain Bacteria; kingdom Pseudomonadati; phylum Pseudomonadota; class Gammaproteobacteria; order Pseudomonadales; family Pseudomonadaceae; genus Pseudomonas; species Pseudomonas sp. B21-012. The sequence continues at coordinate 1,214,044 of NZ_CP087197.1, read as the reverse complement.
CCTGAGCCTGATGAGCCCGGGCATTGGCCTTGCCGCCAACGGCCTGCAAGCGGCAGCCGGGGTTGCCGGAACGCCGCTGATCACCGATCGGCACGGTGTACCGGTGATCGATATTGTCGCGCCCAACGCCAGTGGCCTGTCGCACAACCAGTTTCTCGATTACAACGTCAACAAATCCGGGTTGGTGTTGAACAACGCCCTGCAGGCCGGGCAATCGCAACTGGCCGGCGCCCTGGCCGCCAACCCGCAGTTTCAGGGCCAGGCCGCCTCGACCATTCTCAATGAAGTGATCAGCCGCAACGCCTCGCGCATTGCCGGCCCACAGGAAATCTTCGGTCGCCCGGCCGACTACATCCTGGCCAACCCCAATGGCATCACCCTCAACGGTGGCAGCTTCATCAATACCACCCGTGCAGGCTTTCTGGTCGGTACGGTCGAGCTTGAAGACCAGCGCCTCAAGTACCTCGATACCCGTACCGCCAGCGGCACCCTGGAGGTCCTCGGCGCCGGCCAGAGCAACCACTACGGAGCTCTCGAACTGATCGCCCCACGCATCGACAGCCGCGGCGCGCTCGCGGCGCGCGACGACTTGAGCCTGGTGGTCGGGCGCAACCGCATCGACACCACCGACGGCCAGGTCATCGAGCACCTGGTGGCGCCGGCTGGCAGTATCGATGCCAGCCTGTTTGGCGCCATGCAAGCCGGGCGCATCCGTATCCTCAGCACCGCGGCGGGCGCCGGTGTGCGCATGGCCAGCAGCCAGTTGCAAGCCCGCGACGGGATCGCCATAGACGCTGCCGGCACCCTGGAGATCAGCGCCGTACGCGCCCAGGCGCAACAGGTAAACATCAAGGCCGGCAAGAACCTCACCCTCGATGCCCAAGCGCGGGAAAACATCAGCCGCGAACAGCAGAACCGCAAAGAAAAGTGGGGGCTCATCACCACCGAAACCTACGAGCGCGAAAGCACCCGCACCGAGCGCCAACAGGTCGGCAGCCAGATCAAGGCCAGCCAGGACATCAACCTGCAGGCGGGCGGCGACCTGCGCATGGTCGCCGCCCGCGTTGAGGCCGGTGGCGACCTGTCGGTCAAGGCGGGCCAGAACCTGACCATCAGCGCCGGCGTCGACAGCCTGCAGGTCGATGAAAAAATCCGCCACCGCAAACACCTGTGGCGCGGTGACAAGGACAGCAGCAGCTACCAGGAAAGCGCCAAGGCCAGTGTTCTGTCCGGCCAGCAGGTTTCCCTGGCGTCCAAAGGCAACACGCAGATACTGGGCAGCGCCCTGAGCAGCGCCGGCGACATGAACCTTAAGGCCGGCAAGCTGGAGGTCGCCAGCATCGCACTGAGCAACGACGAAAACACCCGCAACTACAGTGGCGACCTGGTCTCCGGCAGCTTCTTCGGCAAGAACGGCCAGACCGAAGCCAAGGGCCAACAGGGTAGCGCCAGTAACCTTCAAGCTGAAGGTGCATTGACCGTGGTGGCTGACCAGGTGCAAATCAAAGGCTCAAAGGTGCAAGCCAAAGGCGATGCACTGTTGCTCAGTGAAAAAGCCCGGTTGTCGGTCGAAGCGACACACAATGAGTCCAGCGTCGAGCAACGCGAGAGCGACAGCAAACTGTTCGGCCTGATCGCCGAAAACAGCCAGCGCCAGGAACACCGTCAGCAAGTGCTAAGCAGCGACCTGGCCTCTGCAAGCAACCTGCGCCTGGCCAGCGCCGATGACCTGCAGGTGATCGGTTCAAGGCTTCAGGCCGGCAAGCAATTGCACCTGCAGGCGCAAAACGCCATCGATGTGCGCAGCGCCGAGCAACTGCAGACCCTCAGCGAACAAAAGCAGCAACAGGGCTTCACTGCCAGCGCCAGCCAGACCCAGGACGCCATCGACGGCAAGCCCGACTCGCACCAGTACACGGCTTCGGTGGGTTACGCCGTGGTCAACACCGACACGCAGGCATCCCACCTCAAGCAGGTTGTCAGCGAGCTCAAGGGCGCAGGCGTTGCACTCGAAAGTGCTAAAGCCATCGACATCACGGGCTCCAGCATTGAGGCGCTCGCCGGTGACCTTCAGTTGGATGGTCGCACTGTCACCGTAAGCGCAGCTCGCGAGCTACAGTCGCAGCAGACCACCACCGGCGAAAGTGGCGGCGGCCTGCGGGTCAGTGGCGGCATCGATGCTGTTGGCAGCGCCTTCGAAGGCTACTACAGGCGCCAGGAGGTCGATGAACGCGCAAGCCAGGCGCAACGCAGCAGCCTGAGCGCCACTGGCGATCTGCGCGTGACTGCCGACACGCTGGTCAACGAGGCTGCCCGCCTGACAGCTGGCCGGTCGCTGGAGCTGCAGGCCGGCAGCGTGGACAATCGCGCCGTCGACGATACCCGCGAATCAAAACAGACCCAGACCCACTGGCAAGCCAGCCTCGGCGCCAGCCTGGTGTACAAGGACCTGACCCGCCCGGTGGAGAACCTGGTCACCGGTAAAGAAGCCAGTCGCTTCCAGCAGGCATCAATCGAAGACGCCCTGGCCCCGCCAACGCTGGGCGCTGATCTTGAGTTCAAACACCTCAATCGCGAGCAAACCACGCGCAGCAGCACCGCGCAGGTCACCGAACTCACGGGCCAGCGTATCAACCTCAAGGCCGGCAGCCTCGACGATGCCGGCACCCAGTACCGGGCCAGCCAGGGGCCTTTGTCGATCCAGACGCAAAACCACCGCTTCGTCGCCGCCCAGGACAGCACCAGCACACGTGTTGAGCGCCTGGATGTGGACGCTGCGGTGCGCGTCGAAACCAGCACCGGCAGCGATATCAACCTGCGTCTTTCCGGCAAGGGTGGCTCGCTGCTGACCGACAACAGCACGCAAACCGCACGCCCTGGCAGCCTCTATGGGCAAACCGGCATCCAGGTGCAACTGGGCAGTGATGGCCTGTACGAAGGCACGCGCTTCAATGCCGGCGACGGCTCGCTTGAAATAACGGCCAAGGGTGACCTGAGCCTTGCCCAGGCCAACGATCAACAGCGCCAACAGTTGAACAAACTCGACGGCAACGGCTGGTTCAAGGCAGGCAACGCACCGGCGGGCAGTGCCCTGGAGTTTCGCGGCTACCTTGACCAGAGCAAACTGGACAGTCTCGATACCCAGGCCCGCGTGGTAGAGATAGACGCCAAAGGCAAAGTGCAACTGCAGGCCGGTGGTGCCCTCGAGCTTGTGGGTGGGCGCATCGGCAGCAGCGCGGCCAAGGTCGCCGATATCGAGCTGCAAAGCGCAGGTGCGCTGAAAGTCAGCGCTGCCACTGATACCCACAAGGCTCAAGGCAGCAACATCGGCGGCGGCCTGGAATTGCTCGGTAAAAGCACCAGCAATGGCAAAGGCGCTGGCCTGGGTGGCCACTTCGGCACGGGCCGGGTCGATGAAGCCAGTACCACGGCCAGCGGGGCCAACTGGTTTGCCAGGGAGCAACTGCTGTTGAGCAGCACCGCCAGTCAGGACGATGCGCTGACGCTGCAAGGCGTCAAGGCCACGGCAAACCGGGTCGCCATCAGCGCCAGCGAAGGCGGCGTGCTGATCGAGGCCGCAGGCAGCAGCGAACGGCGCAACAACCTCGACATCACCGCCGGTGCCGGCCTTAACGCCGCGCCAGGGGCGACCGCGAAAGAGGCCAAACGCGGGCTGTATGCCCGCGGGCAGGTGAACATCGACAACGCCGACAATCTCACCTTCGCCAACAGCCAATGGCGCGCCGGCCAGATCAGCCTGGCCAGCCTGAGCGACACGCGCCTTGACGGTGTGCGCCTGGATGCCGGGCGCATCGACGGCCAGGTCGGCGGCGACCTGCACGTCGCCAGCCGCCAGGACCGGGTCAATCAGTTGAACGTGCAGGTGGATGCGCGCTTGAGCCAGGAAAAGAACCCACAGGGCTATATCAACGCCGCCAACGCGGTGGCCGGCCCGCTGGCTGACAAGGTCGGTAAACCGGTCGGCGGCGCGTTGCAGAAAGTCGACCCGAAGACCTCACCCACCTTCACCCTCAAGGTCGAGCACACCCAGCGCGACACCGTCGCCAGCCAGAGCGCGCTCAACGGCCGCGACGGCATCGACCTTGAGGTCGGCGGCGCCGTGCGCCTCTCCGGCGCCAGCCTGCAAGCGAACAAGGGCAAGGTGCAATTGGGCGGTGCCGCCGTCACCGAGCAGAACGTGCAGGGGCGCGATTACTATCGCCAGGTGGGCATCAACGCCTCGAACGCACCGGTCGACCTGGTCAGCGGCCTGATCGATGTCTACGGCTCCGGCGCCAACAGCAACGCAGGAGAAAAGCCGTTAGACCTCGGTTTCCTGCGCACCAGCGGGCATGACCGCAGCACCAGTCTGGCCTCGAGCATAACGGAGGGCAGCAAGCCGCGCTGAGGCCGCCTGCCGGTCACCACTTGAGGGTGCGCCTGATGCCGGTTGCATCCGCCTTGAGCCAGCCGGCCGCCAGCAACACCGGGTACAGGGCGGTACCCGGTGTCATCTCGCCCTGCAGCTTCGCGCGCCGGGCGAGCAGGTCGGCATCCAGCTCGGCCTGATGCTGCCCCTGCAACTGCAACCGCGCCAGCAGATGCATGCCTGCCGAGCAATCAATGCGCACCTGGCCCGCGCCGAGGGGCAGCGACCAGGGCGCGTCCATGGCCAGACCGTCGACGCTGATCTCGCCCTGGCTGCCTCGGCACTGTCGACCGCTACCCTGCACGTCGATCCGTCCGCTCCACTCACCCGTCAGCCGATAGGACGAAGGCGTCGTGAGTGTAGGCTGCATTGGCACTACTGCCGCCCGCCAGTTCCACGGCCAGCCAGCGACCTGTACCTGCCAGCTTTGCCCCTGGAACCCAAGCTCGACCTGGGCCTGCAGACGCCAGGGCTGCCAGTGCCAAGCGACCGGCCCCACCTGCCCCAGCCGTTGCGCCTGGCCTTGCCAGAGGCTGCCGGAGACGCCTTCGGCGGCAACGGGTACGAGCAGCCAGTTCGCCGGCAAAGCGGCCAACAGGCTCAACACGAACACCAGGGCGAACCCGCCCGCGCGCTTCATTGTTGCAACTCCAGCTCGAAGCTCATACCTGACTCGCCCTGCTCCAGCGACCAGCGCAGCGGGCGCACGCCTTCGCGCTGTACAGCCAGTAGCCAGCGCTGCACACCTTGCTCATCGGCGGCACGGCCCTTGATCTGCCAACTGTGGTTTTCTACCAGCACTTCATTGAGGACGATGCTGTGTGCCTGCGCCGATTGCTGCAGTTGCTCGGCACTGAAACGCGTCTGCACCTGCAGGCTGGCCGCCGAGCGGGCCAGGGCTTGCCACTGCCGTGCGTCCTGCAAGCGCGCCGTGCCTTCACGAACGATCAAGGTGACAAGCAATACGCCTACCATCACCCAGGCTGCCGGCATCAACCAGCGGCGCTGCAGCCATGCACTCATGAGACAGCTCCCAGGTCGAACACCAGTTGCAGTTGATCTTCGCCAGCCTCCACTGCCACCGGCACACCGACCTGCCGGGCGATGGCCTGCCAGGTTGCCGCCTCGGGTGCCTGGTCGCCACGCAGGCGCAGGGTCCAGCGTTGTCCATCGAAGCCACTGGCGCTGACGTGCCAACCGGGTTGTGCCTGCAACCATTGCTGCACCGCCATCTGCAACTGCTCGATCTGACGCAGGCGCAAGTGGCGATCCGCCTCGGCCTGGCGCTGACGCTTGAGGAGCTGGGCTGCCTGGCGAGATGAAGTGACCGGCCCGGTGACCGCCACCACTTGCGCCTTGTAGACCTCGTTCTGGCGCCATTGCTGGGCCAGCCACAGGCCGCTGCAGACCAGCCCCAACAGCGCGCAGGCGGCCATCAGGCGCCATTGCCCGGGGGCCATGGCAACGCGCAGCCGCATCTGCCGCGCCGGGTGCAGAGCAAACAGGCTGGGCAAAGGCTCCAACGCGGCCAACCGCGCTGGCCAGGCCCCTTCAAACATTTCGGGTTGCAGGCTTGGCCAGGGAGCCGGCAAGTTCGATCCAAGCAGCGTCGGCCAGGCCAGCCAATGCTGGCGTGAGAGTTCGGTTACCCCCTTGAGCAACAGCAGGTCCGGGCTGCGCTGCCAGCACAGGGCGGTACCCGCTGGAGTGTCTGCCAGCAACTGAAACTCGGCCCAGCAGCGCTCGACGCTCAAGCCCCAGTCGGCGCACTGGCCCAACCATTGTTCGAGCAAAGCCTGATCGACGCTGACCAGCTCCAGTTGATTGCCCTGACGTGAAACACAGCCACAACGGATCGATTCGGCCGGTTGCAGCAAACGCTCTTCAAGCAGCAAAGGCCACTCATCACGCTTGAGCCCCGGCGGCGCCGCAAGCTGGCTATGGCTGCAGTGGTTACCGGGCAGAATCAGCGCCACACACGCGCCGTCCGGGCTGGGCGGTTCGCCCTCGCCGGCTTCGCGCCTGCCGTCGGCCAGGCGCAACCAGCTCCAGGGCGCTTGCCCCACACCAGGACGCAGCAGCAACCAGTTGCTTTCGCGTGGCGTTTGCCAGCGTTCAAGCCATTTCATCAGGGTGCCTCCGGCAGGGCGAAGGTACAGACATAAGGTGCTCCATCACGCTTGAACTCAAGGCGCACACCGCGATCCGGGGCGGACCGCTCGGCAGAAGGAAAGGCCAGCCAGCGGCCCGATTGAAAAAACGCAAAGCTTGGCGCCGTGACCTGATCGAGCTGTTCACGTTGACGCCATTGAGGCTTACCCACCGCATACAGGTCGGACGAGGTTTCCAGCAGCAGGCGTTGCCCGCGTGTGTCGTAGCTCAGGCGCTGACGCTGCAGGCGCGAGCCGCCCTCGGCTTGCGGCCAGGCACTGCGCGCCACCCATTGCAACTGCAGGGTGGCGGGTTGCCAGTCGAGCCAGTTGATCGCCAGGGGCAGACGTTGCTCATAGAGCTGGCGCAACACCGTGGAGTCGAAACGCCGCTCCAGGGCCAGGCAGAAATCCAGCACCGGCGAGCCCGGGGCAGGTTGCTGCAAGCGCTCGCGCATACCGGCCCAGGCATTGACCAGCGCCGCCAGCAAGATCCCCAGCACCGCGGTCAGGGCCAGGGCCACCAGCAGTTCAAGCAAGGTCAGGCCCTGCTGGCGGCGCTTCATGGGCGCACCAGAAAGATACGGTACTGGCCGAGCGGATCGCGTCCGTCTCGGTCGGCAAACAGGTGCAATTGCCCTCGGCGCAGGTTGCGCACGCCGGTCGAGGTCAACTGCAGTTGCCAGTGACACTGGTCATCGCTTTGCTGCAATTGCCCGGCGGCGCTGCTTTGCAGCGGCCAGAACCGCTCGACGGCAAACCGCGCCTGCAGCTCGCGCGCGCAGAACACCCCCAGGCGGTGGTGCTGCACGCTCTGCTGCACCGCCAGACGCTGGCGCAACACCTGGCTGGTCATGATTGCCAGGGCGGCGGCAATCCCCAGGGCCACGGTCACCTCAAGCAGGGTGAAGCCGCGCTGTGCGCGCTTCACAGTGGCGCCCTGTGCAATTGGCCGGCGCTGCTCCATTGCCAACGCTGGGTGCCTTCGGGCCAATGCCAGTTCAAGGTGGCGCTGCGGGCAAGCCCGGAGGGCGTGAACACCAGGCGTGGCTCGCGGCTGGCAGGCCAGTCGGCTTGCAGCGTTGCCGGCCAGTCAGCGAAATCGACGGGCTCGACCTGCCAGCGCTCGGCGACCCGGCGGACAAATTCGGGGTGGCTGCCATTCCAGCGCAAGCCGCGAATCTCCCCCCCGTGTAGCGCCAGCTCAGCCTGCTGGCGGCTGGCTCCGGCCAGGCGCTCAAGGGCCTGCTGCACCGGCGCCTTGCCGCTGTCGAGCCAGGCAATGCTCAAGGTGCTCATCAGCCCGGCGATCAGCAGCACCACAAGCATCTCCAGCAGGGTAAAACCACGCTCGTTGCGCATCCTTAAAGGTTCCAGTTACCCAGGTCGGCATCGATACCTTCGCCGCCCTCGACGCCATCGGCGCCCAACGAGTAGATATCGATGCGCCCGTGCTGGCCGGGGGCGCGGTACTGATAGGCAGTGCCCCAGGGGTCCTGCGGCAGGCGGCGGATGTAACCGTCGGCGCGCCAGGCGCGTGGCAGCGGCTCTGCCGCCGGTTTGCTGACCAGCGCCGCCAGGCCCTGCTCGGCCGAAGGGAAACGCAGGTTGTCGAGACGGTACATGTCCAGCGCCTGCTCCAGGGTCGACAGGTCGGCCATGACCTTCTGCTTCATGGCCTTGTCCTGGCTGCCGAGCACGCTTGGGGCGACCACGGCGATCAACAGGCCGATGATGAAGATCACCACCATGATTTCCATCAGGGTAAAACCGCGCTGACGCGCGCGTGGGCTGTGCATGGTCTTGCTCCTTTTCAAAGTGTCAGGCCCTGGTTGAGCTGCATGATCGGCAACAGCACGGCGAGGACGATGAACAGCACCACCGCGCCCATCACCAGGATCATCAGCGGCTCGAACAAGGCCATGGCGCTGTCGACCTGGCGGGCGAAGCCACGCTCCTGGTTGTCGGCGACCCGTTCGAGCATGTCTGGCAAGGTGCCGCTGGCTTCGCCACTGGCGACCATGTTCAGCAGTAACGGCGGGAAGTGGCCGCTGGCATCCAGCGCCCGGTGCAGGCTGACCCCGCCCTGCACATCGCTGCTGACCCGTTGCAACGCCAGGTGGATGCGCCGGTTGTTGACCGTGGCGGTGGCCACTTGCAAGGCTTCGAGCAGCGGTACGCCGCTGCCGCATAGAATCGCCAGGCTGCGCGACAGGCGCGCGCTCTCCAGCACCGCCAGCAAGTTGCCGATCCGCGGCAGGCGCAGCAGCAAGTCATCGCGGCGCAATCGCCAGTGCGGGCGGCGCAACAGCCAGGCACCGAGCACCGAGGCCAACACCGCGCCGAGCAGCAACCACGGCCCGAGCAACACCAGCAGGTCGCTGATGCCGATCAGCAGCGAAGTGATCCACGGCAGGCTCTGCCCGGAGTGAGCGAACTGCTCGGTAAGCTTGGGCACCACGAAAGTCATCAGGCCAACCACCACCGCCAGCGACACCCCCATTAACACGCAGGGGTAGATCAGCGCCGTGCGCGCCTTGTGCTGTTGACGTTGAACCTGTTCGAGGTGCTCGGCCAGGCGTTCCAGCACCTGGGCCAGGCGCCCGGAACGCTCGCCGGCCTCGACCAGCGCGCAGTACAAACCGCAGAACAGCCCGCCCTGGCGCGCCAGGCTGCGGGCCAGGCTCAGGCCTTCGGCGAGCGATCCGCGCACCGCCACCAGCAGGTTGCGCAGGGCTGGTTCCACCAGTTGCCGCTCCAGGGTCGCCAGGGCATCCACCAAGGGAATGCCGGCGCCGGTGAGGGTCGCCAGTTGCCGGGTCAGCTCGCACAACTGGGCGCGGTTGACCCGCTGGCGGCGCGGCTGTTGAGTGGTCGCATCGTGGCGTTGCAACTGCCGGGTGAACAGCCCTTGCTCACGCAACAACTGGCGGGCATGGCGCTCGCTGTCGGCCTGGATGCTGGCCTTGCGTGCCCGGCCGCTGAGGTCGACCGCTTGGTAACGAAAGGTCGGCATGGGTTAGCCCTGCACTGCGCGCAGCACTTCGGCGAGGCTGGTATCGCCGCGACGCAGGCACTCGCTGGCCATGCCGGCAAGGCTCTGGCGGCGCCCGGCCAGATGCTCGTGCATGGCCACTTCGCTGGCGCCGTCGTACAGCAGGGCGATCAGCCCGGCGTCCAGCTCGATAAATTCGTACAGACCGAGGCGGCCACGATAGCCGCTGCCCTGGCACTGCTCGCAACCGACGGCATGGAAGGTTTCGCTCAGCTCCGCCAGCTCCGGCCACAGCTGCCGCTCAGCCGCCTGCAAGGGTTGCGGCCGCGCACAGCTGCACAGGCGCCGCACCAGGCGCTGGGCCATGACCCCGCGCAGGCACGAGGCGATCAGAAACGGCTCGATACCCATGTCACGCAGGCGCGTCACCGCGCCCACGGCGCTGTTGGTGTGCAGGGTCGAGAGCACCAGGTGGCCGGTGAGGCTGGCTTGCACGGCGATCTGCGCGGTCTCGCGGTCGCGGATTTCGCCGAGCATGATCACGTCCGGGTCCTGGCGCAGGATCGCCCGCAGGCCGGTGGCGAAGGTCAGCCCGGCGCGGGGGTTGATGGCGGTCTGGCCGATGCCGGCGATGGCGTATTCGACCGGGTCTTCGACGGTGAGGATGTTGCGGCTGCCATCGTTGAGGCTGTTGAGGCTGGCGTACAGCGTGGTGGTCTTGCCCGAACCGGTCGGCCCGGTGCTCAGGACGATACCGTTGGGCCGCGCCAGGCAGCCACGCAAGCCCTGCTCCACCGCTGCCGGCATGCCGAGGTTGACCAGCGCCAGCAGGCTGGCTTGCTTGTCGAGTACACGCATCACCACCCGCTCGCCGTGGATACCGGGCAGAGTCGAGACCCGCACGTCCACCTCACGCCCGGCTGCGCGCAGGGTGATGCGCCCATCCTGAGGCTGGCGTTTCTCGGCGATGTCCAGGCGGGCCATGACCTTGATCCGCGACACCAGCATCGCCGACAGCGCGCGTGGCGGGCGCAGCACTTCACGCAAGTGGCCGTCGACGCGCAGGCGCACCACCAGGCTCTGCTCGAAGGTCTCGATATGAATGTCCGAGGCTTGCAGGCGCAAAGCCTGGGCAAACAGGCCGTTGATCAGGCGAATCACCGGCGCTTCGTCGTCGCTTTCGAGCAGGTCTTCGATGCGCGGCATTTCGCTCATCAGGCCGTCGAGGTCGACCTGCTCGCCGATGCCTTCGATCAGTGCGGCGGTGGCACCCTCGCCGGCCTGGTACAGCTGGCCCAGGCGGCTGTCGAAACTGGCGCTGTCGAGGTGGCAGACTTCGTCCGGCTGGCCCTGCACGCGCAGCAGTTCCTGCAACTGGTCGCTGTCGGCATCGCTGCGCAGCCACAGGCTCCAGCCCGTCGCCAAAGGCGCCACGGCAAGGCCGGCCTGGCGGGCCAGGCGATAGGGCAACAACTCCATCACCAGACACCCTCGTCCAGGCGCTGACGGCTGGCCGGAAAGGCCTGCAGAAGCTTGCCGTCATCGCTGATGGCCGGCAGCTTGAGGGCAGTGTCCTGCTGCAGGTTGCGGTATTTCTCGGTGCTCAGGCTGGCCAGGCTCGGGCCGTCGCGCAGGATCCGCGGGCGAATGAACACCATCAGGTTCTGCTTCACGCCCTGGTGGCCGGAGGAACTGAACAGCCGCCCCAGCCAGGGAATATCACCGAGCAACGGCACTTTCTGATTACTCGAGGTGACCTCGTCGCTGATCAGCCCGCCAAGGATCACCAGGCCGTTATCCTCGACCATGACCTTGGTCTTGATCTCGCGCTTGTTGGTGATCACGTCGCTGGCCGAAGCGTTGTCGGCAATCGACGAGACCTCCTGGACGATGTCCAGGCGCACGGTGTTGTCGATGTTGATCTGCGGCTTGATGCGCAGCTTGACCCCGACTTCCTTGCGCTCGATGGTCTGGTACGGGTTGGTGTTGTCCTGGGTCACGGAGCCGGTGACGAAGGGCACTTCCTGGCCGACCAGGATCGACGCTTCGGCGTTGTCCAGGGTCAGCAGGGTTGGCGTCGACAACAGGTTGAAGCCGCTTTTGCTCTTCAGCGCATTGACCAGCACGGCGAAGTTGAAACCGCCGCCGAAGTTGCCAAAGCCTGCGGTCAGGCCGTTGGTGCCTGACAGCAGCTTGGCCAGCGCGGCGTTGTCCTTGCCCGCTGCAGCCCCGGCGATGGCGGCGATGCTCGGGCCGCTGCTGCCGAAGTTGACCGTGCCGGCGCCGAACTTCTCATCGGCGAACAGCCACTGCACCCCCAGCTCTTCGGCGCGTGAATCCGAGACCTCGGCAATGATCGCCTCGACCACCACCTGCGCGCGGCGCACGTCCAGTTGCTCGACGATGTTGCGATAAGCCGCCAGTTCGCTGTCGGGGCCGACCATGACCACGGCGTTGGTGCCCTCTTCATATTCCAGGCGAATCCCCGAGCTGCTTACCGGCATCGGCGCCTTGTCGTCCTTGCCGCCCTCGCCGTTGGCGGCTGGCAGGGTGTCCTGGCTGAGGCTGCGCAGCACCTTGACCACTTCGCTGGCATTGGCGTGGCGCAGGTAGATCACCTGGGTGTTGGAGCTGCGCAGGTTATCGCCGGGGCGGTCCAGTTGCGCCAGCAAGGCGCGCACCCGCTCGCGGCTGTCGGCACTGCCGCGCACCAACAGCGCATTGCTGCGTGGGTCGGCCACCACCTGGGCGCTGTCGGCGCCCTGCTCGCGGGCCAGCAACTGGCTGATCAACTTGCTGGTGTCGTTGGCGCTAGCATGCTGCAGCGGCATGACCTGCATCGGCTCGTCACTGACCTGGTCGAGCTGCAGCAACAGGCTGTCGATGCGTTCCAGGTTGCTGCGCCAGTCGGTGATCACCAGCAGGTTGGCCGCAGGATACGGGGTGATCACCCCGACCCGGGGATCGATCAGCGGCTTGAGGATGCCCAGCAATTGCTCGCTGGCGGCGTTGCGCACATTGAACACGCGGGTGGCGACCCCGTCGCTGCCTTGCGCCGATTTGCCCGCCGTCTCCACCGGCACCGGCTCAAGCCGTGCGGCCTGGTCGGGGACGATCTTGACGCTGCCGTTGGGCAGGTCGACGGCGGCGAAACCCTGAGCGCGCAACTGGGCCAGGAAGATGTCGTAGATCGCGTCGCTGTCGTGGCGATCGACCGTGCGCACGGTGACCTTGCCCTTGACCCGTGGGTCGACGATGAAGGTGGTGCCGGTAATTTGCGAGACGCTGTCGATGAACTCGCTCAGTTCAGTGTCGACGAAATTGACTTCGTACAACGGCGTCTCGTTGTCATCCAGCGCTACCGGCTCTTCGGCCCAGGCCAGGTTGAGGCCCAGGCTCAGCACGCTGGCCAGGCAGAGTCTTGCGATCATCATTCATCCTTGGCGCTTGAAGCCGGTCACGGCAGGCCGTGGCGGCCAGGGCAGGCGTTCGCGCCGCCCCTGGTTGTCGAAAATCAGGCCCTGGTCATCGATGCTCTCCAGCACGATGCCCGGCGCCAGGCGCTGGCCACGACGCATGCTGCGCGTAGCCTGGCCGTAACGCAGCACCACCACCGTGGCGCTGAGCGGCACGGCCCGCAAGCCGCCCAGGTACTCCAGCGGTAAACGGGTCAGCGGCACCTCACCGCTGTCGGCCTGGGCCTGCCAGTGGCCGACCATCAGGCCCGGTAAAGGCGTTGCTTGCGGCACATCGGCCACCGCCGGCAGCGGCGTGCGGCTGAGCTGCAAAACACACTGGGCGGCAAGCCAGGCGGCCAGGGTCAGCAGCGCGCCGCTGAACAGGCGCGAGGCGCGGATCACGCGCTCAACTCACGGGGATGCCAACCGGGATGGCCCTGGACATAGCGCAGCTGCGGCAATTGCAACGCTGGCAATTGCCAGTCGGTCGGCTGCTGCGCCAGCCAGGCCTCGACCCGTTGCCACAGCGGCTCGCCACTGCTGGAGGCGTACTGCAGGCCGAAGGTGCGGCACTGCCCCTGGGTTTCGCTGAAGCCCGAGACGCGCTTGCCGCTCGGGCTGTAGCTCAACTGCCAGGGCTGGCCCAGCCAGCGCGGCAGGTCCTGGCTGTTGTCGAGCAATAGCGGGTCACCGAACAACTGCTCGGCGGCGTTTTCCAGCACCTGCTCGACTTGCCGCGCAGGCGCCTCGACCACCGGCGCCGGGTAGCTGCCGGTCAGGCTGATCAGGTGTTCGCGGGTGATGGCCTGGCCGGCAGCCAGGGGGCTGTCGTAGCGCAGGCCTGGGAGCAACACCGGGTAGCCGCTGTCGGCGGCCAGGGCCAGGTGCAGCAGGCGGTCCCAACTGCCACCGCGGGTATCACGGCGCCACAGTGCCTGCGGTGCGCGCGCCAGGGGTTGATCGAGCCAGGCGGCGTGACCGGCGCGTTGCTGCGCCAGCACACCACGGATCTGCGCGGCGCGGGCCTGGGCCCCAGGGGTAAGGCTGCTTTCGAAGGCCGGATGAAAATGCGCGCTGAATTGCCATTGCCCAGCGCTTCGCTGGCAGCGCACCTGGAAGGCGCCACTGGCACGATTGCCAGCGAACAGCACCGGCACGCGCTTGCCGCTGGCTTGCAGCACGGTCACAGGCTCAGGCCAGAAGTCCTGGCCACGGGCGCACAGCAGCAAGTCGGCATCGCTCAGGCGTTCGGCCAGCCACAGGCCGGGGCCGGTGCCGACATCGGCCAGGGCGATCACCAGGTCTGCCTGCCCGCGGGCTTGTTCGAAGGCCGGCAGCAGCGACTGGTACCACTGCTTGAGCGAGGCTTTCTGGTCCTGGGCATAGGGGTCGGTGATGCCGACCACGGCGACCCGCACACCACCACGACGAAACACTGTAAAGGCTGCAACACCCAGCGCGGTGCCCTGCTCCACAGCCAGGCCAGCGCCCAGCACGGGCTTGCCATATTGCCGATAAAGGCCGGTGCAACGCTGCGACCACAGCACCCGCTCATCGCTGCTGACCCGCACGTCGCTGGCCAGCAACTGGCTGCCTTCAACACCGCTACCCCCCTGGGTGAGGTAGGCCAGGCCGCTGCCATTCCAGCCCTGACCGTTCTCCAGGGTCAGGCAGTTGTCAGCCCCGGCGCCTTGGCGCAGTTGCTCGAGCAAGGCCGCCAGCACCGCGTAGCCGCCGGTGCGCACACCATCGGCGAGGCTGGCGTCGAGCAGCGGGTTGAGTTCGGCGCGGGTCTGGCGGGCGCTGGCGCCGGTCATCCAGGGCGCCTGGCCGAGGTGGGTGACCGGCCCCAGGCGCGTGGCCGGGACCACCGGTTTACCGGCCTGGCGGGCATCGAGGGTGTCAGCGAAATACAGCACATCGAGCGCCGCGTCGTTGCCGGCCGACGTCCCGCCCAGGCCCGCGCAGGCCGTGAGCAGCGGCGCCGCAGCGCCAACGCCGATCCAGTTCAACACTTCCCGTCTGTGCATGTTCAGCCTGTCCCGTCGCCTTCGCGCTTGTTGGTTGTCGGGCCGGGATATTGGGGCGCCTGGATTACAGTTTGATGGCAGTTAATCGACATCCAGGGCAAAACCTCAGGCAAATCAGGTGGTAACGATTTATTTCCTTCAACGCCTTTTAACAAAACTGCCAATCAATCATCACACTTGCTCACTAAAGTCCCGGTTTCTTTCACGCCGCATCATTGAACAAAAGGAACTGAACTGATGAGTCGAGACACCGGCGACAACCTGAACCGCAACCAAAGTGGCAACCTGCCCATGGACAGCGTTCTGGAGTCTTACCTGAGCCGCCGCAGCGTGGTACGCGGTGGCCTGGGCGCCGCGATCGCGATGATTGCCGGGACTGGCCTGACGGGCTGCTTCGACAGCAGCGACTCGGATGACGATGAACCCGTAGTCGAGCCGCCAACCCCGCCGAAACTGAAGCTCGGCTTCACTTCAATCCCAGGCTCGCGCACCGACGCCTGCGTGGTCGCCGCCGGCTACACTGCTTACGTCCTGGCGCCCTGGGGCACGCCGCTGAACAGCAGCGCCAACCCGTGGAAAGCCGACGGTAGCAACACCGCCGCCGACCAGGCCAACTCGGTGGGCATGCACCATGACGGCATGCACTTCTTCCCCATCAACGGCAGCTCCGAAGACGGCTTGCTGGCGATCAACCACGAATACATCGACGCCGACGCCCTGCACCCCAATGGCCCGACCAGCGACAGCAGCGGCAAGCGCCCGGTCGAGGAAGTGCGCAAGGAAATCAACGCCCATGGCGCCGGGGTGATCCGCCTGAAGAAAGTCAGCGGCCGCTGGCAGGTGGTCGACAACGACCCGCTCAACCGCCGCTTCACCACCGCCACGGTGATGAACATCGCCGGCCCCCTGCGCGGCAGCGAGCACGTGAAGACGCGCTTCTCGAAAAACGGCACCCAGGCCCGCGGCACCAACAACAACTGCGGCAACGGCTACACCCCGTGGGGCACCTACCTGACCTGCGAAGAGAACTGGCCGGGGATTTTCGTCAACACCAGCGCCACCCTGCCGGCCGACCAGAAGCGCATTGGCGTCGGCACCAAGGCCGGTAACTACAAGTGGGAAAGCGTCGCCGGTGACCCAAGCGAAGTGGACGGTGAATTCAGCCGCTTCAACGTCACCCCGAGCGGCGCCAGCGCCACCGAGGACTTCCGTAACGAAGCCAGCACCTACGGCTACATCGTCGAGATCGACCCGTACACGGCCAATACCCTTGCGGTAAAACGCACCGCGCTCGGGCGCTTCCGCCACGAGGGCTGCTGCCCGGGGCTGCCGGTGGTGGGCAAGCCGCTGGTCTGGTACATGGGCGACGACTCCAACAACGAGTACCTGTACAAATTCGTCTCCAGCGCGCTGTGGGAAGCGGCCGATGCCAACCCGGCCGACCGCCTGGCCACCGGCAACAAGTACATGGACCAGGGCAAGCTGTACGTCGCCCGCTTCAACGCCGACGGCTCGGGCGTGTGGCTGCTGCTCGACGTCAACACCCCGACCAGCAGCGGCAAGACCCTGGGCTCGATCTACGGCGACCTGCCGGGGATCATCCTCAACACCCGCGGCGCTGCCGACGCCCTCGGCGCGACGCCGATGGACCGCCCGGAATGGACCACGGTCAACCCGCTCAATGGCGACGTGTACCTGACCCTGACCAACAACAGCGCACGCACCGCGGCCAAGGTCGATGCCGCCAACCCGCGCGGGCCGAACCGCCACGGCCATATCATCCGCTGGCACGACAGCGACGATCAGTTGAGCTTCAGCTGGGATATTTTCGTGTTTGGCGCCAACGCCGCCGGCACTGCCGACATCAACCGCTCGGGCCTGACCGAACTCAACCAGTTCGCCAGCCCCGACGGCATGAGCTTCGATAGCCGCGGCATCCTCTGGTTCCAGACCGACAACGGTGAAAAAACCCTGACCGACTACACCAACGACCAGATGCTGGCGGTGATCCCCACCGACCTGGTCGACGCTGCGGGCAAGCAGGTGCCGGTCAACGCCAAGAACCAGGTCGACCTGCGCCGTTTCTTCGTCGGCCCCAACGGCTGCGAAGTCACCGGCATTGCCTTCACCCCCGACAACAAGTCGATCTTCGTCAACATCCAGCACCCGGACAACTGGCCGTCTACCGACGTCGCCACTGCCGTTACCCCGGCCGGCACCAAGGTGCGGCCACGGGCCTCGACCGTGGTGATCCAGCGTGCCAATGGCGGTGAAATCGGCATGTAACCCAAGCAACGCTCGGCGCAGCCCTTACCAGGGTTGCGGCGAGCGGCTGATCACCTGCACCTGCTGGGCCGGCACCAGCGCGTGCCACTGCACGATCCCGCGTGCGCGCAGCTGAAACTCGCTGCGCATCTTCTGCCCGTCCTGTTCGAATTCCAGCTGCAAGGCAAAGTCACCGCTGTTGAGCAGCAAGCCTTCGCTCAACCGCGCGAATGTTGCGTCGTCCATCGCCCCCAGTGCCTGGCGCAACGCACCCGCATCGTGATAACCGCCAGCAGGCCGGCCGGTGATGATCCGGGTCAGCAACGAACGCGACACCTCCCCTTCGTACAGCGCTTCAAGCAATGGCAACTGCTCCAGGCTCAAGGCATTGGCGTTCAGCCGCCAGCCGCTGGTCTGCGGCAGCGCGCACAACTGTGGATAGCGTTGCTGGCGGCTGGCATCGGGCTCAAGCAGCAGGTTCAGCTCACTCATGTCGACCATCATCTGGTTGGCCGCCAGGCGCGCAGGTGACTGGCGCAGGTACTGGTCGCTGTCGGCGCCGCTGAGCCGGGCCTGGCCGTCGCTGTCGATCCAGTCGGCCAGGGCATCGGTCAAGCGTTGCGCGGCCATGTCATCGCCCAGCAGGTAGCGCAATTGCCGTGCGGCCCGTTCGCTCTCCTCGCCAATCAGCGCGTTGACGTTGAAACAGCTGTGCAAGTCGCGGATGCGCAAGGCCGCCGAGCCGCCGGCAAAGGCATAAGACAGCGGCTGCCCGCGCAGCGCCTGCCAGAACAGCGGGCTGGCGCGCCAGGCCGGGTCTTTCAGGGCCTGCTCGGCAAACGCCAGGCCGGCGGTTTCCATGGCCCTGGCCTGCACCCGTTGCTGCACCAGGCGCACGCTGTCGATCTGCTGGCGGCCGTCCTGCACCAGCCAGGTCAGGCCGCCTGCGAGCATTGCCAGCACCACCAGCACCATCAACAGCGCCGCTCCTTGTTGCCGCTTCGCACCCATGAACTGCACATCCCTAGCCAATGAGCCGTCAGTCAACACAACGGATGTTGCAGGCACATGGCAAATACAGCTGCACGTCACTTTTGCGTCACAAAGCGCAGGCAGGATAAGGCCTTCTTTTTCATGAGCTTGGAGCGTTTTTCATGGGTGGTATCGGGATCTGGCAGTTGCTTATCGTCTTGGTGATCGTGTTCATGCTGTTCGGCACCAAGCGCCTCAAGGGCCTGGGTGCGGATGTCGGCGATGCGATCCAGGGCTTTCGCAAATCCATGGGCAACGGCCCGGCCACGGACGAAGCCGTAAGCCCGGTCAAACCCCAGGCGCCGCTGCCGGTCGACAGCGTGCAGCAAGCGGAACACCAGCGCTGATGTTCGAAGTCGGTTTTACCGAACTGCTGCTGGTGGCCATCGTCGCCCTGCTGGTGCTCGGCCCCGAGCGCCTGCCGGCGGCGGCGCGCACCCTGGGCCGCGGCCTGGGCCAGGCCAAGCGCGCCATGGCCTCGATCAAGGCCCAGGTCGAGCGCGAACTGGACACCCAGGCCCTGAGCCAGGAACTCGATGCCCTGCCGCAGCGCCTTGAACAGGACCTGCGCCGCGGCGTCAGCCTGCAGCCGGACCACAGCCCAACCAGTGGAAACCCCTGATGAACACAGCAAGCCAAGACTGCGCCATGCCGCTCACCGCTCACCTGCGCGAACTGCGCAGGCGCCTGGTGCGTTGTCTGCTGGCCATCGCCGTGGTATTCCTCGGCCTGTTGCCGTTTGCCCAGACCCTCTACACCCAGGTCTCGGAACCGCTGCGCCGCTACCTGCCCGAAGGCGCGAGCATGATCGCCACCAGCGTCACCTCGCCGTTCCTCGCGCCGTTCAAACTGACCCTGATGGCGGCGCTGTTCGTCGCCATGCCGGTGCTGCTGCACCAGGCCTGGAGCTTCATTGCCCCGGCGATGTACCGCCAGGAACGGCGCATCGCCCTGCCGCTGCTGGTATCGAGCATCGTGCTGTTCTACTCGGGCATGGCCTTCGCCTTCTTCGTGGTCTTTCCGATGATGTTCGGCTTCTTTGCCAGCGTCACCCCGGATGGCGTGGCGATGATGACCGACATCGGCCTGTACCTGGACTTCATTCTTGCCCTGTTCCTGGCCTTTGGCCTGGCGTTCGAAATCCCGGTGGCGACCTTCATCATCGTCTGGGCCGGGCTCACCGACGTCGGTACCCTGCGCAAAAGTCGCCCTTACGTGATCGTCGGCTGCTTCGTCGTCGGCATGCTCCTGACTCCGCCGGATGTGTTCTCGCAAACCCTGCTGGCGGTGCCGATGTGGATATTGTTTGAGGTCGGTTTGCTGGCCTGTGCGGCGGTCGAGCGCAAAGAACAGCGCACAATGCCAGTCAGCCTTCAGGCCTCAAATGAGCCTGGCAACTAAAGAAAAAATCGGCATACTCGAGAAATCTGAAGATTTTCATGGGCCAGTGAAGAAAATCCTGGCCTTTGAAACCGAAAAACAGGATTTCCGGCATGCAAGCGGTTGGCTACGCCCATCTTCATCAGCAGCTTCAACTGACGGTAGTACCGCTGCAGCTACCGGCTGTCGTTCAGCCGGTTACGCGTATCCAGCAAATCGGTACCACCTTGGCCGTACCCGCCGCCATTGCGCCTGCGGCCAACGACTTGCTGGGTCATGCGCTGTTTGCCCTGAAGCACGAAGGGATCAACCTTGCGCTATTGGCCCAGGCGTTGCCGAAGATCCCCGCCGAAGCATTCGAAGATGCCCTGCGCTCAACACCCAACGGGATATACATCCGTAAGGCCTGCTATTTACGCGAGGCGTTCTCTGGCGAGTTGCTGAAGCAGCAAGCTCCGGTCCGTGGCCCTTTCGTGGACCTTTTCGATCCTGAACACTACATCACCAAGCCTGGGGAGCGAAGCTCCAGGTGGCGGGTCGAGTTCAATGGCCTCGGTTCACTGGCTTACTGCGCCACAGTCGAACGTACGCCGCACATCAAAGCCCTGCTCGACTATGACATTCCAGCACGCGCCAGGGCGTTCATGCAGTCGCTGCCGCCCATCATGATGGACCGCGCCATCAACTGGGCGTACTTGCACGAAACCAAGGACTCTTTCGCCATCGAACGGGAAGCGCCTAGTGAAGACAAATCGCGCAAGTTCATACAGTTGCTGCGCCAGGCCCACGAACGCCAGCCGCTAACCGAGGACTATCTGGTCGCCTTGCAGAACGCCACGATCAGCAACCCGTATGACATGGCTGGCGCCTTCAGACATGAACAGAACCATCTTGCCGGTGCCCTGCAAGGCGCTGCGGGTGTGACCTACGTTCCTCCCCCAGCGGAGCTCTGCCGGGAGCTGATGGAATCATTGATGCACTTTGCCAATGAAGATGCAGCCCGCACCGATCCACTGGTGGCAGCCGGGATCATCTCCTTCGGCTTTGTCCTGCTCCATCCCTTCATGGATGGTAACGGTCGGCTTTCTCGCTTCCTGATCCATCAGACATTGTGCCGGGCCGGCGCGCTGGACAACGGCCTGTTGCTTCCCGTGTCGGTTGCCATGAAACGGAACGAGCGAGGATACCTGCAAGCACTGCAGAGCTTCTCCCGACCCGTGAGGGATTTTTGGGATGTCCAGTGGATTGACTTCGGGCAGTTGAACTTCCACTTCCGTGGTGATGCGGCCGTCTACCGTTACTGGGATGCGACGCCTTGCGTGGCCTTCACCCTGGAAATGGCCAAGCATGCGCTTGAAGTGGAACTGCGCGAAGAAACGACCTTCCTGGCCTGTTTCGATAGCGTTTACAAAGCCGTCGACGAGCAATTTGACGTGCGCGGCAGCGAGCTTTCGAATCTGGTCATGATGTGCCTGACCAATGGCGGTGTCATGTCCAGGCACAGGCGTAAGCAGTTTCAATACACGGTTCCCGCCCGCGTATTCGATTTTATCGAACAGGCGGCACGACAAGCCCTGGCTGGCCAGCAGTCTGAGGTTGAGTCGAATGATGACGACGCAAAATGAAACAGGCTGACAAGTGGTATTGACGTGGTATTCAAGTGGTATTAAATTTTTAATACCACTCGCCACCTGAAGCTACCGCCATGCCTCCGTTGACCGCCCTGCGCCCCGACGACACCCTGGCCACTCCCTTGTACCTTCAGTTGGCGCGCAACCTGGAACAGGCCATCCACGCCGGGCAATGGAAAGCCGAACAGGCATTGCCGTCGGAGCGCAGCCTCAGCGAAGCCCTGGATATCTCCCGGGTGACTGCACGCAAGGCCCTGGAAGTACTGCTTGAACAAGGCCTGATCCGTCGCATTCAGGGCTCCGGTACCTTCATTACCCCGCGCTTGGAACAACCACTCTCGCGGCTGTCGAGCTTCAGCGAAATGCTCCGTTTGAAGGGCTTCACACCCAGTTCGCAGTGGCTGGAGCGCAGCGTCGATGCGCCGTCTGCCGATGAGCTGGTGCGCCTGGGCCTGTCGCCCAACGAACAGGTGGTGCACCTCAAGCGCCTGCGCAAGGCCGATGACATCGTCATGGCCGTCGAGTACAGCACCCTGCCCGCGCGCTTGCTGGGCAACCCCGAGGCTATCGGCGATTCGCTGTACCAGTACCTCGACCAGATCGGCAAGCCGGTGGTGCGCGCCCTGCAACATATTCGCGCGATCAATGCCAGCGCCGAGCTGGCGGCGCGGGTCGGCATCGAACCCGGCACCGCCATGCTGCTGATGACCCGGGTCGGCTACCTCGACGACAACACCCCCATCGAACTGACCGACACCTACTGTCGCGACGACTACTACGACTTTGTCGCCGAGCTGCGACGCTAGCGGAGCCCCCATGAGCGAACACAACATACTCACCCCGACGGGCTGGGTACGCGGACGCCTGT
Organism: Pseudomonas sp. B21-012; assembly: GCF_024749305.1. Classification (NCBI taxonomy): domain Bacteria; kingdom Pseudomonadati; phylum Pseudomonadota; class Gammaproteobacteria; order Pseudomonadales; family Pseudomonadaceae; genus Pseudomonas; species Pseudomonas sp. B21-012. Next base: position 1,191,806 of record NZ_CP087197.1, on the reverse strand, counting down.
TGCTGCGTGACGGCCGCGTCGCCGCCATCGACGGCCAGCCCTGCGACCCGCAGGGCAACGATCTGCCCTACCTGCTGCCCGGTTTCATCGACCTGCATGTACACGGCGGCGGTGGCAGCGACATCATGGAAGGCGCCCAGGCGTTCGCCACCATTGCCCGTACCCACGTGCGCTTCGGCACCACCTCGTTGCTGGCCACCACCATGACCGCGCCGAAGGAAGAACTGACCCAGGTGCTCGGCGCCCTCGGCGAGTACGTTCGCCAACCGTGCAACGGCGGCGCCCGGGTGCTCGGTGTGCATCTGGAAGGCCCGTACATCAACCCCGGCAAGCTCGGCGCGCAGCCGAACTTCGCCCACCTGGGGCTGCTCGAAGAGGTCGACGCCTACCTGGCCCTGGCACCGATCAAGGTGATCACCATCGCCCCGGAAGTCGCCGGCCACCTGCCGTTGATCCGCACCTTGAGCGAGCGCGGCGTGCGCCTGCAGATCGGCCACACCCTGGGCAGCTACGAAGAAGGCGTGGCAGCCCTGGAAGCCGGCGCCACCAGCTTTACCCACCTGTACAACGCCATGAGCCCGCTGCACCACCGCGAGCCGGGCATCGTCGGCGCGGCCCTGGCCCATGCGCGCTTTGCCGAGCTGATTCCCGACCTGCTGCACGTGCACCCCGGCGCCATCCGCGTGGCCCTGCGCTCGATTCCTTGCCTGTACTGTGTGACCGACTCCACTGCCGCCGCGGGCATGCCCGATGGCGAGTACAAGCTTGGCAGCCACACCGTGACCAAATGCCTGGGCGGCGTGCGCCTGGCCGACGGCACCCTGGCCGGCAGCACCCTGACCATGGACCAGGCCCTGCGCAACCTGGTGAAGATCGGCCTGCCCCTGGCCGAAGCCTCCCAGCGCCTGTCGCAGTTCCCCGCCGACTACCTCGGCCTGCAAGAACGCGGGCGCCTGCAGCCCGGTAGCTGGGCCGACGCCGTGAGCCTGGATCGCAACCTCAACCTGATCGGCGTAATGGTCGAAGGAGAACACCTTGAGCTCTAAGATGCTTGCCGAGGCCCTGGCCGCGGCCAACGTTGTGCAGACCCAGTTGCAGCGCTGCGACGCGCGTATTGCCAGCGTCGCCGAACAACTGCGCAGCCTCGCGCCGCAGGTTGCCCTGACGGTCGCCCGCGGCAGCTCGGACCACGCCGCCAGCTACTTTGCCTACCTGACCATGCAGCAGTTGGGCCTGCCGGTGGCCTCGCTGCCGATGTCGGTGGTGACCCTGCAGAACTCACCCCTGCAGGTGCGCGGCCAGGTGGCCCTGGGCTTCTCCCAGTCGGGCCAGAGCCCGGACCTGGTCGACAGCCTGCGCACCCTGCGCGAACGCGGCGCCACCACCCTGGCGCTGGTCAATGCCGAAGACTCACCGCTGGAGCAGGCCTGCCAGTATCACCTGCCGCTGTGCGCCGGCCCCGAGCTGAGCGTTGCCGCGACCAAGAGCTTTATCGCCACCCTCAGCGCCAGCGCCCGCCTGGTCGCCCATTGGCAGCAGGACCCGGCTTTGCTCGACGCCGGCCTGGCTCTACCCGGACAACTGCGTGAAGCCGCCGAGCAGGACTGGAGCCTGGCCATCGAGCAACTGCGCGACTGCCAGCGGCTGATGGTCATCGGCCGTGGCGCCGGCTTTGCCATCGCCCAGGAAGCGGCGCTCAAGTTCAAGGAAACCTCGGCGATCCAGGCCGAAGCCTTCAGCAGCGCCGAGGTGCGTCACGGCCCGATGGCGCTGATCGATGCCCATTACCCGTTGCTGGTATTGGCGCCTCGTGGCGTGGAACAGGCCGGCCTGTTGCAACTGGCCGAAGACATGCGCCAGCGCGGCGCCAAGGTGCTGCTGGCGGCGCCGGCGGACATCCCCCAGCGCAACCTGACCTTAAGCTGCGCCGCCCACCCGGGCCTCGATCCGCTGCTGGCGATCATGAGCTTCTATGTCATGGCCGCAGGCCTGGCCGAGGCGCGTGGCATGGACCCGGATCAGCCCCGTCACTTGAGCAAAGTGACCCGAACTCACTGAGGCACCGAGGACCTTGCGCATGCCCAACAACAAGAACATCACCCTCCATGCCCCCCTCGAAGGCCCGCTATTGCCGCTCGACCAGGTGCCCGACCCGGTGTTCGCTGGCGGCACCCTGGGCAACGGCATCGCCATCGACCCGCTCAACGACTGCCTGCAGGCGCCTTGCGCCGGCACCGTCATCCACCTGGCGAAAACCCTGCACGCCCTGACCCTGCGCGCCGACAACGGCGCCGAGGTCCTCATGCACATCGGCCTGGATACCGTGCAGCTGCAGGGCCGCGGCTTCGAAGCACTGGTGGCCAACGGCGAACGGGTCGAACGTGGCCAGCCGCTGATCCGCTTTGACCTCGACCTGGTGGCGCAACACTGCACCAGCCTGATCACGGTGATGATCCTCAGCAACAGCAGCGACTACCGCTTGCTGCCGCGCACCACTCGCTCGGTGGCATTGGGTGCGCCGCTGCTGGATGTCATCCCCAATGCCAAAACCGCTGCAGGCAATGCAGCCAGCAGCGGCGAAACCGTGCGCGGCAGCGCCAGAGTCGCTCATCACGGCGGCTTGCACGCGCGCCCTGCGGCGCTGCTGCGCCAGACTGCCCAGGGCTTTGGCAGCCGCGCCGAGCTGCACTTCAACGGCCAGGTCGCCGCGCTCAACAGCCTGGTGGCGATCATGGGCCTGGGTGTCGGCGAGCAGGATGAAGTTGAAATTGTTTGCAGCGGTGCCGACAGTGCGCAAGCGCTGCAGGCACTATTGGCAGCAGTCACCACCGCGAGCGTCGGCGAACAGCATGCCGCCCCTGCCATCAGTGCTCAGGCCACACCCGTCGCCAATCTGCAGCCCGGCATCCTCAACGGTGTCTGCGCATCGCCGGGCCTGGCCTGCGGCCCGCTGGCGCGTCTGGACGGGATACGCCTGCCGCCAGACCCCGGCGGCCATACGCCCGCTGCGCAGCACCAGGCCCTGGACGCCGCACTGGTCAGCGTCAAAGCCGCCATTGAAGGCGACTTGAAACAGCTGCAACAAGGTGATGCTGCAGCCATTTTCGAAGCGCACCTGGCACTGCTCGACGATCCGTCACTGATCGACGCTGCACGTCAGCGCATCGACCAGGGCATTGCCGCCAGCCACGCCTGGAGCCAGGCCATCGACGCCCAGTGCGCGATCCTCAAAGCCCTCGACAAGCCGCTGCTGGCCGAGCGCGCCAACGACCTGCAGGATTTGCAGCAACGGGTATTACGCGCCCTGCTCGGCGAAAGCCGCGAACTCGAGTTGCCACCCTCGGCGATTGTCGCCGCCCATGAACTGACGCCCTCGGACCTGCTGCTGCTCGACAAGCACGCGGTGGCCGGGCTGTGCATGGTCGCCGGGGGCGCCACTTCGCACGTTGCCATCCTCGCCCGCGCCCGCGGCCTGCCGTGCCTGGTTGCCCTGGGCCCGGAGCTGTTGAACCTGCAGGCCGGCCAGGTGCTGGTGGTGGACAGCGAGCAGGCCCGGCTGGAAACCGCGCCAGACGCCGAACGCCTGGCCGAAGTCGCGCAGCTTCGCCAGCAACAGCAGCAACGCCGCCAACAGCAACAAGCCGCCGCCCAGGGCAGCGCCCAGACCCGTGACGGGCGCCTGATCGAAGTTGCCGCCAATGTCGCCTCGGCGGCCGAAGCTGCCCAGGCCCTGACTCTGGGTGCCGACGGCGTCGGCCTGTTGCGCACCGAATTCCTCTTCGTCGACCGCCACACCGCCCCGGATGAACAAGAGCAACTCAGCGCCTACCAGGCGGTAGTCGACGCCATGGGCGATCGTCCGGTAATCATCCGTACCATCGATGTCGGCGGCGACAAGCAACTGGACTACCTGCCCCTGCCCCACGAGGCCAACCCGGTACTCGGCCTGCGCGGCATTCGCCTGGGCCAAGTGCGCCCCGAGCTGCTCGACCTGCAATTGCGTGCCCTGCTGCAGGTCAGCCCGCAGCGCCGCTGCCGGATCATGCTGCCGATGGTCAGCGAGGTCGATGAGCTGCTGGATATCCGCCAGCGCCTGGACCACCTGGCCAGCGAACTGGGCATCAACCAGCGCGCCGAACTTGGGGTGATGATCGAAGTTCCGGCCGCCGCCCTGCTCGCCGAGCGCCTGGCCGAACACGCCGATTTTTTCTCGATCGGTACCAACGACCTGTCCCAGTACACCCTGGCCATGGACCGTGACCACGCGGGTCTGGCCGCCCGCGTCGACGCCCTGCACCCGGCGCTGCTGCGCCTGATCGACCTGACCTGCCAGGGCGCCGCCCGCCATGGCCGCTGGGTCGGGGTGTGCGGCGCGCTGGCCTCGGAGCCGCTGGCCACCGCGGTGCTGGTCGGCCTCGGGGTCCGCGAGCTGTCGGTCAGCGCCCCGCAGGTCGGCGAGATCAAGGAGCGCGTGCGCCAGCTCGACAGCAGTGAATGCCGCACCTTCAGCCAGCAGCTGCTGGGCCTGTCCAGCGCCCGCGCGGTGCGCCAGGCCTGCCGCGATTTCGCCGCACGCCCGCTACACCACCGCCACTCCCCACTCAGCACAGAACAATAACCGGAGCGCACCATGTACCAGCACTTCATCCAGGGCCTGCAACGGCTCGGCCGCGCCCTCATGCTGCCCATCGCCATCCTGCCGATTGCCGGCCTGCTGCTGCGCCTGGGCGACACCGACCTGTTGGACATCGCCCTGATCCACGATGCCGGCAACGCGATTTTCGCCAACCTGGCGCTGATCTTCGCCATCGGTATTGCCGTCGGCTTTGCCCGCGACAACAACGGCACCGCGGGCCTGGCCGGGGCCATTGGTTACCTGGTGCTGGTCTCGACCCTCAAGGTCATCGACCCGCACATCGACATGGGCATGCTCGCCGGGATTCTGTGCGGCCTGCTCGGCGGTGCGCTGTACAACCGTTTCAAGGACATCAAGCTACCCGAGTACCTGGCCTTCTTCGGTGGCCGGCGTTTCGTGCCGATTGCCACCGGTTTATCGGCGGTGGGCCTGGGCTTGCTGTTCGGCCTGATCTGGCCACCCCTGCAGAACGGCATCAACAGCCTCGGCCAACTGCTGCTCGACAGCGGCAGCATCGGCGCGTTCTTCTTCGGCGTGTTCAACCGCCTGCTGATCGTCACCGGCCTGCACCATATCCTCAACAATCTGGTGTGGTTCGTCTTTGGCAGTTTCGAAGGTGCCAATGGCCTGACGGTAACCGGCGACATCAGCCGCTATTTCGCCGGCGATCCCCGAGCCGGCCAATTCCTCGCCGGGATGTTCCCGATGATGATCTTCGGCCTGCCCGCCGCCTGCCTGGCCATGTACCGCCATGCCCTGCCGGGGCGGCGCAAACTGATTGGCGGCATCCTCCTGTCGATGGCCCTGACCTCGGCGCTGACCGGCGTTACCGAGCCGATCGAGTTCGCCTTCATGTTCCTCGCGCCGTTGCTGTTCCTGATCCATGCCGTGCTCACCGGACTGGCCATGGCCCTGTGCGACCTGCTCAACATCCGCCTGGGCTTTACCTTCTCCGGTGGCGCCATCGACATGGCCCTGGGCTGGGGCCGCTCGACCAATGGCTGGATGGTGTTCCCGGTCGGGCTTTTGTATGCGCTGGTGTACTACTTCGTTTTCGACTTCTGTATCCGCCGCTTCAACCTGAAAACCCCGGGCCGCGAAGACCAGCCCAGCGAAGAAGCTCCAGTCCAGGACGCTAGCGCACCACGCGGCAAGCGCTACATCGATGCTCTCGGCGGTGCCGCCAACCTGCTTTCGGTAGACGCCTGCACCACGCGCCTGCGCCTGTTGCTCAATGACCGCGGCCTGGCCCACGATGGCATGCTGAAAACCCTCGGGGCCATGGCCGTGGTACGTCCGGGTTCCGGCGGCAGCCTGCAGGTGGTGGTCGGGCCGCTGGCCGACACCATTGCCGACGAGATTCGCAACCAGCTGCCCCATGCCCTGGCGAATGTCGTCGAGCAGCCGCAAGTGAAAGCCGAGGCGAGCGAAAGCATGGCCGCTGCAGACTGGCTCAGTGCATTGGGTGGCAAGGACAACTTGTTGAAGGTCGATTGCGTGGCCCTGACCCGGGTGCGGATCGAGCTCAAGGATGCGCGCAAAGTGACGCGCGAGCGCCTGTTGGCGCTGGGGTGCCAGGGGGTGAGTCCGCTGGCGGACGGGACCTGGCATTTGTTGCTGGGCAAGCGTGCTGCTGCCTTGAGCCAGGCGTTGCAGGGCTGAAAAGCATCGCGGGTCAAGCCCGCTCCCACAGGATCACTACTTCCTCTGTGGGAGCGGGCTTGACCCGCGATAAGTCCGGAACCCTCAGAAGTCCGCTAGCTGCCAGACCTCATAAGCCGGGGTTTCATAAGGGTGGCTGAGCTTGAGGGCAGCGACCACCGAGCCTATCAGCTCGTCGGCCACCACCAGCTCAACCCGCCATTCTTCGACCTGCTCGACCACGCCCGCCTGCCCGAGGAACGGCTGGCTGCCGTCCAGCGGACGGAACTGGCCCTGGCCCAACACCTGCCAGGCGCAGCAGTCGTAGTTGCCGATGCGCCCGCCACCGGCGGCGAACACAGCGGCCTTGACCACCTCCACGTGGCTTGGCGGGACGAAGAAGGCGAGCTTGTACACCCCTTAGTTCACCCACGCCCGGGCGTTGCGGAACATGCGCATCCACGCCGCGTCTTCGTTCCAGTCATCCGGACGCCAGGAGTTCTGCACGGCACGGAAGACCCGCTCAGGGTGCGGCATCATGATGGTGACGCGACCGTCGCGGCTGGTCAGGCCGGTAATCCCGCGCGGCGAGCCGTTCGGGTTGGCCGGGTAGCTTTCGGTGACCTTGCCGTGGTTGTCGACGAAGCGCAGGGCCACGCAACCGGACAGGTCAGCTTCGAGCAGGGCTTCTTCGCTGGCGAACTCGGCATGGCCTTCACCGTGGGCGATGGCAATCGGCATGCGCGAACCGGCCATGCCCTGGAGGAAGATCGAGTTCGACTTCTGCACTTCGACCATGGCCACACGGGCTTCGAACTGCTCGGAGCGGTTACGCACGAAGTGCGGCCAGAACTCGCTGCCCGGAATCAGCTCGTGCAGGTTGGACATCATCTGGCAACCGTTGCACACGCCCAGGGTGAAGCTGTCGCTGCGCTCGAAGAAGCCCTGGAAGGCATCACGGGCACGGGCGTTGAACAGCGCCGACTTGGCCCAGCCTTCACCGGCGCCGAGCACGTCACCGTAGGAGAAACCGCCACAGGCTACCAGGCCCTTGAAGTCGTTGAGGTCGACGCGACCGGCAAGGATATCGCTCATGTGCACGTCGATGGCGTTGAAGCCGGCGCGGTCGAAGGCTGCGGCCATTTCGACCTGGCCGTTGACGCCCTGCTCGCGCAGCACTGCCACTTGCGGACGCACGCCCTTCTTGATGTACGGCGCGGCGATGTCCTGGTTGACGTCGAAGCCGAGCTTGACGCTCAGGCCGGGGTTGTCTTCTTCCAGCAGCACGTCGAACTCTTGGTCGGCGCAGTCGGCGTTGTCGCGCAGACGCTGGATCTGGTAGCTGGTCTCGGCCCACTGGCGCTGCAGCAGGCGGCGGTCGCCCTTGAACAGTTCTTCACCGGCCAGCTTGATCAGCACTTCGCCGTTGTTGATCGGCTGGCCGATCACCGCGACGCAGTCTTCACCCAGGCCGGCTGCGCTGAACTGGGCCAGCACGTCCGGAGTAGCGTCCTGACGCACCTGAATCACCGCGCCCAGCTCTTCGTTGAAGAGGATGGCGGCGACTTTTTCGCGCTTGCTGGTCAGGGTGTCCAGTTCCAGGTCCAGGCCGCAGTGGCCGGCGAAGGCCATTTCCAGCACGGTAGTCAGCAGGCCACCGTCGGAACGGTCGTGGTAGGCCAGCAGGTGGCCGTCGGCGTTCAGGCCCTGGATCACGGCGAAGAAGGCCTTGAGGTCTTCGGCGTCGTCGACGTCCGGCGCTACGGCGGCCAGCTTGCCGTGAGTCTGGGCCAGGATCGAGGCGCCCATGCGGTTCTTGCCGCGGCCCAGGTCGATCAGGATCAGGTCGGTCTCGCCCTTGTCCATACGCAGTTGCGGGGTCAGGGTCTTGCGTACGTCGAGCACCGGGGCGAAGCCGCTGACGATCAGCGACATCGGCGAGGTGACGCTCTTGTCAACGCCCTCTTCGCTCCACTTGGTCTTCATCGACATCGAGTCCTTGCCCACCGGAATGGTCAGGCCCAGCTCCGGGCACAGCTCCATGCCGACAGCCTTGACGGTGTCGTACAGGCGGGCATCTTCACCCGGGTGGCCGGCAGCCGACATCCAGTTGGCCGACAGCTTGATGTCGGACAGCTTGCCGATGTGCGCAGCAGCCAGGTTGGTCAGGGTCTCGCCAATGGCCATGCGCCCGGACGCCGGGGCGTCGAGCAGGGCCAGCGGGGTACGCTCGCCCATGGCCATGGCTTCACCGCTGTAGACGTCGAAGCTGGTGGCGGTGACGGCGCAGTCGGCCACCGGTACCTGCCAAGGGCCGACCATCTGGTCGCGGGCAACCAGGCCGGTGATGGTGCGGTCGCCGATGGTGATCAGGAAGCTCTTGCTGGCCACGGCCGGGTGGCGCAGGACGCGCTCGACCGAGTCGTTCAGTTCCAGGGTGCTGGGGTCGAAATCATCGCCCAGCTCCGCTTCGCGGGTCACCGAACGGTGCATGCGCGGCGGCTTGCCCAGCAGCACGTCGAGCGGCATGTCGACCGGGGTGTTGCCGAAGTGGCTGTCGGTCACGGTCAGGTGCGGCTCGGCAGTGGCCTCGCCGACCACCGCGAACGGGCAACGCTCGCGCTCGCAGATGGCCTGGAAGCGCTCGAAGTCGCCAGCGCTGACCGCCAGCACGTAGCGTTCCTGGGATTCGTTGCTCCAGATCTCGTGCGGGGCCATGCCCGGCTCGTCGTTGGGCACGTTGCGCAATTCGAAGCGGCCACCGCGGCCACCGTCGTTGACCAGTTCCGGGAAGGCGTTGGAAATACCGCCGGCGCCGACGTCGTGGATGAAGGCGATCGGGTTGTTGTCACCCAGCTGCCAGCAACGGTCGATGACCTCCTGGCAGCGGCGTTCCATTTCCGGGTTCTCGCGCTGCACCGAGGCGAAATCGAGGTCAGCGGAGCTGGCGCCGGTATCGACCGACGAAGCCGCGCCGCCACCCAGGCCGATGAGCATGGCCGGGCCACCGAGCACGATCAGCTTGGCGCCGACGGTGATCTCGCCCTTTTGCACGTGGTCTTCGCGGATGTTGCCCAGGCCACCGGCCAGCATGATCGGCTTGTGGTAACCGCGTACTTCTTCACCGTGCGGGGTGTTGATCGACTGCTCGAAGGTGCGGAAGTAGCCAGTCAGCGCCGGACGGCCGAATTCGTTGTTGAACGCGGCGCCACCCAGCGGGCCTTCGACCATGATGTCGAGGGCGGTGACGATGCGGTCCGGCTTGCCGTAGGCCTGCTCCCATGGCTGTTCGAAGCCCGGGATGCGCAGGTTGGAAACGGTGAAACCGGTCAGGCCGGCCTTGGGCTTGGCACCGCGGCCGGTAGCGCCTTCGTCACGGATTTCGCCGCCGGAACCGGTGGAGGCGCCGGAGAACGGCGAGATGGCGGTCGGGTGGTTGTGGGTCTCGACCTTCATCAGGATGTGCACCGGCTCCTGCACCGCGCCGTACTGGCGGGTCTCAGGGTTCGGGAAGAAACGCCCGGCGACGGAACCGACGATCACCGAGGCGTTGTCCTTGTAAGCCGACAGCACGCCTTCGTTGTGCATCTGGTAGGTGTTCTTGATCATGCCGAACAGGCTTTTTTCCTGGCTCTGGCCATCGATGTCCCAACTGGCGTTGAAGATCTTGTGGCGGCAGTGCTCGGAGTTGGCCTGGGCGAACATCATCAGTTCGATGTCGTGCGGGTTGCGCTTGAGGCCCTGGAAGCTGGTGACCAGGTAATCGATCTCGTCTTCGGCCAGGGCCAGGCCCAGCTCGACGTTGGCTTTCTCGAGGGCAGCGCGGCCACCGCCGAGAATGTCGACAGCGGTCAGCGGCTTGGGCTGGGCGTGGCTGAACAGGCTGGCGGCCTCTTCAAGCTTGGCCAGCACCAGCTGGGTCATGCGGTCGTGGAGGATGTCGGCAACGATGGCGGCGTCGGCGTCGCTCAGCTCACCGCTGACGTAGTAGGCAATGCCCCGTTCCAGGCGCTGGATGTTTTCCAGGCCGCAGTTGTGAGCGATGTCGCTGGCCTTGCTCGACCAGGGCGAGATGGTGCCGAAACGCGGAACCACCAGGAACAGGCGCCCGCTTGGCTCCTGGACCGGTACGCTCGGGCCGTACTTGAGCAGGCGCGCGAGCACTTGCTGTTGGTCGGCACTCAGATCGCCGTCAACCTCGGCGAAATGCGTGAATTCAGCATACAAACCACTAACAGCGGGGACTTTCTGGCTCAGTTGCTCGATTAACTTACCGTGGCGAAAGGCAGAAAGGGCAGGAGCGCCGCGCAGGATCAACATCGTCGGGACAGCCTCAGGAAGGGGGTGTGCTTAGAGGCCGTGCATTCTAGCCTAATTCCGGCGCTTCCGGCACCCGAAACACAGCATTGCAGCACCTGCGCATGTCGGCCCGGCAAAGCGGACTCGGGGGTCAAAAAAAACCACCGGTTTTGCCCTGCATTTTGCCTTTAACGCAAAGATCGCTAGCAGACAAGCAAACCGTTGTCGAGATATGGCGCGGCCGGTCCTTTGCGTATACTGCAACCTATGTTCGCCCAAACCGCTTTGCGCCAGCGGTGCGCCAGATGGCTCATCGCAACCGGACTCTTCCTGATGCTCGGTGCCTGTGTTGAAAAACCCAGCACCCTCGAGCGCGTCAAGGAAGACGGCGTGCTGCGCGTAATTACCCGCAACAGCCCGGCCACCTACTTCCAGGACCGCAACGGCGAAACCGGCTTCGAGTACGAGCTGGTCAAGCGTTTCGCCGACGATCTGGGCGTGGAACTGAAGATCGAGACCGCCGACAACCTCGACGACCTGTTCAACCAGCTCGGCCAGCCGTCCGGCCCGGTGCTGGCGGCAGCGGGCCTGGTCAGCAGCGAACAGCGCAAGTCGCAGGTGCGCTTTTCACACCCGTATCTGGAAGTCACCCCGCAGATCATCTACCGCAACGGCCGCCCACGGCCCACCGACGCCAAGGACCTGGTCGGCAAGAAGATCATGGTGCTCAAGGGCAGCACCCACGCCGAGCAGATGGCCGAGCTGAAAAAGCAGTATCCGGCGCTCGAATACGAAGAATCTGACGCAGTTGAGGTGGTCGACCTGCTGCGCATGGTCGATGAGGGGCAGATCGACCTGACCCTGGTCGACTCCAATGAACTGGCAATGAACCAGGTCTACTTCCCCAAGGTGCGGGTGGCTTTCGACCTCGGCGATGCCCGTGACCAGCGCTGGGCGGTGGCAGCCGGCGAAGACAACAGCCTGCTCAACGAGATCAACGAATTTCTCGACAAGGTGCAGAAGAATGGCACCTTGCAGCGTCTGAAAGATCGCTACTACGGCCACGTCGATGTACTGGGTTATGTAGGCGCTTATACCTTTGCCCAGCACCTGCAGCAGCGCCTGCCGCGCTACGAGAAGGCCTTCCAGGCCTCGGCCAAGAAGGAACAGGTCGACTGGCGCCTGCTGGCCGCAATCGGCTACCAGGAGTCGATGTGGCAGGCCGAGGTCACCTCCAAGACCGGTGTGCGCGGCCTGATGATGCTGACCCAGCGCACCGCCCAGGCCATGGGCGTGTCCAACCGCCTGGACCCGGTGCAGAGCATCCGCGGCGGCGCCAAGTACTTCATGTACGTCAAATCCGAGCTCGATGACAGTATCGAGGAGCCGGACCGCACCTGGTTCGCCCTGGCCGCCTACAACGTCGGCAGCGGCCACCTGGACGATGCGCGCAAGCTGGCCAAGCGCGAAGGCCTGAACCCCAACAAGTGGCTGGACGTGAAGAAGATGCTGCCGCGCCTGTCGCAGAAGCAGTGGTACAGCAAGACCCGCTACGGCTATGCCCGCGGTGGCGAGCCGGTGCACTTCGTCGCCAACATCCGCCGCTACTACGACATCCTCACCTGGGTGACCCAGCCGCAGCTTGAAGGCAGCCAGGTGGCCGAGAGCAACCTGCACGTGCCCGGCGTGAACAAGACCAAGCCGACCGAGCAGACCCCGCCACTCTGAACTGTTTCGCGGGGCAAGGCCACCTCAGGCCTTGGCCCGTCGCGCCTTGAAGAACTCGGACAGAATCGCTCCGCACTCCTCTGCCAGCACCCCACCCTCAAATAGCACCCGGTGGTTGAGAAAGCCCTGGGTAAAGAACTGCCCCTGGCTCTGCACCACACCCGCCTTGGGCTCCAGCGCGCCGTACACCACCCGGTTGATCCGCGAGTGCACGATCAGCCCGGCGCACATGCTGCACGGCTCCAGGGTCACGTACAGGGTGCTGCCGGGCAGCCGGTAGTTGCTCGCGGCCTGGGCGGCGGCGCGGATGGCGACCATCTCGGCATGGGCACTGGGGTCGCTGCCGCTGATCGGGCAGTTGAAGCCCCGGCCGATCACCTGGCCGTGCTGGACCAGCACCGCGCCCACCGGCACTTCGCCCATGGCCGCGCCTTGCGCCGCCAGCTCCAGCGCCAGGCGCATGAATTGCTGGTCGCGGCTGCGATCGATGATCTGCGGCTGACGCATCAGGCCACCTCGATCGCGGCCATCAGGCCGGTTTCCATATGATCGATCACGTGGCAGTGGAACATCCAGGTACCCGGGTTATCCGCCACCAGCGCCACCCGCGCGCGCTCGTTCTTGCCCAGCAGGTAAGTGTCGGTGAAATACGGCTCGATCTTGCGCTTGTTCGAGCCGATCACCTTGAAACTCATGCCATGCAGGTGGATCGGGTGCTGGTACTGGGTCATGTTCTTCAGCTCGAAGATGTAGCTCTTGCCCTTTTGCAACGTAGCAATCGGCCGGTCGGCGCAGGTCTTGTCGGTGATGTCCCAGGCCTTGCCGTTGATCTGCCAGAGGCTCGGCGGCTTGCCGTTGTCGGTGTTCACCGAAACCGAGCCGACCCACTCGAAATTGAAGTTGAGCTTTTCGGCGTTGGCCAGGTCCGGCTCGGCGATCGGGTTGGCCGGCAACCCTGGCGGCCAGTCGCCCGGGGCTTCGCTGCTGGCCACCGAACGCAGGGTGCCCAGACGCACCGGGCCATCGCGCAATGACAGTTCTTCACCGGCTGGCGGCATCTTGATCGCCAGGCAGATACGCATGCCCGGGCCCAGCCAGTAGTCCTTGCCCAGCGGGCGCGGAGCGATGGGGTTGCCGTCCAGGGCGTAGACCCGCGCCTCAAAGGCGCCTTTGAGGTTGATGCGATACGTCAGGGTGTTGTCGAGGTTGAGCAGACGCACCCGCACGATCTGCCCGGCAGGCATCTCGACCACGGCGTTGGCCTGGCCGTTGATGGTAATCAACCGGCCGGCGGTGCCGCCACGGGCAGCTTCACGGGGGATGCTGAAGGGCAGGTAAGCGCCCTGCTCGTCGACGTGCCAGTTCTTCAGGCTCAGGGTGCGTTCGTGCTTGAAGCCGGTGGGCTCGCGCTCCTCGACGATCAGCGGGCCGACCAGGCCGCGGCCGAGTTCTTCGGAGCTGTTGACGTGCGGGTGGTACCAATAGCTGCCGGCATCCGGTACGCGGAACTTGTAATCAAAGTACTCGCCCGGCAACACCGGCAGCTGCGAGACGTAAGGCACGCCGTCCATTTCCAGCGGCAGGCGGATGCCGTGCCAGTGGATGGTGGTGGCCACTGGCAGGTGGTTGATGAAACGCACCCGCAGCCATTCGCCCTGGCGCACCCGCAACTCGGTGCCCGGCGCCGACGGGCCGAAGGCCCAGGCCTCGGTCTTGAAGCCGGAGACCAGCTCGACATCCAGCGGCGCGGCGATCAGCTCGTAGTCATGCCCGGCATCCGGATCGGTCCTTCCTAGCCAGTACCGCGATGCGCCACCGGCGCCAAGGCCAATCGCCACCAGGCCGCTCAGGCCACCGAGAATTTGTCGCCGGGTAAAGGACATGCAGCAGGTACCTCACATCGCAGGAACAACATGCCGGCACCTGGCGGCAAAGTGCCAAGGTACCGGCGATGAAGGGCGAATACGATACACCTGCAATTGAGAAATATTAAGTGAAGAGTTGCCGCAGGGCCTAGGTTCCCGGCCTTATAACCCCTGGCGGCGCAGTGATGGCGTCGCGAAAGGCAACGGGCTGATCCTGGGTCTGCAGTGCCAGGCGTAGATCGCCCTGGACGATACCGTCGGGCCTGCCCATGCTCGGCAGATAGTACTCTCCCGCATCCAGGGTAATGCCGCTGGCCTGCCCCGGCCCGGCATCGACCAGGCGCAAGCCCGGCACCCCTCGCAGCTCGGCCAGGCCTGGCACACGTTTGTACAGGTTGCTATGGGTGTTACCGACCAGCGCGATCCATTTGCCGGCGTCAGCCTCGCCTTGGGTGGCGCCAATAACCCGGTTGGCATAGTAGTTCATGACTTTCTGGCGCAGCGGATTGCCCGGCTGCTCCAGGTCGAGGCCTTCCAGGTGATAACTGGCGACGCAGTCCAAGGCCTGTACCCTGATTCGGTTGGCCCGGGCTTTGCGCACCAGTTCCAGGAAGTTATAGCGGCCGGCGCTGTCGGTGCGATGGCCAAGATCCAGACGGTCCAGGTAGCGCCGCAATTGCGTAGTCATGCGCCCGCTGCGATGGAACAGGTCGAGGTCCGCCTGGTGCAGGTCGGTCATCAGGTGCTCAAGATAAAGCGTGCGCACGCCCTTGGCATACAGGGGCGTGAGGTTTTCCAGCAGCCAGCGTTTGCTGGCGATCGAAGCGTGGGATTCGCCAATGACCACGCCGGCATGCTCGTCGAATAGCTCGATGAATGCCCGCTGCGGGGTGATAGAGGCGGCTGGCGGGTGAATCTTGAAGCTGGGCAGGGTCAGCCGGGTGAAAAACCGCTCGGCATCCGTGCGCAATTGCTGCCGGATCTGCTGCAGGCTGTCACGCACCTCCATCAGTGGCGACGCGGGGTCGTAGTAATCACCGCCGATCGCCCGCCGATTGTTTGCACTGATGAGCTCCCGCACAGCGGGCCGGGACGGTTCCGGGACTTCATAGCTGCCAGGTTCGGCCTCGAAGTACGAATAATCCATGGGCGCAGCCGGCACTTCGGGGGTCAGCCCGCCCAGGCACTGGCCGCCCCCGCGCAGGCAGGCGGCGTCTAGCACAGCCCACCGCCCCTGCTCGTCCAGCCGCACGGGTATTACGCCATTGAAGGCGAATGGGTTGTCTTCCGGAACAATCAGCCAGGTGCCCAAGGCCTGGTCATATCGAACCCGATAGGGCACGCCCTCAAGCTCGATGTACTGGGCACCATCCGCCAGGGTACTGACACCTTGTTTGATGCCGCTGAAAGCCTCGGGTACGTCAATGATCTGGTTGCTTTCAAGCTGGCCCAGCGCTTGCGCCGCACCACGTCCCAGCGGCAGCAGGAATGGCAGGTTGAGCAATACCTCGACACCGGCAAGAATCGCCCCAAGCACACCCGCCCGCCGCTCCTCGGGATTGTCGCCGTCGACCGCCTGCTCGACGTTCAAGGCAAGACTGGCAGTGCCCGTTGCCACCGCCAGCAATGCCAACGGCCAACCCGCCGGCGCTACGGCGCCCAGCAGGCGCGAGGCCACGCCCAGGTAACCCACCCACAATTGCGCACGCAGTTCGGCATTGGTACGCAGGGCCGCATCGGTTTCAAGTTCCATGTGCTGCCGGGCGTTGTCGCGCATCCAGGTGAAGACCTCGCCGTTGATCGGCGCACGCTGCACCTGAGCGGCAAAAGCCTCGACCGAGCCTTGCGCCCAAGAGGCGAGTTGCTCACGCAACCTCTGCACCTGCTGCGCATCCCTGACGAAATAAGCCAACAATTGCTCGCGGCTGACGGCCACCTGCAGCCAGCCAAACAGCCATTCGGCCAGCTCCTGCTGGCTACTGAAAGCCTGGAACGACGGCACCGCACCGGGCATATAGAGCACATGCTGCGCCCCCGGCCCCTGCAACCACACCAGCGCCGACGACGCCTGCCCGGCCAGGCTCAAGGTCGCAAGCTGAATGCCGGCAGCAGGTTGCTGTACTTGTTCAAAATGCTGCAGATGGGCAGCAACGCTGCTGTCAAAGCCGACAGCGTCGAACACCAGTTGCAACTGCTGCTCGTTCAGTTGCCCACCGAGGCCAGCCTGCAGTGCCTGCGCGAGGTAAGTGAGCTTGCTGAGCGCGCGCACATCAGCACCGTGCTCGACCCAGAACGCCGTTCGCTGGCGCTGGAACCTGGCGCCAAAGTCCATCTCCCACAAGGCGTTGAGTACCTTTTGCGGGTCCAGCCGCACTTCATTGCTTTCATCGAAGCGCCTCGCCTCTGCCCCCTCGGTGTAGAAACCGCCGTACAACAGCAGCAGGTCGGCATTGTCCTGGTCACTGACGCGAAAGCGGCGCATGACCAGTTCGGTCAAGGTCAAGGACTGATCAGGTGTTCCATAGTGCTCCCAGCCTGTAAAGCTGCGGCTGTTGCTGGCAGCGTGAGAGAAACGGTTCCAGTAGATCCTGTCCGGATCAGCGTGCAGGTTGGCTTGTGTGGCCAGCAGCTGCGCCGCTGCGTCGCCGGCGCTGGCATGCAGGTCCGGGAAGGCATTGACCACCGTTTCGGCAAGCCGGCGCAGCGACGCACGAACCGCCGCCAGTTGCAGGGTGGACTGATCATCAGGTTGCGAATGTTCCATGACATGAGTTCCGTTGCACAAGAAACCCTCAGCCTGGGTCGTGCGTCGATGCCAGCGGTACTACATAAGTATTCCCGGCGGCCATCAGCTAGACAGGGAAACGGCTCGGTGTAACGTCAGAAAAACCCATTTCGTTGTAACAACAAATACCTATGGCAGCAGGTATGACGCAGGCTTTCTCAATGGGCATTCACCTGCAAGGAGATGCACATGCCCTATCAATTAAATGTCCATTCCGATTCGCTGGCCTCCAGCCAAGGCCAGAAGCAAGCGCTCGACACCATCGCCTCGACCCTGGTGACTCAATGCCCCGACATGTGGGAAATGGCCCGTGAAGTTGCCCGCAACTTGCTGCTCAAGCACACCGGACAGACTCCAGAGCCAGACACCATTTACTGGCACCGCTTCGCTGGCGCGGTAAGCAGTACACGAAGCTTCACCGGCTGGGAGCATTACGGCCCACCGCTTGAGTCGATGACCTTGCCACAGTTGGTCATGCGCCGTTTCAACAGCCACGACCAGGACAACAGCGATCTACTGCAACAGGACGGTGGCTTTTACCGAGCCGGGCCACACAGCCCGGTTTTCAACGAAACCAATGAAATTCGCATGCTGGGCCAGGATGTGCTCAATGAGTTCTGGCTGATCGACTTCAGCACGCTGTTCAACAACCGGCTCGATGCCTTCTGGCAAGCCCATGCCGATGATTTTCGCCTGATGGCCAAGGTCAACTTCCTCGCCAAGGCGTATGAGGACTATCAAAGCGGCGTGCTGTACCCGCAGCACTGCCAGGCTATCTTCAAAGCAGTGGCAGGCGACTTGCGTGCCCCGATCACCCGCAAGCAACTGGCAGATCAGGTGCAGGCGGCGCAAGGCTGGAGTGTTCGGACCTTCGACATAGGCGGCTACCTGGCCAGCGACATCGTGCGCATTGTCTCCCCTGAAGGTCATCAGTTTGTCTATATGCCCGGAGAAACAACCGCCCTGCACAGCTTCGAAACCAACAACGACCTGCACATCTGGGTGCTGCAACAGGCCTGTACCGACCTGGCCAGCCGGGCGCGCTTCGAATCGCACTTCCCGTTGTCGGTCCACCCGCCACGGGGCTCGGGCGTCGGCCTGAACAGCCTTATCGAGCTACTGGTAACCAGTTACGGCCATGCTGACCATTCGTTGATCAATCAGCTCGACCGGCCAATCGCCGGAGATCTGTTCAGCTACCTGCGCGACCAGGCCCGCGAACGCATGTATGCCGACGCCGACACGGCGCTGCGCTCGAACAGCGAACTGCGCAAACAGATGTGGATCGGGTATCTCAATGCCTTTACCAACACCTTTGGTGTCATCGGTGCAGTGTGTTGGCCCGTGGCATTGGCGGTGGTCGGTGCGGACCTGGCCAGCCTGGGACTGAACATCGACCAGGCGGTGAACGGCGACACCACCGCAGAACGCAAGGCCGGTGTCACTGGCGCCATCGTCAGCGCTGTCAGTGCCGCCTTAGACGCCACCCTGGTATTTGGCGTCGGCGCAGCCGCCGAAGTCGCTGAAGTAGTTGATCCACTTGAAGCCGAACGCAGCGCCAGCGGCATACGCACACCTCGACCGCCCTTCGCCAGTGAAGCCCGTCCCCTGCCAGAGATAATCGATCTGCCCCTGGAGCGGCCGATTGCCAACGTGATTGTCGATGGGCAACGCCCACAACTGGAAGGCAACCTGCGCGGCACCTATCTGCTCGATGGCCAGACCTACATCACCCTCAACGGGGATCCTTATGCGGTGCGCTACGTTGGCGAAATGAAAACCTGGGTGATCATCGATGAACAGAACCCGTACGCGTTCTACCGCAGCCAGCCCGTGAGGCTCAACGCCAAAGGCCAGTGGGAACTGCTGCCCAAGCCCGGCCTGCAAGGGGGTGGCAAGTTCTGGAGCAAACATCCCTGGGGGTCCAGCGCGGCAGCGCAAACACCCGTCGTACTGCCCCTATCGCCCTATGAAGTACCGGTCGAGTTACGCGCGAAGCTGGAGAGCCCCGCCAACAACCCGGGCGATCAGTTACTCAAAGGCTATATCGTCATGAACGATCCCGAACTCAACGCTGCCGCCGAATCATTCACCCGGATACGCACGCAATTAGCGGAGGAAAGCCGCTCGTATTTTCGTACAGTGCAGGTGCAGCCCCGAGTAGAGATTCCCACGCTGGCGGCCAGCGCCACGCCCAAATCGATTTTCCAGGAGGTGTTTCAGCGCGCCGAAGGTTTGGTGATTGGCGAGCGTCACAGCTCGATTGCCAGCAAGAAGTTCCTGATCGAGAACATGGAGGTGCTAGCCAAGCAGAAAGTCCGCACGCTGTACATGGAACATCTGCTGACCGACTTCCATCAGGCCGACCTGGACATTTTCATGCGCACCGGGAAGATGCCCCCGGGCTTGAACAAGTACTTGAAAAGCCTCGATAGCGGGTTCGGAACCGACCCGTCAGGCCAGTTCACTTTCCTCAACCTGGTCAAGGCCGCCCAGCGCAACCACTTACGCATCCAGGCCATCGACTGCATGGCCAGCTACCGTCAGACGGGCCTGGTGGACCTGGAGGGAACCCTGCGCGTCGAAATGATGAATCGCTATGCCACTTCAATCATCAGTGCTGTAGAACAGCAAAGCCCGGGGCGCTGGATTGCGCTGGTAGGAGAGTCCCACGCCAACACCTTCGAGCAGGTGCCAGGGCTCAGCGAGTTGAACCAGGCAATTGGCCTGCGGGTAGCCGATGCTGAGGCAGGGACCACCGTCGGCCTGTTTGTCGATGAAGGCAGGTTTGGCGAGCTTTCCAAAAGCGAGCCACCACGCTTCGTCAAGAACGACCTGGTCTTGCGAATGGTAACTACGGGCTCCTGGCCTGCTGATGTAGTGGCTACCCACGAAGCTCGCCTGCCGCGGACCGGTATGTTCTTGATTGAGCAGCAGGGTGACCAGGCCCTACTGTTTCATCGCAGCAACGACCGTTCGATCGTGCGCACTGCCATTCGCGTTACCGAGGACCATGTCTCAATCGACCGCCCCTCCTGGCCGCGCGTCCACAAGCGGCGCTTCAACGACCTGCGCGAACTGGCCGAGGCGCTCAAACTCATGGGGCTGACCGAGGCCTGAAAAAACAAACGCCCCGACAAGTCGGGGCGTTTGCTTCAAGCGCTACAGCGGTTCACGCAGCGGGATCATTCCCACTCGATGGTCGCTGGCGGCTTGCTCGACACGTCGTAGGTGACGCGGGAGATGCCTTCGATCTCGTTGATGATCCGGCCGCTGACGGTTTCCAGCAGCTCGTAAGGCAGGTGCGCCCAACGCGCGGTCATGAAGTCGATGGTCTCGACCGCACGCAGGGCCACGACCCAGGCATAACGACGGCCGTCACCAACCACGCCCACCGATTTCACCGGCTGGAACACCACGAAGGCCTGGCTGACCTTGTGGTACCAGTCGGCCTTGCGCAGTTCTTCAATGAAGATGTGGTCGGCGCGACGCAGCAGGTCGGCGTATTCCTTCTTCACTTCACCGAGGATGCGCACGCCCAGGCCCGGACCCGGGAACGGGTGACGGTAGACCATGTCGTACGGCAGGCCCAGCTCCAGGCCAAGGCGACGAACCTCGTCCTTGAACAGCTCGCGCAGCGGCTCGACCAGCTTGAGGTTCATCTCTTCCGGCAGGCCACCGACGTTGTGGTGCGACTTGATCACGTGGGCCTTGCCGCTCTTGGCGCCAGCCGACTCGATCACGTCCGGGTAGATGGTGCCCTGGGCCAGGTACTTGATGTTGTGCAGCTTGCTCGACTCGGCATCGAACACGTCGATGAAGGTGCGGCCGATGATCTTGCGCTTCTTCTCGGGGTCGGCTTCGCCGGCCAGATTGCCGAGGAACTGCTCTTCGGCGTTGGCGCGGATAACCTTGACGCCCATGTTCTCGGCGAACATGGCCATCACTTGCTCGCCTTCGTGCAGGCGCAGCAGGCCGTTGTCGACGAATACGCAGGTCAGCTGGTCGCCGATGGCCTTGTGCAGCAGCGCTGCAACCACAGAGGAGTCAACGCCGCCGGACAGGCCGAGCAGGACGTTGTCGCTGCCGACCTGGGCGCGGATCTGGGCAATGGCGTCTTCAGCAATGTGCGACGGGGTCCACAGCGCTTCGCAACCGCAGATGTCGAGGATGAAGCGCGAGAGAATGCGACCGCCCTGCTTGGTATGGGTCACTTCCGGGTGGAACTGCACGCCGTAGTAGCCACGGGTGTCGTCGGCCATGCCGGCGATCGGGCAGCTCGGGGTGCTGGCCAGGATGTGGAATTCTTCCGGGATGCGGGTGACCTTGTCACCGTGGCTCATCCACACATCCAGACCGAACACGCCATCGGCGTCAACGTGGTCTTCGATGCCGTCGAGCAGGCGGCTCTTGCCGACTACGTCGACGCGGGCATAACCGAACTCACGCAGCTCGGATCCTTCAACCTTGCCGCCCAGCTGTTCGGCCATGGTCTGCATGCCGTAGCAGATACCGAACACCGGTACGCCCAGGTCCCAGACTGCTTGCGGTGCGCGCGGGCTGTTGGCTTCGTGCACGGACTCGGGGCCGCCGGCGAGGATGATGCCGCGCGGGGCGAATTCGCGAATCGCTTCATCGTCCATGTCGAACGGGTGCAGTTCGCAGTACACGCCGATTTCGCGCACGCGGCGGGCGATCAGCTGGGTGTACTGGGAACCGAAGTCGAGGATCAGGATGCGGTGAGCGTGAATGTCGAGGGCCATGACTCAATCTCTGATGCAGCTGCAAGCTTCACGCTGCAAGCCGCAAGTTGTTCGGGAATTACGCGGTAGCCGCTGCAGAGCAACTACCGCTTGGAGCTAGAAGCTTGTCACTTGCCGCTGGAGGCGTTAGCCGACCCGATAGTTTGGCGCTTCTTTGGTGATCTGTACGTCATGCACGTGGGACTCGGCCATGCCGGCACCGGTGATGCGCACGAATTCGGGCTTGGTGCGCATTTCTTCGATGTTGGCGCTGCCGGTGTAACCCATCGAGGAACGCAGGCCGCCCATCAGCTGGTGGATGATCGCGGTCAGGGTGCCCTTGTAGGGCACACGGCCTTCGATACCTTCCGGAACCAGCTTCTCGGCACCGGCCGAGGAGTCCTGGAAGTAACGGTCGGAAGAACCCTGGGCCTGGGACATGGCGCCCAGCGAGCCCATGCCGCGGTAAGCCTTGTAAGAACGGCCCTGGAACAGCTCGATCTCGCCCGGGGCCTCTTCGGTACCGGCGAACATCGAACCCATCATCACTGCCGAGGCACCGGCTACGATGGCCTTGGACAGGTCACCGGAGAAGCGGATACCGCCATCGGCGATCAGCGGGATGCCAGTGCCTTCGAGGGCCGCAGCAACATTGGCGATGGCGCTGATCTGCGGCACGCCGACACCGGCGACGATACGGGTGGTGCAGATCGAGCCCGGGCCGATACCGACCTTGACGGCGTCAGCGCCGGCTTCGGCCAGGGCCTTGGCAGCAGCGCCGGTGGCGATGTTGCCGCCGATGACCTGAACCTGCGGGAAATTCTCTTTTACCCAGCGAACGCGATCGATCACGCCTTTGGAGTGACCGTGAGCAGTGTCGACCACCACCACGTCAACGCCAGCGGCAACCAGCGCCGACACGCGATCACCGGTGTCTTTGCCGGTACCGACCGCGGCACCGACGCGCAGGCGACCCTGGTCGTCCTTGCTGGCCAGCGGGTAGGCCTTGGCTTTTTCGATGTCGTTGACGGTCATCATGCCCTTGAGGGCAAATTTGTCGTCGACGATCAGTACGCGCTCGATGCGGTGCTTGTGCAGCAGCTCGCGAGCTTCGTTCTTGTCGGCGCCTTCCTTGACCGTGACCAGGCGCTCTTTAGGCGTCATCACTTCACGGACGGTGGCGTCCAGGCGGTTTTCGAAGCGTACGTCGCGGGAGGTGACGATGCCGACCAGGTCGCCATTGTGCAGCACCGGAACGCCGGAGATGTTGTTCAGCCGGGTCAGTTCGAACAGGTCACGGACCGTGGCGTCAGCCTCGATGGTGATCGGGTCCTTGACCACGCCAGCCTCGAACTTCTTGACCTTGCGCACTTCGGCAGCCTGCTGCTCGATGGTCATGTTCTTGTGGATGATGCCGATGCCGCCTTCCTGGGCCATGGCAATGGCCAGGCGGGCTTCGGTCACGGTATCCATGGCGGCGGAAACCAACGGAATATTCAGCTCGATGCCACGGGTCAAACGGGTCTTGAGACTGACTTCATTGGGTAGCACCTCTGAATAACCAGGCACTAGGAGAATGTCGTCGAAGGTCAGGGCTTCTTGGCTGATACGCAGCATCGCGGGGGCTCCCGGGCGGGAAAATGGAAGCGCGCCATTATACTCATCCAGTGCCCTTCGCTCAATGCAAAGATGGGCCTTCGGTCAGTTACCTTCGCGGCTTACCTGCACCACGGCCACCGGCTGGTCCAGCCAATCGGCGAAGTTATCCAGAAAACCCTGCCTGAACCCCGCCGCAGTCCAGTTATTGAAGATGAAACCGAGGTTGGAAAACGCACAGGGCTGCAGGAACAGAAAGCCGTTGATGTCGTCTTCATGGCCGCACAGCGGGCAAACGAAGTTTTCCGTGCGCCCGGGCATCCATTCTTCCAGGCTCTCGAACAGCGCCACGCCGACTTCCTTGCGGCACTCGGCGCAGCCGGCTTCTTCGAGAAAGCCATCGGTGGGGGTATAGATGCAGCGTTTGGTGATCACCTCGAGGCCGTTGACCGGCTGGCCGAACGGCAGCAGTTCGGGCCGCTCGACGACTTTGCGTGCGCCCTCGGCGATGGCGTAGGCCATACGGCTACCGGTGCTACCGCAGGTGCTCAGTTGCTCCTCGATGACTTTCTCGCGCACCAGCCAGCGCAGGATCGCCCGGGCGCGGGCCTCATGGACGGGGACGGTGGAAATCTTCGGGACAATAATGCTCTGGTTTGTCATCACAGCGGCCAAACAGGTTCAAAGATGCCAGTTTACCTCACTCAGGTAGCGGCCGATCAGGGCAATGCCGCTGGCCAGCACCAGCCAGGTGACCAGGCGCACGAAGGTCTCACGCGACATGTTCAGGGTCAGGCGCCGGCCCAGGTACACACCGCCCAGCATCATCGGCGCCAGGCACAGGGCCAGCAGCAACAGCGGCAGGTCGGCATACACGCCAGCAATCAGGAACAGGCTCAGGCGCACCACAGTGCTGCAACTGATCAGCGCGCTCTGGGTCGCCCGCGCCTGCTCCTTGGACGGCAACCGGGCGTTGAGGTAGAGCGCATAGAGAAAGCCGCCGCTGCCGAACAAGGCACCGAACAGGCCGCCCGCTGTACCCATCGGCACCGACCAGGCCGCCGACAGCTGCGCCGGCCTGACCTTCACCGCCAGGCTGTAGAGGGCATAGGCGCTGATAAACAGCCCCATCAATAACAGCAACACGTCGGACTTGAGCTTGAGCAGAAACACCACGCCAAAGGTGCAGCCCAGCGCCATGCATGGCAGCAGGCGCATCAGTTCCGGGCGCGCCACGGCTTTGCGCGCCGGCAACCAGTTGCCGAAGGCGGCGACGAAATCCAGCAGCACCAGCAACGGAATGATCCGCGACAGCGGCATGAAGTTGATCAGCACCGGGCCGGCCACCAGCGCGGTACCGAAGCCGGCGATGCCGAAGACGACATAGGCGGCGCCAATACCCAGCAGGATCGGCAACCAGTCGAGCGGGGTAAACGGTAATTGGGCAAACAGGGTGGAAAGCATGACGGTCTTCACCAGTGGAGGTGTGGAAACTTTAGCCAGCCACTAGCCATGCCGACTAATATGCAATTACCTAGTCAGTCATATTGAAACGGCATAGCTGCAATGATCTCCACCCGCCAGTTGCGTTATTTCGTGGAAATTGCCGAGAGCGGCAGCTTCAGTGCTGCGGCCGAGCGGCTGTTCATCGCCCAGTCGGCGCTGAGCCGGCAAGTGAAGGAGCTGGAGTCGCAACTCGAGACCCTGCTGTTCGAGCGCACCGCCCGCCAGCCGCGCCTCACCGCTGCGGGCCAGGCCTTTTTGCCGCGGGCGCGGACCTTGCTGGTGGACCTGGAAAAGGCCCAGCGCCTGGCCCGTGAGGTCGGCCAGGGCGTGCGCGGCAGCCTGCGCCTGAGTCACTCGAGCACCGTGCCGCTGAGCGGGCAGTTGCTGGCGCGGCTCAGTGGCTATCTGCATGACAACCCGGGGGTGTCCATGGAAATCGCCCAGCAATCCTCCGAGGCGCAGCTTGAGGAACTGGCCGAAGGTCGCCTGGAAGTGGGCCTGCTGCGCCTGCCAGTCCTGCGCCAGCATGAGGGGTTATGCGTTCAGCCATTGTTCGCAGAGCCTTTGCTGCTGGCGGTCGCTGAAAGTCATCCCTTGGCTGGGGAAAGCAGCGTTACCCTGGCGCAGTTGCGCGATGAGCGGTTTATCTCCATCCCCCACCGCCAGCGCGGTGGTCTGAGTTACCTGTCGGCCGAGTTGTGCATGGCCGCTGGGTTCTTCCCGCAAGCGGCGCGGGTGGTGTCGCGCAAGACCACCCAGTTGCAGTTGATCCAGGCAGGCTTTGGCGTGGCCTTGCTGCCGCAATGCATGCAGGAGATTGCCCCGGCTTCGCTGCGCTTCATTGCCCTGGCCGATGAGGGTTGCCGCAGTACGGTGGCGCTGGCCTATCGGCGCGATGCCGGGGCTTTGGTTGAGCAGTTTGTGAGCCATATTCAAGGCTAAGGGCCCCAATCGCTGGCAAGCCAGCTTCCACAGGTAATGTATGCACCTGTAGGAGCGGCGGTGCGACGCCTCGACTTGCCCCGCGATCGCCACAATCCTTTATGATGCAGCCCATGATCAAAGACCCCTTCGAAAGACTCGGCCTGGACCGCGAAGTCCTGACCGTCAGCCAACTCAACGGCCGCGCCCGGGTGCTGCTGGAAGACGTGTTCCGCAATGTCTGGGTCGAAGGCGAGATCTCCAACCTCGCCCGCCCGGCCTCCGGTCATGTCTACTTCACCCTCAAGGACAGTGGTGCCCAGGTGCGCTGTGCATTGTTCCGCCAGAACGCCGCGCGGGTGCGCCAGGCCCTGCGCGATGGTCTGGCGGTCAAGGTGCGCGGCAAGGTCTCGCTGTTCGAAGGCCGGGGCGACTATCAACTGATCCTCGATACTGTCGAGCCGGCCGGTGACGGCGCCCTGCGCCTGGCCTTCGAAGCGCTGAAGGAAAAGCTCGGCGCCGAAGGCCTGTTCAGTGCCGAAAACAAACGCGCCCTGCCCGCTCACCCGCAGCGCATTGGCATCGTCAGCTCGCCCACCGGCGCGGTGATCCGCGACATCATCAGCGTGTTCGGCCGCCGTGCGCCGCAGGTCGAGCTGACCCTGATCCCCACTGCCGTGCAAGGCCGCGAAGCCATCAACCAGATCGTCCGCGCCCTGCAACTGGCCGACAGCCGCGGCTTCGACGCGCTGATCCTGGCCCGCGGTGGCGGCTCGCTGGAAGACCTCTGGTGCTTCAACGAAGAGGCCGTGGCCCGCGCCATCGCCGCCTGCCAGACGCCGATCGTCAGCGCCGTCGGCCATGAAACCGACGTCTCGATCAGTGACTTCGTCGCTGACGTGCGCGCCCCGACGCCGTCTGCCGCCGCCGAACTGCTGGCCCCGGACAGCAGCGACCTGCAACGGCGCATCGACAGCCTCAAGCGCCGCCTGCTGCTACGCATCCAGAGCCGTCTGATGCACGATCGCCTGCGCCTGGACAGCCTGACCCGGCGCCTGCGCCACCCGGGCGAGCGCCTGCGCCAGCAGGCCCAGCGCCTCGACGACCTGGACATGCGCCTGCGCCGCGCCTTCGAGCAGCGCCTGAATCAGCGCCGCGAGCGCCTCGCACGCCTGGACACACGCCTGGCCGCGCAACACCCCGGGCGTACCCTGACCCTGCTCAAGCAGCGCCTGGACAGCCTCGCCGAACGCCTGCCGCGCGCCATGCGCGAGACCCTCAAGGACCGCCGCCAGCGTCTGCAGGCGCAGGTCCAGACCCTGCACGTGGTCAGCCCGCTGGCGACCCTGGGCCGTGGCTACAGCATCTTGCTCGACGAGCGCGGCCAGGCCATCCGCAACGCCGCCCAGACCCACAACGGCCAACGCCTGACCGCCCGCCTGGGCGAGGGCGAGTTGCTGGTGCGGGTCGAAGACAACCACCTGACCCCGGTCACGCTCTCTTTACTGGACTGAACCATGCCGCGTCTATTTGCCCCGCTGTTGCTCCTGTGCCTGGTGTTCGCCAGCAGCGCCCAGGCCAGCTACATCACCCGCCAACTGAACAAGCCGGTACCCGGCGGCGTCGCCGTCGTCGACCTGGGCCCGGCCGCCACGCCACCCAGCGCGCGCTTTGATGGCAAGCCAGTGCTGGTGGTCAGGGAACAGGACACCTGGCTGGCCATCGTCGGCCTGCCACTGACGCAAAAGCCCGGCACCGCGCAGCTCACCCAGGGCAGCCGTACCCTTAGCTTCAACGTGGGCAGCAAGAAGTACCCGGAACAGCGCATCACCTTGAAGAACAAACGCCAGGTCAACCCCGACCCTGCCGACCTCAAGCGCATCGACGCCGAGCTGGCCGAGCAGATCAAGGCCTACCGCAGCTTCAGCCCCACCCTGCCGAGCAACCTGATTCTCGACAAGCCGGTCAACGGCCCGCTGTCGAGCAAGTTCGGCGTGCGCCGCTTCTTCAATGGCGAAGAACGCAACCCGCACGCGGGCCTGGATTTCGCCGTACCCGCCGGCACGCCGATCAAGACCCCGGCCAACGGCAAGGTAATCCTCATCGGCAATTACTTCTTCAACGGCAACACCGTGTTTGTCGACCACGGCCAGGGCTTTATCAGCATGTTCTGCCATATGTCGAAGATCGACGTGAAGCCCGGCCAGCAACTGAGCCGCGGTGCCGTGGTTGGCCGCGTCGGCGCGACCGGCCGCGCCACCGGCCCGCATATGCACTGGAACGTCAGCCTCAATGATGCGCGGGTCGATCCGGCGATCTTCATCGGCGCCTTCCAGCCCTGAGGCCTGGCTTGCGCCATTCAAAAAGACCGCGCAACTGGCGCGGTCTTTTTATTTGTAAATCGCCATAAAATCTCGACAAAACTGGTTTTTTAAGCATTTCTCTCAATTTTCTTGCAAGGCTTGCCATCTTTAACCCCACTGGTTAGGGTTGAAGCCATGAAAACCTTTCAGACCCTCATCCTGCTTCGTCAACACCGCAGCCTCTGCCTGGTCAGTGCACGACTACCAAGCTGAATCGCGTCGCCTCGCCTTTTCATCTCGTTTTCGTTCGGCGGGCCCCTTTCAAGGCCGCACATTCAAGGATTGCTTTCATGACCATGCTCAAAGACCCTTCGAAAAAATACAGCGCCTTCGCGACCGTCAACCTGGCGGACCGCACCTGGCCTTCGAAGACCATCACCCAGGCGCCGATCTGGTGCAGCTCGGACCTGCGTGATGGCAACCAGTCGTTGATCGAGCCCATGGATGCGGCAAAGAAACTGCGCTTCTGGAAGACCCTGGTCAGCGTTGGCGTAAAAGAAATCGAAGCCTCGTTCCCGTCTGCTTCGCAAACCGACTTCGACTTCGTTCGCACCCTGATCGAAGATGGCCACATCCCGGACGACACCACCATCCAGGTGCTGACCCAGGCCCGTGAAGACCTGATCGCGCGCACCTTCGAATCGCTGCGCGGGGCGAAAAAGGCCATCGTCCACCTGTACAACGCCACCAGCCCGTCGTTCCGCCGCATCGTCTTCAATCAGGACAAGCAAGGCGTCAAGGACATCGCCGTGAACGCGGCCAAGCTGTTCGTCAAATATGCCGCCCAGCAGCCACAAACCCAGTGGACCTTCCAGTACTCGCCGGAGACCTTCAGCGCCACCGAGCTCGAGTTCGCCAAGGAAGTCTGCGATGCAGTGATCGAGGTGTGGAACCCAACGCCTGAACACAAGATCATCCTCAACCTGCCGGCCACCGTCGAAGTCTCGACGCCGAACATCTATGCCGACCAGATCGAGTGGTTCGGCCGCAACGTCAACCGTCGTGACAGCGTTATCATCAGCCTGCACACCCACAACGACCGTGGTACTGGCGTGGCCGCCACCGAGCTGGGCCTGATGGCCGGCGCCGACCGTGTCGAGGGCTGCCTGTTCGGCAACGGCGAGCGTACCGGCAACGTCGACCTGGTGACCCTGGCATTGAACCTCTACACCCAGGGCATCGACCCCGAGCTGGATTTCTCCGACATCGACGGCGTGCGCAAGGTGGTCGAGGAGTGCAACCAGATCCCGGTGCACCCGCGTCATCCGTATGTCGGCGACCTGGTTCACACCGCATTCTCCGGCTCGCACCAGGACGCCATCCGCAAAGGCTTCACCCAGCAGAAAGACGATGCCAAGTGGGAAGTGCCGTACCTGCCGATCGACCCGGCCGACATCGGCCGCAGCTACGAGGCAGTGATTCGCGTCAACAGCCAGTCGGGCAAAGGCGGTATCACCTACCTGCTCGAACAGGAATACGGCATCAGCCTGCCACGGCGCATGCAGATCGAGTTCAGCCAGGTGGTTCAGGGTGAAACCGACCGCCTGGGCCTGGAGATGACCGCCCAGCAGATCCACTCGCTGTTGCACCGCGAGTACCTGCAGGCCAACGCGCCGTACGCGCTGGTCAGCCATCGCCTGCAGGAAGAGAACGGCCACAGCGCGGTGGAAGTGGAAGTTGCCGGTGAAGGCGAAACCACCCTGCACTGGCGCGGCAAGGGCAACGGCGCCCTTGAAGCCCTGGTGGCCGGCTTGCCGATCGCCGTCGAGATCATGGACTACAACGAGCACGCCATCGGCGCCGGCACCAACGCCAAGGCCGCGGCCTACATCGAACTGCGCGTGGCCGGTGGTCGTCCGGTGCACGGCGTGGGTATCGATGAAAACATCACCACCGCGAGCTTCAAGGCGCTGTTCAGTGCACTGAACCGTTCGCTGAGCCAGCAGGCAGCCAAGGCGGCCTGAGCCCTGAACTGAGCTGCAACCGTGTGCCCGCCTCCCTCCGGAGGCGGGCACTTTCGTTTGCGTGCAATAAAAATCGTCGGTCAGCTTGCTGGCAACCCCCGGTATACTCCCCTCCTCGCTTTACCTTGCGCTGCGCGCACATCATGAAAGGACACTCGATGAGCAACTACCTCGAGCGGGCACTGAGCGGCCTGCGCACCATCGGCATCAACCTCTTGCGCCCTGTCCAGGACGCTCCGGTACTGGTACTGCTCGACCGTGTGGCGCAATACGACAGCAGCAAGGTCACCTCGATCGCCGCCGTGCTGCAGCAAGCCACCGCCTTTAACAGCATGGTCCGCGAGCAGATCGAGGGCATGGACATTTCCACCCGCTTCATGGACATCACCCAGAGTTTTACCTCGATCCGCGAAGACGCCGCCGCCATGGCCGGCTGGATGGACGACGGGCGCCTGGACAGCATGGAAAAACTCAAGCTGGCGTGGATGAATGTACGCCGTGGCTCGATCCCCAGCCGCTTCAACGACATTCGCGACAACTACCTGCAAGTGTGCAAGTCGGCCAACGACCAGATCAGCCGTGAGACGGTGATCCTCGAGTCCTACCTGGATTTTCGCATGGCCATGAAAGCCGCCGAGGTCGAGGCCCAGCAAGTGCTGGCGATTGCCGGCCAGGCCCTGGAGCAGCGCACGGTCGAGCTTAACGAAGCCAACCAGCAAGTCACCGCAGCCGAGTCGGCCGAACCTGCCCAG
The DNA here is from genome assembly GCF_024749305.1 of Pseudomonas sp. B21-012. Lineage (NCBI taxonomy): Bacteria > Pseudomonadati > Pseudomonadota > Gammaproteobacteria > Pseudomonadales > Pseudomonadaceae > Pseudomonas > Pseudomonas sp. B21-012. The sequence goes on along the minus strand of NZ_CP087197.1, from coordinate 1,161,008 downwards.
CGCTCCGCCCTTGAGCTGCGCCGCGACGAAGCCGTGCGCGCCCTGCAGGATGAAGACAAGCGCTACCAGATCGTCAAGGACATCGCCGACGACCTCAAGGTCGGCTACAACACCGCCGAGATGGTCTTCGCCCGCATCAACCAGGTGCACGTGATCAAGGAGCGCCAGTACCAGCGCATGGTCTCGTTCTTCTCGACCAACGAGGTGGTGCTCACCGGCCTTGCGGTTTCGTTCACCGCCAACAGCGGCCTGGCCGAGGCGACACATACCCTCAACGCCACCACCGATGGCATCAGCAAGGGCCTCGAGGCCCTGGGCACTACCGGCAACCAGCAACTTGAAGCTGCGGTCAAGGCCAGCTACGGCTCGACCATCAAGGTCGATTCGGTTCGCGCCCTGGCCGATGCCACGCTGTCGTTCCAGAACGACATGCACAGCCTGACCGAAACCTACCGGGCCGAGTCGAGCAACGCATCGCGCGACATCGCCGCTGCGGTCGAGGACTCCAAGCGTAAGTTCGCCGCACTGCTCAGCAAGGCGGCCTGATGAGCAGTATTCCACTCTCCGAACAGCTCGGAGCGATGGCGTTCGTCGACGAATTGCGCCACCAGCAGATGCAGGTCCAGGAACACCTGGACCTGCCCAAGCGCCGCGCGGAAGTTGCGGCGCGCATCCGGACCTATTACCAAAGCCACAACATCGCTTTCGATGAGGCCTTGATCGAACAAGGCGTGCGTGACTTCTTCGCCCGCCGCCTGATGTTCGAGGCACCACCGCTGAGCTGGCGGCAAAAGCTGCTGAGCAAGGCGTCGATGGCGCGTAGCCAACTGTTCAAGGTGGTCCTGGCGATCATCGCCGCGGCACTGATCACCCAGTGCACGCGCATTGCCCACGACAGCGGCATTACCGTCGAAATCGAAAACAGCGCCCGCGACCTGCGCCGCCATGATGAAGACGTGCGCGCTGACATCCAGCTCAAGCACGAGCAGCTCAGGCAGTGGCAGCAAAAGGCGCAGGCCCAGCCCGATGCCGCTGTCAGCCGCATCCTCGATCAGGTCCGGCAAACCTTGCCGCCGCTGGACCAGAGTTTTGCCAGCGATGTGCCGCAGTTCGTCAACAAGACCAACCGCGACAACGTCAAAAACCTGGTCACGATGCACGAGGCGCAGATCGAGCAGGCCCGCAAGGCCGTTTCCTCGGCCCGCGCAGCCTTTACCACGGTAGAGGGTATCTACCCGCAGCGCGATAACCTCGCCAGGCTGCTGGCGATGCCAGCCTACCTCGAAGGCCTGAAGCCGTTCCCCACGCTCAAGGCGCTTGCCGAATCGGCTGACCGGCAACTGCTGCAGGTTAACGATGGCGATACGCTCAAAGCGGCCAGCCAGCAAGTGGCCAAACTGGATCTTGAGATCGAGCGCATCGCCTACTGGCTCGAACAGAGCACCCTGCGCGATCAGTTGCAGCAGCGCCTGCAAGCGATGCCGCTGGCCGCCGGTGACCGCGCGCAACTGCAAGCGCTGCTGGCACAAGCCAACAATGCCCTGCACGAGCAGAACGTCCCCCTGGCCCGTAATCAGCTTGAACACCTCAAGCAGATGCTCGATTTCGCCGCCGTGCCATTGACCCTGCAGATCGTCGACCGCACCGGGATCAAGTCCGGGGTCGAGCGTTGCTACGACCCCGCCGGCTGCAACCGCGGCGAAGACACTGACAAGGGCAAGAGCTGGTTCCTGGTGGTCGAGGCTACCGACGCAGCGGGTATCAGCGTCGAAGTGCCGGTTACCAGCGCCGAAACCGGCAAGCAGCGCTGGGCTCGTTTGTTCGCCGTGCGCGTCAGCCAGGCCGAATACCTCAAGGTCAAAGCGGACAAACTTGACGATGGCCATGTCGATAACCGCATGATGGGCAGCAAGGCTGCCAACTCGCTGACCCTGCGCTTCAACCAGCGCACCACGGGCAACCCTGACATGATCATGGACTGGTGAACACATGACCCCTTCTACCCTCACCGGCAACGTGGCGCAGAACGCCCGCAGTTGCGAGGCCTTGCTGCGTAGCGCTGAGCAGTTGCTGTCGGCCCTGAGCAGTCAGGAAGCGCGCCTGGAACAGGACATTCTCACCCGCCTGAGCAACATCGCCACACTCAAGCTTGAACATCGCCCGGCCCTCGATCAGGACACCCTGCAGCAACTGCAGGCACGCCAGGACGCCGAAGCGCAATCGCGCGCCGAACTTGCCCGGGTCGAAACCGATATCGCCGAGTCGCTGGCCGCCCAGCACGCGGTACGCAGCCAGATTGAAAGCATCGACCGCCAGGTCAAGCAGCAACTGGCGCTCGAGCCTGCCTGGTGTGAGCTGGGCGAGCAGTTGCTGGCCGCGCAAGAGGCCAACACTGAAGCCAATACCGGCTACCAGGAAATCCGCCAGGAGTGCGTCGACAAGCTGCCTTCGTACAGCGCCAACCCGATCTACTACCACCTGCTCAAGCGCGACTACGGCACCGAGCAGTACCGCCACAACTTTCTCCACCGCTGGCTCGACAACACGCTGGCCAAGCGCGTCAACTTTGCCGGCAACCGCAACAACGAGCTGATCCTGCGGGCCATGCAGACCCGCAACGAAGAGCTGCAAGGTGAGCGCCTGAGCCTGATAGCCGGGTTGCAGGAGGCAGTCGACCAGCACCTGGCCCAGGCGCGCACAACCGCAGGCATGGACCCGCTGAGCCGCGAAGACGTCACCCTGAACAAGCACATCGTCGCCGCCAAGGCCCGGGCCAACGAGCAGCACCTGAAACTGGCCAATTTTGCCGGCAAGCAGGACCCGCATTACCTGCGCATCCGCCAGAACATCACCGAGCGCCTGCAGGCGCAAACCATCGAGCAACTGCTGGTCGAAGTACAAAAGACCCCAGACAGCAACGACGACAAGATCGCCGCCCAACTCAAGGAACTGTACCCGCGCCTGCGTGACGTCCAGGACCGTTTGCCAAAGCTGCGCGAGCAGCATGACCGCGCCCTGCACAATTATGAGCGGGCCAAGGAACTGGAGCGGGCGCTGCGCACCGACTATTACCGGGACAGCGACTACACCTACAACACGACCTTGAGCATCGAGCGCCTGCTGACCGACTACATGACCCGCGACCTCAGCCTGCACGCCCTGGAAACCGTGCTGCAAAGTGGTCGGCGCCTGGTGCCGCGCAGTTCTTCGTCGAGCAGCTCTTCGTCATTCAGCTGGTCGAGCTCCGGCTCCAGCAGTTCGAGTTCGAGTTCAAGCTCCAGTGACTTCTCCACCTCCAGCAGCAGCGGTGGTGGCAGCTTCAGCACCAGCGACAGCTTCTAAGTGCTATGCCGGTCTTGCCCGTATTTCAGGCGTGACCGGCATGCTGGCCATCAGTCTTTGAGGTAGTCAGAAACCCCAGAAACCGATTTCACCCTGCTCTTCGTTATAGTGCTGGTAGCCTTCAAACAGAACCGACTTTTTGATCTGCTCCCAACTGTAGGGGTTGATCGACGCGTCGCTGGGCAACATGACAACTTTCTGGGTGGCAAACGAGGTGAGAAAGATCAGGTCCTCGCGTGTCACGCGTTGAAACTCGTCAACGACCAGATCGACGAGATTGTTGTCCGCCGCCTGTTTAAACTTACCGCCCCCCAGCATCTTGTGCGCATAGACCATGTTGACTTGATATACATAGTTCGTCGCATGCGCAGGAACCGACAACGAACACTCGTCCGTGCTGGACTCGGAAAAGGCCTCACCGTAGACACTGGACTCAGTAATCTCCGCCCCCAGCCTGATCGCCCCCAATTTAATCCCGGCGCCGTAGGTTTTCGAGACGGCGGTTGCGTAACTTTTGCTCATCCCTTGCTGGGTAGTCACTTTGAACGTCTGCTCGACACTGAGCTTGTTAACCAGCGGCCTGAGGTATTCCAGGTAGGCAAAGATGGGCCGCGTCTGAACATTCCAAGAGGAGCCCAGGTAGCTGACGTCCCCTCCCACGGTCAGGCCATTTACCCAGCATCCATAATTGGATGCGCCTTCTGCAAACAAGTAACGATCAATTTCGAAGGCGCCCTCTTTGAAAGGCAAGTTGCGTATTTCCGGTTGCTGATTCATCGGTGAATTCCTTGTCGAAGCGATTATCGTCGGTAATATCCAGGTACGCCTGTTGATCAGTAGCGTTTTCGTGGATCCACAAGAGCGTCCATATCAAAACTCCAGGCGCGGGCATCGCCAGCCGTGGAGTAGTTATCGAGCAGTATCAGTTTGAACAGGTCGTCTCTGGACAGAGGTGGCTGCGCGCCTTGCACCTGCTCGTTGGCGCAAAGCCGACTGGTTGCCACCGAAGAAAGCAGTATCAAGTCGTTTTTCCCACCCGTGCTCACGACGCACGCATGATTGGAGCTGAACAGGCCACCTATAGTGTCAGCAGCAGCGAATACGCGATGGGCATAGACCAGTGCTACCTGATAAACCAAATAGGTCGTACTACCCGGGACGAGCAACGATTGTTTTTGCGGCCGTGCAGGTGCCCAGGCCTGCTCGGAATCCATCCCGGTTTGAAGATTGGAAAACGCATTGACTTGATCAATCGCCGGCGCCACAGAACAGTCTTTTGCCGTGCCCTTGAAGAACCAAAGGTGATGCCCCTGAGCAGCGCTGACTTCTATGTTCTGATCGCCAGTAGCCTGTATCACTCGCGTATCAACATAGTTCAGATAGGCAAAAACCGGCCGGCTGATGGTCGGCCATTTACGCCCTTTGAAGCTGACTTCGCCGTAGATTGACTGCCCGTTCACCCAGCAGCCTCGATTGAAATTTCGATCGCCAATCAGATAGCGTTCAATTTCGTACGACCCGCTCTTGAGCGGGAAGCCGATGGCTTCATGTACTTCTTCTTGCATAACGCACCTCAGTTAAAAGTCGTGCAGCCTCTTAACCGTACGGCGCGGTCGACAATCGCGACAGCCGGACGCCCTTCCCTACAACACCAGCAACATCGAAAAATCACCGGCAAAAAAAAAGGTGCGCCGACCAAGCGCACCTCAAAGCCGTGTAGCACACAACGAATTCGGTTTCAGTCCAGCAGTGCCAGGGCCTCGGCGCTGCAGGCTTGAATACGGGCCCAGTCGTGATTCTTGATCCAGCTGCTGTCAAGCATCCAGGTACCGCCCACGCACATCACATTGGCCAGGGCCATGTACTGTTTCACATTGCCCGGGTTGACCCCGCCGGTGGGGCAGAAACGCACGTCGCCGAACGGCCCGCCATAGGCCTTGATCGCCGCTACACCGCCGCTGATTTCGGCCGGGAACAGCTTGAAGCGCCGGTAGCCGAGGGCATAGCCCATCATGATTTCCGACGGCGTGCTGATACCTGGCAGCAGCGGGATGTCGCTGTCGACGCCGGCCTCGAGCAAATCCTGGGTGATGCCCGGGGTGACCACGAACTGCGCGCCGGCCGCTTGCACGGCGGCAAACATCTTGCGGTCCAGGACCGTGCCCGCGCCGATGCACAACTCGGGGCGCTGCTCGCGCAGGACCTGGATGGCCTTGAGGCCATGGGAGGAGCGCAGGGTCACTTCCAGGGTCTTGATACCACCGGCCGCCAGGGCGTCGGCCAGGGGCAGGATGTCTTCTTCGCGGGCGATGGTGATCACCGGCAGAATGCGCGCCTGGGTGCAGATCTGATCGATCCGGGCAATCTTGTCGGCCATGGAAGCTCCCGGCTGTTTCAGTTCATGCGTGGTCATAACGGCGGATCCTTGGCTCATGGGCACCAGTAAATATCCAGAGGGTCTTGTAAGAAGGCACGAATCGGCATCTCGGCCAGGTCATTGCCCGCCAGTGCGGCGCGCAGGGTAGCGAGTTTGCCCGCGCCTTGCACCGACAAGGCGGTAAAACCGGCGCTCGCCAGCAGCGCGCGGGTCATGCTCAGGCGTTGATGCGGCACGCTCGGCGCCAGCATCGGCAGACAACGGCGGGCGCTGTTCGGATCAAGACCTTCGGCAAGGTTCGGGCTGTTGGGGAACAGCGAGGCGGTATGGCCATCGTCGCCCATGCCCAGTACCAGAACGTCGATCCCTGGCAGTTCGGCCAGGGCCTGGTCGGCTTCCAGCGCTGCGGCGTCGAGACTGCCAGCAGCACGGTAGAGGCTGAGGAACCGCGTCTTGACAGCAGGGCCGGTCAACAAATGGCGCTTGAGCAGGCCGGCATTGCTGTCGGCATGTTCCACCGGTACCCAGCGTTCATCGGCAAGTGTCACCAGTACCTTCGACCAGTCCAGCGGCTGCTTGAGCAGTGCGGCGAAGAACGCCACCGGGCTGCGGCCGCCGGAGACGACCAAGGTAGCCTGGCCCTTGTCGGCAATCGTCGCATTCAGGCGAGCAGCCACATCCTTGGCCAAGCCTTCGGCCAACAGCGCAGGGGCAGTGAATTCATGTGCCGCGACGTTTGCCGGCAGTTGCAGTTCAGATATCGCCATACCAGGACCTCCCATCGCGGGTAATCAGTGCAATCGAGCTCATCGGCCCCCAGGAACCGGCGGCATAGGGCTTGGGCGCGTCGCCCGACTGCTTCCAGCCGGCGATCAGCTGATCGCACCACTTCCACGCGTATTCGATTTCGTCTTTGCGCACAAACAGGTTCTGATTGCCGCGCATCACTTCCAGCAACAATCGCTCGTAGGCATCGGGGATCCGCGCGCTACGCCAGGTGTCGGAAAAATTCAGCTGCAAGGGCCCGCTACGCAGCTGCATGCCTTTGTCCAGGCCCTGCTCCTTGGTCATCACCCGCAGCGAGATGCCTTCGTCCGGCTGCAGGCGGATGATCAGCTTGTTGCCGATCTGTAAGCGCTGTTCCGGGGCGAAGATGTAGTGCGGGGTTTCCTTGAAGTGGATGACGATCTGCGACAGCTTTTGCGGCATGCGCTTGCCGGTGCGCAGGTAGAACGGCACCCCCGCCCAGCGCCAGTTGCGGATATCGGCGCGCAGGGCGACGAAGGTTTCGGTGTCGCTCTGGGCGTTGGCGTTGTCTTCTTCCAGGTAGCCGGGCACCGGCTTGCCTTCGCTGTAGCCGGCAATGTACTGGCCGCGCACCACCTGGGTGCTCAGGCCCTCGCCCTTGATCGGCGCCAGGGCTTTGAGCACCTTGACCTTCTCGTCGCGGATGCTGTCGGCAGAGAGGTCACTGGGCGGGTCCATGGCAATCAGGCAAAGCAGCTGCAGCAGGTGATTCTGGATCATGTCGCGCAATTGCCCGGCCTTGTCGAAATAGCCCCAGCGCCCTTCGATGCCGACCTTTTCGGCAACGGTGATCTCCACGTGGGAGATCGAGTTCTGGTTCCACTGGGTTTCGAACAGGCTGTTGGCAAAGCGCAGGGCAATCAGGTTCTGCACCGTCTCCTTGCCCAGGTAATGGTCGATGCGGTAAACGCGGTTTTCCGGAAAGTACTGGGCCACGGCGTCGTTGACCCGCCGTGAAGACTCCAGGTCATGGCCGATGGGCTTTTCCAGCACCACCCGGGTACGGGCGCTAAGGCCGGCTTGGTCGAGGTTCTCGCAGATGCCGCCATACACCGCCGCGGGGGTGGCGAAATAGGCAATCAGCTGGCTATCGCTGCCAACCTGCTCAGCCAGCGCCTGGTAGTCCTCGGCTTTGAGAAAGTCCACGTGCAGGTAGCTAAGGCGGGCGAGAAAGCGCTGCAGTACCGGCGCCTCTATTTGCCCGGCAGGCACGAACTCCTGCAGGTGCGCCTCGATCGACGCCAGGTGCTCAGCGACACTGCCCGGCTCGCGAGCCAGGGCCAGCACCCGGGTATCAGCGTGCAGCAGGCCGGCCCGGTCGAGCTGGTAGAGCGCCGGGAACAGCTTGCGCAAGGCCAGGTCGCCAAGGGCGCCAAACAGGGCAAAGGTGCAGGGTTCAACGCTGATCGAAGCCATGATGTTGGTTCTTTTATCAAGTTGACGTAGAAATACCGTTTTCAATCGCAGTTTTCAAGGAATAATGTAGTAAAAACCACAACATTTTACCCAGTGGACAGATTCAAGTGGTGTGCCATCCATGCCATCAGTACGATAGGCCACCGTGTCAAAAGCCCGCTGCTGTCGCCAGCCGGCTGTCTCAACGACCCAAGGAAAACACCCATGGACCGCGTGCGAAACCTCCTGGAGCAGATCCAGGGCCGCCTCGAAGAGCTGAACAAGGCTGAGCGCAAAGTCGCCGAAGTCATCCTGCTCAACCCCCAGCAAGCCACCCGCTTCAGCATCGCCGCCCTGGCCCAGGCCGCCAAGGTCAGCGAGCCGACGGTCAACCGCTTCTGCCGCTCGTTCGGCGTCAGCGGCTACCCCGAGCTCAAGCTGCAACTGGCGCAGAGCCTGGCCAGTGGCGCCGCCTATGTCAGCCGGGCGGTAGAGGCCGATGATGATCCGGCCTCCTACACCCAAAAGATCTTCGGCAGCGCCATCGCCTCGTTGGACAGTGCCTGCCAGCAACTTGATCCACAGCTGGTCAGCCGCGCCGTCGACATGCTGATCCAGGCCCGGCAGATTCACTTCTTTGGCCTCGGCGCCTCGGCGCCGGTGGCGCTGGATGCCCAGCACAAATTCTTCCGTTTCAACCTGGCAGTGTCGGCCCATGCCGATGTGCTGATGCAACGCATGCTGGCCTCGGTGGCCCACACCGGCGAGCTGTTCGTGATCATCTCCTATACCGGGCGCACCCGCGAGCTGGTCGAAGTCGCGCGCCTGGCCCGGGAAAACGGCGCCTCGGTACTTGGCCTGACGGCCGCCGACTCGCCGCTGGCCAAGGCCAGCAGCCTGAGTCTGAACATCCCGCTGCCGGAAGACACCGACATCTATATGCCGATGACTTCGCGGATTATCCAGCTGACCGTGCTCGACGTGCTGGCCACCGGCATGACCCTGCGCCGCGGCGTCGACTTCCAGCCGCACCTGCGCAAGATCAAGGAAAGTCTCAACGCCAGCCGCTACCCGATCGACGACGAACTCAACTGAGCAAGTGCGCCTGCAGCCGCAGGTGTGCTTGCTCACCCGGCGCCAGGCTCAGGCTGTCACTGCTGCCGCTGGCCGCCTCGACACAGACGAAGCCCAGGGTTTCGCTGCCACTGACGCCCATCAACGGCCGGCTGCCGGGGTGCCAGACCACGGTGTCCTCGCTGTCACCGGTATCGATGCACAACTGGCGCTGCCAGGCCGGGTCGTGCAACTGCAGGGTCGCCGCATTGGGGAATACCCGCTGGCAACCACCATGGACCTTCAAGGCGCCCTTCTGCCGACAGGCCTGACGGTTCAAACGGTCGTAACCCTCAATGTTTTCTAGCCCAGACAGCGCTATCTCGGAAACGTCACTAATACGCCAATAGGCCAGCAGAGCATGACTCAACTGACAAGGCTGGCTGTCCTGGTGTTCGGTACTGAGCTGCAGCTCCATGCGCTTGCCCAGTTTGGCCAGCAGGTCAACCTGCCAGTCGCACAGCTGCAGGCGCCATTTGAGGGTCACGCCGTCTGCGTCTTCACTGCTGTCGATCAGCTTCCAGTCAAGCAGGCGCGCCCAGCCATGGGCCGGCCACATGTCTTCACTGGGGTGTCGGCCGTACCAGGGCCAGCACACCGGCACGCCGCCGCGGATGGCGCCGACTTGCGGCCACTGCGCCGCACACCACAGCCAGGGGCGCTCGCCCTGGGGCTGGAAGTGCAATAACTGCGCGCCCTGACGGCTGAATACTGCCTGGCATTGCGGGTGATCGATGATCAGCACATCGCGCTGCTGGTAACGCTCCCACTCAAAGGTCGGCCTGGGCCTCTGCGAAGTGAAGAAACGTTGTAGCGGGTGCTCTGGCATGGCGGGAAACTCTTGTTGTTAGTGAGGGCCTCATCGCGGATCAAGCCCGCTCCCACAGGTTCTGCGCAATCCATGTGGGAGCTGGCTTGCCAGCGATCGACCGCACAGCGGTCGCAATATGCGTAAATTTACAACATATCGCCTCAGAACGACGACTGAATCTTCAACCCGGCGACCAGCGCGTTATCCACCTCATCCACCCCGCCCGGGCTCTTGATGTACTGCAGGTTCGGCCGCACGGTCAGCCAGTTGGTAACGTGGAAGCCGTAGTACAGTTCGGCGTTGTACTCAGTCTTCTGGATCGGCACGAAATCGGCGTCGTTGTAATCCGCGATGCCGCTCTGCTGGTTGAGCAGTTTTGCCCTGTCCTGCACATCATCGTTGACGTGGATGCGCGCCACGCCAAAGCCGATGTCATCCTTAGGCCGGCCATCGAAGGCGCCCTTGTAGACCATGCCCACCTGCTGATAGTTGTCGACCACGTTGGTGGCCTTGTCGTGCACGGTGAAGTTGGCGAACAGGCTCAGGCCACGGTTGGCATCACCGTTGTGCGTAGTGACCTGCTGTTGGGCCACCACCCACCAGCCATGCTTGCTCGAATGCGACTTGAAGGCGGCGCCGGTCAATGCCTGGGGCTGGCCATTGAGGTCTTCATAGACGTCATCGGCCTTGGCCGTGCTGTAGTAGTAACCCAGGCGGTACTCGCCGGGCAGGCCGTTGACCTGCGGCGACCAGACCAGCTCCACCGGCAGGATCATGCCCTTGGTGCCGCTGCCGCTGAGCTTGAAGCCATTGCCGGTCTCAAGGTTGGAGGGGTTCTGCTCATACACGCCGACCTGGGCGAAGAACTCCGGGGTGATGTTGTACTTGAGCCGCATGGCCCACTGGCTGACCGGCCAGTTGTACCAGATGCCGCCAACCCAGTTACCCACCTGCGAGCCGCAGAACGCCAGGTTCTGGAAGTCGCAGGGGAAGCTGTTGAAATCCTCGCCTTCACCGAAACGGCCGACCTTGATATCCAGGGCGCCATCGAAATATTTCTGTTTGACCCACATCTGCGTCAGGCGCCAGGTCTGGCCACGGCCCCAGACTTCCTGCACCGAACTGAACTGGCCGGCGCGCGGGTCGCTGATGCGGTCGTTGGACAGGTTGCGCCCGCTACGCTCGGTGATCGCCAGCTTGAACTCGGCATCGTGCCAGCCGAAGATCTTCTCCAGGTCCAGATGCGCACCGAGCGCGAACTGGTCGCTGTAACGGGCAGTCTTGTCGTCGTTGTAGCCACCATTGAGGTTACCGGCCACCTCGCCGACGTAATCGAGGGTGAAGTCGTAACCCTTCTCCAGCAATTCGGTGCGGGTGCCGCCCCAGTCGCCGCTCATCCATTTCGACTCCGGGGCAAAGGCGCCGGCCGCCTGCGCCCCGCAACTGACGCCCAGGGCCGCCAGCAGGGTCAGCGGCGCCAGCGGCTTGATACGCTTGAAGTGATCCATCCCTTGTTTCCTCGTTTTATTGTTCTCGATGGGTTTCTACGTTCTATAACGAATTCAGCGGCCCTTGAATTGGGCGACATTGTCCTGACTTGTCTGCGCGGGTGCGGCAACACCCAGGCGCTCACCCGTGGCGGCATCGAACAGCAGCACCCGCGCCGGGTCGAACTGCAGGTTGAGGGTGTCGCCGACCTGGGTTGGCACATCCGGGGCCAGGCGGCAGCAGACTTTGGTCTGGTTGAGCGTGACGAACACCAGCAGGTCCGGCCCGGTGGGCTCGGTGATCTGCACTTCGGCACGAATGCTCGGCAAGCCGTTGGCCTGGGCCGGGGCCAGGGCGATCTGTTCGGGACGAATGCCGAGAATCACTTCACGCTCCTCCAGGCCCGCGACATTGAACCCCAAGGGTAGCTCGCAACGCGCCTGGCCACTGTCGAGCAGGGCCAGCAGGCGCCCGTCCTTGCGCTGCAGGCGCAGGGGAATGAAGTTCATCGGTGGCGAGCCGATGAAGCTTGCGACGAACAGGTTGGCCGGGTCGTTGTAGATCTGCTGTGGGGTGCCGAACTGCTGGATCAGCCCGTCTTTCATCACCGCCACCTTGTCGCCCAGGGTCATGGCCTCGATCTGGTCGTGGGTGACGTACACCGTGGTGGTCTTAAGGCGCTGGTGCATCAGCTTGATCTCGGTGCGCATCTCCACCCGCAGCTTGGCGTCGAGGTTGGACAGCGGCTCGTCGAACAGGTAGATCTTCGGCCGCCGCGCCAGCGCCCGGCCCATGGCCACGCGCTGCTGCTGGCCACCGGACAGCTGGCCAGGCTTGCGCGTCAGCAGGTGCTCGATCTGCAGCAGCTTGGCCACCCGCGCCACTTCTTCATCGATGGCGGCGGCGGGCATCTTGCGCATCTTCAGGCCGAAGGCGATGTTGTCGCGCACGTTCATGGTCGGGTACAGCGCGTAAGACTGAAACACCATGGCGATGTCGCGGTCCTTGGGGCTCATGCCACTGATGTCGGCATCATCCACCAGGATCGCCCCGCCGCTGATCTGTTCAAGGCCGGCGATGCAGTTCATCAGGGTCGACTTGCCGCAGCCGGACGGCCCGACCAGGATCAGGAACTCGCCGGAGTCGATCGACAGCTCGATGTTCTTCAGGGTGTCCGGCATGCCGCTGCCGTAGCTCTTGTTGACGTTGCGCAGTTCAAGCGTTGCCATTGTGTTTACCCCTTGACCGCGCCGGCCGTGAGCCCGCGCAGGAAATACTTGCCAGCCAGCACATAGACCAACAGGGTCGGTAACCCGGCGATCATCGCCGCCGCCATGTCGACGTTGTATTCCTTGACCCCGGTGCTGGTGTTGACCAGGTTGTTCAGGGCCACGGTGATCGGTTGCGCATCGCCACTGGCGAACACCACGCCGAAGAGAAAGTCGTTCCAGATCTGGGTGAACTGCCAGATCAGGCAGACCATGATGATCGGCACCGACATCGGCAGCAGGATGCGCCCGAAGATGGTGAAGAACCCCGCGCCATCGAGCCGCGCCGCGCGCACCAGCGCCTCCGGCACGCTGCAGTAGTAGTTGCGGAAAAACAGCGTGGTAAAGGCCAGCCCGTAGACGATATGCACCAGCACCAGGCCGCTGGTGGTGCTGGCCAGGCCCAGCTTGCCGAGGGTGAACGAGGCCGGCAGCAGCACGGTCTGGAACGGCAGGAAGCAGCCGAACAACAGCAATCCGAAGAACAGCTGCGAGCCCCGGAAGCGCCACATCGACAGCACGTAACCGTTCAACGCACCGAGCAGGGTCGAGATCACCACCGCCGGCACGGTGATCTTCACCGAGTTCCAGAAGTAGCCGCCGACCGTGTCCCAGGCCTTGATCCAGCCGATGCCGGTGATTACCTCGGGCCAGCTCAGCAGGTTGCCGGTACGGATGTCCTCCGGCGACTTGAAGCTGGTCAGCAGCATCACGACCAGCGGGATCAGGTACAGCGCGCAGGCCAGGATCAGGGTCGAGTAAATCGCCAGGCGGCTGAAACTCAACGAGCGGGGAGCGAGGGACCTAGTCATGGCGCTTGTTCCTCAGTTCCGAATACAGGTAAGGCACCAGGATCGACAGGATCGCGCCGAGCATCAGGATCGCGCTGGCCGAGCCCATGCCCATCTGCCCGCGGCTGAAGGTGAAGGAGTACATGAACATCGCCGGCAGGTCCGAGGCATAGCCCGGGCCGCCTGCGGTCATCGCCGCGACCAGGTCGAAGCTCTTGATGGCGATGTGCGCAAGGATCATCAGCGCGCTGAAAAACACCGGGCGCAAACTCGGTAAAACGATACGCAGGTAGATGCTCGGCAGGCTGGCGCCATCGACCTGCGCGGCGCGGATGATCGACTGATCGACGCCGCGCAGGCCGGCCAGGAACAACGCCATGACAAAGCCCGAGGCCTGCCACACGGCGGCGATCACCAGGCAGTAGACGACCCGGTCGGGGTCCACCAGCCAGTCCAGGCGAAAGCCTTCCCAGCCCCAGTCGCGAAGCATCTTGTCCAGGCCCAGGCCGGGGTTGAGCAGCCACTTCCAGGCGGTGCCGGTGACGATCATCGACAGCGCCATGGGGTACAGGTAAATGGTGCGAATGAAGCCTTCGCGGCGGATGCGCTGGTCGAGCAGCACCGCCAGCAGCACGCCGATCACCAGGCTGATGGCGATGAACATGCCGCCGAACAGCAGCAGGTTCTTGCTCGCCACCCACCAGCGGTCGTTCTCCATCAGCCGTGCGTACTGCGCAAGGCCCACCCATTTGTAGCTGGGCATGAAGCTTGAGTTGGTGAAGGACAGGACGAAGGTCCAGAGGATGTAGCCGTAAAAGCCCACCAGGACGATCAGCATGCTTGGCGCCAGCACCAGTTTCGGTAACCAGCGCTGCAGGGCGTCCAGGGGTGAGGCCTTGTTGAGTGTGGCAACAGTGCTCATCAGGATATCTCGTGTGGAGGCAATCGCGGGTATTGTGGGAGCGGGCTTGCCCCGCGAAGGGCCCGAAAGGCCGCCCCCACATCAGCCCATCACTTGGCCGACTTGATCGCCGAACTCAGCTGCTTGACCGCTGTCGCCGGGTCGGCTTTGGGGTCGTTGAAGAAGTTGGTGACGACATCGAAGATCGCCCCCTGCACCGCCAGCGAAGTCGCCATGTTGTGGGCCATGCTCGGTTGCAGGCCGTCGCCTTTTTCCGCTTCCTTGAAGTCCACCGCCGACTTTTGCGTACAGGCGTCGAACTGGCTCATGTCCATGTCCTGGCGTACCGGCAGGGAGCCCTTGTTCTGGTTGAACACGGTCTGGAACTGCGGCTCCAGGGCGACCTTGGCCAGGTCGTTCTGAGCCTTGATGTCGTCCTCGTTCTTGAGCTTGAACATCGCCAGCGAGTCGATGTTGTAGGCAAAGCTGCCCTGGGTGCCGGGGAAGGCCACGCACTGGTAGTCCTTGCCCGCCACCTTGCCGGCGGCGGTCCACTCGCTCTTGGCCCAGTCGCCCATGATCTGCATGCCGGCCTTGCCGTTGATGACCTCGGCGGCGGCAATGTTCCAGTCACGCCCGGCGCGGTTGGGGTCCATGTAGGTGCCCAGGCGTTGCAGGGTCTTGAATACCTCGACCATCTGCACACCGGTCAGGGTGTCTTCATCCAACTCAACGAAGGCTTGGTGATAACCCTTGGGCCCGAGAATGCTCAGTACCAGGTCTTCGAACACAGTGCTGTCCTGCCACGGCTGGCCGCCATGGGCCAGCGGGATGAAACCGGCCGCCTTGAGCTTGTCGGCGGCAACGAACAGTTCATCGAGAGTGGTCGGCACCTTGGCCCCGGCCTTGTCGAACACCTGCGGATTGATCCACAGCCAGTTGACCCGGTGAATGTTCACCGGCACCGCCACATAGTGGCCGTCGTACTGCATGATCTGCGCGACTTTCTTCGGCAGCAGGGCATCCCAGTTGTTGGCCTTGGCGACATCGTCGAGTTCAGTGAGCAGGCCCAGCGCGCCCCATTCCTGGATGTCCGGGCCCTTGATCTGGGCGGCGCCCGGCGGGTTGCCGGCCACGGCGCGGCTTTTCAGTACGGTCATGGCCGCGGCGCCACCGCCACCGGCGACGGCGTTGTCCTTCCAGGTGAAGCCGTCTTTCTCGACTTGTTCCTTGAGGGTTTTCACCGCTGCGGCTTCACCACCGGAAGTCCACCAATGAGTGACTTCAACGGTACCGTTGGCGGCAATTGCACTGAGGGGCAACAAGGAGGCGAGGGAAATGACAGCGGCGAGGCGATTGATCGCATTCATCGAGAGAAACCTTTTCTTGTTGTTATGCAGGTGCAAGTCGTGGTGCTTGCGCTTGCATCGGAGTCTAACCAGCGGCACGGGGGCTGCAGGTAACGAAGGGATGCGCGAATGTCACCAGTTGGTGACATTCGCCTGAATGAGGGTGTCAGTCACTGCTGCGCGGCAGGCTCAAGGTCACCCGCAGGCCCCCTTCACGCAGGTTGCGCAGGCTCACCTCGCCGCCGTGGCTGTGGGCGATGTTGCGCGCAATACCCAGGCCCAGGCCATAGCCCTGCTGCTGCCCGGCCAGGCGAAAGTGCGGCTCGAACACCTGCTCCTGGCGCTGCTCGGGCACGCCCGGGCCTTCGTCATCGACCTGCAGGACGAAGCCGCTGTCGCTGTCGATGATGCGCAGGTGGGCGCGCTCGCCGTACTTCAAGGCGTTGTCGATCAGGTTGCCGATGCAGCGTTTGAGCGCCAGCGGCTTGCCCGGATACGGCGCCAGGGCCCGGCCTTCGAGGGTGATCTGGCCACTGCCCAAGTACGGCTCGACCAGACATTCGAGCACCTGATTGAGGTCGATTCGCTCGATGTTCTCGTGGATGTCGGTGTCCTTCACGCACTGCAGCGCGCCCTTGACCAGCATCTCCAGCTCATCGAGGTCGCGGCCGAACTTGGCCTGCAACGGCTCGTCATCGAGCAGCTCGACCCGCAAGCGCAAGCGCGTGATCGGTGTGCGCAGGTCGTGGGAGATGGCGCTGAACAACTGGCTGCGCTCAGTCAGGTAGCGGCTGATGCGTTCGCGCATGGCGTTGAAGGCGCGGCCCACCTCCTCCACTTCGCTGCCGCCGCCTTCGGTCACCGGCTCGACGTCCGCGCCCAGCGACATCTCCCGTGCAGCCAGGGCCAGGCGCTTGAGCGGGCGGCTCTGCCAGTGCACCAGCAGGCCGATGAACAGCAGCAGGAATGAACTGGTGAGGACGATGAACCACAGCTGCTGGTTGGGCAGGCCCTGCTCTTCGAGGCTGGTATAGGGCTCGGGCAACAGCGATGCGATGTACAGCCATTCGTCTTCGGCGAGGTGGATCTGGGTCACCAGCACTGGCGGGTTGATCGGCTCCAGGGTCAGCGCATAGTGGGCCCAGGAGCGCGGCAGCTCATCGAGTTTCAGGCCGCTGTTGAAGATTCGCAGGTCTTGCGGGCTGACGAACTGGATGGAAATTTCCAGCTGCGCCCCCAGGCGCTGGTGCAGCACCTCGCCGACGGCATCGATCACCGCGGCCTTGCGCGGCGTGGCGGGCAGTACCTGCATGTCCAGGGGTTTATCGTTGAGGGACACGACGAAACGGGTGCCGCCCATGCTGCGCAACTGGTCGAGCACCATCGGCCGGTACGCTACCGGCAGCGAACGAAAATAGCTGACGCTGGCACTCATCGAATGGGCCAGGCTACGGGCGCTGGCAACCAGGCCTTGCATCTGGCTGGCGCGCAGTTGCGACAGCCAGATCAGGCTCGAGAGCGCTTGCGCCAGCAGCACTACCAGCAAGGTCAACAGCAGCATGCGCCCCAGCAGCGAGCGCGGCAGCGGCAGGCGCCAGCGCCCGTCAGTGCGCAGGCGCAACATTGGCCGCCAGCAAGTATCCACTGCCGCGCACGGTACGAATCAAGCGTGGCGGCTTTTCGGTGTCACGCAGGCGCTGGCGCAGGCGGCTGACCGCCATGTCGACGATGCGGTCCAGCGGCATCGGCTCGCGGCCACGGGTGGCGTTGCCAATGGTGTCGCGGTCGAGGATCTGTTGCGGGTGATCGAGGAACAGCTTGAGCAAGGCAAAATCGGCGCCGGACAGAATCACCTCTTCACCGTCACGGTGGAACAGCCGATGGCTGATGGTATCCAGGCGCCAGTCATCGAAGGCCAGCACGTCACCGCCACTGCGCTCCTGGCCAAAACCGGCACGGCGCAGCAACGCCTTGATCCGCGCCTGCAGTTCGCGCGGGCTGAAGGGTTTGCCCAGGTAATCATCGGCGCCCAGTTCCAGGCCGATAACCCGGTCGGCTTCGTCGGAGCTGGCAGTGAGCATGATGATCGGCACCTGCGCCAGGCGCGGATGCTGGCGCACCCAGCGACACAGGCTGAAGCCATCTTCGTCGGGCAGCATCACGTCGAGGATCACCAGGTCGCAGTCGCTGGCGTCCAGGGCCTGGCGAAAGCCACGGCCGTCGGCCACCGCCTGGACGCTGAAACCGGCGCGGCTCAGGTAGGCCTGCAGCAGTTCACGGATGTCCTGGTCGTCGTCGACCATCAGTATCGACTTGCTCACGAATCACTCCTTGCTCCACCGCTCAACCGGCTTGTTGCAACGCCACGCCGGCCCCGAGCAAGCCGGAGAATTCGGCGGTCACCAACCATACCGGGACATCCTTGAAGTAGCCACTCATGCAGCCCTTGTCGGCAAAACTGGCGGCAAAGCCGCTGGCCAGGAACAGCTCGGCAAAGCGCGGAATGATGCCGCCGACGATAAACACCCCGCCTCGCGCGCCAAGGGTCAGCACGTTGTTGCCCGCCACCCGGCCAAGGAACCGGCAGAACTGCTCGATCACCGCCAGGGCAACCGGCTCGCCGGCCAGCGCCGCGTCGGTGATCGCCGCCGGGCTCTGCAATGGCGCAGGCTGGCCATCGAGGGCGCAGATGGCCTGGTACAAGCGCAACAGGCCGCCGCCGCTGAGCACGGTCTCGGCGCTGACATGGCCGATTTCGTTGGCGATCTGCTGATGTATCTGCGCTTCGCGGGCATTACCCACCGGCAGGTCGACATGCCCGCCCTCGCCCGGCAGCGCCATCCAGCGCTCGTCACCCAGGCTCAGCAAAGTGCCGACGCCAAGGCCGGTGCCTGGGCCGATCACCAGCGCCGGGCGGCCTGGATCCGGCGCGCCTTGGCAGACACTGCGGTACTCGCCCGCCTGCAGGCGGGTCATGCCCAGGGCCATGGCAGTGAAATCGTTGATCAACAGCAAGCGCTCGACCTGCAAGGTGTTGCAGAACGCCTCGCGGCTGAGGCGCCAGTGGTTGTTGGTAAAGCGAAACTCGTCGCCATCGACCGGCCCGGCCACCGCCAGGCACACTGCGCCCAGCTCGCCGCGGGCCAGGCCCTGGGCGGCCAGATAAGCGCCGATGGCCTGTTCCGGGCTGGTGTAGTCGGCCGTGGCAAAGACCTGCACCGCGTGCATGCGGTTGTCTTGCCAAAGGGCAAAGCGTGCATTGGTGCCGCCGATATCGCCGACCAGTGCGCGCTTCATTTGAGCGTCTCCAGCGCCGAGGTGAAGGCGCTGGCGCCCTTCTCGGCCGGGCTCAGGGCGGTCCGCAGGAAGCCGAACAGCTCACGGCCGCAACCCAGGTCGTTGCCGGTCGGCGCGGCGGGCAGTTGCCGATCGGCCAGCTCTGCGGCACTGAGTTTCACCGTCAGGGTGCCGGCGACGCCATCGACGCGGACGATATCGCCGTCACGCAAGCGCGCCAGCGGGCCGCCGTCGAAGGCTTCGGGGCAGACGTGAATGGCTGCGGGGATTTTCCCCGAGGCGCCGGACATGCGCCCGTCAGTCACCAGCGCGACCTTGAAGCCCCGGTCCTGCAGCACACCGAGGAACGGGGTCATCTTGTGCAGCTCGGGCATGCCGTTGCAGCGCGGGCCCTGGAAGCGCATCACGGCGACGAAGTCACGCTCAAGCTGGCCGGCCTGGAAGGCATCGGCCAGCGCCTGCTGGTCATGGAACACCAGTGCCGGGGCTTCGACCACCTGGTGCTCGGCGGCGACGGCAGACACCTTCATCACCCCGCGACCGAGGTTGCCTTCCATCACCCGCAGACCGCCTTCGGGCGAGAACGCCCGGGCCACCGGGCGCAGGATCGCCTCGTCGAGACTTGCCTGCGGGCCTTCGCGCCAGACCAGTTTGCCGGCCTCAAGGAACGGCTCCCGGGTGTAGCGGCGCAGGCCGTGGCCAGCGACGGTGTTGACGTCTTCGTGGAGCAAGCCGGCATCGAGCAGTTCGCGGATCAGGAAGGCCATGCCACCGGCAGCCTGGAAGTGGTTGATATCGGCCTTGCCGTTCGGATAGACGTGGGACAGGGTCGGCACCACTT
Organism: Pseudomonas sp. B21-012; assembly: GCF_024749305.1. Taxonomy (NCBI): domain Bacteria; kingdom Pseudomonadati; phylum Pseudomonadota; class Gammaproteobacteria; order Pseudomonadales; family Pseudomonadaceae; genus Pseudomonas; species Pseudomonas sp. B21-012. The sequence continues at coordinate 1,141,228 of NZ_CP087197.1, read as the reverse complement.
CCGAAAGCTCGGCCATGTCCTGCCAGGTCAACTGGATGCCGGCGGCCTGGGCAATCGCCGGCATGTGCAGGGTGTGGTTGGTCGAGCCGCCGGTGGCGTGCAGGGCCACGATGGAGTTGACCAGGGATTTTTCGTCGACGATCTCGCCCAGCGGCATGAAGCTGCCACTGGCCTTGGTCATGCGCGTGACTTGCTGCGCAGCCTCGACAGTGAGGGCATCGCGCAGCGGCGTGTAGGGGTTGACGAAGGAGGCGCCCGGCAGGTGCAGGCCCATCACTTCCATCAACAGCTGGTTGGTGTTGGCGGTGCCGTAGAAGGTGCAGGTGCCGGGGCTGTGGTAGGACTTCATCTCCGATTCCAGCAGCTCTTCGCGGCTGGCCTTGCCTTCGGCGTAGCGCTGGCGCACATCGGCTTTCTCCTTGTTGGAGATGCCCGACGGCATCGGCCCGCCGGGGACGAAAACGGTCGGCAGGTGGCCAAAGCGCAGCGCGCCCATCAGCAGGCCGGGGACGATCTTGTCGCAGATGCCGAGCATCAGCGCCGCGTCGAACATGTTGTGCGACAGGGCGATGGCGGTGGACATGGCGATCACTTCGCGGCTGGCGATGCCCAGCTCCATGCCCGGCTCACCCTGGGTGACGCCGTCGCACATGGCCGGCACGCCGCCGGCGAACTGGCCGACCGAGCCGATTTCGCGCAGCGCCTGTTTGATCTGTTCGGGGTAATGCTCGTAGGGCTGGTGCGCCGAGAGCATGTCGTTGTAGGCGGAGACGATGGCGACGTTGGCCGCGTTCATCATCCGCAGGCTGTCTTTGTCCTGGCTGCCACAACCGGCGACACCGTGAGCGAAGTTGGCGCATTGCAGCTTGGCGCGCATCGGCCCGTCGCTGGCGGCCCCGCGAATCAGCTCAAGGTAGCGTTCACGGGTGGGGCGACTGCGGGCGATCAGCCGTTGGGTGACCTCAAGAATGCGCGGATGCATGTACTGGACTCCAGGCTATCGGTGGTTGCGACCTCTGCGGCGGTTTCCCTTATCAACGATCGCGACCTAGGCTCAAGGGCAGGGGCGATGCGTTGCGGGAGGGACGGCTTGGCCGATCGCTCGTTGTAGATTGAATAAAATATTGCCAGCAAAAAGGCTTGTTTTCTATTTTTTTACGAATAATCTTGTAATTCCAACAACAAAATCAGATGCAGTGAAGCAAAACTTCAATTGCCACAGGCTTCACCCGGTCTGCCAGAGGTAGCTCCATGACCCTTCGTATCGCAATCAATGGCTTTGGCCGCATCGGCCGCAACATCCTTCGCGCACTCTATACCCAAGGCTACCGTCAGGACCTGCAGGTCGTCGCCATCAACGACCTGGGCGACAGCGCGATCAATGCCCATCTGCTCAAATACGACAGCGTCCACGGCAGCTTTGCTGCCACGGTTGAATCCGATCACGAGAGTATTACCGTCAACGGCGACCGCATCGCCGTCAGCGCCATCCGCAACCCGGCGGAACTGCCGTGGAAAGCCGAAGCCGTCGATGTGGTGTTCGAATGCACCGGGTTGTTCACCGAACGCGCCAAGGCCGCCGCCCATCTTACTGCCGGGGCCGGCAAAGTCATTATCTCGGCGCCGGCCAAGGGCGCGGATGCCACCGTGGTGTACGGGGTCAACCATGACATCCTGCGCCCTTCGCACCAGATCATCTCCAGCGCTTCGTGCACCACCAACTGCCTGGCGCCGCTGGCCCAGGTGCTGCACCGCGAGTTCGGCATCGAGCAGGGGCTGATGACCACCATCCACGCCTATACCAACGACCAGAGCCTCACTGACGTTTACCACAGCGACCCGTACCGCGCCCGGGCGGCAACCCAGTCGATGATCCCGAGCAAGACCGGCGCCGCCGAAGCCGTGGGCCTGGTGCTGCCGGAACTGGCCGGCAAGCTCACCGGCATGGCCGTGCGGGTGCCGGTGATCAACGTGTCGCTGGTCGACCTGACCGTCAATCTTGAGCGCGAGGCCACGGCCGAGGCCGTCAACGCGCTGTTCAAGGAGGCCAGCCGGCACTCCAAGGTACTGGGCTACAACAGCCTGCCGCTGGTGTCCTGCGACTTCAACCACAACCCGCTGTCGTCGATTTTCGACGCCAACCACACCCGCGCCAACGGGCGCATGCTCAAGGTACTGGCCTGGTACGACAACGAATGGGGCTTCTCCAACCGCATGCTGGATAACTGCCTGGCACTGTGCAACGCCCGCTAGGATCACAACCTCGCAGGAGGCAGTACTTGACCAAAGCGTTGATGATAAGCATTATCATTCGCCACGCCATGGTCGGGTACCGCTGTGAGTCAGTCCCAGTTCAACGTCGTTTTCCTCGCCCAGCGGGTCAGCCTGCTGCGCACCCTGCAGCGCATGGTGGATAACCCCAGCACTGCCGAAGACCTGTTGCAGGAGACTTACCTGCGGGTTACCCGTGCCCTTGGCGAACGCCCCATCGAGCACCTGGAACCCTTCGTTTTCCAGACTGCACGCAACCTCGCCCTTGATCACTTGCGCGCGCGCCGGGCGCAGTCGCGCAACCTGGTCGAGGACGTGCCCGAGCAAATTCTGCACAACGTCGCCGCGCCCAGCAGCAGCGCCGAAGACGCCGCCCACGCCGAACAACTGCTCAAGCGCCTGAGCGTCAGCCTCGCCCAGTTGACCGAGCGCCAGCAACGCATCTTCATCCTCAGCCGCCTGCACGGCGCCAGTTACCTGGAAATCGCCGAACAGTTGAAAGTATCGGCAAGCACGGTTCAGAAGGAACTGAAACTGATCATGGCCATCTGTGTAGGGGTAGCCGACCGGCTGAAGTAAACAGCCCGTCGTGGATCGCAGCTAAAACCTTGCCATCCCCATGGATACCCCGGATCATTCGCAAAAAGCGCCAGCCCCGCCAAGGACCCACCCGTGACCGACAGTCCCCCTCCTCGCCCCGCGCCGCCTGGCCAAGCTGCCAGTGACCAGGCCATGGACCAGGCCCTGGACTGGCTGATCCGCCTGCAATGTGCCAGCGCTGAAGACACCCAGGCCTTCGAAGCCTGGCTCGAGGCTGACCCGGCCAATGCCCGCGCCTATGTCGAGGCCGAGGCCATCTGGAACGGCGCGCCTTTGCGCCAGGCAGCCGGGCAACTGCACCAGGTGCAGCGTCGCAGCCTGCGCTCACGCATCCGCCCGCACTACAAGCCCCTGGCCGCAGCCGCTGTGCTGCTGGTGGGGATTTTCACCGTCGGCAACCTGCCGGTGCGCCTGCAGGCCGATCACCTGACCGTGGTCGGTGAACGCCAGCGCTTGCAACTGGACGACGGCTCCAAGGTGTTGCTCAACACCAATTCGGCCTTTGCCAGCGACCTGCGCGATAACCGCCAGGTTGCCCGGCTGCTGCAGGGCGAGGCCTATTTCGAGATTCCCGCTGGCGCCCAGCCGCCCCTGGAGCTGCAAGCCGGCCCGTTGCGCGCCAGTGTGCGCGACACCGACTTTGCTGTGCGCTACCTCAACGGCGAAGCCCAGGTGCGGGTGCAACGCGGCGATGTCGACCTGCAGGCCAGCAGCGACCAGCGCATTCGCCTGTCGGCGGGCGACAGCATCAGCGTCGGCCCTAATGGTTTTGGCCAGCGCGGGCGTCTGGATGCGCAAAAAGACCTGGCCTGGGTCCAGGGCCGGCTGGTGTTCGAAAACTGCCCGCTGAACCAGGTACTGGCCGAATTGCGCCGCTACTACCCGGGGTGGATCATCAACGGCAACGAACAGCTGGCGAACGTCGCGGTCACCGGCAACTACCGCCTCGACCAGCCGCTGGAAACCCTGCGCGCCCTGGCCCACATCACCTCGGCGCAGTTGCATGAGTACCCGGCGCTGGTGATTCTCAACTGAGGCAAAAGTTTTTTTACGCGATCCCTGACGCTGTTACGTCTCGTTATAGCCAATGCAACTGATTCTTATTTTTGAATCAGCCAGCACCTATAACATTTGCGCGACAGGGAGCGCTTTCGATGTCCACTGGTTTCACTCGTCGATCTTCAGCCACTTCACGTACCCCCGGCCTGCAGCGTTGCACGCTCTCCCTGTTGACCCTGGCCATGCTCGCCAGCGGCGCCTGCAGCCTGCCGGCGCTGGCCGCGGAGCCGGCCCAGGCCAGTGCCCCGCGCATGGGCGACTATCGCTTCGCCATCGGCCAGCAGCCGCTGGTGTCGGCGCTCAATGCCTTTACCTCGGTCACCGGCTGGCAAGTGGGCTTCTCTGCCGAACTGGCCGATGGCGTCGCCTCGCCGGGCGTGCATGGCTCGCTGAAACCTGAAGCCGCCCTGCAGCGCCTGCTGGCCGGCACCGGCCTGAGCTACCGCACCTTAAGCAGCGCCAACGTGGTAATCGAACGCAGCGCCGGCAAGGCCATCGCCCTGCAGCAGATCACCGTCAGCGCCACCCGCAGCGCCCAGGACGTCAGCCAGGTGCCGAGCACCGTCAGCGTGCAGACCCGCGAGCAGCTCGACCGCCAGAACGTCAACAACATCAAGGAACTGGTGCGTTACGAGCCTGGCGTTTCGGTCAGCGGCACCGGCCAGCGCAGCGGCCTGAACGGCTACAACATCCGCGGTATCGACGGCGAGCGGGTGCTGACCCAGATCGACGGCGTGTCGATCCCCGACAGCTTCTTCTTCGGCCCCTACGCCCAGACCCAGCGCAACTACGTCGACCCTGAAATCGTCAAGCGCGTGGAGATCCTCCGTGGCCCGGCCTCGGTGCTGTACGGCAGCAACGCCATTGGCGGCGCGGTCAGCTACTTCACCCTCGACCCCGACGACATCATCAAGCCCGGCCAGGACGTCGGCGCACGCCTGAAGACTGGCTACAGCTCGGCAGATGAGAGCTGGCTGAACTCGGCCACCGTTGCCGGCCGCCAGGGCGAGTTCGACGGCCTGCTGCACCTGAGCCAGCGCAACGGCCATGAAACCGAGTCCTACAGCAGCCACGGCGGCACCGGCCTGGCGCGCACCGCCGCCAACCCGGAAGATGTGCGCACCACCAACATCCTCGCCAAGGCCGGCTGGAACTACGCCGACGACGCACGCCTGACCTTCACCTATGAAAACTACAAGGACGACCGCGACCTCAAACAGAAAAGCGCCGTGGGCGGGCCGTTCATTCCTGGCTTCGGCGCGATGAACTCGTACCGCGACCGCACCGGCAACGACACCGTGACCCGCGAGCGCTTCGGTATCAACCACGAATTCGCACTCGGTAGCGTGCTGGCCGACAACATGAAGTGGAGCCTGAACTACCAGATTGGCAAGACCGACCAGCGTACCGAAGAGCTCTACTTCGCCTCCGGCCGCCAGGTGTTCCGTGACCGCCAGACCACCTACAAGGACCGCCAGTGGGTGTTCGACGCCCAGCTGGACAAGACCTTCAGCATCGGCGCCACCGAGCACCTGCTGACCTACGGCACCACCCTCAAGCACCAGAAGGTCACCGGTTCGCGCAGCGGCACCGGCACCTGCCTGAACGTCGGCGGCGCCTGCCGCTTCATCGGCCAGATCAGCGCCAGTGACAGCCAGGCACTGGTCAGCGACTTCCCTGACCCGACCGTCAACACCTACAGCCTGTTCGCCCAGGATGAAATCCGCTGGAACCAGTGGACCTTCCTGCCGGGCGCGCGCTACGACTACACCGAACTCAAGCCGCACATGACCGACGAGTTCCTGCGTGGGGTTGGCGCCAGCCCTACCGACCCGGTTGATGACGATGCGAAGAAATGGCATCGGGTTTCGCCCAAGTTCGGCCTGACCTACGCCTTCAACGACAACTACACCTGGTATGGCCAGTACGCCGAAGGCTTCCGCACGCCGACCGCCAAGGCGCTGTATGGCCGCTTCGAAAACCCGGGCCTGGGCTACAGCGTGCGCGGCAACTCCAACCTCGAACCGGAAAAGAGCAAGAGCTACGAGACCGGCCTGCGCGGTAACTTCGAAGCGGGTAACTTCGATGTCGCGGTGTTCTACAACAAGTACCGCGACTTCATCAACGAAGACGCCGTGCAGGGCAGCAACCTCGGCCAGACCTTCGAAGCCAACAACATCAAGCACGCCACCATCAAGGGTGCCGAGTTCAAGGGCCGCCTGAACCTCGACGCCTTCGGTGCGCCGCACGGCCTCTACACCCAGGGCTCGCTGGCCTACGCCCATGGCCGCAACGACGACACCGGCCAGCCGCTCAACAGCGTCAACCCGCTGACCACGGTGATGGGCCTGGGTTACGAGCAAGAGCAATACGGCGCGCTGCTGAGCTGGACCCTGGTCAAGCGCAAGGATCGCGTCGACGACACCACCTTCTTCGCCCCCGACGGCACCAGCAAGCAGTTCCGCACCCCGGGTTACGGCGTACTCGACTTGACCGGGTTCTACAAGGTCAGCGATGACATCACCGTCAACGCCGGCCTCTACAACCTGACCGACAAGAAGTACTGGCAGTGGGATGACGTGCGCGGCTACGACGGCCTCGGTGAAGCGGCGGTGACCGCCCCCGCCAACCTCGACCGCCTGACCATGCCGGGCCGTAATTTCGCCATCAACCTGGTCTGGGACATCTGACCGCGAACCTGTGGGAGCGGGCTAGACCCGCGATGGGCTGCAAATGCAGCCCCCCCACAGGTGAGGTTTTTTTACTGTCCCGCGTCTTCTCATTCGTCTAGTCATCAGGCACGCCCATTTCGCAAGGAATCACCATGACCGCCGCTACCACCGCCGAACGCGCCAGCCTGCGTTCGCAACGCTTGAACCAGCTGACCCACGCCCCGCACACCGAGCTCGACGCCCTGGTCAAATCCCACGCGCCGTTCGAAACCCGCGAGAGCTTCGCCCGCTTCGTGGTTGCCCAGTACCTGTTCCAGTCCGAGCTCAAGGCGCTGTACACCGACCCGGCGCTGATCGCCATCGTCCCTGACCTCGCCGCACGCTGCCGCGCCGAACAGGCCGGCCTGGACCTGGCTGACCTGAACACCGAGATCCCCGCCGACTTCGCCGGCGCCCTGCAAAACCCCAGCCTGGGTGAAGCCATGGGCTGGATCTTCGTCTCCGAAGGCTCCAAGCTCGGCGCCGCCTTCCTGATCAAGCGTGCCGTCGGCCTGGGCCTGTCGGACAGCTTCGGTGCCCGTCACCTGGGCGAGCCGGCCGGTGGCCGCGCTGAAGGCTGGAAGCAGTTCACGCGTATCCTCGACGGCCTGGAACTGAGCGCCGAAGAAGAAGCCAAGGCCGAGCAAGGCGCCGTGGCCGCCTTCGAGCGTTTCACCGAGCTGCTCAAACACGCTTACGCAACTGCGCCTAAAGCCGAACTGGCCTGATGCGCCGTACCCGGTTACCCTCGTGGTAACCGGGCCTTGCCCGTGCACACCGACAAGCCCATGACCCGCCCAGCCGCTTCAAAACTCTCGCGCCTGCTCTTCGGCCTGCTGGCTTACGTAAGCCTGGGCATCGGCCTGGTAGCGATCGTGATTCCCGGCCTGCCCACCACCGAGTTCATCCTCCTCGCCGCCTGGGCCGCCACCCGCAGCTCGCCGCGCCTGAGCGCCTGGCTGGAAAACCACCGGCTGTTCGGGCCGATCCTCAGCAACTGGCGCAACGGCAAGGTAATCCAGCGCCGGGCCAAGGTCAGCGCCACTGTCAGCATGCTGCTGTGCGCTGGCCTGATGCTGGTGTTTCTCGAGCACCGCTGGCCGGTGTTTCTCGCCATCGCCGGCATGAGCCTGGGTAACCTGTGGATCTGGTCGCGGCCAGAAACCGCGCCCTTGAGCCTTGCCGACCGTTCATCGGCGAGCACTCATGGCTAAGGCTATAAGGCCGATGAACTGTTATCGCTAAAAGGATGTAGCGAATCGAGCCCGCCCGTGGCTCGGTCCTCTACCGGCCTGCCTTTTAGCGAGTACGTCCATGTTCGACACGCTCTCGATCCGCCTGAAAATCGTCCTGCTCTCCGGCCTCTGCCTGCTTGGCGTGGTCGCACTCGTCGTCGGTATCAACCTGTATCAATCGCACCAGAGCGATGAGCTGGTCGGCGACGCCAGCACCACCATGCTCACCCGCAATGTCCAGGCCCTGCTGCAGGCCCGCGCCGGCGAAAAGGCCGAGATGCTGCGGCGTACTTTCAGCGACAGCCAGACCGTCATCACCGCCCTCGCCGACCAGGTCCAGGACTTGCAGCAACTGGCTCGCGAGCGCGGCCTGAGCGCTGGCGACCTGCGTGAAGCGATCAACCAGAGCCTGGCCACCAGCTTCAAGCGCAACCCCGACGTGCTGGGCGTGTGGCTGGCCTTCGAGGCCGACGGCCTGGACGGCGGCGACAGTGCCTTTGCCAACGACGCCAAACGCCTGAGCAACGAGAGCGGGCGCTTTGCCAGCTACTGGAGCCGCGCCCAGGGTCAGGCCCTGAACACGGTGATCAGCGATGTCGACCTGAACAAGACCGAGATCAACCTCAGCGGCACGCCCTACAACGTCTGGTACACCTGCTCACGCAACAGCGCGCGCTCCTGCCTGCTTGAGCCCTACTCCGACACCGTCGGCGGCAAGCAGATGCTGATGACCAGCATCACCATGCCGCTGCTGCACAACGGCAAAGTGATCGCCGTGGCCGGTGTGGATATTTCTCTCGATGCCCTGCAGGCGGCTGCCGCCAAGGCCCAGCAGGAGCTGTTCAACGGCGCCGGCCACCTGATGATCGTCGCCCCCAGCGGCTTGCTGGCGGCCAACAGCAATGATGCCGGCAAGGTCGGCAAGGCCATCGACCAGGACGGCCAGCAGGCGCTGCAGAAGCTCGCCGGCAACCAGCCACTGATCCTTGAACAAGGCGATACCATCCGCGCCGTCAATCCGGTGCAGCCGATTGCCGACAGCAAACCCTGGGGCATCCTTATCGACCTGCCCAAGCAGGTGCTGCTGGCCGACGCCATCAGCCTGCAGGCGACCCTTGAAGAGGCCCGCACCAGCGGTACCCTCAAAGTGGTGCTGTTCGCCACCCTGGCCGGCCTCGGCGGCCTGCTGCTGATGTGGCTGACCGCCACCGGCGTGACCCGCCCGCTCAACAGCGTAGCGAGCATGCTCGAAGACATCGCCAGCGGCGACGGCGACCTCACCCAGCGCCTGCGCTATGCGCGCAAGGACGAGCTGGGGCGGCTGACCGGCGGCTTCAACCGCTTCCTCGACAAGCTGCAGCCGACCATCGCCCAGATCAAACAGAGCATCACCCAGGCCCGGGCTACGGCTGATCAGTCTTCGGCAATTGCCCAGCGCACCAGTGAAGGCATGCAGGTGCAGTTTCGCGAGATCGACCAGGTGGCCACCGCCTCCAACGAGATGAGCGCCACCGCCCACGACGTTGCCAACAGCGCCGCCAGTGCCGCCGACGCCGCCCGCGGTGCCGACCGTTCGGCCAAGGACGGCATGGCGATCATCGAGCGCAGCACCCGCGACATCACCGTACTCGCCGAACAGGTCAGCAAAGCCGTTGGCGAAGTGGAAACCCTGGCGCAGAACAGCGAACAGATCGGCTCGGTATTGGAGGTGATCCGCAGCATTGCCGAGCAGACCAACCTGCTGGCGCTCAACGCCGCGATCGAGGCCGCCCGCGCCGGTGAGAGCGGCCGTGGTTTTGCCGTGGTTGCCGACGAAGTACGCAACCTGGCGCGCCGTACCCAGGACTCGGTCGAAGAAATCCGCCAGGTGATCGAGCGCATCCAGAGCAACACCCGCGAGGTGGTGGCGACCATGCATTCGAGCCACGGCAAGGCCCAGGAAAACGCCGGGCAGATCCACCAGGCGGTGCAGGCGCTGGACAAGATCAGCGAGGCGGTCACGGTGATCAGCGACATGAACCTGCAGATCGCCAGTGCCGCCGAACAGCAGAGCGCGGTGGCCGAAGAGGTCAACCGCAACGTCTCGGCGATCCGCGGGGTAACCGAAACCCTGACCGGCCAGGCCGCGGAATCGGCGCAGGTGAGCAGCCAGCTCAACACCCTGTCGTCGCAGCAGATGGCCTTGATGGATCAGTTCCGGGTTTGACCTGGCGCCGCTGATGGTCTGCAATGGCCCTTCTGCTGGAGGGCCATTGATGACCGCGCTACTCGACACCCTTGTCGCCGAACTGCAGCTGCCAACGGCACTGCGCAATAGCCTGCGCTTTCGCGGCAACGGCGCCCTGCCTTCGACTTTCGCCGTCACCGAGCTTGCCAGCAGCAGCATTGCCGCCTGTGGCCTGGCAATCGCCGAACTGCTGCAGCGCCAGCTTGAGCAACAGCCTGGCGTTGAAGTTGACCGCCGCCTGAGCTCGTTCTGGTTCGCCACCAGCCTGCGCCCGCAAGGCTGGAGCACACCGCCCTTGTGGGACCCGATTGCCGGTGACTACCGCGCCGAGGATGGCTGGATTCGCCTGCATACCAACGCAGCTCATCATCGCGCCGCCGCCCAGCAGGTAGTGGGCCGTGTGGCTGACCGCGCACACATGGCTGATCTGGTTGCGCGCTGGCGCGCTCATGAGCTGGAAAGCGCGATAGTCACCGCTGGCGGTTGCGCCGCGCAAATGCGCAACTGGTCCGAATGGTCGGCCCATCCTCAGGGCCTGGCAGTGAATGCCGAGCCGTTGATTCATCACCAACGGGCTCCGGCCTTTACAAAAAGACGCTGGACCGGTAACGCCGTCCGACCTCTGGCCGGGGTCAAGGTGCTGGACCTGACCCGCATCCTCGCCGGCCCCACAGCCAGCCGCCTGCTGGCAGGCTTCGGCGCGCAGGTGCTGCGGATCGACCCGCCAGGCTGGGAGGAACCGGCGGTGGTTGCCGAGGTGACCCTGGGTAAACGTTGTGCGCGCCTGGACTTGCACGATGGGGATGATCGACGGGTGTTTGAACGCCTGCTCAGTGAAGCCGATATTCTCCTGCATGGTTACCGCGCCGATGCCCTCGAACGACTGGGGTATGCCAGCGAACAGCGCCGCCAGCTCAACCCCGGGCTGATCGATGTGAGCCTCAACGCCTACGGCTGGAGCGGCCCCTGGCAACAGCGCCGGGGCTTCGACAGCCTGGTACAGATGAGCTGCGGCATCGCTTGTGAAGGCATGCGCTGGCAACAGGCCGACAAGCCCGTGCCGTTGCCGGTGCAGGCATTGGACCATGGCACCGGGTACCTGATGGCGGCTGCGGCGATCAAGGCCTACAGCGAACGCCTGGGCAGCGGTTGCGGGGCAACCCTGCGCCTGTCGCTGGCGCGCACGGCAAAGCTGTTGATCGATCAGGGGACGCTGGCAGCGGATTTGCCGTTACAGGCTGAGACGGCAGCGGATCTGAACCCGCAGCTGGAGCAGACGCCCTGGGGGCTGGCGCAGCGGCTGAAGGCGCCGCTGCTGGTCGAAGGGGCACCGTTGGATTGGCAGCAGGGGGCTTGTGAGCTGGGTTCTGCTGCTGCCTGTTGGTGAATGTGCCGGCACTGATTAAAGGCTCAACATCCCGCTGTACAAGCCATAGGCCGCCAACCCCGCGCCCACCAGCACGGCGGCGAAGATCAGCTTCTCCCAGGTGGTAAACAGCGCCTGGCCCTGCTCGTGCTTGGCCCGGGCAAACAGGATCACCCCCGGCGCGTACAGCAGCGCCGACAGCAGCAGGTACTTCAGCCCACCGGCATACAGCAGCCAGATCGCATAGATCAGCGCGATACCGGCAATCAGCAGGTCCTTGCGCCGTGCGCCGGGGTGGCCTTCATACGACTCGCCGCGCACCGCCAGCAACACCGCATAGGCTGCCGACCACAGGTACGGCACGAGGATCATCGACGAGGCCAGGTAGATCAGGCTGGTGTAGGTCCCGGCGGAAAACAGGGTGATCAGCAGGAACAGCTGAATCATCACGTTGGTCAGCCACAGCGCATTGGCCGGCACGTGATTGGCGTTTTCCCTGGCCAGAAAGCGCGGCATGGTCTGGTCGCGGGCGGTGGCGAAGAGGATCTCGGCGCACAGCAAGGCCCATGACAGCAGCGCCCCCAGCAGCGATACCGCCAGGCCGATACTGATCAGCAAGGCGCCCCAGGGCCCGACGATATGTTCGAGCACCGACGCCAGTGACGGGTTCTGCAAGGCCGCCAGCTCCGGCTGGGTCATCACCCCCAGCGACAGCACGTTGACCAGCACCAGCAAGGCCAGCACGCCGATAAAGCCGATCACCGTGGCCTTGCCGACGTCCGAGCGCTTCGCCGCCCGCCCGGAGTAGACGCTGGCGCCCTCGATGCCGATGAACACGAACACCGTCACCAGCATCATGTTGCGCACCTGGTCGAGCACGCCGCCGAATTTCGGGTTGCTCAGGCCCCAGATGTCCCGGGTAAAAATGTCGGCGCGAAAGGCCACCGCGGCGATGACGATGAACATCACCAACGGCACGATCTTGGCCACGGTGGTCACCTGGTTGATGAACGCCGCCTCCTTGATGCCGCGCAGCACCAAAAAGTGTACGGCCCACAACAGCAGCGAGGCACAGGCGATGGCGATCGGCGTATTGCCCTCGCCAAACACCGGGAAGTAGAAGCCCAGGGTGCTGAACAACAGCACGAAGTAGCCGACGTTGCCCAGCCAGGCGCTGATCCAGTAGCCCCAAGCCGAAGAAAAGCCCATGTACTCGCCAAACCCGGCCTTGGCATAGGCATACACGCCGGAGTCGAGTTCCGGCTTGCGGTTGGCCAGGGTCTGGAACACAAAGGCGAGGGCCAGCATGCCCACCGCGGTGATGCCCCAGCCGATCAGTACGGCGCCGACGTCGGCGCGCGCAGCCATGTTTTGCGGCAGCGAAAAGATCCCGCCGCCGATCATCGAGCCGACCACCAAGGCGATCAACGCCCCCAGGCGTAATTTCTGTCCAGGTTCGGACATGCAGATCCCCTTCTGTCTCGTGTTTGTAACGCCAGTGGTACACCCTGAGTTAAATATAATCTGACTCTAAGCGTCTATATATATTAAACCACTAAGCGCTTTCTGCTCATAACTAGCGCGTCTATGCCTGACGAACTAAATGGTGAGTTTTGTGCACAATTCGCGCTTCTTCAAGCTAATAAGAAAAATTCTCAGGGAAAATTTGCGATTCGCCCAAAACGGACTAGCTTCAATTCTCGCAGCCCCGCAAGAGCGATTGCTCTAAAACGCCATGGAGGTGCCAGTTGACAAGGCTTGCAGTACTGCGATCGGCAGACTCCGGGAGGCTGTTTCAGTCATTGATCTGCAATGGAATGTCCTCATGAACTGACCTGAATCAGCTAATGACTTCGCCGCTGGATTTATTCTAGCGTCATCTCTTCTCCTGGTACGGAGTTATTCAATGTCAGACGCTCCCGGAAAACTACGACTTGGTGCGCTGGTTGCACTTGTTGTCGGCTCGATGATCGGCGGCGGGATCTTTTCGCTGCCGCAAAACATGGCCGCAAGTGCTGATGTAGGCGCTGTTCTGATCGGTTGGGGCATCACCGCCATCGGCATGCTGACCCTGGCTTTCGTGTTCCAGACCCTGGCCAATCGCAAGCCTGACCTGGACGGCGGGGTATACGCCTACGCCAAGGCCGGTTTCGGCGATTACATGGGCTTTTCTTCAGCCTGGGGCTACTGGATCAGTGCCTGGCTGGGCAACGTCGGTTACTTCGTGTTGCTGTTCAGCACCCTCGGCTATTTCTTCCCGATCTTTGGCGAGGGCAACACTCCGGCAGCCGTCATTGGCGCCTCGGTGCTGCTCTGGGCCGTGCACTTTCTGGTATTGCGCGGGATCAAGGAAGCGGCCTTCATCAACCTGGTCACCACCGTAGCCAAGGTCGTACCGCTGGCGCTGTTCGTGCTGATCGCCCTGTTCGCCTTCAAGCTGGATATCTTCACCGCTGACATCTGGGGCTCGATGAACCCGGACCTGGGCAGCGTGATGAACCAGGTGCGCAACATGATGCTGGTCACCGTCTGGGTGTTCATCGGCATCGAGGGCGCGAGCATCTTCTCGGCCCGGGCAGAAAAACGCTCGGACGTCGGCAAGGCCACGGTCATCGGCTTCATCACCGTGCTGCTGTTCCTGGTGCTGGTCAACGTGCTGTCGCTGGGCATCATGACCCAACCGGAGCTGGCCAAGCTGCAGAACCCGTCGATGGCCGCCGTGCTTGAGCACGTGGTTGGCCACTGGGGTGCGGTGCTGATCAGCGTCGGCCTGATCATCTCGCTGCTCGGGGCTCTGCTGTCGTGGGTACTGCTGTGCGCCGAGATCATGTTCGCCGCCGCCAAAGACCACACCATGCCGGAGTTCCTGCGCCGCGAGAACGCCAACCACGTGCCGGCCAACGCCCTGTGGCTGACCAACGCCATGGTGCAGATCTTCCTGGTCATCACCCTGTTCTCGGCCAGTACCTACCTGTCGCTGATCTACCTCGCCACCTCGATGATCCTGGTGCCTTACCTGTGGTCGGCGGCCTATGCCTTCCTGCTCGCGGTACGCAGCGAAACCTACGAACAGGCCCTGGCCGAACGCAAGAAAGACCTGGTCATCGGCGCCATCGCCCTGCTCTACGCGGTCTGGCTGCTGTATGCCGGCGGCGTCAAATACCTGCTGCTCTCGGCCCTGCTGTATGCCCCTGGCGTGATCCTGTTCGCCAAGGCCAAGCGCGAGGTCGGCCAACCGATTTTTACCAACGTGGAGAAGCTGATCTTCGCCGCCGTAGTCATTGGCGCCCTGGTGGCTGCCTATGGCCTGTACGACGGCTTCCTGACTCTGTAACCACCCGTTTTCGCAACTTGGAGGAAATGAACCATGTCCACGGATAAAGTTAAGTACGGCGTACATTCCGAAGCCGGCAAACTGCGCAAAGTGATGGTCTGCTCCCCTGGCCTGGCGCACCAGCGCCTGACCCCGAGCAACTGCGACGAACTGCTGTTCGATGACGTTATCTGGGTCAACCAGGCCAAACGCGACCACTTCGACTTCGTCACCAAAATGCGTGAGCGCGGCATCGAAGTGCTGGAAATGCACAACCTGCTGACCGAGACCATCCAGAACCCCGAAGCGCTGAAATGGATCCTCGACCGCAAGATCACCCCGGACACCGTCGGTGTCGGCCTGACCAACGAAGTGCGCAGCTGGCTCGAAGGCCTGGAGCCGCGCAAACTGGCCGAATTCCTGATCGGCGGCGTGGCCGGTGAAGACCTGCCGGAAAGTGAAGGCGCCGGCGTGATCAAGATGTACCGCGACTACCTGGGCCACTCAAGCTTCCTGCTCGACCCACTGCCCAACACCCAGTTCACTCGCGACACCACCTGCTGGATCTACGGCGGCGTGACCCTCAACCCGATGTACTGGCCGGCGCGACGTCAGGAAACCCTGCTGACCACCGCCATCTACAAGTTCCACCCCGAGTTCACCGCGGCCGACTTTGAAATCTGGTACGGCGATCCGGACCAGGACCACGGCAAGGCCACCCTGGAAGGCGGCGACGTCATGCCGATCGGCAATGGCGTGGTCCTGATCGGCATGGGCGAGCGCACCTCGCGCCAGGCCATCGGCCAACTGGCGCAATCGCTGTTTGCCAAAGGCGCGGTGGAAAAAGTGGTGGTCGCCGGCCTGCCGAAATCCCGTGCAGCGATGCACCTGGACACCGTGTTCAGCTTCTGCGACCGCGACCTGGTCACGGTCTTCCCGGAAGTGGTCAAGGAAATCGTGCCGTTCGTCATTCGCCCGGACAGCAGCAAGCCATACGGCCTGGACGTGCGCCGCGAGAACAAGACGTTCCTCGACGTGGTCGCCGAATCGCTGAACCTGAAGAAACTGCGCGTGGTCGAGACCGGTGGCAACAGCTTCGCCGCCGAACGCGAGCAGTGGGACGACGGCAACAACGTGGTGGCGGTTGAACCAGGCGTGGTCATCGGCTACGACCGCAACACCTACACCAACACCCTGCTGCGCAAGGCCGGGGTCGAAGTCATCACCATCAGCGCCGGCGAACTGGGCCGTGGCCGCGGCGGCGGTCACTGCATGACCTGCCCGATCGTGCGCGACCCTATCGACTATTAATCGACCATCAACCGCCTGCACCCACAGGTGCAGGCGGGCCGATCACCGCTTTCCGTTCACACGAACAGGAGAAACATCATGGCGTTCAACATCCACAACCGTAACCTGCTGAGCCTGGAACACCACACCCCTCGCGAGTTGCGCTACCTGCTGGACCTGTCCCGCGACCTGAAACGTGCCAAGTACACCGGCACCGAGCAGCAGCACCTCAAAGGCAACAACATTGCGCTGATCTTCGAGAAGACCTCGACCCGCACCCGTTGCGCCTTCGAAGTGGCTGCCTATGACCAGGGCGCCAACGTCACCTACATCGACCCGAACTCCTCGCAGATCGGCCACAAGGAAAGCATGAAGGACACCGCCCGGGTACTCGGGCGCATGTATGACGCCATCGAATACCGTGGCTTCAAGCAGGAAATCGTCGAAGAGCTGGCGAAGTTCGCCGGCGTACCGGTGTTCAACGGCCTGACCGACGAATACCACCCGACCCAGATGATCGCCGACGTGCTGACCATGCGTGAGCACGCCGACAAGCCGATCCACGAGATCAGCTACGCCTACCTGGGCGATGCGCGCAACAACATGGGCAACTCGCTGCTGCTGGTCGGCTCCAAGCTTGGCATGGACGTGCGCATCTGCGCGCCGAAAGCCCTGTGGCCGCACGACGACCTGGTCGCCCGGTGCAAGAAATACGCGGAAGAAAGCGGCGCGCGCATCACCCTGACCGAAGACCCGAAAGCTGCGGTCAAGGGCGTCGACTTCATTCACACCGACGTCTGGGTATCGATGGGCGAGCCGGTTGAAGCCTGGGGCGAACGCATCCAGCAACTGCTGCCGTACCAGGTCAACGCTGAGCTGATGAAAGCCACCGGCAACCCACGGACCAAGTTCATGCACTGCCTGCCGGCGTTCCACAACTCCGACACCAAGGTCGGCAAACAGATCGCCGAGCAGTACCCGAACCTGGCCAACGGCATTGAAGTGACCGACGACGTGTTCGAGTCGCCAGCCTGCATCGCCTTCGAGCAAGCGGAAAACCGCATGCACACCATCAAGGCGATCCTGGTGTCGACCCTGGCTGACCTGTAATCCAGCTGCCAGTCTCTGTGGGAGCGGGCTTGCCCCGCTCCAGCAGGGTGGCATCTCCCTTTCCTAGAAGGACATCATCATGCGTATCGTTGTTGCATTGGGCGGCAACGCCCTGCTGCGCCGTGGCGAACCCATGACTGCAGACAATCAGCGCGCCAATATCCGCATCGCCGCCGAGCAGATCGCCAAGATCCATCCGGGCAACGAGCTGGTCATCGCCCACGGCAATGGCCCGCAAGTCGGCCTGCTGTCGTTGCAGGCGCAATCCTACAAGCCCGACGAAGCCTACCCGCTGGACGTGCTTGGCGCCGAGACCGAAGGCATGATCGGCTACATCATCGAGCAGGAGCTGGGCAACCTGCTGGACTTCGAAGTACCGTTCGCCACCCTCCTGACCCAGGTTGAGGTGGACGCCAACGACCCGGCCTTCAAGGACCCGACCAAGTTCATCGGCCCGGTCTACAGCAAGGAAGACGCCGAGCGCCTGGCCAAGGAAAAAGGCTGGGTGGTCAAGGCCGACGGCGACAAATACCGCCGTGTGGTCGCCAGCCCGAAACCCAAGCGCATCTTCGAGATCCGCCCAATCAAATGGCTGCTGGAAAAGAGCAGCATCGTCATCTGCGCCGGCGGTGGCGGTATCCCGACCATGTATGACGCCGACCGCAAGCTCAAGGGCATCGAGGCGGTGATCGACAAAGACCTGTGCTCGGCGCTACTGGCCGAACAGCTCGAAGCCGACCTGCTGGTGATCGCCACCGACGTCAACGCGGCGTTCATCGACTATGGCAAGCCAAGCCAGAAGGCGATTGCCCAGGCACACCCGGACGAGCTCGAACGCCTGGGCTTTGCCGCAGGCTCCATGGGCCCGAAAGTCCAGGCCGCTTGCGACTTTGCGCGCCACACCGGCAAAGTGGCGGTCATCGGTTCGCTGGCCGACATCGAGGATATCGTCAAGGGTACGGCCGGTACCCGGGTTTCCACCGCCAAGCCGGGAATCAGCTACCGTTGAATGCAGTTGGCGGGCCCAGGGCCCGCCGTTTTCACCTTTGCGGAGGATTCCATCATGGCCCAGTTCAAACCCGGTCACGTGCATATCGAGCGCACTGCGCTGAACAAGGCTGATCACAGCTACGACCTGAATATCGAGTACGCAGTAGTCCGGGAAGCCAACAAACACGGCATTGATTTCCACATGCATGGGAGCATCGAAGGCAAGACCGTGGAGGAAAAGTTCTTCCTGAGCAAGGAAGAGGTACTGCCAAGCTTCCTGAGTGTTGCCACGCGCAAGGCGCAGAGCTACATGCCGTCGCCGAAGAAATTCGAGAGCCTGGGCTCAGGGCACAAGATCTACGACCTGATGTTCGAGGACATTCGCGAGAAGCTGGAGGTGAAGTCGGGCGACCCGGTCAATCCCGAGCACTTCGAATAGCCCTACCGGCCTCATCGCCGGGCAAGTCGGTTCGCCGCACCGCCGCTCTCACCCAGGTAGGAGCGGCGGTGCGGCGAACCGACTTGCCCCGCGATTGCGCTGAACAGCATACTGGCCGCCTTCGGCAGCCTTGACCCCCTCCCCCATGCGCATCCACGTCAGTTTCATCGACCGTGTCGGTATCACCCAGGAAGTGCTGGCCCTGCTCGGCGCCCGCAACCTCAACCTGGACGCCGTGGAGATGGTGCCGCCGAACGTCTACATCGACGCCCCGACCCTCAGCCCCCACGTGCTCGAAGAGCTGCACGACGCGCTGTTCAACGTGCAGGGCGTGCAAACCGTACAAGTGGTCGACATCCTCCCCGGCCAGCGCCGTCACCTGCAGCTCGATGCCCTGCTCGCGGCCATGAGCGACCCGGTGCTGGCCCTGGACAGCGCCGGCCACGTGCTGCTGGCCAACCCGGCGCTGGTGGCGTTGTGCGGGCAGGAACCGTCCGACCGTTCGGTGGCCGACCTGTTTGGCGACCCGGGCTTGCTCGAAGCGCTGATCGAACAGGGCTTCCACCTGCCCCTGCGCGAAGTGACCCTCAACGGCCAGACCCTGCTGCTCGACGCCACGCCGATCACCAACGCCGGCGCCCTGCTGACCCTGTACCAGCCCAACCGCATCGGCGAACGGCTGTCGGCGCTGCACCATGACCATGCCGAGGGCTTCGATGCCCTGCTCGGCGACTCCCCGCCGATCCGCACCCTCAAGGCCCGCGCCCTGCGCGTTGCAGCTCTGGACGCGCCGCTGCTGATCAACGGTGAAACCGGCACCGGCAAGGAGCTGGTGGCCCGCGCCTGTCACGCTATCAGCAGCCGTCACAGTGCGCCCTTCCTGGCCCTCAACTGTGCGGCGCTGCCGGAGAACCTGGCCGAAAGCGAGCTGTTCGGTTACGCCCCCGGCGCCTTTACCGGCGCGCAACGTGGCGGCAAGCCGGGGCTGATGGAACTGGCCAACCAGGGCACGGTATTCCTCGACGAGATCGGCGAGATGTCACCGTACCTGCAGGCCAAGCTGCTGCGTTTTCTCAACGATGGCAGCTTTCGCCGGGTCGGCGGTGATCGCGAGGTCAAGGTCAATGTACGGATCCTCAGCGCCACCCACCGCGACCTGGAAAAAATGGTCGCCGAGGGCACCTTTCGCGAAGACCTGTTCTACCGCCTGAACGTGCTCAACCTGCAGGTGCCACCGTTGCGCGAACGTGGCCAGGACATCCTCCTGCTGGCGCGCTACTTCATGCAGCAGGCCTGCACCCAGATCCAGCGCCCGCTGTGCCGCCTGGCCCCGGCCACTTACCCGGCGCTACTGGGCAACCGCTGGCCGGGCAACGTGCGCCAGCTGCAGAACGTGATCTTCCGCGCCGCGGCCATCAGCGAAAGCAGCCTGGTGGACATCGGCGACCTGGACATTGCCGGCACCTCGGTGGCTCGCGGCCATGACGCTGAAGTCGACAGCCTTGAACAGGCCGTGGAAGACTTCGAGCGCAACCTGCTGGAAAAGCTCTACAGCAGCTACCCCTCGACCCGCCAGCTAGCCAGCCGCCTGCAAACCTCGCACACCGCCATCGCCCATCGCCTGCGCAAGTACGGCATCCCGGCCAAGCCCTGAACAGCTGTAGCGAAATCACTACATCGTAACGATATCGATACAGCACAGTTTCAGGGCCACAGTGCAAGGTTCTGATCCACTTGAGCTTTTTTTCTCACCCCTAGGTGTAGCGATTTCGCTACACCGGTTATTTATTCTCCTGCTGGAAATTATCTAACTATTTGTTTTAAAACGATATTTTAGATATGGCCGCAATATTGCTATGGCATTACCCATCCCTGGGCTCACCTGAGCCATGCCCACAGCCGTCCCCTGCGGCCCTTGAGGAGTTTCCATGAGCGAGTTGCGTTTTACCGAAGATCACGAATGGCTGCGTAGCGAAGCTGACGGCAGCGTCACCGTCGGGATCACCGCCTTCGCCCAGAACGCCCTGGGCGATGTGGTCTACGTGCAACTGCCAGAGCTGCAACGCTACGAGCAAGGCGCCGAAGCCTCGACCGTCGAATCGGTCAAGGCTGCCAGCGGCGTGTACATGCCGCTGACCGGCGAAGTGGTAGCGGTCAACGACCAGCTCGAAGGCAACCCCGAACGGGTCAACGAAGACCCGCTGGGTGAAGGCTGGTTCTTCCGTTTCATCCCCGCCGACGCCGGCGCCGTCGCGCAACTGCTCGACCAGGACGCCTACGACCGCCTGATCAAAGCCAACGCTGACGCCTGAGGAACCGCCATGACCATCAACCTCGGCACTGCCAACGAATTCATCGCCCGCCACATCGGCCCGCGCCAGCACGACGAGCAGCACATGCTCGCCACCCTCGGTTTTGACTCGCTGGAGGCCATGAGCGCCGCGGTCATCCCCGACAGCATCAAGGGCACCAGCGTCCTTGAGCTGGGCGCCGGGCAAAGCGAAGCCCAGGCGCTGGCCTCGCTCAAGGCCATCGCCGGCAACAACCAGCTGTTCAAGAGTTTCATCGGCCAGGGTTACTACAACTGCCACACGCCGGCGCCGATCCTGCGCAACCTGCTGGAAAACCCGGCCTGGTACACCGCCTACACCCCTTACCAGCCAGAGATTTCCCAGGGCCGCCTGGAAGCGCTGCTGAACTTCCAGACCCTGATCAGCGACCTCACCGGCCTGCCGATCGCCAACGCCTCCCTGCTCGACGAAGCCACTGCCGCTGCCGAAGCCATGACCTTCTGCAAACGCCTGAGCAAGAACAAGGGCAGCCACGCCTTCTTCGCCTCGGTGCATTGCCACCCGCAAACCCTGGACGTGCTGCGCACCCGTGCCGAGCCGCTGGGTATCGAGGTTGTCGTCGGCGACGAGCGTGAGCTGAGCGATGTCAGCGCCTTCTTCGGCGCCCTGCTGCAATACCCGGCCAGCAGTGGTGAAGTCTTCGACTACCGCGAGCTGGTCGAGCGCTTCCACGCGGCCAATGCCCTGGTCGCCGTGGCGGCCGACCTGCTGGCCCTGACCCTGCTGACCCCGCCGGGCGAATTCGGCGCCGACGTGGCCATCGGCAGCGCCCAGCGCTTTGGTGTACCGCTGGGCTTCGGTGGCCCGCATGCCGCCTTCTTCTCGACCCGCGATGCATTCAAGCGCGACATGCCCGGCCGCCTGGTCGGCGTGTCGATCGACCGCTTCGGCAAGACCGCACTGCGCCTGGCCATGCAGACCCGCGAGCAACATATCCGCCGCGAGAAAGCCACCAGCAACATCTGCACTGCCCAGGTACTGCTGGCCAACATCGCCAGCATGTACGCCGTATACCACGGACCTCAGGGCCTGAAGCAGATCGCCGAGCGTACCCACGCGCTGACCGCGATCCTCAAGGCCGGCCTGCAACAGTTGGGTGTACAGGTCGAAGTGGAACACTTCTTCGACACCCTGACCCTGGCCACCGGCAGCAGCACCGCCGCCCTGCACGACCAGGCCCGCAGCCAACGCCTGAACCTGCGCCAGATCGACGCCCAGCGCCTGGGCCTGTCGCTGGATGAAACCAGCACCCAGGCCGACGTCGAAGCCCTGTGGCAGCTGTTCGCCGCTGGCAAGGCCAGCCCGGACTTCGCCACCCTCGCTGCCAGCGTTCAGGCACAACTGCCACGCACGCTGCTGCGCCAGTCGGCGATTCTCGAGCACCCGGTGTTCAACCGTTACCACAGCGAAACCGAGCTGATGCGCTACTTGCGCCGCCTGGCTGACAAGGACCTGGCGCTGGACCGCACCATGATCCCGCTGGGCTCGTGCACCATGAAGCTCAACGCCGCCAGCGAAATGATCCCGGTGACCTGGGCCGAGTTCGGCAGCCTGCACCCGTTCGCCCCGGCCGCGCAGAGCCAGGGTTACCAGCAACTGACCAGCGAGCTGGAAGCCATGCTCTGCGCCGCCACCGGCTACGACGCCGTGTCGCTGCAGCCCAACGCCGGCTCCCAGGGCGAATACGCCGGCCTGCTGGCGATTCGCGCCTATCACCAGAGCCGCGGCGAAGCGCGTCGCGACATCTGCCTGATCCCGTCCTCGGCCCACGGCACCAACCCCGCTACCGCACACATGGCCGGCATGCGCGTTGTAGTCACCGCCTGTGACGCCCGCGGCAACGTCGACATCGACGACCTGCGTGCCAAGGCCATCGAACACCGCGAACACCTTGCCGCGCTGATGATCACCTACCCCTCGACCCATGGCGTGTTCGAAGAAGCCATTGGCGAGATCTGCGCGATCATCCATGACAACGGCGGCCAGGTGTACATCGACGGCGCCAACATGAACGCCATGGTCGGCCTCTGCGCCCCGGGCAAGTTCGGCGGCGACGTTTCGCACCTGAACCTGCACAAGACCTTCTGCATCCCCCACGGCGGTGGCGGCCCGGGCGTCGGCCCGATCGGCGTCAAATCGCACCTGGCGCCGTTCCTGCCGGGCCATGCGCACATGGACAACAAGCAGGGCGCGGTTTGCGCCGCACCGTTCGGCAGCGCCAGCATCCTGCCGATCACCTGGATGTACATCCGCATGATGGGTGGCGCCGGGCTCAAGCGTGCCTCGCAAATGGCCATCCTCAACGCCAACTACATCGCCCGCCGCCTGGAAGAGCACTATCCTGTGTTGTACACCGGCAGCAATGGCCTGGTGGCGCACGAGTGCATCCTCGACCTGCGCCCGATCAAGGACAGCAGCGGCATCAGCGTCGATGACGTGGCAAAACGCCTGATCGACTTCGGCTTCCACGCCCCGACCATGTCGTTCCCGGTGGCCGGCACGCTGATGATCGAACCGACCGAAAGCGAGTCTAAAGAAGAACTGGACCGCTTCTGCGAGGCGATGATCCGCATCCGCGAAGAGATTCGCGCAGTCGAAAGCGGCAGCCTGGACAAGGACGACAACCCGCTGAAGAACGCCCCGCACACTGCCGCCGAAATCGCCGGTGAGTGGAGCCACCCGTACAGCCGCGAGCAGGCGGTGTATCCGCTGACCTCGCTGGTCGAAGGCAAGTACTGGCCCCCGGTCGGCCGCGTTGACAACGTGTTTGGCGACCGCAACCTGGTGTGTGCCTGCCCGTCGATCGAGAGCTATCAGGACGTCTGAGGCCTCTTCGCGGGGCAAGCCCGCTCCCACAGTGAGACCCTCATTCCCTGTGGGAGCGGGCTTGCCCCGCGATAGCCTTCATCACAACGAGGGTACGACCATGTCACTAAGCGTCTTCGACCTGTTCAAGATCGGCATCGGCCCCTCCAGTTCCCATACCGTAGGCCCTATGCGCGCCGCTGCGCGTTTTGCTGAAGGCCTGCGTCGCGACGGCCTGCTGGCCGCTACAGTCAGCGTC
The DNA here is from genome assembly GCF_024749305.1 of Pseudomonas sp. B21-012. NCBI lineage: Bacteria > Pseudomonadati > Pseudomonadota > Gammaproteobacteria > Pseudomonadales > Pseudomonadaceae > Pseudomonas > Pseudomonas sp. B21-012. The sequence goes on along the minus strand of NZ_CP087197.1, from coordinate 1,117,202 downwards.
AAGGCCGAGCTCTATGGCTCGCTCGGCGCCACCGGCAAAGGCCACGGCAGCGACAAGGCCGTGCTGCTCGGCCTTGAAGGCGAACACCCGGACAGCGTCGACACCGAAAGCATCCCCGCACGCCTGCAGGCCATCCGCAGCAGCGGCCGGCTCAACCTGCTCGGCGAGCATGCCATCGACTTCGTTGAAAAGCAGCACCTGGCGATGATCCGCAAACCCCTGGCCTTCCATCCCAACGGCATGATCTTCCGTGCCTTTGACGCCGCCGGCTTGCAGATTCGCAGCCGCGAGTACTACTCGGTGGGCGGTGGTTTCGTGGTCGACGAGGACGCCGCCGGCGCCGATCGCATCGTCGAAGACAGCACCGTGCTGCCCTACCCGTTCAAGACCGCCAAGGAGCTGCTTGGCCACTGTACCGCGCAGCACCTGTCGATCAGCCAGGTCATGCTGGCCAACGAAGCCGCCTGGCGCCCGGAAAGCGACACCCGCAGCGGCCTGTTGCACATCTGGCAGGTCATGCAGGACTGCGTGTCTGCCGGTTGTCGCAACGAAGGTATCTTGCCTGGCGGGCTCAAGGTCAAACGCCGCGCCGCCGCACTGTACCGCCAGCTGTGCAGCAACCCGGAGGCGAGCCTGCGCGACGCGCTGTCGGTGCTCGACTGGGTCAACCTCTACGCCCTGGCCGTCAACGAAGAAAACGCCTTTGGCGGGCGCGTGGTCACCGCGCCGACCAATGGCGCCGCCGGCATCGTCCCGGCAGTGTTGCACTACTACATGCGTTTTATCCCGGGCGCCAATGACGACGGCGTGGTGCGTTTTCTGCTCACCGCCGCCGCCATCGGCATCCTCTATAAAGAGAACGCCTCGATCTCCGGTGCCGAAGTCGGCTGCCAGGGCGAAGTCGGCGTTGCCTGCTCGATGGCCGCCGGAGCCCTGTGCGAGGTGATGGGCGGCACGGTGCAGCAGGTCGAGAACGCCGCCGAAATCGGCATGGAACACAACCTGGGCCTGACCTGCGACCCGATCGGCGGGCTAGTCCAGGTGCCCTGCATCGAGCGTAACGCCATGGGTTCGGTCAAGGCCATCAACGCGGTGCGCATGGCCCTGCGCGGTGACGGGCAGCACTTCGTCTCGCTGGATAAGGTCATCCGCACCATGCGCCAGACCGGCGCCGACATGAAAAGCAAATACAAGGAGACCGCCCGCGGCGGTCTGGCCGTCAACATCATCGAATGCTGACACCCTCTCAAGCCCCAAGGAGTCATCAATGTCCACCGAAACACTGCTCAAGACCCCGCTGCACGCCCTGCACCTGGAACTGGGCGCCCGCATGGTGCCTTTCGCCGGATACGACATGCCGGTCCAGTACCCGCTGGGAGTGATGAAAGAACACCTGCACAGCCGCGAGCAGGCCGGCCTGTTCGACGTTTCGCACATGGGCCAGATCCGCCTGAGCGGCGCCGCTGCAGCCAAGGCCCTGGAAACCCTGGTGCCGGTCGACATCATCGACCTGCCGGTGGGCATGCAGCGCTATGCCATGTTCACCAACGAACACGGCGGCATCCTCGATGACCTGATGGTCGCCAACCTGGGCAACGACGAACTGTTCCTGGTGGTCAACGCGGCCTGCAAAGAGCAAGACCTGGCCCATTTGCGCAAACATATCGGCGATCAGTGCCAGATCCAGCCACTGTTCGAGGAGCGCGCCCTGCTGGCCCTGCAGGGGCCGGCGGCGGTGAAGGTGCTCGAGCGCCTGGCACCCGTCGTGACGAAGATGACTTTCATGCAGTTCCAGCCGGTACAACTGCTGGGCGCAGACTGTTTTGTCAGCCGCTCGGGCTACACCGGTGAGGACGGTTTCGAGATTTCGGTGCCGGCCGGGAAAGCCGAAGAGCTGGCGCGCCGCCTGCTGGCCGAACCCGAAGTCCAGGCTATCGGCCTGGGCGCACGCGACTCGCTGCGCCTGGAGGCCGGCCTGTGCCTGTATGGCCACGACATGAACACCCAGACCACGCCCATCGAAGCCAGCCTGCTCTGGGCCATCTCCAAGGTGCGCCGTGCCGATGGCCAGCGCGCCGGCGGCTTCCCCGGTGCCGAGGCGATCTTCGCCCAGCAGCAAAGCGGGGTTGCGCGCAAGCGCGTGGGCCTGTTGCCGCAGGAGCGCACACCGGTGCGCGAAGGCGCCGAGATCGTTGACGAGTCAGGCACGGTTATCGGCAGCATCTGCAGTGGCGGCTTTGGCCCGACATTGAATGCGCCGGTGGCGATGGGGTACCTCGATGCCGCGTACAGCGCACTGGAAACCCCAGTGTGGGCGATCGTGCGCGGCAAGCGCGTGGCGATGAAAGTGAGCAAGATGCCCTTCGTTGCCCAACGCTATTATCGCGGCTGAATCGATACTTGAAACAACGTGTCATGAAGCGTTCGGATTTTCGAATTCGAACGCTTTTTATAACTTTCGAAAAGCGTTGCGACAATGCTTGGAATGAGCCGGAAAAAATCGACCGAACGGCGGCTAAAAGGCACAGCGGCGGCGGTCTGCAGGGCTTGTTTTTGTCTTCAAAGTTAGCGTATTGTCTGTGCACTGTGTTTGCATGGGTCGCTATGGTTCGTGACCTGGGCAGTAGCTCTGATGTTTGCTACACCCGTTCGACGTCTCTTACTTTCCTGCAACCCAGCCCAGTACTCTTTCATTTGGAAGAAGCTGTTACTAATTCTAAGTTTCAAAGGAAATAAGACAATGTCCCAACGTCAGAGCGGTACCGTCAAGTGGTTTAACGACGAGAAAGGTTTTGGTTTCATCACTCCAGAAAGCGGTCCGGATCTGTTCGTGCACTTCCGCGCTATTCAGGGTAACGGCTTCAAGAGCCTGAAAGAAGGTCAGAAAGTCACCTTCATCGCCGTGCAGGGCCAGAAAGGCATGCAGGCTGACGAAGTTCAAGCCGAAGGCTGATCTTCATCAACAAAGAAGCCTCTGCTGGCGACAGCAGGGGCTTTTTTGTGCGCGCAATTCCGTAGAATGGGCGTTTTGCGCAAGGAGGGCCTCGCCAGTGCCCAAGCAGCTGTTACAGCCCGAAGGTGAATTTCCCCCTGTCGACCTTGGCCGCCGCCTGGCCGCCATGTTCTATGACTTTTTGCTGTGCACCGCGTTGCTGATCGTCACCGCCGGTGCCTACAAGATGATCCAGATGGCTTTTATCGGGGAAGCGCGCATGCGCGAGTTGACCGAGGCCGGCGCCCTGGATGGCGACCCGTTGCTGTCGACCATCCTGCTGTTCGCCCTGTTCGGCTTTTTCGCCAAGTTCTGGACCCACGGCGGCCAGACCCTGGGTATGCAGGTATGGGGCATCCGTGTGCAAAATGCCGACGGCAGCGCCATCAGCCTGTGGCAGGCGCTGCTGCGTTTTGTCGTATCGATCGGCTCGTGGTTGTGCTTGGGCCTGGGTTTTATCTGGGCGTTGTTCGACAAGCGCAAGCGCAGCTGGCACGACATCTACTCCGACACTCAACTGGTGCGAATTCCCAAGCGCAAAAAATAACCGCGCACAAAAAAGCCGACCCTGAGGTCGGCTTTTTCTTGTCTGCGGCAATTTATCCGGCGCGCCGCAACATCCACAACCCGGCCACCGCACAGATCGCCGCCGGCAGCACCACCGCCAGCAACGGCGGGAAGCCGAACACCTGGCTGGAAGGCCCGAGCAGGTCCTGGGCGATGCGGAACACAAAACCCACCAGCACCCCGGTGAACACCCGCTGACCAAGGGTCACCGAGCGCAGCGGGCCGAAGATGAAGGAAATGGCCATCAGCACCAGCGCCGCGGTGACCATCGGCTGCAGCACCTTGGTCCAGAATGCCAGCCAGTACCGGGCGTTGTTCAGGCCCTGGTCGGACAGGTAGTGGATGTAATCCCAAAGACCGGTGATCGACAGTGATTCTGGTGCGACCACTACGGTATTGAGCAACTGCGGGGTGACCGACACGTCCCAGCGTTCTTCAGGCGTTTTGATGACTTCGGTGTGATCGCCGCGGAAATAGGTGGTGGTCACGTCGCTGAGCAGCCAGTGATCTTCCTTGTACTGGGCACGACGGGCAAAGCTCGAGGTCTGCATGTGCCGCTCGTTGTCGAAGCGATAGCGGGTCACGCCGTACAGCAAACCGTTGGGCTGCACCGAGTTGATGTGCACGAACTCGTCACCCTGGCGGTGCCACATGCCGCGCTTGGAGCTCTGCGCCTCACCACCGCCCTGGGCCAGGGAACGGTCGGCCTGGGCCTTGTTCTCGGTGACCGGGGCCAGGTACTCGCCAATCAGGATACCGGCCAGCATCAGCACCAGCATCGGCTTCATCACCGCCCAGACGATCCGCCCGATCGACACGCCGGCGGCGCGCATGATGGTCAGCTCGCTGCTGCTGGCCAGGCTCCCCAGGCCGATCAGGCAGCCGATCAGGGCAGCCATCGGCAGCATGTCGTAGAGCCGCCGCGGTGCGGTGAGCAAGACGAAATTGCCGGCGTCCATCAGCGTGTAGGTGTCGGTGATGTCACCCATCTCGTCGATGAAGGCGAACAGCGAAGCCAGGCCCAGAATGATCCCCAGTACGGCGAGGATCGCCATCAGCACACTTTTGCCGATGTAACTGTCGAGCTTAACCATGGGCCACCTCCGCACGGCGAGCGGCGCGCTTGAGACGCAACGGCTCCCAGTACATCAGCCCCAGGCCGATCAACAGGAACAGGCCATGGACCCACCAGATACCCAGGCCGATCGGCAGCTTGCCTTTCTCCAGGGCGCCACGCACGGCAATCAGCATTGTCAGGTACGCCATATACAGAAGAATCGCCGGCAGCAGTTTGAGGAAACGGCCCTGGCGCGGGTTGACCCGCGACAGTGGCACCGCCAGCAGGGTGACGATGAACACCAGCAACGGCAGCGACAGGCGCCACTGCAGCTCGGCACGCTCGCGCAGGCCCTTGCTGCCAATCAGTTGCGAGGTCGGGATGGCTTCACGCTCGGTGATCTCTTCACTGACTTCAGGCTTGGGCAACAGCACGCCGTAGGTGTCGTACTTGATTGCGCGATAATCAGCCTGGCCAGGGTTACCGTCATAGCGGTAGCCGTTTTCCAGGATCAGGTAGCGGTTGCCATCGGGGTTGACCTGCTGGTGGCCTTTTTCCGCCACCAGTACCGACGGACCGCGGTCCTTGGTCTTGTCCTGGTTGAAGCGCTTCTCGGAAATGAACACACCGCCAAGGTTTACCCGATCTTCCGACAGTTGCTCGGTATAGGTAACCCGCGAACCATCGCGCAGGGTCTGGAAGCGGCCCGGCACCAGGGTGTCGAACTCGGTCAGGGCGTCCTGCTGGTTGATGATCTGTGCGACCTGGGTAACGCCCTGGGGCGCCAGGCTCAGGCTCAGCCAGGCTACCAGCAAGGCCACCAGTGCCGCCGGCGCCATGGTCATGCCCAGCAGCCGCTGCTGGCTCATGCCGGTGGCCGAAAGCACGGTCATCTCGCTTTCCAGGTACAAACGGCCATAGGCCAGGAGGATACCGAGGAACAGCCCCAGGGGCAGGATCAACTGCAGGAAGCCCGGCAGGCGGTAGCCCATGATCAGGAACAGCACGCTCGGGTCGAGCACGCCCTGGGCCGCCTGGGCCAGGTATTTGATGAAGCGCCCACTCATGATGATGACCAGCAGCACAGCGCTGACGGCACTCAAGGTCACCAGGACCTCGCGGGACAGATAACGAAAGACGATCAAACCAGACACTCCTGGGTTGTCAGGCTCGGACAGCCGAACAAGAAATCCATAACAGCCAAGATAGTAGCCCGCTCGCCAGAGCGAACCCGGGTAAAAGTTGGCGCATTATCCTGTGATTGGCCGTGCCTGTCACTTGGCGCCGCACAATGCTTCATCTCGGGGTTGTCAGGGCGGGCGAAGCAGGCTCAAACTGGGGGCTTTAGCACTGGTACGCGACCACGCGGCCACGACCGCGCCTGCATAGACAACGCGCATCGACAGATCATTCGGGGAACCTGACATGGAACTGGTTGTAAAAAGCGTAGCCGCAGCATCCTTGAAAACCGCCACCCTGGTCCTGCCCGTGGCTGAAGGCGGCAAACTCGGCGCCATCGCCAAAACCATCGACGAAGCCACCGGCGGTGCCCTGGCCGGCGTGCTCAAGCGCGGCGACCTGGCCGGCAAGGTCGGCCAGACCCTGCTGTTGCACAGCCTGCCAAACCTCAAGGCCGAGCGCGTGCTGCTGGTGGGTACCGGCAAGGATGCCGAGCTGGGTGATCGCAGCTGGCGCAAGGTCGTTGCCGCCGTGCTGGCAGTGCTCAAGGGCTTGAACGGCAGCGACGCAGCACTGGCCCTGGACGACGTCAAGGTTGCCGGCCGCGATGCTTTCTATGGCAAGACCCGCCTGCTGGCCGAGAGCCTGCTCGATGACCAGTACGTGTTCGACCAGTTCAAGAGCAAGAAAGCCGAACCTCGCGCCCTGAAAAAAATCACCCTGCTCAGCGCCAAGGCCGGTGCCAGCGATGTCGAACGCGCGGTCAAGCACGCCGTTGCCATCGCTAACGGCATGGGCTTCACCCGCGATCTGGGCAACCTGCCACCGAACGTCTGCCACCCAAGCTACCTGGCCGAACAGGCCAAGGCCCTGGGCAAGGAATTCAAGGGCCTCAAGGTCGAGGTGCTGGACGAGAAGAAGATCAAGGACCTGGGCATGGGCGCCTTCTACGCCGTCGGCCAGGGCAGCGACCAGCCGCCACGCCTGATCGTGCTCAACTACCAGGGCGGCAAAAAGAGCGAGAAGCCTTTCGTGCTGGTGGGCAAGGGCATCACCTTCGACACCGGTGGCATCAGCCTCAAGCCCGGCGCCGGCATGGATGAAATGAAGTTCGACATGGGCGGCGCCGCCAGCGTCTTCGGCACCCTGCGCGCCGTGCTCGAGCTGCAACTGCCGATCAACCTGGTGTGCCTGCTGGCCTGCGCCGAGAACATGCCGAGCGGCGGCGCCACCCGTCCTGGCGACATCGTCACGACCATGAGCGGGCAGACCGTCGAGATCCTCAACACCGACGCCGAAGGCCGCCTGGTGCTGTGCGACACCCTGACCTACGCCGAGCGCTTCAAGCCTCAGGCAGTGATCGACATCGCCACCCTGACCGGCGCCTGCATCGTCGCCCTGGGCAGCCACACCTCGGGCCTGATGGGCAACAACGACGACCTGGTCGGGCAACTGCTCGATGCCGGCAAGCGCGCCGACGACCGCGCCTGGCAGCTACCGCTGTTCGACGAATACCAGGAACAGCTCGACAGCCCGTTCGCCGACATCGCCAACATCGGCGGGCCAAAAGCCGGCACCATCACCGCCGGTTGCTTCCTGTCGCGCTTTGCCAAGGCCTACAACTGGGCTCACCTGGACATCGCCGGCACCGCCTGGATCAGCGGCGGCAAGGACAAGGGTGCCACTGGCCGCCCGGTTCCACTGCTGACCCAGTACCTGCTCGATCGCGCCAACGCCTGAGGCGACGCTGGCCGTCTGCGCCTTGGGGCGTAGCCGGCCGGCAGGCAGACCATGAGCAAAGTCGATTTCTACATATTGCCCAGCGCCGCGCCCTCGGCGCGCCTGGATTTCGCCTGCAAGCTGTGCGACAAGGCCTGGCGCCTGGGGCACCAGGTTTACCTGCATTGCAGCGACGCCGCCCAGCGCGATGAACTGGACGCGCGCCTGTGGGCGTTCAAGGGCGAGGCCTTCGTGCCCCACGACGCGGCTGAAGACAACCCGCAGGGCAGCGTCGCTCTGGGCCTTGGCGATGATGCCGGCAGCCACCAGGACCTGCTGATCAACCTTGACCTCAAGGTACCGGCGTTCGCTTCCCGCTTTGCCCGGATCGCCGAGATCGTGGTCGAAGAGCCGGCGATTCGTCAGGCGGCCCGAGAGAGTTTCCGTTTCTACCGCGAACAGGGCTATGCTCTGCAAGATCACCGCTTACAGCGACTCTGAAGACGATGGACAAACCCACTCCCCTGCCCCAATCCGCGCACCTGCTGGACGACCTGGAGTCGATCCGCCAGCTGCTTGGCGATGCATCCCTTGAGCCGCCGCTGTTGACCGACACCGTCGAGGAGCAGATCCCGCTGCTGCTCGAAGAGGCCGAAGCAGCGCCGCAGCCGGCGCCTGAAGCGCCAGCCGACCCGCAGGCCAGGCGCCAGGAAACCCTGCTGCACCTGGACGCCGAGCTACGCGCGGCGGCCCAGTTGATCATGCAGGACGTGATCAACGATTTCGCCCCGCATATCGAAAGCGAAATCAAGCGCCGCCTCGATGCCAGGCTCGAGCGCCTGCTCAATCAATAAAAAGCAGTTACAAGCTTCAAGCGACAAGCTGCAAGAGCCGTGCGGCGCTCTGAGCTTGCAGCTTGTCGCTTGAAGCTTGCCCCCGTATAACGAAAGCGAAATCAAGCGCCGCCTCGATGCCAAGCCTGAGCGCATGCTTAACCAATAAAAAGCAGTTACAAGCTTCAAGCGACAAGCTGCAAGAGCCGTGTGGCGCTCTGAGCTTGCAGCTTGTCGCTTGAAGCTTGCCCCCCGTATAACGAAAGCGAAATCAAGCGCCGCCTGGATGCCCGGCTCGAGCGCCTGCTCAACCAATAAAAAGCAGTAACAAGCTTCAAGCGACAAGCTGCAAGAGCCGTGTGGCGCTCTGAGCTTGCAGCTTGTCGCTTGAAGCTTGCGGCTTCGTTATACTCTCCGGCTTTCCTGAATAAATGCCTAAGGGTCCCGCCGCGCATGGATAAGACCTACCAGCCGCACGCCATTGAAACTTCCTGGTACAACACCTGGGAGTCCGAGAATTATTTCGCTCCGCAAGGCGCGGGCGATTCCTACACCATCATGATCCCGCCGCCGAACGTCACCGGCAGCCTGCACATGGGTCATGGCTTCAACAACGCGATCATGGACGCCCTGATCCGTTTCCGCCGCATGCAGGGCCGCAACACCCTGTGGCAGCCAGGTACCGACCACGCCGGTATCGCCACGCAGATGCTGGTCGAGCGTCAACTCGAAGCCAAAGGCCAGAACCGTCACGACCTGGGTCGCGAGAAGTTCCTGGAAAAGGTCTGGGAATGGAAAGATCAGTCCGGTGGCAACATCAGCCGCCAGATTCGCCGCCTGGGCTCGTCGGTCGACTGGAGCCGCGAGCGTTTCACCATGGACGACGGCCTCTCGGAAGCAGTGAAAGAAGCCTTCGTGCGCCTGCATGAAGACGGCCTGATCTACCGCGGCAAGCGCCTGGTCAACTGGGACACCAAGCTGCACACGGCGATCTCCGACCTCGAAGTGGAAAACCACGACGAGAAGGGTCACCTGTGGAACCTGCGCTACCCGCTGGCTGACGGCGCCAAAACTGCCGACGGCAAGGACTACCTGATCGTCGCCACCACGCGCCCGGAAACCATGCTCGGCGACGCCGCCGTTGCCGTGAACCCGGAAGACGAGCGTTACAAGGCGCTGATCGGCAAGTTCGTCGAGCTGCCGCTGGTTGGCCGCCGTATCCCGATCATCGCCGACGACTATTGCGACCCTGAGTTCGGTACCGGCTGTGTGAAAATCACCCCGGCCCACGACTTCAACGACTATGAAGTCGGCAAGCGCCACAACCTGCCGCTGCTGAACATCTTCGACAAGAACGCCTTCGTCCTGCCGGCCGCCCAGGTGTTCAACCTCGACGGCAGCGTCAACGACAGCATCGACGCGACCCTGCCGGCCCAGTATGCAGGCCTCGACCGCTTCGTTGCGCGCAAGCAGATCGTTGCCGATTTCGACGCCGCCGGCCTGTTGGTCAGCGTCGACGACCACGCCCTGAAAGTGCCGAAAGGCGACCGCTCGGGCACCGTCATCGAGCCGTGGCTGACCGACCAGTGGTACGTGTCGACCAAGCCGCTGGCAGAGCCTGCGATTGCTGCCGTCGAAGACGGCCGCATTCAGTTCGTGCCCAAACAGTACGAAAACATGTACTTCTCGTGGATGCGCGACATCCAGGACTGGTGCATCAGCCGTCAGCTGTGGTGGGGTCACCGTATTCCGGCCTGGTATGACGAATCCGGCAAGGTCTATGTCGGCCGTAGCGAAGAAGAGGTGCGCAGCAAGCACAACCTCGGCGCCGACGTGGTCCTGAACCAGGACAACGACGTGCTCGACACCTGGTTCAGCTCGGGCCTGTGGACCTTCTCGACCCTGGGCTGGCCACAGCAGACCGAATTCCTCAAGAAGTTCCACTCCACCGACGTGCTGGTCACCGGCTTCGACATCATTTTCTTCTGGGTTGCCCGGATGATCATGCTGACCATGCACCTGGTGAAGAACGAGGACGGCACCCCGCAGGTACCGTTCAAGACCGTGTATGTGCACGGTCTGGTGCGCGATGGCCAGGGCCAGAAGATGTCCAAGTCCAAGGGCAACGTCCTTGACCCGCTGGACATCGTCGACGGCATCACCCTGGACGAACTGCTGGAAAAACGCACCAGCGGCATGATGCAGCCAAAGCTTGCCGAGAAGATCGCCAAGCAGACCAAGGCCGAGTTCCCGGAAGGCATCGCCAGCTACGGCACCGACGCCCTGCGCTTCACCTTCTGCTCGCTGGCGTCCACCGGTCGCGACATCAAGTTCGACATGGGCCGCGTCGAAGGCTACCGCAACTTCTGCAACAAGATCTGGAACGCTGCGCGCTATGTTCTGGACAAGGGCGAAGACTGCGGCCAGAACGGCGAAGCCTACGAGCTCTCGCTGGCTGATCGCTGGATCATCTCGCAACTGCAGCGCACCGAAGCCGAAGTCACCCGCCAGCTCGACCAGTTCCGCTTCGACCTGGCCGCCCAGGCGCTCTACGAGTTCATCTGGAACCAGTATTGCGACTGGTACCTGGAGCTGTCCAAGCCGGTCCTGTGGGACGAAAACGCCCCGGTCGAACGCGCCCGTGGTACTCGCCGCACCCTGGTCCGGGTACTGGAAGTGGCACTGCGCCTGGCCCATCCGTTCATGCCGTTCATCACCGAAGAAATCTGGCAGCGCCTGGCGCCGCTGGCCGGCGCGCAAGGCAAGACCATCATGCTGCAGCCATGGCCAGTGGCCAATGAAAGCCGCATCGATGCCGCTGCCGAAGGCGATATCGAATGGCTCAAGGAGCTGATGCTCGGCGTGCGCAACATCCGCGGCGAAATGAACATCGGCCCGGGCAAGCCACTGCAACTGTTCCTGAAAAACGCCAGCGCCGAAGACCAGCGCCGCCTGCAGGAAAACGAAGCGCTGCTGAAAAAGCTGGCGAAGATCGAATCCTTCACCGTGCTCGGCGAACAGGACGAAGCGCCGCTGAGCGCCACCGCCCTGGTCGGCGATCTGCAAGTACTGGTGCCGATGGCCGGGCTGATCGACAAGGACGCCGAGCTGGCTCGCCTGAACAAGGAAATCCAGCGTCTGCAGGGCGAAGTCCAGCGCGTCGGCGGCAAGCTGTCCAACGCCGCCTTCGTCGACAAGGCACCGCCTGCGGTGATCGACAAGGAACGCGCCAAGCTGGCTGAAGCCGAACAGGCCCTGGCCAACTTCACCGAGCAGCATGCGCGGATTGCCGCCTTGTAACGATCGCTGACCTCAGTGATGCCATCGCGGGTCAAGCCTGCTCCCACAGAAGTCTCTGTAGGAGCGGGCTTGACCCGCGATGCTTTGCACCGGACCTCAACATGACCACAACCAACAAACCGACCCTGCACCCGCGCAACCGCCACCAGGGCCGCTACGACTTCCCCCAGTTGATCAAGAGCAGCCCGCAGCTGGGCCAGTACATGATCACCAACCCCCACGGCAAGCCGAGCATCGACTTCGCCAACCCGGATGCCGTCAGGGTCTTCAACCGCGCCCTGCTCAAGGCCCAGTACGGTATCCAGCACTGGGACATCCCGGCTGACTACCTGTGCCCGCCAATCCCCGGCCGGGCCGACTACGTACACGTGCTGGCCGACTTGCTGGCAGACGAAAATGGCGGCGAAATACCCCGTGGCGCGCAGGTCCAGGCCCTGGACATCGGCGTCGGTGCCAATTGCATCTACCCGTTGCTGGGCAACAGCGATTACCGCTGGCGCTTCCTCGGTTCAGACATCGACGCCACGGCACTGGCTGCGGCCGGCGCCATCGTCCAGGCCAACGGCCTGGGCAAGGCCATCAGCCTGCGCCAGCAAGGCAACTGCAAGCACATCCTGCTGGGGCTGCTCAAAAGCGACGAGCGCTTCGACCTGACCCTGTGCAACCCGCCCTTCCACGCCTCACGCGAAGAAGCCACCCGCGGCAGCCAGCGCAAATGGCGGGCACTGGGCAAGGCCGATCCCAAGCGCAAGCTGCCGGTGCTGAACTTTGGCGGGCAGAACAACGAACTGTGGTGCGAAGGCGGCGAGATCCGCTTCGTCAGCCAGCTGGTGGCCGAGAGCGTCAGCCTGAGCCAGCAGGTGCTGTGGTTCACCAGCCTGGTATCGAAAGCCTCCAACCTGCCCGGCATTCAGGCCGCGCTGAAAAAGGCCGGGGCGGCCGAACAGCGGGTGGTGGAGATGGGCCAGGGGCAGAAACAGAGCCGCATGATCGCCTGGACCTTCCAGGACGCCGCAGCGCGCCAGGCTTGGCGCCAGCAGCGCTGGAGCAAAACCCAGGGATAAAAAAACCGCGTCCGGGCAACCCGGACGCGGCTTTTGTCGAGCTGTTTACAATTACTTGTTTACAGCGTCGGTCAGCACTTTGGCTGGTACGAACTTGACGACTTTCTTGGCAGCGATTTCGATGGCAGCGCCAGTCGAAGGGTTGCGGCCGGTACGGGCAGGACGCTCGGTGATTTTCAGTTTGCCGATGCCTGGCAGGGTGATTTCGCTGCCATTTTCCAGTTGATCAGCAACGATCTGGCCCAGTTGCTCCAGAGCGTTACGCGCGGTGGTTTTTGGCGCGTCGATAGCTTCAGCGATATCGGCGATCAGTTGGTCTTTGGTCAATGCCATGGTGGTGTTCCTTCCCTATCAAATTCAGTGAGTATGCAGAGTGCTACGTCAGTCATCGAGCCAGACCTGCGGGGGATCCGGCGGTCCGGTGTTACAGCCACGTCAATCGCGTATGTAGATACGTAAAACGACGTTTGGTTCGACGTGACGCGAGCGGTCTGCCAGCAATGCGCCACACACGGGGCGCAAGACCGGGCAAAACTACCACAGGAATAGATAAATATCCGCCTCCCACAGGGCAAATGTGCAGGTTTTTCGGGGGTTTGCGCGAAAAAACGCAAAAATTTGAACAAAAAATAAACAACCGACATATCTGCCAACATCTGGCCGCTGAATCACCCCTGTGCTGAGGTACACTTGGCGACTTTGCAACGCGGCCAGCACCGCCCATTTTCAACCGAGAATCCCATGCCGATCCGTCATTGCATCGTCCACCTGATCGACAAGAAACCCGATGGCAGCCCCGCCGTGCTGCACGCCCGCGACTCGGAACTGGCCGAGTCGGGTGCCATCGAAAACCTTCTGGCCGACCTCAACGATAGCTACAACGCCAAACAGGGCAAAGCCTGGGGCTTCTTCCACGCAGAATCCGGCGCCCACCCGTTCAGCGGCTGGCTCAAGGAATACCTCGACGAAGGCAGCACCTTCACGGCCTTCAGCCGCGTCGCCGTCGAGCACCTGCAAAAGCTGATGGAAGAGTCCAACCTGTCGGTCGGCGGCCACGTGTTGTTCGCCCACTATCAGCAAGGCATGACCGACTACCTGGTGATCGCCCTGCTGCACCACAGCGAAGGCGTGGCGGTAAACGCCGAGCTGGACGTGACCCCGTCGCGCCACCTGGACCTGGGCCAGCTGCACCTGGCCGCGCGCATCAACCTTTCCGAGTGGCAGAACAACAAGGCCTCCAAGCAGTACATCTCGTTCATCAAGGGCAAGAACGGCAAGAAAGTCTCGGAGTACTTCCGCGACTTCATCGGCTGCCAGGAAGGCGTCGACGGCCCGGGCGAGACCCGCACCCTGCTCAAGGCTTTCAGCGATTTTGTCGAAAGCGAAGACCTGCCCGAAGAAGCCGCCCGCGAGAAGACCCAGACCCTGGTCGACTACGCCACCAGCCAGACCAAGGCCGGCGAGCCAGTAACCCTCGAGGAGCTCTCAGGGCTGATCGATGAAGAGCGCCCACGGGCCTTCTACGAACATATTCGCAACAAGGACTACGGCCTGTCGCCGGAAATCCCCGCCGATAAGCGCACGCTCAACCAGTTCCGTCGCTTCACCGGCCGTGCCGAAGGGCTGTCGATCAGCTTTGAAGCGCACTTGCTGGGCTCGAAGGTCGAGTACGACGAGGAAGCCGGCACCCTGATCATCAAAGGCCTGCCGACGCAACTGACCGATCAGCTCAAGCGTCGCAAGGACTGAGCCCCGCCCAGGAGGCCACCAGCGCCTCCTTGGCACTCTTGCGCAGCTTTTTCACCAGCCGCTCCTGTTGCAGCGCCTTGGTTTTGTCGGGCCAGGCCTCGACATAGACCAAAGCCACTGCCGGGCTGGTGCTGAAGTAGCGTGCCCCCTGGCCCTTCTGGTGGGCCTGGAAGCGCCGCTCCGGGTTGTCGCTGATCCCGCAGTACAGCGAGCCATTGGCGGCGCGTACCAGGTAGACGTACCAGGGTTTGTTCGGTGGTTGGGCAATGGGCTCGGACACGTTAGTGACTATCAACGGCAAAGCGCACAGCTTAGCGCCTCAGCGCCCCGCCTGAAACGCCCGCAGGCCTTTCTGCGCCTGGGCGCGCACCTTGCCCTGGACCAGCGGCGACCAGCCCAGCAGCACCCCCGTGGTGCCCAAGGCCTGACGTGCCCAGCGCCACAGGTCGAAACTGTCGTGGTGCTCGCAGATCTTGCCGTCCCGAAACACAAAGCGTGCCTGGATGTCGTTGACCACGGTGCGGCCGGTCTGGCTGAACAGGTAGCGGGCGACCCAGCGGGCGCTGCCAGCGCGCTCGTCGGCGCGCACACTGTCGAAGGTCAGGGTAAAGTCCTTGGCGCGGGTGGTGAGCATGCGCCACATGTCACCGGCATCCTTGCCGCGCAAAGTACCGAAGACCGGGTCACTGAAAACGATATCGTCGCTGTAACAGGCGACCATGGCTTCGGCGTCCAGGCGCTGGAAAGCCTGGTAGAAGCGGGTGATCAGGGCAGTATTGGCGTCGCTCATGGTGCAGGTCCGGTTCATGGCAATAGACCTGCACCATAGTCCGTCGAAGTGGCAAAAAGCTATGGGCATTTGCCTGGCGAATGTCTGCTCAAACCCGCTCGCTGACCACCTGCACATGCAGGTTACGCCCGGCCTTGAGGCCAAAGCCGATGGCGCCGATGCCCAGCACGGCAAAGATCCAGCCCACCGCGTTCCAGCCGCCGGTCAGGTCATGCACCAGGCCGACCGCGAACGGCCCCATCGATGCCAGGGTGTAACCGATGCCCTGGGCCATGCTCGACAGGTTGGCGGCGACGTGAGCGTCTTTGGAACGCAGCACGATCAGGGTCAATGCCAGGGCGAAGGTACCGCCCTGCCCCAGCCCCAGGACAATAGCCCAGCCCCACAGGCCTTCCAGCGGCGCATACAGGCAGCCGAACAAGCCGGCCAGGGCCATGAGCATGACCACCACAATGGCCAGGCGCTGGTCCTTGCCACGGGTCGCCAGCCACGGCGCGCTGAGCGAACTGAGCAACTGCACGATCACCGAGCCGGACAACACCAGCCCGGCCTGGGTCGGGCTCAGGCCGCGACCGATGAGGATCGACGGCAGCCAGCCGAAAACGATATAGGCCAGCGACGATTGCAGGCCCATGTACAGGGTGACCTGCCAGGCCAGCGGATCGCGCAGCAGGCCGCGTACACGGTAGGCCACATTGTGGGCGCCGTGGCCCTGGCGGGCCTGGGGCAGCCAGATCAGCGCCGCCAGCAAGGCCGGGATCAACCAGAAGCCCAGGCCCAGCGACCAGCTGTCGCCCAGGCGCTCGCTCAGGGGCACGGTGGCGCCCGCAGCCATTGCCGCGCCCAGGCACAAGGCCATGGTGTAGACGCCGGTCAGGGTCCCGGCATGCTTGGGGAAGTCGCGCTTGACGATGCCCGGCAACAGCACGCCGATCACACCGATGCTAGCCCCGGCCATGATACTGCCGACGAATACCCCGGTGCTGCCAAAGGCGCTGCGCACGGCAATCCCCGCAGCCAGTACCAGAAGGATGCCGAGAATGACCCGCTCACTGCCAAAACGTCGCGCCAACACCGGCGCCAGTGGCGCGAACAAGCCCAGGCAAAGCACCGGCAAGGTGGTCAGCAGGCCCGCCTGGGAAGCGCTCAAGCCGAGGTTGTCGCTGACCTGACCCAGCAGCGGCGCCATGCTCGACAACGCCGGACGCAGGTTCAGCGCCACCAGCACCAGGCCGAGCAGCAACAGCCACGGGCGCTTGAGCAGCACCGGTTGCTGTTGCACTTGTTCGTCGTCGGCTTCGGCGTCGATCAGCAGTTCTTCCAGCTCCGGCCCGTTGGCCGGCGCCGCAGTTCGGGTTGTTTCATCGCCCATGGCAGTCTCGCAAGGTCAGGATTCGTTGATCAGGGTCCGGCTCAGGGCCTTGGCCTTGTCCGGATCGCGTTGTTCGATGGCATCGAGAATCTGCCCGTGCAGGTCGAACACAAGCTGGCAGCGGGGAGCGTGGCTCAGGTTGTGATGCAAGGTGGCCGCCACCACCCCGGAAAAGTAGCGATACAACTCGCTCAGCGCCGGGTTATGCGCGGCATCCACCAGGCGCTGGTGGAACACCAGATCGCAACCGATGTATTGCTCCAGGTCGTCGTGAAAATGCGCACTGCTGTGCTTGAGGGCCTCTCGTAGCCCTTGCAGGTCTTCTTCGCTGCGGCGCAGCGCGGCCAGGCCAATGGCCTCGGCTTCAAGGAGATGGCGGGTTTCCCGCGCCTGCTCCAGGTCGCAGCGTGACAGCGCCTGAAGGGCCTGCAACGGGTCGACGGCGGTACGCAGGTAACTGCCATCGCCCTGGCGAACTTCGACCAGGCCACTGAAAGCCAGCACACGCATGGCTTCGCGCACCGTGTTGCGGCTGATGCCGAGCTCAGCAGCCAGTTCCGGCTCGGTGGGCAGGCGCTGGCCCACCGTCCAGGCGCCGCTGGCGACGCGCTGGCGCAGTTGCTCGACGGCTTGTTCGACCAGGGAGCGTTTGATCAATAACGTCATGACATCCAATCATCGGATGAATTCAGAAGGGAAAGATTACCGGTAACAAGCATCGCGGGGCAAGTCGAGGCGTCGCACCGCCGCTCCCACAGTGGGAGCGGCGGTGCGACGCCTCGACTTGCCCCGCGATAAGGATTGAGAAGTTTCAGTTCAGCGCATCAAGCAACGCCTGATTCTGCTCCGGGGTACCAATGGTGATGCGCAGGAACTGGGCGATCCGCGCCTGTTTGAAGTGACGCACGATCACCCCCTGCTCGCGCAGGCGCGCTGCCAGTTCGGCGGCATCCTGCTGCGGGTGCCGGGCAAAGATGAAGTTGGCTGCCGAGGGCAGTACTTCAAAGCCACGGGCAGTGAGTTCAGCTACCACCTTCTCGCGACTGTCGATCACCTTGCGGCAGGTTTCTTCAAAGTAAGCACGGTCCTCGAACGCCGCCGCCGCACCCACAATCGCCATACGGTCCAGTGGATAGGAGTTGAAGCTGTTCTTGATCCGCTCCAGCGCCTCGATCAGGTCCGGATGGCCGACCGCCAGGCCTACCCGCAGGCCGGCCAGCGAGCGCGACTTGGACAGGGTCTGGGTGACCAGCAGGTTGTCGTAGCGATCCACCAGGCTGATGGCGGTCTGGCCGCCAAAGTCGATGTAGGCTTCATCGACCACCACCACCGAGTCGGGGTTGGCCTCGAGCAGTTGCTCGATGGCCTCCAGGGCCAGCAGGCAACCGGTCGGCGCGTTGGGGTTGGGGAAGATGATCCCGCCGTTGGCCTTGCGGTAGTCAGCGACCCGGATCTGGAACTGCTCGTCCAGCGCCACTGCTTCAAACGGGATGCCGTACAGGCCGCAGTAGACCGGGTAGAAGCTGTAGCTGATGTCCGGGAACAGCAATGGCGCATCGTGCTGGAACAGGCCATGGAAGATGTGCGCCAGCACTTCATCCGAACCGTTGCCGAGGAACACCTGGTTGCCCTGCACACCGTAGTAGTCCGCTACCGCCTGCTTTAGCAGGTCGCTGTTGGGGTCCGGGTACAGGCGCAGGTTGTCGTTGAGTTCGCCGCGCATGGCTTCCAGCGCCTTGGGCGACGGGCCGTAGGGGTTCTCGTTGGTGTTGAGCTTGACCAGCCTGGCCAGCTTTGGCTGCTCGCCCGGCACGTAAGGCACCAGGTCCTTGACGAAGGGGCTCCAGAATTTACTCATGTTCAGTTCCCCTTCTTGTCGGCAAGGATGCGGTATTCGGCGCTGCGGGCGTGGGCGGTCAGCGACTCGCCACGGGCCAGTACCGAGGCAGTGTGGCCGAGCTCGGAAGCGCCCTGCTCGGAGCAGAAGATGATCGACGAACGCTTCTGGAAGTCATACACCCCCAGCGGCGACGAGAAGCGCGCGGTGCCGGAAGTCGGCAGTACGTGGTTGGGGCCTGCGCAGTAATCGCCCAGGGCTTCGCTGGTGTGGCGGCCCATAAAGATCGCGCCGGCGTGGCGAATCTGCGGCAGCCAGGCCTGCGGGTCGGCGACCGACAGCTCCAGGTGCTCAGGGGCAATGCGGTTGGCAACGTCCATGGCCTGCTGCATGTCGCGCACCTGGATCAGCGCACCACGGCCGTTGATCGAGGTCTTGATGATCTCGGCGCGCTCCATGGTCGGCAGCAACTTGTCGATGCTGGCTGCGACCTTGTCGAGGAATTCGGCGTCGGGGCTGACCAGAATCGCCTGGGCGTCTTCGTCGTGCTCGGCCTGGGAGAACAGGTCCATGGCGATCCAGTCCGGATCGGTCTGGCCGTCACAGACCACGAGAATCTCCGACGGGCCGGCAATCATGTCGATACCGACCTGACCGAACACATGGCGCTTGGCGGTGGCGACATAAATGTTGCCCGGGCCGACCACCTTGTCGACCTGCGGCACGCTTTCGGTGCCATAGGCCAGGGCGGCAACCGCCTGGGCGCCACCGATGGTGAAAACCCGGTCAACACCGGCGATGCAAGCGGCGGCCAGCACCAGCTCATTGACCTCGCCACGCGGGGTCGGCACCACCATGACCACTTCACCAACGCCGGCGACCTTGGCCGGAATCGCGTTCATCAGTACCGATGACGGGTACGACGCCTTGCCGCCCGGCACATACAGGCCGGCACGATCCAGCGGCGTGACCTTCTGGCCAAGCACAGTGCCGTCGGCTTCGGTGTAGCTCCAGGAGTCTTGCTTCTGTCGCTCGTGGTAGCTGCGCACGCGCTCGGCGGCTTTTTCCAGGGCTTCGCGCTGGGCCGGGGTGATGCGGGTCAGGGCCAGTTCCAGGCGCTCGCGACCGAGGATCAGGTCGTTGATCGAAGTCGCCTGCACGCCATCAAAGCGCTGGGTGAACTCCACCAGCGCCGCATCGCCACGCTCGCGCACGGCCTTGATGATGTCGAGTACGCGCTGGTTGACCGCGTCGTCAGAGACACTTTCCCAGCTCAGCAGATGATCCAGATGTCGGGCGAAATCCGGGTCAGCGGCATTGAGTCGGGCGATTGCAGTGGACGTGGTCATAGCGAGGGCCTCATAAATGGCGAATGCTCAGGCGCCCTAAGCTACCAGTCCATCCGCGCGGGCACCCGAGAAAATTGGCTATGACGCGGATAGACGGGCGCGACAGCGAAGGTCGCGCGCAGGAGGTAGAAAGTCTTAGCCGCGGTGTCGCGATTCGACAGCCTGGCGCAGGGTGTCGATCAGGCTCTGGATGCGGGCGTGCTGCATCTTCATCGAAGCCTTGTTGACCACCAGCCGGGAGCTGATGGTGGCAATCAGTTCCTGGGGTTCCAGGCCATTGGCACGCAGGGTGTTACCGGTGTCGACAACGTCGATGATCTTGTCGGCCAGGCCAATCAGCGGCGCCAGCTCCATCGAACCATACAGCTTGATGATATCGACCTGACGGCCTTGTTCGGCATAGTAGCGCTTGGCGACGTTGACGAACTTGGTGGCTATGCGCAGACGGCCCTTGGGCTCGGCAGCGCCGACTTTGCCGGCGGTCATCAGCTTGCACTGGGCAATCTGCAGGTCCAGCGGCTCGTACAAGCCCTGGCCACCGTACTCCATCAGCACGTCCTTGCCGGCCACGCCCAGGTCGGCGGCACCATGCTCGACGTAGGTCGGCACGTCGGTGGCGCGCACGATCAGCAGACGCACGTCTTCCTGAGTCGTCGGGATGATCAGCTTGCGGCTCTTGTCCGGGTTTTCGGTCGGCACAATACCGGCTTCCGCCAGCAGCGGCAGGGTATCGTCGAGAATCCGACCTTTGGATAGCGCGATGGTCAACATGGGAAACGTCGGTCCTTATGCGGCTACAGCCGGCCGGGCGCTAACAGGCCCGACCGCATTCAATTCGGTGCAGCAATTGGCTGGCGCGTCCCTGCGCCACTCACAGACTAGCCCGGCACGCGGCGGATCTTGGCGCCGAGCATCTGCAGTTTCTCTTCGATGCACTCATAACCACGGTCGATGTGGTAAATGCGGTCGATCAGGGTATCGCCTTCGGCAACCAGCGCCGACAGCACCAGGCTGGCCGAAGCCCGCAGGTCGGTGGCCATCACTGGAGCGCCTTTGAGGGTCTTGGTCCCGGTAACGATGGCAGTGTTGCCTTCGACCTGGATCAGGGCACCCATGCGGTGCATCTCGTAGACGTGCATGAAGCGGTTTTCGAAGATCGTCTCGATTACCGCGCCAGTGCCTTCGGCAATGGCGTTGAGCGAGATGAACTGCGCCTGCATGTCGGTCGGGAACGCCGGGTACGGAGCGGTACGCAGGTTGACGGCTTTCGGCCGCTTGCCATGCATGTCCAGCTCGATCCAGTCTTCACCGGTGGTGACTTCGGCGCCGGCTTCCTTGAGTTTTTCAAGGACGGCTTCGAGGATGGTCGGATCGGTGTCCTTGACCTTGACGCGACCGCCAGTCACGGCAGCGGCAACCAGGTAGGTACCGGTCTCGATACGGTCAGGCATGACCCGGTAGGTCGCCGAACCCAGGCGCTCGACGCCATCGATGGTGATGGTGTCGGTACCAGCGCCCTGGACTTTCGCGCCCATGGCGTTGAGGAAGTTGGCAAGGTCGACCACTTCCGGCTCGCGCGCGGCGTTTTGCAGCACGCTGCGGCCTTTGGCCAGGGCTGCAGCCATCATGATGTTCTCGGTACCGGTGACACTGACGGTATCGAAGAAGAAGTGCGCGCCACGCAGGCCGCCTTCTGGGGCCTTGGCCTTGATGTAGCCGCCTTCGACCTCGATCTTCGCGCCCATGGCCTCAAGGCCGCGGATGTGCAGGTCGACCGGACGCGAACCAATGGCGCAACCGCCAGGCAGGGCCACTTCGGCTTCGCCAAAACGGGCGACCATCGGGCCCAGTACCAGGATCGAGGCACGCATGGTTTTCACCAGCTCGTACGGCGCGACCAGGGTCTTGATGGTACGCGGGTCGATTTCGACCGAGAGCTTCTCGTCGATCACCGGCTCAATGCCCATGCGGCCGAACAGCTCGATCATCGTGGTGATGTCGTGCAGGTGCGGCAGGTTGCCAACGGTGACCGGGCCATCGCAGAGCAAGGTGGCCGCCAGGATCGGCAGGGCAGCGTTCTTTGCCCCGGAAATGCGGATTTCGCCATCGAGGCGAACGCCGCCAGTAATAATCAGTTTGTCCATTAGAGTCTCGCCGCCAAGTTGGCTCAGGTGCGCTCAGCCCAGGCTGCGCTGCTGAAAAATTTCATGGTTACCGCATGGATGCTGCCATCGGTGATCCACGGGTTAAGGTGAGCATAGATCTGCTGCTGACGCTTGACCGGGCTCAGGGCCGCCAATTCGTCGCTGATCACGTTCAACTGGAAGTTGCAGCCTTCGCCTTCAACTTCGACCCGGGTTCCCGGCAACTTTTCTTCAAGGAAGTTCTTAACTTCTACGGCCTGCATGCTCAACCTCAATCGGCGCCCTTTGCGCGCGGGTCGGCCATCATACAAAAAAGCCCCTCGCCTGCGAACCCCGTAATCGGAGACTCTGACAGAGGGGCCAGTCACTGGCTGGCGGTCATTGACCGGCCAGCACCTCGTCAAGGTCATAAACCTCGGCAATTTCCCGCATGTCCTGGGGCATGGCGCGAACCTCGACGGCCTTGCCGGCCGCCTTGCCGTCGCGCATGAAGGCCAGCAGCAGGGACAGGCCGACGCTGCTGGACTTCTCCACCTGCGCGCAATCGAGCACCAGCCCGGGGGCCTTGCACGCCGCAATCAGGGCCTTGCCCTGCTTGCGCAAGGCCGGCCCGCTGCGGTAGTCGAGCACCCCGGCCAGGCTCAATACGCCTGGCTCGCTCATGGTCACGACACTGTCGCTCATTGCCCTTGCTTCTCGGCCGCTTGCTCGGTGCTTTCCTTGGCCTTGGCCACTTCGCCCGCCCAGCCGTCGATGGTCTTGTCCAGGTCGTTGCCGTTGCGGTTCATGGCGTCGGCGAACTGGTCACGGAACAGCTTGCCGATGTTGATGCCGTTGACGATGACGTTACGCACCTTCCACTCGCCGTCGAGTCTGGTTAGGGTGTAGGACACCGGATAGACAGCACCGTTGTTGCCCTTGACGCTCATGTCGACGCTGGCACGGTCGTCGCCATCCTTCTTCTCGTTGCCGACGGTAATGCCCTGGTTGTTGTACTCGAGCAGGGCGTTGCCGTAGAACTGCATCAGGCTGCGCTTGAAGTTTTCCTGGAAGCGCTGCATCTGCGCCGGGGTAGCCTTGCGCGAATACTTGACGGTCATGATGCTTTTCGAGATGCCATCGGCATCGACGACCGGCCCCAGGTTGGCATTGAGCGCATCGTAGAAGGCGCTCGGGTTGGCCTTGTATTGCTCCTTGTTGGCTTTCAGGTCAGCCAGCAACTGGGTGGTGGTCTTCTCGATCACCTGCTTGGGTGACAGAGCAGCTGCACTGGCCATCAGCGGCAGTGCTGCCAGCAACACCAGCAAGCCGCGTCGCAGGATAGAAATCATGGAAACTCCTTATTTAGCTTCTTTGCCAACGGTATTGAGCAGGAACTTGCCAATCAGGTCTTCCAGTACCAGCGCCGACTGGGTGTCGTGGATGGTTGCACCATCCTTGAGCACCGCATCTTCTCCGCCCACGCTGATACCGATGTATTTCTCGCCGAGCAGCCCTGCGGTGAGGATAGATGCAGTGGAATCGACAGGCAGGTTATCGACCCGTTTTTCCAGCTGCAGCGTCACCCGACCGGTGAAGGTGTCACGATCCAGATCGATGGCAGTGACCTTGCCGATGGTCACACCGGCCATGGTCACTTTAGCTCTGACCGTCAAACCGGCGATATTGTCGAAGTTTGCATAAAGTTTATACGTGTCGCTGCTCGGGCTCGCCGACAGGCCGCTGACGCGCAGGGCCAGCAGGATCAGCGCCAGGATCCCGGCCAGGAGGAACAGGCCGACACCGATTTCCAGGGTGCGGTTTTGCATCAGAAATCTCCAAACATCAAGGCGGTCAGAATAAAGTCCAGACCCAGGACTGCCAATGAGGCATAGACCACGGTCTTGGTGGTGGCACGACTGATCCCTTCTGAAGTGGGCTCGCAGTCATAACCCTGGAATACGGCAATCCAGGTCACGACGAAGGCAAACACCAGGCTTTTGATCACCCCGTTGAGCACATCGTCGGTAAAGGAAACACTGTTCTGCATGTTGGCCCAGAACGAGCCCTCGTAAACGCCCAGCCAGTCGACGGCCACCCACGAACCACCCCAGATACCGACCACGCTGAAGATCAAAGCCAGCAACGGCAGCGAGATGAAACCGGCCCACAGCCGCGGCGCGACGATGTACTTGAGCGGATCGACACCGATCATTTCCAGGCTGGACAGCTGCTCGGTGGACTTCATGTTGCCGATTTCGGCGGTCAGCGCCGAGCCTGCACGGCCGGCGAACAGCAGCGCAGTAACCACCGGGCCCAGTTCACGCAGCAGGGTCAGGGCGACCATCTGCCCCACCGCCTGCTCCGAACCGTACTTGGTGAGGATGCTGAAGCCCTGCAGGGCCAGGACCATGCCGATGAACACACCGGACACGACGATGATCGCCAGCGACAGCACGCCAACCGAATAGAGCTGGCGAACCAGCAACTGAAAGCCGCCGCCAGTGCCGCTGCGCCCGACCAGCGAATGCAGCAGGAACAGGAAGGAGCGGCCGAGAATGGCCAGCACGTCGATGGCCGATCGGCCAAAGCGACGAATACGTTCGAGTAAGGATTTTCTGCGCATCAACGCTTCCCCAGAAGATCGGCGCGGTAATCCGGCGCAGGAAAGTGAAAGGGCACCGGGCCATCCGGATCGCCTTTCATGAATTGACGAATGCGCGGGTTGTCGGAGCCCATCAGCTCTTGCGGCGTGCCCTGCCCCAATACCTGGCCGTCACCGACCACGTAGATGTAGTCGGCGATGCTGGCGGTTTCGGCCAGGTCGTGAGAAACCACGATGCTGGTGATGCCCAGGGCATCGTTGAGCAGGCGGATCAGCCGCACCAGCACGCCCATGGCAATCGGGTCCTGGCCGACGAACGGTTCATCGTACATGAGGATTTGCGGATCCAGGGCAATCGCCCGGGCCAGCGCCACACGACGTTTCATGCCGCCGGATAGCTCGTCGGGCATCAGCTCGATGGCGCCACGCAGGCCAACAGCCTGGAGTTTCATCAGGACTATGTCGCGAATCATCTCGTCAGACAGCTGGGTATGCACGCGCAACGGGAAGGCGACGTTCTCGAACACATCGAGATCGGTGAACAGCGCGCCACTCTGGAACAGCACGCCCATCTGCTTGCGGGCATCGAACAGGTCACTGCGCGACAGGGTCGGCAGGTTCTGCCCGGCCACCCAGACCTCGCCACTGGCCGGGCGCAGTTGTGCACCCATCAGCCGCAGCAGCGTGGTTTTGCCGCACCCGGAAGGCCCCATGATGCCGGTAACCTTGCCACGGGGAATGCGTATGTCGACATTATTGAAGATGCTGCGCGAACCGCGCTTGAAGGAAACGCCCTTCAATTCGACCGCGTAGGCGTTATCAACGCTCATCTAGACTCCTTGCGATGCAGCCTTCTCACTCAGACGCGCGCCCCCTTCGTGGAGGCACGCACGCACCAAGCGGGCCGAACAGCGGCGAACTATAGCACCGCTGATAGGGCCGCCCCAAGGCCGCCGAAGTGCTTGTTCAGCTATGGTTAAGCCAACCGGGCGAATGTATGACAATCACAAGGTGAGGCTTTCGCCCATTACCGCTATAATCGCCGCCTTTTCATCAGGCAATCCGATTTTCGACATGAGCCAATCCAGCGACCTGATCCAATCCGCGCAGCGCACCATCCGTTTCGAACTCGAGGCGGTTGAGGGCCTGCTGGCCCACATCGACGCCGATTTCGTCAAGGCATGCGAGCTGATCCTGGCCAGCAAGGGCCGGGTGGTGGTGGTCGGCATGGGCAAGTCGGGGCACATCGGCAACAAGATCGCCGCGACCCTGGCCAGCACCGGTACGCCGGCGTTTTTCGTTCACCCGGCCGAAGCCAGCCATGGCGACATGGGCATGATCACCCGCGACGACGTGATCCTGGCCCTGTCCAACTCGGGCTCCACCGCCGAGATCGTCACCCTGCTGCCACTGATCAAGCGACTGGGTATCCAGCTGATCAGCCTCACCGGCAACCCCGATTCGCCCCTGGCCAAGGCCGCCGAGGTCAACCTCGACGCCCGCGTTGCCCAGGAGGCCTGCCCGCTGAACCTGGCACCGACCTCCTCGACTACCGCAGCGCTGGTGCTGGGCGACGCCCTGTCCATCGCCCTGCTCGAGGCCCGCGGCTTTACCGCTGAAGATTTCGCCTTCTCGCACCCCGGCGGCGCCCTCGGCCGACGCCTGCTGCTGAAAGTCGAGAACGTCATGCACGCCGGCGACGAGCTACCGCAGGTGCAACGCGGCACCCTGCTCAAGGACGCGCTGCTTGAAATGTCTCGCAAGGGCCTGGGCATGACCGTGGTGCTCGAAGCCGACGGACGGTTGGCCGGGATCTTCACCGACGGCGACCTGCGCCGCAGCCTCGATCGCAATATCGACGTGCACAAGACCCTCATCGAAGAAGTCATGACCGCCCACGGCAAGACCGCCCGCGCCGAGATGCTCGCCGCCGAAGCCCTGAAGATCATGGAAGACCACAAGATCAGCGCCCTGGTGGTGATCGACAAGGACGAGCGCCCGGTCGGCGCCCTGAACATGCACGACCTGTTGCGTGCGGGAGTGATGTAAATGACCCAGGACCTGCTCCAGCGCGGCAAGGCCATCAAACTGGCGGTTTTTGACGTAGACGGCGTGCTCACCGACGGTCGCCTGTACTTCCTCGAAGATGGCAGCGAATTCAAGACCTTCAACACCCTCGACGGCCAGGGCATCAAGATGCTCATGAACTCGGGCGTGACCACGGCGATCATCAGCGGTCGCAAGACCCCGGTGGTCGAGCGCCGGGCAAAGAACCTCGGCATTCCTCACCTGTACCAGGGCCGGGAAGATAAACTGGTGGTATTGGACGAGCTTCTTGGCCAGCTCAACCTAAGCTATGAACAGGTCGCCTATCTGGGCGACGACCTGCCTGACCTGCCGGTAATCCGCCGGGTCGGCCTGGGCATGGCGGTGGCCAATGCTGCCGCGTTCGTCCGCGAGCACGCCCACGGGGTAACCCTGGCACGTGGCGGCGAAGGTGCAGCCCGCGAATTCTGCGAACTGATCCTGCAAGCCCAGGGCAACCTCGACGCGGCCAACGCCCATTACCTGTAGAGCGACACATGTTCAGTAAGAAAATCCGCAACATTGCGCTGTTCAGTGTGATCGCCGCCCTGCTGGTGGCGGTCGGCTACTGGAACATCAGCCCCGAGAGCTTCCTCGACAACAAGCCGGTTGCCGGGCCGGACCAGAGCGCCATCGACTATTACGCGGTGAACGCCCACAGCGTGCAGTTTTTGCCCGATGGCAAGATGCAGTACGAGATGACCGCCGACAAGGTCGAGCACCTCAAGGCCAGCGAAGTCACCCTGCTGACCAAGCCCGACCTGCAGATGTACCGCGGCACCACTTATCCGTGGCACGTGCAGAGCGAGCGCGGCGAGGTCAACCCCGACGGCAGCGAAGTCGAACTGATCGATTCGGTAAGGGTCGCCCGCACCGACGAAAAGAACCGCACCATGATCATTACCAGCAGCCGCATGACGGTATTCCCGCAGAAGCAATATGCGCAAACCGAGCAAGCCGTTAGAATCGACGGCGCCGGTGGCGTCACTACGGGCAATGGAATGAAAGCGTATTTGAAAGACGGCAGGATGGACCTGCTGTCCAACGTAAGAGGACAGTATGAGGCTCGTTAAAACCCTCCCCTTTTTGCTCAGCCTGAGCGCAGCACTGGGAAGCGCGAGCGCCTGGGCCCTGCCGAACGACCGTGACCAGCCGATCCGCATCCAGGCCGACCACGCTCAACTGGACGACAAAAAAGGCATCGCCACCTACACCGGTGACGTGATCATCACCCAGGGTTCGATGATGATCAAAGGCAACACCGTGACCATCACCCGTACCGCCGGTGGCGACATCGACGTGGTGACCTCGGTGGGCAACCTGGCCTACTTCGAGCAGCAGCAGAGCGCCGCCAAGCCAGACAAGATGCAGGGCTACGGCAAGACCATCCAGTACAATGCGCCGCAAAACCGCATCGTCCTGATCGACCGCGCCAAGGTCATCAACGAAGGCAACACCACCGAGGGCGAGAAAATCGTCTACGACACGGTGAAACAGATCGCTACCGCCGGTCGCGGTGGCAAAGTCACCGAGTCGCGTCCGCGTATCGACATGGTGATCCAGCCGAAGAAGAAGGCCGAGTAAATGGCAACCCTCAAAGCCCAGCACCTGGCCAAGAGCTACAAGAGCCGGCAAGTGGTCCGCGACGTCAGCCTGTCGATCGACAGTGGCCAGATCGTCGGCCTGCTCGGCCCTAACGGCGCCGGCAAGACCACCTGCTTCTACATGATCGTCGGCCTGGTCCAGGCCGACCAGGGCCGCGTCCTGATCGACGACCTCGATGTCAGCCACCAGCCCATGCACGGCCGCGCCCGCGCCGGTATCGGCTACCTGCCGCAGGAAGCCTCGATCTTCCGCAAGCTGTCGGTGGCCGACAACATCATGGCGATCCTCGAAACCCGCAAGGACCTGGACCGCGATGGCCGGCGCAAAGAGCTGGAAAGCCTGCTGCAGGAGTTCCACATCAGCCACATCCGCGACAACCTCGGCATGAGCCTCTCCGGTGGTGAACGCCGCCGCGTCGAGATTGCCCGCGCCCTGGCCACCGCGCCCAAGTTCATCCTGCTCGACGAACCCTTTGCCGGTGTCGACCCGATTTCGGTCGGCGACATCAAGCAGATCATCCACCACCTGAAGGCCAAGGGTATTGGCGTTCTGATCACCGACCACAACGTCCGTGAAACCCTGGATATCTGCGAAACCGCTTACATCGTCAACGATGGCCAACTGATCGCCGAAGGCGATGCAGAGACCATCCTGGCCAACGACCTGGTCAAAGAGGTTTACCTCGGCCATGAGTTCCGCCTGTAGGCTCAAGGTGTAAGGCGCTGCCGGAGCGCTCGTAAACAAGCCAGATAATGGCTTAATTGTTACGGCGCTCTAGGCAAACGCTGCAATTTCAGGCATATAATTTGCTTAAAGTTGGCGCTTCGGTGCCCTTGTAGTGGATGGCGCATGTGCGCCGGCAAATAAGGTGTTAAGCCCCTGCCATGAAACCATCGCTCGTCCTAAGAATGGGCCAGCAACTGACGATGACCCCGCAGTTGCAACAGGCCATACGTCTGCTCCAGCTTTCTACCCTGGACCTCCAGCAGGAAATCCAGGAAGCGCTGGAATCAAACCCGATGCTCGAGCGCCAGGAAGAAGGCGACGACTTCGACAACAGCGACCCGATGGCCGACAACGCCGAGAGCAAACCCGTCGCCGACGTTCAGGAAACCAGCTTCCAGGAGACCGCCCCAACGGTGGACAACCTCGAAGAGGGCGAGTGGAACGAGCGCATCCCCAACGAGTTGCCGGTCGACACCGCCTGGGAAGACATCTACCAGACCAGCGCCAGCAGCCTGCCCAGCAACGACGATGACGAGTGGGACTTCACCACCCGCACTTCGGCTGGCGAAAGCTTGCAGAGCCACCTGCTCTGGCAGCTCAACCTGGCACCGATGTCCGACACCGACCGGCTGATCGCCGTGACCCTGATCGACTGCATCAACAACCAGGGTTATCTCGACGAAACCCTGGAAGAAGTCTGCGAATCCTTCGACCCCGAGCTCGACATCGAGCTGGATGAAGTCGAAGCCGTGCTGCACCGTATCCAGCAATTCGAACCTGCCGGCATCGGCGCGCGCAACCTCAGCGAGTGCCTGCTGCTGCAACTGCGCCAGCTGCCGCCGCGTACCCCGTGGATGGCCGAAGCCCAGCGTCTGGTCAGCGACTACATCGACCTGCTCGGCGGCCGCGACTACAGCCAGCTAATGCGCCGCATGAAGCTCAAGGAAGACGAGCTGCGCCAGGTCATCGAACTGGTACAGAGCCTCAACCCGCGCCCGGGCTCGCAAATCGAGTCCAGCGAAGCCGAATACGTGGTGCCCGACGTGATCGTGCGCAAGGACAACGAGCGCTGGCTGGTCGAACTCAACCAGGAAGCGGTCCCGCGCCTGCGGGTCAACCCGCAGTACGCCGGTTTCGTCCGTCGCGCCGACACCAGCGCCGACAACACCTTCATGCGCAACCAGTTGCAGGAGGCGCGCTGGTTCATCAAGAGCCTGCAAAGCCGCAACGAAACCCTGATGAAGGTCGCCACCCAGATCGTCGAGCACCAGCGCGGCTTCCTCGATCACGGTGACGAGGCGATGAAGCCGCTGGTGCTGCACGACATCGCCGAAGCGGTGGGCATGCACGAGTCGACCATTTCCCGGGTGACCACGCAGAAATACATGCACACGCCGCGCGGAATTTACGAGCTGAAGTACTTTTTCTCCAGCCACGTCAGCACCTCCGAAGGCGGCGAATGCTCGTCCACGGCGATCCGCGCAATCATCAAGAAACTGGTTGCAGCGGAAAATCAGAAAAAGCCATTGAGTGACAGCAAGATCGCTGGTTTACTGGAGGCACAAGGCATCCAGGTAGCACGTCGCACCGTCGCCAAGTACCGCGAGTCCCTCGGCATCGCACCGTCGAGCGAGCGCAAGCGATTGATGTAACGGCTCCTGAGGTGTGCCACCGCAGTTCAGTGGCAGGCGCAATACCTGCCTCTTATGCACCGGCAACAAAGGAGAAGCTGTATGCAAGTCAATATCAGTGGACAGCATGTAGAAGTTACTCAGCCCCTGCGTGAGTACGTCGAGCAGAAATTGAAACGACTGGAGGGGCATTTCGACAAGATTACCAATGTGACGGTAATCATGAAGGTCGAGAAGCTGCAGCAGAAGATTGAAGCGACGCTGTTCATTCCCGGCGGCGAAGTGGTTGCAAATGCCGAACACCAAGACATGTATGCAGCGATCGACGCCTTGACCGACAAGCTCGACCGCCAACTGAAAAAACACAAGGAAAAACAGCAAAGCCTGCTGCAAGGTGCAGCGGCCCGCTGATCCCCCTCATCCATGATCCGACTTGAAACCATCCTGACCCCCGGCCGTTCCCTTGTGAACGTGCCGGGCGGCAGTAAAAAGCGTGCGCTCGAACAGATCGCCAATCTGATCGGCAGAGAAGTGCCCGAGCTGGACACCCAGATCGTGTACGAAGCCTTGATCGCCCGGGAGAAACTGGGCTCCACCGGCTTCGGCAACGGCATTGCCATTCCCCACTGCCGCCTCAAGGGCTGTGAGTCGCCGGTCAGCGCGCTGTTGCACCTTGACGCCCCTATCGATTTCGACGCCATCGATGGCGCCCCGGTCGACCTGCTGTTCGTACTGCTGGTCCCGGAAGCGGCTACCGATGCGCACCTGGAGCTGCTGCGCCAGATCGCCAGCATGCTCGATAGCAAGGACGTACGCGAAAAACTGCGTGCGGCCACCAGTAACGAAGCCTTGTACCAGGTCGTACTGGACGTACAGAACGGGCATTGAACATGCGCTTGATCATCGTTAGCGGCCGGTCTGGCTCCGGCAAGAGTACCGCCCTCGATGTACTTGAGGACAACGGCTACTACTGCATCGACAACCTGCCTGCTGGCTTGCTGCCGCAACTGGCCGAAAGCGCCCTGATCAACACGGAATTGATGCAGCCCAAGGTGGCCGTTTCGATTGACGCGCGCAACTTGCCCAGCCACTTGTCGCGCTTTCCCGAGCTGCTTGAGGACGCCCGTAGCCGGCACATCCAGTGTGATGTGCTGTACCTGGATGCCGATGAAGAAACATTGCTCAAGCGCTTCTCGGAAACCCGCCGCCGCCACCCGCTGACCAACAACGAACGCTCGCTTGCCGAAGCGATCGAAGTCGAAAGCGAGCTGCTCGGGCCAATTGCCGACCTCGCCGACCTGAAGATCGATACCACCAACCTGAACCTGTATCAGTTGCGTGACTCGATCAAATTGCGCCTGCTCAACCAGCCGGAGCCCGGTACGGCCTTCCTGGTCGAATCCTTCGGTTTCAAACGCGGCATGCCGGTCGATGCCGACCTGGTGTTCGATGTGCGCTGCCTGCCCAACCCTTACTGGAAGCCGGAACTGCGCGACCATTCGGGCCTGGAACAACCGGTGATCGATTACCTGGCTGCGCAGCCGGATGTCGAGGACATGTTCCAGGACATCTCCAGCTACCTGCTCAAGTGGTTACCGCGCTTTGCCGCCAGCAACCGTGCCTATGTCACCATTGCCATTGGCTGCACGGGTGGCCACCACCGTTCGGTGTACCTGACCGAGCGTCTGGGCCAGTTACTGCAACAATCGTTAAAGAATGTCCAGGTTCGCCACCGCGACCTCTAGCCCACAGGACCAGCGCCTCGATGCCCGCAAAAGAAATCACCATCATCAACAAGCTGGGGCTGCACGCCCGGGCAGCGGCAAAGTTCGTTGGCGTTGCGGGCAAGTTTCCCTGCCAGGTTCGCGTTGGGCGTAATCCGCAATCCCTGGTTGATGGCAAGAGCATCATGGCGGTCATGATGCTGGCGGCCGGCAAGGGCACCGCCATTCATCTGCACACCGAGGGCGAGCAGGACGATGATGCACTCAACGCCCTGATCGAACTGATCAACAATTACTTCGACGAGGGCGAGTAACCGCCCCCGTTTTCTCACGAAAGCGCCGTATCCATCACCATCATCAGGCAGAAGCCGATGCACAGGCCCAGGCTGGCTAGCCGGTGATGGCCATTGCTGCGCGACTCGGGAATGATTTCCTGGGTCACGACCAGCAACATCGCCCCGGCAGCACACGCCAAGCCCAGTGGCAGCAACAACTCTGCCACGGTCACCAGCCAGGCACACACCACCGCTGCCAGCGGCTCGACCAGACCAGAAGCCGCACCAATCAGAAACGCCTTGAAGCGGGCCATCCCCGCCCCTGCCAACACCAGGGCGATCACCAGGCCTTCCGGCACATCCTGCAGGGCAATGCCCATGGCAAGGCTGTCGGCATCGGGCATGCCACCACCGGCAGACACGCCAATGGCCATGCCTTCGGGGATGTTATGGGCAATGATGGCAATGACGAACACCCAGATCCGCGCGGCGATCACCGGTTGCTGCGGCGTGCCGACCAGGGCCTCGGGCGATGCACCGGACACCTTGAGGTCGACCAGGTACAGGCAGAAGGCCCCGAACAGCAAGCCGAAGCTGACCAAACCACCGGCGCCCCATTTACCCAGGCCAATGGCCTGGGCGGCATCCAGCCCGGGAATGATCAGCGAAAAGGCCGTGGCCGCCAGCATCACCCCGGCACCAAAGCCCAGCAAGGTATCGGCCAACGCCACTGGCATGTTGCGGATCACCAGCACCGGCACCGCGCCCAGGGCCGTACCCAGGGCGCACAGCGCACCGCCTTCGAGCGCCCGTAACATGCGCGGTTCCAGGTCCAGCCAGGCGATACCCTGGGCCACCAGCAGGGCGAAGCCGACCAGCAGCAACAGGGTACCGAGCGCCAGGCGAAACAGCCGCACGCCGGCAATGGACATCACATCCGAACGCATTGCGCTGCGACTCACACAAGCGCAGCTGCGTAACGACGCTCTACCTCGGACCAGTCGATCACGTTGTAGAAGGCGTTGATGTATTCCGGACGACGGTTCTGGTACAGCAGGTAGTAAGCATGCTCCCAGACGTCCAGGCCGAGGATTGGCGTATTGCCGTTCATCAGCGGGCTGTCCTGATTACCACTGCTTTCAACCACCAGGGTCTTGGCCGGGGTCACGCTCAGCCAGGCCCAGCCGCTGCCAAAGCGAGTCAGCGCAGCCTTGGTGAAGGCGTCCTTGAACGCCTCGAAGCCACCCAATTGCTCATCAATGGCCTTGGCCACTGCGCCTTGTGGCAGGCCGCCGCCCTGGGGCGACATCACGGTCCAGAACAGCGAATGGTTGGCGTGACCACCGCCCTGGTTGATTACCGCGTTGTGCAATTTTTCCGGCAGTTGCTTGACGCTGGCCACCAGTTTTTCCACCGGCCACTCGGCATACTCGCTGCCTTCGACCGCCGCGTTGAGGTTGTTGATGTAAGTCTGGTGGTGCTTGCTGTGGTGAATCTGCATGGTCTGGGTATCGATGTGCGGTTCCAGCGCATCGTAGGCGTAAGGCAATGCAGGCAAGGTATAAGGCATATCACTGGATTCCATATTGTAGGACTGAAGGCGCGGCGCTTTCCTGACCGGCATGCAGGGCCGGCTGCGGCTCGTGCCGGTAGAGCAGACGTTCGGTACGGGGGTACTGGCCGTACTCGCTGATGAAGCTCAGCAACTCGGTGTAGGTCTTGCTGCTGTGGCGCAACGCAGCTTCGCGCAGCATCGGCGCCATGCGCGGGTCCTGGGCGGTCTGCAACAACCGCTGGTGAATGGCGCACAGGTACTCGGCGCTTTCCTGCGGCTGATTCAGCCGCAGGTGCAGGTCAGCCAGGTTGTGGTGGGCGATGACGCACACGGCCACCGCTTCGTCGGCGTCATGCCAGCGTTCGAACAACACCTGGGCAAGCGCCAGGGCTTGCAGATACAACTCGCGGGCATCGACCAACTCGCCCTGTTCGAACAGGCGGTTGGCAATTTCGGTGGTGCGTTTCCAGTGCTGCATGACAAACCTCCAGAGCGGTGGGCCGGCTCAGATCCCGCCGGCGGTGAGCTTTTCCGGATCGAGCAGCGCTTCAAGCTGGCTGCGCGGCAGGTCGGTGTTTTCGAGGGCTACGTCGATAATCGGGCGGCCTTGCTTGTAAGCGGTCTTGGCGATTTCGGCAGCCTTCTGGTAGCCGATGATCGGGTTCAGGGCAGTGACCAGAATCGGGTTGCGCGCCAGGGCTTCCTTGAGCTTGGGTTCATTGACCGTGAAGCTGGCAATCGCCTTGTCGGCCAGCAAGCGGCTGGCATTGGCCATCAGCTCGATGCTGCTGAGCAGGTTCTGGGCAATGATCGGCAGCATCACGTTGAGTTCGAAGTTGCCCGACTGCCCGGCCACGGCGATGGCCGCGTCGTTGCCGATCACCTGCGCGGCGACCATGGCGGTCGCTTCCGGGATTACCGGGTTGACCTTGCCTGGCATGATCGAAGAGCCCGGCTGCAAGCCTTCGAGCTCGATTTCGCCCAGGCCGGCCAGCGGCCCGGAGTTCATCCAGCGCAGGTCGTTGGCGATTTTCATCAGTGCCACAGCGGTGGTCTTGAGCTGGCCGGATACCGCCACAGCGGTGTCTTGCGAACCAATCAAAGCGAACAGGTTGTGCCCCGGAACAAATTCGACGCCGGTAAGCGCTGTCAGTTGCTGGCTGAAGCGCGCAGCGAACTCAGGATGGGCATTGATGCCAGTGCCCACGGCGGTGCCGCCCTGGGCCAGGGCTTGCAGGCTTGGCAAGGTGGCTTGCAGATGAGCAATGGCCGCCTTGACTTGCGCCGACCATCCACCCAGCACCTGGCTCATGCGCACCGGCATGGCATCCATCAGGTGGGTGCGGCCGGTCTTGATGAACGGATGCACCTGCTCGGCCTTGGCGTCGATCACCTTGACCAGATGCTGCAGCGCCGGCAGCAACTGCTCGTGCAGGGCCAGCGCGGCACTGACATGAATGGTGGTGGGGATGATGTCGTTGCTGCTTTGCCCGCAGTTGACGTGATCGTTGGGGTTGACCGTATCGCCCAGCACGCGGCTGGCCAGGGTCGCGATCACCTCGTTGGCGTTCATGTTCGAACTGGTACCGGAGCCGGTCTGGAAGATATCCACCGGGAAATGCTGCATGAAGTCAGCGGCCAGCAACTGCTCCACGGCTTTGACGATCGCCTCGCCGCGGGCCTGCTCCAGTTGCTTGAGCTCGATATTGGCCTTGGCCGCAGCAGCCTTGGCCAGCAGCAGTGCGCGAATGAACTGGGTCGGCATGCGTTGCTGGCTGATCGGGAAGTTGTTTACCGCGCGCTGGGTCTGGGCGCCATACAGGGCCTCGGCTGGCACCAGCAGTTCACCCATGCTGTCGCGCTCGATACGGGTATTACTCATCATCAAGTCCTTGCATCAGTTCATCGTAGGAAACCGAAGGCAGCAGCACGCAGTTCGCCAGTTGCAGGGCGAAGGGCTGCCAGCGCTGGTTGTTTTCGCGCCGATCGAGGTTGCGCAGCTCCAGCAGCGGCCGCCAGGCCTTGTCCAGGCACAGGCAGCGCCAATGCCAGGGCAGCGCGCGATCGCAGGCGGTGTCCAGCAGCAGGCGGAATGAAGTCAAGGCGATGGTCCAGGCGCTGGTATCGGTGCAACACACCAGGTAACGGCCTTCGGTGAGGTAGTGCTCGATCAGGCGCGGCTCGTCCGGATCGAGTGCACAGCGAATGCGCCGGCTCAGCCAGCGCCAGTTTTCCAGGTAGGGCAATTCGTGGAGGACTGGTTTCATGAACATCATCGCCTAGATAATGATATTCATTATTAAGTGATAATCAGAATCAGTTCAACAAGATGAAAAAAGAAAAACAAAAAGCCCGACACATGGCCGGGCTTCGAAGGGGGAGCAACACCGGGCGTTAACTGCCCGCGACGGTCATCCGCTCGATCAGCACCGAGCCTGTGTGAATATTGCTGCGGGTTTCCAGATCATTACCAATCGCGACAATTTGCTGGAACATATCCTTCATATTACCGGCGATCGTCACTTCCTGAACGGCGAACTGAATCTCGCCGTTTTCTACCCAGTAGCCTGCAGCACCGCGCGAGTAGTCGCCGGTGACCATGTTCAGACCATGGCCCATCAGCTCGGTAACCAGCAGCCCACGACCCATGCGCCGCAGCAGGGCAGCCTGGTCTTCGACCCCATGGGTGACGAACAGGTTGTGCACGCCGCCGGCGTTGGCGGTGCTCGGCAAGCCCAGCTTGCGCCCGGAATAGGTACCCAGCACGTAGGACACCAGTTGGCCGTTTTCAACGAATGGCTTGGCATAGGTGGCCAGGCCGTCACCATCGAACGCGGCGCTGCCCAGGGCACGCTGCAGGTGCGGGCGCTCGTCCAGGGTCAGCCAGGTCGGGAACAGCCGTTGGCCCATGGCACCATCGAGGAACGAAGACTTGCGGTACAGGTTGCCGCCGGAAATCGCCGAAAGGAAGCTGCCGAACAGCCCCCCTGCCAGCTCGGCCGAGAACAGTACCGGCACTTCACAGGTGGGTACCGGACGCGCGCCCAGGCGGCTGGCTGCCCGTTGCGCAGCGCGGATACCGATGCTGCGCGGGTCGGCGAGCAATTCGCCCTGGCGATTGACGTCATACCAGTAGTCGCGCTGCATCTGCCCGTCGGCTTCGGCAATCATCACGCAGCTCAGGCTGTGCCGGGTCGAAGCGTAGCCGCCGATAAAGCCATGGCTGTTGCCATACACGCGACAGCCCTGGTGGGTGTTGAGGGTGGTGCCGTCGGCGTTCTTGATCCGCGCATCGGCATCGAAAGCTGCGGCTTCGCACTCCAGGGCCTTTTCGATGGCCTGCTCAGGGGTGATGTCCCAGGCATGATAGAGGTCGAAATCCGCCTGCTCGCGGGCCATCAGCGCCGGATCGGCAAGCCCGGCGCACTCGTCTTCGGAAGTGTGCTTGGCAATTGCCAGGGCGGCGGCGACGGTTTCCCGGATCGCCTCGCTGCCGCTGGCCGAGGTGCTCGCCGAGCCTTTGCGCTGGCCCACGTACAAGGTGATGCCAAAACCCTGGTCACGGTTGAATTCGACGGTCTCGACTTCACGCTGGCGCACCGAAGTCGACAACCCCTGCTCCAGCGATACCGCCACTTCGCAGGCGCTGGCACCCTGGCGCCGGGCTTCGGCAATGATCTGTTCGACCTGTTCCTGCAACGCCGGCAGGGCCTGCGGACCTACGCTCTGGACTGCACTCATGGTTTTCTCCACTCAAATTCTGCGTTCGGCGCGGGTCAATCTACGACCGGACCGGACAAGCGGCCCCCGACTGGTTATCATGGCGGCGATTCTCAGCGGACTGCCCCCATGGTTGATTCTTACGACACCGCCTTTGACGGCGAAAAAAGCAAAACCCAGGTCAAGCGCGAAATGCAGGCGCTGGTCGAGATGGGCGAGCGCCTTACCTTGCTCAAGCCCGATACCCTGGCCAAACTGCCGTTGACCGACGAGTTGCGCGCGGCCCTGGAAGAGCACAAGCGGCACACCGCGAACGAGGCCAAACGGCGTCACAAGTCGTTCATCGGCAAGCTGATGCGCGACCAGGACATCGACGCGATCAATGCCCTGCTTGACCAGCTCGACGCCTCCTCGCGCCAATACAACGAGCGCTTCCACAACCTTGAACGCTGGCGTGACCGGCTGATCGATGGTACCGACGAGGTCCTGGAGAAGTTCGTCCAGGAATACCCCGATGCCGATCGCCAGCAACTGCGCTCGCTGATCCGCCAGGCCCAGCACGAGCTGGCGCGCAACAAGCCGCCAAGCGCGAGCCGCAAGATCTTCAAGTACATCCGCGAACTCGACGAGGTCCAACGCGGCCTGCGTTGAACCCCGCACACGGGCAGGCGCCCTGCCTGCCCGGTTTCATCTTCATGCGCCGGTGCCACCGACGGTGATCGCATCGATCTTCAGGGTCGGCTGGCCAACGCCCACCGGCACCGACTGACCATCCTTGCCGCATGTACCGACACCGCTGTCCAGCGACAGGTCGTTGCCGACCATCGATACCCGGCTCATGGCTTCCGGCCCGTTGCCGATCAGGGTTGCGCCTTTGACCGGCGCGGTAATCTTGCCGTCTTCGATCAGGTACGCCTCACTGGTGGAGAACACGAACTTGCCGCTGGTGATGTCCACCTGGCCACCGCCGAGGTTGGCGCAGTAAATACCCCTTTTCACCGAGGCAATGATTTCTGCCGGGTCGCTTTCGCCGGCACGCATGTAGGTGTTGGTCATGCGCGGCATCGGCAGGTGCGCATAGGATTCGCGACGGCCGTTGCCGGTGCGGGCCATGCCCATCAGGCGGGCGTTGAGCTTGTCCTGCATGTAGCCCTTGAGGATGCCGTTCTCGATCAGCGTGGTGCACTCGGTCGGGGTACCTTCGTCATCGACGCTCAGTGATCCGCGACGACCTTCCAGGGTGCCGTCATCGACAATGGTGCACAGGCTCGAAGCCACCTTCTCGCCCATGTGGCCGCTGTAGGCCGAACTGCCCTTGCGGTTGAAATCACCCTCCAGGCCATGGCCGACCGCTTCGTGCAGCAATACGCCCGACCAGCCGGAGCCGAGCACCACCGGCAGGGTACCGGCCGGCGCCGGGATGGCTTCGAGGTTGACCAGCGCCTGGCGCAGGGCCTCACGGGCATAGCCCATGACCCGTTCGTCGGTGAAATAGCGGTAGTCGGTACGCCCGCCGCCACCATGACCGCCGCGCTCGCGACGGCCGTTCTGCTCGACGATGACACTGACGTTGAAACGCACCAGCGGGCGAATGTCGGCGGCCAGGCTGCCATCGGCGGCGGCGACCAGGATGCGCTCCCAGACCCCGGCCATGCTCACGGTGACTTGCTGGATACGCGGATCGAGCTTGCGCGTGGCGGCGTCGACACGCTTGAGCAGCTCGACCTTGTCGGCGCGGCTGATGACCTCAAGCGGATTGTCGGTGCCATACAGCTGGGTAACGTCCTGGCTGTTGAACGCCTGCACGCTGCCGTTCTGCCCGGCACGGGAAATCGAGCGCGCCGCACGGGCCGCCGAGGTCAGGGCTTCGAGGTTGATGGCGTTGCTGTAGGCAAAACCGGTCTTCTCGCCGGACTGGGCACGTACGCCCACGCCCTGGTCGAGGTTGAAGCTGCCTTCTTTGACGATGCCGTCTTCCAGCGCCCAGGATTCGGAAATCTGCCCCTGGAAGTACAGGTCGGCGGCATCGATGCCTGGCCCAGTCAGCTCGCCCAGCACTGACTGCAGGCTGTCGAGGGTCAGGCCGCCCGGCGCCAGCAGGTGTTCGCTGACAGTGGATAACATCTCGCTCATAGTCACTCCGAGGTGTGCGCAGGCCGCAAGGCGTCCTGCGAGAAAAAGCGCCGGTGCAAGGTCACCGGCATCCGCGCCCGGATGGACGCCTGTTCGCTGCTGTCACGTTCGCCCAGCAGCACGGCTTCGCCGCTGGCCTGTTCGGCGACGATACGCCCCCAGGGGTCGACGATCGCCGCATGGCCATAAGTTTCCCGGGGCCCCGGGTGAGTTCCGCCCTGGGCCGCGGCCAGGACATAACACTGGGTTTCAATCGCCCGCGCGCGAATCAACACTTCCCAATGCGCGGCACCGGTCACGGCGGTGAAGGCCGACGGCGCACTGATCAGCTCAGCCCCGGCTTCGCGCAGCGCGCTGTACAGCTCGGGGAAGCGCAGGTCATAGCAGACGCTCAGGCCCAGGCGCCCGACCGGGGTATCGGCGACCACTACCTGGCCGCCATGGGCGTAGTCATCGGATTCGCGATAGCGGCCACGGTTATCGGCGACATCGACATCGAACAGGTGCAGCTTGTCGTAGCGCGCCACCTGCTCACCGTGCTCATCGATCAGCAACGAGCAGGCATGGGCCTTGGCTTCGGCCTGGCCGACCGGCGGCAGCGGCAAGGTCCCGGCCACTATCCATAACTTGAGGTCGCGGGCGGTCTGTTTCAACCAGGGCAGGATCGGGCCTTCGCCCAGGGCTTCGGCGCGGCCGATTGCGGCGCTGTCGCGCCGGCCCATGGCAGCGAAGTTCTCCGGCAGCACGGCAAGCCGTGCACCGCCTGCGGCTGCCTGCTCAAGCAGTTGCCGGGCGCGCACCAGGTTGGCCAGAACGTCGCTCTGGCTGACCATCTGGATAACCGCTGACTTCATCCCGGCTCCTAGCGTGATTTTTCGAAAGGTTTGATAAAGCTTATCTTAGGCTCTTTCCACGGACCCTCGACGCGATAATGCACGCTGGCGTAGCGCGCCACCCGGTCACCGAGCAGGCGATCAACCAGGAACAGCGCCCCGCCGATGGCCGGCGCACCGACGATCAGCGCGGCAATCGGCAGGTTGTTGGTCACCGGCAGGGTCACCAGCAGGTTGGCGTCGACCCGGTCACGGACCATATCCAGGGTGCCGTCCAGCTCAAGGTTGCTGGAGGGGCCGGTGACGGTGATCGGTTCGCGGGTCACATACACCCCTTCACTGGCCACCAGCAGGCCTTTGACCCGGTCGTAGCTCAGGCCCTTGTCGAGCAGGTCGGAGAAGTCCAGACGCAAGCGCCGGCCAATCGAGTTGAAGTTGAGCAGGCCGAACACGCGCAGGGCCTGGGCGCCACCTTCGACTTCGACGAACTGGCCTTTGCGCAAGGCGGCGTCGAGGCTGCCGGAGAAGCGCTTGAGGCCGACCCAGGCTGGCGAGCCGGGCCAGCGGCCGTCGACATCCAGGCGAAAATCCCGGCTGGTGACGGTCGGCGCAAAGTTGAAAGCCTTGAGGATGTCCGCCAGGTTCTTGCCTTCCAGACGGCCCTTGTACCAACTGCTGCTCGCCCCTGGCGCCCCTTCCCAACCGCCGCTACCGTCGATCTGCAGGCCTTTGACACTGACATCGAGGTCATTGAGGGCGATGCCCTTGGTAGTCGGACGAACTTTGACCGCCCAGCTGCCGAGCAGGTCATCGCCACGGAACAGCTTGTCGATGGAAAGATCAACGGCCGGAATCTTGCGCGGATCAATACTCGCCATCGGGTCCGGGCCGTCATCGGAAGACGCTTCGGCGGGGTCGGCGGCCGGCAGGTGAATGGTCTGCAGGTTGATTACCATCGGCGCGCCCTTGGCATCCGGGATCCGCGCGTTGCCGATGACTTCCTTGCTGTCCAGGCGCACGACCCAGAGGTTGCCGCCGCGATCGACACGCACCACCGCCTGCGCCAGGTTCAGGCCAAAGCCCTTGAGCTGGCCAATACTCAGGTCGACGCCACGCAGCGTCTGCTTGGCACTGCCACCCGGGTCGTTGCCGGCAAAGCGCTCGAACTGCTTCTGCCAGGGCTCCAGGTCCAGCTCGGCCAGGCGACCGCGCACACGCAGGCCCTGGCCAGGCGGCAACTGTGCGGTACCGGCGCCGAACAGCAGTTCACCGCGGCCCTGGTCGAGCTTGTCCATGGGCGCGGCGTAGATGGCCTTGGCAACGTCGGCATAAGTGACATTAAAGCGCCGCTCCGGCCCCTGCAGGCCCATGCTGAACTGGCTGTTGCGGGTCTCGTTGGCGGCCTTGCCGAACGGCGCGGGCAAATCCACCGCCAGGCCCTTGAGGCTGGAATCGACAGTCAAGGTGTTGTCGCGGCTGCCCAGGCTGACCTGCAACTGGTAAGGCAGCTCCCCGGAAAGCGGCAGGGCCTGTTTGACCTGCAGCCAGTCGGTCAGTGACTTGAGCGGCATCTGCCCTTTGGCGTTGATGCGGGTCTGCATTTGCCCGGGCTTGCCTTCGGCAAAGATCTGCGCGGTGATCGGCTTGTCGAAAGCCCGCGCACTGATGTTCTCGCCGCTCAAGCCTTTGTCGAAGTCAAAGCGCAAGTCACCCTTGAGCTGATGGAGTTCCAGGGCAGGTGAAGCGATCTTCAGCCGTGCATCGCGAACATTGAAGTCAACGACCACCTTGGGTTGCTGGCCTTTGGCCAGGGGAATATCCAGCTTGAGCTTGCCCTTGAGATCGCCCTCGCCCTCCCAGCCGGCAAACATCGGCCCGGTGCCGATAGGCGCGTCCTGGAGGATCTTCAGGCCATCGACGAGCCCGCCGTCAAATTCGCCGTCCAGGTACAGGTGATTGTGTTCACCGGCGGCAACATGGGGAATGTTGACCTCGACGTTGCGTACCTGAGTATTGAGTAACTGTCCGCTTTGCGCCTTGATGCGCACACCATCGTCGTCGATAAACACGTCACCGGCGACTTTCTGCACCTGAGGCCAGCCGGGCTGAAAATCCAGGGCAGCGTCATGGACTTTGAAGAACAGGCTGATACTGCGGGCCTGCTCCGAGGCGCCGTGGTTGAGCGAGCCCTGGTACTGGAAGTAACCCTCATCGACCGCGCCCTTGAGGATCGCCGTGCGCAGCCATTCATCCAGCGCCGGGCTTAGTACTTCGGGCAGGTACTTGGCGGTGTAGCGGCCATCGCCGTCGACCAGGCCGACGCGCAGGTCCATGTAGTCTTCACGGGTTTCATCGAACAGCAGGCGAATGAGGAAGTCGCCGGCAATCTTGCCCTCCTCGCCCAGCACCTTCAGGTACGGCGCGATCAGGGTGAAGCCTTCCTGGTCCAGGCGCCAGGTCAGGCGTGCGTTGGCTTTCTGGTAATGCCAGGGTTTCTCGAAGATCGGGTACAGGTGCAGCATGAAGGCATCGGTATCCAGGCGCAGTTCGCCCTGGCCGAGGTCACCGCTGATACTGCCGCTGACATTACCGGCAGCCGGTGCACCGTGATAGGCGTCAAAGCCAACCCGCTCAAGGTTGGCAGCAAAACTCAGGCGCTGGTCGCCGGTAGCTTTAGGCCGCACATCCAGGCGCACGTTACGCAAGGCCCCGGTGACCTTGAGGCCATCGACCACGGCCATGAGTTTTTCCGGCAGCGGCGCCAGGGCGTCGATCAGCGGCGTAACCGGGGTCAGGTCGAGACGGTCGGCCTGGATCGCCCAGGTTTCCTCGCTCGACTCGGTCGCGGCCGTCTGCTTGAGCTGCACATGGGATTCCCAGCGGGTCTTGCCCAGGCTCATGGCCAGCGAGTCGACCAGCACCTCCAGGCCCTTGTCGCCGCGCTGGAACCAGGCATTGAGGGCCAGGTTGTCAATCTGCACGGGCTTGCGTTCGGCATGATTGCCGCGCAGCTCTGGCGCATTCAGGCGCACCACCGCGCTTTGCAACTGGCCCTTGCCCCAGTTCAGCCACAGCTCGCCACCGGCGCGCAGCTCAGTGGCCTGCCACTGGCCCAGCAGGCGTGGCGGCAGCCAGCGCGCCCAGTCGCTTTGCGGCAGGCTCAGGTAGGCATCGATTTCACCGTCGCGCCACTGGCTGGGGCGAATCCGGCTGCGCAGGCTCAACGCCAGTGGCTGGCCATCGGGCAGGGTCAGCCGCGCGTCCAGGCGCTGGCGCACACTGCCGGTCTGCAGGCCGAGGCTGACGTAGGTGAGGGTCATGGGTTCGCGCTGGAACGGCTCCAGGGTCACCTGGCTGTCGACCACGGTGACTTTCGACACCACCTGGATCTGCTTGAGCAGTTGCTCGGGGTCGAGTGGTTTGTCGTCTTTTTTCGGCAGGCCTTCCAGGGCCCAGGCGCCGTTCTGGTCCTCGCGCAGGCTCAGTTGCAGGCCGCCAACTTCGAGGTTGGCCAGGCG
This sequence comes from Pseudomonas sp. B21-012, assembly GCF_024749305.1. Classification (NCBI taxonomy): domain Bacteria; kingdom Pseudomonadati; phylum Pseudomonadota; class Gammaproteobacteria; order Pseudomonadales; family Pseudomonadaceae; genus Pseudomonas; species Pseudomonas sp. B21-012. The sequence goes on along the minus strand of NZ_CP087197.1, from coordinate 1,072,861 downwards.
CACCTGGCGCTCGACCAGGCTGGCCCACAGGTCCGGCACCAGCCTGACGCCGTCCAGGCGCAGGGCACTGGGCCCTTCGCCGACCTGGATATCGCGTACCCGCACGATCGGCGCCAGGCCGCTCCAGTGCCCTTCCAGGGCACCGATATGCACCGGCAGGCCCAGGGCTTGCTCGGCCTTGTCCTCGACCTCGGCACGGTACTCGGCCACCAGCGGGATGAACTGCCGGCCGAGACTGACATAAAGCGCCACCAACACCGCCAGCAAGGCACTGATGCCCAACCCCCAGCGGGTCAAGGCGCCGAGAACGCGCATCAGTCGTTCCATGCCTGTGGCCCTCCAGATCGTGCCTTAACTATGGCCGCAACCCGGCGGTTTGCCAGCCGGCGCACTGCGCAATGTTGTTCAGACCGAGTCAGAGGAGCACCACATCATATTGTTCCTGGGAATACATGGACTCGACCTGGAAGCGAATGGTTCGACCAATGAAGGCTTCAAGTTCGGCAACGTTACCCGATTCTTCATCCAGCAGGCGGTCGACCACTTTCTGGTTGGCCAGCACCCGGTAGCCTTCAGCCTGGTAGGCGCGGGCTTCGCGGAGGATCTCGCGGAAAATTTCGTAACAGACGGTCTCGGGGGTTTTCAGCTTGCCCCGGCCCTGGCAGCAATAGCAGGGCTCACAGAGTACCTGCTCGAGGCTTTCGCGGGTGCGCTTGCGGGTCATCTGCACCAGGCCCAGCTCGGTGATGCCGATGATGTTGGTCTTGGCGTGGTCGCGCTCCAGCTGTTTTTCCAGGGTCCGCAGTACCTGGCGCTGGTGCTCTTCATCTTCCATGTCGATGAAGTCAATGATGATGATCCCGCCAATATTGCGCAGGCGCAGTTGCCGGGCAATGGCGGTGGCCGCCTCGAGGTTGGTTTTGAAGATGGTCTCTTCAAGGTTGCGGTGGCCGACAAAAGCCCCGGTATTGACGTCGATGGTGGTCATCGCCTCGGCCGGGTCGACTACCAGGTAACCGCCGGATTTGAGCGGCACCTTGCGGTCCAGGGCGCGCTGGATCTCGTCTTCGACGCCGTAGAGGTCGAAGATCGGTCGCTCGCCCGGGTAGTGTTCCAGACGATCGGCGATTTCCGGCATCAATTCGGCGACAAACTGCGTGGTTTTCTGAAATGTTTCCCGCGAATCGATGCGGATCTTCTCGATTTTCGGGTTAACCAGATCGCGCAGAGTGCGCAGGGCCAGGCCGAGGTCTTCGTAGATTTCGGTCGGCGCGCCGACGGTCTTGATCTGCGCGCCGATCTGCTCCCAGAGCCTGCGCAGGTAGCGGATGTCCATGAGGATTTCATCGGCCCCGGCGCCTTCGGCGGCGGTACGCAGGATGAAACCACCGGCGTCCTGGATATTTTCCTGGGCGATGCAGTCAGTCACCACCTGCTTGAGGCGCTCGCGCTCGGCCTCGTCTTCGATTTTCAGCGAAATACCGACGTGACTGGTACGCGGCATGTACACCAGGTAGCGCGACGGGATCGACAGCTGGGTGGTCAGGCGCGCGCCCTTGGAGCCGATCGGGTCCTTGGTCACCTGCACCACCAGGCTCTGGCCTTCATGCACCAGGGCGCTGATGCTCTCGACCGACGAGCCTTCGCGCAGGGAGATTTCCGAGGCGTGGATGAACGCCGCGCGGTCCAGGCCGATGTCGACGAAGGCCGCCTGCATGCCCGGCAGTACCCGCACCACCTTGCCTTTGTAGATGTTGCCGACGATGCCACGGCGCTGGGTGCGCTCGACATGCACCTCCTGCAGTACACCGTTCTCCACCACCGCCACGCGTGATTCCATCGGTGTGATGTTGATCAGAATCTCTTCACTCATGGCAGGCTCTCGTCAAAGGACTTCAGTAATCATGGATCGCTCGCAGGCGACTGGCTAGGGCAGTTCTGGCTAATCCTCGCTCAACAGGCCGGCAGACGCTGCCAGCAGGGAATGGCGAATTGACCGAGCAGTTCGGCGGTTTCGTTCAAGGGCAGGCCGACCACGGCCGAATAGCTGCCCTCGAGGCGCTGGACGAATACCGCCCCCAGGCCCTGAATGGCGTAGCTTCCGGCCTTGTCGGCAGGTTCGCCGCTGGCCCAGTAGGCCTCGGCTTCCTCGGCACTGATGGGGCGAAACAGCACACGGCTTGTGACATTGACGCTCAGGCAACGCTGATGATCGGCCACGGCCACCGCCGTCATTACCTGGTGCTCGTGCCCGGACAGGGCTGCCAGCATGGCCAGGGCATCTTCGCGGTTTTGCGGTTTACCGAGAATTCGACCTTCGAGCACCACGGCGGTATCGGCGCCCAGCACTGCTACCGGGCCCTCGCTACCTTCGGGTAGTGACGCAAGGCCAGCGCACGCTTTCTCCCGCGCCAGACGCTCGACGTAAGCTGCTGCAGCCTCTGCGGGCAGCGGCGTCTCGTCGATCGCGGCACTGAGCGAAGTAAAGGGAACACCGATCTGGGTCAGCAACTCACGGCGGCGTGGCGAGCCAGAGGCCAGGTACAGCAGGGTCATCTTGACGTCTCCCTGTCAGCGTTGAATGTGAGTGCTCAGTTGATGCTCAGGCGTCGGCGCAGACCACGCAGGCCATAGCTGATCCACGGCCAGAGCAAGGCGCTGATGACCGCCGACCAGATCAGCGCCAGGGTCGGCAAGCGGTTGCCGGTCAGGGCGCTGAGCCACAGCTGGATCAACTGGGCCAGGCCGAAAATCACCAGGATCACCAGGCTCTGCTGCCACATCGGGAACATCCGCAGGCGCTGTTGCAACGACAGCACCAGGAAAGTGATCAGGGTCAGCACCAGGGCGTTCTGCCCCAGCAAGGTGCCATACAGCACATCCTCAGCCAGGCCGAGGACGAATGCAGTGGTCATCCCGACCCGGTGCGGCACGGCCAGGGTCCAGAAGGCCAGCAACAGGGCCAGCCACATCGGCCGGAACACTTCGGCGAACTGCGGCATGGGCGACACGCTGAGCAGCATGCCGATCAGAAAGCTCAGCCAGATGACCCAGCCATTACGGCTGCGGGTGCTTACCATCAGTGTCTCTCCCGGGAAATGACTGGCGCGCCGGGTACCGCAGCAGGGGCTGCGGGGGCTGCCGTGGCGGGCGGATGGGCACTGGTTGCCGGTGCGGCTGGCGTCGTGGCAGCCGGCGCCGGGGTGGCCGCAGCCGGTGCAGCCGGGGCGCTGCCAGGCGCAGGCGCGGCCGCCGAAGCGGGCAGGCCCTGGCGATCAGCCTCTTCCTGGGCAATCGCGGCATCGCTGGCACGTTGCTCGGGCGAGCGGCTATCGGTGAACACCAGCAGCAAGTAACGGCTGCGGTTGAGCGCAGCGGTCGGAATCGCCCGGACAATGGCAAACGGCTGGCCTGAGTCGTGGATCACTTCCTTGACCGTGGCCACCGGGTAACCGGCCGGGAAGCGCTGGCCGAGGCCGGAGCTGACCAGCAGGTCGCCTTCCTTGATGTCAGCGGTGTCGGCCACATGGCGCAGCTCGAGGCGCTCGGGGTTGCCGGTACCGCTGGCAATTGCCCGCAAGCCGTTGCGGTTGACCTGCACCGGAATGCTGTGAGTGGTGTCGGTCAGCAGCAGTACCCGCGAGGTGTAGGGCATCAGTTCGACCACCTGGCCCATCAGGCCACGCGCGTCGAGCACCGGCTGACCGAGGACCACGCCATCGCGCTCGCCCTTGTTGATCAGGATCCGGTGAGTGAAAGGATTGGGATCGACGCCGATCAGCTCAGCAACTTCGACCTTCTCGTTGACCAGCGCCGAGGAGTTGAGCAACTCGCGCAGGCGCACGTTCTGCTCGGTCAGGGCCGCCAGCTTCTGCAGGCGACCTTGCAGGAGCAAGGCTTCGGTCTTGAGTTTTTCGTTTTCAGCGGCGAGTTCGGTACGGCTGCCAAACTGGCTGGCAACCCCCTGCCACACGCGCTGGGGCAGATCGGTAACCAGGTAGGACGGCATCAGCACCAGGCCCATCTGGCTACGCATTGGCTTGAGCAGGGTGAAGCGCGCGTCGACCACCATCAGGGTGATCGACAGCACAACCAGCACGAGCAGGCGTACGCCCAGCGAAGGGCCCTTGGCGAAAAGCGGTTTAATGGGCCGCTCCTCGTGGACGACGATTCAAGAGGTCATTCATACGGCAACGCACCGGCCTGCTTGCGGATTGACGGAAAACGACGCCCACACGGACGTCAGCCCAGCACATACAGGTAGCACTGTGGGCACTACCTGTAAACCGGGCGGCGTGAACTGCGGGTTCCGGCTTATTCGCTGGAGAGCAGGTCCATGGTGTGTTTGTCCATCATTTCCAGGGCACGGCCACCACCGCGAGCCACGCAGGTCAGCGGGTCTTCGGCGACGATTACCGGCAGGCCGGTTTCCTGTGCCAGCAGCTTGTCGAGGTCGCGCAGCAGGGCGCCACCACCGGTCAGCACCAGGCCACGCTCGGCGATGTCCGAAGCCAGCTCCGGCGGCGACTGCTCCAGGGCGCTCTTGACCGCCTGGACGATGGTCGCCAGGGATTCCTGCAACGCTTCCAGCACTTCGTTGGAGTTCAGGGTGAAGGCACGTGGCACGCCCTCGGCCAGGTTGCGGCCGCGGACATCGACTTCACGAACTTCGCCACCCGGATAGGCGGTACCGATTTCCTGCTTGATGCGCTCGGCGGTGGACTCACCGATCAGGCTGCCGTAGTTGCGGCGCACGTAGGTGACGATGGCTTCGTCGAAACGGTCGCCACCGACCCGTACGGATTCGGCGTAAACCACACCGTTCAAGGAGATCAGCGCGATTTCAGTGGTACCACCACCGATATCGACGACCATCGAACCGCGGGCTTCCTCGACCGGCAGGCCGGCACCGATGGCGGCGGCCATTGGCTCTTCGATCAGGAACACTTCACGGGCACCGGCGCCCAGCGCCGACTCACGAATGGCCCGGCGCTCGACCTGGGTCGATTTGCACGGCACGCAGATCAGTACCCGCGGGCTTGGCTGCAGGAAGCTGTTTTCGTGAACCTTGTTGATGAAGTACTGCAGCATTTTTTCGCAAACGCTGAAATCGGCGATCACGCCGTCTTTCATCGGACGAATGGCAGCAATGTTGCCAGGCGTACGGCCCAGCATGCGCTTTGCCTCGGTACCGACAGCGACGACACTTTTCTGGTTGCCGTGAGTACGAATGGCCACAACCGATGGCTCATTCAGGACGATACCGCGCTCACGCACGTAAATAAGGGTGTTGGCAGTGCCCAGGTCGATGGAAAGATCGCTGGAAAACATGCCACGCAGTTTCTTGAACATGGGAAAGTGACCCTAGGCAACGCGTGGGTAAAAAAGTGCGGCAAACTCTAACAACGGCGGGGATTTTGGGCAAGGCACCAATATGTTAAATTGGCGGTTTTTCCGAGCAAGCCTGCACATGATCGCGGCCTTATGACCGTAATACTGCCAGCATGTTCCTCATCGCGGAGCAAATCCGTTTCTGTTTTCCCAGGAGATCCCCATGGCGCTTGAACGCTGCGACGTGGAAAAGATCGCTCATTTGGCCCGACTGGGCCTGAATGAAGCCGATCTGCCACGCACTACCGATGCCCTGAACAGTATTCTGGGACTGGTCGACCAGATGCAAGCGGTCGACACCACTGGCATCGAGCCACTGGCCCACCCTCTGGAAGCCACCCAGCGCCTGCGCGCCGACGTGGTAACAGAAAGTAACCATCGCGACAGCTACCAGGCCATCGCCCCGGCGACGGAAAACGGCCTGTACCTGGTTCCGAAAGTCATCGAGTAAGGGAATAGAGCCTGCCATGCATCAACTGACCCTGGCCGAGATCGCCCGCGGACTCGCCGACAAGAAGTTTTCTTCCGAAGAGCTGACCCGCGCCCTGTTGGCGCGCATCAACCAGCTCGACCCGCAAATCAACAGCTTCATCAGCGTCACCGAAGACCTGGCCATCAGCCAGGCCCGGGCCGCCGACACCCGCCGCGCCGCCGGCGAGAGCGGCGCCCTGCTCGGTGCACCGATCGGCCACAAGGACCTGTTCTGCACCCAGGGCATCCGCACCAGTTGCGGCTCGAAGATGCTCGACAACTTCAAGGCGCCGTATGACGCCACCGTGGTCAGCAAGCTGGCCGAAGCCGGCGCCGTGACCCTGGGCAAGACCAACATGGACGAATTCGCCATGGGTTCGGCCAACGAGAGCAGCTACTACGGTGCGGTGAAAAACCCGTGGAACCTCGAGCACGTGCCGGGCGGTTCGTCCGGTGGCTCGGCGGCCGCGGTTGCCGCGCGCCTGCTGCCTGGCGCCACCGCCACCGACACCGGTGGTTCGATCCGACAGCCGGCAGCGCTGACCAGCCTGACCGGGCTGAAACCGACCTACGGTCGGATTTCGCGCTGGGGCATGATTGCCTACGCCTCGAGCCTCGACCAGGCCGGCCCGCTGGCCCGCACTGCCGAAGACTGCGCGCTGCTGCTGCAAGGCATGGCCGGTTTCGACGCCAAGGACTCCACCAGCATCGACGAACCGGTGCCGGACTACAGCGCCAGCCTCAACGCCTCGCTCCAGGGCCTGCGCATCGGCCTGCCGAAGGAATACTTCGGTGCCGGTCTCGACCCGCGCATCGCCGACCTGGTCCAGGCCAGCGTCAAGGAGCTGGAAAAGCTCGGCGCGGTGGTCAAGGAAATCAGCCTGCCGAACATGCAGCACGCCATCCCGGCCTACTACGTGATCGCCCCGGCGGAAGCCTCGTCCAACCTGTCGCGCTTCGACGGTGTACGTTTCGGCTACCGCTGCGAGAGCCCGGTCGACCTCACCGACCTGTACAAGCGCTCCCGCGGCGAAGGCTTCGGCCCTGAAGTACAGCGCCGGATCATGGTCGGGGCCTACGCCCTGTCGGCCGGTTACTACGATGCCTACTACCTGCAGGCACAGAAAATCCGCCGCCTGATCAAGAACGATTTCATGTCGGCCTTCAACGACGTCGACGTGATCCTCGGCCCGACCACGCCAAACCTGGCCTGGAAGATCGGCGCCAAGAACAACGACCCGGTCGCCGAGTACCTGGAAGACGTCTACACCATCACCGCCAACCTCGCCGGCTTGCCAGGCCTGTCGATGCCGGCCGGTTTCGTCGATGGTCTGCCGGTTGGCGTGCAGCTGCTGGCACCGTATTTCCACGAAGGCCGCCTGCTCAACGTCGCGCACCGCTACCAGCAAGTGACTGACTGGCACACTCGCGCACCTAACGGCTTCTGAGGGATCACCACATGCAATGGGAAGTTGTCATCGGGCTGGAGATTCACACCCAGCTCGCCACCCAGTCGAAGATTTTCTCCGGCAGCGCCACCACTTTCGGCTCCGAGCCGAACACCCAGGCCAGCCTGATCGATCTGGGCATGCCCGGCGTACTGCCGGTGCTCAACCAGGAAGCGGTGCGCATGGCCTGCATGTTCGGCCTGGCCATCGATGCCGAGATCGGCCAGCACAACGTGTTCGCGCGCAAGAACTACTTCTACCCCGACCTGCCCAAGGGCTACCAGATCAGCCAGATGGAACTGCCGATCGTCGGCAAGGGCCACCTGGACATCGCCCTCGAAGACGGCACGGTCAAGCGCGTCGGCATCACCCGTGCGCACCTTGAAGAAGACGCCGGCAAGAGCCTGCACGAAGACTTCAGCGGCTCCACCGGCATCGACCTCAACCGCGCCGGCACCCCGCTGCTGGAGATCGTCTCCGAGCCGGACATGCGCAACGCCAAGGAGGCCGTGGCCTACGTCAAGGCCATCCACGCCCTGGTGCGCTACCTGGGCATCTGCGACGGCAACATGGCCGAAGGCTCGCTGCGTTGCGACTGCAACGTCTCGGTACGCCCCAAGGGCCAGGCCGAGTTCGGTACCCGCTGCGAGATCAAGAACGTCAACTCGTTCCGCTTCATCGAGCGCGCGATCAACACCGAAGTGCAGCGCCAGATCGAGCTGATCGAAGACGGCGGCCGGGTCATCCAGGAAACCCGCCTGTACGATCCGAACAAGGACGAGACCCGCTCCATGCGCAGCAAGGAGGAAGCCAACGACTACCGTTACTTCCCCGACCCGGACCTGCTGCCGGTGGTCATCGAAAGCGCCTTCCTTGAAGAGGTGCGCGCCACCTTGCCGGAACTGCCACCGCAAAAGCGTGAGCGCTTCCAGAGCCAGTTCGGCCTTTCGGCCTATGACGCCAACGTCCTGGCGACCAGCCGCGAACAGGCCGACTACTTTGAACAAGTGGTCGGTGTGTGCGGCGACGCCAAGCTTGCCGCCAACTGGGTCATGGTCGAGCTGGGCAGCCTGCTGAACAAGCTGGGCCTGGAAATCGACCAGTCGCCGGTCACTGCCGAGCACCTGGGCGGCATGCTCAAGCGCATCCTCGACAACACCATCAGCGGCAAGATTGCCAAGGTGGTGTTCGAGAAGATGGCCGCCGGCGACGGCGATGCCGACCAGATCATCGAAGCCGAGGGCCTCAAGCAGGTCACCGACAGCGGTGCGATCGAGAAGGTCCTGGACGAAGTGCTGGCCGCCAACGCCAAGCAGGTCGAGCAATACCGCGCTGCGGATGAAGCCAAGCGCGGCAAGATGTTCGGCTTCTTCGTCGGCCAGGCCATGAAAGCCTCCAAAGGCAAGGCCAACCCGCAGCAAGTGAACCAATTGCTCAAGAGCAAGCTCGAAGGGTAATCGCGTCGCCTGCTAAATCGCGGGTCAAGTCGGGTCGCCGCACCGCCGCTCCCACAGGATTGATTGTTGCTGTGGGAGCGGCGGTGCGGCGACCCGACTTGACCGGCGATGGCCACCCCACGGAGCATCTGCATACATGTGGCGTCCCCTCAGCGCACTCGCGCTTTTCACCCTGCTGGCCGGCTGCGCCAGCCACGATATCGACCCCCGCGGTTACGACAAGACCGGCACCGCCTCCTATTACGGCTCCCGTCACCACGGTAAACGCACCGCCAGTGGCGAGCCTTTCAACCAGCACGGCATGACCGCCGCCCACCGCAGCCTGCCCTTCGGCACGCGGGTCAAGGTCACCAACCTCAACAACGAACGCAGCGTCGTGGTGCGCATCAACGACCGCGGCCCGCATACCCGTGGCCGGCTGATCGACCTGTCGCGCGCCGCCGCGGATAAACTCGGGATGATCCGTAGCGGAACCGCGCGCGTACGGGTACAAAGTCTCAGCGATTGACCTGACCCCGGAGCCCGACCATTTTCGACCTGGCCGCTTTACCCACTTTCAGCCTGCTGCAGTTGAGCATCGGCCTGCTGTTGCTGATCGCCGGCGCCGAACTGCTGGTGCGCGCCGCCCTGCGCCTGGCCGCCAGCCTGCAAGTGCGGCCATTGATCATCGGCCTGAGCCTGGTGGCATTCGGCAGCAGCGCGCCGCAACTGACCGTCAGCCTGCAGGCGGCCTACACCGGCGCGCCGGATGTCGCGGTCGGCAGCGTGATCGGCAGTAACATCTTCAACATCCTCGTGACCCTGGGCCTGGCCGCGCTGATCATCCCGCTGCGGGTCTCGCGCCAGCTGGTTCGCCTGGATATCCCGCTGATGATCGCCGCGAGCCTGGCGGTGTACCTGCTGGCCTTCAACGAACTGCTCGGGCGCCTGGAAGGAGCCCTGCTGCTGTGTGGCTTGTTCGGCTACCTGGCGATCCTCTGGCACCAGTCCCGCCACCACGCGCGCACCTACCCGTCCCCCGGACCGCGCCCGCAGCGTGGCGGCCGGTTCTGGCTTGGTAGTGTGCTGCTGATGCTGGCCGGGCTTGGCCTGCTCAGCCTGGCCGGTCATCTGCTGCTGGAGGCAGCGGTAGAGGTGGCGCAAGACCTGGGCCTGTCAGAGCGGGTCATCGGCCTGACTGTGGTCGCGGTCTGCACCTCGCTGCCGGAACTGGCCACCTCGCTGATCGCCGCCCTGCGTGGCGAGCGGGAGATCGCCGTGGGCAACGTGATCGGCAGCAACCTGTTCAACCTGCTGGCGGTGCTCGGCCTGACCGCGTTGGTCGCCCCCGAGCCGCTGTCGATCTCGCCCAATGCCCTGGCCTTCGACCTGCCGGTGATGCTCGGGGTCGCGGTGCTGGCGCTGCCGGTGTTCTACTCCGGTTACCGGGTGACCCGCGCCGAAGGGCTGGTGTTCCTCTGCCTGTATCTGGCTTATGGTCTGCATGTGGTGGCCTTCACCACCGGCATGCCGCTGGCCAGCCGACTTGAAAAACTGATGCTGTTCTACGCATTGCCAGCACTGGGGGCGTTGCTGCTGTACACCACCCTGCGTGCCTGGCGCCGCCAACACTAAGGAAAACAACATGGGCGACAACAACAAATCCGGCGAACAGGTTCGCCGCCAGGTCATGGGCGATGCCTTCGTCGATCGCGCTTTGAGCAATGCCACCGACTTCAGCCAGCCGCTGCAGGACTTCGTCAACGAACATGCCTGGGGCAGCGTCTGGAGCCGCGAAGGCCTGCCGCTGAAAACCCGCAGCTTGATCACCCTCGCCGCCCTCACCGCACTCAAATGCCCGCAGGAGCTCAAGGGCCACGTGCGTGGCGCCCTGAACAACGGTTGTACGGTCGAGGAAATTCGCGAGGCGCTGCTGCACTGCGCGGTGTACGCCGGCGTGCCGGCAGCGGTCGATGCCTTTCGCGCCGCCCAGGAAGTGATCGACAGCTACCCGCAGAGCTGATCGATCACTTGCGCCAAGGCCGTCAGTTGCTGACGACGACGGCCTTCTGACTTTTCTTCTTCAGCCAGAACGCCACACCCAGGGTGGCGATCCAGGCCGGGATCAGCATCACCGAAATGCGGATCGGCGGAGTCAGGTACATCACCACCAGAATCAGCCCGATGAACGCCAGGCACAGGTAGTTGGTCACCGGGTGGCCCCAGCTCTTGTAGAAGGTCGACTCGCCCGACGCCTGCTTGGCGCGGCGGAATTTAAGGTGGGTGATGCTGATGCTGGCCCAATTGATCACCAGCGCCGAGACCGCCAGAGCCATCAGCAGGCCAAAGGCTTCGCCCGGCATCAGGTAGTTGATCAGCACGCACAAGCCGGTGGCCAGGGCAGAAACACCGAGGGCCGTCAGCGGCACGCCACGGCGGTTGACCTTGAGCAGCGCACGCGGCGCGTCACCCTGGCTGGCCAGGCCGAACAGCATGCGGCTGTTGCAGTACACGCAACTGTTGTACACCGACAGCGCGGCGGTCAGTACCACCACGTTGAGGATGGTCGCCACCAGGTTGCTGTCCAGGTTGTGGAAGATCATCACGAACGGGCTGCCGCCCTGCACCACCTTCTGCCACGGGTACAGCGACAGCAGCACCGCCAGGGCGCCGATGTAGAAAATCAGGATGCGATAGACCACCTGGTTGGTGGCACGCGGGATGCTGTGGCGCGGGTTGTCGGCTTCGGCAGCGGTGATACCGACCAGTTCCAGGCCGCCGAAGGAGAACATGATCACCGCCATGGCCATCAGCAAACCGCTGAAGCCATTGGGGAAGAAGCCGCCGTACTGCCAGAGGTTGGCGACGCTGGCGTCCGGCCCGCCATTGCCGCTGGCCAGCAGCCAGGCGCCAAAGCCGATCATGCTGACGATGGCGATGACCTTGACCAGGGCGAACCAGAACTCCATTTCGCCGTAGACCTTCACCTGGGTGAGGTTGATCAGGTTGATCACCACGAAGAAGATCGCCGCCGTCGCCCAGGTCGGGAAGTCCGGCCACCAGTACTGCACGTAGATACCCACGGCCGTCAGCTCGGCCATGCCGACCAGCACATAGACCACCCAGTAGTTCCAGCCGGAAACAAAACCGGCGAACTCGTTCCAGTAGCGGTGGGCAAAGTGGCTGAAGCTGCCGGCTACCGGCTCGTCGACCACCATCTCGCCCAGCTGGCGCATGATAAAGAACGCCATCAGGCCGGCAATCGCATACCCCAGCAGCACAGCCGGACCGGCCATTTGAATGGTCTGGGCAATACCCAGGAACAGGCCGGTACCGATGGCGCCACCCAGGGCAATCAACTGGATATGGCGATTCTTCAACCCGCGCTGTAATCGCTCTGGGGGGTTCTGTTCTTGCATGAAATGTCCTTGAAGGTGGAAGGCAGTGTTGGCTTTATTGTCGGCACAGAATCTAGATCCAGCCGCCCCACTGCAAGAGGAAAATGCCGATATTCGTGGTTATGGCGGCCATCAGCGTAGTAATTACGATGATCGAGGCGGCCAGTTCATGGTTACCGTTGGCCGCGCGGGCCATCACATAACTGGCCGCGGCGGTCGGGCTGCCGATGTACAGGAACAGGATACCCAGCTCCGCGCCGCGAAAGCCGCAAAGCCAGGCCGCCAGGGTGCCGATCACCGGCAACCAGATCATCTTCACCAGGCTGGCGCTGACCGCCAAGCCACCGCTTTCGCGCAGTGACGCCAGCGACAGGGTACCGCCAATGCAGATCAATGCCAGCGGCAGGGTCATCTGCGCCAGGTAATCACCGGAGGTCAGCAACCAGTTGGGCAGCGGCACTTGCCCGTAGGCCATGGGCGTGGCGAGCAGCACGCTGATGATCAGCGGGTTGCGCAGGATACTCTTGCAGATGCTCCAGGGGTCGGACTTCATGCTCGGGCTGTACACCGCCAGCACCACCGACGACAGCGAGTTGTACAGCAGTATCACCAGGCCGGCGAGGATCGCCCCCAGCGAAATGCCGTAATCGCCATACATGCTTGCCGCCAGTGCCAGGCCGATAACCCCGTTGTTGCCGCGAAAGCCGCCCTGGGTGTAGATGCCGCGGTCTTCACGCGGGCAGCGCCACAGGGCGAAGCCCCAGGCCAGGGCAAAACTGCCCAGGGTGGCGACCACGAAGAACACCAGCAGCCCGGGCTTGACCGCCGCCGTCAGGTCGGCGTGGTAGATCCCCAAAAACAGCAAAGCCGGCATGCACACGTTGAACACCAGCGACGAGGCGGTGTGGATGAAGTCGTCGTTGATGGCCTTGATGCGTTTGAGCAGCACGCCCATGAACAGCATGGCGAACACCGGCGCCGTGATGTTCAGCGTCTGGATAAAGAGGGCGAGCATGCAGGGTGGTCCCGATGGCTGTCGTTAGGGGGCTAATGATACGTCAGCCACCGATTGATGAATCGTATTCCTGTGTAAGAAAAAAGAGTTGTTGACGTAGGAAATGGTTTGGATATGATCGAAACAACTGTATATACATACAGTTGCTTAGGTAAATCCATGACATCTCAAAGGAGTTGAATATGTCAGGTATGCAAACTGGACTGCACGCCCAAAAGGCGCTCGCCACCACCGTGGTCGCCGACCTCGACGCCCTGTTCAGCGTCAGCGGCATCAACATTCCCGGCCCCGACGCCCACCTGGTGCTGGTGCTCGACGGCCATCACACGATCAAATACCACCGCCTTGGCCTGGCGGCCAAACCGCCCGCCAGTGGCAAACCGGTGCTGCGCTTTGAAGGCGGCGAACACACCGCCATTGGCGACAACACCCTGCTGCGCTTCAGCCACGACAGCGCGCCGATCCCGGCCTGGAAAGTCGCCCTGCACCTGGCCAATGGCCTGAGCCTAAGCTACGGCCAGATCGTCGCCCTGGGTGGTGATTTCTATGGCATTCCCGAGCGGCCGATTGCCGATGGCGCCACGGCCGAAGAACGCGTTGAACGTTTTGTCGCCGCCTTTGATTCACTGGCCGTGCTTCCCGCCTCCCGGGAAGAAGCCGGCAAGATCCTCGCGGTCATGCAGCGGGAAATCGCCGCCGCCAACCAGGCGATCAAAGACGGTCGCCAGCCACATGAAGCCTACGATCAGTTGGGCGACACCCTCTCGGAAGAGTGGAACAAGATCACCGGCGGCGGCAGCTTCGTTTCGCCGATGTTCCCCCTGGGTCGCTATCTCAAGCTGGCCGCCAGCAACTGGGACCACTTCGGTGAATGGGCGCTGCTGGCGTATGTCGCCGGCCATACCGCCGCCTTGCGCCAGGCCGTGAAAGCTCGCGCCAGCGGCGATGACGGGCAGCTGGAACTGGCCTACGCGATGAACGCCTTCGCCGACCACTTCCTCACTGACCTGTTCTCCGCCGGCCACGTGCGGGTACCGCGCAAGGCAATCAAGGACAACGTCACCCCGGCCGATCTCGGCTCGCTGATCTCGCGCTTCATGCACGATGAAGACAGCAAGTACGGCCTGGTGCTGCGCAATGCCCAGGGCAATACCTGGCGCGGCTATGGCGACAAGCGCTACTTCGACAGCATCGACGTCGCCAACCGCAAACAGGTGGGCCTGGCGGTGCAGAAGTCTGCCGATGAGATCTTCCAGGCATTCGACACCGGCAACCTGCCGGCGCCGACAGCCTATGGTGCGCTGCGCATCGCCGCTGACTTGCAAGCTGCCGTGGAAGGACAGGTGCCAGGCAACTTCGCCCCACTGTTTGCCCTGCGCAACGGCAAGCTGATGCGCCGCGCCGACGTCAACAACCTCAATGACCCGGCGCAGATCGACAACTGGTGGGGCTGGAGTACCTACCTGCTGCTCAAGGACTACAGCCCGAACAAACCCACCGGCTACCTCGATGCCCCTGCCAGCGCCCCGAGCATTCGCGCCGACGGCTGGCAGACCCAGGTACCGAGCCAGCCCAACTGGCTGCCCGGCCATGCCGTGCGTTATGCGGTGAGCGTGGTCAACGGTTTCAACGAGTCCTACATTGGCCCGTGGAGCGACTACGCCGAACTGACCGAGCGCTTCCAACCGACCCTGACGGTGCCGCTGGACACCTCCGGCAAGTCGGTGTCGCGCAATCTGTTCCGCCAGTTCCGCGGCGGTTCGCCGGAACTGATCGCCTCGCTGGATGCGAGCACCACGACCTATATCGATCAACAGCCGTGATAAGGAAATCACTCATGAGCATTACCCTGAACATTGAGCTGGCGTCGGGCCAGTCCCTCAAGGATGTACCCCTGGAGCTGCTGCGCGATGGCGTAGTGGTGGGCCGGGCCAAGCTGGCTGAAAGCGGCAAGGTGGTATTCGATGCCGCGCCCGGGGCCGGGCAACTGGCAGTGCGGGTGGATCGAACGATCCTCGGCGGCAAATAAATTGATCGCGGGGCAAGCCCGCTCCTACAGTAGGAGCGGGCTTGCCCCGCAATAGTCAGTCAGCGCCGAACCGGGCGCTTTTGCAGCTTGCGCTGCAAGGTCCGCCGGTGCATGCCCAGGGCCCGGGCGGTGGCGGAGATATTGCCTTCATGCTCGGTCAGCACGCGCTGGATGTGTTCCCACTGCAGGCGGTCCACCGACATCGGGTTTTCCGGCACCAGGCTGTCGAGGTCGGCGTGCTCGGAAAGCAGCGCGGCCAGCACATCGTCGGCGTCGGCGGGCTTGCACAGGTAGTTGCAGGCACCGCGCTTGATCGCCTCGACCGCGGTGGCGATGCTCGAGTAACCGGTGAGGATCACCACGCGCATTTCCGGGTCCAGTTCCAGCAGCTTGGGCAACAGTACCAGGCCCGAATCGCCATCCATCTTCAGGTCCAGCGTGGCATAGTCCGGCACGTCGTCCTGGGCGATTTTCAGGCCCTCTTCGGCAGAACCTGCGGTGCTCACGCGAAAGCCGCGGCGACTCATGGCCCGGGCCATTACCCGGGTAAAGGTAGCGTCGTCGTCAACCAGCAGCAGGTGCGGCAGCTCTTCGCCTTCAACCTGGATTTCATCACTCATCACACATCTCCTCGCGCGTCACGCGGCAGGCGCAGCTCGGTGAGCGTACCGCCTTCTTCATGACTATAGAGTTTTACCGAGCCGCCAGCACGGGTCACGCTGGCCTTGCTCAAGAACAGGCCCAGGCCGAAGCCTTTGCCCTTGGTGGTAAAGAAGGGTTTGCCGATCGATTCGGCAATCGCTGCCGGCACGCCCGGGCCGTGGTCGCGGATGCTGATCACCATGTCCTGGGCGTCCCAGTCCAGGCGCACTTCCAGGTCGTCCGGGCAAGCATCGGCGGCATTGTTCAACAGGTTCAGCAAGGCCTGGGTGAGGTCCGGCGGCGGCGCCAGGCGCGGCACATTGCCCTGGCCCAGGCGCTGGAAGCGGTAACTGGCCTCGGGGCGCATCAGGTGCCAACGGTTGAGCGCTTCGTCGAGCCAGAAGGTCACTTCCTGGTTCTCGACCGCCAGGCGCCGGTTGGCTTCGGCAGCGCGCACCAGGTTCTGCAGGGTCTCCTTGCACAGCTTGACCTGGTCCTGCAGCACCGCCAGGTCTTCCTGCAGCAGCGGGTCGCTGTGATCCTGGCGCATTTCCTTGATCAATACGCTCATGGTCGCCAGCGGCGTGCCCAGCTCATGGGCAGCGCCAGCGGCCTGGGTGGCCACGGCCAGCAGTTGCTGGTCGCGCAGGCCCTCCTCTCGGCGTTCGGCGCGCAGTTGCTCCTGGCGGCGCAGCTCTTCGGCCATCTTCGCGGCGAAGAAGGTAATCACCGCCGCAGCCAGGGCGATACTCAGCCACATGCCGTAGACCTGCATCTTCTCCCGGGCCATGGGGAAGGTCTCGAGCGGATAGAACTGCACCAGCAGCAAGCTGTAGGCGGCCAGGGCAATACCGGAGAGGATCAGCGAATAGACCCAGGGCAAGGTCACCGCGGCAATGGCCAGCGGCACCAGGTAATAGGACACGAAGGGGTTGGTCGAACCGCCCGAGTAATACAGCAAGGCACTGTGGATCAGCAGGTCACAGGCCAGCTGGAAGGCATACTCCAGCTCGGTGACCGGCAGGGTCAGGCGCAGGCGCAGGGCCGTGAACGCGCACAGCAGCATCGACAGGCCGAGGGTAATGACCAGCGACAGCCACGGTAGCGGCAGCAGTTCGGTCCAGTAGGCGACACCGACCGAGCCGGCCTGGGCGGCAAGCACCAGGATGCGGATGAAGGTCAGGCGCCAGAGGTTCTGACGGGTTGCAGACAGCATTTGTACGGGGGCGAGCATGAGCTCTCCTGATGAGTGCTCCAGGCGAATCGTCGCGAGTATACCGAAGCTGCGGCCTGGTCTGCAGTGATGCGGCAAAGCGCCACACTTTTTTACATAACAATGATGGCCATTTTGAACCTCACTACACTGTTGCCAGTCTCATGGGCCAGCGTGCACTGCTTGTGTTCAGTGCCCGCGCCACACTTTCAAGGAGTCATACATGTCGATCACCCGCAGCAGCGCCGCCCTGGCAATGGCCACCAGCTTGCTAGCCAGCCTTCCGGCCCTGGCCGATGAGGCCCCGCGCTACAACCAGATTTCGCTGCGCGCCGAAGTCAGCAAGGAAGTGGCCCGCGACCTGATGGTCGTGACCCTGTACAGCGAAGCGCAGAATACCGACCCGGGCAAGCTGGCCACTGAAATCACCGAAACCATGAACAAGGCGGTGAAACAGGCGCGCGAGGTCAAGGATGTGAAGATCAGCCAGGGCAGCCGCAACAGCTACCCGATCTACGACAACAAGGGTCAGAAGATCACCGGCTGGCGCGAACGCGCCGAGCTGCGCCTGGAAAGCGCCAACTTCCCGGCCCTGTCGCAACTCACCGGCACCCTGCTGCAGGACCTGAAAATGGGCGGCATGGACTTCTCCATCGCCCCGGCCACGCGCAAAACCAGCGAAGACGACCTGCTCAAGGATGCCGTCAACGCCTTCAAGGCCCGTGCCCAACTGGCCACCGAAGCCCTGGGCGGCAAAGGCTACAAAGTGGTCAACCTGAACCTCAACAGCAGCGGTTACCCGCATCCTTATGCCCGTAGCGCACCGATGATGATGAAAGCCGCCGGCATGGCCGCAGACGCAGCGCCCGCTCCGGAAATCGAAGCCGGCACCACCGACGTGACCATGAGTGCCGATGGCACCATTGAAGTCCAGATGCAGTAAGCCGCGTTACTTTTCTGCTGGTTCGCGGCAGTTTCGGCTGTCGCGAACCCTGTTACTTGTAGCACCTCGCGCCCCAAATTAGTGCAAAGACTGACTCGATAGTGAGACAACGTCTTCGAAACAACCTGAAACACCCCCTCGCAAACGATCAACTCCGTAAAAAATTATACGGATGCGACATTCCTGTACGTTCGTCCCACTGTTTACCGTCACCCATCCCTTTGAGTGTTGCATTGGGTATGGGGCCTGCATAAGTATCCGCAGGTCGGCTCACAAGGCCCCCTCAAATCAAAAATGACAACAATGAGGCCACCATGCTCAAACACGCGGTCATTCCGTTTCTGGTCGGCGCAGGCTTGCTAGCCGGCGCACCTTCCGCCCTTGCGGCGACTAACCTGGTGTTTTGCTCCGAAGGCAGCCCCGCAGGCTTCGACCCGGGCCAGTACACCACCGGAACCGACTTCGATGCCTCAGCCGAGACCGTCTTCAACCGCCTGAGCCAGTTCGAGCGTGGCGGCACCGCAGTGATCCCGGGCCTGGCGACCAGCTGGGACATTTCCGACGATGGCCTGACCTACACCTTCCACCTGCGCGAAGGGGTCAAGTTCCATACCACCGAATTCTTCAAGCCGACGCGCGCCTTCAATGCCGACGACGTGCTGTTCACCTTCAATCGGATGCTCGACAAGGACATGCCGTTTCGCAAGGCCTACCCTACCGAGTTCCCGTACTTCACCGACATGGGCATGGACAAGAACATCGCCAAGATCGAAAAGCTCGACGAGCACACGGTCAAGTTCACCCTCAACGGCGTCGACGCTGCGTTCATCCAGAACCTGGCCATGAGCTTCGCCTCGATCCAGTCCGCCGAATACGCCGACCAGTTGCTCAAGCAGGGCAAGCCCGCCGACATCAACCAGAAGCCGATCGGCACCGGCCCGTTCGTGTTCAGCAAGTACCAGAAAGACGCGCAGATCCGCTTCAAGGGCAACAAGGACTACTGGAAGCCTGAGGATGTGAAGATCGACAACCTGATCTTCGCCATCACCACCGACGCCTCGGTGCGCATGCAGAAGCTGAAAAAGAACGAGTGCCAGGTCACCCTGTTCCCGCGCCCGGCCGACATCGAGCCACTTAAAAACGACCCGAACCTGAAGATGCCTGATCAGGCCGGCTTCAACCTCGGCTACATCGCCTACAACGTGATGGACAAGATCAAGGGCAGCAACGAGCCCAACCCGATGGCCCAGCTCAAGGTTCGCGAAGCGCTGGACATGGCGGTAAACAAGCAGCAGATCATCGACTCGGTGTACCAGGGCGCCGGCCAGCTGGCGGTCAACGCCATGCCGCCGACCCAGTGGTCCTACGACACCACCATCAAGGACGCCAAGTACGATCCCGAGAAGGCCAAGCAGCTGCTCAAGGAAGCCGGCATCAAGGAAGGCACCGAGATCAACCTCTGGGCCATGCCGGTGCAACGCCCGTACAACCCCAATGCCAAGCTGATGGCCGAGATGCTGCAATCGGACTGGGCCAAGATCGGCATCAAGGCCAAGATCGTCAGCTACGAGTGGGGCGAGTACATCAAGCGCTCCAAGGGTGGCGAGAACGGCGCCATGCTGATTGGCTGGAGCGGCGACAACGGTGACCCGGACAACTGGCTGGGCACCCTGTTTGGCTGCGATGCCCTGGAAGGCAACAACTTCTCCAAGTGGTGCTACAAGCCGTACGACGACCTGGTCAAGCAAGCCAAGGCCACCTCCGACCAGGCCAAGCGCACCGAGCTGTACAAGCAAGCGCAACACATCCTCAAAGAACAGGTTCCGATGACACCTATCGCTCACTCGACGGTGTATCAACCTATGCGTTCAACCGTACAGGACTTCAAGATCAGCCCGTTTGGCTTGAACTCCTTCTATGGGGTCAGCGTGACCAAATAGCAGCCATCTGGCTCGGCCCCGCGACGCCACACGGCAGCCGGGGCCGCAGCCTGATGGCCTGGCAGGTCAGCCGCTAGCGCATCGACACGGAACCGTCGCACGCCCTATCGGATACCTCCTACACACCTCTGCGTAATCGCACCTATCTGCAGCGCTTTGATGGCTCTACCGTCAAGGGTGCAGCAGAGTCGGCGCGATTCGTATGGCTGTGCGCCATGGACCGCGAAAAAAACAACAAGAGAGAAGGGATCGTCATGCGCCACACTCCAATCTATGCAGCGCTGCTGGGCTTCGGCCTGCTCGCCCAGGCCCCTGCGGGCCTGGCCAAGAACCTGGTGTTCTGCTCCGAAGGCAGCCCCGGCGGTTTTGATACCGCCCAATACACCAGCGCCACCGACAACGACGCCGCCGAGCCGATCTACAACCGCCTGGTGGAATTCGAACGCGGCGCGACCGCCGTCAAACCGGCCCTGGCAAAAAGCTGGGAGGTGTCCGACGACGGCCTGACCTACACCTTCCACCTACGCGAAGGGGTCAAGTTCCACAGCAACAAGGATTTCACCCCCAGTCGCGATTTCAACGCCGACGACGTGCTGTTCACCTTCAATCGCATGCTCGACCGCGACCACCCGTTTCGCAAGGCCTACCCCACCGAATTCCCCTACTTCGTCGGCATGAGCCTGGACAAAAACATCGCCCGCATCGAAAAGACCGCGCCGATGACCGTGGTCTTTACCCTCAACAGCATCGATGCCGCCTTCGTGCAGAACCTGGCAATGAGTTTTGCCGCCGTACTCTCGGCCGAATACGCCGAGCAACTGATGACCTCCGGGCGCCCCAGCGACATCAACCAGAAGCCGATCGGCACTGGCCCGTTCGTGTTCCAGCGCTACCAGAAGGACTCGCAGATCCGCTACCGCGGCAACAAGGACTACTGGGACCCGAGCCAGGTGAAGATCGAGCAGTTGATCTTCTCGATCAATACCGACCCCTCGGTGCGCATCCAGAAACTGCGCAAGAACGAATGCCAGGTCACCCTGCATCCACGCCCGGCCGATCTCGATGCACTCAAGAGCGACCCCAAGCTGCAGGTCATCGAAAAACCCGGCTTCAACCTCGGCTACATCGCCTACAACGTTCAGCACAAACCCTTCGACCAGCTTGAAGTACGCCAGGCCATGGACATGGCGGTGAACAAGCCGGCCATCGTCAAGGCGGTGTACCAGGAGGCCGGGCAACTGGCGGTGGGCAGCATGCCGCCGACCCAGTGGTCCTACGACGAAAGCATCAAGGATGCCGGCTACAACCCGCAAAAGGCCCGCGAACTGCTCAAGGCTGCCGGGGTCAAGGAAGGCACTGAAATCACCCTCTGGGCCATGCCCGTGCAACGCCCGTACAACCCCAACGCCAAGCTGATGGCCGAAATGCTCCAGGCCGACTGGGGCAAGGTCGGTCTGAAGGTGAAAATCGTCAGCTACGAGTGGGGCGAATATCTCAAGCGCACCAAGGACGGTGAACACGACATCTCGCTGATCGGCTGGACCGGCGACAACGGCGACCCGGACAACTGGCTGGGCACCCTGTACAGCTGTGACGCGATAGGCAGCAACAACTACTCCATGTGGTGCGACCCGCAGTACGACGCGCTGGTCAAGAAAGCCAAGACCATCACCGACCGCGAGCAACGCACCCTGCTCTACCAGCAGGCGCAGCAGCGCCTCAGGCAACAGTTGCCCATCACCCCGATCGCCCACTCGACGGTCAACCAGCCGCTCAGTGCCAAGGTCGTGGATTTCAAGGTAAGTCCTTTCGGGCGCAACAACTTCTCAGGCGTCAGTACCGAATAAAAAACCGCTTTCTCCCTCGGGGGCGCGCAGCGCCTTCGCGGGCGAACTCAGCCTGAATATGCCCGATTGCCTTGCAGCAAACGATTGCAAACCCTTGTTCCAACCGGCAAGACGCCCAGCCCACAAGGCCAGGCGGTAACTAAAAAGAAGAAAAGAAAAGGGAGCTTTACCTTGAGACGAACCCAAACCGCAGTACTGGCACTGTCCCTCAGTGGTCTGTCAGCCATGGCCCAGGCCGAACCCGCCAGCCAGGACTATGTTCCGGTCAGCGTCAAAGCCACCAGCGCCCAGAGTGAAGCCAAGGGCTTCATCGAAGGCCAGAGCCTGTCCGGCTCGACCCGCAACTGGTATGGCCGCGAACGCGCCACCCGCGCACCGCTGTTCAAGTACTACAAGAGCGACGGCAGCCAGCACGACACCCACAGCCGTGACAACTGGGTGCAGGGCACCATCCTCAACTACACCTCGGGCTTTACCGAAGGTACCTTCGGCTTCAGCACCGAGGTCGCCGTCTACAACGCCATCGCCCTGGAGCGTGGCCGCGCGGCGGTGGCCGGGCCGAACAACCGCACCCTGACCCACAGCGACGGCGATGTCATCGGCCAGTGGAGCAAGATGGGCCTGGCCAACGTCAAGGCGCGGGTGTCCAACACCACCCTGACCGCCGGCCGCCAATCGATGGACACCCCGGTACTGGCCTACATCGGCAACCGCGCCTTGCCGTCGAGCTTCGAAGGTGTGAGCCTGCACAGCGAAGAATTCGACAACCTGTCGTTTGATGTCGGCACCTTCGACCGGCTCTCGAACCGGACCGAACAGGGCACCAGCAAATTCGTTGCCGAGTACGGTGATCGCGCCTTTTCAGCCGATCACGTCAACATTGCCGGTGTGAACTACCAGCCGCTGAAAAGCCTGAAAACCAGCTTCTACGTGTCCAACGTCGAAGACCTGTGGAACCAGTACTACTTCGGCGCCAGCCATGAGCTGGGCGACAGCGCGGTGCTAAGCCTGACCACCGGCCTGAACTACTACAAGACCAAGGATGAAGGCCAAAGCAAGCTTGGCAATATCGACAACGACACCTACAGCCTGTCGTTCGGCCTGACCCACCAGGCCCACAACCTGACCTTCTCCTACCAGCAGGTCAACGGTAACGAGTACTTCGACTACCTGCACGACACCAACGCGATCTTCCTGGCCAACTCCCTGCTTTCGGACTTCAACGGCCCGAACGAAAAGTCGATGCAGATCGCCTACGTGCTGAACATGGCCCAGTACGGCGTGCCGGGCCTCAAGTTCAACCTCTATAACGCGCGCGGCTGGGGCATCGACGGCACCCACTACACCGGCAGCGGCTACGACGTGCGTGGCCTGGACGGCGAGAACCACTACGAGTGGGGCATCGGCACCACCTATGCGGTGCAGAGCGGCTCGCTCAAGGACACCACCATTCGTGCCACCTACACCGCGCACCGGGCCAGCAAGGCCCAGATCGACGGTAGCCTGGACGAGCTGCGGATTGTCACCACCATTCCCTTCAACTTCCTCTAGAACGCGGTTTCCCGGCCGGTTCGCCGAATCGGCCGGGACGGCTACTCTGGTTAATCGATTGCAGGAGGTTTCATGAAACTGCTACCGCTACAGGCTGCCCTGGCAGCCGTCCTGTTGAGTACTGCGGCGGGCCTCTCAGCCAAGCCGCTGGTGGTGTGTACCGAGGCCAGCCCGGAAGGCTTCGATATCGTCCAGTACACCACCGCCGTAACCGCCGACGCCTCGGCCGAGGCCATCTTCAACCGCCTGGTCGACTTCCGCCCGGGCACCACCGATATCCAGCCGGCCCTGGCCGAGCGCTGGGACATCAGCGATGACGGCCTGACCTACACCTTCCACTTGCGCGAAGGGGTCAAGTTCCACACCACCGACTACTTCACCCCTACCCGCGAGATGAATGCCGACGACGTGCTGTGGAGTTTCCGACGACAGCTGGACCCTAATCACCCGTGGCACAACAAGACCAGCATCGGTTTCCCCTACTTCGAGAGCATGGGTTTCAAGGACCTGCTCAAAAGCGTCGAGAAGACCGACGAGCACACTGTGGTCTTCACCCTGACCCGGCCCGAAGCGCCTTTTTTGCGTGACCTGGCCATGGCCTTCACCTCGATCTACTCTGCCGAATACGGCGACCAGTTGCTCAAGGCCAACAAGACCGGCGACCTCAACAACAAGCCGATCGGCACCGGCCCGTTCATCTTCCAGCGCTACAACAAGGACGCCCAGGTGCGCTACAAGGCCAACCCGGACTACTTCCGTGGCAAGCCTCCGGCCGATGCGCTGATCTTCGCCATCGCCAACGACAACAACGTGCGCCTGCAAAAGCTCAAGGCCAACGAGTGCCAGGTGGCGCTGTACCCCAAGCCCGATGACATTCCCAGTATCAAGGCCGACCCCAAATTGAAAGTGGCCGAGATGGAAGCGCTGACCACCGGCTACATCTCGCTCAACACCGAACACAAGTACCTGAGCGATGTGCGCGTGCGCAAAGCCATCAACATTGCCTTCGACCGCCAGACCCACGTCGACCAGCTGTTCGGCAAGGGCAACGCACTGGTCGCGGTCAACCCTTACCCGCCGAGCATGATCGGCTACAACACCGACAACCAGAACCCGCCCCGTGACCTCGACAAGGCCCGCGCCCTGCTCAAGGAAGCCGGCGTGCCCGAAGGCACGGTGCTGACCCTGTTCACCCGCAACGGCGGCGGCCCGACCAACCCCAACCCGCGCCTGAGCGCTGAAATGCTTCAGGCGGACCTGGCCAGGATCGGCCTGACCGTCGATATCCGCGTGATGGAATGGGCCGAGATGCTGCGCCGGGCCAAGAAGGGCGAAGCCGACATGGTCTCGACCGGCTGGGCCAGCGACAACGGCGACCCGGACAACTTCCTTAGCCCGCTGCTTAGTTGCGACGCGGTGAAAAGCGGCGAGAACTATGCGCGCTGGTGCAATCAAACCTTCCAGCAGTTGATCACCAAGGCCCGCGAGGTTACCGACAACAATGAGCGTGCAGCGCTCTATGTAAAGGCCCTGGCGGTGTACGATGAAGATCAACCGTGGATCAGCATGGCCCATCCGCAAATGTTTACCGCCATGCGCAACAACGTTGAGGGGTACCACATCAACCCCCTCACCAATAACAACTTCGCCACTACCCAGGTGAAGTAGAACAAGAACGACCGCCGGCGCCCCACCCGGGTGCCGGCGGGCATGCCTGACCGGCTGATGAGGTACTCCAGAAGATGTTTAGTTTTATTGCCCGGCGACTGGGATTGCTGATCCCGACCTTCTTCGGCATCACCTTGCTGACGTTTGCGCTCATACGGCTGATACCCGGCGATCCGGTTGAAGTCATGATGGGCGAACGGCGGGTCGACCCGGAAATGCACGCCCAGGCCATGGAGCGACTGGGCCTGAACAAACCGCTGCCTGAACAGTACCTGGACTACGTCAGCAAGCTCGCCCAGGGTGACCTCGGCGAATCGCTGCGCACCCGCGAAAGCGTCTGGACCGAGTTCCTCGCACTGTTCCC
The DNA here is from genome assembly GCF_024749305.1 of Pseudomonas sp. B21-012. Classification (NCBI taxonomy): domain Bacteria; kingdom Pseudomonadati; phylum Pseudomonadota; class Gammaproteobacteria; order Pseudomonadales; family Pseudomonadaceae; genus Pseudomonas; species Pseudomonas sp. B21-012. The sequence goes on along the minus strand of NZ_CP087197.1, from coordinate 1,047,505 downwards.
GGCAACCCTGGAACTGGCCATGGCGGCGCTGTTTTTTGCCGGGGTGATCGGCCTGCTGGCCGGGGTCATCGCCGCGCTCAAGCGTGGCTCATTGTTCGATCATGGGGTCATGGGAATCTCCCTTGCCGGCTACTCGATGCCGATCTTCTGGTGGGGCCTGATCCTGATCATGTTCTTCTCCGTGAGCCTGGGCTGGACCCCGGTGTCCGGGCGCATCGACCTGCTCTACGACATCGAGCCGAAAACCGGCTTCATGCTCATCGACACCCTGCTCAGCGACGAAGAAGGCGCCTTCAAGGATGCACTGATGCACCTGATCCTGCCGGCCATTGTCCTGGGCACGATTCCGCTGGCGGTGATCGCGCGCATGACCCGCTCCTCGATGCTCGAAGTGCTGCGCGAAGACTACATCCGCACCGCCCGCGCCAAGGGCCTGTCGCCGGCCCGGGTGGTGTTCGTGCACGGCCTGCGCAACGCGCTGATCCCGGTACTGACGGTGTTCGGCCTGCAGGTCGGCACCCTGCTCGCCGGTGCGGTACTGACCGAAACCATTTTTTCCTGGCCGGGCATCGGCAAGTGGCTGATCGAAGCCATCGGCGCCCGTGATTACCCCGTGGTACAGAACGGCATCCTGTTGATTGCCTGCCTGGTGATCCTGGTCAACTTCGTCGTGGACATCCTCTACGGCCTGGCCAACCCACGCATCCGTCATCAGCGCTGAGGGCCTCGTCATGACTACCCCACTTGCAAAATCTGTCACCACCCCGGCCACCGCTGTCGACCAGAGCCTGCTTTACCCCTCGCCGTACAAGGAGTTCTGGCAGGCCTTTTCACGCAACAAGGGCGCGGTCGCCGGGCTGATGTTCATGAGCCTGATCGTGTTCTGCGCACTGTTCGCCCCCTGGGTGGCGCCGCACAGCCCCAGCGAGCAGTACCGTGATTTTCTGCTGACCCCGCCGGTGTGGCTGGAAGGCGGCAACTGGCAGTTCATCCTCGGCACCGACGAGCTCGGCCGCGACCTGCTTTCGCGGCTGATCCAGGGCTCGCGGCTGTCGCTGCTGATCGGCCTGTCATCGGTGGTGATCTCGCTGATTCCGGGGATTTTCCTCGGCCTGTTGGCCGGGTTCTTTCCGCGCATCCTCGGCCCGTCGATCATGCGCCTGATGGACGTGATGCTGGCCCTGCCTTCGCTGCTGCTGGCGGTGGCGATTGTCGCCATCCTCGGCCCTGGCCTGATCAACACCGTGATCGCCATCGCCATCGTCTCGCTGCCGTCCTATGTGCGCCTGACCCGCGCTGCGGTGATGGGCGAACTGAACCGCGACTACGTCACCGCCGCGCGCCTGGCCGGTGCCAGCCTGCCCCGGCTGATGTTCGTCACCGTGCTGCCCAACTGCATGGCGCCGCTGATCGTGCAGGCCACCCTGAGCTTCTCCTCGGCGATCCTCGACGCCGCCGCCCTGGGCTTCCTCGGCCTCGGCGTACAGCCGCCAACCCCCGAGTGGGGCACCATGCTGGCCTCGGCCCGCGACTACATCGAACGCGCCTGGTGGGTGGTGAGCCTGCCTGGCCTGACCATTTTGCTCAGCGTGCTGGCAATCAACCTGATGGGTGACGGACTGCGCGATGCGCTGGACCCGAAACTCAAGAATGCCGCCTGAGGAGATCGCCATGTCACTTCTGCAAATCAACAATCTGAACGTGCGCTTTGGCGACGCCAATGCGGTACCGGTGGTCGATGGACTGGACCTGACGGTCGATGAAGGTGAGGTCCTGGCCATCGTCGGTGAGTCGGGCTCGGGCAAATCGGTGACCATGATGGCGCTGATGGGCCTGATCGACGCCCCCGGGCGCATCACCGCCGATGCCCTGACCTTCGATGGCACCAACATGCTCAAGCTCAGCGGCCGGCAACGGCGCAAGGTGGTCGGCAAGGATATGGCCATGGTCTTCCAGGACCCGATGACCGCCCTCAACCCCAGCTACACCGTAGGCTTCCAGATCGAGGAAGTGCTGCGCCAGCACCTTGGCCTGCGCGGCAAGGCGGCCCGCCAGCGTGCCCTGGAACTGCTCAAGAAGGTTGAAATCCCTGGCGCCGAAAGCCGCCTGGACGCCTACCCGCACCAGCTTTCCGGTGGCATGAGCCAACGGGTGGCGATCGCCATGGCGATTGCCGGCGAACCCAAGCTGCTGATCGCCGACGAGCCGACCACCGCCCTCGACGTGACCATCCAGGCGCAGATCATGGAGCTGCTGCTGAACCTGCAAAAAGAGCAGAACATGGCGCTGATCCTGATCACCCACGACCTCGCCGTGGTCGCCGAAACCGCCAAGCGGGTGTGCGTGATGTACGCCGGCCAAGCGGTGGAAGTCGGCCAGGTGCCGGAACTGTTCGATGTCCCCGCCCACCCCTACAGCGAAGCACTGCTGGCGGCGATTCCCGAGCACAGCGAAGGCGCCGAGCGCCTGGCGACCCTGCCGGGCATCGTCCCCGGCCGCTATGACCGTCCTCAAGGTTGCCTGCTGTCGCCGCGCTGCCCTTACGTGCAGGAAAACTGCCGCCGGCAACGACCGACCCTCGATCCCCAGGCCCATAGCCAGGTGCGTTGTTTCTACCCGCTGAACCAGGAGGTGGCGTAATGACCGTCGTCCTTACCGCCCGTGAACTGACCCGTCACTATGAAGTTTCCCGCGGCCTGTTCAAGGGCCATGCCCTGGTGCGCGCACTCAACGGCGTGTCGTTCGAACTGGAAGCCGGCAAGACCCTGGCCGTGGTCGGCGAGTCCGGCTGTGGCAAGTCGACCCTGGCCCGGGCCCTGACCCTGATCGAAGAGCCCTCGTCCGGCTCGCTGAAGATCGCCGGCCAGGAAGTCGCCGGGGCCAACAAGGCCGAGCGCAAGCAACTGCGCAAGGACGTGCAGATGGTCTTCCAGAGCCCGTACGCCTCGCTCAACCCGCGACAGAAGATCGGCGACCAGCTGGGTGAGCCGCTGCTGATCAACACCAACCTGACCCGCGCCGAGCGGCGCGAGAAGGTCCAGGCGATGATGCAACAGGTCGGCCTGCGCCCCGAGCATTACCAGCGCTACCCGCACATGTTTTCCGGTGGCCAGCGCCAGCGCATCGCCCTGGCCCGGGCGATGATGCTGCAACCGAAAGTACTGGTGGCCGATGAGCCGACGTCGGCCCTCGACGTATCGATCCAGGCCCAGGTGCTGAACCTGTTCATGGACCTGCAGAAGGAGTTCAACACCGCCTACGTGTTCATCTCCCACAACCTCGCGGTAGTGCGCCACGTGGCAGACCAGGTGCTGGTGATGTACCTGGGCCGGCCGGCGGAAATGGGCCCCAAGGAGGACATCTACAGCAAGCCGCTGCACCCTTACACCCAGGCCTTGCTGTCGGCCACGCCGACCATTCATCCGGACCCGCTCAAGCCGAAGATCAAGATTTCCGGCGAGCTGCCCAACCCGCTGAACCCGCCGCCTGGCTGTGCTTTCCACAAACGCTGCCCGTATGCCACCGAGCGCTGTGCTGCCGAGGAACCGGCGTTCAGGCAGGTGGGGACGCGGCAGGTGGCGTGCCATTACGCCGAGCAGTTCCTGTAACCGTATCGCGGGTCAAGTCGAGGCGTCGCACCGCCGCTCCCACAGTGCACTGTGTGGGAGCGGCGGTGCGACGCCTCGACTTGACCCGCGCTTGGCCCCTCAATCACTATCCAGCAATGACCCCAGACCCTATCCCCGACGGCCCGGAGCAAACCCCGGAAACCGCCGCCACCGTCCTGCGCTACCACCTGTGCTGGAAGCATCGCGACCTCGACGGGGTCATGGCCTTGTATCACCCCGATATCCAGTACAACGACTATTTCCAGAACCGCGTCCTGCACCTCGATGAGCTGCGCGAATACGTGCGTGTGAGCATGCCCCGCGAAGCCGGTGAAGACATCGTCCACAGCGACCGCATCCGCGTCGATGGCTGCACCGCCTTCATCCAGTACCAGGTCACCCTGCGCGGTGGCGAAGGCCTGGTGGCGTTCCAGGCCAGCGAAGCGATCACCGTGCGCGACGGCCTGATCTGGCGGGTCAACGAGTACGCCTCGCTGGTCCGCGCGCCCAGCCAGGACACTGGCCACAATGACCTGCGCCCGGCCGCCAGCCGCCTGGGCCTGTCACCACGCCAGCTGAGCTTCATGGCCCAGGACCTGGAGCAGTACTTCCAGCGCCAGCAGCCCTACCTCGACCCGGAGCTGGACCTGCAACGGGTGGCCCGCGAAAGCGGCTACAGCCGCAACCAGATCTCCTACCTGCTCAACCAGGTGCTCGGCCAGAGCTTCTACCGCTACGTCAACCAGGCACGCCTGCAGCACCTGCTCACCAGCCTCGGCGCCACCGCCACGGTTGCACGCATCGACGAGCTGGCCTTTGCTGCCGGTTTCAATTCGCTGTCGGCGTTCTACAAAAGTTTCCGCCAGCACACCGGCCTGTCGCCCAAGGCCTACGTGAAGCAGAATTCTCTGCGTGCACGCACGTAAGACACAGCGCCCCGCAAGCTTCTAGGATCGCCACAGACCGTTACCGATGTGGAGCCGAACAATGCTGGCATTGCGCAGTATCAGCCTGTGGATGGACCAACTCGATGAGCCGTTGAGCGCACGCCCGGCGCTGCAACAGGACCTGGACGTCGACGTCTGCATCATCGGCGCCGGCTACACCGGGCTGTGGACCGCCTACTACCTCAAGCGCCTGGCACCACAGCTGAACATCGCCATCGTCGAAGCGCAGATTGCAGGCTTCGGCGCCTCCGGACGCAATGGCGGCTGGCTGATGGGCAACCTGCTCGGTGAGGACCGCCTGCTCGCCGGCAGCACGCCCGAGCAGCGGCGCGCCGCCTATGACCTGTTGCACGGCATTCCTGATGAAGTGGCCCAGGTGCTCGAACGCGAAGGCATCGACTGCGACTACCGCAAGGGCGGCGTGCTGTACTGCGCCGCGCGCTACCCCGAGCAGGAAACCAGCCTGCGCGCGTATCTGAACAAGCTCTACAAGCAGGGCCTGAACGAAGCTGACTACCGCTGGCTAAGCCCCGATGAGCTGGCATCGCAGCTGCGTATCAGCCGCCCCTATGGCGCGATCTTCAACCCCAATGTCGCCACAATCCAGCCGGCCAAACTGGTGCGCGGCCTGGCCCGCACGGTAGAGGCCATGGGCGTGAAGCTCTATGAGAACAGCCCCGTAACCCAGTGGCGTTCCGGTGAAGCACGCACCTTGCAGGCACGAATCAAATGCCAGTGGCTGGTGCCAGCAGTCGAAGGCTACTCGGTCAACCTGCCGCCGCTGGGGCGCTACCAGATGCCGGTGCAAAGCCTGCTGGTGGCCACCGAGCCACTGCCCGAACAGGTCTGGGAGCAGATCGGCCTCAACCATGGCCAGGCCTTCAGCGAGAACAGCCGCCAGGTCACCTATGGCCAGCGCAGCCTGGACAACCGCCTGGTGTTCGGCGCCCGCGGCGGCTATCGCTTTGCCGGCCGCCTGCGTGACAACTTCGACCTCACCGACAGCGAAATCGAACTGCGCCGCTACCTGTTCGGCGAGCTGTTCCCACAGTTGCAGAAGGTCAGGATCACCCACGCCTGGGGCGGCAACCTGGGCATGGCCCGGCGCTTCCAGCCGCACATGTTCTGTGACCGCAAACAGGGCATCGCCCTGGCCGGTGGCTATGGCGGCGAAGGCGTTGGCGCCAGCAACCTCGGCGGGCGGACCCTGGCCGAGCTGATCCTCGAGCGGCGCAGCCCGCTCACCGAGCAGCCCTGGGCCAGCCACGACCGCGCCCTGCACAGCCTGCCCGGCTGGGAGCCGGAACCCTGCCGCTGGCTGGGCTACAACGCGATCATCAAGAGTTTCGTCCATGAAGACCAGACCCTCGCCAACCCGGCCAGCGCCCCCTGGCGCCGACGCCTGGCCAGCGGCGTGGCGGACTTCATGGAAGGTTTCATGCGCTGACTTTTTGAACCCCCTGCACAGGATCCACCGCTATGAGCATTACCCAGTTCAAGAACACCGACAGTGTCACCCTGGCCGAATCCAACCCGGTGGCGGTGCCACTCGGCGAGCCGGTCTCGATCGCCTCGGTCACCAGCGTCGAGCGCAGCGACGGCGTCGAAACCGGCATCTGGGAATGCACCCCGGGTCGCTGGCGCCGGCAGATCGTCCAGCAGGAGTTCTGCCACTTCATCAAGGGCCGCTGCACCTTCACCCCGGATGGCGGCGAGCCGCTGACTATCGAAGCCGGCGACGCGATCATGCTGCCGGCCAACAGCACCGGCACCTGGGACATCCAGGAGACCGTGCGCAAAACCTATGTGCTGATTTTCTGATCATTTGATCGCCTGCCTCCTTCGATAAAAAACAGACCAAGCAAGGAATCCAGACATGCGCCCATTGCTCTTCGCACCTGTGTTGCTGGCCGCCTCCGTCGCCCAGGCGGCCGACTCGGTAAAGATCTACAACTGGTCCAGCTACATCGCCCCCGACACCCTGAAGAACTTCCAGCAGGCCAGCGGCATCGTGCCGACCTACGACGTGTTCGACAGCAACGAAACCCTCGACGGCAAGCTGATGACCGGCAACTCCGGGTACGACGTGGTGTTCCCCTCCAACCACTTCATGGCCCGGCAGATCCAGGGCAAGGCGCTCAAGCAACTGGACAAGACCCAGCTGCCCAACTGGAAGAACCTCAACCCGGTGCTGCTCAAGGCCCTGGAGGTCAACGACCCGGGCAACCAGTACGGCTTCCCTTACCTGTGGGGCAGCACCGGGATCGGCTACAACATCGACAAGGTCAAGGCGGTGCTCGGCGACAATGCCCCGCTGGACTCCTGGGACCTGATCTTCAAGCCCGAGTACATCAGCAAGCTGAAAAGCTGCGGCGTGGCGGTGCTCGACAACGGCCCGGAGCTGTTGCCGATCGCCCTCAACTACCTGGGCCTGCCACACCACAGCCAGAAGCCCGAGGATTACGACAAGGCCAAGCAACTGCTGATGAAGGTGCGCCCGTACATCAGCTACTTCCACTCCTCCAAGTACACCGGCGACCTGGCCAATGGCGATATCTGCGTGGTGGTGGGCTTCTCCGGCGACGTGCTGCAAGCCAGGAACCGCGCCGAAGAAGCCAACAACGGCGTGAAGGTCGGCTACTCGATTCCCAAGGAAGGCGCACCGATGTGGTTCGACATGGTCGCCATGCCGGCTGATGCCCCGAACGAAAAAGCCGGTTACGCCTACATGAACTACCTGTTGCAGCCCGAGGTGATGGCCAGCATCAGCAACCATGTGCAGTACGCCAACGGCAACCTCAAGGCCGATACCCTGGTCGACCCGGCGCTCAAGGCCAATACCATGATTTACCCGAGCGACGAGATGCTCGGCAAGCTCTACGCACTGGAGGCGATGCCTGCGAAAATCGACCGTATCCGCACGCGGATCTGGACCAGCATCAAGGCCGGCAATTGATATAAGTAACGCCCCGGCCCTGCTTACCCCCGGCAATCTCCAGTGATTGCCGCGGGGATCGGCCCCCGGCTGCCTTGTACCGCCGGGACACTTTCATGCCGTTGGCCAACCTGCCCTACTTTCATCCTGATGCCCTGCGCGCAGGTTTTTTACGTCACATCGAGCACCTCGACGCCAGGCAACCGCTGAGCGCCGCGCAACGACAATCCCTGCAACGACTGGGCGACGACCCGGCGCTGCGCGTCGACCGCCTGGATGCGGTCACTGGCGATGGCCAGGCCATAGCCCTGGACACCACCTTTCTGCTGAGCCGCGCCGACTGGCCCGAAGTGTTCATCTACAACCCCGACATCGGCCTGCAACGCTTTGCCGATCGGCGCCAGGCCAAGCAGACGCTGCTGGGCCTGCAGGATCATTCTGCGCTGATGGCTACAGTGCTGCGTTACGCACCACCGGCGCAACAGCAGTTACTGCAGCGCCAACCTGCTGTGGATTTTCAGGTCAATCTGCTGGCTGCGCCGCTGTTCGACAGCCTGATGTTGACGATCAATGATCGCCTTGCCGACCAGGCCGCCCCCCTGCACACCCAGCAAGCAGCGCCCTCGACCGCCACATTGCAGCAACTTGCCCGCACCCTCGGCAACGCCAGCCTGGCTGCGCAATCGATGCAAACCCAGATCGGACAATTGGCCCAGGAGTACCAGGCCATGCTCGCCCAGCGCCCGAGCCTCAGTTCAGTCACCCGGGCACTGCTCAAGCACGAACTGTCCAGCTTTCTGCACAAAGCCCCTCCCCTGCACGCCATCAGCGTGCAGCCGGAAGGCCGCAGTACCCCGGTCCTGTCGCTGCTCGAACTGATCTGGCACCCCGCCGATAACAGCCAATGGCGTGCCAGCGCCACCACCGCGGCTGAACTGCCGACCCCCTTGCCGTTGCTCCCGCCGGCCTTGCTCGACCATAGCGCCAGACGCTTGCGCCAGCACCTTCGCGGGCAACTGCAAGCAGTATTGAAGCGCGACGGGCAACTGAGCCAAGACTACCAGGAGCAACTGCTGGCCCTGCTCAGCACGCTGGCCGAACGCCTGGGCGTTGCCTTTGCGCCTGCTGCGCTGCCCTCTCGGCGGTCGCGGATTCTGGCCCTGTACGACCGGGCCATCGCTGCGCGCCTGCCGGGCAACGTGGTCAAGGCCTTCAACCGCTATATCAGCGAAACCGATGCCATTGGCGCAGCCCTGCGCGACCTGCAGGATCGCGCCAGGGCAGAGGCTGTTGCAGCCCATGCACCCGAGTGGCTGCGCCAGGCCTCGGTAGAAGATCAACATGCCTACTTGCGCGTGTTGGCCAGCAACCTGCTGGGCGCAAACGATGATTACCTGTTCGATATCCCCGAAATCGACACCTATGCCCGCGAACAACTGCAGCAGCGCCTGGACCAGGATTTCGGCCCCGGCCACTACCGGCCTGAAGATATCCAGGTCACCACCAACCGCTGGATCACTGCGCCGCCACTGCCCGGGGAAATCCCCTTGTCACTGCCGGCCAGCTACGTGCGCCATCGCCAGTCCCTGGTTGACTATGCGCTCGATCATTACCGCGACTGGGACAACGCAATCACCCTGGTGACCGACCAGAAGGGTGAGCTGCTGCCACCCACCTTGCGCAGCCAGTACGTTCGCAAGGTGGCCAAGGCGCTGGATATTGGCGGCCACTACCAGCGCCTGCTACAGCAGAAATTCGCCGAACACGACCCCGACTATGCCCGGCGCCTGGCTACCTTCTGCCGGCAACTGCCCGGGCAAATGCTCGAAGCGGCCTGGCGTGCCCGCCTCAAGGGCGAGCTCGATGGCGCAGCGCTACAGATGGTTACCCAGGTACTGGAACTGCCAGAAGACCGCACACAGCACATGACACCACTGCTGTTGGTGGCCGATAGCGGGCTTGAACCGGACCCGGTGCCTGGCCTGTACCTGATCGGCAATCAGCAGGCGGGCCCGCTGGTGCTGTACAGCCCTTACGACAGCCGCCAGGCCTATCGGCAATTTGCCGATAGCCGTGACCTGCTGAAAAAGATCAGGACCACGCCAGCGTTGCAGGCCTTGCTGCTCGGGCGTATGCCAGCGCAGATGCGCAAACGCTATGGGCGCGGCGGCTTTGAAGAGCCACACCTGCCATTTAGTGTGGAATCGGATTTCGACCTGCCGTTTTCCCGCCCCGGCCCCATCACCCTGGCCTGGCGTCCGATCGCGGGCAACCTGTTCAAGCAACTGTTCGTGGATAACGCCCAGATGCTCCAGGACATGGCCCACGCCCAGCTGGTGACCCTCGAAGAGGCGCGCTGGCAAACCTTGAAGAACCTGCTCGGCCAGCTGTGGTTGCAAGCCAGCCTGTTTCTGCCGGGCAGGCTGGGCACGCTGCTGGGTATTTTCCAGACCGAAACCAGTGTGCTGCAAACCCTGGAAAAAGCCGACCGCAGCAACTGGAGCCAGTCACTGGCCGAACTCTGCGCGGCGCTGGTGCAGGGCCTGCTGGTCGGCAAAAGCGCCGTCGGGGTCGAATCGCTGGAGAAGTTCTGGAAAAATCAGGAGAGCAGCCCGGCCCCCGAACGCCCGCAACCGGTCGAAGCCGGCGGTGTGCTGAGCGACCTCAGCGGCCGCCATACCCGTCGGGTCGTCTCCCGGGAACAGATCGCGATACTCGCAGTTGGCATGCCACAGATCCAGCGCGTAAACCCTTATCGCGGCAACCTGATCCGCGAAGCGCACGATACTGCAGTAACCTACCTGGTGAACTGCCACTTCAACATCAGCCGCACCACAGCCCGCCAGCTACCCCTGCAAACGGCCAGGGTCCTCAGGGACTTCTTCAACGTCGCGGATGTATCCGACACACTTCTGCTGCAAGTCAGCAGGCCGATAGAAAAACTGCTGACGCTGCTGTTGTCGCGTAATTACTCACCCGCCCATTCGACTCGCTATGTCATGGGCAGCAGAGTCGGTGCGCCTATCGATGCCAGCGCCTTCGTCAACCCGGCCGACCGCAGCCGGCAGATCTTTCTGCTCGACGCCTTCTTCGACAACCCGACCATCAACCAGTTGCCGCTACAAGGCCGATACGCCCAACCGGCAGCCGCCAACCTCACCCGCGCCTTTACCTTGCTGCATGAACTGTCTCACCTGGCCTGCCAGACCCGCGACATCACCTACACCCTGGGTGTTGCCCCGTACGCCGACTGGCTGATCCCAGGCCCCGAGCGCGACTGGCTGGAACGCGCCCACGAAAGCGGCTTCAGCGCCATGACGCCGATGAACAAGTTGTTCAAATTGTACGATGAAGACACTGGCAGGCTGCGCGACTTGCGTCGCAGCGATCGCAAAGGCAAGAAACTGATCCTGAAGATCACTGGCGCGCCGGATCTGCAGCAAGCTCGTCAGGTGTTCCTGAGTCACAGCGAAAAACGCGCGCAGATCATGCTGTTCAATGCCGACAGCCTGGCATTGCTGATCTACCGGTTGGGCGCAGAAATGCACCCTTGAAAGGAGGCGACCCCGCCACCCAGAAGCGGCGGGGTCGGGCAATCAATGATGCTCGCGGGTTGCGCGGAACTTCACATCCGGCCAGCGCTCTTCCATCAGCGCCAGGTTGACCCGGGTCGGGGCCAGGTAGGTCAGGTGACCACCGCCGTCGATGGCCAGGTTCTCCACGGCCTTGTTCTTGAATTCCTCAAGCTTCTTCTTGTCCTCGCAGCTGATCCAGCGCGCCGACCAGACGGTGATCGGCTCGTAGGCACACTCGACCTTGTACTCTTCCTTCAGGCGGCTGGCGACCACATCGAACTGCAGCACACCGACGGCGCCGAGGATGATGTCGTTGCTGCGCTCGGGGAAGAACACCTGGGTCGCGCCTTCTTCGGCCAGCTGCTGCAGGCCCTGGCGCAGTTGCTTGGACTTGAGCGGGTCTTTCAGGCGCACGCGGCGGAACAGCTCCGGGGCGAAGTGCGGAATACCGGTGAAGCCCAGGGCCTCGCCTTCGGTGAAGGTGTCACCGATCTGGATCGTGCCGTGGTTGTGCAAGCCAATGATGTCGCCGGCCCAGGCCTCTTCCAGTTGCTCACGCTCGGAGGAGAAGAAGGTCAGCGCATCGCCGATACGCAGGTCCTTGCCGGTGCGCACATGGCGCATCTTCATGCCTTTTTCGTAACGGCCGGAGCAGATACGCATGAAGGCGATACGGTCGCGGTGCTTGGGGTCCATGTTCGCCTGGATCTTGAACACGAAACCGCTGAACTTCTCTTCGGTCGGCTCGACAGCGCGCTCGTTGGCCTCGCGCGGCAGCGGGCGTGGCGCCCAGTCGACGACGGCATCGAGCACATGGTCGACACCGAAGTTGCCCAGCGCGGTACCGAAGAACACCGGGGTCAGCTCGCCGCGCATGAACTCGTCCTGGTCGAATTCGTGGCAGGCGCCCTGTACCAGCTCCAGCTGCTCGAGGAAGCGCTCGTATTCGTCGCCCAGGTGGGTACGGGCTTCATCGGAGTCGAGCTTCTCGATGATCTTCACCTCGGTGCGCTCGTGGCCATGGCCCGGGGTGTAGACAATGATGTAGTCGCCGGCCAGGTGATACACGCCCTTGAAGTCGCGGTAGCAACCGATCGGCCAGGTGATCGGCGCTGCCTTGATCTTCAATACCGCTTCGATTTCGTCGAGCAGTTCGATCGGGTCGCGGATGTCACGGTCGAGTTTGTTGATGAAGCTGACGATCGGCGTGTCGCGCAGCCGGCAGACGTCCATCAGGGCGATGGTCCGCGGCTCGACGCCCTTACCGCCGTCGAGCACCATCAGCGCCGAGTCGACGGCGGTCAGGGTGCGGTAGGTATCTTCCGAGAAGTCTTCGTGGCCCGGGGTGTCGAGCAGGTTGATCATGTGCTCGCGATAGGGGAACTGCATCACCGAGGTGGTGATGGAGATACCACGCTGCTTCTCCATTTCCATCCAGTCGGAGGTGGCATGGCGGTCGGACTTTCGCGATTTCACCGTACCGGCAACGGCAATCGCCTTGCCCATCAGCAACAGCTTCTCGGTGATGGTGGTCTTACCCGCATCGGGGTGGGAAATAATGGCGAAGGTGCGGCGTTTCGCGACTTCGGCGGCCTGGTTGGTCATGGGAAATCGCCTGGCAGGTGATTCAAAAAGGGCCAGTATCATACCCGAAGTCGAACGGGGACCAAAGCCTGAGGCCTCCGCCTGTCGCGCGAAACGACGAGTACGCTATTTATGTCCAGCCATACTGTCAGTGAAGCCTTCAAGGGTCACAGGCCCGCGATCAGGCATGTGCGCTACCAGTTCGAGTGTTCCGCCCATTGCCTCGACATAGTTGCGCAGGGTCGAAATCAGCATATCGCTGCGCTTTTCAATCTTGGAAACATTCGCCTGACGAATCTCCAGACGCCCGGCCATGCCTTCCTGGGTCAACTCCAGCTGTTTTCGCAACGCCTGCAGGGTCATTTCCTCGCGAATCAACTCACGTCCACGTTGTTCGACGCGCGCCCTTCGTTCGAGGGAAAGACTGTTGATGACTTCATCAAGTGTTCTAGACATGTTCTTCACCTCCTGACAGATACCTGTCGAAGCGCTCATCGGCGCGCCGAATCAAATTTCGATAAAACCGTTGCTGGCTGACTCCGGCCTTGTCACCCGCAACCAGGATAACGGCGCGACGCTTGGGATCGAAAGCAAAAGCCACCCGCCGAAACTCGGCACAAAAGCTGATTGACCATGACAACAAAATACCTCCAGGGGAATATTCCCTCAAGCGACTATCATGAATTTTCTGCTGCAATGCTGAGCTTTATGACGGACGGCCGGATAGCAGGGGTTTCAATAACACCAGGAAGGAAATGCCCGGTTTTTTCGTGCGAAGCGCCTCGCGTCTCAGGGATTAACGCTGGCCAAATGCCGCTTCAGATGGGAACCTTTACGGCTGTGGAGGCGTCCACTGCCCTGATACGCAATCGGTCATGACCGTTCGTCAGGGTTGGTTTCACCGGCACTACGAGCCTGACGAGGCTTCGCTTATGGCGTGTTCCGCTCCGTTTCCGGACAACGCGCTGCTTATCGCGATCACACTGCCTGCCGCCTGGAATGGTGGCCGCCACGGGAGTGTGTTCGCCGACAACAAAAGGAGTCCGCCTGTGGCTAAAAGCTATGGCAAGGGGCTGATGGGATGTGCCTTCGTGCTCGTCATCCTGGCCCTGCTGATCCACTGGATCGGCATCGATACGATCGCGCACTACCGCGCCGATCTGTGGTTCTACCTGCAAGCGCACCTGATGCTGGTGTTGCTGTCGATGGTGGCGGCGTTAGCCGTGGGCATACCCGCCGGGATTGCCTTGAGTCGACCGCACCGGGTCGACCGCGCCGAACGCTTCATGCAGTTTTTCAACATTGGCAACACCATCCCCCCTCTGGCCGTTCTGGCCATTGCCCTGAGTTTCCTGGGCATTGGCGCCGGTCCCGCGATCTTCGCGCTGTTCCTCGCTTCCCTCCTGCCAATCGTGCGCAACACTTACGAAGGCCTGAAAAACGTACCCGCCTCGCTCAAGGAAGCCGCCACCGGCATCGGCATGACCCCGGGCCAGACCCTCTGGCGTGTCGAGTTGCCCAACGCCGTGCCGATCATCGTCGGCGGTGTGCGGGTGGCCCTGGCGATCAACGTCGGTACCGCACCGCTGTCGTTCCTGATCGGCGCCAACAGCCTGGGCAGCCTGATTTTTCCCGGCATTGCCCTGAACAATCAGCCGCAACTGCTGCTTGGCGCTGCCTGCACCGCCCTGCTCGCCCTGCTGCTCGACGCCCTGGTGGCGCAGTCCAGCCGCCGTTGGCTTGAACGCGGCCTGGCCCACTAAGCGAAGGAACTGTCATGAAAAGAATCGCCTTGTTGTTGGGCGCGGCCCTGCTGTTCGCAGGATTTGCCCAGGCCGCGAACAAACCTGTGATCCGCCTCGGTGCGCGGGTCTTCACCGAGCAAACGGTACTGGCTGAAATCACCGCCCAGTACCTCAACCAGCATGGTTTTGACGTGCGCATCACCGGCGGCCTGGGCAGTAACTTGGCCCGCAGCGCCCACGAAACCGGGCAACTGGACATGGTCTGGGAATACACCGGTGTCTCGCTGGTGTCCTACAACCATATCGAAGAACGCATGCCCAGCGCAGCGGCCACCTACGCCAGGGTCAAGGAACTGGATGCACAAAAAGACCTGATCTGGCTGACGCCGTCGAAGTTCAGCAACACCTACGCCCTGGCGCTGCCGCGCAAGGTTGCCGACCAGTACCCGCAGGTCAACAGCATCAGTGAGCTGAACCAGGTGCTGCGCGACGAGAAGGACCGCACCCACGTGGTGGCCCTGGACACCGAGTTTGCCAACCGTCCCGACGGCCTGGTGGGCCTGACCGAAACCTACGACCTGCAACTGACCCGCCGCGACATCCGCCAGATGGACGCCGGCCTGGTCTACACCGCGCTGCGCAACGGCCAGGTGTTCAGTGGCCTGGTGTACACCACCGACGGGCGCCTGAGCGCCTTCGACCTCAAGCTGCTGGAAGACGACAAGCACTACTTCCCCGACTACACCGCAGCCCCGGTAGTGCGCAAGGCCGTGCTCGACGCCAACCCGCAACTGGCCAGCCTGCTCAAACCGCTGGCCGAGCAGCTCGACGACGAGACCATGCGCCAGCTCAACGCCAAGGTCGATGTCGAACACCAGAGCCCGGGCAAAGTCGCCGCCGAGTACCTGCGCCAGCATCCACCTGCACAGGAGCAGCCATAACATGCTCGATACCTTTACCCACCTCGACTGGGCCCAGGTACTGCACCTGACCTGGCAGCACATCACCCTGGTCGGCATCGCCGTCAGCCTGGCGATTGTCTTCGGCGTACCGCTGGGCATCCTCATGACCCGCTTCCCGGCCCTCGCCGGCCCTTTGCAGGCCAGCGCCACGGTGCTGCTGACCATCCCCTCGATCGCCCTGTTCGGCCTGTTGCTGCCGTTCTATTCCAAGTTCGGCCAGGGCCTGGGGCCGCTGCCGGCAATCACTGCGGTGTTCCTCTATTCGCTGTTGCCGATCCTGCGCAACACCTACCTGGCCCTGACCAATGTCGAACCGGGTATTCGTGAAGCCGCCCGCGGCATCGGCATGACCTTCGGCCAGCGCCTGCGCATGGTCGAGCTGCCCATCGCCGTACCGGTAATCCTTGCCGGCGTGCGCACCGCCGTGGTCATGAACATCGGCGTCATGACCATCGCCGCGACCATCGGCGCCGGCGGCCTGGGCGTGCTCATCCTCACCTCCATCAGCCGCAGCGACATGTCGATGCTGCTGGTCGGCGCCGTGCTGGTGAGCCTCCTGGCCATCTTCGCCGACCTGCTGCTGCAAGCCCTGCAACGCTCCCTGACTCCAAAAGGACTGCGCCCATGATCGAACTTCAGAACCTCAGCAAGACCTTCCACGCCAACGGCAAAGACGTCAAAGCCGTCGACTCGGTCAGCCTGACCGTCAACGAAGGCGAGATCTGCGTGTTCCTCGGCCCCTCCGGTTGCGGCAAGAGCACCACGCTGAAAATGATCAACCGCTTGATTGCGCCGACCTCGGGCAAGGTGCTGATCAACGGCGAAGACACCACCGGCCTTGATGAAGTGACCCTGCGCCGGCGCATCGGCTACGTGATCCAGCAGATCGGTCTGTTCCCCAACATGACCATCGAGGAGAACATCACCGTGGTCCCGCGCCTGCTCGGCTGGGACAAGCAAAAATGCCACGAGCGCGCCCGCGAGTTGATGAGCATGATCAAGCTCGAGCCCAAGCAATACCTGCAACGCTACCCGCGTGAGTTGTCCGGCGGCCAGCAACAGCGTATCGGCGTGATCCGCGCCCTGGCCGCCGAAGCGCCCTTGCTGCTGATGGACGAGCCGTTCGGTGCGGTCGACCCGATCAACCGCGAGATGATCCAGAACGAGTTCTTCGAGATGCAGCGGGCGCTGAACAAGACCGTGATCATGGTCAGCCACGATATCGACGAGGCGATCAAACTGGGTGACAAAATTGCGATTTTCCGTGCCGGCAAGCTGATCCAGATCGACCACCCGGACACCCTGCTGGCGCACCCTGCCGACGACTTCGTCAGCAACTTCGTTGGCCAGGACAGCACCCTCAAGCGCCTGTTGCTGGTGCGTGCCGAAGACGCCGCCGACAACGCGCCGTCGGTCAGCCCGGAAACGCCAGTGGCCGACGCCCTGGAGCTGATGGACGAACATGATCGCCGCTACGTGGTGGTCACCGATGGGCAGAACAAGGCCATGGGTTACGTGCGTCGTCGCGACCTGCATCGCCAGCAAGGCAGCTGCGTTGATTTTCTGCGCACCTTCAACGCCACCGCCTCGCACGATGAGCACCTGCGCATCCTGCTGTCGCGGATGTACGAGTTCAATCGCTCATGGTTGCCGGTGCTGGACGCCGAGCAGGTGTTCCTCGGCGAAGTGACCCAGGAATCGATCGCCGCTTACCTGAGCTCGGGGCGGTCGCGGGGGGGCAAGACCAGCATTGTGTCGCCGGCCGAAGCGGTCGCGTAACGCTGAAAAGCATCGCGGGGCAAGTCGGGTCGCCGCACCGCCGCTCCTACATGTGGGAGCGGCGGTGCGGCGACCCGACTTGCCCCGCGATCAGGCCTCAGAAACCTACACTGGCCTGCACATAGAAGGTGCGCGGCTCACCCAGGTAGATCCCCGAGTTGTTGTCGCTGGAGCGGGTGTAGTACTGCTTGTCGAAGATGTTCTTCACCCCGGCCGCGAGCTTGAGGTTCGACAGCTCCTTGCCGAAATCATAACCACCGCGCGCCGCCCAGGTCACGTAACCAGGAATGTCGCCGTACTGGCCATCGGCACTCGGTTCGGTGATGTAGTTGCCGTTGAAGCTGCCGTCGGCATTCATGCCGGTGCCCGGTGCGCGTTGTTTCGATTGAGCGTAGGCATCGAGGTTCCAGGTCCAGCGATTGATCTCATAGCGCAGCCCGGCATTGACGATTTGTCGCGAATAAAACGGCAAGTCACGGCCCTTGAAGCCGGGGATCTCGCCTTCATAGGTGGCCCGGGTGTAGGTGAACCCGGCATTGGCACTCAGGCCCTGCAGACGCGGGTCGAGCCCCGACAGGTCGTAGTGCATGGAGGCTTCGATACCCTGGTGCTTGGTGGCGCCAAGGTTGGTCCAGCCGATGTCGTTGCTGATGTACTGCAACTCGTCATCGAAGTCGATGTAGAACGCGGTCAGCTCACCACCCCAGGTACCGTTGTTGTAGCGGGTGCCGACTTCATAGGTCTTGGCTTTCTCGGCCTGCAGGCCGTTGGCGGTCTGGTCGCCACTGCCACCCTGGCCGAGCTGGAAGTACTGCAGGCTGCCGAACGAGGTCTCGTAGTTGGCGAACAGCTTCCATTCATCCGACAGGTGATACATCACGCTCAGCGCCGGTAGCGGCTCGTTGCTGGTCACGCTGCGGTTCTTTTCCTGCACCGGCACGCCGTTGGTACCACGCACCGGGCGCTCATGCCAGTCGGTGTTGATGTGCTCGAAACGGATCCCCGGGGTGATGGTCCAGTTGCCGACATCGATCTTGTCATCGATGTAGTAGGCGCTGGCTTCAGTGCCACCGGTGCGGTCCTGGAAGACATGGCCGTCGGAGCCCGGGGTCACGGTCGGGACATTGTTGATCAGCGCCAGGCGGGTCGACTGTTCGTGCATCGCTTCTTTCAGGTAGCGGTAACCAACGCTGACTTCCTGAGTGGTCGGGCCTGCGAAGAAGATCCGCGACAGCCGCGGCTCGATGGCGAAGGTGTGGTAGCTGCGCGGGTACGACGACAGGGTCTTCTGGTCACGGGCAGCGATGCTGCTGCCGCGGAAGCTGTCGGTGTAGTAGGTCTGCACTTCGAACTGGGTGACGTCGTCGATCTGGCGCAGGTACTTGAACGACACGTCCTTGCGCCGGCCGCTGAAGGTGTCGTAGTCGCGGTCGGACTGGTACGGATCATCGTCGAACTGGGCCTGGGTCAGGCCACCGGGCATGTCGGCCTTGGCGTCGTAGTAATGAAAGTTGAGCCAGAATTCGTCACTGTCGGTCACCGCCCAATGGGTCTTGAGCAACACGTCATCGATATCGTTGTCGTTGTTGCTGCTGCGATAACCGTTGCCGTTGACCCCGGAGTACAGCAGCGCCGCCCCCAGGCCATTGTCGGCAGTGCCGCCGAGGAAGGCCGATTCGATGTGCTTCCAGCCGCCATGGCGGGAGGTTTCCATCGTCGTCGACAGCTCGCCGGTGGCTTTCTCGGGAATGGCCCGGGTGACGAAGTTGATCACCCCGCCGACGTTCTGCGGGCCGTAGCGCACGGACCCAGCACCGCGCACCACGTCGATGCTGTCGAGGTTGCCGGACGAGATCGGCGCCATCGACAGTTGTGGCTGGCCGTAAGGCGCAAAGGCTGCCGGGATGCCATCGATCAATACCGTGGAGCGTGGCGACAGCCGTGAGGTCAGGCCGCGTACACCAACGTTCAGGGCGATGTCGCTGCCGCCGGTACCGTTGGAGTCCTGCACCTGCACACCCGGCACGCCGCGCAGCACATCGCGTACGTTCAAGGCGCCCTGCTCGATCATCGCCTCGCGGCGCACCACGGTACGCGCACCGGGATGGTTGTGGACCACAGTTTCTTCGGCGCTGCCCAGCCAGTCACCGACGACTTTGACGTCGGTGGGTGCCAGCTCGAGGCTGCCGGTGGTCAGGGTGCCGGCGCTTTGCGCCGGGTGCAGGACCACGGTGCCCTGGGAAATTTCATAAGTCAGGCCGCTGCCCTCAAGCAACGCCCGCAGCGCCTCTTCCGGTTGCAGGTTGCCGGAGACCGCTGGTGCCTGCTTGCCGGCCACCAGCTCGGGGCTGAAGAACAGTTGCAGCGACGTCTGCTGGCCCAGTTGGCTCAAAGCCGAAGCCAGCGGTTGGGCCTGGATCTGGATGCTGGCTGGTGCCGGGGCGGCATAAGTGCTGGCGATACCGCCACTGACAGCCAGTGCCAGGGCCAGGGGCAACCAGCGGGAAGAACGCGGGGAAACGTTGTTGTTGTTCACGTCGTCGAGAGGTCCTGAGGGTCCATATAAATGTCAATGCCATGCAAATGGAAATGCTTGGCAGTTGCAGTTGGCCAGGAAGACGAACAACTGGAAAAAAACCTGAATTTATTTTGCGATTATTTCGCGGGAGCCGTCGGCATGGGCCTTGATCGCCACCGGCAGGATGCTCGGCAGCGCCCGCAGCAAGGCGTCGGTGTCGTCGGCGTTGAAGGTACTGCTCAGGCGCAGCGCGGCAATTTTGCCAGGGGCGACACGCAGGGGCTGCTCGCGGTAGCGCGAGACTTCCTTGACCACCTCGCTGAGCGGCGCGTCGTTGAACACCAGCTTGCCCTTGCGCCAGGCGGTCACAGCTGCGGTATCTACCGCATAGGGTGCCGCCACCTGACCGCGAGCATCGATATGCGCCCCCAGGCCTGCGCCCAGCAAAGCCTTGGAAGCATCGCGACCTTCAACCCGCACCGAGCCGTTTTCGACCGCCACACGGGTTTGCTCCGGGTCCTGGCGCACATCGAAACGAGTGCCGGTCACGGTTACCGTGCCGTTGTCGGTGCTGACCACAAAGGGCCGCGCGCTGTCGTGGGCGACGCTGAACATCACCTCGCCCTGGCGCAACTGGATATGCCGCTGACCGGCGCTAAATTGCACGACCAGTTGCGTACGACCGTTGACCTCCAGCTGTGAGCCGTCCGGCAGGTCGAGTTGGCGCCGCTCGCCCAGGGCGGTTTGCAGCTGGCCCTGGTAATTAAGTTGATGCTGCTGCCAGCCAAACCAGCCCAACCCCAGCGCCAGGGTCGCGCCGCCGGCCGCCAGCGCCTGGCGAACAAAGCGTCGACGCGGCAACTGGCTGAGCGGATCGGCCTGGCACAGCGCTTCGAGACGCGCACGCGGTACCTGCCCGGCTGCGCCCCAGAGCGTGCCCAGCAGATCGAATTCAGCTTGATGCTGCGAGTGCTCGGCCAGCCAGCGCTGCAACTCGCCCTGTTGCGCCGGCGCCAGCGCGCCATCGCGGCTGCGGGCAAACCACTGGGCTGCCTGCTCGCGCACGGTCTCGTTGCCGCACGGGCACGCCTGCTGATTCATGAAAACATTCGCCTGACTCATCTCGTCGACACATCCAGGTGCTCACGCAGATGCCGGAGCGTGCGGATCATATACTTTTCGACCATGTTCTTGGTCAAGCCCATGCGCTCGGCGATCTCGGCCTGGGTCAGGCCTTCGAGCTTCTGCCAGATGAACACCCGCCGGCAGTTGAGCGGCAGTTCGGCCAAGGCCCGTTCGACGCTGTCGGCCAGCTCCACAGCATTCATGTAGGCCTCGGGATCGCCGCTGGCGTCGATGCCCGGCTCGAACGCGTCCTGCTCCAGGGCCTGGCGGCGGTCTTCACGGCGGTAACCGTCCACGGCAATGTTGCGTGCGGTCTGGTGCAAATAGGCGCGCGGTTGTTCGACCCCCGCCTGGTCATTTTCCAGTACCCGCACAAACGCATCATGCGCCAGGTCCTCGGCCTGCTGACGACTGCGCAATTTGCGCGTCCAGGTGCCGATCAGCTCATGGTAGTGGTCGAGAAAGCCTTTGTGTCGCGACACGATGCACAGCTCTTCGCAGGCGATGAGGAATGGCGCGAATAGTAATGTTTCTTATTAAGGCCGGCAATCGAAGATCACCACTGCCGACGAAGCGTCCAAGCGGAAAAAAAATCACGAAAATGTGTGTAGATAATCGGCTGCCAGAGCGGAAAAAAATATGAACGGCCAGCCTTCGATTCATGGTTACGCCGTCACCTCATTGCCCGCCAAAGTTACCGCCTTTTCCCGTACTTTCGCCACCAACTTTGACTATTGCATCCATTTGCGTGTTCTACGATAGATCCCGGCGTATACCGGTATTTTTAACGCTTTTGTCATCAAATTGAACATCTACTGTTTACCTGGGTCGGTTAGAAAGTGGCTGGCCAACCCGGGGCGACGGACGTGTGCAAAAACGCGACATTTTTTGTTGATCTCGAGCCCCTCAGGTCCTAAAGTTCGCGCCGAACGTCCATGCTGGAAACGATCCATCCGGCTCAAGTACTGACGACGAGACAGCAAGGTCACCCGTAGCTCGCTTCATCACGCACGGTTGACCTTTTTGCTTTCGGCGACATGCCTTGGGAAGTAGGCGAACCAAAGTGGGGATACGGAGGACGTTCAGTTGCAGCCACTTATTTTTTCAGTTTGCCCATGGAGTCCCTAAGCATGTCGATTCAGGTCGAAGACTACTTCGCGCGCGATACCTTCCAGAAAATGAAGGCCTTCGCCGACAAGCAAGAAACCCCGTTCGTGCTCATCGACACGCAGATGATCAGCCAGGCCTACGACGACCTGCGCGCCGGTTTCGAATTCGCCAAGGTCTACTACGCGGTCAAGGCCAACCCGGCCGTTGAGATCATCGACCTGCTCAAGGAAAAAGGCTCGAGCTTCGACATCGCCTCGATCTACGAGCTGGACAAAGTGATGGGCCGCGGTGTCAGCGCCGATCGCATCAGCTACGGCAACACCATCAAGAAGTCCAAGGACATCCGCTACTTCTACGAGAAGGGCGTGCGCCTGTACGCCACCGACTCCGAAGCCGACCTGCGCAACATCGCCAAGGCCGCCCCGGGCTCGAAAGTCTACGTACGCATCCTCACCGAAGGCTCGACCACCGCCGACTGGCCACTGTCGCGCAAGTTCGGCTGCCAGACCGACATGGCCATGGACCTGTTGATCCTCGCCCGCGACCTGGGCCTGGTGCCTTACGGCGTGTCGTTCCATGTGGGCTCGCAACAGCGCGACATCAGCGTTTGGGATGCAGCCATCGCCAAAGTGAAGGTGATCTTCGAGCGCCTGAAAGAAGAAGACGGCATCGAGCTCAAGCTGATCAACATGGGTGGCGGCTTCCCGGCCAACTACATCACCCGCACCAACAGCCTGGAAACCTACGCCGAGGAAATCATCCGCTTCCTCAAGGAAGACTTCGGTGACGACCTGCCAGAAATCATCCTCGAGCCAGGCCGTTCGCTGATCGCCAACGCCGGCATCCTGGTCAGTGAAGTAGTGCTGGTGGCGCGTAAATCGCGTACCGCCGTCGAGCGCTGGGTGTACACCGATGTCGGCAAATTCTCCGGTCTGATCGAAACCATGGACGAATCGATCAAGTTCCCGATCTGGACCGAGAAGAAAGGCGAGATGGAAGAAGTAGTGATCGCCGGCCCCACCTGCGACAGCGCCGACATCATGTACGAGCACTACAAATACGGCCTGCCGCTGAACCTGGCCATCGGTGACCGCCTGTACTGGCTGTCGACCGGCGCCTACACCACCAGCTACAGCGCGGTGGAGTTCAACGGCTTCCCGCCGCTGAAAGCCTACTACCTGTAACACAAAAAACCGGGGGCATCATTGCCCCCGGGCCCCCCTGGTCATCATCTGCGTGATCGGGGTTATCAATGCGTGAGCACGGTCTATAGGACTTCCTTAATCCTGACCGCGAAGCTCAATGGCGCACCTTCATATGCATTCAAATACCTGTCGCCATCCCGATTCCTGTCGTAGCTCTTTATCTCGTGACCCTCATAGTCACGCAGGATGAAGTGGCGTTCTTGCTGACCGTACCACTCTGCGTGCGGCTGAACTTTCCAGAAGAAGGTAATTTCGTTTTTACCGTACAAGCCGAGATAGCCCCCACTACTTCTGCCCAGCTTCTTCCCCAGGTAACCATCGACCCTGGATGCGCAGGTAATGTCGTAATGAATCCGGTCACCTTGATCTTCAACGAACTGAAAACGAAAATCGATCGGCCGTACCCGCAGCCCATGCCCCACTATCTGTAGCCAGCCACTTTCTGCAAAATCAAACTCGGTACGTTGTGCACTGATGCCAACCTGTCCTGAACGGCCGGCTTTGGTTGAATACAGGGTAGCGATAAACGATTTATCAACAAGATCCACCATTCTCAAGTCCTTTAAAATATCGGGCAGGCACATTGAGCTTGGGCGTTCCGTCGTGAGCAGGGCAGGCTGCATTGATTCCCTGGAAAGTCGTCGAAGGCTTTGCTAAGGGTGAAGTTGCATGAACGTCAGCCGTTGCTCATAGGCTCGCAGGACAGGCAGCAAGCGCTCATCCTGAACCTGCCGCAGGGTGCAGACGCTACTGCGCAGGAAATTCAGATTGCCGCCTCGCAGCGCGGTGTCGAACCAGGCTAATGCTGCATCAAGCTGATTGCTCTCGACCAACACCGTGGCATAGCTGAATTGCCCGCGAAAATCACCTGCCTCGGCAGAGCGGCGATACCATTCTTGCGCCTGGCCAACGTCCCGCTCACAGGCCAGCCCCTGCTCCAGATAACGCCCATAAAGGTTCATCGACTTGGCATGGCCCAGGTGTGCGGCCTGTCGATAGCAGAGCAATGCCAAGGGATGGTTCTGAGCCACCCCACGGCCAGTAGCCAGCAAGTTGGCGTAGTTGTACAGGCCCCAGTCCAGCCCCATTTCAGCAGCCTGGCAATAGGCCGTGGCCGCAGCCGACACATCAGCCCCTCCTCCCCAGCCATGCTCCTGGCAGCGCCCGAGCATGTTGTGCGCCATAGCGCTGCCACGGCTGGCGGCAATTGCGAACCAGCGCCGGGCCAGAACCGGGTCTTGCTCGATGCCGCGACCGTCAAGAAGGATCTGCCCCAGCAGCACCTGCGCCTCGACAATGTCCTGCCCGGCTGCAGCCAGCAGTGCCTGGGCCGCCTTGGCCGGGCTGTGTTCGAGCATCTGGGCGAACTGTTCGCTGTCCAGTTCCTGGCGATTACGCAAGGCGAAGGTCATGGCTCAGACCTCGACCCAGCGGCGCAACAGGTTGTGGTAGGTACCGGTCAACTGAATCAGTGCTGGGTGATCCGGCACATCGGCGCCCAGCTGCTGGATAGCCTGGTCCATTTCGTACAACAGCGCGCGCTGGCTGTCTTCGCGCACCAGGCTCTGGGTCCAGAAGAACGCCGCGTAACGCGCGCCGCGGGTCACCGGGTTGACCTTGTGCAGGCTGGTGCCTGGATACAGCACCAGATCCCCTGCCGCCAGCTTCACCTGCTGTACGCCAAAAGTATCCTGAATCACCAGTTCACCACCGTCGTAGTCCTCGGGATTGCTCAAAAACAGTGTCGAGGACAGATCGGTGCGCACCCGCTCGTGGCTTCCACGGGGCTGGCGCAGGGCGTTGTCGATATGAAAGCCAAAATTGCCGCCTTCGCGATAGCAGTTGATCAGCGGCGGGAACACCTTGTGCGGCAAAGCCGCCGACATGAATTTCGGGTGCTGCCACAGGCGTTCGATCAGCGCCGTACCGATTTCCTTGGCCAGTGGATGGCCTTCGGGCAGCTGCAGGTTGTGCTTGGCCTTGGCCGACTGGTAGCCCGCGGTGATCTTGCCATCGGCCCATTCAGTCTGCTCCAGCGCCTGGCGAATACGCTGGACCTCCTCGGTGGAAAACAGGCCGGAAATATGTAGCAGCATGGCGCGGGCACCTGAAGGTGAAAGACGTCAATGGTATTGATTCCCATTGACTCTCTACAAGCCCTTTCGGCAGGTGGGACGTTTCAGCACGGAAAAACCGCCAGTCACAAATTGTAAAGATTGTAAATTCCGCACAAATAGCAATTCTTCTCAATTGTTACTCATATTTGTTTACATTATATTTCGCGGCCTAAAAACCTGGGGAAGGGGACCACCATGCCGCGTCACTACGTGCCAACCGCTGTCAGTTCACCACGCTTGCTCACCTGCGCCATTGGTGTAGCGCTCACCGCGACCTCCGCCGGGCACCTGGCATTTGCCGCCGATGCCGAGCCTGCCAAGGACGGTGCCATCGCCCTGGATGCCACCAGCGTCACCGGCCAGGCCGAAACCGCCAGCACTGACTACAAAGTCGAACGCGCGTCTTCGCAGAAGTACACCGCGCCGTTGGTAGATATTCCGCGCACAGTGACGGTGGTCCCCCAGCAAGTGATCAAGGACACCAACGCCCTTAACCTGCAGGACGCCCTGCGTACCGTGCCGGGCATCACCATGGGTGCCGGCGAAGGTGGCAACCCGTCCGGCGACCGTCCGTTCATTCGCGGTTTCGACTCGCAGAGCTCGATGTACCTGGATGGCGTTCGCGACACCGGCTCGCAAACCCGGGAAATCTTCGCCATCGAATCGGTCGAAGTGGCCAAGGGCCCCAACTCGGCCATCGGTGGCCGCGGCGCAGCAGGCGGTACCATCAACCTGGTGAGCAAGCGCGCGCACTTGGGCAACTCCACCGATGGTGCCTTCACCTGGGGATCGGACCAGACCAAACGCTACACCTTCGATGGCAACTATCAGTTCCTCGACACCGCCGCGTTCCGCCTTAACCTGATGAGCCACGAAAGCAACGTCGCCGGCCGCGACGAGGTCAACTACGACCGTTGGGGCGTGGCACCGTCGCTGGTCTTCGGCCTGGGTACCGACACCCGCCTGAGCCTGGACTACTACCACATGGAGAGCGATGACCTGCCTGACTCGGGCATCCCCTACAGCCTGAAATCCGGCAGCTCCGCCAACCGCACTTCGGCCAACCCGGACAAACCGACCGATGGCGGTGACAGCGACAACTTCTACGGCCTGGTCGGCCGCGACTTCTACAAGAGCCGCGCCGACATCACCACCATCGCCCTCGAGCACGACCTGAGCGATGCGCTGACGATCAAGAACACCCTGCGCCATGGCAACACCCTGCAGGACTACATCTTTAGCCAGCCGGACGACAGCAAGGGCAACATCCTCAACGGTGAAGTCTGGCGCCGTCCGAACAACCGCGTGGCCAACACCCGCACCACCACCAACCAGACCGACCTGTTCGGCGAGGTCTACATCGGCGGCTTCAAGAACAACTTCTCGACCGGTATCGAACTGAGCCGCGAAGCCTCGGTCAAGACCGGCTACAACGTCACCGGCTTTGCCTCGGGCAACTGCAGCAGCGCCACCGGACAGATCTCCGGAGTCTGCACCTCGTTCACCGATCCGAACCCGAACGAAGCCTGGGATGGCACCGTTAGCCGCACTCTGGCTGGCGCCGACACCACCAGCAACACCCGCGCCATCTACCTGACCGACACCCTGGAACTGGACCCGGCCTGGTTGCTGACCATGGGCCTGCGTTACGACCACTTCGATACCAAGGCCAAAACCAAAATCGCCAGCGGCGCAACCAGCTTCAAGACCGAAGACACCAGCGAGTTCGTCACCGGCCAGCTGGGCCTGACCTGGAAGCCGGCCGAGAATGGTAGCGTGTACATTTCCTACGCGACTTCGGCGACCCCCGCAGGTGCATCGCTCGGTGAAGGCAGCGACGGCAATCCATTGCTGACCGCCACCACCACCAGTGACCTGAAGCCGGAAGAAACCACCAACTACGAAATCGGCACCAAGTGGAACCTGCTGGACGAACGCCTGGCCCTCACCGCAGCAATCTTCCGTACGGAAAAAGAGAACGCTCGTGTTCTGGTCAGCACCAACACTTACGAGAACGTCGGCAAGAGCCGGGTTGACGGTCTGGAACTGACCGCCACCGGCAAGCTGACCAACGACTGGCAGGTCTTCGCCGGCTACACCTACATGGATGCCAAGCTGATCGATGGGGGCAAGCAGAACGTCGGCGGCGTGTTTGTCGACAGCCCGAACAACGACAACCAGATGCCCAACACGCCGAATAACAGCCTGACCTTGTGGACTACCTACAACGTCACGCCGAAACTGACCGTCGGCGGCGGTGCCTTCTACGTCGATGACGTGTTCGGCAACGTCAACAACACCGTGATGGTCGATTCCTACTGGCGTTACGACGCTATGGCCAGCTACAAGCTGACCAAGAACGTCGACCTGCAGTTGAACGTACAAAACCTCACCAACGAGGTGTACTACGACAAAGCCTACGCTGCCCACTACGCCAACCAGGCCGCCGGGCGCACTGCCCTGCTGACCACCAGCTTCCACTTCTGAGTGAGCTGACTGGCAAGCCCCGTTCATTTAGGTGAACGGGGCTTTTGTGTATCAAGGCATAATGTGCGTCGCATTCGCATTTGCGACACGACAAGGTGATTGATGTGGTGAAGAAATCCCTGTTTCAACTGCACTGGTTCTTCGGTATTACCGCAGGCCTGGTGCTGGCACTGATGGGCATTACCGGTGCCATCTGGTCGTTCCAGGATGAGCTGCTGGAGCTGTTCAACCCTGATGTGCTCACCGTCGAAGTACGCCAGGAAGGCGTGCTGCCAATGCCCGAGCTGGTGCGCAGGATCGAGGCCGAACAGGGTGACAAGGTCGCCATGCTCTGGGTCCAGGCCGACAACGACAAGGCGGCGCGGGTCTTCTTCACCCCTCCCTCGGGCGAACGCCGGGGCTTGATGCGCTATGCCGACCCTTACACCGGCAAGCTGCAGGGCGACGTCGCCGGCCAGGGCTTTTTCGACCTGATGCTGCAACTGCACCGTTTTCTGGCCATGGGCGACACCGGCCGGCAAATCACCGGCGCCTGTACCTTGATGCTGATTTTCTTCTGCCTGTCCGGCCTGTATCTGCGCTGGCCGCGCAAGGCGCTGAACTGGCGGACCTGGCTGACCCTGGACTGGGCCAAGAAAGGCCGCGCCTTCAACTGGGACCTGCACGCCGTGGCCGGTACCTGGTGCCTGCTGTTCTACCTGCTGTTTGCCCTCACCGGCCTGTTCTGGAGCTACGAGTGGTACCGCGAAGGCCTGAACAAGCTGCTCGCCGACAGCCCGGCCGCTGGCCAGCAACACAAGCGCGGCGAAGGCCGCGGCGGACGTCCTGGTGGTGGCGCAGGTAAAGACGCCAAGCCGCTGGTGGTCGACTACGACGCCGTCTGGGCCAGCCTGCAAGCTGCCGCCGGCCCCGGTATGAGCAGCTACAACCTGCGCCTGCCGCCAGCTGGCGGGCAACCGGCGATGATCTTTTATCTGCTTGAAGGCGCCGAACACGAGCGCGCCCTCAACACCCTCAACCTGGACCCGGCCACAGGCCAGGTGAAGAGCAACGAGCGCTATGCCGACAAGTCGTTCAAGGCGCAACTGCTGGCCAGCGTCTACGCCCTGCACGTGGGCAGCTACTTTGGCCTGACCGGGCGCATTGTGGTGACCATCGCCAGTCTGACCATGCCGCTGTTCTTCATCACCGGCTGGCTGTTGTATCTCGATCGCCGCCGTAAAAAGCGCCAGGTGCGTGCCGCGCGAGGCAACTTCGCGCCGTCGAACGGGCAGGACGAAGGCTGGCTGGTGGGCTTTGCCAGCCAGAGCGGCTTTGCCGAGCAACTGGCCTGGCAAAGTGCCGGGCAACTGCAGGCTGCAGGTCTGCCGGTGCAAGTGCGGCCACTGGCCGAACTCACCGAGCAGGACCTGAACCATGCGCAAAAGGCCCTGTTTGTCGTCAGTACCTTCGGCGACGGCGAAGCCCCCGACAGCGCTCGTGCTTTCGAGCGCAAGGTGCTTGGACAGCCTTGGGCGCTGGGCAACCTCAACTATGCCCTGCTGGCCCTGGGCGACCGCCAGTACCCGCACTTCTGCGGCTTTGCCCGGCGCTTGCAGGCCTGGCTCGGCGAACGCGGCGCCACCAGCGCCTTCGCCCCGGTTGAAGTCGACAGCGCTGACCCTGCGGCCCTGCAACACTGGCAACAACAGCTCGCACAACTGACTGGCAGCACGCCACCAGCGGCCTGGCAGGCACCCGAATTTGCCAACTGGACCTTGATCAGTCGCGAACTGATGAACCCGGGCAGTCAGGGTTCGGCGGTGTATCTGCTCGGCCTCAGGCCTGAGCAACCTGCGCAGTGGGAAGCTGGAGACCTGGTGGAGATCCTGCCGCGTAACAGCGCCCACAGTCTTGAGCAGTTTCTCAAGGGCCTGGGCCTTGATGGCGAAACACCCGTGCAGGTCGATGGCCTGCAAGAGAGCCTGTTGCAAGCCCTGGCCAGCCGGCAGTTGCCCAAGAGCCGTGAGCACCTGGTCGGCCTGCATGCGCAAGCATTGGCCGATGCATTGATCCCGCTGGCAGCACGGGAATACTCGATTGCCTCGATCGCCAGTGACGGCGTGCTGGAGCTGATCGTGCGCCAGGAACGCCACCCTGACGGCAGCCTCGGCCTGGGTTCAGGCTGGCTGACCGAGCATCTGTCTGTGGATAACAGGGTCAGCCTGCGCCTGCGCCGCAACAGTGGTTTCCACCTGCCGGCGCCGGCCACGCCGATGATCCTGATCGGCAACGGAACCGGGCTAGCCGGGCTGCGCAGCCTGCTCAAGGGCCGCATTGTGGCCGGCGAGCGGAGCAACTGGCTGCTGTTCGGTGAACGCAACCAGGCCTATGACTTCCTCTGTGGGGATGAACTGCAAGGCTGGCAGCGCAGCGGCGATCTGGCCCGGCTGGAGCTGGCCTTTTCCCGCGATCAGAGCCACAAGGTCTACGTGCAGGACCGCTTGCGCGAGCAGGCGACAGAACTGCGACGCTGGCTCGACCAGGGTGCATCGATCTATATCTGCGGCAGTTTGCAGGGCATGGCCAGTGGCGTTGATGAGGTACTTAACGAAGTGCTCGGGGCTGTCGAGGTTGAGCGGTTGATCGAGCTGGGGCGGTATCGGCGGGATGTGTACTAAGCCTTGAGGGCCTCATCGCGGGTCAAGCCCGCTCCTACAGGTTTGGTGTGGGAGCGGCTTGACCTGCGATGAGGGTCAATGCAGCTCGAAGGTATCAGCATCCAGGTTGGCCGGGAACCGCGTGCGATAGGCCGCAAGGTCCGCCGCACTGAGCACCACGGTAAACACCCCGTCCGCCTCGCCTGCACTGAGCAGGCTCTCGCCCTGAAAATCCAGCACCTGGCTGTCGCCGGTATAGGCAAAGCCCTTGCCGTCGGTGCCCACGCGGTTCACCGCGGCGACATAACACAGGTTCTCGATGCCCCGCGCCGGCAACAGGCGGTTCCAGTGCTGGCGACGGGCGGCCGGCCAGTTGGCGGTGTACAGCAGCAGGTCAGTGTCCTGGGCATCGCGGCTCCACACCGGGAAGCGCAGGTCGTAGCAGATCAGCGGCCGTACCCGCCAGCCCTTGAGCTCGAACTGCACCTGGCGTTCGCCCGGGGTGTAGTGCTTGTGCTCGCCGGCCATGCGAAACAGGTGGCGCTTGTCGTAGTACAGGATCTCGCCATCGGGCCGCGCCCACAACAAACGGTTGCGGTGGCTACCGTCGGCAGCCTGGATGATCACGCTGCCGGTAACCACTGCATCAAGCTTTTTGGCCTGGCTCTTGAGCCACTTGTAGGTCGGGCCGTTCTCGGGCTCGGCGAGGCTTTCGGAGTCCATGGAAAAACCAGTGGTGAACATCTCCGGGAGGATGATCAGGTCGGCGCCACGAGCCTGTTCCAGCAGGCCTTCGAAATGCTCGTAGTTGGCCAGGCGGTCGTGCCAGGCCAGGCTGGTCTGCACCAACGCAATGTTCAGGTTGGGCAGGCTACTCAGATCGCGCATAGTTTTTCCGCTGCCTGACGCAGCGTCTCCTCGCGTTTGGCAAAGCACAGGCGCACCAGGCGCTGCGCGGGGATGGGTTGCTGATAGAACACCGACACCGGAATGGTCGCCACGCCATGCTCGCGGGTCAGCCACAGCGACATCTCGACGTCGTTCAAATCCGGGCGAATGTGCGAATAATCCACCAACTGGAAGTACGTGCCCGGGGTGGGCTTGAACTGAAAACGCGAAGAGCCCAGCAACTGGCAGAACAGGTCGCGCTTGGCCTGGTAAAAGGCCGGCAGCTCTTCGACGTGCTCGGGGTGCGCGGCCATGAAATCGGCCAGCGCCCATTGCAACGGGGTCACGCCACAAAAGTTGACGTACTGGTGGACCTTGCGCAGCTCGGCGCTGAGCGCCGCCGGCGCCACTACATAGCCGGTCTTCCAGCCAGTGACGTGGTAGGTCTTGCCGAACGAACTGACCACGAACGCCCGCTGATACAGCGCCTCGTGGGCCAATACGCTGGCGTGCTGTACACCGTCGAACACCAGGTGCTCGTAGACTTCGTCGCTGATCAGGTAGATATCGCGGTCGGCGATCAACAGCGCCAGCTTGTTCAGATCATCGCGACTGATCAAGGCGCCGCTAGGATTGTGCGGCGAGTTGAGGATGATCATCCGCGTACGCGGGCTGAAGGCGTCGGTGAGCTTCTGCCAGTCGATGGCAAACTCGCCGTCGCTCAGTTGCACATGCACGCAACGCCCGCCGGCCAGCTCTACCGAGGGCTCATAGCTGTCGTAACTGGGATCGAAGACGATGACCTCGTCGCCTGCGCGGATCACTGCATGGATGGCGCAGAAGATCGCTTCGGTGGCGCCCGGGGTGATGGTCACTTCATGCTCGGCATCGACGCTGACGCCATAGCTGCGGGCGATCTTGTTCGCCACCTGCTGGCGCAAGGCCGGCAAGCCGGTCATGGGGCTGTACTGGTTGTGCCCGGCACTGACATGCCGGCCGACCGCATCGAGCAATGCTTGCGGGCCGTTGAAATCGGGGAAACCCTGGGACAGGTTCAAGGCGCCGGTTTGCGCGGCGAGCTGGGACATGGTGGTAAAGATGGTCGTGCCGACGTTCGGCAACTTGCTACTGATCATGGAGCCCTCTTTCCTGCAGCACTATCCGGCTCGAGGCGGCGCGGTCTGGGACCGAGCATAGCGGATTGATCAGTCAGGAAAAAGGTTGTTACGGTCGCAGGCCAATCGCCGGTCAAACCCGCTCCCGTAGGAGCGGGCTTGCCCCGCGATGCTTCTAGCGCTTGTCTTTACGCTTCTTCTCGGCTTTCTTGTGGTGCGACATCAAGCGACGCTTCTTGTTGACCTGGCGGTCGGTCAGCGTGTTCTTGTTGCCTTCGTACGGGTTGTCACTGCCCTTGTACTCGATGCGGATCGGCGTACCGACCAGCTTGAGCACGCGGCGGTAGGTGTTTTCCAGGTAGCGCGAGTAGGACTTGGGCACCTTCTCGACCTGATTGCCGTGGATCACGATGATCGGCGGGTTGGCGCCACCGAGGTGGGCATAGCGCAGCTTGATCCGGCGGCTGTTGACCATCGGCGGCTGGTGCTCGCTGACCGCATCTTCGAGGATCTGGGTCAGGCGGCTGGTCGGCCAGCGGGTCACCGCCGACTTGAACGAGTTCTGCACCGACTGGTACAGGTTACCCACGCCAGTGCCGTGCAGCGCCGAGATGAAGTGGATGTCGGCGAAGTCGACGAAGAACAGCCGGCGTTCCAGCTCGGTCTTCACGTAGTCGCGCTCGCTCGGCTGCATGCCGTCCCACTTGTTCAGGGCGATAACGATGGCGCGACCGGCTTCCAGGGCAAAGCCCAGCAGGTTCAGGTCATGGTCGACCACGCCTTCGCGGGCGTCCATGACGAAGATCACCACGTTGGCGTCCTTGATCGCCTGCAGGGTCTTGACCACGGAGAACTTCTCGACTTCTTCGTGGATCTTGCCGCGCTTGCGCACCCCGGCGGTGTCGATCAGGGTGTATTTCTCTTCGTTACGCTCGAAGGGAATGTAGATACTGTCGCGGGTAGTGCCGGGCTGGTCATAGACGATGACCCGTTCTTCACCGAGCATGCGGTTGACCAGGGTCGACTTGCCGACGTTAGGCCGGCCGATGATGGCGATCTTGATCCCGTCTTTTTCGCTCGGGCCAGGGATACGCACCGCTTCCTCGCCTTCAGCGACGTCGGTGTCGATCTCTTCCTCGTCCTTGTCCCGCGGGAAGTCGCTCAGCACCGCTTCCAGCAGGTTGTTGACGCCACGGCCCTGGGCGCCGGCAACACCAATGGCGTTACCCATGCCCAGTGGCGAAAATTCGGCGATGGCGGCCAGCGGATCGATGTTGTCGATCTTGTTGGCAACCAGGAACGAGCGTTTGTTGCGCTTGCGCAGGTGCTCGGAAATCATCTGGTCGGCGGCGGTCAGACCGGCGCGGGCATCGACCAGGAACAGGACCACATCGGCTTCTTCAATGGCCAGCAGCGACTGCTCGGCCATTTTCTCGTCCATGCCTTCCTCGTCACCGGAAATACCACCGGTGTCGACCAGGATGTACGAACGGCCTTGCCAGCGCGCTTCACCGTACTGGCGGTCTCGGGTCAGCCCGGACAGGTCGCCGACAATAGCGTCGCGGGTCCTGGTCAGGCGGTTGAACATGGTGGATTTACCGACGTTCGGTCGGCCCACCAGGGCGATTACGGGAACCATTCGGCTCTCCACTTCATAAATTCGAAAAATACAAAGGCCGCTGCACTGCAGCGGCCGGAGTTCGAGCGGCACCCGAAGTGCCGCAGCCCGAGGCCGGCATGGCCTCAAGCATAGCCTCAGCGGATGGTCAGCGCCTCGAGCTTGCCGCTGTTGCCGTACACATAGATGGTGTCACCCACCACCAGCGGACGGGCGCGCAGGCCATCGCTGTCGATACGCTCACGACCGACGAAACGACCATCGACCTGGCTGAGCAGGTGCAGGTAGCCTTCCAGGTCACCCACCGCTACGTAGCTGGAGAACACTTCCGGCGCCGACAGCTGGCGGCGTGCCAGCGAATCGTTGCTCCACAGGGCGCTGGACGAGCGCTCGTCGATGCCTTCCACGGTGC
Source organism: Pseudomonas sp. B21-012 (assembly GCF_024749305.1). Classification (NCBI taxonomy): domain Bacteria; kingdom Pseudomonadati; phylum Pseudomonadota; class Gammaproteobacteria; order Pseudomonadales; family Pseudomonadaceae; genus Pseudomonas; species Pseudomonas sp. B21-012. The sequence continues at coordinate 1,013,136 of NZ_CP087197.1, read as the reverse complement.
CCGAAGCCAGGCTCACGTAGACGTTACCGAAGCCCTGGGCCACACCGGTGTAGCTGGAAGCATCACGCTGCCACAGCAACCGGCCGCTCTCCAGGTCCAGGCCGGCAACGCGGCCCTGGTAGCTGGAAACGTACAGGGTACCGCCGGACAGCAGCAGGCCGCCGTCGATATCCACAACCCGGTCAAGCTCCGAGCGACCTTGCGGGATGGCCACACGCTGCTCCCAGACCGGCGCACCGTTCTGGGTGTCGAGGGCAACCACTTTACCGGTCGAAAGGCCAGCAACGGCCAGACGGTTGGTCACGATTGGAGCGCCAGTACCGCGCAGGGTCAGTACCGCCGGAGTGCTTTCGTAGATCCAGCGACGGTCGCCGGTGCTGGCGTCCAGGCCAATGACACGGTCGTCCTGGGTCTGTACTACCACCACGTCACCGTTGGTGGCTGGTGGCGCCAGCACTTCACTGGTAACGCGCGAGCGCCAGCGCTCCTCACCGGTGCTGGCATCCAGGGCAATCACTTCGCCCTTGAGGGTGCCGAGCATGACCATGCCGTAACCGACGCCAACGGCACCGGACACTGGCAGTTCGAGGTCCTTCTTCCAGGCCACGTCGCCGTTGCTGCGATCCAGCGCCATCACCACGCCGGTAACATCGGCGGCGTAGATGCGGTCGTTTTCGATCGCCGGCACCAGCATGTTGAAGGTTTCGCCCTGACCGTCACCGATCGAACGGCTCCACTGCTTCTTCAGGACCACTTCTTCGGTGAACTTGGTGAGTTCGGCCGGTGGCAATTCCTTTTTGCTGTTGCTGCTGCAACCCACGGCCAGAAGGGCCAGGGTCAGCACTGCTGCATGTTTCCAACCGATCACGTCACGCATCCCCTTTGGCCAGGTCGTCGAGCTTGAGTTGCAGGCCACCGATCGCGGCGTCATCAGACAGCGCAGCCTTGGCTTTTTCGTAAGCGGTATGGGCATCGCCAGAGCGACCCAGTTGCACCAGCAGATCGCCCTTGAGCTCTTCACGGCTGGCCAGGAATGCCTTGTCGGCATCGCCTTCAAGCAGCTTCAGCGCTTCGTCGACTTTTTTCTGCGCGGCCAGCACACGGGCCAGGCGCTGACGGGCGATTTCGCCCAGGGTCGCGTCGGCCGGCTTGTCCATCACCAGCTTGAGCTCGGCCGCGGCGTCATCGAGCTTGCCGCTCTCGACGGCTACCTTGGCGACGAACAGGCTGGCGTACTGGGCATAGGCCGAGCCGCCGAATTCGTTCTTGAGTTTGCCGGACAGCTCGGCAACCTTGGCCGCGTCGGGCTCGCCGCTTGGCGTCAGGGTAGTCTCCAGCAGGGCCTGGTAAAGGTTCGAGGCGCCTTGCGACTGGTTGGTCTGGTATTTCTGCCAGGCTTGCCAGCCGAACACCACGACCAGCGCCAGCAGGCCACCGGTTACCAGCGGCTTGCCATTGCGGTCCCACCAGTCCTTCATCGCGACCAGTTGTTCATCATCGGTACTCGACACCCCAATACTCCTTTTCACCAAATCGGCTGTTGACTCGCCTCACGCCTGCGCGAGCGAGGCTTCCAGGTGCTCTGCCAGAGCATCCCAGGCAATGTTTTGTTGTTCGCCCTGACCGCGCAGGGGTTTGAAACCTACCACTTGTTGCGCCAGCTCGTCGTCCCCCAGGATCAAGGCGAACAGCGCGTTGCTCTTGTCGGCCTTCTTGAACTGGCTCTTGAAGCTGCCAGCACCGGCGTTGACCTGCAGGCGCAGGTTCGGCAGACGGTCACGCAGGCGCTCGCTCAGGGCCAGGCCGGCAAGCTCGGCCTGCTCGCCGAAGGCGCACAGGTAGACGTCGACCTGACGGTTGATCGACTCGGGTACCTGCTCGAGGGTTTCCAGCAGCAGGATCAGGCGCTCGATACCCATGGCGAAACCAACGCCCGGGGTCGGTTTGCCGCCCATCTGCTCGACCAGGCCGTCGTAGCGACCGCCGGCACATACGGTGCCCTGGGAGCCGAGCTTGTCGGTCACCCATTCGAAAACGGTCTTGCTGTAGTAGTCCAGGCCGCGCACCAGTTTGGTGTTGATCACGAACGGAATGCCGGCGGCATCCAGGCGTGCCTTGAGGCCCTCGAAGTGCACGCGGGACTCTTCGTCCAGGTAGTCTTCGAGCTTCGGCGCACCGACCAGCACCGCCTGGGTATTGGCGTCCTTGCTGTCGAGGATGCGCAGCGGGTTGCTTTTCAGGCGGCGCTGACTGTCTTCGTCCAGGTGCTCCAGGCGCGCCGAGAGGAACTCGACCAGCGCGTCACGGTAGCGGGCCCGGGCTTCGCTGGTACCCAGGCTGTTGAGTTCGAGCTTGACCGCGTCGCGAATGCCCAACTGGCCCCAGAGGCGCCAGGTGAGCATGATCAGCTCGGCGTCGATATCCGGGCCGTCGAGGTTGAAGACTTCAACGCCAATCTGGTTGAACTGGCGATAACGGCCTTTCTGCGGGCGCTCGTGACGGAACATCTGGCCGATGTACCAGAGTTTCTGCACCTGGCCGCTGCCGGTGATGCCGTGCTCGAGCACGGCGCGCACGCAGGCGGCGGTGCCTTCCGGGCGCAAGGTCAGGGAGTCGCCGTTACGATCGTCGAAGGTGTACATCTCTTTTTCGACGATGTCGGTGACTTCGCCGATCGAGCGCTTGAACAGCTCGGTGAACTCGACGATCGGCGTGCGGATCTGGCGATAGCCATAGGTATCCAGCAGGCCGGCCACGGTGTTCTCGAAATAACGCCACAGCGGCGTCTGCTCGGGCAGGATGTCGTTCATGCCACGAATGGCTTGCAGCGATTTGCTCACGGAAAATCCCTTAACAATTCTGTGTCAGTCAGCCACGGGCGATCAGCGCCGCGTCGGCCTCGGCTTTTTCAGCCGCTTTCTGGCGGATGAGCTTTTCCAGCTCATCGACCAGGTTGTCATTGGTCAGCTTCTGCGCAGGCTTGCCGTCGATGTAGATCAGGTTCGGCGTGCCACCGGTGAGCCCCACGTGGGCTTCCTTGGCCTCGCCCGGGCCGTTGACCACGCAACCGATCACGGCGACGTCCAGCGGTACCAGCAGGTCTTCCAGGCGCCCTTCCAGCTCGTTCATGGTCTTGACCACATCGAAGTTCTGCCGCGAGCAGCTCGGGCAGGCGATGAAGTTGATGCCACGCGAACGCAGGTGCAGGGACTTGAGGATGTCGTAGCCGACCTTGACCTCTTCGACCGGGTCGGCGGCCAGCGAAATGCGAATAGTATCGCCAATCCCGTCGGCAAGCAGCATACCGAGGCCCACCGCGGATTTCACCGTGCCCGAGCGCAGGCCGCCGGCTTCGGTGATGCCCAGGTGCAGCGGCTGGATGATCTGCTTGGCCAGCAGGCGGTAGGCTTCGACGGCCATGAACACGTCAGAGGCTTTAACGCTGACCTTGAAGTCCTGGAAATCCAGGCGGTCGAGGTGCTCGACATGACGCATGGCGGACTCGACCAGCGCCGCCGGGGTCGGCTCGCCGTACTTTTTCTGCAGGTCTTTTTCCAGGGAACCGGCGTTGACGCCGATACGGATCGGAATACCGCGATCGCGGGCGGCATCGACCACCGCCCGAACGCGGTCTTCACGACCGATGTTGCCCGGGTTGATGCGCAGGCAGTCAACGCCCAGCTCGGCCACGCGCAAGGCGATGCGGTAGTCGAAATGGATGTCGGCAACCAGCGGTACGCTGACCTGTTGCTTGATCTTGCCGAAGGCCTCGGCAGCGTCCATGTCCGGTACCGAGACGCGCACGATGTCGACGCCGGCATCGATCAGGCGGTTGATCTGCGCCACGGTCGCGGCCACGTCATTGGTGTCGGTGTTGGTCATGCTCTGGACCGCGATGGGAGCATCGCCGCCAACAGGCACATTACCTACCCAGATTTTCCGGGATTCGCGACGTTTGATCGGAGATTCGCCGTGCATGACTTATTGTCCCAACTTCAGGCGAGCGGTCTCGCCACTGGTGAACGGCGCAACGTCGACAGGCTGGCCGTTGTAGCTGACCTGCACGCCGCGGGCAAAGCCCAGGCGTACCGAAAACGGCGGCTTGCCGGTCAGGTCCAGGCTGTCGCCCTTGCGCTTGATGGCGCTGAACAGCAGCTTGCCGTTGCCGTCGGTGACCGAGGTCCAGCAATCGGCGTTGAATTGCATGTGCAGCTGGCCGCTACCGGCCGGGGCTGGAGCGGCGACAGCAGGTGCTGCTGGCGCTGCGCCAACCACTGCACTGTTGACCACGGGCGCCACCGGGGCTGGCGCTGGAGCCGGTACAACCGGCGCCACCGGCGTGGTCGCGGTGCTGGCGGCAGGCGCAGCAGGCGTGGCAGCAGGGCTGGCCGGTGCTTGTTCGGCAGGTGCGGCGCCAGCCGGTTCTGTCGGGGCCTGCTCAAGGCTCAAGGCAGTGCTTTGCGGTTGCTGGCCAGCGCTCACAGCCTGGTCTTCAGGCTCGTCCAGCGGGTGAATCTGGGTGGTGCCGTCGGCGCTCTCGACTTCGACGTGCTCCAGGGCCATGTTGGCCAGGTCCTTGCCTCGCAGGCTGGTCTGGTCCTGCCACCAGAAGAAGCCACCACCGATCACCACCACCAGCAGCACCAGGCTGACGATACGCAGGATGTTGTGGGACAGACGCACCGGCTCTTCGATGCGGCCAAGGGCGTGAACGTCGCTGCCCTGGGCGTGGGTGCCGGTGCACTGGTCGAAAGCCTGCACCAGGGCAGCCTGGTCCATGTCCAGCAGCTTGGCATAGGCGCGTATGTAGCCACGGGCAAAGGTATGCCCCGGCAGCTTGTCGAAGGCGCCGGCTTCTAGATTGTTCAGGGAACTCACGGTGAGGTTGAGCTTGCGGGCCACTTCGGCCTGGGACCAGTCCCTGCTCTCGCGGGCCTGACGCAGGATTTCACCGGGATTTTCGCGAGTCGCTGCTGCTGCTTCGGGATGCGCCGCTTTCATCATTGCTCCGACAGGTATTGCTGATATTCCGGCGTACCGGGATAAAGTCGTTGTAATTGCAGGCCCAGTTCGCTGGCCTTGTTCCGTTCTTCGAAGACGCTGGCCAGGCGGCTGCCCAGCAGCAGGCTGCGGGCACTGTGGTCGCTCAGCTGGCTGAAACGATCGTAGTAGTCACGGGCCGGCACATAATGCCTGTCTTCGTAAGACAACTCAGCCATTTCCAGCAACGCGCGCGGCTGCTGCTGGTTGAGTCGCAAAGCTTTTACCAGGTATTCCTGCGCTTCGGCGCGCTGCCCCAGCCTGAGCGCGGTCAGGCCAAGGTTCTCGAACACCCGGGAGCGTTCAGGATACAGGGTATCGGCCGCCGCTTGGGCAAACATCTGCTGCGCCTGGGCGTATTGCCCACGAGCATAAAGGAAACTGCCGTAATTGTTGCGAATTCGGGTGTCGTCCGGGCGCCGGGCCAGGGCCTTGCGAAAGTGCGCCTCGGCCAGTTCCGGCTCGTCTTCGGCCTGAAACACCAAAGCCAGGGCCGCATGGGCTGCGGCATCCTGGCTATCGAGGTCGAGGGCTTTTTTCAGCGGCGCCTTGGCCTGCTCGGTCAAACCTTGTTGCAAATAACCCAGGCCCAACTGCACATAGGCCTGGCGTGCCTGCTCGCGACCTTCACGACTGCCCAGCGCGTCCGAACTCCCGCCGGACACGCAACCTGCAAGCAGGGCGAGCGCCAGGATCGACAGCGCGAAGCGCAGGGTCATGGAGGTCCTCTCTTCAGTTGCGCGCAGCGCTTTCTTGCACGTCACCGTCGGCATTCAACTGACGTACGGCGATATAGCGCTCGCTGCGGCGGGTGCGGTCCATCACCTGGCCGACCAGCTGGCCGCACGCCGCGTCGATGTCTTCACCACGGGTGGTGCGCACGGTAACGTTGTAGCCGGCGTGATGCAGGTGGTCCTGGAAACGACGGATGGCGTTGTTGCTCGGCCGCTCGTAACCGGAATGCGGGAACGGGTTGAACGGAATCAGGTTGATCTTGCACGGCACGTTCTTGAGCAACTCGGCCATTTCCACGGCGTGTTCGAGCTTGTCGTTGACGTCCTTGAGCAGGGTGTACTCAATGGTCAGCACGCGCTTTTCGCCCAGCTGCGACATGTAGTTCATGCAGGCTTCGAGCAGGACCTTGAGCGGGTACTTCTTGTTGAGCGGTACCAGCTCGTTGCGCAGGGCATCGTTCGGCGCGTGCAGCGAGAGGGCCAGGGAGACGTCGATGTGCTTGGCCAGCTCTTCGATCATCGGTACCACGCCGGAAGTGGACAGGGTCACCCGGCGCTTGGAAATGCCGTAGCCGAGGTCGTCCATCATCAGGTGCATGGCGGCGACCACGTTGTCGAAGTTCAGCAGTGGCTCACCCATGCCCATCATCACCACGTTGGTGATGGCACGGTCGATGGTGGCCGGCACGCTGCCGAACGACTTGTTGGCAATCCACACCTGGCCGATCACTTCGGCGGCGGTGAGGTTGCTGTTGAATCCTTGCTTGCCGGTGGAGCAGAAACTGCAGTCCAGGGCGCAACCGGCCTGGGACGAGACACACAGGGTGCCACGCTTGCCCTGGGGGATGTACACGGTCTCGACGCAGCTGCCGGACGCCACGCGCACCACCCATTTACGGGTGCCGTCGCTGGAGATGTCCTCGCTGACCACTTCCGGACCGCGAATCTCGGCAACAGCCTTGAGCTTTTCGCGCAAGGCCTTGCCGACATTCGTCATGGCGTCGAAATCATCGACGCCAAAGTGGTGAATCCATTTCATTACCTGACCGGCACGGAAACGCTTCTCCCCGATAGAGTCGAAGAATTTTTCCATTTCCGGCTGGGTAAGCCCCAACAGGTTAGTTTTGCCAGTCGATGTCGTCATGGATTCACCCTCACCCGTAAGCTTTCGCTTAGCGAGTGGTTACCTCGGTAGCTGCGAAGAAGTACGAGATTTCGCGAGCAGCGGCGGCTTCGGAGTCCGAACCGTGAACGGCGTTGGCGTCGATGGACTCGGCGAAGTCAGCACGGATGGTGCCGGCAGCAGCTTCTTTAGGGTTGGTAGCGCCCATCAGCTCACGGTTCAGAGCGATGGCGTTTTCGCCTTCCAGAACCTGGACAACAACAGGACCGGAGATCATGAAGGCAACCAGGTCGCCGAAGAAGCCGCGCTCTTTGTGCTCAGCGTAGAAGCCTTCGGCTTCGGCTTTGGACAGTTGCTTGAGTTTCGAGGCAACGACGCGCAGGCCGGCTTTTTCGAAACGGGTGGTGATCTCGCCGATCACGTTTTTAGCAACGGCGTCAGGCTTGATGATCGAGAAAGTACGTTGAACAGCCATGGTGAAACTCCAGAAACGTTGAGTGAAGCGAAAAATTAAACCCGCGAATTATACGCGGGTTCCGGGGGATTGCCTAACCTGCCGAGCGCGCTCAGTCGGCTTCTTCGATCCAGGCCGCCTGGATGGCTTCGAGAACCTTCTCGCCGCCACGGGTCGGATCGTCACTGAATTCCGGCAATGCCAGCACCCAACGGTGCAGATCGACGAAGTTCACATAACGAGGATCGACTTCCGGCTTGCTTTCGGCAAGCTGGATTGCAATTTCAAGTACATCAACCCATTTCAGGCTCATGTCGGCTCCAGGATCAATGCGGCGCTTCGGCAGCGTGGTTGAGCGAGTATTTCGGAATCTCGACAGTTACATCCTCGGTACCGACCACAGCCTGACAGGTCAGGCGCGACGTAGGCTCAAGGCCCCATGCGCGATCCAGGAAGTCCTCTTCCAGCTCGTCAGCCTCATTGAGCGAATTGAAACCTTCGCGAATGACGCAGTGGCACGTGGTACAGGCGCAGACGCCACCACAAGCGCTTTCGATCTCAATGTGGTTGTCATGGGCCACCTCGAGAATGGATTTCCCGGTCTCGGCCTCCACGACCATGCCATCCGGGCAGAATCTCTCGTGGGGCAGAAAAATCACCTGCGGCATCAGTTATTCCTCGATCTCATTCAGGTTGCGCCCGGCCAAAGCGGCTTTTACCGTCGAATCAAGGCGACGGGCGGCAAAGGCATCGGTCACCTGCGACAGACGCTTGGTCTGTTGCTCGATGGCCGCGCCATCGGTGCCGTTGATCAAATCACGCAAGTCTTGCATCTGTTGCTCGATTGCCAGGCGCTCTTCGGCGTCCAGCAGGCGTTCGCCATCGGCGTCCAGGGCGCCCTGTACCGCTTCGAGCAGGCGCTCGGCGTCGACCTGGTGCTCGCGCAGCTGGCGCGCCACCTTGTCGAAACCGGCATGCTCGAAGGAGTCCTTGAGCATACGGGCGATTTCGCCGTCGGTCAGGCCGTAGGACGGCTTGACCTGGATGCTCGATTCGACACCCGAGCCCAGCTCGCGCGCCGAAACGCTGAGCAGGCCGTCGGCATCGACCTGGAAGGTCACGCGGATCTTCGCCGCACCGGCAACCATCGCCGGGATACCACGCAGTTCGAAGCGCGCCAGGGAGCGGCAGTCACTGATCAGTTCGCGCTCGCCCTGCAGCACATGAATCATCATGGCCGACTGGCCATCTTTGTAGGTGGTGAACTCCTGGGCGCGGGCAACCGGGATGGTGGTGTTGCGCGGAATCACCTTCTCCATCAGCCCACCCATGGTTTCCAGACCCAGGGACAACGGAATCACGTCCAGCAGCAGCAATTCGCCACCATCGCGGCGGTTGCCAGCCAGGGTATCGGCCTGGATGGCGGCGCCGATGGCGACTACCTGGTCCGGGTCGATTTCGGTCAGCGGGGTACGCCCAAACAACGTGCCGACGGCCTCGCGCACACGCGGCACGCGGGTCGAACCACCGACCATGACCACTGCAGCAACTTCTTCGAGCTCGACGCCGCTGTCACGCACGGCGCGGCGGCAGGCCTTTAGGCTGCGGGCAACCATGGGCTCGATCAGGGCATCGAAGGCACTGCGGGTCAGCTCGGCCTGCCAGTTGCCATAGGCGACCGTGACCACATCAGCATTGGTCAGGGCCTCTTTGGCTGCGCAGGCGGTCTGCAGCAGCTGGCGCTGGGCACCCGGATCGAGATCCGAGGACAGGCCGGCCTGCTCGACAATCCAACTGGCGATGGCATGGTCGAAGTCGTCGCCGCCCAGGGCGCTGTCGCCACCGGTGGCCAGCACTTCAAAGACACCGCCGGTCAGGCGCAGGATCGAGATATCGAAAGTACCGCCACCCAGGTCATAGATGGCCACCAGGCCTTCGGCATTCTGGTCCAGGCCATAGGCCACGGCCGCCGCGGTCGGCTCGTTGAGCAGGCGCAACACGTTCAGGCCGGCCAGACGCGCGGCGTCCTTGGTGGCCTGGCGCTGGGCGTCGTCGAAATACGCCGGCACAGTGATTACCGCGCCAACCAGTTCGCCGCCGAGGGTCTCTTCGGCGCGCTGGCGCAGCACCTTGAGGATGTCGGCCGAGACTTCCACCGGGCTTTTCGGGCCCTGGACGGTGTCGATGAACGGCATGTGCGACTCGCCACCGACAAAGCGGTACGGCAGTTGCTCACCCAGTTGCTTGACGTCTGCCAGGCCACGGCCCATCAGGCGCTTGACCGACAGCACGGTGTTGAGCGGGTCGCTGGAGGCGGCGTCGCGGGCGCTCTGGCCGACATCGATGTGGTCAGCGTGATAGCGCACTGCGGACGGCAGGATCACCCGGCCTTGGGCATCGGGCAGGGGCTCGCTGCGGCCGCTGCGCAGGGCAGCAACCAGGGAATTGGTGGTACCAAGGTCAATACCCACCGCCAGGCGACGCTGGTGCGGCTGGGGGCTCTGACCGGGTTCGGCGATCTGCAGTAGGGCCATGCTTATCTGAATACCAGGGGCGCCGCCAGAAGCAGCGCCGGGTTAATCGTCGAGGCGCTCTTCCAGCTGGCGCACTTCGTAGGCGAGCTTGTCGAGAAACTGCATGCGGCGCATCAGGCGCTCGGCCTGTTCACGCTGCGCAGGATCATCCCAGCAGGCGGCGAAGTCCTCGTTGAGTGCTTCCTGGGCGGCTTTCAAGCGACGCTTGAAGACGGCCACGCCATCGAGGTCGGCACTGTCCTGGAGGTCTTCGAGCTCTTCACGCAGCTGCATCTGCTGCAGCAGGAACTCGGGATCATGGACGGTGACTTCCTGCGGCACTTCATGGCCGCCGATCGCCAACAGGTAGCGGGCACGCCGGGGCGCGCTCTTGAGAGTCTGGTAGGCCTCGTTCAGCGCAGCCGAACGCTCCAGCGCAATGCGCTGTTCACGTTCGGAGGCATCGGCGAAGCGATCCGGATGGACCTCGCGGGCCAGCTCGCGATAGCGAACAGCCAGCTTGTCGAGGTCCAAACGGAAGCCAGGTTGCAGGTCAAACAGGGCGAAATGACAAGGAGTACCCACGCGCAGCCTCAGACGTTGAAGCTTTCGCCGCAGCCACACTCACCGCGCACGTTGGGGTTGTTGAACTTGAAGCCTTCGTTCAACCCTTCCTTGACGAAATCCAGCTCGGTACCGTCGAGGTACGTCAGGCTTTTCGGATCGATGATGACCTTTTCGCCATGGCTTTCGAAGACCTGGTCATCGGAGGTTACTTCATCGACGAACTCCAGCACATAGGCCAGGCCCGAGCAGCCAGTGGTGCGCACGCCAAGGCGAATACCTTCACCCTTGCCGCGTCCGTCGAGGGAGCGCCGCACATGTTTGGCGGCGGCTTCTGTCATGCTGATAGCCATCGAGACTCCTTACCTGCAACAGGCGACCTTAGAGCAAACCTTTCTTCTGCTTGTAATCGCGCACGGCCGCCTTGATGGCGTCCTCGGCGAGTACCGAGCAGTGGATTTTAACCGGCGGCAGCGCCAGTTCTTCGGCCAGCTGGGTGTTCTTGATGGTTTCCGCTTCGTCCAGGGTCTTGCCCTTCATCCACTCGGTAGCGAGGGAGCTGGAAGCGATGGCCGAACCGCAGCCGTAGGTCTTGAACTTGGCGTCTTCGATAACGCCCTGCTCGTTGACCTTGATCTGCAGGCGCATGACGTCGCCGCACGCCGGAGCGCCGACCATGCCGGTGCCGACATCCGGGTCCTCGGCATTCATCTTGCCGACGTTACGCGGGTTTTCGTAGTGGTCGATGACCTTTTCACTGTATGCCATGGTGCAATTCCTTCCTCATCAGAGAGCCGCTCTTGCCGGCGACTACTTAGTGCGCAGCCCACTCGATCTTGGAGATGTCGACGCCGTCTTTGTACATATCCCACAGCGGCGACAATTCGCGCAGCTTGGTTACGGCCTCGCAAACCTTCTGCGCGGCGTAGTCGATTTCTTCTTCGGTGGTGAAGCGACCGAAGGTAAAGCGGATCGAGCTGTGTGCCAGTTCGTCGTTGCGGCCCAGGGCACGCAGCACGTAGGACGGCTCGAGCGAAGCCGAAGTACAGGCCGAGCCGGACGAAACGGCCAGGTCCTTGAGCGCCATGATCAGCGACTCGCCTTCGACGTAGTTGAAGCTCAGGTTCAGGTTGTGCGGAATGCGCGCGGTCATGCTGCCGTTGATGTACAGCTCTTCGAGGCCTTCAACCTGCTTGTAGAAGCGGTCGCTCAGGGCCTTGATGCGCAGGTTCTCGCTGGCCATCAGCTCTTTGGCGATGGCGAAGGCTTCGCCCATGCCGACGATCTGGTGGGTGGCCAGGGTGCCCGAACGCATGCCGCGCTCGTGACCGCCGCCGTGCATGGTGGCTTCCAGGCGCACGCGAGGCTTGCGGCTGACGTACAGCGCGCCAATGCCTTTAGGGCCATAGGTCTTGTGCGCCGAGAACGACATCAGGTCGACCTTGAGCTTTTGCAGGTCGATCTCGACCTTGCCGGTGGACTGCGCGGCATCGACGTGGAACATGACGCCGCGGGCGCGGGTCAGCTCGCCAATGGCGGCGATGTCGTTGATGGTGCCGATTTCGTTGTTCACGTGCATGATCGACACCAGAATGGTGTCTTCACGCAGGGCAGCTTCAACCATGGCCGGAGTGATCAGGCCATCGGCGCCTGGCTCGATGTAGGTCACTTCAAAGCCTTCACGCTCCAGCTGACGAGTGCTGTCCAGGACAGCCTTGTGCTCGATCTTGGAGGTGATCAGGTGCTTGCCCTTGGTGCTGTAGAAGTGCGCGACGCCCTTGATTGCCAGGTTGTCGGACTCGGTGGCACCGCTGGTCCAGACAATTTCACGCGGGTCGGCATTGACCAGGTCGGCGACCTGGCGACGGGCGTTCTCGACCGCTTCTTCGGCTTTCCAGCCAAAGACGTGGGAGCGCGACGCCGGGTTACCGAAGTTCCCGTCGACCAGCAGGCAGTCGCTCATCTTCTGGGCAACGCGTGGATCGACCGGGGTGGTCGCGGAGTAATCGAGGTAGATCGGCAACTTCATTGAATATCTCCTATCAGGCGGTCGCGCCGCGCGTCGAAACGGTCATTCGACGGCGGACGTCTCAATCTTGTCCAGCTGCGGTGCCCGGCCTGCGATACGACGCAGGTCCTGGCGCTGGGCGACTTCTTGTACCTCACGGCGAGTGACAAGGTCAGCCAGGCTGATGCCGCTGAGGAATTCGTGAATCTGCTGGCTGAGGTCGCACCACAGGTGGTGGGTCAGGCAGGTGTCGCCGGCGTGGCAATCACCCAGCCCCTGGCAGCGCGTGGCATCGACCGATTCGTTGACCGCGTCGATGACCTGGGCGACCTGAATGCTCTCCATGCTTCGCGACAGCTGGTAGCCGCCGCCAGGGCCGCGCACACTGGAAACCAGGCTGCTGCGGCGCAGCTTTGCAAACAGCTGCTCCAGATAAGAGAGGGAAATGCCTTGGCGCTCGGAAATGTCGGCCAGAGACACCGGCCCATTCTGCGCGTGCAACGCCAGGTCGAGCATGGCGGTCACGGCGTATCGGCCTTTTGTAGTCAGTCGCATGGCTAGTAGGTACCACGGGGTTACGGGATGGGAGCGAGTATGCTATTCCCGAGCATTTAAGTCAACTATAAGACCTAGTGCTTTAGTCGGGTTTACCGCAAGAGGGCGGCGGAATGATAGCAAACTAAGGGGCGCTTGCGCACGCCCCTTCTGTCAATGCGTCGACGCGTCGCTGCGGGCCTCATCCTTGATCTCGGCGAAGTCCTCTTCACGCAGTGCCGGCAGCTCCTTGGCGCAGTAGTCGCTGCCAAGATTCTTAAGCGCGCCGCACATGTCTTCCAGGCGCCCGTCGACCGCCTGCAGGTGGTCAAGCAACTGACCAATGGCGCGGGCCACCGGGTCGGGCATGTCTTCGCTGACGCCATAGGCATCGAAGCCGATCTTCTCGGCCATGGCCTTGCGCCGGGCCTCGACCTCGGCATCGGTCTTGACGATGATCCGCCCGGGGATACCCACCGCAGTCGCGCCGGCCGGTACCGCCTTGGTGACCACCGCGTTGGAACCGATCTTGGCTCCGGCGCCGACGGTGAACGGCCCCAGCACCTTGGCCCCGGCACCAACGACCACGCCGTCTTCCAGGGTCGGGTGACGCTTGCCCTTGTTCCAGGTGGTGCCACCCAGGGTCACGCCCTGGTACAGAGTGACGTCGTCGCCGATCTCGGCGGTTTCGCCGATGACGATGCCCATGCCGTGGTCAATGAAGAAGCGCCGTCCCACCTTGGCACCAGGGTGAATCTCGATTCCGGTCAGCCAGCGGCCGAAGTTCGACACCAGCCGCGCCAACCACTTCCAGTCCCGCCGCCACAAGGCGTGCGCCGCACGATGCAGCCAGATCGCATGCATGCCGGGGTAGCAGGTCAGCACTTCAAAGGCATTGCGCGCCGCCGGGTCGCGGTGGAAAACGCTCTGGATATCTTCACGCAGACGCTCGAACATCTATTGATCCTTGCGCTTATGCGGCTCGCCACGGGCCGCTTTCTGGGTTTCGGTGAGAATGCCGCGCAAAATACTCATTTCCGAACGATCCACCGAGCTGCGCCCGTACAGGCGACGCAGGCGCGGCATCAGGTGCCTGGGCTTGAGCGGGTCGAGAAAGCCGATATCGACCAGGGTCTTTTCCAGGTGCTGGTAGAACAGCTCCATTTCATCCATGGTCGCCAGCTCGCTGCTGTCGACTACTTCCACCGGCGACGCCTGCCCTTCCTGCGCCAGCCAGGCCATGCGCACCTCATAGGCCAGCACCTGCACTGCGGCGCCGAGGTTCAGCGAGCTGAAGTCCGGGTTCGAGGGGATGTGCACATGGAAATGGCAACGCTGCAGCTCTTCGTTGGTCAGGCCGGCGTGCTCACGGCCGAACACCAGGGCAATCTCTTCGCCCTGAACGGCATGCTCGATGACCTTGCTGGCGCACTCGCGCGGGTCGACCAGCGGCCAGGGGATGCGGCGCTCGCGGGCACTGGTGCCGAACACCAGGTTGCAGCCGACCAGCGCCTCTTCAAGGGTGGCGACCACTTGTGCGCCGCCCAGCACATCATCGGCACCCGACGCACGGGCATCCGCCTCGGGCGAGGGAAAATGCTGCGGATCGACCAGCACCAAGCGCGACAAGCCCATGTTTTTCATGGCACGCGCAGCGCCGCCGATATTGCCGGGGTGGCTGGTATTGACCAGAACAACACGAATATTTTGCAGCAAGGCGAGCGCTCACAGACGTTGCGAAGGGGGAGCAAATCTTACAGAAGCGACCGACTTTACGCTACGAAAGCAAATGTCACCCTTCTTCGCGCAAAGTTTTCTGCTAGAATGTTCGGCTTTCTTTAACGACCCAGGTGAAACGTCCATGCAGCCCATGCTGAATATCGCGCTGCGCGCCGCCCGCAGCGCCAGTGAATTGATTTTCCGCTCCATCGAGCGCCTGGATAGCATCAAGGTTGATGAAAAAGACGCCAAGGATTACGTCTCCGAAGTCGATCGCGCCGCAGAGCAGAAAATCATCGATGCCCTGCGCAAGGCCTACCCGAACCACTCCATCTACGGCGAAGAGACCGGCCTGCATGCCGGTAGCGGCGAAGAAGGCAAGGACTACCTGTGGATCATCGACCCACTGGATGGCACCACCAACTTCCTGCGTGGCGTTCCGCACTTTGCTGTCAGCATTGCCTGCAAATACCGTGGCCGCCTTGAGCACGCCGTGGTGCTGGACCCTGTCCGCCAGGAAGAATTCACCGCCAGCCGTGGCCGTGGCGCCCAGCTGAACGGCCGCCGCCTGCGCGTCAGCCCTCGCACAAGCCTGGAAGGTGCCCTGCTGGGTACCGGCTTCCCGTTCCGCGACAACCAGATGGCTGACCTGGACAACTACCTGGGCATGTTCCGCGCCCTGGTTGGCCAGACCGCCGGCATCCGCCGCGCCGGTGCTGCCAGCCTGGATCTGGCCTACGTTGCCGCCGGTCGTTTCGATGCCTTCTGGGAATCGGGCCTGTCGGAATGGGACATGGCTGCAGGCGCCCTGCTGATCCAGGAAGCGGGCGGCCTGGTGAGCGACTTCACCGGTGGCCACGACTTCCTCGAGAAGGGTCACATCGTTGCTGGCAACACCAAGTGCTTCAAGGCCGTTCTGACTGCCATCCAGCCGCACCTGCCTGCTTCGATCAAACGCTGAGTTTCTTCGGGCAGAAAAAAAGCACCCTTCGGGGTGCTTTTTTTTGGCCTGTAGGAGCGGGCTTGCCCCGCGATAGCGATCTAACCGTTACACCGCATCGCGGGGCAAGCCCGCTCCTACAGTAGATTACTGGCCAGCCTGGGCCTGGCTCAGTACCAGCTTGCCTTCTTTATCCAGCGGAATTTGCGAACCTGGGTCACGGTCCATGCGCACTTGACCGACCTTGTCGCCGATCGAGTACTTCACGTCATAGCCGACCACCTTCTCGCTCAGGTCGTTGACCGTGTTGCAGCGGGTTTGCGTGGTGGTGTAGGTATCACGCTCCTGCATGCCTTCCTGCACCTTGTTGCCGGCATAGCCGCCACCGACCGCACCGGCCACGGTAGCGATCTTCTTGCCGGTACCGCCACCGATCTGGTTACCCAGCAGGCCACCTGCCAGCGCACCGACCACGGTACCGGCAATCTGGTGTTGATCCTTGACCGGCGCCTGACGCGTCACAGTGACGTCCTTGCACACTTCACGGGGTGTCTTGACCGTCTGCTTGACCGGCTGCACCGCCAAAACTTCGGCATATTCCGGCCCGCCCTTAACCAGGCTGTAGGTGGCAACAGCACCTCCGGCTGTTACACCGACAGCACCCAGAACCGCACCCACCAGCATCGATTTGTTCACCTGAACCTCCTGATCATACCTGCGGAACATTGCCCGCCTTCTCCCTGCCTTGGAGCATAAAAAAAGGCGCGAGTTCAACACTCGCGCCCTTTTGTACGACCAACAGTGCGGGAAATTCCCTTATGGACGGTCGTCCACACCTTCGGCTTTCACCGTCGGGATCAGGTCTTCACTGTTCAGGTTTAGCCAGATCAGCACCACGTTGGCGATGTAGATCGACGAGTAGGTACCGGCCATGACACCGATGAACAGCGCCAGGGAGAAGCCCCACAGGTTGTCGCCACCGAAGAACAGCAGCGCGGCAATCGCCAGCAAGGTCGACACCGAGGTCGCCACGGTCCGCAGCAGGGTCTGGGTGGTCGAGATGTTGATGTTCTCGATCAGCGAAGCCTTGCGCAGAACCCGGAAGTTCTCACGTACCCGGTCGAAGACGACGATGGTGTCGTTGAGCGAGTAGCCGATGATCGCCAGCACCGCCGCCAGTACCGTCAGGTCGAAGGTGATCTGGAAGAACGAGAGGATACCCATGGTCACGACCACGTCGTGGATCAGCGACAGGATCGCACCCAGGGCGAATTTCCACTGAAAGCGGAAGGCCAGGTAGATCATGATGCCGCCCAGGGCCAGCAGCATGCCCAGGCCGCCCTGGTCGCGCAGTTCTTCACCGACCTGCGGGCCGACGAACTCGACACGCTTGACCACCGCCGGGTTGTCGGTATTGACCTTCTGCAGCGCCTCGGACACGCGATTACCCAGTTGCGGATCATCGCCCGGCATACGCACCAGCAGGTCGGTGGTAGCACCAAAGCTTTGCACCACGGCGTCCTGGAAGCCAGCCTTGACCAGTTCCTCACGGACCTCGCCGAGGTTGGCCGGACGCTCGTAGGTCAGCTCAATGAGCGTACCGCCGGTGAAGTCCAGGCCGAAGTTGAGGCCTTTGTAGAACCAGCTGAACAACGCCAGCACGGTCAGAAGCAGGGTGATGCCGAACGCAACGTTGCGCACACCCATGAAGTTAATGGTACGTAACATGGCAGCCCCTTATACCCACAGCTTCTTGATATCACGCCCGCCGCAGGTCAGGTTGACCATTGCGCGGGTGACCATGACGGCCGTGAACATCGAGGTGAAAATCCCGAGGGACATGGTAACCGCGAAGCCCTTGACCGGGCCGGTACCCATGGCGAAGAGGATGCCGCCGACCAGCAAGGTGGTCAGGTTGGCGTCGACAATCGCCGTGTAGGCACGGTTGAAACCTTCGTGGATGGCGCGTTGCACCGACATGCCATTGGCCAGCTCTTCGCGGATCCGCGAGAAGATCAGCACGTTGGCGTCAACCGCCATACCCATGGTCAGGACGATACCGGCGATACCCGGCAGGGTCAGCGTTGCCCCCAGCAGCGACATCAGCGCCAGCAGCATGACCATGTTACCGGCCAGGGCGATGGTCGCGATCAGGCCGAAGAAGCGGTAGATGGCCATGATGAACAGCGAGACAAACAGCATGCCCCACAGGGATGCGTCGATACCCTTGGTGATGTTGTCGGCACCCAGGCTCGGGCCAATGGTGCGCTCTTCAGCAAAGTACATCGGCGCCGCCAGGCCACCAGCACGCAGCAGCAGGGCCAGTTCCGACGACTCGCCCTGACCGTTCAGGCCGGTGATGCGGAACTGGCTGCCCAGTGGCGACTGGATGGTCGCCAGGCTGATGATCTTCTTCTCTTCGGTGAAAGTCTGCACGGCAACGTCTTTCTCGACGCCGTCAACCATCTGCTTGACGTAGCGCGTGGTTGGACGCTGCTCGATGAAGATCACCGCCATGCTGCGGCCGACGTTGCTACGGGTAGCACGACTCATCAGCTCGCCACCATGACCATCCAGACGGATGTTCACCTGCGGACGGCCCTGCTCGTCGAAGCTGGCCTGGGCGTCGGTCACCTGGTCACCGGTGATGATCAGGCCACGCTCGACCGCAGCCGAACGACCGCCTTCACGGAACTCGAAGGTCTCAGTGGTGGCTTTCGAGGCACCAGGCTCGGCGCCCAGGCGGAATTCGAGGTTGGCGGTCTTGCCGAGAATACGCTTGGCTTCGGCGGTGTCCTGCACGCCTGGCAGCTCGACCACGATGCGGTTGGCACCCTGGCGCTGAACCAGTGGCTCGGCTACACCCAGCTCGTTGACGCGGTTACGTACCGTGGTCAGGTTCTGCTTGATCGAGTATTCACGGATTTCCGCGACCTTGGCCGGGGTAATCGCCAGGCGCAGCACCGACAGACCGTTGCGCTCGGTGGTGGTCAGCTCGAAATCGTTGAAATTCTTGCGGATCAGGCTGCGGGCCTGTTCGCGGGATTCGTCATCGGAGAAGCCCAGCTGGATGCCGCCATCTTGTTGCGGCAGGCTGCGATAGCGCACGCGCTCTTTGCGCAGCAGGCTCTTGACTTCGCCTTCGTAGACTTTCAGGCGCGCCGACATGGCCTTGTCCATGTCCACTTCAAGCAGGAAGTGCACACCACCGGAAAGGTCCAGGCCCAGCTTCATCGGGCTTGCGCCCAGGTTGCGCAGCCATTGCGGGGTAGTCGGGGCCAGGTTGAGCGCTACTACATAGTCGTCGCCCAGTGCCTTGCGCACTACATCCTTGGCTGGCAGTTGGTCTTCCTGTTTGCTCAGGCGCACCAGCCCAACCTTGCCCTTCTCGCCCAGGCTCGCGGCCTTGACCTGGATACCGGACTCGTTGAGCGCCTTGCTCACGCGGTCCAGATCGGCCTGAGTGACCTGCAGTGCAGTACTGGCACCGCTGACCTGAACGGCCGGATCATCAGGGTAGAGGTTGGGAGCGGAATAAATAAAACCGATCGCCAGTACCACCAGGATCAGTGCGTATTTCCACAGAGGGTATTTGTTCAGCATCACGCCGCCCGTTCAAGACGCGGGGCGCCTTGCGCGCCCCGTCGATTGGTAAAAAACTGAAACTTAGATCGCTTTGAGCGTGCCTTTAGGCAGGGTCGCGGCTACGGCGCCCTTCTGGAACTTCAGCTCGACGTTGTCGGACACTTCCAGAACCACGAAGTCGTCGGCAACTTTGACGATCTTGCCGGCGATACCGCCGTTGGTGACAACTTCGTCACCTTTTTGCAGGTTGCTCAGCAGGTTTTTCTGCTCTTTGGCACGTTTGGCCTGCGGGCGCCAGATCATCAGGTAGAAGATGACCAGGAAACCGACCAGGAAAATCCACTCGAAGCCAGTACCGGCTGGGCCGGCGGCTGGGGCAGCTGCGTCCGCGTATGCGGCAGGGATCAGAAAGCTCATTTAGCACTCCAGTTGCAAATCAGTACTTGTTAGGGATCGACAGAACATCAGTCCAAGGGCGGCACAGGCAGCCCGCGCTTGGCGTAAAAGGCATCGACAAAGGCGGCCAATGTACCTTGTTGAATAGCCTCGCGTAAACCAGCCATCAAGCGCTGGTAATGACGCAAGTTATGGATCGTATTCAACATACTGCCCAACATTTCGCCGCATTTATCCAGATGATGCAGATACGCGCGGGAGAAGTTCTGGCAGGTATAGCAATCGCAGGTCGCGTCCAGGGGCGAATCATCGTGGCGATGGAACGCGTTACGGATTTTCAGCACGCCGGTATCGACAAACAGATGGCCGTTGCGCGCGTTGCGCGTGGGCATCACGCAATCGAACATGTCGACGCCGCGGCGCACACCCTCAACGAGATCTTCCGGCTTGCCTACCCCCATAAGGTAACGAGGTTTGTCAGCCGGCATCCGCCCTGGCAGGTAGTCCAGGACCTTGATCATTTCGTGCTTGGGCTCGCCCACCGACAGGCCGCCGATGGCCAGGCCGTCGAAGCCGATCTTTTCCAGGCCTTCGAGCGAGCGCATGCGCAGATTCTCGTGCATGCCACCCTGAACGATGCCGAACAGCGCCGCAGTGCTGTCGCCGTGGGCGTTCTTCGAGCGCTGTGCCCAGCGCAGGGACAACTCCATGGACACCCGGGCGACGTCTTCATCGGCCGGGTACGGGGTGCATTCGTCGAAGATCATCACCACGTCCGAGCCCAGGTCACGCTGGACCTGCATCGACTCTTCCGGGCCCATGAACACCTTGGAGCCGTCGACCGGCGAGGCGAAGGTCACGCCCTCTTCGCGGATCTTGCGCATGGCGCCCAGGCTGAACACCTGGAAACCGCCGGAGTCGGTGAGGATCGGGCCCTGCCACTTCATGAAGTCGTGCAGGTCGCCGTGGGCCTTGATCACCTCGGTGCCCGGGCGCAGCCACAGGTGGAAGGTGTTGCCGAGGATCATGTGCGCGCCGATCGCCTCGATGTCGCGCGGCAGCATGCCCTTGACCGTGCCATAGGTGCCCACCGGCATGAACGCCGGGGTCTCGACCACGCCACGCGGGAAAGTCAGGCGGCCGCGACGGGCCTTGCCGTCAGTGGCGAGCAATTCGAAGGACATACGACAGGTGCGACTCATGCTTGATCCTCGGGGCCGCGTGGCGCCGGATTGCGGGTGATGAACATGGCATCACCGTAACTGAAGAAGCGGTACCCGTGTTCGACCGCCGCCGCGTAGGCAGCCATGGTCTCGGGGTAACCGGCGAAGGCCGAAACCAGCATCAGCAGCGTGGATTCAGGCAAATGGAAGTTGGTCACCAGGGCATCGACCACATGGAACGGCCGGCCCGGGAAGATGAAGATATCGGTATCGCCACTGAAGGCCTTGAGCTCGCCATCACGGGCGGCGCTTTCCAGCGAACGCACGCTGGTGGTGCCCACGGCAACCACGCGCCCGCCACGGGCCCGGCAGGCAGCCACGGCGTCAACCACATCCTGGCTGACCTCCAGCCACTCTTTATGCATGTGGTGATCTTCGATGCGCTCGACCCGCACCGGCTGGAAGGTACCAGCACCTACATGCAGAGTGACAAAGGCGGTTTCCACACCCTTGGCGGCGATTTTGGCCAGCAGTTCTTCGTCGAAGTGCAGGCCGGCGGTTGGCGCGGCCACGGCGCCAGCGCGCTCGGCGTACACCGTCTGGTAGCGCTCGCGGTCGGCGCCTTCATCCGGACGGTCGATATACGGCGGCAGCGGCATGTGGCCAACGCGATCAAGCAGCGGCAGCACCTCCTCGGCAAAACGCAGCTCGAACAGCGCATCGTGACGGGCGAACATCTCGGCCTCGCCACCGCCATCGATGAGAATCTGCGTGCCAGGCTTGGGCGCCTTGCTCGAACGCACGTGGGCCAGTACCCGGTGGCTGTCGAGCACGCGCTCGACGAGGATTTCCAGCTTGCCGCCGCTGGCCTTCTGGCCGAACAGACGCGCCGGAATCACCCGGGTATTGTTGAACACCATCAGATCGCCCGGGCGCAGATGCTCGAGCAGGTCGGTGAACTGGCGATGCGCCAGTGCCCCGCTCGGCCCGTCCAGGGTCAACAGCCGGCTGCTATGGCGCTGCGCCAGCGGATGGCGAGCGATCAGGGAATCAGGGAGCTCAAAGGAGAAATCGGCGACGCGCATGATGGTGTTCGGTTCGACAGGGCCGGAAAGTTTAGCCGAAACCGTGAAAATTGACCATGAAAGCTGATTGACCAACGGTAGGCGCCTCTCTATACTTCGCCGCCACAAGCCCTGATGGCGGAATTGGTAGACGCGGCGGATTCAAAATCCGTTTTCGAAAGGAGTGGGAGTTCGAGTCTCCCTCGGGGCACCAAACAGCAGTATCTGAGAGTCTCTAACAGCCTCTCAGACCCAAAGAAACCGGCCACTTGGCCGGTTTTTTTGTGCCTATCTATCTACCCCTGTCTCCCCCTATCCGTTGTATCCCTGTATCCCTGCTTGTATCCTGAGAAAAATACCGAACTTTGGGATACAAGGATGAAGCGCGCAGACATCAAGCGCCGCCCTCTCGCTGACACGACACTTGCGGGATTGGAGCCGGAATCAAAGGAGTACCGCGAGCTGGACGGCAGCGGCCTCTACTTCAGGGTTAAACCTGATGGCGGTAAGTCCTGGCAGCTTCGCTATAAACGTCCGACGGGCAACTGGGCCTGGATGGGACTTGGAGGCTATCCGGAGGTAAGTGGTGCGTTGGCACGAGACAAAGCTGCCGAACTGCGCAAGGTAGTGAGTAGCGGCGCCGATCCTCTCGAACAGAAGCGATCCGCCAAAGCAGCCATTGATGCAGCCAAGACACGCACCTTCAGAGCTGCTGCTGATGCCTGGCTCAAGGCAAAAGAAGAGAAGGGTCTTGCCCCTTCCACCCTCAATAAAATCCGTACCTATCTCGACAAAGACATTCTCCCTGCCTTGGGAGACAAACCTCTCGATGAGATCACTCGCACCGATTGCGCCGAACTCCAAGCCTCTATCGAAGCCCGAGACGCACACAACGTAGCGGAAAAATGCCGCACCTGGATCAATCAGATTTTCGGGAGAGCCATCGGTTTAGGCCTTACGGAAAACGACCCGGGAAGCCGTCTTAGGGATATCGCAGCACAGGCCCCTAAGACTCAACAACACCCGCATTTACTAGAACCAGAGTTAGGTTACTTTCTTACTGCACTGAAGAACACCCCAAGTAGGCTGACGGCCCGAACCGCTGCTTGGCTTTGCATCTGGACTGCCTCACGACCAGGCATGGTTCGCCTAGCCGAATGGAAAGAGTTCGACCTCGACAAAGCAACTTGGACGACACCAGCCGCAAAGATGAAGATGCGCAGAGACTTTGTGTGCCCACTACCACATCAAGCAGTTTCAGCCTTAAAAGAACTTCATTGCCTGACTGGCCGTAGTCGTTGGCTGTTTCCCGGAGTCGGCGCCAAAAACCCAACCATCAGTGAAAATACGATAAACAAAGTCTTCGCCACCATTGGATACAAAGGCCGGCTTGTAGGCCACGGTACTCGACATACTGCAAGCACATTACTTCGAGAGCATGGCTGGCCCAAAGAACATGTTGAAGCCCAACTAGCCCATAAAGAGGAAGGAATTTCAGGGGTGTACAACAAGGCTCAATATCTTGAGCACCGCATAACAATGATGCAGTGGTACGCCGACTACCTAGACGCCCTAGAGCGAGGGAACGTTGTCCAGGGTCAGTTCGACAAAGCCCAATGAAGGTGACTACCCTACCCCCACTCAAAAACCGTGTTACGCGTGTTACTCGTGTAACGACAACACTCAACCACTTGAAATCATTGGTATTTTTTTACGTCACACGTTCTACCCTATGTCCGTACACCTCGTGTAACGCGGCCTCGGCGTGTAACGGCCATTGGACCACCCCCTCCCTGCTGGCCCGGTCCCCAGATTGCGCACCACGCTGGATTGATGCTCCGCTATCGGGGCGTGGGGCAGCCTAATGGACGACTTGAACATTGAAGCTTTGGGACTCGAAATAGCGGGTGTGGACGTGCACTCCCTAATGCGAGATCTAGACGAGATTGAACTCGCTGTCAGTGAGTTAACGCTTTACGGTCAGTTCTATGAGCACTTCAAAGAAGGCTTTGGGCTCATCCAGCATGCCGTGCACTTTTGGCTTGAGGACGGCGCATACAACCAATGCGCGGAGTCGACCATACAGACCATGTTTCGCCAGCGAGACGTCATTGAGGAGCACTTCAGCTTTTCTGAAGCAACCTCATTGCCATTCATCATTAGGCAATTCGTTGGTACAGATCACCCCGCCAGCGATTCACAGCTCACCGCAACCTATGCGCTTGTCCAGGCAGTGCAAGCAGTTGAAGTCCTCGCAAACTGGCTGTTCGACCTGGAACTAGGCGCCTATGACATTGAAGTCGACCTGGTCGAATCGTTGCGGCAAGCGGACCCAAAAGAATACACAAAGCTGGTGGAGAAGGTTCGAGACAGAAGTAGCGGCTTAGAAATTAGAAGCCGGGAAGACTTCGCACTTTTCAAAGCAGAGGCCGAAAAGGTGTTAATGCTGGCGTCTCTGTACAGGCAAATCGACGACTTCGAGGCTTCAAGCCCTGACTCCGACTTACACAGCTTTATGCGCCAAGTCCTTGCCAGCGCGTCTACAACTCAAGCATCGCAACGCGGGAAGATCGCGGGCAAAGGCAACAGCCATCCTGAGTCAGAAATACAGCAGGCGGCCCAAAAAAGACGTGATCGAATATGCAGCGCGGCCGACCGTCATATTTCAGGAAACCCAAAAATATCGGGAACTGACTTGATTAGAGAGATCGTTAAAAAAGACAAAATAGCGTCGATCCCGACCGTCAGAAAATATCTCGAACTGGATGGCTACCTACCCCGATAGCCAGTAAAAAAAGCAAACCATGTTTGCTTTTTTTTTGCTCCCTAATCTGTGCCTGTCTCTCTCTTTACAGGCACGACTATGACTCCCTCCGCGACGTCCACAACCAACCACCGACCTCATAGCGACCCTTCGACAACCCTGATCAGAATTTCTGAAGTCATGGCCATCGTCGGCCTTGCCCGCCCCACGATTTACAAGCTTATGCAGTGCCCCAAAACGGGTTTTCCACGTCCCGTCAAACTCAGCAACAGCAACGCCCGTGGCGCTCCTGTGGCCTGGGTTCTTTCTGAAGTACAGGCGTGGGCACGCAGCCGCATCGAGGCCCGTGATCAGGTGGCCGCATGAATCTCAAGACTGCTCAAAACGCCAAGATGTATCCCTTCTCCAAACTGCGCCAGATCGGCTTCTCGCAACGCCTCATGCAGCGCCTCGAGCGCTACCGCAGCCAGCAGGAAAAACAGGGCCGTGTAGTCAGCGTATTGAGCTGGGACGACGGCACCTGGTGCGCCCTCTCACTTCACTGCGAAGAGTTCGCGATGGTGATCGTCGATGAAGGCCAGCAGATCGACGCCTACGAAGACGCTCGCTCCTGCATCGATGGCGACTTCCTTCCTCTGCTGTCCCTGCGCTGGGAAATCCATGCCTGAAACGAAAACGCCCCCGGGGGCAATCCGGAGGCGTTGAGGTCAATCTACATGCACAAACAATTTATGCCGCACCTGAAAAATCCGCAAGCCATCGGCGCAGTTGCACTTTCAAAAAACGGGCGTTACTCTCTGGCTGTCGCTGCAAATTCAGCGACCGGGTTTGGCGACCCGATCAACAATAGGCGCACAGGCGCCCCCATTACGATTGCAGGCGCTTTTTTTTGTGCCCGCATTCCTGTTTTATGGCGGCTGTGCGTGGGAGACCTTCGGGTCTGCCGGGTTCCTATTGTCCCGGTTCGCCAACCTGCGCACAGCTGCCACCCTAATTCGTTTGGCGACGAAGCGTGGCAGCTCCTCAACAATAGGAGTTCCACCCATGCACGCCCTCAATCCGTCCAAAATTCGCGCCGCTGCCCACAGGGCTATGGCTCTCGCCGCTTTACACGCCAACTCCAGCCTCGCTACACGCCTCTCTCGTTACAACGCCCACATGACCAAGGCTCGCGCCCTGGAAACCGCAGGGGGTGTCCAATGAACAACACCCTGAGTTGCGCCCTGCCCGAAGATCTTCTTTGCGTCAGCCTGAACGCCGAAGCCGGTGTTCCCATTGATGCCATTACTTGCGCTATTACGCGCGCCGATTCCGTGCTGACGCTGCTCGAGGATCATTTCGAAAACGAATCTTCGCGCCTCGCTAACCACGTCATTGCCGCCATTCTTTGGGACGTTCGCGGCACCCTCGGCCTGATCAAGACACTCGCCCTGCACGCTGACGTGACGTCCGTTCCGCTGGATCAGAAAGGCGGTGCCCAATGACCCCTTCCATTGCACTCAATACAGTCGGTGGCGCCACCTTTGCCAAGTGCAGCGTTCAGAACAAGCCACTGTTCCGTATCAATCCCGGCATATCGTGCGAGGAGGCGCTCGAAAAAGCTTCTCTACTTATGGATTGTGTAAACAAGCTCACGCTCCTGAGCGGCATGGATAACGACAACGACGCGATGGTCTGGGCTTCGCATTACTTGAGCGAGATGGCGAAGGCGATCATTGATGACGTAACCAGCGGGCTGCAATTGGCTCAAGGCGGTGGCGTATGAAGGCCCCAACTTCCAACGCACGTCGCCCAACATTCGCCCAAGTCAAAGCTATTGCGTTGCAGAACATCGACCGCGTACTGGCTCACTGGCTGCCCCACGGCAAGCGCGTGGACGGCGGTAAGGAATACACTGCCCCAAATCCCACCCGCACCGACAAACGCGCAGGCTCACTCAAGGTCAGCTTGAGCAAAGGCACCTGGTCGGACTTCGCCACCGGCGACAAGGGCGGCGACCTGATTGACCTAGTGCGTTACATCGACGGCGGCACGGACGTAGAAGCCTGCAACAAGCTGGCGGAACTGCTCAACGTGTCTGCCGGAACAGCCCAGGCTAAACCCGCACCGGCCAAACCCAAGGCACTGGAATGGACCGCGATTCAGCCGATCCCGGCCGAGGCTATGGGCAAGTGCCCGGCCAAACATCGGCAGCACGGCGCGCCATCCAAGGTGTGGATCTATCGCGACGCTCAAGGCCAGCCGCTCATGGCGCTGTATCGCTTCGACCTGGGCCCGGATGAAGACGGTAAGCCAAGGAAGGTCTTTGCACCGCTGACCTGGTGCAAACGGTCCGATGGCCAAACCACTCAATGGCGCTGGCAAGGTTTGCCTGAGCCGCGCCCTCTGTTGCGCCTGGATGAGCTGGCCCAACGCGCCGATGCCCCGGTGGTGCTGTGCGAAGGCGAAAAGGCCGCAGACGCCGCGGCTGAACTGATGCCTGAGTATGTGGCCACCTGCTGGCCGAACGGTTCGAACTCTTGGCACAAGGCCGACCTGTCGCCGCTTAAAGGTCGCTCGGTGCTGTTGTGGCCCGACAACGATGCCAGCGGTAAAGCCTGCATGGACGCCATCGAGCCGAAGCTGCTTGAACTCGGTGCGGAGTCAGTACAGCGAGTGGCGCTTGAGGCGTTCAAACGCAAGCCCAGCACCAAGGATGGTAAGCCCTCGTTTGCAAAAGGCGGCAAGTGGGTAGACGGCGACGACGCAGCCGACGCACTGACCAAGGGCTGGACCGCTGGCCACGTTGCCGAGCTGGTGAGCAGCGGTGAATTGTTTGAACTGCCTGGGGAGAAGTCGGCAGCGGAATCGACCGAAGCCAAGCCGGAATCGAAGACGAAAGCAGCGGCCAAGCGTCCGGCGAAATCGAAAAATGACCTGATGCCTGGTGGCTTTCGCCTGACGCCCGAAGGGGTGTTTTATTCCGGTGATGATGGGGAGGCACGCCCGGTGTGCTCGCCCCTGGAAATCATCGCCCGCACCCGTGACGAGAAGGGCCATAACTGGGGCTTGCTGGTCGAGTTCGACGATCCAGACGGCGCCAAAAAACGCTGGAACATTCCAGCGCGCACCATGACCGGTGACTTCGGCAAAGACGTATTGGGGCCACTGGTAGACATGGGCCTGCGCCTCGCAGGGAGCCGTTCGGGACGTAACGCACGCAACGACTTGCAGAGCTACCTCGGCGGCTTTGACAGTGCACAGCGGGCCCGTTTGGTGACGCGCCTGGGCTGGCACGGCAACGCCTTCCTTTTGCCTGAGCAACAGATTGGATCGCACGAAGAACACCTGCACTTCTACGAGGCCGGTGCCCAGCTCCCGCCGATCAGCGAGGCGGGCTCCCTGGAGCAATGGCAGCAGCAGATCGGCGCCCTGTGCGTTGGCAATCACCGCTTATCGTTTGTCGTTAGCGTGGCCTTTGCGGGCCCTCTGCTGAACTTGCTGGGCCATGAGTCGGGCGGCTTCCACTTCTACGGCGACAGTTCTGGCGGCAAAACCACCCACTTGCAGGTCGCCGCCTCGGTCTATGGCGGGCCGCGCCTGGTGCGTTCGTGGCGCTCTACGGACAACGCCCTGGAGTCCATCGCCGCCGCGCACTCAGACGGGCTTCTGGTGCTGGATGAAATCGGCATGTGCGATGCCCGCATCATTGGCGAGACGGTCTACATGCTCGGCAACGGCACTGGTAAAGCCCGGGCCAATGATCGGGGCCAAGCAGGCCGACAGGTTCAGGAGTGGCGCTTGCTGTTTCTCTCGACCGGCGAGAAGACGTTGGCGCAGCACATGGCCGAGGCGAACAAGGAGCTGAAAGCCGGCATGGAGGTGCGAATGCTCGCGGTGCCAGCGGACGCCAGCAAGGGCCTCGGCATGTTCGATGTGCTGAACGGTTTTGAGGATGCCGCCGCCCTCTCCGATGCGCTCAAAGCCCGTGTAGCGAAGTTCTACGGCACGCCCCTCACCGCCTTCCTGAAGGCCCTGAGTGAGCCCGGCGAGATGCTGAGGTGGTCGGTGATCGTTCGCCGCACCCTGGAGCAATTCATCATCCAAAACCTACCCGCCACGGCCAGCGGTCAAGCTCAACGTGCGGCCCTGCGCTTCGGCCTCGCCGCTGCGGCGGGCGAGTTGGCGACGGCCTTTGGTGTCACCGGCTGGCCGGATGGCACTGCCACGACTGCCGCCCGGGTTTGCTTGCATGGGTGGCTGGCTGAGCGGGGTGGCGCGGGCAACCTGGAAGGCGAAGCCATCATGGCCCGACTGCGCCAGGTGATCGAGCGCTTCGGAGAAAGCCGGTTCACGCGGTGGGAATCCACTGCCGCCAAGATCGATGAACACGGACCACGGACCATCGACCGGCTGGGCTTTCGCAAGACCATGGAACACGGCATGGGCGACACCCTGCACACAACCATCACCTACTACGTGTTGCCGGAGGCATGGCGTTCGGAGGTGTTTCGGGGGTTGAACCTCACAGCCGTCAATCGAGAACTGATCCAGCGGGGCGTGCTGCAGCCCGCCAAGGACGGAAAGGCTTCTTGCTCAGTACGCCTGCCCGGCATGGGGGTTCAGCGCTGCTATGTGGTCTTGAGCGAACCAGGGAATGAGGTGGCATTGGCAGAAACGGAAGCAGCCTAAAGGCAGCTCATGACGACGAGATTTAGCCGGGCGCTTGCGGTGATTCGAATCGATGCGATCTGGCTCGCCACCGAACCGATGGACATGCGCGCCGGCACCGAAACGGCGTTAGCCCGGGTCATTGCGGTGTTCGGTGCGGCGAAGCCGCACTGCGCTTATCTGTTCGCCAATCGCCGCGCCAATCGGATGAAAGTTCTGGTGCATGACGGCGTGGGTAGGCGAGCATGCGCGCAACTTCCTTGGGCGGTGGAGCGGCAAGCTGGTATGCGATGATTTCGCTGGCTACAAAGCCGGTTTCGAGAAAGGCATCACCGAAATTGGCTGCATGGCCCACGCCCGTCGCAAGTTTTTCGATCTGCACGTGGCGAACAAAAGCCAGCTGGCTGAACAAGCGCTGTACTCGATTGGCGGCTTGTACGAAGTTGAACGCCAGGCTCGGGACATGAGCGCTGAGGATCGTTGGCGAATACGCCAGGAAAAGGCAGCCCCGATCATCAAAACGCTGCATGATTGGATGTTGGCCCAGCGTGATCTGGTGCCCAACGGATCGGCAACAGCCAAAGCCCTGGATTACAGCCTTAAACGCTGGGTAGCGCTAACGCGCTACCTGGACGATGGTGCTGTACCCATCGACAATAACCAAGTGGAGAACCAGATCAGACCATGGGCACTTGGGCGCTCAAACTGGTTGTTTGCCGGATCGCTTCGCAGTGGCAAACGGGCGGCTGCTATCATGAGTCTGATCCAGTCGGCGCGCATGAATGGGCATGATCCGTATGCCTATCTCAAGGATGTACTGACGCGGCTGCCAACGCAAAAGGCAAGTCAGATCGAACAACTGCTGCCGCATCATTGGATAGGTGGCTGATCTGCGCGAGGCCTATTTCCCGTACCCTCACGGACAAACGATACTAAGGACAGATATGCGAATTCGAGCAACAAGCGAGAACGACTGGATGCTACTCAAGCGCGTCAGGCTTGCCGCGCTTCTGGATACGCCGACAGCCTTTGGCGTCAGTTACAAGACTGCTGCTGACTATGACTGCGACCAGTGGAAACAAAGAGCCTCATCTACGGGAACCGAGTTCTGGCTGGCGTTCGAAGAAGGCAGGCCCGTCGGGATGGTCGGTGCCGCAGTCAGTGAGTCAGAGCGCTTCAATTTGATTGGGATGTGGATTGAGCCCGCAGCTCGGGGGGCTGGCATCGCAAAAGAACTGGTGGATATCGTAAAGGCTCGATCCACTGAGAGAGGTTTTGACGGCGTTTTTCTGGATGTCTCTCCTGAAAACGTTAGAGCCTCAAGCTTCTATTTGAAACAGGGGTTTGTCTTCCTGGATGAATGGGAGCCATTGGAAAGTCATCCGCATATTACTGTTCAGACTATGGTGTGGACGAAGCAGTGACCTCACCCTAAAAGGGTTGCAGCTAGGCCATCGCAATGTGACTTCCCAGGACGCTTACGCTGCAGCAACTCCAGGGTGCGCAAGGTCAGCACCGAGACGAACAGCACGGTCAACCACGTCATCAGGAAGGTTTCCAGGCCCAAGGGAGCGATTTCAACGTCATGCATGGGGATTTACCTATGCGCCGGCCCAGGGCGTCGTAGTGGTAACGAGCCTCGCTGCTCAAGGTTGTACCCTGCCAGGTTTGCGCGCGGATCAGACGGTTTTCGCTGTCGTAGTGAAAGCGTTGCATGCCTCCGGCCGCACTGCTTTTCTCGCTGAGGTTGCCCCAGGTGTCGTAGCTGAAGCGCAAGTCCTTGAAGGCCACGAGGCGATTGCCGACGCAAAAAGCCAGTGAGATCGACCAGCTACTGCCGCATCATTGAATGCCGGGCTGACCTGTGCAAGACGTATTCCCCGTACGCTTACACTCCGGCAGCACGCGACCCGAGTCGCAATGGGTCGACAGGCAGTAACCACTATGGTCGGCAGCAATGTGCTGGGCTATGTCCAAAGTGCTGCGCCGTTGAAAGCGAGCACACACCGGACTCCAACTCCTTCGGATAACGCCGTAAAGGTCAGCCAGCCACTAATGACTGAGTGCACATGCACGATGCCATCTTTGTGCGACCACTACGATATACCAAATGAAATTATCGGCCTTTCATGTGTGCCACCAATATTATTGAATCCCAAACTGAAGTTGGGGGTCAGCATACTGGTGATATATTTTATCCTCCTAACTTGGGAAGCGCCCTTGCGTGTAAGTCCTCCAAAGATTTTCAATAAAACCAATGTCAACTCCATTCTGGAATGCCTGCGCAATCAGGCCCAGATCGTCCGATACATATGCTGCGAGATCAGAGTTTTTAGTTATTTGATAAACCTTCTTGAACGCAGCCTCTCTTATTTCCTTAATTGATACATCTTCAGGCGGGCACGACGAAATTATTTTTTCATAGCTAGTGCTCCATGCAGTATCAAACTCTATGGAATCCCTTGAGTCTAATTCAGCATCCCAATCGGTGTTTTTCCGAAAGACAAGCTCAAGAAAAACACCATCATTTATCTTAGATAAAATCTCACTTGTAGTTGTCATCTTAATCCTGCCTCCTTTAACCAGTTCTCTATTAGGTCTACAGCTTTAACTGGTGTGACGTTTTCACCCAAAACATGAGTACCATTCGGAGAGCGCACATCGACTTTTATGTCATTCAGATCTTTGTAAGCATTCCGATACGCAGCAAAAAGCTCATCATCTGTGCCCTTGAAAGCACCTTGTCGAGGACCAATAATGGGCCGCTCCGCGTCGTGCATTCGCCAGTGATCATGTTCCGCATTAGCCCCTCGAGGGAATAAGGTAGGTCTAGTTTTATCTGATCTGCTAACCTCGAAAGGTCTACCCACAGTTTTCCTCGATCAATCGTCGTACCGCGCGTCAGCCTCACGGGCAAGGGCCATTTGGTGGTCATGGCATGGCCTGCAGATCTCGTACTTGCGGCAACACCCTTCCTCGGGGTCGCGATAGTTGACCCGCTTTTCAACCTGCTGCTTACAGAACTGGCAGATCCCAGGATTATTCACACGAGTATAAAAATGCTCGCTGTGGCCCTCTTCGTCGAACTGAGGGAGTGGGTAACGATCACCTGAGTCGTCGGTGATGTACTCCCCGGTTTCATCCGTCACGATGCGGTGAAATTGCTCACGCGGATGCCCTTTCGGAGTACACCACAGGACACCAGGTCGTTCAGCGAATGGATCAATGTTCGGCGCCTTGTCTACCAGCTCGTCAATGCTGATGGTGTTGGCCTTGGCCCAACGAAAGACAGGCACCCACTCACTGGTTTCGTAGCGGTACGTCCAGAGAGCATCCGGCCAATATGGCAAGCTGAGCAGCGCTTGCTCACTGCAATGCGAAGTCTGGATGTAATGCTCCATGCCGTTCTCGATGAATCCGAGGCTGGCCGAGTCACGCAGATCCAACAGCTCAATAATCTGGCGAGTGGTGTAGTCGCGCTCACTGCGGGGCTCGATACGCTTGTTCATGCCTGCCGTTCTCCATGTTCCTGGGCGCGAGCACCGCGCCACTCTTTACGCCTCGACCCAGCGCGTGGCTGGGCTTGTGGTTTTCCGTTGTTCGTGGAGCTGGTGGTGGACGGGGTGACTTGTCGCCCTGGATGGCAGCAGCCAGCAAGCCCATGGGAGCGGTAGCCGATTGTCCTTTGAACGAATCAGCGGTCCCTACCAACGTCTCCTCGCTGTCTGTCAGGATCAACTACAGGGGCTAGTTCTTTGGCTTTAGCGACGAGAAGCTTGATGTCCTCCTCGGTGTTACCTTCAACCTCTATATCCCCAACCTTCAAACGCAGCTTGCGTCCATTTTTTCTGCCTACCCATGCAACAACCGCAGCTGTAAGAAAAGGCACGATGGCTTGAGTCATCGGAATTATGAATTCACCCGTGAGGCCGCCTGTAGCCCCTACGCTGTCAAATACAGCAAGGCGAGGACTTATAGCAGTCCCCGAAGCGTTTACTGCATCCCTAAACTCACGCAGTTCGCCTTGGTAATCCGCTCCGAAGCTGGCCGCATCATCTTGGGAACGCACTAAACTAATGGAAACTTTCAGAGCTTCATTCATACCCGACTCCTTTCTTATCGTGCCAAGGGAGCGAAAGCGACCCTCTACTACTGACCTTGCCCCACGTTTGACGGCGGGGCTTGGGGGTTCCTGGGCGACCTTTCCCATCGAAACGCCTTCAAAGCCGTTCCAGAAGGCCAGCGCAAGACCGCTTGCGCTGTGGGGATCTGTTCCCCATCCGTTACTTTAACAACTGTCAAACATGCGGGTGTTCACGACCACAGGCATCAATAAGCTGCTGCTTAAAATCTCTGTACTCTTCAAGGCTGATGATTTCCGCATCGGCCAATGTGGAGATGATCCCGAAGGCCACACCGTAGTAGTACCCATCATAAGGCACTCCATCTAACTGGCGCTCAAAACACCCATTTATCAGGCTGTTGATGCGTGGTAACTGCATATTACGAATTGCATTTTTCATCTCATTCATTTTGAAGATTTTTCCTACCCAACTAAGCCGTTCTCATGAACATGGCAGTAACCGCCTAGCAGAGCTACCCATCTGCTGGGTGAATCGATAGCATTCCCCCCTGTAATAATATTTCGGCAGGGATTGCCTTCTACTGTGGCATCTGCACAGTAGACGCAATAAGAAGAACGATGCCAACTGAGGTACTGACTTTTTGTCACACCGTAATATTTAGCGGTGTACTCCACCGGATCACGGGAGTAAGCAACAACGTCTTCGGCGGGCAGCGGGATGGATTTACTTCCATATGGACCTGCATGAGTCGCCTGAAAAGTCACTCCTTTCTCAGCCAGGTCCCCAATAAATAACTCGTTACTCAAAGTAATTTCCTCGTCAATTAACTACTTCAAGAAGGAACGCGTATGAGACTCTCGGCCAGTACGACGCTCAAAATCCTTCCGTTTGGCCACGGCCAACAGGTAGCACTGTGTGCATGCCGCATCAGGCGCTGCAGCCTTGATCGCAGCAGTGGAGCGTAGTACGTAGCATCCACATACGCATTTACAAACCCATCGAGCTTTTCTGTCGGCAGAAATCCCGATTACAACCAGCCGTCCCAGCCGAATGGATGTGAAGTCTTTGAACGAGGGATTCAATAACTGAGCCTTAGTCGGCGCCGTTATCGGTAACGGTAGATCGGAGTCCTGGTCAGTCTCATTCGCCCTGAACTCAAACGACTCACCGCCTGAAATCACCCGAGCGGCAGTAGCATCAACTGGTATTTCGTTCCCTAATTTCAACTCTGATTCCTCGCGTTTTGCTATCCATGGCATTCAAACGTAAAAAGAGTCGTCGATATCACTATGCCAGCGCAAGTTCAAATGCACGCCGAACTGCCTGCATATCCACCGTTAGGTAAGGCTTGCTGTGATCCAAGCATGCATGCCCTAGCATGGTCTGCACTATCTCGACATCGCCGGTGGCGGCCAAGATTTTTGCAGCAAGCGAGCGCCTGCCACTATGCGAGGAGCCCTGTTTGATACCCGCTTGTCGGTATAACCTGCTGATAGTTTGCTGCAATGAATCACAGGCTTGGTACACCTCCGGCCCGCTGTCCAGCTGGCGATGTTTGAATGCCAGTTCAAAGGCTTGCCCTTTGTGTGTCATGACCAGCTTTGAGCCTGGCCGGAATCCTCGATACTCATCTATGCCTGAAAGCCCCCAGCGGCGCCGAGCGCGCACGCCAAACCACGCATCAAGCGCGGCAAGGCATCGAGCATGAGTCAGATACACGTTTCGCGGCCGACAGCCTTTGGTGATGTCTGCGCGCAAGTAGACCTCGGGCTTGATAGCACCGCTGGCATACAGCACGTCGCCAATCTCCAGCAAAGCCAACTCGGTGACACGAATGCCGGTGGTATGCGTGAGCCACAACAACATCACATCACGCTCCGGCATGCGGCCAGTGACAGAGGCTACGCGGATCAGGTGTTTGAATTGTCCAGGACGAAGGGATGCAGCACGGTGAGGATTCATAGGGGTGGGCTCTCTGTCAGGATTAGACGGGAATCAGGATCAATCCAAAGAGAGTTGGCAGCAGGCCTCCAGCAAAGCCTACCACCAGTGATTTCGCAATGTTCACGGAAAATTCGGGCTAAAGACGTTACACAGTTCGCTATCGTTACACCGCACACTCTGCGCGATACAAAACGGTGTGACCTTGTTTTTTCACAACAAAATCAATAACTTGCTTATAAACGTCACACCTGAAACACCAGTTACACGTCTTTTAAGATGTCCACCCCGCCCCCCATCGGCAATGAGCACCATCAGCGAAGAGATTCCAGCAGGAGCCGGGGGACCCTGAGCAAATGAGACACATACGGGGTCGGAAACCCGCGGGACTTTGTTAGCAGCAGGGTGCCCAGCTTAGTGAACAGGTGAATCGGGTGAACACACCCGTCTGGGTGGTGAACCCAATCAATTATTCTCCTGGCTACTGACCCATCTCCTCGGGGACCGTCAACCTCGTCAACTGTCAACCATCGTCAACCGACCAGCCTCTAGCAAGACGGCGAGGGTTTCCGACCCCGTGCCCTTCAGATAGTCCCAGGGGCCCCGGCGGCATTTTGGCGACTGATTGCTTTCTGCCATCCTCCAGCTAACCTCCATCCCTGCTGGTTATCGCGCACCTCAGCCAGCACAACAGACATGGTTAAAAATGTGAGTCATTACCGATCCGACACACGGAAGCGAGGACTAGCAAATGCAATCATTTATCGTGAACAGAAACGTTCAACCCAACGGCGACTACGAAGTGCACAACACGACGACTGGATGCACATTCATGCCGCTGCTGGAGAATCAGGTATCACTCGGAAATCACCTATCCTGTACCGGTGCTGTTAGCGCCGCACGAGGGGCAAATCCCACACTACGAATTAACGGTTGCTACTATTGCTGCAACCCTTGCCACACCAGCTAGGTTCTCCAAGGAAAGCACAGCGGGGTTTACAGGTCGTTTATGCCCAGATCTAGGATTGTGCAGTCATAGGCCCAAGCAAGCTGTATCCCCGCGTGTATCCCTAACTATATAATCCGGCTGTAGGCTGCGGATTATATGGAAGACTCCAGTCTCCCTCGGGCACCAAACGCAAAAAGAAACCGACCCCAGGGTCGGTTTTTTTGTGCCCGGCAATTCAAGCACAAGCCACCAAGCGCCGCACTTGCCGGTGGATCTCATCGCCGTGATTCAACTCGGCCGTGCGCAGGTCAAACGCCGTCTGCAGGTTGAGCCAGAACTCCGGCGTAGTGTCCAGGCAAGTGGCGAGGCGCAAGGCCATGTCTGCCGAAACGCCGCGACGCCGAGAAAGAACCGCATTTATCGCAGAGGCAGACACGCCCAACGCGCGAGCCAAAGCGGCGACACTAACACCCAACTCACTCTGAAAATCTTCGCGCAGGACTTCCCCTGGGTGTACCGGACGCATGGCGTTTTTGCAGATCATGATGCACCCCAGTGAAAGTCCGTTATTGCAACACGTGCAGGCCTAGCGCATTGCGCAGTGGATAGCCCTTTATTGCACCACCCCACACGCAATCCGCGCCCCACCACCACCCAACGCCTGCGGGTGATCGCTGTGGTTATCGCCGCCGCCATGCACCATCAGCGCATGGCCCTTGAACTCGTCGGCCTTCAGGCGTGGGGCCAGGACCGGGTAGCGGGCGGTGCCGTCGGCGCTGACATACAGGGCCGGCAAGTCGCCCTTGTGCCCGGCATCGTCGTACGGGCCCAGGTGTTTTTTACTCTGCTGCGGGTCCCAATGCCCGCCCGCAGAACCTGCCGGCGTGGTCTTGCCGTCGGCGGTGGCCGGTGCGCAGGAGGGGTTTTCGTGCAGGTGAAAGCCGTGTACGCCCGGCGGCAAGTCGCGCAGGTCAGGCGTGAGCAAAGTGCCGTACTTATTCTGCTCAAGGGTAATGGTACCGACCGGTTTGGCGCTGCCGTCGGCGCCCACCAGGGCCATTTCCACGGTCTGGGCCTGAGCCAGGCCCGCTGTTGCCAGGGCGGCGGTGAACAGAAGTGCTTTCATGATGTTGCTCCTTGTGGGTCGATGCAGCCGAAGGGCACCTTATCAAGGTGGACCCTGGCGCAGCGTGGGGATTCCATTACCAGCTTTGTCGAAGTGTGTAGGATCACTGTTCCCTCATTTGCTGATCGAGTCGCGCCATGCAATTGACCCACCGCCCCGTCCAGCCTCAGGACATCGCTGCCATCTGCTGCTTCCCCCAAGGCCCGGACGAGCTGTTCTACATGTTCCCCAAAGCTGCGTACCCGCTGACACCCGCGCAATTGAGCGAGGCCATCGCCCAGCGCAGCGGCTCCACTGTGGTCGAGGGTGACGGTACGCTGCTGGCCTTTGCCAACTTCTACAAGGCCGAGCACGGCGGCGTGTGCGCCCTCGGCAATGTGGTGGTGGCCCCCGCCGCGCGCGGTCATGGCGTGGCGCGTTTTCTGGTGCAGAGCATGATCGAGCTGGCTCGCAGCCAGTTCGAAGCGCGCGAGGTGCAGGTGTCGTGTTTCAACAGCAATGCCGCCGGGCTGCTGCTTTATCCACAGCTGGGCTTTGAGCCTTTTGCCATCGAGGAGCGCCAGGGCCCTGGCAATACGCGGGTGGCGCTGGTGCAGATGAAGCAGGCGCTGTAGCCGATCGAGCACCAGATTCAGATGGATGCGATTTGTGAAACCATTGAAAGAAATCTGGAGTCGATGCAGCGAGATGCGCAGCGTGGGGAGCTGGTTGGCGAATCTGCCCACTAACCCGAGTGGAGTACGAGCGGCTCAGAGCCTCGAGGAAGTGTGAGGATGAGCCAGAAGATCAATCCCTAACGCTCGAATGACCTTCAGTACAGTATCAAAACGAGGCTTCGCACCCGGGGTTAATGCCTTGTACAGACTCTCGCGCCCCAACCCACTTGCGCTTGCAATCTGACTCATGCCGCGCGCCTTGGCGATATGGCCAAGGGCACGTATCAGTTCGTCATGATCTCCATCCGCCAGAACTTGGGAAAGGTACTCGCTGATAGCTTCATCACTATCGAGCAAGGCTGCCATATCAAAGGTGGTGAGTGACAAGCTCATATCAGATTTCCTTGGCCAACTTCCTGGCTAGTTGGATATCAGCAGATTGAGATGACTTGTCACCCCCTGCCAACAAAACAATGACCATCCCGTCCCGAACCGTGAAGTACACCCGATAACCCGCACCCACATCGATGCGCATCTCGGAAACCTGGCCACCGACGGACTTCACATCCCCCAGGTTTCCTGCCGTTGCACGCTCTATTCGCCGTGCGATGGCCAACCTTGCACGGAGGTCGCGCACAGAAACTAACCACGAGGTAAATCTGGGTGTCTGCAAAACACTATATTTCAAGGCTCACACCAATGTATCCCTTTGGATACAAACAAGCAATCAGCAATCCACACCTCTCATCACCTGGCCAGAAGTTTGGTCCGGGTATGCAGATGCCTGAAGATCGCACAATGACACTAAGAGAGAGGTGGCTGGGTACGGCTGCTTCGCTGTTTCGCGTAGCCCATTTCTCAAGCGCAACCCTCGTCTGTGCCCGGGGCCACTGATTACGAGCGCTCCCTAAGAACGCACCAACCAAAACCCAGTGATGATTTCCCCGGCGCGGCCGTTATCCTCCAGGTAAGCCCCTGCCCATGAGGTAACGATGTTTCAACAATGGAGCGAAATGCTGCAGCTCTACAAACGCAGCCGCCCGAACTATTGGCACGCCATCCGCAACAATCCGCTGGCCCCGCACCTGTTGCCGACCTGGCTGGTGGTGCTGGCAACCGTCCTGGTGGTCAGCGCCTCGTTCAGCGTGCAACAGCACCCCCTAGGCCCGGTCACGGTGATGCTCAGCACCAGCCTGTGCATGTGGGCGATGTTGCTGGCCCGTGAGTACTTTGTCGCCGAGCAGTTCAAAAGCCTGTATCAACGCCACGCCATCGCCAGCCAGCCGCTGCTGCAGCGCGACAGCTACCTGCGCTACGCGCATTTCCTGCAGATGCTTGAGCAGAACGCTGTCAGTGCAGCCCAGGCTGGCGAGATCGCGGCGTTTGCAAAGATCTCCGAAAACCCGCCCAAGTCGTTGAACCTGACCCAGAACGCGATGTTCGTGGCGATCATCACCTTCCTCGCCACCATCGCCGCCGAGAAAGCCAAGCTCACCGAGTTGTGGGCGTTCGGCAAAGGCAACCTGGTCATCCTGTTGACCTTCGCCGTGTTGCTGGTGCTGTGGTTCGGCCTGATGGTGGTGCGTGATCACCTGCACTACAAGGAGCGGATCATCCGCTACCTGGAATGGGCCAGCCATGATCTGCCCAAGCCCTGATCATCCTGCGGCTTTCAAGCCCGCACAAAGCGCTGCCGGAGCACATCGCTCAAGGCATCGACCAGCAGCACCAGCACCAGCATGGCGATGATCACCGTGCTGGCCCGGGCTTCCTGGAACAGGCTCAGGGTGGTGTAGAGCATCTGCCCCAGGCCGCCGGCACCGACAAAACCCAGCACGCTGGCCATGCGGATGTTGTTTTCCCAGCGGTACAGGCTGTAGGCAAGCATCTGCGGCCAGAGGTTAGGCAAGGTGCCGAAGCAGAATGCAGTGACCTGGCTGCCGCCTTGCAGACGAATGGCCGCAGCCGGCTCTGGCGGGGCGTTTTCCAGTGCCTCGGCGAACAGCCGGCCGAGAACACCTGAGGTGTGCAAAGCCAGGGCCAGGGTCCCGGCATTGGGCCCAAGGCCCGCGGCCAGGACAGTCAAGGCCGCCCACACCAGCTCTGGTATCGCGCGCAGGGCGTTAAGCAGCAGGCGCGCAACGCCTTGCAGCGGCCAGCCGAACCGCCCGGCGGCAGGCAAGGCCAGCATCAGCCCGAGCACCACCGCTAGCAAAGTACCCAGGCCCGACATGGCCAGGGTTTCCAATGCGCCCTTGGCGACCGCCCGCAGGTGCTCGGGGCTCAGCTCGGGGCTGAGGAAGCGCAGCGCATAAGCGCCCATCTGCCCTAACCCGCCGTTGCCAAACAGCGCCTGCAGATCAAGGCTCAAGTAAGCGAACGAAGCTGCCACCGCCGCCACCAGTGCCAGCACCAGCGCGGTATTGATCAGCACTCTCATGCCAACCTCCCGCGCAGCAGGCGGCTGAGCTGGTCGGCCAGCCATACCAGCAACAGAAATGTCAGCAGCATGCTCGCCACCTCGGCGCCGGCGAACATGCGCATGGAGAGGTCGATCTGCTGGCCGAGCCCCCCTGCACCGACAAAACCCATCACCACCGAGGCACGGATCGCACACTCCCAGCGGTACACCGTATAAGACACCAGCTCCGCCGCCGCAGTCGGCAGGATGCCGTAGCAGAACGCGCTCAAGCGGCTGCTGCCGGTCTGCAACAAGGCATGCGCCGGGCGCTGGTCGACCGATTCGAAAATCTCGGCATAGACCTTGCCAAGCATGCCGCTGTAGGTGATGGCGATGGCCAGCACCCCGGCGGTCGGGCCCAGGCCCACGGCACGCACGAACAGCAGCGCCCAAACGATCTCCGGCACGCTGCGCAAAAAGATCAACAGGCCGCGCACCGGCAGACGCAGGGTGCGCGACCAGAAGCCCAGGCGACCGCCACGGGAAGCGGCGCGCAACGACAGCGCCCGGCTGGCCAGCAGGCTGGCCGGGATCGCCAGCAGCAAGGCCAGGGTCATGCCGGCGGTGGCTACGGCCAGGGTTTGCAAGGTGGCCTCAAGCAGCAGCCGAAGAAAGTCCGCTTCATGGGCTGGCGGCCAGAAGGCGCTGACAAAATTACCCATCTCCCGGCGGTTATCGGCCTGCAGAAGCACCCCAGGGTTGAGCTCGCTGAGGCGGATACCCGGCCACAGCAAGGCTATCGCCAGCAGCGCCAGCAACAGCCTGGGCAACGCCGCCGGGTCACGGCGATCGGCCTTCAGCATCGGGGAATCTGCAGGTTCAAGGCCGGCAGCGGTAACGCCGGCGGCAGCAGTTGCTCGTTGGCATACAAGGCATCGAGCATGGCGCTGGACACCTCGCTCGCCGGGCGGTCAAAGACGATGCGCCCCTCGCGAATACCGATAACCCGCGCAAAATGCGCCAGCGCCAGCTCTACCGCATGCAGGCTGGCGATCAGGGTCACGCGGCGTTCGCTGGCATGCTGGTTGAGGGTTTTCAGGCTGTGTTCGGCGAGCACCGGGTCCATCGCCGAGACCGGTTCGTCAGCCAGCAAAATCTGCGGTTGCTGGTACAACGCGCGGGCAATGCCGACCCGCTGCAACTGGCCACCGGACAATTGCCCGCATT
This sequence comes from Pseudomonas sp. B21-012, assembly GCF_024749305.1. Classification (NCBI taxonomy): domain Bacteria; kingdom Pseudomonadati; phylum Pseudomonadota; class Gammaproteobacteria; order Pseudomonadales; family Pseudomonadaceae; genus Pseudomonas; species Pseudomonas sp. B21-012. Next base: position 971,500 of record NZ_CP087197.1, on the reverse strand, counting down.
GGACAAAAATCTTCTCGGCCATGCCAAGGGTCGTCAGCACCTCGCGCACACCGGCGACATCCGTCGGGTGCAGCAGGTTGAGCAGCCCGCGCAAGGTGCTCCACTGTCCCAGGCGCCCGGCCAGTACTGCAGTTACCACCCGCTGGCGTGGTGGCAACGGCGGCGTCTGGTGGATCAGGGCGATGCGCGCGCGCAGGCGCTGAAGCGCAGCGGCCGACAAGCGCCAGGGTGTCACGCCGAGCAGCTCTACGTTGCCGGTACTGGGCGCGATGGCCGTGCCCAGCAGTTGCAGCAAGCTCGACTTGCCCGCCCCCGACGGGCCGATGATCGCCACCCGCTCGCCGGCGCCAACCTGCAGGTCGATGCCGTGCAGCGCCTGGACCTGGCCGTGGCGCAGGCTGGCGCCGCGCAAACGGATGGTCATTTCAGCAAGTCGGCGGCGCGCGCGGCCTCTTCGATGCCCTTGTAGTTATCCGGGCTGGTTTCGATGAAGCGGCTCGCAGCCTGCAGGTCGAGGATGACTTTGTCGCCAGGTTTGGCCGGATCAAGGTCGAGGAAGGCTTGCTTGATCCTGGCTTTGAGTGCCGGCTCGAGGTTGCCGCGCACGGTCCAGTTGTAGTCGTAGTAGCTTGGGGTGGTGGCGAACACCTTGACCTTATTGGTATCGACCTTGCCTGCGGCCACCAGTTTGTCCCAGACGCTGGCGTTGAGCACGCCGGCGTCGACCTTGCCGGCCTGGACCCAGGCGGCAGTGGCGTCGTGGGCACCGGAATAAGCGACGCGGCTGAAGTAACTCTCCGGCTTGATGTTGTCATTCTTGAGCATGAAGTAGCGCGGCATCAGGCTGCCCGAGGTGGACGAAACAGAACCGAAGGCAAAGGTCTTGCCCTTGAGGTCGGCAAGGCTCTTCACATCAGGATTGGCAGTGATGAATTTGCTGGTGAACTTGGCATCCTGTTCGCGCTGCACCAAAGGCGTGGCGGTCGGGTCCTTGAGATGTACCTGGACGAACGTAAAGCCGCCGAGCCAGGCCAGATCCAGGCGATCGGTGGCCAGCGCCTCGACCACCGCCGGGTAGTCGGCCACCGGCACAAACTGGACCTTCATCCCCAGCTTCTGCTCCAGGTACTCGCCCAATGGCTTGAACTTGCGCAGCAGTTCGGTCGGCGCTTCGTCAGGGATGGCACTGACTCGCAGTGTGTCGGCCGCCATGGCCAGGTAGGACGAGCACGACAATACCAGGCCGGCAAACAGCGCCAGGGGACGTTTGAGCATGGGGATTCTCCGGTTCAATAGCGGGGAAAGGGCCACACGGGCCACCCCGGAAATTATAAGAGGCATCGGCGTAAAGACCAGCTTTGCTACACTCGGGCCTTCACGAATTTTCGAGGTGCGTATGAGCGAGCCGATTCGCCTGACCCAGTACAGCCATGGCGCCGGCTGTGGCTGCAAGATCTCTCCGAAGATGCTCGAGGTGATCCTCGCCGAAAGCGGCACCCAGGCCCTGGACCCCAAGCTCTGGGTCGGCAACGCCTCGCGCGACGACGCAGCCGTCTACGCCCTCGATGACGAACGCGGTGTGGTTTCGACCACTGACTTTTTCATGCCCATCGTCGATGACCCCTATGACTTCGGCCGCATCGCCGCCACCAACGCCATCAGCGACATCTACGCCATGGGCGGTGACCCGCTGATGGCCATCGCCATTCTTGGCTGGCCGGTCAATGTGCTGGCCCCGGAAGTGGCCCGTGAAGTGATCCGTGGCGGCCGCGCCGTCTGCGCCGAGGCCGGTATTCCACTCGCCGGGGGCCACTCCATCGATGCCCCCGAGCCGATCTTCGGCCTGGCCGTGACCGGCGTGGTGCAAAAGCGCCACATGAAGCGCAACGATACCGCCACCGTCGGTTGTCGCCTGTACCTGACCAAGCCGCTGGGCATCGGTATCCTCACCACCGCCGAGAAAAAAGCCAAGCTGCGCGACCAGGACAAGGGCCTGGCCCGCGACTGGATGTGCACCTTGAACACCCCGGGCAGCCGCTTCGGCAAGCTGGCCGGGGTCAAGGCCATGACCGACGTCACCGGCTTCGGCCTGCTCGGCCACCTGGTGGAACTGGCCGACGGCAGCGGCCTCAGCGCCCGCCTGAACTACAGCGCGGTGCCCCGCCTGCCGAGCGTTGAGCACTACCTGAGTGAGGGCTGCGTTCCGGGCGGCACCCTGCGCAACTTCGACAGCTATGGCGAAAAAATCGCCGCGCTGAGCGACGAGCAAAAGCACTTACTGTGCGACCCGCAAACCAGCGGCGGCCTGCTGGTGGCGGTGGCGCCAGAGGGTGAAGCGGAGTTTCTCGCCGTGGCCGGCGAACTGGGCCTGAACCTGGCGCCAATCGGCGAGCTGGTCGAGCGACAGAGCCATGCAGTTGAGGTGCTTTGATGCGCGACAACTGCACCGACTACCGCCAGCTGTTTCTTAACGATGTAGCCATGATGGACATGCGCGCCCCGGTCGAATTCAGCAAGGGCGCCTTCCCCCACGTGATCAACCTGCCGCTGATGAACGACCTTGAACGGCAGAAGGTCGGCACCTGCTACAAGCAGCAGGGCCAGCAGGCCGCCATCGACCTCGGCCATCAACTGGTCAGCGGCCCGCTCAAGGACCAACGCATTGCCGCCTGGGCGGCCTTCGCCCGGGCCAACCCCGAGGGTTACCTCTACTGCTTTCGCGGCGGCCTGCGCTCGCAGATCGCCCAGCAGTGGCTCAAGTCTGAAGCCGGCATCCACTACCCCAAGGTGGTCGGCGGCTACAAGGCGATGCGCAACTTCCTGCTGCATACCACCCAGCAAGCGGTAACCGACTGTGACTTCGTGCTGATCGGCGGCCTCACCGGCACCGGCAAGACCGAGGTGCTGCAAACGCTGGACAATGCGCTTGACCTGGAAGGCCACGCCAATCACCGCGGCTCAAGCTTCGGCAAACGCGCTACCGGCCAGCCGGCGCAGATCGACTTCGAGAACCAGCTGGCCATCGACGTACTGAAAAAACGCGCACGCGGCGTCGAGCAATTTGTACTCGAAGATGAGGGCCGCATCGTCGGCAGTTGCACCCTGCCGCTGGAGCTTTACCAGGGCATGCAGCACTACCCGCTGGTGTGGCTGGAAGACAGCTTTGACAACCGGGTCGAGCGGATTCTGCGCGATTACGTGATCGACCTGAGCGCCGAGTTCGTTGCCTTGCACGGGGATGAAAACGGCCTGCCGCAGTTTGCCGAACGCCTGACCCAAAGCATGGCCAACATCCTCAAGCGCCTCGGCGGCGAGCGTTATCAGCGGTTGTCGGCGTTACTCGAGCAAGCGCTGCAAGAGCAGCTTCACACGGGTGAGGTGGACCTGCACCGAGCCTGGATCAGCGGCCTGCTCAACGAGTACTACGACCCGATGTACGCCTACCAGCGCCAGAGCAAGGCCGAGCGTATCGAGTTTGCCGGCGACCAGCGCGAAGTGCGCGAGTACCTGCGTGCTCGCGCCAGCCGGCGCTGACCTCAAGGCTGCAGCAAGGCCTGCAGTTCATCGGCGCGGTCGCGGGTACTGCCGAGGATGCAACCGGCACCATTGAGCTGATCCATGGTGCCGCCGGTGAGGCTGTAATACAGGTTGCAGTTGGCGTCGCGGTACTTGATCCAGGCCCGCTGGGCTTCACGCAGCTGGGTTTGCTGCGGCCCTTCGAGGCCGGCCATGGCCTTTTTGTAGGCACTGTTGAGGCGGCTGTCCTGGCGTTTGATCTCGGCGCCGTTGCAGTTGTTCATGGCCAGGGTGGATTCGGCGGTTTTCATGCAGGCGCTGTAGGCCTGTGAGTATTCATCCTGGGCCTGGGCTATTGAAGAACAACAGACCAACAGGCCGACAAGCAAAAATGGATGTTTCATTCTGCGGACTCCTTCTTGGGTGGGAGCGGCGGTGCGACGCCTCGACTTGCCCCGCGATCAGGCCGGCCATATTGACACACCTGCATCACCTTCTCGCGCAACCAGCGATGCCCCGCCTCCCCTTCGCGGCGCTGATGCCAGGCCTGCTGGAAGGCAAAGGGTTTGATTGCCAATGGTGGCGCAAACCTGCGCAGGCGTGAATCCAGCGCACCGCTGTCCAGGCTGCGGCGGGCCACGGTCAGGATCAGGTCGGTGCCGGCAATCACTTCCTGGGCCGCGGTCCAATGGGGCAAGGCCAGCGCCACCCGGCGCCGGGCACCGATGCCCTGGAGCGCCAGGTCAATCTCGTTGTCGATACCCGGACGCACTGCCACCAGCACATGCGGCCGTGCCAGCCACGCATCCAGGCTCAGGCCGCCCCGCACAGGCAAACTGCTGCGATCGGCGATGCAGGTGAAGGACTCTTCAAACAGCGTCTGCGCCCGCAGCTCCTCGGCCATTTGCGGAAACACCGCCAGAGCCAGGTCGGCCTCGCCGTCGAACAGCTGGCCGAGCATGGCCTCACGGCTGCCCTGGGAGACAATCAGATCGATCCCCGGCGCCTCTTCGCGCAACATGCGCATCAAGCCGGGCAACACTACCCGCGCGCCGTAATCAGACATCGCCAGACGAAAACTGCGCTGCGCCCGACGCGGGTCGAAACCGGGGCTGCCGAGCAAGCCGTCGAGCTGCTCCAGCGCCTGCTGCAAAGGCTCGATCAGGGCCTGGGCGCGCGCCGTGGCGTGCAGACGACCACCGCGACGCACCAGCAACGGATCACCGAACAGCTCACGCAGTTGCGCCAGGGCATGGCTGACCGCCGGCTGGCTACGATGCAGGCGCAAGGCCGCGCGCGAGACATGCTGCTCGGCCAGCAGCGCGTGCAGGGTCAACAGCAGGTTGAGGTCGATCCGGCGCAGATCATCCATCAGGCGAATAACTCCTGTGCAGCATTCGAATTTCCATTATTGGGATAGATAGCAAAGACTTTGGCAAGCCACTTTTGAGAGCCATGCCATGAACCTGCCCGCTATTACCGCCACCTTGCTGCCCCTGACCATCGCCCTGCTGGCCGGCGCCGCCGTGCCCTTCCAGGCCGGCAGCAACGCAGCGCTCGGCCGCCTGCTCGGGCACCCGTTGTGGGCGTCGCTGGTGTCGCTGGCGGTGAGTGTGCTGATGGTGATCCCGGCATTGCTGGTGTTGCGGGCGCCGCTGCCACAACTCAATGCCTTGGCCCAAGCGCCCTGGTGGGCCTGGTTGGGCGGCGTTGCCGGGGTTGCCTACATCACCGCCGCACTGGTGCTGACGCCAAGGCTGGGCGCCGCCGGCTTCATCGTTTGCGTAATTGCCGGGCAGGTGCTGTCGTCGTTGATCATCGACCAATGGGGCCTGATGGGTTTGCCCGAACGCCCGGTCAACGGCCTGCGCCTGGCCGGGGTCGGGCTGATCGTGGTCGGCATGCTGGTAGTGCAGTGGGGAACCTCGGCGTCCGCCCGCTAGATGGCGTCCTTGTCGATCTCGATCGGTGGCAGCGGCGGTTCGAACACTTTCTTTATCTGAAAGTGCAGGCTGGGGGTCTGGATGGCGTAGACGATGACAATGTTCAATACGATTGCCAGGCCGCCATCCAGCCAATTCCAACCGGGTAGCTGCGCGCCCTTGAGCCCCTGCCGACACCACCAGGCCTGCATGACGCAGAAGAAGCTGATCGACAGCAACCAGAGGTAATAACCCGGGCCAAAACCGGTAACGTCGAGAAAGCTGTAGCTGTGATTGTCGGGCAGGCGCTCCACCATCAAGGCACTGAGGCCCAGGTACAGGGCGCCGAGGCCAAGCACCAGGGCCAGCCAGCGCCAGCGCCGGTGCACAAGGATCGCCAGCCCCAGCAACGGGTTGGCAAACCAGCCGTAGATCTGCATGACGATGCCCCAAGGCCCGAGCAACAGCACCTGCAGGGCATGCAAAGAGCCATCGGCCGACAGGTGAATGGCCTTGCAACTCAAGCTCAGCAGGTACAGCGCCAGGGTGATCGCAACGTAAAAGCGGGCCATCAATTGCCTCCACATTCAATGCACGAGGTTGGCTCGGGGGCCGAGCGAAACGGCACTTTACTCCAGGGCGTGAAGGCCAGCGGCACGGTCAACACGATGCCGGCGACCAGCCCCCAGGCCGGCCAGCCCAGCAGCGGCACCTTGCTGCTGTCCGCAGGTTCGTGGCGGTAACGCCACTGGCCGAGAATGAACACCAGCATCGCCAGCAGCCACACGTAGTAACCGATCAGCAGCCCCGGTCCGTTGGCCGAATCAGGCACCGGGGTCAAGCCGAGCCAGCCCAGCGGCACCATCAGGCCACTGAGCGCCAACGCCGCGCAGCCCAGGTACAGGGCTACCTGCGGCTTGGTCCGGTGCATCACCAGGGCGGCGAAATACAGTGGGTTGGCAAACCAGAAGGACCCGTTCAACACCCCCAGGGCCAGGGCGTGCATGCCGCGCATTACATCGTGCTCACGGGCGCAGGCCTGGAGGAACAGGCTGGTGAGGTAGCAGGCCAGGCTTAAGGTCAGATAATTGAACGGCACCAGGCAATCCTTGCTGGTAAAAGAGCGCGCGACAATAGCGCAGACCGGTGGCCTGCGCAAAGTCGCCCGGCGCTTAGTAGGTGCCGCGCAGGGTCAGCATGAAGTTGCGGGGGTCGCCGTAGTAGTTGCCATAGGTGGAGGTTCCCACGGTCTGGTAGTACTTCTTGTCGAACAGGTTGTTGCCGTTGAGGGTCAGGTCCCAGTGCTCGTCGACCTTGTACTCGACCAGTGCACTCCAGGTCGCATACCCCCCTTGGGTGAAGTCGAACGGCACATCACGCTCGGCGATCGAACCATCGCCATTGAAACGGTTGGTGGTGCCGGATACGTAAGTCGCGCTCTGCGCCTGCACGCCGCCACCAACCTTGAAGTCCTGCAACACACCCGGCAGCCGGTAAGTGGTGTAGAGCTTGAACAGGTGCTTGGGCATCACCGTGCTCAGCGAGGTATTGGCACTGCGGTTGCGATTGAGGTTGAAGGTATAGCCACCGATCAGCATCCAGTCCGGGAGCAGTTCCCCCGACGCCTCGATATCGATGCCCTTGCTGACCACTTCACCGTTGTCCAGGTAGCAGCAGCTGCCGGCAAACAGATTGCTCGCCGAGGTGAAGCGCGGGTCACGCACCGCTTCGTTTTCACGGGTGGTGTAGTACAAGGCAATGTTGGTGTTCAACGCGCCGTCGAACAGCTCGCCCTTGAGGCCGGTCTCGTAGGTCTTGCCGGTCATCGGCTGCAACGGGCTGCCCGGTTGCGGGCCGGCCAGCTTGTTGGCCTGCGGCTTGTAGATCTGCGAGTAGCTGGCGTAGGCCGACCACTGGTCATCAAGGTCATAGACCACACCACCAAACGGCGTGAGCTTGGTGCCGATGCGCTGGTCGACTTGCGAAGCCACGTTCCATTGCTCGCCGGTGCGGGTCTGGTACATCTGCTCGAAGTGGTAACGCTGGGCGCGGGCACCGAGGATCAGGTGCAGCGGTTCGGCCAGTTGCAGGCGCAGGCTGGAGTAAAGGCCGTACTGACGCTGGGCGTTGGGGTTGTAGTCGCGGCTGTAGTCGGTGTGGTTGGCAGGCTCCGGCCAGGGCGTGGCGTCGGGGTCGAAGACATTCACCGGCCCGCCAAAGCCGGGATGTGGCGCGGTGCCCAGCCAGCGGCTGTCGATGCGCTGGTAGTCAGCCCCCAGTATCAGCTGGTGATCCAGGCCAAAGGCCTGGAAATTGCCGGCCAGGTTGACGTCGTACAGGTGCTGTTCGTTTTCCTGGCGGCTCTGGGTACCGTACCAGGTCACGCCGCTGCCGCTGATCGGGTCAACCGCATTGAGGGTCGACGCGGTCTTGAACCAGGACACATCCCAGATGTTGGTGTACGACAGGTTGAGTTTCCAGTCGTCGTTGAAGCGATGGTCGACCTTGGCGAAATACTCGCGCGCCGTGGTGTCGGTGAATGCCCAGGACTGGGTCAGGCCGGTGTGCCGTGGCAGGCCCAGATCGGCACCATTGCTGTAGCGCGGCACAGCGGCGTTGGTGCCGTTCTCATGGGACTTGTTGTAGCGCACGCCGAAGGTGAGCATGGTGTCATCGCTCACGTCGGCTTCCATCACGCCGTACACCAGCGGCTTTTCCGTGCTGCGCTTGTCGATGAAGTACTGGCGGTCGGTGTTGGCCACCACCAGGCGCCCACGCAAGCGGCCGTCCCAGCCCATGGGCCCGGTGATGTCGAGTTCCTGGCGATAGTTGTCCCAGCTGCCGGCCGACAGGCTCAGTTTGAGCTGGTTCTCGGACATCGGCCGCTTGCGCACCATGTTGATGATCCCGCCCGGGTCGCCCGAGCCGCCGAACAAGGCCCCGCTACCACGCAGCACCTCGACGTGGTCGAACTCGGCCAGGTCGAAGATGTTCGACGAATAGAACGAGCCCATGGCCGTGCCCAGCGCCTGCGGGGCGGCGCCATCGATCTGCAGGTTCTGGATGGAAAAGCCGCGCGAGATGAAATCCTGGATGCGGAAAGTCGTGCTCTGGGTAATCACTCCCGGTGTCGCCTTCATCGCTTCGTTGATGTCGGTGAGCTGCTGGTCTTCGATCAGCTGACGGGTGATCACCGCCACCGACTGCGGCGTTTCGCGCAGGCTGGTCGGTGACTTGGAGCCTACGCTGATCAGCCCCGGGGCATAGGAGCCGGTATTTTCCGTACTTTCGCCCATGCCCTGGCCGGCCACCGTGGTGACCCCCAGTTCCAGCACCTGGGCTGCCGGTGCAGCGGCTTGCGGTAGCAACACATAACCGTTGTCACCCTGGGCAATACGGTAGCCGCTGCCCTCGAGCAAGCGGGCAAAACCGTCTTCAAGGGCGAAGCTGCCCTGCAGGCCGGCGGTGTTACGCCCCGCCAAATCAGCCGGATCGAAGGCCAGGGCGACGCCGGCTTGCTGGGCGAAGCGGTTGAGCGCTGTGCTCAGCGCACCGGCAGGCACGTCGAAGCGCTGTTGTTGACCCTGGGCCATTGCTGGCACAGCGACTGCAGTCAGCAGCAGGCCGCTGCAGGCCAGCTGTACACAGAGCGCCAGAGGGCTCAAAACGGGGCGGCCAGTAAATCGGCGCATGGTGAAAAGGCTCCTTGTTTAATCATGTTGGCTTCTAGAAGGACGGGCCAAGATGAGAATGAGGAACCAGTCGCGAACAATTACTTATCAGCACTGCGGCGCTCGATACGCGTCCACCAGGCCGTATGCGAATGAATCGATATCGGCAGCACTTCAGCCAGCAGCTGCAGGGCCCGCTCGCTGTCGTCCAGCGGCAGCACTGCCGACACCCGCAGATCAGCCAGCGCCTTGCGGTCGAAGCTCAGATGGCCGCGGCGCTGGCGGGCCAGGGCATCGAGGACATCCACCAGCGGCGATTGCTCAACCACCAGTTGATGACGCTGCCAGGCCTGGTCAACGCTGGCCGGATCAATACTGGCCAGCAGCCCCAGATCATCCCGGCGAACCCAGGCCCGCCCGCCTTTGGCCACCGCCAGCGACTTGTCCTGCTCGGCACTGCGCACCATCACCCGGGATTCGAGCATGGTCAGTTCGCTGCCGGCATCGCCACGGGCAACCACGAAGCGCGTGCCCAGGGCCTGGAACGTACCGTCGGCGGTGGCCACCACGAAAGGCCAGCTGCTGTCGTGCGCGACATCCACCAGCACCTTGCCGCGCAACAGTTCGATACGCCGCTCGTGGGCGCTGAAGCGCAAGTCCAGGGCCGAGTTGCCTTCGAGGATGACCCGCGTGCCGTCGCTCAGCGTGTGGCTCTGCCATTGCGCCGGCGCGGTGTGCAGGTCGGCCAGCAGGTTTTGCGGATGCCAGCCGGACAGGCTCAGGGGCACGCCCAGTGCTGCCAGCAAAGCCAGGCCCAGCAGCACCCGGCGTGGGTACTGCGCGCGCCGCTGGGCATTTGCAGGCGTGCGCAGTGCGGCGCGCACCGGCTGGCGTTGCGGGCGCAGGCTGTGCATCTGTTCGAGGATCGCCTGCATGCGAGTGAAGGTGGCTTCATGGCGAGCGTCCTGCCGACGCCAGGCATCCAGCGCCTGGCGCTCTGCCTCACTCAGCTCACCCTCGCCCAGGCGCAAAATCCATTCGGCGGCGTGCTGCTCGATTGACGCTTGGGCCGTCATCGGCAATCAAACATTAACGGCCTGGTGGCAATGCACCAGGGCCTGCATCAGGTACTTGCGCACCATGCGTGGCGAAACCTGCAGGCGCTCGGCGATCTGCACCTGGCTCAGCTCGTCCAGGTAATAGTCGACAAAGGCCTGGCGGGCCTTTTCATGCAAGCCCTCGAGCATGAAGGTAATCTGCTCCAGCGCCTCCAGGGTCAGGAGGATCTGCTCGGGCGACTGATGGCCCTCCATGACCTCGACAGTCAGGGCCAGTTCGCGCAGGTAGGCGTCTTCGATCTGCTGGCGACGTGCCCGATCGATGATCAGGCGTCGCGCCGTGGTACTGAGGAAGGCACGCGGCTCGCGAATACCCAGGAGCGTGTCGCGCGAGCCGAGAATGCGTACAAAGGTGTCTTGTGCCAGGTCCGCCGCATGCTGTGAACAGCGCAACTTGCGCCGCAGCCAGTTGAACAACCAGCCATGGTGCTCGCAATACAGCGTGTGGATCGCGCGTTGCAGCGGCGGCTCGGCGACGGACATGGCGCACTCGCAAGTGTGTAAGTGAGAATTGTTCCGAATAATATCCAGATGCCCGACCGCAACGCAACCGCCAGGTAGCAGCCAGGATTCAACCGTCCAGCGGCGCCTGATCGAGCAGCAGCCCGTACAGCCCCGAGTCCGAAAGCTCTCCGGCCACGCACCAGCGCTGGCGCAACAGCCCTTCAAGGACGAAGCCCTGGCGCTCCAGGGTACGCGCCGACCCCTGGTTGCGCGGGTCAATCTCGGCCTCCAGCCGGCGCAGGTGCAGGCCATGGGCCAGGTAATCGATGAAACAGGTCAGCGCCTCGTCCATGTAGCCACGGCCCTGCGCGCAACTGGCCAGGCAATAGCCGATTTCGCCACGGCGCGAGGTGGGCTCCAGGTTGAACAGCTGGGTCATGCCGATCAGTTCGCTATTGTCGCGCCGATAGATTCCCAGCTTGAGCATCTGCCCGGCGGCGTATGCGTCGCGGTCTTCGGCCAGCGCTGCCTGGGCCTCTGCCAGCACTTGCCAGGGGCCGTGGTTCCAGTAACGCATGACCTGCGGATCGGCCATGATGGCAAACCACGCCGCAGCATCTTCGGCCACCATCGGGCGCAGTTGCAGGCGCGGGCTTTCGAGGCACAGGTCAGCGGGAAAACTGTACATGCGGGTCACGCGGGACCTCCTGTCCGATTCATCAACCCGGCAGTGTAACCTTCAAGTCGCGCCTCAGGCGACTTCGGCGCCCTCGTCCGGCCAGATTGGCTCGTTGGCCTCCAGCGGTGGCAGGCCATAGGCGGCACGGGCGGCATCGCAGCTGGGGTTGGCTTCGCCATTGACCCAGGCCGCATCGAACTCGCGACAAGGGGTTGAGCGCTGTTCATACAGGCTGCAGCTGACCCCTTTGCCGATCTCGCCCTCAAGCCCGATGCAGCGACAGGGCTTGCTGTCGGTGCCGATCATCGCAACGCGGCTGGGGCTGATCTGGACCACCAGATCGTCGGGCACGACACCACCCGCCGACGTGCACTCACCCCAGAAGAAAGACACACGGAAATACCCGCAGCAGGCGCCGCAGTTCAAACAAGGATTATGTTCGGACATGATGAGAAGGGGGGGAGGTTGATTATCGTTATAGGGAGAAACCCGCCGCCATTCTATGCTTTGCCAGGTGTTTGAGAAGGGGGTAATGCAGAAATAAATCGCCGCTGACGGACGGTTGTTTCGCGGGAAAAACCTGCTCCAGCTGTAGGAACAGGTTTACCCCGCGCTCGGGCCCAGCGCTTACTTCTGGGCCGGCTTGCTGCCCACGCCATCAGCCCGGAACATCTGGCGGATACCGCGCACCGCCTGACGGATACGGTCCTGGTTCTCGATCAGGGCAAAGCGCACATGATCATCGCCATAGTCACCAAAGCCGATGCCCGGCGACACACAGACCTTGGCCTCGGCCAGCAGCTTCTTGGCGAACTCCAGCGAGCCCAGGTGTGCATACTCTTCGGGAATCTTCGCCCATACGTACATCGACGCCTTGGGGTTCTCGACCATCCAGCCCAGCTCGTGCAGACCCTTGACCAGCACGTTGCGGCGCTGGCGATACTGCTCGGCGATATCGCGCACGCACTGCTGGTCGCCTTCAAGGGCAGCAATGGCCGCGACCTGCAGCGGGGTGAAGGTGCCGTAGTCGTGGTAGCTCTTGATACGGGCCAGGGCGCTGACCAGCTCGGGGTTGCCGACCATGAAGCCGATTCGCCAGCCGGCCATGTTGTAGCTCTTGGACAGGGTGAAGAACTCCACGGCAATGTCCTTGGCCCCCGGCACCTGCATGATCGACGGCGCCTTCCAGCCGTCGTAGACGATGTCGGCGTAAGCCAGGTCGTGGATCACCAGCACGTCGTACTGCTTGGCCAGGGCCACCACCCGCTCGAAGAAGTCCAGCTCGACGCACTGCGCGGTCGGGTTGGACGGGAAGCCGAGGATCATCATCTTCGGTTTCGGAATGGATTCGCGGATCGCCCGCTCCAGCTCATTAAAGAAGTCCACGCCCGGAATCAACGGCACCGAACGCACCTGGGCACCGGCTATCACCGCGCCATAGATGTGAATCGGGTAGCTGGGGTTGGGTACCAGCACGGTGTCGCCATGGTCGAGGGTGGCGAGCATCAGGTGCGCCAGGCCCTCTTTGGAGCCGATGGTGACGATGGCTTCGCTTTCCGGGTCGATCTCGACCTCGTAGCGGTCCTTGTACCAGCGCGAAATCGCCCGGCGCAGACGCGGGATGCCGCGGGACGTCGAATAGCCGTGGGTGTCTTCGCGCTGGGCGACCTGCACCAGTTTCTCAACGATGTGCGGCGGCGTGGCCCCGTCGGGGTTGCCCATGCTCAGGTCGATGATGTCTTCGCCACGACGGCGTGCAGCCATCTTGAGCTCGGCGGTGATGTTGAAGACGTAGGGGGGGAGACGATCAATGCGCGCAAAGCGGCGCGGCGAACCTTGGTCAGCCATGGCTTCCTCGAAGACGTAAGCGCCCGGAACCGTCCGAGCGACGTTGGCCACTGCGGTGGCCGAAGCAGAAGATAGGGCCTCGACCGCCGCGCTGTCCAGCACAAAACAGGCGTTAACGGATTTCTTTGTAGGACGATGCCTGCCAGCGCACAGGTGCAGCCAAGCCTTCGACCGGCATCAGGCCGCTGCCTTTGACCGCGCTGAACCCCGCAGTCTGGCTGCCCAGAGAAACGGCACGCTCGCCCTTCTCCGACTCGGTCACCAGGGTGTACGAATGCTTACGCATTGCCTGATATTTGCTCTCATCTTGGACCAGCACCTGATGATAAGCCTGCAGTTCACGTTCACCCAGGTTAAGCATTTTTTGCAGTTTCACTCCCCAACGAGTCAGGCAGACTTCAGCAAAATGGCGAACGATCAAGCCGGGTTCGGCCAGCACTTTGCTTCCGGCGGCACCGTCGGCAGCGGCATTGCCCACCAGCGTAGCGTGACGCCCGGGCATCGGATAGACGTGGCAGCGGGTACCGGCATGGGTTTTGGGAATCACGCAGGCAAAGCCCTTGGAACGCTCGTCGCGGGAGAAGAAACCTACGTACTGTTTGACGTTTTCGCCCAGTTGCACGCGATGGCGGTCGAAGTTACCCATGCCCGGCACCGGATCGATGGCGAATATATTCACTGGAAGCTTTTTCAGCTCACTGTCGCCAAGCATGGCATTGGCCAGCATGTGGCAGCTGACGGCGCCCCTGCTCCACCCCACCAGATTGACCTGGGTGGGAATGACGCCTTCCTTGCGAAACTGCTTGATGATCTGCTCCTGGAGCAACTGCGGGGTAATCTTGCGATTGCCGTAGTTGTAGGTGCGCCAGAACCAGGACGCCGTAGCGGTCGAGTTGGGGATAGGGATGCCAGCAGCCTTCAGGCGCTGATACTCCTCCTCGCTCAGTTCCGTGCGCTGCCAGTTGCTCTGCCCCTTGATGATCTGCAGTGCGTGCTGGACGTTCTCCTCCCAGCCTTTGCCGAACAAGGTCTGGTTCCAGTTGTAATAACCACCGGGTTCGACGAACAGTTCATCGGCTTGCAGGTTGCCACTGCCCGGGCCATCGACGGCGATCCAGTGGGCATACTCCTTGCCCTGGTCGTTTGAAGCGAGGGTCGAAACCAGCTCGCCATTCCAGAAGTTGGGGTTGTTGTCGTCGAATCGGTGCGACCCGGTGCCGCAAAAATACACGGTCAAAACACTCATGCCATGATCCTGTCAGGTTGAAGATCACGACACGCTACCGCCGGCACAGCACCCGCGGCAGGCGGAAAGCCTCCCGGGCAGCGGGCACCGAGCCGCTGCCAGGGAGTGTTCGGCTCAGTACACCTGAACCCGCCACAGCTCACGGGAGGCCGAGGCCGGCGACATAGGCAAGCGGCCATGCAGGGTCTGGTAGTTGTCGATCAGCACCAGATCACCTTCGACCCAGTCATGGGCGATCAGGCATTCATCGTCGTAGACCAGGGCATTGAGCTGCTCAAGCAGGGCCTGCTGGGCCTGCGCCTCGAAGCCTTGCACCTCCTGGCTCAAGGTCTGCAGACTGGAGTCGGTGCCTTCCTGATAGCGCAGAATGCGTTCGCCGGTGCGCGGGTGCAGGTCGACCAGGCTGTAGTGACGCGGCGAACCACCAAAGTAAGTCATACGCGTGTAATAGGTGATATCAACCGCCTGCCACAACCGCGCCACCTGGTTGCCAACCTTGCGCAAGGCATTGCGGCTGTCGACGATGGTGGTCTGCCCTTCCCCCGGTTGCGGCGCAGTCTTGCAATAGAGCATGAACTTGCTTGCGCAGAACTTCGGATCGCGCTGAACCTGAGCATCGCTGTCCGGCAGCATGTTCAGGTCCCAATGCAATGGAGTCTTTTCCAGCGAGTGCACCACGCCTTCGGGTTTGTCCGCCGGCTTGACCACATGCACCTTGCCGAACGCCCACTGGTAGATGGTGCCAAAGCGCTCGCAGTCGCGGGCAAAGCTGTCGCGGTCTTCGAAGCGGCAGCCACGCAGGCAGACAAAGCCGAAGGTCTCCACCAGCGCTTCGAGCAGCTGCGTCGAAAAACGTTCGAAACCCAGCCCCAACGGGTCACGTACCACCAAGCCGAACAACGGGCGCTTCTGCAGTTCGAACTCGAAGCCCTGCAGCGCTTCGCCGGTGCTCTCGTGGTACAGCCACGGGCGCCCCTGGTACTGCACCAGCACATGCTTGTCGATGTCCACCTCGGCACGGCCGCGCAGAGTCTGGCTGCCATCCAGGTGGCGCACCGGCACCGCATGCCAGGGGCTGGACACCCGGGTCAGACCGTCGGCCAGGGCCACGGTGAATTTTGGCCCGGCATTGTCGTACTGATGTACCGACAGGCGGATGTCGTCGGGGAAGAAGCGATTGACCGCGGCATTCAGCGCCTGGCCGCGGAACATCATCTGATAGGCCTTGTAGCCGATCTGCTGCAGGTGCTCGTCTTCGCTCTGCCCAGCTTCGCGGCATAGGCGCAAGTCGTTGTAGAGGTGGCTGCAGAGCTTGTCGTGGGCGTGGCTGAGGGTTTCATCATGGCGGCTCTGCTCGATCAGTGCCTCGACGTTCTTCCACGGCAAACGTGCCTGTTTGACCAGGGTCGCGCGTACGGCATCGGCACTGCTGGCCTGGGGGAACAGGTCTTCCATGCTCACCCAGTTGATCGTGTGGGTGGTGCACAACTCGCGCAGGGCCTGGTTGTAGGCTTTGCGCAGGTCATCAGGTACACCAACGATGTCGTTGAAGGTGGTGCCATCGCTGAGGATCGACACCACGCAGCCCGGCGCGTGCAGCGCGGCAATGTCCTGGCCGAGTTGGTCGAGGCGCTCGATGGCCATGGCTTCGCCGTAATCCGGCATCGTGCCGAAGGTCTGGTCGCGGGCGTTCGGCGACTTGCACGGGAAGCCCGGCAGCACCAGACGCACCGGCGCCTGCTGATCGTAGAAGCGGGCCAGGCTGACGGCCAGATTGGCCCTGCCCGCCGCGTCAAAGCGATCGTCATTGTCCTTGAGCAGATAACCCGCCAGCACGTCGCTGACCGCCTTGATCCAGGTGTCCTTGTGTTGCATGACCTTTCTTCCTTGAGAGGTGGTGTTTCAACGTTGGCTGGCGAGAGTGCCAGCCATGCAAGAAGTGAGTGCCTGTTGCAGGGCCCGCAACAGCTCTGCCGGCTGCTCGCAGTAAAGATCCGCCGCCTGTGCCTGCAGGGCATAGACCGGGCCATAGCCCCAGGTCACGGCGGCGCAGTGCATGCCGGCCGCCCGCGCGGTCATCAGATCGATGACGGTATCGCCGACAAACAGGCAACGCGCGGGCTCGACGGCCAGGTAGCGGGCCGCCTCCAGAGCCGCGTCAGGCTGCGGCTTGAGCGGGTGGCCGCGGCGCTGGCCAAGGACAAGCTCGAAGGTACCCGACGGGAACAGCTGCGCAGCCACCTGCAGCGCCATGTCATGGGCCTTGTTGGTGACGATGGCCATCGGCAGTTGCAGCCGGCGACAGCCTTCAAGCAGCTCCGGCACGCCATCGAACGGTCGCGAGAACTGCACCAGGTGCTGCTGGTAGCAGGCGATGTAGTGCTCATGCAGAGCCTTGTCGTCGACAATCCCCAGGCGCGCGGCAACCCGCTCGAGCATCGCCCCGGTACCGCCGCCTACGTAGGCACTGATGGTCTCCAGTGACAGCGGCGGGTAGCCCTGCTCTTGCAGCACGTGGTTCAGGCACCAGACGATATCGGGCAAGGTGTCGACCAGGGTGCCGTCGAGGTCGAAGATCACCGCATCAGCCGCCAGCGCTACCGGCATCATTGCGCACTGGCGTAGTGGCAAGGACGGCCCTGGCGGAACACCAGGCGGCTGTAGCGCTCATCGATGTTGCTGCGCTTGTCGAGCATCACCACCCCGCTACGCTTGATCGCCACCGAGTGCCAGGGCGTACGCCAGAGGTCGCTGGTAGGCACCAGGCGAATGCCGATTTTCGCCGATACCGCCAACTGCGGGTGGATCGACAGGCGCAGGCACTGTGGATAACGCGCCTGCAGCAAGGCACTCCAGGCTTCACTGCGCTGGATCACCCGTTGCGAGGCCGGCTTGGCGATCTTCTTCACCGCGTTCAGGCTCATGCCGGCGAACTCGCCAAGGCCTGAGTAATCCTCGGACAGAAAGCGGTGGATGCCGCAGTACATCAGCATCATGTGTGGCTCGTCCTGAAAGCGCTGGCCCAGCGCAATCAGCGACTGGCCGTACTCGATCATCAGCTCTTCGCGCATGGAGTCCAGGCAACCCAGTTGCGGATAGGCATCCTTGAGATCGAACAGGGCGAAGCTGTTCGGGTAGTGCTGCTCGGCGTAGCGCTGGATCTCGTCGGTGTAGGCTTTGACGTGCTCATCCGGCACGCGCACCAGGTCGGAGAACACATAGCCGTCGGAGCAGATGTGAATCAACGCACCCGGTGCGTACAGGGCCTGGATTTCCGCGCACAGCTGCTGCAGCTCGTCGATGGCGTGGCGCTCGGCAAGGTCTGGCAGGTGGCTGAGGGTTTTCTGCCGGTTCGGCGATTTGCCCGGGAAGGCTGGCAGAACCATCTCGATGCGCTGGCCGGCTTCGATGGCGGTGAGGACTTTATCCAGATGCGGTTCGAGCACCTCGGCCGACAGCTCGTCATCCTGCCCGGGCGCCAGGCTGCGACGACGGAACAGGCAATCGAGCACCTGCAAGGCGGTGTCGAAATGAGCGGAAGTGTGGCGTTCGCGCAACAGCGCGAGGCACGCCCGTTGAGCAACGGCGTTTGGCTCGGTCATGAACAGTCCCTTGTGTGATGAATCACGGCCAGCATCCTCTGGCCCTGCGCAGATACTCCTTACCTGCGCGGCGATAAAATCCGGCAAACACGGGGTACTTGTCAACAGCAGTTTCGGTCGTTTGTAGAAACGCCGCACAAACAAAAACGCCCCAGGCTTCGCAGCCTGGGGCGTTTTCATTACACGCTGATGAATCAGTGCGCGTAAGTCAGCAGCAGCTCGGTCGGCACTTTGGTGTCCAGCGACATCATCACGCTCAGGGCAGTGATGGTGAAGATCGAGAACACGAACAGCTTGCGTGCCCACAGGCGGTCATCGACAGCCTTGTAGCCGGTCCAGGCCATGTACAGCCAGTACATGCCCATGGCCGCGGCTACGGCCATGTAGCTCATGCCGGCGTAGCCACCCAGGGTCAGCATCAGGGTCGCTACCAGGAACGCCACGATGTACCAGAGGATGTGCTTCTTGGCCACCAGGATCCCGCGCTTGACCGGCAGCACCGGAATCGATGCGGCCAGGTAGTCGTTGAAGCGGAAAATCGCAATGGCGTAGGAATGCGGCATTTGCCACAGGCTGAACATCACCAGCAGGGTCAGTGCAGCCAGGTCGAAGCTGTTGCTTACCGCGCAATAGCCGATCACCGGAGGCATGGCACCGGACAGGCTGCCCACCAGGGTGCCGTGCACCGATTTGCGCTTGAGGTACAGGCTGTAGAACCCGACGTAGATGACAAAGCCGATCAGGCCGAACAACGCTGCCAGAGCATTGGCCTGCACATACAGCAGGCCAAGGCCGGCCACCCCGAGCAGGGTGGCGTAGGCCAGCGCGACTTTCAGCGAGATCTGGCCCTGGACCATCGCCCGGTTCTTGGTGCGCTCCATCTTGATGTCGATGTCACGGTCGATGCAGTTGTTGAACACGCAACCAGACGCCACCACCAACGAAGTGCCAATCACCGTGGCCAGGAACAGCATGAAGTCGACATGCCCTTGCGCGGCAAGGAAGAAACCGCCTGCCACAGAAAGCACGTTACCGAAAATGATCCCCGGTTTGGTGATTTGGATAAAGTGCTTAACGGACATGTCGTCTTACCTCACTTCGCCATCATGCTGGTGTGGATGCTGAACATGATCCACAGCGACAGGCCGACCAACAGTGCAATGACCATCACGGTAAACATGAAGGTCGACACGTTGGAGCGCTGCTCGGCGGAACGGTCCATGTGCAGGAAGTACACCAGGTGAACCACGACCTGGATGACCGCCAGGGCCACCACGACCATGATCGTGATGTCCTTGGGCATGCTCGGGAACATCACCAGGCCGAACGGAATCGCTGTCAGGATGACCGACAGGATGAAACCGATCACATAGGACTTGACGCTACCGTGGTTGCCCTCGGCGTGGCTGTTATGTGCGTTAGCCATTTACAGAACCCCCAGCAGATACACGACGGTGAACACGCAGATCCAGACCACGTCCAGGAAGTGCCAGAACAGGCTCAGGCAGCTCATGCGGGTCTTGGCGGTGCCAGTGATACCGTGCTTGTTGATCTGGTACATCATCACCGCCATCCAGATCAGACCTGCGGTTACGTGCAGACCGTGGGTACCGACCAGCGCGAAGAACGCCGACAGGAAGCCACTGCGCTGCGGGCCGAAGCCCTCGGCGATCAGGTGATGGAACTCATAGACTTCCATCGCGATGAAGCCGGCACCGAACAGGAAGGTGACAGCCAGCCAGCCCAGCACGCCGCCCTTGTTGCCTTTGAACATCTGCAACATGGCGAAGCCGAAGGTGATACTCGAGAACAGCAGCAGTGCGGTTTCGACCGCGACAAAGTCCAGCTGGAAAATGTCGTGACCCGACGGGCCGCCGGCAAAACTGCCGGACAGCACCGCGTAGGTGGCGAAGAGCGACGCAAACAGGATGCAGTCGGTCATCAGGTACAGCCAGAAACCGAATACGGTCATCTGGCCCGAGTCGTGGTGGTGGTCGTCATGCCCATGGTCGTGACCATGAGCATGAGTATCAGCGTTAATTACATGACTGGACATTGATTAAACCCGTTCAAACGATTCGACACGTGCGCCAACCGGGGTACCGGTAGCCAGGCCCAGGGACTTCATGCGCTCACCTTCGATGCGCGCCACTTCCTCGGCTGGAACCATGTAACCCTGGTCGTCACGAGCAGCGTGGGCGACGAAGACCGCGATGGTACCGATCAGGCTTGCGCCGACCAGCCACCAGATGTGCCAGATGAAGGCGAAACCGAACACGGTCAGCAAGGCACCCATGAACACACCGGTAGAGGTGTTGTTCGGCATGTGGATCGCTTCGTACTTGGCTGGAACCTTGTAGGCAACACCGGCTTCCTTGGCTTCGTGCCAGGCATCCAGGCCGACTTTCTCAGGCATGGTGGCGAAGTTGTAGAACGGTGGTGGCGACGAAGTCGACCATTCCAGGGTACGGCCGCCCCATGGGTCGCCGGTCACGTCCATGTTGTCCTTGCGGTCGCGGATCGACACGTACAGCTGGATCAGCTGGCAAGCGATACCGAACAGGATCAGCACGGCGCCGACAACGGCTACGTACAGGTAGGGTTCCCACAGTGGGTTGTCGGAGTGGTTCAGACGACGGGTCATACCCATGAAGCCCAGTGCGTACAGCGGCATGAAGGCCACGTAGAAACCGGAGATCCAGAACCAGAAGGCAGCTTTGCCCCACTTCTCGTTCAGGGTGAAACCGAAGGCTTTCGGGAACCAGAAGGCGAAGCCGGCGATGTAGCCGAATACCGCACCACCGATGATCACGTTGTGGAAGTGAGCGATTACGAACAGGCTGTTGTGCAGAACGAAGTCAGCACCTGGAACAGCCAGCAGTACGCCGGTCATACCACCGATCGAGAAGGTCACCATGAAGCCCAGGGTCCACATGATCGGCGCGGTGAAGCGCAGACGGCCCTGGTAGATCGTGAACAGCCAGTTGAACAGCTTCACCCCGGTTGGAATCGAGATCAGCATGGTCGCCAGACCGAAGAAGGTGTTGACGCTGGCGCCCGAACCCATGGTGAAGAAGTGGTGCAGCCATACCGCAAAGCCCAGTACCGCGATCGCGCCCGAAGCGTAGATCATCGACTTGTGGCCGAACAGGCGTTTGCCGGCGAAGGTCGAGGTGACTTCCGAGAACACACCGAAGGCCGGCAGGATCAGGATGTAAACCTCAGGGTGACCCCAGGCCCAGAACAGGTTGACGTACATCATCGGGTTCCCACCAAGCTCGTTGGTGAAAATGTGGAAGTCCAGATAACGGTCAACGGTCAGCAGAGCCAGTGCAGCGGTCAGGATCGGGAACGAAGCGACGATCAGCACGTTGGCCCAGGTGCAGGTCCAGGTGAAGATCGGCATGTCCATCAGCTTCATGCCAGGCGCGCGCATTTTCAGCACGGTGGCGAGGAAGTTGACACCCGTTAGCGTCGTACCCAGGCCCGATAGCTGTAGCGCCCAGATGTAGTAGTCGACACCCACGCCAGGACTGTACTGGATACCCGCCAACGGTGGATATGCGACCCAGCCGGTCTTGGCGAACTCACCAACACCCAGCGAGACGTTGACCAGCACGACGCCGGACACCAGCAGCCAGAAGCTCAGGGAGTTGAGGAACGGGAAGGCAACGTCACGCGCACCGATCTGCAGAGGCAGGGCCAGGTTCATCAGGCCGGTGAAGAATGGCATTGCCATGAAGATGATCATGATCACACCGTGAGCGGTGAAGATCTGGTCATAGTGTTCGGGCGGCAGGTAGCCCTCGGATCCGCCGGTGGCCATGGCCAGCTGCGTGCGCATCATGATGGCGTCGGCAAAGCCGCGCAGCAGCATGATCATCGCGACGATGATGTACATCACCCCGATCTTCTTGTGGTCGACCGAAGTCAGCCACTCGGACCACAGGTAGGTCCACTTCTTGAAATAGGTGATAGCACCAACGAGCGCGAGACCGCCGAGCGCGATCATGGCAAGCGTCACCATGACTATCGGCTCGTGATACGGAATCGCATCCAGACTTAGTTTACCGAACATCTCTTACTCCTCTGCCCCAGCAGCTGAATGCATACTCACGTCCATCCCTTCGGTACCGGCCGCTTCTTTGCTCTGCTCTTGTTCGTGGACCGGCCGGCCGCGGTTCATGCCTTCGTACTTGTCGACGATGGACTGGAACTGCTCAGGCGAGGCCACGCTGTACAGCGCGACTGGATTGTTTTCGCTTGTTTTGGCCAATGCTGCGTATTCAGCGGCATCCAGCTTTTTAGGCGATTGCTTGACTTCGTTCACCCATGCTTCGAAATCAGCCTGGGAGGTGGCGGTTGCCTTGAACTTCATACCGGTGAAACCAGCACCGCTGTAGTTGGCGGAGATACCGTCGAACTCACCGTTCTCGTTGGCGATCAGGTGCAGTTTGGTGGTCATGCCAGCCATTGCGTAGATCTGCCCGCCCAGGCCCGGGATGAAGAAGGAGTTCATCACCGAGTCCGAGGTCACGCGGAAGTTGACCGGGGTGTTGGCCGGGAAGACGATCTTGTTGACCGTGGCAATGCCTTGTTCCGGGTAGATGAACAGCCATTTCCAGTCCAGGGCGACCACGTCGATCTGCACCGGCTTCACGTCGGAAACCAGCGGACGATACGGGTCCAGCTCATGGGTGGTCTTGTAGGTCACGTAACCCAGGGCAATGATGATCAGCACCGGGATGGTCCAGACCGCCACTTCGATCTTGGTCGAGTGCGACCAGTCCGGGGTGTAGGTGGCTGCCTTGTTGGAAGCGCGGTACTTCCAGGCAAACGCCAGGGTCATGAAAATGACAGGAATCACCACCAGCAACATCAAGCCGGTAGCGATCAGGATAAGGTTCTTTTGCTCAATGCCGACCTGGCCCTTCGGGTCGAGCAGGGTCCAGTTGCACCCACTGAGTAAAAGCATGCCTAAAAAGGGCAGAATGCCAAACAGTCTGGGGTAACGCTTTTTACTCATCTCACGACCTCTAGAGCAGCTTGCTTCAATGCAATTTGTGTTTTGGTCGCCAACACTTCGTCCTGCCAAGCGTCAGCATTTATGGGATCGAATACGGTCATACCTTGAGGCCAGCTGCGGCGGCTCGGCATAAACCGGGTATTGCGGTGTTTATTATTTTGACTTCAGTAGGCAACAGGCCTGTGTTCAGACCAATTCCATTTGGTGCGGGAAATCACGGAGGGGGGTCAGCCCGGCATCGCCGCAGGCGATGCTCGTCAGAGTCAGCGAAAAGAGCCCTGGAGCTCCTTTAATCCTGCGACTCGCAAGCGGTGCCGAACGGAAATTGGGGGCGATTGTAGATAGGTAACCTATCGTTGACTATGACTTATTGAGCAACAGTCCTTTACCAATTGTGTAACAATCGCGCCCGAAAAATCAGTTTCGCGACAGTTTGTCGCACCCCTTTCAATACCCCTGGAACGCCCGTTCTACAAGGGTTAGAACTTGATCAGGATCAAGTTTGGTGCGACAAACTTTGCAAATCTGATTGCACAACAGGCTTGCGTCAATACATGACTTTTGTCTAAGCCTGACGGCGGTTGCGGTAGATACCCAGGGGTACCAGAACGGCGGTCAGTATAAAGGCTACCAGTGCCCATTGCGCCAGGGACAGGCCCATGACCGGCGGGTACGGCGTGGAGCAGAAGCCATCGACCTGGAACACCAGCGGCAGCACCGAAGCCAGCGGCAGGCCGTCGACGATCGGTTGCAAGGTGTCGATGCCGCAACTGACCGCCGGATTGGCGAGGATGTACACGTGGTTGCCGGCAGCGGCGATGCCACCGATGGCGCTGAGCACCACCAGGCCTTCGAGCAGGGTCAGGCTGCGCTTGCCGGGCATGGCTGCGCCAATGAAGGCAAACACGGCGATCAGCAGCAACGCATAGCGCTGCAGGATGCACAGCGGGCATGGCGCCTCGCCGAGCACGATCTGCATGTACAGCGCACCGCCGATCAGCGCCAGGCAGATCACCCCCAGCAGTACCAGAAAGCGCCGTTCCCGATTCAGGCGCGATGTTTGCTCGTTCATTGCTGTTCCTTCGTAGACTGGATGGCTCGACTGCCGATGCGCAATTCTACACGCTGAAGCAGACCATAGAGAGCGGCAAAAGTGCCGTCCCAGGCCCTGGTGAAGAATGGGCAACAGCAGAATACTGATTTGCCACTATCTTAGTCCTGTGGATTACCCTATCATTAACACTGTACAAATAAACAGTATCGAATACATCGATTACCAAAGGCATGTGAGGTGATGAATGGCCGTCGAAGTGGTATACCGCAGCAGCCGCGACCTGGAGCGCTTGTTCATGGATAAAGCCGAAGCAGACCGTCACGACAAGATGCTGGAGCTGGCCGAGCTGCTGGCCGAGGTCCTGAAAAAAGCCGTGCCGTCGCTGAGCGAACAGCAGGTCGAGGATGCCGGTATCTATATGGCGAAAAACCGTGACGTGTTCGCCAAGGCCTTCAAGAGCCAGCCCGACGCCCTGTCCGAGCTGCTCGCCGAGGGCGCCGCCGAGTAGGCGCCGTTCAGTTGTAGATCATCTGCTCGGCGAGCATCTGCGCCACTCGCGCCGGCGAGCGTTTTTCCGCCTGGGCGTGGGCGAACACTTCGGTCAGGCGCGAGGGAATGCGCGCCAGGTGCGCGGTAATGGTGCCCAGGTCCTCGCCACGGTGCTTGAGCGCCACATAGATCAACCCGCCGGCGTTGATCACGTAATCGGGCGCATACAAAATGCCGCGGCTTTCCAGCTGGTCGGCCACCTGCAGGGTGGTCAGCTGATTGTTCGCCGCCCCCGCCACCGCCGCACAGCGCAACTGCATCACGCTCTGACCGGTCAGTATCGGCCCTACCCCGCACGGGGCAAAAATGTCGCAGGGCGTGCTGATCAACATTTCATTGGCCACCGGCCGGGCATTGAACTGCTCGATCGCCAGCTGCACCCGCCCTGGGTCATGGTCACTGACCAATAGCTCGGCGCCCGCGGCATGCAGCTGCTCGGCCAGGGCGTAGCCGACATTGCCCAAGCCCTGCACGGCGATGCGCAAGCCTTCGAGGTTGTCACTGCCCAGGCGCGCCATCGAGGTGGCGCGAATGCCGGCGAACACGCCCATGGCCGCATGCGGTGACGGATCACCGGCAGCGGTGGTGCTGGTGACGTGTTGGGTGGTCTGGGCGATGCAGTCCATGTCCAGGGTCGAGGTGCCGCTGTCCACGGCCGTGATGAAGCGCCCCTGCAGGGTTTCGACGAAGCGCCCGAACGCCTCGAACAAGGCCGCGCGGTTTTCCACATGGGGGTTGCGAATGATCACCGCCTTGCCGCCACCCAACGGCAACCCGGCCAGGGCGGCCTTGTAGCTCATGCCCTGGGCCAGGCGAATGGCGTCGACCATGGCGCTGTCGTCGTCCGGGTAAGCCAGGTAGCGACAGCCTCCCATGGCCGGGCCCAGGTGTTCGCTATGAATGGCGACCACTGCTTTGAGGCCGGTCGGCGGATCGATGCACAGGTGCAGCGACTGCGTGCGAGTGCTTTGCATGAGAGCGAACATCGGCAGGCTCCTCGATGAGGTGCTGATCCCAGTATAGGTCGCGCTTTGGCGCCCGATGACAACACTCGGACCACTGGACGAAAGGCCGCGCCAGCGCTACAACAGAAGCTTGAGCGGAGGTTGTGATGAACCCACGTAGTGCCTGCCTGGCTTGCCTTGAACGTGACCCGGTCGCCTTGCTGGAGGCGGCGCTGTGGATCGCTGCCGAGCACGATGACAGCGTGGTGCCTGCGCGCGTCATGGCCGAGGTTCAGGCCTTGCAGCAGGAAGTCAGCGCCGGGCTGCCGATGCTGCCGCTCAGCGAACTGGCCCAGCCGTTGTTACGCCGCCTCAACGCCCTGGGCTTCCAGCAGGACGAATACCACCCGCTGCGGCCCCAGGCGGCGCTACTCGACAAAGTCATGCAACGCCGCCGCGGCCAGCCCCTGGCCTTGGCCCTGCTGAGCCTGGAACTGGCTCGCGGCCTGTCGATCCCTCTTGAGGGGGTGAACTTCCCCGGGCACTTTCTCTTGCGCGTGCCCGGTGCCGACCACCTGCTCGACCCCTGTGGCGGCCGACGCCTGTACCCGGCCGATTGCCGCGAGCTGCTTGGCCGTCAGTTCGGCCCGCAACTGGCCTTGAGCGCCGACCACCTGCTGACCGCCAGCCCGCTGCAGATGCTCCAGCGCCTGTCACGCAACCTGCGCCAGCTGCACGCCAGCCACGACGATCATCTCGAAGCCCTGAAGGACGCTGAACGGGTGTTGCAGCTAGGCCCTGGCACTGCCGCCGACTACATGGCCCGCGCCACCCTGTATCAGCACCTGGAGTGCCCCCAGGCCGAACGCTTCGACCTGGAGCACGCCTTGCTGCTCAGCGACGATCCAATCCAGCGCTTGCGCCTGACGGAACGCCTGAGCCATCTGCCGCCGGCGTCGCAATCGGTGCACTGACATTCTGCTCCGGGCTGAGCAGCATGATTTATGGTGCGTCGGGCTGCCTCGACGGATGAGCCTGGGCAAACGCCGAATGCGCCTCGGCCAGGGCCGCGACCCGGCGAATGCGCGGGAAGCCACTGAGGTCGATGTTGAAGCGCTCGGCGGCGTACAACTGCGGAACAAGGTAGACATCGGCCAGCCCCGGCTCGTCGCCAAAGCAGAAGCCTTGATCACCGATCAACTGCTCGACCGCGGCAAGGCCCTGGCTGATCCAGTGGCCGATCCACTGGTTGACCTGGGCGTCGTCATGACCCAGGCCGCGCAGCTGATTGAGCACGCTGACGTTGTGCAGGGGGTGGATGTCGCAGCCGATCAGCGCCGCCACGCCACGCACCTGGGCCCGGCGCAGCGGGTCCTGGGGCAACAGCGCGGGTTGTGGATAAACTTCTTCCAGGTACTCGATGATCGCCGGCGACTGCACCAGCAACTCACCGGAGTCGATTTTCAGCGCCGGCACTCGCCCTTGCGGGTTGAGGGCCAGGAACTGTGCTTCGCGCTGTTCGCCCTTGAGCAGGTTGACCGGCACCTGCTGGACCTCCAGCTGCTTGAGCGCCAGGGCAATGCGCACCCGGTAGGATGAGGTCGAGCGGTAGTAACCAAAGAGTTCCATGGCCCTGCCCTCTCAGTGCGCCGGCAGGATCTTGCCGCGGCACTCGCCGAAGCCGATCGAGGCCACGCCGTCGCGTTTGCAACGGGCACGCAGGATGATTTCGTCGCCGTCCTCAAGGAACTTGCGCACCTCGCCCGAGGCCAGTTCGACCGGTTCCTTGCCGCCCTGGGTGATTTCCAGCAGGCTGCCGAACTGGCCAGGCTGGGCGCCAGACAGGGTGCCGGAGCCGAACAGGTCGCCCGGCTGCAACTGGCAACCGTTGACGCTGTGGTGGGCAACCATCTGCGCCACAGTCCAGTACATGCTCAGGGTGTTGCTCAGGGTCAGGCGATGGGCTGGCAGGTTCTGCTCGCGCATGCGCTCGGTCAGCAGCAGCACTTCCAGCTCGATATCAAAAGCGCCATTGGCCTGGTCGCGTTTGTCCAGCAGGTACGACAGCGGCTGCGGATCACCTTCCGGGCGCGCCGGCTGGGCGCAGCGGAACGGCTCCAGGGCTTCGGCAGTGACTACCCACGGCGAAACGGTGGAAATGAAGCTCTTGGACAGGAACGGCCCCAGCGGCTGGTATTCCCAGGCCTGGATGTCACGCGCCGACCAGTCGTTGAGCAGGCAGAAACCGGCGATGTGCTCGGCGGCTTCGGCCACCGGAATCGAATCGCCCATGTCGTTGCCCTGGCCGATCCAGATACCCAGTTCCAGCTCGTAGTCCAGCCGCGCGCACGGGCCGAAGCTTGGTTCGCTCTGGCCAGCGGGCAGGGTCTGGCCTTTTGGCCGGCGCACGTCGGTGCCCGAGGGGCGAATGGTCGAGGCGCGGCCGTGGTAACCGATCGGCACATATTTATAGTTGGGCAGCAGCGGGTTGTCGGGGCGGAACAGCTTGCCGACGTTCTTGGCGTGCTCGATGCCGACATAGAAGTCGGTGTAGTCGCCGATGCGCGCCGGCAGGTGCAGCTGGCATTCGCTGGCCGCATGCAGCAGCGGCTTGAGCGCGGCCTGGTGCTCGCTGTGCTCGCCGAGCAGTTGCAGCAGGCGCTCGCGCAGGGCTACCCGGGCGCCCCGGCCAAGGGCGAAGAAAGCGTTCAGCGCACCACCACGGGTGGCCTCGACTGCGGCGCGGGCCTGGCCGTCGAACAGGCCGGCGGCCAGCACTGCTTCGAGGTCGAGGATGGCATCACCGATGGCCACGCCACAGCGCGGCGCCTGGTCCTTGCGGCTGAAGATGCCCAGCGGCAGGTTCTGCAGCGGGAAGTCGCCGTGGCCGTTGGCGTGTTCTACCCAACTGCGGGCAAGGGCGGACTGATTCATGGGTTATCTCCGATTCGGGGTAAAGGTGCTCGGCAACGAGGCCCAGCAACTATCGTAGTCGGCCTGCAATTGCGGGCATTCGAGCGCATGACGGCTCGGGCGCAGCACCTGGCTGGTCTCGAACATGAAGGCCATGGTGTTGTCGATCTTGTTCGGTGCCAGCTCTACGGCGATAGCCTTGCTGCAGGTCTCGGCATCCGGGCCGTGGGCGCTCATGCAGCTGTGCAGCGAGGCGCCGCCGGGCAGGAAGCCTTCGGCCTTGGCGTCGTACTCGCCCTTGATCAGGCCCATGAACTCGTTCATCAGGTTGCGATGGAACCACGGTGGACGGAAGGTGTTCTCGGCCACCATCCAGCGCGGCGGGAAGATCACGAAGTCGAGGTTGGCCATGCCCGGTACGCTGGTCGGCGAGGTCAGCACGGTGAAGATCGAAGGGTCCGGGTGGTCGAAGCTGACCGTGCCGATGGTGTTGAAGCGGCGCAGGTCATATTTGTACGGCACGTTGTTGCCGTGCCAGGCGACTACGTCCAGGGGCGAATGATTGAGCTGGCAGCCCCACAGTTCGCCGAGGAACTTCTGCACCAGCTGCACCGGGGCGTCGGTTTCTTCGTAATGGGCCACCGGCGCGAGGAAATCGCGCGGGTTGGCCAGGCCATTGCTGCCAATCGGCCCCAGGTCCGGGATGCGCAGCGGCGCACCGTGGTTCTCGGCCAGATAACCACGGGCCTGGGCGTCGAGCAGTTCGACGCGAAACTTCAGGCCACGGGGCAACACGGCGATCTCCAGCGGCTCGACTTCCAGCACGCCCAGCTCGGTGACGATGCGCAGGCGACCTTGCTCAGGCACCAGCAGCAGTTCGCCATCAGCGTTGAAGAACACCCGCTCCATGGAGCGATTGGCGCAGTAGGTATAGATGCTGATGCCGGCCGGTTTCTCGCCTGCCGAGTTGGCCGCCATGGCCACCCAGCCGTCGATGAAGTCGGTTGCCTCGCTCGGCATCGGTTGCGGGCTCCAGCGCAGGCGGTTGGGCGTCACCGGGCCCAGCGGGCCTCCGGCCAGTTGACGCTGCAGGCGCTCGAAGCGCGGGTGCAGGGCCGAAGGGCGAATGCGGTACAGCCAGGTGCGGCGCTGTTCGTTGCGGGCCATGGTGAAGGCAGTGCCGGAAAACAGTTCGGCATACAGGCCATACGGGGCTTTTTGCGGCGAGTTCTGCCCGACCGGCAGCGCGCCAGGCAAGGCTTCGCTGGCGAATTCGTTGCCGAAACCGCTCTGGTAGCCAAGGACGGGGGTGTTATCGAGGTTCATCGAGCCTCCGGGCCCAGTGCAGGCCGGTCAATGGCAGTTGGCTGCGGGCCTTGAAGGAATGGCAGCGATTCTGCGTTATTTTTATCGTAATTACATTACGCATAACGTAATTTGATTGGTGAAGACCGTCAAGCTATAAAGACGCCCATCAAACTCCCCGGATCGACTCCCCCATGGCCAAAGCCAGCTCCCCCGCCGACAGCTCCGGCAAACAGAAGGTCCGCTCGGCCGAGGTCGGCACCGACATCCTCAAGGCTCTGGCCCAATTATCGCCGTCCACCTCGCTGTCGCGCCTGGCCGAGCACGTCGACATGCCGGCGAGCAAGGTCCACCGCTACCTGCAGGCCTTGATCGCCAGCGGCTTTGCCGAGCAAAACCCGGCCACCAACCATTACGGCCTCGGTCGCGAAGCCCTGCGCGTGGGCCTGGCCGCGCTTGGCGGGATGGATGTATTGAAAGAGGCGGCGCTGCCGCTGTCGCAACTGCGCGACGAGCTCAACGAAAGCTGCTTCATCGCCGTGTGGGGCAACCAGGGCGCCACCGTGGTCAACATCGAGCCGGCGGTGCGCGCGGTTACCGTGGTCACCCAGATCGGTTCGGTGCTGCCCTTGCTGACGTCCTCCACTGGCCTGGTGTTCGGCGCTTACCTGCCAGAACGTGAAACCATCGAGCTGCACGAGCAAGAGCTTGCCGCATCAGGTCACAGTGCCGACGAATACCAGGCATTGTTTGCGACCATCCGCCAACGCGGCCTGCATCATGTGCATGGCCTGCTGATGCCCGGAGTCGATGCGCTTTCCGCTCCTGTGTTCAACGCCGTGGGCAAGATTGCCGCAGTGCTGACCGTGGTCGGCCCGACCTCGATTTTCCACGCGGATGAACAGGGCCCCGCTGCGCAACAACTGCTGGCCACCGCCAGGACCATCAGTTGGCGCATGGGGTATGAGGCCTGAGCCCATCTCGTCAGGCAGGAACCGTTCGCTCCAGGTGTTTGAGGAACAAGGTGAGTTCATCGTCCAACGCCTCACCGACGCTGGAGACTGTTTCCGAACCCGCCTTGCCAAAGTCGGCGACCAGCTTTTTCAGCAGCTCGGTGGTCGGCGAGCCGGGACCCTTGGACAGCTTCGATAACGCTCTGGCGAAGCGCCCTGCCACGCCGGAAATCGACACGACCCCCACAGCCGTGACAACAAACCACTTCAAGGCTGAAGCCCGATCGCCATCCTCGTAGGCCAGCGCACCTTGCACGAACGAGCGCAGGGTCAGCACCACGTTCAGCGCCAGGGTGGCCGGTGGAAAGGGAATCGAAAGAATCGCCGCAACGCCGATGGCGACCTCGAAGAGGATGCCCCAGATTCGTTCGGCCACACTGGAGGTGTCGGCGTCCACATCGGCAATGATCCGCTCGACCATCACGTCGAATTCATGGGCAAGATCGGTCACGCGCTTATAGTCGCTGATCGCCTCGAGGACCATTGCCTGACCATCAGCTGCTCGTTCAACACTGTCGATCAGGCTGCCGATGGCCGGCTGATCATCGATGCTCACGCGCAGGTAGAAATAGTCCTGCAGCGCTTCCCATTGAAGCGCCAACGCTTGTGGCGTACGGAAGATCAGGTCATCCGGCGCATCGGGGGTGTAGACAAGATCTTCGACAACACTTTGCGATACGTTCCTGAACAGGTACACACCCTCGACCCTTCGGCCCCTCAGGGCCAGCTGGAACAGACCGTTCTTGCCAGAGGTCCGCTCACCGCCAACGACCGCAGGCTCCAGATCAACCAGCTTGTCGACAGCAATGCCCAGCCACCCGCTCTGCTCGGACGTCAGGCGCCCCGCCATGCTTTCACTCAGCCAGGCGCGGCGGACCTGCAAACGCAGCAGCTCGCGGTGAAGCAGGCGACGGCGCTTGTACTGTGGCTCAACGGGGTCGAGCAGGCGCCGGCGAATCATCTGGATGTAGCGCTCACCCAGCCTGGCAGATCGAATGTAGCCATCGACAGAGGGACGATCGAGTCGCGACAGGTCCTGGCCGATGGTGGAGGTGATTCTGGCAAAGTCGGCGAAGTTGAAACTGCTGTCGTAACCTTCAATGACCGTGCGGGTGAGCGTCTTTATGTCACCGTCCTCAAGCTCCACCAGTACGGTATCAGGGTCTATATCAGACGCAGGTAGAAGCTTCTTGATCCAGTCCTGCACCTGGCGATGGGCGTATTTGGCAAAGGGCTCGATGGTGTTGAGCTGTTGGTAGGCGTCCTGGATCGCACCCAGTTGAGCATCAACATGGCTCAGTTGCTGGCGTTGAACTCGGGATGCATCGATGAACCACTGAGGCGTGGCCAATTGCTGTTGGTCAAGTAACGCCGAGACCTTCCTGAAAGCAACTTGCGACAACACCCTCGGCCAGCTCGCATCGGGCCAGCGCTCCAGTGCCACTGTTTGTCGGGACCAGGTGCCCGGCAATTTTTGCGTCTGCTTGAGAAACCGACTGAAGCTCATCCTGGCGTTGACCGGCACTTGGCCAAGCAGATAGGTTTGCCCCTGGTCGGTCAGGGCCCACCGGGCAATTTCCAGGCTGAGCTGCCCCACATTGCTGAACACCCGCAGATCCGCCTCCGGCGCGCCAGGGGCATAGAGCAGGAAACGATGATCGTCCTGCGAGCCAAAACTCAGGTAGAGCATATCCTTGAACGCCAACTGCAAGGGCTCAAGGATCACCGCACCCGCGTCGATCCCAAGCGCAGCCAGGGCGCCGGTATGGTTGCGAGCAGCTTCCAGAGTGTCGCAAGCCTCCCGGTCGAACCCTTGGTAGCACGCGGCCAGGGCGCTCAAGGCCAACCGTGCATTGACCACGTCGCTCATCAGTTGAGGGCCAGAGCCGTCGAGGTAGGAAGATTGCAGCGCTTGCCGGTAACTCAATCGAACGCCAAGTTCATCGATCATGCGCTGAAGGAAATCCGGCGTCAGCTGCGCGGCCAGCTTTGCATCGATGATTTGCGCTTGAAACTCGCTGCCGGGGTAACCACCGGACAACACCCACTGCACCAGCGACATCTCGCGCTCACCCTGTATCGTTTCACCCTCGACGTCCAGTGCATGCCTGACTCGAACGCGCAGTTGCCCGGCATCTGTCTCGACACCCAAGGCCTGCAACAGGTAAGCGGCGATCTGCGCAGCGGCATAGTCCTCAACGCTGGCCCTACCTTGCAGGTGTTCATCGACCCGTTGCTGGCACAAAGCAACAGCTCGTTCGCGCAACTCGAAGGCGGTACGTTGCTCACCCTCAAGAACACGTAACCATTCAGGCAATTGAGCGTGGCGGTGCTGCCTGAGCCTGATTGCAAGGCGTGGTTGCAGCAGATCGTGGGCAGGAACCCCGCGCAGGGCTTGGCGGACATCGTCTACCTGTTGTCGAAACGGACTATCGCTCAGCGATACCAGGCTCAATAGCGGCGTGTGGCCTTGCGCAAGTAGCTGTTTTATTCCGTGCGGCAACGGCTGCACCAAGGGATCCTTGGCAGCCGGTGCGCACAGGCGCAGCATCATTCTGTCGATGAATCGCCGCGCATCCCCCTGCTCTTGCAACCCCTCCTGCAGGCTGTAAAACCAGAGCTTGCTGGATGATGACGGGTCGAACGACTCGCTGATGACAAACGCCAACGGCAACATCGCCGTCTCTCCCTGGATATCGAGGGTCAGAATGCGAACGTGCTCATCGGGATCGAAAATCTGCTCCTCCAGCGCTGCCATTTCCGGCTGCTGCCAGGGATGGCGCAAAGCAAAGTAGCGCAGATCGAAAAAAAACAATTTCGACAGGTGCACAAACAGGCTCAGCGGCTTAGTACTCGGCTTGCGTGCCCTCTCCCAGAAACTGATCAGCGCCGCATCCTGCAGCGTTGCCACCGACTCAAGCTGGCGCTGGATTTCAAAAGTGCTACTGGTCATTTCCAGCAGCAGTGTCTCCAGAGTACTGTCGTCGTAGCTCAACGCGGGTGTGTCAAGCGAACGGGTCGATTCCATATGCTGATGTCCGTTGGTGGTTGATAGTCATAACGCGACTAATTGACTTGCCCACCTTCAGGGAAATTTCAGCGAAACCCGTCCCGGTTGCTATCTCTGGAAAGTGCCCAGGCTCCCGTTTTTTCAAACCCAATGAATTGCCCTACAGCTAACTAAAGCAACAGCCCATTTCCATATAAGAATAAAAGGACAGTGTGCACAGTTGCTTACACTCGCTTACTGACTTTCGTGAAACAGCGGGTTACTGTCTTGGGGGCTGACTGTTACCTGAGTTGTAACAGTGAATGTCAGAAATACCTATTTTTCCGATTCTGACAGGCGCCTATTCTGGTTACACCAAGACGGTGCAGACGCCAAATGAAAGCGTCAGCACATTCCATCAACCGGCGTGCACACCCCGCCTGATGGCGTCTTCTCCAGGTTCACCGACGTTGATTTTGAAGCTCCTTGATCTGCGTCTTACTTGGCCGCTGCACTGCAGCGGCCTTTTTTATGCCTGCAACTCAGTCGTCGTCGGCGTCATCAAAGTGGAATCGGTGCAACAATCGGTGAGCGATGGGCGCCAGGATCAGGCCGATGCTGGCGACGAACACCAGGCCGACATACAGGCCGTAACCTGCGAAAAACAGCTTGCCGCCAATAGACTCGGGGAGGATCACCGGCCCTACCCCGCCCAGCAGCAAGGTGGCGTTGAACACGGCATCGTGCCAGGGCACTTGCGGCTCGAAGTACAGATGGCCAACCACGCCAAACAGGATCGAGCCGATCAGCAACAGGCAAGCTGCGATCCCGTGCCACATCAGGCGATAGCCAAACTGTCGGGTAGAGATGACAGCGTCCGTTCTGGATTCGTACATCCTCTGTGCTCCTGCAACCAAGGTGGCCGTCCAGCATAGGCAACTTCAGCCGGCGACCACAACCTTGGGCCAGGTTCAGCCCTGTGGATACTTCTGCAGGTTTGCCATCATCTGTTGCAGGGCTTCGAGGCTGTCCTTGGGATGTACAGCGTTGTCAAAGCTGCCGATCTGCTGCCAGTTGGCAGCGATGTCTTCAGGCGAAAAGCCCTCGCGCGGGTCGAAGCCAACACCCAGGCTACGCTCCCAGCGCACCTTGCCGACCCAGCCGCCGCCAACTTCATACAAGCCGCCGCTGTCCTGGCAGGCGTCACTGCCCAGGTACACCACCAGCGGGCTGACCAGCTCCGGCTTGAGTTGTTCGAACACCTGTGGCGGAATCAGCCCTTCGGTCATGCGCGTGCCACCCGTGGGGGCGATGGCGTTGACCAGGACGCCGTGCTTGCGCCCTTCGATGGCCAGGGTGCGGGTCAGGCCATACAGGCCGAGCTTGGCCGCGCCATAGTTGGCCTGGCCGAAGTTGCCATAGATGCCCGAGGTCGAGGCGGTGAAGATCACCCGCCCCCAGTTCTGCTCGCGCAAGTACGGCCAGGCGGCGCGGGTGACTTTGTAGGCCCCTTCGAGGTGTACCTGGTAGACCTGCTCCCAGTCGCTGTCGTCCATTTTGTGGAAGGTCTTGTCGCGCAGGATGCCGGCATTGTTGATGACGATATCGACGCGGCCGAAGCTGTCCAGGGCCTGTTCGACAATGCGCTGGCCATCGGTGACCGAGTCATGGTTGGCCACGGCCATGCCGCCCGCTTCACAAATCTGCGCCACCACCCGGTCGGCAGCCGAGGCGCTGGCGCCTTCACCGTGGGTCGAGCCGCCCAGGTCGTTGACCACCACTCGCGCGCCATGGCGGGCAAACAGCAGGGCATGGGCGCGACCCAGGCCACCGCCAGCGCCGGTGACAATCACCACTTTATCGTCCAAGCGAATCGTCATGCTCAGTTCTCCAGCAGAACAAGGGAGGGATGCCCGAGTGTCGACCAGCCGCGGCTGGCACACAATCAAGCGGGCAGGCGCTGAATGGCAGGCGATAAGGCCAGGCGATGATTGCGCACGCCGGGCCGCTCAGGACCAGGCGACTTTCTGCGGCACACTCACCAAGGGTTGTTCACGAAACGCCAGGTAATGGCGCAGCACCTGTACCGGTGCTTCGGTATGGGGGTAATGACCGATGCCCTGGAGCATCACCGTATCGGCATTGGGCACCAGCTCCTGGTAACGCTCGAGCATATGCGCTCCGGACACCGGATCGACCGCGCCGTTGATCAGCCGCAGCGGCACCCCTTCGGCCTGCATCGCGCCAACCCAGCGCTCGCGGTGGGCGACCCGCTCGGGCAGGTAGGCAATGAGCTTGTGCAGGATGCGCGTGCCACGGTTGGAAGCAATCAGGCTCCAGTAATCGTCCAGCGCACTCTCGCTGGGATGGGTGCAGGGGCCGTAGATCTGGGTAACGTGGCGCACCAGGTCATCGCGGCCGAACGAGCGCCCGACCAGCCAGCCCAGGCGGCTGAGCAGCAGTTTCTGGATCATCAGCGGCCGATGACGCTCGGGGAACAGACCGCCATTGAGGAACACGCAACTGGCGATCTGCACCCGGCCCTCATGGTGGCGGGCGAGCAACTCCTGGGCGACGCTGCCGCCATAGTCATGGCCGAGCACATGCACCGGCTGCTCGACCTGCAGGTGCGCCAGCAGCGCCTGTTGCAGGTCGGCCTGTTCCAGCAGGCTGTAGTCATGATGCAGCGGTTTGGCCGAATCGCCAAAGCCGAGCATGTCACAGGCAATCACCCGGAAACGCTGGGCCAACGGCGCCCACAGGTAGTGCCAGTCCCAACTGGCGGTGGGAAAGCCATGAATGAGCAGTAGCGGTTCGCCCTGCCCTGCGCTCCAGTAACGAATGGTCTGGCCACGGAACGCGAAATTCAGGCCCCGGGTCCGCCAGACGCACAATGGAATCTCGGCCAAAGGCATCACAGTGGTCCCGGTAAGTGACAGGTAGTCGTGTTGGGCAAGGCATCGGCTGCGATCATTGCAATCACCTCGGCACATACGTGTGCTCTATTGATCGTCAGTCTAGTCAGGCAGGCCCTGGCCGAGAGTTGCGTTGGCAGCCAGCTTATTGACCTTGGGAGTCAGGGCGCAAAATAGCGAGGTGAATCACAGCAGCAAGGTCAGCAACGGCGCGGCAAACAGATTGAGCAGGCCGGTGAGAACCATCACCAGGCCGGCCACCGAACCCTCTTCACCGCCCACTTCATGTGCGCGGCTGACGCCCGCTCCATGGGCGCCGACGCCGAACAGCGCGCCACGGGC
Source organism: Pseudomonas sp. B21-012 (assembly GCF_024749305.1). Classification (NCBI taxonomy): domain Bacteria; kingdom Pseudomonadati; phylum Pseudomonadota; class Gammaproteobacteria; order Pseudomonadales; family Pseudomonadaceae; genus Pseudomonas; species Pseudomonas sp. B21-012. Next base: position 934,404 of record NZ_CP087197.1, on the reverse strand, counting down.
CAACGGCGTGCGCAGCGGCAGGTACTTGAGCAGCACGCCACCAAACATCGCCCCGAGCACTCCGGTGAACATCACGAACACCGCGGTCAGCTCCGGCACGCCGCCCAGGTCTTTGGCCAGCGGCATGGCAAAGGGCGTGGTGATCGAGCGCGGCACCAGCGACAGGCTCACCGAGCTGTCCAGTGCCAACAGCTGCGCCAGGCCCCAGGAACTGCCAATCGAGGCCGCACTGCCGACCAGCATGCCGAGGGTCAGGGCCGGCCAGTGGCGGGCGAGCAAGGCGCGCTGTTCCCAGATCGGTACGGCAAAGGCCACCGTGACCGGGCCCAGCACCGACATCAGCCAGTGAGTGTTGCGCGCGTACTCGGCATAGGCGGTGTGCAGCGGCACGGCGATCGCCAGCAGCACGGCCGGCACCAGGATCAACGGTGACAGCAGGTAACGCCCGGTGCGCCGGTACAACCAGCGGCTGCCAAGATAGGCCAGCAGGGTCAGGGCCAGCCAGAACAGCGGCATCGGCTCAAGCGTCATGGCGCAACCTCCAGCGGCAGATCCACTCCACCGTCACCGCCGTCACCACCATCACCAACAGGGTACTCACGCCGATCACCAGCAAAATCCGCCAGCCCTCATCGCGCAGCAGGCTGCCGTAATCAAGCAGGCTCATCAGCGCCGGAATAAAGAACAGCAGCATCTCGGCCATCAACAACCCGGCACCGAGCTGCAACATGGCCGGCTTGAGCACACCCAAAGCAAACAGCAGCAGCAACAGCGCAAGGCCCATGACCCCGCCGGGAATCGGCCAGGCCAACCAGGCGGCCAGCAGGCCACCGACCTTATAAAGAGCAAGCAACACCGCAAGCTCGGCGAGCAGGCGGACAAATCGGTTTAACGCAGGGGGTTTCATCGCGGGGGTCCTCTCAGGCCTGTATTTTAAAAGCCTGCTCCCCACGCCAAAAGCGAATTGTTAGACTGCCAGCTATTCCAGATTGGAATTCAGGCTATGGAATTCAAACAGCTACGCAGTTTTCTTGAAGTGGTGCACCGTGGCGGCTTTACCCAGGCCGGGCAAACCCTGCACATCAGCCAGTCGGCGGTGAGCAAGCAGGTTGCGCAACTGGAGCAGGACCTGGGCGTGCCGCTGCTGGAGCGCCAGGGCTCGCAGTTGCACCTGACCGCTGCCGGCAAGATCGTGCTTGAACGCGGCGAGGCCATGCTGCGCCTGCGCCAGGAGCTATTGAGCGAGCTCGATGACCTGAGCCAGCTGGCCCGCGGCGAACTGCGCCTGGGCTTGCCGCTGCTGGGCAGTGATGCGCTGTTCGCACGGTTGTTCGCCGAGTACCGGCGACGCTACCCGAACATCAGCATTCAACTGTTCGAAGGCGGCAGTCGCAGTGTCGAGCAGGCCGTACTGAGCGGTGAACTGGAACTGGGCGGTAGCCTGACCCCCAGCGACCCGGCCTTTGCCTACCAGCCGTTTTGCAATGAGCCCCTCGATGCCCTGCTGCCCACCGAGCACCCTTTAGCCGCTGCCGGCCAGGTCAGCCTGGCGCAACTGGCCGACACGCCGTTCCTGCTTTATCAGCGCAGCTTCGTGCTCAATGACCGATTGCTCGGCGCTTGCCAGCAGTTGGGCTTCACCCCCAGGGAGGGTGGCCGTAGCGGCCAGGCCGACTTTCTCGCCGCGCTGGTGGCGGCAGGCCAGGGGGTGGTGCTGTTGCCCAGTGTGGTGGCCCGCGGCCTGGAACGACCGGGGGTAGTGCGCCTGGCCCTGAGCGCGCCGACCGACCTGCGCTGGGACATCGCCTTCATCTGGCGCCAGGGCGCCTACCTGTCGCGCGCCGCCCAGGCCTGGCTGCAGCTGCTGCGCGAGCAGCCACAGCCGCAATGATCAGCCGCGCAGCTTGTTGGCCAGCTCGGCAAGCCACGGCTCGGCGTCGGTTTCCGGGGTAACGGTTTCGCTGGCATCCAGGCGCAGCATCGGCTGAACCTCTACCAGGCCCATCTCGGCGAACAGCTCGCGCAGTTGCTCGCCGCCACCGCAGAAGGTATCGCCATAGCTGGAATCGCCCAGGCCGATCACCGCGCCCTTGAGGCCGCGCCACTCGGCCGGCAGCGCATCGCGAATGGTACTGAACAGCGGCATGAGGTTGTCCGGCAGCTCGCCCATGCCGGTGGTCGAGGTCACGGCCAGAAATGCCTGCGGGGCAAAGCCCTGGATGTCCTGCAGGGTAGCCCGGTGGGCATGCCAAGCCTCGAAACCCGCTTGTTTGAGCAACTTCTCGGCATGCCGAGCGACTTCTTCGGCGGTGCCATAGACCGAACCGGAAAGGATCACGACGTTCATAGAGGTTTCCGAAACTGAGTAAAAACGTAGGATACTAGCATCAGGCACTGGCAAAAGGCCTTAATCTGCCGCTGTACAGCGACGGCCAATCCACTAGAATCAGCCAGCATGCCCGATCTACAGCCCTTGCGGACCTAACAAGATGATCAATGCCACACTGCTGCAGCGCATGATTGACGCCTCTAACGACGGGATCGTGGTGGCCGAACAGGAAGGCGACGACGACACCATCCTGATCTACGTCAACCCGGCCTTCGAGCGCCTGACCGGCTATGGCGCCAACGACATCCTCTATCGCGACTGCCGCTTCCTGCAGAACGACGATCGCGACCAGGGCGCCCGGGCATTGATCCGCCAGGCGATCAAGGATGGCCTGCCAAGCCGGGAAATCCTGCGCAACTACCGCAAGGACGGCAGCGCGTTCTGGAATGAACTGTCGATTACCCCGGTGCTCAATGAGGCTGACAAGCGCAAGTATTTCATCGGCATCCAGAAGGATGTCAGCCGCCAGGTCGAAGCCGAACAGCGGGTAGTCGAGCTTGAGCGCCAACTGGCCGACGCCCGCGCGCGCATCGCGGCGCTGGAAGCCGACCAACGGTCTTAACAAACACGCCGTTTGGTTGTCCATGACGGTGAAGAAACGCATTCACGATTGTAACTTCGAGTTCGACCATGCAAGCAGATGCCCTTCTGACCCAGGATGAGCTGGACTTCATCCGCTCCATGCAGCACGCGGCCCAGCCCATCCCGGCTGAACCGGCGTCGCGCCTGATGGTCAATGGCGGCAGCGCAATCAAAAACCTGCTGACCCGACTGATCGCCGACGAGCAGGTAACCCTGCAGGCCCAGTTCAACAACCAGCAGATGACCTTTCCGCTGCAGTTGGTTGAAGACGAGTTCCATGCCCTGCACCTGCAACTGGGTGCACCGAACATCTATGAAGAAGGCGCCGTGGTTCGCCCCTGGCGCCTGACCCTGGAGCAACCGGTGGCCCTGGAAGACGAGCTGGGCCTGAGTACCGGCTTGTGGGTGCGGGAAATCTCGTTCAAGGGTGTGTTGCTGGAAGTCCGCGAGCTACCCGAACCACCAAAACACTTCGACCTCTGGTTCAGCCCCGACGGCGATGCCCCGATTGCCTTGCACGGCACCCTGCAGCGGCGCACCGGCGAACGCCTGGCCGCCTATAACCTGGGCCAGAGCTTGCCGGCTGAAATCGAGCGGCTACGCGAATACATTCTCCAGGCACACCGCCGCGCCCATCCGGAGCTGCACCCTCAAGAATCCAGGTGACCGGCCAGGTACTGCTGCAGCCGCCGGCGCATCAAGCGTCCTTCGCTGCCCAGACACGCGACTTGCGAGCCGATCAGGCTGTCCTGAGCCAGGTCCGCCGCCTCTCCCGCCAGCAACAACGGACACTCCAGTGCCAGCGCCAGGCGCGCCAGGCGCTTGGGTAAATCACTGGCCGGCGGATGATTGGAAAACAGCACCAGGGCATGCGGGGTCATGCGCTCGCAGACCAGGCCAAGCTCTTCCAGCGGCTGACCGAGGCCGAGCACGCTGATGGCGATTTCGCTGGTGCCGAGCAACAGCGCCGCCACCAGCAACTCAAGTTCGCGGCACTGGCCGGGGATCGCCGCCAGCAGCACGCGCACCTCCTGCTGCTCACGCGCCAGCTGCAAACGTTGCAACACCCGCCCGCGCAGGAAGCTGTCGAGAAACAACCATTCACTGGCCTGGCCGAAAGCTTCGTGGGTACTGCGCAGCTCCTGCCAGACCGGCATAACGATGTCCTGGAACACCACCAGCTGTGGATAACTGCTGAACACCTGGCCGTACACCCGCTCCAGGCGGCGCTCGTCGAATGCCCTCACGGCCTGGCGCAGCTGGGTTTGCCATTGGTTGAAATCGGCCTGGGATTCGTCGCTTCGCGGTGGCTGGCTTTCGCTCTTCAGATTCTGGCTTTTGGCCAAAATGCGCCCGACCTTGCTGACGGCAACCCCGCGCTCGATCCAGCCGAGGATGCTACGTACCTCGTCGATGTCCGCTTGCGAGTACAAACGGTGCCCACTCTCGGTGCGCGTGGGCTGAATCAGCCCATAACGGCGCTCCCAGGCACGCAGGGTGACCGGATTGATACCGGTCAGGCGGGATACTTCGCGGATCGGGAACAGTTCTTCGTGGTCAAACTCACGGGAATTCAATGAAGGCTGGTCTGGTTCGATCATTGCCGGGAAACCGCGGGTTTATGGGCCAATTGCCATTCTACTCCGCCAATCACCAGCACCACCATTGGCATTTCTAACAGGGGGGTTAGTGCCAGCACTGACGAGTCAGCTTATTTAAGGAATAATCCGCGCCCGATTCTTGCATCGATTCTTGCACAGAAGCGAATACCGTCCAGCACCCCGGGCGGCGTTCAAGGGGCAGGCCTACCCGCCACGCCCAGTTGCCAGGAGATATACCATGTCTACCCCACCCGTAACCCTGATGGTTACCCGCCGCGTCGCCGATGGTCGCTACCAGGACCTGATGGCCTGGCTGCACGAAGGCGAACAGCTGGCCACCGACTTTCCCGGCTACCTGGGCTCGGGCGTGCTCGCGCCGCCGCCGCAAGGCGACGAATTCCAGATTATCTTCCGCTTTGCCAACGAGCAGACCATGCATGCCTGGGAGCATTCGGCCTCGCGCAAGGCCTGGCTGGCCCGTGGCAATGGCCTGTTCGCCGAGCCGTCGGAACAGCGGGTCAGCGGCCTGGAAGGCTGGTTCGGCAATAACCCGGTGCAGCGCCCGCCGCGCTGGAAGCAGGCGGTGGCGATCTGGCTGGCGTTCTTTCCGGTGTCACTGCTGTTCAACCTGATCTTCGGCCACTGGCTGGGCGCGCTGGAGCTGGTGCCGCGCATCCTTCTCAGTACCCTGGGGCTGACGCCGTTGATGGTGTATTTCTTTATTCCATTGTCGACCCGCCTGCTGGCCAACTGGCTGAACGCCAGCCCCGCCCGCCCGGGGCCGCAGGGCGCGCGCAATCCCGCTTAGTTCGGGTATGCTGGGGGTTATCCAAGCGAACCAGTAAAAGTTGACCGCCCCCACCATGAACAGCCCAATTCTTGTCACCGGAGCCAGCCAGCGAGTCGGGCTGGCGCTGGCCCTGAACCTGGCGCAGGCCGGCCATACCGTGGTCAGCGCCAGCCGCAGCAAAAGCCCCGAGGCCGCGCACCCGAACATCATCCAGTTCCAGGCCGACCTGTGCCAGGAAGCCGACCGCCTGGCCCTGATCGGGCACCTGCAAAGCAATTACGACGGCTTGCGGGCGATCGTGCACAACGCCTCGTTGTGGCTCGACGATGACCTGGCCAACCTCAACACCATGTTCAAGCTGCACGTCGAGGCGCCCTACCACCTGAACCTGGCCCTCGGCGCGCAACTGGCCAAAGTCGACAAAGCCGACATCATCCATATCTGCGACGAGACCTCCTCGCGCGGCAGCGGCAGCCATATCGGCTATGCCGCCACCAAGGCCGCGCTGCAGAACATGGTGCTGTCGTTCGCGGCCAAGTACGCGCCGAGCATTCGCGTCAACGCGATCCTCCCGGGCTTGCTGATCCTCAAGGAAAACAGCGACGAGGCCTACCGCCAGCAGACCCTGAAAAAGGCCCTGCTGGAATTCGAGCCCGGCGCCCAGCCGCTGATCGATGCCGTGCGTTTTCTGCTCGACAGCCAGTACAGCACCGGCAGCAACCTGGTCATCAACGGTGGCCGCCACCTGAAAAACCGCATCGCGGTAGACTGAACTACCGCTGTCACGAGAACGTCCATGAACGATCAACAGAAACTCGAACTTGAAGCCGCCGCCTTCCGCCGCCTGGTTGCCCACCTGGACAGCCGCAAGGACGTGCAGAACATCGACCTGATGAACCTCGCCGGCTTCTGCCGCAACTGCCTGTCCAAATGGTACAAGGCCGCCGCCGACGAAAAGCAGATCGAGCTGAGCATGGATGAGGCCCGCGAGGTGGTCTACGGCATGCCTTACGCCGAATGGAAATCCCTTTACCAGCAAGAAGCCAGCGCCGAACAACAAGCGGCGTTCGCCAAAGGAAAACCCAATGACTGACCTGAGTACCCTGCGCGCCAGCCTGAAATCCGGTGAGCATGTCTTCGCCGACACCCTGGCCTTCATCGCCGCCAACTACAGCTACCAGCCGCAAGCCTTCACCAACGGCGGCGTCGACAACGCAGCCGGGCAGAACGAAGGTTCGTGCAAGACTCTGGGCCTGGCCCTGCTTGAAGGCCTGAGCGATGACGAAGCCCTGCTGGCGTTCGGCGAGCACTACCGCTCGGTGCTGGCCACCCCGCAAGGCAGCGACCACAGCAACATTCGCGCGCTGATCGAGCATGGCCTGGCGGGCGTCAAGTTCGCCGCCCAGCCGCTCAAGCGCCTGGGCTGATCAAGCGCCCTGGCGTGCCTTCGGCCAGTTGCCCGTGCTGCAACCAGTGCAGGGCAATTGGCCACAGCCGGTCCTGGAAGCGGCTGTGGAAAAAGGCGAAATGACCGATCCGGGCCTCATCGATATCCCCCGGGGCGATGCGCAGATGGCTGCGCTCACTGGCCTCGAAGTACGCCAATAAGCGCTCGATCGCCGCCACCGTGCCAAACGGGTCGTCACTCAGGCTGATGGCCAGGGTTTGTGCCCTGACCCGGGCGAAGGGCAATTCACCCAGCGCCCGGCCACTGGGGCGCTGTTCATACGCGCCAGTGCGTGTGCTCCAGTCCTCTACCACTCCCGCCGGGGTGTCCTCCAGCCAGCCCAGGCGCTTGCCGGGAAAGTAACCGAACACGCGGGTCAGCAACGGCATCAGCACGTGCCATTTGCCGAACAGTTGCCAGCGGCTGTCGGCGGCATAGTCGCGCCAGTAAGCAAACTGCGCGCCCACTGTGACCAGCCGGCGCAATTGCCCCGCCGAAGGCGCCAGCCCCGCCGCGCAACCGCCAAAACTGTGGCCGACCACATCGATGGGCTGGCCGCGGAACTCGCGCTGGGCACGTTGCAGGATGGCTTCGAAATCCAGCACGCCCCAGTCGCTCCAGGACGCCTGGAAATGGCGCATGGACGCCGGACGCGACTCACCGATGCCACGATAGTCATAGGTGATGACATCCAGGCCATGGCCGAACAGGTACTGGGCAAAACGGGCGTAGTAGCTGCAGCGCACTGACGTGGCGGCATTGATGATCACCAGCGGGCGCGTGGCGTCCGGCACCTGCTGGCGCCAACAGAAACCGCCGAGGGCATAGCCATCGGCGGTGATCTCACGAAAGGCCTCGCCGCGGTTGCTGGCAACGGGCAAAGCCGGGAATGCTTCGAGACTGCTCATCGACCTCTGTCATGCCGAAGCCGCTACCCGCGGTGCAGGGACCTTGCGCAAACCGCTCAGTCGCGAGCCATCGTAGCGGGTTTCACGGAACAGGCGCCAGCGTCCGAACAGGCCATACACGTGCATCACCCGCCCCTGCTCGTGATAGCCCATGCGCAGATGCAGCTTGAGCGCCGGAATGTTGTGGGTTTCGCAGACGTCCACCACCTTGTGGCAGCCCTTTTCCCGCATGGCTTCCCACAAATTGACCTGGGCATCCACCGACAGTCGGGTGCCAAAGAAGGCACGGGTCATCTCTCCGCCGAACTCAAAGAACTCGCCGGGCTTCACCGGGAAGGTACAGCCGTAGTAATGACGGTCGTGATAGTCGCGCATGCTGGCAAAAATAAACGCCACGGCGTCGCCCTGCTCGTCCAGGTACATGTGCCCGGTGTGACCTTCGGCGGCCAGTTCGCGCATGGTCTGCACGCGGTCGCCAAAATAGCGGGCGAAGGCATCGGCGTTGTCCGTGGTGATTTGCACCAGGCGCACCGCAGGATGCTCACGCAGATTGTGCGGCGGTACCGGGCTGATCAAGTCGCGCTCCATCCACAGCAACTCCCAATGGAAGAAGATGTAGCGCTCACACAGGGTTTTGAGGACCTTTTGCAGACCCTTTTGCCTGATCCGCTCTTTTAGTTTTTGCAGTCCACTCATGGTGCCTCCTGTCGAAACCTTGACGGTTTAAAGGGCATTTGAATGAGTGGTATAGATCAGTGCCGAGGAGGGGGTAGCAAAAGGCCACTGACATACTTGTTTCAAATTGTGTTTCGAGTTTGAAACTGTTGCCGCACCCGAGGAAAAACAGGTGCGACAACAAAGAGTTAGCAACGCCTAATTACAGCTCGACGCAGTCGAACCGTACGTCGGTAGCCACATCGGCGTCGTAGTCAACATCCTGACGCTCAAAACCGAACAGGTTGAGGAACTGCTTCTTGTAACCGGCGTAGTCGGTCATTTCGAACAGGTTCTCGGTGGTCACCTGCGGCCACAGGGCCTTGCAGGCATCCTGTACGTCGTCACGCAGTTCCCAGTCGTCCAGGCGCAGGCGGCCTTTCTCGTCCAGCTGCGGCGCAGCACCGTCCGCACGGTACATACGGTCACGGAACATGCGATCCAGTTGATCCTGGGTTCCTTCGTGAACGCCCTTTTCCTGCATGATCTTGAAGACCATCGACAGGTACAGCGGCATTACCGGAATGGCCGAGCTGGCCTGGGTAACCACCGACTTGAGCACCGCCACGTTGGCGCTGCCACCGACCTTTTTGCTCAGGCGCAGGGCAGTTTCGTCCAGGTCCTGCTTGGCCTTGCCCAGGGCACCATGCCAGTAGATCGGCCAGGTGATCTCGGTGCCGATGTAGCTGAAGGCCACGGTGCGCGCTTGCGGCGCCAGAACACCGGCGGCGTTCAGGGCGTCGATCCACAGCTCCCAGTCCTGGCCGCCCATGACGGTGACGGTGTCGGCAATTTCCTGTTCGGTAGCCGGCTCGATGGACGCCTCGATGATGGTGTCCTTGTTGGTGTCGATGGCGGTCGACTTGTACGGCTGGCCGATTGGCTTGAGCGCCGAGCGAACCAGCTCGCCTGCGCGCTCACCGGCCGAGGCAGGCAGTTTGCGCACTGGCGAGGCCAGCGAGTAGATCACCAGGTCGACCTGGCCGCCCATTTCGTTCTTGATCAGCTCGATGACCTTGGCCCGCGCTTCGTCAGAGAAGGCATCGCCATTGATCGACTTGCTGTACAGGCCTTCGGCCTTGGCGAACTTGTCGAAGGCGGCAGCGTTGTACCAGCCCGCGGTGCCGGCCTTGGTTTCAGTGCCCGGTTTTTCGAAGAACACGCCCAGGGTGTCGGCCTTGAAACCGAACGCTGCGGTGATGCGCGCTGCCAGGCCGTAGCCGCTGGATGCACCGATCACCAGTACTTTTTTCGGACCATCCTCGCGCACGCCCAGCTTGCGGGTGGCTTCGATCTGATCACGTACGTTCAGCTCGCAACCGGTCGGGTGCGTAGTGGTGCAGATAAAACCGCGGACTTTGGGATGGATGATGGCCAATGTCTGTACCTCGTCAGTGAATTTGCTGAGGGAGCCGAATCGCGTGGACTCGAGGTTCCGTTTGCTGTGAGGGTGAGACTACACCCGCAGCGTTGCCGACACATCCGGCTCCCTGGAATCCTGCAGGGCGCTACTTTGTCACAGCGCGGAAAACTTCAGCAACCGCTGATCTCAGACCCGGAACGCACCGATCAGACGCTTGAGTTCCAGCACCTGGGTCGACAGCTGGCGGCTGGCATCCTCGGTCTGGTGCGCGCCCTGGGTGGTGTTTTCCGCCGCCCGGTTGATCTCGACGATGTTCTGGTCGATGTCATGGGCCACCGCCGTCTGCTGCTCCACTGCGGCGGCGATCTGCTGGTTCTGGTCGACGATACTGCCGATGGCGCCAAGGATGTTCTCCAGCGCCTGCTGCACCTGTTGCGACTCGCCGACGGTGCCCGAGGCCATCTGATGGCTGCTGTCCATGGCCTTGACAGCAGCCCCTACCCCGCCTTGCAGGCGCGAGATCATCTGCTCGATCTCCTCGGTGGAGTGCTGGGTGCGCTTGGCCAGGGTCCGCACTTCATCGGCGACCACGGCAAAGCCACGGCCCTGCTCGCCCGCCCGGGCCGCTTCGATAGCAGCGTTGAGGGCCAGCAGGTTGGTCTGCTCGGCGATGCTCTTGATCACCTCCAGCACCCGGCTGATGGCCTTGCTGTCGCTGGCCAGCTGGTTGATCACCGCCACCGACTGGTCGATTTCGCCGGCCAGGCGGGCGATATTGCCCTGCTGAGTTTGCACCAGGCCGCGGCCGCTGACAGTTTCGCGGTTGACGCCGTGGGCGCTGTTGACTGCCGCCGCGGCGCTGCGCGCTACCTCCTGGGCGGTGGCCGACATCTGGTTCATGGCCGTGGCCACCTGTTCGATCTGCCCACGCTGGCCGCTGACCGCCTGGTTGCTGCGCGCCGACACCGCGTGCACCTGCTCGGCCTGGCGCTCGACCTCGGCGACGGTTTGGCCGACCTGTTCGATCAGGTCATGAATGCGCCGCACGGTGCCGTTGAATACCTGGCCCAACTCACCCAGTTCATCGCGGCTGCTGGCCTGGAAGTTCACCGTCATGTCACCGGCAGCGACTTTGTCCATCACCGCGCCGAGGCTTTTGAGGGTGTTGCGGGTCGAGGCGTAGAAGCCGCTGTAGAGGTAGACAATCAGCAGGAACACCGCGGCCAGCGCGCAGACCTGCAGGATCATGTGCGAGCGGTGTTCCGCCAGGCGTTGCTCGAGCTGGTGGCCGAGGAACTCGCCAACGGCGCTGTTGAGCGTGTAGGTCTGGGCCATCAAACCGCTGAACTGCTTGTAGAACCCCGGCCAGGGCGCGTCGAGGGTGTCGGCGACCACGACCTGCTCCTCGATCAGTTCACTGGCCTGCTTGAGCGACGCCTGGCTGCTGCTGGCCAGGCTGCCCAGCCGCGCTTGCGCGCCGGGTTCGGTAGCCAGCGCTTCATCCAGGCGGATGGCGTAGTCGGCGCCGAGTTTTTCCAGCTTCTGCAGCAGGTCATCGAAGCGTGCGCTGGACGCCGAATTGACAAAGCCCTGGCCCAGCGAATACGAGCCGATCGCCCGTCCCTCGCCGAGGGTCTGGGTCACCTGCGCAGTGACCGTGGTCATCAGTTCACTGAGCTGGCGAATCGCCGAGTCACTGTCCTGGCTGAGCCCGGCCTGGCTGGCAACCACTTTGCTGAGCACCTGGGCCTGGCCCAGCAGCTTGTCGAAAAACGCCACCTTGCTGGACAGCGAAGACTCGCCCTGGGCCGCCTTGAGGGTCTCGAGCATCTCGCTGCGCTTGTCATCAAAAGCCTTGACCTGTGCTTCATCGCCGCTCATTGCCGCCAAGGCGGACAGGCGCCGCTGCACCTGTTGCTCGACGCCGGCTATCTGCGTCTCGAGATCCGCAGCCTTGCCCGATTGGCCGAGCACGGCATTGATCTGCACCAGGTTGCCGAGGGCTTCCACCTCGCCGCGCAGGGCCAGGCTGCTGGCCAGCAACTCCAGGCTCTGCAGCTCGGTGCGGGTGGCGTGGAACTGCGCATAGGAATCGCGGACCAGGTAGTAGTTGGTCACCAGCATGGGCAGGAAAAACAGGATACTGATCAGGCTGAACTTCATCCCGAAGCTCAGTCGGTTCATCAACGCGATGGCCGGATACAACAGGCTGTTCACAGGTGGCGCCCTCCGATTCTTATTGTTCTGCGCACAGTGGCACAAGGCCACTGAGTGTATTCAGCAGCACCTGTATAGCGCATATCGGATCGGGGGTTTGTAACTTAAGGTTAACCGGCTGCGGAGCGACCAACGGCCGCTCCGACACGACTCTTAGCCAAGCACGGTCCACAGGGCGAAACAGGCGTACCAGAGCACTGCCGAGCGCAGCAGCAACTCCCACAGGTTATCCAGCCCGAGCAGACCATCGGGGCCTGCCGACGTGCTGGCCGGCAAATCACCGGCTACACGGCCAACTGTGCTGATCAAGCCGGCAGCACTGATGTGCCAGTTGAGCAGTTCGTGCAGCATCACCCGGCTGACCGCGACGAAGTTGCCAACCAGGGCAAAACTCACGCCCAGCACGCGCACCGGCGCCCAGTCAAAGGCGTGGCGCAGTTGCAAGGCATGCTCGCGCAACGCAGGGGTGCGCCCATGTTCGGCGGTCAGCGCCAATAGCCGATAGGCCAGGGCAGCCGCCGGGCCGAGCAGGAAGTACCAGAAAATCACCGCGAAAAAGCTCTGGTAGGCCTGCCACAACAGGTTGCCCTGCACCCGCTCCAGCAGTGCCTGGGCATCGTCGGCGGTAAGGCCCAGGTCGCGCTCGGCGACATGCACCGCCGCTTGCTCGTCACCACGGCGCCAGGCATCGCGAAACGGTCCTTGCGCGGCCTTGATGTCGCCACGACCGAGGCTGTAGATCAGCACCAGCAAGTGCACCGGCAAGGCCAGCAAACCGTAGGCCACCGGCTCCAGCACGTGCAGCAGCAAGGCCAGCAGGCCCACCGGCAGCAACACCAGGATGCCCAACACCCACCAGGGGTGGCGTCTGCCGTCACGCTCCAGGCGCGCAAGCTCGGTGACGAAAAAACCGTCGCGTTGCAGGCGCTGGCGCAGGGCCGAGAACTTCTCGAACCACAGCACCAGCAACAGCACCAGAAAACTCATGGGTGTTCCTCCTTGTCCTTGAGGCCGGCGCGGTAGCGCGGCCAGTCAAATGCATCACCAGGGTCGGTCTTGCGTCCCGGGGCAATGTCGCTGTGGCCCTGAATCCGTTCAGTGCCAATGGCTGGCCAGGCAGCCTGGATCTGCCGGGTCAATGTTTGTAGCGCCTGATACTGGGCATCGGTGAAAGGCTGTTCATCAGTGCCTTCAAGCTCGATACCGATGGAAAAGTCGTTGCATGCCTCACGCCCGTCGAAACAGGACACCCCGGCATGCCAGGCGCGGTCCAGACAAGAGACAAACTGAGTGACCTTGCCGTCACGTTCGATGAGAAAGTGCGCCGACACGCGCAGGTGCTGGATACCTTCGAAATACGGGTGTTCGCTGGCATCCAGGCGGTTCTGGAAAAATTCCTGGACCTTGCCGGTACCGAACTGCGCTGGCGGCAAGCTGATGTTGTGGATAACCAGCAGGGAGATGACTTCGCCCTCGGCGCGGGCATTGCAGTTGGGCGAGGGACAGTGGCAAACGCCGGCGAACCAGCCAGTAGCGCGGTCCAGTTGCATAGAAAATCCTGAGACACGGGGGCACTGGCTCAGTATGCCCCGTGGTGACGCGGGATGCATCGTTAAAACGCGCAGGAAACTAGCGTGCCTGCGCCTGGCGTAACTGGCTGAGCACAGAGTCCAGGGCCCGGTCGAACAGCAGGGTGTCGTCCAGCTGGCGCACATGCCCGCGGCGCAAGGCCACGGCCAGGGCCATGCGCGACCATTCGCGGACCTTGAGGCCGGTGCGGTTGACGAAGATGAAACGGTCGGTGCTGTCGATCTGGGCAATCAGCTTGCAGCGCTGCACCTCGTCTTCATCGAGCAGCTCGACCCAGGCACCGATGCGCAGGCGCTCGACCTGCAGCAATGCCGGGTCGTCATCGGCCAGGCGTACCTGGGCTGCTTGCGGCTCGCCGGCCTCAGGCGCGCGCAGGACGATTTCATCAAGCACCAGCACCCGCTCGCTGACGTCGTTGGGCACCACCCGCCCACCGACCACCGGCGTATCGAACATCTGCACATGGAGAATTTCAAGCTGGGCAAAGAACTCGCTGGTGGCAAACGGATCGAACGCGGCGCTGGCCAGGCCATCGCGCAAGGCCTTGAGCAGGCCCGGCACCAGCTCCAGCAGGCGCAGGCGCGCTGCGTCTTCAGTGTGCGGTTGCACGCTCCAGATCAGCTCATCCATGGTCTCCAGGGCTTCGAGCCACTGGCTGGAGGTGTCGCCATGCTTGAGGCAGGCCAGCAACAGCACCTGGCTCCAGGCCTCTTCAAGCAAGCGCACCACCACCCGCGGCAGCGAGCGGCCAAGCAGGCGCCGGTTGAGCTCCTGCTGCACCCGCTGACGGGCCAGGGCAGTACGTGCGCGGCCTTCTTCGGCGTCGCGGGTGCGTTGTTCGAGCAGCTCATTGCGACGTCGCTCATCACTGCTGAAGGCGAGAAATTCGGCGAGTAGTTCGGAAAATATCGCCGGATCGTCGACAAAGTCGCTGAGCAGGCGCTGGATGATTTTTTCTACCCGCAGGTACAGGCTGTCGCGCTGGCAATCATCGCTGGCGCCCCAGCCCATGGCCGCCGTGGCGATTTCGTTGAGCAGGCGCCGGGCCGGATGGCTGCTGCGGCTGAAAAAACTCTTGTCGAGGACCGCGACCTTGAGCATCGGGATTTGCATGCGGCCGATCAGGGCGCGCAGTGAACGCGGCAGGTTGCGATCGGCGAGGATGAACTCGAAGAGCATGGCGATCAGGTTGATGACATCTTCGTCGACCACCTCGATCTTGCGGTAGGTGCCGCTCTTTACGCTGACCCGGGTCAGCAACTGTTCAAGCTGCTGGTGCAGGTCGAAGTCATCGGTCTGCGCTGTCGGCGGCACGTAATGCTGCAGGTGCGAAAGCAGGCGCAACAGGTCACGGGTGCTGATCGCCTGGACCTGCTCACAGGCCTCCAGGCGCGGGGCAACTCGCCCGCGCACCGGCGACAGCAGCGCCTGCAACGAGGCAAATACCGCCTGGCCGTTGGCATCCAGCGGATCACTGGGCGATTGCTGGTCGGTTGTGCTGGCCGCAGCCTCGCGCTCAGCCGGCGGGCGGTCCTGGGCGCGGCGTCGCGGCACGGCCTTGAGTTCGGGCAACACGCCGGTGGCAATCAGCAACTGGTTGGCCTCGCCGTACAACTGGTCGGCATCGTGCAGCACATAGCGCTCAAACAATTTGAGGATGATCAGCTTGACCTTGATGCCCACGCCCAGGCTGCGCCCGGCGCGCAAAAAATAATCGCACAGCATCGCCGGGCCCAGCGGGTTGCGCGGATCGTCCAGGGCCTGGCCGACCAGGGCGCTGAAGCGCAAGGTCAACTGGTTGAGGGCGATTCCGTCGCGGGCCAGCACCCGCGCGACCATGGCATCCAGGGCCACGGTACGTTCCAGCTCGTCATTGGCCACCAGCGCCAGGCGGTCGTAGCCATGGCTGTGCAGGGCCGGCAGGGCATCGGGCTGGCCGATCTGCACGAACGCTTCATAGAAATGGTCGAGGTAACCGCGCTCGATGTTCTTGCGCTTGAGGCGCAGGTCGCGCATGGCTTCGAAAAGGATGTTCTGTTCAACGTTGCTCGCGGCCTTGTCGGCCATCTCGAACAGGGTGTCGTCGGCGTTGTCGAACAACGCCTGCAGGCCCTGGCGCAGTTGCAGCGCGGCCTTGTCACGTACCTGCAGAAGCACCACCGGCAGACGAGCGAGGGGCGCTGTGTGCGCCTGATCGGTGATGGCCTTGATCGGCACCACCTTCCCGTCGTTGTGCATCCTGGTCTCCTTGCAGGTTCGATTTTGAGCTTTTTAGCGGTCGTCAAAGCTATGACGCCAAATACAAGGCGCATTATCGAGTAAAAACCTCCTGCTCGCCAGTGCGCACATGCCGCTGCTGATAGACCGGTGCATGGACAAAAAGCTCAGTTGGCCTGACCAAAGGTCAAGCTTTGGCCGCCACTACAGTGTTTGCTGCAAGCGCGGGCTGCCCTGCCCTATAATCGCCAGCACTTAGCTTGTGGAGCCCGCCATGCCGAATTTACGCCTCGCCGACCTGACCGCCGAAATCGAAGCCAACGTGCGCCGTGCGTTGCTTGAAGACATCGGCAGTGGCGACATCACCGCCCAGTTGATCCCGGCCGAGCGCCTGGCCAAGGCCACCATCATTACCCGCGATGACTGCGTGATTGCCGGCACGGCCTGGGTCGACGCGGTGTTCCGCCAGCTCGACCCACGGGTTGCGGTGCACTGGCAGGTCAAGGATGGCGAGCGCGCCAGCGCCAACCAGGTACTGTTCCACCTTGAAGGCCCGGCCCGATCCTTGCTCAGTGGCGAGCGCTCGGCGCTGAACTTCCTGCAGATGCTTTCGGGCGTTGCCAGCCACGCGCAGTTCCTCGCCGACAAGGTCGCCGACACCCAGGTCAAACTGCTCGACACCCGCAAGACCCTGCCCGGCCTGCGCCTGGCGCAAAAGTACGCGGTCACCTGCGGCGGCTGCCATAACCACCGCATCGGCCTCTACGACGCCTTCCTGATCAAGGAAAACCACATCGCCGCCAGCGGTGGCATCGCCCAGGCGATCAGCGCCGCGCACCGCATTGCCCCGGGCAAGCCGGTAGAAATCGAGGTCGAAAGCCTGGATGAGCTCAAAGAAGCGCTGGAAGCGGGCGCCGACATCATCATGCTCGATGAACTGAGCCTGGACGACATGCGCGAAGCGGTGCGCCTGAATGCCGGCAAGGCCAAGCTGGAAGCCAGCGGCGGGGTGACGGAAAGCACCTTGCGGGTAATCGCCGAAACAGGTGTCGACTACATCTCCATCGGGGCGATGACCAAGGATGTAAAAGCGGTGGACCTGTCCATGCGCCTGAGCCTCTGAGGCAGAATGCAGAGACAAAAAAACCGGCCATCAGGCCGGTTTTTTGTTCACCATCAAACCTGTCAGAGCGCTGCGTTCTGCAGCCCATCCAGGTAACGCTCGACATCCAGCGCGGCCATGCAACCGGCACCGGCCGAGGTGATGGCCTGGCGGTACACGTGGTCAGCCACGTCACCGGCAGCGAACACACCTTCAACGTTGGTCGCGGTGGCGTTGCCGTCACGGCCGCCGTTGACTACCAGGTAGCCGTCTTTCAAGGTCAATTGGCCTTCGAACAGCGAGGTGTTCGGGGTGTGACCAATGGCGATGAACACGCCGTCGACCTTGATTTCGTCGAAGCTGCCGTCGTTGTTCTTCAGGCGCGCACCGGTGACGCCCATGTCGTCGCCCAGCACTTCGTCCAGGGTGGCATTGAGTTTCAGCTCGATCTTGCCTTCGGCCACGCGGGCGTTGAGCTTGTCGATGAGGATCTTCTCGGCACGGAAGGTCTCGCGGCGGTGAACCAGGGTGACCTTGCTGGCGATGTTGGCCAGGTACAGGGCTTCCTCGACGGCGGTGTTGCCACCACCGACCACGGCGACCGGCTTGTTGCGGTAGAAGAAACCGTCGCAGGTCGCGCAGGCGGAAACGCCTTTGCCCATGAACGCTTCTTCCGATGGCAGGCCCAGGTAGCGAGCGCTGGCGCCGGTGGCGATGATCAGCGCGTCACAGGTGTAGGTGGCGCTGTCGCCCTTGAGGGTGTACGGCTTGCTGGCCAGGTCAACGGCGTTGATGTGGTCGAACACCACTTCGGTTTCGAAACGCTCGGCGTGTTCCTGCATGCGTTGCATCAGCGCCGGGCCGGTCAGGCCGTGGGCGTCGCCCGGCCAGTTGTCGACTTCGGTGGTGGTGGTCAGCTGGCCACCAGCTTGCATGCCGGTGATCAGCAGCGGCTTGAGGTTGGCGCGCGCGGCATAGACGGCGGCGCTGTAACCGGCAGGGCCGGAACCGAGGATGATCACTCGCGAATGGCGTACTTCAGACATGTCAGACTCCTTTCGAGCTGGCACTTGCTGGCCAGCATCGTTTTGCCGGGATCGCCGGCTGGAATAAAAAAGAACCTGCGAAGCACTTGGGGAAGGCTTTGGGTCGCAGGTCCTGAAAAGCGTTAAGCCACAGCCTTACAGGCTGGCAGCGTTCTCGGCCAGGTAGTCGGCAACGCCCTTGGCGTCGGCCTTCATGCCTTTCTGGCCCTTGCGCCAGCCGGCCGGGCAGACCTCACCGTGCTGTTCGGTGAACTGCAGGGCTTCGACCAGGCGGATCATCTCGTCGACTTCACGGCCCAGCGGCAGGTTGTTGACCACCTGGTGCTGGACAACGCCTTGCTGGTCGATCAGGAACGAGGCACGCAGGGCCACGCCGTCATCGTGCTCGATACCGTAGGCACGGGTGATCTCGTGCTTGACGTCGGCGACCATGGTGAACTCGACCGCGCCGATACCGCCCTTCTCCACCGGCGTGCTGCGCCAGGCGTGGTGGGTGAACTGCGAGTCGATGGAAACACCGACCACTTCCACACCCAGCTCGCGGAACTTGTCCATGCGGTTGTTGTGAGCAATGATTTCCGACGGGCAGACAAAGGTGAAGTCCAGCGGCCAGAAGAACAGCACGACGTACTTGCCGCGCAGGGAAGAAAGCTTGAAGCTGTCGACGATCGAACCGTCGCCCAACACTGCCGCCGCATCGAAATCAGGGGCTTGCTTGTTGACCAGAATGCTCATGGAAACTCCTTGAAAGTCAGAATTCGAAGGCGTTGAAAAGATGTGCGCACTTTAGCGAGGTGGCAGAGATTAAGGAAATATCCTTAGACAATCCACCTTATAGGCCGGCTCTATTCATCAGCAAAGGCGCGCGCGGTTTATCTATGAGCCCTGGCCGAAGATGCTGCCGAGGTTTTGTTACAGCCCGTTTCTCGCTCTGCGCCGCGCTTTCGCCCGTCGCGCAAACTCGGTAAGGTCAGCGCGTTTGCCTTTACCCGGAGCCTTTCCTTATATGCAAGCCCCTGTCCTCTCTGGCCCACAGTACCTGCGTGAAGGGCTGAAACTGGTCCTGAGCCCGAGCCTGCGCCTGTTCGTGTTGCTGCCGCTGGCAGTCAACCTGCTGCTGTTCGTCGGCCTGATCTACCTGGCCGGCCACCAGTTCAGCCTCTGGGTCGACTCGCTGATGCCCAGCCTGCCGAGCTGGCTGAGCTTTCTCAACTACGTGCTGTGGCCGCTGTTCGTGGTGCTGGTGGGGCTGATGGTGTTCTTCACCTTCACCATGCTGGCCAACATCATTGCCGCACCGTTCAATGGTTTCCTGGCGGAAAAGGTCGAAGTGGTGGTGCGCGGCACCGATGACTTTCCGGCCTTCAGCTGGGCCGAACTCACCGCCATGGTGCCCCGTACCCTGGGCCGCGAGGCGCGCAAACTCGGCTACTTCCTGCCACGGGCGATCGGCCTGTTCATCCTCTCGCTGATCCCGGTGGTGAACATCATCGCCGCGCCGCTGTGGCTGCTGTTCGGGATCTGGATGATGGCCATCCAGTACATCGACTACCCGGCCGACAACCACAAGATGAGCTGGCAGGACATGCTCGCCTGGCTGCGCGAAAAGCGCTGGCAGAGCCTGGGCTTTGGCGGCTCGGTGTACCTGGTGTTGCTGGTGCCGTTCCTCAACATCCTGATGATGCCGGCGGCAGTGGCTGGCGCCACGCTGTTCTGGGTCCGCGAGCGCGGCGAATCCGTCGTCGCAAAGCAGTCCACCCAGACCGTACGTTAACTACGTAAGCAGTGCCCTTTCCCAGCCAACTGATACACAAGGCTGGTACATATGGCACTGATAGCTCAACCATTCAGGCACCCCGACTCGGGCATTTATTACCTCCGACGTAGGGTGCCGGATGACCTCAGGCACATCATCGGCAAGACCGAGATTCGTCGCTCTCTGAATACCCGCCACCACCAGCAAGCGAAGGCAGCGTTTGCCATTGCATATGTAGAGTCGGAACAACTGTTCAATGATGCCCGCCAGGGTCACTACATTGAGCACCATAAACTGAGTGCGCCAGCGAAGCCCCTACCTACCCATTCCCTGCCATCACGCATAGAAGGCTCGGTGAAGCTGTCAGAAGCACTCGCTCGCTACGTCCAGTCCATCTCTATGTCGGGCCGGTCGGAGTACGTTTCTCGTCGCCATGCTGTCGACTACAGCCGTGCTGTTAACCGGTTCATTACGGACATGGGCGACCAACCTATTGCGGCGATCCAGCCTTCGGATATCCATACTTTCGCAGCCAACCTGATCCAGCCCTCTGATGATAAGGTTAAGCCGCTGGCAACCTCATCCACCCGCCTGCTATTGGCAAGGCTGTCATCAGTGATGGCGTTCTCTGTGGACTCCGGCCTGATTGAAATAAATCCTGTAACCGCATCACGCATTCACAAACGTTTGGGATCAGGCAAAGCGAAGCGCCGCTTGGACGATAACCGGGGATACAGTTGGAGCGAACTGGTCACTCTGTTCAGTCATTCTGAGTTTCAACAGCTTCGGACAGCCAAAGGTCGACTGTAGTGGTCTAATGATTCCGGACACCCATTTAGGCGAAAATGCTCGCCATAGAGAGGTGTCTGATGACCAAGCAACGTCGTACCTTTACCCCAGAATTCAAGCGCGAAGCTGCCAGCCTGGTGCTCGACCAGGGCTACAGCCATATCGATGCCGCCCGTTCACTTGGGCTGGTGGAGTCGGCCCTGCGTCGATGGGTTAACCAGCTTCAGGAAGAGCGAAATGGTGTAACTCCGACCAGTAAAGCGCTGACGCCCGAACAGCAAAAAATCCAAGAGCTGGAAGCTCGAATCAATCGGCTGGAACGGGAAAAATCGATCTTAAAAAAGGCCACCGCGCTCTTGATGGCCGAGGAACACGAGCGTTCGCGTTAATTGATCAACTCCGCGCTGAAGAGCCTGTTGATCTGTTGTGCTCGGTATTTGAAGTCACCCGATCTTGCTATTACGCGCACTGCCGCAAGCGCCGATCTCCGGACGTTGAGCGATTGGTTTTACGCAGCCGAGTGAACGAGCTGTTCACTCAAAGCCGCAGCGCGGCGGGCAGCCGAAGCATCATGCTCATGATGCGCGCGGACGGCATAGAGATTGGGCGATTCAAGGTGCGCAAGCTGATGAACGAAATGAAATTGATCAGCAAGCAACCTGGCTCACATGCCTATAAAAAGGCGACGGTGGAGCGGCCGGATATCCCGAACGTGTTGGATCGAGAGTTCACCGTGTCGGCGCCGAATGAGGTCTGGTGCGGTGACATCACGTGTGTCTGGGCTCAAGGTCGCTGGCACTATTTGGCGGCTGTGATCGATCTGTACGCCCGTCGCGTGGTGGGCTGGGCGTTTTCATCGAAGCCTGACGCTGACCTGGTGATCAAGGCTTTGGATATGGCCTATGAGCAGCGTGGTCGGCCTCAGAACGTTCTGTTTCACAGCGACCAAGGAAGCCAGTACGGCAGCCGAGGCTTCCGTCAGCGACTGTGGCGCTATCGCTTCAAACAGAGCATGAGTCGACGTGGAAACTGCCACGACAATGCACCGATGGAACGGTTGTTTCGCAGCCTGAAAACGGAATGGATACCGACCGTGGGCTACATGAGCGCTTCGTTAGCACAGCAGGATATCGGCCGTTTTTTGATGCAGCGCTACAACTGGCAACGGCCACATCAATTTAACAGCGGGCTGGCGCCCGCTGTGGCCGAGGAAAAAGTTAACGCAGTGTCCGGGATTAGTTGACCACTACACTCCCACCAGAGGAATGAGTCAACGGACGCATAGCCGAGGACTTACCCGTGCTGCGTCCCAGCAACCTCTACTCGGACTTCATCGAATCTTATAGGTTTTTCGTCTAACGATGAGTGCAAAGCAAAGTTAATTGCGAATGCCAGTAGAGAGCTGGCTGCTAATAGATAGGGGAATGCGAGGTCAAGAGTTTCACGATGTTTGAACCAAGCTTGGGCTCGATATTTAAATTCCGCCAGGAGTAGCTTGAAGAAATCCCGCCTGCGCCAGCGGTCGCTGTATTCATTTAAATCAAAGTACTCTGTGTAATATATTTCCCCATGATTCTCATCGTACCCGCCAGTCTTAAAGCCGATGCTTCTTTTAAGAATCCCATTTCTTCTGTATATGGGGTTATCTGTGTCGTATTTGTCACCAACGTAAATATCGGCTCTACGCCCAGCCAGTCCAGAAGTTGTTGGCGGCCCATCGTAATCAATATGGTAGACGGTGTAGTCATTTAAAAGTCTCCCAGACCATATCGAGAATAAGTGATTATTATACTTTTCTGAGTAGGAGTAGTACCTGAGCATGCAAGCAATTACTGCCGCAACAAGTAGATATTTCAGCCCTTCATGGTTAGCAAATTCAATTTTAAATATGAAGGTGTTTGCCTCCTTGATCTGGGCTCCACTTGCGACCAGCGCCAGTAGCAATAGGGAGATAAACACCAGGGCTCTACGCTTTGACTGGTATCCTTTATCGTCATCCATTGCTTTTCTGTATTCATCTGCGTTCATAGAATGAATCTATTCTTCCTTGTTGATTTTTGAGTTAAGTTTAACTTAACTCAGGGACTGTGGCGCCAGTCTACACGTTTCATGGCTGGTGCTGGTGCTGCCTTCTGGCTAGTTGCTGCGACGGGTTCAGCGCCGTGCCAGCTAGAGGTATCCTGCTGTAAGCTCCCAGGGCCGTGCATCAATGCCAGTAAAGAGAGTCATTGAAATAGACGACAAGGCCGCTGACGCCCTAGAGTTGCTGATGATGAATCAGACAGCCATGAGAACCGCTTTTGAGGAACTGAACACCTGGATTCGCCAGCGTGGATCGGTGAACGTCGCCGACAATTCGATGGTTGCTTTGCAAACCCTCGACACGAACGCTGGCGCCATATCATCAGCTATAGAACGCCTTCGCAGCTAGCCCGAGGGCAAAAGGTGGATACTAGGCTATATGCTTTCATGCGGCTTAATTTACCCCGACAGGGGTAGATCAATGCAACCTATTTCATAATCGCTGAGCCAAGGATCGTTGAGATGTCAAGGAACAAACGCGACCAGGAAAACAAGACTCCAAGGGATCATTGGATAGTTGGACATTCGTCAGAACTCGTGTCGGAGCTTACTGTAACTTACGACCCTATCACCGGCACTCCGAGCATTAAGGAGCTTGATCCAGCTTCACTTCGGAGCCAAGTATCTCACCCGCGCGATAATGGCAAGGACAAAATAATCTCGTCGATTCCTGTTGACGGATTCGATTACCTGAATGGAGACTTCCTAGCTAGAATGCAACGCCAGTTTGACTACGTCATAGCAGTTGACACAAATACCAGCAAGGAGCGCATTGACGGGCTCAAGGTAAGCGCGTGCCTTATCTGCTGCATAGCTGAGCCACTCGTAAAAATTAAAGATCAGATAAAATATGAACACTTGGCGGCGTATCTCATTCTCGACACGGGGAACGAAGGTAACGCCGAGCGAATTGGCTGGCACCTAGTAACAACTGTGCATTTGAATACGCCATATCTGAAAGGTAAGCGAATTGGCATCGTGACTGACAGCGAACTGGGTGAGCATATTGATATCAACGCAAGAACCAAGCCTTATTATCAAGAACATTTCTTGCCTGCGAACATGTCACTTGTGTACGCCAGGGACAAGGGCGACAACTTCACAAATAAGATGATTCAGATGAACGATACCAATGGCAGGCATTTCATGAAGTTCGTGAAAGAGAAAGGCTTGTCAGCATTGCCGCTCGGCGAAGGGTTACAGATGGGCACTGCGAGATGTTATTACGTCGGGTCTGCAAAGAAAAACAATCGAGTACACACCTGACCGCCACCCACGCAACGCCGGTCATTCTTGGGGTGAGCGATCCCAGCATCGGCACGACTTCGGGCAGGTCCGGGTAGACCAATGGCTACGTACAATCACTACGTACAATCCAGAAACGAAAAAGCCCCGCAGACCTTAATCTGCGGGGCTTCACGTATAGCGGCGGAGAGATAGGGATTCTCAGCCGGTCAGCTCAGCCGTTCCAATGCTGGGCTACAGGTTGTACGTTGACTGCCGCGCTTTGAGGCTTTATGGGGAACTCTGCTGTGCATCCAGTGCAACGGAACTTGCCTCGGGCAGTCCGGTTGTCTTGGAGCGGGTGGATTTCCCTCTTGTTGAAGCAGCTTGGGCATGCGTAATGGGGCGTTTCGTCACTCGAAATGTACACAACAGCACCGCCAGCTGTTTGCGTAAGTTTGTATACGGCTGCTCGTTGCTGCCACGAGTCCGCAGCATCAAGCTTCTTCTTCAGGTCGTCTCGCTCTAGCTGGAGCCTGTGTAGGTCTTCCCGCAGATTGAACATCCCATCTTGCACGTCCCCCAGTTTTTCAAGGACTTCACCGATCTTCGTTTTAGCATCAGCATCCACCTTCCCATCAAACGCAGCCTTGGCGAGTTGTTTGGTTAGGTTGATCGCCTGTACCACGCCGTTGAGTGCTGCAATGTCCATGCTACTGCCCTGTAGTGAATTGGAGCCCTAACATTAGAGTAACCTGGCGGACGCGACTAGTGCCAAGACAGCAAGGGCTGGAGCCTGGCTCGGAGAATTACAGTCGACAAGTATGCCCAGCATGAAGCACCACTTAGGTGTACCTAAACGCTGTCACACTTTGAGATTTTTAGCGAGAAAAGTCTTTTATAATTAAGGAGTTACAGAGTGGATGCAACACCACCAGCCACCTCTGATATCTACCATCCAACTCAATAGCAGTTACCCCGCCTTCCACTGCCTTCGTCAGCCCCTCAACTCACATAAACCATCTGAAGCCAGCATTGAATAAGTCTTTGAGTAGCTCTGCGATTGTCCCAACCGGCACCCCAAAACCATATGTGTCAAACGTGATCGTGCCAGAGGCATGTCGCATGACGACCTGGGCGTGAGTGGTCGGAACTCCTTTGGCTTGCATCCGGTGAGCCAGTAAGTGACGTCGACAGTTAAACACTGCCCTACGTGCGATCTTTTCAAGACATCCACTTAGCTGATACATTTCCCGTTCACTCCCTTGGGAAAGGGCTGTGGTTTACGTGGCCTTCAGACGATGTATAACGCTTTTTCATTACATCGACTACCCGGCCGACAACCACAAGATGAGCTGGCAGGACATGCTCGCCTGGCTGCGCGAAAAGCGCTGGCAGAGCCTGGGTTTTGGTGGCTCGGTGTACCTGGTGCTGCTGGTGCCGTTCCTCAACATCCTGATGATGCCGGCCGCCGTAGCCGGCGCCACCTTGTTCTGGGTGCGCGAGCGTACCTGAAGCAGCGGCGCGTAGCCGCCCGGCTACGCGGCACGTCCATCAGCTCGACAGCTGGTTGGAGAACTGCCCGACCGCATTGACCACCTTCTGCGCACCGTCCTGAATCTCGACGATCACCGTGCCGGTCTGCCCGGCCAGTGACAGGCCCTGCTCGGCCTGGCGCTTGCTGCTGTCGATGATGTCCACCGCCGCCTTGGCCAGTTGTTCGTTCTGTTGCACCACCCGGGCGATTTCCTCGGTGGCGGTGCTGGTGCGCGAGGCCAGTTGCCGGACCTCGTCGGCGACCACGGCAAAGCCTCGGCCCTGCTCGCCGGCACGCGCCGCCTCGATGGCGGCGTTGAGGGCCAGCAGGTTGGTCTGGCCGGCAATGTCGCTGATGGTCTTGATGATCGAGCCGATCACCTGCGACTGTTTGTCCAGCGCTTCGATGCCTTCGGCCGCTTCCTGCATGTAGGTTTCCAGGCCGCGCATGACGTCAACGGTCTGGGTCACCACTTCGGTGGCCTTGCGCGCACAGGCGTCGGTTTCCAGCGAGGTGGTGTAGGCAATGTCGGCGGCCTGGGCCACGGCCGTTTCCTGGTTGACCTGATCGGTGATCACGGTGGCGAACTTGACCACTTTGTAGAGCACGTCGTGGGCATCGATGATCGGGTTGTAAGACGCCTCCAGCCACACCACGCGGCCATGGGCATCAATGCGCTTGAAGCGTTCGGCGACGAATTCACCACGGCGCAGCTTGTCCCAGAACGCGTGATAGCCCACCGAGTTGTACTCTTCCGGCTCGCAGAACAGACGGTGATGCTTGCCCACCACCTGGTCGAGCTTGTAGCCCATGGTCTGCAGGAAGCGCTCGTTGGCGGCCAGCACCTCACCGTTGAGGTTGAACTCAATCACCGCCGTGGAGCGCATCAGCGCCTTGATCAGGCTCTCGTGCTCGCGGGAGGTTTCGATGGTGCGGGTCAGGTCGCTGGAGTGCAGGGTGAAATACTTGATGCGCCCTTCGCTGTTTTTCACCGGCTGCAGGATCGAGCGCAGCCAGGCCTCTTCGCCATTGCCCCGCAGCAGGCGGAAAGCACCATTGAGATGCTCGCTACGGGCAATGGCGTGCTTCATGCGCTGGTAAAAGTCGAGTTGCTTGACGTGCGCCGGGACGATTTCCTCGATGTTGCGGCCAATCAGTTGATGGCTGCTGTAGAGCATCTCTTTTTCGAAATTGCTGTTGACCGATTCGATGCGCCCCTGCGGATCGAGCTGCAGCACCAGCATCTCACTGTCGAGGCTGCACTTTACTTGCTCCACTGATTGCAGTTCTTCGCGCAGCCGGAGGATTTCTTGCTTGAGTTTGCTGTTGAACATGACGCTCTCCCGGAGCGAAATCAGTCATTCGAATGCTTCTGCATCGGCTGGCGGACCTGCAATCTTGAGTCACTTGCTGGGAAATATTTGCGCACCTGAAATCGCCAGTAATCAGGCGTCATCGATCTGTCATTTTGCGGTCATAGAGCGGCAATCGGCACGGTCGAAACTGGCTTCATGAGCACACCGCCCCTGCATGTCACCCTGATCAGCGAAACCTTCCCACCCGAGATCAACGGCGTGGCCAACACCCTTGGCCGCCTCAGCGATGGCTTGCGATCGCGTGGCCATCGGGTCGAGTTGGTGCGCCCGCGGCAAGCGGCCGAACTGCCCTCGGCCAGCGACGACAACCTGCTGCTGTGCCGCGGCTGGCCGTTGCCGGGCTACCCGGGCTTGCAATGGGGCCAGGTGTCGATGCACAAGCTGCTGCGTCGCTGGCGCCGGCAACGCCCGGACGTACTGTACATCGCCACCGAAGGCCCGCTGGGCCTGAGCGCCCTGCGCGCGGCGCGGCGCCTGGGGATCGCCGTGGTCAGCGGTTTTCACACCAATTTCCAGCAGTACTCCAGCGAATACGGCCTGGGCCTGCTGGCGCGCCTGCTGACCCACTACCTGCGCTGGTTCCATCGACGCACCCACAGCACCCTGGTGCCCAGCCTAAGCCAGCGCCTGGAGCTGGAACGGCGCGGCTTCGACAACCTCAGCCTGATGGCCCGGGGAGTCGATAGCCAGTTGTTCAACCCGGCGCGGCGCAGCCAGGCGCTGCGTGAGCAATGGGGGGTGGGCGCCGATGATATTGCCCTGTTGCATGTCGGACGCCTGGCCGCCGAGAAGAACCTAGGTTTGCTGCAACCTTGCCTGGACGCCCTGCAACAGCAGTATCCGCAACGGCGCATCAAATTGATCGTGGTCGGTGACGGGCCGCAACGCGCCATGCTGGAACAACGTCTGCCCGGCGCAGTGTTCTGCGGTGCCCAGCGTGGCGAAAGCCTGGCTGAACACTATGCATCAGGGGATATTTTTGTGTTTCCCAGCCTGACCGAAACCTTCGGCAACGTCGTGCTAGAAGCCTTGGCCTCAGGCCTGGGTGTGGTTGCCTACGATCAAGCCGCGGCAGCCCAGCACATTCGCCACGGGCATAGCGGTGCGCTGGCCATGCCGGGGGATGCAGCAGCCTTTATCGATGCCGCCTGCTGGTTGCTGGAAGAGCCGGAAACTCTGCGCCGGGTGCGCCTCAATGCCCGCCAGCATGCCAGCCGTCAGGGCTGGCCGGCGATTGTCGAGCAGTTCGAGGCGCACCTGCTGGCAGCCTGTCGCCAGGACCAGGGCAGCGTTGCGCGCCCAGGCCCGGCGACACTTGCGATCAAACCAGGGTCGTCAACGCCTCACGGCTGAACGGCAGGATGTCTTGCTCGCGGCCATCGCGCACCTTGGCGGCCCACTCCGGGTCGACCAGCAGCGCCCGGCCCACCGCCACCAGGTCGAACTCGTCGTTGTGCAGGCGCTTGAGCAGGTTCTCTAGGCTGGCCGGTTGCGCCACCTTGTCGGTCGCCACCATGAACTGCAGGAACTCGCCATCCAGGCCAACGCTGCCGACGGTGATGGTCGGCTTGCCGGTGAGCTGGCGGGTCCAGCCGGCCAGGTTGAGGTCCGAGCCTTCGAACTCCGGCTCCCAGAAGCGCCGGGTCGAGCAGTGGAAGATATCCACACCGGCGTCTACCAATGGCTGCAGGAAGGCGCCGAGGGCCTCGGCGCTCTGTACCAGGCGGGCGCTGTAGTCCTGCTGCTTCCACTGCGAAAAGCGGAAAATGATCGGGAATTCCGGGCCCACCGCCGCCCGCACCGCCTGGATCAGTTCGATGGCGAAACGCGAACGGCCGGCCAGGTCGCCGCCGTACTCATCCGTGCGCTGGTTGCTGGCCTCCCAGAAGAACTGGTCAATCAGGTAGCCGTGGGCACCGTGGATCTCGACGCCATCCATGCCGATGGCCTGGGCATCGCGAGCGGCCTGGGCGAACGCCTCGATCACTTCGCGGATATCGGCCTTGCTCATGCCGTGCACCACGACCTGGCCATCCTTGAGCTTCTCGCTCGGGCCATAACCCGGCACGCTGGCATCCGGCTCGGTGCCCAGGCGGCGCACGCTGCCCACGTGCCAGAGCTGCGGCACGATGCGCCCGCCTTCGGCGTGCACGGCATCGACGACATTCTTCCAGCCAGCCAGGGCGTCGTCGCCGTAAAAGCGCGGCACATTCGGGTAGCCGTTGGCAGCCTGGTGACCGACGGTGGTGCCTTCGGTGATGATCAGCCCAACGCCGGCAGCGGCGCGGCGGCGGTAGTACTCGACCACTTGTGCGTGGGGTACGCCGCCAGGGCAGAAGGTGCGGGTCATCGGGGCCATGACCACGCGGCTTGGCAGCTCGAGGGCGCCCAGTTGGAAGGGTGTGAACAGTGCGGTGGCGGACATGCGGCGCTCCTGGGAAGAGGGAATGCGCCTGAGGATAGGGTGAGCCGTTCGGGTGGCCCAGTACTATTGATCTGGGTGATTAAACAGCATCGCGGGGCTAGCCCCGCGATCAACCGATCAGGCCAAGGCCTTCTCGATCGCCTGCACCACCGCCGGATCATCCGGCGCGGTACGCGGCGAGAAGCGCGCCAGTACCCGGCCGTCCTTGCCAACCAGAAACTTCTCGAAGTTCCAGGTGATATCGCCAGGGAACTCGGCGCCTTCACCGGCCAGCAAGCGGTACAACTGATGGCGGTCATGGCCATTGACCTCCAGCTTGCTGCCCAACGGGAAGGTCACGCCGTAGTTCAGGCTGCAGAACTTCTGGATTTCTTCTTCAGTGCCCGGCTCCTGCCCGGCAAACTGGTTGCACGGCAGGCCCAGTACGCTGAAGCCTTTGCCCTTGTACTGCTGATAGAGGTTTTCCAGCGCCGCGTACTGAGGGGTCAGGCCACACTTGGAGGCGACATTGACCACCAGCACCACCTGGCCCTTGAACGGCGCCAGAGGCAACTCCTGGCCATCCAGTGCCTGCAACTTCAGGTCGTGAAATGCACTCATGACGTACTCCCCTTTCCAGATCCCGGTTGTCGCTGCGGGCTGCAATCAGTAAAACCAGCCCATTAAAAAGGCGCCCTGCCAAGCCGTCTTCCCCTGCTGGAGTGCGACGGACTTGCCCGGGCGCCTTCGCGACTCTCTGAGCTTAGCGCAGAAAATCAGTGGTGATGGCCACCTTCGCCATGGATGTGGCGATGAGCGATTTCTTCTTCGCTGGCATCACGAACATCGACGACCTTGACCTTGAAGTTCAGGCGCTGGCCAGCCAGTGGGTGGTTGCCATCAACGGTGACGTCATCGCCGTCCAGGTCGCGAATGGTGACGATCTGCATCTGGCCATCCGGCGCCGAAGCGTGGAACTGCATGCCCACTTCCAGCTCGTCGACACCTTCGAACATGCTGCGGTTCAGGGTGCTGACCAGCTCGGCCAGGTATTCGCCGTAGGCGTCTTCCGGCTCGACGGCAACGTCCAGCTCGTCACCGGTGGTTTTGCCTTCCAGGGCTTTTTCCAGGCCCGGGATGATGTTGCCTGCGCCATGCAGGTAGACCAGCGGAGCGCCGCCGGCGGAGCTGTCGATGACCTCACCAGCGTCGTTGGTGAGGGTATAGTCGATGGAGACAGCCTTGTTGGCGGCGATCAGCATGGGGCGAGACCTTTTGCATAAGAATGTAGAACGAACAAGTGTAACCAAGGCATCGCCTGAAAGCGAACGCAACCCGGACAAACGGGTTGCCGGATACTTCAGCCAGGTGCTGGGTTTCCATCAGGACGAGGACGGCCACTGGGTGGTCGAGCTGTCGTGCGGACACACCCAGCACCTGCGCCACCAGCCGCCCTGGCAATCACGCAGCTGGGTGCTCGACCCCGAGCAACGCCAGCAACGCATCGGCCAGGCATTTGCCTGTGGCTGGTGCGCTCAGGGGGCCGATAGCGCTACCCTTGGCAATTGATTCTTTGCACAGCTCATTTTGAGAAGCTCGCATGCAGACATTTTTTATCGCGCCGACCGACTTTGGTGTCGGCCTGACTTCGATCAGCCTGGGCCTGGTGCGCACCCTGGAGCGCGCCGGCCTCAAGGTCGGCTTCTTCAAGCCGATCGCCCAGCCGCACCCGGGCGATACCGGCCCGGAGCGCTCCACCGAACTGGTTGCCCGCACCCATGGCCTGAAGCCGCCCCAGCCGCTGAGCCTGGCCCATGTCGAGCGCATGCTCGGCGATGGCCAGCTGGATGAACTGCTCGAGGAGATCATCACCCTGTACCAGCAGGCCTGCGTCGGCAAGGACGTGGTGGTGGTCGAAGGCATGGTCCCGACCCGCCACGCCAGCTACGCCGCGCGGGTCAACCTGCACCTGGCCAAGAGCCTGGATGCCGAGGTGATCCTGGTCTCGGCGCCGGAAAACGAAGTGCTCACCGAGCTGTCCGGGCGCGTCGAGCTGCAGGCCCAGTTGTTCGGCGGCCCGCGCGACCCGAAAGTGCTTGGGGTGATCCTCAACAAGGTGCGCACCGACGAAGACATGAACGCCTTCGCCGCGCGCCTGACCGAGCATTCGCCGCTGCTGCGTGGCGGCGACTTCCGCCTGCTCGGCTGCATCCCGTTCCAGGCCGGCCTCAACGACCCGCGCACCCGCGACGTCGCCGAGCTGCTCGGTGCCCAGGTGCTCAACGCCGGCGACTACGAAACCCGGCGCATGAACAAGATCATCATCTGTGCCCGAACCGTGGCCAACACCGTGCCGCTGCTCAAGCCCGGCACCCTGGTGGTGACCCCGGGCGATCGCGACGACATCATCCTCGCCGTGAGCCTGGCGGCGATCAACGGCGTGCCGCTGGCCGGCCTGCTGCTGACCAGCGACAGCAAGCCCGACCCGCGCATCCTCGAACTGTGCCAGGGCGCGCTGCTGGCCGGCTTGCCGATCCTCTCGGTGAGCACCGGCTCCTACGACACCGCCAACCAGCTCAACGGCCTGAACAAGGAAATCCCGGTGGATGACCGTGAGCGCGCCGAGCTGATCACCGATTTCGTCGCCAGCTACCTGGACGCCGACTGGCTGCACCAGCGCTGCGGCACCCCGCGCGAACTGCGCCTGTCGCCAGCGGTGTTTCGCTACCAGTTGATCCAGCGCGCCCAGCAGGCCAACAAACGTATCGTTCTGCCCGAAGGCGCAGAACCGATGACCGTGCAGGCCGCCGCCATCTGCCAGGCTCGCGGCATCGCCCGCTGCGTGTTGCTGGCCAAGCCCGACGACGTCCAGGCCGTGGCCCGCGCCCAGGGCATCACCTTGCCCGAGGGCCTGGAGATTCTTGACCCGGACCTGATCCGCGAGCGCTACGTCGAGCCAATGGTCAGCCTGCGCAAGAGCAAAAGCCTCAATGCACCGATGGCCGAGCAACAACTGGAAGACCCGGTGGTGATCGGCACCATGATGCTCGCCCTGGACGAGGTCGACGGCCTGGTCTCGGGCCTGGTGCACTCCACCGCCAACACCATCCGCCCGGCCCTGCAACTGATCAAGACCGCCCCCGGCTGCAGCCTGGTGTCATCGGTGTTCTTCATGCTCTTTCCCGAGCAGGTGCTGGTGTACGGCGACTGCGTGATGAACCCGCACCCGACGGCCAATGAACTGGCGGAAATCGCCCTGCAGAGCGCCGACTCCGCCGCAGCCTTCGGCATTGCCCCGCGGGTGGCGATGATCAGCTACTCCAGCGGTGATTCGGCCACTGGCGAAGAGGTCGAGAAGGTCCGCGAAGCCACCCTGCTGGCCCAGGAAACCCAGCGTGGCCTGCTGATCGATGGCCCGTTGCAATACGATGCCGCCGCCAACCTGGAGATCGCCCGGCAACTGGCGCCCAACAGCCAGGTGGCTGGCCGCGCCACGGTATTCGTGTTCCCCGACCTGAACACCGGCAACACCACCCACAAGGCCGTCCAGCGCAGCGCCGATTGCGTCAGCCTGGGGCCGATGCTGCAAGGCCTGCGCAAGCCGGTCAACGACCTGCCGCGCGGCGCCCAGGTCGACGACATCGTCTACACCATCGCCCTGACCGCCATTCAGGCCAACCGCTCACTGGATAGTTGAACATGCTCGGATTGCTACCCGCGCCACTGCGCGGGGTTATCGCCTCGCTGCTGCTGGGGCTCAACACCATCGTCTGCTGCACCCCGCTGTTCATCGTCAGCCTGTTCAAGCTGTTGCTGCCGTTCGCCGCGGCGCAGCGCCTCACCGATGAACTGATGCGCCACATTCACGAGGCCTGGATCAGCAACAACAATGCCTGGATCAACCTGCTGGGCAAGGCCCGCTGGCAGGTCGAGGGCCTGGCCGGGCTGGATTACCAGCACAGCTACCTGGTCACCAGTAACCACCAGAGCTGGGTCGATATCCTGGTGCTGCAATACGTGCTCAATCGGCGTATCCGCCCGCTGAAGTTCTTCCTCAAGCAGGTGCTGATCTGGGTGCCGGTGATTGGCCTGGCCTGGTGGGCGCTGGGCTTCCCGTTCATGAAGCGCTATTCCAAGGCGTACCTGGCCAAGCACCCGGAAAAGGCCGGCAAAGACCTGGAAACCACTCGCCGCACCTGCGCCAAATTCCGCGGCAAGCCGACGGCGATCTTCAACTTCGCCGAAGGCACGCGCTTCACCGCAGCCAAGCATCGCCAGCAGCAGTCACCGTTCAAGCACCTGCTCAAGCCCAAGGCCGGCGGCATTGCCTTTGTGCTTGATGCCATGGGCGAGCAATTGCAGTCGATCGTCAATGTCACCATTCATTATCCGAACGGTGCGCCAGGGTTCTGGGACTTGTTGTGCGGGCGGGTCAGGCACATTGTCGTGCACTTCGAGGAGCTGGCGATTCCGGCCGAGTTCCTGGGCAGGAACTACGACCAGGATGAAACCTACCGCCTGGCTTTCCAGCAATGGATCAACCAGCTGTGGAGCGACAAGGACGCCTTGCTGGAGCGGCTGCGACAAAACGCCGACGGGTAATTTGCCAGACAGCATCTATGCTCACTTCCTACGATGATTTCACTAGCAATCACAAGGAACGTAAGCCTATGAAACCGCTGCGCCGCTTCGCCCATGCTGTTGCTGTCGTTTCGCTTCTGTCTGCAGCCAGTTTCACGGTGCAGGCAGAAGACATCCTGATCGACGCTGTCGCTACCCAAGATATGGTGGATACCAAAGTCCTTGCCATCGACCATGACAAGCGCATCGTTACAGTGGCTGGCCCTAATAACTCCGAGGTGCCGATTCAGCTGAGCGAACAGGCCAAGGACCTGCATAACCTCAAGGTCGGCGACCTGGTCAACATCACCGTCAACCGCTCGGTTGCTACCGTGCTGGAAACTGACCTTAGCAAGGCCCCGGGCATCAGCAAGGACGCCGGCGTCATCCGTGCCACCAAGGACAACCCCAACCCGGGTGGTGAGGCATTCCGGCAGATCAAGGTCACCTCGAAGATCACCAAGATCGACCTGAAAACCCACGAAGTCACGCTGATGCCGCCTGAAGGCCCGCAAAGGGTCGTGAAAGTCGAAGACCCTGAACTTCAGGAGCGCATGAAGAATCTCGAGGTCGGCCAGTCGGTGGTCATCGTTTTTACTGATGTGCTGAAAGTCACCACCAAAAGCCCAAGCTGAGAAATTCGCAGGCACAAAAAAGGGGAGCCAGGCTCCCCTTCTTCACATCTTGCGACTTACTGGTACTGCTGCCCGGGAATCGGCTTGAGGTTGACCTCTACCCGACGGTTCTGCGCGCGGCCGTTGGCGTCGGCGTTGCTGGCGATCGGCTGGTCCGGGCCCAGGCCGCGGGCGCTGACGCGGCTGCCATCGACGCCCTGGGAAGTCAGGTAGGTAACCACCGATTGTGCACGACGCTGGGACAGGTCCATGTTGTGCTGGCGGCTGCCGGTGCTGTCGGTGTAGCCGACCACTTCAATGGTGTTCTGGTTGAACTGCTTGAAGGAGTTTGCCAGGTTGTTCAGCGGCGAGTAGAAGCTCGGCGCGATGTTGGCCGAGTCGGTGGCGAAGGTGATGTTGCCCGGCATGATCAGTTTGATCTGGTCGCCCTGGCGCTGCACCTCGACACCGGTGTTGGCCATGCTTGCACGCAGCTCGGCTTCCTGTTTGTCGGCATAGTAGCCATAACCTGCTGCCGCAGCACCGACGGCGGCAGCGCCGATCAGCGCACCCTTGCCGCGGTTGTTATGGTCGATGGCGGCGCCCGCGATGGCACCGGCCAGCGCGCCCAGCCCGCCGTACTTGGCGGTTTTGCTCATCCCTGTGGAACCCTGCTGCGCCTGACCCTGGCTGTCATACGGGTTGGGGCTGGCGCACCCGGACATCAGCGCGGCAGCGGTAGCGACGATAATCAAACGACGCATGGTGAACATGGACAAGCTCCTACTGTAATTCGAAAGTGCAGCGGATCTGATTCGGATCTATGCCAGCCTTGGATTGCAGCAAAGCAGAAAAATTCCCTGGAATCTCAGGCGCGCACAAACGGGTTCTGGCGCATCTCATCCCCCAGGCGGGTGTCCGGGCCATGGCCGGTGACCACCGTAGCCTCTTCATCCAGGCTGTACAGGCGCTGCTTGATGGAACGAACGATAGTCGCCTGGTCGCCACCCCACAAATCGGTGCGACCAATCCCACGACGAAAAAGCGTATCGCCTGCAATCAACAGCTTGGCCTCGGCGAACCAGAAGCTCATCGAGCCCGGTGTGTGCCCCGGCGTGTGCAAGGCCACGCCACAGCCGCAGGCCAGCTCTTCGTCGTCGGCCAGCCAGCGGTCCGGCGGCGGAACCGGGGTGTAGGGCACGCCGAACATCTGACACTGCATTTCCAGGTTGTCCCAGAGGAACTGGTCGTCCTTGTGCAGGTGCAAGGTGGCGCCGGTCATCTCTTTCAACTGCCCGGAGGCGAGGAAGTGATCCAGGTGCGCGTGGGTATGGATGATGCTCACCACCTTAAGGCCATGGGCATCAAGGCGGGCGAGGATCTGCTCGGGGTTGCCGCCCGGGTCGACGACGATGGCCTTTTTGCTGATCGGGTCGCCGATGATCGTGCAATTGCACTGCAGCGGGCCGACGGGGAATGTTTCGCGGATTAGCTGGGGTTGAGCAACGTGCATGGGGTTACCGGAAAATAGTGGGGGCACTGAAGCGATGCCACTTCTTAACCTCATTTCTGCCTGTTGGCCAGCCCCGGCCATCGACCTGGCAGACGCACAGGTGCCTTGCAGTTCACCAGACATTGATCTTGCACAAAGCAATCTCTGAATAGCCACCTAGACTTGCCGGGGTCAACCTGCCTGCGCGCGTCAGCGCAAAGTGCAGCATTACAACAAAAAAAGGAAGAATCAGGATGTTCACTCCCTCACTCAAGGCACTGGTTTGTGCGCTGACCCTTTCGGCCGCTGGCTGGGCCCAGGCCGCTGACCCGATTACCATCAAGTTTTCCCATGTTGTTGCCGACTCAACGCCCAAGGGCCAGGGCGCAATCATGTTCAAGAAGCTGGTGGAAGAGCGCCTGCCAGGCAAGGTCAAGGTCGATGTCTACCCCAACTCGTCGCTGTTCGGTGATGGCAAGGAAATGGAGGCACTGCTGCTGGGCGATGTACAGATCATTGCGCCGTCGCTGGCCAAATTCGAGCAGTACACCAAGAAGGTTCAACTGTTTGACCTGCCCTTCCTGTTCAACGACATCCACGCCGTGGACCGCTTTCAGATGAGCCCCGCCGGCCAGGGCCTGCTCAAGTCCATGGAGGACAAGAACATCACCGGCCTGGCTTATTGGCACAACGGTATGAAGCAATTGTCGGCCAACAAGGCCTTGCACGTTCCCGCAGATGCCCGCGGTCTGAAATTCCGCGTGCAGGCTTCGGCAGTGCTGGAAGAGCAGTTCAAGGCGGTGCGTGCCAACCCGCGCAAAATGAGTTTTGCCGAGGTCTACCAGGGCTTGCAGACCGGTGTGGTCAATGGTGCGGAAAACCCCTACTCGAACATCTACAGCCAGAAAATGCACGAAGTGCAAAAGTACATCACCGAGTCCAATCATGGCGTGCTCGACTACATGCTGATCACCAACACCAAGTTCTGGAACGGCCTGCCAGCCGATGTGAAGCCAGAGCTTGAGAAAATCATCAGCGAAGTCACCCAGCACGTGAACAAAGAAGCCGAGGCGCTCAACCAGGGCGACAAGGAACGCATCATTGCGGCCAAGACCACCGAGATCATTACGCTCACGCCTGAGCAACGCGAGCAATGGCGAACGGCGATGAAGCCGGTGTGGAGAAAATTCGAAGGTGAAATCGGTGCCGAGCTGATCCAGGCAGCCGAGGCGGCCAACCAGGCGCAGTAAGCCCGCAGACAGTTGCCGCCGCCACGGCGGCAGCTGTGTCCGCTACACATCGGAGAATACGCATGAATGCCTTACGGCGTATCTGGGAGCATTTCGAGGAGGGCTTTATCGTCTTCCTCCTGGCCGCCATGACCTTGGTGACCTTCGTCTACGTCATCCTCAACAACCTCTACACCCTGTTCTACAGCCTTGCCGAGCGC
The DNA here is from genome assembly GCF_024749305.1 of Pseudomonas sp. B21-012. Taxonomy (NCBI): domain Bacteria; kingdom Pseudomonadati; phylum Pseudomonadota; class Gammaproteobacteria; order Pseudomonadales; family Pseudomonadaceae; genus Pseudomonas; species Pseudomonas sp. B21-012. The sequence goes on along the minus strand of NZ_CP087197.1, from coordinate 897,094 downwards.
TGGCCCGGTGCGGCCGACCTGTTCAACGGCATAGGCGACCATGTGATGGACGCCGCCCAGTCGATGACCTGGAGCAATGCCCTGACCAAGGCGCTGTTCGGCTGGCTGATTTTTTTCGGCCTGTCCTATGGCGTTCGCGTGGCCGGGCACATTGGTGTCGACGCCTTGGTAAAACTGGCCAGCAAGCCGGTTCAACGGCTACTCGGCATGCTTGCCTGTCTGTGCTGCCTCGGTTATGCCGGCTTGCTGAGCATCGCCAGTTTCGAGTGGATTCAAACCCTGTTCAATGCCGGTATTGGCGCCGAGGACCTGGGTCACTTCGGCATCATGCAGTGGCAAGTTGGCCTGATCGTACCGGTGGGCTTTGCCCTGGTGTTCATCCGTTTCACCGAAATCCTGGTACGAATACTCCAGCACCGCCAGACCGGTTTGGGGTTGGCCGACGAAGCGGCGGATGCGCTGAAACTGGCCGAGCATGAGGACGACAAGCGATGACCATCCTCTTTCTCTTCGTCACCCTCTTCGCCCTGATGTTCATCGGCGTCCCCATTGCCATTTCCCTGGGGCTCTCCGGCTCGCTGACTATCATGCTGTTCAGCCAGGACTCGGTTCGCTCGCTGGCGATCAAGTTGTTCGAGACCTCGGAACACTACACCTTGCTGGCAATTCCGTTCTTTCTCCTGGCCGGGGCGTTCATGACCACCGGTGGCGTGGCTCGGCGCCTGATTGACTTTGCCAATACCTGTGTCGGACACATTCGCGGAGGTCTGGCGATTGCCGCCGTATTGGCCTGCGTACTGTTCGCCGCACTGTCAGGTTCTAGCCCGGCAACCGTGGCTGCGGTCGGCTCGATTGCGATTGCCGGGATGGTTCGGTCCGGTTATCCACAAGCCTTCGGCGCCGGCATCATCTGCAACGCCGGCACCCTGGGTATCCTCATCCCACCGTCGATCGTGATGGTGGTGTATGCCGCCGCCACCGAAACCTCGGTAGGCAAACTGTTCATGGCCGGCGTAGTACCAGGCTTGATGCTGGGCTTGATCCTGATGATGGCCATCTACATCGTGGCGGTGAAAAAGAACCTGCCAGCCCTACCCCGTGCCACTTTCAGGGAATGGCTCAGTGCCGCCCGCAAGGCCGTCTGGGGTCTGTTGCTGATGGTGATCATCCTCGGCGGCATCTACAGCGGTATGTTCACCCCGACTGAGGCGGCGGCGGTCGCTGCGGTGTACTCGGCCTTCATCGCCTTGTTCGTGTACCGTGACATGTCGTTCAAGGAAGCGCCCAAGGTGCTGCTGGAGTCGGCAAAACTGAGCATCATGCTGATGTTCATCATTGCCAACGCGATGCTCTTCGCCCACGTCCTGACCACCGAACAGCTACCGCAACAAATCACCACCTGGGTAATCGAAGCCGGGCTGACGCCGGTGACGTTCTTGCTGGTGGTGAACATCGTGCTGCTGGTGGCCGGTGCCTTCATGGAGCCATCGGCGATCATCCTGATCCTGGCCCCGATCCTGTTCCCGATCGCTATGAAACTGGGCATCGACCCGATTCACCTGGGCATCATCATGGTGGTCAATCTGGAGATCGGCTTGATCACCCCGCCGGTCGGCCTGAACCTGTTCGTCACCTCGGCGGTAACCGGAATGCCGCTGACGGCAACCGTGCGCGCGGCAATGCCTTGGCTGACGTTATTGGTCGGCTTCCTGATTCTGGTCACCTATGTGCCCTGGATCTCGCTGGTGCTTCCTGATCTGCTTGGTATGTGAGCATCAGGGCTGTGACCGCCAAATGGCGGTCGCAGCTCATTGCCTCAGGTTTGCCCAGGCACTGTTGATCAAGGCAGGTAAAGCCTGAACAGTCCGCCGCCCAGGACCCCGCCGTTGGCAATCTCGATCCGCCCTTTGACCCCGTTGCGCTCATGCAGGCCGGCAATCCGTGCGGCAAAGTACAAACCCAGGCCGGTACTGCCGCTCTGGCCATCGATACCCTGCACATATTCCTGCTGGCGCTCGAGCATGCGCGCCGGGAAGCCCGGGCCGTCATCGTTGATGCTCAGCACCAGTTGCTCGCCCTCGTCATTGACGCTGATCAGCAAGGTGTGGCCAGCGTAGCGAATGGCGTTGTTGAGGATGTTGGCGACCACCGAACCGACCAGTTCACGGTCGAAAAAGCCCAGCGGGCTGGCCGTTTCGATGCGCCAGCTGGCGAGGATGTCGCGATGCTGCAGCAGGTTCTGCTGGGCCGCCAGCTGGGCTTCGATGAAGTCGTCGAGCTCGTGGTAGTCGGGGCACATGGGCAATTGGTTGACGCCCAGTTTGTACAGCCCCAGCAACTGCACCAGCATGCCGTTGAGGTGGCTGAACTCATGCTCCATCACCCCTTGCTCGCTGCCGCTGCGCAGCGCCTCGGGCAGGCGCGCCAGCCACTGGCTGTGGGCCTGGGTCAAGGCGGCGAGGGAGTTTTTCATGTCGTGCACGGTGGAGGCGATCACCGTCGAGAAATCCAGCCCCTGGTTGTCCTGGTTCATGCGCCGAAAGCCCGGATGTGCAGTTTGCGGTAGCGATCATAACGGTTATCGCTTTTCGGGATGCCGGTGACGCTGCCCAGGCACGCGCGGCATTCGTCCATGATCGCCGGCGGCGGTGTCTCGCCACCGATGCGCAACAGCGCCTGGGCGGTGTTGAGGGCGATACTGATGTTCTTCGGCTGCAGCGTCAGTGCCCGGCGGAACTGCGCCAGGGCTTCGCTGAGCTGGCCGGCCTGGTAGCTGCGCACGCCCTGGCGGTTGAGGTCGACCGCTTCGGTCACCGCGCCGAGCACGCTCGGGTCATCGGTCAGTTGCGCCACGCTCTGCATGACCTTAGGGTCGTCACCGTAGGTTTCCACGCAGCCCTTGAGAATCGCGGTACCGGCAGATTCCTGGCCGAGTTTCTGCAATTGCGTAGCCACCACCAGCGCCGCCTCGACCGAGAAGAACTGGTCCATCTTCTCCAGCCGGGCCATGGCCTGCTCGGTCAGCTTGGCGGCGGTTTCGGCGTCGCCGGCCTGCTGCAGGCTGGCGGCTTTCATCAGCCGCGCACGCACCTGCAGGCCCTGGTCTTCGACGTTCTCCTTGGCCACTTCGCTGAGCACCGTGTTGATCTCGACCCGGGTGCGCGCATCCAGGCCGTTGCCGGCGTTCTTGTTCATCAATGCCTGGACCAGCCCGAGGTTGCTTTCCGGGTCTTTGTAGCGCGAGCTCTGGCCCTGGTTGACCGCATGCCGGTAGGCCTTGGACGAAGTGTCGTAGTCATCGTTACTCAGGGCCAGCTTGCCCAGCATCATCTGCCGGCGCACAGCCAGGGGCGAGAGGCGCACGGCCTCTTCCAGCACACCCTGGGCACGCTTGCTTTCGCCCTGGGCCACCAGCACTTCGGCCAGGCCGTCGTACAGGCCGGGCATCATCGGGAAGGCCTTGAGCGCCTGCTCGTACACACCCTGGGCCTGGGCCAGCTGGTTGCGCTTGTACAGCAGGCCGCCAAGGGCGGCATAGGCCCAGGGCGTGGCCCGGCTGGCGATGATGGTGGTGAGAAATTTCTCCAGCTCATCGAAGCGGTTCAGGTCGCGCAGAGCATCGGCGCGGTAGCGCAGGCACAGCGGGGCGAAGCGCGGGTCCTTCTTGCACAGCTCGGCGCAGGCCGCCAGCACCTCGGCCGGGCGGCCGCGGTCCAGGGCCTGGAGGATCGGCTTGAGCAGGGTCTTGCGCTGCACCAGTTTTTCCAGGCGCTGGGCCAGGCCGATGCGGTTGAACGGCTTGGTCAGGTAAGCGTCGGGCTCATGCTCCAGGGCACTGAGGACAATCGCCTGGCTGCTTTCGGCGGTGACCATGAGGAACACGCACTCATGGCTGATCAGCTTGTCGAGGATCAGGTCTTCGAGCACCTGCTGGCCATTCTTCTTGCCATCACCCAGGTGGAAATCCTGAAGAATGAAGTCATAGCGTTTTTGCGCACACATGCGCAGCGCCTGTTCGCCGCTGTCGGCGGTATCGACATCACGCACGCCAAGCTCGCGCAGCATCGAGCGGGCCGAACTGCGAAAATCAGAGAAGTCATCGACGATCAGAAAGCTTTTTTGGCTGTAGACCTGCATCCACGAAACCTGTCATGGCAAATAAAAAATAGACGCAGAGACACCTTCACGGACAGGCTCGGCTTCGCGGGTAGATTCGCTGCGGCGCTTAATCGGGCCGCACTCGCAGAGTATCGGCCACACAGGGCGATAGCTTGAGGCGTACAGAGCGCATATTTGCTGGACGCAAGTACCAGCAACGGAACAAATAATGGCATTGCGCCATCATCGAGGATGTTCACCGCCGAGTCAAAGCTAGTGCAGCATGCCTAATGCCTTGGCCCGGGCCACCGCCTGGGTGCGTCGCTCGACGCCGAGCTTGCTGTTGATATGGCTGGCGTGGGTTTTCACCGTGTGCAGGGAGATGAACAGGCGCTCGCTGATTTCCTGGTTCGAGCAGCCCTGGGCGATCAGTTCGAGCACAGCCATTTCCCGGGCGCTCAAGGCCTCGCCGCTACCGCCCGCTTCGGTCGATTCAAGCGCGGGCAACAGCGCCAGCAAGCTGCTTTGCGCAGGCCCCTGGGGTTGCAGCAGCAACTGCTCGCGCAGCCATTGCGGGTGATCCTGCAACAGCCGCTGGAACGGCTGCAGGACGCCGCCGCGCGCGGAATCGAGCGCCAGCGCCAGCAGGCCGCGCGCCTGGGCTTCGTTGTTGTTGGCCAGCAGCAGCAACGTCCACTGGCACAGCGCAGTAACGCAAAGCATCTGCCCGCCACTGGCCTGGCCGCGTTCCACCAATGCCTGCAAGCGCCTTGCGGCCTGTTCCAGGCGGCCCTGGGTGCGTTCGAGCAAGGCCTGCTGCAATTCGATATGCAGCGGCAGCAACGGGTGGAACTCCGGGGCGGCCGCCGCCTGCTCGCCCCCGTAGGTCTGGCCCAGGCGCAGCAGCCAGGACTCGGCCAGGTCCGTGCGCCCCTGGGCCAGCCATAGCTCGCATTTGACCAGGGTGATCATCGCCAGATAGAAAATCGGCGGCACGTCCCAGATGTGCATCAGCCGTTCGGCTTCAGCAAGCTCGGCAAAGGCTTCGGCAAAGCGCCCTTCACGGCCATCGAGCGAAGCGATCACGCAGTGGCCGATCAGTACGCTGATATCGCGACAGGCGCGCGCCTCGATCAACCCGGCCCGCAGGCGACTGCGGCCGGCCTCCGGTTGCAGCCGGGCCGCCAGCAGGTAGCCTTCGTACAGGGTCAGGCGTGCCCGCGCCGCGTACAACCGTTGCGCCGACAAACCCTGCAGGCGCTGCAGGCCCTGGCGCACTTCATCGAGGGCGCGCAACACCTCGCCACGGGCGTGCAGCACCCGTGCCCGGTCGTAATGGGCCAGGGCTTCGAACAACGGGTTGCCGACCCGCTGGGCCAGCTCCAGTGCTTCGCGATTCCAGCCACGGGCACGCCAGAAATCGGCATCGGCGATGGCCAGGTTGGACAACGTCGAGAGGCACACCAGGCGCTGCCCGTAACGCTTGAACGGCAAGCTGTGCAGCGCTTCGGAGCAATATTCGAGGGTACGCTGGCGGTCGCCGCGACCACGGGCGATCACCCCGCTGAGCGCCAGCCACTGAGCGAGCATGGATTTCTGTGCGGTGGCCGAAGGCGCCGGCAAGAAGCGGCTCAGGTGGCTGGCCAGCTCTTCAGCGGCATCCAGCTGCCCGGCCAGGCCCAGGGCCCAGCTGTACAGCACGATCAGCCGCGGTGTGCTGATCAGCAGGCTGTCGGGCAGGTCCATCTTCCAGCGCAGCAGCATGCCGACGTTCTGCTCGGCCAGCAGTTGCTCTTCGGAGAGGTTCTGCACCAGGTTGGCGGCCACGTCCAGGTGGCCGGCGCGCAAGGCCTGCTCAACGGCTTCATCGAGCAGGCCCTGGCCATGGAACCAGCGACAGGCGCGCAAATGCAGGCTCGACAGCGGCAGGCTGGCCTGACGGGTACGCAGCAGGTCGGAGAACAAATGGTGATAGCGAAACCACCGCCCATGTTCGTCCAGCGGCACCAGGAACACCTGGTGGGCCTGCAGGTAACGGAGAATCTCGGCGCTGTCGTGGCTTTCGCGCAGGGCATCGCAAAGCTCGGCGCAAAAGCGCTCCTGGCAGGCGGTGTCGTAGAGAAAGCCCTGCACTTCGGCGGGCAGCATCTCGATGACTTCCTCGAGCAGGTAGTCGCGAATCAGCCCCTCGCCACCGTGCAGGGCCTGAGGCAAGGCGCTGTCGGCACCGGCCTCGTTGGCCGCCAGCAGCCAGAAACGCAAGCCGGCGACCCAGCCATCGCTGCGCTGGATCAGGTTGTCCAGCGCCTGGCCGCGCAACACCGTCGGTTGCTGGCCCAGCACGGCGAGGGACTCATCGGTGGTCAGGCGCAAGTCCTGCTCGTTGAGTTCAAGCAACTGGCGCGACAGACGCAGGCGCGCCAGGTGCCAGTCCGGCCGCTGGCGGCTGGTGACCAGCAACACCAGGCCGGGCGGCAGGTGATTGAGGAAAAACTGCAGGCAGCGGTCAAGCACCGGCCCCTGGGCCAGGTGGTAGTCGTCGAGCACCAGTAGCAAGGGGTTGTGTGGCTGCAGGTGACGGGCCAGTTCATCGAGCAGGCCGTCGAGCCACTCTTCGAAGGCAAACGGCTGGTGCCGCTGGCGCATCTTCAGCAAGCCCAGGGCCTGGCCGCCGAGGGCCGGGCAGTATTGCTGCAAGCCTTCGAGCAGGCGCTCGAGGAAGCGCCCGGGGTCGTTGTCGCGCCGGCTCAAACCCAGCCAGAGGCTGCTCCAGTGGTTGGGCAGGCCCTGGCAGAACTCCACCGCCAACGAACTTTTACCGAAACCTGCCGGTGCATTGACCAGCAGCAAGCGCCCGCCGAGCCCCGCCTGCAAACGCTGACACAAGCGCGCCCGCGGCACATGGCCTTCGGGCAGCGGCGGGCGAAAGAAACGGCCCTCCAGGACGCTCATGGCCTGGCTGGCGAACCCTTGCGTACGGGACAGATCAGTCATGGCCGGCTCGTTTTTAGTTAGGGAATCGTCGGCAGTACGGATCAGCGCAGACTAGCGGGTTAAACAGCACATTTGAAGACAATTGCCGCGCTTTGCGGAAAAAAGACTACAACAAAAAACGACAAGGCTCAGCCGACACGGATGCGCAAACAGAAACGCCCCGGCAAGCCGGGGCGTTCTGGGAGATCACACGGAGGTTTGAAACTTAGCGCACACCTTCCTGGCGAAGCGCTGCAGGCTGGAAGTCAGCCTTGGAGGCAGTGAACCCGAAGTCGTAGGCTCGCTTTTCCTCGTTCTTCATGCCCAGGGCCAGGTAGCGACCGGACTGCAGGTCGTAGATGGCTTCCAGGGTGTACCACGGCACCTGGACGTTGTAGTAGTCCTGGGAGTGGGCTTCGGACACGCGCCACAGCTGGTTGCGACCGTCGTACTGGTCGATCACCGCCGCTTGCCAGGTGTCTTCGTCGATGTAGAAGTCACGCTTGGCGTAGATGTGGCGCTGGCCCGGTTTCAGGGTTGCGACCACATGCCATACCCGGCGCAGTTCGTATCGGGCGAGGTCCTGGTTGATGTGCCCGGCCTTGATGATGTCGGCGTACTTGAGCTTGGGATCGTCAAGCTTGTAGCTGTTGGAGGCAATGAACAGCTCTTTCTTGCCTTCCAGCTTCCAGTCGTAACGGTCCGGCGCGCCGTTGTACATGTCCAGGTTGTCGGAGGTGCGCAGGCCGTCGGCGGCGGTACCCGGGCCGTCGTAGGACACTTGTGGCGCTGCCCGTACCCGGCGCTGGCCGGCGTTGTAGACCCACGCCTTGCGCGGCTCCTTGACCTGGTCGAGGGTCTCGTGCACCAGCAGTACGGTACCGGCCAGGCGCGCTGGCGCCGTCACCTTCTGCTTGAAGTAGAACAGCACGTTGCCCGGGTTGGCCGGATCGTAATCTTTCATCCGGTCGCGGAAGACGAACTGGTCCTGGAAGTACACCAGGCTGAACGAGCCGTTCTGCTGCGGCGTGGCCTGGGTCACCAGGCGGGTCACGCTGCCGCCACGGTAGCGGGTGATGTGGTTCCAGATCACTTCGACGCCGCTTTTCGGAATCGGGAACGGCACGGCGGTGTCGAAGTTTTCCAGACCGTTGCCGCCGCCGACCAGGTTGGTGCTGGTGGCGTTCTTCTTGATCGCCGCGAACACCGCGTCCGGTACGGTAGCGCCCCGGTGGGTCGGGTACACCGGCATCTTGAAGGTGTCCGGATAGCGCTTGAACATGGCGACCTGGCCAGGGGACAGTTTGTCCTTGTACTGGTCGACGTTCTGCGCGGTGATGGTGAACTTAGGTTGCTCGCTGCCGTACGGGTCGGAAAGGAAGCCCTTGGCATCGACATTACCGGCGCCTTTGGCCAGCGGCTTCCAGGCCGTGATCGAGCCGTCGGCGTTACCGGCCTTTTCAGCACCCATCGGCGTCAGGCTGGCGCCCAGCTTGGCCGCCTCGTCGGCGGAAACCGCCGCCATGACACTGGTCGCCAACAGGGACAGGCCCAGTACACCGGCTTGCAGCAGAGTCTTGGTTGTTTTCATCTTCATGGTCGTCCTGAATCCGAATTCTTAGAAGTTCACGCCGAAGCTGAGGGCGATGAAATCGCGGTCATCCACGGTGGTGTACTTGCCGTCGAAGAAGTTGGTGTACGACAGGCTGGTGGTGTAGGTGTTCTGGTACTCGGCATCCAGGCCCAGGCTGATCGCCTTGCGCCCTTCCTCGAAGTTGCTGCCAGGGCCTGGCGAGTAGCCCGACACGTCATGGGACCAGGCCACGCTCGGCTTGAGGTTGACCCCGGCGAATACATCCGGGTAGTCCCAGATGGCGCGCGCGCGGTAGCCCCACGAGGTGCTGGTGGTGTAACCGTCGTTCTCGCAATTGCGGCTGCGGTTGGCGCCCGAAGCGCCAGGGCCTGCGCCGTTGATGGTGCCGGTGTTGATGATCGCCGAGCAGGTATCGAGATTGCCTGCCCCCGGGGTTGCCGGCAGCGGGCCTGGGCCGTAGACCGGGTCGCGGCCGTAACGCACATCGTGGGCGCTTTCCAGGCCGCCGACATGGGTCACGCCGACTTCACCCACCACGGTCAGGCGGCTGGCGCCCATGACCTGGTCGAAGAAGTGCGTCAGGGTGGTCTGGAACTGGGTGATTTCCTTGCGCCGGTAGCCGTTCAGGTCCTGGCCCGGTACACCGTTGAGCAGCGAGGCGTTGGCCAGGGTGCCGCCAATCGGACGCACGCCGGCATAGAGGATATCGGTGGTGTTGAGCTGCACCGGGGCGTTTGGCCGGTAGCTGATTTCACCGCTCCACGCCGTGCCGGTAGGCAGGGTGGTGGAGAAGCTCAGGCCGTACAGGCGGATGTCTTCCGGGTACTCGACGAAGTAGCTGGAGTTGCCGGCGACGATCAGCGGTGCCAACGGACGCAAGGCTGCAGGCAGCCCGGCCAGGCCGGCATAGACCCGCGGATCGGCACCGTGGGCGCTGAAGATCGGCGCACGGCTGTGGTAGTTCATGAAGTAGGCGCCGAACTCGGTGCCCAGCGGGTCGTACATGTAACGGAAGGCCACGCCGAACTGGCCGCTGTCTCGCGCATCGCGGTCAGGGCCACGGGCGACCCGCACACCTTCGCCATTGACGTCCACACCCTGGCTTGCGAGGAAGCCGCGGGCGGCCGCTGGCAACGCGTTGGCACTGTTGAGTACGCGCAGGTTATCGGTACAGCCGTCGGCAATGATGTCCGGCTGGGAGAAGAAGGTGCCGCAGTTGTCGACGACGGTCTGGTCCCATTCGAGCTGGTAGAAGGCTTCGGCCGAGAGGTTGTCGGTCAGGCTCTGGGACACATAGAACATGTTGACCGGAATCAGGCCTTCCTTGATTTCGGCACCCGGACGGCGGAAGGCCGCCACGTCGATCGGGTTGATCGAGTTGATACCGTTACCGATGAAGGTACTTTCACCCCAGCTGACCACCTGCTTGCCCAGGCGCACCGAGCCCGGCTGATCGGCGATCGAGTAGTTGTGGTAGACGAAGGCGTCGAGGATCTGCCCGCCGGACGACTTGGCGCCCTCTTTGCGGTTGGTGTCGCTGATGTCCTTGAACTCGCGATGCTCATCCTTGAGTTCGAAGTCGTACCAGTACTTGCCACGGACGAATACCCCGGTATCGCCGTACTTGAGTTCCAGGTCGTGGATACCCTTGAAGATTTTCGAGAAGGTCTCACCGCGCTTGAAGTTCAGGTGGCCGTCATCGGAGGTCTGCGACAACCCCTTGCCGCCGTTGTTGACGCCGATCAGGTTCTTGTTCGGGCTGGCTGTCGACCAGCTCGCCCCCACCGACAGCGACGAGTCGAACGAGCCTTCGATTTCACCGATGTTGAAACTGACGCCGAATGCAGGACCGGCGAGCGTAGAAGCGAGGCTGACGGCCAGGGGCAGTTTCGCCCGGCGCCAGAACAGATTTGCTGATGTCATCGACGCTACTCCATGTACTTTATTTTTATGGCAGTGAGTCCTTTGCAGAAACGCATCGCTCGAGCGGTGTGAGCGCACCTTTTTGCTCGAGCGAGTGGCTAGGCACATGCATGTGCGATCCCCCGTTCCTGAAAATCCCCTGAACCGACTATAGCCAGCAGGTTGAACTGCTTGATCCCTCTAAAGTGTGATTTGCATCCCAACCCCTCCGGCGTGGTCTGCATGACCGGCCACTACGCTGGCTGGGGGAAGAATGGCTTAATTTCGTCATTTGACAAGGCGCCCATGCGTCTGGCGTGCGGGTCGCGCCGCTTCAGGCGCGACCCGCCAGGCATTACAGGGTCGAGAGGAAGGTGCTGTTACTGGCTTGCCACTGGCTGATGTCCAGGCGGATGCGCTTCTTGTCGAGCTTGCCGACACTGGTCTTGGGAATTTCAGTAACAAGGGCGATCTGGCTGGGGATCGCCCACTTGTTGATGTGCCCCAGCTCCACGAATGGCTTGAGGTGTTCCTTGAGGACCTTGGCGTCGATGCTCTGGCCTTCGTGGATCACCAGCAAGGCAAATGGCCGCTCGCCCCACTGCGGGTCGGCGACACCGACCACCGCCACCTCGCGGATCGCCGGGTGGCGGCTGATCAGGTCTTCGAGCTCCAGTGACGAGATCCACTCGCCGCCGGTCTTGATCACGTCCTTGATGCGGTCGCGGATATCGATCACGCCCATGCTGTCGAGGGTGGCGACGTCACCGGTGTGCAGCCAGCCGCCCTGCCAGAGTTCGGCGCCTTTCTCGGGCTCGCGAAAGTAGCCCATGGTCAGCCACGGCGCGCGCAGCACCAGTTCGCCCTGGGTCTCGCCATCGGCCGCCAGGAAGTTGCCGTTGCCATCGACAATCGCAGTTTCCACCAACGGCACCGGCACCCCGGCCTTGATCCGGTAGGTGATGCATTCGTCTTCGCTGCCAGCCAGCAGCTCGTCGTTGAGGTGAGCGCAGGACACCAGCGGGCAGGTCTCGGACATACCGTAAGCGGCGGTCAGCTGAATTCCGTGGGCCTTGGCCGCCTCGTACAGGGCGCGGTTCAGGGCACTGCCGCCAATGATGACTTTCCAGCCGCCGAAGTCCTGTTGCTGGGCACCCTTGGCATTGAGCAGCATCTGCAGGATGGTCGGTACGCAATGCGAGAAGGTCACCTTCTCGTTGCGCCACAGTTCGCAAAGCATCTCCGGCTCGTAGCGCCCGGGGTAGACCTGCTTGATGCCGAGCATGGTCGCCACGTAGGGAATGCCCCAGGCATGGACATGGAACATCGGCGTGATGGGCATGTACACATCATTGCTGCCGAGCAGGCGCACGCTGTCGATACTGCCGGTGACCGTCGCGGCCGCCAGAGTGTGCAGCACCAGTTGCCGGTGGGTGAAATACACCCCCTTGGGGTTACCGGTGGTACCGGTGGTGTAGAACGTGGTGGCAACCGAGTTCTCGTCGAAATCAGGGAAGTCATAGACCGGGCTGGCTTCCGCCAGCAATTGCTCGTACTCGCCGACCAGGTTCGGCAGGTCGGCGGTTTTCTGCTCGCCATCGGTCAGCAGCAGGGTTTTCTCCACCGTGGTCAGTTGCCCGGCGATGGCCTGGTAGAGGCCGACAAAGTCGCTGTTGACCAGCACGAAGCGGTCATCGGCGTGGTTCATGGTGTACAGGATCTGCTCCGGCGACAGGCGCACGTTGATGGTGTGCACCACCGCGCCAATCATCGGAATAGCGAACATGCATTCGAGGTAGCGATGGCTGTCCCAGTCCATCACCGCCACGGTGTCACCCGCCTTGACCCCCGCTTCGGTGAGCACATTGGCCAGCCGCGCGATGCGCTCGTTGAGGGTCAGGTAGCTGTAGCGCAGCTGATCGCGGTAGACGATCTCGCGGGTTTTCTCGTAACGGCTGCCGGACAGCAGCAGGCGCTTGATCAACAGCGGAAACTGGTAAGCGTCCTCGGCAGGAGGAATGACGCGAGTCTGCAACATAGGAGTCCCTTTTCTAGAGTGCACAGGCTGGGCAAGACATGCCTTACTCTAGAACGCCTCCACAGCGGCCAAATCAGCCAAAGGAATGATTTGACCGCTGCAGGGATTAGTGGCGTTTGAACATCATTGTCAGTGCATTTCGGTGAAAGCGATCTTCACCCCCAGGGCAATCAGCACCGCGCCCATGGTGCGATCGAACCAGTGACCCATGCGCGCAAAGCCGGCGCGCACCCGCTGCTGGCTGAACAGCATGGCCACCAGGCAGAACCACAGGCCGGTGGCCACGGCCAGGTACAACCCGTAACCGGCCTGGATCGCCAGCGGCGTGTGCGGGTTGATGACCACGGTGAACAGCGAGAGGAAGAACAGCGTCGCCTTGGGGTTCAGGCCATTGGTCATGAAGCCGGCGACAAAGGCCGCCCGCGGTGTGCGCTCGACCGTGGAGGCCTGCACGGCGTCGCTGCCAGGCGCGGCCGGGCGGGCGCGCAGGGCCTTGAAGCCGATGTACAGCAAGTAGGCGGCAGCCAGCCATTTCAGCGCATTGAACAGCATGATCGACTGCGACACGATCAGGCCGATACCCAGCAGCGAATAGCCCACATGCAGGAAAATCGCGGTGCCGACGCCGAAAGCGGTCCAGGTACCGGCGCGCCGGCCGTGGGTAACACTCTCGCGTACCACCACGGCAAAGTCCGGGCCGGGGCTGGCTACAGCCAGCAGGTGGATCAAGGCGACAGTCAGAAATTCGGCCCAGTACATGGGGGCTCCTTGCGGCAAAAGGTCAAACGGGGGCAACACACTACGCCCTCGCAGACCTTTGAAACAATCCCTGTGGGTGCTGGCGCCTTGACTCTCCCCCTTGGGGCAGGCGTTAGCCTCAGCGCTTTGCCCCTGGAACTGCCTTCGATGAGCAAACGAATCCTGGTGATACTCGGCCACCCTTCGCGTAACAGTTTCTGCGCAGCACTGAGCGACAGCTACATCAGCAGTGCCCGCGACAAAGGCCATGAAGTCTGCCTGCTGGAGCTCGGCGAGCTGGCCTTCGACCCGATCCTGCGCGAGGGTTATCAACAGGTACAAGCTTTGGAGCCCGACCTGCTGCACGCCCAGCAGCTGATCAGCTGGGCCGAGCACCTGGTGCTGGTCTTCCCGGTCTGGTGGGGCGGGATTCCGGCGCTGCTCAAGGGCTTTCTCGATCGCATCCTGCTGCCCGGCTTTGCCTTCAAGTACCGCAACAACTCGCCCTTCCCCGAACAGTTGCTCAAGGGCCTCAGCGCCGACCTGCTGGTGAGCATGGACACCCCGCCCTGGTACTACCGCTGGGTCTACCGCATGCCGGCGCTGCAGCAGATGCGCCGCACTACCCTGGGCTTCTGTGGAATCAGGACGCAAAAGACGTTAACGTTTGGCCCCATCATCAGCTCGAGCGCAGGCCAGCGCGATGCCTGGCTGCAGCAGGCGCGCAGGCTGGCTCACCGGCACTAACAAGGACGTTCGATGTACATCGGCAAAGCCGCGCAGCTGTCCGGGGCAACCATCAAAAGCATTCGCCATTATGAGCGCATCGGCCTGCTGCCGGCGCCCAGGCGCCAGGGCCGTTATCGCCTGTATGACCAACACAGCGTCGCCCTGCTGAGCCTGATCAAGTGCGCGCAAAAGCTCGGCTTCAGCCTCAAGGAGATGCAAGCGCTGGTGAGTGATGATCAGGCCGGCTTGCCGATCGAGCGGGTGCGCCAGGCGATTGCCGGCAAAAGCGCCCAGCTGCAGGCGCAGATCCAGGCACTGCAGCAGCAACAGCAAGGCCTGCTTGAACTGCAAAGCAGCCTTGAGCACAGCCATTACGATTGCTTCGCCTACAACGCTTGAGCCCTTACTGGAGCCACCCTATGTCCATCTCCCGTCGCGCCGTGTTTCTCGACCATAGCTCCCTGGACCTCGGTGACCTGGCGCTGGATCGCCTCAAGGCCTGTTTCGATGAGCTGCAGCTCTATCCGGCCAGCGCCCCCGGGCAGGTCGCCGAACGCCTGCAGGGCGCCAGCGTGGCGATCAGTAACAAGGTCATGATCGACGCCGCCACCCTCGCCGCCTGCCCCGAGCTGAAGCTGATTCTGGTGGCCGCCACCGGCACCAACAATGTCGACCTGCAGGCCGCCCGCGCCCAGGGCGTGGTGGTCAGCAACTGCCAGGGCTACGGCACGCCGTCGGTGGCCCAGCACACCCTGGCTTTGCTGTTGGCCCTGGCCACGCGCCTGAGCGACTATCAAAAGGCTGTCGCCAACGGCCAGTGGGGCCAGGCCAAACAGTTCTGCCTGCTGGACTTCCCCATCGTCGAGCTTGAGGGCAAGACCCTCGGCCTGCTCGGCCATGGCGAGCTGGGTGGCGCCGTAGCACGCCTGGCCGAAGCCTTCGGCATGCGCGTACTGCTTGGCCAGTTGCCCGGACGCCCGCCCCGCGAAGACCGAATTGCGCTGGATGAGCTGCTGCCGCAGGTCGACGCGCTGACCCTGCACTGCCCGCTCAACGAGCACACCCGCAACCTGATCGGCGCCCGTCAACTGGCCCTGCTCAAGCCCGGCGCCTTTGTGATCAACACCGCCCGCGGCGGCCTGATCGACGAGCAGGCCCTGGCCGATGCCCTGCGCGCCGGCCACCTGGGCGGCGCGGCTACCGACGTGCTGAGTGTCGAACCACCGGTCAACGGCAACCCGCTGCTGGCGGCCGATATCCCGCGGCTGATCGTCACCCCGCACAGCGCCTGGGGCGCGGTCGAGTCACGCCAGCGTATCGTCGAGCAATTGAGCGAGAACGCCGAGGCGTTTTTTGCCGGCAGCCCGCGCCGCCAGGTCTAAGCCCGGCCAGGCTCTGGTAAACTGCGCCACTTTTTTCAGGAGTCGCCGTCCATGGACCCGCGCAGTGAAGTGTTGCTTCGTCAGGCCGATCTTTTCCAGGGCTCGCTGTTGCTGGCCGGTTTGCCTGCCGACGACCTGCTCGGCAAGTTGCCTGCGGCCCATGGCTGGAGCTGGCACGCCGGCGACCAGGCGGCGCTCGGGGCACGCTTCGCCGGGCGCAGCCACTTCGATGTAAACGCACCGGCCCAGGCTTTCGACGCCGCCGTGCTGTTCTTGCCCAAATCCCGGGACCTGGCCAATTACCTGCTCAACGCCCTGGCCTCGCGCCTGGCCGGTCGCCAGCTGTACCTGGTCGGCGAGAAACGCGGCGGCATCGAAGGCGCGGCCAAACAACTGCACGCCTTCGGCAAGCCGCGCAAACTCGACAGCGCCCGCCATTGCCAGCTGTGGCAGGTCACCGTCGAGCACGCCCCTGAAGCCAGGCCGCTGGAAAGCCTGGCCGAGCATTTCCAGCTGGAGCTGGCCGATGGCCCGCTGCAGATCGTCAGCCTGCCGGGCGTATTCAGCCATGGGCGCCTGGATCGCGGCAGCGCCCTGCTGCTGGAAAACCTCGACCAGCTGCCAACCGGCCACGTGCTGGATTTTGGCTGTGGCGCGGGTGTTCTCGGGGCGGCGATCAAACGCCGTTATCCGCAAAACCGCATCACCCTGCTTGATGTCGACGCCTTTGCCGTGGCCAGCAGCCGCCTGACCCTGGCCGCCAATGGTCTGGAAGGCGAGGTGATCTGCGGCGACGGCATCGATGCCGCGCCGCGCGAGCTGGACGTGATCATCAGCAACCCGCCGTTCCACACAGGTGTTCACACCAATTACCAGGCCTCGGAAAACCTGCTGCGAAAATCAGCCGATCATCTGAAAAAAGGCGGCGAAATGCGATTGGTGGCAAATAGCTTCCTGCGCTATCAGCCGCTGATCGAAGCGGCCCTGGGCAACTGCCGGATCCGCGACGAGGGCCAAGGCTTTCGCATCTACCAGGCAACACGCGGTTAAAAAGAGCGCTTGCCGAAACGGATTTGCCTAGGCAGAATCCGCTCCGTCCTAGGGGAGTAGTCTCCCGCGAGCACCCAGCTCGCCCGGTACGCGTCAACATACTTGGTCCACAGACCATGGCGCGTGCGACCCACGGTCCGCACAGACGGACCCAGGGTTTGACAAGACCTATGACACGAACACCTTACCCGGGGCGGGAAGGCTGTACGTGTCATAGCCGTGTCGACCCGCCCCCGTAGGAATCCTGATGCTGGAATCATTGCTCGTCCCCACCGCGATCGTGGCCCTCGCCGAAATTGGCGACAAAACCCAATTGCTCGCGCTGATCCTTGCCGCGCGCTTTCGCAAGCCCTGGCCGATCATCGCCGGTATCATTGCCGCTACCCTGGCCAACCATGCCGCGGCCGGTGCCGTCGGCGCCTGGTTCAGCACCTTCTTCTCCGCCGCCACCCTGCACTGGATTCTCGCCGCAAGCTTTGCCGCCACGGCACTGTGGACGCTGATCCCGGACAAGATGGACGATGACGAAGCCAGCACCGCACGGCGCTTCGGCCCGTTCCTGACCACCCTGATCGCGTTCTTCATCGCGGAAATCGGCGACAAGACCCAGGTCGCCACGGTGATGCTGGCGGCGCAGTATCCGCACCTGATCATGGTCATTATCGGTACCACCCTGGGCATGCTGATTGCCAACGTGCCGGTGGTATTGGCGGGTAATTTTGCTGCAGAGAAACTGCCACTGACCCTGATCCGCCGCCTGGCGTCGGCTGCATTCTTCGTCCTGGCCGCGGTGGCGGTGTATTCGGCGATGCAGGTCAGTGGCTGGATCGGCTGAATACAATCGCAGGTCAAGCCCGCTCCTACAGTGGCCTGTGGGAGCGGGCATGACCTGCGATTTTTACTTGCGGGCCTGCTCGTACAACGGCATCACCTTCGGAATCGCCGCCTGCAACGAAGCCTGACGGCTGGCCGATGCCGGGTGAGTGCTCATGAACTCCGGCTGCGAGCCACCCGAGGCCTGGGCCATCTTGTCCCACAGGCTGATCGCCGCATTCGGGTTGTAGCCGGCGCGGGCGGCCAGCTCCAGGCCGATCAGGTCGGCTTCGTTCTCGTTGGCGCGGCTGTTGGGCAGGGTCATGCTGTACTGCACCACCGTGTCGGCGATCGCCATGCTGTCCTGGCCCAGGCCCAGCAGGGCACCGGCGCCTTGGCGAGCCATCTGCACGCCATAGGCCTTGGACATCGCCTCACGACCATGCTCACGCAGGGCGTGGGCGATTTCATGGCCCATGACCGCAGCGAGCTCGTCGTCGGTCAGCTTGAGTTTTTCGATCAAGCCGCTGTAGACGAAGATCTTGCCACCCGGGCCGCAGTTGGCGTTGAGCTCGTCGCTCTTGATCAGGTTGACTTCCCAGTTCCACTGCGCCGAGTCCGGGCGGAACTGCGGGGCCTGGGCAATCAGGCGGTCAGCGATCAATTGCACGCGCTTGGCGTTGTTGCTGGTCTTGTCGAGCACACCCTTGCTGGATGCCTCGCCCAGGGTTTGCTGGTAGGACTGGGCATACATCTGGTTGACCTCATCGGTCGACAGCATGCTGAACATGTATTGCTTACGCTCGACACCCACGGCGCCGCCGCTGGTGGTGTTCACCGCCTGGCAGCCAGCGAGCAGGACGCTGGCGCTCAATGCACCGATTACAAATGACTTACGCATGAAAACACTCCCTTCGAACATGCCGCGTATCCTAGGCCGACTCCGTTGAGCCCGCCATATCCCTGACGAAGAATTCTCCAGACGGTGCTCATGCTTTCGCCCGGCCGGGCCGATAACGCAAGGCAGACGCCTTTCCTTGCGCTTGGAGCCCCCTCATGAAGTTCCGGTCGATCCAGTTTTCCGTCGCCGCCCTGGCCGGCGCCATTGTCCTGAGCATTGTCGCCGCCCTGGTGCTGTACGCCGTGTATTCCGGCGAACGTACCCAGGAGCTGGTGCAAAGCCGCACCCAGCAGCAGTTCGAGGCGGTGATCGAGCAGCGCCTGACCGCCCTGGCGCGAACCCAGGTCAGCGAGATCCAGCGCGGCCTGGAAGCACCGCTACTGATTGCCAGGGGCCTGGCTACCAGCAACGCCATGCTCGGCATGCAGGACGCCAGCGGCAATCCGCTGCTGAAGATCGAGCGCCAGCAAATGATCGCCCTGCTCAAGCAGACAGCACTGACCAACCCACTGATCCTCGGCACCTACCTGGGCTGGGAAAGTAACGCCCTGGACCGCGACGACGCGCGCTTCGTCGGCACCTCGATCACCGGTATCGACAGCGCCAGCGGGCGCTTTCTGCCCTGGTGGTTCCGCAACGAAGACGGCAGCCTGGGCCTGGACAAACTGGCCGACGTCAACGACCAGACCGTCCTCGCCACCGGCGTGCGCGCCAGTGAGTACTACCTGTGCCCGCGGGAATCAAAGAAAGCCTGCGTGATCGACCCGGCACCTTACAAGGTAGGCGACAAAGTGGTGATGCTCGCCTCGTTCGTCGAGCCGATCATGATCGACGGCACGTTCCAGGGCATTGCCGGCGCCGACCTGTCGGTGAACTTCATCCAGGAACTGCTCAATACCGCCGACCGCCAGCTCTATGACGGTGCCGGCGAGCTGGCACTGGTGTCCGGCAACGGCCGCCTGGTGGCCTTTACCAAAGACCCGAGCAAGTTCGGCGAAAAAGCCAGCGACGTCCTCGACGCCAATGCCGCCGCCACCCTGGCGCAACTGAGCGGCGAGAACCTGCACTACGAAGTCGACCAGGGCGCAGGCCGCATCGAGCTGTACTTGCCGTTCAAGATCGCCAATACCGACGCGCGCTGGACCCTGCTGCTGGAACTGCCGATCAGCGCAGTGATGGCCGATGTGCAGAAGTTGCAAAGCGACCTCAGCGACCAGCGCCGCACCGACATCACCGGCATGACCGTGGTCGGCCTGGGTATCGCCGCCCTTGGCCTGCTGGTGATCTGGCTGCTGGCCCACGGCATTGCCCGGCCACTGCGGCAGATGGTGGCGATGCTCGATGACATCGCCCAGGGCGAAGGCGACCTGACCCGCCGCCTGAGCAGCGACCGCGCCGACGAACTGGGCTCGATCGCCAAGGGCTTCAACACCTTCCTGAGCAAGCTGCAGGCGATGATCAGCCAGGTGGTGGCCTCGGTGCAGAAGGTCAGCGACTCCTCCGAACACACCGCCGACATCGCCATTCGCACCAACCAGGGTGTACACAAACAAATGGCCGAGATCGACCTGGTGGCCACCGCCGTGCACGAAATGACCGCTACCGCCCAGGACGTCGCGCGCAACGCCACCCATGCCGCCCAGGCCGCCAGCAATGCCGACCAGGCCGCACACCAGGGCCTGGCGATCGTGCGCGATACTTCCAGTTCGATCAGCGCCCTGGCCGAGGAAATCGGTCGAGCAGTGGGTGTGGTGCAGAACCTGGCGCGCGACAGCGAAAACATCAACGCCATCCTCACCGCCATCCGCGCGATTGCCGAGCAGACCAACCTGCTGGCGCTTAACGCCGCCATCGAGGCCGCTCGCGCCGGTGAGCAGGGCCGTGGTTTTGCCGTGGTCGCTGATGAAGTGCGCAACCTGGCGCAGAAAACCCAGCAGGCCACCGAAGAAATCCAGCAGATGATCCAGCAACTGCAGCAAGGTACCCGCGATGTGGTGCGGGTCATGGAAGACAGCCAGGGCAAGACCGACGACAGCGTGCAGCAAGCCGCGCGCGCTGCCCAGGCGCTGGAAAGCATTACCCAGGCAGTGTCGGTGATCAACGACATGAACACGCAGATTGCCAGTGCTGCCGAAGAGCAGAGCGCGGTGGCCGAAGACATCAACCGTAACGTGATCAATATTGGCCAGGTGGCCAACGAGGTGGCTGGCGGGGCGGATGAGTCGAGTACCGCCAGCGCCGAGCTGACCAAGCTGGCCGAGCAACAGCGGCGCTTGATCAATCAGTTCAGGGTGTAAAGCCAGCCCCCACAGAGCAAAGGGTCAGCTGAGGGAGCGGGCTTGACCCGCGATGCTTTTAAGCCGGGGTCAGACACTCCGGCCCATTGAGCTTGGGATCATTGACCATATTGGCCAGCACCCGCTCACGCAGCGGCGCCTGGCCGCCCGCCAGCAGCTCGTACAAGCGCGCCGGCGGGGTTTCGGGATCGAGCCAGGCAGCCTGCCCGGCCTCATCGAGAATCAGCGGCCGGCGCTGGTTCAGCGCCGCCTGGGTTACCACCGCGGTACTCAGCCAGACCTGATCCTGCACCGGATACGCTTCCCAGATCGCTGCAAAAAACAACGACGAGCCCTCCCCCGGCGTCAGCCAGTACGGCCGCTTGCGCTGGGTGCCGCGCCATTCGTAAAAGCCGTTGGCCGGTAGCAGGCAGCGACGCAGGCGAAACGCCTCACGGAACATCGGCTGTTCGGCCAGGGTTTCGGCGCGGGCGTGGGCCGGGGTGCGCGACAAGTCGGTGAGCCAGGCCGGGGTCAGCCCCCAGCGTGCCCGCGCCAGCTCCAGCTGGCCACCCTCGAGGCGGCGCTGGATCAGCACCGAGGCGCCGGGGGAGATATTCCATTGCGCCTGCTGGTCACTGGGAAATCCCGGCAGGGCAGCAAAGGCGGGAGACCAGCGAAACAGCGCATAACGTCCACACATGAGGGCAAAAACCTAGCAAATCAGGGTTCCGGGGATGTTCTCCGGTTCGTCGCCGGCAAGTGGCTGGGCGCTATTGTACGCGGCGATCAGCTCGCGTGCGCAGGCAGCCTGCTCATCGGCCACCGCCAAACCGAGCAAACCGTGCATCGGCAGGTCGCCCATGGCGCCCATCAGGTCGCGGCCGACCAGGTGCACTGTGATGCCTTCGCTGGCGAGCATGCCGATGAGCATTTGTGCTTCGAGCAGGCTTTCAGGGTCGTAGATTCGCTGCATCAGTCATTCTCACCATAAACGTCCAGCATCCATTCCTCGCCATGCACCTGCAGCACGAAACGGATCGGCTTGCAGCACACCTGACAGTCTTCGATGTACTCCTGATCACCGCCCGACAGGTCCACTGTCGTCTCGACTTCTTCACCACAATAAGGACAATCGTAAAGCGCTGTCTCCAGCATCGCGGCCTCCCGAGTGACTTGTGCGTATAATTGCCGGTCTATTTACAGGCCCTGAGTGTGTCTGAGCCGTTTTTCAGACCCCGGCCCTACCTATTACCCTAGCCGTTTCCAACAAGAGAGCATGATGGGCGAATTCGATGCCATCCGACCGTACGACGACGCTGAAGTCCCTGCCGTTCTGGCACGGCTGCTCAGCGACCCGGCATTCCTCGATATCCTCACCCACTTCCGCTTCCCGCGCATGGCCGGGGCCTTCGGCTGGCTGCTCAAGCCGCTGATCGCCCGGCGCCTGCGCAAAGAGTTTGCCGGGGTCACCTGCGTTTCGACCCTGCAGGACAAAGTCGAGTACTACGTCGACCATACCATCGAGCGGGCAACCGACGGCGTGACCTACACCGGCGTCGAGCAGCTCAAGGCCGGTACCGCCTACCTGTTCCTGGCCAACCACCGCGACATCGTCATGGACCCGGCCTTCGTCAACTATGCCGTGTACCACGCCGGCCTGCCGACCCCGCGCATCGCCATCGGCGACAACCTGCTGCAAAAACCGTTCGTCAGCGACATGATGCGCCTGAACAAGAGCTTCATCGTGCACCGCTCGATCACTGGCCGGCGGGAAAAGCTCGCGGCTTACCAGCTGCTGTCGGCCTACATCAACCATTCGATCCGTAACGACGGCCAGTCGATCTGGATCGCCCAGGCCGAAGGCCGGGCCAAGGATGGTGATGACCGTACCGATTCGGCAATCCTGAAAATGTTCCACATGAGCCGCAAGGACGAGCCGTTCGGCGCCGTGATCCAGTCGCTGAACCTGAGCCCGGTGTCGATCAGCTACGAGTACGACCCCTGCGACCAGGCCAAGGCCCGCGAGCTGTACATTCGCGCCACCACCGGCACCTACAGCAAGGCGCCGGGTGAAGACGACATCAGCATCGCCCAGGGCATCACCGGCTACAAAGGCCGCGTGCACATCAACTTTGCCCCGCCGGTGACGGAGTTCGTCGAGGACACCAAGCAACTGGCAGCAGAAATTGACCGGCAGATTCTGGCCGGCTACCGGTTGTTCCCGGTGCATTACCTGGCCTATGCGCAGTGGGCCGATGCCGACCCGGCGCTGGAGGTGCCAGCAGCGGCCAAGGTGTTTGCGGCCGATGAACTGGCCCGCGCCCAGGCCGAATGGCAGCGCCGCCTGGACGCCTGCCCGGCCGAACAGCGGCCGTACCTGGTGCAGCAGTACGCGATGCCGGTACGCAATCAGTACCGGGTCAAGGCGGGGTTGGCGTTGTAAATTTATCGCGGGTCAAGCCCGCTCCCACAATTAACTTGGGAGCAGGCTTCACACCCAGGTGCTGAACCAGGACAACAGCAAGGCCAGCGCCAGGAAGGCAAAGCCAAGAATGTAGTAGAAGCGGTTGATGCGCAGGCTCATGCCATCGATCACCGCTTCATCACCAGCCAGGCCCGCCAGGGTTTGCGCCGCGCGGCGGCGGGCACTGTGCAGCAGCAGGCCGCCCGGGCAGGTCAGCAACAGGGCCAGCAGATTGATCAGTTTGGCCGGATGGGCGGCGAACAACCCCCAGATCACTTGCAACGACATCGCAAAACCTCAAAAGAAGTACATCGATACTTTCGACTCGGCGGGCATTCTACCCAAGCGCCGTGCCCTTGCCTGTGCTTTGCGACAAATGACGATTAATTCCCGGCGTCACACGCTCGTCATCAAGACACGCCACTCTATCGGCCGTCGCCACTTACCGGAGCTTGTCATGCTGCACGCCGAAAACCAGGACCGCCTCTACCTGATCGCCCAGAGCGATGAGCAGCAGGCGTTGATCGACGGCCTGGCGTTCAACGTCCAGGACCGCCAATGGCTGGTGTACTGCGCCCTGGGCGGGCATGCCCATGAAGACCTGCCCGAGGTCGACGGCCCTACCGGCATCAGCGTGCTGGACTTCTACGTCGAAGCCGCCTGAACCTGCAAAAACACAAAAGCCCGATGCCTGCCATGCAGACATCGGGCTTTTTGCTGGTGAGGCTTATTCGCCGAGGATCTGGCCGATGGCCTGGTCCTTGAACAGGCGGGTCAGCGCATCGCTGAGCACATCACCCACCAGCTTGGTGTTGGTTTCCTGGTTCGGCGCCATGCCGAAGCGCTGGTCCAGCGACGCGCCGTAGCGGCCGCTGTAGCGACGGTTGGCGTTGGCCACGTCAGCCTTGAAGGTTGCGCCGATGGTGGCTTCGGTCACGTACATGCCTTCTTTGGGCGACTGGTACTTGAGCTCGGCCAGGGTCACGGTCAGCTGCGGCGCGTTGTAGGCGTTCGGCGTCGGGGTAAAGCCCAGCAGGCGCACAGCTGCTTCGGCCTGGGCCTGCAGTTTTGGCAGGATGTCGTTGCCGGTCACGGTGATGGCGCTGGTTTCAGGGTACAGGCCACCACGGGTGCCGAGGGTTTGCGAAGCGCGGCCATCGACCACCTTGACCACCACTGGCTGGCCATGACCGACCGGCGCCAGCTGGGCGTTGAGTTTCGGTTGCGGGCTGAGTTGTTGCGGGCTGTGGGCACAACCGGCCAGGGTCAGACTGGTCACCGCGATCAAACCGAACAACAAACGTTGCAACATGCTCATCTCTCCAGAATAGGCAGCAAAGGCCGCCAGTATAACCAGCACGGGGCAGCCCAGCTATCGGCGTGCCATTAGTGAATAAGACAGGCATCCCCGGGCCCGGTTCGCTGTCACAATCGTTTCATCACTGCCCGGTTATCCTAGGCTCAGTTCTTCACAGGGATACCCGCCATGTCCTCGCTCCTGGCCCTGCTGTTCAAACGCAACCCGCAACGCTGCTTCGCCCGCCTCGACGCCCACGGCCTTTGCCAGGCCTTCAAGCAGTGCGCGCAGGCCCCGGCGACCAGTGGCTGGGTGGAAATCAGCGAAATTCGCCTGGCCTGGCTCAACCGTCCGCTGCCCGCCAGCGCCCGTGTTTCAAAGCGTGTCAGTGGAAACTGGCTGCAACGCAGCCTCGCCGCCTGAGTTTTGCCTCAATAAAAGTCGCTAATAAAGAGCTTTTCTGCCCGCGACATCGCTATAATCTCCCCCCGATTATAAGGACGTCTCCTGATCGGGCCTCGCAGTACCGCCAATGCCCAGCATTGCGCATCCCCCGCACCGCCCACAGAGAGCCTTCCACACAGGTCTTGCACCAGCCAGTGTGCCTGCGTCATCCGGCCATCTGCTCTGCCTGAACCTGCCGGGTCTGCCATCGCGCAGCCCATTTTGAGGTTCACGTCTCCAAAAGAGCGTGAAAAAACGGGTTTTCACAACTTCACGAGAGTGTGGCGAGCAATGAACAGTCTGGCATGTGCAAAAGCACCTAAAGTGTCCCGAACAGCCCTGAACAGCTGGCAACAGCGCTCATTTGCAATGGGTGCCTGAAACCGGTCCATAACGCACGACGGATACCTTGACCATAAGTCGAATTGCCGCACCGGCTGTAAAATGCGTTCATAGGCAACGCAAAGCCCGGTTGGTGGTGTCCGCTGAAGTTGCAAAAACTGCGAATAATCGGACATGGCGATCCTGGCAAGCCGGGGATCCTATGCTGTCAATTTGGTGCTGAAGATTTTGGAGACGCGTTAATGGCGCAGAACGAAGCAGTCGATGTAGTACTGGTAGGGGCAGGCATCATGAGTGCCACCCTGGCCGTACTGCTCAAGGAACTCGACCCGGCGATCAAGCTGGAAGTCGTCGAGTTGATGGATTCGGGTGCCGCGGAAAGTTCCAACCCGTGGAACAACGCCGGGACCGGCCATGCCGGGCTGTGTGAACTGAACTACACGCCACAGGCCGCCGACGGCAGCATCGATATCAAGAAAGCGGTGCATATCAATACCCAGTTCGAGGTGTCCCGGCAGTTCTGGGCCTACCTGAGCAAAAAGGGTGCGTTCAGCTCGCCGCGGGCGTTCATCAACCCCGTGCCGCACCTGAGCTACGTCGAGGGCGAGAAGGGCATCAGCTTCCTCAAGAAGCGTTTCGAGATGCTCAAGCAGCACCACGCCTTCAGCGAAATGGAGTACACCGAAGACAAGGCGGTGATGAACGAGTGGATGCCGCTGATGATGCCGGGTCGCCCTGCCGACCAGCAGATCGCCGCCACCCGCGTCATGAAAGGCACCGACGTCAACTTCGGCGCGCTGACCAACAAGCTGCTCAAGCACCTGGCCAACGCCCCCGAAGCACAGGTCAAGTACTGCAAGAAAGTCACCGGCCTGCGCCGTAACGGCAGCGGCTGGACCGTCAGCATCAAGGACGTCAACAGCGGCAGCAGCCGTGAAGTCGATGCCCGCTTCGTGTTCCTCGGCGCCGGTGGCGCGGCCCTGCCGCTGCTGCAACTGTCGGGTATCGAAGAGAGCAAGGGCTTTGGCGGCTTCCCGGTCAGCGGCCAGTGGCTGCGGTGCGACAACCCGGAAGTGGTCAAGCGCCACCAGGCCAAGGTCTACAGCCAGGCCGCAGTAGGTTCGCCACCGATGTCGGTGCCGCACCTGGATACCCGCGTGGTCGACGGCAAGACCTCACTGCTGTTCGGCCCGTACGCAGGCTTCACCACCAAGTTCCTCAAGCACGGCTCGTTCCTCGACCTGCCGCTGTCGGTACGCATGGGCAACATCGGCCCGATGCTGGCCGTGGCCCGCGACAACATGGACCTGACCAAGTACCTGGTCAGCGAAGTGATGCAGTCGATGGAGCAGCGCCTGGATTCACTGCGCCGCTTCTACCCCGAGGCCAAGGCCGAGGACTGGCGCCTGGAAGTGGCTGGCCAGCGCGTGCAGATCATCAAGAAAGACCCGAAAAAAGGCGGCATCCTGCAGTTCGGTACCGAACTGGTTGCAGCCAAGGACGGCTCCCTGGCCGCCCTGCTCGGTGCTTCCCCTGGTGCTTCGGTAACCGTGTCGATCATGCTGGATCTGATCGAGCGCTGCTTCCCCGAGCAGGCCAAGGGCGCCTGGGCGGCCAAGCTCAAGGAAATTTTCCCGGCCCGGGAAAAGGTCCTGGCCACCGACGCGGCCCTGTACCACAAGATCAGTGCGTACAACGACGAGGCCCTGGGCCTGGTCGAAAGCAGCCCGGCGCAGAGCTACGCATAATCTGCCGGCATAAAAAAACGCCCTTCGGGGCGTTTTTTTATGGGCGCTGGTATCAGCCGCGAGCCTTGTCGATGATCTCGGTGTACTCGGGCGCATTGCGCTGATCCGCGATGGCTTCGACGAAGGTCTTACCGTGCTCGTCCTTGCCGTCCAGGTCATAGCCAGCCTCGACGAAGAAGCCGACATAGCGCTCGAAGTCATCGACGCGCAGGCCGCGGTAGCCCTTGATCAGCTTGTGATGCGAAGGCGAAGTTACGCCATCGGCCGGCTCGTATTGCAGGAACGACTTAATGTAGTCGTCACTGATCTCATCACCAATCACTTGCTTCTTGTCTTTACGCATTGCCGACTCCAACTGAACCATCACGGACATTTTCACGGGCCGGCAGTTTACCCCCGGGCAACGCCGGCACTCAACGCGCGCGTACGCTTCCGGTATGCAGATCGGCCCAGATGTGGCCATTGGGGTAGCTGAGGAACTGCACATAGACGGTATCGTTGCGCAGCAGGTCGAGCATCACCCGGTACTGGGCCAGCGGGTAGTTGAGTGTGAGGGTTTTGCTTTTGTCGTCGAACACCGGCTTTTTCAGGCTTTTGCTTTCGGCATCGAAGCTGACCAGTACCTGGCTGATGGTCGCGCCCTTGCTCAGCGGCTTGCCCTTGAGGCGCAGAATCAACGGTGAGGTGACCGGAATCGGTTGCTGGTTGGACTGGCGCTGGTTGCCCACTACCACCGAATAGCTGGTGACCTGCAGCAACTGCTGCGAATCGGCAACTTCCTTGCGCAGCCCGAGGTCGTCGGGCGGCAGGAACTGGCTGTGCAGGGGCGCCGCGGCCAGCGGCATGCTCAGCAGGAACAGCAGGGGGAAAATCGCACGCATGTCAGGCTCCTTGGGGGCAGCCTGGCACTCTAGCATGGGGTAAGGCAAACGGGGCAAGCCGGGTCGACCGGCCCCGCCTGTGGACCTCAGAGACCCTTTACAGCGTAGATACCGTTAGCGTTGCGCCAATAGCCTTTGTAGTCCATGCCATAACCGAACACATAGCGGTCAACACAGCTCAAGCCGCAGAAGTCGGCCTTGAGGTCGGCGCTGGCCTTGCGGTCGTGGTCCTTGTCGATCAGCACGGCAGTGTGCACGGCGCGGGCACCGGCATGCTTGCAGAAATCGATGATTGCGCTGAGGGTATGACCTTCGTCAAGAATGTCGTCGATGATCAGCA
The DNA here is from genome assembly GCF_024749305.1 of Pseudomonas sp. B21-012. Classification (NCBI taxonomy): domain Bacteria; kingdom Pseudomonadati; phylum Pseudomonadota; class Gammaproteobacteria; order Pseudomonadales; family Pseudomonadaceae; genus Pseudomonas; species Pseudomonas sp. B21-012. Next base: position 869,081 of record NZ_CP087197.1, on the reverse strand, counting down.
CGTCACGATCGATAAACGAGACTTCCGGCTTGGCCTTCCAGAACAGGTCGCCGCCGCTGGTCTGGTTGCGGTAGCGGGTGGCGTGCAGGTAGGACGATTCCAGCGGGAATTGCAGATGGGTCAGCAGTTTGCCGGCGAAGATCAGGCCGCCGTTCATCACACAGAACACTACCGGGTTGCTGTCGGCCAGCACCTCGGTGATTTGCGCGCCCACGCGGGCGATGGCGGCCTCGACTTCGGCTTCGGTGTGCAGGCAGTCAGCCTCGCGCATGACTTGACGGATGTGCTCGAGATCGGCGGACATGGCGCTCTCCAAGGGGCGGCAATTGAGAAAAGCGGGCAAAGGTACGCATCCCGTCGCATCAGATCAAGCATTTCTGGACTAACGTCCAGTAAGTCTGAGGACATGCATGGCTGAATAGATTAATCTAGCGCGGTTTTTTTGCCCGCCCCCCGGAGCTTTTCCCTATGCCTACCCGTGAGATCCGCCATCCGCTGATCCGCCACAAGCTCGGCCTGATGCGCCGCGCCGACATCAGCACCAAGAACTTTCGCGAGCTCGCCCAGGAAGTCGGCACGCTCCTGACCTACGAAGCAACCAAAGACCTGCCGCTGGAAAGCTACGAAATCGACGGCTGGTGCGGCAAGGTCCAGGTCGAGAAGATCGCCGGCAAGAAGATTACTGTAGTACCGATCCTGCGCGCCGGCATCGGCATGCTCGACGGCGTGCTCAGCCTGATCCCGGGCGCCAAGGTCAGCGCCGTGGGCGTGGCCCGCAACGAGGAGACCCTCGAGGCGCACACCTACCTGGAAAAACTCGCCCCGGAGATCAACGAGCGCCTGGCGCTGATTATCGACCCGATGCTGGCCACCGGCGCCTCGATGGTCGCCACCATCGACCTGCTGAAAAAGGCCGGCTGCAAGGACATCCGCGCGATGGTCCTGGTTGCCGCCCCCGAAGGCATCGCCGTGGTCGAGAAAGCCCACCCGGATGTGCAGATCTACACCGCCTCGATCGACCAGTGCCTGAACGAGCACGGCTACATCATCCCGGGCCTGGGCGATGCCGGTGACAAGATCTTCGGTACCAAGCAGAAGGACGCCTGAACATGCAGGATGAGTTCAACGACCCGCTCTGGCGCCAGGTCGTCTCCGGCGCGCAGATGCTCTTCGTCGCCTTCGGCGCGCTGGTATTGATGCCGCTGATTACCGGCCTCGATCCCAACGTCGCGCTGTTCACGGCGGGTTTGGGAACTCTGCTGTTTCAGATAGTGACCGGCCGTCAGGTGCCGGTGTTCCTGGCCTCGAGTTTCGCTTTCATCACTCCGATCATCCTCGCCAAGGGCCAGTTCGGCCTGGCCGAGACCATGGGCGGGGTCATGGCGGCGGGCTTCGTCTACACCTTCCTCGGCCTTGCGGTAAAAATCAAAGGCACCGGCTTTATCGACCGCCTGCTGCCACCGGTGGTGATCGGCCCGGTGATCATCTCGATCGGCCTGGCAATGGCGCCGATAGCCGCCAACATGGCCATGGGCAAGGCCGGTGACGGCGCCGAGCTGCTGCCGTACGGCACCGCGATGATGATCTCCATGCCGGCGCTGCTGACCACCCTGATCGTCGCGGTGTTCGGCAAGGGTATCTTCCGCCTGGTGCCGATCATTGCCGGGGTGCTGGTGGGCTTTGCCCTGTCGTTCTACTTTGGCGTGGTCGACACCGCCAAGATCGCCGCCGCGCCCTGGCTGGCGCTGCCGCACTTCACCGCGCCAGCGTTCAACTGGCAGGCGATCCTGTTCATCGTACCGGTGGCCCTGGCGCCGGCGATCGAGCACATCGGCGGGGTGATTGCGGTGGGCAGCGTGACCGGCCGCGACTACCTGAAAAAACCCGGCCTGCACCGCACCCTGCTCGGTGACGGCATCGCCACCACCACTGCCGGTCTGTTCGGCGGGCCGCCCAACACCACCTACGCCGAAGTGACTGGCGCGGTGATGCTGACCAAGAACTACAACCCGAAGATCATGACCTGGGCGGCGATCTTTGCCATCACCCTGGCCTTCATCGGCAAGTTCGGCGCGCTGCTGCAGAGCATTCCGGTGCCGGTAATGGGCGGCATCCTCTGCCTGCTGTTCGGCTCGATCGCGGCGGTGGGCATGAACACCATGATCCGCCACAAGATCGATCTCAGCGAAGCGCGCAACCTGGTGATCGTGTCGGTAACCCTGGTGTTCGGTATCGGCGGCGTGCTGATCGGTAGCGGCACCGGCCCCGATGACTGGGGCCTGAAGGGCATCGCCCTGTGCGCGGTGGTGGCTATTGCCTTGAACCTGCTGCTGCCGGGTAACGACAGCTGGAAGAACAAGGCGCTGGATGATCAGTTGCCTTGATCTGAAGGTCTAGCCCCCTCCCAAGCAGTCTGTGGGAGCGGGCTAGACCCGCGATGAGGCCCTCAAGCCTCTTCGCACATCCCCTTCAACGCCTGCACCCACTGCGGGTGATCATTCAGGCACGGCACCAGCACCAGCTCTTCGCCGCCGGCCTCGACAAACTGCTCGCGCCCACGGTCACCGATTTCCTCCAGGGTCTCGATGCAATCGGCGACAAACGCCGGGCACATTACCAGCAGCTTTTTCACCCCTGACTTGCCCAGCTCGTCCAGCCGCGTTTCGGTGTACGGCTCGATCCACTTCGCCCGCCCCAGCCTTGACTGGAACGACACCGACCACTTGCCGTCGGGGATGCCCATCTTCTGCGCGAACGCCTGGGCGGTGCGCAGGCACTGGCCGCGGTAGCAGACCGCAAGCACCTCGGGCGAAGCGGTGCGGCAGCAATCGGCGTCCTGGAAACAATGCTTGCCGGTGGGGTCGAGTTTTTTCAGGTGTCGCTCGGGCAGGCCATGGAAGCTGAGCAGCAGGTGATCGTAATCCTCCTGCAAGTATGGCTGCGCGCTGGCTACCAGGGCGTCGATGTATTCCGGCTTGTCGTAGAACGGCTGCAGAATCGCCATCTCGAGCGGCAGCTTGTGCTCGCCAATCACCTGTTTCGCCTGCTCGATGACCGTGGTCACGGTGCTGTCGGCAAACTGCGGGTACAGCGGCGCCAGGGTGACCTTCTTCACGCCCTGGCTGGCCAGGCGCGTCAGCACCGTCGGCAACGAAGGCTCGCCGTAGCGCATGGCGATTTCCACCGGGCCGTGGCTCCACTGCTCGCGCATTGCGGCCTGCAGGCGGCGGGTCAGCACCACCAGCGGCGAACCCTCGTCCCACCAGATCGAGGCATAGGCATGGGCCGATTGCTCCGGGCGCTTGATCAGGATCAGCGACACCAGCAGCCGCCGCACCGGCCACGGCAGGTCGATGACATAGGGGTCCATGAGAAACTGATTGAGGTACCGGCGCACGTCGGCGACAGAGGTGGAGGCCGGTGAACCCAGGTTGACCAGCAGCAAAGCGTGATCGGTCATGCAACGTCCTATTTCAGAGGCGCCTGGACAGTTCATCCAGGGCCGATTGCAAATCATTGAAGCGGAAGGTAAAACCGGCCGCCAGCAAACGTACCGGCCGCGCCCGTTGCCCGCCCAGTAGCAAGGTCGACAATTCGCCCAGCCCGGCCTTGAGCAGCAGCGCCGGCATCGGCATCAATGCCGGGCGGTGCAGGGCCCGGCCCAGACGCCTGGCGAACTCGCGGTTGCGCACCGGCTCCGGAGCGCAGGCATTATAAGGACCGCTGGCATCCTTGTGCTGCAAGAGAAAATCAATCAGGGCGATCTGGTCGTGTATATGGATCCACGGCATCCACTGCCGACCGTCGCCGATAGGCCCGCCCAGCCCGAGTTTGAACGGCAGGCGCAGGCGCGACAAAAAGCCGCCCTCGCTCGCCAGCACCAGCCCGGTACGCACCAGCACCACGCGAATCCCCAGCGGTTGCGCGGCCATGGCGGTTTCTTCCCAGGCGATGCACAGCTGGCTGGCGAAATCCTCCTTGACCGGCTGCGAAGCCTCGGTGAGTTCGCGCTCGCCACCATCGCCATACCAGCCTACCGCCGAACCCGAGATCAGTACCTCGGGGCGCTGCTGACGTTTCTCCAGCCAGGCCAGCAATTGCTCGGTCAAAGTGATACGACTGGCCCAGAGCAAGGCGCGACGGCTGGAGCTCCAGGGCCGGTCGGCAATCGGTGCGCCGGCCAGATTGATCACCGCGTCCACGCCGTCGTCATCGGCCAGCTCATCGAGCCGGGCTATGCCACGCACCCCGGAGCCACACAACTTGCCCACCTGTTCAGGGCGCCGACTCCATACCGTCAGCCGATGTCCCTGGGCCAGCCAGTGCTGACACAGGTGTTGGCCGATCAACCCGGTACCGCCGGTCAGCAATATATGCATGGCTGTGTCCTCGCATGGCGCGCCAGTGGTCTATTTTTAACAACAAGGCACTTTTTTGACCGATCGCTCTCGGATAAACATAGGCCAACCTGTGGTAACGAGCGGAATCATCTTATACAGGATTCGTGCATTGTACAGGTTTGCCGGGCAGCGTAGTCTGCAACCATTAGGTTCGAAGAGGCCATCATGACTGTACCTATTGCCATCATCGGGGCCGGTATCGCCGGCCTGTCCGCCGCCCAGGCGTTGCAAAAGGCCGGGCAGACCGTTCATTTGTTCGACAAGGGCCACGGCAGCGGCGGACGCATGGCCAGCAAACGCAGCGATGCCGGCGCCCTTGATCTCGGCGCCCAGTACTTCACGGCCCGCGACCGGCGCTTTGTCGACCAGTTGCAGCAATGGGTAGCGGCCGGTTGGGCGGCCGAATGGAAGCCGCAGCTGTATCACTATCAGGATGGCGTACTGAGCCCCTCCCCCGACGAGCAGACGCGCTGGGTTGGCGTGCCGCGCATGAGCGCCATCACCCGCGGCCTGCTCAAGGATGTCACGGTAAACTTCAGCTGCCGTATTGCCGAAGTCTATCGCGGCCAGAAGTACTGGCACCTGCAGGACACCGACGGCTGCAGCCACGGGCCGTTCAGCCGGGTGGTAGTCGCCGTGCCGGCGCCTCAGGCCACCCAGTTGCTCAGTGCTGCGCCCAAGCTGGCCGCCACTGCCGCCGGCGTGCAGATGGACCCGACCTGGGCCATCGCCCTGGCGTTCGACACCCCGCTCGACACCCCGATGCAAGGCTGCTTCGTACAAGGCAGCGCCCTCGACTGGCTGGCGCGCAACCGGAGCAAACCCGGGCGCGACGAACACATGGACACCTGGGTGTTGCATGCCACTTCCAGCTGGAGCAAGCAGCACATCGACCTGCCCAAGGAGGCGGTGATCGAGCAACTGTGGGGCGATTTCGCCGAGCTGGTCGGCTGCGTGGTGCCCGCCCCGAACTTCTCCCTCGCCCACCGCTGGCTGTATGCCCGCCCGGCCAGCAATCACGAATGGGGCGCCCTGGCCGACGCTGACCTGGGCCTGTATGCCTGTGGCGACTGGTGCCTGTCGGGCCGGGTCGAAGGCGCTTGGCTCAGCGGCCAGGAAGCGGCCCGTCGGCTGCTTGAGCATCTGGAGTAACAGCTGCCGGGGCTGCTCCTGTTCAGCCCCGCCTGACATTTTCGACGTCCTGCACAAAAGTTGTACAAGTGGTTTGACTTGCACAGGTTTGCCCCTATGATGGGATTTACCTGTACATAAAACTTTATTTGTACAATATTTTTCAGGATCTGTTCATGAACGCTCGTGACCTGCCGCGCAAGCCCCGCATTGCTGTCAGCGCCTGCCTGATCGGCCAGGAAGTGCGTTTCAACGGTGGCCACAAAGCCTCGCGCCTGTGCAACGAGGTCCTCAGCGAACACTTCGATTTGGTCCCGGTTTGCCCAGAAGTCGCCATCGGCCTGGGCGTGCCACGTGCACCCATCCGCCTGGTAGGTGATCCTGCCGACCCGCAGGCCGTGTGCAGCCGCGACCCCGGCCTGGATCTGTCCGGCCCGTTGCGCGCTTACGGGCAGCAGATGGCCAAGGATCTCGACGATATTTGCGGCTACATCTTCATGCACAAATCCCCCTCCTGCGGCCTGGAGCGAGTCAAGGTCTATCAGGCCAATGGCTATCCAGCGCCCGAGGGCGGCCGCGGGTTGTTCGCCGCCGCCTTCTGTGAGCAGCGTCCCGATTTACCGGTGGAAGAAGATGGCAGGCTCTGTGATCCGGTGCTGCGCGAGAACTTCATCACCCGGGTATATGCCTACGCCGACTGGCAGCAGCTGATCGCCGCTGGCGTCAGCCGCGGCGCCCTGATCGCGTTTCATTCCCGCTATAAGTACCAGCTGATGGCGCACAACCCGCAGCAGTACAAAGTCCTGGGCAAGCTGTTGGGCAGCATGGGCCGCGACGACGATCCCGAGTTGCTCGCCCCGCGTTACTTCAGCCAGTTGATCCAGGCCCTGAGCCGCTGCGCCAGCCGTGGCACCCACAGCAATGTACTGTTGCACCTGAGCGGTTACCTGCGCGATGCCTTGAGCCGCGCCGACAAGCAGGAAATCCAGCAACTGATCAGCCAGTACCATGCCGGCGTGGTGCCGCTGGTGGTGCCGCTGACCCTGCTCAAGCATCATTTGCGCAACCATCCCGACCCCTACCTGGCGCAGCAGGTGTACTTGCAACCGCACCCGGAAAACCTGAGCCTGCGCAATGCCATCTGAAGCCCTGTTGCCGATCCGCGAGGTGACGCGCCTGACCGGTATCAACCCGGTCACCCTGCGTGCGTGGGAGCGTCGTTACGGCTTGATCGTGCCGCAACGCACCGGCAAGGGGCATCGCCTCTACAGCCAGGAAGACGTCCAGCGTATCCAGCAGATCCTCACCTGGCTTGACCGGGGCGCGGCGGTCAGCCAGGTCAAAGCCTTGCTGCAAGCCAACCCGGGGGAGTCACCGGCGCCGGCCGGCAGCGACTGGCAGGGCCTACGCGAGCAACTCAAGGAAGCCATCGCCGCCCTCGCCGAGCGCCGGCTTGAGCAGCAGGTGAACCAGGCCATGGCCCTGTACCCGGCGGCAACCCTCTGTGAACAACTGTTGATGCCGCTGCTTGCCGACCTCGAACTGCGCTGGCAGGGCCAATTCGCCACTGGCCTTGAGCAGGTGTTCTTTTTCTCGTGGCTACGCAGCAAGCTGGGGGCGCGGGTCTATCACAACAACCATCAGCTCGGCGGCGCCCCCTTGCTGCTGGTAAACGGCTCTGACCTGGCCTTCGACCCACGGCTGTGGCTGACGGCCTGGCTGGCCAGCAATGCCGGTTACCCGGTGCAGGTCTTCGACTGGCCACCACCGGGCAACGAGCTGAGCCTGGCGGTCGCCCAGTTGCGGCCATGGGCATTGCTGCTGAGCATCGACAAGTCGCTGGACATCGCCCGCTTACAAAGAAACCTGGCCGACGTCGAAATTCCGAAACTCCTGTGCGGCCGCGCAGTCAGCATTCATAAGCATGCCCTGCAAGCCTGGACGGACGAGACGCTGTTTGTCCTCGATTCGCCCCAGGCGGCGCTTCAGTGCCTGCGCCAACTCAGGGGCGAACAGCCTGAATTTCACCTTCAAGGGTAACCAAACAGCATGCAACTGATCTGGCTGCGCAGCGACCTGCGCGTAATTGACAACACTGCACTGGCAGCAGCCTGCGAACGCGGCCCGACCCTGGCAGTATGGCTGCTCAACCCTGGGCAGTGGCAGGCCCATGACGATGCGCCGTGCAAGGTCGACTTCTGGTTGCGCAATCTGCAAAGCCTGCGTGCGGCACTGGCACGGTTGAACATCCCCCTGCTGATCCGCTACGCCGACACCTGGCAGCAGGCACCGCAGGTCTTGCTGCAGCTGTGCCAGGAGCATCAGGTGCAGGCGCTGCACTTCAACGAGGAATATGGCGTTAATGAAAGCGCCCGCGACCAGGCGGTGCAGGCTGCCCTGGGCGAGCACGGTATTGCCGCACACGGCTATCTTGACCAGTTACTGTTCCGCCCAGGCAGCATCCTGACCCGCAGCGCCAGCTACTTTCAGGTCTTCAGCCAGTTTCGCAAAGTGTGTTACGAACGCCTGCACCTGGGCGTGCCACCCTTGGTCAACCCAATCAGGGCGCAAGCGCCGACGGCTGTTGCCAGCGATCCGGTTCCCGTTGAGGTAGCCGGTTTCCCACACCCTGCGCAGGCCTTGCGCGAGCTCTGGCCTGCCGGTGAAGAAGAAGCACAGCAGCGCCTGCAACGCTTTATCGACGAATGCGCCGAGGACTACCAGAATCAGCGCGACCTCCCCGCCGTCGCCGGCACCAGCCAGCTGTCAGCCTACCTGGCCGCCGGGGTGATATCGCCGCGTCAGTGCCTGCATGCCGCGCTGAACCACAACTTCGGCGAGTTCGACAGTGGCAACCGCGGCCTGGTGACCTGGATCAACGAGCTGCTCTGGCGCGAGTTCTACAAACACATCCTGGTGGGCTATCCACGGGTCTCGATGCACCGTGCCTTCCGCCCGGAAACCGAGGTCCTGCCCTGGCGCCATGCACCGGAGGAACTCAAGGCCTGGCAGCAAGGACAGACCGGCATCCCGATCATCGATGCGGCCATGCGCCAATTGCTTGCCACCGGCTGGATGCACAACCGCCTGCGCATGATCGTTGCCATGTTCCTGACCAAGAACCTGCTGATCGACTGGCGCGAGGGCGAGCGCTTTTTCATGCGCCACCTGATTGATGGCGACCTGGCCGCCAACAACGGCGGCTGGCAATGGAGTGCTTCGACCGGCACCGACGCAGCGCCCTATTTCCGCATTTTCAACCCTGTGAGCCAGTCTCAGCGTTTCGATAGCGCAGGGCATTTCATTCGGCAATGGCTGCCTGAGCTTGCCGACCTGGATGAAAAAAAAATCCACAATCCAGTGCCAGGTGGCGATCTTTTTGCTACTAATCATTATCCACAGCCTATTGTGGACCTCGGTAGCAGTCGCCAACGTGCGTTGAATGCATTCAGGAATTTACCCACGCGGCAGGAAGAGAGGGCAGTCATGTGAGCGAACCCATCGCGCGCAAGGTGTGGGTCACCGGCGCAAGCAGCGGCCTGGGCCTGGCGCTGGTGCAACAACTGCTTGAGCAGGGCTGGAAAGTCGCTGCCAGCGGACGTCCTTCGCCCGAGCTCAAGGGCCTTTCGCAGCTCAACCCCGAGCAGTTGCTGCTGCTTGACGGCAATCTCGATGATGGCACGCAGGCCGCACACGCTGGCCAGCAACTCCAGGCCCACTGGGGCGCCCTCGATTGCCTGCTGGTGAATGCCGGCACCTGCGATTACCTGGACCCTGGCCTGCCGCCGACGGCCATTTTCGAAGCCATCGCCAGCAGCAACCTGAGCGCTTCGGTTCATTGCTTGAACGTGGCAGTGCCGCTGCTGGAAAAAGGCCAGGCGCCACAGGTGCTGGCTGTGCTCAGCCGCTATTCGGCGCTGCAACTCTACGAGCCCAGCCAGCCGGCAACCCCGGACAACAACCTGACACAAGTGTTTCGCGCTGAGCGTCAGAAGCTCGAGAGCAAAGGCATCGCCTTGACCGTGGTCGCACCACAGGCGTTGAAAACGCCACTGCTGGCGGTTCAGGTCCGACCTGAACAATGGACGCCGGAAACTGCTGCCGATGTGATCATCCAGCGTTTGCCAGAGCGCGCCCCCGAGCTGCTGCTCGAAGCCCTCAACCTCAACAGCCTCTGGCCACTGCCCGAACTACCTGCAAGCCCTGTGTAAAACACAGGGCTGTGCTCTTTCAGGTCAGAGCGGCATGCGGTAGTGCAACGCGTAACTTTCTACCCCATCGTTGGGCGTTTGCAGCCCGGCGTTGGAGTAGTGGATCGCCCGCACGCCGACTTCATGCCCGCCGGCAAAGCGCAAACCAAAGCCGATGCGATCTTCGAACTGGAACGAAGAGCCGAGTTTGTTGCTTTCAACTTCGGTACTGGAGAATGCGGCCACACCAATACCGGCTTCGATATAGGGTTTGACCGACTCACCGGCGAACTCGTAAACGAACACCGGCGCAAACGACAGGCTGTGGTTACTCGACTTCTCGTCGCCATCCCAATAGGTGTAGGCACCGTCCCAATAGCCGGTGATACGGCCTACGCTGGTTTGCCACCAACTGGCATCCCAGTTCGATTGCAGGCCGAGGCGATAGGTCATGGTCGAGTCGCCGGTCTGCCCGACCGAGAACGACACGTCCGCTGCTTGAGTTGTGAAAGATTGCCCCAGGGTAACGGCTGCAAGAGCAGCCAAGCAAAGCAGTTTCTTCATGAGAAACGTCCTTTTTCCTAATGCTGTTGTTGGTTTTTCTGTCTCACCAGACAATAAATAGAAATCGGCAGCGTTGCGTTAGTTCAGTCAATGTTGAGTGCTTTTCACACTTTTTTTACATTGGAAAGCTTCGCACACTGTCAGATTTATTCCACAACATTGGAAGGATCTTTCGCAAATGTTCAGGGCTGGCACTGGTCCAGAATTGCGCATCGCGCGCCGGTCCTGCAGCCAGCAATTCACCCTCGCCCAACAGGCGCTGCAATTGCCGGGCAACGGCGGCGCCAGTATCGATGATCGCCACCGAGGCGGGGATCATTTGCGCCAGCAGAGGCTTGAGGAAGGGGTAATGGGTGCAGCCCAGGATCAGGGTATCGCAGCCGGCGTCGAGCAAGGGCTTTACATACCCCTGGAGCATCTCACGCACCACCGGGCTGCTCAGGTCGCCAGCCTCGATGCACTCCACCAGGCCCGGGCAAGGCTGGGTGATCACGCGAATGTCGTTGGCAAAGCGATCGAGCAAGGCAACGAACTTGGCGCTTTGCAGGGTGCCGGTGGTGGCCAGCACGCCGACCACACCGCTGCGGGTCGCGGCAGCGGCGGGTTTGACCGCAGGCTCCATCCCAACGATCGGCCAGTTTGGATACTGTTCGCGTAAATCTGCCACCGCCGCCACGGTGGCGGTGTTGCAAGCCAGGACCATGGCCTTGGCGCCTTGCTCGCGGAAGAACTCGGCGACCATGCGACAGCGCTGGCGGATGAACGCCGGCGACTTCTCGCCATAGGGGATGTAGCCGCAGTCGCCGACGTACAGCAGCGACTCGTCGGGCAGCAGGCGCTGGATCTCGGCCAGTACCGACAGGCCGCCGACTCCCGAATCGAAAACGCCGACCGGCGCCGCCGCAGCGTCAGCCATGATGCTCGCCACACACGCTGCAGCCCGGGTCGCGCTTGACCCGCAGCTCACGGAAGCGGCTGCCAAGGGCGTCGATCAACAGCAAGCGCCCCACCAGCGGCTCGCCGAAACCGGCCAGCAGCTTCAGCGCCTCAAGTGCTTGCAGGCTGCCAACCAGCCCCACCAGCGGGCCCAACACGCCGGCTTCGCTGCAGGTCAGTTCGGCTTCGCTGCCGTGCCCGTACAGGCAGTGGTAGCAGGGGCTTAGCGGGTTGCGCGGGTCGAACACCGACAACTGCCCTTCCAGGCGAATCGCCGCGCCGCTGACCAGCGGTTTGCCGTGGGCGACGCAGGCAGCATTGACCGCTTCGCGGGTAGTGAAGTTGTCCGAGCAATCGAGCACCAGGTCCACGGCCTTGACCGCTTCAGCCAGGGAGTCCTCATCCAGCGCGCGGCGATGCGCTTTGAGGGTGATTTGCGGGTTGATCGCGGTGAGCCGGGCAAGCGCCGAATCAACCTTGCTCAGGCCTACCGACGCACTGTCGTGCAAGACCTGGCGCTGCAGGTTGGTGACATCCACCGTATCGAAGTCGGCCAGGTGCAATTCGCCAACCCCGGCGGCCGCCAGGTACAGCGCCACTGGCGAGCCGAGACCGCCGAGGCCGACGATCAGCGCCGTGCTGTTTTTCAGCCGCAGCTGACCGTCGATATCCACCTGCGCCAGGAGGATCTGCCGGCTGTAGCGCAACAGCTCCTGGTCGCTCAGCACGACAGCCGCCCCAGGGTGATGCGCTCGTGGCCGTTGAGGTCGAGGCGGCTTTCGATCTGCTCGAAATCATGCCTGGCCAGCAGCTCGCGCACGGCGGCGGCCTGGTCGTAACCGTGTTCGAGCAGCAGCCAGCCAGCCGGCGCCAGGTGCGCCGGCGCCTGGCTGACGATGCAGCGCAGGTCGTCCAGGCCGTCTTCGCCGGAGACCAGCGCGCTGCTGGGCTCAAAGCGCACGTCACCGGCCACCAGGTGCGGGTCGGCGGCGGCAATGTACGGCGGGTTGCTGATGATCAGGTCAAAGCGCTCGCCGGCCAGGGCATCGAACCAGTGGCTGCTGCGCACGTTGACGTTGTTCAGTTGCAGGCGCTGGCGGTTGCGCTCGGCCAGGGCCACGGCTTCGAGCACGCGGTCGACTGCGGTGACCTGCCACAACGGGCGCTCACTGGCCAGGGCCAGGGCAATTGCCCCGGTGCCGGTGCCCAGGTCGAGCAGCTTGACCGCACTACCCGGCAGCAACTGCAGGGCGGTTTCCACCAGCAGCTCGGTTTCCGGACGCGGGATCAAGGTATGCGGGGCCACTTCCAGGTCGAGGTTCCAGAACCCCTGCTGACCCAGAATGTAGGCCACCGGCTCACCGGCGCGGCGGCGCTGCAGGTAGTCGGCAAAGGTCAACGCCGCTTCGCTGCTGACAATCCGCTCCGGCCAGGTGTGCAGGTAGCTGCGCGACTTGCCGATGGCCGCCGCCAACAGCAGTTCGATATCCAGACGCGCGGTCGGCGAATCCGGCAGCTCCGCACCGCGGAGCAAGCTGGCAATAATCGTCATTTACTCACCCAGTGCCGCCAGTTGATCCGCCTGGTACTCGGCCAGCAACGGCTCGATTACCGCGTCGACCCCACCGGCCAGAACGTCATCCAGGGAATACAGGGTCAGGTTGATGCGGTGATCGGTCACCCGCCCCTGTGGATAGTTGTAGGTACGAATTCGTTCGGAACGGTCACCCGAGCCGACCAGCAGCTTGCGCTCGCTGGCCATGGCATTCTGCGCCGCGCTGGTCTGGATGTCGTTGAGCTTGGCCGACAGCCAGGACATCGCCCGGGCACGGTTCTTGTGCTGGGAACGTTCTTCCTGGCACTCGACGACAATGCCGGTGGGCAAGTGGGTGATGCGGATTGCCGAGTCAGTCTTGTTAATGTGCTGACCACCGGCACCGGAGGCACGGTAGGTGTCGACACGCAGGTCCGCTGGGTTGATCTCGATCGCCACCTGCTCGTCCGGCTCCGGCAGCACCGCCACGGTGCAGGCCGAGGTGTGAATGCGGCCCTGGGATTCGGTCTCGGGTACACGCTGGACGCGGTGGGCACCGGACTCGAACTTCAGCTTGCCGTAGACGCTGTCGCCTTCGACCCGGGCAATGATTTCCTTGTAGCCGCCGTGTTCGCCCTCGTTCTCCGAGAGAATTTCCAGGCGCCAGCCGCGCTTTTCGGCATAGCGCGAATACATGCGGAACAGGTCGCCGGAAAAGATCGCCGCCTCGTCACCACCGGTACCGGCGCGGATTTCCAGGAACACGTTGCGCCCGTCGTTGGGGTCCTTGGGCAGCAACATGCGCTGCAGCCGGTTTTCCAGCTGCGCCAGTTGCTCCTTGGCTTCGCGCACTTCTTCCACGGCCATTTCGCGCAGGTCCGGGTCGCTGTCCTTGAGCAGCGCCTGGGCGCCGGCCAGATCATCCTGGACCTTGCGCCACTGGGCGTAGGCGACGGCGACCGGCTCGACTTCAGCGTATTCACGGGAATAGGCGCGAAAGCGCGTCTGGTCGCAAATGACCTCGGCATCGCCCAGCAGGGCGGTCAGTTCCTCGAAACGGTCCTGGAGCGTGTCCAGTTTATTCAGCAGCGACGCTTTCATTGCGGGGTTTTATCCGTCGAACCCTCGGAGAGGGCAAAGAGTTCCTGGGCCATGGCCAGCGCATCGAGGCGGCCTTCGGCAGAGAGCTTTTTCAGTTGCACGCTGGGCGCATGCAACAGCTTGTTGGTCAGGCCACGGGCCAGTTGCACCAGCACCTCATCGGCACTGGCGCCATTGGCCAGCAGGCGCTGGGCCTTTTGCAGCTCTTCGTCGCGCAGGCGCTCGCTCTGCTGACGGTAAGCCTTGAGTACATCCACCGCGGCCAGCTCGCGCAGGCGCAGCATGAAATCTTCGGCGCCCACCGAGACCAGCTCTTCAGCGGCCTGGGCAGCACCCTGGCGGCTCTTGAGGTTCTCGGCGACCACTTCGTGCAGGTCATCGACGGTGTACAGGTAAACGTCATCGAGCTCGCCCACCTGTGGCTCGATATCGCGCGGCACGGCGATGTCGACCATGAAGATCGGCTTGTGCCGGCGCTGCTTCAGGGCGCTTTCCACCGCACCCTTGCCGAGGATCGGCAACTGGCTGGCGGTGGAGCTGATGACGATATCGCTGTTGACCAGCTCCTGGGGAATGTCGGCCAGCAGCACCGCATGGGCGCCGAACTGCTCGGCCAGGGTGCTGGCGCGCTCCAGGGTGCGGTTGGCGACGACGATGCGCCGCACACCCTGCTCGTGCAGATGGCGGGCGACCAGGGTGATGGTTTCACCGGCGCCGATCAGTAGCGCCTGGCTGCGGCCCAGGTCGCTGAAGATCTGCTTGGCCAGGCTCACGGCGGCAAAGGCCACCGACACCGGGTTTTCGCCGATGGCGGTATCGGTGCGCACCTGCTTGGCAGCGCTGAAGGTTGCCTGGAACAGCCGCCCGAGCAGCGGGCCGATGGTTCCGGCTTCGCGCGCCACGGCATAGGCCGACTTCATCTGGCCGAGGATCTGCGGCTCGCCCAGCACCAGCGAGTCGAGCCCGGAGGCCACCCGCATCATGTGCCGCACGGCATCGTGATCTTCATGGATGTAGGCGCTGGCGCGCAGTTCATCCAGGCTCAGTTGATGATATTCGGCCAGCCAGCGCAGGATGCTCTCCGCAGCCAGGTGGTCCTGCTCTATATAAAGCTCGCTGCGGTTGCAGGTCGAAAGGATCGCGGCTTCGCGGCTGGCGGTCAGTCGGCAGAGCTGCTGCAAGGCGTCCACCAGCTGCTCAGGGGTAAACGCCACGCGCTCGCGTACGTCTACCGAGGCAGTCTTATGGTTGATACCGAGGGCAAGAAAGGCCATGCAAGGTCGCTGATTGTGACGAGAAGCCGATAATTGTCCTACTTCGCAGAGCGCAGAACAACCACCGCTCGCTATTGTCTCTATAGTCTACCCCTACCGAGACCTTCGCTTATGGGTTTGCCCCGGCGCTTGTGTCATGATGATCCGACCGCTGGTAAGCCGCCCAAATCCCGATTATGAATAGATCCTACGCGTTGCTCCTTGCCCTTGCCTTGCTCCAGGGCTGCCAGACCCTGGCTCCGGATTCCCCGGATGCCAAGGCGCCTGCAGATGCCGCCCCGGTGCAACCGGCCAAGCCCACCGTCTACGGATCGTTCAGCCAGGACACCGTGTACAGCCTGCTGACCGCAGAACTTGCCGGCCAGCGCGATCGTTTCGATATCGCCTTGGACAATTACGTCAGCCAGGCAATCAAGACTCAGGACCCGGGTATTTCCGAACGCGCCTACCGCATCGCCGAATACCTGGGCGCCGACCAGGCCGCGCTCGACACCTCGCTGATCTGGGCGAAAAACGATCCCGGCAACCTCGACTCCCAGCGCGCCGCCGCCATCCAGCTGGCTCGCAGCGGTCGCTATGACGAGTCCATGGTCTACATGGAAAAGGTCCTTCAGGGCCAGGGCGACACCCACTTCGACTTCCTCGCCCTGTCGGCACTGGAAACCGACCCGGACACCCGCGCCGGCCTGCAAAACAGTTTCGATCGTCTGCTGGTGAAGTACCCTGACAACGGTCAGCTGGTGTTCGGCAAGGCCCTGCTGCTGCAACAGGATGGCAAGGCCCAGGCGGCCCTCGACCTGCTCGAAGAACACCCGCCCGAAGCCGGCGAGATTGCCCCGGTGCTGCTGCGCGCGCGCCTGCTGCAAGGCCTGGACCGCGGCAAAGAGGCCCTGCCGCTGCTGCAGAAAACCATTCGCCAGTACCCGGACGACAAACGCCTGCGCCTGACCTACGCGCGCATGCTGGTCGAGCAGGATCGCCTGGCCGATGCCAAGGCCGAGTTTGTCAGCCTGGTCCAGCAATACCCGGACGACGATGAACTGCGTTACTCGCTGGCCCTGGTCAGCCTGGAAACCAAGGACTGGGACGAAGGCGCCGGCTACCTCGAAGAGCTGATCGCCCGCGACAGCCATGTCGATGCCGCGCACCTGAACCTGGGGCGCATCCATGAAGAACGCAACGACCCCGAAAGCGCCCTCAACGAGTACGCCCTGGTCGGCCCCGGCAACGACTATCTGCCAGCGCAACTGCGCCAGGCCGACATCCTCATTGCCAACGGCCGCAGCGCCGAGGCCTCGCGGCGCCTGGCCGCAGCCCGCGAAGCCCAGCCCGACTACGCCATCCAGCTGTACCTGATCGAAGCCGAAGCCCTGGGCAACAACGACAAGGACGCCCAGGCCGAGCAGGTGCTGCAGCAAGCGATCAAGCAGTACCCGGACGACCTCAACCTGCTGTACACCCGGGCCATGCTTGCGGAAAAGCGCAACGACCTGGCGCAGATGGAAAAAGACCTGCGCAGCATCATCAGCCGCGAGCCGGAAAACGCCATGGCCCTCAACGCCCTGGGCTACACCCTGGCTGACCGCACCAGCCGCTATGCCGAAGCCAAGACCCTGATCGACAAGGCGCACCAGATCACCCCGGACGATCCGGCGGTGCTCGACAGCCTCGGCTGGGTCAACTACCGCATGGGCAACCTCGACGAAGCCGAGCGCCTGCTGCGCCAGGCCATCGAGCGTTTCCCCGATCACGAAGTCGCTGCCCACCTGGGTGAAGTGCTCTGGGCCAACGGCAAGCGCCGCGAAGCCCGCCAGGTCTGGGCCAAAGGTTTCGAAGCCCAGCCCGACAGCCCTATCCTGCGCAAGACCGTCCTGCGCCTGACCGGATCCGAGACTCTATAAGCCTATGTTTTTGCGCCACTGCATCACCTTCTGCCTGATTGCCCTGCTTGCCGGTTGTGCCGGCTTCGGCTCCCGTGAGGCCCTGCGGGGCGAAGGCAACCCCCAGCTGTGGCGCGAGCACAAGCAACAGCTGAGCACCCTCGATGGCTGGCAGATCAACGGCAAGGTCGGCATCCGCGCGCCGAAAGACTCCGGCAGCGGCACGCTGTTCTGGCTGCAGCGCCAGGACTACTACGACATCCGCCTGTCCGGCCCGCTCGGCCGCGGCGCTGCACGCCTGACCGGGCGCCCCGGCGGCGTCACCCTCGAGGTCGCCAACCAGGGCCGCTTCGAGGCGCAAAGCCCGGAAGCCCTGCTGGCCGAACAACTGGGCTGGGAGCTGCCGGTGTCGCACCTGGTCTGGTGGATTCGCGGCCTACCCGCCCCCGACAGCAAGAGCCAGCTGACCCTCGACGGCGACAGCCGCCTGGCCAGCCTCAAGCAGGACGGCTGGGACGTGCAATACCTGAGCTACGCCGAACAGAACGGCTACTGGCTGCCCGAGCGGATCAAGCTGCACGGGCAAAACCTCGACGTGACCCTGGTGGTCAAAGACTGGCAACCACGGCAACTGGGCCACTGATCAATGAACACTGCAACCCTGACCCTGCCGGCCCCGGCCAAGCTCAACCTGATGCTGCACATTCTTGGCCGCCGCGCCGATGGCTACCATGAGCTGGAAACCCTGTTCCAGTTTCTCGAGCATGCCGACGAGCTGTCTTTCGCCCTGCGCGAAGACGGTGAAGTGCGCCTGCACAGCGAGATCGACAACGTTCCCCATGAAAGCAACCTGATCGTCAAGGCCGCGCGCAAGCTCAAGGCCCTGACCGGCTGCGACAAGGGCGTGGATATCTGGCTGAAAAAAATCCTGCCCATGGGCGGCGGCATTGGCGGCGGCAGCTCCGACGCCGCCACTACCCTGCTCGGCCTCAACCATTTATGGCAACTGGGCTTGAGCGAAGACCAGCTGGCTGAACTGGGCCTGACCCTGGGCGCCGACGTGCCGGTTTTCGTCCGCGGCCATGCGGCGTTCGCCGAGGGCGTGGGCGAGAAGCTGACCCCGGTCGACCCCGAAGAGCCCTGGTATGTCGTGCTGGTCCCGCAAGTATTTGTTAGCACAGCAGAAATTTTTTCAGATCCGCTGTTGACACGTGATTCCTTGCCCCTTAAGATGCGCCCCGTTCCCAAGGGAAACAGTCGAAATGACTGCCAACCGGTGGTAGAGCAGCGTTACCCAGAGGTACGCAATTCATTGAATTTGTTAAACGAATTCACTGAGGCTCGGCTTACCGGAACTGGAAGTTGTGTGTTTGGGGCCTTCCCAAACAAAGCTGAAGCTGATAAAGTTTTGGCCCTTCTTGCAGAGACCCAAACAGGGTTTGTAGCTAAGGGAAGCAACGTTTCGATGTTGCATCGCACGCTGCAGAGCCTGCTCTAGGAATCGAGCACCAGGTGCTCGCAGCAACAGATACAGGGGCGTCGCCAAGCGGTAAGGCAGCAGGTTTTGATCCTGCCATGCGTTGGTTCGAATCCAGCCGCCCCTGCCATTTTCCTTATACTCATCCAGGTATACCCTCAGCCTTCAGGTACTGCGCGTGTCCAAGATGATGGTCTTTACGGGGAACGCTAACCCCGATCTGGCTCGGCGTGTCGTACGTCAGCTGCATATCCCACTGGGTGATGTTTCTGTCGGCAAATTCTCCGACGGCGAAATCAGCACTGAGATTAATGAAAATGTTCGTGGTAAGGACGTTTTCATCATTCAGCCGACTTGCGCGCCAACCAACGATAACCTGATGGAACTGGTAGTGATGGCCGATGCCTTCCGCCGCTCCTCAGCTTCCCGAATCACTGCCGTGATTCCTTACTTCGGATATGCCCGCCAGGATCGCCGTCCGCGTTCGGCGCGTGTTGCTATCAGCGCCAAAGTCGTCGCTGACATGCTCACCGTCGTCGGTATCGACCGTGTTCTCACTGTCGACCTGCACGCTGACCAGATCCAGGGTTTCTTCGATATTCCGGTAGATAACATCTACGGCTCCCCCGTTCTGGTGGATGACATCGAAGACCAGCGTTTCGAGAACCTCATGATCGTGTCCCCGGACATCGGCGGCGTCGTGCGTGCACGTGCTGTTGCCAAGTCCCTGGGTGTCGATCTGGGTATCATCGACAAACGCCGTGAAAAGGCCAATCACTCCGAAGTGATGCATATCATCGGCGACGTCGAAGGACGTACCTGTATTCTCGTCGACGACATGGTCGACACCGCCGGCACCCTGTGCCACGCGGCCAAGGCCCTGAAAGAACACGGCGCTGCCAAGGTTTACGCCTACTGCACGCACCCTGTCCTCTCGGGTCGGGCGATCGAGAATATCGAGAACTCCGTGCTGGACGCACTGGTGGTGACCAACACCATCCCGCTGTCCGCTGCAGCACAAGCCTGTGACCGTATCCGCCAACTGGATATTGCACCGGTTGTTGCCGAGGCGGTTCGCCGCATCAGCAATGAAGAATCGATCAGCGCGATGTTCCGCTGAGGGTTTTCCCTCGCGAACCTCTCGTTGACGAAAAGCGCCCCGCCCCAACACCTGTTGTTGGGGCGGGGCTTTTTTGCCCACCCCGTTTGGCGCTGGTCGCAAACGCCTGCGGGAGATGGCTATTTTGGAGATACAAAATGACTGATTTCACTCTGAACGCCCAAGCGCGTACCGACCTGGGGAAAGGTGCGAGCCGCCGCCTGCGTCGTCTCGCCGCCCAGATCCCTGCCGTTGTTTACGGTGGTGACAAAGAAGCTCAATCCCTGACCATCGTGGCCAAGGAAATCGCCAAACTGTTCGAAAACGAAGCTGCCTACAGCCACGTTATCGAGCTGAACATCGACGGCAAGAAAGAAAACGTCGTTGTCAAAGCGATGCAGCGTCACCCAGCCAAGCAGTTCATCCTGCACGCTGACTTCGTCCGCGTTGTTGCTGGCCAGAAACTGACCGCCAAAGTACCTGTGCACTTCGTCAACGAAGAAGCTCCGGTCAAGAAAGGCGGCGAGATCTCCCACGTTGTCAACGAGATCGAAGTTTCCTGCGAAGCCAAAGACCTGCCTGAGTTCATCGAAGTCGACCTGGCCAACGCCGAAGTCGGCGCGATCATCCACCTGTCGGACCTCAAAGCTCCGAAAGGCGTCGAGTTCGTCGCTCTGGCTCACGGTAACGACCTGGCTGTTGCCAACGTTCACGCTCCGCGTGTTGCGCCTGAAGCTGCAGAAGGCGCTGCCGAGTAATCTACTCAGCACGCCGGCGTTGACCGGGTTACAGTGCCCCGCACTGTAACCCACAACTCCAAGGAAGAGCCCCTGACGTGACCGCCATCCAACTGATCGTCGGCCTGGGAAACCCCGGCCCCGAATACGAACAGACCCGGCATAACGCAGGGGCTCTTTTCGTAGAACGCATTGCCAGCGCCCAGCGCGTCAACCTGACCGCTGACCGCAAGTATTTCGGCCTGACGGCTAAATTCAGCCATCAGGGCAACGACGTTCGTCTGCTGATCCCGACCACCTACATGAACCGCAGCGGCCAGGCCGTTGCTGCACTGGCGAACTTTTTCCGCATCCCGCCAGATGCCATCCTGGTGGCCCACGACGAACTCGACCTGCCTCCCGGCGTCGCCAAGCTCAAAAAGGGCGGCGGCCATGGCGGGCACAACGGGCTGCGCGACATCATCGCCCAGCTCGGCAACCAGAATGACTTTCACCGTCTGCGGCTTGGCATCGGCCACCCGGGTGACAGCAGCAGGGTCTCCGGTTTCGTCCTCGGCAAGGCGCCACGCGCCGAGCAGGAGAAGCTGGACGCCAGTATCGATTTTGCCCTCGGCGTGCTGCCGGACATCCTCGCCGGCGACTGGACGCGTGCGATGAGAGAGCTGCACAGCCAAAAGGCCTGACTCCACGAAGAGGGATTCACCATGGGTTTCAATTGCGGCATCGTCGGCCTGCCCAACGTCGGCAAGTCCACCCTGTTCAACGCCCTGACCAAATCCGGCATCGCCGCTGAGAACTTCCCGTTCTGCACCATCGAGCCGAACAGCGGCATCGTGCCGATGCCCGATGCACGCCTGGACGCGCTGGCGGCCATCGTCAAGCCGAACCGCGTGCTGCCGACCACCATGGAATTCGTCGACATCGCCGGCCTGGTTGCCGGTGCCTCGAAAGGTGAAGGCCTGGGCAACAAATTCCTCGCCAACATCCGCGAGACCGACGCCATCGCCCACGTGGTGCGCTGCTTCGAAGACGAGAACGTGATTCACGTCTCCAACAGCGTCAACCCCAAGCGCGACATCGAGATCATCGACCTGGAACTGATCTTCGCCGACCTCGACAGCTGCGAGAAGCAACTGCAGAAGGTTGCGCGCAACGCCAAGGGTGGTGACAAGGACGCCCTGGCGCAGAAAGCCATCCTCGAAAAACTGATCCCGCACTTCACCGAAGGCAAGCCTGCGCGCAGCCTGATGAAGAACATGGCAGACGACGAGAAGGCCCTGATCCGCGGCTTCCACCTGCTGACCAGCAAGCCTGTGATGTACATCGCCAACGTTGCCGAAGACGGTTTCGACAACAACCCGCACCTGGACGTGGTCAAGGCCATTGCCGAAGAAGAAGGTGCGATCGTGGTGCCGGTGTGCAACAAGATCGAAGCCGAGATCGCCGAGCTCGACGACGGTGAAGAGAAGGACATGTTCCTCGAAGCCCTGGGCCTCGAAGAGCCAGGCCTGAACCGCGTGATCCGCGCCGGTTACTCGCTGCTCAACCTGCAGACCTACTTCACTGCCGGCGTGCAGGAAGTCCGCGCCTGGACCGTGCGCGTCGGCGCCACCGCCCCGCAGGCGGCCGGCGTGATCCACACCGACTTCGAGAAAGGCTTCATCCGTGCCGAAGTGGTCGCCTACGACGACTTCATCCAGTACAAGGGTGAAAGCGGCGCGAAAGAAGCCGGTAAATGGCGTCTGGAAGGCAAGGACTACATCGTCAAGGACGGTGACGTGATGCACTTCCGCTTCAACGTCTGACCCGCTGCCAGCAGCCCGAAACCCCTTGAGGTCATGCCTCAAGGGGTTTTTCTTTGCCTGCGCCATGAGCAAACGCGGGCCAATACCTGGATCTATACTCAAAGCCGCATTCAAACGGCTCTTGTCCACAGATCAGGTATCGGCGCATGGCTAAGAAAAAGGAAAAGCAAGGCAGCAGCGAACGCCTCCCCCGCAAAGAATACGAGCAAGCCCTCAAGGCCCTGCACATCGAGCTGGTCAAGTTGCAGCAGTGGGTGGTGGCCAAGGGTTTGAAGGTCTGTATTGTCTTCGAAGGTCGCGATGGCGCCGGCAAGGGCGGCACCATCAAGGCCATCACCGAGCGCGTCAGCCCGCGGGTGTTTCGCGTGGTGGCGCTGCCAGCACCGACCGAACGGGAAAAAAGCCAGATGTACGCCCAGCGCTACATACAGCACATGCCCTCGGCCGGCGAAGTGGTGATCTTCGACCGCAGCTGGTACAACCGCGCCGGCGTCGAGCGGGTGATGGGCTTTTGTACCGAAGAGCAGTCCGGCAAGTTCCTGTCAGTGGTGCCATCGTTCGAGAAGATGCTGGTCGAGTCCGGCATCGTGCTGGTCAAGTACTGGCTGGAAGTCAGTCCTCAAGAGCAGGAGCGGCGCCTTAAGGAGCGCATTACCGACGGGCGCAAGATCTGGAAGCTGACGCCGATGGACCTCAAGTCCTTCACCCGCTGGGACGACTACACCCGCGCACGGGATGACATGTTCGCCGCCTCCGATACCTCCTGGGCCCCCTGGTATGTGGCGGTTTCCGAAGACAAGCGGCGGGTGCGCCTGAACATCATCAGCCACTTTCTCAAGCAGGTGCCCTACGAGGACATCACCCACAAACAGAAGATCGAGCTGCCCAAGCGCGGCAAGATCGGCCGCTACAAGAGCACCCGCTACACCTCGCGCATGGTGCCTGAGCGCTTCTGAAGCGCCCAGCGTGCTAGGCAGCGCCCTGCCCGGCACGCTGGGCGCGGAAGGCCCGGCGCCGGGCGCTGCGGGCGAATACCACGAACAGCGCGGCCATGGCCGTCAGCGCCATCGGCAGGCCATGGGGAGCGACGTCCATGGCCGCACCACTGAGGAGCGGCCCGAGCAGGCTACCGACACCCCAGAGCAGGCCGACGCTGGCGTTGGCAGTGACCAGGTCCTGGCCCTTGAACTGCTGGCCGATCAGCACCAGCGCCAGGGTGTAGACCCCGCCGGCCACCGCGCCGAGCACCACCAAGGCCGGCCACAGCAGCCATTGCATACCGATCAGCCATGGCAGCGCCAGGCCGATCAGCATCGCCACCACACCGCACACCAGGTGTACGGTGGTGCGCTCGCAGCGGTCGGCCAACCAGCCGATCGGCAACTGGAAGAGCATGTCGCCGGTAAGAATCACCGTCACCATCAACGCTGCGACGCCCACGGCGTAGGCATGGTTGGTGGCATACACCGGCAGCAGCGAAAGTATCACCGCATCGAAGAACGAGAAGAACAGCACGCCCATGCACAAGGCCGGCGCCACGCGGAAAAAGCCCGCCAGGGAAAAGCTCTTGCCGCCCTCCTCGCCATGCTCGACGTGGTCATTGGGCACCGTCAGCACGATGCACAGTAGCGCCAGGCCATAGCAACCTGTCACCACCGTGGTCACCCAGGTGCTCTGCGCGCCGAGCAGCGCCAGCATCGCCGGGCCGAGCATCTGGAAGCCGGTAAAGGCGGTGGCGTACAGGGCCATGATCTTGCCGCGGTTGTGTTCCGGGCTCAGCTCGTTGACCCACGACTCGCCGAGAATGATGGCAATGCCCATGCCGATCCCCAGCGCCAGGCGCAACAGGGCAAGCAGGTAGAGCGAGGAAAAGCCCCATTCGAGCAGGCCGATGCTCAAGGTGCACAGGCCGAAACACAGCAGGTAGATGGTGCGCCGGGTCAGGTGCCGGCAGCAGGCATCGACCATGAACGCCGAGAGCATCATCCCCGCCGCCGGAATGGCCGAGACGATGCCGATCTGCAAGGTACTGGCCCCTGCGTCGAGCAAACGCAGCGACACCAATGGCAAACTCGCCCCGAGGCTGAAACCGACTACCGAAACCGCAAACAACAAGCCCAGCAACAAACGCGTATTCATCACCACTCCGAACTCACCGGCGCAAAGCACGACATCGCACCTGCGCAGGCGCATACATGACCGTAATAAGATTTGCATACAGGCGCGCCAGCCACGGCAAAACGCCGGGCATGCAACTGCCAGGTCAGGAGGTGGGGCGGTGAGGCGAAAAGGTAAAGGCGAACAGCACACTGCGCCGACGCTTGAGGACGGTATCGCTCGGCCAGTCGCAGCAGCGGGTCAGGACGACCGGCTGGCGATGCGCGAATGTGTGGCTGAAGCGGCTCATACGTCGGTTACACCGTAAAGGATGGGCGGCACTCTAGGAGAACCCGTGCCACCCGTCAATAGCCCGTCCTTGAGCCTTCAGCGCTTGCCGGTGGACGGCAGCAGGATTGCCAGCAGGCCGAACAGCGGCAGGAACGAGCACAGGCTGTAGACGTACTCGATGCCCTTGAGGTCGGCCAGATAACCCAGCGCCGCCGCGCCGATGCCGCCAAAACCGAACATCAGGCCGAAGAAGATCCCGGCGATCATGCCGACGTTACCCGGCACCAGCTCCTGGGCGTAGACGACGATGGCCGAGAATGCCGAGGCG
The DNA here is from genome assembly GCF_024749305.1 of Pseudomonas sp. B21-012. NCBI lineage: Bacteria > Pseudomonadati > Pseudomonadota > Gammaproteobacteria > Pseudomonadales > Pseudomonadaceae > Pseudomonas > Pseudomonas sp. B21-012. The sequence continues at coordinate 844,237 of NZ_CP087197.1, read as the reverse complement.
AGAATGAAGCCGATGATCACGCTGAGCACGCTGGTCCAGAACAGGTCGGCATAAGGCAGCATCAGGGTGAACGGCGCAACGCCGAGGATCGAGAACCAGATCACCGCCTTGCGCCCGATGCGGTCACCGATCGGGCCGCCAAAGAAGGTCCCGGCCGCTACCGCGCCGAGGAACAGGAACAGGTACAGCTGCGAGCTGGCCACCGACAGGTCGAACTTCTCGATCAGGTAGAAGGTGAAGTAGCTGGTGAGGCTGGACATGTAGAAGTACTTGGAAAACACCAGCAGCCCCAGCACCACCAGGGCGCCGATCACCCGCTGGCGGGAAAGGCCATGGGTGGCGCGCTGGCCCTGCTTGGCCTTGAACAGGTTGAGGTGTTCCTTGTACCAGCGGCTCAGGCCGTAGGTGACCAGCACGGCGCAGACCGCGAACAGGCCGAACCAGGCCACATTGCCCTGGCCGAAGGGGATGATGATCGCCGCCGCCAGTAACGGGCCGAAAGCGGAGCCGGCGTTGCCACCGACCTGGAAGGTCGACTGCGCCAGGCCGAAGCGCCCACCGGAGGCCAGCCGGGCGATACGCGAGGTTTCCGGGTGGAAGGTCGACGAACCGATGCCCACCAGCGCCGCCGCCAGCAGAATCATCGGGAAACTGCCGACATACGCAAGCATGACGATCCCCACCAGGGTGCACAGGGTGCCCAGCGGCAACAGGTTCGGCATCGGCTTGCGGTCGGTGTAAAAGCCGACCCACGGCTGCAGCAGCGACGCGGTGATCTGGAAGGTCAGGGTGATCAGCCCGATCTGGGTAAAGGTCAGGCCGTAGTTGGCCTTTAGCAGCGGATAGATCGACGGCAGCACGGCCTGGATCAGGTCGTTGATCAGGTGCGCCAGGGCACAGGCGGCGATGATACGCATCACCAGCGGGCTGCTCTGGGCAGTTGCGGTGCTGGCGGGTGACGTTGACGAGGCAGTGCTCACAGCCATGACAAAAGCTTCCATCCGGGGGGCGGGATCCAATTATCCAGAAATCGTTAGCAAGCGCACTATTCTTTTCGCCCAACGGTGTGGATTGCCTATCCCAGTTATCGAATCTGATCTTTCTGTTGGTAAGTAAAAGGTCGCGCTTGTTCCAGGTCAACCACCACAATCGGCACCAGCCGCCCCGTCTCTGCAAAAAAGCGTTGCTGTGCCTTACGGGCAAATATCGGGCTGCCCCCTTGGCTGTAGTAGAAGGCTTCGATGGGTAAATCGCGGGTCACTTCCCTGGGCCAGGCAGAGAGCACAACTTCATTCCACGTCTCGATATAGGGCCCCAGTTGGCCGTCCGGCAACGAGCCCAGCAAAACATGGGCTTGCAAGCTGGACAGGAAGTCACCTACGGTTGCCTTAAAAGTACAATTGCTGTTGGGTTGATGGTTTGCTGCAAGCAGCTTGAAGTGCAGCAACCAGTCATAGGCGTTGTTGATTCCCTGAAGCCCACACGGCCGACTACTACCTGGCGGGATCCCTTCCTCTTGAGTGGAAATACCGCAGCCGTCCGCCCGACTGACTGTTCCTCCATCGTAGGGAAACGAACAACGTACGGTCAGCTGGTAGCCTTCGGAAGGTTGCCCCGAGCCTTTGGTACTCTCGTTGACCAGGCTGAATTCATTGACAATGAATCCAGCAATGCTTGGATACAGGCGCGTGATTCCCAGGTCAGCGCGCACGTACGAAAAGGGCACGGTATCGCGACTGAGCTCCGACTCGCTGGGATTCCAGAGAAGGTCGAGGCTTTCAAATCCCCTGATCATCACGCCGCTGCAATGATAGGCCGCTAACCCTCCGGCGCACTCTGACGCTCGGTTCAGGTAGCGCTCGTTGAGACGATCGGCAACCGTCTCGACATTACGGGTTCCGACACACCCTGACAGCACCAGCAACAAAAGCAGTAACGCGTGTTTGTAGGCAAGCATGATTGGTCACTCCAGGGTCGGTTTGACTTCGGAAATTGCAATGCCACTAGAGGCTAACCAGCACGCACGGAATCTGTAACTGGCAAAAATGCCAGGTAGCTAGCAACTCGACAACACGTACTTGTTAATAATTCTCAATAACGTTAGCATCGGCTGCGTTTTTACAGACTCCACTGCCTGCCTATTCGAGGCCCGCATACGCCATGTCCGACGACCAGGACAACCGCAGCCTGTCGCTGCTCTATCAGCATCACCGCAGTGAACTGCTGGCCTTCCTGACCCGCCGCGTGCGCTGCCGGGAAACCGCCCGCGACCTGCTCCAGGATGCCTTTGTGCGGCTGATGCACAGCGAGCGGGGCGAGGTTGGCAACCTGCGGGCCTTTCTGTACCGCATCGCCAACAACCTGAGCATCGACCATGCTCGGCGCAACCAGGTACGTGGGGTCAATGACGAGCAGGCGCTGGAGCATCTGCTCAACGAAACCTCACCCGAGCGCAGTGCCGTGGCCGGAAATACCCTTGACCATCTTGAACGCCTGATCGACGGCCTGCCCTCGCCGACCCGCGAGGTATTTTTACTCGCCCGGGTCGAGCAATTGAGCTACAAGGACATCGGCGCGCGCCTGGGACTCGACCCGCGTGCGGTCGAGCGTCATTTGAACAAAGCCCTGAGCCATTGCGCCGCGGCTGCCCTGCATAACCGAAACAAGACTGACCAGCCATGAACCCATCGCCAAATTCTGCCCATCCGAACGAGCCTGGCGACCGCGAACAGCAAGCCCTGGACTGGTTCACCCGGCTGCGCGCCCACGATGTTCCGCGGGAGCAACGCCAGGCCTTTGAACGCTGGCGCCAGGACCCCGAGAATGCCCGCACCTTTGCCGAGGTCGAGCTGTTCTGGCAACAACTGGAGATGCCCGCGCGTCGCCTGCACAAGGTCAAACGGGGTACGGCCCCACGCTCCTGGGGGGGCTGGGCGGTGGCGGCGAGCATCCTGCTGATCAGCGGCCTGGTGATGTTGCAGTTGCCATTGCTGCAGCGCTTGAACAGCGATGTCGCCACCGCGGTTGGCGAACGCCGGCAGATCCAGCTGGCCGATGGCTCACGGCTGACCCTCGACAGCGCCAGCGCCGTCGATATCGACCTGCGCGGGCCGGTGCGCACGCTGCGCCTGGTGCAAGGGCAGATGTTCATTGAAGTGACCCACGATGGCCGGCCCTTCGTGGTCGATGTCGACGAGGCCCAGGTACAGGTGCTGGGTACGCGCTTCTCGGTCAGGCGCGGGCGCGATCACGATGAAGTGGTGCTGCTCAAAGGCAAGGTCGAGGTCAGCAGCGCCGGCGACAAACGCATGCTCGCCCCCGGTGAACGCGTGACGCTCAGCGCCAGCCGCCTGGACCAGGTCGAGAAGGTCGATGCCGAACGCCTGCTGGCCTGGCGCGAGGGGCAGTTGCGGGTGCGTGAGGTGCCCTTGCGCCGGGTGCTCGAACAGCTTGCCGAGTACCAGGGCAGCCGCCTGCTGTACATCGATGAACAGATCGGCCGGCGCCCGGTCAGCGGCAGCTTTAACCTCGACCAGGCCGCCACTGCCATCGATGCCCTGGCGCGCACTCAGAACCTCAACGTGAGCAACCTGGCCGGGCAATGGATCATCGTCCGCTAAGCCGGTGAAAATATATTTCCCAGGCATTCGGTAATTGTCTTTGCTGCTGCGTCACACCTCCACATAAGAAGCATTATCGTTTGTATTCTCTGGGGGAGGACACATGCAGTACCCACGCGATTTCCGATTCAGCCGTCAGCCACTGGCCCGCGCCATCCTTGCCGCCAGCCTGTTTTCCACAACCCTGGGCCTGCCGCTGCAGGCCGCCGAGTCTGCCCAGACCCAGGCCCAGGCGCAGGAGTTCAACATCCCCGCGCAAGCCTTGGCCGATGCCCTGGACCAGTTCAGCGCCCAAAGCGGGCTGCAGGTGATCTACGACGCCAACCAGCTGGCCGGGCGCTCGTCGCCGGGGGTCAAGGGCCGCATGAGCCCGACCCAGGCACTGCAGGCCCTGACTGCCGGCAGCAGCGCACGCCTGAGTCAACCCAACGCCAGCAGCTTTGTCATCGATTTGCCGATGGAACTGGGCAGCGCTCTGCAACTGGATGCCATGAGCATTTCCGGCAAGGCACCGGGCTCGACCACTGAAGGCACCGGGCTTTACACCACCTACTCGTCCAGCAGCTCGACGCGCTTGAACCTGACACCCCAGGAAACCCCGCAGTCGCTGACCGTCATGACTCGCCAGCGCCTGGATGACCAGCGCCTGACCAATCTCAGCGATGCCCTCGAAGCGACCCCCGGGGTGATCGTCGTGCGCGACGGCCTGGGCGCCGAGACCGACAGCTACTACTCGCGCGGCTTCGTCATCCAGAACTACGAGATCGACGGCGTGCCGACCGTCACGCGGATGGACAACTACACCCAGAGCATGGCGATGTACGACCGCATCGAGATCGTCCGCGGCGCCAGCGGCCTGATCAGCGGCATGGGCAACCCGTCGGCGACCATCAACCTGATCCGCAAGCGTCCGACTGTTGAAGGCCAGGCCAGCGTCACCGGCTCGGCCGGCACCTGGGACCGCTATGGCACCGGCTTCGATGTTTCCGGGCCGCTGACCGAAAGCGGCAATGTGCGCGGCCGCCTGGTTGCCGACTACAAGACTGAAGGCGCCTGGGTCGACCGTTACAAGCTGGAGAGCCAGCTGCTGTATGGCATCACCGAGTTCGACCTGAGCGAAGATACCCTGCTGACCATGGGCTTCAGCTACCAGCGCACCGACGTCGACTCGCCGCTGCGCACCGGCCTGCCAACCCGCTTCAGCACGGGTGAGCGCAGCAATCTCAAGCGCTCGATCAACATGGCTCCGGACTGGTCGTACAACGACCACGAACAGACCAGCTATTTCGCCTCGGTGGAGCAGCAACTGGGCAACGGCTGGAGCGGCAAGATCGAGTACAGCCATTCCGAAAACAAGTTCGACGAAGTGTTCGGTTTTCTCATGGGCGAGCTGCAGCCCGACGGCAGCGGCCTGAGCCAGTTGCCGGTGCGCTTTTCCGGCACCCCGCGCCAGGACAACCTGGACCTGTACCTGACCGGCCCGTTCAGCCTGTTCGGCCGCGAACACGAACTGATCGGCGGCGTAACCCTGTCCAAGTACAACGAAAACGTACCGAGCTGGGGCGGCTGGCGCTACGACTACAACGCAACGCCAGGTGCGTCGGTGGAGAACATCTTCGACTGGGACGGCAAGCAGCCCAAGCCGGACTGGACCATCAGCGGCAAATCGTCAATGGAAGAAACCCAGTACGCCGCCTACCTCACCTCGCGCCTGCACCTGACCGACGACCTCAACCTGATTCTCGGCAGCCGGGTCATCGACTGGAAGCGTGACACCGAGGACCGCCCGTACGGTGGTGAGAAGACCGAGGTCAACCGTAAAGAGACCGGTGTGTTCATCCCTTATGCCGGGGTGGTCTACGACCTTGATGAAACCTGGGCGCTGTACGCCAGCTACACCAAAATCTTCAACCCGCAAGCCTCCTGGGTCACCGACGAGAACAACAAGCCGCTCGACCCGATGCAGGGCGTTGGCTACGAGCTTGGCGTCAAGGGCAGCCATTTCGACGGCAAGCTGAACTCCAGCCTGGCGCTGTTCAAGCTCGAACAGGACAACCTGGCGATCTGGGTGCACGACAACGTCTACGACGCCAAGCAGGACACCACCTCCAAAGGCCTGGAAATGGAGCTCAATGGCGAGCTGGCCGAAGGCTGGCAGGCGTCGGCGGGCTACACCTACACCCTGACCACCGACAACCAGGATGAGCGCATTGCCACCGTGTATCCGCGCCACAGCCTCAAGACCTTCACCAGCTACCGCCTGCCGGGCATGCTCGACAAAGTCACCGTGGGTGGCGGGGTCAACTGGCAAAGCAAGGTCGGCACCGACCTGCACAGCTTCGACCAGGGCAGCTACGCACTGGTCAACCTGATGGCGCGCTACAACATCAGCGAAAACCTCAGCGCCACGGTCAACCTCAACAACGTCTTCGACCGCGAGTACTACTCGATGGCGTCGTCGTACGGCAACTACGGGGCGCCGCGTAACCTGATGACCACGTTCAAATACGACTTCTGAGCCGGTTTACGGCTAAGCGGTTGATCGCGCGTTAATTTTTTTGAAAAAGAGTGTTGACACAAATCCGTTTCAGGCGAATAATGCGCGCCACTTGGCTACATAGCTCAGTTGGTTAGAGCATAGCATTCATAATGCTGGGGTCCGGGGTTCAAGTCCCTGTGTAGCCACCAAGTACTAAAAAGGGCTTACCGCAAGGTAAGCCCTTTTTTCTTGCCTGCGATTTTTACCCTGCCCGCTTAGCGCACATTGGCGAACACTACCGCCAGCCCCAGGCCGATCAAGGCCACACCAATCACCCGGTCAACCAGACGCTGGCGCTCGAGCATGGCCCGGCGCAACACGGCGCTTGAGAAAAACACCGCTACCAGGCTGAACCACAACCCGTGGGCGAGCGACATGAACGCGCCATAGCCGAAGTTGATCGCCAGCGAACTGCCCGGCTGCACCACCTGGGTATAGGCACTGACCACAAAGAGCATAGTCTTGGGGTTCAGGGCGTTGGTCAGAAAGCCCGAACGAAATGCCGCCAGCACGCCGAGCTGACTGGCGCTGGTGCCATCCAGGGAAATCCGCGTGGTGTTGGTCAGCGACTTGTAGCCCAGATAAATCAGGTACCCCGCCCCCAGCACCTTCATCGCCAAAAACAGCGCCGGGCTCTGGCTGATGATCACCGCGATGCCCAGCACCGTGTACAGCACATGCACCTGCACCCCCAGGGCGATGCCCATTGCCGCCGCCAGGCCGGCGCGGCGGCCAAAGGCGTAGCTGCTGCGGGTCACCATGGCAAAGTCGGCGCCCGGGCTGATCACCGCCAGCACGGTAAACAGGGCAACGGCTATGAGTTCATTCACGTAAAGCTCCTCGATCTGCTAGGACAATGCACAGATAGCTCTGCACGCCGCCATTATCGAAAGCTTCGGGTAAGGCCAAAAGCGATTTATAGTGAGGCAAATCCGCTAGTTTTTCTCACAGATATGAAACTGCCTGCGCTGTCCGCCTTTCGCTATTTCGATGTTGCCGCGCAAACCCAGAGCTTTGTGCGCGCCGCCGAGCTGCTCAATGTCACCCACGGTGCGGTGAGCCGACAGGTGCGCCTGCTGGAAGAAACGCTGGGCGTGCAACTGTTCGAGCGGCGCAACCGGGCGATCTTTCTCACCGCCGCCGGCCGCGCCCTGCACGGCACCACGCTGTCGGTGTTCGAGCAGCTTGAAGGCGCGGTGTACCGCCTGCAGCAACAGGCGCGGGAGAACGTGCTGGTGCTGTCGTGCGAGCCAACCATCGCCATGCGCTGGCTGATCCCACGGCTGCCGGCCTTTCATGCCGCCCACCCGGACATTCACCTGCACCTGGTGGCGGCTGGCGGGCCGATCGATTTTGCCCGCAACGGCGTCGATCTGGCCCTGCGCCGCGATGACTTTCGCTGGGACGCCAATCTGTACGCACTGAAGATCTGCGACGAATGGGTTGGCCCGGTGTGCAGTGCCACCCATAACTTTCCCGAACACGGCCTGGCCGGCCAACGCCTGCTGCACAGCGCTTCGCGCCCCAACGCCTGGGCTACCTGGTTGCGTCACAGCGGGGAGTCGGCCAAGGGCAGTAGCCGCGCCGATTACGAGCACTTCTACCTGTGCATTCAGGCGGCGGCAGCCGGGCTGGGCGTGGCCATGGCCTCGCGCCTGATGGTCCAGGATGAAATCGACAGCGGCCAGTTGCAGGCGCCGCGCGGCTTTATCCAGGACCAGTCGGCCTACTACCTGCTCAGCCCCCAGACGCTGCTCGACGACGACAAAAGCCGCTGCTTCGCCGAGTGGGTGATCGGCCAGTCACAGGCCTGCCTCACTCACCTTGACTGAGCCTTGCTGGCGGTAGCCGGCGCGCAGAAGGAGGAGCCGGCACTGAAGTCGCCACCCCAGGTGCGGTAGCCCGCCGTGTCGATGTGAATGCGCCCCGACGGGTAACGCCCCAGGCCCATGTTCCAGTCCTTGCCATGGGCCTGCCAGAAGCTGCACAGCGGATTCGGGTCGGCCCAGGCCGGTAGCAGCAGGTCGACCGCAAAGGCGCGGGTATGGGCGCTGGCCACGGCGCCACCGGCGCAGCGGTTGAGCACCGGGTCGCGGTAGGCCGAAACCACTTCATAGCGTTTGAGCACGCCCTGCTCGCCCAGGGTCTTGAGCAACAGCAGGGTCGAGCGCACCGCCGGCCACTGCGCCGCGGGCGCAAGCGCAAACGGCTCGGCCTTGCACAAACGCCAGTCACTGGCCGAGCGCAGCAATTGGTGGATAGGCACCACGCCATACAGGCGCGCATCCACCAGCATTTCACGAAAGGGCCGGGTCTGATGATCGCCCGCCCACTGGGCAAACAGGTACAGGTCACGCTCGTCAGCCTGCGCCTGCCGGGCAGCGAGCGCTGTCAGTAAAAGTCCTGCACCGATACCAGCCTTGCACCACGTTTTCATCAGCCTGCTCCCCCTTCCCAACCCCCGGGAAATTCCTCCAGTATGGCAACCCTCCCGACTGCGGGGAGGAACTGACAAGGAGTTAAGCATGCACACGACTGCTCCACTGACCTTCGCCCTGGCCGCCATGACCCTAAGCGCCGCCGCCCTGGCTGATGCCCGCATCGACCTGGGCAGCCAGGAACGGGTGACCCGGCTGTTTGCCTACCCCAACAACTGCAACGTCATCTGCTTTCGCGACTGGACCCTTGAGCAAACCGTGGAGCACTACCTGACCCAGAGTGTGCAACGCGACGGTTACGCCGCGGCGACGGTAAAGGTCAAGCGCGACAACGACACACTGCATGCCGACATCCAGGGCGTACCGAGCGACTACAGCAAGCCCCTGCAAGCGCTGCTCGACACCGGCGAGCTGGCCTACCAGGGCGCCACCCGGCTCAACCGCGAAGGCAAGTGGGCCTACAACTGGAACCTGTTCCTGCCCCTGGGCATGGCCCTGGAAAAGCGCCGCAGCATCGAGCTGCTGCATTTTCCACCGGACTACTCGCTGACCCAGGCCCAGGACTACCTGCGTTCCAACACCACCGACCGCTGGGCCACGCTGCTGACCTTCAACGGCATTCCTGCCGAGCAGACCCCGGCCTACCAGACCATCGTCGACATCGCCCCGATCGCCGCGCCAGCCAGCGCCGGCAAAGACCTGGAGGGCGTGTATGGCTACTTCAAGGATTATCAGCTGCAAATGGTCAAAGAGATGACCCGAACCGGCAACGGCGCCGCCTTGCCGATGGTTGCCTTCGGCTCGCCGGTGCGCAGCTGGATCGAGCAGCAATACGGGCCCAGGCTCTATGTACTGGGCCTGGCCAGCATCAGCCCGACGCCTGGGCAAAAGGTGCCGGTGCTGGGCGCCAATCACCCGAGCGCAATCTGGTATGCGGCAGATAAAACCAACTATGGTGGCGACCAGGACAAGGCCGATCAGGCCGGTCTGAAGATGATGGGCCAGGATTTGAGCGCGGCCTGCTGGCAGGCGGGCATGGGCCGCAACCCGGCGGCGGATGCCAAGGCAACGCTGGGGGCCTGTACCCAGAAGTGGCAGGTGACGGCGAAGAAGCAGACCTGCGAGCTGTATTTTCGCAGCATTCGCAACATGACCCCGGAGCAGGCTGGGGCCAAGTGCAATACCGGGGCGGTGACGCGGACGTTGCGTGATTTGCAGAAGTCTTGAGGTTAAGCCTATCGCGGGACAACTCGGGTCGCCGCGATAGGCTCAGTCCTGCGGACGCAAGCGGTACTGCGGCGGCAACTGGTCGAGGCCGCTGATGGTCGCGTTCAGGCTCTTCCAGCGGCCATCCTTGATGCCATAAATGCAACCATGCACCGACAGGCTCTGGCCACGGTGCCAGGCATTCTGGACGATGGTGGTATGGCCGACATTGGCCACCTGCTGGATCACGTTCAGCTCGCACAGGCGGTCCACCCGCTCTTCCTCGGTCGCAAGCCTGGCCAGCTCCACGCGGTTCTCGTAGTACAGGTCGCGAATCGAACGCAGCCAGCCGTCGATCAGGCCCAATTGGCGATCCTGCATCGAGGCCCGTACCCCGCCGCAACCGTAGTGGCCGGTGACCAGGATATGCTTGACCTTGAGCACGTCCACCGCGTACTGGATCACCGACAGGCAGTTGAGGTCGGTGTGCAGCACCACGTTGGCGACATTGCGATGAACGAACAGATCGCCCGGCAACATGCCGACGATCTCGTTGGCCGGAACCCGGGCGTCCGAGCAGCCGATCCAGAGGAATTCCGGAGTCTGCTGACGCGCGAGCTTGGCGAAGAAATCCGGATCTTCCTGCTTGATCGCATCGGCCCAGCGCGCGTTGTTATCAATCAGTTCTTGTAGATCGTGCATGTTCAAGCCTCATGGTTGGTGCGCATCTTGTGACAGGCGCCGGCCCGTTCAGGTCACGCCTTTGAATCTTCGGCCAACCGTCAGGTCCACCGCATACGCCCACCCGCAGGAGGATCGACCATGAGCCAGGAACACCGCCCGCTGCACGCCCCGCAACCCGCCCCGATCGACACCGACGAAGACCGCATGGGCTCGGTTGAAGAACTGCACTTTGACAAGGATACCCCCAATGTCGATGCCGGTTTCGACCCAACCGACGACGACCTCGAGCCAGAAACCCTCATCCCCGAAGACGGCGCCCGCTCGCCCGGCTAAGCCGGTGCGGATCACCCGGCAGACTGGGATTTGAGCGTAGTCGACGAAGATGACATCGGCGGCGGCAACGGCCTGGATGAAGCGGAACTGGCCCGGCGCGATCCGCTGGACGGCAAGCGCGAACCCTGAGCCGTTACTCGAACAGGGTGCAGGCCATGACCAGGGCGTCTTCGCGACCGCCGGCAACCGGGTAGTAGTCACGCCGGCGACCGATTTCATTGAAGCCGTAGCGCTCGTACAGGCGGTAGGCCGACTGGTTGCTGGCGCGCACTTCGAGGAAGCACTCGCGACCGTTGCTCGCGTAGGCGCGCTTCATCAGCTCTTCCAGCAGGCGCAGGCCCAGGCCGCGGCCCTGGCTTTGCGGCTTGACGGTAATGTTGAGCAGGTGCGCCTCGTCGATGATCACGTTGATCACGCCGTGGCCGACCTGTTGCTCGCCTTCGAACATCAGCCAGATTTCATAGGACTTGAGCCCGTCGAGGAAAATCCCGCGGGTCCAGGGGTGGCTGAAGGCGGCGTATTCGATCTTCAGTACGGCATCCAGATCCGCCTCGGTCATCCGGCGAAAGCTGATTGTGTCACTCATTGCTTGGTTTCCAGCGCGCCATCAGCCGGCGCATGGCTTGCCAGACGTGCGCCTTGCGCTGCGGCTCGTCCATCAACAGTTCGAGCCCCGGCAAGGCCCAGGCAGCGCCCAGGCCTTCAACCGGCAACTCGCGGTAATAAGCTTCGGCGTCGGCCTCACCGGCAAAGCGCACGGCAGGCAGGCCAATCAGCCACAGACAGACGCACGGCGCCTCTTCAAGCCGGGCCTGGATAAAGCCCTGGACGAAATCGGTCGCGGCCTGCGGGCCCTGGTCAAGGTTGCCGCGCACCAGCAACGGCCAGCGCACCGGCTCGCCGATGATCTGCGGGCTGTCCGGCAGGCCGGCGGCGCGCAGCATGTCCTTGAGCAGCAGGTAGGACGGGTCGCGGCTCTGGAACGGCTCGCCGGTGGCAAGCTCGACCAGCAGCAGGCAGTTGCCGGCACGCAGCAGTTGCAGGGCAAAGCGTGGCGGTGGTACCGGCGCAGGCCTGGCAACCACGGGCTTTTCGGCTTCGTCCACCGCCTTGGCCGTCACTTTCGGCGTGCTGCCTGGGCGCGGGATCTCGATCTTCGGGCGCTCGCCAGAACGCACCAGCGGCGCACTCGGCGCAACGCTGGCAGGGGCAGGTGCCTGCTCCTGCGGCTCGAACGCCGGTTCCTCGAGTGCCGCCACCGGCAACAACAGCTGCGGGCGCGACGGCGCGGCGAACGGCAGTTCGGCACGCGGCAGCCAGTGCACCACTTGCATGGCGTTGAGATAAGCGCGGCGGCGGGACTCGATTAACAAGAAGGATCGGCCATCTGTGGATAAGTCAGGGCCGATATTCTAACGTTGTTCGCCGCTCGGCGCCGCTGTTGATCGGCAGAAAACCGCCCGACAGCAGCTTGAAGCGATCAAGGGGGTGAATCGACAGGCGTCTGATGCAGTACAATCGGCGCTTTTATTTGGCAACGAGTCGACCCGCCAATGATCGAACCCAAGCGCGTCCTGCGCGCCCTAGCCGAACACTGGGCCCTGCTCGAGCCGTTGTGCGAGCGCTTCGACGGGGGCACCCTGAGCCTGGCCGAACTGCGCCAGCAACTGGCCACCCAGCAGCTGGAGAGCACGCCCCAGGACATCACCAGCCTGCTCGACGTATGGATCCGCCTGGATATCCTGGTGCCGGTGGCAAAAAGCCCGAACCGTTTCGAGCTCAACGCCCAGATCCATGACTTTCTCGCTTACCTGCGCCGCGAGCACCGCCTGGGCCTGTGCCTGGAGATCGAAGCCTACCTGCGCCACCTCGAGCGCCTGGCCGGGCACATCCAGGACGCCTTCGAGATTCGCGACGGCAATGACCTGGCGCGCCAGCTGCGCCTGCTCGACATGCGCGTGCGTGACGTACTGAAGAAGCTCGACAACGACGAACAGGCGCTGGTCGCCGTGGCCGAACGCGCTAAGACCAGTGACCGGCAAATCCCCCTGCGCCAGCGTTACGCCGAAGTCCTGGCGACTTGGGACGAATATGTCGAGCCGATGATCCAGCTGGTCAACGCCGATGGCGCCTTCGAGCAAGGCGTGCGCAAGGTCGAGACCGTGCTGCTGCGCTTGCTCGGCGAGCAGGCCCGTCTGGGCCACCTGGTCGACGACGACATGCTCCTGCGCACCCACGCGCGCATCCTCGAGATGCAGACCAGCGCCCAGCTGACCCTGCGCCATGCCCGTGAACTGCTGCTGCCGCTGCGTGAAGAAGCGCGCCGGCACAACGCCGTGACCCGCGGCGCCGCCCTGGCCCTGTCGGTAATCCGCCGCAAAGGCCTGGACGCCGTGCCGCAGGCGGCCATGCCGCTGTTCACCCGCCCGCAGAGCACCTTCCTCGGCAGCGCCAGCCAGGTCGAAGCCTACGTCTATGCCCTGGCCCGCTTCGAGCCCAAGCCTGCGCAGTTTCCCAAGGCCCACAAGAGCCACAAGGGCGATGCCCCGCGTGCGCCGCGTACGGTCAAGGAAATGCTCGAGCGCTGCGAAGACGCCCTGCCGCTGCCGGACCTGATGGTCTGGCTGCTCGACCAGGAGCCCGAAGGCGCCACCGACGAGCTGCTGTACTGGTTCTCGCGCCTGTCGCGGGAAAAACGCTTTACCCGCGCGCGCCTCGAGCGCCGCGAATACACCACCCGCGAACACCTGGTCAGCCTGCGTTCCTTCGCTCTGACATCGAGCCGCGAACCATCGCCTGAGCCAACTGCGAGCCCTGCCCATGCATCTTGATCTTTCCGAACTGTCCCAGCTCGCACCGATCTTCCGCGAGCTGTTCAAGGGCTTCCACATCAGCCGCCGCGACCCGGAGCTGTACGCCCAACTGTCGAATTTCCAGGACCAGTACCGCGGCCTGTTCAAGGCCCTGGGCTTTGAACTGGTGTGCGACACCCGCGGTTTCTACTACTTCGTCCCGGACCTGGCCGCCGCCCAGGTCAACAAGACTGCCCAGCGCCTGTCGCTGTTCACCTTCATCCTGGTCGAGCACCTGGCTGACCAGGGCCGCGACCCGATGTCGGTGCTCGACGGCGGCAGCCTGGGCCGCGACGAGCTGCCTTCGCTGCTGGAAAAATACCGCGACCTGTTCATCCAGGCCGAAGTGCAGACCCCCGACGAGCTGGAAGAGAAGATCATGCGCCGCATGACCCAGCTCGGCTTTGCCCACGAAGAGAACGGCATCTACCGCTTCCTGCCGCCGATGCACCGTTTCCTCGATGTCTGCCTGTCGGTCCAGCAGGACCGCGACCTGGCTGCCAGCCTGCACAGCGCCCTGCCGTTGCCAACGCCGGTGCTGGTCGAGGAAGAGAGCCCGGAAGAACTCAACCGTACCGACGACCCGCTGGACCTCAGCCCGTTCGAAGAAAGCGAAGAAGACGCCCTGGCCCGAGCCATAGCGCAAGAGCAACAGGAGATTGACGCATGAGCCAGGAACGCTACGGCATTCGCCGCTTCGCACTGCTCAACACCGCCGGCTACAGCCTCGGCCTGTTCCCCCTGGAACACCCGCTGTCGGTCTACGGTGCCAACAACCTGGGCAAGAGTGCCTCGATCAACGCCTTGCAGTTCCCGATCCTGGCACGCATGTCGGACATGAGCTTCGGCAAGTACAGCCTCGAGCAGTCGCGCCGCTTCTACTTTGCCACCGACACCAGCTACATCCTCTGCGAAGTCAACCTGCCCCACGGCCCACACGTGATCGGCGTGGTCGGCCGCGGCCCGGGTGGCGGTTTCGGTCACCAGTTCTTCGCCTATGCCGGCGAACTGGACCTGGCCCACTACCAGAAGAACGACACCTGCCTGCGCCAGAAAGAGCTGTTCAGCAACCTTGAGCGCAACGGCCTCAAGGCCTACGAGCTCAAGCCTGACGAGCTGCGCCGCCTGCTGGTCGGCGGCCACACCTCGATCCCGCTGGACCTGACCCTGATCCCGCTGCGCTCCACCAGCGAGCAGAGCCTGAAGACCTTCCGCGCGCTGTTCATCAACCTGCTGCACATGCGCGAGATCACCGCGGCCAAGCTCAAGCAGCTGTTCCTCGACGCCTTCGAGCACAGCCTGCGTTCGGGCAGCGTCGACTACATCGCCGCCTGCGAAGAAGCCTTCCGCGACGTACGGCGCATGGAGCAGGACTACAACTCGCTGGTCGCCGCCGGCCCGCTGGTCGAGGCCCTGGCCAATGGCGTAGCCCAGCGCGACATCCTGCGCGGCAAGCTGCATCGCCTATCGCCACTGCTCGACTCGCTGCTCGGCACCTGGCAGGACTACGCCAGCGCGCGCAAAGAAGAGCTGGTGATCCAGGCCGAGCACTACAAGAACGAACAGGACAGCCTGCAGAACGACCAGCGTGGCGGCACCCAGGAACTGATGCGCCTGGAGCGCGAGATCACTGGCGTGCAGCGCTGGCTCGGCGAGTTGTCGGTGCTCAAGCATCGCTTCGCCCTGGTCGATGACGTCAAGGTCCTGGAACAGCAACTGCTGGCCGCCAAGGACGCCCACGACGAACTGGCCGGTGCCCTGGCGCAGTCGCGCCAGTTCAGCGCCGAAGACCTCGAAGAGCGTCTGCGCGAGCTGGAAAAACGCCTGAAGTCAGTCAAACAGCAGCTCGACCACGCCGACAACAACAGCTACGCGCGCCTGCGTGAAGAGTTCTCGCAGCAGGACGTCGAACGCCTGATGCGCCTGTTCAATGGTGCGCTGTTCAGCCTGCCGCTGGGCGAGCGCGGCATCGAGCTGGACGACAGCGATGTCTGGGTCAAATCCCTGGAAGCGGTACTCGACGGCTTCAAGGGCGAGCGCTTCGAGGCCCCGGGTCTGTCCATCGACCTCTCGCACATCGAGCCGCCTGCCCTGCAGGCCCTGGCCGACCGCGCTGCCCTGCGCGACCAGAAGGAGCGCCTGGAAAAAGAACTCAAGCAGCTCAAGACCCAGCAGGCGGTAGCCGCCGACCGCGCCGCGAGCAAGACCCAGACCGAAGCCCTGTACCAACAGGTACTGGATGC
The DNA here is from genome assembly GCF_024749305.1 of Pseudomonas sp. B21-012. Lineage (NCBI taxonomy): Bacteria > Pseudomonadati > Pseudomonadota > Gammaproteobacteria > Pseudomonadales > Pseudomonadaceae > Pseudomonas > Pseudomonas sp. B21-012. The sequence continues at coordinate 828,322 of NZ_CP087197.1, read as the reverse complement.
ACAAAAGGCCCTGGAAGACTTCCGCCGCAGCGAGACCCTGTCCGCCGAGGAAGGCGACAAACTCGAGCAACTGGCGCAGATGGAAGCGGCCCAGGACGAGCTCAAGCGCTCCAGCGACGCCTTCACCGAACGCGTCCAGCAGCTGTCGGCCAAGCTGCAACTGGTCGGCCGGCAGATCGCCGACATGGAAGCCAAGCAGCGCACCCTCGACGACGCCCTGCGTCGCCGCCAGCTGCTACCCGCCGACCTGCCGTTCGGCACGCCGTTCATGGAACCGGTCGACGACAGCATGGACAACTTGCTGCCGCTGCTCAACGACTACCAGGACAGCTGGCAGGGCCTGCTGCGGGTCGATGGCCAGATCGAGGCGCTGTATGCCCAGGTACGCCTCAAGGGCGTGGCCAAGTTCGACAGCGAAGACGACATGGAGCGCCGCCTGCAACTGCTGATCAACGCCTACTCGCACCGCACCGAAGAAGCCCTGACCCTGGGCAAGGCGCGCCGCGCTGCGGTCACCGACATCGCCCGGACCCTGCGCAACATTCGCAGTGACTACGACAGCCTCGAGCACCAACTGGCGCTGTTCAACCGCGAGATCAACAAGCGCCAGGTCTCCAACCTGCAGAGCTTCCGTATCGTTTTGGCACCCAACAAGGAAGCGCTCAAGCACATCGACCAGATCATCCACAGCGCCGGCCAGTACGAGGAAGGCGAGACCCTGTCGGTGTTCGACCTCAGCGCCAGCGCCGAGCAGGACAACAAGAACGAAGAGGCCAAGGAATACCTGGCGCGCCTGGTCGCGGCCAACCACAACCAGCTGGGCCTCAAGGACCTGTTCGAACTGGCCTTCGAGATCACCAAGGTCGGTGGCCAGCCGGTGATCCACACCGACATCGACGGTGCGGCGTCCAACGGCACCACCATGACCATCAAGGCGCTGACCAACATGTACTTGTTGCTGCACCTGATGGACCGCGACCTGGCCGGCCGCGTACGCCTGCCGTACTACCTGGACGAAGCGGCCGACATCGACGAACGCAACCAGGCAGCGCTGCTGGAAACCAGCTTGCAGCTGGGCTTCGTACCGATTCTGGCGAGCGTCAAGCCGCAGGTTTCGGCGCATGTCGCCATCGACCTGGAAGGCGGCAGCGGGCCGAACGGCATCTATATCGACGAGGCAGACTGGAAGTACATCAGCCGCCGGGATGTGGAGAAGGCGGTAGTGCGCAAAGAAGAAGAGGAAGAAGCTTCAGCCTGAAACTAATCGCGGGGCAAGTCGGGTCGCCGCACCGCCGCTCCCACCGGTCCAGTGGGAGCGGCGGTGCGGCGACCCGACTTGCCCCGCGATGAACTCAACCCGGTGTTACTGCTGGGCCCACGGCAGGATCGGAATCGCCGTCACCGCATTCTGCGGGCTGCCTTCGATGACCCGGTCGGAGTACACCAGGTAGACCAGGGTATTGCGCTTCTTGTCGAGGAAACGCACCACTTGCATGGTCTTGAACACCAGCGAGGTGCGCTCCTTGAACACCTCGTCACCGTCCTTGAGCTGCTCCTTGAAGCGAATCGGCCCGACCTGACGGCAGGCGATCGACGCCTCGGCGCGGTCTTCAGCCAGGCCCAGGCCACCTTTCAGTCCGCCAGTCTTGGCCCGTGACAGATAGCAGGTCACGCCCTCGACCTTGGGGTCATCAAACGCCTCGACAACGATGCGGTCATTCGGCCCGACGATCTTGAACACCGTCGATACCTGGCCAATCTCCTCGGCCGATGCCATTACCGGCAACGCCAGCAGCGCCGCTGCAATCATCCCTTTGAACACAGGTAGTTCCTCAGACCAGAATCAGGTTGTCGCGGTGCACCAGCTCCGGCTCGGCGATGTAGCCCAGCAGGCCCTCGATCGCGTCAGACGGCTGGCCAATGATTTTCTGTGCTTCCAGGGCGCTGTAGTTGGCCAGGCCGCGGGCGACCTCTAGGCCATCCGGGCCGACGCAAACCACCATCTCGCCACGGCGGAAGCTGCCCTGCACGGTCTTCACACCGACCGGCAGCAGGCTCTTGTTGTCCTTGCGCAAAGCCTTCGCCGCGCCCTCGTCGAGCACCAGGGTGCCGCGAGTCTGCAGGTGCCCGGCCAGCCACTGCTTGCGCGCGGCGAGCATGCCGCGCTCAGGCGACAGCAAGGTGCCCAGGCGCTCGCCCGCCTTGAGGCGGTCGAGCACGCGCTCAAGGCGCCCACCGACGATGATCGTGTGGGCACCGGAACGCGCCGCCAGGCGCGCGGCACGCAGCTTGGTCTGCATGCCGCCACGGCCCAGGGCGCCGCCGGTGCCGCCGGCCACGGCGTCGAGGCTCGGATCGTCGGCACGGGCTTCGTAAATCAGCTGCGCATCAGGGTTGTTGCGCGGGTCGGCGTCGAACATGCCGTCGCGGTCGGTGAGGATCACCAGCAGGTCGGCTTCGACCAGGTTGGCCACCAGCGCCGCCAGGGTGTCGTTGTCGCCGAAGCGGATCTCGTCGGTGACCACGGTGTCGTTTTCGTTGATCACCGGCACCACGCCCAGCTCCACCAGGGTGCGCAGGGTGCTGCGGGCATTGAGGTAACGCTTGCGGTCCGACAGGTCGTCGTGGGTCAGGAGGATCTGCGCGGTATGCCGGCCATGCTCGGCAAAGCTCGACTCCCAGGCCTGCACCAGGCCCATCTGGCCGATCGAGGCCGCCGCCTGCAGCTCGTTCATCGCACTCGGTCGCTTGGCCCAGCCCAAACGGCTCATCCCCGCGGCAACCGCCCCGGACGACACCAGCACCAACTCGACACCTGCCTCATGCAACGCCACCATCTGCTCGACCCAGACACCCATGGCCGCGCGATCCAGGCCCTTGCCATCTGCTGTCAGCAGGGCACTGCCGATTTTCACGACCCAGCGCTGCGCACCCGTCACCTTGCTCCGCATCTTCTTCCAACCTATTCAGATCTTTAGATACCAAAACGCCGCTCCTGAGAGCGGCGTTTAGTGTACTGCAACGAATCAGTCGCGCACGTAAATGATTTCCGGGCCGTCTTCGTCGTCCTCGTCCCAATCATCGTCATCGTCGTCGCCGATGTCGTGCACGCTCTTGACCCCGCTGCGGCGCAGGGCGCGAGCGTCGTCCAGGGCCTGCAGCTGGGCACGGGCTTCGTCTTCGATGCGCTGGTCGAGCTCGGTCAGCTCTTCGGCGTAGGCCGGGTCGTTGGCCAGGCGGTCGGCGCGGTCTTCGAGGTAGCGCATGATGTCGCGGCTGAGCTGCTCGGTGCCCTGCTTGGAGATGGCCGAGATCACATAGACCGGGCCTTCCCACTGCAGGCGCTCGACCACTTCCTTGACCCGCTCGTCACGCTCGTCGTCCATCAGCATGTCGGTCTTGTTCAGCACCAGCCAGCGATCACGCTCGGCCAGCGACGGGCTGAAGCGGGTCAGCTCGTTGACGATGACTTCAGCGGCATCGGCGCTGCTGCTTTCATCCAGCGGCGCGAGGTCGACGAGGTGCAGCAGCAGGCGGGTACGCGCCAGGTGCTTGAGGAAGCGGATACCCAGGCCGGCACCGTCGGAGGCACCTTCGATCAGGCCGGGAATGTCGGCGATGACAAAGCTCTTCCAGCGGTCGACGCTGACCACGCCCAGGTTCGGCACCAGGGTGGTGAACGGGTAGTCGGCGACTTTCGGCTTGGCGGCCGATACCGAGCGGATGAAGGTACTCTTGCCGGCGTTCGGCAGGCCCAGCAGGCCGACGTCGGCCAGTACTTTCATTTCCAGTTTCAGGTCACGCTGCTCACCCGGTTTGCCCGGAGTGGTCTGGCGTGGCGCACGGTTGGTACTGGATTTGAAACGGGTGTTGCCCAGGCCGTGCCAGCCGCCCTGGACCACCATCAGCTTCTGGCCTGGCTTGACCAGGTCGCCGATGACTTCCTGGGTGGCCGAGTCGATCACCGTGGTGCCGACCGGCACGCGCAGGATCAGGTCGTCGCCCTTCTTGCCGGTGCAGTCGGTGCTGCCGCCGTTGGAGCCGCGCTGGGCTTCGAAGTGACGGGTGTAACGGTAGTCGACCAGGGTGTTGAGGTTATCGTCGGCAACCATGTATACCGAGCCGCCGTCGCCACCGTCACCGCCGTTGGGACCACCGTTCTCGATGAATTTTTCGCGGCGGAAGCTCATGCAACCGTTACCGCCGTCACCGGCTTTGACCCGGATCGATACTTCGTCAACAAACTTCATAAAAACCGCCTCTCGTCAGCTGGACGAGCTGAGTGACACAAAGACATAAGGCTCTTGCAAAAGTGAGCGCGGCGGCCCCGTCACGACAGTAACAACCCACGCCGGCAGCCCATACAAACAGCTTTGCAAGAGACTCACCCCACAAACGAAAAAGCCCCGTCGCGAGACAGGGCTTTTCCAGCGTTCGCGCGATTACTCGGCGACAACGCTCACGTAACGACGACCGAAGGCGCCTTTAACTTCGAACTTGATCTTACCCGCGATCTTGGCGAACAGGGTGTGATCTTTACCCATGCCAACGCCGTAGCCAGCGTGGAATTGGGTGCCGCGCTGACGCACGATGATGTTGCCAGGGATGATAGCCTGGCCGCCATACATCTTCACGCCAAGGCGTTTGGCTTCTGAGTCGCGACCGTTACGGGTACTACCACCAGCTTTTTTGTGTGCCATGGTTCAAATTCTCCAGAAATGGATTCAGGCGATTAAGCCGAAATACCGGTGATCTTGATTTCGGTGAACCACTGGCGGTGGCCCATACGCTTCATGTGGTGCTTACGGCGGCGGAACTTGATGATGCGCACTTTGTCGTGACGACCTTGGGAGATCACTTCAGCAACAACCTTGGCACCAGCAACGACTGGAGCGCCGATGTTCACGTCGTCGCCATTGGCAACCAACAGAACGCGGTCGAAAGTCACGGATTCGCCAGTGGCGATTTCCAGTTTTTCGATTTTCAGGTATTCACCTTCGGCGACTTTGTACTGCTTGCCACCGGTAACAATTACTGCGTACATGGGTATTTCTCCGATAATCCTGCTCACCCAGCTCTTTATAGGAAGAGTATTGGCTGGCATGGCTGCATAGGGCTGGAACGGCCCAGTGCAATTGCGTAAGGCAGGTGCTGCCCAGGAAGTTCAGGGTGCGCGATTGTACGCAAGCCCCGCTTTGCTTGCAAGTCCCACCCCCGGCCCGCGGGCAGTGCGCCTTGACACGCCGGGACCCGCGACCTAGCATGCCGCGCAACCTTTATGGAGCACCTGTGGCCGATGCAACCCCAAGCTTTCTACCGTGCGGTAGCGGACGACTTCAGCGCCGTTGACGAGATTATCAAGAAACAGCTGACTTCGCGTGTACCGCTGGTATCGAAAATCGGCGACTACATTACCTCGGCCGGCGGCAAGCGCCTGCGCCCGCTGCTGGTGCTGCTGTGCGGCAAGGCCCTGGGCCGCGAAGGCGACGACCTGCGCCTGCTGGCCGCCACCATCGAGTTCCTGCACACCGCCACCCTGCTGCATGACGACGTCGTCGACATGTCCGGCATGCGCCGTGGCCGCTCCACCGCCAACGCCCTGTGGGGCAACGCGCCGAGCGTGCTGGTCGGTGACTTCCTGTACTCGCGCTCGTTCGAGATGATGGTCGAGCTGGGCTCGATGCCGGTCATGCAGATCCTCTCCAAGGCCACCCGGGTCATTGCCGAAGGCGAAGTCCTGCAGTTGTCCAAAGTGCGCGACGCCAGCACCACCGAAGAAGTCTACATGGACGTCATCCGCGGCAAGACCGCGATGCTGTTCGAGGCCTCGACCCACAGCGCCGCAGCCCTGGCCCAGGCCACCGAGGAGCAGAGCGAAGCCCTGCGCACCTTCGGCGACCACCTGGGCGTGGCCTTCCAGCTGGTCGACGACCTGCTCGACTACAAGGGCGATGCGCAAACCCTGGGCAAGAACGTCGGTGACGACCTGGCCGAAGGCAAGCCGACCCTGCCGCTGATCTACACCATGCGCGAAGGCACCGCCGAACAGGCTGCGCTGGTCCGCCAGGCCATCCAGAAAGGCGGCATCGAAGACCTCGAGAGCATCCGCGCGGCCGTTGAAGCCTCGGGCTCGCTGGACTACACCGCCAAGCTGGCCCGCGACTACGTGGCCCGCGCCATCGCCTGCCTGGACGTGCTGCCGGCCAGCGAATACCGCGATGCACTGGTCGAACTCAGCGAATTCGCCGTCGCCCGCACGCACTGATTGCCCCTGCCCCGGCCCATCGCTCGATGGGCCCGATTAGCCTCTGACGGACAAAACCCTATACAATGTAGGTTTTGTACCTGTACGTCTTGAGGAACCTTAGTGAGCACTTTGCCACCCTGCCCCAAATGCAACTCCGAATACACCTACGAAGACGGCGCCCAGCTGATCTGCCCCGAGTGCGCCCACGAGTGGTCGGCTGCCGGTGAAGCCGAAGCGGCCAGCGACGAAGCGGTGAAGAAGGATGCGGTGGGCAACGTCCTGCAGGACGGCGACACCATCACCGTGATCAAGGACCTCAAGGTCAAGGGCACCTCGCTGGTGGTCAAGGTCGGCACCAAGGTCAAGAACATCCGCCTGTGCGATGGCGACCACGACATCGACTGCAAGATCGATGGCATCGGCCCGATGAAGCTGAAATCGGAATTCGTCCGCAAGGTCTGATTCTGCCGGGTTTCGGGGTCGCGCTGCGGCCTCGACAACCCACCGGCGGGAAAAAACCGCCAATAGGCACTTGCTATTTTGATAATAAGAATTATTCTCATTGAACGCTTTCAAGGAGAATAGCCATGACTTATCTGATAGACGCTTGGCTTGACCGCCCCCATCCTTACCTGCGCATCCTGCACCGGGAAACCGGCGAGGTATGTGCCGTGCTTGAAGAAGAAGCACTGGACGAACTGCGCGACCAGGGCGACCTGGATCTCAATGGTTTGAATTCAAGTGAGCCGAGTGTGCTCAAGGAGCTGGTGCGAAACCTGTTCCTGTTTTGCTATGCCCGGGCGTTGCGCCCTGGCGGTGGAACCGATTGGAACTGAACAGCATCGCGGGGCAGGCCCGCTCCTACCCGAATTGTGTAGGAGCGGGCTTGCCCCGCGATCGGTCTTACAGAACGTCCAGCAGCTCGACGTCGAACACCAGCACGCTGTGCGGCGGGATGCTGCCAACACCCTGAGCGCCGTAAGCCAGCTCGCTCGGCACGTACAGGCGCCATTTGCTACCGGCGTTCATCAGTTGCAGGGCTTCGGTCCAGCCGGCGATCACGCCGCTGACCGGGAACTCTGCTGGCTGGCCGCGCTCGTAGGAGCTGTCGAACACGGTGCCGTCGATCAGGGTGCCGTGGTAGTGGGTACGCACGCTGTCGTCGCGGCTTGGCTTGGCGCCTTCGCCAGCAGTCAGTACTTCGAACTGCAGGCCCGAAGCCAGGGTGGTGATGCCGTCACGCTTGGCGTTTTCAGCCAGGAAAGCCTTGCCTTCGCCAGCGGCAGCTTCGGCCTTGGCCGCAGCTTCGGCTTGCATGATTTCGCGGATAACCTTGAAGCTGGCCGACAGGTCGGCTTCGCTGACGCGGCTGTCCTGGCCGTTGAAGGCGTCGGTCAGGCCGGCCAGGATGGCGTCCAGGTTCACACCTGGTGGCGGGTTGTCACGCAGTTGGCCACCCAGCTGACGGCCGATGCCGTAGCTGACGCGAGTTTCGTCGGTAGACAGGTTGAGTTCGGACATTTGCTTGCTCCGCTGCAGGGCGCACGACAGCCGCGCCCTTTATGAAAAGGGCGAGCAGCCTAGCACACTGCGCTTGCGCAGATCAGCTACCAGGCCGAACGTCGTGGCATCGGGATTTTCAGGTCGCCGTCACCGGCGTCGTCACCACCGCACATCTCGTCGTCCATCGACCAGTGCACCAGGTGCAGCGGTACAGCGGGCAGGCCGTCAATCAATCGCTGCGCGTCGACCACTGAATGCACTTGCAGACGCCGTCCACGCTTATCTGCCAAGGGATATGCACGGCCTTTGACCCGGGCTTCGATAATGAAGTCCCCGCCCTCGATGGCGATCAGGTTTAGTTCATCGACATGACCGGCCCTGGCCTCGGTGTTCAGTTGTTGAAGGTTCATCGCGATACCTCGTTACTGGAACTTCGAGTGACCGTTCATTTTTTGTACAGTGGCAGACAAAGCACAAGGCAAAAACGCAACCGCCCGTCCGTTTTGCAACGGACGGGCGGTATTTGACTGGCACAACACCTGATCAGTGCTTGGTGACCTTGTCCAGGTAACCCATGGCAAAGGCCGAGACCACGAAGGTCATGTGAATGATCACGTACCACATCAGGTACTGAGTCTCGATGTTGCGCGCGTCCATGAACACCCGCAGCAGGTGGATCGAGGAAATCGCCACGATCGAGGCTGCGACTTTCATCTTCAGCGAAGACGAGTCCATCTTGCCCAGCCAGCTGAGTTTTTCCTTGTCTTCGTCGATATCCAGCTGCGAGACGAAGTTCTCGTAACCGGAAATCATCACCATCACCAGCAGGCCGCCGACCAGGGCCATGTCGATCAGCGACAGCAGCACCAGGATCAGGTCGGCTTCAGCCAGGGCGAAGACGTTGGGCAGGACGTGGAAGATCTCCTGGAAGAACTTCAGTGCCAGCGCCAACAGGCCCAACGACAGACCAAAATAGATGGGCGCGAGCAGCCAGCGCGAGGCATACATCGCATTTTCGATAATACGTTCCATTGAAAACTCGTCAGGTTGGCAAAAAAGCGAGCGCGAGTATAACAGCCACCCATGACAGAAAAAGCCCGTGGCACGCTGCCACAGGCGCGGCGCAGGCGTCTCAGGTTTCCGGATGGAACTGGAAGTCGCCGACGTGATGCACGCGCTCGCCGTTGATCCGGCGCAGTTGCGCTTGCAGGTGCACGCACCAGATCTGCGGGTCGTCAGCCAGCTGGTAACCGTGCAGGGTCAGGCTGTCGACAATGGCGTTGAGCACCGATTCGGCCACGAACGGCCCGTGAAACGGCCCCTGAGCCTTGATCGCGGAGGGCTGCTCGCCAGCCATGCCGGCGGCAAACAGCAGGGTCCACATGCCGTTGTCACCGGCCAATGGGCGGATGCTGCATTCAATGCGGGTCACCAGGCCCAGGCATTGACGGGTGAGGCTGAGGCTGCGCGGCATGGCGGAGGTCCTCGGTAAACCCTTGTTCAGCCTTCAGGTGAAGGCTGTCTCTTCCTGTACCTACGACTGTCCCTGAACTGAAGAATAGAAGAATTCCGCCCATGCGTGGAAAAACCGGCGCCGAATGGTCATGCTCCATTTAGCGCCGTTTTTTTGACTCGTACCACTCAGATCAGGACGGCTTGACCTGGGCCAGGGCCTGCTCGGCCTGCTCCTTTTCTGCCTCCTTGAGGTCCTCTTCGCTGATCATCTCGGCAATTACCCGCAAGCGCTCGACGACCCGGGCGTTGACACTGCCTTCCGGGAACTGGCCTTCTTCATCCGGCTCACCGGCAGGTTCACCGACCAAAAGGCTCAGGGCCTCGTCGGCCTGGCTTACGGCATAGACGTGGAACATGCCGGCGCGTACCGCCTGCAGCACCCGCTCGTCGAGCATCAGCGTGGCAACGTTGGCACGCGGGATGATCGCGCCCTGCTCGCCAGTCAGGCCACGGGCCTCACAAAGGCGGAAGAAGCCCTCGATCTTCTCGTTGACCCCACCGACCGCCTGCACTTCACCGAACTGGTTGATCGAGCCGGTGATGGCGAAGCACTGCTTGAGCGGGGTTTTCGACAAGGCCGAGATCAGCGTGCAGGCCTCGCCCAGCGAGGCGCTGTCGCCGTCGACATAACCGTAGGACTGCTCCAGGGCGATACTCGCGGAGATCGCCAGGGGGAATTCCTGGGCATAACGGCTGCCCAGGTAACCGGTGAGGATCATCACCCCCTTGGAGTGGATCGGCTGGCCGAGGTTGACCTCGCGCTCGATGTCGACGATACCGCTGCCGCCGGGGTAGACCGTGGCGGAGATCCGCGCCGGCACACCGAACGCTGAATCGCCGACTTCCAGTACGGTCAGGCCGTTGCACTTGCCCACCGCGGCGCCGTCGGTATCGATGAGGATGATGCCGGCCAGCATGTCGTCGAGAATCCGCGCCGACACACGGCCGGTGCGCGTGGCCTTGGCCTTGAGCGCACGTTCGATGTGCCCGGCGTCGGTCATTTCGTCATTGGCCAGGTGGCGGATAAAGTCTGCCTCGCTGACCAGCTGGAACAAATCACCAATACGCGCCGACAAACGCCCCTGGTGCTCGGCCAGGCGTGCGCTGTAGGTCGCCAGGCGCGCCACCGCGTCGGCGCTCAGCGGCGCCATGCCCTCCTCGCTGGTGCGGGTCTTGAGCAACTGGGCGAACTGCTCCAGGCTCTCGTCGACCATGGGGATGTCTTCGTCGAAGTCAACCAGCACCCGGAACATCTCCTGGAAGTCCGGATCGTGATCCTGCAGGGCGTAGTACAGCTGGCGCGCACCGATGATCACCACCTTGATGTTCAGCGGGATCATCTGCGGGTTGAGGGTCACGGTGGCCAGGCGACCGAACTCGCCCAACGGCGATTCCATCTTCAGCTTGCGCGACTGCAGGGCGCGCTTGAGCGCGTCCCAGACAAACGGCTCGCTGAGCATTTTCTCGGCTTCCAGAATCAGGAAGCCGCCGTTGGCCCGGTGCAGGGCACCCGGACGCAGTTGCCGGTAGGTGGTGTACAGCGCGCCCTGGTCGGTGCTGTACTCGATTCGGCCAAACAGGTTGTCGTAGGTCGGGTGCGGCTCGAACACCACCGGCGCACCGCCACTGACGTGATGGCCGACCACCAGGCTCGGTGCGTATTGCTCTTCGAGCAGCTTGCGCGCCTGGGCGTCGGTCTTGCTGTCATCAACCAGTTGCTCGACCACAGTGCGCAGCAGGTAGACCTGCATGGCCTGCAGGTAGGCACAGACGGCGGCGTTCTCGGCGTACTTTTCAGACAGCGGCGCCAGCAATGGCTGCAAGGCCAGGGTGATGGTTTCTTCGTTGAGTTGACGCAGCTGGTTGCTCGATTCGCGCTTCCATTGCGGCAGGCTCGCCAGTTCTTCGTTGAGGCGTTCTTCCAGCGCGGCGATATCGTCGTGGAAACGCTCGCGCTCGGCTTCCGGCAGCTGCGCAAATTCCGCTTCGTCCAGCGCCTTGCCGTCAGCCATCGGGGTGAAGGCAACGTTGCTGCTGTCGCGGTACAGGGCCACGTCCTTTTCCAGCGAGGCGCGCTCGATCACATCCAGGGCACGGTCGTATCGCTGGTTGAAGGCGCGGTCGATGGCGCTTTTTTTCTGCTGGTAGGACGGGTGCTCGAACACTGCCGGAAAGGTTGCCAGCAGGTTGTCGATCAGGCCACCGATGTCGCTGATGAACGCACCGGCGCTGCCCGGTGGCAACTCCAGCGCGCGCGGCTCGCGTGGCTCGTCGTAGTTGTTGACATAGACCCAGTCCGACGGCGTTTGCAGGCGCTTGCCTTCGGCCTTGAGGTAGCGTTTGACGAACGAGAAACGACCAGTGCCGGGCTCGCCCATGACGAAGACGTTATACCCGGGACGCGGCATGGCGACGCCGAACTGCAAGGCTTCGACTGCACGCTCCTGGCCAAGCACACCGCGAAAAGGCTCCAGATCATTGGTGGTGGAAAAAGCGAACTGTTCAGCGGAAAACGGCCGGGTCAGGGCTTCGGGCGCAAGACGCAGGCTCGCAGCGACAGGATCGGGCATCGGGCTTCCTTACTTCGGCGGGGCGGATGTCAGCATTCTGGCGCCGTGCGCGTGCACGTTGCAAGGCTCATCGCTGCTAATTGTCGCAGGGGCGAAAAGCCGATCTACGTCAATATTTTCAGGCAATCTTTCGCAATAAATCACGGAACCCTTAGATCGTGCCTAAACTCCAAACTGCGCGGCTGGGTAAATAACCGACCCGCCCTGGCAACTGGTCCTACAGATATGCCAGACAACCCTGACCTTTGGTATGTAATTCTAGAAAGAGAACAATGCTATGAAACGGATTCTTCTGGGTACTCTGTTCACCGCGGTCTCCCTCAATGCCATGGCCCAGGCCCCTGGCGGACCGGATTGCGGCTGGGGCAACATGCTGTTCGAGGGCCAACGCGGCACACCGGCCCACTTCCTTGCATCCACCACCAACGGCACCTCCGGCAACGCCACTTTCGGCATGACCTCGGGCACCAACGGCTGCTCGACCAACGCTGCGCTGACCTATGGCGGTAAATCATGGTTCGCCATGAACGGCATGATGAACGAACTCTCCGAAGACATGGCCAAGGGTCAAGGTGAAGCACTGACCACCTATGCCGTGGTGCTCGGTGTCGCACCGGAAGATCGCGCGCACTTCGCCGCGGTTACCCATCAACACTTCCAGGACATCTTCAAGACCGCCGATGTCACGGCTGAAGATGTACACAGCAACACCCTCGCAGTGCTGAAAAGCGATCCACGCCTGGCCAAGTACGTCACCCAGGCTTAAGCTCGGCCCACCCGCCCCTTCACCGGGGCGGGTTGTTGTCCGCCTCTATCGGCATCATTCAGACTTAGTTGCCCGACATGCTCAAACGCCTTGCCTACCTGGCGCTCTGTGCCTGCGCCCCGCTGCATGCTGCCCCTTCATTCGATGAAGCACGCCTCAAGCAACTGGCGGCCGACCGCTACTGGATCGCCCTCGGCCATTACGAGACGGCCAAGCTGGGCGGCTGGCGCAGCTATGTCGATGACCAACGCTTCTTTCTTGCCCAGGACGGTGCCCATCACCCCGACCAGGAGCTGCGCGCCACCGTCAAGGCGCTGTACGCACCGGCGAGCCTGGGCGACAAACATGCCCAGTGCGTGTTCCCGGCACGTACCCGCTGGCTGCGCGAGCAGTTGCAACTGAACGACCTGCCGAGCCCGGACTGCAAGGACTACACCCAGTGGTTCAAGGACGTCTCGCCGCACAGTGCGGTGATGATCTTCCCGGCCGCCTACCTCAACAGCCCCTCGTCGATGTTCGGCCATACCCTGCTACGCATCGACCAGGCCGACGTGCAGAGCAACGAAACCGCCCTGCTCAGCTACGCGATCAACTTCGGCGCCTATATCGAAGGCAGCGACAACAGCATCCTCTATGCCTGGAAGGGCCTGATGGGCGGCTACCCGGGCCTGTTCGCCCTGGTGCCCTACCAGGAGAAACTCTCCGAGTACCGTAGCCTGGAAAACCGCGACCTGTGGGAATACCGGCTGAACCTGACCCCGGAAGAAACCGGGCGCATGGTCGAGCACGTCTGGGAACTCAAGCAGATCCAGTTCGACTACTTCTTCTTCGACGAAAACTGCTCCTACCGCCTGCTCGAGCTGCTGCAGGTGGCGCGCCCGAGCCTGGACCTGACTTCGCAGTTCCCGCTGACCGCGATCCCCACCGACACGGTCAAGGCGGTCAAGCAGGCCGGCCTGGTCGAGCGTATCGACTACCGGCCGTCGCGCGAGCGCGAACTGCTGGAGCGCGCCAAGCCGCTGGAGGCCGAGGAACAGCAACAGGTGCTGGCCGTCAGTGCCGACACCGCGCAACTGCAAAGCCCCGCGTTCACCGCCCTGCCCCGCGAGCGCCAGGCCCTGGTGCAGGACGCCGCCTACCGCCTGGAACGTTACCGCGCCAACGGTCAGGAGCGCGACCCGGCGCGGACCAAGCGCAGCTTCGAGCTGCTACGGGCAATCAACCGCAACCCGCCGCCGGAGCTTGAGATCGAGCGCCCCGGCTTGCCTGAGGACGGCCACCAGTCACGTACCTGGCAATTGGGCCTGGGCAGCCGCGATGATCGCGCCTACGCCGAATATGGCCTGCGCATGGCCTATCACGACCTCAACGACAACGCCTACGGCTTCCCCCTTGGCGCACAGATCGAGATCCTCCAGCTCAAGCTGCGCCAGTACGAAGGCAACGACTGGCAGGTGCAGCGCCTGGACCTGGCGACCATCCGCTCGCTGACCCCGCGCAACGCCCTGCTGCAACCCTGGTCCTGGCAGGTCGCCGGGGGGCTTGAGCGAGTGCTGGGCAAGCACGGCGACGAGGTGCTGGTCAGCCACGTCAATGGCGGCGCCGGCGCTACCTGGCAGTTGGCCGATGACGTACTGGGCTTTGCCCTGGGCACGGTGCGCGTCGAGCACAACAATGACTTCGCCGGCTTCATTGCGCCGGCTGCAGGCTTCAATACCGGGATGCTGTGGCGCAACCCGCTGGGCAACCTGAGCGTCGAGGCCAAGGCCGACTACTTCACCAATGGCGAGGTGCGCCGTAGCCTGAGTCTGAATCAGCAGTGGGAGCTGTCCCGCGATCTGGGTGTACGTTTGAGTGCCAGCCGCGACTTCAGCAAGCTTGCGTCAGCGCAGAACGAGGTGATGCTGGAGCTCAAGTGGTATCACTATTAGCAAGGCCCCAATACCTTGATCACATCCTTTTGACACGCCGCCGACAATTGCCCGCCTAGACTTTCCCTGGCAAGCGGAGAGTCTGAACATGCGGCGGTACTGGCTGGTAATGGTGGTAATGGGTGTGCTCACAGGTTGCCAGACAACCCATGAGCAATTGATCAATCAAGGTTACCCACCGGCCTATGCCGATGGCTTCCAGGACGGTTGCAGCAGCGGTCGCCAGGCCGCCGGGGTGATGGCCGGGGACTTTCGCAAAGACGTGCCGCGCTACCTGCACAACCGCCAGTACGAGTCCGGCTGGGACGACGGCTTTCGCCAGTGCCACGCCATGCAGGAGAACCAGGACCTGCAGGAGTATCGCGCCCGTCACTGGGATGAGCGCGATGAGCAGTGGCAGGAAGAAAAGGATCGCGACGCCGCGCGCGCCTATCGACACAAATAGGCCGCAAGCACCCGAGGTCGTCGCCGTCGAGCCCGAGACTTAAACCACGCCCTGGGCCAGCATGGCATCGGCAACCTTGACGAAGCCGGCGATGTTGGCGCCTTTGACGTAGTTGATGCGGCCGTTCTCTTCGCCGTAGTGCACGCAGGCGTGGTGGATCGACTGCATGATGTTGTGCAGCTTGCTGTCCACTTCACCGGCGGTCCACAGCAGGCGCATGGCGTTCTGCGACATCTCCAGGCCACTGACGGCCACGCCGCCGGCGTTGGAGGCCTTGCCCGGGGCGAAGAGGATGCCGGCCTCGATGAAGATATCCACAGCCTCGAGGGTGGTCGGCATGTTGGCGCCTTCGGCCACGCAGAGGCAGCCGTTGCGCAGCAGGGTGCGGGCGTCTTCGGCGTCCAGTTCGTTCTGCGTCGCGCATGGCAGGGCAATGTCGCAGGCCAGGTTCCAGGGGCGCTGGCCCTTGCGGAACTCCAGGCCGAAACGTTCGGCCAGCTCGCTGATACGGCCGCGCTTGACGTTTTTCAGCTCCATCAGCGCATCCCACTGCTCGTCGCTCATGCCGGCTTCGCAGTACAGGGTGCCTTCGGAGTCGGACAGCGAGATCACCTTGCCGCCCAGGTCCATGACCTTGCGCGCCGCATACTGAGCAACGTTGCCGGAGCCGGAGATGGCCACCCGGCGACCGTCGATGCGCAGGTCCTGGCGCTTGAGCATTTCTTCGGCGAAGTACACGCAGCCGTAGCCGGTGGCTTCCGGGCGGATCAGGCTGCCGCCGTAAGTCATGCCTTTGCCGGTCAGCACCGAGGTGAACTGGTTGGCCAGGCGCTTGTACTGGCCGAACAGGAAGCCAATCTCGCGGGCGCCAACGCCGATATCGCCGGCCGGCACATCGAGGTCGGCGCCGATGTGGCGGTACAGCTCGCTCATGAATGCCTGGCAGAAGCGCATGACTTCGGCATCGCTCTTGCCCTTCGGATCGAAGTCCGAGCCGCCCTTGCCGCCGCCCATGGGCAGCGAGGTCAGGGAGTTCTTGAATACCTGTTCGAAGGCCAGGAATTTGAGCACGCCAAGGTTCACCGAGCGGTGGAAGCGCAGGCCGCCCTTGTACGGGCCGATGGCACTGCTCATCTGGATGCGGTAGCCGCGGTTGACCTGGACCTTGCCCTGGTCATCGACCCACGACACGCGAAACAGGATCGCCCGCTCAGGCTCGACCATACGCTCGAGGATACCGGCCTGCAGGTAGTGGGGATTGGCTTCGAGGAACGGCCAGAGGCTGCGCAGCACCTCTTCGACCGCCTGATGGAATTCAGGCTGGGCCGGGTCGCGTTGCTTGAGGCGGGCGAGGAAATCTTCGACAGATTCGATCATGTAGACATTCACCAGATGGAGTTGGACTTATGTTTTTTCCTCGACTTTACCAAGAAGCCACGGCACCGCAACAGGGCGCAATGTCGTTTTTATGAAATTAAATGGTGCATTTGTATAAGTGTATACATGTTAAGCCGTATCGCGAGGCGAGCCAGCTCCTACAGGGCCGGGTTAAATTTCGGGCAAAAAAAACGGGACCCGAAGGCCCCGTTTCAGTGCAAACCCCTGAGGGTCATGCCAGTTTTTTGTGCCGTACGCGGTGCGGCTGGGCAGCCGCTTCGCCCAGGCGTTTCTTGCGATCGGCTTCGTACTCGGTGTAGTTGCCTTCGAAGAACACCGCCTGCGAATCGTCTTCGTAGGCCAGGATGTGGGTCGCCACGCGGTCCAGGAACCAGCGATCGTGAGAAATCACGATAGCGGCGCCCGGGAAGTCCAGCAGAGCTTCCTCCAGCGAACGCAGGGTTTCGACGTCGAGGTCGTTGGACGGTTCGTCGAGCAGCAGGACGTTGGCGCCCTCTTTCAGGGTCAGGGCCAGGTGCAGACGGCCGCGCTCACCACCGGAGAGGTCCTTGACGAACTTCTGCTGGTCGCCGCCCTTGAAGTTGAAACGGCCAACGTAGGTGCGCGACGGAATCTCGTAGGTGCCGATGCGCAGCTGGTCGGAGCCGTCGGAGATCTGCTGGAACACGGTCTTGTTGCCGTCGAGGTCTTCGCGGCTCTGGTCGACGCAGGCCAGTTGCACGGTTTCACCGATCTCGATGCTGCCCGAGTCCGGTTGTTCCTTGCCCATCAGCATGCGGAACAGAGTCGATTTACCGGCACCGTTACCGCCGATCACGCCGACGATCGCACCTTTTGGCATGGAGAACGACAGGTTGTCGATCAGCACGCGATCGCCATAGCCCTTGCTGACGTTCTTGAACTCGATGACCTTGTCACCCAGGCGCGGACCGGCCGGGATGTAGATCTCGTTGGTCTCGCTGCGCTTCTGGAATTCCTGCGACTGCATTTCTTCGAAGCGTTGCAGGCGGGCCTTGGACTTGGACTGACGTGCCTTGGCGCCTTTGCGCACCCACTCCAGTTCTTCCTTCATGGCCTTTTCATGGGCCGACTGCTGCTTGGATTCCTGGGCCAGACGATCGGACTTGGCTTCCAGCCAACCCGAATAGTTGCCTTCATACGGAATACCGGCGCCGCGGTCGAGCTCGAGGATCCAGCCGGCAACGTTGTCGAGGAAGTACCGGTCGTGGGTAATCGCGACCACGGTGCCCGGGAAGTCGTGAAGGAAGTGTTCCAGCCAGGCGACGGAATCGGCGTCCAGGTGGTTGGTCGGTTCGTCGAGCAGGAGCATGTCGGGGGCCGACAGCAGCAGGCGGCACAGGGCCACACGGCGCTTCTCACCACCGGACAGGTGCTCGACCTTGGCTTCCCACGCTGGCAGGCGCAGGGCGTCGGCGGCCACTTCCAGCTGGCGCTCGAGGTTGTGACCGTCGCTGGCCTGGAGGATGGCTTCGAGTTTGGCCTGTTCGGCGGCCAGCTTGTCGAAGTCGGCATCCGGCTCGGCGTAGGCGGCGTAGACCTCGTCCAGGCGGGCCTGGGCGTCCTTGATCACGCTGACCGCTTCCTCGACCACTTCACGCACGGTCTTGGACGGGTCCAGCTGTGGCTCCTGTGGCAGGTAGCCGATGTTCAGGTCCGGCATCGGACGGGCTTCGCCGTCGAACTCGGTATCGACACCCGCCATGATTTTCAGCAGGGTGGATTTACCCGAGCCGTTGAGGCCGAGCACGCCGATCTTGGCGCCGGGGAAGAAGGACAGCGAAATGTTCTTGAGGATTTCCCGCTTCGGCGGGACAACCTTGCCCAGCCGATGCATGGTATAGACGTATTGAGCCATGGAAAAACCTAGCGTCAGAGACGAAAAAATAGAAACGAAACAGATGAAGGGCGCCGTGGCGCCCAGGAAAGGGCCAAAGCTACCGTAATGCGCCGGGTTGGGCAAACCGCCGACGAACAGGGCTGGCACTTTGCCACGTTTGCGGGCATGCTAGCCGCCCTTCGGGCGTCCGGCTTATAGTGCGCAACCGGAGCCGTCGCCAGGAACGCGGCACTTGCCAACCAGCAGCTCTAAACCTGCCATCCAGCCATACCGCAGGATCAACGTTTGACCAATCTCACTCAGCCGTCATCCCTGCGCAAGCCGGCCACTGCGTCAGGCTCGCCGCTGCGCGGCTCATTGAAAGGCGCGCTGGCCCTGTTGGTGCTGTTGCTGCTAGGCCTGCTGCTGTGGCAGTTGATCGCCCAGTTCCGTCATACCCAGGCTGACCAGTACCAGCACAGCCTGAACGCCAGCGCCGAGCTCGCCGACCACATGAGCCTGAACATGGCGCTCAAGGCCCAGGTGGCGCTCAACCAGATCCAGCCCTACCGCTCATCGCCTGCCCCTGAGCAACTGGCGCAGGTCATCGCGCAACTGCGCCAGCAGCAGCCCAAGCTGCTCAGCGTCGCCTGGATTGGTGCCGATGGCAGCCTGCAGGCCGACAGCCTGAAGGATACACCCGATTACCAGGCACTGGACGAACTGCTGCGGCTCAACCAGGGCCGCGACTTCTATTACAGCAACAGTGCCGACAACCAGCAGGTCTACCTGTTGCTACGCCAGCCGGGCGAGGCGCCCAGCGGCTACTGGTTCCTGCGCCTGGCCCCGGGTTACTACAGCGACCTGACCAACCACCTGGACCGCCCCAATCACCCGTTGTGGCTGCTGGAAAACAGCCGCACCGGCGAGATCATCAACCGCCACCAGCCGACCCCCGGCAGCGACGAGCCGCTGCAAAGCGTGATGCTGGCGTTCCTCGACAACAGTACCTGGCAACTGCGCGGCCTGTTCGATGCCGGCCTTGCCCGCCAGCAACTGCTGCCGGCGCTGATCGGCAAATGCATGCTCGGGCTGTTCTGCGCGCTGATCCCGCTGCTGGCGCTGATCAACATGCGCCGCCGCCATCGCCTGCTGCAGGAAAGCCGCCGACGCTATCACGATATCTTCGAAGGCACCGGGGTCGCCCTGTGCGTGCTAGATCTCTCGGGCCTGCCCGGCCAGCTCGAGCGCTATCGCCTGCGCAGCCGCCCGGCGCTGGAACAGCGCCTGGCTTTCGACCAGCCATTGCGGCGGATTTTGCTCCAGGAGCTGAAAGTCACCGAGGTCAACCAGGTGGCCTTGCAACTGCTGGGCGTCAACTGTTGCGACAGTGCCTGGCAACGCCTGGTCGAAGGCTCGCAGACCGGTAACGAAGGCATCGGCATCCAGCTCCTCGGGGCGATCCTCGACAACCAGCAGCAGCTGGAGCTGGAAGTGCGCCTGCCGGTGCCCGGTGGCGACGACCTGCACCTGTGGCTGATGGTGCGTTTCCCGCAGCAGCGCCGCGATTACCAGGCAGTGATCCTCAGCATAAGCGACATCACCAGCCGCAAGCAGGTCGAGCTGTCGTTGCTCGAGCGCGAAAGCTTCTGGTCGGATGTGGTGCGCACCGTGCCCGACCAGTTGTACGTCCAGGACGTGCATAGCCAGCTGATGATCTTCAGCAACCGCAACCTCGGCCAGACCCTGGGTTACAGCCGCACCGAGCTTGCGCAGATGGGCGACCATTTCTGGGAGGTGCTGCTGCACCCGGACGACGCCCAGCTCTATCACCAGTTGCGCCAGCAGCAACGCGATTCGGGCTACGTCGAGCAACTGCATTGCCAGCTGCGCTTCCGTCACCACGACCAGCGCTGGCTGCGTTTCGACATCCGCGAGCAGGCCCTGACCCGCGACAGCGCAGGTTGCGTGACGCGGATCATTGGCGTCGGCAAGGACGTTACCGAGCAGATCGAGGCCAGCGAGTCTCTGCGCGACAGCGAACAGCGCTACCGCATGCTCGCCGAAAGTATCAGCGACGTGATCTTCTCCACCGACAGCCAGTTGCAACTGAACTACGTCAGCCCGTCGATCCAGGCGGTGCTGGGCTTTGAAGTGGAGTGGATTTTCGAGAACGGCTGGCACTCGACCATCGCCAACCCGGCCCAGCTCACCGGTATCTACAGCCTGGTCGAGCGGGTCAACAAGGCCCTGGGCGACCCCGAACAGATGGAACTGCTGCGCACCCAGTTGCCGACCCAGCTGTTCCTGTTCGATTGCCTGCGCGCCGACGGCCGCAAGATCCCGATCGAGCTGCGCCTGGTGCTGGTCTGGGATGACCAGGAGCGCTTCGAGGGCATCCTTGGCGTGGGCCGCGACATCAGCCAGCAACGCCGCGCCGAGAAAGACCTGCGCATGGCCGCCACGGTGTTCGAGCATTCGACCTCGGCGATCCTCATTACCGACCCGGCCGGCTACATCGTCCAGGCCAACGAAGCCTTCAGCCGCGTCAGCGGCTATGCCGTGGCCGACGTGCTGGACCAGTTGCCGAGCCTGCTGACCGTCGATGAGCACCAGGATGCACACCTGCGCTACGTGCTCAAACAACTGCACCAGCGCGGCACCTGGGAAGGTGAAGTGTGGCTCAAGCGCCGCAGCGGCGAACATTACCCGGCCTGGGTCGGCATTACCGCGGTGCTCGACGATGAAGGCGACCTGGCCAGCTACGTGTGCTTCTTTACCGACATCAGCGAGCGCAAGGCCAGCGAACAGCGCATCCATCGCCTGGCCTACTACGACGCCCTGACCCACCTGCCCAACCGCACCCTGTTCCAGGACCGCCTGCACACTGCCCTGCAGCAAGCCGAGCGACAAAAGGCCTGGGTGGTGCTGATGTTCCTCGACCTCGACCGCTTCAAGCCGATCAACGACTCCCTCGGCCATGCCGCGGGCGACCGCATGCTCAAGGACATGGCCGAGCGCCTGCTCGACTGCGTCGATGACGACGACACCGTGGCGCGCATGGGCGGCGACGAGTTCACCTTGCTGCTGCAACCGCGCGCCACCCGCGAAATGGCCCTGAACCGGGCCATTCACGTGGCCGAGCAGATCCTTGGCAGCCTGGTGCGGCCATTCGTGCTGGAGAACCGCGAGTTTTTCGTCACCGCCAGTATCGGCATCGCCCTGAGCCCGCAGGACGGCAGCGAACTCAGCCAGTTGATGAAGAACGCCGACACCGCCATGTACCACGCCAAGGAGCGCGGCAAGAACAACTTCCAGTTCTACCAGGCCGACATGAACGCCAGTGCCCTGGAGCGCCTGGAGCTGGAAAGCGACCTGCGCCATGCCCTGGAGCAGAACGAATTCATCCTCTATTACCAGCCGCAGTTCAGCGGCGACGGCAAGCGCCTGACCGGTGCCGAGGCGTTGCTGCGCTGGCGTCATCCGCGGCGCGGGCTGGTACCGCCGGGGGATTTCATCCCGGTGATCGAGGAGCTGGGCCTGGTGGTCGATGTCGGCGACTGGGTACTCAAGGAAGCCAGCCGCCAGCTCAAGGCCTGGCACCAGGCCAAGGTGCGGGTGCCGAAGGTGTCGGTGAACATTTCGGCGCGGCAATTCTCCGACGGTCAACTGGGCGAACGCATCGCCACCATCCTCAAGGAAACCGGCCTGCCGCCGGCATGCCTGGAGCTGGAGCTGACCGAAAGTATCCTGATGCGCGAGGTCAACGAGGCCATGGTGATCCTCGACAGCCTGAAGAACCTCGGCCTGAGCATCGCCGTTGACGACTTCGGCACCGGCTATTCGTCGCTCAACTACCTCAAGCAGTTCCCCATCGACGTGCTGAAGATCGACCGCACCTTCGTCGACGGTCTGCCTGAGGGCGAGCAGGATGCACAGATCGCCCGGGCGATCATCGCCATGGCCCACAGCCTGAACCTGGCGGTGATCGCCGAGGGCGTCGAGACCCACGAACAGCTGGAGTTCCTCCGTGAACACGGCTGTGACGAAGTGCAGGGCTACCTGTTCGGGCGACCGATGCCGGCGCATCAGTTCGAGGCGCAGTTCAGCAACGAAACCCTGTTCATGTTCGAATAGGCAGGAAGCTGCAAGCCTTAAGCTACAAGCGGCAAGTTAGAAGCGTTACGCGTCCGGCCTTTGACTTGCCGCTTGAAGCTTGAAGCTTGTCGCTCATGGGCCCCATTTGTCTGCGACATGATGCCCTTTCATATGCCAGACAAATTAGGCAGGAAGCTGCAAGCCTTAAGCTACAAGCCTTAAGCTACAAGCGGCAAGTTAGAAGCGTTACGCGATCGGCCTTTGACTTGCCGCTTGAAGCTTGCAGCTTGTCGCTCATGAGCCCCACTTGTCTGCGACATGATGCCCTTTCATATGCCAGACAAAAGCTGATGAGGTAGAATGCCCGCCTATTTCAGCACGATCCTTGAGGACCGCCATGTTCAGCCGTGATTTGACCATTGCCAAGTACGACGCCGATCTCTTTGCCGCCATGGAGCAAGAAGCTCAGCGCCAGGAAGAACATATCGAGCTGATCGCCTCGGAAAACTACACAAGCCCCGCTGTCATGGAAGCCCAGGGCTCGGTGCTGACCAACAAGTACGCCGAAGGCTACCCGGGCAAGCGCTACTACGGCGGTTGCGAATACGTCGACGTGGTCGAGCAACTTGCCATCGACCGTGCCAAGGAGCTGTTCGGCGCCGATTACGCCAACGTCCAGCCGCACGCTGGCTCGCAAGCCAACAGCGCCGTCTACCTGGCCCTGCTGTCGGCCGGCGACACCATCCTGGGCATGAGCCTGGCCCACGGCGGTCACCTGACCCACGGCGCCAACGTCAGCTCCTCGGGCAAGCTGTACAACGCCATCCAGTACGGCATCGACGCCAACGGCCTGATCGACTACGACGAAGTCGAGCGCCTGGCGGTCGAGCACAAGCCGAAGATGATCGTTGCCGGTTTCTCGGCCTACTCGCAGATCCTCGACTTCCCACGCTTCCGTGAAATCGCCGACAAGGTCGGTGCCTACCTGTTCGTCGACATGGCCCACGTTGCCGGCCTGGTCGCTGCAGGCGTGTACCCGAACCCGGTGCCATTCGCCGACGTGGTCACCACCACTACCCACAAGACCCTGCGCGGTCCACGTGGCGGCCTGATCCTCGCGCGTGCCAACGCCGAGATCGAGAAGAAGCTCAACTCCGCAGTATTCCCGGGCGCCCAGGGCGGCCCGCTGGAGCACGTGATCGCCGCCAAGGCCATCTGCTTCAAGGAAGCGCTGCAGCCTGAGTTCAAGACCTACCAGCAACAAGTGGTGAAGAACGCCCAGGCCATGGCCGGTGTGTTCATCGAGCGCGGTTTTGACGTGGTCTCCGGCGGTACCCAGAACCACCTGTTCCTGCTGTCGCTGATCAAGCAGGAAATCTCCGGTAAAGACGCCGACGCCGCCCTGGGTCGCGCCTTCATCACCGTCAACAAGAACTCGGTACCGAACGACCCACGTTCGCCGTTCGTCACCTCCGGCCTGCGCTTCGGCACCCCGGCTGTGACCACTCGTGGCTTCAAAGAGGCCGAGTGTAAAGAACTGGCAGGCTGGATCTGCGACATCCTCGCCGACCTGAACAACGAAGCGGTGATCGACGCCGTTCGCGAGAAGGTCAAGGCCATCTGCGCCAAGCTGCCGGTATACGGCAACTAAGCTCAGTTGTGATGTGAAAAAGCCCGGCTCTAGAGCCGGGCTTTTTGTACCTGTAGGAGCGGGCTTGCCCCGCGATGCAATAGTGATCGCACCATCGCATCGCGGGGCAAGCCCGCTCCTACAGAGTCAAAGCCTCAAACCCTTCGCGAATCTTCGCCTCCGGCAAATCGTCGGCAATGAACACCATCACACTCTCGCGCACTTCCCCCTCTGCCCACTCGGTATCCCAATCAAAGCCATAAAGCTTGAGCACCCCCTGGAACACCAGGCGCCGATCCTCGCCGGCAATGTTCAACACGCCCTTGTAGCGAAGCAGTTGCTTGCCGTGCTCTTCAAGCAACTGGTTCATGAACTCGCTGAGGCGGTCGATATCCAGCGGCAGGTCGGTGCGCAGGACCATGCTGGAGATCCGGTCGACACTCGGCGCCGCTACTACCGGGCGCACGTTCAGACTGGCATTGAGGTTGAAACCCCGCACATCGAGCAACTCGGCCAGATCGATCTTGCCGTGTTCCACCACCCGGATCGGCGCACGGCGGTTGATCCGCCCCAGGCGCTCGCTCAAGGCCTGGAAGCTGGCGGCGTCGACCAGATCGGTCTTGCTCACCAGCAGGCGGTCGGCAAAACCGACCTGGGCCTGGGCAATGGCCTGGGTCAGGTGCTGATCGGCGTGCGCGGCATCCACCAGGGTGATGATGCCGTCGAGGATGTAGCGCTCGCGCAGCTCTTCATCGATGAAGAAGGTTTGCGCCACCGGCGCCGGGTCGGCCAGGCCCGTGCATTCGATCACCAGCCGGTCGAAGGCGATCTCGCCGCTGTCCAGGCGCTCGAGCAGCAGGAACAGCGCCTTGGTCAGGTCGGTGTGGATACTGCAGCACACGCAGCCGTTGGCCAGGGTCATGACCTGCACCGGCTCGTCGCCGAGCAGTTGGGTATCGATGCCGGCATCGCTGAATTCGTTTTCGATCACGGCAATCTTCAGGCCGTGCTCGGCCTTGAGCAGGTGGCGCAGCAAGGTGGTCTTGCCGGCGCCGAGAAAGCCGCTGAGCACGGTAACGGGAATTGGAGGTAACAAACCGAATACTCCTGAACGCTGAAAATGACTGTGGGAGCCCGGCGCGAACCGGGCTCCCACAGCTTTGTCACTGGCCTTGCATGCCGCTTTTCAACAGCACTTTGGCCCACCCTTGCCGCCGTAACGTGCCTCCTGGCGTTCGCGGAAGAACTCCTCGTAGGTCATTACCGGCTTGTCCGGGTGCTTGGTCTGCATATGCTCGACGTAGTTGTCGTAGTCGGGCATGCCGACCATCAGGCGGGCTGCCTGCCCCAGGTACTTACCCAGTCGACCGAGATCGTTGAACATCACTGCATTCCTCTTGGGTTACGCATCCGGCAGGGCCTGGAACGGGGACTCTTTGTCAGTCCGCTCTTTTTTGCCCAGGGCAGCGATGCCGACCTTGAGGGCGAAGAACAGAATGCTGAAGACCACGAACAGGAACAGGCCGGTCAGGGCCGCGTTGGTGTAGGCGTTGAAGATCACGTGCTGCATCTGCCCGATGTCCTTGGCCGGGGCCAGCACCTGGCCGGCGTCGAGCGCGGCGCTGTACTTGTTGGCCAGGGCCAGGAAGCCAACCGCCGGGTTCGGGTCGAACAGCTTGATGAAGCCGGCGGTGGTGGTGCAGATCAGCAGCCATACCGCAGGCAGCAAGGTGACCCAGATGTAGCGCTGGCGCTTCATTTTGATCAGCACCACCGTGCCGAGCATCAGGGCGATACCGGCGAGCATCTGGTTGGAGATGCCGAACAGCGGCCACAAGGTGTTGATACCACCTAGCGGATCGATCACGCCCTGGTACAGCAGGTAGCCCCAGAGCGCCACGCAACCGGCGGTGGCGAGCAGGTTGGCGCCCCACGATTCGGTGCGTTTGAGCGCAGGCACGAAGCTGCCCAGCAGGTCCTGGAGCATGAAGCGCCCGGCACGGGTACCGGCGTCCACCGCTGTGAGGATGAATAGCGCCTCGAACAGGATCGCGAAGTGGTACCAGAAGGCCATGGTGTTTTCACCCGGCAGCACCTGGTGAAGGATCTGCGCGATACCCACTGCCAGGGTCGGCGCACCGCCGGCACGGGCCAGGATGGTGTGCTCGCCGATGTCCTTGGCGACCGCTTCGAGGGCATCAGGGGTGATGGCAAAGCCCCAGCTGCTGACGGTTTGCGCTACCGAGACGACATCAGAGCCGACCACCGCGGCCGGGCTGTTCATGGCGAAGTACACGCCAGGCTCGATCACCGAAGCGGCAACCATGGCCATGATCGCCACGAACGACTCCATGAGCATGCCGCCGTAGCCGATGTAGCGGGCGTTGACTTCGTTATCCAGCAGCTTGGGCGTGGTCCCTGAGGAAATCAGCGCATGGAAGCCCGATACCGCGCCGCAGGCAATGGTGATGAACAGGAACGGGAACAGGGTGCCCTTCCACACCGGGCCGGTACCGTCGGTGAACTGAGTCAGCGCCGGCATTTTAAGCTCCGGGGCGATGATCAGGATGCCGATGGCCAGGCCAACGATGGTGCCGATTTTGAGGAAGGTCGACAGGTAGTCACGCGGCGCCAGCACCAGCCAGACCGGCAGCACGGCGGCGACGAAACCGTAGCCCACCAGCATCCAGGTGATCTGCACGCCGGTAAAGGTGAACGCCGGGCCCCAGACCGGGTCGGCGGCAACCTGGCCCCCCAGCCAGATCGACAGCAACAGCAGCACCACGCCGATCAGCGAGATCTCGCCGATATGGCCCGGGCGGATGTAGCGCATGTAGATGCCCATGAACATCGCGATCGGGATGGTCGCCATCACCGTGAACATGCCCCACGGGCTCTCGGCCAGGGCCTTGACCACGATCAGCGCCAGCACCGCGAGGATGATGATCATGATCAGGAAGCAGCCGAACAGGGCGATGGTGCCCGGGATCCGGCCCATTTCTTCACGGACCATGTCACCCAGCGAGCGGCCGTTGCGGCGGGTGGAGAGGAACAGGATCATGAAGTCCTGTACCGCACCGGCCAGCACCACCCCGGCAATCAGCCAGAGCGTACCGGGCAAGTAGCCCATCTGCGCCGCCAGCACAGGACCGACCAACGGGCCGGCGCCGGCAATCGCGGCGAAGTGGTGGCCGAAAAGAATGTGTTTGTTGGTCGGCACGTAGTCCAGACCGTCGTTGTTGACCACCGCCGGGGTGGCCCGACGCGGGTCCAGCTGCATCACCTTGGTGGCGATGAACAGGCTGTAGTAGCGGTAGGCGACCAGGTAGATGGCCACCGAGGCGACGACGATCCACAAGGCGTTGATGGCCTCGCCACGACGCAGGGCAACCACACCCAGCGCACAGGCTCCTATGACTGCCAGCGCCAGCCACGGAATGTGGCGTAGCAGGCTATTATTGTTGTTCATGGTTTGCTTCCAGCTAGTGGATAAAAGACAGCCTTTCGAGTCTAGCGATACTGGCAGGAAAGGCCAGCCCCCACGTTGGTCTAGAGCCCTCCAGCGTGGTTGAACAAATCTCGTTATGCGCCCTTGCGCGGGCCTTGGCAAGTGCTGAGCTATAGTCAGGAAGAACCCCGGAGTGCCTGAACATGAGCGACCACCAAGAACGTCGACGTTTCAAACGCATTGCCTTCGACGCCCCCACCGAACTGGTGCAAGGCGAACACCGTTGGCAGGTCAGCCTGCTGGACATCTCCCTCAAGGGCATATTGATCGAATACCCCGAACCCTGGGACGCCGACCTCGAAGAGCTGTTCGATGCGGTGATTCACCTGGGTGAAGGCGCGCAGGTCGAGATGCAGGTGCAACTGCGCCATATCGATGAACAGCAGCTCGGCTTTATCTGCCTGCACATCGACCTGCCTTCGCTGGAGCATCTGTGCCGCCTGATCGAGCTTAATCTGGCCGATCGCACCGAACTGGAGCGCGAGTTCCACCAACTGATCGAAGTTTAGAAACTCTTAGCTTCCTACCTACCTTCCCCCAAATACCTTTCTTGTCCGTTTGGACAGCTTTATAGCCAGCCCCACGGTGCCCGCACGAGGCCCTGTGGCGCTGGCCTGTGGCTCTTGGAACAGAATCTGCATCCAGCCCTGAAGCCAAACCATGGGTAGGACTGTTCCTACGCAAATCTAAAAATTGTATACAATTGTTCTGGCATTCACGTGTAGGACTTGTCTACAGTAGCGCCACAACAATAAAACTGAGAACTTGCCCCATGAATACGTCCTCCCCTAGCACGTCTTCAGCCCAGCGTCCCGAAGACGAGAACCTGGGCCTTGGCGCCAACCTGGCTTATGGCCTGCAGCATGTTCTGACCATGTACGGCGGTATCGTCGCCGTGCCGTTGATCCTCGGCCAGGCGGCCGGCCTGGGCCCTGCCGACATCGGCCTGCTGATCGCCGCCTCGCTGTTTGCCGGTGGCCTCGCCACCCTGCTGCAAACCCTCGGCCTGCCGTGGTTCGGTTGCCAGCTGCCGCTGGTGCAGGGCGTGTCGTTCGCCGGTGTAGCAACCATGGGCGCAATTCTCAGCAGTGAAGGTGGCGGTGGCTTGCCCGGGGTACTGGGCGCGGTCATGGCGGCGTCGCTGATCGGTTTTCTGATTACCCCGGTGTTCTCACGGATCACCAAGTTCTTCCCGCCGCTGGTGACCGGCATCGTCATCACCACCATCGGCCTGACCCTGATGCCAGTGGCCGCGCGCTGGGTCATGGGCGGCAACAGCAAGGCCCCGGATTTCGGTAGTATGGCCAACATCGGCCTGGCCGGGCTGACCTTCGTCATCGTCCTGGTGCTGAGCAAGCTGGGCAGCGCGACCATCTCGCGGCTGTCGATCCTCCTGGCCATGGTCATCGGCACCCTGATTGCCTGGTCGCTGGGCATGGCTGACTTCAGCAAGGTCCTCGACGGCCCGCTGGTGGCGATGCCGACGCCGTTCCACTTCGGCATGCCGACCTTCCACATCGCCGCCATCCTGTCGATGTGCATCGTGATCATGGTGACCCTGGTGGAAACCTCGGCGGACATCCTCGCAGTCGGTGAAATCATCGACACCAAGGTCGACTCCAAACGCCTGGGCAACGGCCTGCGCGCCGACATGGCCTCGAGCATCCTGGCGCCGATCTTCGGCTCCTTCACCCAGAGCGCCTTCGCCCAGAACGTCGGCCTGGTGGCCGTGACCGGGGTCAAGAGCCGCTACGTGGTGGCCACCGGCGGGGTGATCCTGGTAGTGCTCGGCCTGCTGCCGATCATGGGCCGGGTGATTGCCGCGGTGCCGACCTCGGTACTCGGTGGCGCCGGCATCGTGCTGTTCGGCACCGTTGCCGCCAGCGGTATCCGAACCCTGTCCAAGGTCAGCTACAAGAACAACGTCAACCTGATCATCGTCGCCGCCTCCCTGGGCTTTGGCATGATCCCGATCGCTGCGCCGAACTTCTACGCGCAGTTCCCCAACTGGTTCGAGACCATCTTCCACTCCGGCATCAGCTCGGCAGCGATCATGGCTATCGTCCTCAACCTGGTGTTCAACCACTTCACCACCGGCAACTCCGACCAGCAGTCGGTGTTCGCTGCCGCTTACGAACGCACCATCCACTACTCGGACATCTCCGCCCTGCGCGATGGTGACTACTTCGAAGATGGCAAGCTGTTCAACGCCGAGGGCATAGAAGTGCCGGTGATGAGCGAGGGCGAGCATGGAGAACCGCCGGCGCGACGAGAGACGGTTTCGGAACACTGAATGAGTTAGCGGTTGAATCTTCGGGGCCGGTGCACATGCACCGGCCTTTTCTATCGAGTCGCTAGTGTTGCGCCGATGACAGCTGCTGGGTAATGAATCCCTCGTTAGTCAACGCACGTATTACTCCGCGCAATAGATAGCTGTGCGAAAAGCCCAATGTGTATTGTCGTGCGCTGGGCTTGATGGGGACAAGCATGCCACGCTCAACCAGTTTTTTGATCTGGTACGTGCGTTGAGGGCCCTTGAGCCCTGGCATTGCTGCGGCCAGATCACTCGACCTGGCAATTGCACCGTCACTGTCGAGCAACAAGCGCAGGACTCCGTATTCAAGCTCGGTAAGTAATGTCCGCTCACGGGCGTGGGCCAGGGCTGGTGCCAGGATGGCCTGTTTCAGATAGCTGTAGTCCAACAATCGATCCAGCTTCCTGAGTTCGTCGAGAATGCCCCTCAGAACATACTCGCACCAGCGCTCCAACCCTTCGGCGGTGCCTGAATCTGCCTCGCCAAGCATCTCGTAATAGCGTTCACGGTCATTGCAGAACACCGCCGTGGGGTTGAGCAAACGCCCGCCAGCAGCGACGTTGAATCCGTACTTGATCAACATCACATAGGTCAGCAATCGCACCACACGGCCATTGCCATTACTGAACGGGTGAATCCAGCCGAATCGATGATGAGCGATTGCCACCTTCATCAGGTCGTACTTTTGCGGATCCCTACGATTGATGAAGGCAACCAGCTCCTCCATGTAACCTTGAACCTGCACTGCATCGGGCGGGAAATGCTTCGACTGGGCAATACGTACCTGGTCCGAGCGAAAACTCCCTGGGGTTCGATCGCCTTCTCTGTCGAGATCGTCGACGGTAATGGCATGCAACTCACGCAGCAGGTGCAGGCCTACGTCATCTGCCTCACTGAAATGATCCTCAACGAAAGTCATCGCCTTTTCGATATTGGATACTTCGCGAAGCTGGTCCGATGCTGAATCAGTCCCCTCCACTTTGCTTTCGACGTAATCCGCAAGTGTCGTGTGATTACCTTCGATTCGTGCCGAACCCAAGCTTTCCAGAAGGTGGAAAATGCTCTTGAGCTGAAAGAACAGACTGGGAGGCGTGGTGCCCGCAAGCTGATAGCGGCGTAAGTGCTCAAGCTCCGTCAAGACATCCACCAACGGCGAATCGAAGGACGGGTTGAGCAGTTCCAGTTCGTGGTGTTTGAAAGTCGGCATGTCAAATTATCTCTAGAGCGCTTCCACAGCAAGTCAAAACATAGCACATGAAAGCCCCGTTTTTATTGGACATACCAACAAAGCAGCTAAGCAATTATGTCAAAACCTGGCGAACGACAAGTCAAACACCTGATTGCTGCATGTCAAACGGCAAGCTGATCTCAGCGTCCCGCCAGGCCCTGCGAGCGACTCTTAAAATAGCCATTCAATTGCTGCAAATCCTGCGCCTCCAGCACCCCGGCCAGATAACGTAACTGCAGCCAGGCGCGCAGGTAGTCGTAGCGCGCCTGGGCCAGGTCGCGGCGGGCGCTGTAGAGCTGCTGCTCGGCATCGAGCACGTCGAGGTTGACCCGCTCACCGCCGGCCACGCTTCTGCGCGTAGCGCTAATCAAGCCGCGGGCGGATCTGACTGCCAGTTCATAGGCACGGATCTTCGCCGTGCTGCTGGCGCAGAGATTGAATTGCTTGCGCAGCTGGTTGACGGTATCGGCGATCTGCCCGTCGAGGCTGAAACGCGCACTGTCACGCTCGGCAGCTGCCTGGCGGGTCGCGGCCGACACCCCGCCGCCGGCGAACAGCGGCAGGCTGATCTGGATGCCGATGCTGTCGGTATCATAGCGCTGGTCGTAGCTGCTTTCCGAGCTTGAGCTGGATTTGCCGTTGCTGGCGTAGGCGCTCAACGTTGGCAGGTGACCGGCGCGCTGGCGCTCGACGGCGTAGTCGGCGGCAACCAGGGCGTGTCGTTGGGAGGCCAGCTCGGCGTTGTGGGCAACCGCCAGGTCGCGCCAGCTTTCAAAACCCAGAGGCTGCAAAGGTTGAACGCGAAATTCGCCACTCAAGGGCGCCAGGTCGGCGACTTCCAGCGGTTCGCCAATGATCGCCTGCAGGCTCCGCAAGGCCGCATCGAGGTTGTCGCTGGCTTCGATTTCCTGGGCCTGGGCCAGTTCGTAACGGGCCTGGGTTTCCAGCAGGTCGGTGCGGGTGCCCTCGCCGCCCTTGAGCAGGCGCCGGTTCAATTGCAGTTGCTCGGCATAAGCGCGCCGCTGGGCCTGGGCCAGGGCGATCTGTTCGTCGGCGAACAGTGCTTCGCTGTAGGCGGCGAACACCCGCACCGCCAGTTCCTGGCTGCGGCTGCGAAAGCGCTCGTCGGCCAACAGCGCCTTGGCCACGCCCTGGCGGTACTCGGCCCAGGCGCCATAGTCGAACAGCGGCTGTTGCAAGGTCAGGGTCGAGGAATAGCTGCGGTAGTCACGCTGGCTGGTGACGTTGCCGCGGGCGTTGGTCTGGGTCACTTCGGAGTCGTTGCGGGCATTGTTGTAGCGGTAGGACAGGTTCGGCAGCAGCGCCGCGCGGCCAATGGCGCGGCTCTCAAGGCCGGCATCGCGTTCGGCGATGGCGGCATGGAAGACCGGATCGTTACGCACCGCCAGGGCATAGGCATCGCCCAGGTCGACGGCGGCGGCCGAAAGGCTGGCACCCAGCAACAGCAGGCAGCACATCGCACGCATCGACATCATTCCTCCGCCAGGGCGACATGCACCCGGTCGGTCAACGGCTTGAACAGATAATTGAGCATCGAGCGCTCGCCGGTACGCACGAAGGCTTGCACCGGCATGCCGGGGCGAATGTCCTGGCCGGCCAGTTGCTGCAAGCCGGCATCGCTGACCTTGGCGCGCACCTGGTAGTAAGGTTGCTGGGTTTGCTCATCGACCAGGCGATCGGCCGAGACCAGGGTCAGTTCGCCATCGACGCGCGGAGTTTTGCTCTGGTTGAAGGCGACGAACATGATCTCTACCGGCAGGCCCGGATGCAGGCGATCGACCAGCTCCACCGGGGCGCGCGCATCGATCAGCAAGGGCGCGTCCATCGGGACGATCTCCATCAGTTGCTGACCACGGGCAATCACCCCGCCATTGGTGAACACGCTCAGGCCCACCACCGTGCCGCTGGCCGGGGCGCGCAGCTGGGTGTTGGCCAGTTCGAAGGCGGCGCTGCGCAGGCGGTTGCCGAGGTCTTCAGCACTGGACTGCATGTCGCTCAGCTGCTGGCCGACTTCGCGCTGGTATTCCTGCTGACGTTGGGCCATGCGCAGTTTCAGCTCCAGGACCTGGCGGCGGCTGCGGCCGATATTGCCCAGGTCTTCGGAAATCGCGCCGTTGATCTGCGCGTACAGGCGTTCGCTGTCGAGCAGGCGGTTGCGCGGGATATAGCCGTCACGGGCCAGTTCGCGCAGGCCCTGCAATTGCTCGGCAAGCGCGGCGCGCTGTTCCTGCTTGTGGCTCATCGAGCCCTGCACGCCAGCCAGCATGGCCTCGGCGCCGGCGATGTTTTCGCGCAGGCCGGCCAGTTCCATGTCCAGCGACTGGCGGCGGCTGCTGCGCAACTGGCGTTGCAGTTCCAGGGCGGTGGCGACCCATGGCTCGCTGACCAGTGCCTGCAACTCGGCCGGGAAAGTGATGCTTTCCAAGCCGTCACGCTCAGCTTGCAGGCGCGCCTCGCTGGCCCGGGCGTTGACGTATTGCACCCGCAACGAATCATGCTGGGCCTGGGCCTGGGTGGCGTCCATCTGCACCAGCACCTGGCCGGCGCTGACGCTGTCGCCATCGTGCACCAGCAGGCGTTCGATAGTTCCGCCGGTGGGATGCTGCACCGCCTGGCGGCTGCCGGCGACCACCACGTTGCCCGACACCGGCACGCCTTTGTCCAGCGGCGCCAGGGCTGCCCAGAGGATGAAACCGCCAAAGCCGCCGATCACCAGCCAGCGGCCCAGGCGGCTGTGACGGCGGGCATCGAGGCTCAGCAGGTTGTCGGGAATGGCTTGAGCGTGAAGCGACTGAGGGGCGGTCATGATCAGGATCTCGGGGTGCCATAGCTCATGCTGACGCTGGCCGCGCTGCGCAGCGCCGGAGTCGGAGCAGGCGTGGGAATGCCGGCTGGTTTGTGGCTGCGCTGCAAATCCTGCAGCACCCGCGCAGTCGGGCCGAAGGCCTGCATCTGGCCGTTCTGCAGCACCAGCAGCTTGTCTACTGCGGCCAGCAGGCTGGATTTGTGGGTAATCAGGATCAGCGTGCGCTGTTGCGCCTTGACCTGGCGGATCGCCTCGAGCAAGGCGCGTTCGCCGAAGTCATCGAGGTTGGAGTTGGGTTCATCGAGCACGATCAGTGCGGGTAGGCCGTAAAGCGCCCGGGCCAGGCCGATGCGCTGGCGCTGGCCACCGGAGAGCCCCGCCCCGCCT
This sequence comes from Pseudomonas sp. B21-012, assembly GCF_024749305.1. Lineage (NCBI taxonomy): Bacteria > Pseudomonadati > Pseudomonadota > Gammaproteobacteria > Pseudomonadales > Pseudomonadaceae > Pseudomonas > Pseudomonas sp. B21-012. The sequence continues at coordinate 794,118 of NZ_CP087197.1, read as the reverse complement.
TCACCAAGCTGGGTGTCATAGCCATTGGGCAGTTTCAGGATCAGCTCGTGGACACCGGCCAGTTGCGCAGCAGCCACCACCTGGTGCGAATCGACTTCACCCAAGCGGGCGATGTTCTCGGCAATGCTGCCGGCGAACAACTGCACGTCCTGGGGCAGGTAACCGATGTGCGCGCCGAGCAGGCCCTTGTCCCATTGCTGTAGCTCGGCGCCATCCAGACGCACCTTGCCGGCAGCCGGAGGCGCCGCGCCAACCAGCAAGCGCGCCAGGGTCGACTTGCCCGAGCCCGACGCACCAATGATGCCCAGGCTGTCGCCGGCCGCCAGTTCGAAGCCGAGGTTGGCCAGGCACGGCTTGCGCGTGCCCGGCTGCAGGGCGCTGAGTTGCTCCACCAGCAAGCGCCCGCTGGGTGCCGGCAACGGCATGCCGAGCGCACGCGGCGGTTGCTCGCTGAGCAAGCTGTGCAAGCGCTCATAGGCCTGGCGGGCCGAACCCCACTGGCGCCACACGGCAATCAATTGGTCGATTGGCGCCAGCACCCGGGCCATAAGGATGGAGCCTGCGATCATCATCCCCGGGGTAATCAGTTGCTCGATCGCCAGCCACGCGCCCAGGCCCAGCACCAGCGATTGCAGGGTCAGGCGCAGGCTCTTGGACACCGCAGTCACTGCCGCCGTGCGCTCGCTGCCCAGGTTCTGGCGCAGGAGAAAACCATGGTGCAAGCTGGCCCAGCGCTGGCGCACCGCCGCCAGCATGCCCATGGCTTCCATCACTTCGGCATTGCGCAGGTTGGCGCCAGCCTGTTGCCCGGCCTGCTGCGCCAACTGCCCGGCTTCGGCGAACGGCGCCTGAGTCAGGCGCTCGTTGACCCAGGCGAGGATCGTCAACAGCACCGCGCCCACCAGCGCCATCAAGCCCAGCCATGGGCTGAACAGAAACATCACCAACAGGTACACCGGGAACCACGGCGCATCGAAAAAGGCGAACAGCGCCTGGCCGGTGGCGAACTGGCGCAAGGTGGTCAGGTCGCTCAGCACCTGGTTCGCCGCGCCCTTGTGGCCGGCCAGACTGGCTTGGTAAGCGGCCTCGAACACCCGCGGGTTCAAGCGCATATCCATTTGCGTGCCAAGGCGGATCACCACCAGGCTGCGTACCCATTCCAGCAGGCCCATGAAGGCGAACAAGCCCAGCACCATCAGGCTGAGCATCAGCAGGGTCATCTCGTTGCCCGAGGACAGCACCCGGTCGTAGACCTGCAGCATGTACAGCGCCGGCGCCAGCATCAGCAGGTTGATCACCGCAGTGAACAGGCCGATGTTGGCAAAGCCGGCGCGGCAGGCCTTAAGCGCCTGCAACACTTCGTTGGCAGGGCGGGAGCGGGTGGCTTTCATGAACGTCCTCGACAGGGCAAGCCTGCGGGCGATTGACCTCGCCGGCGCAGGCTCGCAGAATTCGCACCACCGCCACCTGGGCCCGGCAAAGACGCAGGCGGCGGGGTAAGCAAGCAGCGAATGGAGGAGTGATCTTCCATTCGCTTTTTTTTACCTGGGGTCAGGCGGCCAGGGCGAAGTCGTCAGCCAGGGCCTGGACACCCACGACATCGGCCGAGGCCACGCTCAGCGGGCCGGCAGCCAACGCAGCACTGACCACGTCGAAGCTGTCGTCGGTAGACACGCCGTAGCCGGCCAGCAGGTTGTCCAGCACGCCTTCCAGGGCCGAGGTGTTGCCCTGCATCAGGCCGTAGATCACGCTCTGTACTTCGTTGCCGGCACGACCGGCGCCCAGCGCCGCATCCAGATCCAGGCCGTTGAAGCTGACCACGTAGTTGCTCAGGGTGAAGTCGCTACCGCTACCGCCGCCCAGCACCTGGCCCAGGGAAACGTTGTCCAGTTCGCCCCACAGGTAGTGGTTGAGGTTGTCACCGGCTGGCAGGCCGCGGTCGAACACATAGTGCAGACCATTGGCAGTGTTGCTGTCGGCGATGAATGCGTAGTCGGAGCCCTGGCTACCATGGGTAGCGTACTGGTCGCCGCTCAGGCTGCCGTTGCTGAAGCCGCCGGTATTGCTTTGTCCATGACCTGCAGTGACGAAGCCCGAAGTCCAGAACGCCAGGTAGTCATCGATCGACGAGCTGGAGAAGGCGGCATCGTAAGTAACGGAAAGAGTCATAACGGTTCCTCGTTGCATTGCATGATTGCGAAGGCGTATTCCCTGCCTTCGTGTCGCCCGACATGGGCAAACCCGGTGTGGATCAGAATTTGTATTCGAGCATTGCGCTCAAGGTCCGGCCGCGGGCCAGCGACAGGTTGTCGGTGTCGCCCATGGCCACGAAGTAGGCTTCGTCGGTGGCGTTCTCCAGCGACAACGCGAGGTTCAGGCTCGGCGTCATCCAGTAGCTGGCGTACAGGTCGTAGACCTTGTATTTGGGCCACTGCGCCTGGTCGATCAGGCGGTAGCCGTGGTCATTGAGGTTCTCGCCGTTGCCTTTGCTGTAGCGCAGACGGGCGCCGACATCGAGGGTGCGGTCAAGAAAGCGCATGCCGACCGTCAGCGAGCCGCGATCTGCCGGCATGTAGCTGGCGTTGCCCATGATGTGCCCGCAGCTGACTGTCTGATCGAGGTCGGCAGCGTCCTCGGCCCGCGAAACGCGCACTGGCAACATGATCACGCGGCTGCCGACCCGCACCGGGCGCAGCACCGTCCCGGCGCTGACCAGGCGCTGCCCTCCCCCCATGTACAACTGCTTGGAGCAGAAATCGTTGCTGCCAATCATGTGGGTATAACTGAGCTGGCTGTAGTAACGCCCGGCGTCGTAGTCGAGGCTGTATTCGACCCCGCGAAAACGCGTCTGCTCCAGGTTGTTCTGATAGGCCGAGCGCCCGAGTGAAGTCCCCAGTGCAGAGGCGCCGGGCACATCGGCGTTGACATCCATGAACGAGAAATTGTCGATGCGGGTGTCGAAATAGGCGACCTTGGCGCCAAAGCGATCACCTTCCTGCAGCAGCGACTCCTTGAACAGGTTCACCCCCAGTTCCCAGTTGTGCGACTCCTCGGGCTTGAGGAAGGGGTTGGGATAGAGCATCTCGCTACCGCCACCATGGGGACGGCCACTCATGAATACTTCAGTTACTGACGGTGGACGCCAGCCACGTCCCCAGCGGGTGTAGACCTGCATCCAGTCGACACCGGGCTTCAGCGCAATGCCGAAGGTGGGCGAGAAACGGCCCTGCTCCTGTTCTTCGTCAAAGATCAGGTGAGTCTGCACGCGCTGAAGGTTTTCACCCGTGACACCCCTTGGGTACATCCAGGTGGTGATACCGGTTACGCCGGTGAGGCGGTAACGGTCGTAGCGCAATCCGGCATCGACCGTCAGCCAGTCGCCATGCTCGTACTGCACATCGCCGAACAGGCTGGCCATGATGCGCTTGCCTTCAGGCGTGGCCCCCTGAACGTAAGGCAAAGCCTGTTCGTTGAGTGCCGGGACCCGATCGGTTTTCGGTTTGAAGCGATCCTGGAAGAGTTCGGTGCCGTAGTTAAAGGTGAGCTTGTCGGCGTCCCCCAAATAGAAGCGCGAAGTATTTTCCAGTTGCAGGCCCCAGGTATCAGTCTGAAAACGATCGTCATACGCCTCGACGCGGTTGTTGCTGCTGGCCGAGGCGTCATTACCGGCGTTCCAGCGATCCTGGCGGGTCGAAACGAAATACAGCTTGGCCTTAAGATCGACCAGGTCGTTGTCCGGGCTGTAGCTGTAGTCGAGCGAGGCGTTGCGGGCGTTGAAATCACTGCTGCCGGTGCGCTTGTAGTAGAACTGGCGGGTCTGATTGTCGTAATAGGTCCAGGCGTCTTTGCTGTCCGTGTCGGTTTCCATGTAGTTGAGCTGCAGGCGCTGGTCGTTGGGCAGGTTCAGGCCCAGCTTGAGCAGTTGCGAGCGCGTGACGCTACCGGTCTCGCCGACCTCGGAGTGCAACCAGTCCTTCCAGGCTTCGGGGTAGCTGGTCTTGCCGCGGATCTGGGTGCCGAGGTTGTCAGCGTTGTTGGTGCCGGCGCGGTAATCACCGAAGTGCCGCTCACTGACGCCCAGCAGTACATCGCCTAGCTCATTGCCGAAGGCAAACAATGCGCTGCCATTGAAGTGGGTGCCATTGCCCAGCTCACCGATGCCGTTGCCGGCGCGCAGGCGGCCACCGTACTCCTTGTCGGGGCCGAGAAAATCACGGGCCTGGACCGTGTTGAAACTGGCGATACCGCCAATAACACCAGCACCGCCCATGCCCGCCTGAGTACCTTTTTCGATCTCGATGGAGCTGATGAACTCCGGGTCGATAAACATCACCCCGTTGCGCTGCTGGTGGCCGTTGACGTTGAAGTTCTGGCGCATGCCGTCGATGTTCATGTTGACCCGGCCATAGTCCTGCACGCCGCGAATGTTCACCGACAGCCCGGGGTCGCGTTGGTTGACCGCGGTGTAGACGCCGGCGGTTTCTTCGAGCATGTCAGCGGCGTGGCGCGGTGGGCGCTTGTCGATCTGCTCGCGGGTGATGACGCTGACCGAACGCGGCGTCTGGTAGACCCAGTCGGCATCGCTGTTGGAGTCGACATGGGTGGTACCCAGCTCGAGGGTCTGGCCATCATCACTGACCCGCTCCAGGCCGACCCGGTCAGTGCCGCTGAAGCGATAGCGCACGGGCGAACCGCGCAACAACAGGCCAAGCCCTTGCTGAGCCGAGTGCTCGCCGCGCAAACCCTCACTGCGCAGGCCAGCCAGTTTGCGGCTGTCGAAAAACACCTGGACCCCAGCCTGTTCGGCGAAGGCCAGCACGGCGCTGTCCAGCGCCTGGGCGGGAATGTCAAAGCGGATCAGGGCAGTAGTTTGGCTCGGGTGAGCGGGCTCGGCGGCCTGCACGCTACCGATCCCCATCGGCAAGGTCCAGGCCGCCAGCATCAGGCTGCTGGCAAGGGCTACCCGACCGAACGGCCGGGTGCGTCGTTGTTGTTGATTGCTCACGTCTGTTGCTCGCTGTGTTGGCGTTTTCTAGTAATGAAAATCAATCTCAACAAACAGACGTGCAACGCGGGAAAAGTCAGTAACGAAAATTCAAAAGAATTTCAGGGTGCTTGTTTCAGACGCCGCAGGTGAGCGCCGACAGCCCTTGTTGGCGGGCCTTGTCGCTGGTTTCGATGATCGATGCGGTGACCGCGACCTCATCACTACTGGCCGACATGTCACCGTCTTCGGCCACGCGGTAGCCCAGTTGGCGAAACAGCGAACGCACATGCTCGGGCGGCGCATCAAAGTAGATCCCGTGCCATTCATAGCCGATGAACACCGCTGTGACCTTGATGCCGTGGAAGGGCAGATCGACCGGGTAGCTCACCTCCTCTTCCTGCGCCTGGGCAGGCAACGCCTGACGTTTGGCGATGGCCTTGTCGTAGTACGGCTCAAGCTGTGCGCCGAACTCGCACGTAGCGGGATCGAATTGCACCAGGTCGTCGGCCGCCAGCACGTGAGTGCTGGACACTCCGAACAGCAAGGCGCCACAGATGGATGAAGCAACACACGCGAGAAAACCACTGGCCATATCCCTGCCTTGAGATCGTCGTCAAAACGCCAGTTTCGTGGAAAACAGCGCAACCGACAATCGCCGGCGCAGCGATCAATAGATCAGCGTCAGCCCGGGCAGGTCGAGGCGGCTGGCCTTGAGCTCTTCAGTCAGCATGGCCAGCGCGGCATCGAGGTTATCCAGGCGAAACATGCCGCTGACCTCACGCCGGGCCAGGGCCTGGTCGCTGATCAGCACATGACCGCTGCGATAGCGATTGAGCTGTGCGGCCACCTCGGCCAGCGGTTCGCGCTCGAACACCAGCACGCCGCGCTGCCAGGCGCTGGCACGACGCACGTCCTGCTCAGGCCATGGGCGAATGCCATGGGCGGCGTCGTAGCGCAGGCTTTGGCCTTCCTTGAGCACCTGCTCGGAACTGCCCGCTTGCGGGCTGGCCTGCAAGGTCACGGCAACACTGTGTTCGAGCATGCCGACCCAGGTGCCGCCGTCAGGCTCGGGGCCCACCACGAAACGCGTGCCCAGGGCGCGACTGCTGCCACCTGCCCGCTCGACCACAAAGGGCCGTTGTTCAGCGCCAGAAACCGCTGCAACGGTGAACACTGCTTCACCCGCCAACAGGCGCACGCGGCGCTCACTGTCGTTATAGGCCAGCTCGATGCCACTCTGGCTGTCGAGGTCGACCTGGCTGCCATCGGGCAGCGTCACCTGGCGAACCTCACCCTTGGCCGTGGCGTAGTCGGCGCGCAATGCCAGCGCCAGGCTCGGCGCCTGCTCCACGCCCACTACCGCCAGCACCAGCAGCGCCGCCGTACTCAGCGCCCAGCGCAGGCGTGAACGGCGCCGACGCCCGGCCAGTGGCCGAGCCAGCGCCGGGGCTGCCTTTGGCGCGGACTGGTGCATGCGCCCAAGACGGCCGAGATCAGCCCAGGTCGCCTGGGCAAAATCCAGCGCCTGGGCATGGCGCGGATCACAGGCCAGCCAGCGCGCCAGCGCCTGCGTCTGCTCGGAATTCAACGGGCCGGCGCTGCGCAGCACCGCCCACTCGGCGGCCTGCTCGCGAATGGCTTGCTCTGGCGAGTTCTGGCTGGTCACACGGTTCTCTCGAATTCTGGTTATGTGAGTGCTGACGTCTGAAGGCGCATTTCCCAGTAAACCGTTCGTCATCCTGGTTCCTGCAGACACTGCATCACATAGGCCAGGGCCTTGGCCAGATGCTTCTGTACCGAGCTGTCGGAAATATCCAGCGCCCGCGCCACCTCGGCGTGGGTCATGCCCTCAAGGCGGTTCAGACGAAACACTTCCTGGGTGCGGGGCGGCAAGTCGGCCAGGGCCCGGCGCAGGCGGCGCATGTGCTGCTCGGTGGCGGCGTTTTCGTCCAGGCCCGGGCTGTCTTCGACGATGGTTTCCAGTGCTTCGTGGGGCACCGAATCGGTCTTGCGCCGTTGCTGCTGGCGCACATGATCGATCATCAGGTTGTGCGCGGTGCGATACAGGTAGGCCGGGGTGTTGTCGATCCGTTCGCGGCCCTGTTGCTCGGCCAGGCGCAGGAAACTTTCCTGCACCAGGTCGGCAGCCAGTTGCGGGTCACGCACCTTGCGCGTCAGCAACCCCTGCAAGGTTTTCGCGTGTTTGAGGAACAGCCGCTTCAAGTCGGACTCCGCCACGCGAACTCCCTGTGGATGGCCGGAAAGGGCGGTATGCTACTCGCTAGTGAGAATCAGTTGCAACTTCACCCCGGCACGCCTTGCACGTGCCGGGACGCGAAGATCACTCGAACAGCGCGTCCAGCGCCTGTTCAAGGCGGGTCACGGCAATCACCTGCAGCCCAGGCGGCGCTTCCTTCGGGGCGTTGCCCTTGGGCACGATGGCGCGCTTGAAGCCATGCTTGGCCGCTTCCTTCAAACGCTCCTGGCCGCTCGGCACCGGGCGCACTTCGCCAGACAAGCCAACCTCGCCAAACACCAGCAGGCCGTTGTCCAGCGGGCGGTTGCGCAGGCTGGACATGATCGCCGCCATCAGCGCCAGGTCGGAGGCCGTCTCCAGCACCTTGACCCCGCCGACCACGTTGAGGAACACGTCCTGGTCATGGGTAGGGATGCCGCCATGGCGATGCAGCACCGCCAGCAGCATGGCCAGGCGGTTCTGGTCCAGGCCCAGGGTGACCCGCCGCGGGTTGGACAGGTGGCTGTCGTCGACCAGGGCCTGGACCTCCACCAGCATCGGCCGGGTACCTTCCCAGGTGGCCATGACCACGCTGCCCGGTACTTCTTCCTGGGCACGCGTAAGAAAGATCGCCGAGGGGTTGGAGACTTCCTTCAGGCCACGGTCGGTCATGCCGAACACGCCCAGCTCGTTGACCGCGCCAAAACGGTTTTTCACCGCGCGCAGCAAACGCAAGCGGCCGTCGGATTCGCCCTCGAAATACAGCACGGTATCGACCATGTGCTCGAGCACCCGTGGCCCGGCCAGCGCGCCTTCCTTGGTCACGTGACCGACGAGGAAGATCGCCGTGCCGCTCTGCTTGGCATAACGCACCAGCAAGGCTGCGCTTTCGCGCACCTGGGAAACACCGCCAGGCGCCGACTGCAACTGCTCGGTGAAGATGGTCTGGATCGAGTCGATGACCATCACCTTGGGCTTCTCCAGCCGGGCGGTGGCGATGATGGTCTCGATACAGGTTTCGGTCATCACCCGCAGCTTGTCCTGGGGCAGGCCCAAGCGCCGGGCGCGCATCGCCACCTGCTGCTGGGACTCTTCGCCGGTGACGTACAGCGCCGGCATGCGCGTAGCGATGTTGCACAGGGTCTGCAGGAGGATGGTCGACTTGCCGATGCCCGGATCACCACCGATCAGCACCACCGAACCGTCGACCAGGCCGCCGCCGAGTACCCGGTCGAGTTCGGCACTGGCGGTAGTAAAGCGCGGGATTTCCTCGACACTGACTTCGGCCAGGGTCTTGATCTGCGCCTGCTGCCCGGCCCAGCCGGTGCGCCCGCTCGGTGCTGCGGCCGCGCCACTCTCTAGCACGGTCTCGACCAGGGTGTTCCAGGCGCCGCATTCAGCGCATTGCCCGGCCCATTTCGGAAAGGTCGCGCCGCACTCGGTGCAGCCGTACATGCGCTTGGCCTTGGCCATGGGGACGGTCCTCTGGAAAAAGGCACCATCATAGCCGACCTCGGGCGCCCCGGCGGGCAGAGAAAACGACAAAACTATTCGGTATAACCGCAGTCTGTTGCAGCAGCGCGGAGCATGAAGCGCATAGCTGAATTACACTGCGTTTACCCAACTCATCTGTTACAAGGAATAAACCATGGGCGTGCTCAATGAATTCAAGGCCTTCGCGGTCAAAGGGAATGTCGTCGATATGGCCGTCGGTATCATTATCGGCGCCGCCTTTGGCAAAATCGTTTCATCTTTTGTAGGTGACGTGATCATGCCACCGATCGGTTTGCTGATCGGCGGCGTCGATTTCAGCGACCTGGCGGTCACCCTCAAGGCCGCCGAAGGCGACATACCGGCGGTGGTGCTGGCCTACGGCAAATTCATTCAGACTATCCTCGACTTCATCATCGTCGCCTTCGCGATTTTCATGGGCGTCAAGGTCATCAACCGCCTGAAACGCGAAGAAGCCGCCGCGCCGACCCTGCCGCCGGTGCCGACCAAAGAAGAAGAGCTGCTCACCGAAATTCGCGACCTGCTCAAGTCGCAGAATCGGCAACCCTGAACCCAGGGCTAAAAAAACGGCGCCTGCGGGCGCCGTTTTTGTTGGCGCTTACCAGTAGGTCTCGACCGCGACCTGACCGGGGCGGCGGCTGAGGCTGAGGTTCATGTCGCGCTGCTTGAGCACTTTGCGGGTGTCGTCGATCATCTGCGGGTTGCCACAGAGCATTACCCGCGAATGTTCCGGAGTCAGCGCCAGGCCCGCCGCGCACTCAAGCTCGCCGTTCTCGATCAGGGTGGTAATGCGCTGGTTCAACGCCCCCGGATGCTGCTCGCGGGTGACGATCGGGATGAACTGCAGCTTGCCGGCGTACTCGGCCAGGTAGTCGCGCTGCTCCAGGCCGGCGATCAAATCCAGGTAGGCCAGCTCGCGGGCCTCGCGCACCGAATAAACCAGTTTGATCGACTCGAATCGCTCCCACACTTCGAAGTCCTGGAGGATCGACAGGAACGGCGCGATACCGGTGCCGGTCGCCAGCAGCCAGAGGTCACGGCCATCAACGAAGCGGTCGAGGGTCAGGTAACCGAAGGCCTGGCGATCGATCAACAGGCTGTCGCCGGTGCCCAGGCGGCTCAGCTCACTGGTGAATTCGCCGCCCGGCACTACGATGGAAAAGAAATCCAGATGCTCGTCGAACGGTGAGGACACCATCGAATAGGCGCGCCAGACCACACTACCGTCTGCCTTGGTCACCCCAAGACGGGCGAACTGCCCGGCACGAAAACGAAAGCCCTGGTCGCGGCTGGTCCGCAGGCTGAACAGGCTGGGGGTCAGCGGCTGGACGTCGAGCAGCGTCTGGCGGGTGAACTTTTCAGCACTGGCAGTCATGGCTTGCTCCAAAAAACAGATGCCCCAGTGTCGCGCAAACGCCGAGGGATAAACACCGTTGGTTTGTAGTGGCATCAACCGCGGGCGCGGTACCAGCCGCACAAGCGACGCCGAAGGGAGAAAAACCCCTTGTCACAACACTTCAACAGCGACAGGAGAAAATCACTGCACGATGCCGGTAATAGCCCAATGATTTCGAACTGATATCAAGAAGATCGCTAAAGAACAGGCCTGCCAAAATGTTCACATTTCTATAGCCAAAAAACCCAACAAAACCGTGGGACATTTCCTACACTACTTTGCACCCTGCCAGATCTTGGATCCACCCCCTTGAGATCTCCCCCATGCCGCACTGGAAAGAACAGCAACTCGAGCAGTTGCTAGCCGAAACCGATGAACAACGGATGTTTGACCTGGCGGTTTCCCTGGCCCAGCAACTGGGCATGGAGTACCTGTGTTTCGGCATGCGCGTGCAGATCGCCACTTTCGCGCCGCAAATGCGATTCTTCAACAACTATCCCGACGCCTGGAACGAACGCTACCAACGTTGCAACTACGTGGACATCGATCCCACCGTCGCCCATTGCCACCACTCCCTGATGCCGTTGCTGTGGTGCGATGATGTGTTCCGAGAGACACCGGAATTTCGCGAAGAGGCAAAATCCTTCGGCTTGCGCCACGGCTGGAGCCAGTCGGCCCACGACATGCGTCACAACGAAAGCATCCTCAGCATCGCCCGCAGCCAGGGCGCAATCAATCTAGACGAACTCTATGACAAGGCCGGCCAGACCATCTGGCTGTGCAACCTGCTGCACACGCTGATGATTGACCGCCAACCCGGGCAAGCAACCCCGGCGTACAACCTTTCGGAGCGGGAAACCGAAGTGCTCAAATGGTCGGCCGCCGGCAAGACCGCCGCCGACATCGCCTGCATCCTCTCGCTGTCGCAGAGCACGGTGAACTTTCACATCCGCAGCATCATCACCAAAACCAACGCCAGCAACAAAGCCGGCGCAATCGCCATTGCGGCGATGCGTGGCCTGATCTGAGCCAACGCCCCCGTACCTTCGCAAAGCACGGTAGAATCACGGCCCTGTAAAGCGCGCCGCGCGCACGCACATCAATGCCCCAGAGCCTTACACCATGCCCCTGCTGACCAGCCCCTTCGCCGAACTCGACCTGCTTCGCCAGCCCGAACAAGCCAACGATCCCCTGCAAGCCTTCGATGCTGCCGACGAGTATCTGCTGGAGCACCTGGCCGAACAGGCACCTACCGCGACCAGCCGGGTTTTGGTGCTCAACGACAGTTTCGGCGCCCTGGCCATCAGCCTGGCAGCGCATGTGTCGGTGCTCAGCAGCGGCGATTCGCACCTGGCGCATCTGGCCCTGGAAAAGAACCTGGTGCGCAATGGCCTGGCCTTCGACGCGGTGCCCTTCGTGGCGGCCAGCAATACCTGGCAAGGCCCGTTCGACCGGGTACTGGTACGCGTGCCAAAGACTCTTGCCCTGCTCGAAGAGCAACTGATTCGCCTGCAGGGCCAGCTGGCGCCCGGCGCACAGGTGGTGGCTGGGGCCATGATCAAACACTTGCCGCGCGCCGCCGGTGACTTGCTGGAGAAATACATCGGCCCGGTGCAGGCATCGCTGGCGCAGAAAAAGGCCCGGCTGCTGATTGCCACCTTCGAGCCGAAGCCGGCGTTCGTTTCGCCCTACCCGACCCGCTACCAACTCGACGCGCCCCCCCTGGTGCTGCTCAACCACGCCAACGTGTTCTGCCGCGAAGGCCTGGACATCGGCACCCGGGCGTTCCTGCCGCACCTGCCCAAGGACCTCGGCGATGCACGTGTCGCGGACCTCGGTTGCGGCAATGGCGTGCTGGCCATCGCCAGCGCCCTGGCCAACCCGCAGGCGCAGTACACCCTGGTCGACGAGTCATACATGGCCGTGCAGTCGGCACTGGAAAACTGGCAGGCGGCGTTGGGCCCGCGTGAAGTCACGGTGCGCGCCGACGACGGCCTGGCCGGGCAGCCAGCGCAGTCGCTGGATGTGGTGCTGTGCAATCCGCCGTTCCATCAACAGCAGGTAGTCGGTGACTTCCTCGCCTGGCGGATGTTCCAGCAAGCGCGCGAGGCGCTGGTGGTCGGTGGTGCGCTGTATATCGTCGGCAATCGTCACCTGGGTTATCACAGCAAGCTGGCGCGCTTGTTCCGTGGGGTCGAGCAGGTGGCGGCGACGCCCAAGTTCGTGGTGCTCAAGGCGCGTAAATAGGCCAGTACCGCGTCGCCTGAATCACGGGTCAAGCCGCCCCCACAGGGCAAAAAAAACCCTCCGCAGCTGACGCTGCGAAGGGCTGTAAATCCGCCGCAAGGCGGGATGGGAAATTTCGTTTCAGTGCGTGCTCAATCCGGCCGCACTCATGAACAGACGCATCAGCCAGGCGACCAGGGCCAGGCTCACCACGCTGCCGACCCAGATCGCTACCAACCAGCCCAGGCGCTGCCAGAGCGGTTTCTTCTCTTCGTCCATCGTGCCTTTGCCAGTCATTGCCATGCTCCCCTAGTGGTAGCCATCTTCGTGGGTCACCTTGCCGCGGAACACGTAATAGCTCCAGAAGGTGTAACCGAGGATGAACGGGATGATGAACAAGGTCCCGACCAGCATGAAGCCCTGGCTTTGCGGCGGCGCGGCAGCGTCCCAGATCGAGATCGACGGCGGAATGATGTTCGGCCACAAGCTGATGCCCAGGCCGCTGTAGCCGAGGAAGATCAGCACCAGGGTCAGCAGGAACGGGGTGTAGTGTGCGTTACGCGCCACCGCCCGGAGCAAACCGTAAAGAGTTACCAGGACCAGGATCGGTACCGGCAGGAACCAGAACAGGTTGGGCAGGCTGAACCAGCGCTCGGCAATGTCCGGGTGGGCCAGCGGCGTCCAGATACTGACGATGCCGGTCACCGCCAGCAGCACCAGGGCCAGCGGCCGCGCCAGGTCGTGCATCTGCAGTTGCAGCTTGCCTTCGGTCTTCATGATCAGCCAGGTGCAGCCGAGCAAGGCGTAGGCCACGATCAGGCCCAGGCCGCAGAACAGGCTGAACGGGGTCAGCCAGTCGAGGCTGCCGCCAGCGTAGCTGCGATCGACCACCTCAAAGCCTTCGATGAAGGCGCCCAGGGCCACGCCCTGGAAGAAGGTAGCCGCCAGCGAGCCGCCGATGAAGGCCTTGTCCCACAGGTGACGCTTGGCTGCAGTGGCCTTGAAGCGGAACTCGAAGGCCACGCCGCGAAAGATCAGCCCGATCAGCATCAGCATCAACGGCAGGTACAGCGCTGAAAGCACCACGGCGTAGGCCAGCGGGAAGGCGCCGAACAGCGCCGCGCCACCGAGCACCAGCCAGGTTTCGTTACCGTCCCAGACCGGGGCGACGGTGTTCATCATCACATCGCGGTCCTGCTCGCCCTTGACGAACGGGAAGAGGATGCCGATGCCAAGGTCAAAGCCGTCCATGACCACATACATCATGATGCCGAAGATGATGATGATGGCCCAGATAAGCGGAAGATCAACACCCATGGTTCAGTTCCCCTTGTTCAGGCTGGCGTGCTCGCCATTGTCATGATCGTCATCGGCGGCAGACAGCGGCCGTGCCGGGGTGCGTTGCTGGCCGGGGCCACCCGGGTTGGTCTCGTCGCCTTCACCGGTTTTCGGCCCTTTGCGCACCAGGCGCATCATGTAGCCAAGGCCGGTACCGAACAGCGCGAAGTAGACCACCACGAACATCACCAGGGTCAGGCCGAGCTGGCCGTAGCTGTGGTTCGAGGCGCCATCGGCGGTACGCATCAGGCCGTAGACCACCCAGGGCTGGCGGCCGATCTCGGTGGTGAACCAGCCGGCGAGGATCGCGATCAGGCCGGAGGGGCCCATCCACAAGGTCAGGTACAGGAACGGCCGCGAGCTGTAGAGCTTGTCGCTCTTGCGCAGCCACAGGCTCCAGAGGCCGACGAAGATCATCAGCATGCCAAGGCCGACCATGACCCGGAACGACCAGAAGACGATGGTCGAGTTAGGCCGGTCTTCTTTCGGAAACTCCTTCATCGCCGGCACTTGCTTGTCCAGGCTGTGGGTCAGGATCAGGCTGCCCAGCGCCGGGATTTCCACCTTGAAGCGGGTGGTCTCGGCTTCCATGTCGGGGATACCGAAGAGGATCAGCGGGGTCGGTTCGCCTGGCTTGTTTTCCCAGTGGCCTTCGATAGCAGCGATTTTCACCGGCTGGTGCTTGAGGGTATTGAGGCCGTGGAAGTCGCCGATCACCGCTTGTACCGGGGCGACGATCAGGGCCATCCACATGGCCATCGAAAGCATCTTGCGAATCGCCGGGTTATCGCGGCCGCGCAGCAAGTGCCAGGCGGCCGAGGCGCCGACGAAGAACGCTGTAGCAACAAAGGCGGCAGTCGCCATGTGCGCCAGGCGGTAAGGGAACGACGGGTTGAAGATCACCGCGAACCAGTCCACCGGCACGACGACGCCGTTGACGATTTCGTAGCCCTGGGGGGTCTGCATCCAGCTGTTGGAGGCGAGGATCCAGAAGGTCGAGATCAAAGTGCCGATGGCTACCATGACCGTGGCGAAAAAGTGCAGGCCACGGCCCACGCGGTTCCAGCCAAAGAGCATGACGCCAAGGAAACCGGCTTCAAGGAAGAAGGCGGTGAGAACTTCGTAAGTGAGCAGCGGCCCGGTGACGGAGCCAGCAAAATCGGAGAACTTGCTCCAGTTGGTGCCGAACTGGTAGGCCATGACCAGGCCGGAGACCACCCCCATGCCGAAGTTGACGGCAAAGATTTTCGACCAGAAATGGTAAAGGTCACGGTAGACGCTGTTGTTGCTCTTCAGCCACAGCCCTTCGAGAACAGCCAGGTAGCTCGCCAGGCCAATGGTGATGGCCGGGAACAGGATGTGAAAGGACACGGTAAACGCGAACTGAATTCGGGCGAGATCTAGAGCCTCTAATCCGAACATAGTGCTTCCTCTGTCAGGTAATCCGGCGTCAGGCGGTGGCCTTGGCGCCAACTGCCCCCACGGTAGTTGAGTGCGGCAAGTTGGAATTGTTCTGTAAACATCACATCGCAGGGAATTCGGCCGTCTGGCCATGCCGTTGCAAATGAAACAATTGATCCAGATCAACGGATGCCTGAAAGGATAGTCCTGAACGGGCTGTGCGCTTGTGTGGTTGATTGCCGCGTGACCGGTTGTCTCACCCCCTTTACCGCGCCCCAAAACAGTGCGCTTACCGCACACAGGTGCCATTCCTCGCAACCTGCTGTTACAAAGTGGTGATAACCTGCAGCGTCGATCCCTGCGCCGAGGCTCTGTTTCGCCGATGTCAGACCCCGTTTTGCTGCTGCGTCATCACCGTCCCTTCCTGGCCTTCTGGCTGGCCCGGGTATTTACCGCCAGCGGCTTTCAGATGCTTACCGTGGCGATCGGCTGGCACCTCTACCAATTGACCGGCAATGTCCTCGACCTGGGCCTGGTGGGCCTGGTGGAATTCGCCCCGCGGGTGCTGTTCATGCTGCACACCGGACACGTCGCCGACCGCTATGACCGGCGCCGGGTCGCCGCCCTGTGCCAGAGTGCCCAGGCCATGATCGCCCTGGTGCTGGTGGTCGCCAGCAGCACCCACAGCGTCAGCCGCGAACTGATCTTCCTGCTGGCGTTCTTGCTCGGTAGCGCACGCTCCTTTGAAATGCCGGCGACCCAGGCGCTGCTGCCCAATGTGGTGCCCTCCGAGCTGTTTCCACGTGCCGTGGCTGCTTCTGCCTCGGCGATGCAGGCGGCGACCATCGTCGCGCCGGCGGTGGGCGGTTTTCTCTATGCCTTTGGCAGCGTCTGGGTGTACGGGCCGACGGTAGCGTTGTACCTGATTGCCTGCGTGTTGACCCTGGGCCTGGTGTCGCGCCAGCAACCAGGCAACCAGGGCCGCGCCAGCCTCGAATCGCTGATGGCCGGCATTCGCTTTATCCGCAGCCGCCCGGACATCCTCGGGGCGATCTCCCTGGACCTGTTCGCCGTGCTGCTGGGCGGTGCCACCGCGCTGTTGCCGGTGTTTGCCAAGGACATCCTGCTGACCGGCCCCTGGGGCCTGGGCCTGCTGCGCTCGGCGCCGGCGGTGGGCGCCCTGCTGATGTCGCTGTGGCTGGCGCGTTTCCCGGTGGAGCGCAAGGTCGGGCGGGTGATGTTTACCGCTGTCGGCGTGTTCGGGGTGGCGACCATTGCTTTTGGCCTGTCCACTTCGTTCTGGTTTTCCCTCGCCGTGCTGGCGGTGCTGGGCGCCGCCGACATGATCAGCATGGTAATACGCGGTGCCTTCGTGCAACTGGAGACGCCGGATGAAATGCGCGGCCGGGTCAGCGCGGTGAACGGGCTGTTCATCGGCGCCTCGAACCAGCTCGGTGAGTTCGAGTCAGGAGTGACCGCACACTGGTTCGGCACGGTACCGGCGGTAGTGCTGGGCGGGGTCGGCACGCTGCTGGTGACCGGGGTGTGGATCAAGCTGTTTCCGACCCTGGCTGGGCGCGATCATATGCATAAGCAGTGAGGGCCTGTGGGAGCGGGCTTGCCCCGCGATAGTCACACCCGCAGCTCAGCCGCCACCCGCTTGCGCAGCACCCTGCCCGCCAGTTGCTCGACCAACACCAAGGCAAATTCCAGCGCCGCCGCCGACCCCTGGGCGGTGATGCAATTACCGTCCACCACCACCGGCTGATCGACAAAGCTGCACCCGGACAACCCCTGGCTGACAGCCGGGTCACAGGTCATGCGTCGCTGGCGCAACACACCATAGGCCTGCAGCGCCAACGGCGCTTCGCCGATCGCGGCAAAAAACTTGCCGGCCCTGGCCTGATCCTTGACCTGCTGCGCCAGTGGTTGGTGCGCGGCCATGTGCTGTGCGCCTTTTTCGCCCCCGGGTAAGACCATCAGGTCGAACGGCTGGGCCAGCAGGTCGACCAGCATGCCGTCGGCGGTCAAGCGCGTGCCGCGGGCACAGGTGAGCATCCGCCGGCCTTCGATACTGGCCACCACCACTTCGATCTCGGCGCGGCGCAGCACGTCGATCAGGGTCACGCTCTGCAGGTCATCCACGCCTTCGGCGACTACGATCAGGGCTCTGTGGGTCATCAACTGCTCTCCGCCGGGGTATCCCACAAGCTTAGTCGCTCACAGCAACAGGGTCAGTTGACGCTCGTGGCCCTGGCGTGTGCGGTAGCCGTCGCCGCTGTCGACCCAGCCGCTGGCCAGGTACAGCGCCAGGGCGGCGTGGTTGTCCCGGTCTACAGAAAGCTGCAGGCAACACACCTCGGGCCACGCCTCGCGCACCAGGCCCGGCAACGCCTGCATGAAAAATCGCCCCAGGCCCTGGCCCTGCAAGCGCTGATCGACTTGCAAGGCATTGATCGTCGCCGCATCGGCCCGGGCCCAGGGCGCCAGGAACACCCCGCGCTGAAGCAGCAAGAAGGCCCGCGGCAGGTTGTCCAGCAGCAGCGCCACGCCACGCCGGTCGGGGCTGTCGCCACTTTGCAGGGTGTACAAGGCGCTAGCCATATCGCCGGCAAAGCGCACTTGCTCAGGCCGCACCTGGATGTCGAGCAGTTGCTCGCGCTGGGCCGGGTTAAGGTCGCGGTAGTCGGTCAGGTGCATAGCATGGTCAACTCGGGATGGGGGGAACGGCGCAGAACCTGCAGATATCTGCAGTGTATCGCGACATTAATTACCGCTGCCCGAGCATGCTGGTATGATGCGCGGCTTTTTTCCGACCCAGGGAAAAACCACAGTCTCCCGGTACAGTCTGTGCTTTGCTAACTGGGTCGATACATTCACGGCGCCGGGAGCGCCACGGGGAGCAGGCATGCTGGAAAGGCTGTTTCAACTAAAAGCACACGACACCAATGTCCGCACCGAGATTCTCGCGGGCGTGACCACCTTCCTGGCCATGGCCTACATCCTGTTCGTCAACCCGAGCATTCTCGGCGAGACCGGCATGGACAAGGGCGCGCTGTTCGTCGCCACCTGCCTGGCAGCGGCCATCGGCTCGACCACCATGGGCCTGATCGCCAACTACCCGATCGCTCTGGCACCGGGCATGGGCCTGAACGCCTTCTTCACCTACACCGTGGTCCTGCACATGGGCCACACCTGGCAGGTGGCATTGGGCGCGGTGTTCATCTCGGCGGTGTGCTTCTTCCTGCTGTCGATCTTTCGCATCCGCGAATGGATCGTCAACAGCATCCCGTTGCCGCTGCGTTCGGCAATTGCCGCCGGTATTGGCCTGTTCCTGGCGCTGATCGCCCTGCATAACGCCGGCATCGTCGTCGATAACCAGGCCACCCTGGTGGGCCTCGGTGACCTCAAGAAACCGGCGCCGATCCTCGCCACCCTGGGCTTCTTCCTGATCGTCGCGCTGGAGGCCATGAAGGTCCGCGGCGCGGTGCTGATCGGCATCCTGGCGGTGACCGTGGCCTCGATCGCCCTGGGCGTGACTCCATTCAACGGCGTGGTGTCGATGCCGCCGTCGCTGGCGCCGACCTTCCTGCAGCTGGACATCAAGGGCGCGCTGGACGTCGGCCTGATCAGCGTGATTTTCGCCTTCCTGTTCGTCGACCTGTTCGACAACTCCGGCACCCTGATCGGCGTCGCCAAGCGCGCCGGCCTGATGCGCAAGGACGGTCACATGCCGAAAATGGGCCGGGCGCTGATCGCCGACAGCACCGCGGCGATGGCCGGTTCCCTGCTGGGTACCTCGACCACCACCAGCTACATCGAATCTGCAGCCGGCGTCAGCGCCGGTGGCCGCACCGGCCTGACCGCCATCGTGGTAGCCATTCTGTTCCTGCTGGCGCTGTTCTTCGCACCACTGGCCGGCAGCGTGCCAGCCTTCGCCACGGCACCGGCGCTGTTGTTCGTCGCCGTGTTGATGGCTTCGGGCCTGGCTGAAATAAACTGGGACGACATTACCGAAGCCGCGCCGGTGGTGGTCACTGCCCTGGCCATGCCGCTGACCTACTCGATCGCCAACGGCATCGCCTTCGGTTTCATTGCCTGGACCGCGATCAAGCTGCTTTCCGGCCGCGCCCGTGACCTCAACGCGGCACTGGTGATCCTCTCGGTCCTGTTCGTCATCAAACTGGGCTGGTTCAACGCATGAGTGCTGTCTTCGACCCTTCGACCTACACCCAGCAGCTCGACGCCAAGGTCGCGCGCCTGCGCGAGCTGCTGGCGCCGTTCGCGGCGCCCGAGCCTGCGGTATTCGACTCGCCGCGCGAGCACTATCGCCTGCGCGCCGAGTTCCGCCTGTGGCGCGAAAACGAGCAGCGCTTCTACGCGATGTTCGCCCCGGGCGAGAAACACACGCCGATCCTGATCGAAGACTTCCCGATTGCCAGTCTGCAGATCAACGACCTGATGCCACGGCTCAAGGCCGCCTGGCAAGCCAGCTCGGCGTTGAGCTTCAAGCTGTTCCAGGTGGAGTTCCTCACCACCCTGGCAGGCGATGCAATGATCACCCTGTGCTATCACCGTCCGCTGGACGAGCACTGGGAGCGCGCCGCGCAGCAACTGGCCAGCGACCTGGGCGTGAGCATCATCGGCCGCTCCAAGGGCAAGCGCGTGGTGATCGGCCGCGATTACGCGGTCGAAGAGCTGCAGATTGCCGGGCGCACCTTCCGCTACCGCCAGCCCGAAGGCGCCTTCACCCAGCCTAACGGCGCGGTCAACCAGAAGATGCTCAACTGGGCGTATGAAGCCCTGGGCGAGCGCCAGGACGATCTGCTCGAGCTGTACTGCGGCAACGGCAACTTCACCCTGCCGCTGGCCACCCGGGTGCGCAAGGTACTGGCCACCGAGATCAGCAAGACCTCGGTCAATGCCGCCCTGCACAACCTCGACGACAACGCTGTGGATAACGTGCGCCTGGTGCGTCTGTCGGCTGAAGAGCTGACCGAAGCGCTGAACGAAGTGCGACCGTTCCGCCGCCTCGAAGGCATTGACCTCAAGAGCTACCAGTTCGCCAGCGTGTTCGTCGACCCGCCGCGCGCCGGCATGGACCCGGATACCTGCGAGCTGACCCGGCGCTTCGACAACATCCTGTACATCTCCTGCAACCCGCAAACCCTGGCGGCGAATATCGCCCAGTTGCACGACACCCATCGCATCGAGCGCTGTGCGTTGTTTGACCAGTTCCCGTATACCCATCACATGGAGAGCGGGGTGTTGCTGGTTCGGCGTTGAAGCTATCGCGGGTCAAGCCCGCTCCCACAGGTTTTGTGGGAGCGGGCTTGACCCGCGATCAGGGCCCTTCAGCCGAGCCCCGAACACATCAACAACGGCACCAGTTGATCCTCATCGGTCAACGCCCCATGGTGCCCGCGCCATTGGCTGGCGTGCTTTTCCACCTCGCTGCGAATAATCCCGCCCGCCCCGTTCGGAACCACGATCAGATCGCCAATCCGCGCCTCCGCCTGGCTTAGCAGCACATCGCCGAACAGCCCCTTGGCAATCGCCTGGGCCTTGCTCAACACGTGATAGCCCTCCCCCAGACGATTCTGCCAGCGCTCGTGCACGCGGTCCTGCTGGTGCGCGTGGGTGTACAGGTAGCGCGCGCGAATATCTCCGGCCATTGCCCGCACGCCCTCCTGCAGCACCGGATCCTGGTCAAAGTCGCGCACCTGTTCACTGTCCAGCGCCAGCATGCCGTGGTCGGCAATCACCATCAGCCGCGCCTGCTCAGGCAAGGATTGGGCGATGGCCCGGGCCAGCTGGTCGGCAATCTGCAGTTGCTTAAGCCAGCCCTCGGAGCCTGGGCCGAACAGGTGCCCGGCAAAATCCAGGTCGCCGAAATAGGCAAAGCAGAACGCCGGCCCCGGCACGGCCAGGGCGGCATTGACCAACTGCGGATAAGCGTCATAGGCCGGCGCAGGGAGGATCTTGCCGGCCCGGTAGATCGCCCGAGTGAAGTCGGAACTGGCATAGCGCCCGAGCATCACCGTGCTGATGGCGATGCCCTGGGCCGCCGCCTGGCCCCAGGCATCGGCGGGCACGATAAAAGTCTCCGGCGGCGGCGCGCCACTGGCCTGCGCCTCGACCTGCAAGGGCGAGGTGGTCCAGGTCAGTGGCGACAGTTCAGTGTGTTCATCCAGGGCAAAACCACAGCCGACGATACCGTGGGCGCCGCTGCCCAGCCCGCAAGCCACAGAGGCCAGGCTGGTCGCCGTGGTGGCTGGAAAGCCTACCTTGAAGTGGCTGTCCGGCTGCATCAGCGAAGCAAGAAACGGCGCATGCCGGGCGTGGGCCTGCAGCAGGTTCCAGCCCAGGCCGTCGATCAGCAGCAGGCAGGTGCTGCGCGAATGGTCGAGGCGAAAGGCATTGCGAAAACCGTGGCCACCCAGGGCCGCGAAAATCGACTGGGTGAGGTTAGCCAGGCCCGGCCAGGTTTCACCCAGCGACTGCAGGTCGTTGATCGGCGTTGCCATGTTGCCCTCCGTGGTCAGGTGCAAAGCAACAGGTGTAGCACAGGCTGTGCGATCAGCGCACAGAAAACACCCCTGCGGCCTTGCGCCCGATTGACCAAATTAACCATTCGGTACATTTTTAAGCGAAGGCACTCCCGCTTCATCACCAAGAATAACAACGGAGTTTTCAACATGGCTTTGGCCTCTTCTTCCGGCATTCTTGCCGGCCTTATCGGCGCGGGCATCCAGGCTTCGCGCACCCCGGCGCTGCACGAGCACGAAGGCGCCGCGCAAGGCCTGAACTACCTGTACCGGCTGATCGACCTGGACCAGCTCAAGCTCGACAGCAGCGCCCTCGAAGAGCTGCTGACCGCGGCCGAGCACATGGGCTTCACCGGCCTGAACATCACCTTCCCCTGCAAGCAGGCGATCCTGCCGCTGCTCAACGAACTGTCACCGCAAGCGCGCGGTATCGGCGCGGTGAACACCGTGGTACTCAAGGACGGCAAGCGCATCGGCCACAACACCGACTGCCTGGGTTTTGCCGAGGGCTTTCGCCGTGGCCTGAGCGACGCGCCGCGCCGCCAGGTGGTGCAGATGGGCGCCGGTGGCGCCGGCGCTGCGGTAGCCCACGCGCTGCTGGAAGAAGCGGTCGGGCAACTGAGCGTGTTCGATGTCGAACCGGCCCGTGCCCAGGCCCTTGTGGACAACCTCAACCAGCACTTTGCCGGCAGCCGCGCCAGGGTCGGTCATGACCTGCAAAGCGCCATGGCCAGCGCCGACGGCCTGGTCAACACCACGCCCATGGGCATGGCCAAGCTGCCGGGCATGCCGGTGCCCAAGGCGCTGCTACGGGCGGATCTGTGGGTGGCGGAGATTGTTTACTTTCCGCTGCAAACCGAACTGCTGCGCGAAGCCCGGGCCCTGGGCTGCCGCACCCTGAGCGGGGCGAACATGGCGGTGTTCCAGGCGGTGAAGGCGTTTGAACTGTTCAGCGGGGTGAAGCCTGATGCGGCGCGGATGATCGAGCACTTCAACAGTCTGGGTGACTGAAAAGCATCGCGGGGCAAGCCCGCTCCTACGGTGGGAACGGGCTTGCCCCGCAAAATACTCAGGCCTGCAAAAATCTAAGCACCGACTCGCAAATCATCTGCCGATGCCGGTCCTTGACCGCCTTGTCCTCGAAGTCCACCTGGAAGATCTCGCCAAAGGTGTGCCGGTTCGACACCCGGTAGAAGCAGAACGAGCTGATCAGCAGGTGCACATCCAGCGCCTCCAGCCCCTGGCGGAATACCCCCTCGCCAGCACCGCGCTTGAGCACTTCATCCAGCGCCGTGAGTACGGTCTTGTTCATCGAGCGAATCGCCGCCGAGCGCTTCACGTACTCGCCGTGGTGCATGTTCTCGTTGCAGACGATGCGCACAAAATCGACGTTGCGATCATGGTGATCGAAGGTGAATTCCACCAGCCGGCGGATGCCCAGGCGCGGCTCGAGTTCGGCCAGGTGCAGGTTGCTTTCAGTGCTGCGAATATCGCCGTAGAGCTTCTCCAGCACTTCTACGTACAACTGCTCCTTGCTGTTGAAGTAGTAGTAGATCATGCGCTTGGAGGTTTGCGTGCGCTCGGCGATCGCATCGACCCGGGCGCCAGCCAGCCCCTGCTGGACGAACTCGCTGATCGCCGCCTGGAGAATGTTCTCGCGGGTCTTTTCCGGATTGTTCTTGCGGCCCTTGCGCGGCGCTTGTTCGGGGGCTGCGCAGAGTGCTGGGGTAGTCGTCATACGGGACTCATGGCCATCGGTTAACCCGGCAATTATGAGCCCCGGGTGCTGAGTAAGGAAGCCTCGGCGCCTGCGCCCTACAACTTGGCCTGGGCCGGCGCGCCGGCGCGGGCCTTGGCCATGGCGGCCAGGCGCACGGCGACGTTGGCCGCGCCATAGCCGCTGTAGCCGTTACGCCGCTGCAGCACCTCGAAAAAGAAGCGCTCCTCAAACGGCTCGGTGTACACATGAAACAGCTCACCGCCCTGGGCATCGCGGTCGTAGAGCACGTTGTAGTAGGCCAGCTCGCTGAGGAACTCGTCGTCGAAATCAAAGCGTGCGGCAAGGTCGTCGTAGTAGTTGAGCGGAATGTCGAGCAAAGCCACCCCCGACTCCTTGGCCTGTTTGACCGCAGTAAAAATGTCCTCGCAGTCAAAGGCAATGTGGTGCACGCCGGAACCGCGGTAATGCGACAGGGCATGGGCAATCGCCGTATTACGGTTTTCCGAAATATTCAGCGGCAGGCGGATCGAGCTGCAACGGCTGCGCAAGGCGCGACTCTTGACCAGACCATAAGGGTCGGGCAACACCACTTCGTCGTCGGCAGTAAAGTCCAGCACGCTCTTGTAGAACAGCGCCCAGCTGTCCAGGCCGTCGGCCGGCAAGGCCAGGGCCATATGGTCGATGCGGGTCAGGCCCAGGCTGCTGCCCGCTTGCGGCTGCAGGCTGAAGTCGGTGTCATAGATAGTCCGGCCCTGGGCATCCTGGTCGACCAGGTAGATCAAGCTGCCGTCCGGCGCACGCACCGCCGCCAGCTCGCGCTCGTTGGGGCCGACCAGGCCGCGATAGGGCTGGCCATGGTAGGCCACGGCACGGGCCAGGGCCTGGGCGCTGTCCTTGACCCGGATCGCCGTGGCGCACAGCGACGGGCCATGGCTCTCAAAGAAGTTATGGGCGAAGGAATAAGGCTCGGCGTTGAGGATCAGGTTGATGTTGCCCTGGCGCAGCAGGCTGACATTCTTCGAACGGTGCACCCCGGCGCGGGTAAAGCCCAGGCGCTCCAGCCAGTTGCCGAGCTTGGCCCCCAGGGCGTCGTCGACGGCGAACTCGAGAAACTCGACGCCATCGTAGGCGCTGGCACGTGGTGGGGCGAACAGCAGGTCGTCGCTGGCCGGCGCTACGCGGTCTTGCTCAAGGCGCTGGCGGGTTTTCTCTTCCAGGTACAACAGCGAGCGCAGGCCATCGGCGGCATTGGCCCGAGGCGGTGCGGCGCGAAAGCCATCGTTGAAGATCTCCAGCGACAGCGGGCCGCTGTAACCGCTGGCCAGGATCGGCGCGAGAAAACCCGCCAGGTCAAACTCGCCCTGCCCCGGGAAGCAGCGAAAATGCCGGCTCCACTCCAGCACGTCCATGGCCAGGAGCGGCGCGTCGGCCATCTGCACGAAAAAAATCTTGTCCCCCGGCACCTGGGCGATAGCCCGTGGGTCGCCCTTGAGCGACAAGGTGTGGAAACTGTCGAGGATCATCCCCAGGCTTGCGTGGTCAGCCGTTTTGACGATGTCCCAGACCTGCTCCCAGGTGTTCACGTGGCGGCCCCAGGCCAGGGCTTCGTAGCCGATGCGCAGGCCACGGGCCCCAGCGCGCTCGGCCAGCAAGCGCAGGTCGTCGATCAGCACCTGGCGCTCACCCAGGGAATCGGCGGCGACATTGCTGCACACCAGCACCAGATCGGTGCCCAGTTCCTGCATCAAATCGAATTTGCGTTCCGCGCGTTCCAGGTTGCGCGCCAGGCGATCGCGGCGGCAGCCCTCGAAATCGCGAAACGGCTGGAACAGGGTAATCGCCAGGCCCAGATCGGCGCAGCGCTGGCGAATTTCGCGCGGGCTGCCGGCGTAGTACAGCAGGTCGTTCTCGAAGATCTCGACCCCATCGAAGCCCGCGGCGGCGATGGCTTCGAGTTTTTCTGGCAAAGTACCGCTCAAGGATACGGTGGCGATCGAACGCTGCATTATTCTGGCTCCGATGGGCAGGCAAAAACCGGTGGAGGAATTATTGGTGTTGAGCAAATTTTGCTCAACGCAAAAGGTACGAACTAGTTAGTTTTGTGTTCGATTATCGCCCAATATAGCGTTCAGTCAATTGACCCTTTTTTGACCACAGGCGCACCATTTCGACACCAAGGCTTGACCCATAAACATAAAAATACGGGTAACCCGCGATGATCCACTCTCAATCCACCCGCATGGCCCAGCCCCTGGGTACTACTGCGCACGCCGGCATCGGCGACAAGCTGCGTGGCGCCATGGCCGTCGGCAAGACCCGCTGGGTCATGCTCGCGCTGGTGTTCTTCGCCACCACCTTGAACTACATCGACCGCGCCGCCCTCGGGGTGATGCAGCCGATTCTGGCCAAGGAGATGAGCTGGACGGCGATGGACTACGCCAACATCAACTTCTGGTTCCAGGTCGGTTACGCCATCGGCTTCGTGCTGCAAGGCCGGCTGATCGACCGGGTCGGCGTCAAGCGCGTGTTCTTCTGCGCCGTGCTGCTCTGGAGCCTGGCTACCGGCGCCCATGGCCTGGCCACCTCGGCGGTGGGCTTCATGGTCTGCCGGTTCATTCTCGGCCTGACCGAAGCGGCCAACTACCCCGCCTGCGTCAAGACCACCCGCTTATGGTTCCCGGCCGGTGAGCGCGCCGTGGCCACCGGCATTTTCAACGCCGGCACCAACGTCGGCGCCATGTTCACGCCGATGCTGTTGCCGTTGATCCTCACCGTCTGGGGCTGGCAAGCGGCGTTCATCGGCATGGGCGCCCTGGGCCTGGTCTGGGTAGTGTTCTGGGGCCTGAAATACTTCAACCCGGAAGATCACCCGAGCGTCAGCAAAGAAGAACTGGCCTACGTGCAAAGCGAAGTGGAACCGGAACAAGCCCGCGTGCCGTTCTCACGAATCCTGCGCATGCGCGGCACCTGGGCCTTCGCCCTGGCTTACTCGATGACCGCGCCGGTGTTCTGGTTCTACCTGTACTGGCTGCCACCGTTCCTCAACCAGCAGTACAGCCTGGGCATCAGCGTCACGCAGATGGGCATCCCGCTGATCGTCATCTACCTGAGTGCGGATTTCGGCAGTGTCGGCGGGGGCATTCTTTCGTCGTTCCTGATCGGCCGTGGCATGGCCCCGGTCAAGGCGCGGCTGCTGTCGATGCTGCTGTTCGCCACCACCATCATCGGCGTAATCTTCGCCGCCGGCGCCAGCAGCCTGTGGGTCGCGGTGCTGGCGATTTCCCTGGCCATCGCCGCGCACCAGGCCTGGACCGCCAACATCTGGAGCCTGGTCATGGACTACACGCCCAAGCACATGATGAGCACGGTGTTCGGTTTCGGCGGCATGTGCGCGGCCATCGGCGGCATGTTCATGACCCAGCTGGTCGGCTACATCCTGACCACCACCCACAACAATTACACCCTGCTGTTCACCATGATCCCGGCCATGTACTTCATCGCCCTGACCTGGATGTACTTCATGGCCCCACGCAAGGTGCCGAAGGTCGAGGCCTAACGCCGCCGTTGCAACCAGGCGGCGCCCAGGCCGCTGAGGCAGATCAAGGCAATCCCCACCAGCCCGGCCATGTCCGGGCTGTGTCCGAACAACACCAGGCCGAGAACACCGGCGAACACGATCTGACAGTAACTGAACGGCGCCAGCATGGCCGGTGGCGCATGCCGGAACGCCTGGGTCAGGAACAGGTGCGCGGTCATCCCGCAGGTGCCCAGGGCCACGGCCATCAGGCCATGGATGAAGCTTGGGGTCTGCCAGAACATCGGTACCACGGCGCTCATCACCAAGGTGTTGAGCAGGCCGGTGAAGAAGTTGCTGGTGGTCGGGCTGTCGGTGCCGCTGAGCTTGCGCGTCAGCAACTGGTAGAAGCAGAAGCACAAGGCCGAGCCAAATGGCAGCAACACTGCCGGGGTAAACAAGGCCCCGCCCGGGTGGATGATCACCGTCACCCCGACAAAACTCACCAGCACCGCCACCCATTGCCCGCGTGTGACCTTCTCGCCCAGCAGCGGCAGCGACAGCGCCGTGACCAGCAACGGCGCGAGGAAGTTGACCGCCGTCGCCTCGGCCAGCGGTATGTACTGCAGGGCGGTGGTGAACAACAGGCTGGTGCCCAGCAGGCACAGCGCGCGCAAGGTCTGCAGCCCCGGTCGCCGGGTGCGCAACACGCGCAGGCCCGACTGCGGCAGGAAGATCACCATCATCAGCAGGGTGTGCACCAGGTAACGCGCCCACACCACCCAGAGAATCGGATAGAACCCCGCCAGGTACTTCGACAAGGCGTCGTGGCTGGCGAACAGAAAGGTCGCCAGCACCACCAGGGCAATGCCCTTGAGCGGTTGGCTGACAGCGTCGAGCGCAGTAGGACGGGGCATCGATAAAAGCTCGCAGGTTCAGAGTTGACGGAGCAACTGACAGGTCTTGTCCAGGGCCATCTGTGCCCGCTGCAAGGCGCTCAGGCCCTGGTCGCGAACAGGAATTTCCAGGCTCAGCGCAATGTTCTGCGGCAGGCTACGCAACAAGCCGGGCAAATCGCAATTGCCATCGCCGGGAAACCGCCGCTCGTTGCGCGCCTGACGCAAGATCTCGGCCATATCGTGCGGGCGCGGTCCGGCCACGTCGCACAACTGTGCATAGCGTAGCCGCGAGGCCGGCACCTGGCGCAACTCATCCAGCGACGAGCCGGAGCGGTCAAAGTGAAAGGCATCGACCAGCACCCCGCCATTGTCGCGCCCGGCCTGCTCGACGATGCGCCAGGCCTGGGTGAGGTTCTTGGCGTCGGTCCAGGGCATGAACTCCAGGTGCGGATGCAGGCCGTAATCTGCGGCCAGGTCGCAGAGGGCCGCAAAGTTGTCGCTCTGGCGTTGCTCGTCAGGATCGTTGCCGGCCACCAGCAACTCGCTGGCGCCGAACTCGGCGCCGACCGCCAGCAGGGCTTCGAAGTCGGCCACGCAGGTCTCGGGCTTGAGCCGCAAAATCTCCACATCCAGCACCTGGATGCCGGTATCGCGCAGGCGCGCGGCGGTCTGCCGGCGCAGGCCGGCGTCGGCCACCAGCGGGAAGTGATGCTCCTCGGCCGTGGCCGGTTCCAGGCGCAGGCCGACATGGCTGTAGCCTGCGCGGGCAGCAACCTCGACCATGTCGACAGGCGACAGCTCGAGTACCGTCAGGGCGGCAAGGGACATCACGCGTTGGCTCATTGTTGTTTTCTCGGCGAATTGAATTTGGAAATATTTAGAACTTAGTTCCAATTTCAATGCAAGCGAAAAAACGGATCGCGAGTGCAGGAGCGGGCTTGACCCGTGATGCTTCTAGACAAACAACTCAGAAGCAGGACTTGCCGCCGACAACTCCGCCACCGCCGCCAGCAACACCGGCGCCAGCTCGTGCATGCGTGCCTCGCTCATCCGCGCACTGGGCCCGGCAACGCTGAGCACGCCAACCGCATGGCCATCCAGCGGGTGCCGCACCACCGCCGCCAACGCCGACATCCCCACTGCCGAACTCTCCACCACCCAGGCATAGCCATGCTCGCGGGCAATACGCAGACGTTCGAGCAGCTCGGCATTGGACTTCGGCGCGTTGGGGCCGAACTGCGCCGGGTCGGCGATGCCCTGGCGCTCCACCAGCAACAAGGCCTGGGCATCGCTCAGGCTCGACAGCCACGCATGCCCGGAGGCGGTGTAGAACAACGGCGCATCACGGCCCATGTCCGGGTCGTAGCGCAAGCCGGAGCGGGCGCCCTGGGCCTTGGCGATCCAGGTCTGGCGTTCGCCGTCGATCACCCCCAGGCGCACCAGCTCGCCGGTCTGCTGGGCCAGTTGATCAAGAATCGGCTGGACGATATCGGCGCCACTGCTGGCCAGATAGCGAAAACCCATGGCCACCAGGCGAGTGCTCAGGTGATAGCGGCTGCTCTCGGCGTTCTGGCGTACATAGCCCAGGCGCATCAGCTCGGCGAGCATGCGATGGGTGGCGCTCTTGGGGATGTCCAGCTCTTCGGCCAGGGTCTGCAGGGGCAGCCCGCGCGGGTCGCTGGTGAGGCGTTCGAGAAGGCTGAACGCGCGTTCGATCTGACTGCCGGCCATGGTCATGGTCCCTGAAATTTGTGCCGATTCTAAAGAGCCCCGGCGAAAGCGCAAATCACTGTCCGATCTTCGCCCACTTTGTCGTGGCACGCCTTGGCTGGGCGACAGATCAAATCATAAAATATGGAATACAGTTCCAAAATATAACAAAACTGCCTGGAGGATACTGCTCATGCCCGTCGATACCCCGCTGGTCGAATGCGATGTACTGGTCATCGGCTCCGGCGCCGCCGGGCTGGCCGCCGCCGTGACCGCCGCCTGGTATGGCCAGAAGGTCATCGTGGTCGAAAAGGACCCGGTGTTCGGCGGCGCCACGGCCTGGTCCGGTGGCTGGATGTGGGTACCGTGCAACCCGCTGGCGCAGCGCGCCGGGATCATCGAGCAGCGCTCGCAGCCGCGCACTTACCTGGAGCATGAACTGGGCGAACGTTTCGATGGGCCGATGATCGATGCGTTTCTCGACGCGGCGCCCAACATGGTGTCGTTCTTCGAGCGCCATACCGCCCTGCAATTTGCCGACGGCAATGGCATCGCCGACATTCACGGTAATACCCCTGGCGCCGGCACCGGCGGGCGTTCGGTAATTGCCGCCCCCTACGATGGCCGCCAGCTGGGCAAAAAGCTGCTCAAGCGCCTGCGCAAAACCATGCGCGAAACCTCGTTCATGGGCATGCCGATCATGGCCGGCAAGGACCTCGGCGCCTTCCTCAGCCTCACCCGTTCCTGGCGCTCGCTGCTGCATGTGAGCAAGCGTTTGAGCCGCCACCTGCTCGATCTGGCAACCCACGGCCGGGCCCTGCAACTGGTCAACGGCGTCGCCCTGGTCGCGCGGCTGGCCAAGTCGGCTGAAGACCTTGGCGTGTTGCTCTGGGAATCGGCAGCGGCTCGGCAGTTGCTCCGCGAGCATGGCCGGGTCAGCGGTGCGCTGATTGAAACCGCGCGCGGGCCGATCCAAATAAATGCGCGCAAGGCCGTGGTGCTGGCCGCCGGCGGCTTTGCCAACGACATCGAACGGCGCAAGGCGCTGTTCCCGCGTACACCCACCGGCCACGAACACCTGGCGCTGCCGCCGCTGGGCGCCAATGGTGACGGCCTGCGCCTGGGCGAAAGCGTTGGCGGCCAGGTGGCTGACGACCTGCACAGCCCGGTGGCCTGGGCGCCGGTATCGCGGGTGCCTTACAAGGACGGCAGCAGCGGGCATTTCCCGCACATCATCGAACGGGCCAAGCCCGGCATCATCGGCGTGCTCGCCGATGGCAAGCGCTTCGTCAACGAGGCCGACGGCTACTACGACTATGTCAGCGCCATGGTCGCCAAGGCGCCGGGGGACAAGGTCGAATCGTGGCTGATCTGCAGCCATGCCTTCCAGCGCCGTTATGGCCTGGGCATTTCACGGCCGTTTCCGTTGCCGCTGCAGCCGTTGATCAAATCCGGCTACCTGAAGACCGGCGACAGTATCGAAGCCCTGGCGCGGGCCTGCGGCATTGACCCTCAAGGCCTGGTGGCAACGGTCGCCGAGTACAACCGGCATGCCCGCAACGGCGAAGACCCGCACTTCGGCCGCGGCTCCACCCCTTACAACCGCAAACAGGGCGATGCCTTGCACGGACCAAATCCGTGCGTGGCGCCGATCGAGAACGGGCCGTTCTATGCGGTAAAGGTCGAACCGGGCTGTTTCGGCACCTTCGCCGGGCTCAGGACCAACACCCATGCGCAGGTGCTGGATGAAAAGCGTGAGGTGATTGCCGGGTTGTATGCGGTGGGCACCGACATGGCCAGCATCATGGGCGGGCACTATCCGGCGGGCGGGATCAACCTGGGACCGGCGGCGACGTTCGGCTATATCGCCGGCCGGCATATTGCCGGGGTAACAGACTACGAGTAAGGCGTACCTTGCAGCATTGCATCACAGGGAAAGCAGACAGGCTGCTCACGATTATCCGCCACGCGAATACTTCACGGCCCCGGCGACCGTTCAAAAGGAATTGAACCGTGAACAACCTGACCCTGCCCGATGGCGACGCAAAGCCAATCGATCAACTGTTTTCCTGTACCACTGCCCGCGTTGACTTGTGGCGTGAACTCAACGCCCTGTGTCGCCGCTGGCGCAACTGCAAAGATCAGCCCGCTAGCGCGAAGGTCCAGCAGCAATGCCTTGCCCAACTCGAGCAGCTTGCGCAATTGGAGGCTTACCAGGCCTACCCGGGCCCTCGCCTGCTGGCCCTGCTGGTCGAACGCGTAGCAGCGGGCAATGCCATCGGAGCCCTGCATCTGGCTCAGCGCATCAGCAGTTCGCTGCTCGACCGCAGTTACAAGCAAGACGCAAACGACTGGGAGGCCAGCGAAGACCTGCCCGACGCACCCGCGCCCCGTAGTTTCGCCGCTGCGTCCGCACATCGTCCGTATTTCGAAACACTGATTGTCAGCCCCGCGCCAATCTCGACATGGCCGCAGCACCTTCAGGCCATTCGCCAGTTGCGCCGCCACCAGGACCCCTTCATCTACGAGCCCGTCATGACCGGCTCCTTCGAGGATGCGTTGCTCGCGGTGATACTCAACGTCAACCTGCAAGCGGTGGTGATCTACGAAGGTTTCGCTTTTACATCGAGCTGTTGCGCCGCCTGGGTGCGTGAGCTGCTGGCGCCACACCTGGGCAACAGCCCGGACGACGAAGACTCCACGAACCTGGCCTTGCCACTGGCCCGAGCGATCAAGTCCATCAGGCCGGAGCTCGATATCCTGCTGCTCAGCGATCGTCAGGTTGAGCGAATTGCCGGTGATGAAGACTACGCGTTCATCAGCCGGGTGTTCTACGAAGTCGAGGAGCCGCTGGAGATCCACCTGAGCCTGCTGCAAGGCGTTGCAAAGCGCTATGAAACGCCGTTTTTCAACAACCTGAAACACTATGCTCAACGTCCTATCGGCACCTTCCATGCGCTGCCCATTGCCCGCGGAAAATCGATATTCAAGTCGAACTGGATCCGCGACATGGGCGAATTCTATGGCATCAACCTGTTTCTGGCCGAAAGCTCCGCCACCACGGGCGGGCTCGACAGCCTGCTAGAGCCCACCGGTAACATCAAAAAGGCTCAGGACCGGGCAGCCCATGCGTTCGGCGCACAGCAGGCGTTTTTCGTCACCAATGGCACCTCGACCTCGAACAAAATCGTTGAACAAGCCCTGCTTGCGCCCGGTGACATTGTCATTGTCGATCGTAACTGCCACAAGTCACACCACTACGCCATGGTGCTGACCGGCGCCTATCCGCTGTATGTCGAAGCCTACCCGCTGCCCCGATACTCGATGTACGGCGCAGTGCCACTGAGCGCTATCAAGCAAGCGTTACTCGACCTGAAAAAAGAAGGAAAACTGCATCGGGTCAAACTGCTGGTGTTGACCAACTGCACCTTCGATGGGCACGTCTACAACACCTTCCGGGTCATGGAAGAATGCCTGGCAATCAAACCGGACCTGGCCTTTCTCTGGGATGAAGCCTGGTTCGGTTTTGCACGCTTTTCACCCCTGCTGCGTCGTCGAACCGGCATGGGCGCCGCCGCACAACTCAAGCAGGCGCTCAGTTGCCCGCAGTACCGGCACGCCTTCGAATGCCAGCGCGAACGGCTGCAAGCGCTTGCTGGCGATGACCCTGCGCTGCTGCAGGAGCACCTGCTGATGGACCCGGACACCACCCGCGTGCGCGTCTACCAGACCAACTCCACCCATAAGTCTATGTCGGCGCTGCGCCAGGGCTCGATGATCCTGGTCGACGATCAGGACTTCCATCACGTCGAAGCATCGTTCCGCGAGGCGGTATTTACCCACACGTCCACCTCCCCCAATCAGCAAATCATTGCGTCCCTGGATGTTGCCCGCCGGCAAATGGAGCTGGAAGGCTATGAACTGGTGATGTCGGCAACCCAGTTGGCCTTCGACATCCGTCGGGAGGTCGGCCGCCACCCGCTGATATCCAAGTATTTCAAGATACTCACGATCGAGGACCTGGTGCCAACGGTCTATCGGGCTTCAGGGCTGCAGGATTACCTGGCCAAGGGTACTGCGTGGTCCACCGTCGTCGATGCCCTGAACACCGATGAAGTCGCCCTGGATCCTACCCGCCTGACGCTGGTTTGTGGCCATGCAGGCTTTGACGGCACCACGTTCAAGAATTTGCTGACCAACCGCTACGATGTTCAGTTGAACAAAACCTCTCGCAACAGCGTGCTGCTGCAAACCAACATCAACAACACTCGCAGTGACGTAGCACACCTGATCCGGGTGCTGGTACGTATCAGCCGCGAACTGGAGGATCGCCTGGGCACCAGTGACGACAACCTGCGTGAAGCCTTTAATGCACGCGTCACGTCACTTATGGAAGATGTGCCGGACCTGCCCGACTTCAGCCATTTCTACCCCGCTTTTCGTGAGTCGGCGAACAGCAGTACGGCAGAAGGAGACATTCGCAGTGCTTACTACAAAGCCTATGACAGTGCAGCGTGCGAGCATATTCGTCTGTTCGACAAAACCATCGACGAACGCCTGGAAAATGGCCCGCCGTTGATTTCAGCAAACTTCGTGATCCCTTATCCGCCGGGGTTTCCGATCCTGGTACCAGGCCAGGTAATCACTGCTGAAACGCTCTCGTTCATGCGCAAGCTCGACGTGAAAGAGATTCATGGCTACAACGCCGATGAAGGCTTGAAACTGCTGAAGTCCGAATCCATTGGCGTTACGACACCACGCTGATCCGAACAAAAAGCCCGCCAATGGCGGGCTTTGCTCATGTCACTCGCTTCGACATTCAAAAATCGAAGAACACCGTCTCGCCTTCACCCTGAATGCGGATATCAAAGCGATACGCCAGCTTGCCATCGACCTCGCAACGGGTCGCCACCAAGGTCTCGCGCCGCTGCGGCTGCTCGATCAGGTTGAGCACCGGGCACTGGGCATTGGCCTGGGCTTCGTCATCGAAGTACAGGCGCGTCTGCAGGTGGATATTGATACCCCGGGCAAACAGGCTGACGTTGATGTGCGGCGCCATCGGCACGCCGGCGGCGTTCTTGGCCACGCCCGGCTTGATGGTGTGCAGGGTCCACTCACCGGCATCGAAGGTGGTGGCGGTACGGCCAAAGCTGTTGAAGGGTTTTTCCAGGTTGAAATCGCCCTGGTAATTGCCGTTGTGGTCGGCCTGCCAGAACTCCAGGAACGAGTCGCGCACCAGATGGCCGTTGCCGTCATAGACGTTGCCGAACACCAGGATGTGTTCGCCCGGCGCGTCGGCTTGCGCCATGCGGTTGCAGATTTCCTGGTCGCGGGTCGGGTTGCCGGCGGCCTCCAGGGCCAGGCCGATATGCACGTAGGGGCCGGCGGTCTGCGAAGGGGTTTCCGGCAGCAGTTCGATAGGCATGGGGCGCCTCCTCAGCAGTTTTCGAAGTGGGTCTTGCGCTGTCCGCGCAACACGATGTCAAAGCGATAGGCCAGGCAATCCATGGGGTTGGCATTGCTCATGTCCAGCCGCGCGATCAGGCTCTGCACCGCGTCAGGGTTGGCAATCGACTTGACGATCGGGCACATCGGGATCAACGGATCGCCTTCGAAATACAGCTGGGTGATCAGCCGCGTGGCAATCGACGGACCGCTGATCGACACATGGATATGCGCCGGGCGCCAGTCGTTGGGGCCATTGCGCCATGGGTACGGGCCCGGCTTGATGGTGCGGAAGCTGTAATAACCTTCACTGTCGGTCAGCGCACGGCCGACACCGCCGAAGTTGGGGTCCAGCGGCGCCAGGTAGCGGTCGTTCTTGTGCCGGTAGCGGCCACCGGCGTTGGCCTGCCAGATCTCTACCAGAGTGTGCGGGATTGGTTTGCCGTGCTGGTCGCAGACGCGCCCGGCAAGGACGATGCGCTCACCGATCGGCAGGCCGCCGTTATTGAAGTTGAGCAGCAGGTCATGATCGTTAGGGCCGAATTTCAGGTGGGAGAAATCCGGACCGGTGCTTTCGCTGATCGACTGCGGGATGCTCACCAGGGCCTGGCGCGGCGAGCGCGCGACGGAGGTCTTGTAATCTGGGGTCAAGGCTTTCGGGTGCCAGTTGCGATCACGGATAGCGAAGCGACTGTTGTCTTGTGCAGACATGCCGTTCTCCTGTCTTGGAATTATTGGAGGGCCTGGGCGTGGCAGGCGAGCTTGCAGTTTCCGGTATGCAGGGTCCGGCGAATACTGAAAAGAACAGCGCCATTCATAACCAAATGGTTATGTATAAATCAGGAATCTGACAGAGCCCCGCGCCGTGAACTAATCTTTGTCCTCATGTTTCCAAGCTCCGGAGAGCACTCATGCAATGGCGAAAAGGCAGGCGTAGCGACAATGTGGTCGATGCCCGTGGCGAGGGCGGTGGCGGCATGCGCTTCGGCGGTGGCAAGGGCCTGAGCATCGGCGCGATCCTGTTGATTGTCGGGATTGGCTGGATCACCGGCCAGGACCCACTGCAGATCCTCGGCCAGCTGGCCGGGCAGATGGGCCAGCAACAGACCGCGCCAGTGACCACCGGCACCGGCAAGGCACCACCGGCCAATGACGAGCAGGCGGAGTTCGTAAGGTCGGTGCTGGGCGACACCGAAGACACCTGGAAGGCCATCTTTGCCCAGGCCGGCCGCCAGTATAAAGACCCCAACCTGATCCTCTTCAGCGGCCAGATCAACTCAGCCTGCGGCTTTGCCTCTTCGGCAGTCGGGCCGTTCTACTGCCCGGCCGACCAGAAGGTCTACCTGGACATGAGCTTTTTCCGTGAAATGGAACAGCGCTTCTCGGCCGCCGGCGATTTTGCCCAGGCTTACGTGATCGCCCACGAAGTCGGCCACCATGTGCAAACCCTGCTGGGCGTTTCGGCCAAGGTCCAGGCCGCACGCCAGCGCGGTGAGCGCATGGAAGGCGACAACGGTTTGCTGGTACGCCAGGAACTGCAGGCCGACTGCCTGGCCGGGGTCTGGGCCTACCAGGCGCAAAAACGCCTGAACTGGCTGGAACCGGGCGATATCGAAGAAGCCCTGAACGCCGCCAACGCCATCGGTGACGACCGCCTGCAGCAGCAGGGCCAGGGCCGGGTAGTACCGGATTCGTTCACCCACGGCACCTCGCAACAGCGCCAGCGCTGGTTCAAGACCGGCTTCGCCAAGGGCGACATCAACCAGTGCGACACCTTCGGCGCACGCTCGCTCTGAGCCATTTTGCGGCCGCCTGAAGCCTCGGGCTGGCCGCAGAAATCCCCTGTTACCTACCGCTGATCATTTTTGCTGAAAAAGCGTTTCAGCTCCGGCGCAAGCCGCCGATAAACCCTGCTCAGAACATCGGCTGGCCATCAATAACAACAACCTTCCACCGATTCGGATCAAGAAGCACAACGTTCCTGGAGGGATTGCATGAATAGCTGGTTTGCCAACATCAGCGTCAACCTGAAACTCGGCCTGGGCTTTGGCCTGGTGCTGTTGCTGACCGGCCTGCTGGCCCTGACCGGCTGGAATAGCCTGGGCAGCCTGATCGATCGCAGCAACTGGATGAGCGACATTACCCAGCTCAACAGTGACCTGACCAACCTGCGCATCACCCGCCTGCAGTACATGCTGACCAATGGCGACGACGCCGCGGCCGGCAACGTCCAGGTCAAGCTCAATGCCTTCAGCGAGCAGCAGCAAAAACTGCTCAAGAGCTTCAAGAGCCCGGAGAACATCAAGCTGCTCCAGGAGCTGGGCCAGACCATCAGCGAATACCAGGTGTCGATCAACAAGATGCGCGCCGGTTACAAGACCAGCCTGGCCGCACGCGACTCGATGAACCAGGCCGCAGCCCGCGCTATCGAACTGATCGAAGCGATCAACCGCGACGTGCTGGCCCTGCCCGAGGGTGACGCCAGCCGCCTGGAGCAGTTCCGAACCATCACCCAGGCCAAGGAGCAACTGCTGCTGGTTCGCCTGGCCGTGCGCAGCTACATCGCCGACATCAGCAGCGAGACCGAGCAACTGGCCCTGCGTCAGCTCGATACCGCCCTGGCCGAAATCGCCGGCCTGAACCGCCAGATGCCAGGCGAAGCGACGCGCATCAAGCAGTTTGAATCCGCTGTGATGGCTTACCGTGACGCTGTACGCCAGTTCCGCGACGCCACTGCCGATATCGCCGTAGCGCGTCAGGAAATGACCGTTCAAGGCGCCGATATCGTCAAGACCAGCGACGCCCTGTACCAGATCCAGCTGGACCGCCGCGACAGCGAGAGCACCCAGGCCCGCTCCCTGCAACTGACGGCCACCTTGCTGGCACTGCTGGTCGGCATCCTGGCTGCGGTAATCATTACCCGTCAGATCACTCGCCCGTTGCGTGAAACCCTGGCCGTGGTCGAGAAGATCGCCGCCGGCGACCTGACCCATAACATGCGCGTCACCCGCCGTGACGAACTGGGCGTGTTGCAGCAAGGCATCCAGCGCATGGGCTCGACCCTGCGTGACCTGATCACCGGCATCCGCGACGGCGTCACGCAGATCGCCAGCGCTGCCGAAGAACTCTCGGCTGTTACCGAAGAGACCAGCGCCGGGGTCAACAGCCAGAAAGTTGAAACCGACCAGGTCGCCACCGCCATGCACGAAATGGCCGCCACCGTGCAGGAAGTTGCGCGCAATGCCGAGCATGCTTCCGAGGCTGCCACCGAAGCCGATGGCCAGGCCCGTGCCGGTGACCAGGTTGTCGCCGAAGCGATCAGCCAGATCGAACGCCTGGCCGAAGAGGTGCACCGCTCCACCGAGGCCATGGGCCTGCTGCAACAGGAAAGCCAGAAGATCGGCAGCGTCATGGACGTGATCAAGTCGGTGGCCGAGCAAACCAACCTGCTGGCCCTCAACGCGGCCATCGAAGCGGCCCGCGCCGGTGAAGCAGGGCGTGGTTTTGCCGTGGTCGCCGACGAAGTTCGCGGCCTGGCCCAGCGTACGCAGAAGTCCACCGAAGAGATCGAAGAGCTGGTCGCCGGCCTGCAGAGCGGTACCCAGCAGGTGGCCAATGTCATGCTTGGCAGCCGCAACCTGACCGACAGCAGCGTCGAGCTGACCCGCAAGGCCGGTGCTTCGCTGGAAAGCATCACGCGTACGGTGTCGAACATTCAGTCGATGAACCAGCAGATTGCGGCGGCGGCGGAGCAACAGAGCGCAGTGGCCGAACAAATCAGCCGCAGCATTCTCAATGTTCGCGATGTGTCCGAGCAGACCGCCGCGGCCAGTGACGAGACCGCGGCGTCGAGTGTTGAACTGGCGCGGCTGGGCAACCAGTTGCAGACCATGGTCAGCCACTTCCGCGTTTAAACGCATCGCGGGTCAAGCCCGCTCCTACAGGTTTGTAGGAGCGGGCTTGACCCGCGATCAACTCAACACCTATTTAACGATCTGCCCCACACCCCGCCCACGCGGATCGGAAGCGGTTTCCAGCGCCGTGCCATTAACCCGGATCGCCTGGATGTCGCCCATCTCCCAACCCTGATCTTCCAGGGTGTAGCCCATCTTCTTCAGCTCTTCAGCAACCTTGCCGTTAAGCGGTGCAAAAGCATCGAAATAAATCGTGTCCTTGGGCAGCAACTGGTGATGCACGCGCTGCGCAGCCACGGCTTTTTCCAGCGGCAGGTTGTAGTCATAGAGGTTGTTCAACACCTGGAAGATCGAGGTAAAAATCCGCGAACCACCGGGGGTACCCAGTACCAGGGTGACATTGCCATCGCGGGTCACCAGGCTCGGGCTCATCGACGACAGCATGCGCTTGCCCGGCTCGATCGCGTTGGCATCGCCACCGACCACCCCAAAGGCGTTGGCCACGCCCGGCTTGGAGCTGAAGTCGTCCATTTCGTCGTTGAGCAAAAAGCCTGCGCCCTTGACCACCACACCGCTGCCGTAGTCCCAGTTCAGGGTGTAGGTGTTGCTGACCGCATTACCGTCCTTGTCGACGATGGAGAAGTGCGTGGTCTGGTGCGGTTCAAGGCCCGGGCGGACTTTCTCGGTGTCCGAGATGGCCGTCGGGTTGACCTCCTGGGCGCGCTTGGCGATGTAGTCCTTGGCGATCAGTTGCTCGACCGGCACCTTGGAGAACGCCGGGTCACCGAGGTAGTCGGCGCGGTCGGCGAACACGCGTTTTTCGATCTCGGCCAGCAGGTGGATGTAGCGCGCCGAGTTCAGCTCGACGCCCTTGAAGTCGGCGGCGCGCGCTTCCTTGATGCCCAGCAGCTGGGCCAGGGCGATGCCACCCGAACTTGGCAGCGGCGCGGTATAGACCGTGTTGCCACGCCAGTCGATCTTCATTGGCTCACGCCAGACGGCTTTGTAGTCCTTGAGGTCGTCCTTGCTGATCAGGCCCTTGTCGGCCTGCATCTGCGCCACCAGCAGGTCGGCGGTCTTGCCCTGGTAAAACTCGCTGACACCCATGTCGGCAATGCGCTCCAGGGTTTGCGCCAGCTCCGGCTGCTTGAAAGTCTCGCCGACTTTCATGCTGCCGAAATAGTCGTTGAAGTTGGTGCTGTCCTTGAACAGGCCCAGGGCGTCTTCGCGGTACTGGTACTGTTTGGAGGCGACCTTGAAGCCGTTCTTGGCATAACCGACCGCTGGGGTCAGCAGTTCGGCCCACGGCAGCTTGCCGAATTTCTGATGCGCCTCCCACAGCCCCATCACCGTACCGGGCACGCCGGCAGCGCGGGAACCGACCAGGCTGAGGTTCTCGATGATCTCGCCCTTGTCGTCCAGGTACATGTTGCGGCTGGCGGCCTTCGGCGCGGTTTCGCGGTAGTCGAGGAAGTAGGCCTTGCCGTCGACATACAGGGTCATGAAACCACCACCACCGATGTTGCCCGCCTCGGGGTAGGTGACCGCCAGGGTGAAGGCGGTGGCCACGGCCGCATCCACCGCGTTGCCGCCTTTTTTCAGGATATCGGCGGCGACCTGTGCACCATATTGATCGGGTGCCGCAACTGCACCGCCCTCCAGGGTAACCGCGTAAGCCGCGTTACTGGCGAGGATCGCGGCGCCGAGGGCCAGGGATCGGAACATCACAACGCGCATGAGAGCTTCCTTAGTGTTGTTTTCGTTGAACAGCCATTAAGGCTGATGTCAGACGAGTTATCAAACACCGTAGGAGTTTTCGCCGCGCATAGGCAGAAGCTGTCGCAGATGGACGCTTCAGCAGGCGTAGATCGCCAGCTTGTTCTGAATGAAATCGAGAAAGCACTGGATGCGCAGCGCCAGCTGGGTGTTGCGGTAGTACACCGCATTGATCGGCTGGCGATAGCCGCTGTTGTGCTCGGCCAGGAGCACCTGCAGGCGCCCGCTGCGGATGTCTTCATGGGTCATGAAGTGCGACAGGCAGACGATGCCCTCACCGGCCAAGGCCAGTTCGCGCAGGGTTTCACCGCTGGAGGCCGACAGCGCCGGGCGGATCAGCAGGCGGTCGCCTTCAGCATGGCGCAGCGGCCAGTGGTTGAGGGTTTCGGTCTGGGTAAAGCCAAGCAGCGCGTGGCCTTGCAGGTCTTCAACCCGCTCGGGCGTGCCGTGGCGGGCCAGGTACTCGGGGCTGGCCAGCAGGTTCAACGGGCTGCAACCGAGGGCGCGGGCATGCAGGCTGGAGTCGGCCAGTTCGCCGATGCGAATGGCGACGTCGGTGCTCTGCTCGATCAGGTCGATGATCAGGTCGCTGGTGTTGAGCTCCAGTTGGATCTGCGGGTACAGCGCGCGAAACTCACCGACCCAGGGCACGATGGCGTGGAGCATGAACGGCAGCGCGGCGTTGATGCGCAAGCGCCCGGACGGCGTCTGGTGGTGCACCGACAGGTGCTCTTCGAGCTCGTCCATCTGCTGCAGGATCGACTTGGCCCGCTCGAAGAAAAACCGCCCTTCTTCGGTCAGGTCCATGCGCCGGGTGGTGCGGTTGATCAGGGTGGTGCCGAGTTTGGTTTCCAGGCGCGACAGGGTGCGGCTTATCGCCGACGGCGTCTGCCCGCCCTGCTCGGCGGCCGCGGAAATCGAGCCGCACTCGATCACCGAGACGAACACCTGCAATTCATCGGACCTGGCTTTCACGGCTGTACCCCGGGGTTGGCAACAGCCGTGATAGATAGCCGCTTGGCGCGGCTTGCGCAAGGCTTCATCAGGCCTGGGTCTGGAAAACCTCGGCCAGGTGCTGCTCGTAGGCGGCCACAGCGGCCTCGACGTTGGGGCGCTTCATCACATCCACCGCAAGGTAAGTCGGCAGGCCGCTCATGCCGAGGAACTGGTTGGCCTTGTGGAACGGGAAGTACACCGCGTCCACGCCCTTGCCTTCGAAGAAGTCGGCCGGGTCGTCAAACGCCTGCTGCGGTGCGTTCCAGGTCAGCGACAGCATGTACTGTTTGC
This sequence comes from Pseudomonas sp. B21-012, assembly GCF_024749305.1. NCBI lineage: Bacteria > Pseudomonadati > Pseudomonadota > Gammaproteobacteria > Pseudomonadales > Pseudomonadaceae > Pseudomonas > Pseudomonas sp. B21-012. The sequence continues at coordinate 752,209 of NZ_CP087197.1, read as the reverse complement.
CCTGGATCAGGCCACCGCTGCCGTACTTTTGCGACGCATCGGAACGGGTACGGCCGTCGTTGGCGTAGAGGCTGCCATGGCCAGCAGTGAAGACTTCGTCCAGGTACTGCTTGACGGTCCAGGGGGCGCCCATCCACCAGCCGGGCATCTGATAGATGATGACGTCGGCCCAGAGAAATTTCTGCACTTCTTCGGCGTTGTCGTAGCCGCCATCGATGTAGGTGGTTTTCACATCGAACCCTGCGCGGTCCAGGAAGGCCAGCGCGGCTTCGTGCAGGGTTTCGTTCAGGCGGCCATCGGAGTGGGCAAACTTCTTGCCACCGTTGAGCAACAGGATTTTTTTCATGGGGTGCCTCATCTATGTTCGATCAGGGGCAAAGAAGCCTGTGACCGAGTGAATTTGATGGCGGCAGATTAGAGGCAGGCCTCGCGGGGAAACAGCCGTGCCGGGGCAAAATACATTTGCCTAAAAAGCACGAATCAAACGCTTATTGTTGCCATAGAATCGTTTCACTTCTTCCATTCAGAGGCATCTCCATGAGCGAGCAGTACGGTTTCATCCTCAAAGCCAAGACCCGACCGCAAATGTCCGAAGCCTTCGAAACGCTGTTTCGCGCCTACGTCGAGCCCAGCCGCCAGGAGCCGGGCTGCATCGAATACCACATGCTGCGCGACCAGCAGGACCCAAGCCTGTTTGTGTTCTACGAGATCTGGGCCAGCAAGGCCGCACTGGATGTGCACTCGGCCCTGCCGCACATGGCGGCGTTCTTCGAAAAACGCATGGACTACCTGGAGCGCGACTTCGATATTCAGCTGATCGAGATGCTCAGCCCCTCCTCGGCTAGCCGTTGAGCAACAGGTGCGTGCCAAGCAGCGCCAGGCCGATAAAGAAGCAGCGCTTGAACAGCACCGCGCTGATGCGCTGACGCAGCCACTGCCCGCCCAGCATGCCTAGCAGCGCCGGCGCCAGCACCAGCATTGACGCGCCCAGGGCCCGGGCGCCGAGCGCATCCTGGCCGGCCAGGCCGATTGCCAGGGCCAGGGTCGAGACGCTGAATGACAGGCCCAGGGCCTGGACCATTTCCTCGCGACTCAGGCCCAGGCTTTGCAGATAAGGCACTGCGGGAATCACAAAGACTCCGGTGGCCGCCGTGATCACCCCGGTGATCAGCCCGCAAAACGGCCCGATCCAGGACTCATGCGCAGGCGCCAGGCTCAGCCCGTGGCCGAGCAGGCCGTACAACGCATACACCAGCAACGCCCCTCCCAAGGCATGTGCCGCCCAGGCGCCACTGTTGATGCCCAGCCAGGCGCTACCGAGCAAGGTGCCGATAAAGATCAGCGCCAGCATCGGCCACAGCCGTTTCAGCAAGGCGCGAAGGTGCCCGCCAAAGGCCAGTTGCCAGAGGTTGGTCAGGGTCGAAGGCACAATCAGCAAGGCCGCTGCCTGCGCCGGAGACATAGCCATGCCGAGCAGGCCCATGGCGATGGTCGGCAGGCCAAGGCCGATCACACCCTTGACCGCACCGGCCAGCACGAAGGTGACAATGACCAGCAGCGACAGCGCTGGGCCGATATCCTGATAGAAGCCAAAGAAGGTAGTCATGGCACTATCCTGCACCCTGCCACCCAGGCTGAAAATCTGCCATATACTCAGCCAGACTATTGCCCAGGAAGAGGCTGATGCATTTCGACCTGATTGACCTGCGCCTCTTCCAGCACACCCTGGAGTGCGGCAACATCACCGCCGGCGCCCAGCGCAGCCACCTGTCGCTGCCCGCCGCCAGCGCGCGCATCCGCGCCATGGAAAGTTCGCTGGGTACGCCGCTGCTTGAACGCAACCGTCGCGGGGTGCAGGCCACGCCTGCCGGGCAGGCGCTGCTGCAGCATGCGCGGCTGATCGCCCAGCAGGTCGAGCGCCTGCAGTTCGACCTCGGGCAATACGCCCAGGGCCTGCAGGGCCAGGTGCGGCTGTTGTGCAATACCGCAGCGCTGACCGAATACCTGCCGGAATTGCTCGCCGGGTTTCTCCGGCAATACCCGGCCATCGATATCGACATCCACGAACTGCCGAGCCTGCGCATCGTCCAGGCCATCACCCAGGGCGTGGCCGATATCGGCATCATCTCCAGCGCGGTGGCCAGCGAACACCTGCAAACCCTGGCGTTTCGCGACGACCCGCTGATGCTGATCATGCCGCCCGCCCACCCGCTGGCCGCCAACCCCAACCTGCGCTTTGCCGACACCCTCGGCCACGGCTACGTTGGCCTGCAAGCCGACAGCGCCCTGGCCCTGCACCTTGAAGAACAAGCCCTGCATCTGGGCCGGCGCCTGCAGGTGCGGGTGCGCGCCGAAGGGTTTGACGGGGTGATCCGCATGGTCGCCCACGGCGCTGGCCTGGGCATCGTGCCAATGGCCGCAGTGCAGCGCTGGCAGGGGCTATTGCCGTTGCACAGCCTGGCGCTGAACGAGCCCTGGGCAAAACGCCAGCTGCGCCTGTGCAGCCGGGATTTTGCCAGCCTGCCCGGGCATGCCCAGGCTTTGATCGACTGCCTGAGTGCCAGCGCTATTGCTCCGGCAGGGGCAATCCACCGACAATCGCCCCCGCGGACCTAGCTGTTGCTGCACTGATCGCCAACCGAGTCGTAAAAGGGAGTTTCACCGTGCCGTCGATCTACCAGCTCAAACCCCGCTTCCAGGCGCTGTTGCGCCCGACGGTCGAGCGCCTGTACCAACGCGGCGTCACTGCCAACCAGGTAACCCTGAGCGCCGCCGTGGTTTCCGTTCTGCTCGGCCTGTTGCTGGCCTGGCTGCCACACCTCACCTGGCTGTTCGCCCTGGTGCCGGTATGGATGCTGCTGCGCATGGCCCTCAATGCCATCGACGGCATGCTCGCCCGCGAATTCGGCCAGCAATCGAAGCTCGGCGCCTACTACAACGAACTCTGCGACCTGGTCGCCGACAGCGCCCTGTACCTGCCCTTCGCGCTGCTGCCGGGGGTGTCGTCGGCGCTGGTGGTGATCGTCGTGCTGGCGGCGCTGATCAGCGAATACGCCGGGGTCATGGGCCCGTTGGTCGGCGCTGAACGCCGCTACGACGGCCCGATGGGCAAAAGCGACCGGGCCTTTGCCTTCGGCGTGCTCGGCGCCGGCGTTGCCAGCGGCCTGTTGCCGGCCAGCTGGCTCAACGGCGTGCTGCTGGTGATCTTGCTGCTCTCGCTCTATACCCTCTACAACCGGGTCAGCCGCGGTCTGGCGCAAACCCGCTGAAGCACTTTGTGCCAGATAAGGATATTTGCCATGCGCAACGCGCAATCGCTGCACTTCACCACCCACGACGGCGTCGAACTGCATTACCGCCACTGGCCCGCCGACGTTGCTGACGACCAGCCACGGCGTGCCGTGGTGTTGTTCCACCGCGGCCACGAACACGGCGGGCGCATGGCCCATCTGGCCGATGAGCTGCAACTGCCCGACCACGACTTCTTCGCCTGGGACGCCCGTGGCCACGGCCAGTCGCCTGGCGCCCGTGGCGACAGCCCAAGCTTTGCCTGCAGCGTGCGCGACGTGCAGACCTTCATCGAGCACATCGCCCGCGAGCACGGCATCGCCGAAGAGGATATGGCGGTGCTGGCGCAAAGCGTCGGCGCCGTACTGATCGCCACCTGGGCCCACGACTACGCGCCCAAGGTACGCTGCCTGGTACTGGCCTCGCCGGCCTTCAAGGTCAAGCTCTACGTGCCTTTCGCCCGCCCGGGGCTGAAGCTGATGCGCGCCTGGCGCGGCAACTTCTTCGTCAACAGCTACGTCAAGCCGCGCCTGCTCAGCCACGACCCCGAGCGCATCGCCTCGTACGAAAGCGACCCGCTGATCAGCCGACCGATTTCGGTGACCATGCTGCTTGGCCTGTATGAAGCCGCCGACCGCGTGGTGGCCGATGCCCAGGCGATTCAGGTGCCGACCCAGCTGTTAATTTCCGGCGCCGATTTCGTGGTCAAGCGCAAACCCCAGGAGCAGTTCTTCGAACGCCTGGGCAGCGTGCACAAAGAGAAACACATCCTCCCCGGATTCTTCCACGACACCCTTGGCGAGCGTGACCGCAGCCATGCCCTGGCGCGGATCCGGCGGTTTATCGAGCACTGCTTCAGCCTGGCGCCGCAGCGCCCTTCGCTGCTCGCTGCCGACCAACTGGGCGCCAGCTGCGCCGAAGCCGAAAGCCTGGCCGCGCCGCTGCCGCGCAACTCGCCGGCCGATCTTTACTGGCGCGCCACCCGCGCCGGCCTGCGGCTGGGCAAGGGTTTGTCGGACGGGGTCAAGCTGGGCTTTGACACCGGTTTCGACTCGGGCAGCACGCTGGACTACATCTACCGCAACCAGCCCACCGGCAAGGGCGCGATCGGGCGCATGATCGACCAGAACTACCTCAACGCCATCGGCTGGCGCGGCATCCGCCAGCGCAAACTGCATGTCGAAGAGCTGCTGCGCCTGGCCATCGAACGCCTGCGCGAACAGGGCAAGCCGGTGGATATCGTCGATATCGCTGCCGGCCATGGCCGCTACATCCTCGAAGCGTTGCAGGGCCTGGAACGCAAGCCGGAGTCGATCCTGCTGCGCGACTATAGCGAGCTCAATGTCCAGCAGGGCAGCGCGCTGATCGCCGAAAAGGGCCTGGCCGACATTGCCCGCTTCGTCCGGGGTGACGCCTTCGATGCCCAGAGCCTGGCCAGCCTCGATCCACGCCCGACCCTGGCGGTGGTTTCGGGCCTGTATGAGCTGTTCGCCAGCAACCAGATGGTTGGCGACTCCCTGAGCGGCCTGGCCCAGGCGGTGGAGCCCGGTGGTTACCTGGTGTACACCGGCCAGCCCTGGCACCCGCAGCTGGAGATGATCGCCCGCGCCCTGACCAGCCACCGCGCCGGCCAGGCCTGGGTGATGCGCCGGCGCAGCCAGGTGGAAATGGACCAACTGGTCGAGGCGGCCGGCTTTCGCAAGATCTGCCAGCGTATTGATGAGTGGGGCATCTTCAGCGTCAGCCTGGCCCAGCGGGTCGTTTGATGAGCACGGCACGCGAGCCAGGCTTGATCAAGCGCGGGGTGCTCTGGCTGCTGTTGCTGGGGCCGTTGTTCTTTCTCAGCTACGGCCTGACCAACACCTACACCGCCGGGCGCAGCGACGTCGGCAGCCTGGTGTTCGCCTGGGAAGGCCATATCCCGCTGTGGCCCTGGACCATCATCCCCTACTGGTCGATCGACCTGCTTTACGGGCTGTCGTTCCTGTTGCCGCTAAGTCGCCTGGAGATGGACCGCCACGCCCTGCGCCTGCTCAGTGCGCAAGTCATCTGCATCCTCGGGTTTCTGCTCTGGCCGTTGCGTTTTACCGTCGAGCGGCCCGCGCTGGATGGCCTGTTCGGCTGGCTGTTCGATGTGCTGATGGGCTTTGACAAACCCTTCAACCAGGCGCCATCACTGCACATCGCCTTGCTGGTGATCATCTGGGCGATGTTTGCCCGGCATATCCACGCCAGGCTGCCGCGCTTGCTGGTGCATGGCTGGATGGCGTTGATCGGCGTGTCGGTGCTGACCACCTGGCAACACCACTTTATCGACCTGCCCAGCGGCGCGCTGGTGGGGGTGCTGTGTTGCTGGCTGTGGCCGGTTGCGGGTCCGCCGGTACTGCGCCCTATGCAACTTGCCCGTGATCCGCAGCGCTGGCGCCTGGCCTTGCGTTACTTCGCCGGCGCCGCCCTGCTGGGTGGTCTGGCGTTGTACCTTGCAGGCGTTGCCCTGTGGTTGTTGTGGCCGGCGGTGGCGCTGCTGGTGGTGGCACTCAACTACGCGCAACTGGGCGCCGAAGGTTTTCAGAAAGGCGCCGACGGCCAGCTGTCGTACGCCACGCGCTGGCTGCTGGCGCCCTACCTGATCGGCGCCTGGCTCAATTCGCGCTGGTGGACCCGGCGCCATCCGCAAGCGGATGAAGTTTGCGACGGCGTGTACCTGGGGCGGATTCCGGGCAAGGGGCAAGCGGCGCAGTTCGCCGCCATCGTCGACCTGTGCGCCGAACTACCCGCCTCGGTTGCCCCGGGCCAGGCTTATCGTGCGCTGCCCAGCCTCGACCTGGTGGTGCCCACGGCCGAGCGCTGCCGGGAAGCGGCGGCGGCCATCGAACAGCTGCGTGCCCAGGGCCCGGTGCTGGTCTGTTGCGCGCTCGGTTATTCGCGAAGCGCCAGCGCCGTAGCCGCCTGGCTGGTGCTCAGCGGCCGTTGCGCCGATGCCGGGCAAGCGCAACAGCGCATCAGCCAGGCTCGCCCTGGGGTGGTCCTGCACCCGCAGCACCTGCGGGTAATCGAACGCCTGCAAACGGAGCCTTGCCTGTGAGCGATGAAATCCACCTGGCTGTGGTTGCCAGCCTGCTCAAGCGCGGCCGCCAGGTCGAGCGCCTGGCCGACGGCATCAGCCTGCTGGCGGTGCTGCTTGGCCTGGCGGCGCTGCTGATCGGCTCGCCTGCCCCGGGATACTGCGCAGTACTGAGCGGCCTGTTGTTGCTGACAGGCTTGCTGCAAAAGTTCTTTGCCATGCGCGTCGCGCTGGACGCCGACCTGTTTGCGCACCTGGCCACGCGCAGCGATCAGCTTGGGCAACAGACCCAGGCGCTGGACCAGTCGTTGTTCAGCCTGGGCCTGAAAGCCAACCCGGCCGATAACCGCGACTGGCAGGCACGCGGCCTGGCGGCGCTGGGCCTGCTGCGCAAACAACTGCTGTGCTTTGCCGTACAGGCCGTGCTGGCGCTGATCGGCATTTTGCTTTTGCCCTTGCTTCATTTCGCCGGATAAGGACCTTGCCCATGCTTGCTGCCCTCACCGCCTTTGCCATCACCTCGGTCGCCCGCCTGATCACCGGCGCCCGCGCCTTGTGGCTGGGCTGCACGCCGCAACCGGTGCAACGGCTGTACTACGCCAACCACAGCAGCCACGGCGACTTCGTGCTGATCTGGGCCTCGCTGCCCCAGCCGCTGCGCCAGCACACGCGGCCGGTGGCCGGTGCCGATTACTGGCAAAAACCCGGCATTCGTCAATTCCTGATCAAGCGGGTGTTCAATGGCGTGCTGATCGATCGCCAGCACAACGACGCCCAAAGCAATCCCCTGCAACCTATCCAGGATGCGCTGGCCCAGGGCGATTCGCTGATCTTCTTCCCCGAAGGCACGCGCAACCTCAGCGACGAACCGTTGCTGGCGTTCAAGAGCGGCCTGTTTCACCTGGCCAGCGCCCACCCGCAGGTCGAGGTGATCCCGGTGTGGATCGCCAACCTCAACCGGGTCATGCCCAAGGGCCGCGCCCTGCCGCTGCCCTTGCTGTGCACCCTGAGCTTTGGTGAGCCGCTGCACCTGCAAGCGGACGAAAGCAAGCACGCGTTTCTCGACCGGGCCCGCCAGGCCCTGTTGGCCCTGGCCCCGAAGGAATCCTGAGATGGACAACAACACCCTTTCGCTGTTCGCCGGCATCGGCGGCCTGCTGCTGCTCGCCAGCCTGATCGGCCGCCTGCTCAAATGGCGCGCCGGCCCCGCCCCCCACGCGGTAATCGACAACCTCAACGCGCGGATCAACGCCTGGTGGGTGATGGTCCTGGTCATCGGCCTGGCGTTTCTGTTCGGCAAGCTGGGCGTGATCCTGCTGTTCTACTGTGTGTCGTTTTACGCCTTGCGTGAATTCCTCACCCTGACACCCACCCGGCGCAGCGACTACCCGGCACTGGTCGCGGCCTTTTACGTCGCCCTGCCGGTGCAGTACCTGCTGATCGCCATGGACTGGTACGGGCTGTTCAGCATTTTCATCCCGGTCTACCTGTTCCTGCTGCTGCCGATTCTCGCCAGCTTCGGCGGCGACACCACGCGCTTTCTCGAGCGTGCCTCGAAGGTGCAGTGGGGCTTGATGATCGCGGTCTACTGCCTGTCTTCGGTACCGGCCTTGATGACCCTGGACATCCCCGGATACGAAGGCCGCAACCTGCTGCTGATCGCCTGGCTGATCCTCGTGGTGCAGATCTCCGATGTGCTGCAGTACGTCTGCGGCAAGCTGTTCGGCAAGCACAAGGTGGCGCCGAAGCTGTCGCCGTCAAAGACCGTCGAAGGCCTGGTTGGCGGCGTGGCCCTGGCCACCCTGATTGGCGCCACCCTGTGCTGGATCACGCCGTTCAGCTTCTGGCAGGCGGCGCTGATGGCCTTGACCGTCAACCTCATGGGCTTTGCCGGCGGCCTGGTGATGTCGGCGATCAAGCGCGATCGCGGCGTCAAGGACTGGGGCCACATGATCGAAGGCCACGGCGGCATGCTCGACCGCATGGACTCGGTATGCTTCGCCGCGCCGGTGTTCTTCCACTTCGTGCGTTACTGGTGGGCGTAAGCGTTATACCAACAGATCGTAGGACAGCTTGCCGATCAGTATCAGCAGCAACACCAGGAACAGCGCGCGCACGAAGGGTACGCCCTTGCGCACTGCCAGCCAGGTGCCAGTCAGCGCGCCAAGGATGTTGAAGGCGGCCATGGGAATGGCGATCAGGTAGAGCACGTTGCCGGTGGGAATGAAGAACATCAGTGCGGCGACGTTGGTGGCGATGTTCACCAGTTTCGCCGACGCCGAGGCATGCAGGAAGTCGAAGGCGAAGCAGCGAATGAACAGGAAGATCAGAAAGCTGCCAGTGCCCGGTCCGAACAGGCCATCGTAAAAACCGATGGCGCCGCCGATGACGATCGCCAGCAATTTTTCGCGGGTGCCGATGCGCATCGGTTTGTGCAGGGCACCGAAGTCCTTTTTCCAGAAGGTGTAGATCGCCATCAGCACGATCAACACCAGTACCGCCGGGCGCATCAGCCCTTGCGGCACCAGCGATACCGTGGCGGCGCCGACGAAGGCCATGGCGAAGGCCGCACAGGCCGCCGGAACCACCAGCCCCCAGTCGATCACCACCTTGCGCACAAACGAGCGGGCGGCAAACGCCGTGCCGCAGGCCGAGGCAACCTTGTTGGTGCCCAGCAAGGCAGCCGGGGGCGATGCTGGCAGCACGTTGAACAGCGCCGGAATCTGGATCAACCCGCCACCACCGACTGCCGCATCGATCAGCCCGGCGGCAAAGGCAAACACGCAAAGCACAACGATATCGACCATGGGTTTCAGGCTCTGGCAGTCAAAGAAGGGCGCGCCAAGGTTAACCAACGGCCGGGTTTTGTGTTGCAATGCCATATTGCAAAAACTGCAACGAGGTAGTGCATGGCCCTGGATATGCTCGCGGAGCTGGAAGCCTTCGCAATGGTTGCCCGCAAGCGCAGCTTCGTCGCTGCGGCACGCGCCCTGGGGCGCTCGCCCAGTGCTGTAACCCGCGCTGTGCAGGCCCTTGAGGAAAACGCCGGGGCCAAGCTGTTCAACCGCTCGGCCAATGCCGTGAGCCTTACCGAGGCCGGCGAGCGCCTGCTGCCCTATGCCGACAAAATGCTTGATTTGCAACGCGAGGCCGATGAGGAGCTGGCCGGACTCAGCGGCCTGGCCTCCGGCTGGGTGCGGTTTTGCGCCCCCGAATCACTGGCGCCGGTGTTGCCCGGTTTGATTGCGCAATATGGCGAACGCTACCCGCAGGTGAACGTCGATGTGATCTTCAGCGACGAGCCGATCGACCCGGCCAAAAGCAAACTGGACTTCGCCATTCGTGGCGCCTTTGCCCAGGACAGCGAACTGATCGGTTATCCGCTGTGGCGCTACTCGCGCTCCTTGTATGCCAGCCCTGCCTACCTGCAAAAACACGGCATGCCCGCATCAATCGAGGCGCTGGAAACACACGCGCTGATCCTGCATACCGCGCCGCGGATCCTCAAGGAATGGCAGTTTCGCAGCGCCGGCCAGGCCGTCAGCCTGCGGGTGCATCCGAGGTTTCGCTTCAGCTCCGGGATCGCTGTATTCCAGGCCGCCCTGGCCGGCGTCGGCATCGCCCGCCTGGCCGACTGGCTGGCCGAACCCGAGGTGCAGGCCGGGCGCTTGCAGCGGGTCTGCGCCGAGTACCGGCTGACCGCCAGCAACGGCGACAGCCCGCAAATGCACGCGGTGTACCCGGCCGGCAGCTTGCCGCAGCGAGTCAAGGCGCTGCTGAAAGTGATCCGCGGCTTTGGTGACAGCCTCGAGCGCTAATCGCAGGTTTGCGCTCCCAGACAGCCAAAGGTCGAGACCAGACATCTGCCCGGCGCCGATCGCGCCTATGGTGATGGACCTTTGAGTCATCCTCTGGAGCCTGGAATGTCCGATTTCATCACCGTGCTGCGCGAGACCTGCCCTACCCCCGTGCTGGATGCGACCAAGTGGCAACGCATCGGCGGCGACCCGCACACCGTCAACCTCAACGCCTATATGTCGGCCGATGGCAGCAAGATCATGGGCACCTGGATCTGTACGCCGGGCAAGTTCCAGGTCAATTACGAGAAGTGGGAGTATTGCCACTTTCTCGACGGCTACTGCGTGATCACCCCGGAAGGTGAGCAGCCGGTACATTTGAAGGCCGGTGACGTGTTCGTCATCGAGCCGGGGATGAAAGGCACCTGGGAGGTGGTGGAGACGGTGCGCAAGTACTTCGTTTTTGCCTGACCGTTGGGGCTGCCTTGGCAGCCCATCGCTGGCAAGGCCAGCCCCCACAGAATGATGTGTGCGCAGTACCTGTGGGAGCCAGCCTTGCTGGCGATGCTCTTTTACTCGGGCTTGCGATAGCCTTCGACAATCGCCGAGAAATCCTTGCCACCCTCGCCGCGCAGGCTCATGGCCTGATACAGCTGCTGGGCCACTGCGCCGAGAATCACCGGCTGGTGTGCCTGACGCGCGGCTTCTGTCGCCAGGCCCAGGTCCTTGAGCATCAGCTCGGCACCAAAGCCACCGGTATAGCCGCGCGATGCCGGGGCCGTGTCGATGATGCCCGGCCACGGGTTGTAAGTGTCCGAACTCCAGCAACGGCCGGTCGAGCTGTTGATGATCCCGGCCAGGACTTTGGTGTCGATCCCCAACGCGTTGCCCAACGCCATGGCTTCGGAGACGCCGATCATCGAGATACCCAGTAGCAGGTTGTTGCAGATCTTGGCGATTTGCCCGGTGCCGACCTCACCGCAATGGACGATGTTGCGACCCATCTGCGCCAGCACCGGCTGCAGGGTGGCGAACAGCGTGTCGCTGGCACCGACCATGAAGGTCAGGGTGCCGGCTGCGGCACCGCCGGTACCACCGGACACCGGCGCATCGGCAAGGTCAACGCCCTGTTTGGCCGCTGCGGCCGCTACGTCACGGGCGGTCTGCGGGTCGATGGTGCTGCAGTCGACCACCGGGGTCCCGGCCTTTACCCCGGCCAGCACGCCATCTTCGTTGAGGTACACGCCGCGCACATGGGCGGCGGCCGGCAGCATGGTGATCACCAGTTCGCTCTGCTGCGCGGCATCGCGCGGCGAGCTGCTGATCTGCCCGCCGAGCTCGGCAAGCTCTGCCAGCACGGTCTTGTTCAGGTCGAACAGGTTCAGCTGATGCCCGGCCTTGATCAGGTTGCGGGCCATGGGCGCGCCCATGTTGCCAAGGCCGATGAATGCAATACGCATGATGAGCTCCTTAGCGCAGGCTGATGGTGGTGTTCACGCCATCGTTGACGCTGTCATCATCAAACCAGCGGCTGGTGACGGTCTTGGTCTGAGTGTAGAACTGCACCACTTGTTTGCCGTACGGGCCCAGATCGCCGAGCTTGGAGCCGCGCGAGCCGGTGAAGCTGAAGAACGGTACCGGCACCGGGATCGGGATGTTGATGCCGACCTGGCCGACGTCGATCTCGTTCTGGAACTTGCGCGCCGCCGCGCCGCTCTGGGTGAACAGGCCGGTGCCGTTGCCGAAGGGGTTGCGGTTGACCAGGGCGATGGCTTCGTCGAGGGTGTCGACTTCCAGCACCACCAGCACCGGGCCGAAGATTTCCTGGGTGTAGATCTGCATGTCGGTGGTCACCCCGGAGAACAGGGTCGGGCCGACGAAGTTGCCCTGCTCGTAGCCCGGCACGCTGACCTCGCGGCCGTCGAGCTCGAGCGTGGCGCCTTCCTTGATACCGCTTTCGATCAGGCCCAGCACCCGCTCCTTGGCGCGCTTGGAAATCAGCGGGCCGACATCGGTGCCCGGCTCGCTGCCAGCGTTGACCTTGAGTTTGCAAGCCAGCTCCTTGAGCTCCGGCAGCCACTCGCGGGCCTTGCCCACCAGCACCGCCACCGAGGTGGCCATGCAGCGCTGGCCAGCCGCGCCGAAACCGGCACCAACCAGGGCATTGAGGGTTTGCGTGCGATTGGCGTCCGGCAGCACCACGGCGTGGTTCTTGGCGCCCATCATCGATTGCACGCGCTTGCCGTGCTGCCCCGCCAGGTTATAGACGTGGGTGCCAACCTCGGTGGAGCCAACGAAAGAGATCGCCTTGATATCAGTATGGGTGCACAGCGCATCGACCACCTGCTTGCCACCATGGACGACGTTGAGCACGCCGGCCGGCACACCGGCTTCGACCGCCAGCTCCACCAGCAGCATGGTCGACAGCGGGTCCTGTTCGGACGGTTTGAGCACGAAGGTGTTGCCGCAGACGATGGCCATCGGGAACATCCACAGCGGGATCATCGCCGGGAAGTTGAACGGGGTAATACCGGCGCAGACGCCGATCGGCTGGCGCAGGGTGTAGGTGTCGACGCCACCGGCAACGTTTTCGGCGAACTCGCCCATCTGCAAGGTGCCGATGCTGCAGGCATGCTCGACCACTTCCAGGCCGCGGAAGATATCGCCTTCGGCGTCGGCAATGGTCTTACCCTGTTCAGCGCTGAGGACTACGGCGATGCGCTTGGAGTGTTCGCGGATCAGCGCCTGCAGCTTGAGCATGATGCGCATGCGCGCGCCGATCGGGGTGTCGCGCCAGGTCTTGAACGCACGCTGGCCGGCGGCGATGGCGGCGTCGACTTCTTCGGCGGTGGCGAAGGGGACGCGGGCCAGCACTTGCTGGGTGGCCGGGTTGACCACGTCGCGCCATTCGCTGGTTTTCGATTCGACCCATTGGCCGTCGATCAGCAGCTTGACCTGCTCGACCTTGGTCTGGCCGGGAGTAAGGGATGCGTTCATGTGCGTTCTCCTGAAATTGTTGTTAGGGAGAGATCGACGCCACCGGGTCAGCCACGGCGGGCGCTTGGGTCCAGGGCTTTTTTGGAGTATAGATGTGCAAACATCTAATAAGAACGCACATAAAAGCCGGACCAACATGCAAAAAAACATCACCTCCCTGGGGTCGCTGAACTGGGATGACCTGAAGTTTTTCCTTGAAGTGGCGCGTACCCGCAAGGCCAGTAGCGCGGCCAAACGCCTGGGCGTCGACTACACCACGGTGTCGCGGCGGATCAGTTCGCTGGAAGTGGCGCTGGGCACTCTGTTGTTCGAAAAGTCGCGGACCAACGGCTTTGTCCTCACCGCCGAAGGCCAGCGCCTGCTCAGCTATGCCGAATCCATCGAAAGCACCCTGCACATGGCTTGCGAGCAGGTTTCCGGCTCCGGCGTGGCGTTGTCGGGGCATGTACGCATGGGCTGCACCGAAGGATTTGGCAGCTTCTTCGTCACCCCGCAGCTGAGCCATTTCGTTGATGCCTACCCGGCGATCTCGGTGGACATCCTGCCGCTGCCGCACTTCATCAGCCTGTCCAAGCGCGAGGCCGACATCGTCATCGCCCTCGAGCGCCCGGAACACGGGCCCTACGTGTGCTGCAAGCTGTGCGATTACCGCCTGCGCCTGTACGCCACCCAGGAATATCTGGACAGCCACGAGCCGATCACCCGCAGCAGCGACCTGGCCCGCCATCAGTTCATCAGTTATGTCGACGACCTGGCTTTCAGTTCCGAGCTTCTGTACCTGGCCAACCTGATTCCGGCCGCCAGCGCCAACCTGCGCAGCACCAGCGTGATCGCCCAGTATGTAGCGGCGCAGCAGGGCCGTGGCCTGGCGATCCTGCCGTGTTTTCTGGCCGCACAAGACCCGCGCCTGGTGGCGATTCTGCCGCAGGAGGTAGAGATTACCCGGCAGTTCTGGATGTACTGCCGGGAGGATTTGAGGAAGTTGAAGCGGATCACCCTGTTGTGGGATTACATCCGCGATGTCACCGAGCGCAACACCCCGCTGCTGATGGGCGAGTCGCGCGCGATGAGCTTTGCCGACTGATCAGTCGGAGGCGACCACGATCGACACCCGGCGGTTTTCCAGGCGTCCGGCGCGGGTGTCGTTGCTGGCCACCGGCTCGCTGCTGCCCAGACCGCGGGTTGCGACGTTTTCCGGGCGCATGCCGACGCCAACCAGCACATTGGCCACGCTCTGCGCACGGCGCTTGGACAGTTGTTCGTTGTAGGCCGCGCGGCCCGAGGCATCGGTATGGCCGTCGACCCGCACGCGCTGGATGTTCACCGACAGCAGCGACTTGCCGATGCGCTCGACAATCGTCCGGCTCTGGGCGTTGAGGGTGTCGACATCGCTGCCGAACAGCACTTTGCTCGACAGGCCGAACTCCCAGCCTTCATCGGTGAGCTGAAAGCCCTCCTGCTTGAGCAGGGCAATCTGTTCGGCGGTCAACCCTTTGGGTGGCACGCTCTGGCAGCCGCCCAGGGCGAACAACGCCAGGGCCAGGCAGATAAAATGAAAACGTAGTCGTTGGCTCAAGTGAATCACGGTTCAGCTCCTGTTTTTTACATGATGAGCAGAGCGCTCCGGCTCTGCCATTTGCCCCTGGCCACGCAAGTTGCGCTTGGCCTGATACATCGCCGCATCAGCGGCATTGAGGAGGTCGGAAGGATTACCGCCGTCGTCGGGAAAATAGGCAATACCGATGCTCAGCGACGTGACGATGATCTGCCCTTCGCTCAGGCGAATTGGCAGTTTCATGCTGGCGGCAATCTTCTCGGCGATGCGCCGGGCGTCTTCGTGCGCGTGCAGTGGCGCCAGCAGCACGGCGAATTCGTCACCGCCCAGGCGAGCCACCAGATCATTTTCTCGAAGCTGCGCACGCACCCGGGTGGCCACGCTGATCAGCACTTCATCGCCAGCGGCGTGGCCAAAGTTGTCGTTGACCTCCTTGAAGTTGTCGCTGTCGAGAAACAGCAAGGCCAGGTGTTCATTGTGCTTTTGCGCATTGCGCAGAGTGCGGCTCAGGCGGCCTTCGAAAAACGCCCGGTTCGGCAAGCCGGTGAGGCTGTCGTGGCTGGCCTGATGGGCCAGGCTTTCGTTCTCGCTCTGCAAGTGGCTCTGCCACGACTCCAGCTCGTCAAGCAAGGCGTTGAAGTCGTTGCCCAGCTCGTTGAGCTCGGCGATCTGCGCCGGTGGCACGCGGCGGTCGAAACTGCGCTCGCGGCGCGCGGCGTGGGCGACATTGGCCAGGCTACGCAGCGGCCCGACAATGTCGCCGAACATGCGCCGCGACAGGTACAGCGCACTGAAAGCGCTAAGCGCCGTGCACAACAGGATCCCGGCCAGGCCGCTGAGCAGGAAGCGCACCAGGCTGCCGCCCTGCCCCACCAGTTCGATACGCCCGACCTGCTGGCCCTGGTGCAGCACCGGCAGAATGATCGGCTCTTCCAGCAGGCTGCGGGCGATCAGTTGCTCGGTCTGCGCCAGCAGGCCGCTGTCATTGCGCTGCCAGCGCGCCAGCAGCTCGCCATTGTCGTCGAACACCTTGACGTCGGCGACTTCTTCCGTGGTGGCAATCAACGCCAGCGCTTCGTTGGCCGCACCGGCGTCGTTGAATACCACTGCCGCTTCCACGGTGTAATTGATCGAACGGGCAATCAGGTGCAGGTTGTGATTGGCGTAAACGCGCAAGGCCAGCACGCCGAGCAGGGTCAGCGAGACCCCGGCAAGGCCGACGGCAAGCAGCGCCACGCTCAGGTGGCGGCGACCAAGCACGGCACGCAGGGTCGGGCGCTCGCGCCCCTTGCCAAAGCCGATCATGGTTGCGCCGCCCGCCGCCGCGAGAGCTGCAGCACGCTGGGGTGGATGCGCACGCCGCTGCGCGCCACCGAGTCGAGGTTGACGTCGAACGCTACCTGGCGATCGCCGACCCGCAGGCAGAACAGGCTGCCGACTGTGCACGGGTCATCGGCCTCGCTCATGCTCAGCACCGGATGACCGCTCAACGCCGTGAACAACCGGCTACGTTCGTCCTGGCTGAGCTTGCCGATATAGATCGCATCGCACTCATTGGCGATGCGCGGGTCGCTGGCCAGCAAGCGGCGCACCACCACCGGGCGACCGGTGGCCTGGGTGGTGCCTTTGACCAGATCGTCGGCATATTCGGTCGGGCCGATCAGGCACAGGCGCAGTTGTGCCGGCTCAACCGGCCAACGTGCGTAACTGAGGATACCCAGCACAACCTGGGTGACTGCCTTGGCTCGCTGCTCGGCCAGGTTCGACGTGACCTCAGCCTCGGCACCGGCCTGCGCGGCGAACAGCAACAGCATCGCGGCCAGCAGCGAACGCGTCAGGCTCGTCACACGTCCCGATGTCGGGGCGGCCACATTCATGAGGGAAATCTCTTAAAACCACGCAGGATGATGCCGCAACGATAGCACAGAGGCCGATTTTCCAGCGAGGGAGCACCTCCCGGGCGATCCGGTAATAGGCCGAATCGCCGTGCTTAAACCTGCTCCAGCATCAGCCCCGAGATACGTTTGACCTTGCGCCGCACCGCGTCTTCAAACACGCCCTGGCGCGGCTCGATCAAACTAAAACAGGTCTTGGCCCGGGTGATACCGGTGTAGATCAACTCCTTGGTCAAAACCGGGTTCAGGGCGTCTGGCAGCACCAGCGCGGTGTGGGTGAACTCCGAGCCCTGGGACTTGTGCACGGTCATGGCGAACACGGTTTCGACTTCATTGAGCCGGCTCGGCAAGACGAAACGCACGCCGCCGTGCCCGTCGTTGCGGGCAAAAGCCACGCGCAGTACCTGTTGCCCCTCATGCTGCTCATCGGGCAGGCGCAGGGCGATGCCGATATCACCGTTCATCAAACCCAGGCTGTAGTCGTTGCGGGTCATCAGTACCGGGCGGCCTTCATACCAGGGCTGCTCACTGTCGATCAGCCCCGCCGCGCCGAGCACCCGGCTGACCCGCTGGTTCAGGCCTTCGACACCCCAGGCCCCCTTGCGCACGGCACACAGCAACTGAAAGGTCTCGAAGCCCTGCAACACCTGCATGGCCCAGGTTTCCCAGCGTGGATCATCCACCGGCGTACCAGGTTGCGGGCGCTGCTGGCGAAGGGTTTGCAGGTAGCTGCGATAACCCTGGGGGCCATCACTGCCACGGCCCAGGCCTTCGAGCAGCAAGCGATCGAAGTTGCGGTCCTGCTCACCGCGCAGGGTCAGGGCAAACACATCGTCCTGTTTCTGGTTGAGCAGGGCCCGGGCCTGATCGGCCTCCTGGCGGTTGACCAGGCGTGCCAGCTGGCCAATGCCGCTGCCTTCGCCAAAGCGCCGCGAGTAGCGCAGCATCACCACTTGCTGCGCCAGCGGATACTGCCCGGCGCTGCCCGGCAGCAGTTCGCTGCCCGCCAGGGTTTCACCACTGACCTGCTCCAGCCAGGCCTGGGTCTCGGGGCTGTAGCGCCCGGCCTCGGCATCGCGGCACAGGTCGCCGAGTACCGCGCCGGCCTCCACCGAAGCAAGCTGGTCCTTGTCGCCCAGCAGCACCAGGCGCGCATGGGGCGGCAAAGCGCCAAGCAGGTTGGCCATCATCTCCAGGTCGATCATCGAGGCTTCGTCGACCACCAGCACATCCAGCGGCAGCGGGTTGCCGGCATGGTGCCGGAAATGCCGTGAGCCCGGGCGGCTGCCGAGCAGACGGTGAACAGTGGAGACGTCGGTGGGAATGTTGTCTCGGACCTCGACAGCCACCGCCAGGCGCTCGACCTGCTGGCCGATGGACTCGGTCAGACGCGCGGCGGCCTTGCCGGTGGGTGCCGCCAGGCGAATGCGCAGCGGTCGCCCCGCCTCCACCGCAGGCGCCTGCAACAGGGCCAGCAAACGCACCACCGTGGTGGTTTTACCGGTACCCGGGCCGCCGGTAATGATGCTGAAGGCGCTGCGGGTGGCCAGGGCACAGGCCAGCTTTTGCCAGTCCACCTGAGCGCCAGGAACGCCACCCTCGAACAGTTGCGCCAGCCGCGCAGAAAGGTCTGCCGGGGTTGGCTCGACCTGCTGCAGGCGCTCGCGCAAGGCGTTGTCGATACGCCGCTCGTAGGCCCAGTAACGGCGCAGGTACAGGCGCTGGCCATTGAGCACCAGCGGGCGGGCGCTGTCTTCGCTGTTGCTGCCATGGGCCACCAACCGGCTGCGGCCCAGTTGCTGCAGCCAGGTGTCGAGGGTCAGGCGCTCGAGCAGTTGCGAGGGCAACAGCAATGGCCCGGCCAGGGCGTCCCCCTCCGGCGGCAGCGACAGGGCAAAATCCGGCTCGGCCAAAGTTTCACCCAGGTCGAGGCAGACATGCCCGTGGCCCAGCTGATGACTGGCCAGGGCCGCCGCCAGCAGCACCAAGGGCTCGCCGCCAGGGTCGCGCTCACCGAGAAAACTCACAAAGGCCCGGTCCAGGGCACGCAACCAGCCACGCTCGACCCAGCGATCAAGCAAGGCCAGCAGGTCTGCGCCCTTGCTCAGCGGCTGCAGTGCCGCCAGGTGGCCGGCATCCAGCGGCGTCGGCAACAGGTCGTCGAGGCTACGGCTCATGGGGCGTCTCCGAAAAACAGGTCGTGTTGCTGCGGGGCGCTGACGCCGCGGAACAGCGCATCGAGCTGCTCGATCAGCTCACGCGGTGGCTTGACGAAATACAGGCCGCGAGAAGCCGAATCGACGCCACGCAGGAAGATGAACAGTGCCCCGCCGACATGCAGGTCGTAGTCATAACCCGGCAGCCGCGCGCGCAACTGGCGATGCAGGGCCAGCAGGTAGAGCACGTATTGCAGGTCATAGCGGTGGCTGAGGATCGCGCCTTCCATGGCCAGTTCGCTGTAGGCCAGGTCATCAGGCCCCAGCCAGTTGGATTTGTAGTCCGCCACGTAATAACGGCCGTCGTGTTCGAAGGCCAGGTCGATAAAACCCTTGAACATGCCATTGAGCAGCGCCGGTTGCGCAGCCAGGCGCGCGACGCCCTGATGGGTGTATTCGCACACCAGCTGGTCGAGCCGGCCGACATCGACCTTGTGGCTGGCGAACCAGAACTCCATTTCGATCTGGTACTGGCTTAGCTGGCTCAAGGACAACGGTGAGCTATCAGGTGCCAGGGCCATGGGCTGTGCGAGCAGTTGCTGCAACCACTGGCTGAGGGTCGGGATCCAGCCGGTCCAGTCGCGGCGGTTGCAGCGCTGGCCGACGGTGCGGGTCAATTGCTCGGGGTCGGCGCTGACCTGGGCGAACCCTTCGTGCCCGGCCCACTCAAGCAAGCCGTGGAGGAAGGTGCCGGGGTTCGGCCCGCGCGGGAAGCGGTGAATGTCGCCACTACCGGGCATCACTTCACGCAGCTGCTGCGCGTCAGGCCGCTCGTCATCGAGCAGTTGTTGCGCCTGAGAGCTGTCGGCTGCCAGGGTCATGGCCTCTTCGCCGATGCGCAAAGCACTGTAGGAGGCGATCCACCAGTTCTCCGCAGCCCGGCGCTTGGGCTGGCGTGCAGGCAGCAGTTCGGCCTGGTTGCGCGGGGCGCTGTAGGCCTGTTCATCCGGCGCTGGCAACTCGATACTGGCGATGGCCGGGCAGCCGGACTGCAAGGCCTGCAGCCAATCACCCAGTTGGGTCGAAGCCGCCAGGGGCGTGCCGCCACCCAACAGGTAACCCAGGGCCGAGCGATGCAGGGTCGAGGCCTTGCCGGTGCCGCGCTTGAGGTCGGCAACACCGAGCCAGCAAGCATGCTGGGCGCGGGTCAAGGCCACGTACAGCAGGCGCAGGTCTTCGGCCAGGCGCTCGTCGTCAGCCAGGGCGATCTGTTCGGCATCCGGGGTCAGGGTCAGGTGCGCCTGGCCTTCGCCGTCGTGCCAGGCCAGGGGCAAGCGCGAGCCATC
Source organism: Pseudomonas sp. B21-012 (assembly GCF_024749305.1). NCBI lineage: Bacteria > Pseudomonadati > Pseudomonadota > Gammaproteobacteria > Pseudomonadales > Pseudomonadaceae > Pseudomonas > Pseudomonas sp. B21-012. Next base: position 732,111 of record NZ_CP087197.1, on the reverse strand, counting down.
GACCGGCTTGCTGGTGCAGATGAAGGGCAGGAACACCAGGGGGTATTCCAGGCCTTTGGATTTGTGGATGGTTACCACCTTGACCAGTTGTTCGTCGCTTTCCAGGCGCAGGATCTGCTCTTCGCCAGCCTGACCCGAGCTGGCCAGGTGCTCGCCCAGGTGGCGAATCAACGCCTGCTCGCCATCCAGCTCGGTGGCCGCCTGTTGCAGCAGTTCGGCCAGGTGCAGCAGGTTGGTCAGCACCCGCTCGCCATCACTGCGGGCCATCAACACTTGAGGCAAGTCGAAATCGTGCAGCAGGCGCCGCAGCATCGGCAGCACACCCTGGCTACGCCAGATCAGCCGGTACTGGCGAAACTGCATGACCCAGCGCTCCCACACCCGCTCATCCTGGTTCAATTGCGCCAGGGCGCTGAGCGGCAGGTTGAGGGTGATGCTGGCAAGTGCCGCCTTGAGCAGACGCTCGGCATCCGGCTCGGCGCAGGCCTTGAGCCAGGCCAGCAAGTCATGGGCCTCCTGGGCGGCGAATACCGAATCCTTGTCGGAGAGGTACACACTGCGCACATCGCGAGCCGCCAGTTCGCCGCGAATCAGCTGCGCCTCACGGCCATCGCGCACCAGGATGGCGATATCCGAAGGCAGGCAGCCACGCAGCGACTGATCGGCTTGCATGAAACCGCTGCGCCCCTGCTGTCCGCCATTGAGCAAGGCGACGATCTGGCTGGCACAGCTGGCAGCCTGCTGCTGCCGGTAAACGGCGCCGGAAACCGGTTCTTCACTGCTCAGTTGCCAGAGGTTGAGTGCTGGCACCGGCACGCCATCGACCTGCAATTGCTCGCTGCGGCCCTTGGCCTTGACCTCGAGAAACGGCACCGGGTTGTCATTGCCGTCACGGAACAAGAAGGCGCCACGGCCCGACTCACGCACTTCAGCCTGCATGAACACATGGTTGACCGCCGTGACCATGGCCTGGCTGGAGCGGTAGTTGGTATCCAGGCTGTGCAGGCGCCCGGCCGTGGCCCGGCGTGCCCCCAGGTAAGTGAAGATGTCGGCGCCGCGGAAGGCATAGATCGCCTGCTTGGGGTCGCCGATCAGGAACAGGCCGGTGTCGCGGACGTTCTCTTCAATCCGGTAGATGCGCTGGAAGATCCGGTACTGCACCGGGTCGGTGTCCTGGAATTCGTCGATCAGCGCCACCGGGAACTGCTCGCGGATCAGCCCGGCCAGGCGCTCGCCGGCATCACCGTGCAGCGCGTGGTCGAGGCGCAGGAGCATGTCGTCGAAGCCCATTTCGGCGCGGCGGCGCTTTTCCTGCTCGAAGCGGGCGCCAACCCAGGCGGCAGCATGTTCGAGCAGACAGGCATCAGGCGTGGGCAGGCCCTGAAGCTGGTCGCGCAGCGCCTCCATCGCCTGCAATGCCGGATGCACGGGCGGCTCGCCCTTCCAGGCTTCGGCCATGCCGGCGCGGGTAAAGCGACTGAAGCCGGTGCCAAGGTCCAGCTCCAGCGCCTGGTCGTCTTCGGCCCAGGCCTTGAGCTTCTCGCACCAGGGCTCGAAATAGCGTGCCTGCATCTTGCGCCCATCGACCTGCTTGGCAGCCAGACCGTCTCGACAGATCTGCAGCAACTCGCCAGACCATTGCGCCCAGGGCGCCTTGAGCGTGCGCAGCAGCTCGGTGCGCTGCTGCAGCACCGCTTCGATCAGGGCCTGGGGCTCTTCTTCATCGCTCTCGATGCGCTGCCGGCCGAACAGCGCGCGCACCCGTGGCAACAAGGCTTCGGGGCTGACCCAATGGGCTCGGACCCAGGCCAGCGCATCGCCTTGCATGCTGTAGCAGAAGCGCCGCCAGTAATCACGCATGACCTGGCCGAGCAGGTCGCTGTGGTCGGTTTCCAGGGTCTGGGTAAACAGGCTGCCGCTGTCGAAAGCGTGCTCGCGCAGCATGCGTTGGCACCAACTGTGGATGGTCGACACCGCGGCTTCGTCCATCCATTGCGCGGCCACGTCCAGGCGATTGGCGCACGCTGCCCACAGCGCCGGCTCATAGTCATCGCGCAGTTGCTCAAGCAAAGGGTCGGCTTCACTCAACTCGCCACGGAAATAGCGCGCAGCTTCTGCCAGGCGAGTACGAATGCGTTCGCGCAACTCCTTGGTGGCGGCGTCGGTAAAGGTCACGACAAGAATCTGCGGCGGCAGCAGCTCGCGGCCAAAGCCCTGCTCGCCGCCATGGCCGAGCACCAGGCGCAGGTATAGCGCCGAGATAGTGAAAGTCTTGCCGGTACCGGCGCTGGCTTCGATAAGCTGGCTGCCGTGCAGGGGAAAGGTCAGGGCCAGGGGGGCAGGGGCAACTCCAAGGCTCATCGAGCACTCTCCTCTTTGCCCAGCGTCTGCCAGGGCGCTTCGAACATGGGGCGGTACAGGGCCTCGCACCAGCCTTCGAATTCTTCACTGGCACTGAGTGCCGCAAAATCACTGAACTGCCGGGCCAGCGCGGTGCTTTCGCTGCGCTCGCCAAAGCTGTTCTGGCCATCGCCGTCGTAGGCCTTGGCCGCGGCGGCCAGGGCTTTGTCGGCATCGCTCTGGGCTAGCCAGGCAAAGGCCGTTTTCACCGCCACCGGCAGCGGTGCGTTCATGCCCGTTTGCCGGGCCAGTAACAGGTCGCCCAGCAGTTCAGCGGCACGGGCTTGTTCGAGCGGCGCCAACAATAGCGTAACGTCGGTGGCGACCACGGCGCTGTGCAGCTTCAGGCCCACCGCACAGGCGGCCAGGTGCATGACCCAGGTTGGCGTCAGCCGGTGCCACTTGAGGGTGCGGCCACTGCTGATGCCATTGGGCAAGGTGGTGATGCTTAGCAAGGACTCGTCTTCGCGCTGGTAGACCCGGCCCAACCAGCCTTCAAGCTTGAGCTGGCGATACTCGAAGCGGATCGGCACGGCGTTATCCACAGGCAACGGCCACTGCTGCAGCAGCTGTTGATAACGCTGCAGCAGGTCGGGCAACGGCTCGATCAGTTCGGCCTGCAGGCATTCACCGAAACCTGCCAGCGGCAGCAGCCCGTAGCCCTGCAGGCGCCTGGCCTGGGTGGTCAACGCCCGCTCGCTGTCTTGCGGGTCGGCCAGGGCTGCTGCCAGCAGGCTTTCACTCAGGCTGTAGCGCTGCAGGGCATCGAGCACGAATGGCTCTTCATCGGCCAGGGGCGCTTCCACCGACTCGAAGAACACCTTCAAACGCTGGCTGAAGAAGTGTCGTACCGGATGGCGGAGGAAGTCTTGCAGCAAGGTCAGGGTCAGCGGTTCATCGCTGCTGTAAGCCGGCAGCTCATCCTCAGGCTTGAGCTGTTGTTCGCCAGGCAGATGCAGGGAGCGCCACTCACGGGCATAGCTGAACAGGCTGCTGCCCTTGTGAAAGTAGCGGGCGCTGAACGGCTGCAACGGATGCTCCACGGTCAGCGCATGCAACAACTGCTCACCGGCGTTGAGCTTGCCGCCCACCTCGGCACCGGCCAGGCGCCAACCTGCCGCCAGATGATCACGCAACTGGCCGATCAGCACCGAGGCCGGGCGTTCGCTGTTGTCGCGAATGCTGCGCCCGACCCAACTGACGTACAACTGATCACGGGCCGACAGCAGCGCCTCGAGCAACAGGTAGCGATCGTCCTCGCGCCGCGAGCGATCACCTGGACGGTAGTCACTGCCCATCAGGTCAAAGTCCAGCGGCGGCTGCGCACGCGGATAGTCGCCATCGTTCATACCCAGCAGACAGACCACCTTGAACGGGATCGCGCGCATGGGCATCAAGGTGCAGAAGTTCACCGAACCTGCGAGAAAGCGCTGGGACAGCCGACCCTGGTCGAGCCCGGCCAACCAGGCTTCACGGACCACGGTGAGCGGCAGCAAGTCTTGCAGGCCGACCGACTCACAGGTCTGCAACCAGGTTTCGCGCAGGGTCTGCAGTTGCACCAGCAGGTAGTCGTCATGCTCGGTTTCGGCGAGGAAGAACACTTGCAGCAAGGCATGCAGGCGCTCGCCCCACTCGGCAGCCGTCGCCGCCTGGGAGAGCTGCTCGTGGGCAATTTCCAGGGCATCGAGCAGGGCCACCAACGGGCCGATCAAGGCGGCATCCAGGCCGCCAATCTCATCGAACGGCTCGATCCCGTCGCAGCCTTCGCCGACACCGACGGCGTAACCCAGCAGCATGCGTCGCAAGCCGAATCGCCAGCTGTTCTGTTCAAGGTCCGCCGGCAAACCGAGACCGGCGCGTTGCTCGGCGTTCAGCCCCCAGCGAATGCCCGCGCCTTCGATCCAACGGTGCAAGGTCGGCAGGTCGCTTTCCTTGATCGCGAAGCGCGCGCGCAAGGCCGGCACATCGAGCAGATCGAGGATCTCGCTGACGGCGAAACGGCTGTCGGGCAACTTCAGCAGGTGCTCCAGGGCGATCAGCAACGGGTCGCGGCCACGCTGGCCCTGGTCGGTCAGGGTGAAGGGGATGAAACGCGGGTCGTTGCGGTCGAGCTGGCCGAACACGGCGCGGATGTGCGGCGCGTAGGTGTTGATGTCCGGGAGCATGACGATGATGTCGCGGGGGCGCAGCGCCGGATCGGCGCTGAAGCGGGCGAGCAACTGGTCGTGGAGGATTTCCACTTCACGTTGCGGGCTGTGGCCGATATGAAAACGCACCGAGCGATCTTTGCCGGGGTCGACGTCAGGCCACAGCTCGCGGGTTTCGGCCAGCGGGCGCAACTCGAGAATGTCGTCCTGCAACTGGTTGAGCAGGGTCTTGGGCTCGCTTTCGCTGAACAGGTCGATACGCCCGTCGCTGAAGGCTGCGCGGTAACTGCCAGGGTCGTCGTAGCTGTCGAGCAGGTTGATGTAGTCGCGGCCCTGCTTGCCCCAGGCAGCCAGCAAGGGGTGGGCGTGCTGGTGCAGGGTTTCGGCGTCGATCAGGCTGGGCATGCCCTGCTTGCGTTGCTGGCGCTTGTACTGATGGCGCAACAGGTCCTTGTCGGCGACGATGTCGGCCCAATGGTGACGGCAGGGGTTGTGCACGCAGAGCAGCACCTGGCTGAAACGCGCCAGGCCGGCGAGGGCTTCCAGCGCCTGGGCAGGCAACGACGAAATACCAAAAACGATAACCCGGGACGGCAGGCCAGCGGGCGCCTGCTCCAGGCTGTTGATCCGTTCGATGAAGCGCTGGTGCACACCGGCGCGGCTCTGGGCCATACCCTCTTCGCCGACATCCAGCAACAAGGCGCGCCACAGCTCGGCCTGCCAGCAGTTGGCGGGCGGCAGCGGCCTGGATTCGCCACGGGCGGTATTGAGCACATGACGGCCAGCGGCCCAGTCCTTGAGCCAGTCGGCGCGATACACCTGGTACTGGTCGAACAGGTCGGCCAGGCGCTCGGCCAGCTGGTAGCGCTTGCGCAGGTCGCTGTCGTCGGTGAGAAAGCGCTGCAAGGGCTCGAAGTGCGGCTTGTCGATGACCTCTGGTAGCAGGCGCATCAAGCGCCAGGTCAGCGGCGCCTTGTCGAGCAGCGACACCTCGGGGATTTCTTCGCGGCCCAGCACCTTGCGGTACAGCTGCCACATGAAACTGCCGGGCAGCTGCACCTCGACCGCCGCAGCGATGCCGCAGCCGCCCTGGTCGTCATCCTCAGGATCTTCGGCCAGGGCCAGCTTCAACCACTGGGCGATGCCGTTGCTCTGCACCAGGGCGATTTCGTTTTCCAACGGTGCCAGCGGGTAACGCCGCATCCAGCTCACCACCAGGCTACGCAGTTCATCCAGGCGGTTGCCGTGAACCACCATGAAACCTGGTAGGAGTGGGTTTGTGTGCGGCATTGGGCATCCTTGAGGCTGTGCGGGCAGAGGGAAACCTTATCATGCTCGGCGAGCCTGACTGTGTTGTGCAACAGCCAGAAAGACAAAACCCCTACCTGCATATGCAGATAGGGGTTTCGGAATTTAATCTTGACGATGACCTACTCTCACATGGGGAAACCCCACACTACCATCGGCGATGCATCGTTTCACTGCTGAGTTCGGGATGGGATCAGGTGGTTCCAATGCTCTATGGTCGTCAAGAAATTCTGTTGCCAGAAGGTCTTGTTTAAGACACTCCAGCGAATCGGGTATGTGATGTTTGTGAGTTACAAATCTTCGGCTGTGCAGTCTTCACAACACCGCAATCTGGCTTTCGCTCAAATTGCTTGGGTGTTATATGGTCAAGCCTCACGGGCAATTAGTATTGGTTAGCTCAACGCCTCACAGCGCTTACACACCCAACCTATCAACGTCGTAGTCTTCGACGGCCCTTCAGGGAGCTCAAGGCTCCAGTGAGATCTCATCTTGAGGCAAGTTTCCCGCTTAGATGCTTTCAGCGGTTATCTCTTCCGAACATAGCTACCCGGCAATGCCACTGGCGTGACAACCGGAACACCAGAGGTTCGTCCACTCCGGTCCTCTCGTACTAGGAGCAGCCCCTCTCAAATCTCAAACGTCCACGGCAGATAGGGACCGAACTGTCTCACGACGTTCTAAACCCAGCTCGCGTACCACTTTAAATGGCGAACAGCCATACCCTTGGGACCGGCTTCAGCCCCAGGATGTGATGAGCCGACATCGAGGTGCCAAACACCGCCGTCGATATGAACTCTTGGGCGGTATCAGCCTGTTATCCCCGGAGTACCTTTTATCCGTTGAGCGATGGCCCTTCCATACAGAACCACCGGATCACTAAGACCTACTTTCGTACCTGCTCGACGTGTCTGTCTCGCAGTCAAGCGCGCTTTTGCCTTTATACTCTACGACCGATTTCCGACCGGTCTGAGCGCACCTTCGTACTCCTCCGTTACTCTTTAGGAGGAGACCGCCCCAGTCAAACTACCCACCATACACTGTCCTCGATCCGGATAACGGACCTGAGTTAGAACCTCAAAGTTGCCAGGGTGGTATTTCAAGGATGGCTCCACGCGAACTGGCGTCCACGCTTCAAAGCCTCCCACCTATCCTACACAAGCAAATTCAAAGTCCAGTGCAAAGCTATAGTAAAGGTTCACGGGGTCTTTCCGTCTAGCCGCGGATACACTGCATCTTCACAGCGATTTCAATTTCACTGAGTCTCGGGTGGAGACAGCGCCGCCATCGTTACGCCATTCGTGCAGGTCGGAACTTACCCGACAAGGAATTTCGCTACCTTAGGACCGTTATAGTTACGGCCGCCGTTTACCGGGGCTTCGATCAAGAGCTTCGCGTTAGCTAACCCCATCAATTAACCTTCCGGCACCGGGCAGGCGTCACACCCTATACGTCCACTTTCGTGTTTGCAGAGTGCTGTGTTTTTAATAAACAGTCGCAGCGGCCTGGTATCTTCGACCGGCATGGGCTTACGGAGCAAGTCCTTCACCCTCACCGGCGCACCTTCTCCCGAAGTTACGGTGCCATTTTGCCTAGTTCCTTCACCCGAGTTCTCTCAAGCGCCTTGGTATTCTCTACCCAACCACCTGTGTCGGTTTGGGGTACGGTTCCTGGTTATCTGAAGCTTAGAAGCTTTTCTTGGAAGCATGGCATCAACCACTTCGTCGCCTAATGGCAACTCGTCATCAGCTCTCGGCCTTAAGATCCCGGATTTACCTAAGATCTCAGCCTACCACCTTAAACTTGGACAACCAACGCCAAGCTGGCCTAGCCTTCTCCGTCCCTCCATCGCAATAACCAGAAGTACAGGAATATTAACCTGTTTTCCATCGACTACGCTTTTCAGCCTCGCCTTAGGGACCGACTAACCCTGCGTCGATTAACGTTGCGCAGGAAACCTTGGTCTTTCGGCGTGGGAGTTTTTCACTCCCATTGTCGTTACTCATGTCAGCATTCGCACTTCTGATACCTCCAGCAAGCTTCTCAACTCACCTTCACAGGCTTACAGAACGCTCCTCTACCGCATCACCTAAGTGATACCCGTAGCTTCGGTGTATGGTTTGAGCCCCGTTACATCTTCCGCGCAGGCCGACTCGACTAGTGAGCTATTACGCTTTCTTTAAAGGGTGGCTGCTTCTAAGCCAACCTCCTAGCTGTCTAAGCCTTCCCACATCGTTTCCCACTTAACCATAACTTTGGGACCTTAGCTGACGGTCTGGGTTGTTTCCCTTTTCACGACGGACGTTAGCACCCGCCGTGTGTCTCCCATGCTCGGCACTTGTAGGTATTCGGAGTTTGCATCGGTTTGGTAAGTCGGGATGACCCCCTAGCCGAAACAGTGCTCTACCCCCTACAGTGATACATGAGGCGCTACCTAAATAGCTTTCGAGGAGAACCAGCTATCTCCGAGCTTGATTAGCCTTTCACTCCGATCCACAGGTCATCCGCTAACTTTTCAACGGTAGTCGGTTCGGTCCTCCAGTCAGTGTTACCTAACCTTCAACCTGCCCATGGATAGATCGCCCGGTTTCGGGTCTATACCCAGCGACTAAACGCCCTATTAAGACTCGCTTTCGCTACGCCTCCCCTATTCGGTTAAGCTCGCCACTGAATATAAGTCGCTGACCCATTATACAAAAGGTACGCAGTCACCTAACAAAGTAGGCTCCCACTGCTTGTACGCATACGGTTTCAGGATCTATTTCACTCCCCTCTCCGGGGTTCTTTTCGCCTTTCCCTCACGGTACTGGTTCACTATCGGTCAGTCAGTAGTATTTAGCCTTGGAGGATGGTCCCCCCATATTCAGACAAAGTTTCTCGTGCTCCGTCCTACTCGATTTCATGACTAAGAGATTTTCGCGTACAGGGCTATCACCCACTATGGCCGCACTTTCCAGAGCGTTCCGCTAATCTCAAAGCCACTTAAGGGCTAGTCCCCGTTCGCTCGCCACTACTAAGGGAATCTCGGTTGATTTCTTTTCCTCAGGGTACTTAGATGTTTCAGTTCCCCTGGTTCGCCTCTTGCACCTATGTATTCAGTACAAGATACTCAGCTTATGCTGAGTGGGTTCCCCCATTCAGAGATCTCCGGATCAAAGTCTGTTTGCCGACTCCCCGAAGCTTATCGCAGGCTACCACGTCTTTCATCGCCTCTGACTGCCAAGGCATCCACCGTATGCGCTTCTTCACTTGACCATATAACCCCAAGCAATCTGGTTATACTGTGAAGACAACATTCGCCGAAAACTTGTAATTACTCACAAATTTTACCTTAGCCTGAACACACACCAGTGAAAGTGCTGTCCAGTCTATCTTTCTATCACATACCCAAATTTTTAAAGAACGATTCTGAAAAAGTTCAGAAATCAATATTCGACGCGAATATTCATTTCTAAGCTTTACGACGGTAGTAAGTGGTGGAGCCAAGCGGGATCGAACCGCTGACCTCCTGCGTGCAAGGCAGGCGCTCTCCCAGCTGAGCTATGGCCCCATAACAAAATTGGTGGGTCTGGGCAGATTCGAACTGCCGACCTCACCCTTATCAGGGGTGCGCTCTAACCAACTGAGCTACAGACCCAATTTCGAGCGCGTAACTGTTAGCTTGGAGCTATCAGCTTGGAGCTTAAAGCTGCTTCTATCGTCTTCTTCAATGAATCAAGCAATTCGTGTGGGAGCTCATAAGACAGCTGATGTCTGTCGATTAAGGAGGTGATCCAGCCGCAGGTTCCCCTACGGCTACCTTGTTACGACTTCACCCCAGTCATGAATCACACCGTGGTAACCGTCCTCCCGAAGGTTAGACTAGCTACTTCTGGTGCAACCCACTCCCATGGTGTGACGGGCGGTGTGTACAAGGCCCGGGAACGTATTCACCGCGACATTCTGATTCGCGATTACTAGCGATTCCGACTTCACGCAGTCGAGTTGCAGACTGCGATCCGGACTACGATCGGTTTTGTGAGATTAGCTCCACCTCGCGGCTTGGCAACCCTCTGTACCGACCATTGTAGCACGTGTGTAGCCCAGGCCGTAAGGGCCATGATGACTTGACGTCATCCCCACCTTCCTCCGGTTTGTCACCGGCAGTCTCCTTAGAGTGCCCACCATAACGTGCTGGTAACTAAGGACAAGGGTTGCGCTCGTTACGGGACTTAACCCAACATCTCACGACACGAGCTGACGACAGCCATGCAGCACCTGTGTCAGAGTTCCCGAAGGCACCAATCCATCTCTGGAAAGTTCTCTGCATGTCAAGGCCTGGTAAGGTTCTTCGCGTTGCTTCGAATTAAACCACATGCTCCACCGCTTGTGCGGGCCCCCGTCAATTCATTTGAGTTTTAACCTTGCGGCCGTACTCCCCAGGCGGTCAACTTAATGCGTTAGCTGCGCCACTAAAATCTCAAGGATTCCAACGGCTAGTTGACATCGTTTACGGCGTGGACTACCAGGGTATCTAATCCTGTTTGCTCCCCACGCTTTCGCACCTCAGTGTCAGTATGAGCCCAGGTGGTCGCCTTCGCCACTGGTGTTCCTTCCTATATCTACGCATTTCACCGCTACACAGGAAATTCCACCACCCTCTGCCCTACTCTAGCTCGCCAGTTTTGGATGCAGTTCCCAGGTTGAGCCCGGGGATTTCACATCCAACTTAACGAACCACCTACGCGCGCTTTACGCCCAGTAATTCCGATTAACGCTTGCACCCTCTGTATTACCGCGGCTGCTGGCACAGAGTTAGCCGGTGCTTATTCTGTCGGTAACGTCAAAATACTCACGTATTAGGTAAGTACCCTTCCTCCCAACTTAAAGTGCTTTACAATCCGAAGACCTTCTTCACACACGCGGCATGGCTGGATCAGGCTTTCGCCCATTGTCCAATATTCCCCACTGCTGCCTCCCGTAGGAGTCTGGACCGTGTCTCAGTTCCAGTGTGACTGATCATCCTCTCAGACCAGTTACGGATCGTCGCCTTGGTGAGCCATTACCTCACCAACTAGCTAATCCGACCTAGGCTCATCTGATAGCGCAAGGCCCGAAGGTCCCCTGCTTTCTCCCGTAGGACGTATGCGGTATTAGCGTTCCTTTCGAAACGTTGTCCCCCACTACCAGGCAGATTCCTAGGTATTACTCACCCGTCCGCCGCTGAATCGAAGAGCAAGCTCTTCTCATCCGCTCGACTTGCATGTGTTAGGCCTGCCGCCAGCGTTCAATCTGAGCCATGATCAAACTCTTCAGTTCAATACTGCTTGGGTTTTGAGAAAACCCTAAACTTGGCTCAGCAATCTCAAATGACTTACTTTCAAATCTTTCGATTTTCGTGTAGCCACTTGTGATGCTGATAATCTTTTTGACTATCAGTCTGAGCTCACAAGCACCCACACGAATTGCTTGATTCAGTTGTTAAAGAGCGGTTGGTTAAGAGCTTTTCGTCTCAACCGAGGCGCGCATTCTACGCTTTCCTCAGAGCCTGTCAAGCGTTTATTTTGAAGTTTTTCAGAATTTCTCTTTCAACTTCAACCACTTGACTCGCTGCGATCTCTCGTCAGCGGGAGGCGAATTCTACAGCGTTTCAAACCGCTGTCAACTGCCTTTTTCACCGCTGCCGATCTTTCGACCGAAGCCCTTCCGGATGACCCTGGAACCGCTAACTCTTTGAAACTCAAGGAGTTTTCAGTTCCGACTGCGCCGGAAGTGGGGCGTATTATAGACACATCCGCGGGGGCGTCAAGGACTTATTTCAACTTTGTTTCAGAAGGGGCGTTTTGGCTATAAGCCACAAGCTTCAAGCTGCAAGTAAAAGCGGCAGCACCGCTTTCAACTTGTAGCTTGCAGCTTGCAGCTAGTCGCTGCTAAAGCCTTAAAGGCTCGGGAAGGCAAACTGCGACGCTTCATGGCTGGCACGTTGCGGCCAGCGCTGGGTAATGGCTTTGCGGCGGGTGTAGAAACGAACGCCATCCGGGCCATAGGCATGCAGGTCGCCGAACAGCGAACGCTTCCAGCCGCCGAAGCTGTGGTAAGCCACCGGCACCGGCAGCGGGACGTTGACGCCGACCATGCCCACTTCGATCTCGTCGCAGAACAGGCGCGCCGCTTCACCGTCACGGGTAAAGATGCAGGTGCCGTTGCCGTATTCGTGTTCGTTGATCAGGCGCATGGCCTCTTCCAGGCTGTCGACGCGTACCACGCAGAGTACCGGCCCGAAGATCTCTTCTTTATAGATGCTCATCTCGGTCGTCACGCGGTCGAACAGGGTGCCGCCGACAAAGTAGCCGTCTTCATTACCGGCAACCCGGTAGCCACGACCGTCGACCACCAACTGCGCACCAGCGGCCACACCTTGGTCAATGTAGCCAACCACCTTGTCACGGGCGGCGGCGGTAACCAGCGGGCCCATGTCCAGGCCGCAGGAAGTACCGGCACCAATCTTCAACGCCTTGATCTGTGGTTCGAGCTTGGCGATCAGCGCATCGGCCACCTGATCGCCAACGCACACGGCCACCGAGATCGCCATGCAGCGCTCGCCGCAAGAACCGTAGGCTGCGCCCATCAGCGCGCTGACCGCGTTGTCCAGGTCGGCATCAGGCATCAGCACCGCGTGGTTCTTCGCCCCGCCCAGGGCCTGAACGCGCTTGCCGCGCTTGGTGCCTTCGGCATAGATGTACTCGGCGATCGGCGTCGAGCCAACGAAGCTCAGGGCCTTGACCTCTGGCGCCTCGATCAGCGCATCCACCGCTTCCTTGTCACCGTGCACAACGTTGAGCACGCCTTTAGGCAGGCCGGCTTCATGCAGCAGTTGGGCAATCAGCAGGGTCGAGCTCGGATCACGTTCCGATGGCTTGAGGATGAAGCAGTTACCACAGGCGATTGCCAGTGGGTACATCCACAGCGGCACCATGGCGGGGAAGTTGAACGGGGTAATACCGGCCACTACGCCCAGCGGCTGGAAGTCGGACCAGGCATCGATGTTCGGGCCAACGTTGCGGCTGTACTCGCCCTTGAGCACTTCCGGTGCGGCGCAGGCAAACTCGACGTTCTCGATACCGCGCTTGAGTTCACCGGCGGCGTCTTCCACGGTTTTGCCGTGCTCTTCGCTGATCAGCTGGGAGATACGCGCTTCATTCTGCTCCAGCAGTTGCTTGAAGCGGAACATTACCTGGGCGCGTTTGGCCGGCGGCGTGTTGCGCCAGGCCGGGAAGGCGGCCTTGGCCGAGTCGATGGCCTGCTGCACGGTTTGCTTGCTGGCCAGGGCAACCTTGTGGATGGCCTGGCCAGTGGACGGGTTGAAGACATCGGCGGTGCGCGTGTCGGCAGCAACCAGTTCGCCGTTGATCAGGTGTTGAACAGTGCTCATGCAGAACTCCAGAAAGAGGGTATGCCTGGACGCGAGATCACTCGCGCCCGCTGCTTATATATAGAGGGACAATCAATCGACCTGGTTGATGGCCTCGCCGACCGCATCGAACAGGCGGTCCAGTTCCTGCGGCTGGCTGTTGAAGGTTGGGCCGAACTGCAGGGTGTCGCCGCCGAAGCGTACATAGAAGCCGGCTTTCCACAGCTTCATGGCGATCTCGTATGGACGCACGATGGCGTCACCGTCGCGGGCGGCAATCTGGATGGCGCCGGCCAGGCCGTAGTTACGGATGTCGATGATGTTCTTCGCGCCCTTGACCCCGTGCAGCACCTTCTCGAAGTGCGGCGACAGTTCGGCGGCCGATTGCACCAGGTTTTCTTTCTCCAGCAGGTCCAGCGCGGCGAGACCGGCGGCGCAGGCGACCGGGTGCGCCGAGTAGGTGTAGCCGTGGGGGAATTCCACCGCGTATTCCGGGGTCGGCTGGTTCATGAAGGTCTGGTAGATCTCGCTGCTGGCGATCACCGCGCCCATCGGGATGGCGCCGTTGGTGACTTGCTTGGCGATGCACATCAGATCCGGGGTGACGCCGAAGGCATCAGCACCGAACATCGAGCCCATGCGGCCAAAGCCGGTGATGACTTCGTCGAAGATCAGCAGGATGTTGTGCTGGTCGCAGATTTCCCGCAGACGCTTCAGGTAGCCCTTCGGCGGAGGCAGTACACCTGCAGAACCGGCCAGCGGCTCGACAATCAGCGCGGCGATGTTCGAAGCATCGTGCAGCTCGATCAGCTTGAGCATTTCATCGGCCAGGGCGATACCGCCCTCCTCCGGCATGCCTTTGGTGAAGGCATTGCCCGGCAGCAGGGTGTGCGGAATGTGATCGACGTCGAGCAACTGGCCGAACAGCTTGCGGTTGCCGTTGACGCCACCCAGGCTGGTACCGGCGATATTCACCCCGTGATAGCCACGGGCACGGCCGATCAGCTTGGTCTTGGTGGCCTGGCCTTTCAGGCGCCAGTAGGCACGGACCATCTTCACCGCGGTGTCGGCGCACTCGGAACCGGAGTTGGTATAGAAGACGTGATTGAGGTTGCCCGGGGTCAGGTCGGTGATTTTCTCGGCCAGCTGAAACGACAGCGGGTGGCCGAACTGGAAAGCCGGGGAGTAATCGAGCACGCCCAATTGGCGCGATACTGCTTCCTGGATCTGCTTGCGGGTGTGACCGGCGCCGCAAGTCCACAAGCCGGACAGGGCGTCATAAATCTTGCGGCCCTTGTCGTCGGTCAGGTAGCTGCCTTCGGCGGCGACGATCAGCCGTGGATCGCGCTGAAAATTGCGGTTGGCGGTGTAGGGCATCCAGTGGGCGTCCAGCTTGAGCTGGCTGGCCAGACCGACAGGAGCGTTTTCAGGCAGATTCATCGGACAAGTCCTCGCAAGGCAATTGGGCAGCGACAAGTGTTGTTGTGCCTAAATTGGCATGGGCTTAAGGTTTGGAAAATCTGGCTTTCACGATCCTTAGTTTCAACTGTACTAAACATTAGACGCCTAGATTCACAATACCCGGCCTGCTGTCTGACCGACCTGAAAAATCCTCCGCCCCATCAGTAAGTTATGAAATTGCCCGCTGCCCAAATGTGGCTTTACCTACACCCGCAATAGATGCGTCTCACCTTAACCATCGCTAAACCCCTATTGTCCGAAGCCATCGCGCCTCCCAATATCTCCAAAGACTTACAGCACCCACGCCCAGGCCACTTCTGATAGCTCAACTACAGGAGCGCATGAACGCGCCCTTCTCCTGGACGCTGTAACCACAGGTGCACCAAGGCCCCCTTTGCGCATCTGCTACGACTTGAACCATCACGATAAGGAAATCCTTTGAACCCTGTAATCCTGTTCTCACCCGCAAAAATCCTCCTGCAGCACTGCGAACAAGAATGGTTGAACGTGCTGGGTAAAAATTCGCTGATTTATAGCGACTTGTCCGCCAAGGCAGCGCTGGATCAACAGTTCCCCCTCTTCCGCGAATGTTTCAGGCTTTACCCCAATTTCAATGATTCACCGCTGGTGGAACTCGACGCCCTGGCGGCAGCAAGAGTGCTAGGCACCCAAACCGTGGTTGCGCTGGCTGAGGTCGACCTGCTGCGCGTGGCCCGCATCAAGGACCGTCTAAATGGTTCGCGCACACGCTTTGAGGCCATGACGCTGCTGTACCGTGACAAGTTCCTCATGAAGCAAAAGCTCGCAGAGCACGGCATACGCATCAATCCGATGGCAAAGATCGGTTCCGCTTGCGAAATCAACGATTTCATCGAGCAGTACGGCTACCCGGTGGTGGTCAAACCTCGTGATGGTCGAGGCTCAGGAGGCGTACGGGTGCTTCGCGACGTCGACGGCTTGCGTAACTACCTGCAACAGCAGGACGGCACGACGCTACACAACCTGATGGTCGAGAAGTACCTGGATGCACCGTTGCTGAACGTCAATGGGCTCTACATAAACGGCAACCCGGTGATCATTTCCCCGGTCCGCTCGACGATTACCTGTCTGGACTTTCTTGACGGGCAAAGCCTCGGTTTCCAGATGCTGGCGCAAAGCAATCCGCTGCATGCGCAAAGCGTGGAACTGACCCGGCGCATCATCGAGCAGGCGCTGCCAAACCTCGGCACCCTGCTGTTCCATCTCGAGGTGTTTGTCGACGGCAACAACCTCATCGTCTGCGAAATCGCCTGCCGCCTTGGAGGCTGCAGCGTCAACCAGGAATTGACCGAAGCCTTCGGCTTGAATCCGCGTCTGACCCTGCTCGATGCAGAGCGTGGCGGCAAATCGGCGTCGTTAACGTCGTTGCTGCCACCGCGCCACTTGCTGGGTCAACTGAATATACCTCCGCGCACAGGCAAGCTGATCGACTTCCCGGCATCCATCGACTTGCCCTTCATTCGCCATTGCACGGTCACGGCGCAAAAGGGCACGGATTATTGCGCAATGAAAATGACCAATGGCGAAATCGTCTCGGCGATTGTCGAGGGCAACAGTGAGAAAGAGGTCAGCGATCACCTCGCGCAACTCGACAGTTGGGTCAGGGAAACCTTCGTTTGGGCGTAAGCCGACATCGCATTGCACGACGAAAACAGGCGGCGCCATCCAGCGCGTGCCTGTTATCGGACACCGGCTGAAGAACACCCCGACAGCCGGTCTTTGTCACCTGCCATGACCTGGCAGATCGGACACCAGGCAACGGGCGTTATCGAGCCCGAAGCAAAACCACATCTAAGGATTGGATATGGGCAAGGTAGCAGTCGTGGGGCTGGGCTATAGCGGTGCAATCATTCTTGAACGGTTGAAGCACCTGACACCGGCACTGAGTATCGATGTGTTCGATACAGCCGGTAGCAGCGGATCGGGCTTGGCGTATCAGCAGGATATTCTGAGCAACCTGGTCAATCGCCCCGCCAACCTGATGTATCTGCGCGAACACGGCGACTTCAAGCAGTGGCTGCAGACCCGCGGCATGGCCACGTGCAATGGCTATCAACCGCGTCCGGTGTTCGGCAAGTTCATCGAAGAGTCAGTGCAGGCGTCACTGCGCGAGCACACATCGATCAGCTTCTACCGTGAGCACATCACTGGCATGACGTCTTCCCGAGGGCGCTATGACCTGCACAGCGCATCAGGTGAGCGCCCGGGATACAAAGCCGTCGTCCTGGCAACCGGTAATCCCGAGCCAACCGACTTCTACCGGCTAAAGGGGGCCCCGGGATACATCAACAACCCCTACCCGACGACTCGCCTGGCCGAGATTCGCTCTGACAGTATCGGTGTGCTTGGCAATCAGCTGTCGGCCATCGATGTCGCCCTGACCCTGCTCGATGCCGATCCCGAAAACCATGTAACGATGTTGACCCGCAGCAGCAAGATTCCCAACTACAGCGAGAGTTATCAGCCGCGCGCACTCAAGGTTCTCAATGAACACACCATCAGGCATCGCCTGCGCTGCGGTGGCTCGGCCTTGAAAACAGTGCGCGCGCTATTCGACGAAGAACTGCAAGCGCAAGGCATCGACACCACCCTCGATAACCTCATGCGCGATCACAGTCAGGCCTCGGTGGCCCGCGAAGAGATCTACTCAGTGTTTTCTTCGACCAACTTGATCGTGCCGATGATCTGGAACCTGCTCTCCGAGCGCGAAAGGAAAGTATTCGTAGGGCGCTTCCGGGGTGCCTGGAGGCAACTGCGGGTTCCCATCCCCAAGGAAAACTGGATCAAGATTCACCAGCATATGCATTCCGGACGCCTGGTTTGCCTGACCGGACTGACCGATGTCAGCGTAACCGCGGGTGGTTTCCTGGCACGCGGGCGCAATTTCAATTGCCGCTTATCCAATGTCGTCAACGCTACCGGCGCTGGCGATGCAATGCAGGGTGCGCTGTACCAAAATCTGGCGGCTTGCGGTATCTGTAGTGAGCATCAGTACGGCGGGATCGATGTGGACTATGACGATTGTCGCGTCATCCATCGCCAGGGGCCGTCTAATATCTTTGCCATTGGCGCTCCCACCACGGGTGTGTTCTATGCCGTCAGCAATATCGACGTCCTGCAGATGCAGGCTGAAACCATCTATCGCAACCTTCGTGCATTGAGCACCTGAACCTATGAAAACCTTAGTGTGTTTACTGATTGCTGCGGTGACGGGGGCAAGCTTGCAATACGCAGGCGTTCCCCACGGCCTGTTGCTGGGCTCGATCGTAGCGACGGCAATTGTCGTCAGCAGGTTCAATGTTGCTCCCCGGCTACGCCTGGGCCTGATTTATGTGCAGATCGTCCTGGGCATTGCCACCGGCCTGATGTTCGAGGCCTGGGACAACCAGACTGTGGCTACCATGCTGCCGAGCCTCGGCTTGTTGATCCTATGCCTGGCGACGCAAATTGCCGTGGCTTCCCTGTGGCTGCAGAGAGTCTCGGCGTGGAACCGCAAGGATTCACTGCTGGCTGTCTACCCGGGCGCGTTGGCGGCAGTGTTCGATCTGCTTGAGTCGGAGCGTGCGTCGAGCAAAGTGATCGTTGTACACCTGGTGCGGCTGCTGTCGATCACATTGCTGGTGAGTCTATGCATACCGGCATCCGCCGCAGCGCCTGCAAGCGCAAACAGTCCGCTGACCTTCATGACAGTGCTTGCACTGCTTTCGCTGATCGCGCTGTGCATTGTGCTTGGCCGTCTGCTGTTGAAAGTCGGTGTGCCTGCCCCTTTCATGCTGACAGCGATCATAGCCTCCGGGATCTACGTAAAGTCGGGGCTGTTGCATGGCTTCCATATGCCGCAATGGAGCGTCGATTTTGCCGCGCTGATCCTCGGTGTGCTGATCGGCGCCAGGTTCAGGGAAATCAGCCTCAAGGAGCTGGTCCGTCACGGCGGCGCCGGGCTGATGTCGGTGGGCCTGATGCTGCTGGTCGCTGCCGTCTTTGCCGGGGTGGCCGCCAAGGTGCTGGGCAGTGATCCATTCACTTTGTGGCTGGCCTACATGCCCGGGGCCATCGAAACCATTGCCATCGTCGCCTTCAGCGGTGGGCTGAACGTGGTGCTGGTGCTGTCGCACCACCTGGTGCGCATGCTGCTGTTGCACTTTGCCCCGGCCCTGCTCGTCCAGGCGCGCCGCTGGCGCGAGAATGCCTGATCAGCGTATGTTGTCTGCCTTTCATGTTCCTCAACGCAAAGGCACCGCGTGAAACGTCCACAACCCCTGGCCCAGGTCAGCGATTTCGATATCCGCCTGCTGAAGATCTACCGCAGCGTGGTGGAGTGCGGCGGCTTTTCGGCCGCCGAGAACGTCCTGGGCATCGGCCGCTCGGCCATCAGCCAGCAGATGAGCGACCTTGAGCAGCGCCTGGGCCTGCGCCTGTGCCAGCGCGGCCGCGCCGGCTTTTCGCTGACCGAGGAAGGCCGCGAGGTGTATCAATCGGCGTTGCAATTGCTCAGCGCCCTGGAAAGCTTTCGCACCGAGGTCAACGGCCTGCACCAGCATTTGCGTGGCGAGCTGAACATCGGCCTGACCGACAACCTGGTGACCCTGCCGCACATGCGCATCACCCATGCCCTGGCCCAGCTCAAGGACCGCGGCCCGGACGTGCGTATCCAGATCCGCATGATCGCCCCCAGCCAGGTCGAGCAAGGCGTGCTCGATGGCAGCCTGCACGTTGGCGTGGTGCCGCAGACCAGCCCGCTGTCGGGCCTTGAGTACCAGCCGCTGTACAGCGAACGTTCACTGCTGTACTGCGCGGTCGGTCATCCGTTGTTTTACGCCGACGACCGGCAACTGGACGACGAGCGCCTCAACAGCCAGGACGCAATCGCCCCGACCTTCCGCCTGCCCGCCGATGTCCAGGCCCATTACCAGGCGCTCAACTGCACCGCCAGTGCCTCGGACCGCGAAGGCATGGCCTTCCTGATTTTGACCGGGCGCTACATCGGCTACCTGCCCGACCACTACGCGACCTTCTGGGTACAACAAGGCCGGCTGCGGGCACTCAAGCCCGCCGAGCGCTTTTATGACCTGAGCCTGTGCTGGGTAACGCGCAAGGGCCGGCGCCCGCACCTGGTCCTGGAAAGCTTCCTCGAAAGCCTGGCGGCTACTCGCTGAGGGCTAATGCTGGTAGGTTAGCCAGTCATAAGAGATACCCATTGCCTTGTCTGGAATCGTTCATGACCTTTGAAGTCCCTGCGCATCGCCTCCAAGCCTCGGGCAAGCCCGCCGGCCGCATTCGCCAGAAGAACGAGCAGGCCATCATCCAGGCCGCCGAGGACGAGTTCGCCCGCCACGGTTTCAAGGGCACCAGTATGAACACCATCGCCCTCAAGGCCGGGCTGCCCAAGGCCAACCTGCATTACTACTTCACCAACAAACTCGGCCTGTATGTGGCGGTGCTGAGCAACATCATCGAGTTGTGGGACAGCACCTTCAACGCCCTGACCGTCGACGACGACCCGGCCCTGGCCTTGAGCAGCTACATTCGCACCAAGATGGAATTCTCCCGGCGCAACCCGCAAGCCTCGCGGATCTTCGCCATGGAGATCATCAGCGGCGGTCAGTGCCTGAGCGACTATTTCAGCGAAGACTACCGTGCCTGGTTCAAGGGCCGTGCCGCGGTGTTCCAGGCCTGGATCGACGCCGGCAAGATGGACCCGGTCGACCCGGTGCACCTGATCTTCCTGCTCTGGGGCAGCACCCAGCACTATGCCGACTTCGCCACCCAGATCTGCCAGGTCACCGGCCGCAGCCGCCTGACCAAGCAGGACATGGAAGATGCCAGCAACAATCTTATCCAAATCATTCTTAAAGGCTGTGGCCTGACACCTCGCGACTGAACCTGCCTTATGCCTTTTACCCTGCTCGACACCTGCGAGTTTCGCGAAGAGATTCGCAAGAGCCGTTTCATCACCCTGGCTGCGCCAATCAGCAGCCCGGCCGAAGCCATGAGCTTCATCGAACGCCACAGCGACCTCGCCGCCACCCACAACTGCTGGGCCTGGAAACTGGGCGGGCAATACCGCAGCAGCGACGACGGCGAACCCGGCGGCACCGCCGGGCGGCCGATCCTGGCGGCCATCGAGGCGCAGGACTGCGACCAGGTGGTAGTCTTGGTGATCCGCTGGTACGGCGGCATTCAACTGGGCACCGGCGGCCTGGCCCGCGCTTACGGCGGCGGCGCCAACAAGTGCCTGCAGCAGGCAGAAAAGCGCTTGCTGGTCAGCCGCAGCGAACTGACCTGCAGTTGCAGCTTCAGCGAATTGGCACTGCTCAAATTGCGCGTGGCCGAGGCTGATGGCCTGGTGCTGGACGAACAGTTCACCGCCAATGGCGTCGACCTGCGCCTGGCCCTGGGCGAGGAACAGATCGAGGCGCTGCAACGCCAGCTGGCCGACCTCAGCCGTGGCCGCATCCTGCTGGAACGGGCCTGAACATTTGCCCACATTCACTGTGGGCCCGGCTGTGGATAAGCTCTGGGCATTCGCCTGCGAGCCTTTAACCACGGGGCCTGCAGAAGAACGATCATATTTTGATCAAGATTTCATGACAGCGCTTGAACTGGCGAAAAATCAGTAAGTTATCCCCAGTTATTGCGCATGCAAGCCACCACTACACGGCTTGTACCCAGCCTGCATGCTTGCACACAAATACTGTGGAGCAAGCTGTGGATAAGCCGTGCACCCCTGCGCCAACGGCTTGCCGGGCCACGGCTTGGCTAGACTGGTTATTCTTTGATCAACGTTTGATAACCCTCGAAAGGAGTTCTCCATGTCCACGAACAAAACCGCCCTGATCATCGGCGCCTCGCGCGGCCTGGGCCTTGGCCTGGTGCAACGCCTGCTGGAGGACGGCTGGAATGTGCTCGCTACCGTGCGCGACCCGGCCAGGGCCGATACCCTCAGCGCCCTGCCCGGCGTGCAGGTCGAAACCCTGGAAATGAACAGTGGCAGCCAACTGGATGCCCTCCAGCAACGTTTGCAGGGGCAGGTGTTTGACCTGCTGTTCGTCAATGCCGGGGTCATGGGCCCGGGTGACCAGAACCCTGAGCGCGCACAACTGGCCGATGTCGGCGAGCTGTTCCTGACCAATGCCGTATCGCCCATTCGCGTGGCCCAGCGCCTGGCCCCGCAACTGCGCGAAGACGGCGTGCTGGCGTTCATGAGTTCGATCCTTGGCAGCGTCGCCATTCCCGACGGCAGCGAGATGTGCCTGTACAAGGCCAGCAAGGCGGCCTTGAACTCGATGATCAACAGCTTCGTCACCTTGCAGCAACCGCAGCAAACCGTCCTGGCCATGCACCCGGGCTGGGTGAAAACCGACATGGGCGGCGAAAACGCCGAGATCGACGTGCTGACCAGCACCCGCGGCATGCTTGAGCAGATCAAGGCCAATGCCGGCAAAGGCGGCCTGCAATTCATCAACTACAAAGGCGAAAGCCTGATCTGGTGAAACCTCGCGCGGTGGGTGTAGACTCGACACCTCGCCCACCGCGGCGGACCTGGATCAGCAGACAGGGCAACACTGAGCTGGCTAACCTGAACCCACTTTCAGAGGAGCCGGCACCATGCCTGCGACCCGTATCTGGTTGAAAAACCCCCTGGCCATCTTCACTGCCAACACCCTCGACGCCCGTGGCGGCCTGGTAATCGAAGACGGCTGTATAAACGAAGTTCTCGGCCTAGGGCAAACCCCGGCCAGCCCCTGTGGACAAGTCTTCGACGCCCGCGAACACGTGGTGCTGCCGGGACTTATCAATACCCACCACCACTTCTACCAGACCCTGACCCGCGCCTGGGCGCCAGTGGTCAACCAGCCGCTGTTCCCCTGGCTGAAAACCCTGTACCCGGTCTGGGCCCGGCTGACCCCGGCCAAGCTTGAACTGGCGACCCGCGTGGCCCTGGCCGAGCTGTTACTGTCGGGCTGCACCACTGCCGCCGACCACCATTACCTGTTCCCCGATGGCCTGGAAAACGCCATCGACGTGCAAGTCGAAGCGGTGCGCAAACTGGGCATGCGCGCCATGCTCACCCGCGGCTCGATGAGCCTGGGCGAAGCCGACGGCGGCCTGCCGCCGCAACAGACAGTGCAGCAGGGCGAAGTGATCCTGGCCGACAGCCAGCGACTTATCCACAGCTACCACGAGCGTGGCGACGGTGCGCAGATCCAGATCGCCCTGGCACCCTGCTCGCCGTTCTCGGTCACCCCTGAGATCATGCGCGCCAGCGCTGACCTCGCCGCAGAGCTGGACGTGCGCCTGCACACCCACCTGGCCGAAACTCTCGACGAAGAGGACTTCTGCCTGCAGCGCTTCGGCCTGCGCACAGTCGATTACCTCGACAGCGTCGGCTGGCTCGGGCCGCGAACCTGGCTGGCCCATGGCATCCATTTCAATCCGGACGAGATCGCCCGCCTGGGCGCCGCCGGCACCGGCATCTGCCATTGCCCGAGTTCGAACATGCGCCTGGCCTCGGGCATCTGCCCGACCCTGGAACTGACCGGCGCCGGCGCGCCAGTGGGCTTGGGCGTGGACGGTTCGGCCTCCAACGACGCGTCGAACATGATTCTCGAAGCGCGCCAGGCCCTGTACCTGCAACGGCTTCGCTATGGCGCCGAAGCGATCACCCCGGAGCGGGTGCTGGGCTGGGCCACCCGCGGCTCGGCGCAGTTGCTCGGGCGTACCGACATCGGCGAACTGGCGGTGGGCAAACAGGCTGACCTGGCCTTGTTCAAACTCGATGAACTGCGCTTCTCCGGTAGCCACGATCCACTCTCGGCGCTGCTGCTGTGCGGCGCCGACCGCGCCGACCGGGTCATGGTCGGCGGCCAGTGGCGGGTGATCGATGGCCAGATCGAAGGCCTCGACGTGCAGAAACTGATCGCCGATCACCGTCAGGCCGCCGCCCAGTTGATCGCTGGCTGAAGGCTCAAAGGCCGAGCAATGCCAGCATGATGAAGGTGGCGAACAGCACGAAGTGGGTCATGCCCTCGATCGCGTTGGTTTCGCCATCGTTCAGGTTGATCGCGCTGACAATCAGGGTGATGAAGATCATCACCGTTTGCACCGGAGTCATGGCCATCTGGAACGGCTGGCCGGTGTAGAGCGCCATCGCCTCCATCAGCGGAACGGTCAATATCACCGTGGACAGCGACGCGCCCAGGGCGATATTGACCACCGACTGCATGCGGTTGGCCAATGCTGCGCGCAAGGCAGTGAGAATCTCCGGGGCGGCAGAAATGGCCGCCACCACAATTGCCATCAGCACCGGCGGCGCGCCGCTGCCTTCCAGGCCGTAGTCCAGGGTGTGCGACATGACTTCGGCAAGCAGGCCGATGATCACCACGCCGCTGACCAGGATGGCGATCGAGCGGACTTTATTCACCGGCGCCGGTGTACCGCCCTGCGGGTCGCGGCGCTTTTTCTGTGGATAGCTGTAACTGAAGAAGTAACTGTGCGGCCCGACCTGCATGCGCAGGAACAAGGCATAGAGCACCACCATCGCGGCGATGGTGAACCCCGAATAGAGCCTCCAGTCGGCCCGCGGAATGAACTCCGGCACTACCATCGACACGCCCATGGCAGTCATGATCATCACGCTGTAGGTGCGCGCCGAATCATCGTTGTACGACTGCTCGCCATGCTTGAGCCCGCCCATCAGCGCGGCCAGGCCGAGGATGCCATTGATGTCGAGCATCACCGCCGAATAGATGGTGTCCCGCACCAAGGTCGGCGACGCCTGGTTGCTCATCATGATCGCCAGGATCAGCACCTCGACCAGCACCGCCGACAGGGTCAGGATCATGGTGCCGTAAGGGTCGCCGACTTTTTCCGCAAGCAGCTCGGCGTGCTGGGCCACGCGCATCGAGGCACAGATGATCGCCGCCACCAGCACCGCGCCGGCAAACAGCGCCACGCCATGGCCATGTCCGAGCAGCTGGCCCTGCAGCGGCCAGGCCAGCGCGGCCAGCAACACTGCGAGCAGCAGCGGCTTTTCCTGATTAAGAAGTGCAAGCATCGGCGGCCCTGCGCAGGTGGGTACTGGCTAGTGACTGTAGTCACTGTAGAAGGTTTCCCCGGCCAACCGCCTGGTCAGCTTTCTCCGCGCGGGCAGCGCAAGCTCTGTAGAATGGCGGCAACCGCACCTGATGAGATTTCACCACTATGTACGACTGGCTTAACGCTCTGCCCAAGGCAGAATTGCACCTGCACCTGGAAGGATCGCTGGAGCCCGAGTTGCTGTTCGCCCTGGCCGAGCGCAACAAGATCGCCCTGCCCTGGAATGATGTCGAAGCCCTGCGCGGCGCCTACGCGTTCAACAACCTGCAAGAATTTCTCGACCTCTACTATCAGGGTGCCGATGTATTGCGCACCGAGCAGGACTTCTACGACCTGACCTGGGCCTATCTGCAGCGCTGCAAGGCGCAGAACGTGATTCACACCGAGCCGTTCTTCGACCCGCAGACCCACACCGACCGCGGTATCCCTTTCGAAGTGGTGCTCAACGGCATCAGCGGCGCACTCAAGGATGGCCAGCAACAACTGGGCATCAGCAGCGGCCTGATCCTCAGCTTCCTGCGCCACCTCAGTGAAGAAGAAGCGCACAAGACCCTCGACCAGGCCCTGCCGTTTCGCGATGCCTTCATCGCCGTCGGCCTCGACAGCTCGGAAATGGGCCATCCGCCGAGCAAGTTCCAGCGCGTGTTCGACCGTGCCCGCAGTGAAGGCTTCCTGACCGTTGCCCACGCCGGTGAAGAAGGCCCGCCCGAGTACATCTGGGAAGCGATCGACCTGCTCAAGATCCAGCGGATCGACCACGGCGTGCGCGCCATCGAGGACGAGCGGCTGATGCAGCGGATCATCGACGAGCAAATCCCGCTGACCGTCTGCCCACTGTCCAACACCAAGTTGTGCGTGTTCGACCATATGAGCCAGCACAACATCCTCGACATGCTCGAGCGTGGCGTGAAGGTCACGGTCAATTCCGATGACCCGGCGTACTTCGGTGGCTACGTCACCGAGAACTTCCAGGCCCTGCATGAACACCTGGGCATGACCCAGGAACAGGCACGGCGCCTGGCGCAGAACAGCCTGGATGCCCGCTTGGTCAAACCCTGACGGGCCGAAGGTGGGAACGGATTCGCCACGAAGGGTCGCACAGCGGCCCCAAAGACCGGACTGCGATGCAGTCCTTCGCGGCGATCCGACGTACCGGTGAATCTGCTCCCACTCCGTCCCCCGGAAGTTGTGCCAACCCCGAGTGTCACGGCATCTGCCTTCGGGCGCATTGTCAGCAGCGACCTCGCCAGACACCGTACCTCCTGGGTTCAGCCAGCAGTCTTCAACACGGCAACCTGGGCCATACGGTTGATGTGAGCCAGACCTGCGGCACTGATCTGCAGCATGCGCGAGGTTTCACTCTCGCGGATCCAGCCAGACTGCAAGAACAGCTTGAGCAGGCTGCTGCCCAGCGCGCCACCCAGATGCGGGCGGTGATCGCTCCACTCACTGCAACAGCGGCAACTGCTGAAGCTTCGACGTTGATGCTGGGCCAGCGCCTCGATGAAAATGCCGTAGGTGGCGAACTGGCTACGTCCATACTGGGTGACTTCGATGTGCTGCTCGCTGCCCTCCAGCCAGCCAGCATCGAACAGGCGCTGATAAAGGTCCGCCGCCAGCTCGCCCCCCAGGTGATCACCGCACAGCCTCGCCCGGCGCATGGACAACGGGATGCCGCCCACCTCTTGTTCGCGGCTGTCTTCGGGGGTTTTGACCTGAACACTGGCCAGCGCTTCGACAGCCGCGCCGACCTCCGGCGCGGCCAGCCTGAAATAACGTTTGCGCCCCCGCGGCTCCAGCTTCAACAAGCCACTGGCCGACAACCTGGCCAGGTGGGCACAGGCCGAAGAAGGCGTCAGCCCGGCCATGCTGGCAAGCTCATCGGAAGGACGGGCCATACCATCGATCAAGGCCCATAGCATTGCACTGCGTTTCGGGTCGGCCAACAAGCTGGCGATCTGGCTGATACTTGTTACTGGCTTCATATCTCAAACTCCCTGCGAGATCATGTCTGATATCGATTGATTAACCATGTCGGCAGCATTTACTGCGAGGTGTCCGATGCCAGAAAAGCAGGAAGTGGAAGTTATCAGAACGTCGTGTGAGAGGCGTCAGTTGCCGCCCTGGACATGGAAGTATCTCTCGCTGGAAATGACTGCTGGATCCATTATAAGCCGCGTTGCGCGAACTTAATCCGGCGGATCTCCATGGTATGGGCAACCTTGGCAGGGGCCGTCTTCAAAGGCTCTGCAGAGACGTTTGCACATCTGCAGCCCAAGCCCCACGTTACATATCTTGCCCGCAACTGGCGGATTATTCTTGACGTTATATCGCCAGATAAAACCTACAATAAATTTTACTGTAACTCACAAATGCTACCTGCTAACCACGTAGGAATGTGGGAAATTCAAATTACTTTAGCCTGTAATACCAGGCAACTTCTCAAACAATGCCTGACAACGAGCTCGAAGCATATTTCGCAACAACTGCACCGGCTTGCCCAGTTGCGCCCGGTGCGTGCACATCAGGTTCAACGGCGCGGCTTCACCATGCACGTGAGGCAACAGTAACCTCAAGCGCCCGGCCTGCACGTCATAAGCCACATCCAGCCAGGACTTGTAAGCGATGCCGACACCCGCCAGCGCCCAGCGCCGAACCACATCGGCATCGTCACAAAAGCGATCGCCGCTGACGCTCACGCCCACCTCATTGGCGCCCTCGCCAAAGCGCCAATGGTCATGCACGCGGTTGCCAAGCTGGTACAGCAGGCAATTGTGCTGGGCCAGATGCGCGACTTCCATCGGCGCGCCGTACCGGGCCAGGTAGGCGGGTGAGGCACACAGCACCCGACGGTTGTCCGCGCACACTGGCAAGGCCACCAGGCTTGAGTCTTCCGGGGCGCCATAGCGCAGGGCGATATCGGCCGGCTGGCGAAACAGGTCGGCATTGCGGTCGCCCAGCAACAGGCGCAGGTTCAGTTGCGGATGTTCGTGCTGCAGTTCATCGAGCCACGGCAACAGTACGTTGCGACCAAAATCGGACGGTGCCGACAACAGCAAGGTACCGCTGACTTGATCCTGCCCATGGGCCAGGATTCGCCGGCCCTCCTCCAGGCTCGCCAGGGCGGAACGGGCATGCTGCAAAAATCCCTCGCCCTCGGCGGTCAACCGCAGGTTGCGGGTCGAACGCGCCAGCAGGCGCACGCCCAATTGCTGCTCCAGACGCTTGAGCGAGGCGCTGGCCACCGCCGGTGACAAGTCGAGCAGGCGCGCCGCCGCCGACAGGCTGCCCAATTCGGCGGCACGAACGAACAACTGCAGATCATCGATACGCACCCAACACACCCGCCATTATCAAAATAATATTGAAAGTATCTGTAGTTTTAGCGGCTTTTAACCGCAAGTGAAAGCACCAATCATGGCCCGCATTGACTACCCCACCGAGGAATCTCCATGAAAGCCATTGCCTACTATCACTCCCTGCCCATCAGCGATGCAGCAGCCCTGCAGGACATCGAACTGCCAGCCCCGGAGCCTGGCCCACGCGACTTGCTGGTGGAGGTGCGGGCGATCTCGGTGAACCCGGTGGATACCAAGGTGCGCCAGAACGTGCAGCCAGAGGCTGGCGCCGCCAAGGTGCTGGGCTGGGACGTGGCCGGGGTGGTCAAGGCGGTGGGCAGCGAGGTCAGCCTGTTCCAGCCGGGTGACAAGGTTTACTACGCAGGCTCCATCGCCCGTGCCGGCGGCAACAGCGAGCTGCACGTGGTGGATGAGCGCATCGTCGGCCACATGCCGAAAACCCTCGGCTTTGCCGAAGCGGCGGCGCTGCCGTTGACCGCCATCACGGCCTGGGAGCTGCTGTTCGAACGCCTGCAAATCGCTGAAGGCCAGCAGGACCTGGGCCAGAGCCTGTTGATCGTCGGTGCCGCCGGCGGGGTCGGCTCGATCCTCACGCAACTGGCCAGCAAACTCACCGGCCTCAAGGTGATTGGCAGCGCCTCGCGCCCGCAAACCCAGGACTGGGTCCGTGAGCTAGGTGCCGATAACGTCGTCGATCACAGCCAGCCGCTGGCCGCCGCACTCAAGGCCCAGGGCATCGAGCAGGTCACCCACGTGGCCAGCCTGACCCAGACCGACCAGCACCTTGATCAACTGGTCGAAGCCCTGGCACCGCAAGGCAAACTGGCGCTGATCGATGATCCCAAACAGCTGGACGTGACCAAACTCAAGCGCAAGAGCCTGTCGCTGCACTGGGAGTTCATGTACACCCGCTCGCTGTTCGAAACCGCCGACATGCTCGAACAGCACAAGCTGCTCAACCGGGTGGCCGAACTGATCGACAGCGGCACGCTGAAAACCACCCTCGGCGAGCACTTCGGCACCATCAATGCCGCCAACCTGCGCCGCGCCCATGCCCTGCTGGAAAGCGGTGCGGCCAAGGGCAAGATCGTCCTCGAAGGCTTCTGAAAAGGCGCGCCCACCTCGTTTACGGGGTGGGCGCGACCGTCAGTCCGAGAACTGACCCAGGTCATTCCGCTGCCCGTGGCCGGCGCTACAATGCATCAGCCAACGCCAACCTCAGGTATGCAGATATGAATATCCAGGTCAGTGCATCAGCAAAAAAGCCCGGCTGCCCCTGGCAGGTCCAGCTCGACCAGCACGTGGTCAGCTTTCGCAGCGAGGCCGAGGCCCGCGCCTTCGTCAACACCCTGCAAACCCGCCTCCAGGCACCCCACCCACTCAAACGGAGCGGCTGAGGTTCAGCCTGCGGGTGAGCATTGCCACGCTCACCACCGCCAGGCCACAAAGGCTGATGACGATGGCCATCGGCACCGCCGTGCCGTCGTGCAGCACCCCCACCAGCGCCGCCGCCGCGGCCGCCACACTGAACTGCAGGCAACCGAGCAGGGCTGAAGCGCTGCCGGCACGGGCGCCCTGCCCGCTCATGGCGCAGGCCGAGGCATTGGGGATGATGCAGCCGAGGCTGGCGATACAAATGAACAACGGAATCAGCAATGGCCACAGCGCTGCCGGGTGCAGGGCGCTGATGCCCAGCAAGGTCAGGCCCGCCGCCAGGTAAACCCACACCGCCCGGGCCAGCAAGAAGGCCGGGCCACGCTTGGCCAGCAGCCGTGCGTTGACCTGCGCCACCAGAATGAACCCCGCTGCGTTACTGCCGAACAGCCAGCCATAGTGCTCGGCCGGCACCCCATAGAGCTTGATGAAGACGAACGGCGAGCCGGCGATGTAGGCAAACATGCCAGCGATGGCGATGCCACCGGTCAAAGCGTGGCCGAGGAAGATACGGTCCTTGAACAGCCGGCCGTACTGGCGCAGCGAACCGGACAACGGCGGGCGCGGCTGGTTGGCCGGCAGGCTTTCCGGCAGGCCCAGGGCCACGGCCAGGGTGCACAGGGCACTGAACAGGGTCAGGGCAATGAAGATCGACTGCCAGCCGTACAGGTTGACCATCAGGCCACCGAGCATGGGCGCCAGGATCGGCGCCAGGCCCATGACCAACATCAGCTGCGAGAAGACCTTGGCCGATCCCACCGCATCGCACTTGTCGCTGACGATCGCCCGCGACAGCACCATCCCGGCGCAACCGCCGAGGGCCTGGACGAAACGCGCCAGAATCAGTGCATCAAGGCTCGGGGCGAAGGCGCAGGCCAGCGACGCCAGGGTGAACAGGGTCACCCCGACCAGCAGCGGAATGCGCCGGCCAAAGCGGTCGGCCACCGGCCCATAGGCCAGCTGGCCCAGCGACAGGCCAAGGAAGTATGCCGCGAGGGTGGTCTGGATGTGCTTCTCGTCGGTGCCAAAGGCCAGTGCCATGGCCGGGAAGCCGGGCAGGTAGAAGTCGATCGCCAGGGGCCCGAACGCACTCAAGGCGCCGAGAATCAGGATGGTTCGCAGGTTCATCGGAAATCCGTAGCAGGCTAAGCAAGTCCGCTAGTCTAACCGCCCTGCCGGGGTTTCGCTGACAGAGTTACGCCTGCGCGATGAATCTTTTAGCCACCGCGCGGGCGTCGGCGGTCAGGCTGGCTCGGCGCCGTAGCCCTCGGCACGAATAGCCTTGAGAATATTGTCTGCCGGCAAATCGCTCTGCACTTTGACCTGCTTGCGCGCCAGATCGATCTCGACCACAGCCTCATCATCATGCTCGCGAACGGCACGCGTGATAGCTTTGGCGCAATGGCCGCAGGTCATTCCTTGAACAGTGAATACTTGCATTGCAACAGCCTCCTGTGGGGTTTGAGCGCAGTTTCAAGCTTGCCATCGGGGCAAGGTCAAGTGCGAGGTTTGCCTGCCGGGCTGGAAATCAGCGCGCCGCTCCGCCAAGCTGCAAGCCTGAGAATCGATTTGCAGGAGTTTGAATTCATGCACAGGGCAGCTTTGGGCCTTTTCGGCCTGCTGGGAGTAATGGGCCTGGTGCCCGCGGCCAGTGCCGAGGGCAACGCCGACTACAGCATTCTGACCATTTCCCGCGAGCGCCTGGAAGTGGCGACCTCGTGCGAGATCGGCGTGTACCTTAATGACCAGCTTTCGGCGCGGCTGTTCCAGGAGCAGTCGACCTCGTTCAACCTGCCGCCGGGCAAGGTCGCGGTGCGCCTGCGCCTGCTGCCGGCACAGATGCCGGGCTGCCAGAACGGCCTGGAGAACCAGCGCAACCAGAAGCTCACGCTCAAGGCCGGCGAGATCAATAAATACCGCATCGCCATGGACCAGAATGGCCTCAAGCTGATCAGGGCCGGCCTGGGCTATTGACCTTCCCCGCATGGCAAGGTTGATGCTTGAGGCCTGTCCAAGGAGGAGTGCCCCATGTCCGCATCTACCACGTTCGACCTGCCGATTGCCGGCATGACCTGCGCCAGCTGTGCTGGCCGGGTCGAGCGCGCCCTGCGCAAGGTCGTCGGTGCCGAACAGGTCAGTGTCAACCTGGCCACCGAGCAGGCCCGCATCCAGGCCCCGGCCGACAGCCTGCCGGCGCTGGTCGAAGCCGTCGAGCAAGCCGGCTACAGCGTGCCCGCGCAAACCCTCGAGCTGCAGATCGGCGGCATGACCTGCGCCTCCTGCGCCGGGCGCGTCGAGCGCGCCCTGGCCAAGGTCGCGGGCGTGCAGCAAGTCACCGTCAACCTGGCCAACGAACGCGCCCACCTGCAGCTGCTGGGCCAGGTCGACAGCAACGTGCTGATCGATGCCGTCAGCCAGGCCGGTTACAGCGCCAGCCTGCCGCAGAGCGCCAAGGTCAACCAGGCCGACGCCGAACGCCGCCTGCGCAAGGAGCGCTGGTCGGTGGCCCTGGCGGTGCTGCTGGCCCTGCCGCTGGTGCTGCCAATGGTCCTGCAACCCTTCGGCATCCACTGGATGCTGCCGGCCTGGGCGCAGTTCGTGCTGGCCACCCCGGTGCAGTTCATCCTCGGTGCGCGTTTTTATGTCGCGGCCTGGAAAGCCGTGCGCGCCGGAGCCGGCAATATGGACCTGCTGGTGGCCATCGGCACCAGCGCCGGTTACGGCCTGAGTCTCTACGAATGGGCCACAGCCAGCGCCGGGGTCATGCCGCACCTGTACTTTGAAGCCTCGGCGGTGGTGATTGCCCTGATTCTGCTGGGCAAGTACCTGGAAAGCCGCGCCAAGCGCCAGACCGCCAGTGCCATCCGCGCCCTGGAGGCCCTGCGCCCGGAGCGCGCGCTGTTGCTGGTCGACGGCCAGGAACGCGATGTCGCCATCAGCGAGCTGCGCCTGCATGACCTGGTGCTGGTCAAGCCCGGCGAGCGCTTTCCGGTCGATGGTGAAGTCGTCGAGGGCCAGAGCCACGCCGACGAAGCACTGATCAGCGGCGAAAGCCTGCCGGTACCGAAGCAACCGGGCGACAAGGTCACCGGTGGCGCGATCAACGGCGAAGGCCGCCTGCTGGTCCGCACCCTGGCGCTGGGCACGGAAACCGTGCTGGCACGCATCATTCGCCTGGTCGAAGACGCCCAGGCGGCCAAAGCACCGATCCAGAAACTGGTCGACCGGGTCAGCCAGGTGTTCGTCCCCGCCGTGCTGGTGCTGGCGCTGATTACTCTGGTGGGCTGGTGGCTGAGCGGCGCGCCGATTGAAACCGCGCTGATCAACGCCGTCGCCGTGCTGGTAATTGCCTGCCCGTGCGCCTTGGGCCTGGCCACACCGACGGCAATCATGGCCGGCACCGGCGTCGCGGCCCGCCACGGCATCCTGATCAAGGACGCCGAAGCTCTGGAACGCGCCCATGCAGTGAATCGCGTGGTGTTCGACAAGACCGGCACCCTGACTTCCGGCAGCCCGCGCATCGTCCACAGCCGTGCGCTGGTCGGTGACCAGGCGCAATTGCTGCAACTGGCCGGCGCCCTGCAGCGCGGCAGCGAGCACCCGCTGGCCAAGGCGGTGCTCGATGCCTGTGAAGAGCAAGGCCTGCGGGTCGCTGATATCAGCAACAGCCAGTCGCTGACCGGCCGGGGTATCGCCGGTAGCCTCGACGGTCGCGAGCTGGCCCTGGGCAACCGCCGCCTGCTGGATGAAAGCGGCTTGCAGCCTGGTGAGCTGGCCGTCGATGCCCAAGCCTGGGAAGCCGAAGGCCGGACCCTGTCGTGGCTGCTCGAACGCAGCCCGCAGCCGCGCGTGCTGGGCCTGTTCGCCTTCGGTGACAGCCTCAAGCCCGGCGCCGGTCAAGCGGTTCGCCAATTGGCCAGGCAAGGCATCAGCAGCCACCTGCTGACCGGCGACAACCGCGGCAGTGCCAAGGTGGTCGGCGAAGCCTTAGGCATCACTGACGTGTATGCCGAAGTCCTGCCTGCCGACAAGGCCGCCACGGTTGCCACGCTCAAGCAGTCCGGGGTGGTGGCCATGGTCGGCGACGGTATCAACGATGCTCCGGCCCTGGCCGCTGCGGACATCGGCATCGCCATGGGCGGCGGCACCGACGTGGCCATGCAGGCGGCAGGCATCACCCTGATGCGCGGCGACCCGCGCCTGGTACCGGCGGCCCTGGAGATCAGCCGCAAGACCTACGCCAAGATCCGCCAGAACCTGTTCTGGGCGTTCATCTACAACCTGATCGGCATTCCCCTGGCCGCCTTCGGCATGCTCAACCCGGTGCTGGCCGGCGCCGCCATGGCGCTGTCGAGCGTCAGCGTGGTGAGTAACGCGCTATTGCTGAAAACCTGGAAGCCGACCACCCCGCCTGAGGACGATGCCCAATGAATATCGGCCAAGCCGCCCGCCGCTCGGGCCTGAGCGCGAAGATGATCCGCTACTACGAGTCGATCGGCCTGCTCAAGCCGGCCCTGCGCAGCGACAGCGGCTATCGCCTGTACCAGCAGGAAGACCTGCACCAACTGGCATTCATCAAGCGCTCGCGGGACCTGGGGTTTTCATTAGAAGAAGTTGCCCGCCTGCTTACCCTGTGGCAGGACCGCCAGCGCGCCAGCGCCGACGTCAAGGCCCTGGCCAGCCAGCACATCGACGACCTCAACCGGCGCATCGAGGAACTGGTGAGCTTGCGTGACACCTTGAGCGAACTGGTTGCCCACTGCCAGGGCGACGACCGCCCGGACTGCCCGATCCTCAAGGACCTGGCAGCCGGCGGCAGTTGCTGTCACTGACGCGTTTACTGGAGCCAGGGCGGCGCCGGTTCTTCGTCCTTGACCGTACCCCGCTCGGCGTCGGCCTTGGCCGCACGCCGGCGGGCTTCATCGATGCGCGCCGCGTCGATCTCGCGCATGACACCGTCAACGTCGGCACTGTGCTCGTCATCGGCGAACACCCCGGTCAACGGGCTTTCCGGCAGCAGCTTGCCGGCCTGGTACAGGGCCCACATTTCACGGGCATAGCGCGTCTGCTTGAGCTCCGGGGCAAAACGGCCGAAGTAGGCGGCCATGTTGCCGACATCGCGCTCGAGCATGCTGAACGCGTGGTTGTTGCCAGCAGCGTCGACCGCTTGCGGCAGGTCGATGATCACCGGGCCGTCTGGCCCGAGCAGCACGTTGAACTCCGAAAGGTCACCATGGACCAGGCCGGTGCAGAGTATCAGCACGATCTGGCGAATCACGAAGGCGTGGTATTCGCGGGCCTGTTCAGGCTCCAGGTGTACGTCGTTCAGGCGTGGCGCGGCGTCGCCATGTTCATCGGCGACCAGCTCCATGAGCAGCACGCCATCGAGAAAATCATACGGCTTGGGTACCCGCACACCGGCATTGGCCAGGCGGAACAGCGCCGCCACTTCGGCGTTCTGCCAGGCGTCTTCTGCCTCTTTGCGGCCGAACTTGGAGCCCTTGGCCATGGCCCGGGCCTGGCGGCTGTTGCGTACCTTGCGGCCTTCCTGGTACTCGGCGGCCTGGCGGAAACTGCGCTTGTTGGCTTCTTTGTAGACCTTGGCGCACCGTAGCTCCCGACCGCAGCGGACCACATACACCGCAGCCTCCTTGCCACTCATCAGCGGTCGTAGTACTTCGTCGACCAGTCCATCTTCAACCAGCGGTTCAATGCGTTTTGGAGTCTTCATCGGTTTCTGTCGGGGGTCCTGTCTGGCCAAACACGGGATTGTTATAGGTCACAGGTTCTGCAACCTGCTTGTCGCTGAAGCAAGACCGCACTGCGTTGTAACGGCAATCAGCCTGACTTGCCATTCTTTTTCTGCCCGAAGGCGACCAAACGGTCACAAAATTCGGCAATTACCAATAAACACGGGGGATTTCCCCCAAGTAACACTTTATTTCCAGAGCACACGGCCGATGTAGTCTGCAGCAGCCTCGTACGTTTACAAGAAAAATTCTGGAGCGCGGATGAACATAAAACAAAAACTGACCTGGGCCTTCGCCGTAATCGCCGGCTTGCCGGTGATTCTGGTCGCCACCCTGGTGGTCCTCAACCTGCGCAGTGAAGCCCGCGAAGGCTTCGTCGACGGCAGCAGCCGCGAGATCCGCCAGGTGGCCAACGCCATGCAACTGTTCTTCGAAGGCATCAGCCAGAACGTCGACTACCTGGCCGCCCAGCCACTGGTCAGCGCTACCGGCGGCGAGGTGAAAAAGTACCTGGGCGCCGATGCCGCGCAAATCGCCCTGGGCGAGCATGACAAGAAACTCTACGACTTCTTTGCCAGCCTCGCCGCCAGTCATCCGGCCTACTCCTACGTGTCCTACGGTCTGAGCGATGGCGGTTACGCGTTCTGGCCGGGCGATGCGAAAATGGCCAACTACGACCCGCGCCAACGCCCCTGGTACCAGGCGGCCATGGCCACCCCGGGCAAGACCCTGCGCACCGACGCCTATTACTGGGCCGGCGATGACGCCGTGCTGGTGAGCACCGTGCGCGCTGTCGCCAACCAGCTCGGCAACCCCGGCGGCGTGGTCAACATCGACGTCTCGCTCAAGCAGCTGACCGAGATCGTCAAGCAGATCAAGCTCGGTGAAAGCGGCTACCTGATGCTGCTCGAAGACAACGGCAACGTGCTGGTCGACCCACGCGATCCGGGGCACAACTTCAAGCAGCTGGGCAGCCTCGGCGAGGGTTACGCGCAATTGGCCAAGGCCGGCAAGGGCCTGGTCGAAGTCGAGCTGGACGGCGAACGCTACATGGCCAACATCTGGCCTTCGGAGCAACTGGGCTGGAATTTCATCGGCCTGATCCGCCATGACGAAGTGATGCACACCGCCACCCAGCTGACCTGGCTGGTCGCCGCTATCGCCATCGTGCTGGCGGCGGTGTTCGCCCTGGTCGGTGCGACTTTTGCCAAGCTCATCGTGCGCCCGATCCACAGCGTCACCAGCGGCCTGGAAGGCATCGCCCAGGGTGAAGGCGACCTGACCCGCAGCCTGGAGGTGCGCGGGCGCGACGAAACCGCACAACTGGCCAACTGGTTCAATCAGTTCCTGGCCGCGATCCGCAACCTGATCCAGAGCATCGGCCAGGCGGCGAACAAAATCCTCGCCACCTCCAGCAGCTCGACCCAGGTTTCCCATGACATGGCCGAAGCCGCCGGGCGCCAGCGCGAGGCGGTGGACATGGTCTCGACCGCCTTCCACGAAATGGTCGCCACCGCCAACGAAGTCGCCCGCTCCTGCAGCCAGGCCGCCGATTCCGCCGACAGCGGCCAGCAGCAGGCCCGCGAAGGCCAACAGCAGATCGACGCGGCAGTGCAAAGCGTTGATCGCCTGAGTCAGGAGATCGAACAGTCGGCGCAGTCGATGCAGCAACTGGAGCGCGACAGCAATGCCATTCAGTCGATCCTCGGCACCATCCGCTCGATTGCCGAGCAAACCAACCTGCTGGCCCTTAACGCCGCCATCGAAGCTGCGCGCGCCGGTGAACAGGGCCGCGGCTTTGCCGTGGTCGCCGACGAAGTGCGGGCGCTGGCCAAGCGCACCGCCGACTCCACGGCCGAGATCGACCACCTGCTCGGCAACCTGGCCAACCGCACCAGTGAAGTGGCCCAGCAGATGCACGCCAGCCTGGAAGTGTCGCAACAGTCGGTCAGCCGTATCGGCCAGGCGCGCAACAGCTTCGGGCAGATCCGCGAGTCGGTGGACATCATCCGCGACATGAACACGCAGATCGCCACCGCCGCCGAAGAGCAGCACCAGGTGGCTGAGGACATCAACCGCCATATCAGCCAGATCCATGGTGATGCACAGCTGGTGGCGGAGCTGGCCAATTCGGCGCGCCAGGACTCGCAGAGCCTGGCCGGCTTGTCCAACGAACTGGATGCGCTGGTACGGCGCTTTCGCACCTGAGGACTACAGGCGCAGCTCGCCCGGGGTAAAGCCGAACAGGCCCTTGAAGGCGGCGATGTAGGCCGAAGTGGAGTCGTAACCGCAGCCCAGCGCGGCTTCGGTGACGCTCTGCCCAGCCTCCAGCGCAGTCAGCGATGACAACAGGCGCATGCGCTGGCGCCAGCCGCGAAAGCTCAGGCCGGTTTCGCGCTGGAACAGGCGCGTCAGGGTTTTTTCCGAGGTGTTCAGGCGCTGCGCCCACTGCGCGAGCGTCTGGCCCTGCTCGGGCTGTTCGAGCAGTTCGTTACACAGCTCGAGCAAGCGCGGGTGCTGCGGCAACGGCAGCGAAAAGCCCACCTCCGGCAGCGCCCGCAACTGGTCGAGCAACACCGCGACCAGCCGTGCCTCCGCGCTGTCGCCCTCGGCATAGTCCACCGGCAACAGGCAGAACTGCTTGATCAGCTCGCGGGCCAGCGGTGTCACCTCCAGCACCCGGCACTGCCCCGGGGCCCAGCTGGCTTCTTCGCGGCGAACATACAGGCTGCGCATCTCGGCCTGCATCGAGGTCAGCACCTCATGCTCGACTCCGGCCGGAATCCATACCCCCCACTGCGGTGGAGCAAAGTAGCTGCCATCGGCGGTATAGACCCCGAGCACGCCACTGATCGCATACGAGAACTGCACCCAGTCATGCCGGTGGCGTGGCGTCCACGAGCCGGCACCGAGGCTTTCAGCGCGGGCGTACAGGGGCCGGGGCAAGCGCTCCAATTGGGGAATCGCCCGAGCGTTGAGTTTTTGTCCGTTACTCGGCATCAGTTGGCCTTATGTCGCAAGACGGTAAGCACTTGCCGAGCGTAGCCTCTGGGCTCAATGAATACAAAATGATTCGCAGGCCCGCCTATGCAAGCGCTCAAACACCTCAAACGCGTAGTAACCGACTGGTTCCTCTGCGGCATGTTCCTCGCCACCTTCCTCGCCTGGCTGTTCCCGCAGTTCGGCCGTAGCGGCGGAGCGCTGCATGTCGAGGTGGTGATAAATGTCGGCGTGTTCCTGGTGTTCTTCCTGCACGGCATCAACCTGTCCAGTGAACAGATCCGCCACGGCCTGAAGAACTGGCGCCTGCACCTGATGGTCCAGGGCTTTACCTTCCTGGTCTTCCCGCTGCTGTGGTGGCTGGGCAATAAAGTGCTCGGCAGCCAGTTGCCGGCGCTGCTGATGCTGGGTTTCTTCTATCTGTGTGCCCTGCCCTCAACCATTTCCTCGTCGGTGGCACTGACCGGCAGTGCCGGCGGCAACGTGCCGGCGGCGATCCTCAATGCCAGCCTGTCCAGCGTACTGGGGATCTTCCTCACCCCCTGGCTGGTGAGCCTGGTGCTCGGCAGCGGCAGCGACGGCATTGATCTGGGCGCAACCCTGCTCGACCTGTGCGCACTCCTGTTGCTGCCGCTGCTGCTCGGCCAGTTGCTGCGGCCCTGGTTGGGGCGCTTTTTCGCCCGGCACAAGCGCTACACCAATGTCATGGACAAGCTGGTGATCCTGCTGCTGGTGTATGCGGCGTTCTGCAACTCGATGGTTTCGGGCATGTGGCAGCAGCAAGGCGCCTCGGTAATCGCCATGGCCCTGGTGGGCAGCGCCGTGCTGCTGGGGTTGATCCTGCTGCTGACCACCCGCACCGCGCGGGCCCTGAACTTCAGCCCGGCGGACGAGATTGCGGCGGTGTTCTGTGCCAGCAAAAAATCCCTCGCTGCTGGCGCACCGATGGCCGCGCTGATTTTCGCCGGGCACCCGGGGCTGGGGCTGGGGCTGATCCTGTTGCCGATCATGATCTACCACCCGTTGCAGCTGATCGTCTGCTCGATCATGGCCGAGCACTACGCCAGTCGCCCGGCCCGGCAAGCCAGCCCGGCGGCGCTGGTCAACGCTCGATGATCGCCGTTACCCCCTGACCGCCGGCGGCGCAGATCGAGATCAGGCCACGGCCCTTGCCGGCATTGGCCAGCAGCTTGGCCATGTTGGCCAGAATGCGCCCGCCGGTAGCGGCGAAGGGATGCCCGGCAGCCAGTGAACTGCCCTTGACGTTGAGCTTGCTGCGGTCGATTGAGCCCAGTGCGGCATCCAGGCCCAGGCGGGTCTTGCAGTACTCGGGGTCTTCCCAGGCCTTGAGGGTGCACAGCACCTGCGCGGCAAAGGCTTCGTGGATTTCGTAGTAGTCGAAATCCTGCAGGCTCAGGCCGTTGCGCGCCAGCAAGCGGGGCACGGCATAGGCCGGGGCCATCAGCAGCCCTTCATGGCCTTTGACGAAATCCACTGCGGCGGTTTCGCCATCGACCAGATAGGCCAGCACCGGCAAGCCGCGCTCGCGGGCCCAGTCTTCACTGCCCAGCAGCACCACCGAGGCGCCGTCGGTCAGCGGTGTGGCGTTGCCGGGTGTCAGCGTGCCCTTGTCGCTGCGCTCGAACACCGGCTTGAGGCTGGCGAGTTTCTCCAGGGTCAGGTCCGGGCGCAGGTTGTTGTCGCGGGTCAGGCCCAGGAACGGGGTCAGCAGGTCGTCGTGCCAGCCTTCGGCAAACGACGCGGCCAGGTTGTGGTGGCTGCGCAGGGCCAGTTCGTCCTGATCCTGGCGGGGAATGTGCCAGGTCTGCGCCATCAGCTCGCAGTGCTGGCCCATGGACAGGCCGGTGCGCGCTTCGCCATTGCGCGGTAACTCGGGCTTCAGATGTCCGGGGCGCAGTTGCAAGAAGGCCTTGAGTTTGTCGGCGGTGCTGCGCGCGCGGTTGGCTTGCAGCAGTATCTGACGCAGCCCTTCATTGACCGCAATCGGTGCATCGGAGGTGGTGTCGACGCCACCGGCAATGGCGCTGTCAATCTGCCCCAGGGCAATCTTGTTGGCCACCAGCAGCGCCGTTTCCAGCCCCGTGCCACAGGCCAGTTGCACGTCGTAGGCCGGGGTCTGCGGCGATAGCCGCGAGCCGAGCACGCTTTCGCGGCTGATGTTCATGTCACGCGAATGCTTGAGCACCGCGCCGCCCACCACCTCGCCCAAACGCAGGCCATGCAGGCTGTAGCGCTCGATCAGCCCTTCGAGGGCAGCGGTGAACATTGCCTGGTTGCTGGCCTTGGCATAAGGGCCGTTGGAGCGGGAGAACGGAATTCGATTGCCGCCAATGATCGCGACCCGGCGCAATGAGCGCATACGTAACATCCTCTTTTACGAAACGGTCCGCTACAGCGTAGGTGTTTTTTGCCCAGTCGAACGACCAATGGCCAATCATGGTCCACACTTTGAAGCTATTTCAGGGAGAACCGCACATGAGCGACCGCTATATCGACTTCGCCAACTCCGACCTTGGCCGCCGTCTGGTAGGTGCCGTCGGCCTGCCCAGCCCGGCGCGCCTGGAACGTTGGCAAGCCGGCCGCCTGCGGCCGATCGAGGGCGCCCTGCTGCTCGGTGGCGGGTCGCTGGCAAAGACCGTCGAAACCTTCGCCAAGCGCCTGACCGATGAGTTGTACAGCTTTGCCAGCCCCGACCTTGAGGCCAGCGAATGGGTGGCGGGCTTGGGGCCCAAGCTCAAGGCGGTGGTGTTCGATGCCAGCGAACTGGACGATATCGACCAGCTCAAGCAATTGCGCGAATTCTTCCAGCCGCTGCTGCGCAGCCTGGCGCCCAGCGCCCATATCGTCATTCTCGGCCGCGCCCCGGAACAACTCGATGACCCGCTGGCGCAGGTTGCCCAGCGTGCCCTCGAAGGCTTCAGCCGCTCGCTGGCCAAGGAACTGCGCGCCGGCGGCACCCTGCAACTGTTGTATGTGAACGAAGCGGCCGAAGATCAACTCGAAGGCGCCCTGCGATTCTTTCTTTCGCCCAAAAGCGCGTTCATCTCTGGCCAGGTCCTGCGCCTGGAGGCCTGCGGCACAGCGGTCCAGGACTGGAGCCGGCCGCTGGCCGGGCGCAAGGCGCTGATCACCGGCGCCGCCCGTGGCATCGGTGCGGCGATTGCCGAAACCCTGGCCCGCGATGGCGCCGAAGTGATCCTGCTCGATGTACCGCCGGCCAAGGCCGACCTCGAGGCCCTGGCCGCGCGCCTGGGCGGGCGCAGCCTGGCCCTGGACATCTGCGCGACGGACGCCCCGGCACAATTGCTTGAAGGACTGCCCGACGGCATCGACATCGTCGTGCACAACGCCGGCATTACCCGCGACAAGACCCTGGCCAACATGACCCCGGAATTCTGGGACTCAGTGCTGGCGGTCAACCTCAAGGCCCCGCAACTGCTGACCCAGGCGCTGTTCGACAGCGGCGCCCTGCACGACAACGCACGTATCGTGCTGCTCGCGTCAATCAGCGGCATCGCCGGCAACCGTGGCCAGGCCAATTACGCCGCCAGCAAGGCCGGGCTGATCGGCCTGGCCCAGGCCTGGGC
This sequence comes from Pseudomonas sp. B21-012, assembly GCF_024749305.1. Lineage (NCBI taxonomy): Bacteria > Pseudomonadati > Pseudomonadota > Gammaproteobacteria > Pseudomonadales > Pseudomonadaceae > Pseudomonas > Pseudomonas sp. B21-012. The sequence continues at coordinate 690,120 of NZ_CP087197.1, read as the reverse complement.
ACCGAAGCTGGCCGAGCGCGGCGCCAGCATCAACGCCGTGGCCCCCGGGTTTATCGAAACACGCATGACCGCGGCAATTCCCTTCGCCCTGCGCGAAGCGGGGCGACGCATGAGTTCGCTGGGCCAGGGCGGCCTGCCGGAGGATGTCGCCGAAGCGGTGGCGTGGCTGGCGCAACCGGGCAGCGGCGCGGTCAATGGCCAGGTGCTGCGGGTTTGCGGCCAAGCCGTGATGGGGGCCTGAACATGAGCCGCACATGGATCGAGTTGGGCAGCACGGCGGCGCTTTCCGGGCTGTACCTGCGCGCCGCGCGCAAGCGCAAGATCAGCGGCGACCGCCTGCCCGGCACTGGCTTGCGCTGCCACTTGAGCGTCGACCCGCAGCAGCTTGAGGCTTACCGCAAACTCTGCCATTTCAGCGACGACGGGCGCCTGCCGCCGACCTTCCCGCATGTCATGGCCTTCGCCCTGCAGATGCAGTTGCTGACCGCAAAGGACTTTCCCTTGCCGCTGCTGGGGCTGGTGCACCTGCACAACAGCATTCGTGTGCTGCGCCCGCTGGGCGGCATCAGTCGCCTGCGTTTCAGCGTGCATGTAGAGAACCTGCAGCCCCATGAAAAAGGCGCCACCTGCGACCTGATCACCGAAGCCGAAGACGGCCTCGGCCTGATCTGGTCCGAAACCAGCCGCATGCTCTGCCGGGGGCTGAAACTGAGCGGCGACGCGCCTGCGGTAGACGAGCCCGAAACCCTGCCCTTGAGCGAACTGACCCGCTGGTACGCCGACAGCGATATTGGCCGGCGTTACGCCAGGGTCTGCGGCGACTACAACCCGATCCACCTCAGTGCCGCCAGCGCCAGGCTATTCGGCTTTCCTACCGCCATTGCCCATGGCATGTGGAGCAAGGCCATGGCCCTGGCCGCCTTGCGCGGGCACCTGCCGGTCAGTGGCTATGAGATAGGGGTGGGCTTCGTTAAACCGGTGCGCCTGCCCAGCGAGGTGATCCTCAATGCCAGCCCGGCCGCGGCCGAGGGCCAGTTGCAGCTCGACGGCCATGGCGAGCTGGTGCACATGCGCGGCGCCTGGCAGCCACTGAGCTGACAGCATCCTCTTGCGTTGCGACGGCGCCCGCCTGAAGCTATGCCGCTTGAGGAGAGCCCCGATGAATTTGCAAGAACTGACCGAACGCCTGCACCGCATCCGCGACAACAACGACTGGCGCGGCTTTCACAGCCCGAAGAACCTGGCCATGGCCGCCAGCGTCGAGATGGCCGAGCTGGTGGAAATTTTCCAGTGGCTGACTGAAGACCAGTCGCGCCAGTTACCGCCCGAGCAGCTGGAACACGCCGGCCAGGAAGTCGGCGATATTGTCCTCTACCTGTTGCTGCTGTGCAGCGAGCTGGGCCTGGACATGGAGCAGGTGGTCAGAAGCAAACTGGCCGACAGCGAAAGGCGTTTTGCCAAATGAACGACCGTCACTTCGATGAGCTGGCGACCCGTTTTGCCGAAAAAATCTATGGCGGTGCCAAAGGCGCGATCCGCCTGGCAGTACTCCAGGCGGACCTCGCCGAAGCGCTCCCTGATCGCCCGCTGCGGGTACTGGATATCGGCGCGGGCCTGGGTCATATGTCGCTATGGCTGGCCCAGCGCGGGCACCAGGTGACTCTGGCCGAACCCGCCGCGCCGATGCTCGACGGCGCCCGAGAGCGCTTTGCCGAAGCCGGCCAGCAAGCCACCTTCATCCAGGCACCGTGGCAGGACCTGCTCGGCCAGTTGACCGAACCCTATGACCTGGTGCTGTGCCACGCGGTACTGGAATGGCTGGCCGAACCTGAGGCCATCCTGCCGGTGCTGCATCAATTGACCCGCACCGATGGCCTGCTGTCGTTGGCGTTCTACAACCGCGACGCGCTGGTGTACCGCAACCTGCTCAAGGGCCATTTCCGCAAGTTGCGCAGCAACGAGCTGGCCGGTGAAAAGCAGAGCCTGACCCCGCAAAAACCACTTGATCCACGCACGCTCAAGGCGCAACTTGAAGACTTGTGGCAGGTCGAAAGTGAAAGTGGCGTGCGGGTTTTCCACGACTACATGCCCCGCGATTTCCAGGCCAAGGCCGAGCTGCTCGACCTGCTGGAAATGGAGCTGGCGCATCGTCGTCACCCGGCCTTCGCCGGCCTGGGCCGCTACCTGCACTGGATCTGCCGACCGCGCTGAAGCGCACCCGCCGGGAGGGTGACATGCCGTACCGTTTGACCCTGGGCCTGCTGTGCCTGGCCCTGGCCGCCTGCCAGGGCAGCAACCCGTATGTGGCCAGCTCCCGCCCGTTGCCCCCGGCCCCCGCACAGGCCGCCACGACCTTCGATGCCAGCGCCTACCCGGCCGCGCCGCGCGACTACGCCCGCTACCGCAGCTGGGCCTGGCTCAACGGCCAGTTGCCGGCGGGCAGCACCTATGCAGAGCCTGCACAGCTGGCCGATGCGGTCAGCAACGCCCTCGACCAGCGCGGCCTGCGCCCGGCGCGCAATGGCCAGGCAGGCGACCTGCTGGTGAGCGCCGACCTGCGCCTGGAACGGCGCCTGCGCCAGGTGCGCGAAGACTACTACCCCTACGACAACTACCCCTATGGTGGTTACGGCGGCTACGGCAGTTTTGGCCGCTATCACAATGGCTACGGGGCCTACGCCAGCGTGCCGCTGGTGCGCACATACGAGGTCGAAGTGATGGTGGTGCACGTCGAGCTGTATGACGCCCGCGACGGCCAGCCAGTCTGGAGCGCCAGCGCCGAGACCGCCAGCCAGGACTCCCAGGGCAAGCGCGCGGACGCGGTGCGCGAATCGGTGCAAAAGGCCCTGGCCAGCTATCCTCCCAGTTAAAGGTAATCGGAGAACCATCATGTTGCGCCGTCTCGCTTTACTCTCGCTCGCGCTGCTGCTCGGCGCCTGCCAGAGCAACAATGTCACCCAGGATTTCGACGCCAGCCGCGACTTCGCCGCTTACCGCAGCTGGGCCTGGCAGGAGCCGGGGCTGCAATACCGCCCGGATGACCCGCGGATCAAGAGCGACCTCACCGAACAACGCATCCGCCAGGCGGTGGCCGGCCAGCTTGACCAGCGTGGCCTGCGCCCGGCCCAGGGCAACAGCCGCCCGGACCTCAAGGTGCAGTCCTACCTGATCGTCGAGAACCGCCAGCAACAAGTCACGACCAATTATGGCGGCGCCTGGGGTGGCTACTGGGGCGGCTACTGGGGTGGGCCGATGTACAACGAAACCCGCAGCGTCGACTACAAGGTGGCAACCATCCAGGTCGACCTGTTCGACGCCCGCGACGGCAAGCTGGTGTGGCGCGGCAGTGCCGAGCAGATCATGAACAACTACCCGCCAAGCCCGCAAGAGCGCAACTCGGCAATCCAGAACACCGTCGCCAAGCTGATGGGCAACTACCCGCCACGCTGAACCCCACCCGCCAGTCGCCATGCAGGCGACTGGCCATTATCTTGTCTACACTCCTTTGCACTGCTGCTGCCCCGCGCGGCCTTGGGCCGGCAAAGGAGTGCTCGTGTCTACTCGCTTTCCAGCACGGCAACGTGGCGCCATCGGCTTGATCGCCGCCCTGACCCTGGGCATGGCCTTATTGTTCGGGCTGTTGGTGGTCGACAGCGGGCGGCTGTACCTGGAGCAGCGCAAGTTGCAGCGGGTGGTCGATATGGCGGCACTGGAGGCAGCCGGGCAAAGCGCCGTGTGCAGCGGCCCCGGGCCCCAGGCCGCGGCCCTGGCCCAAACCAGCGCCAGCCGCAATGGTTTTACCCTGGCCGAAGGGCGAACCCTGGCCACCGCTTGCGGCACCCTGCAGACCGGCGTCGACAGCCTGCGCCGTTTTACCGTCAACCCCGCACGCAACGATGCGATCAGGGTTATTGCCCAGAACAGCGTGCCCACCAGCATCGCCGCCGGGGTGCAGGCGCTGGTTCGCGGCAATACCCTGCCTACCACCACCAACCTCACGGCCCAAGCCGTGGCGGCGACGCCGAAGCCACCCTTGGCCGTATTGCGCATCCGTACAACCCTGGCCGACATCGACTCACGCAAGTCGGCATTGCTCAATGCCCTGCTCGATCCGTTGGGTGGGCGGGTGCAACTGGATGCCCTGGGCTGGCAAGGCCTGGCCAACACGGATATCAACCTGCTCAAGTACCTGGACCAACTGGCAATTAACGTCAGTGTACAAGCCGGCAACTACGACGAGCTGCTGGGTAAGCAGCTGTCGGCCACGCAACTGATCCAGGCGGCAATCGACGTATTCAAACAAGGCAGCAACACCGCCATCGACGTCGCCACCAACCTGGGCAAGCTCACCGTCGCCACCGATGACAACCGCGTGCTCAAGCTCAACGAAATCCTCGATATCCAGGCCGGCACCGCCAAGGCCGGGCTGGACACCAGCCTGCAATTGCTGCAACTGGTGCAAGGGGTGATCCTGCTGGCCGACAAGTACAATGCCGCTTCGGTCGAGTTGCCCTTCAATGCCCTGGGGCTGGTCAGCGGCAAGGTACAGATCAAGGTCATCGAGCCGCCGCGAATTTCCGCCATCGGCAATCCGCAGACCGACGACATCAGCGTGCAGACTGCACAGATCCGCACCCTGGTGTCGCTGAATACGCCGGTAGTCGATACCCTCGGCGGTATCGTCACGGAGGTGCTGAAGCTGGCCGCACCGCTGACCAATATCCTTAACAACCTGCTGCACCTGAACCTGCTGGGCACCGTACAGTCCCTGACCTGCGCACTCGGCGTGCCGTGCAAGGTCAGTGACATCGAAGCCCTGAGCAAAGCTGCACGCATTGATATCAGCATCGACACGGTCAAGGCGACCAGCCGTGTCAGCGCCTACCGCTGCAGCCCCGACAAGCAATTGACTGCGTCAACCGACAGCGCGGCAGCCACGGTCACCATCGGCAAGATCGACAACCCGGCGACCTTCTTCAGCACCGGTAGCGGCACGGTCACCCCGATCCCGCTGATCGATATCGGTACCAACATCTGCACCAGTGTGCTCGGGCTGTTTCCCAAATGCGCAACCCGGGTGCCCTGGGTAGGCGGGGGCGTGGGCATCAAGCCGGATCCGCTGCAGGTACTGTCACGCCACGAGAACCTGCTGTTCAGTGGCGCCAACCTGCCGGAGATCGGCAAGCCTGCGCCTTACCTGAGCATGCAACCGATCAACGTGGTGCAAAGCCTGAGCACCACCATCGATACCCTTCCTTTGCAGGTCTACAAACCACAGAACGGTGATGTGCTGGGCGAGATCCTCAGTGTTGCCAGCAGCGTGCTGACCGGGGTGACGAATATCCTCAAACCGATGATCAAGAACCTGCTCAGCCCGCTGGTCGATCCCCTGCTCAACGCCTTGCTCAAGGTTCTCGGCATCGACCTGAACACGGTCGAGGTCAGTGCCAACCTGACCTGCTCCAGCTCCCGCGCTCAACTGGTGCTGTAGACCGGCAACTCGATACAGAACCGCGCCCCCAGCTCGGCGTTCTCGACACTCAGGCTGCCGCCCATGGTGTCGATGATGCCGTAGCTCACCGACAGCCCCAGGCCAGTGCCAACGCCCACCGGCTTGGTGGTGAAGAACGGCTCGAAGATGCGTTCGAGCAAACGCGGCTCGATGCCGCCGCCGTTGTCCTCGACCAGCAACCGCACCTGCCGGGCATCCTGCTCCAGCCTCACGGCAATCCACGGCTGCAGCTCGCGGTGCTGCTCGCGTCGGGCCAACAGGGCATCGCGGGCGTTGACCAGCAGGTTGATCAGCACCTGTTCCAGCTGATCCTGATGACCACTGACCTGCACCTGCTGCCCAGGTGCCTGCACATGCAATTCCACGCCCTTGCCGCGCAAGCCGTCGGCCAGCAACGACAGGGCGCCCTCCACCGCCTGCCAGGGCGCGAACGGTTGCTGCTCAAGCTCCGAACGCCGACCGAACACGCGCATGTGGTCGACTACTTTGGAGGCGCGCAGCACCTGGGCATCGATACGTTTTAGTTTGTCTTGCAGGTAGTCGACCTCGGCGTTGCCGTTTTCCAGACGCTTGAGCGCGTTGACCACGGCCATGCGCATGACGTTGAGCGGCTGGTTGATCTCATGGGCAAGGCCGGTGGCCATTTCGCCGAGGGTGGCCATTTTCGCGCTTTGCAGCAGTTGCTGCTGGGTGCGCCGCACTTGCGTGTTGTCGCGGCCCACCGCCTGGATTTCCTGCAACTGGCCGTGCTCGTCGAATAACCCGCGATCAGACCACAACCACCAGGCATGCTCGCGCCCTGGCAGTTGCAGGCAGATCTCGGCGCTGCTCACCGGCTGCTCCGGGGTCAAGCCCGCCAGGCGTTCGACAAAGGCCTGGCGCTGGGTCGCGGACAGCCACTGGCCGAGGTTCACGCCGGCCAGTTGCGCGGGCGGGCATTCCAGGTAATCAGCCAAAGGCTGATTGCCGAACACCAGGCTCAGGTCCGGAAGATAGCGGCAGATCATCGCCGGTGAATCCTCGACCAGCACCCGATAGCGCTCCTCGCTCTGGCGCATTTTTTCCGCAGCCTCGGTGGCCTCGCTGACGTCCAGCCAGATGCCCACCACCTCCACCGGCAAACCGAGGTCATCGCGCAGCAGGCGCGCTTCATCCAGTACCCAGTGATAACCGCCATGCTGATCACGCAGGCGATAGCGGCTGCGACTCTGGCCGTGCTGCAAGAGCATCCGCGTGCGCTCCAGCCACAGCAGCTGATCATCGGCGTGCAACCACTGCCCCGGTTGCAGGGGCTCGCCGGCCAGCGGCTGCCAGCCGAGCATCGGCGCCAGGCTGGCGCTGCAGAACTCGGTGAGCAAGGCGCCTTCGACGTAGCGCTGGATGTAGATCACCGCTGGCGAGCTGGCGATCAGGTTTTCCAGGCGCGCCTGGGCAGCGCTGGCCTGCAGCTGTTGCGCCTTGATGTCGCTGATGTCGAGCATGAAGCCCTGCACCCGGCGATTGCCGCCGCTGCCGTGCACCTGGCCGCACAAGCGATACCAGCGCGGCTGCGCCTGGGTGCTGTGATCAAGCAGGCGCAGGCTCAGTTGCAAGGCGCAGCCCTGGCGCTGCAGCTCGGCAAACGCCAGCTGGACCGCCTCGCGGTCTGCCGGGTGCACGCGGCTCAGCCATTGGTTAAGGGTAAGCGCCGCCGGAACGCCCAGGCTCTGGGCCAGTGCCGGGTCCAGATGCAACTGCGGCTCGTCCAGACGCCATTGCCACCAGCCGGCCCCCAGCTGCAGCTGCAGGCTGTCCAGGCGCTCGCTCTGCTGGTGCAACTGGTGCGCAGCCAGGCGAGCGAGCAGCGGTTCGACAAAGGCGGCGGCGACCAGCAGGGCATCCTCGGCCTGCAGCACCTCTTGCGGCTCGATGCAGATCAGCCAGGCCTGATTGACCTGGCCCTGGGCAAACGCCAACAGGTAAGTCGCCAGCCCTGGAAACAGGGCCTGTAGCGCGGGCTCACTGGCACTGCTGAGCATGCTCGCCGGCAACTGCCGATCGAGCAACGGCGCAAGCTGTTCGTCACGCAGCCAGTGCAGCGCATCGCCACTGCAGGCGTAGATCTGCCAGCCCTGCTCGGTTTGCACCAGTACCCCCGCGCCACGGGCCCGCCAGTGGCGTACCAGCCAGTTGAGCTGTTCTTCGGCCACCGCTTGCAGGCGTTCGATGCTGCAGGCGCGCAAGGCGCAGGCCAGGTGCGCAGTCAGGTGTTGCTGGCGCTCGGCAGCCAGGGCTTGCTGGCGATGCTGCAACAGATCGCCGATGTCGAACATCTGCAGCAACCAGCCGCCATCGCTCTGGGGCTGCAACCAGCCGCGGGTGTGCAAGGTGTGGCCGCCGGCCGCCTTGAAGTCCAGCTCCAGAAGCTGCCCCTGCCAGTCTGCCGGCTCGCCTTCGAGCACCAGCAGGCTGTAAGGCTGCACGTAGTCATGCAGACGCACCCCGGCCTGGGTCGGCAGCGCCAGCGCCGCGCGCAGCGGCCCGGCCAGGCGCAAGACCCTGGCCGCGCCGTCCAGCCACAGTTGCAGGCCCACCGCCGGCACCTCGGGGGCTTGCGCCACGGGCTCTTCGACTGGCGCCGCGCGCCCGCGCCAGCGCTCGAACAGGCTTTGCCCGCCACTCACAGCTGCAGGCTCGCTTCGGCCTTGAGGCTGTCGGGCAGGCGCGGCACCTCACCGATGCCCGGCAGTTTCAGTACCGGCAATACCGCGGTCAGTTTGCTCTTGGCGTAGTTGATCTTCACCGTCAGCAGCTTGCCCGGGGTAAGGACAACCGTGGCATCGCTGTTGACCTTGAAAGCCAACGGCGCTGGCATCCACGCCAGTTGCTCGCCGAGCACGCGCTTGGCCAGCGCCTCGACATCAGCGCCGTAGGTGGCGCTGGCAGGGTCCAGCGCCACACAACGGCGTACCGCTTCACTGCTGGCCTGGTTGAACGATTGCAGCATCAGCATCGGCAGCCCGTAGCTGACCACCCCGTAAAAGACCGCGAAGAAGATCACGAATACCGCGACAAACTCGAGGGCTGCCGCGCCTTTTTGCCGCTTGCACAGGCTTGCTTGCATGATCGCGTCTACCCTGACAGTGACACCTGAAAGACAGCATAGAATCATTCACCACAAAGGGATGGCCTTTCGCCAATGCAAAGCATTGTTCTGCTGCTATGGCTTGCCTTGTGCTCTGAACAAGATCTGCGCGAACGCCAGATCGCCAATACCCTGACCCTCGGCGCCGCCGCCTGCGCCCTGGGCTACCTGTTCGTTACCGGACACACCTGGATTGGCGCCGACGCCAGTGAAGGCGGCCTGGCGCTGGCCATCGTCATGCTGCTGACCCTGCCCGGCTACATGCTTGGCCGCCTCGGCGCCGGCGATGTGAAATTGCTCGGTGCCCTGGCCCTGGCCACTGATCGCATGCACCTGTTGGGCACCTTTATCGGCGCCGGCGTCGCGGTGCTGGCCTGGCTGCTCAGCCGCCGTTGGCTGTGGTCCCTTTTAAGTCAGAAGGTTAAGAACCGTCTGAAGCAATTGAGCGAAGAATCGTCAAAAAAACAGCCGTTCGCGCCATTCCTGCTAGTCGGTTTTCTACTGGCGGCGGTCTGGATCAATTAGCCGAATACCGCACGCAAAAGGATGTACAAACCTTGTACATAGTCAAAAAGTGCGACTACTTTCTAGTGTGTGCCAGGAATGGATCCAGGCTCGACCTGGCCGCGGGAACACCAAGGCGAATAGCGCAGGGAGTTGCATGTGAGCAAGCCAGTCAGTGAGTTGAAGGTGCTGGTCGTGGACGACCAGCCACTGATAGTCGAAGAGTTGTGCGAATTTCTCCAGGGCAGCGGCTACCGTTGCCTGCCCTGTCATTCCAGTACCCAGGCCATCGAGCAGTTCAGTGTCGATCAGGAGATCGCCCTGGTGGTGTGCGACCTGCACATGCCCGACTGCGATGGCCTCGAACTGATGCGCGCGCTCAAGGCCATTGCCGGGCCGCAGCGTCAGTTCGAAGCGATCATGCTCACCGGGCGCGCGGCCAAGCAGGACGTGATCAAGGCGCTGCGCGAAGGCTTTGCCGACTACTATCAAAAACCGGTCGACCTCAACGAGCTGCTTGAAGGGGTACAACGCCAGGAGGCCGCCGTGCTGGAGCGGCGCCGCAGCTACCAGCACCTGGGTGACCTGAACCAGAAACTGCAGTTTCTCGCCGAGTCGATCGACGATCTCTACCAGGACCTGGACAAGGCCCGCGGGCTCGGTGCGCACCGGCGCGCCAGCGATATCGAGCCGGAAGCTGAAAGCGACAACCTGCCAGCGCTGTTCGACAAGTTGTCACCGCGCCAGCTGGACGTGGCCAAACTGGTCAGCAAGGGCAAGACCAACTACCAGATCGCCTGCGAACTGGGCATCACCGAGAACACCGTGAAACTCTACGTGTCGCAGGTGCTGCGCCTGACCCACATGCACAACCGCACCCAGCTGGCGCTGGCGTTGTCACCCGGCTCCTCGCCCCTGCATCAGCGAGTCACGGCGCACTGAGTGCGCTTTGGCGGCTGAGTCACTTGTCGGACGCACCGGTACTTTCCCAGCGGTAGAAGTCCGGGATCACATATTTGTAGCTGTCGAGCCAGCGCTGCATGCTCTGGTCGCGCTCCTTGGGCGTGGCCGTCTGCGGGATCTTCGAGGCTTCAAGGTTGCGTGCCTGTAGCTGCAGCCAGGCTTCGGTGGTTTGCTGGGCCTTGGACGAAGGCCCGCCCTCCAGCGCCAGGGCGGCCAAGGGCAGTGCGCTGAGGGCAAGCAGGAGCAATGACCTGTTCATCACGACCTCACTGTTGGGTGACGCTTGAGGCTTCTGGGGTTACCACCGCGACCTGGTCGGTCCGCGCCGCGGGTTTCTTCAGTTGCTCGGCGCGCGCCCGGGCTTCACTGAATTGCGCCGGGGTCAGGTGCAGGCGGCTGACCAGGTCGGCGGCCTGCTGGAACTTGTCCTGGTACAACAGCAGGCTCACCAGGTTGACCGCCGCCAGGGCGTTGTTGTCTTTGAGCTCGATGGCGGTAAGGAACTCGAAACGCGCTTGCTCGACATTGCCCAGGTTCAGGTAAACCACGCCGAGGTCGTTGCGCACCTTTTCGTCGGTCGGCGCCAGGCGCACCGCGCGCAGCAAATGGCGCTGGGCCTGGAGGTTGTCACCCCGGGCCGCTGCCAGTTGCCCCAGGCCATGCTCGCCTTCTGCCGCAAGGCAACCACCAAGCAGGCTGCGGTATAACGGTTCGGCTTCGCTGCGCCCGAGCAGGCGCGACACCCGGGCCTTGCGCAAGCGCACCTGGGCCATGTCCGCCGGCAACGCCTCAAGGTGCGCCAGGCTGGCATGCGGGCGGCCCTCGGCGAGCATCTCGTCGGCCATGCTCAAGGCCAGCTCCTGGGCCGAATCCGGCTTGCTGCAACTGACCGGCATACCCGGCAAGGCCAGCCACTGCGCGCCGTCCTGAGTGGTACAGCCAGCGAGCAGCGCCAGGCTCATGATCACCATGACTGCTTTCATGCACATCCCTCCGCTCATGAACCCAAGGCCTTGGCCAACGCCGTGAAACCGGGCCCTGCCAACACAATCAGCAAGGCCGGAAACAGGAATACCATCATCACTATCGACATCTTCCCGGACATCTTTGAAATTCGCTCCTGCATGCGCGTCAGGCGCCGGTCATCGAGCAGTTGCTTGAGTGCCAGCAACGACTTCATCGCCCCGCCGCCCTGGCTCAGCAGTTGCTGGAGGATCACGCAGCTGTCGCTGAACTCATCGACGCTGAGCAATTGCGCGGTTTTTTCCAGCTCCGGGGCCAGGGCCAGGCCGGAGTCGACCCGCAGCAGAATCGCCCGCAGCTCCTCACTCAGCACCGGCAACAGTTGCCGTGATTCCTGGCTCAGCACGCGCAAGGCCTGCTCCACCGCCAGGCCCGATTCGAACAGGATCCGCAGCAGCGGAATAAAGGTCGACACCTCCCGGGCCACCTGCTGCTGACGGCGCGCCGCCGCCCAGGCCAGCAAGCGCTTGGGCAACAGGTAACCGGCGCCCATGGCGCACAGCGGCAGTACCAGCCACGGGGTCTGGCTGGTGTGGTACAGGGTTTCCTGCGCGATCACCCCCACTCCCAGCGCCAGAAGCGGCGCCCCCACTTGGCAGGCAGCGAACAGCGCCCGTTGCCGGCTACGCCGCCAGCCGATGCGATCAAGCAGCAAACGTGTCTCGCCGTCCAGACTCAACGAACGCTGGCCCAGGCGGCTGGCGCCGAGCTGCTGCAGCCAGTTGCCCAAGCGGTTGTCCGCGCCCAGCTGGCCCTGCAAGCGCTGGGCGACCAGGCGCTGACGATGCCGCTGGCGCAGGAACTGAGCCAGCAGCAAGGCAAAGGCGGCAAACAGCATCAGGGCACTGAGCAACAGGGCCATTTCAGATACTCCGCAACATGCGCCACAGCGCCAGGCAGCCCAAGGCCTGCAGGAGGAAGGCCCCGAGCAGGAGGAACTGGCCGTTGCTGTCGCGCCACATGGTCAGCAGATAGTTGGGATTGCTGATCAGGAAGTAACCGGCCATGCCCACCGGCAACAGGCCCAGGACCATAGCCGTCATGCGCGTTTCGCCGGTCATGGCGCGCAACTGCCGCGCGCCCTGCTCGCGTTCGCGAATCAGTTTGATCAGGTTCTCCAGCAGCTCGCTGGCGTTGCCGCCATAGCGATGGTTGATACGCAGGCCCAGGGCAAACAGGCGCAGTTCATCCTGGTCATACAACTCGGCCAGCTCGCCCACGGCATCGTCGAGGCTGATGCCCATCTGCACGTTGCGCCGCACCCGCTGCAAGGCGCCGTGCAACGGCTCACGGGAAGCATCGATGGCGCCGAGCACGGCATCGCTGAGGGTGCGCCCGGCCTTGAGGCTGCGCACGCTGTGATCGAGCAGCACCGGCAGTTGCTCGATCATCCGTTGCAGCCGCCGGCGATAGCGCCAGCCCAGGTACAACCAGGCCAGCAGCGGGCCGATGGGCAACAGGCCAAGGCCTGCCACCCAGCCCACGACCCGCCCGGTCAACAGCGCGGCCAGCAGCCAGAGGGCCAGCCAAAACCACAACAGCTCGTTACGCCGCTCGATACCGGCACGCTGCAGCAGGCGGTCCAGCCAGTCGTGCCCGACCGGCGCCAGCGCAGCGGCTTGCTCGACCTGACCCAGACGCCGGAGGATGCGCTCCTGGGCAGACTTGCGCATGCCGCGGTAGAACAGGTGCACCGACAAGCCGAGCAAGGCCAGGCAAATCAGCCCGAGGAGCGCGGCGATCACGGCTGCGGCTCCGAGTAATCGCGGCGCAGCTTGTCACCGGCCGGGTTCGGCGCTTCGCGCAAAAAGCCTTCGCCCGTGCGCCGATCGAGCCGGAACAGGGTATTGGTGACGTACACGTCATCACGCACCCCGACCACCTCCAGCACCTCGCTGACGCAGCGGCGGCCATCGGCCAGGCGGGTCAGCTGGATGACCACATCCAGCGCCGCGCAGATCATCTGCCGCAGGGTTTTCTCGGCCACCTGGCGACCGGTCAGGCCGACCAGGGTTTCCAGGCGCAGCAAGGCATCCTGGGCAGTGTTGGCATGCACGGTACTCATCGAACCATCGTGGCCGGTGTTCATCGCCGTCAGCACATCGAGCACTTCGACGCCGCGAATCTCGCCGAGCAGAATACGGTCGGGGCGCATCCGCAGGGCGTTGCGAATCAACTCGCTGGCCTTGATCTCGCCATGCCCTTCGGCATTCGGCGGACGGGTTTCCAGGCGCACCACGTGCGGGTGATCGAGCTGCAGTTCGGCCACGTCCTCGATGGTCACCAGGCGTTCGTGGGGGCTGATCAACTGACTGAGGATATTGAGCAGGGTGGTCTTGCCGGTGCCGGTACCGCCGCTGACCAGGATATTGCAGCGCCGCGCCACCGCCAGCTGGATGAAGTCGAGCATGCCCTGGTCGATGGTGCGGGTGGCCAGCAGGTCGGCGCTCTTGAGCATGTCCTTGCGAAACTTGCGGATCGACAGGCACGGGCCGTCGAGCGCCACCGGCGGGATGATGGCATTGACCCGGCTGCCGTCGGGCATGCGCGCATCGACCATCGGCGAGGACTCGTCCAGGCGCCGGCCCAGGGGCGCAAGAATCCGTTGCATGACCCGCTCGACATGATGGGCATCGATAAAACGCAGGTCGGTCTGTTGCAGCACCCCGGCCCGCTCGATGAACACCCGGTGCGGGCCGTTGACCAAAATCTCGGTGACGCTGGCATCGCGCAGCAGCACTTCCAGCGGGCCGAAACCGGTCAGCTCGTCGACGATTTCCTCGGCCAGGCGTTCCATCTCGTAGCGCGACAACGCCAGGTGCAGGCGGGCAATGTAATCGCCGACCTGTTCCACCACGAACTGCGCCAGGGCCGGGCGCGAACCTTCGAGCAGGTTGCGGCCGCTGTCCTCGATGGCGTCGATGATGTAACGGTGCAGGGCGCGTTTGAGCGCCTGTGGGTCGGCCCCCAGGTTATGCCGTGGGCCACCGAACAGCTCGTCGCCGCTCACTTGTGCCCCCATAGCCGATTGAGCCAGGTGGCGGCCACCGGCGGGTTGTTTTCCGAGCGCCGCGCCAGGCGTTCACCGAGGCTTTTCAGCTGTTGCGTAAGCGGCTCGCGCGGCGCCAGCTCGAACAGGGTCAGGCCCTGGTTCTTGGCGTTCAGGCGCACCTCCGGGCTATAGGGCAAGACCCGCAGAACCGGCAGGCCGTAGCGCTTGCCCAAGGCTTCGGAATCCGGCGCGACACCGCGCAGGTAGCGGTCGACCAACAGGCTTGCGTGTTCGAGCTTCATGCCCTTCTCGCGCCACTGGGTCAGCACTTCGAGGTTGCGCCGGCAATCGAGGACGTTCTGGTCGGTGTACCAGATCAGCTTGTCGCAGTGGCTGACGAAGGTGCGCAGGGCTTCGCTGTCAGCCTGGCCGGTGAGGTTCACGACGATGTGCTGAAAGTGCTGGCGCAAGGCGCTGAGCAGCATGTACAGCTCTGCCGCGCTGGTGCGCTCCAGCGGCTCGTCGGTCTCGGCATAAGCCAGCAGGCGCAGGCCCGAGCTTTCGCGGGTGAAGGCACTGTCGATCAGGGTGTTGTCGAGCCGGCGCAGGTGGCGCAGGGCATCGCCGAAATGAAACGAGGCTTCCAGGCCGAGCAGCGCCAGGCTGTCACCCCGCGGCAGGCCAAGGTCGAGCAGCAGGGTCTGCTGGCCGCTGGTCTGCACCACCCGCGCCATGTGCGTGGTCAGCAAGGCGCCGTCGGCGGCACACTGGGCCCCATAGAGCACGGTCAGCCCGCCCAGGCTGGGGTTGCTGGTCACCGGCGGCAGGCGTTTGCTCAAGCGCCGCACCAAGCCTGCGACTTCACTGGAACGCGAGCCATAGGCGACAAAATCCCGCGCCCCGGCACGCATGGCGTTGAGCACCAGTTGATTGTCCATGCCATCGCCGAGGGCAACGATCGCCAGCATCGGCTTGGCTTCCAGCACCCCCTCGATCAGCGCGCACTGGTTGACCACCTGCTCACGGTCGAGGCCGACGAACACCAGGCTGGCGAAGGTGACATCGACCAGCGCCAGCAACTCGTCAAGGCTGCCGCTGCCGGCACCGACCACCTGCCCCAGCGGCGCCAGTGCACCCTGCAACCATTGCAGGTCGCCATCGTTGCGGGTGATGGCGAGGAAGGTCTGGCTCAGGCTTTCACTCATTGGGATAACCCGCTGCGACGTTCAAAGTCGCCGTTTTCCAGAAAGAACAGCCGGCCCCAGCTCGGGTCGTAGTTGCGCAAGCCCTCACCCGGCAGCGACGGCAACTGGGCATCGGCCGCCAGCGGCTGGACCAGGTGCGGGGTAACGATCATCAGCAGTTCGGTCTCGTCGCGCTGCACCGAGGACTGGCGAAACAGCGCGCCAATGATCGGCAGGTTGCCAAGGCCTGGAAACTTGTCGACGGTCGAGCGCGACTGGCTGCTGATCAAGCCACTGATGACGAAGCTCTCGCCATCGGCCAGGGAGATGCTGGTGTCGGTACGCCTGACGGTCAGGCCGGGCACCTGGGTACCGGCGATATTCACCGCCTTGTTGTAGTCCAGTTCGCTGACTTCCGGCGCGACTTTCAGCAGGATGCGATTGCGGCTGACCACGGTGGGCGACAGGGTCAGGCGGATACCGAACTCCTTGTATTCGATCGAGACACTGTCGCTGCCGCTGCTGGGCACCGGGATAGGGATCTCGCCGCCGGCCAGAAAGCTTGCGGTCAGGCCGCTGAGCACCACCAGGCTGGGGCGCGCCAGGGTGTAGGCGAAACCGCTGGTTTCCAGGGCATTGATCGCGGCCAGGAAGCGACTGCTGCCACCGCCCCAAATGATGTTGAACACGCCGTTGTCCAGGGGAATGTTTGGCGTGCCGGGCACGGTGGGCACCTGCCCCGGGCTTACGGTGGTGTTCGGCACGGTGCTCGGTGAGCCGATCAGGGTGTTGTTGGAGCCCTTGAAGAACAGCCGCGCGCCGGCCTCCTTGTACTTGGTGCGGTTGACTTCGACAAAGCGGATATCGGCCTGCACCTGGCTGGGCAGCAGCGGATCTTCGGACGGCGGCAGCGCACTGGCAGCCATCTCGCTGCTGGCAATGCCCTTGACGAACACCATGGCCTGGCGCGGTGTCTTGGCGCAGGCAGTCCACAGCATCAGGCTGGTGGCGCCGGGGCCGACCGCCGTCAGCAGCACCGCGTCAGTGCCACTGGCATGTACGTCGGCAATCTTCGGCTCGCCAATCGCCGCGCGGGTGATTGCCACCGGCAGGCGCAACTCCTGTTGCAGGCCCTGATCGATCTCGATGACGCCCGGCACCTGCTCCAGCGCCGCGCAGCCGGACGCCGCCATCGCCGTTGGGGCGAGCGGCACGGCGCACAACAGGGCGCAGAGCATCTGCTTGATTACCCGCTCGGAACGACTGCTCATTGAAGGGCATCCTTGCTTGGTCAGGGGGTTGGCGTGCTGGCTTGATTACCGCGGATGATTTCCATGCCGCGTGGCGGCGCTGCACTGGCCACAGGTCGGGCGGCCGGTACCTGGGCGAGCTGGCTGAAGCGATAGAGTTCACGGTTGGCGTTGTCGACGGCCTTGGCGCTGGCTTGCGGGTCAGTCCAGTACTGGGCCAGGCGCTTCTCCTCGGCGCTGCGTACCGCCAGGCGCAGACTGCCGGCCTGAGCGGCCAGCAGCAGGCGGCTGGCCAATGCTTCGGGGACCGCCAGCACCACAGTGCGCACCGGGTTGCGCTGTTGTTCCTGACGGGCCTTGTCATCCATGGGCGCCTCGGCAGGCTGGCCATCGTTGGCCAGGCCCAGCTGCGCACCGACACTGAGCAGGCGCAAGGCCGGCAACACTACCTGGGCCGAGGCTTGCGGGTTGCTGTTGTCTTCACGCAGGAACACCAGCACATCGACATAGTCACCCGGGCGCAGTTGCCCGGCGGCGCCGACCACTTCGTCCACCGCCACCGCCAGCGCCCGCTCACTGGGGTGAATCATCCGTGCCAGCGGGCCACCGGCCTCGAAGCTGCCCTGCTCCAGCCAGGTGCCGGCGCTCAAGGCGCGCCAGCTGCTGCGCCCGAGCACTTGTTCAAGGGTCTGGAAACTGCCCGGCGGCGCCACCTGCAGGCGTTCGATCAGCAGGTCTTCGGCCACCAGCGGGGTATAGGGACTGACATCGCGACGCAGCACAACAACCGGCTTGCGCAGTTCGTCTGTTGCTTCAGTGACCACCCGGGTCACCGGAGCCTGCGCGGGTTCGACGGCGGCTGCCGGCGCCGGCTCGCTTGGCGGCTGGCTGAGCATCAGCCCCCAGTAGCCGGCCAGCAGCGCACCGATCAGAAAGAGGCCTGCAAGGATGATGGTAATGCGACTGCTCATGCTGGCCCTCCTTCTCCCCAAGCTGTCCTTCAGGCTCACTTTTGTGAAATGGCCCACAGCACTGCAGTCGGAAACAACTATTTCGCTATTTGACGGTAGCGCAGCTAGGACAAAATGCCATTACCCGTCAGATTTTTTTCCGTCGCAAAGCCGACACCCCCATAAAACAACAGCTTATTGGCGTCGGTATTTGGTTATAACTTTAGTATTAATACCTTCTTACATTTGCCGAGATTTGGCCCGTTGACGATGCTGTGGTGGCAAAGGGGAATCACTGAATACCCCTGCCATCTGCGCCTCCGGCGCAAGGAGAAATGCCATGCGTCTTTCCCGAGTCCTCAAGAGCTGCAAAGAATTCTTCTACCGCAAAGATGGTGCCTCGGGCATCGAGTACGCGATTGTCGCGGCCATGGTTGCGGTCGCGTTGACGGCATTCATTACGCCCATTTCTACCAATGTGACTGGCGTCATGACCAAGATTGAAAACGCGCTAAAAGCGCCGCCTGCTTCGGGCGGTGGCAGTGGTGGTAGCTGACGAGTGGATTCATCGGTTCACGCCAATGCACTGATCAACTCCCCCATCACAGGACCGCCCCATGCCGACCTCTTCCCCCCGTCAACAGCTACTCCTGGTGGATGACGAAGAGGACGCCTTGCTGGAACTTGCCGAATTGCTGGAGGGCGAGGGTTTTTGCTGCTACACCGCCACCTCGGTGAAACTCGCCCTGCAACAGCTCACCCGCCACCCGGACGTGGCCCTGGTCATCACCGACCTGCGCATGCCGGAGGAGAGCGGCATATCACTGATCAGGCGCCTGCGCGAGCACACCTCGCGCCAGCACTTGCCGGTGATCGTCACCTCCGGGCATGCCGACATGGACGACATCAGCGACCTGCTGCGCCTGCAGGTGCTGGACCTGTTCCGCAAGCCGATCTACCACAACCGCCTGCTGGAAACCCTCGACAACCTGTTCCCCAAACCGCGGATGCAACTGGTGCAGTGACCCTGCAGGGGCTACGGCCCTTGTAGGAGCCGGTTCACAGCTGCACGCTGAAACTCACACTCAGCCGTGGCTCGCGGTCAAAGCTGTCGAGGGCAACATCCGACAGCGGCTTGGCCAGCTCCAGCGCCAGGTTATAGAAGCGCCCGTCACCGATGCGCAGCCCCAAAGCCACTGAACTCAAGTGTGCATCGCGCAGGTCCACCTCGTTGAACCAGGTGCGCGCGGTGTCCAGTACGGCATAAGGTTGCAGCAACTTTACCCAGCGGCCATCGCCGTTGAAACTGTAATTGAGCTCATAGGCCAGGCCCCAGCCCTTGTCGCCCAGGGCCTGGTCGGCGGGGTAACCGCGGGCAAAGCTCTGCCCGCCGAACACCACCCGCTCGCTGTCGGGCAGGCTGTCGCGGCTCCAGTACAAGGCCGCCGACGCCACCCCCTGCCAATTGCCGAACAGGCGATCGCTCTGCAAACCGGACAAACGCAGGCGGAGGAAATCCAGGTCGAAATCGCTGTTGCTTTTCGCCCCCAGGTAATCCAGGCCCTGATAGGCGCCACCACTGACAATCCGCAGTTGGTCGGCATCGGCCTTGCGCCACTCGCCTTCAAAGCCCAGGGCACGCACATCGGTGCGATTGCTCAGCCGCAAGGGCGCGTCGACCGCGCGATACTCAACATCGTCATTGACCATGTAGAAACGCGCAGCAACGTTGAGCGACTCACCGGGCGCGGCCAGCAGCACCTGGCTGAGGCCCGCCGAAAAGCGGTCGTTCTCGCGATGGGCCTTGAGCTGGGTGCCATCGCCGAGCAGCACCTGGGCACTGGGGTCGCTGTCGTAACGCGAGGCCGACAGGTGCAACTGGCTGCCCTGATCGTCCAGGTACTGGGAGTAGTCCAGGCGAAAATAGCTTTCGTGATCTTCCCCGCGCGGCGCCAGGGCGGTGACGCTGAACTGTTCGGCCAGCGCCGTCTGCGCGTTGCTGCTCACGCTGAGCAAGGCCTGGGGGTCATCGCGGGTGCCATCGGTGACGGTCAGGTTGCCGCTGAACGGCCGGCGCCTGGCCTCGACGATCAGCCGGCTGGTACCACTGACAGGGTTGGCAGGCGCAAGGCTTGCCTGCACGCTGAAGCCGGGCAGGCGGCTCATCAGCGCGACGTAGCGCTCGAAGGTGGCGCGGGTCAGCGGCCGTTCGGCCTTGAGCCGGCCCACCAGTTGCTCAACGTAGGCCGCCGCCGGGCCCACCTCGCCGTGCAGCTCGAGTTCATCGATGTAGCCTTCGACCAGCACCACCCGCACCCGGCCATCGGCGAAGTCCTGCTCGGGCAGGTAGGCATGTGACAACAGGTAGCCGTCCTGCTGGTAGCGCTGGGTCAGGCGCTGGGTGGCGTCGATCAGCTCGCCGAGGCTGACCTCGCGGCCGGCCAGGCTCTGGTAGTTGTCGCGCAGGTCACTCAAGGGGTAGATGCTGCCGCCTTCGAAGCGCACTTTGCGCAGGAAGATCCGCGTGTCGCGCAGCAACGCCCGGGCCTGGGTTACCGGCACCGGCACCAGCACTCCCGGGTTGCTTGGCCGGTAGGCATCGGCCGGCAGATTGGGGGCCGGCAGGTTGCGTTCGATTTCGTGGCTGTCGAGAAAACGCGGCAGGGGTTCGCTGCTGGCAACGCTCACCCAGGACAACCCCACTATCGCGACGGCCAACGCACGCATCGGACACTCCATGATCCCGAACAGTACAAGGCCGCCAGGGCGGCGACCTCGTCAATCCAAGCGTAGGTGCTGGCCCTGTCATCGTCTAATAGAGAGCGTCAGTCATTGACCTGGAATTCGACCCGGGCGGTTTCGCCGCTTTCATCCAGGGCGCTCAGCTCGAAGCGCCCGGCCTGCTCGAAGCTTGCCGTGAGGTTCTCCTGACCGCTGGTTTCGCCCAGCGGCGCACCGTTGAGGAACCACCAGTGGCGTCCGTTACCGCCAAGGGCCGAGACCTTGAAACGCAATGGTTCGCTGCTGGTGGCCGGGCGGCGTAGCTGATCGCCCTGGCGCACGCCGACAATCGACAGCGGCGGCGCACTGGCCGGCACCTGCGGCGGGCATTGCGGGTCGACCTTGGGCAAGCGCGCCTCGCGGCGTTCCACCCTTGGCAGCCACGGTTCAAGTGGCGACGGCCAGAGGGCGATTTCCCGGGCCTGGGCGCCGGCGCAGGTAGCGTCGACACGCGAGCCCTGATCGTTGACCCAGACCGTCTCGCGCAAGCCGACACTCAAGGGCTGGTCCTGGGCCAGCAGGGTTGGCGGCGTGGTACCGTCCAGGGTCCAGGCAAAACGCTGGCGCCGGCAATTGGGGTCCTGGCGGGCCATGGGTTGGCCGAGCGGCCAGCAGATCGCCGCAACCCCGACGTTGGCCGGCACCGCCGCCAGGGGTGTGGCAATCCCGCGCTGGCTGTCGCGGTTGCTCAGCACATCATGCACCTGCAGCATCAACGGCGCCGCCGAGGCCAGGCCGAACTGGCCGGGCACCGGCGTGCCATCCGGGCGGCCGATCCAGATCCCGATCAGGTAACGCGGGCCGACGCCAATCGACCAGGCATCGCGAAAGCCATAGCTGGTGCCGGTCTTCCACGCCAGTTGCGGGCGCTGCACTAGCTCTGCGTGAGGGTCGCGGTCCGGGCGCGCCTGGCCGCTGAGAATCCGCCGGATAATCCAGGCACTGCCGGGCGACAGCAGGCGTCGCTCAAGCAGCGGGTCATTGGGTTGCAAGCGGATCGGCGCACTCAGGCCATCGCGGGCAAACGCGGCGTAGCCGCCCACCAGATCTTCCAGGCGGCTACCGGCGCCGCCAAGAATCAGCGACAGGTTAGGCTCGGCCAGCGGCGGCAAGATCAACGGCACGCCGCCACTGCGCATCTGCGCGGCAAAGCGTTTCGGCCCGTAGGCTTCAAGCAGTTGCACCGCCGGCAGGTTCAACGACAGGGCCAGCGCGGAACTGGCCGCCACCGGCCCGCTGAAACCCATGGAGAAATTGCCCGGGCGATAGTCGCCGTAGCGGCGCGGCACGTCCTGCAGCAAGGACTCGGAATGGATCAGGCCATCGTCCATGGCCATGCCATAGAGGAACGGCTTGAGGGTCGAGCCGGGGGAACGCAGGGCGCTGATCATGTCGACGTGGCCAAAGCGGCGCTCGTCATTCAGGTCCACCGACCCCAGGTAGGCGCGCACCGCCATGTTCTGCGCCTCGACCACCAGAATCGCCGCCGAGGTCCGCTCGGGCAGGCGCGCACGCCAGCCCAGCAGCAGGTCTTCCAGGCGCCGTTGCAACGAGGCATCGAGGGTGGTGCGAATCAACGGCGGGCTGTGCGGGCGGTTCAGCCGTCGCGCCAATAATGGCGCCAGCGCCGGCTCCTGACGTGGTGCCAGCAACAGCGGTTCCTCTTCTGCTTCGGCGACCCGCTGCTGCGGCCACACCTGGTACTCGGCCAGGCGCTGCAAGACCTTGTCGCGCGCCGCCTGGGCGCGCTCCGGGTGCCGATCCGGGCGCAGGCGGCTGGGCGCCTGGGGCAACACCGCGAGCAAGGCCGCCTCTGAAGGCGTCAGGTGCATCGGCGACTTGCCAAGATAGGCCCAGCTGGCCGCGGCGACACCCTGCAAGGTGCCGCCGAACGGCGCACGGTTGAGGTAGATTTCGAGGATCTGCGCCTTCGACAGGTGCCACTCCAGTTGCGCGGTACGCCACAGCTGGCGCAGCTTGCCGGGCAGCGTGCGCGAGTGTGGGTCGAGCAGGCGCGCGACCTGCATCGACAGGGTGCTACCACCAGACAGCACCCGGCCACCGCGCAGGTTCTGCCAGGCCGCGCGGCCCAGGGCCAGCGGGTTGACACCGGGGTGGTGGTAGAACCAGCGGTCCTCGTAGGTCAGCAACGCCTCCAGGTAATAAGGCGAAACCTGCTCGGCAGTAACCGGATAGCGCCACACCCCGTCGGCATCGGCAAAGCGCCACAGCGGTGTGCCGTCTTCGGCCAGGACCACCCGGGCGAGGTCATCGGCCGGCATCGGCAACGGCCAGATGCGGTCGGCAAGCCATAGCACGGCAATCAACAGCAAGGGGATGGCGAACAGCAAGCCCAGGGGTTTTCTGATTGCGCCACGCAGGCGAGCTAAGATGTGCATCAGGCCCTCCTGGCGTAGCAGCTACGCAGGGAACCGACCCGGCCCTGGCATGGCCAAAGGCTTGGCAACGGCGCATTCGCCGAATTGATCATCAGGAAGCAACTATGCATGTAGAAGGTTTTTTCGAGTGGCTCGGCCAGGCGCTGGGGGCGGTGATCCGGTTTATCGTCGACGGCCTGAGCGGGTTGTTCAACCTGCTGGCCAACGCCGGTGGCAATTTCATCGAGGGCCTGTCACGCACCCTGGGCATGGACACTTCGCTGGTCAGCATCCTCGCCCTGATCATCGGCCTGATGTTGCTGTACTCGGCGATCCGCGCCTTCATGCGCGCCTCGATCATACTCGGCATCATCTGGCTGGTGCTGGGTTTGTGGGTGCTGAGCTGGATCATTCACTGAGCAATTAGAACCTGTGGGAGCGGAGTCACCCGCTCCCACAAATCCCTGAGTCAGCGACCTTTGACCACCAGCTCGGCAGGCGACTCGCCCACCGCGTTGTAGTTCGGCCGGTACATCGACTCGACCTGCGGCGGCGGTACCTTGTAGGTCCCTGGGGTTACCGCGCGGGCCAGGTACAGCAGGTGGGTGGTGGAGTACTGGTCGATACTCAGCGCCGCCACGTAGCGGTCATCACGAAACTCCTGATGCACGACCGCGGCGTTCTGCATCGACTCGCGCCATTGCTTCACTGCACTGCTGGCGTTCTCAAGGCTTGCCGCGCTTTGCGCCAGGTTCTGGTTTTCCAGCTCCAGGCCCGCCGGCAGCAGGTCGACCACCAGCGCGTCCGGCACCTGGGTATTGGCCGTCACCGCCAGGTGCACCAGCACCAGGTCACCGCTCTTGAGCGCCTTGATGTCCAGGGCCTGGCCATTCATGCCAAGGAACTCGCGGCGGATGGTCATGCCGCTGCCGCGGGCAACCGGGGCCTGGCGCGGATAACCGGACAGGGTCAGTTGCTGGAACAGCGTCTCGCTGCCTTCGTTCTGGATGGTCAGCGGCGAGGCCAGCAGCGGGCCTTCGAGTTTCATCCCCGATTGCTCGTTGTTGAATTCGCGCACTTCACCGGCGCTGTCCAGGCGTGCCGACCAGTTGCCTTCAGGCTTGCGCAGCAGGCCACGACCGGCAAGGTACAGCGCGTTGCGCTCCTGGGTCGACAGCCAGCGGTTACCCGCCATCTGGTCGGAGAGCTCGAACAGCCGTGCATCGAGCTTGTCGCTGGCCAGGTTGTTCTCGGTCAGCAACGACAGGATCAGCGCCTGGTCACGCACCGGGCTGCCGTAGTCGGCCAGCCAGCTGTTCTCGCTACGGGTGACCGCCAGGCCAGCCTGCAGCGCCTGTTGCGCACGCGGCTTGTCGCCCATCTTGTCGAGGGCGATGGCCAGTTGCACCAGCGGCAAGCCGGAGCGCGCATCGCTGCGCCGCTCGAACAGGCTGCGCAGGGCGCCCAGCGGCGCTTGCTGGGTACGCGCCAGCACCAGAGCAGCATAGGACTGCACGGCAAAGCGGCTGTGCTCGGCGTTCTGGCTGTAGCTGATCTCGATCAGGTTGCGCTCCTGCAGGTAGCGCAGCAGGCGCTCGCTGGCTTTTTTCAGGGCCTCGGGCGGCACGGCATAACCTTGCTCGCGAGCACGCAGGAGGAAGTCGGTGACATAGGCGGTCAGCCAGTACTCTTCCTCGTCGTCAGCGCTCCACAGGCCAAAGCTGCCGTTGTAGCGCTGCATGCCCAGCAGGTGCTCGATGCCCATCTCGATCTTGCGCTTGCGCACGTCCGCCGGCTCACCCTTGATGCCCAGGCGCTTGAGCGTCGCGGCATCGGCGTACAGCGACGGGTACAGGCCACTGGTGGTCTGTTCCAGGCAGCCGTACGGGTAGGCTTCGAGGGCGCGGATCTGCTCGGCCAGGTTCAGCGGCGGGCGGCTCGACAATGCCAGCGAGGCCTCGAGGCCCACCGGCTCGAACAGCGCCAGGTCAGCTTCCGGCAGGGTCCAGGGCTGGTCTTTGAGGGCGACACGATAATGCTGCAGCATTGCCGGGTAGGCCGGACGAATGCCCAGGGTCCAGTCGCGGCTGAAGGCCGTGGCCGACTCGCCTGGCAGTTGCAGCCCTTGCACCTCGACCTTGACCTTGCCCTGGCCCAGGCCACCGCTGGCCTGAACCGGCACCAGCAGGGTGACACGCTTGCCTTCGGTGAGGCTCAGGGTTTGTTCGGCGGCGCCGAGCAGATTCAGCTGGCCTTCGGTGCTCAGGCGCACGGTCAGGTTCTGTGCCTTGCCCGACAGGTTGGAGAGATCCAGGGCCAGGGTCGTGCGGTCGCCGCCGGCGAGGAAGCGCGGCGCCGAAAGCTCGGCAATCAACGGCGCGGCGACCACGGTCTTGCCTTCGGCCATGCCGTAGCGCTCGTCGGTCCAGGCCTGGGCCATCAGCCGCAGCTCACCGTTGAAATCAGGGATATCGACCGTCGCTTCACCTTCACCCTTGTCATTGAGGGTTACCGGGGCGCTTTGCTTGGCAACAATGGTCACCGTGGTGTTCGGGCGCTTGCCGCCCTTGGCCATGGCCGCGTCACCACCGAAGGCCAGGCTGGCCAGACGGCCCTGCCCGGCTTCGATCAACTGGCCATAGATATCCAGTTGGTCAGCACCATAGGCCTTGCGGCCAAACATGCCGGTGAACGGGTCGGGGGTTTCGAACTCGGTGATGTTGAGGATGCCCACGTCCACCGCTGCCAGCAGTACATGCACCTGTTTGGGCACGCTGCCGTCGGCGTTGCGCGCTTGCACCTTGACGGTCAGCGGCTGCTTGGGACGCATTTTTTCCGGGGCATTGAGGGTTACCGCCAGCTTGCGCTCGTGGCGATCCAGCGGCAGGTGCAGCACACCCACGGCACGTTTCGGCGTGGCATTGACCTTGCGCTCGCCCGGGCGAATCACCAGGGCGCTGACATACAGGTCATGGCGCGCCCACTTCGGATCGAGCTTGACGGCAAAGCTCTTGCCTTCGGCCGGTACATCGATTTCTTCCCACCACAGCGGGCCTTCGCTGGACTCGACCATCAAGTAGCCGTTGCCTGCGGCAGGCGGAGTGACGGTGATATTGGCGGTGGCGCCATCGGCATACGACGGTTTGTCCAGGGCCAGTTTGACCTGGTCCGGACGTACGGCGCCGCC
The DNA here is from genome assembly GCF_024749305.1 of Pseudomonas sp. B21-012. Taxonomy (NCBI): domain Bacteria; kingdom Pseudomonadati; phylum Pseudomonadota; class Gammaproteobacteria; order Pseudomonadales; family Pseudomonadaceae; genus Pseudomonas; species Pseudomonas sp. B21-012. Next base: position 664,272 of record NZ_CP087197.1, on the reverse strand, counting down.
GTCGGCGTTGTCCTGGGCACGGTAGCCGGCCCAGAAACGCCCGCTCGACACCAGGCCGGTCTGCGGGTCTTCGACCTCGACGCGGTACGGGCCCCAATCAACCAGGAAGTTGACCCGGGCGGTGGAGCCGGCCTTGACGTTGACCGTCTCTTCGCTCTGGATGAGGAATTTCTCGTTGTAGTTGTAGCTCCAGCCGTCGCTCTGCGAGTAGTTCCAGTAGTAGTCGCGACGCTCGCGGACCAGGCGCACCTTGAGGTTGTTGACCGCCAGCTTGTTGCCTTGCGGATCGGCCACCAGCACTTCGAACTCCACCGGGCCTTCGCCATCGGTTTCTTCACCCTCGAACAGACCGCGCAAGCCAGGCAGGCGCCCGGCCGGCCAGATCGGTTGCTCAAGGCGGCGGGTGATCGGCCGGCCACCGGACTCCTGCAGGCTGGCCTGCACGGTCAGTTGCAGCGGCGAACGGGCTTCGGACCATTTGCTTTCGATGTTCAGGGTGGTCTTGCCGTTGCTGTCCAGGTTGACTTCGTCCAGCTCCAGGTCCTGGCTCAGTTCCTCTTCAGTGATCGAACCGAACTGATAGCCCGGCAGTGCCGGCACCGCTTCACGCAGCGGGCGCACATAGGCCTGGCCGCTCAGGCGATTGCCCGAAGCCGGGGCGCCGTACAGGTAGCGACCGTTGACCTTGATCTGCGCAGTCTGGTCCGGGCTCAGCGGCTTGTCACTGCCCTTGAGTTCCAGGGCCAGACGCTCGGGCAGGAAATCTTCGACAAGGAACTCGAACACCTGCTTCTTGCCGCCGCCGAGGTCGAACAGCAACTGCCAGCGCCCGGTCGGCGCTTCATCGGCCAGTTGCAGCTGATACTGATAGAAGCCATTGGCATCGGCTTCCCAGACGAACTTGCGGCTGATCTGCTCATCCGGACGGCGCACTTCCACCGTCACCGGTTGCGGCTTGAGCGGGCGGCCATCCTGGTCACGCAACAGGCCGTTGAGCAGCACGGTTTCACCCGGGCGATAAAGGTCGCGCGGGCCGAACACGAAGAACTGCAGCGGGTTGGCCTGGGGGCCGGTGATGTCGAATTCGGCCAGGTCCAGGGCAGCGCTATTGAGGCGCAGCATGGTGGTGTGCACGCCCTGGTGGGCCAGCAGGGTTTCGGCCTTGGGTGGCGTCGGCAACTGGGCATGGCCGTCGCTGTCGGTCTTGGCCTGGGCCAGCACGCGGCCTTCGCCGTCGAGCAGTTCCAACTCGACACCGCTCAGCGCCTTGCCACCTTCCAGGCCTTGGGTGAAGACATCCAGGCGGTTCTGGTAACGGTGCGCCGAGACGCCGATGTCACTGAGGGTGAACAGCGTCGCCGGTTGCGTGTAGTCGTAGGTTCCGGAGGCGCGCATTACCGCCAGGTACACGCCTGGCTCTTGCAGCGGCTTGATGCCGGCAATCGGCAGCAGCACGGTTTCGCGGGTGTTCTTCGCCGGGTTGAGGTCGAAGCGGCCGCTGTAGACCAGCTCGGTCATGTCCAGGATTTCTTTGGACGTGTAGTAGTACAGGCTGCTGTTGCGGCCCCAGGTGGCGAGGAACGGCGACAGTTTGTCCGACTTGATGCGGAAGAACTCGACATCGACCTTGTTGACGTTCAAGGCGATCACCGGCAGGCCTTCGGCCAGTCGCGTCGGCAGCAGCGAGCCACGGCTGGCGAAGCCGATGGTCGATTGCATGTCGCGGGTTTCCAGGCGGCTGATCGACTCGGCGGGCAGGCGCTTGCCATTGACCGCGAGCAGCCCGGCGTCGATGGTCAGCACCAGCTTGCGCTGGGGCTCCAGGTGGCGCAGGCGCAGCTCCATCTTGTTGGCAGAAAGCTCCCAGGCGCCGTCGACCTTGCCTTTGACGGTATCGACCAGGTGCACCTTGTCAGCGAAGTTCTGCTGGTCATCCAGCGGCACCGAGAAGGTCAGGGCCAGGGCGCTGGCGCCATCGACCTGCACTTCCGAGACATCCACCACGCTCAGCTCGCGACCGGCATAACGCTTGGCCAGGGTCGCGGCATCGTCCTTGGCTGCAGCGGGCTTGGTCGCGTCTGCGGGTGCAGCCGGGGCGGCCGGGGCCGGGGCTGCGGGTTGGTCCTGGGTCTGCGCAGGCGGGGCCGCGGGGGCCGGTTTGTCCGGGGCAGACGAATCGCAGGCACTGAGCAAGGCCAGCGCGCAGGCCAGCAACAATCCTTTGTTGAGCATGGGAGTAGTAACTCTCGGGCAGCGGAATCTTAGGGGTGCACTATATATCAACCGCGCCGCAACAGTGATGCGGCGAGCGGATGTGAGACCGCCTTCGCACGATTTGGTGCCCGCAGCGGCTACAATGCCGGCTTGCCAGGAGCTTTCATGTCCCGTTTGCTGACCGACTGGCGCGACCGCCCGACCCATATCAAGGTCTGGGCGCTGGCCGCGCCGATGATACTTTCGAACATTTCCGTACCGCTGGTGGCCCTGGTCGACAGCGCCGTGATTGGCCACCTGCCCCATGCTCATCAGCTCGGTGCGGTGGCGGTGGGCGCCAGCCTGTACACCTTCCTGGCCTGGGTGATGGGCTTTCTGCGCATGGGCTCGACCGGTTTCGCCGCCCAGGCGGCGGGTCGTGCCGACGGCGCAGCACTGCGCCAGGTGTTGCTCCAGGGCCTGTTGCTGGCGCTGTTTTTCGCCCTGCTGCTGGGTGTTCTGGCCCTGCCGTTCAGCCACCTGGCGCTGCAACTTATGCAGCCCTCGGCAGCGCTGGAGCAGTCGACCCACGACTTCTTCCAGACCCGCCTGCTTGGCCTGCCGGCGGCGCTGGCCAGCTTCGCCCTGGTCGGCTGGTTCCTCGGCACCCAGAACGCCAGGGCGCCGCTGGCGATCCTGCTGACCACCAACCTGCTCAACATCGCCCTCAACCTGTGGTTCGTGCTCGGCCTGGACTGGGGCGTGATCGGTTCGGCGCGGGCCTCGGTGATTGCCGAATGGAGCGCCGCCCTGCTCGGCCTGGCCCTGACCCGCCCGGCCCTGCGCGCTTACCCCGGGCAGATCGCCTGGGCACTGCTGGCACGCTGGCAGAGCTGGCGGCCGCTGCTGAGCGTCAACCGCGACATCTTCATCCGCAGCCTGGCGCTGCAAGCGGTGTTCTTCCTGATTACCGTGCAAGGCGCACGCCTGGGTGAAGCGACCGTGGCAGCCAATGCCTTGCTGCTCAATGGCCTGCTGCTCACCGCCTACGCCCTTGATGGCCTGGCCCATGCGGTCGAAGCGCTGTGCGGGCACGCCATCGGCGCTGGCGATCGCCAGGCGCTGCGCCGCTCACTGACCGTCGCCTGCGGCTGGTCGCTGCTGGCCAGCAGCGGCTTTGCCGTGTTGTTTTTGCTCGGTGGGCATCTGTTCATCAACATGCAGACCGACATCGCCAATGTGCGCGAAACCGCCTACCAGTACTTGCCGTACCTGGCCTTGCTGCCGTTGATCGCGGTGTGGAGCTATCTGCTCGATGGCTTGTTCATCGGCGCCACGCGGGCGCGGGAGATGCGCAACGGCATGCTGCTCAGCGTGCTCATCGCCCTGCCGGTTGCCTATCTGGCTCGCGATCTGGGCAACCACGGCCTGTGGCTGGGCTTTCTGCTGTTCATGGCCTTGCGCGGGGTAACGCTGGGGGTGATGGGCTGGCGGTTGCAGCGGCGGGATGGGTGGTTTGTGCGTCGGTAGTTGAAAGCATCGCGGGTCAAGTCGGGTCGACGCGCAGCCAGCGACTGCACGCGACCCGCACCACTGATCAGCTCGACAGGTACGACGAACGAGTCAGGCCCAGACGCAGGGCGTCGAGGAACTGGGTCTTCTCACGGGCGGTGATCTTGGCGCTGGCGCACTTGTCGCGGTAGTGAGTCATCAACTCCTCCGGCGACAGGTGCACGTAGCGCAGCATGTCTTCGATGGTGTCATGGGTCTCGATACCGGCGTGGTACACGCTGCCGTTCGGGTTCTGGTAGATGTTCACCGAGTCGGTATCACCGAACAGGTTGTGCATGTCACCGAGGATTTCCTGATAGGCACCGACCAGGAAGATACCCAGCAGGTAGTCTTCACCTTCGTTGATCGCGTGCACCGGCAGGCTGGTCTCGATGCTCTGCTCGTCGACGTACTGGTTGATCTTGCCGTCCGAGTCGCAGGTCAGGTCTTGCAGCACGGCGCGGCGCAGCGGCTCTTCGTCGAGGCGATGCAGCGGCAGGATCGGCAGGACCTGGCCAATGGCCCAGGTGTCCGGCAGGCTCTGGAACACCGAGAAGTTGCAGATGTACTTGTCGGCCAGCTTGTCGTTGAGTTCGTCGAGCACCTGGCGGTGCGAGCGTTGGCGGGCCTTGAGCGAGTTGTGCAGGCGCCGGCAGACGGCAAAGTAGCACTGCTCGGCCAGGGCTTTCTCGGCCAGGGTGATCTTGCCGTCGGCATACTGGGCGGCCACATCGCTCATGTAGTGAGTGGCGCGCCAGTAGGTTTCGGTGACCATCTCGATATCGGTCGGGCCGAGCAAGTCGGCCAGCCACTGCACGGTCTCGGGCAGGCTTTCCTTGTTCTCGATCAGCGGCACTTCGTCGTTGTGCTTCTCGACGTCGGTCACCTGCACCACCAGCACGGCGTGGTGCGCGGTCAGCGAGCGGCCGCTCTCCGAGAAGATATGCGGATGCGGCAAGCCCTGGGCATCGCAGAACTCCTTGAGCATGCCGACCACGACACCGGCGTAGTCATCCATGTCGTAGTTGATCGAACTGGCGTTGCGCGAGTGGGTGCCGTCGTAGTCCACACCCAGGCCGCCGCCGACGTCGATGTGATCGACCGGCAGGCCCAGCGCGCGCAGCTCGCCGTAGTAACGGATGGCTTCCTTGAAACCGTGCTGGTAGTCGGCCAGGTTGGCGATCTGCGAGCCCATGTGAAAGTGCAGCAGGCGGATGCCCTGGTCCAGGCCGGCATCGCGAAAACGCTGCACCACCGAGATCAGTTGCGCCGCCGACAGGCCGAACTTGGACTTCTCGCCACCGGTATCGGCCCACTTGCTCGAGGCCAGCGACGACAGGCGAACGCGCAGGCCAACTTGCGGCTTGACCTTGAGCTCGGCGGCTTCTTCGATCACCAGGGCCACTTCCGACTCTTTCTCGATGACGATAAAGACGTTGTGGCCGAGTTTCTGGCCCATCAGTGCCAGGCGGATGAACTCGCGGTCCTTGTAACCGTTGCAGACGATGGTGCCGCCTTTCGGTGCCAGCGCCAGCACGGCCAGCAGCTCAGGCTTGGAGCCGGCTTCAAGGCCAATGGAAACGTTCTGGGTGGCGATGATGTTTTCCACCACCGCTTCTTGCTGGTTAACCTTGATCGGGTACAGCGCAGTGTACTGGCTCTGGTATTCCAGGCGCGCGATGTTGGCGTCAAAAGCGCCAGTCAGCTGGCGCACGCGGTCCTGGAGGATGTCCGGGAAACGTACCAGCAGCGGCAGCGACAGGCCGCTCTTGCGCAGTTCGTCGACCTGTTCGAACAGGTCGATCGGCGCGCTGCCAGGCCCGTTCGGGCGGACTTCGACGCGCCCGGCCTCGTTGATTGCGAAGTAGCCGGCCCCCCAATGGCGAATGCCGTAAACACTGCGGCTGTCCGCAACTGTCCATTGGCTGCCATCGTCTTTGCGTGTGCGTCGTACGGACATTGAAGTCCCCTATATAGAAAGTCGAAAAACACCGGCCTGCATGGGGCGGGCGCAGTGTAAAACCTGAAAGTGACGATTATCCGTGTTCAGGGATAGACCCTTCCTACGGGAACGAGTTTAGAAAGCGAATTGCAAAAAATCGCGATGCAGTCTTCAGCCGCCGGACTTTTTCGCTTTGAAGCCCTGTTTGATCAGTTCGGCCAGCAGCAGCTCGACATGATCGCCCTGGATTTCGATGACCCCGTCTTTCAACGCGCCGCCGGTTCCGCAGCGGCGCTTGAGCGTGCTGGCCAGATCCTTGAGCTGTTCCAGGGGCAGCGGCACGCCGCTGATGGTCGTCACCGTCTTGCCGCCACGGCCCTTGCTTTCGCGACGCACGCGAGCAATGCCATCGCCTTCGGGGATGAGCGTCTGTTTGCAGATGCAGGCATCTATGGGTTTGCTGCAGTCCGGGCAATGCCGGCCTGCATCAGTGGAGAACACCAGGCCACCGAGGGCGGCGAATGATGCGGCTTTCTTGGCCACTTTTGATCCTCTACGGTGAGGATAAAAACTGGTCGACGCCCCTGGCGGGGTACCGACCGCGAAGCCCCACTCTGGCAGGGGCAGCGCAACTGCCGCATGAAGCGTGCGGCAGCCTTTAAAGGCCGCGCAGTGTAACGATAAAAGTCGCGAATGCTAAGTACAAAACTGCGCCATTTTGCATGTGTTTAGCGACGTCAGGCTCGACGGTCGAGGTAGCGCCGCAAGGCAGCCAGTGAATCGGGGCAATATGGCTGTTGCTGGCTGTCGGCCAGGGCCTGCTCGACGGCGATGAAGCGTGCCTCGCTGACCTCTTCGGGCTGCAGGCGCAAAGGCCCGTCCCAGACCGCCGAGAACACCGCGCACCAGAGCCGGTTGCCGGTCTGGTCGAAGAAAAAACATTCATGCGCGGTGAGTTCGACCCCACCGACCCCCAGCTCTTCTTCCAGTTCGCGGGCCGCCGATTCGGCATAGCTCTCATCGGCCTGGACCATGCCACCGGCGGCGACATCCCAGTACCCGGGGTAAATCGCCTTGCTCTGGGTGCGCCGGTGCACGCACAGCTGGCCAGCGGAATTAAACAAGAGAATGTAGGTGCCGCGGCCAATCAGCCCGCGCTCGCGCAGCTCGGCGCGGGCCACGGCGCCGAGCAGGCGGTCGCTTTCATCGACCCAGGCAATCAGTTCGCGGTCGGAGGCGGCGCGGTGCGCTGCCTCCTGCTCGGAGATCGACACCGATCAGCCCTGAGTCAGCAGTTGACGCAGGTCGATGACGGCAGCGTTGGCCCGCGAGATGTAGTTGGCCATGACCAGCGAGTGGTTGGCCCACATGCCAAAGCCGCTGCCATTGAGCACCATCGGGCTCCACAGCGGCTCCTGCGAGGCTTCCAGCTCACGGATGATCTGCCGTACGCTGACCGTAGCGTTCTTCTTCGCCAGCACATCGGCGAAGTCGACCTCAATGGCGCGCAGCAGATGCGACAGCGCCCAGGCCTGGCCGCGGGCTTCGTAGAACACGTTGTCGATCTGCAGCCACGGGGTTTCGACCACTTCTTCGTCAAGCTGCGGCACCTGGCCCGGCAGCACCGACTCGGTCTTCAGGGTGCTGTTGAGCTTGACCCGGCCGACACTTGCCGACAGGCGCTGCGACAGCGAACCCAGGCGGGTGGCGACGTCGCCCAGCCAGTTGTTGAGGTTGTCGGCGCGGGTGTAGAACAGCGCGCCCTGCTGATCCGGCGAGGCCAGGCGGTTCTGGTAACGGGTCAGCGAGTTGATGCCTTCCTGGAACTCCGATTCGCTCGACGGCAGGATCCAGCTCTTGTTGTCGAAGTTGAAGCGCGGCTCGGCCTTGGCCAGGTCAGCGTCTTCGGTGGACTGCGACTGCGAGCGGGCAAAGTCCTTGCGCAGGGCGCGGCTCAGGTCACGCACCTGGACCAGCACGCCGTACTCCCAGCTGGGCATGTTGTCCATCCACAGGCCAGGCGGGAAGCGGTCGTTGGAAATATAGCCGCCGGGCTTGTTGAGCAGGGTGCCGGCCACGGTCTTGAGGGTTTCGATGGTGGTATAGCCGACGACCATCTGCTTGCCGGTTTTCTCGGCGGCCGCCTGGGCGTTCTGCTGCACCGGGAACAGGTCGGGCTCGGCGCTCCAGTACCAGCCCAGGCCCACGCACACCAGCAGGTACAGGCCGATCAGCGAGCCCAGGGCGCGGCTGAAGAACAACCCGCCAAAATAACTGCGGGTGGCAGCGGTGCGCGGTTCGACCCGCTCACGCGCCTCGGCTTTGCCTGTACGGTTTTTCCAGTCCAGCATGGCGTTGTCCTTTCAGTCACGTCGGTTCAAGGGGTTCGACCGCAACCCCCGGGCTTCGTGCCAGCGCGATGGGCTTTTAATGCCGCGCGCCACCTGCCGGGGTCGGCAAGTATCGCTGCACTATAAATCAAGCACGGCGCTTCGCATAAGCGACTATTGGGTCAGCAAATGAATAAACGGACTTGTACAGTTAATTGATACAAGGCACTCGATTGCCGGGAAAGTGGTGCTAGCATAGAGCCATCACTCGAACTCAGCCTCACCCCTTATAAGTAGTCAGGACATGACCGAGCCAGAAGACCCCAATCGTGAGCGCCTCAAGCAACACTTTGCCCAGCGGGTCATTCATCAGGCCCGGCAAATCCTCGAGATCTGGCAGCGCCTGCAGCGCAGCGAGTGGTCGACTGGCGACCTGGGTGAGCTGTGCGAAGCCAACCTGCGCCTGCAACGCTATGCCGAGCGCTTCGAGCAGCCCGAGCACAGCCAGCTGGCCGAGGCCATCGGCCATGCCCTGGAGGCGGTCGAAGCCAACAGCGCGCGCCTGAGCAGCCAGCTGATCAGCGACCTCAACCGGCTGATGCAACGTTTGTCGCGCACCGGCCTGCGCCAGGGCGACCAACTTGAGCAAGTGCCGCTGCCGCCGCTGCGCAAGCCGGTGTACATCATGCTCCAGGACCACGACCGCGCCGAGCGTCTGGCCCAGCAACTGGAATTCTTCGGCCTCGGTGTACAGGCCTTGAACAGCGCCGCCGCGTTCCAGGCGACCATGAGCGAACGGCTGCCCTCGGCAATCGTCATGGACGTCGACTTCACCGGCCCCGGTGTCGGCCTGCAACTGGCCGCCCAGGCCCAGCAGGGCCTGGAGCAGCGGGTGCCGTTGCTGTTCTTCAGCCTGCACGAAACCGACACGCCGACGCGCCTGGCCGCCGTGCGCGCCGGTGGCCAGGAGTTCCTTACCGGCACCCTGGAAGCCTCGAGCCTGCTGGAAAAGGTCGAGCTGCTGACCAGCGTCACCCAGTACGAACCGTTCAAGGTGCTGATCATCGACGACTCGCGGGCCCAGGCCCTGCACACCGAGCGCCTGCTCAACAGCGCCGGGATCGTCACCCGCACCCTGATCGACCCGATTCAGACCATGGCCGAGCTTGCCGACTTCCAGCCCGACCTGATCATCCTCGACATGTACATGCCGGCCTGCACCGGCACCGAGCTTGCCAAGGTGATCCGCCACAACGACCGTTATGTCAGCGTGCCGATCATCTACCTGTCGGCCGAGGACGATCTGGACAAACAGCTCGACGCCATGAGCGAGGGCGGTGATGACTTTTTGACCAAGCCGATCCGCTCGCGGCACCTGATCACCACCGTGCGCAACCGCGCGGCCCGGGCGCGCAACCTCAAGGCGCGGATGGTGCGCGACAGCCTCACCGGGCTGTACAACCACACCCATATCCTGCAATTGCTCGAAGACTGCAGCTTCCGTGCGCGCCGCGAAGCGCAGCCACTGAGCTTCGCCATGCTCGACATCGACCACTTCAAGAAGGTCAACGACAGCCACGGCCACCCCATGGGCGACCGGGTGATCAAGAGCCTGGCGCTGTTCCTCAAGCAGCGCCTGCGCAAGACCGACTTCATTGGCCGCTACGGCGGTGAAGAATTTGCCATCGTCATGCCCAACACCGACCTGGGCTCGGCGCACAAGGTGCTCGACGAAATTCGCCGGCGCTTTGCCGAGATCCATTACCCGGCCCAGCCGCGCGACTTGTCCTGCACCTTCAGTGCCGGCGTGGTGCAACTGAGCGAAGGCCTGGACGCCCTGAGCATGGCCACCTCCGCCGACGAGGCGCTGTACCGCGCCAAGGGTGCCGGGCGCAACTGCGTGCAACGGGTCGAAGCATAAAGGCAAAGTGCCAGTTTTTTTCACCGGACCGCCCGCTTCGTCATAACCCGGTCATAAAAACGCAATAACTTCAGGCGCTTACCATTCGGCCGTTGGTAGACACCGGACATGCGCCTGAAGCTGCTCACCAATTTCAATACCCTGTTGCTGGTTACCGTGTGCATCGCCCTGGGCGCGACCCTGTGGTGGTCGCAGCGCGCCCTGGAGCGCCCCTATTTATTAATGGAGCGCTATCTGTCGCTGTCGCAGCAATTCCAGAACCAGGCGGCGCGCAATATCCAGGACTACCTGAGCAGCGGCGACGCCCTGCGCCATGCCACGGCGCTGCAGACCACCGCCGCCCTGCAGGGTGAACTGGAGCAACTGCCGGCAGAGCTTGCCGAGCGCCTGCGCCCGAGCCTGGACAATCTGCAGCGCTTCACCGCCAACGAGTTGCTGGGCGCCGGCAAGCTGGCCGGCGACCCGCAGGCCCTGTTGCTGCAGGCCGAACGCGAGCTGGGCGCGAGCCTCGAGCAACTGGCCAACTATGCGCAGAGCAGCACCAGCAGCGATGCCGGGGGTTATGCCCCGGCGCTGTTCAAGGCCTCCCTGCACCTGTCGCGGCTATCCCTGGCGCGGGACAAACTGGTCAGCAGCGGCCGCAGCGAACTGGCCGAGGAAGTCGAGCGCGAACTTGCGCAGATCGCCGCCCAGGCGCAGTTACTCGAACAATTGCCGCTGCTGGGGGTGACCGCCAGTAGCGCTTCGAGCGCCGACGACTTTGCTGCGCTGATGGGCCTGGAGACCCAGGCCAGCACAGCAACCGAAGACACCGGGGTGGCGCTCAAGCGCGAACTCAACAGCCTGATCAAGCGCTACCCCGGCGAGCTGCAGCGCACCCGCGAGCAGATCCAGCAACGCAGCGCCCTGGCCAGCAGCACCTTCGAGCGCATCGGCGCCGTGCAGCAGGCCATCGCCGAGCTCGAACCCAGTGTGCGTAGCCAGCATGCCGCCATCCAGGGCGAAGTGCGGGTGATTCAGGGCCTGATGATCGGTTTGATCCTGCTGATCGCCCTGCTTATCGACACCCTGCAGCGGCGCCTGGCGCGGGTGCTGACCAACCTCGCGCCGGCACTCTCGCGCTGGGCCGAGGGCGACTTCAGCCAGGCCATTGCCCTGGGCCGCAGCAACCGTGAAATGCATGATATCCAGGACTCGCTCAACCGCCTGCGGGTCTACCTGGTCGAGCTGGTCGGCACCCTCCGCCACAACGCCGAGCAGGTCGCTGGCAGCAGCCACGCCCTGGCCGACATGAGCAGCGCCCTGCACGACGGCGCCGAACGCCAGGCCGGCGACACCGCGCAAATCCGTGATGCCCTCGGCGAGCTGGAGGCGACCATCCTCCAGGTCGCCGGCGACGCCAGCCAGGCGGCCGACGCCAGCCACGACGCCGGGCGTGCGGTCGAGCAAGGCCAGGCAGTGATAGGCCAGAGCCTGACCGGGCTGCGGGCGCTGGTCGACGAAGTACAGGGCAACGCGCAGATGATCGAACAACTGGCCGAGGAATCGGCGACCATCGGCGGCGTGCTGACGGTGATCCGCTCGATTGCCGAGCAGACCAACCTGCTGGCCCTCAATGCCGCGATCGAAGCGGCGCGGGCCGGGGAAATGGGCCGTGGCTTTGCCGTGGTTGCCGAAGAAGTACGCTCCCTGGCCCTGCGCACTACCGGCGCTACCGGTGAGATCCAGACCTTGATCGGGCGCCTGCAGCAGGCGGCCCGCGAATCGGTTGAAGGCATGCGCGCGCAGCTCGAACATGCCGAGGCCACCGCTGACCAGGCCCAGGCGGCGGATGGCGCGCTGGATGAAATTGTCGCGGCAATCCAGACCATCTCGGCCACAGCGGTACGGATTGCCGATGTCACCGCCCAGCAGAGCGGCGCGGTGAGCGAGATTCGTGACCACAGCGAGCGGATTCATGGCTTGGGTGAAGACAACTTGCAACGTATTGGTGAAGGGCGTGAGCAGGGTGAGCAGTTGCTTCGCCTGGGTGGCGAGTTGAATACGGCGGTGCGGGCCTTTCGCCTGTGAGGATGTGTCGCGGCGATCCGACTTGACCCGCGATGAAGGCAACAGGGCTGCAAAGTCCGTTATCATGCAGGCACTTTTGTACTGCGAGACCGCCATGCGCCGCCTGCTTTGCCTCCTGTTTCTGCTCCTGGCCTTGCCCGCCGTCGGCGCCGGCCTGCTCGACAATCGCCCCAGCGCCACCCTGGGCGCCGCGTCGCTGAACAACAGCAGCGACTTTCTGCCAGTGCACGAAGCCTTCAAGCTGAGCCTGGTCGAGGATCAAGGGCAAAGCCTGAAACTGCGCTTCGTCGCCGCCGACGGTTACTACCTGTACCGCCACCGCTTCCAGTTTCGCAGCGAGCCTGCCGACATAGCCCTGGGCACGGCGCAGATCCCCCCGGGTGAAGCCAAGCACGATGAGTTCTTCGGCGACGTCGAGGTCTATCACGGCATCCTCGACATCGAAATCCCCCGCCCGGCCAACGAACAACGCCCCTTCACCTTGCTGGTGGGCTACCAGGGCTGCGCCGACAAGGGCCTGTGCTACCCGCCGGAAACCGCACGCCTGAGCATCGATGGCATCACCAGCAGTGCGCCGCCAGCTACCACCACGGTCGCCAAGGCCGGCTGGGACTGGCAAGGCCTGCTGCTGTTCTTCCTCGCCGGCGTCGGCCTGACCTTCACCCCGTGTGTGCTGCCGATGCTGCCGATCCTCTCTGGCGTGGTGTTGCGCGGCCAGGTCGGTGGCGTACGCGGTTTTGCCCTGTCGCTGGCCTATGTGCTGCCGATGGCTGCCTGCTTTGCCCTGCTCGGCGCGCTGATGGGCCTGTTCGGTGCCGGCCTCAACCTGCAGGCACGCTTGCAGTCGGCCTGGGTGCTGGTGCCGTTTGCGCTGTTCTTCGTGCTGTTTGCCCTGGCCATGTTCGGCCTGTTCGAACTCAAATTGCCGCATGCCATCAGTAGTCGCCTGGAACGTCTGGTCGGCCAGACCAAGGGCGGATCGCTGATGGGTGCGGCGATCCTCGGGGTGTTCTCCAGCCTGCTGGTATCGCCGTGCGTGTCGGCGCCACTGGCCGGCGCCCTGCTGTATATCAGCGCCAGCGGCGATGCCCTGGGGGGTGCATTGAAGCTGTTCGCCCTGGGCCTGGGCATGGGCGCGCCACTGCTGCTGATCGCTACCGGCGGTGCGGCCTGGCTGCCGAAAAGCGGGCCATGGCTGGTAACGGTGAAAAACGCCATCGGCGTGCTGTTGCTGGGCCTGGCCATTGGCCTGCTCAACCGCGTGCTGCCGGGGCAGGTCACGCTGCTGCTGGTCGGCCTGCTGGCCGCCGGTACCGCGGTGTTCCTTGGCGCCCTGGAGTTCACGGTGAAAACCACCCGGCAGCGCCTGGCGCAGCTGCTCGGCCTGGCCCTGCTGTTCTATGGGTTGACCTGCTGGTACGGCGCCTTGAGCGGGCAGACCGACCCGCTGCGCCCGCTGCCTCAAGCCAGTAACGCCAGTACTGGTGCAAGCGCCCAGGCCAGCAGCGCCAGCGCCTGGCAGACCCTCACCACCCCGGCGGCGCTGGACAGCGCCCTGGCCGCCGCCAAGGCCGCCGGCCAGCCGGTGCTGCTGGACTGGTACGCCGACTGGTGCATCAGCTGCAAAGTGATCGAGCACGAAGTACTCAATGCTCCGGCGGTGCAGCCGCAGCTCAAGGATTACAAGCTGTTGCGCTTCGATATTACCGAGAGCAACGCCGAACAGCGCGCCCTGCTCGACCGCTACCAGCTGTTCGGCCCGCCAGCGCTGTTGTTCTTTGCCGCGAACGGCAGCGAAATCACCGCCGATCGTGTGGTTGGCGAGATAAACGCCGGCGAATTTGCCGAGCATCTGACGCGCATTCGCGCCGATCTGGGTCTATAACTTCTTCGGGCCGCTAAAAAGCCGCTTTCGATGACCGAAATTAATAAATTAGTCACATATTTAGCGTGAATATCGGTCATCGTGCTGGCTATTGCTGGTAACTGGACAGTGCCCGCCGGTTTACGGCATAGTCGCCGCGCAAAGTTTCCTAACGATAAAAAGGAACCACAGATGGCAACGCTACTGGTGCTGCACGGCCCCAACCTGAACCTGCTCGGCACCCGCGAACCGGGCGTCTATGGCGCCGTGACCCTGGCCCAGATCAACCAGGACCTGGAGCAGCGCGCCCGCGCCGCCGGCCATCATCTGCAATACCTGCAAAGCAACGCCGAGTACGAATTGATCGACCGCATTCATGCCGCGCGCAGCGAAGGTGTGGACTTCATCCTGATCAATCCGGCGGCTTTCACACATACAAGTGTCGCATTACGTGACGCGTTGCTGGCGGTGAGCATCCCATTCATCGAAGTGCATCTGTCCAACGTGCACAAACGCGAACCTTTTCGCCATCACTCCTACTTCTCTGATGTCGCCGTAGGAGTGATTTGCGGCCTGGGTGCCAGCGGTTATCGCCTGGCCCTGGAGTCTGCCCTGGAACACCTGGCTGCTAACGCAAAGCCCTGATGACGAGAACCTGGCCTATGGGCCGGGGCTCACAAGAAACGTTTGCTAACACGTTTTTATATTTACGCCCCTGACCGAACCTTGGGAGTTGATGATTAATGGATATCCGTAAAGTCAAGAAACTGATCGAACTGCTGGAAGAATCTGGCATCGACGAGCTGGAGATCAAGGAAGGCGAGGAATCCGTACGGATCAGCCGCCACAGCAAGACTCCAGCCCAGCAGTACTACGCTCCGGCTCCAGTCGCCGCTCCTGTTGCCGCACCAGCCGCCGCCCCGGCCGCTGCCGCCGCTCCAGCCGAAGCTGCCGCACCAAAACTGAACGGCACCGTTGCCCGTTCGCCAATGGTCGGTACCTTCTACCGCAAAGCCTCGCCTGCCTCGCCAGCCTTCGTTGAAGTCGGCCAGACCGTGAAGAAAGGCGACACCCTGTGCATCGTCGAAGCCATGAAGATGATGAACCACATCGAAGCTGAAACCAGCGGTGTGATCGAATCCATCCTGGTAGAAGACGGTCAGCCGGTTGAGTTCGACCAGCCGCTGTTCACCATCGTTTGAACCGCGGAGAGCCAACGATGTCTGCGAAGCTGGAAAAAGTCCTGATTGCCAACCGCGGGGAAATTGCCCTGCGGATCCTGCGTGCCTGCAAAGAGCTGGGCATCAAGACCGTCGCCGTACACTCCACGGCTGACCGCGAACTGATGCACCTGGGCCTGGCAGACGAGTCGGTCTGCATCGGTCCTGCTTCGGCCAGCCAGTCCTACCTGCACATCCCGGCCATCATCGCCGCGGCTGAAGTGACCGGCGCTACCGCCATTCACCCAGGCTACGGTTTCCTCGCGGAAAACGCCGATTTCGCCGAGCAGGTCGAGAACTCCGGTTTTGCCTTCATTGGCCCCAAAGCCGACACCATTCGCCTGATGGGCGACAAGGTTTCGGCCAAGGACGCGATGATCAAGACTGGCGTTCCGACCGTGCCAGGTTCCGACGGCCCGCTGCCGGAAGACGAAGAAGAAGCCCTGCGCATCGGCCGTGAAGTCGGCTACCCGGTGATCATCAAGGCCGCCGGTGGCGGTGGTGGTCGCGGCATGCGCGTGGTGCACAAGGAAGAGGACCTGATCGCCTCGGCCAAGCTGACCCGCACCGAAGCTGGCGCAGCCTTCGGCAACCCGATGGTCTACCTCGAGAAGTTCCTGACCAACCCACGTCACGTGGAAGTCCAGGTCCTGTCCGACGGCCAGGGTAACGCCGTGCACCTGGGTGACCGCGACTGCTCGCTGCAGCGCCGCCACCAGAAGGTACTGGAAGAAGCGCCGGCACCGGGCATCGATGAAAAAGCCCGCCAGGAAGTCTACAAGCGCTGTGTCGATGCCTGCATCGAGATCGGCTACCGTGGCGCCGGCACCTTCGAGTTCCTCTACGAGAACGGTCGTTTCTACTTCATCGAAATGAACACCCGTGTTCAGGTGGAGCACCCGGTTTCGGAGATGGTCACCGGTATCGACATCGTCAAGGAGATGCTCAGCATCGCCGCTGGCAACAAGCTGTCGTTCACCCAGGATGACGTGGTGATTCGCGGTCACTCGCTGGAGTGCCGGATCAACGCCGAAGACCCGAAGAAGTTCATCCCGAGCCCAGGCACGGTCAAGCATTTCCACGCCCCGGGTGGCAACGGCGTTCGCGTCGATTCGCACCTGTACAGCGGTTACGCAGTTCCACCGAACTACGACTCGCTGATCGGCAAGCTGATCACCTACGGCAAGGACCGCGACGAAGCCATGGCACGCATGCGCAATGCCCTGGACGAGATCGTCGTCGACGGCATCAAGACCAACATCCCGCTGCACCGCGACCTGGTGCGTGATGAAGGTTTCTGCAAAGGCGGCGTCAACATTCACTACCTGGAACACAAACTGGCTAGCCAGGAGTGATTCACCAGTGATGTAAAAAAGACCCCGGTCCCGTGACCGGGGTCTTTTTTTGGGGCTCCCACAGGGTTCCCACAAACCCCTCGCACTCAAGTAAACTGGCGGGCTTCTCGCAGCCTCGGGCTGCCCCTGTAGATTTTTCCAAAGGTGCCCGCCATGCCTTGGCTGCAAGTACGTCTGGCCATCAGCCCGGAACAAGCCGAAACCTATGAAGATGCCCTGCTCGAAGTAGGCGCCGTTTCGGTCACCTTCATGGATGCCGAAGATCAGCCGATCTTCGAACCGGACCTCAACACCACCCCGCTGTGGTCGCATACCCACCTGCTGGCACTGTTCGAAGCCGATACCGACGCCAGCGCGGTGTTCGCCCACCTGCAGTTGCTGACCAGCGCCGAACTGCCGGAGCACCAGGCCGAAGTCATCGAAGACCAGGATTGGGAACGCAGCTGGATGGACAACTTCCAGCCGATGCGTTTCGGCCAGCGCCTGTGGATCGTGCCAAGCTGGCACGCGGCACCGGAGCCTGAGGCGGTCAACCTGCTGCTCGACCCGGGCCTGGCCTTCGGCACCGGCACCCACCCGACCACCGCACTGTGCCTGGAATGGCTCGACGGCCAGGACCTGAAAGACACCCAGGTGCTCGACTTCGGTTGCGGCTCGGGCATCCTCGCCATCGCCGCGCTGCTGCTCGGTGCCCGTGAAGCGGTCGGTACCGACATCGACGTGCAGGCCCTGGAAGCCTCGCGCGACAACGCCGGACGCAATGGCATCGCCGACGAGAAATTCGCCCTGTACCTGCCCGAGCACATGCCGGCCATGCAGGCCGACGTACTGGTCGCCAACATCCTCGCCGGCCCGCTGGTCTCGCTGGCCCCGCAACTGTCCGGGCTGGTACGTCCGGGTGGCCTGCTGGCGCTGTCGGGGATTCTCGCCGAGCAGGGTGATGAAGTTGCCGCGGCCTACGCCAAGGACTTCGACCTCGACCCGATCGCCGTACGCGATGGCTGGGTACGCATCAGTGGTCGCCGCCGCTAAGTGCGCCTAGAATAACCTTCTGCATAACCCGGACCGCCGCATGACCGACAGTTTCGTCACCCAGTGCCCGCATTGCCAGACCAGCTTTCGCGTCAGCCACAATCAGTTGAGCGTGGCCCGCGGCATGGTGCGTTGCGGCGCCTGCCTGCAAGTGTTCAACGCCGCCCGGCAACTGCTGGAGCAAAGCGCGGCGCAGAACCCGCCTGCAGCGCCGGTGCCGGTCGAGCCAGTGGCGGAGCCCGCAAAAGCACCGAACCAGCACGAGTGGAGCGCCGCCGAGCTGGACCTCGACCAGCTCGACCTCGATCAGGAGCTGGCGCGCCTGGAACAGCGCGAAATCCAGCCGACCACCGAGTTCAAGGCCGCTGCACCACGCGAAGAGAGCCTCAGCGCGCACCGCGACAGCCCCGAGCAAGACGACCAGCACTGGCCCGACAGCCTGTTCAGCAGCCCGGCCGCCGAGCGCGAGCAACTCAGTGCCGAGCTCGACGCGCCGCAACCGCCGCTGATCGAGCAGGAAGCCCTGGACCTCGCGCCGGCACCCGGCGAGCGTACCGAGCCGTCGCTGTCGCTGGATGCCATCGATGACGACCTCGACGCCCCGCTGGCACCTGCCGCTGCGCTACGCGCCGATGATGACGAACTGCCCGGCGAGCGTCTGTCGGCGCGCGAGCCTGAGGACCCTCTGGACAGCCCCGAACCCGAGTTCGACGAGCGCCGCGAACCGGGCCTGGGCCCGGTCAGCAACCGCCCGGCGCGCAAGGAGCCGCTGCTCGACCTGGTCGACGATCCGATCCAGCTCGACTGGCAGAAGCCCAAGGTCAACTGGGCCCGGCGCCTGCTGTGGATCCTGTTGATTTTGCTGGCCGCTGCGGCCCTGGCCGGCCAATACATCTGGTACCAGTTCGACGAACTGGCCCGCCAGGACCGCTACCGCCCGTGGTTCCAGGCGGTCTGTCCGACCGTCGGTTGCCAGGTGCCGTCGCGGGTCGATATCGCCCGGATCAAGAGCAGTAACCTGGTGGTGCGCAGCCACCCGGACTTCAACGGCGCCTTGATCGTCGATGCGATCATCTACAACCGGGCGCCCTTCGCCCAGCCGTTCCCGCTGTTGGAGCTGCGCTTTGCCGACCTCAATGGCCAGTTGATCGCCAGCCGCCGCTTCAAGCCCACCGAGTACCTCAGCGGTGAACTGGCCGGCAAGGGCGAAATGCCCAGCCAGACGCCGATCCACATCGCCCTGGACATCCTTGATCCGGGCCCCAAGGCGGTCAACTACAGCCTGTCGTTTCGGTCGCCGGAATAGTCGGCGAGCGGCAAGCCGTAAGCTTCAAGCCGCAAGTGAAAACGGATCAGCGTACGGGTCTGCTTTTTCTTGTGGCTTGAAGCTTGCAGCTTGAAGCTCAAAGCCAACTGTTCAGATTTTATCCAAATCGATCTTTATCCGGTCACCGAGAGCGGGTATCATGCCAACCCTTTTTCGAACTCTAAGATCGGCCCCCACAACAGGGAACTCCTATGTCGGCGGTACGCATCGGCCCATACACACTGCAGAACGCCCTGATCCTCGCGCCCATGGCCGGGGTCACGGACCAGCCCTTTCGTCAGTTGTGCCGACGAATGGGTGCAGGCCTGGTGGTGTCGGAGATGGTCAGCAGCGACATGAGCCTGTGGAACAGCCGCAAGTCGCGCCTGCGCATGGTTCACGAAGGTGATCCCGAGCCGCGCTCGGTACAGATCGCCGGCGGTGACGCGCAGATGCTCGCAGCGGCGGCCCGGGCCAACGTCGAGGCCGGCGCGCAGATTATCGACATCAACATGGGCTGCCCGGCAAAAAAAGTCTGCAACAAGGCCGCAGGCTCTGCTTTATTGAAAGATGAAGCCCTGGTCAGCGAAATCCTCCACGCGGTGGTTGCCGCCGTGGACGTGCCGGTCACGCTGAAGATCCGCACTGGCTGGGACAGGGCCAACAAGAACGGCCTGACTGTGGCGAGGATCGCCGAGCAGGCCGGGATCCAGGCACTGGCGGTACATGGACGCACACGCGCCGACCTCTACACCGGTGAAGCCGAATACGACACCATCGCGGCGATCAAGCAGGCGGTGTCGATCCCGGTTTTTGCCAATGGCGATATCACTTCGCCAGAAAAAGCCCGGGCGGTGCTGGATGCCACCGGTGCCGACGGTCTGCTGATTGGCCGGGCTGCCCAAGGGCGGCCATGGATCTTTCGCGAGATCGAGCATTACCTGCGTACCGGCGAAAAACTGCCGGCACCGCAGCTGGACGAAGTGGAACGAATTCTGCTGGAGCACCTGACCGCGTTGCACGCCTTCTATGGCGATGTGATGGGCGTACGTATCGCCCGCAAGCACGTTGGTTGGTACCTGGCAACGCTACCGGGCGCCAAGGAGTTTCGCGCCCAGTTCAACCGTTTGGAAGACACGCAAGCGCAGTGCGCCAACGTTCGCGGCTTCTTCAGCGAGCGTGAACAGAGCCTTGAGACAGAGGACGGACAAGGGGTGGCCGCATGACGATGATGACCGAGACTTTAGTGAGTGGAACAACGCCCGTGAGCGACAACGTCAACCTGAAACAGCACCTGAATACGCCGAGCGAAGAGGGTCAGACCCTTCGCGGCAGTGTGGAAAAGGCGCTGCACAACTATTTCGCCCATCTGGAGGGCGCGGCCGTCACGGACGTGTACAACCTGGTGCTCTCGGAAGTCGAAGCGCCGTTGCTCGAAAGCGTAATGAACTACGTCAAGGGCAACCAGACCAAGGCCAGCGAGCTGCTCGGGCTCAACCGCGGCACCTTGCGCAAGAAACTCAAGCAGTACGATTTGTTGTAAGCAAGCATCCAAACCAGAAAAGGCGGCTCCCATTCGATGAGGTCGCCTTTTTTGCTGACTCCACCGCGTTATGGAATCTGAAATGACCGACCAGACTACCCGCCTGCCGATCCGCCGCGCCTTGATCAGCGTCTCCGACAAGACCGGGATCCTTGAATTCGCCCGTGAGCTGCAACAGCTCGGCGTCGAGATCCTGTCCACCGGCGGCACCTTCAAGTTGCTCCAGGACAATGGCGTTGCCGCGGTGGAAGTTGCCGATTACACCGGCTTCGCCGAAATGATGGACGGCCGGGTCAAAACCCTGCACCCGAAAATCCACGGCGGCATCCTCGGCCGTCGCGGTACCGACGACGCCATCATGGCCGAGCACGGGATCAAGCCGATCGATCTGGTCGCGGTCAACCTCTACCCGTTCGAAGCCACTATCTCCAAGCCGGGCTGTGACCTGCCGACCGCCATCGAGAACATCGACATCGGCGGCCCGACCATGGTCCGCTCGGCGGCCAAGAACCACAAGGACGTCGCCATCGTGGTCAACGCCAGCGACTACGGCCAGGTCCTGGAAAGCCTCAAGGCCGGTGGGCTGACCTACGCCCAGCGCTTCGACCTGATGCTCAAGGCATTCGAGCACACTGCAGCCTACGACGGCATGATCGCCAACTACATGGGCACCGTGAACCAGGCCGCTGAAACCCTCAGCACCGAAGGTCGCAGCGAATTCCCGCGGACCTTCAACAGCCAGTTCACCAAGGCCCAGGAAATGCGCTACGGCGAGAACCCGCACCAGAGCGCGGCGTTCTATGTCGAGGCCAAGCCGGCCGAAGCCGGCATCGCCACCGCGGTGCAGCTGCAGGGCAAGGAGCTGTCGTACAACAACGTGGCCGATACCGACGCCGCGCTGGAATGCGTGAAGAGCTTCGTCAAGCCGGCCTGCGTCATCGTCAAGCACGCCAACCCGTGCGGCGTGGCGGTCAGCCCCGACGCTGAAGGCGGTATCCGCCAGGCTTACGAGCTGGCGTACGCCACCGATACCGAATCGGCGTTCGGCGGCATCATCGCCTTCAACCGCGAACTGGACGCCGAAACCGCCAAAGCCATCGTCGAGCGCCAGTTCGTCGAAGTGATCATCGCCCCGAGCGTCAGCGACGAAGCCCGCGCCGTGGTGGCGGCCAAGGCCAACGTGCGCCTGCTGGCCTGCGGCGAGTGGTCGGCAGAACGTGCCGCTGCCTGGGACTTCAAGCGCGTCACCGGCGGCCTGCTGGTACAAAGCCGCGACATCGGCATGATCACCGAGGGCGACCTGAAAGTGGTCACCAAGCGTGCGCCGAGCGAGCAAGAAATCCACGACCTGATCTTCGCCTGGAAAGTGGCCAAGTACGTCAAGTCCAACGCCATCGTCTACGCCAAGAACCGCCAGACCATTGGTGTCGGCGCCGGCCAGATGAGCCGCGTCAACTCCGCCCGTATCGCTGCGATCAAAGCCGAGCACGCCGGCCTGCAGGTGCAGGGCGCGGTCATGGCATCGGATGCGTTCTTCCCGTTCCGTGATGGCATCGACAACGCGGCCAAGGTCGGCATCACCGCGGTGATCCAGCCAGGTGGCTCGATGCGCGATGCCGAAGTCATCGCCGCCGCTGACGAAGCCGGCATTGCCATGGTCTTCACCGGCATGCGTCACTTCCGTCACTGAGTGAAGCAGCGACAAGCTCCAAGCTGCAAGCTGCAAGAAAAAGCGCATCGCGTCGCATCCTCTTGCAGTTGCAGCCCCTTAAATTTCAGAGTTGCAAGCTACGCAAATGGCAGCACTGGCTGCTTTTTCTTGTAGCTTGCAGCTTGCAGCTTCTCCGAAGGAGCCTTCATGAATATTCTGATTATCGGTAGCGGCGGTCGTGAACACGCCCTGGCCTGGAAAGTCGCTCAGGACCCACGGGTCGAAAAAGTCTTCGTTGCCCCGGGCAACGCTGGCACCGCCACTGAAGCCAAGTGCGAGAACGTCGACATCGACGTCAGCGCTTTGGAGCAACTGGCCGATTTCGCCGAAAAAAATGTCGCCCTGACCATCGTCGGCCCTGAGGGCCCGCTGGTTGCCGGTGTCGTCGACCTGTTCCGCAGCCGCGGCCTGGACTGCTTCGGTCCAACCAAGGGCGCGGCCCAGCTGGAAGGTTCCAAGGCCTTCACCAAGGACTTCCTGGCGCGCCACAAGATCCCGACTGCCGACTACCAGAACTTCACCGAGATCGAGCCGGCCCTGGCCTACCTGCGGGAAAAAGGCGCACCGATCGTGATCAAGGCCGACGGCCTGGCCGCCGGTAAAGGCGTGATCGTCGCCATGACCCTGGGCGAGGCCGAAGACGCCGTACGCGACATGCTCGCCGGCAACGCCTTTGGTGACGCAGGTTCGCGCGTGGTGATCGAAGAGTTCCTCGACGGCGAGGAAGCCAGCTTCATCGTCATGGTCGACGGCCACAACGTGCTGCCAATGGCTACCAGCCAGGACCACAAGCGCGTCGGCGACGGCGACACCGGCCCCAACACCGGCGGCATGGGCGCCTACTCGCCAGCGCCAGTGGTCACCGCCGACGTGCACCAGCGCGTCATGGACCAGGTGATCTGGCCGACCGTGCGCGGCATGGCCGAGGAAGGCAACGTCTACACCGGCTTCCTCTATGCCGGCCTGATGATCGATAAAGCCGGTAACCCGAAAGTCATCGAGTTCAACTGCCGCTTCGGCGACCCGGAAACCCAGCCGGTCATGCTGCGCCTGGAGTCGAGCCTGGTGCTGCTGATCGAAGCCGCTTTCGCCAAGGCCCTGGACAAGGTCGAAGCGCAGTGGGATCCGCGTCCGAGCCTGGGCGTGGTGCTGGCTGCTGGCGGCTACCCTGGCGACTACAGCAAAGGCGCGGTCATCCACGGCCTGGATGCTGCAGCGCAGATTGAAGGCAAGGTGTTCCACGCCGGTACCGCGCTCAAGGACGGCCAGGTAGTTGCCACTGGCGGCCGCGTACTGTGCGCCACCGCCATGGGCAGCAGCGTCGAGTCGGCCCAGCAACAAGCCTACCGCCTGGCAGCCGAGATCAATTGGGATGGCAGCTTCTACCGCAAGGACATCGGCTACCGTGCCATTGCCCGCGAACGCGGTGAACACCAGGAGTAAACTGGTGCCTGGTGGCAGCGGCGCGACGAGCGCCCTGCCCCCGGCTCGTCGACAGGGCCCGCCATGGGCCTTGCCTTCGGCTTGGCGCGCCGCGCATAGTTACCATCCGGCATTTGGCTAAGAAAGGATTTCGTCTTGCGTTGGCTCAGGATTGCCATTGGTCTTACTGTCAGCTTGCTGACCCTGCTCTGCCTGTTCCCGGCCGTGGCCGAACAGGGCAGTGGTTGGGCGGTATTGCTTGACGACCAGGCCAGCCTGCAATTGAGCGATGTACGTTCCGAACGCTACCGCAACCAGTTCAGCCCCCTCGAACTCAACGAACTCAACGCTGCCACGCCCGACCAGGCGTTGTGGCTGCACTATCGGCTGGAACCCGGACAGCAGGAAAAACTGCTGCGGGTGTTCGCCCCCGACCTGTCACGGCTGGACCTCTACGCCCTGCAAGGCGACCGGCTGATCAAGCAGATCCACAACGGTCGCCAGAGCGACAGCGGCGACCCTTACCTGCGCAGCAGCGACCATGTCCTGGCCCTGCCCAACAGCACGCAACCGCTGGATGTGTACCTGCGCCTGGTGTCGGAACACCAGCTGCGTCCGGCCATCAGCCTCGAGCCTGCCGCCCAGGCCGCCGCCGACCAGCGCCAGCCGCTGTTCTTCGGCCTGTTGTTCGGCTGCCTGCTGATGCTGATGCTGCACAACCTGATCCGCTTCGCTTACTCACGCTCCAGTACCAGCCTGGCCCTGGCGGTCTACCACGCGCTGATGCTGCTCAGCGCACTGATTCTGCTCAACCTCAGCGGCCCCTGGTGGAGCCTCTGGCATTCGGCACAAACACCGGCGGCCTACCTTACTGCCCTGCTGGCATCGCTGGCCGGCCTGACCTTTACCCTGCGCTTCTTCACGCCTTGCGAGCAACCGCGCCTGAGCCGCCTGCTGCAGGGCGAGATGCTGCTGATCGCGCTGTGCGGCCTGTTGCTGTTGTTCGTCGATACCTTGCCGCTGAACCTGATGACCTATGCGCTGATGGCCGTCGGTAGCCTGAGCATGCTGCTGGTGGCCAGCTACCACTGGTACAAGGGGTATGCCCCGGCGCGGCTGTTCGCCCTGGCCATGCTGGCGTTCAACATCGGTTGCCTGGTGGTGTTGCCGGCCCTGCTCGGCCTGACCC
Organism: Pseudomonas sp. B21-012; assembly: GCF_024749305.1. NCBI lineage: Bacteria > Pseudomonadati > Pseudomonadota > Gammaproteobacteria > Pseudomonadales > Pseudomonadaceae > Pseudomonas > Pseudomonas sp. B21-012. Next base: position 639,623 of record NZ_CP087197.1, on the reverse strand, counting down.
GCACGCCGACCCAATGGCTGCTGTTCATTCTCCTCGGGCTCACCAGTTTCAGCGGCCTGCTGCTCAACCTGGCCGTCAGCGAGCGCTTGCGGCGCATCAGCGAAGAGCGCTTCAGCGCCAGCCGCGAACTGGCCGCCAGCAACGCCGAGATCAACGCCAAGGCCGAGTTCCTGGCCAAGATCAGTCACGAGATCCGCACGCCCATGAACGGCGTGCTGGGCATGACCGAGCTGCTGCTCGGCACCCCGCTGTCGGTCAAGCAACGCGACTACGTGCAGACCATCCACAGCGCCGGCAACGAGCTGCTGACCCTGATCAACGAGATTCTCGACATCTCCAAGCTCGAATCCGGGCAGATCGAGCTGGATGACGTGCAGTTCGACCTCAATGCCCTGATCGAGGATTGCCTGAGTATCTTCCGGGCCAAGGCCGAGCAGCAAAACATCGAACTCATCAGCTTCACCCAGCCGCAGGTACCGCGGGTCATCAGTGGCGACCCGACGCGTCTGCGCCAGGCCTTGCTGAGCCTTTTGGAAAACGCCCTGAAGAAAACCGACCAGGGCGAGATCCTGCTGGTGGTCGCCCTCGACCAGCGCGGCGACAGCCCGCGCCTGCGCATTGCCGTGCAGGACAGCGGCGAACCGATCCCGCCGGGCGAGCGCGAAGCGCTGCTGCAGGCAGAGCTGCACAGCAAGCACTTCCTCTCCAGCAACAAGCTCGGCGGCCACCTGGGGCTGGTGATCGCCAAGCAACTGATCACTTTGATGCAGGGCGAGTTCGGCATCAAGACCAGCCACAACATGGGCAACACCCTGTGGATGACCCTGCCGCTCGACCCGCACCGCCTCGAACAGCCACCCACCGACCTCGACGGCCCGCTGCGCGGCGCCCGGGTGCTGGTGGTGGACGACAACGACACCTGCCGCAAGGTCCTGGTCCAGCAGTGCAGCGCCTGGGGCATGAACGTCAGCGCCGTGCCGTCGGGCAAGGAAGCCCTGGCCCTGTTGCGCACCAAGGCGCACCTGCGCGATTACTTCGATGCGGTGCTGCTCGATCAGAACATGCCGGGCATGACCGGCATGCAACTGGCGGCGAAGATCAAGGAAGACCCGAGCCTGAACCACGACATCCTGCTGGTGATGCTCACCGGTATCAGCAACGCGCCAAGCAAGGTCATCGCCCGCAATGCCGGGGTCAAACGCATCCTGGCCAAACCGGTGGCCGGCTACACCCTCAAGACCACCCTGGCCGAAGAGCTGTCCCAGCGCAGCAAGGGCCAGCCGAGTATCCCGGTGCAGACCGGGCTGTCGGCGCCACTGAACCTGCCCAGCGATTTCCGCATCCTGGTGGCCGAGGACAACAACATATCGACCAAGGTGATCCGTGGCATGCTCGGCAAGCTGAGCCTGGAGCCGGACACCGCCAGCAATGGCGAGGAAGCCCTGCAGGCGATGAAGGCCAACCATTACGACCTGGTGTTGATGGACTGCGAAATGCCAGTGCTCGATGGCTTCTCGGCCACCCAGCAACTGCGCATCTGGGAAGTCAGCAACCAGCGCCGGCGCACACCGGTGGTGGCCCTGACCGCGCACATCCTCGCCGAGCACAAGGAACGCGCACGCCTGGCCGGCATGGACGGGCACATGTCCAAGCCGGTGGAACTGTCGCAGTTGCGCGAGCTGATCGAGCATTGGGTGGCGCATCGCGAAGCCGAATCAAGTCAGATTCCAACCCCGTAATTCGCATACACTTGCTCCACATCACCCTTGCCGCGAGCCTCGACCATGCTCCATGAGTTGTTCAGCGTCTACCTGAAAATGCTCGTGCTCTACAGCCCGTTCTTCGTGCTCTCGTGCTTTATCAGCCTGACCCGCGGCTACTCCAGCAAGGAGCGCAAGCAACTGGCCTGGCGCGTGGCAATCGCCGTGTTGATCGCCAGCGTATTGCTATACCTGTTCGGCAGGGTGATCTTCGGCATATTCGGCATCACCGTGGATGCATTTCGCATCGGTGCCGGCAGCGTGCTGTTCATTTCCGCGCTGGGCATGGCCCAGGGCAAGTCGGCGGTGCAGACCGACAACGTGCAGCAGGATGTAACCATCGTGCCGCTGACCATCCCCCTGACCGTCGGCCCTGGCACCATCGGTGCACTGCTGGTAATGGGGATTGGCCAGCCGCACTGGGACGACAAGCTGCTGGCCATCGTCAGTATTGCCATGGCCAGCTTCACCGTCGGCCTGGTGTTGTACCTGTCGAACCGTATCGAGCGGATTCTCGGCGACCAGGGCCTGCAGATTGTCAGCCGTTTGATGGGGTTGTTTGTCTGCGCCCTGGCGGCGCAGATCATCTTTACCGGAATCAAGGGTTACCTGGTGCCCTAGACCAGAAATGTGCCCAGGTTGCGCATACGACCGGCCTGGCGCATTTTTTCCACCTTGGCACGCAGCTTCTGATCGAACAGCGCGACGTTGAAGCGCACCAGCTCGGCCTTGACCTGCCGGGTCTGGCGCTCGCGGAACAGAAAGCCGGCACTCGTCTGCGTAAGCGCCATCGTTTCGTGATACACCACCATGTCTACCTGCCCGGCCTTGCCTGGAGCACAGGGTAGCAATTGAAAAACTCCCGTTTTTTGCACCCGCTGCTCAAAATGCACCAGCGCGTCGCGTGCGCCCCTGAGGGCCTCCAGGGTCCCCCCCATCGATAGTGCCAGTTCACTACCGCCGCTGGCCGCGGCAATGCTGCGCAGAGCCTTGTCGACGATGTTCGGTCGTTCACCGCCGGGCCAGTGCACCTCGCTTGCCTGAAGCGGGTCGTAACCGTAGAACATCAATTGCCGACGGTAATAGTTGAACCAATCGTCGATCAGTCCCTGCTCGTAGGCATCACGGGTAACCATCTCGGCTGCCGATATGGCCAGTAGCACAGAATCGCGCTGCGCAGCGCTAACCTCCGGATGAAACGACAGGATGCTCGAGTCGGCGACCACGCCCGTTAGCTTACTCATGATTATCACCTTCAGGTTGACTGTCGAGCGCCATTACATAGTTGTGCTCCTGCTGCTTGCGCGCCATCAAACTGCGCAGATCGGCGCGCGAAGCCTCGAATAGCTTGCCATCCAACACAGCCGCCCCGCCGTTAATCACAACCTCGTTGCATAACACTTCGCCGGCCAACGACTGCTTGATCCCGGCCACTTCAGGCGCCTGTGCGTGGGTAATGAAGATACTGCACAAGTCGATTACAGGACCGGGGTGTACCAGCCCGATCTCCATGATCAGAACTGCGCCCGTATCGCGTGCCTCGAAAGTAAACCCACCAAAACACTCCAGGCCCTGTGCATCCCGAGTCAGCGCCGCAATCCCTTGATCGATGATTGCACTTGCGCCGGTATATCGGGTTTCCAGCCAGAGTTGCATCGGTTGGATCGCAGAGAGTAGCGAGCAATCCGATGCGGATTTGCTCTCATGATGGAACTTGGTGAAGATCCAGTCGCGTTCAGTCAGGGTGTTGCGATAGCGTTCGTACCACTTCTGGTAATTCGAAAAGCGCGAGCCGGCGAACTTGTTCGCCACCAGTTGCGCATACAACACAGAATCGAGTACTGCCTGGCGTTGATGCGGCAGTACGTCGGGGGCGATAAGCAACAACGAGCCACCATTCACCCATACACAATAGTCTTCCATGATCCCTCCTGGTCCAGTAGAAGCTTGAATGTCGGGATGGCTAAAGCCTCCAGCCATCCCGACCGCCCAATCAGATATCGTGGAGGAGGACACGGCTCTGCTTGTGTTGTTTCAGCTTGTCGATAATGGCATCGCGAATGCTGTGATAGAGCTTGCGGTTCAGCATCAACGCTGCCGCAGCCTCGTAGGTATCAGAAGAGCTGCCTGCCCATTCGAACAAGGCCCAGTCAGCGTCTTTACCCGACTTGCTCGTCTGCACAGCACTTGTCACCAGCACGACGTCGTCGCTTTCGGTCACCAGGCAAGCGGCGAGGCCTGCAGAGGCGGTTTTGCTATTGTCGGTCTTACGTTTGATTATTTGCTGAGCCTCTTCACTAAGGCCAAGCTTTTTCAGCGCCCCGTCAGCCAGCTTGCGCAAGGCCGTACCCGCCGGCCCGCCCAGAACAGCGCTGCCAATTCCGCTTACGGCTTTAGAGGCAATGGCGCCGATCTTGAGCGATTGGGATCCCGACTCAGTTTTTTGGTACTTCTGACGGACTACGACCCAGCCACAGTCCTGCATGACGCTGAGAAACTTCTTGAACCACTCTTCACTCTGGGTATTAGGGTTGAAGAGTTTCCCGGCAACTTCGGAAGAAAACTGATAAGAGTCAATTACATCTTCACGGGTTGGATCTTTGATCTTGCCGGCAATGGCCAACAGCGCGCCTGGAATAGCGATAGCCAGATCGTTAGAGGGCTCTTCTTTTTTAGCGACGTCGTTCATCTCGAATAATCCTTTATATGAAGCCCCGCTCGACATCGGCGGGAACTTCACACTATTCGAGCCACGACCTTCGGTCAGGGCCGAAAGCCTTCCACGCCAGCATCAACCCTGCGTCGTATACCAGCGCGGGGTATAGACCCACTGCCCACCGTCAGCACGGGCAAACTCGCAGGTCGTCGAGGATCCGACCAGCACCATGGTGCGCATATCGACCATGTCCGGTTGCAGCTCACCGAGATTGACTACTTTCAGCGTCTGCCCCGGCCTACCGATGTCGCGTCCAAGGACTACAGGGGTCAGGGCGGTGCGATGCTGGCGGACGATTTCCAGGGCCCGCCCGAGCTGCCACGGCCGCGAGCGCGAGATCGGGTTGTAGAAGGCCAGCGCCAGGTCGGCCTGGCAGGCCAGGTCCAGGCGCTTCTCGATGATCGACCAGGGCTTGAGGTTGTCCGACAGCGACAGCACGCAGAAGTCGTGGCCCAAGGGAGCGCCGGCCTGCGCTGCAGTTGCCAGGGAAGCGGAAACGCCGGGCAGCATTTCCAGCTCCACTGCGTGCCAATCCGGATCGTTCGACTCGTGCAGCGCTTCGAGCACCGCCGCGGCCATGGCGAACACACCAGGGTCGCCCGAAGACACCACCACTACCGAACGCCCTTGCGCCGCCAGCTCGAAGGCATGCCGGGCACGCTGCATCTCTTCGCGGTTGTCGGTGCAATGCAGCACCTGATCGGCACGGAACGGCCCGGCCATGCGCACATAGGTTTCATAGCCGAGCACATCGTTGGCTCGCGCAAGCTCGGCCTTGACCGCCGGCACCATCAGGTCGGCAGCGCCAGGGCCGAGACCGATCACCGCCAGGCGACCGCGGGCGCGGCCGATCTGCTGCGGGTCGATCGGCTGGTTCGAGACCACGATGGCCAGGCCATCGCTCACCGACTGCGGTGGCAGCAATTGCGGCAGTGCCTGAGCGGCCAGGGCGCTGGCATCACCAGCGCCTGGGGCAAAGCGCAGGGCCACACCCAGCTCGGCAGCAGCCGCGTGCAGGGCCGGGTTGGCCATGTGCGGCTCTGCGGCCAGCAGGCAAGCCAGCGCCGGCTCGGCAATGCGCGCCGCCTGCAGAGCAGCGCGAATGGCCTGGGCCAGTTCCGGCAGCACCTCGCTGACAGCCACCATGACACAACGCGGATAGATCACCAGCTCATTGGCCGAGGCTTCACGGGCGTCACAACCGACATGGATCGCCAGTTGCGCCTGCTCGCTTTGCGGCAGCTGCGCCTGTTCAAGCCAGGGCGCAGCGCCGTCGATACGCACGCTTTCGCCGGCCAGCAGGTCGGAGACGAAACGCTTGCCCAGCTCAAGGTCGGCCAGGGCATAACCGCTGGGCGGGTTGAGCAGGCAGGTACCGAAACGCAGCTCGCCACTGGTGGTGATCGCCGCCGCCACGCCCAGGCCGGCGCCGATTTCCCGGGCCATGCGATTGACCCCGCCGAGCCCGCCGAGCAGCGGCACCACAGCGCTGCCATCCTCGGCCACCGCCAGCACCGGCGGCTCGGCGCCCTTCTCCAGCAACAGGCCAGCCAGGGTGCGGATGACGATACCGGCAGCGCACAGGGCGATGATCGGTGTGTCGTGCTGATAGAGCTGGCGCACGGTGGCGCCGAATTCCTGGTAACTGCGGTCGGCGCCTTCGACCCGGCCCTCAAGGCCATGGATCAATGCGTCCGGGTACAGCTGCTGGATCTTGCGGGCAGTGGCCAGGCTGCCGTTGCCAAGGATGACAATGGCCGGGGCTTTACGGGTCATCAACCTTGCCACCTTTCACCGGGTACGATGATCAGCGAGAAGTACGGTGAGGACTGCGGGTCGACCTGGTCCAGGGCGACGATCTTCTGGTTGGCCATGGTTGCCCGCTCCACATACAGGGCACGCTCGGCCAGGCCGAGCTCGGCCAGCACATCGCGAACCTTGGGGAAGTTACGCCCAAGTTTCATGATCACCGCGGCATCGGCATCGGCCAGGCGGCGCTTGAGTTCGTCATGCGCCAGCACGCCGGAGAGCACCGACAGACTCTGGTTGCGATACACCAGCGGCGCACCGAGCACCGAGGCGCCGCCGAGCATCGAGCAGACCCCCGGGATCACCTGCGCATCGTAGCGCTCGGCGAGGCGGTCGTGCAGGTACATGTAGGAGCCGTAGAAGAACGGATCGCCTTCGCAGATCACCGCCACATCGCGGCCGGCATCCAGGTGCGCGGCAACCTCGAGGCTGGCGGCATCGTAAAAGTCGCTGATGACCTGTTCATAAGACAACGGCGCCGGCAGCACCTCGGTGGTCACCGGGTACACCAGCGGCAGCAAGGTCTGGGCTTCCTGCAGATGGCTTTCGATGATGCCGAAGGCGTTGCCGCGCTTGCCCTTGGCGACAAAGTAGGCCACCACCGGCGACTCGCGCAGCAAACGCAGCGCCTTGACGGTAATCAGTTCTGGATCGCCGGGGCCAACGCCCAGGCCCAGCAAACGTCCACGAGCCTGCATCATTCGACCTCCGTGGCCAGGGCATTGACCGCGGCGGCGGCCATGGCGCTGCCGCCCAGGCGCCCTTGCATGATCACGAACGGCACGCCACGGCTGTCGGCAGCGAGCATCGCCTTGGACTCGGCGGCGCCAACAAAGCCCACCGGGAAGCCGAGAATCAACGCCGGTTTAGGCGCGCCAGCGTCGAGCATTTCCAGCAGGTAGAACAGCGCGGTCGGCGCGTTGCCGATAACTACCACGCTGCCTTCCAGGTGCGGCCGCCACAGCTCCAGGGCCACCGCCGAGCGGGTGTTGCCCAGCTCGCGGGCAAGTTCCGGCACCTGCTCGTCGCGCAGGGTGCAGATCACCGGGTTGTTGGCTGGCAGGCGTGCACGGGTAATACCCTCGGACACCATCCGCGCATCGCAGAGGATCGGCGCGCCGGCGGCCAGGGCATCACGCCCGGCCTTGCCGGCACCCGGGGAGAACTGCAGGCCATCGATTGCATCGACCATGCCGCAGGCGTGTATCACGCGGACCGCAAGCTTTTCCAGATCGGCCGGGATGCGATCGAGCCGGGCTTCCTCTCGAATGATCGCGAAGGAATTGCGATAGATCTCCTGACCATCGCGGATGTAATCAATCATCAAGGGTGCTCCGTGAGCAGGCGTCTAGCAGTGCGCCGGCTTCTTTTAGTGTGAGGTTGCGTGCGCGCAGGCGGCCGAAGCCAGGCTCGGTTGCGTCACGCAGGTACAAGTCGTAGTGGCCGGGGCTTTGCGCCAGCAAGGTGGCGGGCGCCACGTGGGCCATGGCGCACGAGCGCAGGCAGCCGCTCAAGTGCACGCTGGCCGGTGCTCCGGGCGCCAGCATGGTGGCCAGCAGGCGCGCATCGCCCTTGGTTTCGGCCTGGCCTTTGGCGCAGCCGGCGCAACCGGTGCAGGCGACCAGGCGCGCCAGTCGATCATGGGTCGAGACCAGCAGCCCCAATCGGGCCAGGCCGTCGACCACCTGCCCGGCATGATGGTGGCCAATGTTGGGCAGCAGCACGCCCTGCCAAGGGGTCATGCGCAAGGTGCCGTCGCCCTGCTCCCGTGCCAGCCGGGCCGCAGCGCGCAGCATCGAAGGGTTCAGACGCCCCAGGGGCGCTGCCGAACCGACGGCGCTCAGGCCGTGTTGCAGCTGTGGATAAATCCCCAGATAGCCCGCCGTTACCGGCGAGCGACGCCACTGGCAAACCGCCGCATCCGCCCGCACCGGCAAAACCAGCCCGGCGATAAACGCCTCGGGCGTATGTTCGCTGAGCAACTGGCGCATCCGCGTCTGCTCTGGCCGGGCCAGATCGAGAAAGCGCTTGAGTACCGCCAGTACCAGTTCGTGCCCGCGCGTCAGGGGTACAGCACCCAACGGCGCATCCGCGGCCGGGCAACCGGCAAGGCCGAATGCCAGCCACAGTTCGTCGTCAAGCTTCAGCGGGCTGAGCCACAGGTCATGGGGGTGTTCAAGCATCGCCAGGGCCTCGCCGCCATCCAGCTGCACGGCGAACTTGGCCGAGAGCTGATGAAAACGCGGGGTGGTTTCCAGCGACTGCAGCACCTGCTGCGCCAAAGGCCGGGTATCGAACAGCATCTGCCGATCAAGGCCGGCGACGGGACTGAGCATCAGGTTGCGCACATCGTCGCCGGCGGCCTCGCGCGGGCCCAGGCCTGCGGCCAGCAGCCCTTCGATCAGCCCGGCGTGGTCGCCGCCGATGCCGCGAATCTGCAGGTTGCCACGGTTGGTGACTTCGATTTCACCACCGGCATAACGCTCGGCCGCAGCGGCCACGGCCTCGGCCTGAGCCGCCGTCAGCGCCCCGCCGGCCAGCTTGATCCGGCAGATGCCGCCGTCCAGCGCCTGGACGATGCGCCACAACCCCGGACAGGCCGAGGGACGCAGCGAAGCTTGGGGCTGGTGGGCCGATACAGGCTGGTTCAAAAGGTCACCCGGCAATCGTGAAAAGGCACTTCAGTGTAGAAGGCGCGGTATTATGCCTGCTTTGTCCAAAGGCATGAAAAGCCTGCCGGTCGGATTGCGTTGAATTGAGGAAATCCATGTCGCCCTGGCTGACAATAGTAGGTATCGGTGAAGACGGCTTCAGTGGCCTGGGCAAGCAGGCCCGGCGCGCGCTGCTGGGCGCTTCACGGGTGTTTGGCGGCCAGCGCCAGCTGGACCTGTTGCCGCACTGCATCAGCGGCGAACGCCTGCTGTGGCCCAGCCCGTTTTCCCTGGCGCCGGTACTGGCCCTGCGCGGCGAGCCGGTGTGCGTGCTGGCCAGCGGCGACCCGATGTTCTATGGCGTAGGCGCAAGCCTTGCGCGCCAGCTCGACGTCAGCGAAATGAACGTGTTGCCGATGCCCTCTTCCTGCGCCCTGGCCGCCGCCCGCCTGGGTTGGCCACTGCAGGAGGTGCTGACGCTCTCGCTGGTGGCGCGGCCGATCGCTGCGCTCAACGCCCAACTGTACAGCGGCGTGCGCCTGCTGGTGCTGAGCAACGATGGCAGCAGCCCGGCCGCGATCGCCGCCCTGCTGCGCGAACGCGGTTTCGCGCTGAGCCGCCTGCAGGTCTTCGAGCACCTGGGCGGCAGCGCCGAGCGTCGCCTCGAGGGCACTGCCGCGCACTGGCCGCACCCGCAAGTTGCCGACTTGAACCTGGTCGCCATCGAATGCCTGGCCACGCCCGATGCACCGCGCCTGTCGCCGCTTGCCGGTCTGCCAGACAGCGCCTTCAGACACGACGGCCAGCTGACCAAGCGCGATGTGCGCGCCATCACTCTGGCGCGCCTGGCCCCGCAGCCGGGCGAACTGCTCTGGGATGTCGGCGCCGGCAGCGGCTCGATCGGTATCGAGTGGATGCGCGCCCACCCCAGTTGCCGGGCGTTGGCGATCGAGTCCGACGAGGGCCGCCAGCAACTGATCGAACACAACCGCGATGCCCTTGGCGTGCCTGGCCTGCAGTTGATTCGAGGTCGTGCGCCGATGGCCCTGCAGGGCCTGGAACGCCCGGATGCGATCTTCATCGGTGGCGGCGTGACCCGCGAAGGCGTGCTGCAACACTGCTGGCAGCAACTGCGCCCGGGTGGCCGCCTGGTGGCCAATGCCGTGACCCTGCAAAGTGAACTGGCGCTGGTCAACTGGCGCGAGCAGCATGGCGGCGAGCTGACCCGCATCCATATCGCCCAGGCGCAACCCCTGGGCGAGTTCGACACCTGGCGCCAGGCCCTGCCGATCACCCTGCTAGACGCGGTCAAGCCTGCCGATGCGTGACGAAACCCGCGAACAACCCGCGCCACTGCGCAGCGGCCTGACCACTGGCAGTTGCGCCACCGCCACTAGCCTGGCGGCGGCGCGGCTGCTGCTGGGCGGCCAGAGCAACGATGCGGTGCAGATCACCTTGCCCAAGGGCAAGGTGGTGCAGATGCGCCTGGAGTTTTGTCGCCTGCACGAGGACGGCGCCGAAGCCGGCACCCTCAAGGATGCCGGCGATGACCCGGACGTGACCCACGGCGCCCTGCTCTACAGCCGCGTGCGCCTGCAGGCCGAACCCGGTGTGCGCTTTGTTGCCGGCCACGGCGTCGGCACGGTGACCCGCCCAGGCCTGGTGCTCGGCGTGGGTGAACCGGCGATCAACCCGGTACCACGCAGGATGATGACCGAGCACCTGCTGCGCCTGGCCGCCGAATTCGCCTACAGCGGCGGCTTCGAGGTCACGGTAAACGTGCAGGACGGTGAGAGCCTGGCGCTGAAGACCATGAACCCGCGTCTGGGCATTCTTGGCGGCCTGTCGATCCTCGGCACCAGCGGCATTGTCCGGCCGTTCTCCTGCTCGGCCTACATCGCCTCGATCCATCAGGGTATCGACGTGGCCAGGACCAATGGCTATCAGCACATCGCCGCCTGCACCGGCAATGCCAGCGAAGACACCATGCGCCGGGTCTACAACCTGCCGGAAATCGCCCTGATCGAAATGGGCGATTTTGTCGGCGCGGTGCTCAAGCACCTGCGCAAGGTGCCTGTGGATAAACTCAGCCTGTGCGGCGGCTTCGGTAAGATCAGCAAGCTGGCCGCCGGGCACATGGACCTGCACAGCCGCCATTCGAGCATCGACCTGCCGCAACTGGCCGACTGGGCTGCAGCCATTGGTGCCGACCCGGCGTTGCAAGACGCTATTCGCCAGGCCAACACCAGCCAGCAGGCGCTGGCCCTGGCCAGTGCCGCCGGCGTTGCCCTGGGCGATGCGGTCTGCGCCCATGCCCTGGCCTTTGCCCGTAGCGTGGTGCCGGCGCAGGTGCAGGTGGAAGTGTTCGCCATTGATCGTCAGGGCGGCATCGTTGGCCATGCAGGGGGCTTTGCATGAAGCGCATCCTGTTGCTCGGCGGCGTCACCGAGGCGCTGGCGATTGCCCGCACCCTGGGCCCACAGCACGTCTACAGCCTGGCCGGGATCGGCCGGGTGCCTACTGACCTGGACTGTCAGGTCCGGGTCGGCGGGTTTGGCGGCGCCGAGGGCCTGGCCGCTTACCTGCGCGCAGAACGCATCGACCTGCTGATCGACGCCACCCACCCCTACGCCGCCCGCATCAGCGCCAACGCCGCCCACGCCGCGCAACTCACCGGCGTGCCGTGCTGGGCGTTGCGCCGCCCGGCCTGGCAAGCCCAGGCCGGCGATGACTGGCGCGAGGTGAGCGACTGGGCCGAACTGATCGACGCCCTGCGCCCGTTCCAGCGCCCGCTGTTCACCCTCGGCCGTGAGCCATTGCAGCATCTGCACGAAATTCCCGCCCATCAATTCTGGACCTTGCGCGCCCTCGAAGCCTGCCCCGGCAATGCACGCTGCGAAGTGATCGGCGCCCGCGGGCCATTCCACCTGGAAGACGAACGCGCGCTGTTCGAGCGTCGGCAGATCGATGTGCTGATCAGCAAGAACAGCGGCAGCGGGGCGACCGAGCCTAAACTTGCAATCGCCAGGCAACGGCGAGTGCCGGTGTTGATCCTCAAGCGACCAGTGCTGCCGGAAGTTGACAGGGAGTTCTTCAGCCCTTCAGAGATGCTGGCAGACCTGCCTAGATAGATTCGCTTGCATCAAGACCTGAGGGTCATAGCCATACAAAAAAGCTTTTAGGAAGTTTCTTACTGGCTTGATTTGCCCCAACCTTACCCCACTGCCTTACACTACGCCCCTCCTCCCCCCGGAAGACTTCACCCATATGGAAATGCAATGGTGGATCTGGCTGGTATTCGGTTTCGGCCTCGTAGTGCTCGAACTGGTCCTGCCAACCTTCTTCATCCTCTGGTTCGGCATTGGTGCCGTGCTGGTTTCGTTCATTGCCTTCCTGGCACCGAGCCTGCAGCTCGATATGCAGGTGCTGCTGTGGGTGGTGTTCTCGTCGATCACCACGCTGCTGTGGTTCAAGGTATTTCGCAGAAAGCAGCCGGACACCCGCTGGACTGCCGACAGCGTGATCGGCGAAGTTGGCCTGCTCACCGCCACAGTCTCAGAGTTCCACAAGGGCCGCGTGCGCTTTCAAAAGCCGATTCTCGGCAATGAAGAATGGGTGTGCGTCGCCGATGCCGAGATCCCGGCCGGCGAGCGCGTGCGCCTCACTGCCATCGAAGGCAATACCGCCCGGGTTGCCCGGGCCTGATCAGTAAAAGGAAGCATTGACTCATGACCAGCCTTATCGTCGTCGGCACCATCGCCGCATTCGCCCTCATCACCCTGTTCAAGGGCGTGCGCATCGTGCCCCAGGGCGAGGAGTGGATCGTCGAGCGCCTGGGCCGCTACCACAGCACCCTCAAGCCGGGCCTGAACCTGCTGATCCCGTACATGGACGTGGTCGCCTACCGCCTGCCGACCAAGGACATCATCCTCGACGTGCAGCAGCAGGAAATCATCACCCGCGACAACGCGGTGATCGTCGCCAACGCCCTGTGTTTCGCCAAGGTCGTCGACCCGCAAAAAGCCGCCTACGGCGTGCAGGACTTTTCCTTCGCGGTCACCAGCCTGACCATGACCTCGCTGCGCGCCATCGTTGGTGCCATGGACCTCGACGAAGCGCTGTCGAGCCGCGAGCAGATCAAGGCGCGCCTGCGCGAAGCGATGTCCGAGCAGACCGAAGACTGGGGCGTGACCGTGCGCTCGGTAGAGATCCAGGACATCAAGCCGTCGCAGAACATGCAGGCGGCCATGGAGCGCCAGGCCGCCGCCGAGCGTGAACGCAAAGCCGACGTCACCCGCGCCGAGGGCGCCAAGCAGGCCGCCATTCTCGAAGCCGAAGCGCGCCAACAGGCGGCCAAGCTCGACGCTGAAGCGCAGATCAACCTCGCCGAAGCCTCGGCGCGTTCCATCACCCTGGTTCGGGACGCGGTCGGCACCGAAATCACCCCGGCCATGTACCTGCTCGGCGAGCGTTACATCGGCGCCATGGAAAGCCTTGCCAGCAGCGACAACGCCAAGGTCGTGGTGCTGCCGGCCGACCTGCAGGAAACCGTGCGCGGCCTGATGGGCCGCAACAAACAGGCCTGATGCGAACCGGGAGTGCGGCACTTCACCGCACCCCCGGTAATTTTTCCTATACTGGGCGCTACAATAGCCACCTCTGATTCCTGACCGGATCTTTCCATGTCCCCATATCGGCCCGCCATCGCCTGGATCGCCTGCTTCGCAGTGCTGTTCAATCTGCTGGCCATGCCGTTGGCGTCCGCAGCCCCCAAGGGCCCGGCCGAACAACTGCTGTGGGGGGCCTTCTGTTCGAGCGTCGGGGCCAAGGCCAATCCGGCAATCATGGCCCTGGGCAAGATCGACCTCGGCCAGCAAGGCGATGACCATTCGAACATGCAGCACTGCTGGTGCTGCTCGGGCGCCGCGCCGTTGCTGGCGCTTCCCGGGCATGCGCCGCAACTGAGCAAACCGCTGGCCCTGTCGATCGGGCTCGAACCGCTGCTCACCGCCTATCAACCCACGCCACGCCAACAGTGGCCGGCCCTCAACCCCCGCGCCTCCCCTCTGGTCTGAGTTCACTACGCTACCTGTTGCGAACCTGAATCGACTGGAGAATCACCATGTTCAAGAACGCCCTGCTGCTGGCCGCGCTGATGCTGCCGGCGACCTTTGCCACTGCCCATGAATACACCGTCGGCGAGCTGCATATCGCTCACCCGTGGTCGCAGGAGTTGCCGCCGAACGCGCCCAACGTTGCCGCCTATTTTGTCGTGCATAACAACGGCAAGAGCGCCGACACCCTGACCGGCGTCGACAGCCCGATCAGCGACGATGCCCAGCTGCACGAGCATGTGCACAAAGATGGCCTGATGAAAATGCAGCAGGTAATGAGCGTCGAAGTGCCTGCAGGCGGCGAGCTGAAATTCGCCCCCGGCGCCTACCATGTGATGCTGATGCAGCCCAAGGACCGCAGCCTGCTGGCTGACGGCAAGCGCTTCCCGCTGACCCTGCATTTCAAGCACGCCGGTGACATCACCGTCGAGGTCGCGGTGCAGAAACAGGCACCCGACGAGGCAGCCGCTCACAATCACTGATCGCTGAAGGCTGCCCGGCGTGACTAGCGCCCGCAGCAGGTTCACCCGCCCCGCGCGTCCTGGCTCCAGGACGCTTCGCGGCAGCTGGCTGAGCCTGTTCGCCATGTTGATGATCTTTATCGGCCCACTGGTTTCCCAGTCGATGCCGATGGATCACCGTGCCATGCCGCCAGGCATGAACATGAGCATGGCCATGGACAGCGCCGCCGATTGCCATGCCGACAACCATCACGGCGGCAGCCCGGCGCTGAAGGTGATCTGGGAGAAGTGCGGTTACTGCAGCCTGTTCTTCCATTGCCCGGCATTGCCCCAGGCCCTGAGCCTGCTCAACACTGAAGCCGTCCCCGCCAACAGCCAACTGCTCGTTCACCCGCGCCAGGGGCATGCCCGGCAGACAGTATTCCCCGGCGCCCGCAGCCGCGCGCCGCCACCCTTCATCGTCGTCTGAGTCCACTCCCTGCGCCCGAAGTCCGGCATCAGCCGTCGACTGCGCGCACCCTTATGACTGATCGATGTTGGAATCATTATGTCCGGCTGCACCGCTGTTTTTCGTCTGTCCCTGCAAGGGACCATCGCCGTGATCTGCGGCACCCTGCTCAGCCCCCTGGCCCTGGCCGCAAGCCAGGCCGAAGACGCGCATGTTCATGACCAGGCCGAGCTGAGCCCGACGGTGATCACCGCCGTGGCCCCGAGCTCGCCGCTGACTATCGTCACCAACCCCAAGGACCCACGCCAGCCGGTGCCGGCCAGCGATGGCGCCGACTACCTGAAAACCATCCCCGGCTTCTCGGCCATCCGCGCCGGCGGCACCAATGGTGACCCGGTGCTGCGCGGCATGTTCGGCTCGCGCCTGAACATCCTCACCAACGGCGGCGTGATGCTCGGCGCCTGCCCCAACCGCATGGACGCCCCGACCTCGTACATTTCGCCGGAGACCTACGACCGCCTGACCGTGATCAAGGGCCCGCAAAGCGTGATCTGGGGCCCGGGCGCATCGGCTGGGACCATCCTTTTCGACCGCGAGCCGGAAAAATTCGGCGAGCTGGGCAGTCGCGTCAACGCCAGCCTGCTGGGCGGCTCCAACGGCCGCTTCGACAAGGTCCTGGATGCCGCCGCCGGCAACCGCTACGGCTATGCGCGCTTCGTCGGCAACCAGTCGCGCTCGGACGACTATGAAGACGGCAATGGCGACACCGTACCGTCGCGCTGGGACAAGTGGAACGGTGACGTCGCCCTGGGCTGGACCCCGGACGCCGACACCCTGGTGGAACTGACCGCCGGCAAGGGCGACGGTGAAGCGCGTTATGCCGGGCGCGGCATGGACGGCTCGCAGTTCAAGCGCGAAAGCCTTGGCCTGCGCTTCGAGAAGTCCAACATCGGCGAAGTCTTCGACAAGCTCGAAGCCCAGGTCTACTACAACTACGCCGACCACGTGATGGACAACTACAGCCTGCGCACGCCCTCGGGCATGGGCATGATGGGCATGCCGATGGTCAGCAACGTCGACCGCCGCACCCTTGGCGGGCGGATCAAGGGCACCTGGCGCTGGGATGACCTGCAACTGATCAGCGGCATCGACGCACAAACCAACGAACACCGCCAGCGCAGCGGCATGGGCGTCGATGTGCACAAGCACATGGCCTGGACCAAGGACGCCGACTTCCACAACTACGGGGTATTCGGCGAACTGACCTGGTACGCCGCCGAACAGGACCGGCTGATCACCGGTGCGCGCCTGGACCGCGCCTCGGCCAAGGATTATCGCGCCACCAGCGCCACCGGTGGCGACACCCGCGCCGATACCCTGCCCAGCGGTTTTATCCGCTACGAGCACGACCTGGTGGATATCCCCGCCACCACGTACGTCGGCCTCGGCCACGCCCAGCGCTTCCCCGACTACTGGGAGCTGTTCTCGCCCAAGTCCGGCCCGGCAGGTTCGGTCAATGCCTTCGACAGTATCAAGCCGGAGAAAACCACCCAGCTCGACTTCGGCATCCAGTACCAGACCGAGACCGTCGACGCCTGGGCCTCGGGCTATGTCGGGCAGATCCGCGACTACATCCTCTTCGACTACCGCCCGGGGATGATGGGCATGCCAAGCTCGCAAGCGCAGAACATCGACGCGCGGATCATGGGCGGCGAACTGGGCGCGGCGTACAAATTGACCAGCAACTGGAAAGCCGACGCTACCCTGGCCTACGCTTGGGGCAAGAACAGCAGCGACGGCAAGGCACTGCCGCAGATGCCACCGCTTGAAAGCCGCCTGGGCCTGACCTACAGCCGTGATGTGTGGAGCGCCGGGGCTTTGTGGCGCCTGGTGGCGGCGCAGAACCGCATTGCCGAAAACTCCGGCAACGTGGTGGGCAAGGACTACGAGAAGAGCGGCGGTTTCGGCGTGTTCTCGCTGAACGGCGCCTACAAGGTCAGCAACAACCTCAAGCTCAGCGCCGGGGTCGACAACCTGTTCGACAAAGCCTACGCCGAGCACCTGAACCTGGCGGGCAACGCCGGCTTCGGCTACCCGGCCACCGACCCGCAGCCGATCAACGAGCCGGGGCGTACGTTCTGGACCAAGGTCGACCTGAGTTTCTGATCCAACCCGGGCGCGATCGTTGATCGCGCCTTACCCAGGCAACACGGGAGCGCTGCATGAGCAAACCGCACATATCCTTCTACAACCTGGCGTGGCGCTGGCATTTTTACGCCGGGTTGTTCGTCGCGCCGTTCATGATCCTGCTGGCGATCACCGGGATCATCTACCTGTTCAAGCCGCAGCTCGACCCATTGCTGTATCGCGACTTGATGGTGGTCGAGGCCGGGCATCACCGGCACAACGCCGACAGCCTGCTGCAACAGGTGCAGCAGGCTTACCCCAAGGGCCAGGTCAGCCAGTACCTGCCGGCAACCGCCAGTGATCGCAGTGCCCAGTTCGTGGTGCACAACGCTGGCCGTGAATTGAATGTGTTCGTCGACCCCTACAGCGGCCAGCTGCTCGGCGAACAGGACGCGAACAACAACCTGCAGGCCGTGGCCCGTGCGCTGCACGGTGAACTGATGATCGGCACCTCTGGCGATCGCCTGGTGGAACTGGCCGCCGGCTGGGGCGTGGTGCTGGTGGTCTCGGGCCTGTACCTGTGGTGGCCGCGCGGCACGCGCAGCGCCGGTGTGCTGTGGCCGCGCCTGAACGCCCGTGGCCGCCTGCTGTGGCGCGACCTGCATGCGGTCACAGGCTTCTGGGGCGCGGCGCTGTTGTTGTTGATGCTGCTCAGCGGCATGACCTGGACCGGCTTCTGGGGCAAGCAGTACGCCGACCTGTGGAACCGTTTTCCGGCGGCAATGTGGAACGACGTGCCGCAGTCCGACCAGCAAGCCCGGGCGCTCAACAGTGCCAGCCGCCAGACCGTGCCCTGGGCCATGGAAAACACACCGATGCCGCAATCCGCCGCCCACGCCGAGCATGCCGGCCACAGCATGGGCTCCAGCGCCCCGGCGGCGCCGCAGGTCAGCCTGCAACAGATCGAAGAGCTGGCCACTACCCGCCGCGTCGAACCTGGCTACAGCATTACCCTGCCAACCAGTGCCGAAGGCGTGTACACCATTGCCGTGTTCGCCGACGACCCGCGCAACGACGCCACCTTGCATGTCGACCAGTACACCGGCCAGGTGCTGGTGGACGTACGCTGGCAGGATTACAGCAACGTCGCCCGGGCCACCGAGCTTGGGGTGATGCTCCACGAAGGCAAGATGTTCGGCACGCTGAACCAGCTTATTGTCCTGCTGATCTGCCTGATGATCCTGCTCGGCTCGGTCAGCGGCCTGGTGATGTGGTGGAAACGCCGCCCCGAAGGTGGCCTCGGTGTACCGCCGCTGCGCCATGACTTGCCGCGCTGGAAGACCGCGACCGTGATCATGCTGATTCTGGGGGCGGCCTTCCCGCTGGTGGGCGGCTCGATGCTGCTGGTGTGGCTGGTGGATCGTTATGCACAACCGCTGGCGCGGACAAATCCGCTAACATGAGCGCCCGTTTTCGATACGGGCCTGTTTTTGGCGTCATCGCCCGCAGGCCCGCAGGACCTTGATGAGCACCCTGAGTATCAGCGACCTGCACTGGTCGCCCCTGGGCCACGGCCATTGCCACCACCAGTTCCAGCTGCGCGACGTCGAGTTGCAGGTCGGCGCCGGCGAGTTCGTCGGCCTGATCGGCCCCAATGGCAGCGGCAAGACCAGCCTGCTGCGCTGCGCCTACCGTTTCAACAAGCCGGAACGCGGCCAGGTGCGCCTGGGCGAGCATGACCTGTGGCAGCAGTCGCCGCGCTGGTGCGCCCAGCGTATCGCCGTGGTGCTGCAGGAGTTTCCCGATGCCTTCGGCCTGAATGTCGAGGAAGTCGTGGCCATGGGCCGCACGCCGCACAAAGGCCTGTTCGACGGCGACAGCCCAGCCGATCGCCAACGGGTCCAGGACGCCTTGCAGGCAGTCGGCCTGCAGGGCTTTGACGACCACACCTTCGCCAGCCTGTCCGGTGGCGAGAAACAGCGGGTGATCCTCGCCCGGGCTCTGGTCCAGCAACCGCAGGTGCTGATCCTCGACGAGCCGACCAATCACCTTGACCCGCGTTACCAGCTGGAGCTGCTGCAGCAGGTGCGGCGCCTGGGCATCGGCACCCTGGCGAGCATCCATGACCTGAACCTGGCGGCGGCCTTTTGCGATCGCCTGTACGTGCTCGACCACGGCCGCATCGTTGCCAGCGGCACGCCAGACCAGGTGCTGACCGCCGAATTGCTGCAGGAGGTGTTCGGCGTACAAGCGCTGATCGACCGCCACCCTCTGGCTGACCACCCTCGCCTTACCTGGATAACCCAGCGATGATTCGATCCATCCTGTTGCTCGGCCTGGCCTTGCTGCTGGCCAGCCCCGGCGCTTTCGCCGAGGCCACCCAATACCCATTGACGGTGCAGAGCTGCAACCGCCAGGTGACTTTCACCAAGGCCCCGGAGCATGCCCTGAGCCACGACATCAACATGACCCAGATGATGCTCGCCCTCGGCCTGCGTTCGCGCATGGTCGGCTACAGCGGTGTCAGCGGCTGGAAGGCGGTCACCCCGCAGCTGCGCAAGCAACTCGACGGCCTGCCGGAACTGGCGGCCAAGTACCCGTCGGTGGAAACCCTGCTCAACGCCAATGTCGACTTCCTGTTCGCCGGCTGGGACTACGGCATGCGCGTCGGCGGCGACCTCACCCCGCAAAGCCTGGCGCCGCTGGGCATCCCGGTGTACGAGCTGACCGAATCCTGTGCCTTTGTCATGAAGCGCCCGGCAGCCAGCCTCGACGACACCTACACCGACCTGCGCAACCTGGGCAGGATCTTCGACGTGCAGGCGCGTGCCGAGCAGTTGATCGGCGACATGCAAGCGCGCGTTGCCGTGGTCCAGCAGCAACTGCCGTCCGAGCGTCCACGGGTGTTCCTCTACGACAGCGGTGAAGACCGGGCCATGACCTCCGGGCGCCTGGGCATGCCCGAGGCGCTGATCACCGCCGCCGGCGGGCGCAATGTGCTCAATGACATCGAAGCCAGCTGGACCCGGGTCAACTGGGAGAGCGTGGTCGAGCGCAACCCCGAGGTCATCGTCATCGTCGACTACGGCGAAGTCAGCGCCGCGCAGAAACAGGCGTTCCTCGAACAGCATCCGGCCCTGCAATCGGTGGAGGCGATCCGCAACAAGCGCTTCGTGGTCATTCCCTACGTGGCGGCCACGCCGAGCCTTGAGAACGTCGAAGCCATCGAGACCATCGCCAAGAGCCTGCACGGCGCATGAGGTCGGCAAACTCCCGGCAGCGGTTGTTGCTGCTCGCGCTGTTGGCCCTGCTGCTGGTGTCCTGCGTGGTGTCCCTGGGCTTTGGCTCGGCACCGGTGCCGGTCGAGGTGGTGTGGCGCGTGCTGCTGTTCAAGCTGTTCGGCGTTACCCCCGAGACACCGGCGTGGACCACGGGCCAGGAACATATCGTCTGGCTGATCCGCGTGCCGCGCATGCTTCTGGCGGCGCTGGTGGGCGGCGGGCTGGCGATGATCGGCGCGGTGCTGCAGGCGGTGACGCGCAACCCGCTGGCCGACCCGCACTTGCTCGGCGTCACTTCCGGGGCAACCCTGGGTGCGGTACTGGTGGTGCTGCATATCGGCGAACTGCTCGGCGTGCTGACCTTGCCCCTGGCCGCCTTTATCGGCGCGCTGTGCAGCATGCTGCTGGTGCTGGCCATTGCCAGCCGCCACGGCCGCCTGGACAGCGACCGCCTGCTGCTGTGCGGCGTGGCCGTGGCCTTTGTGATGATGGCGGCGGCCAACCTGCTGCTGTTTCTCGGTGACCACCGGGCAAGCTCGGCGGTGATGTTCTGGATGCTCGGCGGCCTGGGCCTGGCGCGCTGGGAGCTGCTGCCGATTCCGGCGATCAGCGTATTGCTCGGCCTGGCCTTGTTGCTGGGCATGGCCCGCTCGCTGAATGCGTTGATGGCCGGCGAGCAGACCGCCGTGACCCTTGGCCTGAACGCGCGCAAGGTGCGCCTGCTGGCATTTCTGATCTGCTCGCTGCTGACCGGCGTGCTGGTGGCGATCAGCGGCTCGATCGGCTTTGTCGGCCTGATGGTGCCGCACATCGCCCGGCGCCTGGTCGGCGCCGAGCACAGCCGCCTGCTGCCGGTGTGCCTGCTGCTGGGCAGCCTGTTCCTGATCTGGGTCGACGTCGCCGCACGTACGCTGATTTCGCCCGAGGACCTGCCGATCGGCATCGCCACTGCCGCCATTGGCGGTCTGTTCTTTATCGGCCTGATGCGCCGACGTTGATCACGGTCAACACCGCCCCCGCGTTGAGACGTATTGTCGCGCTAGCGCCAGGAAGGCGCGTGTTAGCCTAGCGGCGCACAACAAGACTGAACTCAACGGAATGCCTGCCTATGACCGCGAACCTGCCCCCGCAACACCCCACGCCGGAAAACCATGACCACCTGCAACGCAGCCTGTCCAACCGCCATATCCAGCTGATCGCCATCGGTGGCGCCATCGGTACCGGGCTGTTCATGGGCTCGGGCAAGACCATCAGCCTGGCCGGCCCGTCGATCATCTTCGTCTACATGATCATCGGCTTCATGCTGTTCTTCGTCATGCGCGCCATGGGCGAGTTGCTGCTGTCGAACCTCAACTACAAGTCGTTCATCGATTTTTCGGCCGACCTGCTCGGGCCCTGGGCCGGCTACTTCACCGGCTGGACCTACTGGTTCTGCTGGATCATCACCGGCATCGCCGACGTCATCGCGATATCGGCCTATTCGCAGTTCTGGTTCCCCGACCTGCCGCAGTGGGCGCCGGCGATTGCCTGTGTCGGCCTGCTGCTGTCGCTGAACCTGATCACGGTGAAGATGTTCGGCGAGATCGAATTCTGGTTCGCCATGATCAAGATCATCGCCATCGTCGCCCTGGTCGGCACCGGCCTGTACATGGTCATGGCCGGCTTCCAATCGCCGGCCGGACGCACCGCGGACCTTGCCAACCTGTGGAACGACCAGGGCATGTTCCCCCATGGCCTGATGGGCTTCTTTGCCGGGTTCCAGATTGCCGTGTTCGCCTTTGTCGGCATCGAACTGGTGGGCACCACCGCCGCCGAAGCGAAGAACCCGGAGCGCAACCTGCCACGGGCAATCAACTCGATCCCGATCCGCATCATCGTCTTCTACGTGCTGGCGCTGATCACCATCATGGCGGTGACGCCGTGGCGTGACGTGGTGCCGGGTAAGAGCCCGTTCGTGGAGCTGTTCGTGCTCGCCGGCCTGCCGGCGGCGGCCAGCATCATCAACTTCGTGGTGCTGACCTCGGCGGCCTCGTCGGCCAACAGCGGCGTATTCTCCACCAGCCGCATGCTCTTCGGCCTGGCCCAGCAGGGGGATGCACCCAAGCGTTTCGAGCAGTTGTCCAAGCGCAGCGTGCCGGCCAGCGGCCTGCTGTTCTCGTGCACCTGCCTGTTGGCCGGGGCGCTGCTGATGTACGTGATTCCGGACCTGGTCGAAGCCTTCACCCTGGTGACCACGGTGTCGGCGATCCTGTTCATGTTCGTCTGGTCGCTGATCCTGCTGTCGTACCTGAACTACCGCAAACAGCGCGCCGCGCTGCACCAGGCCTCGAAGTACAAGATGCCTGGCGGGCGCCTGATGTGCTGGGTGTGCCTGGCGTTCTTCGCCTTCATCCTGGTGCTGCTGAGCCTTGAGCACGACACCCGCCAGGCGCTGATCGTCACGCCGTTGTGGTTCGTGCTGCTGACCGTGACTTACCAGTTCGTGCGGCGCAATCGCGCGCTGCTGACCGCCAACGCCGACAACTGATCAGTCGAACTTCAAGCCTTCTTGTTCGTACGCCGACGCCGCACGGTCCCACTGCTGTTCCAGTGCGGCGTCGGCTTCGGCTCGTTGCGCCTCGCTCGGGCCGTCGATGAACACACTGCGGCCCTGGCCAAGGCTCAGGCAGGCATTGATGTCACCTCCCCAGATGTAAGGAAGGATAACTAGAAAACTGTCCGAGTCGACTTCGGCGTAGTGCGCCAGTTGCCGCAGCGGCGCCAGCAGTTGCAGCATCTCGCCATAATTGTCGGTGAACTCCAGCACGGCGAACGTCCACACCCCAGCCTGCTCATCGTAATGACTGCTGTTGCCCGCAGAAAACTCAACCCAGCCTTCGATCAGATCACTCAGGCTGCAGGAGGCGGTACGATCCAGGTCCTCGGCGGGGAGTTCGCCCGGGCCGTACGCGTCTTTGCTGTCATACCAGCATTGCCAGTCGTCGAACTGCCGCGGGTTGGCTACCGGCGCGCTCATCGCGGCCTGATAGGCAGCGGGGTTGAGGTTACAGCGAATGTACAGCGACGAAGCTTCCATCGGGTCTTTCCTTGTTCCGTGGGTGAATACTGATCAAACCGAGCTCAGAGAGGCTCAGCCTTCTGCTGCCTTGAGCAGTTCGGCCAGCACGGCATCGGCCTCGGCGCGTTGCGCTGGGGTCGGTGCCTGGGCAAACTGGCTGCGGCCGTTGAGGGTCAGGTAGGCGTTGTCGCCGTCACCCCAGATGTACGAATAGACCAGCATGAAGCTGTCGGAGTCGGCGGCGCAGTACGGCGCGACACTGCGCAGTGGCGCCAGCATGGAGATCATCGCCCCGTAGTTTTCGCTGAACTGCAGCAGGGCGAAGCGCCACACGCCGGTTTTTTCGTCGTACTCCGATAGCGAGCCGTAACGGCTGCCGCCGGCGATCTGGCTAAGGGTCTCGGCCGGCATCGGCCGCAGGTCGTCTGTATCAACCTTGCCGCCACCGTACATTTCCTTGCTATCGAACCACTGCTGCCAGTCAGTGAATGCCGCGGCCTCGCCCGGCCGGGCGGCCATGACCGTGGCGTACTGCGCCTTGGTCATGCTGCAGCGAAAATACAGCGAGGACGGCTCACTGGCCTGTACCTGCCCCATCGCGGCCCACACGCCGGCCATCACCATCCCTGCACGGGCGAATCTGTTCACTGTCGTCATCCCTGAACTGCGTTCAAAGGCGGCGATGATACCTGCGCGAACCAAAGCTGTGCAGACTTGTTTGCCGCGCACCGGGCACAGCGCCATCACGGTGCAAGCATGCTCGCCCGCCATCGCCAATCGCCGTGCAAACCCCGCACCAGACAGCTGCGCGCCACTCGGCACAGCCCTTGCTAACGCTCTTGGGCGAAGTCGCCATCTGCCCAACAGAGCATCCGATTCCATGGAGAGAGCACTATGAAGCGTCGCAGTCTGATCAAGGCCTTTACCCTTTGCGCGTCCATCGCGGCGATGGGCCTGAGCTGGAGCATCCAGGCCGCCGAGACCATCAAGGTCGGCATCCTGCATTCGCTGTCGGGGACCATGGCGATTTCCGAGACTTCGCTCAAGGACATGGCCCTGATGACCATCGAGCAGATCAACGCCAAGGGCGGGGTCAACGGCAAGCTGCTGGAACCGGTGGTGGTCGACCCGGCGTCGAACTGGCCGCTGTTCGCCGAAAAGGGCCGCCAGTTGCTGACCCAGGACAAGGTCGCGGTGGTGTTCGGCTGCTGGACCTCGGTGTCGCGCAAGTCGGTGCTGCCGGTGTTCGAAGAGCTCAACGGTTTGCTGTTCTACCCGGTGCAGTACGAAGGCGAAGAGATGTCGCCGAACGTCTTCTACACCGGTGCCGCGCCCAACCAGCAGGCGATCCCGGCAGTGGAGTACCTGATGAGCGAAGACGGCGGCGCCGCCAAGCGCTACTTCCTGCTCGGTACCGACTACGTCTACCCGCGCACCACCAACAAGATTTTGCGCGCCTTCCTGCACAGCAAGGGCGTGGCCGACAAGGACATCGAAGAGGTGTACACGCCGTTCGGCCACAGCGACTACCAGACCATCGTCGCCAACATCAAGAAGTTCTCTGCTGGCGGCAAGACCGCGGTGATCTCCACGGTCAACGGCGACTCCAACGTGCCGTTCTACAAGGAGCTGGCCAACCAGGGCCTGAAAGCCACCGACGTGCCGGTGGTGGCCTTCTCGGTAGGCGAGGAAGAACTGCGGGGCATCGACACCAAGCCGCTGGTGGGACACCTGGCGGCGTGGAACTACTTCGAATCGGTGGATAACCCGGTCAACAGCCAGTTCGTCGCCGACTGGAAAGCCTACGCCAAGGCCAAAAACCTGCCGGGCGCCGACAAGGCGGTGACCAACGACCCGATGGAGGCCACCTACGTCGGCATCCACATGTGGGCCCAGGCGGTCGAGAAAGCCAAGTCCACCGATGTCGACAAAGTCCGCGAAGCCCTGGCCGGGCAGACCTTCAAGGCGCCATCGGGCTACACCCTGACCATGGACAAGAGCAACCACCACCTGCACAAGCCAGTAATGATCGGCGAGATCCAGGATGACGGCCAGTTCAGTGTGGTCTGGGAAACCGAGCAACCGCTGCGAGCGCAGCCGTGGAGCCCGTTCATTCCAGGTAACGACAAGCGGCCGGATTATGCGGTGAAGGGCAACTGAGCCCATCGCGGGTCAAGTCGAGTCGTCGCACCGCCGCTCCCACTGTAGGAGCGGCGGTGCGACGCCTCGACTTGACCCGCGATGCGGCCGTACAGCACACCACAAGGAAACCGTCATGTCCAAGGCCCTCCTGTGCCTTTTCCTCAGCCTCCTGCTGTTGCCCCTGACTGCCCAGGCCAGCGACGCAGACTACTTCATCGCCGCCAAGGCCAATGAGCAGGCGCGCCTGCTCCAGGACTGGGCGGCGCAACCGGACCCGGCCCGTCTTGAGCTGCTAAGCGCCCTGCAACAAGGCCGCATCGCCGCCGGCGACACCCGCAAGCTGCGCCTGAACAACCGCCTGCGCGGGCTTGTGGATAACGCCCTGGCCAGCCATCAGTTGCTCAGCGCAGATAGCACAGTGCGCCTGGCGGCTGCCCAGCAACTGCAAAAAAGTGCGCAGCCGGCCCAGGTCGCCTTCCTCGACCGGCGCTTCGCCAGCGAAGCAGACGCCGCCGTGCATGCCGCCCTCGGCCTGGCCCTGGCCAACCTGCAACTGGTCGACAGCGACCCGGCGGTACGCCTGGCCGCGGTGCGCCTGCTCGGCGAAACCGGCGATCCCATGGCCCGCACGCGCCTGGAGGCCTTGCTCACACCTGGTGTCGAAAACAACGCCGGGGTGCGCACCGCGGCCGAAACCAGCCTGGCCCAGGTCAAGCGCAAGCTGTTGTTCGGCGAGTTGCTCGGCCAAGCCTTCAGCGGCCTGTCGCTAGGCTCGATTCTGCTGCTCGCGGCCTTGGGCCTGGCGATCACCTTCGGCCTGCTCGGGGTGATCAACATGGCCCACGGCGAGATGCTCATGCTCGGCGCCTACGCCACTTACGTGGTGCAGATACTGGTGCAGCGCTACGCCCCCGGAGCCATCGAGTTCTACCCGCTGATCGCCCTGCCGGTGGCCTTCGCTGTCAGCGCCGGGGTCGGCATGCTGCTGGAGCGCACGGTGATCCGCCACCTGTACGGGCGGCCGCTGGAAACCCTGCTGGCGACCTGGGGCATCAGCCTGATCCTGATCCAGGCCATCCGCCTGCTGTTCGGCGCGCAGAACGTCGAAGTGGCCAACCCGGCCTGGCTTTCCGGTGGCCTTCAGGTGCTGCCTAACCTGGTGCTGCCCTACAGCCGCCTGGTGATCATCGCCTTCGCCCTGTTCGTGGTGCTGCTGACCTGGTTGCTGCTCAACCGCACGCGCCTGGGCCTGAACGTGCGCGCGGTCACCCAGAACCGCAACATGGCCGCCTGCTGCGGGGTGCCCACCGGGCGGGTGGACATGCTCGCCTTTGGTCTCGGCTCGGGGATCGCCGGGCTCGGCGGCGTGGCCCTGAGCCAGATCGGCAACGTCGGTCCGGACCTGGGCCAGAGCTACATCATCGACTCGTTCCTGGTGGTGGTGCTCGGCGGCGTCGGCCAGTTGGCCGGCAGCCTCTGGGCAGCCTTCGGCCTGGGCATCGCCAACAAGCTGCTGGAGCCGCAGATCGGTGCGGTGCTCGGCAAGATCCTCATCCTTGCGCTGATCATTCTGTTCATCCAGAAACGCCCGCAAGGCCTCTTCGCGCTCAAGGGACGGGTAATCGACTGATGAACCAGCCTCTGCTTGTAACCGCCAGCCAGAAGGCCGGCCCGCGCTGGACCCTGGCCATCGGCGCCGCTGTGCTGCTGGTGCTGCTGGCCCTGCCCGTGTTGTCGCTGCTGCCCGCCGGGCACAGCCTGCAGGTCTCGGCCTACACCCTGACCCTGGTCGGCAAGATCCTCTGCTACGCCATCGTCGCCCTGGCCCTGGACCTGGTCTGGGGCTACGCCGGGCTGCTGTCGCTGGGCCATGGCCTGTTCTTCGCCCTCGGCGGCTATGCCATGGGCATGTACCTGATGCGCGAAGCGGCCGGGGATGGCTTGCCGGCGTTCATGACCTTCCTGTCGTGGAGCGAGCTGCCCTGGTACTGGGCCGGCACCCAGCACTTTGCCTGGGCCCTGTGCCTGGTGGTGCTGGCGCCGGGGTTGCTGGCGCTGGTGTTCGGCTTTTTCGCCTTCCGCTCGCGGATCAAGGGCGTGTACTTCTCGATCATGACCCAGGCCCTGACCTTCGCCGGCATGCTGCTGTTCTTTCGCAACGAAACCGGCTTTGGCGGCAACAACGGCTTCACCAACTTTCGCAGCATCCTCGGCTTTGAAATCACTGCGCAAAGCACCCGCGCAGTATTGTTCCTGCTTACCGTCGCCTTGCTGGTGGCCAGCCTGTACCTGGGCTGGCGCCTGGCCCGGAGCAAGTTCGGCCGGGTATTGACCGCGCTGCGCGATGCCGAGAACCGGCTGATGTTCTGCGGCTACGATCCGCGTGGTTTCAAGCTGTTCGTCTGGGTCTTGAGTGCGGTGCTGTGCGGCCTGGCCGGGGCCCTGTACGTGCCGCAAGTAGGCATCATCAACCCCAGCGAAATGTCGCCGACCAACTCCATCGAAGCTGCGGTGTGGGTGGCCCTCGGCGGGCGCGGCACGCTGATCGGGCCGCTGCTGGGCGCCGGGCTGGTCAACGGCATGAAAAGCTGGTTCACCGTGGCCTTTCCCGAGTACTGGCTGTTCTGCCTGGGTGCACTGTTCATCCTGGTGACCCTGTACCTGCCACGGGGCGTGGTCGGTCTGCTGAAGAAAAGGGGCGAACAATGAGAGCCATCCCGTTAGCGCCGGTGCACCCGGAATTCATGCTTGAACCGATCCTCGACGCCGGCAGCGGCCGCGATGCCATCGGCCTTGGCCAGCGCCGCGGCGAAGGCCTGGACGTGCGTCACGGCACGGTGCTGACCCTGGAAGACATCAACGTCAGCTTTGACGGCTTCAAGGCGCTCAACAGCCTCAACCTGTACATCGGCGTCGGTGAACTGCGCTGCATCATCGGCCCCAACGGCGCTGGCAAGACCACGCTGATGGACGTGATCACCGGCAAGACCCGCCCCACCAGCGGCAAGGCCTGGTTCGGCGACACCCTGGACCTGACGCGCATGAGCGAAGTGCAGATCGCCCAGGCCGGGATCGGCCGCAAGTTCCAGAAGCCGACAGTGTTCGAGGCGCTGAGCGTGTTCGAGAACCTGGAGCTGGCGCAGAAGGCCGACAAGTCGGTGCTGGCCAGCCTGGTTGCGCGCTTGAGCGGCGAGCAGCGCGACCGTATCGACGAGATCCTGCAGACCATTCGCCTGAGCGGCTCGGCCCAGCGCCAGGCCGGGTTGCTCTCCCATGGCCAGAAGCAGTTCCTCGAGATCGGCATGCTGCTCATGCAAGACCCGCAATTGCTGCTGCTCGATGAGCCGGTGGCGGGCATGACCGATGCTGAAACCGAGTTCACCGCCGAACTGTTCAAGCGCCTGGCCGGCAAGCATTCGCTGATGGTGGTCGAGCACGACATGGGCTTTGTCGGCAGCATCGCCGACCACGTCACCGTGCTGCACCAGGGCAGTGTGCTGGCCGAAGGCTCGCTGGAGCAGGTACAGGCGGATGACCGGGTAATCGAGGTTTATCTCGGACGATGAGGCCAACACAGGACGACAACATGCTGAAAATCGATTCCCTGCACCAATACTACGGCGGCAGCCACATCCTGCGTGGCTTGTCGTTCGAGGCCAAAGTTGGCGAGGTCACCTGCCTGCTCGGGCGCAACGGCGTCGGCAAGACCACCCTGCTGCGCTGCCTGATGGGCCTGCTGCCCACCCGTGAAGGCAGCGTGCACTGGGAAGGCCAGGCAATCACTACGCTCAAGCCGCACCAGCGGGTGCACGCCGGGATCGCCTACGTGCCCCAGGGCCGGGAGATCTTCCCGCGCCTGACGGTCGAGGAGAACCTGCTGATGGGCCTGTCGCGCTTCGGCGCCGGCCAGGCCAAGAGCGTGCCGGCGTTCATCTACGAGCTGTTCCCGGTACTGGAGCAGATGAAGCAGCGCCGTGGCGGCGACCTCTCCGGCGGCCAGCAACAACAACTGGCCATCGGCCGTGCCCTGGCCAGCCAGCCGCGGCTGCTGATCCTCGACGAACCCACCGAGGGCATCCAGCCTTCAGTGATCAAGGAGATCGGCGCGGTGATCGCCAAGCTGGCTGCCCGTGGCGACATGGCGATCCTGCTGGTCGAGCAGTTCTACGACTTTGCCGCCGAGCTTGCCGACCAGTACCTGGTGATGTCACGCGGCGAAATCATCCAGGCCGGGCGTGGCGAAAATATGCAAGCCGAGGGTGTGCGCGGCCTGGTAACCATTTAACCTGAGCCGATCACAGTGCCCCTGTTCGAGACCCTGCCATGACCTACCTGCTGCGCGATGCTGTGCCTGCCGACCTGCCGGGCATTCGCGAGATCTACAACGATGCCGTGCTCAACACCACGGCGATCTGGAACGAGCAAGCGGTCGACCTCGCCAACCGCCAGGCCTGGTTCGACGCCCGCCAGGCCCAGGGCTACCCGATCCTGGTGGCGGTCGATGCTGGCGAGCAGGTACTGGGCTATGCTTCGTTTGGCGACTGGCGGCCGTTCGAAGGCTTTCGCCATACCGTCGAGCACTCGGTGTACATCCGCAGCGACCAGCGCGGCAACGGCCTGGGCCCCAGGCTGATGCAAGCGCTGATCGAACGGGCCCGCGCCTGCAACAAGCACGTGATGGTCGCCGCCATCGAAAGCGGCAACAGCGCCTCGATTCGCCTGCACCAGCGCCTGGGCTTCACCCTCAACGGGCAGATGCCCCAGGTCGGGGTGAAGTTTGGTCGCTGGCTGGACCTGACCTTCATGCAGTTGATCCTCAACCCCGATGCCCCGCCGCCGACAATGGAGTGACGCCTGTGAATGCTGCGCAGCTCAACCGTGTGACCCATGAAAGCTTTGCCTATTACCGCGACGGCCTGGTGGCGTTGCTGCTCGATGCCGTGCAACACGGCGCTTCGGTGGGGTTTCTGGCGGATATCGATGCGCAGCAGGCCGAGCACTACTTCGAAGAGGTGCGCCAGCGCCTGGTCAGCGGCGAGCTGTTGCTGTGGGTGGTGGGCAAGGACAAGGAAGTGCTCGGCAGTGTGCAGTTAGGGCTGTGCCTGAAACCCAACGGCTTGAACCGCGCAGAGGTGCAAAAGCTGCTGGTGCACAGTGCCGCGCGGCGTCGCGGCCTCGGTCAGCAACTGATCCAGGCGCTGGAACTGACGGCGCGGCAAAAGCAGCGCGGCATGCTTTACCTGGATACCGAGGCCGGCTCCGGGGCCGAGTTTTTTTATCGATCGCTGGGCTACAGCAAGGCCGGCGAGATTCCGGATTACGCCTGTGGCCCGGATGGGGTTTATCGGGCGACGGCGTTGTACTACAAATTGCTTTAGGGACTCATCGCGGGGCAAGCCCGCTCCCACAGAGATTGTGTGATCCTGTAGAAGCGCCCCGCGATCAGCCCTGCACAAACCGCCCCAGGCGCTGCCTGAGCATGCTGTTCTCGCTACGCAGCTGCTGCACTTCCTCCAGCAGTTCCAGCGCCAGCGCCACCCCTTCCCACTCCAGTTGCAAATCGTGATGCAGTTTGGCCGCGCGCTTGGCCAGCACCGGCGCCTGATCGTCAAACAGCCAGTCTTCCGGCGTTCGCCCGGAAGGCTCGACAATGCCGTGTTCGACGATTTCGATCACGTAGGCCGCCGGCAGATCGGCTTCCTGACAGAGGGTCTGCATGTCCAGTTGAACGATCAGGGTACTGCTCATGATCAGCTACTCCATTGTGTCCTCGGGTTGAACGCGGCCTTTTCCGACAACTTGCTCCACAGCTCACGGGCAGCGGCATCGGACTGGCTCGGCATCACCACCTTCAATTGCGCATACAGGTCGCCACGCTGGCCCTGCTTGTTGCTCAGGCCCATGCCCTTGATCCGCAGGCGCTGGCCGTTCTGGCTGTCCGGACGGATGGTCAGGTTGACCTTGCCGGTCAGGGTCGGCATCTCGACCTTAGTGCCCAATGCGGCTTCCCACGGTGCCAGCGGCACGGTGATGATCAGGTCATGACCTTCGACATCGAACAGCGGGTGCGGTGCCATGCGAATGGTCAGGAACAGGTCGCCATTGGCGCCGCCACCAACGCCCGGGGCACCCTGGCCCTTGAGGCGGATCTTCTCGCCGTCACTGACGCCGGCCGGGATCTTCACGTTCAAGGTCTTGGTGGTGAAGCCGGTGCGCTGGCCGCTGGCGTTGTGCTGCGGCACCTGGAAGCTGATCTGCTTGGATTCGCTGGACAGGGTTTCCTCAAGGAAAATCGCCAGTTCCATTTCCACGTCCTGCCCCCGCCGTCCGGCACTGCGTTGCTGGCCGCGGCCAAAAGGATTGCCGTTGCCACCGCGCGAACCGAAGATCGAGCTGAAGAAATCGGAAAAATCGCCACCGTCGCCGAAGCCCTCGGCACCTGCCGAACCACGGCTTTGCCAGCCCGGCGGGCCCTGGAACGGCCGGCCATGCTGGCCGTACTTGCGCAGCTCGTCGTACTCGGCGCGTTTTTCCGGGCTGCTCAGGGCTTCATAGGCCTCGTTGGCCTCCTTGAATTTCTCCTCGGCGTCACGCTCTTTGCTGACGTCGGGGTGATACTTGCGCGCAAGCTTGCGGTAGGCGGTCTTGATCGCCTTGTCATCCGCAGTGGGCTCAACGCCAAGAATCTTGTAATAGTCTTTGAAGTCCATCTAAGGAATCACCATGGGTTAATCGAATGCTTGTGTAGATTGGGGTCAAGCATAGCCTTTCAAGGTGCCCATGGGTTTGCCGCAAAGCAGATAATCGGTCTTGATTCTGCTGCCAGCTGGCATAAACTGCGCGGCCGTTTTTCCCCGGAAGTACAATCCATGAGTCAAGCATCCCCGGCCCGTGCCTGCGGCATCGACTTCGGCACCTCCAACTCCACCGTCGGCTGGCACCGCCCGGGCGTGGAGTCGTTGATCGCCCTGGAAGACGGCAAGATCACCCTGCCGTCGGTGGTGTTCTTCAACATCGAGGAGCGCCGCCCGGTGTACGGCCGCCTGGCCCTGCACGAATACCTCGAAGGCTATGAAGGCCGCCTGATGCGCTCGCTCAAGAGCCTGCTGGGTTCCAAGCTGATCAAGCACGACACCAGCGTGCTGGGCACCGCGCTGCCGTTCAAGGACCTGCTGGGCATGTTCATCGGCGAGCTGAAAAAGCGCGCCGAGGCCAATGCCGGCCGCGCCTTCGACGAGGTAGTGCTGGGCCGCCCGGTGCATTTCGTCGATGACGACCAGGCCGCCGACCAGGAAGCCGAGGACACCCTGGCAGAAGTGGCGAAGAAAATCGGCTTCAAGGACGTCTCGTTCCAGTACGAACCGATTGCCGCCGCATTCGACTACGAGTCGAGCATCCAGGGCGAAGAGCTGGTGCTGATCGTCGACATCGGCGGTGGTACCTCGGACTTCTCCCTGGTACGCCTGGCCCCGGAGCGGCACATGCTCGACGACCGCCAGCAGGACATCCTCGCCACCGGCGGCGTGCACATCGGCGGTACCGACTTCGACAAGCAGCTGAGCCTGCAGGGCGTGATGCCGCTGTTCGGCTACGGCAGCCGGATGAAAAGCGGCGCCTTCATGCCCACCAGCCACCACATGAACCTGGCCACCTGGCACACCATCAACTCGGTGTACTCGCAAAAATCCCAGCTGGCCCTGGGCAGCATGCGCTACGACATCGAAGACACCGACGGCATCGACCGCCTGTTCAAGCTGATCGAACAGCGCGCCGGGCACTGGCTGGCGATGGAAGTGGAAGAGACCAAGATCGAACTGACCCACAACGACCGCCGCCTGGTCGACCTCAAGCGGGTGCAGCCGGGGCTCAGCGTCGATCTGACCCGGGCGCTGTTCGAAGAGTCGATCGACAATCTGCTCGAGCGCGTGCGCGGCAGTGTCAGCGAGCTGCTGGCCAAGGCCGGCGTGGGTGTGGCGCAGGTCGATACGGTGTTCTTCACCGGCGGCTCCAGCGGCATTCCGGCGCTGCGCCAGAGCGTGGCGGCGATGCTGCCCAATGCCCGGCATGTCGAAGGCAACATCTTTGGCAGCATTGGCAGCGGCTTGGCGATCGAGGCGCGCAAGCGGTACGGCTGACAGCATCGCGGGCAAGTCGAGGCGTCGCACCGACTTGCCCCGCGATAAAATTCACACCAGCTCTTGCTGGCGCAACTCACTCTTCAGGTAGGCGTAGTAAATCGGCCCGGCCACCACCCCCGGCAGCCCGAACGCCGCCTCGCACACCAGCATCGCCAGCAGCAACTCCCACGACTTGGCACTGATCTGCCCGCCAACGATCCGCGCGTTGAGGAAGTACTCGACCTTGTGGATAACGATCAGATAACCCAGCGCCGCCATCGCCACCCAGATCGACAACGACAGGCCGACGATGGTGATCAGGGTGTTGGACATCAGGTTGCCGATCACCGGCAGCAGGCCGAGCAGGAAGGTCAGCACGATCAAGGTCTTGGTCAGCGGCAGGTGCACACCGAACAGCGGCAGCACCACGGCGAGGAAGATGCCGGTGAAGAAGGTGTTGAGCAGGGAAATCTTGATCTGCGCAAAGACGATGTTGCGAAACGCCTGCACCAAAAGCGCCAGGCGGTTGAACAGCGCCGCCGCCAGGGGCTTGCGCTTGGAAATGTCGGGAATGCGCTGCAAGGCGACGATGGCGCCGAGGATCATGCCGATCAGCAAGGTGACGAACATGTGCGCCGCGCCCTTGCCCACCAGTTGCAATTCGCCCAGGTGGGTCTTGAGCCATTCGCCGATGGCCACCTTGAACTCCGAGGCACTGGCCGGCAGGTAGGCGTCGATGAACGGCGGCAGTTGCCCGCGCGCCTGGTCGACCAGGAGCATGAACTTGTCCAGCGATGCCCCGGGGTTTTCAGCCTCGTGCAGCAAAAAACTGATGGCGCCGGCAAACAGCAAGGTCAGGGTGCTGACCACCAGGGTGCCGAGCAGCGCGACCGCCAGCCAGCGCGCCCGTTGCCCGGCAATCAGGTGCTGCAGCTTGGGCGTGAGCATGTTGACCAGTTCGAACACCAGCAGCCCGGCCAACAGGCTTGGCAGCAACTTGAGCGGCAACACCAGCAACAGGCCGGTGAAGACGATGATCCAACTGGCCAGGGTGATCTGGCGCTGAGTAAAGGTCATACAACCTCGAAAGGCGACGGCATGGAAAACCGGCAGTCTGCCAGCCTTCGCCCGGCAGGCATAGTGGCACGCAGCGGCGTTGCGGCTGGTAATGCCGCCCTGATGTTTCTATGATTGCCGCCCCCAATGGAATGGCGGCGCCGCGCTGGCGCATTCGCAGGCAGGCGAAACAGGAATCCCTCTGTGCCTTCCCACCTTCAAGGCACAGAGTTCAAAACCATGCGCAAACTGCTTGTCCTGCTTCCCCTGTTGCTGCTTGGCGGCTGTTCGGAAGATTTCGCCACCCTGCATTTCGCCCAGCCGGTCAGCGCCTACTATGGCGACCTCAAACAGCAGTACGGCGATGACCTGTACCAGGCCATCCTGAAACTGGGTATCGACCCGAAGGACATCGAGGTCGAACTCGACAATGACCACCGCCAGGACTTGCTCATCAGCGTCTCGCGCTCGCTCGATGCCGGTAAGCGTCAGGCCCTGCGCGAGTTGTTCGACGAAATCCCCCGGGCCCGAGCGGCCACGTCCTGGGAAGTCGACGTCACCCTTGAACCGCAGTCACTGGAGCCCCAGTACCAGGTCTGGCGCGAGGCGCTGGAAAAGATCAAGGGCCCGGTCACCCTCGAGATCAAGCTTGGCAGCCGTATCGAAGCGCTTTCCACCGCCACCCTCATGGACAGCATCCAGGCCGCCGAGAAAAAAAGCGAAGTGTCGAGCATCATCACCTGCCACGTGCTGGCCGAAGTTTCGCGCGGGCCATTCAAGCTCAGGTCGATCGTGCAGCTCGAGGAAGGCCCGTCGGAACGTGCGCAGGTGGTCATCGAGTACGGTCAGATGCGTTATGCCACGGTGCCTGCACAGTTCGACTTCAAGGACCCGGTCCTGAAGGAACGAATCCGTAATGGCCAGATCAAGGCCTGGCAAGCCGAACGGACGCTGCAGCGCAATCCGTACGGCCCGTTCGAGATGGCCTTCGAAATCGGCTCGCTGGGCAAGCAGAGCGTTAACCTCTACTCAGGCACCGACCAGCGCATCAGCATGCTCCAGAGTGACTGCCGGGAGCTGGCCGACCACGCCGGCCGGCCGTTCTCGCTGTTTATCGGCCAGGGCCTGGACCGGCTGGAGTCGGTGACTTACGCCAACTGACGCAGGTTACTTTTTCTTCAGGCAGTCGCTCATGTACGCCTTGCGCTCATCACCCTTGAGCGCTTTGGTGGTGGCGTCGGCGTTGCAGGTTTTCATTTTGTCCTGCTGGGTCGCAGGCTTGGCTTTCAGGCAGGTGCTCATGAACGCCTTGCGCTCGTCGCCCTTGAGCGCCTTGGTGGTGGCATCGGCGTTACAGGTTTTCATTTTCTCCTGTTGCGCCGTGGCGGCAAATCCTTGGGAACACATCAGCAAACCGAGCAACAGCAACGGCACACGCACCATCTTCATGGCGTTTTCTCCTGGTCGCTGCGCACCACGCGCAGCCTTGGCCGAAGTGTAGACAAATATTCTTACAAACCTCCAGCGCGAGCCTGCCGCCGGTACTGCTCCGGGGTGCAATGGGCCTGGCGCTGGAACATGGCGATAAATGCCGAGGCGCTGCTGTAGCCCAGGTCGAAGGCAATCTGCTGGGTCGGCAGGTTCTGCTCCAGGGCCTCGATGGCACGCAAAAAGCGCAGGCGCAGGCGCCATTCGCCAAAGCTCATGCCCAGCTCGCGAATGAACTGCCGGGCCAGGGTGCGTTCACTGACATGCACGCTGGCCGCCCAATGGCCGAGCGGGCGATTGTCGCCAGGCTCGGCGTGCAGCGCCTGCAACACCTCAGCCAAACCGGCGCTGCGGGCGTAGGGCAGGTAACAGGTCTGGGCCGGGGCGCGGCGCAGTTGGTCAACCAGCACCTGGGCCAGGCGCTGGTCGGTTTCATCTTCAGGCACCTTGACGTCACGGGCGGCAAAATCGCCGAGTATGGCTTTGAGTATGTCGCTGATCACCAAGGTGCAAGGCTCGCCTGGCAGCCCTTTGCACACCTCGCGATCCAGGTACACCGAGCGATAGACAATGGCCTGGGGGTTGTAGCAGCTGTGCTCGGTATCGGGCGGCACCCACACCGCATAGTGCGGCGGCGAGATGAAGCGCTGGCCGGCGATCTCCAGGTGCATGATGCCGTGGGCCGCATAGTTGAGCTGGCCCCAGGCGTGCCGGTGGGCGGCGCTGTGGGTGTCGGCGCCGAATTCGTCATAGCGAAAGTACACCGGGGCCGGCAAGGTCTCGAGTTGCGGGATGTTCAGGTACTTTATCGGCATGCTGTCTGGATCTATGCGCAAGTTGTCTGGATACAAGTATAAGCAACGGGACAGACAAGTGGATAATTGCCGCCTGTATCCTCAAGAGTTCCCGTTTCATGAATTACGCGTTTCCGTTGCTGGCAATCTTCATCTGGGCCGGCAATACCGTGGTCACCAAGATGTCCGCCGGGGCGATCTTCCCGGCCGAGATCGGTTTCTATCGCTGGCTGCTGGCCGGCCTGCTGTTCACCCCCTTCCTGCTGCGGCCGGTGTTGCGCAACTGGGCAGCCATCGGCCCGAACCTGGGCAAGATCTTCATCCTCGGCGTGCTCGGCATGGCGGTGTACCAGAGCCTGGCCTACTTCGCCGCCGCCATCACCAGCGCCACCAACATGGGCATCATCCTCTCGCTGATGCCGTTGATGTCCCTGGCCCTGGCGATCATCAGCCTCGGCCAGCGGCTGACCATCGGCGCGCTGATTGGCGCCGTGGTGTCGTTCGTCGGTGTGCTGGTGGTGGTCTCGGCCGGTGATCTGGCGGCGTTGGTGCAACACGGCGTAAACAGTGGCGATGCGCTGATGCTGATTGCCACCCTGGCCTATGCGGTGTACAGCACCCTGCTGAAAAAGTGGCAACTGCGCATCGCGCCGCTGCAACTGCTGTACCTGCAGGTGCTGGTGGCGATCATCGTGCTGTTTCCGCTGTTCGTGTTTTCACCGAAGACCGGCCTGGGCGCTGGCAATATCGGCCTGGTGATCTATGCCTGCGTACTGGCCTCGATGATCGCGCCGCTGGCCTGGATGCAGGCGGTCAGCCGCCTCGGCCCGAGCCGCACGACGCTGTTCTTCAACCTGCTGCCGGCAGTCACGGCAGTGATCGCCGCCATGGTGCTGGGCGAGCAACTGGCGCTCTATCACCTGGTCGGCGGGGTGTTGACCCTGGTCGGGGTGATCCTCGCCGAACGCTGGAAAACACCCCTGCACCGCCGCGCTACAGCCCCGCAGCCTTGAGCCTGGCGGCATGCTCGGTGAACAGCCGCACCGGCTCCGCGCCCTTGCCTACCGCCCCTAGCGACTGGTTGACGATGTCCAGGTGATCAAGCGGATAGTCATCGCCGATCACCTGGCCCAGGTGCGAACTGAAGCGCCCGACCATGCCGTCGCACTGGCCCTTTTCCCGTACGAAGGTGCGGGCGAACAGGCGGCAGAAGCGGTTGCTGCCATCCAGGCGGTTGAGACCGCGATCGGTCAGGCCCGGCTGCAAGGTGCCGGACCAGGAGTAGTAACGCACACCATTGACCTCGGCCGGGCCCTCGCCGCCCCAGGTCGTCGGCAGGCCCTGTGGATACGCCTGGTTGAAGCGCGCCACGCCGGCACTGGTGAGCGACTGGTGCGAGGCGTGCACGTCGATCGGCAGTTTCGGTCCGCGCCAGCCGGTTTCCAGCCAACCCATCAATACCGCCAAGCCGTGCAGCAAAGCCTTGAGCACACGGCCGCGGGCAGAGTGGGCGGGGTAATAGTCATGCAGGTGATCGGCCAGCTCCGAGCCGTGATTGGGCCCGGCAATCGAGGTGACCGAGGCCACCCATTCCGGCCGTTTGGCCGCCGCATAACGCGCGGTCAGGGCGCCCTGGCTGTGGCCGAGCAGGTTGACCTTGTCGGCGCCGGTACGCTGGCGGATATCGGCGATGATCAGCAGCAACTGCTCGCCGCGCACTTCGCAGGAGTTCAGCGGCGAGACCTGCACGGCAAACACCTGGGCACCGCCCCGGCGCAACGCCGAAACGATCCCGAACCAGTAGGGATACAGCAGCAAGCGGACAAACCCGAGCATGCCCGGCACCAGCAGCAGTGGATAACGCGTGGCGAGCCCTTGGGCCATGGCTGCATTCCCCGTTCCGTGGACACTCGGCCAACCCTACAGGCAATTCGATGGCAATCGCAATCGAACTCCCGCCGCTCGCTGGGGTTCCAAGCCAATAGACCCTCAGCAAGGAGCTCAACCATGTACAAGCATACCCTGGCCATTCTGCTGACCACCGCCACCCTGGCCGCCTGTGGCAGCCGGCCGGAGAACCCGGTGGACTACGTCACCTACCACGAGGAACCGCTGGTCAAGCAGGTCGAGAACGGCATGACCATGCAGCGGGTGATTGCCATTGGCGGCAGCCCCTCGACGGTGATCGACCTGCCCCATGGCGGTACCTGCAACAACTACATCCTCAACCGTGACGGCAAGCAGCAGGCCTACTACGTGCGCTTCGACGCCACCGGCCATGTCGACGCCAAGGGCTTCAAGACCTGCGAACAACGCCAGGTCGACGACGATGCCGTCGACAAGGCCAAGGCCAAGCTATAAAACTTTTCCGCGTGCCGGGGACTCACAGCTTAAGTAACCAGCGCGCCGACAGAGCGTGAAGATCGATCCGTTTTCAGCCTGGAGATGATGATGAGCAACGTTGAACTGACCGATGTTAAAACCTTGCGCGAACGCGCCCGCCAGCATGTCGAGCAGGGCGCGGTGACCGAGGGTTACAGCGCCGACCGGGAGAAAATCCTGCGCCTGCTCAACGAGTCGCTGGCCACCGAGTGGGTCTGCGCCCTGCGCTACAAGCGCCACTACTACATGGCCAGCGGGATCAAGGCCAGTGTCGCCGCCGACGAATTCCTCGAACATGCCACCCAGGAGCTGCAGCATGCCGACAAGCTGGCCGAGCGCATTGTCCAGCTGGGCGGCGAGCCGGACCTGAACCCCGACAACCTGAGCAAGAACTCCCATGCCCAGTACGTCGCTGGCAACAACCTCAAGGAAATGGTCCTGGAAGACCTGATCGCCGAGCGGATCGCCATCGATAGCTACCGCGAGATCATCCAGTACATTGGCGAAAGCGACCCGACCACCCGGCGCATCTTCGAAGATATCCTGGCCCAGGAAGAAGAGCACGCCGACGACATGGCGGATTTGCTGCAAGGTCTGTAGACCTTATCGCGGGTCAAGCCCGCTCCCACAGGTCTGGTGCACTCAGTTCCATTGTGGGAGCGGCGGTGCGACGGCTCGACTTGACCCGCGATTGCTTCCCCTCAACCCGCCTTCACCGCCCGCGGCGCCTTGCCAGCCTTCATCTGCTCCAGCAATGGCGTGCACTGGTTGGGCACATCACCACTCGGCGCAATCAACGCCAGCAAGCCGGCTGCCGGGCCGGCAACCACGCCCAACGCCACCATCCCCGCGCCCCGCAGCGCCAGCGGCAGCGCCTGCACGCCGGCACTGGGCTTGGCAAACGGCCCGCGCACATACAGCGGCGAGCGCAACGAGAACAGGCGCACGCCCTTGGATTCGGGGTTGATCTTCAGGTCCAGTTGCTCGCTGGCAAAGTTGGCCGTGCCATCGATGTAGATGATCGCGTTCTCGGTATCGAAGACGAACACCCGGGTCGTGGCCAAACCGTCCTTGATGCCGAAATCGGCTGCCGCGCAGTTGATCTTCACTTCCTTGTCGCCAAACAGCTTGCCGACCACGTAGTTGCCGACGTTGAGCCCGGCGATTTCCATCAGTCCGCGACTGATCGCACCGTCATTGATGAGCATCTTCAGGTCGCCATTGGCGGTGGCCAGCAAGGCTGCGACCGAGTTGCCGCGCCCACTGATGTCGGCGTCGCCATTGAGCTCGCCGAAGCTGGTCTTCATCGGCTCGAAGGTCGGGAACAGTTGCTTGAGCTTGAAGTTGCGCGCACTCAATTGCGCCCTGCCCTGCAACGGCACGCTACGGCCATCGAGGCGTACCTGGGCGTCGAGTTTGCCGCCGGCGATGCCAAAGCGCAGCGGCTCCAGGCGCAGCACACCGTCATCGAGGACGAAGTGGCTGGACAGGTCAGTGAACGGCAGCTCGGCACTGTGCACGATGCGCTTGCCGCTGAAGGTCACGTCGGCGTCCATGGTCCGCCAGCGTTCGGTACGAAACTCCTCGACCGGCAAGACCTTGCCTGCCGGTTGCTTGCTGGCACCGCCGCGAGCTTTCTGCTGGGCATTGGAGTCGGCGCCGATCAGCGGTGCGAGGTCTTTGAACAGCAACTGGTTGGAAACCAGCTTGCCGGTCAGCTTCGGCCTTGGCTGGCTGGAGACGAACGCCAGGTCGCCATGGATATCGCTGTCGCCGATCTTGCCGTTGAAGCCTTCATAGCGAAACACCGCGCCAGCGGGTTCATGCAGCTTGGCGGTCAGATGACCGTCGGTGGCGTAAGGCGGCGAATCGGGCAGGGTCACGCCGGTCAGCGGATACAGGTTAGCGAGGCTTGCGCCCGACAGCCGCAGGCGCAGGTCGAGGGCACCGAGGTTGCGGGGGTCGGTGAGGGTGCCAGCCACGGCGATGCGGGTATCGCCAATGGCCATGTCGGCCTGCAGCGGGAACGGTTGCGAGGCGTCCTGCAGGGCCAGCAAGCCGCCGATCTTGCCGGTACCGGCCAATGCCTGGCCTTTGTAGCGACCCTTGAGTTTGAGGCCGAAGGCGTAGTCCTGGGCGGCACCGGCCTTTTGTGCCGAAGCCTTGCCGACGATGTCGCTGAAAGGGATCGGCTTGCCCAGCGGGTCGATGAGCACGTCCAGCCGGGTCTTCAGGGTCTGGTCATCGAGGCTGACCTGGCCCTTGTCAAAGCCGATGGCGCCGATGTCCAGCACCCACTTCGACGGCTCTGCCTGCTCATCCTTGGGGCCGAAGTCGAAGGTCCAGTTGGCGCGACCATCGGCCAGACGCTTGAGGCTGGCGGTCGGCTGGTTGAGGTCGATGCGCGCAATGACGATCTGCTGCAGCAGCAGCGGCAGCGGCGCCAGGCGGAACTCGACGCGCTTTATGCCGACCATCTGCGGCTCTTTGAGCCAGTCGGGGTTGCCCAGGGTCAGGTCTTCGGCGATGAAGTGCGGCCATGGCAGCCAGGCGCGCCAACCAACCTGCTCCGGCTCGCGCTGCCAGCGCACCGCCAGGTTGCCGTTGATGGCGAAGGGCCGGTGTAGCGCTTCGGACACCTTGGCATTAAGGGTGGGCTTGACCCGGTTCCAGTCGAAGGTAGCGATGACGATTACCAGCACCGCCAGCACCAGCAGCAGGCTGGCGAGGGTCCAGGTGATGATTTTGGCGGGGCGCGTCATTGCACGATTCTCCTGATGACTGCATGGCAA
The DNA here is from genome assembly GCF_024749305.1 of Pseudomonas sp. B21-012. Classification (NCBI taxonomy): domain Bacteria; kingdom Pseudomonadati; phylum Pseudomonadota; class Gammaproteobacteria; order Pseudomonadales; family Pseudomonadaceae; genus Pseudomonas; species Pseudomonas sp. B21-012. Next base: position 597,427 of record NZ_CP087197.1, on the reverse strand, counting down.
AAAGCGGGCGCGTTGAGGGCACTTATCTGTTCGGACTGATGAAACGCCGAGGGGTTTAATCGATTGGCCATGATAACCAGGTTTTTTCTGACCTTTTTCTCAACTTTTGTCGATTGTTAGCGTGTTCGCCGACCTCGGTAACGGCCCCGCCGCAGTTGCTCATGGCGCCACAAACCACGTTCTAGAGCGGCTGGCGCGAAGCATCAATTGCGTTGATTGTTACCATTATCTTTATGAACTTTTATCTGGCGTTTCCCGGCGTAGCATTGGCTCCGTACCCACTTTCCAGCCCCGCCGAGGAGCACCGAATCATGAAACGCCAATTACTGCTGAGCCTGTCCCTGTCCATCCTGGCCGCCAACGCCTTTGCCGTACCTGCCGCCGACCAGGCGCTGACCGCTGAAGCGCGTTCGAGCTCGACGGTCATTTCGCAACCGCTGAACCCGCTGGCCGAAGGTGGTTCCGATCGCCTGATCGACCGTAACAACCGCGTTGCCGAAGGTGGCTCCGATCGCCTGCTGGAACGTAACAACCGCGTTGCCGAAGGCGGTGCTGATCGCCTGAACGACAGGGTCAAAGTCGCCGAGGGTGGTGCTGATCGCCTGAAACAGTATTACAAAGTAGCCGAAGGTGGTTCTGACCGTCTGAAAGCACGCTTGGAGGTCGCAGAAGGTGGCTCTGATCGCCTGATCGAAAACCAACGCGCGAGCTGAAGCCTATGCCAGACAACAAGACACACCAGCGCTGTAGCAGCTCCCCTCCCAGCCCGGTCCATTGACCGGGCTTTGTTTTTCTGGCGCCAGGCTATTAGAGTGCAGGGCTGTTTCACTGCCTGCCGATACTTGCCATGCTGCCGCGCGCCGAACAAAAGCAACAGACCCGCCACGCCCTGCTGGATGCCGCCCGCCACCTGATGGAGAGCGGTCGAGGCTTCGGCAGCATCAGCCTGCGCGAAGTGGCAAAAACCGCAGGCATCGTCCCTACCGGTTTTTACCGGCACTTTACCGACATGGACCAACTGGGCCTGGCCCTGGTCAATGAAGTGGGCGAAACCTTCCGCCAGACCATCCGCCTGGTGCGCCAGAACGAATTCGAGCTGGGCGGCATCACCGACGCCTCGGTGCGGATCTTTCTCGATGTGGTGGCGGCCAACCGTGCCCAGTTCCTGTTTCTCGCCCGCGAGCAATATGGCGGTTCGCAACCGGTGCGCCAAGCCATCGGTACCCTGCGCCAGGGCATCAGCTCGGACCTGGCCACCGACCTTGCGCGCATGCCGCGCTGGCAGCATCTGGACGCCGCGGCCCTGGCGGTGATGGCTGACCTGGTGGTGAAAACCGTGTTCGCCACCCTGCCGGAGCTGATCGACGAGCCAAGCGACAACGCCGGTGAACCGATCAGCGCCCAGGAGAAGATCACCCAGCAGCTGCGTTTCATCTTTGTCGGTGCCAAGCACTGGCAGGGGCTCAGTGCGCTGTAGGCAGTCTGCTGTGCTGGCTGTACTGGCCTCATCGCGGGGCAAGCCCGCTCCTAGCCCGCGATGAGGCCGGCAAAGTCAGCGCCTTTTCCTGCTACCATTGCGCGCAAACGCACCGACCGCGACGAAATTTTCCATGCCCGACCTTCATACTGCCCAGCCTGAACTGCCCGCCCTGCTCGCCGAGGTCCAGGCGCACTTTGACCAGCGCATCGTGCCGCTGTGGCAAGGCCCGGGCTGGAATGCAGAGATGGCCCTGCCCTTCGAAGCCCTCGACCCGCAGCAGCAACCCTTGCCGGTGCAACGCTACCGGGCCATGGCCTGCGCGCGCCAGCTGTACCTGTTCAGCAGCCGCATCGAGCAACCCGGCGCCAGCGAGCGCGCCGCCGCGCTGTTTCGCTCGTTGCAGCGGCATTTCCATGATGCCGAGCACGGCGGCTGGTTCTACAGCATCGACGCCCAGGGCAAGCCGCTGGACCGGCGCAAAGACCTCTACACCCATGCCTTCATCGTCTTTGCCTGCGCGCATTACTGGGGCAAGGTGCATGAGCCACTGGTCGAATCGGCCCTCAATGCCGCGCTGGAAGTGGTAACCGAGCAGTTCGCCCGTGATGACGGCCTGTACGAGGCGAGCCTTGGCGAAGACTGGTCGGACCTGGCCAGCGGCCCGCTGCAGAACCCGCTGATGCATCTGGCCGAAGCCTTCCTCGCCACCCTCTCGGTGCGTGACGACGAGGCTGTCGAACAAGCCCTGCAAAGCCTGGCTGCGGCGATGCAGACACACTTCATCGACCCCGTACACGGGGTGATGCTGGAGAAACCACGCGGGGCTGTGGATAACTGGTTCGAACCCGGTCACCAGTTCGAATGGTTCTACTTGCTGGAGTCTTCACCGCTGCTACGCGGTAGCGAGCTGCATGCCTCGCTCAGCCGCGCATTTGCCTATGCCGAACAGTGCGGTGTGAAGGACAGCTCCGTGCTGGCCATGCTCAGCGCCGAGGGCCAGGTGCGCGACGCCACCCAGCGCATCTGGGCCCAGGCCGAATACCTGCGCGCCCTGACCTTGCGCCCGGCCAGCGCCGCCACGGTGCTGGCCCAGCTCAAGGCGTTGCAGCAGAACTTCCTGCATGACGGTGGCTGGCATGAGTGCCGCGATGCCAGTGGCAAGGTCAGCCGCGCCGATATGCCGTCGACTACGCCTTACCACCTGGCGACTTGCCTGGAAGGACTGCAGCGTCAGGTTTGACGCTGTCGCGGGTCAGGCCTTGGCTGAACGATCGATCGAGAACCCTGCCCACGCCTGGCTCACCGGCATCAGCTCAAGGCTGTTGATGTTGATGTGCGCTGGCTGGTTCATGATCCAGAAGATGGTCTCGGCGATATCCTGCGGCTGGATCGCCTCAGCGCCGGCATAGGTGGCATCGTAACGCGCCTGGTCGCCAGCGAAACGCACCAGCGAGAACTCGCTCTCGCACAGGCCAGGCTCGATGTTGCTGACCCGCACGCCCGTGCCCTGCAGGTCGCAGCGCAGGCTCAGCGAGAACTGCCCGACGAATGCCTTGGTGCCGCCATACACATGGCTACCCGGATAGGGGTAATTGCCGGCTACCGAGCCGACGTTGAGGATGGTCGCGCCACGGCCGTGGGCGATCAGCCGCGGCAGCAGCAGGCGGGTGCTGTACATCAGGCCCTTGATATTGGTGTCGACCATGGTTTCCCAGTCGTCCAGGTCGCACTTGGGCGCCGGGTCGGCGCCCAGGGCCAGGCCTGCATTGTTGATCAGCCCGCGCAGCTTGGCGAACGACGGTGGCAGGTTGTTGATGGCTTCTTCCATGGCCTTGCGGTCACGCACGTCGAGTACCAGGCCGTGCACTTCGGTTTGTTGCGACAGCTCGGCACACAGCGCTTCCAGGCGCTCCTGACGGCGACCGGTCAGCACCAGCGACCAACCGGCTTGCGCAAAACGACGGGCGCAGGCTTCGCCGAAGCCGGAAGTTGCGCCAGTGATGAATACGGTAGAGGTCATGCGGGTCTCCTTGATGAGGCTGATCACAGGGGTTGCAGCATGCCCGCGGCCGCGTTCGGCAGCAAGCAATTCGCATCACTGTACAAAAAACGATCAAAGCTGTGAAAGCCCCGGTATAGAAGGCCTGCGGCAAGCTTTACGCATGTTATCCACAAGCCCTTCCACAAAATCCGGGGGCAACTCGAAAACCCTGCAAGCCGCGTAATCCGGGGCTTGCGCAAGTATTTCCCTTGACCTCTGGCGCAGGCCTTGACCTAAGGCCGGCAACAGGCGTCGAAGGCGTGGATTTCCATGATGGCTCCAGGCCTGTAACGACGCTGTCTTCGCCGATCTTTCCAAGGCTTGCCCACAGAGTTATCCACAGGCCGGAAGCGCGCTTTAATCGCCATTTGCGCTAAGGACAAAACACTTGACAAACCCCGATGCGAAAGCCGCGAAAAAACCTGATCAAAAAACAACCACAACTCTGGAAGCCTTGTAAACAAAGGGCTTCAGCAAGCTGCACCCAAGTTACCCACAGTCGGTTCCACACCAATGGTGGACAACTCAAACCTCTATGAAAACGCCCGCTGAAGCGACGTTCTGTCGCGCCCAAAAGAATGTCTGAACAATGTTTTCCACAAATCTGTGGACAAAAAAACGCCCCGTCAGCCGGGGCGCTTTTTTCACTACCGATCAGTGCCCGCCCAAGTAAGCGTTGCGCACCTCCTCGTTGACCAACAGCTCCTGGCCAGTACCGGTCATGCGGATATGACCGTTGACCATTACATAGGCGCGGTCCGAGAGCTTCAGCGCATGGTTGGCGTTCTGCTCCACCAGGAAGATGGTCATGCCGGTCTGCGCCAGCTCGCGCAAGGTGGCGAAGATCTGCTTGACCACGATCGGCGCCAGGCCCAGCGACGGCTCATCGAGCAGCAGCAATTTGGGCCGGCTCATCAAAGCCCGGGCGATGGCGAGCATCTGCTGCTCGCCGCCGGACATGGTCATGGCGCGCTGGTTGCGCCGCTCCTTGAGCCGCGGGAACAGTTCGAACATGCGCTGCATGTCCTCGCTGGCGAACTTGTCGCCGATCGGGATGGTGCCCATCATCAGGTTCTCTTCCACCGACATGTCGGGGAACACCCGGCGACCTTCCGGCGACTGGGCAATGCCGTTGGAAGCGATGTAGTGCGACGATTTGTGAGTAATGTCGGTGCCACGGTAGATGATCTGCCCGGCTGCCGCCCGCGGCTGGCCGAAGATCGACATCAGCAGGGTTGACTTGCCGGCGCCATTGGAGCCGATCAGGCTGACCGTTTCGCCTTCATCGATGTGCAGCGAGACTTTCTTCAGGGCCTGGATCGGCCCGTAGAACACGTCGATCTCTTTCAGTTCGAGGATCGGTGTACTCATACCAGTTCCTCTTCATCGGCGCCCAGGTAGGCGGCAATCACCGTCGGGTTGTGACGGATGTCCTGTGGCGCGCCTTCGGCGATCACGTTGCCGTGGTCAAGCACCACGATATGGTCGGAAATGCTCATGACCATGCCCATGTCGTGCTCGATCAGCACCACGGTCAGGTCATGTTCGTCGCGCAGCACGCGGATCATTTTGCTCAGCGCTTCGGTTTCCTGCGGGTTGAGGCCGGCAGCCGGTTCGTCGAGGCAGATGATCTGCGGCCGCGTGCACATGGCCCGGGCAATCTCCAGGCGCCGTTGCTGGCCGTACGACAGCTCACCGGCCAGGCGGTTGGCGCAGTCGACCAGGTCGACCACTTCCAGCCAGTAGAAGGCATGGTCGAGGGCATCGCTTTCGGCCTTGCGGTAGCCCTTGGTGTTGAGCACGCCGGCCAGCAGGTTGCGGTTGACCCACATGTGCTGGGCCACCAGCAGGTTCTCGACCACCGACATTTCCCGGAACAGGCGAATGTTCTGGAAGGTCCGCGCCAGACCTGCGCGGTTGACCAGGTGAGTACCGCCAAACATCTTGTAGTGCAGGCGGTTGATGAAGCGCTTGGGCGAGACGAAATCGCCCAGCTGAAAGCGTTCGCCCAGCAGCTGGATGACATTGGTGCGGGTGCCGCGCAGGTTCAGTTCGATCTTGCCGCCACTGGCTTTGTAGAAGCCGGTCAGGCAGTTGAACACCGTGGTCTTGCCGGCACCGTTGGGGCCGATCAGGGCGAAGATCTGGTTGCGTCTGACCTTGAGGCTGACATCGCTGAGCGCCTTGATGCCGCCAAACTGCATCATCAGGTTTTCAACCGAGAGAATCACGTCATCGCTCATGGCGCCACTCCTTTACGCGGGACTACACCGGTACGGCTGATACGAATCAGGCCGCGCGGTCTCCAGATCATCATCAACACCATCAGCACGCCGAACAGCAGCACCCGGTACTCGGAGAAGCTGCGCAATAGCTCCGGCGCCACGGTCAGCACGAACGCAGCAATCACCACGCCGACGGTCGAGCCCATGCCGCCGAGCACGACGATGGCAAGGATCAGCGCCGACTCGAAGAAGGTGAACGACGACGGGTTGACGAAGCCCTGGTAGCTGGCAAAGAACACCCCGGCAAGGCCGGCGGTAGAGGCGCCGAGGGTGAAGGCCGAGAGTTTCACCAGCACATGGTTCAGTCCCATGGAACGGCAGGCGATCTCATCTTCGCGCAGCGCTTCCCAGGCGCGGCCGACCGGCATGCGGGTCAACCGGTGCTTGATGTACAGCACCGCCAGCACCACCAGGAACAGCACGATGTAGATGAACAGGAATTTCACGTTGGGGTTGTAGGCAATGCCGAAGAACTCGTGGAACGGCACCCCGCCGTCCTTGGCCCGACGGCCGAACTCCAGGCCCATGAAGGTTGGCGACGGCACCGGCATGCCGTTGGGACCGCCGGTGAACGACAGCCAGTTGTTGAGCACCAGACGGATGATCTCACCAAAGCCGAGGGTAACGATGGCCAGGTAGTCGCCATGCATCCTCAGCACCGGAAAGCCCAATATGCACCCGGCCAGCGCCGCAGCGATTGCCGCCAGGGGCAACACCGTCCAGAAGCCCAGGCCCAGGTACTGGTAACCCAGGGCCAGGCCGTAGGCGCCGATGGCGTAGAAGGCCACGTAACCCAGGTCGAGCAGGCCGGCAAGACCTACCACGATGTTCAGGCCCAGGCCCAGCAGTACGTAGATCAGGCCGAGGATGACCACGGTCAGCAGGTACTTGTTGGCGAAGAATGGGAAGACGATGGCAATCACGATCAGTGCCGGAATGATCCAGCGCAGCCGCGACTTGTAGTCCGGCGCCAGCACGTGCACGCCGGAACCACTGCCCTCGAAGCCCTGGAGAATCGACTGGCCCTTGGGCGTCTGCAGGAACAGGCTGAGGAAAAACCGCCCGACCATCACCCCGGCCACCAGCCAGGCGACACGGGTCGGTTCAAGGTTGAAGCTGTAGCCGTCGAGCACCACGCCGACGATGGGCCCGAAAACGATCAGGGAAATCAGCCCGGCGAGGACCGTATCGATCAGGCTGCGCTTGATATCGAATGTAGTTGTTTTGGCAGCAGACATACTTACACCTTCGCCACGAGTGGGCGACCCAGCAGGCCTTGGGGACGGAAGATCAGGATCAGCACCAGCAGCGAGAAACTGAACACGTCTTTGTAGTCGGAGTTGATCAGCCCGGAGAACAGCGACTCGGAAATCCCGAGGATGATCCCGCCGAGCATGGCGCCCGGCAGCGAGCCAATGCCACCGAGCACCGCGGCGGTGAAGGCCTTGATGCCGATGATAAAGCCCGCATAGAAGTCGAAGGTGCCGTAGTTCATGGTGATCAGCACGCCGGCCAGGGCCGCCATGACCGCACCGATGACAAACACATAGGAGATCACCCGGTCAGTGTTGATACCGAGGATCGAAGCCATCTTGCGATCCTGCTGGGTGGCCCGGCACATGCGCCCGAGCTTGGTGAACTTGATGATGTAGGTAAGCGCCGCCATGCCGACGAAGGCCGCCACCAGGATGAAGATCTTGGTGTAGGTCAGTTGCACGAAACCGGTGCCCACTTCGACGCGCCAGGCGCCTTCAAGCAGGGTCGGTACGCCTTGCTGGCGTGCGCCCTGGCTGATCTGCGCATAGTTCTGCAGGATCAGCGAGATGCCGATGGCACTGATCAGCGGCGCCAGGCGGGTGGAGTTGCGCAGGGGTTTGTAGGCGATGCGTTCGATGGTCCAGCCGTAGACTCCGGTGACCACCACCGTGAAGATCAGCGTCCCGAGCATCAGCAAGGGGAAGGATTCGATACCGAAATACGCCAGCAATGCCAGGCTGATTGCCGCCAGGTACGCGGAAATCATATACACCTCGCCGTGCGCGAAGTTGATCATGCCGATAATGCCATAGACCATTGTGTAGCCGATGGCGATCAGGCCATAGACGGACCCGAGGGTCAGCCCGTTGACCAGTTGCTGCAGGAAAATACCATCCATAACGCAATCTCACGTATTTGAGATTGCACAAGCGCCGACTACGGTGAGCCCCGGATGAAGCGGCCCTCGCAGCGCAGGGTTGTGCAGATCTACGAGAAAAGACAGGTACGGCGCAAAACCGGGTAGCGACCCGGGCTCAGGCCCGGGTCGCCTACCGTTGTTATTTTTGTTTTTCCAGCTGGTGGTACTTGCCGTCCTTGTCCCATTGGTAGACCACATAGTCGGAGACCGTCAGGTCGCCCTTGCTGTCCCACTTTTTCTCGCCCATCACGGTTTGCACCGGGTTGGCCTTGAGCCACTTGGCAGCGTCTTCGCCCTTGTTCGACTTGGCGCCGTTGAAGGCTGCAGCCAGGGCCTGGACCGAAGCGTAGGCATACAGGGTGTAGCCTTCTGGCTCGGTGCCGCCTTTGCGGAACTCCTCGACCACCGCCTTGCTGTCTGGCAGCAGGCGCGGGTCGGCGCCGAAGGTCATGTACACGCCATCGACGTATTGCGCGCCACCGGCAGTGGCCACCAGTTCGTCGGTTACGATGCCGTCGTCGGACATGAACTTGACGTCTTTCAGGCCCGCTTCACGCAGTTGTCGCACCAGTGGACCGGCTTCCGGGTGCAGGCCACCGAAGTAGACGACGTCGGCACCGGCACCACGAATCTTGGTGACCACGGCGCTGAAGTCTTTCTCGCCACGGGTCAGGCCTTCGTACAGCACCGGTGTCACGCCGCGTTTGACCAGTTGAGCCTTGGTCGCATCGGCCAGGCCCTGGCCGTAGGTGTCCTTGTCATGCAGGACGACAACCTTCTTGCCCTTGAGCACGTCGACGATGTAGTCGCCGGCGACGATGCCCTGCTGGTCGTCACGTCCGCACATGCGAAACATGCCAGTCAGGCCGCGTTCGGTAACCGCCGGGTTGGTCGAGCCCGGGGTGATGGCGATGACACCGGCTTCGTCATACACCTCAGACGCCGGAATGGTGTTGGACGAGCAGAAGTGCCCGACCACACCGATCACCTTGTCCTGGTCGACCAGGCGGTTGGCCACCGCCACGGCCTGCTTCGGCTCGCAGGCATCGTCGCCCTTGACCAGCACGATCTTCTCGCCGTTGACGCCGCCCGCGGCATTGACCTTGTCAGCCGCTGCCTGTGCACCTTTCATGTACTGCTCGCCAAACGCTGCGTTGGCACCGGTCATCGGGCCTGCTACGCCGATCTTGATGTCGGCCTGAACATACGAAGAAACGCCCAGCGCCGTAGCTACGGCGAGGGCCAGAAAGCCTTTCTTGTAAAACGTCTGCGACATGAGGTGGTGCTCCTGGAGTTTTTTTTGGTTGGCACTACAACTTTCAGCAATTGCTCTGAGCAAGGGCCGTGCCATTGGTTTTTTATTCTGGAAAAACTCGTGAACAAGTTGCGCAGCCAGGATTCACGGCCTTTTTTTACTGGTCGTGCAACCGTCTGCCTCACGACAAGCGCCACCGGACACGAGAAAAAAGAGCAACCGCGAAGTGCCATCATTGCAACCCTGGGTTGTGGTTACGTGCAACCAGCCTGTAACAGGATGCGTAACCGAACTGCACATCCTTGGTGCGCGACTGCTACAGCGGGCACCATTACAGGCTAGCCGCTGCCCGACAAAAGCGCCGCTACCTGTAGCCTGCTACCGAATTACCCCGGCCTCGGCCTGCCCGCGTGGCGGCAAAGGCTGGCACAATGCGCAGGTCTGTGCGCCGTCGCTGGCGGTGATGGCGCGCGCCCCCTTTGGAGCCCCCTATGAGCGAGAGTGCATTTGCCGATCGCATCGTGCAGAACCTGCTCGACACCGATTTCTACAAGCTGACCATGATGCAGGCCGTGCTGCACAACTACCCCAACGTCGACGTGGAATGGGAGTTCCGCTGCCGCAATGGTGAAGACCTGCGCCCTTATCTGGCGCAGATCCGCGAGCAGATCGAGCAGTTGTGCGAACTGAGCCTGGGTAATGGCCAGCTGGGCTTCCTCGAGCAGATCAGCTTCATGAAGCCGGACTTCCTGCGCTTTCTCGGCCTGTTCCGCTTCAACCTGCGCTACCTGCAACTGGGGGTCGAGAACGACCAGCTGTACTTGCGCCTGCGCGGCCCCTGGCTGCACGTGATCCTGTTTGAAGTACCTTTGCTTGCGATCATCAGTGAGGTGCGCAACCGCCATCGCCACCCCCAGGCCAAACTCAGCGACGCCCGCGACCAGCTGTACCGTAAGTTCGACTGGCTCAAGGCCAATGCCAGCAGTGAGGAGCTGGCCGAATTGCAGGTCGCCGACTTCGGCACCCGCCGACGCTTCTCCTACAAGGTTCAGGAAGAAGTGGTACGGGTGCTCAAGGAAGATTTCCCCGCGCGTTTCGTCGGCACCAGCAACGTGCACCTGGCACGGAAACTGGATATCAAGCCACTGGGGACCATGGCCCACGAGTGGATCATGGCCCACCAGCAACTGGGGCCGCGGCTGATCGACAGCCAGATTGCCGCGCTCGATTGTTGGGTGCGCGAGTACCGCGGGCTGCTGGGCATCGCCCTGACCGATTGCATCACCATGGATGCTTTCCTGACCGATTTCGACCTGTACTTCGCCAAGCTGTTCGACGGCCTGCGCCATGACTCGGGCGATCCGGTGCAGTGGGCGGAAAAGGCCATCAGCCACTATCGCAAGCTGGGGATCGACCCGATGACCAAGACCCTGGTGTTCTCCGACGGCCTGAACCTGACCAAGTCGCTGGAGATCTTCCGGGCCCTGCGCGGGCGCATCAATGTCAGCTTCGGCATCGGTACCAACCTCACCTGCGATCTGCCCGGGGTGGCGCCGATGAGCATCGTGCTTAAAATGACCGACTGTAACGGCCAGCCCGTCGCCAAGATTTCCGATGAGGCGGCCAAGACCCAATGCCGCGACGAAAACTTCGTCGCCTACCTGCGCCACGTCTTCAAAGTGTCCAAGGAGTAATTCATGCAAGCCGTCCAGCGAGAGATTGCGCAAGCGCTCAAGGTCCAGCCGCCGTTCGCCGACAGCGCCGCGCTCGAAGCCGAAGTGGCCCGGCGCGTGGCCTTCATCAAGACCTGCCTGCACAACGCACGGCTCAAGACCCTGGTGCTGGGTATCAGTGGTGGTGTTGACTCGCTGACCGCCGCGCTGATGGCGCAACGGGCGATCAATGAACTGCGCAGCGAGACGGCTGATGAGCAGTACCGCTTCATTGCCGTGCGCCTGCCGTACCAGGTGCAGCACGACGAACACGACGCCCAGGCCTGCCTGGAGGTGATCAAGGCCGACGAGGTGCACACTGTCGACATCGCCCCGGCCGTGCGTGCCCTGGCGACCGAGGTCAAGGCCCTGGAAAACGGCGCGCCGGCGATGGTCGATTTCGTCGTCGGCAACACCAAGGCGCGCATGCGCATGGTTGCCCAGTACACCATCGCCGGCGCCCGCCAGGGCCTGGTGATCGGCACCGACCATGCCGCCGAAGCGGTGATGGGCTTCTTTACCAAGTTTGGTGATGGTTCCTGCGACCTGGCACCGCTCAGTGGCCTGGTGAAAAACCAGGTGCGGGCCATCGCGCGCAGCTTTGGCGCGCCGGAGTCACTGGTGGAGAAGGTGCCGACTGCAGACCTTGAGGACCTGGCGCCAGGCAAGCCGGACGAAGCGTCCCACGGCGTCACCTATGCGCAGATCGATGCGTTCCTGCATGGCGAGGCGGTGAGCCAGGAAGCGTTCGACATCATCAGCGCCACCTACCGCAAGACCCAGCACAAGCGCGAGATGCCGTTCGCGCCTTGAACGCATCGCGGGGCAAGCCCGCTCCTGTGGGAGCGGGCTTGCCCCGCGATCAGGTACCCGAATTACTTCAGGGTAACAGTGCCTTTCATCATCGAGATGTGGCCAGGGAACGAGCAGAAGAAGCCGTACTTCTCGTCAGCTTTCAGCTTGGACACGTCGATGGTCAGCGAATCCTTCTCGCCAGCGCCGATGATCTTGGTGTGGGCGATCACGCGCTCGTCGCCTTCTTTCAGGTAGCTCTTGTCGATGCCGGCAGCCAGGCCGTCGGTGGCGATCGGCTGCATGTCAGCTTCTTTGCTGATGACCAGGTTGTGGCCCATGACGTTCTTCGGCAACGAACCTGAGTGGGTCAGTTCGACAGTGAAGGTCTTGCAGCTCTTGTCGATTTCGATGGCCTTGGTGTTGAAGGACATCTGGTCGGTGGAGTCGATCGTCGCCTTGCACTCAGCGGCAAATACCTGAGTGCTGGCGAGGGTCAGCAAGGATACTGCGACAACTTTGGCAAACATCGTGAATCTCCATGGCAGGGGTTTTTTATCAGTTTGCAGACTGCCTGAAACCGCAAGGCCGGCCCATGATGTGGGTCAAGCACTGGCCGAAGAGCCAGGCAGTGAATTTGTTCTATGGATTGTATACAGGAAATCTAAGTGCCCATCATGCACCTTTGAGGGAGGATGAGACAACCTCTCATTTAGGAGTAAACGATCATGTCCTTTGGTACTTTCTTCAATGGCCTGCTGGCCGCCTACGCCTGCGGCGCTGCGGGCGCCTCATGCGAATTCGCCCGGCCGGAGTAACGACTGCGGGCTTGGAAGCGAGCGGCCAGCACCTTACTCTGTGTGCGCTTGTAACCGGAGAGAAGCAATGCCCGTACGTTCCGTTTGTGTGTTCTGTGGCGCCAGCACCGGCGTCAACCCGGCCTACCGCGAGGCGGCCATCGCCCTCGGCCAGGCCATCGCCGCGCGCGGCCTGACCCTGGTGTACGGCGGTGGCGCCGTGGGCCTGATGGGTATCGTTGCCGATGCGGCCATGGCCGCCGGTGGCGAAGTCATCGGCATCATCCCTGAAGCGCTGAAAAACGCCGAGATCGGCCACACCGGCCTGACCCGCCTGGAAGTGGTCGACGGCATGCACGCGCGCAAGGCACGCATGGCCGAACTGAGCGACGCATTCGTGGCCCTGCCCGGTGGCCTGGGCACCCTGGAAGAGCTGTTCGAAGTCTGGACCTGGGGCCAGTTGGGTTACCACGCCAAGCCCCTGGGCCTGCTCGACGTCAACGGCTTCTACAGCAAGCTGGGCAGCTTCCTTGACCATGTGGTGGAAGAAGGCTTCGTGCGCCCGCAACACCGCGCCATGCTGCAACTGGCCGACTCGCCAGCCGAGCTGCTCGAGGCCATGGACAACTTTGAAGCCCCGGTGCTGCCCAAGTGGGTCGACAAGAAGCCTGATTGACCCGCCTCATCGCGGGGCAAGCCCGCTCCTACAAGGCTGTGGCCTCATCCAGCGGCATCACCGTGACCTGCACCTGCGGGTCATGGCTGCCGCCACCGAGGATCACCCCACGCAGCGGCGAGACATCGGAAAAATCCCGGCCCCAGGCCAGGGTGATGTGTTCCAGCGCCGGGCGCAGGTTGTTGGTGGGATCGAAATCGATCCAGCCCTGCCCCGGGCAAAACACTGAAATCCACGCATGCGAGGCATCGGCGCCGATCAGCCGTGGCTGGCCGGGTGGCGGCCGGGTCAGCAGGTAGCCGCTGACATAACGCGCCGCCAGGCCGCGCGAGCGCAGGCAGGCGAGCATCAGGTGGGCAAAGTCCTGGCACACGCCGCGGCGGCGCTCCAGCACCTCCACCAGCGGCGTGGCGACCTGGGTCGCCTCGGCATCGAAGGTGAACTCGCTGAAGATCTTCTCCATCAACGCCTGCACGCCTTCCAGCAATGCCCGGCCAGGCTCGAAAGAGGATTCGCTGAAGGCCACGAAGCGCTGCTTGAGGCGTACATAAGGCGACTCGAATCGATAACGGCAGGCTTCCAGAAGCGCCGCTGCCATCGGCTGACTGGCATAGGTCAGGGCCTCGCGCACCTGCTCCCAGGCCGGCGAGGCGGCAAAGTCCGGCGCCGCCCGCTCGAGCACTTCAACCTGCAAGCGCGCCACCACCCGCAACTGCTCATGCTGGCGCTCGAACGCCAGGCGCGTCAGCGGGTTGCCGAACACGTCCCACTCATCGCGCCGCAGGGTCGGCTGCGGGCTGACCTGCAGGGCCTGGGCCGTGCAGCGTTGCCAGGCGCAAGGCCGTGGCCATAAGTGCGCCAGCTGCTGGGCCAGGGACACCGGGCTGTCGTAGCGGTAATGGGTGTCGTGGATAATCTGGTAGCGCGCACTCATCACAGCGACACCGTCTGCTGGCTGACATCGTCGACGTGAGCGAAATGGCGCAGGGCCAGGCGCTCGGAAATCTCGCCACTGGCCAGGGCCACCCCTTGCAGCAGGTCAGCAAGCCCCGACAGCACCGCTTGTACACTGGCGCTGCCGAACAACGGGTCTTCCAGGCTGCGCAGGTCGAAGTGACGCAATTGCTCGGCCAGTAGCGCCAGAGCCGGGTCGCGCGGGCTGTCGAATTCCTCGCTCAAGCGTTGGTTGGCACGCACCAGCAGTTTGAGCTGGAACAGCACGGCGTGGGGGTTCTGTTCATCGAGCAGGAGCAGATCGAGCACCGGGATCAACTGCGCCACCGCCAGGTAGCGCGAGCGGTAGGTGATGCTGCTATTGCCCAGCTCCAGCAACCATTCAAGCCCGGCCTGGTCGTACACCGCCGGCCCGCGCAGAAACGCCGCCAGGCTGCTGCACAGTGACTGCAATCGCTCGATACGCCGGCCAATCATCAGGAAGCGCCAGCCTTCGTCGCGGGTCATGTCGTCGAGGGCAAAACCCGACAGCGCCGCCAGCGACATCACCAGGCGGTTGAGAAAATCCACCCGCTCGCCAAAGTCCGCCTCGGCATCTTCCAGGCATTGCGCCTCCCGCTGCAGCTCGACCAGCGCCTGCCAGTTCTCCCGCGAGAGCTTGCCGCGCACCTGCGACGCCGCCCAGTGCAGACGCTGCAAATTGGCCCGCAGGCTGAAGGCCCAGTCGCCATCGTCCAGCGCCGCGCGCAGGCGCTCGGGCAACTCGCCCTCCTCCGGCAGCAGCGACAATTCATCGGCCAGTTCCACCGCCGCCTGCAGGGCCAGCGGATCGTCGCCGTCCAGGTAGCGGGTGAGGATGATCCGCAGCAGGCGCGCACTGGCATCGCAGCGCTCGCAGTAGCGCCCGAACCAGAACAGGTTCTCCACCACCCGCGACGGCAGGTAAGGGTCCTGGCGGATCAGTTCGGCCACGCCGATGGTGCGCTGGGCCCGCCATTGCTCGCCCGCTGGCGCCGCTTCGCCGAGCACCCAGGTGTCCTTGCTGGCGCCACCGCGCTGCATCGACACCACCTCGGCGTCAGCTTGCGCAGCAACCCGGGTCAGGCCACCGGGCAGCACCCGATAACCGTCCGCCGAGGCCACCGCGTACACACGCATGCCAATGGCCCGCGGCTGCACCTGGCCCTTGTCGGCCTGCCACACCGGCGCCTGGGACAACTGCGCCAGCTCCTGGGCGACATAGGCGTAGGGCCGTGCCTGGATGCGTTCGGCCAGGGCCTGGCGCTGGGCCGGGTCGAGGTCACGGCCGAACACCGGGCTGAAACTCTGTGACGGGAACGCCGGCTTGACCAATAGCTTCGGCAACTGCTCCAGTGCCCGCGCCATCACCGGTGGCTCACCGCACCACCAGGTGGCGATCGACGGCAGGCTCAGTTCTTCAGCAAACAAGCGCTGGTTGATCGCCGGCAAGAAACCGAGCAGGCCCGGCGACTCAAGCACGCCGCTGCCCAGCGCATTGGCCACCAGCACCCGGCCCTGGCGCACGGCATCGAGCAAGCCGGGCACGCCCAGGGCCGAGTCGGTGCGCAGCTCCAGCGGGTCGCAGAAATCATCGTCCAGGCGCCGCATGATTGCGTGCACCCGGCGCAGGCCGCTCAGGGTCTTGAGGTATACGGTGGCATCGCGCACGGTCAGGTCGCTGCCCTCGACCAGGGGATAACCCAGCTGCCGCGCCAGGTACAGGTGCTCGAAATAGCTCTCGTTGAAGCGCCCTGGGGTCAGCAGCACCACCAGTGGCGCCTCCTGGTCACTGGGTGCCAGGCGCGCCAGGGTCTGTTGCAGGGTGCGGAAGAAACCGGCCAGGTGTTGCACCTGCAAGTCGCGGTATAGCTCGGGCAACGCCCGCGAAACGATGGTGCGATTCTCCAGCGCGAAGCCTGCGCCCGACGGCGCCTGGGTGCGGTCTGCCGTCACCCACCAGCGCCCGTCCGGGGCACGGGCCAGGTCCACCGCGTAGACATGCAGGTAGGTGCCTTCAGGTGGCGCTATACCCTGGCAGGGCCAGAGGAAATTGTTGTGGCCATAGACCAGCTCGGCCGGCAGCAGGCCTTCGCTGATCAACTGCTGCGGCCCGTAGATATCGGCCAGTACCGCATTGAGCAAGCGCGCGCGCTGTTCAACACCGGCGGCCAGTTGCTGCCATTCGGCGGCAGGCAGCAGGTGCGGCAACAGGTCCAGCTCCCAGGGCCGGTCGGCGCCCTTGGGGTCGGCGTAAACGTTGTAGGTGACGCCGTTCTCGCGCAACTGGCGGGTCAGCGAGGCCTGGCGCTGGGCCAGTTGTGCCGGCCCGCTGCGCTGCAGGTAGGCGCACAACGGCTGCCAGTGCGGGCGCACCGCGCCCTGGCTTTCGAGCATCTCGTGATAAGTCCCCGCACTCAGCGGGTAAGCATCCAACAGGTCAGGCATGGCAATGCTCGAAGGCCACAGGTCAGTTCAGAGTAGCGCTCAGCCGCGGCGCAGATCCAGGGTAAAGGGTAGTTCCGGGTTCACCTGCGCCGATGGTATCTCCACTACACCCGGGCTGTGTCCGAGGCGGAAGAAGCGCGCCTGGCGCCGGCTCTGGGCTTCGTTGGCATTGACCGGCAGGGTCTGGTAGTTGCGCCCGCCCGGATGCGCCACGTGGTACTGGCAACCGCCCAGCGAGCGGCCCATCCAGGTATCGAGCAAGTCGAACACCAGCGGCGCATGCACCGCAATGCTTGGCTGTAGGCAATTGGCCGGCTGCCAGGCGCGATAGCGCACCGCCGCGACGAACTCACCGACGCGCCCGGTGGCTTGCAAGGGTAGCGCCCGACCGTTACAGGTCAGTTGATAACGCTCCGGCGGCAGGCCGCTGACCTTGACCTGCAGGCGCTCCAGCGACGAGTCGACATAACGCACCGTGGCACCGCCCGCGCCCTCCTCGCCCAGTACATGCCAGGGCTCCAGGGCCTGGCGCAGTTCCAGCTCGATGCCGTTGACGGCATAGTCGCCGACCTTGGGGAAGCGAAACTCCAGGTGTGCGGCAAACCACTCGGCACGCAGCGGGTAGCCGGCGGCGTTGAGCTCGACCAGCACATCGGCAAAGTCCTGTTCGATAAAGTGCCCCAGCATGAACCGGTCATGCAGCTCGGTGCCCCAGCGGGCCAGGCGCTTGGGCGCATAGGGCTCACGCCAGAAACGCGCGACCAGGGCGCGCAGCAGCAGTTGCTGGACCAGGCTCATGCGCGCATGCGGCGGCATCTCGAAGGCGCGCAGTTCCAGCAACCCCAAACGCCCGGCCGGGCCGTCCGGGGAGTACAGCTTGTCGATGCAGAACTCGGCGCGGTGGGTATTGCCGGTAACGTCGATCAGCAAGTTGCGCAGCAGCCGGTCGACCAGCCACGGCGGGCCTTCCTCGCCCGCTGCCGGCATCTGCGCGAAAGCGATTTCCAGCTCATACAGCGCATCGTTACGCGCTTCATCCACCCGCGGCGCCTGGGAAGTCGGACCAATGAACAGGCCGGAAAACAGGTAGGAAAGTGACGGGTGATTGTGCCAGTAGCTGATCAGGCTACGTAGCAAGTCAGGGCGGCGCAGGAACGGCGAGTCGGCCGGGGTGGCGCCACCGAGGACGAAATGGTTACCGCCACCGGTGCCGGTGTGTCGGCCGTCGATCATGAATTTTTCGCTGCTCAAGCGCGTCAGGCGCGCCTGCTCGTATAGGAACTCGGTGCGCTCCACCAGTTCGTCCCAACTGGCCGAAGGCTGCACGTTGACCTCGATGACGCCGGGGTCGGGAGTCACCTTGAAGTTGGCCAGGCGCGGATCGGCCGGCGGCTCGTAGCCTTCGAGGATGACCGGGCAATGCAGCTCGGCCGCGGTGGCTTCGATCACCGCAACCAGCTCGAGGTAATCCTGCAATCGAGACAGCGGTGGCATGAACAGGTACAGGCGCCCTTCTCGCGGCTCTGCACACAGCGCGGTACGGGTCAGCCAGTCGGCCGAGGCATCGACCTCGGGTGCTGCGTGCTCCTGCTCATCGAGCGCCTGCCCGGCGCTGGCCTTGAGCAGTTGGTCACGATCAGGCAGATCGCCGAGCACCTGGTTGGGATCGGTCGGATGCACGTAGGGATATTCCGCGGCCTTGACCCAGGGCTGCGCCGCCAGCGGCAAGCGGTAACCCAGCGGCGAGTCGCCCGGCACCAGGCGGCAATGCTCATCGCGCAAGTACCAGCGTCCGCTCTGCCAGCGTTGCTCGTCGGCACTGCGGGCCAGCGGCAGCACCTGGCCGATGACCTTGTCCAGGCCCTGGCTGAACACCTTGCGCAGCCTTGCACGCTCCATCTCGTCGTCCAGGCGCGCAGCGTCGGGGCGCACATTGGACGGCAGGCCGCCCTCGCGCCACAGGTAATAGAGTGAGTCTTCGTAGGCGCCGAAGACATAACGCGCAGGCAGCCTCAGCCGTTCGGCAACGCTGGCCAGGAAGCGCGCGGCCAGCGCGCTGTCGGCGCCGAGGTCCTGGTGTTGGTCGGCGATCAACGCCGGATTGTTCCACAGCGGCACACCATCACGCCGCCAAAAGCAGTTGAGCGACCAACGCGGCAGTTGCTCGCCCGGGTACCATTTGCCCTGGCCGAAGTGCACCAGGCCATGGGGCGCGTAATGCTTGTACAGGCGCTGGAACAGCTCACCGGCCAGGCGCCGTTTGTTCACGCCCAGCGCTGCGGTGTTCCACTCGGCGCCGTCAGGGTCGTCAATGGCCACGAAGGTTGGTTCACCGCCCATGGTCAGGCGCACGTCCGCTGCTTTCAGGTCGCTGTCCACCTGGCGCCCGAGGGCGACGATGGCCTGCCATTGTTCGTCGCTGTAGGGCAGCGTAACCCGCGGCGATTCCCACAGGCGCTCGACACTCATTTCATGCTCGAAAGTGCATTCGCAGGGCTCGACCAGGCCGCTGATCGGCGCCGCTGAAGTCGGATCGGGGCTACAAGCCAATGGGATATGCCCTTCCCCGGCAAACAGCCCGGAGGTGGCGTCCAGGCCGATCCAGCCGGCGCCGGGCAGGTACACCTCGCACCAGGCGTGCAGGTCGGTGAAGTCCTCTTCGGTGCCCGACGGGCCGTCCAGTGCCTTGATGTCGGCGGTCAGCTGAATCAGATAACCGGAGACGAACCGCGCCGCCAGGCCCAGGTGGCGCAACAACTGCACCAGTAGCCAGGCCGAGTCGCGGCAGGAGCCGGAACCCAGTTCCAGGGTCTGCTCCGGGGTTTGCACACCGGGCTCGAGGCGGATGAGGTAGCTGATGTCCTCGCTCAGGCGCTGATTGAGCGCCACCAGGAAATCGACACTGGCCTGGGGCGTGCGCTCGATGCTGTCCAGGTAGGTGGCGAACTTCGGCGTCAGCGGCAGTTGCTCCAGGTAGGGCAGCAGTTCGTGGCGTTCGTCTCGGCCATAACTGAAGGGAATCTGCTCGGCGTAGGGTTCGAGAAAGAAGTCGAACGGATTGAACACCGCCATCTCGGCGACCAGGTCGACTTCCACGCGCAGGCTGTCAGTCTTTTCCGGGAATACCAGGCGCGCCAGGTAGTTGCCCTGTGGGTCCTGCTGCCAATTGATGAAATGCCCACCCGGCTGCACCTTCAGCCCGTAGGAGAGGATCCGGGTACGGCTGTGGGCGGCCGGGCGCAGGCGAACAATTTGCGGGCCCAGTTCAACTGCACGGTCGTAGCGGTACTCGGTGACATGGTGCAAGGCGACATGAATCGACACGGCGGGCCTCCTGCGAGCCTGGGCGGTAGTGGAACCGCGCAAGACTTGTGCCATGGGCCCAGGCCTGCGATTCCCTGCATGCAGCCGGTACAGTCGCACCAAAAGCGCACCGTAGCGAGGCCGCCGTGCAAGCCTTGCACAGATTTGAGGCTTTGCCAGCGACGCAAACAAAAACGCCAGCCCGAAGGCTGGCGTTTCAGTTAGCGCGGCAGAACCGGCTGGCGGGCGGGCTTTTTCTTGCCCTTGCCGCCCTTGGCGGCATCTTTGCGCGCCTTGGCCGCTTCCTGGTTGCGGGCAAACGCCGCCGCCTTGGCCTGTTCACGCTTGTCCCACGGCTTGGAACCATCGCTGGCACGCGGCGGCAAGCCGTTGTGCTGGGTGAGGATCTTCTGCTCTTTGGCCACCTTGTGGCTGCCGGCCGGGGTCGAGTTCTTGCGCCGGGCACTCTGGTAGCTGTCGGTCGCCGGCTGGTGCAGCGGGATCAACTGGTGCTTGCCCGGGCCGATCAGGTCGGCGCGGCCCATGCGCTCCAGGGCTTCACGCAGCATCGGCCAGCCCTTCGGATCGTGGTAGCGCAAAAAGGCCTTGTGCAAGCGGCGCTGCTGCTCGCTCTTGACGATGGTCACCGGGTCGCTCTTGTAAGTGACCTTGCGCAGCGGGTTCTTGCCCGAGTGGTACATGGCCGTGGCCGAGGCCATTGGCGACGGGTAGAACGCCTGCACCTGGTCGGCACGAAAGCCGTTGCCCTTGAGCCACAGGGCCAGGTTCATCATGTCTTCGTCGGTGGTGCCCGGGTGCGCGGCGATGAAGTACGGGATCAGGTACTGCTCTTTGCCCGCCTCTTTCGAGTACTTCTCGAACATGCGCTTGAAGCGGTCATAGCTACCGATGCCCGGCTTCATCATCTGGTTCAGCGGGCCTTCCTCGGTGTGCTCCGGGGCAATCTTCAGGTAGCCGCCGACGTGGTGGGTCACCAGCTCCTTGACGTATTCCGGCGACTCTACCGCCAGGTCGTAACGCAGGCCCGAGGCGATGAGGATCTTCTTCACCCCCGGCAGGTCACGGGCGCTGCGGTACAGCTTGATCAGCGCCGAGTGGTCGGTGTTCAAGTTCGGGCAGATGCCCGGGAACACGCACGACGGCTTGCGGCACGCCGATTCGATCTCGGGGCTCTTGCAGGCGATGCGGTACATGTTCGCAGTCGGGCCGCCGAGGTCGGAGATGACCCCGGTAAAGCCGGGCACCTTGTCGCGAATCTCTTCGATCTCGCGAATGATCGACTCGTGCGAGCGGTTCTGGATGATGCGCCCTTCGTGCTCGGTGATCGAGCAGAAGGTGCAGCCGCCGAAGCAGCCGCGCATGATGTTCACCGAGAAGCGGATCATGTCGTAGGCGGGGATTTTCTCCTTGCCGTACGCCGGGTGCGGGATGCGCGCATAGGGCATGCCGAACACGTAGTCCATTTCTTCGGTGGTCATCGGAATGGGTGGCGGGTTGAACCACACGTCCACTTCGCCATGCTTCTGCACCAGGGCACGGGCGTTACCCGGGTTGGTCTCCAGGTGCAGCACGCGGTTGGCGTGGGCATAGAGCACCGGGTCGTTGCGGACCTTCTCGAACGACGGCAGGCGGATGACCGTCTTGTCACGGGTCATGCGCGGGCTGGCGAGGATCTGCACAACCTTGGCTTCGTTGGGGTCTTCGACCTCGCCCTTTTCCTGCTCGATGGCGCAGGCCTGGGTGTCCTGGGTGTTGACGTACGGGTTGATGATCTTGTCGACCTTGCCCGGACGGTCGATACGGGTCGAGTCGACCTCGTACCAGCCTTGCGGGGTATCACGGCGTACGAAGGCGGTGCCGCGAATGTCGGTGATGCTCTCGATCGACTCGCCGAACGACAGGCGCTGGGCCACTTCGACGATGGCCCGCTCGGCGTTGCCGTACAGCAGGATGTCGGCGCAGGCGTCGATCAGGATCGAATGACGGACCTTGTCCTGCCAGTAGTCGTAGTGAGCGATGCGGCGCAGGGAGGCTTCGATGCCGCCGAGGACGATCGGCACATGCTTGTAGGCTTCCTTGCAGCGCTGGCTGTATACCAGGCTGGCGCGGTCCGGACGCTTGCCGGCCATGCCGCCCGGGGTATAGGCGTCGTCGGAGCGGATCTTCTTGTCGGCGGTGTAGCGGTTGATCATCGAATCCATGTTGCCGGCCGCGACGCCGAAGAACAGGTTCGGCTCGCCGAGCTTCATGAAGTCGTCTTTGGACTGCCAGTCCGGCTGGGCAATGATGCCCACGCGAAAGCCCTGGGCTTCCAGCAGGCGGCCAATGATGGCCATGCCGAACGACGGATGGTCGACGTAGGCATCACCGGTCACGATGATGATGTCGCAGGAATCCCAGCCGAGCTGATCCATCTCCTCCCTGCTCATCGGCAGGAACGGTGCTGGCCCGAAGCATTCGGCCCAGTACTTGGGATAGTCGAAAAGTGGTTTGGCTGCTTGCATGTCAGTGACCGGTGGCTAATCGATGAAAAATCGCGGGCGCGGAATATAGCACAAAAATTGACCAATTCCGACGCTCAAGGTCGGAATTGTCCAAATTGCCCTTACTCGTCGTCGTCGAAGTTGTAACTGCCCGGCGCGAGGTTTTCGAAGCGTGTGTACTTGCCGATGAAGGCCAGGCGGATAAAGCCGATCGGGCCGTTGCGCTGCTTGCCGATGATGATTTCGGCAATGCCCTTGTGCTCGGTCTCCGGGTGGTACACCTCGTCGCGGTAAACGAACATGATCACGTCGGCGTCCTGCTCGATCGCACCCGATTCGCGCAAGTCGGAGTTCACCGGGCGCTTGTTCGGCCGCTGTTCGAGGGAGCGGTTGAGCTGCGACAGGGCAACTACCGGGCAGTTGAACTCTTTGGCCAGGGCCTTGAGCGAGCGGGAGATCTCGGAAATCTCGTTGGTACGGTTGTCGCCGCTGGAGCCCGGGATCTGCATCAGCTGCAGGTAGTCGATCATGATCAGGGCGATGTCGCCGTGCTCGCGCACCAGGCGGCGGGTCCGGGCGCGCATTTCCGACGGGCTGATGCCGGCGGTGTCATCGATGAACAGCTTGCGATCGTTGAGCAGGTTGACCGCCGAGGTCAGCCGCGGCCAGTCGTCGTCTTCAAGCTGGCCGGAGCGCACCTTGGTCTGGTCGATGCGCCCGAGCGACGACAGCATACGCATGATCAGCGATTCGCCTGGCATCTCCAGGGAGTACACCAGCACCGCCTTGTCGCTGCGCAGTACCGCGTTCTCGACCAGGTTCATGGCGAAGGTGGTCTTACCCATCGACGGCCGGCCGGCGACGATGATCAGGTCGGCCGGCTGCAGGCCGCTGGTCTTCTCGTCGAGGTCGGTGTAGCCGGTGGACAGGCCGGTGATCGCACTGTCGGTATTGAACAGCGTGTCGATGCGGTCGATGGCCTTGGTCAGCAGGTCGTTGACGCCCACCGGGCCACCGGTCTTCGGCCGCGCTTCGGCGATCTGGAAGATCTGCCGTTCGGCTTCGTCGAGGATCTCGGCAGCATTGCGCCCTTGCGGGTTGAAGGCGCTATCGGCGATCTCGTTGCTGATGCTGATCAGCTGACGCAGGGTTGCTCGCTCGCGGATGATCGCGGCATAGGCCTTGATGTTGGCCACCGACGGGGTGTTCTTGGCCAGTTCGCCCAGGTAACCCAGGCCGCCAACCTGCGAACTCAGGCCTTCCTTGTCCAGCTGCTCGTGCAGGGTCACCACGTCGAACGGGGCGTTCTGGTCAGCGAGCTTGTGGATGGCGCGGAAGATCAGGCGGTGGTCATGCCGATAGAAGTCGCCGTCGGAGACTTGATCGAGCACGCGCTCCCAGGCGTTGTTGTCCAGCATCAAGCCACCGAGCACGGCCTGTTCGGCCTCGATGGAATGCGGCGGCACCTTCAGGGCAGCGGTTTGCAGATCATATTGCTCGGGGGCGGTTATCTCGTTCATGGCCACGCAGGAATCAGGGTGATGAAAAAGACAAAGGGCACGACCTGCAAAGCAGGATCGTGCCCGATGTTAACCGGCTGACACCCAAGGTGCCAGCCGATCGGTACAGCTTAGGCTGCGACAACAACCACGCGAACGGTGGCTTCAACGTCGCTGTGCAGGTGCACGGCAACGTCGTATTCGCCGACGTTACGGATGGTGCCGTTCGGCAGACGAACTTCAGCTTTAGCCACTTCAACGCCGGAGGCGGTCAGGGCATCAGCGATGTCGTGGGTGCCGATCGAACCGAACAGCTTGCCTTCGTCACCGGCGGTGGCAGTGATGGTCACTTCCAGCTCAGCCAGTTGGGCAGCGCGAGTTTCGGCCGAAGCTTTTTTCTCTGCAGCGATTTTTTCCAGCTCAGCACGACGCTCTTCGAACGCAGCCAGGTTGGCAGCGGTCGCAGCGGTGGCTTTGCCGAATGGCAGCAGGTAGTTACGACCGTAACCGGACTTAACTTTTACCTTGTCGCCCAGGTTGCCCAGGTTGGCGACTTTTTCCAGCAGGATCAGTTCCATTTGGTAATAACCTCTTAACTTTTAACCTTCACCGTTCGCGGAATCGTTATCGGCGCCTTTTGGGGGCGCCTTGCGACCGCGAAAATCAATCAGGCTGTCGACAATGGCCAGGACCACGAGCAACGGATAAGTCAGCTGCATAAACAGCACCAGCGTCACGTACAACCCGACCAGCCAGAACTTGGCCAGTCGTCCTTGCGCCACCAGCCCATGCAGCAGAGCGAGCCCTGCAAACATCAGCGGTATGCTGCACAGGGGTGTCAACATCGCCAGCTCAGGACCGAAATTCGGCCCCACCAGCATGAGCACCACCAGCACCAGCGCCGGCACCAGGGGGAGCCTGACCGCTTGAAACTCGCGACCAAAACCACCCGGGTTATACAACAACGCCTGCCAGTAACGGCCCAACATCAGGGCCAGCACACTGACGGCTTGCAACAACGCCGCAATCAGGCCGACGAGCACCGGTGCAATAAGGCTTCCAAGACGGCCCCGCTCCTCTACCGATAACTGTTGGTAGAGACCGTCGAGCATCTGCGGCAGGGCTTTTTCAAGCGCTCCAGCCAGAGCTTCAATCGGTTCGCGGAACACCGAACCCAGTACAACCCCGTACACCAGGCCCATGCCGATGCTGAACAACAGCACCCGGTTCCAGGACTGCCCGGCGCGCAACAGCGCCGCCAGACCCAGCGTACCCAGCAACACCATCAAGGTGCGCGGCTCGCCGAAGAACCACCAGGCCATCGCCGGCAACAAAGCCCAGGCGAGGACACCGGAAGCGTCCTTGAAACCGCGCCGCAGGAACACCAGGCTCCCGGCGGCGGCACTCAACCAGAACAACAGCGGCAAAGCCGCACAACCCACCACCACGAGGGTGGCTTGCACGCGACCGCGCATGATGAAATCAGCCAAGGCGCGCATGCATTTTATCCTTTGCTACTTGTCGACGACCCGGTCTCAGCGGCCGTGGCTGTCGGTGTAGGGCAGCAGGGCCAGGAAGCGGGCGCGCTTGATAGCGGTAGCCAGCTGACGCTGATAACGAGCTTTGGTACCGGTGATACGGCTTGGAACGATTTTGCCGGTTTCGGATACATAAGCTTTCAGGGTGTTGAGATCTTTGTAATCGATCTCTTTCACGTCTTCAGCAGTGAAGCGGCAGAATTTACGACGACGGAAGAAACGTGCCATGTAATAGGCTCCTCAAAAGGTCCGTGGATTACTCGTCAGCGTTATCGCTGTTGTCGCTGTCATCACTATCAGCGCTTTCGGCGCTTTCGTGCTCAGGACGGTCGCGACGCTCACGGCGCTCACTGCGGTTCTCTTCAGCCTTGAGCATCTCGGACTGGCCGGTAACGGCTTCGTCGCGACGGATGACCAGGTTACGGATCACGGCATCGTTGTAGCGGAAGTTGTCTTCCAGCTCGGCCAGGGCCTTGCCGGTGCACTCAACGTTCAGCATCACGTAGTGAGCCTTGTGAACATTGTTGATTGCATAGGCCAGTTGACGACGGCCCCAGTCTTCCAGACGGTGGATTTTACCGCCGTCTTCTTCGATCAGCTTGGTGTAACGCTCAACCATGCCGCCGACTTGCTCGCTCTGGTCAGGGTGGACCAGAAAGATGATTTCGTAATGACGCATGAATGCTCCTTACGGGTTGTAGTCTGCCACCAGAGTGGTCAGACAAGGAGTGAAGGACACTTGTATGTCTTGCCCTGGGAAGAGGCGCGTGAACGCCTGCCAACATGGCAAGGGGCGCAATTGTAGAGAAGCGCCGGGGGACAAGCAAGGTCATTGGTGATTATTTGAACAGCCTTAAAAGCATCGCGGGTCCAGCCCGCTCCCACAAGGACCTGTGGGAGCGGGCTGGACCCGCGATAGATGCAACGCCGAAATCAAGCCTGGCGCTTTGCCTGGCGCTGACGAACGGCCTCGAACAGGCACACACCCGTCGCCACCGACACGTTCAGGCTGCTGACGCTGCCGGCCATCGGCAGCTTGACCAGAAAATCACAGTGCTCGCGGGTCAAGCGGCGCATGCCCTTGCCCTCGGCGCCCATGATCAGGATGGTCGGGCCGGTCAGGTCCTGCTGATACAGCTCTTGCTCGGCCTCGCCCGCAGTACCGACCACCCACAGGCCACGCTGCTGGAGTTTCTCCAGAGTCCGCGCGAGGTTGGTGACCGCCACCAGCGGAATGACTTCTGCCGCACCGCAGGCCACTTTCCGAACCGCTGGGGTCAGGGTCGCCGACTTGTCTTTGGGCACCACCACCGCCAGCGCGCCGGCGGCATCGGCGGTGCGCAGGCAGGCGCCGAGGTTGTGCGGGTCGGTAACGCCGTCGAGCACCAGGATCAGCGGCGCGCCTTCAGTGCGGTCGAGCAGCTCTTCAAGCATCGCCTCACCCCAGACCTGGCTCGGGCTGACTTCAGCCACCACGCCCTGGTGCACGCCTTCAACCCAGGCATCCATCTCGCGGCGTTCAGCCTGGCCGACCGCCACGCGGTTTTGCCCGGCCAGCTCCAGCAGCGCCTGCAGGCGCGGCTCGCTACGGCCTTCGGACAGCCAGATCTGCTTGACCCGCTTGGGGTGGTGACGCAACAGGGCTTCCACGGCATGCACGCCGTAGATTTTTTCCAACTGACTCATGACTTGGCCTTGGGTTTACGTGACGCGGAGCCGGCTTTCGGCGGCCCTTTACGATGCTTGCTCGGTTTTTCCGATTTGCCCGACTTCGACGCAGGCTTGCCGCCTGCGTGCTTGGCATCGGACATCAAGGCCTTTTTCATTTCCCGGCTCTTGCGCACTTCGGCGTTGTTGGCCACGGCATTGGCTGGGAAATAGGCTTCGGCAGTTTCGTTCTTGCGGCTTCGACGGGCAGGCTCTGCAGCCTTGGCCGGCGCCTCGGCCTTCTTGTCGAGCACCGGCACCGGCTTGCCGTCTTGCGGGCGCACGCCTTCACCACGCTGCTTGCGGCCAATCGGCGCCTTGAGGGTGTTCTCGGCCATCTCGAAGTCGATCTTGCGCTGCTCGAGATCGACGCGCATCACCCGCACTTCGACGGTATCGCCCAGGCGGAAGCTGCGCCCGGTACGCTCACCGGCCAGGCGGTGGTGCACAGGGTCGAAGTGGTAGTAGTCGCCCGGCAGGGCACTGACATGGACCATGCCTTCGACGTAGATGTCGGTCAGCTCGACGAACAGGCCAAAGCCGGTCACCGCGGTGATCACACCCGGGAAGCTCTCGCCGACGCGGTCTTTCATGTACTCGCACTTGAGCCAGTTGACCACGTCGCGGGTGGCCTCGTCGGCACGCCGCTCGCTCATCGAGCACTGCTCGCCGAGCTGCTCCAGGGTCGCCTCGTCGTACGGGTAGATGCGCGCCTTGGGGATGCTCATGGCACCGGCACGCTTGACGTGCGGGGTTTCCTGACGCGAACGGATCACGCTGCGGATCGCCCGGTGGGTCAGCAGGTCCGGGTAGCGGCGGATCGGCGAGGTGAAGTGGGTGTACGCCTCGTAGTTCAGGCCGAAGTGGCCGTTGTTGTCGGCGCTGTACACCGCCTGGCTCAGCGAGCGCAGCATCACGGTCTGGATCAGGTGGAAATCCGGGCGGTCGGCGATGCTCGCCAACAATGCCTGGTAATCCTTGGGCGACGGGCCGTCCTTGCCCTTGTGCAGGGACAAGCCCAGCTCGCCGAGGAAGGCGCGCAGTTTTTCCAGGCGCTCCGGTGGCGGGCCGTCGTGAACACGGTACAGGGCCGGAATTTCGTGCTTCTTGAGGAACTCGGCGGTGGCCACGTTGGCCGCCAGCATGCACTCTTCGATCAGCTTGTGGGCGTCGTTGCGCACGGTCGGGCGGATTTCGGCGATCTTGCGCTCGGAACCGAAGATGATCCGGGTTTCCTGGGTTTCGAAGTCGATCGCGCCACGGGTATGACGGGCCGCCAGCAGCACCTTGTACAGCGCATAGAGCTGCTTGAGGTCCGGCACCACTTCGCTGTACTGCTCGCGCAGGGCCTTGCCTTCGCGGGTACGAGCGTGTTCGAGCATGCTGCTGACCTTGTTGTAGGTCAGGCGTGCATGGGAGTGGATCACCGCTTCATAGAACTGGTAATCGACCATCTGCCCGGACTTGTTGATGGTCATTTCACAGACCATCGCCAGCCGGTCGACGTGCGGGTTCAGCGAGCACAGGCCGTTGGACAGCTCTTCAGGCAGCATCGGAACCACGCGCTCGGGGAAGTACACCGAGTTGCCGCGCACCTGGGCTTCGGCATCCAGGGCAGAGCCCAGGCGCACGTAGCTGGAAACGTCGGCAATCGCCACGTACAGGCGCCAGCCACCGGAGAACAGGCGCAATTTGCCCAGGCTCTCGCAGTACACCGCATCGTCGAAGTCGCGGGCGTCTTCGCCGTCAATGGTGACGAACGGCAGGTGACGCAGGTCGACGCGGTGCTCTTTGTCTTTCTCTTCGACTTCCGGCTTGAGCTTGCGCGCTTCCTTGATCACCGCTTCTGGCCAGACGTGCGGAATGTCGTAGCTGCGCAGGGCAACGTCGATTTCCATGCCCGGGGCCATGTAGTTGCCGATCACTTCGGTAACGTCGCCCTGGGGCTGGAAGCGCGGGGTCGGCCAGTGGGTGATCTTGACTTCGACGAACTGGCCGATCTTGGCACCGCCGTTACGCCCCGGGGTGATCAGCACTTCTTGCTGGACCTTGGGGTTGTCGGGGGTGACAAAGCCGATACCGCCTTCTTCGAAGTAGCGGCCAACGATGCTTTCGTGGGCGCGGGAGATCACTTCGACCACCACGCCTTCGCGGCGGCCACGACGATCCAGGCCGGAAACCCGGGCCAGGGCGCGGTCGCCATCGAACACCAGGCGCATTTGCGCAGGGCTCAGGAACAGGTCGTCGCTGCCGTCATCCGGGATCAGGAAGCCAAAGCCGTCACGGTGGCCGGCGATGCGGCCGAGGATCAGGTCGAGCTTGTCTACCGGGGCATAAGTGCCGCGCCGGGTATAGATCAGCTGGCCGTCACGCTCCATCGCGCGCAGACGGCGGCGCAGGGCTTCGATCTGGTCTTCGGTGGTCAGGCCGAACTCTTCGACCAGCTGCTCACGGGCTGCCGGCGAGCCGCGCTCGTCCAGACGCTGGAGGATCAGCTCACGGCTAGGAATAGGGTTTTCGTATTTTTCCGCTTCACGAGCGGCCTCGGGATCGAGGGTCTGCCAATCGGCCATTAGGAGGGGTTCACCTTGTCTATATAAGGGTTAGTTTGGCATAGGCGTATTGAAACCGGAAATTTCAGGCTTGGACAGCCCTGTCAGAGCCCCCTGGATGCTGCCAAAACCATCATAAGGAACAACGACTTGAATTTTTTAAGATTTTTTCTGAACGGGGGTTTACAGCTCTCAGGAGCATCCGTATAGTGCGCACCACAACGACGGACACCGTCGTTATAGTTGAGAAGCAGCACGATGTGAAGCATCATGTTCCTCAGCGAAATGCCCAGATGGTGAAATTGGTAGACACGCCAGCTTCAGGTGCTGGTGACCTTACGGTCGTGGAAGTTCGAGTCTTCTTCTGGGCACCAATTTCAAATCTTAGAACTGCCGCTGGCTTCTGAGATTTACTGCAACACGCTACACTGTTTTCGTTACAAGCTACACCGCTTCATTTTGCCCAGATGGTGAAATTGGTAGACACGCCAGCTTCAGGTGCTGGTGACCTTACGGTCGTGGAAGTTCGAGTCTTCTTCTGGGCACCAATTCAGATCAAACCCGCGAAAGCGGGTTTTTTCGTTTCTGCCCTACCCTTTTCCTCGCCTGCAATCCCGAAACGACCGATAGCCTGCTCATGAATTTTCCCTCACAAGGGCATTTGAGAAGCGATATCGATTATCATTGTTTCCAGATATGTAGCCGCAAGCGAGGAAGTACCCGCATGACGTTCCGCAATAACCCCCTGTTGCGCGGCCTGGCCGTCTCTGTTTTCGCCATGCTGCTCGGCACCCCAGCCGCCATGGCCGCCGACCCGGTGTCGCTGACCCTGTACAACGGCCAGCACAAGGAAATCGGTGAAGCCATCGCCAAGGCCTACGAGGCCAAGACCGGCATCCACATCAATATCCGCAAGGGCAGCAGCAACCAGCTGGCCAGCCAGATCATCGAAGAAGGTGATCGCTCCCCCGCCGACGTCATCTACACCGAAGAATCGCCACCGCTGAACAACCTCGGCGAACTGGGCCTGCTGGCCAAGATCGATGATTCGACCCTGCAGGTCCTGCCCAAGGAATACGTCGCCGCCAACGGTACCTGGATGGGCGTTACCGCACGCACCCGCGTGGTCGCCTTCAACCCCAAGGTAATCGACGAGAAAGACCTGCCACCTTCAGTGATGGACTTTGCCGACCCCGAGTGGGACGGCAAGATCGGTTTCGTGCCGACCAGCGGCGCCTTCCAGGAACAGGCCGTGGCCATCCTCAAGCTGCACGGTCGCGAGGCCGCCGAAGAATGGCTGACCGGCCTCAAGGCCTTCGGCAAGACCTACACCAACAACATGGTTGCGCTCAAAGCCGTGGAGAATGGCGAAGTGGCGGCCGTGCTGGTCAACAATTACTACTGGTACGCCCTGAAGAAAGAGCGCGGCCAGCTGGATTCGAAACTTTATTACCTGGCCGACGGCGACGTCGGTGGCCTGGTGACCATCTCCAGCGCCGCGGCGGTAAAAGCCAGCAAGCACCCGAAAGAAGCCCAGGCCCTGCTGGCCTGGATGGCCAGCGAAGAAGGCCAGCGGGTAATCACCCAGACCACCGCCGAGTATCCGCTGCATAAAGGCATGGTCTCGGACCAGGGCCTGAAGCCCTTCGAAGACCTGCGTCCGCCAAAAATCACCCCGGCCGACCTGGGTAACGCTGAAGAAGCCCTGGAACTCGAACGCGAAGTTGGCCTGCTGTAATGAGCGCAGCCCTGCCCGCGGCCGCACTGGCCAGCCGTTATATTCCCAAGCGCAAGCGCCCGTCGATCTGGGTGGTGCTGCCGGTGCTGCTGCTGGTCGGGCTGAGCCTGCTGCCGCTGCTGTACGTAGCGCTGAAAACCTGGGAAGCCGGCTGGCGCGAAGCCTTGCACTTGCTCTGGCGCCCGTTCGTCTGGGGCCTGATGCGCAACACCCTGATGCTGATGGCCGGCGTCACCCTGGCCTGCATGGCCTTGGGTGTATCCCTGGCCTGGTTGCTGGAGCGCAGTGACCTGCCCGGACGGCGCCTGTGGGGCGTGATCCTGTGCCTGCCGTTTGCCGTGCCAGCCTTTGTCAGCGGCTTTACCTGGGTGTCGCTGAGCCCGCGCTTCGAAGGCCTGGGCGGTGCCATCCTGGTGATGAGCCTGTCCAAGTACCCACTGGTGTTCCTGCCGGTTGCAGCGACCCTGCGCAACCTCGATACCTCACTGGAAGAGTCGGCACGGACCCTGGGGCAGACGCGCTGGGGGGTGTTCTGGCGCATCACCCTGCCACTGCTGTGGCCGTCGATCATTGGTGGCAGCCTGCTGATTGCCCTGCACATGCTGGTGGAGTTCGGCGCCCTGTCGATCCTCGGCCTGCAGACCTTTACCACGGCGATCTACCAGCAATTCGAGCTGGAGTTCAGCAACGCCAACGCCGCGATGCTCTCGGCAGTGCTGTTGTTCATGTGCTTGCTGATGCTCTGGCTGGAGCTGCGCGTGCGCGGCAAGGCCCGCCATGTGCGCATCGGCCAGGGCGTGGCGCGGCGCGGTGCGCCGATTCGCCTGCGCGGGTGGATGCCGGTCGGGCAGCTGTATTGCCTGGTCCTGGCGCTGCTGGGCAGCGGTATTCCACTGGGCATGCTCGGTTACTGGCTGAGCGTTGGTTCGTCGGCGGCCTTTCCGGTGGCCGATATCAGTCGCGCGCTGTTCTCATCGTTGTCGCTATCGCTGGGTGGTGCCGGATTGAGCTTGCTGCTGGCACTGCCGGTGAGTTTCCTGGTGGTGCGCTACAAGGGCCGCCTGGCGATCTGGGCCGAACGCCTGCCGTACCTGCTGCACGCCCTGCCCGGCCTGGTGATCGCCCTGACCCTGGTGTACTTCGCCCTGCACTATGTGCCGGCGCTGTACCAGACCACTGGCTTGCTGCTGCTGGCCTACGCGCTGCTGTTCCTGCCCCTGGCCCAGGCGCCGGTGCGCACAGCCCTGAACAAGGCGGCGCCGCAGCTCGAAGAAGCCGCCCGCACCTTGGGCGCAACCCAGTTCACGGCGTTTTGCCGGGTGACCCTGCCGATCATCTTCCCGGCCCTGGCGGCGGCGTTCGCACTGGTGTTCCTGGACGCCATGAAGGAGCTGACCGCAACCCTGCTGCTCAGCCCGACCGGCATGACCACCCTGGCCACCGAAGTGTGGGCGCATACCGCCAACGTCGAGTTCGCGGCGGCAGCGCCCTATGCGGCGTTGCTGATCCTGGTGTCGGGGCTGCCGGTGTACCTGCTGACCACGCGGATGTATCTGAACCGCGCGTGATATCTAAAAAGCATCGCGGGGCAAGTCGAGTCGTCGCACCGCCGCTCCCACCGCGGGAGCGGCGGTGCGACGACTCGACTTGCCCCGCGATTACTCTCACGCGCGGAA
Organism: Pseudomonas sp. B21-012; assembly: GCF_024749305.1. Classification (NCBI taxonomy): domain Bacteria; kingdom Pseudomonadati; phylum Pseudomonadota; class Gammaproteobacteria; order Pseudomonadales; family Pseudomonadaceae; genus Pseudomonas; species Pseudomonas sp. B21-012. The sequence continues at coordinate 564,276 of NZ_CP087197.1, read as the reverse complement.
CTGCCCCAGGCTGGCCTTGAGCTGCGCCGCCAGGTCATCGAGCACCTTGCTGCTGGCGGTGGTTTGCAGCACCACCTCGGCAGCCCGCTCGGCCTGGGCATGAATGGTCTGCACCCGACCACGCACGGCCTGCGCGCCATGAGCCTGCTGCTCGGCCGCACGGGTAGCCAGGCCAATCGCCGCATGCACCTGCTCAACCGATGCCTGCACCGTTTGCTGCAAGCGCGCGTTGTCGCGCAGTACCAGCAGGCCTTCGCTAGCCTGGCGCCCGGCCTGGCTGATCGCCGCCACTGCCTCTTTGGCGCCCTGCTGCAATGCGCCGATGTGCGCCTGGATATCGCCGGTCGAGCTTTGGGTCTTGCTCGCCAGTGCTCGCACCTCATCGGCCACCACGGCAAAACCGCGCCCGGTTTCCCCGGCGCGCGCCGCTTCGATGGCAGCGTTGAGCGCCAGCAGGTTGGTCTGTTCGGCAATGCCGTGAATTACCGTCAGCACCACCTCGATCTGCTCACTTTGCTGGGCCAGGCGCTCGATGACCTTGGAGCCGGTCTCGACCTGCCCGGCCAGGTCTTCGATAAGCTTGGCCACCTGGGTGGAAGTGCGGCTGTTCTCGTCAGTGGCCTGGCGAATATCCACCACCTGCTGCAGGGCCGATTGCATCGCCTGGCTTTCGGCCTGGGCCTCATCGGCCATGCTCGACAGGTCGCGCAGGCTGGCGGCGACTTCATCACGCTGCAGCTCGGCAGCAGCATCGGCGCCGGCATTGCGCTGGGTCATGGCGCCGATCTCGATGCCGGTACGCTGGGCCACTTCGCCAGCCTCACGCACAATAGGCTGCAGCTTGGCGACGAACTGGTTGACCGCCGCCGCCATGTCGCCGATCTCGTCGCGACTGTCGATGGAAACACGCTTGGTCAGATCACCCTCACCCGCCGCCAGGTCGTTCAGTGCCGCAATCAGCAGGCGCAGCTTGTTGACCACGCGCCGCCCCAGCACCACGGCGACCACCAGCAGCACGCCCAGGCCGACCAGGGCCAGCCCCACGCCGATGTTCCAGCGCAGGGTCGCGGCCGCGTCCTGAACGCTTTGCGAGGTGTTGGCCTGCATACCGGCAGCACTGCCCTGCGCTGCCTCCAGGCGCGCGCGCAAAGCCTTGTTGCTGTCGGCGGCGGCACCCACCAGGCTGTCGCCGACCAACTGATCACCGCTGGCGATCAACGCCGAGAAACGCTTGTCCAGCGCCACCAGCTCGTGGTCGACCACGGCCGTGGAAACGCCCATCAATACCTTGCCGATCTCGACCCCGTTAGGGTTGATCGAGGCCTCGACGAAGTACACCGAAGGGTCGTTGCGCGCGGCGTCCAGTACCTTGTCCAGCGCCCGCTCGCCCTGGCCCTTTTCCAGCAGCGCCTGGTTGATCGGGTTCTGCCGGTTGAGGTAGCGGGTCAAGTGCTGACCCTGGGCGTCGTCGTATACCACGAACAGCACGCTAGGGTTGCGCTGGGCCCGGCGGGAGAACTCCGACAGGGTCGGCACGTCGTTGTCCCACATGGCCCGTGGCGCCACCGAGGCGAGCAGTTCGGCCATGTCGTTGGCCGAATCCTTGAGGTTCTTTTCCAGGGTCGCGCGCAACTGCGCCTGCTCATCCTGCAAACGCGTGGACAAACCTGCGGTCAGGCGCTGGCGGGTACTGGCGGAGAGGCTGTCGAGCCCGGAGCTGACTTCGCGCCCGGCCTGCTCAAGCTCGGCGGAAAGTTGCTGGCTGTCGGCGGCCAGACGCTTGCCCAGATCGGCCTCAAGGGCTGTGACCGTGCTCCGGGTCAGCGCGACCGCGACCAGCACTTGCACCAAAAGAGCGATACCGAGGGCAACAAAGACAGGCCGCAACAGGCGGCTTCGTAACAGTGAGAGAACGGCGGACACGAAAGAACCCTCTACTTCTGGGGCCATTAAAGTGATGGCACCACTGGAGTGATTCTTACAGCAAAGGTTGTGCCGATCAGCCGACAGAAACGACAAAGGCCCCTATCAAGGGGCCTTTGTCTTTACATCAGTCGCGAATCAGGCGAACGGATGACGCAGCACGATGGTCTCGTTGCGGTCCGGGCCGGTGGAGATGATGTCGATCGGCGCGCCGACCAGCTCTTCCACACGCTTGATGTAGGCACGGGCGTTGGCCGGCAGTTCTTCCAGGGTCTTGGCACCCAGGGTCGACTCGCTCCAGCCCGGCATTTCTTCGTACACCGGCTCCAGGCCGATGTAGCTGTCGGCGTCGGTCGGGGCATCGATGACCGCACCGTTCTCGTTCTTGTAGCCAACGCAGATACGGATGGTTTCCAGGCCGTCGAGCACGTCCAGCTTGGTCAGGCACAGGCCGGAGATGCTGTTGACGTCGATGGCGCGACGCAGGATCACGGCATCGAACCAGCCGCAACGGCGGGCGCGACCGGTGGTGGCGCCGAACTCGTGACCACGCTTGGCCAGGAAGGCACCGACGTCATCGAACAGTTCGGTCGGGAACGGGCCCGAGCCAACGCGGGTGGTGTAGGCCTTGGTGATACCGAGGATGTAGTCCAGGTACATAGGGCCAACGCCCGAACCGGTAGCGATGCCGCCAGCGGTGGTGTTGGAACTGGTCACGAACGGGTAGGTACCGTGGTCGATGTCCAGCAGCGAGCCCTGGGCGCCTTCGAACATGATGTCCTTGCCAGCGCGACGCAGGTTGTGCAGCTCGGCGGTGACGTCGAGCATCATCGGCTTGAGCAGCTCGGCGTATTCCATGCACTCGTCCAGGGTCTTCTGGAAATCGATTGCAGGTTCTTTGTAGTAATTGACCAGCACGAAGTTGTGGTAGTCCAGCAGCTCGCCGAGCTTGGCAGCGAAACGCTCGCGGTGGAACAGGTCACCGATGCGCAGGCCGCGACGGGCAACCTTGTCTTCGTAGGCCGGGCCGATGCCGCGACCGGTGGTGCCAATCTTCTGCTCGCCACGGGCTTTCTCACGAGCCTGGTCGAGGGCCACGTGGTAGGACAGGATCAGCGGGCAGGAAGGGCTGATGCGCAGGCGCTCGCGCACCGGTACGCCTTTCTCTTCGAGCTTGTTGATTTCACGCAGCAGGGCGTCCGGTGCTACCACCACGCCGTTGCCGATCAGGCACTGCACGCCTTCGCGCAGCACGCCCGACGGGATCAGGTGCAGCACGGTCTTCTCACCGTCGATCACCAGGGTGTGGCCTGCGTTGTGGCCACCCTGGTAGCGCACTACGGCGGCAGCATGTTCGGTCAGCAGATCAACGATCTTGCCTTTGCCCTCATCACCCCACTGGGTGCCCAGGACTACGACATTCTTACCCATAACACTTGTCCTCATTCGCGCAAACTTGGCGCCGGCTCGTGCCGGCGGGGAATCTCAAATGGCCAGCGGCAGAACCTGCCAAAGCCCGTTTTGCTGAATCAATTGCCGATCGCAATCCGCCTCTACGGCGGCAGTCAATGGCTGCCCAGGCAAGGCCTGAACCACCCGCTGACCTTCACTGCGCAATTGGCAGACCAACTGCCAGAGTGCCGCATCGCTGCTGTCGGGCATCCAGATCCCGCCAGACGGCAATACCACCTCGGCTCGCCCCAGTGTGACCAGGGTCTTCAAATCCGTGGAGAAACCAGTGGCCGGGCGTGCCCGGCCAAAGTCCGCTCCGATGTCGTCGTAACGACCGCCCTGGGCGATCGACTGACCGACACCCGGGACGAACGCGGCAAACACCACACCGGTGTGGTAGTGGTAGCCGCGCAACTCGCCCAGGTCAAAATACAGCGGCAGCCCGGGATAACGCGTGGCCAGCCGCTCGGCGATCGCCATCAGGTCATCCAGTGCCGCCAGTACCGCAGCCGGTGCACGGCCCAGGCGCACGCGCGCCTCGGCCAGCACTTCACGGCCACCGCACAGCTCGGTGAGCGAGCGCAACATAGCGGCGAGGTCCGCTGGCAGCTTGGCAGTCAGCTCGATCACTTCGTCGACGGCCTTGCGCTGCAGGGCATCGAACAACTGCTGCTCGATTGCTCCGGACAGACCGGCGGCGCGGGCCAGGCCACGGTAGATACCGACATGACCGAGGTCCATGTGCACGTCCGGCACATCGGCCAGTTGCAGCATGGCCAGCATCAGGCTGATCACCTCGACATCGCTGACCGGGCTGGCGTCGCCGTACAGCTCGGCACCGAGCTGGATCGGGCTGCGCGACGTCGACAGCGCCCGCGGCAAGGCGTGCAGCACGCTGCCGGCATAGCACAGGCGGCTCGGGCCTTCACGACGCAGGGTATGCGCATCGATGCGCGCAACCTGTGGAGTGATGTCGGCACGGAAACCCATCTGCCGGCCCGATTGCGGGTCGATGACCTTGAAGGTCCGCAGGTCCAGGTCCTGGCCGGCACCGGTGAGCAGCGATTCCAGGTACTCGATATGTGGGGTCACGACAAAGTCATAACCCCAGCTCTGGAACAGATCCAACACCTGCCGACGCGCGATCTCGATGCGCGCCGCCTCAGGTGGCAGTACTTCTTCGATGCCATCTGGCAGCAGCCAGCGGTCTACCGTTGCCATTACGCCATTTCCCCTATGGTCCGGGCGGCTTGCCCGCGGGCGAGCCTTGAGTGAAGCAGGTATCGGCAAACAATGGCGCGCAGCACCGATTCCAGCGCTACCGCCGTGCCTATACCCTCGAATACCTTGGGCTGCTCTGTAGACCCGAACCGGGTTTGAACCGTTCGATCTTGCAGACGCAAAAAAGCCGGGAATTTCCCGGCTACCGCATCATACACCCGTTTTCTCGCGGGATCACCCCGCCAGGCGTTTTAGCCGCCCGGCGGGGTAGATGCTTATGGCTTGGACTTGCCCATGAAGCGGAAGAAGTCGCTGCTCGGATCGAGCACCAGCACATCGCTCTTGTCGGCAAAGCTCTCGCGGTAAGCCTTGAGGCTGCGATAGAACGCGTAGAAGTCCTGGTCCTGACCGTAGGCCTTGGCGTAGATCGACGCCGCCTGGGCATCACCGTCACCGCGGGTTTCTTCCGATTCCCGGTAGGCTTCAGCCAGCAGAACCCGGCGCTGACGATCGGCGTCGGCACGAATGCCTTCAGCCAGCTCGTTACCCTTGGCACGGTGCTCGCGGGCTTCACGCTCACGCTCGGTGCTCATGCGCTCGAACACGCTGCGGTTGACTTCCTTGGGCAGGTCGATGGCCTTGACGCGAACGTCGACCACTTCAATACCCAGCTCCTTGCTGGCCATGCGATTCAGCGAGGCAGTGATGTCAGCCATCAGCGCGTCACGCTCACCGGAGACCACTTCGTGCAGGGTGCGTTTACCGAACTGGTCACGCAGGCCGCTTTCCAGACGGCGCGACAGACGTTCGTCGGCAATCTGCTTGAGGCCCGAGGTTGCAGTGTAGAAACGCTCGGCATCCTTGACCCGCCACTTGGCGTAGGCATCGACCATCACCGCTTTCTTTTCCAGGGTCAGGAAGCGCTGGGTCGGGGCGTCCAGGGTCATCAGGCGGGCGTCGAACTTGCGCACCTGGTTGACGTAAGGAACCTTCACATGCAGGCCGGGCTGGACATCAGCCTGGACCACACGACCAAATTGCAGGAGTACCGCACGCTCGGTCTGGGCCACGATGTAGAAGCTGTTCCAGGCCACGATCCCCAGCACCACGGCCACGATCAGGGCGATCAGCGATTTATTGCTCATCAGCGGCTCTCCCTAGTACGCAACTGTGTTTGCTGCTGTTGCAGTTCCGCCGCACGGGCCGCATCAGCGTTGGCCGAAGGCGCAGCGCTGGTGGTCGGCGCAATACGCGAACCACTGTTCTGGATCATCTTGTCGAGCGGCAGGTACAGCAGGTTGCTCTGACCGTCCTTGCCGGAGACCAGGACCTTGCTGGTGTTGCTGTAGACTTCCTGCATGGTGTCCAGATACAAGCGCTGACGGGTCACTTCAGGGGCCTTGCGGTACTCGGCGACCAGCTTGGTGAAGCGGTCGGCCTCACCCTTGGCGCGCGAGACGACTTCGTCGCGGTAACCGTTGGCGTCCTCGATGATCCGCTGGGCCTGACCACGGGCTTCTGGCACCACGCCATTGGCGTAGGACTCGGCCTGGTTGCGGGCACGCTGCTCGTCTTCACGGGCACGGATCACGTCGTCGAAGGCTTCCTGCACTTCACGCGGGGCTGCCGCGCTCTGTACGTTGACCTGGGTGACGGTGATACCGGTACGGTAGGTATCGAGGAAACGCTGCAGGCGCTCCTTGATTTCCACGGCCATCTGCTCACGACCTTCGGTCAGTACCTTGTCCATTGCGGTGGAACCCACCACATGACGCAGGGCGCTGTCGGTCGCGTGCTGCAGGCTGACTTCAGGCTGATCGACGTTCAGCACGAAATCCTGCAGGTTGGTGATCTTGTACTGCACGGTCAGCGGCACCTCGACGATGTTCTCGTCTTCGGTCAGCATCTGCCCCTGCTTGGTATAGGCACGTTCGCGGGTAACGTTCTCCATGTACTTGCGATCGATCGGCGGGAAGTAGATGTTCAGGCCCGGCCCTACGGTTTCGTAGTATTTGCCGAAGCGCAGCACGACTGCCTGCTCCTGTTCGTCGACCACGTACACGGCGCTGTACAGCCAGATAGCTGCAAGCACGGCGAGACCGATACCGAGCAGGCCGAAGCCACCGCCCTTGCCGATGCCGCCATCACCACCGCGTTTCTTGCCACTGCCGAACATGCCGTTCAGGCTGTCCTGCAGCTTGCGGAAGGCCTCGTCGAGATCCGGTGGCCCTTTCTTGTCGCCACCACGGCGCCCGCCCCACGGATCCTGATTGTTCGAGTTGCCACCCGGCTCATTCCAAGCCATAGCGCTCTCCATCTGATAAAGCAAAGACGCGCCCACGGCGCGCCGTCCAATGCTACAGAATGCCTGTCACGGCTGCCCGACCGCGTCGCCGGGCATTTATTGCAAAGTATGTTGCTCGATGAACTCCAGCGGCTGCAAACCTTCGCGGCTGACCAGGCGGTTCAACTCCACCCGCGGCAGTCGCACAGCCAGCAGGCTGCTGCCTTCATCGTCGTGCTCTTCGCTCTGCACCGCACCCAGTTCAAAGAACTGCGCGCGCAGCCGGGCAAAACGCTGCTCAAGGCGCAAGGTACCGACAAACAGGTCATCCCCCAGCAATTCGGCGACCGCCTGCCCCACCAGCTCCAGCCCCCGACCATCGCGGGCCGAGACCCAGACCCGTTGCGGCTTGCCATCGGCATCGCGCTGAATCTGCGGCTCGACGCCTTCAAGCAGGTCGAGTTTGTTATAGACCTCGAGGATCGGCAAGCCTTCTGCACCGATCTCTCCCAGTACCGCCATGACCTGCTCGATCTGCGCCATGCGCTCAGGCTCATGGGCGTCGATCACGTGCAGCAGCAGGTCGGAGTTGCTCGACTCTTCGAGCGTAGCCCGAAATGCCTCGACCAGCTTGTGCGGCAGGTGACGAATGAAGCCCACGGTGTCGGCCAGCACGATCGGCCCGAGGTCGTCGAGCTCGAGCCGGCGCAAGGTCGGGTCGAGGGTCGCGAACAACTGGTCGGCAGCGTAGACCTCGGACTGGGTCAGGGCGTTGAACAGCGTGGATTTGCCGGCGTTGGTGTAGCCGACCAGGGAAACCGAAGGGATATCCGCCCGTTTACGGCCACGACGAGCCTGCTCACGCTGGCTGCGGACCTTCTCCAGGCGCGCCTTGATCTGGCGCAGGCGTACCCGCAGCAGGCGGCGGTCGGTTTCCAGTTGGGTTTCACCCGGGCCGCGCAGGCCGATACCGCCTTTTTGCCGCTCAAGGTGAGTCCAGCCACGTACCAGCCGCGTGCTCATGTGCTCGAGCTGGGCCAGTTCGACCTGCAGCTTGCCTTCATGGGTACGCGCCCGCTGGGCGAAGATATCGAGAATCAGACCGGTGCGGTCAAGCACGCGACACTCGAAGACTCGTTCGAGGTTACGTTCCTGACTGGGGGTGAGGGTGTGATTGAAAATCACCAAATCTACCTGTTCGGCGTTGACCAGGTCGCGCAATTCTTCGACCTTGCCGCTGCCAATCAGGTATTTGGCGGTGGGCTGATGTCGCGCCACATTGGCGAACGCGACAATATCGGCCCCAGCCGACAGTGCCAGCTCCTGAAACTCCTGCGGATCTTCGCGCGCCTCAGGGTTCTGACCTTCCAAGTGAACGAGGACTGCCCGTTCACCACCACCGTGGCGCTCAAAGAACAAAGCAGACTCCTATCAGGCGTTACCTGGCTCAGCGTCGCCTTGCTCGGATTCGGTTGCGCTAGGCAGACGGATCGGACGCACAGGGACAACTGTCGAGATGGCGTGTTTGTAAACCATCTGGCTGACGGTGTTCTTCAGCAGAATCACGAACTGGTCGAAGGATTCGATCGTGCCTTGCAGCTTGATGCCGTTAACCAGATAGATCGAAACCCCAACTTTTTCTTTTCTCAAAGTATTCAAGTAAGGGTCTTGTAGCGAATGCCCTTTTGACATATGCCGCACTCCTGTAAGGATCAATAGTAAAAAAATCAAAGAAAAACTGATGGCTCAAGCCGCCCCACCCCAAGGATAGACGGCAATTGCAAGGACTCAGCTCAATATGGAGACCGATCCAAGGTATTTCAAGGTGCGAGACAGATTGTCGCAGTCAAGGCTGTCCAGCCAGTGCAGGTCAGCCCAACTACGCAACCAGGTGAACTGCCGCTTCGCCAGTTGGCGAGTGGCAATAATGCCGCGCTCCTGCATTTCAACTGAAGTCAACTTGCCATCAAGGTGATCCCAGACCTGGCGATAACCAACCGCCCGTATAGACGGCAGCCCCGCGTGCAAGTCACTTCTGGCTCGCAGCAATCGGACCTCGTCAACGAAGCCCTGTTCCAGCATTTGCCCGAATCGTAGCGCAATCCGCTCGTGCAGTATGTGCCGATCGGTTGGCGCAATGGCCAGGCTGGCGACAGTATAGGGCAATTGTCCCGCTGCGGACGCGCCTGCGGCGCTACTTTGCGCGGATTGACGCTGACGATGTTCGGTCATCGTCAGGCCGCTGACCCGGTAAACCTCCAGCGCGCGGATCAGCCGCTGCGGGTCATTGGGATGAATACGCGCCGCCGACTCCGGGTCGACCGCCGCCAGTTGCTGGTGCAGGGCTTGCAAACCCAGGCGCTGAACCTGCTCTTCGAGCTCGGCACGCACGTGCGGGTCAGCCGCCGGCATGTCCGCCAGGCCTTCGAGCAATGCCTTGTAATAAAGCATGGTGCCGCCGACCAGCAGCGGAATCTTGCCGCGCGCGGTGATCTCGGCCATGGCCTCCAGGGCATCACGACGAAAATCGGCGGCCGAATAGCTTTCGGCCGGGTCGAGGATGTCGATCAGCCGGTGCGGATGGGCGGCGAGGATCTCTTTCGACGGCTTGGCGCTGCCGATGTCCATGCCACGGTAGACCAGCGCCGAATCGACACTGATCAGCTCGCACGGCAACACCTTGGTCAGTTCGATGGCAAGGTCGGTCTTGCCCGCCGCAGTCGGGCCCATCAGGAATATCGCGGGGGGTTTGCCGCTCATGTCATCGACCGCGCAAAAACAGTTTGTCCAGATCGTCCAGGCCCATCTGGGTCCAGGTCGGCCGGCCATGGTTACATTGACCGCTACGCTCGGTGTTTTCCATATCGCGCAACAGGCCGTTCATTTCAGCGATGGCCAGGCGCCGGTTGGCGCGGATGGCGCCGTGGCAGGCCATGGTCCCGAGCAGTTCGTTCAGGTGCGCCTGAATGCGGTCGCTAGTGCCGTACTCCATCAGGTCGGCCAGTACGTCCTGGACCAGGCGGTTGGCCTCGGCCTGCTTGAGCAGCGCCGGAATCTGCCGTATCGCCAGGCTTTCCGGGCCCAGGCGCTGCAACTCGAAGCCCAGGCGCTGGAACCACTCGGCGTGCTCTTCGGCGCAATCGGCTTCGCGCTGGCTCAAGGCCAGGGATTCGGGCACCAGCAGCGGCTGGCCGCTGAGGCCTTCGCTGGCCATGGCCACCTTGAGGCGCTCGTACATGATCCGCTCATGGGCGGCATGCATGTCCACCAGCACCAGGCCGACGGCGTTTTCAGCCAGGATATAGATGCCCTTGAGCTGGGCCAGGGCATAGCCCAGCGGCGGGATGTCGCCCTGGCCTTCGGGCAAGGCTGGCGGTGCTGCCTCGGCCAGCGGCGCGAAAAATTCCCGGTACACACCCTGGGCCTCGGCCGCAGGCAATGCCTGGGTCGGCCTTGGCGTGTACTGGTATTGATAACCGGCGCCACTGCCATTGCTGCCCACGGACGGGCGCAGGCCCGGTTCAGCGGGCGACTGCTCCAGCAGATTGGCGGCCAGGCGCATCTCGCCCTGGGGGCCGAATTCACCGGCCTGGATACCACTGGGGCGGACGATCTCGCTGCTGGCAGCGGGCGCGGCCAGTTGGTCTTCCGGGCGTACATCGGCCAGGGCGCGGTGCAGGGTGCCGTACAGAAAGTCATGGACCATGCGCCCGTCACGAAAGCGTACTTCGTGCTTGGTCGGGTGCACGTTGACGTCGACACCGGTAGGGTCGACCTCGAAAAACAGCACGAAAGTCGGGTGCCGGCCGTTGAACAGCACATCACGGTAGGCCTGGCGCACGGCGTGGGCGACCAGCTTGTCGCGCACCGCGCGGCCGTTGACGAAGAAGTACTGCAGATCAGCCTGGCTGCGCGAGAAGGTCGGCAACCCGACCCAGCCCCACAGGTGCAGGCCGTTGCGCTCGACCTCGATCGGCAGTGCCTGCTCGAGAAAACCCGGGCCGCAGATCGCCGCGACACGGCGAGCGCGCGCGGTATCGTCATGGGCTTCATGCAGGCTGAGGATGCTCTTGCCGTTGTGGCGCAGGTGAAAACCCACATCGAAACGCGCCAGCGCCAGGCGGCGGATCACTTCCTGCAGGTGATCGAATTCGGTTTTCTCGGTCTTGAGGAACTTGCGCCGTGCCGGGGTATTGAAGAACAGGTCACGCACTTCCACCGAGGTACCGACCGGATGCGCCGCCGGCTGCACCCGCGGGGCCATGTCGCGGCCTTCGGTTTCCACCTGCCAGGCCTGTTCGGCGTCGCGGGTACGCGAAGTCAGGGTCAGGCGGGCGACCGAGCTGATCGAGGCCAGGGCCTCACCGCGAAAGCCCAGGCTCATGACCCGTTCGAGGTCTTCCAGGTCGCGGATCTTGCTGGTGGCGTGACGGGCTAGGGCCAGCGGCAAGTCGTCGGCCGCGATACCACCACCGTCGTCGCGAACGCGCAGCAGCTTGACGCCGCCCTGCTCGACTTCGACGTCGATGCGCTTGGCACCGGAATCGAGGCTGTTTTCCAGCAGTTCCTTGATCACCGAGGCCGGGCGTTCGACCACCTCACCGGCGGCAATCTGGTTAGCCAGCCGCGGGCTGAGCAGCTCGATCCGGGCACTGCTGCTCATTGCTGGGCCGCCAGTGCCGTGGTCGGGATGTTCAGGTGCTGGCCGACTTTCAGTTCATCGGTCTTCAGGCTGTTGGCACTGCGCAGGCTGGCGACGCTGACCTGATAACGCACGGCGATCATCGCCAGGGTCTCGCCCGGGCGCACCGAATGCTCGCGCGGGCCCTGGGCGATCTTGCCGCTGTCACGCAGCCAGGCCACGTAGGTGCCCGGCGGCGGGTTCTGCTGGAAGAACTGGCGTACGCCACTGTGAATCGAACGCGCCAGCGACTGCTGGTGGCTTGGGGTGGCCAGCTTGGCCGCCTCGTTGGCGTTGGAGATAAAGCCGGTTTCCACCAGGATCGACGGGATGTCCGGCGATTTCAGCACCATGAACCCGGCCTGCTCGACGCGCTGCTTGTGCAGCGGCGTGATGCGGCCCATGTTGCCCAAAACCTTCTGGCCGACGTTGAGGCTGGAGCTCAACGAAGCGGTCATCGACAGATCAAGCAACACCCCGGCAAGCATGCGGTCCTTGTCATCGAGGCTGACGTTGCCGGCGCCACCGATCAGGTCGGAGCGGTTTTCGCTATCGGCCAGCCAGCGCGCGGTTTCCGAGGTAGCGCCGCGATCGGACAGGGCAAACACCGAGGCACCGAAGGCGGCCTTGGACGGTGCGGCGTCGGCGTGGATCGAGATGAACAGGTCAGCGCCCTTCTTGCGGGCAATCTCGGTGCGTTTGCGCAGCGGGATGAAGTAATCGCCGGTACGGGTCAGCTCGGCGCGAAAGCCCTTCTCGGTGTTGATCTGGCGCTGCAGCTCCTTGGCGATGGCCAGGACGATGTCTTTTTCATGCTGGCCCCGCGAACCGGAGGCACCCGGGTCTTCACCGCCGTGACCGGCGTCGATGGCGATGACGATGTCACGTTTGCCATTGGGCACCGGGGTCAGCTTGATCGCCGGTTGCGCCGGCGTGACCGGTACCGCAGGGGTGGTTGCCACCGGCGGTGTGGGCGGTGGCGGCGCGGCATCGGCTTCCTGGTCGAACAAGTCGACTACCAGGCGGTTACCGTACTGGGCATTGGGCGCCAGGGTGAAGCTCTTGGGCGTCACCGACTTTTTCAGGTCGACCACCACGCGCAGGTCGGTCGGCGTACGCTGGGCCGAGCGCACGCTGGTAATCGGGGTATTGGAGGTGGACACCGACAACGGCGCAGCCAGGGTCGCGCCATTGATGTCGATCACCAGGCGGTCCGGGGCGGTCAAGGTAAACACGCTGTGCTGCACAGGGCCCGAGAGGTCGAAGACCAGCCGTGTGTTATCGGGCGCTCGCCATAAACGCACACTTTTGACTTGCGTGACGGCCAGAGCGTTAACGGTCACTACCGTAAGCAGCAGTCCTACGACAGAAACCAGTGCGCGAATGCGCATACCTATCCCCATTTTCTATTTGAATTCCAAGGCCAGAGCGGCACACCAGGCTTCGCCACGTGCCCCCTGCGGCGACAGGTTGAGCGAACGACCGCCCGCCTGGGGGCTTATGGTAATGGTCAGGTCGGGCTTTGGCAAAATGCCTGCCCCTTTTTGCGGCCACTCGAACAGGCACAAGGCGTCACCTTCGAAATAATCGCGGATGCCCATGAATTCAAGCTCCTCCGGATCGACCAGACGATAGAGGTCGAAGTGGAAGGCACGAATGTCGTCAATCTCGTAAGGCTCAACCACAGTAAAGGTAGGACTCTTTACCGCACCTTGGTGGCCGAGGCCGCGAATAATGCCCCGCGACAGGGTGGTCTTGCCGGCCCCCAGGTCCCCTTCAAGAAAAATCACACCGTGGCCTTTGGTCACTTCGGCAATACGCTTGCCCAAATTCACCATGGCCTCTTCATCGGCCAAAAACAGGGTTATGCCAGACACGCTGAATGTTCCTCCAATAACTGACGAATTGCCGGGACCATGTCGCTGGCGGCCAGGCCACGGCCCTGCGCGCCTAGGCGCTCGCCGGCGCAGGCATGCAGCCAGACGCCCAGACAGGCCGCGTCCCAGGCCGACATGCCCTGGGCCAGCAAAGCGCCGAGCACGCCGCTGAGCACATCGCCCAGACCGGCGCCGGCCATGGCCGGATGACCACGCGAGCACAGCGCCAACTGCCCGGCCGGATCGGCGACCAGGGTGCCGGCGCCTTTGAGCACGCATACGACCGCGTATTTGCGTGCGAGTTTGCGCGCCGCCCCGGGCCGGTCGGCCTGTACCGCCTCGGTCGATACCCCAAGCAGGCGCGCCGCCTCGCCCGGGTGCGGGGTAATGATGCTGGCCTTGGGAAAGGGCAAGGGTTGGCGCGCCAGCAGGTTGAGGGCATCGGCGTCCCACACTTGAGGCAGTGGGCTGCTGGCCACCGCCGACAACAGGCTGCGCCCCCAGGCCGCCTGGCCCAGGCCTGGACCTGCCACCAGCACCGAGGCCCGCTCGATCGGCGCCATCAGCTGGTTGGCCGAATGCACGCCCAGGCTCATCACCTCGGGCAGGCGGGCCATGGCCGCAGGCACATGCTCAGGCCGGCTGACCAGCGATACCAGGCCGGCGCCGCAGCGCAACGCCGCTTCGGCGCTGAGCAGCACCGCGCCGCCAGTGCCGCGATCACCACCGACCACCAGCACATGGCCGAAGTCGCCCTTATGGGCGTCAGCAGGACGTGGCGCCAGGGGCGCAAGGGTGACGCTGGTGAGCCGATGGGGCTCGTTTGCGGGGTGTTTGGTCTGAGGCATGGGTCAAAGGCTCTGATGTCTGGCAGAATTATACGCACCTGAGTCCGTATTGCCTTATTCCCATGTCTGCTTCTGCCCCCGATCTACCTGCGCTGGCCCAATCGATCAAGGATTGGGGCCGAGAGCTCGGTTTTGCCCATGTCGGCATCACCGGGGTGGACCTGGGCGAGCATGAAAAACATCTGGAACGCTGGCTCGAGGCGGGCTACCACGGCGAAATGGATTACATGGGCGCCCACGGCAGCAAGCGCTCGCACCCCGATGAGCTGGTGCCCGGCACCTTGCGCGTGGTGTCGCTGCGCATGGACTACCTGCCGGGCGACACGCGCATGGCCCAGCAGCTGGCGCATCCAGAAAAAGCCTACATCTCCCGCTACGCCCTGGGTCGCGACTACCACAAGCTGGTGCGCAAACGCGTGCAGCACCTGGCCGAGCGCATCCAGAAGGATATCGGCCCGTTCGGCTTCCGGGCCTTTGTCGACAGCGCCCCGGTGCTGGAAAAGGCCATTGCCGAGCAGGCTGGCCTGGGCTGGATCGGCAAGAACACCCTGCTGCTCAACCGCAAGGCCGGCAGTTACTTCTTTCTTGCCGAGCTGTTTGTCGACATGCCGCTGCCGGTCGACCCGCCGCAGGCCAGCGAACACTGCGGCCGCTGCAGCGCCTGCCTGGACATCTGCCCGACCCAGGCCTTTGTCGGCCCCTATGTGCTGGATGCCCGGCGCTGTATCTCGTACCTGACCATCGAACTGAAAAGCGCGATCCCGGAAGATCTGCGACCGTTGATCGGCAATCGGGTATTTGGCTGCGATGACTGCCAGATCGTCTGCCCATGGAACCGCTTCGCCCGACCGAGCGGTGAAAACGACTTCAAGCCCCGGCACAACCTCGACAGCGCCGGGCTTGCCGAGCTGTTCATGTGGGATGAACAGACCTTCCTCGACAGCACTGAAGGCTCGCCGCTGCGCCGTGCCGGCTATGAGCGCTGGTTGCGCAACCTGGCGGTGGGGCTTGGCAATGCGCCGTCGACCATCCAGGTACTGGAGGCGCTCAAGGCGCGGCAGGATTTTCCGTCGGAGCTGGTGCGTGAGCATGTGCAGTGGGCACTGGGGCAACATGCCATGAAAACAGCGGCGAGCACCAAGCCACAAGCTTCAAGCTGATCGCCTCAACTTGCAGCTTGTGGCTTGCCACTTGCCGCTTAAGCCTTCAATGCTCGTCGTTGTAATGAAACTTGGGCATTTCCCAGTGGAAGCGAATCGCCAGCAGGCGTAGCAGGAAGCCGCCGAACAGGGTCAGCAGAATCGCCTGCTCGCCTGGCACATTGAAGTACACGCAGCCCAGGTAAAACCAGGCCGCGGCGAACGACACACTGGCATACAGCTCCCGACGGAAGATCAGCGGAATATCGTTACAGAAGATATCCCGGAGGATCCCGCCGAACACCCCGGTGATTACCCCGCTGATCGACGCCACCAGCATGCCCTGGCCCATTTCCAGCGCGGTCATGCAGCCAATCAGGGTAAAGGCCACCAGCCCCAGGGCATCGAGCACCAGGAATAGCGAGCGCAAGTGACGCATCAACGGCGCGATAAAGATCGTCATCAGCGCTGCGAAACTGGTCAGCACCAAGTATTCCGGGTGCTTGACCCAGGTCAGCGGGTAATGCCCCAGCAGCACGTCGCGCACCGAACCACCGCCCAGGGCGGTGATGCAGGCGATCAGCACCACGCCGAACCAGTCCATGCCGCGGCGCCCGGCAGACAGCGCGCCAGTCATGGCTTCGGCAGTGATAGCAATGAGGTAGAGCATCAACAACATGGCGCAGATCCGTGCAAAGGGGCGCGCAGTCTAACCAGTTGCCACAGGCACCAAAAGGGGGCGCCGCGCGGATTGTCTGTACAAGCCGGCGGCGTTGCGATCAGAACTTGATGAAGTGCTGGCGATAGTGGCGCAGTTCGTTGATCGACTCGCGGATATCGTCCAGCGCCAGGTGGGTGCCGCCTTTCTTGAAGCTGTCACGCACTTCAGGGGCCCAGCGTGCTGCCAGCTCCTTGAGGGTCGAGACGTCGAGGTTGCGGTAGTGGAAGTAGTTTTCCAGGCTGCGCATGTGGCGATAGAGGAAGCGGCGGTCCTGGCAGATGCTGTTGCCGCAGATCGGCGACTTGCCCTTTGGCACCCACTGTTCCAGGAAGGCGATGGTCTGCGCCTCGGCTTCGGCCATGCTGACGCGGCTGTCCTTGACCCGCTGGGTCAGGCCGGAGGCGCCGTGGGTGCGGGTGTTCCACTCGTCCATGCGCGCCAGCACCTCGTCACTGTGGTGAATGGCGATCACCGGGCCTTCGGCCAGGGTATTGAGGTCGCTGTCGGTGACGATGGTGGCCATTTCGATAATGACGTCTTGATCCGGATCCAGACCGGTCATTTCCAGGTCGATCCAGATCAGGTTCTGTGGGTTCTGCATGATTCTGCTCCTCGGTAGGTGCGCAGTTTAGCCTAGTGGAGCGTGCTAAACTCCCCGCGGTTAAATATTGCCTCCCGAACACGGAACCTTCATGGCCAAACGCCAGCTCAATCGACGCCAGAACTGGCGCATCGAAAAAATCCAGGGTGAACGCGCTGCCCGCGCCGCCAAACGCGAACAACAGACCCTGAAGGAGCTCGAAGGCGGTGACCTCGGCCCGGAGCAAATGGGCCTGGTCATCGCTCACTTTGGCGTGCAGGTCGAAGTCGAAGCCCAGGACGGCGACGTTGCCGGCCAGGTGTTCCGTTGCCACCTGCGGGCCAACCTGCCGGCGCTGGTCACCGGCGACAAGGTAGTCTGGCGCGCCGGCAACCAGGGCATTGGCGTGATTGTCGCGCAGATGCCGCGCCATACCGAGCTGTGCCGCCCGGACAGCCGTGGCCAGCTCAAACCGGTAGCGGCCAACGTCGACCTGATCGTGATCGTCTTCGCCCCGGCGCCGGAACCCCATGCCAACCTGATCGACCGCTACCTGGTCGCGGCCGAGCATGCCGGCATCCGCCCCTTGCTGCTGCTGAACAAGGCCGACCTGATCGACGAGCAGAACGCTCCGGCGCTCAATGCATTGCTGGCAGTTTACCGCCAGCTTGGCTACCCGTTGCTGGAAGTGTCGGCGCACCACGGCAACGGCATGGAGCAACTGCAGGCCCAGCTCGACGGCCATATCAGCGTGTTTGTCGGTCAGTCCGGGGTTGGCAAGTCGTCGCTGGTCAACAGCCTGCTGCCCGAGGTTCAGACCCGCGTCGGCGATCTGTCGGAATGGTCCGGCCAGGGCACCCACACCACCACCACCGCCCGTCTTTACCACTTCCCCGGTGGTGGCGAGCTTATCGACTCCCCGGGCATCCGTGAATTTGGACTGGGCCACGTCAGCCGCGCCGATGTCGAAGCCGGCTTTATCGAGTTCACCGACCTGCTCGGCACCTGCCGCTTTCGCGACTGCAAGCACGACCGCGAGCCGGGTTGTGCGCTGCTCAAGGCCCTCGAAGACGGCCGCGTGCAGCAGCAACGGATGAACAGCTACCGCTCGATCATCGCCAGCCTGCCGCAAGACACTTACTGAAACATCTGAGGCCCGGAAACGGGCCTCAAACGGTTCAAAGTAGGACTAATCCGTAGGATTTATTACCCAGCAAAGCAGGAAGCATCTGCTTTGCTGGTCGTACCTTGCTGTGCGAAAGACTTTCGCTGATTGTCACCTTTCAAGATTCGCCGCCATGAAGCGAATCGACCCCATGCCCTGCGTATGAAAGGAATCAACCATGACAATTCAGCTATTGCGCATCAATGCCACTCCCTCCTGCGTGGGAGGGCACTTCTGATGCCAGTCTTTATCAGCTATCGCCACAGCGAACGCCTGGACGCCTTCATCATCAATGAGCGGCTCAAGCTTGAAGGCATCAATACCCAGCTGGACCTGTTCGACAGCGAGGCCCAGCAGACCACCGACGACATCAGCGGAATCATCCGCCGCAATATCAGCCAGTGCACCCACCTGATTGCCGTGCTCGCACCGGAAACCGCCGAGGCCTGGTGGGTGCCCTTCCAGCTTGGCGCCGCCACCCTGGTCAATCGCCGGGTAGCCTTTTACCAGTGCGGCGAGGCCACGCTGCCGGGGTATCTGGAGAAGTGGCCAACCATGACCAACCGCGAACACATCGACCTCTACGTGCGCGCCTACCATGACGAGCAAACCTTCAAGCGCTCGATCGACAGCGAAGCCTGCGAGGCCAATGCCACCAACCGCTCCAACGCCGACTTCTTCCATGCCGACCTCAAGGCCAAGATCCGCCGCGGCTTTTAGCCTGTAGCGCCAAGCAAAACGCCCGTGGGCATCGCTGCGCACGGGCGTTTTTTTTCAGCCAGCAGGCTTACTGCTTGTTTTCGTCCATCTTCAACACACCGTCTTCGAAGATGTTCAGCTTCTGGCGCAACTCCCGTGGCTGCATCGGCTCGGGCTCGGCCGCCGGGGCTGGCTCCGGGGTCGCCCCTGGAGCCGGAGTCGGGGCGCCTGGCTGGCCGGCTTCGGGGGCGGCAGGCTGGGTCTGCTCGCCTTCGATGGTGCGCTGGGCCTTCTTGGTCAGGACGATGATGTCGATCCGACGGTTGACCGGGTTGAGCGGGTTTTGCCGGTCGAACAGCGACGACGAGGCATAGCCGACCACCCGCGCCACCTGGGTATCCGGGTAGCCACCGGCGACCAGCGCGCGGCGTGCGGCATTGGCGCGGTTGGCCGACAGTTCCCAGTTGCCGAAGTCGCCGGTGCCGGCGTATGGCTTGGCATCGGTATGGCCACTGATGCTGATCTTGTTCGGCACCGCCTTGATGGTGTCGGCCATGGCCAGCAGGATGTCCTCGAAGTACGGCTGCAGGCGCGCGCTGCCAAGGTCGAACATTGGCCGGTTCTCGGCATCCATGATCTGGATGCGCAGCCCGTCCTGGGTGATCTCAAAGAGGATCTGGTCCTTGAACTTCTGCAGTTGCGGGTTCTCTTCAACCTTGTTCTGCAGCTCCTGCAGGAGCAACTCGAGGCGCTCGCGCTCAACCTGCTCGGCCATGTTCTCGACCGTATTCTGGTCGATCGGGATGCTGGACTCAGGCGTTGGCTCGGACTTTTCTTCCGGGTTGATGGTTTTTTCCGGGGCGAGCTGGGGCGAACCGCCCAGGTCGATGATGTACGGCGTGCCGCTTTCGGAAAAGCCGATCGGGTCCTTGAAGTAGCCGGCAATGGCGATCTTCTGCTCCGGTGTGGCCGTCGACAGCAGCCACAGCACCAGGAAGAACGCCATCATCGCCGTAGCGAAGTCGGCGAAGGCAATCTTCCAGGCGCCACCGTGGTGGCCGTCGCCAAAGCGCTTGATGCGCTTGACGATAATGGGCTGATTGTTCTCCATGGCTTAGCGACCGCGAACTGCTTGTTCCAGCTCGGCGAAGCTCGGGCGGTGGGCCGGGAACAGCACCTTGCGCCCGAATTCCACGGCCAGCGATGGCGGCATGCCCGAGGCCGAAGCCACCAGCGAGGCCTTGATCGCCTCGTAGACGTTCAGCTCTTCCTTGGCGTCATGGCGCAGGGAAGTAGCCAGCGGGCCGAAGAAGCCGTAGGCGGCGAGAATACCGAAGAAGGTACCGACCAACGCCGCGCCGACGTGCAGGCCGATCGACTTCTGGTCGCCATCGCCCAGCGAGGCCATGGTCACTACGATACCCAGTACCGCGGCAACGATACCGAAGCCGGGCATGCCGTCGGCGATGCCGGTCACGGCATGGGACGGGTGCTCGAGCTCTTCCTTCATGCTCAGCAGTTCCATGTCGAACAGGCCCTCAAGCTCGTGCGGGGCCATGTTGCCAGTGGACATGATGCGCAGGTAGTCACAGATGAACGCAGTCATGCGTTCATCACCCAGTACCGCCGGGTACTTGGCGAAAATCGGGCTGGCAGCGGCGTCTTCGATATCGGCTTCGATCGCCATCATGCCTTCGCGACGGGATTTGTTGAGAATCTCGTAGACCAGGCCCAGCACCTCGATATAGAAGGTGTGGGTAAAGCGCGTGCCGAACATCTTCAGCGACTTCTTGATTACATGCATGGTCATGTAACCAGGGTTGGCCTGGAGGAACGCACCGAAAGCAGCACCACCGATGATCAGCACTTCGAAAGGCTGGATCAGGGCCGCAATCTTGCCGTGGGAAAGTACATATCCGCCGAGCACACTCGCGAATACGACGATGATGCCGATAATTTTAGCCATAGATAGAAAGCACTTACTGTCGTGGTCAGGGTCGTGAGCGGAAGTTAAAAAAACTCTTCTTCTACTTATCGGCAGAACTGCGCCAGACTATAGTCAGTCAAGGCGAAAAGCCAGTTCGGCCTACCTCCAGCATGCCTATTGAAACCATCGTGCCAAGTCAAACACCAAAAACACTCGATGCCTGGGTCAAGCTCCTCGATAGCGTGCGCCTGCCGGTTCCGCTGGCCAGCTACGAACGGGTCAAAGCCGCCATTGGCGACAGCCGCCGCTCGTTGCGCGACATCGCCGAACTGATGCAGGACAGCCCGGCGCTGGTGCTCAGCGTCATGCGCGAGGCCAACCACCACAGCAATACCGGCCTGGGCGAACCGGCCGAGAGCCTGGAGATCGCCCTCAACCGCCTGGGGCTGGCGCGTACCGCAGAACTGCTGGAGCGCCTGCCGGCGCTGCCCGAAGCCGAAATTGCCCCGACCCTGCGTCAGCTGCAGCTGGTCAGCCAGCACGCCAGCCAGCAGGCCAACGGCCTGTTCGCCAGCCGCCTGGCGCGGCTGTGGCAGGAAATCCATTGGGGCAGCCTGCTGTTTCTGTCACCGCTGTGGCCCCTGGCGCTGACTCACCCCAAGCTTCTCGATGAGTGGGAGCTGCGTGTGGTGCACAAAGGCGAATCGGCACTGCGGGTGGAACAAGAGCTGTTCGGCGTGCGGGTCATGAGCCTGTGCAAGGCCCTGGCCGAACACTGGCGCCTGCCGGACTGGGTAACGCGCGGTTACCATTTACTTCAGGAGGAGCGCCGGCTACTGGCCCAGGCGATCCTCATCGCCCGTGACCAGGACAGCCTGCACCAGCAGCAGCGCCTGGACGATCAACCAAGCCTGCGCCGCTGGTTCAACCAGCCGGCCAATACCGTGCTGCTGGCCAACGGCCTGGCCCTGGCCTCGCAGGTTGGCTGGACCAATGCCCATGTGCAGCGCTGGCAACTGCTCACCAGCCTTTACCTGCAAACGCCGCTGGATGATGTCCAGCAACTGGTGCACCAACAAGCGGCAATCAGCGCCCGTCATCACGCCTGCCCTGGCCTGTTCCACCCGGCCGAAGCGCTGCTCTGGCCCTGGCACCAGCAACGCCTGCATCAGGGCCAGATCGCCCCGCCGACACCATCGGCCCAGGCCCTGGGTACCTGGCGCAAGCTCTGCGGCGAGCTGTTGGCCGAGCCCAGCCCGTTCAGCAATGCTATCCACCTGACGACGTTGGCCCGCGACGCGCTGGTCGCCTGCGGCATGCAGCGGGTGATGCTGCTGATGACCGACAAGACCCTGAGCCAGCTGCGCGTCCATCAGATTGCCGGCCTGCCGGCGGATGCCGCCAGCCTGGTGCTGCCGATTGAACAAAGCAAACTGTTGCAACGGTTGCTGAGCAAAGCGGCGCAACTGCGCCTGACCCCGGAAAACCACGCGCAGTTCTCGGCCCTGCTGCCGCCCAGCCTGCGCGCCCTGTTTCGCAGTGAACACGTGCTGCTGCGCTCGCTGTCAAGCAATGGCCGGGTGGTGATGCTGCTGGTCGCCGACCAGGGCGGCAAGCCGTTGGCGGACGTCAGCGTGCAAGCCTTCGGCAAAACCGCGCAATGCATCGAGCGGGCCCTGACCGCCTTCGGCAACCGCAGCGCCTGAGCCATGCGCTACAATCGCCCCCTCTGTTCCGCCCTGGAGACTCTGGATGACTGACTTTTCTGGCCTGCCCCTGGTTATCGAGCCGGCAGACCTGCTAACCCGCCTGGATGCGCCAGAGTTGATCCTGGTCGACCTGACCAGCCCCAACCGCTATGCCAGCGGGCATATTCCGGGGGCGCGCTTCGTCGACTTCAAGCGCACCCAGCTAGGCCAGCCTCCTGCGCCGGGCCTGTTGCCGGCCAAGGCCGACCTGGAAAAACTCTTCGCCGAGCTCGGCCATAACGCCAATGCGGTCTATGTGGTCTATGACGACGAGGGCGGCGGCTGGGCCGGGCGTTTCATCTGGTTGCTGGATGTAATCGGTCACTCCCGTTACCACTACCTCAACGGCGGTGTCCACGCGTGGCCAGCGAGCAACCTCAGCACTGAAGTACCCGACGCTGCAAGCAGCACGGTCAACCTGACCCTGCACGAAGAGCCTACGGCCACCCGCGAATACCTGCAAAGCCGCCTCGGCGCCGCCGACCTGGCGATCTGGGACGCGCGCAGCCCGGCCGAATACCGCGGCGAGAAAGTTCTCGCAGCCAAGGGCGGGCACATTCCCGGCGCAGTCAATTTCGAATGGACCGCCGGCATGGACCTGAACGATCACCAGCGCATCCGCAAGGACATGCCCGAGATCCTCGAGCAGCTGGGCATCAGCAAAGACAAGGAAGTGGTCACCCACTGCCAGACCCACCACCGATCCGGCTTTACCTACCTGGTAGCCAAGCATCTGGGCTACCCTCGGGTCAAAGCCTACGCCGGATCCTGGGGCGAATGGGGCAACCACCCCGACACCCCTGTCGAAGTTTTTAAGGAAACCCAATGAAATCCCGCTTGTTCATCATCAGCCAGTACCTGCTGCCCCACCACCTGCTCTCGCGCCTGGCCGGCTGCGTTGCCGAATGCCGCGTGCGCTGGTTCAAGAACGCCTTCACCAGCTGGTTCGCCAAGCGCTACCAGGTGGACATGTCCCAGGCCCTGGTCGAAGACGTTACCGCCTACGAGCACTTCAACGCCTTCTTCACCCGCGCCCTCAAGCCCGGTGCACGCCCGCTGGATGAAACCCCGGGGGCAATCCTCTGCCCGGCCGACGGCGCCGTCAGCCAGCTCGGTCCGATCGAGCACGGCCGCATCTTCCAGGCCAAGGGCCACAGCTTCAGCGCCCTCGAGCTGCTGGGTGGCGATCCGGCCAATGCCGCGCCGTTCATGGGTGGCCAGTTCGCGACCATCTACCTGTCGCCCAAGGACTACCACCGCGTGCACATGCCGCTGGCCGGCACCTTGCGCGAGATGATCTACGTACCGGGCCGGTTGTTCTCGGTCAACCAGACCACTGCCGAAAACGTTCCGGAGCTGTTCGCCCGCAACGAGCGCGTTGTCTGCCTGTTCGACACCGAGCGCGGGCCGATGGCCGTGGTGCTGGTGGGCGCGATGATCGTCGCCTCGATCGAAACCGTCTGGGCCGGCCTGGTAACGCCACCCAAGCGTGAACTGAAGACGGTGCGCTACGACGAAGCCAGCCGCGCGCCGATCCATCTGGAAAAAGGCGCGGAACTGGGCCGTTTCAAACTCGGTTCGACAGCTGTCGTACTGTTCGGGCCAGAGCAGGTGAAATGGGCCGAACAGCTCGGCGCCGGCTCTGCCGTGAGCATGGGCGAGCGCCTGGCACTGCCGGTACAGGCCTGAAACTGAAAAAGCCCGCAGCGATGCGGGCTTTTTTGTACCTGTGGAAGCTGGATGGGCCGCCAGGCGGCCCCGCAGTCAGGCGCGACCGTCGCGATCGCGAAAACCCAGCAGGTAAAGCACACCATCGAGACCCAGGGTCGAGATCGCCTGCTTGGCCGACTGCTTGACCAGTGGCTTGGCCCGGAACGCCACGCCCAGGCCGGCAATCGCCAGCATCGGCAGGTCGTTGGCGCCATCGCCGACGGCAATGGTCTGCTCCATCTGCAGGCCTTCTTTGCGCGCCAGCTCACCCAGCAGGTCAGCCTTGCGCTGGGCGTCGACGATCGGCTCGACCGCCACGCCGGTCACCTTGCCATCCACCACTTCCAGCTCGTTGGCGAACACGTAGTCGATGCCCAGCTTGGCTTGCAACTGCTTGGCAAAGTAGGTGAAGCCACCGGAGAGGATGGCGGTCTTGTAGCCCAGGCGCTTGAGTTCGGCGAACAGCGTCTCGGCGCCTTCGGTCAGGCGCAGCGAAGCGCCGATTTCGTCGAGCACGCCAACGTCCAGGCCCTTGAGCAGCGCCAGGCGCTCCTTGAAGCTGGCACGGAAATCCAGCTCGCCACGCATGGCCCGCTCGGTGATTTCCGATACCTGCTCACCGACCCCGGCAGCCTTGGCCAGCTCGTCGATCACTTCGGCTTCGATCAGTGTCGAGTCCATGTCGAACACCGCCAGGCGGCGGTTGCGACGGAACAGCGAATCCTGCTGGAAGGCGATGTCGACGTTCAGCTCCTGGGCGACGCTAAGGAACTCGGCGCGCAGGGCTTGCGGATCAGCCGGCTCGCCTCGTACCGAGAACTCGATGCAGCCCTTGCTCTGCTCGGCCGGGGTGTCCAGCGCGACACGACCCGAGAGGCGATCGATATGGTCGATGTTCAGCCCGTACTTGGCGGTGATCGAGCTGACCCGCTGCAACTGCTCGGCAGTCACCCGCCGGGTCAGCAGGGTGACGATGTGCCGGGCTTTGCCCTGGCCTTCGACCCAATTCTGGTAGTCGGCTTCGGAAACCGGGGTAAACCGCACCTGCTGGTCGAGTTCGTTACCCGCAAACTGGATGTTCTTGAGCACCGACGAGGCCTTCTCGGTATCCGGAATTTCGACCAGGATGCCAAAGGACAGGGTGTCGTGAATCACCGCCTGACCGATGTCGAGGATGTTCACTCCACCCTGGGCCAGGACGCCGGTGATGGCGGCGGTAAGACCCGGGCGGTCTTCACCGGTGATGTTAATCAGAACGATTTCGCGCAAGACGGGCTCCGACTCGTTGAAAAAAAGCGCATTCTACCGATTTTCGCTGACCATCGGGCGCAGTCGATACTTTGCCCGCCCCTGAGCGCTCGCTATACTGCGCAGCAACTTCTCCGACATAAAGAGCCGCGCTCTGTGAACCGGCCCACGCCCGTTAAGACCGACAACTTCTTCCTGCTGATCTTCCACGCCCTGCGCCAACGCCGAATACCGCTGGCGCTGCGTATCGCCTGCCATAACGTGTTTCTGGTGGCACTGGCGCTGGTGATCTACGCCTGCGTGATGGGCCTGCAGTTCAAGGAAGCCATGCATGAGCAGGCCGATGCCCTCGGGCAGAGCCTGACCACCCAGACCGCCACCTCGGCCACCGAGCTGCTGGTGTCCAACGACATCCTCAGCCTCAACGTGCTGCTGGGCAACCTGGTGAAGAACCCGCTGGTGGCCCATGCGGCGATCTACAGCGTCGACAACCGGATCCTCGCCGAAGCCGGCCAGCGCCCGAAAAACGGCCTGCTGGGTGAAGCCGAAGGCCTGTACCAGACCAAGATCACCTTCCAGGACGTGACCGCCGGGCAACTGCGCATCAGCCTGGACATGAGCCAGTTCCAGCAGCCGCTGACCATCAGCCTGCAGAGCATGGGCATCCTTGCCGGTATCCTGCTGGCCCTGGCGCTAGCCATGAGCCTGCGCCTGGGCCGCTACATCTCCACGCCGCTGTTGCAGCTGCGGGTCTGGCTGCGCGACATCAACGAGTTCACCCCGGCCATCGAACGCCAGGATGAAATCGGCGACCTGGCGCGCCAGCTGCACACCCGCCTGGCCCCGCCACCACGGGAAATCGAGCCGGAAGAAGAAGAGTCCTTCGATGAGGATGAGCCGGAGTTCGAAGTGCGTAACCTGCGCGACCCGAGCTTCGACGAACAACCGGCTGTGGCCAAGGCCGCCAAACCGGTCAAGCCTGTAACGGACGACGACAGCGATGACGCCTTCGCCGACCTGCTCGACGAGGACCACAGCCCCGCCCCTGCCCTGGCAGCCCCGGTCAACCGCGAGCCACAGGCCAGCGCCGTGCTGGCGGTGCAACTGGGCTCCCAGGAGCAACTGCGACGCCTGCCACGCACGCGCCTGACCGAGCTGCTGGAACGCTACCGCGACTGCCTCGACCAGGCAGCCTCACTGTATGAAAGCGAAGTGCATACCCTCAACGACGGCAGCACCCTGCTGTTGTTCCACAGCCAGGATAGCGGCGAGGACTACCTCACCAATGCCATCTGCTGTGGCGAGCTGCTGCGTGCCCTGGGCCATGAGCTGCAAATCGAAGTGGCCGACAGCGGCATCACCCTGCAACTGCAGCTGGGCCTGGCCCTGGGTGAAGACCTGCACGGCCTGAGCCAGATCGACCTGCTGCTGACCGAAAAAGCCCAGGACGCCCTGGCCCTGTCGCAGCACAGCCGCAACCTGCTGCTGGTCGAGCGCAAGATCAGCGACGACGCCCTGGTTCGTCAGCGTGCGCGGATTCGCCCGATCGCCAGCCCCGAAGGCGCTTGCTGTGTCGAGCGTCTGATGGAGCCGTACCCATCGATGCTGGAGCGGCAACTGGCACGGATGCATGAGCGCCGGGTCAAGAGCTGACCCCTTGGCAGAGCAAAAGCCCGCAGTGATGCGGGCTTTTTTATGGCTCTTCACGGAATCCCGGGTTGGGATGTTGAGGCTGCGAGTTTATCCATTCAGTGTGGGGCTGCTGCTGGCCCCTTCCGCCTTTACGGCGGCCTACTTTTCTCTTGGGAAGAAGTAGGCAAAACCGCTTGCTCCTGCATACGGCCCTACGCTGCGCTTCGGGTCCCCTCGCTACGGCACCTTCCGGGGCATCGCGGCCTACGACTTGCTTCGCAAGTCTACATCTCGCGTCTTCGGCTGCCGCCGAAGGTGCTGCGCACCGCCCCTACAGGCACCTCCGCTCGGCCTCCTGAAGTCGCCTTTCGCGGCGCCTGGAAGTACGTGCATGAACATCAAGATGAAGCAAGTTGGTACTCATTTTACCAGCGGGCTTGTCCCGCTCCTGCGTCAGCATGGCTTCGCCAGCATCTGCTTTCGTAGATACGTCAGTGCAGGCGCCGCCCGTAACTTCGCGACTTCAGGAGGCTGAGCGCAGGTGTCTGGAGGGGGCTGGTGCGTAGCACCCTTCGGCCGAGGCCGAAGTCGCGAGACGTAGACTTGGCGAAGCAAGTCGTAGGCCGCGATGCCCCTGGAAGGCACCGTAGCGAAGGAACCCGGAGCGCAGCGTAGGGCCGTATGCTGGAGCGAGCGGTTTTGGTTCCTTTTGCCAAGAACAAAAGGGACCCGCCGTAAGGGCGGAAGGGGCCAACAGCGGCGCCACACCGAATGGATAAGTCCGCAACCCAACCCAAGAATCATAGCCCCCGGGATTCCGTGAAGAACCTTTTTTATTGCCCCGCGAAAACGCTAGCAACCCGATGTGTCGCCTGCGCCGACCGCATCGCGGGTCAAGTCGGATCGTCGCACCGCGGCTCCCACACGGGCACAAAAAAGCCCGCATCGCTGCGGGCTTCTTGTAAGTCCTCGACTTAGAAGCGGAACACTTCCAGGTCGGTACGAATCGGCGTAGCCAACGGGATCTTCGGCTTTTCCGGCTCTTTGCGCACTTGTACCGGTGCAGCTTTCTTCGGTTGTTGTTCTTCCACCACTGCCGGCTGGTTGGCCAGCGGCTTCAAGGCAATGCTCAACTGCTCGGCGAGCTTTTGCAGCAACTGGCCCTGGGCTTGTACCTGGGCGCTCTCGCTACCCTGGTGCTGCTGCTCCAGGTGCACGATGCGGTTGTCACGGACCTGGCCACGGCGATCGAGCAGGCGCCACTGGGCGTCGAGAATCGCTGGCTGGTTGGTGCCGGAGTCCAGGCGGGTAATCGACAGCAGCACTTGTACATCCGGGGTGAAACCGGTGCTGGCCGGGGCCAGGACCACACGTTGGCTGTCCAGACGCCAGGCCAGCTGACGGACCAGCAACTGGTCGATGTCGGCCGACAGGCTACCGGCCCAGCGGCCATCGGTGGCAGCAGTCAGGCTGCCATCGGCCTGGCGTTGCAGCAGGGTTTCGCGTTGCAGGTAGTCGGCAATCGACACTGGGCCGAGAACCACTGCCATACCCGCGCTTTGCTTGGGTTGGCCAGGCTCACCGCTGTCGAGCTGATACAGGGATACCGGTTGGTGCATGCTGCAACCAGCCAGTCCGAGCACGCCACACAGCAGAACCAACGGAAGGCGCAGAAATTTCATCATCCCATCCAGGCGGTCGCCACAAGGCAAACCGCAGTGATACTCATATAGATTCGTTCGGATACACAGCCACGCTGGTACCGCAAGGGGCCTATCATCCGCGAAATAGCGGCTCGACTCCAGTGTTTCAACCGCGAACGGGCACGAAAATACCCGTTCAGGCTGTCTAACCCGGCTTATCCGGGAATTTCGACCAACAGCGCGTCAACCCGCTGGAAGCCACGGGGCAATTTGTTGCCCCGGCGCCCACGTTCGCCCTTGTAATGCTCAAGGTCGTCGGCCTTCAGAGACAGGGTACGCTTGCCGGCCTGCAATACAAGGGTCGCGCCGTCGGGAATGACCGCCAGATCAGTGACAAATTCTTCACGCGAGGCCACCCGGTCGCCCGGGATGCCGATGATCTTGTTGCCCTTGCCCTTGCCCAGTTGCGGCAGGTCGCTGACCTTGAAGATCAGCAGGCGGCCTTCGGTGGTCACCGCCGCCAGCCAGTTGTGCTCGCGATCGGCGACCGGGCGCGGGGCAATGACCTTGGCACCGTTGGGCAGGCTGAGCAGGGCTTTACCGGCCTTGTTCTTGGCCTGCAGGTCCTCGCCCTTGACCACGAAGCCGTAACCGGCGTCGGAGGCGATCACATACAGGGCGTCATCTTCGGGCAGCAGCACGCAGTCGAAGCTTGCGCCCGGTGGCGGCGTCAGACGGCCGGTCAACGGCTCGCCCTGGCCACGGGCCGATGGCAAGGTGTGGGCGGCCAGCGAGTAGCTGCGGCCGGTGGAGTCGATCAGCACGGCAAACTGGTTCGAGCGCCCGGCAGCGGCGGCCTTGAAGCCATCGCCAGCCTTGTAGGAAAGGCCCGTGGCGTCGATATCGTGGCCCTTGGCGCAACGCACCCAGCCCTTCTCCGAGAGCACCACGGTGACCGGTTCGGTCGGCATCAGCTCGTTTTCCGACAGGGCCTTGGCTTCGGTACGGGCGACGATTGGCGAGCGGCGGTCGTCGCCGTAGGTTTCGGCATCCTTGATCAGCTCGGCACGCACCAGCTTGCGCAGCTTGGTTTCGCTGCCCAGCAGGGCGATCAGCTTGGCTTGTTCCTTGGCCAGTTCGTCCTGCTCGTTGCGGATCTTCATCTCTTCCAGGCGCGCCAGTTGGCGCAGGCGGGTCTCGAGGATGTACTCGGCCTGGGTCTCGGTAAGGTCGAAGCGGGCAATCAGCGCAGCTTTCGGCTGGTCCTCGGTGCGGATGATGTGGATAACTTCATCCAGGTTGAGGAAGGCTACCAACAGGCCTTCGAGCAGGTGCAGGCGGCGCTCGACCTTGTCGAGGCGGAACTTCAGCCGGCGGCGCACCGTCTGCACGCGGAATTCCAGCCATTCGACCAGCAGCGCCCGCAGGTTTTTCAGCTGCGGGCGGCCATCCAGGCCGATGATGTTGACGTTGACCCGGTAGCTGGACTCAAGATCGGTGGTAGCGAACAGGTGCTGCATCAGCTCGTCGAGGTCAACCCGGTTGGAGCGGGCGATGATGACGATGCGGCACGGGTTCTCGTGGTCCGACTCGTCGCGCAGGTCGGCGACCATCGGCAGCTTCTTGGCCTGCATCTGCGCGGCGATCTGCTCCAGCACCTTGGCCCCGGAGACCTGGTGCGGCAGCGCGGTAACGACGATATCGCCGTCCTCAATGCGGTAAACCGCGCGCATGCGCACCGAACCACGACCACTTTCGTAGATTTTCAGCAGTTCGGCACGCGGGGTGATGATCTCGGCTTCGGTCGGGTAGTCCGGGCCCTGGATGTGCTCGCAAAGCTGCTCGACCGTGGCCTTGGGCTCATCGAGCAGGCGTACGCAGGCCGAGGCGACTTCGCGCAGGTTGTGTGGCGGCACGTCGGTGGCCATGCCCACGGCGATACCGGTGGTGCCGTTGAGCAGGATGTTCGGCAGGCGCGCCGGCAGCACCGCAGGCTCATCGAGGGTGCCGTCGAAGTTCGGCACCCAGTCCGCAGTGCCCTGGCCCAGCTCGCTGAGCAGTACTTCGGAGTAGCGCGACAGGCGCGCCTCGGTGTAGCGCATGGCGGCGAAGGACTTCGGATCGTCCGGCGCACCCCAGTTGCCCTGGCCATCGACCAGGGTGTAGCGGTAGCTGAACGGCTGCGCCATCAGCACCATGGCTTCGTAGCAGGCCGAGTCGCCATGAGGGTGGAACTTGCCGAGCACGTCACCGACGGTACGCGCCGACTTCTTGTGCTTGGAGTCGGCGTCCAGGCCCAGTTCGCTCATGGCATAGACGATGCGCCGTTGCACCGGCTTCAGGCCGTCGCCGATATGCGGCAAGGCGCGGTCCATGATCACGTACATGGAGTAGTTGAGGTAGGCCTGTTCGGTGAAGTCAGCCAGTGACCGGCGCTCTACGCCATCGAGGCTGAGATCAAGGGAGTCGCTCATGCGGGCCTCATCATTTCAGGTTCTGGCGCAGCAGCAAGGTGCCGCCACGCTGGGTAAATTCGAGTTGTTTCAGGGCACTCATGCCCAGTAATACCTGTTCGCCATCGAGCCCCGGCACCACCAGCGCGCGCACATTGCGCAGGAGGATATCGCCCAGCTGCAGTTGGTCCAGGCGCGTGCGGTAGCCCTGGGTGCGGCCATTGGCGGTGCTCAACATCACCGGCGCACCGCGCTCCAGGCCTAGCTTGCCGGCCAGGGCTTCGGGGATCGCCACGTCGGTCGCCCCGGTATCGAGCAGAAAATGTACCGTCTGGCCGTTGATCCGGCCATCGGCGACGAAATGCCCCTGGCCGTTGCCGGCCAGTTGCACTTCGATGTAACCCTCGCCATGTTGCGAGGTGACCACGGCATTGGGGTTGGCCTGACGCTGCTCCCACTCGCCGAAAAAGCGCGTGGCCAGGAACAATCCAGCCGCCCAGGCCAGAATCAGCAGTACCCGGCCAGCACGCTTGCCCGGCGGCTGGCTCACGATTTGCCACTCCAGCCGCCGGCCGGCGCGGCAAAGCGCCAGACGATCGGTCGCGATTCGCCGTCCTGGCGGGTCGCACCGTTGTTGTCCAGGCCAATCCAGGCGCCCTTGTCATCGATCACCAGCGCCTCGGCCAGGCCGAATGGCTGCGAGTAACGCCGGGGTTCGGCCAGGGCATCGGCGGCAAACGACCAGCAGCGCTCGACCTTGGCTGTCTGCGCATCACGCCGGCAAATGCGATAGGCGTTGCGCTCCAGGGTAAAGAGCTTGTCGTTGAACAGGGCCAGATCGGCAAAGTCGCGCGACACCGGGCGCGGCCTGGGCATCTGCGGCGGCTGCATCTCGACCCCGGCTTCGCTGAGCAGCACGCAACCGTTGCCGCAGTTCCAGGTGGTCTGCTGGCGGTTGATCAGCAGCAGGCCGCGGCGCTCGCGCTCGGCCGCCAGCCAGATACGGTCACCGGCCGGGCTTACCGCCAGGCCTTCGAACAACGCATTGAAGTGCAGCAGCATGCCGCTGGCGCGCGCCTGGCGGACCATGCTCGAATCGATTTTCAGCCAGTTGGGCGCGCCTTCCATTGGTACCTGCAGCACGGCCGCATGGGCTTCACTGACCAGGTAATGGTTGCCGGCGGCATCACAGCTGATGCCTTCGAAGTCCAGCTCGCCGCCGCGCACCTGCGCGGCAGCCCAGGTGCGCGAGCGCAAGCCCCAGGGCAAACCGCTGTCCGGTACCGGCGGTACCTCCATGCGCTGCGCTTCGGCTTGCCAGACGGCAGCCGAGGTATCCAGGCGGTAAAGCAGCTCGTCATCGCGGTCGGAAACCGCCCACAGCCCGCCTCGGCATTCGCTCAGGCCAGACAGATTGCCGCCACGCATGCCCTCGACCGGGTGTTCGGCGACCAGCTTGAGCTCCGGCCACGGCGCGGCCAGTGCCGGAAGCGTCAACAACGCCAGAGCCGCAGTCAGGGCCACACGTATCAAGCCAGGACCTCGGCCAGGTTGCCTTTGGATTCCAGCCAGCTCTTGCGATCGCCGGCGCGCTTCTTGGCCAGGAGCATGTCCATGATTTCGCGGGTGCCGTCCAGATCGTCGAGGGTCAGCTGGACCAGGCGTCGGGTGTTCGGGTCCATGGTGGTTTCCCGCAGTTGCGGCGGGTTCATCTCACCCAGGCCCTTGAATCGGGTGACCTGCGGCTTGCCGCGCTTCTTCTCGGCCACCAGGCGGTCGAGGATGCCGTCGCGTTCGGCTTCGTCGAGGGCGTAGTAGATTTCCTTGCCCAGGTCGATGCGATACAGCGGTGGCATGGCCACATAGACGTGGCCGGCTTCGACCAGCGGGCGGAAATGCTGGACGAACAGCGCGCAGAGCAAGGTGGCGATGTGCAGGCCGTCGGAGTCGGCGTCGGCAAGGATGCAGATCTTGCCGTAGCGCAACTGGCTCATGTCGGCAGCGCCGGGATCGACGCCAATGGCCACGGCAATGTTGTGCACTTCCTGGCTGGCCAGGACTTCGCCGCCATCGACTTCCCAGGTGTTGAGGATCTTGCCGCGCAGCGGCAGGATGGCCTGGAACTCTTTGTCCCGCGCCTGCTTGGCCGAACCGCCGGCCGAGTCACCCTCAACCAGGAACAGCTCGGCGCGCATCGGGTCCTGGCCGGCGCAGTCGGCCAGCTTGCCCGGCAGTGCCGGCCCCTGGGTGACGCGCTTGCGCTCGACCTTCTTGCTCGCCTTCAGGCGCCGGCCGGCGTTGTTGATCGCCAGCTCCGCCAGTTGCATGCCCACCTCCGGGTGAGCGTTGAGCCACAGGCTGAAGGCGTCTTTGACCACCCCGGAAACGAACGCGGCAGCCTCGCGCGAGGACAGGCGCTCTTTGGTCTGCCCGGAGAACTGCGGCTCCTGCATTTTCGTCGAAAGCACGAAGCTGATGCGCTCCCAGACGTCTTCCGGCGCCAGCTTGACGCCGCGCGGCAGCAGGTTGCGGAACTCGCAGAACTCGCGCATGGCATCGAGCAGGCCCTGGCGCAGACCGTTGACGTGGGTACCGCCCTGGGCCGTGGGGATCAGGTTGACGTAGCTTTCCTGGACACTGTCGCCGCCTTCAGGCAGCCACAGCAGGGCCCAGTCGACCGCCTCTTTGTTACCGGCCAGGCTGCCGCAGAATGGCTCGTCGGGCAGGCGCAGGAACTCGCTGACCGAGTCGACCAGATAGGAGCGCAGGCCGTCTTCGTAGTGCCACTCGACCTTCTCGCCGGTGCCTTTGTCTTCGAAGCTGACCAGCAGCCCCGGGCACAATACGGCCTTGGCCTTGAGCACGTGCTTGAGGCGGCTGATGGAGAATTTCGGCGAATCGAAATACTTGGGGTCCGGGGCGAAGTACACGCTGGTGCCGGTGTTGCGCTTGCCAACGCTGCCGACTACTTCAAGCTCGGTGGCCTTGTAGCCATCGGCGAAGGTCATCTGGTACTCGTTGCCGTCGCGCTTGACCTTGACCCGCACCTGGCTGGACAAGGCGTTGACCACCGAAATACCCACCCCGTGCAGGCCGCCGGAGAACTGGTAGTTCTTGTTCGAGAACTTGCCACCCGCGTGCAGCTTGGTGAGGATCAGCTCGACCCCGGACACGCCCTCTTCAGGGTGGATGTCCACCGGCATGCCGCGACCATCGTCGGACACTTCCAGGGAATGGTCGGCGTGGAGGATCACCTGCACCGACTTGGCGTGCCCGGCCAGGGCTTCGTCGACACTGTTGTCGATCACTTCCTGGGCCAGGTGGTTCGGCCGGCTGGTGTCGGTGTACATGCCCGGGCGCTTGCGCACCGGGTCAAGGCCGGAGAGGACTTCGATGGCGTCTGCGTTATAGGCACTAGCGCTGGGAATGGCCATGGGTTCTCGTCGTCAGTCGTGGGTGAAAATAGGTTATCAAAATACAGAAAAATCGAGTGTTTGATACTGCTGCGGGGCAATGCCGGCAAAGCTCAGCAGGGCTGGCAGGCGTTCGGCAAAGCCCTGGAAGCTGTGATCGCCACCGGCCTGGATGCGCAGTGCACAGGCACGGTAGAACTGCTCAGCCTGGCGGTAGTCCAGGGTTTCATCGGCGGTCTGCAGCCACACTTGAAAGCGCCCGGCATCGGTCGGCGCCGGCACTTCCAGCTCGGCCAGGGCCTGCACGTGGTCCAGGGTCAGTTCCCAGGTTTCGCCGGTGTAGAGGTTCTGCTGCGGCCCCAGGTAGCCGTCGAACAGCCGGTGCGGGTTGATCGCCGGGTTGACCAGCAGGGCCTTGAGCCCATGGCGTTCGGCCAGATGGGTGGCATAGTAGCCGCCGAGCGAGCTGCCGACCAGTAATGGCGATTCGAGCTCGGCAATCGCCGCCTCAAGCTGGGCGATGGCCTGGCGCGGGTGATGATGCAGGGCCGGCACGCGCAGGCGCTCGGCCAGCCCCAGCTGGGCCATGACTGCTACCAGCTGGCTGGCCTTCTTCGACGACGGCGCGCTGTTGAACCCGTGAATATAGAGAATCGAACCCGACATGCCGCCCCCGATGCGCCTTGAATGCCTGGATCGCCAGGCAGGAAAGCGCGCATTTTAGCCTGTTAGACGGCAGATGCAGCAGTTTCAGCGATTTGGCAACACTTAATAGCCGTCGCCTTCGTAGTCGACGGTGAATTCGAAGTCGCTGACCCGTGACACGCCGGTGTCGATCGAGCCGTCCGCCTGCAGGCGCAGCCAGCGGTAGCCGGGGGCCTGCTCGCCGACTTTGAAGTCTTCGCTGCGCGGCTCGAACTGGATGCAGGTCGAGGGTGAGGCCAATAGCCGCACGCCGTCGCGAACCTGGTCCCACTCCTGGTGAATATGGCCCCAGAGCAAGGCCCGTACCTGTGGATAACCTTGCAGCACAGCAAACAGTGCGTCGGCGTTGCGCAAGCCGATCGGCGCCATCCAGGCGCAGTCGATAGATACCGGTTGGTGATGGAAACAGATCAGGTGATGGCGCTCGGGCGCTTCGTCCAAGGCGCTCTTTAGCAACCTGAGCTGGCCGTCATCGAGCAAGCCCGGCACCGAACCGGCCACCGCCGAGTTGAGCATGAGGATTCGCCAATTGCCGATATCCACCTGCGGATCAAGCAAATCAGTGCCCTGCGCCGCCTGTTCCATTGGCAACGGCTCGTCATGGTTGCCGGCGAGCCAGCGCGCGGGGGCCTCAAGGCTCGCGGTCAGGTCACGAAAACAGCGGTAGGACTCGACCGAACCATCCTGGGACAAATCGCCGGTGGCCAGCAGCAGGTCGATCCGCGGCTGCTCGTCGCGTACCCGCTCGATCACCCGCTGCAGGCTGTCGCGGGTATTCATGCCCAGCAGCGTGCCTTGCGCGTCGGCAAACAAATGACTGTCGGTCAGTTGCACCAGGTACACCGGCGCGTCGCTAGGGGGGATCGATGGTTGCGGCAAGGGCCGACTCCTTGAACGGATTCAGCGCGATTATGGCGGCTGGCGGGCGTTGAGCAAATACTCGAAAACGACCGTCATCACATTTCAGCGAACGACGGCCAACTCATGGCCACAGGCCAGGCAATGGCTCAGCCATTCACCGAGGAACAGATTCAGCTGGGCCTTTTCGTCCGGCTGGTGCATGGCCGCATTGGGGTACGGATAGATACTGCGAAAACGCCGGGCGTGCTCGGCGCTGACCACTTCGGCCATGCGCGCGTCGTGGTAGACCTGCACCTCCAGCTGCGGCACCGGAAGCCAGGGCAGGCTGTGCTCCTGGCGCACGCGCAAGGTGGTGGTGTAGGGACAGGCGAGCACTACATCGAGGACCAGCACGCCAAGCATCTGGTCGCCCTGGGTCATGCCGATCCGGCGCGAGCTCTGGGTGCTGCGCATGTCGGGCAGCAGGCGCATCAGGCGCGCATAGTTGGCCTCGCAGGCAGCCTGCAACCCGACCAGATCTACCCGGTAGCGCTCGCGCAGCAGATTCACGACCATAGCCCCCTGACTTCAGCGCGGTTCAAGGCCAGCCATTGCAAGGCAATGATGGTTGCCGCGTTGGCAATTTTGCCGTCGCGCACGGCCTGCAGCGCATCCTCGAACGCCCAGACCTTCACGCGAATATCCTCGCCTTCTTCTTCCAGCCCGTGCAGGCCACCGGCCCCAACGCTGCTGCAACGGCCCAGGTAAAGATGCACAAACTCGTCGCTGCCGCCCGGTGACGGGAAATACCGGGTCATCGGCCACAGCGTACTGAACACCAGCCCAGCTTCCTCCTCGGCCTCACGGTGTGCAACTTCTTCCGGTTGTTCGTCCTTGTCGATCAGACCGGCGACCAGTTCGATCAGCCAGGGGTTGTCGACCTTGCCGATGGCGCCGACGCGAAACTGCTCGATCAGCACCACTTCGTCGCGCTGGGCATCGTAAGGCAGCACACACACCGCATCATGGCGCACGAACAGCTCGCGGCTGATCTCGCGCCCCATGCCACCGGCGAACAGCTCGTGGCGCAGGCGCACCTTGTCGAGGCGGTAGAAGCCCTTGTAGCAAGTGGCCCGATCGACGATCTCGACCTGGCTGGGCACAGCGTTGTTGAACGTGTCAGACATGGGAATCCTCATTACCTCATTTACCGCATCGCGCCATCCTAACCTGCGTACCGCTGCGTTTCACCTCTTTAAAGATACCGTCCAGGCTGCGAGGATAGGCACCCCGCTGGTCTATTCAGCTTAGTGGCGAACTGACGGCCTTGCCGACGGTCCAAGTCCGATCACCTTTGCCTTACAAGGATCATCATGACGCTTGTGAAACTGACTTCCGTGGCCGTGCTGGCCCTGGCCCTTGGCGCTTGTCAGAGCCTGTTCCA
The DNA here is from genome assembly GCF_024749305.1 of Pseudomonas sp. B21-012. NCBI lineage: Bacteria > Pseudomonadati > Pseudomonadota > Gammaproteobacteria > Pseudomonadales > Pseudomonadaceae > Pseudomonas > Pseudomonas sp. B21-012. The sequence goes on along the minus strand of NZ_CP087197.1, from coordinate 526,923 downwards.
GCCCAACATGCGCACGCCGCTGGAGGTCAAGCGCGATCGCTGGGAGCACATCAAGCCCGGTTGCAGCAATGCCGATTGCCCGCTGGTCAACATCGACACCATCCACTTCCCGGCCAACCCCAAGCTGGACGGGATCGTCGAGAAACGCCTGCTGCAACTGACCCAGGACAACGAGCGCAGCGCCCTGCCCAGCTCGCTCAAAGCCTACGAAGAGCAGTTCATGGCCAGCGCGCAAAGCCGCAACAGCAGCTACCTGCAAGCCAAGGTACGCGAGCAGCATGACGGACTGGTGATCATCGAACTGTCCAGTTACCTGGACACCGGCGGCGCCCACGGCATGCCCGGGCGCGGCTTCATCAACTATTCGCGCCAGCAGGACAAGGTGCTGAGCCTGCAGGACATGCTGGTGCCGGGCCAGGAAGCGACCTTCTGGAAGACCGCCGAAGAAGCCCACAAAGGCTGGCTGATCAGCACCGGCATGGACAAGGACGCCGAGTTCGTCAAGACTTGGCCGTTCCGCCAGACCCCGCACATCGCCCTGACCTACGGCGCGGTGGTGCTGAAGTACGAGGTCTATGCCATCGCCCCGTACTCCATGGGCCATATCGAGCTGAAAATCCCCTACCCGCGCCTGAACGGCGTGATCAGGCCGGAGTTGTTTCCCGGTCGCGGCTGACTGCCGGCGCGGCGGCCCAATAGACCACCCCTGCCAGCAGCAAGGCCGGCAGGGTCGAGCCGACGTTCGGCGCGTAGTGCGCCAGCAAATGGTAAGCCGCGACGCCAATCGCCCAGGCCAGCAATGCCGGCCAGTGCAGGCTGTGGATCGGGCTTGAGTCGCTGCGCCGGCGGCGGACGATGAAGTGATCGACCAGCACCACGCCGAACAGCGGCGCGAACACCGAGCCGATCAGCAACAGGAAGTTCTGGTACTGCGCCAGCGGCGCCAAGCTGGCGATCAGGGTGCACAGCACGCCAATGGCCAAGGCCAGGTGCTCGACCTTCAAGCGCAGCAGAAAACCTGTGGAAACCGCCGCCGAGTGAATATCGGCAAAGGCTTTTTCCGACTCATCAAGCAGGATCAGCAGCAACGGAATGCCCAGGCCGGCGCCAGCCAGGGCCAACAGCAAGGTATTGACCTCGCCCGCCGGAGCAAAGGCCAGGGTGTAGGCCACGCCCAGGCTCATCATCCACACGTTGCCGATGAAATAGCCCAGCGCCGTGCCGGCAAACACCCGGCTGGCGCGCTGGCTGAAGCGTGAGTAGTCGGCAATCAATGGCAGCCACGACAGCGGCATGGCAATGGCGATATCAATGCCAATCGCCAGCGGCATCGAACCATCGCCGGCGCGCGCCCACAGCGCGGCCAGGTCGGCCTTGGCAAACAGGTTCCAGGTCAGCCACAAGCAGGCGCCGATCAGCAGCCAGATGCCCCACTTGCGCAAAATCTTGCGCACGAAGGTCAACGGCCCGCTGACCGCCAGCAAGGTGGCCAGCGCGCCGAAGCACAAGGTCCACAGCAACGGATTGGTCAGCACGCTGCCTTCGCCGAAGGCGCGCTCGCCAAGCAGGCTGGCGGCATCGCGCATGACGATGATTTCGAACGAGCCCCAGCCGATCAGTTGCAGGAGGTTGAGCATAGCTGGCAGACGCGCGCCATTGCTGCCCAGGCTGCGGCGCAGGGCGGCCATCGACGACAGGCCGGTATCACTGCCGATGACCGCGACCGCGGCGAGCAGCAGCACGCCGACGCTGGTGCCGACGATGATCGCCAGCACAGCGTTGGCCAGGCCCAGGCCGGGGCCGAGCAAAGCACCGGTCTGCAGCACCATCAGGCCGATGCCGAGGGAAAACCACAAGGAACAGAGGTCGCGGCCGCTGAGCACGCGTTGCTCGGCGCTGACCGGGTGATCGGGGGAAAACTGGCTGGGTGTGCTCACGAGTGTGGTCTCGACAGGAGGGAAGTAGTTGTTCTTTAAGGCCCTATCGCGGGTCGAGCCCGCTCCCACAGGGGGAGCAGGTTTTACCCGTTAATCGGGTCAGACTTTTTTGTACAACTGGCTGCCTTCCTGGCGGAACCGCTCGGCCTGCTCGCGCATGCCATCCTCGAGCGCCACGTCCACCGCTTCGATGCGCTGGTTGGCAGCGTATTCACGCACTTCCTGGGTGATCTTCATCGAGCAGAACTTCGGCCCGCACATCGAGCAGAAGTGCGCGACCTTGGCCGAATCCTTGGGCAGGGTTTCGTCATGGAAGCTGCGTGCGGTGTCCGGGTCCAGGCCGAGGTTGAACTGGTCTTCCCAGCGGAATTCGAAGCGCGCCTTGGACAGTGCGTTGTCGCGGATCTGCGCGCCGGGATGGCCCTTGGCGAGGTCGGCGGCATGGGCGGCGATCTTGTAGGTGATGATGCCGGTCTTGACGTCATCCTTGTTCGGCAGGCCCAGGTGTTCCTTGGGCGTGACGTAGCAGAGCATGGCGCAACCGAACCAGCCGATCATTGCCGCACCGATGCCCGAGGTAATGTGATCGTAGCCCGGGGCGATGTCGGTGGTCAGCGGGCCAAGGGTGTAGAACGGCGCTTCGTCGCAGCATTCGAGCTGCTTGTCCATGTTCTCCTTGATCAACTGCATCGGCACGTGGCCCGGGCCTTCGATCATGCACTGGACGTCATGCTTCCAGGCGATCTTGGTCAGCTCGCCGAGGGTTTCCAGCTCGCCGAACTGCGCTTCGTCGTTGGCGTCGGCAATCGAGCCCGGACGCAGGCCATCGCCGAGCGAGAAGCTGACGTCGTAGGCCTTCATGATTTCGCAGATTTCGTCGAAGTGGGTGTAGAGGAAGTTCTCTTTGTGGTGCGCCAGGCACCACTTGGCCATGATCGAGCCACCGCGGCTGACGATGCCGGTGACGCGCTTGGCGGTCAGCGGCACATAGCGCAGCAGTACGCCGGCGTGGATGGTGAAGTAGTCAACGCCTTGCTCGGCCTGTTCGATCAGGGTGTCGCGAAACAGCTCCCAGGTCAGGTCTTCGGCCACGCCATTGACCTTCTCAAGGGCCTGGTAGATCGGTACGGTACCGATTGGCACTGGCGAGTTGCGGATGATCCACTCGCGGGTTTCGTGGATGTGCTTGCCGGTGGACAGGTCCATCACCGTGTCCGAGCCCCAGCGGATGCCCCAGGTCAGCTTGGCCACTTCTTCTTCGATGGACGAGCCCAGGGCGCTGTTACCGATGTTGCCGTTGATCTTCACCAGGAAGTTGCGGCCGATGATCATCGGCTCCAGCTCCACGTGGTTGATGTTGGCCGGGATGATCGCGCGGCCGCGGGCGATTTCTTCGCGGACGAATTCGGCGGTGATTTCTTTCGGGATGCTCGCGCCGAAGCTGTGCCCGGCATGCTGTTGGTCAAGCAGGCCGGCGGCACGGGCTTCTTGCAGCTTCATGTTTTCGCGGATGGCGACGTATTCCATCTCGGCGGTGATGATGCCCTGGCGGGCGTAGTGCATCTGGCTGACGTTGGCGCCGGCCTTGGCCCGGCGCGGATTGCGCACGTGGGCAAAACGCAGCTTGGTCAGCTCGGCATCGGCCAGGCGCTGCTGACCGAAGTCCGACGACAGGCCGGCCAGGCGCTCGGTATCGCCACGGGCGTCGATCCAGGCCGAGCGTACGTCGCCCAGGCCCTTGCGCACGTCGATGATAACGCTAGGGTCGGTGTAGGGGCCGGAAGTGTCGTAGACCAGTACCGGGGCGTTGGCTTCGCCGCCGAAGTCGGTCGGGGTGTCGTCGAGGCTGATTTCACGCATGGGCACACGGATGTCCGGGCGCGAGCCTTCGACATAGATTTTGCGCGAGCGGGTGAATGGCTGTACGGATTGTTGATCGACCCGGGCCGATTCACTCAGATTGGTATATTTTTCTTGTTTACTCATCACAGGCTCTCCAGACGACTTCCTAGCAGTGGAATGTCGGGGAGAACCTGAAAGGCACGGACGCACCATGGGTGGTGCTGTGCCAAATGCGCGGTGATGCCTGCAGCTGTGGTGGCTGACTCGACATTCCCGGACCTGGCACAAGAGACTCGCCGGGAAAGCGAGAAATCTTGTTCCCTACGCAGGCGCTAACCTGATCAGGTTCAACGGGATCCGGATTATCCGATCTCAGCCTCAACACAAGGCACCCCGACAAGAACGCGGCCAGTCTAAGCTGGAGTGGCATACAAAGCCAAGCACCTGGACATGGACACGATAAATGGCGCAAATAGCGGATTGTTGCAAAATGGCTGCGCAACTACACTCACCAGTTCAGAAATTCTCACCGTTCAAGGATTGCCCTATGCTGCGCAAACTTTCACTGGCCCTTGCCGTGTCTTGTGCTACCAACGGAATGGCCTGGGCAGCGGACGTGCCCCTGTCGGCGAAGACCGACCTGGTCAGTGTCTATCAGGAAGCCGTGAACAATAACGCCGACCTGGCGGCCGCCCGCGCCAACTACGGCGCCCAGAAGGAAGTGGTGCCCCAGGCCCGCGCCGGCCTGCTGCCGAACCTTTCGGCCGGCGCCGAAATGATGAACAACCGCACCAAGATCGACAGCCCTTCGATTACCGCCAACCGCAGCGGCAACTCCTGGTCCGCGACCCTGGCCCAGCCGGTCTTTCGCGCTGATCGCTGGTTCCAGTTGCAGGCGGCCGAAGCGGTCAACGAACAGGCGGCACTGGAGCTGTCGGCCACCGAGCAGAACCTGATCCTGCAAAGCGCCGAAAACTATTTCGCCGTGCTGCGCGCCCAGGACACCCTGGCCTCGACCAAGGCCGAAGAAGCGGCGTTCAAGCGCCAGCTCGACCAGTCCAACGAACGTTTTGACGTTGGCCTGTCGGACAAGACCGACGTGCTGCAGTCCCAGGCCAGCTACGACACCGCCCGGGCCAACCGCATCGTTGCCCAGCGCCAGGTCGACGACGCCTTCGAGGCGCTGATCACCCTGACCAACCGCGACTACAACTCGGTGCAGGGCATCGTCCACACCTTGCCGGTGCAACTGCCGGTGCCGAACGACGCCAAAGCCTGGGTCGAGACTGCCGGCAAGCAGAACCTCAACCTGCTGGCCACCAACTACGCGGTGAGCGCCGCCGAAGAGACCCTGCGCCAGCGCAAGGCCGGGCACGCGCCGACCGTCGATGCGGTAGCGCGCTACCAGAAGGGCGACAACGACAGCCTGGGCTTTTCCAACCCCAACCTCACCGGGCAGAACTACAGCGGCGATGTCGAGCAGACCAGCATCGGCCTGCAGTTGAACATTCCGATCTACAGCGGCGGCCTGACCAGCTCGCAGGTACGCGAGGCTTACCAGCGCCTGAGCCAGAGCGAGCAGCAGCGCGAGAGCCTGCGCCGCCAGGTGGTGGAAAACACCCGCAACCTGCACCGCGCGGTGAACACCGACGTCGAGCAGGTGCAAGCGCGCAAGCAGTCGATCATCTCCAACCAGAGCGCCCTGGAAGCCACCGAAATCGGCTACCAGGTCGGTACCCGCAACATCGTCGACGTGCTCGATGCCCAGCGCCAGCTGTACACCTCGGTGCGTGACTACAACAACACCCGCTACGACTACATCCTCGACAACCTGCGCCTGAAGCAAGCCGCTGGCACCTTGAGCCCGCAGGACCTGAGCGATTTGAGCCGCTACCTGAAACCGGACTACAACCCGGACAAGGACTTCCTGCCGCCAGACCTGGCAGCAGCGGCCAAGGCCAACTTCGAAGCCCGGCCCTGAAAAGCATCGCGGGTCAAGCCCGCTCCTACTGTAGGAGCGGCGGTGCGACGCCTCGACTTGACCCGCGATGATGTCAGAGCAAGCGCCCCAACCCTTCAAGCAAACGCTGCAAGGCCCCCTGGTTGGCCTTCATCACCGCCAACCCCGCCGCGCCCATGCGCTGCGCATCCCGCGGCAACTCAATCAGGCGGCGAACTTCGGCCGACAGCCCCTGGGCATCATCGACTTCCTGCAAGGCGCCGGCCTCGCGCAGCATGGCCGCAATTTCCAGGAAGTTGAACAGGTGCGGACCACTGAGCACCGGCAGCGACAGCGCCGCCGGCTCCAGCAGGTTGTGCCCGCCATTGGCCACCAGGCTGCCGCCTACGAAGGCGATATCGGCCAGGGCATAGAGAAACAGCAGCTCGCCCATGGTGTCGCCGAGCAGCACTGCGGTATCGGCCGCGACCGCTTCACCACTGGAGCGGCGCACGGTCGGCAACTGCCCGCGGCACAGCTCGAACACGCTGTTGAAGCGCTCCGGGTGACGCGGCACAAGGATCAGCAAGGCGTCGGCATGGTGTTCGCGCAACTGCCGGTGGGCGGCGAGAATGATTTGGTCCTCGCCTTCATGGGTACTGGCCGCGATCCATACCGGCCGCTGGCCGGCCTGCCACTGCTCACGCAGGGCACGGGCGCGCGGCAACAGTTGCTCGTCAATGCTCAGGTCGAACTTGATCGAGCCGGTTACCTGCACGCATTCCGGACGCGCCCCCAGTTGGCGAAAGCGCTGGGCTTCGGTTTCGGTCTGTACCGCGATCAGGCTCATCTCGGCCAGCATCGGCCGGGTCAGGCCAGCAAAGCGCGCATAGCCCCGGGCCGAACGCTCGGACAACCGCGCATTGGCCAGGACCACCGGAATGCCACGCTTGGCGCACTGGTGAATGTGGTTAGGCCACAGCTCGGTCTCCATGATCACCGCAAGCCTGGGCTGCACGTGATCGAGAAAGCGCCCGGCGGCCCAGGGCAAGTCATAGGGCAGGTAGCAGTGCTGGATGCGCGGCTCGTCGGCGAACATCGCCCGCACCCGCTCGGAACCGGTCGGGGTCATGCAGGTGATGGTGATCGGCAGCTGTGGATAAGCCTGCAGCAAGGCGCGAATCATCGGCGCAGCGGCGATGCTCTCGCCCACCGACACCGCGTGCACCCAGATGCCGCCCCTGGCCATGGCCGGCAGCTTGAAGGCAAAACGCTCAGCGATGCGCTGCCCATAGGCCGGCGCCTTGCGCGAACGCAGGAACAGGCGCAGCGCAACCAGCGGCAGGCCCAGGTGAAACAGCAAGGTATAGAGGGTTCTGTTCATGGCGCCGAAGTGTACTAGCCAATGGCGCGCAAGTGCACTGCGAAGCGTTCGGCCAACCACTGCGCGGCAGGGCCCAATGGCTCGTCACGGCGCCACACCAGCTCGACCACCAGTGCCGGCGGCGTCCATTCGCTGGCAAGCTCGACCATCTGCGCCTGATAGGTCGGGTACTGCACCACATGCCGCGGCAACCAGGCCCAGCCCAGGCCACGCATCAGCAATTCGGCCATGGCGTAGAAGCTGTCGGCGCGCCAGATCTGCGGGCTGATCGGCTCGCCACCGGGGTAGCCGCTTTCCTGCGGGGTGATCAGCAACTGGCGGTGGCGGGCCAGGTCCTGACGGCTGACGCGCTCAAGACGGGTCAAGGGATGATCCACGGCGCAGGCAGTAACCATCTCTATCCGCCCCACCGCCCGGCGCTCAAGAGACACCGGCATCTGGTCATGGTGGAACAGCAGGCCAAGATCGGCGCGCCGCTCGATCAGCTTGCGCGCCACGTCGCCCTGGGCGCCGCTGGCCATCTGCACTTCGAGCAAGGGGAACTGCCGGGCCAGTTCATCGAGGCTGTCGATCACCGGTTGATAGGGCATGGCCTCATCCTGGGCCACCCGCAATTGCGCCTCTTGCCCGCGCATCAGGGCCAGGGCCCGGCCATCCAGGCGCTCGCACTGGCGCAGCAGCTCGCGGGCATCTTCCAGCAAGGTTGCGCCGGCTTCGCTCAGGCGCGGCTGGCGGCCGCTGCTACGCTCGAACAGGGTCACCCCCAGGTCAGCCTCAAGCAAAGCGATGCCGTTGCTCACCGCCGATTGCGCCTTGCGCTGTTCACGGGCTACTGCCGAGAACGAGCGCAGTTCGGCGACCCGCACGAACATGCGCAACTGCTCCAGATTCCACTGCTCGGCCATCAACCTATCTCCAGAAAAGATAGGTAATGACTTTACCCCATTCAGGCTTGCTCTAGAATGCCCAGCCAGAACAGAGGATCACCGTCATGAATGCCTACACCTACCTGGCTATCGCCATCTGCGCCGAAGTCATCGCCACCGCCTCAATGAAAGCCGTCAAGGGCCTGAGCACGCCCCTGCCGCTGCTGCTGATGGTCTGTGGCTATGCCGTGGCGTTCTGGATGCTGACCCTGGTGGTGCGCAGCATTCCGGTGGGCATTGCCTATGCCATCTGGTCGGGCCTGGGCATCGTCCTGATCAGCATCGCCGCGCTGGTGATCTACGGCCAGAAGCTGGACCTGCCGGCAATGCTCGGCATGGCCATGATCGTCGGCGGCGTGGTGGTGATCCAGGTCTTCTCGAAAACCGCCGGGCATTGATCGGCAACAGGTGCAATGGCTCACAGGCTGTATACTGGGCGTCTGTCCACGCTTGTGAGGTTCATGCATGCCAACCGTAATTTCCACCGATGTGCTGATCGTCGGCGCCGGGGTCGCAGGCCTCTGGCTCAATGCCCGCCTGCGCCGGCTCGGCTATTCGACAGTTCTGGTGGAACGCGCCAGCCTCGGTGGCGAGCAGACCCTCAAATCCCAGGGGATCATCCACGGTGGCGCCAAGTACGCGCTGCACGGTGCCCTGACCGGCGCCTCGGAAGCCATCGCCGACATGCCCCGGCGCTGGCGCGAGGCCCTGGCCGGCAATGGCGAGCTGGACCTGTCCGGCGTGCGCCTGCTGTCCGAAGCCCACTACCTGTGGTCACCTGGCACCCTGGCCGGCAACCTCACCAGCTTCTTTGCCAGCAAGGCCGTGCGCGGCCGGGTCGATCAGGTCAAGGGCGAGCAGTTGCCACCCGCCCTGCAGGACCGTGCCTTCAAGGGCAAGGTCTATCGCCTGGCCGAATTGGTCGTCGATGTGCCAAGCCTGCTCAACAAGCTCGCGGAACTGGCCGGTGACAGCCTGCTTGCCGGGCAAAGCATCGAACCGTTTGAAGAGAATGGCGAACTGGCCGGCCTGCGCGTCGATGGCCGCGAAATTCGCGCCCAGCGCGTGGTGCTCAGCGCCGGTGCCGGCAACGCCGCCTTGCTCGAAGCCTTGGGCCTGAGCCAGCCAGCCATGCAGCGCCGGCCGCTGCACATGGTCATGGCCAAGGGCGCCAGCCTCAAGCCGCTGTACGCCCATTGCCTGGGCGGCGGGCCGAAGCCGCGCATCACCGTCACCAGCCACCCGGGCGCCGATGGCCAGTGGGTCTGGTACCTGGGCGGCGACCTGGCCGAAGCCGACGGCGTAGCCCGCGAGCCTGAAGCGCAGATTGCCGCGGCGAAAAAAGAAGTCAGCAACCTGCTGCCCTGGATCGACCTCAGCCAGGTGCGCTGGGCCACCGTGCGCATCGACCGCGCCGAGCCTGCGCAATCGGGCCTGGTGCGCCCCGACAACGCCTTCCTCGCCGAGCAGCAACGCCTGCTGGTGGGCTGGCCGACCAAGCTGGCCCTGGCGCCGGACTTCAGTGACCGGGTGCTGGCCAACCTTGAGCGCGACGGCATCAAGCCAGGCGGCCAGCCGGCCCTGCCCGAATTGCCGCGACCGCCCATGGCCCTGCCGGTGTGGGAGCAACTGCTGCCATGAGCCTGCCGAGCCTGCACGATTTGCATCGGCCCCTCGGCAGTACCGGTCTGACGGTTTCGCCACTGGGCCTGGGCACGGTCAAGCTTGGCCGCGACCAGGGCGTCAAATATCCCAGCGGCTTCACTATTCCCGACGACCACGAAGCACGGATGCTGCTGGCCCAGGCTCGCGAGTTGGGCATCAACCTGATCGATACCGCACCCGCTTATGGCCGCAGCGAAGAACGCCTCGGCCCGCTGTTACGCGGCCAGCGCGACCAGTGGGTGATCGTCAGCAAGGTCGGCGAGGAGTTCGAGGACGGCCAGTCGCGATTCGACTTCAGCGCAGCGCACACGCGCTTTTCCATCGAGCGTAGCCTCAAGCGCCTGGAAACCGACTGCATCGACCTGGTACTGGTGCATTCCGACGGCAACGACTTGCACATCCTTGAGCACGAGGAGGTTTACCAAACCCTCGAAGCCCTCAAGCAGGAGGGCAAGATCCGTGGTTTCGGGCTGTCTGGCAAAACCGCAGCGGGCGGTCTCAAGGCGCTCGAGCGCGGCGATTGCGCCATGGTCACCTACAATCTGAACGAGCAGGCCGAACGGCCGGTGATTGATTACGCCGCCAACCACGGCAAGGCGATCCTGGTGAAAAAGGCCCTGGCCAGCGGCCATGTGTGCCTTAGCCCCGGTGTCGACCCGGTGCGTGCCAGCTTCGAACTGCTGTTCGCCCACCCCGGGGTCAGCAGTGCTATTGTCGGCACCATCAATCCGCTGCACCTGGCCCATAACGTGGCAACCGTTGCCAAGGTGCTGCGCCGCTGACACTCACGCCGCCGCCGCGGCCGACCCCAACGCAAGACGGAGCCGACATGCCGCGAACGCTGATCCGCAAGAACCCGAGCAACTTCAAGACCCTGCCCTTGCACGTCGAGGCCAGCCCCGAAGGGCTGGTGTACCAGAGCATCGGCATGCCGCTGAACTTCGCCCAGACCCTGCAACGGCGCAAGCCGATCCAGGTTGCCGACAGCCAGCACTTTGCTGTCGAACTGGCCAACCTCGGCGTCTCGGTGCGCCTGACCCTGCGCTGGCAGAACCGCGATTACTGGGTGCTGGTACGCCAGCGCCGCCAGGACCGTGGCGATGTCGTGCTGAAACTGATTTCAGGCTATGTGCCGGCCCAGGAGCTGAACCTGCCGCTGCATACGGCAATTCAGGAGGTGGCCGAGGAATGCCTGCTGGAAACCCCGGAAGGCTGGCTGGGCGGGCGCTTCAACGATACCTGGCTGCCGGCGCCCTACGCCGACGCCCTGCACTACCGCGAAGCCCTGCCCTTTGTGCTGACGCCGCAGTCCGGCGCCGCACGGCCGGTACGCTGCGCCAACCTGCAGTTGCTGGAACGGCCACGGGCATATGTGCACTTGCCAACTGCCTCGCTGCAGCTGATCTACGACCTGTGCCTGCAAGTACCACGCGAGGCCAAGTCACTGAGCCTGTTCCACGTCGACGAACGCCTTGAAGGCGACCAACTGGTCGCGCGCCTCAACCGTAAACGCCCCGACCTGTACCTGATGCCGCTGGAAGACGGCCAGCCACGCGCCGAGCTCTACACCCTGAGCAAGGATCGCCTGGTGCCGGCCAGCACCCGCGGGCTGTACCTGGCAGAAAGCTTTGCCCAACAGGATGGCTGGCTGGTCAGGGATGAGCGGATTCGCTGGAAGGATTGGGTCAGGCAGCAAGGCCTGACACCCGCAAAACCGGACAGCGGCTTGAAGCGGCTGACCGGCAGGGCGAGGGAGTTGTTGCAGATGGCGCGTGGCGGGCTGCGCAAGTAGAACCGAGTGCGGGGCGACTTGCCCCGCGATGCTTCAGTTCTTGCGGATCTTCTCGACGATGGCGGTGGTCGAGCTGTTTTCCACCAGCCCCAGCACCTTCACGGTACCGCCGTAGGCCTTGACGATGTCGGCGCCGACCACCTGGTCGATGCCATAGTCACCACCCTTGACCAGCACATCCGGCTTGACCTGGCTCAGCAGGTTTTCCGGGGTACCTTCAGGGAAGCTGATCACCCAGTCCACGGCGCCGAGGCCAGCGAGTACGGCCATGCGCCGGTCAACGCTGTTGATCGGCCGGCCCGGGCCTTTAAGGCGGCTGACCGAGGCGTCGTCGTTGACCGCGACGATCAGGCGATCGCCCTGGGCCCGGGCCTGCTCCAGGTAGGTCACGTGGCCGGCATGGAGAATGTCGAAGCAGCCGTTGGTGAAGACGATCTTCTCGTTGTGTGCGCGAGCATCGTCGATGGCCAGCAGCAACTGGTCGAGGCTCAGTACGCCACGCTCGGAACCCTCTTCGCGCTGGATCGCGCGGCGCAGCTCGGGGGCACTGATAGCTGCAGTACCCAGCTTGCCCACCACGATACCGGCGGCAAGGTTTGCCAGGCCGACCGCATGAGGCAGCTCTTCACCGGCAGCGATGGCGGCGGCGAGGGTCGAGATCACAGTGTCACCGGCACCGGTCACGTCGAACACTTCACGGGCCCGGGCCGGCAAGTGCAAGGCCGGGTGATCGGGGCGCAGCAGGGTCATGCCGTGCTCGCCACGGGTCACCAGCAAGGCACCCAGTTCCAGCTCGCTCATCAACTGGGCGCCCTTGGCCACCAGCTCGGCCTCGTCGGCACAACGGCCAACGATGGTTTCGAACTCGCTGAGGTTCGGGGTGATCAGGCTGGCGCCTCGGTAGATCGAGAAATCCTTGCCCTTGGGGTCGGCCAGCACCGGAATGCCTTTGGCGCGGGCGGCCTGGATCAGGCTCTGGTGGTTTTTCAACGCGCCCTTGCCGTAGTCCGACAGCACCAGCACCTTGACGCCGTCGAGCAAGGTATCGACCTCGGCGCCCAGGGACAGCGGGTCGGTGGCGAAGGGTTCTTCGAAATCGATACGCAGCAACTGCTGGTGGCGGCTCATGACCCGCAGCTTGACGATGGTCGGCTGATGGGCGATACGCTGGAAGATCGAGCGCACACCGGCAGCCTGCAGGCTGTTGGCCAGGCTGTCGGCAGCCTCGTCCTGGCCGGTCACCCCGACCAGCGCCGCCGGCGCGCCAAGGGCAGCGATGTTCAAGGCGACGTTGGCGGCACCGCCCGGACGGTCCTCGATCTGTTCGACCTTGACCACCGGCACCGGCGCTTCAGGTGAAATCCGTGAGGTACCGCCATGCCAGTAGCGGTCGAGCATGACATCGCCCACCACCAGTACCGGGGCTTGATCGAAACGCGGCATGGACAACTTCATGGGCAACCCATATACAAAATAATTAACAGGGGCAGGATATTAGCACAGGCAAAGCGACGGCTTGTTTACCGCCTTGTTGCTAGGCATTCCAGGGAAACGCTGCCGGGGCACAAGGCCCCGGCGCGGTTGACTCAGGTGATGTCGACCTTGGCCGGCTCGTCCAGGCCCATGGCGTGCAGCCTGGCGTAAAAGCCGTTGGCTGCCAGCAGCTCGGTATGGGTGCCACGCTCGACCAGCTTGCCCTGGTCCATGACCAGGATCATGTCGGCCTTCTCGATGGTCGACAGGCGGTGGGCGATCACCAGGGTGGTGCGGCCTTTCATCACATGATCCAGGGCTGCCTGGATGTGTCGCTCGGACTCGGTATCCAGGGCCGACGTGGCCTCGTCGAGAATCAGCAATGGCGCATTCTTGAGCAACGCCCGGGCAATCGCCAGGCGCTGGCGCTGGCCACCGGAGAGCAGCACGCCGTTTTCACCGACCTGGGTGTCGAAGCCTTGCGGCAACTGCTCGACGAACTCCTTGGCATAGGCATCGGCGGCAGCGGCTTCGATCTCGGCCCGCGGCGCCCCGGCCAAGTCGCCATAAGCGATGTTGTTGGCCACGGTGTCGTTGAACAGGGTCACGTGCTGGGTCACCTGGGCGACGTGCTTGCGCAGGTTGCGCAGGCGGTAGTTCTCGATCTCCACGCCGTCGAGGAGGATCTGTCCGTCATCGTGGTGATAGAAGCGTGGTATCAGTGCCGCCAGGGTCGACTTGCCGCTACCTGAACGCCCCACCAGGGCGATCATCTGCCCGGGCTCTGCGGTAAAGGAAATATCGGTCAGCACCTGGCGGTCAGTACCCGGATAGGTAAAGTTCAGGTTGCGCACTTCAAGCCGCCCGACCACACGGTCCAGCTCGACGGTGCCGCTGTCGACTTCCGGCGCCTCGTCCAGTTGCTCGAAGATGCTTTCAGCACCGGCCAGGCCTTTCTGGATGGTCGAGCTAACCTCCGACAACTGCCGAATCGGCTTGGGTAGCAGACCCGCTGCGGTAATGTAGGCCACCAGGTCACCGGCAGTAGCCTCGCCGCGCAGGAACAGCACCAGGAACATCAATGCCGCCATGGCGGTGTAGATCACCAGTTGCAGCATCGGCGTGTACACCGCGCCGGTCTTGGTCATGCGCAGCTGCTTGTCGGTGTTGCTCTGGCTGGCGTTGGCAAAGCGCTGCTGCTCGTAGCTCTCGCCACCGAAGCTGCGCACCACGCGGTAGCCCTGGATGGTTTCCGAGGCAACATGGGTGACATCGCCCATGGCCACCTGGATCTTCTTGCTCTGCTTACGGAATTTCTTGCTCGCGGTACCCACCATCACGGCGATGATCGGCAGGATCGCCAGCATCACCAGGGTCAGCTTCCAGTTCATCCACAGCAGGTAGATGAACAGGAAGACCACGGTCAGGCCTTCGCGGATCACCACCTTGATGGCATCGGTCGCAGCACCGGTGACCATGGTCACATTGAAGGTGATGCGCGAAATCAGGTGGCCGGAATTGTGGCTGTCAAAGTAGCGGTTGGGCAGCACCAGCAGCTTGTTGAACAACTCGACCCGCAGGTCGTGAACCAGACCCAGGGAAACCTTGGCCAGGAAGTAGTTGCCCAGGAACGAGCCCAGACCCTGCCAGGCGGCGATCAGCACGATCAGCAGCGGCACGGCCTGCAGCAGTTGCAGGTCCTTGAGATACGGCACGTTGGGGAACAACACCGCCTGCGGGTTGCTCAAGCCATCGACGAAGTACTTGAGGATGCCGGCCAGCATCGGCTGGGTCGAGGCAAAGATCACGAAGCCGATGATACTCAGCAGAAAAATGCCGATATACGGCTTCACGTAGCTCAGCAGCCGGAAGTAGATTTTCAGGCTGGAGCTCTGCTCCGCCTCTCGCGGTGTTTCGGCCATCGTCGAGCTCGCTGTTCAGATAGAACCGGAAATTTTATCACAGCCTGGCGCCCGGGCACGTACCCAGACCAGGACAGTGGCCAGGCCGACCGGCAGCCAGCTGATGAACCACTCTGCACGCGGGGTGCCGGTCAGGCTTGCGGCGTCGAACTGCATGGCCAGGGTCGAGAACAACCACAGGCCCATCAGACCTTTGCCAAAGGCTGTATCGCGGGTTTTCCAAATTTCGCGCAAAGTGCACAGCCACACCGCCAGCCACAACAGCATGCCGGGGATACCCAGTTCGATGGCAATGTGGGTGAACATGTTGTGGGTGTGGTCGAACTGCATACCGGCGGCGCTGATGGAGTAGAACGACCCCAGGCCCAGGCCGGTCCAGGGATGTTCACCGATCATCTGCAGGCTTACCTCGAAGATCTCCGGCCGGTAGGACGCCCCCCGGTACATGACCAGCGAGTACAACAGCGCAAAACCAATGGCAGCGCCTACCAGCGCTGTTGCAGCAATCACCCGGCTTCTGCGGTCACGGCACCAGAGCGGCATGGCCAGCATCGTGATCAGCAAGCCCAAGGCCGCACCACGACTCTGGCACAACAACACGAATGCCCCCAGGCAGAGCAGGGCAACACCCCAGAGCAACTGCATCAGGCGTTGTTTAACTGGCCAATGGATCATCCAGACAATCGCTGCGCCGATGACGTAAGAACCAAGGATTGGGTGGGAAATTTCACCGATGCCATACAGCCTGGATGCCCACTCCTCGCCGCGGACCAGATAAAACTGCACGATCGACAATACGGCACCGATAGCCAGCCCCGCCCCACCCAGAAGCATCAGCAGGCGAATGCGCTGCTCCCCGAGCTGGGCCAACAGGGGGAAGAACAGCAGGAATACCGCTATGTACAGCAGGCGCTTGAGTTCACGCCCGGGCTCCTCTGTGGCGGCCCACGACAAGCTCAAAGCGGTCCAGCCGAGCATCAGCAGCAACGCCAGGCACAGTGCCTTTTGTGCATGCCAAAGCTCGACCAGCAATGCGCGGGCAGACCACAGCATGACCAGCGTAGGCAGCCACAGAAACGCAACCAGCCCTTGCTGGTAAAGCTTGTTGCTTGGCGCCAGGGCAATGCCCACCAAAAACCAGAAAAAGCCAATTGCCAGCCAGGCCTGCGCCCAGCGCCTCGAATACATCATGCACTTCCCCATTGATTCAACAACACCGGCATGGTGCAACCCTGAACTTTTCGGCATTATTGCCGGTCATTTTGCTTGCCCGCTAACAAGGCCCCTACCATGCAATGTTCCCGGCTCCCCCAAGTCGACTTCAATCAGCTGACGCTTGGTGCCCAGATACTGGAGGCCGACAGCTACGGCGCTAAAGTCTACCTGTTAACAGACGGCAATATCCTCAAGCTCTTCAGGCGCAAGCGGTTAATTTCATCTGCGCTGCTGCGACCTTACTCCCGACGCTTTATCGATAACGCGGTGATGCTAAAGAAAAAGGGAATTCCTACGCTTGAAGTGCTGGAGTACTACAAGCTGGACGCACCTGGAATGACGGCGGTACTGTACCGTCCACTGCCCGGCAAAACCTTGAGCCAGCTGTCTCGCGAGCCCGGTTTCAGCTGGCAGGAACGCCTTCCGGATCTGATCGGACTGGTGCGCCACCTGCATCAGGCGGGTATTTACTTCCGCTCACTGCACCTTGGCAACATTGTTGTTACCCCTGAGCAGCAACTTGGCTTGATCGATGTCGCCGACATGCGTTTCCTGCGAGCCCCGTTGTCCAGCCGAATGATTCGACGCAACGTGCAACATTTTGCCCGGTACATTGCCCGGGAACAGTTGGCTGACCAGTTTCCCCTGGCTGAGCTTGAGCGCGCACTGCTGCCGTAAAGAACTCAGGCCCTGCCCAGTAACGCCCTGGAAGCCTGACTGAAGCGTTGCCAGGCCTGCTCGGGCTGCAGGGCCTGGTATTGAGCGTTGGCAACAGTGCTTGCCTGAAGATCCGAGCACGCGGCAATCGCGTTGCTCCAGGCGCCGACATCACCCGCCGGCGCATAGTAGCCTGCGCTTCCCAACTGCTCGCGAAACACCGGCAACTCGCTGCACAGGACAGGCACATCGGCCATTACCGCCTCTTGCAGCACCAGGCCCAACCCTTCGGAGTGCGAAGGAATCAACAGCCAGTCAAATGCCCTGTAGAGCTTTTCCAGCCCGACACAGTGCCCTGGCATCGAGACTTTCTGAGCCAGGTCAAGCGCCTGGATCCGCGCCTGCAACTGTGAGCGCAAGCCGCCCTCACCGAGGATCACCAGGCGCAGATCAGCTTGCTGCCGAGCAGCCTGGGCAAAGGCATCGAGCAAGTAGTCAAAACCCTTGCTATCGACCAACCGGCCGACTGCGCCCAGGACACGTACGCCGTGCTCCGCGAGCCCCAGCGCCTGACGTGCCTGTTGCCGGCCTAGCAAGTTGCGACGAAAGCCATCTGGTTCAAGGGCGGTACGCAACACCTGCACCGGCACCCCGAGGTCTTGCTCCAATGCATCGGCAAGGGTTTGTGAGACGGCGACAAACGTCAGCCGAGAGGCAGGAAAAGCGCGCAACAAGGCAATATCGGCCCGGCGCAGGCGGGTCTTGCCATGAAACACGACGGTGGCCCGCAAGTCCGG
Source organism: Pseudomonas sp. B21-012 (assembly GCF_024749305.1). Lineage (NCBI taxonomy): Bacteria > Pseudomonadati > Pseudomonadota > Gammaproteobacteria > Pseudomonadales > Pseudomonadaceae > Pseudomonas > Pseudomonas sp. B21-012. Next base: position 509,374 of record NZ_CP087197.1, on the reverse strand, counting down.
CATGACCTTGAGCAGCGGCAGTATCAAGCGCGACACGCCCAACCCGTCAAGCAACAGCACCTGAGCATTGGCTTGTTCCAGCGCATCGCGAAACCGCCCCCGCAACCAGGGACGCAATGCGCGCCAGACATGCCGCCCCTTGAGCAGGCGATGGGACAAATGCCACTCGCGCGTTGACTCACCGCCATAGCAGGCACCCTGCCCCTGCAGCAGCCAACTGCTGATTTTCGCCCCAGGCCCGGCCTGGGACAGAATGTGTTGATGCACCTTGTGCACCGAGACATACGGCGAACCGCCAGCCCACATAATGTTGACGATATTCACGGGGATGTACCCCTTTTATCGGACTGGATCACTGGCAAGCCAGTTGAATCAATTCGCAAGAAAGCCAATAGCCACTCCCACTGCCAAACCGATCAACAAGGCAGCAGCCAGCTTGACCCGCTCGCGCTGACGCCGGCGTGCTTTGCGCTGACGCTCTTCAGGCAGGCTGACGTGCATGCCGAAGCCGGTATGCAACACGGCATCACCTTCCAGGCTCACGCCGGTCAGGTTCAATTCTGCATAGCGCTTTGACAGTGCCTTTTCACCAGCATAGGCGGCGAACGGCGCACAGCGCTGATAATCGCTCAAACGGCGCAACCCCGGGTTCAGAGAAAAACTCTGCCACTCAGGCTTGTCCGACAACAACGGGTAGCAGGGCACACCGGCAATCACCTGGCGCTCACCAAGGTGGATGTAGGGGCTATGCAACTTCAGGTCATAGACATAACTGCGCAACCAGACCTGAAGCAGCTCAGGGCTGACCGCCAGGATCGCTTGCGAGTCTTCGACGAAGCCAGGACGGTAGAACTCCCAATCATCTTCACAATGGAAGATGTAAGAGGTTTTTACATGGCTGTAAGCGAGATCGATCGAGGCCAGCTGACCCAGTTTCGGACGATTGACGAAGACCTTGCAGTGCGGCTTCCAATGCTCGGGCACAGCCTGGTGAACAGCGTCATCTCCCGAATCTTCGGTGATGAACACTTCACGAATAGGCGCGGTATTGAAGCGGTCAAAGCTTTCCAGCGTAAGTTTTAGCAAATCGAAGCGTCCGCAACTGGTGACAACCAGTGTTACGTCGCTATCTTGGCAGAATCGCACCGGACTCCCTCCCCATAAACTGTATTCAAATGTTCGAGACTACTTGCCTGGTTTCAGGACAGCCGGCTCATATGCCCAGTCTCAAACGCAAGCGTTGCCAGCCGGTCAGGGCTGGACGGGGACGAAGAGGTGGCTGCATTTTTTCCACGATGCTACGACCTACCTGGGCGAAGCTGAATTGCGAGACGGCCAGATCACGGCCGTTGTTGCCGATACGCTCGACCAGCCCGGGGTCGGCACGCAATACTTTCAGCTTCTCTTGCAACTGGGCAATGCTGTCATAGAGCACCACGTTATGCATGTCTTTCAAACCCAGGGCGCGATTTTCCGCCTCACCCTGGTCAAAGGCCAGCAAAACGCAGCCACAGGCCATCGCCTCGAAATTCTTGATCATGTATTCGCCCATGCCGACATCCGCGCTAACAAAAAAACGGATGCGGTTGAGCGTGTCGCAATACTCTTCACCGGACTTGGTACGGGTTACCAGCAGGTTTTCCACCTGCGCCAACTCATCGAGCAACGCCTTGCGGCCACTGTAGGCAACGCTGTTGGTGCTGCCGACAAAAGCCAGCTCGATATCCCGTTCACGACCCTGGTCGGCCAACAGCTGCTGGTCGTAGCCCTTGGGTACGAACTCGGCATCGAAACCCTCCTGACGCAGGCGCTCACTGACCATGTAACCGGAACTGATGACCCGCGCCCAAGGCAGTTGGCGGTAATGGGCGCTGAACTTGCCGGTGTACTTGCAGGGGATGTAGTTCTGGTAGGCATCATGTTCGAGGATGACCAGATTGGGCACCTTACGAATGAAACCGACCTGGCGAATCTCTTGCTTGAAGCGCAGGAAAAACACGATCCGGTCGTACTTGTCGACGTCGACTTCGCGGCGGAAGTAGCGGCGCAGGTTGCGCTGCTCGTCACTGCTCAGCCAGCGCAGGTCGCAGTCGCTGTGCGCAGCAACGCCGTCATACAAACGGTCTAGGATCGCCCGTTGTTCTTTCTGCACCAGAAATAGAACTTTCATTGTCTTCCTTGCGGCGCTCAGGCCACAGCTTTCAATCTTGTAGCATCGTGATCAGAGCTCACGACGCCAGAACAATTCGTGTCGACGCACAGCCTTGCGAAAGAATTCGTTCTCGCCATAGGGCGAAGGACGACGCCCGGCCAGCCAGCGTTGCAGCAGGCGGCGCAGGCGGCGCTTGAACGGCGCAGGCGGCTGCAGGTCGTGCATCATGCCCAGGGCCATGGCTTTGTCGCGCTGGGCGGGCAGGCCCAGCACCAGGCAGTAGGGAGACCAGGCCTGGGCTGCTTGCAGTTGCGGCGGCAAAGCAATGCCTGCACCGCTATCACCCATGGGCCAGCGGTCGTTGTCATGCAGGTGATTGGCATAGCACAGCAGGGTTTCAGGTTGCCACTCAAGGCCTTGCAGCGCTTCGAGCACAGCAGCCTGGGCGCAGATATGATCAGGGTGCGGATCGAGGGTCGGGTGCGGCATCACCAGCACCTGCGGCCGGGCCCTGAGCAACAATGCACGCAGATCGGCCAGCAGGTTGTTCCAGGTTGGCGCGCCGTCTTCATCACCCGGCAGGGTCAGCGGGTTGAACTGGCGAAACAGGCGGGTATCGGCAAGCCCGGCCTCGCGCGAAGCCATTGGCTCTGCAGGCGCAGCCTGCATGGCCGGGAGTTGCAAGCAGAAATACCCCAGCTGCACGCAGCGAGACTCGGGCACCCCGGCCCAACGCGGCACAGCGATGCTGTCCCAGGCTCGTAAACGGCCTTTCAGGCGCGCAGCCTCAGCCTTTTCCAGGCCCATTTGCTGGTAGTGTTCGGCTTCGATTTCACCGGCAGTCAAGGTCACCACCCAGGTCTCCTCGGCCTGGCTGTAGAAGCCAAAGGCTGCGAGCTCGGCATCATCGGCATGGGGCGCGATGACCATGACCCGGCGCTGGCGAAGATCGGCCTGTGGCGCAACCCATAGCGTTGCCTCGCCCACCAGGCGGCAGTGGCGTCCACGCAGGCGCAACTGTCCAGCCATCAACGGCTCGGCCAGCCCGGTGAGGTTCAGGTAACGCAGGCCGTTCACGCCCCGCTCGAACGTCTGAACGTCGTCACCGCCCAGGCTTACCGCAGGATCAAGGAACCGCCCCAGCCAATTGCTTTTCAGGTGCACCTGAAGAATCACCGTCTGCTCAGCACCAAGCTGCAGCGGCGATTCCAGGCACACAATTCCATCGACCAGTCCGACCGAATGCGCCACACAGTCTGGCGGGAACTGATACTGATAGTCTTCAGCCGGAGAGTAGAACAGATGGTCGGCAAACCACGCCTCGTGGGCGACCCACAACAGCGGCAACAGCAGCAGCGGCAACCACCACTGGACAAAAAACCCCAGGGCGAGCAGCACCAGCAAGCCGATCAGCAGCCCGAGGCGCTTGTTGCGCCGGTGGCGCTTGAGCAACTGCTGCTTGCGGCTCACACCTGAAACACCGGCACGGGGTTGCACCAACGGTCCTTGTACTCGCGATCGGCACGGCCGAAGGAGAACCGCAGGGGTTTGTTACACGCACGGGCATCTTCCCAGGCAGCCTGGGTATTGAGGAAGCTCAGCACGCTACCGGGGCTGAAAGCCTTGGTTTGCGGATCGACACCCCCGTTGATGTACTCGACGCTGATCCACGCTGGCGCTTCGACCCGATAAACCAGCTGGATGGCAATCGGCGCATCGTCAAGAAACAGCACCGAACCGATCAACAGCTCGCGCAAGCGCTCGATCACCTCGGCCATGCGCTCGGCGCCAGTAGCCGGAAACTCCCAGCGGCGCTGGAACAGGTCGCAGTAGATCGCCGCAAGTTCGCTACTGGAAAAATCCGTGACCGGCCGCACCTGGCCGCCCGCCTCTTCCAGCAGGCGCAGTTCGCGTCGCTGGTTGTAGCGAAACTTCTTCGACAGGTCTTCCGGCGTACGCGCCATGGCCAGCGATTCGGCCTGCGCCTTGAGGTTGGCAAAACGGCCCTGGTTGAGCTCGGACAGATAACGTCCGGCATGACGCAGCGGCGCCTGGGCATCGGCAGCGGCGGGCAGGATCAGCTCGGCATTGCCCAGGTCGTACAGGCCTTTTTTGCCCTGACGCTTAAGCACATCTTTGGACAGCGCCAGGTAGCGACCCCAGGTGGGAATCGCAGCCTTGAGCTCGCCGTTTTGCTCCCAGCCCAGGTAACGCACCGGGATCTGCGCCAGGTCAGCCAGCTGTTCAACAACAAGCGGATGGGTGGCGACACTGCCGCCAAACTTTTCCCAGGCCAGGGCGTAGGTTGGCGCATCGATCTGCGTCCAGCCGCGCTCGCGCCAGCCCTGAATATGGTTGAGCATCAGGCCTCCGCTGTCAGGGCACGAACGTGCGGCAATTGCCAGAAGGACTCGCGCACTGCGGCATCGGAGAAGCGCTCACGCAAACGCTCAAGCATGCGCCCGGCGCACTCCTGGCGCTGCCCGGCATCCAGTGCGGCCAGGTGCTGCAAACCTTGCCCAAGACGCTCGGCGTCGCCCAGCGGGAAGAGGATGCCGACACCCTCGACCACCTCGACCGCACCGCCGCAGGCCGTAGCCAGTAGCGGCACGCCGGCGACCATGGCTTCAAGCAGGACCATGCCGAACGGCTCATGGTCGGAGCTCAAGGCGAAGGCGTCAAAAGCACGAAAGTAGCGACGAGCGTCAGGCACCTGACCGAGAAAATCCACGTGCGCGGCGATTCCCAGTTCGGCGGCCTGCTCTTTGAGTTGCTGCTCCAGGCGACCCTTGCCAAGAATGGCCAGGCGAGCGCCGGCCGGCAGTTGCGGCAAGGCCTGGGCAAAACCACGCAGCAAGGTGGCCTGGTCTTTGTCTGGATGCAGGCGGCCGACGTTGCCGACGATCCACGCTTGCGGGTCCAGGCCCAACGCCTCGCGCGCCTGCGCGGCGGGCACCTGGCTGGCCTGCAGCGCCTCGATGTCGATGCGGTTGTAGAGGGTCTGGATACGCTCGGCCGGCCACTTGCGCAGGCATTTGCGCATGTCGTCGCGCACTGCGTCAGAAACACCGAGCAGGCTCAGGCGTTTGCTGAACAGGTTGGCAAACAGCTGGCGGCTGCGGCGCAGGTAGTCACCGAAGGCGTGGTGCACGCCGATCACTGGCAAGTTGCTGCCGAGCAAGGCGATATAGATCGGCTTGAAGCGGTGCGCGATGCAGAAGCTGAACTGGCGGCTGGCGACGATCCGCCGCAAGGCGCGGATCGCCCCCAGCTTAAGGCCACGAATGGCCTTGGAGCTGAACTCGAGGAAAATCACCTCGTCCGAGGCGCAGCCGGCCGCGACCTGAGGGTCGGCAGCGCCGGTCAGGAACACCGTGGTGACCTTGTAGCCGCTACCGTCGAACAGGCTGGCGTACTGGCGCGCACAGTCCAGGAACGGACCGTCATAACCATGACAGAACTGCAGGACGCGTTTTTCAGCCCTGGACGTCATAAGTGTCCGCGCCGTCCTTGACCACCAGGATGTCTTCCATGATCAGGTACTGCAGGTCCGAGCCGAAGAACATGTTCAGCGCATCGGTCGGCGAGCAGATCATCGGCTCGCCACGACGGTTGAGCGAAGTATTCAGCGACACGCCGTTGCCGGTCAGGGTCTCCAGCGCCTTCATCATGTCGTAGTAGCGCGGGTTGTACTCGCGCTTGAGCACCTGGGCGCGCGAGGTGCCGTCTTCGTGGACGACTTCCGGCACGCGGGTCTTCCACTCTTCAGCCACTTCGAAGGTGAAGGTCATGAACGGCGCCGGGTGATCGATCTTGATCATCTGCGGCGCGACGGTGTCGAGCATCGACGGGCAGAAAGGCCTCCAGCGCTCGCGGAACTTGATCTGGTGGTTGATGCGGTCGGCAACGCCTTCCACGCTCGGGCAACCGATGATCGAACGACCGCCGAGGGCACGCGGGCCGAACTCCATGCGGCCCTGGAACCAGGCCACCGGGTTGCCGTCGACCATGATCTTGGCGATCTGCTCGGGCATGTTCTCCAGCTTGCGCCATTTTGGCTGGCTCGGATGACGGGCACAGGCGGCGATCACGTCTTCGTTGGAGTACGCAGGGCCGAGGTAGACGTGCTCCATCTTCTCGACCGGTACACCACGGGCGTGGGACACATAAGCAGCAGCTCCGACCGCGGTGCCGGCGTCGCCGGAAGCCGGCTGGACGAACAGTTCCTTGAGGTCAGGGCGGGCAATGATCTTCTGGTTGAGCTTGACGTTAAGCGCGCAGCCGCCAGCGAAGGCCAGTTTGCCGGTCTCCTTGAGGATGTCGCCCAGGTAGTGGTCGATCATCTGCAGGGCGAGCTTCTCGAACAGCGCCTGCATGCTCGCGGCGTAGTGGATGTACGGCTCGTCGGCGATGTCGCCTTCGCGTTTCGGGCCCAGCCACTCGATCAGTTTTGGCGAGAAGTAGAAACCCTTGCCCTTCTCTTTATAACGACGCAGGCCGATGACATTGGCGTAGTCGGTGTTGATCACCAGCTCGCCATTTTCGAACGAGGCCAGGCGCGAGAAATCGTACTTGCTGGCGTCGCCATAAGGCGCCATGCCCATGACCTTGAACTCGCCATCGAGCATTTCGAAACCGAGGAACTCGGTGATCGCGCCGTACAGGCCACCGAGGGAGTCCGGATCGAAGAATTCCTTGATCTTGTGGATCTTGCCGTTTTCGCCGTAGCCAAAGAAGGTCGTGGCGTATTCGCCCTTACCGTCGATACCGAGGATCGCGGTTTTCTCTTTGAAACCGGAGCAGTGGTAGGCACTGGAGGCGTGGGCCAGGTGGTGCTCGACCGGCTCGATCTTGACCTTTTTGGGGTCGAAGCCCAGTTGCTCCAGGCACCAGACGATCTTCTTGCGGTAACGCTTGTAGCGACGGTTGCCCATCAGGATCGCATCAAGGGCGCGGTCCGGGGCGTACCAGTAACGCTTGGCGTAGTGCCAGCGAGCTTCGCCGAACAGGCTGATCGGGGCGAACGGAATCGCCACCACATCAACGTCGGACGGCTTGATACCGGCCTGCTCCAGGCAGAACTTCGCCGATTCGTAGGGCATGCGGTTCTTTGCATGTTTATCGCGCACGAAGCGCTCTTCTTCAGCGGCGGCAATCAGCTTGCCGTCGATGTACAGGGCCGCGGAAGGGTCATGACTAAGGGCGCCGGACAGGCCAAGAATCGTCAATGCCAAGGGTCTAGCCTCTTCAATCTGTAAAAGTGCGCCTCGGCCCGGAGGGCGGATGGCAGCGAAAGGGCGGGATTATAGCGCATTCACCTGCAACGCGGCACCGGGTGGAACTGGACAGATCGCAGGTGATGAATGAAGGCACCGCGCGGTCATTGCCCGAACGAAAGCCCCACAACGGCATGCACTCATACGACTTCAGCGAAAAGAAAAAGAAACAACTTACATTGCCGTGAGAAGTTTCTATATATACACAAAAGCCCGATAAGAATTAGATAGTCAACACCAGACGACCATCAACAAACAAGGGCACACACATGCAAATTGAACTTGCACCCACAATTGTTTACCCAGATGACTATGGAACCCCTACTTCAAAAGGCGGACAAACACCGCCAGGGCACCCCCTGGTTATTGCCAGAATGTGGAGCCAGCGAAACGAGGCTTATCTATCTGGCAATTGGTGGTCAATGCTTTGCCTCGACCTAAAAAGAGCGCAATACAACAAGCCTCCTTTCTCCCCCGGCCTAATGACCCTGGATCTTATTTGCGCCCACCACGCCGACCAACTAAAAGCGCTCGACCCGACACTAGAAAACAAAGTGGCATGGCATAAGGGGCGCATCAGGGCTAATACTTACGGAGCAGACAAATCACCATCCCTGACAACCGAAGTGCAATTTTCCGGAGGAATTTTTACCGCCACAAAAGCCATCGCGCATGCCATCTATGGCAAAGGGGCAAAAGCCACAGTCTCACTGAAAGACATCGGAATCTCTCCCAGCGTCGAAAAATCCCAGAACTCAAGAGTCTAATCGAGGCTGCAGAAATCGGCTCAACACAAATTGACATCAATGTACCGTATTACACAGGCCAAGACTCGTTCGCAGCCAGGACCTATCTCGGCAATATAACATTGCGAATTATTGGCACAATAACTCGAGACAGCGAGGGAAACGTCAGCTTCTCGGGACAGGCAAAAGCGTACAACGATCTATACGATGCAGAAGCAAGCGATCACAGAATACCTCTCGACGAATCAGCTACTACGGCATTGAGAAGCATGTTCAAAGTCACCAATGCAGTGAGCTACGAAATTGAAATGCCGGGCTCATTGCCAATCAACTATTCAACGACCCCATGAAAGCGCCAACCCTTATAACGACGGCAACTCTACTTCTACCCTCATTACTTCTGACACTAGCATGGATCAGCCTTACATTGGCCGTTCAAGGCATCCCTGAAAACCTGGACGATCCACTCGACACCAGAGGGGTGCCGGCCTCCGCAATCTGGACGGTTATTATCGCCATGCTTGGAGCACCTAGCATCGCGCTCTCAAGCATTGCAAATTTTTTAGCCAATAAGACAAGACACAAAGAGATAGGCCGATCAGTGAGCCTGCTGGCAAACCTTCCGACAATAGCGACTTCATTACTTGGGTTATTTGTTACGACAAGCTATGGCAGCGTGTCTATCGCCACAATACTTCCCGGAGCCTTGTTCCTGGCAAGCGCTGCAGCATCGAGCATCCTGATCCGGGCCCGCTTCAAAGCACCTAGCCAGTAACTGTGGGCAATCAAAGTCTGATTGCCTACCGCCCCTGCCGCGCTTATTCGGCGATCAGCCAATCCATCCGCCAGCTGCCCTGAGTCTGCGCCAGCACCTGCGACAGCCATGGCAACAGCGTGCGCAGTTCTTCTTCCAGGCCCCATGGCGGGTTGGCGATGGCCAGGCCCGAGCCGTTGAGGCCCTGCGGGCTGTCCTGCGGGTGCACATACAGCTCGACCCGCAGCAGTTTAGGCGCGCCGGTGCTGGTCAGGTCCTGGTAGAAGCGCACCAGCTGGCGCTGGTCCTTGATCGGGTACCAGATGGCCGCGACAGTCTGGCGCATGCGACTGATGGTCTCTTTCATCGCCTGGGTGCAACGCTTGAGCTCGTCGGCCTGCTCGAACGGCGGGTCGATGAGCATCACCGCACGCTTTTCCTGCACCGGCAGCAAGGCCCGCGGCACATGCCAGCCCTCGCCCAGGTGCACGGCAACGCGCGGGTCCTTCTTCATGTTGTCTTTGAGCAGGCGACCGTCTTCGGGGTGCTTCTCGTTGAGCAGCACGCGATCCTGCTGACGGGCCAGGCGTCGGGCCAGTTCCGGGGAGCCCGGGTAATAGCGCAGCTCGCCATCGGGGTTCATCTTACGCAGGATGCGCAGGTAGTCTGCGGTGATTTCCGGCAGGTCGTCGCGCCCCCAGAGGCGGCCGATACCTTCCAGCCACTCGCCGGTACGTGTCGCCTGATCGCCCTGCAGGTCGTAAAGACCCAGGCCTGCGTGGGTGTCGAGGTAGGCAAACGGCTGTTCCTTGCGCGACATCAAGGCGATGAGGCGGGTCAGCACAAGGTGTTTGAAGACGTCGGCGTGGTTGCCGGCGTGGAAGGCGTGACGATAGTTCATGGCAACTCCTGCAAGACCGCGCAGTTTACCTTGTCCCGCAGGCGCCGTCAGGCACGGCCCGCCAAAACGACCAAGGCCCGGACTCTTGCGAGGCCGGGCCTTGGTAAGACGCCACTCAACAGTCGATCAATGACCGGCCTTGAACGCCTCGTCGGCGGCTTCGAAGCGCGAAACCATCGCCTTCGAAGGGCTGCCGGCCCGGCTGACGAAGTAGATCGCCAGGGCGCCGAGGATGAAGCCCGGGATGATTTCGTACAGGCCCCAGATGGAGAAGTGCTTCCACACCACCACGGTGATCGCACCGACCAGGATACCGGCCAGTGCGCCGTCACGGGTCATGCCTTTCCACAGTACCGAGATCAGTACCACCGGACCGAAGGCAGCACCGAAGCCGGCCCAGGCGTAGCTGACCAGGCCCAGCACGCGGTTCTCAGGGTTGGAGGCGATCAGGATGGCGACCACGGCCACCAGCAGCACCATGGCGCGACCGACCCAGACCAGCTCCAGCTGCGAGGCACCCTTGCGCAGGAAGGTCTTGTAGAAGTCTTCGGTCAGGGCGCTGGAGCACACCAGCAGCTGGCAGCTCAGGGTACTCATGACAGCCGCCAGGATGGCCGACAGCAAGACACCGGCAATCCATGGGTTGAAGAGGATCTTGGCCAGCTCGATGAACACACGCTCGTGGTTCTCGGTGACCGGGCCTGCGACTTCAGGGTGCGCCGAGAAGTAGGCGATACCGAAGAAGCCCACAGCGCAAGTACCTACCAGGCAGAGGATCATCCAGGTCATGGAGATGCGACGGGCCTTGGCGATCGACTTGACCGAGTCAGCGGCCATGAAGCGCGCCAGGATGTGCGGCTGGCCGAAGTAGCCCAGACCCCAGCCCATCAGCGAGATAATGCCGATGAAAGTGGTGCCCTTGAGCATGTCGAAGTTGCCCGCGTCTTTCAGCTCGATGGCAGCGAAGGTGGTGTCAAGACCGCCGGTTGCGATCAACACGATAACCGGGGTCAGGATCAGGGCGAAGATCATCAGCGTAGCCTGGACGGTGTCGGTCCAGCTCACTGCCAGGAAACCACCAACGAAGGTGTAGGCAATGGTTGCCGCCGCACCAGCCCACAGCGCTGTCTCGTAGGACATGCCGAAGGTGCTTTCGAACAGACGGGCGCCGGCAACGATGCCGGAGGCGCAATAGATGGTGAAGAACACCAGGATCACCACGGCGGAGATGATCCGCAGCAGCCCGCTGTTATCTTCGAAGCGGCTGGAGAAGTAATCCGGCAGGGTCAGCGCATCACCGTTGTGCTCGGTCTGCACCCGCAGGCGGCCGGCAACAAACAGCCAGTTCAGATAGGCACCGATGATCAGGCCGATGGCGATCCAGCTTTCCGACAGGCCCGACATGTAGATAGCGCCCGGCAGGCCCATCAACAGCCAGCCACTCATGTCCGAAGCACCGGCCGAAAGCGCGGTAACCACGCTGCCGAGGCTGCGACCGCCAAGAATATAGTCGGAAAGGTTGTTGGTAGAGCGATAGGCCATGAAGCCGATCAGCACCATTGCCGCGATATAGATCACGAACGTGATCAAGGTTGGATTGCTTACACTCATTGTTGCGCCCTGGCGTTTGTTTTTATGTAGCGACAGCCTCGAAGAGGTTGCACCCAGGCCGCGAATCCTATGCAACAACGCAAAGAGGGTGCAACCTGTTTTTACAATCAAGTTGCACCTCGTCGGAAATTTTGCGTAACAGCAGGTTTTTGCTCCCTTTTGGAGCAAGAAGACCTGTTTTCAGAAGAAAATGCACCACAAACAGCCATTTTTGCTGTGTGGTTTTACCCTCCGGACGAGTAGCACTTTTTTCCTGCATATTTTGGGTTGCACTAGGTTGCACCCAAAATCGCGCACGGCTAATCTTGGCGCCAGCTTAAGCCACAGCCGGTGGCAATAATGAGGATAAGAAATGGCGACGACCACCCTTGGGGTCAAACTCGACGACCCTACCCGTGAGCGACTCAAAGCAGCTGCGACCTCTATCGATCGCACGCCGCACTGGTTGATCAAACAAGCGATCTTCAATTACCTGGAGAAGCTCGAGGGTGGCGCCACCCTGACCGAACTCAACGGTCAGCCCGGCATTCATGCCGACGATGCCGGTGAAGTACAGGCCGACCACGCCCACCAGTGCTTCCTCGAATTTGCCGAAAGCATTCTGCCGCAGTCGGTCTTGCGCTCGGCCATCACCGCCGCCTATCGCCGCCCTGAGCCGGAAGTGGTACCGATGCTGCTGGAGCAGGCGCGCCTGCCGGCCGCCATGGCCGAGGCCACCAACAAGCTGGCCGCCGGCATCGCCGAAAAACTGCGTAACCAGAAGAGCGCTGGCGGCCGTGCCGGCATCGTTCAGGGCCTGCTGCAGGAATTCTCCCTGTCGTCGCAGGAAGGCGTGGCGCTGATGTGCCTGGCCGAAGCCCTGCTGCGCATCCCCGACAAAGGCACCCGCGACGCCCTGATCCGCGACAAGATCAGCACCGGCAACTGGCAGCCGCACCTGGGCAACAGCCCGTCGCTGTTCGTCAACGCCGCCACCTGGGGCTTGCTGCTGACCGGCAAACTGGTCTCGACCCACAACGAATCCGGCCTCACCTCTTCGCTCAGCCGCATCATCGGCAAGAGCGGCGAGCCGATGATCCGCAAGGGCGTCGACATGGCCATGCGCCTGATGGGCGAGCAGTTCGTGACCGGCGAAACCATCGCCGAAGCCCTGGCCAACGCCAGCAAGTTCGAAGCCAAAGGCTTCCGTTATTCCTACGACATGCTCGGCGAAGCGGCGCTGACCGAACATGACGCGCAGAAATACCTGGCGTCCTACGAGCAGGCTATCCATTCGATCGGCAAGGCTTCCCACGGTCGCGGCATCTATGAAGGCCCGGGCATCTCGATCAAGCTCTCGGCCCTGCACCCACGCTACAGCCGCGCCCAGTACGAGCGCGTCATGGACGAGTTGTACCCGCGCCTGCTGTCGCTGACTCTGCTGGCCAAGCAATACGACATCGGCCTGAACATCGACGCCGAGGAAGCCGACCGCCTGGAGCTGTCCCTGGACCTGCTCGAGCGCCTGTGCTTCGAGCCGCAACTGACCGGCTGGAACGGTATCGGTTTCGTCATCCAGGCCTACCAGAAGCGCTGCCCGTATGTGATCGACTACGTCATCGACCTGGCCCGCCGCAGCCGCCATCGCCTGATGATCCGCCTGGTAAAAGGTGCTTACTGGGACAGCGAGATCAAGCGCGCCCAGGTCGAAGGCCTGGAAGGCTACCCGGTGTATACCCGCAAGGTGTACACCGACGTTTCTTACATTGCTTGTGCACGCAAACTGCTGTCGGTGCCGGAAGTCATCTACCCGCAGTTCGCCACCCACAACGCCCACACCCTGTCGGCCATCTACCATATCGCCGGCCAGAACTATTACCCGGGCCAGTACGAATTCCAGTGCCTGCACGGTATGGGCGAGCCGCTGTACGAGCAGGTTGTCGGCAAGGTCGCCGATGGCAAGCTGAACCGTCCGTGCCGCGTGTATGCCCCGGTCGGTACCCACGAAACCCTGCTGGCCTACCTGGTTCGCCGCCTGCTGGAAAACGGCGCCAACACCTCGTTCGTCAACCGTATTGCCGACCAGTCGATCTCGATCCAGGAACTGGTCGCCGACCCGGTCGCCACCATCGAACAGATGGCTACCCAGGAAGGCAATACCGGCCTGCCGCACCCGCGCATTCCGCTGCCGCGTGACCTGTATGGCACCGAGCGGGCCAACTCCGCCGGTATCGACCTGGCCAACGAACACCGCCTGGCTTCGCTGTCCTGCGCCCTGCTGGCCAGCGCCCACAACGACTGGAAAGCCGCGCCGATGCTCGGTTGCGCCTCCAGCACCGAAGCAGCTGCGCCGGTGCTGAACCCGGCTGACCTGCGCGATGTGGTGGGTCATGTCCAGGAAGCCAACGTCACTGACGTCGACAACGCCATCCAGTGCGCGCTCAATGCCGCGCCGATCTGGCAGGCCACCCCGCCGGCCGAACGCGCCGCGATCCTGGAGCGTGCCGCCGACCTGATGGAAGCCGAGATCCAGCCGCTGATGGGCCTGCTCGCCCGTGAAGCCGGCAAGACCTTCGCCAACGCCATCGCCGAAGTGCGTGAAGCCGTCGACTTCCTGCGTTACTACGCCGTCCAGGCGCGCAACGATTTCAGCAACGACGCTCACCGCCCATTGGGCCCGGTAGTGTGCATTAGCCCATGGAACTTCCCCCTGGCGATCTTCAGCGGCCAGGTTGCCGCGGCCCTTGCCGCCGGTAACCCGGTGCTGGCCAAGCCGGCCGAACAGACCCCGCTGGTTGCCGCCCAGGCCGTGCGCCTGCTGCTCGAAGCCGGTATCCCCGAAGGCGTAGTGCAACTGCTGCCGGGCCGCGGCGAAACCGTCGGCGCCCGCCTGGTCGGTGACGATCGGGTCAAAGGCGTGATGTTTACCGGTTCCACCGAAGTCGCCCGCCTGCTGCAACGCAACATCGCCGGCCGCCTGGATGCCCAAGGCCGTCCGATCCCGCTGATCGCCGAAACCGGCGGCCAGAACGCAATGATCGTCGACTCCTCGGCGCTCACCGAACAGGTGGTCATCGACGTCGTATCTTCTGCCTTCGACAGCGCTGGCCAGCGTTGCTCGGCCCTGCGCGTACTGTGCCTGCAGGAAGATTCTGCCGATCGCGTGATCGAAATGCTCAAGGGCGCCATGGCCGAAAGCCGCCTGGGCAACCCTGAACGCCTGGCCGTGGACATTGGCCCGGTGATCGACGCCGAAGCCAAGGCCGGTATCGAGAAGCACATCCAGGGTATGCGCGACAAAGGCCGTACCGTGTACCAGATGGCAATCGCCGATGGTGAAGAGATCAAGCGCGGCACCTTCGTGATGCCAACCCTGATCGAACTGGAAAGCTTCGACGAACTGCAACGCGAGATCTTCGGCCCGGTCCTGCACGTGGTGCGCTACAACCGCAAGAACCTCGACCAGTTGATCGAGCAGATCAACGCCTCCGGCTACGGCCTGACCCTGGGTGTCCACACCCGGATCGACGAAACCATTGCCAAGGTCATCGACAACGTCAATGCCGGTAACGTCTACGTCAACCGCAACATCGTCGGCGCCGTGGTCGGCGTGCAGCCATTCGGCGGTGAAGGCCTGTCCGGTACCGGCCCGAAAGCCGGTGGCCCGCTGTACCTGTACCGCCTGCTGTCGACCCGCCCGGCGGGCGCCATCGAGCAGTCGTTCCAGCGCACCGACGGCGAAAACGCCCCGGACACCCGCCTGCGCGACAGCCTGAGCAAACCGCTGCAAGCCCTCAAAGCCTGGGCGGCGAGCAATCAGCTGAACGACCTGAGCGGCCTGTGCGAGCAGTTCGCCCAGCAATCGCAAAGCGGTATCAGCCGCCTGCTGGCGGGCCCGACCGGCGAGCGCAACAGCTACACCATCCTGCCGCGCGAGCACGTGCTGTGCCTGGCCGAGGTCGAAGCTGACCTGCTGACCCAACTGGCGGCGGTACTGGCCGTGGGCAGCTCGGCGGTGTGGCCGGAAGGCGAGCTGAGCAAGACCCTGCGCAATCGCCTGCCGAAGGAAGTGCAAGCGCGCATCCAACTGGTGGCCGACTGGAACAAGGATGACTTGGTATTCGACGCCGTCCTCCACCATGGCGACTCCGACCAACTGCGCGCCGTGTGCGAGCAGGTGGCCAAGCGCGCCGGCGCCATCGTCGGTGTTCACGGCCTGTCGTCGGGTGAAACCGCGATTGCCCTGGAGCGCCTGGTGATCGAGCGCGCGCTGAGCGTCAACACCGCTGCTGCCGGTGGTAACGCGAGCCTGATGACTATCGGCTGATAGCCAGCAGCGCCTCTATCGCGGGTCAAGCCCGCTCCTACAGCGTAGGAGCGGGCTTGACCCGCGATGCTTTCTAGCCCAGAAACTTCGCACGTTGATGACGTACCAGCCACCCCAGGCTACCCGCCTTCACGACCTCGGAAGCAATGACGAAAACCAGGGGATCTGACCGCCACGAAGACTACCCTGGACATAAAAGACTATAAAAAATGCATCCATCCCACCCCACCAAAACCGGGTCATACGTGGGAGCTGATTCATAGGCTGACGACTGAAGGCCTCAGACATCAACAAAGATCCCGATGAAAAAACCTGCCAGCAAAACCACGAGAAAAGACACCAGCACTATCCAAACCAGAATCCCGACCGACATCCAGGCCCAATTCAGGAGTGACAAGCGGGAATTAGACTGGCCTTTCGGGTCGCCTACGCAGGTGTTTATCGCTCCCTGAATCCTGGCCATTACCCAAAGAATCACGACATCCATAGCCAATACCGCACTCAACAACGGCAGCGGCGCCAGCTCCATCATCTGGTTTGCCCACAACGAGAACGCTGTCAGCAGGATCAAGGCGCATACCAACCAGAACGGTGACCACCTGTAGCTACGGCCAGACAGGTGTAATTGCCGATCGACCCTGCTCAGCAGGCTGTAAAGAAACAGAATGCCGAAGATGCTTCTTACCAGCGGTAACACTCGCTCCCCGGTTTCCCGCCGGTAGAGCGCCCAGCTTTGGTAATGGCAAAAAGCCCAATAAAAGCCAAAGGTGAACAGGTTCATCACGATCATCTTTCTGATCGATACGACGAAGAACATTGGCCCCCTGCCTGAAGCATCAGAGAGATCAGGGCTCATCGAAGCGGTGCTGTTAGTGGTCATGGCTACGGCCTTCGGTAATGGGCCGACTATCAAAGCCTGCTCGTGCATCACAGATCTGCCCTCTGGCTCCTAAGCAAGGGTACGAACATTCCCAAACGCCTTGTGCCTTGCCATCACCCGCATCTATTTCACTGTGCAGTAGCAACGTCACTACCTAGACTCGGCCCATCCCCAGACAGGAATGCCGCCATGTCCGAGACCCTGCTCAGCGCCCGCAACCTGGCCTTCGAACTCTACGAAGTGCTCGATGCCGAGGCCCTGACCCAACGCCCGCGCTTTGCCGAGCACAACCGCGAAACCTTCGATGCCGCGCTGAGCACTGCGCGGACCATCGCCGAGAAGTATTTCGCCCCGCACAATCGCAAGGGCGACGAGCACGAGCCGCGCTATGAAAATGGCGAGGCGCTGTTGATCCCCGAGGTCAAGCCTGCGGTCGATGCCTTCCTTGAAGCCGGCTTTCTCAACGCCAGCCGTGACTTCGAGGCCGGTGGCATGCAGTTGCCGACCCTGCTCTCGCAAGCCTGTTTCGCCCACTTCCAGGCGGCCAACGCCGGGACCACGGCCTACCCGTTCCTGACCATGGGCGCCGCCAACCTGATTGAAAGCTTTGGCAGCGACGAGCAGAAGCGCCTGTTCCTGCAACCCATGATCGAAGGCCGCTTCTTCGGCACCATGGCCCTGACCGAGCCGCACGCCGGTTCGTCCCTGGCCGATATTCGCAGCCGCGCCGAGCCAGTCGGCGATGGCAGCTACCGGCTGCGCGGCAACAAGATATTCATTTCCGGCGGCGACCATCCATTGTCGGAGAACATCGTGCATATGGTCCTGGCCAAGCTGCCCGATGCGCCGCCCGGGGTGAAGGGCATTTCGCTGTTTATCGTGCCCAAGTTCCTGGTCAACGCCGACGGCAGCCTCGGCCCGCGCAACGATGTGTTGCTGGCCGGGTTGTTCCACAAGATGGGCTGGCGCAGCACCACGTCGACGGCGCTGAACTTCGGCGACAACGGCCAGTGCGTCGGCTACCTGGTGGGCAAGCCACACCAGGGCCTGGCCTGCATGTTCCAGATGATGAACGAGGCGCGTATCGGCGTCGGCATGGGCGCGGTGATGCTTGGTTATGCCGGCTATCTGTACTCGCTGGAGTACGCCCGCCAGCGTCCGCAAGGGCGCCTGCCAGACAACAAGAACCCGGCCACCGCTGCCGTGCCGATCATCAATCACAGCGACGTCAAGCGCATGCTGCTGACCCAGAAGGCCTACGTCGAAGGCGCCTTTGATCTGGGCCTGTACGCCGCGCGGCTGTTCGATGACACCCAGAGCGGCGAAAGCGATACGGTTCGCCAGCAAGCCCATGAACTGCTCGACCTGCTGACGCCGATCGTCAAATCCTGGCCTTCGGAGTTTTGCCTCAAGGCCAACGAGCTGGCCATCCAGATTCTCGGCGGCCATGGCTACACCCGCGAGTACCCGGTCGAACAGTACTACCGCGACAACCGCCTGAATCCGATTCACGAAGGCACCCACGGCATCCAGTCGCTGGACCTGCTCGGGCGCAAGCTGGCGCAGAACGGTGGTGCCGGGCTCAAGCAACTGGTCCGCCTGATCGCCAGCACCTGCGAGAGAGCCCATCCGCACGGCAGCCTGGATCGTCTGCGAGTACCGCTGGAGCAGTTGCTCAATCGCCTGCAGGAAGTGACCCTCGGCCTGCTCGGCGACCTGGCCCAGGGCCAGGTCAATGCCGCCCTGGCCAACTCGGCGCTGTATCTAAAGGCTTTCGGTCACTGCGTGATCGGCTGGCGCTGGCTGGAGCAGGCAATCCACGCCGAACAAGGCCTGGCCCGAGGCAACCCGGCCGATCGCGACTTCTACCTGGGCAAATTGCAGGCCGCGCGTTATTTCCTGACCTGGGAAGTGCCGGGCTGCCATAATGAGCTGGCATTGCTCGCGGCCCGTGACGATACCTGCCTGAGCATGCACGACGAGTGGTTCTGAGGGGGAACCACCGCGCACACGGAGGTTCCCGCATGTTCGAGTTGACCGCATTGCTGCGCCAGCGCTTCGCCGCCCTGCGCAGCAGTGGCGAATTTTTCTCCCTGCGTTATGTGCAACAAAGCCAGCAACACCTGTCGGTGCGCAAGAATATCGCCGAGCCGCCGTTTCTCAGCCGCGACGAAGGCGCGATGCTCACCGTGCGCGTCCATGGCGTGGAAACCTACGCCGCCACCGCCGACCTCTCGCAAGCCGGCTTGCAGCGTGCCTTGGAGCAAGCTGAGGCACTGGCCCGGCAAATCGCCGGGCGCGCCCTGCTCGACCTGCGCGAGCAACCGCTGGCCACAGGCCGCGCCGATTACTGCTCGCCCAACCTTGAGCAAGCCTTCCCGTCCCTGGCCGACTGCTACGCCCTGCTTGCCCAGGAATCTGCCAGCGTGCCGGACGACAGCCGCCTGGTGAACTGGCAGGCAAGCCTTGGCATCAGCACTATCGAGCAGATCTACCTGAACACCGCCGGCGCTGAACTGCGCCAGGCCCAGCGCTTTATCTACCCGGGTTTCAGCACCACCGCCTTCGACGGCCAGGACAGCCAGACCCGCACCCTGGGCCGGGAAAACTTCGGCCAGCAGGGCGGCCTCGATGTGATCGAGCGTTGCGGCCTGGTTGGTGCCGGGGCCAAAGTCGCCGAGCAGGCCCTGCAACTGCTGCTGGCGCCGAACACCCCCAGTGGTGTGCGCGACCTGCTGTTGATGCCCGACCAGATGATGCTGCAGATCCACGAATCGATCGGCCACCCGCTGGAAATGGACCGCATCCTCGGCGACGAGCGTAATTACGCCGGCACCAGCTTTGTCAAAGCCAGCGACTTCGGCAGCCTGCAGTACGGCTCGAAATTGCTCAACGTGACCTTCGACCCGTCGATCCGCGAAGAGCTTGCCAGCTACAGCCACGACGATGACGGCAGCGCTGCGCACAAGCAGTACCTGATCAAGGACGGTTTGCTGGTCCGCCCGCTCGGTGGTGCCCTGTCGCAGTTCCGTTCCGGCCTTGAAGGGGTGGCCAACAGCCGCGCCTGCGGCTGGAACCGCGCACCGATCGACCGCATGGCCAACCTCAACATCGAGCCGGGGGACAAGACCCTGGCGCAACTGATCGGCGGTATCGAGCAGGGCATCCTGATGCGCACCAACCGCTCGTGGTCGATTGATGATGCGCGCAACAAGTTCCAGTTCGGCTGCGAATGGGGCCAACTGATCGAAAACGGCGAGCTCAAGGGCGTGGTCAAGAATCCCAACTACCGCGGCATCTCCGCCCGGTTCTGGGGCAATCTCAGCGCCGTCGGTGACGCCAGCACCTTACAGGTACTGGGCACGCCAAACTGCGGCAAGGGCGAGCCCAACCAGGTGGTACGCGTGGGCCACGCCTCCCCCGCCTGCGTATTCAGCCAGATCGACGTATTCGGAGGAGACGCCTGATGGCTGCCACCCCACTGCAAAGTTTCCAGCACCTGGTCGCCAGCCTGCGCGACGCGGTGTGCGCGCCAGAGCATTTCACCTTGAGCTACAGCGGCGAGCACTCGCAGTTCATCCGCTTCAACCACGCCAGGGTGCGCCAGGCCGGCGAAGTGCAACAGGCCAGTTGCGTGCTCAAGCTGGTCGCCGACGGGCGCCAGGCCGAGCTGCAGTTCACCCTCGGCAACGACGCCGAGGTCGATCAGCTGCGCCTGCAACAAGCCCTGGAGCAACTGCGCCAGACCCTGCCGCTGCTTGAGCCCGACCCTTACCTGCAACTCAATGACAGCGCCTGGCACAGCCATAGCGTGCAGGATCAAGCGCTGCCAGACAGCGCTGCGGTGCTGGCGCAGATCGAGCAAGGCGCGGGTGATCTGGACCTGGTTGGCATCTACGCCGCGGGCCCGATCTGCCGGGGTTTTGCCAGCTCGTTCGGGGCCTTTGGCTGGCACCAGGCCAACAGTTTCAACTTCGACTGGAGCCTGTTCCACAGCAACGGCGAGGCGGTCAAAGCCAACTATGCCGGCCAGTCCTGGGACGGCGAAGCCTTCGCCCTGCGCCTGCAGCAGGCCCGCGAACAGCTCGACTACCTCGGCCGCCCGCTGAAAAAGCTCGCCCCCGGTCAGTACCGCGCCTACCTGGCACCGGCAGCGCTGGACGAGATCATGGGCATGCTCTGCTGGGGCGGCTTCTCGGCCCAGGCCATCGCCACCAAGAACAGCCCGCTGCAACGCCTGTACAGCGCCGATGCCAGCCTGAGCCCGTTGGTCCAGATAAGCGAGCAGGTCAGCGGCTCGCTGAGCCCGTCGTTTTCGGACGAAGGCCTGGTGCGCAGCGACCTGCGCCTGATTGACCAGGGCCGGGCCCACGATCGGCTGATCTGCGCCCGTAGCGCCGCCGAGTTCGAACTGGCGGCCAACGGTGCCGATAGCTACGAGTCGCCATGCGCGCTGAGCATGGCCGGCGGCGAGCTTGCGCAGAGCGAAGTCCTCGCCCGCCTGGGCACCGGCCTGTACATCAGCAACCTCTGGTACCTGAACTACTCGGACCTGCCCGCTGCGCGCATGACCGGCCTGACCCGCTTCGCCACCTTCTGGGTCGAGAACGGCGAGATCCAGGCGCCGGTGAGCACCATGCGCTTTGACGACAGCGTCTACAGTTTGCTGGGTTCGCAACTGGAGGCATTGACGACCGAACGCGAGCTGATTCTGTCGACCAGCACCTACGGCCAGCGCCAGACCAGTTCGAGCCATTTGCCGGGAGCGTTGGTCAAACGCCTGACGTTGACACTGTAATTAGCCCATCGCGGGTCAAGCCCGCTGCCACAGACCCGCGATGAGGCCCTCAAGGACTGCACACCAACCCATGCCCAACCGCGCCCCGCTGGACCCGACCACCGCCCGCTGGATTCCCTGGGTGGTGGCCATCGCCTTTTTCATGCAGTCGCTCGACGGCACCATCCTCAACACCGCCCTGCCGGCCATGGCCCGCGACCTGGCCGAAGACCCGCTGCGCATGCAGTCGGTGATCATCGCCTACATGCTCACCGTGGCCCTGCTGATCCCGGCCTCGGGCTGGATTGCAGACCGCTTTGGCACCAAGCGCATCTTCTTCGGCGCCATCCTCCTGTTCAGCCTAGGTTCGCTGCTCTGCGCCCTGGCCAGCAGCCTCGGCATGCTGGTAGCGGCACGGGTGATCCAGGGCCTGGGCGGTGCCTTGATGCTGCCGGTCGGGCGCCTGGTGGTGCTGCGTGCCTATCCGCGCTCGGAGCTGGTGCGGATCATGAGCTTCATCACCATCCCCGGCCTGCTCGGGCCGTTGCTGGGCCCGACCATGGGCGGCTGGCTGGTGGAAATTCTCAGCTGGCACTGGATTTTCCTGCTCAACCTGCCGGTTGGCGCCATCGGCTGTTATGCGGTGTGGAAGTTCATCCCCGACCTGCGCGGCTCTGAGCGTACCCGCTTCGACGGCATCGGCTTCGTGCTGTTCGGCGCGGCAATGGTGTTGATCACCATTGCCATGGAAGGCCTGGGCGAGCTGCACCTGCCGCACCTGCGGGTAATGCTGCTGCTGTTTGCCGGCATGGCCTGCCTGGCCGCCTACTGGCTGCGCGCCGGCAGCGTCGACAACCCGCTGTTTTCGCCAAAACTGTTCCGCACCCGGACCTTTTCAGTGGGTATCCTCGGCAACCTGTTTGCCCGCCTGGGCAGCGGCGCCCTGCCGTTCCTGGTGCCGCTGTTGCTGCAAGTGGCGCTGGGTTACTCACCGTCCCAGGCCGGCATGAGCATGATCCCCCTGGCTGCGGCGGCGATGGTCGCCAAGTCGATTGCCAGGCCACTGATCGAACGCTTCGGCTACCGCAACATTCTCACCGGCAATACCCTGCTGCTGGGCCTGCTGCTGGCAAGCCTGGGGCTGGTCGACGAACAGACGCCCTACGCCCTGTTGCTGTTGCAACTGGGCTTGCTGGGTGCGGTCAACTCGATGCAGTTCACAGCGATGAACACCGTGACCCTGATCGATCTCGACGACAACAGCGCCAGCAGCGGCAACAGCCTGCTGTCGGTGGTCGCGCAATTGTCGCTGAGCCTCGGTGTGGCCTGTGCCGGCGCCCTGCTTGGCGGTTTTACCGCAGCGGGCAGTGCCGAAGGCGTCGAGAGCACCCTCGGGGCGTTCCAGCTGACCTTTGTGACCATCGGCCTGATGGCCATGCTGGCGGCGGCGATCTTCATGCAGCTGTCCAGGGCGGACGGAAGGCGTGCCCCTCGTCCGGAACCGGAGATCGAGCCTTAGGGCTAAAGGCCATGAGGCTGGTACACTGCGCGACATTTTGTTTTGCAGGCCCGTCTCGTGACCACCATTGCCACCGCCTTCGCCACTTTGCCGCTGTCCGCCGCCATGCTGGCCAACCTGGACGCCCTCGGCTACGCCCAGATGACCCCGATCCAGGCCCAAAGCCTGCCGGTGATGCTCAAGGGCATGGACCTGATCGCCCAGGCCAAGACCGGCAGCGGCAAGACCGCCGCCTTCGGCATCGGCCTGCTCAACCCGCTCAACCCGCGTTACTTCGGGTGCCAGGCGCTGGTGCTGTGCCCGACCCGCGAACTGGCCGACCAGGTGGCCAAAGAGCTGCGTCGCCTGGCCCGCAGCGAAGACAACATCAAGATTCTGACCCTCTGCGGTGGCGTGTCCCTGGGCCCGCAGATCGCTTCGCTGGAGCACGGCGCGCACATCATCGTCGGCACCCCGGGCCGCGTGCAGCAGCACCTGAGCAAAGGCACCCTGGTGCTCGATGGCCTCAACACCCTGGTGCTCGATGAAGCCGACCGCATGCTCGACATGGGCTTCTACGACGCCATCGCCGACATCATCGGCCAGACCCCGAAGCGCCGCCAGACCCTGCTGTTCTCCGCCACCTACCCGGCCGGCATCAAGCAACTGGCCTCGGCCTTCATGCGCGACCCGCAAACCGTCAAGGTCGAGTCGCAGCACGCCGACAGCCAGATCGAGCAGCGCTTCTACGAGATCACCCCGGAACAGCGCATGGACGCGGTGAGCAAGCTGCTCGGGCATTTCCGCCCGCAGTCGTGCGTAGCGTTCTGCTTCACCAAGCAGCAGTGCCAGGAGCTGGTCGAGCACCTGCAGGCCAAGGGTATCGCCGCCCAGGCCCTGCATGGCGACCTGGAGCAGCGTGACCGCGACCAGGTCCTGACCCTGTTCGCCAACCGCAGCCTGTCGGTGCTGGTGGCCACTGACGTCGCCGCCCGCGGCCTGGATATCGACGCCCTGGACATGGTCATCAACGTCGAGCTGGCCCGCGATGCCGAGATCCACGTGCACCGTGTCGGCCGTACCGGTCGTGCCGGTGAGAAAGGCCTGGCGGTGAGCCTGGTGGCCCCGGCCGAAGGCCATCGCGCCCAGGCCATCGAAGACATGCAGAAGGCCGCCCTGCGCTGGGAACAGCTGGACAGCCTCAAGGCCCAGAATGGTGCACCGCTGCTGCCGACCATGAGCACCCTGTGCATCGCTGCCGGGCGCAAGGACAAGCTGCGCCCTGGCGACATTCTTGGCGCCTTGACCGGCGATGCCGGACTGCCGGGCACCCAGGTCGGCAAGATTGCCATCTTCGACTTCCAGGCCTTCGTCGCCGTCGAGCGCGCGGTGGCCAAACAGGCGCTGCAGCGGCTCAACAGCGGCAAGATCAAGGGCCGCTCGTTGCGGGTGCGGATCGTCTGATTACTTTTTTCGCGGGGCAAGCCCGCTCCTACACACCCTCCCTGTAGGAGCGGGCTTGCCCCGCGATCGCTTCACCACCGAATTCTCGAGGATTTTGCAGTGCGTTCCACCGAAGTGATCATCATCGGCGCTGGCGCCGCCGGCCTGATGTGCGCCCTGAGCGCCGCCAAACGCGGCCGTCAGGTGCTGCTGCTCGACCACGCCAACAAACCGGGCAAGAAGATCCTCATGTCCGGCGGTGGCCGCTGCAACTTCACCAACATGTACACCGAGCCGAGCAATTTCCTCTCGCACAACCCGCACTTCTGCAAATCGGCCCTGGCCCGCTACACCCAGTGGGACTTCATCGAGATGGTCGGCAAGCACGGCGTGCCCTACCACGAGAAAAAGCTCGGCCAGCTGTTCTGCGATAACAAGTCCAGCGACATCCTCGGCATGCTTCTGGACGAGTGCGACAACGCTGGCGCCGAGCTGCGCATGGAAACCCGCATCGAGCAAATCGAAAAACTCGACAGCGGCTACCTGCTGGAAACCAGCGCCGGCCAGTTCCAGTGCCAGTCGCTGGTCATCGCCACCGGCGGCCTGTCGATCCCGACCCTGGGCGCCACCGGCTTCGGCTACCAGGTGGCCCGCCAGTTCGGTCACACCCTGCTGCCGACCCGTGCCGGCCTGGTGCCGTTCACCATCACCGAGCCGCAGCTCAAGGCGATCTGCACTGAACTGTCGGGCACCTCGGTGGATTGCGTGGCCAGCTGCAACGCCAGCAGCTTCCGCGAAAACCTGCTGTTTACCCACCGCGGCCTGAGCGGCCCGGCGATCCTGCAGATTTCTTCGTTCTGGCAGGCCGGCGACACGGTTGAGATCAACCTGCTGCCCGAGCACGACGCCCTGAGCTGGCTGCAACAGCAGCAAGCCGAGCGCCCCAACAGCGAGCTCAAGACCCTGCTCGGCGAGATCTTCACCAAGAAGATGGCCAACCTGCTGGCCGAGCACTGGTTCGTCTCCAAACCGATGAAGCAGTACACCCCGGCGGAACTGGCCCAGGTCAGCGACAAGCTCGGGGCCTGGCAGGTGGTGCCGGCCGGTACCGAGGGCTACCGCACCGCCGAGGTAACCCTGGGCGGCGTCGATACCCGCGAGGTTTCGTCGAAAACCATGGAGTCGCTGAAAAGCCCGGGGCTGTACTTTATCGGTGAAGTGCTCGACGTCAGTGGCCACCTGGGCGGCTTCAACTTCCAGTGGGCCTGGGCCTCGGCTTACGCGGCCGCGCAGTTCGTCTAACCTTCGCGGTAGAATCAGCGCATCAAGGAACAAATTTTGCTGGTCAGATGGCGGCGGTAACACCGCTGCCATCTGACTGGCTCAATTTCGATCATCGCCCAAGGCCTGCCGACCCGACATGTCATCTTCCTCGTTCAGCCAATCGTTGCGCCGCCTCTGGGCCCTGGACAAGTTCAGCTACGCCATCCGCGTTCTCATCGCCCTGACCGGCAGCATGCTGCTGTGCTGGTACAAGGACGAGATGAGCCTGCTGATCCCGCTGTTTCTGGGGATTATCGCCAGCGCCCTGGCCGAGACCGACGACAGCTGGCAGGGGCGCCTGAATGCCCTGGCGGTGACCCTGGTGTGCTTCACGGTTGCCGCGCTGTCGGTGGAGTTGCTGTTCCCCTACCCGATCATCTTCGGCTGCGCCCTGGCCCTGGCCAGCTTTGCCCTGACCATGCTCGGTGCGCTCGGCGAGCGCTACGGCGCGATTGCCTCGGCGACGCTGATTTTGTCGGTGTACACCATGATCGGCGTCGACCAGCGCGGCGGCGAAGTCACTGACTTCTGGCACGAGCCGTTGCTGTTGGTGGCCGGCGCCGCCTGGTACGGCCTGCTTTCAGTGCTATGGCAGGCGCTGTTTTCCAACCAGCCGGTGCAGCAGAGCCTGGCCCGGCTGTTCCGCGAGCTGGGTCGCTACCTCAAGCTCAAGGCCACCCTGTTCGAGCCGATCCGCCAGCTGGATGTCGAAGCCCGGCGCCTGGAACTGGCGCAGCAGAACGGCCGGGTGGTGGCCGCACTGAATGCGGCCAAGGAGATCATCCTGCACCGGGTCGGCAATGGCCGGCCTGGCTCGAAGGTCAGCCGCTACCTGAAGCTGTACTTCCTGGCCCAGGACATCCATGAGCGTGCCAGTTCTTCGCACTACCCCTACAACGCCCTGACCGAAGCCTTTTTCCACAGCGACGTGCTGTTCCGCTGCCAGCGTCTGCTGCGCCAGCAGGGCGTTGCGTGCCAGCAGTTGTCCGAATCCATCCAGCTGCGCCAGCCGTTCACCTACGACACCAGCTTCGCCCAGGCCCTGGAAGACCTGCACGCCTCGCTCGAACACCTGCGCATCCAGAGCAACCCGGCCTGGCGTGGCCTGCTGCGTTCGCTGCGGGCGCTGGCGGCAAACCTGGCGACCCTCGACCGCCTGCTCAGCGATGCCAGCAACCCCGACAACCTTGCCGATGCCAGCGACAGCAGCCTGCTCGACCGCTCGCCGCGCAATTTCAAGGACGTCTGGAGCCGCCTGCGCCAGCAACTGACGCCGACTTCGCTGCTGTTTCGCCACGCCCTGCG
This sequence comes from Pseudomonas sp. B21-012, assembly GCF_024749305.1. NCBI lineage: Bacteria > Pseudomonadati > Pseudomonadota > Gammaproteobacteria > Pseudomonadales > Pseudomonadaceae > Pseudomonas > Pseudomonas sp. B21-012. Next base: position 482,402 of record NZ_CP087197.1, on the reverse strand, counting down.
CCTGCCTCTGGCGCTGTCGATCGGCTATGGCATGGTGCACCTGATTCACCCGACCCAGGGCTACTGGATCATCCTCACCACCCTGTTCGTCTGCCAGCCCAACTACGGCGCCACGCGGCGCAAGCTGGTGCAACGGATCATCGGTACGGGCATCGGCCTGACCGTCGGCTGGGCGTTGTTCGACCTGTTCCCCAGCCCGATCATCCAGTCACTGTTCGCCGTGGCCGCCGGGGTGGTGTTCTTCGTCAACCGCACCACCCGCTACACCCTGGCAACCGCAGCGATCACCCTGATGGTGCTGTTCTGCTTCAACCAGATCGGCGATGGCTACGGGCTGTTCCTGCCGCGCCTGTTCGATACCCTGGTGGGCAGCCTGATCGCCATCCTCGCCGTATTCCTGTTCCTCCCGGACTGGCAGGGCCGGCGCCTGAACAAGGTGCTGGCCAACACCTTGAGCTGCAACAGCACCTACCTGCGCCAGATCATGCAGCAGTACGCCCAGGGCAAGAGCGACGACCTCGCCTACCGCCTGGCCCGGCGCAACGCCCACAACGCCGACGCAGCGTTGTCGACCACCCTGGCCAACATGCTCATGGAGCCGGGGCATTTTCGTAAGGAGGCCGACGTCGGTTTCCGTTTTTTGGTGCTGTCGCACACCCTGCTCAGTTATCTGTCGGGCCTCGGCGCGCACCGCGACACGGCCCTGGATGCCGAGGTTCGCCAGCAGTTGATCGATGGCGCCGGGGCCAGCCTGGCCAGCAGCCTGGATGAAATCGCCGAAGGCCTGGCCAGCAAGTTGCCGGTAGCGATCCACAGTGATGCCGAAGAGGCCCTGGCCAATGAGCTTGAGCAGATGCCCGAAGAGCTCGACGAAAACCAGCGCCTGGTGCAAACCCAGCTGGCGCTGATCTGCCGGCAACTGGCGCCACTGCGCACCCTCGCCGCACACCTGATCAAGGACAGCGCGCCTGCCTGATTACAGGCCGTGCTGCTTGAGCAGCCGGGCATAACTGCCATCGGCTTTCATCTGGGCAATGGCGCGGTCGAAGCCGGCGACGATCTGCTGGTGCTCGGGATTCTTCAGGCTGACGAGGATATGCAGGCTGTTCTCGCTGACCGGCTTGTCGAAGAACTCCACCGCCTCACGCACTTCTTTCGGTTCGCGCTTGAGGTAATAACCGGCAACGAACTCATCCTCCAGCGCCAGGCGTACACGCCCGGCGGCGAGCATGCCGACAGCAACGGAAAAACTGCGCACCGGAACCTTCTGCAATTGGGCGTCACTGTCGAACTCGGGCGAGTAGGCGTAATCGCGTACCACGGCGACTGGGAACGGATGGAGGTCGCTCAAGGCATTGAAGCGCAGCGCATCGCCTTTGCGCTTGAGCAGCCGAATACGGTTGGTCAGGTAGCTGGCGGAGAACTGGCCAATTTGTGTACGCGAGTCGTTGTACCAAGCGTTGACCAGCACATCGTAGCGGCCTTCCCCCACCCCCAGCAGCGCCCGGGCCCAGGGCACCTGCTCGTACTGGCTGGTATAGCCGGCACGGGTCAGGGCGGTGGTGACGATGGCCGTGGCCAGGCCGCCGTTGGCCATGCTGGCATCGGTGAACGGTGGCCAGCTGTCGGCCACCAGCCGCAGCCGGGTGGCCTGCGCCGATGTGCTCAGCAGTAGCAGTATTCCCATTGAAGCCAAGACTCGAAGCAATGGCCGCATGCTCAAATCCTTTAGCGAACCCCTGGTTCGCGCCGTTGATTTCAACTGCTTGAGAATGTTCAGTGCCTATCAGCCATCGCAGGTTACACAAAGAAGAAGTAATCGGGCAGAGGCAAATGATATCAAATGGCCTCTATTCCGGTCGACTTCGAGCCTGTATTGACCTGGCGCAATTAGACCCTCGCCGCGCAGTCTGCCATGATCAGGACTATCAACCGCTTGAGAGACGCCCATGGCCATCGACTGGATCTGCAAACACCACAGTGACATTGGCAAGGAACAACTCTATGCCATTCTGCGACTGCGTACCGAAGTGTTCGTGGTCGAACAGAAATGTGCCTACCAGGAAGTCGATGGCCAGGACCTGGAAGGCGACACCTGCCACCTGATGGCCTGGGAAGGTGACCAGTTGCTGGCGTACCTGCGTTTGCTCGATCCACAGTCCCAGGGCGGTGACGTGGTCATAGGCCGGGTGCTGATCGCCCCCGAGGCACGTGGTCGTGGACTGGGCCATGAACTGATGGAGCATGGGCTCAAGTACGCAGAGCATTACTGGCCTGAAGTGCCGGTGTACCTGTCAGCCCAGGCGCACTTGCAGGGCTACTATGCACGCCATGGTTTCAAGGTGGCGGGAGAGGAGTATCTGGAAGACGATATCCCACACATTGGTATGCGGCGGGACTAGCAACATCGCGGGGTCAAGTCGGGTCGCCGCACCGCCGCTCCCACAATTATGTAAGAGCGGGATTGACCCGCGATGGGGCCTTCAGGGATAGCCCAGCACTTCACGAATACCGCGCAAATGCTGGGTGATCCACTGCTTGTCGATCGCCCCCCAGTCGCGAATCCGGTAGTGCCCGGCATGATTGCGCGCCCCTGCCTGCTGCTCGAACTCACAGACGATGTCCAGGTCGGCCAGGGCGGCAATGGTGTCCTGGGCGGTGCGCCGCGGCATGCCGGTGGCTTCCATCAAGGCCGGGACGGTGCTGGCAGTCTGGCTGTCGATCAGCCAGGCGACATACAGCCGGCGGTAGAAACTGCTCTTGGTCTTGCTCACTTCCATTGGCAAATCCTCAGGGCCTACAGGCTGGCGGGCAGCTCGCGGTAGGTCAGGTAAACGCGCAGGTCGAATTCCAGTTGATGGTAGCCCGGCTGCATATATTCACAGAGCTGGTAGAACGCCTTGTTGTGATCGGACTCTTTCAGGTGCGCCAGTTCGTGCACCACGATCATCTTCAGAAACTGCGGCGCCGCCTCCTTGAACAACGAAGCGATGCGGATTTCCTTCTTGGCCTTGAGCTTGCCGCCCTGCACCCGCGACACCGCCGTGTGCAGGCCGAGCGCGCGGTGGGTGAGGTCAAGGCGGTTGTCGAACAGCACCTTGTCGAGGTTCGGCGCGTTGCGCAGGTGCTCCTGCTTGAGCGCCTGGGCATAGCTGTACAGCGCCTTGTCGCTTTGTACCGCGTGCCGGTCCGGGTAGCGCTGCTGCAAGTAGTCGCCCAGGCAATTGCTGGCAATCAACTGGCGGACCTGGTCTTGCAGGGCGGGCGGATAGGCTTGCAGGTACTTGAGCACGGTCATGGGCAAAACGGCTGACGGTAAAGGCGCCAGTGTACCCAACTACAGCTGCTGCCAGGCAAAAAAGCCCGGAAACACCCCGGCATCACTGGCCGTCATCGGTCGCGCCACCAAAAAGCCCTGCACATATTCGCAGCCGTTGGCCTGCAGCCAGTGCGCCTGCTCGAGGGTTTCGACACCTTCGGCGATCACGCTGATTGCATACTGGCGACACAGGTCGATGACGCAACGCACCAGCGCCGCGTCCGCTTGCGAGCCGGGCAAGCGTGCGACCAGGTGGCGGTCGAGTTTAAGCGTGTCGATTGGCAGGTCGCGCAGCAGCCGCAGCGAACAATCGCCCGCACCAAAATCGTCGAGGGCGATGCGCACGCCCAGCTCGCGCAACTTGTGCAACTGTTTCAAAGCCACGTCGTTATTGACCATCAACGACGTCTCGGCCACCTCGACTTCCAACTGCGCCGGATCAAGGCCCTGGATGGCGATCACCCGGCCCAGTTCCTCGGCCAGGTTGGGCATGGCGAACTGCACGCGGCTGAGGCTAATGCCCAGCACCAGTGTCGGCTCGAAGCATTCCTGCCAGTCACGCCGCTGCGCCGCGCCCTGGGCGTATATCCAGCTGGCCAGGCGCGAAATCAGCCGCGCCTCTTCCAGCAAGGGCAGGAACAACCCCGGCGGCACGTCGCCGACACTGGGGTGCTGCCAACGCAGCAGCGCCTCGAAGCCGCGTAGACGGCCGTCGGCAAATGCCACCTGGGGCTGGTAGACCAGGCTGAAATCCTTGTGCTCGATGGCGCTGCGCACCGAGTCTTCGAGCATCAGCCGCGAGCGCGCCCGGCCATTGAGGTCCTGGTCGTAGTAGCGATACTGCTGGCGCCCGGCCTGCTTGGCCGCATACATCGCAGCGTCGGCCGCGCGCAGCAGGCCGTCGAGGTTGGCGCCGCAATCGGGGTAGGTGGCAATGCCGATGCTCACGCCGAGGGTCACTTCCATGCCCTCTATCTGCTGGCAGATCGACATGCGCTCGATCACCCCCTCGGCGAAACGCGCCGCCTGCTCGGGGTATTCCAGGGCATCGAACAAGGCGGTGAACTCATCGCCGCCCATGCGCGCCAGGATCGCATTGGCGCCCAGGCAATCCTTGAGCTGCTCGGCGACCCAATGCAGCACCCGGTCACCGGCCTCATGGCCGAGAAAATCATTGATACGTTTGAAACCGTCCAGGTCCAGGTACATCAGCGCCTGGGTCTTGTCGCTGCGTTCGTTGCGCACCAAGGCGCTTTCAGCGGCCTGGTAGAAGCCACGGCGGTTGAGCAGCCCGGTCAAGGGGTCGGTAACCGCCTGAAACTCCAGTTGCTGGTGCAGGTGGCGCACCACCGACATGTCCAGCACCGTCACCACCATGGCGCGCTGACCGTCGGTCAATGGCGAGCACGACAGCGCTACCGGCACCGGCTGGCCGCCGGCAGTACGCAGCAGGGCATCGTGGATACGGAAGATCTGCCGCTCCAGGTAGGCCTGGTAGAACGCCGATTCGGCCCACAAGGTCATCCCCGGCGACTGCACGAAATCCAGCAGGTTGGCGCCTTGCAGCAGCTCGACCGGGGCTTGGAGCAATTGCGAAATGGCCGGGTTGGCAAAGCTGATCTCACCCTTTTCGCCCACCACCAGGATGCCTTCGGCGGCATTGTTGAGCACCGAGGCGTTGAACGCCCGCGCCGCTTCCAGGTCGCGGCTCAAGCGCTGCAGTGAGCGCCGGTTGCGCTGCTGCTCGAGCAGGGCCTGAACCTTGGGCTTGAGGATTTGCGGATCGAAGGGCTTGAACAGGTAATCCACCGCACCACTGGCGTAGCCCTTGAGCACGGCAGCCTGGGACTGTTCGTTGGCGGTGAGGAAGATGATCGGCGTCAACCGCGTACGCTGGCTACCGCGCATCAGGCGGGCAACCTCGAAACCGTCCATGCCCGGCATCTGCACATCGAGCAGCACCAGGTCCACTTCATGTTCGAGCAGCGCGCTCAGGGCTTCCGTCCCCGAGCTCGCGGTGAGTACTTGCCAGTCCTGGCGGGCCAGCAAGGCCCGCATGCTGATCAGGTTTTCCGGATAATCGTCAACGACCAGCAGTACTGAGCCGCTATCGTGTGACTGAGGTTGCGCGCAATCCATGCTGCTTCTCTTAAGACACCAATGCCGGGCTTCGGCTGAAATCTGTGCGTAACTCTAGACCCGGCTGCCATAAATCTGAAGTCAGCACATTGCCATCATGGTCGGAATGGCCTGTTAGCCGACTAACGGTCTGTCCGTCCGGGCCATGCGCATTGCCTTCCTGGCGCGCAGGCACAAAAAAGCCCGCATCGCTGCGGGCTTTTCTGTTCAGGCTTAGTTGACCTTGGCGGCCAGCTCACCTTTGGCGTAGCGCTGGAACATCGCTTCGAGGGAGATCGGCTTGATCTTCGAGGCGTTACCAGCAGTGCCGAAGGCTTCGTAACGGGCGATGCAGACGTCGCGCATGGCCTTGACGGTTTCGCCGAAGAACTTGCGTGGGTCGAATTCGCTCGGGTTGGTGGCCATCAGGCGACGCATGGCACCGGTGGACGCCAGGCGCAGGTCGGTGTCGATGTTGACCTTGCGCACGCCGTACTTGATGCCTTCGACGATTTCTTCAACCGGCACGCCGTAGGTTTCCTTGATGTCGCCGCCGTACTGGTTGATGATCGCCAGCCACTCTTGCGGTACCGAGGACGAACCGTGCATCACCAGGTGGGTGTTGGGGATGCGCTTGTGAATTTCCTTGATGCGGTCGATCGCCAGCACGTCGCCAGTAGGCGGCTTGGTGAACTTGTAAGCACCGTGGCTGGTACCGATGGCGATGGCCAGGGCATCGACCTGAGTGCGCTTGACGAAGTCGGCAGCTTCTTCCGGATCGGTCAGCATCTGGCTGTGATCCAGTACGCCTTCAGCGCCGATACCGTCTTCTTCACCGGCCATGCCGGTTTCCAGCGAACCCAGGCAGCCCAGCTCGCCTTCAACCGAAACGCCGCAGGCGTGAGCCATGGCAACGGTTTGCTGGGTAACACGGACGTTGTAGTCGTAGTCAGTCGGGGTCTTGCCGTCTTCGCCCAGCGAGCCGTCCATCATCACCGAGCTGAAGCCCAGCTGGATCGAGCGCTGGCAGACGTCAGGGCTGGTGCCGTGGTCCTGGTGCATGCACACCGGGATGTGCGGGAATTCTTCGATCGCAGCCAGGATCAGGTGGCGCAGGAACGGCGCGCCGGCGTATTTGCGGGCACCGGCCGAGGCCTGGACAATCACCGGGGAGTCGGTCTTGTCAGCGGCTTCCATGATGGCGCGCATCTGCTCGAGGTTGTTGACGTTGAAAGCTGGAACGCCGTAGCCGAATTCAGCGGCGTGGTCCAGCATCTGGCGCATGCTAATGAGTGCCATTGTGTATCTCTCTCCCGACAAGCGTCGTTTTTCGTGCAAGCCTGCCGCAGCGGCGGTTGCTATTCAAGTAGTGTGGGCCTTCGAGGCCCGGCCAGTCACGGCGCCTTGCAGCCCCGCCCTATCAAATCGTTGGTGGCGACCCAGTACACCAGGCCTTCGTCACCCTTGCTGTGGAACGCCAGCACTCCATCGCTGTACAACGCACCCGAGCCACTAGGCTCCGGCTTGAGCCGGTAGACCTGGTCGCCGCCACCCAGGCGAACGTCCACCTCCTGCTGGCTGCTGTCGGCAAAGCGCCAGAGCACTTCAACCTGGCTGTCGCAGACCCAGCGGGTCCAGTTGTCGGCCGGTGCCGGCGCAGGCTTGAGGCTTGCGCAACCACCGAGTACTGCCAGGGCCATCAAGGCCGCAACCGCTTTCATCCAATATCCTCTAGCAGACCACAAACCGGCCGGTAGGTTGCCGTGAACCGATCAAGGGCAACCCTGGGCCCGGCGCTGATGTTCGTCGTCGTATTTTTCCAGGCCATCCGGGCCCAGCCTTTTGTTGATCACCGGTGCCGTTTCAGCCTGCCATTCAGACTGATAGCAGCCGCCTTTCGGCGCGCCGGGCTTTGCCGGCGCCTGCTCCGGGTTACTGGAGCAAGCGCCGAGCAGACCGGCCAGGATAATCACAGGCAATTGCTTGACCATGCAGGTCGCTCCCTTTGCCAGGCCGAATGGATCAGGCCTTGGCTCGCTGTTCCAGCACTTCAACGGCCGGCAGCACTTTACCTTCGACGAACTCGAGGAAAGCACCGCCACCGGTAGAAATGTAGGAGATTTGCTCGGCAACGCCATATTTGTCGATGGCCGCCAGGGTATCGCCACCACCGGCAATGGAGAACGCCGCGCTCTCGGCGATGGCCTGGGCCAGGACCTTGGTGCCATTACCGAACTGGTCGAATTCAAACACGCCGACCGGGCCGTTCCAGAGGATGGTCTTCGACGACTTCAGCAGCTCGGCGAAGTTGGCCGCGGTTTGCGGGCCGATGTCGAGGATCATGTCGTCTTCGGCAACGTCGGCAACCAGTTTGACGGTCGCGGCGGCGCTTTCGGCGAATTCCTTGGCAACCACGACGTCCACTGGCAGCGGTACGTTGACCTTGGCAGCGATGGCCTTGGCGGTGTCGATCAGGTCAGGCTCGTACAGCGACTTGCCGACCGGGTGACCGGCCGCGGCCAGGAAGGTGTTGGCGATGCCGCCGCCGACGATCAGCAGGTCGCAGATCTGGCTCAGGCTGTTGAGTACGTCCAGCTTGGTCGACACCTTGGAGCCGGCAACGATCGCCGCCATCGGCTTGGCCGGGGCTTTCAGGGCCTTGCCCAGGGCATCCAGCTCGGCCGCCAGCAGCGGGCCGGCAGCAGCGACCTTGGCGAACTTGGCTACGCCGTGGGTCGAGCCTTCGGCGCGGTGAGCGGTACCGAAGGCGTCCATCACGAACACGTCGCACAGGGCAGCGTACTTCTGCGCCAGCTCGTCGGCGTTCTTCTTCTCGCCCTTGTTGAAGCGCACGTTCTCGAACAGGACGATGTCACCGGCCTTGATTTCGACACCGTCGAGGTAGTCGGCAACCAGCGGCACGTCGCGGCCCAGGGCCTTGCTCAGGTACTCGGCGACCGGCTTGAGGCTGTTCTCGGCAGAGAACTCGCCTTCGCTCGGGCGGCCCAGGTGCGAGCAGACCATCACGGCCGCGCCCTTTTCCAGGGCCAGCTTGATGGTCGGCAGCGAAGCGAGGATGCGCGCATCGCTGGCAACCACACCGTCCTTCACAGGCACGTTGAGGTCTTCGCGGATCAGTACGCGCTTACCTTGCAGATCGAGGTCGGTCATCTTCAACACGGTCATGAATGCAGTCCTTCAGGGCTGTTTACAAGTGGAGCGGGTTTGATTGACGACGTGCAGAAAGTGATCGGCAACGTCGAGCATACGGTTGGCAAAACCCCATTCGTTGTCGAACCAGGCCAGCAGGTTGACCAGCCGGGGGCCGGAAACGCGGGTCTGGCTGGCATCGACAATCGCCGAATGCGGGTCATGGTTGAAATCACAACTGGCGTGCGGCAGTTCAGTGTAGGCCAGCAGCCCCTGCAGCGGGCCGCTCAGGGCGGCTTCGCGCAGCACCCGGTTGACCTCGGCCGCGGTGGTGTCGCGGGCGGTCTGCAGGGTGATGTCCAGGCACGACACATTGACGGTCGGCACGCGTACGGCTTTGGCCTGAATTCGCCCGGCAAGTTCCGGCAGCAGCCGTTCGATACCACGGGCAAGGCCCGTGGACACCGGGATCACCGACTGGAACGCCGAACGGGTACGGCGCAAGTCTTCGTGGTGATAGGCGTCGATGACCGGCTGGTCGTTCATCGCCGAGTGGATGGTGGTAATCGACACGTACTCCAGGCCAAAAGCCTGGTCCAGCACCCGCAACAGCGGCACGCCGCAGTTGGTGGTGCAGGAGGCGTTGGACACCAGCTTCTCGCTGCCGTCCAGGCAATCCTGGTTGATTCCGTAGACCACCGTGGCGTCGACATCCGCCTCGCTGGCCATGGGCTGGGAAAACAGCACCCGCGGCGCGCCGGCGTCGAGAAAACGCATGGCATCGGCGCGGGTGTTGTAGGCGCCGGAGCACTCCAGCACCAGGTCGACGCCCAGCGCCGCCCAGTCGATCCCTTCCGGGGTGGCACTGCGCAAGACTTTCACGCAGTCGCCATTGATATGCAGACAATCGCCGTCGACCTTCACCTCTCCGGGGAAACGCCCGTGGGTGGAGTCGAAGCGTGTCAGGTATTCGATACTGGCCTGGTCGGCCAGGTCGTTCAGCGCAACGATCTCGAAGCCCGCCTTCGCCCCCCGTTCAAAGAGTGCGCGCAAGACGCAACGACCAATACGGCCGTAGCCGTTGAGTGCAACTTTGTAAGGACGCGATTGGGGCATGGGATGCTCACGGAACAGAAGCGTTATCTGCAATCGCGGGGCAAGCCCGCTCCTACAGAACTGTAGGAGCGGGCTTGCCCCGCGATGATTCCAGCACTGTTGATCAGTCTTCCAGCAGCTCTTCAGCAGTACCCAGGATGTTTTCCAGGGTGAAACCGAACTCTTCGAACAGGGCCGATGCAGGTGCCGACTCGCCGTAGGTGGTCATGCCGATGACGCGGCCTTCGAGGCCGACGTACTTGTACCAGAAGTCGGCGTGGGCCGCTTCGATGGCGATCCGCGCGCCGACTTGCAGTGGCAGTACCGACTGCTTGTAGCCAGCATCCTGGGCATCGAACACGCTGGTCGACGGCATCGACACGACGCGGACCTTGCGGCCCTGCTCGGTCAGCTTGTCGAACGCCTGAACCGCCAGGCCGACTTCGGAGCCGGTGGCGATCAGGATCAGCTCAGGCTCGCCGGCGCAGTCCTTGAGGACGTAGCCGCCGCGGCTGATGTTGGCGATCTGCTCGGCATCACGCTCTTGGTGCTGCAGGTTCTGACGCGAGAAGATCAGCGCCGACGGGCCGTCTTTGCGCTCCAGGGCGGACTTCCAGGAAACCGCCGACTCGACGGCATCGGCTGGGCGCCAGGTGTCCAGGTTCGGGGTGCTGCGCAGGCTGGTCAGTTGCTCGATCGGCTGGTGGGTCGGGCCGTCTTCGCCAAGACCAATGGAGTCGTGGGTGTAGACGTGGATGACCCGCTGCTTCATCAGCGCCGACATGCGCACCGCGTTGCGGGCGTATTCCATGAACATCAGGAAGGTCGCGCCGTAAGGCACCAGGCCGCCGTGCAGGGCGACGCCGTTCATGATCGCGGTCATGCCGAACTCGCGCACGCCGTAGAACATGTAGTTGCCGCTGGCGTCTTCAGCGCTGACGCCTTTGCAGCCTTTCCACAGGGTCAGGTTGGAACCGGCCAGGTCAGCCGAGCCGCCGAGCAGTTCAGGCAGCAGCGGGCCGAAGGCGTTCAAGGCGTTCTGGCTGGCTTTACGGCTGGCGATGGTCTCGCCCTTGGCCGCGACTTCAGCGATGTAGGCTGCTGCTTTCTCGGCGAAATCGGCCGGCAGGTCACCGCTCAGGCGACGCACCAGTTCGTTGGCCAGCTCCGGGTGAGCGGCGGAGTAGGCAGCGAAACGCTGGTCCCACTCGGCTTCGACGGCCTTGCCGGCTTCCTTGGCGTCCCACTCGGCGTAGATCTCAGCCGGGATTTCGAACGGGCCGTGGTTCCAGTTCAGCTCTTTGCGCGCCAGGGCGATTTCGTCGTTGCCCAGCGGAGCACCGTGGCAATCTTCCTTGCCCTGCTTGTTCGGCGAGCCGAAACCGATGATGGTCTTGCAGCAGATCAGGGTCGGCTGCTCGCTCTTGCGCGCGGTGTCGATGGCGGTGCGGATTTCGTCGGCGTCATGGCCGTCGACATTGCGGATCACCTGCCAGTTGTAGGCTTCGAAACGCTTAGGGGTGTCATCGGTGAACCAGCCTTCGACTTCGCCGTCGATGGAGATGCCGTTGTCGTCGTAGAAGGCGATCAGCTTGCCCAGGCCCAGGGTACCGGCCAGGGAAGCGACTTCGTGGGAAATACCTTCCATCATGCAGCCGTCACCCAGGAACACATAGGTGTGGTGGTCGACGACATTGTGGCCTGCGCGGTTGAACTGGCCAGCCAGGACTTTTTCCGCCAGGGCGAAACCGACGGCGTTGGCCAGGCCCTGGCCCAGCGGGCCAGTGGTGGTCTCGACGCCCGGGGTGTAACCGAACTCCGGGTGGCCCGGGGTACGGCTGTGCAGTTGACGGAAGCTTTTCAGGTCGTCGATCGACAGGTCGTAGCCAGTCAGGTGCAGCAGCGAGTAGATCAGCATCGAACCGTGGCCGTTGGACAGCACGAAGCGGTCGCGGTCGGCGAAGTTCGGGTTGGTCGGGTTGTGCTTCAGGTAGTCACGCCACAGAACCTCGGCGATATCCGCCATGCCCATAGGGGCACCGGGGTGGCCGCTGTTGGCCTTTTGCACGGCATCCATGCTGAGGGCACGAATGGCGTTGGCACGCTCACGACGGCTGGGCATCGCTTATCTCCTGGGTGTTGAATTAGTTACGAAACGAAAAAAGGCGGCCATTTTCGCCCAGGCACGTGCCCGGGGGCAATGACGGATGGTCGATGCAGCATGATTTTCCTGTGATTGAGCAAAGAATCAGGCGTTAACTCGGGCAAACAGCCGGATCGGTCGCTTGGCCTGCGACGAATTGCCCCGCTTATCGAGCAATATCAAAACTTTTTGATATTGGCCTTGCGAGGCAATCGTTGCCTGACTAGACTGCCGCTCCATGAACCTACCCGTGCCGTCGATCCGCCAAGAGCAAAGCGATGCGCTGGCTGCCCTGTGCAAAGCCGGCGGCGATCCGCTGCGCCTTAACGTATTGCGCGCCCTGGCCAGCGATTCGTTCGGCGTACTGGAACTGGCGCAGATCTTCGCCATTGGCCAGTCGGGCATGAGCCATCACCTCAAGGTCCTGGCCCAGGCAGGCCTGGTCGCGACCCGCCGCGAAGGCAATGCGATCTTTTACCGCCGCGCCCTGCCCGATGGCCTGAGCCTGGGCGGCAAGCTGCATGCGGCATTACTCGAAGAAGTCGACGGGCTGAGTCTGGCCGATGAGGTCCAGGCCCGTATCGCCCAGGTGCAACAACGCCGGGCTGCCACCAGCCAGGACTTTTTCCTGCGTGTCGAAGAGAAATTTCGCGCCCAGCAAGATTTGATTGCCGGCTTGCCGCAGTACCGCGAAAGCTTGCTGGCCCTGCTCGACAAGCTCAGTTTTGAAGCCGGCGCCGATGCCCTTGAAGTGGGCCCCGGCGATGGCGAGTTTCTTCCCGAGCTGGCCCGGCGCTTTGCCCGGGTCACCGCCCTGGACAACAGCCCGACCATGCTCGACCTGGCCCGTAGGGTCTGCGAGCGTGAAGGTCTGGCTAATGTGAACCTGCAGTTGGCCGATGCACTCAGTGCAACGGATGTGGAAGCCGACTGCGTAGTGCTGAACATGGTCCTGCACCATTTCAGCGCCCCGGCCGAAGCCCTGCGGCAGCTGGCCAACCGCGTGAAACCAGGCGGAAGCCTGTTGGTAACAGAGTTGTGCAGCCACGACCAGAGCTGGGCCAGAGAGGCCTGTGGCGATATCTGGCTGGGCTTCGAGCAGGACGACCTGGCCCGTTGGGCCAGCGCTGCGGGACTGGCTCCCGGGGACAGCCTCTATGTGGGCTTACGTAATGGTTTCCAGATTCAGGTCCGCCATTTTCAGCGACCGGCTGGCGACATCACCATCGGTAAATTTTAGGAACCCGTCGAGATGAGCGAATACTCCCTTTTCACCTCCGAGTCCGTGTCTGAAGGGCATCCGGACAAAATCGCCGACCAGATTTCGGATGCGGTGCTGGACGCCATCATCACCCAGGACAAATTCGCCCGCGTGGCGTGCGAAACCCTGGTAAAAACCGGCGTCGCGATCATCGCTGGCGAAGTCACCACCTCGGCCTGGGTCGATCTGGAAGACATCGTTCGCAAAGTCATCGTCGATATTGGTTACAACAGCTCCGACGTTGGCTTCGACGGCGCGACCTGCGCGGTCATGAACATCATCGGCAAGCAATCGGTAGACATCGCCCAGGGCGTTGACCGCAGCAAGCCTGAAGACCAGGGCGCCGGCGACCAGGGCCTGATGTTCGGCTACGCCAGCAACGAAACCGACGTGCTGATGCCAGCACCGATCTGCTTCTCGCACCGTCTGGTCGAGCGCCAGGCCGAAGCGCGCAAGTCCGGCCTGCTGCCGTGGCTGCGCCCGGACGCCAAATCGCAGGTTACCTGCCGTTACGAAGGCGGCAAGGTAGTGGGTATCGACGCCGTGGTGCTGTCGACCCAGCACAACCCTGAAGTGTCGCAAAAAGACCTGCAGGAAGCGGTGATGGAGCTGATCGTCAAGCACACCCTGCCGGCCGAACTGCTGCACAAGGACACCCAGTTCCACATCAACCCGACCGGCCAGTTCATCATCGGTGGCCCGGTAGGCGACTGCGGCCTGACCGGTCGCAAGATCATCGTCGACAGCTACGGCGGCATGGCCCGTCACGGCGGTGGCGCGTTCTCCGGCAAGGACCCGTCCAAGGTTGACCGTTCCGCCGCCTACGCCGGGCGCTACGTGGCCAAGAACATCGTCGCCGCCGGCCTCGCCGAGCGTTGCGAGATCCAGGTTTCCTACGCCATCGGTGTCGCTCAGCCGACGTCGATTTCGCTGAACACCTTCGGCACCGGCAAGATCTCCGACGACAAGATCGTCCAGCTGGTGCGCGAGTGCTTCGACCTGCGTCCGTACGCGATCACCACCATGCTCGACCTGCTGCACCCGATGTACCAGGAAACCGCTGCCTACGGTCACTTCGGCCGTATCCCGCAGCAGAAGACTGTCGGCGACGACACCTTCACCACCTTCACCTGGGAACGCACCGACCGCGTCGACGCCCTGCGCGCTGCTGCCGGTCTGTAAGGGCTGAAGCTACAAGCTGCAAGTTGCAAGCTGCAAGCGAAGCCCCGGCCGGGTGACTGGTCGGGGCTTTTTCATTGGCCTAGACACATGACCTGACATGTTGAACACCTTCAAGGCGCTCAATCTTTCCTAGGCTTGGTATTCCACCCCGCCGAGCAAGGATGCTCGCCATGCTGCACACGTCCCTGCTGTCCCTTCTGCTCTTCTTCTGGCTGCTTCCGGCACACGCGCAGACTTGCCCCGACTGGCCGTCTGTTCAGGCCCGGGCTGAAATCCGCCAGCTCCAGCAGACGCTTGCCGACTGGGACGATCACTATCACCGTCAGGGTGTCTCGCTGGTCGCTGACGAACTCTATGACCAGAGCCGCACACGCCTGGGCCATCTGCAAAGCTGCTTCCCGACGCCAGCCAGGCCGCAGGACAGCCCGTTGAAAACCGCTGTCGGCCCCTTGCGCCACCCGATTGCCCATACCGGCCTTGGCAAGCTGGCCGACGACGCGGCGGTCAAAGCCTGGATGCACGGCAAGCAAGAGCTGTGGATTCAACCCAAGGTCGATGGCGTGGCCGCTACCCTGGTTTATCGCGACGGCAAGCTGGTGCAACTGATCAGCCGCGGCGACGGCGTCCATGGCCACGACTGGAGCCGGCACATCCCGGCCCTGGGCACACTCAACCAGCAATTGCCCAAGCCGCTCGACCTGGTGCTCCAGGGCGAACTGTTCTGGCGCCTGGAAGGCCACGTACAGGCCAATGCCGGCAGCCTCAACGCCCGCGGCAATGTCGCCGGCCTGCTGGCGCGCAAACGTATCAGTGCCGAACAGGGCGCGGTGGTCGGCTTGTTTGTCTGGGCCTGGCCACTGGGGCCGGCCGATCAGCGCGAGCGGCTCAAGGGCTTGAACGCGTTGGGTTTTGAGCATAGCGAGCGTTACAGCGAGCCCTTGAGCAGCTTCGCCGAGGCTGCCCGCTGGCGCGAACACTGGTACCGCAGCCCGCTGCCCTTCGCCAGCGACGGCGTGGTGCTGCGCCAGGGCCAGCGCCCGCACGGCAGTCGCTGGCAAGCGCGCGACCCGTACTGGGCAACCGCGTGGAAATACCCCTTTGCCCAGGCGCTGGCGCAAGTCCGGGGCGTACACTTCAACATCGGCCGTACCGGGCGTATCACCCCGGTATTGAAGATCGAGCCGGTGCAGCTGGATGACCGGCAGATCCGCCAGGTCAGCCTCGGCTCCTTCCAACGCTGGCAGCAGCTGGACATCCGTCCTGGCGACCAGGTGGCGATCAGCCTCGCCGGGCTGACCATTCCACGCCTGGATGCGGTGGTGCACCGCAGTGTTCAACGCATGGACATCGCAACCCCTGACCCTGCCCACTACCACTCGCTAAGTTGCTGGCAACCCGACGATGGCTGCCGTAGCCAATTCGTCGCCCGCCTCAATTGGCTCAGCTCCAAGCAAGGCCTGAACATGCCCCGTTTGGGCCCAGGCACCTGGGAAAAACTCATCGACAGTGGCCATGTGCAAGGCCTGGGCGACTGGCTCGACCTGCAGGATGAAGACTTGCAATCGGTGCCAGGGCTTGGCGAACGCAGCCGCCAGCAATTACTGCAAGCCTTCGACCAGGCCCGCCAGCAACCCTTTGTTCGCTGGCTCAGTGCCCTCGGCGTTCCAGCCGCGACGCCGTTGGCAGCAGACACCACCTGGACAGACCTGCGCCAGCGCGATGCCGGGCAATGGCTGGCCGAGCCGGGTGTTGGCCCAGGCCGCAGCGCGCAATTGCTGGCATTTTTCCGCTCACCGCAGGTGCAGATAGTGGCCGAACAATTGCGCAGACACACAATCGAGGGTTTCTAATTTCGCCGGATCAGGGCAGCATCATGGATTCTGCCAAGCCCGCGACAACGGAGCCCCTAATGAAACTGCTTTCCCCGCTTGCCCTGTTCACCGTCTGTTCACTCCTGGCCACGCCCCTGCTGGCTGCCGAACAACAGCCAGGCCTGACCGGTTGCGCAGCCAAGAAGCAAGCCATCAGCGAACAGATCGAACAGGCTCGCGCCCATGGCAACAGCAATCAGCAAGCCGGCCTGGAAAAAGCCCTCAGCGAAGTGACCGAGCATTGCACCGATGCCAGCCTGCGCAAAGAGCGCGAACAGAAAGTCCTCGATGCCCGTCACGAAGTGAACCAGCGCACCAAGGACCTGGACAAGGCCATGAAAAAAGGTGACGCCGAGAAGATCAACAAGCGCAAGGACAAGCTGGCAGAGTCCAAGCAGGAGCTGCAAGACGCTCTGAAAGAGCTGGAGAAGTAACTGACAGCGTTATTGTCGGAGCGGATTTATCCGCTCCCACAGCCACTCAGTGATTTCGAAACTCGGTATGACAGGCTTTGCACGCCGCCTCGACCTTGTCCATCGGCGCAGCCAGGTCAGCCGCCTTGAGCGGCTGGGTGCGGGTCACCGCGACCAGTTCGGCGGTACTGGCCTCCATCTGCCGAGCCAGGTCCTGGAAGCGTGCCTGCTTCTCCCAGACATCGGCGCGGGCGCTGGTATCATCCTCTTCGCGAACCTGTGGAAAGTGCTTCCAGGGCTCGCGGGACAGGTTGTCGAGCTTGACCGCGCCATCGGCGAACTTCTGCCCATCGAAGGCCAGGCGCCCACGCAGCATGCCGCCGAGGTCTTCACTGGTCTTGAGCATTTGCTTGAAGATCGTCTTGCGCTGGCCCAGTGGCGAGTTGGGATCGACCCCGCCACAGGCACTCAGGGTCAAACACGCCAGCAGTACAACAGAAAGTCGCTTGAGCATCTTGATCACTTCGGCTCACGGAAAAAGGCGGCCAGTATCCTCGCCTCACCGGCAAAGACCAATACCCTTATTAAAACTACGGTTTGCGAAAACGGCTGCAAGCCACGCCAACCGTCGAGGAACCCCGTTGATGAAACTTCCTTTGCGCCACCTCGGCTGGACCCTGTCGGTGCTGGCCCTGCTGGCCGGCTGCAACGGCAGCGCGCCGGAAAAACCCAAGCCACACCCGCTGGCTACCTACGTCGGCGCCACCTGGGAAGACCTGCCACAGGTCAGCGACAGCGACCTGGTCGCCGGTTTCGAGTCCTGGCGCAGTGCCTGCGAGCGGCTCAAGCGTGATGCGATCTGGGCCAACACCTGCAGCGCAGCGGCAGCCATTGCTGCCAGCCCGGCTGAAGTACGCAGCTTTCTTCAGGCGCAGCTGGACGTCTACAGCATGCGTTCGGCCGAGAACAACGCCAACGGCTTGATCACTGGTTACTACGAGCCGGTCTACCCCGGTAGCCTGACCCAGACCGACAGCGCCACTGTGCCGGTCTATGGCGTACCGGACGACATGATCGTGGTGGCGCTGGACAGCGTCTATCCCGAACTCAAGGGCAAGCGTCTGCGTGGCCGCCTCGAAGGCCGGGTACTCAAACCCTACGACACCGCAGAAACTATCAATGCCCAGGGCGCCAAGGCACCGGTACTGGCCTGGCTGACCGACCCGATGGACCTGCAGTTCCTGCAGATCCAGGGTTCTGGCCGCATCCAGCTGGAAGACGGCCGCCAACTGCGCATCGGCTATGCCGACCAGAATGGCCACCCCTATCGCCCGATCGGCCGCTGGCTGGTGGAACAAGGGCAATTGAAGAAAGAAGAAGTGACCATGGGCAGCATCCATGCCTGGGCCCAGAGCAATCCGGCGCGGGTTCCGGAACTACTGGCGAGCAACCCCAGCTACGTGTTCTTCAGCACCCGCCCGGACAGCAACGAAGGCCCGCGCGGCTCGCTCAATGTGCCATTGACCGCCGGCTACAGCGTGGCCATCGACCGCAAGGTGATTCCGCTGGGCAGCCTGCTGTGGCTCTCGACCACGCGCCCTGATGGCGCGCCGGTGGTGCGTCCGGTGGCCGCCCAGGATACCGGCGGGGCGATCACCGGCGAAGTGCGCGCCGACCTGTTCTGGGGCACTGGCACTGAAGCCGGCAAACTGGCCGGCGACATGAAGCAGCAAGGCCAGATCTGGCTGCTGTGGCCCAAGGGCGCAGCCTTGCCGGCCGTGCCCCAGGTGCCGTGACGCGGCTCAGATCGAGACGAAGAAGAACGACGCGATCAGGCCCAGGCCGACGAACCACACCAGCGAACGCAGGGCGGCCCAGTCGGCCAGGTAGCAGATGATGTAGAGCAGGCGGCTGGTGATGTACAGCACCGCCAGCACGTCCTGGGTCACCTGCTCGGCGTTGCCGACGATGTCGGCGATGATCACTGCCGCGGCGAACGCCGGGAAAGCTTCGAAGCTGTTCAATTGCGCCGCGTGGGCCCTGCGCGGCAAGCCTTCGAGTTTGTCGAGGAAAGCCCGCGGGTCGTGGTTCTGGCGCAGGTTGAAGCGCCCGCTGGCAACCTTGGCGATGCTGGTACAGACAATGGGCAAAAACAACGCAATCAGTACACACCAGAAGGCAACGGTCATGGCCAAGTCCTTGTCAGTAGAATTATCAGAGTTTCATGATCAGCATGCCGATCAGCACCAGGGCACAGGCTAAGAGCCTCGGCCCGCCAAAAGGTTCTTTGAGGTAGCGCATGCCGAACAGCACCACCAGAATCACGCTGACCTCGCGCAGCGCCGCCGCCTCGGCCACCGACCCCAGTTGCATGGCCCAGAGCACCAGGGCATAGCTGAACAACACGCAAAAACCCACCGCCAGGCCCAAGCGCCACTGCAGCCGCCAGAACAGCATGAACGGCGCGCGCCGGGCCACCCCTGCCAGCAGCGGAAACGGCCAGGCACTGATCAGCGTCAGCCATACAAGATAGTCCAGCGGCTGTGACCACAGGCGGATCGCCTGGCCGTCGAGCCAGGTGTAGCAACCGATGCACAGGCCGATCAAGGCCACCACCGGCAGCATCGACCAGGGCAGCCGGTCACCGCCGCCGCCCTGCCAGAGCAGGCAGGCCATGCCACAGGGAATGAGCAGGATGCCGATGATCTGCTGGCTGCTCAGGGCTTCGCCGGCAAAGGTCAGGGTCAGCGCCAGCACCACCAGCGGCGACAGGCCGCGCATCAACGGATAGACCAGCCCCAGGTCACCGACCCGATAGGCCTGTATCAGCAGGAACCGGTAGAAGAGTTCAAACACTGCCGAGGCCAGCATCCACGGCCAGACCTCGGCCGGCGGCACCTGGACGAACGCGACCATGGCGAGGGCAAATACCAGCGCCACCACGTCCATGCTGGCAATCACCAGCAGGCGTTCGCCGCTGAATTTGATCAGGGTGTTCCAGGTCGCGTGCAGCAGCGCCGCGACCAATACCAATGAGGTGGCTAACACGCAATGGTCCTTGGCAAGGCAGGTGAGGTCATCAATGGCCAGGCGCTATATAACCATTTCAGCACAGGCGGCTGGAAACGAAATCGAAAGAACGCGGTCAACGAAACCAGTCAAAAGTGTGTCCCGAAGCCCTCGGCAGGTCATCAAAGAAATGCCCGAGGCTATCGGGTGTCGACTTGGAAGCCACTACAGGACCTAGGATGCTTGAGCTCGTTGCTGCGTTTATCTGTTTGACCACCCTCCTCACCTATGTAAATTACCGTTTCATCGGCCTGCCCCCAACCATCGGCGTGATGGTCACCGCCTTGCTGTTCTCGCTGCTGCTGCAAGGCTTGAGCGTGATCGGCTACCCCGGCCTGGAAGAGCGCGTGCAGGGTTTGATGAACCAGATCGACT
Organism: Pseudomonas sp. B21-012; assembly: GCF_024749305.1. NCBI lineage: Bacteria > Pseudomonadati > Pseudomonadota > Gammaproteobacteria > Pseudomonadales > Pseudomonadaceae > Pseudomonas > Pseudomonas sp. B21-012. The sequence goes on along the minus strand of NZ_CP087197.1, from coordinate 462,406 downwards.
TCAACGATCTGCTGATGCACTGGATGCTGTCGTTCCTGCTGTTCGCCGGCGCCTTGCACGTAAACCTTGCCGACCTGCGCAGCTACCGCTGGCCGATCGGGCTGCTGGCGACCGTCGGCGTGCTGATCGCCACCGTGGTCATCGGCTTTCTCGCCCACTGGATTTTCGCCCTGTTCGGCTGGCATGTGAGCCTGCTCTACTGCCTGCTGTTCGGTGCCTTGATCTCGCCGACCGACCCGATCGCGGTTCTCGGCGCACTGCGTACCGCCAATGCCTCCAAGCCACTGAAGACCACCATCGTTGGCGAGTCGCTGTTCAACGACGGCACTGCAGTCGTGGTGTTCACCGTATTGCTGGGCATCGCCCAGCTTGGCGAAACACCGACGGCGGCCGACACCGCGATCCTGTTCGCCCGCGAAGCCATTGGCGGCATTCTGTTCGGCGGCCTGGTGGGCTACATCACCTACCGCATGATCAAAAGCATCGAGCAGTACCAGGTCGAGGTCATGCTGACCCTGGCACTGGTGATCGGCGGTTCGGCCATGGCCTATGAGCTGCACGTTTCGGCGCCGATCGCCATGGTCGTGGCCGGCCTGATCATCGGCAACCTGGGCCGCAACCTGGCAATGAACGACATGACCCGCCGCTACCTGGACGGTTTCTGGGAACTGATCGACGACATGCTCAACGCCCTGCTGTTCGCCCTGATCGGCCTGGAGCTGTTGCTGCTGCCATTCTCGTGGATGCACCTGGCCGCGGCCGGCGTGCTGGCGGTGGCGATCCTGCTGTCGCGCCTGCTGACCGTGGCACCGGCCATCCTGATGCTGCGCCGTTGGCGCACCGTTCCGCGCGGTACCGTGCGGGTGCTGACCTGGGGTGGCCTGCGTGGCGGTGTGTCGGTGGCCCTGGCGCTGTCGCTGCCATCGGGCACCGAGCGTGATCTGCTGCTGAGCATCACCTACATCGTGGTGCTGTCGTCGATCCTGTTGCAGGGCCTGACGATCGGCCGGGTGGTGCGCGGGGTTACCGAGCAGCCTTGAGACCGCTATCGCTGGCAAGCCTGCTCCCACAGGGATATATGGGAGCCGGCTTGCCGGCGGCGCCTATCACTCCACCGTGGTATCGAACTGATCCTTGATGTACTTGATCTCGGTCCGCCCGTGCGCTGCCGGCAAGCCGTCTTCACCGAGGTTGACGAAGACCATGCGGTCGACGGTGAGGATGCTCTTGCGGGTGATCTTGTTGCGCACTTCGCACTTGAGGGTGATCGAGGTGCGGCCGAATTCGGTGGCGGTGATGCCCAGTTCGATGATGTCGCCCTGGCGCGAAGCGCTGACGAAGTTGATCTCCGAAATGTACTTGGTCACCACGCGCTGGTTGCCCAGCTGGACGATCGCATAGATCGCCGCCTCTTCGTCGATCCAGCGCAGCAGGCTGCCGCCGAACAGGGTGCCGTTGGGGTTGAGGTCTTCGGGTTTTACCCATTTGCGGGTGTGGAAATTCATATCTGCTCCTGACCGTCTTGCCAATCGATGTGGGTAATGATGGCAGAGCCTGACCCCCTCCTCCATTTAACATCGACTATGGTCTCGATTAATCGACAGAAAACCTTGGGCAGTTGCGCTGGCGCAGCTATAATCGCCAACGCTTCAAAATGGTCATCGTCATCCACGACCGTTCCCGCCACCTGTCCGAGGGGCGCTGCAGCAGGTTCAACCTGTCAGGCTCGGATGGGGCGTTGTCCCGCCAGGCCTGCCTGCGGACACTAAACGCACAACGGCGCCCATTCGCACACTACGAATGGAGGCTCTCAATGAGCGCTGTAAACACGCCTGCTGGTTTTACCGATTACAAAGTCGCCGACATCTCCCTGGCTGCCTGGGGCCGTCGCGAGACCATCATTGCCGAATCGGAAATGCCAGCGCTGATGGGCCTGCGCCGCAAGTACCTTGAAGAGCAACCGCTCAAGGGTGCGAAAATCCTCGGCTGCATCCACATGACCATTCAGACCGCCGTGCTGATCGAAACCCTGGTCGCCCTGGGTGCCGAAGTGCGCTGGTCGTCCTGCAACATCTTCTCGACCCAGGACCAGGCCGCTGCCTCCATTGCCGCTGCCGGCATCCCTGTGTTCGCCTGGAAAGGCGAGACCGAGCAAGAGTACGAGTGGTGCCTGGAGCAGACCATCCTCAAGGATGGCCAGCCATGGGACGCCAACATGATCCTCGACGACGGCGGCGACCTCACCGAGCTGCTGCACAAGAAATACCCGGCTGTGCTGGATCGCGTCCACGGCGTCACCGAAGAAACCACCACCGGTGTGCACCGCCTGCTCGACATGCTGGCCAAGGGCGAGTTGAAAGTCCCGGCGATCAACGTCAACGACTCGGTCACCAAGAGCAAGAACGACAACAAGTACGGCTGCCGTCACAGCCTCAACGATGCCATCAAGCGCGGCACCGATCACCTGCTGTCGGGCAAGCAGGCGCTGGTCATCGGTTACGGTGACGTGGGCAAGGGCTCGGCCCAGTCGCTGCGTCAGGAAGGCATGATCGTCAAGGTTTCCGAAGTTGATCCGATCTGCGCCATGCAGGCCTGCATGGACGGCTTCGAGCTGGTCTCGCCGTTCATCGACGGTATCAACAACGGCACCGAAGCGAGCATCGACAAGGCCCTGCTGGGCAAGATCGACCTGATCGTGACCACCACCGGTAACGTCAACGTTTGCGATGCCAACATGCTCAAGGCCCTGAAAAAGCGCGCCGTGGTCTGCAACATCGGCCACTTCGACAATGAAATCGACACCGCTTTCATGCGCAAGAACTGGGCCTGGGAAGAAGTCAAACCACAGGTACACAAGATCCACCGTACCGGCCACGGCGATTTCGACCCACAGAACGACGACTACCTGATCCTGCTGGCCGAAGGCCGCCTGGTGAACCTGGGCAACGCTACCGGTCACCCAAGCCGGATCATGGACGGCTCGTTCGCCAACCAGGTCCTGGCACAGATCTTCCTGTTCGAACAGAAGTACGCCGACCTGCCAGCCGCTCAGAAAGCCGAGCGCCTGACCGTTGAAGTCCTGCCGAAGAAACTCGACGAAGAAGTGGCCCTGGAAATGGTCCGCGGCTTCGGTGGTGTAGTGACCCAACTGACCCCGCAACAGGCCGAATACATCGGCGTGACTGTTGAAGGGCCATTCAAGCCACACGCCTACCGTTACTGAAAGTTGGTAGCTGCAAGCTGCAAGCTGCAAGCGGTTCGCGCCGCTTCTGCTTGTCGCTTGCGGCTTGTAGCTTGCCGCTGAAGAGAACCTTCTATGTCTCAGGAACGTCGTTACAGCTTCGAGTTCTTCCCGACCAAGACCGATGCTGGACATGAAAAACTGCTCGCCACTGCCCGTCAGCTGGCCAGCTACAACCCGGATTTCTTCTCCTGCACCTACGGTGCCGGTGGCTCGACCCGCGACCGCACGCTGAACACCGTGCTGCAGCTGGAAAGCGAAGTGAAAGTCCCTGCCGCCCCGCACCTGTCGTGCGTCGGTGACAGCAAGGACGACCTGCGCTCGCTGCTGACCCAGTACAAGGCAGCCGGCATCCAGCGCATCGTCGCCTTGCGCGGCGACCTGCCGTCGGGCATGGGCATGGCCAGCGGTGAGCTGCGCTACGCCAACGAACTGGTGGAGTTCATCCGCCAGGAAAGCGGCGATCACTTCCATATCGAAATCGCCGCCTACCCGGAGATGCATCCCCAGGCGCGCAACTTCGAGGACGACCTGAAGAACTTCGTGCGCAAGGCCAACGCCGGCGCCGACAGCGCCATCACCCAGTACTTCTTCAACGCCGACAGCTACTTCTATTTCGTCGAGCGCGTGCAGCAGATGGGTGTGGATATTCCGGTAGTACCGGGGATCATGCCGATCACCAACTACAGCAAGCTGGCGCGCTTCTCTGACGCTTGCGGCGCCGAGATCCCACGCTGGATCCGCAAGCAGCTGGAAGCCTACGGCGACGATGTGAAGAGCATCCAGGCTTTCGGTGAAGACGTCATCACCCGCATGTGCGAGCAACTGCTGCAAGGCGGCGCTCCAGGGTTGCACTTCTACACCTTGAACCAGGCCGACCCGAGCCTGGCGATCTGGAACAACCTCAAGTTGCCCCGCTGATCGAACCGCTACACCGCAGGTAACAATTGCGTCAGAATACTGAAAAGGCCTTTAGCTTACGCTAAGGGCCTTTCTGCATTCCTGCCCCCAGACGGATTTTCGTGCCTTCCATGCGCCAAGGACTTACCCCTGCTCGACCGCAACTCGTTTACCTGGTCTTCGGGCCGCCCACCTACCACCAGGAAGCCCAGTTCAGCATCGTCAGCGCCCTGGCCAACCTGCGCAAGACCCCCGGGGAAGCACTTGATATCCAGGTCTACAGCGACAATCCCGAACCCTACCGGCACCTGCCGGTAACTGTTCATCCACTCGACGCCGCCACCCGTGAAGCCTGGAACCAGCCCTACGGCTACCACTTTCGCAGCAAGCACGTGGTGCTGCGTCAGGTGCTGGCCAGCGCGCCCATGGCCGTGCTGATCGATACCGACACGTTCTTCCATCAGTCGCCCATCGAGCTGTTCCGCCGGGTCAAGCCAGGCACCCTGCTGTGCAATGCCATCGGCAGTACCTATGGCAGTGATCTGCAGTGCCCGCTGTTCCAGAGCCTGGCAGCAATGCTCGAAGAACGCGGGCTGGCCGACCGGCACATGCCGCTGCTGAACTCCGGGGTGATTGGCCTGATGCAGGAAGATGCGCCATTGCTGGACCGCTCCATCGCCTTGATGGACGAGTACTACCCCCACGCCAACGGCGCCTACACCCTGGAGGAGTTCTGCCTGGGCGTGGCCGCCTACCGGCAGATGCAGGTCAACCAGTGCACCGACCTGATCCATCACTACTGGAGCCGCAAGCAGCTGTTCCGGGCCAAGGTCCAGGCCTGGCTGGCCAAGCACCAGCACGCGCCCCTGAGCGAAGAGGCGTTGGCGGATGTCACCCGCGTCAACGCCCAGTTGCCCAAACCGCCTACCTTGCAACGCCTGGGCTACAAGGCGCTGAGCCTGGCCCTGCCGAGCGAACAGCGCCAGTTCATGCGCGAGTTGCTCAATGGCTGCTACGACTACCCCAACGAGTTCGACCGCGCCTGTGCTTCGGCCTGGTGGGACAAGGCCCTGGACAACGTCAAGGCTCGCCATCCACGACCTATTTGCCCCGACACCCTGCAGCGATGGTTCGAGCACCCTGGCATGCGCCTGTCGCTGGGCCGCAAGCACCGCACGGTGCGTGATTCACTGTTAAAGCGATCACAGCACTGACACCCGGGCTGGCTCGACATGCACGGCTACTAGCCATAGCCGTGCACACGTCGTAATCTCCAGCCATGCCCGATTTCACCCGCCTGTTGACCGCGCTGATCCTCACTTGCCTGAGTGCCTTTGCCCACGGCGAGAAGCTGCGTATCGTCACCGAACCCTGGGCCCCCTACGTCTATCTCGAAGACGGCCAGGCCAAAGGCATCGACTATGAGGTCACCGCCGAGGTATTCAAGCGCCTGGGGGTCGAGGTGGAATGGCAGTTCCTGCCCTGGAAGCGCTGCCTGGCGATGATCGAGCAGGGCCTGGCCGATGGCGTGCTGGACATCTTCCAGACCGAACAACGCGACAGCCAGTTGTTCTACCCCAGCGAGCCGCTGTCCGACGTCGAATTTACCCTGTTCTATGCCAACGCTCGCCCGCACAAGGTCAAGCGCCTGGAAGACCTGCGCGGCCTTACCGTCGGCACTTCGCCCGGTTACAGCTATGGTGGCGCGTTTATCGACTCACCGCTGTTCACCCGCGAGCCGGCACCCACTCACGAGGCCAACTTCGGCAAGCTCCAGCGCGGACGTATCGACCTGTTGATCACCGACCGCCGTGTGGGCCGCTATATGATCAAGACATTGGGCCTGGAACAGCAGATCAGCGAACTGCCTCTGGTGATCAGCCGCCACAGCCAGTACCTGGCGGTGCGCCGCAATGTCGGCATGGACCTGCTGGCCCAGCGCTTTGCCGCCGAGCTGCGGCGCTTCAAGCGCGAGCCGGCCTATGCCGCGCTGCATGCACGCTACGCCGGCACTGCGGAAAACTTTCCAACCGCCGTTGAGCAGCAGGAAAGCAGCATGCGCTGAATGCTCTGTTATACTCGGGCCTTCCCGCCAGGCTTACGCCCGGACGCTCGGCCTTGCAAAAGGCATCCCGACCGGCAGGACAGCGCGGCCCAGAGCCCGCCCGCCGCCCCGGATGCGCATTGAAGACCCTGCTGGACCGGACGCGATAGCATCAGCTGATGCCCGTCGCGCCAGGCAAGATTATCCCATCGGGCTCAGCCCCCATTAGAACAGGATTACTCATGTCCTTTGCTTCCCTCGGTCTCTCCGAGGCTCTAGTTCGCGCCATCGAGGCTGCGGGCTACACCCAGCCCACTCCGGTGCAACAGCGGGCCATTCCCGCCGTGTTGCAAGGCCGCGACCTGATGGTTGCCGCCCAGACAGGTACTGGTAAAACCGGCGGTTTCGCCCTGCCGATCCTTGAACGCCTGTTCCCCGGTGGTCACCCGGACAAATCCCAGCGCCATGGCCCACGCCAGCCGCGGGTACTGGTGCTGACCCCGACGCGCGAACTGGCCGCCCAGGTTCACGACAGCTTCAAGGTCTACGCCCGCGACCTCAAATTCGTCAGCGCCTGCATCTTTGGTGGCGTCGGCATGAACCCACAGGTTCAGGCCATGGCCAAGGGTGTCGACGTGCTGGTGGCCTGCCCCGGCCGCCTGCTGGATCTCGCCGGCCAGGGCAGCGTTGACCTGTCCCACGTCGAGACCCTGGTGCTCGACGAAGCCGACCGCATGCTCGACATGGGCTTCATCCATGATGTGAAGAAGGTCCTTGCCCGCCTGCCGGCCAAGCGTCAGAACCTGCTGTTCTCGGCGACCTTCTCCAAAGACATTACTGACCTTGCCGACAAGCTGCTGCACAACCCCGAGCGCATCGAGGTCACGCCGCCGAACACCACGGTCGAGCGTATCGAGCAGCGCGTCTACCGCCTGCCGGCCAGCCACAAGCGCGCCTTGCTGGCACACCTGATCACCACCGGTGCGTGGGAACAGGTGCTGGTGTTCACCCGTACCAAGCATGGCGCCAACCGCCTGGCCGAGTACCTGGAAAAACACGGCCTGACCGCCGCCGCGATCCACGGCAACAAGAGCCAGAACGCGCGCACCAAGGCCCTGGCCGACTTCAAGGCCGGCAGCGTGCGCATCATGGTTGCCACCGATATCGCCGCCCGTGGCCTGGACATCGACCAGTTGCCGCACGTGGTCAACTTCGAACTGCCCAACGTTGAAGAAGACTACGTTCACCGTATCGGCCGTACCGGTCGTGCCGGTCGTTCGGGCGAGGCCATCTCGCTGGTCGCTCCGGATGAAGAAAAGCTGCTCAAGAGCATCGAGCGCGTTACCCGCCAGAAGATCCCGGATGGCGACCTGATGGGCTTTGATGCCTCCAAGGTCGAAGCCGAGAAACCCGAGACCCGTGAGCGTCCGCAAAACAATCCGCGTGGTGGCCGTGGCCAGCGCGCCGATGGCAGCAATGCCGGTAGCGGCGGTCGTAAGGACAAGGGTAAGGACCAAGGCAAAGACAAAGGCCGCGACAAGGACAAGGAAAAAACCGCGGAGAAATCCGCCGGTGGTCGCCAGGAGCGCAAGCCCCGCGACAACAAACCGCGTCAGGCCCAGTCGGGCCAGCCAGGTGTTCCGCAAGTTCCGGCCAATCGTGATCCGGAAGAGTTCCTGGATGACGAAGTCGACAACTTCGGCAACCGCGCCGACTACGTCAGCCCTTACCAGAACAAGGGCAACCAGGGCCGTAACCGTCGTCCGGGCGCACCTGCCCAGACCGGCACCGGCGCCAGCACCGGTGGCCAGCCACGTGGCGGCCAGCCGCGCAGCAACAACGGTCCGCGCAGCGGTGGTGGTGCTTCGGCCAATGGCGAGAAGCGCGGCGGCGGTGCCCGTAATGGTGGCGGCAGCCGCGACGGTGGCGGTCGCAATCGCCGCCCGGCGCGCGACGATCAAGCGAGCAAAGAGCCGGCCGTGCGCAATCCGCGTGAGGGCCAGCCGCAGCCGAAGATCGTGCACAAGGAGTCGAAGGTCGACCGCTTCCCGACTGCCGAACAGCTCGAGCAGCTGCCAAGCCGTCCACGTGGCGAGAAGCCTGCGCTGCTGACGCGTAACCGCTGATTCAGCGACCGCGCCAACAAAAACGCCGCCCCTAGGGGCGGCGTTTTCGTTTATGCAGCAAGCATTACTTCTGCTTGATACCTTCGATCGAGATGTCCAGATCCAGGGTCTGCGAAGACGGGCCTGGGCCTTTGATACCGAAGTCGTTCAGGTTCAGCGTAGTCTTGGCGTTGAAACCGGCGCGCTCGCCGCCCCATGGATCCTTGCCCTCACCGTTGAAGGTGGCCTTGAAGATGACTGGCTTGGTGACGCCGTGCAGGGTCAGGTCGCCAGTCACGTCAGCAGTTTTCTCACCGGTCGATTTGACAGCGGTGGAGACGAACTTGGCCTCTGGGAACTTGCTCACATCGAGGAAATCTTTGCTGGCGATGTGCTTGTCACGCTCGGCGTGGTTGGACCACAGGCTGGCGGTTTTCAGGTCGACGGCGATCTTGCTGGCTTCAGGCTTGGCGGCGTCCCAGCTGAAGGAGCCATCGAAGTCCTTGAAAGTGCCGTGGATGAAGCTGTAACCCAGGTGGCTGATCTTCCAATCAACGAAGGCGTGCTGGCCTTCCTTGTCGATCTTGTAGTCTGCTGCCATTGCCTGACCGGCCGAGAACAGTGCGGTACCGAGCGCCAGAGCGGCAAAAGTCTTTTTCAACATGCGTCTATATCCCTTTTGGAGTTGAGGTTGAACATCAAGCTTTGCGGCCCAGCATGCGGATCAGGGTCGCGTCACGGTCGATAAAGTGGTGTTTCAGGGCTGCCAGGCCGTGCAGCCCGGCAAAGATCACCAGGCCCCAGGCCAGGTAGAAATGGATCTCGCCGGCGACATCGGCCTGATCGGGCAGGTTGCTGACCAGCGCCGGCACTTCAAACAGGCCGAACACCGGGATGCCAACGCCGTCGGCGGTGGAAATCATGTAGCCAGCAACCATCACCGCGAACAGCCCCAGGTACAGCAGGCCATGGCCGGCCTTGGAGGCGAGGCGGGTGAGTTTGCCGTGGTTGGGCAGCGCTGGCGGCGGTGGGCTGAGAAAGCGCCAGAGCACGCGCAGGAGCATCACACCAAGCAGCACCAGGCCGATACTTTTGTGCAGGTCGGGGGCGTCTTTGCGCCATGGGCTGTAGTAGTCCAGGCCCATCATCCACAGGCCCAGGCCGAACAGGCCGAATACAGCCAGTGCAACACCCCAGTGCAGGACGATGCTGACAAAGCCATAACGAGAAGGTGAGTTGCGCAGTTGCATTGCCGTGTTTCCCTGTAAGAACTGTGCTCAGACTAACGATTTATTAATCGAATAAAAGCAGAAAAACTTGCTCTGAAATATCGAGAAATATGATCTTTAGTATGAAACGAAGCTATTAAGGAAACATTAACTACGTGGGAAGGGAAGACCCTGCGGGCCTTGGGGCCGCTGCGCGGCCCATCGCCGGCAAGGCTGGCTCCCACAGGTTCGGTGTGTACTTGCCCCTGTAGGAGCCGGCGTTGCCGGCGATGAAGTCAGCGCATTACTGCGCCTTGGCCTGGGTATTGGCTACCGGCTTTTTCACTGGTTCCGCCTTGGCGGCGGCTTTTTTCGCAGGCGCAGCCTTGGCTGCGGTTTTCTTCGGCTGTTGCGCCTTGGCTGCCGGCTTTTTCGCCGGTGCCTGCTTGGCCGCTGGTTTGGCCGGAGCGGCTTTCACCGGCGCCTTGGCTGGCTCTTCCTTGGCAACCGGGGCGACCGCAGGTGCTGGCGCAGCCGCCGGCGCGGGGGCCGGAGCCACCTCGGCCTGCTTGGCCGCTGGCTGCTCGGCAGGCTTGTCATCGCTACCGAACATGCGCTTGAAGAAGCCAGGCTTGCCCTCTTCCTTCTTCACCGGCTCTTCGGCCTTGGCCGGTTTGTCGGACGAGCCGCCAAACAGGTTGCTGAAGAAATTACCTTTGCTCGCCGCGGCAGCCGCGGTGCCGGCAGCGGCCGTGGCGGCAACCGCCTTGACCGGCTCGAACGACTTGCCCGCGGCCAGGTCCTGGACCTGGCTGGCAGCGCGCTGGCCACTGCGCAGAGCGCCTTCGAGGGTGCCTGGGTACATCGCATCGGTGTGCTCGCCAGCAAAGGCAACCCGCTGCACCGGACGCTCCCACAGGCGCCAGTACTTGCTGATCTGCCCAGGGCCATAGGCCAGGTAGGCGCCACCGGTACCCACGTCAGTGCTGTAACGGCGTACTTCGTAGCCGGTGAAGGCGCCACGGGCTTGCGGGTAGAAGGCGTGCAGGCGGATCAACACCTGGTCGACCATCTGCTTGTCGCCAAAGGCCTGCAGCAGGCGCGCGTTGTCACCGGAGAGGTTGATCACCACGTTAGCGCCGCCCTTGAGCGCAGGCTCGATCCAGAGCATGCCCAGGCCGGTGTTGCTGTAGATCTCGCCAGACATCCGCGCCCGGCTTTCCCACACCGGGGTCTTGAACTTGAGCATCAGCTGGTCGCGCCAGCCGTAGTTGGTGCCCTTGAGGGCGGCCAGGTGCTTGGTGTCCAGGCCCGGAGTCATCTGGATCTTCGACAGCGCGCGCAGCGGTACGGCCAGCACCACGTAGTCGGCCTGGTAACCGACGCTACCAACCTTGACGGTGACGCCGTCCTTGTCCTGGATGATGGCGCTGACCGGCGACTGGGTCTTGATGGTTTTCAATTGCTTGACGAAGGCCTGGGCCAGCACCGGGCTACCGCCTGGCAGGCGTGCGGCGCGCAGGTCACGGTCGCTGACGCCGCGGTAGACGCGGGTCTGCTGGGCGAAATAGAGCAGCGACAGGCGCGACGGCTCGTCATAGCGGGTACGGATTTGCTGGTTGACCAGCTGGCGCGCGGTGGCCGGCAGTTGCAGCTTGTCGAGCCAGCCGGAAACGTTGAGCTGGTCGAGGGCGAACAGGGTGCTGTTGGCTGCCGGGTTCAGCGGATCGTCGATCGAGCGTGCGAGGTCGTCGAGGGTCTTCTCGTAACGCTTGAGCGCTTCGGCGGTGGCCGGTTGCTTGGTGCTGAGGTCGGCGGCGCTGAAATACTCGCCATCGATCAGGTAACCCGGGGTACGCACGAACTCAGGTGCCGGCAAGGTGCTGAGCTTGAAGGCATCCAGGTACTGGTTGAGCACCGGCTGGGCCTTGCTGTTGCCGATCCATTCACTGGTGGCCAGGCCCGAGCGCCCGCCCATACCGGTCTTGGCTTCCAGCAGGGTCACCTGCCAGCCCTTGTTCTGCAACTCATAGGCGGCTGTCAGGCCAGCCAGACCGCCACCGACGACGATTGCCGTCGGGGCCTTGTCCTTGGCCAGCGCAGTGCCGCTGAACAGTCCTATCATTACCAGCGCACAGGCGCGCAGCCAACCAGCAGACATTCGGCGAACTCCGGATCAAAGCAGAAGTGTTTGGGGGGATCCCCCAGAAAGAGTAGCCGAAGGATACGCCACGCCAAGCGCCCCCGCCAGCAACGCCAGCACCCTGATTGCAGCGCACGGGTTGTTCTCGACCGGCGCATTGCATAGGCTTGCGCGGCATGTCCGAGCCGCCGTCGCCAGGAGAATCGAAATGGGCCTCAACCAACAGTGGATGCAACGTGACCTCAAGGTCCTGTGGCACCCCTGCACCCAGATGAAAGATCACGAACAACTGCCGCTGATTCCGATCAAGCGCGGCGAAGGCGTGTGGCTGGAAGACTTCGAAGGCAAGCGCTACCTCGACGCCGTCAGCTCCTGGTGGGTCAACGCCTTCGGCCATGCCAACCCGCGCATCAACCAGCGCATCAAGGACCAGGTCGACCAGCTTGAGCACGTGATTCTCGCAGGCTTCAGCCACCAGCCGGTGATCGAGCTGTCCGAGCGCCTGGTGCAGATCACCCCCGAAGGCCTGGACCGGGTGTTCTACGCCGATAATGGTTCGTCCTGCATCGAAGTGGCGCTGAAAATGAGCTTTCACTACTGGCTGAACAAAGGCCAGCCAGAGAAGAAGCGCTTCGTCACCCTGAGCAACAGCTATCACGGCGAGACCATCGCGGCGATGTCGGTCGGCGACGTGCCGTTGTTCACCGAGACCTACAAGGCGCTGCTGCTCGACACCATCAAGGTGCCAAGCCCCGATTGCTACCTGCGCCCCGAGGGCATGGGCTGGGAAGAGCACTCGCGCAACATGTTCGCGGCCATGGAGCAGACCCTGGCTGAACACCACGCCACGGTCGCCGCGGTGATCGTCGAACCGCTGATCCAGGGCGCCGGTGGCATGCGCATGTACCACCCGGTATACCTCAAGCTGCTGCGCGAGGCCTGTGACCGCTATGGCGTGCACCTGATCCACGACGAGATCGCCGTGGGCTTTGGCCGCACCGGGACGATGTTCGCCTGCGAGCAGGCCGGCATCCGCCCGGATTTCCTGTGCCTGTCCAAGGCCCTGACCGGTGGCTACCTGCCGCTGGCCGCGTGCCTGACCACCAACGAGGTGTACAGCGCCTTCTACGACGATTACCCGACCCTGCGCGCCTTCCTCCACTCGCACAGCTACACCGGCAACCCGCTGGCCTGTGCCGCGGCGCTGGCGACCCTGGATATCTTCGTGCAGGACAACGTCATCGAGGCCAACAAGGCCCTGGCCCAGCGCATGGCCAGCGCCACCGAGCACCTAGTCGACCACCCGCATGTTGGCGAAGTGCGCCAGACCGGCATGGCCCTGGCCATCGAGATGGTCCAGGACAAGGCCAGCAAGACCGCCTACCCGTGGCAGGAACGCCGTGGCCTGAAGGTCTTCGAGCACGCCCTGAGCCGTGGCGCCCTGCTGCGCCCGCTGGGCAGCGTGGTGTACTTCCTGCCGCCATACGTGATCACCCCGGAGCAGATCGACTTCCTTGCCGAGGTGGCCACTGAGGGTATCGACATTGCCACCAGCAGCCGTGTCAGCGTGGCGGTGCCGGCTGATTTCCACCCTGATTTCCGCGATCCGGGCTAACAGCATCGCGGGGCAAGCCCGCTCCTGCAAAGATCCCTGTAGGAGCGGGCTTGCCCGGCGATGAAGCCCGCACTGCCAACACATTTTTAGAGTTAGAACATGAGACTGTCCCGCTTCTTCATCGACGCCCCCCTGAGCCTCGGCGCCCACGACCTGCCTGAAGCCCAGGCCCACTACATCGGCCGCGTGCTGCGCATGGCGGTTGGCGATGCCGTGCAACTGTTCGACGGCAGCGGCCAGGAGTTTCGCGGCCAATTGCTGGAAGTCGGCAAGAAAACCGTCCGCGTGCAGCTCGACGAAGCCTTCGCCGGGCAAGCCGACTCCAGCCTGCAGGTTCACCTCGGCCAGGGCCTGTCGCGCGGCGAGCGCATGGACTGGGCAATCCAGAAGGCCACCGAACTGGGCGTCAGCGCTATCACCCCGATCGTCAGCGAGCGCTGCGAAGTACGCCTCAAGGATGAACGCGCCGACAAGCGCATGGCTCATTGGCGCCAGGTGGCGATCAGCGCCTGCGAGCAATGCGGGCGCTCCAGCGTACCGGTCATCCACCCACCACAGCCGCTGGCAGACTGGCTCAAGGCCTGCGACCAGGACCTCAAGCTGGTCCTGCACCCGGTCGCCGAACCCATGGTCAGCCATCAGCAGCCCGCCAGCCTGGCGTTTTTGATCGGCCCAGAAGGCGGCCTCAGCGAGGCCGAAGTCGAGCAGGCCAAGGCCACCGGCTTCCATGCCGCACGCCTGGGCCCGCGCGTATTGCGCACCGAAACCGCGCCAGTCGTGGCCCTGGCCGTGGCCCAGCAGCTGTGGGGCGACTTCTAGAGCACGTAGAAGAACACCGCGATGAAGTGCAGCAGGCTGCCGGCGATCACGAACAGGTGCCAGATGCCATGCCAATGGCGAAAGCGGCTGTCGTAGGCAAAGAAGATGATGCCGATGGTGTAGAACGCGCCACCGGCCGCTAGCCAGGCAAAGCCTGCGGCGCCGAGGCTGGCGAGCAGCGGCTTGACCGCCACCAGCACGATCCAGCCCATCAGCGCATAGATGATGATCGACATGACCCGCGCTTCGGAGCGCGGCTTGATCTCTTGCAGCATGCCGATCACCGCCAGCCCCCAGACCACCCCGAACAGGCTCCAGCCCCAGGGCCCGCGCAGGCTGACCAGGCAGAACGGCGTATAGCTGCCGGCGATCAACAGGTAGATCGACAGGTGATCGAGCTTGCGCATGATCACTTTGGCTTTGCCGCGCACGCTGTGATAAAGGGTCGAGATGCTGTAGAGCAACAGCAGGGTAAAGCCATAGATCGCCAGGCTGACGATCTTCCAGGGGTCGCCTTGCAGGCTCGCCACCACCAGCAGCCAGATGGCGCCGATGCAGGCCAGAACGGCGCCGACCAGATGGGTCCAGGCGTTGAAACGTTCACCGTGATACATGCAACAGGATCCTCCTGACTTAAAACAGGTCTCCCATCCTACACAGGCAAATGCTTCAAACCACCCCTGCGTCTACCAACAGTTGCTCCAGCGCGGGCAGGTCCGGCACCCGTGCCACCTGTTCGCCCACCTGTACCGCCGCCAGCTCCAGGCCGGCCAGCGGCACATCGACGTAGTTGAGCTGGCTGTCGAGCTTGCACGAGCGCGGAATACCCTGCACCAGCAAGGCGACAAAGCGCAGCGAGCTGTTGCCCAGGGCATTGAGCACAACGATCCGCGCCCGCTCGCCCACCTGCAACTGGCCATCGCAGGCCGACTCAAAACTCAGCAGCGGCAGGCGCTGGCCGCGCCAGTCGATCCAGCCAAGCATCCACTCGGGCGCGTCCAGCGCCGGGCTGCCGGCCTGAAAGCCGATCAGTTCGGCCACGGCCACGTTGGGCAGTACCAGGCAGCGATCGCTCAAGGGCAGCAGCAGGCCGGTGAGGCTGCTGCGCCGGTTTTGCCGGGCCGGTTGTTCAAGCATCGCGGCGACTCCATTGGGCGATGCTCTGCAGCAGCACCGATTCCTGATAGGGCTTGCCCAGGTAGTCATTGACGCCGATGGCCATGGCCCGGTCGCGGTGTTTCTGGCCGGTACGCGAAGTGATCATGATGATCGGCAGGTCCTTGAGCTTGGGGTCGTGGCGGATCTGCGTGGCGACTTCAAAGCCGTCCATGCGCGGCATCTCGATATCCAGCAGGAGAATGTCCGGGCGATGCTCCTGCAGCAGGGCCATGGCATCGACCCCGTCCTTGGCGGTCAGTACGTTCATGCCGTGGCGTTCGAGCAGGCGCCCGGTAACCTTGCGCACCGTCACCGAGTCATCCACCACCATTACCAACAGCGGCCGTTGCGGCAAGCTGCCATGGCTGTCCCGGCGCAGGCCTTCGCTGCTGTGCTGGTGCAGTGCCAACTGCTGCTGCAAACCGCGCAACTGGCCGAGCAGATCGAGAATCAGCACCACCCGGCCATCGCCCAGCAAGGTCGCCCCGGACAAGCCCTGGACCGCGGCAAACTGCGGCCCCAGGCTTTTGACCACGATCTCGCGGCTGGCCGCCAGGCCATCGACCTGCACAGCGTATTGCTGGTCGTGGGAGTGCACCAGCAGCACCGGCAGCGGCAGGCTCTGGCCCAACAGTTTCGGCTGCGCCGCCCCCTGCAGCAGCTCGCCCAGGTAGCGCAGCTCGTAGCGATGCCCGGCGTACTGGTAATGCGGCGGATCAAGCTGATAGCACGCCTCGAGTTCGGCCGGCGGCACGCGGACGATGCCTTCGATGGTATTGAGCGGAATCGCGTACTGCTCTTCGCCGTAGTGCACCATCAAGCCACGGTTGATCGACACCGTGAATGGCAGGCGAATCAAAAAGCGCGCGCCCTTGCCCGGCTTCGACTCGATCACCATCGAACCTCCGAGCTGCTTGACCTCTTCATGGACCACGTCCATGCCCAGGCCGCGCCCGGAAATCTGGGTGATCTTCTCGGCGGTGGAAAACCCTGGCTGGAGGATGAACTGCATGATCTCGTGGTCACTGAGCACCGCTGCAGGGTCGAGCAAACCGCGCTTGATCGCCTTGCGCCGCACGGCTTCCAGCGGCACCCCGGCACCGTCGTCGGTCATTTCAATGACGATGTCGGCGCCTTCATGCAGCAGGTTCAGCGAGATCAGCCCGTGCGCAGGCTTACCCGCTGCCAGGCGCGCCTCGCGCGACTCCAGGCCATGGTCGACGGCGTTGCGCAGCATGTGCTCCAGCGGCGCCATCATGCGTTCCAGAACGCTGCGGTCCATCTCGCCCTCGGCATTGCCGACCACCAGTTCGACCTGCTTGCCCAGCTCACTGGAGACCTGCCGCACCACCCGCTGCAAGCGCGGCACCAGGCGCTCGAACGGCACCATGCGGGTGCGCATCAGGCCTTCCTGCAGGTCGCTGTTGACCCGCGCCTGTTGCTGCAACAGGCTGTGCGCGTCATGGGCGCGCACGCTCAGGGTTTCCTTGAGGTCGAGCAGGTCGGAGGCCGATTCGAACAACGCCCGCGACAATTGCTGCAGCTGCGAATGGCGGTCCATTTCCAGCGGGTCGAAATCGTCGTAGGCCTGGCCGTCGCCATCGGCCTGGCGGCTGAGGATGCGCCCCTGGGTTTCGGTATCCAGGCGGCGCAACTGGTCGCGCATGCGCTCCAGGGTGGTTTCCATCTCGTTCAGGGCCACTTGGGCGTCGTTGACCTGCTGCTCAATGCGGCCACGGATGATCGAATTCTCTCCGGCCAGGTTGCCCAGGTCATCAAGCAGCTCCGAGGCCACCTTGACCATATCCCCGGCGCCACGCTCAGGGGCGGTCACCGGCAGCTCTGGCGGCGCCGTATCCGGGTGCGCCTGACCGGCAGCGGTATCGGCCAATGCGGCGCTGCTGAAGTTGCGGATGTAGTCGATCAGCGCCGTGGCCGCGTGCAACGGTTGCTGCAGGCGCACCGCATCGAGCATGTGCGCCAGGCGGTCGTGGCAATTCTGCAGCAGGCTGAACAGCGCCGGGCTCGGTTGCAACTGGCCGGCGGCGAGCAGTTCGTAGAGAAACTCCAGTTCATGGGCCAGATCGCCGATCGGCCCGATCTCGACCATCCGCGCACCGCCCTTGAGGGTGTGCAGGTCGCGCAGCAGGTTCTCTACCTCAACGCCATTACGCGGCTCGGCCTGCCAGCGCAGCAAGGCCGCGCTGGAGCTTTCGACCAGGTCCAGGCTTTCTTCGAGGAAGATCTCCAGCAGCTCTTTGTCGCCGGCATCCTGCTGCGCTTCGACGGGTTTATCCACAGGCACCGGCGGCGGCGCCTCATGACGAAACTCGCGCAGCGCCGCCAGCAGCTCTACCTGGGCAGCCGGCACCTGGCCTTGCTGCAGTTGTTCGAGCATCTGCGCCAGTTGCTGGTGGCTGCGCTTGAGCAGGGCAAACAGCTCGGCGCCAGGGCTGAAGCGCCGGTCCACCAAACCTTCGTAAAGCAGCTCAAGCTCTTGTGCCAGCACCTCGAACGCGCCCATGGCGGCCATCTGCGCGCCACCCTTGAGGGTTTGCAGGTCGCGGGCCAGCGACGACAGCGCCGAGGCGTTGTCGGTATCCAGCAGCCAGCGCGCCAGGGCCTGGTCGGCGCTGTCGAGAATGTCGCTGGCTTCATCGAGAAACAGTTCGAGCATGGCCGGGTCCGGCGCTTGGGCCGCAAGTTCGGCGGTGGCACTGGCAAGCTCGGTGATTGTCCCGCCCTGGCTATTGACCAGGCCCATGGCCGCTGGGTCGAGGCCTTCGTCAAGCAGCTCGCGCAAGGCCTGCAGGCGTTCCGGACGCGGGTCGACTTCCTGGCCGGCGGCGATCTGGTCGAGCATGTCAATCAGCGCTTCATGGGCGCTTTGCGCCTCGCTGAAGAACCGCGGGCTGACCGCCAGGCTGCTCTCCTCCACGGCGCCATAGAGGTCGAGCAAGGCTTCACACAGCTCATCCACCTGCCACAGGTCGGCCAGGTGTGCGCTTTGGCCGAGGGTGGTCAGTTCATCAAGCAGGGCATTGAGTTCCTGGCGCTCGCCCGGGTGCTCCTGCCAGCGCAAAAGCAACGATTCGGCGTCGAGCAGGATGTCCATGCCCTGGGCCAGGAAGCTGGCAATCAGTTGCGGGTCGCGCTTGACCCGCAGGCCCTGGCTTGGCGCCTCGAGCAAAGCTTGCAGGCGAGCATCAACCACCTGGTGAATATCGGCGATCAGCGTCGCGGCCCCGGCAATCGGCGCCAGAGGCGCGCTGGAGAGCTGCTGCACGCCACGGCGCAGCAGCGGCTCGGCAGTTTCCAGCAGGTAGATTTCTTCCAGGTCGAAGGCCAGCTGATGGGCCTTGAACTCCCGCGCCAGCAAGTCCAGGGCGCCGGCCAGCTCGGCAATCGGTACTACCCCGGCCATCGCCGCACTGCCCTTGAGGGTGTGCAAAGCGCGCTGCAGGTTATCGCTGACCGCCAGCGGCAACTGCTTGTCGGCCTCGTGCAGGAAGGCTTCGAGACTGTCCAGGTGACCCAGGGCTTCGTTGCGAAAGATCTCCAGCAATTGCGGGTCGATGGCTTCGCCGGCCTCGGCCTCGCTGCGCGGGTCGTTCATGGCCAGGGCGTGCAACTGCGCGGCCAGTTGCTCAACGTCCGGATGCGCCGGCACCAGCGCCTGGGCAAACTCGCCGAGCAACGCAGGCAGCGTGTCCAGCGCCTGCTGCAAGGCAGCCAGGGGCGCCGCGCCGATTTCCACCCGGCCTTCGAGCACCCGGTTGAGCAGGTGCTCCGCCGCCCAGGCCAGTTCCGCCAGCACCTGGGCACGGACCATGCGCCCGCTGCCTTTAAGCGTGTGCAGGCCACGGCGCAGCTCGATCAGGGCGTCGCGGTCGGTGCCGTCGGCTTGCCAGCGCGTCCACATCTGATTGAGCAATGGCAGCAGTTCATGCGCCTCTTCGAGGAATATCTCTCGCAGTTCATCGTCGATCGGCGCTTCTTCGGCGGCAACCACCACTGGCGCTTCTGCCACGGGATCCGGCTCAAGGCGGTAACCCAAGGCTGCCAGGCTGTGCTGAGCCGCCTCGAGAAACCGCGAAGGATTGGCCTGGGAATCGGCAATCAGCCATTGCAGGTAGCACTCGCAGGCGCTCAAGGCCTCGGCCAGATGGGTCAGGGCCGCAGGATCGGCAAGGGTTTCACTGCCCAGCAGCTGCTCATGCACATAGTCGCCGCATTGCCCGATCAACGCCGCTGCGCGCGGCAGCATCAACATCGCCAGCGCGCCACGCACCTGTTGCAACAGGCCCGGCACTGGCTGCAGACGCTGGGGCTGCCAGCCGGCGTCGAGGCAATCGCCGATCAAGTCCTTGACCTGCTGCAGCACGGCGAAGGCTTCTTCCAGCACCAACTGGCGAATCTCGGCCAGGTCGGTGCCCGGCAGCGGGCTCTGGCTGTTCTGTTCCAGCGGCCCGACCATGCCGGCCAGGGTGGCTTCGACATACAGCAGCGCGCCGGCGATATCCATCAACAGCGCATCGGCAGGCTCGCGCTGGCCCTGAGCCAGGCTTTGCAGCACCAGCACCTGGTCGATGATCACCCGCCGCGGCTGGCCAAAGCCGAGGACCGCCAGGGTGTCGGCGATCTGGCGCAGCGGCGCCAGCAGCGGTTCCAGTTCATCCAGGTGCTGGCGGTCGCCGCGCACGAACTGGTCGAGGCGTTCCTTGACCCGTTTGAGGTCTTCGCACAGGGCGGCGACCACCGAACGCAAGGCATCACGATCGGGGCCGGCCTGCAGGCGATCGCGCCAGGTGCCCAGGTACAGGTCGAGGTTGGCCAGCTCTTCGGCGTCGGCCGGGCTGCTGCTCAGCAGGCTGTCCTGGGCCAGGGCCTGGGCACCGCGCTCGGCACGCAATTGGTTGAGCACTGGCAACACCACCAGCGGCAAGTCGCGGCGGGCGCTGCGCAGGCGCTCCAGGTACAGCGGCAATTGCTCAAGGCCGCGAAACAGCGCGCCCAGCGCTTCACCGCGCTGGCTGGCACGGCCCTGGCGCAAGGCCAGGCCCAGTTGTTCCATTTCTTCGGCGAGCAACGCTGCGCCGTTGAGTTCGAGCATCAGCAGGCAACCGCGCACCTGATGCAGCTGTTCGACAAAGCCATCGAGCACGGCTTCATCGCCGGGCTCGGCGGCGAAGTGCTCAAGGGTCAGGCGCGCCTGGCCCAGGCAGTCGGCGATCGCCCCTCTGACCCAGGCCAGCGCTACCGTATCGTGCCGATCCGCCATAACTGCTCCCATCACCATGATGCCCTCAACGCGGCGGCGTCGGCGGCAGGGTAAAACCGGACACCGAGCGGCGCATTTCACTGGCCATGCGTGCCAGGTTGCCGATGCTCTCAGCGGTGGCGGTTGAGCCGGCCGAGGTTTGCGAGGTGATCTGCTGGATCACCGACATGGTATGCGAGATCTGCCCGGCCGAAGAGGTCTGCAGCTGGGCGGCGTCGGAGATGCTGTGAATCAGGTCGGCGAGGGTCTGCGACACGCCTTCGATTTCCGCCAGCGCCACCCCGGCATCCTGGGCCAGGCGCGCACCGCGCACCACTTCGGCGGTGGTCTGCTCCATGGAAATCACCGCTTCGTTGGTGTCGGCCTGAATGGTACGCACCAGCGCTTCGATCTGCCGCGTGGCCGACGATGAGCGTTCGGCCAGGCGCTGTACCTCGTCGGCAACCACGGCAAAACCGCGCCCGGCCTCACCGGCCAGCGAAGCCTGGATCGCCGCGTTGAGGGCGAGGATGTTGGTCTGGTCGGCAATGTCGTCGATCAGGCTGACGATATCGCCGATTTCCTGGGACGACTCGCCCAGGCGCTTGATCCGCTTGGCGGTGTCCTGGATCTGCTCGCGGATGTTGTCCATGCCGTTGATGGTGTTGTGCACCACCTCGTTGCCCTTGTTGGCGATGGCCACCGAACGCTCGGCCACCTTGGCCGATTCGTAGGCGTGGGTCGAAACGCGGTCGATGGATTCAGCCATGTCGCCCACCGCCACCGAGGCATCGCTGATCTGCTGGGCCTGGTGCTCGGAGGCCTTGGCCAGTTGCCGCGCGGTGTTCTGGGTGTCTTGCACGGCGGCGGCAACTTCCTCGGCGCTGAGGTTGATGGTCGCCACCAGGTCGCGCAGCTGGTCGATGGAGTAATTGATCGAATCGGCAATGGCGCCGGTGAAGTCTTCGGTCACCGACACGGTTACGGTCAGGTCGCCGTCAGCAAGGTCTTCAATTTCGTCGAGCAGGCGCATGATCGCTTGCTGGTTGCGCTCGTTCTTCTCGGCAGTTTCGTGCAACTGGCGGTGGGTGGTGCGAACCATCACCAGGCCGATGAGAATGATCGACGCCAGCGCCAGCAAGCCCAGTACATAGCCGCCAACGGTATCCAGGGTTCGGCCGCCAGCCAGGTTTTCAAACCCGGTGGCCAGGCGCGAGGCTTCATCGAGCAGGGTTTGCGACAGACCGAAGATGCTCCCGGCGGCTTCGCGCACACGGAACAGCTCGGGCGAGGTTTCGAGGATTTCGTCGACGGAGCCTGCGACAAACTGGAACAGCTCGGCGATCTCGCCCAGGCGCGCGCGGGCGTCCGGATCCTGCACGCGGGTAACCTGGATCGCTTCGTTACCGCCGAGCATGGCCTCGAGCACCTGGCCGAAACGACTGGCGTCGCGGCCGAAGGCATCGGCGGCCTGCACAGCGGTGTCGTCGCCGGCCAGTACGGTATTCACCGAGCCAAGAATACGCTCGGCCAGCAACGACTGGCGCTGAGCCACGGCTACCTGGCTGGCCGGCGCACCGCTTTGCAGGAGGATCTCGACGACCTTCTCGTATTCCACCTGCAACTGCGGCACGGTTTCAGCCAGGGTCGCGGCGACCTGGTGCAACGACAGCACGGTCTGCTCGCTGGCCAGGATGGTGTCGGTGTTCTTGCGCAGGTTTTCCCAGTCACGCAGCACTGCGTCCATTTCCTTGCGCACCGCCGGTGGCGCAGCGGGCAGGCCGGTGCTGGCATCGCCCTTTTTCAGGTAGCCCCAACGCTGCTCGAAGTCGTTACGCGCCTCGCTCAACAAGCGGAAAGCCACGGCCTTGCCGGCCGCCGCTTCAGTGGCGTTCTTGGCGATGCGCTGGGACAGCACCCGCAGTTCACCGGCATGGCCAATGTACTGCTTGTCGTAGTTGGCCTGGGTGTTGAGGTAGGCGAAGTTGGCAAACAGCAGGATGATCGACAGGATCAGCACCACGAACAGCGCGGCGATCTGTGCGCTGCTGCGGGAACCCTGGGTCGATGGAGCCGTCTTGGTCGTGGTCACGGAGGTGGCGTTCCTTTACAGCGCGACATCGAGAAAACCCGGCGCCTGGGCCAGGGCGAAGGGGCTGAAGATCGCCCAGCTGCGCTCGCGCTGGAAATGCCCCTGGACGAAGGGTGCGGCAGCGCTGAGCAACGGCGTTGGCGGCGACAGATCGAGGCTGTGCAGCGGGAAATGCTGCAAGCCCAGCACTTCATCGACCAGCAAGCCGGCAAACAACTCGTCATGATCGAGCACCAGCACCCGCCGCTGCTTGCGCGGTGCCGACAGGCCCAGGCCGAAGAAACCGCAGAGGTCCATCACCGGCAGCAGCCGGCCACGCAGGTTGGCGACGCCGCTGACCCAGGGCTTGACCCCGGGAATGCGGCTCAGGCGCGGCTCGTGCAGCACTTCGGCGACTTCGCCCATGGGCGCGACGAACCACTGCTCGGCGATACGAAAGCCAATGCCGCTCCAGCTCTGCAGGCGGGTTTCCTGCAACGGCAGGTCGGCGGCCAGCAGCCGGCAACGCCGGTCGATGTCCAGCAGCAGCTCGAAGGCCGTCAGCGACTCGCCCATGGGCCGGGTGGTCAACCTTTGAGCACGTCGTTGAGCTTTTTGATCAGGGTGTCTTCGTCCACCGGCTTGGTCAGGTAGTCCTTGGCGCCCTGGCGCTGGCCCCAGACCTTGTCGGTCTCCTGGTCCTTGGTGGTGACGATGATCACCGGGATATGCGCGGTTTCCGGGTCTTTGCTCAACTGGCGGGTAGCCTGGAAGCCGTTGACCCCGGGCATGACGATGTCCATCAGTACCGCATCGGGCTTTTCGTGGCGGGCCAGGGCTACGCCATCGGCGCCGTTTTCGGCCTTGAGCACTTCATGCCCGTGCTTTTCGAGCATACCGGTCAGTTTGTACATTTCGGTCGGCGAATCGTCGACGATCAGAACTCGGGCCATGCTGTTCCCCATAAGGAATAGACGCCTGCGCGGCGGCGCAACGTCAGGGTGCGTGTTGTTCTTCTGCGGCGAATCCGGGCACATGGGCCTTGATTGCGTCCAGCAGCTCTTCCTTGCTGAAAGGTTTGGTCAAAAATTGATCAGAGCCGACGACACGGCCACGGGCCTTGTCGAACAGGCCATCGCGGGACGACAGGAGAATCACCGGCGTGTCCTTGAAGGTGCTGTTCTGCTTGATCAGGGCGCAGGTCTGGTAGCCGTCCAGACGCGGCATCAGCACGTCGACGAAAATGATCTGCGGCTGGTGGTCGATGATCTTGGCCAGGGCATCGAAACCGTCGATGGCCGTGATGACCTCACACCCTGCTTCACCGAGCAATATCTGGGCGGTGCGGCGAATCGTCTTGGAGTCGTCGATCACCATCACCTTCAATGCCGCGCCGGGCTGTTCCATAATTGCTCTACCATCGCTGCTCGCTATGAGCGGCAAGCTACAAGTTTCTGGCGGCAAGAAAAAGCAGGGTGAACGCGGCGTGCTTTTTCTTGTGGCTTATGGCTTGTGGCTTGCAGCTGGAGACGGCCGTGCAGGCCACGTGCCAGGCCTTTTTAGCACACTCTGGGGGGTGCATTCCATCGGCCCGCGCCGACGCCCGGCGCAGCGCCGCCCAGGATGCGTTTTTCCCTTGACCGCCAGCGCTGCGAGCGCCACCCTGACGCCACTTTTCATTCGAGCCAATGCGGCCCATAGCCGCTGAGAGGATTTTGCCCATGAGCGTTCGCCTCGGGATTGTCATGGACCCCATTGCGCGCATTTCCTATAAAAAGGACAGCTCGCTGGCCATGTTGCTGGCCGCCCAGGAGCGCGGTTGGTCGCTGTTCTACATGGAGCAGCAGGACCTCTACCAGGGCGCCGGCCAGGCCCGCGCACGCATGCGCCCGCTGAAAGTGTTCGCCGACCCGGAGCACTGGTTCGAGCTCGACGCCGAGCAAGACAGCGCCCTGAGCGAGCTGGACGTGATCCTGATGCGCAAGGATCCACCGTTCGACATGGAGTTCGTCTACAGCACCTACCTGCTGGAACAGGCCGAAGCCGCCGGCGTGCTGGTGGTCAACCGCCCGCAGAGCCTGCGCGACTGCAACGAAAAACTGTTCGCCACGCTGTTCCCGCAGTGCACGCCACCGACCCTGGTCAGCCGCCGCGCCGATATCCTGCGCGAATTCGTCAACCAGCAGGGCGACACCATCCTCAAGCCGCTGGACGGCATGGGCGGCACCTCGATCTTCCGCCATCGCCCGGGCGACCCGAACCTCTCGGTAATCCTCGAGACCCTGACCGGCAACGGCACCCAGCAAATCATGGCGCAAGGCTACCTGCCGGCCATCAAGGACGGCGACAAGCGCATCCTGATGATCGACGGCGAGCCGGTGCCCTATTGCCTGGCGCGAATTCCGGCCTCGGGCGAAACCCGTGGCAACCTCGCCGCCGGCGGCCGTGGCGAAGCCCGCCCACTGACCGACCGCGACCGCTGGATCGCCGCACAGGTCGGCCCGACCCTGCGCGAGAAGGGCCTGCTGTTCGTCGGCCTGGACGTGATCGGCGAGCACCTGACCGAAATCAACGTCACCAGCCCGACCTGCATCCGCGAGATCGACAACGCCTTCGGCACCCAGATCGGCGTGCAGTTGATGGATGCCATTGATCGCAAGCTCAAGGCGCGCTGACAGCCGACGCGGAGCAACCGCGCAGAGTGGGGTATCATGCCGGTCGTTTTTATGACCTGGGCACCTGCTCTGCCGGTTCCCCCCGGTCTTTGCAGCTGCTGGATACCTGATGACGCTTCCTGCTGACATCCCTGCCGACTTCTCTCCACCCCGCGTACGCCCGGTGGATCGCCTGGGTTTTACCTTGTTCCTGGCAGCGCTGCTGCACCTGGCGCTGATTCTCGGTGTCGGCTTCACCTTCGCCAAGCCCGAAGAAATCCGCCGGACCATGGAAATCACCCTGGCCACCTTCAAAAGCGAGAAAGCGCCGCAGAAGGCCGATTACCTGGCCCAGGACAATCAGCAAGGCAGTGGCACCCTGGACAAGAAGGCGGTGCCGAAAACCACCGAAGTAGCGCCCTTCCAGGACAGCAAGATCAACAAGGTCACCCCGCCGCCGGCCGCCAAGCCCGAAGTACAACCGCAACCGACACCGCCCAAGGCAGTAGTGGCGACCAAGGCGCCGAAGCCGGAAAAGGTCGAAACCCGACCCAAGGAAGCCAAGCCGCAGCCCAAACCCAAGGCCGCGACCCCGGACTTCGACAGCTCGCAGCTGTCCAGCCAGATCGCCAGCCTCGAAGCCGAACTGTCCAACGAGCAGCAGCTGTACGCCAAGCGCCCGCGCATCCACAGGCTTAATGCCGCCTCGACCATGCGCGACAAGGGTGCCTGGTACAAGGACGAGTGGCGCAAGAAGGTCGAGCGTATCGGCAACCTCAACTACCCCGACGAAGCCCGGCGCCAGCAGATCTACGGCAGCCTGCGGCTGATGGTGTCGATCAACCGCGACGGTTCGCTGTATGAAGTGCTGGTGCTGGAGTCCTCCGGCCAGCCGCTGCTCGACCAGGCCGCCCAGCGCATCGTGCGCCTGGCCGCACCGTTCGCGCCGTTCACCGGAGACCTGGCCGATATCGACCGGCTGGAGATCATCCGCACCTGGCGTTTTGCCCGTGGGGACCGGTTGCAGAGTAATTGACTCGAACGTTCTGAGTTAAATTGCCAACACTCAAGAGTAACCCAGAAGACTATCTCTGTTACCTGATAAAACTGACAGTTTCGATATCACTCCCAAGCGCTCAATATCGCCATGTAAATCACCAAACTGGGAGGTTGCCATGAGCACTATCGTTGAGCTTGCTAGCGCAAAATTCAAATACAGCCTTAAGCACGCCAGTGGTTATTTCAAAGTAACCGTACGAAATGGCGTGAACGAAACAGTATACGAGAACGACAACGTCAGCTTTCTACGAGCTGGGGAGGCGAGTCTTATTTACTGCGTATTTAATGACTGGCCTTTCGATCCAAGCAAAACCTATCCGGCTGTGTGGATCTCAACACGCGGCCTTTTGGAATTACGTGAATATGCAATAAAGCCTGACCCAGCCGAGGGCGAGTTTTTGGGTCTTCTTGCAACGTACTCCAATGGCAATGTCAGCGGTAACAACCCAGGCACAGGAAAGCTGGAAATCACATCACTTTCCAACCAAACGGACCTGCTCCATATAGAAGGCAAAGGCGATTTCAGTTTCACACTTGCTGATGGTCGGACTACAAACGTAGTCATCGATATGTTTACCGCTCAATATCATTCACCGACTCTTCTTTTCTGAAAATACCATGGTCCTCTCTCGCCTCTGCTGGCTGCTGTCGGCCGCAACAGGCGGGCGGGATCTAAGGCTATACCTGATGGCAAAACAATAGCCATTTTGCGATGATGCGCGCCCGTATATCCCCTCAAGAAAGGATTCTGTTGATGTCGCGCATCAATTTCGCCCGCAAAACAGCCGCCCTCGGCCTGGCCCTGGCGGCCGGCGCCCTGCCTGCTGCTGCCTTCGCCGACGCCGCCGAGCTGTCGCAGAAGCTGTACAACGAAGTTGGCGAGTACAAGTACGACGAAACCCCGGCGCGCCTGGCCAAGATCCAGGCCTTGCTCGACCAGGGTGCCGATCCGAAAGGCCAGCCGATGTTCCTGGCCGCCTCCTACAAGATCGTCGCGCCGTTCGAGCTGTTCCTGCCAAAGATCGGTGACGTCAACACACCGATCCAGGAAAACGGCGAAACCCTGCTGCTGTTCGTCCTCAACCAGGCCGAGCAATCGAAGGCCTCCGAGGCCGACCTGCGCATGGTCAAGGGCCTGATCAAGGCCGGCGCCGACGTCAACGTGCTGGCCCAGGGCGATTCCGCTACGCCGCTGAACACCGCGGCAGGCAAGGGCTCAGCCGAACTGATCAAGCTGCTGCTGGCTTCCGGCGCCGATGCCAAGGCCGTCCGGCCGAACGGCTTTACCCCATTGACCGGACCGGGTGCCTCGAACCTGGAGGTGATCAAGCTGCTGGTCGCTGCCGGCGCCAATCCCTACCAGGTAACCCTGACCGGCACGACGCCGCTGCACCATGTTTGCGAACGCGCCTTTGAGATGAACGGCCAGCCTGACCCACAAGCGGCCGAGCGCATTGCCCTGCTGCTGAAAAAAGGCAGCTCGATCGATGCCTACCACGAGCAGCACGGCACCTTCCCGGTCGGTACGCCGCTGGAAGAAGCCGCCCGCACGGACAACCCGGACTGCGTCGCCGCGCTGATCAAGGCCGGCTCCAGCCTCAAGGCCCCGGCGTTCCCGGAGAGCTACCTGGCCAAGTACCCGCAGGCCAAGCAGCAAACCGTCCAGGAGTACGTGCTGTCGGCCGCTGAAGAGTCGCCAACCCTGTACACCGAAGAAGTGGTCAAGCTGTTCAAGTAACCCCGCAGTAAAGCTGACAAGGTGACGCCAGCACCTTGTCAGCGTGGCCACTCACCGCCACACTATCAGGCATGAAGAACCTCAGCCCGGATTACCTCAAGCATCAGTTCCTGATTGCCATGCCACACATGGCCGACCCGAACTTCGCGCAGACCTTGACCTACATCGTCGAGCACAACGCCAATGGGGCGATGGGGCTGGTGGTCAATCGGCCACAAGACCTCAACCTGGCCGATATCCTCGAACAGCTGCGCCCGGACGTCGAACCGCCGGCCAGCTGCATTCATGTACCAATCTATATGGGCGGCCCGGTGCAAACCGACCGCGGCTTCGTCCTGCACACCAGCGAGCGCAGCTTCCAGGCCACCGTCGAACTCGACGGCCTGTCGCTGACCACCTCCCAGGACGTGCTGTTCGCCATCGCCGACGGCCTTGGCCCGAAACAGAGCCTGATTACCCTCGGCTATGCCGGCTGGGAAGCCGGGCAGCTGGAAGCGGAGCTGGCCGACAACGCCTGGCTGAACTGCCCGTTCGACCCCGAGATCATCTTCGGCATGGCCTGTGAGCAGCGCCTTGCCGCCGCGGCGGCAAGCCTGGGGATCAACCTCAGCCTGCTGACCAGCCAGGCGGGGCACGCCTGATGGCCGAAGTACGTCTACTGCTGGGCTTTGACTACGGCAGCCGCCAGATCGGCGTCGCCGTCGGCCAGGTGATCACCGGCCAGGCCCGCGAGCTGTGCACCCTCAAGGCGCAGAACGGCACGCCGGACTGGGCCCAGGTGGAAAAACTGATCAAAGAGTGGAAACCCGACGCCCTGGTGGTCGGCCTGCCCTTGAACATGGATGGCAGCCCCAGCGAGATGAGCGAGCGCGCAGAAAAATTCGCCCGCCGCCTTAATGGTCGATACAACCTGCCGGTCCACACCCACGACGAACGCCTGACCACTTTCGAAGCCAAGGGCGAGCGCATGGCCCGTGGCGGCCAGCGCGGCAGTTACCGCGACAATCCGGTGGATGCCATTGCCGCCGCCTTGCTGCTGCAGGGCTGGCTGGAGGCCAATACCGGGGCCTGAGACCCGATCATCGCATTCAAGCCGGGCCAGCGCACCGCTCCCCGGCCTCTTGAGGAGCAAGCATGAGCCTACCCAATCCCGCCGAACTGATCCGGCAGATGGCCGTCGACCTTCGCGCCCATCTGGCCCGCCGCGCCATTGCCGAGCCGCGTTTCATCGGCATCCGCACCGGGGGTGTCTGGGTCGCCCAGGCCCTGCTCGAAGAGCTGGGCAGCGACGCCGCCCTGGGCACGCTCGACGTTTCCTTCTACCGCGACGACTTCAGCCAGAACGGCCTGCACCCGCAGGTGCGCCCGTCCGACCTGCCGTTCGAGATCGAAGGCCAGCACCTGGTGCTGATCGACGACGTACTGATGAGCGGGCGCACCATCCGCGCCGCCCTCAACGAGCTGTTCGACTATGGCCGCCCGGCCAGCGTGACCCTGGTCTGCCTGCTCGACCTGGATGCCGGCGAATTGCCGATCCGGCCGAATGTGGTCGGCGCCACCCTGTCGCTGGCCACCCATGAACGGGTAAAATTGACCGGACCCGCACCGCTCGCCCTCGAGCGCCAGGACCTCGCCTCCGCTTCCGCCCTTTAAGAGTCCCCCGCGATGACGCCAATCGACGCCAAGCGCCCGCTGCAGCTCAATGATCAGGGCCAGCTGCGCCACTTTCTCTCGCTCGACGGTTTGCCCCGCGAACTGCTGACCGAAATCCTCGACACCGCCGACTCGTTCCTCGAAGTCGGCGCCCGGGCCGTGAAGAAGGTCCCGTTGCTGCGCGGCAAGACCGTCTGCAACGTGTTCTTCGAGAACTCCACGCGCACCCGCACCACCTTCGAACTGGCCGCCCAGCGGCTGTCGGCCGACGTCATCACCCTGAACGTGTCGACCTCTTCGACCAGCAAAGGTGAAACCCTGTTCGACACCCTGCGCAACCTCGAAGCCATGGCCGCCGACATGTTCGTCGTGCGTCATGCCGACTCGGGCGCCGCGCACTTCATCGCCGAGCACGTGTGCCCGGAGGTGGCGATCATCAACGGCGGCGACGGCCGCCACGCCCACCCGACCCAGGGCATGCTCGACATGCTCACCATTCGTCGGCACAAGGGCGGCTTCGAGAACCTCTCGGTGGCCATCGTCGGCGACATCCTGCACTCGCGGGTGGCGCGCTCGAACATGCTCGCGCTGAAAACCCTGGGCTGCCCGGACATCCGCGTGATCGGCCCGAAAACCCTGC
The DNA here is from genome assembly GCF_024749305.1 of Pseudomonas sp. B21-012. Classification (NCBI taxonomy): domain Bacteria; kingdom Pseudomonadati; phylum Pseudomonadota; class Gammaproteobacteria; order Pseudomonadales; family Pseudomonadaceae; genus Pseudomonas; species Pseudomonas sp. B21-012. The sequence continues at coordinate 432,098 of NZ_CP087197.1, read as the reverse complement.
TGCCGATCGGTATCGAGCAGTATGGGGTGAAGGTCTACACCGACCTCGAGCAAGGCCTCAAGGACGTCGACGTGGTGATCATGCTGCGCCTGCAGCGTGAGCGCATGGCCGGCGGCCTGCTGCCCAGCGAAGGCGAGTTCTACCGCCTGTTCGGCCTGACCACCGCGCGCCTGGCCGGGGCCAAGCCGGATGCCATCGTCATGCACCCGGGCCCGATCAACCGCGGCGTCGAGATTGAATCAGCGGTGGCCGACGGCGCCCACTCGGTGATCCTCAACCAGGTCACCTACGGCATCGCCGTGCGCATGGCGGTGCTGTCCATGGCCATGAGCGGGCAGACCGCGCAACGTCAATTCGAGCAGGAGAACGCCCAGTGACCCTCAGTATTCTCGGCGCCCGGGTCATCGACCCGCTGAGCGGCCTGGACCAGACCACTGACCTGCACATCGATGCCGGCAAGATCATCGCCATCGGCGCCGCCCCGGCAGGCTTCAAGCCGGCGCGCAGCATCGACGCCCAAGGCCTGGTAGCCGCCCCCGGCCTGGTCGACCTCAACGTCGCCCTGCGCGAGCCCGGCTACAGCCGCAAGGGCAGCATCGCCAGCGAAACCCGCGCTGCCGCTGCCGGTGGCGTCACCAGCCTGTGCTGCCCGCCGCAGACCAAGCCAGTGCTGGACACCTCGGCAGTGGCCGAGCTGATTCTCGACCGCGCCCGCGAAGCCGGGCACAGCAAGGTCTACCCGATCGGCGCCCTGAGCAAAGGCCTTGAAGGCGAGCAGCTTGCCGAGCTGATTGCCCTGCGCGACGCCGGCTGCGTGGCCTTTGGCAACGGCCTCAATGCCTTTGCCAACAACCGCACCCTGGCCCGCGCCCTGGAATACGCCGCGACCTTCGACCTGACGGTGATCTTCCACTCCCAGGACCGCGACCTGGCCCAGGGTGGCCTGGCCCACGAAGGCGCCATGGCCAGCTTCCTCGGCCTTCCGGGCATCCCGGAAACCGCCGAGACCGTGGCCCTGGCGCGCAACCTGCTGCTGGTCGAACAGACCGGCGTGCGTGCGCACTTCAGCCAGCTGACCAGCGCCCGCGGCGCGCGGCTGATCGCCCAGGCTCAGGAACTGGGCCTGCCGGTGACCGCCGACGTGGCCCTGTACCAGCTGATCCTCACCGACGAAGCGCTGCGCGACTTCTCCAGCCTCTACCACGTGCAACCGCCGCTGCGCACCCGCGCCGACCGCGACGGCCTGCGTGAGGCGGTGAAGTCCGGGGTGATCCAGGCGATTTCCAGCCATCACCAGCCCCACGAGCGGGATGCCAAACTGGCACCGTTCGGCGCCACCGAGCCAGGTATCAGCAGTGTCGAACTGTTGCTGCCGCTGGCCATGACCCTGGTGGAAGACGGCCTGCTCGATTTGCCGACTTTGTTGCAACGTTTGTCTGCAGGCCCTGCAGCAGCGCTGCGCCTGCCAGCGGGCGAGCTGAAGGTAGGAAGTGCCGCAGACCTGGTGCTGTTCGACGCCAAGGCCTCGACCCTGGCCGGCGAGCAATGGCGCTCGAAGGGCGACAACTGCCCGTTCATCGGCCACTGCCTGCCGGGCGCGGTGCGTTATACCTTGGTCGATGGGCATATCAGTCACGAAGCCTGAGTTTGCGCTGCTACATCGCGGGTCAAGCCCGCTCCCACAGGATTTCACCCATCTCTGTGGGAGCGGGCTTGACCCGCGATAGCCATTACCACTCATCCTGCAAGGTTGAAATCCTTCCCACCACCCCCATATGAGTCTGCATCAGGCATTTTCGCCCCGCTGCGTGGAGACTCTCCCTTGACCACCATCGTTTCAGTTCGCCGCCACGGCAAAGTCGTCATGGGCGGCGACGGCCAGGTTTCTCTCGGCAACACCGTGATGAAAGGCAACGCCAAGAAAGTCCGCCGCCTGTACCACGGCCAGGTCATCGCCGGTTTCGCCGGTGCCACCGCCGACGCCTTCACCCTGTTCGAACGCTTCGAAGGGCAACTGGAAAAACACCAGGGCCATCTGATCCGCGCCGCCGTGGAGCTGGCCAAGGAGTGGCGTACCGACCGTTCCCTGAGCCGCCTGGAAGCCATGCTGGCGGTAGCCAACAAGGACGCATCGCTGATCATCACCGGCAACGGTGACGTGGTCGAGCCCGAAGACGGCCTGATCGCCATGGGCTCCGGTGGCGCCTACGCCCAGGCCGCCGCCCGCGCGCTGCTGCAAAAGACCGACCTCTCGGCCCGCGAAATCGCCGAGACCGCGCTGAACATCGCCGGTGACATCTGTGTGTTCACCAACCACAACCTGACCATCGAGGAGCAGGACCTGGCCGAGTAATTCAGCTGTTCTGGCGCCCGGCCCCGGTGGCCGGGCTTTTCCACGCTGACTTATCGAGCCCAAGGACCATCACTATCATGTCCATGACCCCCCGCGAGATCGTCCACGAACTCAACCGCCATATCATCGGCCAGGACGACGCCAAGCGCGCCGTCGCCATCGCCCTGCGCAACCGCTGGCGGCGCATGCAACTGCCGGCCGAGCTGCGCGTTGAAGTGACGCCGAAGAACATCCTGATGATCGGCCCGACCGGCGTCGGCAAGACCGAAATCGCCCGGCGCCTGGCAAAGCTTGCCAACGCCCCGTTCATCAAGGTCGAAGCGACCAAGTTCACCGAGGTCGGCTATGTCGGCCGTGACGTCGAGTCGATTATCCGCGACCTCGCCGATGCGGCGATCAAGATGCTCCGCGAGCAGGAAATCATCCGCGTCGGCCACCGCGCCGAAGATGCTGCCGAAGAGCGCATCCTCGACGCCCTGCTGCCACCGGCGCGCACCGGCTTCAACGAAGACCAGGTCGCCAGCCAGGACTCCAACACCCGCCAGCTGTTCCGCAAGCGCTTGCGCGAAGGCCAGCTGGACGACAAGGAAATCGAGATCGAAGTGGCCGAGGCCGTGGGTGTCGATATTTCCGCGCCGCCGGGCATGGAGGAGATGACCAACCAGTTGCAGAACCTGTTCGCCAACATGGGCAAGGGCAAGCGCAAGAGCCGCAAGCTCAAGGTCAAGGAAGCGCTCAAGCTGGTGCGCGACGAAGAAGCCGGGCGCCTGGTCAACGAAGACGAGCTCAAGGCCAAGGCCCTGGAAGCGGTCGAGCAGCACGGCATCGTGTTCATCGACGAAATCGACAAGGTTGCCAAGCGCGGTAACGTTGGCGGCGCCGATGTTTCCCGTGAAGGCGTGCAGCGCGACCTGCTGCCACTGATCGAAGGCTGCACGGTGAACACCAAGCTGGGCATGGTCAAGACCGACCACATCCTGTTCATCGCCTCCGGTGCCTTCCACCTGAGCAAGCCAAGCGACCTGGTGCCCGAGCTGCAAGGTCGCCTGCCGATTCGCGTCGAACTCAAGGCCCTGAGCCCGGAAGACTTCGAGCGTATCCTCAGCGAGCCGCACGCCTCGCTCACCGAGCAATACCGTGAGCTGCTGAAAACCGAAGGCTTGAACATCGAGTTCGCCGCCGACGGCATCAAGCGCCTGGCCGAGATCGCCTGGCAGGTCAACGAGAAAACCGAGAACATCGGTGCCCGTCGCCTGCACACCTTGCTCGAGCGCCTGCTCGAAGAGGTGTCGTTCAGCGCCGGCGACCTGGCCAGCGCCCACAGCGAAGCGCCGATCCGCATCGACGCCGACTACGTCAACAGCCACCTGGGCGAATTGGCGCAGAACGAAGACCTGTCTCGCTACATTCTCTAAAGCGGCAAGCTTCAAGCGGCAAGCTGCAAGTCAAGCGCGCTGGACGCCTTCTCTTGTAGCTTGTAGCTTGCAGCTTGTAGCCCAAGAGCCCTTATCCATGACCAGAATCCCCACCGGCATCAATCTGCATAAAGCCTCCAAGACCCTCACCCTGACCTACGGGCCAGGCGAGGTGTACAACCTGACCGCCGAATTCCTGCGCGTGCACTCCCCCTCCGCCGAGGTCCAGGGCCACGGCAATCCGATCCTCCAGTACGGCAAGCTCGGCGTTGGCTTGAGCGGGCTGGAACCTGCCGGCCAGTACGCCCTGAAACTGACCTTCGACGACGGCCACGACAGCGGCCTGTTCACCTGGGAATACCTCGAGCAGTTGTGCCTGCGCCAGCAGGAACTCTGGGATGACTACCTTGGCGAGCTGAAAAAAGCCGGCAAATCCCGCGACCCCAACGAGTCGATCGTCAAGCTGATGCTCTAGCTCGGGCCCCTCAGGGTTTAGAGCGCATTTTCTAATTCTATTTGCTTGAATGCCTGCACCACGGCCAATGAGTGGCCGTCTTGCGCTATACCAAAAAGTCGGGTAACCAATGGATCTGGCAAGTTCCCTGCATCGGATTTAATGCAGGGTCGGGCTGGTATGTAGAGGTCGCGAGCGAAAGCAGGCAGTCTTCTCACGCAGAAAAAACCCGCATGGCTCATCGTCGTTTGCATCCGGCCGCAGGACCGCAGTTCGTTATCACTGGTCACCCGAGCAGCAGTACCGGGCGTTCGTCTGTGTAACGCGCACAGTCAAACCGGTACTCGTCTCAGGACAACGGAGCGTCGTAGATGAGTAACAAGAATAACGATGACCTGCAGCGCCAAGCCTCGGAAAACACCCTGGGTCTGAACCCGGTGATCGGCTTGCGCCGCAAGGATTTGCTGACATCTGCTCGAATGGTCCTGCGTCAGGCCATTCGTCAACCGCTGCACAGTGCCAAGCATGTCGCCCATTTCGGCATGGAGCTGAAAGATGTGATCTTCGGCAAGTCGAGCTTGCAGCCCGAGGGCGACGACCGCCGTTTTCACGACCCGGCCTGGAGCCAGAACCCGCTGTATCGCCGCTACCTGCAGACCTACCTGGCCTGGCGCAAGGAACTGCACGACTGGATCGATACCAGCAACCTCTCCGACCAGGACATCAGCCGCGGCCACTTCGTCATCAACCTGATGACCGAGGCCATGGCGCCGACCAACACCGCAGCCAACCCGGCGGCGGTCAAGCGCTTCTTCGAAACCGGTGGCAAGAGCCTGCTCGACGGCCTGTCGAACCTGGCCAAGGACATGGTCAACAATGGCGGCATGCCCAGCCAGGTGAACATGGACGCCTTCGAAGTCGGCAAGAACCTCGGCACCAGCGAAGGCGCGGTGGTGTTTCGCAATGACGTGCTGGAACTGATCCAGTACCGGCCGATCACCGAGCAGGTGCTGGAAAAGCCGCTGCTGGTGGTACCGCCGCAGATCAACAAGTTCTACGTCTTCGACCTCAGCCCGGAAAAGAGCCTGGCGCGTTTCTGCCTGCGCTCCAACGTGCAGACCTTCATCGTCAGTTGGCGCAACCCGACCAAGTCCCAGCGCGAATGGGGCCTGTCGACCTACATCGACGCGCTCAAGGAAGCGGTCGACGTGATCCTGGCGATCACCGGCAGCAAGGACCTGAACATGCTCGGCGCCTGCTCCGGCGGTATCACCTGCACTGCGCTGGTGGGCCACTACGCGGCGCTGGGCGAAAAGAAGGTCAACGCCCTGACCCTGCTGGTCAGCGTGCTCGATACCACCCTCGATACCCAGGTGGCGCTGTTCGTCGACGAGCAGACCCTCGAGGCGGCCAAGCGCCACTCCTATCAGGCCGGTGTGCTCGAAGGCCGCGACATGGCCAAGGTATTCGCCTGGATGCGCCCCAACGACCTGATCTGGAACTACTGGGTCAACAACTACCTGCTGGGCAACGAGCCGCCGGTGTTCGACATCCTGTTCTGGAACAACGACACCACGCGACTGCCGGCCGCCTTCCACGGCGACCTGATCGAAATGTTCAAAAACAACCCACTGCTGCGCCCCGATGCACTGGAAGTGTGCGGCACGCCGATCGACCTCAAGCAGGTGACCACCGACATCTTCAGCGTCGCCGGTACCGCCGATCACATCACCCCGTGGCAGTCATGCTACAAGTCGGCGCAGCTGTTCGGTGGCAAGGTCGAGTTCCTGCTGTCCAACAGCGGCCATATCCAGAGCATCCTCAACCCGCCGGGCAACCCCAAGGCGCGCTACATGACCAACAGTGAAATGCCCGCCAGCGCCCTCGACTGGCAAGAGAACTCGACCAAGCACACCGATTCCTGGTGGCTGTACTGGCACACCTGGCTGGCCGAGCGTTCCGGCAAGCTGAAAAAAGCCCCGGTCAACCTTGGCAACAAGGCTTACGTCGCCGGTGCCGCCGCGCCAGGGACCTACGTTCACGAGCGTTGATAGCGAACACCGCCGCAGCTCGCGAGGGCTGCGGCGTTTATCCAACACAGGGCTTCGCGCATGCCGCAACCGTATATTTTCAGGACCGTCGACCTGGATGGCCAGACCATCCGCACCGCCGTCCGACCCGGCAAGCCGCACTTGACGCCCTTGCTGATCTTCAATGGCATCGGCGCCAACCTGGAGCTGGTGTTCCCCTTCATCCAGGCCCTGGACCCGGACCTTGAGGTAATTGCTTTCGACGTGCCGGGGGTCGGCGGTTCATCGACCCCGCGCCACCCCTACCGTTTTCCGGGCCTGGCCAAGCTCACCGCGCGCATGCTCGACTACCTCGACTATGGCCAGGTCAATGTCATTGGCGTGTCCTGGGGCGGGGCGCTGGCCCAGCAGTTCGCCCATGACTACCCCGAGCGCTGCAAGAAACTGGTGCTCGCGGCCACCGCCGCTGGCGCGGTGATGGTGCCGGGCAAGCCCAAGGTGTTGTGGTTGATGGCCAGCCCAAGGCGCTACGTACAGCCGTCCCATGTGATCCGCATCGCCCCGCAGATCTACGGCGGCGCCTTTCGCCGGGACCCGGACCTGGCCCTGTCGCACGCGGCCAAGGTGCGCTCAGGCGGCAAGCTGGGTTACTACTGGCAACTGTTCGCCGGGCTTGGCTGGACCAGCATTCACTGGCTGCACAAGATCCAGCAGCCGACCCTGGTGCTGGCCGGTGACGATGACCCGTTGATTCCCTTGATCAACATGCGCCTGCTGGCCTGGCGAATTCCCAATGCCCAGCTACACATAATCGACGACGGCCATTTGTTCCTGATCACCCGGGCCGAGGCCGTCGCCCCGATCATCATGAAGTTTCTCCAGCAAGAGCGCCAACGCGCCGTCATGCACCCTCGGCCCGCCCCCAGCAGCTGAGACGCCTGCCACACCCGAGCCCATGGCAGGATGCCAGGCACCCCGGGTGCGCGGCGTGAGGTTGGTGTCGCTCTTGCATTGATGTGTTTGTTGATGGCCTGACGACGGAGTGTTGCCTGATGAAAGACAAACCCGCTAAGGGATCGCTACCGGTCCCCGCCACCTATATGAACGTGCAGAGTGCAATCAGCGGTCTGCGCGGCCGCGACCTGCTCTCGACCTTGCGCAGCGTCAGCCGTCATGGCTTGCGCCATCCGCTGCATACCGCCAAGCACATGCTTGCCCTGGGCGGTCAGCTGGGCAAGGTGCTGCTGGGTGAAACGCCCTACCAGCCCGGCCCTCGAGACAACCGCTTCAAAGACCCCGCCTGGAGCCAGAACCCGCTCTACAGCCGCGGCCTGCAGGCCTACCTGGCGTGGCAGAAGCAGACCCGCCTGTGGATCGATGAAAGCCAGCTGGCACCCGATGATCGCGCCCGCGCACACTTTCTGTTCACCCTGCTCAACGATGCCGTGGCGCCGAGCAACTCGCTGCTCAACCCGCTGGCGGTCAAGGAGCTGTTCAACTCCGGCGGCCTGAGCCTGGTGCGCGGCATCAACCACCTGCTCGATGATTTGCGCCACAACGACGGCCTGCCGCGCCAGGTCAATCCGCAGGCCTTCGAAGTCGGCCGTAACCTGGCCACCACGCCGGGCTCGGTGGTGTTTCGCAACGAGCTGCTGGAACTGATCCAGTACAAGCCGATGAGCGAAAAACAGTACGCCAGGCCGTTGCTGATCGTGCCGCCGCAGATCAACAAGTTCTACATCTTCGACCTCAGCCCGGCCAACAGCTTCGTCCAGTACATGCTCAAGAACGGCCTGCAGACCTTTATGATCAGCTGGCGCAATCCCGACCCGCGCCACCGTGAGTGGGGCCTGTCGAGTTATGTCGAGGCGCTGGAGGAAGCACTCAACGTGTGCCGGGCGATCACCGGCAGCCGCGAGGTCAATCTCATGGGCGCCTGTGCCGGTGGCCTGACCATGGCGGCGCTGCAAGGCCATTTGCAAGCCAAGCGCCAACTGCGCCGGGTCAGCAGCGCCACCTACCTGGTCAGCCTGCTCGACAGCCAGATCGACAGCCCGGCGAGCCTGTTCGCCGACGAGCAGACCCTCGAAGCGGCCAAGCGCCGTTCCTACCAGCAAGGCGTGCTCGATGGCCGCGAGATCGCCCGGGTGTTCGCCTGGATGCGCCCCAACGACCTGATCTGGAACTACTGGGTCAACAACTACCTGCTGGGCAAGGCGCCACCGGCGTTCGACATCCTTTACTGGAACAACGACAACACCCGCCTGCCAGCGGCGCTGCACGGCGACCTGCTGGACTTCTTCAAGCACAACCCGCTGGCCCGCGCCGCAGGCCTTGAGGTATGCGGCACGCCGATCGACCTGCAGAAGGTCAACGTCGACAGCTTCAGCGTCGCCGGCAGCAACGACCACATCACCCCCTGGGATGCGGTGTACCGCTCGGCGGCACTGCTCGGCGGCGACAAGCGCTTCATCCTCGCCAACAGCGGCCATGTGCAAAGCATCATCAACCCGCCGGGCAACCCCAAGGCGCACTACGTCGACAACCCGCGCCTGAGCAGCGACCCGCGGGCCTGGCTCTACGATGGCAAGCAGGTCGACGGCAGCTGGTGGCCGCAGTGGCTGGAGTGGATTCAGGCACGCTCCGGCGTGCAGCGCGAAACCCTGATGGCCCTCGGCAACCAGAACTACCCTCCCATGGACCCCGCGCCCGGCAGCTACGTGCAGGCGCGCTGAATAAGAAGAACGGATGAAAACCCGCGACCGTATCCTCGAATGTGCCCTGCAACTGTTCAACCGCCAGGGCGAGCCGAATGTCTCGACCCTGGAGATTGCCAACGAGATGGGCATCAGCCCGGGCAACCTCTACTACCACTTCCACGGCAAGGAGCCGCTGGTGCTGGGGTTGTTCGAACGCTTCGAGGACGAGCTCACGCCGCTGCTCGACCCGCCGCTGGAAGTGCGCCTGGATGCTGAGGACTACTGGCTGTTCCTGCACTTGATCGTCGAGCGCATGGCCCAGTACCGGTTTCTGTTCCAGGACCTGTCGAACCTGACCGGGCGCCTGCCCAAGCTGGCCCGCGGCATGCGCAACCTGCTCAACGCGCTCAAGCGCACCCTGGCGGCGCTGCTGGCCAGCCTCAAGGCCCAGGGCCAGGTGCTCAGCGATACGCGGGCGCTGGGGCAACTGGTGGAACAGATCACCCTGACCCTGCTGTTCTCGCTCGATTACCAACGGGTGCTGGCTCGCGAAGGTGAAGTCGGAGTGGTGGTCTACCAGGTGATGATGCTGGTGGCGCCGCACCTGGAGGCGGGGTCGCGGTATGCGGCAGAGCAGTTGGCCTTGAGGTATCTGGATGGCTGACCCTAGGACTGCTTCGCAGCCCGTTCGCCGGCAAGGCCGGCTCCCACAAACCCGGTACAACACCCATAATGAAAACGCCCGGCACAAGGCCGGGCGTAGACTGACAGCCGCCTGAAATCAGGCCTGGCTGGTCGGGCTTGCCGATGGCGACGACGCCGGTGCGACCGGTGCAGCACTGGCTGCTGGCGCCGGGCTTGGTGACGGTGCAGCGCTGGCCGCAGGGGCCGCCGGCTTCGCCGCTGCAGGTTTAGCTGCTGGCTTGGCCGCTGGCTTTTTCACTGCCGGCTTCTTCGCCGCAGCCGGTTTGGCTGCAGGCTTGGCTGCTACCGGCTTGGCTGCTGGCTTGGCCGCAGGTTTAGCCGCTGCGGTTTTCGCCGCTGGCTTGGCTGCAGGTTTTGCCGCTGCAGTTTTCGCCGCTGGCTTGGCTGCAGGCTTGGCCGCAGGTTTCGCTGCAGCCTTGGCCAATGGCTTGGCTGCGGTCTTGCTCGCTGCCGGTTTCTTCGAGATAGGCGTAACCGATGCACCGGTCAGCTTCTCGATCTGCTTGGTCAGCGTATCGACCTTCGAATGCAGCGCCTTGACCTCACTGCGGCTCGGCACGCCAAGGCGCGAGATCGCACTGTTAAGGCGCTTGTCGAAAGCACCTTCGAGCTCGTCCCACTTGCCCAGTGCGCGGTCCTTGACGTCGCTGATGCGCGAGGTCGCCGACTTGGCGGTTGCCTTGGCGGAGTCGACAGAGCCCTTGGCGAGTTTTTCAGCTTTCTCACCCTCCTTGACCAGGTTGTCAAACACCTTGCTGCCATCCTGATCGATCTTGGAGTAGATACCCAAACCAGCCAGCCAGATCTTGCGGGAATACTTCTCGATCCCCCCGACCCAGGAGCTGCCTTCTTTTTCAGTATTCTTCTTGCCAGCCATCCCGCTCTCCTTATTGTTTACGTGCGACACGTTCAAGCAATGCCGTGAGCTCATCGAGCTTGACAGAGAGTGTCTCCACGTCATGTTTAGACGGAATGCCGATGCGATTCAAGGCGCTCGCGACCCGTGTGTCGAAAGCCTTTTCGATTTTGTCGAGTTGAACCTCGACCTTGCCCTTCACGCTGCTCAGTTCGCCCTTCACCGTATCGATCTCGGAGTTGGCGGCATCGACCTTGGCATCGAGCTTTTTCTTGCCGCGTTTTTCTACCGATTCACCGGCCTTGACCAGCTCTTTCAGGTAGTCGGCACCTTCCTGGCCGACCCGGGTGTAAGCCCCGAGGCCTGCCAGCCAGATCTTGCGCGCGTAGCTGCGCACTTCACCCAACGTGCGCTGGGCGTCGTCTTTTTTCTTCAGGATAACTTTGGCCATGCTCTGCACCTCACGCTCTGAACGGAAATGGAGGAACTGCCCAGGGAAGTTGGGCTTGAGCACAAGGTAGGGGGAAAAATTAGAATTGGCACACTAATAAAGGGGGCAGCGACAAGCTTCAAGCTTCAAGCTTCAAGCTTCAAGCGGCAAGAAAGGCAGCGGTGATCTTGAAACTGTCGTGCCCCTCCCACTCACCGCGAACCACTTGCAGCTTAAAGCTTGCAGCTCCCCCCTTGAGCCGCTAGGCGAGCGCCTTATCCAGCGCCCGCTCGATCTCGCTTTTGATGGTCCCGCTCATCATCGACAGCATCATGCCCAGCTTCAGCTCGACCTTGATGCTGTCCTCGCCAATCTGCACGCTGCCGTTGGCGCCGCTGCGCTTGACCTCGACCCTGTCGCCGTTCCAGCTGGCCTTGAGGTCGTATTCGCGGGCCAGCTTGTCGACCAGGGCCTCGGCCTTTTGCCGGGCCGCGTCGCGGCCCAGGCTGTGTTTGCGTTCAACGCTGATCTGGGTCATTCATTCAATCCTGGGTTCGAAGGCATACTTATATTATGCCCGCGCCCCACCTGCGACACACCCCGCCAAGACAAATCCGACCGTACGCCCTAGAATGGCCAGTAATTTTTTCCGGTGAAGCGATATGAACGATCAGCGCAAAGGCGACCACGCCGAACCCACCACCCACTTCGGCTACAAAGACGTGCCGGAAAGCCAGAAGGCCGAGAAAGTCGCCGAGGTGTTCCACTCGGTGGCGGCCAAGTACGACCTGATGAACGATGTGCTCTCCGGCGGCATGCACCGCCTGTGGAAGCGCTTCACCATCGAGCTGTCGGGCGTGCGCCCGGGTAACCGGGTGCTCGACATCGCGGGCGGCACGGGCGACCTAGCGGCCAAGTTCTCGCAACTGGTCGGCCCCACCGGCCAAGTAGTACTGGCCGACATCAACGAGTCGATGCTCAAGGTTGGCCGCGACCGCCTGCTCGACCGCGGCGTGGCCGGCAACATCGAGTTCGTCCAGGCCGACGCCGAAAAGCTGCCGTTCCCGGACAACCATTTCGACTGCGTGACCATCGCCTTCGGCCTGCGCAACGTCACCCACAAGGAAGACGCCATCCGCTCCATGCTGCGGGTGCTCAAGCCCGGCGGCCGCCTGCTGGTGCTGGAATTTTCCAAGCCGACCAACAAGCTGATGTCCAAGGTCTACGATGCCTATTCGTTCGCCTTCATGCCGCTGGCCGGCAAGCTGATCACCAACGACTCGGAAAGCTATCGCTACCTGGCCGAATCGATCCGCATGCACCCTGACCAGGAAACCCTCAAGGCGATGATGGTCGAGGCCGGTTTCGACCGCGTCACCTACCACAACATGACCAGCGGCATCGTCGCCCTGCACCGCGGAATCAAGCCCTGATGCTCCTGGCCGGCCTGCTCGCCAGCGTCGAACACGGCCTCAACCGTGTTTTGCGCCTGGACAGCACAGCGCTGCCGCGCCTGCGCCCGCTCGACGGCAAGGTGATTGCCATCGACTGCCGCCAGCCGGCCCTGCAGCTGTTCATCCTGCCCAGTGACGAAGGCCTGATGCTTGCCACGCACTGGGCCAATGAGGCCGACTGCACCTTGCGCGCGCCGGCCAGCAGCCTGCTGCGCCTGGCCCTCAGCCAGGACAAGAGCGCCGTGTTGCACAGCCCGCAGGTCGAGCTTGAAGGCGACAGTGCGGTGCTGCTCGACCTGGTGGCGGTACTGCAGGACCTGGAGCTCGACTGGGAGTACGAAGTCTCGCGCTGGCTCGGCCCGGTCGCCACGCAACTGCTCAGCGGCCACTTGCGCAGCCGCGCCAACTGGACCCGCCAGGGCCTGGCGGCGCTCAACCAGAACCTTTCCGAGTACCTCGCCGAAGAGGCCCGGACCCTGGTCGGCCAGCGCGAAGCCGAAGCCCGTTTCAGCGAACTCGACACGCTCAAAGTCGATATTGAACGCCTTGAGGCGCGCATCGAGCGCCTTGCCCGATCCCTTGATACCAGCGATAACGCATGAAGCTGCTTGCCGTCCGCCGTCTGTTGCGCATCCAGCGCGTCGTGATCCGTTACCGTCTCGATGACCTGCTGTTCGCCCTGCCCCTGCCCTGGTGGCTGATGGGCCTGCGCTATGCCATGCCCTGGCGCTGGCTACCGCGCAAGGAGCTGCAGCTTAGCCGTGGCGCGCGCCTGCGCCTGGCGTTGCAGGACCTGGGACCGATCTTCATCAAGTTCGGCCAGTTGCTCTCGACCCGTCGCGACCTGCTGCCCGAAGACATCGCCGACGAGCTGATGCTGCTGCAAGACCGGGTTCCGCCGTTCGATCCGCAAAAAGCCATCGCCCTGATCGAAGAACAGCTCGGTGCGAAGATCAGCGAAGTGTTCAGCCGCTTCGACGTCGAGCCGCTGGCTTCGGCGTCGGTAGCCCAGGTCCACGCGGCCAAGCTCAAGAGCGGTGAAGAGGTGGTGGTCAAGGTCGTGCGCCCGGGCCTCAAGCCGATCATTGCCCAGGACCTCGCCTGGTTGTTCCTGATCGCCCGCGGTGCCGAACGGGTTTCGGCCGATGCGCGCCTGCTGCACCCGGTGGAAGTGGTCAACGACTACGAAAAGACCATCTACGACGAACTTGACCTGTTGCGCGAGGCGGCCAACGCCAGCCAGCTCAAGCGCAACTTCGAAGGCTCGGAGATGATGTACGTGCCCCAGGTCTACTGGGACTGGTGCCGGCCGAAGGTGCTGGTGATGGAGCGCATCTACGGTATTCAGGTCACCGACCTTGCGACCCTGGCCGACCAGCGCACCGACATGAAGATGCTCGCCGAGCGCGGCGTGGAGATCTTCTTCACCCAGGTGTTTCGTGACAGCTTCTTCCACGCCGACATGCACCCTGGCAACATCTTCGTCAGCACGGTCAAGCCGTGGAGCCCGCAGTACATTGCCATCGACTGCGGCATCGTCGGCAGCCTGACCCCCGAGGACCAGGACTACCTGGCGCGCAACCTGTTTGCCTTCTTCAAGCGCGACTACCGCCGTGTGGCGCAGTTGCACATCGATTCGGGCTGGGTACCCGCGCAGACCAAGCTCAACGAATTCGAAGCGGCGATCCGCACCGTGTGCGAGCCGATCTTCGAAAAACCGTTAAAGGATATTTCCTTCGGCCAGGTGCTGATGCGTCTGTTCCAGACCGCGCGGCGCTTCAACATGGAAGTCCAGCCGCAGCTGGTGCTGCTGCAGAAAACCCTGCTCAACATCGAAGGCCTGGGCCGCCAGCTGTACCCCGACCTCGACCTGTGGAGCACCGCCCAGCCGTTCCTCGAACGCTGGATGCGCGAGCGCGTCAGCCCCAAGACCCTGCTGCAGAACCTGCATGGCCAGGTCGAGCAGATCCCGCACCTGGCCGGCATGACCCGCGACCTGCTCGAACGCATGTCGCAGCCGCACCTGTCCGACCCGCCAGCGCCCTGGCAGCACAAGAGCGATCACTGGGCCCTGCGCCTGCTCGGTGCCGGCCTGCTTGGCGGCGGCGCCACTCTGGCAGCCGGCGCGGTGAGCCTCAACGCCCCTGCTGCCTGGCCGGCCTGGCTGATGCTGGCCGCCGGCCTCTACCTGATCGTGCGTCGATAGCCAGCCGGGCCGCTGGCTGGCACACTAGCGCAAGGGTTCGGCGAAGGATCGAACCCGGTTTTGGAGTCGAAGATGAAAGACTGGCTGGACGAGATCAACTGGAACAGCGATGGCCTGGTACCGGCTATCGCCCAGGACCACAAGACCGGGCGCGTGCTGATGATGGCCTGGATGAACCGCGAATCGCTGGCGCTGACCGCCGCTGAGCAGCGGGCCATCTACTGGTCACGTTCGCGTGGCAAACTGTGGCGCAAGGGCGAAGAGTCCGGCCACGTGCAAAAACTGCACGAAATGCGCCTGGACTGCGACGCCGACGTGATCATCCTGATGGTTGAGCAACTGGGTCATATCGCCTGCCATACCGGCCGCGAAAGCTGCTTCTACCGGGTCTTCGAGCACGGTGAATGGAAGACCGTCGACCCCGTCCTCAAGGACCCGAATGCCATCTACAGCGCAGGACACTGACATGAGCGACACCCTGACCCGCCTGGCCGAAGTACTGGAAGCGCGCAAAGGCGCCGAGCCCGACAGCTCGTACGTGGCCAGCCTGTATCACAAGGGCCTGAACAAGATTCTGGAAAAGCTCGGCGAAGAGTCGGTCGAGACCATCATCGCCGCCAAGGACGCCGCCCACAGTGGCGACTGCAGCGATGTCATCTACGAGACCGCCGATCTGTGGTTCCATAGCCTGGTCATGCTCGCCCAACTGGGCCAGCACCCGCAGGCGGTGCTGGACGAACTGGACCGCCGCTTCGGCCTGTCCGGGCACGCCGAGAAAGCAGCGCGTCAGCCGTCGGCCTAACTGAATTATTTCGAGGGATTGCACCATGGGTATTTTTGACTGGAAACACTGGATCGTCCTGCTGGTCGTGGTGGTACTGGTGTTCGGTACCAAGAAACTGAAGAACTTCGGCAGCGACCTGGGCGAGTCGATCAAGGGCTTCAAGAAAGCCATGAACGAAGAAGAGTCCAAGCCGGCCGAGCAGACGCCACCGCCAGTGCAACCGGTCCAGCCCCAGGCCGCTTCGCCGCTGAACCAGCCGCAGACCATCGATGGCCAGGCCCACAAGGTCGAAGAGCCGATCAGGAAAGATTGATTAATGTTCGGGATCAGCTTCAGCGAACTGTTGCTCGTGGGCCTGGTGGCCCTGCTGGTGCTCGGCCCCGAGCGCCTGCCGGGTGCCGCGCGCACCGCCGGGCTGTGGATCGGCCGGCTCAAGCGCAGCTTCAATGCGATCAAGCAGGAGGTCGAGCGCGAAATCGGCGCCGATGACATCCGTCGTCAGTTGCACAACGAGCACATCCTCTCCATGGAGCAGGAAGCGCGCAAGATCCTCAACCCCAACAGCGTCACGCCCGAGCCGCCGGCAACCCCGGCAGCCACCAGCGAAAGCGCCCCGGCGCCCGCCCCGGTCAGCAGCGAACCCACGCCGCCAGCCACCAGCGCGCCCACCGAACCGACACAGCCACCGCGAGCCCCATGAGCGATATTCCGGAAAACGACCAGCCGATGCCGCTGGTTTCGCACCTCACCGAGTTGCGTACACGCCTGCTGCGCTGCGTCGCGGCCATCTTCCTGATCTTCGCCGGGCTGTTTTCCTTCGCGCAGCAGATCTACACCCTGGTCTCGGCGCCATTGCGCGCGCACTTGCCGGCCAACGCGACGATGATCGCCACCGACGTCGCCTCGCCGTTCCTGACGCCGTTCAAGCTGACCATGATCGTTTCGCTGTTCCTGGCCATTCCGCTGATCCTGCAGCAGATCTGGGGCTTCATCGCGCCGGGCCTGTACCGCCATGAAAAGCGCATCGCCATTCCGTTGCTGGTGTCGAGCATCATCCTGTTCTACGCCGGCATGGCCTTCGCCTATTTCCTGGTGTTCCCGCTGATCTTCGGCTTCTTCGCCAGCGCCACCCCGGAAGGGGTGTCGATGATGACGGACATTTCCAGCTACCTGGATTTCGTCATGACCCTGTTCTTCGCCTTCGGCGTGGCCTTCGAGATCCCGGTGGCCGTAGTGCTGCTGGTGTGGATCGGCGTGGTCGACGTGAAGTACCTGAGAAAGATCCGCCCGTACGTGATCATCGGCTGCTTCGTGGTCGGCATGATCCTCACCCCGCCGGACATCTTCTCGCAGACCCTGCTGGCGGTGCCGATGTGGCTGCTGTTCGAGATCGGCGTGCTGTTTGGCGGGCTGATCCGCAAACGCAGCGAGCACCCGCAAGACGCTGCCGACGACCATAACGACCAACCGCCAGCGACCCAGCCGTGAACCTGCTGTTACTCGAAGAAGCCGATTTCATCGCGGCCGACCGTGTGGTGCTGGCTGACCGGCGCTTCACCCACATGCAGGAAATCCACCGCGTGGCAGTGGGCGACAGCCTGCGGGTCGGGCGTATCGGCGGGCTGATGGGCCAGGCCGAAGTCCTGCGCCTGGAAGGCCATGAAGCAGAACTCAAGGTCAGTTTCGACCAGCCGCCTCCGGCCAAACTGCCGCTGACCCTGGTGCTGGCGCTGCCACGGCCGAAGATGCTCCGCCGGGTGTTCCAGACCGTTGCCACCATGGGCGTGCCGAAGGTCATCCTGGTCAACAGCTACCGGGTCGAAAAGAGCTTCTGGCAAACACCGTTCCTCGAACCCGAGGCGATCCGCGAACAACTGATCCTCGGCCTTGAGCAGACCCGCGACACGGTGCTGCCCGAGGTCATCATCGAGAAGCGCTTCAAGCCCTTTGTCGAAGACCGCCTGCCAGCCATCAGCGCCGGCACCCTCGGCCTGGTCGGCCACCCTGGCCAGTACCCGCCGTGCCCACGCGGGTTGAACGAGCCCGTTACCCTGGCGATCGGCCCGGAAGGCGGCTGGATTCCCTACGAGATCGACCTGCTGGGCAAAGCCGGCCTTGCCCCGGTACAGCTTGGCGAACGCATCCTGCGCGTCGAGACCGCGGTCACCGCGCTATTGGCACGCTTGTTCTGACTTCAGTTTTGCCGCTCCAGGCCGATGCATTGGCACCAGAACAATAATCGCCTCTGCCGATCGCAATGGAGTCCCACCATGTACCGTTGGTTAGCCCAGCACCTGGGTAACGTGAGCGTCAATCTCAAACTCGGCATCGGCTTCGGCCTGGTCCTGTTGCTGACCCTGGCCATTACCCTGACCGGCTGGCAGGGCCTGAACGGCATTACCGAGCGTGGCGACACCCTGGGCGGCATCTCCCAGGTGCACCAGGCCACCCTGGAGCTGCGCATTGCCCGCCAGGGCTTCCAGCTCAAGGGCGACGAGGCTGCAGCGCAGGGCCTGAGCAACGCCCTGGCGGCGCTTGAGCGCCAGCTGCAAGCGGTCGACCAACGTATTGTCCTGCCTGAGAACCGCCGCCGTATCGAGCAGCAGCACGACGCCGTGCGCCAGTACCACCAGGCCCTGACCAGTGCCGACAAAGCCGCCCAACAGCGCGAAGCCGCTCGCGCCGTGCTCGGCAGCAGCGCCGACGAGGCCGCAGCGCTGATCGCCCAGGTCGAGCAACAACTGCTCGGCGGTAGCGACCTGAATCTGTTCAACAGCGTGGTCGGCGCCAGCAAACTGCTGCAACAGGCGCGCTTCCAGGTGCGTGGCTATACCTACAGCGGCAAGCCCGAGTTCCAGCAAACGGCGCTTGAAGCCATCGACCAGGCCACCTCGCAGCTCAAGACCCTGGCCGAAGTACTGCCGGCCAGTTACACCAGCAACTTCAACCAGGCCGCCCGTGCCCTGGGCAACTACCGTGGCGCGGTGGTCGAGTTCGGCAATGCGCAAAGCGCCTCCGAGCAGGCCGCGCAGCACATGATCGTGCTCGGCCAGAGCCTGATCGAGCAAAGCCAGCAACTGACCACCACCCTCACTGGCCTGCGCGATGCCGAGTCGCAGCATGCCAAGTCGATGCTGGCCCTGGCCACCGTGCTGGCCCTGTTGTTCGGCCTGCTGGCCGCCTGGGCGATTACCCGGCAGATCGTCATCCCCCTGCGCCAGACCCTCAACGCCGCCGACCGCGTCGCCAGTGGCGACCTGCGCCACGACCTCAAGGTCGATCGCCGTGACGAGCTGGGCCAATTACAGCGCAGCATGCAGCGCATGACTGTGAGCCTGCGCGAACTGATCGGAGGCATCGGCGACGGCGTCACCCAGATTGCCAGCGCCGCCGAAGAGCTGTCGGCAGTCACCGAGCAGACCAGCGCCGGGGTCAACAATCAAAAGGTCGAGACCGACCAGGTCGCCACCGCCATGAACGAAATGGCCGCCACTGTGCAGGAAGTCGCGCGCAACGCCGAGGAAGCCTCCGAGGCGGCGGTAATGGCCGACCAGCAGGCCCGCGAAGGCGATCGGGTGGTCGGCGAAGCCATCGCCCAGATCGAGCGCCTGGCCAGCGAGGTCAACCACTCCAGCGAAGCCATGGGCCAGCTCAAGGCCGAAAGCGACAAGATCGGCAGTGTGCTCGATGTGATCAAGTCGGTGGCCCAGCAGACCAACCTGCTGGCCCTCAACGCCGCCATCGAAGCTGCCCGCGCCGGTGAAGCCGGGCGTGGCTTTGCCGTGGTCGCCGATGAAGTGCGCAGCCTGGCCCAGCGCACCCAGCAGTCCACCGAAGAGATCGAACAGCTGATCGCCGGCCTGCAAAACGGCACCCAGCAGGTTGCCACGGTCATGGACGCCAGCCGCGGCCTGACCGACAGCAGCGTCGAGCTGACCCGCCGCGCCGGCACCTCGCTGGAAACCATCACCCGCACCGTGTCGTCGATCCAGGCGATGAACCAGCAGATCGCCGCTGCTGCCGAGCAGCAGAGCGCGGTGGCCGAAGAGATCAACCGGAGCGTGATGAATGTGCGCGACGTGTCGGACCAGACCTCGGCCGCCAGTGAAGAGACCGCGGCGTCGAGCGTCGAGCTGGCGCGGTTGGGGACGCATCTGCAGACGCTGGTCGGCAAATTCCAGCTGTAGAAAGCATCGCGGATCAAGCCCGCTCCCACATAAGTGGGAGCAACTGTCTTGATCAGGCTGTTTGCACTCGCCAAGGGGTATTGTCCCGCAGCATTGCATTCAGCCTGACGATCAGCACCCGCATACAGGCTACGAGGGCGACTTTGGCGCACTTGCCACGCTCCCGAAGTGCTTCGTAGCGTGCTTTAAATTCCGTGTTGTGACGGATGATGATCCAGCTCGACATGTACAGGACTCGCCTTACATGCGCCCGGCCACCCCATATCTGGCGGTGCCCTTGATGGCTACCGCTATCGTTGTTGTAAGGCGCTACGCCCACTAGCGCGGCGATCTGACGGCGGTCCAATTGCCCCAGCTCTGGCAGTGAGGCGAGCAGATTTGCGGCGGTTACCCGACCAATTCCGCTCACCGCCAACAACTGACGCGCCCTGGTGTCGTCCAGTTGCACCATCGCCTGGTCAATTTCTTCGTCAAGGCGTTTGATCAGCACTTTCAGCTGCTCTATGTGCTCATCAAAGTGAGCCATCACCATTGCCGAGCGGCATTGCAGGCGGCGCCGTTTGTAGTCATCACGGCTCTGCACAAATTGGGCGCGCTGCTTCACCAACTCGCGCAGCTCTTCGCGTTCCGGGCTGATTAGTTGGTCTTGAGGAGCGCTGAGGTGTGCAGCGAAGTCCGCAAGGACCTCGGCGTCGATCTTATCGGTTTTGGCTTTTTTACCCATCGCCTCGGCGAATTTCCGGGCACGGGCTGGGTTGATGCAGATGGTTTCGAAACCGGCCGAGCGCAATGCAATCAGCACGTCTTTCTCGTAGCCGCCGGTCGCTTCAATCAACACTCTGCTGATCTTGAAGTCCTTCAGTCGCCCGATCAGCACATCAAAGCCTGGGCGCTCATTGATTACTTCGAAGCGGATTTTCTGAGGTTTGATGCAGATTTCCAACGTGGCTTTGGCAGTGTCGATTCCAACAGAAGACAACATGGCTGAACCCTCTTACACTCAGTTGTGAGAGCGCTCTGGCTTGGCCCACGCTTGTGATTCGAGAGGCGCTCAATCAACTGTTCGGGCTCGGGCCAGAGTGGAGAGGTGAATGGCAGCTTTGCTCCCACACGTGCTTTAAGCACTACCGGCGTACAGCTTGCCATTCACCGCTCTCACTTCTGATTCTATTCCAACCTCAAGACACAAGCGGCGGTGCGACGACTCGACTTGCCCCGCGATGAGGCCCTAGAGCACCTGGCGCAAAAACGCCTGGGCGCGCAGGTCCTTGGGTGAAGTGAAGAACGCCTCCGGCGGCGAATCTTCCAGCAGCTTGCCGTGATCGAAGAACAGCACCCGATCCGCCACTTCCCGGGCGAAGCCCATTTCGTGGGTGACGCAGACCATGGTCATGCCTTCCAGGGCCAGGGTCTTCATCACATCGAGCACTTCGCCGACCATTTCCGGGTCGAGCGCCGAGGTCGGCTCATCGAACAGCATCACCTTGGGGTCCATGGCCAGGGCGCGGGCGATCGCCACCCGCTGTTGCTGGCCACCGGACAAGCGTGATGGGTACTCGTTGGCCTTCTGGGCGATACCAACCTTCTCCAGCAGCGCACGGGCCTTGGCTTCGCGCTCGGCCTTGCCGCGCTTGCGCACGACTTTTTGCGCCAGGCACAGGTTCTCCAGCACGGTCATGTGCGGGAACAGGTTGAAATGCTGGAACACCATACCGACTTCGCGGCGGTAGGCGTTGACGTCGGTCTTCGGGTCGGCCAACTGCAGGCCGTCGATGGCCACGGTGCCTTCATCGAACGACTCCAGGCCGTTCAGGCAGCGCAGGAAGGTCGACTTGCCCGAACCCGAAGGGCCGAGCACTACCAGCACTTCGCCCTTGGCCACGTCGGTGCTGACGTGATCGACCGCGCGCACCACCTGCCCACGGGTGTCGAAGACTTTTACCAGGTCACGGACTTCAATCACTTTGCGCAAGCCTCCGCTCAAGCCGGCTGGCCATGTGCGACAGCGGCAGGTTGATCAACAGGTACAGGCCGGCGACGCAGAACCAGATCTCGAAGGTCGAGAACGAAGTGGTGATCGCCTCGCGACCGCTTTTGGTCAGTTCGGTGATGGCGATCACCGAGACCAGCGAGGTGTCCTTGACCAGGCTGATGAACTGCCCGGCCAGCGGCGGCAGCACGCGCTTGAAGGCTTGCGGCAGCACCACATGACGCATCGACTGGCCAGCGCTGAGGCCCAGCGAACGGGCCGCTTCACCCTGGCCCCTGGCAATCGACTGCACCCCGGCACGGACGATCTCGGCGACGTAGGCGCCGGTAAACAGCGCCAGCGCCGCCACCCCGGCAAACTCCCGGGACAGGTTGAGCACGGTGCCGATGAAGAAGTAGAAGATGAAGATCTGCACCAGCAGCGGCGTGCCGCGCACCAGCTCGACATAGACCGTCGACAGGTCGCGCAATGTCGGGTTGTTCGACAGCCGGCAGAGCCCGGCAAACAGTCCGATCAACAGCCCAAGCACACCGGAGGCGACCGAGATCCATACCGTGGTCCACAGGCCCCAGGCCAGCGGGCCCGCGGCCCAGTGGTGGGTAACGCCGATCAGGTCGCCTTCGGCCACATCGTCGCCGCGCGACAGCTGTACGCTGGCCTGCTCGACCTCGAAGACCTGCTCGCCACCGCTCTCGTCACGTACGGTGACGCTGGCCATGTCGCCCTTGCTGACGATGGCTTCGATGGTGCCGTTTTCACTCACGCGCTGGGCGACTTCGGCCTGGTAGGCGAAATACTGCGGCACCCGGTTCCAGCGCCACTCGTAGGACATCAGCGAGGTCGCGTAATACAGGCTGATCGCCAGGCCGATCAGGACCAGCGCGGTCAGCCCGTGCCAGGGCCACTGGGCTTTGTTGTGTTTGATCACGAGGGTACTTCCGTAAAAGCGAACGCGCAGGACCAGCCTGCGCGTCGGGTTTCAAGCCAGGCGTGGGGCCTTGGCCTTATTCCATGTCCTTGAGCCAGGCGGTGTCCTTGAACCACTTGTCGTGGATTCGATCGTAGGTACCGTCGTGCTTGATCTGGTGCAGGAAGTTGTTGATGAAGTTGAGGCTGTCGTAGTCGCCCTTCTTCAGGCCGAAGGCCAGCGGTTCGAAGGTGAACGGCTTGTCGAGGAACAGCAGCTTGCCAGCGCCAGCCTTGTTCACCGCCACGACGTTGTACGGCGCGTCATAGACGAAGGCGTCGGCCTTGCCGTTGACCACGTCCATCACCGCTTCCTGCTCGTTGTCGTAGCCGTGGTACTTGGCTTTGCCGATCAGCTTCTTGGCGACCATTTCGCCGGTGGTGCCGAGCTTGGAGGTCAGGCGGTACTTGTCGTTGTTCAGGTCTTTGTAGGACTTGATCTCGTCTGCCAGTTCCTTGCGGATCAGCAGGGTCTGGCCAACCACGATGAAGGGTTCGCTGAAGTTCAGCTTGAGGTTGCGTTCCTGGGTCAGGGTCATGCCGCTGCCGATCATGTCGAACTTGTCGGTCATCAGCGCCGGGATGATGCCGTCATAGGCGGTGGAGACCATCTCCAGCTTGACGCCCATGGACTTGGCCATGGCCTTGAGGATATCGACCTCGAAGCCGATGATCTCGCCGCGCTTGTTGGTCATCTGGAACGGCATGTAGGTAGGATCCATGCCGACACGCAGGGTGCCGCGCTTGACCGCGTCATCGATGGCACCAGCCGCCTGCGCGGCACTTACCGCAACCAGCGCCGTGACGCCGACCAGCAGCATCGACAGATACTTCTTAATCATCACCAGATCCCCTAGCAGGAAAGCTCGAATTTTATTTTTGGCGCGAACCGTCCTACAGCGACGGGTGCGAGATATTCGGGGTGGGATGCTAACGCATGAACGGCACGGTACATATAGCCGAAGATGACTTTGTTACGCATTGATACCAGAAAAAGCATCGCCGGCAACACCGGCTCCCCCAAGGTCAGTTGTGCATACAACCCTGTGAGAGCCGGCGTTGCCGGCGATTGCTTGAGCCTGTCAGACGATCAGGCGCTGGCCATCGAAGGCTGCGCCGCAGGCTCTGGATGCAGCGGCAGCAGCGGCGAGTGCGGATCGTTGGCGATCGACTGGCGCCAGACGCCCAGCCAGGCCTCGTTCTGCCCATCCCAGACTGCTGTGTGCAGGCGCGCCAGGGCGACCGGGTCGCTGAGCAGGGCCAGGCGGGTGTTGCCGTCCAGGCCGTTCGGGCCGACCTCCAGGGCATGGGCGATACGCTCGGCACGCAGTGCCTCGATCGGCGCCGCGACACCGTGGCGAGCGGTCGCCAGGGCACAAGCCAGGGCGTTCTGCTGCGGATCGACCACGGCACGCACGAAACCGTCGTGCATGGCATGCCAGCGGTTCTCGTGGGTGTACTGGTCGGTGGCCAGCAGCTCCTGCGGCGTGGCGTATTCCTCAGGGATCAGGAACAGGCTTTCGTCCTTGGCACGCAGGCCCAGGTGCACGCGGCTGGAGATCACCGAGACCGGGATCGACAGCATCAGCGAACCGACGATCGGCACCAGCCACCACAAAAAGCTCGGGTTGAGCCAGGCCACCAGCAGTGCCCAGGCCACGCCCAGCAGGGTTTGCGGACCATGGCGGCGTACCGCTTCGCTCCAAGGAGTGGAGTCGTCGTCACGCTGCGGCGAGTTCCAGGTCGCGGCCCAACCGAGGAACGCGGCGAGCACGAAGCGGGTGTGGAAAATCATCCGCACCGGCGCCAGGAGCATGGAGAAGAGCATCTCCAGCAGCATCGACACGGTGACCTTGAAGCGCCCGCCGAACTCTTTCGCGCCCTTGGCCCAGATCAGGATGACGCTGAGCAGCTTGGGCAGGAACAGCAGCACGATGGTGGTGGAGAACAGCGCGATGGCTTTCTCCGGGTGCCACTGCGGCCACAACGGATAGAGCTGGCGCGGTTCGAGGAAGTACTGCGGCTCCATCAGGGTGTTGGTCGCCAGCAACGCGGTCGACAGCACCAGGAAGAAGAACCACAACGGCGCCGACAGGTACGACATCACCCCGGTGAGGAACACCGCACGGTGTACCGGGTGCATGCCTTTTACCAGGAACAGGCGGAAGTTCATCAGGTTGCCGTGACACCAGCGGCGGTCGCGCTTGAGCTCGTCGAGCAGGTTCGGTGGCAGTTCTTCGTAACTGCCCGGCAGGTCGTAGGCAATCCACACGCCCCAGCCGGCACGACGCATCAGCGCCGCTTCAACGAAGTCGTGGGAGAGGATCGCACCGGCAAACGCGCCCTTGCCCGGCAATGGCGCCAGGGCGCAGTGCTCGATGAAGGGCTTCATGCGGATGATCGCGTTGTGGCCCCAATAGTGCGACTCGCCGAGCTGCCAGAAGTGCAGGCCGGCGGTGAACAGCGGGCCGTAGACGCGGGTGGCGAACTGCTGCATGCGCGCATACAGGGTGTCCATGCCCGAGGCTTTCGGCGCGGTCTGGATGATCCCGGCGTCCGGGTTGGCCTCCATCAGGCGCACCAGGCTGGTCAGGCATTCGCCGCTCATCACGCTGTCGGCATCGAGCACGACCATGTAGCGGTAGTCGCCGCCCCAGCGCCGGCAGAAGTCGTCGAGGTTGCCGCTCTTGCGTTTGACCCGGCGACGCCGGCGACGGTAGAAGATCCGCCCGAAACCTTTGGACTCGCGGCAGACTTCCAGCCAGGCCTGTTGCTCGGCCACGGCGATGTCGGTGTCGTTGGTGTCGCTGAGCACGAAGAAGTCGAAACGGTCGAGGTCACCGGTGGCGGCCACCGACTCGAAGGTCGCCCGCAGGCCGGCGAACACCCGTGGCACGTCTTCGTTGCAGATCGGCATGACGATCGCGGTGCGGGCACCGGCCTCGATCGGCTCATTGCCGGCACTGCTGCCCGAGATGCGGTATTTGTCCCGCCCGGTGAGCAGCTCGAGGAAGCCCATCAGCGCGGTCCAGAAACCCGCCGAGACCCAGCAGAAGAGGATCCCGAAGAGGATCAGGATGCTGGTCTGCAGGGCATACGGCCAGACTTGCGTGGCGGTTTGCAGCAGCGGCTGGTGCATGACCTCGTCGAGGTCGACGAACGACCAGCCCTGGTACGGCAGGATGCCCTTCATGTACCAACCGGCGACGATGGTCTGGCCGAGCATCAGCGCCAGCAGGATGTAGCGGCGCATCGAGCCGACCCAGCGCCAGCGTGCCTTGGGCAGCTCGCGTTTTTCCGGGGCCGGGGCGTTGGTGCGGCCGGTCAGGCGGCGCCAGGCGCGGATCAGGATGTTGGTCCGCCATGGCTCGGGGATGACCCGGGTGCGCCGGATCGGCGGCGTGGCCTTCAGGCACACCCGGCCGCTGCCGTCCACCGCGAGCATCTCGGCGTCTTGCAGCTCTTCGGCGCAGGTCACGTGCAGGCGCTCGCCCACCGAGGCCTGGACGGCCTCGGCAGCGTCGGCGCCCGGCTGGGCAGACAGGCGTTGATGCAGCTCGCTGAACGAGGAGCAGCGGGCGAGTTCCGCGCGCTGCTCGTCGCTCAGGGGCAGGTGGGCCAGGTATTCGCTGAGCGATTCTGGCCGGGTATGGGCATTACTCATCGGCAGGCAACTGATAGCTCCAGGTCTCGGTCAGCACCTGTTCGGTGGTGGCCGGTGCCCCGGTGGTGGACGCCGCGTCGGCGGCAGGTTGCTCGGCAGGCTTGTCGGCCTTGGCGTGTTTGGCCGCGGCTTTGTCCTGCTTGCTTGGTTTTGCAGGCTTGGCTGGCTCGACCGGAACGTCACGCAGCAGGGCGGCGCGCATCTCCACGGACTTGCCCGGATCCTTGATCTTCAACCGCAGGGTCAGGCGCCAGCCCTTGATGTCCGGGTTGTAGCGCAGGTTGTTCTCGACCACTTCGGCATTGTCGCCAACGCTGACCTGGCTGCGCACGGCGGTGTCTTCCGGCAGTTTAGCCAATACCGGGCCTTCGAAGTCGACCAGGAAGGCCACGCTGCCATCGGGCTGGCGGATCAGGTTGGACTGCTTGACGTCACCGGTCGAGCGCAGGGTCTGCTTGACCCAGCCCAGGTTCGGCGAATGCAGGTTGGACTCGTCGATGGTCCAGTGCAGGCGGTAGGCGTATTCGAACGGGGTACCTGGCTCCGGCAGTTTCTCCGGGCTCCAGAAGGCCACGATGTTGTCGTTGGTTTCGTCGGCAGTCGGGATCTCGACCAGATCGACGGTACCCTTGCCCCAGTCACCGACCGGCTCGATCCAGGCGCTTGGACGCTTCTGGTAGTTGTCGTCGAGGTCTTCGAACTGGCTGAACTCGCGCTGGCGTTGCAGCAGGCCGAAACCACGCGGGTTCTCGACGCTGAAGTTGCTCACGGCCAGGTGTTTCGGGTTGTTCAGCGGGCGCCACAGCCACTCACCGTTGCCGGCATGGATCGACAGGCCTTCGGAGTCGTGCAGGGCCGGACGGTAGTTGAGTACCTTGGACGGCTGGTTGCCGCCGAACAGGAACATGCTGGTCAGCGGGGCGATTCCCAGGCGGCTGACGTGGTCACGCAGGAACACCTTGGACTGCACGTCGACGATGGTGTCGCTGCCCGGACGCAGGGTCAGGCGGTAGGCGCCGGTGGAACGCGGCGAATCGAGCAGCGCGTAGATCACCAGTTGCTTGTCGGCAGGCTTTGGCCGCTCGACCCAGAACTCGGTGAAGCGCGGGAACTCTTCGCCCGATGGCAGCGCGGTATCGATCGCCAGGCCACGGGCCGACAGGCCATACACATGGCCCTTGCCGACCACGCGGAAATAGCTGGCGCCCAGCAGGGTCATGATTTCATCCTGCTTGTCGGCCTTGTTGATCGGGTAAAGCACGCGGAAACCGGCGTAACCCAGTTGTTCGGTGGCCTTGGCGTCGAACTGCAGGTCGCCGAAATCGAAACGACTCGGGTCGTACTTGATCTCTTTCACCGCCTTGGTGGTGATTTCGTTGATCTTGACCGGCGTGTCGAAATGCATGCCCTGGTGGTAGAAGGACAGCTTGAACGGCGTCTTGTCCTTGGCCCACTCGGCTTTTTCGTTGAGGAAGCGGATTTTCTGGTAGTCCGCGTACTTCATGTCACGGAACACCGCCGGCAGATTGCTTTTCGGCGCTTCGTACTTTTGTCCGGCAAGATCCTTCGCCTTGGCCGCGACATCGTCAAGGTTGAACGCCCAGAGCTGGCCTGCGCCGAGCAGGCTTACCAGCGTTGCGCCTGCCAACAGCGCCGTGCGCAGCCGATTGCCAGGAGTTCTTGGTGCATTACAGGGACTTACAATCACGAGCAACCCTCGCCGAAAACAGATCATAAAACCAACGGCCAGCGACATATGCCAGGTTGGCGAGCACTGTTCGGACTCCGAAAGGGCGCAATGATTCCCCAAACGGTTCCGGACAGTCTCAAGTCAGAGTGAAACGAACCCACGAACGCAGGCCCACATGGCGCGCGATTATCCAGCAGGCTGCGTTACAACGCATCAGGCTGATCAAACTATTTATGCTACAAAACCCCTTGTTTTCCCGCAAACAGGGGTTTTTTGCCATCAGATTTGTAACATAAATGTTACGGGGCCATCATTGACCAGGTGCACTTGCATGTCAGCACCGAACTGACCACTGGCAACCGTTGCATGTTGCGCCTGCGCCTGGGCCAGCAAATAGTCGAAAAGCTCGGCCCCTAGCGCTGGCGGCGCAGCCGTCGAAAAGCTCGGGCGCAGGCCGCTCTGGGTATCGGCGGCCAGGGTGAACTGCGACACCAGCAGCAGGCCGCCGCCGATATCCTTGAGCGACAGGTTCATCTTGCCCTGTGGGTCGCTGAACACCCGGTAGTTGAGCAGCTTGTGCAGCAGCTTGTCGGCATGGCCGCGGGTATCGCCGGGCTCGACCGCGACCAGCACCAGCAGGCCCTGGTCGATCGCGCCAACGGTTTTGCCCTCGACATCCACCCGCGCGCCACGCACGCGTTGCAGCAAGCCCTTCATGCTTCTTCCAGGGGCAGGTCAAGCAGGCGCCGGGCCATCTGGTCGGCGGCGCGCACCAGGGCGTCGGTGATGCCGGGCTCCGAGGCCGCGTGGCCAGCGTCGCGAATCACCTTAAGCTCACTGTTCGGCCAGGCCTGGTGCAGCTCCCAAGCGTTGTCCAGCGGGCAGATCACGTCGTAGCGGCCATGCACGATCACCGCCGGCAGGTGGGCGATCTTCGGCATGTCGCGGATCAGCTGGTCCGGTTCAAGGAAGGCATTGTTGGTGAAGTAGTGGCACTCGATGCGGGCGATCGACAGCGCGCGCTGTGGCTCGGAGAAGCGATCAACCACCAGCGGGTTGGGCCGCAGGGTCGCGGTGCGTCCTTCCCAGGTCGACCAGGCCTTGGCTGCGTGCATCTGGGCGATCTGGTCGTTGCCGGTGAGGCGCTTGTGGAAAGCCTTGACCAGGTCGCCGCGCTCTTCGGCCGGGATCGGCGCGATGTAGTCCTGCCAGTAATCGGGGAACAGGCGGCTGGCGCCGGCCTGGTAGAACCATTCGATCTCTTGCGGGCGGCACAGGAAGATGCCACGCAAAATCAGCCCATGCACGCGCTCGGGGTGGGTCTGGGCGTAGGCCAGGGCCAGGGTCGAGCCCCACGAGCCGCCGAACAGCACCCACTTGTCGATCCCCAGGTGCTTGCGGATGCGCTCCAGGTCTTCGACCAGGTGCCAGGTGGTGTTGTTTTCCAGGCTGGCATGCGGGGTCGAACGGCCGCAGCCGCGCTGGTCGAAGGTGATGATGCGGTACAGATTGGGGTCGAAGTAGCAGCGGCTCTGGGCATCGCAGCCGGCACCCGGACCACCATGGATGAACACCACCGGCAGACCTTCCGGCGAACCGCTTTCATCGACATACAGCACATGCGGTGCTTCCACGGCCAGATCGTGCCGGGCGTAGGGTTTGATCTGCGGGTACAAGGTCTGCATTACGCACTCCGTGTGGGAATTATTCTGCCGTTGGGCATCATAAACCTGAATTGCGCTTTGAGCATGTACCTGTGATGGCTTTGGGGCCTCATCGCGGGGCAAGCCTGCTCCAACGAGAACTGTGGGAACGGGCTTGCCCCGCGATGCAGGCGCCGCGCAATCAGCGTGAATAGCGCTCCTTGCCCCACGCCAGCAAGGTCTGGAGCAACTGCTTCAACACCACCTGGGTCGGCGCCGCCAGGTCCTCGCGGTACTTGAACGGCTCGACCTCTTCCATGTAGGTGCTCTGCGCCAGCTCCAGCTGCACTGCATGAATGTTGTTGGCCGGGTCGCCATAGTGGCGGGTGATATGCCCACCCTTGAAGCGGCCATTGAGCACGTGACTGTACTGCTCAAATTTTGCACAAACACCTTGCAGCCGTTCGGCCAGTTGCGGATCACAACTGGCGCCATTGAAGGTGCCGAGGTTGAAGTCCGGCAGCTTGCCGTCGAACAGGTGCGGGATGTGTGAACGAATCGAGTGGGCATCCCACAGCAAGGCATAGCCGAACTGCTCGCGCAGGCGCGCCAGCTCGCTGCGAATGGTGTCGTGGTAGGGCCGCCAGATGGCTTCCAGGTACCCCGCCCGCTCCTGCGCCGAGGGCGCCTGGCCGTCCTTGAACAACGGCTCGCCCTCAAACAGCGTGGCCGGGTACAGGCCGGTGGTGGCGCCAACGTACAGCGGCTTGTCGTCGTCCGGGCGGTTCAGGTCGATGACGAAACGCGAGTACTCGGCGGCGACCACGCTCACGCCCAGGCCTTGGGCAAACTCATATAGCTGCGGAATGTGCCAGTCGGTGTCCGGCAAGCTTTGCGCCTGCTTGACCAGGCCGTTCTGCACCGCCGGGGTCAGCTTCAAACCGGCGTGGGGCATGCTGATCAGCAGCGGCAGCGTGCCCTGGTGAAATTTCAGTACCTTGTCCATACGCCCTCTCTCAATTGGAAATTTCATCGCCCAGGCGCACCACCCGCTTGGGCAGGTCGCCGCCGAGCCAGTAGGCCAGGTCGGCCGGTCGCTCGATCTGCCAGGCGACAAAGTCGGCAACCTTGCCCACTTCCAGCGAACCGTGGCTGTCGCCCAGGCCCAAAGCGGTTGCCGCATGCAGGGTGACACCGGCCAGGGCTTCTTCCGGGGTCATGCGGAACAAGGTACAGGCCATGTTCAGCATCAGCCGCAGCGACAGCGCCGGCGAAGTGCCGGGGTTGAGGTCGCTGGCAATGGCAATTTTCACCCCATGCTTGCGCAGCGCATCCATCGGTGGCAACTGGGTTTCGCGCAGGAAGTAGAACGCACCGGGCAGCAGTACCGCTACGGTCCCGGCCGCAGCCATGGCGATGGCGTCGTCTTCGGTCATGAATTCCAGGTGATCGGCCGACAGCGCCTGGTAACGCGCCGCCAGGCTCGAGCCTGCCAGCGACGACAGTTGCTCGGCATGCAGCTTGACCGGCAGGCCCAGTTCGCGAGCCTTGATGAACACCCGCTCGACCTGGGCCGGCGAGAACGCCAGGTACTCGCAGAAGGCATCCACTGCATCCACCAAACCCTCGGCCGCCAGGGCCGGGAGCATTTCGTCGCAGATATGGCTGATGTAGTCGTCAGCCCGATCCTTGTATTCCGGTGGCAAGGCGTGGGCTGCCAGGCAGGTGCTGCGCACGGTGAGCGGCAGCTCCTCGCCAAGGCGGCGGATAACCTTGAGCAGCTTGCGCTCGCTGGCCAGGTCCAGGCCGTAGCCGGACTTGATCTCCAGGGTGGTGACGCCATCATGCATCAGCGCCTGCACGCGCTGGCGGGCACTGGCGAACAGCTCGTCTTCGCTGGCCGCGCGGGTCGCCCGCACGGTACTGGCGATGCCGCCGCCCTGGGCGGCGATCTCGGCATAGCTGACGCCTTGCAGGCGCTGCTCGAACTCGCCGCTGCGGTTGCCGCCAAACACCGCGTGGGTGTGGCAGTCGATCAACCCCGGAGTGACCCAGGCGCCGCCCAGGTCCACGGTTCTGTCAGCGACCAGGGCCGGCAGCTGCTGGCGCGGCCCGATCCATTCGATATGGCCGGCGCTGGTGACGATCGCCGCATCCTCGATGATCGAGTAAGTACCTTGCGCCATGCTTGCCACATGGCAATGCTGCCAGAGGGTTTTCATCCAGAGTCTCCTTGATCAGAGTTGAGAAGGTTCCTGCACCAGCGGCTGCTCGGCGGCAACCACCTGCGGCTTGCACCAGAGCTTGTAGGCCACCACCAGGAACAATACCCAGACCACGCCGACCAGCAGCGCGGCTTGAGTATCAGGGAAGTACCCGAGTACGCCAAAGACGAACAGCATGAAGGCAATCGCTGCCGCCGGGCCATAAGGCCAGAACGGTACCGGGAATTTCAGCTGGGCAACTTCTTCACGGCTCATGCTGCGGCGCATGGCAACCTGGGTTACCAGGATCATCAGCCACACCCAGACGGTCGCGAAGGTGGCGATCGAGGCAATCAGCAGGAACACGTTTTCCGGGATCAGGTAGTTGAGCACCACACCGCCGAGCAACGCTGCGCCCATGACCAGCACGGTCATCCATGGCACGCCATGCCGGGAGATCTTGGCAAAGCCTTTGGGCGCCTGACCTTGCTGGGCCAGGCCGTACATCATGCGCCCGGCGCCGAAAATGTCGCTGTTGATCGCCGAGACCGCGGCGGAAATCACCACGATGTTCAGCACGGTCGCCGCCGAGCCAATCCCCAGGTTACTGAAGATCTGCACGAACGGGCTGCCCTGGCTGCCGATTTGCGGCCATGGGTACAGGCACATCAACACGAACAACGTCAGCACATAGAACAGCAGGATGCGCATCGGCACGGCGTTGATTGCCTTGGGGATAACGCGCTGCGGGTCCTTGGCTTCACCGGCGGTGATGCCGATGATTTCGATACCGCCAAAGGCAAACATCACCACGGCAAACGAGGCGATCAGGCCACCAATGCCGTTGGGCATGAAGCCGCCATGCTCGAACAGGTTGCTGATGCCCACGGCGTTATCGGCAGCGGCATTGCTCAGGCCGAAGGCCATGATGCCGAAACCGGCGAGGATCATCGCGACGATGGCGCCGACCTTGAGCAGCGACAGCCAGAATTCCATCTCGCCGAACACCTTGACGTTGCACAGGTTCAGGCCGCCGATCAGGAAGACGATGCCCAGCACCCAGATCCAGCGCGCCACTTCCGGAAACCAGAAGCCCATATAGATGCCGAAGGCGGTGACGTCGGCGAGGCAGACGATGATCATTTCAAAGGCATAGGTCCAGCCGAGGATAAACCCCGACATCGGTCCCAGGTAGGTACTGGCGTAGTGGCCGAAGGAACCGGACACCGGGTTGTGCACGGCCATTTCACCCAGCGCGCGCATGACCATGAAGACCGCTGCACCACCGATCAGGTAGGCCAGCAGCACTGCAGGGCCGGCCATCTGGATGGCCGAGGCGGAGCCGTAGAACAGCCCGGTACCGATCGCCGAGCCCAGCGCCATGAAACGAATGTGTCGCGCGGTCAGCCCGCGCTTGAGTCCTTGAGCTTCTTGCATGTCACGTCCTTATTCTTGTTCTGGTCGTGAGAATGAACGGGCGCGCCAATCCCGGGGCAAGCCCGCCCCCGAAGTGGGAGCGGGCTTGCCCCGCGAAGGGCCCCGGGAGCAATTACAGGCTAGGCAGGACCTTGGCCGGCAGCAGGCCGGTCAGGCGCCCTTCGGCCAGCAGGGCGATGGCCGCCTCGATGTCCGGGGCGAAGAAGCGGTCTTTGTCGTAGTAGGCAACCTTGCTGCGCAGGGTTTGACGCGCCTGTTCCAGCTTCGGCGAGGTCTTCAGGCCTTCGCGCAGGTCCAGGCCCTGGCAGGCAGCCAGCCATTCGATGGCAAGGATACCGCGCACGTTGTCGCTCATTTCCCACAGGCGCTTGCCGGCAGCCGGGGCCATCGACACGTGGTCTTCCTGGTTGGCAGACGTTGGCAGGCTGTCGACACTGTGCGGGTGCGCCAGGGCCTTGTTCTCGCTGGCCAGGGCCGCGGCGGTAACCTGGGCGATCATGAAGCCGGAGTTAACCCCGCCATTGGCAACCAGGAACGGCGGCAGCTGGGACATGTGTTTGTCCATCATCAGCGAGATGCGGCGCTCGCTCAGCGAACCGATTTCGGCAATGGCCAGGGCCATGTTGTCGGCAGCCATGGCCACCGGCTCCGCGTGGAAGTTACCACCGGAGATCACGTCACCTTCGGCAGCGAACACCAGCGGGTTGTCGGACACGGCGTTGGCTTCGATCACCAGCACTTCGGCGGCCTGGCGGAACTGGGTCAGGCAGGCGCCCATGACCTGTGGCTGGCAACGCAGCGAGTACGGGTCCTGGACCTTGCCGCAGTTCTCGTGGGAGGCGGAAACTTCGCTGCCATCACCCAGCAGGTCGCGGTAGCACGCGGCTGCATCGATCTGGCCGCGCTGGCCACGGGCTTCGTGGATGCGCGCATCGAACGGCGAACGCGAACCGAGCACGGCTTCGACGGTCAGGCCACCGACCGACATGGCCGCGGCGAACAGGTCTTCACCTTCGAACAGGCCGCGCAGGGCAAAGGCGGTGGATGCCTGAGTGCCATTGAGCAGTGCCAGGCCTTCTTTGGCCGCCAGGGTCAGCGGCTCAAGGCCAGCAACCGCCAGGGCCTCGGTGGCCGACAGCCATTGACCGTTGTGGCGCGCCTTGCCTTCACCCAGCAGTACCAGCGACATGTGCGCCAGCGGGGCGAGGTCGCCGGACGCGCCGACCGAACCCTTGAGCGGGATGTGCGGATAGACTTCGGCGTTGATCAGCGCGATCAGGGCGTTGATCACCTTGCGGCGGATGCCGGAAAAACCACGGCTCAGGCTGTTGACCTTGAGCACCATGATCAGGCGCACCAGGGCGTCGTCGATCGGTTGGCCGACGCCGGCGGCGTGGGACAGCACCAGCGAACGCTGGAGGTTTTCCAGGTCGTGGCTGGCGATACGGGTCGAGGCCAGCAAGCCGAAACCGGTGTTGATGCCGTAGGCGGTGCGGTTCTCCGCGAGAATCTGCTCGACGCAGGCGACGCTGGCGTCGATCTGCTGGTCAGCGCTGGAATCCAGCTTGAGTTTTACCGGCTGCTGGTAGATCGCACGCAGCTGAGCCAGGGTCAGGGTGCCAGGCTTCAGGGTCAATTCAGTCACGTTAATGCTCCGTACTCGTGAGGCGTAGGCGCCTGCATAGATATCAGTATCAACCATTTAGCGCAGATCAGCGCGTGATCATCGGCAGGTTCAAGCCTTGTTCCTTGGCGCAGTCGATGGCGATCTGATAACCGGCATCGGCGTGACGCATGACACCGGTAGCCGGGTCGTTGGTCAGTACCCGGGCGATCCGCTCGGCAGCTTCGTCGGTACCGTCGCAGACGATGACCATGCCCGAGTGCTGGGAGAAGCCCATGCCTACGCCACCACCGTGGTGCAGGGATACCCAGGTCGCACCGCTGGCGGTGTTGAGCAGGGCGTTGAGCAGCGGCCAGTCGGAGACGGCGTCGGAACCATCCTGCATCGATTCGGTTTCACGGTTGGGGCTGGATACCGAGCCGGAGTCCAGGTGGTCGCGGCCGATAACGATCGGCGCCGACAACTCGCCGCGGCGGACCATTTCGTTGAACGCCAGGCCCAGCTTGGCGCGCTGGCCCAGACCAACCCAGCAGATACGCGCCGGCAGGCCCTGGAAGCTGATGCGCTCGCGGGCCATGTCCAGCCAGTTGTGCAGGTGGTCGTCGTCCGGGATCAGTTCCTTGACCTTGGCGTCGGTCTTGTAGATGTCTTCGGCATTACCCGACAGCGCCGCCCAGCGGAACGGACCGATACCACGGCAGAACAGCGGACGAATGTAGGCCGGTACGAAGCCCGGGAAGTCGAAGGCATTGGCAACGCCCTCTTCCTTGGCCATTTGACGGATGTTGTTACCGTAGTCGAAAGTCGGCACGCCCTGCTTCTGGAACTCGAGCATGGCTTGAACGTGGACAGCCATCGATTGCTTGGCGGCCTTGACCACCGCAGCCGGTTCGGTCTGCGCACGGTCGCGGTATTGCTCCCAGGTCCAGCCGGCTGGCAGGTAGCCGTTGAGCGGGTCGTGGGCGCTGGTCTGGTCGGTGACCATGTCCGGGCGCACGCCACGCTTGATCAGTTCAGGCAGGATTTCGGCGGCGTTGCCCAGCAGGGCAATGGAGATGGCCTTGCCTTCGGCGGTGTATTTGGCGATGCGCGCCAGGGCGTCGTCCAGGTCCTTGGCTTGCTCGTCGACATAACGGCTGCTCAGGCGGAAGTCGATGCGGCTCTGCTGGCATTCGATGTTCAGCGAGCAGGCGCCGGCCAGGGTCGCCGCCAGTGGCTGGGCGCCGCCCATGCCGCCCAGGCCCGCGGTCAGTACCCACTTGCCTTTGAGGCTGCCGTTGTAGTGCTGGCGGCCGGCTTCGACGAAGGTTTCGTAGGTGCCCTGGACGATGCCCTGGCTGCCGATGTAGATCCAGCTGCCGGCGGTCATCTGGCCGTACATGGCCAGGCCCTTGGCGTCCAGTTCGTTGAAGTGTTCCCAGTTGGCCCAGTGCGGTACCAGGTTGGAGTTGGCGATCAGTACGCGCGGGGCGTTGCTGTGGGTCTTGAACACGCCGACCGGCTTGCCCGACTGCACCAGCAGGGTTTCGTCGTCGTTCAGGTTGGTCAGGCTCTCGACGATCTTGTCGTAGCACTCCCAGTTACGCGCGGCACGGCCAATACCGCCATACACCACCAGCTCTTTCGGGTTCTCGGCGACTTCCGGGTCAAGGTTGTTCATCAGCATGCGCAACGGTGCTTCAGTCAGCCAGCTTTTGGCGGTCAGCTTGTTGCCGCGCGCTGCGCGGATTTCGACGTCACGGAATTTCTTGAAGTTGTTGTCAGTCACGGAAATGGCTCCTAAGCGATCGGTCCAGAGCAACCCAGGCATTGGGTGGGTCATGGCACTTATACAAACACATCTTTACTTGTATGTACAAGCATAGGCAATTGAAGTGCCAACTCCTGACCAGAGCGCTTTCCCCGGCGCCAACGCAGGTGCTAGAGCCCCGCGATGCGCGGGCTGTGGCGAATTAAAATTTTTTCCAGGAGATGAGCGGTCGAACCAAGGGGATCAGTGGCGTTGCACCACTTTGGGTCAATCGGTAACAGCCTCGGCCGCGCTGAACGGCCGAGGCGTAACACACTCAGCGCGGGCTGAGCTCGATCAGGCAGCAGCGCCCCTGAATGTTCAAGGTCTGCAGGCCCTGACTCGCCTCCAGGTGCAAGCAGTCATAGCGCCCGAGCAGCTGCACACCGCTGTCCAGTGTCACCTCGACCTGGGAAGCCACGGCAAACAGCAGCACGGTCGTGGCCGAACTGAACAGCCGCTGGCTGCCATCGAGCCACTGCAGGCGGGCGTTGTAGCGCTCGGGAGAATAGATCAGGTTGAAATCGCGAATTGCACCACCGAGCAGCGTGCAACTGACCTGGCTCTGGCCGCTGAAGGCAAAGGCGTCGAACGGCAGCAACGGCCGCGTCGGCTGGCCATCGACCTGCAGGCGCATGCCCTCGCCCTCGAGCACGGTGATGATCCGCTGATACCCGGCAAAGCTGGAAAAACCACCGGACTCGCTGATATCGGCAATCGACAGGCGCCAGCCGAAGCCGTCCAGGCCGACGCCGGCATCGCGGGCAATCTCTTCGGTGCTGCCGCCGCCGTTCTTCCATGGCATGCGGGGGTAGTCTTTGGCGCGTAATACCTGCAACTGGCTCATTTGCTGAAGCGTCCTTCCAAGCGATGACGGGATCCGGGATGAATCAGACGAGCGGCAGTCACTGGCTGACGCCCCGACCAGGTGCGGCGGCGGATCAGCAGGCACGGCTCGCCCGGTTCGATTTGCAGCAGGCGGCATTCATCCGGGTCGGCAAGAATCGCCTCGACCACGTGTTCGCCCTCGGTCAAGGGTGCGACCTGGGACAGGTAGGCGTAGGGCGTTTGCCGGGTGAAGTCCTGCTGGAGGTATTCGGGCGCTACCGCAGCATTAACGAAGCGGTCTTCGATCTGCACGGCGACGCCGTTCTCGTAATGCACGATCAGCGAGTGGAACACCCGCTGGCCTTCACGCATGTCCAGGGCCAGGGCGCGCTCGGAACCGGCGGCCTCTTCGGCGAGGATGATCACCTGGCAGCTGTGCTCGTGGCCACGGGCGGCGATCTCGTCGGCAATGTTGTTGACCTCGAACAGCGCCGAACGGCTCTTGGGCTCGGCCACAAAGGTGCCGACGCCCTGCATGCGCACCAGCAAGCCTTCGGCAGTGAGCTCGCGCAAGGCGCGGTTGATGGTCATGCGGCTGAAGCCCAACTGGTTGACCAGTTCGCTCTCGGACGGCACCCGGTGATGCGGCGGCCAGCTGCCATTCTGGATCTGCTGGGCGATCATCTGTTTGACCCGGGCGTACAGCGGCGCCGGACCCTCGCCCATCTGGGCAACCAGCGCGGAGACAGGAGGTGTCGGCACGGAAGATATCCTTGTTCGGTTGAATGAACGGTAGCTTGCCGGAGTTTACCCAGCAGGCAAACGTCTGTATATGTATATACAAATAATCACAATGAGGTGCCGTGCCGATGTCCGTCTTCTTTGCCGAACGTGCTTTGCTGCCTACAGGCTGGGCCGAAAACGTCCGAATCGAGGTCGGCGCCGACGGCCTGCTGACCCGCATCGAGGCCAACGCCTCGGCCGAAGGCGCCGAGCACCTGGCCGGCCCGCTGCTGCCGGGCATGCCCAACCTGCACTCGCACGCCTTCCAGCGCGCCATGGCCGGGCTTGCGGAAGTGGCCGGCAACCCCAATGACAGCTTCTGGACCTGGCGCGAGCTGATGTATCGCCTGGTCGGCAAGATCAGCCCTGAGCAGCTGCAGGTCATTGCCCGCCAGCTGTACATCGAGATGCTCAAGGCCGGCTACACCTCGGTCGCCGAATTCCACTACGTTCACCACGACACCCAGGGCCAGGCCTACGCCGACCCCGCGGAGCTGTCGCTGCGCATCAGCGCTGCGGCGCGCGCCAGCGGCATCGGCCTGACCCTGTTGCCGGTGCTGTACAGCCACTCCGGCTTTGGCGGGCAAGCACCGAACGAAGGCCAGCGGCGCTTTATCAACAGCACCGAACAGTACCTGAACCTGCAGGCGCGTCTGGCGCCGCTGCTCGTCGAACAGCCGGCGCAGGCCTTGGGCCTGTGTTTCCATTCGTTGCGCGCGGTGACTCCGGAGCAGATCGCCGAGGTCATGGCTGCCAGCGACAAGGCCTGTCCGGTGCACATCCATATCGCCGAGCAACAGAAAGAAGTCGACGACTGCCTGGCCTGGAGCGGGCGCCGGCCGTTGCAGTGGCTCTACGAGAACACCGAGGTGGATCAGCGCTGGTGCCTGGTGCATGCCACCCATGCCGAGCCCGACGAAGTCGAGTTGATGGCCCGCAGCGGCGCGATCGCCGGCTTGTGCCTGACCACCGAGGCGAACCTGGGCGACGGCATCTTCCCGGCCGTGGATTACCTGGCCCGCGGCGGGCGCCTGGGGATTGGTTCGGACAGCCATGTGTCATTGAGCGTGGTAGAGGAATTGCGCTGGCTGGAATATGGCCAGCGTTTGCGTGACCAGCGCCGTAACCGCCTGTACCGCGGCGATCAGCCAATGGTCGGGCGCACCCTGTACGACGCCGCCCTGAGTGGCGGCGCCCAGGCCATGGGCCAGCCGATTGGCGAACTGGCGGTGGGCAAGCGCGCGGACTGGCTGGTGCTCGATGGCAACGACCCGTACCTGGCGACAGCCAGTGAAGACGGCATTCTCAACCGCTGGCTGTTTGCCGGCGGTGACCGTCAGGTGCGCGATGTGATGGTCAACGGCCAGTGGGTCGTGCGCCAGGGTCGCCATGCCCAGGAAGAAGACAGCGCACGGGAATTTGCCGGGGTGCTGCGCAGCCTGTTGGGCTGATTACGCCATCGCGGGGCAAGCCCGCTCCTACACTGACGGAGTTGGCTTGCCAGCGATTTGGGTATCAAGGCTTGTGCGCCGCCATGTCCTTGTCCGTCACCCGCCAGATCAGCCGCTGGGTGTCGTAGCCCTGCTGGCGCGCCTTGGCCAGCAGGCTTTCGCGCTGCAACGCCGGAATGGTCGGGGTGCGCGAAAGTATCCACAGGTACTTGCGATCCGGATTGCCGACCAGCGCAGTCTGGTACTTGTCGTCGACGTAAAGGATCCAGTAGTTGCCCTTGGCGACCCCAGGCAGCAAGGTCGAGAACCAGTTGTCGAACTCCACCCAGAGCTTGTCGGTCTTGCCTGGCACCTGCGCAGTGGCCGTGCCGCTGGCCTCCTGCCATTCACCTTGCAGGGTCTGGCAGCGGTTGAGCACCCCGACATTACCGTCCGGCTTGAGGTTGTAATGAGCCTCGGACTGGGCGCAGTCGCGCTGGAAGAACATCGGCAGCCGCGCCAGTTCATACCACTTGCCCTGGTAGCGCTTGAGGTCGACGCTGCCGGCAGTCTTGGGCTCCAGCGAGCCTGCGCCGGTGCTGGCACAGCCGCCGAGGATCAACCCGGCGCACAGCGCCAGCAGCAGATGCAACCGCTTCATTTGAGGCCCTGCCCGGAATACATCAGCACTTTGTCACCGGCGTACTGGACACTGATAAAGGTCTTCTCGTCGCCCCAGGTGCAGCTGGACATGCCCAGGGCGCCCGAGCAATCGGTCGGCGCGCCGAGCAGTTTTTCGACCTCGGCCTTGGCCATCCCGGACTTGAGCTGTGAATAGTTTTCCTGGTTGATCTTGTTGCACGCAGTGAGGAACACGCACAAGGACAGCAGGGCGAGGGAACGCAACGACATGAAGGGTCACTCCTGGACATGAGGGTGCAGGCGCGGTGGCCTACCGACAGCTTAGAAGGGAAAAAGCTCATCCGGTTCCCGAGCGCCCAGGTTTTGTTGGCGTCAAAGCCCCGCCATTGGTCGACTGGTGAGTTCTGCGATTAATCTTTTGCCCATAACGGACGACACAGGAAGGCGCTGCGACCGATTGCCGCGCCCCACCCGTTGACCCGCCTTGTGCAGACAGACCTCGCAATGACAAAAAACCTGAAGTTCAGCCACAAGATTCTGCTCGCCGCCGCCCTGGTGGTCGCTGTCGCCTTCACCTGTTTCATCCTGTTCAACGATTACCGCCAGCGCCAGACCCTGCGCAGCAACACCGAAGCCTCGATGCAGGAGCTCGGCAGCCTGACCAGCAGCAATATCCAGACCTGGCTGCAAAGCCGCATGCAGCTGCTGCAGTCGCTGTCCCAGCAAGTCGCCATCGATGGCGCCAGCAAGGACAGCCTGACCCGCAGCCTGAGCTTGCCGGTGTACGGCAGCAATTTTTTGCTGACCTACTTCGGTGGCCAGGACGGCTACATGCAGTCGGTGCCGCTGGGCAATCGCGCCGCCGACTACGACCCGCGGGTGCGCGGCTGGTACAAGGCCGCCACCAGCGCCGGCCAGACCATCATTACCGAGCCGTACATTTCCGCTTCGGCCAACAAGCTGGTGATCACCCTGGCCACCCCGGTGCAGCACCAGGGCCGGCTGATCGGCGTCAACGGCGTCGACACCGACCTGGACAGCATCAGCGCGATCATCAATGCGCTGAACTTCGACGGCCACGGCCAGGCCTTCATCGTCAACGGCGCGGGCAAGATCCTCGTCCACCCGAAAGCCGACCTGGTGCTGAAGAACCTCAGCGACGCCTACCCGCAAGCCCCCCCGCAGGTCGGTAGCGGCCTGAAAGAAGCCGAGCTCAACGGCCACAAGCAGTTCATCACCTTCACCAAGGTCAACGGCGTGGCGTCGGCGGACTGGTACGTGGCGCTGGAGCTCGACCAGGATTTCGCCTTTGCCATGCTCAGCGAACTGCGCACCTCTGCAGTGGTGGCCACGGTGATCGCCGTGCTGATCATCATCGCCCTGCTCGGCGTGCTGATTCGCGTGCTGATGGAGCCGTTGCACGTGATGGGCCGGGCCATGCACGACATCGCCGAAGGCGAAGGCGACCTGACCCGGCGCCTGCGCATTCATGGCCAGGACGAATTCGGCAGCCTCGGCCAATCGTTCAACCGCTTTGTAGAACGTATTCACGAGTCGATCCGCGAAGTGGCCTCGGCCACCGGCCAGGTCAACGAAGTGGCGCTGCGCGTGATCAGTGCCTCGAACGCCTCGATCCACAATGCCGACCAGCAGTCGAGCCGCACCAGCAGCGTCGCTGCGGCGATCAACCAGCTTGGCGCCGCCGCCCAGGAAATCGCCCAGAACGCCGCCCTCGCCTCGCAGCACTCCAGCGACGCGCGCAACCTGGCGGCGCAGGGCCAGCAGGTGGTCGAGCAGACCATCGAAGTGATGAACCAACTGTCGGCGAAAATCAGCGACTCGTGCGGCAACATCGAGACGCTCAATGCCAACACGGTGAACATCGGCCAGATTCTCGAGGTGATCAGCGGCATTTCCCAGCAGACCAACCTGCTGGCGCTCAACGCCGCCATCGAAGCAGCCCGTGCCGGCGAGGCCGGACGCGGCTTTGCCGTGGTGGCCGACGAGGTCCGCAACCTCGCCCACCGCACCCAGGATTCGGCGCAGCAGGTTCAGCGCATCATCGAAGAGCTGCAGGCCGGCGCCCAGGTGGCGGTCAGCA
The DNA here is from genome assembly GCF_024749305.1 of Pseudomonas sp. B21-012. Taxonomy (NCBI): domain Bacteria; kingdom Pseudomonadati; phylum Pseudomonadota; class Gammaproteobacteria; order Pseudomonadales; family Pseudomonadaceae; genus Pseudomonas; species Pseudomonas sp. B21-012. The sequence goes on along the minus strand of NZ_CP087197.1, from coordinate 389,734 downwards.
CCATGACCGAAAGCCAGAGCCACAGCCAGCACAGCGTCGGCATCGCCAACCAGGCCGGCGAGCGGCTGGGCAGCGTAACCTTGCGTATCGGCGAGATCGACGGAATGAACCAGTCGGTAGCCACCGCCACCGAAGAGCAGACGGCCGTGGTCGAGTCGATCAATGTCGATATCACCGAAATCAATACGCTGAATCAGGAAGGGGTAGAGAACCTGCAGGCAACCTTGCGCGCCTGCAATGACCTGGAGAATCAGGCCAATCGTTTGAAGCAATTGGTGGGGAGTTTCAGGATCTGATGTGAAGCTGATCGCGGGGCGACGACTCGACTTGCCCCGCGATTGAGCTCAACTCAAAACCTTGAGCCCGGCTCCAGCAGAAAATCCATCTCTTCGTCGGTGCTCGGCCGATTCAGCAACAGATTGCGATGCGGGAAGCGGCCAAAGCGGGCAATCACCCGCTGGTGCTGCTCGGCGTAGTCAAGGAACCCTTCGAACAAGCGCCGATCGGCATCCGGCTGGGCATCGAGCAGCAACTGGTAACGCTCGACGCTGATGTTCTGCCAGTCCAGTACCTCGGCATGCTCCAGCACCAACAGGATGAACACCCGCTGGATCGGCAGCAACTGGTAATCCCAGGCCTTGTCCAGCCCCTGCATCACCAGCACCTGGGCACGTCGGTCGCCATCGAAGGCGCGCGGCGTGTCGCGGTGGATCATGCGCGGCAACTGGTCGAGCAGCAACACCAGGCCAAGCCAGCCCTGCGGGCTTTGCAGCCACTCATCGAGGCCGCCGGCCAGCGCTTGCTCGACCAGCTCGCCGAAGCGCTCACGCGCTTCGTCGTCGTGGTGCTTGCCGAACCACAAGGTGCTCTTCTCGTCAGCCACATCCTGGGGGCTGGTGCCCCAGCCAAACCACCACTCCAGCAAAGGCTGCCAAGGTGCGAGCATGATTTACTCCTTGTGATAACCGGTAACGCGCTCGACTTCCTGCTTGGAGCCGAGGAACACTGCCACGCGCTGGTGCAGGCTCTCTGGCTGGATGTCGAGGATGCGCTGGCGACCGTCGGTGGAAGCACCGCCGGCCTGCTCGATGATGAAGGACATCGGGTTGGCTTCGTACATCAGACGCAGCTTGCCCGGCTTGGACGGTTCGCGGGCATCGCGCGGGTACATGAACAGGCCGCCACGGGTCAGGATGCGGTGCACATCGGCAACCATCGAGGCGATCCAGCGCATGTTGTAGTTCTTTTTCAGCGGACCGGTTTCACCGGCCAGCAGCTCGCCCACGTAGCGGGTCACCGGCTCTTCCCAGTGGCGCTGGTTGGACATGTTGATAGCGAATTCGGCGGTGGTTTCCGGCACCTGGATGTTCTCGTGGGTCAGTACGAAACTGCCCAGTTCGCGGTCCAGGGTGAAGCCCTTGACGCCGTTGCCCAGGGTCAGGATCAGCATGGTTTGCGGGCCGTAGATCGCGTAACCGGCGGCAACCTGCTTGGTGCCTGGCTGCAGGAAGGCCTGCTCGTTGAGGCTCTCGTTCTGGCTCAGGTATTCGTTCGGGCAGCGCAGTACCGAGAAGATGGTACCGACCGAGACGTTGACGTCGATGTTCGACGAACCGTCCAGCGGGTCGAAGACCAGCAGGTAGGCGCCTTTCGGGTATTTGCCCGGGATCTGGTAGGCGTTGTCCATCTCTTCGGAAGCCATGCCGGCCAGGTGACCGCCCCACTCGTTGGCTTCGAGGAGGATGTCGTTGGAGATCACGTCGAGTTTCTTCTGGACTTCGCCCTGCACGTTCTCGGTGCCCATGCTGCCCAGGACACCGCCCAGCGCGCCTTTGGAGACGTTGTGGCTGATTTCCTTGCACGCACGCGCCACCACTTCGATCAGGAAGCGCAGATCGGCAGGGGTACTGTTGCTGCGGGTCTGCTCAATCAAATAGCGACTCAGGGTAACGCGGGACATGTAAGGCTCCGAAGGAAGGGGGTAATAAAAACCCACGCAGTTTACAGGGAGAGTGAAGCGCTAGCGAGCAATCAGACACGCTTGGCCGATCAGACGGCACATCGGCCCGAGAGTTCAGCGCTCCCGGGCCGGCCTTTGCAGCTTAGTCAAGGGCTTTCCAGATATCGGTTGCGTACTCGCGGATGGTCCGGTCCGAAGAGAACCAGCCCATGCGCGCGCTGTTGAGCACTGCCATGCGCCACCACTGCCTGGGCTCGCGCCAGAGCGCTTCGACGCGCAATTGCGCTTCCCAGTAGGCATCGAAATCGGCGCACACCAGGAAGCGGTCATAAGCCACCAGCGAGTCGACCAAACCGACATAGCGGGCCGGGTCATCCGGTGAAAACACCCCGCCACGAATGGCCTGGAGCACGTCGTTGAGCCGATGGGAGGCACCGATCGCGGCACTGGCGCCAAAGTCGCCGCTGCGCTTGCGCGCCTCCACCTGCTGGGAGGTCAGGCCGAAGATGAACATGTTCTCGGCACCGACCTGCTCGCACATTTCGACATTGGCGCCATCCAGGGTGCCGATGGTCAGCGCGCCATTGAGGCCGAATTTCATGTTGCTGGTGCCCGACGCCTCGTAGCCGGCGGTGGAAATCTGCTCGGACAGATCGGCCGCCGGAATGATGCTCTCGGCCAGGCTGACGTTGTAGTTGGGCAAAAACACCACCTTGAGCAAGCCGCGCACGGTCGGGTCGTTGTTGACCACCTTGGCGATGTCGTTGCTCAGTTTGATGATCAGCTTGGCCTGGTGATAGCTGGCGGCGGCCTTGCCGGCGAAGATCTTCACCCGCGGCGCCCAGCCGCTGCCAGGTTCGGCGCGGATGGCCTGGTACAGGGCCACGGTGTGCAGCAGGTTGAGCAACTGGCGTTTGTACTCATGGATGCGCTTGACCTGCACATCGAACATCGCCTCGGGGTTGAGGGTAATGCCCAGGCGCTCCTGGACCAGGCTGGCCAGGGCCTTTTTGCTGTGCAGGCGCTGGGCGGCGAACTGCTTGCAGAACGACGCCTTGTCGGCAAACGGCTCAAGGTCGCGCAGGCGCCCCTGCGGGTCATCGAGCAGGTCGGCGCCGAGGGCCTCGACCAGCATGCCGGTCAGTTGCGGGTTGGCCTGGAACAGCCAACGACGGAAGGTGATGCCGTTGGTCTTGTTGTTGATTCGCTCGGGGTAGAGCTTGTGCAGTTCGGCGAACACCGTGCTGCGCATCAGCTTTGTGTGCAGCGCCGACACACCGTTGACGCTGTGCGAACCGAGGAACGCCAGGTTGCCCATGCGCACCCGGCGGCCGTTGTCTTCCTCGATCAGCGACACCGCGCGCAGCACGTCGAAGTCGTGGATGCCCTTGGCGCGCAAGGCGTCGATATGAAAGGCATTGATCAGGTAGATGATCTGCATGTGCCGCGGCAGCATGCGCTCCATCAAACCCACCGGCCAGGTTTCCAGGGCTTCGGGCAGCAAAGTATGGTTGGTGTAGGCCAGGGTCTCGACGGTCAGCTGCCAGGCGGTGTCCCAGGGCACTTCGTGCTGGTCGACCAGCAGGCGCATCAGCTCGGCGACCGCGATCGAGGGGTGGGTGTCGTTGAGCTGGATCGCCGCCTGCTGCGGCAGGTTGAGCAGGCTGTCATGCATGTTCAGGTGCCGGCGCAGCAGGTCCTGCAGCGAGGCGGAAACAAAGAAGTACTCCTGCCGCAGGCGCAGCTCCTGGCCGGCCTCGGTACTGTCGGCCGGGTACAGCACCCGCGAGATACTTTCGGCGCGCGCCACTTCGGCGACAGCGCCAAGGTGATCGCCGGCATTGAAGCGCTCCAGGTGTAGTTCTTCCAATGCCCGCGCCCGCCACAGGCGCAAGGTGTTGACGCTGGCACCGCGCCAGCCGACCACCGGCGTGTCATAGGCCACCGCACGCACCGTCTCGGCCGGCCACCACACCTGGCGCTGCTGGCCACTGGCATCGTGCACGGTCTCGACACTGCCACCAAAGCTGATCGGGTAGATCACCTCGGCCCGCTCGAACTCCCAGGGGTTGCCGAAATCCAGCCAGTTCTCGGTCTGCTCCTGCTGCCAGCCATCCACTACCGCCTGGCGGAACAGGCCGTGCTCGTAACGAATGCCGTAACCGTGGGCGGCGATGCCAAGGGTCGACATGCTCTCCATGAAACACGCCGCCAGACGCCCCAGGCCGCCGTTACCCAGCGCCGCATCGGGCTCCAGCAGGCGAATGCGCTCAAGGTCGACGTTAAGCCCGTCCAGCGCTTCACGGGCAACATCGAGCAGGCCGAGATTGCTCAGGCTGTCGTACAGCAGACGGCCGATCAGGAACTCCAGCGACAGGTAATACACCCGCTTCTGGCTCTTGCGGTAGATCTGCCGGGTATGGTCCATCCAGTGGTCGACCATGTGATCGCGGGCAGCCAGGGCAATGGCTTCGAACCAGTCGTGATCGAAGGCATGCTCCGGGTCCTTACCGACCGCGTAGGTCAATTTATCCAGCACAGCGGTGCGAAAAGCGGCCACCTCTGCGTCACGAGCGAGTGGTTCCTGAGACATGCGACGTCCTCGGGCAAGTTGACGAATGCGGATGGAGATTTCTCAGCCTAGACCGTTCGACACAGAGGGGAAGCTCTGGTTCGCGACTTTCTTGCGGCCAGCGGCAAACAAACCCGGAATAAAGCGGCAAATGGTTGTTCACAATTTGATCAACTCCGGTATCATCGCGCGCCCACAAGACTCTTCTAGCCTGAGCCCGATGAAACCGACCCTGATTGCCGCCGCCGAAGTCGACCGACTGGAAACCTGGCAGAAGTACCAAAGCCATATGTGCGGAGGCTGCAACTCGACCTGCTGCACCTTACCGACGGAAGTGAAAATCAAAGACCTGATCCGCATGGGCGTGGTGGATGAGTTCGAGGTGGGCGAGCCGCCGAAGAACATTGCCAAGCGCTTGCAGAAGGACGGGATCATCCAGCGCTTCAACCAGAAGTCGGGGATTTTCACCCTGGCGCAGATGAGCAACGACGATTGCCTGTACCTGGACCGTAAAAGTCGCATGTGCACCATTTACGACAAGCGCCCGGACACCTGCCGCAACCATCCACGGATCGGCCCGCGGCCGGGGTATTGCGCATATATCCCCAAGCCTGCGGTGCGCTCGCGCTAAGCGACGACCACTGATCGGAACGCCCGACCGAAGCGAGCTGGGCGTTTGACGATGACACCATGTTATGTTTACCTGACATTAACCAGCTAATGTTATGGATACGTAACATGCAGACCACGCTAATTTCCCAGCGCATCGGGCACAGCATCGAGCAGATGAGAAAACGCCGCGGCCTGACCAAAGTGCAACTGGCGGAACGTATCGGCATCACTCGGCAGAAGCTCAGTGAGATCGAGCAGGGCTCAAGCACCGTCGCTATCTCGTTTTACAGCAGAGCATTGAATGCCCTCGGCTGCGACGTCGAGGTCGTGGCAAAGTCCCTGCCGACCCTGGATGAGCTTGAGGACGTGTTCCGGTGAGCGCGGCAGACGAGCTGCTGGTGTCAACGCCTCAAGGCGTCAGCGGCAAGATTTACCAGCAGCCAAACGGCGACTACGTCTTTCGCTATAGCGACTCATCCTCGGCCTCGATTGCGGTGAGCATGACCATGCCCCCTCGCCGCGACGACTTCGTATCCAGGGACCTTCATCCGATTTTCCAGATGAACCTGCCCGAAGGCTATGTACTGGAGCAACTGCGCAATCGCCTGGCCAAGGTAGCAACCGTCAAGGCTATTCTCGACTTCGCCAAACGCTGCCATGTCAGTGACCCCAAAAGCCGCATCCAGGCAATCCTGCAAGCCGTCGAAGGCACACTGCTGCATCATCAGGAGCTGACGGAACAAGCACCGGACATAGCTGCTGCCATCCGCGCCAGCGCCGCGCCGTTCGAACAGTCCTTCGGCTGATTCACACTTTCCGCGCACAAAAAAACGCCCCCGGCCTTGCGACCGGGGGCGTTTTCATTCAGCCGGAACTAAGACTCAGTTCTTGGCTTTCTTGGCAGCGCGGGTACGCTCGCCTTCGTCGAGGATCTTCTTGCGCAGACGGATCGACTTAGGGGTCACTTCGCACAGCTCGTCGTCCTGGATGAATTCCAGAGCCTGTTCCAGGGTGAAACGAACAGGTGGAACCAGGGCGATGGTTTCGTCTTTACCCGAAGCACGCATGTTGTCGAGCTTCTTGCCCTTGGTAGGGTTGACGCCCAGGTCGTTGTCACGGCTGTTCAGACCAACGATCTGACCGTTGTAGATCTCCTGGCCGTGCTCGACGAACAGCTTGCCGCGCGCCTGCAGGGTTTCCAGGGAGTAGGTCAGGGCCTTGCCGGTTTCAACCGAAACCAGTACGCCGTTCTGACGGCCGGACATGTGGCCGGACTTCATCGGAGCGTAACGGTCGAAGATCGAGGTCAGGATGCCTGCACCGTTGGTCAGGGTCAGGAACTGGTTACGGAAACCGATCAGACCACGGGCTGGAATGTTGTATTCCAGGCGTACACGGCCCTTGCCATCCGGAACCATGTTGGTCAGGTCGCCTTTACGCAGACCCATTTCTTCCATGACCTTGCCCTGGGAGTCTTCAGGGATGTCGATGGTGACGTTTTCGAACGGCTCGTGCTTGGCACCGTCGACTTCACGGATGATCACTTCCGGACGACCAACACCCATTTCGAAGCCTTCGCGACGCATGGTTTCGATCAGAACCGAGAGGTGCAGCTCACCACGGCCGGAGACCTTGAACTTGTCAGCCGAGTCGCCTTCTTCAACGCGCAGTGCAACGTTGTACAGCAGCTCTTTGTCCAGACGTTCCTTGATGTTGCGGGAAGTCACGAACTTGCCTTCTTTACCGCAGAACGGCGAGTCGTTGACCTGGAAGGTCATCGAAACGGTTGGCTCGTCAACGGTCAGCGGCTTCATCGCTTCAACTGCGTCCGGGGAGCACAGGGTGTCGGAGATGAACAGCTCGTCGAAACCGCTGATGCAGACGATGTCGCCAGCCTGGGCTTCTTCGACGTCAACGCGGTGCAGGCCGTGGTGACCCATCAGCTTGAGGATACGACCGTTGCGCTTCTTGCCATCGACGTCGATAGCCACCACCGGGGTGTTCGGCTTGACGCGACCGCGAGCGATACGGCCAACACCGATAACACCGAGGAAGCTGTTGTAGTCCAGTGCCGAGATCTGCATCTGGAACGGACCGTCACGGTCAACAGCAGGGGCCGGTACGTTGTCGACGATCGACTGGTACAGCGGGGTCATGTCTTCGGCCATTTCGGTGTGGTCCAGACCGGCAATGCCGTTCAGGGCCGAGGCGTAGACGACTTTGAAGTCCAGCTGTTCGTCGGTGGCACCGAGGTTGTCGAACAGATCGAAGATCTGGTCCAGAACCCAGTCAGGACGCGCGCCCGGACGGTCGACCTTGTTGATCACCACGATTGGACGCAGGCCGGCTTCGAAAGCCTTCTTGGTCACGAAACGGGTTTGCGGCATAGGGCCGTCTTGAGCGTCGACCAGCAGCAGTACGGAGTCGACCATCGACATTACACGTTCAACCTCGCCACCGAAGTCGGCGTGGCCGGGGGTGTCGACGATGTTGATGTGGTAGCCGTTCCAGTTGATGGCGGTGTTTTTCGCCAGAATGGTAATACCGCGCTCTTTTTCCTGGTCGTTGGAGTCCATGACGCGCTCGTCGTTGAGCTCGTTACGCTCCAGAGTGCCGGACTGACGCAGGAGTTTGTCGACCAGGGTGGTTTTACCATGGTCAACGTGGGCGATGATGGCGATGTTACGCAGATTTTCGATCACGTGTGTATCTCGATCAGAGGATTCGGGTTGCCGCCCAGTCTAGGCGGCGAATATGAATGAATGGCGCTCAAACGGCCCGGTGGTCGGGAGGGCGATGGCGGATGCTCCCGCCATATAGCCCCGGCGTCTTATGTCGGACGATAAACGCGCACATTGGCATGTCCCTCACTGAGCAGATGATGGGCATGCAGGCGACTCATTACTCCCTTGTCGCAATACAGCAGGTACTGGCGCGTGGCATCCAGCTCCTTGAAGCGACTGTTCAGGGCGTAGAACGGCAAGGCCTGGACCTCGATGCCGTCCAGTTCCAGGGGCTGGTCTTCCTGGGCATCAGGGTGGCGAATGTCGATCACCACCTGCCCGGCCAGCGCCTGGCTGACTTCTTCGATCTGGATATCCTGGCTGAGTTCATCGATCACGTGGTCGATGGAGATCAGCCGAGCGCGCTCCAGGGCACGCTCGAGCACCGCCATGTCGAACTGCTTCTCTTCATGCTCGAGGCGATGACGCTTGGCGCAAGTGGTCGGGTTCACCGAAATCACGCCGCAGTATTCAGGCATGTGCTTGGCGAACTCGGCGGTGCCGATCTGCTGGGCCTGGTCGATGATGTCCTGCTTGTGGCTGGCCAGCAGCGGGCGCAGCACCAGCTTCTCGGTGGCCGAGTCGATCACCGCAAGGTTCGGCAGGGTCTGGCTCGAGACCTGGGAGATGGCTTCACCGGTCACCAGGGCGTCGATCTGCAGGCGGTCGGCGATGTTGGTCGCCGCGCGCAGCATCATGCGCTTGAGGGTCACGCCCATGTAGCTGTTGTCGACCTTGCCGAGGATCTCGCCGACCACTTCTTCGAACGGCACGCTGACGAACAGCACGCGCTGGCTGCTGCCGTACTTTTTCCACAGGAAGTGGGCGACTTCCATCACCCCCAGCTCGTGGGCGCGGCCACCAAGGTTGAAGAAGCAGAAGTGGGTCATCAGGCCGCGACGCATCATCTGGTAGGCGGCGACGGTAGAGTCGAAACCACCGGACATCAGCACCAGGGTCTGCTCCAGCGCGCCCAGCGGGTAACCGCCGATGCCTTTGTGCTGGTTGTGGATGACGTACAGGCGCTTGTCGCGCACCTCGATGCGCACTTCGACTTCAGGCGTGCGCAGATCGATACCGGCGGCGCCGCACTGCTGGCGCAGCTGGCTGCCGACGTAGCGGTCGACGTCCATCGAGGTGAAATCGTGGTGACCGCCGCGCTTGCAGCGTACGGCGAAGCGCTTGCCCGCCAGCAGGTGACCGAAGTGCTGCTTGCACTTGGCGACGATGTCGTCGAAATCACCCAGCGGGTATTCGTCGACCTGCAGGAAATGGGCAATGCCCGGCGTGCAGCTCAGACGCTCGGTCATCTCGCGCAGGACCTTCTCGTCCTCGATGTGAGTGATCACTTCGAGGTTATCCCAGACACCGTTAACCGCGAGCGCAGGATCGAGGTCCTTGAGCACGTTGCGGATGTTGCGGGCCAGTTGTCGGATGAAGCGCTTGCGAACCGGCCGGCTCTTGATGGTGATCTCTGGGAAGACTTTTACGATTAGTTTCATGAAAAACAGCGCGCGAGGTGCCGACTAAAAAAGTGGGGCGCGGATTATAGCGGAAATTGCTCAAGCTTTGAGCAACTTTTGTACAGAAGGTTTTTATCGCACCGTTATGGTGCATCATGGCTGTTTAGCGCATCGTAAGGGTGCAGAAAAAACCGCTGATTTCAGCGAATCGGGCGAAAACGCTTGGGTTTGGGGCAAAAATCCCAACTCGGGGCACTGGCATGCAATTTGCTCCCTTGTGAGGCAGGTTGCCTTGGCCGACTATTCGCGCCCGGCATCACCCAAATTAAAGGGCTGCACAGGCAAGCTCTACCCCACCCGGAGGACACTATGTCGAAGTCGGTTCAACTCATCAAAGATCATGACGTTAAATGGATTGATCTGCGCTTCACAGACACCAAAGGCACTCAGCACCACGTGACCATGCCAGCTCGTGATGCGCTGGATGAAGATTTCTTCGAAGCCGGCAAGATGTTCGACGGTTCCTCCATCGCTGGCTGGAAAGGCATCGAAGCCTCCGACATGATCCTGATGCCGGACGACTCCTCCGCCGTGCTCGACCCGTTCACCGAAGAGCCGACCCTGATCCTGGTCTGCGACATCATCGAACCTTCGACCATGCAAGGCTACGACCGCGACCCACGCGCCATCGCCCGCCGCGCCGAAGAGTACCTGAAGACCACCGGTATCGGTGACACCGTGTTCGTCGGCCCAGAGCCTGAGTTCTTCATCTTCGACGAAGTGAAGTTCAAGTCCGACATCTCCGGCTCGATGTTCAAGATCTACTCCGAGCAAGGCTCGTGGATGTCCGACCAGGACGTCGAAGGCGGCAACAAAGGCCACCGTCCAGGCGTCAAAGGCGGCTACTTCCCGGTACCACCGTTCGACCACGACCACGAAATCCGTACTGCCATGTGCAACGCCATGGAAGAAATGGGCCTGGTCATCGAAGTCCACCACCACGAAGTGGCCACTGCCGGCCAGAACGAAATCGGTGTGCAGTTCAACACCCTGGTGAAGAAGGCTGACGAAGTTCAGACCCTCAAATACTGCGTGCACAACGTTGCCGACGCCTACGGCCGCACCGCTACCTTCATGCCTAAGCCACTGTACGGTGACAACGGCTCGGGTATGCACGTGCACATGTCCATCTCCAAAGATGGCAAGAACACCTTCTCCGGCGAAGGCTATGCCGGCCTGTCCGACACCGCCCTGTACTTCATCGGCGGTATCATCAAGCACGGTAAGGCCCTGAACGGCTTCACCAACCCGGCTACCAACTCCTACAAGCGTCTGGTACCAGGCTTCGAAGCACCGGTCATGCTGGCCTACTCGGCGCGCAACCGTTCCGCCTCGATCCGCATCCCGTACGTTTCCAGCCCGAAAGCCCGCCGCATCGAAGCGCGCTTCCCGGACCCGGCTGCCAACCCGTACCTGTGCTTCGCAGCACTGATGATGGCCGGCCTGGACGGTATCCAGAACAAGATCCACCCAGGCGATGCCGCCGACAAGAACCTGTACGACCTGCCGCCTGAAGAGGCGAAAGAGATCCCACAGGTTTGCGGCAGCCTGAAAGAAGCCCTGGAAGAGCTGGACAAGGGCCGTGCGTTCCTGACCAAGGGCGGTGTGTTCTCCGACGACTTCATCGATGCCTACATCGCGCTGAAAAGCGAAGAAGAAATCAAGGTCCGCACCTTCGTACACCCACTGGAATACGAGCTGTACTACAGCTGCTAAGCCAGTGACGCTCGCGCAAGCGGCGTAGCTTGAAAAAAAGGCCTCCTTCGGGAGGCCTTTTTCATACATATTCTTCAGATGTTCCCGATAGGTCAGCCTCCTGACCTCGACCATGCTGGCTCAGCAATCCACGCCCGAGCCCATCATGACCCGCACCCCGATCACACTCACCCTGCTTGCCTTGCTGACAGGCTGCAGTACCCCGCCAGCACCGCTCGAATCACAGGTGCTGCTACGCACCAACACCGCCTGGGACGGCAGCCCCTACCCGCGCTACCCCGACGGCCCAGCGGAGCTGACCCTGGTTAAAATCCACATTCCGCCTGAAACAACCCTCGACTGGCACAGCCATCCGCTGCCCAACGCCGGCTACCTGCTTGCAGGTGAACTGCTGGTGGAAACTCGCGACAGCAACAAACAGGTAAGCATCAAGGCCGGAGACGCCCTCGCCGAGATCGTCGATGGCGTGCATCGCGGGCGTACAGGCGCGCAAGCGGCCGAACTGATTGTTTTTTATGCCGGCAGCCAGGGTGTGCCGCTTTCCCAGCCTGCGCCAGCCAGCACACCACTCGCCGCCTTGCTCGATAGCATCGACCAGCGCCTGCACATCGCCCACGCGGTTGCCCTGAACAAATGGGACTCGGGCCAGCCAGTAGAAGCGCCTGAACGCGAGCAGCAGGTGATTGCCAATGCCCAGTCCCAGGCCCTGCGCTTTGGTGTCGACGGGCAACGGGCAGCGCTGTTCTTCGCCGATCAGATCGAAGCCAACAAGCTGCTGCAGTACAGCGCGCTGTCGCGCTGGCATGCCGTCGGCAGCGCACCGCAAACCCCGCGGGTCGATCTGGGCAGCCAGTTGCGCCCGCAGCTGGATCGCCTGCAGCGCACCCTGCTCAGCCAGTTGGCCGAGTTTGATCGCAACCGCCCGGCCCACTGCCCGGCAACCCTTGCCCAGGCCATCGCGCAACGAGCCCGAGACCCGCAGCAATCCTTGGCGCTGATCCGCGCCACCACGCATTTGTGCTCGCCGCAGTAATCCTTCCTCTATGCTCTATATTGGTGCACGCATCTGCCTGCACCTGAGCAACTCAGCCCATTTTGGTTCACAAAAAGCGTGATCTCAGGACTTTGTAGGCATTTTTCGCGCAAATACAGGTCTTAATCCGGAAATTCCGCTTCTTTTCGGAGCCTTGGTTTGCTTTTTGCATTTTCTTTGTACCAGCGGATTACCAGCGACCGCGACTTGGGCCCAGGCCGAGGTTGTATGAGCCAAAAGAGGTCAACGACGCCCCATGACCATCAGCGATGCACTGCACCGACTGCTACTGGACAACCTGACCACCGCCACCATCCTGCTCGACGCCGAGTTGCGCCTTGAGTACATGAACCCGGCAGCGGAGATGCTCCTGGCCATCAGCGGCCAGCGCAGCCATGGTCAGTTCATCAGCGAGCTGTTCACCGAATCGCCCGAGGCGCTGAACTCCCTGCGCCAGGCAGTGGAACAGGCGCACCCCTTCACCAAGCGCGAAGCGCAACTGACCTCGCTGACCGGCCAGACCCAGACCGTCGACTACGCGGTAACGCCGATCCTCAGCAAGGGCGCGACCCTGCTGCTGCTCGAAGTGCACCCGCGTGACCGCCTGCTGCGCATCACCAAGGAAGAGGCCCAGCTGTCCAAGCAGGAAACCACCAAGATGCTGGTGCGCGGCCTGGCCCACGAGATCAAGAACCCGCTCGGTGGCATTCGCGGCGCCGCCCAGCTGCTGGCCCGCGAACTGCCCGAGGAAGGCCTGAAGGATTACACCAATGTGATCATTGAAGAGGCCGACCGCCTGCGCAACCTGGTCGACCGCATGCTCGGCTCGAACAAGCTGCCGTCGCTGGCCCTGACCAATATTCATGAGGTGCTGGAGCGGGTCTGCAGCCTGGTCGAGGCCGAAAGCCAGGGTGGCATTACCCTGGTGCGCGATTACGACCCGAGCCTGCCGGACGTGCTGATCGACCGCGAACAGATGATCCAGGCGGTACTCAACATCGTGCGCAACGCCATGCAGGCCATCAGCGGCCAGAACGAGCTGCGCCTGGGCCGCATCAGCCTGCGCACCCGGGCCATGCGCCAGTTCACCATCGGCCACACCCGTCACCGCCTGGTGGCCCGCATCGAGATCATCGACAACGGCCCGGGCATCCCTGCCGAACTGCAGGAAACCATCTTCTACCCCATGGTCAGCGGCCGCCCGGACGGTACCGGGCTGGGCCTGGCCATTACCCAGAACATCATCAGCCAGCACCAGGGCCTGATCGAATGTGACAGCCACCCTGGCCACACCACCTTCTCGATCTTCCTGCCGCTGGAACAAGGAGCCACCGCCTCATGAGCCGAAGTGAAACTGTCTGGATCGTCGACGATGATCGTTCCATCCGCTGGGTGCTGGAAAAAGCCCTGCAACAGGAAGGCATGACCACCCAGAGCTTCGACAGCGCCGACGGGGTCATGAGCCGCCTGGCCCGGCAACAGCCAGACGTGATCATTTCCGATATCCGCATGCCCGGCGCCAGCGGCCTGGACTTGCTCGCGCAGATCCGCGAGCAGCACCCGCGCCTGCCGGTGATCATCATGACCGCCCATTCCGACCTCGACAGCGCGGTGGCGTCCTATCAGGGCGGCGCCTTCGAATACCTGCCCAAGCCATTCGATGTCGACGAGGCGGTATCGCTGGTCAAGCGCGCCAACCAGCACGCCCAGGAGCAACAGGGCCTGGACGTCGCCCCGAGCCTGACCCGCACCCCGGAGATCATCGGCGAAGCACCGGCAATGCAGGAGGTGTTCCGCGCCATCGGCCGCCTGAGCCACTCCAACATCACCGTGCTGATCAACGGCGAGTCCGGTACCGGTAAAGAACTGGTCGCCCACGCCCTGCACCGTCACAGCCCACGGGCGGCGTCACCGTTCATCGCCTTGAACATGGCGGCGATCCCCAAGGACCTGATGGAATCGGAACTGTTCGGCCACGAGAAAGGCGCCTTCACCGGCGCTGCCAACCTGCGCCGCGGACGCTTCGAGCAGGCCGATGGCGGCACGCTGTTCCTCGACGAGATCGGCGACATGCCGGCCGATACCCAGACCCGCCTGCTGCGGGTGCTGGCCGATGGTGAGTTCTACCGGGTAGGCGGCCATGTGCCGGTCAAGGTTGATGTGCGAATCATCGCCGCCACCCACCAGAACCTGGAAACCCTGGTGCAGGCCGGCAAATTCCGCGAAGACCTGTTCCACCGCCTGAACGTGATCCGCATCCACATCCCGCGCCTGGCCGATCGTCGCGAAGACATCCCGACCCTGGCCCGCCACTTCCTCGGCCGCGCCGCCCAGGAACTGGCGGTGGAGCCCAAGCTGCTCAAGGCCGAAACCGAGGAGTTCATCCGCAACCTGCCGTGGCCGGGCAACGTGCGCCAGCTGGAAAACACCTGCCGCTGGATCACGGTGATGGCCTCCGGACGCGAAGTGCATATCGGCGACCTGCCGCCCGAGTTGCTCAACCTGCCGCAAGATTCAGCGCCGGTGACCAACTGGGAACAGGCCCTGCGCCAATGGGCCGACCAGGCCCTGGCCCGCGGCCAGTCGAGCCTGCTCGACAGCGCCGTGCCGAGTTTTGAGCGGATCATGATCGAGACCGCCCTCAAGCACACCGCCGGCCGCCGCCGCGATGCCGCAGTGCTGCTGGGCTGGGGCCGCAACACCCTGACGCGCAAGATCAAGGAGTTGGGGATGAAGGTCGATGGCGGCGACGAGGACGGTGACGACGAGGCCTGAGCGTTAACCTGATCGCGGGGCAAGCCCGCTCCTACCAATTGGTGTGGGAGCGGCGTTGCGGCGATCCGACTTGCCCCGCGATGCTTTTGCACCGAACCTGTGCCCTGCGCACCGCAGCAAAGCACAATTCCCCCGCCTACCCTCGCCTAAGCCCTTAAAATCCGCCATTTCCCGCACTGCAACAAAACTGGCACACACCCTGCATTAGTATCAGTACTTCCAGTTTTGGGGACCTTGGTACAGGCAGGCCGGGGAATCCCCTCTTTTATTCGCGCAGTTTCACCTGCACCCGCCAGCGTCCGCCCTCCTCTGCACCGGCCCATTCGCCATGCAGAGGGCGGGCCGCGACCAGGGTCACAAGCAAGCCACCGTCACTGTGCTGCACCCGCCAGCTCACCGGTTTGCCCTGCAACTGCAACTGACCCCGCGCAACCTTGCCCTCGGCCTCGAACAGCAGCGCCAGGGTACCTTCGACTTCTTCGCCGTGCAGTTGGGGTTCTTCGTTGAACCACAGGTTCAACCCCGCCTCGACCACCTCGACCTGCTCCAGCACCCGTGGCTCTGGCGCAGTCAGGCGACCAATCATCAGCCCCACCAGCATGCCGAACAGCGCCAGGGAAAACAGCACGCGCGGCCATAGCTGCGAACGCGGGTCCGGTTCAGGAGTAGAATGCTCGACATCTTTATGTTCGGAGCCGTGCATGTTTCACGTCATCCTCTTTCAACCAGAGATTCCGCCGAATACCGGCAACATCATCAGACTGTGCGCCAACAGCGGCTGCCACCTGCACCTGATCGAGCCGATCGGCTTCGAGCTGGACGACAAGCGCTTGCGCCGGGCCGGTCTGGACTACCACGAGTATGCCACGCTCAAGCGCCACCCAGACCTGCCCAGTTGCCTGGAAAGCCTTGGCCAGCCGCGGCTGTTCGCCTTCACCACGAAGGCCTCGCACCCTTACCACGAAACCGCCTTCCAGCCGGGCGACGCCTTCCTGTTCGGCCCGGAAAGCCGTGGCCTGCCGGCCGAGGTGCTGGACAGCCTGCCCGCCGAGCAGCGCCTGCGCCTGCCGATGCGCCCGGGCTGCCGCAGCCTGAACCTGTCCAACACGGTGGCGGTGACGGTGTACGAAGCCTGGCGCCAGCAAGGGTTTGCCTGAGCCAAGAAAAAAGCGCCCCGAGGGGCGCTTTTTGCTTCATCGCAACAGGCTTATTGCAGCGAAGGGGCTTCGCCAGCTTCCTGCATGCGTTGCATTTCCTGAGCGTACAGGGCGTCGAAGTTGACCGGCGAGAGCATCAGCGCCGGGAACGAACCACGGGTCACCAGGCTGTCCAGCGCTTCACG
Organism: Pseudomonas sp. B21-012; assembly: GCF_024749305.1. Taxonomy (NCBI): domain Bacteria; kingdom Pseudomonadati; phylum Pseudomonadota; class Gammaproteobacteria; order Pseudomonadales; family Pseudomonadaceae; genus Pseudomonas; species Pseudomonas sp. B21-012. Next base: position 373,418 of record NZ_CP087197.1, on the reverse strand, counting down.
GGCGTACGGGAACAGGATGTTCGGGCAGAACGCGCCCAGGGTGTGGCTCATCGACGCCGGGTCGAGGTTCTTGATCAGGAAGATACCGGCTTGTTGCACTTCAGCGATGAAGGCCACTTCGTCGCCGTTCTTCACGGTCACCGACAGGGTCAGCACGACTTCGTGGAAGTCGCCTTCCAGGCCTTTCTGCTTGGTGTTCAGGTCCAGGGCAACGCTTGGCTCCCACTGCTGACGGAAGATCGCCGGGCTTTTTGGCGCTTCGAACGACAGGTCGCGCACGTAGATGCGCTGCAGGGAGAATTGCGGAGCGTTGTCGTCGGCTGCGGCTGCGGCGTCGTTGTTCTGTTGATCAGTCATGACAGATCCTTCTTTCCAGAGTCTTTAATGGTTTTCTGATTCAGGCCTTGAGCAGCGCATCGAGCTTGCCGGCGCGCTCCAGGGCATACAGGTCGTCGCAACCGCCGACGTGGGTGGAGCCGATCCAGATCTGCGGCACCGAGGTACGACCGGCCTTCCGGCTCATTTCGGCGCGCACCTGAGGCTTGCCATCGACCTTGATCTCTTCGAAGGCCACGCCTTTGCTTTCAAGCAGGTATTTTGCCCGCGAGCAGTAAGGGCAGTAATCGCTGGAGTAGACGATGACGTTGCTCATGTCACTTCACCAACGGCAGGTTATCGGCCTTCCAGCTCGACACGCCGCCCGACAGCTTGGCAGCGGTGAAGCCGGCCTTGAGCAGTTCGCGCGCGGTGGTGCCGGCGTGCTGGCCCATGGCGTCGACGATGATCAGGGTCTTGTTGGCCTTGTGCTTTTCCAGCTCGCCGATGCGCGCGGCGACCTTGTCCTGGGGAATGCTCACGGCGCCCACGATGTGACCGGCGGCGTAGTCCTTGCTCGAACGGATGTCGATCACCAGGCCCTTGTCGGCGTTGACCAGCGCGGTCAGTTCGCCAGTGCTGAGGCTGCGGCCGCCCTTGCGTGCTTCGGTGACGATCAGCAAAACCAGCAGAACGACGAAGATACCGACCAGCAGATAGTGATTTGTTGCGAATTCAATCAGGTGAGCAACCATCGGAGGGTGTTCCAGGCCATTAAAAATGTTGGCCAGTATACACAGCCCCCAAGGTCGGCCAAAGCCCGCCGGGCAGGCTAATCGCCAGTAATTCTCATTGCCGGGCTACAGCCCGTCGGCCCGCGCCGTCGGGCCTGCAAGGTTAATTCGTCATTCCTGGCCAATTTGCCCTAAAATGCGTGTCTTTATCATCTGAACAACCGTGAGTGTGGGATTGATGACGAGCACGCCAAAACCCTTGGTCCTGATCATCCTCGATGGTTTCGGTCACAGCGAAAGCCACGAATACAACGCCATCTATTCGGCCAACACGCCAGTCTACGATCGCCTGCGCGCCACCCAGCCGCACGGCTTGATCTCTGGCTCCGGCATGGATGTCGGCCTGCCGGACGGGCAGATGGGCAACTCCGAGGTCGGTCACATGAACCTCGGCGCTGGCCGCGTGGTTTACCAGGACTTCACCCGGGTGACCAAGGCGATCAAGGACGGCGAGTTCTTCACAAACCCCGTGCTGTGCGGCGCGGTCGACAAGGCCGTCGGCGCCGGCAAGGCGGTGCACATCCTTGGCCTGCTGTCCGATGGCGGCGTGCACAGCCACCAGGACCATCTGGTGGCCATGGCCGAGCTTGCCGCCAAACGCGGTGCCGAGAAAATCTACCTGCACGCCTTCCTCGACGGTCGCGACACCCCGCCGAAAAGCGCGCAATCCTCGATCGAACTGCTCGACGCCGCCTTCGCCAAACTGGGCAAGGGCCGCATCGCCAGCCTGATCGGCCGCTACTACGCCATGGACCGCGACAACCGCTGGGACCGCGTATCGGCTGCCTACAACCTGATCGTCGACAGCAGCGCCGAATTCACCGCCGACACCGCCCTGGCCGGCCTTGAAGCCGCCTACGCCCGCGACGAGAGCGACGAATTCGTCAAGGCCACGCGCATTGGCGAAGCGGTAAAAGTCGAAGACGGCGACGCGGTAATCTTCATGAACTTCCGTGCCGACCGCGCCCGCGAGCTGTCGCGGGTGTTCGTCGAGCCGGACTTCAACGAATTCCCACGGGCACGCCTGCCAAAACTGGCCGCCTACATCGGCCTGACCCAGTATTCGGCAAAAATCCCCGCCCCGGCCGCCTTTGCCCCTGGCAGCCTGAACAATGTGCTCGGCGAATACCTGGCGAAAAACGGCAAGACCCAGCTGCGCATCGCCGAAACCGAGAAATACGCCCACGTCACCTTCTTCTTCTCCGGTGGTCGCGAAGAGCCGTTTGAAGGCGAAGAGCGCATCCTCATCCCGTCGCCGAAGGTCGCCACCTATGACCTGCAGCCGGAAATGAGCGCACCGGAAGTCACCGACCGCATTGTCGAAGCCATCGAGCAGCAGCGTTACGACGTGATCGTGGTCAACTACGCCAACGGCGACATGGTCGGCCACAGCGGCGTGTTCGAGGCCGCAGTCAAGGCCGTCGAGGCCCTGGACCTGTGCGTCGGGCGCATCGTCGAGGCGCTGGACAAGGTCGGCGGCGAAGCGCTGATCACCGCCGACCACGGCAACGTCGAGCAGATGGAAGACGAATGCACCGGCCAGGCGCACACTGCGCACACCACCGAGCCGGTACCGTTCATCTATGTCGGCAAGCGCAAGGTGCAGGTCCGCGAAGGCGGCGTGCTGGCCGACGTGGCGCCGACCATGCTCAAGCTGCTGGGCCTGGAAAAACCGGCAGAAATGACTGGCACCTCGATTCTGATCGACGGCTAAAGCCGTTAGCGACAAGCTGCAAGCCGCAAGAAAGAGCCCATTGACCCGCTTTTCTTGCCGCTTGTGGCTTGCCGCTTGTAGTTAAAGCCGTTTTTTTTGCCGCCTATGGCGGGCATACTAGGCCAGTCTCTATGCCTGGTGCCGCCCACCCCATGTTTCGCGCCCTGATCGTACTCGCCCTGTCTTGCCTGCTCAGTCCGGCTTTTGCCGATGAGCGCGCGCAAACCCAGCAGCAACTGGACGCTACGCGCCAGGACATCGCCGAGCTGAAAAAGATGCTTGGCAAGCTGCAGGAAGAAAAATCCGGCGTGCAGAAAGACCTGCGCTCAACCGAAACCGACATCGGCAAGCTGGAAAAGCAGGTGGAGGCCCTGCAACTCGAACTAAAAAAGACCGAAGGCGAACTGGAGCGCCTTGATACCGAGAAAAAAAAACTCCAGAGCGCCCGCATTGAACAGCAACGACTGATCGCCATCCAGGCCCGTTCGGCCTACCAGAATGGCCGCGAGGAGTACCTGAAGCTGCTGCTCAACCAGCAGAATCCAGAAAAATTCGCCCGCACCCTGACTTATTACGATTACCTGAGCCAGGCACGCCTGACCCAGCTGCGTAATTTCAACGAGACCTTGCGCCAATTGGCCAACGTCGAAAAAGACATCAACCTGCAGCAGGCCCAGTTGCTGGCCCAGCAAGGCACCCTCGACAGCCAGCGCCAGGCGCTGGAAAAAGTCCGCACCGAGCGTAAAGAGGTGCTGGCCAAGCTCAACAACGACGTCAAGGCCCGCGACCAGAAGCTGCAGGCCCGTGAGCAGGACCAGGCCGACCTGAGCAAGGTGCTCAAGACCATCGAGGAAACCCTCGCCCGTCAAGCCCGCGAGGCCGAAGAAGCACGGCAAAAAGCCCTGCTCGCCGCCCAGGAAGCGGAAAAACAACGCCAGCGCGAAGCCCTCGCCGCCAACAGCAGCGACGCGCCGAAAAAGCCCAAGGCGCTTCCCGGCCCGCTGGTGTCCAGCAGCGGCGAAACCTTCGGCGGGGCTTTTTCTGCTGCACGGGGAAAACTTCCATGGCCCGTCAATGGTCGATTGCTGGCACGCTTTGGCGAAACCCGCGGCGATGACTCACGGGCCAAGTGGGACGGGGTAATGATCAGCGCCTCCCAAGGCAGCCAGGTGCGCGCCGTGCATGGCGGCCGGGTAGTGTTTGCCGACTGGTTGCGCGGCGCTGGACTTCTGGTCATTCTCGACCATGGTAATGGTTACCTGAGCCTGTACGGCCATAACCAGAGCCTGCTCAAGAGCGCCGGCGATGTGGTCAAGGCCGGTGAGGCCATCTCCACCGTCGGCAACAGCGGTGGCCAGGACAGCTCGGGGCTGTATTTCGCCATCCGCCAGCAGGGCCGCCCCAGTGACCCCGCACAATGGTGCCGTGCCCAGGGATAGGCAACACCCCTTATTTGACGGCGTAGCGCAACTTCGGGCTGCGCCGATGCTCTACGGAGCGCTACCAGGATCAGGAGTTCGTTCGACATGCTGCAATCGCCTCGCCTCACCTCGCTGGCCCTGACCATCGCCATGGTCCTCGGCGCGCCCCTGGCCCGCGCGGCCGAGCCGGCCAAGCCCGCCGCGATTCCAGCGACGACGGTCTCGGCACCCTCGGCCAAGGCACCGCTGCCGCTGGAAGAGCTGCGCACCTTCGCCGAGGTCATGGACCGCATCAAGGCTGCTTATGTCGAACCGGTAGACGACAAGACCCTGCTGGAAAACGCCATCAAGGGCATGCTTAGCAACCTTGATCCGCACTCGGCCTACCTCGGCCCGGAAGACTTCCTCGAACTGCAGGAGAGCACCAGCGGCGAGTTCGGCGGCCTGGGCATCGAAGTGGGCATGGAAGACGGCTTCATCAAGGTGGTCTCGCCGATCGACGAGACCCCGGCCTCGCGCGCCGGCATAGAAGCTGGCGACCTGATCGTCAAGATCAACGGCCAGCCGACCCGTGGCCAGACCATGACCGAAGCGGTCGACAAGATGCGCGGCAAGGTCGGCGAGAAAATTACCCTGACTTTGGTGCGCGACGGCGGCAACCCGTTCGATGTCACCCTTGCCCGCGCGGTCATCCAGGTCAAGAGCGTCAAGAGCCAGATGCTCGAAGACGGCTACGGCTACATCCGCATCACCCAGTTCCAGGTCAAGACCGGCGAAGAAGTCGGCAAGGCCCTGGCCAAGCTGCGCAAGGACAACGGCAAGAAGCTGCGCGGCCTGGTCCTGGACCTGCGCAACAACCCGGGCGGCGTGCTGCAATCGGCCGTGGAAGTGGCCGACCACTTCCTCACCAAGGGCCTGATCGTCTACACCAAGGGCCGCATCGCCAACTCCGAGCTGCGCTTCTCCGCCGACCCGGCCGATGCCAGCGAAGGCGTGCCATTGGTGGTGCTGATCAACGGCGGCAGCGCCTCGGCCTCGGAAATTGTCGCTGGCGCCCTGCAAGACCAGAAACGCGGCGTGCTGATGGGCACCGACAGTTTCGGCAAGGGCTCGGTGCAAACCGTACTGCCGCTGAACAACGACCGCGCACTGAAGATCACTACCGCGCTGTACTTCACCCCCAACGGCCGCTCGATCCAGGCCCAGGGCATCGTCCCGGACATCGAGGTGCGCCGCGCCAAGATCACTGCCGAGCAGGACAGCGAGAACTTCAAGGAAGCCGACCTGCAGGGTCACCTGGGCAACGGCAACGGCGGCGCCGACCGTCCGTCAGGCAAGGCCGGCAGCGCCAAGCCGCGCCCACAGGACGATGACTACCAGCTGAGCCAGGCCCTGAGCTTGCTCAAGGGCCTGAGCATCACCCAGGGTAAATAAGGCCAGTTGATGCGGTACCTGCTGCTGGCCCTGTTGTACCTGATGAGCGGCGTCGCCCTGGCGGCGCCGGCTCAAACGGGCAAGGCCTACCTGACACTGATCATCGACGACCTGGGGCAGAACCCTGCGCGCGACTCACGCACCCTGGCCCTGCCCGGGCCGGTGACCCTGGCGATCATGCCCGATACCCCGCATGCCACCGACTTCGCCCGCCAGGCCCATCGCGCCGGCAAGACGGTGATCCTGCACATGCCCATGGACCCGGCCACCGGCCCTTATGCCTGGCACCCCGGCACGCCGCTGCCGGAGCTGGAACGACGGCTGAACGCGGCGCTCGACAAAGTCCCCTATGCCGTCGGCATCAACAACCACATGGGCAGCCGCATGACCGCCGAGCCTGCGGCTATGGCCTGGTTGATGGGAGAATTGCAGCGCCGCGGCCTGTTCTTCGTCGACAGCCGCACCAGCGCCGCCACGGTAGCCGCCAAATCCGCGCAGGACATCAGCCTGGCCAGCGTCTCGCGGGATGTCTTTCTCGATGACGTGCGCACCACCGACGCCATTGCCGGCCAGCTGCAACAGGGCATCGCCCTGGCGCGCAAGCAGGGCACAGCAGTGCTGATCGGCCATCCTTATCCACAGACCCTGGAAGTGCTCGAGCGCGAACTGCCCAAGCTCAAGGCCCAGGGCATCGAATGGATCGAAATTGCGCAGATGATCGCCGAGCGCGGCAATCGGGCGATGCCGGCTCACGGCAAGCAGGGCCTTTACAGCCCTGCTCGTGCGGCCCAGTGAGCCTTCGTCAATCCCAGGGAAGGATTCGTTCGAGCTGACTGGCCTTCAGGTCTGCCCGATAGATCTCCAGGAACTGCTGGTTAGTCTTCGCCGCCTGCAACTGCGTCTCGCGTCCCCACGTGCGCTCGGCCCAGAGTTTCAGATGGCCTTTGCTGAACTGACGCCGGTTGGCGGCCTGGGAGCTGTAGTGCAGATGCACTTCCCATACACCGCTGTCCCGCACAGGCCCTTGCGCCTTGCGCACCTCATAGACATCCAGGTAATCGTCAGCTGCCAGCCTCTTGCGCTCAACGGTCCTTGCGATGGTGATCTGCCCTTCAGCGTGAAGGTAGGCAAGACTTTCACCCGTCGGTCGACTGCTGGCCAGATGCAGCGTCACCAGCAGAGTGCGCTTGCGCTCATTCAAGTGGCTGATGCTCTGCTCCACAGTTGTTCGCAATGCACTGTCATTGGCTGCGGCGTCTGTGCCTTCAAGCATTTTGGCTACGCGCTGCAGTTTCTCGACATGACGTTCGATGACAAAAGACAAGCTATGTGGTTCGTTCGAGGCGATGTAGCGCTTTGCCAGGGCGATTACACCGGCAACCTCGTTGTTCAGGCGCGAAGCCTGGGTACGCGCCTGCGCCCGCTCACTGGCGGTCACGGGCGCGGACTCAACCGGGAGCGTGGCCGGCATCACTTCGACCCAGACGTCACCCTGCTGGTGGTAGGTGCCAAGCACCTTTTTGCTCACGGGGTCACGCTGCTCGACCACTGGCTCGCCGAGCAGTTGCGTCTCTTCGCCGACCAGTGTTTTGCCTCCTCGCAAATGAACCACTCGACGCATGCCGGTCCGTGGCTTGTACGGCAAGCGCTTGAACGGTAGCGGGGTCTTCCATTGCTGCTCGCGAACGGCCGCCTCCAGCTCCAACTCCGCCGTCGCTTTAACCAGCCGCACCTGCTCCTTGTAATAATTGAGTGCCTGCTTGTTTACCGCCACACCACCAAAGCGCTCAAGATAGTCGACCATGGTCAAGGCATTGGCATACTCACTCTGCACGCTTTGCAGACCGCTGATGGTTTCTTCTGAGGTAAAGTTGCCGCTGATCAATTCATCCAGGGTACTGCCTGCACCGCTGACGGACTTGCCAATCAGGTAATCATTGGTGGAAACAAGTGTCTGCTCATCGGCGCCCGATAGTCGTTCAAGCGAGAGTTCGGCAAGATCTGCGATCTGGCCGATTCTCAGTTGCAGGGTTGTCACTGAGCGCTGGCCAACAATACTGTGAACCTGCTCCTGCTTGCCGTCATAGGCAATCGTGCCGTCGGTCAATGTATCAATCAGCAGCACGTCGAGTTTTTCCATGACCTCGAGTAGACGCAACTGCAATGGCACCACCGCTATGTGCCTTGCTCGGTAGGTGTTGTACGCCGCAGTCTGTTCCGGGGTGGCCGGCAAGGTTACAACCTGGTTGCGAAGTGCAGTTACCTCATCGAACCTGGCCAGCAGTAGCAATTCATCATGGAGTAACACATAGTTCCTGAGGATCTGCCTACGTACCGTACCCCGTCGCTGTTTCATCGGCATTGCCGTGGCTTCGGGCATGAATTTGGCGAACTTCGGCGTGAGCAGCTCTTTCATGCTGACCTCCACCTTCAGGTCAATATTGATTGACTGTTCCAACGTGTCGATCAGCGCCCTGCGTGTCGTGTCCAGCATGCTCTTCTTATCAGCAATCTTCGTACTTGTACTGTCGACCAATGCGCCCAGGCCTACAGCACCATCGCCTTGATCAATACGCGCCTGCAAGCTATCGCGCAGGTTCAGCAACTTCTGCAACGCACCCGAATGCTCCGCCATCGATGCCCACTGCGGTGTCAGTTGGGCAGCCAGCGCATTGTTTTTCAGGTCCAGTTCACCGATCTCGGACTGCAGCTTGCGCAGCGCTTCCTGGTTGACGTCCTGTTGCCCCGCCACTCGCCGCTTGGGGCCCCCTCCTCTGAGCCGCAGCCTCAGGTCAAACTGCCATGAATTGTTGTCCAGGGTCAGCCAGGGGCCAGGCTGGCTTTGCTCGTCGACTACCTGCACCCCCTGGGCGTCCGCCCTGACGGCATAAACATGACCTTCGATCAACGCGTAGTATCGTTCCCCAAGCAGGTAAAGCCCCCGGTACGGCCCTTGGCTCAACGGCGAATGATTCTCCAGTGAAGTCGCTGAGCGGTAACTGGAGAGCGGTCGAGGATAATCCATCGAGCTCGACTTGAGCCCCCGTGGCCCATACCAGGAAAAGTCCAGCTCCATGTCCGCTTTCCCCCGCAGGGCAGTGCGTGGAAAGGTTTTGCCCTGGACAGCAGTTACCCGGGGCACGGACGGCATGACCCGGCGCCCCGGACCAAAGACCGGGATCTCACGCTTGTCTGCGGCAACTGGCGGTTCGACCTTCGGCAGGCTGGCGTGAAACAGCACCATGACCAGGTTGAGCAGCAGATCGACCACTGCCGTTGATTTTTCGAACTCATTGCCATTTTTCAATGCACCTGCATCAGCATGCACCGTCAGCGCGCCCTGAACGAGCCAGGCAAGCACAGCCACTGGACCCCGTAAAAACGGCGTCGCCACGCTGAACAGCAGGTTGAACAACAAGCCTGCACCCTCGAGCAGCATCGCCCAGCGGTCTTCGGCGTTGGAGATCGTCTCGCGCTCGGCCAGCTCCACCAGCATCTGCGTATTGGCCATGTACAAGTTGGTGTCCGCTCCCGGTTGCCAGCCCTGCAACTCCAGCTGTGCCGGCTGAACGGGCTCCAGTTCCAGTTGAGTATCGAGAACAGGCCGACGCAGATGCGGCTCCTGGAAACCGCCATTGGCATATACCCGCTGAGCGTCGCTGCTCATCCAGGCCAAAATGCCTTGCTGCAGACCCTCGTCTGCGAGGATCTGTTCAAGCAACGCCTGTTGGCTGGCAAACTCCTGGAACGGTCTGTCGGCGCTCATTGGCCGGTAGAGCACGACCTTTCCCGCAGCGTGCGCCGAGATAAACACAAAGGTATTGGTCACCCGATCGGCTTCGCTGGCAGCCTCCTCACGCTTGAACGCCAAAGGCGCCAACAGGCTTTGACCCTCTCCGCTGTCCGCTCGAAAGAACGCGACAACACGCTGGTAACCGGTTTCAGACAGCGCTCCATCGATCTTGGCCTTGAGCGCAAGGAGCGGCAACTGGCTTGCCTGCTCCATGGCAAACAGGCTTATCCGCTCGACGTTCTGGTCCGTTTCCTGAAGCCTTTTGCTCAGGTACTGGGGATAGGTGCGACCGATATCTGCACGCTGCACCAGCGCTTTCAGGTAATCGGTAGTCAACCAGGACCACAGCTGCTGGTCGGTTTTGTGCGTGATTTTTTCCAACCTGGCGCCCTTGGCCGAGCCCAGGTTGCCAATGGCAAATTCAGTCAGGGACAACCGCTTGATCTCAACGCTCCCTGACGATGTACCCGCAACTCCACGCGCCAACCAGAACTCCAGCACCAGGTCGTCGGCATCATAATTGGCCTCAGTCAGATGGTCAGCGCGCATCAGTTCAAGCAGGGACTTGCGCGTAAAGGCGCGTAGATCAAGGATGCCATCAAGGGAGGATTTGCCGTTGGAGCTGGCTTGCGCGACCAGCAGATCCAGCACCCGCGCACGGTACTCCAGTCGATCCGCCAGGGAAGCTTGACGCAACCATTGCGGCAGTTCGGATTCGCCCTGCCGTAACTGCAAGAGCCGGTAAGGATGTGCGCTGAAGAAAGACGCTGGATCGGTCAAGGCAGCGCACCCCTGCTCCAGCTCGACTACGGTGCTGAAATGCCGCCCGTTCACAGGCTCCAGACCTTCAAGCAGCAGGTTCAGGAGCACTGCCCCCTGCATCGCAAACATGTCGGTTGTGATGGGGTATCGATCCCAAGCGAATGAATCAAGCTGATACTGAAGGGCCAGCCCATCACTCAGGTTCTGGGCCATGCTGTCCAGCGAGTCAAAGGCATCGATACGCCCACTGGGCTTGCACAACAGAACGATGTTGCGATTGCCCAATGTCCGCGTCACCAACAGGTCCGGCAGCAACTGCTGGTAACGGGCCTCGGCGCTAGCCACCGTGACATCCAGCAAAAAAACTTCAGGCACCCCGCTGGGATTGTGCCACTTGGTGCTGTTACTCGCTGCCAACAGCGCATAGATGCAGTTGCGCTGCTCATCATCCAGGCCTTGTGCTTCAACCCCGCTGGCCAGGGCGGCCTTGAGCATGTGCCCCACCTCCTGCAGAGGCGTGCTACCCGAACGGCTTCGCGCCTGCCAGAAATCGACCTGGGCGCGTTGAAGAAACGGCTCGACATTGGCCAGCAACTCATTGAGCGCGTCAGTGACCAGGGTCAGATCGAGAAGTCTGTCCAGACCACTGGCCGGGTCGCGGTCATAAATGGGTCGGGGCGTAGGGGTAAAGCTCAGGAAACAATTGGTCAGCTCAACCCCGGTGAAATTGAAGGTTGATTGCGAGACGAGCTTTTCGAGAAAGACTTCGGCCAGTGACATTATCGTCAATGTGTCGAGATCTTCAGGCTCTCGCGTACAGAGATAAATCTCTCTTGACTCGCGCAGTTGCGGGTAGTTTTTGTCGATTTCGGGGTATTGCTTGGCCAGCCGCTGCACCAATTGCTGATGCACTACAGCGCGCAGCGTTGGCCGGGAAGCAAACGCCAGGCCGACGGCTTGCTCAAAGGAGTCCAAGGCGATGTTCATTGTCGTTGTCTCTGGGTAAGGGACCCGTGACGATAACGACACCTATCGCATTGCCTGCGTTAACTATTGCTCAGGACTTTTACAGGTAACGAGCGAACACCTGCTCGACAAAGCCGTCGCGGCGCATCTGCTCAAGGGCCTGCTGCAGTTTGTTCACCACCTCGTCCGGCACTTCGCGGTTGAGCGCCAGGTACAGCTCGGCACCGTGAAAACGCAGCACCGTCTTGAGCTTGCTCACACCTACCTGACGCGCCAGGTAGCGACCAGCCGGATCGCCACTGGCCCACAGGTCGATTTCGCCGTTCAGCAGTTTTTTCGCGTTGTCGCGGTCGCGCAGCACCAGTACCGGGTTAAGGCCTTGCGCGGCCAGGTACTCGGCGATCGCATCGCCCTTGTAGGCCCCGATGCGGTAGCGCTTGGCCTCCTGGAGGTTGCTGATGGCAATCGGGCTGCCTTCGGGGGCCAGCAAAATCCAGTCATCCGGCCCCAACGGCCCGACCCACTTGAACAGCTTTTCCCGCTCCGGCTGTCGGGCCATGACGAATACGCCGTAGCCGGGCGTTTGCAGGGCCTGCTCGTAGATGCGCTGCCAGGGGAAGCGCAAGGTCATGCTGTAGGGCACCCCGGCGCGCTTGAACATCTCGCGCACCAGGTCCGCGGCAATGCCGTTGATGCCATCGTCACGGGCGAAGCTCTTGCCGTTGATGGCCATGTTGTAGGGCGGGAAGTTTTCGGTGAGCAGCACCATAGGCTCGCTGGCGCGGGCGAGGTGGCTGAACGACAGGCAACTGCACAACAACAGGACAAGACGCTTGAACATGATGGCACCGGGCTCCTTGGCAACGCCAAGAGTGCCGGGGCCTGCTGCGCCTGTCCAGTCTGCACCGGTATCACAACAAAAAGGGCCCTGTTCCTGCGAACAGAGCCCTTGCGGTGCATCAGCCGTTGTCAGCTATAGACACGCCCCAGCAACTGGCGGTGGCTTTCGAACTGATCGAGCACATCACGGGTGATCTGCTCCGGGGTGAAGCCCATCAGGTCGTACTCCTGGCTGCCATTGTGCAGGTACACCTCGGCGCGGTAGAAGCGCTGACGCACTTCCGTCTCGCCTTCCACCGGTGCCTCGCTCGGCGCGGCCAGGTAGCCGTCCAGGCTCACTTCATAAACGAACGGATTGCCTTCTTCCATGTCGATGCGCAGGCCCATGGCCGAGCGCGACTGGCCGACCCGGGTCTGCACCTGGAAGCCCAGGGTCTGCAACTGCGCAGCCGCTTCCTTGAGCGCCGGGCTGACGCGTTTGTCCATGAAGCGCTGAACGATGGCCTGGGTTGGCTGCAGGTCCAGCTGGCTCAAGCGCTCGCTGAAACCGCGACGACCACGGGCAGCCAGTTCGGCCTGCTCCTGCTCGACCTGGCTGTCCTGTTTCATGGCCTTGTACAGGCCGAACATGAACAGCACCAGCACCACCGAGAACGGCAGCCCCGCCAGTACCACCATGGTCTGCATGGCCTGGAAGTTACCGGCCAGAAGCAAACCGATGGTGACCACGGTAATGATCGCCGACCAGAGGATACGCAGCCAGTTCGGTGCATCTTCGTCGACATGGCCGCCTTTGCAGGAAAGGTTGGCCATCATCACCGCGCCGGAGTCGGCCGGGGTCAGGAACAGTACGAAGCCAACGAAAATCGCCACACCGACCACGATCTTGGCGAACGGATAGTGCTCGAGCAACTGGTAGATCGACATCGCCGGCTGTTCCAGCGCTGTTCGCCCAAGCTCCACCGCGCCCTGGTTCATGACCAGGTCCAGCGCCGAGTTGCCGAAGATCGACAGCCAGGCCAGGGTGAAGCCCAGCGGGATCAGCAGTACGCCGGCGACCAGCTCGCGCACGGTACGACCGCGCGAAATGCGGGCAATGAACATACCGACGAACGGGCCCCAGGAAATCCACCAGGCCCAATAGAACACGGTCCACAGGCCCAGCCAGCGCTCGGACTTGTCACTGTCACCTTCATAGACGTACAGGTCGAAGGTTTTGAGCACCACGCCGTTGAGGTAGTCGCCGATGTTCTGCACGAAGCTGTTGAGCAAGTGCAGGGTCGGGCCGTTGAGCAGCACGAACAGCAGCAGGCCGCTGAACAGGATGATGTTGAGGTTGGACAGGCGGCGGATGCCGTTCTCCACACCCGACACGGCGGCGATGGTCGCCACGGTGCTCATCACCAGAATCACGATCAGCAGGTTGGTGTCGCTGTGCTGCATGCCGAACAAATATTCCAGGCCCGAGGATACCTGCATCGAGCCAATGCCCAGGTTGGTCACCAGGCCCAGCAGGGTCACGAACATGCCGAAGATATCGACAGTGTGGCCTGCGGCGCCCTTGACCCAACGCTCGCCGACCAGCGGGTACAGCGCCGAGCGCAGGGCCAGCGGCTGGTTGTGGCGGTAAGCGAAGTAGGCAACGGACAGGCCGACCAGGGCATAGATCGCCCAGCCATGCAGGCCCCAGTGCAGGAAGGTCAGCTGCAGGCCTTCACGGGCCGATTGCAGGCTGGCCGGTGCGCCTTCAGGCGGGTTGAAGTAGTGATCCAGCGGCTCGGACGCGCCGAAGTACAGCAGCGAGATACCGATACCGGAGGAGAACAGCATCCCGGCCCAGGCACCGTAGCTAAAGTCCGGCTTGTCATCCTTGCCGCCAAGCTTGAGCTTGCCGAAGTTGGAGAAGGCCAGAACGATGACGAACAGCAGGTAGCCGCCAATCACCAGCATGTAGTACCAGCCGAAGCTGCGCGACAACCAGGCCTGAGCCTCGTTCAGCACGCGGCCGGCGGTTTCGGGAACTGCGATCAGCAAGGCAGTCAACAACAGGATCAGCAACGTCGAGGTGAAGAACACCACGCTGTTGACCCGGACCCTCTCGGCAGGGGTCTTGATTAGGGAGGCAGAACTCATTGCACATATGCTCCGGGCAGTGCGAGAGAAACACGAAACAATCGTTACCCGAGCAAATGGTGCAATAGCCCCACAGCTGCAGGTGTTATAAAAGCACCTTGAAAAAACCGTGATCCCGAATCGATTGCGTTGAAAAAAACAGGCCGAAAACCCCGTCCCGAGGGTTGGCCGCGCGGTGCTATACCGCTCGGCAGATCTGTTCAACGCGCCGTTTACACCCGTCAACACCTTGTATTCCGGGGGTTCCACGTCTTTTTGGGGTGCCAATTTGTGCAAACCGCAGGTAGGAAAAACCTGTCAATTGCACAGATTGTCGCAGAGCTTATTCTTTGTTGATTGAACGTTCAATCAAAACAAAATAGACTGGCCTTCGCCGAGGCAGCCGCTCGTCGACTGCTCGCAGGCCTGAGGAGATTTGCAAGATGCCCAAGGTCGGTATGCAACCCATCCGCCGTCAGCAGTTGATCGAAGCCACGTTGCTGGCCATCGACCAGGTCGGCATGGGTGACGCCAGCATTGCGCTGATCGCCCGTTTGGCCGGTGTGTCGAATGGCATCATCAGTCACTACTTTCAGGACAAGAACGGCCTGATCGCAGCGACCATGCGGTACTTGATGAGCGTGCTGAACGAGAACGTCGTCGCCAACCGGCAGGCGCTCAAGGACAACAGCCCGCGCGCCCACCTGCAGGTGATCATCGAAGGCAACTTCGACGCCAGCCAGGTCAACGGCCCGGCAATGAAAACCTGGTTGGCCTTCTGGGCCTCCAGCATGCACCAGCCGTCTTTGCACAGGTTGCAGCGGATCAACGATCACCGCTTGTATTCCAACCTGTGCTGCCAGTTCCGCCGCGCCCTGCCGTTGCCAGAAGCACGCAGCGCGGCCCGCGGGCTGGCAGCCTTGATCGACGGTCTGTGGCTGCGCGGTGCGCTGTCCGGAGACGCTTTCGACACCGACCAGGCGAAACAAATCGCTTACGAATACATGGATTTACAACTGGCGAAACAGACGAGCCCGGACACGCAAAACCAGGCCTCTGAACCACCGCGCGTCGCGATTGCCAAACAAGCAGGAGCGCTGCACGGATAGCCAAACACACATATGCACTTGCGAGGACACTATGGCCCGTTTCGAACTGCAAAAACTCTACATTGATGGTGGTTATGTCGACGCTTCCAGCGACGCTACCTTCGACGCCATCAACCCGGCCAACGGCGAAGTCCTCGCCCAGGTGCAACGCGCTACCGAAGCCGATGTCGAGCGCGCGGTAGAAAGCGCCGAACGTGGCCAGAAAGTCTGGGCAGCGATGACCGCCATGCAGCGTTCGCGCATCCTGCGCCGCGCCGTCGACATCCTGCGCGAGCGCAACGATGAACTGGCCGCCCTGGAAACCCTGGACACCGGCAAGTCGTACTCCGAAACCCGCTACGTCGACATCGTCACCGGCGCCGACGTGCTGGAATACTACGCAGGCCTGGTACCGGCCATCGAAGGCGAGCAGATCCCGCTGCGCGACAGCTCGTTCGTCTACACCCGCCGCGAGCCGCTGGGCGTGACCGTCGGTATCGGTGCCTGGAACTACCCGATCCAGATCGCCCTGTGGAAATCCGCACCAGCCCTGGCGGCCGGTAACGCGATGATCTTCAAGCCGAGCGAAGTCACCTCGCTGACCACCCTGAAACTGGCCGAGATCTACACCGAAGCCGGCCTGCCAGACGGCGTGTTCAACGTCCTGACCGGCAGCGGCCGCGAAGTCGGCACCTGGCTGACCGAGCACCCGCGCATCGAGAAAATCTCCTTCACCGGCGGCACCACCACCGGCAAGAAAGTCATGGCCAGCGCTTCGAGCTCGACGCTCAAGGAAGTCACCATGGAACTGGGCGGCAAGTCGCCGCTGATCATCTGCGACGACGCCGATCTGGATCGCGCC
Source organism: Pseudomonas sp. B21-012 (assembly GCF_024749305.1). Lineage (NCBI taxonomy): Bacteria > Pseudomonadati > Pseudomonadota > Gammaproteobacteria > Pseudomonadales > Pseudomonadaceae > Pseudomonas > Pseudomonas sp. B21-012. Next base: position 357,317 of record NZ_CP087197.1, on the reverse strand, counting down.
GCCGACATCGCCATGATGGCCAACTTCTACAGCTCGGGCCAGGTCTGCACCAACGGCACCCGCGTGTTCGTCCCGGCCTCGATGAAAGCGGCTTTCGAAGCCAAGATCGCCGAGCGCGTTGCGCGCATCCGCGTTGGCAACCCTGAAGACGAAAACACCAACTTCGGCCCGCTGGTCAGCTTCGCCCACATGGAAAGCGTGCTGGGCTACATCGCCAAGGGCAAGGAAGAAGGCGCACGCGTTCTGTGCGGCGGCCAGCGTCTGACCGAAGGCGAATTCGCCAAGGGCGCATTCGTGGCACCGACCGTGTTCACCGACTGCCGCGATGACATGACCATCGTCAAGGAAGAAATCTTCGGCCCAGTAATGAGCATCCTCTCCTACGAGACCGAAGAAGAAGTCATCCGCCGTGCCAACGACACCGAATACGGCCTGGCCGCGGGCGTCTGCACCAACGACATCAGCCGCGCCCACCGCATCATCCACCAGCTGGAAGCCGGTATCTGCTGGATCAACGCCTGGGGCGAGTCGCCAGCCGAAATGCCGGTTGGCGGTTACAAGCAATCCGGTGTTGGCCGCGAAAACGGCGTGAGCTCGCTGGCTCAGTACACTCGTATTAAATCGGTGCAGGTGGAACTGGGTGCGTACAACTCGGTTTTCTGAGGTGACACGTAGCCAGATGCTCTGAAGCCTCAAGCTTCGAGCTGCAAGCTGCAAGTAAAAGCCGGTGCGCGTTATGCCAACCGGCACTTGCAGCGCCCACTAAATCGCGAGCCTTGCACGACCGCTTTTTCTTGCGGCTTGTAGCTTGAGGCTTGCAGCTGCTTTCGGAGAAAGCCATGGAATATGACTACATCATCGTCGGTGCCGGCTCTGCCGGTAACACCCTGGCGACCCGCCTGACCGAAGACGAAGGCGTTACTGTCCTGCTGCTCGAGGCCGGTGGCCCTGACTACCGCATGGACTTTCGCACCCAGATGCCAGCCGCGCTGGCTTTCCCGCTGCAAGGCCGTCGCTACAACTGGGCCTACGAGACCGACCCGGAGCCGCACATGGACGGCCGCCGGATGGAATGCGGTCGCGGCAAGGGCCTGGGTGGCTCGTCGCTGATCAACGGCATGTGCTACATCCGCGGCAACGCGATGGACTTCGACGGCTGGGCAAAATTGCCAGGCCTGGAAGACTGGAGCTACCTGGACTGCCTGCCGTATTTCCGCAAGGCGGAAACCCGCGACATCGGCGCCAACGATTATCACGGTGGCGAAGGCCCGGTCAGCGTCACCACGCCTAAAGCCGGCAACAACCCGCTGTTCCACGCCATGGTCGAAGCCGGCGTGCAAGCCGGTTACCCGCGCACCGAAGACCTCAACGGCTACCAGCAGGAAGGTTTCGGCCCAATGGACCGTACCGTCACGCCTAAAGGCCGTCGCTCCAGCACCGCCCGCGGCTACCTGGACACTGCCAAAAAGCGTTCGACCCTGACCATCGTCACCCACGCCCTGAGCGATCGCGTGCTGTTCGACGGCAAGCGCGCTGTTGGCGTGAGCTACCTGGTCGGCGCCAGCGAAGAGCGCGTCGAAGCCCGTGCGCGCAAGGAAGTGATCGTCTGCTCCGGCGCCATCGCTTCGCCGCAACTGCTGCAGCGCTCCGGCGTTGGCCCGCGTGCTCTGCTCGAAAGCCTCAACGTGCCTGTGGTTCACGACCTGCCGGGCGTGGGCGAAAACCTGCAGGACCACCTTGAGCTGTACCTGCAGTACGCCTGCACTCAGCCGGTATCGCTGTACCCGTCGCTGCTCTGGTACAACCAGCCGGCCATCGGTGCCGAGTGGCTGTTCAAGGGCACCGGTATCGGCGCCAGCAACCAGTTCGAAGCGGGCGGTTTCATCCGTACGCGCGAAGAGTTCGAATGGCCGAACATCCAGTACCACTTCCTGCCAGTAGCGATCAACTACAACGGCAGCAACGGCGTACAGGAACACGGCTTCCAGGCCCACATGGGGTCGATGCGCTCGCCTAGCCGCGGCCGCATCCAGCTGAAGTCGAAAGACCCGCGCCAGCACCCGAGCATCCTCTTCAACTACATGGCCACCGAGCAGGACTGGCAGGAATTCCGTGACGGCATCCGCCTGACCCGCGAAATCATGGCCCAGCCGGCACTGGACGCCTACCGTGGCCGCGAAATCAGCCCGGGCGCCGACGTGCAGACTGACGAGGAACTGGACAAGTTCATCCGCGAGCACGCCGAAACCGCGTTCCACCCGTCCTGCTCGTGCAAGATGGGCGACGACGACATGGCCGTGGTCGACGGCCAGGGTCGCGTGCATGGCATGCAGGGCCTGCGTGTGGTCGATGCCTCGATCATGCCGATCATCATCACCGGCAACCTCAACGCCACCACGATCATGATCGCCGAGAAAATCGCCGACAAGATCCGCAACCGCCAGCCGCTGCCACGCAGCACCGCCAAGTACTACGTCGCCAACGGCGCGCCGGTCAAAGGCAAGGCGATGCGTGAGGTCAAGCAGGCCTAAGCTTTTTTCGCCAGGCAAGCCCGCTCCTACCTGTGGGAGCGGGCTTGCCCCGCGATGAGGCCCGCAAGAAGCGACACAATAAGGCACTCCAAGGAGTGCTTTTTTTGTCCCCGCGATTAACCCTTTACAGCCCGCCAACCCCTCAGGTTAGAATCCTTGGCACGCGACCTGCTTGATATTCAAAGCAAACCGCCCCTCCTTCCTGCTTTTCCCCGGAGTACTGCCTTTGGATGCGTCCACCATCAATAGCCTGTTCTTGATCGGCGCATTGCTGGTAGGTGCAAGTATTCTGGTCAGCTCACTGTCATCGCGCCTGGGCATCCCGATCCTGGTCATCATCCTTGCGGTCGGCATGATTGCCGGGGTCGACGGTGGCGGCATCATCTTCAACAATTACCCGACCGCCTACCTGGTGGGCAACCTGGCGCTGGCGGTGATCCTCCTCGACGGCGGCCTGCGCACGCGGGTGGCGAGTTTCCGCGTGGCCCTGTGGCCGGCGCTGTCGCTGGCCACAGTCGGCGTGCTGATCACCACCGGCCTGACCGGCATGGTCGCCGCCTGGCTGTTCGACCTGAGCCTGATACAGGGCCTGCTGATCGGCGCCATCGTCGGCTCCACCGACGCCGCAGCGGTATTCTCGCTGCTCGGCGGCAAAGGCCTGAACGAGCGGGTGACGGCAACCCTGGAGATTGAATCGGGCAGCAACGACCCGATGGCGGTGTTCCTCACCGTGACCCTGATCGAGATGATCGCCAGTGGCCAGACCGGCCTGCACTGGAGCCTGCTCACCCACCTGCTGCGCGAGTTCGGCATCGGCGGCCTGCTGGGCCTGGGTGGCGGCTGGCTGCTGCTGCAACTGGTCAACCGCATCAACCTCGCCGGCGGCCTCTATCCGATCCTGGTAGTGGCCGGCGGCCTGGTGGTGTTCTCGCTGACCAACGCCCTGCACGGCAGCGGCTTTCTCGCCGTGTACCTGTGCGGCCTGGTGCTCGGCAACCGGCCGATCCGTAGCCGCCATGGCATCTTGCACATGCTCGACGGCATGGCCTGGCTCGCGCAGATCGGCATGTTCCTGGTCCTCGGCCTGCTGGTCACACCGCACGACCTGCTGCCCATCGCCCTGCCGGCACTGGGCCTGGCGCTGTGGATGATCATCTTCGCCCGGCCACTGTCGGTAATCGCCGCCCTGCTGCCGTTCAAGGCTTTCCATGGCCGCGAAAAAGCCTTTATTTCCTGGGTCGGCCTGCGCGGCGCGGTACCGATCATTCTCGCGGTGTTCCCGCTGATGGCCGGGCTGCCCGATGCGCAGCTGTTCTTCAACCTGGCGTTCTTCATCGTGTTGGTCTCGCTGCTGGTGCAGGGCACCAGCCTGCCGTGGGTGGCCAAGCTGCTGAAAGTGACAGTACCGCCAGACCCGGCGCCGATCTCCCGCTCGGCCCTGGAAGTGCACATCACCAGCGAGTGGGAGCTGTTCGTCTATCGCCTGGGCGCCGAAAAATGGTGCATCGGCGCCGCCCTGCGCGAGCTGAAAATGCCCGAAGGCACCCGCATCGCCGCACTGTTTCGCGGCCAGCAACTGCTCCATCCGTCGGGAAGTACCACCCTGGAAGTCGACGACCTGCTCTGCGTAATCGGCCACGAACACAACCTGCCGGCCCTCGGCAAGCTGTTCAGCCAGGCACCGCAGCGAGGCCTGGACCTGCGCTTCTTTGGTGACTTCGTGCTCGAAGGGGACGCAGAACTGGGGGCTGTAGCGGCGTTGTACGGTTTGCAGCTCGACGGTCAGGACCCGCACATGCCACTCAGCCGCTTCATCGCGCAGAAGGTTGGCGGCGCGCCGGTGGTCGGCGACCAGATCGAATGGAACAGCACCTTGTGGACGGTTGCAGTGATGGAAGGGAACAAGATCCTCAAAGTGGGCGTCAAATTCCCCGAAGGTACTCGACCCGGCCCAGGGTTGTTCCTTTAAACTCCGTTCTTCGCCTCTGCCTGTACGAATTTTCTGCCTATGTCCCTGCGCACGTTTTTAAGCGCAGCCCTGATCGGGCTGTGCCTGTCCTTCTCCCCGGTGTGGGCGGCGGAACCGCCGACCACGGCAGCGATCCAGAAAAGCCTGGACAAGATCGCCGAACGCAAGCTGCCCGAGGCTGAACAGAAAGCCCTGCAGCAGGTGCTCGAAAAGACCCTGGCCTTCCTCGGCAACAAAGAGGACAGCGAGAAGAAGCTCACTGCGCTCAAGCACCAGCTCAACGACGCGCCGCGCCAGACCAGCGAAAACCAGCGCGAGCTGGCCAAGCTCAAGGACAGCAAGGTGATCCCGGTCACCCAGCGCTACGCTGCCTCCAGCGTGCCGCAGCTGGAGCAATTGCTGGCCGAGCGCACCACCGAGCAGGGCGAACTGCAAAAAGCGCTGTCCGAGGCCAACAGCCTGACCATCACCGCGCAGACACGCCCCGAACGGGCCCAGGCAGAAATCAGCGCCAACCAGACCCGCACCCAGCAGATCAACACCAGCCTGAAGATCGGCAAGGACGGCGGCAAGCCGCTCAGCGCCGACCAGCGCAATCAGCTCAACGCCGAACTCGCCGCGCTCAACGCCCTGACCCTGCTGCGCCGCCAGGAACTGGCCGGCAACAGCCTGCTGCAAGACCTGGGCAACAGTCAGCATGACCTGTTGATCGAGCGCGCCGCGCGCCTGGAACAGGAGATCCAGGACCTGCAGACGCTGATCAACCAGAAGCGCCTGGCCCAGTCCCAGCAAACCGTCACCGAACAGTCGATCGAAGCGCAGAAAGCCGGCGGCAGCACCCTGCTGGCCACCGAAAGCGCCGCCAACCTCAAGCTCTCCGACTACCTGCTGCGCAGCACCGACAGCCTCAACGACCTGACCCAGCAGAACCTCAAGACCAAGCAGCAGCTGGACAGCCTGACCCAGAGCGACCAGGCCCTCGACGAGCAGATCAGCGTGCTCAAGGGCAGCCTGCTGCTGTCGAAGATCCTCTACAAGCAGAAGCAGGCGCTGCCGCACCTGAAGCTCGACCGCGACCTGGCCGACCAGATCGCCGACATCCGTCTGTATCAGTTCGAGATCAACCAGCAGCGCGAGCAGATCAGCAGCCCGAGCAGCTATGTCGACAAGCTGCTCACCGCGCAACCGCCCGAGACCGTCACCCCGCAACTGCGCAAGGCCTTGCTGGAAGTGGCGATCACTCGCAGCGACCTGCTCGAACGCCTGAACCGTGAACTGAGCGCGCTGCTCAACGAATCGATCACCTTGCAGTTGAACCAAAAGCAACTGTTCAGCACCGCACAAAACCTGCGTGCAACCCTTGATGAGCAGATGTTCTGGATTCCCAGCAACAAGCCACTGGACCTGGAATGGCTGCGCAGCGTGCCCGAGCGCCTGCAAAAACAGGTTGTCAGCCTGCCTTGGGGTTCAGGCCTGCGCGAGCTGACCGACGGCCTGGCCCAGCGCCCGTTGCTGTTCCTGCCGTTGCTGTTGCTGATCGGCACCCTGCTGTGGCGGCGCAAATACCTGTATGCGCGCCTGACCAAGGTTCACCAGGATGTCGGCCACTTCAAGCGTGACAGCCAGTGGCACACGCCCCAGGCGATCCTGATCAACATCCTCCTGGCCATGCCCCTGAGCCTGGGCCTGGCCCTGTGCGGCTATGCCCTGCAGGTCGACGCCCGCGGGCAGAACGCCAACCTCGCCTCGGCGCTGTTCCAGGTGGCCCAGGCCTGGCTGGTGTTCTACACCGCCTACCGGATACTCGCCCCGGGCGGCGTGGCCGAGCTGCACTTTCGCTGGGAAAAGCCCCAGGTCGAATTCCTCCGTGGCTGGATCCGCCGCCTCGGCACCGTGGTCCTGGCCCTGGTCGGGGTGGTGGCGGTGGCCGAACATCAACCCTCGGCGCTGGCTGAAGACGTGCTCGGCATCGGCGTGGTGCTGACCTGCTATGCGCTGATGGCCTGGCTGCTCAGCCGCCTGCTGCTGAGCAGCCCCACCCACCGCAACACCTCGCTGTTTCGCAAGGCCGTGGGCGTGGCCTTTACCGCGTTGCCGGTGGCGCTGTTCATCGCCGTGTGCTTTGGCTATTACTACACCGCGCTCAAGCTCACAGACCGCCTGATCGATACTTTGTACCTGCTGATGTTCTGGCTGGTGATCGAAGCCGCCTTCGTCCGCGGCCTGGCCGTGGCTGCCCGGCGCCTGGCCTACCAGCGGGCGCTGAGCAAGCGCCAGGCGGCCAAGGAAGGCCTGGATGGCGAAGTGCTGGTCGAAGAGCCGACCCTGGACATCGAACAGGTCAACCAGCAGTCGCTGCGCCTGATTCGCCTGGCCCTGCTCGGCGGCTTCATCGCCGCCCTCTACTGGGTCTGGTCGGACCTGATCAGCGTGTTTGCCTACCTCGACAACATCACCCTGTACGAGTACACCAGCGGCACCGGCGCATCCATGAGCATGGTGCCGATCAGCCTGCGCGACCTGCTGGGTGCACTGGTGATCATCGGCATCACCATTGCCCTGGCCGGCAACCTGCCGGGCCTGCTCGAAGTGCTGGTGCTGTCACGCCTGAACCTGGCCCAGGGCAGCGCCTACGCCACCACCACGTTGCTGTCCTACGTGATTGCCGGGGTCGGCTTTGTTTCCACCCTTTCAGCCCTGGGCGTCAGCTGGGACAAACTGCAATGGCTGGTGGCGGCACTGTCGGTGGGCCTGGGCTTCGGCATGCAGGAGATCTTCGCCAACTTCATCTCCGGGATCATGATCCTGTTCGAGCGCCCGGTGCGCATCGGCGACACCATCACCATCGGCAACCTCTCCGGCACGGTGAGCAAGATCCGCATCCGCGCCACCACCATCACCGACTTCGACCGCAAGGACATCATTGTCCCGAACAAGACCTTCATCACCGGGCAACTGATCAACTGGTCGCTGACCGACACCATCACCCGGGTAACCCTCAAGCTCGGCGTCGACTACGGCTCGGATCTGGACCTGGTGCGCACCCTGCTGCTCAAGGCCGCCAACGACAACCCGCGGGTACTCAAGGAACCGGCGCCGATCGTCTACTTCCTGAACTTCGGCGAAAGCACCCTGGACCACGAGCTGCGCATGCACGTGCGCGACCTGGGCGACCGCAACCCGGTGCTCGACGAGATCAACCGCTACATCAACAAAGAGTTCAAGAAGCAACACATCAACATCTCCTTCCGGCAGATGGAGATCTACCTGAAGAACATGCAGGGCCAGGAATACAAGATGGTCCCGGTGGAAAACCTCGACAAGACCGTGCTGCCAAACGCCAGCGATGGCGAGAAGCCCGGCGACGAGGCCAGCGGCAAACCGGCCTGACTGGACGCCAGCGGCCATACCCTTGCAGAATGCTCAGGTTTTCTTCAGGAGATGGCCGTTGAAAGCCCTCGACGAACTGACTTTCAATAACCGTTTCGCCCGCCTGGGCGATGCCTTCTCTACTTCGGTGCTGCCCGAGCCGATTGCCGAACCGCGCCTGGTGGTCGCCAGCGAGGCAGCCATGGCGCTGCTCGACCTTGAGCCCACCGAGGCCCATTCGCCGGTATTTGCCGAACTGTTCAGCGGCCACAAGCTGTGGGCCGAGGCCGAACCGCGGGCGATGGTCTATTCCGGGCATCAGTTCGGCTCCTACAACCCGCGCCTTGGCGATGGCCGCGGGCTGTTGCTGGGCGAGGTGCGCAACGACGCCGGCCAGTCCTGGGACCTGCACCTCAAGGGCGCCGGGCAGACGCCTTACTCGCGCATGGGTGATGGCCGCGCCGTGCTGCGTTCATCGATTCGCGAGTTCCTTGCCAGCGAGGCCCTGCCGGCCCTGGGCATCGCCAGCAGCCGCGCGCTGTGCGTGATCGGCTCGAGTACGCCGGTGTGGCGAGAAACTCAGGAGCGCGCCGCCATGCTGCTGCGCCTGGCGCCGAGCCATATCCGCTTCGGGCATTTCGAGTACTTCTACTACACCCGCCAGCCCGAGCAGCAGCGCATCCTCGCCGATCACGTGCTCAACAGCCACTTTGCCGAGTGCAAGGACGAACCCGAGCCGTACCTGGCGATGTTCCGCACCATCGTCGAGCGCAATGCCGAGCTGATTGCCCGCTGGCAGGCCTATGGTTTTTGCCACGGGGTGATGAACACCGACAACATGTCGATCCTGGGCATCACCTTCGACTTCGGCCCCTACGCCTTCCTCGACGACTTCGACGCCAACTTCATCTGCAACCACTCCGATGACCAGGGCCGCTACAGCTACAGCAACCAGGTACCCATCGCCCACTGGAACCTCAGCGCCCTGGCCCAGGCCCTGACGCCGTTTATCAGCGTCGAAGCGCTTAAGGAAACCCTCGGGCTGTTCTTGCCACTATACGAGGCCCATTACCTGGACCTGATGCGCCGACGCCTGGGCCTGACCCAGGCAGAAGACGACGACAAGCTGCTGATCGAGCGCCTGCTGCAACTGATGCAGCCCGGCGCGGTGGACTACACCCTGTTCTTCCGCCATCTCGGCGACCAGCCTGCCGAGCAGGCGCTGCAGGTGGTGCGCGACGACTTCATCGATCTGGCCGGTTTTGACCTGTGGTCAGCCGATTACCTGGCGCGCCTGCAGCGCGAACCCGGCAACGCCGAAGGCCGGCGCGAGCGCATGCATGCGGTCAACCCGCTGTACATCCTGCGCAACTACCTGGCCCAGCGCGCCATCGAGGCGGCCGAGGGGGGTGACTACGAGGAAGTACGCCGCCTGCACCAAGTGCTGAGCAAACCGTTCGACGAGCAGCCGGGCATGCAGGCCTATGCCCAGCGGCCGCCGGAGTGGGGTAAGCACCTGGAGATCAGTTGCTCGTCGTGAGGCTTCACCGCCTCTGATCTTTAGAAGAACACGTCTGCGGGCACCGAAAAGCGCTTGGCCAGTTCACGCACCTGACGCAGATTGAGCTGACGCTTGCCCGCCAGCACCTCCGACACTACCGATTGCGAACCAATCTCCGGCAGATCGCTTTGCTTGAGACCATGTTCCTGCATCAGGTAGCGCAACGTGTCGACGCCACTGGCCCGGGGCAAAGGTCGATGCGCATGGTCATAGGCCTGCAGCATATCCCCCAGATGTACAGCGAGACTTGCCAGGGGATGGCCCTCATCCTCGCCGACCAAAACCAGCAGTTCATCCAGCGATTCGACCAGTGCATCGTAGTCCGCTTCGCTGGCTGGTTTGCGCAGCAACGGCGACACATACTGCCAATGCGCTGCCGCTTGCTTGATCAGTGGGCTCATTGCCTTCACTCCTTCCACTTGCCTTTGTCGTACTCGCCATGATCAAGCACATGCTTGATATACAGGCGCTGCGTCTTGTAGTGCACAACCGCAATCAGCCGCAATTTGTTGCCGCCGATATCGAATACATGCAACGCCCCTACCTTGTCAGTGGCAGGAAATGTCCCTTTCATCGCCGCAAAGTCCGCGGGATTGCAGGCCTTGACCAGTCGATACCAAGCGTCCAGCGCCGAGGCTGCTCGCGGCCATTTCGCCTTGGCCTCCCAGATGCGTTTTTCCGTTATCACATGCATGCCACACCCGAATCGCAAAGTGCTTTCAGGAGGGAGCTTGAGAGCAATACACAAATATAGCAATCTGCGATACTTATCAAAACATTCCGGATAATCGGCAAGCAAGCGGCGGCGGTATTTGTCTTTGCCCGAGAATGTTCTTAGTGTTTCAACATTCTCACCCTTCTCAGGTACTCAAATGAGCGACCCACTACTCATCCCCTGCCCCCACTGCAACGGCCTCAACCGCATCCCCGGCGAGCGCCTCGGCGACAGCCCTAAATGCGGCCGCTGCAAGAACCCGGTGCTGCTGAGCACGCCGTTCGATCTGCAACAGGGCGATTACGCCAGCCAGATCAAGGGCGACCTGCCGCTGCTGATCGATGTCTGGGCCGACTGGTGCGGGCCGTGCAAGTCGTTTGCGCCGATCTTTGCCCAGGCCGCCGCTCAGCTGAGCGGGCGCTGCCGCCTGGCCAAACTGGACAGCGAGGCCAACCAGCAACTGGCCGGGCAATTGGCGATTCGCTCGATCCCCAGCCTGATCCTGTTCAAAAACGGCCGGGAAGTGGCGCGCCAGAGCGGTGCATTCCCACTCCAGCAACTGCTGGAGTGGCTGCGCAGCCAGGGCGTCTAGGCGTTTTCTTCGAGCAGAGCGTGCAGCTCGACAAACTGCTGGGTCAGTTTATGCCGAGGCTCCAGGTGAATCAGCGGCAGGCTGGCCTGGTGTGATTCGCGCATCTTCACCGAGCTGTTGAGGTACACCGGCAGCACCGGCAGGCCCTCGGCGATCAACTCGTCGAGCATCTGCTGGGGCAGGCTGGCGCGGGCCTGGAACTGGTTGACGACGATGCCTTCGACCTGCAGCTCTTCGTTGTGGTCGTCCTTGAGTTCTTCGATCTCGGCCAGCAGGCCATACAGGGCCTGGCGAGAGAAGCTGTCGCAATCGAAGGGGATCAGCACACGATCGGCAGCGATCAGCGCCGAAACCGCATAAAAATTCAGCGCTGGCGGAGTGTCCAGGTAGATCCGGTCGTAGTCCTCGTCCAGCTCATCGAGCAGTTTGCGCAGCTTGTTGATCTTGTGCTTGGCCTCAAGCTTGGGCTGCAGGTCGGCAAGCTCGGCGGTGGCGGTCACCACATGCAGGTTGTCGAAGGGCGTTTCGTAGATATCGACCTTGTTCTTCTTGGCAAACGGCCCGGACGACAGGGTCTGCTTGAAGAAGTCGGCAATGCCCATGGGAATGTCCTCGCCGGTCAGCCCGGTGAGGTACTGGGTCGAATTGGCCTGGGCATCCAGGTCGATCAGCAGGGTCCGATAGCCTTCATTGGCACTCACCGCTGCCAGGTTGCAGGCAATGCTCGACTTGCCAACGCCACCTTTCTGATTGAATACCACGCGCCGCATGGAAAGACCTCCGTGTGTCTGGGGATGAGCGAGTATGTGCGGCCAATGACGGCTTGACCAGCCGCCAATGGCTCAAGTTTTCGGCGATCCGACCGAATAAACAACACCGCCATTGGTCGGGAAACCTCGGATCGGTCCGACGAATCATAAGGACCGCTGTCTGTTGCAGACGACAATCCGTACAACCAATATTTGCTACACACCAACTCCACCGGGATAATGCGCGCCACTCGGCGATTGCGCCACACCCCTGTCAGGTCGTTGTTCCGAGTCACTCCCTCGGCAAGGAAGTCCCTCAGGGCGGGAAGTACAGCTAAGTGATCACATTCAATATCAGCCAGTGGCGCGCGTGGGCGCCAGGCCTGCAGACGGCTGCCGATTGGCAGGCCTGGAGCCAGGCACAGCACTGCCCGGCAGTGGCTGAACAGGCACCGGATGTGTCGTTTTTGCCGGCCATGCAGCGCCGGCGCCTGAGCCGACTGGCGCGCATGGCCTTTGCCGTGGGCTGGCCATTGGCCGAAGGAATGCAGGATTTGCCGCTGGTGTTCGTCTCCCGGCATGGCGAAACCCCACGCACCTTCGAGATACTCAGCGACCTGGCCAACGAGCAGCCGCTGTCGCCAACCCAGTTCAGCCTGTCGGTACACAACGCGGTGATCGGCCTGTGGTCGATCATGCGTGGCGAAACCAGCGAAATGACCGCCCTGGCCGCTGCCGGTGACGGTTTCGAACACGGCGTGATGGAAGCCGCCTGCCTGCTGCGCGAAGGCGCCCCGGCAGTGCTGCTGATAATCACTGAAGAACAGCCGCCCGCGGCCTACGGCCCGTGGATCGATGACGTGCCGTTTGCCTACGCCCTGGGCCTGCTGCTGACGCCTGGCGACGACTGGCAACTGACCCTTGGCGATAACAGCGCTGGCGCGGCTGCGAGCGAACCCCATGCCCTGAGCTGGTTGCGTTGCCTGCTCAAGGGCGAAAGCACCTGTACCCACACCTGGAAGAGTCGCACATGGAACTGGCAACGCAAGCCATAAGCAGACCGCGCGACGCCTATTACTGGCGCCTGCTCGCCACCGCCGTCAGCTTCCTGCTGTTCGGTGTCGGCGGCCTGTGCCTGCGCCTGCTGGTGTTCCCGCTGCTGGCCTGCCTGCCCGGCGACGGCGTACGCCATCGCCAGCGCGCGCGGCACACCATCAGCTGGCTGTTCTGGCGTTTCATTCGTTTCATGGCCGCCAGCGGCGTGCTCACCTATGAGGTCAAGGGCGCGGAAAAACTCGGCCGCCCGGGGCAGATGATCATTGCCAACCACCCGTCGCTGATCGACGTGGTGTTCCTCATCGGCCTGGTACGCCAGGCCAACTGCGTGGTCAAGCAGAGCCTCTGGCACAACCCCTGCACCCGCGGCCCGGTGCGTTCGGCCGAATACATCAGCAACGACGGCAGCATGGACATGCTCGACAGCGCCGTCGGCGCACTACAAGGCGGCCAGACCCTGATCATCTTCCCCGAAGGCACGCGCACCCAGCCGGGCCAACCGCCGGCCTTCCATCGCGGCGCAGCGGCCATCGCCCTGCGCGGTGCGCAGATCATTACCCCGGTAACCATCAAGGTCACCCCCAGCACCCTGACCAAGGCCGAACCCTGGTACCGCATACCCCAGCGCCGGGTGCATTTCAGCCTGCAGGTCGGTGCCGACATCGACCCGCAGGCCTTCGCCGCACAAGGCCCCGCCCCGCAGGCCTCACGCAAACTCAACGACTATTTGCATCAGCACTTCACCAAGGAGCTCGCCGAAGATGAGCGATCCACAGAACACCCTTAACCACGACATCAAGCTGTTGATCATCGACGCCCTGGGCCTTGAAGACATCAGCGCCCAGGACATCGGTGACCAGCAGACCCTGTTCGGCGAAGGCCTGGGCCTGGATTCGGTGGACGCCCTCGAACTCGGCCTGGCGATCCAGAAGAAGTACGGCATCAAGATCGACGCCGACGCCAAGGACACCCGTAACCATTTCACCAGCGTGGCCAGCCTTGCGGCTTTCGTCACCGCCAAACAGGCAGCCTGAGACAGCACCATGCAAACCCGCGAAGACATCTTCAACACCCTGCGCGATGCCCTGGTCGAACTGTTCGAACTGGACCCGGCCAGCATCAGCCTGGAATCGAACCTGTATCAGGACCTGGAAATCGACAGCATCGACGCGGTCGACCTGATCGATCACATCAAGCGCCAGACCGGCAAGAAAATCGCCGCCGACGAGTTCAAGGCCGTGCGTACGGTCAACGACGTGGTCGAGGCGGTCTACCGCCTGGTCAACAACGCGGCATGAAACGCCTGATCGGCCTCGGCCTGCTGCTGGCCGGTCTGCTGTACCCCTTTGCGGTGCATTTTGGCATGGCCCACTTTGCCCCCTGGCAGTTCGGCCTGTTGCTCGGCGGCCTGTGGCTGGCGCGCGCCTTGAGCGAGCGGCGGCGCCCCGGCGGGCACTGGATGGCCGTGGCGGCGATTGCCTTCTGCGCGTTGCTGGCGCTGTTCAACAGCCCGCAGCTGCTGCGTTGGTACCCGGTGTTGATCAGCGCGTTCATGCTTGGCCTGTTCGGCCTGAGCCTGAAATTCGGCCCGCCGGTGGCCGAGCGCCTGGCGCGCCTGCGCGAGCCGCAACTGCCCGAGGTGGCGATCCACTACACACGCCAGGTGACCAAGGTCTGGAGCCTGTTCTTCCTGGCCAACGGCCTGGTCGCCGCCGCCCTGACCCTGTGGGCGCCGCTGAGCTGGTGGACCCTGTACAACGGCCTGATCGCCTACGGGCTGATGGGCCTGCTGTTTGCCATTGAATGGCTGATAAGACAACGCGTGCGAGGACGCTCATGAAATGGATTGCTCTTGAGCAACTGCTGCACCCAAGCGACGCGCCGCGCCCGGTAACCTTCGCCCCGGCGCTGGACCACGCGGGCCTGCGCCAGCAAGCCCTGCAACTGGCCGCTGGCCTTGAGCGCCGTGGTGTGAAGCGCATTGCCGTGCACCTGGAAGACGCCGCCGAGCTGGCCGTGGCCCTGCTCGGCGCCTGGCGCGCCGGCGTACAGGTGCTGCTGCCGGCCGACCTGCAAGTCCAGACCCGCCAGCGCTGGCAAGGCGAAGTCGAACTGTGGCTGAGCGACCAGGCGCAAGACACTGCGCTGGATGCACTGCTGGAGACGCCCCTGGCCGCTGCCCAACTGGACCTGGACGCTTGCCTGCTGAGCCTGTGCACCTCCGGCTCCAGCGGCGAACCCAAGCGCATCGACAAGAGCCTGCGCCAGCTGGCCAATGAAGTGCAGGCCCTGGAACAGCTATGGGGCACAGAGCTGGGCGCTGCGTGCATCATCGGCAGCGTCGCCGCCCAGCACATCTACGGCCTGCTGTTTCGCGTGCTCTGGCCGCTGTGCGCCGGGCGCCCGTTCGTGCGTCGGCAGTTGCCCTTCCCCGAAGACCTGCAGCGCGCCAGCCGCGAGCACCCGGCCTTTGCCTGGGTGGCCAGCCCGGCGCTGCTCAAGCGCATGGGTGACAACCTCGACTGGCCCGCGTTAAGCGCGGTACGCCGGGTGTTTTCCTCCGGCGGCGAGCTGCCGGCCAGCGCCGCCCAGGCCTTGCACCAGCGCCTGCAGCAATGGCCGAGCGAAATTCTCGGCAGCTCGGAAACCGGCGGCATTGCCTGGCGCCAGGGCGACAGCCTGTGGCAACCCTTTGCCGAGGTGCGCCTGAGCCAGAATGAACAGGGTGCGCTGCGTATCGAATCGACCTATTTGCCACCCGGCCACATCGAGCAAAGCGCCGATGCCGTCGAGTTCACCGCTGACGGGCGCTTTCGCCTGCTGGGGCGCCTGGACCGGATCGTCAAACTGGAAGAAAAACGCATCTCCCTACCAATGCTCGAACAGGCCCTGGTCGCCCACGATTGGGTCGAGGAAGCGCGCCTGGCGGTGATCCAGGAAAACCGCGCCAGCCTCGGCGCCCTGCTGGTGCTCAGCGCCGCAGGCCTGCACGCCCTGCGCAATCAGGGCCGACGCGCACTCACCGAAGGCCTGCGCCAGCACCTCAGCCAGCACTGCGAAGCCCTGGCCCTGCCCCGACGCTGGCGCCTGCTGCGACAACTGCCGTTCAACGCCCAGGGCAAACTGCCCCAGGCCGAGCTCGAAGCCCTGCTGCTGGCTCCACGGCCCAAAGGCCCGGAAGTGCTGAGCCAGGCCGAGGTCAACGGCGAACTGCAGTTGCAACTGGCGGTGTCGGCAGACCTTGCCTATTTCAACGGCCACTTCCCGCAGACGCCGGTACTGCCGGGGGTAGTCCAGGTCGACTGGGCGCTGGCGCTCGGGCAACAACTGCTCGACCGGCCACGCCAGTTCGCCGGCATGGAAGTGCTGAAGTTCCAGCAACTGGTGCGCCCCGGCGACCCGCTGCAACTGACCCTGCGCTTCGATGCCGAGCGTGGCAAGCTCTACTTTGCCTACAGCAATGCCGGGGCAGCCTGCTCCAGCGGCCGCATCGTGCTGGAGGCCATCGGTGAATAAACCCTGCGCGGTGATCCCGGTGTACAACCACGAACTGGCGGTGCCAGCGGTAGTTGCCGACCTGCTCGCAGCCGGCCTGCCTTGCGTACTGGTCGACGACGCCAGCAGCCCGGCCTGCGCCGCCGTGCTGCGCCAGCTGGCCGAACAGCAGCAGGTTTATCTGGTGACATTGCAGGTCAACCAGGGCAAGGGCGGCGCGGTCATGGCCGGCCTGCGCGAAGCGGCGCGCCTGGGCTTCAGCCATGCCCTGCAGGTGGATGCCGACGGCCAGCACGACCTGGCCGATGTCAGCCGCTTTCTGCAGCAGTCGCAGGCTTATCCACAGGCACTGATTTGCGGTTATCCACAGTACGACGCCAGTGTGCCCAAAGGCCGCCTGTACGCGCGCTACCTGACTCACGTGTGGGTGTGGATCAACAGCCTGTCGCTGCAGATTCCCGATTCGATGTGCGGCTTTCGCGTCTACCCGCTGCCGCCGACCCTGGCGCTGATCGATGCGGTCAAGCTCGGCAAGCGCATGGACTTCGACCCGGAGATCCTCGTGCGCCTGGCCTGGCGCAACCAGCCGATGCGCTGGCTGCCGACCAAGGTGCATTACCCGGCTGATGGCCTTTCGCACTTTCGTCTGTTCCACGACAACGCCTTGATCTCGAAGATGCACACCAAGCTGTTCTTCGGCATGTTGCTGCGTGCCCCGGCGATCCTCTGGCGGCGGTGGCAGGCATGAGCAACGGCGAACAACACTGGGCCGACCACCAGGAGCGCGGCAGCTTCTGGCTGATGAAGCTGACCGCCTTCGGTATCAAACTGCTCGGCCGACGCCTGCTCAGCCCGGTGCTGTATGGCATCGTCCTGTACTTCTTCGTGTTTGGCCGCCGCGCCCGGCAGAGCATCTGGCAATACCAGCAGCGCCTGGCCGACTGGAGCGGGCAAGCCGGCCTGCGCCCCAGCCAGCGGCGGGTGTTCGGCCAGTTCATGGCCTTTGCCGAGGCCCTGCTGGACAAGCTCGACGTGTGGAACGGCAAGCTGCGCCTGGAGCAGATCGAAATCGTCGACCCGGCACAATTGCGCACTCAACTGCGCGCCGAGCGCGGGCAGATGCTGGTCGGCGCGCACCTGGGCAACCTTGAAGTCTGCCGCGCCCTGGCCGAGCTCGGCGAGCAAGTGACCATGAACGTGCTGGTGCACACCAAGCACGCCGAACGCTTCAATCGCCTGCTCGGTGAATCGGGGGCGAGCAACCTGCGCCTGATCCAGGTCAGCGAGCTGGACCCGGCGATCATGCTGCAACTGAGCCAGCGCCTGGACCGCGGTGAATGGCTGGCGATTGCCGGTGACCGCGTGCCACTGCATGGCGCGCGCACGGTCGAGACGGATTTTCTCGGCCACCGCGCCGCCTTCCCGCAAGGCCCGTGGTTACTGGCCGGGCTGCTCAAGTGCCGACTCAACCTGTTCTTCTGCCTCAAGCAGCAAGGCCGCTATCAGGTGATTCTCGAACCCTTCGCCGAGGCCATCGAATGGCGCCGCGGCCAGCGCGATCAGGTGATCGCCGACTGGGCCGGGCGCTATGCCGAGCGCCTGGGCCACTATTGCCTGCAAGCGCCGCAGCAATGGTTCAATTTCTACCCTTTCTGGAAGACCGATGACGATGCATCCGCATAAGCCCGTGACCTTCGGCGCGTTGCCGCTGGCAATCGAAGACGTCCTCGCCCTGGCCAATCGCCAGACCGAAACCCGCCTGCAGGACGACGCCGAGTACTGCGCGCGGATTGCCCGTGGCGCGCAGTTCCTCGACTCGCTGCTGGACAAGGAAGGGGTAATCTACGGCGTGACCACCGGCTACGGTGACTCGTGCGTGGTGGCGGTGCCGCTGGAGCATGTTGAAGCGCTGCCCAAGCACCTGTACACCTTCCACGGCTGTGGCCTCGGCCAATTGCTCGATGCACCGGCCACCCGCGCGGTGCTGGCCGCCCGCTTGCAGTCGCTGTGCCATGGCGTGTCCGGGGTGCGCGTCGAGCTGCTGGAGCGCCTGCAGGCGTTTCTTGCCCACGACATCCTGCCGCTGATTCCCCAGGAAGGCTCGGTGGGCGCCAGCGGCGACCTGACGCCGCTGTCCTACGTGGCCGCCACCCTGTCGGGCGAGCGCGAGGTCCTGTACCGGGGCGAGCGCCGCAGCGCCGCCGACGTCCATCGTGAACTGGGCTGGCAGCCGCTGGTGCTGCGGCCCAAGGAAGCCCTGGCGCTGATGAACGGCACCGCGGTGATGACCGGCCTGGCCTGCCTGGCCTTCGCCCGCGCCGATTACCTGCTCAAGCTGGCCACGCGCATCACCGCGCTGAACGTGGTCGCCCTGCAAGGCAACCCGGAGCACTTCGACGAGCGCCTGTTCGCCGCCAAGCCCCACCCGGGGCAAATGCAGGTAGCCGCCTGGTTGCGCCAGGATCTGGCCATCGACGCACCGACCGCGCCGCTGCACCGCCTGCAGGACCGCTACTCGCTGCGCTGCGCACCGCATGTGCTCGGTGTGCTGGCCGACAGCCTGGGCTGGCTGCGCGGTTTTATCGAGACCGAACTGAACAGTGCCAACGACAACCCGATCATCGACGCCGAAGCCGAACGCGTGCTGCACGGCGGGCATTTTTACGGCGGTCATATCGCCTTCGCCATGGACAGCCTGAAGAACCTGGTGGCCAATGTCGCCGACCTGCTCGACCGCCAGCTCGCGCTGCTGGTCGACAGCCGCTACAACCATGGCCTGCCGAGCAACCTGTCGGGCGCCAGCGCCGAGCGGGCGATGCTCAACCACGGCTTCAAGGCGGTGCAGATCGGCGCCAGCGCATGGACTGCCGAAGCGTTGAAAAACACCATGCCGGCCAGCGTATTCTCGCGCTCCACCGAGTGCCACAACCAGGACAAAGTGAGCATGGGCACCATCGCCGCCCGCGATGCCCTGCGCACGCTCGAACTGACCGAGCAGGTTGCCGCCGCGACCTTGCTGGCGGCCAACCAGGGTGTCTGGCTGCGCGGCCGCGAAGCCGACGCCCGCGACCTGCCGCCAGCACTGGCCCAGATGCACGCCGCGCTGCTCGAAGACTTCGCCCCGGTCATCGAAGACCGTGCCCTGGAAGGCGACCTGCGCCTGTGCCTGAGCCGAATTGCCGAACAACACTGGAGGCTGCATGCGTAGTCAGGGAGTGTTGCACGTCGATAGCGAAGTGCTGGTGCCGTTCTTCGATGTCGACAGCATGCTGGTGGTCTGGCACGGCCACTACGTCAAATACCTCGAGGTGGCGCGCTGCGCGCTGCTCGACAGGCTCGAACACAACTACCTGCAGATGCAGGCCTCCGGCTTCGCCTGGCCGGTGATCGACCTGCAGCTGCGCTATGTGCGTGGCGCCACCTTCGGCCAGCGCCTGAACGTGCGCGCCAGCCTGGTGGAGTGGGAGAACCGCCTGAAGATCAACTACCTGATCAGCGATGCCGTCACTGGCGCACGCATGACCCGCGCCAGCTCGGTGCAGGTCGCGGTCGAGATCGCCAGCGGCGAGATGCAACTGGCCTCGCCGCAGGTGATGATCGACGCTGTGAACAAGGTGCTGCCATGAAGACGCTGTTGCGTGGCCTGCTGTGCCTCGGCCTGCTGGCCAGCTGCACCCTGGCCCACGCCTTTGGCCTCGATGACCTGAGCAAGCAACTGGGCGAACCTGCGGTCATCAAGGGCCCGTTCATCCAGGAAAAGCACCTGCGCGCCCTGCCACAGCCACTGGTCAGCAAAGGCCAGTTCGTGCTCGCCCGTGACCATGGCCTGCTGTGGCTGCTGCAAACGCCGCTCAAGCAGGACTACCGCCTCAACGCCCAGGGCATCGCCCGCCGCGCCCCGTCCGGCTGGCAGATGCTGCCGGGCAAGAGCGCCGGCGCCGAGCAGAACCGCCTGTTCTTCGCCGTGCTGCAAGGCGACAGCAGCGGCCTGCAGCGTGACTTCGAGCTGAGCCTGCAAGGCGATGCCCAGCACTGGCAACTGCGCCTGACTCCGCGCTCGCTGCTGCTCAAGCAGGTGTTCAGCCAGATCGATATTGAGGGCGGGCGCTACGTCGAACGCATCCAGTTGCTGGAAACCCAGGGCGACAGCACGGTGCTGCGCATGCCATCGAGCAGCAGCGCCAGCCTGACCGACACGGAGCGCCGCGATTTTGCCGAGTGAGCGCCTGTTGCCAAGGCTGTTTTTGCTGTTGCTGATCGCTGTGCTGGCCCTCGCCGGCTGGCAATGGCACCGCGCCGCGCCGTTGTCTGCCGACCTGATGACGCTGGTGCCCGGCGCCACCCAGGACCCGCTGGTGCAACGCGCCGAACAGCGCATGCAGGAGCCGCTGAACCGCGAGATGCTGGTGCTGGTCGGCCATCCCCAGCGTGACCAGGCCATCGCCCTGGCCCAGCAGCTGGCCGGGCAATGGCAGGCCAGCGGCCTGTTCGAGAAGGTCCAGTGGAGCCTGCAAACCGACCTGCAGGCATTGCGCGAGCAGTTGCTGCAAGGGCGCCTGGCGATGCTCTCGCGCGCCGACCGCAGCAGCCTGGTCGACAACCCGCAAGGCTTTATCGAGCAGCGCGTGCAGAGCCTCTACGATCCCTTTGCCGGCTTCAGCCTGGTGCCCAGCCAGGACGACTGGCTGGGCCTGACCGGGCGCATCCAGAACAGCCAGCCACGCCCTGCTGCGGTACAACTGGACACCGCCAGCGGCGCGCTGCTGGCCGAGGCCGACGGCCAGCACTGGGTGCTGCTGCGCGCGCGCACCCTGGGCAATGCGTTCGACCTGCAACTGCCGCTGCAGGTCGCCGACCTGCTCGCCGCCAGCCGGGTTGAAGCCGGGCAGCGCGGCGCCCGCCTGCTGGCCGCCAGCGGCTTGCTGTATGCCGCCAACGGCCAGCGCCAGGCCAGCCAGGAAATCACCTGGGTTGGCGGCGGCGCCACGGTCGGCATCCTCTTGCTGTTGCTGCTGGCGTTCCGGCGCCTGCGGGTGTTGCTGGCGTTCATGCCGGTGCTGGTCGGCATGCTGTTCGGTGCGGTGGCCTGCGTGGCGCTGTTCGGCCAGATGCACGTGATGACCCTGGTGCTCGGCTCAAGCCTGATCGGTGTCGCCGTCGACTACCCGCTGCACTACCTGTCCAAGAGCTGGAGCCTGCGCCCCTGGCGTGCCTGGCCGGCCTTGCGGCTGACCTTGCCGGGCCTGAGCCTGAGCCTGGCCACCAGTTGCATCGGCTACCTGGCCCTGGCCTTCACGCCGTTCCCGGCCCTGACCCAGATCGCCGTGTTTTCCGCCGCCGGCCTGGTCGGCGCCTACCTCAGCGCCGTGTGCCTGCTGCCGGCATTGCTCAAGGGTATCGAGCTGCAGCCGGCGCAATGGCCGCTGCGCATTGCCCAACGGTTGGTGGACCTGCGTCTGAAGCTACTGAACAAGGTGCCAAGCCCGGTGTTGCTCGGCCTGCTGATCCTGTTTTGCGCGGCGGGCCTGTGGCAGCTGGACAGCCGCAACGACATCCGCCAGTGGGTCGGCAGCCCGCCGCAACTGCTCGAAGAAGCCCAGGCCGTGGCACGCATCACCGGTTACCAGCCCACCAGCCAGTTCTACCTGGTTCGCGGCGCCGACCAGACGCAGTTGCTGGGTCGCCTGCAAGCGCTGAGCACGCGGCTCGATGAACTGGTCGAAACCGACAAGCTCAAGGGCTACATGGCCCTCAGCCAACTGGTCGCCAGCCCTGCCGAGCAGCAACAGGTACGCGATGCACTGGGCAGCCTGCCACTGCAGCCGCTGCTGGCCCTGGGCGTACCGCAAAGCGCGTTACAGGCGGAACTGGCAAAAGTGCAGGCCTTGCCTACGCTCGACATCGATCACGCCCTCAGCGGCCCGCTGGGCGAGCCCTGGCGCACCCTGTGGCTGGGCGCCGATGGCCAGGGCGTGGCCGCCATCGTCAGCCTCCAGGGCTTGAACGATCCGGCATTGCTGCGCCTGCAAGCCGACGACCTCGACGGCGTGCAACTGGTCGACCGCCTCGGCGACCTCAACCGGGTGTTTGCCGCCACCCAGGTCAGCGCCGCCGAGCTCAAGCTGTTGTCGTGCGCGCTGATCGTGGTGTTGCTGATCCTGCCGTTCGGCCTCGGCGGTGCCCTGCGCATCGTCGCCCTGCCGCTACTCGCCGCGTTGTGCAGCCTGGCCTGCCTGGGCTGGCTGGGCCAGCCGCTGACCCTGTTCAGCCTGTTCGGCCTGCTGCTGGTGACCGCCATCAGCGTCGACTACGCGATCCTCATGCATGAGCAGATCGGCGGCGCCGCCGTCAGCCTGCTCGGCACCCTGCTGGCGGCGACCACCACCTGGCTGTCGTTCGGCCTGCTGGCGGTGTCGAGCACCCCGGCGGTGAGCAACTTTGGCCTGGCGGTGAGCCTCGGCCTGGCCTTCAGTTTTGTCCTGGCGCCCTGGGCTGCCACCGGCCACAAGGAACAGGCGGCATGAGTATCGTGTTGTTCTGGGTCCTGGCCCTGGCACTGTTCTGGATCGCCAGTGAGCTGGGCCGGCGCCTGGGGCTGATCCCGATTGTCAGCCAGTTGTTGCTGGCGACCCTCGGCCTGCCGCTGCTGATGCTGTTCTGGGTCGAGCCGCACTGGCAGCTCAGTGGCGCCGCACTGGTGGCGCCGTCCTGGCTGAAAACCCTGTATGGCCTGAGTTTCGCCCTGCTGCTGGGGCATATTCTGGCTGACGTGGTGGAGCTGAAGTTCGACCGCCAGAGCCTGAAGATCGCCCTGCCAAGTTTCTTCGTGCCCTTTGCCTGTGGCCTGGCCTGCGGCGCCTTGCTGCTGCCGACGCAGCCCTGGCTGACCACCCTGGCGCTTGGGCTGGTGTTCGCCATCACCGCCATTCCGGTGCTCTACCTGTACCTGCGCAACATCGACTATCCGCCTGCAGCAACCCGGCGCCTGATGCAGTCGGCGATCCTCATCGACCTGACCTGCTGGCTGCTGTTTGGCCTGGGCAAGGGTAGCCTCGACCCCGTGAGCCTGCTGCTGCCCGTGCTGGGCGCCTGCCTGCCGCTGCCACTCTACGCCCTTGGCCTGCGCCGGCCGTGGGTCTACAGCCTGGGCTTTTTCGCCCTGCTGTTCGTTGCCGAGCACTACCGCCTCAATGCGTTGATTTTCGGTATCGGCTACCTGTGCTGCCTGGCCTGGCTCAAGCTGCCACTGCACATGCCGCTGTCGGCGCTGTGGATAAAACGCCTGCAGAACGGCATTGCGATCCCGCTGATCATGACCTTCGGCATCATCCAGATCGATATCCACAACGTGCTGCAGGGCTTCAATGCCATCCAGTTGAGTGCCTTGCTGCTGTTACCGATCGTCAGCAAGCTGCTCGGCAACTGGCTGGGCCTGTGCTGGGCGACGCCGTCGTTCGCCGGCGCGAGCAAATGGCGGGAAAGCCTGCTGCTCAATATTCGCGGCTTGAGCGAGATCGTCTTTCTCAACCTGCTGCTGCAACAACAGCTGATCAGCCCGGCGCTGTACTTCGCGCTGATGCTGATGAGCCTGGTCGCCACGCTGATGCCCGCGCTGGCCGGCCTGCACCGGATTCCATTGAAGACTGCCCAACCGGCAAGGAGGCCTTATGCCGAACACTGAACTGCAACAACGGCAGGTATTGATCATCGGCGCCGGTCCGTCCGGCGCCATCGCCGGGGCCTTGCTCAAGCGCAATGGCCACGACGTACTGATCATCGAGCGCCAGCGCTTTCCGCGCTTTTCCATCGGCGAGAGCCTGCTGTCGCACTGCATCGACTTCGTCGAGGAAGCCGGCATGCTCCCGGCCCTCGAAGCGGCAGGCTTCCAGCGCAAGAACGGCGCGGCCTTCGCCTGGGGCGAGGAATACAGCGCGTTTGATTTTGGCGACACCTTCAGCAACGGCAAGCCGAGCACCTTCCAGGTCCAGCGCGCCCAGTTCGACCAGTTGCTGGCCGACCAGGCCGCCGCCCAGGGCGTGGAAATCCGCTACGAAGAAGAGATCATCGCCGCCGACTTCGAGCGCGCCCGCCCGCAGGTGCGCGTGCGCCGCCTGGATGGCAGCGAGTACCGCGTCGAAGCTGAGTTTGTCCTCGATGCCAGCGGTTATGGCCGCGTCCTGCCGCGCCTGCTGGACCTCGAAGCACCGTCGAACTTCCCGGTGCGCCAGGCGGTGTTCACCCACATCGAAGACCGCATCGACCACCCGGCGTTCGACCGCGAAAAGATCCTCATCACCACCCACCCGCAGCACCGCGATATCTGGTTCTGGACCATTCCCTTCAGCAACGGCCGCTGCTCCCTGGGCGTGGTCGCCGCCGCCGAGCACTTTGCCGCCGCGCCGGCTGACCTGGATGCCTGCCTGAAAGACTTCGTCGCCCAGACCCCAAGCCTGGCCAAGGTACTGGCCAATGCCGTGTGGGACACCCCGGCGCGGACCATCGGCGGCTACTCGGCCAACGTCAAGACCCTGCACGGCCCGGGCTTTGCCCTGCTCGGCAACGCCGCCGAATTTCTTGACCCGGTGTTCTCCTCCGGGGTGACCATCGCCATGCGCTCGGCGAGCATGGCCGCCGGCGTGCTGCACCGCCAGCTGCAAGGTGAAAACGTCGACTGGCAGAGCGAGTTCGCCGAGCCGCTCAAGCGTGGCGTCGATACCTTCCGCGCCTACGTCGAGGGCTGGTACAACGGCAGCTTCCAGGACGTCATCTACCACCCGGCCAGCTCACCGGAAATCCGCGCGATGATCAGCTCGATCCTCGCCGGTTACGCCTGGGACCTGCGCAACCCGTTCGTCAGCGAACCCAAGCGGCGCCTGCGCATGCTCGCCGAAGTCTGTGCAAGGACGGCGGCATGAGTCAGCAACCGTTCCTCAGCGACAGCTACGTCGAGGAAACCCGTTTCGGCTTCTGGTTCCTGCGCAGCCACACCTGGCAGCACCATGTGCTGCGGGTGGCGATCAACGACCTGCGTCGGCTGTTCGACACCCCGCTGCCGCAAGCACCGGTGCTGCTCGATGCCGGCTGCGGCCAGGGCAAGTCGTTCCAGTACCTGCAGCAGGTGTTCAGCCCCGGCCAGTTGCTGGGCACCGACGCCGACCCGCACAGTCTCGAACTGAGCCAGGCCGAGGCCCGGCGCCTGGGCCTGGAGGTCGAGCTGCGCGGCAGTGACTGCGCGGCCTTGCAGTTTGCCGACAACAGCGTCGACATGCTCTTTTGCCACCAGACCTTCCACCACCTGGTCGAGCAGGAAAAGGCCCTGGCCGAGTTCTACCGGGTGCTCAAGCCCGGTGGTTACCTGCTGTTCGCCGAGTCCACCGAAGCCTATATCGACACCTGGGTGATCCGCTGGCTGTTCCGTCACCCCATGCATGTACAGAAAAGCGCCGAACAGTACCTGCAGATGCTGCGCGACCAGGGCTTCGAATTCGGCGCGCAGAATGTCTCTTACCCGTACCTGTGGTGGAGCCGTTCCAGCGACTTCGGCCTGCTCGAACGCTTCGGCCTGCGCAAGCCGCCGCCCGTCGGCCAGCGCGAAGAAACCCTGGTCAACGTGGTGGCGCGCAAACCATTGAACCCCACCGAGCCGAGTGCATGAAACGCCTGTTGCTGATCCTCGCCTTTGCCCTGCTGAGCGCCTGCGCCAGCCGGGTGCCGCTGCCCACGCAAATGCCGGCGCTGACGCTGCCGATGCAGCTGCATATTCAGCGCCAACAGGCGGGGCAAAGCCAGGACTGGCTGCTGGTGATCCAGCGCGAAGACGCCAGCCTGCGCTGGTCGTTGCTGGACTTGCTGGGCATTCCGCAGGCACGGCAGTTGCTCAACGACGGCCAGTGGCACGCCGATGGCCTGCTGCCACCCAACCCGGGTGCCCGTGAACTGTTCGCCGCCCTGCTGTTCGCCATGACCCCGGCCGAGCAGGTGCAAACGCTCTACCCCGGCGCCCGCCAGCAAGGCCAGCAACGCTGGCTGGGTGAGCGCTGGCATGTCGACTACCGACAAGCCGACGACTTCACCTTGAACCTGGGCCAGGGCCTGCGTTATCTAGTCAGCCCACTGCCCAGCGAGAACACGCCATGACCGCTTACCTCAATGCCCTGGGCCTGGTCTGCGCCCTGGGGCGCGGCCAGGCCGAAGTTGCCCGCAAACTGTTTGCCGGCGACTGCTCTGGCATGCGCGTGGAGGAGGGCTGGGTAGCGCAGCGCAGCCTGCCGGTAGCAGCCGTGCACGGCGAACTGCCCGAGCTGCCTGCCGGCCTGCAGGCCCACCAAAGCCGCAACAACCAGTTGC
Source organism: Pseudomonas sp. B21-012 (assembly GCF_024749305.1). NCBI lineage: Bacteria > Pseudomonadati > Pseudomonadota > Gammaproteobacteria > Pseudomonadales > Pseudomonadaceae > Pseudomonas > Pseudomonas sp. B21-012. The sequence continues at coordinate 330,933 of NZ_CP087197.1, read as the reverse complement.
TGCTGGAGGCCTGCCTGCAGATCAGCTCAGCGATCGAAGCGGCCATCGCCCGCTTTGGCCGCCCGCGCATCGGTATCGTCCTGGGCACCAGCACCTCGGGCATCAAGGAGGCCAGCGAGGGCATCGCCCACTACCTGCGCGAGCAACAATTTTCGCCCAGCTACGACTATGCCCAGCAGGAGCTCAGCGCCCCGGCCAATTTCCTTGCCGACTGGCTGCAACTGAGCGGCCCGGCCTATGTGATTTCCACCGCCTGCACTTCCAGCGCCCGGGCCTTGATGAGCGCCCGGCGCCTGCTCGACCTGGGGCTGTGCGATGCGGTGATCTGCGGCGGTGTCGACAGCCTGTGCAAGCTGACCCTCAACGGCTTCAGCGCCCTCGAGGCGGTGAGCGCCGAGCGCTGCAACCCGTTCTCGGTCAACCGCAATGGCATCAACATCGGCGAAGCGGCGGTACTGTTCCTGATGACTCGCGATGCCAACCACGAAGGCCCCGGCATTGCCCTGCTCGGTGCCGGTGCCAGCTCCGATGCGCACCATATCTCGGCGCCAGAGCCCGGCGGCAAGGGCGCCTTGCAGGCCATGCGCAAGGCGCTGGACAATGCCTGCCTGCAACCACAAGACATCGACTACCTGAACCTGCACGGCACCGCCACCCGGCACAACGACGCCATGGAAAGCCTGGCCGTGCATGAACTGTTTGGCAGCCAGCTGGCCTGCTCGTCGAGCAAGCCGATGACCGGCCACACCCTGGGCGCCGCCGGTGCACTGGAAGCGGCGTTCTGCTGGCTGAGCCTGGCCGCCGGCAATACTGAAGGGCGCCTGCCGCCGCATGTCTGGGATGGCGTCGATGACCCGCAGTTGCCAGCCCTGAACCTGGCCGATGCCAGCCAGCGCCTGCCGGCCAGCGGCCCGCGACGCCTGATGAGCAATTCGTTCGCCTTCGGTGGCAACAATGTCAGCCTGATTCTCGGAGACACCCCATGATCACCTGGCCACTGGCCGAACTGCTGCCGCACGCCGGCGACATGATCCTTATCGATCAGGTCGAGTCGTTCGATGAAGAGCAGATCCATACCCACCTGACCGTACGCCCCGGCGGCCTGTTCAACCGCGCCGACGGCAGCCTGCCGGCCTGGGTCGGCATCGAGCTGATGGCCCAGAGCGTGGCCGCCTATGCCGGTTGCCGCGCGCGCCAGCAAGGCCAGCCGATGGAGCTGGGCTTTTTGCTCGGCACGCGTAAATTCGAATGCAATGTCGAACATTTCCCTGCCGGTGCCCACTTGCGCATCCATGCCCTGCGCTCGCTCGAAGACGACAACGGCATGGGCGTGTTCGAGTGTCACCTGCGCGGCCCGGGCATCCATGCCATGGCCCGTTTGAACGTTTTTCGCCCGCCGCAGGTGGCCAGCTACCTGGCCGAAGCGGGCCCTGAGGAGTCCCCCCATGACTGACACCATCCTGGTCACCGGTTCCAGCCGTGGCATTGGCCGGGCCATTGCCCTGCGCCTGGCGCACGCCGGTTTCGACCTGGTCCTGCATTGCCGAAACGGGCGCAGTGAAGCCGACGCCGTTGCCGCAGAAGTCCGGGGCCTGGGCCAGCAAGCCCGCGTGCTGCAGTTCGACGTCGCCGACCGCGCCGCCTGCGCGGCCATCCTCACTGATGACGTAGAAACCCACGGCGCCTACTACGGTGTGGTCTGCAACGCCGGCCTGACCCGCGACGGCGCCTTCCCGGCGCTGACCGAAGACGACTGGGACCAGGTGCTGCGCACCAACCTCGACGGTTTCTACAACGTCCTGCACCCACTGATGATGCCGATGATCCGCCGGCGCAAAGCCGGGCGTATCGTCTGCATCACCTCGGTGTCGGGCATGATCGGCAACCGTGGCCAGGTCAACTACAGCGCCTCCAAGGCCGGCGTCATCGGCGCCGCCAAGGCCCTGGCAATCGAGCTGGGCAAGCGCAAGATCACCGTCAACTGCGTTGCCCCGGGGTTGATCGATACCGCCATGCTCGACGAGCACGTGCCGGTCGAAGAGCTGCTGAAGATGATCCCGGCACAACGCATGGGCACCCCGGAAGAAGTCGCCGGCGCGGTGAACTTCCTGATGTCGGCCGAAGCCGCCTACATCACCCGCCAGGTGCTGGCGGTCAACGGAGGCCTGTGCTGATGAAACGTGTGGTCGTCACCGGCATGGCCGGTATCACCTCGCTGGGCAGCGACTGGCAGACCATTGCCGGCAACTTCGCCAGCAACCGCAGCGGCATTCGCCGCATGGATGAATGGGACCGTTTCGAGGAGCTCAACACGCGCCTGGCCGGCCCCATCGACGATTTCAAGGTGCCGAGCGGCTGGACCCGCAAGCAGCTGCGCAGCATGGGTCGGGTCTCGCGCCTGGCCGTGGCGGCAGCGCAGAACGCCCTGCGCGACGCCGGCCTGCTCGACGACCCGTCGATCCGCGACGGGCGCATGGGCGTGGCCTGCGGCTCGTCCACCGGCAGTACCGACGAGATCAAGGCGTTCGGCAACATGCTGCTCAACTCGGTGGCCGAAGGCCTCAACGCCAACTCCTACGTGCGCATGATGCCGCACACCACCGCAGCCAATATCAGTATCTTCTTCGGCCTCACCGGGCGCCTGATCCCGACCTCCAGCGCCTGCACCAGCGGCAGCCAGGGTATCGGCTATGCCTATGAAGCGATCAAGTTCGGCCGCCTGCCGCTGATGCTCGCCGGCGGCGCCGAAGAGCTGTGCCCGACCGAGGCTATGGTCTTCGACGCGCTGTACGCCACCAGCCTCAAGAACGACACCCCGCACAAGAGCCCGAGCCCCTACGACAGCGGTCGCGATGGCCTGGTGATCGGCGAAGGCGGCGGCATGCTGGTGCTCGAAGAGCTCGAGCACGCCCTGGCCCGGGGCGCGCACATTTATGCCGAGATCGTCGGCTTTGGCAGCAACGCCGACGGCCAGCACACCACCCGCCCGGAGCAGGCGACCATGCGCCGGGCCATGGAGCTGGCGCTGGAAGACGCAAACCTCACGCCGGCTGCCATCGGCTACGTCAACGGCCACGGCACCGCCACCGAGCAGGGCGACATCGCCGAAACCCTGGCCACCAGCAGCCTGTTCGGCCCGCGCATGCCGATCAGCTCGCAAAAAAGCTTCCTCGGCCACACCCTCGGTGCTTGCGGCGCGCTGGAGTCCTGGTTCAGCATCGAGATGATGAACAGCGACCGCTATGTGCACACCCTCAACCTTGAGCACATCGACCCGCGCTGCGGCGAGCTGGACTACCTGTGCGGCGAGTTTCGCAGCATGAGTCACGACTACGTGATGAACAACAACTTCGCCTTTGGCGGGGTCAACACCTCGCTGATTTTCCGCCGCTGGACCTGACCTCAAACCTGCTGGAGAGAAAGGAATGTCTTCATTGATTCGCGCCGCTGTCCTCGGCCTGGCCCTGGCGGGCCTGGCTGGCTGTACCTCAAAGCCGGTACTGACCCCGCAAGAGCAACTTGTGGTCGGCCACAACTACAGCCACGAGCAAGTGCAGCAGGCCATCCTCAAGGCCGTCGCCGAGCGCGGCTGGACCGCACGCACGGTCAGCCCGAACCTGATCCAGGCCGACATCCTGGTGCGCAATACCTTCTATGCCGCCATCGACATCCGCTACAGCGTCAGCAACTTTCGCATCAACTACCGCGACAGCCGCGAGCTGGGTTACAAGAACGGCAAGATTCACCGTAATTACAACCGTTGGGTGAACAACCTCGACAAAAGCATCCTGCAAGAGCTGAACAGGATGGAAGCGCAAAACATGGTGCAACGCGCCATCAACGAACAGCACTCGAACACTGTCAAGTAATCAAGGAACGACACAATGCGTCTGAAAACCTGGACCGCCACCGCCACTCTGCTGCTCTGCGCCCTGCCCGGCCTGAGCCAGGCTCGCGACACCACTCACTACCTGCCGTTCGAGAAAGTCGTGGCGCAGATGACCGCCGAGAACAAGCTCGACGGTTCGGTGAAGTTCTACCTGGCCGGCGTGCAGCCAAAAGGCAAGGTCACCGTGGTCAGCCCGGCGGCGATCACCAACAAGAAGACCAACGCCTTCAACAAGTCTGATGAAGCGGCCTGCGAATGGGCCCTGCAATCGGCGCTGCTGACCATGCAGGACGCCGCGCGCAAGGTCGGCGCCAACGCCGTGACCAACATCAGCAGCTACTACAAGCGCAACGAGCGCAAGGACGCCACCACCTACGAATGCCACGCCGGCGCGGTCATGGCGGGCGTTGCGCTGAAGGGCGACCTGGCCAAGGTCCAGTAACTCAGCTGCGTTACAGGGCTTGCCGGGTCAACAGCTCGGCAAACGCCCTGGCCATCGCCGACGGCGCAGCGCGGCGCTGCACCAGCCACACCGCCGTCACCGCGTCGTCGTCAAGCAAGGTCCGGTACACCACGCCATCGATACGCATGCGCTGGAACGAAGCCGGCAACACCGACACCCCCAACCCCGCCGCTACCAGGCCGATGATAGTCATCGCCTCCCCTGCCTCCTGGGCAAAATGCGGACTGAACCCGGCCTGACGTGCCAGGCTCAGCAGTTGCGCATGCAAGCCACTGCCGTAGCTACGCGGAAAAAACACAAAGGGTTCGTGGGCCAGCTCGGCCATGTGCACCCCGGCTTCGCTGCCCTCGGCCAACGGGTGAGCGGCATTGATCACCGCCACCAGCGGCTCGCGAAACAGCTCGACGGCATTCAGGCTCTCGGGCAACGCCAACGGCCGCATCAGGCCGACTTCGATCGACTCGTCGAGCAAGGCATCGGCCACGTCGCGGCTGCTCATCTCCTTGAGGTTCAGGTGCACGGCCGGGAAGCGCTGGCGAAAGGCGTGAATGGCCTTGGGGATACTCGAATTGAACGGCGCCGACGAAGTGAAGCCGATCTTCATCTCGCCCAGCTCGCCCAATTGCGCGCGCCGGGCGACATCGGCGGCCTTGTCGACCTGCGCCAGCACCAGCCGCGCCTCTTCAAGGAATAGCCGCCCGGCCTCGCTGAGCTCGACCCGACGATTGGTACGCTCGAACAGGCGCGCCCCCAGCTCCTGCTCCAGGGCCTGAATTTGCTGGCTCAACGGTGGTTGGGAGATCCCCAGGTTCTGCGCCGCCCGGCCAAAATGCAGCTCTTCGGCGACGGCAATGAAGTAGCGCAGGTGACGCAATTCCATGGCGGCCCCAATAGGTCGTAAAACCTCTTAAACAGGTCGAACAATATATTGGAAATGATCATTAGCCAGCTATATGCTTTTTTCACTGCCTGACAGGCCGTAGCGCCCCCGAGGTCCCCCGTGAAAACTGCTGTTGCGCCACACGCCCACGAACTGCCCCCTGCTCCGCTGGACGAAATCGTCGCCACCCTTAACGAAAGCTGGATCGAAAAAGGCACCCCGGCCTTTTTGCGCACCGTACTGGCGCTGTTCTGCGGCGGCTTTGCCACCTTTGCCCTGCTGTACTGCGTACAGCCGATGATGCCGCTGCTGTCGCAGGAATTTTCCATCAGCGCCGCGCAGAGCAGCCTGATCCTCTCGGTGTCCACCGGCATGCTGGCCTTCGGGCTGCTGATCACCGGGCCGATTTCCGACCGCATCGGGCGTAAGCCAGTGATGGTCTTCGCCCTGTTCTGCGCCGCGCTGTGCACCATCGTCAGCGCCCTGATGCCCAGCTGGCACGGCGTGCTGCTGACCCGCGCGCTGCTCGGGTTGTCGCTCAGCGGCCTGGCGGCGGTAGCCATGACGTACCTGAGCGAAGAGATCCACCCCCAGCACATTGGCCTGGCCATGGGCCTGTACATCGGTGGCAATGCCATCGGCGGCATGAGCGGGCGTTTGATTACCGGGGTGCTGATCGACTTCGTCAGCTGGCACACGGCGATGTTGGTGATTGGTGGCCTGGCGCTGATTGCTGCGGCGGTGTTCTGGAAGATCCTCCCCGAATCGCGCAACTTCCGCCCGCGCTCGCTGCACCCGCGCAGCCTGCTCGACGGCTTTACCCTGCACTTTCGCGATGCCGGCCTGCCGTGGCTGTTCCTCGAAGCCTTCCTGCTGATGGGCGCGTTCGTCACCCTGTTCAACTACATCGGCTATCGCCTGCTGGCCGAACCCTATCACATGAGCCAGGCGCTGGTCGGGCTGCTGTCGGTGGTGTACCTGTCGGGCATCTACAGCTCGGCGCAGATCGGCGCCCTGGCCGACAAGCTGGGCCGGCGCAAGGTGTTCTGGGCAACCATTCTGCTGATGTTCAGCGGCTTGTTGATGACCCTGCTCAGCCCCTTGGCGCTGATTATCGTCGGCATGCTGGTGTTCACCTTCGGCTTTTTCGGCGCGCATTCAGTGGCCAGCAGCTGGATCGGCCGCCGGGCGACCAAGGCCAAGGGCCAGGCGTCGTCGTTGTACCTGTTCAGTTACTACGCGGGGTCGAGTGTGGCGGGGACGGCAGGCGGGGTGTTCTGGCATCAGGCAGGGTGGAACGGCATCGGCCTGTTCATTGGCAGCTTGCTGGTGGTGGCGTTGCTGGTGGCGGTGCACCTGAGCCGGTTGCCGGCCAAGGCCTGAAATGCAAATCGCGGGGCAAGTCGGGTCGCCGCACCGCCGCTCCCACAGGTTCCGTGTAGGAGCGGCGGTGCGGCGACCCGACTTGCCCCGCGATGCATTCGTTAGTTGATCACTTCAACCAGATCGACATCCACTTCACGGCTCATCAGGTGCTTCTCGACTTCACCGGTCAGCTTGACCTTGGTCTTGTCGTTGAAGGCCACCGGCGGCAGGTCTTCGTCATCGATCTCGACGGTGATGGTGCCGGTGGTGTCCTTGAACTCGTACTTGTCATCGTTGTTCACTTTCTTGATGACGTAGCCTTGCAGCACAACCGGGGTGTCGTCAGCGGCGTCGTTAGCGGCAGCCACCGTGGTCACCGACTGGGCGCCAGGGCCGGTGTAGCCGGCGGCCAGGGCAGCGGTGCTGAACAACGGGGCAAGCAGCAGAGCGAGGTAACGGGTTTTCATGGTGAAGATCCTGTCTGGGTTTCGATGGAGCCAGATTACCCAGGCAGGCTGAATTGAACCTTAATGGCTGTGGGAGCGGGCTTGCCCCGCGATTGCGCTGGTTCAGTCAGGTCGCAATCGCGGGTCAAGCCCGCGCCTACTAGTGGTATTGCGCCGACAGCTCGTGCACAGCGTTGATGAACGCGCCGGCGTGCTCCGGATCAACCTCGGGGGTGATGCCGTGGCCAAGGTTGAACACATGACCGCTGCCCTTGCCGTAGCTGGCGAGGATGCGCCCGACTTCGGCACGAATGGCCTCTGGCTTGGCGTACAGCACGGTCGGGTCCATGTTGCCCTGCAGGGCAACCTTGCTGCCGACGCGCTGGCGCGCTTCGCCGATGTCGCAGGTCCAGTCCAGGCCCAGGGCATCAGCGCCGGCATCGGCGATGCTTTCCAGCCACAGGCCGCCGTTCTTGGTGAAGAGAATGACCGGCACCTTGCGCCCTTCGTGCTCGCGGATCAGGCCGCTGACGATCTTGCGCATGTAGGCCAGGGAGAACTCCTGGTAGGCCGCCGCCGACAGGTTGCCGCCCCAGGTGTCGAAGATCTGCACCGCTTGTGCGCCGGCGAGGATCTGCCCGTTGAGGTAGCTGATGACCGACTGCGCGAGTTTGTCGAGCAGCAGGTGCATGGCTTGCGGGTTGTCGTAGAGCATGGCCTTGGTCTTGCGGAAGTCTTTCGACGAGCCGCCTTCGACCATGTAGGTGGCCAGCGTCCAGGGGCTGCCGGAGAAGCCGATCAGCGGCACGCGGCCGTTGAGCTCGCGGCGGATGGTGCTGACCGCGTCCATGACGTAGCCCAGGTCCTTTTGCGGATCAGGGATCGGCAGCGCCTCGATATCGGCCAGGGTGCTGACGACCTTCTTGAAGCGCGGGCCTTCGCCGGTTTCGAAATACAGGCCCTGGCCCATGGCGTCGGGGATGGTGAGGATGTCCGAGAACAGGATCGCGGCGTCCAGCGGGTAGCGGTCCAGCGGCTGCAGGGTGACCTCGCAGGCAAACTGCGGGTTCATGCACAGGCTCATGAAGTCGCCGGCCTTGGCGCGGCTGGCGCGGTATTCCGGCAGGTAGCGGCCGGCCTGGCGCATCATCCACACCGGGGTGACGTCTACGGGTTGCTTGAGCAGGGCGCGCAGAAAACGATCGTTCTTCAAGGCAGTCATGTCGGCATCCGGAAAAAAAGTGGGGGCATTTTCTCAGAGCCCAACGTAAAAGGCACGGTATCAACCGTGCCTTTTGTCTATCGACTTGTGACAGGTCAATAGATTTTGTTGAATTCATCGCGGGTCAAGCCCGCTCCTACACAGGTTCTGTAGGAGCGGGCTTGTCCCGCGAAGCTGTTTCAGACGCCCAGGTAATCCAAGATCCCCTCGGCAGCATTGCGCCCCTCGAAGATCGCCGTCACCACCAGGTCGGAACCGCGGACCATGTCGCCACCGGCGAAGATCTTCGGGTTGCTGGTCTGGTGCTTGTAGGTGTTCTTCTCCGGTGCCACCACGCGGCCCTGGCTGTCGGTCTGGATGCTGAACTGCTCGAACCACGGCGCCGGGCTCGGACGGAAACCGAAGGCGATGACCACGGCATCGGCCGGGATGATCTCTTCGGAACCCGGGATCGGCTCGGGGCTGCGGCGGCCACGGGCGTCCGGCTCGCCGAGACGGGTCTCGACCACCTTCACACCTTCGACCTTGTCTTCCCCGACGATCGCGATCGGCTGGCGGTTGTAGAGGAACTTCACCCCCTCTTCCTTGGCGTTCTTCACCTCTTTGCGCGAGCCAGGCATGTTCGCCTCGTCACGACGGTAGGCACAGGTCACGGCCTTGGCGCCCTGGCGGATGGAGGTGCGGTTGCAGTCCATCGCCGTGTCGCCACCACCGAGGACCACGACCTTCTTGCCCTTCATGTCGACGAAATCTTCCGGCGACTTTTCAAAGCCCAGGTTGCGGTTGACGTTGGCCACCAGGAAATCCAGGGCATCGTGCACGCCCGGCAGGTCTTCACCGGGGAAGCCGCCCTTCATGTAGGTGTAGGTGCCCATGCCCATGAACACCGCATCGTATTCCTCGAGCAGTTGCTCCATGCTGACATCCTTGCCCACCTCGGTGTTGAGGCGGAACTCGATGCCCATGCCGGTGAAGACTTCGCGGCGATTGCTCAGCACGGTCTTTTCCAGCTTGAACTCGGGGATGCCGAAGGTCAGCAGGCCGCCGATTTCCGGGTTGCGGTCGAACACCACCGGGGTTACCCCGCCGCGCACCAGTACGTCAGCGCAGCCCAGGCCCGCCGGGCCGGCGCCGATGATGGCGACGCGCTTGCCAGTTGGCTTGACCTTGGACATGTCCGGGCGCCAGCCCATGGCGAAGGCGGTGTCGGTGATGTACTTCTCCACCGAACCGATGGTCACCGCGCCGAAGCCGTCGTTAAGGGTACAGGCACCCTCGCACAGGCGGTCCTGCGGGCACACCCGGCCGCAGACTTCCGGCAGGGTGTTGGTCTGGTGCGACAGCTCCGCGGCGGCGAGGATGTTGCCTTCGGAAACCAGCTTCAACCAGTTGGGGATGAAGTTGTGCACCGGGCACTTCCACTCGCAGTACGGGTTGCCACAACCGAGGCAGCGGTGGGCCTGCTCGGCCGATTGCTGGGGTTTGAAGGGTTCGTAGATTTCCACGAACTCTTTCTTGCGTTGACGCAACAGTTTCTTCTTCGGATCCTTGCGCCCGACCTCGATGAACTGGAAGTCATTGCTGAGACGTTCAGCCATTTTCAATACCTCTTTACCGCAGTTGCTAGCTTCAAGCTGCAAGCTGCAAGACGATCACGTGGGCCGGCAAACCTCGTACTGCTTTGAACTTGCAGCTTGAGGCTTGCCGCTTGCCGCTACTGCGGGTTGGCACGGGTGCTGGACAGCAGGTTCTTCAGGTTGGCCGCCTTCGGCTTGACCAGCCAGAAGCGCCGCACGTAATCGTCCAGGTTTTCCCAGAGCTCACGACCCCATTCGCTGTTGGTTTCTTCGACGTATTCAGCCAGCACGCGCTGCAGGTGGCTGCGATAAGCCTCCATGGCCTCGCCACTGATGCGCTGGATCTCGACCAGTTCGTGGTTGAGCTTGTCGACGAAGCTGTTGTCCATGTCCAGCACGTAGGCAAAACCACCGGTCATGCCCGAGCCGAAGTTGTAGCCGGTCTTGCCCAGAACGCAGACAAAGCCACCGGTCATGTACTCACAGCAGTGATCGCCCGTGCCCTCGACAATCGCGTGGGCACCGGAGTTGCGCACGGCAAAGCGCTCGCCCGCGGTACCGGCGGCGAACAGCTTGCCGCCCGTGGCACCATACAGGCAGGTGTTACCGATGATGGCGCTGTGCTGGGTGGCGAACGGGCTGCCCGCAGGCGGCACAATCACCAGCTTGCCACCGGTCATGCCTTTGCCGACGTAGTCGTTGGCATCGCCTTCGAGGTACATGTTCAGACCACCGGCGTTCCACACCCCGAAGCTCTGCCCGGCAGTGCCCTTGAAGCGGAAGGTGATCGGTGCCTTGGCCATGCCCTGGTTGCCGTGCAGACGGGCGATTTCGCCGGAGATCCGCGCGCCGATGGAGCGGTCGCAGTTGCAGATGTCCAGCTCGAACTCGGCGCCCGACAGGTCGCGAATGGCCGGCAGGGCCATGTCGACCATTTTCTCGGCCAGCACGCCCTTGTCGAACGGCGGGTTGCGGTCGACTTCGCAGAACTGCGGCTTGTCGGCCGGCACGTGTGGGCTGCCCAGCAACGGGCTGAGGTCCAGGTGTTTCTGCTTCTCGGTTTCGCCGGGGAGCATTTCCAGCAGGTCGGTACGCCCGATCAGCTCGCCGAGGCTGCGCACGCCCAGCTTGGCCAGCCACTCGCGGGTTTCTTCGGCGACGTAGGTGAAGAAGTTCACCACCATGTCGACGGTGCCGATGTAGTGGTCCTTGCGCAGCTTGTCGTTCTGGGTGGCGACGCCGGTGGCGCAGTTGTTCAGGTGACAGATACGCAGGTATTTGCAGCCCAGGGCGATCATCGGCGCGGTACCGAAACCGAAGCTTTCGGCGCCGAGGATGGCCGCCTTGATCACGTCCAGGCCGGTTTTCAGGCCGCCGTCGGTCTGCACCCGGACCTTGCCGCGCAAGTCGTTGCCGCGCAGGGTCTGATGGGTTTCGGCCAGGCCCAGTTCCCACGGCGCGCCGGCGTACTTGATCGAGGTCAGCGGCGAAGCGCCGGTGCCACCGTCATAGCCGGAGATGGTGATCAGATCGGCATAGGCCTTGGCCACGCCGGCGGCGATGGTGCCAACACCGGCTTCTGCCACCAGCTTGACCGAGACCAGCGCCTGCGGGTTGACCTGCTTGAGGTCGAAGATCAGCTGCGAGAGGTCTTCGATCGAGTAGATGTCGTGGTGCGGCGGAGGCGAAATCAGGGTCACGCCAGGCACGGCGTAACGCAGCCGGGCGATCAGGCCGTTGACCTTGCCGCCTGGCAGTTGGCCGCCTTCACCCGGCTTGGCGCCCTGGGCAACCTTGATCTGCAGCACTTCGGCGTTGACCAGGTACTCGGGAGTGACGCCAAAACGGCCGGTGGCCACCTGCTTGATCTTCGAGCTCTTGATGGTGCCGTAGCGAGCCGGGTCTTCGCCGCCCTCACCGGAGTTGGAGCGCGCGCCCAGGCGGTTCATCGCCTCGGCCAGAGCTTCGTGAGCCTCCGGCGACAGCGCGCCGAGGGAGATACCGGCCGAGTCGAAGCGCTTGAGGATCGCTTCCAGCGGTTCGATCTCGCTCAGTTCCAGCGGCTGCTCCAGGGTTTTCACCTTGAGCAGGTCGCGGATCATCGACACCGGACGCTTGTCGACCAGTGCGGTGTATTCCTTGAACTTGGCGTAGTCGCCCTGCTGCACGGCGGCCTGCAGGGTGTTGACCACGTCCGGGTTGTAGGCGTGGTACTCGCCACCATGGACGAACTTCAGCAGGCCACCCTGCTGGATCGGCTTGCGCGCGCTCCAGGCTTCGGCGGCGAGCAGCTTCTGCTCATTCTCGATGTCGACGAAGCGTGCGCCCTTGAGGCGACTGGCAACGCCACGGAAGCTCAGGTTGACCACCTCTTCCGAAAGGCCGACGGCTTCGAACAGCTGTGCACCCCGGTAGGAACCGACGGTCGAGATGCCCATCTTCGAGAGGATCTTCAACAGGCCCTTGGAGATGCCCTTGCGGTAGTACTTGAAGACTTCTTCAAGATCACCGAGCACTTCGCCGGTACGGATCAGGTCGGCCAGCACTTCGTAAGCCAGGTACGGATACACGGCCGAAGCGCCGAAGCCGATCAGCACGGCAAAGTGATGCGGGTCGCGGGCGGTGGCGGTTTCCACCAGGATGTTGCTGTCGCAGCGCAAGCCCAGTTCAGTCAGGCGGTGATGCACCGCCCCGACGGCCAGCGAGGCATGCACCGGCAGTTTGCCCGGGGCGATATGGCGGTCGCTCAGCACCAGCTGGGTCTTGCCGCTGCGCACGGCTTCTTCGGCCTGATCGGCGATGTTGCGCACCGCCGCTTCCAGGCCCAGGCTCTCGACGTAGTTGAGGTCGATCAACTGACGCTCGAAGCCGGGGCGGTCGAGGTTCATCAGCGAGCGCCACTTGGCGGGCGAGATCACCGGCGAGCTGAGGATCACCCGCGAGGCGTGCTCTGGGGATTCCTGGAAGATGTTGCGCTCGGCGCCCAGGCAGATCTCCAGCGACATGACAATCGCTTCACGCAGCGGGTCGATCGGCGGGTTGGTGACCTGGGCGAATTGCTGGCGGAAGTAGTCGTAGGTCGAACGCACGCGCTGCGAAAGGATCGCCATCGGCGTGTCGTCGCCCATTGAACCGACCGCTTCCTGGCCTTGTTCGCCGAGCGGACGCAGCACCTGGTCACGCTCTTCGAAGGTGACCTGGAACATCTTCATGTATTGCTTGAGCTGGTCAGCATCGTAGCTGGCCACGCCCTGGTCATCGCTGAGGTCGGCCTGGATGCGCAGGGCATTCTGGCGCAGCCAGCGCTTGTACGGATGGCGCGACTTGAGGCGGTTGTCGATGGCGTCGGTGTCGAGGATCTGCCCGGTTTCGGTGTCCACGGCAAAGATCTGCCCCGGGCCGACCCGGCCCTTGGCGATCACGTCTTCAGGCTTGTAGTCCCACACGCCGATTTCCGACGCCAGGGTGATGTAGCCGTTCTTGGTGGTGACCCAGCGCGCCGGGCGCAGGCCGTTGCGGTCGAGCAGGCACACCGCATGGCGGCCTTCGGTCAGTACCACGCCGGCCGGGCCGTCCCACGCTTCCATGTGCATGGAGTTGTATTCGTAGAAGGCGCGCAGGTCGGCGTCCATGGTCTCGACGTTCTGCCACGCCGGCGGAATGATCATGCGCACGCCGCGGAACAGGTCGATGCCGCCGGTGACCATCAGTTCGAGCATGTTGTCCATGCTCGAGGAGTCGGAACCGACGCGGTTGACCAGCGGGCCGAGTTCTTCGAGGTCCGGGATCAGGTCGTTGGCGAACTTGGTGCGCCGCGCCTGGGCCCAATTGCGGTTACCGGTGATGGTGTTGATCTCGCCGTTGTGGGCGAGGAAGCGGAACGGCTGCGCCAGCGGCCATTTCGGCAGGGTGTTGGTGGAGAAGCGCTGGTGGAACACGCAGATCGCGGTTTGCAGGCGCTCGTCGCTGAGGTCCGGATAGAAGGCGGCGAGGTCCGCCGGCATCATCAGGCCTTTGTAGATGATGGTTTTGTGCGAAAAGCTGCAGATGTAGTGGTCGGTGTCGGCGGCGTTGGCCACCGAAGAGCGACGACGCGAACTGAACAGCTTGATGGCGAATTCCTGATCGCTCAGGCCTTCACCGCCAATGAACACCTGCTCGATCTGCGGCAGGCGCTCCAGGGCCAGGCGGCCGAGGACGCTGGTGTCGATCGGCACTTTGCGCCAGCCCACCAGTTGCAGGCCGGCCGCGAGGATCTCGCGGTTCATGTTGGCGCGCGCGGCTTCAGCCTTGGCGTTGTCCTGATTGAAGAACACCATGCCGACCGCATATTGCTTGGGCAGCTCAGTGGCGAACTGTTCGCGGGCCACGGCACGCAGGAACTGATCGGGCTTTTGCATGAGCAGACCGCAACCGTCGCCGGTCTTGCCGTCGGCGTTGATCCCACCGCGGTGGGTCATGCAGGTCAGGGCCTGGATGGCCGTTTGCAAAAGGTGGTGGCTGGGTTCGCCCGTCATATGGGCGATCAGGCCGAAACCACAGTTATCCTTGAATTCTTCGGGATGGTACAGACCTGTTTTCATAGACACTTTCTCACCAGGTTCGCCTCTCACCAAGGCAAATCTTTTTTTAGTACAACCACTTACCATCCACGCCGAACGAATGCCAGCTTTGCGGGGGCAATAGGGGAGCCATTGTTGCACAGCGACAGGGAAGCCCACAAATTTACGACGAATTGCCGTAAGTCCATGTCGCATTTTTGAATGTTTTTAAGCGTGCGCCGTGGTAACGGCATGGCTTGAGTCTGAAGCGTTTCAGCCTGGACTGCAAGAACGGCTTGTGGCCGGCAGTCTGGGACAGAAAAGCCTGCCGCGCAGTACGCAGCAGGCTTGACCGATGTTCAGGAGTCGCTCAGCAGGTGGCGGGGGTAGTGCCACCAGGCTATATCAGCGGGTCGAGGCCAGTTCTTGTTGGACGCTGGCGACGGTACGAGGCCAAGGTTTACCAGCCTGGACCTTGGCTGGCAAGGCCTTGATTGCAGCCAGGGCGGCATCACGGCTGGCGAAGTTGCCGTAGGTGATGACGTACAGCGGCTTGCCCTGCAGGGTTTTCTTGAAGTAGCGATAGTCGCCACCCTGAGCCTTGACGTAGGCCTGGGCCGACGCTTCGGAGCTGGTGCCGAGGATTTGCACGACATAATTGCCCGGCTTCTGCCCGGCGTACCAGCTACCACCGGCTGCGGGCTTGGCGGCCGGCTTCTCGACAGGCTTGGGCGCAGGCTTGGCGGTTGCAACCTGGGTTGGCGCAGGCTTGGCTGCAGGAGCAACCGGCTTGCTGGCAACAGGTGCTACCGACTGCTGCACAGGTGCAACCGGTTGCGCAGGGGTTGGTGCGGGGCCAGCGGTGACACCTGCCGGTGGCGCGATAGTGGTGACGGTCGGCGGAGTAGACGGCTGCAGCGCGGTTTCGCCGGCTGGCGTCGACTCTTCGCCTTCACCCATGCCGGTAGACTCGGCCAGCGGGCCACGCATGACCGGTTGCGACTGACCTACCAGCGGCAGTGGCATCGGCTGCGAATTGCCGGCGAATTCGATCGCCGGGCCGCCGTTGTTCGATTGGGCATTGCCTGGCTGACCTTCGCCCAGCGGCAGTTGCGCCTGTTCGGCAGGGGCAGTTGGCGCCTGATCACCCTTCTTCGGCATCAGCACGGCGGCCGCGACGGCGACCACGACAACTGCAGACAGCGCCAGCACATGTTTCTTCGGCATATTGAACCCCATTGATGGTCGCTTCGCCGTGGTCCGGCTGGCGATCATGGCTTCGATCAAGGTATCGCGGGCAACCTGGTTGATAGTCCCGGGCCAGCCGTCAGAGTTTTGGTGAATATCAACGATCTGCTCACTGCTGAACACTTCGATGCCCCGCCCGGCACCTTCCAGGCGCTGCTCGAGGTATTCACGGGTTTCTTCTTCGCTGTAGGGCTCAAGCTCGATGACATGAAAGCGCTCCTGCTCGGCATTGAGCTCTTCCAGCCCGGCGATCAGTGACGGCTCGCCAAACAGGAAGACATGCGGACGCCCTTCCGGGGTACCCGCCGCCAACTCCAGCAAGGCTTGGAGTGCCGACTCGCCAAGTTGTTCCGCATCGTCCACCAGCAGATAGACTTCCTGCCCGGTCAGCGCCAGTTGCACCACCTGGGCAAGGATGTCCGGGACTTCAGCCTGGGCCACGCCCAGCGACTGGGCCACCTGGCCGAGCAGGCTGGCGGCATCGCTGGCGCCACGGGCGGAAACCACCACGCTCTGCACCGATTGCTTGTTGGTGCTGGCCACCAGGGCCTGGCGCAGCAGGGTCTTGCCACTGCCTTGAGGGCCAGTGACCACCAGCAGCAACTGGCTGTAGCGGGCCAGGTGGTGCAATTGGCCGAGTACCGGCTTGCGCTGGGCTGGGAAGAATTTGAAACCCGGCACCCGTGCAGCGAAGGGGTCGTGGTTCAACTGGTAATGGCCGAGAAAGGCCTCGTCGGCATGCAAACTAGTCATCGGACGCTCATCAACCTCAAAGCTGGGCCACGATCGCGCGGTAATCCGCGGCCAGCGTGGCCTGAAGAATCTCTTTCGGATAGTCGTCGGTGACCACCGCTTCGCCCATGCGGCGCAGCAGGACCAGACGCAGACGACCGTCGAGTACCTTTTTATCTACTGCCATGTGTTCCATAAACTGCGCCGGGGTCATCTCGGCGGGCGGCACCACCGGCAAGCCTGCGTTCTGGAACAGACGGATACCACGGTCACGCTCCTGCTGGCTGATCCAGCCCAGGCGCATGGACATTTCCAGGGCCATTACAGTGCCCGCCGCGACGGCCTCACCGTGAAGCCACACACCATAGCCCATGTGGGTCTCGATGGCGTGACCGAAGGTGTGGCCCAGGTTCAGCGTGGCACGCACGCCCGACTCGCGCTCGTCGGCGCCCACCACCGCAGCCTTGGCCGCGCAGGAACGACGAATGGCCTCGGTCAGCGCCACCTGGTCAAGGCCGCGCAAGGCCTGCATATGCTCTTCGAGCCAGCCAAGGAAGGGTTCGTCACAAATCAGGCCGTATTTGATCACTTCGGCCAGGCCTGCCGACAGCTCGCGCGGCGGCAGGCTATTGAGGCTGCGGGTGTCGATCAGCACCGCGTTGGGCTGATAGAAGGCACCGACCATGTTCTTGCCCAGCGGGTGATTGATGCCGGTCTTGCCGCCTACCGACGAATCGACCTGGGACAACAAGGTAGTCGGCACCTGGATGAAATCCACGCCGCGCTGGTAGCAGGCGGCGGCAAAGCCGGCCATGTCGCCGATCACCCCGCCGCCAAGCGCTACCACGGTAGTGCGGCGGTCGTGGCGGGCGGTCAGCAGCGCATCGAAGATCAACTGCAGGGTTTCCCAGTTCTTGTAGGCCTCGCCGTCGGGCAACACCACCGGCAGTACCGAATAGGCACCCAGGGTCTTGCTCAGGCGTTCGAGATAGAGGGGTGCGACAGTCTCGTTGGACACGATGGCGACCTGCCGGCCAGCGATATGCGGCGCCAGCAGTTCAGGTTGATCCAGCAGGCCTTCGCCAATGTAGATCGGGTAGCTACGTTCGCCCAATTCGACCTTTAGTGTCTGCATGTGTCCCCACAATGAACTAGGCGCGGCATCGATGGCTCGAACCGCGCGATAACGGTGTGCCCTGTCACGGCATGACTGGTCGCCGAGGATAGTCCTGGCTTAACGGGGCGGCAACTTCTGCAAGCGCTCGAGAATATCCTGCACCACCATTCGCGGTGGCCGTTCGTCGGTTTCCACCACCAGATCGGCGATCTCGCGATAAAGCGGGTCACGAACTTCCAGCAGCGCGCGCAAAGTCGCTTCCGGGTTGGCGGTGCGCAGCAAAGGCCGGTTGCGATCACGCGAGGTGCGCCCGACCTGCTGCTCGACCGAGGCGTGCAGGTACACCACTCGCCCGCCGGCATGCAGGGCCTGACGGTTGGCATCGCGCATTACCGCGCCGCCACCGGTAGCCAGCACCACGCCATCGAACGCGCAGAGCTCGGCGATCATCGCCTGCTCGCGGTCACGAAAGCCCGGCTCGCCTTCCTTATCGAAGATCCACGGGATATTGGCGCCGGTGCGCAATTCAATTTCCTTGTCGGAATCCTTGAACGGCAGGCGCAGCTCTTTGGCCAGCAGGCGGCCGATGGTGCTTTTGCCAGCACCCATCGGCCCCACAAGTATCAAATTTCGCACAGAATCAACGACTCACAGCAATCGCCTGGTCACTCATGATACGCGGAGTCAGGAAGACCAGCAGCTCGGATTTTTTCTCTTGTAGAACATCGCGACGAAACAGCCGCCCAACATACGGCACATCGCCGAAAAATGGCACCTTGTCGACAACTTTACTTTGCACCGTCGAGTACACGCCGCCGATGACGATGGTCTCGCCATCATTGATACGCACCTTGGCGTTGACCTCGTTTTTACGGATCGCCGGCACGTGATCCAGGGCGTTGAGGTAGTCGGGCTCGTCCTTGGTCACCTTGACTACCATGATTACCCGGTTGTCCGGGGTGATCTGCGGGGTGACCTCAAGGGACAGCGAGGCCTCGCGGAAGGTCACCGAGGTAGCGCCGCTGCCGCTGGTTTCCTGATACGGCACCTCGGTGCCCTTGAGGATCCGCGCGGTTTCCTTGTCAGCGGTGACCACCTTGGGCTGGGAAATGATTTCGCCGTTGCCGGTGCGCTCCATGGCGCTCAGTTCCAGGTCGAGCAGCGCACTATTGCGCACCAGGCCAAAGCCGATACTCGACGATGCCCGGTCCGCGCCAAGGTCGACGAAGGTATCGCCACCGCCCAGGCTCAAGCCCTTGCCCAACTGCACCTCGCCACCCCAGCGCACACCCAGGCTCTTTTCAAAATCGACGTTGGCCTCGACGATCCGCGCCTCGATCATGACCTGGCGTACCGGCACATCGAGTTCGCCGATCAACCTGCGCAGCTCTTCCAGACGTTCCGGCGACTGGCTGGCGACCAGGGTGTTGGTGCGCTCATCGACACTTAGCGAACCATGGCTGGCGCCGCCGGCCTCATGGGCCATCAGGCTGTGGAAAAGCTCGGCGATATCGGTGGCCCTGGCGTGGTGGATCGGTATCAGCTCGCGCCGCGACGGCGCGGACCCGGCCAGTTCGGCAAGCGGTGCGACCAGCAATACATTGCCATCCTTGCGCTGCTCCAGGCCCTTGCTGCGCAGCACCAGCTCCAGCGCCTGGTCCCAGGGCACATCCTGCAAGCGCAAGGTCACCTTGCCCTGCACCGCATCACTGGCCACCAGGTTGACCCCGGAAAAATCAGCCAGCACCTGCAGTACCGTACGCACCTCGACATCCTGAAAATTCAATGACAGCGGCTCACCGCCGTACAGTTGCTTGCCCGCAAACGCGCCGGCAGACAGGCAACAGCCTATCAGCACCGCAACCACAGCCCCCTTGCCCATCGATGACCTCCCTGGTCGGCACCTTCAGCGCAGGGCGAGAGTTCGCCGCCGCGCTTGCCAGCCTTGGCCGGCAACAAAAACCTGCTGGATGACCTCGACATGGCGCTCGCCAATCTCGGCCACCTGCCCCTGGTCACGACCCAAGCGGTCACCGACCTGCAGCCGATGCACGCGGCCATCAGCCTGGATCAGCGCGTAGCGCACGCCGCGACTGGCGAGGCTGCCGACCATTTCCAGCTGCTCCAGCGCCAGGCGCTGCAAGACATCGGCCTGCACCGCCAGCGCAGATGGAGCGAATGGATTGCGCAGCATCGCAACCGGCCGTCGCTGCGCCGCCTGTGGCTGCGCGCCAGGGGCCAACTGCGGCTGCGAGCGAGGCTGGTATGAGCGAACCTGCAATTCCATGTGCAGCAACTGCGCATCGGCCGGCTTCAGCGAAAGCCCTTGCACGGTAATCAGCCGCGGCTGCGCGGCCAGGTCCGCGAAAAATTCGGCAAGCGCCGAAAAGGCGCCACGCAAGCGCAGTTGCACGGGCAGTTCCAAGTAATGCTCAGCGGTCGACGCTTGGACTACCTGCAACTGTTCAATGGCCACTTCATGGGCCTCGGCCAGGCGGGAGAGCAACTCGAACACGGCAGGCTCGGCGCTCCCTGCCGACAATTGCCAGCGCGCTTGCTGCAAGCCGCTGTGCAATTCGGCCGTCGGCTCAACGCTGTCTGCGTTGGCGTGCGCCAAGGCATCGACCATCAGCGCCTCCTGCGTCATCAGCGGCCGTAAATGCACGACGTAAGCCAGGCCTGCCAGAAGCGCCAGCAAGCCCGTCAGTATCAACGCCTGTACTGGCCAGGCTCGACTTGCCAGCACACCGCAGAAGCTCAAGGTGCAACCTCAAGGGCTGCTACCAGCTCAAACGCATGCCCCTCCTCGACCGCACTTAGCTGCTGCAATTCGGCAGTACTGATCAAGGATGAAGACTTCAGGCGGTCTGCCAGTTCCGCAACCAGGGCAGCCGAACCGGCCATGCCGGCAAGCCTCAGCCCAGCCGGCTCCTGGCTCAGGGCGGTCAGGTACACGCCATCGGGCATGGCCCGCTCAACCTGCTCGAAGACATCCACGGCGAAATGCCGGCCAGCCTGCACGCGTTGCAACTGCCTCAGTTCCTGCCGCAAAGCCTCGGGCTCCAGTTGCCCGCCGGGCGGGCTGAGCGACTGCTGCTGCATGACGCCACGAAAATGCTGGTCGATGAGACCACTGGCAACGGCAACCAGCAGCACAACACTTGCACAGCCTGCCTGAAACCCTCGAGTACGCAGACGCTGGCGGCGCTCGCGCCATGGCAACAAATTAAGTCGCACGCCGCCCATGGCCAGGGCGCAGGCCACGTCCAGGCTCGAGCCCGCGTGGTCCAGTTCGGCGTCGAGCGCTACTGCCGGAGCACGCTGCAGCGCCTGGCTATCGATCTCCAGCACCCGTGCATTGAGCCCGGCGACTTCAAAGGTGGCCTCAAGTGTTTCCAGCAAACCGCGATGACAGGCCGCGATCTGAACGCTCACCGCATTAGCGCCAGCCGGCGCCTGCAGCCGGTAATCCAGCGCGGTGTCTTCAAGGTCGAAGGGAATGAACTGCTCAGCGGCATCGTGCACCTGCGCAGCCACTTCAGTATCGGCCAGACCCGCCGGCAGGCTTATCGATTTGCTGATAGCCCGCGCCGCCGGCAAGGCCACCGCGGCTTGCCGACAGCGGCTGCCACTGCGCTGCAGCGCGCGTTTCAGGGCCAGGCCGACCACCTCGGGGTCGGCAATCCAGCCGTCGAGCATGGCCCCGGCAGGCAGCGGTTCAAGCGCCCAGGCCCGCACGCGCCACGCGCCTTTGCGCCGGTGTAATTGCACCAGTCGGATAGACGGCGGGGCAATTTCTACCCCCAGGAGTGAACCGGCATCCATGCCGAAGCGTCCAAGCATTGGTTTTTTCCTTGCTGGCGACAGCCGCGTGCGTAACGCGGCGAGTTGAAAAATGCTTATAATGCCCAGCGTTTATCCTTTGTCCGCTGGCCCCGCGCGCAACCCATTCTTTTATCTGGACGCCCTAAAGCCTTGATACGCCTGCTGAAGTTCTTCTGGTGGTCTTTCGTCGCAGTCATCTGCGCGCTCGTGCTCGGTCTGAGCGGCGCATTTCTGTATCTTAGCCCCAGCTTGCCCTCGGTAGAGGCCCTCAGAAGCATCCAGTTGCAGATCCCTTTGCGGGTCTACAGCAGCGACGGCAAGCTGATCGCCGAGTTCGGCGAAATGCGCCGCTCGCCCATCCGTTTCGCCGACATTCCGCCGCATTTCATCCAGGCTTTGCTGTCGGCTGAAGACGACAATTTCGCCAATCACTACGGCGTTGACCCCAGCAGCCTGATGCGTGCTGCAACACAATTGCTCAAGTCCGGGCACATCCAGACCGGCGGCAGCACCATCACCATGCAGGTGGCGAAGAACTTCTTCCTCAGCAGCGAACGCAGCTTCTCGCGCAAGACCAACGAGATTCTCCTGGCCCTGCAGATCGAACGCGAACTGACCAAGGACGAGATCCTCGAGCTGTACGTCAACAAGATCTACCTGGGCAACCGCGCCTACGGCATCGAGGCCGCCGCGCAGGTGTACTACGGCAAGTCGATCCGCGATGTCAGCCTGGCGCAGATGGCGATGATCGCCGGCCTGCCGAAAGCGCCGTCGCGCTTCAACCCGCTGGCCAACCCGGTGCGCGCCAAAGAGCGCCGCGACTGGATCCTGGGGCGCATGTACAAGCTCGGCAAAATTGATGAAGCCAGCTACCAGACAGCATTGGCCGAACCGATCAACGCCAGCTACCACGTGCCGACCCCAGAAGTTAACGCACCCTACATCGCCGAGATGGCCCGCGCCGAAATGGTCGGCCGCTACGGCAGCGATGCCTACACCGAAGGCTTCCGCGTCACCACCACGGTGCCGAGCGACCTGCAGGAAATCGCCAACAAAGCCGTACTCAACGGCCTCACCGCCTACGACGAGCGTCATGGTTACCGTGGCCCCGAGTCGCGCTTCCCGGGCAAGACCCGTGACGCCTGGCTGCAGGAACTGAGCAAGCAACGCCCGTTGGGCGGCCTGGAGCCGGTGATCGTCACCGAAGTCAGCAAGACCGGCCTGCAGGTGCTGACCCGCGCCGGCAACCAGGAGTCGGTGGCCTGGGAGACCATGAAGTGGGCCCGCCCGTTCCTCAACACCAACAGCCAGGGCCGTGCACCACAGCAGCCTGCCGACGTTGCCCAGGTCGGCGACCTGATTCGCGTGCAGCGCCTGGACGACGGCAGCCTCAAATTCAGCCAGGTGCCGGGGGCGCAGAGCGCGCTGGTATCGCTGGACCCGAACAGTGGTGCGATCCGCGCCCTGGTTGGCGGTTTCTCGTTCGAGCAGAGCAACTACAACCGCGCCATGCAGGCCAAGCGTCAGCCGGGCTCGAGCTTCAAGCCGTTCGTGTACAGCGCTGCGCTGGACAACGGCTACACCGCCGCCAGCCTGGTCAACGACGCGCCGATCGTATTTGTCGACGAATACCTGGACAAGGTCTGGCGGCCGAAGAACGACACCAACACCTTCCTCGGCCCGATCCGCATGCGCGAGGCGCTGTACAAGTCGCGCAACCTGGTATCGATTCGCCTGCTGCAGGCCATGGGTGTAGGCCCGACCATCGACTACATCAGCAAGTTCGGCTTCAACAAGCAGGACCTGCCGCCCAACCTGTCGCTGGCCCTGGGCACCGCAACCCTGACGCCGATGGAAATCGCCACCGGCTGGAGCACCTTCGCCAACGGCGGCTACAAGATCAGCCCATACCTGATCGAACGCATCGAGAGCCGCAACGGCGAGACCCTGTTCACTGCCAACCCGCCACGGGTCCCGCAAAGCGAACAGGTCGAAGCCGGCATCGCCGCCCCCGAGCAGCCGATCAGCACCCAGCTGCCGGGCGAAGGCCTGAGCACCGTGGCCAGCGATCCGGCCGCCGCCGTCGCCCAGCCGCCGGCCGTGGCCGAGCGCATCATTGACGGGCGCACCAGCTATATCCTCACCAGCATGCTCCAGGACGTGATCAAGCGCGGTACCGGGCGCCGCGCCCTGGCCCTGGGCCGTACCGACCTTGCCGGCAAGACCGGTACCACCAACGAATCCAAGGACGCCTGGTTCTCCGGCTACAACGCCGACTACGTAACCACCGTCTGGACCGGCTTCGACCAACCGGAAACCCTCGGCCGCCGCGAGTACGGCGGCACCGTGGCGCTGCCGATCTGGATGAGCTACATGGGCGCTGCACTCAAAGACAAGCCCAACCATGCCCCGGCCGAACCGGAAGGCATCCTCAGCCTGCGCGTCGACCCGGTCAGCGGCCGGGCGGCAACGCCAAGCACGCCGAATGCCTACTTCGAGCTGTTCAAGGCCGAAGACACACCGCCTTCGGTCAACGAGCTGGGTAACGGCAGCGCACCAGGCAGCCCGCTGCCAGCGGACGAGGCAGCGCCGATCGATCTGTTCTGATGACGGAGGCGCCCACAGATCCTTTGTGGGCGCTGGCCTTGCCAGCGATGAAGCCAACACCGATCCACAGCCGTCACCCACAAAAAAGCCCCGACTCTCGCGAGCCGGGGCTTTTTGTTATGACGCTACAACAGCTTAGCCGTTGAACACGTCATCCACGCTTTTCAGCGGGTAGTTCTTCGGATACGGCAGGGTCGCCACACCAGTCTCGATCGCGGCCTTGGCCACGGCA
Source organism: Pseudomonas sp. B21-012 (assembly GCF_024749305.1). Classification (NCBI taxonomy): domain Bacteria; kingdom Pseudomonadati; phylum Pseudomonadota; class Gammaproteobacteria; order Pseudomonadales; family Pseudomonadaceae; genus Pseudomonas; species Pseudomonas sp. B21-012. Next base: position 306,789 of record NZ_CP087197.1, on the reverse strand, counting down.
TCGGAAACCACGGTGATCAGACGAGCGTCCATTGGCTTCGGAATGATGTACTCACGGCCGAATTCCAGGGCGTCGACGCCGTAGGCTGCGCAGACTTCCTTAGGCACTGGCAGCTTGGCCAGGTCTTTCAGGGCGTTGGCGGCGGCGATTTTCATTTCTTCGTTGATGCGCTTGGCGCGAACGTCCAGGGCACCGCGGAAGATAAACGGGAAGCCCAGTACGTTGTTGACCTGGTTCGGGTAGTCGGAACGACCGGTAGCCATGATCACGTCGTTACGGGTGGCGTGGGCCAGCTCCGGGGAGATCTCTGGATCAGGGTTGGAGCAGGCGAACACGATCGGGTTCGGCGCCATCGACTTCAGGCCTTCAGGGCTCAGCAGGTTCGGGCCGGACAGGCCGACGAACACGTCAGCGCCTTGCAGGGCGTCAGCCAGGGTGCGCTTGTCGGTAGCGTGGGCGAACACCGCCTTGTACTGGTTCAGGTCGTCACGGCCAGCGTGGATCACGCCAGTACGGTCAACCATGAAGATGTTCTCGATCTGTGCGCCCATGCTCACCAGCAGTTTCATGCAGGAGATGGCGGCGGCACCGGCGCCCAGGCAGACGATCTTGGCGTCGGCCAGGGTTTTGCCAGCGATTTCCAGGGCGTTGATCATGCCGGCGGCGGTAACGATCGCGGTGCCGTGCTGGTCATCGTGGAATACCGGGATGTCGCACTGTTCGATCAGCGCGCGCTCGATTTCAAAGCACTCTGGCGCCTTGATGTCTTCCAGGTTGATGCCACCGAAGGTGATCGAGATGCGCTTGACGGTGTCGATGAAGGCTTGCGGGCTCTCGGAGTCGACTTCGATGTCGAACACGTCGATACCGGCGAAACGCTTGAACAGAACGCCCTTGCCTTCCATGACCGGTTTGGAGGCCAGTGGGCCGAGGTTACCCAGGCCGAGGATGGCGGTGCCGTCGGAAATGACTGCTACCAGATTGCCCTTGCCGGTGTACTTGTAGGCCAGTTCCGGATCGCGACCGATTTCGCGAACCGGCTCAGCCACGCCAGGGCTGTAGGCCAGCGCCAGGTCGCGAGCAGTCGCGGTAGGTTTGGTGAGCTCGACGCTCAGTTTCCCCGGACGAGGTTGAGCGTGGTATTCGAGAGCGGCAGTTTTCAAATCTGACATGGTGGGCATTCCGCTATTTACTGTTCTGACGGACCGCCGAGGATACGCAAAGAGCAAAGGGCCGACAAGACTGCCCGGTCACTTGTGTCAAGGCCTTTAACCTACGACTTTCCGCCAAGAGCCACGGCCTGCAAGGGTTTCGATGTGTACAATCGAAATTAAAAATGTAGACAATTTTTTATCTTTCGACCCGTTCCAGCATCGACGGATCGGTCAGGGGCAGCAACCAGCGTTGCTGTCCCGGCTTCAGGCCACCTTTGCGGGAACGATCCAGCACCCAACCGCGGGCTTCGATCGATCGACCTTTCAGATCAGTGAAGAACGAAGAGGGGAAATTGCGCTGCAGGCGTGCCGGCACCTGAAGCACCAGAGAATCGTCGATTTCGATCCAGATACCCCCGCGATTGCGCTGGATATCCATCACCTTGCCACTTATCAGGGCAAAACCGGACTGACGCACGGCGCTTGCCGGGGTCAATGGCGATTGCCGCCACAGGCCTTTGCCGGCCTGACGAGCGGCCTGCTCGGCCTGCGCCTGGCAGCCGGCCAACGCGACGTTGGGAGCCACCGCAACCCGGTAGCCAAGGCCTTCACTGAGCAGTTGTGCTTCGACATTGTCGCCAGAGCGGCCGTAGACATGCGCCAGAGTACGGCCATATTTGTCCCGCGCCTCGACGCCAGGAACCAGCCCCACCTGCCCGCCGCTGGCCTTGACCAGGGCCTGCAAGCGCTGCCGTGCAGCCTCGGCGAAGGCTTCACTGCTGCGACCTTTGCGACCGATTTCCGGTGCATTGATACCAATCAGGCGAACACTGCGGCCATCATTCAGACGCAAGGTATCGCCATCGACCACCTGGCGCACGCTGACCACCTGCGCATCGACCGGTGCCGCGCAGAATGCCAGGGCCGGCAACTGCCAGATCGCGCCCATAAAAAAGGCGCCCACGAGGGACGCCTTTTTCAGCAGCAATGCCAAACCCATTGGGCCAGCGTCGCGCAATCTTACTTCTTGGCACCGAACATGCCGAAGCGATCGGCGAACTTCTGTACGCGGCCGCCGGTGTCCAGGACCTTCTGCTTACCGGTGTAGAACGGGTGGCAGAGGTTGCAAACGTCGATCGGCAGGGCCTTGGCCAGAGTCGAACGAGTTTCGAATTTGTTACCGCAGCTGCAGGTAACTTCTACAGCTTCGTATACCGGATGGATATCGGCTTTCATGGTGTTTCCTCAGTGCTGACGTGCCGCCACTCAACACCATTGTTGAATACCGCACGCAAAATAGGGTCGGAATAATACCAGAGCAAACAGCCAACGCAAGTTGTCGCTTAGACCGGCGGTCGTCTGCTAGGCTCGCCGGACCCTGGAATTCCCCCTGCAGAGAACCTTTCGCGTGTCCGACGTCATTCTACGCCTTGCCCTGCCCTCGCCCCTGCGGCGGCTGTTCGACTACAGGGCACCGGCAAGCATGGCGCGCCAGGCACTGACCCCGGGCATGCGTATCCGCGTGCCGTTTGGTCGACGCGAGATGATCGGTATCCTGATCGAGATCAGCGACACCAGCGAGGTGCCGGCCGACAAGCTCAAGCCCGCAATCGCCCTGCTCGATCCGGTGTCGCCGCTGCCGCCGGCACTGTTCAAGCTGTGCCTGTGGACTGCGCAGTATTATCAGCACAGCCTCGGCGATACCCTGAGCTGGGCCCTGCCGGTGCTGCTGCGCCAGGGCGAACCGGCGCAAGCGCGCCAGGAGCGCTTCTGGCAAGTGGCCCCAGGCGCGCGCCTGGACGACCCGCGCATCGCCCGCGCGCCGCGCCAGCGCGAAGCCCTGGCAACCCTGGCGCAGCACCCCCACGGCGTGGCCCATACCCTGCTGAGCAAGCTGATGCTGAGCAAGGACAGCCTCGACCTGCTGCTGGCCAAGGAGCTGGTGCAGGTCGAGGTGCGCCGCCACTTGCCCCAGGAACGCCACGAACACTGGCTGGCGCAGCCGGAGCTGCCGCTCAACGACGAGCAGCGCACCGCCTTCAATGCGGTACGCTCAGGCTTCGACAGCTTTCATGCCTTCTTGTTGGCCGGGGTCACCGGCAGCGGCAAGACCGAGGTCTACCTGCAGCTGATCCGCGAAACCCTGGAGGCCGGCAAGCAGGCGCTGATTCTGATCCCGGAGATCAACCTGGGGCCGCAAACCCTGGCGCGCTTCGAGCAGCGTTTTAACGCGCGCATCGCCCTGCTGCACTCGGCGGTCAATGACCGCGAGCGCCTGGATGCCTGGCTGGCCGCACGTGACGGCGAGGCCGACATCATCATCGGCACCCGCTCGGCATTGTTCACACCGATGAAAAACCCCGGCTTGATCATCATCGACGAAGAACACGACGGCTCGTATAAACAGCAGGAAGGCCTGCGCTACCACGCTCGCGACCTGGCGCTGGTGCGCGCGCGCCAGGAGAACATCCCGATCCTGCTGGGCTCGGCCACGCCGTCGCTGGAGAGCCTGCATAACGCCCACAGCGGCCGCTATGGCCTGCTGCGCCTCAACCAGCGCGCCGGCGGCGCCCAGCAGCCGCGCTTCCTGCGCCTGGATGTGAAGAGCCGGCCACTGGACAGCGGCATCAGCGGGCCGATGCAGCAAGCCATCGGCCAGACCCTGGCGGCCGGCCAGCAGGTACTGGTGTTCCTCAACCGCCGCGGCTTTGCGCCGACGCTGCTGTGCCATGACTGCGGCTGGATGTCCGAATGCCCACGCTGCGATGCGCGCATGACCGTGCACCAGCGCTCCAACGAGCTGCGCTGCCATCACTGCGGCTACGATGAGCGCGTGCCGCGCCAGTGCCCGCAGTGCAACAAAGTCGACCTGCGCCCGGTGGGTGCCGGCACCGAGCGCGCCGAGGAGCGCCTGAGCATTCTTTTTCCGGATTACCCAGTGCTGCGCGTCGACCGCGACAGCACTTCGCGCAAGGATGCGATGAACCAGTTGTTCGCCACCATCCAGCGCGGCCAGCCGTGCATCCTGGTTGGCACCCAGATGCTCGCCAAGGGCCACCATTTTCCGCGGGTGACCCTGGTGTCGATCCTCGATGCCGACGGCGGCCTGTTCTCCGGCGATTTTCGCGCCAGCGAGCGCATGGCGCAGATGATCGTCCAGGTCGCCGGCCGCGCCGGGCGCGCCGAGGAGCCGGGCAAGGTGATCATCCAGACCCACCTGGCCGACCATCCTTTATTGGTGCAACTGACCGAGCAGGGTTACTTCGCCTTTGCCGAGCAGGCCCTGAGCGAGCGCCGCGCCGCCGGCCTGCCGCCTTTCGCGCACCTGGCGCTGTTGCGCGCCGAAGCGCATAAGCCGGGGCAGGCCGAGGGGTTTCTCGATGAAGCCTGCAGCGCCGCCGAGCAGTTGCTGGCCGAACAGAACCTGCACGGCATCGAACTGCTGGGCCCGGTACCGGCGCCGATGGAACGCCGTGCCGGGCGGTTTCGTGCGCAATTGTTGCTCCAGGCCAATGCCAGGGCACCTTTGCATCGACTGATCAGCGCCTGGTTGCTAGTGTTGGAACAGATGCCGTCCGGGCGCCAGGTGCGTTGGTCGCTGGATGTCGATCCGGTGGATTTGTACTGACAGCATTGGCCCCATCGCTGGCAAGCCAGCGATGAGGGCCGAACAGAACGCCCCAAAGGTTGGCAACCTCGCCCCAGCAACGGATAATGTCCAGTTTTTCCACCTGCGCATCGAAGCGCCGCCGCGCTTGCGGTCGAAAGAGAAGCCCATGAAAGACACCATTCGCCAGCTGATCCAGCAAGCCCTCACCCAACTCGTCACCGACGGTGTGCTGCCTGAAGGGCTGACGCCGGCGATCCAGGTGGAGAACGCCCGGGACAAGACCCACGGCGACTTCGCCAGCAACATCGCGATGATGCTGGCCAAGCCTGCCGGCATGAAACCGCGCGACCTGGCCGAGAAGATCATCGCCGCCCTGCCTGCCGACGAGCAGGTAAGCAAGGTCGAGATCGCAGGCCCAGGCTTTCTCAACTTCTTCCAGAACACCCAGGCCCTGGCCTCGCGCCTGGATGCGGCCCTGGCCGACGCCAAGCTTGGCGTGAAGAAAGCCGGCCCGCAGCAGAAGGTGGTGGTCGACCTGTCGGCCCCTAACCTGGCCAAGGAGATGCACGTCGGCCACCTGCGTTCGACCATCATCGGTGATGCCGTATCCCGCGTGCTGGAGTTCCTCGGCGATGACGTAATCCGCCAGAACCACGTCGGCGACTGGGGCACCCAGTTCGGCATGCTGATGGCCTACCTGCAGGAAAACCCGATCACCAGCGACGAGCTGTCGGACCTGGAGAACTTCTACCGTGCGGCGAAAAAACGCTTCGACGAGTCCGAAGAGTTCGCCGACCGCGCCCGTGGCCTGGTGGTCAAGCTGCAAGCCGGCGACCCGGAATGCCTGAAGCTGTGGACCCGCTTCAAGGACATCTCGCTGTCGCACTGCCAGAAGACCTACGAACTGCTCAACGTCAAACTGACCATGGCCGACGTCATGGGCGAAAGCGCCTACAACGACGACCTGGCCAATGTCGTCAGCGACCTCAAGGCCAAGGGTCTGCTGGTCGAGAGCAAGGGCGCCCAGTGCGTATTCCTTGAAGAATTCAAAACCGCCGAAGGCGAGCCACTGCCGGTGATCGTGCAAAAGGCCGACGGCGGCTACCTGTACGCCACCACCGACCTCGCTGCCGTGCGCTACCGCAGCAACGTGCTCAAGGCCGACCGCGCCCTGTACTTCGTCGACCAGCGTCAGGCCCTGCACTTCAACCAGGTGTTCGAAGTGGCTCGCCGCGCCGGTTTCGTCGGCCACCCGATGCAAATGGAGCACATGGGCTTCGGCACCATGAACGGCGCCGACGGCCGTCCGTTCAAGACCCGTGACGGCGGCACGGTGAAGCTGATCGACCTGCTCACCGAAGCCAAGGAGCGTGCCTACGCCCTGGTCAAGGAGAAGAACCCGGAGCTGGCCGAGGCCGACCTGCGCGCCATCGGCGAAGTGGTCGGCATTGGCGCGGTGAAATACGCCGACCTGTCCAAGCACCGCACCAGCGACTACAGCTTCAACTTCGAACTGATGCTCAACTTCGAAGGCAACACCGCGCCTTACCTGCTGTACGCCTACACCCGCGTCGCCGGTGTGTTCCGCAAGCTGGGCAAGAGCTTTGAAGAAGTCGACGGCCAGATCATCCTGCAAGCACCGCAGGAGCAGGACCTGGCCGCGCGCCTGGCGCAGTTCGGCGAGATCCTCAACAACGTCGCCGAGAAGGGCACGCCGCACGTGCTGTGCGCTTACCTGTACGACGTTGCCGGCCTGTTCTCGAGCTTCTACGAGAACTGCCCGATCCTCGCCGCCGACACCCCTGAACAGCAGCAGAGCCGCCTGCGTCTGGCCGCCCTGACCGGTCGTACCCTCAAGCAAGGTCTGGAACTGCTCGGCCTGGAAACCCTGGAGCGCATGTAAGTTGGCTGCCAAGAAAAAACCCGCACCCAAGCGCGGCGCGAGTCGCTATCAGGCACCTGCCAAGCAGCCGATCCCGGGCTGGCTGTGGCTGGCAATCGGCTTGTCGGTGGGCGCCTTTGTCGTGTTCCTGATGAAGCTTGAGCCTGGCAACGGCGAGGTCAAGCGCACCAAGCCCGAGCAGCAGAAGGCCGAGAAGGTCGCCGAAGCCAACAAGACCGCACCAAGCCCGCAGCAGCCGGTGAAGCCCAAGTACGACTTCTATACCTTGCTGCCGGAATCGGAAGTGATCGTGCCGCCTGAAGCGGTGCCGGAAAAAACCCCGCCGGTGCCGGCGCAACCTCCGGTCACCCCGGCGGAAGCGGCGAAGATCGACACCGCTCGTGCCCAGGCCGCGTTGATGGGCCAGACACCTCCGCCAGCACCACCGGTGATCAAGCCGGCGGCGACCACCCAGTTCTTCCTGCAGGCCGGCTCGTTCCGCAAGCAGGCCGACGCCGACAAGGTCCGCGCGCAGATCATCCTGCTCGGCCAGGCGGTCAAGGTGGAGTCCGGCACGGTGAAGGAAGAAACCTGGTACCGCGTGCTGGTTGGCCCGTTCAGCAACCGTGAACAGCTGACCGTGGCACAGAAACAACTGGCCGGCAGCGGCTTCAGCAACCTGCTGTTGCAGCAGCGCCAGACCCGCCAGTAACCCCGCCGCAAAAGCCTTGTCGCATTCGCTGCGACAAGGCTTCAGGCCTTAACGCCGCTGGGCGTTGGCCAGTGACACCTGGGTATTGAGCGTCCAGAAGTCATACAGCACCCCCACCAGGAATAACCCGCCGGTGCACAGGTAGATCAGGCCGGTGATCCACTTGCCCTGGTACATGCGGTGCACGCCAAACACCCCGAGGAAGGTCAGCAGGATCCACGCCAAGCTGTAGTCCAGTGGACCCGGCTGAAAGCGCAGGTCGGCTTCGCGGTCCATCGCCGGAATCAGAAACAGGTCGATCAACCAGCCGATGCCGAGCAGGCCCAGGGTAAAGAACCAGATCGTGCCAGTGACCGGCTTGCCATAGTAGAAGCGGTGCGAACCGGTGAAGCCGAAAATCCACAGCAGATAACCGATCACCTTGCTGTGGGTGTCGTGTAGCTGACCGCCCTGTTGATAACTGTTCATTCATAGCCCCTGTGGGTTATCGATAAATTTTCTAAAGAAAAATGTGACTTTTCTGTGGCAAGCCGACGTGTGGTCATTTGCCACCCTACCCGCCGCAAACCCCTATCCTGTCTGGCCCGCGCCTTTCGAATGCAGGCCAATCGCCGCTTTTACCGGTTTTTGCCGCCCCCTGGAATCGACCAACGGATCAGAATTTGATCAAAAAGCTGTTATAAAGTTGCGCGCTAACCAACCAGAGCCCTGCCTATGCGTCCTTTTTTCAAGACATGGCTGACCATCTGCCTATTATTGCCACTGGCTGCCCACGCCACCAATCGTGAGCAACGGTTACCCAACGGTTTCTCCGGGTACACCTCCAATTCCACTGCTGCGCGTCCACACAAGAACGTCAGCAGCAACAAAGTCCAGCACAGCCCCAAGCGCAGCGCTCGCCCGGGCAAACCGCTGCCGGTTGCCGCGGCCATGTCGCCGCAGCAGAGCAGCGATGTGCTCAGCCGCGCGGTCAACGTGCTCGGCACCCCGTATCGCTGGGGCGGCAGCAGCCCGAGCAAGGGCTTTGACTGCAGCGGCCTGGTCAAATACGCCTTCAACGACATCGATGAAGTCGACCTGCCCCGCACCTCCAACGCCATGGCCAGCGGCCACGGCATAAAAGTCGATCGCAACGACCTCAAGCCCGGCGACCTGATCTTCTTCAATATCAAGAGCCGCCGGGTCAACCACGTCGCCATCTACCTGGGCAACGACCGCTTCATCCACGCGCCGCGCACTGGCAAACGGGTAAGCATCGACACCCTGAACAAGCCGTACTGGAACAGCCGTTACGTGGTTGCCAAACGTGTCTTGCCAAAAAGCCAGCAACTGGCCCTGGCCAAACGCTAGAAACGCCCCGGCGCCCGCTCCCGGGCGCTTTCAGGGCTGACCAGCCCTTGACGCACCAGGCCCTGCAGACACGCGTCGAGGGTCTGCATCCCCTGTGCCCCGCCTGTCTGTATCGCCGAATAAATCTGCGCCACCTTGCCCTCGCGCACCAGGTTGCGCACCGCAGGCGTTGCCAGGAGTATCTCGTGGGCTGCCAGCCGGCCGCCGCCAACCTTCTCCACCAGAACCTGCGAGACCACTGCCTGCAGCGACTCGGCGAGCATGGCGCGTACCAGTTGCTTCTCTTCGGCGGCGAACACATCCACCAGGCGGTCAATGGTTTTCGCCGCCGAGCCGGTATGCACCGTGGCCAATACCAGGTGCCCGGTTTCCGCTGCAGTCAGGGCCAGGCGAATGCTCTGCGGATCGCGCAGTTCAGCGAGCATGATCACATCCGGATCCTGGCGTAATGCTGCGCGCAAGGCCTGGGCAAAACCCCGGGTGTGCCGGCCGATCTCGCGCTGGCTGATGCGGCTGCGCTGCGAGCTGTGGATAAATTCGATGGGGTCCTCGAGGGTGACGATGTGCAGCGCCCGCTCACGGTTCAGGTGATCGACCAGAGCCGCCAGGGTGGTCGATTTGCCCGACCCTGTGGGCCCGGTAACCAGCACCAGCCCGCCCGACAGCTCGGCAATTTGCCGAAACACATCCCCCAGGTCGAGTTCTGCCAGGCTGCTGACCTGCGCCGGAATCACCCGCAGCACTGCAGCGGCGCCATGGAGTTGCTGGAAAGCATTGACCCGAAAGCGCGCCAATGCTGGCACGGCAAAGGCAAAGTCGATATCCAGATGTGTTTCAAAATCCTTTTGCTGCGCCGCGGACATTACCTGCCCGAGCATTTCGTCCATGTCTTGCGGCGTCAGCGCCGGCAACTCCAGCGGCCGCAAACACCCCCCAAAACGCAGCGCCGGCACCTCGCCCGCCGCCAGGTGCAGGTCACTGGCACCGGCTTGCACAGCCAGCGCCAGCAGTTCAGTCACATCCATGAGACTCCCCAAAGGCCGCCAAGCAGGTAGAATGCCGCAGACCCAAAGAGCCGCTGGCATCGATCAATGTCCACCATAGCAGACAACCTTTCCACGCTCGCCGCACGCATCCGTGCCGCCGCGCTGGCCGCCGGGCGCGAGCCTGCGGCCGTGCAGCTGCTGGCCGTGAGCAAGACCAAACCCGCCGCTGCCGTGCGCGAAGCCTTCGCCGCCGGGGTGCGCGATGTCGGTGAGAACTACCTGCAGGAAGCCCTGAACAAACAGGGCGAATTGACCGACCTGCCCTTGACCTGGCACTTCATCGGCCCCATTCAGTCGAACAAGACTCGTGCGATTGCCGAGCACTTTGACTGGGTACATTCCGTGGACCGTCTGAAAATCGCCCAACGCCTGTCCGAGCAACGCCCTGACAACCTTGCAGCGCTGAACATCTGCCTGCAGGTCAACGTCAGTGGCGAAGCCAGCAAGTCTGGCTGCACGCCCGAAGAGCTGCCGGCCCTGGCCAGCGCCATCGCCGCGCTGCCACGCCTGCGCCTGCGCGGGTTGATGGCGATTCCCGAGCCGACCGACGACGAGGCCGCCCAACAAGCGGCCTTCGCCCGGGTTCGCGAGTTGCAGGCGAACCTTCAGTTACCCCTCGACACCCTGTCCATGGGCATGAGTCATGACCTGGAAGCCGCGATTGCCCAGGGCGCGACCTGGGTGCGCATCGGCACCGCGCTGTTCGGTGCCCGCGACTACGGCCAGCCCTGACCCATGCTTTTTCCCTCTTTCCCTATCAAGGACCTGACATGAGCAAGACTCGTATTGCCTTTATCGGCGCCGGCAACATGGCTGCCAGCCTGATCGGCGGCCTGCGCGCCCAGGGCCTGGAAGCTTCGCAGATCCGCGCCAGCGATCCGGGCGCCGAGCAGCGGGCGAAAATCCATGCCGAGCACGGCATCGAGATGTTCGCCGACAACGCCCAGGCCATCGAAGGCGCCGATGTGGTGGTATTGGCGGTCAAGCCACAGGCAATGAAAGCCGTGTGCGAAGCGCTCAAGCCCAAGCTCAAGCCCGAGCAACTGGTCGTCTCGATCGCCGCCGGAATCACCTGCGCGAGCATGAACAACTGGCTCGACGCCCAGCCGATCGTGCGCTGCATGCCCAACACCCCGGCGCTGCTGCGCCAGGGCGTCAGCGGCCTGTTCGCCACCGCCGAGGTTTCGCCGGCCCAGCGCCAGCAGGCTGAGCAACTGCTGTCGGCCGTGGGCATCGCCCTGTGGCTGGACAACGAACAACAGCTGGATGCCGTGACTGCGGTGTCCGGCAGTGGCCCGGCGTATTTTTTCCTGCTGATCGAGGCCATGACCGCCGCCGGCGAGAAACTCGGCCTGCCACGGGAAACCGCCGCCAAGCTGACCCTGCAAACCGCCCTGGGCGCTGCGCACATGGCGGTCAGCAGCGATGTTGACGCCGCCGAACTGCGCCGCCGGGTCACCTCACCGGCCGGCACCACGGAAGCGGCGATCAAGTCGTTCCAGGCCAATGGATTCGAAGCGCTGGTGGAACAGGCGCTGGGTGCCGCTGCGCACCGCTCGGCCGAAATGGCTGAACAACTGGGCAACTAAGGAGCCGAAGATGATCGGATTGAACACCGCTGCAATCTATGTGCTGCAGACCCTCGGCAGCCTGTACCTGCTGATCGTGGTGCTGCGCTTTGTCCTGCAACTGGTGCGCGCGGACTTCTACAACCCGCTCAGCCAGTTCGCCGTACGCGCCACCCAACCGCTGCTCAAGCCGATGCGCCGGGTGATTCCGAGCCTGTTCGGCCTGGACATGTCGTCGCTGCTGCTGGCGATCATCATCCAGCTGCTGGTGATGGGCCTGACCCTGCTGCTGGCCTACGGCACCACCGGCAACCCGCTGCAATTGCTGGTCTGGTCGATCATTGGCGTGACCGCGCTGTTTCTGAAGATTTTCTTCTTCGCCCTGATCATCAGCGTGATCCTTTCGTGGGTCGCGCCGGGCAGCCACAACCCGGGCGCCGAGCTGATCAACCAGATCTGCGACCCGTTCCTGGCACCGTTTCGCCGCATCCTGCCGAACCTCGGCGGCCTGGACATCTCGCCGATCCTGGCGTTCATGGCGCTGAAGCTGATCGACATGCTGGTGATCAACAACCTGGCGGCGATGAGCGGGATGCCGGAGATTCTGCGACTGCTGGTCTGATCTCTCGCGGGGCAAGCCCGCTCCCACAGCACTTCTGTAGGAGCGGGCTTGACCCGCGATGCTCTCCTTGCCGCACTTCGCAGTGGTCTTTAGACTTACGCCTCATTCAAGCGTGAGCAGGGTCGATGTCCACTGTCTTTCCCGAAGATTCGGTCGGTCTGGTAACACCGCAACTGGCACAGTTCAGCGAGCCGCTGGCGCTGGCCTGCGGTCGCTCGCTGGCCGCCTATGAACTGATCTACGAAACCTACGGCACGCTCAACAGCAGCGCCAGCAACGCCGTGCTGATCTGTCATGCGTTGTCCGGCCATCACCATGCCGCCGGCTACCACAGCCCCGACGATCGCAAGCCGGGCTGGTGGGACAGTTGCATCGGCCCCGGCAAGCCGATCGATACCAATCGTTTCTTCGTGGTCAGCCTCAACAACCTTGGCGGTTGCAACGGCAGCACCGGCCCCAGCAGCATCAACCCGCTCACCGGCAAGCCCTACGGCGCCGATTTCCCGGTACTGACCGTGGAAGACTGGGTGCACAGCCAGGCGCGCCTGGCCGATCGCCTGGGTATCCAGCAATGGGCCGCCGTCGTCGGTGGCAGCCTGGGCGGCATGCAGGCGCTGCAGTGGACCATCACCTACCCCGATCGCGTGCGTCATTGCCTGGACATCGCCTCGGCACCCAAGCTCTCGGCACAGAACATCGCCTTCAACGAGGTGGCACGCCAGGCCATCCTCACCGACCCGGAATTCCACGGCGGCTCGTTCCAGGATCAGGGCGTGATCCCCAAGCGCGGCCTGATGCTGGCACGCATGGTCGGGCACATCACCTACCTGTCCGATGACTCCATGGGCGAGAAATTCGGCCGCGAGCTGAAAAGCGACAAGCTCAACTACGACTTCCACAGCGTCGAGTTCCAGGTCGAAAGCTACCTGCGCTATCAGGGCGAGGAGTTCTCCGGGCGTTTCGACGCCAACACCTACCTGCTGATGACCAAGGCACTGGATTACTTCGACCCGGCCGCCAGCCACGGCGGCGACCTGGCGGCAACCCTGGCGCATGTCACCGCGGATTACTGCGTGATGTCGTTCACCACCGACTGGCGCTTCTCGCCAGCACGCTCGCGGGAGATCGTCGATGCGCTGATCGCCGCGCGCAAGAACGTCTGCTACCTGGATATCGATTCGCCCTATGGCCACGATGCCTTCCTGATCCCGACCCCGCGCTACATCACGGGATTCACGAACTACATGAACCGCATCGTCTGCTGAGGAGCCTATGAGAGCCGACCTGGAAATCATCCAAGACTGGATCCCCGCCGGCAGCCGGGTACTCGACCTCGGTTGCGGTACCGGTGAACTGCTGGCGTCGCTGCGCGACCACAAGCAGGTTGCCGGCTATGGCCTGGAAATCGACCCCGACAACATCGCCCAGTGCGTGGCCAAGGGCGTCAACGTCATCGAGCAGGACCTCGACAAGGGCCTGGGCAACTTTGCCAGCAACAGTTTCGACGTGGTGGTCATGACCCAGGCCCTGCAGGCCGTGGAATACCCCGACCGCATTCTCGACGAAATGCTGCGCGTCGGCCGCCAGTGCATCATCACCTTCCCCAACTTCGGCCACTGGCGCTGCCGCTGGTACCTGGCGACCAAAGGTCGCATGCCGGTTTCCGACTTCATGCCGTATACCTGGTACAACACGCCGAACATCCACTTCTGTACCTTCGAAGACTTCGAGGCCTTGTGCAGCGAACGCCGCGCCCAGGTCCTCGACCGCCTGGCGGTCGACCATTTGCACCGCCACGGGTGGGCGAGCAAGCTATGGCCTAATCTTCTAGGTGAGATCGGCATTTACCGTGTCAGCAGCCCCGGCCTTACCGAACACAAGGTCGCGGTTTAACCCGCACACCGGAGGAGAACGATCATGGGCCGCTTGTTGAGTTTTTTACTGACTGCCTGCCTGAGTGTGACGGCGGTCGCCGCCGATGCCATCAAGGGCGAGCGCCAGGAAGTGTTCGGTGACACCACGGTGCACTACAGCACTTTCATTTCGACCTTCCTGCAACCAGATATTGCCAAGGCTGCGCAACTGGTGCGCAGCAAGAACCAGGGCGTGATCAACGTCTCGGTGATCAAGGCTGGCAAGCCACTGGTCACCCAGGTCAGCGGCACCGTCAAGGACCTGACCAGCAACTCGGTGCCGTTGAAGTTCAAGCAGATCACCGAACAGGGCGCCATCTACTACATCGCCCAGTTCCCTGTTGAACAACAGGAAACCCGGACCTTCACCATCGACGTTGGCATTGGTGGCAAGACCGAAACCATCAGCTTCAACCAAGAGCTTTTTCCAGGCGAATGATGACTTTTCAGCAAATCGTATTGGCCAGCCATAACGCCGGCAAACTCAAGGAACTGCAGGCCATGCTCGGTGACACCGTGCAACTGCGTTCCATTGGCGAATTCAGCAGCGTCGAGCCGGAAGAAACCGGCCTGTCGTTCGTCGAAAACGCCATCCTCAAGGCGCGCAATGCCGCGCGCATTTCCGGCATGCCGGCGCTGGCCGATGATTCGGGCCTGGCGGTGGACTTTCTCGGCGGCGCGCCGGGCATCTACTCCGCTCGTTATGCCGATGGCAAAGGCGATGCGGCCAACAACGCCAAGTTGCTCGACGTGCTCAAGGACGTCCCGCAGGAGCAGCGCGGCGCCCAGTTCGTCTGCGTGCTGGCCCTGGTCCGGCATGCCGACGACCCGCTGCCGATCCTCTGCGAAGGCCTGTGGCACGGGCGCATCCTGACCCAGGCCAGCGGCGAGCACGGCTTTGGCTATGACCCACTGTTCTGGGTGCCGGAGCGCGATTGCTCGAGCGCCGAGCTGAGCCCTGCCGACAAGAACCAGATCAGCCACCGTGCCCGCGCCATGAGCCTGTTGCGTCAACGTCTGGGCCTGGCATGACCGAGCGTTCGCCGGCACAGCCACTGCACCTGGGCGAGGCTGGCTTTACTTCCCAAGTACCGCGGGCGGCCCTGCCACAGCTGCCGCCCCTGGCGCTGTACATCCATATCCCCTGGTGCGTGCGTAAATGCCCGTACTGCGACTTCAACTCCCACGCCGCCACCCCCGAGCTGCCGGAAGAAGCCTACGTCGACGCCCTGCTCGCCGACCTCGACCAGGAGCTGGGCAACGTCCATGGCCGCCCGATCAGCTCGATCTTCTTTGGCGGCGGCACCCCGAGCCTGTTCAGCGCCCGCGCGCTGGGGCGCTTGCTGGTCGGTGTGGAGCAACGCATACCGTTTGCCAGCGACATCGAAATAACCCTGGAGGCCAACCCCGGGACCTTCGAGCAAGAGAAGTTCAAGGCCTACCGGCAACTGGGCATCAATCGCCTGTCGATCGGCATCCAGAGCTTCCAGCAGGCCAAGCTCGAAGCCCTGGGTCGCATCCACAACGGTGACGAAGCGATTCGCGCCGCCGACATGGCGCGCAATGCCGGCTTCGACAACTTCAACCTCGACCTGATGCATGGCCTGCCCGACCAGTCGCTGGACGACGCCCTGGGCGACCTGCGCCAGGCGATTGCGCTGAACCCCACGCACCTGTCCTGGTACCAGTTGACCCTGGAACCGAACACGGTGTTCTGGAACCAGCCGCCACTGCTGCCCGAAGACGACATCCTCTGGGACATCCAGGAAGCCGGCCAGGCCCTGCTGGCCAGCCACGGCTACGCCCAGTACGAAGTCTCGGCCTACGCCCAGCCGGGTCGTGCCGCGCGGCACAACCTCAACTACTGGAGCTTTGGCGACTTCATCGGCATCGGTGCCGGCGCCCACGGCAAACTCAGCCACCCCGACGGGCGCATCCTGCGCACCTGGAAGACGCGGCTGCCCAAGGACTACCTGAACACGGCCAAGCCCTTCAAGGCGGGCGAAAAGCTGCTGCCAGTGGACGAGCTGCCCTTCGAGTTCCTGATGAATGCCCTGCGCCTGACCCAGGGCGTAGACATCGAGCTGTTCAGCCAGCGTACCGGCCTGCCCCTGGAGCAACTGGCAGCGGCGCGGCGGGAAGCCGAACAAAAAGGGCTTTTGCAGGTCGAACCGACGCGACTGGTCGCTACCGCGCGTGGCCAGTTGTTCCTCAACGACCTGCTGCAGTATTTCTTGACCTAAGGATTGCGAATGGACCTGGTACTCGACCTGCTCTCGACCGTTTCCCGCTGGAGTCGCAGCAACCTGTCGGAGATTTCCCTGGCCTTGGTGGGCTGTTTGCTGGTGCTGTTTGGCACCGATATCAAAGGCTGGGTCGAACAACGCCTGGGCGGCCTTGCAGGCGCCTTGCGCGTACCGTTCATGGCCCTGCTGGTGATGATCGGCAGCGGTGCCGCGCTGATCTATGCCACCCCGTGGGTGGTGAAGGGGCTGGCGCAGTTCAACAACTATGCGTTGGCGCCGGTGTTGCTGATTGTGCTGGTGCTTATCGGCGTGGTTGCTGATCGGCGCTGACCACCCGTCGGCACCTGATATTTTTGTCAGTATCGCCACGCTCTCAAGCAGTGCTTAGATGATCTCGAGTTTCGTAGCGGCCACTGTGCCGCTGCGAACGTCCCCCTGCGCCATGCCATTAAGCCGTTGCGTCGCGCTGGATCTCGACTTTCAGGCAAGCCTCTTGAGGGACCAGGGTATGTCACAACTACCTTATCTGGACTTTTCTCCGTTCGCAGACGAAGACTGGCAGGGCTGGGAAAAAGGCCCTAATGGCGCGCAACTCAAAATGCTCAATGAATCAGGTAATTACTACCTGCGTTTTGAGAACCCGCAAGGCCATATCACCGGTCGAATTCTGAGCAAAACGGTTTCCGGTTTCATTCCCGGCAACCTATACCGCTTCAGCGTCGACTTTCGCAGAAACATGGAGCAGGACTATTGGCGACCGGTCGTTGAATTGGCCGTTGCGGGGATTGGCCGCGCGCCCGACCAAGCCATCGTCGAACCGCATTGGGTCACCTTCTCGTTTGACTTCGTGGCCACCGACAGCACCCACAGGCTGGATATAGCCACATTCGACCGCGCACCTGACGCGAATGCCTGCTCCCCCGAGACAGCAACGTCCAGTGCGCCGCCGGACGCGGTCTCTGCTGACTACAGCCTCGATCAAATTCGCGTTTTCGAACCCGGCCCTGTGACGGAGAATTTCGACAGCTATCCAGACACACACGTCGGGCCCGGGGAAAGCTTTTCAACGGAACACATGAGCATCAGCCTCGCCTCCGACCAGCCCGGCAGCATTGCCCTGCACCAGGCCAGGGAAGAGGATCCCGGTTATGCACAGCGCCAGATACTTTGTCTGGGTCACAACACCGGCAATATCTACCCTCCACAAACCACCCGGTTCGACCTTCCCAGGGTCTGCCAAGCACTGACGTTCGATTGGGCAGATATCCGCCAGCCCGCCCAGGCCAATGCCTATGATGCCGATGGCAACCTGCTCGCCTCTAAGGACTTTAACCCAGGCAGCAATACCTTGAATGCCAAGGTTCAGCTGAATGCCCCGCGTGATTCGCTTATCAGCCGATTCGAGCTCACCACGCGCAACCGTACATCGGTCGATCATTTTGACTTTGCTGCGGATTGATCAATAGCCAGGCAGGTCGCTCTGAGGAGATAACCATGGACATCAAGGCACTGGAATCTACACCTTTTAATACCGACAACTGGAACAACTGGGAAAAAACCGCGGCAGGTATCGACTTGGAGATACTTGAAGACGTCTTCCCCGATGCTCGCCACATAGTGGGCCCTCGGGAGGGGGTCCTACAGCAATTGCCTGGTACATTGCTACGCAAGAAAGTCAGCGGTTTCATCATCGGTGCGACATATAAAATGGCAGCCCTGGTGCGAAATCACCAACAATCAAATGGGCCGACATCGATTCAGTTAGGGGTAGAGGGTCTTCCCTCAGGTACTTCAGCGGCTGTGGGCAACGGAAGTTTCGCTCAGGTAAATCATTACTTTATCGCCAGGCAATCGCTTCATACATTGACCATTGGGAGTCCAGGCGGGAATAAAAATAACGCTTTCTATCTGGACAGTACCAGTACAGTGCAAGTCCCCAGCATTACTGAAACCTTCAACACGTTACCCAATAGTCCAACCATTACCGCCGGAGGCACGATCAGGACTCCGCATATGGATATTCATTTACCCGCCGGGCAACCTGGAATGGCGCAGATTCATAGCGACGAGTCTTTGGGGGATATGCGCAGCGGTCAGTGCATTTGCCTCTACCATCACCAAAGCGCCCCTGTGCCCACACTACAGCGTGCGCGCATTACCTTAAAAGAAGTTTGTGCCAGCCTGAAGTTCTCGCTGACCCGAGCAACCGCAAACACCAAGGTCTGGGTTTATGACAATAATGACCAGTTACTTACTGAAAGAAATGTACCGTTAGCCGATCAGTGGCTAACGTTTGACAGCCTGCCTGGGCGCTTTATCAAACGTTTTGAAGTGCAGGTCACAAGTACCACCATGATCGACAATGTCATGATGATCAATCGGTGAACCGGGTGGGAGGCCCAGGAACGGCCTCCCAGCTCGGTGAGTTGCTTATGCCAGTTTTTCGAACTTCAGATCCCAGACCCCATGCCCAAGCCGCTCGCCACGGCGTTCGAACTTGGTGATCGGGCGTTCGGCCGGGCGCTCTACGCACTTGCCGTCTTCGGCCAGGTTGCGATAACCCGGGGCGACGTTCATCACTTCCAGCATGTATTCGGCATAGGGCTCCCAGTCGGTGGCCATATGGAATACACCGCCCACCTTGAGCTTGCTGCGCACCAGCTGCGCGAATTCCGGCTGAACGATGCGGCGCTTGTGATGACGGCTCTTGTGCCAAGGGTCGGGGAAGAACAGCATCAGCCGGTCGAGGCTGTTGTCAGCCACGCACTTGTTCAGCACTTCGATAGCATCGCAGTCATACACCCGCAGGTTCTTCAGGCCCTGGGTCAGCACGCCATTGAGCAGCGCCCCGACACCCGGACGGTGCACTTCGACACCGATGAAGTCCTGCTCCGGCGCGGCAGCAGCCATTTCCAGCAGGGAGTGGCCCATGCCGAAGCCGATCTCCAGGGTACGCGGCGCCGAGCGGCCGAAGACCTGGTCGTAGTCCACCGGGCTCTCGGCCAGGGGCAGGATGAACAGCGGCCCACCCTGGTCCAGGCCGCGCTGCTGGCCTTCGGTCATGCGCCCGGCGCGCATCACGAAACTCTTGATGCGGCGGTGTTGGCGCTCTTCGCCTTCGGTGGTGATCGGCGTTTCTTGCGATTCAGTCATCAGGGGCTCTTACTTGATCAGACCATCCAGCGGCGACGACGCGCTGGCATAGAGTTTTTTCGGCATACGCCCGGCAAGGTAAGCCAGGCGGCCAGCGACAATGGCGTGTTTCATGGCTTCGGCCATCATGACCGGCTGCTGTGCGTGCGCGATCGCCGAGTTCATCAGCACCGCCTCACAGCCCATTTCCATGGCGATGGTGGCGTCGGACGCGGTACCGACACCGGCATCGACCAGCACCGGGACTTTCGATTCTTCGAGGATGATCTGCAGGTTGTACGGGTTGCAGATCCCCAGGCCCGTACCGATCAGCCCGGCCAGTGGCATTACCGCGATGCAACCGGCTTCGGCCAGCTGGCGGGCAATGATCGGGTCGTCACTGGTGTAGACCATCACGTCGAAACCGTCCTTGACCAGCACTTCGGCGGCCTTGAGGGTCTCGATCACGTTGGGGAACAGGGTCTTCTGGTCGGCCAGTACTTCGAGCTTGACCAGGTTGTGGCCATCGAGCAGCTCACGGGCCAGGCGGCAGGTGCGCACGGCTTCGACCGCGTCATAGCAGCCAGCGGTGTTCGGCAGGATGGTGTAGCGATCGGGCGGCAGCACGTCGAGCAGGTTCGGTTCGCCCGGGTTCTGGCCGATGTTGGTGCGGCGCACGGCAACCGTGACGATCTCGGCGCCGGAGGCCTCGATGGCCAGGCGGGTTTCTTCCAGGTCACGGTACTTGCCGGTGCCAACCAGCAGGCGCGACTGGAAGGTACGACCGGCCAGGGTGAAGGGCTTGTCGCTACGAACGTTGCTCATCGGTAATCCTCTTGAAGGTTGAGGGACTTGCAGGTGAAGCGCGAAGGCCTAGCCGCCGCCAATGGCGTGCACCACTTCAACCTGGTCGCCGTCGTTCAGCGTGGTGACGTCGTGCTGGCTGCGCGGCACGATGTCCAGGTTGAGTTCGACCGCCACCCGGCGACCCGCCAGGTCAAGCCGGTTGAGCAGGGCCGCGACGCTTTCGCCATCGGGCAATTCGAAAGGTTCACCGTTCAGTTGAATGCGCATGCGCACGGCCGCCATTATTTTTAGGGGCCCGCATTCTAGCCCTGATCAGGGCGCAAACCCAAGGCCGGGCCGCGCCATTCGTCTCGATCCGGACTCGCGGGTCAGCTCAGGCGCCAGGCTGCAAGGCCCAGGCACAGCCATCCGCCGAGAAACGCCAGGCCGCCAAAGGGAGTGATGATACCGAGCTTGCCGATGCCGCTCAGGGTCAGCACATACAGGCTACCGGAAAACAGCAGGATCCCCAGGGTGAACAGACCACCGGCCCACCCGACCAGACGCCCGGGCAGGTGCACCGACAGCACTGCTACCGCGAGCAGGGCCAGGGCGTGTACCAGCTGGTAGGTGACGCCGGTATGAAAGATCGCCAGGTATTCGCTGCTCAGCCGGCCCTTGAGGCCATGGGCAGCAAAGGCGCCCAGGGCCACGCCGGTAAAGCCGAAAAACGCCGAAAGCAGCAGAAAACTACGCAGCATTGGGAAGACTCCTAGTCAGCACAGGGTCTGTATAATGGCCCGCTCCATCGCTTCGGCCAAGCCATCGCCTATGCTGTCTTCAATTTTCCGTCGCCTCACCCGTGCCCTGCTGTGGTTTGCCGCAGGCAGCGCCCTGCTGGTGCTGGTGTTTCGCTGGGTGCCGCCGCCCGGCACCGCCCTGATGGTCGAGCGCAAGGTCGAGTCCTGGGTCGATGGCCAGCCGATCGACTTGCAACGGGACTGGGAGCCGTGGGAGCGAATCTCCGATGAGCTGAAAGTGGCTGTGATTGCTGGCGAAGACCAGAAGTTCGCCAACCACTGGGGCTTTGACTTCAACGCCATCCAGGCGGCGCTGGCCCATAACGAGCGCGGCGGCAGCATCCGCGGCGCCAGCACCTTGAGCCAGCAAGTGGCCAAGAACCAGTTCCTCTGGGCCGGCCGTAGCTGGTTGCGCAAGGGGCTCGAAGCCTGGTTCACCGCACTGATCGAGCTGCTATGGTCGAAAGAGCGGATTCTTGAGGTCTATCTCAACAGCGCCGAGTGGGGCGAAGGCGTGTTTGGTGCACAGGCGGCCGCCCGGCACCACTTCGGCGTCGATGCCAGCCAGCTTTCGCGCCAGCAGGCCAGCCTGCTGGCTGCGGTGCTGCCCAGCCCGCTGAACTGGAGCGCCAGCCGGCCCAGCACTTATGTGGCGCGACGCGCAGGCTGGATTCGCCAGCAGATGCGCCAGCTCGGCGGTAACAGCTACCTGGCCCAGCTGGACAGCCCACGTCGGGCACCTTGGAAGCAATAAAAAACCCGGCAAAGCGCACGCTTTGCCGGGTTTTAACTGCATGCCCATTACTGGGTAAACGTTTTAGAACGCGCCCATGTAGTCACGCTTGCCCACTTCTACACCGTTGTGACGCAGGATTGCGTAGGTGGTGGTGACGTGGAAGAAGAATTGCGGCAGGCCGTAGGTCAGCAAATAGGCCTGGCCACTGAAGCGCTTCTCTTTCGGCGTGCCCGGACGGGTCACGATTTCAATGCCTTCCTTGCCGTCGATCTGCGCCGGCGCAATGCCGTCCAGGAAAGCCAGGACCTTGCTGATCAGCGCTTGCAGCTCGGCAAAGGTGGTTTCGCTGTCATCGTATTTCGGCAACTCGACCTCAGCCAGGCGCGCCGAAACGCCCTTGGCGAAATCAACAGCGATCTGCACCTGGCGAACCAGCGGAAACATATCCGGATACAGGCGAGCCTGGAGGAAGACGCTCGGATCAATGTTTTTCGCCGTGGCGTGAGCTTCGGCCTTGTTCAGTACATCACTCAGGGCGTTGAGCATCTGCTTGAAGACAGGAACAGAAGCGGCATACAAGGAAATGGTCATAACAGCCTCGACAGGGGTGGCGGAGAATCATGAAAAAGCCCCGACACGTCGGGGCTTTTTGGTTATTGCCGTTTTGCGAATCAGACCGCGATCAAGGCTTTGACCTTGTTCATCGCGTTCTTTTCCAGCTGGCGTATCCGCTCGGCGGATACGCTGTATTTCTCGGCCAGGTCATGCAGGGTGGCCTTTTCCTCGGCCAGCCAGCGCTGATAGAGAATATCGCGGCTGCGGTCATCCAGGCCTTGCAGGGCTTCGTGCAGGTTGCTGGTGGAGTTGTCACTCCAGTCGGCATCCTCCAGTTGACGCGCAGGGTCGTAACGGTGGTCTTCCAGGTAGTTGGCCGGCGACTGGAATGCACTGTCGTCGTCGGCTTCACTGGCCGGGTCGAAGGCCATGTCCTGACCGGTCAGGCGGCTCTCCATTTCACGCACTTCACGCGGTTCGACACCCAGGCTTTCGGCGACACGATGAACTTCATCGTTGTTCAGCCAGGCCAGGCGTTTTTTCTGGCTGCGCAGGTTGAAGAACAGCTTGCGCTGGGCCTTGGTGGTCGCCACTTTGACGATCCGCCAGTTGCGCAGGATGAACTCGTGAATCTCGGCCTTGATCCAGTGCACCGCAAAGGACACCAGGCGCACACCCATTTCCGGGTTGAAGCGCTTGACCGCTTTCATCAGGCCAACGTTGCCTTCCTGAATCAGGTCGGCCTGGGCCAGCCCGTAGCCCGAATAGCTGCGAGCGATGTGTACAACAAAACGCAGGTGGGCGAGCACCATCTGCCGAGCCGCCCCAAGATCCTGCTCATAGTAGAGACTCTCGGCCAGTTCACGCTCCTGCTCGGGCGTCAGCAATGGAATGCTGTTGACCGTGTGCACATAGGCTTCCAGGTTTGCGCCGGGAACCAGGGCATAGGCAGGTTGCAACGAAGTGGTCATACGAAAAAACCTCCGACTCACTAAACTCGTGCCAAAGGCACTGCCAACATTGACCGGGAACCGCGAAACAAGTTCCCTAAAAATGAAAAGAGTCAATACCAGCAAAAAGACACTATCGCGGTGCAAGCTCGCTCAAGTGGCGGGCGACCGCAATCCAAGCACCGATATACCCTAACAACACCGCCCCAAGCAAGAGGGACAGACCATCGGCTGACGGAACCCCGGCCAAGGCAAAATCACTGCCGTACAGCCCGGAGAGCCCGATAACCGCGTCGTTCAGCCAGTTCAGGCCAAACGCCAGCACGCCCCAGGCCAATACCCCGGCACCCAGGCCATACAAGGCACCCATGTACAGGAAAGGCCGGCGCACATAGCTGTCGGTGCCGCCGACCAGCTTGATCACCTCGATCTCGGTGCGGCGGTTCTCGATGTGCAGGCGAATTGTGTTACCAATTACCAAAAGCAGCGCCGAGACCAGCAAGACGGTCAGGCCGAAGACAAAGCGGTCGCCCAGTTTAAGGATCGCCGCCAGACGCTCGACCCACACCAGGTCCAGCTGCGCGGCTTCGACCTTGGGCAGCTCGGCCAGGCGCTGACGCAGGGCTTCCAGCGCCGGCTTGTCGACCTCTGCGGGAGTCACCACCACGACCCCAGGCAACGGGTTCTCCGGCAGTTCGCGCAGGGCTTCGCCCAGGCCGGACTGCTGCTGGAACTCGTTGAGGGCTTGTTCGCGGCTGACGTATTCGGCCTCGGCAACCCCTGGCAAACCTTTGATCTGCTCGCGCAAGGCTTCGCCGTCGTGGCTGCTGGCATCGAGCTTCAAGTACAGCGAGATCTGCGCCGCGCGCTGCCACGAGCCACCCAGGCGCTCGACGTTGCTCAGCAGCAACGACAAGCCCATGGGCAGGCTCAGGGCCACGGCCATCACCAGGCAGGTAAAGAAGCTGCCGATCGGCTGCTTACCCAGGCGCCGCAGGCTGTCGAGCAGGCTTGAGCGGTGGCTTTCCAGCCAGGCGTGCAGCAGGGTACGGAAATCCGGGCCGTCATCGTCGTGGCCGCCGCCGGTTTTTTTCTTTTCCGGCGCAGGGTCAGCGGCTTTTGGCGCTACCCGCTCGGAAACCTTGGGACTGCGTGTTGCACTCATTGCCCGGCCTCCCCATCGCCGATCAAGCGGCCGCGCTGCAGGGTCAGCATGCGATGGCGCATGCGCGCGATCAGCGCCAGGTCGTGACTGGCGATCAGCACGCTGGTGCCCAGGCGGTTGATATCTTCGAAAACACCCATGATCTCCGCGGCCAGGCGCGGGTCGAGGTTACCGGTGGGTTCGTCCGCCAGCAGCAAGGCCGGGCGGTGAACGATGGCGCGGGCAATGCCGACGCGCTGCTGCTGGCCGGTAGACAGGTCACCCGGGTACAGCTCGGCCTTGTCCGACAAGGCCACGCGTTCGAGCGCCGAGTCGACCCGCTTGGCCACTTCGGCCTTGGACAGGCCGAGGATCTGCAGCGGCAGGGCGACGTTGTTGAATACGGTACGGTCGAACAGCAACTGGTGGTTCTGGAACACCACGCCGATCTGCCGGCGCAGGAACGGGATTTGCGCGTTGCTGATCTGCCCCAGGTCCTGCCCGGCCAGCAGCAACTTGCCGCTGGTAGGGCGTTCCATGGCCAGCAGCAGGCGCAGCAGAGTGCTTTTGCCGGCGCCGGAATGGCCGGTCACGAACAGGAATTCGCCCCGACGCACCCGAAAACTCAACTCATGCAGGCCAACGTGACCATTGGGGTAGCGCTTGGCGACCTGTTCGAATCGAATCATGGATGCTCCCGCTCGGCAAACAGTGCTTTCACGAAGGGTTCGGCTTCGAAGGTGCGCAGATCGTCAATCCCTTCGCCCACGCCAATATAGCGGATCGGCAGGCCGAACTGCTTGGCCAGGGCAAAGATCACCCCACCCTTGGCGGTACCGTCGAGCTTGGTCAGGGCCAGGCCGGTCAGTTCAACGCTCTGGTTGAAGTGCTTGGCCTGGTTGATGGCGTTCTGGCCGGTACCGGCGTCGAGCACCAGCAGCACCTCGTGCGGCGCGTCGGCATCGAGCTTGCCGATGACCCGGCGAACCTTCTTCAGCTCTTCCATCAGGTTGTCTTTGGTGTGCAGGCGGCCGGCGGTGTCGGCGATCAGCACATCTATGTTACGGGCCTTGGCGGCTTGCACGGCATCGAAGATAACCGAGGCCGAATCGGCACCGGTGTGCTGGGCGATGACCGGGATCTGGTTACGCTCGCCCCAGACCTGCAGTTGCTCGACCGCTGCGGCGCGGAAGGTGTCACCCGCGGCGAGCATGACCTTCTTGCCTTCAAGCTGCAGCTTCTTCGCCAGCTTGCCGATGGTGGTGGTCTTGCCGGCGCCATTGACGCCGACCACGAGGATCACGAACGGCTTGCTCTGGGCTTGAATGTACAGCGGTTGCTCGACCGGCTTGAGCAAGTCGGCCAGCTCGTCTTGCAGCGACTTGTACAGCGCGTCGCTGTCGGCCAGTTGCTTGCGCGCGACCTTCTGGGTCAGGCTCTGGACGATCACCGAGGTGGCTTCGACGCCGACGTCGGCGGTCAGCAGGCGGGTTTCGATTTCATCAAGCAGGTCGTCATCGATGGCCTTCTTGCCGAGGAACAGGCTGGCCATGCCTTCGCCAATGCTGGCGCTGGTCTTCGACAGGCCCTGCTTGAGGCGGGCGAAGAAGCCGCCCTTGCTCTCTTCGCTGCGCACAGGTGCGGCAGGCTCGGCCGGGGCTGGCTCGGCAACCGGAACTGGCGCTGCAACAGCAGCGGCTACAGGCTCGGGTTCGGGTTCGGGCACTACCACTGGTTCCGGCGCTACAACCGGTTCAGGTGCAACCACCACCGGCTCAGGCGCGATGAACACTGGCTCAACCACTGGCGCGGGAGCAGGCTCCTGACGCGGCGGAATCGGCGGCGGTGTGTGTGGCTCAAGGTCGGCGACCAGGGCAACCGGCTCTTCTGGCACGGGCAGCACCAGGCCGGCGGGCGCTGCGGGCTGGACCTCGACCGGCGCCGCAACGGGCGCAACGGCAGCGGGCTCTGGAACAGCAACCGGTGCAGGCGCAGCAACAGGTGCTGCAGCCACCTCGACCGGGGCAACGGCAGCCGGCGTTTCGACCGGCAACGCAGCCGGTTGCTCCGCTTCAGCCGGAATGGGGTTTTGCGGCTGTTCGGCTACGGGTTGCTGCGGTTTTTTGCGCAACCAGCCGAACAGGCCTTTCTTTTCACCAGCCGCGGCCGGCGTCTTTTTGTCGTCGTTGGAACCAAACATGGAAGACGGCTATCTCAGGGTAGCGATGCGCCACTGCGGCGCTTCTTAAATTCTTTTAACGCAGAACAGTCTACTTTTAATCCGGCTCGTTCTTGCGCAGCATTTTGTCATCAAGCCTTCGGGCTGGTTCCATGACAGGCATGGTCCTCAGGCAACCGGATCAGTATCCTAGCACCTCCAAGCCCGCCGACGCTAAGACCACGCGGGCAGTCCTACAGGTTAAACAACGTATGAATGCTCTAGCCCGCCGCGCCGCTGGCCTGTTGCTCAGCACAGTTTGTCTGCCGTTCGCGGCCTTCGCCGCCGATACGCAACCCACCCACGAATTCATTCTCGACAACGGCCTTAAAGTGGTCGTGCGCGAGGACCACCGGGCGCCGGTGGTGGTCTCGCAGATCTGGTACAAGGTCGGTTCGACCTACGAATCACCGGGCCAGACCGGCCTTTCCCATGCCCTGGAACACATGATGTTCAAAGGCAGCGAGAAGCTCGGCCCTGGCGAAGCCTCGCGCATCCTGCGTGACCTGGGCGCCGAAGAGAACGCCTTCACCAGCGACGATTACACCGCCTATTACCAGGTGCTGGCCCGCGACCGCCTGCCGGTGGCCCTGGAGCTTGAAGCCGACCGCATGGCCAGCCTGCGCCTGCCGGCCGACGAATTCAGCCGCGAGATCGAGGTCATCAAGGAAGAGCGCCGCCTGCGCACCGACGACCAGCCCAACGCCAAGGCCTTCGAGCTGTTCAGCGCCATGGCTTTTCCGGCCAGCAGCTACCGCACCCCGACCATCGGCTGGATGGCAGACCTTGACCGCATGAAGGTCGAGGAACTGCGCCACTGGTACGAGTCCTGGTACGTGCCGAACAACGCCACCCTGGTGGTGGTTGGCGATGTCACCGTCGACGAGGTCAAGGGCCTGGCCCAGCGCTTCTTCGGCGCCATCCCGAAACGCGCGGTGCCACCGGCCAAGCTTCCACTCGAACTGGCCGAGCCAGGCCTGCGGGAAACCACCCTACATGTGCAAACCCAGCTGCCGAGCCTGATCTACGGTTTCAACACCCCGGGCCTGGCCACCGCCAAGGACCCGCGCAGCGTGCACGCCCTGCGGCTGATCTCGGCATTGCTCGACGGCGGCTACAGCGCGCGCCTGCCAAGCCGCCTGGAGCGCGGTCAGGAGCTGGTCACCGGGGCTTCGTCGAGCTACAACCCGTTCACCCGCGGCGACAGCCTGTTCGTGATCTCGGCCATGCCGAACCTGCAAAAGCACAAGACCCTGGCCGACGTCGAAGCCGGTATCTGGAAGCTGCTCGACGAGCTGAAAACCACCCCGCCGTCGGCTGAAGAGCTTGAGCGCGTACGTGCCCAGGTCATCGCCGGGCTGGTCTACGACCGTGACTCGATCAGCAGCCAGGCCACCGCCATCGGCCAACTGGAAACCGTCGGCCTGTCGTGGAAACTGATCGACAGCGAGCTGGACGAGCTCAAAAGCGTGACCCCGGCCGACATCCAGAACGCCGCCCGTACTTATTTCACCCGTGAACGCCTGAGCGTTGCCCATGTACTGCCCGAGGAGAACGCTCATGAGTGAACGCAGCGCACCCCGCTACACCCTGATCGGCCTGGGCCTGTTGTTGCTGATTGGCCTGCTGGCGTTCTTCCTGGCCAAACCTGCGCAATCGGATAACGCCGCGCAGCCGGCTGCGGTCACCGAAGCCAAGGCGGCCAACACCCTGCAATCGCTGGCCGAGCTGAATGGCAAGGCGCCAAGCCGCCGGCAGCTGAACATCCAGACCTGGAACACCGCCGAAGGCGCCCGCGTGCTGTTCGTCGAAGCCCGCGAGCTGCCGATGTTCGACCTGCGCCTGACTTTCGCCGCCGGCAGTAGCCAGGACGGCGATGCCCCGGGGCTGGCGACCCTGACCAACGCCATGCTCAACGAAGGCGTGGCCGGCAAGGACGTTACCGCCATCGCCGAAGGCTTCGAGGGCCTGGGCGCCGACTTTGGCAACGGCGCCTACCGCGACATGGCCGTGGCCTCGCTGCGTAGCCTGAGCGCGGCCGACAAGCGCGAACCTGCGCTCAAGCTGTTCGCCGAAGTGGTCGGCAAGCCGACCTTCCCGCAGGACGCCCTGGCGCGCATCAAGAACCAGATGCAGGCCGGCTTCGAATACCAGAAGCAGAACCCCGGCAAGCTGGCCAGCATCGAGCTGTTCGAGCGCCTGTACGGCACCCACCCCTATGCCCACCCGAGTGACGGCACCGCCAAGAGCATTGCGCCGATCACCCTGGAGCAACTGCGTGCCTTCCACGCCAAGGCCTATGCCGCTGGCAATACGGTGATCGCCCTGGTCGGCGACCTGAGCCGCAGCGAAGCCGAAGCCATTGCCGCACAGGTGTCCTCGGCCCTGCCCAAAGGCCCGGCCCTGGCCAAAGTGGCCCAGCCAAGCGAACCCAAGGCCGGCGCAACCCACATCGATTTCCCGTCCAAGCAGACCCACCTGATGCTCGCGCAACTGGGCATTGATCGTAACGATCCGGACTACCCGGCGTTGTCGCTGGGCAACCAGATCCTCGGGGGTGGCACCTTCGGCACCCGCCTGATGAGCGAAGTGCGCGAGAAACGCGGCCTGACCTACGGCGTATACTCGGTGTTCAGCCCGATGCAGGTGCGTGGCCCGTTCATGATCAACCTGCAGACCCGTGCCGAGCTCAGCGAAGGCACCCTCAAGCTGGTCCAGGACATCCTCGCCGACTATCTCAAGAGCGGCCCGAGCCAGGCTGAGCTGGACGACGCCAAGCGGGAACTGGCCGGCAGCTTCCCGCTGTCCAATGCCAGCAACGCCAGCATCGTTGGCCAACTGGGTGCCATCGGCTTCTACAACCTGCCACTGACCTGGCTGGAAGACTACATGCAGCAGTCCCAGCAACTGACCACTGAACAGGTCAAGGCAGCGCTGAACAAACACCTGGCCGCTGACAAGATGGTTATCGTCACCGCCGGGCCAAGCGTGGCGCAAAAACCCTTGCCGCCGCCCACTGACAAACCCGCCGAGCAACCGCTTGGCGTACCGGAGCATTAATGGCCAGTCCATCCGCAAAACCGGCCAAGCCGCACCACGGCCAGGGCCAGCTGCGCATCATTGCCGGCGAATGGCGCAGCCGGCGCCTGGGCTTCCCTGACGCGCCGGGCCTGCGCCCAACCCCGGACCGGGTTCGCGAGACCCTGTTCAACTGGCTTGCCCCGCACATCGAAGGAGCCAAGGTGCTCGACGCCTACACCGGCAGCGGCGCCCTGTACCTCGAAGCGCTGTCCCGTGGCGCGGGCGATTCCGTGGCCCTGGACAGCAACCCGGCGGCCATCGCCAGCCTGCGGCAGAACCTCGAGACCCTGCGCTGCCCTCGCGGCCAGGTGATCCAGACCGACGCCCAGCGCTACCTGCAGGGTGAGCCGAAGCTGGCCTTCGACCTGGTGTTCCTCGATCCGCCGTTCAACCAGGGCTTGCTGCCGACCACCTGCGCCCTGCTTGAAGAGCGTCAGTGGCTGGCCGAAAACGCCTGGATCTACACCGAGAGCGAAACCCCGCCATCGACCTTGCAGTTGCCTGGCAACTGGCGCCTGCACCGCGAGAAAAAGGCCGGCCAGGTCTACTACGCACTCTGGCAGCGCGGCTGAGCAATCAGCACGACCCGGCCGCCGCCGGGTCGTGCCCGCTAAATATCTAACGCCTTTCACCTTTACGCTTGCTTGATCGTGCGCCTTGTTTTCAACCACAAGGACCACTGTCATGGATCGACGCACCTCCCTCAGGAGCAGCCTGCTCGGCCTGTTTCTGCTATCCGGCCAGGCCCTGGCCGAACCCTCCATTCGCCATGAGTTCACCCTCGACAACGGCCTGCACGTAGTCATCAGCGAAGACCGCCGGGCTCCCGTGGTCACCACACATATGATGGTCAAGGTGGGTTCGAGCCATGAGTACCCCGGGCAGTCCGGCTTATCCCACGCCCTCGAACACCTGCTCTACCGAGGCAGCGCCAAGACCGCCCCGGGTCAGCTCTCCCAGATCATCGAACGCCTGGGCGGCGAGGACAACGCCTACACCCTCCGTGACTTCACCGTGCATCATCAGACGCTCCCCAGTGATCGGCTGGCTGTAGCGCTGGAGCTCAATGCCGATCTGCTCAAAGGCGCAGTGCTGAGCGAACACGAGTTCGTTCGCGAGATCGAAGCGGTCAAGGCTGAGCGGCGAGAGAATGTCGATAACGATCCATTGCTAAGGCTCTTTGAGCAACTGCAGGCCATTGCCTACCCGCAAAGCAGCTATCACACCCCGGTGATCGGCTGGATGAGCGATCTGCAGCGCATGCACAACGAAGAACTGCGCGCCTGGTATCGCACCTGGTACGCGCCCAACAATGCCACGCTGATCATCGTTGGCGATGTACAGCGTGATGCGGTGAAACGCGAGGTTGAAAAGTATTTTGCCGGTTTCCCCCGCCAAGACCTGCCGTTCATTAAAAAGCCCCTTCAGACCGCTGCCCCCGGCCCCCGTCAGGTTACGGTCTACGAAGATGTCAGTACGCCAACCCTGGTCATGGCCTTCAACGTGCCGACCTATGCCAGCGCAGCGTCGGCAACCGACGTACATGCCTTGCGCCTGCTTTCGGCCCTGCTGGGCAAAGGCTTGAGCGCCCGCCTCAGCACCCGGCTGGAGCGCCAGCAAACTCTGCTGACACGCCCTGAAGTCAGCTACGACCCGGTGGCCAGGGGCGATAACCTGTTCGAGATCCAGGCTTCAATCAACACCGTTCAGCCCAGACCACTGGACGAACTGCAAGCGGCGATCTGGGCACAACTGCAGGCACTGAAAAAAAACCCTCCCGAACCTGGCGAACTTGCCCGCGCGCAAACACTGCTGCTGGCAGAAAACACCTTCGCCCGCGATACCCTCGCCTATCAGGCCGGCGACTTGGCTGCCCTGCTCGGCAGTGGCCTGCCAGCCGCTCAACTGGACAATGATGCCGACGACCTGGCGCGAATAACGCCTGAACAACTACAGCAGGCTGCCAACACCTACTTCACCCGCGAACGGCTTACGGTCGCCTACCTGCAGGCCAAGGAGGCCGATGATGAATAAGTTCAGGAGAAACCTTTTACCGATCGTCCTGTTGATAGCATCTGTCACTGCATACGCCCAGAGCGCTGCGGCTGAGCTGCAATCCCTGAAATCCACCGCCCCCCTGACAAGCATCCCTCAATTGCCGATCGAATCGTGGCACACGCCTCAGGGCAGCCAGGTGTTGTTTGTGCAGAACAAGCATTTGCCGATGTTTGACCTGCAGGTTGTATTCGCTGCCGGCAGCGCCCGCGATGATGGCGCAGCAGGCCTGGCACAACTCACCCTGGGCATGCTCGATGAGGGCGCAGGCCAGTACGATGCCCTGCAGATTGCCGAAGGTTTCGATGCGGTCGGCGCACAGTTTCACAAGCAGGCCGGGCGAGACAGCCTGGCCGTAACCCTGCGCAGCCTCAGCAACCAGGAGCACAGCAGCAAAGCCGTCGGCTTGCTGACAGATGTGCTCGGCAAACCGCAACTTGCCGATGACAAGCTGCAGGCGATCAAGGATCAGCTCACCAGCCAGCTCATACAACGCCAGGAGTTGCAGAACTACAGGGCCACCGACCTGCTTTACCAGCATGCTTACGCCAATCACCCCTATGCGACGAACAGCACCGGCACCAGCCAGGCAATTGAATCGCTGACCATTGCCGATATCCGCGCGTTCCACCAGCAAGCGTTCGCTGCGGGCAATGCACTGATCACCCTGGTCGGTGACCTTTCGCTTGAGCAGGCTCAAGCCATTGCGCTTCAAGTTTCGTCAGCACTGCCCGACGGGCCGGCACTCTCACCTTTACCCGTGCCCGCTGCTTTCGAGCCGGAGATCTATCACCTTGAGCATTCGGGCAGCCAGGCGCTGTTGTTGTTTGCCATACCCGGCATCAGCGTGCACCATGCCGATGCACCGGCGCTGACCCTGGCCAATCTGATTCTAGGCGGCCCCGGTGCGACTTCGCGCCTGTTCGATGAACTGCGCAGCCAACGTGGTTTGACCTATGGCGCCAGATCAAAGCTGATCCAGCACCCTGCCAGCGGCCTCTGGACCTTTACCACTGCGGTCGAGGCCAGGTACCGCGATGCCAGCATGGCGTTGCTCGAGCAATTACTTGCAGACTACGCCGCACAGGGGCCGACCGCGCAGGAGGTTGAAGGCGCGAAGCACAAGCTGCGCGGCAGCTACCTGTTGGGTTCAGTGAGCAACCAGCAGATCAGCGATATCCTGACCCACACTGGGGTCAACCAGTTGCCGCTGGACAGCCGCCAGGCGTTTCTCGACAAGCTCCAGGCGCTGACCCTGGATCAGCTGAAAGTCGCGTTGAAAAAACACCTGAAGCTCGACAAGCTGGTGCAAATCAGTGTCGGCCCGACGGTCGAACAAGACGCCTTGCCGAACATCGAGCCTGCAACCGGCTGATCGGTGCGGGCAACTGCCAGGAACCGGACATACACTTGTCTGAAACAGATCTGCGAGTACGCCACGATGTTTGCCTCAACCCCCAGCCCCTTCAAACCCGCCCTGGGGCTGGGCAATCCGCACATGCAGACGCTCTGGGGGCCGCTATGGCGCAAGTCAGCGGCCCTGAGCCGCCAGCGCGAACGTCTGTGGCTGGCTGATGGCGATTTCCTCGACCTCGACTGGCACGGCCCCCATGAAGCGACAACCCCGGTGGTGCTGGTGCTGCACGGGCTCACCGGCTCGTCCAGCTCGCCGTACGTCATCGGCATGCAGCAGGCCCTGGCCGACCGTGGCTGGGCCAGCGTGGCGCTGAACTGGCGCGGCTGCTCGGGCGAACCCAACCTGCTGCCACGCAGCTACCATTCCGGTGCCAGCGAAGACCTGGCCGAAGCCATTGATCACCTGCGCGCCCAGCGCCCGCAGGCACCGCTATACGCCGTGGGTTATTCGCTGGGCGGCAATGTGCTGCTCAAGCACCTGGGCGAAGCCGGCTCGGCCAGCCAGTTGCAGGCGGCGGTGGCGGTGTCGGTGCCGTTTCGCCTGGACCAGTGCGCCGACCGCATTGGCCTGGGTTTTTCCCGGGTGTACCAGGCGCATTTCATGCGCGCCATGCTCGCTTATGTGAAGGATAAGCAGCGCCACTTCCAGCATCACGGCCACCACGAAGGGTTGGCCGCGCTGGAGCGCCTGGGGCCGCTGGAAAACCTGCGCACCTTCTGGGATTTCGACGGCCGGGTGACCGCGCCGCTCAATGGCTTTAGCGATGCCAAGGACTACTACCGACGTGCTTCCAGCCGGTATTTTCTGGGCGAGAACCGCACGCCGACGCTGATCATCCATTCCAGCGATGATCCGTTCGTGTTCGCCCATAGCTTGCCAGCAGCCAATGAACTGGCTGCGCAGACCACCTTTGAGCTGCATGCGCGGGGTGGGCATGTGGGGTTTGTCGATGGCAGCGTGCGCAACCCGGGGTATTACCTGGAGCGACGGATTCCGCAGTGGCTGGCGATAAACAGAACTGACTGAAAAAGGCTTACTCAGTCGCCGGTGGCCACCGCCCGTTTGGAGTCGGTAATCCACTCACTCCACGAGCCCGCATACAGCTTGCCCAGCGGATACCCCGCCAGCGCCAGGGCAAACAGGTTGTGGCAAGCCGTCACCCCCGACCCGCAGTAAGCGACCAGTTGCTCTGGCGAACGCTTGTCCAGCTTCTGGGCAAAGCGTTGCTTGAGCTGCTCGGCTGGCAGAAACCGCCCGTCGGCGCCGAGGTTGTCGGTAAAGGCTGCGCATTGTGCACCGGGAATATGCCCGGCCACCGGATCGATCGGCTCGACCTCTCCGCGAAAGCGCGGCAGGCCACGGGCATCGATCAACGTAAGCTCCGGCTTGCCCAGGCGCTCGCCCAACTGCGCAGCATCCAGCACCAGGCTGGCGTCCGGCTCACCACGGAAGTTGCCTTCGCGCTTGGCCGGCGGGTCGAGGCTCAGCGGCAGCCCGGCCGCGTGCCAGGCCTTGAGGCCGCCATCGAGGATGAATACACCACTGCGCTTGCCCAGCCACGCCAACAGCCACCAGGCCCGCGCGGCGAAGGCGCCTGGGCCGTCGTCGTACAGAACAATTTCGCTGTCGTTGTCGATGCCCCAGTCCCGCAGGCGCTCGACCAGACGCTCCGGGTCCGGCAACGGGTGGCGCCCGGTCACGCCCTTGATGATTGGCCCGCTGAGATCGCGCTCAAGGTCGGCAAAGTGCGCCCCGGCAATATGCCCCTCGGCATAGCTGCGCTGACCATAATCGATGTCTTCCAGGGCAAAACGGCAATCGAGAATCACCAGCGCCGGCGCCTCCAGGCGTTCGGCCAATTGCTGGGCGGTGATCAGTTGCGCGAGGGGCATGACAGTCTCCTGAACGATTGAACGGATAAGGCCCGGGCGTTATTGCTCCAGTGCCTGGTTAAGCGAAACGTAGAATTCCTGGCACAAGGCGTCGACGGCGGGGCGCGCCTCGGCGGTGACGAAGCCAAGCTCCAGCACCAATACCTGATAGACACCGCGCTTGAAGGCTTCTTCACTCAAGTGCGCGGAATTTTCGCGAGTGGTACAGAGAAAACGCACCCAGGACGTAAGGATGATCCAGGCATTGAGGGTCAGCGACTCGATCTGCACGCTGTCCATCTCGACGATGCCGGCCTCGACAAAGCCGCGGTAGATCGCCTGGCCCTGCAGCAGGCAGCGCTGGGAGAAGCGCCGGTAACGGGCGGCCAGCTCCTTGTCGCTGTCGAGCAGGTGTTCCAGGTCGCGGTGCAGAAAGCGGTAGTTCCACATCGCCGCCAGCAGCGCCTTGAGGTAGAAGCGCTTGTCTTCGACCGTGGCAACACGCCCCTGGGGCGGGCGCAAAAAGCTTTCCACCAGCTCTTCATACTGGGTGAAGAGCACGGCGATGATTTCTTGCTTGTTGGCGAAGTGGTAGTACAGGTTGCCGGGCGAAATCTCCATGTGCGCGGCAATGTGGTTAGTGCTGACACTGCGCTCGCCCTGCTGGTTGAACAGCTCCAGGCTGTTCTGCACGATGCGCTCGCGGGTCTTGATACGCGGGGCCATGATCAATTCCAGGCGTTGAGCTTGAATGAATAGGTCCATCTTACGGTGTATCCACACCGGTATGTACCCGCAGGCGCTGTGAAAAACAGTCGCACCGGACACATATTAGAGTATATGCTCTAGAAAACCTGCCTTGCCGTGGAGTTTCGCATGCTCGCCGACGCTACCCGCTCCCTGCCGCCCACCGAATTCGCCGCCCTTGACGCGGTGTTCGCCACCCAGCGCCAGGCCTTTGCCGGCAACCCCCTGCCCTCTGCGCCACAGCGCCGGCAATGGCTGAAAAGCCTGCGCGAAGCCCTGCTGGAGCAACAGGACGCGTTGATCGCAGCGATCAACGAGGACTTCTCTGGCCGTAGCGCCAACGAAACCCTGCTGGCCGAATTGATGCCGAGCATTCAGGGCCTGCGCCATGGCGAAAAGCACCTCAAGCAGTGGATGAAAGCCTCCAGGCGCAAGGTCGGCCTGGCCTTCCAGCCGGCCAGCGCCGAGGTCCAGTACCAACCGCTGGGAGTGGTCGGCATCATTGTGCCGTGGAACTACCCGCTGTTTCTTGCCATCGGCCCGCTGACCTGCGCTCTGGCCGCCGGCAACCGGGTAATGCTCAAGCTCAGCGAAGCAACCCCGGCGACCGGCCTGTTGCTCCAGCAACTGCTCGACAAGATCTTCCCCGAAGACCTGGTCAGCGTGGTGCTGGGTGAGGCCGATGTTGCCCAGGCCTTCTCGCGCCTGCCGTTCGATCACCTGCTGTTTACCGGGGCCACCAGCGTCGGCCGCCAGGTGATGCTCGCCGCCGCGCACAACCTAACGCCAGTGACTCTGGAACTGGGCGGCAAATCGCCGGCCATTGTCTCGGCCAGCGTGCCGCTGGCCGACGCCGCCGAACGCATCGCCTTCGGCAAGACCCTCAACGCCGGCCAGACCTGCGTGGCTCCCGACTACGTGCTGGTGCCACGTGATCGCCTGAGGGACTTCGCCACGGCCTACCGCGACGTCGTGCGGCGCTTTTACCCGACCCTGGCCGACAACCCGGACTACAGCGCGATCATCAACCCGCGCCACCTGGCCCGCCTGGAGAGTTATCTCGAGGAGGCCCGCAGCAAGGGCGCCGAGATCATCGACCTGTACCCCCAAGAGCCACGCCATGGCCGGCGCCTGCCGCCGCACCTGCTGCTCGGAGTCAGCGACGACATGCGCGTGATGCAGGACGAAATCTTCGGCCCGCTGCTGCCGTTGGTGCCCTACGACAGCCTCGACCAGGCGCTGGCCTACATCAATCAACGCCCGCGCCCACTAGCGCTGTATTACTTCGGCTACGAGCGCAGCGAGCAGCAACGGGTACTGGAACAGACCCACTCCGGCGGCGTATGCCTTAACGACACCCTGCTGCACGTCGCCCAGGACGACCTGCCGTTCGGCGGCATTGGCCCCTCGGGCATGGGCCATTACCACGGCCATGAAGGTTTCCTGACCTTCAGCAAGGCCAAGGCGGTGTTCGCCAAGCAGCGTTTCAACGCCGCGCGGCTGATCTACCCGCCTTACGGCAAGGGGCTGCTCAAGCTGGTGTACAAACTGTTCATTCGCTGAAAAACCACCCTCGGGCCTGATAACAATGACCACAAGCCTGCCTGTAAACCCCGCGCTGAGCCGGCGTGGGCTGCTCAAGTTCAGCCTCGGCGCCAGCGCCTTCCTCGCCACCGCCGGGTTGGGCGCCAGCCTAAGCGGCTGCTCGGCGCAAACACCGGCCAGCGGCTTCATTACCTTGCGCGAAAACGACTTGCCGATCCTCCACGCGCTGATTCCGGTAGTCCTGGCTGGCACCCAGGCGGCGGACAACCGCGAAGCCTTGCTGCGCGGGCTGGACAACAAGCTCGCCGCGCTGTCGCCGGCCATGCTCAACTTGACCCGGCAATTGTTCGACGTGCTCGCCATGGCACTCACCCGCGGGCCGTTGACCGGCATCTGGGGCAGTTGGGACAACGCCAGCAGCGTGCAGATCGAAGCCTTTTTGCAGCGCTGGCAGGACAGCTCGCTGAACCTGCTGCGCATGGGCCATGCCTCGCTGCTGCAACTGCTGCACATGGCCTGGTACGAACTGCCGCAATCCTGGGCCCATTGCGGCTACCCAGGGCCACCCAAGGTCTGATCCACCGATAACCACAAGAGGCTGAACATGCCCGTACCCGATCTGTTTCGCGACGGCCTTGGCCGTGGCTGGAAAACCCGTGATGCCTCGCGCCTGGACCAGGACCTGAGCCTTGAAACCGACATCGCCATTATCGGCAGCGGCGCCGGCGGCGCCACCAGTGCCGAGCTGCTCAGTGCTGCAGGCTTCAAGGTACTGCTCATCGAAGAAGGCCCGCTGAAAACCAGCAGCGACTTTCACATGCTCGAAGACCAGGCCTACGCCAGCCTTTACCAGGAAGGCATCGGGCGCATGAGCAAGGACGGCGCCATCACCATCCTGCAAGGCCGCGCGGTCGGCGGCACCACCCTGATCAACTGGACCTCGAGTTTTCGCACACCGGAGCCAACCCTGGAGCACTGGGCCCGCGAACACGGGGTTAAAGGCCTGAGCAGCGCCGAATTGGCGCCCTGGTTCGCACGCATGGAACAGCGCCTGGGTATCGAGCCATGGATCATGCCGCCCAACGCCAACAACGAAGCACTGCGCCGCGGCTGCGAAGCGCTGGGCTACAGCTGGAAAGTGATCCCGCGCAACGTGCGCGGCTGCTGGAACCTGGGCTATTGCGGCATGGGTTGCCCGGTCAACGCCAAGCAGTCGATGCTGGTCACCAGCATTCCGGCAACCCTTGAGCACGGCGGCGAGCTGCTGTACCTGGCCCGCGCCGAGCGCCTGGAGCACAACGGCGAACAGATCAGCGGCCTGCAGTGCGTGGCCATGGACGCGCGCTGCGTCGAGCCCACTGGCCGGCAGATCCGGGTCAAGGCCCGGCATTACATCCTTGCCGGTGGCGGCATCAACAGCCCCGGCCTGCTGCTGCGCTCGGACGCTCCGGACCCCCATGAGCGCCTGGGCAAGCGCACCTTCCTGCACCTGGTCAACTTCAGCGCCGGGCTGTTCAAGGACAAGGTCAATCCGTTCTACGGCGCGCCGCAGTCGATCTACTCCGACCATTTCCAGTGGCGCGACGGCGTCAGCGGGCCGATCGGCTACAAGCTCGAGGTGCCGCCCCTGCACCCGGCGCTGGCCAGCACCTTGCTGGGCAGCTTCGGCAAGGACAACGCCCTGCGCATGGAGCAACTGCCGCACACCCACGTGATGCTCGCCCTGCTGCGCGACGGTTTTCACCCCGACAGCGTCGGCGGCGAGGTGCAGTTGCGCGGCGATGGCTCGCCGGTGCTCGACTACCCGCTGTCGGCCTATGCCTGGGACGGCGTGCGCCGGGCCTTCCAGAGCATGGCCGAGATCCAGTTCGCCGCCGGCGCCGACAGCGTGTTGCCGGTGCACAGCGATGCCCGCCATGTAAAAAACCTGGCCGAGGCGCGGCAGATGATCGACGGCCTGAACCTTGAACTGTTTCGTACCCGCCTGGGCAGCGCCCATGTCATGGGCGGCTGCGCCATGGGCGAAGACCCGCGCCAGGCGGTGTGCGACAGCCTGGGCCGGCACCATCAGCTGGAAAACCTGTCGATTCACGACGGCTCGCTGTTCCCCACCAGCATCGGCGCCAACCCGCAATTGTCGGTGTACGGCCTCAGTGCCCGGCTCAGCGACGCCCTGGCCGCGCGCCTGGTGGCTGGCAGATGACAACAAATGGCCGCACTGTCTATAGTGCCTTCAGCGTGGTCGGGCGACTTGGCCGACCGCCACTGCTGCGATACCATCCGACTCCCCAACGCACTCCTGCCAGGACGACGCGATGAACCGAGTGTTGTACCCAGGTACTTTCGACCCTATTACCAAGGGCCATGGCGATCTGGTCGAGCGTGCCTCGCGGCTGTTCGACCAGGTGATCATTGCGGTCGCCGCCAGCCCGAAGAAAAACCCACTGTTCCCGCTGGAGCAACGGGTGGAACTGGCTCGCGAGGTCACCAAGCACCTGCCCAATGTCGAAGTCATCGGCTTCTCCACTTTGCTGGCGCATTTCGCCAAGGAACAGCAGGCCAATGTGTTCCTGCGCGGCCTGCGGGCTGTTTCGGACTTCGAGTACGAGTTCCAGCTGGCGAACATGAACCGCCAACTGGCGCCCGACGTCGAGAGCCTGTTCCTCACCCCTTCAGAGCGCTATTCGTTCATTTCCTCGACCCTGGTCCGGGAAATCGCGGCGCTGGGCGGTGACATCACTAAATTCGTCCACCCGGTGGTGGCCGAGGCCCTGACCGAACGCTTCAAGAAGTGACATCGGCGATTTGACCACGGCGCCCGCGTGCACTGCGGGCGCTAATGCGGCACAATTGTGCCCATTGGTTTTCAAATGCCCGGGTTCTGAGCCCTGGCCGGAGTCCCCATGTCCCTGATCATCACCGACGATTGCATCAACTGCGACGTCTGCGAACCCGAGTGCCCGAACGCTGCGATCTCTCAAGGCGAAGAGATCTACGTGATCGACCCCAACCTGTGCACCCAGTGCGTCGGCCACTACGACGAGCCGCAATGCCAGCAAGTCTGCCCGGTTGACTGCATCCCGCTGGATGAAGCGCATCCGGAGAGCGAAGCGCAGCTGATGGAAAAATACCGCCGAATTACCGGCAAGGCCTGATGCCGTTCGTCGCCCGGGTTACCCCGCTGGTCCTTGGCGCCGTACTGGCGCTGGGGATGGCCAGTGCCCAGGCACAAGGCCCGGGCCGCGCGGCGATTGCCACGCCGCATAGCGACGCGACTGCCGCCGCACGCGAAATTCTCGAGCAAGGCGGTAACGCCTTTGACGCCGCCATTGCCGTCAGCGCCGCGCTGGCGGTGGTCGAGCCTTATGGTTCAGGCCTGGGCGGCGGCGGCTTCTTCCTGCTGCGCGAGGGCGACACACCCGCCCGCTATGCCTTTATCGATGCCCGCGAGCGCGCACCTGGCAAGGCCAGCGAAGCCATGTACCTCAAGGACGGCAAGGTCCAGCCGGGCTTGTCGATCAATGGCCCGCTGGCGGCGGCGATTCCCGGCTTGCCGGCAGCCCTCGCCGACCTTGCTGCCCATTACGGCAAGCTGCCACTGAAAAGTACCCTGGCCCCGGCTATTCGCCTGGCCAACCAGGGCTTTGCCGTCGACCGCATCTATCGCGACCGCGCGCAGATGCGCTTGAGCGCACTGCGCGACGATCCAGAAAGCGCCCGTCTGTTCCTGATCAACGGTGAAGTGCCGGCCCTGGGCGCTAAAATCCGCCAACCGCAACTGGCCATAACCCTTGAACGTATCGCCAGCCAGGGCCGCGACGGTTTCTATGCCGGCCCGACCGCCCAGGCCATGGTGCAGGGGGTACAGGCCGCGGGCGGGATCTGGAGCCTGGATGACCTGGCCAACTACCGCACCGCCAAACGCGAGCCGCTGCGCTACCAGCTGGCCAATCAACGCGAACTGATCAGCGCCCCGCCGCCCTCGGCCGGTGGCGTGGCCCTGGCCCAGAGCCTGGCGATGCTGCAGCGCCTGCCCTGGCAGAGCGCCGAGCCTGTACAGCGCAGCCATTACGTACTGGAAGTATTGCGCCGGGCCTACCGTGACCGCGGCCTGCTCGGCGATCCGGACTACGTCAGCAATCCGATACCACAGCTGCTCGCGCGTAATTACCTGACGTCGCTGGCCGACAGCATCGACGTGCGCCAGGCCACGCCCAGCAGCAGCCTGCCGCCCGCCCCGGCCTGGCGCGAGGGCGATCACACCACCCACTTTGCAGTGATTGACGCCGACGGCAATGCCGTGGCCGCGACGCTGTCGGTCAACCTGCCGTTTGGCGCCGCGTTTACTGCCCCGGGCACCGGCGTGGTGCTGAACAACGAAATGGACGACTTTGCCGCCGACCCGCGTGGCAGCAACAGTTACGGCCTGGCCGGCAGCCAGGCCAATGCCGTGGCCGCCGGCAAACGGCCACTGTCGAGCATGAGCCCGAGCTTTATCGAGAGCCCGACCCAGTTCGCCGCCTTCGGCACGCCGGGCGGCAGCCGTATTCCGAGCATGGTGCTGCTGTCGATGATGGGCTTTCTTGAGGGCCGGCCGGTGGCCGAATGGCCGGCGGTGCCGCGCTACCACCACCAATACCTGCCCGATGTGGTCGAACACGAACCGGGGGCTTTCAGCACCGGGCAGCAGCGCGAGCTGCAGGCGCGCGGCTACCCGCTCAAGGACCTGGGCCGCAGCTATGGCAATCAGCAGGTGCTGTACTGGGACAAGGCCGGGCAAACCCTCGAAGCCGCCAGCGACCCCCGCGGCGTGGGCGCCGCGCAAGTGCTCAGCCCGCGCTGAGCACCTTCACTTCTGGCAGCGCGGGCAGTAGACGCTGGCGCGCTGGCCAAGCTTGACCTCACGCAGGATGCTGCCGCAGACCTTGCACGGCTCTTCCCCGCGCCCGTAGACGAACAGTTCCTGCTGGAAGTAGCCCGGCTGGCCGTCGCCGCCGATAAAGTCGCGCAAGGTGGTGCCGCCGCGCTCGATGGCGCAGGCGAGGATGCGCTTGATCTCGATCGCAAGCTTCAGGTAGCGCGCCCGGGAAATGCCCCCGGCTTCGCGGCGCGGGTCGATACCGGCAGCGAACAGCGCCTCGGTTGCATAGATATTGCCAACCCCGACCACCACCGCGTTGTCCATGATGAACGGCTTGACCGCCATCGACTTGCCCCGCGACAGCTGGAACAACCGCTCGCCGTCGAACAGATCGGTCAATGGCTCCGGGCCGAGCTTGATCAGCAGCTCATGGTTGAGCGGATCGAGGCTCCAGAGCATCGCGCCGAAGCGCCGCGGGTCGGTGTAGCGCAAGGCCAGGCCCGACTCCAGTTCGATATCCACATGCTCGTGCTTGGCCGCCGGCAATCCAATCTCGACCAGGCGCAAATTACCGGACATGCCCAGGTGGCTGATCAGGGTGCCCACTTCGGCATTGAGCAGCAGGTACTTGGCGCGCCGCTCGACCTTGACGAAGCGCTGCCCGGAAAGGCGAATGTCGAGGTCCTCGGGGATCGGCCAGCGCAGGCGCCGGTCGCGCACGATTACCCGGCTGACCCGCTGGCCCTCCAGGTAAGGCGCAATACCGCGCCGGGTGGTTTCGACTTCTGGTAATTCCGGCATGGATCAGTGACCGCCCAGTTCGCGAATGGTCTGCTTGAGGTTCTCGAAGTCATACTCGGACAGGCCGACATAATCGAGCACCAGGTGCCCGACGGTATTCCATTCGTGGTCGATGCTCTGGTTGCCCAGCACCCGGTACGAAGCGCAGATGTGCTCGGCCATTTTCAGGATCGCCAGCAGGTTTTTCAGCTGGCTGTTGCGCGCCGAGTCATCGCTGAATACCGCCAGGGCGTTGTGATGGTTGGCGATGGCGTTGCTCAGGTGCTCGGGCAGGCGCCACGACTTGGCGGTGTAGTAACCGACCACCGCGTGGTTGGTGTTGAACACCTGGTTCTCGGTGTCGACCACCCGCTGCTCGGCACCGGCGCTGGCGTAGGCATCCTCGAGCACGCGCATGTACTCGGGGAAGCGTTTGAGCATCAACGGCACGCCGCAATCGTGGAACAGGCCCAGGGCATAGGCTTCGTCCACCGCCTGCGAGCCGATGCGCTTGGCCAGGGTCAGGCAGGTCATGGCTACGTCCTGGGCGGTGTCCCAGAAACGGTTGAGGGTGACGATGGTGTCGTCGCTCATCTCGCCCTTGATCGACTGGGCGTTGATCAGGTTGATGATCGAGCGGCTGCCGAGCAGGTTCACCGCGCGCTGGATCGAGGCGATCTTGTTGGTCAGGCCGTAGTACGGCGAGTTGACCAGCTTGAGCAGCGCGCCGGACAGGCCCGGGTCCTGGGAGATCAGCTTAGCGATCACCTCCAGGTCAGGGTCGGGCATGTATTGCTCGAACTGCAGGTCAACCATGATCTGCGGCTGCGGCGGTACGCTGATGCCTTGCAGGGCATGCTGGATCTGTTCGGCGGAGAGTTCCTGGGACATAAGTACACACTCGGGGCTGAGCGGCGATTCTAACCTGATCGTACTGGCCAGCGGTGAAGCTAAAGGCCATCGCTCTGTTGCAATTTGTCGCTATTCCCCATCGAGGCGTCAGGCATCGGGTTATAATCCCGCTCTTTTTTCCCGGAGCGACGTCATGTCCCTGC
This sequence comes from Pseudomonas sp. B21-012, assembly GCF_024749305.1. NCBI lineage: Bacteria > Pseudomonadati > Pseudomonadota > Gammaproteobacteria > Pseudomonadales > Pseudomonadaceae > Pseudomonas > Pseudomonas sp. B21-012. The sequence continues at coordinate 262,953 of NZ_CP087197.1, read as the reverse complement.
CCAGCCTTCGTCTCAAAGCCAATGCCGACCGCCGCCTGCGCGCCGGCCACCTGTGGGTCTACAGCAACGAAATCGACGTCGCCGCGACCCCGCTGCATGGCTTCAAGGCCGGTGACCAGGCGATCCTCGAGACCGCCGGCGGCAAGGCCCTGGGCGTCGTCGCCATGAGCCCGAACAACCTGATCTGCGCCCGCCTGCTGTCACGTGACGCCAAGCTGGCCCTGGACAAATCGCTGCTGGTGCACCGCATCAACGTAGCCCTGTCGCTGCGCGAGCGTCTGTTCGACAAGCCGTTCTACCGCCTGGTGTACGGCGATTCCGACCTGCTGCCGGGCCTGGTGGTCGATCGTTTCGGCGATATCCTGGTGGTCCAGCTCGCTTCGGCGACCATGGAACAGCACAAGGATGACGTGGTTGCCGCGCTGGTCCAGGTGCTCAAGCCCACCGGCATCCTGTTCAAGAACGACTCGGCCGCGCGCGACGCCGAAGGCCTGGGCCGTTACGTTGAAACCGTGTTCGGCCTGGTGCCGGAATGGGTGGCCCTGGAAGAGAACGGCGTGAAGTTCGAGGCGCCGGTCATGGAAGGCCAGAAGACCGGCTGGTTCTACGACCACCGCATGAACCGCGCGCGCCTGGCGCCGTACGTCAAGGGCAAGCGCGTGCTCGACCTGTTCAGCTACATCGGCGGCTGGGGCGTGCAGGCCGGTGCCTTTGGTGCCAGCGAAGTGTTCTGCGTCGATGCCTCGGGGTTTGCTCTGGACGGCGTCGAGCGTAACGCCGGGCTCAACGGCATTGCCGAGAAGCTGACCTGCATCGAAGGCGATGTGTTCGAAGCGCTGAAAGAGCTCAAGGCCTCCGAAGAGCGTTTCGACGTGATCGTGGCCGACCCGCCCGCCTTCATCAAGCGCAAGAAAGACCTGAAAAACGGCGAAGGCGCCTACCGCCGCCTGAACGAGCAAGCCATGCGCCTGCTGACCAAGGACGGCATTCTGGTCAGCGCATCGTGCTCGATGCACCTGCCTGAAGACGACCTGCAGAACATCCTGCTGACCAGCGCCCGTCACCTGGACCGCAACATCCAGCTGCTCGAGCGCGGCGGCCAGGGCCCGGATCACCCGGTGCACCCGGCGATCCCGGAAACCCGCTACATCAAGAGCATCACCTGCCGCCTGCTGCCCAACAGCTAAGGCGTGGCGCAATAAAAAATCCCGGCCTGGTGCCGGGATTTTTTTCGCCTGCAAGACGCTAGCGGTTGGGCTGCCAGGTCAGGTCGACACCATCAATGGTCAGCGTCTTGTAGCGCGGCATCACCGGTTTCATCTGGCCATGGCGGATCAGCTGAACCAGGCGCTCGGTGTTATCGCGAATACTGTGCAGACTACCGACTTCGCGCCACTCACCCTTGCCCTCGCGGGCAAACAGAAAAACGCTGGATGCGTAGGTGTGCCGCGGAATCATCAACACTTCGTTGCGCCCGTCGCCGTCCATGTCCACGCCCCACAAAAAGCAGCCCCTGCCGGTGCATTGAGTCTCGGCCATGACCATCTTGGCGAACGCCTCGCTGCCAGGCTGCTCGGGGCCCAACCATTCCAGTTTCGGCCCGCGAGTGTCTTCGCCGTACCGCGCGTGGGATTCTTCCATGATCCACTGCAGCCTCTTGCGCCCTTCAGCGTCGAACAGCTCGTCAGTCTTGAGCCGCTCTTGCAGCGCCGTGAACGCCTCACGTCCCGGCTTGCCCAGGCCGTGATACAAGGTTCTGGCATCGAATTCCTGGATCGCGGTGCGCCCGCTAAGCAGACGCTCGACCTGGTTGTTGGCACTGAGCTGCAAAGGGTTCAGCAGCGGCGTATAGAACAGCACCACCAACACCGCGCTGAGCAGGGCAATCCACGGGTTACTGACCCGCAGGCTATTGAGCCAGCCCTTGCCCGAGGCGAACACCGCCCACAGCGCAGCAAGGCTGTGCACCTGCATCACACCAATCAGCAACAGGGCGAGAATACGCTCAGGCGTCAGGCCGTACTGATTCACCCGCAACCAGCTTGAATAGCCCGCCAACGCCACCAGCACCGGCAAGCACAGCAAGCAGGCCTCGACCAGGCGCTTGAGCACACCCGGATAAGGATTGGCCTGATGGCCATCCTGGAACACGCCGTTGACCAAAAACAGGTTGATGGCCACCAGCAACAGCAGGATGGTGGTCGAGTAGCCGGTGTTCCAGATCGGCTGCAACCCGGTAAACGGCAGCATCAGGCTGAACAGCAAGGCGATCAGTGCGCTCAGTGGCAGCAACACACGGCACAGGGTCAGCAGCACACCGCGCAACAGGCCGATGACCTTTTCGTTCTCCAGGCCCATGCGCATCCCCAGGGAGAACACCACAGCCAGACCGATACGCACCACTGGCGCCGAGGTCAGCACATCTTCGACCTGGGGGATGCCGAGCATCAGGAACAAGCGCCCGCACAGCCACAGCAGCAGCCAGAACAACAGAGTGAACAGCAGCGCCAGGAGGACGATGAAGATGTTGTTCCAGGCATGCCGGAACAGGTCTTCATAACGCGGCCGCAGCCCTTCGCGGGTCGGCCAGCTGAGGATGAAGGCGGTGCCGATGTAGGTCACCACAACCGCGGCCAGCCATGAGCTCTGCCAGACCCAGCCCAGGGTGTCCTGGCTGAAGGTCCAGCTGCTGATAAAGCCGATCAGCAGCGTCAGGCCCAGGACCAGCCAGGCGGTACCGCGTTGCAACACCGCACTGCCGAGCAGTTGCAGGTTGACCCCGGCCACCAGCACGGCGGCGCACAGGCCAAATGGCAGCCCGGCGATATCAATCTGGATGTGCCTGGCGAAGAGGAACACCAGGCCTTGCAGCAGGCCAATGGCCAGGTAGAACAGTAAAGATCGACTTATCGCAGGCATTGCAAATCCTTTTGGCCAGTGGGGTGCGAAACGCGCAAGTCTACCCAAAGCCTGGCAGCCGACGCCAAGGCCTTTACCTTGCGGGCTGCACCAACGGCCAATTATCACAACGCCATTCCCTCAAGGCCGCAGCGGTGTAGAATCGGGCTATTCATCGCCAGTCATCCCCGGCGGGTTTATGAGCTCTGGCCGAGCGCACGGCGATCCCGCGGCGATCTCGGCTTCATCCGTACCAGCGGCCACCTGCCTTCGGTGCAAAGGACAAGAGAAGCTCACTCCCCTTTTTGTTACCTGATTAGCCGCCAGGAGTGCTTCATGCCTGATTACCGCTCGAAAACGTCCACCCACGGCCGCAATATGGCCGGCGCCCGCGCCCTCTGGCGTGCCACCGGGATGAAGGACGAAGACTTCAAGAAACCGATCATCGCCATCGCCAACTCGTTCACCCAGTTCGTCCCGGGCCACGTGCACCTGAAGGACCTCGGCCAGCTGGTGGCTCGCGAGATCGAACGCGCCGGTGGCGTGGCCAAGGAATTCAACACCATCGCGGTCGACGACGGCATCGCCATGGGCCATGACGGCATGCTCTATTCGCTGCCAAGCCGCGAAATCATCGCCGACTCGGTCGAGTACATGGTCAACGCCCACTGCGCCGACGCCATTGTCTGCATCTCCAACTGCGACAAGATCACCCCCGGCATGCTGATGGCCGCCCTGCGCCTGAACATCCCGGTGATCTTCGTTTCCGGCGGGCCGATGGAAGCCGGCAAGACCAAACTGGCCAGCCACGGCCTGGACCTGGTCGATGCCATGGTCATTGCCGCCGACTCCACTGCCAGCGATGAAAAAGTCGCCGAGTACGAGCGCAGCGCCTGCCCGACCTGCGGTTCGTGCTCCGGCATGTTCACCGCCAACTCGATGAACTGCCTGACCGAAGCCCTGGGCCTGGCCCTGCCGGGCAACGGTTCGACCCTGGCCACCCACAGCGACCGCGAGCAGCTGTTCCTGCAGGCCGGGCGCACCATCGTCGAGCTGTGCAAGCGCTACTACGGCGACAACGACCAGAGCGTACTGCCGCGCAACATCGCCAACTTCAAGGCGTTCGAGAACGCCATGATGCTCGACATCGCCATGGGCGGTTCGACCAACACCATCCTGCACCTGCTGGCCGCCGCCCAGGAAGCCGAGATCGCTTTCGACCTGCGCGACATCGATCGCCTGTCGCGCAAAGTGCCGCAGCTGTGCAAAGTGGCGCCGAACATCCAGAAGTACCACATGGAAGACGTCCACCGCGCCGGCGGCATCTTCAGCATCCTCGGCTCGCTGGCCCGTGGCGGCCTGCTGCACACCGACCTGCCGACCGTGCACAGCCCGAGCATGGAAGAAGCCATCGCCAAGTGGGACATCACCCAGACCAGCGACGAAGCGGTGCACCACTTCTTCAAGGCGGGCCCGGCCGGTATCCCGACCCAGACCGCGTTCAGCCAGTCGACCCGCTGGCCGAGCCTGGACGACGACCGTGAAAACGGCTGCATCCGCAGCGTCGAGCACGCCTACTCGCAAGAAGGCGGCCTGGCGGTGCTGTACGGCAACATCGCCCTGGACGGCTGCGTGGTGAAAACCGCCGGCGTCGACGAGTCGATCCACGTCTTCGAAGGCAACGCCAAGATCTTCGAAAGCCAGGACAGCGCCGTGCGCGGCATCCTTGCTGACGAAGTGAAGGCCGGTGACATCGTCATCATCCGCTACGAAGGCCCGAAAGGCGGCCCGGGCATGCAAGAGATGCTCTACCCGACCTCGTACCTCAAGTCCAAGGGCCTGGGCAAAGCCTGCGCCCTGCTCACCGACGGCCGTTTCTCTGGCGGCACCTCGGGCCTGTCGATCGGCCACGCTTCGCCAGAAGCCGCAGCCGGCGGCGCTATCGGCCTGGTGCAGGACGGCGACAAGGTGCTGATCGACATCCCCAACCGCTCGATCAACCTGCTGGTCAGCGATGAAGAGCTGGCGGCGCGCCGTGTCGAGCAAGACAAGAAAGGCTGGAAGCCGGTCGAAGCGCGGCCACGCAAAGTGACCACGGCGCTCAAGGCCTACGCCCTGCTGGCGACCAGTGCCGACAAGGGCGCGGTACGCAACAAGGCACTGCTGGACGGGCTATAAGCAGAAAAGCATCGCGGGGCAAGCCCGCTCCTACAGGTGTGGGAGCGGGCTTGCCCCGCGATGGCCTCAATTCAGTACTTGGCCCGTACAGTGAACGTCAGGTTGCGCGGCTCGCCATAGAAGTTCGACCCCCACGAACTGTCCACCCGCTCATAGTAAGTACGATCAAACAGGTTGTTGGCCGTCAGCGTTGCCGACAGGTTCTGGTTGATTTTGTACCCTACCTGGGCCGTGGCAATGCTGTAGCCGCCCTGGACGAAGTCGACGTCACGCTTGTAGTAGGTGGCGCTCACCGCCCGTAGCCCGCCACCGACACTGAAGTCCTTCAACGGGCCATCGGCGAACTCGTAGCGCGTCCACAGGTTGAAGTTGTGCTTGGGGGTGATGGTGGTGCCCTGGTTGGTGTCTTCGCCGCTCAGCGACTTGAGCATGGTGAAGGCGTAGCCGGTGCTGATGCTCCAGTTGTCGGTGAGGTTGCCGCTCAGCTCGGTTTCCCAACCCTGGCTACGGATCTTGCCTTGCGGCTCGTAGTACTGGTTGTTGGCGACCAGCTCGGCGCGGTTTTCGTCGTAGATGCGAAACAGCGCCACGCTGCCATTCAAGCGCCCCTCATAAAACTCGCGCTTGAGGCCGATTTCGTACTGCTTGCCTTTGCGCGGGGCGATGGTCTCGCCGCCGGCATTCACATCGGTCTGCGGCTTGAACACGCTGGTGTAGCTGGCATAGGCCGACAGTTCCGGGGTCAGTTTGGCCACCAGCGCGCCATAGGGGATGACCTTGCGGTTGATGCTCGACTCGGTGCTGTTGAAGTTGTTGAAGAAGGCGTTGGCGTTGTGCGCTTCGCTTTCGAACCAGGTCACCCGGCTGCCGAGGATCACGTCCAGCCAGTCGGTGGCGCTGATCTTGGTGCGGGCGTAGAGGCCGTACTGGTGCGATTTCGACCAGTTGCCGTTGTCCATTTGGTACTTCTGCTTAGGGATATTGATGCTGCCCGGGTCGAACACGTTGGTGTCGAAGTATTCTCCGCCGCCGTAGGTGAAGTCCTTGTCCAGGTGCTGGTATTCGGCGCCCACCGTCAGCTCGTGGGTACGGCCAAAGGCTTCCACGGGCAAGGTCACGAAGCTGTCCAGGCCCAGGGTCTTGATGTGGGTGTAGTAGGAATAGGCCACGGCCGAGCTGGCGCCGGTGGCCGGGTCGACCGCACCGTCGCTCCAGGTGAAGTTGCGGGTCGGGGTCTCGGCGTCGCGGTAGGTCAGCGAGGTCTTGAACTGGCCGCCGTTGTCCAGGGCATGATCGACTTCGAAGAAGCTTTCCCAGACGTGCTCGTCCAGTTCGTTCCATTTGGCATCGACAAAGGTCGAGCGCTTGACGTCCAGCAACTTGCCATTGGCGTACGCCGGCAGGCCGAACGCCGGGGTGGAGTGGTTTTTCTGATAGGCGCCACCCAGCGACAGGGTGGTGTCCGGGGTCACGTCGTATTCCAGCCGGCCGTAAACCATTGGCCGCTCGTTCTGGGCGTAATCGACGAAGGACTTGTTGTCTTCATAGGCGGTGACGAAGCGCCCGCGCAGGCTGCCGTCGCTGTTGAGCGGGCCGGTGATGTCGACGGTCGAGTGGTAATGATCGTAGGAGCCTGCCGACAACTCGCCGCTCAGGGCGAACTGGCCGAGGGCGCGCTTGCGCACCAGGTTGATGGTGCCACCAGGTTCACCGGCGCCCTGATACAGGCCGGAAGGCCCGCGCAGCACTTCGACGCGGTCGAACATCGCCAGGTCGAAGCTGGTCATCAGGTCGCCCTGGCCAGTCATTTGCGAAACACCGTCGACCTGCACCTGATCGACCAGGAAGCCGCGCATGTACACATCGTTGAGGCTGGAGCCGGAGTTGTAGCTTTTGATCGTCGCCCCGGTCACCTGACGCATGGCGTCCTGCAGGCTGTTCATGTTCTGGTCGTCCAGGCGCTGGCGGGTGACCACCGAAACCGACTGCGGAATGTCCTTGAGCTTCTGTTCGCCCTTGCCGATGGTCAACGCAGCGGTGGTGTAGGACTGGCTGCCTTCAGTCGTAGCCCCAAGCACCTTGCCGCCGACCATGGTCGCGCCCAACTGCAACGCCGCCTCTTCACCCTGGCGTTTTTCCAGGGTCACGCTGTCGCGGTCAATGTAGCTGGCGCTCAGGCCGGTGCCAGCCAGCAGGCGGGCCAACGCCTGGTCCTGTGGATAACTGCCGCTGATGCCCGGGGAGCGCAAGCCTTGAGTGACCTCGGCGCCGACCAGCACCTGCACCCGGGTAACCGCACTGAAAGCCGCCAGCGCTGCATCCAGCGATTGCGCCGGAATCTCGAAGCGATACTCCTGCGCTTGCGCGGCAGGCGCGGCCAGTATCGGCGTTGCCAGTGTGCCGCAGCCCAGGGCAATGGCCAGGCTCAGCAGGGTGGGCACGCCGGGCAGGCGCCGGGTGGCGGTGGTATGTTCCATCAGTGAAGCTCCCCAGAATCGTCGAAGTCGTTGAATAGCGCCGCACTGTCTGAGAGTGCTTATTATTTGCGCCTACGAAATCAAGGACGTCAGTTGCTAGGGAAACCCTGAAACTTTCGTAAGAAATTTTTCAGCCCTCACGCAACACCCGCAGATACGGGGTGTAATGCTCGGCGCGCAGGCCCAGGGTGTGGGTCAGGGCCTTGAGCACCGCCTCGGGCTTGTCGATCTCGAACACCCCCGAGACCTTGCGCTGGCGCAGGCTCTCGCCCAGCACCAGGGTCTGCCCCGGCCAGTAACGGTTTAGGGCATCGACCACTTCGACCAGCGGCTGCTCGCGAAATACCAGCTGGCGTTGGCGCCAGGCGAACTCGGCGGCCACATCGAAAGCATGTGCCGAACCCAGTTGTGTGCCGCGATACTCGACGGCGCGACCAGGCTCCAGCAACACCGACTGATGGCTATCGGCACCGACCTGGACCTTGCCCTGGGCAACCCGCACTCGGGTCTGGTCACCTTCCCGGGCGACGCTGAAACGCGTGCCCACCACCTTCACCCAGCCATCGCCGGAGCGAATCACGAATGGCCGCGCCGGATCATGGCTGACCTCGAACCACGCCTCGCCACGCAGCAGCCGCACCCGCCGCTCGCCACCTGCCAGCTCGACCTGCACGGCCGTGTCGGTGTTGAGCTGCAGTTGCGAACCGTCCGCCAAGGCAATGCTGCGCGACTCGCCAGTGGCGGTGGCGTAGTCGGCACGCCAGCGGTCCGGCCAGGGGCTATTCACCAGTAAAGCGACCATCAGCAATACCGCCGCGGCACTCGCCCAGAGCTGCAGCCGCGGTCGGCGCCAACGCGCGCGCTGGGCCTGACGCAGTTGCCGTGCCGGCTCACGCAGGGCCCCGAGCAGGCCAAGCACCTCGTCCCAGGCCTGGGCCTGTTCCGGGCCCTGGCCCAGCCAGGCGCTGAAGGCCTCACGTTCTGCGGGCGTGACGTCGTCGGCCTGCAGGCGGTAGTACCAGCCACTGGCTTCGGCGAACAGGTCGTCGGCATCCGTGGCGTGAGGGTCGGTCATCGGGGTATCCGTCACTGCAAATGGCCGGTTCATGGACGCGGCCCCGGTGTGCCACTGAGCAAGCGCGCCTTGATAAAGGCGCGGCAGTCGATCAGCGCACGGCGCAATTGGTATTCGACACTACGCGGGGAGATCTGCAGCCGCTCGCCAATTTCCCGGTAGGAACATTCGTCGACATGATAAAGCAGGAAGATATGCCGGGTCGCCTCGGGCAGGGCCTGAATGGCCTCGTGCATCAGCGCTTGTTCCTGCAGCGCCGACAGTTGCTCGTCGGCCCCGGGCGTTTCGCAGGCCAGCTCGTCGCTGGGCTCACCGCCGTCCAGGCGCTCGCGGCGGATGGCCTGGCGCTGGTGGTCACGGATCAGGTTGCTGGCAATGGTGAAAAGAAAGGCCGGCAAGTTGTCGATCTTCTTGTCGGCAGGCAGCCGCGCCAGGCGCAGGAAAGACTCCTGGGTCAGGTCGGCTGCCACCTGCGAATTGCCCGTGCGGCGCGCAACAAAGGCTTCCAGCGCTTTCTTGTGCTCGGCAAACAGGCGGGCAATCTGCGTATTCCACGAAGACACGGTACTTCCTGGCGATGGACCTCAAGGTGCGCGCACGCTAGCAGAAGATGAGATGAATTCGCAATTGATATCTATTTTGCTTACTGAATCTGCTCCGGTGTAACGATCACCCAGTTCTTGTCCGCCGTCACCGGCAAGCCTTCCTTGGCCTGCGCCGCGGCATGCTTGGCGATCATGCCGTTGAGCTGGTCCATGTACTTGGCCTTACGGTTTATCCACAGGTGGATGCCGCCCTTGGCCACGTCGACGCTATGAAACTGCATGTAGCCGTCACTGGTCGGAGTATCACCACCGACCAGCACCGGCTTCTTCCATTCGTCGATATAGGTGAGGATGGCCGCCTGCTTGCCGGCCATCCAGGTGGCCGGGGTCCACAGATACGGGGTCAGCTCAAGGCCCATGTTGGCCTGCGGGTCATAGCTGCCGGCGCTGATCTGCTTGCGCGCGGTGGTCAGGGCGCCGCTGTTGCGGTCCTTGAGCAGCAGACTGACGCCGATCACGTTCTGCGGTTTGACGTTGTAGCCGTACTTGGGGTCGGCAGCGACCATGCGCACCAGCTCTTCAGAGGCTGCGCTGATCACGTAGACCTCAATGCCGTTCTCCATCAGCTTGTTGAACAGCTCGGCCTGGCCGGCGAACACTTTCGGCGGTTGCACCTCAATGGGCTTGACCTGGTCACCCTCGTAATAGGTGCTCGGCACCGGCTTGCCCGAGGCCATCAGCTCGTCGACATAGCCCTTGAGCTCCTTGAGGGTGAAACCGGAAAACACCTGGGCGACCCAGGGGTAGCAGACCATGTCGTCGATTTCGCAGAGCCGATAGTAGTAGCTGAACAGGCTCTCCTTGTGCTCGGCGGTGTCTTTGAAGGGGATGAGCTTGAGCGACGGGTCGAGTTTGTCGCGGCTGAGCAGGCCCTTGTTCTCCATGAACGGCAGCAGCGATTCTTCGAGGTCGAAGCGGTAGCTGGTGTTGTCCATGTCGAAGACCGCATAGTTGCCCTTGTTGGCATTGGCCGCGATCATGCTGTCCAGTTGCTTGGCAGCCTCGGCCGGCCAGTGCTTGAGCTCGGTGGCCCAGCTGTGCCCGGTAAGCAACAGGGCGAGGCCGGCGGCGAGGATTTTCGGAGCAGACGTCATGTGCTTTTCTCCAGAAAAGTGGCCCGCCCACGCTAGCAAAGCCTGCAATGCGCACCGACCCGACAGCGACACCGACACGCCCCTGAGCGGCCAAGAGCATTCTGTTTGCGACCTGGCGTTATTCCAAAAACGACTATAGAAATTCCATTTCGATATAAATTCGTTGGTTTTCATGCTGTTAGCATTTCTGTTCGCAATCGCACACAGAGGCGATGCCCCGCCTTTTTTCCTGGAGCTTCAATGAATCTGCCGTTGTCTCTCAATCTGCTGGCGTTCCTGGCCTTGCTGCTAGGCCTGGCGCAAACCCGTCATGGCAACTGGAGCCTGGCCAAGAAAGTGCTGGTCGGCCTGGTCCTCGGCGTGCTGTTTGGCGCTGCCCTGCATGCCATTTACGGCGCCGGCAACCCGGTCCTCAAGGCCACCATCAGTTGGCTCGACCTGGTCGGCAACGGCTACGTGCAGTTGCTGCAGATGATCGTCATGCCGCTGATCTTCGCCTCGATCCTCAGTGCCGTGGCGCGCCTGCACAATGCTTCGTCGCTGGGCAAGATCAGCTTCCTGACCATCGGCACGCTGCTGTTCACCACGGCCATCGCCGCGTTGATCGGTATCGTGCTGACCAACCTGTTTGGCCTGACCGCCGAAGGCCTGGTGGCCGGTACCGCCGAAACCGCGCGCATGGCGGCGATCCAGAGCGACTACGTGGGCAAGGTCACCGACCTGAACATCCCGCAATTGCTGCTCTCGTTCATCCCCAGCAACCCGGTAGGCGACCTGGCCCGGGCCAAGCCGACCTCGATCATCAGCGTGGTGATCTTTGCCGTGTTCCTCGGCATGGCCGCCCTGCAGTTGCTCAAGGATGACGCCGAGAAGGGCAACCGCGCCCTGGCCGCCATCGACACCCTGCAAGCCTGGGTGATGCGCCTGGTGCGCCTGGTGATGAAGCTCACCCCCTACGGCGTGCTGGCGTTGATGACCAAGGTAGTGGCCAGCTCGAACCTCGACGACATCCTCAAGCTCGGCAGCTTCGTGGTGGTCTCGTACATCGGCCTGGGCCTGATGTTCGTGGTACACGGCGTGCTGCTGGCGATGAGCGGCGTCAACCCGCTGCGCTTCTTGCGCAAGGTCTGGCCGGTACTGACCTTCGCCTTCACCAGCCGCTCCAGCGCCGCCAGCATCCCGCTGAGCATCGAGGCGCAAACCCTGCGCCTGGGTATTCCGCAGTCGATCGCAAGCTTTGCCGCGTCATTTGGCGCAACCATTGGCCAGAACGGCTGTGCCGGCCTGTACCCGGCAATGTTGGCGGTGATGGTGGCGCCAGCGGTGGGCATCGATCCGTTTGACCCGCTGTGGATTGCCACTCTGGTGGCGATCGTCACCCTGAGCTCGGCAGGTGTTGCCGGTGTCGGCGGCGGTGCGACGTTCGCGGCGCTGATCGTATTGCCGGCCATGGGCTTGCCGGTGGAGCTGGTGGCCTTGCTGATCTCGGTCGAGCCGCTGATCGACATGGGCCGCACGGCGCTGAACGTCAACGGCTCAATGACGGCCGGGGCGATTACCAGCCAGATGCTCAAACAGACCGACAAGTCGGTGCTGGATGCGCAGGAACATGCGCAGCTGACGCACTCCTGACGACCTCATCGCGGGGCCTCGACTTGCCCCGCGATGCTTTTCAGGCCTTTTCCCAGACCTCGAAGTGATACGCCGGCTTGTCACCCTCAGCCGGATTGGCCTGAGTCGACGCCCGCTTCCACTGCGCCGGATCAAACTCAGGAAACCACGCATCCCCTTGCGGGCTGAGCTCAACCCGGGTCAGGTACAGGCGATCCGCTAGGCCGCGCTCGATGGCCTGGGTATACAGCTGCGCGCCGCCGATCAGCATCAGCTCGTCGACGCCCTGCGCCAGTGCCCACTGCTCGGCACGCTCAATGGCAGCCTCCAGCGAGGCGAACACTTCGGCACCTTCGAGCTGCAAGCCCGGCTGGCGGCTGACCACCAGGTTCAGGCGCCCCGGCAGTGGGCGACCCAGCGAATCCCAGGTCTTGCGCCCCATGATGATCGGCTTGCCCAGGGTGGTGGCCTTGAAATACTTGAAATCCCCCGGCAAGTGCCAGGGCATGCTGTTGTCGATGCCGATCACGCGGTTCTCGGCGAGGGCCGCGATCAGGCTGAGGGGGAGTGATGTTTTCATGCCGACGAGGATAGCAAAGCCCGATCTTCGATGCCTGGGTTATGCTTTGGGCTGACTTGATCAATGGAAGACCGTGTGACTGCACTGACTGACCTGGACAAACGCTGGCTCACCGAAGCCGTGCGCCTGCGCGAAGAACATGCAGGCCCCTTGGAAGACCAGGAAGCCAACCGCCGCGCTCGCCAGGTAGGCGGCGACCTGCCGGCGCGCATCGAAAGCCGCGCCCTGTGGCTGGCCGAACGCGACGGCATGCGCAGCGCCCTGCAACACTGGAAACAAGGCGCTCGCCTGGCGCTGGCAGCCCTGGTGGTACTGGCCGTGCTCAGCGGCGCCGGCCTGGCCCTGGCCGCCCTCGGCGACAGCCTGCGCCCGGTCAACGTGTTCTGGGCCCTGGGCAGCCTGCTCGGGTTGAACCTGCTGCTGTTGCTGGGCTGGCTGCTGGGCTTTTTTCTGGCCGGTGAACAGGGCGCCAGCCTTGGTCGCCTGTGGCTGTGGCTGAGCGAAAAATTCGCCCGCGATGCCCAGGCCGCACACCTGGCCCCCGCCCTGCTGGTGATGCTGCAGCGACAAAAACTCAATCGCTGGCTGCTCGGCCTGTTGGTGCACAGCCTGTGGCTGCTGGCCTTGAGCACTGCGCTGTTGATGCTGCTGATGCTGCTGGCCACCCGCCGTTACGGCTTCGTCTGGGAAACTACCATTCTCGGCGCCGACACCTTCGTCGCCCTGACCCAGGCCCTTGGCGCCCTGCCCGCATTACTCGGCTTCAGCGTGCCGGACGTGGCCATGATCCGCGCCAGCGGCGACACGCAACCGGCACTTGAGCTGGCCCGCCAGGCCTGGGCCGGCTGGCTGCTCGGCGTGCTGCTGGTATACGGCATCGTTCCGCGCCTGCTGCTTGCCGCCCTGTGCCTGTGGCGCTGGCGCAGTGGCCGGGCACGCCTGCAACTGGACCTCAAGCTGCCCGGCTACAGCCAGCTGCGCGATGTGCTGATGCCCAGCAGCGAACGCCTGGGCGTCAACGACGCCGCGCCTGATGCCTTGCCGCAGATCGTGCGTGGCGTTGGTGAAGAACACAGCGAAGGCGCCCTGCTGGTCGGCCTGGAGCTGGACGACAAACGCCCGTGGCCACCTACCCTGCCGGCAACGGTGAGCAACGCCGGTATCCTCGATAGCCGCGAGTCGCGCAACAAACTGCTGGAACAGCTCAGCCGTTTTCCGCCAGCGCGCCTGGCGATTGCCTGCGACCCGCGCCGCTCGCCCGACCGTGGCAGCCTGGCGCTGCTCGCCGAGCTTGCGCGCAATGCCGGGGCCACGCGCATCTGGCTGCTGCAGGCAATGCCCGGTCAGGCACTGGACGCTGAACGCCTGGGTGACTGGCATCAGGCCCTGGAACAGCTGGGTTTGAGCTACGCCGACAGCGCCCCGCTGAACTGGCTGGAGCATGGCCATGACTAAGCCGCTGAAACTGGCCGTGGTCGGCCACACCAACGTTGGCAAGACCTCGCTGCTGCGCACCCTGACCCGCGATGTCGGCTTCGGCGAGGTGTCGCATCGGCCGAGCACCACCCGTCATGTCGAGGGCGCACGCCTGTCGGTGGACGGCGAGCCGTTACTGGAGCTCTACGACACCCCGGGGCTGGAAGATGCCATCGCCCTGCTCGACTACCTTGAGCGCCTGGAACGGCCGGGCGAGCGCCTCGATGGCCCGGCGCGGCTGGAGCGTTTTCTGCAAGGCAGCGAAGCGCGCCAGCGTTTCGAGCAGGAGGCCAAGGTGCTGCGCCAGCTGCTGGCCAGCGATGCCGGCCTGTATGTGATCGATGCCCGCGAGCCGGTGCTGGCCAAGTACCGCGACGAACTGCAAGTGCTGGCCGGCTGCGGCAGGCCGTTGCTACCGGTGCTCAACTTCGTCGCCAGTAGCGACCATCGCGAAGCTGACTGGCGCGAAGCCCTGGCGCGCCTGGGGCTGCATGCGCTGGTGCGCTTCGACAGCGTCGCCCCGCCAGAAGACGGCGAGCGCCGCCTGTACGAAAGCCTGGCGTTGATGCTGGAGCACTCACGACCAGCGCTGCAACGCCTGATCGACGATCAGCAGGCCCAGCGCCAGGCTCGGCGTGAAAGCGCCAAGCGCCTGGTCGCCGACCTGCTGCTCGACTGCGCCGCTTGCCGGCGCAGCGTGGTCGCCGAGCCTGGCGCCGAAGCCGTGGCCATCGAAGCCCTGCGCCGCGATGTGCGCCAGCGCGAGCAACGCTGCGTCGAAGCGCTGCTCAAGCTCTATGCGTTTCGCAAGGAAGACGCCGCCAGCAGCGACCTGCCTTTGCTCGACGGGCGCTGGGGCGATGACCTGTTCAACCCGGAAACCCTCAAGCTGCTCGGTGTACGCCTGGGCAGTGGCGTGGCAGCCGGTGCGGCGGCCGGGGCCGGGGTCGATTTGCTGGTCGGCGGCCTGACCCTCGGTGCCGCGGCGCTGGCCGGGGCGATAGCCGGCGGCGCGCTACAGACTGCCCGCAGCTACGGCTCGCGCCTGCTCGGCAAACTCAAGGGCCAGCGCGAGTTGACGGTGGACGACAGTGTGTTGCGCCTGCTGGCGTTGCGTCAGCATCAGCTGATTCACGCCCTGGATGCCCGTGGCCATGCGGCGCTGGAGCGGATCAAGCTGACGGCGCCACAAGAACAGACCTGGCGCGAAGGCAAGCTGCCGCAAGCGCTGGGCAAGGCCCGGGCGCATCCGCAGTGGTCGTCGCTCAATCCCGGGGCGAAAGTGAATCAGGCCGAGCGCCAGGAGCAGATTGATGCGCTAGTGCAGGAGCTTTAGCGCCTTGCCCTTGAGCAGTTGCAGGTCAATCACCGGCACATTCATCTCCTTGGCCAGCTCATCCCACTGGCGCATGCGCAGGCTCACCGCACACAGTGGGTCTTGCTCGAAGGCATCGGCCTCGGCCTCGCTCATCACCCCGCCCTGGTACTCCAGGGTGCGCCGGCTGGCCTCACTCAGGCGCTGGTAATAACCCGGCTGGCGCAAGGTCAGGTAGCGCTTGGCCTCGACGTGGTACTCCACCAGCCTGGCCAAACGCTCGCTGAAGCCGCAGCGGCGCAGGTAGTTGGCGCCAACACGCTCATGGCTGACCGCGCCATAGCCGCCCATGTCGCCTTCGGCGCTGCCACAGATATGGCCGATGTCATGGAAGAACGCCGCCAGTACCACCTCGTCGTCATAGCCCTCGGCCAACGCCAGCTGCGCCGCCTGGGACATATGCTCGAGCTGCGAAACCGGCTCGCCGATGTAGTCCTCATTGCCATGCTGCTGATACAAGGCGAAGACCTCGCTGACAATCTGTTCGGCACTAACCATGATCAGTCACTCTCCTCCAGCAAACGGGCGATATGTTGCTCGGCCAGGGCCGGGCCGACGCTCATGCCGACACCGCTGTGCATCAGCGCAACGCTGATACCCGGCGCCACCTGCAGCAAGGAAAACGGCCCCGGCCCGCCAGAACCATAGACGCCCTGCCAGCGTTCGACCACCTCGATGCGCCCGCCCAGGGTCTGCTCGGCCAGCTCGATCATCCAGTTGTCGACCTGCTCGGCGTTGAACGGTGAAGCATCGCTGCCATAGGCATGGGAGTCGCCGATGATCAGCTCGCCATGGGGCGTCGGGCTGATCAGCAGGTGGATGCCATGCTCCAGCAGGTGCGGGCTGTTGGCCTGCAGTTGCGCTTTCAGCGCCTGGGCCTGCGGCAGGTCGGCGAAGGCGCCGTAGTGCACACAGCTCAGGCCAGTCAGCAAGGCGTGCTGCAGGTCGAGTTTGAAGCGCGGCCGGGCGCGCAGCATCTGCAGACGGCAAACCTGCGGTTGCAGGGCGGCGATGGGTTCGGCGAGCAGGGTCTGGTAGTCGTGGCCGGAGCAGACCACGATCTGTCTGGCGCTGAAGTCCCCCGCCGTGGTCGATACGCGACCAGGTTCGATAGCACGTACCAAGGTTGAAAAGTGAAACGCTACATCCAGTTCCTGCTGCAAGAAGCGGATCAGGCTCGGCAGCGCTTCGCGGGAATACAACTGCTGGTCTTGCAAGCCACGCAAGGCGGCGCGGTGGTGGCGAAACTGGCCGCCGTACAGGTCGTTCAAGGCGGCGCCGCTGAGCAGTTCCACCTGGTAATCATGTTGTGGCGCGCGCTCGGCACAGAAGGCTTCGAGCAGTTCCAGCTCCAGCGCAGTGCGAGCAAACAGCAGCGAGCCATTGGCCTTGAGCTCGAAGCCGGCCTGCTGCGCCCAGTGCTTCCAGATACCACTGCTGGCCTTGGCCAGTTCGAGCATCTGGCCGGGTGGCTGGCCGGTTACCAGGGCCTGGCCGAAGTTGCGCACCGAAGCGCCCAGGGGCGTCGCGCTGCGCTCGAAGACCCGCACTTTGAGCCCGCGTCGGGCAGCGGCGTATGCATGGGACAGGCCGAGGATGCCGGCGCCGACGATGAGTAGATCGGTCATCTGAGGTTCCTTGAAGAATGCTATCGCGGGGCAAGCCCGCTCCTACAGTAGGAGCGGGCTTGCCCCGCGATGCGGTTACTGCTGCGCGACCTTCTCCGACTTGCCGTCATAGCGCTTGCGCCATTCGGCGAGGATGTTGTCGCGGTTCTTCGAAGCCCAGGCGAAGTCGTTCTTGATCAGGCGCTGTTCGTAGTCGGCCGGCAGTTCGGTCTGCGGCTTGGCGATGCCCGGCTGGGCCAGGACGGCGAAGTTTTCCTTGTACAGCTCCATGGCCGCCGGGCTCGCCGAGAAGTCGGCCAGGCGCTTGGCCGCGTCTTCATGCTGGCTGCCCTTGATCACCGCGGTGGCTTCGATCTCCCAGCCCAGGCCTTCCTTCGGCAGGACGATGTCCAGCGGCGCACCCTGGCGCTTGAGCTGCACGGCTGGGTATTCGAACGAGATGCCGATCGGGAATTCGCCAGCAGCAGCCAGCTTGCACGGCTTGGAGCCAGAGTGAACATACTGGCCGATGTTCTGGTGCAGCCCGTCCATGTACGCCCAGCCCTGCTTCTCGCCGAAGGTCTGCAACCAGGCGCTGACATCGAGGAAACCGGTGCCGGAAGACGCCGGGTTAGGCATGACGATCTTGCCCTTGTACTCAGGCTTGGTCAGGTCCTGCCAGCTCAGCGGCTTGCTCAGGCCCTGCTTCTCGGCCTCGACGGTGTTGAAGCAGATGGTCGCGGCCCAGACGTCCATGCCCACCCAGGCCGGCGGATTGGCGGCATCGCGGTAGTTGGCGCCGATCTTGCCGAGGTCTTTCGGTGCGTAGCTTTGCAGCATGCCCTGCTGGTCGAGGATTGCCAGGCTCGATGCCGCCAGGCCCCACACGGCATCGGCTTGCGGGCGGTCTTTTTCGGCCAGCAGCTTGGCAGTGATGATGCCGGTGGAATCACGCACCCACTTGATTTCGATGTCCGGGTTGGCCTTTTCGAAGGCCTGCTTGTAACTCTTGAGCTGTTCGGCTTCGAGCGCGGTGTACACCGTCAGTTGGGTATCGGCGGCAAAGGCCTGCACGCTGAATGCAGTGAGGACGGCAGCGGCAAGAGCAAGTGGCTTGAACATGATGCGGTTCCTTTGAACAGTACAGGTTGGGAGAGGCAATCAGTGACCCGGCGCGCGCTGGCGCCAGGCTTGGGAGCGTTGCAACAGGCCGCGCGAGGCCCAGGCCAGGAGCAGCGAAACGGCCGCGCTGGTAATCAGGATCAGGGTCGACATCGCTGCGGCGCCGCCGACGTTGCCGGCATCATCCATGTTCAGCACGGCGACCGCGGCAAGGATGGTGTCGGGGCTGTAGAGGAAGATCGCCGCCGACACCGTGGTCATCGCCGAGACGAACAGGTAGCGAATGATGTCGAGCAATGCCGGCAGGCAGATCGGCACGGTGACCCGCATGAAGTGCCGGTACAGCGGTGCCTTGAGCGACAGCGCGGCAGCCTCGAACTCGCCATCGAGCTGGCGCAGGGCAGTGGTCGCGGTCATGTTGGCGGTGGTCAGGTAGTGAGCAATGGTGCACACCACCAGCAGCGCCATGCTGCCGTAGAACACATGCAGCGGGTTGCTGCTGAGGTTGAAGAAGAACACGTAGCCAAGGCCCAGCACCAGGCCCGGCACCGCCATCGGCACGAAGCTGAGCAGGCGCAGCAGCAGGTTCAAGCTGCGCTGGCCCTTGGTTTTTTCCATCAGGTAGGCGCCGGTGAAAATCACCGCGCTACCGATCAGCGCCGTGCCCAGGGCCATGGTCAGGCTGTTGCGGTAGGCCAGCCAGCCGCCACCGGCGGTTTCGTCGAACTGGTAGTGCTTGAGCGACAGCGACAGGTTGTAAGGCCAGAACTTGACCAGCGATGAGTACACCGCCATGCCCACCACCAGCAACAGCACCGC
Source organism: Pseudomonas sp. B21-012 (assembly GCF_024749305.1). NCBI lineage: Bacteria > Pseudomonadati > Pseudomonadota > Gammaproteobacteria > Pseudomonadales > Pseudomonadaceae > Pseudomonas > Pseudomonas sp. B21-012. The sequence goes on along the minus strand of NZ_CP087197.1, from coordinate 244,036 downwards.
GCAAATCAGGATGACCACGGCCATGAAGCAGGCATCGCGACGCCGCGACGGCTGTGGCTGGAACACCTGCGCCCGGCCGCTCATCGAATCGCCCTGACGGCGGCGCAGCCAGGCATCGACGGCAAAGCTGAGCAGCGCCGGCACCAGCAGGACCATGCCGATCAAGGCGCCACGGCCGAACTGCTGCTGGCCGACCACGGCCTTGTAGGCTTCCAGCGCCAGCACCTGGTAGTCGCCACCGACTACCACCGGCACACCGAAGTCGGTGATGGTCAGGGTGAACACCAGGCAGAAGGCGGCGAACACCGCCTGCCGGGTGGCTGGCCAGGTGATGCTGTGAAACGCCCGCCAAGGCCCGGCGCCCATGCTCGAGGCGGCGTCGAACAAGCGCGCATCGGCCAGCGACAGCGCCGACAGCAGGATCATCAGCGCATGCGGGAAGGTGTAGATCGCCTCGCCGAGGACAATGCCCCAGAAGCCGTAGATATTGTCGCTGAGCAGCCCGCGCAGCAGCCCCTGGTTGCCGAACAGATAGACCAGGGCAATGGCCGGGAGCATCGACGGCGCCAGCAATGGCAGCAGCGAAATGCCGCGCCACAGGCCCTTGGCCGGAATCAGTGTACGCTGCAGAGCGTAGGCGAACAGGTAGGCCAGCGGCACCACAATGGCTGCAACGCTGAGCGAGACTTTCAGGCTGTTGCCCAGCAACCAGTGAAAGTTGGCGCTGGCAAACAGTTCGCGAGCTGCGACCAGGCCGCCGCCCTGGCCGGCATCGCTGCTGAAACCGCGCCAGAAGATCGCCAGCAGCGGCATCAATACCGCGACGGTAAGCAAGAGCAGCAGCAACCACTTGCCGCCGACCACGAACAGTCGATCACCCAGCGAAACGCCAGCGCGCTGGCTTGCCTTCGCGTGCGCGATCGGCATGGCGATTGGCGCGGCCATCTCAGGCAAACACCTGCAGGCTGCGCGGCGGCAAGGCGACCCAGATGTCCTGGGAGCCCAGGCGCGGCATCGACTCGGGGGCGACTTCGGCAAGCAGGGCATGGCCTGGCAGTTCGTTGAATTCGAAACTCATGCGGCAGCGATTGCCGAGGAAGGTGATCTCGCGCACCCGCGCCGGGAACAGGTTCTCTTCATGCACCGGCGGGTTGACGCTGATCGCTTCCGGGCGGCAGAACAGCCGACCGCTACGGGCCTGGCTGGCGCCATCGGCCAGGCGCATGTTCAGCGCACCGACCAGGGCATGGCTGTCGCTGTGGCGCTGGAACGGCAGCCAGTTACCCTGGCCAACGAACTCGGCAACGAACGGCGTGGCCGGCTTGTCGTAGATTTCCTGCGGGGTGGCGTACTGCTCGACCTGGCCGTTGTTCATCACCGCGATACGGTCGGCCATCAACATGGCTTCGTCCTGGTTGTGGGTGACCATCAGGGTGGTGATGCCGAGCTGGCGTTGCAGTTGGCGCAATTCGCTGCACAGGTGTTCGCGCACCCGGGCGTCGAGGGCCGACATCGGCTCGTCGAGCAGCAGCAACGACGGTGCCGGGGCCAGGGCTCGGGCCAGGGCCACGCGCTGTTGCTGGCCGCCGGAAAGCTGGCCGGGGTACTTCTTCTCGCTGCCGCTCAGGCCCACCAGCTCAAGCATCTGCGCCACCCGCTGACGCACTTCGTCACGACCGCTGCCGGCCAGGCCGTAAGCGATATTGGCTTCGACGGTCAGGTTGGGGAACAGCGCATAGGACTGGAACAGAATGCCGTAGTCGCGGGCCTGGGGCGGTAGCTCGGAGATATCACGGTCGCCGATGTACAGGGTGCCGCGATCCTGGCGCTCGAGGCCGGCGATGCAGCGCAGCAGGGTGGTCTTGCCACAGCCGGAGGGGCCCAGCAGGCACACCAGCTCACCAGCGGCGACGTCGAGGGAAACATCGTGCAGGGCGGTAAAGGCGCCGAAGCGCTTGTGGATACCGTGCACTTTCATCTGTGCGCCAGGGTTTGCGACCGGAGTGTTCATGGCAGGACCTCATCGAACGAATGAGGGCCATGCTAGGCGGACAATGCGAAGGTTCTGTGGCGCAGAGGCAAAAGTTGCCGATAGTGGTATAGGCAGATTTTGGTGTGATGCAAATCCCGCTCCTACACCTCGACCGCCGCCACTTCCTGAGCCAACCCCAGAAACGCCGCCGGCAACCGCGCCTGGCGCCGCTCCTTCAAGCAATACAGATACTCATGCATCAGCGGCGCGCCCTCCAGGCTCAGCACCCGCAGCTCGGGGTTATGCGGCACTTCATGGCGGGCAATGATGCTGATGCCGATATTGCGCAGCACCGCCTCGCGAATCGACTCGCGACTGCCGATCTCCAGCAGCGAGCCGACCTTCACCCCCGCCGCTTCAAGCATCTGCTCGGTCAGCTTGCGCGTGGTCGAGCCCTGCTCACGCACCAGCAGGCAATGCCCGGCCAGCGCCGACAGCGGCAGCGATTCGCGGCTGGCCAGCACATGGTTGCGATGCACCGCCACCACCAGCGGATCGGTACCCAGCACCCGCCGCACCAGCCGTGCATCCTCGACCAGTTGCGATGAGGCGGCCAGATCGACCCGGTAGTCCTCAAGCAATTCCAGCACCTGCTGGGAGTTGCCGATCTCCACCGACACCTCCACCTGCGGCAAGCGCTCGCGGAAGATCTTCACCAGGTCGAGGATGTAGTACGGCGCCGTGGCAGCGATACGCAAACTGCCCTGACCCTGGCCACTGTTGCGCAGGAAGAACTCGATATCGGCTTCCTGCTGCAGCAGCGCCTTGACCATCGGCAGCAGCCGCGTGCCGTCGTCACTGAGGGTCAGGCGGCGACCGCCACGGTAGAACAGCTCCACCGCGTACTGGCTTTCGAGGTTGCGGATCTGCGTGGTTACCGTCGGTTGGCTGAGCCCGAGTTTCTTCGCCGCCAGGGTAATGCTGCCCAGGCGGGCAACCATGTAGAAGGCTTTCAACTCGGAACTCAACATAGATCCTCTATTTACGCAGCAGGCGCAGGCCGTTGAAGACCACCAGCAAACTCACGCCCATGTCGGCAAACACCGCCATCCACATGGTTGCCATGCCGGCGAAGGTGACTGCCAGGAAGATCGCCTTGATCCCCAGCGCCAGAACAATGTTCTGAGTCAGGATCGCCGCACTCTGGCGCGAGAGCCTGACGAAGGCCGGGATTTTGCGCAAGTCATCATCCATCAATGCCACGTCGGCGGTCTCGATGGCGGTGTCGGTACCGGCCGCGGCCATGGCAAAGCCGATCTCGGCGCGGGCCAGTGCCGGCGCATCGTTGATGCCGTCGCCGACCATGCCGACCCGATGGCCCTGGGCGTACAGGTCCTCGATGGTCTTGAGCTTGTCGGCCGGCAGCAGGTTGCCATGGGCCTGGTCGATCCCGACCTGGGCGGCAATCGCCTGGGCCGTGTGCGGATTGTCGCCGGTCAGCATGACAGTCTTGATACCCAGCTCATGCAGCTCGGCAATTGCCTCGCGGCTGCTGTCCTTGACCGTGTCGGCGACGGCGAACAGCGCCAGCGGGCCGGACTTGTCGAGCAGCAGCACGACGGTCTTGCCCTGCCGCTCCAGGGTATCGAGCCGGGCTTCGAGCTGTGCCGAGCACAGGCCCAGCTCCTCGACCAGGCGATGGTTACCGAGGTGATACAGCTCGCCGTCGATCTCGCCACGTACGCCGCGACCTGCCAGGGCTTCAAAGGCCGTTACTTCACTCAGGGGCAACCGCTGCTCATTGGCAAACACGGCAATGGCGCGCGATACCGGGTGGTCGGAACGATCGGCAAGGCTTGCCGCCAGCGCCTGGGCGCGGCCTTCGAACAACGGTTCGAGCACTTCATGGTCGGTTTGCACCGGCTTGCCGTGGGTGATGGTGCCGGTCTTGTCCAGGGCCAGGAAGTCGAGTTTGCGCCCGCCCTCCAGGTACACCCCGCCCTTGACCAGGATGCCTTTGCGCGCCGCCGCGGCCAGGCCGCTGACGATGGTCACCGGGGTGGAAATCACCAAGGCACAGGGGCAGGCCACCACCAGCAACACCAGCGCGCGGTAGATCCAGTCGAACCAGGCGCCAGCCATGAACAGCGGCGGAATCACCGCCACCGCCAGGGCGAAGGCAAACACCGCCGGGGTGTAGATGCGCGAGAACTGGTCGACGAAGCGCTGGGTCGGCGCCCGCGCGCCCTGGGCTTCTTCCACGGCCTTGATGATCCGCGCCAGGGTCGATTGCCCGGCCGCCGCCGTCACCCGGTACTCCAATGCCCCGGCCTGGTTGATGGTGCCGGCGAACACCTTGTCACCGGGGCCCTTCTCTACCGGCAGGCTCTCGCCGGTGATCGGTGCCTGGTCGATACTCGACTGGCCGCTGACCACCTCGCCGTCCAGGCCGATGCGTTCGCCGGGACGCACGCGCACCAGGTCACCGAGGGCGACCTGCTTGACGTCCAGCTCACGCCACTGGCCATCGGCTTGCTGCACGGTGGCAAGGTCCGGGCTCAACTGCATCAGACCGCCGATGGCGTTGCGCGCGCGGTCCAGCGAGCGCGCTTCGATAAGCTCGGCGACGGTGAAGAGGAACATGACCATGGCCGCTTCCGGCCACTGGCCGATCAGCACCGCGCCGGTCACGGCGATGCTCATCAGTGCGTTGATGTTGAGGTTGCCGTTCTTCAGGGCGATCCAGCCCTTTTTGTAGGTGCCCAGACCGCAACTGAGGATCGACACCAGGGCGACCAGGGCCACTACCCAGGACGGCGCCAGCTCGGCAAAGTGGATTGCTTCGGCGCCCAGTGCCGCAACACCGGCCAACGCCAGCGGCCACCAGTGTTTTTTCACCGGCGCAGGCGCAGCGCCAGCTTCTTCGCTGGCCTCGCTCAACGGGTCGGCCTGCATACCCAACGAGGCGACCGCCTGCTCGATGGCGACAGTGTCGGCATGGGTGTGGCGCACGCCGAGGATGCGGTTGATCAGGTTGAATTCCAGCTGCTCGACCCCGGCCAGCTTGCCCAGTTTGTTCTGGATCAGGGTCTGTTCGGTCGGGCAATCCATGGCCTCGATGCGAAAGCGGCTCAGGCGCGCACCGGCGCTGCTCGCCTCGCTCAGTTGCACCAGCGCCGGTGCGGCGTCGTGGGAACAGCAGCTGTGGGCGTGCTCGGCATGTTCATGCCTGGCGTGATCATGGCTGTGGTCATGATCGTGAGGAGCTTTACCGGGGGTGTGGCTGACAGGCTGATTCATGGGTTCATCCTTAAATGTCCTGTTGCCAAGTGAACACCCTGTAGCCACTATAGGGTCAAGCCACTTGTCGAGGTATTTGCAGATGAAGATCGGAGAACTGGCCAAGGCCACCGATTGCGCGGTGGAAACCATCCGTTACTACGAGCGGGAAAACCTGCTGCCGGAGCCGGCGCGCAGCGAAGGCAACTACCGGATGTACACCCAGGCCCACGTCGAGCGCCTGACCTTCATCCGCAACTGCCGCACCCTCGACATGACCCTGGAAGAAATCCGCAGCCTGCTGCACCTGCGCGACAGCCCGGATGACCAGTGCGAAAGCGTCAATGCGTTGATCGACGAGCACATCCAGCACGTCAAGGCGCGCATCGATGGGCTGCAGGCACTGCAGGCGCAACTGCTGGAACTGCGTCAGCACTGCCATCCCAAGGAGGTCCAGTGCTCGATCCTGCAGCATCTTGAGGTCAATGGCGCAGTAACGGCGCCAGAGGCGGAGCATTCACATGTGGGCAGAAGCCACGGGCACTGATTAAGGTACCTGTAGGAGCGGCGGTGCGGCGACCCGACTTGCCCCGCGATGCGATGTGACTGACAGACCGCATCGCGGGTCAAGCCCGCTCCTACAGGATCAGACCGCCATCGGCGCCGTCATTGGCGCGTGGTGCTCGTAGCCTTCGAGGCTGAAGTCGCTCGGTTCGATCTTCTCTAGCCACTCTGGCTCGTACACGCCAGTCTTGGCGAATTCCGGCACGCGATCACTGATCACCAGCTTCGGCGCAGCCAGCGGCTCGCGCTTGAGCTGTTCGCCCAGCATGTCCAGGTGGTTTTCGTAGACATGCGCATCACCGATGAAATAGGTGAACCAGCGCGGCGTGTAGCCGGTCAGGCGGCCCATCAGCGACAGCAGTGCGGCGCCTTCGGTGAGGTTGAACGGCGTGCCCAGGCCCAGGTCGTTGGAGCGGATGTAGAGGGTCAGGGAAATTTCCCTGGTCTCGACATTCGGGTGGAACTGGTACAGCAGGTGGCACGGCGGCAGGGCCATTTCGTCGAGCTGGGCGCAGTTCCAGCCGTGGAACAGGATGCGCCGGCTGCCCGGGTCGTTGTGGATGGTGTCGATGCACTGGCGGATCTGGTCGATGGCCTTGTACAGCACCACGAAGGCTTCGCCGTCTTCCTCGGCCTGGGCGATCTGCTGGAAGCCCTGGCTCTTGGCCAGTTCGATGGCCGCCGGGTTGCTCAGCGGGATGCGCTTGTAGGCCGGCCACTGGCGCCATTGCACGCCGTAGATCTCGCCGAGGTCGTCATGGCCCTGGCGAAACGGGTTGGCCAGCCACTGGGCGTTTTCGTTGGCGTTCTGATCCCAGACCTTGCAGCCCAGCTCACGGAACTCGCCGGCGTTCTTCACGCCACGCAGGAAGCCGACCATCTCGCCGATGGCCGACTTGAACGCCAGCTTGCGGGTGGTGATGGCCGGGAAGCCCTTCTGCAGGTCGAAGCGCAGCATGGCGCCAGGCAGGCTGATGGTGCGGATACCGGTACGGTTACCTTGAAGGGTGCCGTTTTCGATGACGTCGCGGACCAGATCTAGATACTGTTTCATGGCTTACCTGTAGCAAAGACGGCAGGGGATCGCCCTGCCGTGGAAATTCAAACGGCGGCCTTGACCGTGGGTTTGCGGTTGTAGGCCCACCAGATCAGGAAGATGCCACCGACAATCATCGGCACGCAGAGCAACTGACCCATGGTCAACCAGCCGAAGGCGATGTAGCCAAGCTGGGCATCGGGTACCCGCACGAACTCTACGATGAAACGGAAAATACCGTAGAACAGCGCGAACATGCCGGAAACGGCCATGGTCGGGCGCGGTTTGCGCGAGTACAGCCAAAGGATCAGGAATAATGCCACACCTTCCAGGGCGAACTGGTACAGCTGCGACGGGTGACGCGGCAACTGCGCCGGGTCGCTGAACGGCGGGAAGACCATCGCCCACGGCACATCAGTGGCCTTGCCCCACAACTCGGCGTTGATGAAGTTGCCGATACGCCCCGCACCGAGGCCGATCGGTACCAGTGGCGCAACGAAGTCCATCAGCTCGAAGAACGACTTGTTGTTGCGCTTGCCGAACCACAAGGCGGCGAGCATCACGCCGATAAAGCCGCCGTGGAACGACATGCCGCCCTTCCACACTTCGAGGATCAAGGTCGGGTTGGCCAGGTAGGCGTGCAGGTCATAAAACAGCACGTAGCCCAACCGCCCGCCGACAATTACGCCCATGGACAGCCAGAACACCAGGTCCGAGAGTTTTTCGCGGCTCCAGGTCGGGTCGAAGCGGTTCAGGCGACGCGAGGCCAGCAGCCAGGCGCCGCCGATGCCGACCAGGTACATCAGACCGTACCAATGGATTTTGATCCATTTCAGGTCAAGGGCTACTGGATCTATCTGCGGATAAGGCAGCATGGTGACTCCTCTCGTTAAAGCAAAAAGCTAAGGCCGACGCAAAACAGCAGCGCGGCGAACAGCCGCTTGAGCAGGCGTGGCGACAGTTTATGTGCCAGGCGCGCGCCGAAGCGGGCGAAAAACATGCTGGTCAGGGCAATCCCCAGCAGCGCCGGCAGGTACACAAAACCCAGGCTATGGGCGGGCAGGTGCGGGTCGTGCCAGCCGAGCCAGATGAAACTCAGGGCGCTGGCCACCGCAATCGGAAACCCGCAGGCCGACGAAGTTGCCACCGCCTGCTGCATCGGCAGGCTGCGCCAGGTCAGGAACGGCACGGTCAACGAGCCGCCGCCAATGCCGAAGATCGCCGAGGCCCAGCCGATCACGCTGCCGGCGAGGGTCAGCCCGGGCTTGCCAGGGATGCCGCGGCTGGCCTTGGGCTTGAGGTCGAGGGCCATCTGCGCGGCGATCACCAGAGCGAACACGCCGATGATCTTTTGCAGCATTGGCCCCTGAATGGCCGAGGCGGTCTTGGCACCGATACCCGCACCGACCAGGATCCCCAGGGTCATCCAGACAAAGATCGGCCACTGCACCGCGCCCTTGCGGTGGTGCTCGCGGATGGCATTGACCGAGGTGAAGACAATGGTCGCCAGCGAGGTGCCCACCGCCAGGTGGGTCAGCACCGACGCGTCGAAGCCTTGCAGGGTGAAACTGAACACCAGCACCGGCACGATGATAATGCCGCCACCAACCCCAAACAGCCCGGCCAGCACGCCTGCGCAGGCGCCCAGCGCCAGATAGAGCACGAATTCCATTGTCGCCCCCGTAAATTCAGTCCGGCATGGTAACGGAAGGTAGGCCTGCGGCTCTAGTGAAGACACATTAAGTCGATGGATCGCGTCGGACGCTATCGGTAGAGTGGGCAAAAACACAGAGGTCCACCTATGTGTCTGATCGTCTTTGCCTGGCGGCCTGGGCATGCCCAGCCGCTGATCGTCGCGGCCAACCGTGATGAGTTCTACGCCCGCCCCAGCCGCGTACTGGGGGCCTGGGAAGATGCGCCCGGGGTTTACGCCGGGCGCGACCTGGAAGCCGGCGGCACCTGGCTGGGGGTCGGCCCCAACGGCCGCTTCGCCGCGCTGACCAATATCCGCGACCCGCAGCAACCCCAGGGCACGCGCTCGCGCGGCGAGCTGGTGGCGGCGTTTTTGCGCGGGGAGCTTGGGGTTGAGGCTTACCTGGATCAGGTGGCCAGCCGCAGCCAGCAATATTCGGGGTTCAACCTGCTGGTCGCCGACAGCACGCAACTGGGTTACCTGAATGCCCGGCAAGCCACGCCGCAGTTGCTGGGCGCCGGGGTTTACGGGTTGTCCAACGCCGGCCTGGATACGCCCTGGCCGAAGCTGATCAAGGCGCGGGCGGGCTTGCAATTGCAACTGGCCGATCCACAGCCGCAACGCTTGCTGGAGTTACTTGGGGATAACCTGCCGGCGGCAGACAGCGAGCTGCCAGAGACCGGCGTCGGCCTGGGTACCGAGCGGTTATTGTCGAGCGTGTTCATTGCCAGCCAGAACTACGGGACCCGAGCCAGTACCGTGCTGATTGTCGAGGCCGATGGCCGGCGACATTTAGTGGAGCGCAGTTTTGGGCCGCTTGGAGGGCATCTGGGGGAGGTGTGTTTGCAGGTCTGACGCTATCGCTGGCAAGCCAGCGATGGGCTGCAAAGCAGCCCCCAAACCTCACAAAGGCTTGCCCACTCCTGGCCCGATCATCCGCGCCAGGCCCAGGTTCTTCAGGGCCAGCTGCAGCGAGCTGTGGATAACTTGCGGGTTGTCGATGCCCATGGCCTGGGCCAGCAGTTCCTTGGACTTGCTCATGCTGACCTGACGCAACATCCACTTCACCTTGGGCAGGTTGGTAGCGTTCATCGACAGGCTGTCGAAACCCATGGCCATCAGCAGCACCGCCGCCGCCGGGTCACCGGCCATCTCGCCGCAGATGCTCACCGGCTTACCTTCGGCATGGGCATCGCGCACCACGTTCTGCAGGGCCTGGAGCACCGCCGGGTGCAGGTAGTCATAGAGGTCGGCGACGCGCGGGTTGTTGCGGTCGACCGCCAGCAAATACTGGGTCAGGTCGTTTGAGCCGACCGAGAGGAAGTCCACCTGGCGCGCCAGCTCGCGGGTCTGGTACACCGCCGCAGGGATTTCGATCATCACCCCCACCGGCGGCATCGGCACGTCGGTGCCTTCGTCGCGCACTTCGCCCCAGGCCCGGTGGATCAGGTGCAGGGCTTCTTCGAGTTCGTGAATACCGGAAATCATCGGCAGCAGAATGCGCAGGTTGTTCAGGCCTTCACTGGCCTTGAGCATGGCGCGGGTCTGCACCAGGAAGATTTCCGGGTGGTCGAGGGTGACGCGAATACCGCGCCAGCCGAGGAACGGGTTGTCTTCCTTGATCGGGAAGTACGACAGCGCCTTGTCGCCGCCGATATCCAGGCTGCGCATGGTCACCGGCAGCGGGTGGAAGGCCGCCAGTTGCTCGCGATAGATCGCCAGCTGCTCCTTCTCGCTGGGGAAGCGCTGGTTGATCATGAACGGCACTTCGGTGCGGTACAGGCCGACGCCTTCGGCGCCACGCTGCTGGGCGCGAGCGACATCGGCAAGCAGGCCGGTGTTGACCCACAGCGGCATGCGGTGGCCATCGAGGGTCACGCAAGGCAGTTCGCGCAGGGCGTCAAGGCCCTGGGCCAGCTGGCGTTCTTCTTCGACGACTTCGGCGTACTGCTTGCGCAGCACTTCGCTGGGGTTGGTGTAGACCTCGCCCTTGTAGCCATCGACGATCATGTCGATGCCGTCGACCTTGGAATACGGCAGGTCGACCAGGCCCATGACGGTCGGAATGCCCATGGCCCGGGCCAGGATGGCAACGTGGGAGTTGCCCGAGCCCAGTACCGAGACCAGGCCGACGAGCTTGCCTTCCGGCACTTCGCCGAGCATCGCCGGGGTGAGTTCTTCGCTGATGAGAATGGTGTTGTCGGGATAGACCAACGACAGCTGACGGGCCTCCTGCAGGTAGGCCAGCAGTCGCCGGCCCAGATCCTTCACGTCCGAAGCCCTCTCGCGCAGGTAGGCGTCGTCCATCAGTTCGAAGCGATTGACGTGCTCGCCGACCACCTGGCGCAGCGCGCCCTGGGCCCATTGGCCGGTCTTGATCACCTGCACCACTTCACCGCCCAGGGCCGCGTCTTCGAGCATCATCAGGTAGACGTCGAACAGCGCGCGCTCTTCCGGGCGCAACTGGGTGGCGAGTTTGGCGGAGAGGTTGCGCATGTCTTCGCGCACCCCTTCCAGGGCGTTGTTGAACAGTTTCAGTTCGGCGTCGATGTCATCAACGGTCTTGTCCGGCACCACATCGAGGTCGGCCGGTGGCAACATGACCACCGCCTTGCCCACCGCAGCGCCGGGTGAACCGGGCACACCGACGAACTTGGCCTCCTGGATACCCTTGCCCTGACGGCCCAGGCCACGGATCGAACCGGTGGCCTCGGCATGGGCGATAACCCCGGCCAGCTGCGCGCTCATGGTCACCAGAAAGGCTTCTTCGCCCTCGTCGAACTGGCGCCGCTCCTTTTGCTGGATGACCAACACCCCGACCACCCGACGGTGGTGGATGATCGGCGCACCGAGAAAGGAAGCAAAGCGCTCCTCGCCGGTTTCAGCAAAGTAGCGATAACGCGGGTGGTCGGCGGCGTTTTCCAGGTTCAGCGGCTCTTCGCGGGTGCCGACCAGGCCCACCAGGCCCTCGTTGGGGGCCATGCTGACCTTGCCGATCGAGCGCTTGTTCAGGCCCTCGGTGGCCATCAGCACGAAGCGGTTGGTCTCGGGGTCGAGCAGGTAGACGGAGCAGACCTGACTGCCCATGGCCTCTTTTACGCGCAACACAATGATCCCCAACGCCGTCTTGAGATCCTTGGCGGAGTTAACTTCCTGGACGATCTTGCGCAGCGTATTGAGCATGGCTCGGGGTCGAACTCCGTCGTCAGTCGCGCGCCAGCAGGCGCGGGGCAAGCTCTTTGAGAGCGCGGCGGTAAACCTCGCGCTTGAATGTCACCACCTGGCCCAGCGGATACCAATAGCTGACCCAGCGCCAGCCGTCGAACTCCGGTTTACCGGTCAAGTCCATTCGCACCCGTTGCTCGTTGGAGACCAGGCGCAGCAGGAACCATTTCTGTTTCTGGCCGATGCACAGCGGTTGGCTGTGGGTACGGACCAGGCGTTGGGGTAAACGATAACGCAACCAGCCGCGGGTGCAGGCAAGAATTTCAACATCATCTCGCTCCAGCCCCACTTCTTCGTTCAGCTCGCGGTACAGGGCATCTTCCGGCGTTTCCTCGGGGTTGATACCTCCCTGGGGAAACTGCCAGGCATCCTGGTTGATCCGTCGAGCCCATAGCACCTGCCCAAGATCATTCGTCAGAATGATCCCGACATTGGGGCGAAAACCATCGGGGTCGATCACGGCAGCAACCTCGCAAACGCATGTCACGGCATTGTTCCACAAAGGTCACAAGGCCAGCAACGCGCCTGTTTACCTTATGTGCACCGATGTGAAAAGTCCGTATTCTGTGGGACTTTTCAGATGTTATGCGAGTGACTTAAATGCGCCTGGCTTTATTCGATCTGGACAACACGCTCCTTGGTGGCGACAGCGACCACGCTTGGGGTGACTACCTGTGCGAACGCGGCATTCTCGACCCGGTCGAGTACCAGAACCGCAACGACGCCTTCTATCAGGACTATCTGGCCGGCAAGCTGGACCTGAACGCCTACCTGAACTTCAGCCTGGAAATCCTCGCGACCACGGAAATGGCGCAACTCGACGAATGGCATCGCGACTTCATGCGCGACTGCGTCGAGCCGATCATCCTGCCCAAGGCCCTGGCCCTGCTGAAAAAGCACCAGGATGCCGGCGACAAACTGGTGATCATCACCGCCACCAACCGTTTCATCACCGGCCCGATCGCCAAACGCCTGGGCGTGCAGACCCTGCTGGCAACCGAATGCGAAATGGTCGACGGCCGTTTCAGCGGGCGCAGTACCGATATACCCTGCTTCCGTGAAGGCAAAGTGACGCGCCTGAACCGCTGGTTGCTGGAAAACGGCTACAGCCTGGACGACAGCTACTTCTACAGCGACTCGATGAACGACCTGCCGCTGCTGGAGAAGGTGGCCAACCCGGTCGCCGTCGATCCGGACCCGAACCTGCGCGCCGAAGCTGAAAAGCGCGGTTGGCCGGTGATCAGCCTGCGCGATTGATCGCCGCTATGGGAGCGACTGCTCGCTCCCACCGAAGCCCGCTTGATCAGACCGGCTTGGCACCCATCAGCCCGGCGATGGCGATAAAACAGACACCGCTGAACACCGCCAGCGCCAGGGTGAACTTCGGGTTGCCCACAGTCGGCGCCGTGCGCAGGCGGTTGACCCGCGCCAGCAGCCAGAACCAGCTGAACGCTGCGAAGGTGTAGATCACGCTGGACCCCAGCACCCAGGTCTGGCCCAGCGGCCAGCCGATCAGGTGCACCAGCCACCAGCCGGTAAAGGGCATGCTCACCAGGCAGATGCCCATCAACAGCCAGACAAACACCAGTGGCCGGGCCATCAGCCGGGTGTGGGCACTGGCATCGCCCTTGCGACGCGCAATAAAGGTCCAGATCGCCAGCCCCAGGGCGCTGCCCAGCAGCAACACGGTGGCCAGGATGTGGGCGGTTTTCAGGGTAGTCAGCAGTTCCATTTCTTATTTCTTCCTCAGGCGTTGCCCAACAGCGTAGACGCTCAGCCCAGGAACAGCCGGTACGCCGGGTTATCGGTTTCGTCCCAGTACGGGTAGCCAATCTTGGCCAGCGCCGCCGGCACCAGGTGGCGCTCATCATCCGGTACCTGCAGGCCGGCGACCACGCGACCATCGGCCGCGCCATGGTTGCGGTAGTGGAACATCGAGATGTTCCAGCGCCCGCCCAGCTTGTTGAGGAAGTTGAACAGCGCCCCCGGACGCTCCGGAAACTCGAACCGCAGCACCAGCTCGTCGCTGACCCGCGCCGCATGGCCGCCGACCATGTGGCGGATATGCAGCTTGGCCAGCTCGTTGTCGGTCAGGTCGAGCACCGGGAAGCCTTGCTCGGTCAGGCTCTGGATCAGCGCGCTACGCGGGTCGGTATCCGGATGGGTCTGCACGCCGACAAAGATGTGTGCTTCGCCGTCGGCATGGTAGCGGTAGTTGAATTCGGTGATCTGGCGCTTGCCCACCGCCTCGCAGAAGGCCTTGAAGCTGCCCGGCTGCTCGGGGATGGTCACGGCGATGATGGCTTCGCGGCCCTCGCCAAGCTCGGCGCGCTCGGCAACATGGCGCAAGCGGTCGAAGTTGACGTTGGCGCCGGAGTCGATGGCCACCAGGGTCTGGCCGGCCACGCCATTGAGTTCGACGTACTTCTTGATCCCGGCAACACCCAAGGCTCCGGCAGGTTCGGTGATCGAGCGGGTATCGTCGTAGATATCCTTGATGGCTGCGCAGATCTCGTCGGTACTGACGGTAATCACCGCGTCGACGTAGTCCTTGCAGATGTCGAAGGTGTGCTGGCCGATCTGCGCCACCGCCACGCCATCGGCAAACAGCCCGACCTGCGGCAATATCACGCGCTCACCCGCGGCCATGGCGGCCTGCAGGCAGTTGGAGTCGTCCGGCTCGACGCCGATCACTTTGATTTCCGGGCGCAGGTACTTCACGTAGGCGGCGATGCCGGCGATCAGGCCGCCACCACCGACCGGGACGAAGATCGCGTCCAGCTGACCCGGGTGCTGACGAAGGATCTCCATGGCCACAGTGCCCTGCCCGGCGATGGTGTGCGGATCGTCATAGGGGTGGATGTAGACATAACCCTTCTCGTCCACCAGCTTCAGCGAATAGGCCAGCGCTTCCGGGAACGAGTCACCGTGCAGCACCACCTTGCCGCCGCGCGAACGCACGCCTTCGATCTTGATCTCGGGGGTGGTCTTGGGCATCACGATGGTAGCCTTGATCCCCAACTCACGGGCCGCCAGGGCCACGCCCTGGGCGTGGTTGCCAGCCGATGCGGTGACCACGCCACGGGCCAGTTCCTCAGCACTGAGCTGGGCCAGCTTGTTATAGGCACCGCGAATCTTGAACGAGAACACCGGCTGCAAGTCTTCACGCTTGAGCAGGATGTTGTTGCCCAGACGCTTGCTCAGCTGGCCGGCGGTCTGCAACGGAGTTTCGACGGCGACGTCGTAAACGCGCGAGGTGAGGATCTTCTTGACGTACTGTTCGAGCATCGGGAAAGCATCACTGAGCGGTTGGGCGGGGTTTGCGAGTCTACCCCAGCGCCCTGTCGGGCGACCACAGCAAGGCAGGGGTTTTAGCCGCTATACTACGCGCCTTCACGATACTCCTCCCCGCTTCGGAGCCCGCATGACCCAGGACCAACTCAAACAGGCTGTCGCCCAGGCCGCTGTCGATTTCATTCTGCCCAAGCTCGACGACAAGAGCATCGTCGGCGTCGGCACCGGCTCGACCGCCAACTGCTTCATTGATGCCCTGGCCAAGCACAAGACCGCCTTCGACGGCGCGGTCGCCAGCTCCGAAGCGACCGCGGCACGCCTGAAGGGTCATGGCATTCCGGTGTACGAGCTGAACACTGTCAGTGACCTGGAGTTCTACGTCGACGGCGCCGACGAAAGTGACGAGCACTTGAACCTGATCAAAGGTGGTGGCGCGGCCCTGACCCGCGAGAAAATCGTTGCCGCCGTGGCCAAGACCTTCATCTGCATCGCCGACGCCAGCAAGCTGGTACCGGTGCTGGGCGCCTTCCCGCTGCCGGTCGAAGTCATCCCCATGGCCCGCAGCCATGTGGCCCGCCAGCTGGTCAAGCTCGGTGGCGACCCGGTGTACCGCGAGGGTGTGCTGACCGATAACGGCAACATCATTCTCGATGTGCACAACCTGCAGATCACCAACCCGGTCGAGCTGGAAAGCCAGATCAACGCGATTGTCGGCGTGGTCACCAACGGCCTGTTCGCGGCGCGCCCGGCGGATCTGCTGTTGCTGGGGACTTCGGAAGGGGTCAAGAGCCTCAAGGCCTGATAGCATCGCGAGGCAAGCCCGCTCCTACAATGTAGGAGCGGGCTTGCCCCGCGATAATGCCTACTCGGTCGGCTTCTTGAACACGTAAAACAGGTTCGGCTCGCTGACCAGGTAAATGGTCCCGGCATCGTCCATGGCGATACCTTCGGCCTGCGGCACACTCTTGTTCAAGCCCTGAAAACCCTTGCGCAGCGACAAGGTGCTCAACGGCTTGCCCTGCACATCCAGCTCCAGCACCAGTTGCGACTCATCCGACAGCGCCAGCAAGTGGCCGCTGCGCTCATCGAACTGCAAGCTCGACAGATCCCGCACAAACAGTCGCGAATCACGCTTCTGGTCCTGCACCACATGCACCGCATACGGCTGCTCGGGGTTGTCGTGGGGGAAGCCATGCACTTCGTAGATCAGCATCGGGTCGCGCTCCTTGGCGACGAACAGACGCTTGCCGGCCGAGTCGTAGGCCAGGCCTTCAAAGCCTTTGTTGCCATTGAGGCCAATGCCCAAGGTCAGCTGTTCGGCATCCTTGGCGTCGAGAAACGGCGTGTTGTCGGTCAGGCGCACGCGAATCAGGCGCTGCTCGCGCTCATCGGTAATCACGTAGCTGTTGGCGCCGACGTACTCCACCGCCTCCGGATCGCCAAAGCCGGTCAACGGCACGCGCCGCAGGATGCGCCCGTCCAGCGACAGCTCGATCAGCTCGGAGCGCTTGTTGGTCACGGTGAACAGGCTGTTGCGGTCAGGGTCGAAGGTCAGCGCCGAGATATCGTCGTCCAGGCCTTCGATGGGTTGCGCCTCAAGCACCACCTGGTATTGATCCAGGCCGATGCTCTGCTCGAACGGCTGCCACCAGGTCTTGAGGTTGAACCAGCCGCGCTCGAACAAACGGTATTGCTGCCCGGCAACGGCGACCAGGAGCAAGGCGAGCAGGCTCGCAACCAGGAAAATCAGCGGCAGGCGGATGTAGCGACGCATTCAGGTGGACTCTTTGGGTGACAGCCTGAATCTTCCCACACTCAACTGAAGCGAAACTTAAATCCTGACGTAGGAAAAGTCTGAAATCACGGCTTTTTGAAACGATAGAACAAGTCCGGCTCACTGACGATGTACAGCGTGCCGTGTTCGTCCATCGCCACGCCTTCGGCGCGCGGAATTCGCTTCTTCAGGCCGTTGAAGCCGCCCAGCAGGGTCATGAAGCTGACCTGCTCGCCCTTCTCGTCCAGCTCCAGGAGCATGTTGGAGTCAGCCGACAGCACCAGCAGATGCCCGGTGCGCGGGTCGACACCCAGCGCCGAGAGGTTGCGCAGGTCCAGTTCGTCGCTTGGCAGCGGCTGCTTGTCGCCGGTCAGCGGGCTGTGGCCGTCGCTTTTCCAGGTGAACAATGCCGGCGGCCGCTCTTCACCGAGGATGATGCGCTGCTGCAGAGGGTCCCAGGCCACGGCTTCGAAGGCCTTGTTCTGGTTTGCCGAGGGGCCGAGGTCGTATTGGGGGAAATCGGCGATGTTCAGCGACTTGGTGTCGGCAGCAAGGGTGACGATGGTCATCTTGTGATCGCGCTCGTCGACGATCGCCAGGCGCCCGCCTTCAAGCACGGCCACGCCCTCGGGGTTGCTCCAGCCTACCAGGGGCATCTTGCGCAGCACATCGCCTTCAAGGGTCAGTTCGACCAGAAAGGGATTCTTGCCCATGACCGCGAACAGAGTTTTGCTCACCGGGTTGTAGGACAGGTCGGAAGCTTCATCGTCCTCCATGCCCGGCAATACCTTGGCATCGATATCGACCTGGTAGTCCGGCAACCAGATGCTCGCCTGTTGCTCGCTCTGGCTTTCGAAACGCTCCTGCAACCAGAGCAGGCCACGGTCATCCCAATGCATGGCGATCGCCACGCCATAGCCGATGATCGCCGCGGCCACCAGCCAGGTGGACCAGCGCAGGGCCAGGCCACGCTTGCGCGCAGGCGGCAGGGAATTGCTCGAAGGAAGAGGAGTGGCCATGGATTTGTGCTCTTTTTGCCAGTTGATAACACCGTACCGGCACATTTCGCAGAGCCAGGTCCGCAAGCATTATCCGGATCGATTGTGAAAAAAATGGCAAAAGCCGACGGGCAGTATGGCAGCCAGTATTTCTGGCTGCCACGTCGGTGGTTCAGAGCACCTGGCTTTCGAAACGGCTGACGCCTGGCAGTTCGAGCACCAGTTGGTCGCCGGGGTTGAGCGGGCCGACGCCAACCGGGGTACCGGTGAGGATCACGTCGCCGGCCAGCAGCGAGAATTGCGTGGCCATGTGCTGGATCATCGGCACGATCGGGTTGAGCATCAGCGCGCTGTTGCCGTCCTGGCGCACCTCACCGTTGAGGGTCAGGCGGATGCCGATGTCAGTCAGGTCTTCAAAGGCACTGACTGGCACGAACGGCGGCAGTACGCAGGCGCCATCGAAGCACTTGGAGCGCTCCCACGGCAGGCCCTTCTCTTTGAGCTGCGCCTGCAGGTCGCGCAGGGTCAGGTCTAGGGCTGGGGCAAAACCGGAAATGGCGTCGAGCACTTCTTCTTCTGTGGGGCTGGTGGACAGCGACTTGCCGAGCAATACGGCAATTTCCGTCTCGTAGTGCACCGAGCCACGCTCGGTCGGGATCTTGAAGCCGCTGTCGAGCGGCACCACGCAACTGCCTGGCTTGATGAACAGCAGCGGCTCACTCGGGATCGGGTTATCCAGCTCTTTGGCGTGCTCTGCATAGTTGCGCCCGATGCACACCACCTTGCCCAGCGGAAAGTGAATACGCGTGCCGTCTACATACTGGTGCTGATAGCTCATTACCGACTCCTGGCGCTATTGGATGCTCTTGTGCCTGTGGCTTACTCGACCGCGAAGATCTTGCCCGGGTTCATGATCCCGTTAGGATCGAACGCCGCCTTCACTGCTTTCATGTATTCGATTTCGACCGGCGAACGGCTGTAGGTCAAGTAGTCGCGCTTGGTCATGCCGACGCCATGCTCGGCAGAGATCGAGCCGTTGTACTTCTCGACGGTCTCGAACACCCACTTGTTGACCGTCGCGCACTTGGCAAAGAACTCGTCCTTGCTCAGGTTGTCGGGCTTGAGGATGTTCAGGTGCAGGTTGCCGTCGCCGATGTGGCCATACCAGACCACTTCGAAGTCCGGGTAGTTATCGGCGACGATCGCGTCGATATCTTTCAGGAACGCTGGCACTTTCGACACGGTCACGGAAATGTCGTTCTTATACGGGGTCCAGTGCGAGATGGTCTCGGAGATGTACTCGCGCAACTTCCACAGGTTCTGCAGTTGCTGCTCGCTCTGGCTCATGACGCCGTCGAGCACCCAACCCTGCTCGACGCAGTGCTCGAAAGTGGCCAGGGCATCATTGGCCACCTCTTCGTTGCTGGCTTCGAACTCCAGCAAGACATAGAACGGGCAGTCGGTTTCGAACGGTGCCGGCACGTCGCCACGGCCCATGATCTTGGCCAGGGCCTTGTCGGAAAAGAACTCGAAGGCTGTCAGGTCGAGCTTGGCGCGAAACGCGTGCAGCACCGGCATGATCGAGTCGAAATCCGGGGTACCGAGGACCATCGCCGTGAGGTTGTTCGGCGCCCGATCCAGGCGCATGGTCGCCTCGACCACAAAGCCCAGGGTGCCCTCGGCGCCGATGAACAGCTGGCGCAGGTCGTAGCCGGTGGCGTTCTTGATCAGGTCCTTGTTCAGCTCGAGCAGGTCGCCCTTGCCGGTGACGACCTTGAGGCCGGCCACCCAGTTGCGGGTCATGCCGTAGCGAATAACCTTGATCCCGCCGGCATTGGTGCCGATATTGCCGCCAATCTGGCTGGAACCTGCCGAGGCAAAGTCCACTGGGTAGTAGAGGCCCTTGTCTTCGGCAAAATCCTGTAGCTGCTGGGTAACCACCCCCGGCTGACAGACCACCGAGCGGTCGAACTCGTTGAAATCGAGAATCTGGTTCATGTAGTCGAACGCCACGACCACCTCGCCATTGGCCGCCACCGCTGCAGCTGATAGCCCGGTGCGACCGCCCGACGGCACCAGGGCGACCTTGTGCCGGTTGGCCCAGCGCACGATGGCCTGGACCTGGTCGATGCTCTTGGGGAAGACGATGGCCGAGGGCGCGGGGGCGAAGTGCTTGGTCCAGTCCTTGCCGTAAGCCTCAAGGGAGGCGGCATCGGTCAGCACCTTGCCGGGCTCTACCAGGGTCATCAGCTCATCAATCAGCGCAGAATCGGTCATCGATAGAACTCTCGAACTATTCATAGTCACCCTGAGCACTCTTCACGTCCCAGGGATGGGCGTATCGGGGGGTACTCATGCTAGCATACGCCCCCCGCTGATCGTGCTTCAGGCCGATGCTGCGAGAGCTTCACTTCCCTGCCATTTTTCTCCGGGACACAGGTTTACGCAGATGAGCAAGACTTCTCTCGATAAGAGCAAGATCAAGTTCCTTCTTCTCGAAGGCGTCCACCAATCCGCCGTGGACGTCCTCAAGGCCGCCGGGTATACCAGCATCGAGTACCTCACCGGTTCTCTGCCCGACGCTGAGTTGAAAGAAAAGATCGCTGATGCCCATTTCATCGGCATCCGCTCGCGCACTCAACTGACCGAAGAGGTTTTCGACTGCGCCAAGAAACTGGTCGCTGTCGGCTGTTTCTGCATCGGTACCAACCAGGTTGACCTGAACGCCGCTCGTGAGCGCGGTATCGCCGTGTTCAACGCGCCGTACTCCAACACCCGCTCGGTGGCCGAGCTGGTGCTGGCCGAAGCGATCTTGCTGCTGCGCGGCATCCCCGAGAAAAACGCTTCCTGCCACCGTGGCGGCTGGATCAAGAGCGCGGCCAACTCCTTCGAGATCCGCGGCAAGAAGCTGGGCATCGTCGGCTACGGCTCGATCGGCACGCAACTGTCGGTCCTGGCCGAAAGCCTGGGCATGCAGGTGTTCTTCTTCGACCCGCTGACCAAGCTGCCACTGGGCAACGCGACCCAGGTCACCAGCCTCAACGAACTACTGGGCCTGGCCGACATCGTCTCGCTGCACGTGCCTGAGCTGCCATCCACCCAGTGGATGATCGGCGAGAAAGAAATCCGCGCGATGAAGAAGGGCTCGATCCTGATCAACGCCGCCCGCGGTACCGTGGTCGAACTGGATCACCTGGCTGCGGCGATCAAGGACAAGCACCTGATTGGCGCCGCCATCGACGTGTTCCCGGTCGAGCCGCGCTCCAACGACGAGCAATTCGAAAGCCCGCTGCGTGGCCTGGACAACGTGATCCTGACCCCGCACATCGGCGGTTCCACCGCTGAAGCCCAGGCCAACATTGGTCTGGAAGTGGCCGAAAAGCTGGTCAAGTACAGCGACAACGGTACTTCCGTGTCGTCGGTCAACTTCCCTGAAGTGGCCCTGCCGGCGCACCCGGGCAAACACCGCCTGCTGCACATCCACGAAAACATCCCGGGTGTACTCAGCGAAATCAACAAAGTGTTCGCCGAAAACGGGATCAACATCTCCGGTCAGTTCCTGCAGACCAACGAGAAAGTCGGTTACGTGGTTATCGACGTTGACGCCGAGTACTCGGACCTGGCGCAAGAAAAACTGCAACAGATCAAGGGCACCATCCGTTCCCGCGTTCTGTTCTAAGTTTTCCGTGCGACAAAAAAGGGAGGCCGTGATGGCCTCCCTTTTTTATGCCCGCCTTACTTGACGGTAACGGTGATCTTCTTCGACTCGACGCTTGGCTTGAACGGCACGTGGAACTTGTCGCCCAGCACCAGTTGCAGAGTGTGCTTGCCCGGGGTCAGGGTCAGTTTTACTTCAGTCTGTGCCTTGCCGAAGTGCAGCACCTGTGGGCCCGCCGCCAGCGGCGCGTTGTTTTCCGGCAGCAGGCTGGTTGGCAGTACCTGGTCGGCTGCAGGTTCTTGATCGACGTCCACCAGCAAGTGGTGGTGGCCGCTATGCGGGGTCTGATCACCCGCCGGCTTGAGCTCCATGCCCTCGATGCCGAATTTGACGGTAAAGGTCTGGTCGACCGTGGCGCCATCGGCCGGGGAAACGATGAAGACCTTGGCGTCTTTTGGCGGCTCCTGGCTTTTCAGGCCATCGGCGGCAGCGGCAAAGGCCGAGACCCCCATCAGCAATCCGGCGACGGCTGCACGCGAAAATAGGCTTTTCATTCACTTCTCCTGTGTTTTACTTCAATAACCCTTGCCACTGAACGAACGGCAACGGTGGATTACCATAGTCCAAATGCGTCAAAACATGTTTAACAACGGTGACAGAAAAATTTCACCGCCCGTTAAACATCCTCCACCTGACGTGGTCTTAAGTTGTGTTCGACCGTGACAACACCAGAAAGTCGCGGCGACTCGATTTCACTGCCAAGCATTCAAGGGGCTTAAATGCGTTTTGCCATTGGGGTACTACTTGCCACCCTGCTCAGCCCATGGGCACAGGCCGAGCTGATCGACGACGTCAACGACCGCGGTGAACTGCGCATTGCCGTAGAAGCCAACATGGCGCCGTTCAATTTCAAGGAAAACGACAAGCTGAGCGGCTTCGAAGTCGAACTTGGACAGTTGCTGGCCAACGAACTGGATGTGCGCGCCGAGTTTGTCGTGGTTGAAGCCAAAGACCTGCTGCAAGGCGTTGAAAGCGGCAGCTACGACATCGCCATCAACCACATCGCCGCTACCCCTGAGCTTAAGGAGCGCCTGGATTTCAGCGAGCCCTACGCGTATTCCAGTGCCCAACTGATCGTGCGCAAGGAAGAAAAGCGCCCGCTGAGTTCCCTCCAGGCCCTCAAGGGCCATAGCCTGGGCGTGGTCCAGGGCAGCCAGTTCGCCGAACAGGCGCGGGTGGTCGAAGGCGTGGACCTGCGCAGCTACGCGGATGCCATGCAGCCGATCAAAGACGTGGCCAGCGACCAGATCGATGCCGCCATCAGCGACCGTTTGCTGGTGCCCTATGCCATCCGCGACAGCCAGCAAGCGGTGAGCAAGGGGGCCACCGTTGGCCCGATCCTGACCCTGGCGATTCCGTTTCAGAAGGGAAACCCGGCGTTCCAGAACTCCCTGGACGGCGCGCTGCAGCGGATCAAGGCCGATGGCCGGCTGAGCGAGCTGTCGCAGAAGTGGTTCGGGATGGATGCGAGCAAGCCGCCTAAGTAACAAAAGCTTCGCGGGGCAAGCCCGCTCCCACCGGGCCCGGTGCCCCGCGATGGTGTTAAAGCTGTTTCAAGGCTTGCTCTGCCGCCTCAAGCTCCAGCTCACTGAACACCTGCACCCCTTCCCGGCGCAGTAACGCCACAGTCACCCCTTCGCCGGTGACTTTGGTGCCACTGAAGGTACCGTCATAAGTCAGCAGATTGCCACACGAAGGACTGCCTGACTTGAGCACCGCGATACGGATGCCATGCCGCCGCACCAGCTCCAGCGCCCGCTGCGCACCGGCCAGAAATTGCACACTGACATCCTCGCCCGTGACGGTCAGTACCTGCGTGTCACCTTCGAGCACCGCTGCGCCCTGGCCACCGAGGATCTCCGCCGGTGGCCGTGGCGTTGGCAAGCCGCCGGCCACTTCAGGGCACAAAGGCACGATGCGCCCCTGGTTTTGCCACTGCTGGAGCAAATCCGGATGGCCGCTGGCGCGTCCGTCATAGCGCACCGGCTGGCCGAGCAGGCAGGCACTGACCAGGACCTTGTGCATCTCAGAACGGCTCGTTGCCACGGCGGCGGAACCAGCCGGTCAAGGACAGGCGGTCGCGATGGGCCGGCAGCACCTCATGGGGGACTTCGCCGGACAGGAACACCACCAGGCAACCGCCGATCGGTGGCACGTCGTGCTCGACCTCACCCTTGAGGGTCATGCGTAGCTGGCCGCCATGTTCGGGCTGCCAGCCTTCATTGAGGTAGATCACCGCCGAAACCATGCGCCGGTCGTCGTCGCGAAAGCGGTCAAGATGTTTGCGATAAAAGGCACCCGGCGGATACAGGGCGAAGTGGCACTCGAAGTCCTCAAGACCGAGGAACAGCCCGCGATTGAGGGCCAGGCGCAGGCTGTCCATCAGCGCCAGGTAGTGGTCGCAAGGCTCGGCCTGGCCGGGCTCCAGCCACTGGATGCGGTCGCCGCGGATGCCCTCGCGGACCTCCTGGGCAACGCCCCGACCCACGGCTGCCGGTTCCAGCTCGCCCTCGGCGGCGCGTTTGCGGCACTCGGCCGCCAGCGCCAGGGTCAGAGGCTCTGGAAGAAAGGTATCTTGCTGCGACCAGCCACGGGTGGCCAGGTCGTCGACGATGCGCAACAGCAGGGGGTCATCAGGGGATATGTGCATGTCGCGCATAGTATCGATCTGCTGCGAAATCCGACAGCGCCACTTGGCCGAGAGTATGCAATGGCTTCTCGACAAAGCCCCGCCATGGCAAGGACAATAGCGCCCTGCCGACAGGAGTCCTGAATGCGCCGTTTGTTTTTACTGCTGATGATGATCTGCACCACGCCTGTCTGGGCAGACAGCCTCGACCAACTCTACAAGGTCGCCGGCTGGCCCGAGCAGCGCGCCCACTTTACCGATGCCCTCGATGTCGCCCAGCAGCGCTATCGCAACAGCCTGCCGCCTGCGGTTTACCAGGCGCTGGTCAATAACAGCAATCAGCGCTTCCAGGCCCAGGCCGTGGATAAACGCGCCGAGGCCCAATTGCGCGCCAATCTCAGCGATCCAGCGCCGGCCCTGGCGTTCTTCCAGTCGCCGCTGGGGCGCAAGATCGTCGCCGCCGAACTGCTCGCCACCCGTCGCGACCAGTTGGCCAAGAATGCCAAGGGCCTGCCCAAGGTCCAGGCCAGCGACAACCGCCTGCTGATCATCGGCCACCTGGCCCAGGCCCTGCCGGCCCGTGAAGCCGGTGCCGAAGTGAGCCTGGCGATTGCCGGGGTCGCCGCCGACAGCCTTAGCCAGATGATCCCCGGCCTGCTCGGTGGCGGCCAGGCCCAGGGCCTGCTCGACGGCCAGCGCCAGCGTTTGATGGAGCAGATCGGCAGCGAGCTGAACAACACCTTGCTGTACGTCTATCGCGACCTGTCCGACGCCGAGCTTGAAGAGTTCGCCACCTTTGCCGAATCCGCTGAAGGCAAGGCTTACTACAAGGCGGCCCTGGCGGCGATCCGCGCGGGCCTTGCGGTGGGCCAGGAAACCTCGCAGCTGAAGTGATCAGCCCAGGCGCTGGTCGATGAACTCGAAATAGCGCGCGCGAATCGCCGGCAGCTCGTTGGCCAGGTGATGCCGCGCTTCGGGGATCATCAGGATCCGCGGCGCAGCGAACTTCTCCCCCAGCACCTTGAGGTTGTACGGCCAGTCGACGGTCATGTCGCATTCGCCCTGGATGATCAGCGGCTGGCGCGGGCTGAGCGGCGCCGCCTCGATACGCTTGACCCAATCGAGCAGCGCCCCGACCCAGGCCGTCGGCAGGCGCCTTGGCTGCAGCGGGTCGGCCAGCAGGAACGGCAAGAAGGTCGGGTCGTTGCTGTTCTCGCTGAAGCGCCGTTCGATGCCGTTGACGAACGGCTTGAGCACCCGGTAGCTGAACTTCGACCAGCGCCAGGCCCGTGGCCGTACCAGCGGCGCCAGCAGGATCACCTCGCCCTGGGCCGGGCTCTGGGCGCCGTGATGCAGCAGATGGTCGACGACGATCGCGCCACCGGTACTTTGCCCGAACAGGTGCCAGGGCTGCGGCAACTCAAGGCTGCGGGCCTGCTCGAACAACGCATGCAGCACCTGCTGGTAGGCGCTGAAATCATCGATGCTGGCCCGCTCGCCGCTGGACAGCCCGTGCCCAGGCAAGTCGCAGGAGATCACCGCATAGTGCTGGTCCAGCGCCCAGTCGATGACATGCCGGTACAGGCCCATGTGATCGTAAAAGCCATGCAGCAGAATCAGCGTTGCCACTGGCGCTGCCGGCAGCCACACCTGGCCGACCACCTCGAAACCTGCGGCGTCGAAGCGCCCGAGCCAGCTCTGCGGGGCCTCTTCGCGGGCGGGCAGATCCAGCCCGTAGAAGCGCTGATAGGCCTGGCCCTGCGTCGACAGCGGCTGCCGCGCCGCCAGGGAGGTCAGGCTGGCACGTAGGGAGTCGGGCTGAAATGACGCGGGCATAAAAGAATTCCAGACGCAAAAGCGGGTTATTGACCTGTGATATTCATCTGTCGCCGCCGGCATGGCAAGCTAGGCGACTTTTTTCGGACACTGCCGACATGCCCCGCTCGCCCCTGCGTACCCTGCTTGGCCTGTTGCTCGCCGCCCTCTGCGGCGCCGGCCTGTGGTGGGCCTACGACAGTTTTCAGAGCCGCTACCTGCGCACCTTCGACAACCAGACCGCGCTGTTCTCCGGCGACCGCCTGCAACTGCCGGCGGGCATTGCCGGCCCCGGCCCGATCCGCCTGGTGCACTTCTGGGACCCGGCCTGCCCGTGCAACGTCGGCAACCAGCAGCACCTGGGCGAGCTGATCGAGCACTTCGCCCCCCAAGGCGTGGAGTTCTACGTGGTGCAAAAACCCGGCACCCGCGGCCAGCTGCCTGCCACCCTCAGTGCGCTCAAACCGCTGGGCGAGCTGCCCGGCGCCGAACACCTGCCGGCCACCCCCGGCGTGGCGATCTGGGACCGCAACGGCCAACTGGCCTACTTCGGCCCCTACAGCGAAGGCGCCACCTGCAACTCCAGCAACAGCTTCATCGAGCCGATCCTGCTCGCCCTGAGCCAGGGCCGCGCCGTCAGCGCCACGCACACCATGGCGGTGGGCTGCTACTGCCCCTGGCAGCCCTAGCGCACCCGCGCAGGGTTGCCCACCACGGTGGCACCCGCCGGCACATCGCGGGTGACCACGCTGCCGGCGCCGATCACCGCGTTGTCGCCCACCGTCACCCCCGGCAGGATGATCGCGCCGCCGCCGATCCACACGTTGTTGCCGATCTTCACCGGCCGCCCGCTTTCCAGGCCGCTGCGGCGTAGCGCCGGGTCCAGCGGGTGGTCGGCGGTGTAGATCTGCACCGCCGGGCCGATCTGGCAGTCATCGCCGATGCTTACCGGGGTGACGTCGAGGATCACGCAGTTGAAGTTCATGAACACATTGGCGCCGACACTGATGTTGTAGCCGTAGTCGCAATAGAACGGTGGGCGAATCACCGCGCCGTCACCGACCTTGCCGAAATGCTCGACCAGCAAACCATGGCGCTGCTCATTGAGCAGCTCGGCGCTGTTGTTGTAGCGCTGCATCCAGTGCTTGTTGGCGATCTGTTCGGCCTGCAGCTGCGGGCAGCTGGCGTGATAGAGCTGGCCGCTGAGCATCTTCTGCTTTTCACTGAGATTCATCTTCCCTCCTTTGGGGCTATCCTCTGTCCGACTTTACCTCGATGATCGGACCACACGATCCGCTAAAAAGCACAAGGAGTCACGATGAAGCGCAGCCTGACTTTCCTCGCCGTGGTCATCGCCGCGGCCGCCGGCGGCGGCTACTGGTACGTGCACGGCAAGCTGCCGCAACGCCAGGGCGAGGTTACCCTGAGCAGCCTGCAGGCACCGGTCAATGTGCGCTACGACGCCCGCGGCGTGCCGCATATCCAGGCGCAGAACGAGGCCGACCTGTACCGTGCCCTGGGCTATGTGCATGCCCAGGATCGCCTGTTCCAGATGGAGATCATCCGCCGCCTGGCCCGTGGTGAGCTGGCCGAGATCCTTGGCAGCAAACTGGTCGCTACCGACACCCTGTTCCGCAGCCTGCGCATTCGCGAGCAAGCCGAGCTTTACGTCGAACGCCAGGACAAAACCTCGCCCGCCTGGCTGGCCCTGCAGGCCTACCTTGAGGGCGTCAACGCCTGGCAGGACAGCCATCCCAAGCCGATGGAGTTCGACGTGCTGGGCATTTCGCCACGGCCCTTTACCGCCCAGGACACCATCAGCATCGCCGGCTACATGGCCTACAGCTTTGCCGCAGCGTTTCGCACCGAGCCTGCGCTGACCTATATCCGTGACCAGCTGGGCGCCGACTACCTGAAGATCTTCGACCTCGACTGGAACCCGCAAGGCGCCCTGGCCAGCACGCCAGCCCTGGCCGCCAGCGACTGGCAAAGCCTGCAGCAGCTTGCGCAGCTCAGCCAGCAAGCCCTGGGCGATGCCGGCATTCCCCAATACGAAGGCAGCAATGCCTGGGCCATTGCCGGCAGCCGCACGCGCAGCGGCAAGCCGCTGCTGGCCGGCGACCCGCATATCAGTTTCGCCGTGCCATCGGTGTGGTACGAGGCGGAACTGAGCGCACCCGGCTTCAACCTCTATGGCTATCACCAGGCGCTCAATCCCTTCGCATCGCTCGGGCACAATCGCGACTTCGGCTGGAGCCTGACCATGTTCCAGAACGATGACGTCGATCTGATCGCCGAACAGGTCAACCCCGACAACCCCGAGCAGGTCAAGATCAACGGCCAGTGGCAAACCCTGAGCCAGACCCACGAGCAGATCGCGGTGAAGAACGAGGCGCCGGTGGACATCACCCTGCGCCGCTCGCCCCACGGGCCGATCGTCAACACGGTGCTGGGCGACATGGCGGGCCCGACGCCGATTGCCGTGTGGTGGGCGTTCCTGGAGACCGAGAACCCGATCCTCGATGGCTTCTACCAGGTCAACCGTGCCGACACCCTCGACAAGATGCGCGCCGCGGCGGCGAAGATCCAGGCACCCGGGCTCAACCTGATCTGGGCCAACGCCCGTGGCGATATCGGCTGGTGGGCGGCGGCGCAGTTGCCGATTCGCCCTGCCGGAGTCAACCCGGGCTTCATTCTCGATGGCAGTACGGCGCAGGCCGACAAGCTCGGTTTTTATCCTTTCAGCGCCAACCCGCAGGCGCAGAACCCGGCCAGCGGCTACATCGTCTCGGCCAACTTCCAGCCGCCAGCGAACATACCGGTGCCGGGCTATTACAACCTGGCCGACCGTGGCCAGCGCCTGAACCAGCACCTGGCCGACCCGCAGATCAAGTGGGACCAGCAAAACAGCCAGGCGCTGCAACTGGACACCGCCACCGATTACGGCCCGCGCACCCTGGCGCCGCTACTGGCAGTGCTGCGCGAAGTGGCCGAGGGCGATCAGGAGAAGGAACTGGTCGAGCAACTGGCGGCGTGGAATGGTGACTATCCGGTGGACTCGGTCAGTGCCACGCTGTTCAACCAGTTCCTCTACGAACTGGCCTACGCGGCGCTGCACGACGAGCTGGGCGACACCTGGTTCCAGACCCTGATCAGCACCCGCGCCATCGACGCCGCATTGCCGCGCCTGGCGGCCGACGTCGGTTCACCCTGGTGGGGCAAACAGGGCAGCAGCGAACAAGGCGATCGCACCGCAGCGGTGAAGCAGGCCTGGGGCAACACCCTGGCGCACCTGCGCGAGACCTTCGGCAACGACCCGGCCGGCTGGCAATGGGGCAAGGCACACACCCTGACCCACAACCACCCATTGGGGCTGCAGAAGCCGCTCAACCTGTTGTTCAACGTCGGCCCGTTCGCCGCGCCGGGCAGCCATGAAGTGCCCAACAACCTGTCGGCGAAAATCGGCCCGGCGCCATGGCCGGTGACTTATGGGCCATCGACCCGGCGCCTGATCGACTTTGCCGATGCCGGCCAGGCCCTGACCATCAACCCGGTCGGGCAAAGCGGGGTGTTGTTTGACCGCCACTATGGCGACCAGGCCAAGGACTATATCGAGGGCCGCTACCACAAGGCGCAGATGGGGGTGATTCCGGCGCAGAGCACCTTGAAGCTGGTGCCTTGAAAGCTTCGCGGGGCAAGTCGGGTCGCCGCACCGCCGCTCCTACCGACACTGATGGGAGCGGCGGTGCGGCGACCCGACTTGCCCCGCGATTGATCAGCCCTGCCAGTTACCGCCTTCGACAATTACGCTCTCAGGCTTGGTGTCATCGCTCAGTTCCTTGCGCACATATTGGTCATACAGCTTGAGCAGGTACTTCTGCTCGCCCAGGCGCGCCAGTTCGGCGTTGACCCAGTCGCGCAGCTCGATGTTGCCCTTCTTCACCGCCGGTGCAATCGGCGCTTCCTCACCGAGTTTTTCTTCCAGCACGCGGTAGCCCGGGTTCTGTTTCGACCAGCTGAACAGGATCAGGTTGTCCTGGGCATAGGCATCACCACGACCACTGGCCAGGGCCTGCAGCGACTCGGTGTTCTTCTCGAACTTGAGCAGCTTCCAGTCCGGATGGTTCTTGGTCAGCCAGATATCAGCGGTGGTGCCGGTGGTGACGATGGTGGTCTTGTCGGCCAGGTCATCGAGTTTTTTCACGCTGCTGCCTTCCGGCACCAGGGCCTGCACGGCAACCCGCAGGTTGGGGTTGGTGAACTCCACCGCTTCCTTGCGCTCCGGGGTCACGGTCATGTTGGCCAGGATCAGGTCGACCTTGTCGCTTTGCAGGAACGGAATACGGCTGGCAGGCTCGACCGCCACGAACTCGACCTTGTTCTCGTCGCCGAGCAGGTCCTTGGCAAACTGGCGGCCGATGTCGGTATCAAAACCGGCATAGCGCCCGGCCTCATCGACAAAGCCGAATGGCGGCTTGTCGGTGAAGACGCCGACGATCAGCTTGTCGCGGGCCTTGATGGTTTCCAGATAGCTGGTGGCCGGAGCGGCGCCAGCGGCGGCCGGCTTGCCCGGTTCTTCAGCCTTGTTGCAGCCGGCCAGCAAGGCCAGGCCGAGTAGGGACAACAGCAGTTTCGACGTCTTGGCAGTTTTCATGACAATTCCTTTGCGGGTGTTTTGGGCAGGCTTTCAACAAAGGAGAATTTCTCCAGGAACTGCTGCGCGCGTGCGCTTTGCGGGTTCGTAAAGAAGCTCTCGGGGTCGCGCTGTTCAAGGATCCTGCCGGCCTCCATGAACACGATGCGGTCGGCCACCGCACGGGCGAAGGCCATTTCATGGGTGACGATGAGCAGGGTCATGCCGTCGCGCGCCAGGCCCTGGATTACCTGCAGCACTTCCTTGACCATTTCCGGGTCGAGCGCCGCGGTGACTTCATCGAACAGCATCACTTGCGGGTTCATGCACAGCGAGCGGACGATGGCGATGCGTTGCTGCTGGCCCCCGGAAAGCTGGCGCGGGAAGGCGTCGCGCTTGTCCAGCAGGCCAACCCGGGCCAGCAGGGCTTCGGCCTGGGCCTGGGCCTCGCGGCGCTCGCGCTTTTGCACCTTGAGCGGGCCGAGCAGCAGGTTGTCGATCACGCTCATGTGACCGAACAGGTGATAACTCTGGAACACCATGCCGACCTGCTGGCGCACCTGGCGCCAGTCGGTGCCAGGCGTCAGCAGCTCTTCACCGGCCAGGCGCAGGCTGCCGCTGTGGGCGCTTTCCAGGCCATTGAGGCAACGCAGCAAGGTGCTCTTGCCGCAGCCGCTGGGGCCGAGGATCACCACCACTTCACCGCTGCGCACCTGCAGGTCGACGTGGTCGAGCACCTGCTGCTCGCCGAAGAATTTATTGAAGCCCTTGAACTCGATCAGTGCGCTCATGCGTGTGTCCAGCGACGCTCCAGCGCGCGCGAGGCGGCTGACAGCGGGTAGCAAATGAAGAAGAAAAACAGGAACAGCGCGCCATAGATCAGCACCGACTCGTAGGTGCGCTCGATGATCTGCTGGCCGACCTTGATCACATCGACCACGCCGATCAGCACGGCCAGCGAGCTGGTCTTGATGATCCGCGTGTAGATGTTGATGGTCGGCGGGGTCATGCGCTTGAGCGCCTGGGGCAGCAGCACGTAGCCATACAGCTGCGCGCCGGACAGACCGATCGACAGCCCCGCTTCACGCTGCCCGCGCGGCAACGACTGCAGCGCACCGCGCACTACTTCGCCCACTTCGCTGGCGCCCCACAACGACAGCACCAGCACCGCACACCAGAAGCTTGGGATGCTCACGGCAAAGAAAATCGGCAGGCCGAAGAACAGCAGGTACAACCAGACCAGCACCGGAATCGCCCGAAACAGCTCCAGGTAGATGCGCAGCAGCAGGTTCACACTGCGTTTGCCCAAGGTCGCCAGCACGCCGTAGAGCACGCCGCCGAGGGTGGCAAAGAGGATGCTCAGCGCCGAAATCGCCAGGGTTTGCGCAGCGCCCTTGCCCAGTTGCGGCAAAGACACCAGCAACAACTCAAGACCCGAACTGGCCATGTTGCAGCCTCCGTTCCAGGCGGCTGAGCAGCAGCGACAAAGGCAGGAACAACAGCACGCAGATCAGCGTCAGCACCGCGAGCATCTCGTAGGTCTTGTAATACAGGGCGATGTAGCTCTTGGTGGTGTAGAGGATCTCTGGCACCGCCACCGCCGACACCACGGTGGTTTCCTTGAGCAAA
The DNA here is from genome assembly GCF_024749305.1 of Pseudomonas sp. B21-012. Lineage (NCBI taxonomy): Bacteria > Pseudomonadati > Pseudomonadota > Gammaproteobacteria > Pseudomonadales > Pseudomonadaceae > Pseudomonas > Pseudomonas sp. B21-012. The sequence goes on along the minus strand of NZ_CP087197.1, from coordinate 211,777 downwards.
AAGATGAAGTTGGCGAACAGCGCCGGCAGGCTGAGGATCCCCGCCTGCGGCAGGATCACATGGCGCAGCAACTGGCCTTCCGACAGGCCGATCGAGCGGCCGGACTCCAGTTGCGCCACCGGCACCGCCTCGACGCCGGCGCGCAGCACCTCGGTGAGGTAGGCGCCGCCGAGGAAGGTCATGGTGATGATCGCCGCGGCGAAGCCGGAAATCTTCAGGCCCAGCTCCGGCAAGGCGAAGTAAACGAAGAACAGCTGGATCAGCAGCGGCGTGTTGCGCGCCAGCTCCACGTAGAGTTTGACCAGGCGCTGCAGGTACGGCGTGCGGTAAACCAGAATCGCGGCGTTGACCAGCGCCACCAGCAGCGAAGTACCGATGGCGATCAGGCCGACTTGCAGTGTGACGCCCACCGCCTTGAGAAAGGCTGGCAATGTGCTAAGGATAAAGGCGAAGTCGAAGCTCATGGAGTGAGCCTCGGCAGACGATGACGATGCGACATGGACAGGATCTCGGACCGGCCCGAGGGTAAACGGGCGGCTCTACACAGGGGTTGTCAGTGCGGGTGAGCACAATAGGTAGACTCTAAAGGTATAAAAATATTTCTTTAAATACCTTTATTGCATATTGATATCACCCAAACAGCTAACCTGCGAAATCCTTGGCGGTGACGGGATCTTTCTGCTGAAAATGCCATCCAAGCGCTGTCGACCCATCACACCAACAAGGAAGACAAAGGATGAATAGCGCCCCCACTCTCGATGCAAAAGAACTGATCAAGTGGCTGACGGCATTGCGCCGGGCGGTCAATGCGGGGAATTGAAAGCACTGTGGGAGCAAGGTTGACCCGCGATGCGATTTGACTGGTAGATCGCATCGCGGGGCAAGCCCGCTCCCACAGGATGTGTGTGTGTGTGTGTGTGTGTGTGTAGCCTCTTAGAACGCCGGCAGTACCGCGCCGCTGTATTTCTTCTCGATGAAGGTCTTCACTTCAGGGCTGGTCAGGGCCTTGGCCAGCTTCTGGATGGCGTCGCTGTTCTTGTTGTCCGGACGGGCCACCAGGAAGTTCACGTACGGCGAGTCGGCGCCTTCGATCACCAGGGCGTCCTTGGCCGGGTTCAGGCCGGCTTCCAGGGCGTAGTTGGTGTTGATCATGTCCAGGTCGACCTGATCGAGCACACGCGGCAGCATGGCCGATTCAAGCTCGCGGAACTTCAGCTTCTTCGGGTTCTCGGCGATGTCTTTCGGGGTCGCCAGGGCGTTCTTCGGATCCTTCAGGGTGATCAGGCCAGCCTTCTGCAACAGCAGCAGGGCACGACCGCTGTTGCTGCCTTCGTTAGGAATGGCAACGGTAGCGCCTTCCTTCAGTTCGCTCAGGCTCTTGACCTTCTTCGAGTAGCCGCCGAAGGGTTCGACGTGCACGCCGATCACGGTTTCCAGGTGGGTGCCTTTGCCTTCGTTGAAGTTCTTCAGGTACGGCAGGGTCTGGAAGTAGTTGGCGTCCAGGCGCTTCTGGTCGACCTGCACGTTAGGCTGCACGTAGTCGGTGAATACCTTGATCTCCAGGTCCACACCTTCCTTGGCCAGGGTCGGCTTGATCAGCTCGAGGATTTCCGCGTGCGGTACCGGGGTAGCGGCAACTACCAGCTTCTCGCCCGCCTGGGCAAAACCTGCAACCGACAGAGCGGCCGCCAGAGCAGTCAACAACAGAGCCTTTTTCATGCGCAGTCCTTATTCGAATACATGGCCATCGGGCGACGGCGAAGATGGGGGTTGCCAGCACTTTGCTAGCTGGCTTGAAGCGGACAATACCTAGATTTTTTATACCAGAACAATATCTTTTATTTTGCTGCTTATGCCATTTTTAACGGACGCCGCCATGCACCCCATACATGGCATCAGGCAGCGGGTTGCGTCAGACGCAACAGAGTCTTCTCCAGCAATTGTTGCAGAGCACTGCGCTCACCCGGCTCACCAAGGCTCAGAAGCTGCTCCAGCTGGCTGGCCAGAGCGCTCAAGGGTGTCGGCAGGTTCAAATGCTCGGGGAGGATTTCTTCACCGCTGCTGACCAGCAGGGCAAAGTGAATGACGTTCTCAAGCTCACGGGTATTGCCCGGCCAGCTGTGCAGCTCCAATACCCGCTGCGCCGCTTCGCTGATCAACGGCACCGGCAGGTTCAGGCGCGGGCTATAGATACCAACGAAATACTCGGCCAACGGCAGGATATCGCCGACCCGTTCACGCAAGGCCGGCAGCTCCAGCTGGCCTTCGCGCAGGTAGTGGTACAGGCGGTCGTGGAACTTGCCGGCGCTCACCGCCTCGGCCAGGTCGATGCTCGAGGCGGCGACCAGGCGCACGTCCACCGGGTTTGGTTGCTGGGCACCGACGCGGGTGACTTCGCGGTTTTCCAGCGCCGAGAGCAGCTTGATCTGGATCGGCAGCGGCAGGTCGGCGATTTCGTCCAGGTACAGGGTGCCGCCGTTGGCCGAGCCGAACCATCCGGCCCGGCTGCTGGCCGCGCCGCTGTGGGCACCGGCGCTGTAGCCAAACAACTCGGCGTCGGCATAGGTCGGGCTGATCGCCCCGCAGCTGACCGAAACAAACAAGCCGCCGCGATCACTGGCGCGATGAATCTGGCGGGCCAGCAATTCCTTGCCAGTCCCGGTTTCGCCGCGGATCAGCACTGGCAGGGCCAGGGGCGCTAGCAGCTCGAGCTCTTCGCGCAATTGCCGCGACCGCGGATCGACGAATACCAGCGCCTTGGCGCGGATGCTCAGCGGGCTCTTGTCCAGCTCGGGAAACGTCAACAAAGGCTGGCCGAAGGTGTCGTGATTACTCATGGCAAACTCCCGCCCTTGGCGCTTTCCGGCCGGGCGTTCGAATCAAGGCAAATGGTCAGCGCCTGAAGCTCAGGCGCGGCGTAGAGCGTGCTGTTCCAGACGGTTCTGCAGGCGGTACAGGTAAGCGAAGCCCTGCTCCCAGCGACGGTGCCCGGACTTGACGTTGATATGCCCGGCACCTGCGAGGAAGCCCGTTTCGGCGCCCCAGGCACGGGCCAGCTGCATGGCCCGCGGGACACTGACAGCCGGGTCGTTGTCGGAGCTGACCACCTGGCTTGGGAACGGCAGCAGCAGCTGCGGAATCGGTGCAAAGTTGCGCAGTGCCGGCGCACAGGTCGGCCGCTCGACGTCAGCCGGCGCCACCAGCAAGGCACCGCGTACCCGGCGCAACAGGGTGGCGCTGGCTTGCGCGGCCCAATGGGCAACGGTGATGCAACCCAGGCTGTGGGCGATCAGGATCACCGGCGACTCATCGGCGGCCACCGCTTGCTCAAGTGTTGCGACCCAGTCCTGGCGCTGCGGGTTCAACCAGTCGGCCTGCTCGACCCGGGCGCTGTTGGGCAGCACCTGCTGCCAGTGGGTTTGCCAATGCTCGTCTGGCGAACCTTGCCAGCCCGGCACAATCAGGTAACGGATCGACTCGTTGCGCATGGGACGCCTCCTGCTGCGTTTGCGTGCATGAGGCTCAGTATAGGGGGGTGGTTATATTCGTAAAGGAATAAGAAGCTATTTATTAATAACCAAAATATAAATTTTCCATAAAAAAAGGGACCACCCCCTGCCGAAGGACCGGTCCCTGAAGCATTGCCTGAGAGATGTTGCTCAGCGGGCGGTGATCACCGACAACTTGGTGATTCCGGCACGTTCGATCGAGGCCATGGCGCGCGCCACCTCCCCATAATTAACGCCATCGTCGGCCTGCAGCTGTACGCGCAGTTCCGGGTCTTTGGCCTTGGCCGCCTGCAGGTTGGTTTCCAGCAGATCCGGCTGGATCTCGTCCTTGTTGATAAACAGCTTGCCGCCGCCGTCGATGCTCACCACCAGCGGATCCTTCTGTTCCACCGGAGCCACGGCCTCGGTCTTGGGCAAGTTGATCGGGATGGCGTTGGTCAGCAGTGGCGCGGTAACGATGAACACCACCAGCAGCACCAGCATCACGTCCACCAGCGGCGTCACGTTGATCTCGCTGAGTACTTCGTCACTGTCCTGGGTCGAGAAGGCCATATCAGGATGCCTCCTTCACTTTCTGGGTGTGCTGGCCAGCGCCGACCTTGTAGGCAGTCGGGTGCACCAGTACCCGGAACGCGCTCTTCTGCGCCAGGCTGTAGAAGTCGTGGGCAAAGTCATCGAGGTCGGCGGCGGTCAGCTTCAGGCGGCGCAGGAAGTAGTTGTAGACCAGCACCGCCGGCACCGCGACGGCGATACCGACACCGGTGGCGACCAGCGCCGCACCGATCGGCCCGGCCACGGTTTCCAGGCTCGCCGAACCTGCGGCGCTGATGCCCTTGAGCGCTTCCATGATGCCCCAGACGGTGCCGAACAGGCCGATGAAGGGCGAGGTGCTGCCGATACTGGCGACTACCGCCAGGCCGGTTTCCAGCGAGCGGCGCTCACGCACGATCTGCTGGCGCAGGGCGCGTTCGAGGCGGTCCTGATGGTTGATCGCCTGGCTCAGGTCGCTGGCTTGCTGGCCTGGCTCGCCGACCGCGATAGCGGCGTAACCGGCCTGGGCGACCCGGGCTGCGGCGCCGGGTTGTGCATGGCTGAGCTCGGCAGCGGAATCCAGGCTTGAAGCCGCCCAGAATTGTTTGTGAAAGCGTTTGTCCTGGTTCTTCAGGCGCACGAACTGCACGCCCTTGACCAGGGCCAGGCCCCAGGTGACGACGGAGAAGCCCACCAGCAGCCAGATCACCGCGCTTTCGATGGATTCGAGGGGGGATGCCAATACAGTCATGATCAATACTCTCTTCTGTTAGCGCGAATTAGCGGATCTTGAAGTCGATGGGTACGCTGACCCAGCCGTCCTGGGCCACGTCGCCCTGCTTGGCCGGGACGAAGCTCCAACGCTTGACCGCAGCCAGGGCGGCGTCGTCGAGTTGCTGGCGGCCACTGCTTTTCTGAATCTGGATGTCACCCGGCTTGCCGCTGGCCAGTACCCGCACCCGCAACAACACCGTGCCTTCCCAGCCGCGACGCTGGGCCAGCGACGGGTACTCCGGCGCCGGGTTCTTCAGGTACGCGGCGTTGGCCGACGCCGGGGTCACCGGCGCTGGTGCCGGCGGAGCCGGGGGCGCTGGTGGTGCTGCCGGTTGTGGCGGTGCGGGCGGTTGCTCGACCGCCTTGGGCGCAGGCTTGGGTACCGGTTTGGGCACAGGTTTCGGCTTGGGCTTGGGTACCGGCTTGGGCGCAGGCTTGGCGGCCAGCTCATCAACCACCGGTGGCGGCGGCTCGACCACCGCCGGAGGCGGAGGCGGAGGCGGCTCGACGGCCGGTGGCGCTGGCTGGGAAAACTCGATGGTCATCGGCGGAATTTCCGGCGGCACCACCGGCAACACCGGGGTCGGCGCCTGGCTTACCCAGTACGCCAGCGCACCGTGCAAGGCCAGGGCAAACACCCCGAGCAGAATCTTCTCCCGACGGCTCAGCGCGCTTTTCGGCGTGCTTTGCAGACGCAACTGCGCCAGCGGCAACCGCAGCGGGCGACCGAGGTCGACCAGCTCGCCGCTCGGCGACTGGCGCCAAAGCACATCGTGAGCACTGGCGGCGGTCTGGACATTACCCATTGATCAACTCCTGGGACGTGAGTGCGTTTCGTCGAAGGCAGGTCAATTGCCTTCGCTGGGGTGGATCATCAACTTCTGTTACTTATGTCTTAAAGTAATTTTTAAAGTTATGGATAGAACCAAAATACATATACAAATGGGTCGAACCGCTCTAAGCCGCGCCCTTCAAGGGCTGGCGCCAACGCCCTGAAACGCCATGCCTGCAGGGCATGAAAAATATTCGCCAAAGGCATCGAAAAACACCGTTTCAGAAGTCGTAGCGGCCGGTCACACCCAAGGTCCGCGGGGTGCCGAGCAGGCCTTCATAACCGCCGTTGGCCGCGCTCCAGAGGGTGGTGTAGTAGGTTTTGTCGAAAGCGTTCTTCAGCCACAGCGAGACATCCCACTGGCCCTGGCCAAGGTCGCCACGCAAGCCGGTGGAGAGGTTGACCACGGCGTAGCTGGGGATTTGCGCGAAGTCAGAGTCCTCGACCGTGCCCACCGCCTTGGAGCGGAAGGCGTAACTGGCGGTGAGGTAAGGTTGCAGGCCGTTGTCCAGATCCCACTGGTACTGGCCGTTGGCGTTGGCGATCCATTTCGACGCGCCGACTACCTGGTGGCCACTGAGGTCGCAGGCCGCCGGTGCCCCCGGTTGCAGGGCGACTTCCGGCGCGCACGGGGCGTCCTTGTAAGACAGATACCGCACGTCGTTGTAGGAGCCGTTGATGTTCAGGGTCAGGCCACGCACCGGGATCAGCGTGCTTTCCAGCTCCACCCCGCGTGAGCGCACGGAGCCGGCATTGGTCAGATACTGCACGCGGTTGGCGTCGTCGTAGGCGTTGGTCTGGTAGCCGTGCACCTCGGTCCAGAACAGGTTGGCGTTGAGCTGCAGGCGACGGTCCCAGAGGGTGCTCTTCAAGCCCAGCTCGGCGTTGTTGGCGCGCTCGGTGCCGATCAGCAGCGAATCGGCGCCGGCAACCGGTGCGGTACCGACCGCCAGGTTGACGCCACCAGACTTCTCGCCGTGGGACAAGGTGGTGTAGCCGAGCAGGTCATCGGTAAAGCGATAACTCAGGTTGAGCAAGCCCGACGGACTGGTGCTGTACTGGTTGAGGTCGCCCGAGTCATAAGCACCCACCCGGCCCTGGCGCGCAGTTGCCGCAGCGCCTGCAACCGCCGCACCACCGACGGGCGCGGCGCGATCGACCCAGGCGCTTTTCTCCTCATAGGTGCCGCGTACCCCGGCGGTGAAATCCAGGCGCTCGGTCAGGTGCCAGGTGCCCTGGGCGAACAAGGCAAAGCTGTCGGTCTTGATATGGCCCTTGCCGACGCTGCTGACATTGGCCAGCGCTCCGGCCGGCGTACCGTTCCAGATATCCGCCTGGGGCCCGTAATGGACGAAGGATTTGTTGTCCAGGTCGGAGCCGAAGTAATAGGCACCCAGTACATAGTCGAAGAAGCCGCCGGTTGGCGAGGCCAGGCGAAATTCCTGCGAGTACTGTTTATCACGCACCGACACCCCGGCGTTGTAGGCCGCCGGCACGTTCAGGCCATCATCGTTGCGCGGGGTGAAGTCCCACCAGCGGTAGGCGCTTACCGAGGTCAGGGTGAAGTCGTTGTCCAGGGTCCAGTTGGCTTCCAGGGAAGTCCCGCCCTGGAACACCGTGACCTGCTGATCGTCATCGAGGTTGACCTTGCGCTTGCTGCCATCGACCAGCGTCGCCCCGGCCGCCTGGGCCCGCGCTTCATAGCGGTTGACGCCGTTGATGGTCGGCCCGGTGCTGTACAGCAGGCGAGTGCCGGCGCTGGAGTCCTCTTCGTTGTAGTCGCCGATCCAGCGCAGGTTGAACTGCTCGTTGGGCTTGTACAGCAGCTGGCCGCGAAAGCCCTGGCGCGAACCGCCGTTGAGGGTATGGCCGTCGAATTCGTTCTTGATGTCGCCATCGTTGCGCGTGCGGTAGGCCGAAATGCGCCCGGCCAGGGTCTCGCTCAAGGGCCCGGACAAGGTGCCCTTGGTCTGGAAGTAGCCATCCTCGCCCACCGAGGTTTCGATGCTGCGCTCGGGGGTGAAGCTCGGCGCACGGGTGCTGATGTTGATCACCCCGGCGGTGGTGTTCTTGCCAAACAGCGTGCCCTGCGGGCCGCGCAGCACTTCCAGTTGCTCGATGTCCATGAGGTCGAACACGGCCATGCCCGGGCGGCCGAGGTAGACGTTGTCCAGGTACAGGCCGACGCTGCCTTCCAGGCCGTCGCTGGCCGGGTTGTTGCCCAGGCCGCGGATCGACACGCTGGACTGGCGCGCGTGCATGTAGGCGACGTTGACGCTGGGCACCAGCTGCTGCAGGTCCTGAATGCGATACACCCGCTGGCTTTCCAGGGCCTGGCCGTCAAGCACGCTGATCGGCGTCGGCACGTCCTGGGCGCTCTCTTCGCGGCGCCGGGCGGTGACGGTGACGGTCTTGAGCTGGCTGTCGCTGGCCTTGACCTCAGGCTTTGCCGAGTCGGCGGCCTGAGCCGGCAACCAGTGCGCGCTGCCGGCCAGCAGCAAGGCCAGGGGCAGGCGCTGGAGCCGCCGTGAAGACAAGGGTGCAGCGCGAAGGGTCGGGCTCATGGGCGGCTCCTGGCAAAGGAATTTATATTCCTTTAAGTTATTTATTTATGATTCGACATACATTTACTGCATAAGAGATTGCCTTTATAAGGAGTGCACCAGAGGCAGAGCAAATGCATTTGCCCGATACTTTTTATGTGAAAAATGCATATAGACCTGCGCCAACTCCGCCACCTGATTGCCCTTGCCGAGCACCGCAGCTTCGTCGCCGCGGCGACCGCGGTGAACCTCTCGCAATCGGCCTTCAGCCGCAGCATCCAGGCCCTGGAGCACAGCGCCGGCTGCCAGTTGGTGGACCGCTCACACAAAGAACTGCCACCGACCAAGCAGGGCCTGGTGGTGCTCGAACACGCGCGCCGGCTGATCAGCGGCGCGCGCCAGTTGAGCAACGAGATCAGCCAGTTCAATGGCCTGGAAGCCGGCGAGCTGCGCTTCGGCTGCGGCCCGGCGCCCGCCGCGGGCCTGGTGCCACGGGCGATTGGCGGCTTCATCGGCCGCTACCCCAAGGCGCGGGTGCAGTTTCAGGTCGATGACTGGCAGAGCCTGAACAAGCGCCTGCTGGCCGAGGAGTTCGAATTCTTCGTCGCCGACACCCGCAGCTTCGAGGCCGACCCGCAATACCAGACCCTGCGCCTGCGGCCTCGACGCTGGCATTTTTGCTGCCGCGCCGGGCACCCGCTGGCGGCGCTATCGAGCGTCAGCGCCGAGCAACTGTTGCACTACCCCTTGGCCGTCACCCTGCGCCCACCCAACCTGCGCAAGGTGATCGCCGACCTCAGCGGCCGCCCGGATTTCGTCGCCAATGTCGAATGCGAAAACAGCTACAGCCTGCTTGGGGTGGTGCTCAATTCCGATGCCATCGGCATCTGCGGCGCCTACAGCGACGCCCTGCACAACGCCAACGGCAAGCTGGTGCGGCTGAGCATCGACGGTCTGAGTGACGACTGCGAAGAGCTCTACACCCGCTACGGCATCGTCAGCCAGGCGCGCCTGCGCCTGTCGCCGCTGGCCGAGGCGATGATCGAACAGATCATCCTCACTGATCAGGCCGACCGCGCCCTCGACGCCTGCAACCTGGAGCAACTGGCGATCTGAGCCATTGCGCAAAACGCATCGACTGCATTCGGCAAATGCGCTTGTGATACGCGCCCCGGGCGGCGAAAACAGTCAACTGAAATCTGCCCAGGTGACTGCCATGCCCCACCCCACTGACGTGCGCAACGTGCTGTACATCATGTGCGACCAACTGCGTCGCGATTACCTCTCGTGCTATGGCCACCGCCATCTGCACACGCCGAACATCGACCGCCTGGCCGCCGCCGGGGTGCGCTTCAGCCGCGCCTACACCCAGGGCACCATCTGCGGCCCGTCGCGGATGTCGGCCTACACCGGGCGTTATGTCAGCAGCCACCAGGTGGCCTGGAACGGCGTGCCGCTGCCGCTGGATGAACTGACCCTCGGTGACTACCTGCGCCCTGCCGGCATCCGCACCGCGCTGGTGGGCAAGACCCACGCCACGCCGAACCAGGACGCCTTGCAACAGCTGGCCATCGACCCGCTGATGGCCGAGCAGCTCAACGAGGTGGGGTTCGAACCGGTTGCCCGCCACGATGGCATCTTCCCCGACGACCCGCTGTTCGCCGACAAGCGCGAAAGCGCGCCCTACACTCGCTACCTGCGCGACCACGGCTTTACCGGCGACAACCCCTGGCACAGTTGGGCCAATGCCGCCGCAGGCGAAAACGGTGAAATTCTCAGCGGCTGGCACATGCGCAACGCCGACCTGCCCACGCGCCTGCCCGAGCAGCACTCCGAGACGGTCTACAGCACCGACCGCGCCATCGACTTCATCCAGGCCCAGGGCGAGCAGCCCTGGTGCCTGCACCTGTCGTACATCAAGCCGCACTGGCCCTACATCGCCCCGGCGCCTTACCACGCGCTGTACAACGCCAGCCAGGTGCAGGCGCCGATAGCTGTTCAGCCAGGCAACGACCATCCGGTGTATGCCGCGTTCCGCCAGCACCAGGAAAGCCTCAACTTCTCTCGCGAAGAGGTACGCCTGAAAGTGATCCCCACCTACATGGGCCTGATCAAACAGATCGACGACCAGCTCGGGCGCCTGTTCGATGTGCTGCAAAGCAATGGCCGCTGGGATGACACGCTGATTGTGTTCACCAGTGATCACGGTGATTTTCTCGGCGACCATGGCCTGGGCGAAAAGGAGTTTTTGCTAGAGCCTGCGGTGGGCGTACCGCTGATCGTGCGTGATCCACGGGCGGCGGCGGATGTCAGCCGCGGCACGGTGGATGAGCGCTTGGTGGAAACCATCGATGCGCTGCCGACCTTCCTCGACGCGATGGGGCTGCCGAGTGCCGAGCATCGGCTGGAGGGGCGTTCGCTGATTCCGCTGTTGCATGGCACCGCCAGCGCCTGGCGCAGCTATGCCATCGCCGAATACGACTACGCCTTCCAGGCCCCGGCCCGCGAGCGCCTGGGCCAGCCGATCGACCGTTGCCGGATGACCATGGTGCGCAGCGAGCGCTGGAAGTACCTGGCCTATGACGGCTTTCGCGCACAGCTATTCGACCTGCTCAACGACCCGCAAGAGCTGCACGACCTGGGTGCGGACCCGGCCTATGCCAGCGTGCGCGAGGCCCACCAGGGTTATCTGTTCGAATGGCTCAGGAGCTTGAAGCGGCGGACCACCATCAACCATGCCGAGATCGAGCGGCGTGGGCAATGGTTTCGCTATGGCGAACCGCGCGAGGACAGCGTGGTGAAGATCGGGGTGTGGTAGGGGCTGCTTTGCAGCCCATCGCTGGCAAGCCAGCTCCCACAGGGTTCAGTGTATGCAGTACCTGTGGGAGCGGGCTTGACCCGCGATGAGGCCCTTAGATATTGGCCACTTTCTGCCAGACCTTGGGCTTGAAGAACAAGGTCTCGCCACGCGCCAGACCGCTCAGGCTGTCATGGTCCTTGACCACCTCGGCCTCGATCAGCTCGCTCTGCCCTTCGACCTTCAAGGTCACCCGGGTCGTCGCCCCCAGCGGACGGATGTCGCGCACCTGCGCCGCGTGATGGCCTTCGATCTCGTGACGCGACAGCGACACTTCATGCGGGCGGAACATCACGTGCTGGCCTTCGCTCAGGTGCAGGCGGTTGGAATCGCCTAGGAAGTGATAAACGAAGTCGCTGGCCGGGTTCTCGTAGACCTCGCCCGGCGAGCCGATCTGCTCGATCACGCCCTTGTTCATCACCACGATACGGTCGGCGACTTCCATGGCCTCTTCCTGGTCGTGGGTAACGAACACCGAGGTCAGGTTGATGTCTTCGTGCAGGCGCGCCAGCCAGCGGCGCAGCTCTTTGCGTACCTTGGCATCCAGGGCACCGAACGGCTCGTCGAGCAGCAGTACCTTGGGCTCCACCGCCAGGGCGCGGGCCAGGGCGATACGCTGGCGCTGGCCGCCCGACAGTTGCTCGGGGTAACGGTCGCTGAGCCAGTCGAGCTGGACCATGTTCAGCAGCTCGTGGACCTTCTCGGCAATCTTGCTTTCGTTCGGGCGCTCGCCCTTGGGCTTCATGCGCAGGCCGAAGGCGACGTTGTCGAACACGCTCATGTGGCGAAACAGCGCGTAGTGCTGGAACACGAAACCGACGTTGCGATCACGCACATCGTGGCCCGAGACATCTTCACCGTGGAAGACGATGCTGCCCTGGTCGGGGGTTTCCAGCCCGGCGATGATCCGCAGCAGGGTGGTCTTGCCGCAGCCGGACGGGCCGAGCAAAGCCACCAGCTCGCCGCTGTGGATATCCAGGTTGATGCTGTCCAGAGCCTGGAAAGCGTTGAAGCGCTTGCTGACGTTACGAACTTCGATCGACATGAATTATTCCTCCGCCGCGTTATGGCGCAGACGGTTAATACGGGACTCGCTCCACTGCTTGAGCAGCAGGATGAAGAGCGCCAGGATCAGCAACAGGCTGGCGACGCTGAAGGCCGCAACGTGGTTGTATTCGTTGTAGAGAATCTCGACGTGCAGCGGCAAGGTGTTGGTGACCCCGCGAATATGCCCGGACACCACCGACACCGCACCGAACTCGCCCATCGCCCGCGCGGTACACAGCACCACGCCGTAGATCAGGCCCCATTTGATGTTGGGCAGGGTCACGTGCCAGAACATCTGCCAGCCGTTGGCGCCGAGCAGGCGCGCGGCCTCCTCTTCCTGGGTGCCCTGCTCCTGCATCAGCGGGATCAGTTCACGGGCCACGAACGGCACGGTGACGAAGATGGTCGCCAGAACGATACCCGGCAAGGCGAAGACGATCTGGATGTCGTGATCCTGCAACCACGGCCCGAACAGGCCCTGGGCGCCGAACATCAACACATAGACCAGGCCCGCGATCACCGGCGACACCGAGAATGGCAGGTCGATCAGCGTGACCAGGATGCTCTTGCCACGGAAGTTGTATTTGCTCACACACCAGGCAGCGCTGACCCCGAACACCAGGTTCAGCGGCACCGAGATGGCCACGGCGATCAGGGTCAGCTTCAACGCCGACAGGGCGTCGGGCTCGAAGATCGCCTCGAAGAACGTGCCCAGGCCCATTTTCAGGCCCTGGGACACCACGATCACCAGCGGCAGCAGCAGGAACAGGGCGAAGATCAACCAGCCAAGGCTGATCAGGATACGCCGTGAAGTGGCGCTGCCACGGCGGGCGGCATTGGCCGAAGCGGCCGCGCCAATAGAAGTCGCAGACATGGACGTGGCCTCCTTCAAGGGGTTTCGATGCGCCGCTGCAGCAAGTTGATCAGCAGCAACAGGATGAAGGAAACCACCAGCATCAACACGCCGATGGCGGTGGCGCCGGTGTAGTCGTACTGGTCGAGCTTGACCATGATCAGCAGCGGCAGGATTTCGGTCTTCATCGGCATGTTGCCAGCAATGAAGATCACCGAACCGTACTCGCCAACGCCACGGGCAAAGGCCAGGGCAAAACCGGTCAGCCAGGCCGGCAACAACGCCGGCGCCAGCACGTAGCGGAACACCTGCAGCGGCTTGGCGCCCAGGCAGGCGGCGGCCTCTTCGACTTCACGGGGAATGTCAGCCAGCACCGGCTGCACCGTGCGCACCACGAACGGCAGGGTCACGAAAGTCAGCGCCAGGGTGATGCCCAAGGGGGTGTAGGCGATCTTGAAACCGAGGTCGGTGGCGAACTGGCCGACCAGGCCGGCTGGCGCGTACAGCGCGGTCAGGGCAATGCCGGCCACCGCAGTAGGCAGGGCGAACGGCAAGTCGATCATCGCATCGATGATCTTGCGCCCGGGAAAGGTGTAGCGCACCAGCACCCAGGCCAGCAGGGTACCGATGATGCCGTTGATGATGGCAGCGTAGAGGGCAGTGCCGAAGCTCAGCTTGAGCGCCGCGAGCACCCGCGGGGCACTGACGATGGCCCAGAACTGCTCCCAGGTGAGCTGGGCGGCATGTATGAACATGGCGGCCAGCGGTATCAGCACAATCAGGCTGAGGTACACCAAGGTGTAGCCCAGCGTCAGCCCGAAGCCGGGTATGACGGGGGAAATACGACGTGACATAAAGGTCCCTGGTTGAACGCACGAAGCCCGGGACGAATCCCGGGCCCATGCTGGCTACTGAACGGCGATTATCCTGCCGGGCATCACTGCGCCGTGTAGATCTGGTCGAACACGCCACCATCGTTGAAGAACTTGGGTTGGGCAGTTTTCCAGCCACCGAAGTCTTTGTCGATAGTCACCAGGTCCAGTTTAGGGAACTGCTTGGCGTATTCGGCGGCGACTTGCGGATCACGCGGACGGTAGAAGTTCTCGGCCGCGATCTTCTGCCCGGCCGGGCTGTACAGGTGCTTGAGGTACGCCTCGGCGATCTGCTCGTTGCCCTTTTTCTGCGCGTTCTTGTCGACCACCGCCACTGGCGGTTCGGCAAGGATCGACAGCGACGGCACGACGATGTCGAACTTGTCGGCGCCACCGTCTTCCTTGAGGGCCAGGAAGGCTTCGTTTTCCCAGGCCAGCAACACGTCACCCTGACCGTTGTTGACGAAGGTGATGGTCGAGCCACGGGCGCCGGTGTCCAGTACCGGTACGTGCTTGAACAGCTCTTTCACGTACTCCTGGGCCTTGGCTTCGCTGCCACCGGCTTTCAGGCCGTAGGCCCAGGCGGCGAGGAAGTTCCAGCGGGCGCCGCCGGAAGTTTTCGGGTTCGGGGTAATGACCGAGACGTCCTTCTTGATCAGGTCGCCCCAGTCCTTGATGCCTTTCGGGTTGCCCTTGCGCACCAGGAAGACGATGGTCGAGGTGTACGGGGTGCTGGCGTCCGGCAGGCGGGTCTGCCAGTTGTCCGGCAGGGTCTTGCCGAGCTTGGCCACTTCGTCGATGTCGCCGGCCAGGGCCAGGGTCACCACGTCGGCACGCAGGCCGTCGATCACCGCGCGGGCCTGCTTGCCCGAACCCCCGTGGGACTGCTGGATCTTCACCTTGTCGTCCGGGTGAGCCTGCTGCCAGTGCTTGATGAACTCGGCGTTGTACTGCTGATACAACTCGCGGGTCGGATCATAGGACACGTTCAGCAGTTCGTAGTCCTTGGCGATTGCGGAACCGGCAAAAACGGCGCTGGCGAGTGCAGCCAGGGCATAACGGCGGATGGACATGGTGAAGCTCCCGATTGGCGTATTTTTCTAATTAGGTGGCGCGATAATCAGCTGGGCTTGTTGCCGGGGTTCTGCAGGCGGAACTTTTCCTTGCGTTCGATCTGGACGACCTGGGCGTTGTGCACGGTGATTTCCACCGCGCCAAACCGCAGGTCGCGCAGGGCGCTCTGGATTTCGCGCAGAATGGTGGCTTCGTCCTGACCGTCAACGCTACGCAGAGATGCGCTCATGCTCGTGCTCCTGTGATATGGGTGCCGTGCAGTGCGTGAAGGGGAGCGACTGCGCCTGGCTTGAGGGCAATCTTAGGGGGGCGCGAATATTCTTAAAAATACTATTTAAGAATTTTTATATAACTGAAATAGAGTTTCGCGGGACAAGTCGGATCGCCGCCCCGCCGCACCTGCACTTATAGGAGCGGGCTTGCCCCGCGATAGGGCCCTCAAGCCCAGCGCAATTGCTGTGCCGGCACCGGCCGGCCAAACCAGTAGCCCTGGCCCAGCTGGCATTGCTGCTCCAGCAGAAAGCGCGCCTGCTCGGCCTGCTCGATACCCTCGGCATGCACCAGCATGCCCATGCTCCGGGCCAGGGCGATGATCACCCGGACAATCGCCACATCGTCTTCATCACAAGGCAAGCCGGCGACAAAGCCCTGGTCGATCTTGAGCTTCTGCACCGGCAGACGCTTGAGCCGCAGCAGCGACGAATAACCGGTGCCAAAGTCATCGATGGCCAGGCGCAAGCCCAGTTCACGCAAGCGGTGCAGTTGCTCGAGCGCCACCTCGGGGTCTTCCATCACCGCGCTTTCGGTCACTTCCAGCTCCAGCAGGGCGGGGTCCAGCGCCGTATCGTGCAGCACCTGCGCGACCTGCTGATAGAGGTCGCGATGGCCAAACAGACGACTGGAAATATTCACCGCGACAAACTCCAGTGCCCGCCCCTCGGCCTGCCACTTAACCATCTGCAGACAGGCCTGGCGCAGCACCCAGGTGTCGATATCGGCAATCAGCCCGGTGCGTTCGGCAATCGGGATGAACTCCCCGGGCGGCACCAGCCCGCGCTGCGGATGTTGCCAACGCACCAGTGCCTCGACGCCAATCATCTTGCTGCTGAACAGGTCGTGCACCGGCTGGTAATAGACCCGCAGCTCTTCCTGCTCCAGGGCGCGGCGCAGCTCGCCAGCGGTTTCGACCCGCTGCTGGGCATGGGCGGTCAGCTCCTCGGTGTACAGCGCATAACCGGCGCGCCCGCAGGTTTTGGCCTTGAACAGCGCCGAGTCGGCATTGCGCAGCAATTGCTCGGCGCTCAGGGCGTCGCTGGGGAACAGGCTGATGCCGATGCTGACGCTGATGAACAGGCGCTGGCGGTCGACTTCGAACGGCGCCTTCATGCCGTCGATGATGCTCTGGGCCAAGGCCGCGGCCTGGCCGACCTGCGGGCAGTTCTCGGCGAGCACGGCGAACTCGTCACCGCCCAGGCGCGCCAGGGTCACGCCGTTGCCCAGCAGCGCCTTCAAGCGCTCGCCGACCCCCTTGAGCAACTGGTCGCCGATGTTGTGACCGAGGCTGTCGTTGATGCTCTGGAAATGATCGAGGTCGAGCAGCAGCAAGGCGCAACCGCGCTTGTTGCTCTGCGCTGCGGCCAGGGCCTGCTGGGTGCGGTCGTTGAACAGCAGGCGGTTGGGCAGGTCGGTGAGCGGATCGTGATGGGCAAGGTAGGCCAGCTCGCGCTCGGAATGCTTGATCGCGCTGATGTCGCTGAATACCGCAACGTAATGGCTCAACTCGCCGCTGTCATCGCTGATGGCGCAGATGGTCTGCCATTGCGGATACACCTCGCCGCTTTTGCGCCGGTTCCAGATCTCGCCGCTCCACTCACCCTTTTCGGCCAGGGTGGCGTAGATCTGCTGGTAGAACGCCGGGCCGTGGCGGCCGGACTTGAACTTGCTCGGGCGCTGGCCGAGCACTTCGTCCTTGTCGTAGCCGGTGATCTGCATGAACGCCCGGTTGACGTGCACGATCAGGCCATCGCGGTCGGTGACCAATACCCCTTCAAGGGTGCTGTCGAACACCGCCGCCGCCATGCGCAGGCGCTCGCGGTCCTCGCGGCGCAAGCGCACGCCGACGCCAATGAAGTTGAGCAAACGGGCGCGCGAGACAAAAATCAGCAAGGCGCTGCACAGCACCCAGAAGTGCGCGCTGATCAGTTGCCAGCGGGCGATTTGCTCGGGAGCATCGAAAAGACTGTTCAATAATTGATCAGACAGAGCCAGCCACAGTACCGACAGCACGAGGTAGAGCGCCGCCATGCGCATGGCGTCTCGAATGGAAGCAGACATAAGGTCCCGGGCAAACCCACAAAAATTTGTGGGGGATTATAGGGTAGAAACATCCGGTGACCTCCTATCTAAAAGGCCGACTGGTTTTATTTGCTGGCGCAGGGATAATGTTTCCCGCTGTTCCCTATGTTTTTGAGGGCCATTTAGCCTATGTGGTACGAAGGTTTGCTCAACTTGTCAGTGTGGCAATTGCTGGCAGTTACCCTGGTAATGACGCATGTGACCATCGTCAGTGTCACCGTTTACCTGCACCGTTACTCTGCCCACCGCTCGCTGGAACTCAACGCCGGGCTCAAGCACTTTTTCCGTTTCTGGCTGTGGCTGACCACGGCGCAGAACACCCGCGAGTGGACTGCCATCCACCGCAAGCACCACGCCAAATGCGAAACCGTCGATGACCCGCACAGCCCGGTGATCAAGGGCCTGTCCACGGTGCTGCGCAAGGGCGCCGAGCTGTACCGCGAAGAGGCGCAGAACCCGGAAACCTTGCGTATCTACGGCAAGAACTGCCCGGAAGACTGGATCGAACGCAACCTCTACAGCCGCTACAAGCTCGGTGGCATCGCCCTCATGGCGGTGATCGACCTGCTGCTGTTCGGCACCGCCGGCATCACCATCTGGGCGGTGCAGATGATGTGGATTCCGTTCTGGGCTGCCGGCGTGGTCAACGGCCTGGGCCATGCGGTCGGCTATCGCAACTTCGAATGCCGCGACGCCGCCACCAACCTGGTGCCCTGGGGCATCATCATTGGTGGTGAAGAACTGCACAACAACCACCACACCTACCCCAACTCGGCCAAGCTCTCGGTCAAGCGTTGGGAGTTCGACATGGGCTGGGCCTGGATCAAGCTGTTCTGCTGGCTGCGCCTGGCCAAGGTGCAACGCGTCGCGCCCATCGCCCACCGGGTCGAAGGCAAGGGCCAGCTGGACATGGACACCGCCATGGCGATCCTCAACAACCGCTTCCAGATCATGGCCCAGTACCGCAAGCTGGTGATCGCGCCGCTGGTCAAGCAGGAGCTGGCCCGCGTCGACGACTCGGTGCGCCACCAGTTCCGCCGCGCCAAGCGCTTGCTGTCGCGGGAGACCAGCCTGCTGGAAGACCGTCACCACCTGCGCATCCAGACCATGCTCGAGCACAGCCAGGCGCTCAAGACCATCTACGAAAAACGCCTGGCCCTGCAGCAAATCTGGGTACGTACCAGCGCCAACGGCCACGACATGCTCGCGGCCATGAAAGACTGGGTGCACGAAGCCGAAGCCAGCGGTATCCAGTCGCTGCGCGACTTCGCCGCCCAGCTCAAGACGTACTCGCTGCGCCCTGCCCTGGCCTGATGCCGTTGATCGGCGCGCCCGTCCCGCGGCGCGCCGACCGGAACTTAGCCGCCTAATCTCACTCTGACAGGCATATCGCCCGCGTGGCGGGCCGGGTCGTGGCCGCACGCCCCCGTCGTGAGAATTTCCGCGCAAATGGTCAAGAACAAACCAACAACCCTGGCCTGCAATCCGCCACCTGAAGCCGCCCAGACCCTGCTGGCCCTGATGCACGCCCAAGGCGAAGTCGCGCGCCTGAGCGAGCGTGAACAGCTGTTCAGCTCGTTGCTCGACAGCGTTAACGCCGTGCTCTGGGCCTTCGACTGGGAAAGCCGCCAGGTGCTTTACGTCAGCCCCGCCTACGAGCGCATTTTTGGCCGCCCGGCCGGCCTGCTGCTGGCTGACTTCAATGAGTGGCGCGACAGCATCTACCCCGACGACCTCGACTACGCCGAACGCAGCCTGGCCGAAGTGCTGGTCAAAGGCGCAGTGGAAGACCGCGAATACCGCATCATCGCCGCCGACGGCCAGGTGCGCTGGATCAGCGACAAATGCTTCATCAACCAGCAAGCCGACCCCAGCCAGCGGGTGATCATCGTTGGCATGGCCGAGGACATCACCGAAAAGAAGCAGCTCGAAGGCGAGCTGCAGCGCCTGGCCACCACCGACGTCCTGACCCAGAGCAGCAACCGCCGGCACTTTTTCGAGTGTGCCCAGCACGCTTTCGAAACCGCGCGACTGGAGCACACGCCGTTGGCGTTCCTGCTGCTCGACATCGATGACTTCAAGCAGATCAACGACACCTACGGCCATCAGGAAGGCGACTATGTGCTGCAGCGCATCGCCGACACCGGCAAGGCGGTGTTGCGCCGTGGTGATCAGTTCGGGCGCATTGGCGGTGAAGAATTCGCCGCAGTGTTTCCGGGTTGCACCCCAGAGATCGCCCAGCAGATTGCCGAACGCCTGCAGCGCGAGATCCAGCGCTTGAGCTTCAGCCATGACGAAAAGGTATTTGGAGTGACGGTGAGCCAGGGGCTGACCGGGATTACTGAAGAAGATGAGTCGCTGGACAGCCTGTTCGCCCGGGCGGATGCGGCCATGTACCAGGCCAAGCGCCAGGGCAAGAATCAGATTGTAAGAGGCTGAAAAGCATCGCTGGCCTTACCAGCGATTGGGCCGCACAGCGGCCCCAGAATCTCAAACCTTGCGCAACCTGCCCAGCTCCGCCATCCCCACCTTGAGCAAGCGCGCCGTCTTGCTTTCAGCCAGGCCTTCGAGCCCCTGATCCGCCGGCAGGCGCGCCAGTTGCCCGGCCAGGTTCATCACCAGCGCATCGCGTGAATACACGCCGCCGCCCAACTGGTAGATCGCTGCAATCAGCTCACGCAGCTCCAGCGGCAAGCGCCAGCGGGTGCGCAGCGCCGAGCCGAACGCCGCGCCAAACTCGTTGAGCGACAGCTCCACCGAGTCTTCATCCAGCTCACCGCCGGCCTGCTGCCATTCCTGCAAACAACGCAACAGCGCCAGATCGCCCAGGCAATGCAGCAGGCCGGCGCAATAGCAGCGCTCCTGCTCGAGCTCGAGCATACGGGCCAGGGTTCGCGCGTATTCGGCAGTGTGCAGTGACAACTCCCAGAAATGCTCGGCATGACGCGACAGGATCGGATCACTGAGTTTGGCGCTGCGCTTGAGCGCAAGCCCCAGTATCAAGTTCATGCTCTGGGTGGTGCCCAGCTTGTTCAGCGCCTGCATCAGGCTCTGCACCGCGCCATCGCGATGCAATGCGGCGCTGTTGGCGGCGGCAATGAGCACGGCGGTAACCTGCGGGTCATTGCGGATCTCGGCCTCCAGCACCTTGAGGTCCAGGCCCTGGGGTTGCAGGCTGCGCTTGATCGCCAGTTTCACGTCAGCAAACAGCGGGCCGCCATCGGAATTGGCGCGACGCCCTTCGAGAAAACGCGGCAAGGTCGAGCCCGGCTGCAACGGCGGCACCGGACAGGCAACCTCCTCGCCGGCGCTGAGCAGCAGGTCTTCCAGGCGCTGACGCAGCGAATCCATGTTCAACGGCTTGCTCAGGTATGCGGTGGGTGCGAACGGCAGCACCTCGCGGACACTGGCGGCATCACTGCGGTTGCTCATGAGAATGAACGGCAGCGCCGGCTGGCGGCCTTTGGCCCGTACGTTGCGCAGCAAGTCGAGGCCGTCGCCGCCGGGCAGCTCGCGCGCGGCGATGATCAGGTCCGGCTTGCTGGCCAGCGCCGCCAGCGCCTGCGAGCCATCGGCACACACCTGCAAACGCGCATCGCAGCGCACGCTCAGCAGCATCTGGCTCAGCATGTCCCGCACCCAGGGGTCGCCTTCGGCAATCAGCACGCAAGGTGCCTGGGCGGGCTCTACAACGCTCATACACAACTCTCCCGATATTCCGCTACACGCAATCCTGTGCACCTTCCAAGGTGTCTCCTTACAGGCAACCTTAGCCGCCTGGCCTTCCTTTGGGCGAAAAAAAACCCGCCGAAGCGGGTTTTTCTTCTAATGCGTCACAGTTTACGCAAGTTCTGCGAAGCACTCTTCGATGATTGCCAGACCTTGGTCCAGTTGCTCATCAGGCGAGGTCAGCGGAACCAGGATACGCAGGACGTTGCCGTAAGTGCCGCACGACAGCAGGATCAGACCCTTGTCACGCGCCTTGGCCACAACCGAGGCTACAGCGGCAGCGTTAGGGGTGTGGGAACCGGCTTTGTCGAACACTTCAATAGCGATCATCGAACCCAGGGCACGCACGTCACCGATGATCGGGTGCTTGTCCTGGATCTTGCGCAGGCCGGCGACCAGGCGCTCGCCAACGGCCTTGCTGCGGTCCAGCAGTTTTTCTTCTTCGAACACTTCCATCACGGCCAGGGCCGCGGCGCAAGCGATCGGGCTACCAGCGTAGGTGCCGCCCAAGCCGCCTGGAGCGATGGCGTCCATGTACTCGGCCTTGCCGCACACACCGGCCAGCGGGAAGCCGCCAGCGATGGACTTGGCGAAGGTGGTCAGGTCTGGAGCAACGCCCATCTGTTCCATGGCGAAGAAGGTACCGGTACGGCCAGCGCCGGTCTGAACTTCGTCGGCGATCAGGAGGATGCCGTGCTGGTCGCACAGGGCACGCAGGCGCTTCATGAACTCTTTCGGTGCAACGTAGAAACCACCTTCGCCCTGAACTGGCTCGAGGATGATTGCGGCGATGTCACGGGCTTCGGCGTCGTTCTTGAAGATGCGTTCGATGGATGCGATCGAGTCGTCGATGCTCACGCCGTGCAGTTCGTTCGGGTAGATGGCGCGGAAGATGCCGCCTGGCATCAGGCCCATGCCGGCCGAGTAAGGCACGACTTTACCGGTCAGGCCCAGGGTCATCATGGTGCGACCGTGGTAGGCGCCGGTGAAGGCGATTACGCCGGCACGGCCAGTGGCGGCACGGGCGATCTTGATGGCGTTCTCAACGGCTTCGGAACCGGTGGTAACCAGCAGGGTTTTCTTGGCGAAGTCGCCTGGCACCTTGGCGTTGATCTTTTCGCACAGCTCGACGTAAGGCTCGTAGGCCAGTACCTGGAAGCAGGTGTGGGTCAGCTTGTGCAGTTGGGCTTCAACGGCAGCGATGATTTTCGGGTGCACGTGACCGGTGTTCAGTACCGCGATACCGCCGGCGAAGTCGATGAACTCGCGGCCTTCGACGTCAGTGACGGTGGCGTTTTTTGCCGACTCGGCGAAGATTGGGTGGATCTGGCCAACACCGCGTGGAACAGCGGCGACACGACGTTGCATCAAAGATTCGTTGGTCTTGCTCATAATGTCCTCAATTCGCCACACACAAGGTGGCGCGATTCAAGTCGGAGTGGCCGGTATTCAACTGCAGGCAGCATGCGTTGATCGACTGCTGCAGGGGCCCAGGCCACTGGATGTACGGTGTAAAAAAGGCCAGCGAGACGTCGCTCTCGCGCCCCGCTGGCAGAGGTAAAGCTTTACGCTGCGATCAGACGCTGATGCACAGGTATTTGATTTCCAGGTAGTCCTCGATGCCGTACTTGGAGCCTTCGCGGCCCAGGCCCGAAGCCTTGATACCGCCAAACGGCGCGACTTCGTTGGAGATCAGACCGGTGTTGATACCGACCATGCCGTACTCCAGGGCTTCGGCGACACGGAACACACGGCTCATGTCACGGGCATAGAAGTACGAGGCCAGGCCGAACTCGGTGTCGTTGGACATGGCGATGACTTCGGCCTCGTCCTTGAAACGGAACAGCGGCGCCAGCGGGCCGAAGGTTTCTTCCTTGGCCACGGCGGCGTTCTTCGGTACGTCGACCAGAATGGTCGGCTCGAAGAAGTTGCCTTCGATCAGCTTGCCGCCGCTGAGCACCTTGGCGCCCTTGGCGACTGCGTCTTCGATGTGTTCCTGGACCTTGGCCACGGCCTTGCCGTCGATCAGCGGGCCGGTAGTGGTGCCGTCTTCCAGGCCGTTGCCGATTTTCAGCTTGGCCACTGCGGCCTTGAGCTTCTCGGCGAAGGCATCGTAGACGCCGTCCTGAACGTAGATACGGTTGGCGCAGACGCAGGTCTGGCCGTTGTTGCGGTACTTGGAGATGATCGCGCCGTCGACGGCCTTGTCCAGGTCAGCGTCGTCGAACACGATGAACGGCGCGTTGCCGCCCAGCTCGAGGGAAACCTTCTTGATGTCCTTGGCGCATTCGGCCATCAGTTGGCGACCGATCTCGGTGGAGCCGGTGAACGACAGCTTGCGCACGATCGGGTTGCCGGTCAGCTCGCTGCCGATGTCGCCGGCGCTGCCGGTGACTACGCTGAGCACGCCAGCCGGGATACCGGCACGGGTGGCCAGCTCAACCAGGGCCAGGGCCGAGTACGGGGTTTGCGAAGCAGGCTTGAGCACCATGGTGCAGCCAGCGGCCAGGGCCGGACCGGCTTTACGGGTGATCATCGCCGCCGGGAAGTTCCACGGGGTGATGGCTGCGGTCACGCCGATCGGCTGCTTGATCACGATCAGGCGCTTGTCTGGCTGGTGGCCGGGGATGGTGTCGCCGTACACGCGCTTGGCTTCTTCGGCGAACCACTCGATAAAGGAAGCGGCATAGGCGATTTCGCCCTTGGCTTCGGCCAGTGGCTTGCCCTGCTCGGTGGTCATCAGGCGGGCCAGGTCATCCTGGTGCTCGATCATCAGCTCGAACCAGCGACGCAGCTTGCCAGCACGTTCTTTGGCGGTCAGCGCACGCCAGGCCGGCAGCGCCTTGTCGGCGGCCTCGATGGCACGGCGGGTTTCAGCGGCGCCCATCTTCGGCACAGTGCCGATGATCTCGCCCGTTGCCGGGTTGTTGACCTTGATCGTCTGGCCGTTGTCCGCGTCCAGCCACTCTCCATTAATGAAGGCTTGCTGGCGGAACAACTGGGCGTCTTTAAGCTGCATGTCGGGCTTCCTTAACTGCACCGTGCAGGCACGGAGCGAATTATTGATTGTAGAAAAAGGAGAGCGTTTGAAATCTCAAACGAATCCTAGGATCAACGACGAGAAAGGACAATAGGGTGTTCGAAAAAAAGAACAAAAAGCGCTGTGCGGCGGATTTTTTCGGATCAACGTCACTTATAGCCCCTGGAGTGTGCGAAATCGACCACAGCCATTTCGACGATGGACGCCGCCAGCCTAGATGGGTATTATGGCGCCCGCGTTGCACTCGTAGCTCAGCTGGATAGAGTACTGCCCTCCGAAGGCAGGGGTCGTGGGTTCGAATCCCGCCGAGTGCGCCATATCGATCAAGGCTCAGGTGAATACCTGGGCCTTTTTTGTTTTCCGGCCCAGTTACTCCCTGTGTGGGAGCGGGCTTGCCCCGCGATCCGATACGGCAGACAAACCGCGATCGCGATGCAAGTCGGGTCGTCGCACCGCCGCCCCTACCGGGTTAGAAACTCAGGCGCGCACCGGCATACAGCGTGCGCCCAGGCCCCGGTTCGTAGTAACGCCCGGCGCCATCGTTGATGCGCAGGTTGTCGTAGTACTGGCGGTCACTGAGGTTATCCACACCCAGGTACGGCTCCAGGGTCTGGCCGCCAAGATCAAACTGCTTGCCAAGGCGCAAGTTGAGCAAAGCGACCCCGGCCACCCGCGCGCTGTTGGCGTTGTCTGCGTACTGCGGGCCGTAGGCATTCATGTTCACGCGCGCATAAAAGCCATCACGCTCGTAAGCCACTTCGCTAAACAACGTCTGACGCGGGATGCCCGGCAGGCGGTTGTCGTCAAAGCCGTTGAAGTCGGTGTAGCGGTAGTTGTTGAAGCTGTAGGCCATGGACAGACGCCAGTGCTCCAGCACCTGGTAGTCGGCGCTCAGCTCAACGCCGTCGCGGCGCGACTTGCCGGCGTTGCGGTAGAAGGTCTGGCCGCCGTCGACGTAAGGCACCAGCTCATCCTCAAGCGCGATGCTGTAAAGCACCGCCTCGGCGCGCACGTCGCTCCATTCGCCTTTGATTCCCAGCTCACGGTTGAGCGCCTTGGCCGGTTGCAGGCCCGGGTTGAAGCCGCCACCTGCCGGGTTGGCCAGTTCGTTGACCGTGGGCGTTTCGAACGAGGTGGCGACGCGGGCGTAGACCAGGTAATGCTCGCTCAGGCGATAGCTGAGGCCGGCGCTGTAGTTCCAGTCATCCAGCGTGCGCGAGCCGGAGTCGTCGCCGTCCCCCTCGAAACGGTCGTCCACCGCCAGGCGCATGCTGTCGTAGCGCCCGCCCAGGGTCAGTTGCCAGCGCTCGCTGAGGTCGATGCTGTCTTGCAGGTACAGGCCAACGCTGCCGGCCTTCTCTTGCTGACGCAGGGTCAGTGCCCCGGTGCCACCGCCGATCTGGTTGTTGTGGCGTTCACGCTCATCGCGCTGCTGTTCAAGATCGACACCGGCGGTGACGTGTTGATCCAGGCCGAACCAGCTGGCCTTGTGCGTGTACTGCCCGCCTACTCCGGCGAACAGCCGGGTGTAAGAGGTTTGCCCGCCGTTGGCGTAAGGCAGGCGGTTGCCAAACTCGCGGCGCCCCAGCCAGCTGCGCACTTGATAGCTGTCGGCCTCGCCAAGATCGCCCGTCCAGTTCAGCGCCAGACGCTGCTGGGTGATGTCTTCGTCGGAGTTGTACAACAGGCTCTGGGCGCGGGCCTGGTCACGTTTGGCGTGCACTTCGGCGAGGGTCAGGGCGCCAGGGTCTTCGGAACGGTTGTCGAGCGCCTGGAACGTTACCCCCAGTTGCCCGGCATCGCCCTGCCAGCGCAGCTTGCCGGTAAGGTTGCGCGCCTCGGAGCTGGAGTGCTGGCGATAGCCGTCGAGGTTGGTGACATTGAGCGCCAGCAGGCCGCCAAGGTTGCCGGAGGTGCCGCTGGTTTCCGCACGCAGGCGTTGGTAGCCATACTCGCCACCACTGACATCGATGGACGATTGCGGTGTCAGCGACGGCTCGCGGGTCTGGATTGCCAATACCCCGCCTGCACCGTTGCCATAAAGCGTCGAGGCCGAGCCGCGGATCACTTCGACGCGCTCCACCAGGCCCAGGTCTACGCCGTCCATTTCGGTCTGGCCATCGGGCATGGTCAGCGGTACGCCGTCGACCATCACGCGAATGCCGCGCATGCCGAAGCTCGAACGCGCACCAAAGCCACGAATCGACAGGCGCATGCCCTGGGCCATGTTGTAGCGGCTCTGCGACACGGTGCCGGGAACGGCCGAAAGCAGGCCATCGAGGGTCAGCAGTTGCTCGCCGGGCTTCTCGGCGATGTCCACGGCGCTTACCGAAGCCGGGGTCTGCAACCAGGCGGAATTGACCCGGGTCGAGGTCACTTCCAGCGGCGCCAGTTCGACGCTGTCGGCACAGGCGCTACCGGCGCCGAGCAACAGGAGGGTCATGACGGAGTGCCGCCTGGTAAACATGCTGAATCCTTGAATCGATAGGGACAGAAAACGCAGGAAAACCTGCGCTGAAAAAATTGGCGCAGCAGCAACAGCCAGTTATAAGGCAAAATGCTACTAACTGATTCGCATTTAACGAGTCAGACCCCTGGAATACACCAGCAAGAAGGATCTTTATGAAGCGGTTCGCTGTGACCCCGGCCCGGTGGGTCGGGATGCTGTGCTGCCTGTTCGCCTTGAACATCGCACAGGCCAAGGACGACGGTACCGACCCCTCCGTCACCATCGAAAAGGACATTCTACGCACCGTGGTGGCCGAAGACGGCAGCTACGCCGCCACCCAGGACCTGGTCCTGCTGATCAATGAAGAACGCGCGATCCAGGCCAAGGCCCAGCAGTCGTTGTACTACAACCGCACCCTGGAAACCCTCGAGGTGACCCAGGCCTACACCCAGAAACCCGATGGCCGCAAAGTGCAGGTCAGCCCCGAGCAGATCAAGGAGCAACAGGAGCAGCAATCGTCCCAAGCGCCGATGTTCCATGACAGCCTGGTCAAGGTAGTGATCTTCCCCGAAGTCGCCGTCGGCGATCGCCTGGTGCTGAGCTTCAAGAAACAGCGCAAGACCCCGCTGTTCCCTGGCCAGTTCGAAGACCTGGCGATGCCGCAGTTCCACCCGACCCAGCAGTTCACCCTGATCTACGACCTGCCGAAGAACCTCAAGCTCAATGCCGAGGCCAAGGGCTTCAAGGCGTCCAGCCCGAAGGCCGAGCCTGGGCGCAAGGTCTACCAGTGGGATTATGTGCAGGGTGACAACGCCCGTACAGAACTGGGCGCAGTAGCCTACTCGGACTACGGCAAGTACCTGGCGGTTTCCACCTTCGCTGACTACAGCGAGTTCGCCAAAGCCTACGCGGCGCGCGCCAACAGCGAAGTGACGCCCGCCATCCGCGAACTGGCAGAAAAGCTCACGGCCAAGATCGACGACCCGCGCGACAAGGCCCTGGCCCTGGGTGACTGGGTGCGCCGCAACATTCGCTACGTGGCGGTTTACATCGGTGCTGGCGGCGTGGTGCCGCATGCCGCCGATACCGTGCTGAGCAACCGTTATGGCGACTGCAAGGACCACGTGGCCCTGCTCGAAGCGCTGCTGGCCGCAGTCAATATCGACAGCACCCCGGCGCTGATCAACCTCGGCAATGCCTACGCGTTACCCAAGGTGCCGACCCTGGGCGTGATCAACCACGTGATCACCTACATCCCGAGCCTGGACCTGTACCTGGACTCCACCGCCGAAGCCATTGCCAGCGGCTACCTGCCCGCTCCGGTGCTGGACAAACCCACCGTGCTGAGCCGCTCCGGCAAGCTCGGCCACACTCCGGCCACTCAGGCAGGCCTGGTGCACAACAGCACCACCTACACCGTGGCCAGCAGCGGCGCCGCCGACTTCAGCCACGCTTCGAAAATCGACGGCTGGGCCGCCGAGATGAACCGCTGGATGATGCGCAACATGCAACCGGCCGAGCGCGACCTGCTGACCCAGCGCATCCTCGCCGCCTACGGCCAGCGCGGCAGCGGCAAGATCAGCAGCGACGACCTGGAAACCAGCGGCGCCTTCGAGATGCACATCAACGGTCGCAGCGAAAACCTGGTCAACCTGCCCGGCCCGATCGGCGTGCCGACCCTGACCAGCCTGGCGGGCGGCATCGCCCAGAATATCTTCGGCTTTATCGCTGAAAAGCAGCGCACCCAGGACTTCACCTGCATCTCCGGCATCACCGAAGAACAAGCGCGCTTCGAGTTCCCGGCCGACGTCAAGATCATCGCCGCGCCCAAGCCTGTGAGCCTCAAGGACAAACACTTCGACTACAGCGCCGACTATGCCCTGCAAGGCAACAGCCTGGTGATCAAACGCCGCCTGGACTTCCACAACCCGAAAGCGGTGTGCAGCGTGAAAGACTTCGAAAAGATGAAGCCAACCCTGGACGCCATGCTCAACGACCTGAACAGTCAGGTGATCGTGCAGAAGAGCTGAGGTACTGCGCCCTGCCAAATCCCTCGGGAGGTCAGCAGGGCGCTGTCACTGTTACGCCAACGTCGAAGTCTTTGATAAACTCCGCCGCGCCCTGCTGCGCCACGCAAGCGGAACTATCAAAAGGAATTGTCATGGCAATGGTTTTTTGCCGCGGTTGTGCCATGGAAATCCATGAAACGGCGCCCAGCTGCCCACAGTGCGGCGCCCCTCAGACTCCCTCTGCCACCACGCAACCTGCCGGCAAGCGCTTGTCCTGGATGGCAGCCAGCTCGCTGATCCTGTGCATCGCCTGTGTATTGACGCTGTTCGAACCAGCCAGCTGGGATCGTAACACCCTGTGGGGGATGGGCTTGTTTGCACTGACCGGGCTGGTCCTGAGCTCGCTCAGCCTGGTCAAAAAAGAACCGCGAACCTACATGGCAATTACTGGCGCGGTGTTGTCAGGCATTTTGCTCATTTTGCTGATCTGGCTAGTCATGTAAGGGACAACACATGAATATGGTTTTTTGCCGTGGCTGCGCCAAGGAAATCCACAACAGCGCCGTGGCTTGCCCAGCCTGCGGTGCACCGCAACCTGCTGCAACCTTCACTGCAGCACCTGCGCCAGCCGGCATCTGGTACGTTGAACTACTGAAGAAATACGCCCTGTTCTCCGGTCGGTCACGCCGCCAGGAATACTGGCTGTTCATCCTGGTCACCTTCCTGGTGTACATGCTGGTGCCCTATCTCGACCGCGAGCTCCGTACCGGCACGCTCTTCTCTTACCTGTACAGCGTGGCATTGCTGGTCCCGGGCATTGCCGTAGCCGTTCGGCGCATGCACGACACCGACCGTAGCGGTTGGTGGCTGCTGTTCCCGCTCGTCAACCTGA
Source organism: Pseudomonas sp. B21-012 (assembly GCF_024749305.1). Lineage (NCBI taxonomy): Bacteria > Pseudomonadati > Pseudomonadota > Gammaproteobacteria > Pseudomonadales > Pseudomonadaceae > Pseudomonas > Pseudomonas sp. B21-012. Next base: position 182,411 of record NZ_CP087197.1, on the reverse strand, counting down.
TCTTCCTGTGCCAGGACAGCCAGCGTGGCCCGAACCGTTTCGGCCCAAACCCGAAAAACGCTTGATCACGGCTTGATCGAGAGTCAAAGCCAAGCGGCCATCATTGGCCGCTTTTGCATTTTTGCGCCCATGACGTTTTTCAATCACATCGATGCCGCTTTCGCCCTTGCCCTGCAGCGATCTGTACACGATTCTTTAGCTATCTGCCGTCACCCACTCCCAGCATCGCAGAGGCCTCTATGAAAACCGTGGCACAACTTCTAAAAACAAAAGCCCAGCAGCACCACCAGGTTCACACCATCGGCCCCGACCACATGGTGCTCGATGCGCTGAGGTTGATGGCCGAGAAGAACGTCGGTGCCCTGCCGGTGGTGCAGGACGGGCGTGTGGTGGGGATCGTCAGTGAGCGCGACTACGCGCGCAAGATGGTGCTCAAGGGCCGCAGTTCGGTGGGCACGCCGGTCAGCGCGATCATGAGTGCGCCGGTGATTACCGTCGACCCACACCAGAACGTCGAATACTGCATGAACATGATGACCAACAGCCACCTGCGCCACCTGCCGGTGGTCGAGAACGGCGAGCTGCTGGGCCTGCTGTCGATTGGCGACCTGGTCAAGGAAGCCATCGCCGAACAGGCCAACATGATTCTGCAACTGGAACAGTACATTCGCGGCGACTGATTCGCGGCGGGCTCAGCGGTATTCGCCCTCCAGCTCATCGAGCTGGTGGTCGAAGCTGCGCAGGCGCGCTGACCAGGTGTACACCAGCACTTCCAGGTCGCGGTTGAGCACCGCGGCGCCGCGCCCGCTGCTCTGCTGCGAGTCGCACAAGTCCAGTTGATAACGCTCCCGGGCCATTGCAGTGGCAACCGTAGACAGCTCGCGGGCGTTGTCCAGCCAGTGGCGGCGGTGGTCATGGGTTTCGCGGTCAAGCTCGCGGCATTGGCGTTTCAGCGCTTCCAGGCTCTGCTCCAGCGGCGTGCCTTCAAGCTCGCCCATTACCTCCTGGAAGGTACGCCCGGGCTGCCAGTAACTGCCCCAGAAATAACGGTCGAAGACGGTTTCGACCCGGCGCAAGGCAACCTTGGTGTTCCAGATAGCCACCAAGGTTCGCCCTTGGGCCAACTGGCGTTTGCTCACCCGCAGTTGCTGCCAGGCAATCCACGCCAGCGCGGTCAGGGCCAGCGCCCCGATCACGCCCCCGGCGGCGTAAAGAAATACCAGAGCCTGACCCAGCTGGTGGGTCTGTTTGATTCCATAGAAATAACCGACGGTCAGCAGCCCCAGGGCGGTCACGGCACACCAGAAACCGGCGGCATAGGGATCTTTCATTGGCGCTGTCCCCTTGTTGTTTTTCCTGAGCATAGCAACGCCATTCGCCGGTCGATGTGCCGCTCGGCGTTTATTTTTTCGGACGCCGCAGCGCCTCGTTCAGCTGGTCGAACGGCACGGCCCAGTCGGAGTCTTCGATAATGCTTTCCTTGAGAAATGCACGCTGGCTCTCGGTCCAGAACGGTGCATCAACCAGCTTTATTTCATTCTTGAGCGGCGAGTGGCTGGTGATGAACTGGTCAATGCCCTGGGGATCATCAGCCAGGCCCAGCTGTTTGAAGAGCTCCGAAAACGGATGAATATTTGATTCCATGCGTGACTCCTTGGGGCCAGGCCGGGTATCCACGACGCCAGCCTGGCAGTGGGTTGATCATCAGCAAACCTCACGCACTTCGGCGTTCGGCACCAGTTTCAAGTATTGCGTCATGTTCATGTGGATCAGGTGATCGTGATCACCGGCCTCGACATAGATATCGCCCTGACGGGTCAGGGTCGGGTCGAGCAGCATCTTGATCGAGTAAGCATCCCCCAGTGCCGGAATGGCGCCACGCTCGCAGTCGCCGAACAGATGTGGCAACCCGCTTTCATGGGTCATTTGCCAGGCGCCGGTGGCGCGTACCTTGCTCATGTCCAGGTGACGGTTGGCCGGTAGCACGGCCATCAAATAGTTGCCGTGGCGGTCGTCGAGCATGACCGACTTGGCCACCCGCTCGGCGGGCACTCCAGCGGTACGGGCCGACTCAAGGCTGGTAGATGAGTGCGGGTGAGAAACGATGTCGTAATCGCAGCCGGCCTTGTCCAGGCATTGCTGCAGGGTTTTTGCCATACGCATGATGCACCTCCGGATACAGCGCCCCCACTTCTGAAGTTTAGGCCGTGCTGCCGCAAGCAGCCGACTAAACTTATTGGACACGCACAGCCCGGGTGAATTCAGGTGATCGCTCGCTGGTGTCGGCACCTGCTGGTTTTATTGATGCTCGGCGCCCTGACGAGCGGTGTGGCTGCGCCCGGCAATCCGGTGCTGGTACTGAGTATCGACGACGCCATCGGCCCGGCCAGTGCCGACTACCTGATACGCGGCCTGGAGCAGGCCAAGGCGCAGCAGGCGCAACTGGTGGTCATCCGCCTCGACACCCCGGGCGGGCTCGACAGCTCGATGCGCGCGATCATCAAGGCGATCCTCGCCAGCCCCGTGCCAGTCGCTACCTTCGTCGCCCCCGGTGGCGCCCGGGCGGCCAGCGCCGGCACCTATATTCTCTACGCCAGCCATGTCGCGGCCATGGCCCCGGGCACCAACCTCGGCGCCGCCACGCCGGTGCAGATCGGCGGGATGCCAGGCCCGCCGAAAGACCCGGCTGCGCCCACCGGCGACAAGCCAGCACCGAGCAGCGAACAAGACACCCTGACCCGCAAGCAGATTAACGACGCTGCCGCCTATATTCGCGGTTTGGCGCAACTGCGCGGGCGCAATGCCGACTGGGCTGAACAGGCGGTACGCGAATCGGTCAGCCTGCCGGCCAACGAAGCCTTGCGCCTGAAAGTCATCGACCGCATCGCCAACGACCTGCCCGACCTGCTGCGCCAGCTCGATGGCAAAAACCTCGAAGCCGCCGGCCAAGCCGTACAGTTGCACACCGCCAACGTCAGCATCATCGAACGCGAGCCGGACTGGCGCACGCGCCTGCTGGCGGTGATCACCAACCCCAGCGTGGCGCTGATCCTGATCATGATCGGTATCTACGGGCTGATGTTCGAGTTCATGAGCCCGGGCTCCGGGGTCGGCGGAGTGATCGGTGGCATCTGTCTGCTGGTGGCCCTGTATGCCTTGCAGTTGTTGCCGGTCAGCTATGCCGGCGCGGCGCTGATCCTGCTCGGCATCGCCTTCATGATTGCCGAGGCGTTCCTGCCCAGTTTTGGCGTGGTCGGCTTTGGCGGCATCGTTGCCTTCGTGGTCGGCGCGGTGATCTTGATGGACACCGACGTGCCCGGCTTTGGCATCCCCCTGGCGCTGATCCTGACCCTCGCCCTGCTCTCGGCGCTGCTGCTCGGCGGCGTGCTGGGCATGGCCATGAAGGCGCGCCAGCGCGCGCTGGTCAGTGGCGATGCCGGGCTGGTGGGTAGCCTGGCGACGGTGATGGCGGTCAATGACAGCGACCCGTTCATCGGTTCGGTGCAGGCGCAGGGTGAACAGTGGCAGGCCCAGTGCCAGACGCCACTGCAGGTGGGGCAACGCGTCCGGGTGATGACACGCAAGGGCGTACTACTGGACGTCAGCGCCGAGGCACAACCACCGGCGCAAGGAGACTGAGATGTTTTTCGAACTGGGCTTTGGCGCCTTGCTGGCGCTGCTGGCGGTATTGTTGCTGTCGGCCTTTCGCATCCTGCGTGAATACGAGCGCGGGGTAGTGTTCCAGCTCGGGCGCTTCTGGCGGGTCAAAGGGCCGGGGCTGGTGCTGTTGATTCCGGGGATCCAGCAGATGGTCCGGGTCGACCTGCGCACCGTGGTGCTGGATGTGCCGCCACAGGATGTCATCACCCGCGACAACGTCTCGGTCAAGGTCAACGCGGTGCTGTACTTTCGCGTACTCGACCCGCAGAAGGCGATCATCCAGGTCGAGGACTTTCTCATGGCCACCAGCCAACTGGCGCAGACCACCTTGCGCGCGGTGCTGGGCAAGCATGAGCTGGACGAACTGCTGGCCGAGCGCGAACGGCTGAACCTGGACATCCGCCAGGTGCTGGATGCGCAAACCGATGCCTGGGGCATCAAGGTGGCCAACGTCGAGATCAAGCATGTCGATCTCAACGAGTCGATGATCCGCGCCATTGCCCGCCAGGCTGAGGCTGAACGTGAGCGGCGGGCCAAGGTGATCCATGCCGAAGGTGAACTGCAAGCCTCGGAGAAACTGATGCAAGCGGCAGAAATGCTCGGCCGCCAGTCGGGGGCGATGCAGCTGCGCTACATGCAGACGCTGGGCAGCATTGCTGGCGACAAGTCGTCGACGATTGTCTTTCCGTTGCCGATAGAGATGCTTAAAGGGCTTGTGGATAAGTGAGACTCATCGCGAGCTACCAGCCACCACCCAACGCCAGGAACAAGCCGATCTGCCCCATCGCCACCTGGGTATTGGCCGCCGCCAGTTGCGCGCGCATCTCGGTGTAGGTGCGGGTCGCCTGCAGGTCCGCCAGGAACGACTCACGCCCGGCCTGGTAAAACCTATGGGTCTGGTCTGCCGCCAGTTGCGCCGAACGCTCGGCATCGGCCAAGGCATCGCGGCGCTCGAGCAAGGCGCTGTATTGCGCAAGGCTGGTCTGGGTTTCGCGAATGGCGTTGAGCACCACCCCGTCAAAATGCGCCAGCGCCGCCTGGGTCGAAGCTTGCGCCTCACGGATGCGCGCCCGCGAACCGTTGGTCGGTACATTCCAGGTCAGCAGCGGGCCGAAGCCCCAGCGGTTGGTCGCAGGTTTGCCGAGATTTTCCAGGATACCGATGGTGCCCACCTGAGCACCGATGCTGATGTCCGGATACAACTGCCCGGTGGCTACGCCGATAGTCGCCGTGGCCGCGGCCAGGCTGCGTTCGGCCTGGCGGACATCCGGACGGCGCTTGAGCAGCGCGGCGCCATCGCCCACTGGCAGCACCTGGGCGATATGCGGTAGCTCGGCGCAATCGGCGGTTCCGGCCGGCAACTGGTTGAGCGGCTTGGCCAGCAGCATCGACAAGGTGTACAGGCCCGCTTCACGCGCAGCCTGGTAACGCGGCAGCTCGGCGCGCAAGGATTTGAACTGGGTTTGCGAGCGGGTCACCTGGGTTTCGTCACCACGCCCGGCATCGCGCAGGCGTTGGGTCAGGGTCACGCTCTGCTGCTGCAGGTCCAGGGACTCATGGGCGATATGGTATTCCTCGTTGGCCGCGCAGACCTGGGTGTAGGCACGTACCACGTCGGCCACCAGGGTGATGCGTGCGGTATCGGCGGCGGCCTGGGTCGCGTCGGCATTGGCCTGGGCGGCCTCGACGCCACGCTTGAGGGTGCCCCACAGGTCGAACTGGTAAGACGCGCTGATGATTGCCTCGCCGATGTTGGCCACCGGCACTTTCTCTGGTTGCAAAAAGGCTTCGCCGGACTCCTGCAAACGCTGGGCGCCCAGCTTCACACCGCCGTTCAGGCCACCCTGGGCTTCGGCCTCTTCGACCTGGGCACGGGCCTTGGCGATGTTCGCCGCCGCCACACGCAGTTCGCTGTTGGCCGCCAGGGCCTGGCGCACCAGCTCATTGAGGCGTTCGTCCTGATACAGGTGCCACCAGTCTTTCGGCACGGGCGCCGAGACCACGCTGCTGGCGTCCTGGCGCAGTTGGCCCTGCAAGTCGGCGCGCTGGATCGCGGCATCCTCGGGCACGTTGTAGTCCGGCCCGACCATCTGGCAGGCCGACAGCAGCAGGCTCAAGCCGAGCAGTGACAGCCGTTTCATTGGCCCTTGTCCTCAAGGATCGACACCGTCGCCGTACGCCCGGCGATCATGCGAAAGTCTGCCGGCACCTCATCGAAGGCAATCCGCACAGGGATCCGCTGGGCCAGGCGCACCCAGCTGAACGCCGGGTTGACGTTGGGCAGCAGGTTGGCGCCGCTGCTGCGGTCGCGGTCCTCGATACCGGCGGCAATGCTCTGCACCCGCCCGCTCAGTCGGGTGTTGTCGCCGAGCACGCGGATATCCACAGCCTGGCCGATGTGAATGCCGGCCAGCTTGGTTTCTTCGAAGTAGCCATCGACGTGGTAGGAGTCGCTGTCGACCACCGACAGCACCGGCCGCCCGGCACTGACAAACTCGTGGGCACGCGGCGCGCGGTCGTTGAGGTAGCCATCAACCGGGCTGCGCACCACTGAACGGTCGAGGTTCAACTGCGCAGCATCCACCGCCACCTGGGCTTCGGCCAGGGCCGATTCGGCGCGGGCCTGGCGCGACTGGCTCTCTTCCAGTTGCTCGGCGGCCACCAGGTTACCCAGGCCACGATTACGCCGGGCTTCGCGCTGGGCCTGGGCCAGGGTTTCCTTGCGCTCGGCCAGGGTCGCCTGGGCCTGGCGCAGGGCCAGGTGGAAGCGGTTCTGGTCGATGGTGAACAGCACGTCGCCACGCTTGACCACCTGGTTGTCGCGTACCTCTACCTGCTGGATCAAACCGGAAACATCAGGGGCGATCTGGATCACGTCGGCGCGGATGTGCCCATCCCGGGTCCAGGGGGCGAACATGTAGTACATGACCATCTGCCAGACCAACACGGTCGCCAGCGTCACTACCAGCAGGGTCAGGACCACGCGGCCCAGGGTCAACAAGGGTTTTTTCATGGCAGCATCAGGTTTCGGCAAAAGTGATCGACCGTGCCGAGCAGCACGGCGTAAAGCGCAACGTTGAACAACGCCCGGTGCCAGACCAGGCGGTAGAAATGCACGCGGTTGAGCAACGCGTGCACACCGAGAAACAGCAAATAGGTGACGACCATCATCACCAGCAGCGTGGGCAGGAACACCCCGCTGATATCCAGATCTCCGATCACAGCGGCGCTCCATCGATGCCATAGGGCAGTTGTTGCTGATCATCGGAGGGCTCAAGCACCACCTCGACCCCCGGCAACAGCGCCAGGCGCAGGCCGCTCAAGGCGTGCAACAGGTGCACCCGGGCCTCGGCGCTGTCGGCCAGGTCGTTGAGGTTGAGGGCGCGACGGGCGCGCTCCATGCTCTGCAACAGCACCTCGGGCGCGTGCAGCCGACGGCGCGCGTCCAGGCAGGCCTGAAAGTGTTCGCCCACCTCTTCCACTACCCGCTCCAGCAACTGGCGCGGCTGCGCGCCGACCCGTGGCATGTAGGCCAGCAGGTCGAGCAGGTTCAGGCCCACGCGCAGGTCTCGCAGGGCGGTGCCGGTGTCCTGGCCGGTCTGGGTCAGGCGCGGCAGTTGCTGCATCAGCCGGTCGAGCATCTGCACGCCCAGGTGCCGGTGCTCGGCCAGGGTCGCCGGCTGGGTCATGCCGACGATGTCGTGCCAGCTGAAACGGGTCAGGCGCTTGGCCGCAAGCTCAACGCCGAACGGGCGCACCACCAGGGTCCAGACGAAGGCGAACAGCAAGCCCACCGGCCCGGCCAGGTTGGCGTTGATGAAGGTCAGGAAGTTGGCGTCGTAGGCGCCCTGGATGCTGATGAACGAGGCGGTGTTGACGATGGTCAGCAAGGTGCCCAGGTAGAAGCGCGGCTGCACGGTCAGGGTGCCGACGCAGATGCACGGTATGGCGAAGGCCAGCACCAGCATCGGAAAGTCATGCAGGTTGGGCAGCACCAGAAACAGGTAAAGGCTGGCAAACAGCACCGACAGCGAAGTCCAGAAGAAGAACCGGTAGATCTGCGGCGCCGGGTCGTCCATGGCGGCAAAGAAGCTGCAGGCTACGGCGGCGAGAATCACCGCGCTGCCGCCGTCGCCCCAGCCGAGCAAAATCCACAGGGTGGTGGCAACGATGATCGCGCTGACGGTGGAGAACACCGAGTAGAGCATCAGCCCCCGGTCGAAAAACGGCGTCAGCCGGCCCAGGCGCCAGTGCCGATACACCGCGCGCCAGGGCGAGAGGTCTTCGTTGCGGATGGCGTGCTGCAGGCTGCAACAGTCTTGCCACAGGTCGGCCCATTCAGCCAGGCGATAGAGCGCGTTGGACAGCAGCAGCGAGGCGCGCTCATCAAGGGCGGCGGCGCTCGGTTGCATATGTTCGATGTGCGCACGCAACGCCGACCAGCGCGCCGGCGATGGATCCTGCGCGGTGCCCTGCAGCCAGGCGCGGGCTTCGCTCAGCAATGGCTGCAACTGTTCGCTCAGGGCTGGGGCGCGGCCTTCGAGGGCGAGCAAGGCGTCGTCGAGGGCATCGATCACCGGTAGCAGGTGGATCATCCGCCCACGTAGCTCGCGGGCGTTCTTCACCGTTTGCGGCCGTGCGCCTTCATGGGACAACTGGCCGATCATCAATTCCAGCGAGTTGAAGGTGGTGACCATCGAGGCACGCAAACCGCCGACCTTGTCGGCTGTCGCCTCGCGGGCCAGGAAGGTATCGCTGTAGCGGATCGCCTCGTTGAACCAGTTGCCAGTGGCGCCAACCAGCACCGGGGTCAGGCGCCGTGGCCAGAAGATCGCTCCGACCACTGCCGCACAGACGATGCCCAGGCAGATCTCCTGGGCCCGCGACGAGGCAATGTCGAACACTGCCAGCGGGTCGTCGACCACCGGCAGGGCGATCATCGGCAGGGTGTAGCCGGCCAGCATCAACGCATAGCTGTTGGCGGTGCGCAGGTGCAGCGAGAGGAACAGCAAGGTGCCGGTCCACAGCGCCACGGCGACGGTCAAAAGCACTGGCGTCTGCACCAGCAGCGGCACCAGGAACACCGCCCCGGCAGCGCCGAGCAAGGTGCCCATGGCGCGATACAGGGCCTTGGAACTGGTGGGCCCGACGAACGGGCTGGAGACGATATACACCGTAGCCATGGCCCAGTAAGGCCGGGGCAGTTGCATGAGCAAGGCGATGTACAGGGCGATCATCGACGCGGCGAAGGTGCGCACCCCGTAGAACCAGTCGCGCGCCGGCGGCATCGAGCTGAAAAAACCGTTCACGTCGGCACGCCCGGGGTGCGCTGGGCAGCGTCTTCGAAGGCGCGCAGCACACGCAGGGTGGCCAGCAGGTCGGCTTCGTCGATGCCCTGCAGCACTTCGCGGCGCAGGCGCACCAGTTCGCCTTCGATGGCTTCGGCCAATACCCGACCGCTGGCGGTCAGGCTCAGGGCCTTGGCCCGGCGATCGACCGGATCTTCCGTACGGCAGACAAAGCCTGCATTGCACAGCTGGTCGAGCAGGCGCACCAGCGACGGGCTTTCGAGCCCCGCCGCCTGGGCTACGGCGACCTGGTGCACGCCATCGCCCAGGCGCACGATCATCAGCAAAGGGACCGCGCAGGCTTCGGAAATGCCGTAGCCGGCCAGGGTCGCCTGGCAGATGCGCCGCCAGTGCCGGCCGGCCACCACCATGCCGCTGCTGATGTTGAGTTGCAGTGCGTCGAGGGTCATGAAGGGAGGTTCGTGGCTATATTCATAGTTTGCTAACTATCAATATTCTTCGATCACCGCCCCTGCCGTCAATAGTGGCTGACAAACGTCATGTTCAAGGTTGCAGCTGATCGTCCAGCTTCATGTTCAGCGCCAGCTTGCTGCCCAGGCTGATCGCCTGCTCGCGCCAGAACAGGTAACGCAGGGCGTTGTTGACCTCGCTGAAATGCACCGCCAGCTCTTCGGCAGCCTGCATCACCCCGGCCACGGCGGCCAGTTCCAGCCAGTACACGGCGGCCTTGCTGTCGACGTTGACCGTCAGCCCATGCAGCAGGCGATAGCCGACCTCGAAGCGGCAGCGTGCGTCACCGCGCTGGGCGCCGCGCAGGAACCAGCGGTAGGCCTGCTGCAGGTCGACCTGCCAGTCCTGGCTGTCGCTGTCACAGATTTCTTCTTCGTAGAGATCACCCAACGCCGCGGCGGCGTGTTCCAGGCCACGCTCGAACGCCTGCTGGTAGTACTCTGCCGCACTGGCATAGGCCACCTCGACGCCCTTGCCGAAGTAATGCTGCTGGCCGAGGTTGAACCAGGCTGCGGCACTGCCCTGCAGGGCCGCCATACGCAGCAGGTGCCCGGCCAGGGTCGGGTCGGCGCGCCAGTACTTGCCATTGAGCCAGATCCAGCCCAGGTCGTTGAGCGCGCCGACGTTGCCTTCCAGGGCCTGGGCGCGCAGGTCGTCGTACACCGCCTGCAGGTCGCTGGCTTCGTCCAGGCGGCTGATCAAGGCGAAACTCTCGCCCAGCACTGCCCGCTGGCTGGGCATGCCGACCCCGGCGTACAACCGCTGCAGGCGGCCAGGGCGGCCGGGCGCAGGGATGATCCGCTCGGGCAACAGGCGCTCAAGCAGTGGGTAGATGTTGCTTGCAGCTGACATGTTCGTCCTCATTGAACTACCCACAGATCCAACAGCGGGAGTGATGAGGCGTGATTCTGCGCACGGCCACGACAAAACCTGTCGCGAACGATTCAGTTAGGGCACTCAACTGCTTCATCCTTGATCTGGATACATAAATGGCTAATTGCCATATCACTGCGCTGGCGCCATGCTACAACCGCAAGCCTAGACAAGGACGCCACCTTTTGCCCTCCGCCACGACACGCGCCACCCTCAGCCGCCAATGGGAGTTGCTGCGCCAGTTGCCCAGCCGCTCACCGGGCATTACCAGTGCCGAGCTGGTTGGCCGCCTGCAGGACGCAGGATTCACCATCAGCAAGCGCAGCATCGAACGCGATCTCAACGAGCTTTCGCTGATTTTTCCGCTGGAGCGCAACGACAAGAGCATCCCGTACGGCTGGCACTGGGCAGCCAACGCCTGCATTGAATTGCGCGGTATCAGTGTCAGTGAGGCGCTGAGCCTGGCGCTGGTGGAAGAGGCGGTACGCCCGCTGTTGCCGGGGAGCATGCTCAAGGTGTTGGACCCGCGCTTCAGCCATGCCCGGCAGAAGCTCGAACACCTGTCGGGAGCGAACAAGGTGGCGCGCTGGCTGGACAAGGTCGCCAGCGTACGCCCGGACATGAACATGCAGGCCCCGGAAGTGCCCGACAGTATCCTCGAGACCGTGCAGCATGCGCTGCTTGAGGAATACCAGCTGCACTGCCAGTACTACTCGGCGCACAACGACAAGCTCAGCGAACTGACCCTCAACCCGCTGGCGTTGATTCAGCGCGGCCAGGTCAGCTACCTGATTGCCACCGCTGCGCCCTATACCGACATACGCCAGTTCGCCGTGCATCGCTTTCGCAAACTGCGCATTCTCGACAGCCCCACCGAAGGCCTGCGCGCCTTCGACCTGCAAGCGTACCTGCGCAGCGACGCCCTGCAGTTCGGCGATACCGACAAGATCGAACTGCAAGCCTGGATCAGCGACAACCTCGCCCGCCTGGTGCGCGAGACGCCGCTGTCGGCCGATATGCACCTGACCCCGCTGGACGCCGGGCACCGCCTCAAAGCTACCGTCAGCAACAGCTGGCAGCTGCGCTGGTGGCTACTGAGCCAGGGTGACGGGCTGATCGTCGAGCAGCCCCTGAGCCTGCGCCAGCAAATTGCCGAAACCCTCAACAATGCTGCGGCGCAGTACCAAAGCGCCTGAGCCGCTCAGCGCTGCATGCCCCAGCGACGCACAGTGATGCGCTCCAGGGTGTTGAACACCAGGCTCTCGACCAGCAAGCCGATCAAGATCACCACCGCAAGGCCAGCGAACACCTTATCGGTGTACAGCTCGTTGCGGTTCTGGAAGATGTACCAGCCCAGCCCGCCCTTGCCGCTGGTGGCGCCGAACACCAGCTCGGCGGCGATCAGCGTGCGCCAGGCAAAGGCCCAGCCAATCTTCAGCCCCGAGAGGATCGACGGCAGCGCCGCCGGAATCAGGATATGCACGACCAGGCGCAAGCCGCGCAGGCCATAGTTGCGCCCGGCCATGCGCAGGGTTTCACTGACGCCAAGAAAGCCGGCGTAGGTATTCAGCGCCAGGGCCCAGAGCACCGAATGCACCAGCACAAAGATCAGGCTGTTGTCGCCCAGGCCGAACCACAGCAGCGCCAAGGGCAGCAAGGCAATCGCCGGCAAGGGGTTGAACATCGAGGTCAGGGTGCTGAGCAGGTCGCGGCCGAACTGGGTCGACACCGCCAGGCTGGTCAGGCCAAAAGCCAGAACGATGCCCAGTAGGTAACCCTTGAGCAGCACCACCAGTGACACCCCAACCTTGGCCAGCAACTCGCCGCTGAGCAGGCCGTCGTACAGGGCCGCGGCGGTTTGTAAAAAGCTCGGCAGCAGCAGGTCGTTGCCCTGATAGCGGGCGATGGCTTCCCAGGCCAGAGCCAGCAGAATCAGGATCAGGCCCTTGCGCAACCAGCCCTGTTGCCAGAGGCGCTGGCCGAGCGGCAATTGGCGCTCAAGCGGAACGCTGAGCAGCGGTTCGAGAACCACTTCGTATTCCTGACGCGGCGTAACAATCGTGGTCATGGCAAAACTCCCGGTCAGTAGGCAATGCGAATGTCGGCGAAACCCAGCGCCGGGTCGTGCTCGACCTGGGCATCATCGTCGAACAGCAAGCGGTGGATACGCCGCGCCGAGGCCTGGAAATCACTGGCGCCAAGGCTTTGCAGGTTGTACTGGTGGCTGTGGATTTCAGCGCGTACCCGGCCCGGATGGGGCGACAGCAGGAGGATGCGGTTGCCGACCACCAGCGCCTCTTCGATCGAATGGGTAACGAACAACAGGGTGAAGCGCACCTCTTCCCAGAGCAGCAGCAGCTCTTCCTGCATCTTGCGCCGGGTCAAGGCGTCGAGGGCGGCGAAGGGTTCGTCCATCAGCAGGATCTTCGGCTGCATGGCCAGCGCCCGGGCAATCGCCACGCGGGCTTTCATGCCGCCCGACAGGGTATGCGGATAGGCATCGGCAAAACCCGCCAGACCGACCTTTTCCAGGTAGTGCAAGGCGCGCTGCTCAGCCTCCTTGCGCTTGAGCGTGCCGGAGGCGAGCAACGGGAACATCACGTTGTGCTTGACGGTTTTCCACGGCGGCAGCTGGTCGAATTCCTGGAACACCACGATGCGATCCGGGCCCGGGCCATGCACGGCCTGGCCCTGCAGGCGGATCTGCCCTTCCCGGGGCTCGATGAAGCCGGCCACCGCCTTGAGCAGGGTCGACTTGCCGCAGCCCGAAGGCCCGAGCAGGACAAAGCGGTCGGCTTTGTCCACTTCGAAACTGACCTGGTGGGTAGCCCGCACCACGCGCTGCGCGGTGCGGTATTCGAGGCTTAGGTTATCCACCTGCAGCAGCGGCGGCGTGGCGACGCTGCTCAGCTTGCTGACCGTGTGGCCTGGCAATGGGGTGTTCATCCGGTCAGCTCCCTTGCAGCGGTTTCTCGTCCTGGAAGAAGTAGTCTTTCCAGGATTCGGGTTTGTGCTTGATCGCGCCCACGCGGTAGAGGAATTCGGCCAGCGGGTAGGTGTTTTTCGGCGTCACGCTGAACTCGTACTGCGGGTTGTCGATGATCTTCAGCAATGCCTCGCGGTCGATCTTGGCCTTGGTCACGCGAATGTAGGTGTCAGCTGCGGCTGCCTTGTCGTTCTGGGCAAACTCGGCGGCTTCAGCCAGGGCATCAACAAAGGCCTTGTAGGTCTTGGGGTTGTCGTTGCGGAATTTTTCGGTGGCGAACAGCACGGTCGGCGAGTTCGGGCCGAGCAGGTCGTAGGTGTTGAGCACCACGTGCACGTCCTTGTTGGCCAATACCTGGTCCTGGAACGGCGGGTTGGAGAAGTGCGCGTTGAGCTCGGTGCCGCCGGCCAGCAAGGCTGCGGTGGCATCCGGATGAGGGACGGCCAGGGTGTATTTGTCGAGGCGGTTGTATTCCTTGTCGCCCCACTGCTTGGCGGCGGCGTACTGCAAAAAGCGCGACTGCACCGAGACACCCACCGCCGGCAGGGCGATGCGGTCTTTCTCGCTGAAGTCGGCGATGGTCTTGACCTTGGGATTGCTGCTGACCAGGTAATAAGGGAAGTTGCCCAGCGAAGCCACGGCCTTGACGTTCTGGCGGCCCTGGGTGCGGTCCCAGATGGTCAGCAGCGGGCCGACGCCGGCACCGGCGATGTCCACCGAGCCTGAGAGCAAGGCGTCGTTGATCGCTGCGCCGCCCGACAATTGCGTCCAGTCGACCTTGATGTCGATGCCCTGCGCCTTGCCGTGTTTTTCGATCAGGCTCTGATCGCGTACCACGTTAAGCAGCAGGTAAACGATGCCGAACTGCTCGGCAACGCGGATTTCACCTTCGGCCTGGGCCGTGGCCGGCGCCACCAGGCTGCCGGCGAGCAGGCTGGCACCCAGGCCGATACTGGCCGCCAGGCGGCTGATTGATTTGCGCATGCTGTACTCCTCGAAAGATCAGAACGGGGCATCGCCCTGGATGGTGGTGCGGTACAGCTTGCGGCGCAGGTGCGCAGGGCAGCCGCTGGCCAGGTGGATCAACGAGCGGTTGTCCCAGAACACCAGGTCATGGGGCTGCCATTGATGGCGGTAGATGTTCTGCTCGAGCACGCTGTGGGCGTAGAGCTCGGTCAGGATCTGCCGGCTTTCATCGTCGGGCAGGCCAACGATGCGGGTGGTGAAGCCTTCGCTGACAAACAGCGCCTTGCGGCCGTTTTCCGGGTGGGTGCGCACCACCGGGTGAATCACTTCCTGCACCTGCGCCAGTTGCTCGGCAGTCAGGGTCGGGCGCCAGTTGCCTTCGAATTTGGTCTCGCTGTAGCGAGCGGTATAGGAATGCGCGGCGCTGCGGCCTTCAACGGCTTTGCGCAGGGCCTCGGGCAGGCCGTCCCAGGCTTTGTGCATGTCGGCGAACAGGGTGTCGCCGCCTTCGCTGGGCAGCTCCTGGGCGTGCAGCATCGAGCCCAGGCTTGGCAGTTCCTTGTATGACAGGTCCGAGTGCCAGAACTTGCCGGCGTCGCCCAGGCCAATGTTCTGCCCGTTCTCGACGATGTTGGAGACGATGAGGATTTGCGGGTGGCCGCTGAGCAGGAACTGCTTGAGCACGTGGATCTGCAGCTCACCAAAACGGCGGCTGAAGGCGATCTGTTGTTCGGGGCTGATGCGCTGGTCGCGAAACACCAGCACGTGGTGGTCGAGATGAGCCCGGTGGATCCGGGTGAAATCTTCGCCGCTGACGGTTTTGCTCAGGTCCAGGCCGATGATCTCGGCGCCGACGGCACCGCTGAACGGCAGGATTTCGAAGGCTTGCTGCTGTGCGCTGTCGATGGACGACAAGGCGTTAGAGGCCGCTGACATGATTCACTCCCACGCAGAGCGCGCCCAAAGGTGCGCGCATCGATCAGAAACTCACGGTGTTCCGTGTTGGTTCGGTCGTGCGGCGCGCCGATTGGTCGGCAGGTACGCAGGGGAGTGACTATAAAGTCATAAGAGGAAGAATTTAAATATCTTTAGTGCATAAGCATATGGTGAGGTTGCGGGCCTCTTCGCGGGGCAAGCCCGCTCCTACACAACCCTGTAGGAGCGGGCTTGCCCCGCGATGCTGTCAACGCTCGCGCAGCGCTTCGGCCCGGGCGCGGATGATCGGCTTGAGCAGGTAGCTCAGCACGCTCTTCTTGCCGGTGATGATGTCCACCGAAGCGACCATCCCCGGGATGATCAACAGCGGCTTCTCGTCGGTACCCAGGTGGCTGCGTTCGGTGCGCAGCTTGATCACGTAGAAGGTGTTCTTGTCTTCGTCGGTGATGGTGTCGGCGCCGATCTGTTCGAGCTTGGCCTTGAGGCCGCCGTAGATGGTGAAGTCATAGGCGGTGAACTTGACCATCGCCTCCTGCCCCGGGTGCAGGAAGGCGATGTCTTGCGGGCGGATGCGCGCTTCGACCAGCAGGGTATCGTCCAGCGGGACGATTTCGACCAGGTCGCTGCCCGGCTGGATTACACCGCCAACGGTGTTGACCAGCAGCTGCTTGACGATACCGCGCACCGGCGAGGTCACCAGGGTCCGGTTGACCCGGTCGTCCAGGGCCTTGCCGGTGGCCTGGGCCTTGCTCAGGTCGGTGCGCGCCTCGTTAAGCTGGGTCAGGGCTTCGCTGCGGAACTTGCCGCGGGTCTCGTCGATCTTGCGCTCGACTTCCTTGATCGCCGATTCGGCCCGCGGGATCGCCAGCGAGGTGGCATCCAGCTGGCCGCGGTTTTCAACCTCGGCACGCTTGAGGCGCAGCACTTCAACCTGGGAGATTGCGCCCTGGGCCACCAGCGGCTCGGACATGCTGATTTCCTGGCGCAGCAGCTGCAGGCTGTTGCGGTACTGGCCCTGCTTGGAACTGAACTCGCGCAGCTCTTGCTGGCGCTGTACCAGTTGCTCCTGCAGGCCGCCGATTTCGTCTTGCAGTTGCTGGCGACGGCTCTGGTACAGGGATTCTTCGTTGGCGGCCTGGCTTGGCGCAGCCTTGCGGATTTCTTCGTCGATCTTCAGCGGCCGGTCTTCAACCTCGGCGCTCAGGCGCTCGACGCGCAGGGCCATGGCCAGGCGATCAGCCTCAGTCTCGCCGACGTTGGAGACAAAACGGGTGTCGTCCAGGCGCAGCAGCGGGTCACCGACTTCGACGATCTCGCCTTCTTTGGCGTAGATCTGCGCGACGATGCCGCCTTCCAGGTTCTGGATCTTCTGCAGTTTCGACGACGGAATCGCCTTGCCTTCGCCACGGGTAACTTCGTCGATAATGGCGAAGTTGGCCCAGAGCCCGAGGAACAGGAAGAAACCGATTACCCCCCAGATGGTCAGGCGCACGATGCGCGGCGCATCTTCGATCAGCGCCTTGTTGACCTCGGGCAGCGGCTGGCCGCTGAGCGATTCGGAACCCTTGAAATACCTGCGCAGGCTGTCCTTGATCTGGCCCATATCCATCTTAAGCAACACTGATCTGCCCCTTCTTCAGCGCATCCATGACGGCGGCTTTCGGGCCATCCGCGACTATCTGCCCGCGATCGACAACGATCAGGCGGTCGACCAGTGACAACAGCGAAGCCCGGTGCGTCACCAGGACCACGGTCTTGTTCTCGATAACCGCTTGCAGGCGTTGCTTGAGGCGTTCTTCACCGGTGTTGTCCATGGCGCTGGTCGGTTCGTCGAGCAGCAGGATCTGCGGGTTGAGCAACAAGGCGCGGCCGAGGGCGACGTTCTGCCGCTGGCCACCGGAAAGATTCTGGCCACGCTCGCCGACCTGCAGCTCGTAACCTTGCGGGTGCAGCCGGGCGAATTCGTGAACCCCGGACAGCTCGGCCGCCTGCAGGACCATTTCGTCCTCGACATAGCGCGCACCGCTGACCAGGTTGTCGCGCAGGGTACCGGCCAGCAGCTGGATGTCCTGGGGCACGTAGCCGATGTTGTGGCGCAACTCGCTGACGTCGATCTGGCGGATGTCGACGCCATCGACCAGCAACGAGCCGGCATCGGCTTCATAGAGGCCGACGATGAGTTTGGCCAGCGAGCTCTTGCCCGAGCCGCTGCGACCGATGATGCCGATTTTCTCGCCGGGGCGGATCGACACATTGACGCCCTTGAGCGCCAGGTTCTGCTGGTTGGGATAAGTGAAATCGACGCCGCGAAACTCGATGGCGCCCTGCAGTACCTGACGGCTCAGCGGGCGCTCTTCGAAGTTGCGCTCTTGCGGCAGCTCCATCATCTGGTCGGTGGAGACCATGGTCACCTTGGCTTGCTGGTAACGGGTCAACAAACCGGAAAGCTGGCCCAGTGGGCCGAGGGCCCGGCCACTGAGCATGTAGCAAGCGATCAGGCCGCCCATGCTCAGATTGCCGGCCATGATCTGGTAGACGCCAGCACAAATCAGCGCCACGCCGGCCAGTTGCTGGATCAGCAGGGTGATGTTCATCGCCAGGCCCGAGAGCACCTTGACCCGCAGCTCGAGGCGGCTGAGGGTGCCGATGGTCTGCTCCCACATGTACTGGCGTTCGCTTTCGGCGTTGTTGACCTTGACCGCATCGAGCCCGGCGAGGGTTTCGATCAGGCTCGACTGGCGCTCGGAGGCCAGGGCCATGGTCCGCTCCAGGGTCGCCACCAGCGGCTTTTGCAGGGCGTAGCCGATACCCAGGGCCAGCGGGAAGGCGATGATCGGAATCCACACCAGGTGCCCGCCAATGATGGCGATCACCAGCAGGATCAACAGGGTGAACGGCAGGTCGATGAGGCTGGTCAGGGTCAGCGAGGCAAGAAAATCGCGCAGGCCCTGGAATTCATGAATGTTCTGGGCAAAGCTGCCGACCCGTGCCGGCCGGTACTTCATGGCCATGCCGACGATGCGTTCGAACAGCGTCGCCGAGATGATCAGGTCGGTCTTCTTCCCGGCCAGGTCCAGGCACAAACTGCGCAGGCCCTTGAGAATCAGGTCGAAGATGTAGGCACCGGAAATCCCCAGGGCCAGGACCCACAGGGTCGAGGTGGCCTGGTTGGGCACCACGCGGTCGTAGACGTTCATCACGAACAGCGGCGCGGCCAGGGCGATCAGGTTGATCACCAGGCTTGCGGCGATGGCGTCGATGTACAGCCAGCGGCTGCGCTTGAGGGTGTCACGGAACCACGAACGCGCACGCGGAATCAGGTTGCCGTGGTTGACGTCGAACTTGTGCTGCGGCTGGGCGAAGAACACCCGGCCACTGTAGTCGCTCAGCAACGCTTCGCGGCTGACGTGCACCTCGCCGCCGTCGCTCTCGCTGAGCAACAGGCGCGCGGTGTCCTCATTCTCCCAACCGAGCAACACCGTGCTGCGACCGTCCTTGAGCAGGAGCATCGCCGGCATGGCGATGCTCGGGATCTGCTCCAGCTTGCGTTGCAGCAAGCGCCCCTGCAGGCCGGCACGGGCCGCCGCACGCGGCAGCAGCTCCGGGCTCAGGCGCTGGGCCGGCAACGGCAGGCCGGTGGTCAGCATGGCCCGGCTGGCGGGCTTCTGGTGCAGCACGCAGAGAGACAGCAGGCTGTCCAGCAACGGATCGTCGTGCTGACTGCGTGGATCATGGCTGAGCTGGACTCGACTGACTTCTGATTCCACGCGGGCTCTCTTAACGGTTGCGGTTGGCTATAACAGTGAACCTCAGTTCATGCCTGGCAGGTTCACTTTCGGTTTAAGGTCGTTCTGCACCACGGAGGCCATCGGTGCGACAACACCCTGGCTCTTGAGCAGTTGACCAATGGTCGCTTTGATTCGGTACTGAGTAAACACTTGGCTGTTCTTCACTTCAGCCAGACGGCGCTGGGCAGTGAAGAGTTCATTCTCGCTGTCGAGCAAGTCTAGCAAGGTACGTTCGCCCAGGCTGAACTGCTTCTGGTAGGCGCTGCGCACACTGTTGCTGTGATCGACGTATTGCTGGGCGATCGGCAATTGCGCATTGGCGTTGTCCATAGCGTTCCATGCCAGGCCGAGCTCCTCATTGAGCTGGCGCAAGGCATTGTTGCGAATGTCCAGCGCCTGGTTGGTCAGATACGACTTGGATTCCAGGTCGGCCTTGTTACTGCCGCCGGCATACAAGTTGAAACTCATACGCAGCATAGCCTGCCATTCGTTGTTGTGGCCGTTCATGCCATCCAGATCGTTATCGGCCGTCCGTCCGAGTTCTGCATCAAAACGCGGATAGAAAGTAGACTTTGCAGCCTCGTATTGCTTCTCCGCCGCGGCGATATCGGACTCTGCCGAACGCAGGATCGGGCTGCTCTCGACCATCTGCTGACGGGCTTCGTCGAGGTTGGCCGGCAACAGGTCGACAAACGGCGCAGGGCTGCTTAACTCGTCCGGCAGCTGACCGACCACGCTCAGGTAGTTGGTCTTGGCATCGGCCAGGTTGGTCTGCTCGGTGATCAGGTTGTTGCGGGCCTGGGCCAGGCGCGCTTCGGCCTGGTCAAGGTCGGCCAGGCGGCCGACACCACGGGCAGTGCGCAGCTTGATCTGGTCATAGATGCGTTCGTGGCTGCGCAGGTTGTCTTCTGCCAGGCGGACCATCTCGCGACGGGTCAGGACGTCCAGGTAAACCTGGGCAACGGTCAACGCGGTGCGCTCGGAGGCGCCCAGCAGCGAGTAGGCGCGGGAGTTGACGGTGGCTTGCTGACGGCCAACTTCACTCGAGGTGGCAAAACCGTCGAAGACCATCTGCCGCAGGCGCACGCTCGACTCACCACGGTTGAGGGTTTCCCAGCGGTTGCCGGTGCTCGGGCTGTCGGTACCTTCACGGCCATAACCGGCGAGCACATCGACACGTGGCAGGTACCCGCCCTTGGCGGCGCGCAGTTGGTAATCGGCAGCGATTCGGCTGTTAACCCCGGCCTGGATTTCCGGGTGTACCTCGAGGGCTTTCTGCATGGCCTCTGGCAGGCTCTGTGCTTGAACGAAACTGGTGGCGAGGACGAAAGGAAGAGCAGTGAACAGTGACGCGCGCATTTAACTTTTTTCCCAGGGACGTCTTGTCCCAAATCACAGCAGAAATCGTTGCTGCATTAGAAAATGGCAACCGGAATGACCTTATGTCGGAAACTTCCGAAGGGGTACTTGGTTCGTACGGAGGAAGAGTGGCAGCCGCTCAAATATCAATGTGACATTACGGTGCTGATTGTTTAGGATGGCAGCAGGAAGGTCAATACTTTGGCATAAACTTAATAGCCAACAGTTATCGACAATATATTGACGTCAAAAGCACCAAACATACTATTGAAACATTCCATCAGAAAGCGGCAATTCAGCGCCGGCTGGCATGGAAGCCAAATTGAACGGGTAGCCCGGAGAGTCCAATGAGCAGTGTTGTTGCCATCGTCAAAAGCATTGTTGGCCAAGTAATCGCCGTATCCCCAGAAGGGATTCAACGTGTACTCATCGAAGGTGACCGCCTGTTCGCTGGCGAGCAGGTGCTCACTGGCCTGGCCGGCGCCGTCACCCTGGAACTGGCCGACGGCCGCACCCTGGATCTGGGCCGTGACACCCAGTGGAGTGCCGAGGCCCCGGACAGCAGCACTGACCTGGCGGCAGCAACCGCCCAGGCTGCGCCTTCGGTCGAAGAGCTGCAGCAGGCCATCGCCGCCGGCGCTGACCCGACCACCGAACTCGAAGCCACCGCAGCAGGCCCGTCGGCCGCCGGTAGCGGCGGCGCGGCCGGTGGTGGCCATAGCTTCGTCATGCTCGACGCCACGGCAGGCTCGGTCGACCCGACCATTGGCTTCCCAACCGGCCCGATCGGCTTTGCCACCGGCGCTGCGACCCAGGAACTGGGCGGCCTGGACGATGCCAACAACCCCAACACCACCACGCCTACGCGCGAATCCGGCCTGAGCCTGAGTGCCACGCCGTCGATCACCGAGGCGGGTGGCGTAATCATCTACACCGCCACCCTGGGCCAGCCACCGCTGACCGACCTGACCGTGACCCTGTCCAACGGCCAGGTCATCGTCATCAGCGCCGGGCAGACCAGCGGCAGCGTCAGCGTGACCATCCCGCCGAACGACACCGTGTACCTGGACGGCAGTGAAATCTCCGCGACCATCACCGGCACCACCGGCGGCGCGGGCCTGATCATCACCCCGGACACCACCCCGGCAGTGACCCAGATCACCGACACCATCGACACCACCACGGTCAGCCTGACGGCCAACCCGAGTGTCACCGAGGGCGGCGTGATCACCTACACCGCCACCCTGACCAACCCGGCGCAGACGCCGGTGACCGTCACCCTGTCCAACGGCAGCACCATCACCATCGGCGCCGGCCAGACCACCGGCACCGTTGATGTGCAGACGCCGCCGAACGACGTCTACAACAACGGCAGCAGTGTCAGCACCACCATCACTGGCGCCACTGGTGGCAACTTCGAGAACCTGGTACCGAACCCGAACCCGGCGGTCACCACCATCACCGACTCGATCGATGACACCGGCCTGAGCCTGAACGCCACCGGCAGCGTCGCCGAAGGCGGCTCGATCATCTACACCGCGACGCTGACCAACCCGGCCGGCACCCCGGTGACCGTGACCCTGAGCAACGGCGCGGTGATCACCATCGCCGCCGGCCAGACCGAAGGCAGCGTCACCGTGCCGGCGCCGAGCGATGACGTGTATGTCGATGCCGGCAACGTCAGCGTCAGCATCGACAAGGTCGATGGCGGCAACTTCGAAAACCTGGTGGTCAGCAACCAGCCGGCGGTCACCGAAGTTACCGACACCATCGATACTTCGACTGTCACCCTGACCGCGAACAGCAGTGTTGCTGAAGGCGGCGTGGTCACTTACACCGCTTCGGTTACTGCGCCGGTGACTGGCTCTGCGCTGGTTATTACTCTGGCCAATGGTCAGCAGATCACTATTCCTGTTGGTCAGAGCACTGGCTCGGTTGAGTTTGTTGCGCCGAACAACGTGCACACTACCAATCCGGACCTGACCAACAGCATCACTGGCACCACCGGCGGCAACTACGAGAAGCTGGACACTGCCGGTAATCCGGTGACTACCGTTACTGATGGTCCAGGTACTGACGACACTACCGGTCTTAAGCTGACCGCTACCGGCTCGGTTGCTGAAGGTGGTTCGATTGTTTATACCGCCACGCTGACCAACCCGGCTGGCACCGAAATGAAGGTGACCCTGAGCAATGGTGAAGTGATCACCATTGCTGCGGGGCAGACTGAAGGCAGCATTACCGTTGCTGCGCCTGCCGATGATGTCTACATCGACGCCGGTGAAGTCAGCGTCACTGTTACCGGCACCACTGGCGGCGACTTCGAAAAAGTTGCTGTAGATGGCACTCCGGCTGTAACGCAAGTTACTGACACCATTGATACTTCGACTGTCACTTTGACAGCGAACAGCAGTGTTGCTGAAGGCGGCGTGGTTACTTATACCGCTTCGGTTACTGCGCCGGTGACTGGCTCTGCGCTGGTTATTACTCTGGCCAATGGTCAGCAGATCACTATTCCTGTTGGTCAGAGCACTGGCTCGGTTGAGTTTGTTGCGCCGAACAACGTGCACACCACCAATCCGGACCTGACCAACAGCATCACCGGTACCACCGGTGGTAATTACGAGAAGCTGGATACCGCTGGTAATCCGGTAACTACCGTTACTGATGGCCCAGGCACTGACGACACTACCGGTCTGAAACTCACCGCGACTGGCTCGGTTGAAGAAGGTGGTTCGATTGTTTACACCGCCACACTGACCAACCCAGCCGGCACCGAGATGAAGGTGACCCTGAGCAATGGTGAAGTCATCACCATCGCCAAAGGCCAGACCGAAGGCAGCATCACTGTTCCGGCGCCGGAAGACGACGTGTACGTCGACGCGGGCGAAGTCAGCGTGACTGTCACCGGTACTACCGGCGGTGACTTCGAGAAGCTGGCTGTGGATAACACCCCGGCCGTCACCGAAGTGACTGACACCATCGATACTTCGACTGTCACTCTGACCGCTACCCCAAGCGTCACCGAAGGCGGTGTCGTCACCTATACCGCTTCGGTCACTGCGCCAGTGACCGGCTCTGCGTTGGTGATCAACCTGGCCAACGGCCAACAGATCACCATCCCAGTCGGCCAAAGCTCCGGCACCGTGGACTTCGTTGCACCAAACAACGTGCACACCACAAACCCGGACCTGACCAACAGCATCACCGGCACCACCGGCGGTAACTACGAGAAGCTGGATACCGCAGGTAATCCGGTTACTACCGTTACTGATGGTCCAGGCACTGACGACACCACTGGCCTGAAGCTGACTGCCACCGGCTCCGTCGCCGAAGGCGGCGACATCATCTACACCGCCACGCTGACCAACCCGGCGGGCACCGAGATGAAGGTCACCCTGAGCAACGGTGAAGTCATCACCATCGCAGCAGGTCAGGCCGAAGGCAGCATCACTGTTCCAGCGCCAGAAGACGACGTGTACGTTGATGCGGGCGAAGTCAGCGTGACCGTGACTGGCACCACTGGCGGCGACTTCGAGAAGCTGGCTGTGGATAACACCCCAGCCGTGACCGAAGTCACCGACACTATCGATACTTCGACTGTCACGCTGACCGCTACCCCAAGCGTCACTGAAGGTGGCGTCGTTACCTACACCGCTTCCGTTACTGCGCCAGTGACCGGCTCCGCGCTGGTCATCAACCTGGCCAACGGCCAACAGATCACCATCCCTGTGGGTTCCAGCTCGGGCACCGTGGACTTCGTTGCACCGAACAACGTGCACACCACCAATCCGGACCTGACCAACAGCATCACCAGCACCACCGGTGGTAACTACGAGAAGCTGGATACCGCAGGTAATCCGGTGACCACCGTTACCGATGGTCCAGGCACCGATGACACCACTGGCCTGAAACTCACTGCCACCGGCTCCGTCGCCGAAGGCGGCGACATCATCTACACCGCCACGCTGACCAACCCGGCGGGCACCGAGATGAAGGTCACCCTGAGCAACGGTGAAGTCATCACCATCGCAGCAGGTCAGACCGAAGGCAGCATCACTGTTCCAGCGCCAGAAGACGACGTGTACGTTGATGCGGGCGAAGTCAGCGTGACCGTGACTGGCACCACTGGCGGCGACTTCGAGAAGCTGGCTGTGGATAACACCCCAGCCGTGACCGAAGTCACCGACACTATCGATACTTCGACTGTCACGCTGACCGCTACCCCAAGCGTCACTGAAGGTGGCGTCGTTACCTACACCGCTTCCGTTACTGCGCCAGTGACCGGCTCCGCGCTGGTCATCAACCTGGCCAACGGCCAACAGATCACCATCCCTGTGGGTTCCAGCTCGGGCACTGTGGACTTCGTTGCGCCGAACAACGTGCACACCACCAACCCGGATCTGACCAACAGCATCACCGGTACTTCGGGCGGTAACTACGAGAAGCTGGATACCGCAGGTAATCCGGTGACCACCGTTACTGATGGTCCAGGCACTGACGACACTACCGGCCTTAAGTTGACCGCCACCGGCTCCGTCGCTGAAGGCGGCGACATCATCTACACCGCTACGCTGACCAATCCAGCCGGCACCGAGATGAAAGTGACCCTGAGCAATGGTGAAGTGATCACCATCGCCAAGGGTCAGACCGAAGGCAGCATCACCCTGCCGGCGCCGGCTGATGACGTGTACGTCGATGCCGGTGAAGTCAGCGTTACTGTGACTGGCACTACCGGTGGTGACTTCGAGAAACTGGCTGTGGATAACACTCCAGCCGTCACCGAAGTGACTGACACCATCGACACCAGCACCGTCACTCTGACCGCTACTCCAAGCGTTACCGAAGGCGGCGTGGTTACCTACACCGCTTCTGTTACTGCGCCAGTGACTGGCTCCGCGCTGGTGATCAATTTGGCTAACGGCCAACAGATCACCATTCCTGTGGGTTCCAGCTCAGGTACCGTGGACTTCGTTGCACCAAACAACGTGCACACCACCAATCCGGACCTGACCAACAGCATCACCAGCACCACCGGTGGTAACTACGAGAAACTGGATACCGCTGGTAATCCGGTAACTACCGTTACTGATGGCCCAGGTACTGATGACACTACCGGTCTCAAGCTGACCGCGAC
Source organism: Pseudomonas sp. B21-012 (assembly GCF_024749305.1). Lineage (NCBI taxonomy): Bacteria > Pseudomonadati > Pseudomonadota > Gammaproteobacteria > Pseudomonadales > Pseudomonadaceae > Pseudomonas > Pseudomonas sp. B21-012. The sequence goes on along the minus strand of NZ_CP087197.1, from coordinate 156,887 downwards.
GGGTTCGGTTGAAGAAGGTGGTTCGATTGTTTACACCGCCACGCTGACCAACCCGGCGGGCACCGAAATGAAGGTCACTCTGAGCAACGGTGAAGTCATCACCATCGCCAAAGGCCAGACCGAAGGCAGCATCACCCTGCCGGCGCCGGAAGACGACGTGTACGTCGACGCGGGCGAAGTCAGCGTGACCGTGACCGGTACCACCGGTGGCGACTTCGAGAAGCTGGCTGTGGATAACACTCCGGCCGTCACCGAAGTGACTGACACCATCGATACTTCGACCGTCACCCTGACTGCGACTCCGAGCGTGACTGAAGGCGGCGTTGTCACCTACACCGCTTCGGTGACTGCGCCAGTGACTGGCTCCGCGCTGGTGATCAATTTGGCTAACGGCCAACAGATCACCATCCCTGTGGGTTCCAGCTCGGGTACCGTGGACTTCGTTGCACCAAACAACGTGCACACCACCAACCCGGATCTGACCAACAGCATCACCGGCACTTCGGGCGGTAACTACGAGAAGCTGGATACCGCTGGTAATCCGGTTACTACCGTTACTGATGGCCCTGGTACTGATGACACTACCGGTCTCAAGCTGACTGCCACCGGCTCCGTCGCTGAAGGCGGCGACATCATCTACACCGCCACGCTGACCAACCCGGCTGGCACCGAAATGAAGGTCACTCTGAGCAACGGTGAAGTCATCACCATCGCCAAAGGCCAGACCGAAGGCAGCATCACTGTTCCGGCGCCGGAAGACGACGTGTACGTCGACGCGGGCGAAGTCAGCGTGACTGTCACCGGTACTACCGGCGGTGACTTCGAGAAGCTGGCTGTGGATAACACTCCAGCCGTCACCGAAGTGACTGACACTATCGATACGTCGACTGTCACTTTGACCGCGACTCCAAGCGTTACCGAAGGCGGCGTGGTTACCTATACCGCCTCGGTTACTGCTCCAGTGACCGGCTCTGCGTTGGTCATCAACCTGGCCAACGGTCAGCAGATCACCATCCCTGTGGGTTCCAGCTCCGGCACCGTGGACTTCGTTGCACCAAACAACGTGCACACCACCAACCCGGACCTGACCAACAGCATCACCGGCACCACCGGTGGTAACTACGAGAAGCTGGACACTGCGGGCAACCCGGTCACCACCGTCACCGACGGCCCAGGCACCGATGACACTACCGGTCTAAAACTCACCGCGACGGGTTCGGTTGAAGAAGGCGGTTCGATTGTTTACACCGCCACCCTGACCAACCCGGCTGGCACCGAGATGAAAGTCACCCTGAGCAATGGTGAAGTGATCACCATCGCCAAAGGCCAGACCGAAGGCAGCATTACCCTGCCTGCGCCGGCGGATGACGTGTACGTCGATGCCGGTGAAGTTAGCGTGACCATCACTGGCACCACTGGCGGCGATTTCGAGAAAGTCGAAGTCGACCCGGCTGCTGCCGTGACCGAAGTCACCGATACCATCGACACTTCGACCGTCACCCTGACCGCTACCCCAAGCGTCACTGAAGGCGGTGTCGTCACCTACACCGCTTCGGTTACTGCGCCAGTGACCGGCTCCGCGCTGGTGATCAACCTGGCCAACGGCCAACAGATCACCATCCCAGTCGGCCAAAGCTCGGGCACCGTGGACTTCGTTGCACCAAACAACGTGCACACCACCAATCCGGACCTGACCAACAGCATCACCAGCACCACCGGTGGTAACTACGAGAAGCTGGATACCGCTGGTAATCCGGTAACTACCGTTACTGATGGCCCAGGCACCGATGACACTACCGGTCTGAAACTCACCGCGACTGGCTCGGTTGAAGAAGGCGGTTCGATTGTTTACACCGCCACCCTGACCAACCCGGCGGGCACCGAGATGAAAGTCACTCTGAGCAACGGTGAAGTCATCACCATCGCCAAGGGTCAGACTGAAGGCAGCATCACTGTTCCCGCGCCGGAAGACGATGTGTACGTCGATGCTGGCGAAGTCAGCGTGACCATCACTGGCACCACTGGCGGTGACTTCGAGAAAGTCGAAGTCGACCCGGCTGCCGCTGTGACTGAAGTCACCGATACCATCGACACCAGCACCGTCACCCTGACCGCGACTCCAAGCGTCACTGAAGGCGGCGTTGTCACCTACACCGCTTCGGTTACTGCACCAGTCACTGGTTCGAACCTGGTGATCACTCTGGCCAACGGTCAGCAGATCACCATCCCTGTGGGTTCCAGCTCGGGTACCGTGGACTTCGTTGCACCAAACAACGTGCACACCACCAACCCGGACCTGACCAACAGCATCACCGGCACCACCGGTGGTAACTACGAGAAGCTGGACACTGCCGGCAACCCGGTCACCACCGTCACCGACGGCCCAGGCACCGATGACACTACCGGTCTGAAACTCACCGCGACTGGCTCGGTTGAAGAAGGCGGTTCGATTGTTTACACCGCCACCCTGACCAATCCAGCTGGCACCGAAATGAAAGTCACCCTAAGCAATGGTGAAGTCATCACCATCGCCAAGGGCCAGACCGAAGGCAGCATCACTGTTCCGGCGCCGGAAGACGACGTGTACGTCGACGCGGGCGAAGTCAGCGTGACTGTCACCGGTACTACCGGCGGTGACTTCGAGAAGCTGGCTGTGGATAACACCCCGGCCGTCACCGAAGTGACTGACACCATCGACACTTCGACCGTCACCCTGACCGCGACTCCAAGCGTGACTGAAGGTGGCGTCGTCACTTACACCGCTTCCGTCACCGCTCCGGTGACCGGCTCTGCGCTGGTGATCAATTTGGCTAACGGCCAACAGATCACCATCCCTGTGGGTTCCAGCTCGGGTACCGTGGACTTTGTTGCACCGAACAACGTGCACACCACCAATCCGGATCTGACCAACAGCATCACCGGCACCACCGGTGGCAACTACGAGAAGCTGGACACTGCGGGCAACCCAGTGACCACCGTCACCGACGGTCCAGGCACTGACGACACCACCAGCCTCAAGCTGACTGCGACTGGCTCGGTTGAAGAAGGTGGTTCGATTGTTTACACCGCCACCCTGACCAATCCGGCTGGCACCGAAATGAAGGTCACTCTGAGCAACGGTGAAGTGATCACCATCGCTGCGGGTCAGACTGAAGGCAGCATTACCCTGCCTGCGCCGTCGGATGACGTGTACATCGATGCCGGTGAAGTCAGTGTCACTGTGACCGGCACTACCGGTGGTGACTTCGAGAAACTGGCTGTGGATAACACCCCGGCCGTCACCGAAGTCACCGATACCATCGACACCAGCACCGTCACTCTGACCGCTACTCCAAGCGTTACCGAAGGCGGCGTTGTCACTTACACCGCTTCCGTCACCGCTCCGGTGACCGGCTCCGCGCTGGTCATCAACCTGGCCAACGGCCAACAGATCACCATCCCTGTGGGTTCCAGCTCGGGCACCGTGGATTTCGTTGCCCCGAACAACGTGCACACCACCAATCCGGATCTGACCAACAGCATCACCGGTACTTCGGGCGGTAACTACGAGAAACTGGATACTGCCGGCAACCCGGTCACCACCGTCACCGACGGCCCAGGCACCGACGACACTACCGGTCTCAAGCTGACTGCGACTGGCTCGGTTGAAGAAGGTGGTTCGATTGTTTACACCGCCACCCTGACCAATCCGGCTGGCACCGAAATGAAGGTCACTCTGAGCAACGGTGAAGTGATCACCATCGCTGCGGGTCAGACTGAAGGCAGCATTACCCTGCCTGCGCCGTCGGATGACGTGTACATCGATGCCGGTGAAGTCAGCGTGACCATCTCCGGTACAACTGGCGGCGATTTCGAGAAAGTCGAAGTTGACCCGGCTGCTGCCGTGACCGAAGTCACCGATACCATCGATACTTCGACTGTCACCCTGACTGCGACTCCGAGCGTGACTGAAGGTGGCGTCGTCACTTACACCGCTTCCGTCACCGCTCCGGTGACCGGCTCTGCGCTGGTGATCAATTTGGCTAACGGCCAACAGATCACCATCCCTGTGGGTTCCAGCTCGGGTACCGTGGACTTTGTTGCACCGAACAACGTGCACACCACCAATCCGGATCTGACCAACAGCATCACCGGCACCACCGGTGGCAACTACGAGAAGCTGGACACTGCGGGCAACCCAGTGACCACCGTCACCGACGGTCCAGGCACTGACGACACCACCAGCCTCAAGCTGACTGCGACTGGCTCGGTTGAAGAAGGTGGTTCGATTGTTTACACCGCCACGCTGACCAACCCGGCGGGCACCGAAATGAAGGTGACCCTGAGCAATGGTGAAGTCATCACTATTGCTGCGGGCCAGACTGAGGGCAGCATCACCCTGCCTGCGCCGTCCGATGATGTGTACATCGATGCTGGCGAAGTCAGCGTGACCATCTCCGGTACAACTGGCGGCGATTTCGAGAAAGTCGAAGTTGACCCGGCTGCTGCCGTGACCGAAGTCACCGATACCATCGATACTTCGACTGTCACCCTGACTGCGACTCCGAGCGTGACTGAAGGTGGCGTGGTCACCTACACCGCTTCCGTCACCGCTCCGGTGACCGGCTCAGCGCTGGTCATCAACCTGGCCAACGGCCAACAGATCACCATCCCTGTGGGTTCCAGCTCGGGCACCGTGGACTTCGTTGCACCGAACAACGTGCACACCACCAACCCGGATCTGACCAACAGCATCACCGGCACCACCGGCGGCAACTACGAGAAGCTGGACACTGCTGGTAATCCGGTTACTACCGTTACTGATGGTCCAGGTACTGACGACACCACTGGCCTGAAACTGACCGCGACGGGTTCGGTTGAAGAAGGTGGTTCGATTGTTTACACCGCCACGCTGACCAATCCAGCGGGCACCGAGATGAAAGTCACCCTGAGCAATGGTGAAGTCATCACCATCGCCAAGGGCCAGACCGAAGGCAGCATTACCCTGCCTGCGCCGTCTGATGACGTGTACGTCGATGCTGGCGAAGTCAGTGTCACTGTGACCGGCACTACCGGTGGTGACTTCGAGAAGCTGGCTGTGGATAACACCCCGGCCGTGACCGAAGTCACCGACACCATCGACACTTCGACCGTCACCCTGACCGCGACTCCAAGCGTGACTGAAGGTGGCGTCGTCACTTACACCGCTTCCGTCACCGCTCCGGTGACCGGCTCTGCGCTGGTGATCAATTTGGCTAACGGCCAACAGATCACCATCCCTGTGGGTTCCAGCTCGGGTACCGTGGACTTTGTTGCACCGAACAACGTGCACACCACCAATCCGGATCTGACCAACAGCATCACCGGCACCACCGGTGGCAACTACGAGAAGCTGGACACTGCGGGTAATCCGGTGACTACCGTTACTGATGGTCCAGGCACCGATGACACTACCGGTCTCAAGCTGACTGCGACTGGCTCGGTTGAAGAAGGTGGTTCGATTGTTTACACCGCCACCCTGACCAATCCGGCTGGCACCGAAATGAAGGTCACCCTGAGCAATGGTGAAGTCATCACCATCGCCAAGGGCCAGACCGAAGGCAGCATCACCCTTCCGGCGCCGGCTGATGACGTGTACGTCGATGCCGGTGAAGTCAGCGTTACTGTGACTGGCACTACCGGTGGTGACTTCGAGAAGCTGGCTGTGGATAACACCCCAGCCGTTACCGAAGTTACTGACACCATCGATACTTCGACTGTCACCCTGACCGCGACTCCGAGCGTGACCGAAGGCGGCGTTGTCACCTACACCGCTTCCGTCACTGCTCCAGTGACCGGCTCCGCGCTGGTGATCAACCTGGCCAACGGCCAACAGATCACCATCCCAGTCGGCCAAAGCACCGGCACCGTGGACTTCGTTGCACCAAACAACGTGCACACCACAAACCCAGACCTGACCAACAGCATCACCGGCACCACCGGCGGTAACTACGAGAAGCTGGACACTGCGGGCAACCCGGTGACCACCGTCACCGACGGTCCAGGCACCGACGACACCACCAGCCTCAAGCTGACCGCGACTCCAACGGTCAATGAAGGCGGGTCGATCACTTACACCGCGACGCTGACCAATCCGGCCGGCACCGAGATGAAGGTCACCCTGAGCAACGGTGAAGTCATCACCATCGCCAAGGGGCAAACAGAAGGCAAGATCACCATCGATGCCCCAAGCGACGATGTCTACATCGACGCCGATAAGCTGAGCGTGACGGTCACTGGCACCACCGGTGGCGACTTCGAGAAACTGGCTGTGGATAACACCCCTGCAGTCACCGACGTCAAAGACACCATCGACACCAGCACCGTGACCCTGACCGCCAGCACCAACAGCGTGGTCGAAGGCGGCGTGGTCACCTACACCGCCAAAGTCAGCGCGCCGGTTACCGGTTCCGACCTGGTCATCAGCCTGGCCAACGGCCAGAAGATCACCATCCCTGTGGGTTCCAGCACCGGCACCGTGGACTACGTTGCGCCAAACAACGTACACACCACCAACCCAGCCCTGACCAACAGCATCACCGGCACCACCGGTGGCAACTACGAGAAGCTCGATAGCGCCGGCAACACCACCGTCACCGTCACCGATGGCCCGGGTACCAAGGACAACACCGGCCTGTCGCTGACGGCTACCGACACCGTGGCTGAAGGCGGCAAGATCACCTACGTGGCCAAGCTGACCAACCCGGCCGGCACCGAAATGAAGGTCACTTTGAGCAACGGTGAAGTCATCACCATCGCCAAGGGCCAGACCGAAGGCAAGATCACCATCGATGCCCCGAGCGACGATGTCTACATCGACGCCGGCAAGCTGAGCGTGACCGTCACCAGCACCACCGGTGGCGATTTCGAACAGCTGACCGTGAGCAACGTGCCGGCAGTGACCAACGTCACTGACACCATCGACACCAGCACCGTGACCCTGACCGCCAGCACCAACAGCGTGGTCGAAGGCGGCGTGGTCACCTACACCGCCAAAGTCAGCGCGCCTGTAACCGGCTCCGACCTGGTCATCAGCCTGGCCAACGGCCAGAAGATCACCATACCTGTAGGTTCCAGCACCGGCACCGTGGACTACGTTGCGCCAAACAACGTGCACACCACCAATCCGACCCTGACCAACAGCATCACCGGCACCACCGGTGGCAACTACGAGAAACTGGTCAGCACTGGCAACACCAGCACCACCGTCACCGACGGCCCGGGCACCAAGGACTCCACCAGCCTGATCCTGACCGCGACGCCGACCGTGGCTGAAGGTGGCTCGATCACTTACGTGGCCAAGCTGAGCAACCCGGCGGGCACCGAGATGAAAGTGACCCTGAGCAACGGTGAGACCATCACCATTGCCAAGGGCCAGACCGAGGGCAAGGTAACCATCGCCGCCCCTGGCGATGATGTGTACATCGATGCCGGTAGCGTCAGTGCGAAAATCACTGGCAGCACCGGTGGTGACTTCGAAGAACTGAAGATCGACGGCTCGTCCGCCGTGACCAGCGTCACCGACACCATCGACACCACCAACCTGACCCTGAGCGCCACGCCATCGGTTGCCGAAGGTGGCAACATCATCTACACCGCGACCTTGAGCAACAAGGCGCAGACCGCGGTCACCGTGACCCTGAGCAACGGTGCGACGATCACCATCGAGGCCGGCAAGACCACCGGCACTGCCAGCGTGCCTGCGCCAGCGGATGACGTGTACATCGATGCCGGCAGTGTCAACGCGACCATTACCGGCGCCAGCGGTGGCAACTTCGAAGACCTGGCAATCAGCAAGCAGCCAGCTGTCACCCAAGTGACCGATACCATCGACACCACCACCGTCAGCATCACCGGCACCACCTCGGTGGCCGAAGGTGACTCGGCCAACTACACCCTGACCCTGACCAACAAGGCGCAAACCGATGTGGTCATCAAGCTGACCTATACCGGTACCGCCACCAATGGTGCGGACTACACCGGCGTGGCCACCGTGGTGATCAAGGCCGGTAGCAACACCGGTACCTTCAGCGTGCCGATCATCCGTGACGGCATTGCCGAGAGCGCCGAGAACTTCACCGTGAAGATCGACTCGGCCACTGGCGGCAACTTCGAGAACCTGGCGATCAGCGGCAGCGCTGGCAGTGTCACCACCACCATTGTCAGCAACGAGGCACCGGTTGCCGCGGGCGGCGCCGTGACCGGTACCGAAGACACCGACCTGGTGCTGAGCTGGGCCAACTTCGGCATCACCGATGCCGACACCCCGGCAGCCAACCTGGGCCTGACCATCACCAAACTGCCTGCCGACGGCGTGCTGCAGTACAAAGATGGCAACGTCTGGAAAACCCTGACTGAAGCCGACGCTGGCAAGGTCTTCAGCAAGGCCGACATCGACGCTGGCAAGCTGAAGTTCGTGCCGGATCGCAACGAATCGGGCATCGATGCCAACGGCGGCACCGGCGTCGGCAACAAAGAAGCCGACTACGCACAGATCAAGTACAAGCCAACCGACGGCCAGGGCCTGGGCAACGAAGCCACCATCAAGGTCGATATCACCCCGGTGGCCGACAAGCCTGACCTGAACATCGGCAGCAACAACGTCAACTCGATTGGCCTGGTCAAAGAGACCTGGAACAGCCTCAACGGCCTGGGCACCAACGGCAACGGCATCACCGGCGATGCGCTGAAAACCGTGTTCGACAACTCGGGCAAGGCCAACAGCAGCTCGCTGGTCACCAACGCCCAGTCGGACGCCAGCGTCGTCGGCGGTTCGGGCTCGAAGACCTCCGGCCTGATCTACCTCGAAGCGGGCAAGACCTACAGCTTCAGCGGTGTCGGCGATGACAGCCTGCTGATCACCATCGGCGGCAAGAATGTGGCCCAGGCGACCTGGGGCGCAGGCGGTGCGATCAGTGGTTCGTTCAAGCCGACCATCAGCGGCTACTACACCCTGGACATCTACCACGCCAACCAGAGCGGCCCGGGCAGCTATGACGTCAACCTGTCGGTCAACGGCAGCACCCCGGTCGACCTGAGCAACGCCAACATCCCGATGTACCCGGGCGTGAACGAGCTGACCAACGCCGGCGTTACCGTTGGCGAGCTGCACGGTGCCAACGGCGAGGGTTACTACCAGGGCTACAAGCTCAATGAAGGCGCCGAGAACGGCACCGTCAAGCTGGTCGGTATCGCCACCAACCTCACCGACACCGATGGCTCGGAAACCCTCAACGTCAAGCTCGGCGGTATTCCGGCAGGCTCGGTGCTCAGCGATGGCGCCGGCCACACTGTCACCGTCGGCAAGGGCGAAGTCGATGTCACCGGCTGGAACCTCAACGGCCTGAGCATCAAGCCGCCAGCCTACTACCAGGGCCAGTTCGATGTGACCGTCACTTCGCGGGCAACCGAGAAGGCCAACGGCAGCACCGACTTCACCCAGGGCACCATCAAGGTCACCGTTTACCCGGATACCTACACCACCAGCAACCTGACGGCCGAGAACGATAGCCGCGAGCTTGGCACCGGCAACGACATCGTCGTCGCCGACGTCAACGGCCTGCACGTGGTACCGGGGCAGGACTACAACCTGGCGTTCATCGTCGATACCTCCGGCAGTATGAAAGCCGCCGGTGTCGACGCTGCGCAGAAGTCCCTGCAGTCGGTGTTCGACACCCTGGCCAACAGCGTCAAGGGTGCGCAATCGGGTACCGTGAACATCCTGCTGGTGGACTTCTCCAGCCAGGTCAACAAGTCAGTCTCGGTCAACCTGTCCGATGCCGGCTCGCTGCAAGCGCTCAAGGATGCGCTCAAGGCCATGTACTCCGACGGCGGCACCAACTATGAGGACGCCTTCAAGACCACGGCCAACTGGTTCCAGACCCTGAAGAATGCCGGCAATACCGGTAGCAACCAGACGTTCTTCATTACCGACGGCCAACCGACCTTCCACCAGGCCAACGAGCAAGGCAACCCGCAGCTGGCCAACTCCGGCTGGACCCTGGACAGCTTCCTCCAGGCGATCAACTACAAGCCAGGGGACACGCTGAACCGCTACCAGCTGGACAGCAACAACCGGGTCAGTATCGACGCCGACGGTAACCTCAATGCCCAGTACAAGTACTACGGCAGCTGGTACACCTCGACCTCGGGCACCATTCGTGCCCAGGGCGACGGCACCTTCGAGCTGTCCAGCCGTTCCGGTTGGGGCAATGGCACCAGCAACGACACCTGGAACAACTCGCTGGACGGCTTCAAGATCCTCAGCGGGCTGTCCAGCGTTGAAGCCATCGGCCTCAACAGTGGCGTCAACGTCAACGACCTCAAGCCGTTCGACAGTGACGGCAAGCCGCAGACCAACATCGACCCGAGCAAGCTGGCCGAGGCGATCCTCGGACACACCGAAGCCACCAAGCCGGGCAACGATACGGTCAGCGGCGGCGACGGCCACGACATCCTGTTCGGCGACCTGGTCAGCTTCGACTCGATCGCCGGCAACGGTGTCGAGGCCATGCAGGCCTACGTGGCCGGCAAGCTGGGCGTAGCCCTGGGTGACGTCGATGGCCGTGTGCTGCACCAGTACATCAGCGAGCACGTCAGCGAGTTCGATGTGTCGCGCAGCAACGATGGCGCCGACATCCTCATCGGTGGCGACGGCAACGACATTCTCTTCGGCCAGGGTGGCAACGACTACCTCGATGGCGGCAAGGGCAATGACATCCTGCTCGGTGGTACCGGCAACGACACACTGCTGGGCGGTGAAGGCAACGACATCCTCATCGGCGGCAAGGGCGATGACATCCTGATCGGTGGCAGCGGTGCCGACACCTTCGTGTGGAAGGCCGGCGACACCGGCAAGGACGTGATCAAGGACTTCAAGGCTGCCGAAGGCGACCGTCTGGACCTGAGCGACCTGCTCCAGGGCGAGAAGGCCAGCACCATCGACAACTACCTGAAGATCACCACGGTCAACGGTGAGTCGACGCTGCAGGTCAGCTCCGAAGGCAAGCTCAATGCCACAGGTGGCCTGGCCAATGCCGATGTGACGATCAAGCTGGAAGGCGTCAACTGGGCCAATACCACGATCAACTCGCTGGTAACCGGTGCCGACCCGACCATCAAGATCGACCACTCCAACAGCTGATCCACGGCCTGCGCCAGCCCTCCCGGGGCTGGCGCGGTGCTGCGGACTTTGCCTGCACCGTATTCACAGCGCATACTCGCTCGCCGGGGCTAGACGCCCGGCCAGCTTGGCCTATGCTGCTGACTGCGGATACGGACTGACATTCAGAGGGATACCCCATGTTCTACGTGCAACGCGATGCACAGGGCCAACTGGTCCGGGTAGAGGCCGCACCCTACGCCGAATACACGGAGATGCTCCCGGCCGACCATGCCGAGGTCCAGGAGTGGTTTGCCGACGACGTGGTCGAGAACAGCCTCAAGCAGCTCAAACAGAGTGACCTGGACATGATCCGGGTGCTTGAGGACTTGATCGAAGTGCTGACCACCAAAGGCGTGATCAGCATCACCGACCTGCCGCCCGGCGCCCAGGCCAAACTGCTCAGCCGCTCCAATGCCCGCCAGGTGCTGGGCGGGCTGACCAACCTGATCGACGACAGTGAAGAAAACGGCGGCCTGATCTGACCGCTGCAGGCCCGTTGCGGGCCTGCACGTCCTGCTTCAACGCCAGGGTGCCGGCTCGCCGACCAGGCGTCCCTGAACGCCCTGAATACCCATCTCGCGCAATACCTTGAGCTCACCTTCAGTCTCGACCCGCTCGGCGATCAGCGGCAAGTCGATGCTGTGCGCTGCGCGCTGGATCGCTTCAATGAACAGGCGTTTGTGCCGTTCGTGGTCGATGGCGCGAATGTAACTGCCATCGATCTTGAGGTAGGCCAGGCCCAGGTGCGCCAGGTTGCCGATCATGCTGAAGCGCCCACCAAAGCGCTGCAGGCTGAGGCTGAAGCCCAGGGCCCGCAGGCGCCGGGTGAGTTGCTCGAGCACGGCCTGTTCCGGCAGTTGCTCTTCGCCGATCTCCAGGGTCAGGCGCGGGCCGAGCACAGCGTTCTGGGCAAGCAGGTCATAGACCCGCTGCAATGCCTTGGGGTCAGCCAGGGTTGCGGCCGACAGGTTCAGCGCCAGGGCTTCCTTGTGGCTGTGCATGTGCTTGAGCACTTGCTCAAGCATCAGCACATCGAGCCGCGCCGACCAGCCAAAACGCTCCAGCCACGGCAGGAAGCGCCCGGCGGCAATGGCCTGGCCCTGGGTATCGAGCACCCGCGAAATGACCTTGTAATGCAACACGCGCTCCGGCGCTTCACAGGCCACTACCGGCTGGAAAAACAACTGGAAACGCCCTTGCTGCAGTGCTTCATCCAGCAAGGAATGCCAGGCGTGGTGGGTATCGGCGGCTTGCGGCGCGGTGCCTTGCTCCAGGCACACCCAGCCCGGCTCCAGCTGGCTCTCGGCGCGGGCCAGGGCCTCGTCGGCGAGCTTGAGCAAGGCCTGCGGATCGTCGCCCGGGCTGTAGGGCGCCATGCCGATGCAGGCAACCGGGGTGACATCGCTGGCGCCGGTGTCGGCCAGGCTCTGCAGGGTCACTTCCAGGGCCTGGGCCAGCTGGATCGCCTCTTCGTGCACCAGCCCCGGCGCCAGCACGGCAAATTCGCCGCCGCGGCTGCGGGTGATCAGGTTGTTGGTTTCCGGGTAGTTGGCGCAAGTGCGTTGCAGTTGCTGGCCGACCGCCTGTAGCAACTGGTCGGTTCGCTGGCCGCCCAGGCGCTGGTTGAGCCCGGCCAGGTCCTTGACCCGCAGCAACAGCAGGTAGCCCGGGCGCGCCTCTTCGAGGTTGCTGACCAAGGCGTTGAGCTGCATCTCGAAATAGCGGCGGTTGGCAAGGCCGGTGAGGCTGTCCTGATACGACTCGACCCGCAGCTTTTCACTGCGCTCGGCCTGCTCCTGGAAAAGCGCCTTGAGCTTTTCGACCATCTGGTTCATGGCCTGCACAACCCGGCGCAGCTCAGGGGTACGCGGCAAATCCGGCAGGCTGAGGAACTCACGCCGGGCAATGGCGTGGGACTGCGCCACCATGTAGTCCAGCGGCTTGAGCTGGCGACGCAGCAGCAAGGCGCCAAGCACCGCACTCAGGGCGCCACACAGCAACAGCCAGCCGAGGCTGCCCAGCGCACTCTGCCAGAGCTTGGCCAGGGCGAACATCGGATGGCTGACCACCTCGACCCGCGCCGCCTGCTGCCAGCCGCGGCTGACGATGGCATCGCCACCGGCCGCCTCCAGGCCGATCAGGCGGATGAACCAGGCCGGCACACCGTTGGGGTCGGGTTCGGCGTGGCGCTCGACCAGCAGGGCGTTGGACGCCGTGTCGATGACCTTGATGCTCGAATAGTAACCACTGTCGAAGATCGAGCTGACCATCAGCTCGACCATCGCCGGGTCGTCGATGTTCGGCGTCAGCGACAGCGCCAGCGCCGTGGCGGCGTCCTGGGCATGGGAGCGCAACTGGTTGACGTACTGGCTGCGTGAGCTCTCCAGGCTGACCATGAAGCTGCCGCTGAAGGCGACTACCAGGAACAGGCAGATGGCAAGCAGCAATTGTTTGAACAGTGACATCTGTGCTCCTTCAGTAAGCCGGCTCGGCGGGGAAGCCTTCGGCCTGCATCTTCTTCAATAGATCCTGCCAGCGCGACAAGCGCTTGGTGTCGCCGACCTTCTTGTTACCACCCGCACCGGTCAGCCACAGGCCTTCACCGTTGAAGGAATACACCGGCAGCAGGTCAGGACGCTGGCTGGCGGGCTTGATCGCATCGATCAGGCTGTCGAGTACCAACGGCATGGCCTCCGGGCTTGAATAATAGGTCAGGACCATGTGCGCGCGGTTCTGGCGCAGGGCCTTGACGTAGGTAATGCGCAGTTTTTCTGCCGGAACCCCGAGGCGCCGCAGGCTGAAGTACTTGGCGATAGCATAGTCTTCGCAGTCACCGGCGCCCTTGATCAGTGACTGTACCGGGGTTGCCCAGTAGTCCACTTCGCGCCACAGGTCGATGTCTTCGACATAGCGCAGCTGCTGGTTGAAGAACTGGTTGACCACTTTCAGGCGTTCGGCCTCGCTGCCCTGCTTCTGGGTCGCCAGCAGGTTCTGCCAGGCATCAATGCGGTCCTGGCCAGGCCCCAGCGGGCCATACAACGACTGGGCACGGCGGCTGATCTGGGAGAAGTCCCAATCCGCGTGCAGGCCGCCCAGTAACAGGCAGCCGAGCACCACGGCCAGGCCGAGCCGGCGCAGGGTCAATTGAACAGCCCAACGTATCGCCAATGCGAATAATCCGCGCAGACCTGTGGAAAAACGCCGATGGTGCGGCCTCGACCCGGAAAAAACAATGGCACCTTACAATCATTGCGCCAGCAATCCGTTGACCACGGGCAACCCCCTGTCTGGCGAGGGCTGCAACCCGGCTTCCCTTGAACAAAAACTTCCTTCACGATAGCAAGCGCGCGGCCGTTGATTGCTGTTTACTTAATAAATAAGGGTTGGCGAACGCCGCTATTTGACAAGTATCCCTCCCCTAACTAGTGTTGCTGGATATTGGATCCAATTATTTCACTTCGACTTCAGGCAAAAACAGCGTGGCCGGAAAAACCAGACCCCTGAGCGAAATCCTGGGTGGCGAACAAGTGCCGCCACACCTGGCGCGTAGCGTGATTGAAGAGCGGCTGCGCAGTGCCATCCTCGATGGCCGCCTGCCCCCTGGGCTGGCCTTGCGCCAACAGGAGCTGGCAACCTTGTTCGGTGTCAGCCGCATGCCGGTCCGCGAGGCCTTGCGCCAGCTCGAAGCGCAATCGCTGTTGCAGGTGGTGGCGCACAAGGGCGCGGTGGTTGCGCCATTGATCGGCGAAGACGCCGTCGATACCTATGCCTTGCGGGTCATTCTGGAGTCCGAAGCACTACGCCAGTCGATCCCGCTGCTCGATGCCGACGACATTGCCCGGGCGCGCAACTACATCACCCAGCTTGAAACCGAAACCCGGCATGCCGAGATCGGGCGCCTCAACCGCCTGTTCCACATGAGCCTGTACAGCAAGGCACCGAACCAGAAGCTGCTGCGCCTGATTGAAAACGAGCTCAACGAAGAAGAGCGCTTCCTGCGCTTCCACCTGTCATCGATGGGCCTGGGCAAGCTGACCCAGGACGATCACATCGGGCTGGTGGACGCCGCAAACGACAAGTCGGTTGAAGATGCCATCAGGATTCTCGAGCGCCACCTGAACAACGGGGCAAAAGCGATCAAGGCCTACCTGAACAGACCACCGGCAGAGTGAACCCACCGCCATCGCCGGCAATCCCGGCCATTGGCAGCTATTGCGCTCGGGGCACCCCTTGAGCGAAAGGAAAGGCAGTGCACGCTCCTACACTTCAGCGCAGAACCGTATCGGGCTCTGCCCAGCCGCCGCAGATCCGCCTGATCTGCCTTGCCTGCAGCCAGGATCATCTGAGCCAGTACCGTGCCTGGTCGGTGGCGCTCAACGACCATATCGAACTGGTGACCGTCAACGTGCTGGCCTACGGCGACCCGATCCGTTCACTGCCCTTGCACGGCAACCCCACCCTGATCGACTCGCTGATCGAGCGCTTGCAGGTGTACCTGCGTAAACCCCACGCCTTGTTCGGCCAGGGTGCCGGGGCGCAATTGGCCCTGGCTCTGGCCCGGCACACCGAGCAACTGCACCCGGGGCAAACCCGCCACCTGTTTGTCGCCACCAGCGACAGCCCGCAGGCAGACCCGGCCGAAGCGGCCGCCGGGCTCAGCGTGCCGGTCACTGCGCTGTATCCGTCAGGATCGCTGCCGCGCATGCTCGGCTGGCACGACCACAGCGGCCGGGAGATCGAGCTGATCGAACTGCCCGACGCCGCGGGCGATGCGCCGCAACTCAACCAGCGGCTGATTCAAATCATCAACACCCACCTGGGCCTGCTCAGCCTCTGAGCCCTGCAAACGCAGGGATACCCTGCCCTCCAAGGGCGCGCCCGCGCCGCTGATTTGTCTCTTGCTGTTTCAGCCAGCCATGGCGGCTCTTGCATTTTCGGCACACTCTTACCCGCGCAGCGACCGCTGATCGCCCTCAGGCGGGCCAGGTCGTCTGCTTATCGCACACCTGTAGAAGGAGCCGCGCGCCGGGCAAGGACCGATATCGATCAGCTGCCCTCAAGAGTCAACCAGGTCCGACTTTTATTGTTTCAGTGCTCCGAGTGAGGCATTCACTCATGCAGTTTCAATTCTGACACTTGGTTGCCGGAAGGAGCACTTACATGCCAATAAAACTAACTATAAAAGTTTTATTCCGCCCACTTACACTTTAAAAACAATCACTACAAATATAATTAACAAAGTTGTTGCCGAATACTTAAAAGTTGTTCTAACTTTTTAATGGCACGGGCCACCTCAACCGCCAAGTGCCCGTTCACCGAAGAAAACGATGCCAACTGCATCGATACGTCTGCCATTGCGCTGTTATCGAATAATTCAGTCGAGGCCCCTGCTCGGCCGCTGAAAACTTCGCCGCCGCCGATGAAAGGACATTAACCGGATGTTAGCCAGTGACCAGGAAACCCCATGAATACATTGACTTCGCTTCTTATCGCCCGCAAAGCCGAACTTGCCGCACACCCGATCTTTACTGAAATCGATTGTTTGCCGGTATTGCAACGGTTCATGGAAACCCATGTCTTCGCCGTCTGGGATTTCATGTCGCTGACCAAGCGCCTGCAGCAGGAGCTGACCTGTATCCAGTTGCCCTGGCTGCCACCGCTTGACCCGCACGCCGCACGCCTGATCAACGAGATCGTTCTTGGCGAGGAGTCCGACGATCGCCCCGGCCAGGGCCACTACAGTCATTTCGAGCTGTACCTGGACGCCATGCGCGAGGTCGGCGCCAGCACAGCAGCGATCGAGCGCTTCGTCAGCCTGCAGCGTGAAGGCGTGGGTTACGCCAGTGCCCTGCAGCGTGCAGGCGCCAGCGAGGCAGCCCGGCAGTTCGTCTGCCACACGCTGGAAACCGCCCTGGGCGCACCGGCCCATGGTGTCGCTGCAGCCTTTGTGCATGGCCGCGAAAGCGTCATCCCGACCATGTTCCAGCGCATCCTCGATGACTGGGGTATCAGCGGCGAACAGGCGCCCACCTTCCGTTACTACCTGCAGCGGCACATCGAGGTCGACTCCGAAGACCATGGCCCGGCCGCCGAGGCCTTGCTGGCAAGGCTGGTCAAAGGCGACCCGGTGCAACAACGCCAGGTGCTCGAAGCCGCCATTGCCGCCGTCGACAGCCGCATTGCCCTGTGGGACCGCTTGCGCCTGTCGATGCGCGAAAACGTCGTGGAGACCAGCGCATGAACGCCCTCGACTACACCTCCTGTGCCGAGGCCTGGGAGAGCCGGGCGACCATCCGCACCCGGCCACGACGCCTGGTCGAGGATGATCAGCGCCTGATCTACCCGCTCAGCCGCCAGCCGCTGGTGCTCAGCGAAACCTTTGTCCGCGCGTGCCCGCAGCAGCGCGATTTCGCCCTGGCCCAGAGCCTCTACAAGTTCATCAACGACGTGGTGATTTTCGAGACCGAGATCGTCGACCACACCGCCCGGCGGATCGCCAAGGACCGCTTCGCCATTCGCTTTCCGTTCGCCTGCCGCTATGACGCCATGACCGTGGTGGTCGATGAGGACTACCACGCCTTGGTGGCCATGGACTTCATGCACCAGACCATCGCCCTGACCGGCATCGAGCCGATTGCCCTGCCCCGGGAGATCGAGCTGAGCCGGGCGATACCCGCAGCCCTGGCGCTGGCACCGGAACATCTGCGCGACGCCCTTGAGCTGATTTGCGTAGGTATTGCCGAGAACACCCTGACGGACGACGTCGCCGCCTTTGCCCGCGATGACACGGTCAAGCCCTCGGTCAAGGGGCTAATGGCCGACCACCTGCTCGACGAGGGGCGCCACTCGACCTTCTGGGCGCGGTTGGTACGCATCTACTGGCACAGCGCGCCGGAGGCGGATCGCCGGTGCATTGCCGACAT
Source organism: Pseudomonas sp. B21-012 (assembly GCF_024749305.1). Taxonomy (NCBI): domain Bacteria; kingdom Pseudomonadati; phylum Pseudomonadota; class Gammaproteobacteria; order Pseudomonadales; family Pseudomonadaceae; genus Pseudomonas; species Pseudomonas sp. B21-012. Next base: position 138,782 of record NZ_CP087197.1, on the reverse strand, counting down.
CCTCCCGGTGTTCCTCGCCCAGTACCTGACCAACGACATCCAGAAAACCTTCGATTTCAGCCTGATCGAGCACCTGCCGATCGGCGAGACCGCGCGCCAAGCATTGCGCCAGGAGGTAACGGCGATGGCCTACCCGATCGATCACCGGCATCCGCTGCTGGGCAACATCCTGCGCCTGTTCCGCGCCAGCTCGATGCTCGATTCGCCTTGCGTACAACAGGCCCTGGCGCATTACCTGCCCGAACCAAGGAGAGCGCCATGAGACGCCTGCAAATCTGTCTGATCGGCACAAGCCCGGCATTGGCCCTGCTGCACCAGGAACTGCTCGACCATGGGCACGCGCTGTACCTGGCCGATAGCACCGCAGCCTTGCAGCATCGCCCGTGGCCCCGGCCACAGCTGCTCATCGATGATGGCAGCCTGGCGCTGAGTGCCAGCGATTGGCAGGGGCTTGGCGACTGCGCGTTGTTGAGCCTGCGCCTGGGGCTCAACCTGCACAGCACTGGCGAACTGCCGACACTTGAGCTGTTGTGCTGGACCGGCACAGCCACCGCGCAGCGGTTGATCGAGCGCCAGCCGCTAGCAGCGGAGGTGTCCGGCAATGGCCAGCAACTGCGCCGGAAGACCATCGACAGCCTGCAGCAAGCCCTCGCGCTGCACGTCAGCCGTTTCTCGCGAAACCCCGACTACCTGCAGCAGGCAGCCGCCATCAGCCCCGGGCAGGAGGACCAGCAACAAGGTCTTGGCTGGCTGGAGCAACTGGCCTGGCTGCATCGCTACAACCAGCACGACAGCCTGCCATTGCTGGCAACTGGCGAAGTAGCGCTGATCGAGCGCCTGCAGCAGAGCCTGCAACTTCATGCCGAACGCCCGGCGATGAACCTCAACGGCCAGCGCATCAGCTATGCCCGACTGCACGCCCAGGCGGTCGCCATCCAGCAATTGATGGCCGGCTTGGCTATTGACGCCGACCCGCCAGTGATTGGCGTTTGCATGGGCAAATCCGCAGCGCTCTACGCCAGCCTGCTCGCGGTATTCGGCTATGGGGCGGTGTACTTGCCGCTGGATCCTGCGCACCCCGCCGAGCGTCTGCGTTACATCCTCAAGAACGCCGGCGCCAGCCTGTTGCTGCATGACGGTCAAGTCCCAGTGGATGACTTGGCTGTGAAAAGCCTCGACCTGCGCCAGTTGCCCGCAGCGTTGGCGCAGCCGTTGCCGTCATTACTGCGCCAGCGACCGGCGCCAGACGCCCCGTGCGTGGCGATCTACACCTCGGGCACCACCGGCCAGCCCAAGGGCGTGCTGCTCAGCCAGCGTAACCTCAGCCACTTCCAGGCCTGGTACAGCGCCCACGTGCAACTCGATGAGCACAGCCGGGCATTGCAGTTTTCGACCATCGGCTTCGATGCCTCGCTGCTGGACATCCTGCCCACCTGGGTCGCCGGCGGGGAACTGGTGGTGCCCACGCAAGACCAGCGCCGCGACCCGGCTCAATTGCTGGCGCTGATGCGCGAACAGCACGTCACCCACGCCTTCCTGCCGCCGGCACTGCTGAGCATCCTGCCGCGCGATCAAACCCTGGAGTTGAAGCACCTGGTCACCGGTGGCGACGTCTGTGAACCGGAGGTGATTGCACGCCTGGCCGGGCAGTGCCAACTGCACAACATCTATGGCCCGACCGAGACCACGGTACTGGCCACCACCCGGGTGTTCAACACTGGCGACAACAACCGCAACCTGGGTTGCCCGATCGCCAACACGCGGGTGCTGATCCTCGACGAAAACCTGCAACCGGTGATCGAAAACTGCCCCGGTGAGTTGTATATCGCAGGGCCGGGCGTGGGCTTGGGCTATCTGAACAATCCTGCCCTGAGCAACGAGCGCTTCCTCAACCTCAGCCCAGGCGACAGCAGCCTGTTGCGCGTGTATCGCACCGGCGATATCGGCAAATGGACGGCCGAGGGTATCGAGCTTTGTGGCCGGCGCGACAACCAGGTGAAGATTCGCGGCTTTCGCGTCGAACCCGAAGAGATCGAGCACTGCCTGCGCAGCAGCGGCCTGTTCCGCCAGGTGGCGGTGATCATCGATGCCCAGCGGCGGATCCTGGCATTCTGCGCGCAAGCCACCGGTGATGACAGCGAAGCGGCACTGCGCCAGCACGCCGAGCAAAGGCTGCCCGACTACATGCGCCCGGGTTTCTATCAGCAACTGGCGCAGATGCCCTACACCGCCAACGGCAAAGTTGACCGCCAGGCGCTGGCGGCACTGCCGCTGGGTTTGGCGCCGAGCCGGCATCACTTCGGTCCGCTAACCCCGGTCGAAGCGCAGCTGGTTGGCCTGTGGAGCACGCTGCTGGAACTGCCCGAGCAGGACATTTCCACCGACGCCAGCTTCTTCAGCCTCGGTGGCCATTCGATCCTGCTGTCGCGCCTGTTGCTGGCCATTCGCGAACAGTTCGGCCGCGGCATTGCGATCAACCGCTTTATCGAGATGCCGACAGTGCAACGCCTGGCCACCCTGGTCAGCGGTGAGCAGGCACAGCTGCCTGGCCTCGACCCGCAAGCTGAACGCGACGCCTGCCGCGAACTGGGCTTGCAGGTGCTGCCAGTGGCGCAACTGGGCGATGTGCACAAGGTGATCGTCACCGGCGCCAACAGCTTTCTTGGCGTGCACCTGGTCGAAGCGCTGCTGCAATGGGGCGCCAGCGAAGTGGCCTGCCTGGTGCGCGCCAACGCCAGTCAGTCAGCCGAGCAACGCTTTAGCGCGGCGCTGGTAGAGAACGGCTTGCATGGGCTGGAAATGAGCCGGGTGAAAGTCTTCGCCGCCGACCTGCGCCAGCCGCGCCTGGGCCTGGCCGAAGCCGACTACAACTACCTCGACAGCGAGTACGGCGCGCTGTTGCACAACGCCGCGCAGGTCAACCATGTACTGGATTACCAGAGCCTCGCCGCCGACAACGTCGAACCGCTGTTCGAGTGCCTGCGCCTGTGCGAAGGCCGGCGCAAGAAGGTCTTCAATTTCATCTCGACCCTGTCGGCGTGCAGCGCCATCGACGCCGACGGCCAGGTGCTCGAACAAGACCCGGCCACCACCCCGCCGATCTATATCCGCAACGGCTACAACCTGAGCAAATGGGTGGGCGAGCGCATTCTTCAGCGCGCCCGCGCCCAGGGCGTGTGGGTCAACCTGTACCGCCCCGGCAACATCACCTTCGACAGCCGCAATGGCATCTGCCAGCCCCAGCGCAACCGGTTGATGCTGATGCTCAAAGGCTCGCTGCAACTCGGCCAGGTGCCGGCGCTGGAGCTCAACTTCGACCTGATGCCGGTGGACTTTCTGGCCCGCTTCATCGCCTTCCACAGCAGCCGCTACCAGCCCGAACGGGCGGTGTTCAACCTGCACAACCCCGAGCCTTTGAGCTGGCGCGATTACGTCTCGGTGTTCCGCGACAGCGGCAGGCCATTCGAGCTGGTCAGCGTTGAGCAGTGGCAGCGGCAGTTGCAGCGGGTCGACCGCGACAACGCCCTGTTCGATGTGCTGGGTTTCTACCTGGACGGCTTTGAGGAAGACATCGGCGACATCTCGCGAATCCAGCACGACAACGCCCGCGCCGGCGTCCAGCGCATGGGCGCCCGTTACCCGCGCAAAACCCCGCAGCTGCTGCAACGCGGCTGCCAGTACCTGCACGACATCGCCTTCATCTGAGCAGCTTCAACCCAACCAGGAGAGACACCATGCAAGCACTCCAACCCGACACACTTATCCACAACCCCGAAGGCTGCCACGTAGTGGCCAGCGTCGAGATCGCCAGCGCTGCCGCCAGCGTCTGGAACATCGTCGGCAACTTTGCCGGCTTCCCGGTGTTCATCCCGGCCCTGGCGCACATCGAGATGACCGGTAGCGGCGTACGCTCGGTGCGCAAGAAGCTGTTCAAGGACGGCAACGTGGTCATCGAGCAGCTCAACAGCCGCGACGACCAGGCCATGTACATGACCTGGAGCCTGATCTACACCAGCCTGAACATCGGCAACCTGTGGGCGGCGATGCAGGTCGAGGCGCTGGGCGAGCGTCAGGCGCGGGCGACCTGGACCATCCAGGCCGAGCCATGGCAAGGCGGCAGCGAGGCAATGCCTGGCTTTCAGGCGTTTTTGCAGGGGTTTGCCGATGAGGCAATGAACAATGTGAAGAATTTGCTGAGTTAAACCCGATCGCGGGGCAAGCCCGCTCCGGCAAGAGCGAGCTTGCCCTGATCAACAGTTGCAAAATATTCCAAGGATGCCAACAATGAGACTAATTATCATTTATGACCCCTTCAGCAGCGCACCTTCATGCCCTCTCGAGAGTCCGTGCACACGCTTTACAGCCATCACCACGGCTGGCTGAACACCTGGCTGCGCAGCAAGCTGGGCAACGCCGCCGATGCCGCGGACCTGGCCCAGGACACTTTCGTGCGCCTGTTGCAGCGGCGTGAACTGTTGGAGCTGAACGCCCCCCGGGCATTCCTGCGTACCATCGCTCGCGGCCTGGTGATCGACCACTGGCGCCGTGAGGAGCTGCAGCGCGCCTACCTCGAAGCCCTGGCGCATCTGCCAGAGGCCGAAGTGCCTTCGCTTGAAACCCGCGAACTGCTGCTGGAGCTGCTTGAGCGCATCGCGCAGATGCTCGACGGCCTCAAGCCGAAAGTGCGCCGCGCGTTTCTCCTGGCCCAGTGCGAGGGCTTGAGCCACAAGGACATTGCCGAACAGATGGGCGTGTCGCTGCGCTCGGTTGAGCGCTACGTGGCCGATGCGCTCTATCATTGCTACCTGCTGCGCTACGAGTCAGAGGCGTAAGCCGTCATGACCACCCTCAACCCCGGCCCGCGCGTGGTCAAGCAAGCCATCCACTGGATGCTCAAGCTGCGCGAAAGCGGCCACAACGCGCGGCTGCAGCAGCAATGCGAACAGTGGCGTGCAACCCATCAGGAGCACGAGCTGGCCTGGCAACGAGTGCAGTCGCTGCAGCAGGAACTCAACCTGCGCGCCGTGCCAGGGGCCAGTGTGGCCTTGCAGACCCTTGAGAACAGCAGCCAGCGCCTGCAACGACGCCAGGCCCTGAAGCTGCTCAGCGGCGTGCTGGTGCTCGGCTCGGCGACCTGGCTGGGTAAGGACCTGCAGCTAATCAGCCCCTGGACTGCGGATTTCGCCAGCGCCACCGGCCAGCGTCGCAGCGTGCGCCTGCCCGATGGCTCGCTGCTGCAACTGAACACCAACAGCGCCGCAGACCTTGCCTTTGAGGCCGATCAGCGCCTGATTCGTCTCAAGCACGGCGAGTTGATGCTGACCTGCGCCAAAGACACAAGCACCCCGGCTAGACCGTTGCTGGTCAGCACCCGCGAAGCCTTGCTGCAAGGCTTCGACGGCCGCTTCGTGGTGCGCCAGGACGACGACTGCACCCGCGTCAGCGTCAGCCAGGGCAGCGTCGCCATCCACTCGCCAGGCCCGATGCAATGGATTCACGCCGGCCAGAGCTATCGCCTCGATGCCCGCGGCGCGACCCTGCTGCACAATCAGGACATGGATGCCGGCGCCTGGGCCGAAGGGCTGATCGTCACCCGCGACATGCGCCTGGGTGATTTTCTTGCTGAAGTCGGGCGCTATCGCCATGGCTATGTCAGCTGCGCCGACGACATTGCCGACTTGCGCCTGTCAGGTGTGTTCCGCCTTGCAGACACCGACAAGCTGTTGCAACTGCTGCCACAGACACTGCCGATCAAGGTCAGCTATCGCACCCGCTGGTGGGTGCGCCTGGAACGGCTGGCGTGAAGTGATTTTTTTGGCGGGTTTTACCCACGAGTCCGGCTAGGACAGTAAGCGACTCTTTCTGCCCTTACCGACTCTACGGATGCTCTCCATGCGTAATGCTTCGCCCCTGTTGCGGCTCAACAAGAAGAATGATTTTCAACCTTCCTTAGATTCTGCCTGTTCCAGTGTCCTCGGCAAGGCCATCCGCGCCGCGCTGCTCGGCACCGCCCTGGGCATCACTGCGGTGCCGGCAATGACACTTGCATCACCAGCAGGCAGTGTCAGCCAGCAGTACAACATCCCTGCCGGCTCCCTGGATGAGGTGCTCAACCAGTTCGCCCGCCAGGCTCAGATCACCCTGTCGAGCACCCCGCAAATGACCCAGGGCCTGCAGTCGCCGGGCCTGCAAGGCAGCTACGCCACCGACCAGGCGCTGCGCCAGTTGCTTAATGGTTCAGGCCTGGAGGCCCTCAGCCAGGATGGCGGCAGCTATGTGCTGCGGGCTCAGGCACAGGACGCAGCGCTGTCGCTGCCTAGCACCGAAGTGCGTGAGTTCGCCCTGGGTAACGCCCTGGGCAGCATGGAAGGCTACAACGCCACTCACAGCCAGGTTGCGACCAAGACCAGTGCGCCGATCCTGGAAACCTCGCAGTCTGTATCGGTGGTGACCCGTCAGCAAATGGACGACCAGGGCTCGCAGACCGTGGCCCAGGCCATGCGCTACACCCCGGGCGTGCTGACCAACCCTTATGGTGCGACACACCGCTACGACTACGTAGCCATGCGCGGCTTCAACGACGGCTCTGTGGATAACATCTACCTGGACGGCCTCAAGTCCATGGGTGACAGCGGCACCTACAGCACCATGCAGGTCGATCCGTACTTTCTTGAGCGCGTGGACATCCTCAAGGGGCCATCTTCGGTGCTCTATGGCCGCAGCTCACCCGGCGGCCTGGTCGCCCTGACCAGCAAGAAGCCACTGTACGAGGCCTACCATCAGGTACAGGCCACTGTTGGCACCCAGGGCCAGCGTGGTGTCGGTTTCGACTTCAGCGGCCCGCTGGATGACGACAAGCGCATCGCCTACCGTCTGGTGGGCCTGGCCGATCAGTCCGACACCCAGTTCGACCACAACGAGGAAAAACGCTTCGCCCTGGCCCCGACTGTCAGCATCAACTTCAGCGAAGACACCTCGCTGACCCTGCAGGCCTACCTGCAGCACGACCCCGACGGCGGCTATCACGGCGGCGTGCCGGCCGATGGCGCGCTGCACCAGCGCAATGGCCAGCGCATCTCCGATCACTTCTTCGAAGGCGAGCCGGGTGTCGACCGCTACGAGCGCGACCAGCAGTCGTTCGGCTATCAGTTCGAGCATCGCTTCAACGACGTTTTCACCGCGCGGCAGAACTTCCGCTACCTGGACTCGACGGTGAAAATGGACCAGGTGTATGCCTGGGGCTGGACCACGCCGACCAGCAACGAGCTGAACCGCTACTACACCGGCGGCGATGAAAAGCTCCACGCGTACATCATCGACAACATGCTCCAGGCCGAATACTTCACCGGCAGTGCCAAGCACACCACCCTGCTGGGCCTGGACTATCAGCGGCGCAAAACCGTGGTCGACTGGCGCAGTGGCTCGCTGGCGCCGATCAACGCCTTCGACCCGCAATACGGCAACTCGCAAATCACCTACTACAACCCCACCAGCTACCTGCGTCGGCTGCAGCAGACCGGCGTGTACCTGCAGGACCTGATCGAGCTCGACCAGTGGCGCTTCTCCCTGGGCCTGCGTCAGGACTGGGTGAAGACCTCGGACGAGAACCGTATCGCCGAAGCCAGCCGCCCGCTGGGCACCAGGATCAGCGACCAGCGCACCAAACTGACCGGCCGCGCCGGCGTGCTGTACCTGTTCGAAAACGGCATTGCGCCGTACATCAGCTATTCCGAGTCGTTCAACCCCAACTCCTATGCCGACCAGGCCGGCAATCCGCTGGCGCCGACCGAGGGCACCCAGTGGGAAGCCGGCATCAAGTACCAGCCACCGGGCACTGACAACCTGTTCACCGCTTCGGTGTTCCGCATCGAGCAGGAGAACCTGGCCTCTAAGCTGCCGCAGGAAGAGTTCTATCGTCCTGTAGGCCAGGTCCGCTCCCAGGGCCTGGAGCTGGAAGCCCACATGCAGGTCACCGACAACCTGAAAGTGCTCGGCAGCTACACCTTCACCGACATCGAGTACGCCAAGTCGATGCCAAGCACGCTGTTCGGCAGCGACCTCGACAACAAGGGCAACTCGCCTACCCAGGCACCGCGACACATGGCCTCGCTGTGGGCTGACTACAACTTCCGCCAGGGCGCCCTCGACGGCCTGCGCCTGGGCGGCGGTGTGCGTTATGTCGGCTACAGCTGGGTGGATGCCGAGAACACCATGAAGGTGCCCTCCTACACCCTGTTCGACGCGTCGGTTGGCTATGACCTGGGCAAGGTCGGGCTCAAGGGCGTGGATGTGCGGCTCAATGCCAACAACCTCACCAATGAGAGCTACATCGCCTCCTGTGCCAGCCTGAGTTACTGCTACATGGGCGAAGAGCGCAATGTCAGCGCCACGGTCAGCTACCAGTTCTGACCTCACCTGTATGAACGCCAAAGCCAGCACCTGATTCCGGGGGCTGGCTTTGTTGTATCTGGCGACTTATTCCGGACCTTTACCCATGCGTCAGCTTTACGTACTGCTTCACCGCTACCTTGGCCTGATCACTGCGCTGTTTTTGGCCATGGCGGGCCTAACCGGCAGCGTCCTGGCCTTTCATCACGAACTGGATGAATGGCTCAACCCGTCCTTCTATGACGCGCCCACCGTGGGTGAACGCCGGCAACCCGGGGTGCTTGTGGATAAGTTGCAGGCCGAGCATCCGCGCCTGCAAGTCTGGTACATGGAATACCCGAACGAGCCCGGGCATGCGGCGCTGCTGGCCATGGTGCCGCGCAATGACCCAGCCAGCGGCGAGCCCTATGCCGAGAAGAACACGGTGTTCTATCTCGACCCCGTCAGTGGGTTGACCCTGGGCCAGCGCTACTGGGGTGAATGCTGTTTCTCCCGCGAGAACTTCATGCCGTTCATGCTCGAGCTGCATTACAGCCTGACCCTGCCCGGCAACTGGGGGATTCTGCTGATGGGTGTGGTGGCGATCATGTGGGTAATCGACTGCTTTATCGCCGTGCTGCTGACCTTGCCGCGTGGGCGGCCGTTCTGGGGCAAGTGGGCGAAAGCCTGGAAGATCAAGGGTGGCCATGCCTATCGGCTGAACATGGATATCCACAGGGCGGGCGGTTTGTGGTTGTGGCTGTTGCTGCTGCCGATTGCGATCAGCAGCGTGGCGATGAACTTGCCGGCCCAGGTGTTCAAACCGGCGGTGTCGCTGTTTTCACCGATTGAGCCAAGCGTCTATGAAGCCCGTGGCGGGTTACCCAAGGAACAACTGGGGGTGACCCAGCTGAACTATCAACAGGCCTACCAGCTGGCGCAGCAGGAAGGTCAGCGGCTGGGGCTAACGGCACCGATCGGTGAGCTGTACTACAGCTTCGAGTACAACTTCTATGGTGCGGGGTTTGGCCAGCACGATACCGATGCCCAGGGTAAGTCCTGGTTGTTCTTCCACGGCACTGACGGGCATTTGCTGGGCAAGGAGATTGCCGGGCAAGGCACCTTGGGGGAACGCTTTTACCGCTTGCAGTTACCCATACATGGCGGGCGCATCATCGGCATGACCGGCCAGGTGTTGATTGCAGTGTTGGGAGTGATGATTGCGGTGCTGTCGCTGACCGGGGTGTACATCTGGTGGCGCAAGTTGCAGGCGCGGCGCAGTGGCAAGGTGCGAAGAGCTGGGTAAGTCAGCGGCTGCTCTGGGGCTGCTATGCAGCCCATCGCTGGCAAGGCCAGCTCCCGACAGGTCCCTGAAAGACAAAACCCCTGTCTGCAGGGCAGACAGGGGTTTCGGAATGAATCTTGACGATGACCTACTCTCACATGGGGAAACCCCACACTACCATCGGCGATGCATCGTTTCACTGCTGAGTTCGGGATGGGATCAGGTGGTTCCAATGCTCTATGGTCGTCAAGAAATTCTGTGTGCCGGTCCGTCTGTTGCGACGTGCCAGCGAATTCTTGATGCTTCTACCTTAAAGACAAAACCCCTACCTGCAGATGCAGATAGGGGTTTCGGAATTTAATCTTGACGATGACCTACTCTCACATGGGGAAACCCCACACTACCATCGGCGATGCATCGTTTCACTGCTGAGTTCGGGATGGGATCAGGTGGTTCCAATGCTCTATGGTCGTCAAGAAATTCTGTTGCCAGAAAGTCTTGTTTAAGACACTCCAGCGAATCGGGTATGTGATGTTTTGTGAGTTACAAATCTTCGGCTGTGCAGTCTTCACAACACCGCAATCTGGCTTTCGCTCAAATTGCTTGGGTGTTATATGGTCAAGCCTCACGGGCAATTAGTATTGGTTAGCTCAACGCCTCACAGCGCTTACACACCCAACCTATCAACGTCGTAGTCTTCGACGGCCCTTCAGGGAGCTCAAGGCTCCAGTGAGATCTCATCTTGAGGCAAGTTTCCCGCTTAGATGCTTTCAGCGGTTATCTCTTCCGAACATAGCTACCCGGCAATGCCACTGGCGTGACAACCGGAACACCAGAGGTTCGTCCACTCCGGTCCTCTCGTACTAGGAGCAGCCCCTCTCAAATCTCAAACGTCCACGGCAGATAGGGACCGAACTGTCTCACGACGTTCTAAACCCAGCTCGCGTACCACTTTAAATGGCGAACAGCCATACCCTTGGGACCGGCTTCAGCCCCAGGATGTGATGAGCCGACATCGAGGTGCCAAACACCGCCGTCGATATGAACTCTTGGGCGGTATCAGCCTGTTATCCCCGGAGTACCTTTTATCCGTTGAGCGATGGCCCTTCCATACAGAACCACCGGATCACTAAGACCTACTTTCGTACCTGCTCGACGTGTCTGTCTCGCAGTCAAGCGCGCTTTTGCCTTTATACTCTACGACCGATTTCCGACCGGTCTGAGCGCACCTTCGTACTCCTCCGTTACTCTTTAGGAGGAGACCGCCCCAGTCAAACTACCCACCATACACTGTCCTCGATCCGGATAACGGACCTGAGTTAGAACCTCAAAGTTGCCAGGGTGGTATTTCAAGGATGGCTCCACGCGAACTGGCGTCCACGCTTCAAAGCCTCCCACCTATCCTACACAAGCAAATTCAAAGTCCAGTGCAAAGCTATAGTAAAGGTTCACGGGGTCTTTCCGTCTAGCCGCGGATACACTGCATCTTCACAGCGATTTCAATTTCACTGAGTCTCGGGTGGAGACAGCGCCGCCATCGTTACGCCATTCGTGCAGGTCGGAACTTACCCGACAAGGAATTTCGCTACCTTAGGACCGTTATAGTTACGGCCGCCGTTTACCGGGGCTTCGATCAAGAGCTTCGCGTTAGCTAACCCCATCAATTAACCTTCCGGCACCGGGCAGGCGTCACACCCTATACGTCCACTTTCGTGTTTGCAGAGTGCTGTGTTTTTAATAAACAGTCGCAGCGGCCTGGTATCTTCGACCGGCATGGGCTTACGGAGCAAGTCCTTCACCCTCACCGGCGCACCTTCTCCCGAAGTTACGGTGCCATTTTGCCTAGTTCCTTCACCCGAGTTCTCTCAAGCGCCTTGGTATTCTCTACCCAACCACCTGTGTCGGTTTGGGGTACGGTTCCTGGTTATCTGAAGCTTAGAAGCTTTTCTTGGAAGCATGGCATCAACCACTTCGTCGCCTAAAGGCAACTCGTCATCAGCTCTCGGCCTTAAGATCCCGGATTTACCTAAGATCTCAGCCTACCACCTTAAACTTGGACAACCAACGCCAAGCTGGCCTAGCCTTCTCCGTCCCTCCATCGCAATAACCAGAAGTACAGGAATATTAACCTGTTTTCCATCGACTACGCTTTTCAGCCTCGCCTTAGGGACCGACTAACCCTGCGTCGATTAACGTTGCGCAGGAAACCTTGGTCTTTCGGCGTGGGAGTTTTTCACTCCCATTGTCGTTACTCATGTCAGCATTCGCACTTCTGATACCTCCAGCAAGCTTCTCAACTCACCTTCACAGGCTTACAGAACGCTCCTCTACCGCATCACCTAAGTGATACCCGTAGCTTCGGTGTATGGTTTGAGCCCCGTTACATCTTCCGCGCAGGCCGACTCGACTAGTGAGCTATTACGCTTTCTTTAAAGGGTGGCTGCTTCTAAGCCAACCTCCTAGCTGTCTAAGCCTTCCCACATCGTTTCCCACTTAACCATAACTTTGGGACCTTAGCTGACGGTCTGGGTTGTTTCCCTTTTCACGACGGACGTTAGCACCCGCCGTGTGTCTCCCATGCTCGGCACTTGTAGGTATTCGGAGTTTGCATCGGTTTGGTAAGTCGGGATGACCCCCTAGCCGAAACAGTGCTCTACCCCCTACAGTGATACATGAGGCGCTACCTAAATAGCTTTCGAGGAGAACCAGCTATCTCCGAGCTTGATTAGCCTTTCACTCCGATCCACAGGTCATCCGCTAACTTTTCAACGGTAGTCGGTTCGGTCCTCCAGTCAGTGTTACCTAACCTTCAACCTGCCCATGGATAGATCGCCCGGTTTCGGGTCTATACCCAGCGACTAAACGCCCTATTAAGACTCGCTTTCGCTACGCCTCCCCTATTCGGTTAAGCTCGCCACTGAATATAAGTCGCTGACCCATTATACAAAAGGTACGCAGTCACCTAACAAGTAGGCTCCCACTGCTTGTACGCATACGGTTTCAGGATCTATTTCACTCCCCTCTCCGGGGTTCTTTTCGCCTTTCCCTCACGGTACTGGTTCACTATCGGTCAGTCAGTAGTATTTAGCCTTGGAGGATGGTCCCCCCATATTCAGACAAAGTTTCTCGTGCTCCGTCCTACTCGATTTCATGACTAAGAGATTTTCGCGTACAGGGCTATCACCCACTATGGCCGCACTTTCCAGAGCGTTCCGCTAATCTCAAAGCCACTTAAGGGCTAGTCCCCGTTCGCTCGCCACTACTAAGGGAATCTCGGTTGATTTCTTTTCCTCAGGGTACTTAGATGTTTCAGTTCCCCTGGTTCGCCTCTTGCACCTATGTATTCAGTACAAGATACTCAGCTTATGCTGAGTGGGTTCCCCCATTCAGAGATCTCCGGATCAAAGTCTGTTTGCCGACTCCCCGAAGCTTATCGCAGGCTACCACGTCTTTCATCGCCTCTGACTGCCAAGGCATCCACCGTATGCGCTTCTTCACTTGACCATATAACCCCAAGCAATCTGGTTATACTGTGAAGACAACATTCGCCGAAAACTTGTAATTACTCACAAATTTTACCTTAGCCTGAACACACACCAGTGAAAGTGCTGTCCAGTCTATCTTTCTATCACATACCCAAATTTTTAAAGAACGATTCTGAAAAAGTTCAGAAATCAATATTCGATACGAATATTCATTTCTAAGCTTTGACGTAAGGTGGTGGAGCCAAGCGGGATCGAACCGCTGACCTCCTGCGTGCAAGGCAGGCGCTCTCCCAGCTGAGCTATGGCCCCGTATTGCTACAGGCTGCACCACATGTAATTGGTGGGTCTGGGCAGATTCGAACTGCCGACCTCACCCTTATCAGGGGTGCGCTCTAACCAACTGAGCTACAGACCCAATCGTCTTCTTCAATGAATCAAGCAATTCGTGTGGGAGCTCATAAGACAGCTGATGTCTGTCGATTAAGGAGGTGATCCAGCCGCAGGTTCCCCTACGGCTACCTTGTTACGACTTCACCCCAGTCATGAATCACACCGTGGTAACCGTCCTCCCGAAGGTTAGACTAGCTACTTCTGGTGCAACCCACTCCCATGGTGTGACGGGCGGTGTGTACAAGGCCCGGGAAC